>CAWCHM010000001.1:0-72486 GCA_963795355.1 uncultured Acidobacteriota bacterium
GAATGGTAGGCTCGTGGGGACTCGAACCCCAGACCTCCACCGTGTCAAGGTGGCGCTCTAACCAACTGAGCTACGAGCCTAATGTGCAGATTCGGCGCGACATGTTGTATCCAAGCTGATCCCGGTTTCTCGCCTCAGGGGCTGATTGCGGGCAGGATTGTCGAGCCGATCCGTTGCTTCACTGCGGCAATACGCGGAGCATCTGCTGACCGAGCATATTGCGCTGTCATCGCGATTTTAGCATGCCCCGGTAGATGTTGCACTGCAATGATGTCAACGCCTGCTTGGACGAGTCGTGTTGCGAAGGCGTGACGAAGGTCGTGGAATTAAGGATTCAGCGATTTCTCGATCCGAATTGAGTACTCCTCCGGCTTCACCTGGAGGAGCACCTCGGGTTTGATCGAGATTTGCCCGGTGAATGGACAATCGTGAGATGCGATCAGTAGAACCGACACGGCGAATCCAGTCGTGAAGATAGCGATGGCGATTGCGCTGGCGCCGCGACTATCGATGTGTACAAACGCGATCGCGATGATCACCAAGAGCGCCTGCGCGAACACACAGGTCCACTTCACCCAATTTACGTTGGAGCGGCTCAGGATGATTCGCTCGCGCCGTGCTTGCAACGCTGTTTCCAACGTGGCGATCAGTTCCCTCTGAGCGGTGATCTGTCCCGCGCCTTTCGGCTCCAGCGAGATGGCGTATTGCAGCGCCTCGGCCAGCCCCGGTGAAGAAAGGTGAAGCGTTGCGGATTGGTTCGCCATCTGCGGCCACTCCTCAGAGACGGCGAAGTCGATATGACGGCGCACCAGCTGCCGCAAGTGAGTGTCGGCTTCGACGGGAAAAGAGTCTGCGAGCAGTACTGCCGAACGAAGGGCGCTCGCTTCCCGGTCAACGGCTACTCTTGCGTGTTCCACATCGCCCCAGACTTGAGCCGCGATAAACGCAACGAGGAGTCCGAAGATGATTCCGAGTGGCGACAGCATCCCGGGAGAAAATCCGCGAAACGACTGGCCCATTCTGCTTCGGCCAAGCATGCTGACGATGAAGAAAACAATCGCCGCCACGGCATAGCAAGCACCAAAGACGAAAAGAGCCATCCAAAAGATTGGTAGGTTGTGCAGCCAGGTGCTCATTCCACGCCTCGCATCGAAACATCTACCGGGTACGAAACAGCCGACGAGTGTACACCTGAAGTATTCGGGTAGGTTAAATGTGGGCTTCCAGACGATGTGGCCACTTAAGAATGATCGGTTGTCAGTTGTGCTCCGCTTGCGTGCGGTCATCGGGTAGGATGAGGCCATGCAAGTTTCGATTGACGACGGATTACGGAAGAAGTGCCCGCGCACGGCGCTGGGTTGTGTTACCGCGTCGGTAGAGGCGCCACCCTCGCCCCCTGAGCTTGTCGCGCTGATGCAGCAGCGCGTGGACGAAATACTGAAGCTGCCGTTTGCGCGCGGCGTTCTGGAGTCGGCTGAAATTGTGGCGACACGCGCGGCTTATAAAGCGCTCGGCAAAGATCCGGCGCGGTATCGCGGCAGCGCTGAGGCTTTGCTGCGCCGCGTGATCGGTGGCAAAGGCCTGCCGCAAATCAACGCGGTCGTCGACGCGATCAATCTTGTGTCGGTCGAAAGCCGCCTCTCGATCGGTCTCTACGATCTCGTGCATGTGGATGGCGACATCGTGTTTCGCGCCGGCCGCGGCGGCGAAACCTATAAAGGGATCGGCAAATACGATTTGAACCTGGAAGGCCTTCCGGTTTTTGCCGACGCGCGCGGTCCGCACGGCAGCCCGACAAGCGATTCCGAACGGACGATGGTGACCGGTGACACGCGCCGCGTGATCGCAATCATCATTTCATTCAGTGGTTCCGACATCGTGCAGCGCTGGACGCAGCGGCTGGTCAACGTATTCCAGCTGTATGCCTCCGCCACATACTGCGACATCAAGACTGTCTAGGTTGACGCTAGGTCTTCGGTGGGTTTTTTCGCCGAACTTCGTGCGGCATCTATTTCGTCACAGCGACATGCATTCCATCGTGTGCGAACTCGACTGCGCCCGCGTACGAAGCGTGGATTGAGCGGAGGACATCCGCCGAGCGATCTTCGACGACCGGCGGAATGTGGCTGAGCAGGAGGTGTTTTGCGTTGGCTGTTTTCGCGGCTTCACCGAGTTGCTTCGGCGGAGTGTGAAGCGTCAGGAGAATCGCGGGCGTGTCCGGCGGATCGAGAATCGCCGCGTGCACGACGAGCAGGTTCGTGTCTTTCGCCAGTTGTTCGAGATTTGCGAGCGCCGACGCATCCATATCTCCTGAAAACGTGATGCTCTGGTCCTTGAATTCCACTCGATAGCCCACCGAGGGGCAGTCGCCGTGATGCGTGGCGATTTCGCGAACATGCAAGTCGCCCTCTGAAAAGATTTCCTTTTCCGGCGTGTTGAGAGCCGTCGCCAGATCCTTTCCGTCAATTGCCTCTTCGACGCCAAAACCTCGCTGATATTCGTAGATCCCGCCTCGATCGAAAATCAGATGCAGGAATTTTGTGGTGCTCGGAAATTCGCCGCCAGCGTCCGGCCCGAAAACGTGATAGGTAATCGGGCCATCGCTGGAAAGTGAGCGAGCGTTGAAGACGGACGGTAAGTCGGCACTGTGATCGATATGCAGATGCGTAAGCAGCACGACGTCCATTTTGTCGAGATCGAGATTGAGCTTTCCGATTTCGACGAAGGCACCTGAACCGGCATCGACAAGAACACGCGGCACGCCGGCGATCAAAACGATGTAGCTCGTTTCGCCGCGTCCGGTCGCGCGAGGTCCGCCTGAGCCGAGAACAATCAACTCCATCAGCGGGTGGACGTGTGCGGCTGGATGTTTTGCTTTCGGTTGTTGCGCCGCCGCATTGGGCGCATTCAACGTAGTGAGAAATGCGGTTGCCAGAAACAGCACGAGCAACGCTGCCAGCGCTGCGCCGAAACGCGGATTACGAATGCCTACCATCGGAGCTCGACTCCAAACTTCCCTCCGATGGTAGCTCGCGATTCGCGCGCAGAGATAGCGTCAGCTTGAGGCTTGTTCGGTGACGACAGGCTTTTCGGAGGAACGCGGAACGCTCGACTTAGAGCGGCGCGGAATGAATCCGCGGGACGCGAGCAGTTCGGCGTTGAGCAGCGCGGCGCCAGCAGCTCCGCGCACGAGATTGTGCGAGAGCAGAGTCAGCTTGATGTCGAGCAGCGGGCATTCGCGCACGCGGCCAACGACAGCGGCCATGCCGTTGCCAGCGTTGACGTCGCGCTTCGGCTGGGGTCGATTGTCTTCGTCGAGAACTTCGATCGGATTGCGAAGAGCCGTGGGCAGCGACGCAATTTCCTGATCGACCTCGAAGCTGCGCAAAGCTTCGCGCACCTCTTCGGTCGAAGCGATTTTCTTCAAGCTCATGCTGACGCATTCGAGATGACCGTCGAGCACCGGCACGCGATTGCAGTGCGCGCTGATGCCGAGGCCGGCATCGACGAACCGGCGTCCGTCCCACCGGCCGAGCAATTTCTGCGGCTCGGTCTCCATCTTTTCTTCCTCGCCGCTGATGAACGGTATGACGTTGCCGTGAATGTCGAGCGAAGCGACGCCGGGATAGCCCGCCCCAGAGATTGCCTGTAGCGTGACGACAAAGATTCGTTCGAGCCCAAAAATATCGGCGAGCGGCTTGAGCACGAGAACGAGGCCGGCCGTCGAACAGTTTGGATTCGTCACGATGAAACCGGTGGTGTACCCGCGCTGCGCCTGCTGCGTGCGGATCGCGTCGAGATGCGCCGCGTTCACTTCCGGAATCAGCAGCGGCACATCCGGATCCATGCGGTGATTTTTGGAATTGCTCACGACGGGATATCCGGCGCGCGCAAATTCTTCTTCGGCCGTACCCGCAACGCTGGAATCGAGCGCCGAGAAAACGAAATCGCAATCGAGCGTGGGCTCGAGACTTTTCACGACGAGATTTCGCGCTTCGTGAGGGATCGGCGTGTCGAGGTGCCAGCGTGTGGCCTCGGCGTACGTCTTGCCGGAGGAACGCTCCGACGCGGCGACGGCGGTCAGGTCGAACCAAGGATGATCCGCGAGCAGCTTGACGAGGCGCTGACCGACGAGACCGGTTGCGCCGAGCACGCCGGCGCGCCACTTCGAGCTTGATCCCTGAGGGCGCGGCGCCCGTTGGCTTGAATTGTTCAGTCGCTGCACGTAGTGATGATACCTTTTCGGCTCGAAATCCCGCTCATCCATCAGTGAGATTTCGTGCGTTTCAAACACCTCTCCTTGCCATTGACCGCTCATGCCGCACCTTCCTGGGATTGAGATTGTGAAACTCGTCGCGGCTGCGAATGCGGCGGGAGCTTCGTCCCGATTCGCGTGCCGCGCGCTTGCGGCTTGAACGTATTGCGCACCCAAACGACCATTTCCGTTTCAGCTGCGAGAGGCAGGACATGCGGATGCAAAACTTTCGCTCCGCTTGCCGCGAGTGCATGCGCCTCGTCGTAGCTCAAGTCGTGCAGGAGTTGCGCCTGCGCGTCTTCGTTGGGATTCGCGGTGTAGATTCCGTCGACGTCGGTCCAGATCACGAGTTCGTCGGCGTCGATTACGTGCGCGATGATCGCTCCGGAAAAGTCGGAGCTGTTGCGGCCGAGTGTGGTGATGCGGCCGTCGGGGGTGGCGCCGATGAATCCGGTGACGACTGGAACGATGCCGTCTTCGAGGAGCGGCGTCAGGACTGCGCGGCCTCGGCGTTTTGTTTGGTCGAGGTGCGGCTTCGCGTCGCGAAATGTGTCACACGTGAGCACGAAGTCGGACGAAGCGACGGGAACGGAGGCGACTCCGGCGCATTCCAGCGCGGCCGCGAAGAGGCGCGCGCTCAGGCGCTCGCCGAACGATGCAAGTCGATCGAAAAGCTCGGGCGATGCGACGACCGATTCTCGTGCGGGAACCGCATGAAGCAGGTCGCGACCGAGCGAATCGAGTTCGCGCGTGACGCGATCGTGCGCGGCGGCTTCGAGCCCGAGTTCACGCAACACATCGTGATGCGTGCGAAGAACGAGTTCGGCTTCAACCCGCGCTCGATAATTTTGCCGGTCGGCGAGAAGTTGCGCGATGCCAAGCAGCTTGTCGGTTACGCCTTTCATCGCGGAGACAACCACGACAACGTTGGAATTTTGCGCTACTGGCTTCACGAGTTCGGCGGCATGCAGCATGCGCGCGGCGCCGAGCAGCGAAGTCCCGCCAAACTTGAGCGCGACAATTTCTCTGCGACAACCGAGCGAAGCGCGAGTTTCATGTCGCGCAAATGCAGGGACAAGGCGGAAAGATAAGTCACCCTCCGCGGATACTTCTGATTGCACATTTCTGGCGTTCATGGTGCCGCTCCGTTTTATTGCCGCTGGAGCGATTTGGAGGGGGGCTGTAAAGAAGAAACCCACCGCCAGTTCGCTTCGGCGGTGGGTTGGAAACTTTTGGGTCTTGCTTAGTTTCTAGCCTCGCCGTTAGCGGTAATCGACTTCGTCGTAGTCGAAATAATCGACGACGTCAAGGTGGTCATGCGCTTAGCGGCGAGAGAAAGATTCATACCGGAATTGAAGTTAGCACGGCAGATAAAATTGGCAAGTGAAAATTTGAAGAAATGCATCGCATCGTGAATTCTTTCAATGATTTGGCGATTATCGGCTAACTGCATGGTTTTTTTGGCGGGTCGCGACCGCGGGGCGGAAAACGATGTTGGGAGGTGGCCACTCCCCCACCCCGGTGTTTTTGCGTAAGGATGTGATTCGATTAGGCTTACTGGCAAGAGTTGATGCAAAACAGCTCAAGGATCTCTTTTTAAAGGACTTAAACTCACTGTAGCACCCGCTTATCCGGTTGATTCTGTAGGGCGGAATCAACAACGGACCGACCCCTCTCTTGTGTGCGAAATCGCTGAGAGATTTGGGGCTTCTGAGGCTGTGCTCTTCTGGCCCCGATGCAATGTAGTTTTAGTACTACATCGTAAGTAATTGATATGAAGCATGTTAAGTGCGCAACTTTGTTCCGGAAGGAGTGTTTGAATCCGACAAGGGCAACTGGGCGCTTGGGCGCGCCTCCGGGGAATTTCCATCCAGAGAGAGGATAACTGGCTATGAAACCGAGAACGTGGCTTGGGACAATTGCGGGCATTGCAGCTTTGGGAGTCGGTATGACAGGGTGCGGAGGCGGAACATCGTCACCTGCCGGGTCAACGACGACCTCGGAAAGCGGACAGGTATTCGTTAGCGGAACCGACGCGCCGTTACCGAGCGTGTTGTCATTTGAAGTGGACATCACCGGCATGACCGTATCGGACGGGACGAACCCGCCGGTGTCGGTCTTGAACGGAACGCAGACCGTGGATTTCGCGCGGTTGAACGGTCTCCACACGCTGCTTGATCTCAACACGATTCCGGCCGGCAGCTACAGCAGCGTGACCGTAACGATGGCGAATCCCCAGATTGCCTATATGAATGTCACAACTCCGCAAACAACTCCTCCGACGCGGCCGACGATCTCGACATTGAACACGATGACATCGCCGGCGGCGTCGCTGACGCAGTCGTCGGTGACGGTGAATCTTGCCAGTCCGCTCGTGGTGAGTGCGAACGAAGTCATCGGTTTGTCGTTTGACTTCGACCTCAAGGACTCGCTTGCGGTTGACGGAAACAGGCAGATCACGGGCGCGGTGAATCCGACGGTCTCGATCAAAGCAGTGACTCCCGACAACAACGACGCATACATCGATGATTTCGTCGCCGGAGTGACGACGATCGCGACGAACTCGTTCACGATCCTGGGACCGCACGGTCATACGTTTACGGTGAACGTGAACGATCAGACCGAGTGGGAAGGCAGCGGAAGCATCACGGACCTGACGAGCACGTCGATTGTCGAATTGTCGGGAACGCTGGATCGTACATCAGGCGCAATTCTTGCGGACACGGTGGCAATCGTTTCGCAGGATAAGTTCTGGGCCGGCGGTTTGATCACGTATGTCGATCCGACTTCGGGCACGGCGAACGATTTCGATCTTTATGTTCGCAGCGTGCTTCCGACTGGGACAGGATTTACGTCGGGGGAGATCTCGACGATCGATCTGACCGGGAACGAAAACTATTTCATCTATTTCTGGCACAACAAATTCACGAACCTGCTCTTTAATTCGAGCCTGCTGGTTCCGGGGCAGCACATCAGCATCGCGGGACCACTCAGCAATGGCGCAGTGACCGTGAAGCGCGTGGTGTTGCGAGCCGAGGGCCACACTGGTTCGTGGGTTGTCGGCAGCACGAATACCGGCGCCGGCACTTTTCAATTCAACTCGAACGGAGTAGCGGGCGTGCTCTTTAACGGACCGATCACGGTGTACTGCACGCCGTTCACGAAGTTCAAGGGTGGATTGACAGGGCTCGGGAGCATCACGGGAACCGCGGCGCTTAATTTGCGCGTCGTCGGCCTGGTGTTGCGCGATCCGATCAGCGGCCAGGCGGTGTTTGTGGCGCATAGCGTCGAGCAGATGACGAACTAGGCGCTTGCTGAGAAAGTGTTGTTCATGGGCGGCCACCTCGGATGTTTCGGGGTGGCCGTTTTATTTTGAACTCAGGAATGCGGCCGCGAAAGTCGAAAACATTCGGACGCGATTGGTTTTGCCCAGTCCGGTGTTTCGCGCAGCGGGCACGTGGTGACGACCTGCTTGTCTTTGAAGTGGAGAATCAATCGAGGTTGCGGAGGGACGCCGGAATCGAAGTCAGCATCCACACTATTGTCGTAGAGCCACAGCTCACGGAGAACGGGCAGGAGTCGAATCAAATTTGTACGGCTTTGATCGTAGCGGGCGCGAATCGCGGCAACGGGAATGTCGTGGCCACCTCGTTGAACTCGTGCCCGAACACGCTCGATATGGAGTTCGACAGAAGCGAGAGCGACAAACCAGATTCTAAGTTCAATGCCAGAGGATGTTGCGAATCCCAGCAGCTCGGTGATTGTGTGACCGCCGAGGGTTGTTTCGAACGCAAAATCCAGGCGCTCGTCGATCGCTCGACGAACAAGGCGGACGCCCTCGTGCCAGGCGATTGAATTGGTCTCCTCGATGGAGAGTGATGGAGAGGCAATGCGTACTTGCTTCGCGGCTTCGTCAGGATTGAAGGCACGAATTCCACGGAGGCCGAGCGCTTGCCCGACGATGCTGCTTTTGCCAGCGCCATTCGGTCCGGCAATAACATAGATACAGGGATCTTCGCTGTCGGATTGTCTTCGGGATTTCAAGCGAGCGATCAACTTCCGCGGCGGTGGCCTTCCAGAGCTGCGCGGCCGAGTTCTTCGGAAGAAGACTCGAACACCGATTGGATGACGGAGCGGGCGTGGGGCGACTGCATGCTCTCGAGAAGCCGGTCGAATTCCGCGGAGAGTGCTTCAAGTTTCGGGTTATGAGACCGTGTGAGCGCTTCGAATTCGTCGAACGCAACAAGGACAGCTTTGGGCTGATCGTGTTTGGTGATTATGACATACCCGTCGCGGAGAGCGGTCTCGAGCGCGCGTCCAAACTCATTTTTGGCTGCAGTGGCAGACATGGATGCTGGAGAAACGAATTGGCCGCGACGATTGAGATTCAATGGAGAATGGCTTTTCGTCCTGGATGGTGAACCCTCCGCGGGCGCGCTCGGTTTCTTGATGGACGGCATAGTGGCTAATATAGCTAAGTCGACTGAAATAGTCAAATTGGCTAATTTGGAACTACAGGACCTTGGCTAGATAGCGGATGAGGGTGTCACCGTTTTCGGGGTCTTTGATCGAGAATTCACCCTTGTGGAGGACGATGTTGAAGTTCAAGAAGACTTCGGAGTCGTCTTTTTCGTGGCCGATGAAGAGTTTCATCGCGGTCCAGTGGCCGCGTGGGTCCGGGGACATGCCTCCGTCAATGCTGTGACTTAGGTCGTTACCGAGGACGATGAATGCGAAGGGGAGTTCGCTGACGCGTTGCGTAGTGGCAGGAAGCTTTTTGGCTTCGAGCGTCTTTTTCAAATTGCGGATGAGAACGGAAGAATCGGACCCAGGGACGGCGATGAAGCGACCGAATTCGAGTCCGTCTGCCGATGGCGGCCTCGTGTTGAGTTCGAAATCGAAGCGCGCGACTTTGCCTTCGGCGCGATAGGTGGCGTGAAACATCTTTGCGTCACTGTGTTCTTCGGATTCGGGACCTTGTAGATCGAAGGAGAGCCAACCCTCGCCAACGTCGGGGACCAGAGGTTCAGAGGCAACCTTCGAATCCAGCGCTGATTTTTGCGCCGGCTTCGATTCGTGGCCGCATGCGATTGCGAAGAGACAAGCCATGAGGACGACCCACGTGGCCGACCTGCGCTTTACGTCAGCGAACATCGGGGACGGAACTCATTTTGAAAATCAAGCTGGAGCAGGTCAGGCCGGATTCGGCTTTTTGCAGTTCGGAGATGTCGAGTGGTGTGACGTGGAAACCGGCGGATTCGATTTTGGCGCGAGTTTTGGCGAAGGAGGCGGGGAAGACGACGGTGTCGGCAATCGCCAGGGCATTGGCGGCATGGGGTTCGGCGGGGTCGACGTCGATCCATTCGAACGAGGCGAACGGTTTTGTGTCGAACCACGCGCGATTTGCGAGGAGCGTGTTGCGGCCGAGGTAGGTTACGGCGGATTTGAGGTGGAGGCAGCCGGTGACTGGGACAGGAACGACTTTGTAATTGTGGGGAGCGAGGATTGCGGCCAGTTGGCGAACGCCTTCGGTGTTGGTGCGCGTGGTTTGGCCGACGTAGAGAGTACGGTCGATGCGGAGGACGTCGCCGCCTTCGATCGCGCCGGGCGCGACGATGTGGGCGAGTTTGCGGAATGGGGCGAGTGCCTTCGCTAGCGACTCGGCTTCGGGTTGGCGGGATTTCGTGCCGAGCGGGAGGATGACGGCGAGTTCGTCTAGAACGATGGCGGGGTCTTCGACGAACATTGAGTCGGGGAGAGTTGGCTCGGCGGGGAGCGAGTGGGTGTGAATGCCGAGTTTGGCGAGGAGATGTTCGTACGCGGCGTGTTGGGATTGGGCTTTCGCGAGGTCGATGGGTTGGCGTTCGACGAAGGTGAGTTCGCAGATGGCTAGAGCCGGGCTTACGGCGCGGGTGATGGCGTGGAGCATCGCGAGAGTTTAGCAAGATCGATGAGTGGCTCGCGAGCATTGAAGGCGGCGGCGGTTGCAGATAGACTCGCGCGCGGCATTTCATGGGAGCAATGGATGATCGCTGGGCGGAATTGGCGGAGGATTTTGGCGGCGGGCGTGTTGCTGGCGGGGGTAGGAGCGACAGCAAACATCGTGAGTGGGAGCGCGAACAGCGGCGGCGACGCGGGGCAGAACGCGGCGGCCAAGAGTAATGGCAATCAGCAGAAGCTGGAGGCGGCGGTCGATGAGGTGTTTCAGGATTTGACGGCGGCGGGATCGCCGGGGTGCGCGCTTGGCGTTTATCGCGGCGGGCAGATTATTTATGAGAAGGGGTACGGACTGGCGAATATTGAAGAGAACGTCGCGATTTCGCCGAAGTCGGTGTTCGACATCGGATCGACGTCAAAGCAGTTCACGGCAACGAGCATCTTGCTGCTGGAAAAAGCGGGGAAGCTGTCGATCGACGACGATGTGCACAAGTACATTCCCGAGTTGCCGGACTATGGGAAGAAAATCACGATTCTGAATCTGCTGAACCACACGAGCGGGCTGCGGGATTATCTGACCCTTTTCGACATCGCGGGCGTGAACGTCGACAGCGTCACGACCGATGAGGATGCGTTGGCCCTGATTGTTCGGCAAAAGGGACTGAATTTCGCGCCCGGATCGGAATATTTGTACAGCAACACAGGATTTTTCCTGTTGTCGGTGATCGTACAGCGAGTAAGCGGGAAAACGCTGCGGGAGTTTGCGGCGGAGAGTATTTTTTCGCCGCTGGAGATGACGCACACGCAATATCGCGACAATCACAGGTCGCTGGTGCCGGAACGCGCGATGGCTTACGACGAAAATGAGAAGAAGGACGGATTCACGCTGAATGTTTCGTATTTCGAGCAGACGGGTGACGGCGCGGTGCATACAACTGTCGAGGACTTACTGAAGTGGGATGAAAATTTTTATGGCGGACAGGTAGGCGGAAAGATCTTGCTGGCAGAGTTGCAAGAGACAGCGGAATTGAACGACGGGAAAAGGCTGAACTACGCCAAAGGGATTGTGGTTTCGGATTATCGCGGGCTGCGCATGGTAAGCCACGGCGGATCGTGGGGAGGATACCGGGCGCAACTGATGCGATTTCCCGATCAACATTTTTCGGTGGCGACTCTCTGCAACCTGGGAAGCGCAGATCCGACGCGGCGCGCATCGCAGGTGGCGGATGTATATCTAAACGGCGTGATGAAGCCGAAGACGGTGAAGTCGGCGGAGGAAGATGACGAACGGAAGAAAGAGGCGGCGACGATCCCGCTAACGAAAGAGCAACTAAGCGCCTATGCCGGAGATTACTGGAGCGAGGAAATGGGCGTGAGTTACCGGCTTGCGGTGCGCGATGGAGCGCTGAAGGTCGTTGCCGTGTTGGACAAGATAGGAATCCCGCGAGCGAATAATTTTGCGAAGGAAGAGTTTCGGCCTACGGGTGCAGATGTTTTTACCGTAGGCGAGGATGGAATGACAGTGAAGTTCAAACGCGATGGCGGGACGGCGACAGAGTTTGAGTTGGACGCCGGGCGAAGCACCGGCATTGTGTTTCGACGCGTGAAGGGAAAGTAGTGATCGCGGAGACGCGATGATTGCATGGCTGTACGGATTCGACCAGCGCGGTCGACCTAATCCATTCAAACTGACTGAGTCGATCTCAAGTAATTCAGGGCCATGGCGCAACAACCGGCGGCTGATCGAAGTGACCGATCCAGAGCCGGGTGATGCCCGCTCCGAGCAACATACCAGCGACGATGAGCGCAATTACTCCGACGGTGATCCAAAGATCAGTTTTCTTTGGCGACGGCTCGACATCCGGAGACAATGCCGAATCGGATGCGTCCTCTTTGCTATCAGCGACTACGGGTCCCGCCGGCGCCGGAAACTCAGTGAAATCGGGCTGAACCAGCAAACAGTAGCCTTTGCGCGGCACGGTCTCGATGTAAACCGGCTTTTCGCAGGAATCGCCGAGAGCCTGGCGAAGCTTATTGACGGTGGTATTGACGTTGGCGTCGTAATTGACGTGCGTCTCGTTGGGCCAGAGGCGCAGACGCAGCTCTTCGCGCGTCAGGACGTCGCCCTGTTTCTCTACCAGTGCGAGCAACACCTGGTAGACCTTGCCTTGCAGGCGAAGGCGCGAACCGCTTTTGGTCACTTCCTGGCGCTGCTGGTCAATCTGAAACGGGCCGAACCGGATATAACGCGCAGGGAGCTGGATCGTCCGGGCCGCTCCTGTGGCCGCATCGGGTTCCATCGTCGAACTCAGGTCAGAAAGAGACATACACCCCACCCATGAACAGATAGACGCAGGATAGTGCCATCCGTTTTGTAGGTGGATACGGAAATTTGAGAAGAAGGTTTCACGCAAATCGAAGAAAGACAAAGTAGTTACGGAAATTTAGATAAGTATATAAATCGCGGGATGAATTTGATGGTTGCGAGGTTGGCGGGCAGCGCCGTTACAGCGTCGTAACACTGTGAGGGCGGGGTTGGGCCGATTTTGACGCTTTCCTTTGAAGTAAGCTCCGTCTAACACCAGCAAGTTCCCTTTAGCCTGACGGAGAAAACAAAATGAGAATTGGGCTGGGCGTGATTTTGGCGCTGGTGTTTGGATTTGGCGTGAATGGGGTGGGAAATGCCGACGCCGTGGCGGCTGCGATTTTCGTGACGGGTGGCGCGACGGCCAGCGGAGTGGGCACGACCGCGGGGGCGGCTGACTCGGCGGATTCGCTTGCGGCGCAGGCAAATGCGGCCTGGGAGGCCAAAGATTGGGAGCGCGCGGCGAAAATGTATGAGGAGCTTGCGAAGCAGAAGGACGCGCCGCCGAGGGTGTGGTTACGACTGGGCGGGTCGCTGCGCGCAATGGGGAAATACGAGCAGGCATTGGCGGCGTTTGAGAAGGCGGCCGGAATCGGTGCGGGGATGTTTGCAGAATATGGAAAGGCGGCGACGTACATCGCGATGAAAGACAACGAGAAAGCGTTTACGGCACTGGATGCTGCGGTGAAGGCGGGGTATGGCGATTTTGCCACATTGAGCACGGATCCAAATCTGGCGGCGCTGCACAGCGATGCGCGATTTGAAAAAGTGGTGGCGCAGGCGAAGCACAATGCGCAACCCTGCGTGGACACCAAGGAGAACCGACAGCTCGATTTCTGGCTGGGGGAATGGGATGTGAGTACGACGCAGGGCGCTGTGCCGGCGGGCACGAGCAAGATCGAACTGATCTTGGAAGAGTGCGTCGTGCAGGAGAATTGGAAAAGCTTGGGTTCCCCGTATTCGGGAAAGAGCTACAACATTTACGACGCGGCGCTGAAACGCTGGGAACAATATTGGGTGGACAACGTCGGCGGAAATATTTTCTTTCACGGAGAGTTGTCGAAAGACAGCGTGATGGATTACTGGACGGATGATATTCCGCAGACGACCGGGCCGGCACTGCGGCGACATTTGCAGTTTATTCCGATGGGAGCGGATAAGGTGAGGCAGTTTAGCCGCGGATCAACGGATGGCGGGAAGACGTGGAACGTGGAGTATGACTTCACGTATGTGCGCAAGGGGAAGAGCGGGAGTTGATCCTCGCGGAGCGGTGTTTAGGGTGGGCGGCGCCGGGCGGAGCAAGCCCCGCCCCTACAAAGATGCGCTAGTTCGCGGCGCTTGTTGTGGCGGCCTGAGTGGCATTGGGCAGAATCGATAGCTCGATGTGTGATGGATATTGAGTTGAACGGTAGATGCGCTGCGTGGCCTTCTGATAGTCGGAGGCTTTGGCTTCGAAAATGTTGGGGACGAATTTTTGCGGGTTGCGATCGTAGAGCGGGAACCAGGTGCTTTGGACCTGGACCATGATGCGGTGACCCTTTTTAAAGACGTGATTTGTGGTGTGCAGATCCACGGTGAATGGAGTGACGGTGTTGGGCGTGATGGGCTCGGGCTTTTCGAACGAGTTGCGATAGCGGCCGCGAAAAATTTCGTCGGCGACCATCAGTTCGAAGCCGGAGAGCTTCCAGTCTTGCGGCATGGATTCGGGATAGACGTCGATGAGTTTGACGACCCAGTCGGCGTCGGAGCCGGTGGTAGAGGCGAAGAGTTTGGCGGTGACCTGACCGGCGAGCGTGACGTCTTCCGTGAGCGCGTCGGTCTGCCAGGTGAGCACGTCGGGGCGATGGTCGACGAAGCGTTGATCCTGGACGAGCCAGGTATACCAGCTGCCGGGGTGATCCTCGGGGTAGGTCATGTCGACGGGGCGGTGCCGATTTGGAACTGGATGGGCAGGGTCGCTGATGTAGGCGTCAAAGTCGGTCGTGGCTGTAGCGGCGTCAGGCGTGTGTCTATCGGCGGGCGAATTGGTGGGCACGGTGAACGAGAGTGCGCCGTCCTCCCTCATATATATGTTACGGGTTTGGGCCTCGCCGGGAGGCCAGGAGTCGTACTTCACCCACTGATCGCTGCCGGTCTGGAACGTGATGGCTTCTTTCAGCGGCAGCTGGCCTTTGTCTTTCAACCAGTACGCAAAAAACGGTGCTTCGATGTTCTGGCGGAAGTAGGCGCTGGTGTCGCTGCCAAAGGGAATGTCGCCGAGGGAGTTGCCGGCGCCGTGTCCCCAGCCGCCGTGATTCCACGGGCCGGCGACGAAGTAATTGAGATTTTTGGTGTCGACTTTTTCGAGGCGCTCGTAGGTTGCGGTCGGTCCGTAAAAATCTTCCTGGTCCCACCAGCCGGCGACGTTGAGGTTGGGAACGGTCGGCTGCTTGAGGCCGTAGGCGACAGCGTGATGCTTCCAGAAATCGTCGTAGCTCGAATGCGCGATGAAATCGTTCCACGTGGGAATTTTGTCGTGGAAATATTTTGCGTTGGCGTTGGAGAGCGGGCCGAGACGGAGATACCAGTCGAAGAGATCGAAGCGATCGAAGGGGAAGCTGTAATTTTCGGCGGAAGTTTCGAGGAGTGCGGAATATTCGAACGCGTAACTGAGGCGGAACGCGCCGTTGTGGAAGAAGTCGTCGCCGAGATAGGTGTCGCCCATGCAGGCTTGCTCGGAAGCGGCTTTGAGCGCGGGATGCGGATTGATCATGCCCATGGTGACGAGGAATCCGTCGTAGGAGATGCCGTCCATGCCAACGCGGCCATTGTTGTGCGGAACATTTTTGATCAGCCAGTCGATGGTGTCGTAGGTGTCGGTGGCTTCGTCGATGCCATTCGGATCGGTGGCGGGGTCGTGGACGGGATGGAGCATGACGAATTTGCCCTGCGAGCCGTAGCGGCCTCGAATGTCCTGGAACGCGAAGATGTAGCCCTCGGCGATCATTTCGTTGTAGCGGCCGAGCATGCTGCTGTAGCCGCCGCCGGTGGTGCTAGAGATTCCGTAGGGGGTGCGTTCGAATAGGATTGGCAGCGGAGCGCTTGCACCTTTGGGGATGTAGATTTCAGTGTGGAGTTTTGCGCCGTCGCGGGCGGGGATCATGACTTCAAGCTTGTCGAATTGGGCGGTGTAGTCGTGGGTGGCGAGCTGGGCTTGCGTGGAGGAGTGGTGCGAGGTTAGCGGAAAGAGAGTGATCGCGATCACGGCGATTGCGATGCATGAGATACGAAGACGTCGAGAGATCAATTCTTGGCTCCTGTGGGTACGGATGCTGGTGTCGCGGATGATGCTGCGCTCGCTGGGAGAATGCTGAGCGCGACGCTGGACGGAAATTTTTGCGAGCGATAAATGCGCTGCGTTGCGGACTGGAAGTCGGATTCTTTCGCTTCGAAAATATTGGGGACGAACTTTTGCGGGTTGCGATCAATCAAGGGGAACCAAGTGCTTTGGACTTGCACCATGATGCGATGCCCTTTTTTGAAGACATGGTTGGCTGTGTGCAGGTCAACGGTGAATGGCGTGACGGCGTTGGGCTTGATCGGCTCGGGCTTTTCGAATGAGTTGCGGAAGCGGCCGCGGAAGACTTCGTCGGCGATCATGAGTTCGTAGCCGCTTAGCTTCCAGTTGTCGGGCATTTTTTCGGGGTAGACGTCGATGAGTTTGACGATCCAGTCCGCGTCGCTGCCGGTGGTGGATGCGAAAAGTTTGGCGATGACCTGGCCGGCGAGCGTGACGTCGTCGGTGAGCGTGTCGGTTTGCCAGCTAAGCACGTCGGGGCGTTCATCGACGAAGCGCTGATCTTCGACGAGCCAGGTGTACCAGCTACCGGGATGATCTTCGGGATAGGTCATGTCGATCGGGCGATGGCGATACGGAACCGGGTGCGCGGGATCGCTCACGTAGGAATCGAAGGCGGTGTCGTCCTTCGCGGATTTGCCGGTCTTGGTGGACGGCGGATCGAACGAAAGTTTTCCGTCTTCTTGGAAATAAAGGTTACGCGTTTGCGCTTCGCGTGGCGGCCACGCGGTAAAAGATGACCACGTTTCGCTGCCAGTCTGATAGAGCGTGGCTTCTTTGACGGGCAGTGAGCCTTTGTCTTTGAGCCAGTAGGCGAACCACGGCGCTTCGATTTTTTGGCGGAAGTAGAGCGCGGTGTCGTTACCAAACGGAATCACGCCGAGCGAATCGCCTTTGCCGCGCGCCCAGCCGCCGTGATTCCACGGGCCGGCGACGAGATAGTTGAGATGGTTCGGGTCGTTTTTCTCGAGGATTTCGTAAATCTTCGTCGGGCCGTAGAAATCTTCCTGGTCCCACCAGCCGGCGACGTTTAAGTTTGGCACCGTTGGTTTCGTCAGAACGTACGGCATCGCTTGCGATTGCCAAAATTGATCGTAGTTTGGATGCGTGACGAAGTTGGTCCACGTCGGAATCGCGCCGTGCGTGTATTTGGCGTCGGCGTTGGAAAGCGGGCCGAGGCGGAGATACCAATCGTAGGTGTCGAAGCGATCGAAAGCGAACGAGAAATTCGTTTTGTCGGTCTCCATCATCGTCGAATATTCGAATCCGTAGCTGAGGCGGAACGCGCCGTTGTGATGAAAGTCGTCGCCGAGAAACATGTCGGCGGGCGAAGCCTGTTCGGAGACGGCTTTGAGCGCGGGATGCGGATCAAGCATGCCCATCACGGTGAGCCAGCCGCCGTAGGAGATGCCGAGCAGCCCGACGCGGCCGTTGTTGCGCGGAATATTTTTGATTAGAAAGTCGATCGTGTCATAGGTGTCGGTGCCTTCGTCGATGGCCTTGTTATTTTTGGGATCGCGCACGGGCCGCTGCATGACGAACGTGCCCTCGGAGCCGTAGCGGCCGCGGATATCCTGGAACGCGAAGATGTAGCCCTCGGAAAACATTTCTTCGTATCGCGCGAGCTTTTTGCTGAATCCAGCCTTGTCGTCGTTGAGTCCGTAGGGCGTACGCTCAAGCACAATTGGGAGCGGCGCTGTGGCGTTTTTTGGCGCGTAAATCTCGGTGTGGAGTTTCACGCCATCCCGCGCCGGGATCATCACTTCGATCTTGTCGAAAAGTTTGGAGTAGTCGGCTTGCTGCGCGTCGTTCTCTTGCGCCACGGCGCCCACGGGCAGCAGCAGCGCCACGAAAATCATCACGAGGAAAATCGGCGTTATCGAGCCAAGCTTCAGACGTTTCGAATGCATGCATAGCTCCACGGTCGATCTAATTTGTATCTACCTCGCGATATGTCCGGTCTTGATCCCGTCCTTCAAGTCGAAGGTCGCGCCGACTGTGCCAACGACACAGGTGTGCCGATTGAGTCCCATCTTTTGGCGGAGATGATAAACGCTTTCGATACCCGTGCAATGCGCGCCCATCAACTGCGCGGTCTGGAACTCTTTCAGCTTGTCGGCGGTCCAATCGAGCGTTTCGTCGCTGGCAGCGAAGAGGTGGAATCCGCCGATCGCAGCATCGACGGGAGCGGGACGAATCTCCTTGCGGGCGTAAGTCAGGGTGTTGATCAGGCCGGAATGACCGCAGCCCGTCAACAAAACGAGGCCGCGGTCAGTGTTGAAGACGAGCGATTGATCGTCGGGGACGTTGTCCTCGACCCATTTGCCATCTTCTTTGACTTCAATGCCCGCCGGATAATTTTTCTCGGGATAAATTCGCGGCACGGGACCAGTCAACCAAACACCGGAGAAAATCTCGTCCACCTTGTCGTGTTCGATGAATTTGCCGCCGCTCGCTTCGAACTCCTTCTTCATCGCAATCATCAGGTTCGTAGCGCCGATCGCGGATTGGGCCTTGCCATCTTTTCCCCGCCGTTCGAGGAAAATTCCTTTCGCGACGTGCACGCGAGAGAGCGCGGCAGGATTCTTCTTCGAAAGCTCATTGCGCAGGGTCATTAACCCGGTCGTGTGGTCATCGTGGAAATGGCTGAGGATAACGTCCTGCACGTCGCTCAGATCAATTTTGAGTTCTTTCGCGTTTTCAAGGACCGTGTTCGGGCGCGCACCGGTGTCGAAGAGGATTCTGTGTCCATCGACTTCGACCAGGGCCGAGAATCCCCACTCGCCGATGCCATCATCGGCAAGCATCGTCGACAGAATCGTGATTTTGAGGGTTTTGACTTCGGCGTGGGAATCGGCCGTAGAGGGCCCGGCGGCGTTCTGTGCTCGGTTCGGTGCCGGGGCCGTACGTGCCGGCATGCACAAACACAGAACTGCGCTAACTACCAAAGCTAACTTGAGTTTACGGGCCATCTTGAACTTCCCCTCGGACCTGCTTGGCACCCCATGAAAATTGTGCAACACAGCATACACTCGCTGGCCGCAATTCGCCGCGTCTGTTAAACTAGAGCTTGCTCGACCGCACCTAGAGAAGAGGAGATTCGTCCAGGCTGCTGGTTGTTTCAGCAGCTATTTTTGTATCTGCTGTCCGCCAAGCGCCCCTTTGCACAAATACGCGCTTGCCCCACGGGAAGCAGCCACTTTGACGTCACACATCATGAGCCAAGACATTCGTAATATTGCGATCATCGCACACGTCGACCACGGCAAGACCACGCTGGTCGATGCCATGCTGCGCCAGAGCGGCATTTTCCGCGCCAACCAGGAGCTCGTCGAACGCGTAATGGACTCGAACGACCTGGAACGCGAGCGCGGCATCACGATTCTCGCCAAAAACACGGCGCTGTTTTTCCACGACACGAAGATCAACATCGTCGACACGCCGGGCCACAGCGATTTCGGCGGCGAAGTCGAACGCGCACTGCGCATGGTCGACGGCGTGGTCGTGCTGGTGGATGCCAGCGAAGGACCGCTGCCGCAAACGCGTTACGTTTTGCAGAAAGGCGCTGGCCGCGAAGCTGCCGCCGGTGATCGTGCTGAACAAAATCGATCGTGTGGATGCGCGCGCTGCCGAAGTGCTGGATGAAATCTACGACCTGTTCATCGACCTCGACGCGACGGAAGACCAACTCGATTTCCCGGTGGTCTACACGAACGCGCGCGACGGCGTCGCTTACAGAAAGATTGGCGACGATTCGAAGGACTTGCTGCCTCTGTTCGAAGCCATCGTAAAAGCTATTCCGCAGCCTGCGGGTGATCCCGAAGGCACGCTGCAGATCCAGGTGATGAACCTCGACTACAGCGAATTTCTGGGCCGCATCGCGATCGGCCGCGTTTTCAACGGCACCATCAAGCGCGGCACCGACGTCGGCATCAGTAAGCTCGACGGCAAGATGGTCACGACACGCATCACCAAGCTCTATACCTTCCGTGGACTCGAACGCGATGAAACGGAAAGCGTTGTCGCGGGAGATCTCGTTGCCATCGCCGGCGTCGAAGGCATTCAGATGGGCGAAAGTATCGTCGACGTGAACGATCCGAAGCCGCTCGAGCCGCTGCAGATCGACGAGCCGACGCTGGCGATGATCTTCACGGTGAACAGCAGCCCGCTTTCGGGTAAGGAAGGCAGTTATCTGACTTCGCGCGATTTGCGCGATCGCCTGGCGCGAGAGCTGCTGACCAACGTTTCGATTCGCGTGGAGGATACGGACACGCCGGAATCCTTCCGCGTGCTGGGCCGCGGCGAATTGCAGCTCGCGATTTTGATCGAGACGATGCGGCGCGAAGGCTTTGAGCTGATGGTCGGCAAGCCTGAAATCGTGGTACGCAACGAAAATGGCAAAAAGCTTGAGCCGCTCGAGCGGCTGGTGATCGACGTTCCTGAGAACTTCATCGGCATCATCCTCGAGACGCTTGGTTCGCGCCGCGGTGAAATGCTCAAGATGAGCAATCACAACTCCGGCCGCGTGCGCATGGACTTCAAAATTCCTTCGCGCGGCTTGATCGGTTTGCGCAGCCAGTTGCTGACCGACACGCGCGGTACCGCGCTGATCCACTCGATCTTCGATGGATGGACGGATTACGCCGGCGAAATGGCGTTGCGGCCGACAGGTGCGCTGGTTGCGGATCGCTCTGGCCCATCGACGGCGTTTGCGCTGTGGAATATTCAGGAGCGCGGCGAACTTTTCATCGGCCCCGCGATTGAAGTGTATGAAGGCATGGTCGTGGGCGAAAATTCGCGCGAGCAAGACATGGACGTGAACGTCTGCAAGGAAAAGAAGCAGACAAACATGCGGTCGTCGAGCGCCGACGAAGCGATTCGCTTGATCCCACATCGCGAGCTGAGCTTGGAACAAGCGATCGAATTCATCGCGGATGATGAGTTTGTTGAGATCACGCCCAAGTCGATCCGGCTCCGCAAGAAAGTTTTGCAGGCGAATAAGCGGCCGCGACGGTGGCAAGAGATTCGCGCCAGCCAGGAAACTACGAAGTAGACGAACGCCGCTGCATTCGGAACGATATTGCGGACGTGGGGGCGCAGCTTCACCCTGAGGCCTTTGGCTGAAGGGTTGCTGCGCCCCTACATTTTTAGCAGACGCTCATGACGCCCACACTCGAAACCCCTCGACTGGTGTTGCACCCTGTCGTATTGGCGGACGCCGAACAGATCCAGGCGACCTTTCCGCGATGGGAAATCGTAAAGCTTCTGAACAGCAAAGTCCCGTGGCCGTATCCTTCCGACGGGGCAATTACATTTCTTCGCGACATCGCACTCCCCGCGATCGAGCGCGGCCACGAATGGATCTGGACGATTCGTCGCAAAGAAGATCCCCGCACCGTGATCGGCATGATCAGCCTGACGAAGACCGAAAATGAGAATCGCGGCTTCTGGATCGACCCGCGGTGGCAACGCCGCGGCTTGATGACCGAGGCCTGCGACGCCGTGACCGATTTCTGGTTCGATACTCTGAAGTTCCCCGTATTGCGCGCGCCCAAAGCGATCGTGAACGAGGGCTCGCGGCGCATCTCGGAAAAGCAAGGCATGCGCATCGTCTCCATAGGCGAAAGCGACTATGTCTGCGGCCGCTTGCCGTCCGAAATTTGGGAAATCACCGCCGACGAGTGGCACGCCCGCAAAACCTCGAAATCATAGCGGCAATAACTCAACCACTGCAGGGGCGAAGACCTGACAAAACTTTGACTTGACACTATGTCGCGCCACGCTATAGTTGCTAGCGATATAGCTATCAACGACCTAGCGGCGGATACGGCTGGTTCATGTCAAAACTTCCCGAGCCCTCAATTCCCCTCACTCCCGCGATGTTTTACGTTCTACTAGCGTTGGCGGGCGAAGACCTCCACGGCTACGCCATTTTGAAAGATGTCGAGCTCCGCACCGATGGCGAGGTCAAACTCAGCACGGGCACACTGTACGGAATCATCAAGCGCCTCCTGAACGACGGATTAATCATCGAGCGACGCGAACGCCCTTCGGCCGCGAACGATGACGAACGCCGCCGCTATTACCGTCTGACCGTTAAAGGACGCGAAATCGCTGCCGCCGAAGCGGAACGCTTGGAAAAAGTAGTCGCACTGGCGCGCTCGCGGCGATTGTTGAAGCGCACGCAAACAGCCTAAGTTTCCCCGCAGCAAGCACGAAGATTCAGCGATCTCGGCGGCATGAGGCACCCATGAACACCACATCGCCAAGCAATGATTCGAGGCAGCGCTCTCGCGCACTGCAACTCTTGATGCGCCTCTTGCCCGCCGAATTTCGCGGCGATTACGGGCCGGAAATGGAACAAGTATTCGCGGAGCAACGCGAGGAAGCGCGACGCAGCGGAGACAAGATGGGCATCCTGCGGCTGTGGTGCGAAACCGCAAAAGGTATTTTCACGACCGCACCAAGCGAACACTGGTCAATGCTGAAACAAGACTCTGGATTCGCGCTGCGCATGATGCGCAAGAATCTGGGATTCACGCTCGCGGCGATCATCGTTCTTGGCCTCGGCATCGGCGCGAACACCGCGATTTTCAGTGTGGTGAACGCTGTGCTGCTCAAGCCGCTGCCCTACGAACACGGTGAGCGCCTATTAATGATGAGCCAGCGCACAGTCCCCGGCGCAGGAGTCGGCCGCTCGTCCGTCCCTGAGCTGAACGACTATCGCGCCCAAAGCCGCAGCATGGACGGCATCGTCGAATACCACAACATGCAATTCATCCTGCTGGGCCGCAGCGAGCCCGAGCGCGTCGAGACCGGCGTCGTCTCGTGGAATTTCTTCGACGTCTTCGGCGTGAAGCCGCTATTGGGGCGCATGTTCGAGCCGAATGATGAGAAGCACGATGCGCCGGCGGTGCTTCTATTGAGCTACGAATACTGGCTGCGAAGTTTCGGCGGCGATCCGACGGTGGTCGGCAAAACGTTTCGCATGAACGACAAACCGCACCTGGTGATTGGCGTTCTGCCGCCATTTCCGCAGTATCCGCACGAGAACGACGTATACATGACTTCGGCGGCGTGCCCGTTTCGCTCCGATCCCGAGACGATCGCCGATCGCAAAGGCCGCATGTTGCGCCTGTTCGGCCGCATGAAGCCGGGCGTCACGCCGGGGCAAGCGCAAGCCGATCTCTCGACCGTTGCTGCGACGATGCAGCGGGAATTTCCAACCGCCTATTCGAAAGACGCTACGCCAAAGATGGAAGTCACGCCGATGAAAACGGAGCTGACGCGCGAGGCCAAGCCGACGATGTTGTTTCTCTTGGCCGCCGCGGGCTTCGTATTGCTGATTGCGTGCGCCAACGTCGCGAATCTGAACCTAGCGCGCATGGTGCGCCGCGGACGCGAAATGGGCTTGCGCACCGCGATGGGCGCGAGCCGCGTGCGATTGTTCCGGCAATTGCTGACGGAAAGTTTTCTTCTCGCATTCGGCGGAGGATTGCTCGGATTGTTGCTCGCCTCCAGCGGATTGAGGTTGCTCACCACCTTCGTTGCGCGTTTCACCCCGCGAGCGAACGAGATTCACATGGACGCGCAGGTGTTGCTGTTCACATTGGGCATCGCGGCGCTGGTCAGCATTCTGACTGGCACAGCGCCAGCGCTAAGCCGACGCGGGAATCTTGCCGCGACGCTGAAGGAAGGCGGCACGCAGTCCACGACCGGCGCTCGGCGCAGCAAAACCCGCGGGGCATTGATCGTCGCGCAGGTCGCCGTTTCATTCCTCTTGTTGATCGGCGCCGGGCTGATGGTGCGCAGTCTGATCAATCTGCAACGCGTCGACGCCGGATTCCGGCCAGAAAATGTCTTGACCGTGCAGATGAGTCTGGATTTTTCAAAGTACATGAGCAATCCGAGCATGCTGAATTTTTCAGACTCGCTGCTGGAGAAAGTCCGCGCGATGCCTCAGGTGACGGCCGCCGCGATGTCGGCCGAGTTTCCGCTCGATAAATCGCCGGCGACCAACAATGAATTTCTATTCGAGGGGCAGCAAGCAGATTCAAACGCCAGGCCGACTGCGGAATTTAACGCGGTCACCCCCGACTATTTCCGCGTGCTAGGAATTCCCATCTTGCGCGGTAGGGAATTTGACGATCGCGATCGCCCCGATAAATTGCACGTCGCCGTCGTGAATCAATCGCTCGTCGACCACTATTTTCATGGTCAGAATCCCGTGGGACGACGTGTTACGTTCGACGGCGGTAAAACTTGGACGGAAGTCGTCGGAGTGACGGGCGATGTGCGCGAGCGCGAACTCAATCAACAGCCCAAGGATTTTATCTGTGTGCCATACGCGCAGTATCCGCAGATGACACCCGGCTTGGTTGCGCGTACTCAAGGCGATCCGATGAATATCGCACGGACCGTCTTAACGCATCTGTATGAAGTCGACCCGAATCAGCCGGCGGGACGCATCCAGTCGCTCGAGCAAGTGCGCGCGGAATCGATCGCCGCGCCGCGCCTGACGACAAATTTGCTCGGGCTGTTCGCGTTGCTGGCGCTGGCGATCGCGGCGGCCGGCATCGGTGGCGTGATGGCCCTTTCGGTGAGCCAGCGCATCCACGAAATCGGCGTGCGCATGGCGGTCGGCGCGCGTCCAGTCGAAATCGTGGTCATGATCTTGCGCCAGGGGATGGGGCTGGCGCTTGTTGGAGTCGCACTCGGTCTGGCCGCAGCGTTCGCGCTCACGCAGTCGGTGCGAAGCTTTCTGTTCGGAGTGACGCCCACCGACCCGGTCACGTTCATCGGCGTCGCAGCGGTATTGTCAGCGGCCGCGTGCGCTGCGTGCTACTTCCCAGCGCGTCGTGCATCGCGAGTTGATCCATTGCGGGCGCTCCGCGTCGAATAGTTTTTTATCAGTGCGCCGACTGCTGCAGCAGTTCGGCCATGTGGTCCTTCCAAATCGCGGCAAAGGTGTGTGTGCCATGGCCGTGAGTTTGCTCGCTCGCGGGAATCAAGATGAATTTTCCGTTCTTGAGCCGCTTCACTTCGAGTTCCGCAATGCCGAGGTCCGGCGGATTGATGAAATCGTCGGCGGAGTTCATCCACATCACCCGCGCTTTAATTTTTTCGAGATTCGCAGACGGATCATAGTCGCGCGAAGCACTCACCTGATAGAGGATGTCGTTCGCATCGATCCCGGACGCGCGATCGTGAAAATATTTGTCGAGAAACTTGTCGGCGTCATCGCGCGTCGGCATGGACTTCTGCATCGGGATCGGCGCGCCACCCGCGATGATCAGGAAGTCGAGCGCAATGCGAATTCCTTGCGGCGGCTCGGTGGTGTAGTCGCCGTTTTTCCATTCGGGGTCGGCCTTGATACCGTCGATCAACATTTTGCGCCACACGCGATTGCGCCCGGCGATCTGCACCGGCAGGCACGCCATCGGCATCAGCGCGTCCATGAAATCGGGATACGTCTCGCCCCAAACGAACGAATGCATGCAGCCCATCGACGTGCCGAAGATGAGGCGCAGATGATTTACGCCAAGGCCTTCGGTGAGCAGCTTGTAGTGCAGCGCGACCATGTCGGCGTAGTCGTATTGCGGGAAATGCGCGTGCAGTCCGTCACTGGGCTTCGATGATTTCCCGTGGCCCACTCCGTCGACCAGAATTAGGTAATAGTGCGACGCATCGAGGATTTGCCCCGGGTTGAAAAGCTCGTTCGCAAAATAAGGCGCAAGAAATTGGTGGCCGCTGCCGCCGGTACCGTGAAGAATGAGCACCGCGTTCGTCGTACGCCCCTGCGCATCCTTTGCGGGCTTACCGAGAGTGGTGTAGTGAAGTTTCAGGTCTGTGAGAGATTCGCCGGAGTCGAATTTAAAGTTATGAACGACGAAGTCGCCTTCGGTGGTTGGCGGATATTTTGCTTCAGTTGCAGTCGACTGGGGATGCGCTGGCTCAGCTTTCGTACCGAAACACATAAAAACAGCGAACGTCGCCGCCAGAATGACGCGCGTGACTCGATTCATCGATCACCTCGGCTCGTGAATCTAGCACAAAGAAAATCGCGGTTGCGGTGAAAGCCGTAAAATTCCGGTCCGCGACGCCGCGACCCGAGGTAAGCGGCAGGTTCTTGTGTTCGCGGAGCTCGAATCATAGACTCTGCTGCGCGACTGTGCTTTTCACACCGCTGAGTTGGTCATTACTCGGAAGGATCCACGATGCGTATCCGATTCCTACTTTTGTCTAGTGCTTTGCTGCCCGCCCTCACCGTTGCTCAAACTGCGAGTCGCCTTGGCCCCCGGGTAAAACCGTTCGTTCGCGAAGACGCTTCGACCATCGTGTTGAATCACGTTCGCGTGATAGACGGCACCGGCGCCACGGCTCGCGCCGATCAATCGGTAGTGATCCACGACGGAAAAATCGTAGCGGTCGGCGATGCCGCGTCCACGAAGGCGCCCGACGGCGCGAAGGTTCTCGATCTGGCCGGTCGAACCGTGATCCCAGGTCTCGTCGGCATGCACGACCACATGTACTACCCCGCGCCGCTCGGACCGCCGGCGATGTATCCCGAACACGCCACAAGTTTCCCGCGCTTGTATCTCGCCGGCGGCGTGACAAGCATTCGAACCACCGGCAGCGTCGAGCCCTACACCGACCTCGAACTAAAAAAAGCGATCGATTCCGGCGCAGCCATCGGCCCAAAAATTCACGTCACTGGTCCCTATTTCGAAGGTCCCGGCTCCTTCACTCCGCAAATGCACGAACTCAAGGATGCCGAAGACGCTCGCCGCACAGCCGAATATTGGGTCGCGGAAGGCGTCACCTCGTTCAAGGCTTACATGCACATCACGCCCGAAGAACTCGCCGCCATCGTCAAAGTGGCCCACGCTCACGGCCTGAAAGTGACCGGGCATCTGTGCTCGATTGGCTTTCGCGAGGCAGCGTCGATCGGCATCGACGACCTCGAGCACGGCTTCTTCGCCGATTCGGAATTCGTCGAGGGACGCAAGCCCGACACATGCCCCGAAGGACGCGACGCAATCGAGGAATCTCTCCTGAATCTCGACGCCACTTCCGGTCCGGTCCACGACACCATTCGCGACCTGATCGGCAAGCGCGTCGCCATCACTTCAACGTTACCGGTGTTCGAAACGATTGTGCCAAATCGCGCTCCGATCGAGCCTCGCGTCCTCGACGCGATGTTGCCCGAAGCACGCATCATGTATCTTCAACGACGCTCGATAATTTCCGACGGCGCGACGAAATCCCACTGGCCGGCGCTCCTCAAGAAAGAAATGGAGTTCGAACGCGAGTTCGTGAAAGAAGGCGGCTTGCTGCTCGCTGGCTTGGACCCAACCGGCTACGGCGGCGTCATCGCCGGATTCGGTGATCAGCGAGAGGTCGAATTGTTGGTCGAAGCAGGCTTCACGCCACTCGAAGCGATTCACATCGCAACGGCAAACGGTGCCGAATTTCTCGGCGAATCCAATCAGATCGGCACAATCGCGCCCGGCAAAACCGCAGACATCGTCGTAATAAACGGCGATCCATCCGCCAACATCAAAGACATCGAGAACGTCCAAATCGTCTTCAAGGACGGCGTCGGCTACGACTCCGAAAAAATGGTCGAATCGGTGAAGGGTTTGGTCGGCTTGCGCTGATCTCGCTGAATCGCGCAGCGTTGAGCGTCACGCCGTTGCAACGTGTTACGGCAACATATTCTTTCCGTCCGCCGACGGCAACTCCAGTCCAACCTCATGCGCCAGCGTTGGCGCAATGTTCCGCATATCGATCACGCCCAAGTCCTTCGCCGCCGGCACGCCCGGCCCCACCAGGAAGAACGAAGCACGCAGGTCCGGCACATCCGGCAACTCCCCATGCGTCCCACCCGCTTTCGTTTTCGTCAGCAGCGGCGTGTCCGCATCGCCGCCCGTGCGCCATCCCGGCTTCATGCTCACAAAAAACGACGCGGTCGGATATCCGCCGCGCTCGTGCAATTCGTCAGCATCCAGAACGCGATCGACGCCGTTCGCCGGATCGGCAGCAGTCTTTGTCAGCAGGTCTTTCACTTGCGATCGCACGGCCTCATCGGTCGGGTCCTTTAAAACGATCGCATCCGAGCCGCCCGTTACCCATGGCATTGCCTTCCAGTCGGTGATCTTCCCCTTCACATCGACGTCAAACAATTTCGCCTCGCGAAACGCCGCAAATAAATTGAGCTGCGCGTCGGTGCGCGCGAATCCGTGATCCGACACCACCGCGATAAAAACATGCCCCGGCGCCAGTCTCTCCGCCGCTTCCCAGACTCCGCCAATCGCTGCGTCAATGCCCTCCAGCACCGTAACCGCCTCAGGACTGAACGGCCCCGTCTCATGCTCGATGTGATCGAGCGCAATCAAGTGCAGCGTCAACAATGTGGGATGTTTTTTCTCCAAAATCCACTCCGCGTATTTGCCGCGGTTTTTATCCGCCTCGACAGTAGAGTCAACGCCACCGCTATATGGCCCAATTTCCGCCGAAGCTTCCGCAATCAATCCCGGCGTCGACACCGCGCGCAGCAATTTCGCGTCGTCTGGCGTATTCGCGCGCCAGAATTCCGGTATCACCCAGTTGATGTGCGCACCTACCGTAACCGGCCACTGAATGCTCGCCGTCGTACGCCCCGCCTTCGTCGCCGCATCCCACAGCGTCGGCACGCGAATATCTTCCGCATACCAATACCAGCCCTGAAAATTTTTCTGCAGCGGATCGAATGTCGTATTTGCGTAAATTCCGTGCTTCGCCGGCCACACTCCGGTCATCAGCGTGGTATGACTGGGATACGTGACCGTGGGCACCACACCTTGCACCCCGTCCGCATAGGTGCCTTGCTTCAAGAATTTGCGCAGGTTCGGAATCTTTGCTCCGTGCGCATCGGCCTGTGTCACGTAGTCGGGCCTCAGCCCATCGACCGAAATCACCACCAACAGCGGTGACACTCGACGATCCCCACCCACCGCGCGATCCTGAGCCAGCACGCGTTGTCCGGTGACGATGACGCCCGTCGCGACGCAAAGGATCACAAAGCCTCTTATCGTAAGCGATCGCAACGAAATGTAACCCAGGACCCGACCCATCGATCTCCTACTCATCTTCTTCAACTCCCCACGGTCCAAACTGATATCATAGATAGTTCAGCTCCCCAGCATCGTTTCACGGATCGGCAATCGGCGCATGACTGCGATATGAACGAGCCGGCTGCGTGCGCCCGCATTCTTACTGGACCGCGAAGGCTCGCCGGCTGGCGCTAAACTCAATGAAACCAATAATTCGGCATATGACACCAGCAAACAAGATCGCCAACTTCAAACCTACCTCCCCGGCTCTAAATAATGTAGAGTCTAGGGCCGGAATCGGACAGCTTCAGGGCGCTGCCTTTTCCGCATTAACCGGCGTCAAGCCGGCGATGGCGAGCGCCATGTCTGCGCCGATCGAGACGGGGGATCTCCTTTGAGCACCGAACACGCATCTGCGCCATCCGCGGTTGCAACGACGGCGTCGCACCCTGCGTCAGTCAAGCAGCGCCCGACCCCTGCTTCGACGCCACATCCATTCATCCTCGCCTCCGCGACCGCGCTGCCCGAACACACCATCACGCGCGAGGACGTTAAGTACCAAATGGGCCGCGTCTTCGACATCCCCGAGCGCAAGCTCGAAGCCATGATGTCGATCGTCGACAACGCGCAGGTGTCGAAGCGCCATTCAATTTTCCCGGTTGAATACGTCGTCCAGCCGCGCGGTCTCGAGAAGACCAATCAGGAGTACATCGAGCACGCCATCAAGCTCGGCCGCAAAGCCGCTGAAAAGTGCCTCGAACGCGCGCTTCTTCGCGCCGACGAAATTGATCTGATCATCACCGTGAGCTGTACCGGCTTCATGATTCCGTCGCTCGACGCACACCTGATTAATCTGATGGGCTTTCGCAGCGACGTCCGCCGCATGCCGTTCACCGAACTGGGCTGCGCCGCCGGCGCGATGGGGCTCGCTCGCGCCGCCGACTATTTGAAGGCGTACCCGGGCGGAAACGCTCTCGTCATCGCGGTCGAACTTCCGACGCTCACCTTCCAGCGCAAAGATATTTCGCAGGCCAATCTCATCTCATCGATTCTTTTCGGCGACGGCGCCGCCGCGGTGATCGTCAGTAACAATCCGAAGGCAGTTGCCGCAGCGCCGGCTTCAGCCGCTCACGCAAACGGCAATGGCAACTCGCTCGGCGCCAGCGCTCACAAGCCGAAAATCCTCGTCTCCGAGACCTATACGTTCCCAGACTCGCTCGGCGCCATGGGCTTCGACCTTCGCGACGCCGGCTTCCACATCCTGCTCGACAAAAACGTCCCCGACATGATCGGCGCCAAAATCAAGGCGCTCGTCGACGACTTCCTCGGCCGCCACGGCTTGACCCAGCAAGACATCAAGGGTTGGATCCTCCATCCCGGCGGCGCACGCCTGCTCGGCAACGTCGAAATCGCGCTCGGCCTCACTAAGTGCCAGACGCAGCCGTCGTGGGACGTGCTCGCCAACGTCGGCAACCTCTCCAGCGCCACCATCCTCTTCATCCTCCAGGAGTGGCTCGAGAAGCGCCCGCTCAATCCCGGCGACATCGCCATGGCCGCCGCCTTCGGCCCAGGCTTCAGCGCCGAATTTCTGCTCCTCCAATGGACCTGAGCGTCATCCTGTTTCTTCTGCTGCTGCTCCTCGTAGCGGCGCTCCGCATCGTCGAACTGCGCATCTCGCGCAATCATCAACGCGCCATGGTGCCGCGCGGCGCCTCCATCGTTACCGAACCTCTCTACCGCTGGATGGTCGCGCTCCACACCTTCGTCCTCATCGGCTCCGCCGTCGAAGTCGTCGCTCTCAAGCGCCCCTTCATCCTCGCGCTCGCCGCTCCGATGTTCGGAATCTTTCTCGCCGCAAACGTCGTACGCTGGTGGGTGATTCGAACGCTCGGCGACCACTGGAACGTCCAGGTAATGGATTCGACGAGTCTCGGCGTGATCACTAGCGGCCCTTTCCGTTTCGTGCGGCATCCAAACTATGCGGCGGTGTTCGCCGAAATGATTGCACTCCCTCTCATCCACACAGCATGGATCACCGCGCTGGCCGGTGCCATCGGCCACATCGCGGTGCTCGCGCGACGTCTCTCCACCGAAGAACGCGTGCTCTTCGCCGATCCCGCCTATCGCGCCGCGATGGCTGGTAAGCCCAGGTTTCTACCCGGCCTCTTCTAAGTCGTCTGAAAAAATCTCTATGCGCCGACTCCATTGCGTCGCACTTTTGGCTTTGGCCTTAGCCTTCTCTTTTGTCGCGACACTTGCGAGCCCGAGCGCATCCGCGAACGCAGCTCCGCCCGACGATCCGTCGCCAGCCTTCGTCACCGATCCTCAACTCGCCAGTGGCTTCCATCATCTCTACGAGCAAGACTTCACCGAAGCCCGCCTCATTTTCACCGACTGGGAAAATGCTCATCCCGATCAACCCTTCGGCCAGGTCGCGATCGCGGCGAGCTACCTTTTCGAAGAGCTCTACCGCCAGAACGTCCTCAGCAGCGATTTCTTCCTCGACCAGAAGCGCTTCCTCAACGGCATCGACGGCAAGCCCGACGCCGATCAGATGAATCACTTTCGTGGCGCCGTCGAACACGCGCGCTCCCTTTCGAAAGCGCGCCTCAAGAAAAATCCGAAAGACCCCGAAGGCCTCTTCGGCCTCGCACTCGCCGCAGGCATGGAGTCCGACGCATACGCCATCCTCGAGAAAAAACAGGTCGACGCGCTCAAGCGCCTGAAGGAGGCGAACGAAAACGCGAAAGCGCTCCTCGCCGTGCAGCCCGACGCAAACGATGCATACGTCGCGCTCGGCGCCGCCAACTACATCATCGGCTCGCTCAACGCCGGTTACCGCATGGGCCTGTTTTTTCTCGGCATCCACGGCGACAAAAAGCTCGGCATGGATCAACTCGAAAAAACCGCGACGAACGGCCGCTATCTTCAGCCCTTCGCAAAAATTCTGTTAGCGCTCAGCGCCCGCCGCGAAAAGCACGACGAACTCGCCCAAAAACTTCTCCTCGAACTTACCCAGGAATTCCCCACCAACCGCACCTTCGCCACTGAATACGCCAAAGCCATGCACCGCCCCATCCCCGCCGAGCTAAAACCCACCAAGTAAACTCCGCCACGCCGCCCCAATTTCCATTTTCCCTTTTCCAATTTCCATCTACACTCCCACTCATGTTCCAACCCACCCTGTTCAAAGGCCGCGCCATCTTCATCTCTGGCGGCGGCTCCGGCCTCGGCCGTAGCATGGCCCTCAAATTCGCCGAACTCGGCTCGCAAATTTTCATCATCGGCCGCCGCGAACAACCTCTGAAAGACACCTGCGAGGAAATCCGCCGCGCCGGTGGCGCCGCCGGTTACGCCATCGCCGATGTCCGCGAACCCGCCGCAGTCGAAGCTGCAGTCGAAACTGCGTTCCAGCAATTCGGCCGCATCGACACCCTCGTCAACAACGCCGCCGGCAACTTCATGGCGCGCACCGAAACGCTCAGCCCCAACGCCTTCTCCGCGGTTGTGGGCATCGTGCTAAACGGCTCGTTCAACTGCACCCAAGCCCTCGCCAAACGCTGGATCGCCGACAAACAAGGCGGCAACGTCCTCAGCATCGTCACCACCTACGCCGCCGCAAATTGCGGTTCCGCATTCGTCGTCCCGTCCGCGTGCGCCAAAGCCGGCGTCCTCGCCATGACCACTTCGCTCGCCGTCGAATGGGCGAAATACAAAATCCGCCTCAACGCCATCGCTCCCGGTCCATTTCCCACCGAAGGCGCCTGGTCACGCCTCATGCCCTCAAAACAATTCGAAGATCACGCGCGCGAATCTCATCCCATGAAGCGCTTCGGCCGCCACGAAGAACTCACCAGCCTCGCCGCGTTCCTCCTCAGCGACATGTCCCAATACATCAACGGTGAATGCGTCGTCATCGACGGCGCCCTCTGGCTCCGTGGCGCCGGCGAATTCAACGACCTCCTCCAACTCCCCGACTCCGCCTGGCAAGCCATGGAATCCGCCCGCTCAAAAAAACCTTAAGCGATTCGCGCGACCAGTCACCACAGCCTCGACTCATTCAATCGAGGGACGTAATCTTTCGCCTTCATGCATCCGATCCGTTCCACACGGCTGGTACTCTACTTCGCGCTCGCTGGCCTTCTGACTACGATAATTGCTGGATTCTGTATGACGTTCCAAGCACCGAATATCGTCACGAATCTGATGATTCTTGTATCGCCCGGGCTCTGGTTATTCCTCCCGCGAGTGTGGGGCCGGATGCCAATCGAGAACAGCGCGTTGGCGCAGTGGGTCAGCATCGGCGTTGTTGCCATAGTGAATGGGTTTCTGTACGCGATGGCCGGCGGAGCTATCGCCATCTTGCGGGTAATCTGGACACGAAGAAATTCTTCTAAGTAATTAGCCTCTCACTCCGGCAGCGCCTTCTTCCTCAACTCCACCTTCATCACAATCTCCCCCACACTCTTCCCACCCGACTCCGCTTTCACCGTAACCGCTTCAGCCGCATCGCGCCCCTTCGCCGCATCCTTCAGCGACCCCAGTGCAATCTCGACCCGCGTCCCCGCCGTCTGATTCGCCCCAACCTTCACCTTCCCCGCGCCACTACTCACCGTCCATCCCTTCGGCACATCTGCAGACAACCTCACCTCCACCGGCGACCCTGCCGAATTCCTCACCCATAGCGGCACAACCAGCGTCGTCGCTTCCTGCAACGCAATCTCCGGCGGCTCCGGATGCGGCAAATGCGTCAGCCCATGCGCCGCGCGAAACTCCGCATAAAAACTCCACGGCCCCGCCAGCGTCACCGCAACACCCCCCTTCGGCGCCTCCACCGAAAACGCCGCCCGCCGAAACGGAATCGCCCCGCTCTCAATCCCCGCAAAAATCGGATCCGTCGTCACCCCGCCCACCAGCGATTTCCCCAACACGAATCTCTGCTCGTCAGCCCACCCATCCGCCTGCATCATTTTCTCGATCGCCGCGTCATCCATCTTGTCCAACTGGTCCGCGAAACTCTTCGCCTGCGTTTGATGCAATCGAAACGCGTCCAGCGAAGCCCTCCAGTACGGCTTCTTCGACGACTTCGAAATTTCCTTCACCGAATACGACGGTCCCGTGCCTTTGAAAATGTCTTCCCGCTCCGCATCCGGAAAATAAAAAATCTTCTTCGGCTGCCACGGCCGCAATCCTTCGAGATACGGTTCCAGCCTTTTCAACGGCTCCGCCACTTGGCTGGGAAACACCGTTGGATCGCCCGCGAGATCGAACGCCTCCGTCGCCAGCACGCCCGCCGCTTGATGATCGCCGTGATCTTCTCCAATAAATGTTCCCGGCAAGAATGTCAGCACCACTTCCGGCCGCGTCAACCGCATCAATCGCACCAGCTGTTCCAGCGCGGCGCCATGCTCCCAATTCGCCAGCGACACCAGCACATCCTGCCCCGCTGTATCCTTTCCATCCAGAAACCACACATTCGCAATTCCCAAAGTCGCGTTTGCCCGCCGCGCCTCGATCTCACGAATCGTCGCCAGCGCTTTCGCCTGTTCCGTGCCAACTTCATTCCCGCCGTTCCCACCACGCGTCCCGTAAACCACCGCCACGCGCTTCCCCTCATCAATCGCACGCGCCACATACGCCGTCGCCGCACCCTCATCATCCGGATGCGCCACCACCAACAAAATATCCACCTTGTACCGCGCATCCGCCTCGCGCAGTTCCACCGCCGCCGGAGCCGCCGCCTTACCACTCGCCGCATCTTGCGCACTCGCGGCGGCACTCAACCCAACACACACCACAGCCGCCAACACCGTCCAACTCCCCAAAATCCGCCGAGTTCTCATCCTTCTCCCTTGAACCCACATCCCAAATCCATCGCACTCATCACAACACTCGAAGCCAAAAAGTGTACCGCGCCCAGCAATTTCACCGACAACCATCTTCATGTACGGGCGCAGCACTGCTGTGCCCCAGCTTGCCCGGGCCTAAGCCGCCTCCGCCTTGTCCTCGGCAGTTCCCGCCTTTATCCTTACTTGTCACTTCTTTGCATCCTCAGCTCGCCATTCCACTCCCCCAGCTATACTTCTCGCAAATGCGTCGCCTCCTCTCGCTCCTTCTGATCATTTGCTCCCTCGCCTCAGCTCAACAAAAACCAGCCTCTCCGACGCCCGGCCAAATCGACCCCCACCGCATCTGCGCCACAAAACCCGACCAAACCTACGCTCTCTACGTCCCCTCTTCCTACACGCCCACTACAAAATGGCCGATCGTCTACGCCTTCGATCCCTCCGCCCGCGGCGATCGCCCCGTCGACACCCTGAAAGCAGGCGCCGAAAAATACGGATACATCGTCGCCGCCTCTAACAACTCCCGCAACGGTCCTTGGCCTCCTGAAATCCAAGCAGCCCAAGCCGTCTCCGACGACACGCACACACTTTTGTCGATCGACGATCACCGCGTCTACTTCACGGGATTCTCCGGCGGCGCGCGCGTAGCCGGCCGTATCGCCCAACTCTGCAAATGCGCCGCGGGCGTCTACCTCAACGGCGCCGGATTCCCGAGTGGCACCGCGCCCTCGCCGAAAGATTCCGTCTTCCCCATATTCGCCACCGTTGGCAATCTCGATTTCAACTTTCCCGAAGTCACTCGCCTCGACGCAGCCCTCGCGGCCGCAGACTACCCACATTTCCTTCGCTATTTCGAAGGCCCGCACCAATGGGCGCCATCCGAAGTCGCCGAAGAAGCCCTCGCATGGTTTCGCCTTGTCGCGATGAAAAAGGATGTCACGCCGCGCGATGCCGACTTCATCGCCCAGCAACGCGACGCCGAAATCGCGCTCGCCAAATCCTTCGAACAGTCCGGCAATCTGTTTTACGCCTGGCGCGAATACAACCAGGCAATCGCCACCTTCGACGGACTCGCCGACGTCGCTCCACTCCGCGCCGCCGCTACCTCTCTCGGCTCACAAAAAGATGTCCGCGATGGTCCGAAGCGTCAGCAACACGACTTCGAAGAACAGAAACGTTTCATCGCCGACATCGCCGGTACGATGGGAGATTTCCGCTCAGACAGTCAGAGCCTCGCGACCGACTTCACCACCACAAAGCAAAAAATCGCCAACCTTCGTGAATCCGCCGCCCACGAAAAGAAACCCGAAAAAGCGATCGTCCTCAAGCGCGCCGTAGCCGACGTCTTCGTCCAAGCCATGGAATCCGGAAGCGACCGCCTCGAAGCAAAAGATCCGGTCCTCGCCAAAGACTATTACCTGCTCGCCGCCGAGGCGATGCCCGACAGCCCAAATCCTCTTCGTTTCCTCGCCATCTGCCAGGCCATGGACAACAATCGCAAAGCCGCCCTCGAATCCCTCCGCCAGGCCAAATCTAAGGTCAAAGACATGCCCCCCTTCCTCGACTGGCTCCAGTCCGAACCCACCTTCGCCCCCTTCCGCGACGACCCCGCCTTCAAAGCCTTACTCGCAAACTAGGTTCGGTAGCGCCGGCTTTCAGCCGGCGCTTTTCCCGTCCACCTGCAGAAACCCACCACCGCCGGCCTCGCAACCACGAGAAATTCCTGTGTCCCCCCTTGACTTTTCCACAGATCTGTGGCATACTGCACCGCATTGAAAGTTGTGATCCAAAGCGCCCGAAGGGCGCTTTTTTCATTTCTGACACTCCAATAACTCTCTTATTTTCAATTAGATACACACTCTTAAATTTTGACCCCGCCGTAACCTACTGACCTGCAACAAGTTGCGCACTCTTAGCGAAACAGGGGGTGGTATGGATCGATTTCATACAAAAACATCATCGATAATGCTTTTGTAATACAATATGGCTATCGATCTGCACTTAGACATACGTATGAGCGATCGAACCGCCAACAAGAGGTCAGCCGTGGAAACCGTGAAAGTCTCTCCAAAATTTCAAATCGTGATCCCCAAAGCAGTTCGCGAATCCCTGAATTTACAACCAGGACAGGAACTGCGAATTTACGCGCTGAACGGCGCCATTCGCGTGACCCGTCCCAGATCCATCAAAGATCTCCGCGGGATGGCCAAAGGACTGAAGTGGAAAGACGAAGACCGGGATCGCAATGACCGCTTCTGACTTTGTCATAGTCGATTCGGCTGGTTGGGTGGAATACTTCGCCGACGGCCCCAAAGCAGCCGCCTTCGCGCAATACCTCGACAAACCGGAGTTTGTCCTGCTGCCGACCACCGTCGTCTACGAGGTCTACAAAAAGCTCTCGCGAGAAAGCACCGGGCAACTGGCGCAAGAATTCCTATCGGCTGCAACCGGATTCGACGAGCGCGTGATTCCTCTCGATATCCCGATTGCGGAATTTGCGGCGCAAGTGAGCCTGGAAACGAAACTCCCGATGGCCGATGCGATCATTTATGCATCCGCCCGGCAACACCGAGTCATGCTCGTCACTTCGGACGCCCACTTTGCTGGACTGCCGTGGGTGATCATGATTTGAAGGCGTGTAGGTATATAGGTGCTTGCCTTGACCGTCGTGGATGTGGCCTTTAAGCTTGGTGTTTCTTACTTCGGGTGAAATCACAGCATGGCGTCGATTCAAATTACGTTGCCGGATGGTTCAGTGCAGGAAGTGCCCCAGGGCACAACTCCGGCGGATATCGCGCGTAAAATTTCGCCGCGTCTCGCCGATGCCGCTCTCGTCGCGCGCATCTCCGATCCGGCCGCGGCGATACACCGCGCACGGCAAGCGGTACAAGCCGCCGCGGTCGGCACTGACGACGGCTACCAGAGCAACAGCGCCGGCGAATTGATCGATCTCCGCCGCCCGCTCGACCACAACGTTAAACTGCAAATCCTCACCGAAAAAGATCCGGATTCGCTCTACGTTTTTCGCCACTCCGCCGCGCATCTTCTCGCCGCCGCGGTGATGGAGCTCTATCCCAACGTAAAGCTCGGCATCGGCCCGCCGATCGACACTGGCTTCTTCTACGAATTTCTTCGCGATCAACCGTTCACACCGGAAGATCTCGAAAAAATCGAAAAGAAAATGCACGAGCTCGCCGCTCAGGACCTCCAGAACGAGCGCAAGCTTGTTCCAAAGCCCGAAGCGATCGAGCTTTACAAAAAGTCCGACCAGATCTTCAAGTGCGAGCTCGTCGAAGAAAAAGCCACCGACCCGATGGTTTCGTTCTACACCACCGGAAAATTCATCGACTTCTGCCGCGGCCCGCACATCCCTTCTACCAAGCGCATCCAGGCGTTCAAATTGATGAGCGTCGCCGGCGCCTACTGGAAGGGCCACGAGGGGAATCCTCAGCTCCAGCGCATCTACGCGGCGTGCTTTTACACACAGAAGGAACTCGACGCCTATCTCCATCGCCTCGAAGAAGCGAAGCGCCGCGATCATCGCAAGCTCGGCGCCGAACTCGATCTCTTCAGCATCGAGGACGAAGCCGGCCCCGGCTTGATTTTCTGGCATCCCAAGGGCGGCCTGATCCGCACGATCGTCGAGGACTGGCTGCGCGCCGAACTCTTCAAGCGCGGCTACGACATCGTCTACACGCCGCACATCATGCGCCGCGAACTTTGGAACACCAGCGGCCACACCGGCTTTTACAAAGACAATATGTTCGGCCCCGTGGAAGTCGAAAAAGCCGAATACCAGCTCAAGCCCATGAATTGCCCGGGCCATATCCTCATCTATAAATCGAAGCTGCGCAGCTATCGCGATCTGCCCGTGCGCCTCGCCGAACTCGGCACCGTCTATCGCTACGAACGCAGCGGCGTACTTCACGGCCTCCTGCGAGTCCGCGGCTTCACCCAGGACGACGCCCACATCTTCTGCATGCCGTCGCAAATCGAAAGTGAAGTCGAGGCCTGTATCGACTTCGCCTTCGCCGTCATGAAAAATTTTGGCTTTGAGCAATTCGAAGTCGAACTTTCCGACTGGGACGAATCCCATCCCGAAAATTACGCAGGCAAGCCGGAAGACTGGCACCGCGCCACCGCCGCTCTCGCTGAAACGATGACGCGCATCAAAGTCCCGTTCAAGCGTATCGCCGGTGAAGCCGCATTCTACGGCCCTAAAATCGACGTCAAATTAATCGACGCGATCGGCCGCTCGTGGCAGCTCACCACCGTGCAATTCGACTTCAATCTGCCCGCACGTTTCAAACTCGAATACGTCGGGGAAGACGGCGCCCGCCACCAACCTTTAATGGTGCACCGCGCGCTGCTCGGCTCCGTCGAGCGTTTCTTCGGCATTCTCGTCGAGCATTACGCCGGCGCGTTCCCGCTCTGGCTCGCTCCCGTGCAAGTGCAGGTCTGCCCGGTCAGCGAGAAAGTCATCGATTACGCCAAGCACGTCACCGACGCGCTGAAGCGTCACGGCACACGCGTGCATCTCGACGAGCGCAACGAAAAGTTGCCCGCAAAAATTCGCGACGCGCAGCTCCAAAAAATCCCCTACATGCTCGTGGTCGGCGGCAAAGAAGCCGAAGCCGGAACCGTCTCCGTTCGCCACCGCACCAAGGGCGACCTCGGCCCCAAGCCGCTCGCGGAATTCCTTGCGTCCCTCCAAACCGAAATCGACACGCGCACGATCGCGTAGGCCCGCATCACGAAAGCAGCCGGGGCAAAAACAACCGGCGCTGACGCAGCCGCTGCCGGCCGAACTCGCTGCGTCCGCCACGAAACCACTCGTCCACGTAACCGAAGAATTTTTCGCCGAAGCCGTCCGCGAACTCACCGCGCGCGACGTCGACCTGGCACGCGTCGTCGAAAAATACGGCGTGCCGCCGCTCTGGGTCCGCGAACCCGGCTTCCCCACGCTCGTCTACATCATCCTCGAACAGCAAGTCTCGCTCGCATCCGCCCGAGCTCTCTACCAAAAACTCGAAAAAACTGTTCGCCCTTTCACTCCCGAAAAATTCTTGAAACTCACCGAAGTCGAAATGCGCCAACTCGGCTTCAGCCGCCAGAAGTCGCACTACACGCGCCTCCTCGCCGACGCCATCAAGCAAAAACAATTCGACCTCGACGCCCTGCGCGCGCTTCACGATGACCACGCCCGCGAAAAACTCGTTGCGTTAAAAGGAATCGGCCGCTGGACCTCCGACATTTACCTACTCAGCGCGCTGCGCCGCCCCGACATCTGGCCCGTCGGCGATCTCGCGCTCGCCACCGCCGTCCAGGAAGTAAAAAATCTCCGCAACCGCCCCTCGCCCGAAAAACTCGAAAAAATGAGCGCCCCATGGAAACCCTTCCGCGCCATCGCCGCCCGCCTCTTCTGGCACGCCTACCTCTGCAAACGCGGCCAAAACTCCGCAACGATTAGTCTCTAGCCCCAATCCGCGAAACACGACCCCTCGCCGTTGTGATACCTTCTGCGCAATGAAACAAATCTCTCGGCGACGACTTCTCTTCACCGCGAGTGCCGCGCTCGCAGCGGCGCGCATCTCACGATCAGCGCCACAGGAGACCGCGCCCAAATTGCTCGATCACATTCTGGTCGGTAGCCCCGACCTCGACAAAGGCATCGCCTTCATCGAAGAGCGCACCGGCGTCCGCGCGACATTCGGCGGCGTGCACCCGGGAGCGGGCACGCGAAACGCACTTCTCTCACTCGGTAAAAATCGCTATCTCGAAATCATCGCGCCCGATCCAAAACAATCTCCCACTCTCGATGTGCGTGATCTTCGCAAGCTCGAAGAGCCCGTCCTAGTCGGCTGGGCGCAACACCCCGGCGACATCGAAGCGTTCGCACAACGCCTCAAAGGGGAAGGCGTCGAGGTGATCGGTCCAAAGCCCGGCTCGCGCAAACGCCCCGATGGCCGCGTCCTGAACTGGAAAACTCTCGGCCTTGCGGACGACGCCGGCGGCCTTTTCCCGTTTTTCATCGAGTGGGGCGCCGGAACCATCCATCCGTCCGTGGACGCGCCGCAAGGCTGCACCCTCGAGCTCTTCGAGGCAATCGCCCGGGGACCAGATCTAGACAAGCTCCAAAACCGCGCTGCTCCGCTAAATCTCGATTTAAAAATCAGGCCTGGCGCCACGCCCCATCTTCACGCCATCGTCGCCGGTCCCAAAGGCCGGCTCGAAATCACCTTCTAGATCCGGCGGAATCCAAGCTCTCGCACCCGCCCGGCCTTGAAACATTGTCCCGGCCCGCTGCGTCCCTGCAGGTGGCAGCCGCTACGGCTCATGCATTTGGCGTCGCGAATTCTTGCCACCCGCAGCCCTGACGGGCATCTAACGTCTTGCTGTTGCAAGGTGCCTACGTGCTATACTTTGAAGCCCGTCCCTGACCGATTTATCGCAGTGGTGGCGGGTGCGCGTAGTTCTCGCAGCGACAGCGCAAGAATTTGAATCAGGGCAGTGCCCGGCGAGGCGGGTATCTGGCGCCTTAAATTTGTTAGGGGGAAATATCGCAGAACGTAACTTCCGGCAGCAGAGCGACCGCACTCGCGTAAACGAACGCATCCGGGCTCGTGAAGTCCGGGTAATCGACGAAGAAGGCGGCCAGCTGGGCGTCATGCAACCGTACGAAGCGGTGCGGATGGCGCGCGAAAAAGGCCTGGATCTGGTGGAGATTTCGCCGACGGCCGATCCGCCCGTTTGCAAAATCACGGATTACGGAAAATTTCTTTATCAACAAAACAAAAAAGCGCACGAGCAGCGCAAAAGCAGCCGCGGCTCGCAGTTGAAAGAAGTCAAGTTCCGGCCGGCAACCGCCGAACACGACTACAACGTGCGCAAGAATCAGATCATCAGGTTTCTGGGTGAAGGTCACAAAGTGCGCGCGATGATTTTTCATCGCGGACGCGAAATGGCGCACCAGGAAGTGGGCCGCGCGAAGATGACGCGGCTGTTGGGAGAAATCACCGATTTCTGCCAGATCGAAACGATGCCGCGCATGGAAGGCAACGTGTTGGTCGCGTTGCTGGCGCCCAAAAAGGGCGCACCTGTAGCCGTCAAGCCTGCGACACCGCAGGCAGCGCAACAGGCTTCGTAACGCAAACCGAAATCGATCGTATTTTGAAGATTCGGAATCAAGGCACGGCGTGGCCGTGTGAAGAGAGGATTTAGCAATGCCAAGAAACCGTTCCAAACCAAAGCTGAAGTTGAAGACGCATCGCGGCGCCGCAAAGCGGTTTAAGGTAACGGCGAGCGGAAAGATCATTCGTTCGCACGCGGGCAAGCGCCACATCCTGGGCACAAAAGCTCCCGGCCGCATGCGCAAGCTGAAGAAGCTGACGCTGGTGAGCAAGGCGGACATGCTGAAGACGAAGCAGATGTTGCCGTACGCCTGAGCTAAGTCTCGGCGAGCAAGAGTTTTGTTTCGAGTTTTTGGCTTCACTTTTGAGTGAAGCTGGAATGTAAGACGCGGAGCGCAAGCTCTGCCGCGAGGCTTCGGCCTCGCACCGCGGGATGAAAGTCCCGCACATCGAGCCAGGCAGTGCTACACGGGTGCCTGCCGGCCGATCCGCTGCAGCGATCGATTGGTTTTTCGCTTTGCGAAGCCGAACGATTTAGCCGCGGCGATGCAGTACCCCCGGAGACAAACCCGTTGCGTTACGCGTGTACTTATTTTTGTGCGCGTGCCCGCATCGTGTTGTCTCCCTAAACAGAAAAGGAGAAACCCATGGCTCGCGTAAAACGCGGCACAAAGCGACGTGCGCGTCGCAAGAAGTATCTCAAGAGGACCAAAGGCTTTTTCCTCACAAAGAGCAAGCTGTACCAGTCGGCACAGGAAGCAGCGAATCGAGCGGATCGTTATGCGTTTCGCGATCGCCGCGTAAAGAAACGGCAGTATCGCCGTCTGTGGATTCAGCGTATCGGCGCGGCCGCGCGGTTGAACGGCATCACGTACGGCCACCTGATTCACGGATTGAAAGTGGCGGGCGTCGAACTGGATCGCAAAGTCCTCGCTGACATCGCGGTGAAGGATGCGGCGGCGTTTGCGAGCCTGGCGGCGACGGCGAAGGCTGCTGTTCCGGCACCTAAAAAAGCGGTTCGCGCGAAAGAGTAGCGCCTGCCACTCGGAAGCTGTTGAGCCAAGACTAACGTTCGGGCGGAGCAAGCCCCGCCCCTACAATGAAGAAACGGAAGACGGGCACGGCGTGCCGTGCCCCTACCGGATTTCGATCATGACTTCTTCGGACAATAAGGCTGCGCAAACGCTGGCCGCTCTCGGCGCGACCGAGCCTGCGCGCGTTTCGGAACTGTTCGCCGAAATCCTGGCGAGGTTCGACGGCGAAGTCGCCGCTGTGCACGACGATGCTTCGTGGAAGCTGTTCCGCGATGCGTGGCTTGGCCGCAAGTCGGGTGTGCTGACGCTGGTGACCGACAACTGGTTGAAGCCCGCAACGCCGGAACTGAAGCGCGTGGTCGGCGCGGAATTAAATAAACTGCGCGGGCACGTCGAAGCGCAGATTGAAGCAAAGCGCGCCGCAATCGAAGCGGGCGCTGATGAAGCGTCGCTGGCGCGCGAACGCGTCGATCTCTCACTCCCCGGCGTGACGCGGCCGGTTGGCTCCCACCATTTGATCCGTCAGGTGTTCCAGGAAATCGAAGACATTTTTGTGTCGATCGGATTCTCCGTCGTCGAAGGGCCAGAGATCGAGACGCCTTACTACAATTTCGAGGCGCTCAATATTCCGGAGTTTCATCCCGTACGCGACGACATGGATACGTTTTACCTCGAACTGCCGAAGGGTGCGCCTTCACCACTGCTGCTGCGAACGCACACCTCGCCGATGCAAATTCGCACCATGGAAAAGCGGCAGCCACCGGTGCGCGTCATCGTGCCCGGCAAGGTCTATCGCCGCGACAATCCCGATGCGACGCACTCGTTCGCGTTTCACCAGGTCGAAGGTCTTGCGGTCGACACCGACATCACCTTTTGCGATTTCACCGGCACAATCGAATATTTCGTGAAGCAATTTTTTGGGCCTGGCGTGAAAACGCGCTTCCGGCCGAGTTATTTTCCGTTCACCGAGCCTTCGGTGGAGTTCGACGTGACGTGTGTGTTCTGCGGCGGCAGCGGCGTTTCGGCCGGCGGCGGAACGTGCTCGAAATGCAAAGGCGCGGGCTGGATTGAGTTGTTCGGCGCGGGCATGGTCGACCCGGCTGTTTATGGATTCGTCGGCTACGATGCGAAAAAAGTCAGCGGCTTCGCGTTCGGCATCGGAATCGACCGGCTGGCGATGCTGAAGTATGGGATCGACGACATTCAGGTTTTCTTTCAGAGCGATGTGCGATTCTTGCGGCAATTTCCGTGACGTTCACCGATTCCAAGCAGCGGTTTTCGTCTCGCGTGGCCGACTACGTACGCTTCCGGCCAGGATATCCGCGCGAAGCGCTGACGCTGCTGCAGAAGGAATGCGGCCTTAGCTCGGGCCACGTGATCGCCGACATCGGGTCGGGCACTGGATTTTTGAGCGAGCTGTTTTTACAGAACGGCAATCGCGTCTACGGCATCGAGCCGAACAAAGAAATGCGCGAGGCCGGCGAAGAATATCTTGCATCGTACGATTCGTTTGGCAGCATCGACGCGTCGGCGGAAGCGACAACGCTGGAAGATGCGACGATCGATTTCGTCACGGCGGGGCAGGCGTTTCACTGGTTCGATGCGGTCGCCGCGCGGCGCGAATTCGCGAGAATCTTGAAGCCGGAAGGCTGGGTCGTGGTGATGTGGAACGACCGCGAAATGAATTCGGCGTTCGCGACGGCGTATGAAGATGTGCTCGTGAAATTCGGGACGGACTACAAGCGCGTGCGCGAATCGTACCCGGAAATGGCGTCGATGCAGGAATTTTTTGCGGGCGGCTCGGTGGAGCAGCGGAGCGTGCCGAATGCGCAGATTCTCGATTGGGACGGGCTTGTCGGACGATTGCGCAGCAGTTCGTACGCGCCGCTGGAAGGGCAGCCGAACTACGCGCCGATGATGGCGGCACTCGACGAATTGTTCCGCGCGAACCAGGTCGATGGGCGCGTGAAGATGGAATACGCGACGCACGTGTATTACGGGCGATTGCCGAAGCGGAATTAGCAGAGAGTTTGTGCAGTGACGACGAGCAGGGATAGCGAATGAAGGTTGTCTACAACTGGCTGAAGGATTTTGTCGACGTGACGGCGACGCCGGACGAGCTCGCGTCGCGGCTCGCTCTTTCGGGCACGAATATCGGCGGCGTGGAGAAAGGCGCACACGGCGCGGTGATCGATGCGGAAGTTTCGTCAAACCGGCCGGACAGTCTGTCGCACTACGGAATCGCCCGCGAAATCAGCGCGGTGTACAAGCTTCCGTTGAAGGCCCTGCCGCAGGCGAAGGTCACGGAATCTGCGGCCGCAAAAACGAGCGACGCGGTGAGTGTCGACATTCAATCGCCGGAATTGTGCGGGCGGTTCACTGCGCGCGTGATTCGCGGCGTGAGGATTGCTCCTTCGCCAGCGTGGTTGCGCGAACGGCTCGAAGCGAGCGGCGTGGCGAGCATCAGCAACGTGGTCGATGCGACGAACTACGTGATGCTCGAGCTTGGGCAGCCGACGCATGCCTACGACTACGACAAGATTCGCAACCATCGCATCGTTGTGCGGACTTCGCGCGGCGGCGAAAAGATTCGCACGCTCGACGGCGTCGAGCGGACGATCGATGCGGGGATTTGCATGATCGCGGATGGCGATGGCGCCCGCGGAGTGGGCATCGGCGGGATCATGGGCGGCGCCGACACCGAGATCTCATTTTCAACGAAGAACATCCTGATTGAGGCGGCGTGGTTCGAGCCGATCGCGGTGCGACGCAGCGCGCGCAATTTGCGGCTGCACACGGAAGCTTCGACCCGCTTCGGACGTGGCGGCGATCCGGAGATTGCCGAAATCGCTTCGCGGCGCGTGGCGGAACTGATTTTGCAGCTTGCGGGCGGGGAATTGCTCTCGGGCGTCGTCGATGTCTACCCAGGCAAGCGCGCGCCGAAGAAAATTCGCGTGACGCGCGCGGAGATTTTGCGCGTGATGGGCGCGGATGTGCCTGACAAGGAGGTCGAGGCGGCGCTGAGCGCGCTGGGATTTGCGCCGGTGCGCGTCGATCAGAATCGCGGCGCGGAAGGATCGCTGCTCGCGACATGGGAATGTACGCAGCCGTCATGGCGGGCCGAAGTTGAACGCGAGATCGATTTGATCGAGGAGATTGCGCGAATCTATGGGCTCGACAAATTTCCGCCGCGGCTACCAGCGGCCCGGCAGGGCGCGGCGCGACTGCAGCATCACGATGCGCAGACGCGCGTGCGCGAACGACTGATCGGGCTGGGCTACCAGGAGATTCTGACGATTCCGCACGTCGATGAAGCGCGCGACGCATTGTTTCGTGCGGCCGATGCACAGCCGGCAAGGATGGCGAATCCGCTGTCGGAAGAAGCGGGCGTGCTACGTTCGACCGGCCTCGTGACGATGGCCGCGGCGCTCGAGTGGAATCTGAATCATGGACAACGCAACGTTCGGCTATTTGAAATTGGGCGGCAGTATCGATTGAACGGAAGCTCGTCCGTCGAGACGCGCGTGCTCACGATCGGCGCGACGGGCGATGCGCGCGAGAAAAATTTGTACGATGGCGCGAGGCCGTATTCGTTTGCCGACTTGAAAGGCGACCTCGATGCGGTCGGCGAGTTGGCCGGCGGATTTTCATGGAGCGCACACAAGGCATCGGCGAACGATTGGGCGCACGCGGCGCGCAGCGGGCAAGTTTTGCTGGGCGTAGATGAAGTCGGCACGGCGGCGCAGCTTGCGCGGCGTGTTGCCGATCGATTGAAGCTGCGGCAGGACGTCTTTCTCGCGGAAATTGTGATCGATCCGGTTTACGCGGCGATTGAGGATCTGAAAGATTCGCGGCGCTACGAACCGCTGCCACGGTTCCCGGCCATCGAGCGCGATTTTTCACTGTTGCTCAGCGATGGCACGAGCTTCGACGCGGTGAAGAAGGCGATCGAGTCGCTAAAGATCGCCGAAGTTGTGACTGTCGATGCCGGCGATTTGTTTCGCGGCAAGAATGTTCCGGCGGGGAAATACTCGCTGATGGTGCGCGTTGTGTTTCAGAGTCGCGAGGCGACGCTGACCGACGCGCAGACGGGCGACTTTTCGTCGCGCATCATCGCGGCGCTCGAAAAACAAGTCGGCGCCCACCTGCGCGCAAGCTGAACGCTCGCCCATAGTCGCTACCAATTGCCACGCGCTGCGCTACAATGCCGCGAGCGGCGTTTGCCGCGTCGGAGATTGCGATGAGCGGACCGGTTAAAGTACAAATTTTCGGGCAGACGTACACGATCCACGGCGACCTGGATCCTGCCTACGTGCAAAAACTCGCCACGTTTGTGGACGAAAAGATGCGCGCCATCTCCGACGCAACCGCGACTGTCGACACGCACAAGATTGCGGTGCTCGCCGCCCTCTCGATCGCCGATGAACTGCAAAGCTCGCAGCGCGACCTTGGCGAAAACAATGAGCTGATTCGCGAACAAGCCGAGCGCTGCCTAATGCTGGTGGAACGCGCGCTCAAGCAAACGGCCTAGCAACGTCGTTCTCATTGACTCCACTTCGTCGGTTTGCGATCCCAGCGGTGTTTGCGGAGTTCGGTATGCAGCGCGGCGGGCAGCAGACCTTTGTCGCTCGCGGCGGTGTTGGACTCGACGTTCTTGATCTTGCGCATGCCGGGAATGATCGTGCTGACGTCCTGATTGTTGAGGATGAAGCGCAGCGCCATCTCGGGCATCGTCATTCCATCTTTCAACAGCGGCTTCAGCTTTTCCGCGTGCGCCACGCTGGTCTTCAGATTTTCCGGGACGAAATATGTGCTGCGCCAATCGTTGGCAGGCCATTTGCTGTCGAGCGTCAGCGTGCCCGTGAGTGTGCCTTCGTCAAACGGAACGCGCGCGATGACCGCGACATCCTTTTCGCGGCACGCGGGAAAAAGTTCGTCCTCAGGATTCTGATCGAAAATGTTGTAGATCACCTGCACCGCATCGAACAGCCCGGCACGCACCGCTTTCACGCCGTTGTTCGGCTCCCAGCGATTGATGCTGATGCCAACGGCGCGCACTTTTCCGTTCGCCACAACTTTCTGCAACAGGCGCGGCAAACGCTCGTCCTCGACCCAAGCGTCTTCCCACGTGTGCAACTGAATTAAATCGAGCGTCGGCACGCCGATGTTCGCGAGGCTCTTGTCGATGTACTCCTCGATATATTCCGGCGGGTAGCAATCTTCGAGCTTGAATTCCGCGCGACTGGGCCACTTGCGATTTTTCGGCGGGACTTTGGTCGCGGTGTAGAGAGTCTTGCCGCGATTCGCGCGCAGAACTTTGCCGAGCAACTGTTCGCTGTGGCCGTCACCATAGGCCCACGCGGTATCGAAAAAATTACAGCCAAGATCGATCGAGCGCTGCAAAGAATCGAGCGACTGCTGGTCGTCCGAGCCGCTCCACCCTCCCATGCCCCACATTCCGTATCCAATTTCGCTGACGTTCCAGCCCGTGCGACCAAAGCGGCGATATTTCATGAAGGTCCTCTCGATGAAGAGTGGACATTATAGCGAGGGAAAGCAGAGTTGACAGTGAACAGTTGAAACTGGAAGAAGGTCAGCCTTCTACACATTTCGCGCAGGCGAGTTCTGCGCCGATGCGCGATGCGCGGCCTTCGGGTGTCGTCACCCATGGACGACTTTGCCACGGCGGATCGTGCCGCACGTGCTGGGTGTGGCCGCATTCGAGATCGGCAACCCAATCGCCGCCGTCGGCCCGATGGAATCCGACGATTTTGCGCATCGGCCGCGCCGCTGCCGATGTGGATTCATGCAATTTTGATGCGGGTTTCGGTTCCATTTCGCGGTAAGGTTTACTAAAGTATTTTACGCTAGAACTCCCAGCGAGGCACCTTCCTGGATCGGGCTGGGTAAAACACGAATTTCAATTTTTCAACAGCGGATCGATACTCAAAATCCCGCTTGGAGGATCACCGTGAACGTCCCCAAAAATTTGATTCTGGCGTGCGGCCTCGCCGTAGCAATGGTTTCTGCCGCAACCGTCGCGCCGCCCGCTCTGGCACTGCCAGCCACGCCAACTCCGCAGACGGCGACGACCGCCCGCTCGCTGAAGGCGCTCGATTACCGGCGCGCTGGATCGTCGGTGAACATTTATTTCGTCGCAACCGATCAGGCCTCGGGTGCCGCGGGCACCGCGAAGGTGCAGAGCAAGGCGAACCGCATTCAGATTGACGCGAAGTTTACGGGCCTGCCGGATTCTTCGAAGTTTGGGCTCGAGTATCTCACCTATGTTCTGTGGGCAATTTCGCCGCAGGGCCGCGCCGTGAATCTCGGCGAAGTCGTCAACAAGAATGGCAACGCGCAACTCAAGGCCAGCGTGGACATGCAGACGTTCGGGATGATCGTCACCGCCGAGCCCTACTACGCGGTGGCACAACCGGGCGACGAAGTCGTGCTCGAGAACGCGGTGCCCGAGAAGATGCTCAATCGCGTCGAAAATATTTCGACCAGCTACAACCTGATCAGCAAAGGCAGTTATTCGCAGTCGAATACGCCGATCGAAAACGCGATTTTTGGCGTCGATCGCAAAGCTCCCTCGTACCTTTTCCAGGCGCGCAACGCGGTGCGCATCGCGCGCAATGCGCACGCCGATACCTATGCCGCCACGAGCTTCAAGAAGGCGACGGATCAGTTGCAGCAGGCCGAGACGGCGTATCAAGACCGCAAGAACTCCAAGATTGTGATCGCCGCGGCGCGCAACGCGATCGAGACCGCTGAGGAGTCGCGCGTGATCGCGGGACAGAAGAAGGCGGAAGAGGACGCAGCGCTCAAGGCTGAAGCCGAGCGACAGGCGGCAGCGGCACGCGAAGCGAAAGCGCAGGCAGATGCGGCGGCTCAGGCGGCGGCTCGTGCGCAGGCAGATGCGGAACGCCAAGCGGCGGATCAAGCTCGCTCGGAAGCTGAAAAAGCGAAGGCACAGGCTGACGCGGCAGCGGCGGCGGCTCTAGCGCAGCAGAAGCAAGCCGAAGCGGCACGCGCGGCGGCTCTCGCTCAGCAGCAGCAAGCTGAAGCTGCAGCGGCAGCAGCGAACCAGGCGGCGGCACAGGCCGAAAAAGAACGTGCGGACATGCGCGCGCAGCTTCTGGCGCAGCTCAATGCCGTGTTGCAGACGCAAGATACCGCTCGCGGCTTGATCGTGAACATGTCGGACGTTTTGTTCGACACCGGCAAATACACACTGAAGCAGCCCACGCAGGTAAAGCTGGCGAAAATCTCCGGCATCTTGCTCTCGCATCCGGGATTGACCGTGCAGATTGAAGGGCACACCGACAGCGTGGGCAGCGACGAATTCAACCAGAAACTCTCGGAACAGCGCGCCGATGCGGTGCGCGACTTCCTGGCGTCGCAAGGGGTGGCAGCTTCATCGATGACCGCGAAGGGCTTCGGCAAATCCGACCCGATCGCGAGCAACGACACACCGGAAGGCCGGCAGAAGAACCGCCGCGTCGAGCTCGTCGTCAACGGCGCCGCCATCGGCAACGCGGCACCGGGAGCGCCGACTCAACCACAGTGAGGATGTAGCCGATCATTATCAATTAAATCGCCGATTCGTCTCCCATCATCATCGGACGATCGGAAATTCGAGGCGCGAAGCGATCATCGATCGCCGTGCCTCGATTCGTTTAGCGCCGACGAGCAGCGGCAAACATTGGATTTATTCTTAGGAATAGCCAGCAACCATTCCTGGGCCGCATCCGTCTAAGGTGCTAGAATGGGTGTCTCCGGAGTTTGATTTCTTAATGCGGCGATTTTCACCATCCCGGCTGTTCACGAAGAAGCTCACGCGCCAAGCGCTCGCGATTCTTGGCTGCCTGGTGCTGCTCTACGTCGTGTCCGGTCTCGCCTTCATGCACCATCACTCCCAGGGACCCGAAACGACTTGCCACGTCTGCCAGGTGCTCCACGCGCCGGCTCTCGCGTTTTCTCCGCATGATTTGATTCCGGTAGCGCACCAGGTTGCGCGCCACAGCTCGACGCTCGAGCAATTCAACGCGGAAAATTTTGTTGCATCGCATCGCACTCCTCGCGCCCCTCCTGTCGCGTAATCCATTCTCCTGAATCGTTCATGAAATTCGCGCCGTCTGCGCCCTAGCTGCATTTGCATTCATTGCATTTCGGGCATCTGGCGCCACCGCTGATTCTTCAGCGGCCCTATCCACGCATCCGCACAGTCGCCAAGCGCGACGTTCGTCCCTCTCGATGGGACAGGAGAAAAAATGGCACGGAATTTCTGCAGCGATCTGCACTCGTATTTGGACAAATCCGTTTGGACGCGGATTTCAATTTTTGCGCTGGGGCTATTGCTCCTGGCTGCTTCGGGATTCGCGCAGGGAAATTCGGGATCGATTGAGGGCGTGGTAAAGGATCCGTCGGGTTCTTCCGTCGCAGGCGCGACCGTCGAAATCACATACTCGGTCAGCGGTTTTCATCGTGAAACGACCACCGGCACCGATGGCAACTTCCGCTTCACGAACATTCCGTTCAATCCGTATCACATGGTTGTGAGAGCGACCGGATTTTCGTCATTCACGCAGGATGTGGAAGTCCGCTCGACGGTGCCGACCGGCGTGCAGGTGTCGCTGAAACTCGGCACGGCGAACACGAGCGTCACCGTCGAAGCGAATGGCGGCGACCTCGTCGAAAACGAATCGACGTTCCACACCGACGTCGACCAGGAAATCATGAACCGGCTGCCGCTCGAGAGCGCGTCTTCGTCGGTCACTTCGCTGGTCACCTTGGTTTCGCCCGGAGTTGCGGCCGACTCGAACGGCAACATGCACGGGCTCGGTGACCACGCGCAGAACTCATTTTCCGTGGACGGCCAGCCGATCACCGATCAGACCAGCAAAGTTTTCTCGAACCAGATTCCGTCCGATTCGATCCAGTCGCTCGAAGTGATTTCGGGCGCGCCGCCAGCGGAATTCGGCGACAAGACGAGCCTTGTCATCAAGGTGACGACAAAGTCGGGCCTCGGCGTCGATAAACCGACCGGCAGCCTGACGACTTCCTACGGAAGTTTCGGCACGTCGAATGTCGCCTTCGATCTCGCCTACGGGAATCAGAAATGGGGCAACTTCATTTCGGCGAGCGGGCTGAACAGCGGACGCTTTCTCGATCCACCGGAATTTCAGCCGATTCACGACAAGGGCAACGAAGAAAACATTTTCGACCGCGTCGACTATCAGATTTCGCAGAAGGACACGCTTCACGGAAATTTCCAGTACACGCGCTCGTGGTTTCAGACGCCGAATACATTTGACAACCTCAACGTGCTCGACCCAAGCGGCGCCAACCTGGGCCAGACTGATCAGCGCTCGAAGATCGGCACATTCAACATTGCGCCGACGTGGACGCGCCTGATGGGACCGAATGCCGTCTTCACGTTCGGCGCCTACGTTCGCCAGGATCAATACAACTACTATCCCAGCAACAATTTCTTCGCCGATCTCGGCCCGATCAATTCCGAAACGATTTCACAGAGCCGCCGCCTCACCAACGCGGGCCTCCGTTCCGATTATTCCTACGTGAAGGGCATTCACAATATCAAGGCCGGTATCACGTATCAGCAGACATATCTCAACGAAAACGACTCCTTCGGCATCATCGATCCGACAGTTCTTCCAGCGACGCTCGATGCGGCGGGAAATCCGTGTTTCAACACCGGCACGGGCATGGCCGTGCCAGGAACTCCGTGTGCAACGCTGCTCCCGATCGACCTGACGCGCGGCGGCAACCTCTTCAATTTCCGCGGCAGTACCGACGTCAAAGAGCTTTCGATGTACGTGCAGGACACGATCACGAAAGGTGCGTGGTCGTTCAATCTCGGTATCCGCGGCGACATCTACAACGGTCTCTCGAGCGCGAGCCAGGCCGAGCCACGCGTCGGTATCGCATACAACATCAAGCCGACCAACACCGTGCTTCGCGTTTCGTACGCGCGCACGCTCGAAACTCCATTCAACGAAAACCTGATCATCGCGACGACCGGTTGCAATGTGCCGGTGATCGCCGCGCTGATTCCTTGCGTGCCCGCGAATTCGCCGGCCGGCTATCGCAATGAATTTCACGCCGGTTTGCAACAGGCTTTCGGCAAGCATCTCGTCGTCGATGGCGAGTACATCTGGAAGTACACGCACAACGCGTACGACTTCAGCGTGCTCGGCAACACCCCGATCACGTTCCCCATCGACTGGCACAACTCGAAAATTCCGGGATTCCTGCTGCGCGCCAGCGTACCCAACTGGCACGGCTTCAGCGCACTCGTTGTGATGTCGAGCGTTGCGGCGCGCTATTTTCCGCCGCAAACCGGTGGACTCGGCGTGACCGTCGGGCAGAGCGGCAGCGTCTTCCGCATCGACCACGACGAAAAATTCAACCAGACGACGCACCTGCAATATCAGCCGCTGAAGCGCGGCCCGTGGGTCGGCTTCAATTGGCGCTATGACAGCGGACTCGTCGCCGGCGCCGTGACGGATTTCGCGACGGCACTGACGTTCGACGCCGACCAGCAGGCGGCGATCGGTCTCTTCTGCGGCACCACGTTCGCGACGCCGACAAGTCCAATCCTGAGCTGCCCCTCGGGCACTCCGCGTGGCGCCACGAGGGTTAGCATTCCCGCAGACGGAACCGAGAACGACGACAAAAATCCGCCGCGCATCTCTCCGCGGAATCTGTTCGATCTCGCCGTCGGCCACGACAATTTGTTCAACGGCGACCGCTACAAGTGGAGCCTGCGCTTCACGGTCGTGAACCTGACCAACAAGGAAGCGCTGTACAACTTCCTCTCGACGTTCAGCGGCACGCACTTCGTCAGCCCGCGCGCCGAAACCGTTGAGCTGGGCTTTCACTTCTAGATCATCCATCGACCAAACGAACTAAGCGAGGACTGGCGAAGGCCGGTCCTCGCGGAAGTTTTCTCCCGAATCGTAGTTGGTATGGACCAACCGAATGCGCGGAGGGGAGATGAACCATCCTGTCCGGGAGAGGCGCCGCAATAGGATCGGGGATGCGTGTGCGCGCGATACCTCCCGGTCCCATTCGGTCGTAAATTCCGTAGAGCCGGCTTTGAGCGAAGCGGACCGGCAACGCGACACCCTGTTGGCCTCGATACTCCGGACAGGTGTGCGAATCCAAACGTCTATCGATAGGAATTTCTCGCAACACGGGTTGACGATGGTTGATGCCAGCATTTTGCTGTGCTGTGTCGAAGCTCCGCGCATTCTCACGCCCGGAAAACTGGCTGTCGCGCTCGGCCGAGATAAAGGCGCGATCACCCACGTCGTCGATCGCTTGGAGAAAAAATGCTTCGTGAGGCGTGTTGCCGGCCGGCATGACAGGCGAATTTCGCTCCTCAAACCAACCGACAAAGCCAAAGAGATTGCGCCGACATTGAAAGCGCTGTTCACCGCCATTCACCGCCAGCTGTTCGCGGAAATCACCGAAATTGATGTCGATCGCTTGGTCCAGTCGCTCGCGCGGCTCCGCAAGAATGCCAGTGTCATCGGACAAGCTTAGAATCTTGGTCCAAGTCCCCCCAATTTGGTCACCTCGCGGCGGCACGCTACAATAGTCGGCGAGCGGCACTTCGAAGCAGGTGAGGGGACGAAAGCTGTTTGAACCAATGCAGAATCTCTGAGGAGCTGCGGATAGTCAGCCTGTGTGCACGGCCTGTCCCTTTGGCTTCCCGGCCGATGGCCGAAGCCATCACCCGCTCAAGATGTGTGCAATCGCAAGGGCATGCGGGAACGGGAAGCGAACGGGGCAGGAAAGCCTAATGGTTGGCTCGTGGCGCCCACTTAGTCCAGAGGTTCACGGCCTAGTCTCCCACGGCCAAGCAGTCCGCTCATTTTTTGTCGTCAGCAGTCGGTGGTCGGCGCCTGTGCCCAGGCGTCGCAGCCAGGGTCGGCGAAAGCGGCCTGCGTAGCAAGCAAACTCGATTCATCCACTTATGCGCATACTTTTCATCGGTGACATTGTTGGCTCGCCGGGCCGCCAGATCGTGCGTGATCGCCTGGCCGATCTCGTCACGCACCGCCAGATCGATCTGGTGATCGCCAATGGCGAGAATTCGGCGTCCGGCTTCGGGATCACGCCCAAAATCGCCGACGATCTGCTCTCCAACGGCGTCGACGTCGTCACCGGCGGCAACCATAGCTGGGACCGCAAAGAAATAATGGAATACATGCCGCACCAGCCGCGCCTGCTGCGGCCCGGCAATTTTCCGGAAGGCAGCCCGGGTAGTGGTACGTACGTAGGAACCGCAAAGAACGGCGTGAAGTTCGCCGTGATCAATTTGCAGGGCCGAGTTTTCCTGCCGGCGATTGACGATCCCTTCCGCAAAGTCGATGCCGACTTGGGCAAGCTGCCCGAGGACGTCGCATTTGTGTTCGTTGACATGCACGCCGAGACCACCAGCGAGAAGATCGCGATGGGTTGGTATCTGGACGGCCGTGCCAGCGTCGTGGTCGGTACCCACACCCACGTCACCACCGCCGACGAGCGCGTCTTGCCGCAGGGCACCGCCTATATCACCGACGTTGGCATGACCGGCCCGCATGACGGCGTCATCGGCATGGACCGAAATGGGATCATCAAGCGCTTCCTCGATGGCCTGCCGGCCCGCTTTGACGTCGCCGGCGGCGATATCCAGATGAACTGCGTCTTGATCGAGACCGACGATGCCGGGCAGCGCAACTCGTCGGGTCGCCTGAAGGCGAAGTCCATCGAGCGCTTGCGCTTACGGGCCGACTAGCTCGAGCTATTCGCGCGCGACGCCTGACCGAGGCCTTAAGCTCGTAACCCCTTCAATTGCTGCAACGTGGGGCAACCTTCCGCCGTCCAAAGACTATCTGAGGACAGATGCAAAAAGAGAAGGCCCAGCTTCTGACAATTGCAGCCTGGTTGTGTCTCCCCGCGTCGATTGCTGTCGTCGCGGCTGGTTCAGCGCACGCGGGTCCGCCGCCGTCCGCGCGGCCCCAGCCCAACGCTAGCGTCGGCCTTCAACCAAACCTTTCGCAAGATCGCAGCTTCGTCCAGGCTGAAGGCGAGATGACCGCCAAGACGCGGCTCTTTGGTCCGATCGGTCCTGGCCTGCGGGCGATCCATCGTTCCGGGGACGGTCGCACTTACATCCTTGCGTCTCCATCACCGGGTCTGGTGGTCTACGACGCGAAGGGCAAGCAAGTCTTCACGATAGCCGAGTCCGCCGCAGTTCCCGGCACAAAGCCAAGCACCGCCGGCATCACCTTTGGCGAAGACTGCGACATCGACTCGGAGGGCCGGACCTACGTCGCGGACCGCGGCTCGAACATGATCGACATTATCGGCCCCGACGGCACGTTCGCGAATTCGTTCGCCGCGCCCGCGCCGGTCTCGATCGCCTGGCTCGGCGACGGCGAAATTGCCGTGGCGACGCTGAATGAGGAGCACCTGGTCATCGTCTACGACAAGCGCGGCCACGTGACACGCGACTTCGGCGATCCCGAGCAAATCTCAGATCGCGACGACCTCAACCGCTTTCTCAACAACGGCGATCTGGCGACCGACGCGGCGCATCACCTTTACTACGGTTTCAGTTATATGCCCGAGCCGACAGTCCGTCAGTTTGACCGTAATGGTTATACCATCGGCCCCGACGTGCAGTACGTGGCACTCGAGGCGGCGTCGCAGGCGCAGGCCATCCGCCGTGAAATCGTGAAGCAGGAGAAAAACCGTAAGTCGCCTTCGTTCAAGCGGATACTCACCGGCGTCGGCGTCGATCCGGTGAACGGCGAAGTGTGGATGGCCGTCGGCAACACGCTGCTGCACTTCGACAAAGACGGCAATCGCCGCGCCAGCTATCAGATGTACACGCCGGAGGGGGCGCGGCTCGAGGCCAACACGATTTTGATCGAACCGGACCGCATGATCATCGGCGGCGACCCGATTGGCATCTACGAATTCCAGCGTCCCGACAAAAAAGCTCCCGCTGCAAAATAATTTTTCAGTTTTCCTCAGGATGTTCTGTGGCGTCGCGCGTCGCGATTAGGTGCGCGACGCGATTTTGTCGTAGAATTCCCTTTCGAATCATCGCGCGGCGGATTCATCGCGCAAAATTTTGCGTTGTGGAAAAACTGTGAGCGATGTGTGAAACGCGCTCGATGTTGCGATTCGTCTTCGCACACTTTTCGCTTGCAGGCCACGCTTCAATCAGAGACAATCCCGCGCTGTCTCGAAACGACGGTGACTCGGAGGCGAGGGCAAACCGAGGTCGTCTCAGACATCAGGGGCATGGCAGTACATTCCATCGAGGGTTAAACCCCGAAGTCTAAAGAAGGACGTCAACGGCCCGCTTTCCCACAGCATATTCACATCTGTGGAAATTGCATGGGTCTCTTATTCTCTCCGCAAATGTCGACTGCTACTCAAACCGGGCGCGAATCATTCAATTCTTGGGATAAATTCCTGGACCGCGTGAAGCAACGAGTCAGCATCAACACCTTCACGACCTGGTTCCAGCCGACGCGCTTGAATCGCGCTGAAGGCGATACGCTCTTCGTTCAGATTCCAAGCACGGTTTTTCGCAACGTGCTGACGCGCACCTACGGCGAGATCGTGAAGGCAGTTTTTCACGAGATCGGCACGCCGCATATGCGCGTGCAATACGTTTGTACCGAGGAAGAAGCTGCCGCGGCGGCCGCTCCGGCGCAGCCAGCTTCTGCCGTCCCCATAAAACAATCGAAGCTCGATTTTGAGAGCAGCGACCACCAGCTCAATGTGCGTTACACGTTCGATTCGTTCGTGGTCGGCAAGTCCAACGAGTTTGCGCACGCTGCGTCGCGCGCCGTCGCCGAGCAGCCCTCGAAGGCCTACAACCCACTCTTCTTGTACGGTGGCGTGGGCATGGGCAAGACGCACTTGATGCACGCCATCGGGCACACCATCAAGAAGCGTAATCCGGCGATGCGGCTCAGCTACGTGAGCGCCGAGAAGTTCACCATCGAAGTGATCAATTCGCTGCGCTTCGATCGCATGATCACCTTCCGCGATCGCTTCCACACCGTGGACGTTCTGCTCGTAGACGACATCCAGTTCATCGCCGGCAAGGAACGCACGCAGGAAGAGTTCTTCCACACGTTCAACGCGCTGTATGAACAAGGGAAGCAGATCGTCATTTCGTCGGATTGCCTGCCAAAAGACATCAACTCGATCGAAGAGCGGCTGCGCTCGCGTTTCGAGTGGGGCCTGATCGCTGACATTCAGCCGCCCGACCTCGAAACGAAGATTGCGATCTTGCAGAAGAAGGCGGAAAACGATCGATTCCCGCTACCCGACGATGTCGCTGAGTACATCGCACGCGCGATCAAGTCCAACGTGCGCGAACTCGAAGGCGCGCTGACACGGCTGATGGCATACGCGTCGCTGACCGGCGCGACGGTTTCGCTGGCGACCGCGCAGCAGGTTTTGCGCAACATTATCGCGTCGCAGGAAAAGCGCGTCACGATCGACCTGATCCAGAAGCGCGTCAGCGAACATTTCAATTTGCGCGAGCAGGATCTGAAAGTTCGCAGCAACACCCGCGCGATCGCATTTCCACGACAAGTGGCGATGTACATCGTCAAGCAGCTCACCACCGCGTCGCTGCCCGAGATCGGCCGCCAATTCGGCGGCAAGCATCACACGACGGTGCTCCATTCGATCCACAAGATCGAAGAGATGCGCCGCTCGGACAAAGACCTCAACCGCACCATCACGCGGTTGATGGACGCCCTTCAGTAATTTTACAATTTCTTAAATCTTGCAGTACATCCGGATGCGGCCCGATCCTCCCGTCGGGTCGCGCGGGCGAAGCGTCGCTGCTGTCTGCATCTGCGTAGGTGTGTTCAGCGCCGTGGCGCGCCTGCAGTTCTGCGGGCTGGGCTTTCGTGTGGATCCAGGCGCGGCCGATACCCATTGCTGCGGCTAGAAATCGTCGTGTTGCCGCCTGTTGCCTGGAGCAACTCCTCGATCAAATCGCTTACCGACGCCGTCGGCAAATTTGCCGCGAGCGCTCTCGATCCGTCTTCCTTTTGCACCGCGGGAGTCGCTTCTCCTCCCAGCCGGGCGACTGCAAGCTCGGCTACCTCGACTTGAATCGCCGGCAACGTGATGAGTACAAGCGACATTGCTTCCAGAATCGTCGGACCAGCTTGCTGGATCGCCTGAAGCACCGCCTCATGCGCAGCTTCGCGAAACGATTCGTCGTTGGAATCGGCATCGTGGTAGCTGCCGTCGTCCACACTCACGTTGATGTCGGTCACTTCGAGGCCGGCGGCACCTGCACGAAGTGCATCCTGAATGCCACGCAAGACCGAAGCAGAAAAGTGTGCTGGAATATTTACGCCTGCGTTCCACTCCACAATCGCACCTCGGCCGCGCTCCGCAGGACGAACGCTGATGCGGACATGGGCGTACTCACTCCGCGCGCCGCGTTGTCGCACGAATTTTGCTTCGCCGCTGCTCGATCCTTGCACCGTCTCGCGGAAAAGTATTTTGTTCAGCTCACTCGTCATCGCATTCCTTGCAAGTAAAATCTAACAAGTGTCTCCGGAAGTTGGATTGCTCCATGACGCCGTCGGTTTGCCGAGCACCCTTCGACAAGCCATGTGGACAACGATTGCGTAACGTGCGGAATTTGTGTGGAAGACTGTGAGCGGAATCGCGCCTCGCTTGAGACAGCGACGCAACCGCACCGAGTTTTCCTCTGTTCCCACAATCCGCCACTCGAACACATCGTACGATTCTGCGCCAAAACAAAGCCGCCAAAATCTTTTCCACCTTTCCACACCGATCATCATCACAACAAGGGTCCAAAACTTTTTTAATTCAAAAACTTTTGTCTTGATGTGTGATTGCTCTTGCCTGTGCAAATTCTGGGCTTGCATGCCGCGACGTGCGAGTTGTCGCCGCCTCGCCGGCAATCCGAGACGCTACAAAAATAAAATCCTCACATTTCCTCAAGCCTGTCCGCTCGGCCAGGCCGGGTTCCGCTTTGTTCTTTGCTCAAAACCGAGTAGAGTACGGCAACAGCGGTACAATCCATGAAGGAGGCGGCTGTACGTCCCCCAGGGCCGCGTAAATTATGAGCGCACCTGCAACCGCACGCGAGGATCACCAAGCGATGGAATTTAGCGTATCGAAGTCGGCGCTGCTGAACGAACTCAGCACCACGCAGGGTGTCGTCGAACGCAAAACGACGATCCCGATTCTGTCGAACTTGCTGGTCGAAGCGAAGGGCAACCAGCTCAACATTACCGCCACCGACCTTGAACTCAGCATCCGCACGTCGTGCGATGCCAAGGTGAAAAAAGAAGGCGCCGGCACCATTCCAGCAAAGAAACTCCTCGAGCTCGTGCGCCTGCTTCCTGAAGGCGAGATCAAGTTCAAGCTGCTGGAAAATCACTGGATCGAGATCGTCAGCGACCGAAAGAAATATAAGCTCGTCGGCATGGCGAAGGAAAATTTCCCAGCTCTGCCGGCGATGCCGCACACGCTGGTGAAGATCTCTGCGCCCGTGATGGAAAGCTTGATCAGTAAGACGAAATTCGCGATCTCGATGGAAGAGTCGCGCTACACGCTGAATGGCGGCTTGCTCATCCTGAAGCCCGACACGCTCGCCATGGTCGCCACCGACGGTCATCGCCTTGCTCTCGCCGAGACCGATCAGAAACTCGCCGGGCTCAACGGCGAAATGAAAGTGCTCATCCCCAAAAAGGCGATGGACGAAGTTTCCAAGCTCGCCAGCTCGGCCGATTCCGAAGCGCAAATCGAATTTGCCAAGGACGAAAGCCACTTGTTCTTCCAGGTTGGTCATCGCCTGCTGATTTCGCGCATTCTCACCGGCCAGTTCCCGAACTACGAGGCTGTTCTGCCGCGCGACAACAACAAAACGGTCACAATCGAACGTTCCGAGCTCTGCGACGCCGTCCGCCGCGTCTCACAACTCGCTGACCAGCGCTCGCACGCCGTGAAGCTCGCCGTCTCGCGCGACGGCATCGAAATCTCCGCGTCGAGCCCCGAATACGGCGAAGCGAAGGAAAATATCGAGAAGGACTACAAAGGAGATCCGATTTCGATTGGATTCAACTCGAGCTACATGCTGGATTTCCTCGCCGCCGCGGCCGATGGCCCGGTCAGCATCGAGCTAAAGGACGAACAGTCCGCCGGCCAGATGCGTCCGCTTGCCGACGAGAGTTATCGTTACCGCTATATCATCATGCCGATGCGCATCTGACCTGGCGCGGCGCAACGAGAGCTTTGCGCGAAAGAAAGTTCAGCTGAAAATACTGATAGCGCCGGCATTCATTGCCGGCGTTTTTTTCCAACTCTAAGTTGCTCGCAGCCGGCAGATTTCTTCCGTTTTTATGATGTTTCTTGAGCCAGGTTTCGAGGTTTTCCCTTTCGATTTCTCTTCACGTTTAGACTCTCGAAACCACACATCGATTCTACAGATAGCGTCCCGATAAGGCCCACTCGTGAATTAATAAACCACTTATATTCAATGCTTTAGGTCGGCTGCCTCGAAGCTTTTTACTTTGGTTTTTTGCCGTGATCAGGTACAATGCCTGAGTTGTAGTTTTGCTGTTGGTTTCCTCTTGTATTTCGGTCCGCCTCGCGCAATCGAGGCACGTCCGCCAAGCCAGCGAAGTTCAGTTTTCAGCCCTGCGCCAGGGGCCGGAACATCGCGCTTGGAAATGAAACCTTTCGAGCGCAAACACGTTCGTTAGGTTGACAAGTCTTCGCCACGTCTCGCTGCGCGAGACGGGATGGAGCAGGGGCCCTACGAGTTCCCGACGCACGCGCTCGCGCCTGCATTCGGAGCCAAAGGGTTAAGGCGACGCACGGAGAAGTCCGCAAGCCTTTCCTCGCTTCAAAGAATTTGAATCAGGTCACTGCGACTGCGCTATTGCGCTGTCTCGCGGCTTGTTTGTGCCGCAAATTTTCGCCGGCGAGTGCCGCGCGCGCATTTCCAAGATTGAAGTCTGCAAACGGGAGATCGAATGGCTGAGGAAAAAGACCCACAACCGCAGGGCCACAAGTACGACGCAAAGTCGATCAAAGTTCTCGCTGGACTCGAAGCCGTCCGCCTGCGTCCCGCGATGTACATCGGCTCCACCGGCGAAATGGGCCTGCACCATCTCGTCTGGGAAGTCGTCGATAACTCCGTTGACGAAGCGATGGCCGGCTATGCCGACGAAATCAATGTCACTGTCCATGCTGATGATTCCGTCACCGTCGTGGACAACGGGCGCGGAATTCCCGTCGATATGCACGCTACCGAGAAGCGTCCCGCGGCCGAAGTTGTGTTGACGGTGCTGCACGCCGGCGGCAAATTCGACAGCGACACCTACAAAGTTTCCGGCGGTCTGCACGGCGTCGGTGTCAGCGTCGTGAACGCGCTCGCCGATTGGCTCGAACTCGAGATTTCGCGCGATGGAGCGGTTTGGGAACAGACTTACGAAAAAGGGAAGCCGACCTCCAAGCTGAAACAGACCGGCAAAACGCGCAAAACCGGCACGAAAATTACGTTTCATCCGGATCCCACGATCTTCGAGAAAACCGTCTACAGCTTTGACACGCTGGCGCAGCGCCTCCGTGAGCTCGCCTTTCTCAACAAAGGCCTGAAGATCACGCTCACCGATGAGCGCTCCGACAAATCCGCCGAGTTCAAGTTCACCGGCGGTATCAGCGAATTCGTAAAGCATCTCAACCGCGGCAAAACCACGCTTCACGATTCCCCGATTTACATCGAAGGCAAGCGCGGCACCGTCGAAATCGAAATCGCACTGCAATACAACGACAGCTACGGCGAAAACGTTTTTGCTTTCGCCAACACGATCAACACCGTCGACGGGGGCACGCACCTCTCCGGGTTTCGCTCTTCGCTGACGCGCACCATCAACAACTTCGCTTCGTCCGCCGGCATGTTGAAAGAACAGAAGGACGAAGTGACGATCAGCGGCGACGACGTTCGCGAAGGATTGGTCGCTGTCGTCAGCGTCCGCCTGCCGCAGCCTCAGTTTGAGGGCCAGACCAAGGGCAAGCTCAACAGTGACATCAAGGGCGACGTCGAGCAGCTCGTCAACGAGCGCCTGGGCGACTGGTTCGACAAGCATTCTACGGTCGCTCGCCGCATCATTGCGAAATGCATTGAAGCCGCGCGTGCACGCGAAGCGGCCCGCAAAGCTCGCGAACTCACGCGCCGCAAATCCGCGATGGATTCCAGCGGCCTTCCCGGCAAGCTCGCTGACTGTCAGGAGCGCGATCCGTCACGTTGCGAACTGTTCGTCGTCGAGGGCGAGTCCGCAGGTGGCTCCGCAAAAATGGGACGCGATCGCAAGTCGCAGGCGATCCTGCCGCTCAAAGGTAAAATTCTTAACGTTGAAAAAGCGCGCTACGACAAGATGCTCGGCCACGAAGAAATTCGCGCCATCATCACCGCGCTCGGCACCGGCATCGGTAAAGACGATTTCGACGCCGGCAAGCTCCGCTATCACAAAATCATTCTGATGACCGATGCCGACGTCGACGGCAGCCACATCCGCACGCTGCTTCTCACGTTCTTCTTCCGCCACATGAAGGAGCTTATCGACCGCGGCCATATCTACATCGCGCAGCCGCCTCTCTACCGCGTGAAACGCGGTAAGAGCGAGCGCTACATCCGCGACGAGAATGATTTCGCTCACGAGTTGATGAAGCGCGCCACCGAAGATCATACCGTCAAGGCGAAAGAAGGCGTTTTGCTCGAAGGCGCGAGCCTCACCAAGTTTCTTTTGAACGTGCAGGAGTATGAAGCCGCTGCCGCGAAGCTCGGCCGCCGCCTGCGCGATCCGCGCCTGGTGGAGTTGCTCGTCGAAAGCGGCCTGGAAAAAAAGACCGACTTCGAGGACAAGAAAGCGCTCGACAAGCTTCTCAAGGAAGTCGACAAAGCCAAGCTCAAGATGGAGGGCAAAGTTGTGTTCGACGAGGAGCACAGCTTGCACGAGATTCAGTTTGGCCCGCCGCACGGGCAGAAAATCAATTGGGCGCTCGCGTCTACCGCGGAATACAAGCGTCTGCGCGGACTTGCCAAGCTGATCGACGAGTTCAACAAGCCGCCATTCACCATCACCAACAACGGCACCAAGATCGTCAAGGAACGAGCCCAGGATGTTTTGAATTACGTTGTGGAAGACGCGAAAAAAGATTTCACGATCACGCGATTCAAAGGCTTGGGCGAAATGAACGCCGAGCAGTTGTGGGAAACCACGATGAACCAGGACACGCGCACGCTTCTCCAAGTGAAACTGGAGGACGCCGTCGCCGCCGAAGACATTTTCACCACGTTGATGGGTGAAAACGTCGAGGCGCGTCGCAAGTTCATCGAAGAAAACGCCCTCGACGTCCAGAACCTGGATATTTGAGATCGATGGTGCGAGACGACACGCCCGCGTCACCCGGTTCGTCGTATCGCGATGCATTTCGCTGGGGTTTGCTTTTGGCAGCGGTGGCGGTTTCCGGTTGGCGGTCTCTTGACGCGTTTCGAGAGTTTCGAAATTGGCGATCTGCAATGCTAGACGATCCGTCGGCCGCGGATTTGTACCGCTTGAACTTCGAGGTCGATGCAGTTGGTATCGTGGTCGTGATGGCGATAGGCGTGGGAGCTTTCTATCTGCTCCGTCCTTCGCCGAAAGACCGTCGATGATGTACCAGCTTGGATGGGCAACATTGCCCGGTCTGCGCGGATTGAGTTGCAGTGAGTTTCGTGCAACGCCGACGGATGTGCCGGATACAAATCGTGGCGTAGCCGTTGAATTTGCAACTGAAGCGGAACGTGACGAGTTTTTGCGCCGCATCGAAGCCGATTTCGGCCCGCGCCGCTTTACCAACGCGGCCGACGCCTTCGACACCGTCAAGGCGTATGCGCTGGGCGGCGCCTAGGACATTGAACCGAATCGATATTTTGCTTTACCACTGAGGGAAAATGGCGGACGAGAAAAACACTTCCATACTGTTGCCGATCGATATCGAAGCCGAGATGCGGAAATCGTATCTCGACTATGCGATGAGCGTCATCATCGCGCGCGCGCTGCCCGATGTGCGCGACGGCCTGAAGCCCGTGCAGCGCCGCATCCTGGTGGCGATGAATGATCTCGGGCTCGCGTCGAATCGCGGCTACCGCAAATGCGCGAAGATCTGCGGCGACACCTCCGGCAATTATCACCCGCACGGCGAAGCCGTCATCTATCCCGCCCTCGTGCGCCTGGCGCAGGATTTCAACCTGCGCTACATGCTGATCGACGGCCAGGGGAATTTCGGCTCGGTCGACGGCGATCCACCAGCGGCGATGCGGTACACGGAAGCGCGCCTGGCGAAAATCTCGGAAGACATTCTCGCCGACCTCGAAAAAGATACGGTCGACTTCACGCCGAACTTCGATCAGACGCGCGAAGAGCCCGTCGTGCTGCCGTCGCGAATTCCGAACCTCCTGGTCAATGGCGCCAGCGGTATCGCCGTCGGCATGGCGACGAACATTCCGCCGCACAATCTCCGCGAAATCGTCGACGCTGCGATTTTGCTGATCGAAAAGCCCGACACCACCCTGAAAGAAGTGATGAAGCTCGTGCCTGGTCCCGATTTTCCGACCGGGGCATACATCGCGGGACGCGAAGGAATCGAAGCGGCCTACAAAACGGGCCGCGGCAGCTTCGTGATGCGCGCGAAGGCCGCGATCGAAGAAGTCGGCAAGGACCGCGAGAACATCGTCATCACGGAGATCCCGTACCAGGTGAACAAGGCGCGGCTGATCGAGCGCATCGCCGACCTGGTGCAGAACAAAAAGCTGGAAGGCATCGCGGACGTCCGCGACGAATCCTCGCGCGAAGGCATGCGCATCGTCATTGAAGTGAAGCGCGGCGAAGAGTCACAGCTCATCCTGAACAATTTGTTCAAGCAGACGCAGATGCAGGAATCGTTCGGCATGATCCTGCTGTCGATCGTCGCGGGACAGCCGCGCGAACTTGGCTTGATCCCGATGATCAAGCTCTTCATCGATCATCGCGTCGAAGTCGTTCGCCGGCGCTCCGCGTACGAACTGCGCAAGGCCCGCGAGCGCGAACATATTTTGATCGGTTACCAGATCGCGCTCGATTATCTCGACGACGTGATCCGTATCATTCGTGGGTCTTCGAGCCGGGCTCAAGCCAGAGAAAATTTGCTGGCGTTTTTCACCGACCAGGAAGTAACGATCACCGAGAATGGCAAGCCGAAGAAAGTTGCCGGCGTAAAGCTCGACGGCCGCAAATACAAGATCGGCCCGTTGGAAGGCGAAGCCGTTGCAACACGCGGCGGCGTGGTCGGCCTTACGCCCGTACAGGTCGACGCGATTCTCGAATTGCAACTGCATCGCCTGACGCAGCTGTCCGTCGACGACATCATGAAGGAATTGAAATCGCTCCGCGAAACGATCGCGGAACTCGAGGACATTCTTTCCAACGACCGCAAGCTCAAGTCGGTCATCACCGCCGAGCTGAAAGAAGTCCACAAGGCGTACGGCGACGATCGCCGCACGCAGATCGTGGACAAGGTCGACGAAATCAAGCTGGAAGACCTGATCGCCGATACCGAAATGCTGATCACGGTCAGCCACGCAGGCTACATCAAGCGGACCGCGGCGGAAACCTACCGCCACCAGTCGCGCGGCGGTAAGGGGCGCATCGGCGCGCGTACCAAGGAAGAGGACTTCGTCGAACACCTCTTCATCGCGTCGGCGCACAGCTATATCTTGCTGTTCACGTCGAAGGGTCGCGTCTACTGGCTCAAGGTGTACGAGCTACCCGAAGCCGCGGCTGCAACGCGTGGCAAAGCGATCTCGAGCCTCGTGAAGTTCTCCGAGGACGAGAAGCTGACCGCGCTTGTTGCTGCGCGCGATCTCGAAGAAGAAGGTCGTTTCGTCTTCATGGCGACCAAGAGCGGCACCGTCAAAAAATCGGCGCTCAACGAATTCTCGAATCCGCGCTCGAACGGCATCATCGCCATCAATCTGGAAGCTAAAGATGAATTGATCGGTGCAAAACTCACCGACGGCAAGAAGATGATCTTCCTCGCCAGCCACGAAGGCCAGGCGATCCTCTTCCGCGAAACCGAAGTGCGCGCGATGGGACGCAACGCCGGCGGCGTCAATGGCATGGATCTCGACGAAACGGATCACGTCGTCAGCATGGACGCGGTGCAGCCCGATTTCGAGATCATCAAGAAGGAACACAAGACTGAAACGCAGAATCTCGAAGAACTCGAGAACGAACAGATCAAGGATTCACTTACGACGCTGATGCTCACCGTCGCCCAGAAGGGCTACGGCAAGCGCACGCCGCTCGCCGAATACCGCATCACTTCGCGCGGAGGCAAGGGCGTCGTCAACATGAAGACGACGGACCGCAACGGCTCGGTGATCAGTACACTGCAAGTCACCGAAGAATCCGACGTCATGATCATCACGCACAACGGCAAAGTCATCCGCGTGCACGCGAATGAAATTCGCGAAGCTGGACGCTCGACGCAAGGCGTTCGCTTGCTGCGGCTTGATGATGACGACTCGGTGGCGGCGGCCGCCGTGCTGCAAGAAGAGAGCGAAGAAGAGAAGAAGTAGCTTCGCACTACTCGATCCTTTTTTTCTGGCTCGACGAAGTTGAGCGCGACTCTCAAGCGATGAAATCATGCCAAGCGTCTTGGAAAACCCGCAACATGAGGTTCAGGCGCTCTGTCAACTGGACGTGAAGTTCGTTCCCCGCGTGGGAAGGGCGCGTCAGCGCTTTATCATTCACGGGCATTGACGAAGCGACGCGATTGCGCGTGCTGCGCATCTACGACCACGACAACAGCAAGAGCGCGATCGACTTCCTTAGGGAGGTCCAGGAGCATTTCCCCTTCGCGATTCAGAAAATGCAGACCGATAACGGCTCTTCGTTCGGACCACAGTTCACCTGGCAGCTTTCCGAGCTGCGCATCTCACACCGGCACATACCTCCAGGCTGCCCTGAGGTGAACGGGAAGGTCGAGCGGAGCCATAAAACCGATTCGCAGGAGTTCTATCAGGGAAGGCATTTCAAACATAAAAGGGATCTTGCTCGAAAGCTGAAGAGATGGGAGACCGAATACAACGAAGATCGGCCTCATCTCGCACTCAAGGGAAAGACACCAGCTGAACGAGTTCGCGAACTGTTCAGCCATCCCTCTAAAACCTGAGGGTGCGGCACCCAGGAGCATTGCTGCGCGTCGCTAGACGGTCGGCACCTGTGCGAGGTCGAGTTCCGTTTTGGGACGCTTTGGTGTACCCCCGGGTTGTTTTCCATAAGAGTGGGCATGTTATTGCGATTCAGCGAGTTGCGGATCGCCCGATTTTAAGAGTGTGTGTGTTGCGTGTTTTGAGTCGATTGCGGACGGGCCAAGCTTCGCCCTACCTTCGTCTTTGCCCATTGGACAGGCGGACTTCGACGCCAGGCATTCTTACTGTGATCGAAAACTATGTGTTGAGAGGTTCAGGCGTGACTTTCTACCGGCGCAGTATACCACAGTCGAGAATCGTGCATTTGTGGCGGCGACTGCTGCCGCCGCTGGGGTTCGCGCGTAGTGCTACAATTTCCGCCTTATGAAAAATTCACGGCGTAAGTTTCTTTCGTTTGGCATTCCCGCGATCATGGCGCTTGCGGCGGTCATCGCGATTCCTGCATGGGCGCGACACGCTGGCGATGCGACGCGCGCGAACAATTCCGCAGGGGATACAGCAACATCAGCTCCCGCGAAAGCCGCCGACAAGGGGCCGTTTTACCTTGCCTATATCGGCACTTACACCACAAAAAAGGAAAGCAAAGGCATATACGCCTACAACTTCAATCCGGCCACGGGCGAGTTTACCTCGATCGGCCTCGCCGCCGAGACGACCGATCCGTCGTTCGTTGCCGTGCATCCCAATGGGAAATATTTGTATGCCGTCAACGAAGTCGGCGACTTCAACGGGCAGAAGAGTGGCGCGATCAGTTCTTTCGAGATCGATCGCAAAAGCGGCAAGCTCAAACTTCTGAATCAGGTATCCACGCACGGCGCCGGGCCATGCTACGTGTCGCTCGACAAAGACGGACGCTTCGTTCTCGTCGCGAACTATGATGGTGGCAGCGTGGCAACGTTTGAGATCGAGCCCGATGGCAGCCTCAGCCTCGTAAAAGGATTCGTGCAGCACTCCGGCTCGGGCACGGACAAGGAGCGCCAGGAAGGCCCACACGCGCACTGGATGGGTGTCTCGCCCGACAATCGCTTCGCGCTGGTCGCCGACCTCGGACTCGACGACGTGCTCGTCTACAAATTCGACGATGTGCAGGGAAAATTGACGCCTCACTCGCCGCCGTACACGCAGGTCAAAGCCGGCTCGGGTCCGCGCCACCTTGCGTTCGCGCCGAACGGAAAATTCGCGTACCTCGTCACGGAAATGGCGTCGACCGTCGTCGCGTTCTCGTGGAACGCCGAGAAGGGCACGCTCAACACCCTGCAGACGCTCCCCATGCTGCCGAAGGATTATAGTGGCGTTAAGGAAGCTGCCGAAATCACTGTGCATCCCAACGGGAAATTCGTCTACGCCTCGAATCGAGGATCGGCGAATAGCATCGCGGCTTACAAAGTCGATGGAGCGAAGGGGACGCTAACGCCGATCGGAATCTTCCCGACCGGCGGAAAAATCCCGCGCCACTTCACAATCGATCCCACCGGCCAATTCCTGATCGCAGCGAATGCGGATTCCGACAACCTCGTAACCATGAAAATCGATGAGAACACCGGCGCCCTTACGCCAACCGGCAAAGAAGTTTCGGTACCGTCACCGCAATGCGTCACCTTTGCCGGCACAGAGTAGGGTTCCCGTTCGACGAAAACCGGAATCCGAACCCACTCGTATTTCGCGAAATAAGAATAAAACTTTACGCGCATGGGTGCCGCCGCTCGTTGTCTGCGGTACAATCCCGGCTGTTTTGACTAGGGCTAGGAGAAACAAATGATGCATTGGGCTCGGGTGGCGAAGTGTGTTTGTGCGGCAATGTTGCTGGCGGCGCTAGGTGGCGCGGCTTGGGCGGGCGACGGCGAAACGCAGCCTGCGCGTGGCGCGAATCAGCCTGTCGATGAGGCATACACAGCGAAAATCAAGAAATACACGACCGAGCCATACTTCACATCACCTCTCGTCGAATATTTGCCAGCGTCGAAGAACGTGCCCACTCCGGAAGTCGTGCTGGGCGATGTGTCGGGCGCGCCGGGAATTTTGCCGTATGCCGAAGACGTCTACAAATACATGCGGCTGCTGGAGAAGGCTTCTCCTGGACGCGTGAAAGTTTTCACCATCGGCCATACGGAAGAAGGCCGCGAGATGATCGCGGTGGCGGTTTCGTCGGAAGCCAACCTGAAGAATCTCGAGTCGAACCGCGCCGAACTGGCGAAGCTCGCCGATCCGCGCACCATCAAGCTCAATGATGCCGATGCCGACAAGATCGTGGCGCGCGCGACGCCGATCTACTACATCACCGGCACGATTCACTCTCCCGAAACCGGCGCTCCAACCGCGCTGATGGAACTCGCCTATCGCCTCGCAGTTGATGAGAGCCCATACATCAAAGAGGTTCGCGACGGCGTCGTGACGCTGATCACGCCGGTTGTGGAAGTCGACGGCCGCGATCGCATGGTCGATATTTACAAATGGCATTTGGCTCACCCGAATGATTTTTATCCGCCGCTGATTTACTGGGGCAAGTATGTGGCGCACGACAATAATCGCGACGCGATGGGCGTGACGCTGAAACTGACCGAGAACGTGCTGAATACCTACACGGGTTGGAAGGCGCAGGTGCTGCACGATCTCCACGAGTCGGTGCCGTATCTTTACGACAACACGGTCGGCGACGGGCCATACAACGCGTGGATCGACCCGATTCTCGCGGATGAATGGCAGATGATCGGCGCGCGCAATGTCGCCGATTTGACGAAATTCGGAATGCCGGGCGTTTTTACACACGGAGATTTCGACACGTGGTCGCCGGGCTACTTGATGTTCATCGCGGCGATGCACAACGGCATCAGCCGGCTCTACGAAACATTTGGCAACGGCGGCGCCGATACGAAGGAGCGCACGCTTGAGCCGGAAGAGTACGCGCGCACCTGGTACAAGCAGAATCCGCCATTGCCGAAGACACTGTGGTCGCAGCGCGACAACAACAATTATGAAGAGACGGGATTGCTGACTTCGTTGCACTACTTCAACGAAAACAGGCGGATGTTTCTGAAGAATTTTTATCTGAAGTCGAAGCGTTCGATTCTGAAGCCGACCGAAGAGGGGCCGGCTGCGTACGTTCTGCCAGGTGACGATCCGCGGTCGGAACTGCAGGCCGAACTGCTGCAAGTGATGGATAAGCAAAAGGTGGAAATTTCACGCGCGACAGCTGCGTTCACCGTGACATTCCCTCCGAAGAAGAAAGAAGAAGGCGGCAAACACAGCCACGATGCTGCAAAGGAGGCCGACAAGGAGAAGGCCGAAAAAGACAAGAAGGACACCGAGCCGACCACGCGCGAATTCCCCGCAGGCAGCTACATCATTCGCATGGATCAGCCGTATTCGCGCATCGCCGACGCGTTGCTCGATCATCAGTATTGGAGCCCGGACGATCCGCAGAAAACTCCGTATGACGACACCGGCTGGACGTTTGGCGAATTGTTCGGCGTGCAGGTCTTGCGCGTCACCGACGCTAAAGTTCTGAGCGCGGCGATGGAGCGCGTGAATTCCGTGAAGTTGCCGGGCGGCGTGAAAGGCGACGGCACGATTTTCGCGATTAATAACAACGCGCAGCCAACGCTTGCGACTCTGCGCTACAAGCTAAAAGACGCGGCGATGGATGCGGCCGAAGATCCGTTCGAGGCTGGCGGCACGAAATTTAATCGCGGAACGGTGCTGATCAAGGGCGTGAACCGAGGCGATCTCGAAAAAGCGGCAGGTGAAGCGGGCGTGGAAGTTGTCGCGCTCGCAAGCGCTCCCAGCGTGAAGACGCATCCGCTGCGCGCCGCGCGCGTGGCTTTCATCCACACGTGGCTGAGCACGCAGACCGAAGGCTGGTGGCGGCTCACGCTCGATGGCATTGGCGTTCCTTACGACTACATGAGCACGCAAGCGATCGGCAAAATCGACGACCTGCGCGCGAAGTATGACGTGATTTTGTTTCCCCCGGTCGGCTACAACGCGCCGGCGTCGGCTATCATCAACGGACTGCCCACTACGTGGGGCAACGCGCTGCCGTGGAAAAACACCGCCGAGACGCCGAACCTCGTCGGCAAAAACGATTCCACCGACGACATGCGGCCCGGCCTAGGGTGGGACGGCCTAGCGAAGTTGCACGAGTTTGTCGCGACG
>CAWCHM010000002.1:0-19149 GCA_963795355.1 uncultured Acidobacteriota bacterium
TCGAATCTGGCTGTAGCCGTCCTCGCCGCGATCCGCCGCGGAGCCTATCATCAGCCATTTTTCTGCGCGGAGATCGCGTCGGCGTTGCGGTTTCCGGCGGAGCGGACTCCGTCGCCTGCTGCGCCTTCTCCTTGAACTGCAGCGCAACCTCGGTGTCGTACTGTCCGTCATTCATTTCAATCATCAACTGCGCGGCAAAGTTTCAGACGCCGACGAAAAATTCGTAGCGAACCTGGCGGCTGAGTCAGGCCTCGATTTCCACGTCGGCCGCGCGAATGTCGCGTCAAAGGCGAAACTGGAAAAATTGAATATTGAGGATGCGGGGCGGCGCGCGCGCTACGGATTTTTCTCGACGCTTGTCGGAGAAGGAAAAGTCACGAAGGTCGCCGTCGCACACACGGCGGACGATCAGGCGGAGACTGTGCTGGCGCATATTCTGCGCGGAGCGGGTTTGGCGGGCGTCGGCGGAATTCATCCGGCCTCCGGCAGACGAGTCGGGCCGCGCTCGAATCCGGCGAGCAGTTCTGCGCGTATACCTGAAAGAGAAGAAACAAACGTGGCGCGAAGACGCCACCAATCGCGACACGACAAAGCTCCGAGCGCGGATTCGAAAACAGTTGATTCCTCTGCTGGAGAAACAATTTCAACCGGAGACCGTTGAACACCTTGCGGCGCTCGCGAAGTTTGCGCGCGAGGATGACATCTTTTTGCAAGCTGCGGCTGAGTCACGGTGCGGCTTAACAGTAAGGAGAACTGAAACAGGCACCGTGATTACGTCTCGCGAGCTTCTTGGACCACCTAGTATTTGCAGACGAATGGTGCGCTGTATCGTCAAAGATACGAAGCCAAAGGCAGGAGAACTCGGCGCTCGGCACGTAGAAGCGGTGATCACATTCGCCAAGTCTGGCGAGAATGGAAAGAGCATCCAGTTGCCCGGAGCAGTGGAGATACGTCGTGACTGCGACGAATTGTTGTTTCGCGTCGCGGATAAAGCTGGAACGGCATCGCGGTCAGCCAGTCGCGGCGCGAAAACACGAGCGCGTGAGTTCGAACGCACGATCGATCTCGGATCAAAAACGATCACGGTCGCAGTGCCGTGTCTCGCACGCTCTTTTCGTTTCACAATGATTGACTGGCCCGAAAAGTCGGGGGAAACTAACAGCAACGGGTCGGTATTGAATCACGACGCTCTTCGCAATCCACTCGTGCTACGGAATTGGCGCCCGGGAGACACGTTCCAGCCGTTGGGACATCGCAAACCGCACAAGCTGAAACGCCTGTTGAACGAGCAGCGCATCAGCCGGTGGGAAAGAGATGGTTGGCCTGTGCTAACCAGCGCCGGCGTGATCGCGTGGGCCCGCGGATTTCCAGTGGGAGCCGCGTTTGCGGCCACTGCGGAAACGCATTCGGGGGTCCGGATTGAAGAGTGTGCAAATTCGTCCCTTTGACGACAGGGTCGCTGGCAGAACCTATCCAGCGGGCGTACAATGAAATGATGGGTCATTTGCAGGCGGCTAGGCCGGCGGGTAGGTAACCGAGCGGCTGGCCACGATGACTTTGGCGTTGGCGGCGCATCTAAGTATTTGTAGGTATGCCGCGCGCTTGGCAGGCCGGTACGAGGGCGAACCGGCGGCAAGGGCGTCTAACAATCAGGGCGCGAAGCAGGTCCTATCGCGAACTGGCGTGGCGCTGAAGTGGTAGCGACGGCGTGATGTGTAGTAGGGGGACCGGGCTTGGGGGCTCGGTGTCTGGGCCAGCACAACATCTTCCGGGCTCGGGATAGAAGTGAGGGCGACGTGAATTCGAGTTCGACAGTAAAAACCATCCTTTTCTGGATCTCGATCGTTTTCCTGGGCGTGATGCTCTGGAAACTCGTGTCGGCGAATGGCCAGTCGGCCAAGGACGCTGAGCCGAGCTACAGCGAGTTTCTGAAGCAGGTCGACGAAGGCGACGTCAAAGAAGTGACGATGTATCTCTCGCCCAACAGCTACGAGCTGCAAGGCGAATACGTCAAGCCCGCAAACACGAAGTTTCACGTTCCCATCTTCAAGGAATCCGCTCCAGACATTACGAAAGAACTCCGCGGCAAGGGCGTCAGCATCAAGGTGAAGGAAGTGCGGAGCGGCGATTGGGTTTTGATTTTGTTGAATGCGGCGCCGCTGCTTTTGCTGGTTGGGTTCTGCCTGTTCCTGATGCGCCAGATGCAGGCCGGCGGAAACAAAGCGCTGAGTTTCGGCAAGTCGCGCGCGCGGCTGCTTTCGGCGCAACAGAAGAAGGCGACGTTTAAAGACGTTGCCGGAACCGACGAAGCGAAGGAAGAGCTCCAGGAAATCATCGAATTTTTGAAGGATCCGCAGAAGTTTCAGAAGTTGGGCGGGCGCATTCCGAAGGGCGTGCTGCTCGTCGGACCTCCAGGTACGGGCAAGACTTTGCTGGCGCGGGCGATTGCCGGCGAAGCAAACGTTCCGTTCTTCTCGATCTCAGGTTCGGACTTCGTGGAAATGTTCGTGGGCGTCGGCGCGAGCCGCGTGCGCGATTTGTTCGAACAGGGCAAGAAGAATGCGCCTTGCATCATCTTCATCGACGAAATCGATGCGGTCGGTCGTCATCGCGGCGCCGGTTTGGGCGGCGGTCACGATGAGCGCGAGCAGACGCTGAACGCGCTGCTTGTCGAGATGGACGGGTTCGAGTCGAACGAAGGCGTGATTTTGATCGCGGCAACGAACCGGCCCGACGTTCTCGATCCGGCGCTGCTGCGGCCGGGACGTTTCGATCGTCGCGTCGTTGTGGCGCGGCCCGACGTAAAGGGGCGCGAAGAAATTCTCCGCGTTCACACGAGGAAAGTACCAATCTCCGACGACGTCGATCTTTCGATCATCGCGCGCGGCACTCCGGGATTCTCGGGCGCCGACTTGGCGAATCTGGTGAACGAAGCTGCGTTGTGGGCGGCGCGCCAGAATCGCAAGTTCGTGATGATGGCCGACTTCGAAATGTCGAAAGACAAAGTGCTGATGGGCGTCGAGCGCAAGTCGATGATTCTGTCGGACGAAGAGAAAAAGAACACCGCGTATCACGAAGCGGGACACGCACTGGTCGCAGCGATGACGCCAGGCGCCGATCCGGTTCACAAAGTGACGATCATTCCGCGCGGTATGGCGCTGGGCTTGACCATGCAGCTGCCGGAAGACGACAAGCACACCTACACGCGGGAATATCTCGAGACCATGCTCGCCGTTTTGATGGGCGGTCGCTCGGCGGAGGAAATTTTCCTCGGCCACATCACCACCGGCGCGGGCAACGACATCGAGCGCGCGACGGAAATCGCTCGCAACATGGTCTGCGAGTGGGGCATGAGCGAGCTTGGTCCTCTGGCGTTTGGGAAGAAAGATGAAGCGATCTTCCTGGGACGCGAGATCACCCAGCATCGCGATTATTCCGAAGACACCGCGATCCAGATCGACAAGGAAGTGCGCCGCATCGTCAACTCCGGTTACGACAAAGCGAAGGCGCTCCTCGGAAACAATAGAGAGGTGCTCGAGCGCATCGCGCAGGCTTTGCTGGAGCGCGAAGTGATCGACGCCAACGAAGTGAAGCTCCTGATGGAAGGCAAGCCGCTGCCCGAAAAGCCGCGGACCCCGCCGACGCCGCCCCCACAAGCTGCGACGAGCGCGGATCCAAAGGTAGTTCGTCCAGAATTGCGGCCGGCACCAGGCTTCACGCGCGGGGAGAATCCGGCGAAGGCGTAACGCACAGCCACATTTCGTCTAACAACTTTCAGGGCGCGGCTTCGGTCGCGCCATTTTTATTTTCATGCCGAACAGAGCGATGTGCGAGTTATGCAAGATCGTGTTCGATCTGCTCAAGCGACTTCCCTTTTGTTTCGGGAACGGTAGCTAAGATAAAAACAAATCCTGCGAAGCAGATGCCTGCATATGTCCAAAACGTCCCGGCTGAGCCGACGGCTCGCTGCAGCAGCGGGAACGTAAATGTGAGAATGAACGACGCGATCCACAGTGCGGAGACAGCGACGGACACGCCGAGACCGCGGATGCGATTGGGAAATAATTCTGAAATCAGCACCCACGTGACGGGAGCCAGCGAAAGGGCGTAAAAGCCAATCGTGCAGAGCGTGAGCAACAGGATCGGTAAGCCTTTAATCCCCGCGCGATAGGTAAAGCCCAGCAACAAGTGAGATATGCCGATGCCGGCCGCGCCGAAGAGCATGAGGCCGCGCCTGCCGACGCGGTCGACAAGGCCGAGCGCGAGCAGGGTGAAGACGAGATTGATCGTGCCGGTGATGATGATGTTGAAAAGAATGCCGCTGATGCCGTAGCCGGCGTTGCGATAAATATCTTCAGCATAATTGAAGATGACGTTGATGCCGCTCCACTGCTGCAATACGGCGAGCGCGATGCCGATCCCGAGAATTTTTCGGACGCTGGGCGCGAGCAACGCGTGGAGTCCGCCAAAAGGTTGCGACCGAGATGGTTCGCCATTCTGCGTCTCTCCTGCGAGAGATTCGCGGATTTCTTGCAGCGCGATCTTGCTGTAGCGTTCGCCACCGATGCGGGCAAGCGTAAGCCGCACTTGCTGCTCATCGCCGCGACGTGCGAGCCAGCGCGGACTCTCGGGAATGAAAATCGCACCGATCAGAAATGCGAGCGAAGGTACGGCAACCGCGGTGAACATCCATCGCCAGCCGTATTGACCGTTCCACGACTGACGAATCATCTCTTGCGTGGCGCCGTCCGCAACGCGCTCGGCGATCAGCCAGTTCATGATTTGCGCAGCGAGAATGCCGACGACGATCGTGAGTTGATTCAGCGTGACAAGACGCCCGCGCCACGGAGCGGGGCTGACTTCGGCGATGTAGGTCGGCGAAACGTTGGAAGCGATGCCGATCGCGATGCCGCCGGCGATGCGCCAGGCAACGAACGCAGTGAACGTGAACGCCCAGCCGGTGAGTACCGACGACACCGCGAAGAGCATCGCCGAAAGGATCAGCAACTTTTTTCGGCCAAAGCGCTCGCTGAGCGCGCCGCTCAAAATCGAGCCGGCGAGGCATCCAATCAGCGCGCAACTGTTCGCCCATCCAATCGCGGTTTCGGATGTGAGATGGAAATAGCTTTCGTAAAACGGTTTCGCGCCGCCGATGACGACCCAGTCGTAGCCGAAGAGCAACCCGCCAAGAGCGGCGACCGACGAGATCATCCAGACATAGCCAGCGTTGTAGTGGATAGCTAAATCAGCCGCGCCTTGCGGCTCGCTGCTGTCGGGCAAAGTGATCACGAGCGCTGTCTTTGCGCAGCTGACCTCTGAAGTTCGAGTTCAGCGATCAAATCGGCAGCGTATGCGTTGCTAGGATCGGCCTCGAGCACGCGATCAAGCAGCTTTCGTCCGACGCTCACATCGCCAAGTCCGATGCGTGCCTGCGCTTCGATAAAATCGGCCCGAACGTCGTTGCGCTTCCGGGCGTCGTCGTCAAACAAAAGCATCAGTGGCAGCGAAGTCGCAAAATAGTCGATCGTTGGCTCTTCGTTTCTCAGCGCGAAGGCGAATTCAAGAAGTCTTCGTAGCAATTCACCGGTTTCTTTGGCGCGACCGAGCCGACTGAGTGCAAGCGCGTTGTAAAAAGTAAGTTCGGAAAAGGACGTCACGCGCATTTGCTGAAAGTCACCGCGATGGGTTGCGGCGCGCTCCCAGGCTTCCCGGGCGGCCGATGCGTCCCCGCTCGCGTCGAACGCAACACCAAGCCAGTAGTGAATGTCGCTCTGATTCGCGAGCGGATGCTTTGCTTCGCCCAGATTTTCTGGCGCGTCGAGTGCAGCCTTGAAAAGGCGGCACGATTCCGCGGCATTGCCTTGTTGCAGCGCGCGGCGACCTAACGCGAGGTGTGTACGCACATGCTGGCCGAGGGCAAGGCCCTCGCCGCCTTCCCAAGGCTGAAATTTGCGAGAGCGAATGATAGCCAACGCCTTCTCGTGCTGCCGCGTTTGATTGTAGAGGCTCGCGAGTTCGACGGAAAGATCGTCTCGCGTGCTGGCAAGGTCTAGGTGGCGCTCAAGCTCCGCGAGCCGTGCTTCCGGCCGCTCGCCGATGCGCTTCCACAGTTGATCGCGCTCGTACAATACGCGCGAGTCCGAAGGATTCGCGGCGAACGCCTTGTCAAACGCTTCGTGCGCTTTCGCGCCGTCGCCGGCGACGTTGAAATATGCGATGCCCAAATTGCGCCATGCAATCGAAACCGTCGAGTCGATTTGAGTCGATCGCTCCCACATCGCGATAGCATCTTTGTGACGACGCCGCGCGTAAAGCAAATTGCCGAGATAGTAGGGCGCGCGCGCATCGTTGGGACGCGCGGCGATGGCCGCCTCCAGAACGATCAATTCTTCCAGGCGATTCGGAAAGCAATAATCGGAGCTTGCGGACGCGGCTTCAGTCCAGGCGCGTTCGGCACCGGTAGCATCACCGTTCTTGGCGCGAAACGCCGCAAGCGTGTAAAGCACCATCGGAGCGGAGCCTTCGGTGGCCGGCGTTTGAGCGGCGCGTTCCAGGATCGTGATCGCTTCTGTGAACAAACCACAACGCTCGTATTCGAACGCAAGGTCGAGCGCCATCTGCGCGTCGGCCGGGATATCGCCGCTTGCGAGGTAGCGGCTGCCGATATCGAGCGGATCGAGCGCACGCGTTTCCTCGAGAACGTGATCGGCCTCCTGCCATCGACAGGTATTCCGAAGCGCGATCGTCGCGAGATTGCGCGCGTTGAGATTGTCGGCGTCCTTGCGTAGAGATTTCAGCGCATGATCTGCGGCGCGCGACCAATCCGCGCGGCTCGCGTCGATTTCGGCGAGACGCTGGAATCCCGCGGCCTGCCATCTGCCGCTCCACGTCGCTTTGTAAAACGCATCGTAAGCTTCGGCATCGCGCCCGAGATAGCGCAGCGTGAGCCCGAGGTTGTAGTGCGGCTCTTCGTCATATGGATTCGCGTTGCGCGTGGTGAGGCGCTCAATCGCCGCGCGAAAATGCTTTTCGGCGCCGGCGAATTCGCCTCGTCGTAAATGCCATAAACCCATCGCGTTGTTGCAACGCGCATCGCCCGGATCGCGGCGGAGAGCTTCGCGCCAATAGAGTTCAGGATGTCTCGTGGCGTGGCGATATTGATCGAGGTGGAGACCGATGACGTAGAGTTCGTCGTTGCTGGCCACGTCGGCTGGCAGCGGCGGCTCGGTCGCGGCCGCGGGCGGCTTTACATCCGCGAAAGCCTTCGGTTGATAGCGCAAGATTTCGCGACCGTCTTTGTCAGTGGCAATCAGAGCCACATCTTCGTCGCGCGTTCCCGCTGGTAGCTCAACTTTTTCGACAAGTGCCGATCCAGCCGATAAATCCGTCTTCCATTCGGCAAGGCACTCACCATTCACCTCGACGCGCACCGCGGCGCCAGGGAAATCACGCGTCACGCAAACTCCAACGCGGGCGGTTCCCTTTTCAATGACCAAGCTCGCCGCAGCATCGAGATTCGCCATCTCCGCAGGACCGATTTCGCGGATTGGATACCAATATTGGCTGAATGTTTTTGTCTCGCTGGGATCGAGAAACGAAAAATCCGGCTGATTATCCGTAAAAACGCCAGTCATCAACTCGACGTACGGTCCGTCGTCGTCAGTGAGATTTCGATCCCACGCGTAGCCGAACTTGTGATTTCCCCAGGTCCACTGTTTCTTGCCCGGCGCGATGTGATGATTCGCCAGAAGAATCAACCCCGCGCGTTTTTTGTGATCGTAGCCACCGGAAAAATCCTGCGACGAGCCCATCGCCATATAGCTTGTCGGCACCGGAATGTTCGCATACCAACTGATGTCGTTCAGCGGATACGTACCCGGCGGAACGAAGTTGTCGGGACCCTCCTCTCCTGGAACTCCATGTTCTCCGCGCGCTCCGTAGTTCACCCCGTAATATTTGCCGTCGCACAGCGGATATTTGCTCGTGGCACGCCGCGCGTGATCGGCCACATAGTGCACGTCAGGCGGGAAAAACGATTGGTAAAGTTCGTGAACGTGAGTCGCGAGATTGGCCCACCACAAAAACGTTTGCACAAACGGCGTGCGATTGTAGAGCCGCACCTTCAATTCGATGTAGGACTTGCCCGGATGCAGGCATACGCCGTGCATGCCTTTCAGGCGATGCATGGGATCGTGATCGGAGCACCATATCGTTTGAGAGCCATCGGCGTGCCGCTCGATCGCCGCTTCGACCGGCATATACGTTGCCGGCCGATGATGCTGCGGCCAGTTGAATTCAACGCCGCCCGAACACCACGGCCCGGCAAGACCGACGAGCGCGGGCTTGATCACATTTTGCCGGTAGAAAAAATCGTAGTTGTTCGTCTTGTCGAGCCCGATGTGAATGCGCCCGCCGATTTCGGGCAACACCATCACCCGCACGAATTCATTCTCAATGTGAAGCGCCTGCCACGCATGTGGCACCGGCTCGGTAGCGACGCGATCGTAAAATGGCAAGGGATAAACGGCGCCGCTGCTGCCCTGATAGACCCTCTTCTCGAGGAACATCGGATTCCTGTCTGGCGCCATCGGGAGATACGTAGGAATCGTGACGGGCTCGGACCATGCTTTGACGGCGTCGGGCTGAGACTCTGGCGCGGGCGGTAAATCGAATCGGGTCATGTATCAAGGGAGTACCACAGAGCACCGGAACTTCGCAAAGGTAAGGCTCGTCTCCACAAAGACGGAGCGAGCGCGATTTCGCCCCTCTCTGCTAAAATAGAAGCGACTATGCTTACCCAAATTAACGGGTTCGATGCGACGGGTGCGGTGCATCCGCGGCGCAAAACGTATGGCGTGAAGGTTGGCCACGTGAATGTCGGCGGCGGCGCGCCGATCGTTGTGCAGTCGATGACCAACACCGACACGGCGGACATTGAGTCGACGTTCAAGCAGACGTTGGAGTTGGCGGAAGCTGGCTCAGAAATCGTGCGCTGGACGGTGAATGTGCCGGAGGCTGCCGCGGCGGTGCCAGAAATCAAGAAGCGGCTGCTGGCGGCGGGTTGCAATGCGCCGATCATCGGGGATTTTCATTACAACGGGCACGTGCTGCTGACCAAGTATCCCGACTGCGCGGCGGCGCTGGATAAGTATCGGATCAATCCGGGGAATGTTGGCGCGGGACAGCGGCGCGACGAGCAATTCTCGACGATCTGCAAAATCGCGGTCGATAACGGAAAGCCGGTGCGCATCGGCGTAAATGGCGGCTCGCTGAATCAAGAGCTGGTGATGCGCAAGATGCAGGAAAACACCGATCAGAATCTCGGCAAGGAATCGGAAGACATCATCAATGAATGCATGGTGCTGAGCGCGCTGCAATCGACGGAGCTGGCGCTCGAGTCGGGACTGCGAAACGATCAAATTATTATTTCGTGCAAGACATCGCGGCCGCGCGATTTGATCACGGTGTATCGCGATTTGTCGTCAAAGACGCAGCAGCCGCTGCATCTCGGATTGACCGAAGCGGGCATGGGCATGAAGGGGCAAATTTGGTCGGCGGCTTCACTCGGCGTTTTGTTGTATGACGGCATCGGCGACACGATTCGCATTTCGCTGACGCCCCGTCCTGGCGGCGATCGGCGCGAGGAAGTTTATGCCGCGTGCGAATTGTTGCAGGCGCTGGGGCTGCGATCGTTTTCGCCGAGCGTGACGGCGTGCCCGGGATGCGGGCGGACGACGAGCTCGACGTTTCAGGAATTGGCCGAAGCGATTCAGGACTACATCCGCGACATGATGCCCATCTGGAAAACGCAATACGACGGCGTCGAAACCATGACGCTCGCCGTGATGGGCTGCATCGTGAACGGCCCGGGCGAATCGAAAGCCGCGAATATCGGAATCAGTTTGCCGGGAACAGGCGAAGCGCCGCGCTGCCCCGTTTACATCGACGGAAAAAAAGATGTGACCCTCGAAGGGACGTACGACGAATTGGCGGCGGCGTTCCAGGCGCTCGTCGACAATTACATCGTCACGCACTATCAAAGGAAGGGTGCTGAGGTGGCTTCTTGAAAATCAGCCGGGAGGATGTTCTGCGCGTGGCGGAACTTGCGTATCTTGATCTCACCGAAGACGAACTCGCAACGTACGGAAAGCAGCTCAACGAAATTCTCGATTACATTGGGAAATTGAACGAACTTGATACCGCGAATGTCGAGCCGATGGCGCAGGTATTGACCGACGATCAGACGGCCGATGCGACGCTGCGCGAAGACGTTGAAGTTCCCTGCCACGGCGCGGCGGAGTTGTTGAAGCAGGCGCCCGATCCGGAAGCGCCGTATTTTCGGGTGCCGAAGGTGATCGAGAGATAGTCTTTCAAGACGGCGGCGAAGCAAAGAAGTAATGAAGTAACGATGTAACGAAACACCTAGGGAACTGCGGAAAACCTGGCGAATGGCTGAAAATTGGACAATTGAAAGCGTCAAGACTGCGCTTGTGGCGAAGAAAATTTCGGCGCGCGAATTGGCGGCGGATCATTTTTCGCGGATCGCGGCTCAGAATCCAAAACTGAATGCCTTTCTTGCGCTTGCCGAAGAGCGCGCCTACGCGCAAGCGGATCGCGTTGATGCGACTGGTCGCTGCGGGCAAGCCTTTGCCGCCACTCGCGGGCGTGCCTATTGCAGTCAAGGATGTGCTCAGTACACGCGGCGTGACGACGACTTGCGGATCGAAAATTCTGGAAAAATATTTGCCTCCCTATGATGCGACGGCGGTTTCACGACTGGAAGATGCCGGCGCGGTGATTCTGGGCAAGACCAACTGCGACGAATTCGCGATGGGCAGCTCCAACGAAAATTCCGCGTACGGACCGGTCCTGAATCCCGAAGCCACCGATCGCATTCCGGGCGGGTCAAGCGGCGGTTCGGCAGCTGCGGTCGCGGCCGGATTGGCTGTGGCCTCGCTGGGGACGGACACGGGCGGATCGATTCGTCAGCCGGGCGCGATGTGCGGCGTGCCGGCGATGATGGGCAGTTATGGACGCGTTTCGCGGTACGGTCTGATTGCGTTTGCGTCTTCGCTCGATCGGATTGGGCCGTTTGCGCACAACGTGAAAGATGTTGCGGCGGTGCTGCACGTGATCGCGGGGCGCGATCCGAACGACTCGACTTCGACGACGGCGGCGGTGCCGGATTACGCGGCAGAACTCGGCAAGCCCGTGAGCGGAATGCGCATCGGAATACCGAAACAGTATTACGGCGCGGGCATGGATGAAGGTGTCCGCAAGAATATCGAAGCAGGCCTCGAGATTCTGAAAAAACTGGGCTGCAAGCTGATCGACATCGAAATGCCGCACACGGATTACGCGATCGCCGTGTACTACATCATCGCGACGGCCGAGGCGAGCTCGAACCTGGCGCGCTATGACGGCGTGCGCTACGGGTTGCGCGTGAACGACGATTCCCTGCTGGCGATGTATCGCAAGACGCGCGGTGCTGGCTTCGGCGCCGAGGTAAAGCGCAGGATCGTGCTCGGTACGTACGTACTTTCGGCTGGGTATTACGATGCATACTATTTGAAGGGACAGAAAGTGCGTGCCCTGATTGCGCAGGATTTTCGCGATGCGTTCACCAAAGTCGATGCGATCGTGACGCCGACTTCGCCAGTGCCAGCGTTCAAACTCGGCGAACGGACGAATGATCCATTGCAGATGTATCTGGCGGATATTTATACGGTTACGGGATCGCTCGCGGGGATTCCTGGAATTTCGGTGCCGTGCGGGAAGGTTTGCGGGAAGCTGCCCGTCGGGCTGCAGATTTTTGGGCCAGCGTTTGGCGAAACCCGAGTTTTGCAATTGGCGCATGCGTTTGAGCAGGGCGGCGGTTCTGCGATTTAGTTGTTGTTCTGCTCCCAGACGATTCACTGGTTAAGGGTTCCTAGGCTCAGATTTGGTCCCACGGCAAACGGATGCACTTGTCCAGGCATCCGATCCAATCAACAATCAATTCATTCGTGTCGAGATTAGCTTCCATCCTTGAGAAATTGGCGCATGCGCAGAGCCGCATGCTTGGAACCGCGGATGAGGTGCCGGCGGATCAGTGGCGAACCCGGCCTAAGGATGGCGGATGGTCGGCTGCGGAAATCGTTGCCCACTTGATCATGGTGGAGCGGAGCGTGGTCGGGAAGGCCGACCGCGTGGTGCAGCACCCACCGAAGCGATTTACACGGCTCCAGAAGCTGCATTTTCCGCTCGCTCTGGTGGAAGCGCGGTTGGTAAAGCGGCAGGCACCGTTGCCGGTCGATCCGGAAATGCTCGCCGAGAAGGAAACGATGCTCGCAGCGCTTCGTAACATCCGGGAGCGCATGCTGGCATTCATCGACGAAACCAAGGAACGGAATCTGGGTGTCTATCGCTGGAAGCACCCTTTCCTGGGAAGTCTGAGCACGTACGAGTGGTTTGAGATGGTGGCGCGGCATGAGCTACGGCACGAAAAACAGATGCGAGAAATAGCAATCGGCTACCGAAAGCCATAGCAAGACTTGCAAAAGTAGGACAATTTTACCTGCTCCTTGGTACAGGGTTCGCTGTGTGAGTAATGCCGAAATTCACCGCTTTTCCACCGAAAACGTCCGGTTTTATTGGGGTTTAAAAGAAAAGTACCAATCGAAGGATTCGGGCTGGATGGAACGGAACGACTATTGCTCTGGTGTCTGTGCAGCTAATACGATACACCCAGCATCGAAAGCAGTTGAATCGATGACCAATCGTAAGAGCGGCGAGTCCAGAAAGAGGCCAAGGCCATGGTTACCGTAAAAGCCAGCCAGAAGATCTTCACCGACTCGGAAGTTGCGACGCTGACCGGGATCTGCGTTGACCACCTGCATAACTTCGCCAAGAGCCGCCACCTGGGCTTTATCGCCCGCGCTGCGGAAGCGGCGGGGAAACAGGCCGACCAGTGGCTGTTTACGCTGTCGGACCTGATGGTGCTGGTGACGCTGTTCCCGAAGTGCACGCACTAAGCTGACGCACTTGGCTCGGTTGCGCCTGAGGCGCGACCGCTAATTTGACGATATTTGGCTCTCCGGCTTTGGCCGGAGAGCCCTTTTTGTTTTTGGAGGTGATATCAGGCGGACCCACCCCCCGGTTATTTCTGTAAGAATCTGATTCTACGTAGGTTAGGCGAGAGATGGTGTAAGAATGTGATTCTAGGGGAGTTAGGAGTTGGCAGGGTATCTTACGTGGCTGATACCGGCGGAGGTGCTTGCGGCTCAAAGGCGGCGCGAGGGCGCCGCACTCCAAAAGGGTAGGCGCAAGATTCGATGGGAGTTATATTACCACGGAGTTACCTCCATGTCAAGAGGGTTTTGGGATACGATCACGGGCTCAGAATTTGAATGCGAAGTTTACGGTTGGTTTGAGGTGTGGCGTGGCTGGGAAGATGGATTTCATACGTGACGAGGCGAGGAGCGGGGCATCTATGTCCAATGGCGGGACTAAGACGGGGGCGGGTATGGAATACAGGCAGTTGGGCGGATCGGGGTTGAAGGTGCCGGTTCTGAGCTTTGGGACGGGAACATTTGGCGGTGGGAACGAGTTTTTCAAGGCTTGGGGGGCTAGCGATGTCGCGGAGGCGACGCGGCTGGTCGATATTTGCCTCGACGCCGGGCTGAACATGTTGGATACGGCGGACATTTATTCGAACGGGCTGGCGGAGGAGATTACGGGGCAGGCGATCAAGGGGCGGCGCGACAAAGTGCTGATCTCGACGAAGGCGACGTTTCGGGTCGGAGAAGACGTCAATGACGTCGGCTCGTCGCGCTTTCATTTGCTGAAGGCGGTTGAAGGCAGCTTGCGGCGGCTGGGTACGGATTACATCGACATCTATCACATGCATGGGTTCGACGCGACGGCGCCGGTGGAAGAGACGCTACGGACGCTGGATGGATTGGTGCAGAGCGGGAAGGTGCGCTATATCGCGTGTTCGAATTTTTCGGGCTGGCACTTGATGAAGTCGCTGGCGGTGTCGGACCGGTATGGGTGGACGCGGTACGTCGCGCACCAGGCGTATTACTCTTTGATTGGGCGCGAGTTTGAGTGGGAGTTGATGCCTCTGGGGATCGATCAGAGGGTCGGGACGATTGTGTGGAGTCCGCTGGGATGGGGGCGACTGACCGGGAAGATCGGGCGCGGAAAACCGCTGCCGAAGCAGAGCCGGCTGCACAAGACGGCGGATTTCGGGCCGCAGGTGGAGGAAGAATATTTGTATAAAGTGGTGGATGGGTTGGAAGAAGTGGCAAAAGAGGTTGGGAAGCCGGTGCCGGTGGTGGCGCTGAATTGGTTGCTGCAACGGCCAACGGTCGACAACGTGGTGATTGGCGCGCGGAACGAGGAGCAGTTACGGCAGAACTTGCTGGCGGTGGGGTGGAAGTTGACGGCGGAGCAGGTGGCGAAGCTGGATAAAGCGAGTGACCGGACGCCGGTGTATCCGTATTGGCATCAGCGGCAGTTTGTGGAGAGGAATCCGACGCCGGTGCCGATTGTGGAGTGAGGCGTGGGGGTCGGAGCGTTCTGCTATGCTCGAATGAGCGGTCAACCTGCGGTGAGGTGAATTGCATCGCAATAGGGTGACGGTGGCGCCGGGGCGCTTCTCAGGGTTCTCGCATGGGATTCCAGGGTTCAACTCGAAAGGGACTGATGTGGCTTAGCTGCGCTGCAGTGGCGGCTGGGCTGGGCGTTGGTGTGTCTGCCGCGGCGCGAATTGGGGCGCAGAGTGCGCAGGATAGTGCGGCGGCGCGGATTACGCGTGGGAAGAAGCTGATGTTGAAGGATGGGTCGTTTCAGTTGGTGAGGAGTTACGAGAAGAAGGGCGACCGGGTGAGGTTTTTTTCGGAGGAGCGCGGGGATTGGGAAGAAATCCCGGCGGCGATGGTGGATTGGGACGCGACTGCGAAAGCGGAGAAGGCGACGACGGCGGCCGACGATGCGCTGGCGGCGAAGGTGCACAAACAGGAAGAGGCTCAGCGAATCGATACGACGCTGGATGTGGATGCAAGCCTTCTAGTGGGGGGCGGGGCTTTTTTGCCGCCGGGCGAAGGGATGTTTGCAGTGGAAGGAAAGTCGGTGATTCCGATTCCGCAGGTGGGGTCGGCGGTGAAGACGGACCGGAAGAATCAGTTGAAACGAGTCCTATCGCCGCTGCCGATTATCCCGGCGAAACAGAATATCGAGCTTGAGGGAAAGCGGGCGACGCTGCGGATCAATTCCGGGAATCCGGAGTTTTATTTGCGGGAGTTGTCGACGGAGGACGAGCAGGAGTCGGGATTGGAACGCACGACGAGGCAGAGTACGACGGGACCGGATGTGGAGTTGTTGCGCGCGACGGTTAAGGGGAACAAACGGATTCTGGAATCAGTGCGGAGCTTTATGGGGCAGGAAGTTGCGCGAGAGAACAAGACGATTTCGATTCAGCAATGGGAAGTGGCGAAGAGAGTTTACCGGTATACGTTGAGCGAGCCGTTGCCGCCGGGAGAATATGCGCTGGCGGAATTGTTGCCGGGGGGGTTGAATTTGTTTGTTTGGGATTTTGGGGTTGATGAGAAAAACGGCGACGTAAAGAAGCCATGACGTAATGAGTAACGATGAAAGACGGATGTGGGCACGGCTTTGGCCGTGCCTTTTTTGTCTTAGTGGGGCGAAAGAAAAAAGCAAATGCAAAATCAGATTCCTACCTGCGCAAGCCGACGCGTTCGCGGGAAGCGAACGCGAAGAAAAAAACGTCGGCTTGCTTCGGTTGGAATGACAGGTATCTGGGTCGCGCGCCAAGCATTTCGGTTATGCGCCAAGGCGGACAAGACCGGCAAAACCCGCGCGGCGGGAAAGACGGGCACGGTGTTCCGTGCCCCTACAGTTGGCTGAATGCGTTGGGCTCAGTAGTCGGTCACGTTGGAATCGGCGGGCGAGGGCAAATTTTTTGCTGCGGTGCGATTGGGACTAGCGGGCGGGGAGGATTTGGATTAAGGGGATGGATTGGGGGGAGGCGAAGGCGGTGGCGTCGGTGAAGCCGCGTTGGAGCATGTTGGCGGTGGGGATGTTGGTGCGGATGAAGGATTTTTCGCAGTCGGCGGTGCTGGGGCCGCGCATGTTGCCTTCCATCCAAGCGAGGCCGGGGCAGCGGGTGCAGCTGCCGAGATGCGAGCAAGATTTGCAGGTAGTGAGATGTTTGCCGCGGATGCCGCGCACTTCGTTGAACTGCGGCGAATTTTTCCAGATGTCGAGAAAATTTTGTTCGCGAACGTTGCCGCAGATGAGCGGGAACTGGACGCAGGGGTAGACGTCGCCCCACGGGGAGACGTAGGCGGCGGTGTGGCCGGCGCTGCACGGGTAGCCTTCGAGCGTGTCTTCGTCAACGGTGGTTGGCGGAGCGCAAAACTCTTCGACGTTTCCCACCAGAGTTGAATCGGTAAAGACGGTGCGCAGACTGTCGGACGTGATGCGCAGGCGGAGGAGCGCCGCGTCACCGTTCATCATCGGCGTGATGGTGGGATCGAGGGTGTAGTGTGCGCCGACTTCGACAGCGAGCTGGCGGACGCCTTCGGCGTCGTCGAGATTCCCTTTCATCAAAACGTTGGCGATGGTGACTTTGAGGCCGTGGGCTTTGAGTAGGCGGATGCCGTTGATGGTGCGATCGAGCGAACCGGGAACTTTGGAGATGCCGTCGTGGACCTGTGCGCGATGGGAATAGACGCTGATCTGAATTTGTTCCACGTTGAGTTCGCGAAGGCGGCGCGCCTGTTTTTCGCGAATGAGGATGGCGTTGGTTTTCAACTTTACGTTGAAACCGAGCGAGCGTGCGTACTCGATGATTTCGAAAATATCGGGGCGGATGAGCGGTTCGCCGCCACTGATGGTGAGGAAGAAGACGCCCGCGGCCGCGAGTTGATCGAGCGTGGACTTAATTTCGGCGGTGGACATTTCGCCGTCGCCGTCGTGATCGAGATAGCAGTGTTCGCAGCGCTCATTGCAGCGATAGGTGACGTCGAGATGGACGGTGATCGGGACGCCGCGCTCGAGAGCTTTGCGATTGAGATCGGTAATGAGGCTCATTTGGTTGTGGTGGTAACGGCTGGGCGCGGCTCGGCGGACAGATGAAGTATGCCGAGCTCGGCGAGGCTCGCTACGAGCGTTTCGGCGTCGCGATAGGCGATTTCGGGTGCGACGTCGAATTCCTGGCAAATTTGATTTTCGACAATGTCACGGAGAGAAGTTTTTCCGTCGGCGGCGTTCCAGATCAACGTGGCGGTTTCGTTGAGGCTGAAGAGCGTGGAATCGGTGGCGGACATGATCATCATTTCGCCGGCGAGTTCGCGAGCGGCGACGGCGTGGCTGCGAGTGAGGTAGGTGGTTGCGGCATTGAGTGGCGTGGCGTTGTGCAGGGTAGCGGGGGTGGTTGTCACTGGATGAGCTCCCAAGCACGCGCGTCGGGCGTGAAGATCAGCTGGGCGACGGGGACGCGCGAGACAAAATCGAGAACGGAATCGAAAACTTTGGCGACGAGATCTTTTTCTTCGGCGAAGAAGAGTACGTGACGCATGATGGCGCGGGCGGCGTCGATTTTCGCGATCGGGGCGATGCGATTTTCGGAGCCCTGGACGAGGAGATAGAGAGCTTCGAGCGGGGCGGAAGTGTTGGCGCCGACGCGGGCGAGTTCGCCGGCGAAGGGCGTTCCGAAGGCGATGTAGTTTTTATTCCTTTTGTCGTTCATTTTATTGGGGTCGCAGCGAACGTAGGAAATTTCGTCGGTGAGGACGGTGGCGTCGCCCGGGGCGAGACGCGACATCGTAGTTTTGCCGGCGCCGGAAACTCCGGCGAAGAGGAACGCGCGTTTGTTTCGGATTGCGCTGGCGGCGTGGAGGAGGAAGCCGCCATCGTCCGCGAGGACGAGCGAATGGGTGATGCGTAGGACGGTATCAATCGAATAGGGATTCGGGCATTGCGTGATGCGGCCGTGGCCAGCGCGCGGGTCCCAAGTGGCGTCGAAATCGCCGCGGCGAAAATGCCAGAGAGAACCGTTGCGCGTGACGCGAGCGTCTTCGTCGGAGGCGCGGCCGCGGGCGTCGAGATCGATTTCGAAACGGCAGGCGGGCTTTTTTGCGGCGGCGGTGGCGTAGGATTCGTTGCGTGTGGCGAATGTTTCGTAACGGGATTCGAGGACTTCGCAGAATTCCGGGTCGCTGGGCTGGAGCAGGATGGGGATGCCGCCGATTTCGATGGTGACGGACGGGAGCGATTGCTCCGATGATTTTTTGCACTCGCGCTCGCACGCGCGCCGATGCTCACGTGTTTCGTCGTGAGCGAGGTCGGGGGCGATCGGGGCGTGGAGCATCAGGCGAATCCCTGGAGATGATCGGATGCGGCGCGATCACCAAAATCGGTGGAGCGTCCCGAGAGGCGCGTGCGGAGAAGATGCGTGGCGAGCAAGAGGCGCGCGAACGTGGGCGAATTGCGCACGGCCCAGCGCATGGCGCGCGTGAATGGACCGGGCTTGACGACGATTTCGATCGATTTGCCGCGGCGCTGAATGTGCGTCACGCGGCCGAGAAGCTGGGTGGCGTCGATGGATGGATCTTCTTTGGGAAGGGCGTCGCCGCGCGTGGCGAAGACGACGCGATTGCGCTCGGGCCATTTGCGGGTGACGCGATGCACGAAAGCGCGTCCACCGAGAAGAAAGAAAACGATTTCGCCGCGGCGGGCGCCGGCCGCGGAATCGGAACGGACGGTGAGGCGATCGCCGGGATAGATCGCGGGGATCATGCTGCTGCCATGCGCGACGAAATGAACTTCGCCGAAGCGGTGGAGGATTTCGGCGGCGAGATCGAGGCGGGCGTCGTGGGCGGTCGATGCGGCGGGCGCGGACGCCGTGCGGGCGTCGGGCCGCACGTGCGCGGACGCGGGCGCTTGCGTTTGAGGTTGAGGCGCAATTTTTGGATCGGCAGCGGGAGCAGGGGCGGCTGCGGTGGCGTTGCGAGGAGTCAGGAGTTCCTCCGGTTGAAGCGGCATTGGGCCTGGGTGGGACCGAGCTTCCCGCAGGCGAGCGCCATGGTTTCGAAAACTTTTTCGTGTTGGAAGGCGGGTTTGACGTAGAGGCGCTTGGGTTTG
>CAWCHM010000003.1:0-24725 GCA_963795355.1 uncultured Acidobacteriota bacterium
CAAGAACGGCGAATGGCGCCGCGTCCGCTGCCATCTCAGCCCGCTCTACGACGAAACCGGCAAGATCGACGGCGTCATCATTTCCGGTCGCGACGTCACCGACGTCAAGCGCCTCGAAGAGCAACTCATCCAGGCCGAAAAACTCGCCGCCATGGGCCAGATGCTCGCCGGCGTTGCCCACGAACTCAACAACCCGCTCACCGCGATTCTCGGCGTCACCGAATTACTCCGCGAGCGCGCCGGCATCGACGAAGCCACCAAGCGCCAGCTCGATCTCACCCATCGCCAGGCTCGCCGCGCCGCCCGCATCGTCCAGAATTTGCTCGAATTCTCGCGCCCCGCCGCCCCGCAGAAAAAAACACTCGACATCAGCAACATCATCGAGCGCACGCTCCAGCTCCACGAACATTCTCTCCGCCGCAACAGCATCAGCGTCGAATTCCACGCCCAGGCTGGTCTCTATTCCGTCGTCGGTGACGCCAATCAGCTCATCCAGGTCTTCCTCAATCTCATCAGCAACGCCGAGCACGCCATCCGCGAAGTCCGCGAGTCCGGCCGCATTCAGATTCGCGTCGGCCGCATTGGCGACAACGTCTCCGTCACCGTGCAGGACGACGGCGTCGGCATTCTCCCCGAGGCGCTGTCGAAACTCTTCGATCCGTTCTACACTACCAAACGTCCCGGCGGCGGCACCGGCCTCGGCCTCAGCATCTGCACCGCGATCATTCGCGAGCACGGCGGCTCCATCGACGTCGAGACACTCCCCGTCGGCGGCTCCGCCTTCACCGTGTTCCTCCCGCTCGCCATCGAAAAAGATCCCGCTGCGCCAGCGCCTCCCGCTGTTCTCGACGGCTCCACGCCCGCTCTTCCGCCAACGATTCGCGCTCTCGACGCCGGCATCTTTTCCGGACGCTCCATCCTCGTCCTCGACGACGAAGAAAGCATCCGCATGCTCCTCGAAGAAGGCCTCTCCGCTCACGGCCTCCACGTTGACTGCGCCTCCACTCCCGTCGGCGCCGTCCAGCTCGTCCGAGAGCGCAGCTACGACATCCTCTTGTGCGACGTCAATCTCGTCGCCAACGGCCACTCGCTCGCCGGCCACGAAGCCGCGCAGCAAATTCTCTCCGCCGCCGGCGTCTACAAGCCCACCGTCGTTTACATGACCGGCGATCTCGTCGAGCCTTCGGTCGCCGGTTCGAACGAGCCGCGCCGTCTCCAGAAACCTTTCCGCATCTCCGAAGTCCTCGCCATCTTCCGCGAAATTTTCGTCACCACCCCCGTCGCCAAGCACTGATATCAATCAGCACCCTTCGTTCAACCTTTCATCGTCATCTCCACTTGCATCCATCACCCGCGCCTCGCCAATCTCCGCCTCGCCGTTACGTGAGTAAGCGTACGCCCCCCTTTACCATTTGCCCACACGCCTCGCTTTTCGTTATCGGACTCTCTCACCCGCCCATAAGACACTTGTTCCTATACAGATTGCTCATTTGGAGCTTTGTCCGGAAACACCATGACCAAGACCCTTCCTTGGACTGGGCGCTTCGCCCTGTTCCTGTTTCTGCCTGCGGGAATTCTCCCGTTTTTCTATTCGTCCGACCAGCACTCCCGCGTCACGCGCGCCTTGCCCAACGATCCGCAAGCGCCCATCGCGCGCCCCGGCGCGCCCCTCGGCGCCGCTGAGCTCCGCTCTCCAAGAATTTCCGATTGGTCGACGCGCCACGTCGTCTACACGCAATTCGGCACATCCCGCGCTCTCGAAGCCGCGAGCCGCGATCCTCGCGCCAGTTGCATTGGCGCGAAATGGAACAGCGAAACCGCCAGCGCAATCAACCGTTCTCGTCCCGCAGTTATCTCCAATTCGGTTTGCGCAATCCAATCCGTCGTTTTCCGCTGCGCACTTCCCCGGGCGGCATGCAGCGCAGATTGGAACATTAGTCTCGGGGCGACCGCGGCCCGTCAACAGCAGTATCCGGCGAAATACACTTTCGACCAAACCGCTACCCCCACTGCGCCAATGATTTCGTCGTCTTTCCCGATAGCCCAAACTGTCGGCCACTCAAGCGAACATCGTGGCTTTGAACAATCTTTATAGCGGGACAACGGGCACTAACGGAATTCGAACGGTTTTTGCAACCCACTCCGGTGCGGTGCGGCACCGACACAAAACTGAAGCGACTGTCATGTGGTCCTACAACGTCCACGCAATCGCTGGCTGGTGGAGCAGTCCGACATCGCCCGCAATTTCCCTGGATGGCAAGAAAGTCGCATTTGTTGAATCCGCCTCGGGAAGCGCTGCGCATTTTCATGTTCTGGCTTGGCGGGCCGGAGACACTGCGCTCGCACAAATCTTCAAACGACCACGGCGCCAAAGGCCATAACTTGACTTTCAGTAACCCGTCGCCCCAGCCGCACCGGCGCAACCACCGGTGTCGCTTCCGACTGGCGTTCGGGAGCCGCGACGACCGGCACGGATACTCACTCTTCCCCCTACATCGATTACGCCAACGACTTCGCATACGTCGGCAACGACATAGGTGTTCTCTACAGAGTTAAAAATGTTTTCTGCACCCTTCCGGCATGCACTAGTGTGGTAGGTGGCCTTGCGCCAGCGTTGATACGAGTTGGGGCACCGGCGGTGCGGTCAGCGTCTGCTCCGGCAAGAGCTAACCGGCCCCATCCTTGACTTCAACAACCTCAACGTCTACGTCGGTTGTTCCGACGGCAAGTTGTACTCGATCACTCAAGCGGGAGTCGTCGCTTCGATCGCGGTCGGCGATGGTAATCGCCGTAAAGCCCTTTCGCGCGATTGTCGATCCCCCGATCGTCGATGGCGGCAACAGTTTTATTTACATCGTCAGCGGTTCGGCGGGAAATGGAAATCACGGCGTTCTCGTTCAAGCAAAAGCGGACTTTAGTTCCTCGGTCGCTGTGCCTATCGGAAATGGCGACCAGTCAACATTCACGCTCCGGCTCTGAGCGACGTTATTTCACGAATGCAACGCCGGCTGGAGCCCAGATCTACGTGGGTGGAGTCACCGGCACGATCGGAACCTCACGACCGCCGGAGCGACCGGTGGCGCTAGCGGTTACTCTACGGTGTGAATCGAGGCACGGGTGGTGTTATGGCTTCCGGCGCGCCTCAGGACACGACAGCGGCAATCCAGTTGGCAGCGAATACGCGCCCATCGGCGAGTTCTTCAATTCGGCGTCGAACGATGACATTTTGTTCGGTTCGACGTTCTTCGCAACACTCGGGGCCTGCCAAATCTATCATTCACATCCACGGGATTCACGACACAAGTTCCAACAACGCCGGGAACCTTTAAGGCCAAGTTCAGCAGCATGGTCGTTACTCAATGGTCGCCGACAACAATAGCGGCTTCCCTCAGGCATCCAGCATCTATTTCAATTCTCTGAGGCAGGACAAGACTGTGGCGATCCTCAAACCGGAACGAACACGCAGAGCTGTGCCTGAAACTCTCAGGTCGGGTGCTGCAATGATAAAGATAGAAATCGGCCGCCCACCAACTCGGCAACCGGCACAACCTGCCAAACCCAAGCGCCTCTACGTCAAACCCGCCTTCCAACACGAAAAAGTTTTCGAAACCATGGCGCTCGCCTGCGGAAAGCTCGGTCCCACCCAGGCCCAATGCCGCTTCAACCGGAGGAACTCCTGACTCCTCGCAACGCCACCGCAGCCGCCCCTGCTCCCGCTGCCGATCCAAAAATTGCGCCTCAATCTCAAACGCAAGCGCTCGCGTCCGCGCGGCCCGACGCCCGCACAGCGCCCGCGTCCGCGCACGTGCGGCCCGACGCCCGCACGGCGTCCGCGCCCGCCGCATCGACCGCCCACGACGCCCGCCTCGATCTCGCCGCCGAAATCCTCCACCGCTTCGGCGAAGTTCATTTCGTCGCGCATGGCAGCAGCATGATCCCCGCGATCTATCCCGGCGATCGCCTCACCGTCCGTTCCGATTCCGCGGCCGGCGCCCGCCGCGGCGAAATCGTTTTCTTTCTTCTCGGTGGACGCGCTTTCGTGCATCGCGTCACCCGCAAATGGCCCGAGCGCAATCGCGTCGTCTTCGCCACGCGCGGCGACGCCCTTCCCAAAGAAGATCCATCCATCGACGCCACCCAGCTTCTCGGCCGCGTGACGCACATTCAGCGCCGCGGCAAATCGATCGAAATCGTCGTCAAGCCCGGTCCATTCACGCGCGCCATGCGCTGGGCCGTGCGCAATTCGCCCACGTTCGCGCGCCTCTTGCTCGCCACGCATCTTCTCCGCACGCGCCTCTCGGGACGCTCCACCGATTTTGGTGATCGCGCCGCATCCGATCATCTCCAGGGATTCGCCTGATGCTCCACGCCCCGATCGCCCCCGACCTCGCTCACGACGAAACACGTGAGCATCGGCGCGCGTGCGAGCGCGAGTGCAAAAAATCATCGGAGCAATCGCTCCCGTCCGTCACCATCGAAATCGGCGGCATCCCCATCCTGCTCCAGCCCAGCGACCCGGAATTCTGCGAAGTCCTCGAATCCCGTTACGAAACATTCGCCACACGCAACGAATCCTACGCCACCGCCGCCGCAAAAAAGCCCGCCTGCCGTTTCGAAATCGATCTCGACGCCCGCGGCCGCGCCTCCGACGAAGACGCTCGCGTCACGCGCAACGGTTCTCTCTGGCATTTTCGCCGCGGCGATTTCGACGCCACTTGGGACCCGCGCGCTGGCCACGGCCGCATCACGCAATGCCCGAATCCCTATTCGATTGATACCGTCCTACGCATCACCCATTCGCTCGTCCTCGCGGACGATGGCGGCTTCCTCCTCCACGCCGCCAGCGCAATCCGAAACAAACGCGCGTTCCTCTTCGCCGGAGTTTCCGGCGCCGGCAAAACTACGATGTCGCGTCTCGCCCCGGGCGACGCCACCGTCCTCACCGACGAAATTTCCTACGTTCGCTGCGACCCCAATAAAATGAACGACAAAAGGAATAAAAACTACATCGCCTTCGGAACGCCCTTCGCCGGCGAACTCGCCCGCGTCGGCGCCAACACTTCCGCCCCGCTCGAAGCTCTCTATCTCCTCGTCCAGGGCTCCGAAAATCGCATCGCCCCGATCGCGAAAATCGACGCCGCCCGCGCCATCATGCGTCACGTACTCTTCTTCGCCGAAGAAAAAGATCTCGTCGCCAAAGTTTTCGATTCCGTTCTCGATTTTGTCTCGCGCGTCCCCGTCGCCCAGCTGATCTTCACGCCCGACGCGCGTGCTTGGGAGCTCATCCAGTGACAACCACCCCCGCTACCCTGCACAACGCCACGCCACTCAATGCCGCAACCACCTACCTCACTCGCAGCCACGCCGTCGCCGCTCGCGAACTCGCCGGCGAAATGATGATCATGTCCGCCACCGATTCCACGCTCTTCAGCCTCAACGAAACCGCCACGTTGATCTGGAACGCCGCCGACGGAAAAACTTCTCTCCGTGACATTGTCGAAAATCAAATTTGCCAGGAATTCGACGTCGCACCCGAAATCGCCTATCGCGACGCCGAAACGCTCGTAGCGAGCCTCGCCGAGCTCGGCATACTTCATCTGTCCGCCGAGCCGCGCCCAGCCGTTACCACCACAACCAAATGAGCCTCATTACCGATCTCAATCGCAAAGCTCTCGAGCGCGGCGTCCCGATCACCGTCCATCTCGACGTCACCTATCGCTGCAATGAGCGCTGCGAACACTGCTATCTCGATCACGACGGCGACGGCGAAATGTCCACCGCCGAAATTAAGTCCACGCTCGATCAACTCGCGGCCGCGGGCGTCTTCTTCCTCACCATCAGTGGCGGCGAACCGCTCATCCGCCCCGATATTTTCGAAATCATCGAGTACGCACGCTCGCTCGGTTTCAACGTAAAGTTGAAAACCAACGCCATCCTCATTCGCGAAAAACAGGCGCGCCGCCTTCGCGAACTCAACGTGGAACAAATTCAGATCAGCGTCTATTCCCATCGCGCACAGGTCCACGACGGCATCTCCAAAGTTCCCGGTTCGCTCGATCGCACCATCAACGGCATCCGCCTACTCAAAGCCCACGGCCTCAAAGTCACCATCGCCAACGTTTTGATGAAAGGGAATCTCGACGACGCCGAAGGCGTCCGCCAGCTCGCTGTCGAAGTCGGCGCACACTACACCCTCGATCCCACCATCACGCCGATGATGAACGGTGACGCGGCGCTCCTCCGCCTGCGCATCACGTCCGACAGTCTGCGCACCGTCTTTACCGATTCAACTCTGGTGGGAAACGTCGAAGAGTTTTGCGCTCCGCCAACCACCGTTGACGAAGACACGCTCGAAGGCTACCCGTGCAGCGCCGGCCACACCGCCGCCTACGTCTCCCCGTGGGGCGACGTCTACCCCTGCGTCCAGTTCCCGCTCACCTGCGGCAACGTTCGCGAACAAAATTTTCTCGACATCTGGAAAAATTCGCCGCAGTTCAACGAAGTGCGCGGCATCCGCGGCAAACATCTCACTACCTGCAAATCTTGCTCGCATCTCGGCAGCTGCACCCGCTGCCCCGGCCTCGCTTGGATGGAAGGCAACATGCGCGGCCCCAGCACCGCCGACTGCGAAAAATCCTTCATCCGCACCAACATCCCCACCGCCAACATGCTCCAACGCGGCTTCACCGACGCCACCGCCTTCGCCTCCCCCCAATCCATCCCCTTAATCCAAATCCTCCCCGCCCGCTAGTCCCAATCGCACCGCAGCAAAAAATTTGCCCTCGCCCGCCGATTCCAACGTGACCGACTACTGAGCCCAACGCATTCAGCCAACTGTAGGGGCACGGAACACCGTGCCCGTCTTTCCCGCCGCGCGGGTTTTGCCGGTCTTGTCCGCCTTGGCGCATAACCGAAATGCTTGGCGCGCGACCCAGATACCTGTCATTCCAACCGAAGCAAGCCGACGTTTTTTCTTCGCGTTCGCTTCCCGCGAACGCGTCGGCTTGCGCAGGTAGGAATCTGATTTTGCATTTGCTTTTTTCTTTCGCCCCACTAAGACAAAAAAGGCACGGCCAAAGCCGTGCCCACATCCGTCTTTCATCGTTACTTCATTACGTCATGGCTTCTTTACGTCGCCGTTTTTCTCATCAACCCCAAAATCCCAAACAAACAAATTCAACCCCCCCGGCAACAATTCCGCCAGCGCATATTCTCCCGGCGGCAACGGCTCGCTCAACGTATACCGGTAAACTCTCTTCGCCACTTCCCATTGCTGAATCGAAATCGTCTTGTTCTCTCGCGCAACTTCCTGCCCCATAAAGCTCCGCACTGATTCCAGAATCCGTTTGTTCCCCTTAACCGTCGCGCGCAACAACTCCACATCCGGTCCCGTCGTACTCTGCCTCGTCGTGCGTTCCAATCCCGACTCCTGCTCGTCCTCCGTCGACAACTCCCGCAAATAAAACTCCGGATTCCCGGAATTGATCCGCAGCGTCGCCCGCTTTCCCTCAAGCTCGATATTCTGTTTCGCCGGGATAATCGGCAGCGGCGATAGGACTCGTTTCAACTGATTCTTCCGGTCCGTCTTCACCGCCGACCCCACCTGCGGAATCGGAATCACCGACTTTCCTTCCACTGCAAACATCCCTTCGCCCGGCGGCAAAAAAGCCCCGCCCCCCACTAGAAGGCTTGCATCCACATCCAGCGTCGTATCGATTCGCTGAGCCTCTTCCTGTTTGTGCACCTTCGCCGCCAGCGCATCGTCGGCCGCCGTCGTCGCCTTCTCCGCTTTCGCAGTCGCGTCCCAATCCACCATCGCCGCCGGGATTTCTTCCCAATCCCCGCGCTCCTCCGAAAAAAACCTCACCCGGTCGCCCTTCTTCTCGTAACTCCTCACCAACTGAAACGACCCATCCTTCAACATCAGCTTCTTCCCACGCGTAATCCGCGCCGCCGCACTATCCTGCGCACTCTGCGCCCCAATTCGCGCCGCGGCAGACACACCAACGCCCAGCCCAGCCGCCACTGCAGCGCAGCTAAGCCACATCAGTCCCTTTCGAGTTGAACCCTGGAATCCCATGCGAGAACCCTGAGAAGCGCCCCGGCGCCACCGTCACCCTATTGCGATGCAATTCACCTCACCGCAGGTTGACCGCTCATTCGAGCATAGCAGAACGCTCCGACCCCCACACCTCACTCCACAATCGGCACGGCATCGGATTCCTCTCCACAAACTGCCGCTGATGCCAATACGGATACACCGGCGTCCGGTCACTCGCCTTATCCAGCTTCGCCACCTGCTCCGCCGTCAACTTCCACCCCACCGCCAGCAAGTTCTGCCGTAACTGCTCCTCGTTCCGCGCGCCAATCACCACGTTGTCGACCGTTGGCCGTTGCAGCAACCAATTCAGCGCCACCACCGGCACCGGCTTCCCAACCTCTTTTGCCACTTCTTCCAACCCATCAACCACTTTATACAAATATTCTTCCTCAACCTGCGGCCCGAAATCCGCCGTCTTGTGCAGCCGGCTCTGCTTCGGCAGCGGTTTTCCGCGCCCGATCTTCCCGGTCAACGCCCCCATCCCAGCGGGCTCCACACAATCGTCCCGACCCTCTGATCGATCCCCAGAGGCATCAACTCCCACTCAAACTCGCGCCCAATCAAAGAGTAATACGCCTGGTGCGCGACGTACCGCGTCCACCCATACCGGTCCGACACCGCCAGCGACTTCATCAAGTGCCAGCCCGAAAAATTCGAACACGCGATGTAGCGCACCTTCCCGCTCTGCACCAATCCATCCAGCGTCCGTAGCGTCTCTTCCACCGGCGCCGTCGCGTCGAACCCATGCATGTGATAGATGTCGATGTAATCCGTACCCAGCCGCCGCAAGCTGCCTTCAACCGCCTTCAGCAAATGAAAGCGCGACGAGCCGACGTCATTAACGTCTTCTCCGACCCGAAACGTCGCCTTCGTCGAGATCAGCACTTTGTCGCGCCGCCCCTTGATCGCCTGCCCCGTAATCTCCTCCGCCAGCCCGTTCGAATAAATGTCCGCCGTATCCAACATGTTCAGCCCGGCGTCGAGGCAAATATCGACCAGCCGCGTCGCCTCCGCGACATCGCTAGCCCCCCAAGCCTTGAAAAACTCGTTCCCACCGCCAAATGTTCCCGTCCCAAAGCTCAGAACCGGCACCTTCAACCCCGATCCGCCCAACTGCCTGTATTCCATACCCGCCCCCGTCTTAGTCCCGCCATTGGACATAGATGCCCCGCTCCTCGCCTCGTCACGTATGAAATCCATCTTCCCAGCCACGCCACACCTCAAACCAACCGTAAACTTCGCATTCAAATTCTGAGCCCGTGATCGTATCCCAAAACCCTCTTGACATGGAGGTAACTCCGTGGTAATATAACTCCCATCGAATCTTGCGCCTACCCGTTTGGAGTGCGGCGCCCGAGAGCCGCCTTTGAGCCGCAAGCACCTCCGCCGGTATCAGCCACGTAAGATACCCTGCCAACTCCTAACTCCCCTAGAATCACATTCTCCCACCATCTCTCGCCCTAACCTACGTAGAATCAGATTCTTACAGAAATAACCGGGGGGGGGTCCGCCTGATATCACCTCCAAAAACAAAAAGGGCTCTCCGGCCAAAGCCGGAGAGCCAAATATCGTCATTAGCGGTCGCGCCTCAGGCGCAACCGAGCCAAGTGCGTCAGCTTAGTGCGTGCACTTCGGGACAGCGTCACCAGCACCATCAGGTCCGACAACGTAACAACCACTGGTCGGCCTGTTTCCCCGCCGCTTCCGCAGCCCGGGCGATAAACCCCAGGTGGCGGCTCTTGGCGAAGTTATGCAGGTGGTCAACGCAGATCCCGGTCAGCGTCGCAACTTCGAGTCGGTAAAGATTTCTGGCTGGCTTTTACGGTAACCATGGCCTTGGCCTCTTTCTGGCTCGCCGCTCTTACGATTGGTCATCGATTCAACTGCTTTCGATGCTGGGTGTATCGTATCAGCTGCACAGACACCAGAGCAATAGTCGTTCCGTTCCATCCAGCCCGAATCCTTCGATTGGTACTTTTCTTTTAAACCCCAATAAAACCGAACGTTTTCGGTCGAAAAGCCGTCAATTTCGGCATTACTCTCACAGCAAACCCTGTACCAAGGATCTGGGATCTGTCCTATTTTTGCAAGTCTTGCTATGGCTTCAGGCGCTGATTGCTATTTCTCGCATCTGTTTTCGGTGTCGTAGCTCATGCCGCGCCACATCTCGGACGACACGTACGTGCTAAGACTTCCCAGGAAACGGTGCTTCCAGCAAAAGACACCCAGATTCCGTTCCTTGGTTTCGTCGATGAATGCCAGCATGCGCTCCCGGATCTTACGAAGCGCTGCAAGCATCGTTTCCTTCTCGGCGAGCATTTCCGGATCGACCGGCAACGGTGCCTGCCGCTTTACCGGCCACGCTTCCACCAGAGCGAGCGGAAAATCCAGCTTCTGGAGCCGTGTAAATCGCTTCGGTCGGTGCTCCACCACTCGGTCGGCCTTCCCGCCCACGCTCCGCTCCACCATGATCAAGTGGGCAACGATTTCCGCAGCCGACAATCCGCCATCCTTAGGCCGGGTTCGCCACTGATCCGCCGGTACCTTATCCGCGGTTCCAGCATGCGGCTCTGCGCATGCGCCAACTCAAGGATGCAAGCTAATCTCGACACGAATGGGTTACATTGTTGATTCGATCGGGTCCCTGGACAAGTGCATCCGTTTGCCATCGGACCAAAACTGAGCCTAGGAACCCTTAACCAGTGAATCGTCTCGGAGCAGACAACAACTAAATCGCAGAACCGCGCCCTGCTCAAACGCATGCGCCAATTGCAAAACTCGTTCACCAAATGCCGGCCCAAAAATCCGCGGCCCGACGGGCAGCTTCCCGCAAACCTTCCCACACGGCACCAAATTACAGGATTCCCTCCGAGCGATTCCGTAACCGTATAAAATGCACCAGATACATCTGCAATGGATCATTCGTCCGTTCGCCAGTTTGAACGCCGCAGGCGAAGTCGGCGTCACAATCGCATCGACTTCGTAGACGCGTCGCGATGCTGCGGAACCAGGCCACGCAATCCCCCTTCAAATAGTATCCATCGTAATACCCAGCCGAAAAGTACGTACGTACCGAGCACGATCTGCGCTTTACCTTGGCGCCGAAGCCAGCACCCGCGTCTTGCGATACATCGCCAGCAGGATCGACCTTCACGCGCGACCCGTAACGCACGCCATCATAGCGCGCCGGTTCCAGCTCGCCCCGCCGTCGCGATAATGTAGTACACCGCGATCGCGTAGTCCGTATGCGGCATCTCGATGTCGATCGCTTGCAGCCCAGTTTTTCAGAATCTCGAGGCCTGCTTCGATATTCTTGCGGCACCATCATAATTTCCGCGCCGTCATACTGTTTAGGTATTCCGATGCGCATTCCGCTCACGGGCTTGCCGAGATCTGCCGCGTAATCCGGCCCGCCGCCGTCGTCGAAGTCGAGTCGTTCGGTCGCGCCCCGCGTCACGTGCAGCACCCCCGCGACATCTTTCACGTTCTACACAAACGGCCAAATCCGATCCAGCGAAGACGCAAACGCAGTCAGACCGAACCGAGAAACGCGTCCATAATTGCCCATCATCGCCGGCACGCCGCACATCGCGCCGGCTGACGAATCATCCGCCCATGCCCGTCCCCAGCAGGCCACAGCCAATCCGGCCACGACCGCAGCTCCCGAACCGCCGCTTGACCCGCCGGATGCGATGGTGGCTTCGGGATCCAGGACCATTCCGTACGCGGAATTTCGTCGAGCTGCCATCGCGATTCGTCGCAGTTCGTCTTGCCCATTCACCCGCCGGCATCTTCCAGTCGTCAAACCGCCGTCGCATCATAAGGAGGCAAAATTCTTCCAGAATTTTCGATCCGCAAGTCGTCGTCACGCCGCGCGTGCTTCAGTACATCCTTGATTCCGATCGGCACGCCCGCAGCGGCGGCAAAGGCTTGCCTTCGGCGACTAGTCGCATCTACGCGATCCGCTTGCGCGTAAGCGCGCTCTCGGCAAGCGCAAGAAAGGCTTCAGTTTCGGATTCTGAGCCACGATCCGCGAAGTGATCCACCCCCAATTCGCGCGCCGAAAATATCTTCACCACAAGCGCAGTCTTAACGCTTTCGATTGCTCCATGTTCAGCCATTCGCCAGTTTTCCGCAGTTCCCTAGGTGTTTCGTCACATCGTTACTTCATTACTTATTTGCTTCGCCGCCGTCTTGAAAGACTATTCTCGATCACCTTCGGCACCCCGGAGTACCAGCGCTTCCAGGTCGGCGCCCTACTTCGAGCAGCTCCACACGCCGTGGCAGGGAACTTCGACGTCTTCGCGCAGCATCACATCGGCCGTCTGATCATAGATCGATGCCTGCGCCATTCGCTGAGAGCGTTTCGCAGTTGTGAGTTCGTTCAATTCCCGATGTAATTAAGAATTCGTTGAGCTGCTTTCCGTACGTTCCGAGTTTCGTCTTCAGTCGATCAGGTGCGCAAGTTCCGCCAGCGCAGACATCCTCCGCTGATTTTCGAGAAGCCACCTTTAGCACCTTCCTTTGATAGTACATGACGATGTAATCTCGACGAGCGCCTGGAACGCCGCCGCCGATTCATCAGTACATCCCCTTCGAGGTCCGCATCTATTTTCCCATCAATGTCGAACAGAGCAGCGCCAAGCATTTCACCTGTCCCCGCAGAACTGATCCCAACTGTCGCCGCTTTCGATTCGACCGGGCCGCCCGCGATCCGAGCCCATCACGGCGAGCGTCATCGTTTCGACGCCGTTCGTATTACTGATTCCAGATGAGCGTGGTGTCGCGAATGTAGGTTTGAATCGATTCGGCCAATTCCTGAAACGTCGAGCTCGTCGTGCGCCCGCATCCTGGGCACCCCATAACGCTCGGCGAAAACGATCGAGCCCCAGGGCCTGCGACGATTCGCGCGCCGCATAAACTTCCTCGCGCCGATCGCCGCCAGGACGGGCGTTAGCGAAATGCGAATCATGTCGCCGATGCCGTCATACGACGGAACGCCGAGTGAAGCCGCCGACCAGATTTGGCCCTCGTGCCCATACCCGCTTCGGTCAATCCAGATGCAGCGGTTGCTGCGACTTCGACGAAATCGCGATGCACCGGGATCCGTTCGCGCGGCCGCGAAGTCTTCACGAAATGATGATCTGATTGTTTCGTCAGTCCCGACTCGAGCGCCAGCTCCGTCGGTGCAGCGCGCTCAAGCCCCATGCATTCATTGATGATGTCTTCGGATTCCTTGCCGAGATTCTGATCGATGTTTTCCTGCATCTTGCGCATCACCAGCTCTTGATTCAGCGAGCCGCCATTCTCGCCGATGCGCACCGGCTTTCCGTTATCGACCGCGATTTGCAGATCGTCGAAATTGCTCGTCGCGCCGCTGTCCCGCGCCGACATTCTCCGGATTGATCCGATACTTGTCGAGCGCCGCCGCGCAATCGGAATACTTCGTCAGCAGCGCGTGCCCATTCTGATGGAAGTCCCAGATGATCGGGGCATTCTAACCCGCTGGCGGCGGCCGCTTCTTCTTTCTGGCACCACTCAGCGCGTACAGCCTTCGACAATTCACCGGTAAGGGGACGATCTGGCAGGTTTCCGCCAGTTCCAACTTCTACTTGACGTCAACTCAATATCCGCCGTGTCGGTGTTGGTCATCGACTGCACAACGATCGGCGCGCCACCGCCGACATTCACGTGGCCAACCTTCCGCGCCATTCGTTTTCCGCCGCGATGCTCCGCACCCGTAGCATCGAACCCGTTAATTTGGGTAAGCATAGTCGCTTCTATTTTAGCAGAGAGGGCGAAATCGCGCTCGCTCCGTCTTTGTGGAGACGAGCCTTACCTTTGCGAAATTCCGGTGCTCTGTGGTACTCCCTTGATACATGACCCGATTCGATTTACCGCCCGCGCCAGAGTCTCAGCCCGACCCCGTCAAAGCATCGTCCGAGCCCGTCACGATCCCTACGTATCTGCCGATGGCGCCAGACAGGAATCCGATGTTCCTCGAAAAGAGGGTCTATCAGGGCAGCAGCGGCGCCGTTTATCCCTTGCCTTTTACGATCGCGTCGCTACCGAGCCGGTGCCACATGCGTGGCAAGCGATTCACATTGAAAATGAGTTCGTGCGGGTGATGGTGTTGCCCGAAATCGGCGGGCGCATTCACATCGGGCTCGACAAAACGAACAATTACGATTTTTTCTACCGGCAAAATGTGATCAAGCCCGCGCTCGTCGGTCTTGCCGGGCCGTGGTGTTCGGGCGGCGTTGAATTCAACTGGCCGCAGCATCATCGGCCGGCAACGTATATGCCGGTCGAAGCGGCGATCGAGCGGCATGCCGATGGCTCTCAAACGATATGGTGCTCCGATCACGATCCGATGCATCGCCTGAAAGGCATGCACGGCGTATGCCTGCATCCGGGCAAGTCCTACATCGAATTGAAGGTGCGGCTCTACAATCGCACGCCGTTTATGCAAACGTTTTTGTGGTGGGCCAATCTCGCGACGCACGTTCACGAACTTTACCAGTCGTTTTTCCCGCCGGACGTGCACTACGTGGCCGATCACGCGCAGCGTGCCACGAGCAAATATCCGCTGTGCGACGGCGAATATTATGGGGTGAATTATGGAGCGCGCGGAGAACATGGAGTTCCAGGAGAGGAGGGTCCCGACAACTTCGTTCCGCCGGGTACGTATCCGCTGAACGACATCAGTTGGTATGCGAACATTCCGGTGCCGACAAGCTATATGGCGATGGGCTCGTCGCAGGATTTTTCCGGTGGCTACGATCACAAGAAACGCGCGGGGTTGATTCTTCTGGCGAATCATCACATCGCGCCGGGCAAGAAACAGTGGACCTGGGGAAATCACGAGTTCGGCTACGCGTGGGATCGAAATCTCACTGACGACGATGGACCGTACATCGAGTTGATGACTGGCGTTTATACGGATAATCAGCCGGATTTTTCGTTTCTCGATCCCGGCGAGACAAAAACATTCAGCCAATATTGGTATCCAATCCGCGAAATCGGTCCTGCGGAGATGGCGAATCTCGATGCTGCGGCGAGCTTGGTCATTGAAAAGGGAACCGCCCGCGTTGGAGTTTGCGTGACGCGTGATTTCCCTGGCGCCGCGGTGCGCGTCGAGGTGAATGGTGAGTGCCTTGCCGAATGGAAGACGGATTTATCGGCTGGATCGGCACTTGTCGAAAAAGTTGAGCTACCAGCGGGAACGCGCGACGAAGATGTGGCTCTGATTGCCACTGACAAAGACGGTCGCGAAATCTTGCGCTATCAACCGAAGGCTTTCGCGGATGTAAAGCCGCCCGCGGCCGCGACCGAGCCGCCGCTGCCAGCCGACGTGGCCAGCAACGACGAACTCTACGTCATCGGTCTCCACCTCGATCAATATCGCCACGCCACGAGACATCCTGAACTCTATTGGCGCGAAGCTCTCCGCCGCGATCCCGGCGATGCGCGTTGCAACAACGCGATGGGTTTATGGCATTTACGACGAGGCGAATTCGCCGGCGCCGAAAAGCATTTTCGCGCGGCGATTGAGCGCCTCACCACGCGCAACGCGAATCCATATGACGAAGAGCCGCACTACAACCTCGGGCTCACGCTGCGCTATCTCGGGCGCGATGCCGAAGCTTACGATGCGTTTTACAAAGCGACGTGGAGCGGCAGATGGCAGGCCGCGGGATTCCAGCGTCTCGCCGAAATCGACGCGAGCCGCGCGGATTGGTCGCGCGCCGCAGATCATGCGCTGAAATCTCTACGCAAGGACGCCGACAATCTCAACGCGCGCAATCTCGCGACGATCGCGCTTCGGAATACCTGTCGATGGCAGGAGGCCGATCACGTTCTCGAGGAAACGCGTGCGCTCGATCCGCTCGATATCGGCAGCCGCTACCTCGCAAGCGGCGATATCCCGGCCGACGCGCAGATGGCGCTCGACCTTGCGTTCGAATACGAGCGTTGTGGTTTGTTCACAGAAGCGATCACGATCCTGGAACGCGCCGCTCAAACGCCGGCCACCGAAGGCTCCGCTCCGATGGTGCTTTACACGCTTGCGGCGTTTCGCGCCAAGAACGGTGATGCTACCGGTGCCGAACGCGCCTGGACTGAAGCCGCGTCCGCAAGCTCCGATTATTGCTTTCCGAATCGCCTGGAAGAATTGATCGTTCTGGAGGCGGCCATCGCCGCGCGTCCCAACGATGCGCGCGCGCCCTACTATCTCGGCAATTTGCTTTACGCGCGGCGTCGTCACAAAGATGCTATCGCGATGTGGGAGCGATCGACTCAAATCGACTCGACGGTTTCGATTGCATGGCGCAATTTGGGCATCGCATATTTCAACGTCGCCGGCGACGGCGCGAAAGCGCACGAAGCGTTTGACAAGGCGTTCGCCGCGAATCCTTCGGACTCGCGCGTATTGTACGAGCGCGATCAACTGTGGAAGCGCATCGGCGAGCGGCCGGAAGCACGGCTCGCGGAGCTTGAGCGCCACCTAGACCTTGCCAGCACGCGAGACGATCTTTCCGTCGAACTCGCGAGCCTCTACAATCAAACGCGGCAGCACGAGAAGGCGTTGGCTATCATTCGCTCTCGCAAATTTCAGCCTTGGGAAGGCGGCGAGGGCCTTGCCCTCGGCCAGCATGTGCGTACACACCTCGCGTTAGGTCGCCGCGCGCTGCAACAAGGCAATGCCGCGGAATCGTGCCGCCTTTTCAAGGCTGCACTCGACGCGCCAGAAAATCTGGGCGAAGCAAAGCATCCGCTCGCGAATCAGAGCGACATTCACTACTGGCTTGGTGTTGCGTTCGACGCGAGCGGGGACGCATCGGCCGCCCGGGAAGCCTGGGAGCGCGCCGCAACCCATCGCGGTGACTTTCAGCAAATGCGCGTGACGTCCTTTTCCGAACTTACTTTTTACAACGCGCTTGCACTCAGTCGGCTCGGTCGCGCCAAAGAAACCGGTGAATTGCTACGAAGACTTCTTGAATTCGCCTTCGCGCTGAGAAACGAAGAGCCAACGATCGACTATTTTGCGACTTCGCTGCCACTGATGCTTTTGTTTGACGACGACGCCCGGAAGCGCAACGACGTTCGGGCCGATTTTATCGAAGCGCAGGCACGCATCGGACTTGGCGATGTGAGCGTCGGACGAAAGCTGCTTGATCGCGTGCTCGAGGCCGATCCTAGCAACGCATACGCTGCCGATTTGATCGCTGAACTCGAACTTCAGAGGTCAACTGCGCAAAGACAACGCTCGTGATCACTTTGCCCGACAGCAGCGAGCCGCAAGGCGCGGCTGATTTAGCTATCCACTACAACGCTGGCTATGTCTGGATGATCTCGTCGGTCGCCGCTCTTGGCGGGTTGCTCTTCGGCTACGACTGGGTCGTCATCGGCGGCGCGAAACCGTTTTACGAAAGCTATTTCCATCTCACATCCGAAACCGCGATTGGATGGGCGAACAGTTGCGCGCTGATTGGATGCCTCGCCGGCTCGATTTTGAGCGGCGCGCTCAGCGAGCGCTTTGGCCGAAAAAAGTTGCTGATCCTTTCGGCGATGCTCTTCGCGGTGTCGTCGGTACTCACCGGCTGGGCGTTCACGTTCACTGCGTTCGTTGCCTGGCGCATCGCCGGCGGCATCGCGATCGGCATCGCTTCCAACGTTTCGCCGACCTACATCGCCGAAGTCAGCCCCGCTCCGTGGCGCGGGCGTCTTGTCACGCTGAATCAACTCACGATCGTCGTCGGCATTCTCGCTGCGCAAATCATGAACTGGCTGATCGCCGAGCGCGTTGCGGACGGCGCCACGCAAGAGATGATTCGTCAGTCGTGGAACGGTCAATACGGCTGGCGATGGATGTTCACCGCGGTTGCCGTACCTTCGCTCGCATTTCTGATCGGTGCGATTTTCATTCCCGAGAGTCCGCGCTGGCTCGCACGTCGCGGCGATGAGCAGCAAGTGCGGCTTACGCTTGCCCGCATCGGTGGCGAACGCTACAGCAAGATCGCGCTGCAAGAAATCCGCGAATCTCTCGCAGGAGAGACGCAGAATGGCGAACCATCTCGGTCGCAACCTCTTGGCGGACTCCACGCGTTGCTCGCGCCCAGCGTCCGAAAAATTCTCGGGATCGGCATCGCGCTCGCCGTATTGCAGCAGTGGAGCGGCATCAACGTCATCTTCAATTATGCTGAAGATATTTATCGCAACGCCGGCTACGGCATCAGCGGCATTCTTTTCAACATCATCATCACCGGCACGATCAATCTCGTCTTCACCCTGCTCGCGCTCGGCCTTGTCGACCGCGTCGGCAGGCGCGGCCTCATGCTCTTCGGCGCGGCCGGCATCGGCATATCTCACTTGTTGCTGGGCTTTACCTATCGCGCGGGGATTAAAGGCTTACCGATCCTGTTGCTCACGCTCTGCACGATTGGCTTTTACGCCCTTTCGCTGGCTCCCGTCACGTGGGTGCTGATTTCAGAATTATTTCCCAATCGCATCCGCGGTCTCGGCGTGTCCGTCGCTGTCTCCGCACTGTGGATCGCGTCGTTCATTCTCACATTTACGTTCCCGCTGCTGCAGCGAGCCGTCGGCTCAGCCGGGACGTTTTGGACATATGCAGGCATCTGCTTCGCAGGATTTGTTTTTATCTTAGCTACCGTTCCCGAAACAAAAGGGAAGTCGCTTGAGCAGATCGAACACGATCTTGCATAACTCGCACATCGCTCTGTTCGGCATGAAAATAAAAATGGCGCGACCGAAGCCGCGCCCTGAAAGTTGTTAGACGAAATGTGGCTGTGCGTTACGCCTTCGCCGGATTCTCCCCGCGCGTGAAGCCTGGTGCCGGCCGCAATTCTGGACGAACTACCTTTGGATCCGCGCTCGTCGCAGCTTGTGGGGGCGGCGTCGGCGGGGTCCGCGGCTTTTCGGGCAGCGGCTTGCCTTCCATCAGGAGCTTCACTTCGTTGGCGTCGATCACTTCGCGCTCCAGCAAAGCCTGCGCGATGCGCTCGAGCACCTCTCTATTGTTTCCGAGGAGCGCCTTCGCTTTGTCGTAACCGGAGTTGACGATGCGGCGCACTTCCTTGTCGATCTGGATCGCGGTGTCTTCGGAATAATCGCGATGCTGGTTGATCTCGCGTCCCAGGAAGATCGCTTCATCTTTCTTCCCAAACGCCAGAGGACCAAGCTCGCTCATGCCCCACTCGCAGACCATGTTGCGAGCGATTTCCGTCGCGCGCTCGATGTCGTTGCCCGCGCCGGTGGTGATGTGGCCGAGGAAAATTTCCTCCGCCGAGCGACCGCCCATCAAAACGGCGAGCATGGTCTCGAGATATTCCCGCGTGTAGGTGTGCTTGTCGTCTTCCGGCAGCTGCATGGTCAAGCCCAGCGCCATACCGCGCGGAATGATCGTCACTTTGTGAACCGGATCGGCGCCTGGCGTCATCGCTGCGACCAGTGCGTGTCCCGCTTCGTGATACGCGGTGTTCTTTTTCTCTTCGTCCGACAGAATCATCGACTTGCGCTCGACGCCCATCAGCACTTTGTCTTTCGACATTTCGAAGTCGGCCATCATCACGAACTTGCGATTCTGGCGCGCCGCCCACAACGCAGCTTCGTTCACCAGGTTCGCCAAGTCGGCGCCCGAGAATCCCGGGGTGCCGCGCGCGATGATCGAAAGATCGACGTCGTCGGAGATTGGTACTTTCCTCGTGTGAACGCGGAGAATTTCTTCGCGCCCCTTTACGTCGGGCCGCGCCACAACGACGCGACGATCGAAACGTCCCGGCCGCAGCAGCGCCGGATCGAGAACGTCGGGCCGGTTCGTTGCCGCGATCAAAATCACGCCTTCGTTCGACTCGAACCCGTCCATCTCGACAAGCAGCGCGTTCAGCGTCTGCTCGCGCTCATCGTGACCGCCGCCCAAACCGGCGCCGCGATGACGACCGACCGCATCGATTTCGTCGATGAAGATGATGCAAGGCGCATTCTTCTTGCCCTGTTCGAACAAATCGCGCACGCGGCTCGCGCCGACGCCCACGAACATTTCCACGAAGTCCGAACCTGAGATCGAGAAGAACGGAACGTTTGCTTCGCCGGCAATCGCCCGCGCCAGCAAAGTCTTGCCCGTACCTGGAGGCCCGACGAGCAGCACGCCCTTCGGAATGCGCCCGCCCAACTTCTGAAACTTCTGCGGATCCTTCAAAAATTCGATAATTTCCTGGAGCTCTTCCTTCGCTTCGTCGGTTCCGGCAACGTCTTTAAACGTCGCCTTCTTCTGTTGCGCCGAAAGCAGCCGCGCGCGCGACTTGCCGAAACTTAGCGCTTTGTTTCCGCCGGCCTGCATCTGGCGCATCAGGAACAGGCAGAACCCAACCAGCAAAAGCAGCGGCGCCGCATTCAACAAAATCAAAACCCAATCGCCGCTCCGCACTTCCTTCACCTTGATGCTGACGCCCTTGCCGCGGAGTTCTTTCGTAATGTCTGGAGCGGATTCCTTGAAGATGGGAACGTGAAACTTCGTGTTTGCGGGCTTGACGTATTCGCCTTGCAGCTCGTAGCTGTTGGGCGAGAGATACATCGTCACTTCTTTGACGTCGCCTTCGTCGACCTGCTTCAGAAACTCGCTGTAGCTCGGCTCAGCGTCCTTGGCCGACTGGCCATTCGCCGACACGAGTTTCCAGAGCATCACGCCCAGGAAAACGATCGAGATCCAGAAAAGGATGGTTTTTACTGTCGAACTCGAATTCACGTCGCCCTCACTTCTATCCCGAGCCCGGAAGATGTTGTGCTGGCCCAGACACCGAGCCCCCAAGCCCGGTCCCCCTACTACACATCACGCCGTCGCTATCACTTCAGCGCCACGCCAGTTCGCGATAGGACCTGCTTCGCGCCCTGATTGTTAGACGCCCTTGCCGCCGGTTCGCCCTCGTACCGGCCTGCCAAGCGCGCGGCATACCTACAAATACTTAGATGCGCCGCCAACGCCAAAGTCATCGTGGCCAGCCGCTCGGTTACCTACCCGCCGGCCTAGCCGCCTGCAAATGACCCATCATTTCATTGTACGCCCGCTGGATAGGTTCTGCCAGCGACCCTGTCGTCAAAGGGACGAATTTGCACACTCTTCAATCCGGACCCCCGAATGCGTTTCCGCAGTGGCCGCAAACGCGGCTCCCACTGGAAATCCGCGGGCCCACGCGATCACGCCGGCGCTGGTTAGCACAGGCCAACCATCTCTTTCCCACCGGCTGATGCGCTGCTCGTTCAACAGGCGTTTCAGCTTGTGCGGTTTGCGATGTCCCAACGGCTGGAACGTGTCTCCCGGGCGCCAATTCCGTAGCACGAGTGGATTGCGAAGAGCGTCGTGATTCAATACCGACCCGTTGCTGTTAGTTTCCCCCGACTTTTCGGGCCAGTCAATCATTGTGAAACGAAAAGAGCGTGCGAGACACGGCACTGCGACCGTGATCGTTTTTGATCCGAGATCGATCGTGCGTTCGAACTCACGCGCTCGTGTTTTCGCGCCGCGACTGGCTGACCGCGATGCCGTTCCAGCTTTATCCGCGACGCGAAACAACAATTCGTCGCAGTCACGACGTATCTCCACTGCTCCGGGCAACTGGATGCTCTTTCCATTCTCGCCAGACTTGGCGAATGTGATCACCGCTTCTACGTGCCGAGCGCCGAGTTCTCCTGCCTTTGGCTTCGTATCTTTGACGATACAGCGCACCATTCGTCTGCAAATACTAGGTGGTCCAAGAAGCTCGCGAGACGTAATCACGGTGCCTGTTTCAGTTCTCCTTACTGTTAAGCCGCACCGTGACTCAGCCGCAGCTTGCAAAAAGATGTCATCCTCGCGCGCAAACTTCGCGAGCGCCGCAAGGTGTTCAACGGTCTCCGGTTGAAATTGTTTCTCCAGCAGAGGAATCAACTGTTTTCGAATCCGCGCTCGGAGCTTTGTCGTGTCGCGATTGGTGGCGTCTTCGCGCCACGTTTGTTTCTTCTCTTTCAGGTATACGCGCAGAACTGCTCGACGGATTCCAAGCAGCGGCCGGACTACGTCGCCGGCGGCGGGATGAATTCCGCCGACGCCCGCCAAACCCGCTCCGCGCAGAATATGCGCCAGCACAGTCTCCGCCTGATCGTCCGCCGTGTGTGCGACGGCGACCTTCGTGACTTTTCCTTCTCCGACAAGCGTCGAGAAAAATCCGTAGCGCGCGCGCCGCCCCGCATCCTCAATATTCAATTTTTCCAGTTTCGCCTTTGACGCGACATTCGCGCGGCCGACGTGGAAATCGAGGCCTGACTCAGCCGCCAGTTTCGCTACGAATTTTTCGTCGGCGTCTGAAACTTTGCCGCGCAGTTGATGATTGAAATGAATGACGGACAGTACGACACCGAGGTTGCGCTGCAGTTCAAGGAGAAGGCGCAGCAGCGCGACGGAGTCCGCTCCGCCGGAAACCGCAACGCCGACGCGATCTCCCGCGCAGAGAAATGGCTGATGATAGGCTCCGCGGCGGATCGCGGCGAGGACGGCTACAGCCAGATTCGAGCCTTTGGCTCCTCTTTTTGAAATTGGCCTATCTCGTTTTTTCACGGGCGAGCGCCTTCGCGGCTGCGAGCGAAATCGTAGCACGATGCGAAAGAGTCAAACGATTTTCGGCGTAACTCATGAGAGCATAGAGACTTATTCGGTCGCTGAGGATTCTTGTGGAAATCACGAAAAGGGTGTTGACAGTTTGGAACTCTTCCCGTATTCTCGTTGAGTTGTGCGCAGTGTTCGTGAAGCCTTTCTGCTGGACAGGGAGGACTCGCTCTTTGACAACCGATACGATGTGCCAGAATCCGTTCGAAACTATTCGGCTTTCGAGCCCGAATAGTCTGAGTTAATATCGAGCGACAACAATTCGCTTGGGCAGGCTGGCTCTCTGAGTTAAATCAGAGGGCATTTTTTTTCGCCCAAGCATCCAGTTTCAAACGAGAGTTTGATCCTGGCTCAGAGCGAACGCTGGCGGCGTGCTTAACACATGCAAGTCGAACGCGCAGCTTCTGTAGCAATACAGGAGTGGCGCATGGCGAACGGGTGCGTAACACGTGGATAACCTTCCTTCAGGTGGGGAATAACCCACGCGAAAGGCGGGCTAATACCGCATAACATTCCGATGGCACATGCTGTTGTCGGATTCAAAGGCGCAAGTCGCCAGAAGAGGGGTCCGCGGCCGATTAGCTTGTTGGCGAGGTAATGGCTCACCAAGGCAATGATCGGTAGCCGGACTGAGAGGATGGCCGGCCACACTGGAACTGAGACACGGTCCAGACTCCTACGGGAGGCAGCAGTGGGGAATCTTGCACAATGGGCGAAAGTCTGATGCAGCAACGCCGCGTGGGGGATGAAGCTTCTCGGAGTGTAAACCCCTTTCGACCCGGACGAATGCCCGCAAGGGTATTGACGGTACGGGTATAAGAAGCCCCGGCTAACTACGTGCCAGCAGCCGCGGTAATACGTAGGGGGCCAGCGTTGCTCGGAATTACTGGGCGTAAAGGGTCCGTAGGCGGTGTGGCAAGTCGGGAGTGAAATCTCTGGGCTTAACCCAGAGGCTGCTTCCGAAACTGCTGTGCTAGAGTGTGAGAGAGGCGAGTGGAATTGCGGGTGTAGCGGTGAAATGCGTAGATATCCGCAGGAACATCCGAGGCGAAAGCGGCTCGCTGGATCACAACTGACGCTGAGGGACGAAAGCTAGGGGAGCAAACAGGATTAGATACCCTGGTAGTCCTAGCCCTAAACCATCAGGACTTGGGGTGTTGCCCTGTACGGGGCAAGTCCCGTAGCTAACGCGTTAAGTCCTGCGCCTGGGGAGTACGGTCGCAAGACTGAAACTCAAAGGAATTGACGGGGGCCCGCACAAGCGGTGGAACATGTGGTTCAATTCGACGCAACGCGAAGAACCTTACCTGGGCTTGAACCGCACAGGACCAGCTGTAGAAATAGGGCCTTCCCGCAAGGGACCTGTGTAGAGGTGCTGCATGGCTGTCGTCAGCTCGTGCCGTGAGGTGTTGGGTTAAGTCCCGCAACGAGCGCAACCCTTACTCTTAGTTGCCACCCGCAAGGGGGAACTCTACGAGGACTGCTCCGGATAACGGAGAGGAAGGTGGGGATGAGGTCAAGTCAGCATGGCCTTTATGTCCAGGGCTACACACGTGTTACAATGCGCGCCACAAAGCGTTGCAAACCCGCGAGGGGGAGCTAATCGCAAAAAAGCGCGCTCAGTTCGGATTGCAGTCTGCAACTCGACTGCATGAAGCCGGAATCGCTAGTAATGGCGCATCAGAACGGCGCCGTGAATACGTTCCCGGGCCTTGTACACACCGCCCGTCACATCACGAAAGTGGGCTGTACTAGAAATCGCCGAGCCAACCGCAAGGAGGCAGGCGCTCAAGGTATGACTCATGATTGGGGTGAAGTCGTAACAAGGTAGCCGTAGGAGAACCTGCGGCTGGATCACCTCCTTTCTAAAGTAGTCGTGGCTCAACCCGCTATGGTGTGCGGGTCATGCCACGCAATGCATCCCAAAGCTCTCACGGGCCGCAGGGATGCACGCTCCGATGTTACTCA
>CAWCHM010000004.1:0-333336 GCA_963795355.1 uncultured Acidobacteriota bacterium
TGCGATGCTGCACGATTTCTTTCAGAAATTTAAATACCAAAATATTATGACCGAGGATGTGGTGGCATATTTCAACGCGCACACGGGGATGAATCTGACACCGATCTTCGATCAGTATTTGCGGCATACGGGGATTCCGACGCTGGAGTTGAAGTTTGATGATGCGAAGGGGACGGTGAAGTATCGATGGAAGGCGGATGCAAGCGGGTTCGCGATGCCGGTGCGGGTGGGGGCGGCGGGGAAGTGGGAGATTGTGAAGGGGACGACGGAGTGGCAGACGATGAAGAATGGGTTGAAAAAGAGCGAGTTTGGGGTGGATGAGGATTTTTATTATGTGAATGTGGAGAAGGAGTAGCGGGTGGAGGTAGGCATCGTGCATGGGCGCCCTGAAGGGACGCCCCTACAAAACAGTGATTGGGCTAGAGGGTTGGGTCGGTCGAGAGCGGAGTGGAAGATGACGTGGGTTTGCGGAGGTGGAAGTAGGTGAAGAGGGCGAGGTAGGCGAAGAAGGCACCGATGGAATCGAGGAGAGAATCCCAGGGGGTGGCGGTGCGGCTGGCGACGAAGGCTTGGTGGATTTCGTCGAGGCAGGCGTAGCCGGCGGCGATGGTCAGGGCGGTGATGCCCCAAGTCCAATGCCAGCCGATGCGGACGCCGCGGATGGCGCGGAAGAGCAGGACGCAGAAGATGAAATATTCGGTGAAGTGGGCGCACTTTCGAATGATGTGATGGATGTGGATGATCTGGTGGCGCGTGAAGTGGGGCAATAACCAGCGAAGGAAGGGTTCGATGAACTGGCTGGTGTGATCCTGAGAGAATGCGTCGGTGGACATGGAGAAGATGAAGCCGGCCCATAAAAGGGCGGGCCACCAAGTGCGGAGCCAGGCGGGGATGAGAGATGAGGCGAGGCGCGGTTGAGCTTCGGGGAGGCCGGGGGCGGGGCGGGGGTTGCGCCAGGGTTCGTAGGGCACTGCGTTGAGGCTCCGGCTTCTTGAGCGCGCGGAATGATTTCGCGCGCGATTTTATTTTAGCGCGATGCTCGATGGGGTAGTCGGGCGGAGAAAGAGAGTGTTGCGTTGGGGGTAGTAACGCTCCGGATGATTTTGCTCGTTGGATCGGAACCCCCCACCCTCACAAACCGAGGGTGGGGCACCCAAAACCCGATTTGCACGCAAACACCGTGGAACTGAACTCTACTCGATGCGGTAGTTGGGGGCTTCGCGGGTGATGATGACGTCGTGGACGTGGGATTCGCGGAGGCCGGCGCTGGTGATGCGGACGAAGCGGCTGTTGGTTTTGAGATCGTTGAGCGTAGGGGCGCCGACATAGCCCATGCCGGATTTGAGGCCGCCGACGAGTTGGTCGGTGAGCGCGCCGAGCGGACCTTTATAGGGGACGCGGCCTTCGACGCCTTCGGGGACGGACTTGCCCCGCTCGCGGTCGGCGTCGTCTTGAACGGTGGCGTAGCGGTCGGAACCGGCGTCCATCGCGGCGGTGGAGCCCATGCCGCGGTAGGACTTGAAGGTGCGACCCTGATAGAGAATTGTTTCGCCGGGGGATTCCTCAGTGCCGGCGAAGAGGCTGCCAATCATCACGCAGGATGCGCCTGCGGCGATGGCTTTTGTAACGTCACCTGAAAATTTGATACCACCGTCGGCGATGATCGGGACGCCAGTGCCTTCGGCTGCGCGTGCAGCTTCGATGATCGCGGTGAGCTGCGGCACGCCGGCGCCGGTGACGACGCGCGTGGTGCAGATCGAACCGGGACCGATGCCGACTTTGAGGCCGTCGATGCCGAGCGAGATGAGATCGCGAGCGCCTTCGAATGTGGCGACGTTGCCGGCGATGACTTGAATTTCGGGGAGGCGATGCTTGAGGGCTTTGATGGCATCCATGACGCGCGTGGTGTGACCGTGCGCGGTGTCTACGGCGATCACGTCGGCTTTGGTTTTCACCATTTCGACGGCGCGTTCGAGGAAGTCGCCGGTAGCGCCGACGGCAGCGCCGACGCGAAGGCGGCCGTGATCGTCTTTTGCTGCGCGCGGATATTCGAGTTTTTTCTGGATGTCTTTTACGGTGATGAGGCCTTTGAGGTTGAAGTCCTGATCGACGACGAGAAGCTTTTCGATGCGATGCTTTTGCAGGATGCGTTCGGCTTCGTCGAGCGTGGTGCCGACGGGAACGGTGACGAGATTGTCTTTCGTCATCACGGAGCTGACGAGCTGGTTGTGATTTTTTTCGAAGCGCAGATCGCGATTGGTGAGAATGCCGGTGAGGCGCGAGCCGCGCGTTACGGGCAAGCCAGAGATGCGGTACTTCTCCATGATTTCGAGCGCCTGACGGAGAGTGATGTCTGGCGAGATCGTGACGGGGTCAACGATCATGCCGCTCTCGGAGCGCTTCACCCGATCGACTTCCTCGGCCTGGCGATCGATGGGCATGTTGCGATGAATGATGCCGATGCCGCCCTGGCGCGCAATCGCCATGGCGAGATTGGACTCGGTGACTGTGTCCATCGCGGCGGAAGCGAGCGGAATGTTGAGAGAGAGTCCGCGCGTGAAGCAGGTGCGCGTGTCGACCTGCGTCGGCAAGATTGAGGATTTGCCGGGGAGCAGCAGCACGTCGTCGAATGTAAGACCTTCGGGAATGGGACCTTCGATCATTCCAACCTCATTTCGTGGGAGTGGGGAGCGGCTAAAAACAGCGCAGCCCAGCGGGTGGCCGCTGGGCCGGTGGAAAAATTCATCAAATCGAAAAAATGAATCACTGTGAAGTTTCTATTGTAGGGATGAGTGCGAGTGGGGTCAAGTTCTGGGGTGTGGGTTGAGGATCGTGCGGATTGGTTGGTCGATGGGGTTTACGTTGAGATCCTTCGGCGTCCTTCGGACGCCTCAGGATGACTGCGCTGCGGTCGGGGATTGGTGGTGCTGGGACAAGGCGACGTTGGGGACAAGGCGACGTCCGGAAGATGGCGACGTAAAGTCGCCGATACAAACCCTGCCGCCGGGGAGGGCAGTGGGGGCGAGCGGAGTTATTGACACGTTTGGGTGGGTCACATAGACTCGCCGCGATTTCACGCCGATTTTCCGAACGACAAGGAGTGCGAATGCGGGTGTTTTCTTCGTGGACGCCGTCGGTTTGTGCGGTTGTGTTGATTGGGATCGTGACGCTGGGTGCGCTGCCGGTCGCGGCGCAAAAACCGTTGGAGCCGGAGCAGAAAGCGGACGACAAATCGAATGTCGCGGTGGTCGAAGTGACCCCGGGCCAGACGACTGCGGCGATCGGCGGGAAGGTGCAGTTCAAAGCGGTGGCGCGCGACAAATCGGGGAATACGCTGCCCGATCCGGTGAAATATTGGTATGCGGCGCCGTTTGACGCGGCTGGCGCGGAGCAGACGGGCGAGATTTCGTTTTTTCAGCCGGGCGAGATCACGGTGGGCGCGTTGATCGGAAGCAAGATTGGATATGCGCATGTCGTCGTGTCGAAGCCGGCGATTGCGAAGATCGACGTTGCGGCTCCGGCGGCGCCGATATTTGTGGGAGGCAGCCATTTGCTGGTGGCGACTCCGCGGAACCCGAGTGGAGATCCGCGCACGGATATTGCAATTACGTGGAGTTCGGAGAATCCGTCGATTGCGACGGTGGATTCGGCGGGGATGGTGCATGCGGTGAAGGCAGGAAAGACGAAGGTTCGCGCGGCTGCTGAGAGCGTGAGTGGCGAGACCTCGGTCGAAGTCGTGAAGGCGAAGTTTGCGAAGCTGGTCGTAACGCCGGAGACGTCTTCAACGAGAACGGGAAATGTCGTGCACTTTGCGGCGAAGGGCGGAAATGGCGCCGTTCCTGGCGGGGAAATTTTGTGGGCGGTGGAAGGATCGGGTGCGCAGATCTGGCCGGACGGAGCGTTTGTCGCGGAGCGGCCTGGGACATATACGGTTGTGGCGGTCGCGGGGGATCGCGAGGCTTCGGCGAGCATTCTTGTGACGCCGCGCAACGCGTTGCGAGAAGTGGAGCTTGTGAGCCGCTCGATGCCGCAAGACGAACAGTTCGCGGAGGAGTGGATCTGGGATCACTACGCGTATCTGTCGGGAATCAGCGACAAAGTTTTTATTTATGACATCGCGGACCCTGCGCACCCGGTGAAGAGTGAGCCGCTGAAAGTGGACGCGCGGATTATTAATGATGTGAGCGTGACGCCGGACGGAAAAATCGGCGTGATCACGCGCGAAGGAGCATCGAGCCGAAAGAACGGAATCGTGTTTTTGGATACGAGCGATCCGATGCATCCGAAAGTTTTGTCGGAGTACACGGCGACGGTGACGGGCGGTGTGCACAGCGCGTACATCAACGGGCACTACGTTTATTTGACGGATGATGCGACGGGGTCGCTGCGCGTGATTGATTTTGCGGATGTGAAGAATCCGAAGGAAGTCGCGCGGTGGCAGGTGGAGAGTTCAGGGCAGATGCAGACAGTGTTGCCCGAGGGCGAAGGAGTGTCGACCGCGGGGCGGTATCTGCATGATGTGCAGGTGTTGGATGGGTTGGCGTATCTGGCGTATTGGCGCGATGGCGTGGTGATTCTGGATGTAGGCAACGGCGTGAAGGGCGGGAGTCCGGAGCACCCGCAATTTGTTTCGACATATCGATTCAACTACGACGAACTGTATGGAGCGGGGTGGTTGAGCGGTGCGCATGCGGTGTATCGGTACAAGAATTATTTGTTTGTGGGCGATGAGGTGTTTCCGGCGGTGTTCAGTCTGGCGTCGCACGAACGCATTCCGGTGCGTGGAATCGCGCATGTATTGGACGTGACGGATATTACGAAGCCGCGCGAAGTGGCGACGTACAGCGTGCCGGAGGCGGGGTCGCACAATATCTGGGTGTTCGACGACGTTTTGTACATGGGTTATTACAACGGAGGGGCGCGCGTTCTCGATGTTTCAGGGGAGTTGCGCGGAGAACTCTACAATCAGGGGCGCGAGATTGCGCGGTACTGGTCGGGGGATTCGAAAGGGTATCGGACGAATCTGCCGTTTGCCTGGGGAGCGTATCCATATAAGGGCGTGATTTACGTGAACGACGTGCACAGCGGGATCACGGCGATCAAGTTGGGGAAGCCGAAGGCGTATTCGATTACGACGGAGGCGCCGCACTGAGTTGTGGAGAGTCGACAGCTGAAAGTTGAAAGAGAAATGCTGAGAAGGCCCGGCGATTTTTGCCGGGCCTTTGATTTTTTGTTGCGCATCGGGTGGAGGCGGGCTTGTTGGATTGGTTACGGGCATGGGGCGCAGCGTGCTGCGCCCGTACATGAGTTGGGCGGGGCAGAGTTAGTCCATTTTCCAGAAGTCGATGCCGGCGGCTTGGGAGGGAGTGTCGACGGTGGCGACGGTTGTGCGGGATTTCAGGTTGATGATTTCGACGGTGCCGGGTTCGCTGCCGATGCCTTCGACGGTGATGAAGGCGTAGCGGCTGTCGGGTGTGATGGCGACGCCGTGGAGAACTTTGCGCTTGGTGGGGATACGAGCTAGTTCTTTGGCGGTGTCGGTCGAGAAGAGGGAGACGGAAGCGTCGCGTTTGTTGGTGGCTACGAGCAGCGAGCCGTCGGGAGAGACGCCGAGGTTGTAGACGCCGTTGCCGGCGGGGATTCGGCGGCCGAGCTTCCAGGTTTTCGCATCGACTTCGACGATCTCGTTGGATTTGTTGCAGGCGACGTAGATGCGGGTTGCGTCGATGCTGGGTTGCGCCCACGTGGGGCTACAAGTGACGGAAGACATGTTCATGCCGGTGTGCGGGTCGGAGCTTGCGGACGCTTGGTTCGTGGTTGATTGCGCAGCAGGATGAGGCGTTTCACGCGGAGCCATTCCGTCGAAGCCTTGCTCTTTGCCGGCGCTGACGCGGAAAGTGCGGGAGACCTTCATTCGCACGGCGTCGATCTCGACGAGGAGGTCGTCCATCATGCAGGCGGAATATTGGTGAGAACCGTCGCGGGTAACGCGCGAGCCGTGGGGCATGACACATGTGGGAATGCGGGTGATTTCGAGCATCGCGTTGGTGTCGACGACCGAAACGCTGCTGGGAACGGGATCGCCATGCAGATTGAAATTGACGACGTAGAGAAAATTGCCGTCGGGGGAGACGTCGGCGGTGGCGGGGAAGAGGCCGAGCCCGACCTGGCCGAGGACGCGATCATCTTCGGACGCATATTTGACGGCGGTACCGAATGGCCGGCCGTGGCCGATCGAGACATAGAAATTTTTGCGACCGGGTGAGAACGCGATGCCGTGTGGACCGCTCACGTCGGCCTGCAGAATGCGGGTTTCGGTGGTCTTTTCGAGTTTGGCGCCGTCGGGTCCGAAGCGAACGGTGGCGATGCGGTCGGAGGCTTCGCAGACGAGCTTGACCCAGTAGTTGTGAGTAGGGGTGTCGGCGCTGGATGCGGAGAGGGCAAGGAGCAGAAGGAGCGATGAGGCGATTGTGATCAATGCGACGAATACGCGTGCGCGGGGTTGCAGGTGGCTGCTCATTTGGCGGGACATCTTATATCAGGTTTCGATGGCGGTAGGCGCGGGGGCTGCGGCCGGTATTCGTGGGGTTGGGTGGAGATGTTTGATTGTGCCCGGGCGCCCTGAAGGGACGCCCCTACAAAGGAAAGAGTTGAGGGGCGATTACTGAGGTGGGCTTAGCCGCGAAGCGGTGAGACGTGAAATACTGTGAGCCGAGATGAGAGCAGAAATTCCAGAGTTTGTGCCGCATCGGTGGCTGACGAACGGGCACGCCATGACGATTGCGGCGGCGTTTGTGCCGCGCAGGTTTCGATTGCCCGAGGCGGAGCAGCGTTTGTTTCGCGTCGATCCGTATTCGCAGATATTGGGACTGTGCCACTGGCAGGTCGGCAAGTTGCGGCAAACGCCGGTGATCGCGATTGTGCACGGGCTCGAGGGCTCGGCGGATTCGAATTACATGCAAGGGATCGCGGAGAAGGCGTATCACCGCGGATTTCATGCGGTGCGGCTGAATCAGCGGAATTGCGGCGGGACCGAGAAGCTGACGCCTACCTTATATAACTCGGGGATGAGCGGGGACTATCGGGCTGTGCTCGAAGAGTTGGCGGGCGTCGATGGATTCGAACGGGTCTTTTTTGCCGGGTACTCGATGGGCGGGAATCTGGTGACGAAGATGGCCGGTGAGTATGGCGAAGAGTTTCCGGCGGCGTTGCGTGGAGTGTGCGCGGTGTGTCCGGCGATTGATCTGTCGGCGTGCGCGGATGCGTTGGATCGGCGGGACAACTATTTGTATTCGCGGCATTTCGTGAAGGGATTGATGGCAAGGTATGCGCGGAAGGCGCAGATGTTTCCGGGGCGGTATCGGACGGATGGGTTCGGGCCGATTCGAACGGTGCGCGAGTTTGACGACGCGATCACGGCGCCGTGTTTTGGATTTCACGATGCGGAGGAATATTACGAGTCGGCGGGTGCGAAGCGGGTGACGGCGGATGTGCGCGTGCCGATGCTGCTGACTACTGCCGAGGATGACCCGTTTGTGCCGTATGTTTCGTTTTTGGCGGCGCGGGTGGAGAAGAATCCAGCGATACGGTTTGTGCCGACACGGCATGGCGGGCATTGCGCTTATATATCGTCACAGAGTGGGACGGAGCGCTTTTGGGCGGAAGAGCGGATTGTGGATTTTTGCGAGGGGATTTGGAAGGCGGATGTGTTGAAGAAGGGTATTGGCACGGCGGCGGTTACAGCCTAGAAGCAGGATGGAACGGCAAGACCCACCCTCAAAAACCGAGGATGGGGCACCCAGCACCCGCTTCCACTTCCTGCACCTCGAAACTGAAACTTAAGACTCAGGAAAATTAGGCGAATGGCTTTTCCAGTGAGATAGCGAAGCCTTGGGTCAGGAGTTGCGCAGGGCCGTCGGGCATAATGACCATGTCGTCTTCGCACCGAATGCCGAATTCGCCGGGGACGTAGATTCCAGGCTCATTCGAAAAGGTCATGTTGGATTGCAGAACCGTCTTGCTGCCGCGCACTAAATAAGGATGTTCGTGGCCGTCGAGGCCGATGCCGTGGCCAAGACGATGCGAGAAGCGTTTGTAGCCGGGGCCGTAGCCGGCGGAGGTCACGACAGCGCGCGCGGCGTCATCGACTGTGCCGGAAAGGCGTCCAGCGCGCGCCGCATCGAGAGCGGCGTCCTGCGCCTTTCGGAGCGTGTCGAAAACTTTCACGAGTTTGTCGGGAGGCTTTGCGCCAAAAACAATCGTGCGCGTCACGTCGGACTCGTAGCCTTCGACTTTTGTTCCACCATCAATCAGAACGACGTCGCCCGGTTTCAGCGATTGCGGCTTGATCGAGCCGTGCGGCAGCGCTGCCGATTCGCCGATCAACACGAGTGCGTCGCCACGCAATCTCATTTTCGCGAATCCTTTTTCGATCCAGCTGCCAATTTCGCTTTGCGACATTCCTTCTTTGAGCGACGCGAAGACGACGCGGTACACATCGAACGTCGCGTCGCATGCGAGCCGCATCAATTCCAATTCATGCGCTGATTTGCGGCCGCGGCAGGCAATCGTCACTGGGTCGGCCGAGGTGAACTCGAATCCGGGCGCAGCCTGACGGAAATGATCGAAGAAGGTGTAGCCGGCGGTCTCTTCGACACCGATGCGGCCGGAGCGCAATCCGCGGTCGGCGAGCGCCTGGGCGGCAAGCTTCGTTGGACTTTCGTCTTCCTGCCAGGCGTGCACTTCCATCGGAATATGGAGCAGCTCACGCAGTCGGCCTTCTTCAAATCCCGGCACCACCATGATCGGCGTGCCCTCACGCGGGATCACCAAACCGAGCAGGCGCTCACTGGGCCACCAGTGCACGCCCGTGAAGTAATAAAGGGAGGTCCCTGGTGCGAAAAATAGCGCGTCGTACTGTTGGGGTGGAGTCGAGGATGTATCCGCGGCCTGGGATTTTGGATCGGCCATCAGTCTCTGGGCGTGCTCGATGCGTTCGCTGAATTCCGCAGGCGTGATCGGGCGGACGCGTGCGCCGAGCGGGGCAAGTTTATCGAACGCGGGCGGAAGAGTTGCTGCGGGCGAATGTGCTGGCTCCTGGCCGCGGAGCGCGGCGGGGGCGGCGAAGGCGCCAAGCGAGGTGGCGGAGACAGTCCGTCGCAAGAACTGGCGTCGCGAGGATTTGTAAGAGGGAGAGGGTGAGTTTTTGTCCATGGGCGGGGAGAGATTTATCCGGAGCGTGGGCCGGAGTCAAGCGCGAAACCGCGAGATGAAATCGGGCAGGTGGCACGCGCTGGCAGAAGCATCGGAACACCAGGGTAATTGGCTGAACGGATGGTGGCATTCAACGCCGCCAAAGTGAAGATGCTTCAAGCGGGCCGCCGAGGGGATCACGAGTAAGTACTAGTACTATCAAGAATCGTTATTCCCCGCTGTACGAACTCGACCTCGAACTAATCCTAAATTTCATAGCTTCTATGTGCGCTTATATAGGCCAGACAGGTTGGTTAAATAAATCACATCTAAATTGTCAACGGAATCGCCGTAAAGTATTGTTAATGAATGGCTTGGTGGCGCTGAAAAGATTGTCCCAAAATCGACCACAGCTATCGTTTTGGAATCTCGATTGCACCCCTAGCGTCCATCAAGCGAGAGAACTACAGAGTGGAGTACGTAAGTTTCAATCGTAAGTTCCTGCCACAAACGGGGATTTGGTAAAAATTTAGGAGGGGCTAAGTGAAATCAGCCTTTAGAAGCACGGTTGTTTGGTTGAGTCTGTTTGCAGTTGTTTTTGGTCTGGCAGTCACCTCGCATGTCGCGGCTCAGGTCATCAGCGGCGACCTTGTCGGAACGATTCTCGACAAGACGGGCGCAGTCATTCCCGGTGCGCGCATTGAAGCGACGAAAGTCGACACCGGTGTGAAGTATGAAACGACAGCGAACGACACCGGCGAATACCGGATTCCGAACCTGCCGGTCGGCGTTTATAACGTTACGGCCTCGTCGTCGAACTTCGCTTCGACGACCATCAACGGTTACACGATTCAGCTCAACAAGACCAGCTCGCTGGCCATCACGCTGGAAGTGAAGGGCGCGGTTACGTCGATCGAAGTCTCCGGCAGCGTGGCGGCACTCGATACGACGACTGCACAACTGCAGACGACGTTCGACGCCAAGGATATCGGCGACAACGCGGCTGCGTCGACTGGCGGCAACGGCAGCGGTGTCCTCAATCTTTCGCTCTTGAGCGCCGGTGTGGCGTCGAGCGGTGGCGTTGGCGTCGGCACGGGCCCGTCCATCGGCGGCCAGCGTCCGCGCAACAACGACTTCATGATTGAAGGCGTGGATAACAACAACAAGGGCGTTACCGGTCCGCTGGTTATGGTTCCGAACGACGCGATTGCCGAGTTCTCGCTACTTGAAAATCAGTTCTCGCCGGAATTTGGTCACTCCTCGGGCGGCCAGTTCAACACCGTCGTGAAGAGCGGCACGAACTCGTTCCACGGCGTGGCGTATGTCTACAACCAGAACAAGAACTACAACGCCATGGACAACCTCGACAAAATCGGCGGCCTTACCTCGATCCCGCGCTTCGACAACAACCGCTTCGGCGGCCAGATCGGCGGCCCGATCAAGAAGAACAAGCTGTTCTTCTTCGTGAACTACGAACAGGAACCGTTGGGTCAGGCGGGTTCGGCTGGAGCAGTTTGCGCTCCGACGGCAGCAGGCTTGGCGACGATCAACGCGACGCCGGGCTTGTCGGCGACGAACGTTGCCATCTTCGAAAAGTACGTTGCGGCCGGCACCACGCCGAGTTCTTCCTGCGGTCCGATCGATTGGACGGGCGGCACGACGATCCCCACGGCGGGCCTCGCTGTTCTCGCTCCGTCGTTCACCAACTATCGCTTCGTAACGACGAGCATGGACTATGACATCTCGCCGAAAGATCAGATCCGTGGCCGCTACATCTATAACAGCACCGTTGGCATCGACTTTGCCTCGACCCTGCCGGCGTTCTTCCTGCCGCAGCCAAACAAGTTCCACCTGATCACCATCAACGAGTACCACACGTTCTCGCCAACGCTGACGAACGAACTGCGTATCGGCTTCAACCGTTTCACGCAGAGCTTCGACAGCGGCAATTTCGCCTATCCGGGATTGGATACCTTCCCGAACCTGCAAATCAACGACTTGAACCAGTTGCAGATCGGACCCGATCCGAACGCACCGCAGAGCGCCAACCAGAACACGTATCAGGCGACGGAAGCCATTACCTGGACCAAGGGTGCGCACACCATCAAGTTCGGTGTGGAAGGCCGCAAAATCATCGCTCCGCAGACGTTCACACAGCGTGTTCGCGGCGACTACGAGTACGTCAACTTGCTCACCTACCTTCAAGACGGTGTGCCTGACTTCCTCGCGGAACGCAGCAACGGCGATCCGGTTTACTACGGTGACCAGGCGGCGATTTATAGCTACGTGAACGACAACTGGCGCATCCGCCGCAATCTAACCTTGAATCTCGGTGTTCGTTACGAGTACACGACGATCCCGTACACGAAGCGGCTCCAGAACCTGAACCAGGATGCCAGCGTGCCGGGCTTGATTGACTTCGCTTCGCCAAAGGCTCCCACGAATAATTGGGCGCCCCGCATCGGCTTCGCGTATTCGCCAGGCGATAGCGGCAAGACATCGATCCGCGCCGGCGCGGGTATCGCGTACGACGTGCTCTTCGACAACCTCGGCTTGCTCTCGCTTCCGCCGCAGCTGTCGTCAACGATCGACTGCGCGCCCGTGGGAGCCGCTAACTGCGCAAACCCGTTCCTCGCCAGCGGCGGTATTCTGCCGGGGCCGGGTGGGGTCGCCACCTTCCCGACGATTGCCGATCAGCGCGCCGCGACCGCAGCGTTCATCCCAGTCAACCAGAAGGATCCGAAGTCGATCGACTGGACCCTCGGCGTGCAGCACAGCTTCGGTTCCGACCTCGTAGTCGAAGTTCGCTACGTCGGAACGCGCGGCATTCACCTGCCGGCTCAGATTCGCTTGAACACGCAGCCCGTCGTAACTTCCACGAACTTCCTGCCGACGTATACAACTGCGCCGAGCCAGGCGACGCTGAATGGTTCCGGTCTCGATCTCGGAACTCTCGAAGGCGAAAACCCAATCGTTCCGGCTTACGATGCGGCGGGCTTCAACGGAAGCTTGATGACAGCCTACGAGCCGTGGGCAAGTTCGACGTATCACGGCCTGGCGGTCCAGGTGAACAAGAAGTTCAGCCACGGCGTGCAGTTTGTCGGCGCTTACACCTGGAGTCACAACATCGACGACGCGACTGCGGAAGTGTTCAGCACCGTGCTTGCTCCGCGCCGCGCACAGAACGGCTTGGATCTAGCTGCGGATCGCGGGAACTCGATCCTCGATCACCGTCATAGGTTGACCTTCTCGCTCGTGTATGACGAACCGTTCTTCAAGAACAGCGGTGCGTTCCTTCGTAATACACTTGGCGGTTGGGAAGTCGCTCCGATCTACACCTACCAATCGGGGCAATACGTCACGACGACGAGCGGTGTCGATTCGAACCTGAACCTCGACGCGGCCGGTGATCGCGTGATTGCCAACCCGGGCGGCACGAAGGGCACGGGCAGCGGTTCGAACCCACTGTGCCGCGGTGTTGTTCCGACGGCAGCTTGCACCAACACGAACCTCTTCTGCACGGGTGATCTCGCTGTTGATGGCGCTGATTCGGGATGCACACCGGGCGTCGACGTGATCGACAATGTCGTCGGCTACCAGGCGGCAAATCCGAACGCCCAGTTCATCCAAGCGAACTACGGGACTTTGGCGAACGTAGGTCGTGCTGGACTCCAGCTCGATGCTATCAACAACTTCGACGTAACAGCCTTGAAGCGGTTCACGATCACTGAGCGGTTCCGGGTCGAGTTCCGCGCCTCGGCAACGAACGTGTTCAACCATCCGCAATACATCGGCGGCTTCCTGAACGACGTTGGCCCGATCGGCTTCACCGGTTCCGAAGCTGGCTTTGCGCAGCCCCAGAACAGCAGCTTCAACCAGCCGAGCCAGTTCTTCTCGAGCAATCCGCGCATCATGACGCTTGCTCTGAAGATCTTCTTCTAAATAAAACTACAGCCGCCCGCGGTTAGGGCGCGAAGTACAGGGCGTTCCGGTTTCACCGGGACGCCCTTTTGTTTTTAGAGATGGTCTTTACGACTGGACCGGCAGGGCGTGTGATCGAAGCCGAAATCTTTAGATCGATGGGATTCGACTGGGTGGGGTCAGAGCATTTGCAAACTTGCGGGTGCGAACGTCGCGTGTTGAAGGCTTCAGGTTTTGCTTAAGGGCGAGGCCATGGCGCAACAAAGCGGACGCGCCTTATTGAAATGTGCGATTCGATGTGGAGAGTTCTTCGATGAATGTGAATTCCAGTGGGTTGGCGCATCCCCTGGAACGGGGAACTACTCCATCCGAAGCGCTTGAATATTTTTGCCCTGAATCTTGAGTTCGATGCCGAGCGGCGGACGAACGTCCGAACCCTGCACCAGCGTGCCGCGCACCCAAAAGTTCCCCGGGATTTCACCCATCTTCGTCGGATCGAACACCGAACGGCTGCACGGATTGCCGACCATCGGATGATGCGCCGCGCGAAAATCGTAGTCGTTGGTCAGGTGAGTCAGATCTGTGATGTATTCGAGGCGGCAGTTGCCGAACGGCGCGTTGATCTCGTAGGCCCAATAGCCTTCCGCCTGGTTCGGTGAGCCCTGCGGCAGCCGAATGAGCATTGCCGGCACGTTCTCGCCGGTCAGGTGATTCACAAAGAAGAAACTCTTGCTGCTCCACGGCTTCGACATTTCGGCCACGGTGGCGATTTCTGGAGCTGCTTCGGTGGCGTGTGGCAACAGGGAATTAGGGTCCACCGCAGGCGCTGGAACCTCGATTTGAGGTGGCGGAGCCGCAACGACGGGCTCGACGGGCTTCGGATGCGAAATGAGGCGCGCACCCAGCAGGGCGACCAATACGACCGCAGCAATGCCAATTCCTAGAGGAATAGCTGGATTGACTGACGGCTCTCTGCGCGACGGGCCGCCTGCCATGACGCCCGGGATCTTGGGCATCTCCGGCTTGAAGCGTTCGGCTTGTGGCTCGCCGGAAGCCTCCGGCTGCGCCTGGAGCGGGGTCTCTTGAACCGGCGTCTCTTGAACCGGGGGCTCTTGCGCCTTTGTCTCTTGCGTCTCGGTCTGATCGGCCATAACAGAACCTACCTGCCATTCGGTCGCGGCCGTACGTCACAAATTGATGCTAGCGCGGGGAACCGAACGGTTAATCGATCACTTCGCACACATTTTAGGAATTCGCTGAAGGGGATGGCAATGGACATAAGGTACAGCTGTGCCTGCTAGAAACGGTACTAGACGGCCACAGATATCGCTTTTGTAGCGTGCTTACAACTGTTGCCGGGATGAGTACAGATTCGGATTGCTACCTTGTCTCAAAGCGCGACACCACTCTACTGTAGAGATTACGGCTAGAGCGTGGGGGCGTCGGTTCCCTCGACGGAACGTCACTACTTATGAGCGGCGATACAAGAGCGTCGGCCAGAGCATTCGTGCGCAGCCTGAATATTTTGTTGAAATTCGCGCGTCTGTACGAATTTGGGCACACGCGCACCAGCGCACAATTCGATACCACCTGGAAAGAGCTTAAGAGCGCTCTGGATGAAAGCGGCGGAAGCGGGCTACTTCTAGGCGCGTCAGGCAATCAGATCCTGCTCGATGGTGTGCCACTGGGCTCCGCCGCGGGCGAACGCAGCTTCGCGCAACTTCTCACCTCATCGGGAATTGCCAGCATTCACTTCGGCACCATGACTTCGCAGCCACAATTTGCGCGATTTGTGCGCGGTTTTCCCAGCGGCAATGCCAAACCCACGGCGCTCGCGGAACAATTGAAAGCGACACTCGCGGGCGACACCAGCATCAAGATCAACGAGATTCGCTACGTGGCTGAAGATTCGTCGGTCGCGGGAATCAAGATGGCGGCGAACCTTACGGCGAAAGTCCTTGGCGCGCAAGGCGACAAGTTCAAAGATTTTTTTGACGATCCCAACAGACTGCTGCAAATGATTTTGGCTGCGGAAAGCAGTCGAGGCCCTGGTGGGGGCGGCTCCGGTCCAGGAACTGGTGGGGGCGGAGGCGTTGGTGGCGGCGGTACGGGCACGCTTTGGGATACGGGCGCTGGTGGCGGCGGAGGCTCTGGCGCTGGTGGCGGCCAAAGCGGTGGCCAAGGCGGCGGATTTTATAGTAGCGAGCCAGGTGGTTCGGGCTCCGGCGGTGGCGCCGGAGTTGGTGTCGGCGTGGGTGGTGGCGGAACCGGCAGTGCCGCGAGCGCGGGCGGAGTCGGCGGAGGACTTGGTCCTTTAGGTCCTGGAGGCGGCGATGCAGGCCCTGCGCCAAAGTGGAGAACCGCATCGGCGTTGCTGCGTAACGCGACGGCCACAGAGGTCGCGATTGCGGGCGGTCCGGGCGGACAAGGCGGCTACGTCGCGGAAGATGACGTGCGCCAGATGTTGGCGCTGTTCGCTCAATTGGGCAAAGCGCGCAAAGATCCCGAGGCACGCAGCGAAGTTCCGAATTTTCAATCGCGCTTGAGCGCGATGCCGGTGCGCGCGCAGGTCACTCTGCAGCAAGCGTTGGCTGGTCTGGCTGCGCAGGCGCCTAACGAAAAAGCCGACAAGCCGATGCTCTTGAAGCTCGCCGAACACGTCGCGATTCGCTTTGCGCTCGATAGCTACGAACGCGGCGAACTGCGCGTGAACGCGGTGAAGCAATTGCTGGATCGCATGAATGCCGAGATCGAAGGCCTGCGCAAGATTTTGGGTTCGCAAGAAGAGATGATGGCGAATGCGGGACTCCAGGTGCAGTCCTACACCGAACTGCTCGACCAGGAATTCTGGGAACAGGTTCCAGACGAAAACAAGAAAGAAGTGCTCACGTCGGAAGAGGCCTGGTGCGTACCGCCGCGAAACGTGCGCGTGTATCTCGAAGACATGCTGAAGCGCGGCGAGCTGAAAACCGTCAACGAAATTTTGATGAAGTATGCCGCATGCATCGGCCTTGAGAATCCTGAGGCGCGGCGCACCACCGCGATCGGTTTGTCGGACTTGGCCGAACTCTACGGCAGCGGCGACGGCAGCGCGTTGATGGAAGGAATTCGCCGGTTGGGAAATCAGCTCGCCATCGAGCGCGAGCCCGAGTTGCAGACGCTCGTTAGTGCCGCCTTTGTGCGCTTGAGCCAGGAAGCAGCTTCCAAGCGTTGCTACCCGGCGATGCAGCAAGCGTTGGCTTCACTCGACAGCGTCGAGGCGCAACGTCCCGGTTCGACGCAGAGTTTGCGTCCGCGCATCGGTGCTGAAGAGCGCATGCCGGAATTCGTCGAAGAAGCGCTGCGTAGCGGACAGATTGCCGACGGCATGGTCGAGATCCTGGCGTTGATGCCGAAGACGACGCTGCACTACGTCACGAATCGATTCGGACACTGCGGTTTCCGCGAGGATTGCGAATTACTCGGCGAGATTGTGCACAATCTCGGCGAAGAAGCAACGAATCGCCTGATGGAAGCGTTACAAACCGCGCCAGCAGCCGAAGCTGCGGAAACGGTAGGCTTGCTGACACAGCTTGCGCCCGAAGCCGTGGCGAAAATTTTGCCGGTTCGATTGTCGCAGTGGCCGCGCAGCGCGCACGACCGCACGATCCGACAGCTTTCGTCGGCTCCTGTAGATTCGCGCGCTCATCTGCTTGTTGAACTTTACGACTCGCTCGACCCGATGATTCGGCCGCTTGCGATTGACGAGATGGGCATGAGCGGCCATCACGCTTGCATTTCGAAATTGCTCGAACTGGCGCAAGACGGCACGATCCCGGGCTTCACACGCCTTAAGGCCATCGAAGCGCTCGGACGTCTGCGCGCCACAGCAGCTTCGCAGCTGCTGCAACACATCATGGAAACAAGGCAGCTTTGGCGCTTTTCGCATCACGACGAGTTGCGCATCGCCGCCGCTCAGGCACTGATGCGCATCGACGCGCCGCTCGCGCTCGAAAAATTGGCGCCAAGTGGTCTGGATCGCAAGGATTTGACGCTGGAACCAACAGATCCCGATCCGAACGCGTCGGTGATTCGCCAGCGGCGCTACGCGCGTTTGAAACTATCGCGCAATCTGGCAGCGGTCTCGACGAACCTGCGCGAAAACATTCGGCTTGCGATCCCTGAATTGAATCTCGGCGGCGGCGTTGGCGCCGGTGATCGCCACCTTGCGCCGGGCTCGATGCTGTCGCTGCGATTCGCACAAGGGGTGCGTCCGATCAAGGCGCAGGCGGTCGTGCGCGGCGCCCGTCCTCAGGCGATGGCCTTTGAATTTGTCGATATGGAACTCGACGAACGCGCGCGGCTTCGCAAACTATTGTTGGAATTTGGGGGGCTGCCGATGGCGGCTCAAGCAACGAATCGCACCAAGCGGCGTGGCCGCGTTGCGATGCTGAAGCACTAGCAGCGGAGTCCGGCGTTTCCACTCCGTTGGTTCTTCTACTGTACCTCTCGCAGTGAACCCGTTCCTTCGTACAGGCTGCGTGCCCGCGCTTTAGACGCGTGACGCGTTGGCCGCATGGGACCTGTGTACCATTGCCGCCGACTGGTCGTCCCTCTACGGTACTAGTTCAGCAGTCCCAGCGGACGGATGCCCCGGAGTAGCATGAAACCAGCGGACCCCAAGTTGACAGCCGGACGTGCCTTTGTCCGCAGCCTCAACATTCTGCTCAAGTTCGCTCGACTGTATGGCTTCGACCACGTTCGAACCAACGAACTGCTCGACGTCGCCTTTCGGGAATTGCGCACCGCTATTCCTGCGGGCACTGATGCCGGCCTGCTGTTGGGCGCAACCGGCAGCCAGCTTTTACTCGATGGCGTGCCTCTCGAGGGTTCCCCCGCCGAAAAGCAGTTTGCGCAGCTTCTTTCCGCGGCAGGCCTCGCCAGCGTCCAATTTCTCCCTTCAATTACTGCAGACGAGTTGACCCTCTTCGCTCGCGCGTTTCCAACCGGAAAATCAAAGCCCGCCGAGCTCGCCGAGCATCTGAAAGCGACGCTCTCGGGTGCGCAGGGCATTCGAATCAACGAAATCTGCTTCGTCGCCACCGACTCGCGATTTCGCGACGCAAACCGCGCCGCACAACTCGCCGCCGCCACACTGGGTGACGACCAGGACGAATTCAAGCAGTGGCTTAACGATCCGCAAAAGCTGCTCGAGATGATCGCCGCGGCGCAAGGTGCGCGCAGCGGAAATGGCAGCGGCGGCGCAGGCTCAGGTTCCGGGGCGGGCTCTGGTAACGGCAGCGGGACCGGCACGGGTGAGGGTAACGGCGGCGCGGGCGGCGGCTTCTATTATCGCGACGCAGCTTCCGAGTCCGCGACCGGCGACAGTGCTGGCGAATCGCGTCCGGGTGCCGATCCAAATTTCTTCAGCGGTCCCGTGGCCGAGGCCTCCTCTGCCATCTTCGGCTCACCGAATGTCGCAGGTGTTCCCGGCGGGAAGCAAGGCGCTCCAGGCGCCATTCCGAACAACGCCCGTGCCCATTTCGCCGCCGAACCTACCGAAAACGAAATCCTCGGCATCCTCAGCGCGCTTACGAGCATGGGGCAAGTTAGCTCTGGTGGCGGCACGGGCATGGCAGCTGCGGGTGCATTCCACGAGCAGATGTCTCAGCTCCCCGGCCGCGCGCAAGACACGCTGAAAGCCGCGCTCGCCGAAATCGCGTCGCACGCACCCGACGCCAAGCCCGATCAATCCACGCTCGTCCAGCTTGCCGAGCATCTCGCCATTCGCTTCGCGCTCGATCGCTACGAAAAAGGCGATGTCAAGGTCAACGCCGTTCGCCAGATGCTCGACCGCATGAACTCGGAGATCGAGACTCTGCGCAAACTTCTCGGCGCTCACGAAGAAAAAATGAGCGACGCGGGCATCACCATCGAGACGCATCGCGAAATTCTCGATCGCCAGTTCTGGGCCGCCGTTCCCGATAGCGGCAAGCGCACCGTGCTCTTGTCCACCGAAGCGTGGTGCATTCCTCCGCGCAACGTGCAGTCCTACGTGGGTGAATTGGTCGAGCAGGGAAATACCGCTGACGCCGTCAGCGTCCTGCAAAATTACGCCGCGTGCGCCGACAGCGAAGACACCGACGCACGGAAGAAGACCGCCGCCGGCCTCTCGGAAATGGCGGAGCTTTACGCCAAGCTCGATCCGCGCTTACTGGGCGCCGCGCTCCAGCATCTCGGCCTGCGCCTCAATGTCGAGCAGGACGCCGAGCTTCAAGCCGTCGTCAGCGCCGCATTCGTCCGCCTCAGCCAGGAAGCCGCCAGCAGCCGCAGCTACTCCGCGATGGAGCAGGCGCTCGACTTGCTGTCGGGCGTCGAGGCGCAGCGTCCCGGCACCGCGCGCACGCTCCGCGCAAAAATGGGCATCGAAGAGCGCGTCCCCGAATTCGTCGAAGAAGCCCTCCGCGCACGCCAGGCCGCGGCCGGGCTCACCGCCGTACTCAAAATGCTCCCGCAAACCACGATGGAGCAGCTCGCCACGCGCTTCAATCGCTGCACGCTGCGCAATGACGCCGAGAACGTCGCGAATCTCGCAGCCGACCTCGGTGAAGAAGGCGTGCAGTGTCTGCGCAGCACGCTTCGCGGCGGCGCCGTCGCCGAAGCCGTCGAAATCGTCGGCCTGCTTTGCAAACTCGATCCGCGTTCCGTCGAAGTTTTTCTGCCCGCGCGAATGAAAGAGTTTCCACGCAATTCGCAAGATCGCGTTCTGCGGCAAATCTCTGCGAGCGGTTCGCCTGGTCGCTGCCGCATCTTGCTCGAGGTTCTCGATGTGCTCGACCCGCTCGTCATGCCGCTCGCCATCGACGAAATCGGTGTTACCGGTGATCGCGACGCGATCGGCCGCCTCCTCACTATCGTTGACGGCGACCTCCCGGCAGGCGGCGGTACATATCTTCGCGTCAAGGCCGTCGAAGCGCTTGGCCGCATCAGCGCGCCCGAAGCTGTCACCGCACTCAAGCGCATCGTGGAGCAGAAAAAATTTCTCGGATGGATGCAGCCGCAAGAGCTGCGCATCGCAGCGATTCAGGCGCTCGGCAAGCTCGATTCCGCGTGGGCCGTCTCCTTCTTGCCGCAAAGCGGACTCGACCGCGACGATCTCGCGCTCGCACCGCTCGCCCTTAAGCCCAACTCAAAATTCGTGCGCCAGCGCCGCCACAAGCGCGTCCGCCTCACGAAACCGGTGCTCGCCGTCAGCACCAACTTGAAAGAAGCCTGCAGCCTGCAAATCAAAACCGCCAGCCTCTCCGGCGGCGTCGCCACCATCAGCCGGCATCTTCCGCCCGGCACGCCCGTGCAGCTCAAATTTCAGATCGGCCTGCGCAACCTCTCGGCCACCGCACTGATGCGCGACTACCGCGCGCAAGACATGGCGTTCGAGATCGTCGACATCACACTCGAAGAACGTGGCCGCCTCCGCCGCCTTCTCGCCGACCACATCGCCCCGCGCGGCTCCAAGCCCGAAGATCACGCCGCCGGCGCTGAAACCCCTGTCCCCATCGGCACCAAGGGCTAAGCCGTCACAACCGCACTGCGCCGCTATACGGTTAACGCCGCCAAAATCCCTGCGCCCCGCACGCCGTGTCCACATTTTTGCCGTCCGCGCATCCAAACAGCTACAATAAACTGTTGCCCCGGCCGCCAATTCCGGGTCTGTAACCCTTCGGCGCGGCCGAACTCCGTCAGGACGGCGAAACGAATTCATGGATGCAGCAAAGGTTGTTGACAGCGTAATTTCGCGATTCATCGGCACCAAGCATGAGCGCGACGTCAAGAAATTGCAGCCGCTCGTCGCCGCCATCAATGCGCGGGAAGCCGAAGTCAAAGCGCTCAGCGACGAAGAGCTGAAAGCGCGCTTTCTCGCGCTCAAAGAGCAAGTGCAGGCGCCGCTCAAAGACGCCGATCCCAGCGATTCTGGCTTCAAAGACCTGATGATGCAGGCGTTCGAGCCGGCCCTCGTTCCCGCCTTCGCTCTCGTACGCGAAGCGGGCCGCCGGACGCTCAACATGCGCCACTTCGACGTGCAGTTGATCGGCGGCATGGTTCTGCACAGCGGCAAAATCGCCGAAATGAAAACTGGCGAAGGCAAGACGCTCGTCGCCACGCTTCCTGCCGCTCTCAACGCGCTCGCCGGCCGCGGCGTCCACGTCATCACCGTGAACGACTACCTCGCTCGCCGCGACGCCGAATGGATGAGCACGCTCTATCGCTCGCTCGGCCTCACCGTCGGCGTCATCGTCCACGATCTCGACGACGCGCAGCGCCGCAACGCGTATCACGCCGACATCACTTACGGCACCAACAACGAATTCGGATTCGACTATCTTCGCGACAACATGAAGTACGACCTCGCGAATTGCGTGCAGCGCGGCCATCACTTCTGCATCGTCGATGAAGTCGACTCCATCTTGATCGACGAGGCGCGCACACCGCTCATCATTTCCGGCCCGGCGGAAGAATCCACCGACAAGTACTACAAGATCGACAAAATCATCCCCAAGCTGATTCAGGACATCGACTACACGCTCGACGAAAAGCATCGCCAGGCGACGCTGACCGAGGAAGGCTTCAACAAGTGCGAGCGGCTCCTCGGGCTCGCGAACATGTCGGACCCCGCCAACATCGACGTGATGCACCACGTCTATCAGGCGCTGCGCGCGCACGCGCTCTACAAAAACGACGTCGATTACGTCGTGAAAGACGGCGAAGTCATCATCGTTGACGAATTCACCGGACGTCAGATGCCCGGCCGCCGCTGGTCCGATGGCTTGCATCAAGCCGTCGAAGCCAAAGAAGGCGTGAAGATCGAACGCGAGAACCAGACGCTCGCGACGATCACTTTTCAGAATTATTTCCGCATGTACAAGAAGCTGTCGGGCATGACGGGTACTGCGGAAACGGAAGCTGCCGAATTCGGCAAGATCTACAATCTCGATGTCGTCATGATTCCGACGAACCGTTCGCTCATCCGCAAAGAGCATCCGGACATCGTCTACCGCACCGAGAAGGAAAAATTCGAAGCGGTCGTCAACGGCATCCTCCAGGAAGACAATTCGCTCGATAACGGCATCCGTCATTACCACGAACGCGGTCAGCCGGTTCTGGTCGGTACAATCTCGATCGAGAAATCCGAAGCGATTGCCGAAATCCTGAAGAGGGAAGGCATCCCGCATCAGGTGCTCAACGCCAAGCAGCACGAGCGCGAGTCGCGCGTCGTCGCGCAGGCGGGGCGCAAGGGCGCGGTCACGGTCGCCACGAACATGGCGGGACGCGGTACCGACATTTTGCTCGGCGGAAATCCCGAGCAAATGACGCGGGATTATTTCCTCAAAAACAAGATGGCGCTGCCGTACGCTTCCGCGCCTGCTGTTATCGGCGAGGACGGTGCCGCCATCAATGCTGCCGGCGAAGCCGCGCAGCCAATTGTCGCTCCGATGGTTTTGTTCCAGCACGAAGGCAAGATTTTTCAGGTGCCGTCGGACCAGTGGAAGCCTATCTACGATGATTTCGCGCAGCAATGCAAAGCCGAACACGATGAAGTGGTTGCGATGGGTGGATTGCACATTCTTGGCACCGAGCGCCACGAAGCGCGACGCATCGACAATCAGCTTCGTGGCCGCGCCGGGCGTCAGGGCGACCCCGGCTCGTCGCGATTCTTTCTCTCTCTCGAAGACGATCTCATGCGCATCTTCGGCGGCGAGCGTATCAAAGCTCTGATGTTTCGCCTCGGCATGACCGAGGGCGTCCCCATCGAGTCGAAAATGATTTCGGGGCGTATTGAAAAGGCGCAGCAATCGGTCGAAGCGCAAAATTTCGACGCCCGCAAACATCTCCTCGAATACGACGACGTGATGAACAAGCAGCGCGAAACGATTTACGCGATTCGTCGCTCCGCGCTCGAAGGGCAGGACCAGCGCGAGTTCGTCGTCGAAAAAGCGGAGAATGTTGCGCTCGATCTCGTTGACACGTACTGCCCGCAGAATCAGCATCCGGGCCAGTGGAATACCACGCAGTTCCTCGCCGAAATTCACGCGCAGTTCGGTGTCGATGCCAAGGCGGCGGGGGCCGATCCGGCCGAGCTTTCTCACGAACAACTGGCTGATGCGACCAGAGAAGCCGTCGTCAAGGCCTACGAGGAAAAAGAAAAGAAGTTCGGTAACGAATTGATGCGCTGGCTTGAGCGCCGCATCGTTCTCGATGTGGTCGACACGCAGTGGAAGGATCACCTGCTCTCGCTCGATCACCTCAAAGAGGGAATTGGCCTGCGCGGTTACGCGCAGAAAGATCCGATCGTCGAGTTCAAAAAAGAAGCGTTCGTCCTGTTCGAAGACATGATGGGGCGCATCGACAACGAAACGATTCGCTACCTGTTTCACATTCAGATTCAGCAGGCGCGGCAGGATCCCGACGACATGCAGACCGCGCCGGAAAATCAGGGCAGCGGGCCTGGAGGCGCTGGGCCTGGGAGTTCAGGTCCGCAAGGGTCAGGTGGACAGCGTCCCACGCCGCCGGCGGCGGCTCCGCGCTCGGGAGGTGCAGCCGCCGCAATGGCCAGCGCCGCGGCTCGCGCCACGGAAGCCCCGGCGCAACGCCTGCCCGACGTTGCTCGCCAATTCGATCGGAAACAGCAGCGCCAGCAACAAGACCTGCAATACCAAACGGGCGACGCTCAGGCCGAGCCGCCAAAACCTGTTCGCGCCGCGGCCAAAGTCGGCCGCAACGATCCCTGTCCCTGCGGCAGCGGCAAGAAATACAAAAAATGCCACGGCCAAGGCCAATAGCTCGTTAGCGCACTCATCGGATTTCTTGCCAAAATACTCAGTTACTGTCATTCCGAGCGAAGCGAGGAATCTGCTGTTACGGTGTCAGCATGGAGAGAACGTATTGTGCTTACATCCTGGCGAGCCGCTCGCGCACCCTGTACGTCGGAGTAACCAGCAATCTACTCGAGCGTGTCAAACAGCACCGAGACGGAGCGGCGGATAGTTTCACAAAGCGATATCGGATCCACCGCCTGGTCTATTTCGAGACATTTGCAACTGCAAAATCCGCGATCGCCTGTGAGAAGCTAATAAAGTCCTACACCAGAGCCAAGAAGATCGATCTAATAGAAAGCAGAAACCCCACTTGGGACGACCTCGCATCAGGATTGTTCCAGCCGTATCCAAAGAAAGCAGATTCCTCGCTACGCTCGGAATGACAGTCGTCTAGTAGTTTAGGAGACAATCAAAAATGCCGCCAGCACCGCAACCTCAACAGCTCCCTCCGCGCCAGCCAATCCCCGGCGTAAAAAATCTCGTCGCGATCGCCAGCGGCAAAGGCGGCGTAGGTAAAACGACTGTCGCCGTCAATCTCGCCCTCGCCCTCGCGAAACTCGGCCACAAAGTCGGCCTGCTCGACGCCGACGTCTACGGCCCCAACGTGCCCATCATGCTTGGCACGCGCGAAGAACCCCGCGCCACGGCCGACAAGCGCATCCATCCCGTCGAAACGCAAGGCATTAAGATGATTTCGATGGGCTTGCTCAGCCCGGGTGACGCGCCGATGATCTGGCGCGGCCCGATGTTGCACAGCATCATCACGCAATTTCTGCGCAGCGTGATCTGGGGAGAACTTGATTATTTGCTGATCGACCTGCCGCCGGGTACCGGCGACGTGCAATTGACGCTGATTCAAACCGTCGCGGTGACGGGCGCCGTCGTCGTGACTACGCCCTCGACGGTCGCGCTTGCCGATGTTCGCAAGGCCATCGAGATGTTTCGTCAGGTTAACGTCGAGGTCCTCGGCGTCGTCGAAAATATGAGCACGTTTGTCTGCCCACACTGCGACAAACCCATCGATATCTTCGGCCACGGGGAGGGCACAAAAACCGCGATCGCCTACGGCGTGCCAGTGTTAGGTGAAATCGAAATCGACCCGCGCATCCGCATTGGCGGCGATTCCGGCCGGCCGGTTGCCGCGCAAGGTCAGGACGCCGCGCCCGCGCGCAGCCTCTACGCCGTTGCGAACGCTGTCACAGCGCGCCTCGCCGAGCTAGGCTCGTCCACCCAAGGCCCGCAAGTTACGATTGATTGAGCGAGTTATGCCGACGCTGAAGAAATCGTTCACGGCGAAGCTGCAAAAGAGCCCGAAGAAGGGCGGCTGGACGTTTGTGATCTGGCCGGAGTCTGTTGAGTTCTTTAAAACTCGCGGCTTGGTAAAAGTCCGCGGCAAAGTGGACGGCCACGAATTTCGCAGCTCGTTCATGGCGCTGGGCGACGGTAAGCACAAGCTGCCTGTGAAAGCCGAAATTCTCGATGCGATCGGTAAGAAAGTCGGCGATTCGGTCAAAGTAACTCTGGAAGAACGAATCTCGAAGTCATGAAAGCTCACTGAGGGTTGGTCGTTTCTGCGAACTTTGTACTCTCTGTGGTAAATTTTTCGAGGTGCTGTGCGACTCAAATGACGATCCGGCCCTATCAAGGCAAGCTGCCTGAAATCGCGAAGTCGGCGTACATCGACCCCGCCGCCATCATTATCGGCGACGTGAAGATCGGCGAAGACTCCAGCATTTGGCCGCTCACCGTCGTGCGCGGCGACGTGCACTACATTCGCATCGGCGCCCGCACGAACATTCAGGACGGCTCAGTCTTGCACGTGATGCGCGACGAATATCCGTTGATTCTTGGCGATGACGTGACCGTCGGGCACAAAGTCTGTCTGCACGGCTGCACCATCGCGAAACGCTGCCTCATCGGCATGGGCTCGATCATTCTGAATGGCGTCACCATCGGCGAGGGCAGCATCGTTGCCGCAGGCGCGCTGATTCTCGAACGCACCCAAATTCCGCCAAACAGCTTGGTGGTCGGTCATCCGGCGAAAATCAAACGCCAGTTGACTCCCATAGATCAGGCCAGCATCGACGAATACGCGCGCCGCTATGTCGCCTACAAGAATATCTACCGCGACGAAGCCGCCGCCGCTGGCGACAAAGGCATTGCCCGCAATGAGTGAAGCCGTAGTCAGCTGCTCGAGGTTGTCAGGAAATCATCGATGTCTACTTCGCCCCAATTCAAAGACGCGTGTCATCCTGAGCGAAACGAAGGATCTCAGAGCTACGACCTGCTGAAAACCGATCCGCCAGACCGCGTCTCTGCCGTCGAACTGTTGCAACACGCTCCGTTAAACGAACTCCTCTCCGCTGCCACCGCCCTCCGCGTAAAGGGGAAGGGCAGCACCATCACCTTCTCAAAAAAGGTCTTCATCCCGCTGACAACCCTCTGCCGCGATTACTGCGGCTACTGCACCTTCCGCAAGGACCCCGGTCAACCTGGCGCGCTCTTCATGACGCCAGACGAAGTGCTGGCCGTAGCGGAGCAAGGACATCGCGCAGGGTGCAAAGAGGCGTTGTTTTCGCTCGGCGACCAGCCGGAGCGTATCTTTCCCGAAGCGCGCGATTTCTTACAAAAACAAGGTTTCACGCGCACGCTCGACTACCTCGCCGCAATGTGCGAACTCGTTCTCGATCGCACAGGATTGCTGCCTCACTCGAATCCCGGCGTGATGGACGCCGCAATCCTTGCGCGACTGAAAAACTCCAACGCCAGTGTCGGCCTCATGCTCGAAACGGTCAGCAATCGCCTGATGCGTGGTGATTTGGCTCACGCGAAAGCGCCCGACAAAGTTCCGGCGCTGCGTCTTCATACCATGGAAGAAGCCGGCAAGCTTTCCCTCGCGTTTACGACGGGAATTCTCATCGGCATCGGCGAAACCATCGAAGAGCGAATTGATTCGCTGCTCGCGATTCGGGCGATGCACAAAAAATACGGCCACATTCAGGAAGTCATCATCCAGAATTTCCGAGCGAAGGCCGACATTCCAATGGCGCATCACATCGAGCCGACGATAGACGACATGCTGCGCACCGTCGCTGTTGCGCGCCTGATTCTCGGGCCGGAGATGAACATTCAGGCGCCGCCGAACCTTAGCTATTCCGATTTTCCGCGTTTGCTCGATGCCGGCATCAACGACTGGGGCGGAATTTCGCCGGTGACAAAAGATCACATCAATCCTGAAGCTGCGTGGCCCCAGATCGCAAAACTTGAAGCCGAAACCGAAGCGCGCGGGTTGGTGCTGCGTGAACGTTTCGCTCTTTATCCGGAATATCTGGATCGTGAAGGTTTCCTTTCCGCCAGCGTGCGACCACATGTAGAGCGGCTGCGTAACGCGCCAGAGTTAGCTCGATCGTCACGCGAACTTGCGTCCTGAGCGAATCGCCGAAATCGATGCCGACCAATCGAAAGAGCAGGAGCGCCAGATCATCGCCAAGCAACAAGCTGCGCATCACTGCGCTAGCTGGGGGAGTCGGCGCGTCGAAATTGTTGCTGGGGCTGTACGGCGTGATGGATCCCGGCGATCTAACGGCGATCGTGAATACCGGCGACGACATTACGATGCACGGGCTGAAAATTTCGCCGGACCTCGATATCGTCACCTACACGCTGGCCGCCTTGATCGATCCGAAAAAAGGCTGGGGATTCCGGGGCGAGACATTTCATCTGCTGAAGCGGCTTGCGGTGTTTGGACGAATCAACTGGTTCAACCTCGGCGATCGCGATCTAGCTACGCACATTCATCGGACAGCGATGCTTGCCGATGGGAAAACGCTGACGGATGCGGCGGAGTCGATTCGTGTGGCGCTTTGCGTGAAGTCGCGGATTTTGCCGATGTGCAATGAACCAGTGCCGACGATCATCGAGTCAAACGAAGGCGCGCTGCATTTTCAGGAATATCTGGTGAAACGTCGCGCGGAACCGATCGTGAAGAGCATCCGGTTCGACGGCGTCGAGGGCGCAAAACCTGCGCCAGGAGTGCTCGAAGCGATTCGCGATGCCGATCGCGTTGTGATTTGCCCGAGCAATCCGCTCATCAGCATCGGGCCGATTCTTGCGGTCGCAGGGATTCGCGAAGCGCTACGTGCGCGCCGCGAAAGTGTCGTCGCAGTTTGCCCGATTGTCGGCGGTAAATCGCTGAAAGGCCCGAGCGACAAGATGCTTGCGGAGCTTGGGCATGAGGCGTCCGCGCGCGGCGTGGCAAAGCTTTACGCCGACTTCACCGGAACATTTGTGATCGATCCGGCCGACGAATCCCAACGCGCCGCAATCGAATCGCTCGGCATGAAAGTCGTGATAGTGCCGACCGTGATGAAAACCCGCACCGACAAACGCAAACTAGCGCGCAATCTGCTCGCACTCGCAAAGTAATTTGTCGCGTCTACAGCGGGAGGCCGGTGAAGCGGATGCCGGCGCTATGGACTTTGTGGCGGATGTTGAGGCCGATCAGCAAGGCGGTGATGGATTCGACGATGCGGGCGTTTTCGAGCTTCCCGCCGTTGATCGCGCGCACGCCTGGAATCTTTTGCGCTAACTCGCTCGCGACTTGTTTTGCTTTTTCGTCGTCGCTGCAAACCAACACGTCGCATTCCACCGCGGCATCGCCTTCGAGCAGGGAAGCGCTGAGATTGTGGAGCGCAGCCGCGAGACTCACTTCCTTGGGCAATAATGCACGGGCCGCCTCGGCCGCGGAGCCTTCCCACACACCGAGCATTTTCGATGGAGCGCCTCCAACCGCGGCCGCGATCGGGACGGTCGTGTCGATCACTATGGTTCCGGGTTTCCACACAGGTTTCAATTCCTTCAGCAGGCCAGCGGCGCCGGCGAAAGGAATCGTGAGCATGGCGACATCGCATTGCGCCGCTGCTGCGGCGTTTGCCGCGCCTTCGATCTGTGCAGATGCGCCGATCGCGTCGCGCAGCTTCTTTGCAGCGTCCTGAGCACGCTGCGCGTCGCGCGATCCGATCACGATGCGTTCACCCGCGCGTGCCAGCCGATTCGCCAAGCCCAAGCCTTCAGGGCCAGTTCCGCCAAGAATTGCGATTGTTCTTGCCATCAGGATCTCCGGACTTCGATTTGATTATCACTGATTCCACGAAGTGGATGTTAGCTAGCGACAAACGACTAAGGTTTTTCGGCGAGCAACGCATTTACTGCGGATGCGGTTTGCTCGAACGGTTGGCGTGGGGCGGGAGCGGGCTGGAGGCGGCCCTCACGATCAATCAAGAATAGTGCGGGATACTGAGCGATCTCGCGATACAGCTTGGGGATTTGCTCGTTGACCAGCAGCAGCGGATAGGAGACTGGAACCTCAGTGAGAAACTTTTGCTGCGTCGCAGCGCTTTCATCGGACATTCCGAGGACAATGAATCCCTGCGCCTGTTGCTGGCGATAGAGCTGGTCGAGCTTTGGCATTTCGTCGCGGCAGGGTTCACACCATGTTGCCCAGATATTGATCAAGACGACTTTCCCTTGGTAATCGGCGAGACGCACGGGATTGCCGCGAAGATCTGTGGTGGCGAATTCAGGGGCGGCAACATCATGAAGCTGACGATTTCGCGTTTGCTTCGCGCGTGCGAATCCGTCGCGCATCGGAAACAGAGTTAGGCCCAAAGACAAAACGGCAATTGCGATACCGACTTTTGCGGACAGGGGAAGCGGGCCTTGCCTGCCGGCGCGAATCGCCAGCGCGACCACGATGAAAAAAGGAATGGTCATGGAAATGGCGGAAGCAGTGAGTCGAAACAGCCAATCTTTTTCCAGATTCGAGCTGAGGCCGCTGAGGACGTTGTAAACGAGGATGTAGAACACGATCGCCAAAACAGGCGACAGAATTCCAAGAATCAGCAGCTTGCGTTTTGCCATTTCCGTCTTTCGGGGCGCTCGAGAAAGTGCGGACAGTGTATGCCAGCGGTGGCATTTAGCAAAGAAGCGCGAGGTGGCACAGCGGCGGAGTTCGTGGCCGTCGCGTGCGATATGATATGTTCGCGAATTCGGACTATGGCGACGAAATCTCCTACAGCGGCTGAGTTTCGTTTGGCGTGCGGGCAGTTTGCGACCGGGGTGTCGGTGGTGACGGCGGAGCGGGCGCCGGGGCGCGTGCATGGGATGACGGCGAACTCGGTGACGTCGGTGTCGCTGAATCCGCTGCTGCTGCTGGTTTGTGTGGATCATCGGGCGCAGCTGTTGCCGATGGTTCAAGCGAAGCAGCATTTTGGGGTGAGTGTTCTGAAGCAGGAGCAGCAGGCGATTTCACGATATTTCGCGCAGACGGTGGAAGACGTAGCGATGGAAGCGAAATTGGGAATTCACTATCGCTGGACGGAATCGGGAGTTCCGTTGCTGGATGACGCGCTAGTACATATCGCGTGTAAAGTAATCGACGCGCGCGTGGCGGGGGATCACACGATTTTTATTGGAGAAGTGGAGACGACTGAGATTTTTGACGGAGAGCCGCTGGTTTATTTTCGCGGCGGTTATCGCAAGATCCTGCTGTAAATCGAAAATTCCAACTTAGTGGTGGCCGCCCAGGGGATCGCGTTTGGTGCCGTAGACGGTGCCCCAGCGGTCGGTCATTTCGCCGCGGATTTCCCAGAGTTCGGGGAAGAATTTGTGGCGCATGCCGTCTTCCAATATTTCTACAGGACGACCCTTCAGGGATTTCGATCCAAAGCCGATGGTGCGGTGGATCAGCTGCATGTGTTCGTAGCGGAATTTCTGGAAGAGTTCGTCGAACTCGGCGAGGGCTTCGGCTACGACATAGGCGTCTCCGTGGTTGTATTCGGAGTCGTAGATTTTTTCGAGCGTCAGATTGTGCTTGTCCAGATAGTTTTCTTTGAACGAATTCCAGATTGGTTGATACATCTTCAGGAGAATGCGGAAGCCGGGGGATTCCTGGCCGCTGCCGTTGCCGAGGCGTTTGCGAATTTCCTGATATTCCTTGGGCGACATGATTTCGAGTAATGCGATTTGATCGATCATCAGGTGCTGCGCGGTGTGAACGCGACGGAAGAGTGTGAGGACGCGATTGGTGTTTTGCTGCTGGAGGTAGTCGTCGATGTCGAGAAGGGTGTAGGCGATCAGTTTCATCCAGAGTTCTTCGACTTGATGGACGATCTGGAATTGGAGCTCGTCGTTGTTGCAGAGGTCTTCAAATTTGGATTGGCAGGAGAGGAGATTTTTGGTGTTGAGGTAGAGCTCGTAGTCGAGTGTGCCGTCGCCGGACATTTGGTCGTAGAAGAGTTTGCGGTTCATGGGGCTCCTTGTGGGGTTAGCGATATTTTGAGCGGGTTGGAGGGAAAAGTCGAAAGGACGTTCACCACAGATTTCGCGGAGGGCACAGAGAAAGACAGATTTGACCACCCCCCACCCTTTTTTGCGTAAGAATGTGATTCTAGGGGAGTTGAGCGTGCGGTGCGTGCAAGAATGTGATTCTATTGGAGTTACGGGCGCTGGTATTCATTCGAATCGGAGCTGGGCACTTTTGTCGACTAAAGCTTGCCGGACCAGCGAGTTACAGAGCCGGGCCGCGATCGGGAACCCGACACCTCAAACAAACATCGAAGTGATCTGAGGAGTTATTCGTGATACTTCATCTTGTTGCTGTCCTGATTTTGGGCCTTATGTGCGGCAGTGAGCTCAATGTAGGTGCTTTCGCCCATCCCGCGCTTAATGCCCAGGCGCTTGAAGTTCATGTGCCGGTGCGAGCGGCGCTTGCAAAACTGTTTGGTCGCGTGATGCCGTTTTGGATGAGTGGCTCCACACTTTTGAATCTCGTTTTGCTGCTGCCGTTCGAGGGGTTGAAAGGGGCGGCTTGGCGTTTCGCCGCTATCGCTTTTGCTATTCAGGTTGCCGCGGTGTTGTTCTCGGTCATTTTCCCAGTACCAATAAACAACCGAATCATGCAGTGGACTCCGGCGACCGTCCCGGAAGACTGGCGAGCGCAGGAGCGCCGCTGGGATGTCTTTCATTTCTTCAGGACGGTGGGGCTCATCGGCGCGTTCGCATTGCTGACACTGAGTTTCGCAGTGCGCTAAGGAAGGTGCAGAGGCGCGGAGCAGTCGGTGGTTCGTTGATTGGGGGCGCATGACGAGTGAGTGGGGGGATAAACCCACCCCTACAAACGCGGGCGCGTGGTGAACGGGAATGGATTAGCGTTCGGTGGGGCCGCTGGGGCGGGTTTGTTCGGTGCTGTCGCTGAGGTCTTTGCGGTGGCTTTTGACTTCGCGGAGGGCGTAGATGGGTTTGTTTTGGGACTCGTAGTAGGTGCGGGCGATGATTTCGCCCAGGAGCCCCATGGAGATGAATTGGACGCCGCTGACGATCAGAGCGACTCCGGCGAGCATAAGCGGGCCGTGCTGGTTCATGATCGAGACGCCGTGGGAGAACTTTTCGTACAGAAGATAGGCGGCGTCGAGCATGCCGAGGAAAAGGCCGGCGACTCCGATGAGGCCGAAGAACTGAAGCGGGCGCGTCGAATAATCCTGTAAAAATTTGACGATGATGAGGTCGAGGAAGACGCGGAAGGTGCGGCCGATGCCGTAGTTGCTCTTGCCGCTTTTGCGGTCGAGGTCGGTGATGGGGACTTCGGTGATGCGGGCGCCCGCGGACCCTGCGAGAGCAGGGATGAAGCGGTGGAGTTCACCGTAGAGCTGAATTTCCTGGATGATTTCGCGCTTGTAGGCTTTGAACGTGGTGCCGAAATCGTGAAGGTCGATGCCGGAGAGCTTGGCCATCATCCAGTTGGCAACGCGGCTGGGGAACTGACGCATGAGCCAGTGATCGCGGCGCGCATAGCGCCAGCCGCTGACGAGGTCGAAGCCTTCCTCGATTTTTTCGAGAAAACGGGGAATCTCTTCGGGATCGTGCTGGAGGTCGCCGTCCATTGAAATGACAACGTCGCCGCGGGCGAAATCGAATCCGGCTTTCAGCGCGGGAGTCTGACCGAAATTGCGGCGGAGGCGGACGATGTTGACACGATGGTCGTGCTCGTAAATGTCGGACAGGACTTTGAAAGAATTATCGCGGCTGCCATCGTCGATAAAAATGAGCTCGTAGGGCTCGCCGATGGAGTCCATAACCTCGGTGATCTTCATGTAGAGCGGAGGGATGTTTTCCTGCTCGTTGAAGAAGGGGACCACAACCGAGTAGCGAATTGTGGGGTCGGTTCTCATATTTGAGACGATATCAAACCATAGTCTATCAGGCGAATGCCTTGTGATGCGACAAGATTCCGGACGTCGGGATCGGTGAGGATGGCGAGCTCGGTGGAGCGAGATTCCTGGAGGCGTGTGGGGGATTTCTGGAGAGCGTCGTCTACGTAGCCGGGGTGGCACATGAGTTCGGTGGTGCCTTCGGGGAGATTGTTGAGAAGTTTTATAACGCCATCTTTCGTCATTTCGCCGGTTTGAGCGATGCCGCAGAAATAGTCGGCGGTTGAGATGCCAACGTGTTGCGCTTGTTCGCGGGCGTCGCGCGCGAGAAATTTCAGGCCGCGTGCCTGGACGCCTTGTTTGAATACTGTGGCGTCGAAGAGTTCGTCGTCGGAGGAGAGCGCGGCGCGGAGGCTGGAGGCTTCGTGAGCGACACGGATCGCGCCGATGTTATTGCGTTTGGCGAGGCGGAGGGCGATTTCGAAGAGTCCGGGGAGCATGTGGACGTGTTTGTGGCCGTCGAGGTGAGTGGGTTGGATGCCGGCTTCGCGGATTTTTTCGATTTGCGCGGACCACTCGTCTTCGACTTCGTGGAGATTGATGGAACTGGTTGCGATTTTGAGGAGGAGCGTTTCGGGACCGCCGAGGAATTGGCCATCGTCATTGAGGATGGAGGTCACGAGTTCGGGCGGCGCGGTGGGAGGGCCGTCGCTGAGGTTGAGGTGGACGCCAATGCCGAGGTTGGGGGTGGATTTGGCTGCGGCGAGCGCGGATTCGAAGGCGGCGCCGTTGGCGAGGAGAGACGTGCTGGTGACGATGCCGTTGCGGTGGGCGTCGAGGATGCCGCGGGTGACGCCTTCGGTCCAGGCGAGGTCGTCGGCGTTGACGATGAGGTTTTTCATTGGGCGCGGTGTGTTTGAAAATATGTGCCGCAGATTTTAACGAGAACTCGGCTAGGCGATGTCTCTTCGTCCGATTACCTCGCTAGTCGGGCACAATTTCGTCCAGCGCAGCTGCACTTAGCGTTCGACGTTTGCTCGGATCGAATTCAACATCTCGCACTGGGATCTTTCCAAGAGATCTAATTCTTGCTTCAGGAAGTCCCAGCTAGCCCCGGGCGGAGGCGGTTCGAATGATGACGGGAGCAGATACACGGAGTACTCTGGCGCGTAGTCATCCAGGTCCTCGTCGAATGCGCTTTGCAGCAGAATCCATTTCTTTCGAACGAGCAGAATGATGGTTCGGGGTACATCGTAAAACCCTGCATACGCGAATGGAGTCATCATTTCACTCATCGATTTGGGGCAATAGATCATTCACGTGGTTTTGTTCGCGGTGCGGCGTCAGAAAACAGATTCCTCGCTTCGCTCGGAATGACAGCATTTTTGCAGCCTGCGCCAAGACGGGCACGGCGACGCCGTGCCCCTACACGAGCAAAAGATCGGCCAATTCGGCTCGAAATGCGTCCAGCCTGTACGGGTGGACAGCTACACGATGGTACGCGGGATTGCTTACGTACCATTGACCGATCCTGACACCAACTTTAGCATGGGCTCACAGAGGGAAAGAATGCCAGTCAAGACGCGCGAATTGAAGAGCGTCGCGCCGCGGCATAGTGAAAGCCGTCGCGGCCGGCGAATGAACTCACGTGTGCCAATACGCCTGGAGTGGGACGACGCTAAAGGGCGGCGGTGCAGCGTGGATGCGCATACACGCGTGGTGAACCCGTATGGGTGCATGGTGGTGTTGGACCATGACCTGAAGCTGGAGCACCGGCTGGCGTTGACCAATGTGGCGACCGAGACCAGCAATTCGGCCGTGGTGGTGTGGAAGGGAACGCAACGGCCGGAAGGCGGTTGGGAGTACGGCGTCGAATTGGTAGCGCCGGAGATGGACTTCTGGGGACTGGAGCTATGAAGCCTTTGACGAATACGAAGACGATGCCGCACCCGTCGGCGCGGCCCGCGCTGAACCGGCCGCCTACGGCGGAAGAACGGCGTCGCGCGCAACGCGTGCTGCTGAGGATTGCGGTGACGGTGCAGGTAGCCGGGAAGCAGCCGGTGCAGGGGAACACGCACACGGTGAGCGCGAGCGGAGCGATGATCATTTTGCCGGAAGCGCTACCGGAAGGAACGAAGCTGACGATTGAGAATACGAAGACGGGGAACAAGGTGGAGGCGAAGGTTGTCCGCGCGTCGCAGATGACCGGAGAAGGGTCGCTGGTGCCTGTGGAATTTTCGACGCCGTCGCCGAAATTCTGGAATGTGTTTTTCCCGCCGAGCATCAACTAACAGAATTTAGAAAATCCTTTTGAAATGGAAAACGGTCCCGGTTGCCCGGGACCGTTCTTATTTTGAGGCGAAGATTTGATACGTGCCGGCGATAGCGGGCTACTGGGTGCTGACGGTGACGGCTACGGCGGGGGATGTTGAGCCGACGTAGGTGTTGTCGCCGGTGTACACGGCGGTAATGCTGTCGACGTGGGTGGTAGGTGTGCCGCCACCGCTGCTGGAGCCGCCGCCGCAACCGGCGAAGCCGGCAGCGACACCGATCAGGACGAGCGCGCAGGCGCATACGTAAGCGATGCGGCGCCGTGCGGGAACATTGTTGCGACGCATGGCGACGATCAAGAGTAATGCCAAAATGCAGGTTACGAGTGAGAGCGTGAGTGGCGCGGCCGGCGGAACCTTGGGCGCCCGATTTGCGGGAGTGAAGAAACCAGGAGGCACGTTCGAGAGAGCGGTGGAGAGCGTGGCCTTGCAGGTTCCCTGTGTTGTGGCGGTACCAGCGGTCGCCGTGCAAGTGGCGGGTGAACCGAGGGCTTGGGTGCCGTTCATGAATTGGACGGAGCCGGTGACGCCGGGGCCATTGTTGGTGGAACCGGTGACGGTGGCGTTGAGAGTGACCATGGCGCCGGAGGTGACAGTGGTAGAGCTAGAGGTGACGGCGGTGGTGGTGGGCACGGTGCCGGTGGTGACGACGGTGATCGTGGTGGAGCCGTTGCCCGAAGTGTAGTTTGAGTCGCCGCTGGTGTAGGTCGCGGTGATGCTGACGCTGCCCGGGGTGGTGAATGTGTGGGCGAGCGTGGCGGTGGCGAACGCGTTGACGGGTGTCGAGGAATTGAGGCCGGCGGCCGCGGTGGAGACGACGGCGATGGCGTTGCCGATTTGAGTGCCGTTGGCTTTGAAGACGACGCTACCGGTTGGGCCGACGCCGGTACTTTGCGTGGTGACCTTGGCGATGAGCGTGACGGAGGTGCCGGTGGTGATGCCAGTCGCGGGAGCGGCGGTGACCGTGGTGATGGTGGGGGCGGCGGTGATGGTGACGGATTCGCCGGTAGAAGTGCTGCCGTTATAGCTGTTGTCGCCGCTGTAGGTGGCGACGAGGCTGTGTATGCCGATGCCTAGCTGGACGGGTTGATCTTCGGCGATGGCCTGGCTGTTGAGCTTGACCGTGTTGGAGCCGGAGAAGTCGTTGAGTGGCTTGCCGGTGTCGAGAAGTGTGACGGTGCCGGTGGGGCAGGCGGCGACGACCAAGGCACACTGGTGACCTTGGCTGTCGCTGACGGCGATTTGCAGGATGTAGGGCGAGCCGTATGGAACGGCGTTGGCGGCAGCATGGCTGACAGATGGGTTGCCACCGGAGTCGAAGGTGACGAAGCCGACGGCGGTGGAACTGTTTTCTTTAGCGACAGTCACGGTGACAGGAGCGGAGGTATTGGGGGCGAACGTACCGTCGCCAGCATAGTTGGCGACGACTTGATAGGCGGTGCCGCCAGGCAATTGCTCGGTGTTGATGGTAGCGGCGCCGCCGCTGAGAGCGATGGGAGTGTTTTCCGAGAAGGAGCCGATGCCGACTTGGGCGCATGGCGCTGGCGCGCAAGTGCCCGTTGCTGGTTTCGCGGTGAGCGAAACGGCACCAGTGGCAGTTGACGGAGTGACGCTGACGTGGAACGCCACGCTTGTCCCATGAGTGATGCTGGTTGTTGGTGGGGTGAGGGTCACGGTGTCGGCGGTGAAGGTGGCGGTCGACCAAGCGTTGAGAAGATTGGTGATGTTCACGGAGCCGAGGCCGGTGGCGTTGTCGTAGCCGGCGCCGGTGATGAAGGCGGGCTTCGTCGTACTCGTGGGGTCGATCAGAACACCGAATTGGTTGGAGCCGTTGCTGCAATTTTTCGTAGCGCCACCTGTGCAGGCGACGGAGTTATTGCCGAGGACGGTGTCGTAGAAGATGCAGGTCGAAGCCGGTGAGGCGGCGGAGGTGCAAATTGTGCCGGCGACGTTGTTTTTGTAGAGCTGATAGAGGACGAAGTTTGCGTTGCCCTGACGCTGGCCGGTTTTCTGATTGACCATGGCCATGATCCCTGCGAAGGCAGGGGCGGCTGCGGAAGTTCCGCCGACTCCCTGGAAGTCGGCGAATGGCGAATTCAAATCGCAAGAGCTGGTGCTGCTGCCGGTGCCGGTGTTTGCGTCTTCCTGACAGATGACATAGAAGCTGGCGTTAGTCCCGTTGCCGGAGAAGAGCGAGATGTCTGGAGTCTGGCGGGCATTGGCAGCGGGCATGCCGTTGATGCCGACTTGATAGCTGGGCTTGGTGTTGATGAGGGCGGGATTGGTGGTGGATATGGGGAGGCTGCTCGGTCCGCCGCCGGCGGCGACGAGGTCGATACCGAAATTCGCGGAACTTGGGTCGGAATTGGGAGTGACGACGGAACTGGGGCACGTGGTGAGATTGCCCGTGGTGGCGGTTGCGGCGCAGGAATCGTTCCAGGGCCATTCGGGGATGTAGCCCTTGGCGGAGGTTTGGGTCAGCGAACCATTCGTGCTATTCGTGGCGTTCCAGAAGGTAGAGGTGGAACCAAGGTGATTTTGTGTACCGCCGAAATTCTGGAAGTCGGTTCCGCCGAGAGCAACATTGTAGGCGGTTGAGGCGATACCACTGACGGCGATGCCGTCGTTGGCGACATCTTGATTTGCGGCGTTCGGGTCGGGATCGCAGCCAGCAGAGCCGCTGTCACCGGCGGAAACGACGGCGGTGATGCCTTGGGCGGAGGCTTGCTGCCAAAGGTTGACGTAGAAAGGCTCAAAGCCGGAGCCGATGCTGGCCTCGCAGGCGCCAAAGCTTTCGCTGAGGATGGGAGCGATATTGTTGTCGACGATGTAGGTCGCGGAAATGTCGGTGCCGAACATTCCGATGCTTTCGGAATCCTGAGAGACGACGAGGTCGATCTGTGCGCCAGGAGCGACGGCGCCGGCCCACTGGACGTCGAGGTCGGCTTCGATTTCATCGTCGGTAGCGGAGTCGGGACCCTGGCTACCGGGGTCGGGACCGTTGACGATGACGTTGATGGCGGGCGTGGCGGGGAGGCCGAACATCGCGCGGAATTGAGTTACGTCGGCGACGTTGATGTTGGAATCCTGAACGATGGCGATGGTGACGCCGGTGCCGGGAGCGACGCCGCTGATGGTGGCGGGAGCGTTGTAAATTTTGGCGAAGTCGCCGGGGCCGACGGCGTAGCAAGGCGTCGAGCTGCCGCAGCTGCCGAAGGTGAAGAGCGGCTTCACTTCGTGCGTGTCTTTGTTGCGGCGGAAGGTGCCGAGGCGGTGCGAGAGGGCATGCGGTCGGAAATCGTGAAGCGAAACGACGCCGGCGACGACGGGAGAGAGCGCGGCAGGAATTTGCGGGTCGGAAACGTTCGCAATGTGCATCTTGTTGTTGACGAAGAAGTGATGGACTTGCGTTTGGAAGGCGCTGCTGATCTGGCCGATGTTGCCGTCGAATTCGACGCGCGTGCGGCCGGGGCTGACTTTGATGTTGGAGAAGCCGCGCGAGGTAAGCCAGTCGGTGACGGCTTGAATGTCGGAGTCGGCGGGACCGAACTGTTTGCCGAATTGATCGGGCGTAAGCCACTTGTGATAGTTGGGCGAGGATTTATCTTGCTGCTGATCGAGGAGCTGGCGGAGAGAGGTTTCCTGTTCGTCGCTGCGCTTGAGGACGATCGCGACGTGGGAGGCGGGCTGCGATTCGGGAACGGCGCCGCGATCGAATTCAGCGCGCGCGAGACGATGCACGTTGCCACGGAGAGTCATGCGATTCGACTCATTGACGGCTTGCGTGATGCGGGCGGGGACGCGAGGCGCCTGCGCAAATTGCGCGGAGTCGCTCTGCGCGCTCTGCGGCCCGGATGGAGATTGCGCAGCTGCGCGCGGCATTGAGAATGCCAACAGAAGTGCGGCGAAAATGACAGCTCGACCCAGGGTTGACCCGATGATCTTCATGAACCCGTCCGTGATTTAGTGTTGTTCTCTCTCAACGTCGACCGGTCTGAACCGCGGACCACGATGCGCGAACGCGTGAAAAAACTCTGCGTGAAAAAACGCTGACAATAAGGATCAATTCTACGTGGGAATGGTTGCTTTCGGCGCGAACAAGCTGGGAAGGGTTGCGATTATAGTATCGCACACCGTAGACACAACGGCGGCCGGGCGCGGCGTTGCGTCCAATGGAACAAAGAGCTCGACGCGGAAATCGGCGAAGTCGAACCTCGTATCGTATTCTTCCGCCAAGACCGAAACTTGGTTCCCCGCGAGTTCGTTGCGCGCGGGCCGGTCTGAGGGAGAAGTTGGTTCGCCGAATGACCTCGAGAAAGATCGTAACGTTTCCGTGGGGCAGAGTCGCTGGTACCTGGATACAACTTTGCGAGCGCCTGACCAACGGTGTTAGTTGAACCCCGGGCTGTGGGAAAAGTTTCGCGAGGGGAAAGATGGGTCGCGAGGGCGCTGGGTTGGGGGATGACGGGGAGTCGGGCGTGGGATTGGGTATTATAATGACGACCTTGTCGAGGGAGCGCTGTTGAGAGAAGGTTGTCGAGCGAAGTTGTTGCACGGGCTGATTCGATGTTGATCGACGAGAGCGATTGAAACTGAGGAGAGGCAATGACAGAACCATCCTATGAAGAACTCAAAGCGCAACTTGCGGAACTGAAGAAACAATCCGGGAGCCGAAGAACGGGAGCGTTGGATTTTCGAGTCGGGGAAAAAGGAGGCGTGAGTGTGTATGGCCTCGGGCGGTTTCCCGTGACGCTCTATTATGAACAGTGGATCCGGCTGCTTGATACGGCGAAAGAGTTGAGAGAGTTCCTGGAGGAGAATAAAGCGAACGGGAAGCTGAAGCTGAAGGAATCTGGTGCGGCGGCTGGAGCGGGAGATTAGGGCGAGAGTTGTTGTGCTGTCGGCGGTAGCGCTGCGGAGCGCTGGGCGTTGTTGGTGAAAGGGCGTGTGAGATGAGGACGACTGGCGAGTGGCGGAGGGTGGTGGGCGGGATTTGCGCGGCGGCGGTGATGCTAATTGTCGTTGAGGCGTCGACACTGGCGCAGACGCCGTCGCCGGCGTTGCTGGTGCTGGAGAAGCAGGACAACACGATGGCGATGGTGGATCCGGCGAGCATGAAAGTTGTGGCGCGAGTGCCCGCGGGGACCGATCCGCACGAGATCGTGGCGTCAACCGATGGGCGCGTGGCGTACATTTCGAATTACGGCGGGACAGACAGCGATCTGCACACGATTTCGGTGGTGGATTTGTTGGCGCACAAGGAAATGCCGGCGATCGATCTGGGAGCGTTGCGGTCGGCGCACGGATTGTTTTACGCGGGAGACAAACTGTATTTCACGTGTGAGACCAACAAAGTTTTCGGACGGTACGATCCCGCGGCGAAGAGCATTGATTGGGTGCTGGGTACGGGGCAAGATCGGACGCATATGGTTTATGTGTTTGAGGATTTGCAGCGGGTTGTGACTTCGAATGTGAATTCGGCGACGATCAGCATCATCGAGCATGTGGATGGTCCGCGGCCACCGGGGCTGCCGCCAGGAGCGGGTGGTGGGCCGGGGGGACCGCCGCCGGGGATGCCGCCGGGCGGACCGCGGAAGACGTGGCATGTGACGAATGTGCCGGCGGGGCAGGGAGTCGAGGGATTTGATGTGTCGCCGGATGGGAAGGAAATCTGGGCGGCGAACGCGGGCGATGGGACGGTGACGATTATTGATGTGGCGAGCAAAAAAGTGAAAGAGACGGTGCAGATTTCGGTGAATCGAGCGAACCGGTTGAAGTTCACGCCGGACGGGAAGCTCGTATTGGTTTCGGGATTGGGCGGAGGGCCGATTTCGGGTGGCGGCAACGTGGAAATTGTGGACGCGGCGACGCATCGGGAGATCAAGTCGCTGGATTTGGGCGGGGGATCGGGCGGGATCTTGATTGTGCCGGACGGTTCGAAGGCTTACGTTGCGGTGAGCCAGAAGAATAAAGTGGTGGCGATCGATTTGAAGGAAATGAAAGTCGTGGGGGAGATTCCGACGGGGAAGAATCCGGACGGGTTGGCCTGGGCGCAGCAGCGGTGAAGGCGACGGGCGAATTCGCGATAGGGATTACCTCTGAGATCCTTCGCTTCGCTCAGGATGACAGCGTTCTATAAAATTTGACGCCGGCGGATCGTTTCAACTGTTGCTCGTCGGGTAGTTTTTTGGTGCGGCGTCAAAAAGCAGATTCATCGCAAAGGCGCGATGGCGCAGAATACCTCGCTTCGCTCGGAATGACAGCGCGAAGCTTTTGGCAAGTCGCAGTGTCTGAGACGATGGGCAGTTTTGTGAGATTGAAAAGCAAAACGGCGCCAGATTTCTGGCGCCGTTTGTTTTCCTATCTCAATTTTTTGCGGTGAGGCCTTCTTAGCCTTGGCCGTTGTTGTTTTCGCCGGGGTTCGAATTCATGGCGGCAACTTCGGTGTTGATTGTCCCTTCGCGGAGCGCCTTGGCGGGATCTTTCAATCCGTCGAGGGTGGTCTTGGCGTGTTCGTCCACTGCGCCGACTGCGGCGACCAGGCAGGAGTAGAGGAACGCTTTCATGCCCGTGCGGAATTGTTCGGTGGATTGCTCGGTGGCGTGAGCGATGTCGGTTTCGATGGAGCGGCGGCGAGTCTCGATTGCGGCGCGATTTTCGGCGTCGAGCGCGGCGAGTTGCGACATCACGCGCTGCGTCGCTTCGGAAATGATCAAGTCGACCTGGACTTCGGTCTGGCGCTTGAATTCTTCCATCGTGGTGCTGGCAGACGTCTGGAGTTGGGCGCGAATGTCGGCGCCGTAGGCGTGAAGTTGCGCGGCGGCCTCGCGCGTGACCATCTGCTTGTCTTCCATCAGGCGTACCAGCTGGCGGTCGGAGACGCGAGTGGCGGCGGCTTCGAAATCGTCGGCGGCGCGAGCTATGGATTGATTCAAACGATCGAGGATGCGCGGCTCGACTTCGGTGCCGACGCGCGAAAGAACGCCTTGCGCATCGGTAAGGCTACGCTGCGTTTCTCCGGCTAGGCTTTCGAGGCGCTGGCTCAGTTCAGTGGTGCGAGCGGTGAAGGATGCCTGCATCTCTTCCCAGCGCGTGCGATCTTCGGCGAGGCGCGACTCCATGCGGTTCATCATTTCTTCGCGAGCAGTGCGCATCATGACTTCGAGGCGTTCCTGGGAATGCTGCTCGATCTGGTTGATGCTGGTCTTGCAGACTTCATCCATCTTGTTGAGCGACTGACGGACGGCATCGGTGAGATGGGAATTGATCGCGGTCTGGACGGCTTTTTCGGCGGCAGCCTGCAGCTTGCCCTGAACGGCGGCGACGAGCTGGTCGGAGGTGATCACGACGCGTTCGGATTTGGGCGCGGCCTGTGCCTGTGGGGGAACGGGGAATGAGGTGACGCCGGTGCTGCGATATTCGGGACCTGCAGGAGGCATAGATTTCACGGGTGCTGGGGCGGCGGCAACACTTGCTTCCGATGCGTGCAATTCATGGTCGGCTGGCGCTGCCATAGCGGCGTCGTGAGCCTTTGAGGGATCAATGCCGAGAAGGCGGAGCCAGTCTTCTGGTGGCGACGGAACACCCCAAACGTTGGCGGGGGCTTCGAGCTCCACACCGATCTGGTAAAGTTCGCGAGGGCTCATCGGCGGGTGGATCGAACGGACCTGAGCGCGCATGACGGGTGCAGCGTTTTCTCCATTCGCTTCAAGCACTTGCAAGCCAATCCAGGAGCCGACAGCGTAGTCGTGCCGGGAAGGATAACGGCATCCATGGAGGTTCAGACTGACCGCTGAAGTACGTTCCTGGAAGGACAAACCGAGTTTGGTCTGGCCCACGACAACGAGGGGGACGGTGCGATCAATTCGGGTACTTCGGCGGGACTCGATGCCCGAAAATCTGGCTGCTGCGCTCACTTCTTACCCTCCGACCTGACGGACACAACACAATGAGGAAGGGTACCACCGTATACATCCGTCGCAATAAAAAATTTGCGAGCTGGAGGAAAATCGGAGACGAGATTTTGATTCGGAGGTGTAGTTGTTTTAGTGGCGAGTGGGTATGGTGCGCGCCGGGGAGTTTATGTAAACTATGCGGCCTACCCGCCCAGCTTGAAGAAGGCTGGAACTCCGGGCCACTACACCTGTGAATCCTAGACTCGCGGCTATCAACGGTCCACTGCGCAACTCGGTCTTTCCGTTGAAAGACGGATCGCTGACGGTCGGGCGCGATGTGTCCAACCAACTGATTCTGGACGACAGCCTGGTGTCGCCGCAGCACTGCAAGCTGACGATTGAGAGCGATGGCGCGTGTGTCGTTCGGGACCTCGAGAGCACGTCGGGGACGTTTGTGAATGGCTTGCCGGTGACGGAGCGAATACTCGTGACGGGCGATCAGGTCGTGGTTGGTGGGTCGGTGTTTGCGTTTCACAACGAAGAGGTTAAGGAAAACGAGTCTGGCACGATCGTTTTGAGCGAGACGGCCAAGGCGGTGAGTGAGGCTGCGGCGAAGACGCGGCTGCGCGGCGAGGATGTGCGCTACTTGCAGCCGGATGCTCTGGCGGCGCTCCCAAGCGGGGAACGCACGGCGCGCGACCTGCAAACGCTGGTGAAAATCAGCACGGCGATTGGGTCGATTCGCGATGTCGAATCGCTGCAATGGCAGCTGCTTGGAATGATTTTCGATGTGGTGCCTGCGGAGCGCGGCGCGATTGCGGTCGGATCGGATCCAGAGGAGTTTTCGTCGGTGGTGGCGTGGGACCGCGTGGCGGGACCGCAGCATGCGGTGCCGGTGGATCGGGAATTGGCGCGGCAGGTTTTGGAAGAAGGCGTGGCGATACTTAGTAACGAGAAGAACGGCGGCGTGGCGGCGTCGGCATCGGATGAAGGCGAGTCCGAGGAAGATGGATTCGAGTCGGACGACAGTGATGCCCAGGTACGGAAGGTTGTGGTGAGCGAAGCCGGCAAGCCGGCGGTGCATTCGCTGATGTGTGTACCGCTATTGAATCTGGACAAGGCGATTGGGTTGATTTATCTGGACACGACGAGTGCTGCGGCGCGGTTTACGAACGAGGATTTGCAGTTGGTGACGGCGATCGCGGGGATTGCGTCGATGGCGCTGGAGAGCGCGCGGCAGGTGGAGTGGCTGGGCAGCGAGAACCAGCGGTTGCGCGCGGAAGTCGATCTCGACCACGACATGGTGGGCGACAGCAAGCCGATGCGCGATGTTTATCAGTTGATCGAGCGGGTGGCGTTGTCGGATTCGACGGTGCTGGTGTACGGCGAGAGCGGGACGGGCAAGGAGCTTTGCGCTCGGGCGGTTCATCGCAATAGTCCGCGACGCGATCAGCCGTTTGTGGCGATCAACTGTGCGGCGCTGACGGAGACGCTGCTGGAGAGCGAATTGTTTGGGCACGAGCGCGGGTCGTTTACGGGCGCGGTGACCCAGAAGCGCGGGCAGTTGGAGATGGCGAATACGGGGACGATCTTTCTTGATGAGATGGGGGAGATCAGCCCGGCGCTACAGGCGAAATTGTTGCGCGTGCTGCAGGAGCGCGATTTCATGCGCGTGGGCGGGACGCGGTCGATCCCACTGAATATTCGGGTGATTGCGGCGACGAACAAGGACTTGCTGAAAGCGACGCGAGAAGGAACGTTCCGCGAGGATTTGTATTACCGGCTGAACGTGGTGGCGATCACGATGCCGTCCCTGCGCGATCACAAAGAGGATATTCCGCAACTGGCGAATTATTTCGCGGCGAAGTATGCGGAGAAATGCAATCGGCGGATCATGGGCGTCTCGCCGGATGCGGGCACGTTGCTGAAGCAGTACGACTGGCCGGGGAACATTCGCGAATTGGAAAATGCCATTGAGCGGGCGGTCGTGTTGGGTTCGTCGGGGATGATCCTGCCGGAAGATTTACCGGAGACGCTGCATGAGACGCCGGCGCAGTCGATGCGGTCGTCGACGTATCATGAGGCGGTGCGGCAATTGAAGCGGCAGCTGATTTTGACCGCGATGGATCAGTCGGAAGGGAAGATCACCGAAGCGGCGCGGCTACTGGGAGTGCATTCGAATTATTTGCATAGGTTGATTCGGAATCTGGATTTGCGACTGACGTTAAAGAAGAGGAATCAAGGGTAGTCGGCGGGTTGCGGTTTTCCTTCCTTCGTAGTGCTCTCGTTCAATTTCAGTTTTAATCGCGATTCGACTCCGCGTTGAGATCCCTATCTGGGCGGATAGGAGCGGCTATCTGTTCGGATAGGGTTTTGGCGGATATTTGGGATCCATTCGTCGGTGTGTCTCGCTAACTCATTTATTTTCAGTGGGGCGGTGCATTTGGGGCGGCCTTCCCGGTTTGGTCCGTCAGATGCTTTTCCAATGAGCGTTGAGATCGAATCGAACAGGTCGAAAGGAGACCTACCATGAAAAATCACATTACACACACCGTCGCCATCGCGGTTCTCGGGTTGGTGACGTTTTTCGCGATTCCCAATCGCGTCCAGGCAGCACCGGTGTTCAAAGGGCAGTTCACGCTGACGAGCGACGTGGTTTGGAACGGCACCGAGTTGCCGGCGGGCAAGTATGACTTCACGCTGAACTCGACAGCGATGCCGGCGAAGATCCTGTTGCACGGGCCGAACGGGTACATGTTCGTGCTGACGTCGGCAGTGTCTGGCAAACAGCAAGGGGAGACCAGCAACATGACGGTCGAACGCCGCAACGGCGCGCGATATATCAGCAGCTTGTATCTGGCGGATCTGGGAATTGACTTGCGCTACCGCGCGCCCAAGCTGAACGAGAAGTTGATCGCTCAGGGCCCGGTGGCCGTCGAGCACATCGCGATTGCGATGAACGGCAAGTAAGGACGATTCCGAAAAGAGCTTCACAACGATCCTCACTCCGGAGGCAGGCCGCAACCCACCAACCACCGACCCAAAACGCGGAGTACTTCCGGAATCCCTCAATAAACAGAACCCCGCAAGCTGAAAAGGCTTGCGGGGTTTTTGTTTTTGGTGATGTCCCGGAGATTCGCGGGTGTGTTTGGCCCTGCGACGGATCAATCGTGATTGGAGCTAATGCCGGGCGGAGCGAGCCCCGCCCCTACAAAGGCTGAAAAGGCGGCGTGCTCTGAACTAGAAGGGGAGGGCGGAGAGGTCGACGTTGCCGCCGGAGAAGATGACGCCGAGTTTTGGTTTGGCGCCGTCGGGGCGGGCGGAGAGGTTGAGAGTGGGGAGGGCGCCGGGGTTTAGGAGCGGAGCGATGGCTACGGCGGAGCTGGGCTCGATGATGATTTTGAGGCGCTCCCAGATAAAGCGCATGGCGGAGATGATTTCGGCCTCGGTGACGCGGAGAACGCCGGCGAGATTTTCGCGGAGGATGGCGAAGGTGCGCGGGGAGAGCGAGGCGCGGAGGCCGTCGGCGATGGTGTCGGCGGAGTCGATGGATTGAAGCGCGCCGGTGGTGAAGGAGCGGTAGGCGTCGTCGGCGTTGGCGGGCTCGCAGCCGAAGACGCGTGTTTCGGGGCGGAGTGCGCGGGCGCTGAGGCAGGTGCCACTGAGCAGGCCGCCGCCGCTGACGGGTGCGAAGAGCGCGTCGAGGCCTTCCACGTCCTCGAGGAGTTCTTTCGCAGAGGTGGCCTGGCCGGCGATGACGCGGTCGTCGTCGTAGGGATGGACGAGAACGGCGTGCGTTTCGTTGAGGATGCGGTTGCAGGTTTCGTTGCGCGAGGTCATGGTGGATTCGCAGAGGACGACGCGGCCGCCGTAGCCTTCGATAGCTTGGCGTTTTACGGCGGAGGAATTTTTGGGCATGACGATCCAGGCGGGGACTTTGCGCCATGCGGCGGCACAGGCGACGGCCGCGCCGTGGTTGCCGCTGGATTGGGTGACGATGCCGTGGCGGACTTCGTCGTCGGTGAGAGAGAAGATGGCGTTGGATGCGCCGCGAATTTTGAAGGAGCCGGTTTTTTGGAAATTTTCGCATTTGAAGAAGATGCGGGCGCCGACGAGCGCGTCGAGGGATGACGAGGTCATGATAGGCGCGCGGTGGATGTACGGGGCGAGGCGGACATGGGCAGTTTGGATGGTTTGCCAGGTGATGGGTTGAGTTTGCGTCGCAGGATTCATGGATATCGTATTTACAGCAGTCTCGCCCTGCGGGGAACAGCCATTATGGAACGGCGTGCGCGATTTGGTTCGGAGATGTTTTCAGGCGGCGTGGTAATTTCTTTTCGGCACGGAGCGGGTGGCAATTCGGAACGGATATTAAGTTGCGTGTGGAAATTTGTCGCAACAATTTTTGTTTACGGCTCGCGATGAACGAATTCTCACTTGACCTCGGTTGAAGCTCTGCTAGTGTTGGGTTCCCCCTTCCTCGATTTGAGAAACTGCCCATTTTCATTGTGCCGAGGAGGCCACGCCAGTATGGACGGATCCGAACGACGAATTTTGAAGCGGTATAACATTCGCACGCCGCTGCGATTTCGAACGATTAATTTAACAGGGGATAAGAGCGACCACTTTACGGAGGCGATCAATGTTTCGCGCGGGGGATTTTATTTTGCGACGTCGGCGCCGTTGAAGATTGGAATGCCGATCGAGGCGACGCTGAAGATGCCGGCCGAGGTCACGGGATGCGAAGCGCGACTGACGAATTGCACTGCACGGGTGGTGCGGGTGAAGACACAGGCTTATAAGGATGGGCGTTTCGGATTTGGAATGGAGATTGAGAAGGTGCACGCGGCGGAAGCGGAAGGAGCTGCGGCCGCGGCGGATTGACGGGCGTGATGGGAGTTGGAGGGCGATCGTAAAGGCGGCCCTCGGGGCGCCGCACTCCATATAGGCCCGGATGCGGTTAGGGTCTGGCGGGGATGTTGACGATGGTTTTGGCGCTGCCGACGTTTTCGAAGCGGTCGTAGGCGCGGACGGCGATGGAGTGTTCGCCGGGCGAGAGCGGCTCGGGGAGCGTGAATTCGTAGCGCTCTTCGAGCGAATCGCTGATGGCGCCGATTGGGGCGATCATGATCCAGTCGCCGCCGTCGATGCTGTATTGGGCGCGATCGATGGCGCTGGTTGTGTCGCGCGCGGAGAATTTAAGTGTAGCAGTGCGCTGCGATGCGGTTGAATCTTCTTTGCGTGGCGCGGCGACGATTGAGGATTCGAGACGCTCGATCATGGGCGGCGTGTTGTCGATGACGAAGCGCTCGCTGTCGCGCACGGTGGTAAGTGCGTCGGCGGTGGGATTCGAAGGCGCGTCGCTGGCGACGATGCGGAGGTAGTAGGCGCCGTCGGGCAGGGACGTGGCGTCCCACGAATAGAATTTTTCCGCGAGCTTGTCTTTCAAGACTTTCCACTCTTTTTCATTTTCGCCACGATAGAGAGCGGTGTAGCGAAGATCGTCTTCGTTTTCGTCGTGGGCGGTCCAGAGGACGGACTGCGAGCCTTTTTGCTGGAAGCCTTGCGGCGGCTGTTCGAATTTTGGTGACGACGATTGCGAAATGACGAGGCCGGTGGGATTCGCGGCGGGGGGATTTTTTAGTACGACCGTAGGCTGCTGGCCGGACTGAATTGCGATGGCGCCCTGGACGCGCACGTTCGGATCCTGGACGGCGATGCCGTCGATCACCGGGGCGATGTTGCGCGGAAGATAGGCGAGCGTGACCCATTCGATTCCGTCGCCGTAGCGGCCGTCGTGAATGACGGCTTTCCACTGGGCGAAACGAGCGGGTGGTGCTTCGACGGGGCTTGGTTTTGTGTAGGGGCCGTACCACTTCGACCATTCTTTGCCGGGGTCTTCGGTGTTGCCGGAGCGGACGAAAAATTCGAGACGCGGTTCGTTCGAGGATTTTGTGTTCGGCGCGGATGGCGGCGGACTCCACCAGTCGATGCGGCCCCACTTGGAGAAGAGACCGGCGTCGAAGGAACGCGATTCGTAGGTGCCTTCGGGTTGATATTCGGGGCCAACGGAGAAGACTTTTCCCGGGTTTGCGGTGCAGAGGAAAATTTTGCCGTTTGGTCCGCGGGTGATGCCGGTGATTTGGGCGGAGCCAGCTTTGGCGAGTTGTGCGAAGACGCCGCGGCCGTCGATGGCGAGGAGCGCGCCGTTGTTGCCGGTGCCGGCGAGCAGGCGGCCTTCGGCGTTGAGAGCGAGCGAGTAGACGACGTCGTCGCGTGAAGTCCAGAGCTCTTCGGGCGCGCCGTCGGGCGTGATTTTGTAGATGCTGCCGGAGAGCAACGGTGGAAATGGGACGAAGGGCGATGGGGTTTGCGATGAGCCGCCGCTGATTGCTCCACCGCCGACGATGGTTGTTGTGCCACCGGAAGTCGAGATGATGGCGGTCGAGCTTGTGTTGGCGTGCTGTTTTTCGCCGATGGCGGCAGCGTAGATATTTCCGTCGGGGGCGACGGCGAGAGCTGTGATTTCGCGCTTCGCGGTTTCGTAGAGGACGAAACCTTCGGCGGCGGGTTCTTTCTCTTTGTTTTTGCGGGCGTTGGCGTTGGGCGATTTCGTAATGCGGAGAACGCGGCCGCTGGGTTCGGTGCCGACGATGAGATCGCCTTTCGAATCGAAGGCCATCACGCGGATGTGGGCTTCGTCGCTGGCGTAGTAGAGCTCGGATTTCCCATCGGGGGCGACGGCGAAGATTTGGCCTTTGTCGCCGGTGGCGACAAAGAGAGTTCCGTCGGGGCCGAAGGAGAGGTCCCAGATGTATTTCGTTTTGGGATCGAAGAAGACGGATTTTTCGCCGGAGGATGTGACGCGATAGACCTTACCGTCGGGCGATGTGCCGACGTAGAGATTGCCTTTAGCGTCGAAGGCGATGGCCTGGGTGGCGAGGTCGGTGGATTCGAACGCGGTGGTGGGCTTGCCGTTGGCGTCGAAGCGGAAGACTTTTGCGGGGGAGCCGCCGCCGGCGTAGAGGACGCCTTTTGGATCGGCGCGGAGAGTCCAGAGGAAAGATGCGTCGGCGTCGGCTAGCAAAGTGAATTTTGGAGAGAGTTCGAGGCGGCCGTCGCTGCGGACGGTGACACCGTTGGATGTGCCTTTGAGGAATTCGTCGTACGTGGATTGGCGCCAGCTGCGCGTGTGTTCGGCGCGGGAGTTGGTGGAGAAAAGCGTTGCGCAAAGAATCAGAGCGCTTATTGCGGCGAAGAATCGGTGGAATTTTTGGCTGGGCATCGAGATGTTCATGGTCACCGGATTTGGAGATTGAGAGAAACGATGCCCGAGACCGGGCCGGTTAATTGGACGGACGATTCGCCGGCGAGCGATTCACGCAGAACCTGGACGGTGCCGGGAGCGGGACGGCCGTCGATCACGTTGATTTGTGAGAGCGGGGCGTTGGGCAGCTCTTTGTCATCCCAGAGAATGGTGGGCGACGGCATGAAGAGACCGACGTAGAGGCGATCGTTGCGGCGTTCGCGATTGAGAAGAGCGATGAGTTGATCGAGGCCCGGAGGACCGCCGCTGGCGGAAAGCTGAAAGCCGCGCGAGGCGCGATTGAGCAGATCGCCGTCGGTGACCATGACGCGCAACATTGTGCCGCGCGCGATCTGGTCGGGCACGTGGACGGTGGTTTCTTCGATGTGGGCTTCACCGCGATACGGATGTAGCAAAACGCGGACGCGAAGATTTTCGCCGGGGGCGGCTTCACCTTTTTCGAGCCATGCGCTCTCGATCGTGAAGGATTGGCGGCCGGGGATGCTTTCGACTTTGAGCGCGACAGCTTCGACGCTGGGGACTTCGTAGGTGTTCAAGAAGAGGCGATTGAAGATGGCTTGCACGCCGAGAGCGATGGGTAGGCCGTCGCCGCCGAGGAAGTCGCCGGGGGCGTAGGTGTTTTCGATCTGGACGGGCGCGTGTCCCTTGAGGCGAATTTCGCCGGAGAGATGCAGTGTCATGCCTTCGCCGTAGACGGAGTTTTGCGTGAGGCCGTTGAAGGTTGTGAGGGCGATGAGGAGCGGGGTGAGTTTCGGGTGGTCGACGACTTCGAAGTGGAGCTTTTTGTTGCCGAGGGGCGTGGCGACGGAAAGGTCGAGGGGAATCATCGACGGTGGAGCGCCGAGTTTGCCGGTGACGGCGGTAAGGTGGTCGCCGGTGATGGTGCCGATGGGGCCGCCGACGTTGACGATTTTTGTGGAGGCGAGGGAAGAAGAGAGCGTGGTGACGACGCGACTGCGAGCCATCGGAAGAGCGACGTCGCCGAGGCTCAAGAATGGGTGGCCGCAGAGATAGACGCGGTCGGCTTGGACTGCGGTGACGGTGCAGGCGGAGTTGATGGAGGCGTCGCCGGAGACGAGGACCATGCCGGCCATGTCGCCGGGGGCGAGTTTTTTGTCGTCGGGCTGGGGTGCGGCGGTGCCGCCTTGGGCGGCGACGAAGCCGAAATTGGAGATTTCTGGGGCGAATTGGCGGAGGGTTTCTTGTTGGAATCCGGAGAAAACTAGGGGGGTTGCTATGGGCTCGAGCGAGGAACCGGAGGGCAGGCCGTTATGTGCTGCGGTTTCGCGCGGGACCGTGATTTGCTGGGGCTGTGATTGCGACTGAACTTGTGTCGAAGAATATGGTGGCGCAGGCGCTTGGGATTGCGCCTGAGGTTGCAGCGATGCGGAAACTGGCGTGGCGTTGTTGGGACCGGAGGGATGAAGGATGTCTTCGATGGGCGTGACGCCGCCGATGGCTTCTTTAGTGAAGACGCCGAGTTTTAGCGAAAGCGCTCCGGCTAGTTTTCCGTCGAGATATACGGGGCTCCCGCTCATGCCGGCGACGACGCCGGTGTGCTCGACTTTTTCGCCTTTGAGCTGGACGAGAATGATGGATTGCTGGGGGCCGAGGAAATTGGGCATTACGCCGATGACTTCGAGGTCGAATTTTTCGATCTGGTCACCGGCGAAAATGGTGTAGGCGTAGCCCTGCATGCCCGGGCGGACTTGGCTGAGGGGGAGGATGTCGGTGTTGGATTGTGCTGAAAGGGTGGGACTTAGGGCGATGCAAGCAATCGTGGCGAGGATGGCGGCGGCGATGCGAAGCGCTAGCGGCGTTTTGGAGCGGAGGATTGCAGGGGCAATCGGTCTTGGGGAGAACATTAAGGGTTCATGATACTTAGCCCAGTACGGAGACGCAATTGAACGGGTGGCGGTCAAAAAGTAGGCCGCTGATGCTAGGCGTCCTAGGACTGATTTGGGGGCCTGATTACTGCGAAGGTAAGCGTCTATTCCTTGGGCGTCGCTCGCGCTCGCGTCACTGGATTGGATCACATTGAGAGGATGAGCGAACCGCATCGCGGGGTTGTTTGCCGTGGTATCTTCGGCGCGTGAAAACTGTTCTGGGGGAATTTGTGGCGTCCATTTTTCGCAATTCGATTTTTCGGGCATTTGCACTCGTAACCATTTTCGCTGCGGCTGCGGTTGCGATGGCCGGGTCCGACGCGGCATTTGCCCAAGAAAAGGGTGCGCAGGAGAAGGTCGCGCCGCAGCTCGCGACTGGGTTCGATTCGATCAAAGAAGATTCGTTACGGGCCGATCTCAGCTTTCTGGCGTCAGACGCGCTGCAGGGGCGAATGTCGCTTCAGAATGGAGATGAGGTTGCGATTACGTGGATTGCTTCGGAGTTTGCGAAGGCGGGATTGAAGCCGGCGAACGGCGACAGTTATTTGCAGGCGGTGCCGCTGGTGGAGTACCGACCGGACCGAGCGCGCACGTATGTTGCGCTGAAGCGCGGGGCAGGTCCTGAAAAGCAGTGGAAATTTCCAGATGCGTACGGCGGTTATAAAGCGGATGTCGATGTGACGGCACCGGTGGTTTTCGCGGGTTACGGAATCACGGCGCCGGAACTGCACTATGACGATTATCAGGGGATCGATGTTCGCGGGAAGATCGTGCTGCTGTTTGATCATGAGCCGCAGGAGTCCGATCCGAAATCGATATTCAACGGAACGGGGAATACGCGGTATGCGACGACGCGCGTGAAGGTGTTGAATGCGCAGGCGCACGGCGCGGTGGGCGTGCTGATTGTTGGCGAGCCGAATCGCAAGCATCCTTCGAACCAGGAACGCGCGGCGCGCATTGGAGGGTCGGTGACGCGGGCGGTGCCGATTCCGGCGCAGGCGATTGCGGATGACGAGTTGCACACGCCTTCGGCGGTTGTTTCGGATGCGATCGCGGCGGAGATTTTGACGGGTGCCGGTGCGACGCCGTCGGAGTTGCAGGCAGGTATTGATCGCGATTTAAAATCGCAATCGCGCGCGTTGGGCGATACGCAGGTGACGATACATTTTCGAAATAGTGCGACTACGGAAGCGAGCAGCTACAACGTCGCTGGATTGCTGGAGGGAAGCGATCCGACGCTTGCGGCTGAAACGATTTTGATCACGGCGCACCACGATCATGACGGGATGAGCGGCAGCGAGATCTGGCACGGAGCGGACGATAACGGGTCCGGCACAGTGGGCGTTGTCGCGCTGGCGCATGCGTTTGCTGAAAATGCGCGTGCGGCGGGCGGGCGGAAGCCGAAGCGATCGATTTTGTTCGTTGTGTTTGCGTCGGAAGAGCGCGGATTGCTCGGGGCTTTTTATATGGCGGCGCATCCGTTGCGGCCGCTGGCCACGACGCGAGCGATGATCAATTTCGACATGATCGGGCGGAATGAAACGGAGAGCGATCAGACGAAGGGATTGATCGAGATTCCGGCAGACACTACGAATCGTTTGAATCTGATTGGTGCGCTTTACAGTCCGGACTACAAACGGACCGTCGTCGCTGAGAATAAATTTGTGAGGCTCGACCTGGACGATCGTTTCGATCATGAAGCTGCTTTGAATGTTTTCTTTCGCAGCGACCAGTTTCCGTTTGTGCTGCATAACATTCCGGCGTTCTGGTGGTTCACTGGATTTCATCCCGATTATCACCACACGACGGACACAGCGGAGAAGATCAACTATGTGAAGATGGCGAAGATCTTGAAGCTGGCGTACTTGAGTGGGTATTCCTTCGCGGACGAATCGACGGTGCCGAAATTCATCGAGAGCCCAGGCGCCGGAGCAGGTAACTAGGCTCGCGATCGCGATTGCGCGGGATTATTGAGGCTGCTGGGGGAAGCCGATTTTGCGAATCAGTTCGGCGTAGCGCCGGTCGGAGCGCAGCGGGTCCCAGAACGCTTCCTGGCGAATGTAGGCGAGGCGCGTGAAGCGTTCTTCGTAGGCTTTATTCAACCATTCGAATGCGTGGTCTTTGTCGCCCAAGCCGACGTAGACGACGGCGAATGTGAGGGCGGGAACGTAGCCCGCCTTCGACATTGCGGCGAGCTCGTTGATTCTCTTTGCGGCGCTTTTGCGATCGCCGAGGCGGGCGCGCAAGTAGCCATCGATCGCGCGTGCGTACGGCCACTCGTGCGAGAGGTCCAGGTGATGCGCGTTCGCGTCGAGAGCTTCGGTGAACATCGATTTGGCCGCGTAGGATTGAGCGAGCACAGCGTATCCCTGAACAAAATTTGGAACGATGGATAGAGTTTCGTCGCTTTGGCGAATGGCGTCGTCGTAGCGGCGACCGAGATACATCTGTACAGCGACGTTGTGGCTGAAAGCTGCGGAGCCGGGGTCGGTGGCGAGCGCGCTGCGGGCAACGTCGATCGCCTGCTGTGACTGACCCAACGAACTGAGATACAGCGGGTAGAACGTGTGAGACCGCGTGTAGGTTTTGTTCAGCTCCAACGCTTTGTCGAAGTCGGTCTTGGCGGCAGCCCAATCGAAGTCGTACGTGTAGGCGATGTAGCCAAGCGGAAGATAGGCTTCGCCGAGTTGGCCGTCGATTTCGAGCGCTTTCATTGCGGCAGCTTTTGCTTTCGGCATGACGTCGCGCGGTGGGGCGACGTTGAAGAATGCTAGCTGCGCGTAGGCGTCGGCGAGGCCCGCGTAGGCGAGGGCGTAGGCGGGATCTTTGTCGATCGATTGCTGAAAATAGTCGCGGGCCTGGATGAAGCCTTCGCCGGTCCGCTTGTTCCAGTGGTAGCGGCCCTTCAAATAGAGTTCGTAGGCTTCCGCGTCGGTCGTGTAGCGCTTCGCGAGGCGTTGTTTTTCGTCCCCGGAGAGTTGCAGGCGGAGTTTTTCTGAGATTTCGTGAGCGAGCTCTTCTTGCAGTGTGAATACGTCGGTGTTTTTTCGGGTGTATTGGCCGCCCCAGATCTGGCTGCCTTCGTCGACGTTCATCAATTCGGCGTGAACGCTGAGCGTGTCGCCAACGCGCGTAAGGCGACCGGAGAGAACGGCACCAACGTGGAGGTCGTGGCCGATTTTTTGCGGGTCGACGTCTTTGCCTTTGTAGCGAAAGACGGCGCTGCGGGCTGCTACGCGCAACGTGGGGAGCTGAGACAGATTGTCGATCAGGTTTTCGGTGATGCCGTCGCTGAGATATTCGAGATTGGGACCGCCAGCGGTGTCGATGAAGGGCAGAACGGCGACGGAGTCGATTGTTTTGGTTTCGGGGCGGGATCTGGCCATCCAGACGGCGATGGCGGTGCTCACTACGAGCGCGACTGCGATGACGGTGAGCAGGACTTTCCAACGCGAGGCTGCTGTTGTTGCGACGGGGGCGCTTGGTGTTGGACCGGCGTCGCCGCTTTCGGCGGCTGGCTTTGTGGCGTGCGAGGATCCGCTGGAGTCGCGCTTGAGTCGATGAAGGTCGGCGGTGAGATCGGATGCGCTCTGGTAGCGGAGCTTGCGGTCTTTTTCGAGGGCTTTGGCGATGATGCGATTGATTTCGCCGGGCGGAGTGAGGTTTGCGTTGGCAAACGACGCGGGCTCCAGCTCGAGAATTGCGTGCGAGATTACTCCGGGCGTCGCGCCGCGAAACGCTTCGCGGCCGGTTGTCATTTCGTAGAGAACGGCGCCGAAGGAGAACAAATCGGAGCGGGCGTCGAGCTCTTCGCCGCGGACTTGTTCTGGCGACATGTAGGCGATTGTGCCCATCACGGAGCCGGGAGTTGTGAGCGCGGGGTCGTTCGCAGCGAGTGTCTCCGCGGAGCTATGGCTTGCACCAGTTGTTGTAACTTCGGCGCTGGTGTCGGTGAGCTTCGCCAAGCCGAAGTCGAGGATTTTTGCGTGGCCGCGGTCGGTGACGAAAATGTTTGCGGGTTTGATGTCGCGGTGGACGATGCCTTTGCGGTGGGCGGCGTCGAGTCCATCGGCGATTTCGAGCGCGAGATCGATAACGCGGTCGCTGGGCATCGGCTTGCCGCCGATCAACTCTTTCAGCGTTTGGCCTTCGAGCAGCTCCATCACAATGAAGGCGGCGTCGCCGTCGCGGCCGATTTCGTGAATCGTGCAGATATTCGGATGATTGAGGGCGGAGGCTGCCCGGGCCTCGCGCTGAAACCGTTCGAGGGCTTGAGCGTTTCCGGCTAGATCGTCGGGTAGAAATTTGAGTGCTACGAAGCGGCCCAGCGTGGTGTCTTCGGCCCTGTACACCACGCCCATCCCACCGCGCCCCAGCGCTTCGACGATGCGATAGTGCGAGATGGTTCGACCGATCATTTGTGGTGGATTGTTCTCGTACAGCTTACAGCGAGAAGTCAACTTCGATCGGTTCGATCAGAGGGATGAGCCATCCGAGCAGCTTTTGGTGCACGGGATGGGCGTTGTAGCGTTCAAAGGAGGCTGCGTCGGCGAATTTCATGGAACCGCCGAGTTCGTAACCTTGGCCGCGCGGAGAAGTGTTCAGGCCGACCCAGGATTCCTGAACTTCCCTGATTTCGTCTTTGAGATTGCGGATTTCGGTGACGCAATGATTTTTCTGCTCGCTGGTGACGCCGGTTTTGAATCGAAACGCAAACATATGGATGTACATGGGTCCGCCGTTTCTCAATGCGAATGTGTGGTTTTGTCCGGAAACGTTACAAATCGTCGTGGTAATTTTTGGAGACGTGACGAAGATTGTCAACCAGCGATTCATTTTCGCAATGCCAGACCGGCCGCGCGAACTTTCCCGCTTGACAGCGAGAGCCGCCGGGAGCAGCATTCAACCGATTTAATTCGGCCTTTTCGTCCCCGGGCCTCCCCACAGGGAAGACAAAAACATGTCCATTCGCGCAAAGCTTGTCGCAATTGCGTCGCTACTCGTTGCATGGATTGCATTTCCTTCGGCGTCCCCCGCCGCCGATAACGCGTTTGTTCGAATCAATCAGCTTGGATATTTGACCGGGTCGCCTGCTCGCGCGTATTTGATGTCGAAGGGCACGGAAACGGGAGCAACGTTTCAAGTGCTCAATGCGAAGGGCGTCGCACTTTTTACGGCTCCTGTTGGCGCGAGCCTCGGCGTCTGGGGCAAGTTCAACGTTTTCGCCATCGACTTCACACCGACATCGGCAGGGACGTTCACGATTGAAGTGAATGGTCCGATGCCTGCGACCTCGTCTGCGTTCACGGTGGGCACTGGGAAGAAGCTATATTCGCAGGCGCTGGCGAACTCGCTTTATTTTTATCAAAACGAGCGCGATGGGCAGAACTTCATCCCGACGCCGCTGCGCACGGCGCCTGGACACCTCAACGATAAATCGCTGACGCCTTATGCTGTGCCGCAATTCGATGATGACGACAACATTCTCGGAAGCTTACAACCGGTGGGCGCGCCGATCGACGCGGCGGGCGGATGGTGGGATGCGGGCGACTATCTGAAATTTGTGCAGACGCATTCGTACACGGTCGCGCTGATGCTGATTGGCGTTCGCGATTTTCCGCAGCAGATGGGCGCGGCGGGGAACAGCGACTTCACGGCGGAAGCGAAATTCGGATTACAGTGGCTTTCGAAGATGTGGGACGACAATACGCAGACGCTTTACTACCAGGTCGGCATCGGCACGGATTTTGCGGACAGCCCGAATTTGCTGAGCGATCACGATGTGTGGCGATTGCCGCAAGTGGACGACACGCTGGGTGGGACCGATCCTTCGCTGCAATACATTCGCAACCGGCCGGTATTTCAGGCGGGACCGGCGGGTTCGCCGATCAGTCCGAACCTTGCGGGAAGGCTGACCGCGGATTTTGCGGCGTGCTACCAGGTGTTTCACAAGACGAATCCGGCGTTTGCGAATCAGTGTTTAATTTCGGCGGAGCATGTATTTGCGCTGGCGAATACGAATCCGACGGGAGACTTGCTGACGGTGTCGCCATTTGATTTTTATGGCGAGGGCGAGTGGCGCGATGATATGGAGCTCGGAGCGACGGAACTTTACTTAGCGCTCGCGAGTGCGGATGGGCCGCTGCCTGCGGCGGTGAAGCAGACGAATCCAAACTTTTATTTGAAGGCGGCTGCGCATTGGGCGAATGCGTACATCACTGGGCCTTGCGATGCGTGTGACACGTTGAATTTGTACGACGTCAGCGGGTTGGCACATTTCGAGCTGTTTCGCGCAATCTCAGAGGCCGGCAAACCGAGCGGGCTCGAGGTTTCGCAGAAGGATCTGGTGAAGGACATCAAGAAGGAACTGCAGAATGCGCAGACGACCGCGGCGACCGATCCGTTTGGATTTGGATTCCCGTGGGCGGCTTACGACACGGCAACGCACGGCGCGGGGCTGTCGGTGATGGCGAAGGAGTATGCGCTGCTGACCGGTTCGAATAAGTTCGAGAATCTGTCGCACAACTGGGCGGGGAATATTCTCGGCGCAAACGCGTGGGGCAGCAGCTTTATTGTTGGCGATGGCGAGGTGTTTCCGGACTGCATGCAGCATCAGGTCGCGAATATTGTCGGCTCGCTGGATGGCAGCGCGCCGATTCTTGCCGGTGCGCTGGTGGAAGGGCCGAACACGTTTGCCGCGAAGGGATTTCTGGACGGCATGCGGGTTTGCCCAGCGGACGGTGTGAACGTGTTCAAGAAATTCAACGGGAATGGGGCGAAGTACAAGGACGATCAAGAGTCATACAGCACGGTCGAGCCGGCGATCGATCTGACGGCGGGGTCGTTCTTGATGTTCGCGTGGCAGATTGCAGGGCAGCCGGCGACGTTGTGCCCAACGGCGGACTTCAGCCCGGCGCTGGATCAGGCTGTGGCTGCGACGCCGTATTCGAAGTGGCCGCCGTTGCGACAGAATACGCGGCGGTATAAGAAGACGGTTGATCCGGACTGACGTATAAATCAAAACGGTCGGCAAAATGAAAAAGGGGCGCAGCGTTTTTCTGCGTCCGTTTTTTGTTCGGTGTAGGATTCGGCGTGGGAGGCGTAGTAGGGTGTCGCGAATGGTTGTCGCGGCTCGGCGGTAGGTAACTGCGTCAATCTTTGTGCATGTGCATTGCGAAGATTTTGTCGAGGGAGTCTTCGTAGGGGTAGACGTGGACCATCCAACCGAAAATTACCGGGGAGAAGCGGCCGCCGGCGGCGTCGCAGGAATCCTTCGAGGCGATGGTGCCGTGAAGGCCGAATTTGTTCCAATCAGCGTTCTGGAATTGACCGCGCGCGGGCAAGCAGAGATTGGTGTGAAGGTGCCACATCGCGACGCTGAGAGGCACACGTTCGTTGAGCTGGTCCTCGGTGGCGCGCTTGGGCATGGTGTACATCGCGCCGACGAGTTCGTAGCCGGTCGAAGCTTTCTTGTAGAGCAGGGAGGTCGGGCGAGATGGATCGAAGGTGAAGGCTTCGAGGAATCCGTTTTTGTAGTTGGTGAAGTGATATTCGGGCTGCGGCACGTTGGGCATGAAGATACGGAAGCCCTCGTTGAGCGCGACGTGGTAATCCTTGTACCTTTCGATGCCGGCGCGAAGTTTTTCAACGATGACACCAGCGCGAGCAATGTCGTCGGGTGAGCGGTCGCGCATCGTGGTCATGTACATGTGCTGGCTGTGCGCGTCGTGATGGCCGGGCGTCATGTCGTTGACGGCGGCGCGCTCGCTGGCTTTTTCGTCCATGGACATGCCGGGCATGGAGCCGTGGTCGGCGGACTGAGAAGGCTGCGCCTGCGCTGCTGTGGCGGAATCTTGCGAGGGCTGCTGTTCGGGAGTGATTACGACTTCGAGAGCTTTTTGCTGATGCGCGGGAATCGCCGCGATCAAAACTGTGACCAAAAATAGCGCGCCGAAAAGTATTCCTGCTTTTGTGGCGACCTTGATAAGCGAACTACGCCGAGACATGACAAATCCCCTTGATTGAGTAGAGAAGCTACGCACTGTCCGAGAGCGCGAGTCAGGCTCGTGTTCGGATGGCCGCACGAACTTTGTGCGAGTGGCGCCGCGCTGCGGATTCATCGATCCGACAGCAGCGCTTTGCGCATTCGACCCTACATTCATTATTACGAACGGAAGAGGCGTAGTGTTTCAGTGATTCGAGGTGTTGTTCGCTGGACAAACTGTACGGGGGGACAGTTACAGAGTTGAAACAATTTGGGTGGACGCGGCGCTGGTGCGGGGCTGCGTCTTAAGCGGACCGATTGTGCGGACATTGGGCGCAGCAGTGTTGCGCCCGTACACGGAAGGTTCGATGCGAGCGAAGCGCGCGGCGTGAATCTAGCTTCTGCGTGGGGCGTGATAAAATCGCGGTGTGAAAAAACAGACGATTCATCCAGCCAAGGTTTTGAGCGGGGGCGTTGCGCCTCCGGGAGACAAATCCATTTCGCATCGTTACGCGATGCTGTCGGCGCTGGCCGAGGGCACGAGTGAGCTGCGCCACTTTGCGCTGGCGGCGGATTGTCACAGTACGCTGGATTGCATGAGCGCGCTCGGTGCGAGCGTGAAGGTCGATAAGGATGTTGTGAAGGTTACGGGGCGCGGCGGCGAAGGATTGAAGGGAAGTTGGCGCGCGCTCGATGCTGGGAATTCGGGGACGACGATTCGTCTGCTGACGGGGATTTTGGCCGGACAAAATTTTACTACGAAGCTGAGCGGAGATGCTTCGATTCAGAAGCGGCCGATGGGGCGCGTTGTGTCGCCGCTGCGGCAGATGGGCGCGGACATTCGCGCGCGCGAGGATAATTTTGCGCCGCTGGAGATTCACGGGACGAGGCTGCGGGGGATTCACTACAAAATGCCGATGGCGAGCGCGCAGGTCAAGTCGGCGGTGCTGCTGGCGGGTTTGTTTGCCGAGGGCATGACGTCGGTGACGGAGCCAGTACTGACGCGCGACCACACGGAGTTGGCGCTGGAGGAGTTTGGCGTTTCCGTAGAGAAAGACGGAACGACGATTACGGTGCGCGGTGTGGGTGCGGACGGCAAGGGTCAGAAGCTGCAGGCGCGGTCGATCGATGTGCCGGGGGATGTTTCGTCGGCGGTGTTTTTTATTGCGGCGGCTTCGATGTTTTCGGATTCGAACATCATGATTCACGGCGTGGGACTGAATCCGACACGCACAGGGATTCTGGATGTGTTTGCGCAGATGGGCGCGTCGCTCCAAGTTATGTCGTTGAAGAGCGCGCATGGAGAAGTGGTAGGGGATCTGGCGGTGAAGGGGACTTCGCTGAAGGGCGGAGTGATCGAGAAGGAGCAGATTCCGCTGGTGATCGATGAGCTGCCGATGCTGGCGGCATTGGGGCCGTACACGGAAGAGGGGATTGAGATTCGCGACGCGGCGGAATTGCGCGTGAAAGAGAGCGATCGGATCGCGGCGCTGGCGGAGAATTTGCGGCGGATGGGCGCGACCGTCGAAGAGCGCAAAGACGGATTGAAAGTTGCGGGGCGAGCGGCGGGGAAATTGCGCGGTGCGGAGATTGAGCCGCACGGGGATCATCGGATTGCGATGGCGTTTGCGGTGGCGGCGCTGGGGGCGGAAGGCGACACGACGATTCGCGATGCGGATTGCGCGGGGGTTTCGTATCCGACGTTTTACGAGGATTTGGAACGCGTGGCGGAACGTTAGGCAACTACAGATTCTTTTTTAGCGCGGCGGTGACTTTGTTTGCGATGTCGTCCTGGACCATGAGGATGTCGTCGAACGGGCGGTCGTAGGTTTCGGTCCAGATGACGTAGCCGTTGTCGGCGCGGATGAGACGCGCGGCGACGCGAACGCGCGAACCGGATTTGCGCACGCTTCCATCCAGCAGGTAAATCACACCTAAATTCTTGGCGAGATCTGCGACAGGGATTTTTCTGCCTTTGTAGTAGAACGACGCTGTCGGCGACGGGACCATCAAGCCCGGAACTTTGCTGAGCTTGTCGATCAGTTCTTCGGTCATGCCGTCGGCGAAGGTTTCTTCGACCATGCCTTCGGTGAGATCGAGAAAGGGGACGACAGCGATGGATTTGTCGGGCTGTCGCACGACGGAGTTTTGCGGAGAGGCGGCGACGGAACCGTTGCCGGCGTGAAGGAGCGAAATGATGACGAGGGCGACGCAAACGGCTGCGACGAGGGTTACCGCTATTCCGGCGCGGATGCGGCTGCTGGTCGGGGCGGGTTCTGCGGCATCTGCGATCGTCCTGATGTGATTTCGCGACGAGCTCTGGCGGTTCGGTGTAGGGGCGAACTTTCGCCACCATGCGGTAGCCGAGGCGCGGGACTGTTTCGATGTAGGTGGGCAGTTTGGCGGCGTCGCCTAGCTGGCGGCGGAGCGAGGTCACGGCCTGATAGACGGAGTCGGAGCTGACGATTACGCCGGCCCAGACTTTGTCGATCAGATCGTCGATGCTGACGACTTCGCCCGGTCTGGCGGCGAGACAGAGGAGCAGGCGCATTGAGCGAACTTCCAGGCGCGTCGTTTGGCCTCGGCGGGAGATTTCGCTGGAAGCGGGGTCGACTTGCCAGTCGCCGATCAGGAGTTTGGTTGATGGTGGCTGTGGCATTCGGAGTTTAACGGGCGCTGGGTGATTCCGTTTCTTGGACGATTCGGCGGCGGGGCGATTATACCTACCCATTTGTGGAACGCGAACCTACACGTCGGTCGTTTCGGTGAGATTTCAGAACAATTCAGAGGGATTCAGGGGTGGGTCAGGACTTTGCGTCGACTGTACTTGTAGTGTTCGCTAGACCGCTCACAGATCGGCGAAAGCGGCGTTAGGCGTTCGCGACCGGAAATGCTCGTGGTCTGGGAAACGACTGCGGCTACACGGTGACGAATGGAAAGTGAGGCTCGAGCATGAGTTCTGAGAATGGGGTGGCTGGCAGAGGGAGTGCGGTGGCGGCGATCGGGATTGCGGGTTCGTGGCGGGGACTTTGGACATTCTGCAGGCTTGCATTTTGTTTGGGTGGCATATTCCGAAGGTGATCGCGGCGGGGTTGCTGGGGCCGATCGGTGATCAAGGATGGGGGCGCCGGGATATATTTGCTTGGGCTCGTGCTGCACTACTTTATTGCGTGTTCGGCGGCGGGGATTTTTTATGGGGTTAGCCGGCGGCTGCGGTTTATGACGGAGCATTGGGTGGTGTGCGGGTTGTTTTTCGGGATGGCGGTGGAGTTGATGATGAGTTACATCGTGTTGCCGTTGTCGGCGCTGCATGTGCGGGGGCCATTTGATTTGAAGGATATTTTGTTGGGGTTTGGGGTGCATATGGTGGTGGTGGGGTTGCCGATTGCGGGGTGTGTGAGGGGTTTGGGGAGTGATGTGGCGGAGACGGACAAGTGGTGCTTGCGCTTACGTCTGAGATCCGTCGCTCCGCTCAGGATGACAACGATTTTTGCATGGATCGACGAGATTAGTTTTTGTGGATGGAGATGGAGCCGTAGCTGGTGTGCAGCGTGATCTTTGGGGCCGCGGCCGTTGCCGTATTTGCCTTCGAGGTGCGAGTCGCCGCCCTCGGTCGTGGTTTTCTTTAGCGAATCGGACTCAAATTCGGAGTCGATGTCGCCGGAGTGGCAGTCGGCTACGATCTGGAAATTCGAATTTTCGGGCATCGAGAGCGAAATTCCGGCTGACGCGTTGGTGATGTCGATGTCGTCTTTCGGCGGCGACGAGAAGCGCAGTTCGATATTGCCGTTGCGATTATCGATTTTTACTTTGGCCGCCGGGATTCTCGACGGTGATTTCTTCTTCGTGCGTGCGCAGGATCATATTGCCGGGCGCGTCGACGATCTCCATGTTGCCGGAGCCGGCTTCCATGTGGCCGGTGAGTTGCGAAAGTGTGAGATCGGTGCGGCGCGAAACGAAGCGCACGCCTTTGGCGATTTTTTCGGCGCGAATCGGACCAACAAATTCGCCATTGATCGTGAAATTTCCGGTCGTGTCGGTGACGTCGACGCTGTCGCCGGTGCCTGCAACTTTTACGTCGCCTTTGGTGCCGGTGATTTTGGCGTCGCCGCGCTTCATGTCGAGATTCACGTCGCCGTTGGTGTTGCGGACGTCGATGTCGCCGCTGCCGGAATTGATGGCGAGCGAAGTGCCCATGTCGGCGATGGAAATGTCGCCCTTGTCGTTGCGCACGGTGACCGCGGATTTGGTCGGGCACGACGACGTCCATGTCGAGGCTGACGCGGGAATCGCCGTTGGTGGGCTGCACGTCCCAGCCGTCGCCGTTCTGCACGATTTCGACGCCAGATCCTTGCCGGCGAGGCGATCTGCATCGCGCTGATTCCACGTGCGGACATTTTTCTTGCCGTTGACGCGGATTTCGGCTTCGCTGCCGGAGCGCACGCTGATGTCGCCGCGCATGCCCGCGAATGGTGACGCGCGCATTTGCCGGGACGGCTTTGGGCGCGACGTCGAGATCGACGGCGGTCGTGTCGCCCATCATCATGTCGGGGAAGTGTTGTTTTACGCCTTCGACGCCGGCGACGACGCCGACCAGCGCGAGCAAGCCGAGCACGAGAAAAACTTCGCCGGGAGTGATGCGCGAACCGCCGGGATCACCGCCCGCCGAACGCGACAGCGGTGCGTTCGTAAAGTTTCAGCGCGCCCCAAATGATGAGAAGCAGCGGCCACCAGTGCACGAAGAGCTGGCCGAGTTCGAATCCGCGATAGTTGTGGAGCAGCAGCAGGACGCCGATGATGATGAGAATCAGGCCGCTGAAAACGCTGCTGCCGCGAGGGCGACCGTAGGCCATGTGCGTTTACTGTCCTTGCCCGGGATACGGATTCTGATACGAGTTTGCGGAGTCGGGCCTGGAGTTGCGCGCGACCGGCGGAGTTGCCGGAGGCGCGGGCGGAACTTGCGGAGCGTTGGTATTGATGTGGCCGTCCATCGGCGCGAGCGAAGAGGCGAGCAAGATCGCGCCGATGACGACGAGAATCACGGGATAGGTGTTGCCGAAGTCGAAGTAGCCGCCGCGCATTTGCTGGAGGAGGAAGAGGACGCCGACGGTGACGATGACGGCCGGTCCGACGAGGGCGCGGATCGTGCATCGCGGGCAACGGCATCGGATTTGATCGCTCATTGAAACTCCTTACAGCGGCTGCTGACTGAAATTCAAACTCACTTCGAAGCTCGTACTTCCTTGATACGCAGTCGCGCGAACATTAGTTTCGTTGCAGTCCCGGCGTCTTAGTGCCGGCCGACGGCTGCCCAAGCGGTTGCGGAACATGAAAATTCCGACGGCGATCAGAATCAGCGGCCAGAACTGCTGGATGCGCCACCACGGGAACCAATCGAAATTGTGGAGAAGCAGCATCACGCCGATGAAGATGATCAGCGCCGGACCGATGGGTTTGCCCTTGCTGAAATTTTCGAGCGGATCGTTGAGAACCATGGCCGGCTTGCTTTGCCTTCGCGGTGCGATAGGCATCGATCGGCATGTAAACCCACAGGCCCGCGACGCAAAGCCAGAGCGCGGCTTCGGCGCCACCGTTGACGGCGCCATCGACGCCGAGGATGAACAGGAAGAGAAAAATCGCGAGGTGAATGATGCCTTTGCCGAATTGCTCGTTATAAAACGCGCCGAGGCCCGGGCAGAAATCCCAGGAAAAATGCGAGCGCGGGATTCGGGCCGGCGCCGACCTGCGCGACCGGCGAAGCAGCACCGGCGGCAGCGACCCGCAACGTTCGGATCGGAATAATAGATTCGACGGTGCGGGCAGCGCTGCTTGATTGCGGCGCGGCGGCGCGTTCGGCGGAAGTCCCATCACACCGGCGAGGCAATCTTCGCAATAGAGCACGTCGCGGACCGGGCGCACGCAAACCGGGCACATCGGCTTGCCGCAATTGCGACAAAAGCCTGTAGCATCCGCCTCACGTATGGACGGCACACTTCATGGCAGTCTCCTCGCGACCATGCTATTTAGGACACGCTTTTGGCAAAGACGGGAACGCTCAGGTGGCCGGCCCAAACAGGCAGTTCGTCGGCGAGAATTTCGATGTGGTGCGTAAGATCGTCGGCGCGATTCTGCTGGCGCGGAGAAGTGGGCTTCGTGCCGTCGGTCTGGCCGGGCTGCTTTTCGCGAGAGGGAACGACGCCTTCCTGACTGGTCGGCATGTCGTTGTCCTGCCGCAGGCGCGATTGAATTTCGGAGACGACGCGGAGGTCGTTCACGAATTTAATGCTCTTGGCCTTGACGATGTGCACCTGGCGATCGGCGTTGCGATAGATCGTTGTGGGCCGCAGATCGGCGAGCTTTGGCTTGCTGAAGGAGAAGCCGAGCGCGCTGAGTAAAATCGCGAACGTGCCGGCGACGGAAAGCGCACCGTACGCGAGGCGCATCGTGCTGATGCCCTCGAACCAGCCGAAGATGGCGCGCCAGCCGGTGACGGTTTCGCGCTTGCCCAGCGTCTTGTCGAGAATCGAGTAGATCAGGCGCGGAGGCGGCTCGATCTGCTCCATCACGTGCATGCTCGTGAGCAGCTTTGACAAGTGAGCGACGAGCGGCGCGCAACGTTCGCATTCGGCGACGTGGGCGTCGAAAGACACGCGGTCGTTCCTCGACATGGCGTCGTCGAGGTAATCGCTGAGTCGCGCTTCGATTTGTTCGCAAGTCCAGATCATTTTCGTTCGGTGCTGCTCTCGCTCTTTCTTACTTTCGCCGCTTCTACTTTCATTCCTACTTCTCACTGTACGTTGCTTTCGCTGCTCAGGATGGCCTGACGCCCATCTGCTGCAAAATCCTGGCCAGTTCGATGCGACCCCGGTTAATCCTCGATTTTACCGTCCCTTCGGGTACGGATAAAACTCGTTGTATCTCGATGTATTCCAGCTGCTGCAAGTCGCGCAGAATGACGGCTTCGCGTAATTCGGGCGAAAGCTTGGTCAGGGCGGTCTGTACCTGCGAGCTGAGCTCGTTGAGCAGAAGCTGCTGGTCGGGCCTGCGTCCCGCGGACTCCTTGTTCTCGACGACCGGCATGGCATCGTCGAGAGAATCGGTCATCCGGTCGCGCTTGGTGCGCCGGTAGTGATCGATCAAGAGGTTGCGCGTGACGCTGGTTACCCAAGTTGCGAACCCTCCGTGCGCCGACCGATAACTGGCCAAGGTGCGATAGACGCGCAGAAAAACTTCCTGCGAAAGATCCTCGGCTTCGCTGCCGTTGCCGGTGAACCGGTAACAGATATTGAAGATGCGGCGCGAGTGTCGACGTACAAGCTCCTCCCAGGCTGAAGCGTCTCCCTGGAGGCATTGCTGGACCAGTTGGGCATCCTGCTCCAACTCTCATCAGCCTCGAATCCTGGTACGTCTCGGCCTGCACACTATGGAACGCAAATTGCCGCCCAAAAGTTCCCTGAGAAGGCGTTTGCTTCCAAAGGGTTGAAGGTCTATCACTTGCGCGGAGCTGAGACTGGATGGCTGGCACGGTTGGCGGCATCTTACCACTGGCGGAGCGAAACACAAGCGAAGCTATGGCGGATTGCGGTCAAATTCACGCGGAAGCGATGGGTCGTCAAGTTGATAGACTATTTTCCCTATGTGGCAAACAATCGCTCACGTGACGATGGTCGTCCGCAACTATGACGAGGCGATCGCGTTCTTTACGAGGGCGATGGGTTTTGAGCTCATCGAAGACACGCGTCTGGGTGACGGAAAACGATGGGTGCTGGTCGGGCCGAGAGGATCGACCGGCGCGAGTCTTCTGCTCGCAGAGCGACGACAGAGGAACAACGCACTTCGATCGGAAATCAGGCGGCGGCCGAGTTTTTCTGTTTCTGCAAACAGACGACTTCTGGCGCGACTATCGCAGGATGACTGCGGCAGGCGTGCGGTTTAACGAGCAGCCTCGCGAGGAGAGTTACGGAGCGGTCGCCGTTTTCGAGGATCTTTACGGAAACAAATGGGATTTGATTCAGCGTAAATGAAGTGCTGGCCCTCGACCTCAGGCTTCCATTTTTTCGGCAATTTCTAACATTTTGGTGACGCTGTTCCAGTTGCGGGCGGTGCCTGAGACTTTTAGCGTTTTGGGGATGATGGCCCAGTTCAGCTTGGAGCGGCCGGCGCCGTTGGGGAAGTAGATGTAGGCTTCGCGGCCTTCGATGAAGAGTTCTTCGGGGTCGCACTTGATGGCGCGGACTTGCTTGCGCGCGTTTTCGCCGGGATCGTCGGAGAAAAATGTGACGAGCAGTTTGCCGGGGTGAATGTCTTTGCGTTTGGCAAAGGGATTTTGGGCGATGACTTCGCGGAGATCTTTGGCTGAGCGAAGAATGACGTCGGACTGAAAGCCGAATTTTTTGTGGATGGCGGATTCGAGATTTTTGCGAAGTTTGTCGAGGTCGCGCTCGTCGGTTTTGAAAATGATGTTGCCGCTCTGCACGTAGGTTTGCGGATCGCGGAGTTTGAGCGACGTGCAGAGTTTTTTGAGGTCGTCCATTTTGACGCGGTTGTGCGCGCCGACATTTACGCCACGCAGCATGCAGATGACGACGGGCATGATGGCGATGATACAGGCAAATGTAAGATTCGTGATTTGTCAGTTTGAAACAGAGCGTTACTGGCCGAAATCGAGATTCGTCGGCGTGTTAGGGCGCGGTTGCGCTGTATCGGACGGCCTGGCAGTGGTAGCGACATCGAGACCTACCGTTTCGACTTTCACTTCGCTCATCAAGACGTTGCCGGAGCCATTGAGAACAACGCCGAAAAAGATTCCAGTCGCGTCATTCGGGACATCGAGCACGACCTGATAGTTCTTCCAATCCTCGGTGCCTTTCACGGGGCGATCATGCATGTTGTCAATGACGAGGGTTTTGGGGGAGAGGATGTGCTGTCGTTCTTGTCGATGCGCATCCAGAGGCCGGCCCAGTTCGCGACGTTGTCGGCTTTGAGCATGGCGCTGAAGCGAACGCGCTTGCCGACGTAGTTGTCGGCGCGGAAATCCTGCATCAGGGTGCCGAAGCCGTCAGGCGTTGGCGTCGAAGCTCTGAGATACACAACGCGGTGACCGTTGTACTGCGCGTCATCGACACCCGACTGATAATTCTGAGGTTTTGAGCCTGCGAGATACCAGCCGTGAGGCACGGCGGCGCAGAGCGCGCCTGCACTGAACGTCACAGCGGCGGCGACCTTGAGAAGAGCAGGGGAGATAGAGCGATAGGCGAGCATCGGGAACTCCTTTCGAGCGTATTGGCAGAGCCAATAACCGAGTTAGTTTACACCGCTGGATGCGGGCAGCTCAATTGGAGTTGCCGAGATGACAAGGTGCCCGGTTGCCGAGGTGGAGACGAAGCGCTGCTGCGCTAGTTATTCGTAGCGGAGGGCGCGCATGGGGTCGAGGCGGCTGGCGCGAATCGCCGGGATGTAACCGGCGGCTAGCGCGACGAACGCCAGTCCGACTGTTGCGAAGACCAGCGTCATCGGGTCATGCCCGGTCAGGCCGTAGAGCTGGCTGCGTACGACGCTGGTGAGCGCGAGTGCGAAGGGGACGCCGACTCCGATGCCGATACCGACCAAAATCAAGACATCGCGCATGACCATCCACACGACGTCACGTTGCGCCGCGCCGAGCGCCATACGGATGCCGATTTCACGCGTGCGCTGCACGACGTTGTAGGCCATCAGGCCGTAGAGGCCGACCGCTGCGAGGATTGTGGCGAGCAAACCGAAGACGGTCGAGAGGCTGGCGATCATTCGTTCGGCGGAGAGTGAATTCTGAATCTGGTCGTCGGTGGTGCGCATGTCGAAGATCGGCATGTTGGCATCGAGATCGCGCACTTTTTCGCGGATCAAATTCATCACCCCTCGAGGCTCGGCGGTCGTGCGCACGTAGACGACCATTCCGCCCCCACCGCGCGATGCGAGATACGGGATGTACGCCTGCGGAGGAATTTCGTCCCGCAGGTTCGTGTACTTGATGTCTTTGACGACGCCGATGACTTCCATGTCGGTTTTTGTTCCAGGGTCCGAGCCAAAGCCGAGATGGCGGCCGATGGGATCGCGTCCGGCGAAGAACTTACGCGCGAATGCTTCGTTGATCATCACGGTCGCAGGGCGGAAGTCATCCGCATCGTTGCCGTGTTTCACTTCGCGAGTGTCAGCTGCGGTGAAGTCGCGCCCAGCGACGATCGGAACTCCCAGAGTGGCAAAATAATTCGGGCTGATCGAATTCATGTAGGGCTCGGCACGGTCGTCGGGCTTGTCGGGGTTGTAGCCTTCGACGGTCATGCTGCTATCCCACTCATTATTTTCGAGAATGCGCATGCTCGAGAGACCGACCGATTCCACTCCGGGCAATGCTTTGAGGCTTTCGGTCAAATCACGAAACGCCACCTTGGTGCGCTCTTCGGTGTAACCGGTCATAGTCGGGTCGATTTCGAAACCGATCAGACGCGAGGCGTTGAAGCCGGGGCCGAGGTGACTGAGATTTTCGAGGCTGCGCAGGAAGAGTCCCGCGCCGATGAGCAGCAACAGCGACAGTGCGACCTGCACGACGACAAGCGATTTGCGCAGGCCTTTGTTGCCACTGCCGACGACGGCGCTGGCTTCGTCCTTCAGCACGGTGCCAACATTCGGTTTCGTCGTCTGTAGTGCGGGCACCAAACCAAATGCCAATGCGGTCAGCGCCGAGATTCCGAACGTGAACAGCAATACTCTTAAATCGGGACTGGTGGTGATGTTCAAGCGCGCGGAGTCGGCCGGCAGGTATATCGACATCAGCGCCTTGTCGGCCCAGAACGCCAGCAACAATCCGAGCACGCCGCCCGTGAGCGCCAGCACGAGCATCTCGATCAACAGTTGTGTGATGATGCGGCCGCGACTTGCGCCGATGGCGAGGCGAATCGCCATTTCTTTCTGGCGTCGTGTCGCACGCGCCAGCAGGAGATTCGCGATGTTCGCGCACGCGATGAGCAAGACCATGCCAGTGGTCGCCATCAGTACCCATAGCGGAGTTGACAGCCCGCGCTGCACGTTCTGTCTTCCTTGCGACCCTGGCAGGACGTCCATCCAGCACTTTAGGAATTGTTCGCGATCATAGGGCGAAGCGTTGCGAAACGCTTCTTCTTTCACTTCCATTTCGAGCATCGAGTGCATGTAAGGCTGCAGCGACGCTTTTGCTTTTTCCGTGCTCACGCCCGGCTTGAGCCGGCCAAAGACATTGACCCAGCGGTTGCGCCGGTTGGTGAGCATGTCTTTGTTACCCGGCATCATTTCGAGTTGCATCATCAGGGGGACAAAGATCGAGGGCGGATCGCCGAGCTCCACACCGTCGAAACCCGCCTGCGCGACGCCAACGACTGTCATCTTGTTGTTGTTCACGAGGATCGTGCTGCCGATCACGTCGGTCTTGGCGCCGAATTTATCCCTCCAATAGTTGTAGCTGAGGATGACGAGCGGATGGCCGTGCGGTGTCTTGTCGTCATCGGGCGTAAACGGGCGGCCCATCGCGGTGGTGACGCCGAGCACGTCGAAGTAGGAGCCCGATACGAGTTCGGCCTTCACACGCTCGGAGGAATTTCCGATCGTCACGCTCGAGTAGATCGGGAAGCGGGCCACCATTCCTGAAAAAACCTCGTTGTGCGCCTGAAAATCCTTGTACATCGGGTAGGAGATCGCGTTCGAGCCCCAGTTGCTGCCGTAGTGTTTGCCGCGCATGGTGAGCATGACGAGGCTGTGGGGATCTTTGACGGGCAGCAGGCGGAGCAGGACCTGATTCAAGAGAGTGAAGATGGCGGTATTCGCGCCGATGCCCAGGGCGAGGGTGAGCACGGCGACCAGGGTGAATCCGGGCGTCCGCCGCAACGTTCGCAGTGCGAAATTCAGGTCTCGAAGGGCAGTGCGCCCCACGCTGATCAGATCCATGACAACCCCCGCCAAAATATTGGCAGCGACCCCGGGGTGTTGGAACGGGGTCGCCGTTTAAGCCACCAAAAGACAAAAACCGAGCGCGCCACTAGAAGAGACGACGGCGGCGCGAAATGGTCTTGTCGGAAATTCCACAGGCACATGCAGGTACGAGCTTCGGAGGGCGGAGGTTCCGTACCGCACGGACGACAATTTGGCCGTTTGGCGGTTACGCCGTATTGGGTGGCGCCCGTCGGGACGCGCGCCGGTCATGGTATAGATATTTGCTGTCACTGACTCAAGGTGCGAGGAGACCGTCTTGGCTAAATACGTGATTACCAGCAAAAGTGGTGCGCCGCCGCAGGGCGCTTATTCGCAGGGCTGGCGCGCGGGGGATTTTGTTTTTGTGACTGGCACCGGGCCGGTCGATCCGGTGGCGAACAAAATTACGAGCGATTCGATCGAGGAACAGACCGAGATTACGATTCGAAATATGGAGTCGATCCTTGAGGCTGACGGCGCATCGCTAGCCGACGTAGTGAAGGTCACCGCGCATCTCAGCGATATTTCGCTCTTTTCGCGGTACAACACGACGTACGCGGGGATTTTTTCGAAGCCGTATCCGGTGCGAACGACGGTCGAGAGCGGGTTTGCCGATCCGAAGATGTTGATTGAGCTCGACTGTGTGGCGTACGCCCCGAAGTCGGCGAAGAAAAAGCCTGCGAAAAAAGCGGCAGGGAAGAAAAAGCGCTAACTCACCGCAACCGCGTCTATCTTGCGGCCGTCTGGCTTAGTTCGCGGTTTCCGCCGCGCAAGAGAGCCGGGTTTTCGCGGCCTCGCGCGGTCACGCTTTGGACAGATTCAATCGCGCCGCCGCGAATGATCAGTGCATCGTTAAACATGTTGACCGTCGGACAGATGTGGCGGGGCAAAAGATAGAGAACCTCGCCGACGGGCGGCGGCACTACCCCTTCATTCACCGTGAACGGCAGATGCTCTTCGCTCGGGCCGATCGCCGTCAGCTCGGGATGCCCTAACACAACGCAAGTGGGGACTCCGGCGTCGGCCGCGACGGCTTTGTGTCCGCCGTCGCAGGTGACGATGGCGGGGCGCGGGTGGCTCACGACGCGCGCGGCGACGAGCACGGCGGGTTTGTAGCCGTACGCTGCGGGTAGTTGTGCGAAGGTGGTCGCGTCGCAATAGACGATGGTGCCGGGCGAAATGCGATGGACGAAGGTCGCATCGCGAAACCCCGGATAGGCGAGCGCTGCGGGGAATGTCGGCGTGCCTGCGGTGATGACTTCAGGCACGCGCTGGCCGGCGCTTTCGACCACCGAAATGATTGCCATGAGGCGGTCGTAGCCGAAATGAGCCGCGGTGAGGCGGTCGGGCTCGGGCAAACTGCCGTAATGGCCATCGTAGTAGTGCAAACCCCGAAACGTCAGGCCGGACTTCGTGACCGTCTCGACGAGTGCTTGAATATCGGCGGCGCGGCTCTCTTCGATGCCGGTGCGATTCATGCCAGAGTTGATGTCGATGAAGATGCCGAGGCGGCTGCCTTCCCACTGGCGAATCTGGGCTTCGTTTTCGGCGAGGACTGAAATTTTTATGTCGGGGAATTGTTCGGCGATTTCGCGGACGCGGCGCGCATTGGCGCCGACCGTTGGGTAGGCGAGGAGAACGTCGGCGGCGCCGCATTCGCATGCAGTCAAGAGTTCCAGCGTCGTGGCGCACTTGAAATTGCGGACGCCGCGCGCAATCAGCATCTTCAGCGTGAAAGCGAGCTTCGCTGTTTTGATGTGGACGCGCCAGCGGTCGGCGTTGCCGTCGAGAAGATGCAGCGTGCGGTCGATGTTGGACTCGATGATGTCGGGATAGACGAGCAGGGCTGGCGTGAGGATGTCGTCGAAGCTCTCGACGGCGTAGGCGGGATCCCAAGCGTATTCGCTGACCATCATTTTGTGGCTCATGTGTTGATCATACCGAGAAATGGGCGTTGACTAAAGTTGCGACGCGTTTGCTGCCGGGCGCCGCGGGGATGCGCGGGATGGCGACTTTCGTTGACCGGGTTGGCGCGCGATAGTAGGCTCGCTGCGCTCCATGACCTCTCTGAAACCCGATTCTCCGGGCGATTTGTCGCAGCAGCATTCTGGCGGCCTCGTTCGCGGTCTCACCCTGCGCTCGGCGACAGCTGTCGTCATCAGCGACACGATCGGCACCGGAATTTTTCTCGTCACCAGCGACATGGCGCGCGCCGTTGGCTCGACGCAACTCGTCTTTGCCGCATGGATCACGTCCGGCATCGTCGTTTTTTGCGGAGCGTTTTGTTATGCGGAGCTTGGTGCGGCGTTTCCGAAGGCCGGCGGCAGCTACGTTTACCTCAACGAAGGCCTCGGGCCGCTGTGGGGATATCTTTTTGGTTGGATGAGTTCGGTTCTCGAGCGGCCGGTCGGAATTGCGACGCTTGCTGCGGGGTTTCTGCGCTTCGCAGCATTTCTGTTCCCGGCGATCTTGACGCCGCTCTTCACGACGCACATTGGCAGTTACGAATTTATTTTCACTGTTGCTCAGCCGCTCGCCGCGCTCGTGGTGATCGCCGTGACCGCGCTGAATTATCTCAGCGTGAAATTTGGCGGCGAGATTCAAGTTTTTCTCACGGTGCTGAAGACCGCCACGATTCTGCTCATCGTCATCGGCGGATTTTTTTATGGCAGGTACACGCCTAACGATTTTCCGACAACCATAGTTGTGGTTCCAACCGGCTTCGCGATCATCGGCGCCGTCCTGACGGCGATGGTTCCCGCAATGTGGGCGTACAACGGATTCAATGATCTCGGCGACCTCGGCGAAGAGATCACCGAGCCGGGAAGGAATATTCCTCGCGCGATTATTTTTGGGTTGTTGACGGTGATGACGCTCTACGTGCTGGCGAACGTCGTGTACTTCCGCGTTTTGTCTTTTACCAGCGTCGCGCAATCGACGCATGTCGCTTCCGATGTTGTGCAGCGCCTCGCGGGGCCGCATGGTGCTGCGGCGTTGACGGTTGCGATGGCGATCTCGGCGCTGGGCGCGCTGCACGTCGTCATATTGACCGGAGCGCGCATTCCGTTTGCAATGGCGCGCGACGGAGTTTTCTTCTCGTTTGCGGGGCGTGTGCATCCCAAGTTTCGTACGCCGAGCGGATCGCTGCTCTTTCTTGGTGGCGTCGGCGCGGCTCTCGCGCTCACTGGAACGTATGAGGAGCTTTATTCGCTGTTCGTTTTTGCTGTGTGGATTTTCTTCGCCCTGAATGCAATGGCGATGCTCCGCCTGCGCATGAAGCAGCCGAATCTGAATCGCCCCTACCGAGCGCTGGGCTATCCGGTCACGGCGATTATCTTTTTGGTCGCCGCGATCGCGCTCACCGTTAATCTCTGGATGGTGCGGCCGGTCCGGTCCACGCTGGGCCTGCTCGTTATTGCCGCCGGCATCCCGCTATTCTACCGCTGGCGGAAAACCGCGTCACCATCTTCGAACTAATTGCTCTTCTTGCGTGCGGCTTCGAATTCGTCGCCGGGTTGCCAGCCTTGCAGTGACGGTGCTGACGCAGCTCTTTTTCCCAGCAGCACGCCGAATTGCGTCATGCGCGCGAGACCGCTGAAATCCCAGTCGGCGCGATATTCGTCGCTCGGTTGATGGTAGTGGTGGTCGACGTAGTCCTTGGATTGCGCTTCGCCCCACGCATCATCGTGGCCCTTATATTTCAATCCTTCGCCGATTGAGAACGACGGCACTCCCACGCGCGCGAGACTGAAATGATCGGAGCGGTAGTAGTGGCCGGCTTCAGGATGCGCGTCGGGGCGAATAGCGAGACCGAGCGATTTCGCGATTTTTTCCACGTCAGGGTGGAACGTCGTGCGCTCGGCGCCGCTGACGTCGACTTCTTCGGGTTCGCCGATGGGCGCGAGGGCGTCGTAGTTGAGGTCGAGTGTGATTTTGCTCGCGGGGACCGGCAGATTCTTGCCGAGATATTCGGAGCCGAGCAGTCCTTGCTCTTCGCCGGTGACCGCGGCGAACAAAATCGAGCGCGGCGGTGCGGGCTTGGCCATCGACCACACGCGCGCGAGCTCGATCAAAATGCCGCACCCGGTCGCGTTGTCGACCGCGCCGTTGTAGATCTTGTCGCCCTCTGCGTCGGGATGGATGCCGAGGTGATCGTAGTGCGCGGTGTAGAGGACGGCTTCGTCTTTGCGTTTTGCGTCGGCTCCGGGAAGTGTCGCGACGACGTTCTTGCCCATAAATGGATGGATTTCACTGACGACGTGGGCTTTCAGGCTTACGGGCAGCTCGATGGGTTTAAAGTCGCGCGATTGCGCTTGCGCGTAGAGCTTGTCGATATCGAGGCCGCCCATCGCGGCGATCGTTCGAGCGACGTCGAGCTGAATCCACGATGCGGCTTTCAGCTTCGGCGTACGACCGTCGAGTTTGAGGAACGATTTCTCGGTGCCGAGCGAGTTGTGGATGACTTGCCAGCCGTAGCTCGCAAGATCAGTGCGATGAATGATCAGCGTTGCAACAGCGCCCTGTCGCGCGGTTTCTTCGAATTTGTAAATCCAGCGGCCATAGTAGGTGAGCGCTTTGCCTTTGAAAAATTTCGGGTCGTCGGAAGGCGGCTCGTTCACAAAGAGCAGCGCGACCTTGCCGTGCATGTCAACGCCTTTGTAGTCGTCCCAGTTGTATTCCGGCGCGTTGATCCCGAACCCGACGAAGACGATGGGCGCGTCGATATCGGCGACGTCGGTTTGTGTTTCGTTGTTTACGGTGAAATCGTCGAGAAGCTTGAGGCTGACCGCTCCGCCTCCCTCTTTGCTGCTTGGTACGAGACTGAACTTTGTTTCGGGTAACGTTTTCATCGTCACCATAGGAACGTTCTGGAAGAATGTGCCGCCATCGCCGGCAGGTTTCAGGCCGAAGGACTCGAATTGCGCGCCGATGTATTCGGCGGCAAGGTCGCCGCCGCGCTGGCCGGTGCCGCGACCTTCGAGCAGATCGCTCGCCAGAAATTTCACGTGCGCTCGGATCATTTGCGGATCGGGCGCGGGAATCGATTCCGCCGTGGGCTTTTCTTTCGCAGCGAGCATTGCAGCTCCGTGACCGATGAACTGCGATGCGGTCACGACTCCGCTCAAAAAAAGTAAAACGGCAACCTTGGTTTTTCGCATGATTGGCCTCGGATTCGCTCGCACGAACGGCCTCGGTCCAGCCGTGCGTTTCTTCACATCCCCACTGCGCTCAAATTCTTTACTTCTTGGCGCGATCTTTCAGCAGGTTCTTCAATTCAGACATGAACTCCTGGACATCCTTGAAGTCCATGTAAACGGAAGCGAATCGCACGTACGCAACCTTGTCGAGCTTCTTCAGCTTGCTCATGATCATCTCGCCGACTTCGGTGGTCGTGAGCTCGCGCTCGGTGGCGTCATGCACCACGCCTTCGATGTCATCGACGATCGCTTCCAGCTTTGGCGTCGGCACCGGCCGCTTCTCGCATGCCTTCAGCAATCCCTGCAAAATCTTCTGCCGTTCGAATCGCTCGCGCCGGCCATCTTTTTTGATGACCATGTAGGGAATTTCGTCGATGCGTTCGTAGGTGGTGAAGCGGCGTCCGCACTTCAGGCATTCCCGGCGTCGGCGGATTGTGTCGCCGGTACGGCCTTCGCGAGAATCGATTACCTTGTCATCGACATTGGCACAGAAAGGGCACTTCACTCGGCTGGTTCTCCTCGCCGCACTTAGGCGTTACCGCTTTCCAGTTGCTGCTCTTCGCGCTTTTTTTCGCCCTCGGCCAATTTTCTCAATTCGCCGAGCGACATTCCTTCGTGGATGAGCAGCGGCACGCCCACTACGCTCACTCCCGCAAACGTGATGACCCAGATCAAGATGGCTGCAGCAGCCGCGGGCTCATTTTCTACTCCAAATATGGCGGTGTAAGCAAGGAAGCACGCCACCTGTGATCCGCCGCCGACGCCTGGGAGCTGAATTGCCGAGCCGACGAGGGTGAACGCGAGGATCAGCAACGCGTCGCCGAAACCGATCGTCGAAAGCCGGCCGCCGAGACTGTGCGAGATCCAGACATACAGCAGCGCGACACCAACCCAGTGAAGCGCCGAATATAGCACCGCGAGGGTGAGTTCGCGCCACGTTCGAATCGTTTGAACGCCGCGCGCGAAACCCATCAGGATGCCGCCGACCTTTGCGCGCCAGCCGCCGACGTCGCGCCAGGGTTGCGTGCGGCGTTCGAGCATGGCAGTGCCGTGGAGGCGGAGATAGACGAGGAAAACGATCGCACCGATTACGCCGATGAAAAGTAGGGAGCCGGTGGTTCTTGCGGCGGCTTCGAGTTTCGAGGTTGATGCGCCCGCTTCACCCGAAATCGTGTGCGCGTGCGATTCGAACAGCACCAAGCCGAGGCCAGCAATCACCGCGGTGCATGCCGTATCGAAGAGTCGCTCGAGGAAATACAAGCCGAACATGTCGGCGACGGGGAGGCGTTCTTTGCGCGCGAGCAAGAGCGGGCGGATGGGTTCGCCAGCGCGTCCGAGAAGGAAAATCGATGCGAAGCCGGCGAGCGTCAGGCGATAGATCGTCCAGAAATTCGATGGGCCGAGATTGGTCTGAAACACCTGCCAACGCGCGGCGCGGAGACCGTAGCAGACGTAAATTCCGATGAGTGAGAGGAGGAGGTAGTACGGGTTGGCGTTGCGGGCGACGCTCCAGAGCTTCGCGCCGCTGAAGCCCGCCAAATTGATAAATCCGCTCGCCCTGTAAATCACAAATCCCAGGACGGCGACAGCAATGACGACTAGAAGAATTTTCCTCGAAGACGCGCGCATGCGTTTTAGAAGCGTACTGGCCGCATTTGGTACACGTCAAGTTAAGGGCTGACTATCGCCACGAAGAGCGACGTAAACACAAACGGGAGAGCACTGTCGAAGAGAGCGACTGGTTCACATTGAAACGGTGGTCGTGATGCGTGGCAGGCCGCGAGGGAAGCGAATCAGCGTGGCCAAACTCCAGCCGTGAACGTTCGAATCGTGTTGAATCCCAAACTCTCGTACAGACGGACGGCGGATTGGTTCTCGCTCGTCACGGTCAGCGTCAGCTCGCGAAACCGCATCCCGCGGAGCGCCTCGGCCGAAGTCTGCATCAGCATCCGCCCGATGCCGTGCCCTTGATAGCCCGGCAGCACGCAGATTTGGGTTGTGTGCCCGACCGCCGGAGAAACCTCGCTCGTCAGCACGACCGCGATCAACTCATCATCGCCCGGCTGCCGCAAGACAAACGACGCGCTCGGAATAAACTGCCCGCAGCCTGGGAGCAGAATGATGTTCTTTAGAAATTTCAGCGCGCCGCTGCGGCTGCGATACTGATCGTTAATCTCCCCGTCGATGTGGTCCGCATAGCAGAGATAGATCAGCTTCGCGCATGGTTCGAAAAACCGATCGCTCCAGCGGTCGAGCCGCATGCTGTTGGATGGCGCGGGTTTCGGCTCGGTCGGCTTGCGAAGGTCGAGCAACATGAACTGGCGTGTATAGAGATGGAATCCTTGCTCGAGCAGCGGTGTGTCGACTGGGCCGCCGAACGGCATCAGCTGCGCTTCAATCCGCGAAAGTTGCGGCACCGCGCGCATTGAGAACAGCATTTCTTCCAGCAACCGGCGTCCGATCGTCGCCTGCTGGTATTTGTTCGAGACGTAGAGCCCGCCGATCAGCCCTTTTTGCTCTTCCAACACATAAAACGAATACCCGGCAGGAGTGCCGTTTTCGAATGCCACCGAACCGCACAGCGCATGAGCTTCCAGAAAACGTTTAATCAGATCCAGCGCGCCGCGATAGTCCCAATGCAGTTCGTCGCGCCAATGCGACGCTTCCTCTTCGAGTAGCGGCTCCAACTGGCGCACTGTGGTTTGGCGGAGATCGACGATATTCATGGACGGGTCCCAAGCGCACCGGTCGGCAGCAATCCATAATAGCTGGCAACCAAAAGTAAACAAAGCGCGAGCGGCCTTCCGATAGCTCCCAGAATGCAGACTACGGCTGGTCAGCCATACCTCGCGGGTGCGGTATTCCAAGGCCGGACGACGCGAGGATACCGGCGAAATCTTCCAAAATCGGGATTCGAATGCTTGTTGTGGATTCTGCTTGGGGCGGGAAAATAGGCCCGGCAATTCGCCGGCCGCTACACAAATGATACGATAACACAAAAGGTACTGCTTGTCAAGACCGATTTACACAACGCTCGCAAATTTTCTTACGGACATTCGAATGCCACGTTCGCTGCGGCAAAGCAGTGCCGCGCAAACCACACGGTACACATGGGGCACACGCCCCCGACTTGCAAATTTTCACCGTAAACCTGTGTGCTAGCATGCAAATTGCCGCGTTGATATTCGCGTTTTCGCTGATTTTACGCGGGCGCCCAAACTTCATGGTCACTTTCGCGGAACTGCAAACCCAAGCCCGTCCGATGCGCTGGTATATCAAGCTGCTGTCGGCCGTTCTTGCGTTGGTATTTTTCGCCGTACTGGCGACGCTCGCGATCGCCGGTTTTCTGGTCTACCGCATCGTCAAGCCGCAGCGCACCAGCACCGAAATCAACATGCAGAGTTTCCCGGGCCGGCCCGATGCGATTCAATTTTCCGTCCCAGGCAACCCCAGCACGCGCGAAGGGTGGTTTTTTCCAGGGTTTCGCGGCGCCTCGACGATTATTCTTTGCCACGGCTACGGCTCCAGCAAAGGCGAGTTGCTGACGCTGGTTTCCGCGCTGCAGGACCATCAATACAACGTTTTCGTCTTTGATTTCGCGGCGCATGGCGCGAATGACGGCATCACGTCGTTCGGCTATCACGAAGCCGACGAAGTTCGCTCGGCCATTGACGTTGTTGCTCAACGCAACGACGTGAATCCACTGAGCTTCGGCCTCTGGGGCTACAATCTCGGCGCGTATGCCGCGCTGCGCGAAGCCGAAACCGACAAACGCGTTCACGCTCTCGTTCTCGATTCCGTTTACGACTTGCCCGAGCAGATGGTGCGCGTCGGCGTCGAACGGCAGGGGCTCGGCGGTTTCCCGCTGATGATCAAGTCGGCGGAGTTCAGCTTTCAGTGGCTCAATCACCAGTACCGCGGCGAGCTTCCGCTTTCGAACACCAAGCGCATGGCGCCCCTTGCTGACGTTCAGAAATTGTTCATCGAGGCTGCCGACGAGCCGGAGCTCGGCGATGTTACCCAACAGATTTATCTGAAGGCGCCGGATCCGAAGGATCAGGCGACGATTCCGCACGGAAATTTCGCCAGCATGGACGACGAAGATAAGCGCGCGTACGAAAATCGCGTCGTGAGCTTCTTCCTGTTGAGGCTGCCGCCGACCGGCGCTGCGCCCGTTTCCAAGTAACGCATCGCCAGTAAGGCACCCGCTAACGTATTGGGGTCAGATGCAGCAGTCGAACACCGTCGGCGTTGGCGGTCTGCTGCCACTCGTCCTCACACGCAACTGCCGCGGGCATTTTCTCGCATGTGGTCCGATCAGTGGTGAGGACATAGACTTCGCGCGTCGGCGTGCCGTTGAAATCGCGCAGGTCGGTGTGCAAATAAAAATTCAATCCGTAAAGCGTGGCGCGTTTCAAACCCGCAACTCTCACCGCGTCGAGTGGAATCTCGTCCGCTCGAATCTGATCTGCGAGGTAGCGCGACGATTGTGTCGAGATCGGCGTGAACGGCAGCGCATCGTCCACCATATAGATTGCGAAAAGCACAGGCACAACGCCGGCTACAATCGCGAAGTTCCTCCGCCGGAACAGAAAAGTAATCGCGAGCAAGGTATTCGCCGCGCCCAGCGCAGCGACTTCCAGTTCGATCGCCGGTGTGTAGGCCACCGCTTTTTTGAGAATCTGATCGTCGTGGCTGAACAATTCGAGAAAAAGTACTGCCAGCGCGATGCCGGGCAATAGTGACGTCATCGCGAACGACCAGCGCCGCGCCGGGGCGAATTTTGTGATCGTTCTGGCCAGCAGCAAACCGATCGCCGGGATCGCTGGGAGGATGTATCCCGGTAGCTTCGACCGCGAAATTGTGAAGAAAACGAGGCAAAATCCCGCCCAACTCAGTAGAAAGCATGACATCGCGCCGAGTCGCTGGCCACGGACCAGAGATCGAATTCCCGTCACCATGCCCCAGAGCAACGCGGGCGTCCACGGCAGCAACGCAATCAGCACGATCCCCGCGTAATACCAGAATGGCTGAATGTGTTGAAATTCTGGCGTAAGGAAGCGTTTGAAATTGTGCTCGATGATGAATACGCGCAGGAAATCCGGGTTTCGAATCGCGCAGAGCACGTACCAGGGAAGTGCTACGACGCAGAACACCGCAATCGCTACGGGATGCAGCAATCGCAGCGTGTCCTTCCATCGCTTCGTGCAGGCCGCCCAGCAAACGACCGCGCCGCCGGAGAGAACGATCGCCGCGGGGCCCTTCGCCAGCATCGCGTAGCCGAGAAAAAGTCCGAACAGCGCAGCGGCGACTAGCTTAGCGGTCTTCGAAAGGTCGGCGCCGAAGTCTTGGTCGTTCGATTCGTCGCTCCCTTTCGCCAAAGGCACCAGCCCCAGCAACACAGCCGCCGGAACCATCGCGCAGGTCAGCATTGCGCTGAACGGCATGTCGGTCGCTGCTGCATGCGAGAAGCCGATCATGCCCGCGGTCGAAGGCAGCAACAGCAACAGCCATCGCGCCGCCGCGCTGCCGTAAACGCGCCACGCCAGCCACGCCAGCGCCAGCGTCGCAAGCAACGCTGCAATCGCGCTCGGTAACCGCGCGGTCGTCTCGCTCACGCCAAACAATTTGAAGCTGAGCGCCGCGCCCCAGTAATACAGCGGCGGCTTCTCGAACCACGGGCTGCCGTAGAGTCGCGGCGTGATCCAGTCGCCCGTTTCCGCCATGTCGCGCGCGATCCACGCGTAGCGTGGTTCGTCGGGGCCCATCAGCCCGACAACGCCGAGTTGGCTGAAATAGCAGAAATAAAGTGTCACCACGATGGCCGCGAACCACAGCAGGCGGGAGAGGGGCGATCGTTTTGGCTTGGTTTCTGGTGCGCGAGGGTCGGTCGGCATCGCGGCGAGTCTAGCATGCTGGGTTCGCACTGCGATGTGTGGGACGCGCAACGCGCACGGCCGGACAATTCCGAATAGCGGTTAATTCATAGGAGAATGCATACTGTCGCGGCTCCAACGCGACACGGGAGACGATGCGAGAGCGCCTCGAATACGGTGCGGTCTGGTTGCTGCTGAAGATGTTTGGAGTGCTGCCTCGCCCGGTGTCGCGTGGACTCGCGGCAAGCATCGCGCGGGGGCTATACGCTCTCCTGCCCCAGTTGCGCAAAACTACGGAATTCAACCTCCGCCTCGCCTTCCCCGATTGGACGGACGCGCGGCGCGCCGAAGTCACGCGCGGCATGGTCCGCAATCTAGGCTGGATGGCCGCCGAGTTCGCCCGTCTCCCGCGTTACACAAAGCAGAACATCGAGCAGTACGTGATCCTCGATGGTCACGAGAATTTCCTCGAGGGCCAGCGCCGCGGCAAAGGCGTGCTCTATCTCACCGGGCACATCGGCGCTTGGGAGCTTTCCTCATTCGCTCACGCGCTCTACGGATTCCCGCTCCACTATATGGCGCGCCCGCTCGACAATCCGCGTATCGACGCGCTGGTCAATCGCTACCGTTGCATGTCGGGCAACGAACCGATCTTCAAAAACGAATCGGCGCGCGCTTTACTACGCATCTTGCATGGAAAGGGAACCGTCGGGATTCTCGCGGACCAGAACACCATGCGTGAAGAGGGCGTCTTCGTCGATTTCTTCGGCAAGCCCGCTTGCACCACCACCGGCCTCGCGCGCGTGGCGCTTCACACGGATGCCGCGGTCGTTCCGGGTTATTGCTGGTGGGACCCGCAAATGCGCAAGTATCGGCTGCGCTTCGAACCGCCCGTCGATTTAATTCGAACCGGCGACGCTGAGCGCGATATCTTCGAGAACACACAAAAATTTGCGAAGGTGATCGAAGACGTCATTCGAAAGCATCCCGATCAGTGGGTTTGGGTTCACGCGCGCTGGAAGACGCGACCCGAGGGCGAGACCACTCTGTACAAGTTTCTGAGCTAGCTGCCATTTAATCTGCGACCGAACAAGAGTCTGCGAACGAAAATTGTGAGGCGGAGTCCGATGAGACAAACAGCACAAGAACTCGCAAAACACATTGGAGCGCGCGTCGAAGGCGACGCCTCAGTCGAATTGCTCGGCGTCGCCGCGCCCGAACGCGCCGAGGCGCGCGATCTGATCTACGTCGACTCGCCAAAAAACACTTCGCGCGCCGCCGCATCTGCCGCCGTCTGCGTCATCGCGCCCGACGGCATCGATCTCTCCGGCAAGACCGTGTTACGCCATCGCCAGCCGAAAGTGGCGTTCGCAAAAGCTGCCGCGCTTTTGCTCGACAAAGCGGTGATCGCATCGCCGGGAATTCATCCGACCGCAGTTGTCTCGTCCACAGCGCAAATCGCGCCATCGGCGAGCATCGGCCCATACGCTGTGATTGGCGCGAATGTTCGAGTCGGCGAGCACACGCAGATTGGTCCGCATTGCAGCCTCGCCTCAGGCTGTCACGTTGGCGCGGACTGCCGCATCCATCCGCGCGTCACGCTCTATGCCAACGTTCGTATCGGCGACCGCGTGGAGATTCATTCCGGCGCGGTGATCGGCGCGGACGGCTTCGGCTACGCCTACGGTGAAGGCCGCCACTGGAAGTTTCCGCAAGCCGGTATCGTCGAAATCGGTGACGATGTCGAGATCGGCGCCAACACCACGATCGATCGTGGTTCGCTCGACGACACGCAAATCGGCGAAGGCGTAAAGCTCGATAATCTGGTTCACATCGGCCACAACTGCAAGATCGGCGCGCATACCGTAATCGCAGCGCTCGTCGGCCTGTCGGGCTCGTGCACCTTCGGCAAAAACGTCATCGTTGGCGGTCAGGCGGGTTTCGGCGAACGCTGCGAGCTTGAAGATGGCGCAATAATCGGCGGCCAATCCGGGGTTCTTGGCGGGAAAATCGTACGCACCGGACAAACCGTTTGGGGTACGCCGGCTCGCCCTCTGGAGCGATTCAAAGAAGAGTACGCGTGGTACGGACGGCTCCCGGATCTGGCCGCGCGCATCAAAGAGTTGGAAGCGAAGGTCGGTCGCTAAGTTCCCATAGAGCAAAGCGAGCGGCACCCAGAATGTCCGAATCGCAGAACAACGCGCGCATCATCGTCGTCGGCGGACACACGCGCAGCATTGGCAAGACCCAACTCGTCTGCGACATCATCGCCGCACTGCCACAAGCCAATTGGGTCGCCGGAAAAATCACGCAGTACGGTCACGGCGTTTGCGCGCAAAACGGCCACGCTTGCGACTGCGCGCCTGACGAACACGTCTGCGCGATCGACTGGGAGCATGATGCCACCAGCGGCACCGACAGCTCCCGCTTCCTGGCTGCCGGCGCGCATCGCTCGTTCTGGCTCCGCACCAAGCAAGGGTTCCTCGCCGAAGGCATGCCTCTCCTCCGCTCCGCTCTAAACGAAGTCGCGTCCGGACCCCCAACCCGAACCCATTCCGCCGAAACTCCCATAGAAGCGCGACACGCCGCGCCCGCGATCAACGTCATCCTCGAAAGCAACACGCTCCTTCAATTCCTGAAACCCGATTTGTTCCTGATGGTGCTTCATCCCGGAAAATCCGACTTTAAAGACTCCGCAAAGCTCCAAATCAATCACGCCTCCGCCTTCGTCCTTCGCGACCCAATCCTGACGAACACCGATGGTCAGACAACTGCTCCTTCCTGGCACAACATCCCGCTCCAACTGCTCCATGGAAAGCCGCAATTCCTCCAACGCGAACACGATCCTCTCCCTCCTCCTCTCCTGGAAATCATTCAAAATCACGTATGTAACAGACTCTCTGTTCCAAGCATCAACTTGTAAACCTCGCGGCATCTTAATCGTTGACCGACGGTCGCGAGACGGCGATAATTTAGTAGTACTCGTGTAACCGGGGTCTCCGGGGGAGACCGGTCAAAGCGAAGTTTGAGCCAAGTCTGCTCTCGAAGTACCTGAAACCGCGCTACTTATTGGGCTTGCGCGAGAAATCACCAAGGAATCTGGAGGATTCGTTTGTCAGCCGGTACCCGCATAGGACTCGAGGCAGCCGCTCCCGCCGCAGCCACTTTCGGGGTTCGGCGGAAGTGGATTTCTGGCCTCGAGAACGCGATCAACAAAGGCGCCGAACACCTCCTTTCGCTCCAGGATAAATCCGGGTATTGGCTCGGCGAACTCGAAGCCGACAGCACCCTCGAATCCGACTACATCTACTATCTCTACGTTCTCGGCAAGGCCGAGCCGGCGCGCATCGCCAAGCTCGCCAACTACGTACGCCGCAAACAGCTCGCCGATGGCGGCTGGAGCATTTATCCCGGCGGCCCCTCGGAACTAAACGCCACCTGCAAAGCCTATTTCGCTCTGAAACTCGTCGGTGACAATCCGAAATCCGCGCACATGGTAAAAGCGCGCGAGACGGTTCTGCGCCTGGGCGGCCTCGAAAAATCGAATTCCTACGTTCGCTTCTATCTCGCGCTCGCCGGCGCCCTCGGCTGGGAGATGGTTCCCGCGATCCTGCCGGAAATGATGCTGTTGCCGAACTGGTTCTATCTCAACATCTACGAGATGTCTTCGTGGACGCGTGGCATCGTCATCCCGATGGCGATTCTCTCCGCGCTTCGTCCGGACTTCCGGTTGCCGGAGCACGCGCAAGTCGATGAACTCTTCGTCGATCCTTCGCACAAAGCCTCCGCATTCGACTGGAGCGATCAGCTCATTTCGTGGCGCAATTTCTTCCTTGCCGCCGATCGCGCCATGAAGCTCTACGAAAAACTCCCATGGAAGCCGCTGCGTCAGCGCGCCCTGCGTGAAGCGAAAGCCTGGGTGCTCGAACACATCGAGCGCACGGAAGGCCTAGCCGCAATTTACCCGGCGATGATGAACTCGATCTTTGCGTTGATGGCGCTCGGCCACGCTCCCGACGATCCGCTGACCTCGCGCGAAATTCGCGAGTTCGCGCGCTTCGAAATCGAAGAGAAAGACACGATTCGTCTTCAGCCGTGCGTCTCTCCAGTGTGGGACACCTGCATCGCAATGGTCGCTCTCGAAGAAGCCGGCGTGCCCGCTGACAATCCGGCGCTCGTCAAAGCCGCCGACTGGATCTTGTCGAAGCAAGTTCTCGGTCCCGGCGACTGGCAAGTCAAAAACAAAGACGCCGCTCCCGGTGGCTGGGTCTTCGAATTCCGCAATGACTTCTATCCCGACGTTGACGACACCGCGTTCGTGCTAATGGCGCTCCAGCGCGTGAAATTCCCCGATCCAAAGCGCATGGAAGCCGCCATTCGTCGCGGCGTCCAGTGGTTGCTCAGCATGCAGAACCGCGACGGCGGCTGGGCTGCCTTCGATCGCGACAACAACAAAGACTTCCTGAGCAACGTTCCGTTCGCCGATCACAACGCGATGCTCGATCCTTCCACCGCCGACGTGACCGCACGCGTGCTCGAATGCCTCGGCCGCTTCGGCTGGACGGCGAATCATCCCGCGATCAAGCGCGCTCTCGAATTCTTGCTGAAAGATCAGTGCGAAGACGGTTCTTGGTTCGGCCGTTGGGGCGTCAACTACGTCTACGGCACGAGCGGTGTTCTCCGTTCGCTCGAGACCGTGTCGCTCACCGCGAAGGAATATTGCCAGCGCGCCGTGCGATGGCTCCGGTCGGTGCAGAAGCCCGATGGTAGCTTCGGCGAATCGCTGCGCAGCTATCACGAGCCGCAGACCAAGGGCGAAGGGAACAGCACCGCATCGCAGACCGCATGGGGACTCATCGGTCTTCTCGCGGCGACGGAAACCAGCGACCCCGCGATTCAAAATGCCGTCTCGTACCTCGTCGAGCAGCAGAATGCCGACGGCTCCTGGAGCGAAGACGAATTTACGGGCACAGGTTTCCCCTGCGTCTTCTATTTGAAATATCACCTCTATCGCAATTCATTCCCGCTGTATGCGTTGGCGCGTTTCCGCAATCAATCGCAAGACGTGAAGCAGTTCTGCGCCATGACATTCCAGCCGGCCGAATTTAGGCTGCGCAGCGGATTCTAGAGCCGCGATGCGGTTCCCCGTCAGGTTCACATCAGATTTCCAACTTGGGGTCGCCGCCCGTATCCTGCGCACGCGCGGCCGCCAGCCATTGATTTTGAAGTTGGCGCCGTTCACATCTGACGCCACCGATCGATTTCCGCCAGTCGAATCCGCTCCATCGATGATCTGGATTGGCGGTTTTGAGCCGCTCGAATATCCCGACATTCCGAAATTCACGAATGCGCTCGCTGCGTCCGCCCGCGAAGTCTTCCTCCAAACCGATGGAAAATTTCTGCGCCGCCGAGTGCACGAATTTCAGCCGTCGCCGCGATTTCGCTTCGCATTTCACTTCACTGGCTCAGGCATTAGCTCGTCCGAAAACGCCGACGTCATCGAAGCGATCCGCATCGCAAAACTGTCCGGATTTCTGACTGTCGGCTTCACAACACTGCAAACCGCAAACGAACTGGAAAATTCGATCGCGCTTCACTCGCAACTCAAAAAGCTCGACCTCGACGGCTCTCTGATCCTCGCCGCCGATGCCGCACCCGAATGCGAGCGCGTAGTCGCCGCCGCGCGCGACCGCGTGCTCGATCGCCGCTGGTCGAATATGTCGCGCATCTTCAATTCGGCAGCGCAGCCCGCCTCTGCTCAGGCAAATTATCGCGCCGCCGCATCGCCGCGCCGCCACGTGGCCCAATCCACGACCACTGCCGCCGCCACCGACTTCGATCTCGACGAGGGGGCGCAAGCCTGATGCCCACGCTCGTCACAGGCGCCGCCGGCTTCCTCGGCAGCCACGTCGCGCGCCAGCTCGTCGCCCGCGGCGAAGCCGTTCGCGTCCTCCTCCGCCCATCAAGCCAAAACCGCGCCATCGCCGACTTGCCGCTCGAATACGTCACCGGCGATCTGCGCGACACAGACTCCCTCGATCGCGCGCTCAAAGGGATTACCCACGTCTTCCACGTCGCCGCCGACTATCGCCTCTGGGCCAAAGATTCGAAGGACATCTACGACTCCAACGTCGGCGGCACCAAAAACATTCTCGCCGCAGCAAAACGCGCCGGCGTCCAGCAATTCATCTACACCAGCACGGTCGCCACGATCGCCGTCGATCGCCCTGCGCCGCCAAACGAAAAAACCGACGCCAAGCTCGACGAAATGGTCGGCCACTACAAACGTTCGAAATGGATGGCGGAACGCGAAGCCCTCAACGCCGCGAAAGAAGGCTTCCCGGTAATCGTCGCGATGCCGACCACTCCCGTCGGCCCGTGGGACTGGAAACCCACGCCGACCGGCAAGATCATCGTCGATTTTCTCAACGGCAAAATGCCCGGGTACGTCGACACCGGCCTCAACTTCGTCGGCGTCGAAGAATGTGCCGCGGGCCATCTGCTCGTCGCCGATAAAGGCAAAGTCGGCGAGCGCTATCTTCTCGGCGGCGAAAATCTCACGCTCAAACAAGTGCTCGACATTCTTTCGAACATCACAAGCCTGCCCGCTCCCAAACTGAAGTTTCCGCACGGCGTTGCGCTCGGCGCCGCCTACGCCAGCACATTTTTCTCGCGTCTCGTCGGCAAAGAGCCCGGCATCCCGGTTGAAGGCGTCAAAATCGCGCAGCACAAAATGTTCGTTGATTGCACGCGCGCCCAGCGTGACTTAGGCTTTAAGGCCGGCCCTGTCTCTGCGGCCCTGCAACGCGCCGTCAATTGGTATGAGCAAAATGGATATGTCAGCAAGCGGCGTGCAAAGCGAATCGCTCGCGCGGCGGCATGACGTGTCGGCGTCCACGACCATCGTGTCTCCAGGCAAGCCGATGTTCGTGCTCGTCACCTTCGCGGTCGACGCCGAATTCGCGCCCTGGCGCCAGATTCGCCGCTTCCGAAAGGTCACGCTCAACGAAAAACATTGGTCCGGCGGCGCTGACGTCTACGAAACGCAAGTTGGCGATTGCTGTGTCTGGGTCTCTCTGACGGGAATGGGCATCAAGAGCTTCGACTTCAAATCCGCTCTCTGCCTTCGCAGCGCCGGCCTCGACGCCATCATTTCTTCCGGACTCTCCGGCGCGCTCAAGCGTTCCTACCGTGTCGGCCAGATCGTTGTTCCCAAGCGAGTCGCCACGCTTCGCGATGCCGCCGGTCTCGCGACAGCCGCGAACTTAGCCGACCTCGCCGAACGTCAGGGCGCCACGCTCGTCGACACTTTGCTCACCGCCGACCGCATCATCGACACTCAGGAAGAAAAAGCCCGCCTCTCTCAATTCGCCGATGCCGTCGACATGGAATCCTTCCACATCGTCCACGAATTCTCGCTCGAGGCTGCACCCGTCACCGTCATACGTGCTATCAGTGACGCCGCGAATGAAGACCTTCCCATCGATTTTTCGAGAGTCGTCACCGACAGCGGGCAACTTCGAGCCGCGCAACTCATCAAAGAACTAGTGTTACACCCGACCAAGATCCCTCATCTGATACGGTTTGCGAAACAGAGCAGGGACGCAGCAAGGAACCTTGCCAATTTTCTCGATGTATTCTTGCGTGCACTAACACCCGAACTGATTCGGTGCCAAGCGACAGCGAAAACGGCGACAGCGACATGAGCTCACCAACCATTTCTCGCTCGACAGCGACCCTCAGCGCCATCCCCAAAACGATGCGCGCCGGTGTCTACCGCGAAAAGGGAATCGTCCGCGTCGAAGAAGTTCCGGTCCCAGAAATGGGCGCCCGCGAAGTCCTCATCAAGGTCGCTGCCTGTGGCATCTGCGGCACCGACATCAAGAAAATCTTCCAGCGCTACGTCGAGCCACCGCAAATCCTCGGCCACGAACTGGCCGGCACCGTCGTTGCCGTCGGCTCCGGCGTCACAAAATTCAAGCCCGGCGATCGCGTGATGAGCTTTCATCACACGCCTTGCGGCTACTGTTTCTATTGCGAAAATCGCCTCTTCTCGCAATGCCAGCAATACAAGACCACCGGCCTCACCGCGGGCTTTACGCCGAACGGCGGAGGCTTCGGCGAGTACGTCAAAGCCATGCCCTGGGTCGCCGAGCGCGGCATCGTCGCCCTGCCCGACAACGTCAGTTTCGAAGAAGCCACCTTCATCGAACCCATCAACACCATCGTCAAAGCGGTGCAGAAAGCCCGCATCAAAAAGGGTGAACACGTCCTCGTTATGGGCTGTGGGCCGATTGGTCTTCAACTCTTAATGGTTGCAAACCTCGAAGGCGCCAGGCTTTACACCAGCGACCCGGTCGCGCCGCGCCGCGCCAAGAGTCTCACGTTGGGCGCGCTTGAAGCTTTCGACCCGACCAGTGGTAAGCTAATAGAAGAGGTAAAAGCCAGAACCGGAGGCCGGGGGGCCGACGCGGTTTTGGTCGCGGTCGCTCACCCGAGCGTAGTCACAGATGCGTTGGCAGCGGCGCGGCCCGGGGGACGCATCCTATTATTTGCTGCGAACGACCCAGTAACCAGAATCGAGTTCCCGGCGGCGGCAGTTGGGATCGACGAGAAGGAAATTTTGGGTAGCTATAGCGCGGCTGTAGACATCCAAGACCAAGCGGCTGACTTAGTGCTCTTGCGGAAACTGCCGGTGATGGAGATTGTCACCCATCGGTTCCCGCTGGATAGAATTCAGGAAGCGCTCAATCTCGCGGCGCATCCCTCGGCAGATTCGCTCAAGATTCTGATCACTCACGCATGAGAACAACCACCACAAAAAAGATTGAATATCTCGGCGAAGAAGCCGCAGCGGTAGTCCGCGCGCTTTTTCCGCAGAAGATGACCGCCGCCGTTCTCTACGGCAGCGAAGATCTGCGCATCGAAAAAATCGACGTGCCCGCTCTGGCCGCCGATGAAGTTCTTCTCCGCGTTCGCCTCGCGCTGACCGACGGCACCGACCTCAAAGTTTGGCAGCGCGGTTACCACGCGCGCATGATTCAGCCGCCCGCCGTTTTCGGCCACGAAGTCGTCGGCGAAATCGCCGCGCTCGGCAAGCGTGTTGACGCCCGCTGGCGCGTCGGCCAGCGCGTCATCGCCGCCAATTCCGCGCCGTGCCTGCGGTGCTTCCATTGCCGCCGCGGCCAGGAAAATCTCTGCGAAGACTTGCTCTTCAACAACGGTGCCTACGCGGAATATCTGCGCATCCCCGGCCGCATCGTGGTGGAAAATATGCTCGAAGTGCCGCACTCTGTCGATGACGGCAGCGCCGCGCTGGTCGAGCCGCTTGCCTGCGTACTGCGTGGCATTCATGAGATGGAAGTCCGTACCGGCGACACTGCGGTCGTCATCGGTTGCGGCCCGATCGGGCTGAAATACGTCCGTATGCTTTCGCGTCGCGGCCTGCGCGTTATTGCTTTGGCTCGCCGGGCGGCCCCACTCGACCTTGCGCGTCGTCTCGGCGCCAGCGCCACCATCAACGTCACCGAAGTTCCCGATCTCGTCGCCGCCGTGAAAAATCTCACGGAAGATGGTCGCGGTCCCGATGCTGTCGTCGAAGCCGCGGGCAATCCCGCCACCTGGAAGCAGGCCCTCGCTATGGTTCGCCGCGGTGGCGTGGTCAATTTCTTCAGCGGCCTACCCGCGGGCCAGTTCGTCGAAATCGAGCCGGCCGAGATTCACTACTCCGAGATCAAAATTATTTCGCCGTTCCACCACACGCCGCGCTTCATCCGCGAAGCGCTGGAAGCGATTCGTCGTGGCGACATCCTCGCCCACGATTTTGTCACCGAAGAGATTCGCCTCGACGAGCTCCCGCAAGCCTTCGAGCGCATGAAATCCCGCAGCGGCGAAATCAAGCTGGCCGTTCGCCCCTGAGCATCAAATTATCCGTCTTTGTCTCGAATTTATATCGGCTTGCCGTCTTGCATTTGTAGGGGCGGGGCTCGCTCCGCCCGACGTAAACTTCAAGCACGATCGATCTTTCGCGGCGCCGTTGGGTGCCGCACCCTCAGCCTTCAAAGGGTGCGGGTTTAGAGCCCACTTCAACTCGCCACGTGCCGTTCGAAGCCTTCTGTTTCGGTTCGAGGGCTTGTGGGTCGCGGCTTCAGCCGCGACATAAAAGCAATATGCTAAAGGGGCTTCAGCCCCTGAAGTAACGTCTTCGACTTTCGAGAAAAGTTCCTAATGCTTCGTCCCAACGAACTCGAACTCGCCGCCAACGTCCCGCCTCCCGGCTGCTCCATCGAAGCCGCGCAAAAATACACGCGCTGGCTCGCCACGCATCACTACGAAAATTTCAACGTAGTCTCCTGGCTGCTGCCCAAAGAGCTTCATCAGCATTTCTACAACGTCTACGCCTATTGCCGCTGGGCCGACGATCTCGGCGACGAAATCCCAGATGCAGATCGCGCGCTCGAACTCCTCGATTGGTGGGAGCGCGAACTCGACGCTTGCTACGAAGGTCAGCCGCGGCACGCCGTCTTCGTTGCCTTGCGCGAAACGCTCGTCGTAAAAGACATACCGAAGCAGCCTTTCGCCGACCTGCTCAAAGCGTTTCGCCAGGACCAAACGACGAAGCGCTATCCCAACTGGGACGCCATCCTCGACTATTGCGTCTACTCGGCGAATCCCGTCGGCCGCCTCGTCCTTTACCTCTGCGGCTATCGCGACGAAGAACGCCAGCGCCTATCCGATGCCACCTGCACCGCGCTCCAGTTGGCGAACTTCTGGCAGGACGTCTCGCGCGATCTCGAAAAAGGCCGCATCTACATCCCCCTCGACATCGCCGGCTCTCACGAGGTCTCCGAAGCCGACATCGTCGCAAAAAATTTCACTGGGGCTTACGCGCGCCTCATGAAGGAACTCATCGCGCGCACGCGCACCCTGTTCAATCAAGGCATGCCGCTCGCGAAGTTGGTCGACTCGCGCCTCAGCATCGACCTTGAAATGTTCAGCCGCGGCGGTCTTGCTGTCCTGGACGCGATCAAGTCCGAGGGCTACAACACGCTTCAGCATCGCCCATCGATCGGTAAGGGCAAGCAAGCTCGCCTGTTGGGTCGCTCTTTTGTTGCCCACCTCGCGACGAAATTCAATCGCGCCCCACTTAAGGCCCAATCTGCGCCTGCGCAGCCTGTGGACACTTCGACGCCCAGCGTCAAAACCGCAAGCACAGCCGCCACGGGCACGATCGACGCTCCTCCGATCTCAGTCAGCGATTCGTACGAAGCTTGCCTCCAAATCGCCAGAGCCTCGCACAGCAATTTCTATTACGCCTTCTTCCTGCTTCCCAAATCTCGACGCGACGGCATCGTCGCCCTCTACGCTTTCATGCGACTCATCGACGACGTCGCCGACGAAGGCGATGACCTCACCGTCAAACAGCGCGGCCTCGCAAAATGGCGCGCCGCGCTTGACTTAGAGGTCACGGGCTTAGATCAGTGCTTTGACGGAAATGCCGTCACGCCACTTCAAGAATCCGGGCCTCCGGGCGCTGCCGAAGTGCTGCCCGCGCTCGTCGACACCATGCGCCGCTACAAAATGCCCGCGCGCTATCTGCACGACCTCATCTCTGGCGCTGAAATGGACCTCACCGTCCGCGATTACCCGACATTCGATCGTCTCCGCGAATACTGCTACCGCGTAGCCGGCACCGTCGGCCTCACCTGCACGCACGTCTTCGGCTTCACCGACCAGCGCGCCCTCGATCTCGCCGAAAAACTCGGCCTCGCTTTCCAGCTCACCAACATCATCCGCGACGTCCACGACGACTACGCGCTTGGCCGCGTCTATATCCCTCAAGAAGATCTCGAACGCTACAACGTCTCTCCGTCAGATTTCGGTCGCAGCGAAGCGACGCTCGGCGTTCGCGAACTCCTCCGCTTCGAAGCCGACCGCGCCTGGCAAAATTACAAAGAAGGCGCCGAACTCCTCAACCTCATCGATCCTGAAAGCCGCGGCACGCTATGGCTCCTGACCCACACCTACAGCGCGCTCCTCGCGCGTATCGAGTCTCTCGACTTTGCAGTGTTTGGCGAGCGCGTTCGTCTTTCCCGCGCCGAAAAAATGCTATTCATCGCCCAGGCCCGTTTCGGGCGCGTGACGGAAGAGAATATCCTTGAAAAGTGTGATCGTGATCGGCGGCGGTCTGGCGGGGCTCGCGGCCGGCGTCGCGCTAGCTGAATCCGGTTGGCGCGTTCGTCTCTTCGAACAGCGTCCTTTCCTCGGCGGCCGCGCAACCTCCTACGTGTTGCCTGACGGCGAATACGTCGACAATTGCCAGCACGTCACGCTCGGCTGCTGTACTAATCTCGACGATTTCTATCGCCGCGTCGGCTCCACGAACAAAGTAAAGTTTTTCGATCGCCTGTTCTTCCTCGACCCGCAAGGCCGGCAAGGTGAAATGCAGGCCGGCATCCTGCCCGCGCCGTTTCATATGACGGGCTCGTTCGCCAAATTCGCGCCGCTCACGCTCGCCGACAAAATCTCGATCGGCCGCGCCATGCTCACGATTCTCCGCACCAGCGGTCACCCTGCGGGCGTCGACTCGCCGGAAGGCATCTCCATGCTTGCGTGGCTCCGCCAGCAGCGCCAGACGCAGCGCGCTATCGATCGTTTCTGGCGCGTCGTCCTCGTCAGCGCGCTCGACGAAGAGCTCGACCAAACCGACGCGCGCTTCGGCATCGACGTGTTCTGGAAAGCGTTTCTCTGCAACAGCCGCGGCTATCGCATGGGTGTTCCCATCGTCCCGCTCGCCGAACTCTACGACGGCTGCCGCGCCTTCATCGAAAAACAGGGAGGGGAAGTAGCCCTTCGCTCGCCTGTTCGCGCGCATCAAATTCGAAAACAATTCCATCGCCGCCGTCAGCTTCGACAACGATCGCCAAGAATCCGCCGACGCCTACATCTTCGCCGTCCCTCACGACACTTTCGCCGAACTCCTCCCACCCGAAATCGCTCAAGCTGATCCAGTGTTCCGCAATCTCGACAAAATCAAAGACGCCCCGATCACCGGCGTCCATTTCTGGTTCGACCGCGAAGTCACCAAAGAGCCTTTCATCACGCTGCTCGACACCACCGTCCAGTGGCTCTTCAACAAGACCGCACTCTTCGGTCCGCCAGCCGCGTCCGCAAGCGACAACACCAACGGCGAAACCACAAACTCCAAATCCTCCGCCGCCAAGCAATATCTCCAGCTCGTCATCAGCGCCTCTTACGACCTCCTCCAAAAGCCGCGCCAGGAAATCATCGACCTCTGCCTCAAAGAAGTCCGCCAGGCGCTTCCCGCCGCCCGTGAAGCGAACCTTGTGAAGGCCACCGTCATCAAAGAAGCAGCTGCCACTTTTTCCCCGCAACCTGGCGTCGATCGCTGGCGTCCAAAGCATCAAACCAGCATAAACAAACTCTTTCTCGCAGGGGATTGGACCGCAACCGGTTGGCCCGCAACGATGGAAGGCGCAGTGCGCAGCGGCTATCTTGCCGCCGAAGCCGTCACCCGACGTCGCCGGCGCGCCACAGCAATTCCTGCAGCCCGATCTCGGCACGAACGGTCTGGTTTCACTCTGGGCAAAGAAATAGTTTCGCTTTGAGCCAACAAATAAATAAAGGAAACACATTCGCTCAACTCGGCGTCAAATGATTGGCAGGGGAAATTTGCCGGCCGTCTCGTACGACCCCACGTGACGCTCGGCCATAGTCAAGCCTTCCGCTTCTGCGTCGATGCGTTTGTACTCCGCCTCTTCGCGCTGCAAAAAAACTTTGTACGCTGTCTGTGTTACCCAGTAGTCGGCAGTGAGGTACACCCGCGGTTTCGCCAGGTCTCGGAACAAGTACGTTCCCGCATGGTTGGAATCGCGACGAAACAGGGAGTTCCAGTCGCCACCCGCTCCGTAGACTCTTTCAAACCGTTCTTCGCAGCCGGGCTTGACTTCGAACTCCCAGAGGACTAAAAACATAGGTGTCCCATCTCCTGCTCGAACGTCGGTAATCCTTTAACGAACCTCTGGGGAAGATAACGCAGGGCGGTCGAGTGTAGCAATTCGGTGTTTTTTTGCCGACTTTGGCGTTGTTTGCCGATGTCAGCGTTATTCACCGAGCAACGGTCCGGTCGTTGTAACCCGATTGGATAAATAGTCAAGTTGGAGTGCGGATCATCCTGTGTCGTTCCGCGATGACCTGACCTGTTTCAGGTCCCGCGCCAGGATAGTCGTGTACGGATGCGCTGCCTAGAAGCGGCGCGCCGCCATGCCCGTCTTGACCAAGTTCGTTTCTGCCAGACTTAACAACCGTTTTTAGTGGCGATGCTGGCAGGCATCCGCCGGTTTTCACTTGTTTCAGTCCGCCAGGTCAGACGGACGGAGGTAGTTCAGTGGATCGCAAATACAGCCATCGCGGCTACCGCGATGCCGAGAACAACGAAAAGAAAGACAAAAACCGCAACGGGCATCACCAGGATCGCCGCCCTCCTTCCGGCGGCCCGCGCAACGCCGATCAGTTCGGCCCTCGCACCCCGCGCATGGTCGGCACCGTCACCCGCGCTCGCTGCTCCAACTGTGGCACCGTTTTAAACTCCGGCTTCGACCCCAACGGCAAATGTCCCAAGTGCAGTCTTGAGCTCCACTGCTGCAAGCAGTGCCGCTTCTTCGACTCCGCCGCACAGTTCGAGTGCACGCAGCCCGTCCCCGAACGCATCACTCCCAAGGACGCCCGCAACAACTGCAAATTCTACGAGTTCCGCACCACGGTTGAAAAAGACACCGCACCCACGTCCTACGCGCAGAAACAGCCCGCCGCTGGCGGCAGCCTACCTGCGGCCCCCCCGCGCCACAACGACGCCCGCCAGGCCTTCGAAGACCTCTTCAAGAAGTAGCAAACGATAGCTCTTCCAGTAGTAGCAACCCGCCCGACCGCGACTCCTTTGTCCGATTGCCAAGGCCACGTAGGGGCGCAGCATCGCCGTGCCACAACGCCCAGTCGTAACGTCCATCTCGTTGTTCCTTGCCTTTTCGACGCTGCCGTCATCCGTATTCGCGATGCAGTTGCTGGCTCGGTGCTCGGAAACACGAGCAACGAGCCGCCAAGCAACTTGAACCTAACAAATCATGTAAGAATCCCAATTAGTACTATTGAAACTCGAAATACTTACCGCTAGAGTAACCACAAGATGCCGAAGCACCTCACCAACTGGCTCACCGCCCAGCAGACCGCCGTCGCAATGAATACGACCAGCGCCGAAATCTGCCGCCTCCTCAGCCTCGGCCGCCTCTCCGGCTCAAAGCAAAAGCAACCCGGTCGCCCCGGCAACGGCCAATGGCTGATCGATCCCAAATCCATCGCAAAAGAAAAGCGCCGTCTCGCCACCCGCATCACAAAGGTGCCCGCCGCCAAATCCCGCAAGCGCCGCTGACATCTCATCCATTAGAAACTCATATGGAGTGCGGCGCCCCTGCGCCGCTTTCACGGTAAATCCCGCTTCGAAAACCTCTCTGACCACCTCGCCTCAAATCATCGCGGTTTCGTCCTTGCAGATCGGATTTTCGCATGCTCTATCGACCACAAAAACAAAAGGGACGCGCCATCCACTGCGCGCGTCCCCCGGTCACCAAAACGGTCACCAAACCAACTATCGATCGTTTCCGTGATCGTCGTTATCGTGATCCCGGTCGTCGTCATGTCCCGCCGCCAGTCCCGTCGCCGCGATGAACGCTCCCGGTGCCGACAACGGCGTTCCATTCGCCGCCGCCGCTCGCACCAGAACCACCGCTCCCACGCACGGCAATGGTACCGACAACTTCGCGTGAATCTCCGCGTTTCCGTTTGTCGTCAGGTTCGCCAAGTTGCTCGTCGCAACGACAGCGTTCCCGCAGACCACGCTCGCCACAACTCCGGTGATCGGTCCGGCCGTATTATTCGCACTCGGCAGTACCAGCCCTCGGACATCCACGCTCAATCGCCCTTCATCGGTCAATACGGCGATACCGCGCCGCACCACCCACGGTGCGCCGCCGCTCGCGACCCCCGCAATCGTCGCGCCCGGATTCGAACCCACTACCGGTGCGATAAAGACCAGCTCATCCGCCGACGTTCCAATCGCAAACGTTCCCGCCATCAAACAAACCGCCAATACCAACAAACTCATTCTTCGCATCACGTCTCTCCTCCTCCTAAATTTGCGTGAGATCAGAACGACCCCGCCGCGTCCGGCAATGCCGGTTAACGAGAGTCTCGCCGTTGGCAGGTTAGCGAGCCTCCGTCTTATGTTCGTAGCTTGTACGCGTGACCCGTTCCGGTTGTCTGAATGAGGTAAAAGGAATGTACTAGCTAGACCGTTTTGCCTCGGCCAAGTTTTTGTAGGGGCGGGGCTTGCTCCGCCCGACCGCTGCGTCTTGTCTCACTCTTTGCGTTGGGCACATTGCGCACGTTGCGCTCACACGCGCCGCGTCTATCGCCCCAACACCCGCGGCAAATTCCAATGCTCCCACACGCTTACCACCCGCAAACAAAAACAAATCGCTCCGCCCACCGCGCCTGCCCACAGCCGCGGCACTCCCGCGCGATATGTCGCTGCCATCACAATCGCGCCCGCAAGCGCTGCGGTCGCGTACACATCCGCGCGCAACACCGTCGGCACTTGCGCCAGCAAAACATCTCGAATCGTCCCGCCGCCAACCCCGCTGATCGTCCCCAACAGCACCGCGACCAGCGGATTCAATCCGTAAACCAGCGCCTTTCGCGTTCCCACAATCGCAAACAGCGACAGCCCCGCCGCATCCAGAATCACGATCGAGCCGTCCATGTGCCGTTCGACGGGCCGGTGCATAAAAAAAACCGTCGCCGCACCCGCAAACGCGGTCGCAGCGTATCGCCAATCCTTCAGCGAAGCCGGCGGCGTGTCTCCAATCAACAAGTCGCGAATGATTCCGCCGCCAAGCGCCGTTGCGAACGCCAGCACCATCAGCCCCATCAAATCCAGATTCCCGCGCACCGCCGCAACCGCGCCCTCGATCGCGAAAATCAGCGTCCCCGCGATATCCGCCGCAAACAGCGCGTAATCGCCGCCGCTATCCTCCACGCTCATCTGTTTGAAGTCCTCGGACCGGGGCGCAAAACCAGTCACTGCTCGACGCGATCTGCGCCTTCTTATGAATTGCTACTTTTACTTCGCGTCTTCAATTCCCACTCGCCTGGGCCGTATCGCTCTTCACTTTCACCATCTGCACCACCGCAATCTTCCCGTCCGTCACGATGGTGTCGCCCGTCGCGTTGCCCAGCTTCTTCGGCGCCGTTGGCCGATCGATGTTCACGTACGCCACAGCCGTCCCGACAAACAGCAAGTCCGTCTGTACCCATTCGCGCTCGCGGTCCACGTGCGGATCGATGCGGTGCGTCCACTTCGTTCCCGCTTTCTTGTTCTCCGTCGCGATATCGTGCGTCGCCGCACCCACCCACACCTGCTGGCCCTGGTAGGTCTTTTCCAACTTCCACACACGCAAGTGGTGCCGCTTCGCAAATGTATCCAGCGACTTTTGGAACATCAGATCGGGCGGCCGTCCACCGATCGTCAGCGTCGACATCGGCGCGCTAGCATATCCCGTCTGCCGCAGCGTTGCCTGCGCCACCTTCAGCCCAGACTTCGCCGATATGTTGTCCGCCTCAAACCACCCCGCTTCGCCAAACGCTGCGATCACCTGCTTCTCGCTGCCCAAAAACATCAGGTTCGTCGGATCCGACGGTACATTCCCCGGCGTCGCCGTCCGCATCGGTGCCGTCTGAGCCAGTTTCGTCAGCTCCGCATCTGCCGGTAGCGGCTTCCATCCCGTCCACGCCGGCTTCTGTTTCAACATCGAGGGCCGCACAATCTGCACCTGCAAATCCGTCCCGGCAGGAAACATAATTTCGCGCCGAATCGACAACCCGTACACCGTCGAGATGCCTTTGACCGTATAACCCGCGATGGGGTTCGCCGCGCTGACCGCTATCATTGCCAGGCTGAGTTTTTTCCCCGCATGGGGTTGCACGATTCCCAGAATCTCGTTGTTCCTTACCGTTTCGCGCGCGTTGTCCACATCGATCACACGCGCATACAGCGGCGACTTCGTTCCGTCTTTATGCAGGATGTTCGAAAAATCGAGCACCATCCGTGGGCGTGAATACTTGTCGGGAGCCTTCGTCGCAAACAGAACCGTCCCATTCACTTTCGTACCTGGCGGTACGACCAACTCTCCGTCGGGGCACGTAATGTCCTCGCCCGATTTGCAGAGCGGGTACGTCACCGTCGCCGAAATCGGATCGCCCGTCCGCGATCGGTCGCTGTATACCGGTCCATCCAGCCGGAGGCTCAGCGTGTGCCCCGGTGACAGATCCGCCTTGCGCGAAGCCTGAACCAGCAGCTCCGGCGTCTTCGGAGGCGTATTGTCTCCACGGTCGTTGAAAAACTGAAAGTACGCCGCCAGAAAGCCGCTGCTCGCTCCGTGTTCGATCAGCAGCGTTTGGATTTCAAACGTCGGCGCATACAACGAATAATCCAGCGCCGTATCCTGATAAATATCTTCCTTGTTGATCTCGACTCCACCCGCCACCAGCGAGTCCGCAATCTCTTCGTACTTGATCAACGTCGACGGCTTGTTGCTGTAGCTCGACCCAAATACCGCCCAATGCAGCGCCGTCCGCCCTTGCGCATCCGTTCCCTTGATGTCCGTTCCGCTAGCGATCAGCGTCTGCGCCTTGTTCAGGTGCTCCAGAATGTCTTTCTCTTTCGTCAGCCGCGTCGCCTGATACAGCTCCTGAATCAACTGTGTCGTCCCCGACTGGTCGAGATCCAGCGCCGCCGGCTCCAACTCCCCCTCGTCCGCGTCCTCGTCGGGAATCTGCGCGTCCGTAATGACCTTGGGCTTCTCGCCGTTCGGCGTCTTCGTGTTTCCCGCCGTCGGCTCTTGTCCCGCCGCGTTCGGCCAACGCGAAGCACCGCCCGCAAACGCACTCGTGCCGTTTTGCGTCACGACCACCAACGCCGCCAAAACGCACGCCGAAAACAAACACACCATCGTCCGCCGAGAATTTGCTTTTCGCTGGGAGATCATTCGAGATTCCTTGGGGCCTTCAGAGTAGGGACAACGTCGATTCCATTCCGCCATGGAATTCGACGCCGAAATAATGACAGGCCCAGTTCACCCAAGCAAGCTATTCGTCTCTCGCCCCGGATTCGTGTCGGCTAGGCTCAATGGTTGCGGGCAACAGTACACTTCCTGAATTTAGATGTCGCGGGTTTAAATGAAGCCTCGACGATTCCGCAACGGCGTCGTTGACGAATACACATCCGTCGTTATGTAATCACGCTCCGGCTTCGCGAGGCTTTGACGCAAAGCGAAAACCCGCTGCCAGGAAGAGGACGATCAAATGCCATCAACGAGAGGATCCGCGATTAATTCCGCACTGAGATCTGCCGAGAGACTTTTTCTCGCCTCCGTATTCGTCTTCGCGATCTCCACGCCTGCTGCCGACGCGCCAACGATCGCCGGCCAATGGAACATTCACCAGACGATCGCCGGCAACGAAAACGACGAAGACTGCACCTTCACGCTGTCGGACGGAAAAATCGCCGGCACCTGCAAAGTGAACGAACAGACTCCGAAGGTCACTGGCGCTGTCGACGGCAAAAAGCTCACGTGGAATTTCAATGTCGAGTATCAGGGGAGCACGCTGACTCTGACTTATACCGCATCACTCGACGACGACGACAAATTTACGGGCAGCGTCGAAGTTCAGCCTTACGGCGTGAGTGGCGATTTCACAGCCGCCCGAGCGAAGTCGACGAAGTAAGTCCGCTTAAATCAAACCTCAGCGCATCGTGAATCATCGGGCATCGAACGCTATCGCGCGGCGAGCAGTTTCGCGGCATTCGTCTGATACACCTGTTTCAGAACGTCGTCGCTGAGGCCGAATCCGTTTAGCGCCCAGTGGTAATTGAAATTGTCGCGGTCGTAGAAATGTTCGTCGAGCGATTCAAGAATTCGGAACGTGACGCGGTACATCGGTTTTTCAAAACCCATGTCGGTTCCGTACACCAGTCGCGACGCGTACTTTTCGTAGAATTTTGCGGCGAAGCGGGGGATCGGTGCGGTCTCGCCGTAGCGCGCGGAAATGTCGGCGTACAAATTGGCATTGCGATCGAACATTTCGCCGAGTCTCGCCAAGTCGTAGTCGAGATTCATGAAATGGCACGCGATGAATGTCGTTTTCCGATGCTTCGCGAGCGTGCGACCGAAAATCTCGACCATGCCTGAAAGATTCACGATGTTCGGCTTGTTGTCGAGGCGCCATTTGTAGGCGTTCATCAGGCCGTCGTTGTGGTTGTCCATCTTTTCGTACATCCACATTGGGTCGGCGACGTGGAGACTGATGGGCATCCCAAGTTCGGCGCATTTTTCCCAGATCGCATCCATGCGTGAATCGTCGGGATGCATTCCGGGCGCGAGGGATTTTCCCGATTTCAGTCCCTCGCCTTTGTCGTGAATTTCACCGACGCCACGCGCACCGACTTTGCGGCAGCGCTCGAGTTCTTTCACTGCGGCAGCGGGGAATTCTGGCTTGTCGTAGCCGGAGAGATCGAGGCCGCACCAAACTTCAAAGCGATCGGGATGCTTTGAATATTTGCTGTAGATTTCATCAAATTCTGCGCCTGTGGTCATCGTAAGAATCATGGTTTTCTGGATGCCGACTTCGTCCATGTTTTTGATCCACTGTTCGATTTGCTGCGGAGTTTTTGCGTACGGATGCGAGTGCATATCGATGATCGGAAATTTTGCTTTGTCGATTTGTGTGACGGGAATTTTGAAGATCGATTTTGGGCGGTAATCTTTCAGCAGAATTGTGTCAGGCGAAGGGAGTTCCTTCGTTTGTGTTGCGCTTGCAGCGTGAGCAGTTTTCGTTTCTTGCGCTGAGATCCCGCTCGATTTTGCAGCTGCAGGAAGCCATGCAGCAAAGCCGAGAACGTTTGCCCACTTCAAAAATAGCCTTCGATTGAGTTCTGATGTCATTCGCGTGGTGTCCATTCGCAGTTTTGGATCAGCGGAGATTTTGACAGTCGGTTCGTGTCGGGCTGTCGGCGACAGATAGTATCCGAGTCGGCGTCTGGATGGGTTCCGATTTGGGAATCGACCCCTCCCCCCACCCCTTTTGTGTATGAATCACATTCTAAAGGCGTTGCGCGTGCAGGTTGCGCAAGGATGTGATTCTACGGCGTTTAGGGGTGCGGATTCTTTACGGGGGACACCGGTGAGCGGAGCAGGGAGCTCGCTACTGCATTCAGCCCATTGGGAATAGGGTCGGGTGCTCGGGTAGGCCGTCGGCGATCTTTTCGAGTTCGGGGTACTTGAGGCGGAGGGGGTCGGGGACGTTTACTTTGGCGCCTTTGAGCATGCTGAGGAGTTGGAGGGCGTTTACTACGCCTTTGCCGAGGTAGTGGTTGTTGGTGACGGCGAAGACCTTTTGGGCGTGTTTGGTTTCGGTGCGAATGCGGGTGGCCCACGGGGCTAGTTCTTCGGTGGAGTAAAGATAGTTGTAGCGCTCGAAGGGGGGCATCGCGGGATCGTCGCTGAACCAGGTGTCGTAGCGGCGGCCGTGGAGGCGGATGTAGCCGAGGGGCGCGATGGCGGATCGTTCTGATGCAGCAAATGTTTCGGCGAGGGCTTCGGCGGGCAGGTTTGGATCGAAATCTTCGTTCGCGTCGCTCACGGAGGGTTTTACGGCGGACGACGGGGCTGCGGCGCCGATTGGCAGGTCGCGAGGTTCGATTGAGCGGCCGATGATGGGTTGGTCGATGTTGCAGAGGGCGACGTTGTGTTCGCGCAAGAGTGCGAATGTGTCGGGGTTGTTCCACGTTGCGTGGCGCAACTCGACGGCGAGCGGATAATCGGCGAATCGTTGCAGCAGGACTGTCAGACCGACTGTGTTTTCGGCGCTGCGATGGTAGGAGAAAGGGAATTGGGCCAGGACGGCGCCGAGTTTTCCGGCGTTGCGCAGAACGTCGAAGCCTTGGCGGACGGCGCGTTCGTCGTCGCGGGTGGAGACGGGGTCGTGCGTGAATTTCTGCCAGAGTTTTGCGGTGAAGAGGAATCGCGGGTTTGCCGAGACGCGCTCGAGCCAGAGCTTGGCGTGGTCGGCGCGCATTGGGTTGTAAAACGAAGTGTTGATTTCGATGGTGTCGAAGAATTGAGCGAGATAGGTGGCTTCGTGAAATCCCTTCGGGCGGCGCGTCGGGTAGACGTAGCCGGACCAGTCTGTGTAGGACCATCCGGCGGGACCGATGCGCAGTTCGGAGGGCGCCGAGGCTGCAGTGTTGGAATTTTGCTCCACTCTTTTCACACCATAACTCGTTTCGCTACTGCGCTTTAGCAATGCGGGGACCAACTCGACAATTGGCTTCGCAACTCCGATTGCCGCATACGGATCGCAGAGCTATGCTAAGCCCATCAATGCGGCGTGAACTAGCTTCGCAACGTGGCGGGCCAATTTTCGGGCAAAACGCTACGACCTCGCGAAACGCCGAAACCTGCGCGACCCTCCCCCACGCAAATCCATTCCAAAGGTGCATGCATGAACCTGTCGATCAGCCACAAGCACGCCGATCCGAATGTCGAGGCAGACACGGCGCACGCCGTTGAAAAGTTGAACCGGCTGCTGAAATGTTACGAACCTGATCTGGTGATGCTCCACGGCGTTTTTTCGCAAAGCCAGCACACTCAGGATCACACTTTTTCGCTGAATTTGTCGCTGCCGACAGGGACGATTCATGCGACGGCGACGGCGGAGAAGGTGCGCGCGGCGTGCAAGAAGGCGTTTTCGGAGTTGGAATCGCAGGTGAAGAAGCACCAGTCGCGGCTGCGGCATGACCACGAGTGGAAGAGGAAGCAGCGAACGCCGTTTTCGGTGCGGACGGCTGATGCGGAGACGTGAGAGGCGAGTTGCGATCAACCGCCCAAAGCGTCGAATTCTTGCTTTGATGCCGATGTAAGGATGTAGCCGTGGTTTTCGCCAAGCGGGTGCGCGATGATCCAATCGCGTGCTTCGGCGTTTAGCCGTCGGACGTAAGCGGTCCAATCGCTTTCGTATTTGGTGCTTCTTGAGCCGTCGCTCAGACCCACGGTCAAGATGCCTTCAGCTCGAACTTCGTGTGAGTCCACGCCGAGAATCGCGATTTCATGAACGTTCGCGATTTCTACTGCCGTTAGTGCTTCGAGGTAGGGAAGCACGAATTCGCCATTGCCCAAATACTTTGCGGTTTGCTTCAGTTTTTCCGGAAGTAAATTCTCGAGTGCTCCCATCCGTCAGTCCTGCAATCTTGCTGTGAGGTTCTCGCTTTATTTGGTGGCGGCGGGGTCGAGGCGGAGGAAGCGGGCGGCGTTGTTGTAGAGAATGTCGCGCTTCTCTTCGGGGGTGAGGTATTCGGCGTTCTGGATGACGCTGATGGAGTAGGCCATCAGCTTGGGCCAGATCAGTTGGTCGGTGCCGAACATGACGCGGTCTTCGAAGCCTGCTTCGACGATGCGCTGGATGTAGCGATTCACTTCCTTGATGGGATAGCTCCAGATGAGGCCGGCGACGTCGACGTAGACGTGGGAGTTTGCCTGGAGCAGCGTGAGCATGTTGTCGATCATCGGATAGCCGGCGTGCATGACCTGAAGACGCAGCTTGGGATGACGCGCGAGCAATTCTTCGAATAGAAGCGGATCGCCCTTGGAGCCGCGGAATTTTGGAACGGTGATATTGGCGCGGCCCGAGCCGCCTGTGCCCATGTGAACGGCGACGGGAATGTCGAGTTCTTCGGCGAGCGCGAAATATTGATCGACGCTCATGTCGCTGGGGGAGATGCCTTCGTACTGGAGGCCGATTTCGCCCATCACTTTGAATCCGCCTGTTGTGAAATCCTTGCGCAACTCATCGACGGGAACGCGCTCACCGGGTTGAATGCCCTGGCTGAAGCTGGTGCCGGGGATGATGCGCTTGCCTCCGGCATCCTTCCATTTCTGGACGCTCTTGGGATCGCCGAAGACGACTGCGGTGACGTTGAGGTGCTCCATTTCGGCGATGACGTCTTTCATGTATTCGCCTTTGGCGGCGGGGTAGAGCTTGGGGGTGCATTCTTCCTGGACCCATCCGAAAGGGGACTCTTTGGTTTTGGGATCGGAGGCCGTGAATTTGGCGGTGTTGGGACACATGGGGACGGCGCCGGGGATGTCGTCCATGGCGTGGACGTGGACGTCGAGGACGGGTGGGATGTCGGCGGGGGTGTTTTGGGCGGGGGAAGAGCTAACGGACATAGTGAAAGCGCTTACGCACGCAAGCGCAATTAAAGAAACTCGAAACCTGGATCCCATGTTTTCCTCGCGGGAAATCGGCCTCGTTTGTAAACCATCCGTGTCGTTCAAGCAAGCTCATTCGAGCTTTGCAAATAACGCGGAAATGCCCGACGGCGCACGGGTTGCCAAGAATCTTCATCAACGACTATCGCGGAATTAGGGGAAGAAAAATCCAACGCAGAGACGCAGAGTGCGCGAAGGTACGTCGAGAAGAGATTCCACGATGGTCAGTTCAAATTGGCAAAAACCAGGTGCTTTTGGAAAAATGGGAGGACCTCGGCGTAAAAGCGCCCGTCCACACCCCAATTTGAGTCGTCAAATGGGCCGTCATACTCCTCGGCTTCGTGAGGAACCGCGAATTCATTCAGTTTCCGGGTGAAGTTTTGGTTTGCCCAGATGTGATCGTAGTTACCGTCGAGTCGTGTCCAGTCGAACTTGAAACCTCGCAGCGATTTCAAGTTGTCGGCATATTTGGGAATCATCGTTTCGAGGTAGAAGTTGTTGCGGAAGCGGTCCATCAGTTTAGCGTCGATCAGCAACTGATCACCCTTCTGGTGCGCGAGCAGGTCGATGAAGAGCGGCGGCTGGTCTGGGTTGGGTAAGAACGCTTGAAACATCGAGGCGAAGATTTGCGTGCGACTGTCTTTCTTGACGTCATCCATCGATTTCGCATTCGTCAAAATGTCCCACTTGGGTAATGCCATGCTGACGCTTACGCCGGTGCCCGTGCCAACGGGGTGCATCGCGTAGACAGAGCCAAAAACATCGGGATGGCGCATACCGAAACGGATTGCGCCGTAGCCACCGATGAAAATTCCGGCGATGCCGCGTGAATCTCTGTTCGGAATCGTCTTGAAATTCGCATCGACGTACGGAACGAGTTCCTGAATCACGAAGTCTTCCCAATTACCGGTGACAGAGGAGTTCGCGTTCCACGAAGTTCCAAGCGGCGTTTTCATGTCGACGGTGACGAGGATGAATTTCTTGATCACGCCTGCGGCAACGGCGCGATCGAAGAGGTATTGCGCGTCTCTATGATCGAAATCGAAGCGATAGTCGTCTTCAAACGGATTCGGGAGGAAATAAATCACCGGGTAACGCTGCGGCGAGGACTCGTCGTAGTCGGCAGGGAGATACACCAACAGATGCCTGTGTGGATCGATACCAATTTTGTTTTGGGCGATCGCTGCAGATCGTAACTCGCGGACCATGAGTTGGCTTTTGGGAGAGGCGGTGGCGACTGAAGGAGACACCAGGAAGACCAAAATGAGAGCAAAAACCGTGGTTTTGTAATTTTTAAACGTACGCATCTTTATCCATCTCCTCAGCTCATCCATTGACCTGGACGCGTCGAATTTCTTCGATAGCGCGGCAGCTATAGTCCGCCGACCAATTACTATCACAATGTAGTTATAAAGGTAAAGCGCTTTCAAACGCTCATGAACTTGGGTCGTTCAGCTTGGACGGTGATGTAGACTCAACGTTCTGACTACGGTGGCGGCATCAGAGCCTATGAACGAGATTTGGAGACGATGGGCGGCGGTTTTGGTTTGCTGTGTGGGGTTGTGTTTGTGTGTTTGCGCTGGGTTGGCGGCTGGGCAGCAGGCTGCCGAGGCGGGCGCGCAGGGCGGGGATTTCAAGATTCAGGTGGGAGTGAATTCGGTGTTGGTGCCGGTGGTGGTGCGGGATCGGCAGGGGCGGGCGGTGGGGGATTTGAAGCGGGCGGATTTCAAGTTGTTCGATCAGGACAAGGCGAAGGAGATTGCGGGGTTTACGGTGCAGACGCGGGCGGGCGGTGGGGTTGTCGCACCGAATGTTGCACGCGGGAGCACTCCGTATGTGCTGAGTATTCCGCCGCCAGCTGCTCCGGCGGTGCCGCAACGGTTCATTGTTTTCTTGTTCGATGACATGCATTTCGAGCCGGGCGATATGCTGCGCGTCAAGAAGGTCGCCATCAAGATGATGGGAGAGTCGATCAGGGAAACGGACGAGGCGGCGGTGGTGACGACGTCGGGCGCGAGTAGTGGTCTGACGCGTGATCACGCGGCGCTGGAGGCGGCGGTGGAAAAGATCAGCGCGCATCCGATTTATCACCACGACAGTCATGCGTGCCCGAACATCGATGTGTATCAGGCGGACTTGATTGTGAACAAGCACAACATACAGGCGATGGAGGCGGCGAAGGAGGCGCTCTCGACCTGCTCGCATGGCGGAGGCGGGGAGAACCCGACGAGCGGGAACAATGGTCAGATGGGCGGACTGTCGGTCGGGGAAGATATGGGAGCGAGGATGGTGCGATCGGCGGCGTCACAAGTGTTGCAACTTGGCGACCGCGACGTGGCAGTGACGTTATCGACGGTGAAGGAAGTTATACGAAGGATGGAAAAGCTGCCGGGCGGGCAGCACACGGTGATTCTGGTGTCGCCGGGATTTTTGACGGTGACGCAAGACGGGATGAGGGAAAAATCGGAAGTGCTGGATCTGGCGGCGCGAGCGAACGTGACGATCAGTGCGCTGGATGCGCGCGGACTGTATACGACGAATATGGATGCGAGCGAACGGGGCGGTGCCTCGGCGCGCGACTTGATGACCGGGGAAATGGCGCAGTATCACAGCGAGACGATGAATCTGTCGGAAGATGTGATGGCGGAGTTTGCGAACGGGACCGGCGGAAAATTTTTTCACAACAGCAACGATCTGGAAGGCGGGTTCAAGGAGTTGGCGCAGGCGCCGGAGTATGTGTATTTGCTGGAGATGTCGCTGGATAAGGTGAAGGCGGACGGTGTGTATCACCGGCTGAAGGTGAAGGTGGATCGGGATGCTGTGAAGGTGGAGGCGCGGCGGGGTTATTTTGCTCCGAGGGCGGAAGGGAAGCAGAAAAAATAGGGTTAGCGTGGTTTTTTTAGGAAATGCTACACGCGGAGTCGTCTGACTGGCTGCGGTCAATATGAAGCGTCAACACCTGACGCCAAATTGAGTGTTACGACGCGATGCGCCGGGGATCAGTACGTTTTCCGGCGCATCGTTTTGTGGAGGGCTTTGTGGAGGGCTTTGTGGAGGGCGCCCCACTTCGCCATACGCGCCAGGATCGGCACGAGGGTGCGTCCGTATGTCGTGAGCGCGTACCTCAGGTGATCTTCCGGCTCACCGAAATTTTTCCTGCAGATTACCTCGTCTTTTTCGAGTTCCCGCAGTTGGGCAGTCAGCACCTTTTTTGTTGCTTCGGGAGTTTCGCGACGCAGCTGGCCGAAACGCAATGGCTTCGATTTGAGCGCATTGATGATAATGGGCTTCCACTTTCCTTCGATTACGTCGATCGCCGCTCTGACTGGACATTCCGAAAGGTGCATGCCGGACTCCGGTTACAAAATTGTGCCTACTGGACGCGCAGTTTTGATGCGTGCTACCTAAAGAAGTGGAACAAAACAACCGCGAACTTCCAACCTACCCGTTTCGACGATTAGTTCAAGAGTTTTGGCGGCAGATTCGCACACCCAAGGGAGCACAACATGAAAATCATCGCGTATGACAATTTTAAACCGGGAGTAACTCTCGACGATCTCCGTCCGTATCTCAGAGAAGAGGTTTCAAATGTCTGGCGCCTATGGAAGGCTGGCATCGTGCGTGAAAACTACTCACGCGCGGATGTGGGCGGTGTCGTGATCGTGTTTGAGGTCGATAGCGTCGAAACGGCGAAGCGATACATCGCAGATTTCCCGCTGACCAAAGCTGGTCTCTTGGAGTGGCATTACATTGCGCTCGATGCGCCCCTGCCGCTAGAGTTCTTGTTCGACGCGTCGGTAGACGTTGCACAGCCGTATGACCGGACGACGCGAGGTTAGGAATTAAGGATTTAGGAGAACGATGACACCGAGTTCCATTCCACCGAGTTATACCGACGTCGCACGAACCGCGCTGCTCGTCTACGATATGCAGCGCGGGATCGCAAAACAGGTCCCGGACGCAGCGCGGGTGATCGCTGCATGTAAGTCGGCGATCGACGCTGCACGCAGCGCGGGTATGCGCATCGCGTACTCCAAGCACATGTCGTTGCCGAACGCGTGGTTGGGAAGCACTCAACTGCGTACAGCGATGGCGTGGCAACGGGTCCAGAAGCCCGAAGAAGTGAAGGGCTGGTTCGCACGAGGATCGGAGGCCGCGGACATTGTGCCGGAGTTGTTACCGACCGATTCCGATCTGGTCGTGGAGAAGTTTTCCATGTCGGCGCTCTCTGGAACGTCGCTGGACTTCGCGTTGAGAGATTGCGGCATCGTGAATCTGGTTATTGTCGGCATCGCCTTAGAAATCGGAATCGAGCCTACCGTTCGATCGGCGACGGACCTTGGCCTCGTGCCTGTGGTCTTGACGGATGCATGCGGGTGGGGAAACGAGGCGGCCGCGAAGCGCGCTTTTGAGACGATGAAGTTTGTTGGTGAGGCGATTTTGATCGACACGAAGACGTTTACTGCCGGAATCGCGTCCGGCAATGGAAGGTGACTCGAAACGAAACCGTTACTATACCGACCCGGTACTAACCCCGCCCATGCTCCCGCGAGACGCGGAAAACACGTCTTTACATAAACAGACCAATTGACTATATTCCGGGCCCATTCCGGAATGTGCCCGCGGTCGGGCGTCCCCACGATGCCGGAAAATTCGGACCTAGCGGTAACCATCGTCGTCTCGATGCGGCGGTGTGAGAAAGAGAGATGGAAATGTCTGAAGAAAACCTCAATCCCGGCTCGGAACACGCTAGCGAAGTCACAGAGCTAAACGAAGATCAACTCAGCGGCGTGCAGGGCGGGCAAGGTATCTCCGTTCCAGTGAAGCTCAAAGCGATCACCGCAATTCCAAAGACTACGACTGGCGGGTCGATCGCTCAGGGCGATACCCTCGACAGTTCGTTGCTTGAAGACGGACTGCCTTCCTAAGGACAGCCGAAAATACCGGATGTCAATTCTTGGGCGGGTTGGGGTCGACGGCAGCTCGCCCGGGAACTGATGTTCCGTTTCACCAGCGGTTGCGTATTCTTTTCCGCAAAGATAAACCGAATATGATTCTCGAAGCTGCTCTCCCCACCCTTTACGCGCCATGGCTCCGCACCCTGACCGGCGGTCCTATTCCCGCCGAAACGCGAGCCACCTGCCAGACCTGCGCGATGCTGCCGGCTCCTGGGGGGCCTGCAGATGGCACGTATTTTCATCCCGTCACGAAGTGTTGTGCATTCCAGCCACACATTCCAAACTTTTTGGCTGGGCGGATCCTCATGGAAGGGGATCCTTCGATGCAAGCGGGTAGGGAAGAGCTCGAACGACGCATAGGGCGAAGAGTCGCGATTTCGCCACGTTGGGCGGGACCTGGGTCTGTTTTCGATTTGTTGTATCGCAGCACTCCCAACGTGTTTGGGCGCGCTCCGGAATTGCGTTGCCAATTTCTCGACGCCGATGGCGGCTGTGGAGTCTGGAAACACCGGCCCGCGGTATGCTCAACCTGGTTCTGCAAACATGTTCGTGGCGCCACGGGGCACAACTTCTGGAAGGTGGCGGACAAACTCCTGCAGATTGTCGAATACGAGCTCGGACTGTGGTGCCTGGCGGAGCTGAAGGTAGGCTCGGCGGAAGTCTATGCTATGTCGGCACAGACCCGGCCCGACGTTTCGGAGTTGGGCGGCGAGATGGACTGGGGGCTGTACCGCAAGATTTGGGGCGATTGGGTCGGTCGCGAAGCGGAATTCTATCGTGCGTGTGCGCGGCTCGTGGACCCGTTGACATGGGAACAGGTCGAACAAGTGTCAGGCCCTCGAGTCCGAATTCTCGGGCAGATGCTGTCGGATGCCTACAAGAATCTGGAATCGAAAGCTATTCCAGAGAGACTGCGACTGGGCAAAATCCATTTCACTGGTGTTGAGGGCGGCGGGTTCCGAATTGTCGGCTACAGTGGATTCGATCCGCTTCTCATGCCGGAGAAGCTGACGCGGACTCTAAAATATTTCGATGGCAAGCCCGTCGAAGAAACGCTCGAAGCGATTCTCACCAAAGAGAACATTCGGCTGGATATAAACCTTGTGCGCAAGATGGTGGACTTTGGGATCCTGCAGGGATGTTCCAGCGAAAATGACCTTCTTCCGATAGTCAATTAGAGAAGTTCGCCAGAGTTTTTAATTCATCTTCAATCTGCTCGACTGGATTCTTCAGCAAGTCTCGCTGCGTTCAATTTACGCGTAAACTTTTGAGCAACCGATCGAAGCGGGTGGCGCCTTGCGAGGCGTTGTCCATCATCGAATCATCCAGTTCGTCTGGATCCGACTCTACGTCCCACTTGCCATAACCGAGATGGCTTGTCGTCTTTCGGAGCCGGTCCGCCAAAAGAGTGGCGACAGCTTTGTAGAAGCGCCCTGCGAAGGCGTCGTCCATGTTCAGCTTCTTGCTGAGCGCAGTCCGAGACAGGACCAGCAGATGAGAGTCTCGCGTCGTAACGACGGAAGCGGATGGCGGCCGCGAATCGACAAACGACATTTCTCCGACGATTTCGCCAGCGAGCAACGCAGCGATTTCTCGATCGCCCAAACCCTTGACCATCACTGAAAGTTTTCCATCCAGGACCACGAAAATATCCTCAATCGGGCGCCCTTCCTGAATCAGAGTCGTGCCCGACGGTACGAATTTCGACGATCCATGTTTGCCCATCCACTCCACGTCTTCGTCTTCCAGGATGCCCATCAACTGCATTGCTTTTCTCATGGCATTCGTTCTCCCGCATTCCACTAAGTTGTTTGACTCTACGCGAGCTGGCGTTTCGCCAGTTCGCGAAACAATCCTTCTTGTCCTGTCAATTCGTCATATGAACCCGACTGCACGACGGATCCGCCTTCCACGACGAGGATCCGATCCGCGTGGACGATGGTGCTCAGCCGGTGAGCAATCACGATACGAGTCGCGCTAAATGATTCCAGGCTGTGACTCACGATGGCCTGCGTGCGGTTGTCGAGCGCGCTCGTCGCCTCGTCAAACAGAAATATCCGCGGCTTCTTGACCATCGCCCTGGCGATCAACAACCTTTGCCGTTGGCCTCCGGAAATGTTTCCGCCGCCCTCGCTGACGACGGTGTGCATCCCCATCGGCATCTCGCGAATGTCTTCCTCCAGGCCAGCGCTGCGAACGGCTTCCCATGCATCGTCAATCGTAAATGGACCGGAGCCGACGATATTTTCGAATACAGATCCGCTACTCAGGCGCGCGCTCTGTAGTACGACACCGATCTGCCTTCGTGTGGCCTGCGTATCGAGTTTTGCCAGATCTTGACCGTCGTAATAGATCACTCCGGCTTCGGGCCGTTCGAACCCGAGAAGGAGTCGAAGCATGCTGGACTTGCCGCTGCCTGAAGGGCCAACAATAGCGACGAATTGCCCGGGTCGGATTGCAAATGAAATATCGTTCAGGACGAGGGGAGTGTCGGCGTGATACCGAAAATTCACGTGGTTCACTTCGATGGAGCCGCTGAGTTCACCCGGTTGTTTGCTCTCCTTGGAAGTCTCCGGTAATGCTTCTAGGATCGGCCGAGCGCGTTCGTAAAGGGGAACCACCCCGACGGCGGATTCGATGGCGGAACTCAGGCCAAGGATAGCGCTTTGGAATTGCATGAAGGCGGCGAGAAACGCCAGAAATGTGCCAGTCGTGAGCGCTTTGAGGAGCGGGTGACCCATCATTTGCGCCGCGTAAGCGAACAAAATCGCCATGCTAACGATCGGGAAGGCGGAATTGAAAATGGCTAATCCGTTCGAAACCTTCTGAGCTCGCACTGACAGCTGTTTCTGAACGGAAAATTCTTGTGCCCAGGCGGCAAACGCTCGTTGTTCGGCACCAGAAATACGCAGCCTCGCGATGTTGCCGATAAATTCCAGGAGCATGCCAGAGATCCGGCCGCGAACGCGAAAAATTTGCCGCTGGTAGCGGATCTCGAAGTAAGTGCTGAGCGCCGAACGGGCAAAAATTATGAAGACAAGTCCAGTGGCGATCAATGCGAGTCGCCAGCTGTAATAAAAGAGCAGAAGAAAACTGAAGATCGAGAAAGCTCCGGAAAGGATGGAGAAGATCGCGGAGCCGGTCAGGGTTCGCAAAATGTATCCAATGCCGGAACTGCGGTCTGCGAGATCCCCGGATGTATAGCGACGGAAAAATGGAACTGGAAGCCGCAACAGGCGGTCCCACACAGCGGCTTGAAGGGCTGATCCCATCTTTCCTTCGAGGCGGAGCATGGCGAAGTTTCGAACCAGGGTGAACATTGATGCCGCGATCGTCGCGATCACCAAGAAAACGCAGATTTGGAAGAGTTGTTCGCGTTGTGCGCCGGGGATGATGGAGTCGAAGATGATGCCCGTAGCGATCGGAAAAACCATTCCCAGCAGGCCGCCGCAGATTCCCATCAGGACGATGGTCAGCAATTCGCGTTTCGCGTCGCGCATTCCGAACGCAAGCAAGTCCCAGATCTTCAACACGCCGAAGGGAAGCGGTCGATAAAAGGTGTATGCGAATCCGTCCAGGCCGAGTGCGACCTCAGCGTTCAGCTTGGATGTCGTCTGCTCTATCGGATCGTACATTTGATAGCCGCCATCGGATGCGGGAAGCAGCGCTACCGGTCGGGTGTCGCTTTCGCGGAACGCCAAAAGCGGGCCGCTCGAATTTACCCACCATTTGCCCTTCAAAACGACGATGCGATGACGCAGATCGGAAGTCCGCGCGATGCTCGAGACATAATCTTTGACTGTGGTTTCGGTCGTTACGGAAATCGAGGCGATCGGGACGCCGAGGCATTTTCCGACGGCTTCGCAGGCGAGTAGCGTCGCGTCCTGTTTGGTTGGATCGTTCGCCGGAAGTTGTGGGTCTGCGTCCTCCAAAGAATGTGCGAGGGAACGTAAAGCGCCTCGAATCGTCGCGGCATCGGACGTTTCCTGAGCCGCCAATCGCATCCTGCTCCTGGCATCCGAACTTTGCCGAATCAGCACGAGCCGCTGAAGCATGACTTCATGAAACTTTTTAAGGCTGGTCCATTCGGGGTCCGATTGCTGCCATTGTTGCGAATCCATCGCAAAGATTTGGCTTCCCGCAACCGGTTGGAGCCAACCGCGTCGCGAAATCGGAAAATAGTCTCGGCCGGTAATTGGACCGATGGCGGAAGCGTTTAAGAAACGAGATGCGCCTCGCAGGTGTTCGATCCACAAGACACCTTTCGCCGGTGCAAGCGGTGTCGCGTCCTCGGCTACTTCCAAAATCGCGCCAGACTCGATGTTCGAATAATTTCTGGGAGGTTCCTGCCCAGCCGCAGCCGCGGCGCTGATGCTCAAGATCCAGTCTTCGAGAAGCGCGAGCGGTTCGGCATCGCCATCCGATAGGAGAGTGTGCCGAGATTCGCGGAGCGCTTCCTGGGATGTGCAGACTAACTGAGTGCCCGGCGTCGCCGTTGCTACAACATTGGTTCCGTCCGGCCCACGGGCATCGATTCCAAAAACGGCGTGCCCTTTTGAAACGCGAAGAAAATGATGACGAGCTCCGGCGGGTTGCCCATCGGCAGTTTTCACCAGGAACAGATCAAGCTTTCCGGATTGAACGATCCAAACCGAATCGCTCCCGTGCATGGAGAACGGCTGGTTCGGTTGTGGTTCGAGCAGTCGGCTGCTTTCGTCTGGTAGCGTTGCCATCTCAGTGTGCCCGGATCAAATCCAGATACGCGCCTTCAACCGCGGAAAGCTCTTCATGAGTACCGCGTTGCACAACGCGTCCGCGTTCCAGCACGATGATTTCGTCGCAGTCTCGAATTGTGCTCAGGCGATGGGCGACAATCAGGCAAGTGCATCCACGGCGCCGCAGGCTGTCATCGATCGCTTGCTCCGTATGGGGATCGAGCGCGCTGGTTGCTTCGTCGAGGATCAAAATACGTGGCTTGCGCGTTAAAGCACGGGCAATCTCCAGTCTTTGTCTTTGGCCCCCGCTGAAGTTTCGACCGCTTTCTTCGATCAACGAATCGTAGCCGCCGGTGCGCTCGGTGATGTCGTCATGAATCGATGCGTCTTTCGCGGCCTGAACGAGGTCGAACTCCGCAATTGTGGTGTCCCACATGGTCAGATTTTGTCGTATGGATCCATCCAGCAAAAAAATGTCCTGATCGACGACCGCCAGCGAGTCGTTTAGAATGCGGCGAGGAATCTGTTTCCTGGGTTTTCGATCGAGCAGGATCTCACCCGACCATGGTTCGTAAAGTCCACTGACAAGTTTAGCGACTGTCGACTTTCCGCTCCCTGTTGACCCCACCAACGCGACCCTACCGCCCGGCTTGATCTTTACACTGAAATCCCGAATCAGCGGTTCCTCAAGGCGGCTGTAACCGAAAGTGACGCGATCCAGATCCACCCAACCTTCAAGCAAGTCTTCGGCAGGATCACTGGGCGCTTGCGAACTCGCTCCAAACTCCACACTCGCCGGATAGCGCAACACATCTTCCAGCCTGCCGAGGTCGCCCTCGGCTTCTTGTAATTTCGCTCCGAGTGAAACGATCTTGTTCACCGGGTCGATGAAGCTCGACAAGAGACTCTGAAACATGACGAGCATACCGATAGTCAGGATGCCGTTCAGAACGTGCATGCCGCCCAATGCGAGCACGCCGATCACGTTTAGCGAAGTCAGGAAGCCCGGTAACACCGATAAATACTGCGATGAAACTCCGAACTCCTGCTCGGCGCTGATGACTTTGGATTGCAGGCCAGACCAGCGGGCGAAGAAATCCGATTCGGAACCACTGGCCTTTAACGTCTCAATCGTCTGTAGACCGGCCATCGCCGCACCGAGCATTTTCCCGCGCTCTTGCAGCAGCCTGCGATTATTGTTCATCCGTTTGCTTGCGACGTAGCGAACGGCCAACAGATTTATGATCGCAATCCCTATACTCGCAATCGTCAGGGTGACGTCATATCGCAGCATCAAAGCAGCGTAAAAACCTATGAGGAAAACGCTGACGATGTTGGTGGTCAGTTCTCCGGACAAAAGCGTAGCGACGTTGTCGTTGAGTTCGACGCGAGACCCGATTTCGCCGCTGAAGCGTTGCGCAAAGAACTCCATCGGGAGGCCCAGCACGTGCCACAAGAACCGGCTCGAGGATGTCACTGATAGTTTCGTCTCAAGCCGCAGCAGCGATCGTTGCTGCAGGTAGGTTGCAGCCGCTTTGAACAAAGCCGTGAGCGCCATCGCGTAGAGAAGAGGTTTCAGCCACCGCGTCATGCCACCAACAAGGACGTTGTCGATGTAGACGCGCGAAAACGACGCGATCATGATATTTGGCAGGACCAGTGCGAGGGTGGCTAGAACAATGTACGTGATTGCCAATCCACTGCCGGGCAAGCGTTTGCGCAACAGATAAATCAGCGACCGTTTTTCTCCGCCTCTTTGGAAGGCCTCGGTCTTCTCGAAGGTGAGCACGACGCCGGTGAAAGACTGGTCAAACTCTTCGTCGCTAACCGTTCTTCGCCCGCTCGCCGGATCGCTGAGATAAACTTTCCCGCGCCCAAACCCCTCGACGACGAGAAAGTGATTGAAGTTCCAGAAGACAACGACAGGAAATGTCATGGAGCGCAGGTCGGCCGGCTCCTTTTTGAATCCACGTGCAGTGAGCCCATACTTCCGAGCGGCTTTCACGACGTTGCTCGCCTTAGTCCCGTCGCGCGAAACCCCGCACGAGATCCGCAGCTCTTCTAGCGGGACGCTTTTTCCGAAATACGCGAGGATTATGGAGAGTGCCGCCGCTCCACATTCGACCGCTTCCATCTGCAAAACAGTCGGCGTCTTAACACGCGGCGATGTGGGGACTTTCGATCGTTTGAAGATACCGCCAAGGGAGGAAAGATATTGTTTCATCGGTGCGATCAGAGAACGCCAAGAGCTCTTCGCAAGGCAGGGAAGATCAGCGTGACCGGCTTCTGCCAACGGGTAATGACTTCGGCCGTGCACAGGGTTCCGCCCGATAGCAAGAGGTTCGGTCCCTTCGACGAAGACCATTGGTAGCCGCTCGGAGTATTGGGGTCCTTCAGCATCACTACGCGTAGTTCGGTGACCGGCCCGTCGTTCGTCAGAACTTTCACCAGCACTTCATTCTGGAAGTTGCGCATCAATTCCGCGGGAGTGTCGGGGAAGTCTGAAATATAGACGACCCGCCCTCGCACGAATCCGAACTCTTCTGGCTTTACGTTGGAAGGTGAGATTTTGACTTCCATCTCGGGATGCACGTCTTTGGCTTGCGCAGCCGGCAAATAAACCAACGCTTGCAAATCCTGGACATCGGGCTGAACGCTGACGATCGGATCGCCCATTGCGACTGTCGCTCCGGGCAACACCTTCACTTCGAGCACTTCGCCGCCATAGGGGCTGACGACGTTTTGAGCGATTTCGAGCTGGTTATCGATTTCGTGCAGATTTCGTTCCGCGTCTTGGACGGCGCTGCCTTTTTCCGCGTCTCCCTGTTGGACCTTTGCCCGGCTTGCGAATTCCTCGACGTCAAACTCCTGAATCTGGGCACGAACTCCCGCGATTCGATCTTCTATCGCAGTCAGGCTCTGGCGCGCTTCGATCGCCTTTTGTTTCACTACGATCCCGGCCGCCAACAGCTGCTCCTGTGCTGAGACCTGTTCTTTAGCCAGAGCGACTTGATCCTGCAAGTGCTTGATCTCGTCTTCCGCATTCGCGCGCTTTCGAATGACGGCGGCGGTAGCCAATTTCGCTTCTTGCTCCCGAATTACGTGAGTCCGGTTTCTTTCGCGCTGAGCCTGCTCCAGCATTTGTAGCGCGTTCCGATGTTTTTCTACGATTGAGGGCTGCGCGACTGTCGCGATTGTCTGCCCTGCCGCGATCTTATCTCCCGCATTCACTCTTAGTTTGGCGACGACACCAGAACCAGCCGCAACCACATTTAAGACGCCGCCAGTCCTGACGATGACGCCCTGCCCGCTGACTGTCGAAGGAAGCTTTCCCGTATAACCCCAGATCAACGCCAGTATGAGTAGTCCGAAGACAGCTGCCTGAGCGATCCACGCCTTCGAATCTGTTACGCGAAGTAAACGATCCAGCTCGTCGGGAGACGACAGTCGGTCAAGGGCCACAGCGCGAAAAATGCCGCGATTCATTTATGTCCTATAGAATTGCTGGGTTCGCAAGGTGTGCGGGGACGCCATTCAGCTAGCCGCTTATTGCAACGTCGAAATCTGAGTCCGTCCAGAAACTTTTCAGGTTTTAACAGACGCAATGACCGAGCACCCAGGCTTCAGTGCAAGTGCCGCTGCCACTCTCGTGTCGGCAAATGGAACCCATTTCTGGTTCAAAAACTGGCGGAAGGCTACCGTTCTGGCCCCCCCTCGTCAAGCAAAATTGAGTTCCGCACGGCGCGCGGGCCGTCACCCTAGTCGGTCAGCAGATCCTAGAATGGGGCTGACCGATATCTCTCTAGCAGAGGCGACTCGGGTCGAGTCGTTAAAAGCGACTTACGGGTTAATGAACTCGACAACGGTTGCGTGGAAAGGTTTGGTTTTCGCTTTTTGGGGTGCCGGTCCGAATAGCCCATCAAGCTGTCCTTCAAGGACGTAGCCGATTGTGCCGACAGCCGTGACGGAGACCGCGCCATCCGGATATCCTTCCTTCAAAGTGGTGAGGTGCCCTGAGGTGCCCGTGATGTCGATGCGCGAAAGACGGCCTTTTCCGCCTCCTTCTACGATCAACAAGCTGTCCTTCCCGAAGCTGCGCATACCGTCGGGATTTTCAATGCCTCGATCGAGTTTCATTTCAGAAATTGCGCCGGCGTGACCGTCGGTCTCGATTGGAACGACAAACAGCTTGCTCGTTTCCAGAGTGTTGACGAAGAGCCGATTTCCAAGTACTGAAATGCCGTCGAGAACGCCACCCTTGGGGCCAAATCCACCCATCCCAGCCCATACCTGGAGTTGATGGGAACCCTTTTGCAGACGATCAACCTCCATATTCTCCGTGTCGGAGATATAGGCTGTGCCATCCGATCCGACAGCAATGTCATTGCAGAAAGCGCCCGCTGTCGGAAGGGGATAGCGCTCCTTGAAAGCTCCTGTTTTCAGGTCAAAAGATTTCAGAACGGAGGTAGCTTGCGGCGCAGCGTCGTGTGATCCCGGGAACGAAGAAAAGCAAGCGTAGAGTGTGTTGCTTTTCTCGTCGGCAAAAACTCCGTAGACCCCCAGCGTGAGCTCACTGTCGGGCCGAATCCAAGGTGCGGCCGTGGATTCACCCGGATTGACAATAAATATGGTTCGCGCGGTGATCGAACCGATGATGACTCTGCCGTCCTGCGCAGAAGTTAAACTTTCCGGGTAGATTTTCTCGCCGGGGATAGACAATTCTGCGGGTGGGCTTGTGGAACTAACCGAAGCGGCTTTACCTTGATGGCTCAGAGTCCACACAAATGCCGCAAGCGCAGAGACTTGATCAACTGTGAGTTGTGCGCCACCCATTGCTGGCATTGGGCTGCGAAACTTTTTAGGTTGAGAGACGCCTGCGGCGATCGTTTTCGTGATTCCAGCATAACTCCCATCGCTCCATAGCCATTGCTTACCCGTCAGGTCCGGGCCCAAAGTCGAGCCCTGACCCTTGTCGCCGTGGCAACCCGTGCATGCCGCGCCGCCCACTTGGCCGTGGTAAATCCGATCACCGAGCGCAACCATCTCTACTGTTGCGCCTTCGGGCAGAGCAATGGTGGATACAGAGGCGCCAGCGTCTGGTTGCGAGCCGTCGGCTGGATTGGCGTCCGTTCCGACGACTTCACCGGCCGGCGACGTTGCGCTTGGGCACGGCGTAATGTTGTCGCCAGATTCGACTGCACCGCCGTGATAAGTAATTCGATAAATTCGCCCGCGTATGTCGTCCGAAACGTAGAGTGCGCCGTCCGGCCCGACGGCTAAACCATTCGGACGATGCAGAGCGCCTTCAGGTGTCTTCACTGCTCCCGCAAAACCGTCCGCAAATATTTCGCACTGTCCTGAGACATGATCCCCGGACATCGGCTGAAAAACGACATTGTAGCCACCCTGCGGATACGGCGCGCGGTTCCACGATCCGTGAAATGCAATAAAAACGCCATTCCGATAGCGGGCAGGGAATTGTTTCTCGTCGTAGCGAACCATTCCGTTCGGCGCCCAATGCGCGGGGAATGCGGCAACGGGCGGAGTTTTACTCGCACAGACGCCGATTTTTTTTCCACCGTTGCCACCATATTCGGGCGCCAGAACGAGTTTTTTCACGAATGGATCGTAGTAACACTCGGGCCATCCGTAGTCGCCACCCTGCTTCAAGAGCATCACCTGTTCGGCCGGTAGCGTCGCCTCCTGATCGGGTTTGTAAAGGTCGGGCCAATTCGAATGCAGTTGGTCGCGCCCATGTTGCGTCACAAACAGACGGCCGCTGGTGTCGATGGCGAATCCTTCGCCGTTACGAATTCCGGTCGCGAAGCGTTCGGCTTTAGAGAAGCGTTGGTTCATCTTGTTCGCGTCGTAGCGCCAGATACCGCCGCGGGTTTCGAGCTCGGTGCATGGATATGCGCCGGGTGACTTCAGCGTGCGATTTTTGAGTTGGCAGGAATTGGTAGCGGTGCCCACATCGATGTAAATCGCCCCAGCTGCGTCGATGATGAAAGGGTGCATGGGATGATCGCCACCCAGAGGCAATCCGGAGACGATTGTTGCGGAAGGATCTTTCGGCACAATGGAATCAGCGACTAACGAATAACGTACGATTCGGTCATTGAGCTCCGCGTAAAGCGAATCTTTATATAGGCCAATTCCAGTGCCTCCAGCCCCGCCGGTCTGAACTGTTTCGCCAAACCGCTCCTTGACGTCTGCTTTCCCCCTGCCCGCCTCGTCCTGCAGCGCAACCAGGAAACCACCCTCGGGCGGTTTGGCGTCGCCATAGTCGGTGTCGGACCATGTATTCACATAAACCACGCCGCTCGGCGCCACTACCAGGTGGCGCGCGTGACCAATACCGTCAGCAAATACGCTTGCACAAAAGCCAGAAGGCAATTTCAATCCACTGTCATCGTTCGGACAGTTCTCGGGTTTTGCTTCGGCAGCCCCACCCTTTGATTCACTTTGAGCCGGGGTAAGCGAGCTGAAGGCGCACGACGCGCCGACGATTGCGAGGGCGAACACTGTAAGTCTGGACTTGTGGATCAGTCGCATTGGATCCTCCGGATATCGACAACAAAAACGCTCTTAGTATTTGAACGGTATTCACATCCAATTACGAATCTTCAGACGCGTCGCCACTGCGCTATTACTGTTTCCCAAGGCTCAGATCTTTAAAAACTGCAGTCGTAGAGGCAGTTTCGATCTCCGAGGTCGTCGCTAAACCGAGAAACACTGTCTCAGGAAGGTCGAGGGAGTGCGAACCGTATTCTTTCCAGGTTTTCCCATCCGCACTGACGAAGCCGGTGAAGGTATTTCGGGCTCGCATTAGCCGAAGCCATGCATGCGGAAACTCAACAGGGAATGCGGGATGTCCGGACTTGCGTGGTGGATAGATTGCGGCGCTTTCGCCGCCCTTTTTTGTACGATATTGGAATTCGTACGCGCTTTTGTTTTTGTGGCGTGGCCGGTTATCGGGAAAGACCAGGAAGAAAACGTGACGACTATCCGGAGATAGACTCTCGCGCGACATGAGTCCGGCTCGTGAATAGAGATGCGCCGCCGTCAAGCTTTCGACACGAACAACCACGTCGAAATCTCCGGTCTGCTTTTGGTAGACGAAATGGAATTGATCCGAATTGTCCCAAATATCTCTTCCACTTGCGACGACTTCGAGACCGTCTCTCGTGGGCTTTGCTGAACCATGTATAACGGGGCTTCCCACGTCGGTGCTATGCAACGCTTCCGACCAGCCCTTCAACTCCACGGTGTTTTGCGCTTTACCGATCCCTGGGAGAAGAAAGAACGCGGTTGTCACGACGACGAACCCTGCTAACCCAAGCCTAGGCCGCCGGCCCGTCAGTCTCATACACGACTCCTCATGTTCGGTATTTCTTGGTAGCGCTGACAACGTGGACGCATTTTCACATGCATGCTGGGCATCCGCCACGCTTTTGGTCAACTCGGTTTTGCCTTTCAGGGCTCGATGCTGACAGGTGCCAAAGTTGATCGAAATTGTCACGCTGTGAGATTTACTGACGTTGGCGAGAAGTCTGCGCTGCCAGTTTGTTCTAGACATTGAGTTTGCCAAGGCTGGCATTTGGAGGTAGGATAACAGTCGTGATTGACCAAGCCTCATTGCGCGGAACGTTCGCTTGTGCGTGTTGTACTTGTTGCGCATACGTGTGTTCTGGCGCTCAGGGGCTCATCGTCTAGAAATCTAATCTAGCCGCGCTGTAAGCGAACCCACCGCCAGAGATGCTGGCAGGTGGGTTTTTTGTTTTTGGGGCTGCCAACGAACGGGAACGGATTGAAAATAATGCAGTTCACAACGGAAGAAGTCGAAAGCAGAGACCGAGCGAGCGCGAATCAACTCGCGTCCTTCGTGGACGCGGGGCGCTTGAGCCACCTTCGCAAACTCGAAGCAGAGAGCATCTACATCCTTCGGGAAGCGGTGGCCGAGTTCTCTCACCCGGTGATGATGTATTCAATTGGGAAAGATTCCTCTGTAATGCTGCGCTTGGCGCAGAAGGCCTTTCACCCAGGCAAGATTCCGTTCCCTCTGCTTCATATTGATACGAGCTACAAGTTTCCCGAGATGATTGCGTTCCGCGACTCGTACGCGAAAGAAATTGGCGCGCAACTCATCGTTCATCGCAATGAAGAAGCGCTGCAAACAGGCGCAAATCCCTTCACGCTGGGAACGCAAAAGTGCTGCGGCTTGCTCAAGACCAAGAGCCTTCTCGACGCTCTGGCGGAGGGCGGCTTCAACGCCGCTTTCGGCGGAGCGCGTCGCGACGAAGAAAAGTCGCGCGCGAAGGAAAGAATATATTCGTTTCGCGATGCTCACGGCCAGTGGGATCCCAAGAATCAGCGGCCGGAGCTATGGAATCTGTTTAATTCGCGGATCAACAAGTCCGAGAGCATCCGCGTGTTCCCGCTTTCAAACTGGACCGAACTCGATGTGTGGCTGTACATCCTCGCGGAAAACATTCCGATCGTGCCGCTCTACTACGCCAAAGAGCGTGAGGTCGTCTTGCGCAACGGGTCGCTCGTGGTGATCCACGATCGAAGCGAGCTAAAATTTGGCGAGCAGCCGCGACTCGTGAAGTGCCGCATGCGGTCACTTGGCTGCGTCCCCTGCACGGGCGCCATCCGTTCTGAAGCCGACACGCTGCCAAGAATAATTGAGGAAATGATTTCTTTCCGGCGTTCGGAGCGCGAAAACCGTGCGATCGACCACGACGAAGAAGGCTCGATGGAGATGAAGAAGCGGGAGGGCTATTTCTAATGTCCACCGCGTTCGCAGCCGCCGAGACATTCGACTCGTTCTTACAGCAGGAGCTGAAAAAAGATCTGCTGCGTTTCACAACCGCGGGGAGCGTCGACGACGGCAAATCAACGTTGATCGGCCGGCTTCTGCACGACGCGAAGGGCGTTTACGAGGACCAGCTTGCTTCGGTGAAGAAGAGCAAGGTCAATCGTTCCACGGGGCTCATAGATTTTTCGTTGCTCACCGATGGGCTGCGCGCCGAGCGAGAGCAGGGAATCACGATCGACGTTGCCTACCGTTACTTCGCGACTGCGCGACGACGCTTCATCATTGCCGATACTCCGGGTCATGAGCAATACACGCGAAATATGGCGACTGGCGCGTCTACGGCCAACCTCGCGATCATTCTCGTCGATGCGACAAAAGGCCTGTTGCCGCAAACTCGGCGTCATTCGTACATCGCATCGCTGCTGGGAATTCCAAACGTCGTCGCTGCCATCAACAAGATGGATCTTGTGGATTATCGCGAAGATGTTTTTTCGAGGCTGAGCGATGATTTTCAGAATCTGGCCGCTCAGCTGGGTATTCCCGCGGCTGTGTGCATTCCCGTTAGCGCGACGGAAGGCGACAATATCGTTGAGCCGAGCGCGAAGACTGCCTGGTACGAAGGCCCGACGCTGCTCGAACACCTCGAGACTGTTCCGGTTCGCGAAGCGGCCACGATTTACTCGCTGCGTTTCCCGGTTCAATTGGTCATTCGGCCCGACTCTACATTCCGCGGCTTCGCTGGACAAGTCGTGGAAGGTGAAGTTCGGGTCGGCGACCCGATCGTGGCGCTGCCGTCGGGCAAGGCGACGACTGTGCGCGGGATCGTCACGTATGAAGGCAAACTCGAATCCGCGGGCCAAGGCGAATCGGTCACACTCGAACTCGATGACGAGATTGATGTCAGCCGAGGTGACATGCTCGTGTCTGCATCGAACCCGCCGAGCGCCTCAGCCTCATTTGCCGCCACGATCGTTTGGATGAACGAAAAGCCACTCGTTGTCGGCCAGAGTTACCTCGCCAAGCACACAACCCGTTCGGTGAAAGCTCGTGTGTCAAATATTCGCCATCGCGTGAATATCAACACCCTCGCTCGCGAGAACGTGGGGGCTTTGGAAATGAATGGAATCGGCGTCGTTGAGGTCGAAACAAGCCTCCCGCTTTTCTTCGATCCCTACACCGAAAGCCGGTCGACCGGAAGCTTCATCCTGATCGATCCCATTTCCAATGCCACCCTCGCCGCGGGCATGATTTTTGAGGATCGCTCAAAGTCTTCAGTGGTTGAACCATGGCGAGATTCACAGAGCCTCATGCGCCCGGTCACCTCAACGGAAAAGTTCGAACGCCATGGGCATCGCCCTGCGGTTTTTTTGATTCCGGGCGCGGCCGTCGAATCCGCCGAGCGTGCGCTGTTTGCAGCAGGTTTCGAGACCGTCGTTCTACGCGCTGCCTCGTTGAAACGCGAATCGTTGCGCAACGTATTCGATTTGTTGTACTCCGCTGGATTGCTGGTCCTCATTGACGCCGACGCGCTCGGCCACGACGTAAAGCACTTGATCGAACAGGAAAGTCTTGAGCGATCGATCTTTGATCTGTCCGGTAACGCAACGCAGCTATCCGTCGGTGAATTCATTCCGAAAATCTTGGCACATGCGCAGTCACTACGACTGGTGTCAGCCACGGAGAAAGGCGAACAACGTGCCAACCGCCGAATATATTGAAACGGTCGAAAATAGCGATGCTGAATCGATCGTCGATCACCTCGTCCGCGAAGCCGCTGCGAATTCGGTTTGCCTAACGTGCAGCTTTCAGGCCGAGGACATGATCGTTCTCGATCTGCTGCGGAAACATTTACCTCAGGTACCGGTTGTTTTCCTGGAGACCGGCTACCACTTCGCCGATACCTACAATTTCCGCGACAAAATCACAAAGGAATGGCGCTTGAATCTTGTGAATGCGCTGTCACGCCAAACGGTGAAGCAGCAAGAATCCGAATTTGGACTTCTCTACGCTGTCGATCCGGCAAAATGCTGCCAACTACGAAAAGTTGAGCCCTTGATGGCGTCGCTCGAGCCCTTCGAAATCTGGTTTACTGGGCTTCGTCGCGAGCAATCTCCTACAAGGAAGAATCTCAAGAAGATCGAGCATCATCGCCTTCCCAGCGGGAAGACTCTACTCAAAGTGAGTCCACTTGCCGATTGGACATGGGCGCAAGTGTGGGAATACACGGGCAAGCACCAGCTGAGCTACCTGCCGCAATATGATCGCGGCTACGCCAGCATCGGATGCGAACCCTGCACCGCGATCCCGGACAATCCTGAAAATCTTCGCTCCGGGCGTTGGGGCGGCAAAAAACTTGAGTGCGGCATTCACACCTTTTCGGAGAAAACGGACTAATGCATCTTCTTCTCGGTTTTCTCATCGCGCTCGCTGTCGGCCTGACCGGAATCGGCGGTGGCAGTTTCACCGTCCCCGCGCTGCTTTTGATTGTGGGCTTGCCCGCGGGCGAAGCCGTAGGAACGGCCTTCGTTTTTGCCGGTATTCTTCGGCTGATCGCGGCACCGTTCTATCTTTTTCGACGAAATGTGAACTCGCGCTATTTTCGGCTCATGCTGACCGGCGCCGTGCCGGGCCTGATCCTGGGCATCATCGCACTTCGTGCGTTTGCGCATGCCGGAAACAGTCCGTATGTAGTCATCATTCTCGGTTTGTTGCTCACAGTTACCGCCGGTTTGAGTTTTGTGCCGAAGGCTCAAAACCCCAATTTCGTCGTCAAGAATTCACGCTGGCTGCCCTGGCTTGCTTTCCCGATCGGCATCGAATCTGGGTTTTCTTCCGCTGGCGCTGGCGCTCTGGGGACAGTGCTGCTCCTCAATTATTCCGAAATGTCGCCGGCACAAGTTGTAGGCACCGACATCATTTTTGGATTGGTTCTCGCCGTTATCGGAAGCACCGTGCACTGGACGCTCGGATCAATCAGCACTCCGGTTTTGCTGGAGCTCCTCGCTGGAGGCATTCCCGGCGTCGTCATTGGATGCGTTTTGGCGAAGCGTGTGCCGGCGCAAAGATTAAAAGTGGTTGTTGCCGCGATCGCGCTCGCTGCCGGACTGCAATTGGTATGGTCTGGAGTTCACGCATCCGTCACAACGCATTCCGCTTCGACCGCAAGACTCAACGTCGCCGCCCCTGGAGCGACGCGACCTTGACTCCTCTCACCCAAATTACCCTCCTCTGGCATCGCTCGCGCGTCTCTGCGCCTTCGTGTTGTTGTTGACCAGTCACGCCCGCCGTTAGCTGAATTCTCCCAATACGTAGTTGCAGTAGTTCTCGATCACCTTTCTCCGCGTCCATGGCGACGCGCATAAGAACACTTCAGGAGTGTCCAAGATGCGTTTATTCCAGCGAATCGCTTCGTCCTCGAAAAAGTTCATTTTCTCTTTTGCTCTCTTAGGTTTGTTCACCGCTGCCCTGCCTCACAGTTTGATGGCGCAAGGCGAAGTTTCTTTGTGGGGCTCGGTAACCGACACGTCCGGCGCCGCTGTCGCAGGTGCCGTGGTTACGGTGATCAATCTTGAGACAGGTAGCAGCCGCTCGCTCGTGACTGATGATGCGGGGAGATTCAACGCAACCGCGCTGACCGTCGGCCACTACGAGGTCGCCGCGTCAAAGGACGGCTTTCAGTCCGACCGTCGAACGGGAATCGCGCTTGTCGTAGGCCAGCGCGAAGAGATCGATCTCACCCTTCAGGTGGGCGACGTTCACCAAACGGTTGAAGTTCCAGCAAACAGCGGTGCGATTCAAATCACCACTGAGGACATCTCCGGACTCGTCGGCGAGCGCCAGGTCAAAGACTTACCGCTCAATGGGCGAAGCTACGACCAGTTGCTCACGCTAAACCCCGGCATCATTAACTACACATCGCAACGCGCCGGCGGAATCGGGACGTCGAACTCCGTCGTTGGCAATATGTTTGCCGTTTCGGGTCGTCGTCCTCAAGAAAACCTGTTCCTACTCAATGGGGTCGAATTCACCAGCGCCTCCGAGGTGAACAACACGCCTGGCGGCCTCAGCGGGCAGCTTCTCGGGGTCGACGCCGTGCGCGAATTCGCAGTGGTCAAAGACACATACGGCGCCGAATACGGCAAGCGTCCAGGCGCGCAGGTCAATGTCGTGACCGCGAACGGCACGAATCAATTTCACGGATCAGCCTATGAATTTCTGCGTAACAGCGCCCTCGATGCCAGGAATTTTTTCGATCACGGCGATATCCCACATTTCGAGCGCAACGTATTCGGCGCGTCAGCCGGCGGCCCGATCGTCAAGGACAAAACATTTTTCTTCGTCAACTACGAAGGCTTCCGCCAGACACTTGGCTTGAGCGATCTCACGCTTGTCCCCGATAACGCATCCCGTGCGAAAGCCGTGCCGAGCATTCAGCCCCTTCTTTCTCTTTGGCCTGTTGCCAACGGTCCGGAACTGCTCAACTCCGACGGATCGGCCAGCGGCATCGCCGAAGCCTTCAGCAATCCCATCCAGCACATCCGCGAAGATTTCGGGACTGCTCGCATCGATCAGAACTTTTCGACCAGCGACACGTTATCTGCCGTCTACACGGTTGACGACAGCGACGCGCATTCTCCAACTTCGAATCCCATCAGTTTTGTCGCTGCCCGTCTGCGCGAGCAAGTCGTCAGCCTTACCGAGACGCACATTTTTTCACCCAGCGTCGTGAATCGCGCCACCTTCGGCTTTTCACGCGGAGCGTTTTTCTTCGACAGCGGCACCACCGTCGATTTGCCTGGTTGGATTCACGCCGATCAACCTGTCGGCGCGTTGGTTGTCGGCGGCGGAACCACCCTTAACGGTGCGTCACAAATCACGAACGGCGGAACCAATGCAGGCAGCAACCTGACCGCCGTACGCAATCTCTTCACCGGCAGCGATCAAGTCACCGTTACGCGCGGCCGCCATCTACTGTCGTTCGGGGCGTGGATCCAACGGCTTCAAGCCAATGACACCCTGATTCAGGATCAATACGGCCAGGCTTCGTTCACCAACCTGCAGACATTTCTGCAGGGCACAGTCAGCACGTATACGTTTGCTCCAAATTTCACGCCGCTCGGCTGGCGCTCCTTGCAAGGAGCGTTCTATGCCGAAGACACAATCCACCTGAAGCCTTCGCTGGAAATTCGAATCGGATTTCGCGCCGAATCAACAAACGGCTGGAATGAGGTCGATGGTCGCGCCTCGAACTACGCTTTCGATTCGACTGGAACCATCATTACCAACCCTGTGGTGGGCTCATCGGCGCTCTCCGAAAACAACGCCAAATTTCTGCCAGCTCCCCGTTTCGGTTTGGCATGGTCGCCGTTTGGCTCCAAGAAAACCGTGGTGCGCGGCGGTTTCGGTACTTACTATGCGCTGATCGACAATCTCAGTTACCGCCTCGACCAAAACGGCCCGTTCAATACGGTCTCAGCTGCCAAGAGCATCCCGTTCTCGACGATCGCCCCTGACGCGACTTACAAAAGCGCGAAGGTAATTCCCAGCGGCGTTCAGCCCGATCTGCGAACGCCGACGGTCGAATCGTGGTCACTAAAGGTCGAGCAGCAACTCGCACCGAACACTACGGTCAGCGTCGGCTACGTCGGCTCTCACGGTTATCATGAGTTTCTTTCCGCCGACGCGAATCTCCCGATTGGCACGATTTGCCCCGCCGCTCCATGCCCGGCGAGCTATCCCGCCGGATTGCTCTACTATCCGACCGGCGCGCCGCTGGCGAATAACTCCGTTTCCAATACGACGCACTGGTTCTCGCAGGGCATCAGTTCCTACAACGGTCTTGAAGCCGACTTTAACCAGCGCCTCACACACGGCTTGCAGTTTCGCGGTGTCTACACTTTCTCCAAAGCTCTCGACGACGGTGACAATCTCAACACCAGCGTCGCCACAAACTCACCCGCATTTGTCGCCAACCCACTCGATCCTCGCGCAGACTACGGCCGAGCGTCATTCGACATTCGTCACGCCGGAGTGATCAACGCGACGTATGACCTTCCCTTTGGCCGCGGCTCCGATGGCAGCGCTTGGGTTCGCCGAGCTTTCGGCAATTGGCAGATCAGTGGAATCGAAACGCTGCAATCGGGCCTGCCGTTCACGCCGCAGCTTTCCTACAACCCATCGAACGACGGCGACTCTCGCAATCCGGTCCGCCCTTCAATCAATCCCAATTTCACAGGCCAGCTCATCAGCGGCAATCCAAACCGATATTTCAATCCGTCGGCATTCATTCAGCCTCTGCCCGGAACGTACGGCAACGCCGGCCGCAATACGCTGCCTGGGCCGTCGATAATCGAAACCGACATCTCCGCTGCAAAGAAGTTCTTCATCTCTGAGCGAGTCGGCCTGCAATTCCGCGGCGAAATCTTCAACCTGTTCAATCACACGAACTTCAACACGCCAAACCCTGTCGTCTACGCGGCAGCAACGGGAGGACCGTCGCCAACGGCCGGCGTAGTTACCTCAACTGCCACCAGCTCTCGCCAGGTCCAACTAGGTCTAAAGCTGTCCTGGTGAAGGGAAACAACGCACGACGTAGAGACCGCTCGGGGGGCGCCTCCGAACGGATGCTGGTCTAGCGCCGAATCACTCTCCGCGAATCGAATCGTGGGCTGTCAGCATGATCACGGGGATCGCCGATTTGGACCGAATCTACCGTAACGCCTTCAAATCCGCGAATTCCGGGGAGCATCACATTCAGAATGGCCATGTCATAGGAATTGGAAAGAGAACTGGCCACTCCGGTTGTCCCGTTGTGGACAGAATCCACGTGGAATCCTTGAGACCCTAGATACTGCTCAACGAGTTCGCAAAGCTGAACGTTATCGTCCATGACCAAGACTCGGGGCGCGGACCAATTGTCCGGGTCTCCAGCGACATGCTCGGTTTATACCCCGATCAAGGCTGAAGTGAAACAGAGAGTGCGGTTAGGCAAGTAGTTTCGTTTGTGGAAGTCTTGGTAGGGGCGGTGGGGATCGAACCCACGATCTTCGGTAACTAAGTGACATGTTTAGTTGCGTTTAGAGATATTGCTCACTCGAGAAGTACCGATTAAACGGGCCCAATCGGTACCTACGCCCCCACCTGTTTCAGAGGGCCGTCAGAGAAACGATCCCCGATCTCTGGAGCGGGGCTGCCAAAGGGCACCAGAAAGCCTCCTATATTCCGTCCTCTTCCTGTCCGACCCGTTTCTCTACTCCACCAAGTACTTTTGCCACTCATTCCATTCGGAGTCCGACTGCCGCTCATGAATCCAGCCGCCCATACTCTTCCCGAATCGGGAGAAGCAATAGCCGTACCTTCCAACCTCCACGTAATACCGGATACCGGTCGCCAAAAGAAAGAAGAGTGAACTCGCATCCACTCGCCATCAACTTCAAACCGAATTGAAACAGGTTCCCGACTGGTTGATTCTGGGCAGGGAAGCAACAGACGAAAGAGCCCGGCGAATCTTGACCTCGTTGCGCCGGATAGCGTTCGCGGCCTTTTCGTGCTCACGCCGCTGGGCAGTTAACTGGATCAACTGATCTTTCAGAGATTCCGTAATAGACATGGTGTGCGTTTCCTCCAGGCTTCGTTCTACCGGCGAGTGCGAAATTCCCGGTAGATTCCGGTTCAGGAGGAATCATGAAGAAAAAGAAACTCAGCGTTCGCCAGAAGGCCGCTCGCCGCACGGCCGCTGGAGGATTTACAAGGGCGCTCTTCAATCAAATCGGCGGCAAAGAAGCTCCCCGGTATGCGGCTCTCACTTGGAAGGAGCGTGACGCGATTCACAGTGAGTTCCCGGGTGTGAAGGCTCGATATCAGCGCCATATGTCCACGGTGAAATGACGCTCTGTGGTTCTTATGCGATTTTCACATGATTGCATAACAGTGTCGGCTCCCTCGACCTGAGTACACTTTGGTTGACGACCAGAGACTCGGGAGGAAGGAGCCGAACATGTTGATAGGCGTAGATTATCACCCGAGCTTTCAGCAGATTGCATTTTTGGCGGAAGCGACTGGTGAATATAGCGAACGACGGTTGAACCACAGTGATGGGGAGGTGGAGAAGTTTTATCGGGATCTGAAGCTGCGAGGAGTCCAGGTGCAAGTGGGGATGGAAGCGACCGGCTATTCCCGCTGGTTCGAGCGACTGCTGGCGGAGTTGGATTTCGAAGTGTGGATCGGGGACCCCGCGGAGATCCAGGCCAGGCGCGTCAAGAAGCAAAAAACCGATCGCAAAGATGCGCAACTGCTGCTGCAGCTGATGGTGGAAGATCGCTTTCCGCGGATCTGGGTGCCGAGTCCGCAGAATCGCGATATGCGTCAACTGCTGTGGCACCGGCACCGGCTGGTGCAGATGCGCACGCGGATCATGAATCAGCTGCAGGCGCTGGCGATGAACGAGGGCTATCGCTGGAAGAAAAAACTGTTCAGCGAACAAGGCCGAGAGCAGTTAGAAAAGCTGGCGTTGGCGCCTTGGGCCAGTCGGCGCCGGCAAGAGTTGTTGGAGTTACTGGATCGATTGCATCCGATGATCGAAGAACTCACTGCTGCTGCCGAGCAGGAAGCCAAGAAGCGGCCCGAGGCAGCGCGCTTGATGACGCATCCGGGCGTGGGCCCGCTTACGGCCCTCGCGTATGTGTTGATCGTTGGAAATCCAAACCGATTTCATCGTGGCAAGCAGATCGGCAACTACGTGGGGATGATTCCTAGCGAAGACTCCAGTGGTGGCAAGCAACGACTGGGGCACATCAGCAAGCAAGGCAATTCGTTGTTGCGCTTCTTGCTGGTGGAGGCGGCGCAAGCGGCGGTGCGCAACAATGCGGACTGGCGACGTCGGTACTTGCACTTGGCGATGCGACGGCATCGGAGCATTGCCAAGGTCGCGATGGGCCGCAGGCTGGGAGTGCGTTTGTACTGGATGTGGCGAAATGGCCGCGAGTATTCACCGTCGATGGAGTTCGGTTCGTACGCGGGACAGCTCGGTACCGGACATGGTGTGAAGTAACACCGTCCACTTGGTTGGGCATCCCGCTCCCTGTAAAGGGAGTTCGAAGAAGTAATCATGGTCGAAGTTAGATCGAAGAGATGTTTAGGTCGGACCGAAACCGATCGAGAGATTACCAAACGAGCCGTGGTCGTCGAAGCAGCGGACAAAGCGAACAACGAAGACCACTCTTCGGAGTGATCGGCGGAGTCTGCTCAAAAAGTATTTGACAGGGCCGACACTGTTAGAGATGTCCGGTAACGGCTGTCAGCTCAGGCGGTCGACGCAACACTGGCCTGAAGTTTATCCGCAGGAGTTTGGAATCCTAAGGTCTTTCTCGGTCGTTGATTCAAGAGCAGCGAGACCTGGTCGAGCTGCTCTTGAGAATAGCCAGACAGATCGGTGCCTCGTGGGAAGTATTGCCGTAACAGCAGATTAGTGTTTTCGTTGGTGCCGCGTTGCCAAGGGCTTTGCGGATCGCAGAAGTAAACCTGCACATCGGTAGCTACCGTGAAGTCCTTGTGTTTCGCCATCTCCAGTCCGCGGTCCCACGTCAGCGAGCGTTTCAGCGTGGCGGGAAGTTTGCGAACATGCCGGCTCAAGGCGGCGACTACAACATCCGTTTCTTTGCTCCGCACCCGGATCAGCATGGCAAAGCGTGAATGGCGTTCCACCAGCGTCGCGATGTAGCTGTTTTTTGCGCCGCTCAGCAGATCGCCTTCCCAATGACCAGGAACCGCTCGGTCTTCCACTTCCGCAGGCCTTTCGCGGATCGAGATGGCATCGACGATCTGACCGCGTGACTGTCCGCTGACAGTTGCGTGTCGCGAGCGGCGCATGCGCCGTTTCGACCGCAGGTGGTCCATCAGCTCTTTTTTCAGCACTCCCCGCGCTTGAATGAAGAGGCTACGATAAATCGTTTCGTGGGACACTCGCATGCTCGCGTCATCGGGAAACTGAATTTTCAGCCATCCGGAAATCTGCTCGGGCGACCAGTTCAGGATCAGTTTACTCGCAACGATGTTGCGTAACTTGCGGCTGACGGCAAGAAGGCACTTCTTCGGCCGCAAGGCCAAGTCCCAGGCATGGTCATCTGCCGCATGAGCGCGATAGGTCGGACGGCCACCGTTGCGAGAAATCTCCCGGCTCAATGTGGACGCTGCTCGATCCAGTCGTCGAGCAATCTCACGAAGCGGCAATCCCGAAGCGATCCCTCGCGAAATATCCTCTCGCTCTGCCAAGTTGAGCGAAAGGCGCGAGCGGCGACGTGCTGCGGGAGGAATGCCGCCGCGAGGCAACAACAAACTTGCGAATGGTGGGATGCGGCCTGCCATGAGCACGCCCGATTTCGTGCAAGGACTGCCCGCACTTCCATCGGCGCCATAATGTCGTTCTTCTCCGTGGGAGATAATCTCGACCTCTTCCGTTGGATCATAATCACCACCTTTAAACAGATCAGTTCCTAGATGGTGTTGCATCGACCCATCGAATGCACCGCGTTTATCAGGACTTGAGTCCGATACTGAGAAACCCTTCGTCAGAAAGTCATCAGTAAACACGAGCTAACTCTTGGTTACCTATCGGATCTCGGTGATGGGTCAGGGCCTGGGACTCGCGGCCATCTCGGAGGCCCGCGCCAGTGCTTGCGTGTCGATATACTCCCGGATGTTCGTCAACTTTGCCATTTCGAACGGTAATGTCGAAGACCCAATGGTCCTCGAACGTCCTATTCGTGGCTTTGATTCTCCCCGTAGCGAAGCCGACGACCAGAACCCGGTCTCCCTGCGCTATGAACTCGGGAGGCTCTGGGTAGGAAGTTTCCACCGTTTCGTTAGCCTTCTGAAGTAAATTCTCCAATCCCGCGTGCCCGCGGTGCGTGCCGGCCAGCGGCCAGTCCTCGCCCGGAATGATCCACTCAATATCTTCGGCAGACAACGCCAGCAAACCTTGCTTATCGCGGCGGCCGAGTGCCGCAAAAAAATCCTTCACAATCTGGACATTCTCTTTCGTGCTCATCGAAATCTCTCCATTTCCCTACATCAAGTCGTGTCCGATCTCATCGCAAGTTTCGGAACGACCTTCGGGTAAATCGCACGCCGGAGTGACGATCTTCCTGACATGTTGACGATGCGATCCCAAGTGACAGATCCAGGCCGAACGCTGCGTGCGGCTCACCGAGTCTGCCGACGTCAGATGGCCGAGAAGCCGCCGTCGACATACAACTCCACCCCATTCACGAAGCTCGAATCGTCTGAAGCAAGAAACAGCGCGACCGTCGCGATTTCCTCAGGTTGACCCATCTTTCCCCGCGGGATCAGGGACTCGAACATCTCCTTCGCCTCCTTGGTGAGAACTTCTTCCTGCATCGGTGTGGCGATCGGCCCCGGGCCCAGCACGTTCACCCGGATATTCCTGCCCTTCAGTTCGTTGAGCCACGTGCGTGCGAATGAGCGCAACGCCGCCTTGCTCGCCGCATACACGCCGAAACCAGGAAAACCTTTCACCGAAGCAACTGATCCGGTCATGATGATCGATCCGCCATCGTTGAACAGCGGCAACGCCTTCTGAACCGTAAACAGCGTTCCGCGCGTATTCAGGCCGAAGGTCGCATCGAAGTGCTGCTCGGTAATCTCGCCCAGTGGTACGGCTTCGCCCCTGCCGGCGCTCGCGAACAGGACGTCGATCTTGCCCTTTTCCCGCTTGACCGTATCGAACAGACGGTCGAGGTCGTCGAGATTGGCCGCGTCACCGCGCACGCCGGTCACGTTCCGGCCAATCAGCTTGACGGCCTCATCGAGCTGCTCCTGCCTCCTGCCCGTGATGAAAACGTAGGCGCCTTCTTCAACGAAGCGCTTGGCGCTCGCCAGCGCCATGCCGCTCGATCCACCCGTGATGACTGCAACTTTACCCTCAAGCTTTCCCATAATTACTCCCTTCGGTAGATGTGTTAGCATTCCGTACAGAGGAGTAGATTCTTTGGCGGTGGACGAGAACTGCCCGGGAGTCCTAATCTTTTGTCTATTCGTCCAAAAGAGGGAGGGCTGAGTTGGACCCGATAACAGACATCTTCAGAACGATGCACGTAACCGCTTTCGGTCTGCACAGGCTCGAAGCCACAGCCCCGTGGGGCGTGAAACAGGAAAAGCAGACCGAAGAAAAAGTCACGCCTTCCGGCAAAAAGATGTCACCCACAGATTTGGCGCACTTCGCCATGCTTTCGCGCGGCAACTGCTGGCTGAGTGTGGAAGGGATTCCGGAGCCGATTCCCCTCACCGGTGGTGATTGCTTTTTGCTGGCCCGGGGGACTTCGATTGTTTTGCGCGACAGCCCGCGAACACGTCCGAGGTGGAGTTTCCGCGAGATCGGGGCCAAAGCCAACGGCAATGTCGCTCATTGTGGAGGTGGTGGCGCACCGACGACAATCGTCTGTGGGTCCTTGAGTTTCGATCGCGCCAGCCTGAAGCCGATCACTCAGTTATTGCCGAGCTTCATTCTGATGAAGGCCGATCAGGCACGCACGCTTGCTCTTCACAACACAATGCAGGCGCTGGCGTCAGAAATGGCAGAACAGGCGCCGGGATCTGAAGTAGTCGCGACTCGGCTGGCCGAGGTCCTGTTTATCCAGGTACTCCGGGCGCATATCGCGTCGGGACCGGAACGCAACAAAGGATGGCTTCGTGCGATTTTCGATCCTCAAATGGGCACTGCCCTGAGTGCCATTCACGACAGAGTGAATACACCCTGGACGGTCGAATCCCTGGCCGAAGCGGCGGGCATGTCTCGCTCCGCATTCGCAGCACGTTTTAAAGAGCTACTCGGACAAACACCACTGGAATATGTAACCGAGTGGCGGATGCAGAAGGCGATGCAGTTACTCCAACAGCGTGACAAAAAGCTCATAGACGTCGCTCGGTCGGTCGGTTACGAGTCCGACGCTGCGTTCAGTAAGGCGTTCAAGCGAGTTGTCGGGGCTAACCCTGGTGAATACCTCAAACGTGGTTTTGAAGGCCACGGTAATGCCGGAATGGCGGAAGATTTTTGAAGCGGAGGATTCTGACTTTCGTAGTGCCTAGGTACCAATGGAAGTGTGTATCTCCACTGAAATGAATGCCCCAAGTGCCTCGCATTTGGGAATGGTAGACTGCGGATTCAAAACCGACCAAAGCACGATCGGTCCCGGTAAACGCCTTTCGTCTATACCGATTCAATTTCACTTGCCTGATTTGTCGGGTTACCGGACATTGAGAATTGGAATTCAGGAAGTGCGGCGGCGGGAATTTGGTCGCGGAAGTTGTTCCGAGATGGCATTTCTGTTCTACGCTAGACGTATTCGCATTTGGAATTTCGACTGCCCCTTGAGAGATAAAATCATGGGAAAGATGTTTCAGTCTATCTGGGCGCTGCTGCTCATTGTAGGTTTGGCCTCGGCGCAACAGCCGAGCCCGGGCGATGAGGGCGGGCGCGTGATGGCGCTTGAAAACGCATGGAATCACGCGCTGGAAGCAAAAGACGCGAAGGCGTTGGACATGCTTTTGGCAAATACGTTTGTATCTGTCGATATCGACGGAAGCGTGTCGTCAAAGAGCGAATTTCTGGCGAGTATCAAGTCGCCTAACTATCAGCCATCCCAAGCCGTCACCGAGCAAAGCACTGTCCAGGTGTATGGGGATGTTGCTGTGGTCGTAGGGGTGTTTCGAATTAAGGGTACGGAGAAAGGCAAACCATACGTCCACCGCGAACGATTCGTGGATACCTGGATTAAGCTCAAGGGCACATGGCAATGTGTAGCTACAACGAGTACGCTCATAACAGCGAAATAAGAGAGTGCCGTCTAGGTTCTCGAACTACTTGACCGATACATCGGAACAGTTTTGGGCTCAATCAATGACTCGATAAGCCGTTCCTTTGGAGCAGGTCCACCACCTGATCATTAGTGAGCGCCAATGTCACGTCCAAACGATCTGTCGAGGCGGCGACCTTTGCGTGGCTCAGAAGAGCAGTCATATCCTGATTCGGCTGGTCCGCGCGAGAGGGTTGATAGAGCAATGCCGCCTGCAGGAGAGCGGCGAACATGTTGGCGTCGTCGGGAGAAGCGCAAATCGCTTGGAAGGTGGATTGGGTGCCATGGTCAGCATCGATCTCAAGCGTGAACGCCTGCACTTTGGAAAACAGCTGTTGGGCCTGCGAAAATCCCGCAAGCCCCGGAAGAATCGCCTGCATTTCGAGATTCGCGCGAGACGAGTTGAGCACGCCCCAAATCACGCTGTGGGGATTAGCCTGCGAGATAAGCGCCGCAAGACTCCGATTGCTTAGAAGGTTAGGCTCCTCGTTATCATTTATACCGATCACTCTTTCTAATTCTTTGCGCTCTCCCAGCACTGCCACGGTTGAGTCCACCAACCAGACCAAAGTTCCCCCGTCTCCGGAGGCACCGTTCAGGGGATACAGAAAATGGTCACGGACACTTACGACCGTCCGTTTGCGAGCCTTGAAATACGCAGCGGTTGACTCCGGCGAGAACTGGCCGAGGGCTACGATAACGGTTTCCTGGCTGCCGGTGGCGCCCTGCGGAGGCTGAGACGCCGACGACCCGGGCACTATCGCCCATGCCAACTGTTCAACCCGCGAATCGCGATCCATGCCGGGAGAGGCGAGGAACAATTCGAACTGCCGCAACTGATCCGGTAAGACTTTTCTCTGGAGCTGAGGAAACCAGGCAAGAGAGCGCGCTTGCTGTAAGTCGGCGATGGCGAACTCGGCGACGTCGGGAGGGAAAATGCCGATCACCTCGATCGGAAGCGCTCCCGCACACGCAATGGAGGACCACGCTACCGATGCGAGGACAACTACCGCCACGAACAGTAATTTGAGATTCATTTTTTGACTTATCCCTTTGCCAACTGGGATTGCCATTCTGATAAGCAGGTTTTGGATTGGGATTGGGCGAAGGCTCGCAGCGAAGCGAGCCCTAGCCCGAATCGTTTTTTTTAGTTAATTTTAACCGTCAAGCTGCTGGACTGAGTGAGGGAACCAGATGTGCCGGTAACCATCAAAGTCGCCGACTGAGATGTCGGTGTCGTTGCGGTGTTTGTCATGCCGCCACCACCACAACCGACCGCAAGGAAAGAAAGCGTCGTTACCAGAAAAACGAGTCCGATCGCCTTCATCGCCAGAATGCTGTTGCGCCCCGCTCGGTTCTTGCGCAGCGCGAAAACGCTGCCGAACAAACCCAGGCCAGGGAAAAGGAAGATGAAGCCGTAGCCCGTAGGCGGCGGCGTCGCCGCGGCAGAAACGGTCAAAGTAGAGCCGGCGCTCGATCCGGCATTGATCGTCGAAGGATTGAACGCGCAAGTCAGTCCCGCACTTGTGGCACAAGTCAGGGAAACTGGACTATTGAAGCCTCCCACCGCAGCTGCGCTGACCATAACGTTGGCTGAACCGCCCGGGGCGAGAGTTACGCTTTGACTTGAGAGACTCAGCGAAAAATTCGCACTAGTGACAGCGGCGGCTGGCACAACGCTGGCGAACACACTGGTCGTGCTGCCACCGCTCGGAAAGTTTGGTTGGTTGCCCCCACCAGCGGTAAGAAAAAGCGTTGCCGGATCGCCAGATGTGCCACCGCCACCAAAAACCATATCCCACAAGCCGGGATTCACGAGCGGAGTGTTCGCAGAGTTTGTGACTTGGCCGAGGAAGTTTCCTTTAGTGTCGAATGCGTTGATGGTGCCGTCGCCAAAATTCCCTACCAGGATTGCATTCGGGAATTGGCCAAAGGTTGATGGGGCGGCGACGATGCCCCAAGGTGCGTTGAGGTGCCCACCGGCAGCGACGAACGTGCTCACGAAATTGCCATTCATGTCGAAGATATCCACCTGCCCAACACCGGCGCCGGGCATTGCATCATGCTTGGCGGCGTCTTGCATTGCGTATGCAACGTAGACTTGATTGTTGATGACATGGATTCCATGAGGAGCGTAACCCGCAGGTAGGCTCGGGTCGGTGAATGAACCGCTCAGTGGAGCTAACTGGAAGTTGTTATTCAGAACGTCGACTTTTCCGCTGTTGAAATTTGCCGCCAGAAGAGAATTGCCATTCAGCAGCGCGAGACCTTTGTAAACGGCTCCGCTGCCGGAGTTATCGAAGGCGACCGAGCCTGTATTACTTGCGCCCGTCCAGATGACCACCAAGCCATCTTCCGTGTCGAAAATAAACTGTCCGCCACCGAAGCCGCTTCCGGCATTTGCTACGGTTCCTGTCGGGCAACCGGGATTGCAATTGCCGTTCGGATTTTTCGTGGCTCCCGGTATGGTGACCACTAGCGCAGTGTCTTTGTTACCGTTGTTGTCGTATAGGGTTGAGGTACCGCTGTTGTTGTCGGCGATCCAGAAATCTTGCCCAGGGAGAAAAGAGATTCCCCAAGGGTTCAAGAGTTGCGAGTCTGTTGTTGTCGCCACACCGGCCGTATTGGAGACCAGGTTGGTCTGCATAAAGCCGGTCTGCTGAGCCTGAGCACTCGACGAAATACCTAACGTGACCGTTGCAGCAAAAAGCAAAAGCATCGTTCTCAAATCCAATTCTCCTTACTCATCTCGTGATTTAAACAGAGCACTTCATCCACGATTGAGTCAGATGCTCTCGCTGGCATTCGCCGGGTAACCGAGGTGTCAAATCTTTGTTTTGTTTTTGGGACTGCTTGAAGAGCAAACGCTGTGCGCCATAAACGCCGTTACCAGAAACGGCGACCGAAAACGGCAAAGCCATCGTTCATAGTCAACTCCCGATAGGTTTGAATGTATAGGTCGGAGGAGGAGCGCTGGTGTAGAAAAGCTGAACTCAGCGGACGCTGATTCAGAGACACCAAAAGGCTCCGACTCAGAATTTACATCCGTGCTCCTCCACAGCGCGTCGAGAGAGCCTTTGCCCTCTCGACAAAGATCTGTCATGGAAGTCGCGTTACCGGATATGTGACGGAGTTCGCCTGTTCCGCTTGGATCGATAACGCGTTAGTGGAGCAGCCCAAGACCCATCAGTTTGGTCCGAAGCGTGGCGGCGTCCGTAAATACGATGCCGCGCATACCACTTGCCACCGCTGCCTCCACGTTGGGCTCGCGGTCATCGATGTAAACCGTCAAGGCAGGGTCGATCGCAAAGGTTTCTAGGAAAAGCTTGAAGATCCGTGGATCAGGTTTCAGCAGTTTCACTTCCCCAGAAAGCATAACTCCCCTGAACCATTTCAAAAACTCGAACCGCTCCAGAGCGGCAGGGAGAGCCTCAACAGACCAATTGCTCAGCGCATATAAGGAAACTCTGTGAGAATTTAGCTCTGTGAGGATGTCCACAGTGCCAGAGATCGGCCCGGCTAACATCTCGTCATACCGTCGGATCCAGGCATCGATCAACGGTGCCTCATGCGGACGAACTAGCTTCAGTGAAGAGCAGGCATCGGCAAACGGGCGACCAGCGTCCTGTTGTTCGTTCCAGGATTGCGTACAGACCGAGGCGAGAAACTTCTCCATCGCTTCGGTGTCGCCATCAAAACGCCTCTGATACAAATACCGTGGGTTCCAATCAATTAAAACGCCGCCGAGATCGAACACGGCGATGCAGCATTCAGCCATTAGATAAAATTCTAGCTCAGAGAATGACTCCGGTCGAGGTGTTCGGTATTCAGTGAGGCTGTCTTTCTGTGTAAAGCGTCATGAGGGAGACTTGGCTAAACTCCGGGTAGATCGCGTGACCGGATATTGAGGATCAGGCCGATTTCACGCCTCCGGTAACGGCGTTTATCGGGAGCCGGACTCCTATTGAGCCGCCGCGTCAACTAGCCACAACAAGAGATTTACAGTGGATATTGTGTCGATAGGGCTGGAGGCGGCTCCGCAAAGTCCGCGTTGCATTTAACGCTAAACCTCTGTACTTTCCTGCGTCGGCTGCGTCATGAATAAGCGAAGAAACCCATTCCGCAGTTGGCAAGTAAGCGGCGCAAACGCGAATACGCTCGCCACGAAGGATGAGCCAATGAAACGAATCGCAATTGCAGTGGCGTGTGCACTACTCGCCTTCAGCCAAGTGCAAGTGCCTAACGCTCAGACCCATTCCTCCGCTACAGGCGCCGAAACTTCTTCGCAGGCTTCTAGTGCGGACTGGGCCGTTTATCACGGCAATCCGCACGGAACACACTATTCGACGCTCGATCAAATCAATACAAAGAACGTCAAACACCTGAGGGTCGCGTGGACGTTTGAAACCGGTGATGGCGCCCCGACTAATGACATGGAAGGTGACACCATCGTCGTCAAAGGACGCATGTATTTCGCCTCTCCGAAGGGGCGCATTTTCAGTCTCAATGCGGCCACTGGCACGCAGAACTGGGTCTACGATCCGGCTGAGGGAGCACCGGTTAGCGGCAGTGGGCGATTGCGCGGCGTTTGCTATTGGGCCGACGGAATCGATGAGCGGATTTTGTTCACCTGGCGCAATCGACTGATGGCGGTACATGCCAACACCGGAAAACTGATCGAAAGTTTCGGCGATACCGGCAAGGTCGACCTGAGTCAGGACCTTGGGCGAGATCCACGCTCGGTATCGGTGAACGTTAATTCCCCCGGCGTGATCTACAAAGACCTCATTATCCTCGGTAGCACCGGCGCGACGCCCGGTCATATTCGCGCCTATGACGTGCGCACCGGAAAGCTGAAGTGGATCTTCCATACGATCCCGCATCCCGGCGAATTTGGTTATGACACGTGGCCCAAGGACGCATGGAAAACTGCGAATGGTGCCAACGCATGGTCCGGTCTGAGCCTCGATCCTGAGCGCGGCATTGTCTACCTTCCGCTGGCGTCAACGGGCATGGGATTTAAGGATTTCTACGGCGCCGATCGCGAGGGCAATACGCTCTTTGGCACCTCGCTGGTGGCGCTCGACGCCAATACCGGCAAGCGTCTGTGGCACCATCAGCTCGTGGACCACGACGTGTGGGATCGCGATCCGCCGACGCCACCGACGCTCGTCACCGTTCGCCGTGACGGTCGGGACACTCCTGCCGTAGCCCAGATTACGAAGTACGGTTTCGTCTGGGTTTTCGACCGGGTCACGGGCGAAAACCTATTTCCGGTGCAGGAGGTTTCCACCTTTCCAAGCACCATTCCGGGCGAAAAGCTCGCGACACGCCAGACCTTGCCTGCGTCGCCTGAACCGTTCGCTCGTCAGCGACTCACCGAGGAGACGTTGACCCAGCGCACGCCCGCCGCCAACGCGGCGGTTCGGGCGCACCTGGCCACGCTGAGCAACCGTGGCCGCTTTGATCCACCCTCGCTAGAGGGCACCGTCATCTTTCCGGGACTGGATGGTGGCGGCGAATATGGCGGCGCTGCCTGGGACCCCGAGACCGGCATTCTCTATATCAACTCCAACGAACAAGCCTACATCCTGCAGTTGGGGGCGCAGGTCAAAAAGACCAGCGGCGAGGCCTCTGCTGCCGAGGTCTACAACGCCTCCTGCGCCGGTTGCCACGGCGTCGACCGCAAGGGCAACCCCCCGTCGTTCCCCGCATTGCTTGGACTGACCAAGCGGATGGCGAGCCAGGAGATCGCACAAATGATTGCCCGTGGATCGGGGAGGATGCCCGGATTTGAAGGCAGCCTGAGCAAGACTCAGATCGACGGCCTGACGACTTTCATCAGTGATGACAACGCGAAGCCGGCGACTACAACTGACAACGCGAGCGCAAACGTCGACTATGTGTTCCAAGGCTATACAAAGTTCCTGGACCCGGATGGCTACCCGGCGGTCAGCACGCCGTGGGGCACGCTGAATGCGTTGAATCTCAACACGGGTCGATATGTCTGGCAGATTCCGTTCGGTGATTATCCGGAGTTGAATGACCCCACCACCGGCAGTGAGAACTATGGCGGGGGAATCGTCACGAAAGGCGGCATCTTCTTCATCGCCGCAACTGTCTACGACAACAAGGTCCGCGCGTTCGACAAGCTGACGGGCAAGCTCCTGTGGGAAGACACGATGCCGACATCGAGCGTTGCCACACCCTCGACGTATGCCGTTAACGGCAACCAGTATTTTGCGGTGTCCTCCGGCGGCGGCAAGAATCCCAAGGTGAAGGTCGGCGGTGGCATCATTGCGTATGCTCTGCCTTAGGGCCCGATCTCTTTACCCCATCCCCCGGGATCATCGATGGTGATTTTCAAGAAAACAGGGCGACGTCGTAGCAGCACCGCCGTAACGATTCGGACGGTTGCTGAGCAGGCGGGTGTATCCATGATGACGGTCTCGAACGTCATCAATGGCACCGGCAAGGTCAGCGACCAGACTCGCGCTAGGGTGCGTCAGGCCATTCGTAACACCGGATACGTTCCAAACTATGAGGCACGCAGGCTGGCGAGCGGCGGCTGCAGCCGAATCGCTCTGCTCTGTTCAGATCAGCAGACTCCTTTCCTGGCGCACGTCCTTCTGGCTGCAATCAATGCCAGCACAGCCTACGGGGCTCAGTTGCTTGTCCGTTCGAGCAATAGTCCAACCAAGAGATCGACCGAGAAGCTGGTGTTGAACGCTGCTCGCAGTGGTGTTCAAGGTCTGCTGGTCGTTCCGCCTTACGCCGAGCTACTCGTCGGAAGCGCGGTGCTTTCCGAAATGAAAGCAACAGCAATTGCGGCCGCAGGTCCATTGCCGAGTATGAACACTGTGCGAATTGATAATCGGTCTGCGGCTCGAAAGCTGACCACATTCCTGATTCGCCTTGGGCATCGGCGAATCGGGTTCATCAGCGGTCCGCCCACGAACGCCGACAGCCTGGAGCGGCGTGCCGGCTATCAGGACGCGTTGAAAAAAGCCGGGATTCCAGTGCAGATCGAACTCACCAAAGAGGGGGACTTCACCTTTGAGTCCGGGCGCGTCGCTGCCAAACAAATTCTCGATCTCCAGAATAGACCGACGGCGATCGTGGCCAGCAACGACGATATGGCGTCAGGCGTAGTGTGGGTGGCGCAACAGCGGAGGCTGGAGCTTCCCGGCGATCTCTCCGTGGCCGGATTTGATGACACGCCAACGGCGCTGAAGTCCTGGCCACCACTGACAGTGATCCGACAACCCATCGACAGGATGGTCGAGCACGGTGTCTCTTTGCTGTTGGACTCAGTGCGAACGCCTACGTTGTCGGTGCCACAAGATGTCGTTTTTGACTACACGCTCGTTGAGCGCGCGTCCACGTCGGCGATTGGTGCTCGGCCGTGACGGAGAGCTCGACCCGATATCACCGAATAAGATCGATGATTTGCTCGAGCAAATGCCGGCACGTCCGGCGGCAAGCACGTCAAATTCGTTGTTCCCCGAGGGGCGCTGTGAAGGAGAAGTTCTGCGAAGAAACACCGTCAGAGGCCCGGATCGAATGGAATCCGATTGACGCAGCAACGCAACCTCCAACAGGTACGCGTGAGCGTGTCCTTAATCTTTCTGATCCACGGACTGATCATCGCCACCTGGGCTTCGGTCCCAGCCTGGCGGTAGTCACGACGGCTGGCTATATTGGTTTCCTGGCGGGTCCACCCCTGATCGGGTTTGTCGCGCAGCTTTCAACCATCCGTAGTGCGTTATGGATACTTGTGGTCTTGACCGGGTTGAGTGCTTTCGCATCCATCTCAATGAAAGGAACTTCGCCTCTCAGAAAAATCCTCTGAGCCTTCCGATTCCTGGTCAATGTGATTACCTGTGCGTGCCGAGCCATAGAGTTGCGTCTTCGAGGAGTTTATTTTGTATTGTGCTCGTGAAGATTTTGTCTCCATGGCCCATGTTGATATAGAGCATGTGGAAGCGCGTATTGGTCCAAACGACCGGGCAATCGCCGCCCGTGATCGTGTCCTTTAGTCCGATGGGATAGTTTTGCGGATCAAGGGTAAGAAGGACTTTCACGTCTTTGCTCAGGCGAGGGCTCGGTTTCCAGATGTACCACTCATTGGCAGGAGCGGTGAACGTGGCGGGGAGGTTCTGCGTAACCGCGTGCGCGCGGTCATCAACGAGCAGCTTAGCGGGCAGCGGCGGCCAATTGTTGCCAAAGAACACGGCGCCGCCGAGAAAATCGACGAACCAGGACCAGTGGGTGCTCTCGTCGTTGTAAGCGGCGACGTGAAAACCAAGCCATGCACCGCCGTGGGTCATGTAGTCCTCAAAGGCTTTGCGCTGTTCGGACGTGTGCGGAAAATCGTTGAGCCAGATGACGAGTTGGATGTTTTTAAGCTTATCGGCACTCATGTCGTTCCAGTTCGTCGTGGAAGCCAGAGAGAAATTGCCTTTCTTCGCGAGGTCACCGTAAAAGCGCATCGCTTGCAGAGCGAAATCGATATGGTCCTGTTCGCCTTTGTTGGTGTAGAAGGCTAGAGCATGGAACGGCCTGTGCTCCGATGGCCGCTGTGGGGTAGTAATCGCAGGGAAGAGGACCACGGTAAGACAAACTATAAAAGCGCACAGAATGGCGGTCCACGACCGTCGGCGCGCCGCAGTGTTGTGACTTCGCTGCGGAGCCAGCGATCTGAAACACAAAGACGGCACTTGAAAACGTCTCCGAAGCACTGCGATGATCCTCCTACATTTTTATCGAAAATGGTGGAGGACCTATTTATAACAAATATAGAAAACTCTCTGAAAAAATATTCACCATTGGCGTCTTGCTGGGCGTCAGCGTGACCGCATGGGCGAAACCGCAGTCCGAAGAGGCGTCGACATCTCTGTTGAATGCCACCCGAGCTATTACGCTGAATGCGAAAACGGGAAAAGTCTACGCCGTGAACCGTGCGCAAGACGCGGTCGTGGTGTTCGATCGAGAGAAAGAGACCAAGGCCAGTGTGAAAGTGGGGAAGCAGCCGGTGGCGCTTGCGATCAACGAGACAACGAACCGGGTCTACGTTGCAAATAACGCGGGCGGCTCCGTGAGCGTGATCGACGGGACCCACGATGTCGTATTGGCAACGGTGAATGTTGGAGCCCTGCCCTATGTCCTGGCGGTGAACCCAGTGACGAATAAGATTTTTGTATCCAACACCTTCAGCGACGCGATCACATTGATCGACGGCGCGAATAATGCCACGAGCACGATCAAAGCGGGATCAGCTGACTCCATCGCGATCGACACAAAACGGGATCGCGCCTACCTCATCGGATGGGAAGGCACGAGTCTCACCGTGCTGGACAGCGAGCTCGCCGTCGTTGGCAAGGTACAAATGGGCGGGATGCATCTGTGGGGGATGGCTGTTGATGAAGCAGCTGGGAAATTATATGTGACTCGCGCCGGAAATGCCCAGTTGGCGATCGTCGACGAGGCCTCTGGGGGCGTGACCAACGTCGCGACCGGGGCAATTCCTTGCGCCGTAGCAATGAATCAGGCCACGAACCTGGTTTACGTCGCGAACCACGAAGACAATACAGTTACCGTGATCGATGGGACTCAGGGAAAAGCTGTGGCGACTGTTGACGTGGGGAAGAAACCGCAAGGAATCGCCATCGATGCGAAGGCGAATCGAATCTACGTGGCGAACGTGCACGGAGACAGCATATCCGTCATTGACGGGGCGCGGAACGTAGTGATCACGACGCTGCACACGGGACACAATCCTTATGCGCTCGTGGTGAATGAGAGGCCTGCTCGGCTCTACACGGTTCTCCAGAGCGACGTCCCATCCCAGGTTAACGTTCTCGAGGACAAATAGTGCCATCCAGAACCTTCGAGTCAGACAGATTGGACCAGAGGCCAGCGGGTGCACAGACCATCTTCCATGCACGGGCTCTCTACGACTCGCGTCGGAAACCTCTGTCTGTCGATCGAAACAGTACTTCTCCTTCCAAGCAGTGCAGTACCGTCAAGTACTTTTGGGAATTACACGGCGGGAAACCTGTCAAAACACTAGAGATTTGGTAGGGGCGGTGGGGATCGAACCCACGACCTTCGGCTTAAAAGGCCGCTGCTCTACCACTGAGCTACGCCCCTATGGCGTGAATCCTCAATTGTAGCACGAGGCCGCAGAATGCCCTCGCGGTGGCGCATGCGCATTTTGGGTTTGGGCTGCGGATTCGGCGGCGTGCTCCGTGGTTCCAGCGTTTTCAGCGAAATCGGATTGACGTGAGCGGCATTCTGCGGGAACGTGCATGCCGTGTTTGGGAGCTGACGGACAAACTCGTATGACGGAATTGGTGCGGTACGCGCAGGAAGGCGGCGTGGCGGTCGTCACGATCGACAATCCGCCAGTGAATGCGTTGGGGCCGGGCGTGGCGGAGGGAATCGCCGCGGCATTGACGCGGGCCGAGGCTGATGCTGAGGTGCGCGCGATCGTGGTGATCGGCGCGGGCAAGACATTTGTCGCGGGCGCGGACATTAAAGAGTTTGCGAAGATGCGAGCGAGCCGGGAGTGCGGGCCGGGGCACACGGCATTTTTGTTGCGCGTCGAGGATTGCTCGAAGCCGATCGTGATGGCGATTCACGGCACGGCGTTTGGCGGCGGGCTGGAGCTGGCGATGGCCGGGCACTATCGCGTTGCGGCCGCGGACGCGCAGATCGGGCAGCCAGAAGTGAAGCTCGGGATCATTCCCGGCGCGGGCGGGACCCAGCGATTGCCGCGGCTCGCCGGTGTCGCGAAGGCCGCGGAGATGTGTTCGCTGGGCGAGCCGGTGAAGGCGCGCGACGCGCTTGACGTGGGCATTGTCGACAAACTAATCGAGGTCGCATCGGCTGAAACGGAGTTGCGCGCGGCAGCGGTTGCGTTTGCCCGCGAAGTTGCGGGTAAGCCGGCGCGCAAGACGCGCGAGCGCGGAGAAAAGTTGGCTGGAAGCGCCGAGGCTGGCAACGCCAAGATTTTCGCTGGCGCACGCGATACGGCGCGAAAAAGACTACGTGGACGACACGCGCCGCTTGCTGCGATCGATGCAGTCGAAGCCTCGACGAAGCTGCCGTTCGAACTGGGATGCGCGCGCGAGCGCGAACTGTTCATCGAGTGCCTGTTTTCGGAGGAGTCGAGCGCGTTGATCCACGCATTTTTCGGCGAGCGCGAGGTGGCCAAGATTCCCGACGTGCCGAAGGAGACGCCGGCGCGGCCGATACACTCGGCGGCTGTCGTGGGAGCAGGCACGATGGGTGGCGGAATCGCGATGGTCCTTGCGAACGCCGGAATTCCGGTGCTGCTGAAAGAATCTGATCAGCCGGCGCTAGATCGTGGATTGGCTACGATCCGTTCGAATTACGCGAACTCGGTGAAGCGTGGTCGATTCACGCAGCAATATGCCGATGAGCGCATGGCGCTGATCACGCCAACGATCAGTTACGACGATTTCAGCAGTGCCGATGTCGTGATCGAAGCGGCGTTTGAGTCGATGGGGCTGAAAAAGGAAATTTTTGGCGAGTTGGGGTGCGTCTGCAAACCGGATGCGATTCTGGCGAGCAATACCTCCACGCTGAGTATCGATGAGATTGCGTCTGCGACTTCGCGGCCGGACGCCGTCATCGGCACACACTTCTTCAGCCCGGCGAACGTGATGCGCCTACTCGAAGTTGTGCGCGGCGGCGCGACGTCGAAAGAAACGATTGCAACCTGCATGCAGTTGTCAAAGCGACTCGGCAAAGTCGGTGTGCTGGTTGGGAACTGCCGGGGATTTGTCGGCAACCGGATGTTTCATCCGTACCGGCGCGAAGCGCAATTTTTGGTGGAGGAAGGCGCAAGCATCGAGGCGGTCGATCGCGCGCTCTATGACTTCGGGATGGCCATGGGTCCGTTGTCCGTCGCGGACTTAGCCGGGCTCGATATCGGATGGCGCATTCGCAAGGAGCATCGCCATCTCGAGAAACCCGGCGTGCGCCAGCCGTTTGCCGAGGATCGATTGTGCGAGATGGGGCGTTACGGCCAGAAGACTCGCGCCGGTTGGTATCGCTACGATGAGCAGCGACGCCAAGTCGTGGACACCGAAGTCGCAGAGCTAGTGCACGGCTTGAGCCGCGAGAAGGGAATCGAGCAGCGCGAGACTTCTTCGCAGGAAATTGTCGAGCGCTGCGTGTACGCGCTCGTCAATGAAGGCGCACGCATTTTGGAGGAGGGTTTCGCGCTGCGCCCCGTCGACATCGACATCATTTATCTCAACGGATACGGCTTCCCGGCACATCGTGGCGGCCCGATGTGGTACGCGGACAGCGTGGGATTGAAAAAAGTGTACGAGCGTGTCTGCGATTTCGAACGAGCGCACGGCGAAAATTGGCGACCAGCCCCATTGTTGAAGCAGTTGGCGGAGCAGGGAAAAAGCTTCGCGGGTTTTCAGCGATTGTGAGCATGGGAGCGGAAGTAGAACAATGGAGGTACGGGGCGCGTGAGATTCCCATTGCGTTCGTTGATTGTATCGTTTGCGATGCTCGCGGCAGCGACATCCGGCGAATCTCAGCTGCCATCGGATCTGAAAGCGCAGTTGTGGCCGGCGAAATGGATCACGTCCGACGTGGCACCCGCGAGAGATGAAGCGGTGCTGTATTTCCGCAAACATGTCGAGTTCTCGAATCCGCCCCGCCGTTTTGTCGTGAACGTCAGCGCGGACAATCGCTTTGTGCTCTATGTCAACGGGCAGCGCGCGGGCAGCGGGCCGGCCCGCAGCGATCTGCCGCACTGGCGCTACGAAACCTTCGATGTCGGTTCATTGCTCAAAACCGGCGACAACATTTTCGCTGCGGTGGTCTGGAATTTCGGCGCGCGGTCAGCTCTTGCGCAGATTTCGGATCGCACTGCGTTTTTGCTCTCGGGCGCGGAGGAAGCCGAAAACGTTGTGAATACGGGAACCAACTGGGACGTCGCTGTCGAAAAATCGATTCGCACGTTGCCAAAGCCACAGGAGTTGGGCGGATATTACTACGCCGCCGAGCCGTGTCTGCACGTCGACGGCGCAACGTACGCGTGGGGTTGGAATTCTGGCGCGAATACGCCGGGTCTGACATGGAAAAAGGCATCCGCGATCGGTTCCGGCGCTCAGCGCGGCGCCTCGCTGCAGGAAAACAATTGGCAGTTGATGGCCGACCCGCTGCCGCAAATGACGATGGAGCCGCAACCGATGGGTGCCGTTGTGCGCAAGTCAGGCGCTGACGTTGCCGGCGAAGCGCCGACCGCGGAATACAAGATCGCCGCGCATTCTCACGCAACGCTGTTGCTGGATCGCGGCTATCTGACCACTGCATATCCAGAGTTTGCCGCGAGCGGTGGGACCGCCGCGACGGTTCGCCTCACATACGCCGAAGCCTTGCTCGATGCGAAAGCGGAGAAAGGAAATCGCAACGAGATTCGAAGGCAAACACATCGTCGGCGTCTATGACGAATTCACCCTCGATGGCGCGAAATCCCGTGTCTACGAACCGCTCGTCTGGCGCACCTGGCGCTACCTCCAAATCGACGTGACGACTGCCGACGAACCACTTCAGCTCAGTCACCTGCAGAGTTGGTTCAGCGCGTTTCCGTTCGAAGAGAAAGCGAAATTTGCCTCGGACGAACAGGATTTACAGAAAATCTGGGACATCGGATGGCGCACGGCACGCCTCGATGCGCACGACACCTACATGGACACGCCGTACTGGGAGCAGATGCAGTACATCGGCGACACCCGCATTCAAGCTCTCGTCTCGTACTCCGTCGCTGGCGACGACCGCCTGGCACGCCAGGCGATCACAGCATTCAACAATTCTCGCGTACCCGACGGAATCACGCTGAGTCGCTACCCGACTTCGATGTTTCAGGCCATCCCGACTTTTTCGCTGCTGTGGGTCGGGATGGTCCACGATTTCTGGATGTATAGCAACGATCCGGCTTTCGTGCGCGAGCAGCTTGTTGGAACGCGCACTACTCTCGACTGGTTCTTGCGGCATCAGCGGCCGGATGGCCTGCTCGATGCGTTGTTTTGGTGGCCGTTTGTGGATTGGGGCAGCGACTTTGGATTTGGCATTCCGCCGCAGGATCCCGACGGCGGATCGACGAGTATGGCGTTGCAGTTCGTTGAGGCTCTGCGCAATGCCGCGGACCTCGAGAACGCTCTCGGTGATCCCGCCCTGGCGGAAAGTTATCGCTCCGCAGCGGACCGCACCGTCAGCGGCGTCAAAAAACTCTGTTGGAACCAGGAGTACGCCCTCTTCGCCGACACCCCGGCGCAAAAACACTTCAGCCAGCACGCAAATATCCTCGCCGTATGGCTTGACGTCGTGCCCCGCGAACAGCAACAGCGAATTCTCACGCGTATCTTATCGGCAAGCGACGCGGGCTTTCACAGCGATCGCAAAATCCCTCCGATGACGGCCGCAACCTACTATTTCCGATTTTATTTAGCGCGCGCCATAGAACACGCGGACCTCGGCGATCGCTATCTGGAGTTGCTCGCGCCCTGGCGCACCATGGTCTCGCTTGGACTCACGACCTGGGCCGAGCAGCCCGAGCCGACGCGATCGGACTCCCACGCATGGAGCGCGCATCCGAACTACGACTTGCTGCGAATCGTCGCAGGAATCCGCCCAGCGAAGCCCGGCTTCGCTTCCGTTGCGATCGAGCCGCATCTAGGCGCATTACAACACGTTAAGGCGTCGGAACCTCACCGAGCGGGCAGCATCGATGTCGAGTACACGCGAACGGGAGATGTCGTGAACACGAGAATTTCGCTGCCGGGTGGTATTTCAGGCGAACTAGTCTGGCAAGGGAAGCCGTATCCACTCCATTCCGGAGAGCAAACGATCGCGTTGCCGGTTCACTGAAACAATTAACCACTTCGCTCGACCGCAAGCCAACTGCACTGCCGTTCACGGTGCCAGATTGAGCCACGTTCGAATACTAATTCTCTTTCTGGAATCACATTAGTCTCTTCCAACTCCCCTCGTCGAGCAATTTCCAATCGCACATGAATTCTCGATTGCTCCACCGAAGCCTCTGTTCTAGCAACGCGAGCTCTCCATTTGTCGTTCAAACGTTCCCACGCACCTCGTATAGCGAAATCCTGAAGCCGAAAACATTTCCGCCGATGATCGCGGGGTGCGACCTGAAACAGTCTCGACGCCCTACACCAAGCGGAGCTCTGGCCCCCGAACTGCAGATTTGATTTTTGAGGCAGTGACCGCAACACCACATTAGGTGACTCTTATCCACACGCAGTGCAACTTGACTTTGCGAGAGCGTGATCCCGCATGACCGACGACATCGTCCGCGAGTTTCTGGTTGAAAGCAGTGAAAACCTCGACCTTCTCGACCGCGAGCTGATCAATTTGGAAAAAGACCCCGGAAATCGCGGCACGCTCGCGAGCATTTTTCGTACGATTCATACGATCAAGGGTACTTGCGGATTTCTCGGATTCACAAAACTCGAGTCGGTCGCGCACGTCGGCGAAAATCTGCTCAGCAAGCTACGCGACGGCGAACTCGCACTGAATCCCGAAATGACTACCGCGCTCCTCGCGATGGTCGATGCCATTCGGCAGATGCTTGCAAGCGTTGAAGCGACCGGCAACGAAGGCGAGCGCAACGACCAGGAACTGATTCAAACGCTGACGCGAATCCTGCAGGGAAGTGCCGGGGCAGTGAAGGCCGAGGGGCTCACACCGCCGCCTGCACCCGCCGAAGTTGCCCCAGCCGAGCTTGTCGTGGCACCCACCGCCGCCGTCGCGGCCTCGCCAGTGGAAGTCGCGGTTGCAGCTCCACCAGTCGTCGAAGCGGCACCGAAAACGGAAGGCAAGCCCGAACACGCCGAGCATTCCGCCGATCACGGCCCGGCACCGACAATCGAATCCGGAGCGCAGTCACAATCACGCACCGCTGCGAGCGAGAGCTCGATCCGCGTCGACGTCACGCTGCTCGACAAGCTGATGAACCTCGTCGGCGAACTCGTCCTTGCTCGCAACCAGATTCTTCAATTCTCCAACGCCACCGAGGATGCCGGCCTCCTTGCGCCCAGCCAGCGCCTCAATCTCATCACCACCGAACTACAAGAAGGCGTCATGAAGACGCGCATGCAACCCATCGGCAACATCTGGAGCAAATTTCCACGCACCGTGCGCGACGTCGCGACGATGTGTGGCAAACAGGTCCGTATCGAGATGGAAGGGAAAGAAACCGAGCTCGACAAGACCATCGTCGAAGCGATCAAAGATCCACTCACTCACATCGTCCGAAATTCCGTCGATCACGGCATCGAGAAGCCTGAGAAGCGCGTCGCGGTCGGCAAGCCCGCTGAAGGACGCCTGCTCCTCCGCGCGTATCACGAAGGCGGCCAGGTCATCATCGAGATTTCCGACGATGGTGGAGGCCTCGACAGCGAACGGATTCGCCGCAAAGCCGTCGAAAAAGGTCTGATCACACCGGAGCAGGCCGCGCGCATGGGCGAGCGCGAAGGCGTCAATCTAATTTTCCTCCCTGGTTTTTCTACCGCCGAAAAAGTGACCAACGTCTCCGGCCGCGGCGTCGGCATGGACGTCGTCAAAACCAACATCGAAAAAATCGGCGGCACCGTCGACGTGCAATCAAAACCAGGCGCTGGCACCACCGTGCGCATGAAAATTCCGCTGACGCTCGCGATCATTCCTGCGCTCATCGTCACCAGCGGCGGCGACCGCTATGCGATCCCACAGATCAGCCTGCTCGAACTCGTCCGGCTCGACGGCGAAGACGCGCAAAAGGGAATCGAGCTGATTCAAGGGGTGCCGGTGCACCGCCTGCGCGGGCGGCTCTTGCCCCTCGTCTATCTCAATCGCGAACTAAAGGTCGAGGACGAAGCGCCAGACCTCTCCAAACTTCCCGCCGTCAACATCGTCGTGCTCCAGGCCGACGAGCGCCAGTTCGGCCTCGTCGTCGACGAGATCAACGACACCGAGGAAATCGTCGTCAAGCCGCTCGGCAAGCAGCTCAAAGGAGTCAAAACATTCGCCGGCTCCACGATCATGGGCGACGGCCGAGTCGCACTGATTCTCGACGTGCTTGGCGTCGCGCAAACCTCCAACGTCGTCAGCGAAAGCCGCGAGCGCGCGCTCAGCGACAAGGGGCAGCACGTCGCATCCACAGGCGGCGAACGCCAGACGATGTTGCTGTTCCAGTGCGGCGCTGACGGTCGTATGGCGATGGATCTATCTCTCGTCGCGCGGCTCGAGGAATTCAAGCCGGAAATGGTCGAGTGCGCCGGCGATGCTCAAGTCGTGCAGTACCGCGGCCAGATCATGCCGTTGCTGCGTGTCTCCGACGTGCTCCTCGGCCCCAGCCCCAGCAATAACGGCAACGGCCACGCGAGCAGACACAGCTATGGCAAACGTGACACCACCGCCACGCTGCAGGTCGTCGTCTATTCCGAGCAGGGCCGCAGCGTTGGGCTCGTGGTCGACCGCATCCTTGACATCGTCGAAGAAACCATCGTGCCGCAGCAGCCTTCGAAGCGTCAGGGATTGCTGGGTTCGGCTGTGATCCAGCAGCGCGTGACGGACCTGCTCGACGTCCGCGGCTTTGTGCGCACCGCGAATCCCGATTTTTTTGAGCCGGCGGTTGCGGTCGGAGAGCGATAACCGTGAGCAACCCGCAACAGTTCTGCACGTTCTACGTCGATCGCCAATTTTTTGGCGTGCCTGTACAGCAGGTGCAGGAAGTCATCCGCTATCAGGAAATGACGCGCGTGCCGCTCGCGCCGCGGGTTATCCGCGGGCTCATCAACCTGCGCGGGCAGATTGTCGCCGCCATCGATCTCCGGCGCCGCCTGAACGCGCCCGAGCGCTCGGAAGGCCAGTTGCCGATGAACGTTGTCGTGCGCACACCCGACGGTGCGCTGAGCCTGCTCGTCGATGAAATCGGCGATGTGCTCGAAGTACAGGAAGAAAGCTTCGAGCGGCCGCCGGAAACATTGCAGGGCATTGCGCGAGAACTGATCTTGGGCGTGCACAAGCTGCCGAACGGGTTGCTCCTCATCCTTGACATGGTGAAAGCGGTCAACGTCGCGGATGCGGATACCCTGCACGTGGGACCCGAAGCGTGAGCGTGTGACCAGTAAAACGAAGCGTTACTTACACAACAAATCTTGCTGCAGAGGAACACGCGCTCCGAGCCGGAGCCGAGGAGAGGAGCAGTGATGGGAGTTAAAACACCTGCGGTTCGCCGTACCGATTCGCTCTACGCGCAGTTGGGAGGCAAAGCAACCGTAGCCGCGGTCGTCGACCGGTTTTACGAAAAGATGCTCGCCGATCCGGATATCCGTCCGCTGCTGGCGAAAGCCAATCTCGCCTCGCTCAAGCAGCGCCAGGCACAATTCCTGACGCAGACGCTCGGTGGTCCCGGCGACGCGAAGAACCGCGTCACTGCCCCCGCCCATGCGCACCTTCTGACGCAAGCGCGCCACGTCGAGCGAGCCACAACCCACCTTGCGCTCGCACTCAGCGAAATGAACATGGCGCCGGATCGTGTTGACGCCGTGATGGAACGGATGGCGCAAGAAGCGGATCGCGAAGAGTCCGACACCGACTACAGCGATGGTGACACCGAAGTCGGACAAAACGAGGAACTGGTCGCCGAACTTGCTGCGGTGAGTCGCGCCTACGCGGTCGCTGAATTCCAGATGGACGGGACGCTGGTTGCTGCCAACGAAAACTTTCTTCGCGCCACCGGTTACGCGATCGGCGAGATCAAGGGCCGTAACCACAGCATTTTTGTCAGCGAGTCCTATCGCCAGAGTCCGGAGTATCGCGAATTCTGGGAGAAGTTGAATCGGGGCGAAGCGGTGTCAGGCGAGGCCCCGCGCTTGGCCAAGGGCGGCCGCGAGCTTTGGCTGCAAGCTACGTACAGCCCGATTCTCGACCTCAATGGAAAGCCCTCGAAAGTGTTCGCCACCGCGGTTGATGTGACCACCCAGCACGCTCAGTCCGCTGAGTTGAAAGAGCTTCGTGTCCGCGCTGACATGGCGAACCTGACGAGCATCGTCTCCGAAGCTGACCTGAAGGGCGACATCGTCACGGTCAACGATAAATTCACTGAAATTTCCAAGTACAGCCGCGAAGAACTGGTCGGACAACCCCACAACGTCACGCGCCACCCGGACATGCCCAAAGCTGTATTCAAGGAAGTGTGGTCGACGATCGGCCGCGGCAAGACTTTTCGCGGTGTGATCAAGAACCGCGCCAAGGACGGCACGCCCTACTACGTTGACGCTGTGATCGCCCCGGTGCTCGGAGAAAACGGCAAGCCGACGAAATACATTGGCGTGCGCTACGACATTACCGCAGCCGAGATCGAACGGCAGGAGATGAAAGGGTTTGTCGCTGCGATCGATTCCAGCTTCTGTTACGCGGAATTCAACGTTGACGGCACATTTCTTTCGGCCAATGGGAACTTCTTAGCGGTGTACGGCTATCGGCTGGAGGACTTGGTTGGCAAGCATCACCAGGTTCTCGTCGATACCGAGCGGGCGCGCTCCGATTCCTACACCACGTTCTGGAGTCAGCTCCGCACTGGCAAGGCGCAGCAGGGGATCTTCAAGAATTTCAGCAAAGACGGCCGGGAAATCTGGTTTCAGTGCGTCTATGGCGCCGTGCGCGATGAAATGGCCCGGGTGACCAAGGTCATTGCTGTTGGCACCGATGTGACCACCGAAAAGCTCGCCGCCGCCGATGCATCCGGGCAGATCGCCGCAATCGGCAAATCACAGGCGGTGATCGAATTCAACATGGACGGCATGATCGTTCAGGCCAACGATAACTTCCTCCGCACCATGGGTTATACCTCGGACGAGATCAAGGGAAAACATCACAGCATCTTCGTCGACGAGGCCTTTCGCAACAGCCCCGATTATCGCGAATTCTGGGCCAAACTGAACCGCGGCGAATACCAATCGGCCGAATACAAGCGCATCGGCAAAGGCGGGAAAGAAGTCTGGATCCAAGCCTCCTGCAACCCCATCCTCGACCTCAACGGCAAGCCTTGCAAGGTCGTCAAATACGCCACCGACATCACACCGCAAAAAACCGCTGCGGAAGATCTCCGCCGCAAGGTTGACGCGATGCTCGTCGCTGTTTCGGCCGCATCCAAAGGGGACCTCACGCAGGAAATTTCTGTCACCGGCCAGGACACTGTCGGCCAGATGGGGCAAGGCCTGTCCCAACTCCTCGGCAACCTGCGCTCGAGCATCAGCAAGATCGGCCAGACCGCCGCTACTCTCTCCACTGCTTCTGGCGAGCTCTCCACCGTCAGCCAGCAAATGAGCGCGAACGCCGAGGAAACCTCGTCGCAAGCCAACGTCGTTTCCGCTGCGGGCGAGCAGGTCAACCGCAATCTCCAGACCGTCGCCACCGGCAGCGAGGAGATGAGCGTCTCCATTAAAGAAATCGCCAAGAACGCCACTGAAGCCGCCAGAGTCGCAACCGAGGCCGTAAGAGCGGCGCAAGCCACCAACATCACCGTTAGCAAGCTGGGCGAGTCGAGCGTCGAGATCGGCCAGGTTATCAAGGTCATTACTTCGATCGCGCAGCAAACCAACCTGCTCGCGCTCAACGCCACCATCGAAGCCGCGCGCGCCGGCGAGGCAGGCAAAGGTTTCGCCGTTGTCGCCAACGAAGTAAAAGAACTCGCCAAGGAAACGGCCAAGGCGACCGAAGACATCAGCCGCAAGATCGAAAGCATTCAGATCGACACCAAGGGCGCGGTCGAAGCCATCGGCACGATCACCAAAATCATCACTCAGGTCAATGACATCTCGAACACGATCGCTTCGGCTGTTGAGGAGCAGAACGCCACCACCAACGAAATGTCGCGCAACGTCACCGAAGCCGCGCGAGGCGCCGGCGAAATTGCCAAGAACATTGCCGGTGTTGCCGAAGCTGCGCAGAGCACCTCGCACGGTGCAGGCGATTCGCAGCGTGCTGCCCAGCAGCTGACCGTGATGTCCAACGAGCTTCGCGAATTGGTAGGCCAGTTCAAGTACTGAGTCGCCGCGTTCCGCTGCGGCCTGGTCCATCCGTCCTTCGGCTTCTCGCCGGGAAAGGCACATCACGCTTCGCCCTATGCCTCCCATTCGCGTCCTCGTCGTCGACGATTCCGTCGTCATTCGTAAAGTGCTGAGCGACGTACTTGCCTCCGACCCGGCGGTCGAAGTCGCGGGTACAGCCTCGGATGGGCGGCTGGCGCTGGCGAAAATCGGACAGCTTAAGCCCGACCTCATCACCCTCGATGTCGAAATGCCCAACATGTCCGGGCTCGAGACGATCAAGGAAATCCGCAAGCTGCATCCCAGGCTGCCAATCATCATGTTCAGCACGCTGACCGAGCGTGGCGCCTCCACCACGCTCGATGCGCTGGCTCTCGGCGCGAGTGACTACGTCACGAAGCCCAGCAACACCGGCAGCCTCGACGTCACCATGCTCCGCATCAAGGAAGATCTGCTCCCGAAAATAAAGGCATTGTGCGGCCGCGGCTTCTCCGACAAGAAACCCATGTTTCCGCCGGCGCAACCTCCGCAGCCCATCGCGGTCGCCGAGCGCTCCAAAGCGCACATTGAAATTGTCGCCATCGGCACGTCCACCGGCGGGCCCAATGCGCTCGCCGAAGTCATCCCTTCCATTCCCGCTGACTTTCCGGTGCCCATCGTGATCGTGCAACACATGCCCCCGCTGTTCACTCGCTTGCTTGCCGAACGGCTCGACAAAGCTTCCGCAATTTCCGTTCGCGAAGGCGAGTCCGGCAAAAAGATTGAACCTGGCCAGGCGTGGATCGCTCCCGGCGATTATCACATGACGCTCGAGCGCCGGGCTGCGGGCGTCCATCTCTCGATGAACCAGGCAGCGCCTGAAAATTCCTGTCGACCTGCAGTCGATGTTTTGTTTCGCTCCGTTGCTGCGACGTTCGGTGCCAACACACTGGCCGTCGTGTTGACCGGCATGGGCTCGGACGGTGTTCTCGGCTCGCAAGCGATTCGAGAGCGCGGCGGCCGCGTCTACGTGCAGGATGAGGCCACATCCGTTGTCTGGGGGATGCCCGGCCAGACTGCCGCCGCCGGATTTGCCGACAACATTTATCCGCTTCGCAGTATGGCTCTCGAGATCGATCGCCATGTTCGCGCCAGCCGCCAAGGTAGCGTTCGCCAAGCCGCTACAAGTCAGGTGACACCCGATGCCCGCTGATACGCAGACGCAGCCAAAGGCGGTCACCGCCTCGTCAAGAGAAGGCGACGAGCGCGATCCCATATATCTTAAGATTCGCGATCTCGTCTATCAGGCCTGTGGCATCTACCACTCCCAGGAAAAGCTCTATCTGCTCGCCGGCGCTTGCAAGCGCCGCATGGCTAACACTAAAGCCACCGACGCGCGCCAGTATCTCGAACTCATCAGCAACGCCGGCACCCGCGTCGTTGAACTCCGCGAATTGCTCAACGAAATCACCATCGGCGAAACCTGCTTATTTCGTAGCCCGCCGCAGCTCAGCGCGCTGCAAAACGCCATTCTCCCCGAGCTCATCTCCACGCGTGGCAAAATCGGCCTGAAAAAACTGAAGATCTGGAGCGCCGGCTGCTCGACCGGCGAAGAACCCTATACCCTCGCGATGTTTCTTATCGAACAAAGCGCGAAACTCCTCAATGGCTGGACGTTCGAAATCCACGCCACCGATCTCAACGACCGCTCGGTGGAAACCGCGAAAGCTGGCATCTACGGCGGCTACGCGCTGCGCAATACCAGCGATCTCTATAAGCGCAAATACTTCGCCCCCGCCGACGGCGAAAAGCTGCGCGTCAGCGACGAAGTCCGCAGCCGCATCACCTTCTCACGCCTCAACCTCAACGACGACAGCAAGATGCTTTTCATGAAGGGGATGGATCTCATCTTTTGCTGCAATGTCCTCATCTACTTCGACATCGCCTCGAAGCGCCGCGTCGTCCAGCACTTTTTCTCGAACCTCCAGGCACCCGGATACTTCTTTCTCGGTCATGCCGAATCCCTGTACCAGGTCACCGACCAATTCCGCCTCGTGCATCTTCCGGGCACCACCACCTATTTGAAGGGCTTGCCGGGTTCGGAAGGAAACCCTAAACCATGACCGCCATTTCCAGTCGAGAAATGCAAAAGCGTGTCGAGGCGCTGCGTTCGCTGCCTTCCTCCCCTGCTGTGCTCAAACCGCTGCTCGACCTTCTCCACGAACCACCAGACGAGATTTCCATCGACAAAGTCGTGAGACTCGTCTCCTACGAAAAGACCATCGCCGCGCAACTCTTGCGCATCGCCAATTCTCCGTTGTATGGCCGCGCCAAGCCTGCTGAATCCATTCAAGCCGCCATCATCACTCTCGGGATCCAGCGTATCGAAGACATCCTGCTCAGCAACTGCTTCGGCAAGATCGTTCCGAAGGACAAGTGGGTTGTCGATCCTGGCGTCTTCTGGCGCCATTCCTTCGGTTGCGCGCTCGTCTGCCGCGAATTCGCCGAGCGCATCGGCTACAACGACCCCGACAAGGCGTATCTCGCTGGCCTGCTTCACGATCTCGGCATCATCGTCAATTCGCTCGCCTTTACCGACCAATACCGCGAGGTCTTGGCAAAAGCCGTCGAAGCGGGCCGCCCTCTCGACGAACAGGAAGAGGAAACACTCGGCTTCACGCACTGCCAGAGTGGCGTGATCCTCGCAAAAGCATGGTCCTTGCCGCAGAACATTCGCGACGTCATCGAATGGCATCACACCACCACACTCGCACCCGCAGGAAATCCGCTGATCGCCATCACGCATCTCGCCGATTTGCTCTGCCGCGTGCGCAACCTCGGCTATGGCTACGAAGAATGGCGTGTCGTCGACCTGGTCACCGACCCTGGTTGGATCGACCTTAGCGAGCACTGCCCGAAGCTCGCCACCATCGACCTTGCGCGTTTCACAATGGACCTCGACGCCTACGTCGTGCGTATTACCAACCTCGTCGATACGATTTTCTCGATCAACTGAACCGACTCAGTGCTCAGAAACTGCTCAAGGAGATTTCAGCACCACGTAATGGGAGATGAAGATGCAAAAGAGGATTTCAGGAGATTCACTGTGAAGAAACTTAAAGTTTTGATCGTCGACGATTCGTCCGTGATGCGCAAAATTGTCGAACGCGCCTTGCGCCAAGCCGGGCTCGAACTTACCGAAGTCGCCGAAGCCAGCAACGGCGCCGAGGCGCTCGCCGAAGTGGCAAAAAGCGTTCCCGACATGATCCTCTCCGACATCAACATGCCGGTGATGGACGGTCTCGAATTCCTCAAAAATCTCGCGAACGTCGAAGCTGCGAAAGGTGTCCCGGTCATCATGATCACTACCGAAGGCAGCGAAGCCCGCGTGGTCGAAGCTCTCTCCGCCGGCGCCAAGGGCTATCTGCGCAAACCGTTTACGCCGGAGCAAGTCAAAGAACGCGTCACGCCGCTCCTCGGAGGTGGCCAGTGAAATCGATGACCCAGTCGCACACTCCCGTGACCGTTCCCTTTGATCCCAACTGGAAAACCATCATGGAGTGTGCCGCCCTCGAAGTCTTCGAAATGATGGCCAACGTGCATCTCAAGCTCAATCCTGCCGCTACCGATGCTCCCACCGGCGGCCAGACCGCGATGGTCGGCATGGCTGGTGCTCTCTGCGGCATGACCACTATCCGTTGCAGGCCCGCCACCGCTGTCAAACTCGCCGCGCTCATGCTCGGCGAAGAAGCCCTCTCCAATCCCGCCAGCGCGCGCGACGCGCTCGGCGAACTTTGCAACATGGTCGCCGGAAACTTCAAAGCAAAAATAACCGGTCTCGCCGACGCCTGCATGCTCTCGGTCCCAACCGTAATCGTCGGTGAAGACTACTCGATGGACACTGCCGAACCCGCCGATGGCGTCACCATCCCCTTCGTCTACGAAGGCGAAAACATCTGGGTGACGCTCGTCACCCACTCCTGACAGGAAGGTCCTGTCGCGGAGATTCTGCGACTCAACGCAGTGCGTCGCCAAAACTCATTCGTGCTTCGTGTGCGTTTTCTTTTCGCATTTCGCGCCGTTGACGAATTCCCGTTTCCTGCGCAAACTCTCTCCGGCTGCGAATCCCGAACGCGCAGCATGGAGAAATTTTCGGTGACATTCTTTCATCGACTGGCAAAGTATTTGCCTGTCACATTCACGTGCGCCTTCCTCACGCTCTCGCTCTTTGTTGCAGTCGCCTCGTCCCAGGCCCAGCAAGCCTCACCGAATCCCGACCCAATCATTGATCCCACCGCCGAACTCCACACCTTCCGCCTCTGGGACAAATCCGCCCCCGGCGCCCTCGGCGACAATGCCGAAGACATCCCGACGCTCACCCTCTACCCCGTCACTCACCACGACCAACCCGGACCCGCCATCATCGTCGCCCCCGGCGGCAGCTACCACCATCTCGCCGCCAACCACGAAGGACGCCAGATAGCCAATTGGTTCAACGCCATGGGCGTCACCGCATTCGTCCTGCAGTACCGCCTGGGCCCCCGCTACCACCATCCCATCGAACTTGGCGACGCCCAGCGCGCCATGCGCCTCGCCCGCAGCCGCGCCAAAGACTTCAACATCAATCCCGCCGCAATCGGCTTCATGGGCTTCTCCGCCGGAGGCCACCTCGCCTCCACGCTCGCCACGCATTTCGACGCCGGCAATCCCTCCGACTCCGACCCCGTCAATCGCGAAAACTGCCGCCCCGACTTCGTGATACTCGCCTATCCCGTAATCTCCATGACCGCCGGCTACTCCCACAAAGGCTCCGCAGAGAATCTCCTCGGCAATCCCCCGGATCCATCTCTCGCCAAAGCGCTCTCCAGCGAACTCAGCGTCACCTCATCCACGCCTCCCACCTTCCTGTTCAGCACCTCGGCCGACACACTCGTCCCGCCGGAAAACACCGTCGCCTTCTATCTCGCATTACGCAAAGCGGGCGTCCCAGCCGAAATGCACATCTTCGAGAAAGGCCCGCACGGAGTCGGCCTGGCTCTCAACGACATCGCCTTGTCAGAGTGGGGAACGTTACTGAGGAATTGGCTCCGAATTCGCGGCGTGCTCGCGCCCGCGTACTAGAGCGGCAAAACTACTCCGGCGGCGTCGTGGAAGGCTTCGGCATCTTCGACGCGACATCCTCATCGGCCTTCTCGTGCAGTTGCTGCACTTTGACGAACTCCGCCTGCGCCTTCTCTTTATTTCCCATCGCCTGATAAAGCCGCCCAAGCCTGAAATGTGCATCCGGCTGCGTCGCATCAAGCTCAACAGCCCGCTGCAGCGCCGTCTGCGCCTCCGGATACCGCTTCAATTGCATCAGCGCAGCGCCCAGATCCAGATACGCGATGCGGATGTCCTTCCGTTGCCGCACCACCCGATCCAGATACTTCACCGCCTCGTTCGGCTGGTCTTGCTTCAGCGCAATGTCCCCGAGATACGCCAGCGCCTGCGCATGACTCGGATCCACCTTCAACTCATCCTCAAACGACGCCTTTGCCTCTTCGAGGTGGCTCGACTTCCAGTGCAAATATCCCAGCCCGAAATTCGCCTCGGGCTCCTTCGGATTCTCCTTCACCGCTTCCTGAAACTCCGTGATCGCTTCCGGAGTGCGCCCCAATCCATCGAGCGCCTGCCCCATCAGCACGTGCGCCTGCGCTGAATTCGGATTCCGTTCGACGAGTTGCCGAAACTCCCGCTCCGCGCACGCAAATTCCTTCGCCAGCAGGCAGCTTTGCGCCAGCACCTTGCGAAGCTCCGCACTTTCCGGGTTCGCCTGCACGACCGGATTGAGATACTTGATCGCATCGGCAAATCTCTTGGCGCCGTAACAACTCAGCCCAAGCAATGTCCGCGCCTGCCCGCTGTTTGGATCAGCCGCAACCGCCGCCGTTAGCGGCCCGATCGCCTCCTCAAAATGACCCTGCTTGAACTCCGCGATCCCCCAATTGAGTTGAATCCCCGGCATCGCCGGGTTCAGGCGTGCCGCTTTGCGATAAGCCGGGACCGCCTCGGCGTATTTATTCTGATGCGCCAGCACAAATCCCAGGTTTGCATAAGCCACGGCGTCCTGAGGGCTCTGCACCACAATCGCGCGCCAATCCTTCTCCGCCTCAGCGAAGTTACCTTGCTGCTGTGCCGCCATTGCTTGCGCCGCCGCAGGGCTCTGCGCGAGCGAGGGCTCAGAGAGACAACACAAGACGACGGCCAGAAAGCATGCGCCAAGGCAGGGAAGTACCCGCACCCTTGTCCCCCAAGCGGCATCTTCCATTGATAAAATCTCTCTATCCATCACGTTCTAGTGTATCTCCGTCACTCTGATTTTCCGCCGCGTTTCCGCACCTTCGTTTACATCTATCGCTCAGCCTCATTCAAAAATTTTTGTCCGAGCACAAAAAAAGCGCGGCGGGATTTTGTCCCGCCGCGCTTTCCCTACATTTGATTCTCGTTCTGCCCGCGGCCCAGAGGCTGACTTCAGCCCCAGGCCCGTGGGGTTAGAAGTAGATCTTCCCGCCCAGCTGGAAGATGCGTGGATCGAACGCCGACGTAACCTGTCCGAAGTTGTTCGAGCCGAGTTGGTTGCTAACCTGGTTCAACTCCGTGTGGTTCCAGGTATTGAACGTCTCGACGCGCAGTTCGAAGCGGCTGCCGCGGTTTTCGCTGATCACGAAGCTCTTGAACAGCGAGATGTTCCAGTTGTCGCGGCCAGGGCCACGCAGTGAGTTGTGTCCCGCATCGCCAAAGGCGCCGAGTGCCGGGAACGCAAAGGCTCCCGTATTGAACCATTCGGCCACGGTGTGTGGATACGAGTTGGAAGCAACCTGATCCGGTCGGTTCGTGGCATTCGGCAAGCCGTTGCCACTCTGATTGCCAGACAGTTGTGGGTTGATCGGGAGACCTGACGTCATCGTCACGATACCCGAAACTTCCCAGCCGCCGAGCGTCGTCTTGACGAACCGGTTTTCCGTGTGGCGGAAGATTGGCAAGTCATAGACGAAGTTAACCGAAGCATTGTGGGTACGATCGTAGCCGCCTGGGCCGACGTCATACAGCCAGCCGGCATAGGGGTTCGATACGTTCGAAAGATCGCCGCCGCCGTTACCGCCGGTGGTCGGATCGATCGTACGCGACAGCGTGTAGAAGGCGCGTAGTGTGAGGTCATGGCCAACCTGCGAGCTCAGGTCCACTTGCAGACCGTTGTAGTGCGAGTTCGCTTCGTTGGTCGACAGTCGGATGGAATTGAACCCTGGAAAGGGCAGTCCGGGTGCCGTGTTGTAGTTCGCGCCGCCGATAAGTGCTGCGAGGTCGCTTTCGGCCGGCAGGTTGTTTTCACGATAGTCATTCTGGAAGCGGTTCGTGTTGCCAACGTACGCGACGCCCAATACCGTACGGGCGCCGAGTTGATGCTGCACACCGATGCTCCACTGGTAGCTGGCTGGCTGTTTATATTCGTCCAACGCCAAACCGGTGATGCCGGCAGGGTTGATCGGAAGAGCCGCTGCTGCGCCCGTCGTGAGCGCTAGGTGCGGGTTCGAGAGTTCCACTGGAACCGGGGTGTTCAACTGGAAGCTGAACGGAATGTTCGGACCGGCGTTGTACATATCGTTGCCCTGGATGCGTTCGTACATGATGCCGAAGCCGCCACGGACAACCGTCTTGCCGTTTCCGGTCAGGTCATAAGCAAACCCGATGCGTGGTCCAAAGTTCGCCCAGTGATTGTTCACGAGGCCCTTCGGTACGCCATTCTGTCCCGGGATGCCGATGCCGTTCAGATAGAGAGGAACGCCTGCCAGAATCGAGTTCGGGCTGGTTCCCAAGCCGGGGCTGATTCCCGTGCAACCTGGATCGGTTGCGCCGGCGCAGATCGTGCCTGCCGTGTTGAAGGTGGCCGCGTTGGCCGGATTGTAGAGCGCCGGGTAGAAGTTGCCCATCCGGTTGCTCGCTTCATAGGTGTGTGGTACGCCGTCCCAACGCAGGCCGAGGTTCACGGTCAGCTTGCGGTTCACGCGCCAGTTGTCCTGAACGTAAGCGGCCCACGAGACGTTGTTCCACTGTCCTGAGTCTTGCACCGCGAGTTCCTGATACTGCTTCGCGTCGCCAAGCAGGAAGTCGGCGAAGTCGTTGCCGGTGAACGTGCCGTCAAAGTTGAAGCCGCCCTGGGTCTGACCGAACAGATCCTGCAGCTTCCTATAGAGTGCCCAGCTGAAGCCAAACTTCAACTGGTGCGCGCCCTTGGTCCACGACAGGTCGTCGCGGATCTGATAGTCATCGGCCTTGTTGTGCCACGGCCAGCTCGAGATTTCGAACTGCGTGCCAGTCGAACCCTTCAGGTCGATGTTCGGAATACGGTCCAGGTTGTTCGGACCAGAGAAGAACCGCGTGTTCGTCGCATCGTAGCCCGAAGGAATCGCCAGGCTGCTGAGGCCGGCGCCCGCGAACGGTACGATGTTGATGCGGTTGCCGTTGTAGTTGAACGCAACTTCGTTCAGGAGGTTCGGGCTGATGGCGTACGTTGTGTGCACGACTGCGCTGTACGACGGGTTGCCAAACGTATCGCCGACGGTCGGCACGTTCGCGCCGCTCCACTGGCTGATTGCGAAGCCCTGCGAAACCTGCTCCGCGATGAAGTGGCCGAACACCGAGAACTTGGGGCTGAAGTTGTGGTCGATGCGGACGATTTCTTCCTTCAGGTTCGTCGGAGCATTCGCGGAACCGGTGAACTGATTGTTCGCGCTCGTCGGAGCGGGGAAGATGCCGGCACTAAGCAGCGCGGATGCGTTCGCACTGATCATGCACGACGGAATGATGTTGCCGGGAAAATTCCCACCCTGCACGACGCCTGCGGGAGCTACTCCGCCGGGGCAATTCGCGAATAGAACGGTCGGTGCAACCTGCGCGGCTGTCGGGACGGTGATCGCCTTCGTCAGGCTGCTGAAGTTGCCGCCATAAGTTGCCGGATCGGGAACGTTCTGGCTGTTGTTGACGCTGCCCTGAATCAAACGGCGCCATTCCATATTGTAAAAGAAGAAGGTCTTCTTGCGGTCGCGGTTATAGAACTTGCCGAGCGTAACCGGGCCGCCCACGTTGAAGCCGAACACGTTCAATCGCAACTTGGCCGTTGGCTGAGTTACGGGCGTGAACGCGTTGCGCGCATCGAATGCATCGTTACGGTTGAATTCCCATGCCGACGCATGCAGCGTGCTGGAGCCGGACTTGAGGACCATCGTCATCGTGCCGCCGGATGACAAACCGTAGTCCGCGCTGTAGTTCGAGGTCAGTTGGCGGAATTCCGCGATCGCGTCCGTCGAGGGGGCAATGCTCATGCCGCCCGCGCCGCCGCGGTCATCGTCTTCGCCGCCATCCAATAGGTAAATGTTGTGGTTCTGGCGGAGGCCGTTGAACTCCACGCTCGCGTCGCCGCCGACCGGTGTGTTCACGTATCCGTTCACCTGGCTCGATGCGCCCGGAGCCAAGGCTGCCAGCTGATAAATGCTGCGGCCGTTGACTGCGATCTGCGACATCTGTTGGCCGGTGATGACGTTGCTCTGCTCACCGGAGTCCGTCTGAACACGTACTTCGTTGGCTTCGACGGTCACTGTTTCTTGAGCGCCGCCCAATTGCATCTGGAAGTCGATACGGGCACGGTCGCCGACCTGAAGGACCAAACCCTTTTGCTCTGCGACTTTGAACCCGGATGCTTCCGCCTTGGCGTCGTAGTGTCCGATTTTCAATTCGGGAATGACGTACGTTCCCGAGTCGCTCGTCACTGCGGTATGAACCAAGCCGGTTTCGATGTGTGTTACCGTCACTTTCACATTAGGAACAGACGCGCCCGACGGATCCGTAATGGTTCCGACGATCGTTGCGTCTTGTGCCTTTGCTGTGAAGGAGAGGGCAACCACTGCTAGAAACAAAACAGCTAAGTGATGCAATCGAACGTGTTTCAGAGCTGTGAATACACTCCGACCACACGAGGAAAATAGATGCATTTACGTGCCTCCTACACCCCACGACGATTTGGTATCGCCGTTAACGTACACGGAGATTCCTCCGTTTCTGCCCCTACTGTCAAGCATTTTTTTCGATTCGAACAAGTCACAGGATTGCTTGGTGAAGCGCTTAATCGATTTTGTACTCGGTTTTTGGAGGGTGTATCCCGGAAGGCACTTGTGGCGATTTATGTTAAATCCGGCCCAGGAACACTATTTTGTTGAAGTTATATGATTTAGAATCAATGAGTTGGATTGGCCCGGTGGATTTGTAACGCACGTCACCTGGTTTAACAGCCCGTTACGCCTGGCTTTCCCTTATCGGGACGCCCTCGAAATGGCTTCCGACAGCTTCAAATCCGTCATTCTCATTTCTCGAAAAACATGAAGATTTGATGACATTACGACGCCCGGACTCAGGTGCACCGACGGCGGAAAACTCACCTTTGTTGTGAGGTTGTCGGCGAGCATTCGAACCGCAAGTTGACCTTGCCGATGCGGCTGTTGGTAGATCGACGCGGTGATCGTCCCTTTTTGAAAATACGATGACATCTCCGCGAACAAATCGGTCGTGATCAGTCTCACCTTGCCGGCTAGCCCTCGCGCGCCGAGCGCTCGGCACACCGGCAGGCAGTTAACTGTGTTCACGTACAGCCCCACGATGCTCGGCGTCCGCCGGAGCAGATCAAACGTCTTCTGGAAGCTCTCGTCCTCGTCCTCGTGCCCTTCAATAACCGCTGCGATCTTGCCCCCCGGGCAATGCTTCGGAAATGTTTCTGAGAACCCATCCGTCTTCTTCCGGTGATCCTCCGCCGTCAGCATTCCGGCGACGACCGCGACTTTCGACCCCGGCGGCACGATCTTGCCCATCAGTTCGCCGGCGAGGCACCCATTCAGGTAAGGTTCGACGCAAACGATGCACGACCTTCGACTCTCAGGCGCATCGGTCGAGACGCAGACGACCGGGATGCCGTTCTCCTCCGCGTCATTAATAAGTGGTGTTAATTCCTTCGGGTTCCCCGCCGTCAGGATGATTCCGTCCACGCCGTTTTGAATCAAATCCTTGAATGCCACGGCGTCATCGGCTCCCAGCCTCTGAACCGGCCGGTGAACGAACTGAATGCCAAGTTGCGCGACGCGCTTTGCCTCGTCGAGGACTCCGCTCCATAGCTGGTCGTAGAAGAAATGAATCTCGCGCGGCATGCACACGCCGATGCGTGCGCTCGACTTCGTCACCGACAGCGCTCGCGCCGCGAGGTTCGGCGTGTAGCCGATCTGCCGTGCAATCTGAAGAATGCGCTGGCGTGTCGCATCCTTGATTCCGCCGCGCCCGTGCAATGCACGGTCGACGGTGCCGATCGACACATTCGCCATCTCGGCGATCAGGTGAATTCCGTGTCGTTCCTTGCCCATCGATGCCGTTCCCGCGGTATCTTACGTCACTCTACGGCGCGATCATCGCACACGCCGCTTTTTCCGTGTACGTTAACGGTGCTATACTCCGCCACTTCCACGCCATTCCCGTGGAGGTTCACGATTGTACACGAACGAAGCCCGCGAAATCGTCTCTGTCCCGATTTGGTTCCACTCCGTCGTGCCGCTAAGTGGAATTATCTGTTTCAGTTGCGCGCAGTCCAATGAGTGCTCATTGTCGCATCGGATTTTTTTCTCGAGTCGCATTTCGTTTTGGAAAAGCAAAATCAACGATATTAAGAATTGTTTCTTCCAATTCTTCTTTGCGATGGACGCATTCGCTCACGTTTCGGAGGCAGTCGGATCGATCGCACCTTCCCAACTCGTGCCAATGAAATGAACAGCCGGTGAAAAAATGAAAATCAAAATCCTCGCAGCAATAATTCTTTTTGCCATCTCTGCGATCGCCTCGCCGATATTCGCCCAGCAAGCCACCCCGCCCGACGATGCGCCGTACAAAAATCCAAAGCTTCCGACCGAGCAGCGGGTGAAAGATCTGATCTCGCGCATGACCCTGGAAGAAAAGGCCGCGCAGGTCGGTCATACCGCGCCCGCCATTCCGCGCCTTGGCGTTCCCGAATACAACTGGTGGAATGAGGGGCTGCACGGAGTCGCCCGAGCCGGCATCGCCACCGTCTTCCCCCAGGCGATTGGTCTCGCAGCCACTTTTGACGAGCCGCTGATGCACGAAGTCGCCGACACGATCAGCACCGAATTTCGCGCGAAGTATTACGCCACGGTGAAGCCCGACGGCTCGACCGATTGGTATCGAGGTCTGACCGTCTGGTCCCCCAACATCAATATCTTCCGCGATCCGCGGTGGGGGCGCGGCCAGGAAACCTATGGCGAGGATCCATTCCTCACGGCGCGGATGGGCGTCGCGTTCATCACCGGTCTGCAAGGCAACGATCCGAGATACCTCAAGACCGTCGCTACACCGAAGCACTACGCCGTGCACAGCGGACCCGAGTCGACGCGGCACACAGTCGACGTCACCGCGTCGCGCCACGATATGGAAGACACCTATTTCCCGGCATTTCGCGCCACCGTAACCGAAGCTAAGGCCGAATCCGTAATGTGCGCGTACAACTCACTGAATGGTCAGCCAGCCTGCGCAAACACATTCCTCCTCGAGGATCACCTGCGGAAAGACTGGGGATTTAAGGGATACGTAGTCTCGGACTGCGGCGCAATCGCCGACGTTTTCGGCGGCCATCACTTCGCTCCGACGCCTGAAGAAGGCGTTGCCGTTTCGTTCAAAGCCGGAATGGACGTGATTTGCGGCGATTACCGTCGTCAAATGGCGACCGAGCGGACCGCCATCGTCAACGCGGTAAAACAGGGGTTGCTTCCCGAAGCCGATCTCAATCAGGCGCTCTATCGCCTGTTTAGCGCGCGCTTCCGTCTCGGCATGTTCGATCCGAAATCCGATGTCCCTTACTCGAAGATCACGCCTGCTGACAACGACACCGAAGCCCATCGCAAACTGGCGCTGCGCGTCGCGCAGGAAGCCATCGTTCTGCTCAAAAATAAAGATGGAATCTTGCCGTTGAAAAAAGAGCCAACAAGCATCGCCGTGATTGGCCCGAACGCCGACGACCTCGACGCGCTGGAAGGGAATTACAACGGCACTCCATCGCAGCCGGTCACGATTCTCGCCGGAATCAAAAAGCGCTTCCCGAACGCGAAGATCTCATACGTGGAAGGAACAGGGCTCGTGAGTCCAGTGCGGAAACCGATTCCTACGGACGCGCTCTGTACCGATGCATCGTGCAAAGAGCACGGCCTGCACGCCGACTACTTCAACAATATGAAAGTCGAAGGTTCGCCATCGCTTTCGCGTACCGATGCGACGATTAATTTCACGTGGGGCGATACAGGAATGTCGCCGCAGCTTCTGAAAAATTATTCCGCACGATGGACGGGCGTTCTCGTTCCGCCAGCGACTGGCGACTATTACATCGGTTTCAGCGGACAAGACGGTTATCGCGTCTGGATTAACGGCAATCTCGTTGTCGAAGATTGGCGCGTGCATCATCCCGCTTCGATCGAAACGAAGCAGATGCATCTGGAGCAAGGCCATCCATACGATGTGAAGATCGACTACTTCCAGGATGTCCGCAGCGCCGAAGCGCGGTTCATCTGGAGTCCTCCGGATCAAGCCGAACGCGAGGCAATCGAAGCTGCGCGTAACGCTGACGTGGTTGTGGTCGCGATGGGACTTTCCGCACGCATCGAAGGCGAAGAAATGAAAGTCGATGCCGACGGATTCGCCGGCGGCGACCGCACGAAAATCGATTTGCCCGCGCCGCAGGAAAAATTGCTGGAGAAAATTCACGCCGCTGGAAAACCTGTCGTGCTTGTTTTGATGAATGGCAGCGCACTCTCGATCAACTGGGCCGACGAAAATTTGCCAGCGATTCTGGAAGCGTGGTATCCGGGAGAAGAAGGCGGCACTGCAGTCGCTGGTGCAATTGCCGGCGACTTCAGTCCTGCGGGGCGATTGCCGGTGACGTTTTACAAATCCGTCGATCAGCTTCCGCCGTTTGAAGATTATTCGATGGCGAAGCGCACGTACCGATATTTCGATGGCGAGCCTTTGTATCCATTCGGCTACGGACTGAGTTTTACGTCGTTCTCCTACAAAAATGCGCGAGTGGAGCACTCGAAAATTTCCGCGAGAGATGGCGCCAGAATTTCCGTGGACCTCACGAACACCGGTTCAATGGCCGGCGATGAAGTTGTCCAACTCTATCTAACGCATTCAGGAGTTGCGGGCGCGCCGATTCGCGCGCTGAAGGGATTTCAACGCGTACATCTCGGGAAAGGCGAGAAGAAAACCGTCACATTCACTCTCAACAATCGCGACCTGAGCATTGTCGATCCCGACGGCAAGCGCCGTGTCGTCGCGGGGACCGTTAAGGCGTGGATCGGCGGCGGCCAACCCGGAAAGCGAGCGGGTGGCCCAGAGGTGGCGGGAGTGCAGACGCAGTTCGCGATCACGGGTGACGCGACGCTGCCAGATTGACCCGATCACAACCGATGGCATAGTTGGAGGAAGCTACACCCCTCCCCCCACCCGCTTTTTTGCAAGAATCACATTCTAAAGATGTTGCGCGTGCATCTGTCTCAAGAATGTGATTCCAGGGCGTTTACGGGCGCCGATTCCTTACGGGGGACACTCCTGCGAGCGAAGATTGCGGCGAGGCGCGTCGGCCCACTCTCGAGTTAACGGCAGTGGTTTGTTGGAATTGGGTGGCAGGGCGGACTGAAGCCCGCCCCTACAAGACCCGAGGCGGTGTTGGGCAGCACATGGCGCGTTGTGCGCGTGGATCTACTGCACCGAACGAAAAGGGCACGACGGTGCCCGTGCCCTACCTTTAAGGATGGCGGGTTCGAACGGAACATAACGACGTCAAGAGATAGCGACGCCGAGCTAGAGCAAGGCGCTGGGGCGCGGCTGCCACTTTTTCGATTTGTCTTTGGCGATGCTGGTGACGTCTTTCATGTAGGCGCCGGTTTGTGTCAGGACGTGATGGAGGTCGTTGCCGAGGCTGATGAAGGTGAAGCCTTTGTCGAGGAATTCGCCGACGCGCGCGGTGCCGAACAGGAAGAGGCCGAGGATTAGTTTGTTCTTGCGGGCTTCAGAAATGAGCTTTTCAGTAGCAGCGCCGAGCTCCGGTGAAGTGTACATTTCGGGGAATTTATACTTCTCGAAGAGCCCCATGGACATACAAAGATCGTTTTGACCGAGGAACAGAATGTCGACGCCAGGGACGGCGGCGATTTCGGTCATGTTCTTGATGCAATCGGCGGTTTCGACTTGCAGGGCGACGATGAGGTTGTCGTTAGCGGCTCCGGCGTAACCGAGCAATCCAGCCTTGTTCATGCTGCGTTGCGGGAAATAGACGCTGCGCGTGCCCGCCGTCGGGTATTTTGTGCAGCTGATGGCCTGACGCGCTTCCTCGGCGGTGTTGATATAGGGGACGAGGACGCCGTCGGCGCCCATGTCGAGAGCCTGCTGAATGCCGGCACGATCGCTGTAACCACCAACGCGGACCATGCTCTTCGCGCCGCCGCTGCCGATGCCAGCGAGCATCGTGGAGAGACGCTCGTAGCCCATCGGGCCGTGCTGCGTGTCGACCAACAGCCAGTCATAGCCTGAGTGCGCGAGCTGCTCGGCAACGGTGGGGCTGTGCGAGTTGAGGAAGAGGCCGATCTTTGGCTGGCCATCGCGAAGCTGTTTTTTGAAATCTGCGCCTGTGGCGGCGGAGTCGGACATGGAAGCTCCTTCGAAAGAGTGCAAATTTATTTGCGGGAAGAGTTTAGCTGAAAAGGGGGAAGAAGCAATGAGAGGGCGGCGCCGAGCACCGAGACCACATGTCAATCGAATTCAGAAAAAACACCATACACGATGCTGGTATTGAGTATGGTATAGTTGAGCTATGAAAACCGCGAGAAAGATCACGATCGAAGTGCCTGCTGACCTTCTGGAGAAGGCGCAGGAGGCGAGTGGAAAAGGTATCACTCAGACAGTGCGAACTGGACTTGAACTGGTTGCAGCTTCGAATGCCTACGCGAAACTGCGACAGCTTCGCGGGAAAATCAAGTTCTCGCGTACTTGGCAAGAGTTGAAGGATGATCGGTGATCGCTGCCGACACTAGCACATGGATTGCGTTCTTCGCGGGTGAACCCGGGCGGGATGTCGAAATGCTCGACCAAGCCTTAGAGATAAGCAGGTGGTGATGGTTCCAGCCGTGCTATGCGAACTATTTAGCGCTCCTGAAATAACGAGGTACGCGGAAGAGCAACTGAATAGCGTACCGCTGATGCCGATCGAAGAAGGCTATTGGAAAAGAGCCGGTAAGTCGCGTGCAGAGTTGTTAAAAAAGGGGCGTCGCGCACGTCTGGCAGATTCTTTGATTGCTCAGGTTTGCATCGATACAGGCGTTCCACTCGTGACCCGAGATCGGGATTTCCGTGCATTCGCCGCGGGAAACAAGCTTGTTCTTGCTATAGAACCTTCATAAAGCGAAACGCCGCGGCTTCGGACTGAAGACGCGGCGTTTCTTCTCTCAAGTTGTGAAGCGAAGCTATCTCTGTGAAGCGAAGCTATCTCATTGATAGGGGACGTAGCGCCACATATCGTTGAGGAAGCCGCTGGCGGCGGCACCGTAACCTTCTCCGCCGAAGAGCCAGAACTGACCGCTCTGGTCCACCCAGGCAGCGGCCTTGGCGCGACCGCCCGGAGTGAACGTGTACAAGGTAAACCATGGATAGGTGTCCACAGTGTCGTACACGCCGGTCTGGGCGCCCGTGTTTGAGCCTTTGACCCAAGCCCAAGTTCCGAGTTGTCCCGGGGTCGCGTTGGGGGTGTAGACCCAGAGGTCGTTGAGCGAGCCGTTGCCGTCGGTTCTCTTGGAGTCGAGACCCCATCCGCCAAACAGCCAGAGGTTGCCTTTGGCGTCGATCCAACCGCTCGCGCCCCAACGAGAACCGGGAGCGGCGTTGGTCAGAGGAACGGCCGGGCAATCCGGCGCAAGGCCGACGGCCAGTCCGCAGGTTCCAGCCGCCGTCGTTGTGGCGACCGAGCCGACGACCGTTTGAGATGGGTAGTTGCCGTTCTGGTTGGCGGTGTTCGAACCGGCGACCCAAGTCCATTTATTGCTCGCGATGTTGTACATCCAGAGATCGTTCAGGAATCCGCTCGTGGTGCCAACGGAGTCGTTGCCTTCTCCGCCGAACAGCCAGAGATTGCCGCTGGCATCGGTCCAGGTTGTGGCCTCATGACGCGCGCCGGGGATGTTGGTCGAAGCCGCGACGCCCTGAGCGCCATAGTTACCGTTCTGGCCCTCGACGTTGGTGGTACCGCCCGAGACCCAGATCCACGCCGTGCCGTTGTATTTCCACAGATCGTTGAGGAAGCCGATGGTGCCGGCGCCGTCGAATCCGGAGCCGCCGAACATCCAAAAGTTTCCGGAGGCATCGGTCCAGGTAGCTGCGTTCACGCGGGCGCCCGGAACGAGAGTGCCGCCGGTGTAAACGCCGGCCTGATCTTGAGCGGCGGTTCCACTGACGCTCGTCCACGTACCCTCAGCCGTAGCGTAGTTGCCGGGTCCGAGCGAACTCGGGTCATACTTCCAGAGGTCATTCAAGTAATGCTTGTCGGTTGTCGAGCCGCCGAATAGCCAGAAGTTGCCGCTCGAATCCTTCCAGGTTGCTGCGGCGAAACGGCCGCCTGGAACTGCGTTGGCTCCGCTGTAAACTCCAAGCTGACCCTCTTGTTGGGCATTCTTCTGGATGAGGCTGCCCTTGGTGACGGATGGGGCAATGACCGCCGGGTCGTATCCGCCGACGAGCTGCCACTGGCATCCATCGATGAACGCCACGCAGACCCACATATCGTTCATTCCGCCGACGAACTGGTCGGCTGGAGTACCACCGGTCAATTCGTAGCCTAGGCCACCGAAGAGGAACAGGTTGCCGGAGCTATCTGTCCAGGTAGCCGCATTCTCACGGGCACCGGGGGCGTTGGTTAGTGGATTTGGCGTGCTGGTCGGGACGGTAGCTGCAAATGTACCGTATAGAGGCGTCGATGGATTTTCGACGCCGACCGATGTGCTGCCGTCGATCCAGGTCCAGTCGTCGTGGCCGCAATCAATCACGATATCGGTCACGGCCGCCTTAACGACGCCGTTGTAGCTCCACAACGTGCAAGGGTTGGGCTGGCTGTCCGAAGCGTGAAACACGGAGATGTGATACTGGTCGTTGAGAGCCTCGGCGGTGGAGAACTGGAAGGTGCCGTTCTGCTTGACGATCAAGGTGTTGCCCAGGTTGTTTTGAATCTGGAAGCTGTTGTCGGAGACTGGAAGGTTGATCTGACTCGGAGGCGTCGGAGTCGCACCGGCGAGACCTACGACTTGACCGCCGATCTTGAACGTGGGAGCGGTGCAATCGATTGCCACGTTGATGATGTTTGCTGCGGCGATCGTTCCAGTATTTTGAGAAGCCGTGCACTGTTGTTGGGATGGCTGAGTGAAAACCGTCACCGAGTAGGCGGTGCCGAGTTTGAGTTGAGACTTAAATGCGAACGCGCCATTTGTGGTGATCGGCAGGTTGTCACCGTTGTTGTCCTGGAGGATGAGGCCGGTTCCGGCAACTCCGTTGATGTTGCCGCCGTAACATAGCTGTTGACGCAGGCCACGGCGATACCCGTTACGTTGGCTGTCGCGATTCCCCACCTTTGGTAACGGTGCAGAGCTGATTGGGGACCGTCGGCTGAGACAGCACGGTCACGGCGTACGCGCCGTTCACGGTCGTCTTAAAATTGTAGGAACCATTCGCGGGAATCGGCAAGCTGTCGCTGCCATTATCTTGAAGCACCAGGGGCCGGAACCATTCAGGCCGGTGACGGTGACGCCGATGGTGGCGTTGGCCGCGGCCGTTGTGCATGTGACGCTGACTGAAGTGACGTTGGCTGTTGCGGTTCCCGACCCACCAGTGACGGCGCAGCTCTGCGCTGGATTGGTCGGCTGAGACCCAACGGTGACCGCATAAACACCGCCGGTGGTGATGCCCGTCGGGAACACGAACGGGCCCGACGCGGTGATCGTCAGGTTGTCGGCGCCATTGTCTTTTAGCACCAGGCCGGTGCCGGTCAGGCCGGTGACCGTGCCGCCGATCGTAAAACCTGTGCCCGTGCCGGACCCGCCGGTCGAGGTCGAACTTGCTGGTAATCCACTGCATGCCGCCAACGCAACTGCGGCCGCTAGCAGCTGCAGACCGAAGATCGATTTCAGCCCAAACTTCATGATGTCGTGCTCCTTCAAGCGGCGCAGCGTTTTTTTGGCATCCGTCTGGATGACTCTTAGCTGCGACGAATTCAACCTAGTCTCTCCCGCCGAAACCGGCGGCTTGACACACCCGTAACGACCATCGCAAAAACACGATGTAGGGCCGCGGAATTAGCAAGCGGGAAGTTTCCGCAGGACGCCTGTGGTGTTCAGGAGTGAGGATAGGTTTTAGTACTTAACAAGGCAATTGGTTTTACCTCATATCGTGTTCAGCTTGGTAATTGCCCGTTAGGACAGGTACGGCAAGGGGAAGACGTAAACGGGTTGAAACCAGGCAGGTTACGACTATCGGCGTTCACCTGAAGCGGGCACTGGAAGTGTTGCGGTCGGCGCGACGTAGTAGCCCTGGCGCGTCTTAACGGTAACGGCGGGGCGGTTCACGCGGACTTCGACTTTGTGGTATGGGTCGGCGGAATGGATGGCGCGCGGTACGTAGGCGAGGGTGTACTCGTGGCGGGCTTCTTCGGTGATTTGCGCGTACAAGCTTTCGATTCTGGCGCTGTTTGAGGCGTAATAAATGTCGCCGCCGGAATCGTTGGAATAGCTGGTGAGGCGCTGGAATCTGCCTTTTGTGATGCTGCTGCCGACCGCGAGGCTATAGACGGAGATGTTGTCGTGAAGAAGCGCCTGGAGCGCGTCCTGATAGGTGAAGCGATTGAACTGAGGGCCGTTCACACCGTCGGATACGATGAGAATTATTTTTCGCCGTGCGAGGCCGCGATCGTGGAGGAGGTCGGCGGCGGAGTGGATTGCATCGTCGAGGGCTTTGGTTGGGCGAGCGCCTGATTTGATTGGGACTTTGATGGCTGGTTCCGCGACGCCCATCGCGTGGTCGGATGGAGAGCCGACGTAAGGTGGTGGAACGGATGTGCGGGGTCCGGTGCGATCTTGAACGCGAACGAGGTCGGCCCAAATTTTGTCGAGGTCGCCGGTGAATTGCTCTCCCGGGTAAAATTCCAGATCGAAACGGCAGACGATGACTTCATCGCTGGCACTGATGCCGCCAGTGATGGCGCGGAGCGTCGGGGTCATTTGTGCGGCGTCTTTTGATTTCAGGTCGTCGTCGATGAGGACGACGAGCGAGAGCGGGAACGCTTCCTCGGTGAAGACATCGATCGACTGTTCGACGTCGTCGTCGAAGATGCGGAATTCGGATTCGCGGAGGTCTGGGACGAGGTCGCCGTTTTGATTTTTGACGGTGACGGGCAGGACGACCAAGTCGGAATTTACTGAGATTTTGTTTTGGGCGTCGGACTGCGGTGCTGTAGTGGTGGGTGGCGGCCCGAGAGTGGGCGTGGGGGCAGGTGCCGATTGAGCGAAGAGGCAGTTCGCGGCGAAGAGCACCATGAACAGGCGGCGTGGCATGAGGTTGGTCCCCGAGAAGACTGATTATACTCGGACGCGGAATTCGGGGGAAACGTTGGCCTGGGACGCTTCAGGGCAAGGAGCGGCATGATCGAAAGCGGCGGATTTTGCTGTGATATGAAGGCGATGACACGCGAGGAGCGTGGCCACTACGAGCTGTTGCGCGCGAAACTGGAAGCGGCGGTCGTGTCGGCGGAAGAGTTGGCGGACGGATACAGCCTGCAATTGCGCTGCGAGGCCATTACGCAAACTGAACTGGCCAAGTGGGTTGCGTTCGAAAAGAAATGCTGCCCGTTTTTCAGGCTGATGACAAGCGGAGAGCACGGTGCGCTGAAGCTGGAGATCACCGGCCGCGACGGAGTGAAAGAGTTTATTCGCGCGGAGTTTAGCGCGATTCGGTTCAAATAGCGCAACGGAATACGATGCCGGCGCGGTGTCAGGCTGCGGCGCTACTTAGCCACAACCTCGAGTTTCGCGGTGGTCACGTCCACGGAATTGCCGCCGACCATGATTGTGAATGTGCCGGGCTCGACGACGCGGTGCATGTCGCGATTGAGGAATGAGAGTTCGTCGGGGCCGAGCGTGAACTGGACTGTTTTGGTTTCGCCGGGATTGAGAGTGATGCGGCGGAATCCGCGGAGTTCTTTCACGGGGCGGGTGACGGAGCTGATTTCGTCGCGGATGTAGAGTTGAGCGACTTCGTCGCCGCGGACGGATCCGGTATTGGTGACATCGGCGGTGACGGTGGTACGGCCTTCCGGGCCGATGGTGTCGGGCGTTGCGTGCACGTTCGAATATTTGAAAGTTGCGTAGCTGAGTCCCCAGCCGAAAGGGAAGAGCGGGAGCGTGCTGCTGTCTACGTATTCGCGCTTGCCGGATGGTTTTTGGTAGTAGTAGACGGGAAGCTGGCCGACGGAACGCGGGATGGTGACGGGCAATTTTGCGCCGGGGTTGTAGTCGCCGAAGATGACGTCGGCGATGGCGGCGCCGCCTTCCTGGCCGAGATACCAGCCGTCTAGAACGGCGGGAACGTGCTCGGCGATGTAGTTGATGGTGTTCGGGCTGCCGTGTTGCAGGAAGACAACGGTGGGCTTGCCGGTTGCGAGAATCGCTTTCACGAGATCGTCTTGATTGCCGTAGAGATCGAGATTGGTGCGATCGCCTGGATGATTCACGGCCCAGGCTTCGCGCGAGGTTTGTTCGTTGCCGCCGAGCGCCAAGAGCACGATGTCCGCTTTCGCGGCGACTTTGACGGCTTCGTCGATGCGTTTCGCGTTGAGCGCGGCATCGCCCAGGACGACTTTGTCGGCGTCCCAGTCGGGATCGGTTTCTGTGATTTTGGTACCGAGTGAGTAAAGAACTTCGGATGAACTGCCGACCTTTGTTTTGACGGCTTGGAGAAAGCTGACGCCGCGGCCGGGTTGATTGCTGTAGCCGCCGAGGTGCAATTCCGCGGCATTTGGGCCGATGACCGCGATGCGTTTGTACTTTCCTTTGGCGAGCGGCAACAAGTTGCCGTCGTTTTTTAGCAGGATGATCGATTCGTGAGCGGCTTTCAGCGCGAGCGCCTGATGCTCCGGGCTGTTTGTGATTTTTTCTGCGGCGTCGGCGTTTGAATACGGATCTTCGAACATGCCGGCCATGAATTTTGCGCGGAGCATACGCGTGACGGAGATGTCGATCGCGGATTCGGAGATTTTTCCAGTTTTCACTTGATCGACGAGCGTGCCGTAAGTCTGGTTGAAGGGAAGTTCGATGTCGACGCCGGATTCGAATGCTACTTTCGCGGCTTCTTCTTGATTCGCGACGATATGGTGAACGGTGCGCAGTTCTTGCGGGCCGAAGTAGTCGGAAGTGATCAGACCGGTGAATCCCCATTCGCCGCGGAGGACGTCGAGCATCAAGTGTTTGTTGCTGTGATTGGGGATGCCATCGATTTCGTTGTAAGAGGGCATCACGGTCGCCACGTGGGCTTCTTTCACGGCGGCTTCGAACGGTTTCAGCCAGTATTCGCGGATGACGCGCTCAGAATAGAGCGCGGGGCCGACGTTGGTGCCGCTTTCGGGCTGACCGTGCACGGCGAAATGTTTTGCGGTGGCCATGACGTGCGATTTGTCGAGGCCGGGTCCGGTGCCTTGATAGCCGGTGATGGCGGCGACTCCCAGGCGTGAGACGAGGTACGGATCTTCGCCGTAAGTTTCTTCGGTGCGGCCCCAGCGGGGATCACGGTCGAGATCGAGGACCGGCGCGAGGCATTGCTGAATGCCACGGGCGCGGGCTTCGGCGGCGGTGGCAGTAAAGATTTCATGGAGCAAATCCGGATCCCACGAGGAGGCGAGCGCGATTGCCGTCGGATATGAAGTGCCCTTGGGCGCGACGTGGCCGTGGAGGCATTCGTCGTGAAAGAGGACGGGGATGCCGAGACGCGTATTTTCTTTCACCCATTTTTGGATTGTGTTGGTGAATTCGACCATCACGCGCGGATCGCGATGTTCACTCGGGCGCGAAATTTCGCCGAGACCATTTTTCAGGAGGACGGCGGCGTGGTCGGGCAGGAAGTTGCCCTTGTCGTCGACGAACATCATGTTGGGGTCGGAGAAAAATTGTTTGTTTTCCCACGCGCCCTCGAGCTGAGCGACTTTTTCTTCGAGCGTCATGCGCGACAAGAGGTCGGCGATGCGCTGTTCGACGGGCAAGTTCGCGTCGCGATAAGCCGTTGCGTTTTGCTGAGCTCGCGCGATGCGCGATTTCGACGCGAAAGCCGCTGCCATCGCCAACACCACTCCGACGCAGGCGCAAAATCTGAAGAAAAAGCGCACTCGAACCTCCATTCAAGATTTCAATGCTTGCAATCTAAAAACTGCGTGGTACGATACCACGACCGTTAACGTACACGGCAAGGGATTTTTGCAGATTATTTCGCCTGCGCCGTGGCGCCTGGCAGGTGTGCCCGATTTTTGGCTTAGCGGTGAGCCAATTTGTGCCCGCGTGAGAGCGAACGAGAATCGCTCAGGGACCCGATCCCAACCCTATCGGAAAGCAATTGTTGGGAGTCACAGGTTAGAACTATGCCTAACCACGTTCTCGGAATTGACATTGGAACTGGCGGAACTCGTGCGCTGATTCTTCGCGCGGACGGTCGCATCGTCGCTTCTGCTACTGAGGAACACGAGCCGTTTGCCTCCCTGAATATTGGCTGGGCGGAGCAGCATCCTGAGGATTGGTGGCGTGCTGCGGGCATCGCTGTGCGCAAAGCTCTGGCGCAGAGCGGGTTGAAGAGTGAAGACATCGCGTGCGTTGGATTTTCGGGGCAGATGCACGGCGCGGTGATGCTCGATGGGAACGGCGAAGTTGTTCGGCCGGCGCTGATCTGGTGCGACGTTCGAACCGAGAAGCAATGTGACGAGCTGAATCAGAAGATTGGCGCCGAGAGGCTGATCCAGCTGACGTGCAATCCGGCGCTGCCGAATTTTACGCTGACGAAATTTCTGTGGGTTCGCGAGAACGAGCCGCATAACTGGAAGCGTGTGCGGTCGGTGATGCTGCCGAAGGACTACGTTCGGTTTCGGCTGACGCGTGAGCGCGCGATCGATGTGGCGGACGCGTCTGGCACGCTGATGCTCGATGTGGCGAAGCGGGCTTGGTCGCGAGAAGTATTGGAAGCTGCGGAAATCGATGCGGCGCTGCTGCCGCGTGTTTTCGAATCGCCGGATGTTTGCGGAGAGGTTTCGGCCGAAGGCGCAAAGGCGACGGGGCTCGCTGTCGGCACTCCTGTTGTGGCGGGCGCGGGCGATCAGGCTGCGGGCGCGACGGGAATGGGCATTGTTGTGCCGGGGACGGTCAGTGCCACGATCGGCACGTCCGGCGTTGTTTTTGCGGCTACCGATCGGCCCGCGCTCGATCCACATGGACGACTCCATACGTTTTGCCATGCGGTGCCGGGGCGCTGGCATGTGATGGGTGTGACGCAGGCGGCGGGGCTTTCGCTGCGCTGGTTCCGCGACAATTTTATGTCGGCGGCGGAGAAATCGGCTGCTGGTGACCCGTACGAGGTTTTGACTGAGGAGGCGGCGACTGCGCCTGCGGGATCCGACGGATTGCTGTGGACTCCGTATTTGATGGGTGAGCGCACGCCTCATCTGGATGGGACGGCGCGCGGAGCGCTTGTCGGACTGACGGCTTCGCACAAGCGGGCGCATGTCGTGCGCGCGATCTTGGAAGGCGTCGCGTACAGCTTGAAGGATACGTTCACGATTTTTGGCGAGATGAAGGTGCCCGTGAAAAGTATTCGCCTGGGTGGGGGTGGCGCGCGGTCTGCATTGTGGCGGCAAATTCAAGCGGATGTTTACGATCACGAAGTCGAAATCGTCGAGGCCGAAGAAGGCGCGGCGTATGGCGCGGCGATTCTGGCGGGAGTGGGTGCGGGCATTTGGCCGTCGGTGGACGCCGCTTGCGACGCGGTTGTGCGCGTGATGCATCGCGTTCGGCCGATTGCGGAAGATGCGCGCGTGATGCAGAAGAATTACGCGGCGTATCGGCGAGTGTATCCGGCGACAAAGTCAATCTTCAATGCGTAGTGTCGATCGAGGCGTTTCGCGTTGTGTTGTGTGTTGCGGGCGAAGTGGGGCGATGAGGCTAGTCCAGGGAGCGCGCATTTGGCAGGAATGCGCGGAAAGGTGCGTCTATGTCGAGGAATGCTTTCGAACCGAAGCCTGAGCATAAATTTACATTTGGATTGTGGACGGTAGGGAATCGCGGGCGCGATCCCTTTGGCGATTTTGTGCGTCCGGTGATTTCGCCGAACGATATTGTGGCGATGCTGGCTGAAGTTGGCGCGTGGGGCGTCAATCTGCACGACAACGATCTCGTGCCGATCGATGCGACGTCGCACGAGCGCGATGCGATTGTGGCGTCGTTCAAGCGCGCGTGCAAAGAGCACGGGCTTGTTGTACCGATGGCGACAGTGTCGCTGTTTACGCATCCGGTTTTTCGCGATGGCGCGTTTACAGCGAGCGACCCTGAAGTTCGCGCCTACGCTGTGCAGAAAACGATGCGCGCGATGGATTTGGGTGCCGAACTTGGCGCGAAGGTTTTCGTTTTGTGGGGCGGCCGCGAGGGAGTCGAGACCGACGCGTGCCGCCCCGGCAGTGAGGCGGTCAAGCATCTGCGCGATGCGGTGAATTTCTTGTGCGAGTACAACATCGACAAGAAATATCGCTTCAAGATCGCGATGGAAGCGAAGCCGAACGAGCCACGCGGCGACATTTACATGGCTACGACCGGGCATTATCTCGGATTCATTCCGACGCTCGATCATCCGGAGATGGTCGGTGTGAACCCGGAGTTTGCGCATGAAACGATGGCGGGACTGAATTTCTTGCACAACGTGGCGCAGGCCTGGGAAGCGGGGAAGCTGTTTCACATTGATCTGAACGATCAGATGCCTGGGCGGTTTGATCAGGATTTGCGATTTGGATCCGTGAATATCAAGGCGGCGTTCTTTCTTGTGAAGTTTTTGGAAGATGTCGGGTACGCGGGTTCGCGGCATTTTGATGCGCATGCTTACCGGACGGAAGACTACGACGGCGTGAAGGATTTTGCGCGCGGTTGCATGCGGAACTATCTCATCTTGAAAGAAAAGGCTGAGAGCTGGAATAAAGACAAGGAAATTGCGTCGATCCTGAAAGAAGTTAGTTCGAATGGGAATGGGGCGCCCAAAATCGGATCGTATTCGAAGAAGAGCGCGGCGGCACTACTCGCGCACAACTTCGACAAGGACACCATTCTGAAGAAGAGGCTGCCGTACGAGCGGCTCGATCAGCTCACGATCGATATTTTGACCGGAGCGCGATAGCGAATCGATCGCGTGGAGTCGGTCCGACTCGCGTAAGGTCAGCCCAACTACGGCTGCATCCGTTACAATGCAATCGGTCGCGCGGCCTGCGGCCGCGTGCCAGGTGTTTGCTGCACCATCCTTCACGGAGAACCGTGATGCCCTTCATTCACGACGACTTTCTGCTTCAGTCTGAAACGTCGCGCCACCTGTATCACACCTACGCTGCATCCGAACCGATCCTCGATTACCACTCGCATTTGCCGCCTTCTGATATCGCGTCCAACCGTCGCTTTAACAATTTGTTCGAACCGTGGCTTGAAGGCGACCACTATAAGTGGCGCGCGATGCGGGCCAATGGTGTGCCCGAGTCGCAGGTGACTGGCGCCGCCGATCCTCGCGATAAATTTCTGGCGTGGGCGCGCACGGTTCCGTTCACACTGCGCAATCCGCTGTATCACTGGACGCACCTGGAGTTGAAGCGGTACTTCGGCATCGAGGAGCTGCTCAATGAGGGCTCTGCGCCGGGCATTTGGGATCGCGCGAACGAACAACTGCAATCGTCGGGTGACCTGACGACGCAAGGCATTCTTCGCAAATTCAAAGTGCGTGCTGTCTGCACTACGGATGATCCTTGCGACGACCTTGCGCACCACCGTGCCGTTAATTCATTGGTTGGCGCTGGGTTTTTTATGTATCCGACGTTTCGACCTGACGCGGCGCTCGGTGTTCGTCAGCCGGAAGTTTTTGCGGCGTGGGTTGCGCGCCTTGAAAAGGCGAGCGACACCGAAATTTTATCGTTCAGCCATTTGCTTGATGCGCTGAAAAAGCGGCATGATTTTTTTCATTCGGTCGGAGGGCGACTGTCTGATCACGGACTGACGCGTTGTTTCGTCGCGCCGTGCACCGAAACGCAAGCGGGAATGATTTTTGCGAAAGCGCGCAACGGCAAAGCGGCATCTCCGGCGGAAGAAGAGCAGTTCGCGGCTTACTTAATGCTGGTATTCGGCCGCCTCGACGCGGAAAAGAATTGGACGAAACAATTGCATCTCGGCGCACTGCGCAACGTCAATACACGCGCGACTCAGGTGCTTGGGCCCAACACAGGCTACGACAACATTGGCGACTGGCCGCAGTCCGAAGCGCTCAGCAAATATTTCGACCTGCTTGAACAGGAAAACGCGCTGCCGAAGACGATCATCTACAACAATAATCCGATCGACAATTTTGTTTTTTCTACCGCGATCGGGAGTTTCCAGGACGGTAAGACGCCGGGAAAGATTCAGTTCGGTAGTGGCTGGTGGTTCCTCGATCAAAAAGAGGGAATCGAGTGGCAACTGAACGCGCTTTCGAATAATGGGCTTTTCGGGCGGTTCGTCGGGATGCTCACCGATTCGCGCTCGTTCATGTCGTTTCCGCGGCATGAGTATTTCCGGCGCGTGCTTTGCAATTTGTTGGGAAGTGAGATTGATCGCGGCGAGTTGCCACGCGACGAAGAGTTGGTTGGCACTACGATCCGCAACATCTGCTTTGCGAACGCTAAGGAATATTTGGGGCTGGAGCTGCCGCGATAGCTGAGCGGGGCCGAGACTCACTCACCAGTTGTGCATCGTGCCGTCGAGCTTGCGATTCACCGGCAGGTACGCCCGCTGATACGGATACGTCGCCGCCAGTTTTTCGTCGATATCGACGCCATGCCCCGGCGCATCGCCCGGATACATGAAGCCGTCCTTGAACGAGTAAGAGTGAGGAAAAACTTTATCCGTCTCCGGCGTGTGCCGCATGTACTCCTGAATTCCGAAGTTGTGCACGCTGATGTCGAAGTGCAGCGCGGCGCCCATGCAAACGGGGCTTAGATCTGTAGCGCCGTGCGATCCCGTTCGAACCTGATAAATTTCGGCCAAGCTCGCGATTTTTTTCAGATGTGAAATCCCGCCAGCATGAACGACCGTCGTTCGGATGTAATCGATGAGCTGTTCTTCGATCAATTGCTGGCAATCGAAGATGGTGTTGAAGACTTCTCCGACGGCAAGCGGCGTCGTCGTGTGCCGCCGGATCAGCCGAAAACTCTCCTGCAATTCCGCTGGCGTTGGATCTTCGAGCCAGAACATGTGATACGGCTCGAGTTCTTTGCCGAGCCGCGCCGCTTCGATCGGCGTGAGCCGATGATGCGCGTCGTGCAATAGATGAACGTCGGGCCCAAATTCCTTGCGCAGTCGTGAAAAAAGCTGCGGCGCGAAATTTAGATATTGTTCGGTCGACCACGCATTTTCCGGCGGCGCGTCTTTCTCGGCGGGCTCGTAGTACATCGAGCCTCGGCCGACTCCATAGGTGCTTGAGAGGCCGGGAATTCCCGACTGCGCACGAATCGCTTTGTAGCCCATGCCGATGTATTTCGAAACCGCGTTGACGGTGTCTTCGATGTCGGTGCCACTGGCGTGGCCGTAGACCATCACGCCTTCACGCGAGGCGCCGCCCAATAATTGATACAGCGGCGCGTTCATCGATTTCGCTTTAATGTCCCAGAGCGCGGTGTCTACCGCGGCGATCGCGGCCATTGTCACGGGGCCGCGCCGCCAATACGCGCCCTTGTATAAGTATTGCCAGATGTCCTCGATGCGCCGCGCGTCGCGTCCGATTAGCAGCGGGCAAACGTGATCGGTGAGGTACGATGCCACCGAAAGTTCGCGCCCATTCAGCGTCGCGTCGCCGAGTCCGTATATTCCGTCTTCTGTGACGATCTTCAACGTGACAAAATTACGTCCCGGGCAACAAACAATGACCTTGGCGTCGACAATCTTCATTCGAGAAAATCCTTCGCGAGACTCAATGAATGTTGAAGCAAAATACCACGCGCAAGAGTGCCACAGATCGTTTAGGCAGGGAAGAATGCGAACGCGACGACTAATTATCGCGATTGTGATCGGGTTTCTTTGCGCTGTCCTTGCGAGCTCGTCACGCGCAGAGGATGGCCACGAAGCCTGGCTGCGTTACGCCTCCCTCGACGCCGCTACGGCGAAGACATATAAATTGCCCAGCGCGATCAAAGTCGACGGCAATTCGGTTGTGATGCGCTCCGCGCGTGAGGAGCTAACGCGCGGCCTTCACGATATGTTGGGCGTGAAGCTGATGTCGTACCCCGCTGAAAAGAGCGTTTCGTCGTCCGGCTCAATGATCATGCTTACGACTGATCGTAGCCTCGCGCCTGAATCGTTCCACATCTATTGGATCGGGATCCCTTTTCACCCATCACTCATGGTCACCGGTGGCGACGACCGCGGCGTCCTCTACGGCGTCTTCGCCCTCCTCAGCAAAATCGCCCGCCACGAATCCCTCGCCAACATGGACGAAACGCAGCAACCGTCGGCACCCGTGCGCTGGGTGAACGACTGGGACAATCTCGACGGTACGATCGAGCGTGGGTACGGCGGGCGCTCCATTTTCTTCGACGCCGACAATGTGCGCGGCGACCTCTCGCGCGTGAACGACTACGCCCGGCTGCTCGCGTCAATCGGCATCAACGGCTGCGCGATCAACAACGTCAACGCAAATCCGCGCGTGCTGACGCCGGAGTTTCTGCCGCAGCTTGTGCGCGTCGCCGATATTTTCCGCGCCTGGGGAGTGAAACTCGCGATCGCCGTCGACGTCAGCAGTCCGATGCGTAGCGGCGGCCTCGACACGTTCGATCCGCTGGATGCATCCGTCGCGAAATGGTGGAGTGAGCGGTTCGATCAGGTCTACGCAAAAATTCCCGATCTCGGCGGCGTAGTCGTGAAGGCCGACTCCGAAGGACGCCTCGGTCCCTCAACCTATCATCGCTCTCCGGCCGACGCTGCGAACGTCATTGCACGCGCTCTTAAGCCACACAGGGGGCTCGTCTTCTATCGCGCCTTCGTCTACAACCACCATCTCGACTGGCGCGATCCGAAAAATGATCGAGCCAAAGCCGCTTACGACAATTTTCATCCACTCGACGGCCAGTTCGACGACAACGTGATCGTTCAGATCAAGCACGGGCCGATCGATTTTCAGGCGCGCGAGCCGGTCTCGCCGTTAGTCAGCGGGCTGGAGAAAACGAACGAAGCCATCGAGCTGCAGATCACGCAGGAATACACCGGGCAACAGCATCACCTCTGTTTTCTCGCACCGATGTGGAAAGAGGTTCTCGACTTCGACATGCACGCTGGCCGCGATCACACGCCCGTCAAAGATTTGGTTTCCGGCAAAGTGTTTCATCGGCCGGTCGGCGGCTACATCGGCATCGCAAACGTTGGCCTCGACGCCAACTGGCTTGCGCATCCGCTGGCAATGGCGAATCTCTATGCGTTTGGTCGTCTCGCATGGAATCCGAATATGACGCCGCAAAACATCGCGACCGAATGGACGCAACTTACCTTCGGCGACGATCCGACGGTAGTTTCAACGATCACGGGACTTCAGCTCGCTTCGTGGCGAACCTACGAAAATTATACGGGGCCGCTCGGCGCGCAAACTCTCACAGACATTACGGGAAGTCACTACGGGCCGAACATCGAATCGTCGGAAGAAAATGGCTGGGGCCAGTGGCATCGCGCCGACGAAAAGGGAATCGGCATGGACCGCACTGTGGCGACGGGCACCGGTTTCGCCGGCCAGTATCGTCCTCTGGTCGCGAAAGTTTACGAATCGCTCGCGACTACTCCCGACGAACTTCTACTTTTCTTCCATCACGTGCCGTACACGTACGAGCTTCACTCCGGCAAAACAGTCATTCAATATATTTACGATTCTCACTACGACGGCGCCGCAGAAGTAGCCGAGTTCGTCGATCAATGGAAATCGCTGCAGGGCCACATCGACGCGGCGCGCTTCAATGATGTTCTTGCGCGGCTCGAGTATCAGGCGGGTCACGCGATCGTCTGGCGCGACGCCATCTGCAATTACTTCCTGAAAAAATCTGGAATCGCAGACGCGCAAGGCCGCGCGGGACATTTCCCGAATCGCATCGAAGCCGAATCGATGCAGCTCCAAGGCTACGCGCCGGTCGACGTCACTCCGTGGGAAAACGCCTCAGCAGGCAAAGCGATCGCTTGCAAACAAGCGCAAGGCTGCGCAGCTTCATACAAATTTACCGGCACGGAGGGTAACTACGTGCTGGCCATTCTCTACTTCGATCAGAAAAATGGCGCGTCGAAGTTTCGCGTCGTCCTCAACGAAAAGCGGATCAATCAGTGGACGGCGAACGACACGCTACCTGCGACAAAGATCGGCGCCGACGCCGCCACTCGACGCACCATCTCAAATCTTCACTTCCGCCCCGCCGACATCATTCGAATTGAAGGCGTGCCTGACGGCGATGAACCGGCCGGACTCGATTACATCGAAATCATTCCATCAACCTAGCCGCGCGACATCGCGTGCTTTAAACTCGTACGGGCACGGCACGCCGCGCTCGTACCAAAATCTCAACTTTCGTACGACCCGAGGCCAAACGAAAATGCCTTACGCTCCGCTCGATCTCACCAACAAAACCGCCGTCGTCATCGGCGGCACTTCCGGCATCGGCCTCGCCATCGCCAAAGGCCTCGCCAAAGCCGGCGCCAACGTCGTCCCCACCGGCCGCCGCGCCGAACTCGCGCAATCCGCGGCCGCAGACATCAAAGCGGCTGGCGGCAAATCCCTCGCCGTTCCCTGCGACGTTTCAAATCGCGCCAGCATCGAAGCGCTTCTCGCCGCCACGATTGCCGGATTCGGCTCGGTCGAAATTCTCGTGAACTCCGCCGGCACCACTAAGCGTACTCCGTCGCTCGACGTCTCCGAAGCCGAGTGGAACAACATCATCGAAATCAATCTGAACGGAACATTTCGCGCGTGCCAGGTCTTCGGCCGCCACATGATCGAGCGCAAGTACGGGCGCATCATCAACATCGCTTCGGTCGCATCATTCCTCGCGCTCTTCGAAGTCTCGGCCTACAGCGCCAGCAAAGGCGCCGTCGCGATGCTCACGAAATCTCTTGCGGTTGAGTGGGGCAAAGCACGGCGTCTGTGTCAATGCCATCGCGCCCGGCGTCTATCGCACCGATCTCAACGCGGGTTTGTTGGATGGAACCGCACGAGGAAAAGAATTCCTGCTACGCAATCCAATGAATCGTTTTGGTCAACTCGAAGAACTCATCGGCGCGGCGATTTTCTTAGCATCCGACTCCGCCAGCTACACCAACGGCCATCTTCTAGCCGTAGACGGCGGCATGTTAGCCAGCGGCGTGAATCAATAGCGCAGCGGTCGCCTTTTCTACGCCTCGACTTCCGCGTCCGCGACCGACAACGCTTCATCAAATGCCGCCACGCCCGCATCAATTTCTTTCTCCGTGATGATCAACGGCGGCGCGATCACAAAGTGGCTGACCCAAGCCTGCATATACACTCCGCTCGCCATCATTTTCGCCGCAACTTTGTCGACCAACAGCGGCGTTCCCGCCACTTTGTCCGCCATCGTGTTGAATCCGGCCTTCGTCTTCCGGTTCTTGACCAACTCCACGGCCCAGAACATCCCTATCCCGCGCACTTCACCAATCGATGGATGTTTTTCCTTCAGCGCGTGCAGCTTTGGCCCGATGTAAGCCCCCAACTCCACCGCGCGGGCCGCCAGATTCAACCGCTTCATCTCGCCGATCGACGCGATTGCCGGAGCTAAAGTCAGCGGGTGCGCCTCGTATGTATGCCCGTGTGAGAAAAAGTGATCCTCGAAGTAGCTAGCCACCTTTTCCGACGTCGCGCACAGCCCCAGAGGAATCGCCGCGTTCGTAATCCCTTTCGCCGTCGTCAGAATGTCTGGCACGACGCCCCAGTTATCGACCGCGAACCACTTTCCGGTCCGGCACCACCCCGTCATCACCTCATCCGCGATCATCAACACGCCGTGCTTGTCGCAAATCTGCCGCAGCCGTGGCAGATATTCCTTGGGCGGAATCAGCACACCGTTCGTCCCGACGACCGGCTCCAGAATCACCGCCGCAACATCGCTCTCGTTCGCGATCATGTGCTCGATATATTCCACACACGCGATTCCGCAGCCCGGATACGTATGCAGAATCGGACATTTGTAGCAATTCACTTCCGGTGCAAAAATCACACCGGGAATTTTTCCCGCCGGCTCCATCGCCCAGCGCCGCGGATCGCCCGTCGCCGCGATCGATCCCATCGTCGATCCGTGATACGAGCGATAGCGGGAAATAATTTTTGTCTTCCCGGTCGACATCCGCGCAATCTTGAAAGCCGCTTCGTTCGCCTCGGTTCCCGAAGTCGTAAAAAAATATTTCGTGAGTCCCTTTGGCAGGACTTCCACAAGTCGTTTCGCAAGTTCCGCGCGAATCGTGGTTGCCCATCCCGGCCCGACGTACGCCAGATCGCGCGCCTGATCCTGAATCGCCTGAATCACCGCTTTATTTTTGTGACCCAGCGTCACGCACATCAGTTGCGCCGAAAAATCCAGGTACCTCTTCCCATCAGCGTCCGTGAAATGGCAATCCTCCGCGTCCACGACGTGAACCGGGTTCCACCCCTTCTGGCGTCGCCAGGTCCCATACGTATATTTCGTTGTGATCTGCTTCACTTCGGCGGAAGAAAGGTTCTGACTCTGCATGGGAAAATCCTTCGGCTGAGATTGCCCGAGCAACTCTGCAAATTTTCAGCAAGCTCGAGTGTCGCTAGCCTACTACGATTCCCCTGGTTGCGAAATTCTCTCTGCCGAGCGATACTCGCCGCCGACAATGCGCAAAACGTCGCGAATCGCCTCAATTCTTTGCATCTTGGCGCTAACATCGCCACTTTGCCGGTCGGCCGAGACCCAAACTCAAGCGTCCCCGGCTCCGGCTGCGCAAGCTACATCCCATCCCACCAAAATCATCATCGACTCCGACATCGGCGACGACGTTGACGACGTTTTCGCCATCGGCCTCGCGCTCGCCGGCCCCGAAGTTGAAATCGTTGGCATCTCCAGCGCCTGGGGCGACACCCAACTCCGCGCTCGCATGATCGACCGCCTCTTAATAGAAACAAACGCAACCAACATTCCCGTCGCCGAAGGTATCCCCACCCAAGCCAAATCGTCATTCAGCCAGGCCGCCTGGGCCAAAGGCGGCAACGTCCCTTCAAAATCTCACGCGCAAGCCGTCGACTTTCTCCTCGATCAAATCAAAAAAGATCCCGGCAACATCACGCTCGTCGCCATCGGCCCGCTGACCAATATCGGTGCCGCCATCGACCGTGATCCCGCCACTTTCAAAAAACTCAATCGCGTCGTGATCATGGGCGGTGCAGTTCGCAAAGGCTACGGCGACCTCGGTTTCGCGCCCGACCACGGCCCGCAGCCCGAGTACAACATCTACAGCGACGTCGCCGCCGCGCAAAAGCTCTTCGCGAGCGGCGTCCCGATCTACATGATGCCCCTCGACTCCACCCAACTAAAACTCGACGAAGACAAGCGCGCGTTTCTCTTCAAGCAGGGAACTCCGCTCACGAATGCGCTCTCGACGCTCTACTATCAGTGGGGCCAGCCGACTCCGACGCTCTTCGACGCCATGGCCGTCGCCTACGTCTTGCAGCCGTCGCTCTGCCCGACCACTCCGCTGCACATCACCGTCGACAAAGACGGCGCCACGCGTGAATCCGCCGGCGCACCCAACGCGAACGCCTGTCTCGCCTCCGACTCCGATCAGTTCTTTCGTTTCATACTTCCACGCCTCGCCAAGCCCTTTCCTTTGCAACCCTGAATCGCTAAAGTAACCGTTCGCCGCCCAGGCCCAAGACAAGCCAATCAACCGATGACCGCCGCCGAAAAATCGCAACCGTCGCGTGCCACCTATCCCGATCTCGCCGGCAAGTCCGTATTCATCACCGGAGGCGGCAGCGGCATCGGCGCCGCCTTCACCGAAGCATTTGCATGCCAAAACGCCAAGGTCGCATTCCTCGACATCGCGGTTGAATCCAGCCAATTGCTCGTCAAGAAAATCACTGCCGAAACCGGCAACGCGCCTCACTTTTTCCAGTCTGACGTCCGCGACATCGCCGCGCTCCAATCCGCCATCGCCCAAGCCCATGCAAAAATCGGCGACATCTCCATCCTCATCAACAACGCCGCCAGCGATGACCGCCACTCTTTCGAATCTGTCACGCCCGAATATTGGGACGAACGCCTCGCCACCAATCTCCGTCACATGTTTTTCGCCGCCAAAGCGATCGCGCCTCAAATGCAGCGCCTCGGCGGCGGTTCGATCATCAATATGAGCTCCATCATTTGGCGACTCGCGATCACCGGCCTCCCGGCATACAGCACGTGCAAAGCCGCCGTCATCGGCCTCATGCGCACGCAAGCACGCGAATACGGCCCACACAATATCCGCGTCAACGCCATCTCCCCCGGCGCCGTCTGGACCGAACGCCAGATCAAACTCTGGTACACGCCTGAGTTCGAACAGGAAATGATGAAAGGGCAGTGCCTTACCGCGCGCATCCTCCCCGAAGATATCGCCAACATGGCGCTTTTCCTCGCGTCCGATGCTGCGGCAAAATGTACCGCCCAGGATTTCACCGTCGATGCCGGATGGAGTTGATCGACGCAACGAAACTAAACTCAAAGCGTTCAATCAAGCTGGAGCCGACCACGAATGAAAACAGTCAAAGGACCCGCAATCTTCCTCGCGCAATTCGCCGGCGACGCCGCGCCGTTCAATAGTTTCGACTCCATCTGCGCGTGGGCCGCAAAGCTCGGCTACAAAGGCGTGCAGATCCCCACGTGGGACGCCCGCCTCTTCGATCTGAAAAAAGCCGGCGAAAGCAAAACCTACTGCGACGAAATCGCCGGCGTCGCGAAACAGCACGGCCTCGCCATCACCGAACTCTCTACGCATTTGCAAGGCCAGCTCGTCGCCGTCCATCCCGCCTACGACGCAGCGTTCGACGGCTTCGCCGCACCCGAAGTCCGCAACAATCCCAAAGCCCGCCAAGCCTGGGCCGTCGAACAACTTCACCACGCCGCCAAAGCTTCCAAAAACTTTGGTCTCATCGCCCACGTCACCTTCTCCGGCGCGCTCGCCTGGCCCTACATGTACCCGTGGCCGCAGCGCCCCGCTGGCCTCGTCGAAACCGCATTCGACGAACTCGCCAAGCGCTGGACTCCGATCCTCAACGAATTCGACAAAGTCGGGATCGATCTCTGCTTCGAAGTGCACCCCGGCGAAGACCTTCACGACGGCGCCAGCTTCGAAATGTTCCTCGACCGCGTAAAAAATCATCCGCGCTGCAACTTGCTCTTCGATCCCAGCCACTTCGTCCTGCAACAGCTCAACTATCTTGAGTACATCGACCTCTACCACGAGCGCATCAAGATGTTTCATGTCAAGGACGCCGAGTTCCGCCCGTCCGGCCGCCAAGGCGTTTACGGCGGCTTTCAGCCTTGGATCGATCGCGCCGGCCGCTTCCGCTCGCTCGGCGATGGCCAAGTCGATTTCGCCGCAATTTTCTCCAAGCTGACGCAGTACGATTTCCCCGGCTGGGCCGTTCTCGAGTGGGAATGCTGCATCAAGAGCGCCGAACAAGGCGCCGCCGAGGGCGCTCCATTCATCGCGCGCCACATCATCCAAGCCGCCGCCACCACCTTCGACGACTTCGCCGCCTCAGGAACCGACCAAGCCGCCAACCGCAAAATGCTCGGCCTAGGCTAAACACAAATTTCCGTTTGTAGCGGCGGGGTTCACTCCGCCCGGCGTAATCACGACTACAATCGCAGCCGAAAAATTCGCACCCAAGGACCAACAATGACCATCGACGCATCCACCACCCAATCCTCCCCCCGCCGCCTCCGCCTCGGCATGGTCGGCGGCGGCCCCGGCGGCTTCATCGGCGCCGTCCACCGCATCGCCGCGCGCATCGACGACCGCTTCGAACTCGTCGCCGGTGCTCTCTCCTCAAATCCCGAACGCGCACGCGATGCCGCCCGCGATCTCCACATCGCCCCCGACCGCGCCTACGCCTCCTTCGCCGAAATGGCCGCCGCCGAATCCAAGCGTCCCGACCGCATCGACGCCGTCTCCATCGTCACCCCCAACCATCTCCACTTCGCACCCGCAAAAGCATTCCTCGACGCCGGCATCCACGTCATCTGCGACAAGCCCCTCACCACCACCGTCGAAGACGCGCAAACTCTCGCGCAACTCGTAAAAAAATCCGGCCTCATCTTCGGCCTCACCCACAACTACACCGGCTACCCCGTGATCCGCCAAGCCCGCGAAATGATCGCCGCCGGTGAACTTGGCAAACTCCGCCTCGTTCAAGTCGAATACGCGCAGGACTGGCTCACCACGCCCCTCGAAAACACCGGCCAAAAGCAAGCCGCGTGGCGCACCGACCCCGCGCAAAGCGGACCTGCCGGCTCGCTCGGCGACATCGGCACGCACGCCTACAACATCGCTTGCTTCGTCAGCCAGCATCACGCCGAGCAAGTCGCCGCCGACGTCAGCATCATGGTTCCCGGTCGCCGCCTCGATGACAATGTTCAGGTTCTGCTTCGCTACAACGAAGGAGTCCGCGGCATGCTCTGGGCCAGCCAGGTCGCCGTCGGCAACGAAAACAATCTCCGCCTCCGCGTCTACGGCGAAAAAGGTGGCATCGATTGGTCGCAGGAAAATCCCAACTATCTCCACTTCAGCCGCTACGGTAAACCCACGATGACGCTCACGCGCAACGGCGCCGACGCTACCGCTGCGGCGAAACACGCCAGCCGCATCCCCAGCGGCCACCCCGAAGGCTACCTCGAAGCCTTCGCCCAGCTTTATGCCGACATCGCCGAACAAATCTCCGCGCGCCAAAATAATCGCGCCCCGTCGAAAGACTCGCTCCTCGTCCCCACAGTCGACGACGGCGTAGCCGGCGTCCAATTCATCGCCGCCGTCCTAGCCAGCTCCAAACAAAACGCCGCCTGGACCAATCTCTAACCACGATCTGGTAGGGGCACGGCACCGCCGTGCCCGTCCTACTTCACTTCGATCTCTTCGCCGTCGCCCGCAAACGTAACCACCCCACCACTCCGCTCGCAACCATCGCACATTCCCTCAACAATCTCGTTGTACCATCCGAACGACCCTACGGAGCCGTAACCCAAATGTCCGAAGCATCCCCGCTCGAACATCCGATCCCCGTCCCATCCGTTCCAGCCCCGCCCACCACTCCCTCAACCCGCCGTTACATGGTCCTCTTCATCTTTCTTCTCGCCACTCTCATCGCGTACCCTTTCGCCGACAGCAGCACTGCGGGTTATTACCTGCTCCGCGTCATGGGCAGCGGCGTCATCCTCCTCAGTGTTTACGCCGTCGGATATCGCCGTTCTTTGCTGATTTTCGCGCTTCTTCTCGCCGTGCCCGCCATTGCGCAACACAATTGGTTGCTAAAAACCAATCCTGGCGCGCTTTCCATCGCCAGCATCGTCCTCAGCTTTTGTTTCAACGCATTTGTCATCTGCGTCATCCTCAGGCGCATCTTTGCGCGTGATCACTCCAACTCCGAAACCATCTTCGGCGCGCTTTCAATTTATCTTCTGGTAGGTTTCGGCTTCGCCAGCCTCTTCCATCTCGTCGCCGTCGTTCGGCCCGCCGCCTTCTACTTCGATCCTCACGCCAACTTCCACAGCATTCCCGACCGTCTCGACTTCATCTACTACAGTTTCGGCACGCTAACGTCACTGGGCGCTCCCGGTATCACGCCGGTGTCCGCACACGCCCGCTCCCTGACGATCGTCGAAGCGATCCTCGGAGTCCTCTTCTTAGCTGTCTTGGTTTCCCGCCTGATGGACGCCTACCGCCCCGGCCCCAGCCTCTGGCACAACGAACGTCGCGGTCAGCCCACCCACAAACCGTAGCCGCCACCCGCGTAAACTTTCGTGGCGCCGCGAGTTGCGATGCTCAAGCCCTACTCCGAGGTAGCTTTGTCATCCTGAACGAAGTGAAGGATCTCAGGCTACACCTTCACTTCAATATCAGCCGCCCGCGATCAGCGCGCCACTGCCTCCGCCGTCCTACTGCACCACCAGCGTCAGGTTCGTCGTATGACTCACCGCATTCGCCCCGTTACCCGCCGTAGCCGTAACCACGATCGTGTACGTCCCCGCCGGTGTCCCGTTTACGCTTCCTCCACTAGGATTCGATCCATTCGACCCACCGCATCCGCTCATCGCGGATCCCGCAAGCATCAGCACACCCGCAGCAACCGGCGCCCACACCATTCTCCACCGCCGTCGTAACTCAACGATCCCCACCAGCCCGAATGACGCCGCAAAGATCACCGCATAGATCTCAATCACACGCGGCGTCCCGTAAAGTCCCCGGCGTCCACCGATCAGTTCGATCGGCCGTCGGCGTCACAATCTCCGACCGCGCCGTCGTCGTCACCGTCGCTGTTGTCGCCATGCTTCCGCTTACCATCACCATTCCGGCGAAATCGCACAGGTCGCCGCCGTCGGCGCACCACTGCACGACAGACGCACAGTTCCGCTGAATCCGCCGCTGCCGCCAACCGACAGCGAATACGTAGCCGGTTTCCCGGCCGCCACAGTCGCGCTGCTCGACACAGAGCCGATCACGAAGTCAGCCCCCGATCCGTTCAGGCTTACGACCTGGAGCCCACCAGTCGCGTTGTCGTTGACGGTCAGCGTTGCTGCTCGCGCGCCGCTCGCCGTCGGCGAAAACATCACCACAATCTGGCAACTTGTAAATGCTGCGACTGACACTCCGCAGTTATTCGAATAAATCGAAAAGTCCTTCGCGTTTGCTCCACCAAACGACACGCTCGAGACTTGCAGGGTCGCGCTCCCGCATTCGTCAGTGTAACCTGTTGTATTGCCGATGCGATTCCGACGGGCTGTGCCGGAAAATTGACGGAAACGGGCCGTAGGTATGCAGTCGTGGCACCCGCCGCCGCCGCTATCGTGATCCCACGCTCCTGTCCGTGCGAAACTGTACCCGCCGTACCAGTCAAGCTGAACGGATACGATCCGGCCATGGCTGAACTTGACGCTGCGATCGTCAGTATTGCCTGCCCCGAACCTGCCGTCAGAGTTGCCGGCGCGAAGCTGCACGTCAAACCCGCCGGTAATCCATCGCAAGACAAGGCGACATCCGCGTGGAATCCCGCGATTTGGCGTCGATTTCACTGTAAAAGAGATCTGTCCGCCCGGCGCGATCACAGTCGGGATTCCCGCCGAAATCAAGAAGTCCGGAGCTGGCGCGGGTAGTGGATTCGGGAGCGAAATCTCGCCGCCAGGCGCTGTCTGTACAATCATCGCGATTCCAGGCAGCCCCGTGCCGGAGAAGTCCTCCACGGCAAATACAGCCGGTCCATTAACAAGTTGATCTTGATCTGTCGGACTGGCCCAAATAAAGGGATCGATCCAAGCCGGCTGGAAATTCACTGCCGATTCGAATACGTGCCGTCGCCATTTCCCAAGAACACCGACACTCCATCGTTCGCCACCAGATCCAGGTTTCCGTCCCCGTTGATGTCGGAAATCGCGCCGGTAATGAAGCTGGGACCACCTCCTATGACGCTGGCCGGCGAAAATGTGCCGTCGCCGTTGCTCAACAATATCTGGGCTCCGCCCACAATCAAATCACTCGCGCCATCGTTGTTAAAATCCGCCACTCCCGTCAGTTGACACGCTCCGACATTTCCACCGGGAGGAAGCGAAGACTGCGGAGCCAGTTGCAGAAACGTCGCGCCGTTCAAGGTCCCATCCCCTTTCCCCAAGAGCACGCCGAGTCCCGCCCCGCTGCATACCGCCGCATCCGATTTTCCGTCTCCGTTGAAATCACCAAGTTCGAACGTGCTGGCCGTCGTACCGCCGAAGTAAGAGACGGGCGCCTCGAAAGTTCCATCGCCAACACCAATTACGACCGAAAGCTGCCCGTTCACAATCGCTGCCACATCGGGTGATCCATCTCCGTTGAAGTCGGCTAGGTTGATCGCCGGCCCATTGGAACGAATTCCGCCGGAAAGAGGTTCAGTTCCGAGCGACGAAGCGACCGCCGCGGCAAAGCTGCCATCGCCGTGTCCCAGCATTACCTTCACAGTCACCGTGAGATCTGGGTTTTGCGTACTGAAAACGAGATCGGCTTTTTTGTCGCCGTTAAAGTCTGCTGTCTGCAAATCTGTTGGATCGGCTGCTACACTGTATGCATTCGCGACGCTGTAGCCGCCCGCTCCGTCACCCAGCAAAATATAAATTGTCTTTGTTAGCCCAATCAGTCCCACAGCCAGGTCCGCTTTGCCATCACCATTGAAATCTGCGGTTGCAACCGTGCTTAGTGATCGCAATCGTCCTGGCATGTTGATCGCAGACGCGACTACATCTTGAAATGTTCCGTCGCCATTTCCAAAAATCGCGGTCCTGCCATCGGTGATGTCCAGCTTTCCATCCCCGTTGAAGTCGCCCACACCTACCTGGAAGGCGCCACCCGCACCGTTCGGAAAAGTTGTCTTCCGCGTGAAAGTGCCGTCTCCCATTCCCAATAGAACTTCGATAAAAGGGCCGAACCAGATAATCGCATCGGTTTTCCCGTCGCCGTTCAAATCGGCGGCGGAGACACTTTCCCGCTACCAGGTGCAACGATCGTCGGTGCTTGAAACGTGCCATCTCCATTTCCAGCAAGGAAATAAGTTTGTTGAGTCAGATCCGAAAGTCGCTCGCCCGTCAGCAATAGATCCGACTTCCAGTCGCCATTGAAGTCCGCGAGTCCAAATCCCGACGGCGTGGCCGCAGCTGTTGACGTAATTGCTGACGTTGCAAATGTTCCATCACCGTTCCCCAGCAGGACTCCCACCGTGTCAACCGCGTTCGCGGGGCCCCCGATGGCTACAATGTCGAGCTTGCCGTCACCGTTTACGTCTCTTACCGCTGGCGCCCCGATCGTTGTGTTCGAGAAAACTGTGTATGCGACTGCAGCCCGGAACGTACCGTCTCCATTTCCCAGGCACACGAAAACCTGGCCGCTGGTTTGCATGGAACTAATCCCGACCACGTCCAGTTTTCCATCACCATTTACGTCCGCCAATTGGACACCAGTAAGGCCAAGTCCTACGTTCGTGGATTTTGGCGTCCCGAATGTTCCGTCGCCGTTTCCAGGCAGGACGTAGAGAAATGTACCTTGTGAACTCCGAGAAGCAAGTCGGGTTTGCCGTCGCCATTGAAGTCGCCCAAACCTTGCACCGTAAACTGAATCGCACAAGGGGCCTTAATGCAGTCCACCGTTGTCGTCCCGAGGCTAACGGTCGTGGTTTCCGTGAATGTCCCGTCGGCATTGCCAAGAATTACCGTCCCGTCCGCATTCACAAAGTCCGACCTGCCGTCCCCATTCAGGTCCGCCGAGAATGCGCCCCTGGCACCGATCTGCCCGAAGTAGGCAAACACGAATGGGTTCGGCACTTGGGCGCGCACACCCGTGACCGCAAAGCACCACGCACGCAAGCGCGACCATGCGCGTCAAGGTGACCTTCATCTGGGACTCCGGAGCTTCGCTAGACGTTCAGCTTTGGCTTGACACCTGCGGGTGCCGCGCCCTTCAAACTCAACTTCGCCTCAGTACGCGACCGGTAGGACCTTCTCGCGGTTCCTGCATCTTACCGTATCAACTGTTCACTACAATGGCCCCTCATCTCGCAGCCACGCTCCTTCGAGTTGTCATCCTGACCGAAGCGAAGGACCTCAGAATTAATCCCCGCCTGAATCGCGCCTTCGACCCAACGAATCCAGCCTCAAGACCGCCGCCCAAATTCGAACGAACTCTCGCGATAAAAATTTCTAATTTCGGCGAACCGCCGCCATCTCCTATAATCGTCTCAACGTTCAGGGAGGGAACGACGGAGCCCCTCTGTGCCAAACGCGCGCCCCTCGATTTCGTCCGTCTCGCCGTACCGAACCCAAGATCTCTTCGCTCTTTCTCACAGTAGGCACACCAATAAACTCTTTCCTCGCAATGGCTTACACACTCTTAAAATCACACTGCTGCAACCCCAACATTTCAAACCAGTTGCACACTCTTTAAAAAACATAGGGGGTATACCCCCCATAGCGAACCTCCGGCGAAACCTTGCGCGAAAACTGCGCTCAATTCGCATTCCGGCCGATGTACTTCTCACGGAGCGCACTCAGCATGACCCGCACGCTCGTCATCCAGCTCGGACGCCTCGGCGACGTAATCCAGACGACGCCGCTTCTCAGCGAACTCGCCGCTTCCGGCGACCACGTCGACGTGCTCGCGCTGCGCCCGCAACACGAAGTGCTGCTCGGATGTCCGGCCGTCGCCAACATCATCACGATTCCCGAATCTCTCAAGCCGCTCGACGATGCGATCGCTTGCGGATTCCCACACGGAAAAATCCCGGCCGAAGCGCACGAACTCCTCGCCGCTCTGCGGATGCCGCTCTATGATCGCATCATCAACGCGTCTCACGCGCCGCTCGGCTGCTGGCTCGCCGCCAAAATCCCATGCGCGAATCCCAATGCTCGCTGTGGCGGAATAATCCGCGATCGCGAATGCCTCTACCTCGGCGCCGCCAGCGCGTATCGCATTGCGATGCTTCAATTCCGCGAGCAGAATCTCTTCAATCTCGTCGATCTCATTCGCGCCGCTCCCGGCATCGCTCCGACAAACGCGCAACCGTGCCTCTACGCCAACCAATCCGCCGACCTTCCGTTTGCGCTCCTGCCCGGTCGCAAAGTTGCCCTCAATCCCGGCGCCAGTGAAGCCACGCGTTGCTGGCCTGCCGAAAATTTCGCGCGTCTCGCCGATGCTCTGTCGGTCGCCGGATTCGTTCCGCTTCTCGTTGGTGCGCCTTCCGACCTTGAGCTATGCGAGAAAATAAAATCCTCCAGTCGCGGCGCCATCCAAAATTTCGCTGGTCGTACAACGGTCCCTGAAATGGCCGCTCTGCTTGCTCGCTGCGATCTGCTCGTTTCCGCCGACACCGGTGCTGCGCACCTCTCTGCTGCCGTCGGCACAACCGTTCTCGGTCTCTACGGAGCGACGGCCTGGTTCGCCGAAACCGCCCCGTACGGCGACAACCACCTCATCCTGCAAACGCCGCTGAACGTCCCAATGTCCGCGATTTCGATGGATGCTGTGCTGGCATGCATTCTGAACCGTCTCGGTCGCCTCGCCGCTTCCGACATGCGCATCGAACTCCAACGCCAAAATCAGTCCGCGTGGGAGGCGTCGATTCAACGCGCACCACACTCCACCGATAGGCTATGCGCCTTCGAGCATCGCGATGCACTTGGCGGACTCATGTATCGCCCAGTTCATCGCGACTCCTTCACTCCGGATGAATTGTTCGCGCAAAATCTGCGCCGAGCCTTCGCCAGTGAATTCGTCGGCAGCAACAACGCGATGCAGACTGGTAGCGTCCGCTTGCCTACAGCCTCGAAGGGCATCCTTGCCGGCTCTGCCACAGTGCGAACCATGAGCGACACGCCGCGCGAACATCGCGATTCGCTCGCCGCGATCCTGAATCACATGGAAGTGATCGCAGATTTCTGCGCCAATTCCGTCCATCGCAACGAAGCGTCCACTGACATCGCCTCCGCGGCGACGAGACTCATCGCGACAATGGAAAAACTCCGCCAGTTGGGAAGGGAGGTGGAATGGCGCCCGCTCGACCCGATCATTCACAACCTCGACTGGCAACTTCGCATGCTGCCGCCACAACCTCCCGAGGCAACATTTCGCGCCCACGCACAGGCCTACGCCTCCGCCGGTCGAGTTTGGCGGAACACGAACGCAATCAAGCGCGACAAAGAAGTGAAAAACTGGGCAGTGGAACAAATGAAACGCGAAACGATTCAATACGAAGCGAATTGAATGATGGGCACGAGTGACCGCGAAAGGGAGGAAAGAGGGGGGACAGGTGCCTCAGTCGGTGAGGATTCAGGCACCTGCCCGTCAGCGAGGGTCGGTCTCGCCATGAACGATTCTTGTGAACGCAGCGTAAATCTCCCGCAACTTCCCAGCAATCAGGTGTTTCCCCTAGAACGCCCTAAGGTGTTCCTGCATGTCACCTTAGTACCCTTTCCCAGAAATTGAGCGGGGGACGGACCGAAAATGTCAAAAAAGCCAATAAAAGCGATAAGAAACGAGGGGATGGAGCAGCCAACTGGCGAAACAGCTACGTCCCGCATTTTGAACGAGAATCCACAGGTAGCGTGGTCCTGCCGTCGATGGTTGCGGTTACAGGAGGCGGCCTTGGCTTGATTATTAGACTACGGGGAGTTCGCGGTTGCGCCCGGTAGTGGTCGCGCGGTTCGCCGAACGATCCAAGCTCTCCTGCAGGTTCATCAGCGTCAGAAATGTGGTCAGGATCCGCTTCTTGTATTCGTCCGACAGACGCAGGCGCCCGATCGCGACGCCCGTCAGCTTGGTCGCCGTCGTCTTCATCCACTCGGCAATTTCGGCCTGGCGCGCAGGCGTGGTTTTGCCTATCGCAATCTCGCGGCGCAAATCCGAGCAGTCATGCTCGATCGTGGTGAGGAAGTGTTGGACGCAAAGAACTTCCGTTTCAAGCTCTTGCGGGACTGGACCCTGGCACCAGCAGAGGCTGGCCGAACTGGACATCGCAGCGGACATACCGACCCTCTCCAGTGCCAATGTGCAAGGCCCGTACCAAAGTACAGGAGGAACGGAAAGCGCATGCCGCGCCACGAATAGGCCGATTTTACCGGGAGTAGCCTGCGTTCGGCCGTGTTTCGACCGCAAATGTGTCACCTGTCGCGGCAGGTGCGTCACCGTTTGGAGCCCGCCTCCGACACCGAATGAGTCTGGCTGCGACCACGTCAAGTGCAGTCGGAGCAAAGACTTAGCGTCTGCACGGAGTGGAAAGTCCCCCGGAATTATCACAGCGCGAAGGGAAGCAGACCGACTTATGCCGAGTTCGAGCGAACGTATTGAAAGGCGGTGATTTACTACGTCAAACCGAGATTTCCTCAGGCAGTGCCGATGAATCGAAAGCCGGAGGTGCCCGAAATGGGAAAAGAACTTCCGACGACCAATTCGCACTCGATGCTATTTCGAGGTTTTGGCGTCCGACTTCGCCGTTTTGCTGCCCGACTTGGTGGATCCCGAAACATTGGCCTCGGCGGAGCCCACCGGTGGAGCGGCCGTCTTCGGCGGCTTTGCCAGCTTGCCCGTGCCCGGGCCGGCGGCGGTGCCAATGTCGACGATCGGATGAGATCGCATGTCTTCACCCCAAATCAGCAGGCCGCCGATGAACGCATTGTCGTTGCTTCCGATGATTGCGCCCGCGGGGCATTCCTTGAGTTTTTTGACGTTGCCGCCGCCGAGCACCACATAATCCGCGCCGAGCGAAGCCTTGAGCAAGTCGGTCACTTTGCAAACCTCTTTGCGCCAATGTTTCTTGCCGAGTCGCTCGAGGCCGCGCAGGCCAAGGTAGTCCTCGTAAGTTTTGCCCTTCTTGTAGCCAAGGTGGGCCAGCTCCATCGGTTCGAGCACGCCGTCTACGATCATGGCCGAGCCAAGGCCGGTGCCAAGACCGAGGAACAACATGCGGCCGCCCTTGTAGCTCCCGACGGCCTGCATCGCCGCGTCGTTAATCAGTTTCACGGGGAAGCCGAACGCCTTGTTGAAGTCGAAACCGACCCATCCGCCGCCTAAATTGTGCGGCTCGCGCAAAGGGCGGCCGTTGATGATCGGGCCGGGATAGCCGAGCGAAATGCAGTTGTAGTCCCAGCCTTTCGTGTTCGTCTTGACGATCTCGACTGCTTTTTTGGAAGTCATCGTTGGACCGGAAGGAATTTTGGTCGCTTCCTTCTGACCCTTCATGCGCATTTTGATGTTGGTGCCGCCGACATCGACGACGAGGACTTTCGGCGAGGCCGGACCGGGCGTGGATTTGATCTTCGTTTTTTCGGGCATAGATTGTCCGCTCGGGAATATATCTCAAGTTCACCTGAATTCGGCGGAACAGAAGAAAATTGTGTCGATTTTCATCTTTTACCGACAAACGGATGCGCTGCCCCTAACGTCAATTCCAGGATACGGCGCGGTGTGCCGTTGCGCGTCAATCGCGGAGCACGGAAAAAACGGGCACCTCCGGGACGGCGATTCACCGGAACTTTTTGTGCTGCTGAACCGTAACCCAGTGCACGGCGTCTTGTGTTCCGTCAGGACCGGCGGCCGCGGGCGGCGAGAAATTTTTTTGCGGCCCAGGCCGAGCTCACGGGGCGAGTGGCAGGAGGATCATCGTGGAAACGCTTCGACAAGATATTCGGTACGCTGCTCGCACGCTTTGGAAGGCACGCGGCTTCGCGTTCGTCGCAATCGTGACATTGGCGTTGGGAATCGGCGCTTCGACGGCGATTTTCAGCGTGATGGATAACGTCTTGATGGAGCCGTTTCCGTACGTGGACGCGCAGCGGTACATGACTGTGCTCATCCACGACACCGAGCGCAACGAGCCCGGCGGGCGCGGCGGCTACTCCGGGCCCGAGTTTCTCGACATCATCGAACAGAACCACGTCTTCGATCGCGTGATCGCGAACGATCAGCAGGATGTCCTGTATCGCTCCGGCGGAGGAACCGAGCTGTTCAAAGGCTCGATGGTGACGCCCGGCACGTTTGAATTCATGGGCATGCCGCCGCAGGTCGGACGCGTAATGCAGCCGGCAGACTATGAGCCGGGAGCGCCGCCCGTTTTCGTGATGCGCTACAAGACCTGGGTCACAAAATTCAGCGCCGATCCCGGCATTCTCGGCAAGACATTCGTGCTCAACGACACGCCGCGAACCTTGATCGGTGTGATGCCCCCGCGATTCGGCTTCGGCGATTCCGATGTGTGGATTCCGGCGAAGCCCGACCGCGCCGCTGTGACCGAACAGCATGGATTTCCGCAGCACTGGTTTCTGATGGGCCATCTGAAACCCGGAGTTACGGAGAAGCAAGCGCAAGTCGATCTCGACATCGTCGCGCATCAACTCGCGACGAAATATCCGAAGGATTATCCGAAACACTTCGTTGTGGAGATTCAGTCGCTGACCGATCTCGTCGTCGGCCAATTCCGCACGACGCTGTACATCATGCTGGCGGCGGTGGGTTTGCTGCTGCTGATCGGCTGCGGCAACGTCGCGAATCTTGTTGTTGGCGCGCGCGACCGGCCGCGAAAAGGAATTCGCGATTCGAGCTGTGCTTGGCGCGGGCCGCATGCGGCTGATTCGCCAGCTTCTGGTCGAGAGCTTAATTCTCGCGCTGGGCGGCGCCGCGCTGGGCACGCTGATCGCCTGGGGCGGACTGAAGTCGCTGGTTGCCCTGATTCCTGCCGACATTGTCCCGGCCGAAGCCGTGATTCGGCTCAACACCCCCGTATTAATCTTCACACTGTGCGTGGCGGTTCTGACCGCTCTTGTATTTGGACTGGTACCCGCCCTACAGGCGGCCAAACGCGACCTGAACGATCCTTTGCGCGACAGCGGAAAGGGAACCAGCGGCGGAGGGAGCAATCGACGATTGCGCAACGCAGTCGTCGTTCTGGAAGTTGCGCTTTCGCTCACGTTGATGGTTGGCGCGGGTTTGCTGATGCGCAGTTTCATCGCGCTGCGCGAAGTTCATCTTGGCTTACAACCGGACCACATCCTGGTGGTGCGGCTGCCGCTCCCGACCGATCGATATAAGACATCGGAGCAACTCGCGAGCTTCTATAAGCCACTATTGCAGCGGCTCAAGGCTCTGCCAGGCGTCGTCGATGCGACAGAAACGAGCTCGCTGCCCCCATTCGGCGGAGACCGCGGGGACGTCGAGGTGACCGGCAAGTCTCACGATGAAAAATGGCAAACGCAATTTCAGCTGGGCACGCGAAAGCACTTTTTCGACGCTGAAAATTCCTATCGTCAGCGGTCGCGCTTTCACCGAAGCGGAAGTCGATGGCAAGCGCAGGGTCGCAGTGATCAATGAAACGTTCGCGAAGCGCTACATGCACGACGAAAACCCGATCGGACAACGAATTCACATCGTTGGATTGGAGACCTATCCGGACCCCGTGAAAGATGCCTGGTTTGAAGTTGTCGGTGTCGTTGCCGACCACAAAAATCAGGGGCTTCAGGAACCAGTGTTCCCCGAGGCTTTCGTGCCGTACACGATGACCGGTTCGGGTGGCCGCGGAATCCTGGTGCGAACGGCGCAGGATCCGATGGCGATGCTGAAGTCGGTGGAGCAGGAAGTGTGGGCGACGGACCAGGGCGTTGCGCTCACTCTGACCGGAACGCTGGAGAGTTTCATCAACTCGTTCGCGTATGCGGGGCCGCGTTTTGGATTTTTGCTGATGTCGATTTTCGGCGCCGTCGGACTGATCCTCGTGACCGTCGGCGTTTACAGCGTGTTGGCGTACACTGCGGCGCAGCGAACCCGCGAGATCGGCATTCGCATGGCGCTCGGCGCGGAGAGCGGCGACGTGTTGAAGCTCGTTGTGTCGATGGGATTGCGTCTCGTCGGACTGGGAGCGTTGATTGGCGTTGTTGCGAGTTTGCTGCTCGCGGGCGCGATCAAGAGCCAGTTGTGGGGCGTGTCGGCGCACGATCCGATGACTGTGCTCGCGGTGACGGCGTTGCTGCTCGTGACGGGCGTGATCGCGTGCTGGATTCCGGCGCGTCGGGCGGCGCGGGTCGATCCGCTTGTGGCGCTGCGCTACGAATAATCGCGACAAGCGCCGCCAGGGATGCCGACGCTACCTTCCGTGTTTCAGTGCGTCTGCGCTCGTCTTTCGTAGAGCCACGCGCCGAACAATGCCGGTGGCAGCGCCAGAACAACCAGTGCAATCGGATACCAGTGCGGCCCGTACTTGTCGACTTCATTCCACGTCGCGATGACACCCGCGATCGCCGCGAGTTCGCCGAGAATTCCAAGAATGAATGCGTGAAGCATCGGGCGCGACGGCGCTAACCATGCCGTGACGTAACTGCCGACCACGCCGTAAATCGTCCGATAAACCGTCGCCAGTCCGAGCAGGCGCGAGTCAGTCATTGGCTGCGTCAGTGGCGGAAAGATATGGAGTTGGCGCAGGAGCTCATCGGTGCCAAGCTCCAACAAGATTGCAACGATAGCGCCCGCCAGCACGGCACCGATACTTTTTAAGATGGAGAGCATGTGCCCCTTTCGCCGGACACGCGCGGACCTGAACCAATTGTGGCGATGGTAAATGGAATCGGGGGGCGAGGTCTAGCGAGGAGTCGTGTTTGTGGCGTCGCGCACCGTACCATACCGAGAGATGCAGGGATTTCACCGCGAAAGAGATGCCGAATTCCAGTCGGCGTTCTGGGGTGTTTACCTGATTGTTGGCGGCTACCGCGTACTTTCACACTCCTGCGTGAAATTCAACGGAGGGTTGCCATTCTTAGCCGCGACGAAATCAGAGTTGGAGCTTTGCTGGATGAGCTTGCTGCACGAGAACCGGGACCGGAGCAGCCTGTTGATCCCGGGCCGCGACCCGAAGAGCCGGTGACTACGCCGCCTACGCCGGAGACGCCTGGGACGGAAGATCCGAATTTGCCGCCGCCCGATCCCGATCCGGACCCGAGTCCGGGGCCGGATCCTGCGCCGCCGATGGGGCCGGGGTATTCAGAGTAGGGCGGCGCGGCGCGATTGAGTTTGCGACCGAATCGGGCGACGTCGTGCGCGAGATGAGTTTTACGTCTGAGACCCTTCGCTGCGCTCAGGATGACAAATTTTTTGAGCGTGAAATTGGCGGAGAAAATCTCAGGGATGGTTTGGGAAATTGGCGGTTGACAGGGAAGAAACGGCTGGGTAGATTAGGCGAAGAAAAGGCGAAACTGTAGCTGCCCCGCATCGCTTCGCTTTCTCGCTCGATCGCCCATGGCCGCCGCTTCCTCACTTGCTGCTCTTCGCTCCAAAATCGAGCTCGATCTCCGCGGGCGCGTCGTTTCTCCATTTAATTATCGCGATCGAAATGTTTTTGAGTTGGTGTCGACGGGGATTCCGTCGCTGGATGCTGTGGTTGGCGGATTGCCGCGCGGCACGATGACGGAAATTTGCGGGCCGCCGTGTTCAGGGCGGACAAGTGTGCTGTTGTCGGCGCTGGCGGCGCGCACGGCCGAAGGGGAAATGTGCGCGTTGATCGATGCGCGCGACAGTTTTGATCCGGCGCTGGCGAGCGCGGCGGGAGTGGCGCTGCAGCAAGTGTTATGGGTGCGGTGCCAGAACGCGGATCAGGCGCTTCGCGCGACGGATTTGCTGATTCAGGCGGGCGGATTCGGATTGGTGGCGGTGGATTTGAGCGATATCGCGCCGAAGATTGTGCGGTATGTGCCACTGAATGCGTGGTTTCGATTCCGGCGCGCGGTGGAGGATACGTCGACGATTTTGATGGTGCTGGAGCAGGAGGCGAATGCGAAGACGTGCGCATCGCTGGTGCTGCGGCTGGAGGCGCGGCCGGCGGAGTGGAGCGAGGCGGGTACTTCGCGTGACGAGCGTGTGTCGGGGCGGGATGTTATACGGCACTCGATGGCGCGATTGTTTCGCGGATTTGAGATTGGCGCGGATGTTGTGCGGACGCGGGTGCAGGATGTGAATGAAGTGATGACGATCAACGATTATTCGTCGCGGAAGATGGGGTTTGATTCTGGGAGTAAGCAGGAGCGAGTTGCGATTTTTGGAACGGCGACGAATTGGAGTGAGTTTCGAGGATAAGAGAGTTTTTCAGGCTGGTAGCGCCGGCATCCTTGCCGGCGTTTTTTTGTCGGTGATGGCAACACGAAAACCGCCGGCAGGATGCCGGCGCTACCAAATCTTATGTTTGCGTGCATTTACATTTCGGAATTTTTGTTGCAGGCGGTGGCGCGGGCCGAACCTGGGTTGCGCGGCGATCGCGTTGCGCTGGCGTTGCTCAGCGGGAAGGCGCCGCTGTGGAATGTGGTGGCGGCGAATGTGGTGGCGCAGCGCGCGGGCGTGCAGCTGGGAATGACGAAGGCGCAGGTGGCTGAATTTTGCGGAGTGGAAGTACGGCATCGTTCGGAAGTGCAGGAGCGGGCGACACATGCGGCGCTGATGGATGTGGCGTGGAGTATTTCACCGCGCGTGGAAGACACGGCGCCGGACACGATTGTGCTCGATCTGGAAGGGTTGGCGTCGCTGTTTGGGAGTGAAGAAGAGATTGCGCGCGTTTTGATGGAGCGCGTCGAGCGCATCGGCGTGGTTCCCAATATTGGGATCGCGTCGAACATCGAAGCAGCAATTCTCGCGGCGCGCGGATTTTCGGGGATCGCAATTCTGGCTGCGGGAGAGGAAGCGGCGCGACTGGGGAAGTTGCCGGTGCGCACGCTTTCGAGCGATGTGGAAATTCTCGAGACGCTGAATCGCTGGGGAATCGAAACGTTGCACGCGCTGGCGACGCTGCCGGTGTTGCAGCTTTCGGAGCGGCTGGGGCAGCGCGGCGTAATGCTGCACGAGCTGGCGCGCGGCGCGCGAGTGCGCGCGTTGGTGCTGGCGCAGGCGAGCCTCACGTTTGAAGAAGAAATGGAGCTGGACGAAACGGTCGAGGAGTTGGAGCCGCTTTCGTTTTTACTCGGGCGGCTGCTCGACCAGGTTTGCGCGCGGCTTGAGTCGCGGGCGCTGGCGGTGCAGACGATTCGCGTGTGGTTCGAGCTGGAGCCGTCGTTTGAAAAAGATGTGCAGTCGATGAACGACGAATCGCGAAAGAAAACGGCGCCGAAAGAGTTTGCGAAGGTGCTGACACTGCCGGTGGCGATGCGCGATGCGAAAGTGTTGCTGAAACTTTTGCGATTGTCGCTGCAGTCGGATCCGCCGAAATCGCCGATACAAAAGATAAGGATGACGGCGGATGCGGCCGCTCCGCGCGTGGCGCAGAGCGGATTGTTTGTGCCGCGCGGGCCCGATCCGGAGAAGCTGGAGCTGACGGTGGCGCGGCTGGCGAAGCTGGTGGGAGAGTCGAACGTCGGAGTGGCGGAATTGATCGACACGCATCGGGCGGAGAATTTTCGCGTGGCGCGGTGGACTTGCGGGGCGATTGGGGGTGACGAGGATGGACGCGGGCCCGGGCTCGGGAGAAGAGCGAATCGGAAGAAGATTGCTGCTGGTGATGCTGGTGCGGTGGTGGTGCGGGCTCCGGAGGATGCGGCGACTGGATTTCGGATGCTGCGTCCGCCGCTGGTTGCGACGGTGGAAGTCGAGGCCGAGCACGAACGTCGTCCTTTGCGCGTGAGTTTTAGCGGGATGCGCGGGGATGTTATCGCGGCGTCGGGGCCGTGGCGAAGTTCGGGCGAATGGTGGCAAGAGGACGGGTGGGATCACGACGAGTGGGATTTGGCGATTGATTTTGGGAAGAGAGCGGAGCCGCGCGAGAAAAACCCGGACGACATTGTTGCGCGTATGTATGCCGTTGCCAACGTTAACGCGAGATCTGGCGTGCGAACGAAGATTGCGGAGCCGAGTCCGTGGCCGCGGCATGGCGTGTATCGCATTTTTTATGATTTGCCGCGGAAGAGCTGGTTCGTGCGGGGATTTTACGATTAGACGCGCCGTTGCCGCGTGCACGGTTGATCGCGTTCCATAAATAAAAATGTATATCGAGCTTCATGCGCGTTCGGCGTTCAGCTTTCTCGAAGGCTCTTCGATACCCGAGGAAATGGTCGAAGCTTGCGCCGAGCGCGGGATGGGCGCGATGGCGGTGCTCGATCGTGACGGCGTTTACGGCGCGCCGCGTTTCTATCACGCTGCAAAAAAGAAAGGGCTGCGCGCGCACATCGGTGCGGAGGTTACGACGCCGGAGGGATGGCGATTTCCTTTATTAGTCGAATCGCGCGACGGTTATCAAAATTTGTGCCGCGCGATCACGCTGATGAAATTACGCGCGAAGAAGGGTGAAGGGCGACTTGCGGCAGGCGAGCTTGATTGGTATGCGAAAGGGCTTGTTTGTTTGACCGGTGGCGAAGAAGGGCCGCTCGCCTATGCGCTTGCGAAGGGCGGAATCGGACTCGCTACGCAAGCAGTTGAGCGGCTTTGCGAAAGTTTTGGGCGTGACAGCGTTTATGTCGAACTGCAGCGGCATTATTGCCGCGAAGAGGAAGCGCGAAATCAGGCTGCGATTGAAATCGCGCGGAAATTGTCGCTGCCGCTACTCGCCACCAATTGTGCTTCGTACGCGCAGCCGCAGCAGCGCGAACTGCTCGATGTGTTTACGTGTATTCGCCACCATCGCAATCTTGCGAACGCCGGCCGTTTGCTGACGCGCAATGCCGAACGGCATCTGAAACGCTCTGATGAAATGGTGCAGCTGTTTGCGGACTTGCCGGAAGCGATTGCCAATACGGTGTCGCTTTCGTCGCGACTGGAATTTTCGCTGAAAGATCTCGGCTATCAATTTCCGACGTATCCGGTGCCTGATGGCGGCACGGAGATGGAATTTCTTCGTGCGAAGACGCGTGAAGGTCGGATTCACCGGTATGGCGCGAACAACGAAAAGGCCGAAAAGCAGATCGAGCGCGAACTCGCGTTGATCGAGAAACTGAAACTTCCCGGATATTTTCTGATCGTCTGGGACATTGTGCGCTTCTGCAATTTAAAAAATATCCTCGTGCAAGGGCGCGGTTCGGCGGCAAACAGCGCGGTGTGCTATGCGCTTGGCATCACTGCGGTTGATCCGGTCGGGATGGGACTACTCTTCGAGCGATTTTTGTCGGAAGAGCGCGGCGAGTGGCCCGACATCGATCTCGATTTGCCGAGCGGCGATCAGCGCGAGCGCGCGATTCAATACGTCTACGACCGCTATGGAAAGCGCGGCGCGGCGATGACCGCGAATGTCATCACATATCGCGGCAAATCCGCGGCGCGCGAAATCGGCAAGGCGCTTTCGTTCGATCCCGAAACGCTGGCGCGGCTTGCGAGCCTCGTCAGCGCCTGGGAATACAAAGATTCCGCGGACACGATGGAGAATCATTTTCGCGACGCGGGATTCGATCTCAATCATCCAAAGATTCGCAAGTTTTTCGAGTTGTGCATTCAGGCGCAGGATTTGCCGCGTCATCTGGGCCAGCACTCCGGAGGGCTCGTAGTTTGTCAGGGGCAACTCGATTCGGTTGTGCCACTAGAACAGGCGACGATGCCGAATCGCGTCGTCGTGCAATGGGACAAAGAAGACTGCGCCGACCTGGGCATCGTGAAAATCGATTTGCTTGGGCTTGGCATGATGGCGGTGCTTGAAGAGTCGCTGCAAATCATCAGCAAGCACTATGGAGACGAAGTCGATCTCGGCCACCTGCCGCAGAACGATGAAAAGGTTTACAAGACGTTAAGGAAAGCTGACACCGTCGGAATGTTTCAGATCGAGAGCCGCGCGCAGATGGCGTGTTTGCCGCGGCTGCAACCGAAAGAGTTTTACGACATCGTCGTACAGGTGGCGATCATTCGGCCGGGACCGATCGTGGGGAAAATGGTCCATCCTTATTTGGCGCGGCGACAGGGAAGAGAAAGGCCGGAATGTCTGCATCCTTCGCTGAAACCGGTGCTGGAGCGTACGCTCGGCGTTCCGCTGTTTCAGGAGCAGTTGTTGCGCATGGCGATGATCGCTTCCGGCTTCACCGGAGGTGAAGCGGAGGAGTTGCGCCGCGCGTTCGGTTTCAAGCGCTCGGAAAAATTGATGCGCGATGTCGAAGTGAAGCTTCGGCGCGGGATGGAGCGCAACGGCATCACCGGCACGACGCAAGATACCATCGTGCAATCGATTACTTCGTTCGCGTTATATGGATTCCCCGAATCGCACGCGGCGAGTTTTGCGTTGATCGCGTATGCCAGCGCGTTTTTGAAATGTCATTACCTCGCGGCGTTTACCGCAGCGATGCTCAACAACCAGCCGATGGGATTTTACAGTCCGGCGACACTGGTGAAAGACGCGCAGCGGCACGGACTGCGCGTTCGACCCATCGACGTGACGAAATCTGATTGGATCTGCACCATCGAGAAAGCCGGTGACGAGCATGTCATGCGCGTTGGCCTGCGCTACGTGAAAGGTTTGCGCGAAGAGATCGGCCGCGAAATCGTGCGTCAACGCGAGATCGAAATGTTCCACTCGATTGACGATTTAAAACTGCGCGTCCCGAAATTGCAAAAGGGCGATCTGGCGGCGCTTGCCGAAATCGGTGCGCTCAATTTTGTCGGCGGCAAGCAGGACTTTCACCGGCGCGATGCGTTGTGGCAGATCGAACGCGTCGCGCGCCGTCCCGGCCCTTTGCTCGAATCCGTTGAATCCGATGATGCGCTGTCGCAGCGTTCTCCACTGCAGCCGATGACCTCAGAGGATCGTCTCGTTGCGGATTTTCATAACACCGGCATGACGGTCGGTCCGCACCCGCTGCGTTACCATCGCGAAGATTTACACCGCCAGGGAGTGGTCACCGCGATTGAATTGCATCGCCTGCGTGATGGAACGCCGGTGAGAGTTGCGGGCTCTGTCATTGCACGACAGCGTCCAGGAACCGCAAAAGGATTCGTGTTTCTCAGTCTTGAAGACGAAACGGGAATTGCCAATGCCATTCTGACGCCACAAATCTTTCGCCAGCATCACGTCGTGGTTGTTCACCAACAGTTTTTATTGCTCGAAGGTGTGCTGCAAAATCAAGAAAACGTTATTTCGGTCAAAGTGCAGCGCTTGCACCCGCTTTTTCTCACAAAAGCCGAAACAGTTTCCCACGATTTTCACTGATCAACACAACGCGCGACTGCCAGAACGGAAGGCGCTCGCCTCAATGCGCGTTGAACACGGTGCGCAGCAGTGAACTCGCGCCGTTCCAGAAAATCTGGACGCCGATGCAAACCAGCAAGAATGATGATAGCCGCATGATGACACTCATTCCTGTGGTGCCTATCAGCGTTGCGAGGCGATCGGAAAAGCCGTAGCAGATATAAATGCTGAGAGCGAGTAGCGCTGAGCCCACGAGTAGAACGATCACTTCCAGATAGAAAGGGAGGTTGTGGCGAGCAGCGTTGGCACCCAATGTGATTGCGACGGAAATCGATCCGGGTCCGACCGTCAACGGAAGCGTGAAAGGGTAAAAGGCGCTACGAAAAATATCGCGCGGGTTTACAGAGTGGTGCACCTGATTGTCCGGATTGTCGTCATCGTCGCTTTGCTGGAGCATGTGCCACCCAGTGGCGATGACGATCATCCCGCCGCCGACTTGCACGACCGGCAGCGAAATTCCAAAGAACGCCAGAATGTGGGTGCCGATCAAACCCGAAACAACCAGCAAGATAAAACTATTGACCGCGACGCGTTGCGAGAGCAGGCGACGTGATTCCGGAGAATATTCTCGTGTCAATGTGAGAAAAATAGGACTGCCGCCCAACGGATTGACGATAGGAAACAGCGCGCTAAGAAAGAGAATTGTGGTCTCGACCGCTTCGAGCAGCAATGCCGCCTCCGGGTGGAGGAGTATAACTGAATTTTGCGGAATGAAGAGTCAGCAACGAGCGAAACTATCGAGAGAATTTATCGCTCAACGTCTTTCGACGAGAAGAATCTTCGCCGTGGTGATGGCTTGACCAACGTGACGTTGTGTGTGGTCGGCGACGTGAACGAGCAACCCACCCAGCGTCGTTGGCAGCGCTTTCTTGCCCACCGATCGCGACTGTTCCAGATCGGATTTCGCCAGGATGCGGACGCGTTGAGCGCCGCGCTCGAGCGCCACCGAAAGTTCGTCGAACACGGACTGGGCCGACGCAGCCGGCAGCGATTCCTGCCGTAATGCCTCGATCTGTTCGCCGGACAACCCGTTTCCCTCCGCATAGGTCAACAGGCGATCGATACTGCGTGCGATGTGGCGGATTTGAAACGCTACCGAGGGTAAACCGCTAGGTTGCGCATTGAACTCGGCGTCGGTCAGAGACGCACCCCATCTCTTTAAGTCTTCACCGGCCAATTCAAGTGCGTGCAGCACCGCGCGCGGGACGGCGCTCACTTCGATAAGAGTGCCCCGCAGCCACGGCTCGGGCGTTTCTGGTGATGCGTTCACGTTGAGTGACTCCTCGTGGCAATTCTAAGCCACACATCGCCTTCGGCACAGGTGTGTTGACCATCCGTCATCTTGCCGAACTTCCCGGCGTAAGCTAGAGTCTCGGTTCCACGAAAAGGTCGGCCATGGCAAAAAAAGCGAAGTCGGCGAAACGGACGCTGAAGAACAAGAACGGCGAGAGTCTCCGCATTCTGATTTCCCGCGTGCGATTGCAGAAACGCATCACCGAGATCGCGCGAGAAATACGCAAGGATTTTCCCGGCGAGCCGCTCCATCTAGTTGGCGTGTTGAAGGGCGCCGTGTTTTTTCTCACCGACCTCGGAAAACAAATTCCCGGCGATGTTTCGTTCGACTTCATCGCGGTATCGAGCTATGGAGCTGAGACGCACACGTCGGGACAGGTGCGTCTGACCCGCGACCTCGACTCCAGTATTGAGGGCAAAACGGTAATCGTGGTGGAAGACATTCTCGACACCGGCATGACGCTGCAATATTTGCTCCGCGTCTTTGAACAGCGCAAGCCGAAGCGGATTCGCATCGCGGTATTGCTCGACAAGCCAGAGCGCCGCATCGCGCCGGTACATGCCGACTACGTCGGATTCACGATTCCGAACGAGTTTGTCGTTGGCTACGGTCTCGATTACGCCGAACGCTATCGAAACATGCCTGCCGTCGGCGTGCTTTCCTTGGGACCTAGCGCGAAATCAAGTTGATACTCGCAGCTATTCACAAAAGCTCGCCAAAAACGCGGCAATATCCCCTTTTGTGAATGTATTCAACTCGGGCCAATCGAGCATCTTTCGGTCCACATCTCGCCTGCTATAATGACTGCCTCGATGAATCCCCGCGAATCACAAACGGGCATGCTGGCTGAAAACGCCGCTGCGGAGACTTCCGCCGAGGTTCTGGCAACGCTTGCCGAAATCGGCGAAGAAGTCAACGCGTCGCTCGACCTCGACGAAGTTCTTGCGCGTTCGGCGGCCCTGATCAAACGCCACATCGATTACGAAATTTTCGGCGTTCTTATGTTCGATGGCGACGGCTCGTATCTCCGGCATCGCTTTTCGATCGGCTATCCGCCCGATCTCGCGGCGAATTTGCGGATTCCAATCGGCCAAGGTATCACTGGGACTGCCGCGGCGACCGGACATCCCGTGCGAGTCGGCGACACGCTGCACGATCCGCGATACATCCACGCTGTTGACGATGTGCGATCGGAGCTAGCCGTGCCGTTGATGCTGCGCGGCAAATGCATCGGCGTGCTCGATATCCAGAGTCGGCATCCCGAATATTTCACGCGCGAACAACAAAACATTCTCACGCTTCTCGCGAGCCGCCTCGCGGTTGCCATCGAGAACGCTCGTTTGTTCGAGCGCGTGCGAACGCAGGCCGACACGCTGCTTCTGCTGAATGAGGTCGGGCGCGAGACGAGCTCGATTCTCGACGTCGAGGAATTGCTACGCCGCGCGGCAGAGCAGACCAAGCGCGTCATCGACTATCAAATCTTGAGCATCATGCTCTACGACGAAGAGCAGAAAGTCTTTCGTCATCGTGTGGACGTTAAACATGGGCAGCGCGTCCAAGGAAAGCTGCGTGCGGCGGCGAGTGAAGGAATTGTCGGCGCCGCAGCGACGCTGAAGCAGCCAGTGCTGGTGCCGGACGTCAGCGCCGATCCGCGTTACATCATGGCGAATCCCGAGACGCGCTCGGAACTTGCGATTCCCATGATGCACAAGGGCCGCGTGATCGGCGTGCTCGACCTGGAGAGCCCTCAACTCAATTACTTCACCGACGACCATGTGCAGACGCTGTCGATTCTCGCGGCGAATTTCGCGGTCTCGCTGGAGAACGCGCGGCTCTACGAGCAAGTCGCACGAGACGAAGCTCGCCTCGACCGCGATCTTCAAGCCGCAAAACGCATCCAGGGCGCCTTGCTGCGTTCCGTGCCCCACGAAGATTACGGCTTGGATATGGCCGCGCGTTATATTTCTGCGCGCGAACTTGGCGGCGACCTCTACGAATTTCTGCGTTACGGGCCCCAGCAGTTGGGCGTCGCACTGGGCGACGTCAGCGGAAAGGGAACCGCGGCGGCGTTGTATGGTGCGGTCGCCATTGGCATCATGCGCAGCCTCGCGCCCCAGAAATTACAGCCGCCCGAAATGCTGCGGCAAATGAATCAAATCATCGGCGAACGGCGCATCGAAGGCCGCTTCATGACTGCCTGCTTCGCGACATGGCAAAAGGGCCGCAGCAAACTACGCGTCGCCAATGCCGGCCAGTCGCAGCCCCTGCTTTACAAAGATGGACGCTGCGGAAAAGTAGAGCTCACCGGTTTTCCGCTGGGCATTTTTGAAGACGTCACATACGACGAGTGGGGTGTCACGCTCGATCCCGGCGATATCCTTGTGTTTCATTCCGACGGCATCGCGGAAACTGCGAACAGCGAAGGACAATTTTTCGGTATGGAGCGCCTGCGCAAGATCATTGAAGACCATCACGAACTGAACGCAGCCGATCTTACCGACCGTGTGTTTCGTGAGGTCGATTGGTTCTCGCATAGCGCGGCGCTTTCCGACGATCGCACGCTCGTCGTGCTCAAGGTGCGATGAGCGGCCACGATCCAACCTCGGCAAAGAAGTTGGCGTTCATCGATCCCGTCACATTTACTCCACATTTTTCTTGGAAAAAGCAGAACAAAGCCGAGAGATCTGGCGGTACCTCGGAAGCGGTCGCCTGCGAAGGCGTGCGGCTTGTCGATATCGCAGCGAAAATCGGTACGCCGGCGTATGTTTACAGCCGCGCGGCGATTGACGATGCCCAGGCGCAATTGCATCGTGGCTTCGGTTCGCTGCCGCACACTCTCTGCTTTGCGGTGAAGTCGAACGGCAATCTCGCGATTTTGAAACATCTCGCAAAAGCGGGGAACGGCTTCGACATCGTCTCTGGTGGCGAGTTGGAAATGCTGCGAACGATCGGCGTTCGCGGCGATCGCATCGTGTTTTCCGGCGTCGGCAAGAAGCGCGAGGAAATTCGCGACGCGCTCCAGTATCGATCCACAGCAAATCGTAAGAGCGGCCGTGATCGAGACCGCCGCGGGATTCTGCTGTTTAACATCGAGTCGGAAGCCGAACTGGAAGTTCTGCTCGAAGAAGCTTCTCGCAGTGTTGCGCGCGGCGGTGCCCTCCCCGGAGTTTCGATTCGTGTGAACCCAGACGTCCAGGCCGGCGGGCATCCTCACATTTCCACCGGGCGCCACGAGCACAAGTTCGGCCTGACGTGGCAAGAAGCGCGCCGTCTGTATTTGGCGCATGCCGATTCGCACTGGATTTGCTGGCAGGGAATCAGCGTTCACATCGGATCGCAAATTGTGTCGCTCGATCCATTTCGCCAGGCCTTGCAACGGCTGGCTTCGTATTTTTGTGATTTGCGCAGCCACGGAATTCTGCTGAAGTATCTTGACTTTGGCGGCGGGCTCGGCGTGTGCTACACGAACGAAAAGGCACCGCAACGTGAAGCATATGCGCGGATGATCGCGCAGATTCTCGAGCCGTTGCACACGCATCTTTTGCTCGAACCGGGTCGCACGATCATTGGGCCCGCTGGCGTGTTGCTGACACGCGTCCTCTACGTAAAGGAAAGTCGCGGCAAAACTTTCGTCGTCGTGGATGCCGGGATGAACGATCTTATGCGGCCCGTTTTGTACGGCGCCACTCATCCGATCACTCGCGTTACGCGGGGCGGCGAACGCGGCGGACGGCAGCGCGTCGATATAGTTGGTCCTGTGTGTGAAACCGGCGACTGCTTCTTGCGCGATTGGCCGCTTGGCCCCGTTGCGCCGGGAGATGTGCTGGCGATTTGGGTTGCCGGCGCGTACGCGATGAGCCAGTCGTCCAATTACAACGGACGGCGTCGTGCGGCGGAGGTTTTGGTCGACGGCGGGAGATATCGCGTGATTCGCAAACGAGAAACGTTCGATGATTTAGTGCGCGGACAAATTTTCTAGCGGCGAGTGTATATCTAGCGGTGAAAGTTTTCTCGAAGCCGGTTCCGATCAGCTTTCTCCCCACTTCAACTTACTGTGCAGGATTTCAAAGTAGGACTTCTTCACCGGTTGAATCAGTTTTAATCTCTCTTGCGACCGCGTCATTCGTACGCGGTCCGATTGGTGCATCGGAATGCCGGTTTGCCCGTCCAGCGTGAGAAAAACCGATTCCGTGCCCGCCGACAGATGCACGTCAATCACCGATGAATCGCGAATCACGACGGGTCGATCGCTGAGTGTGTGCGGACAGATTGGCGTCACGATCCACGATTCGACCGATGGATGCACAATCGGCCCGCCCGCTGAAAGCGAGTAGGCGGTCGAGCCCGTCGGCGTCGCAACGATCAGGCCGTCCACGCGATACCGCGCGACAAATTCATTATCGATGATAAGTTCGAGATCGATCATGCGCGCCAGCGTGCCCTTGTTGATGACGGCTTCGTTGGCCACCGTCTGGCGTTCGATGACGCGTCCGTCGCGAATGAGTTCCACGTCAAGCATCGCGCGTTCGCTCAGCGGCAGGCGGCCCGCGAGCGTATCCTCGAGCGCGGAGTACATCTCGTCAGCCTTGAAACTCGTGAGAAAGCCGAGGCTGCCCATGTTGATCGGGAGAAGCGGAATGCCAAGCGGCGCAGCGACCTTTGCGGCGGCTAGAAGCGTGCCATCACCACCAAGAACGATGAGCAGTTCCGATTTGTCGGCGACTTCTTCGCGCGAAAGCCCTTTAGAAGGATCGGGCAAAACGCTGGCCGATTCCGTGTCGTAATAGACTTCCAGCTTGCGCGCCTTGAGCCACTCGAGTAGCGGCGGAACAACGGCGGCAAGATTTGAACGCCGTGGGCGCGAAATTATCCCAATTTTCTTGAAAGGCCCGGTCGTCTGCATGGATGTGTGAGATTCTAACCTAGCCTCCCATTTTGCGCGCGTGAAGAAAGTATTCCTGGTTACCTTCGGCGCCGGCCAGCCGGCTTGGCGTGACACCGAGGATCTCGAGTTCGGCCACAGTAGCGGCGATACGTACTTTCTCGACGGCTTTCGCGTGTAACTCTGGATCGGTGACCACGCCACCGTCGGGAATGTCCTGTTTCGGCAGCTCAAACTGCGGCTTTACGAGAACGAGCAAGTCTGCGTTTGACTTTAGCGCCGCGGTCGCAGGCGCAAGAACCTTCGTCGCCGATATGAACGAGACGTCGATGACGGCAAGGTCGATCGGCTCTGCCACATCTTCCGCTCGCAATTCGCGGGCGTTGCGTTCGATCTTGATGACACGGTCATCCTGTTGCAGCTTCCATGCAAGCTGGCCGATGTTCACATCGACCGCATAGACGCGCGCCGCTCCTTGCTGCAGCAGGCAATCGGTAAATCCGCCGGTAGACGATCCGATATCGAGACAGATTTGTTTCGCGGCCTGGATGGAAAAATCCTCGAGTGCGCCTTGCAATTTTTGCCCGCCGCGGCTTGCGAACTTTGGGGTGCGACTTGAAACGGAAAGTTTCGCGGTGTCGGATATCGATGTGCCCGGTTTATCGACACGCGCATCGTTCACGGAAACTTCGCCGGCGAGAATGAGTGCTTGTGCTTTGGAAAGCGAATCGGCTAAACCGCGATCGAGTAAAAGTTGATCGAGACGTATTTTTCGCGGCTTCTGCGGCACGTTCTTACAGTAGTTGCGCGCGAGAAAGACTGTCAAAGTGTCTGTGCGCGCACTAGGCGCGGCGCAGGACCAGGAATTCCGCGATGGCGCGCAGCCGATCGCCTTTGTCGCCAAACGCGGAGAGTTCATTGATCGCTCGCGTCGCAAGGTCATTCGCGATTTCGTGAGAACGCTCCAGTCCATACACGGCGGGATACGTCGCTTTCTGCTGCGCGACATCCTTGCCCGCGGTTTTCCCTAGCGCGGTAGAAGATTCCTCAACGTCGAGAATGTCGTCGGTCACTTGAAACGCCCAGCCGATGTTTTCGCCAAACTTCCGCAGCCGCGTGACATCAGCCTTTGACGCACCGACGCAGAGTGCTCCCGCCGTAACAGAAGCGCGGATCAGCGCCGCTGTTTTTGAGCGGTGAATGTATTCGAGCATCTTCTTCCCGACAGCTTTGCCTTCAGCCTCGAGATCGGCAACCTGGCCGCCAACCATGCCGTTGATTGTTCCGGCAGCCGTAGCAATCTCCGTCAACATGGCGACACGTCGCTCCGCATCGACCGGCGCAGCGCCCACGACTTCAAACGCAAGCGTGAGCAACGCGTCACCGGCAAGGATTGCGGTAGCTTCGCCGAATTTTTTGTGGCTCGTCGGTTTCCCGCGGCGAAGATCGTCATTGTCCAGCGCCGGCAGATCGTCATGGATCAACGAATACGTGTGGATGAATTCGATCGCACACGCCGGATGCAGCGCGGGCGTGATGTCCGGCTCAAAGATTCGCGCCGTCTCCAGCAATAGAATCGGTCGGATACGCTTCCCACCCGCGAGCACGCTGTAACGCATCGCCTGATGAATTGATGCGGGCTGCGTAGCCTCCGACGGTAGCAGCTTCTCGAGATGCGCATCGACCGCGACGCGATCTTCTTCAAAAAAGTCAGGCAGCTTGGTTGGAGGTTGCGGGCACAGGAATTGGTTGTTGCTGGGCTTTTGGCGGCGCTCACTGTTCCGACTCGCGCTCGGGATCGAAGGGTTCAGCGGCGAGTTTGCCGTCGGCTTTCTTGAGCAGAATTTCGACTTTGCCTTCGGCTTCTTCGAGTTGCTTCTGGCATTCGCGGGAAAGCTCGACGCCTTCCTCGAAAAGTTTCATCGCATCATCGAGAGAAAGTTGCGGCGATTCCAGCCGGCGCACGACTTCTTCCAATCGTCCGAGCGATTTCTCAAAGTCGGGCTTTTTTGCCGGCTCCGGTTTTTTGATCGGTGTCGTATTCAAAGTTGCCTCAAGTTTATTTCATCAAAAAATGTGGCGCCGCAGCGCTCCCCACGAACTCCAAACTCACGAATCAGCCACTCGTCTGATGTTCAGCGCATCGCCAACCTTACGAGAGTAAGGGAGTTCGCCGATATTTGTAAACGTTGCGCGGTCCGATTTTGCGTGCTGTGCTACTTCTGACAGTGAGCGCAGAAATAGGTCGAGCGATTGCCTTTCGTCGTGCGTTGAATGGGATGCCCATCACGTTTGCAAGGCTCGCCCTCGCGCTGATACACACGAAGTATTTCGTCTATGCCTTGGAACCACCAGTTCGCATCGCTGAAATTCGGCGGCGGATTCAGGCACGACTGCAACGCACGACGCAGGACCGAGACGATCGTTCTGTACAACTCGCGTGCTTCCTGCGGCTTTAGTGAGTTTGCGAGTCGAAATGGGCTGATTTTCGCGTGCCAGAGTGCTTCGCACGAATAGATGTTGCCGACCCCCGCGATCTTCGATTGATCCAGCAAAAATTCCTTCAACGGCCGGCGCGATTTCCCGAGAAGATCCGCAAACGCCTTCGCTGTGAACTCGGGCGACATCGCGTCGATGCCAAGTGCATTGTAAGGCGGGCAGTCCGCGAGCGATTTCCACGCGTGAACGCGTCCGAGATGCCGTCCATCCGCAAACGCGAGGACTCCTTTGTCGAGTTCCAGAGCAATGTCGACATGAACGCCCCCTTCGGTCTTCTTGTTCGCGCGCGCTTCCACTTCCTTCGCGTTCGCAAACCGAATGATATGCCCATCGAAACGAAAGTGCATTTCAATCGCAGCATCATCGTCGAGCACGAGAAAAAGATATTTGCCTTTGCGCTGTACCGCCTCGATCCGACGCCCAGTAAGCAGCTTCGATACGTGAGCTGCAGTCTGAGGAAGAACCGCGATCGGATGAAACACTTCGACGCTGCGTATTTTTCGCTTCGTTACGATCGGTCGCAGCGAAATAGCAACAGCTTCAACCTCGGGAAGTTCTGGCATCGGATTATTTGGTGAAGGGAAGTAAAGTCGGCCGCGCGAACAGCGAAATCGCCCTCACCGTGCCGCCGCTTTCAACATGAGGATGTGTTTTCGATTCTTCAGTTCGGCGGCGTCGCTGAATGGCGAATAGATTGGCCGGCCCTCGTACCAATAATCGAACTGATCCGAGTAATGGCTGCTGCCCGGCTGTCCCGATTGCCCCGCGGGAATGAGCAAAATCGATTGATCCCAATCCGCGGTGTTCGCCACGAAGCGCATCGCCGGTCCGTGATGCGGCGTCGCTGCGCGCACACTATAGTTCGTGCCCGATTGCGGCTTCCCGCTGATGCTCAGCATCTTCTTCAGCATGCCCTCGCGGCCAATGGGATGCAGCATGTCGAGCGCATTGAAATTCTTCCATTGCCAGTCTTCGATGCGCGCGCTTTTGGAATCGTCGGCCAGTTTCGCGACCGTTCGATCCGCAGCCGCGATCAAAAGCGCGTCATAGCTTTTGTATGAAACAGGAAGCCATTTCGACGACCGATCCGTCAGCGCCTTCTGTAGAAACGTCATCGACCGCCAGCGATAAAGATTCGTATCCGCACCGAGATACGGCTCCAGCAAGAGCTTCAGCGCCTCCCGCCGAAACTGCACCAGAAACGAAACCTCCGAAGAATCCGCATCGGCAATCCCATTCCAATCCTTCAATCCCTCGATCAATTTTTTCGTGCGGTCATCCTGAGGCGTAACGGTCTTCGCCGCCGATATAAGTTGATCGGCCAAAAAAACATGTGGGTAGCTGTAAGTGTCGGTCTCGACCTTGAGCATATCCGTCGGCCGCAAATCATGTTTGTCGAGCAGCAAATCGTAGATGCGCGCCGTGCGATACGGCTCTTCCCATCGGTCGGTGAGATACGGTTTGTACGACGGCCCCACAACGCGCGCGTTCGCCGTCGCGATCAGCCCGTTTTCGGGATTGAACGCCTGCGGCTGTTGATCGAACGGAATGTAACCCGTCCATTCGTAATCGTCCGTGTCGCCCGGCACCGGTACTTCGCCGTGTCCCTTCTTGCGAATCGGCACGCGAGCCGACATCACATATCCAATGTTGCCTTGCGTGTCGGCGTAGACCGCGTTTTGCCCCGGCCCCCAGACTTTCTTGATCAAGTTCCGGAATTCGTCCCAGTTTTCCGCTTTGCCCAGCCAGTTGTAGACGTTGAAGAGCCCACCTGGTTCCGTCGCCGTCCAGCGCAGGGCATACGATTTGCCACCTTCACGTCGCACAATCGGCCCATGCCGCGTGATCACGATCGGCAGATGTTCGTCCGGCCGATCCTTCACCTTAATCACTTCGTCGATCGTTTGCGCTTTCACCCATTTCTTGTTCACCGAATATTCGTCGGCATTCGCAGGGTTGAACGTCTCGAGATAAAGGTCCTGCACGTCGGCGCCGTTATTCGTGAATCCCCATGCAATGTGATCGTTGTGCCCGATGACAACGAGCGGTGCACCGGGCAGGGTGAGCCCTTTCACATTCCATCCCGGCGCAGTGAGATGAATTTCGTACCAGATCGGTGGAATCGAAAGCTCGAGGTGCGTGTCGTTGGCCAGCAGCGGCTTACCGGTTGCCGTGTGATTGCCGGATACGACCCAATTGTTGCTGCCCAGGCTGTGGCGAATTTCGTTCTGCGAATCCCGAATGTAGCCGACGACGGAATTCGCCAGCGCCGTCGTCAAGTCGGGCGCAGACTCAGGCTGCGCCGCGCCGTTCGGCGCGATCGCAGCATCCGCTTTCGCCTTGAGCACGCCATCCGGTTCCATGTCGTCATCGTCGTCGTCATCATCATCTCCGTCGGGATCGAGACGCGTCCGCTGCGAACCATCATTCGCGATGTTGGGATCGCCGACGACATAGTGGTCCATCGCCGCATCGGGAGAAAAAAGCTCGCGCGCTCGATCTGCGCCGACTCTCTCTGTAACTTTCGCGCGATCGATTTCCTCTTCCCAGGTGTCGGTCAGCGTTTCGTACATATAGCCCGAGATAACCAGCGTGTCCGTCGGAGTCCACGGCGACGGCTTGTATTTTAAAAGTGTGAATTCGATTGGCAACTCACCGGAATGCTGCTCGATAAAACGATTTACGCCGCGCGCGTACGCTTCAAAAATTCCTCGCGTTACCGGATCGACGAGTCCGTAGTCGCGTTCCGCGGCGCGGCCGAAACCAAGTGTGCGGAATTGCTTGTCAATATTGATCGTAGCGGGGCCAAGAATTTCCGAAAGTTGGCCACGCGCGACGCGTCTCAACAAATCCATCTGCCACAGCCGGTCCTGCGCCATCACGTAACCTTGCGCCTCCGCCATGTCTTCGACGGAACTCGCGCGAATATGCGGCACGCCCCACTGATCGCGCTCCACGATCACATCTTTTTGCAATCCTTGGAGAGAGATGTTGCCGTCGAGTTGCGGCAACGGACGATAGACGAATCGCCAGAGAATGGCTGCCGCGATCAGGACGACAATGCAGGTAAAGGCGACAAGGACGCGAAACAGGGATCGCAAGCGTGCTCCAGTCGGAGTGGCGAAACCCCGAGTTTAGAGGAGCATGCCGAGGGGTGCAACCTACGACCCTGAGGACCCCCTCCCCCATGTTTTGCGCAAGAATGTGATTTTAGAGGAGTTGCAGGAGCATCGCGATTAAGGATGTGATTCTGAATGGGTTACGCGTGGCGGGAGTTGCCATGGGACCCCGGACGATTGCGTAACTCGTTTCATATCGCGCACTTGGCGGCACTCCCACTGGCGAAGGTTTTGTGCAGGAACAACGTGACAGGTGCGAAACGGCTTCGCCGATGCCGGGCTGATACAATGCGAGCAGGGGGCCAGCCTAGCTCTTATGTTTGCGGTGCGCTTGATTGGCGTGCTCGCGCTTATCGCGCTCAACGGATTTTTCGCCGCGGCGGAATTTTCGTTGGTAGCGGTGCGGTTGTCGCGCGTGCGTCAGCTCATTCAAAAGGGCAACGCGCGGGCTCGCGTCGTGGAGTCGCTGCTCATCGATTTGCACCGTGTCGTCTCCGCCGTTCAGCTCGGCATCACCCTCACAAGCTTGGCGCTCGGCGCCCTCGGTGAAAGCACTCTCGCTGGAATGTTGCAGCCGCTACTCGCCGGGGCGGGTTCGCCTCGCGCCGCTCTGATCGCGCACGGAGTTGCGCTCGGGCTGGCGTTCGCGATGTTGAGCTCGCTACACGTTGTATTCGGCGAACTCGTGCCGAAAACCGTGAGCCTCGCTCGCGCCGAACGCGTTGCCCTCCTGATCGCGCGGCCATTTTCCTGGTTTCTCCGCACATTTCGCTGGGCCATCGATTTACTCGACTTCGTCTCCACGGCGATCGTGCGCGCGCTCGGCGTAACCGAGCCGGCCGTGCATGGCTCCGTGCATTCCACGGAAGAGTTGCAGATTCAGATTCAACAGGCGCGCGAACGCGGCCTGCTCGCGCCCGGGGAAGAAAAATTCATCTCCAGCGCGATCGAACTCGGCCAGGTGCAAGTGCGCGAAATCATGGTGCCGCGCCCCGACATGCACTTGCTTCCCGTCGAAGCCGACCTCGACGAAGTGATGCGCTCGTTCGCCACCACACAAAGATCCCGAATTCCTGTGTATCGCGGCTCCGAAGATCAGATTCTCGGCTTCGTCCATATTAAGGACATGATGTGGGTGCTCCTTGATCGCGAGCGTCGTCTCGAAGAGAACCTTGCGCCCGCGTCGTTTGATCTGCGGCGCGTCCTTCGCGAAGTGTTGATCGTTCCCGAGACTAAGCCCGCGAGCGAACTGCTCGTGGAGTTGAGGAACCATCGCGTCGGAATGGCGTTGGTGGTGGACGAATTTGGCAGCATTCTTGGACTTGTGACGCTGGAAGACATCCTCGAACAGGTCGTAGGCGAGATCCACGACGAGTTCGATGTCGTCGAAAAACCGCAGAAGCTGGCGGACGGCGCGGTGGTCTTCGATGCTGCGTTGAACGTGCGCGATCTCGATGGGCAGTACAACATCACGCTGCCCGAGGATCCGGTCTATGCGACGGTCGGTGGATTTGTGCTCGATCAACTCGGCTTCATCCCGCGCGGCGGTGAGAATTTTGAGTATGGTGGATTTCGCTTCACCGTCGTCGAGATGGATGGGCGTCGCGTCGCGCGCGTGAAAATCGAGCGGGTTCTTCCAACTCCGGCTGAAACCAAATCTGCAAGCGGTTCAGGTGCCGTAGGTAACCCTGGGAATAACCCCGCAACCGCGATCGCAGCGTCTTCAACATCAGACTCCGCTCATACTTCCGAGACGTCGAAAACTCATCCCGATTCCGCGGCACGAACTCGCTGATGGCGCGCCATCTTCTGCAACGACTCCTGCTCGCGCTTCCGGCGCTATGGCTTGTTCTAACGCTCGTTTTCCTGATGATTCACATCGTGCCCGGCGATCCCGTCGAGCAAATGTTGGGCGAAGGCGCTGCTCCCGGCGAAATCGTGCAGTTGCGCCACTCGCTCGGTCTGGATCAGCCGCTGCTCACGCAGTACGGCCATTACTTGAAAGGATTGGCGCGCGGCGATCTCGGACAATCGTTCAAATTTCAGGCCCCCGTGCGGCAAATTATTTTTGAGCGCTATCCCGCGACGCTGAGCCTCGCGTTTCTCGCGCTCGTGGTGTGCGCGGCGATTGCGATTCCAGCGGGCATTCTCGCTGCATATCGCCGCGGACAAAGCACAGACCGCGCAGTTGGTTTGTTCACGCTGTTCGGACTAGCCATCCCGAACTTTGCACTTGGCCCCGTGCTCATTCTGATTTTCTCGATCGAAATCGGACTGCTTCCCGTCTCCGGCCGCGGCGGCCCGTCGTACTACATTTTGCCGGCCGCCACACTCGGCGCCGCGCTGGCCGCGATTCTGACGCGCATGGTCCGCGGCTCGATGCTCGAAGAATTGTCCAGCGATTACGTTCGCACCGCGCGCGCCAAAGGACTCTCCACAAGCGCGGTCCTATTCCGCCATGCCTTTCGCAACGCGCTCATCCCGATCATCACCATTCTCGGCTTGCAGTTCGGCACGCTGCTTGCCGGCACGATCGTTACCGAGACAATTTTTTCGTGGCCGGGCATCGGCCGGCTCACCGTGCAAGCGATTTCTTCACGCGACTATCCGCTTCTGCAAGGCTGCATCCTTGTGATCTCGCTTTCCTATGTGTTGGTCAATCTGCTCACCGACGTCCTGTACTCGGTGATCGATCCGCGCGTGAGGCTCTCGTGAAGGCGCTCGCCGAGTTCCTCGCGAAGTTGCGTGAAGGATTGCGCCAATTCTTGGGCCAAAGCGTGCTCGCGCGAGTCGGCTTCTCCGTCGCGGTATTGCTGATCGTCGTCGCGTTGCTGGCGCCATGGATCGCGCCGGCTAATCCCGCGGCGCAAGATTTGCCGTCACGACTGCAAGCACCGTCGCGCTCGCACTGGATGGGCACCGACGAGCTTGGCCGCGACACGCTATCACGCACAATGTACGGTGCGCGGATCTCGTTGATGGTCGCTATTTCCGTCGTGTGTGGCTGCGGTTTCACCGGACTTGTGATCGGAATGCTAGCGGGCTATGCCGGCGGCTGGTTCGATCGCTTTGTGAACTTGCTCCTCATCAACGCATTCTTGTCTTTCCCCGGGATTCTCTTGGCGATCGCATTCGCCGCGTTTCTCGGCCCGGGCATAAGCAAGGTCATCATGGCATTGGTCATTACAGGTTGGGCTGGATACGCGCGGTTAGCTCGTGCTCAGGTTCTGAAAGTGAAGGAACTCGAATTCATCCTCGCGGCGCGTTCGCTCGGCGCGTCGCACGCACGAATTCTCGTACGCCACTTGTTTCCCAATATTCTGCAGCCGATTTTGATTCAGGCAACGATTGGAATGGCCGGCGCGATTCTTGCGGAATCGACGCTCAGCTTCCTCGGCCTCGGTGTTTTGGCACCGACGCCGAGTTGGGGCGCGATGTTAAACGATGCGCGCAGCCACCTTTTTGACGCGCCGCATCTCGTGATATTCCCGGCGCTGGCGGTCATGCTCGCCGTGCTCGCCTTCAATTTGTTGGGAGATGCCTGGCGCGACTGGCTTGATCCGCGAACGCGATCGCAAATGGCGGTGATGGATCTAACCCGATAGAAAGGGAAGTGCCGGCGCTTCGGGCCGTGAAATTCAGAAACGCGAAGGGCCAGTGAGAGAATTGCGTGCAGCGGGCGCTTACTTCGTCAGCGTGACCGCGGCCCCGCGCCCCTGCGCCAACGTCTTCGTCGCGCTGCCTTTGTTGACGCCAATCTCGATGTAGCCACTCGAGCCAACGTAAGCGATCGCTTCGCCCGCGCCTCCCGATGCGTATGTATCGACCATTTTCGAAACCGCTTGCGTCCCCACCTGGAAGCCAATCTTGCCCGACTGCTTGGCCTCGTCCGACAAATCTTCCTCGCGAAAGTTCGTGATCAAATTGCCAAACGCATCGACGCGCATGACCACGCCCTTGAGCACGCCGTCGGCGGCCTTCGGCCTCGGCATCGCAAACTTTTTGTGATCGGTGATGACCTCGCCCATGCTCGCTGTTTGCCCGCTCTTCGCGAGCCATGCTGCGATCGGCGCAAAGACATCGCGCCCGTGAAACGTCTTGCTGATCGGCTGCAAGTAGTAGTGCTCGACGTTGGCGTAACGCACCACCGCATTGGGGTCGCGCTCATAGATCAACGACAAAACTCCGTTGTCCGGCGCGATGAAATATTGATTGTCGGCGGTGACCAGCAGCGGCCGCCGCGAAGTCCCGACCCCAGGATCGACCACCACCACGTGAATCGTGCGACTCGGAAAATAGGAATACGCCGCGCCGATCGATAGCGCGCCGTCGAGCAAATCGAACGGCGTAACGTGATGCGTGATGTCCACAATCGTGACGTCGGGATTGATCTTCAGGATCACGCCTTTTAGCGTGCCCACCAGATGGTCGTTCGTTCCGTAGTCCGTCGTCAGCGTAATTATCGGGTTTGCCAATGGAGTCTCTCAGCGTGGGCGTTCTGCGTTTCGCGAGTCACAACCATTGCTTCCGTGACCGCGAAACTGCATCTCTTTACGCTAAAGGAGCGGTCCCGGAGGGTCAAGAATACAGCGCGCCTCTGCTGCGCAAGCGCTAACGCACCCTGGGCGGAATCGCGCGCCCACGCCGTAGAGGGCCTCAATGAGGCGGTAATTTCGGGGAACTGGATCGGAGTTTTGATTCCTGCGGACACCGCTTTTCCGCCAGCCCATTCGCGGGTACAATGGCCCCAGAGCGGGCGTCGTACAATGGCAGTATAGAAGCTTCCCAAGCTTCGGACACGGGTTCGATTCCCGTCGCCCGCTCCAGACTTTAGAGCACTTACCACCCGCTACCTCGTTTTCTTCATTTTCCGAAATCGCGTGGAAGTTCCCGCGCAGGACGGAGATTTGCGACGGCCGCACTATCCTCTTGTGGTCGACACAATCCGTTTGGATAGCCTGCTGCAGCCGTCTGCGTGTGGGGCCCCTTACTCGCCTTCAGCGAAAAGCCTTGTCAATCAGCTAGTTGCGGTGCTAAAAGCTCATCTGCTGTCCAGTTTGGCAACGGCCTCCGAAGTGCTCCCCTAGGAAGTAGCTCCTGAAAATCAAAATTGCAAAAGCGAGGAAAACATGAGCGAACTCAACAAGCCCGAAGAGAAGCCGTCGGAAGCGGAGTCGACTTCAAACCTTTCTGAAGAGCAGTTGGAGCAGGTTGCCGGTGGCGGGACCAAGACCAAGGAGCCACCTTTGGAGTACTTAAAGTACACGCAGAAGGACATCCTGATCTCCGAGTTCTAACCTTCGGACTTCACCTGGAAATGAGGTCGTAGCCAGTCTGGACTTCGCGAGCGTATGCTGCCCTAAATCTGTCTGGGCACCCTGCGATTGTGGTCCGCCTCGTCTGACGACCTCTCACCCGCAGAGCGATCGTATCGAACAGCATTCATAATTTTTGGGCGCATCTACAACCCCGTTCTCATTTTCCACTTGTTTTCCGTTCTAGAAGCGACCTGAAGTCGCGTTAACCTCCGGCTCAGGCGTTTTCAGGTTTTGTTGCCAGATTCCCAGGCTCCGGGCACGGCTCGTTCCCCATCGCGCGCTTTCGTCTTTAGAGGTATACGCCCTACCCACCTTCCCCGTTTTCCGAAACTTTGGTTTCATCCCCGGCCATCGGGCAAAACACGCTCCCGACGGCACTCCAGTGGAAATTACGGCGGAATCTCCTCGAAAGGTACCCTCAGACATCCTCTGATATTGAGGTATCAATTTATTATTAGTTAGTGTATAGTTACGCCTGTACCTTCTGAACGTGCTGAAAGAAGGTCCCATGCAAAATCAGTTGACCCACCCGTGGCAGTCGGCCTATTTGTCTGCGATTTTGGAGTTCGATCCATCAAAAATTGCCGCCAAAGTCAGAGCGGCGCTTTCCTCCATCGAGGAACGCCTGAAGCGGCCTTTGATCTTTGGGAGCCTGGAGTATCAGGCCATCCAGGACGCTCGCTCTGGGATAAACGTGCTCACGGCAAACAATCCGAAGCTGGCTTTCAGTTGAGAGAAAGGCGGAGACAATGAGCACAACGACATACTGGTGGCAAAAGAATTACGACGCAGCAGTGCTGGAGGCGGATTCGTCTCGATTGCCGAATCGAGTGAAAGACGCGTTGAAGTCGATCGAGGAGCGGCTGGAAACCCGTATCGAACATGGTGGAGTCGAACACCAGGCGATCGTCGAAGCACGCAGGTCGCTTGGAACGTTGAAATCCAAGCGCAGGTAGCGGCCATGAGCCAGGACGACTTCACAATCCTTCTTCCCGAAGGAGCCGACATTCTCAGGGGCGATCTGAACGTGTATGTGGGACTCCATCATCTGTGGCGGATGGTGGAACGATACAAGATGACCAGCCCCGTCACCTTTCGGGTCGTCGACAAACGTGCACGATGCGTTCGGTCATTTCGTGGCACCCATACCTTAGAAGGCAATTGGCAGTTGGAGGAGACGGCTGCGGCTCAACCTTCGCCCGAAGAGGTGGCCCTCGAACTCCCTCTAAACCTTAACTCTGAGGACGCCAAAGGGAACGTACTGAAAATGAGAGTCCAAGAGACCTGACGTTTTGACGCAGTCGGATGGCACGGTGGACATTTCCAAACAACTTTAAGCGTATAGTCGTTCCAGAGGTTCACATCGCGTGGAAAAGACAGCGCCGACGGAGAAAGCAAAACGGGATGCGCTAAAAGTAGAACGCGACAAGCTCTTTGCGCAGTATCTGAAATTCCCCACGAACACGAAACTCGCCATCGAAATCAAACGGATCGACGACGATATCGCACGATCGATCGAGAAATCTGACGATCGAAAAGCACCACGTATTCCGAAAATCTAGAAATCCAATGCCTCAACCTTTCCGAGCGCTCGATTACCTCCTGTGCGTAATAGTATTTTTCCTGGTCGGCTTTGCCACCGTGCCATTGATGACCGAGTGGATTCGCTAATCGAGGGAACCGTCAGCCAACTGAACGCACGTCTCAGTCATCGCGAGAGCGGTGATCCTATTTCCCGGCGGCGACGATTAGCGAAAATGAACGGCGTGGCGGGCGCCGAGAGTCACCCGCTCCCCGACCGATAAAAACTAAAACTCCAGTCGCAACGCCACTTGCATCACGCGTACCGGGCCCACTCAGTGATATCGCTGTTCAAAATTGAACAGACTATCGTGGTCGGACTCGACTAAAGAATGGATCATGCGCGAAAACGAAGAACGTTGGAAGCAACTCTGCGAGCTGGCGTCGAAAGAGCAAGATCCACAGAAACTGATCGAACTGACTCGCGAGATCAATAAACTTCTGCTCTTCAAACAGCATCGTCTGGTTGGCGACACAGACAAGAAACCCACCGAATAAGGCCTGACCCCGGAAGCTCGCCGAAATGTGGCGATCAACGCAACCCGCCTTTCCCCCAGGCACACAAAATGCCCGCCCAGAAATTCTGAGCGGGCACGGAAATTGCCTCGTCTGAGGCTGTTGATTTGTCGAGCTCGTTATTCGCCTTCGCAGGTCACGTGATTGTTCCAATCCACAAATGCTCCCTGCGGATTCTCGCGCCACGCCCAGACGTGTAACTCGAAAAAGTCCGGAAGGTTGAAGCGGTTTGGTGCGGCGACGAACTGGAAGTCCTGACCATCCAGTGATGGCGTGACGTTGTCGTTGTTCTTCAGCCACGTTTTTGCGTCCACGATGTACTCGACGCCAACGAGCTGCCGCTTATGGCCGATGGGTTCATAGATCAGCGCCTGCGGATACTCGATTTCGAGATCATTCTTTTTCACTCGGTCTCCGTTGACGTAATGAATCCCCATCGCGCCGTGATCCGGACCGGTGACGCAGCCAAACGCCGGCTCGTATCCCGCAGGACCAGCGTTATTTACGTCGGTAAATTGCTTTGTTGCGTAGCGGACATCTTCAACGAGCTTCGCATTCTGTTGCTGATGGTCCGCGTGAATCTGAGCGCGAAGCGGATGGATTGCAATCGCTCCACACGTTGCAACTCCAATCAATGTCCCTATCAACCACTTCTGAAGTGCATCATTCGCTTGCGACATTCTCTTCTCTCCTTTTTTGTTCTAGCTCTTACAGTCAAGCAAGCGATCCCGACCGATCACTCTGTTCCGTGAACTACAGCCGTTCTGCCGTGACCGACACCGGTACCCCGTTCGTCAGCGAATCGAAGACTGGCGAATGCGAGGTGCCAAGCTGCACGATTTCCTGAAGCCGGTCGTCAGGCACGTCCGCGCTAACCTTGAAGTTGACCCGAATGCCTTGATAGCCCTTGCGCACGCTCGGATCGAGGTCGAGGAATCCGTGCAAATCCAGATCGCCCTCGAATGACGATTCGACTGCGTTGATCTGAACGCCGCGTGCCGACGCGTGATACACCATCGATGTGGTGAGGCACGACGCAAGCGCGTGAAGTAAGTGCTCGACCGGATTCGCCGCCATGTCCTTCCCCAAGAGCACGGCGGGCTCATCGGCTTCGAGCCGGAAGGGAACCGGATGCGACATTTCCTGATTGGCCCCGCAGAGTGTTGTTACGGTGGAGTGGTTTTGGCTCCCGTCTTCCCACTGATTCTTGATACGGAACTTGAACTTTGCGATCGACGGCGTCGCCTTGACCGCCTCGATTGTTGAGAAGAGTTCGTTGACCGCGACTCCGTTGAGAGTCATCGACTTCAGTCCAGTTGCCATGTGTGTTTCCTTTCTGTCCGCAGATTTCTCGAACAACTTTCGTTCGTCGGACTTCAAATTAGCCCCAGAAGGGCATTGCCACAAGATGGCAGATATGCCATTGTAGGTAGGTGATTAGGCCAAGAGCAGGATTTTGGCCATGGCGGTTGTCCCGGCAGGATCATTTGCGAGGCGTGCGAGGCGTGCGAGGCGTGCGAGGCGTGCGAGGCGGCTATGAAAGAAATTACGGTGTTGCTACTCGACCAGATGTTTTCTTCCACGGCCATCGGGCCCATGGAAGTGTTCCGTCACGCTGGTTCGCTCTGGAACACTCTGACCGGCACGCGGCTTCTTCCGCGATTTCGCGTCACCACGGCGTCGCCCGGTGGGCGGGCGGTGAACTGCGACGGTGGAATTAGGATCAAGCCGAACGTATCGCTCGACGAAATCGACAAGACCGACCTTATCTTCGTTCCGACGACTGGGCTGAGCGTCGACGACGTCCTCGAACGCAACGCGCCGATCGTTCCATGGCTCAAGCGTCGCAGCGGCCGCGGCGTGGCTGTCGCGAGCGTCTGTTCCGGCGTCGGCCTCGTCGCCGCCGCTGGATTGCTCGATGGCAAACGCGCCACGACGCATTGGGGGCTCGCGGAGCGGTTTCGCCAGAAGTATCCGCGCGTCAAATGGATGCCGGAGTTGATGGTCACCGAAGACCGCGGATTTTATTGTGGCGGCGGCGTGAACGCATCGCTGGACCTGAGCATTTATTTGGTCGAGCGGTTCTGCGGCCACGAAGTCGCAATGCAAACGGCGAAAGCGCTACTGATCGAGACGCCGCGCGCGTGGCAATCGGGTTTCGCGATCGTTCCGTTGAAGACGGATCACACCGATGACGCAATCTCAAGCGCACAGGAGTGGATGCACAAAAATTTCGCGACCACGTTTCCGCTGGAAGATCCTGCGCGTCGCGTCGGCATGAGCGTTCGCAATTTTGTCCGCCGCTTCAAGCAAGCGACCGGCGACAGTCCTCTCGCTTACTTGCAAAAACTTCGAGTCGCCGCAGCCAAGCGCATGCTCGAGAGCAATCATCGCACCATGCAGGAAATCAGCGATTCTGTCGGCTATCAGGACATCGCGTTTTTCCGCTCACTGTTTCAGCGCCACACCGGCGTATCGCCCAGCGCCTACCGCGAACGCTTCGGCACCGCATAGTAGCCTTCAGGCCCCAGTTGTTGTGTAGCGCCCCAAACTGTGCCACCGTCTGTTGGCAACCCAAGGGCGAACGTCGAGTGATGACGAGGGGAAACTCGCGTGAAGGCGATTGTCTACTACGAGTACGGCGGGCCCGATGTTCTGCGGTGCGAAGAGATCGACAAGCCTGCACCTGCCGATGGCGAAGTGTTGCTTAAGATTCGCGCGGCGTCGCTCAATCCCTACGACTGGCACTTCATGCGCGGCGAGCCGTATGGCATTCGATTGATGGCGGGCGTGGGCAAGCCCAAAAACAGAAGGCTTGGCGCGGATGTTGCTGGTGTCGTCGAGTCCGTCGGCAGCGCCGTCAAGAATTTGAAGCATGGCGATGCGGTGTATGGCCTTTGCCAGGGCGCGTTTGGTGAGTATGTGTGTACGCTCGAGACGAAATTGGTGAAGAAACCAGACGACGTCTCGTTTGAAAACGCTGCGTCCTTACCGATTGCCGCGCTCACAGCGCTTCAAGCGTTGCGCGATAAGGGAAAAATTCAGTCGCGGCACAAAGTCTTAGTGAATGGCGCGTCCGGAGGCGTCGGAACATTCGGCGTGCAGATTGCCAAATCGTTCGGCGCAGAAGTCACCGGCGTTACCAGCACGCGCAACGTCGAGTTGGTCCGATCGATCGGTGCGGATCATGTAATCGACTACACCAAAGAAGATTTCACGAAGAGCGAGCAGCGATTCGATCTGATTCTCGACTGCGTGGGAAATCATACTTTCGCGGAATGCCGATGCGTCCTCAATGCCAACGGGAAGGTTATCGGAGCGGGCGGGACGACCGACAACTGGATGCTGAAGCCGATCTCGCGCATGATCACGTCAACGCTGCAATCGATTTTCGTGAGTCAGAAGCCGGTATCGATTTTCGCGAAAATGAACCAAGCGGACTTGCTTCTGATGAACGAACTACTATTGAGCGGAAAAGTGAAGCCAGTCATCGATCGCTGCTGCAGACTGAAAGAAGTTCCCGACGCCATGCGTTACCTCGAGGAAGGGCACGCTCGAGGAAAAGTCCTACTCACTGTGGATGCGTGAGCTGCTGCGTCGATCAGGATCGACGGTCGCAGTGCGGAATGAGACTTGAGAGCGACCAAAATGTCGGGTAAATGCCGTATTGTCTCTGAGCGTGGGGCCATGAAAAATAGTTGGGCATGGAACTCGTCGCTGGACTTGTAGCTTACGGCTTGATCATTGCAGTGACGCTCTTTCAGCTGCGCGGAAGGGCTCGCAGCTAGGACTTCGGACCGCTTCGCCGCCGAGATTTGGCGTTCCTCGAAGCTGAGTGCCTTTCTGTCCCCTCAAAACCTACCAACTGACCGAAAGTCGACGAAATCTTCGGCGAGCGCCGCGCTTCTTGCGGCTGCGCTGGAATTTCACCGCGGCACTCCGAAGGAGTCTCGAAAATTTTAGGGGCGCTTAGGCCCCCACCCCCGGGTGTTTCCTCAAGAGTGTGTAACTGTCGAGGTTTGTTTGGCTTACGGCGGACGTGTTTTTGAGTGTCTGTAAGTTATTGCTGGGCGGTGGGTTAGGCGTCTCTTAATATTCGCCTTTATTTCGCCTAGGTCGAATCACGCTGCCTACTTGATGGAGATGCAGAGACTCAGACCTGTGGAAAAAAGAAAACGCCGGATTTAGTCCGGCGTTTTAACACGGTTTTAACAGGCCTTGAGTATAGCACACGTACCTGGTTTGTCAAGGCAGGTTTTTGTATGTGTGGCTGGCATTGCCTCGTCCGATTGGTGACTAGAGAGAGATTAGGGCTCGGGCTAACTCAGAATAGGCGGGTGAATGGTCGCGGGCGTCGGGCGGTGTCGCAGGAACGGTATGCCGAAGTTCGGCAGTTGCCGAAGTTCGGCATGACTGATATCAGAATAAGATGTTTTTTTTCAGTAGTTTGATGTTGGTTCAGGAACTGCACCTTGGTAGGCATGGGCTCGAGCAAATGACGCTGCGGATTGAACAGAAATCGCAGCAGGGAAGAGTAGTCCTTAGATTGATTGGCCAGATTCATTTCGAGGACCTCGGGGACTTCAAGGCGCAGACCCTCGCGGCAGGACCTGGAATGACGTTCGATCTGGACGAACTGACACTTGTGGATGCTGGGGTGGTTCGATACCTCAGCGAGTGCGAGGACCGTGGTGTGGAGCTACTGAACTGCCCACCGTACATCCGTGAGTGGATCAAACGGGAAAAAACCCGGCAATAAAAATTTCTATATGAGGGTGGGGATACCGTGCCAGCTACTTTTTTAGAAAGAAGCAGTGAATTGGATGTTTGTCTTATCCCAAGCGAAGTCACCAGCCGAGCAGCCGAGACAGAAGGCCCGAACTACGAGGAACTGCTGGAAGCGGCGCGCAGTGGGGAAGCGAGTGCATTCGAACGGCTCTGCGCACCGACGAAGGCGCGTATGTACCAGACGCTGCACCGCATCACGAAAAATCACGAGGATGCCGAGGACGCGCTCCAGGAGTCATTCCTGAGCGCGTACATGAACCTGCACCGATTCGACGGGCGGTCGAGCTTTTCGACCTGGCTAACGCGGATCGGGATCAACGCAGCACTGATGACTCTGCGGAAAAAGCGGACGCATCGGGAGCTGCCGATTGACGGACCGGGAGACGATGGCGAGAAGTCGGCCTACTTTGAAGCGCCGGACCACGCACCGAATCCGGAAGAGCGGTTTGCACGGCAGGAGCGCGAGGTGCTGGTCCGACAGGCGGTGAGGTCGCTGCGGCCGACGATCCGGAAAGCTCTGGAGCTCGGTCAAATGCAGGAGAAGTCGATGCGGGAGACGGCGCAGACGCTGGGGATTTCGGTGGCGGCGGCGAAGGCGCGATTGTTTCATGCGCGAGCGGCACTGCGGAAGTCGCGACAGCTCAAAGCGATGCGGAAGAAGTGGTTCCCTGGGAGGTCGGGACGGTTCGGCGCGACTGGGATCAACCGACCTCTTGTGGCCAACTGAAGCGAGCATTCACAAGCGCTTTTGGACGAGAAGATTGGCCGGAAAAGGATTTGGTTGATGGAGAGTTGCTGGCGTTTTTTCAGAAGGCTGGAACGGCGGCGGCTTAACGAAGGGATAGGCGCAACTTACGTTTGGTGGCGCCTTCGAACGATTTGGTGACATCGGATTTGTAAACGCGGCGCCTCGAGGCGCCGCAGTCCAAATGTGCATGGCGACGGCTATAGATGGGGTGTAGTGTTCGCGAAGAATTCAGGGGCAAGACAGCAATTCGAACGATTCTGCGCGGGAGGAACGGTTCATGAGTGGATTGGCGGCGTTCACTGCATTTCACGTGTTGTTGAGTCTGGTGGGACTCGCGGCGGGGTTTGTGGCGGTGTTTGGTTTGATCGGGGGACGATGGCTGGGATCCTGGATGTCGATATTTTTGTGGACGACGATTTTGACCAGCGTGACTGGATTTATGTTTCCGTTCAAGGGAATCACGCCAGGGATTGTGCTGGGGATTATATCGTTGGTGGTGTTGGCGATTTCGCTGCTTGCGCTGTACAGCAAAAAGTTGGCTGGCGGCTGGCGGACAACTTTCGTGATCACTGCGGTGATGGCGCAGTACTTTAATTTCTTTGTGCTGATCGCGCAGTCGTTTGGAAAAATTCCGGCACTGCACGCGCTTGCGCCCACGCAAAGTGAGGGGCCATTTAAAGTGGCGCAGCTTACGGCGCTGATTGTGTTTGTGGTACTGGGATTCCTGGCGACGCGGAATTTTCGGCATGCGGAGCTGAGAACGGCGTAACCCAGCGTAAATTCACAGGACAGCGCCAGCCGAGACGCCCTTCGTCCCCGGAATAAGGTGGCGCTTCCAAGAATAGAAGCCCCAAGTTCAACCCGCGAACCTGGGGTCGTTGCAGGTGAGTGCGAAATAAGAACGTAACCGGGGACGCGGGGTGTGCATCCATACAGGCCGACAAAGGCTTTCCTTTTCCGGGAAAGCTTGTAGAGTAGCGACCTCTGCATTCGGAACGAATGTGTCCGTGGGGGCCGCCTTCGCTCTGTGATGCATTTGATAAGCAATCCAAGACGGGGACGCACGGCGATGAATTCTCGATCCCAATACTTACGATCAAAGCGGATAGGTGTATTCAGCGGAGGGATGTGTTCGATGACCGCACGATATGAGCTTGCCGCAATGACTGCGTGTTTGGCGATCGGTTGGGCGATGACGGGATGCCAGAACCAGAAAGCCGCGCCGACGCCGCCGCCACCGGAAGTGATCGTGACACCGGTCGTGCAGATGGATGTGCCGCTGTACAACGAATGGGTGGCGACGCTCGACGGATTTGATAACGCGCAGATTCAGCCACAGGTGACAGGCTACATCGTCGCGCAGACGTATCGCGAGGGATCGCCAGTAAAGAAGGGGCAAGTGTTGTTTGAGATCGATCCGCGTCCGTTCCAGGCGGTGCTGGATCAGGCGAAGGCGCAACTGGCGCAGTCGCAAGCGCAACTGGGAAAGACGAAATTGGACGTGGATCGCGATACGCCGTTGGCGAAAGAGCGCGCGATTGCGCAGAGCCAACTGGATAACGACATTCAAGCGAATTTGGCAGCGATGGCGGCGGTGAAGTCGGCGGAAGCGCAAGTGGAGTCGGCGCAGCTGAATCTGGATTTCACGCACGTGACTTCGTTACTGGATGGGATCGCAGGCATTGCGACGGTGCAAATCGGGAACCTGGTGAACCCGACGGCGGTGCTGACCTCGGTTTCACGTGTGGAACCGATCAAGGCGTACTTTCCGATCAGCGAACAGACGTATATGAAGTTTGCGAAGCGAATCAACACGAGCAGCCGCCGCGACGATGTGGAAGAGATAAAGGATGCGCCAAAACTACAACTGATCCTGGCGGACGGAACGGTTTACGCGCATCCGGGGAAGATTTTGTATACCGACCGGCAAGTGGACATCACGACCGGCACCATTCGTATCGCGTCGTCATTTCCGAATCCTGAAAATATTTTGAGGCCGGGTCAATTCGGGCGCATCCGGGCCGCGACGGAACAGGTGAATGGAGCACTGCTTGTGCCGCAACGCGCCGTGAACGAGTTGCAAGGGATGTATCAACTTGCGGTGGTCGGCGAAGGGAACAAAGTGAGCATCCGGTCGGTGAAGGTTGGAGATCGTTCCGGGGAAAATTGGATTATTCAGGACGGTGTAAAACCGGGCGAGATGGTGATCGTTGAAGGTTTGCAGAAGGTGAGAGATGGCTCGGTGGTGAGGCCGAAGCAGCAAGCTGGTGCGGGTTCGGGCGCCGGTGCGAGCACGGGTACGGCAAAGGGCGCCTGATCATGTCAAAATTTTTCATCAACCGGCCCATTGTGGCGATGGTGATTTCGATCGTCATGGTGATCGTGGGAGCAGTGACGATTACGGCGCTCCCAGTCGCGTTATTCCCCAACATCGTACCCCCGGAAGTGCAAGTTGTGGCGACGTACGTCGGCGCGGATGCGCAGACGATCGAGCAGTCTGTAGCGACGCCAATCGAGCAGCAGATGAGCGGCGTCGACAACATGAACTATATGTATTCGCTGAACTCGACGGCGGATGGCGGGATGCGGCTGATCGTTGACTACGACGTGAAGACGGATCCGAATACGGATTTGATTTTGACGCAGATGCGCGCAACGCAGGCGCAATCGCAATTGCCGGCGGACGTGAACAATTTCGGCATCACGGTGCAGAAAACCGTGACGGCACCGTTGATGCTGATGACGCTGTATTCGCCGAACGGCACGTATGACGCGCAATTTTTGTCGAACTACGCGTACATCAACCTGGCGGACCAGATCACGCGATTGTACGGAATCGGCAGCGTGCAGATTTTCGGCGCTGGACAATATGCGATGCGTTTGTGGGTGAAGCCGGATCAACTGGCGAAACTGGCGATTACGGTGCCGGAGATTGTGCAGGCGATTCAGTCGCAGAACGCGGTGAATCCAGCGGGACAGGTGGGAAGCGAACCGGCGCCGAAGGGGCAGGAGTACACGTATTCGGTGCGCGCGCAGGGGCGGCTGACCTCGCCGGAAGAATTTGGGCAGATCGTGGTGCGCGGGTCGACGAGCGGCGCAGTCGTGCGGCTAAAGGATGTGGCGCGCATCGAGCTTGGCGCGCAGAACTATAGCGTGGTCGGGCGGCTGAATGGAAAACCGGGCGCGATTATCGCAGCGTATCAATTGCCGGGTTCGAACGCGGTGCAGGCGGCGGACGGCCTGAAGAAGTTGATGAAAGAAGCGAAGGGCCGATTCCCGCACGACATCGATTATGTGACATCCCTGGACACGACGCTCGCGGTGACGGAAGGCATGAAGGAGATCATCGAGACACTGGTGATCGCGATTTTGTTAGTCATCATTGTTGTGTACATCTTTTTGCAAGGGTGGCGCGCGACGTTGATTCCGTTGCTGGCGGTGCCGGTATCGCTGGTCGGGACATTTATTTTGTTTCCGGTGTTCGGATTTTCGGTGAACACGTTGTCGTTGTTCGGACTGGTGCTGGCGATCGGGTTGGTGGTCGATGACGCGATCGTCGTTGTGGAGGCGGTCGAACGACACATCGAAGATGGACTGACGCCGAAGGAAGCGGCGCTGAAGGCGATGGAGGAGATTTCGGGTCCGGTGGTGGGCATCGCGCTGGTGTTGTCAGCGGTGTTCGTGCCAACGGCGTTTATCCCGGGTATCACGGGAAGGTTGTACCAGCAGTTCGCGGTGACGATCGCGATTTCGGTGATTCTGTCGGCGTTCAACGCGCTGACGTTGAGCCCGGCGCTGTCGGCGTTATTGCTGAGGCCGAAGGAAGGCCGGGGCGGGTTGTTGAAGGGATTTTTTGACTGGTTCAACCGGACCTTTAGCAAGGTAACGAATGCGTACGTGAGCGTGTGCGGCGCGTTGATTCGCAAGAGCGCCATTGCACTGATCCTGATTGTTGCATTCGGGGCAGGCGCGGGATTTTTTGCGAGCAAGATACCGTCAAGCTTCTTGCCCGATGAGGATCAGGGGTATTTGTACATCAATTTGCAGCTGCCCAACGCGGCTTCGCTGCAACGCACCGACGCGGTTGCGCGGAAAATCGAGGACATACTGGCGAAGACGCCGGGTGTGCAGTACACGACGAGCGTCGTTGGATTCAGTTTGTTGAGCTTTGTGCGGACGAGCTACAACGGATTTTTCTTCGTGACGCTAAAGCCGTGGGATCAGCGGAAGTCGCGCGACGTGCAATTACAAGAGATCAAGCAGCACATAAATATCGCGCTGTCGCAGCTACCGGAGGGCATCGCCTTTTCATTTTCGCCACCATCGATTCCTGGCGTCGGAACCTCGGGTGGTTTTACGTTTGCGCTCGAAGACCGCGCGGGCAACGACATCAGTTTTCTTGCGAACAATGTGCAGACGTTCATGAATGCGGCGCGGAAGCGGCCGGAGATCGCAAACCTGAGCACGACATTTTTGCCGAGCGTGCCGCAACAGTTCGTGGACGTCGATCGCGACAAGGTGCTGAAGCAGCAGGTCGCGGTGAACGATGTATATCGGACATTACAGGCGTTCATGGGCGGATTGTTCATCAATTATTTCAACCGATTCGGGCGGCAGTGGCAGGTGTATATCGAGGCCGAGGGCGACTATCGAACGCGGGCGGAGAACGTCGGCCAGTTTTATGTGCGGAACAGTTCCGGGGCGATGGTGCCGCTGGCGGCGTTGACTCGCTTCGAACCGCGCCCTGGGCCTGAATTCACGATGCGCTACAACGAATATCGCGCGGCGCAGATTAACGGGGCGGCGGCGCCTGGCTTTAGCGCGGACCAAGCGACAGCGGCGCTGGAAGAAGTGTTTGCGCAAACGATGCCGCGCGAAATGGGCTTTGATTACATGGGCATGTCGTTCCAGGAGAAGAAAGCGCAACAAGGCGTGCCGGCGTGGGTGGTGTTCGCGTTTTCGTTGTTGTTTGTGTTTTTGATTCTGGCGGCGTTGTATGAGAGCTGGTCGCTGCCGTTTAGTGTGTTGTTGAGCACGCCGGTCGCGGTGTTCGGCGCGTTTTTCGTGCTGTGGCTACGGCGAACGGTGCTGCAAAACTTTTTGCCTGCGTACATGGTGCAGATCGAAGGCGACGTTTATTCGCAGATTGGGCTCGTGATGCTGATCGGGCTTGCGGCGAAGAACGCGATTTTGATTGTGGAGTTTGCGAAGGATGAATACGAGAACGGGAAGCCGTTGGTGGATGCGGCTTTGGAAGGCGCGCGGTTGAGGTTGCGGCCGATTTTGATGACGTCGTTCGCGTTTATTTTGGGGACAGTGCCACTGTGGACGGCGACCGGCGCGGGCTCCGTCGCGCGGCAGATCATGGGCACGACCGTGATTGGCGGAATGCTCGCGGCGAGTTTGCTCGGCGTGTTTTTTATTCCGGTGGTGTTTTATGTGGTGGAGAAATGGTCGGGAGCGGTGCAAGGGACGAGGCCCGCGCTCGCGTCGCCGGACTCGTCACCGGCGCCGGGAGATTGAGATGAGGAAGCGCGAATTCCTTGCGAAGGCAGTTGTCTCGGCGGCGGTTGTGGTGTGTGGATTCGGCGCCGGGTGCACCGTCGGGCCGAACTACAAGAAGCCGGCGACGAGCGTGCCGCCGACATTTCGTGGGCTGACCGACGAAGAGGTGGCGCAGAAAATTGCGGCGTCGCAGGGCGATCAGAAATGGTGGGAAGTCTATCAGGATCAAGAGTTGCAGACGCTGATTCGAACGGCGGTGAAGCAGAACTACGATGTGCGCATCGCGGGCGCGCGTATTTTGCAGGCACAAGCACAGCTTGGAATCACGCGGGCGGATCAGTATCCGAATGTGTCGGGCGGCGCGAGTCTGGTGGATCAACGGCAAGCGCGCACGCCTGCGACGCCGCCACTTGAAGCGGGATTCGGATCGTTGAATGTTTCGGCGGGATGGGAGCTGGATTTTTGGGGGAAGTTCCGGCGAGCGACCGAAGCGGCGCGAGCGAATCTTGTGGCGTCGGAATGGTCGCAAAGGGAAGTGACCTCGACGCTTGTGGCGAATGTGGCGAGCGCGTACTTTCAACTGCGAGCGCTGGATTCGTCGCTGGAGATTTCGCAGCGGACGCTGAGTTCGCGCCAGGAATCGCTGCGGCTGACGCAGGTTCTGGCGAACGGCGGGTCGACGTCGCTGCTCGACGTGCGGCAGGCGGAGCAGTTGGTGTTTACGGCAGCGGCTGAGATTCCGACACTCGAGCAGCAAATCGAACAGCAGGAAAATTTGATCAGCATTTTGCTCGGGGAGAACCCCGGGTCGATCACACGCGGGCTCAAGCTAACCGAGCAAGTGCGTTCGCCGGATGTGCCGCCGGGTCTGACGTCGGCGCTGCTGGAACGCCGGCCGGATATTCAGGCGGCGGAACAACAATTGATTGCGGCGAATGCGGAGATTGGCGTGGCGCGCGCGGCATATTTTCCGCAGATCTCGTTGAGTGGAACGGCGGGATTCGAGAGCGATGCGCTGACACACTTGTTCAGCGGGCCGGCGGGCGCGTGGACTTACGGGGCGTCGCTAACGCAGCCGATATTTACGGCGGGGAAGATTCGTTCGAACGTGCGGTTTGCAGAGGCGCAGCAGCAGGCTTTTCTGTTGACGTATCAGCAGACGATTCAGGGCGCGTTTCGCAGCGTGTCGGATGCCTTGATCGCGCGGCGGAAGTCGAAGGAATTTCGGGTGCAGCAGGAATTACTGTTTGCGTCGGCGCAAGATGCTGCGCGGCTCTCGCATATGCGTTATAACGGCGGCGTCACTGGGTATCTGGAAGTGCTGACGAACGAGACGAATGCGTTTACTGCGGAATTGGAATTGGTGCAGGCGCAGCTGAATGAGTATCTGGCGTCGGTGCAGTTGTATGAGGCGCTTGGTGGCGGGTGGCAGCAATGACCGTTCTTTCATGCGCGTTTGATGCGGTTCGCGACCGCTCTGCCTGTGGAATATCCATCACATAAAACAATAAGGCGAGCCCGACAGTTTCGGGCTCGCCCCGCGTTGCGCTCTCTCGTTGCGGGAAGCTAATTCGCCGTCATCGCAATGAGAACCTGCTCGCCGCCGGTGTGGGCCTTCGCCAGAAGCTTGTCACTCTCGGTGGCCTTCGGCACGTGGTAGCGAATGTTGAGGCCAACTTCGGCGAGATCCATTTCACGAACGCACAAGTTGTCGCCGCGCCATTCGAGCTTCAACGCGCTCTGCCCGCCGATCTTTCCCTGAGAAGTCACGACTGGCAGCTGAAAGACGGTGCCAGCTGGACCAGTCACGAGAACCGGCTTGCTTCGGCTGGTCGACTCGACCGTGAAGGTGTAGTCGCCGGCTGGCATGGTTGCGTTTTGCCAACGTATATCGCGGTCAAGCGTGAACGAACCCTTGTAGATAGCTTGCGCCTGCGAGGCGCTGGCGCTGAAGCCGATGCTCAGCAATCCAACGGCAACCAAAGTCAGAATTCGATTTCGTAGTGATTTCATTTCAAGTCTCCTTCCATTTCGTTCGTCGTAGCGATTTTGCTTATCGCTCTACGTTTCATTCATGTCGATGGTGAGAGCACGCAGCATGCCGATGTTCGGGGCTGGAGGTTTCTCGCGTGCGCAGTGAGCGCTTGTTGATTGGAAAGGAGATCCATGTGGGCGGGAAAAAATGTGGCGGGCCTGCGAGCCGATTGCGACTATCCGATCGAATACCGGGCTATCTGAACGGATAGACTCTCGATTTGCGGGCCTGTTTCGGGGGATTTATGAGGATTGTCCTGACTGCGGAAAAAGGGCTACAGCACTTCACTTTTTGTTTCGTGCGCTGCAAGCAAACCGACGAGTGTAATGGCGCATGCGGTCGACAAATAGTAGCCGACGAACTGGAGTCCATAAGTCTTTGCGAGCCACGTCGCGATGTACGGAGCTAACGACGCGCCAAAAATGCCCGCGAGATTGAAAGTAAGCGAGCTGCCCGTATAGCGCACGCTCGTGGGAAAAAATTCCGAGAGCACGGTGCCGAGCGGTCCGTACGTGAAGCCCATAAGCGACAATCCAAGAATGAGCGCGAGGAGCGCGCCGCCGATTCCGGATTGCAGCAGCGGCGCCATCACGAGTCCGTAGACACCGATGGCTACCGTGACCCAGATCAGCGTGCGACGGCGGCCGTGCTCGGCGAGTTTTGCGCTCAGCGGAATGGTGATCGCGAAAAAAAACATCGCGGCGAGCTGCATCACCAAGAACGTATCGCGGCTGTAGTGAAGGGCGGTCGTGCCCCACGAAAGCGCGAAGACCGTCATCAGATAAAACAGTACGAAGGTTGCGATCGAGGACAGAGTGCCAACGACGAGCATCTTTGGATGCGAGCGAAATACTTCGAACATCGGCACACGGACCGTTTCGCGGTCTTTCAATGCGGCGCGAAAAACAGGCGTTTCGGTGATCGTCAACCGGACATAAAGGCCAATCAAAACGAGAGCGGCACTTGCGAGAAACGGAATCCGCCAGCCGTAGGCAAAGAAGCTGTCGTTCGAAAGATATTTCGACAAGCAGAGAAAAATACCGCCGGAGAAAAGGAATCCGATGGGCGCACCAAGCTGAGGAAACATTCCGTACCACGCGCGCTTACCGGGAGGAGCGTTTTCGATCGCGAGCAAAACCGCGCCGCCCCATTCGCCACCGAGGCCCAATCCTTGACCCAAGCGGCACAGCGCAAGCAGCAACGGCGCCACTACGCCGACAGTCGCGTACGTGGGAAGCGCGCCGATCGCGACCGTCGAAATGCCCATCGTGAGAAGAGCGGCGACCAACGTCGCTTTTCGCCCGATTCGATCGCCGAAATGTCCGAACAGGGCCGAGCCAAACGGTCGAGCAAAGAATGCGATTGCGAACGTGGCAAGCGACGCGAGCGTGGCCGACATCGGGTCGGATTTCGGAAAGAACAGGCGCGGAAAGACCAGCACTGCGGCGGTCGCGTAGATGTAGAAATCAAAGAACTCGATCGTTGTGCCGATCAGGCTGGCAAAGAGAACCTGGCCGGCGCTGTTCTTCGCAGGCCCGCTGCCTGCACTGCCGTCGCGTGTGTCAGGACTGAGTGTCGATGCGTCGCTCAAGCGAAACATTGTCGGCGGTTTCGCCGACAGTTGCAAATCGCACTTGCAAAAGCTACTTATATCGTGTTTGACAAGCGGATCGCAGGCGCTGGCGAAAGACGCCGATGAAATCTCAACGGTCGATTGAAACAAAAAAGACGACGAGGGGAGAAGGGATCCGTGGCAAGACCCAAAAGTAGCGGAGTCGCGGAATACCTCGCAAAATGTCCAAAGGAGGCCCAATACGATCTGGCGAAGATCCGAGCCGCGATTCGGGCGGCAGCGCCTGGCTCTACAGAACGCACCGACTATTTCCACTGGCCCGGATATTCCTATCCAGGATTTGACTATGACGGAATGTTTGCGTGGTTCAGCTTCAAGAAACCAAACATGCGCCTGCATGTCCGCCCTCCCGTAACAGAAAAACACAGGAAGGAACTTGGAGGTTTTGTCACAACGAAAGCGGTTGTCAATTTCCCGGTGGGTGAACGAATACCGATCACATTGGTGAAGAAGCTAGTGAAAGCAAGCGTAAAGGAAATGAAGGATAAGCGTAGCCGACAGACCAAGAAGTGACCCTCGGATCAATGTGCTATTTTTGGCGCCCCCTACTTTCAATCCTGTCCGAAATGAAGACTAGGTGAGCGGGATGGTTGCGGATACTTCATTGGAAGTCGTACTTTCCGTGTTGCTGGAACCCACTGACGTAGCAACGTAATAATATGTTTCGCCGCCCTGGACTGTTTCATCCGTGAAACTCGCGGTTTTGCTCATGGCGTGCGTCAATTTCGCGTAAGGACCTCCGGAAATCGACGCTCGGTAGAGGTTGTATCCCACGACGTCAGATGTAGTCGGGATTGAGATCGTCAAAGAAACAGAGTGGGAAGCCGAATGCACGCCCGAACCCGATAGCTGGATCACGGTAAGCGGATTCGAGGCGTCACTGGCGATGCTGATACTTCCTGCGGCGATTCCGTTAGCGGCTGGCGAAAAGCTCACATCCAAATTTGCCACCTGACCCGGTGATTGAACGAGTCCAGTGGACACGCCGCTCACGTCGAAGCCTGGACCAGAGACACCGATTTGGGAGACTGTGACGTTGGAACCGCCCAAAGCGGCGACCGCGATTCGCCGGGTGGCACTGCTGCCGACCGGTACGTCGCCAAAATCCAAGCGCAGGGGGGTTGCGCTTATCTGCCCGGGAGCGGTGATCGTCAAGACGGCGGCGCGGCTCACGACCGTACCTGTTGATCCAGCGACGATTACCGTGAAACGGGCTCCACTTTCGGTCGTTGTGGTGGCCGTGGTCGTGTAGGACGCGAGAGTGGCGCCTGGGATCGGTCTGCCATTCTTCTCCCATCGATAGTGAAGTGGTTGCGTGCCGGAAGCTGTGACCGAAAATGTCGCCGGGCTCGATGCCACTACGGTCTGACTGGAAGGTTGCTGGCTGATAAACGGCGATCTGGGGCTGGCAGCGGTATCGCCCTTGAAAGTGCCGCATCCTGACAAGCAGACAGCGACAATCGCGCAGCAAATGAAGAAAATACCCGCAGCACGATCCGCGAACTCATTAGGGGTGGTGCGATCTAGGGCGCATGAATGCATCCCCAGCATGATCTGATCGTGCGCTCCCCGGGGCTACTGTTCGGCTGAACAGATTGAGGGCAGGTACTGATGGGCATTGGCGCCGGGACACGTTACGAGGCGAGTCTCCATCCATTTCAAACCCAGGTTTGTGATGGTCGTGGACAAAATGAATTGCGGCAGGGGATGATGAGCGGACATTCGGTGAGGCGCCTTGGGAGTGCCGGATAACGGCGAGAATCGGAAGGAGGCGAGGAGAGCACTGCGCCGCGGTCTGGCGAGAAATTGAAAGGGGTTTTATGCTGACTTCATTTCTTCAGCATTGTGAAGTGCAAACAAAAGATCAAGTTATGAAAACCGACCGAAACGAGACTCAAATCTGATCATTGCACCTTGACGATGGCTAGGGTTGGAGTCGTTGGCTGAGATGATGCAGCAGCGCAGCCCATCGTAACGAGGCCTTGCGGTAGGTTTACATTGCAAAGCCATTGCGGAAAAAGTGGATCAGAGGTCTGCACATTACTAGGAACCTGATAACCATACGCAAGCACGGAAGGATTTGTGGGCGTAAAGTTCGCGATCACCGTCGCCATACATGCCGGCACATTGGCAAAGCCGTCGCAACTCGGAGCACTTGGCGCCACTGGATTTGCAAATTTTGGATTCGTTCCAAATAAATTGTTCGTCCCAAACGAAAATCCCGGACTATTCATCGTCGCGGCGTTGAATCCTCCGGCTGAATATGCCACGTCCTGATATATGTGGCTCGTCGACGTCGCTGTATCCAACACATAAACGGCGTTGATTTTATTGGACTGGCAACCAGTCGCAGAGTTTGATGCGACGACGTTTTGGTATATTTCGAGATTGAACGCATTTTGAACCAGGAGCTCGGAACAAGCAGGACCGAATTCGTGGTTATCGAGATTGTTTCCCCAGACGGTGTTGTGCCTTAGGTGTACGGCAGCGTGTGCGGACCCAGCGCTATTATTCTCGACTTCCAATCCGCGGCCGCCGTTCGCAAGGACGATGTTGTTTTCGACGACCACCTGAGCTGAGTAAGGTGTTGGAAATTTGCTCTGACTTCCATCCAATGTGTCGATATTGATCCCTTCGCCGTCGGTCGGTATTCCGCCGCCGCAAGGGTCGGAGTTGAAATTGCCGAAAGAGAAGTTACCAGCGATGTAGATATGGGTGCCGGGCAGGGAATCGTGTTGAATCGGTTCATAAATGTCGATGCCACTGTAACAGTAACGTCCAGCAGCGGCGTTATACGCTATGTTGCCTACGATGGCGATATAGTCCGCGCTTCCGGTGCCGCTGACTCCCGCCCCAAGCCCGCCCGCGTAACATCCGTTGGCGATGTTGTTTGCAAAAACGATATGGTGTACCGAGGCTTGCGTTCCGAAATTAGGTGCGGCGAGAAAGCATCCAGCATAAGTACTCGCGGTGACCGAGACTTCCCACCCCTGAACACCCCAATAGCTCTTATCGACATATATCCCGGGGTTTCCACCGTTCGAGGTGATCTTGCAAGCATCAAACGTCACGCATTTGAGCCAGGCGACGTTAGCTCCGGCGGGACACGTTACGTTCCCCCATTGGCCGGCGGTAAAGTTGGCGTAGGAGTAGGACGTGCCGGGAGTCGCTAGAATCACATCTCCGCAATTGACGGAATGCTTTGGAGTCAGCCAGGGGGTGGTGGCAGAAGCGCCGTTGTTAGAATCGTTGCCACCGTCAGCCGCCGTCGCCAGGAAGTAAGTAGTTGCCCGCGAAGGAAATGTGACCGCGAAGAACAAGAGTGCAGCGACCGCTAGTTTCCGCATTCTAATGCACCCGGAACCCGGACAGTGGACGTCGTAAATCACTTCACTGCTATTTTAGTGCCCTCCTGCAACGTCGCGCATCTGGTCAGTCGTACAGTCAATCGACACTGTCCTTCGAATGTCCGGACCATACGGTAACGTGAGGATGTTCTTCCTCGAGAGGCGACTGACAGGCTTGCGGCGGGTCGGGGTGGGAGGGGAGGCGAACTCTGGGCTAGTCAATTTTACGCCGAATCTCGATCCATCAGTTCATGCGGATCCAGAAAGAGCCACCGTGAGTTTCGACGTCCTTCATTTTTGGCTCTCGCCACAGTGGCGCAAGGATGTTGTTTAATTCACGGTCGCAACTTACAAATCCATTGGGCAAGAGGATATCAAACCGACGCCCCTTGGCCAGCAGATAGGCGGCCAATAAATACTGCTCCGAGTAATATCGATCGATCCAGATTTTTGGGTAGTCGTACGGGAGCGTCACATCATGTATCTCGACAAGGACACCCGGCTTCAACCTGGGAATAACGTCCAGGAAGATCACGGTGGCGTCAGAATTCATGAAAGCGCGGTGAGAATTGTCAACGTAGAGGATATCGCCAGCCTCGAGTTTATCAAAAATATCGAGGTCGATGGCTTCCACGGGTTTGCGAATAATCTGATCGCAAAGGGTATCAATCTCGACCCGGGGATGCGGATCAATGGAAATTATCTTCGTGTTAAACCCATGATCCGTAATTGCTTTCCGGGCAAATTTCGTCGAATTGCCAGAGCCAACCTCCAGAAAACACTTGGGTTTCCTGGTTGCGACCAGACTGTAGAGGGCGACACCATCCAGACCGGGCATCCATCCATTGATCCAGCTTGGCTCTGAGGAAGATGAGTTGTGCTCCGATCGAACCGGAATTCTTAGAAAGTTTTCCCGAAACTCCAAGAACGACTTGAGAAGCTCGGCATAGCTCGAACGATTGTTATTTATGATCTCGTACAAGCCGGGATGAGGATTGCCGTCGTCCCACCTTTGGATTGGATTAACGGGAAAATCCAGAAGAATCATGCGCTTGCGGAAAATTTTTCGAGCAACTGGGTTTAGAAATGCAGCCAGGCCAGAATATTTCTTTACCTGGGGGACCGATGGGTTCACGACCCGTGTCTCATTCATACGCCGTGTCCTCGCTTAATTTGAAAAGATCCATTGCCCGAGAGCAATACCGTGAGCCGAGAGCTATCCGGGCAAGAGTTCGCCAGTAGGAGGTTTCCCGGTTGTGGAAAATCGTGAAAGTCGGAGTGCCTGCAACATCACCAGGAATATGTATGTTGGATTGAGAAAGACGTAGCGGCGCCACAGCCGCCTCGGTTCAGACACGAGCCGAAAGAGCCACTCGAGGCCGGCGTCTTGCATCCATTGGGGAGCCTGCGGGATCTCGCCCGCCAAAAATGGGAATGCAGCGCCGACGGCGACGATTGGCATAGGAAGAATGTCGCGAAATTCGTAAGCGAAAACCTCCTGCCTCGGACATCCCAACCCCACGAACACTATGGATGCACCCGAGCTTCGGATGCGCTCCGCGACCAGGGGCTTCTCATCGGGCGTAAGCCGTCGAAATTTCGAGCATTCCATGCCAGCTATCACGATTTTGGGAAATCTCTCTTTGAGAGATTTTTGCAACGAAGACAGGACGTCGGGAGTGCTCCCGTAGAAATAGACCGGGAGACCCGCGGCCGCGGCGCTCGCACATAACTTCAGCGTTAAGTTCGGCCCGTAAACTCGATCCGGAAGGCCTGCTCGATATAGCCCATTGATTGCCCATCGAACCGGCTGACCGTCTGGCACCAACAGGTCGAAGTGGTTCAGGCGAAACTTTTGGTGGCGGTCCAGCACACCGGTCATTAAGCCGTGTACGGCCACCGCCGAGAGTGCCGCAGCGCGCTTTTCACGCGCCGCGCGGAGAGTGAAATCTATCGCCGCTTCGTAGTCGACAGCGTCGATCATGATCCCCAGGACATTTGACTTACCTCGATTGAGCACGTTCTCCCCTCGCTTATCGATTCGTCGAGATTTCTGGAACGGTCGACAGGACTTTGATGTCCGGTTCTCGGACCGACATCGGTCCTGATCGTTTCCTTGCGTGCTTAAAACCGAAGTCCATCCTGCCCGTCAAATGTTCGAAGCCAATCGACCGTTTCACGCACGCCATTCTCAAGGGAGATTGGGCTGGGACCAAGGAGCTCATACGTCCTGCCCATGGGTGCCAAATCGGACGTCACCATCGATCGGTAACGCGAGGAGTGAATGAAAAATTCCCGGCCTCTCACCTGTTTCATGAGGTCCCCAGTGATACCCATGGCCCGCAATAGTGGGCGAGGAACTACAGTTACAGGGCGGCCTCGCAGAGCACGGGAGAATCCGTTCACCCATTCACATAGATCGCGCGGTTGGTCTCCGGCGTAGAAAACTCGCCCCGCCACTGCGTTCGAATCAGCTTCCATGAGTCCGACCATCTGTCGAGCTACGTTACCCACATATCCGTAGCACCGGATGACGGGTGCTCCGCCAGGATGGAGGTAGAAGCCCCGGCGGATCGCCCGCCACACTTGACGACGGTAACGCAGGTGCCAAGGACCCCAGACGTTCGTGGGTCGAACGATCACCCACGGGCATTTCATCGAAGATCTTCGAACCGCATGCTCCGTCTCTACCTTGCTCCATCCGTACACCGTGTGCGGGCGGTAGTCCTCGTCGCCGGATGGCTCGTATCCGGGTTGGCAGACATATTGTGACGAGGTCACCAGGACTCTCTCCAAAGACGAAGTTGACGCTGCGGCGGCAAGTACATTGACCGATCCAGTTGTATTGGCCTTATATCCCACCTCGACGGTCGTTGATTCATCGCAATCTGCACGGGCGGCGAGGTGAAACAGCCATTCTGGGCGGAATGAATCGAACTCTGCCTGCAGCGCCGACGCGTCGAGAATATCGACTCGACGATGCAAACCGTTTTGAGTCGCGTTGAGCGGTTTGGCCTTATCAATGTTTAGGACCTGGTGCCCCTGCTCACGCAAAAGGGAAACCAAGTGGGTACCAATGAATCCTGATCCTCCGGTGACGATCACACGCTTCATAGCTAGGACTCCTGATTTTCAGATGGCGAAGAAAGGTCGGGTAGTGAACCGTAACTTCCGTTGCAATCCGACCAGAGGAGGTGCTCGTATTTCTTGAAGAGCGTCGGCGGTTCGCCCAATGTGATTCCTCTGTCCGGAAAGATTTCATCCAGCAATCGGCGGGTGAAATTCGTCGGAGAGGCAAGAATAGCTCGGGCGAACTCCGTGAAAGCGTGGGTCTTGTTGCCGCGACCTAGCTCGATGTTGAATGCCCGAAGGTGGTTTCTAAATTTTATCTTTTTACGATCGAATAGCTTCAGTAACCCGTCGCGAATTTCCTCATATTCTAATGGTTTACGTTTATGCAGATGGGAGATGAGAAGATACTGAACGTAGAGTACGTTGAGGGCCTGCTCTTCGAGGTTAACGGACGAGAAGCTTTGGTGATTTTGTCGATATCCGACTAGCACCTCTGGAATGAGGCGAACGTCGTACTTGAGCGCTACACGCCACCAGAGATCGCAATCCTCCACCTTTACATTGAATCGGTATCCACCGACCGCCTTCGTGCGGTCGACGTTATGGATTGCCGTCGAGTTGCAGACCGCGAGTAAATGTCCTGATTGAACCAGAGCGCGAAGTTCGCCGGGTTCTCGTTTCGTTGTGCGGAATAATCCGACGCTACCGGCGGGGTAGTACTCCGCCAAAGAATAGAACATACCGGATTCCGGATAGCGCTCAACATAATCCGCAGCGACGGCTAACCGCCGAGGATATGCAATGTCGTCGCCGTCAAGGAGTGCCAGCCATGGCGTGCTAACTTCCTCCAGCATTCGGTTCCTGGTCGCTATGACGCCGCGATTCTCTTGATTAACGATACGCAACCGTGGATCCCGCACGGAACGTAAGTATTCCGAGCTATCGTCGGTCGATCCGTCATTAATGGCCAAGATATCGAAGTCGCTGTAATCCTGACGCAGCAAGCTATCCATGGCCTCAGGAAGGTACGGCATCGCATTGAATACAGGAACGCCGACAGTTATCTGTCTCATGTGTTCGCTACCAGAAATGAATTGCCTCGCAAGTTCGACATGTCCTAGCTCTCGATTCGCTCGTAGGCCGTTGTCGGAACTCCGGCGTTCCAAGCCACATGGGGCGGAGGTGGGTGGCCCGCAACCGCGCGGTACACGCTCACTGTTTCAAGTGCCATCTTTTCCCAGCTAAAGTGCTGCGCTCTGGAAAGGCCTTTCGCTATTGCTAATTTCCTAGCGGTCTCATCCAGCAGGCCTGTGGCAATTCCGTCAGCGATCGACTCGACTGAGAGTGGATTGACCCAAATCGCGGCATCGCCCAACACCTCGGGTAGACAACTCGCGTGCGCCGCAACAACGGGTACCCCACAACTCATCGCCTCAAGTGGGGGTATGCCAAATCCTTCGGTCAGAGAAGGGAACAAGAAGAGCTCAGCGCCGCTATATAGGTTGGGTAGGTCGCTGTCGTCCACATAGCCGATGAACCGGACCATATCTGCGAGATTCCTGTCGCGAACATAATTCTTCAGTCTTGTGTCGTCCTCGGACGGCATTCCCGCGATTATGAACTGATGATCCAGATTGTACTTTGCACGGGCGAGTGCTACGGCATCGATAGCACGCTTGAGATTCTTGTTTGTTTGTGTCTGCCCGACGAAGAGCACATATCGCTCGGGGAGTTGGTACCTTGCTCGAAACCCTTGCGCGTCTGCGGTCGGCCGGAATCTTCGGTCCACTCCGTTTGGAATTACTCGAATCCTGTTCGATTCAACGGGGAACTCTCTCAATAGGTCGTTCTTCACATGATTGGATACTGTGATGATTTGTGAAGCTCGGTGCAGGTTTGCCTTGAGCCATACGCGCCACAATAGATGGCGCCGCAATTTCACTAGGTCCTTGTTTGAGTAGTGTTTGATGTCATGGATAGTAAGGACAAATTTTCCCCGGTAACCTACAACCCCACCCCCGATGGGGAAGTGAATCACATCCACATCTCTTGGGCGTTGGCTGGTCAGGAAAAACAGGTGTTCCCATGTCCAGAGCGACCGCTTGGACGAAAGTTTCACATCAACAATTCGGATGCGGCCTGGCACATCAGAAAGCCATGGCAAATTGCGTGCGTCCGCATACACTACGTACTCGTCCTCGGTATCCATCTCACCGAGTCGCGTGATCAAATTAAACGCTGCATTCTCAACCCCCGTTCGCTGCGATCGTGCACTCAGCAAACTAATCCCGATTTTCATAATTTTTAGCGCGCCTTTACCGAAGGTCTCTTTAACTACCCGAGCGCCCGCGCATGCTGAACAAGCCGGCTGTACGGGTTTCCTCCAAAAGCAAGTGACGCAAGGACAACGCAACACAAGAACATCAGAAGGGATGGATTCACGACCGCGGACTCAAGTAATCCGTCCAACGCACAAAACACCAATAGCGCACAGCAAAAAGCGAAAGCAGGGTTATGTGAACGTCTGTGAAATTGAAGTGCAAGCACGATCCCACCAAAGAGCGAAAGCAAATATGCAAGTAACCCTACCGCCCCTAGACTGAGAAGGTTATCGAGGTATGCCGAGTGGGCATTCGGCACGCCCCACTTTTCTTCCTTCGAGATCTCGCTGATGTGGGTGGGCGTCCAGAAGCTACCGTATCCGTAGCCGAGAATGGGGCGTCGGGCAATGTAGTAGCCGACATCGTCCCAAATCCCGCTACGACCATGGAATGAATCAACACCAGAATCATCTCTTCCGAGCAAGAGTGCGCTCCTGAGACTCGGAGTAGTCGCACTCCCGAAAGCGATGAGAAGAAAACAAAAAGCTACGCTGAGAACGAGGGCAATCGCAACCTTCGCCTTACCCGAACATACGGCAGCAAAGTACGCCGCAAGGGCGACAAGGGCCGCGGCGAACGATGTTCGCGACGCTGACAAGACCAAGAAAACGGAGCCGGCTAGAGCGCAAATGCGAAACAGCATCCGTCTGTGCTTTTCCATTCTTGCGGCTGCCAAACCCGAGAGAAGAAGGAGCGCACAGTTAACTCCTTGATTGTTCGGATCAATCGTGCCGGCGAAACGATAACCGGAAGTAAAGGGCCGAAAGGTACCGAGCAATAATTCCGCAGATATGCTGACAAAGAGAAAAAGAGCGGTAACGAAAACTGTCCACAAAACTATGTCGCGCACGGAAAAGCGGCTGGCGATGGCTACGGCGGCAATACAGAAAATCCCGAAGACCACTAGTCTTCTGAACGTCAGGTCAAAATCCTCGGTCCATATCATGCTCAGCATCGACCAGGCGACAAATGCTAGAAGTATTCCACCCAGCGCGCTCTTTACTTGCAGCCGGGCATCGCCCCGATGACGGACCAAAATAACGATCGCGAATAGCCCCAACCCTAGTAGACCGACGCGGTGATTGAGCGATCCTTCGCCGACGCTTGCTACGATATCGTCCTCAGAGGGGTTGAAATCTGGGCCCTTCGTCGAATAAGAGATGTTGTGGCAAATTAAGAAAAAAACCACAGCGAGAAACCAGAAAACGAGCCAAGGTGGTCGACTGACTCGCTGTAACGGACTGGTAATCGGATAGGTAATCGCGCTCATCTTGACTGTTTCATCTCACGAAAGCCGGGCTGAAAGTCTCAGGAAGGCTCCAGCCCTGACGACCGATATCGCAAAACCAGCGGCCAGTAATCCTGTCGCCGCGCCTACCGGGCCGAACATCCGCACGAGCCAAAGCCCCAATGTGAGCATGATGACCAGCGCTGCGAAATTGACGAAAAAATCCAGGTCCGCTCGTTCGATAGCAAAGAGCGCTCGTGAAAACGGGAAAGCGGTAGCTGTAATCAGCACATTTAACGCGATAAGTGCGACGACTAACCCGTTGCCGGAATACGGATGTCCATACAGCAGGCCCACGAGACGATCTCCCCAGAAAATCAACGCGAAACAGAGCAATGACATAGGGAGTCCAATGGCGGCGGTCATCTTGAGCACCAGTTTCCGCAATCCCTTTGGTCCTCTTGACGCATGCGCGTGGGCAATTTTGGGGCCCACAAGATTCTGAATCGCCAAGAGCGCAGGATTTCCCGCCGACACAACTCCAAGACAAGCTGCCCAAACGCCGGCCGAGGCGGTTCCGTGGAAGAGCGCCAATAACCACGGATAAATATTCATACTGATTGCCACAAGCAAACCGCTGGCAAAAACCCATTTCCCGAGGGTCCAGTTTTTCTTGAGATCAGCGAATGATTCACTCAACCGAGCGCAATATGACCCTCTGTCCGACCAAAGCCACCACAGAACTGCGATTCCACAGGCTGATCCAATCACCCAATATGCCCGGCTTGCCGATAACAGACCGAAACGGGCGAGGATCAGTAAAGCGCTTATCTGAACGATCGCCACACAGCTATCAAAAAGAAAAGCAGTCTTAAGCTTCAGCCGGGCGAAGCACACTCGACGAGCAAACTCACGAAGCATGATCAACGCGATCACGCAAACGAGTGCCCACATAACCCGCTCCAATCCTTGTGGGCCCACTCCGATCTTTAGTGCAAACACACCGCAAACCAAGGCGAGGATCATGAAAAATGAAAGTGCCAACTGATGAACGAGAATGCTCCCGGTGTAGAGGGTGTTTGCCGTTCCTTTGAGGCGCGGCGCATAAATCATGAAGGGTGTCGAAATCAGGGACGTCTGCACGTCAGTGATGAGCAAAACCAGGCTGACGCCGAGCATGTACAGCCCGAATTCTTCTTTCGAGCAGGTTCGCGCAACGATGACGCCCGTCAGAAAGTTTGTCGCGCTAGCGACCGTCTGGTCGGCCAGCGACAAAAAACTCTGATGTAGTGTTGTTTCAGCAGAAAGCGCAAGTCTAATGCCCGATCGCTTACGTGGAGCCTGAGTGCTTGGTCTGGCTTTTTCGCACTCGGTAGGTGACAGCAGCGAGTCCATCCCCACGGAAGGCGTTATCAATAGACCGGGTTCAGGTTTGGCAGTCTCCGTGGTCAGATCCGCGCTCATACGGCTCCGGCCCCTTTGAGGACTGCCGGAATCGTCTTGACAATCACTTTCACATCGAGCCATAACGACCAGTGATCGATGTAGTGCAGATCAAATTTCATCCATTCTTGAAATGAGACCGAATTTCTCCCGTTGACCTGCCAAAGCCCTGTCATTCCCGGGTGGACACTGAATCGGCGACGGAGCCAGTCCTGGTCAAAGCAATTGAAGTCGCGAATCGGGAGCGGCCGCGGTCCGACAAGGCTCATGTCGCCCTTCAAAACGTTGAATAGTTGAGGCAGTTCGTCGATGCTCGACTTCCGAAGAAGTTTGCCCAACCGCGTGATTCGCGGATCATTCTTGATTTTGAACACCGGGCCATCAGCTTCGTTCAAATGTTCAAGTGAGGTTTGCTTGGTCTCCGCATCCGCCACCATTGTCCGGAACTTATACATTGGGAATCGCCTCTTGTTGAGGCCGATGCGTTCCTGGACAAAGAAGGTGGGACCCGGCGAGTCCAATTGGATCAACATCGCCGCAATCGCAAAAAGGGGAGACAAAATGAGCAACGCCGCCGCCGAGATTATGACGTCCAGCGCGCGCTTGATTATGCTCGGCCATCCTTCAAACGCGTGCGAACTGACGGTGATCGCCGCATCCGCATCGCGGTGGACGGAGTTCGTGTCCCATTGATCGAGTTCAAAAATGTTTCCCAGGGAATGTACAAGAAGTCCTTGTTCCCGGCTAATGGCCGCGATGTGTGATGCCTGCAAATAACAAGACCTCATCGGCAGGGCGATAACGATCTCATCGACGATGTGCTCGCGGAGAAATTGCGCGAAGTGAGCGCAATCCGCAATCAAGGAAAAACCGCTAGCGCGAAATTCGTCACAGCCAGGCCAATCCTCGTCTACAAAACCTATCAATTTGTAGCCCAGCTCTGCCTTGCTCTCGATGGATCGTGCAAACCGCACTGCCCGCTGATTGGTGCCGACGATCAATATCCGGCGTAAATTTCGCCCGTGAATTCGAATCCAGGCGAGCGAAGAACGAAGTAGAAGGCGGCTGCCGATTGTGATCGAGGTGCTCGCGACCCAAAACCCCACAAGGAAAACTGGCGTGATCATGCGGATTCGAAACAAAATTCCGGCCATGAACAAGAGCAATGTTTCAAGCACTGTGGCCTTGCAGACATCGACAACTTCGCTCTTGCGATCTTCAAGTCGCTTCGATTGATACAGGCCCACTGTGGAGAAAATAACGTGCCACATACCGAGAAGCGCGACAAAGACCACGACATTCTGCAGTTTGATCCGCATCGAAAAGAACGAAGCAACAGGTATATGGGCACCGAAATACGATTCCGGTAGGGCAGCCAAAGCTACTGACGACGCCATAATCGCCAAGTCGGAGAGTCTAAACAATTTAACTAAGAGTTGACGACGAAAGCTGATCATCGGATAAAGCTTCGCCCTCCGGGTCACAGAACCCAACTGTTTCTCTCATGCAGCGCAACAAAATTACTCGGCTACTTGGCCGCCGTCGGAAAGCTACAACCGTCGATACAGAGATTCGGGGATCGGGAAAGTGCGTCCATTCAGCACGGTACCTAAGAGATGCACGTGCCCTTTCTCCAGAATTTCCTTGGCTCTGCGCGCCGCCTCGCGTCGCGTGGAGTGCGCTCCCACCACGAGGACCACGCCATCCAACATCCTGCCAAGCACGGCGGCATCGTTTGACTGAGCGATTGGCGGAATATCGAAGATCAAGTAATCGAATTCAGTCCGCATCTCTGCGAGGCGTTCGCGGAAGTGCTGCGAGATGAGGACTGAGTGTGGATTTGGGCTTGAGCCTGCTGCGAGCACGGACAGATTGTCGAATGGGCCTGGCTCAAGGAAATCGCGGATCGGTCCTCTTCCGCTGACTGCATCGGCGACCCCACGGCGATTTCCGGCGCCGAGAAAGCGGTGCAACGCCGGCGAGGTGAGGTTGAGATCTACCGCGCAGATTCTGGCGTGAGACTGTTCAGCGAGAATTTTAGCCACCTGTGCGCACATCCAACTTGTACCGTCGCCGTGTTCGACCCCACAGAAAGCAACCGCGCGCGGTGATATACCATTGGCTGACAGAACAAAGACCCGCTGCACTAGTTTGGCGAGTTCTTCACGTCCCGCGCCTTGGAACCGCGGCAGCAGGACGGGCGGCGGGGCAGACGGCGGAGTTCTTGTTTCGGTGCTGCGAAACAATTCACGTTCTTCAGCGACATTCGTTAGTAGTTCGAAATTCCTGCTCATGGTTTGGTTTTCGCAACGGCTGACTGCTCATTCTCGTTCCGCGACGACCCTGGCAAAATGATGCGCTGCCCGACGACGATTTGATCTGGGTTCGTCACGTCTGGGTTTAGCTCGTGTATTTCCTCGAAGACGTGTTGGTCAAATTTGCCCAGATGCCGCAGGCAAATGTGGCGCAGATCGTCATTTCGCAGCACTGTGACCGGTACGACGCTATTGACCGCCTTACTTTGCTCAAGGGTTTGTGGTCGACCTACGTCTCCGCTCGTGATCGGAGGTTGAGGAAGGTGGTGCTCAATATTCGGTAGTGCGACATCCTCAACCCGTGGGGCTAATGCATGCTCAGCGCTTACGAACAGCTTGCCGTGCTCCCGAGCGATTCTCGCTGCACTCGGAGAGCTCCTAACCGTGGCGATAAACGTCTGTTTGAATTCAATTCCGATCGTCCTAACGGACGAAGTGAAATTTGCCAGAGTTGGCATCAGAATTTGGCGCGCGCGGGTGGCCGAAGTCTGCAAGTTGGGTTGGTAGAACAGCGCTGTCAGCCCAATCAAGATGAAGACAGCCGCGACGAACGCCCACTTCCTGAACCTGAATCTCTTCGCATCTGAGTACGAGATCGGAAGATCGGACTCCTTGTTCTTCCTCGACGTCTCCTCCCGCAAGTTTTGCGGCTGAAGTTCAATCTCGCCATCGCTTTGATGCATGGCCGTCAACGTGTTCTTCGTGGCGCTCACTACAGCGGCATCTTCGCGTGCGTCTTGCATCCACGACTCAGGGGCATGCGGTCCTTGCCGTAGCTCAAGTTCTCGCCGGAAATCGACTGGGTCTTCGTCCGCTCTTAGAACTGCTACCTCGAGCACTACCTCAAAGTCCACAACCTCAGCCAGGATCTCTGCACCACGTGCTTCCGCCTGTTCTAAAACCTCTAACGTAAAGCCGTCATCCTCATTCACGAAAGCTGTGTCGTCCTGCACCGCGAACGAACGATCGTCCGATTGAATCCGGGAGGGAAGGCTCAATTCTGGAGTGGAGGCCTGCATCCCTCTCCGAGTCTCTGTTTGCGGCTCCGGAAACGAAACGGTTGAGCCAAGTTCCGGCCGTCCAGCGTCAGTCAATGAACTCAATTCGAGATCGCGTGTAACCTCGTCGATTAAATCGACATCGATCTGCTTGCGGCCGAGCGCACAGCCTAATGAAAGAGCGTTAAAGCAAATGTTGTTGATGTTGCGAGGGACGCCGTGGCTCCTGAGGGCTATGCTGGCGACGGCTGCGGGCGTAAACAGGTCTTCACCACTGTGTCCAGCGACCTGAAGGCGATGGTGGATGTAGTGGTTTGCTTCGGTTGCGTCGAACGGTTTAAGGCGTCCCAGGATAGAAATCCGTTGGCGCAGTTGAACGAGTTCAGGTCGGTTCAGTTTCTCCGCCAGCTGAGGCTGTCCAGCGAAAACGATCTGCAATAGTTTTTCGTTTGGCGTCTCGAAGTCCGACAACAAGCGAGCCGTCTCAAGGACTGTGTCGCTAAGATTTTGGGCTTCGTCGATGACCAGGACAAATCGTCTGCCTGCATGAGCTTCTTCGAGCAGAATCTCGTTCAAGCGATCGTGCATCGTGACGAAATCCAGCCCTCGTGTGTCGACCCCCAGATCGCGCAACATGTAATGGAGGAGGCCGTTAGAATCGCATTGAGTCTGGAACAGAAACGCAGTTCGCGCCGAACGTTGCAAATGCGCGAGAAAATGAAATAGCAGCGTGGTCTTCCCCATCCCTGGCGGTGCGATGAGTGCTAGGAGCCCGCGCCCCGTTTTCACTCCGTAACACAATGAAGCAAGTGCCTCCCGGTGGGACGCACCCATGTAAAGAAAGCGCGGATTTGGCGTAACGCCGAAGGGCTGCTCCTTTAGCCGATAGAAATCAAGAAACATCCGTCTTACCCCACCTCGCGCGGAACTGCGGCCAATACGGGAATGTTTAACGTGTTGCGGAGTTCCTGCGGCGTGCGAAACGAGGGATCAAGGTAGTCCGCGCCGAACGCCAAGCCCACGCTAATCAACACAGCCAGCAAAATCCCAAGCAGTGCCATCACGAGGGACGAACGTACAGGCAGTGCCGGCACTGTTGCGGACTCGGCGATCGCGACGTTGACGATGCGGTTGCGGTCCAGAGCATCCGCGATACGCGCTTCCTCTTGTTTCTGCAGATAAAGCAGATAATTCTCTTCGGCGGCTTTGGAATCGCGGACCAGGTCTCGCTGCGTTACACCTTTCTCGTCGAGACTTCGACCCTTTGCTCGATAACCTTCCACGACTGGCGCTAGTGCCTGAGCGCGGGCGCGCGTGGCAATGAGCTGCGTCCGATTCTTTGCCAGCTCTTCTCTTAGCCACACATACGTTGGGTCGCTGTCGGTCGTTTGTTCGTGTACCGGATCTCGCTCGGCAGCCGCGATCGATTCTTGAGCCTGCGCGATCTGTTTCTCGACTTCACGCACCGTTATGTAGTCGGGAGCGAACTTGGTGAGTAGCTCGGTGCGTTTCAACTCTAGAGTGAGCAGTGTGCTTTTAAGCTTTTCGAGCAGCGTTGGGTTGTCCGCGGTCCGCTCCTGAGTCGTGATGCGCGGGGAAGTCGTAGACATTTGAGCTTCCAGGGAACGGATTCGCTCTGATGTTTCGGCGATGCCCGTTTGCGCTTCTCGCAGTGCCGCTTCGAATTCGCTTTGCTTCCGGAGCGTGATTTCCTTCTCTAATTCGGGCGACGCCACGCCCATATCTCGATCGAAGCCAACAAGGTGCTGTTCACTCGCGGCCAGTTCATTCCGATACCGCTCGGTTTGCTTCTCGAAAAAGTCGAAGGCGCCGGGTAACCGGTGGACTTCTAAATGTTTTTCCAGATACAGATTTGCTAATTTGTTCAACACGCGCGCTGCTTGTACCGGATCCTTCGACCGGTACGTAGCGCTGATCAGATTGGTCTTCCTGAGGGGCTCGACCTGTAGGGAGCTTTGTAGACTCCGAACTGCCCGGGCGAGCCCAACGGGGGATTGATCGCCATCTCCACCAGCGACGATCCCACACTCCTTTACGACACTTTCCAGTATTTCTCGGCTGCGGATGAGTTCCACTTCCGATTGCACTTGCTCCTCGGTAACTTCCGAGTGTGCTTCGAACAAAGTCGCCTTGTTCGAGCTGACCGCTGGATCAACCCGTTCTCGCTTAACGAGAATCTTCATTTCAGCCTGATATTGTTTCGGCAGCGCGAACGCGACTACAAACGAGATCACGAGGACGACAAGAAATGACCGAACAACCAACCGCCGGTGTCGAAACAGCGGCGCAACCAGGTCTCTGAGGGAAACCCGGGGGCCGTTGTTTCGTTCGTCAAGCTGTAAAATAGTTTCCTGCACTTTCCCACGTCCTCGCTCTCTTATCTGCTCAAAACGTTGGATATATCCCAGCACCCACACTCGGAACCGGCAGGAACGGTTTGATTTTCGAAATTGCATTCTTCGGGACGTAGATCATGTCGCCTGGACGCAAATGCAAATCCTCACTGAGGTCTCCTGCACTCAGCATTTTTTTCATATCGAGCTTTTTAGCTTCCATCCATTGATCAGAGACCCGCCGGAACAGCAAAACTTGCGAGTGCTTCGCGGTGTCCCGAAAGCCCCCCGCGATCGTCACAGCTTCGGCAACGGTCGTGTCGCCGCGCAGATCAAATTTTCCAGGGTGCCCTACTTCTCCGCCCACCAAAAAGTACGGCTTTTCAAAGTTCTTCAGCTCCACTGTGATTACCTGCGGGCTCACAATGTTCGAATACGACGTTTGAATTAGCTTTCGGAGTTCGGGCAGGGTCTTACCCGCCACAGGTATTTCTCCGAGGCCTTGCAAGGTGACGTAGCCGTCCGGCTGCACTGTTACGTCGCCTTGATTGAATTCTGGTGTGAAGGGAAAGCTGATGCTGAACGAATCGCCGGCGCGCAACTGATAACGCCAATCTCGAGTTTGCACCGGAGGGACAGTTGCGTCCGCTCCGTTATTGCTCTGTGCCGTCAATGTAGCGGCTTGCGGAACCCGGTCTGTCGTCCTCGGTTCGCCTTGGCCCATACAAGGGGTTGCCATGGGCGCCAGCATCCATGCCAGGACTGCGAGGCGGAGTTTCTTGCTAATCACCAAAGATTCCCTCGAGACGTTGTCTTTCGCTCGCGACGCTGAATCCGTTTCTTCGACTACTGCCGAATTGCAACGCGAAATATTGGCTGGCAACTGCGAATCCCTCGGATGTCGCCGAATGATCAACGCGAATCACAGTGGCCTTTGTTCTAATTCGGACTGCTTTTCTACCCTTGCTGCGGTCAGAAGTTAGAAACACGTCGATTTGGACCGTGGATCCGACGGGAGGACATGTAGGTGTAAAAACGAATGCGCCCGTGAGACTGATGTCTCGAGTGACTCCCTCTCCCAGGAACCTGCTGTTTCTTATACCTTCCCAGGCGAACACTGCATCGGCTGAGAGTCGATAGCGCACTCGGTTTCGGAGTTCCATTCGGACCAGTTGGCTCTAGACCACGCCCTTCTGCGAAAGCAGCGCCCGCCGCATCTTCGCATTGCTCCGTCAACCTACATTCCCAACAACTAGTCCACAAGAAGCAGAAAGTCACGTTCCGTATCGAATATTTCTGCCGATCACGACGATGACGTTGCCCTCAATTGAATGCCAGGCACCATCGAGCAATCTGAGCAGTCCAGGGAACCTCGGCTGGTGACAAAAAGCTCCATCGTGAAGAATGAATCGTCAACACTTCGAGAGGTGGACCATCGAAGGAATTTTCGAAACCAAACCCGAAGCGCAAGCAATTGGCAAAGCCTTGTATGCGGACCGTGCGTGGAAGTGGCTGTTGGACTTAGACTTAGACAGTCGGGCGGGCTGCCTGTACTCCGATGACAGAACCGCTAAGATTGCAAGCGAACCAACGGCCAGACTGTCTTTTCCCTCTCGCTGGACGAGTCGAAATCCGCGGCTCTACATACGAACTTCTCGGGGTGTCAACTACAAACTAGGGACTTCGATTTTCGCTGATAGTAGCTACAGTACCTTCCACAAGTTATAAAGAGCTTTTGATTTCCAGATTCTCATTCGCAGTTTTTTTCATTTGCTGTTTATTGGACACTGCGTACAATCGATCCCCAACCCAAGGAAGAAGGCTCGTGGCTCGACCGCAGGAATTATTGCTACAACCAATTCGCGTCGCAGTTGCTGACGCGACTCGTATGAATAGCCAGTTGATGGTCGGCGCCCTGAGGCGCTCTCACAGTAACTTCGAGGTTCGCGCCGTCGCGAGCAATTCGTCGGTCGCTCTCGACGAGCTGTTGCACTACCGACCTGACGTTGCCGTGATCAGTGCTCGCCTGGAAGACGGACCTCTGACAGGATTTAAAGTCCTCCAGCGGCTGCATTCTACAGAATCGGCGATTCCCACCGTTATGCTGGTGGATTCTACGGAGCGCGAGCTGGTCGTCAACGCATTTCGAGTAGGAGCGCGCGGCGTTTTTTGTCGCGGCTACTCCTTCAAGTCTTTGCCAAAGTGCATTCGCCGGGTCTATGAAGGGCAAGTGTGGGTAAGCAGCGTTGAGCTGGATTTCCTTCTAGAGCTCGTCATCAACCTGAGACCAATGCAGGTTCGCAAAAACGGTGGTATGGCGCTTCTCACAGTGCGCGAGCGCGACGTTGCCCGCCTGGTCGCTGAGGGCATGAGGAATCAGGAGATTGCAGTGCAGCTCGGCCTCCGCGAGCACACGGTTCGGAACTACTTGTTCAGAATTTTTGAAAAACTTGGCATCTCCAGTCGAGTCGAATTGGTTTTGTATGCCTTCAGTGGCATCGAGGGACCAACCGCGGCTGCGGTTCAACCCACGGCGGATTTCGACGTTACGACCAGGAATTCGAAGTTCTTTCCTGAAACATTGCCCCCGCTGTCCATGGCACTTCAATCTTCCAACACGAGAGTGGAATCGGAATAATAATCGCGGCACTTCGCCGTCCTCTCGGACGTATCCGCTCTTCGCGACGCTAGGGTGCGAAGCCAAGCCGACGCGAAATCGTCTCGTGCGCACTGATTTCGTTGGATTTAAATGGCGCGCCCGGAGAGGTTCGAACTCCCGACCTATGGTTTCGTAGACCATCGCTCTATCCAGCTGAGCTACGGGCGCGCTGTGTTGGAACCGCACAAACTGAAGCTCCGACAGTATAACACACAGGTTTAAAGTCCCGAATGGACTGGGGGCCGGTATCGAAGGCGATCGGCGCCCCTTTTTGCCCAATCCGGCATTTCCGCCATTCGCGCTGCGACAGCCGTTTGCACAACAGCGCGGTTCCATCTACATTCGTGGCCGCACTGCGTTTCAATCAGCGAGCCGCGACCATGAGTCGCGAGTCTCGCTCTCTTCGAGGTCATGACTGTGCCAACTTCACGCCCATTTATCACTCCGGTCTTCGCGCTCTTCCTCCTCTTCGCAATCGCGAGCCCGCTTCGCGCTCAAGTTTCCTCCGAGCACAAGACCCAGCACGTCATCTTCGTCATGACCGACGGTCTCCGCTGGCAGGAGGTTTTCCACGGCGCCGAAGCGTCGCTGATGAACAAACAGAACGGCAAAGTTAAAGATGAACCTGCGCTGAAGAAAACCTACTGGCGCGGCACCGCCGACGAACGCCGCGAAGTGCTGATGCCTTTCCTCTGGCAAGTCGTCGCGAAGCAGGGACAAATCTTTGGTAACCGTGACAAAGGCTCCGACGCCTTCGTCACGAATCACATGTTCTTCTCCTATCCCGGCTACAACGAAACGCTCTGTGGCTTTCCCGACGACGAGCGCATCCACAGCAACGACAACATTCCGAATCCTAACGTCACTGTGCTGGAATGGCTGAAGAATCGTCAGGGCTTTGATGGAGACATCGCCACATTCGGCGCGTGGGAAGTAATTGCAAACGTTTTTAATCCTGAACGTTCGCATCTCACCGCGAACGCCGGCTATCTTCCATTGGCGTCGACGCCTTCGTCGCCGGAGCTCGATCTGATTAATCATCTCAAGCTCGAAACACCACGTGTCTGGCCCGACGAAGCCTTCGACGCGATTCCGTTTTACACCGCGGCTGAGTACATGAAGCTGAAGCACCCGCGCGTTCTCTACATTTCGTTGGGCGAAACCGACGACTGGGCGCACGCCGGCCAGTACACCGAATATCTCGATGCTGCTCATCGCGTCGACGCATACCTACGTGCCATTTGGGAGCTCGCGCAGTCGATGCCCGAATATCGCGGCACCACCACGCTGATTTTTTCTCCCGACCATGGCCGCGGCAAAGCCCCAAAGAAATGGCGCGACCATGGGCAGAAAATTCCCGACTCGAAATATATTTGGATGGCCTATCTCGGTCCCGACACGCAACCGCTCGGTGAGCGCGCGAAGATCGCGCCGGTCACGCAGAGCCAGATCGCAGCGACGCTCGCCGCATTTCTTGGCCAAGACTACGACGCGGCCGTTCCCAAGGCAGGGAAGCGGATCGCGGATGTTCTGCCGCACTGACATCGCGCGGTATGAAGCCGCTGATTTAGCCCGGCGACGCGTCGTCCTTCACGAATTTTCGGCCATGCGCTTCGGCGCCGATCGCGAGCAGAATCGCGAGCGTAAGAATCGTCACGATTTCAAATCCGGCGAGCGCCCACTTGTATCCGACGTGATCGCGCAGCGCATATTGAATCGAGTTCGTCGGCGCGGCGATCAGAATACCGAGCTGATACGACAGGCCCGGCATCAGTCCGCGCGCTGCGTCGGCGGATAGCTCATTGAGGTGCACCGGAATCACGCCCCACGCGCCCTGCACTCCCGCCTGCATCAAAAACGCGCCGAGAATCAACACCGGCAAACTGCCGCCAAACGCCCAAGCCGGAATCATCACCAGCGAAAGACCAAGCGCCGCGACCATTCCTTTGCGGCGTCCTGCTTTCTGCGACAAGTGACCGAACACAATCGCACCCAGCACAGCGCCGACGTTGTAGAGCATCGCGATGTTCGCGCGCGCGGCGGCTGAGACTTTGTGCACCTCCTGCAGGAAGTCGGGATACAGGTCCTGCGTCCCGTGCGAGAGAAACATCATGAACGTCATCAACACGACGAGATACGCGAACCGCTTCCACTCGCGCCCAACGATTTTCAGCACCTCTCCTGTGCTCGCGGCGCGATGCTGCTTCCACGCTTCCGACTCCGGAACCTTGGTCCTTATATATAGGGCGAGCAGCGCGGGTAGGGCGCCGACCCAGAACATCGCCCGCCAGCCCCAAACCGGCAGCAAGAAGCGCGCCGCGATCGCGGCCAGCAAATAACCGATCGAATAGCCGCTCTGCAAAATGCCGCTGAGAATGCCGCGCCAGCGCGGCGGAGCGGCTTCCATTGCCAGGGACGCGCCGACGCCCCATTCGCCGCCCATTCCGATACCAAAGAGCGCTCGCATTACAAAAAAGAATGTGAAGTTTGGCGCGAATCCGCAGAGCAATTCGATCACCGAGAAATAAATCACGTTGCACATCAGCGGAATGCGGCGACCGTATCGATCGGCCAGCAACCCGAACAGCACCGCGCCAATGGGACGCATCGCCAGCGTCGCGGTCATCGTGCGGACAATATCTTTCTTCGGCACGCCGAAATGCTGCGCGAGCGTGTCGATCAGAAAGACCACAACGAAAAAATCGAACGCGTCGAGAGTCCAACCAAGAAATCCGGCGAGCACCGAGGCTCGCGCCCCGGGCGCCATCACTGTCTTGGTCGGTTGAGTTGTCGTAGGTTGGCTCATCGGCTAGTGAGAAATCGGAGCGCGGGCCGCCCTTCCCGGCGTCACTCCTTCGACGAGTTGACCGTCTTTCACCACCGGCATTCCGTTCACGAGCACAACCTGGATGCCTTCCGAATATTCCAGCGGGTCGGTGAAGGTAGCTTTATCGATGATGCGGTTGGCGTCAAATATGGTGATGTCCGCGTCGGCGCCAACGCGGATGCGTCCTTTGTCATGAAACATCGGCGCGTGTTTTTCAAGCCGTTGCGCCGGCAACAGCGTCATCTTGCGCAGTGCCGTCATCAGATCGAGCACCTTTTCTTCGCGAACATAATGTCCAAGCACCCGCGCGAACGTCGCTTGCCCACGCGGATGAACTTTCGGCCCGGTGATGCGCATTCCATCGCTCGCCACGATGATGTTCGGATTGGCGAGCGCGATCCGCACATCCTCTTCGGGGATCGAATGAATCACGACGACTCCGCCTTCTTTGCGGTATTTCTCAAAGGTTTCCGCGGTCAGGCGTTCGCCCGTTGCGGCCCACTGCAAATCTTTGTAGGTGATGCCTTGGGCTTCCTGCCAGCCTGGATCGAAAACAGTCGATTCAATTGAGGTGCTGCCGGCTGTGTACGGATAATTTTCGGTAGTGACGTCGATGCTGTGCCGCCGCGCGCCTTCAATCATGGCAATCGCATCCGGCGTCGCTTTCAATTCCATGCTGGTGATGTGGACGACGTGCAACGGCGCGCCAGTCTCCGCGGACACCGCGATGACCTCTTCCAACGCGGCCAGTCCGGTCGTCGGTTCTTTGACTCCGCTGTAACGCATGTGGACGTGGACGGAGGCGCCGTACTTTGCCGCGACGCGGAACATCTCGATGATTTCTTGATGCGTGGCGGCCGGCGTGTAGTTAATGCCCATGCCTTCGGCGAGAGCGCCTTCGTGGAAGCCGTGCTCCATCAGCTCAAGCATCTGTTTCATATCGTCGGGAGTTGCAACGCGACGCGCGGCGTCCGCGGTCGGAATCCACGACGCGGTGTCGTGCATGACCGCCATGCGCACGGGAATGTGGCCGATGCTCACGCCGTAGTTGATCAGCGCTTTGCCTTCGCGGGCGGCGTACCACTTGTCGACGTCGTCGGTGCCGACTTCGAGTTCGAGCGATGTTGTAACGCCGTCGCGCGCCTGGAATTGATAGTTGCGCGCATCTTGGCCGTGCTCGTGAAGATCGATAAAGCCGGGAGCGACGACGAGGGCTTTGGCATCGATCGCGGTTTTGCCGGAAAGGGGAGAAGTGGAAATCGCGGCGATTTTTCCGTCCCGAATGCCGATGTTCCGAACGGCGTCGAGCTTGGATTCTGGATCCATCACGCGCCCGCCGGAAATGACGAGATCATAGTTCGCGCTGGCACTACCGGCTGCCGCAGAGTCGGCGCTCGCCTTCCTGGAACAGCCGTGCGCGAGAAAATAAATTCCAACGGCGAGCGCGATCACTACCAACACTCCCTGCCAATATTCTTTCCTCAACGCCATTCCACGCTCCAGGCGATTGCGCAACGGAGATGCAGGCGGTCGCCCAGCTGAGATGCAGCTGCTTACGCGTTCGATTGCGCGCCGCGATGCCGCTACGAGTCTAGTGTCTACGCAAGAGAATGCAATCCCGGAAGGGCTGCAGCCGCAGGGGCGTTCCCTCTGAGTATTTCTTCGCCACTTGACACCCGCTCAGCGCAGGCGTAGTTTCGCCGCGAATCGGTCAGATTCGGACATGCTCGCTCCTAAGCGGGCTTCCGAGGAGGTGTTCGATGCCTTTGGACCTCATGACCCTCTCCCTGGTTTCTCAACCTGTAAGCATAGAGGAAGGCGTAAGAATCCTGGAGCGGGACCACTATCGCTGTCAGTACTGCGGACTGGATGGGCTGGCAAGCTTTGACAACGCGCTCGCCATGTCGGTTGATTTCGTAGTGCCGCGTGCGCGCAAAGGGAAGAAGGATCCGCAGAACCTGGTGGCGTGCTGCCGTGCTTGCAACATGATTAAGGGCCGCAAGGTCTACAGCGGCTTCGACGAAGCCAAGGCCTATGTCCTGCATGCACGCGAAGAGCTGCGGAAGACCTGGGATGCGCGCGTCAAGGCGGCAACCGACAAGGCGGCAACCGCGGAGTCGTTAGCGGCGGCGAAGACTCGCGCTGCTCGCGCGTAGCTTTCCTGGATCGATTCGAGCGGTGGAATTCACTTCACGGTCGAGACTGCGACCGGGGAGCGACCTTCGTCGGGGTGTGTCTCGCGATCTTCGTTCGATTCTAGTGCTGCAGAATAAAACTCTCTAATTTTCTGCGTCTCGGCTTGGCGATACGGATGCTCTCGGTCCGGATGGGAACGGTGCGTCCGAATGAACCTGGAACCAACGAAGCGCGCGGAGTTGGCTCGTGCCAAGCACCAACAAGCGCTGGAGTTGATGGACAAGCAGCACTTGGATGGCGCGTTGCGATTATTTGGTGAAGCGCTGGCGCAGGAGGAGACGTGCGAGCGCTGGAACGATTGGGCCGTGGCGCAGTTTACGCGCAATCAGTTTGCGGATGCGGAGCAGGGATTCCGGTACGCGCTGGAGTTGGATCCGGGGAACTTAGAGGTAGCAGGGAATTTGGGTGTCTTGCTGGTCGAATGCGAAAGGGAGCACGAAGCGATTCCTTTTTTGGAAGGGGCCGCAAGCGCAGCGAACACCGCCGCTACGAGCCGAAGCACGGCGGAGGTGCTGCTGACGATCAGCCGCGACACGGTGACGAAGTGGCGTGTTGAGTTCGACGCGCAGCTGCGTGACCCGCCGGCGGAGATCGCCGAGATTCCGCGATGGCCGCTCGGGAAGTACGCGCTGCGACTGGCACAGCTTGGTGAGTTCGAGAACGCCCTCGAAATGGTGACGTACAACCGGCATTTTCAGCCCTCGGACACAGAGTTAATTCGCATGGAAGCGATCCTGCAAACGATTGTCGCTGAGGCGCCGGAGCGTGGGCGACGCGGGCGCGGAATAACTGCTGCATGAGTGCCGCATGGCCGAGTGTTTTCGATGGGCTGAAGTCGTTGCAGGCGATACGGAACCCGGTGGCGCGCCGGTGGGCCCCGGAAAGCAAAATCGGATTTTCATTGAGCACGCGCGACCGCTTCGTGTTCACAATGCGAACGATCAAGTCGCTCGATGCGGAAGGCGGCTTCGATCTCGTCTGGAACGATGGGAGCGAACGCAACGAAGTTCCAGAGTTGTCGCGATTTTTTGCGTTCCGGAATGCGCGACTGGCTGAAGTGAACTACGGAGTGAAAGGCGGCGCCGACGCGGCGATCTGTTACGGATTGCGGCGCCTGCTCGAACTCGGTTACGACTTCGTCGGGCTCGTTGAGAACGACATGCTGCTGGCGCCGGGATGGCTGGCAGCGATGCGCGATGCATTTGAAACGGCCGCGAACGAAGGCGTCGTCGTTGGAGCGGTTTCGGCGCTCGGATACCAGAGCCGGGTTCTGGAGTATCGGAAAAATTATTCGATCGATTGGGCGCGCGGTGCGGCGCTAGTGCTTTTTACGCGTGAGGCGGCGCAGCTGGTGTTGGAAAACTACTCCCGCTTGGAAATGAGCAGCCAACAAATTCGAGGTTTTTATGCGGAGCAGTTCGGAGTCGCGCTGCACGTGCCCGAGTGGGCCGTCGGCGGCCGATGGATGGACGGGCCGATGACGCTGGATTGGGGCTTCGCGCCACTGCAGTACGCAAACGGGTATGCCTGCGTTGGCACGATTCCTTCATTCGCGACGGATCTCGAGTTCGATGTGCGACTGGTGCTGCGGACCGACTACGTGAGAGCGGAACAGAATGCATCGGGACTCGCGCATCCGAGCATCGCTGTTCCGAGCCCCGCTGTGCCGAACTTCGCATTTGCAACGGATGAGCAACGCGAGAGCGGTGGCGATTCGACGCATGCTGCGAGAGTCACGCCATGACGCTGAAAGCTGCCGTTGTCCTGACAACCATTGCGGATCCGGTCTTGCTGGACGGCTATTTCGAGAATTTTCGCGCGAACGGGCGACTGGCGCAGGTTCGCGTGATCGTGATTCCTGACCGGCAAACACCGAAGGCTGCGTACGAACGGTGCGCGCTGCTGGCGAAGACAGGATTGTCGGTGATTTGCCCGACGCTCGAAGAGCAGGAATGCTTTTTGCGAAAGCTCGGCCTTCCTACCGACTTCATTCCGTACAACTCCGACAATCGACGCAACATCGGGTATCTGGTCGCGCTCGAAGGCGAGTGCGATTTTGTCATTTCGATCGATGACGACAACTTTGCACCGACGCGCGGCGATTATTTCGGCGAACACGCGGTCGTTTGCGGCGAAACGCACGACTGCCGGATTCTGGAAGCGAGCGGTGGCTGGTTCAATGTTTGCACTCTTTTGAACATGGAGCCGGAGATTGAAACGTATCCGCGTGGGTTTCCGTATTTTGCGCGCCACGAAAAAGTGAGGGTTGCGGCGCGCGTCGCAAGCGCGACGGTGCGAATCAACGGAGGGCTTTGGACGCATCACCCCGATCTCGATGCGATGACCTGGCTGAACGGACCGGTAAAAGCGACCGCGTTTCGCGGAACGTCGTTCGTGCTGGATCGCGCTACATGGTCGCCGATCAACAGTCAAAATACGGCGCTGCACCGGAGCGTCGTACCGAGCTACTACTTTTTGAAAATGGGCGCGACCGTGGCGGGAATGAAGATCGACCGCTACGGCGATATTTTTTCGGGATACTTTAGTCAGGCTTGCGCGCGGACCCTTGGAAATTCGGTGCGCATCGGATCGCCGATCGCGACGCACGCGAGAAATTCACACAACTACCTGCGCGACGCCACGCAGGAAATGGCTTGCGTGTGCGTGCTGGAAGATTTGCTGCCCTGGTTACACGAAGTCAATTTGCAAGGCGAAGACTACGCTGAATTGTATTGTTCGCTCGCCGATCAGTTGGAAGTCGCCGTCGAGAAGTTCAGCGGGTTTATATGGACCGACGAGACGCGCGCATTTTTTCATCAGAGTGCAGGAATGATGCGGCAATGGGTTGAGGTTTGCCGGGCGATTGGAGTTTGAGAGGCAACGCTCCGCGGAGGCCGACGCCTTGCTTGGGCGGAAAAACGCTAGCAAGGATGCCGGCGCTACCGATTAGTCGCCGCGGAGGGCTTCGATCACGTCAATGCGTGCAGCGCGAGAAGCGGGCCACGCGGACGCGACGACAGCGGCGGTCAGCAAAACGACGGCAGAGACAACCACTGGAATCAGGCTCGGCATCCGGATGTCCATCACATAACTGCCGACGAGTTTTGCCAAGGCATAGCCGCCTATCCCGCCCGCAAGCACACCGACTGCGGCCATGAAGGCGCCCTCCGCGATCACTTTGGTAAGAAGGCGGCTTGGTGGCGAGCCCATCGCGAGGCGAATGCCGAATTCGCGCGTACGGCCGCTCACCGAGAACGCGAGCACGCCGCCGACACCGACGATCGCAATCGCGAGCGCGACGGCGGCGAATCCGCTGAACACAAACGTATTCAAGCGATCCGGGAGTCAGCACTTCGGCGCGAATGTCTTCGAGCGTCGCGGGATGCTCCACGGGCTGATCGGTCGAAAGGCCGCGGATGATCTGCGTGACCGGATTGACGAGACGCGTACGGATCGCCTTTGGTGTGGACGAAGAGGCGTCCGCCGAAGACGGGAAATTCCTTGTCGGGATTGTCGTCGGGAATCTGGCCGAACGGATGATAGATAGTTAAGGATGGACCGGGAACGACGTGTTCATCGTCAACATCCTTCGCGACGCCGATGATGCGGCGCGGGCCCATGCTGATGAAGACGAATTTCATGACGGGGTCGGTGTACATCACAGTGGCGGTTGATGGGATCTTCGCCGGGGAACATGCGCTGCGCGACGCTCTGGCTGATGATGACGACGGGTTCGCCGCCGCGTGTGATCTTCGTTATTGAAATCGCGGCCCTCGAGAATCGGAACGCCGAGGGAAGCGAAATAGCCCGGCGATACGACGCGGAAATTCGCGCGCGGGTCTTCTTCTTTCGTTCCTTTGACTTGGCCTTCGCCCGTGAACGAGAAGCCGGCGCCGAAACTGCCGGCGTCGCGCCACGGAGTGCTGGTGCCGAGCGATACGTGATCGACGCCGGGAAGCTCTTCGATGCGGCGCATGACTTCGCGATAGAAATTGATGATTTCGTCGGCGGACTTTCCGTAGGACATGACCGGAACGTTGAAGGCGAGCGTTCGATGGGTGTCGAAGCCGGTCTGCACGGATTGCATCGAGATCAAAGTCTTGATCAACATGCTGGCGCCGGCGAGCAGGATGAAGGATGCGGCGATTTGCGTGACGGCGAAGATGCGCAGGCGGCGGCCGGTGCTGCCGGTGATGCGAACGCTGCCGCTGGCGAGGCCGAGTCCGTTGGACGGATTCCGCGGAAGGCAGGCGCGGAACGAACGCGAGCAGAACGGCGGCGACGATCGCGAGGATCGCGCCGACCCAGAGCATGCTGGAGTCGACGGTGAGATCGAGAGCGCGCACCGAAAAGCGCGAAGCGTAATGCGCGAGGATCCCAACCATCGGACTCGCGACGAGAATGCCGAGCAAGGCTCCGGCCGTGCACATCAGAAGGCTTTCGGCGAGTAGCGTGCGGCGCAGCGCGCTTGGGCTGGCGCCGAGAGCAGCGCGAATTGCGAGTTCGCCTTCGCGGCGGACGCTGCGCGAGAGGATCAGATTGGCGACGTTGGAGCACGCGATCACGAAGATGAGCAGCGACGAAGCCAGCAAAACGAGCAGGACAGTTTTTGCGCCCGACGTGATCTGTTCTTTGAGATGAACTGCTGAAATGCGCGTGTCGGCGCTCGGCGAATAGGCTTCGGGATGTTCGCGAATCATGTTCGCGGAAACGGTGTTGAGTTCGGCGCGAGCCTGATCGATCGTTGCGCCCGGCGCGAGTTTGCCGAAAAGTTCGGTCATGCGATGGACGCGGCCCTGCACCATGGTGGCGGAGAGATGGTGCGGGCTGGTGACAACGTTGGCGATGATTTCGGTTTCCGCAGGATAGGGAACTGTCGGTTCGAGCACGCCGATGATGGTTGCGGAGCGCGTGCCGAGGCGAACGGTTTTTCCGATGACGCTGGGATCGCTGATTGAGGCGCGGTCTTCCAGAAGCGATAGGTGAGAACGGCGGCGCCTTCGGCGTTGGGGCCGTCGTCGCGCATGTCGATCAAGCGGCCGAGCGCGGGATGAAGGCCCATCACATCGAAATATGTACCGCCGACAACGCCGGCGCGGACTTCGCGCGGCTCGCCGAGGCCGATCATGGTGAAACCGATGACGGAGAAATCGCCGAATTCGGCGACGGATTTGACGCTGGCTTTGATGTCGACAATTTCAGGTACGGAGAAGTTGGTGTTGTCGACGCCGATGCCCTTGGCGCTTTGGCGAATGTAGATGATGCGATCTTCGTCGCGATTATTGAGCGGGCGAAGGAGGACGCCGCGCACGACGCTGAAGATGGCGGCGTTGGCGCCGATGCCGAGAGCGAGAGTGACGATGACGGTGATCGCGAGACCTTTGCTGCGCCAGAGGGAGCGGGCTGCGAATTTCAGGTCAGCGAGAAATAGCTCGGGCTTCATCGATCGGTCTCCTGAAGAAATGCGGTTCGAGTTCGTGGATATCCACTAAACGTCGTTAGACGTAGGTGCGTTTCCGTTGAGTGTGGGGCAGATTGCTTTTTTCTTGCAAGTGAAAATCGATTGGGCCCAGAAGATCGCGGACCGGCGTCGCGGACGAGGGAATGCGTCCGACGTTGACGCTTCCGATCTGCCTGGTGAGGTGGGGCCAAGATCAGATGGAAAGGCCCGCGTTCTGGGAAGCGAACGCGGCTACAGGGTGGCGGTTCCAAAATGGGAAGCTTTGGGGTACACCCCCTATGTTTTTCAAAGAGTGCGGAAGTGCTTGAGAATGAATGGGTTGCAGAAGCGGCTGAATTCAAGAGTGTGTAAGTTACTGAAAATACAGGGCTTCGCGGTGCGCGTGAATGTGAGAAGAGGGCTCGGAAAATGAAAAAGGCGCCGTGGGGGCGCCTGGGCGTGATTCTCTACGGGGCGATTATAGCGTGAGTCGGTGATTTTCCGAAGCGATTTTGTGGGGGCTGACAGAAATATTGCATTCATGGATGAACCGATCCTGGAGACGGCGAATTCAAACGCCTTGCATATAGACGACGAGCGAGGATTGGGGAAATCGACAGGGGTGGAGGGCCGGGCGGCAAAGAAAATGACATGCTTCGGCTGAAGCTTGGCGGTTGGGGGATGAAGGGTTGAGATTTGCGGACATGGGGCGCAGTGCGCCCGTACATTTGCTCGCACATGGAAGCTCGATGGGGGCTACGTCGGGCGGAGCGAGCCCCGCCCCTACAAAGTCTTGCGTCGGGAAAGCTATTTGGCGGAGAGGGTGGATAGGTAGGACTGGAGTTGGTCGAAGGTGCCGGAGAAGGCGTCGTGGAGGGAGGGGAGCATCGATTCGAAGAGTTCGGATTCCTCGGCGGTGGGGTTGAGGGGTTCGCCCATTAAGACCAAACGTGTGAGATCGAATTGTTCGGAGAGGTTGAGGGTCATCAGGACCTCGAGCGGGTATTTCGGGTTGAAAGGGGCACGGGTGATGCCGCCTTGGGGATCGGAGAAGGATGTGACGAAGACGAGGCGGTCGGGCGGGAGGATTTCGCGATAGACGAACTTGCCCCACATTTCCTGGCCGTCGGGCATTTGCAAACTGTAGAGGAGTTGGCCGCCGGGGCGGAGGTCCATGTTGCAGAAGCCGACGGTACAGCCTTTGGGTCCCCACCAGCGGCGGAGGTGATTGGGGTCGGACCAGAGGCTGAAAACGAGTTCGCGTGGGGCGTCGAACATGCGGGAGATGGCGAAGCGACGGTGTGCGGGGCCGAAGTGGGGAGGCTCGGGGGTTGGGTTGGTGGCCGACATGGAGACTCCTTGGGTCGGGTGGTGCGGATAGTTTCCAGCGAATGGGTTGTGGGAGCAAGGGGGGAGATGGCCGAAGAGGTTTAGGTCCGGGTGATTGAGGGCGGCGGTGCACTTGAACGAAGGCAGCGGTTCGTTGTTGAAGTAAGGGCGGGGATGCATTTAAATCCCGCGATCTGGGAAGCGATCGCGGCTACAGCGTGGTCGTCGATGAAGGCTGGGCGAGGTTTCATCTAAACCCGCACCCTCCTAAATGCAGGAGGGTGCGGCACCCAAAATCCAGGCATCGATAGCAGAGCGCGGGATCGCGCGTGTCCGGTGGGGAGCGGGTAGCATCCAAGCGATCGGTGAAGAGCGACGATGTAGACGGCATAAGACTGAAGCGGCGGATTTATTTCTGGAATTTAATGTTGGCGGGCTTGATTTTTACGCGGGGTCAATATAGGAACGGGTTCAACACAGGGGAATCCGGTTCATTTCTGGTGAGGAATAAAGCGCGACGTGGCGCGTCGTGCGGCCTGTAAAGTTGTGCGGTAACCGCGAGCGGCTTGTTGGGGGAGTCGCCGAGGCGTTGGCTGGCGTACAGGAGCTTAGGGAATGGCGCTTCTATCCTTTCTCGATCGAGAAAGATCAGTCGCACATCCGGGGTACAGTCGGTGGCTAGTGCCGCCCGCGGCGCTGGCGATTCACCTGGCGATTGGACAGGTGTATGCGTTCAGCGTGTTCAAGATACCGCTGTCGCAATTAATCGGAGTAGCGAAGCCAGCTGGTGACGATTGGAAGCAGACGCAGATCGCGTGGATTTTTTCGTTCGCGATTGTGATGCTCGGGCTGTCGGCGGCGACTTTCGGAAAATGGCTCGAAGGTGCGGGGCCGCGGAAGGCGATGTTTGCGGCGGCGGTCTGTTTCGCGCTGGGATTTTACATTTCGTATTTCGGCGTGGTGACGCATCAGTTGTGGCTGCTCTATCTGGGATATGGGTTTGTCGGTGGGATCGGGCTGGGGCTCGGGTATATTTCGCCGGTTTCGACGCTGATCAAGTGGTTTCCGGATCGGCCGGGCCTGGCGACCGGTATGGCGATCATGGGATTTGGCGGCGGAGCGATGATCGGATCGCCGCTGTCGATCAAGCTGATGGCGATGTTCAAGTCGGCGGGGGACGTCGGCGTTGGGAAGACGTTCCTGGTGATGGGGACGATCTATTTCATTTTTATGATGTTCGGGGTGTTTACGATTCGCGTTCCGCGTGATGGGTGGAAGCCGGAGGGGTACACGCCGCCGGTGAAAGCGAACGCGATGATCACGACACACAACGTCGAAGTGAACACGGCGTTTCGGACGCCGCAGTTCTGGTTGTTGTGGGTTGTACTGTGCACGAACGTGACGGCGGGGATTGGAATCATCGAGCAGGCGTCGCCGATGATTCAGGAGTTTTTCAAAGGTGCCATCGGGCCGGTGGCGGCGGGTGGATTTGTGGGCTTATTGAGTTTGTTCAACATGGCTGGGAGATTTTTCTGGTCGTCGGTGTCGGATTATATCGGGCGGAAGCTGACATACTTTGTATTTTTTGCGCTCGGAGCAGCGTTGTATTTCTTTTTGCCACAGACCGGGGCGAATCATTTGAATTCGATTGCGCTGTTTGTGGGAATCGCGGTGATTTTGCTGAGCATGTATGGCGGAGGGTTTGCGACAGTGCCGGCGTACCTGCGCGATATGTTCGGGACGTATCACGTGAGCGCGATTCATGGACGACTTTTAACGGCATGGTCCACGGCCGGAGTGTTGGGGCCGGTGCTGGTGAATTATTTGCGGGAATACCAGATTGCGCATGGGGCGGATAAGTCGAGTGCGTATCAGACGGTGTTGCATGTGATGGCGGGATTGCTTGTGGTGGGATTTGTGGCGAATCTGCTGGTGCGGCCGGTGAGCGAGAAATATTGGATGAGGGAGAAGAATCCGGCGTCGGCGGCTTCGGGCGGGCATTAGAGGCGATTGAGGGGGGCTTCGATGAGCGAGGACACGAAGAAATCTTCGGGGGCGATGATTTTGCTGGCTTGGGTGCTGGTGGGAGTGCCGCTGACTTGGGGCGTGTATAACACGCTGTTGAATTCGATGAAATTGTTTCAGGCGCCGGCGGCTGCGGTTTCCGCCCCGGCGAATAGCGCCCCGACGAAGTAGATCGCTGAGGGACACGATGGGTTCCGGCCGGCGGCGTAATCTCGAGTTTTCACATCATGCGTACATGGGGCGCCGCAGTGCTGCGCCCGTACAAACACGAGCTATCAGCTCAGCGAAAGTTCAAATCCGATGCAGGTGCATCTGCATCCCATCTTCGGGACTGCGGAAATGTGTGTCTGTGCCGTTTTGAGAGGCTCGCATGATTAAAGAGTTGGTGATGAAGTGGCCAGTGATGCGGCAGATTTTTGACGGCGGCGACGGGACCGGGCCGGAGGTGATGAGCGACGCGACGAAGAATTTGCGTCCGAAAAATGAAGGTGCGCAGGTGGCGCGGTCGGTGTGTCCGTACTGCGCGGTGGGATGCGGGCAACAGATTTTTCATAAGGACGGGAAGGTGATTTCGATTGAGGGCGATCCGCATTCGCCGGTGTCGCGCGGGCGATTGTGTCCGAAGGGATCGGACAGTTTCGAATTGCTGACGCATTCGAAGCGCTTGACGAAAGTGAAGTACCGGCGGCCGTACGGGAAGGAATGGGAATCGCTGGATCAAGACACGGCGATGAAGATGATCGCGGACCGGGTGTGGGAGAGCCGCGAGAAAAGTTTTGTCGAGACGCAAGACCTGCAAACCTTGATGCAGACGAAGACGATCGCGCATCTGGGCGGCGCGACGCTCGACAACGAAGAAAATTACCTGATCAAGAAATTGTTCGCCGGCGGGCTGGGGATGGTGTGCGTTTCGAATCAGGCCAGGATATGACATAGCTCCACGGTGCCCGGTCTGGGCACAAGTTATGGACGAGGCGGAGCGACGACGGCACCGAAGGACCTGGTGAACTCGGATGCGATCCTGATCATGGGATCGAACATGGCCGAGAATCATCCGGTCGGATTCCAGTGGGTGATCGAGGCGCGCGAGAAGCACGGGACGCAGGTCATTCACGTCGATCCGCGATTCAGCCGGACGTCGGCGATGGCGAATATCTGGCTGCCGCTGCGCGCGGGGTCGGACATTTTGTTGCTGGGCGCGCTGATTCGCTACGCGATCGAGAATGAGTTTATTTTCCGCGAGTACCTGGTTCACTACACGAATGCGCCGGTGATTATTTCGGAGAAGTATCAGGACACGGAAGATCTGGAGGGATTGTTTTCGGGTTGGAATCCGAACGAGAAGAAATACGATCCGGCGAGTTGGCTGTACGAGGGAGCGGAGCCTGAACGGTGGGGTACCGCTGCTTCTTCGCATGGCGGACATGGAGGCGAAGGGCATGCGCCGGCGGATCTAAATCACTATGAAAAGGACGAGACGCTACAGCACCCGCGATGCGTTTTCCAGTTGCTGAAGCGGCATTTTTCACGTTACACGCCGGAGATGGTGGAGCGGTATTGCGGGATCGACAAAGAAGCTTTTTTGCACGCGGCGAAGACGTTTTGTTCGGCGTCGGGACCGGACAAGACGGGCGCGATCTGCTACGCGGTCGGGTGGACGCAGCATTCGACCGGAGTGCAGATCATTCGAACGGCAGCGATTTTGCAACTGCTGCTGGGAAATATGGGGCGGCCGGGCGGCGGGATTCTGGCCTTGCGCGGGCATGCGTCGATTCAAGGGTCGACGGACGTGCCGACGCTGTATGACATTTTGCCGGGCTATTTGAGCATGCCACACTTTGGCGAAGAGTCGCTGTCGCTGGACACCTATATCCAGAAGTACGGATCGAAGACGGGATGGTGGCACAACTTCGACAAATATATTGTGAGCTTGCTGAAGGCTTATTACGGCGAGGCGGCGACGAAGGAAAATGAGTTTGGATTTCACTGGCTGCCGCGCGTGACCGGGGATCATTCGCATCAAGGCTATTGGCTCGACATGGTCGACGGAAAAATGGATGGGCTGTTTGTGATGGGGCAGAATCCGGCGGTGGCGGGGCCGAATTCGGGGATGGAGCGGCGCGGACTGCAGAAGCTGAAGTGGCTGGTGGTGCGGGAGATGGTGGAGACGGAGACGGCATCGTTTTGGTATGAGTCGCCGGAAGTGAAGCGCGGGGAAGTGAAGACCGAAGAGATTGGCACGGAAGTGTTTTTGCTGCCGGCGGCGGGGCACGCGGAGAAGGCTGGAACGTTCACCAATACGCAGCGGTTGTTGCAATGGCGGCAAAAAGCGGTTGAGCCGCCGGGTGACGCGCGCAGTGAAAATTGGTTCATGTTTCATCTCGGCAGGCTGCTAAAAGAAAAGGTGAAGAACGATACGCGGCCGCGAAACGCGGGATTGCGCGCGCTTACCTGGGACTATCCGACCGAGGGGGAGAGTGTGGAACCGGTCGCCGAAGAGATATTGAAGGAGATCAACGGATTCCAGACGCAAACGAAGGAGCTGGTTTCAGGATTTACGGAGTTGAAGGCGGATGGCAGCACGACGTGCGGATGCTGGATTTACAGTGGAGTTTTTCCCAAGGAAGGGGAGAACAAAGCGAACGAGCGCGAGTCGAAAGATTTCTACGGGCACGGATGGGGTTGGGCGTGGCCGTCGGATCGGCGAGTGCTTTACAACCGGGCGTCGGCGAAACCGGATGGGACGCCGTGGAGCGAGCGGAAGAAATTAGTTTGGTGGGATGCGGAGCAGAAGAAGTGGACGGGCGAGGATGTGCCGGATTTTGTGGCGACGAAGCCGCCGGATTATAAGCCGCCGCAAGGTGCGGTCGGAGATGACGCTTTAGCGGGGGACAAGCCATTCATTTTGCATCCGGATGGGCTTGGATGGATCTGGGCGCCGACGGGAGTTGTCGATGGGCCGCTGCCGACGCACTACGAACCGTTGGAGTCGCCGGTTCGAAATCCGATGTATCCGGCGGTGCAGAACAATCCGGTGGCGGAAAATATGGCGCGCAGCGGAAATGACTATGCGACGTCGCCGGATGTGAAGTATCCGTACATATTGACGACGTATCGGCTGACGGAGCATCACACGGCGGGCGGGATGTCGCGAACGTTGTCGCACTTGGCGGAATTGCAGCCGGAGATGTTTGCGGAGATTTCGACCGAACTTGCGGAGGAATTGTCGATTGTGCCGGGCGAGTGGATCACGGTGTCAACGGCGCGCGGGGCGATTGAGGCGCATGCGCTGGTAACGCCACGCATGCAGACGTTGATAATCGACGGGAAGCCGATGCAGCAGGTGGGGCTGCCGTTTCACTGGGGATATTCGGGATTGGTGAAGGGCGACATCGGCAACGATCTGGTGGCGATTTCGGAAGAGCCCAACGTTCGCATCATGGAGACGAAGGGGATTTTGTGCAATGTGGTGCGCGGGCGGGCTCATGGGAATGGCGGCGACTCCAGCAAGTCCGAGACGCAGGGCATTTCGAAAGGCGCGCGCTGATGGCGATCACGGCGTTCCTGACCGACGCGACGATTTGTATCGGATGCAAGGCGTGCGAAGTCGCGTGCAAGGAATGGAATGAGGTGCCAGAAGACGGGTATGTGTGGAGCGGGCTCTCGTACGACAACACGAAAGCGCTGGGTGCTTCGACGTGGCGCCATGTGCTTTTCCTCGAGCAGCCGCTGGCTGCGGGGCCGCAACTCGCAGACACCAGTGATCCTTTCCGCTGGGTATTTTTGTCGGATGTGTGCAAGCACTGCGCGAACGCGGGATGCCTCGAGGCTTGCCCGACCGGCTCGATCGTGCGAACGGAATTTGGCGGCGTGTTTGTGCAGAAGGATGTTTGCAACGGGTGCGGGTATTGCGTGGTGTCGTGTCCGTTTGGAGTGATCGACAAGAGGTATCACGACGACGGGCGCGCGTTTAAATGCACGTTTTGCTATGACCGGCAGAAAGTCGGGTTGATGCCGGCCTGCGCGACGGCTTGCCCGACGCAGTCGATCCAGTTTGGAGATTTGGTTGAGTTGAAAGAGCGCGGGAAGAATCGAGTTGCGGAATTGAAAGAGCGCGGTTACAGCGATGCGCGGCTGTACGATCCGACGGATACGAGCGTCGGAGGAATTCACGCGATTTCCGTGATTCTTGGCGAGTCGGAAGCATATAACTTGCCGCCGGCGCCGCAGGTTCCGACGTCACATTTGAAAAGTGCGTGGACTTCGGCGTTTGTTTCCGCTGCGATTTTGCTGGCGCTGGTGTTGGCGGCTTTTGCGATACGGCTTTAGTTCGAACGAACGTGATCCGCACTCGAGAAGCAGCGAACGAATGACGATCGCTTCCAAAACGAAACCGAAGGCGACCGAGGCGCGGCTTGAGGAGATTCGCGAGTCGGCGAGACGCGAAGCGCCGCCTCCTCCGCCGGACATCGCGGTGCAGACGGCGGTCGGCGCGATCGATCCTGCGCAGACCGGATACTACGGCTTGCCGCTGTTGAAGCCGCCCACCTGGACCTGGGAAGTGCCGCTCTACTTTTTCCTGGGCGGGATTTCGGGAGTTTCCGCTTGCATTGCGTTTGCAGCGCAGGTGTTCGAAGCGGAAACGAATTTAATTCGTTTGGCCCTTTGGGTCGCGCTGATCGGTGCGGCGATCTGTCCAATGTTGTTGATTTCTGATCTCGGGCGGCCGCTGCGTTTTCTGAACATGCTGCGCGTTTTCAAGTGGCGATCGCCGATGTCGATGGGCTCTTGGATTCTGGTAGGATTTTCGGGATGCGTGTTTGTGGCGGTAGTGGGGATTGAACTCGTCGCGCGGGGATATACGCATCCGGCGATCGTGACGGTGTTGTGGCTCGGTGAAGCGACGGCCGCTCTGACGGGGCTGCTCCTGGCGAGTTACACGGGCGTGTTGCTTGGGGTGACGGCGATTCCGGTGTGGTCGGAGAATCGGAAGTTGTTGCCTGCGCATTTTTTGACGTCAGGCCTGGGTTGCGCGGCGGGAATTGTGGAATTGGCGGGATTTTTGGTTCCGGCGACGCAGATATTAGGATTCGCGGCGTCGGGAATTGAGACTGTGATCGAGATCATGTTGACCGTGCGAAAGCGAGTGGCCGATGGGCCGCTCCATCACGGTGTATCGGGATCGACGCTGCGCATCGCGGGAATACTCGAGGGGCCGGCGGCGCTGCTGATTCGCGCGATCTGGCATGCGGAGCCTTGGGGGCGATATGCCGCCGCGGTTTGTTTTTTGCTTGGCGCGCTGATGAGTCGCTACGCCTGGATCTGGGCGGGGCGGGAATCGTCGCACGACACGAAAGCGCTGTTCGAATTGCAGCGAGGGACGTAATAAAAAGCGGCTGCCTGCGATACGTCTCGAAGCCTTTACTGTAAGTCCAATCTTGTCAATTTTTTGCAGCACATCCGCCGCGCGACCCACATCGTATCTATAATGTAGGGAAGCCTGAATGACTTAGCGGCGCTCCTGAAGAGGCGCAACTCGTATGCTGTTGTATCTTTTGGCGTTTGTTGGCGGCGTTTTGACGATCGCGAGCCCGTGTATTTTACCGGTGCTGCCATTTGTGTTTTCGCGGTCCGATCAACCGTTTCGGCGCAGCGGATTACCGCTGCTCGCGGGGATGGCGGCGACGTTTGCGGTAGTGGCGGGCGTGGCGACGTTCGCGGGTGCGTGGGTTGTGCGCGCGAATCAAATTGGAAGGTGGATCGCGGTAGTCGTTTTTGCGGTGCTTGGTCTGGCGCTGCTCCTGCCGAATCTTGCTGAATATTTGAGCCGGCCGTTTGTGCGATTGGGCGGGCAAGTTCAGGGACAAAATCCGGGGCAGGCTCCTGGAGTCGGGCGATCGCTGTTGCTGGGCGTTTCGACGGGGCTCTTGTGGGCACCTTGCGCTGGGCCGATTCTCGGATTGATTCTTGCGGGCGCGGCGTTGCAGGGACCGAGCGCACATACGACATTTTTATTGTTGGCGTTTGCGGCGGGGGCGGCGACTTCGCTGGCGCTCGCGTTGCTCGCCGGGAATCGAGTGTTCGCAGCAATGAAACGATCGCTTGGGGCGGAAGAGTGGATACGGCGTGCGCTGGGCGCGGCGGTGTTGATTGGAGTCGTCGCGATTTCATTCGGCTGGGACACGGGCGTGTTGCGGCGGTTGTCGCTGACGAGCACGTCGGGGATCGAACAGAAGTTGGTCGATAAATTTCATCCCGTGGCGTACGCGAGGATGAACGGCGACGCGGGCAACGCGGAAGCCCCGACTCCTGCTCTCGACCTGAAACGCGAAGGGCCGATGCCGAGTCTCGACGGGGCGGTGAAGTGGCTCAACTCACCGGCGCTTTCGACCAAACAGCTCAAGGGCAAAGTGGTGGTGATCGATTTCTGGACGTACTCCTGCATCAACTGCCTCAGGTCGGTTCCGTACACCGAGGCGTGGTGGGAAAAATATAAGGATAGCGGGTTGGTTGTGATTGGTGTGCACACGCCGGAGTTTGCGTTTGAGAAAGACGTGGCGAACGTGCAGAAATCGCTGGGCGATCTGAAGATTACGTATCCGGTGGCGGTCGATAGCAACTACGCGATCTGGAATGCATTTCACAACGAATACTGGCCGGCGCACTATTTCATAGATGCCGAGGGGCAGATCCGGTATCACCATTTTGGTGAAGGGAAGTACGACGAGTCAGAGCAAGTGATTCAGCAATTGCTGAAAGAGCGAGACGGAAGCCTGAAAACTGCCGGGCTGGTATCCGTGAATGGAGCAGGCGCACAGCTTGCGCCGGATTCGAAGGATGTCGCTTCGCCCGAAACGTATATTGGTTACGGACGACAACAGCACTACGCATCACCGGAAGCGATCAAGCAAGACAAGGCGCAGAATTACAGCGCGCCGGTGAGACCCACTGTCAATCAGTGGGGACTTGTCGGGAATTGGAATGTGAGCGGGGAACATGCAACGCTGATCACGGCGCCGGGCAAAGTCATTTTCCGATTTCACGCGCGCGACTTGCATCTCGTGCTGGGGCCGGGGAAGAACGGCAAGCCAATCCGTTTCCGCGTGAAGATCGATGGGACCGCGCCGGGTGCGGATCATGGCGTGGATACGGACGAGAGCGGCGCCGGCGAAGTGAAAGAGTATCGGCTGTATCAGCTGATCCGGCAAAAGGGAGCAGTCGAAGATCGGACATTTGAAATTGAGTTTCTCGATCCAGGTGTGCAGGCGTTTGCCTTTACGTTTGGATGAAACGGAAGCGAGGCTGATATGAGTTCTGCTAACGACGCGAAGGATCATTCTGTGCCAGAGAGCAATGTGACGACACGGCGTTCGTTCTTGGTTGGAGCCGGCGTGGCGGCGATTGGTGCTACGTGGTGGTGGTCGATGGGAAGACAGCCAATCACTGCCGAGGCGGCAGCCGCCGGCGCACCGAAAATGGTAACGATTATTAGCTTCAAGGACGACGGCACGCGCACGACGAAAGAGTCCGTTGCCCGCGTTGTGAAGTCGGAAGCCGAATGGCGAAAGGAACTGTCGCCTGCAGCATTTGAGGTCGCACGTCGGGCGGGAACGGAGCGGCCGTACTCAAGCGAACTCCTGAACATTCACGATAAGGGCGTGTTTCGCTGCATCTGTTGTGACAATGCATTGTTTGATCCATCGACGAAATTCGAATCGGGTACGGGCTGGCCGAGCTTTTACCAGCCGATCGCGAAGGAAAATATTCTGGAATCGGTCGATATGAGTCTTGGTATGACGCGCACTGCGGTGTCGTGCCGGCTTTGCGATGCGCACCTGGGACACGTGTTTGACGATGGTCCGAAACCTACCGGACTGCGCTACTGCATGAATGGTGTCGCCATGCGGTTCGCAAAAGCGGGCGCATAAAGCAGACAATTTTGCGCCGCACGTTCGCATGCTAGTCTAATGGTATGAACACACTCGAAGACGGCCGCGCGGCAGCGCTGCTGCAAGCCCAAGAAAAAGCGAACGAACTCTTCCACGCCATCGAGTCCGAAGGCCTCATCTGCCCTAATATTTCCGAGAGCAAGCTCAACCAGGAAATCTACGACCTCGCAAAGCAGATGTACGGGATTTCGACGTACTGGCATAAACGGATCGTGCGCGCGGGGCGCAACACACTCGCGCCTTACGATGAGAATCCGCCGGACCTGACGATCGGCGACGATGACATTTTGTTTCTCGATCTGGGGCCGGTTTTCGAGGAGTGGGAAGCGGACTTCGGCCGCACATTCGTGGTGGGCTCCGACCCGGTGAAGCTGAAGCTTCGCGACGACATTGAAAAAGCGTTCGCGGACGGAAAGCAATATTTCAAGAACCATCCGGATATCAAAGCGGACGAGCTGTATCGTCACGCGCACCAACTCGCCGCAAAGTATGGTTGGGAATTCGGCGGGCCCATCGCGGGTCACTTGATTGGACATTTTCCGCATGAGCGAATTCCCGGAGACAAAGTCTCTCTCTACGTCCACCCGGATAATCCGAGCCGCATGCGTGACCTTGGTGCGGCTGGACAAGAGCGGCATTGGATCCTCGAGATTCATTTTGTTGATCGCGCGCGCCAAATTGGCGGTTTCTACGAAGAACTTCTGACGGTAGGCTGAAGGCCACACGAAACGCGAAGGTCCCTCGTCCGCACTTTCGCTTGAAGCGCATTCACTTTCATGGAAAACGTCACAGTCGAAGCTCGCCCCGCGGCCTGGAAGACGCTGCTGGCCTTCGGCATCATTTATTTCGTTTGGGGCTCGACGTTTCTGGCGATTCGAATTGGCGTGCACGAAATTCCGCCGCTGCTCTTTGCGGCGATGCGATTCGGGGCGGCGGGGCTCGCGCTGCTCCTGTGGACGATCGCCAAGGGTGAGCGCATGCCGAGGGGAAGGGAATGGTTCACCCTCACGGTGCTCGCAGCGCTGATTTTCTTGTGCGACTACGGTTTGCTGTTCTGGGCGGAGCAGCGCGTGCCGTCCGGAATTGCTGCTGTGATGCTGGCGACGATTCCGGCGTTCATGGCGCTGTCGGAGATTATTTTTCTGCGGACGCAGAAGCTCACAGCGCGTCTCGCCGTGGCATTGTTGATCGGAATCGGCGGCGTCGCGGTGCTGATGAGCCGGTCGCTCAACCTGGGCGGAGCGCCGATCGAGACGAAAGGTGCGCTGGCGTTGCTCGGAGCTTCGATCACATGGTCGATCGCATCGGCGCTGCCTAAGTTGATGCCCGTGCCAGAGTCGAAAGTTGTGAGCTCTGCTATGCAGATGTTCATTGGCGGATTGATGCTCGTCGCGGCCGCGGGAGGCGCGGGCGAATTCTCGCGATTTCATGCGGCAGAGGTTTCTCGCGGCGTGTGGTGGGCCCTTGTGTATTTGATCGTGGCGGGCTCGATCATCGGATTCACCGCCTATGTGTGGTTGCTCCATCACGAATCGCCGACGAAGGTCGGCACTTACGCGTATGTCAATCCAGTAGTGGCGGTCTTGGTCGGATATTTTTTCGGTGGCGAGGCGCTCGGCGCGCGAATCATTCTCGGCGCGGCGTTTGTTTTAGTCAGCGTTCTGGTAATTACAACCTCGAAATCTCCGAAGGCGGGAGCGGTTCCCGCGCTGGCGACCAAAGACGCGGCCTGATGCTCGCCGCAGAATTGCAAGACATTGCAAACACGGGATCTGCCAGCTAGAATGCGCGACCCAGAGGGTGTGCCATGAACAAGATTCTTCTCGGTGCCGTACTCGGGGCCATTCTAGGCGCGATCGACGGGGCGACGGCGTGGTTTACGCCGGAAGTGCGACCTGCGATTGTGGGAATCATCATCGGCGGAGCCATCAAGAGCATCATCGTTGGCGCGATCCTCGGCGTGTTCGCGCGCAAGGTTCATTCGGTCGCAGCCGGCGTGGTGCTTGGGCTGGTCCTCGGCGCTGGGCTTGCGTTCGTTGTTGCGCAGCTCCAGCACGCGCATTACTTGGAAATTATCGTGCCGGGCACCATCGTCGGAATCATTCTCGGGTTTGTAACGCAGCGCTACGGCGCGTCGCCCGTGGCTGCAGCAGCGAACTGATCGATTGGGAATTCGACCGGCTTGAATCCGTTCGATTCCGTCAGCTGGGCTGAAAGCGATTCTTGCTGATGCCGAGGCTCGCCATCTTCGACTCCAGCGTTTGGCGCGGGATGCCGAGTTTTGCCGCGGCGCCGGATGGGCCTGAGACGCGTCCATTGCTTGCTTTCAGCGCATTCTCGATGATGGTGCGCTCCTGTTCGGAGTCGAGGCGCCCCAGGCTGCGCGTCGGTGAGTTCTCGAACGGAGCGTCGGGAGTGGGCGCCTGACGGAGCCAGCTTTCGTCCACAGAAAATGTGTCGCCGTCGCAGAGCAGAACGGCGCGCTCAACGACGTTCTGCAGTTCGCGTATGTTGCCGGGCCAATCGTATGCAGCGAACAAGTCCAACGTTCGCTTCTGAATGTTGCGGATTCGTTTTCCGGCGCGCTTTCCGTAGCGATCGATTAGATATTCGACGAGCAGCGGAATGTCGTCCGTGCGTTCGCGCAGAGATGGAATCTGAATCGGGAAGACGTTAAGGCGATAGAACAAATCCGATCGAAATGTTCCTTCGGCGACTGCTGCTTTGAGGTTTCGATTGGTGGCGGCCAGGATGCGAACGTCGATCGCGACGGGTTGGTTGCTGCCTAGCCGTTCGAACTCGCGTTCCTGCAAAACGCGCAGCAACGAAACCTGCGTCTCGGACGGAAGTTCGCCGATCTCATCGAGGAAAATCGTGCCGCCGTCAGCAGCCTCGAAGCGACCGAGACGCCGCTGGAAGGCGCCGGTGAACGCGCCTTTCTCGTGTCCGAACAATTCCGACGAGATGAGAGATGCTGGAATCGTTGCGCAATTCACGCGAATAAATGCGCGCCGGGCTCGATTGGATTGTTTGTGAATGGCGCGTGCGATGAGTTCCTTACCGGTTCCAGTCTCGCCGAGGATCAATACAGTGGAGTCGGAAGGCGCGACGCGGCCAACATCCGATAAGACGCGAAGCAACTTTTGCGACGAGCCGACAATCTCTTCGAACATCGACGAACGATCGACTTCTTCGCGCAGGACAAGGTTCTCATTCTCGGTACGTTGCGCGGCCAGCTTGGCTTCTTCGATATCGGTTTGCGCGACATACCAGCGCACGATGTTTCCTTTTTCGTCGTGCATCGGATTGAAGCGGCTCACAAACCAGCGATAGACTGCCGTCTTTTCGGAGTCGCCGGACTTCGACTTCGAAGGGAACGGCTCCCGCCAAGCCTTTGTTTCGATCCGTCAGATAACGATCGATGTCTTCGGGGTGGACGATGCGCTGGGGAACGCCATCGCGCAGCCACTCTTCCATCGTCAATCCGTAATAGTCGAGCACAACGCGACTGGCGTAAATTCCAGCACCCTGCGACGACAAAACGAAAACGTGCGTTGGCGCGAATTCGACGAGCTGGCGCAGTTCGTGCTCGCTTTCGCGAAGCTTTTCCTCGCGGCCGCTCAAATCCTCATACAAGTGGCGGAGTCGCCCGGCGGTTTCGTTGAATATAGTACTGAGTTGCGCGAGCTCGTCCTTGCCGTCGATCGGAATTTCGTGGCCGAACTCGCCCCGCGCCAGTGCTTTCGAGCCTTCCATCAGGCGTTCCAGCGGTTGCGTAATGCTTTGCGTGATCGCGAAACCCAGCATCACGGCGAAGAGCAGCGTTACGAACACGGTCAGCGGGACAATCCACAGCGTTCTCTGCTGTACGCGAGTGATATTCGAAATGGCCGTCGCGCGTTGAGCCGCGACATTGGCGTCCACGTCTTGCACAAGTTCCACGCTCAACGACTCCAGAGGTTCGACCTGATTTTTCAGGCGTACACGCAGTGCCGTCCAATCGCCGGTACTCGCCAACGTCCGGATCGACTCCAGATGACCCGGCAGTGAACTCTGAATTGCCTCCAGCGTGGTCAGGACCGTGGGATCGGGTTTCACCGCCGACGGCAAAGCGTCGAATGCTGCTTGCGTCTCGGCTGCCTGCGCGATGAGGGATTTCTGCAGTTCGGTCGATTCCTGAATCAACCGATCGGTGCTTTCGGATTGCGCCAATTCATTGAGTTTTGCGTGAAATGACCGGAGATGCGTCTGAAACCGTAGCACCGCGATGAGTTCCTGATCGACGCCCAGTAACCGCTCGCGCTGCTGCCGGACCAGATTGAACTGCCAGAGAAGCAGCGCGTTCCCTATCGTCATCAAAAGCACGATGAAAATAAAACACCACCGCAACTTGCTCCCGATCAGGACGCGGCGAGTCAGCGCGAATGTTTGGCCAGTGCTCATTGTGAGGTCATGATTTGCGACAGTTGTTCTTGCAGCGAAGCCACCGCCGTTTCGGCACTGATCTTGTGTTCGAGCACCGAATGTAGCGCCTGTTGATAGGCGCTCGATACCGCTGAATACTTGTCTCCGGTCACGGTCGACGGGCGCGCCACTACACGCGCTCCAGGAACGCCGCCGGTTTCTTGCTGATGAATGTAGGCGGTTAGGATCGTCGGAATTTCGAAGCGTCTGGGACCCCTGGGGGGAGGTGACGAGGCTCGTTGCTGATCGAGCTCCGCTTCTTTCTTCAGCAAAAAGCGCACGAGTGAAATCGCTTCGGTCTGATGCTTTGACGAACGCGAAACCGCCAGCCCGAGTCCGCCCAGCGTGCCAACGCGCACTCCTTTCTCTCCCGGCATGCTGGTGATTCCGGCTCGATCATTGAATGGATATGCCAGCACCGGATTAGCGATGAAATAGTCCGACTCCCAACCGCGCTGAAATGCAGCCCTTCCTGAAGTCCAGAATGCGTTTGACGAGTCCCATTCCTGGTAGGACAGAACAGTCGGCGGCGATATCGTGCCGATCCAGCGCGCCGCGCGCTTCCACGCCCGGACCGTGTTCGCATTGTTGACGCTGACCTCGCCGTCTGCTTCAACGACGTGTCCGCCACCCTCGGCCACTTGCCACTCCAGCGCATCGCAAAATAATGCTTCGCCTACCGCGCCGGGCCACACATAACCCCAGAAGTCTTTCTGCCCGCTGGCACGCTCACCCGCTTGAATGCGCGTTGCCATCTTTTCGAGTTCGTTCAACGTTCGCGGAGGTTCGCGATAGCCGTATTTTTCGAGCAAGTCCGTTCGATAGTGAAGCGCGCCGACGTTGGAGTGGTAGGGCGCCGCGACCAGCCTGCCCTTCACGGTGTAGTTCGCGATCAAGTCTGGATCGCCCGCCTGGACCTCGGCCGCGAGGGAAGGTTTCAAGTCGACAAGATATTCGCTCAGCATGCCCGGCCAGATGACATCGATTCCATAGACGTCCGGAGTCGCCGCGCCTTTTTTCAACAAGCTTTCGGTCAAAACGAGTTGCGCCGAAGCATTTTCGGGTCCGGGCAGATGCGTGACTCGGATGCCGAATTCCTTTGTGAAATCGGCTAGCACTTGTTCGTGAGAGGCATCGCGTTCGCGTGAATCGTGAGACCACTCCGGATCGAGGAAAGTGAGGGTGACCGGTTCTTTGGGCGTCGGCCGGCAGCCAGCGAGAAATATGCTCACGCACGCGAGCGTCGCGATGGTGTTCGCGCGGATGTTCCCGCGCCGCATCGGTCGGCGTGGAGAGATATCTGCGTCGTATCGGAGAGAAAACAGTGGATTGCTCATGATCTGGCGCGTGAGTGGAACTAATCTACTGCACTTCGGGAATTTCTGCATGAGGCTGGAGAGAGACCGCCGAGCCCGGAGAACCAGTCTTTCAATCTAAATCGGAAGTCAGATTTGGACCGACGCCCGAGGGCGGTCGATAACCGGACGTTATTCTAAACGCTTCAGAATCTATGATATAGACGCCGAAGATGCGAGCGCTGAGGAACAGCCAGTGATATCGCTATCCGATTTCTAGTTTTCGCCGGCGTTGCTGTCGATTTTGGCGACGCTCGACCGACATATATATGTAAGCGGAATTAAGCACCGGAGGTGGAACATGTTGGCGAGAGCGACGGCGAATCAGATCTGGCACGGCGGCCTGGGATTGGCAGCGATCTTTGCAGGACTGCGGCTACCAGTCGCGGCTGGAATTACGTCAAACATTGAGTACGCAGGGGATGTCGCAATGTACGTAGCGAATGTGATCGGTCAAACTCTTTGGGGCGTGCTCGACGCGTGCCTGCTCGGGCAGATGGTTCGTGCGGCGGGCGTCCTTTTGGGGTCGGACTTGATCTGCAATCCGGTACAAGCCATCGCTGGGATCGTGAGCCGCGAACTCGTCGCGCACGCGGTCTCGTTCGCGTTTCAAATTTTCTCCTAAAGAGCGTTTTTCGGGCGCCATCTAGCAAATTGCGCGTGCAATTGATAGCATCCGCCCCATGCGCAAACCAATATTCGTAGTTTTGAGCTTTCTCCTCGCCACCAGCACGCTGGCCACCGACCTTCCCACAAAGAAATATCTCAACCTCGCGACCATCAAGGTGATGGTCGCCGCCGCCGAAGCCGAGGCGAAGACGCGTAACGTCGAGGTCACAATCTGTGTCGTCGACGACAGTGGCAATTTGCTCTTTCTGGAAAAGGCGGACGGCGCGCCCTTCGGCACCATCCAGTTTGCTCAGAAAAAGGCTCGGCATGCCGCCGCCTATGGCGCTCCGTCCAAAGATGGCGCCGACTATGTGAAAAAGGGCAATGTCGACGGCTTGGCGTTCCCCGACTTTTTCCCGAATCAAGGCGGTCTACCGATCAAAGTCGACGGCAAAACGATCGGCGGGATTTCCGCGAGCGGCGCAAAATCGGAGATTGACGAGGCCATCGCCCAGGCTGGCATCGACGCCGCATTCAAGAAATAGGGCGGCCTATTTAAGCCTGCTGCAACGCGATTTGATCCCAGTACTTTGTCGCTAAGAGCTTACTAACTCGGTAGATACACGCTCGCACTCCTGTTGCAATTCTCTGTAGGGCACTCATAATTGAGTTATTCTGGTGACCTAGACCGCCAGCTCAATGCAATGCCCTTTATGTCAAGCCGATAACCCGCCCAGCGCGGACCACTGCACGAAGTGCAGTACGCCGCTGCCGCTGGCTGACATGACGCTGCCGCCGCCAAGCGACACCCTCGGTGGCACCATGGGTGGCACGATGGGCGGGACTCAGGCGTGGTCCGTCGCCGTCACGCCACGGCCGTCCAGCGAAGCCGCCGCAAAAGGGCAGCTCGAACCAGGATTTCTCCTCGCCGAACGCTTCGAAATTCTCGCTTTGCTAGGACAAGGCGGCATGGGCGCCGTCTACAAGGCGCGCGATAACGAGCTTGAGCGTCTCGTCGCGATCAAACTGATTCGTCCCGAACTCGCCAGCCATCCCGAAATTCTGCGCCGCTTCAAACAGGAGTTGATCCTCGCGCGCGAGGTCACGCACCGGAACGTCATCCGCATTTTCGATCTTGGCCAAGCGCAAGGAATCAAGTTCATCACGATGGAGTTCGTTGAAGGGCGAGACCTTCGCGGGCTCATCCATGAAAAAGTGAAGCTGACGGTCGACGAAGCGGTCCCCATCATTTTGCAAATCGCCGCGGCGCTTGATGCTGCGCATACAGCCGGTGTCGTTCATCGCGACTTGAAACCGCAGAACGTGATGTCCGACAAGGACGGCCGTGTCTACGTAATGGACTTCGGCATCGCCCGATCGCTCGAATCACAAGGGATGACACAGACCGGTGCGCTGATGGGCACGCCCGAATACATGTCGCCGGAACAGGCGAAGGGCGAGAAAGTCGACGCGCGTTCGGACCTTTTTGCGCTCGGCATCATTTTCTATGAGGCGCTGACAGGGATTTCGCCATTCAAAGCGGAAACCGCGATGGCGATGATGTTCAAGCGGACGCAGGAAAAGGCGACTCCGCTCGTTCAGCTTGATCTCGGTATTCCGGGCGTCATCAGCGACATCGTCGCGAAGTGTCTTGAGATCAAGCCGACGGAGCGCTATCAGACCGCGCGCGAAGTTATCAACGATCTTGAAGCGTATACCGGCGGTGCGCAGCGCGGCACGATTATCGCGCCATCGCGCCGCATCAGCCACGCGCCGCCGTATCAAAAGTGGCTGGTCATCGGCGGCATCGTTGTCGTGCTCGCCGCTGGCGGTTACTTTATTCACGATCGCGTTGTGCTTCGCCCGGGCGGCTCGTCGGCGGGGCTGATCCAACCGGTTTCGCTCGCGATTCTGCCGTTCCGGAATACGTCGGGCGATCCGTCGATTGATTGGGTTGGTAGCAGCGTCGCAAACATTTTGAGCACCGATGTCGGGCAATCGGCGCACCTCCATACGGTGTCATCCGATCGGCTCTTCCAGATCCTGAAAGACCTGCATATCTCATCGAATGCCGAATTCGATCCCGACACGCTTCGTCGTATCGCCGAGAACTCCAATGCCGACATATTGGTTTGGGGACGCTACGCGAAATACGGTGACCAGATTCGCATCGACGGGACATTGCAAGACCGCAAACATGACCGCACGGTCCCATTGCGCATCGACGTGCCAAGCGAAAAAGACTTTCCAAAGACGATGGATCAGTTCGCCGAACTGATCCGCACCAATCTATCCGTATCGTCCGACGTGCTGAAAGAATTGAAGGCCAGCTCGTTCCAGCCAACGTCGGAATCGGTCGCAGCGTTGCGTGACTACAACCAAAGCTTGCAACTCATCCGCGAAGGCAAGAATCTCGATGCGATCAAAGGATTGCAGGGCGCGATCAAGGAAGATCCGCAATTCGCACTCGCGTTTTCTCGTTTGGCGGAGATCGATCTCGAACTGGGTTATGACGCGGATGCCGAGCGCAACTCGCGCCGCGCGATGGAACTGAGCGATCAACTCCCGAAAGCAGAGAAATACTTCATCCAGGCCAATCACTGGCGTGTGATGAAGGATCCGAAAAAGGCCATCGAAGCTTACGAGAACCTCGCGAAAACCTTTCCGCAGGATTCCGACATCGAGTACGCACTTGGCAGCCTATATGTCGATCAGGGCGATTACGCGAAAGCCCGAACGGAATTTCAGAATATCCTCAAGTCCGATCCAAAAAATATTAAGGCGCTCTGGCAACTGGGCACGGTGGCATTTCTGCAAGACGACCCGCAAGGTGCGTTGACTCCCCTGAATAACGCTTTGAGCCTTGCCGTTCAGTACGACAACCAGGAGCAGAAGGCACTCCTTTTGCATTCGCTCGGAATCTCCTACCGGGGGATGAACAAGCCCGAAGACGCGATGAAAAATTTCCAGGACTCGATGGAAATCTCGCGCAAGCTCGGACTAAAGCGCTTGCTGGCCAACAGTCTTTCCGAAAGCGCCCAGGTTCAGATCACCATGGGCAAGCCCGACGTGGCGATGGCGAACTACAACCAGGCGCTCCAGATACTGAAAGAAATCGGCCTCAAGAAAGAATACGGCGACATTTTGATCAACCGCGGGGTGTTGTACGAAAGCCGCGGCGACCTCGACAAAGCATTACAGGATTACAAAGACGCGCTTCAGATCGAACGCGACGCCAACGACGAAAATTACATGGCTGTGTGCCTCAGCAACATCGGCTACATCTATTTCGCGAAAGGCGACACCGACAATTCGCTGATTTACTACCAGCAATCGCTCGCGCTGCGCCAAAAACAGAATCAGCCGATTTATCTGTCCGAGACGCTGAGCGCGCTCGGCGACGTGTACACGTCGATGGGCGACTACGACAAAGCGCTTCAGGTTCTTCTTCAAGCGCAAGAAGTGTCGCGCAAGGCCAACAATGCGCGCGCCGCAGCCGGTGTTTCTGTGCTGATTGGCAATGTACTGACTTACGAGGGCCGCGTCGGCGGCGCCGTAAGCGCGATGCAGGATTCCGTGAACGGTTATCGTTCCGCGAACAATCAAAGCATCGACATGGTCGAAGCCCTGAACGGATTGGCCGGCGCGTTTGCCTTGGCGGGACGCCCGGGCGAATCGGGCAAGCCTCTCGACGAAGCGCGAAACATGGCGAAAGATTTAAAGAGCGACGTCGTGAATAGCGAGCTCCTCAATACGCAGGGTGACGTCGCGTACTACGGCGGAGATTGGAAAGCGGCGCGGGGATACTACGAGCAGGCCGCGAGCGCCGCGGCTCGCGCGAAGGATCGCGATAAAGCGGCGATCGCTCGGCTGAATTTGGGACGCGTTTCCATTGCGGAAGGCAAACCCGCGGCAGTGGATCTCAAGGCAGCGATTCAACAGGCCGATTCGCAACACCTTACCTACTATGCGATGCGCGGCTCTGTCGATCTGTCTGAAGCGACGATTAGGTCGAAGGAATACGTGCCGGCGCGAAAAATGCTTGAAGACGATCTGACACGCAGCGAAAAGCTGGGTGCGCGAATCGAAACCGCGCGCATTCATTTCCTGATGGGCGAGGCGATCCGGCTCGGCGGCGATCCGCGCGCAGCGACAAGCCAATATGGCCAGGCGATGCGCGCTTTCGATGATTTGAAGAAAGAGGCTGGCGCAGAACATCTGTTAGATCGCGCTGACCTCAAGGCGATCTACGCTGAAGCCAGCAAGCAGTTCTCATCCGGCGGCGCTTAGCCGCAGGTCCCGCTAAACCGCCGGACCTCCGGTGTGCCTCCTGATACTCTCGCCCGCAATAAACCCTTTAAAATCAAATCCTTGCGCATCGCGTAGCCGCAAAGTGCCTAGAATCACATCCTTACACAAAACACGGGCGGGGTTGGGGCTTCCATTCTTCCTTCGCAAATCCTTCCAGAGGCCGAACTCTGAAACAATCAGGGTCCCCCAGTAAAGGTCGCCGGCTCTGACCGCCCTTTGGCAGGCTTATCAGTCTTTACCTCACGGGATGTGTCCCGCACGCGATCTGATCGATCGAGATCTGTGTTGCGAACTTTAACGCGAACCAAAAGAAAAGGCGCCAGCCGCTTCCGGCAGACGCCTCTCTCGAGGATTGAGATGTAGTTCGCGGTTACTGCGTGACTTTCGTCGTCACAGTCGCGGTGTTGTCGCCCTTGATCGGATCCGGATTCGACGACGAGACTGTCGCCTTATCGGTGACGCTCGTCGTGCCCTTCGGTACCGAAACTTTCACCACCAGCTTGATGACGAAGCCGGTGAGTCCTGGGATAACGGGCTTCACGGTTGGCGTCGAGCAAGTCACGGTATTGGCGGTGGGGTTGAAGCTGCACGAAGATCCCGCCGTCAAGTCGTTGCAACCAGCCAGAGTGCACGACACGATGCCCGAGATCGCGCTCACGTAGCTTGTGTTCGCAGGAATTGGGTTGGTCACGACGACGTTGCTCGCCGCGTTCGGGCCAATATCCAGCACGGCTATTTTGTACGTCAGATTGCTGCCGTTCTTGACCGAGGCCAGCGGATTCGGAAGAGTTGCGATCAGCAGTTCCGCCGAACCGAACGCCACGTTGTAGGTAACTGATGTCGTTGACGGATTGCCCGCGCAATCGACTGCGCGGACGGTGTGTGAGCCGACCGCGCCGGCCGTAGTATCGATCGGCACCGGCGTGTTGAACGAGGCCAAGCCCATCCCTGGTGTTCCTGTGCAAGTCGAGACGGTCTGCGGTCCGCAAACAGCCACGCCCGAAATGCTATCTGCGCACGTGAATGTGCCCATCACCGATTGGCCAACGTTGAACGTCGTGCCCGACGCGTTGAACTTCGCCGTGAACGTCGGCGCCGTATTGTCGATCGGCGTCGGATACGGGCCTTGCGTATTGGAAATGTTGCCGGCGAGATCCTGGATTGTTTGCTGCGGAATTTGCGCCGCCGCACCACTTCCCGAGACCGTGGGAGTAAGTGTCGCGCTCGTGTTGCCAATCAGGACTTTACAGTCCGGATTGGTTCCCGGATCGCAGCCCACGTTCGCGGCTGGGGAGCCGGGAGCGAAGCCCGAGTAGTCGTCGTTTGCCGCGCAGCTCACCGCTGGGGCCGAGATGTACCAGCCGTTGGGGCCGGTTGCACCCGGAACCGTGCAGGACAGCGTGGGAGCCAGGTTGTCAACGCCGAACGCGATGGCTCGGAACGAAGCCCAGTTGGCGCTTGCGTCGCTGAGTTGGCTCATCGTTGGCTGGAAGAGCAATTCTTCCGTCAGCGCGCAATCTGTCGTGAAGTAATGCAGATTGTAAATACCCTGCGGCGCGGCGGCGTAGGGAGTCAGAGTTGAGGAAGTGAACGTTGCCGGAACTCCGGTCTTGTTGCACAGCGGCGTACCGAAACCAGGAGTTACGTTGGGGCCATTGAAATTGCTCGCGTCGTTCGCCACGGGGAACGTTGTGTCCGGGGCTGGCGTTGCGGCGGGCGCGAAGCCATACGTGACGCTGTACGGCGGTGCCGGCACAAATCCATTGGCGTCCGGGTTCCCAGTCGCAGGCGTGTAGTTCGCCTGGTTGGAAACGAATGTGGCGTTGACCGACGGATTCGTCACCCAGCCGTTTGCATTTCGTCCCGTGACCGTAGTCTGCGTAAATGGCAGCGGCACGTTCGTTACCGGAATGAAGATCGAGTTTTTGCCGGTCGTCGTGCTGCCGTGAACTGGGTCGGCGGCGCCTTTGAACTGGGTCAGCGTATCCAGCGGGCACAGGTCGTTCGCCAATGATCCGGTCAAAACGCAATTCGCCGGATCATAGCTGGCCGGGGTCGTAGGCGTTACCGTGTTCAGTTGTTGGTTCGAGCAAGTCGAAAGGGGAGAACCCGGCGGGCACAACCACTGATCGCCGCCTAGAAGAATGCCGGGGCCAACCAGCATCGTCCCAGCGGCGGTCGAGCCGATGACCGGCTGTGCGCATGTCTTACCGACACCCGAGCAGGCGCTGGACAGATAATTTTGTCCCGGGGGCGCATCGAGCGAATCGTACTTCGTGGCGTCAAACAAATTGCGAGCGGCACTCGGTGTCGTGACGCAATTGTCGCCCGTTAGAGTCGTGTGGGTCGGATCCCAGCATTGAATCAAGAACGCCTTGCACATCGTAGCGTTATTGTTTGCTGTGTCCTGTTCCATATTCAGGCGCAAGCACACCGCTGGCGCCGCTGACGTCCCTTTCACCAACTGCGAGAACAATTGCTGGGGAACCGCAAAGTCGGTCGTGACCTGCGTCGTACCTTTTGCGACGCTGTTGGGCGAGTTTGAGGTGTCTGTCGTCAGTGCACCTGTCTGTCCGCCGATGCTGTCAAACGTAGATGTCTGCGTTTGCGTCTTTGGATCGGCCGGATCAACCGGATTTCCAGTGATCGTTCCGCCCGGTACAACGCCCGCCACCGTGCACTTCGACACGAGAAACAGTCGGCTGCTGGTCAGCACGACGCCCTCGTCAAGAAGGTTAAACGTCGCTGTGACATTCCCCGAGAAAGCACTACTCACATTAATCGGTGGAACTCCCCAGCTGCTCGCGAAGTTGTCGGGATCAAAGCCGTTAGCGCCGAGGTTGCCTGCAGCAGTGCGATACGCATCCGTGAAGCAATCCTGTTGATTCGAGTCGCTGACACCGCCGGTGCAAACGTTCCCGGCAGGCGCACCGTTTCCAAATGGAGTCTGGCTGGTTGGTGTCGGGCCAGAACTCAGGGTGAGGTAGTTGTCCACAACAACGTTGCCAACACCATCGGGGCTTGAGGAAATCGTTGCTGTCGCGCCCGCAGGGCAGCTCAAGTTGAACGACTGCGAACCGAAGGTGACGGGAGAATTAAATGAAGCGCCGCCGTTGGAAGTAGCGACGTTCACCGGGTTCGTGAACAGAGGAACCGCGCCAAGCGCGCCCGTCAGCTGTACCTGTACGGCGACGCCCTGTCCCGCGTTGATGGTCCACGTCGCGCTCTTGAGGCCGGTGGTTGAAGGCATGAACGTCACGTTAATCACGCAGCCTGGCGCAGAGACCGTACCCGTTCCGATGTTGCAGTTGTCGGTCTCGGTGAAATCACCGGAGCCGATCTTTGAGAGGCTGATGCTTGGGGTAGCGCCCGCTGCGACAGTGATCGAAATCGGCTGCGACGAACTCACGATTCCGGGACCCGGTGCAGTGCCGGGAACTCCGAAACTCAGACTCGAAGGAGAAACTGTTGTCTGACCGCTCGCGAAACCTGCCGCGAGACAACACATGCCAGCTGTGAGCACCAGCGCGCGCACAAACCTTTCGCAAACCCTCATTGCAGCCTCCTTAAGGGGCTTCCCAAACACCAACTCAATTTTTTTCTGCGGGGCCTCGACCTAGACCGTTATCGTGTGCACTCTGGCGTTCGAGGGGACGGGGAACTGCGCCTGCGCCGACCAGCGCAACGATTGCGGCAGAATTGTCATTCCGCCATCCCGACGATGTCAAGACAAAAGCCGTTTCACACGTTCGTTCTAGCAGTACTACCGCAGTCGTACACCAAGGACTATCCGCGCAAACAGCTTGCATGGTGCGCCAGCATCGTGACGGCGCCCGATTTAGATAAATCAACTCGTAACTGCAACGATGCAAACGATCGTAACTGTTGCGAGAATCATTGCACTTCGAGTGCCGTCGGATGTCGACCGACGGCGAGGGGCTTTGCCCGCCAGACGCCTCGCATGGTTCCACAGCGAAACTCGCTCACAATGCACGGGATGCTCAACGAAATGCTGAGGTGGCCTGCCATCAGCCGTGAAGGCGCCTCGTTTGACGCCACGTTCACATCCCCGCGCACGCGTCACCTTTACTATCCAATTTGCTAGTCGCTGTATCCACTAGGATAGCCTTCGCGCGAATCTTCCGCGTCGTCTGCTATACTTGGAGGGTTATGTTCGCAATCAAAGAAAAATCGTGACGCTCCGTAAAACTCCGTCAAACGATGTAATACCCTGAAAACGCTGTAGTAGCAAGCAAAAACAGCGTTCCATTTCTCGCAAGCGATTGAATGAGCGGGACGTTGACAAGTCTCAAATACACCCGAAATAGTAGCACGGAGTAGCAAGGGACTGTGGGCTAGAAAGATTTCTTGACTTTTGTCAATGGTCCTGGTACCCTGTATCCAGAGTTAGTTGCTTCGGGAAGCGAGCAGCACAACGGACAAAGAAGCGCGTAGGGTGGAACGGTTCGACCGCACCTGTAACGCAGATCAAGCCGCTGGTTAGTTGTTCGAAGGTCAGAAGCAATGCTAATTAGTTTCGCATCGCAGCAGGCAATAGCCTCGTAATCGGCGACCCGCAAAACTAGTTTCGCTCCCCCCACCTGTACGGGCGCAAAACACTCAATCCTAAGTTGAGGTTTGTTTTGTGCCTGACCCATCTACATCAATAAAGTCATTTCCTGAGCCTTTGCTATTCGACGTGAAAATGGCGGCCCACGCCCTTTCGATCACGCTCGGCCAACTCCGGTATTTACTGAAGCAAAAAGAAATTCGCTACATCCGGCTCGGGAAAAAGTTCCTGATTGACCCGTCTGATTTAAAAACATTTATCGAACGGAAGAAGGCGGCAGCATGAACCTGCTAGCAATACATGAGGCCGGGCACACTGTGGCGTCGGCAATCTTGAGACTGAATCTTCAGTTCGTAACCCTTGAGCGGGTGCCCCAAGCCCAGATTCCAGGTTTCGAGACCGTTGGTCACACTCTATCTCTCCCCGGACCCGACGCAACCACGGAGGACAAGCTTAAGTTGACGCTCTGCGGTTTGTTTGCCGAGATAAAAGCGCAGACAGGACGGCGGGCGGAATTCATCTGTTGGAAAATGAAGACACTTGGGTTCGTGCGGAAGACGACATTCGGGCCGGAGAAAAGCTCATTTCGACCCTCAGTGACGAGCAGGGAGCACAAGCTGTCTCACATGCCATAGCACTGATCGAAAGCCACTGGAAGGCTATTAAAGTGACCGCAGTAGCGTTGGAAGAGTTTCGAACTCTGCCAGGGTCATATGTCGAGGGTTGGTCGAAATGAGCTAAACGTGTTGCGGCTTGTCCAGATACTGAACACGCGAAACCAGAAAGAGACTATGAATCGAACCAAATTGTCGAAGTTGCAGTGCTCGATCCTGGCAGCACTAAAGGAACAGTCGCCGTTGGCGATCCGAGCTTTAAATCGGGTTTCGGTTGCTCGGTCATCGATTTCGCGGGCAGTGTCCCGACTACAGGATCGGAATTTAGTCGAGCGTCTCTCTATTGAGAGTGGACGGCGACGCATTCCGGCAGTGCGACTCACAGAAAATGTACCGTTTCCTTAGTTTTGGAGTCTTTTCGGCGCAGGATCGGACACGAAGCCACACAAGGTTATTGAAAAGAAAGGGTTTTTGGCTACGGCTCTGATTACACCATCTTAGCGACAAAACTTGAGGGATCGCGACTCCTAGATGGGGATATCTATTCTGTTCTTAAACCCCCGGCCTTGGCGGGCCGTGAATTTAAATTAGTGAACCGAAGGCCCTGGATAAACGGCACACGAATTTGCGCGACCTAAAATTTCCCGTCGCCAAACGGGGTCTTCGGGGGAGTGGTCAGGAGAAATCTTGACCGCTCCTTCTTCACAGAAAATCGAAGACTCAAATGGAAACGACGACAAGTAACCGAAGAAAGCGCCTCCCGGTCACACTGGCAGGCAGTCCGCTGACTGGTGCACGTGGATTCCACAAACCGCCGCAGCCGACCCCGCAAGCAAAACCCATTAAGGTTGTCCCGACTTGCCCGCATGGACTCGAAGCGCAGGAATCCGACTGGCACGAGGAAGGGAAATACTATCGGGTTAAAAAATGCTTCAAATGCCATTTTCCGTCATGTCTGCACGATCAGTATCTGACCGAGGAAGACATAAGATGTGGTGCTAAACAGTGCAGTACATGCCCTGTTTGCTTCCCTCCGTACTTTTCAACAAACATCAAAGCCTGGAACACAACTCTTTCAAAAGCTGGTTTCGGCTACGGACGCGGCATGTCGATGGTTGAAGAAGTCAAACCGCTGGCTGACGGTAGCATCAAGATTTCTGGATACTCCAAGAATCTTTGTACCGGCGGCGGTTCGAAGGACATGGAACTTAACGATGTCAAAGCGGAATTTGGCAGCGATGATGTCGGGCACCGAGGCGAGGATGACTTTGATGAAGCGGATTGGGTTGACGATACGAATGATCCGGTCTCCAGTAAGTCAGAATCCGCACAGTATAAAGAAGCGCTTTCAGACTCCATTGGAGATACCGGCCCTAGCGTTAAATATGAAATATGCAAGATCACTAGTGGTCGATTTGGCCTCACGGAAAATGGAGAACTGATCCGCGAGTTCACCAGCCGCACCGCAGCCTCTCGCCACCTCAAGAAAGTCAAGGCGGAAATCTCGGCAGAGCTGAAGCACAAGGCCGCAGATTTAGATTACGAACTACAACAAATTGCCTTTGATGTGGACGGTTCCCGATAAGCGCTACCGTCCGTTTTTTAAATTGAAGGGTTGCGGAAACATTTCCGACGAAGGAACGACCATGCCCGATTCAAGAAACAGGACAATAGCAACAATCAACACCCGGCAAATCCAAAAAATTATGCTGGCCGCAGCGACCGGCCTCGACTCCAGTCGGATTAGCGATTACCTGAGACACCGATCTCTATCTGCCGAGCGCGTTCAGAAAATCGAGGCAGCGGTCGATAAAATCATTTACGTTTGGGACACCTTCAAACCATACCGAATCATTCTCGACGGCCCTGAACTGCTTGACCAAGCGTATTCCGAGGCACAAGACGAACGAACAACGCGAAGACTTCGAAATGTCTCGTCGCAGCTGGAACAGGCGGTTCGCGAAGCAGACGCCGGTTTGAACACCGTTTTGGGAGCCAGCCGTCCGGATAGTGAACGGGTGGCACAGAGTGATTGATCTAAAGACAGTAGCGCAAATGGCGAAAAACGATGCCGAAGACCGAAAGCTCTGTTCCCGTGATCCGAACAAAAGTCCGGGTGAACTTCAATGGCTCGTGGACGAATCGCTTGAACGCATGGACAACATCACCACCGGCCTAGCCATCGAGGCGGCGGGCACATCGCATGATCCGGTTCAGTAGTTGATCGGTCTCAGCAAAGCCGGTGTCCAGTATCTGTACAAATTTAAGTAGACCCCCACTGGGTTCACCCGTGAATCTCCAAGCGTTTCCTTCACGCAAATCCTCCGAGCGCAAATCAATCAATTAAGGAATTAAAATGACAGGCGAAGTTAAGTTCTACCTCGTCATGGATGGTTTTGGCTTCATCCTTGGCGCAGATGGCAGAGAATATTTTGTTCATAAGACCCAGATTCCAGGTCGAAAACTGGAAAAGGGTGAACAAGTGGAATTTGAAGTCGGGAAGTTTAAATCTCGGACAGTTGCAACCAATGTTCGATCAGTTGACGGCGCTCCCGTAGCAGGGAGCAGCGATGACCACTCCAACTAAAACCCTTCAAGAACAGATTTGCGAGGCGGGGGGCTACACACCAATGCCGAACTGGATTTTCGATGAGATGGTCAGCAGCCCGATACCGGACTCGACGCTGAGAATTTTCCTGTACCTCTATCGCAAGACCGTGGGCTGGAATAATCGCTCGGAAGCTCAGAGCCTGACATCGATTATGAACGCCACTGGCATCCGAGGCCGGAATACGGCTGTCTATGGCGTGCAGATGCTCTGCGGATGTTTAGGGCTTTGGGAGAAAAGCCCCGGCATTCGAGGAATCCAGAATTCCGTTTTTAAACCGACCGGCGTTCTGAAACCGGACACCTTTCGTGACCGGATGTCGTTGACGACCTGGATTTATGACAGCCTCTGCCCAACCTTAGAGGAGCTAAGAGACCTGCCACCAAGCGAGAGCCTTTACAAGGAAGTAGCGGCCATCGTTGCTAGCGAACGCGACTATAAAGAGAAAAAGCGCATCATTGGTCTGATTGCCGACGTGGCCCGAGCCCAAGCCAGACAGGAAAGGGCAGCCAAGGCAAAGCACAAAAGGGAAGCGATGGCGGCCCGACAGGAAACCAGTGTTAGGGAGGCGGATCAGTATGCAGGTTACTAGTTCTTTAAAGGAACTGGGTGGTGCTTTAAAGGAACTGGTACCGGTGCTTTAAAAGAACTACCACCGGTGCTTTAAAGGAACCGAACTAGTGCTTTAAAGGCACGCTTCTAGAATATAGGAATAAAACAAAGAGAAGAAAACTGGTGGAAGATAACTGGTTTCTTCTCACCCTCTTTTAAAACCCTAAAGGCGCGGGCAGGAGAAACATTCGAGCCAGCTTGTTGCACTGATTGAACGAGCCACGTATCGAAACCAATTTGGTCCTGATGTTATGTCCAGTTGTTGAATACTTGTTTAGTCAATTAAGTAACATAGTGTGTTCTTAGCACTGGGTAGCGGATGTACGATTTATAGGCGATGCCCAAGAAATCCTTTCGCTTCGAAGTCTTCTCGATGCACGGCCACATCCAGGGTGGCGTGGCGGACTACCTTAGATTGTTGACCCTGCTGACGGGGCTGAGGGGATATCACTCTGAGAGCGGAGGCCATAACATCGCCGTTGGTAGGGCAAGTCTGGAAAACGGGCAACTATTTCTGGTCGTTTACACAGGGTTCTCGGAGAAAAGTACACTCTTTTTTGACGTCAACTCAAAAGAGGAGCTAACAGAAGCGACTTTGCCCGGTCGGTTTCCTGCTCGCAAGACATACGCCATGATCGACGCGGCTAAGAGGATGCTCCTTATCGAGACCAAACGAGGAACGTTGAGTGCGTTTTCTTTGAGCTCGTTAATCGAGAGATATTCCAAGAGCTTCGACGAGTTCAAGACCCTAGAACTGGTTTTCAACCCGGTGGCCGACAGTTCATTTGCCGACAGGTTGAACAGCTTTAGTCGAATTCAGGGAGCGACAATTACCATAGGTCGGCCAAACTTCGATTGGACGGATCGACACGATCAACTGACCGCCGTTGCTAGCGAGTCAGATGCCAAGTCACTCGATGTCACGGCTCACGCGAAACGGGGAAAGAGCTTGTCGAAGAACAGGGGCCTGATTGACTTCATCAGGGTGGGTGCATCCTCTGCAAAGACTATGTTCCAAAAAATTAAAGTTGTCGGCGCGATCACCGAAAACTCCGGACTAATAACCTTGGATCTGAACAAACACGTACAGCACTTGAATCTGTCCCTGGAAATTGATCCTAAAACCAATCTGCCGAATGAAGTTGATGTGCGTGTAAATCTTTCCAGTTATATCAACGGTGCGAAGACCGAAGATGGGGAGAAGTAGATGTTGAAGCCACTAGGGCACTATCTTAGACACGAAGTGCGTCCTCGTTGGCGCAAGATCGTTCTGACCTGGGAAAGTCTCGCAGCCTCAGTAGTGGTGATCGTTTTACTGGGATTCGGGGGTCGTCTGTTTGCTCTCTACCCAAAAATCAGCGACCTTACTACGGGTGTGATCGCCTATGCATCAATTGCCCTCGGATTTTGTATTGCGGGCCTCACGATCTCACTGACTTTCCCGGAACCACAATTCACCATAGGACTAGCCGCACCATCTGGAAGAACTAGTCCATACTCCGATTTGCTGTTCGTATTCTCATGGACCGCCGTTGTGCATTGGTGCGCGGTACTCGTCATGTTTTTGGTCATTCTGCTCACAGATGGATCAGGTTCCCTGCTACCGATGGGGTACTCGACGACGAGAGTCTCCGCTGTGGCCCTCATCGCTGGTCTCTGCGTCTATTGCTTGTTTCAATTTCTTATAACTCTAATCACGCTCTCTCAGGTCGGAAGCGTTTATATTAAATTCCTTGCAGACAAAGCTGCGAAAAGCGTCGGGCAAAAACAGGCACCGTGAGTGACGACGGGAGAGGCCGATTCGCCGATCCGCCTGGCAGATGCTCTTTCGCCTAAGCTCCGGCGCGTAGCCTAGACGTGTCCGTTTCGCTGGCCCCACTCCAAAATCCGGCAGCAAGTATTGTGAATGACGAGGCATAGCCCGCGAAACGCCAAGTAGCCCACTGCAACCGCTGTCAGTGCGTGAACCCACTCGTTTGTGCCAACCGGAAGCAAATGGTTCATGGCAAGTCCCTCTACCAAAGTTTTAAGTACTAACTGCATGTCCACACTTTATCGGGGTGCGTCCAATCTTGGAATGGAACGAAAGGTTCATTTTTGATGGACTAGTACTAAGAAGTTACTCTAACGATTTAATTTAATCTTATTTTGTCAGATATTTTGACATTCAGAATAGGTTTTAAAATGCGTGACGATTTTGATTGGAGTGGCCTGAAGGCCGAGCTTACATATGTTCTTGGCGATCATGTCGCCGTGATTCGACACGATGAGAATGCACTGAGCTGGGAGCCGATTTTTTACAGGCAATCAGATGCCGCATGCTGCATCAAGTGGCGGGGCAGGTGGCAGCTCGCTGAGACTGTTCCTGGACTTGAGCGTTTCGAGCAGGTGAACAGTAAGAAGTATTTCGATACCGCGACGCTGGAGACGGTCGAAGCTGTTCAGTAACTGAACAACCTCAAGAGATGGCAGGGATGACGGAAATTGCTTTGCCTGGGCCATTGATTTCTTTCACTACCCGGCTTGCACAGTAGATCACTGAAAAGGAGGCTTTTGTGCAGATTAAAGAGTCCTATGCAGAAGGATTAGATCGTGAAAAATAAAGCGGCTCGTTCGTTAAACTCCAAAACGTCAAAAATCAAGGCCGCTTCTCCGAATTTATCGGCGAGAGGCTTCAAATTGTCCGGTAGCTCTCGCTTTTCTCCGTACCAAATGGATGTGCGAGCACCGGCTATCCAAACTCGTAAATATCCTTTGTCCGCTACAAGTGGCGGTCCCGAAGTGGAAAACACGACGGTCCCGTCTGAGTTCTTGGAATCCACGAATCCTGATATTCGGGCTTCGGCTCCTGACGGAGATAGGAAATGCGCGTGTAGGGGAATGCGTTCCGTGAGCAGCTTGCTCAACAACGCATCAGCATCGGCAAGTGAAATTTGGGGCATAGCAGTCTCTAGTTTATACGTTAGCGACACCCGAGCTGTCCAATCGTCAGGAAAGGATTTCAAACTGACCTGATAGGCGGCTTTCGACCAAAAAACCGGGGCGAATCCCAATTTGTGACTTTCGTAAATGAGTATACAAGGCTGGTCCCAAGTGAGGAGTTTACTTGCCGTTGAGGGTCCGCCGGTACGTGTGCGATAGGCTTTTACTCGTACCGATCCACGCAGACAGAGTATCTGGACAATCTAATTCGGAATTCGCAGGCATTCCCGGTCGATGAGTGCGCGAAGCTCGGATTCCGCTTCTCGTTGGTCCGAATAAGCGCCACTTTCGAATTTAGCGGCCACGAGTGGAAGAACCCGCTGGATGGCTCTCCGCTGGGCCGGATTTTTGCCCGCTTTAAGCAGGTCCGCCAATCGGATTAAAAACGCGGAATTCACGCCCCAACCATAGGCTTATGAACCGTCGGTGTCCACTATCTGGACAAGCCGCTTCGACCGGCAGACTAAAGAATTTAAACATGGAGACGAAATGGATATCAGACACACGGCTACAGACGAAGCCGAACTAAAACTAAAAGCCCGCATGGACGAACTGTTCCGGATCAGGCGGCAATATTTAAAAGTGGACGCGGACAGGAATGCGGTCGTTAAGGCCGGGAGCAAATGCTTCGAGACATTTAAAAGAGAATTCCGCGCCAGTCTAAAACCCAAACGCGGCCAGGCGAGGGAGGCTTAAACATGCCCGCAAGAAAAGACGGAAGCCCCTATAAGCGCAGAACAGCCCTCCCGGTAGGAGTGATTAAAGGCTCGATTAAAAGGCTGTCGGCTAGATTGACCGCAGACGATAAAGAGACAGACCCAGCCAAGAAGCTAGATCACAAGACCGTGACAGCGATGTCCAACACCCTGGAAAAGCTCTGCCGAATAATCTTAATCAACGACCGGCAAGGCAGACCTGAGAACGAAGGCAAGGCAATGATTCGGGATACCTTCTTTGACCGAAATTAGGCAGCGTATAGTCTACGTCGTGACGCGACATAGTTCAGGTTTAAAGGCGGAACGAGGATCGGCAAGTGATTGAAAACAGAGCGGACAGGAAGAGAATGAGTCGGGCGCTCTTCTTCACGACCCAGCTACGGTTTCACAGGGCCTCAAACAGGCAGGTCAGGATATCCCAAGGCGTTAGTCAGTCCAACGCGCTCCTTGAATAGTTTAAATACTCTGCCGAGCACGCCGATAGGCGTTTCCGGATAGTTGAAGAGCCATTCATGGGGAATTCCGCCGAAAAGTAGTGTTGCATATTCCGGCCAGAAAACAAGGCTAGCGTTCTCAGTGGTTTGCTGGGGTAGAAAGATACGGAATGCAACAATACATCAACTTTGTTGCCTATTTAAAGGGCTTGATTGAACGCTTTAGCCAGGGCCGCCGAGGCGTCCGCGTCCGATGGATTGACGTAGGCGAGGGTCGAATCGAAGGATTTATGCCCGAGAGCCTGCCGGATCAGGAAGGCATTAGCCCCCTGTTGGACAAGCAGCATGGCCGCCGTGTGTTTCAAAACGTGCGGATGCTGAAGCGTCTCTCCGAGCCCAGCCTTCCGAGCAATCGCTTTAAATAGTTTATACACAGTCACGCGGTTGAGTTGAGTGGACTTCTGAGAGTTAAAGACGAAGTTGTCGGCGTCCGGCTCCCGAACCGCAAGCCAGGTCTTTAAAACAGCCCTCTCATCGAACAGGGAATTGCCCTTCACCTTCAGCAGGTTCTGAGTCGAGGGAAGGGAACCCTTTAAACGGGCGATATGAACCTGCTCGTTGTTGAAATTGATGTCGCTGATCCGAAGATTCGCTATCTCCTGAGTTCTCGCGCCGTGGGCCACCGCGAACAGAAACATAGCGTGCTCTCGTGGGCCGAATTCCTTTGCAGCTCGAAGAAAACGCTCCAGTTGTTCAGCGCTCATGTAGGAAATTCGAGTCCGAACCTGTCTTGATCGTGGCTTCGGCATTCGAACCACATTCTTGACAATCGAGGGCGTCATGGCTATCTCCATAGATGCCACGTTAGCAAACTAATGTTGCATTGTCAAGAAATAGCGGCGAGTCGGCAAACTTCTGCTTACCCTTTCATTCCCGAAGTAGTTCCAGGAACCCGCATCCATAGCGCTGGATCGATGCCTGGTTAGGTCAGAGGGAATATCTACCGCGCATCAAGCTATTGATAACACGGCACTTAGGGGACCCTAACGTAGAACAGGCGATGGGGTCGGGTTACCCTTTTTGGTTTAGGATGGCGGTGGAGTATCACACCCAGATCGATCTCCATCTAAATTTTAGTTTCCGGGTCCCCTTCCATTTCATGGGTCCATTCATTAAAAAAATTTCCGCTATCGATTCCTGGAATTCCCCGATCCATTTTTTAAAATATTTTGGGTCCCATCCGCCTACCTTTTTAAAATTTTAGTTTTTTCTCTTTAAAACTCTCCGGGTCCCATCGGGTCCCCAAAGGAACTACTGTGGCTAAACCAATCCTGTCCAAGATCACTGAAATTAAAGTCCCGCAGCCTACTTTTAAAAAGGAGGGCACCTTTAAACGCGCGACTTTCGACGACTCACACGTCCGCAAACAAAAGGGTGGCGACCGGTAATGGACAATTGCCCGGCATCCGTTCACGGGCACACAGGCGGCTCAGACCGCTGAGCGGTTCTGCGACCTCTACCGGGAACCAAAATGCGAAGCGACGAAGAACGGGTTCAGCGGAATCACCACGCGATCCCTGACGTATTCATATAGGTCGGTGAGGACGGACCAAACCGGACGCTGTCCCCACGGTCCAATCTCCCGGATTATCAAGATGCCGGTGCCTCCAGCTTCAACGCGGGCGCTCGGTTGGATGCTCGCGGGATTAAGCTTGAGAGGTATCGTGTGGACATCCCCAGCATAAAGCGGCTCTGTCGCCCTCCGGACATCGACCTTCCCGTCATTCGCATGCACCGCAACCGTAAGGTCCTGACTGTACGCTAGCGTAAGAGTCACCGCGCGATGCTTGTCGCTGTTACAGAGGACGTTCAAGATGCTCAAAGGGTCGTTCTCTGGCGCGGCGGACATGCGGAAGCACGGCTGAAGGTCCCGGATCAACTTCTGCGCCGCTGGGTCAACACCCTTGAGGTACCCTCGCCATTTGCTTTCCCACTTACTCTCGACGGAAAAAATGGGGAATTGGGTATTTATGCACGGCGCGTGTGAATTCGAAGTTCGTATCAGGCCGCAAACGAGGTTATCGAGCGCCGACCGGATGTTGAAGACGCACTCGCCCAAAAGGACGCCGAGGCGGATCGGAGGGATGGAATCCTCGATGTAGTGCACGATCCACGCGTTCTGTTCGTTTGACTTCAGAATGAACTTCGGCTTGTTCCTTTCGAAGAAAACACCAGCTTCGACTTGGAGGGTGTCGAGGTGTTCCTTCGCCCTAACCATCTTCGCGTCAACGCTCTCCATCCATGGGAGGGAGTCAGGAAGTGACATGATCTAAGAAAGGCACACTCCCTCGACTTCGGTCAAGTTCTCGCCAGCCCATTGACGCTTGTCTATTCGACAGAGAACACCCCATTTTCGATGTCGGGGACCCTTTTACATTCCTTTAGCCACCGCCGGTCGGTGCCTACCTGCTTTTCGTAACCTGTACATGGAGCTTTTAAAATGGGAGCCGCATTCGTAGATTCAAACGGTTTCATGGTCGGCAGTCAGAATCGGTCTTATCCGCCAGGCAATCTCGCCGGTGACGGTCCGACTAAAACTAAAAATACAATTCCTACCGATGCTCCAACGCAATCGACGTTGGCCCCGGTTCCGTCGCTGGCCGTTAAGTTCAATCAGGTAACGCCCACCCCAACCCTAGTTGTCACGGTTAAGAATCCTGATGGCTCTACCGCGTCCGCCGAGGGTTTGGTTCCCCACACGACAGTTGTAATCCGCAATCCTGACTTGGGGCGATAGTGTCTACCAACGCCCTCTACTTTTTAAAAGGATCGTCGGGTTACATCAAGATTGGCCGCAGTTCCAATTTCGATAAACGACTCTCTGAAATTCGGCGTGGGACGACGGATGCCCACATCGAAGTTCTAAGAGTTTTCTATGCGGACGCCGAGACGATTGTCGAACGGGAAAAAGAGCTTCACATGTTGTTAGCCGGGAGCAACTATCGCGGTGAGTGGTTCTACGACACCGATTCTGTCCGCCAAGCGCTCGAATCGTGCGACCGCGAATTTAATCCCGAGGCTTACACCCAAGAAATGAGCCTGCTATGAAATGTCTTAATCTTTATGCCGTCTTCGGGAGTACAGGCGTCGCCGGGCACCATCATCCGACTAAATATCGCGGCGCTCTTGAGCACTACCCAGTCTTCGCCGACGATCAAGGCGTGCAGCATGTTCATTTCAACGGCGACTATATTCCGCTCGCCGATATGATCGCGCACCGCAAGCATCTGATCCGTATGGAACCCGGCAACCTAGGAAACTAGGGACCCTTACGAAGTATCCCCGTCCCCACCGGACGCGGGACACCCTAGGAATCTTGTCCAGTTACTGAACAACGGACAGCCGACAGTGGCTGTGCAGTCCCGATTAACGTCCACTGCCTTCACTTTTAAAAATGGAGATTTATGCAATTCAGTACAGATTTGCCCAGCGGTTTTAAAGCGGTTCGAAACCATCTTGCTCAGCGAGGCGAAACCGTGAAGCGAAATGTCAGTCAGGCCGCCGATGCAACATTCCTGTCCGAGCTAAAGCGGACTGATTCTGCCCGCTATTCCCGCCTCGAACGGGCTATGCACACATCGGCGCTCCGTCAGCAAAGGACGCGTCGGTGCCAGCAATGCACCCTGCCACTGGCCTTCGACAGCCGCAAAGACTCCCTTTATTGCGACTCAGCGTGCAAGAAGGCATTCCAACGGTCGCAGGCGGCCTAGAAAGTCCAAAAGGCGGGGACATGACCCCCGTTTTATGCGGCTTTTTGATAGGTCGATAGACCCTCTAGTGGTTGGAGTCGTTTTCCCGGTATTTGACCGTCCTGGAGCCTCTGAGACCCAAGACACGATTTTGACTGCCTCCAGGTCGGTGGCATCCCTTCGCATTAAAAATCCTAAGCACTTCGAAAGAACAAAATGGCACAGATTGATACGACTATCGTAATTCCACCTAGCAACACGACTATCCAAGTTCACGTTCCAGCAGGTCAGGGCGTCTCTTAATAACCCAGCGGATTCGCCCTTTGTCGATGCGGGTCAAGGCGGCACCGTCTCCAGCGGGAATGCCGTCAAGGCTACGCAGGTAACAATCGCCGGGAACGTCCGCTTCTCGAATCCAAGCTAGGAATGAGAATCCAACATCAAGGCGGATGGATTAACGTCGGAGAACAACTGATGGGGCCTTTGGAGGTTCAACAAAGGCAAAAGAATGTAGAAGCGGGTACAAATCTATTTTCCCCGCATCTGTCCGATGCCGTCACCCGAGAGAGAGCGCTTGAGCTGATACCCTCCATCGCGAAGGCAGCGACAGATAAAAAGCGTGCGAAAGTCGAGCGCATCAAACTTCTCAGGACCCTTAGTGCATTTCAGAAAACGGCGTATCTGGTTGACGATCAACTCGAAACCGCGAAAAGCATTCTTAAGTTTTCGAAGTGCGCCCACGACTGGCATCACCTTAGGTCTCGCTTATGCTTTCGCAGGAAAAACAAAAGAGGCATGCGACTGCTTTCTTCGAGCGGGGAAACTGCCACACCGAAACGACACCCACATTCACCAAGATTACCAGCGTGCCCTTCTGCATCAGATGCGATGGAAGGAAGCCGCTGACTACTATCGCACGCACGTGGACAAGTCCCAGCCGAGCGACCCTTCAGGAAGATTCAAACACTGGCGTGGCGAAAACTGTGATCGAGCCGCGATTCTGGCTGTCGGCGGCGGTTATGGCGATCTGATCTTCTTCGCGCGATTTATCCCCATCATTGCGCGTCGAGTGAAATCACTCAAGTATGTCGTTCCGGCAATTACTTCGGGGACGGGAATCATCGATTTGCTGAAACTGCAGGGATACGAAGTCTTGACCGAGAACGAGAATCTTGGAACTGAATACCCGATTCACATAATCACAATCGGTTGGCAGGTTTTGGCCTATCTAGGTCTAGAGCCTGATTCCGAAGAGCTGAAGAATATTCCTGCATGGACCGCCGATCCCGCACGAGTCGAAAAGTATGAGTATCTCCGTTCCGATTCGAAGCCAACATGGGGCATTTGTTGGCGGGCGGGGGCTTTGGAACATAGCGGCGACACGCGCGGCATCTACCGGCAATTAACCAACGATCAGGCTCATCGAATTATTGAAGAAACCAAAAATAAAATTAACTGGGTGAGCCTTCAGTACCAGGGCGAGAAAATTCACGAATCACTTCAGACCCCCGAAATTTCCGATTGGAACGATACCGCTGCCATCATCTCCAATTTAGATGGAGTTGTTAGCGTCGATACCGGAGTCATGCATCTAGCGGGAGCGATGGGCAAGCCGGTTTATACGCTTTTAGGCGGCGAGATCGACCGCAAATTTCCCCTCGGCGAACGGAACCCGTTCTATCCGACCATGAAGCAGATACATAACCATGGGTGGGGCTTTGACAATGCAGTGCAAACCGTAATTAGCGATTTGCAAGCGAAAGGATTTGAAATTGAGTCTAGCAGCCTCCGAGTTTGACGAGATTTTGCAGGGAGCGATTCGGACCGCCGAAGTCAAAGGCATCAACTTCGTCATCGTTCGTGACGCAGCATCAAACACGCAGTACATCTCACCGTTGCCGACTTTCGAATGCAGTCCGAAAGACCACTGCGATCTGGCGGCTTACACCAGTGAAACCATCTGTCATCTTTGCAAGAAACCCCTCTATTCAAACGATGGCTTCAAAGAAATCAAGACTCGCACGGATGTAGAAGTCGTGCTGGCCGATCTCGAAAGCCGTCTCGAACAGGATTTGTCAGCCGAACAGCGGTCCGATGCCTTAGCTACCAAAGCCGCCTATCTCGGATCGCTCGGGAATGGCGTCGAGATGTTGGAAATTGCCCAGCAAGCCTACGACTTGTATCCCTCGCCGGTCGCCGCGAGGACTCTGAGCGAGGCACTGTTCTTGAATGGTCGTGCAATCGAAAACGAACCTCTTCTGCGGGAAGTCGTGAATTCTGCATCCGTTGTTTGGCTTGATCGCCTTCACTATGCGAATTCGCTTCGTTACCGGGGGCAGGTGCATGAGGCAGCGGCAATCGAGCGGCAATACCACTGCGCACCCGCACGATATCTCCCTTACTGGACTGGCGGTCCAGCCGAACGTCTGCACATCTTTATTGATGACGGGTTTGGGGACGCTATTTATGAACTGCGCTACCTGGACCTGATTAAGGCCAGGGGCGTAAAGGAAATCGTAGTCTGCGTGCCATCGCAGTACGGCGAGGACTTCGCGGCTCTACTCAGAGTCCAGCCGTGGATGCCTCGGGTGGTCATGTGCCCTAAGAACTTTTCGAAGTTGCGCGGGCAAATCACATGCGCGATCAGTGCCGGGGATATCGACTGCACGTTAGATTTGGACCTGTCCGACAATCCGAGGCAACCAGTCTGGACCGCCAATCATGAATCTAAAAAGAAATACTCACACTTGCGGAACGGTAAGCCCTTAATCGGGATTTGCTGGTCTGCAAGGCAGCTCAATCAGCCTTGGGTAAGCGGCGGAGCGATGCGATCCCTTTCACAGAGTCAAATTGAAAAGATCGTGCGTGAAGTCGAGGGAGTCCAATGGGTGAGCTTGCAATATAAGCAAGCTTCTCCGATGCCGGAAGTCCTCTCCCCGGCAATTGATTCTTGGCGGGACACTGCCGGGCTAATTGCGAATCTCAGATGCAGTCGTGTGTGTCGATACTGCTGTCATGCACCTTGCCGAAGGAATGCGAAAGCCAACATTTGTCTTATCTTCAGGAGCATCCGACTGGCGGATTCACTACCCGGATATTTTTTATCCAAGCGCCAGAGTCTTTCAGAATCGACGCTTTGGTTTTGACGATGCGATTTCAGCTCTCATACAGGACCTGAACAAATGGAAACTAAATCCTGCAACAACCGCGAACACCTCCGATTGAGTCTCGAAACAAAACTGGAACGTTGTCCTGAATGCAAAAAGCCTCTATTTCGGGCTCCGAAGTGGAAAGCACAAACGCTAGAAGTCATTAAGTAACCTCGCAGCACCAGCCAGGAATACCCTGCCTGTATTTCATAAATTAAAGAATCGCCGCCGTATTAGCGGCTACGGAAAGAACTATGTCTGAAGATAAAAAGAAGTCTGTACTCGTGAGCACCGAAACGTTTGAGAATTTGACGAACGCCGAACTCGAAAATGAAAGCAAGAAGGTTGACGCCGAAATGAAGGCGCTCGATCTCGAACTAAAACGCGAGCAGGTGGCGAAACTTCGCGCTCAAATCAATCAGAAACTTGAGAATGCTCGCACTCGCGATGTTTCGATCAAGAACTACATGAAGCAGCGAGACATGCAGCAGGAGAACTGCAATCACTTCAAAGGCGGAACCGGTGCCGAGGCGTTCTTGGCCGGTCAGGGTGACAGCCCTTACCGTGCGATCATCAAACACAAATTACCCTGCAATCGTTATTTCGTCCTCTGCCAACGTTGCGGCAAGGAATGGCATCCGGCGCAGCCATTGTTCAACATTCCCGAGACTCCCGGCTACCAGCAGGCTCTAACATGGCCGACAAACAACAGCGCAAGCGGCTCCTCGACGTTCCTGTTCGAACGGACGGCAATCTAAACATGGATTTCGAAACGGGAGATATTCTCGTGACCGATCATGGCGCAGTCGTCATGCTCACAATCGATGGTCTAGTGACCGGAGAAATGAGTCCGAACGGCGCTGTCCATTCCTACTATGAAGGGGTTTCGCTTCTAACTTGCGGACGCTGGCGCGGCAAGATCGTTAGGAAGGTCGGAACGATTCGTCAGGCACTGCAAATGCTAGAGGCGAGCGGTATCGACCTCAAGACACCGGCAACTAAAAACCAAGAACAACTAACCGACCGCGAACTGTTGCAACAGGTTCTCGCCGATAACGCTGCGCTACGAGCGCAAATCGCTACCCAGAAGTGATAGGAGAAATTTAAATGTCTGAGATTCAACTTGTTCTAGCGCAATGCACTCACTGCAAAACGAGCACGACTAAACCGAAAGGCTACGCCGGACTCGTGTTCTGTTCCCAGGCTTGCCAGAGCGGATTTAACGAAAGTAAAACGGCGGAATTCTTGGATGCGGAAGCCGCTAAGTTCTTGGCTAAACGTGAAGAGTTCTATCCCTGCCCGTATAACCAAAAGCTGATTGCCGATCTCTTGGCAAAGTGGAACCGTGTCGGCTCAGTTGAAAACCTCGATTCTGCCTACATGCATCTTTTGGTTGAAGGGAAGATTTTGGGAAAACTCACAATGACCGATGTCAACAAAATGACATCGCCCGAATACGATGCCCGAGAAGCCATTGACCCCCAACTCGGCGGTGCGATGGTAGAGGCGGAAGCAGCCGGGCAGGCTAAATTCGCCGCACCGGTGAGCTATAGGAGTGGCGGGACGGGTGGCTGGGAAGCGATGCACAGAGCCAACCTTGCGCAACGTCAAAAACAAGCTGATGACCGTGTGGCGAGCAGGAGACGCTAATGGCCCTCACCCCTTACGTAGATTTTGATCCAGACCCAATCGATTTAGATGATTTTGGTCTGGATATTTTAGATAGAGCGAAACTCTCCAAGCTGGTTACCTCCGAAGGTGGCACGAAAGCGGCCAAGTCTTTCTTGGAATCCAAGTTTGGAACGACATTCGAAGCAGCAGGCCGCGAACTTGAGAACCAGAAACGCTCAGCGAAACGTCATGAAGCAGCAGTCGAGGCAATGACTAAATCGTTCGAACGGTTCTGCCTGCACTTTCCGCGCTTCCTGAACACCGAGCGCAATCAGAAAACCCTTTTGGCCTGGTTGCCAGAAAATGGGTACATCGATTTCACATATCAAGTGCTAGTCCAGTTCTGGAACGAACTCGCTGACGTTGACGGTGCCTTGGATTTGGACGAAACCACAGCTCCACGGAGCCCCTACTACGTCGGGCAGATAACGCCGGGTGCCGAATTCGAAAAGGAATATGCCCCGAAGAAGCGTATTTCGGAGATGTCTGCAGACGAATTTACCCGAGCCATTATCCGGAGTCCGAAGTTCAGGCTCAAATTGACGGCGAATAATTTCGGTCTGCGCCTCAGAGCGCGTGGATCGGTGGAACAAAGGCATTACGCCTTAATTTACGGAGTTTTCACGATAGGCGCATTGAGCCTCGTCGTACTCGGCGTCGAGCCGTTGTTGTTTCCGGGCGAGGAACCTCGTAATTTCCATCGTCGCCTCCAGGAACTTCACCGGGTCTTTCTCGGCCCAAGCGTTACGGCACAAATGCCACCACGTTGCTTCGTCATCCACCTCAGCATCCTTTCAGAGCCATTTTTTCTTCGATACATGATGGCGCGTTGGGGACGCGGGAGCCAAATTCAGAAACCGGAATGCACAATACCCGAAACGGTTTTTAGCGCGTCATATTGACAAGGGAGCGGAGACGGCGTATATTCGCGCCAAAGGTGATCTTCATGGCACAGGTTAAGCCGTCCGTCGAAGGAATGCTCGAACAGCAATTCGTCGATTCACAAAACATCATCGGGCAGCACTCTTCCGCGTTCAGCCGATATACATGACCGTCGTTAACGCCCGACGACAATTCGTAGAGATCTCACCATCGTTTTGCAAACTGCTCGGGTACACGGAAGAAGAATTAATTGGCAGATCATACGACGAAGTCACGGTGCTCCACACGAACAATATTCCCTCGGTCCTCGGCTCTTTCTGCAAACTCGGCACATGGACGGCATTTGGGTTTTCAAGCACCGAGGCGGCACCAAGCTCTTCGTGCGTTACGAGGCTTCGCTTCGCAAAGATGGCTTTTACGAGAGCCGGATGGAACTACTCGCGGCTGGAGCTTGACTTTTTTTTGAGCCGCGCGGCGATTTGCCCAATTTAATAGACGCCGTCTGGTGCGCAACGGTGCCCTAGGAATTTCCCAAGCCCGAGGAGTCGTGCTTCCGGAAAAGGGCTAGGGATCGGTCTCAGTTTCCGGTAACGGCAATGCTCTTCACGGAAGCAGATGACCACGAGACTCCTGGGAAGTCCCATGCTTATTGACATTTACATCGTTAACGCCTCGTTTATCTTCAACAGCAAATAATCGCCTCATATCTGGGAGCGACTATGCTCTTCATCGCGCTATGGGGTTTGCTTGCTCTTCAATTTCCTCACGCCGGGCCTGCAAGTACTCAATTCGATCGGATCCACGCAAGGATAGAGGTCGAGTCCGTGCGAACAACTTCGACAGAGATTGCAGGGCTCTATGTAAATCCACCCAATGAACTCGCTGAAAAATCTGATTCCTCCGTAGTTCGAAACAATCTGTATTTATTCCCGGACCAAACGTATGTTTACGTTGAACGCAGTTCTCTTGTGCCGACGACCATTTTTGACAAAGGGAGATGGGAGGTCGCGAGCGACCTGCTTCACTTGAAGTCTGACACGGAAATCAAATGGAACCCTGATCTGGAACGCAGTTTCTTGATGCTTCAGAGAGCATCACATTCGAGCGAGATCCTGCTAGTTGGTTCGGGAAAAGCGGTCGACCGCTTTGAAGCACGGGCTGTAGGGAACCCTGAAACGGCGCTGCTCACTGTCGCTAAGCAGCGAATAAAGGTTATCTCGCCAGAACAGACAGCGAGAGTTCGCGGTGACCTCATGAAGAGAGCATGGCATCCCGATCGTTTCACGGGAAATACTCCCCGAATCGCCCTACAGAAATCATCGATGTAATCGTGTTTCGTTTAAAACGGAAGCCGCATATCTGACATTGAGGCAAGTTTCCGGTAACGGCGTTCGCTAACCGGGAGTCGCGTCAGTTGGTTGAAGCCTGGGCTCGTCGTCGCCGATCTCAGCGTCTCCGTCTTTGTCTTGATCGAAGATAGCCCGACACACGTTGCGAATCGCATTTGAGAAATTATAAGGTGTCGTGGAAATAACCCTGTTCCCCGAATGGTCGAACAAGGTGAAGCGATATCTGGTTATCTCGGTGGGATAGATCAGGTTGACCGTTCCTGCGATGGCCTCAAGCGCGTAATCGGACCGCAGCGGGTCTGTCGTTAGCAGGGCGTCAGGGCAGGTGGCTGCCAGTGCCTTTCGAATGTCGGTTGCCGCGACTGTCGAGGTGCTGGAAAACGCAATCCTCACTGGGCCTTTCTGGGGCTCCGCGACGGCGGCAGTAGCAACGCGATAAGCAGAAATACGCCCTTCTTTGAACAACGCCGGACGATATCCAGTGATGACGGCATGGAGAATTGCCTAGCATATTACTCCACACTGTCAAGTCCTGATAGTTTGAATGTATAGGTCGCTTTTGCTTCGCCTTTGCCCTGGTCGCCAGTCTCAACATCTTCACAAACTTTCGCGTAGTTGGCCAATTTCCTCCAGCGTTGCAGCGATTCGTTCATATTGATCGAACCCATCGCAATTCTTGGACCGCCAGCTTCTCGTGTACCCATTCGAGCCCGCGCCACTCGCGCCGCCTCAGCATGTTTAGTAATTCAAATGAATCCATTCCAAAGGTAGAAAAATGGCTTTTGATAACGCTCCTGATACAGACAACGCTACACCTCCAGTTGCTCCGGATTCGTCCCAGCAAATGGTTAGCCCGACACCACAAGCCGCGCCCGGCGCCCAAGCTCAGCCCCAGAGCGCTCCTCAGACTCGCAGCCTCAGCAACCAGCGCAGCCCTCCGTGGTCACACCTCCGGTCGCCCCGTCCAGAAACCAACAGCTCCACGGATTTGTCAGCAGCGTGCTCAGCGGAATTTCTAAGAGCCTGGCTGGCGCTCCAGCAACTAAATATACGACTGACGCCTCTGGCCGCGTGGTCGCCGATCCGAATCAGCCTGCGGATACTCGCGGCGCTCAACTTCGCCGAATCGGTGCGAACGCGCTTACCGGGATTGGCCGCAGGGTCTCAAGTGCCTCAGCAAAAGTCAGGTTTGGCCTCGGCACTCGCAGGACTCGGCGCGGGTGCGGGTGCTCAGACTCAAAACGCGCAGCAGCTGGACGACAAGGCCAAAAAAGAAGCCCGCGAAAACGAAGAGGCAACGGAACAGAAAATGCTGCGTATGCATGATATCGCGAAAGGTAACGCACTGCTCCTGTCTACCTATCTCGAAATGAATCGGACTGCGCAAGATCACGATCCGATTCGAAAACAACACATGGATTGGGCGCAATCCGCAGAAGCAAACGGTGCCCCGGTTAAATACATGTCCGAATCTGAACTTGCAGCGGCGAGACAAGCCGACCCGGCTACTATCGGGAAATATCAGGTTCTTAACCTCGGCGTTGAACCGCTCAAAGACAATGACGGCAATGTCGTTGTCGGTACAGACGGCAAACCCAAGATGGAGGGCCGTTTCGCACTCATCGACGGCTTGCACGATGGAAATATGGACCTGCCCGCCTCGATGGTCTCTGATCTCCAGAAGTACGGAAAATATGCTGGAGTGACCGGCGAAGATGATCTAAAAGCGGGACAAAGCGTATCGATGCAGCACTACATCCAGCTCGCTAACGCCATTCGTGAAGGCCGGAAACAGGAACTTGCAGGGTTGGGCTCAAGCGGAAGATGGGTTCGGCGGACCGGACGGCAAAATTCCGGGTCAGATTAATAAAGTCACCCGAGAATTCCGTCCGAATCCAGCCGGTGCCATGACGAACGCCCAGAAGAAGGACACCGACGTAACGCCGAACGAGAAACTGATTCAGGATCGCGAGGATGCCCGAAATGCGGCTCGTATCGCTGCCGAAAATCAGCGAGCAGAGTTGAAGCGTAAACAGGACCAATCGGACGGCAAAAATACCGACGTATTTGGCAACACTTCTTCGCTTCCTGGAAAAGAATTCGACAAGCGATACGATAAGTTTAATTCCAGCAAGCAGTATCAAAACCTGTCCACGCTTCAGGGAAGCTACGATCAGTTCCAAGATGCGATTGGCGACTTGAACTCGGGCAAACCGCTTACCGGAGCCGCTTCGGTTGTCGGTCTCTTCAACGCAATCGGTATCTCTGCAACTCCGCTCGCCGGGAAGGGTTTCCGAATCAACGAAAATACGATCAAGGAACATACCGATGCACGCGGAATGGATCAGGCCGCCTATCAGAAATTGCTTTCTCTGAAGAACGGCGACGTGATTACTCCGCAGCAGCTTCGTGACTACGCGAAGATTGCGACCGACGTTTACGCGGAAAGCTACATCAACGCGGCCAACGAGCAGAAGCGTCAACTCGGATATATCGACGTTCTTCCTCTCGGCAACAATCGATCCCGTTGACCCTGTTACTGCTCGAATCTATCTGCGTATTGCGGGCGGCAACAAAGACGTGGCGACGGACGCTCTCCGTAAGAGCGGATGGGCGGTGCCTCAGTCGAACCAAAACCCAACACAGACACCGGCTCAAAACTCAACTCCAGCGGCTGGACCCTCGGCAAATCAGGGGACACCCGCACCGAACAGTCACGTATTCGACCCCGCTGCTTGGCAGAAAAGCCATCCGGGCCAGGACGTGAATGCAGCAATTAAATATGCCCAATCCCAGGGCTTTCAGGTGAAACAGTAATGGCCACCCAATCTCAAACTCCCGCTGTTGATTTGTCCGGGGGACTTGTACCGATTCAAGGTCAAGATTCCCCGGCTTCGGCCCAAACGGGATCATCCACACCGCCCGTCGATTTGTCCGGAGGTTTGGTACCGGCGGCCCCGTCACAAGAGCGCGATATTTTCTCCGATCCGACTCCAGCGTCACCTTCTAGCGGAACCGGAGAGCGCAAGGGTAATGCCGATGTGTTCTCGGATAACGGCGGGGTGATGGGCACTGTTAACCGCAACGCGGCGAAAGTTCTCTCTGCGGCGGGTTTGCCAACGTCACTTTCGAATATTCCAGACTGGTTTCAACATCTGACTGGAACCCATCCGAACTCAGAGCCGTTTTGGGAACCGGTCAAGCGTGCCATTCAGAATCCCACGCAGGAAAACATCGTTGGAGCGGTCCCATTTATCGGCCCGGCTTCCGTTTCAATGTCCAAGGACGTACAAAAGGGCGACTATGCCGGTGCGGCTTCGACACTCGCAGGAACGCTTGCGGCTCCGAAATTGGCTGAAGGCGGCGGCGAAATTGCCAGTAAAGCCGGTGCCAAAGCGGTTGAAACAGCGGGCAAAGTTACAGATGCCGTCGCGGAAAAGATGTATCAAAGCACTCTCAAACCAGGTCCACGCTCGTTCACACCTGAGGAAGTTGAAAGCATGGTGCGAACGGGATTGGATAATCAAATCCCCGTCAGCAAGGCCGGAATCAAGAAATTGGACTCACTCGTGTCCGATCTAAATTCCAAGATTGCTGCCGACATTAAAACTGGTTCCGATGCCGGGGCAACCGTCAACAAATACAAGGTGGCGAGTCGTCTGGCGGACACTTCCAACAAGTTCAAATCGCAAGTGAACCCAGACGCCGATCTCGCAGCGGTCGGAAAATCAGGAAATGAGTTCTTGGAGAGTCAGCCGACCGAGATTCCTGCGTCAGACGCCCAGGCTCTGAAGCAGGGTACATATCGACAGTTGGGTGACAAGGCTTACGGCGAACTAAGCAGCGCCGCGAAAGAATCTCAGAAGGCTCTCGCCCGTGGAATCAAGGAAGAACTCGCGTCCCAATTTCCTGAGATTGCCGGTCTCAATGCCCAAGAATCTAAATTGCTAGGCTTGGACGATGCCCTGGAAACAGCGGTCAATCGCACCAGGAATCACAACATTTTAGGTCTTGGGACGAAGATCGTCAGTATCGGCGGGGGCGCAGCTATTGGTGGCGAAGCCGGTGCCGCAGCAGGAACGGGGTTGGCTGTAATGCAAGAAGTCCTATCCCATCCTGCGATTCAATCCCGAATTGCAATCGGGATTAGCCGGGCTTCCAAGATTCCATACCCAACCGCACTAGCTAGGGTCGGCGCGTATGTCAGCGCGTTGGACACGAGTTCTGCGCAACAGACAGATAACAATCAACAGAACTCATTCCGAGCAGGCACCCCCTCGGGCGATCCAGGAGAATGGGTAAGCGTTCAGGACGGTCAGGGACATCAATGGCAGGTGCATCCCAGCGACCTAGCCGAAATGCAGCGTCGCGATCCCAAGATACAACTCGTTCAATCTAACTAAACTTCAGCCCCTCTTGTTGGAAAGTTCTTCCGATGGGAGGGGCTTTTCTTGTTTCGATTCGTGTTGACCCGGAATCCGTAGTCGCGATCATCCGACTACTTTCTTCGCTTGCGCTCGAACCTTTGCCCATCGCTTCTTCTGAGCCGCAGCAATCTTCGCTCTACCAGCAGCCGACATCACACCTTTCTGCACTCGCTTTACTTCTTTAATCGTGGAAGCGCCCAAGGCTTTCGCGGCGGCCCGTACTCCATTCAATTGATGTTGTACCTTGCTTAGTTCCTTTTCGAGCTTTCTTTCTTCGCGCTTGATCGCTGCCAGAATGTCCATGAATCCTCCGCATAAAATCTAACTCAACCGTGGGAGCCGCACTAGTCGTGACGGCGAAGATAAGTAACTCGTCTAGGCCCTCCAATCCCTGGGGAACAGAATGAGTGAATCTCACGGCGCAATCGATCCTACAAAGACAAAGCCCCGGATGGCTCGTGCTGTCCGGGGCAATTTCTTTGTTCAGTAACTGGACAACTAAGCGGCGGTGGGGCGTGCCT
>CAWCHM010000005.1:0-920874 GCA_963795355.1 uncultured Acidobacteriota bacterium
CAGCCGTGGCTGAAGACGATCGGCTGGCCCGAGCCCCAGTCCTTGTAGAAGATCTCCGTGCCGTGGCTGGTTGTCGTGATCGTGCTCATGTGCTGCCTCCCGCTGGTCTCAGCGCTGACGCCGAACGTCCGCGCTGACGGGCTGGTCATCCTTTTGTTATCACTCAAGGCCATTCGGCCGCGTCACCCGGTGGCTCGGTGGGCTTCAGCGGGGTAGAGTAGGACGGCGGGCGTTGTCATGGTGTTTACTGGTAGTGGTTGTAGTGGAAGTTCGTGTTCGTGTGACAGCGCCTGCGAAGTTCTGACAGCGGGCGCCGCGGATTTGCACAGTCCGGCTTTTCCAAGCCAGGCGGCCTGCAGCAGCCCGGGGCCTGCGCACGCGGATCCCGAAGGTCGGTCTCAGCAGGAGAAAGCACAATGGCTCAAGGCACAGTGAAGTGGTTCAATGCCGACAAGGGCTACGGTTTCGTCGCCCCGGACGGGGGCGCCGGCACCGCCGACGTCTTCGTTCACCACTCCGCGATGACTAGAGACTGACGGTTACCGCAGCCTCAAGGACGAACCCGCGCAGATCGAGTTCACCGCCACCCAGGGCCCTAAGGGCCCGCAGGCCGAGGACGTCCGCCCGATACTGACAATCCGGCGCAGCGGCGGAACGCGCCGACCGGCGGCGGGAGCAGCCCCAGCCGAGGGCTGCTGGCCAACCCCGGCGGAGTTGCCCTCCTTTCCCCTGTGCCGCGTGTCGGGGCAGGCAGCCAAAGGAGACGCCCATGACCCAGGTCCCGAGTGAGCAGCTCAGTCTGGCTGAGCTTGCCCGCTGCCACGAAGCAATCCGGGCGCGCGATTCTAGCTCCTCGGCGGGTACGAACGCTGCCACCGCAACACCGGCCATGAGCCGGCTGCCCCACCACACCGTGCGGGGCCGGTCCTGGTCAGGGGGACTGGTCAGCTGGAACAGCGCGCATCCAGTTCGGGGTGGGCTGCGATGACGGGTGCGGGTTCGCCGACGAAATGTCGAGGTGGGGTGGCCCGGGTGAGGCATTCACGGCGGCGCGGCGGAAGCGGAGGCACCGCTGACGCAGGCGCGTCACGGAATGTGATCGGAATGAAGCAGGCCCACTTTTGGCGATGATTCTCCGGGCCGGCCGCGGTCTTGTCTTCGGGACGGACAGCAAACGGCAACGGAGGCGAGGATGAACGATGGGCTGGGAACGGCGGGTCTGCAAAGAAGCCGCGGGCAGCACCGCGGTGCTGCCCTCGGTAGTGAGATCGGACCAACATAGAGCTGGCGTGGACGGCCAATGCGCTGGCTCGCGTCTTCGATCATTTCTTTCCACTGCGAGATCCAGCCGACTGTGCGTGCAAGTGCAAATAGCACCGTGAACATGTACGTGGGGAAACCCATCGCGCGCAGAATGATGCTCAAATCGAGATGGACATTCGGATAGAGCTTGCAATCAACAAAGTACGGATCCGAAAGTGCGATCTGCTCCATTTTCCGCGCCATGTTCAGCAACGGATCATCCTTGATCCCCATGGCATCGAAGACTTCGTAACAGGTCTGTCATGATCTTCGCGCGCGGGTCGTAGTTCAGCGCGGTGCCCAAAACCCATCAGCCGCACATGCGCATTCTTGTCCTTCACCTTGGCAATGGATATCCAAAATGTGTTCCGACCCGATCTCCTCGATTCCTCTGGAGAACTCGCCTCATTTGCGCCGCCATGCGCTGGGCCCCAGAGGCAGGCAATGCCGGCGGCGATGCATGCAAACGGGTTGGCGCCTGATGAACCTGCAAGACGAACAGTCGAAGTCGACGCGTTCTGCTCATGGTCCGCATGCAGAACAAAGATGCGGTCCATGGCGCGCGCAACCCGGTAGCCGCTTCCTGGCCTGCGGCATCGCCGGCCTGTCGGTGGCGGCGGACAGCCTGTCGGCCATCCGGTACGGCCGGGTGGAGCCGGTCCGGGACGCCACCGGCCTGGTCGTCGACTATGTGGTGGACCCGGGCTACCCGGCGTACGGCAACAACGACGACCGGGCGGACGCCATCGCGGTCTGGCTGGTCGAGACGTTCATGGCGAAGGTGCGCCGGTACCCGGCCTATCGCGAGGCGATCCACACCCAGTCGGTGCTGACCATCACCTCCAACGTGGTGTATGGCAAACACACCGGCAACACTCCCGATGGTCGGCGGGGCGGCGAACCGTTCTCCCCGGGTGCGAACCCGATGAACGGCCGGGACGGCCACGGCATGGTCGCCGCCGCGCTGTCGGTCGCCAAGCTGCCCTACGCCGACGCCCGTGACGGCATCTCGCTGACCAGCACCATCAGTCCGGACGGGCTGGGGCGCACCGACAGCGAACGGGTCGACAACCTGGTCGGCATCCTGGACGGGTACACCGGCGCCGGCGGGTACCACCTCAACGTCAACGTGCTGCGCCGGGAGACGCTGCTGGACGCCATGGCACACCCCGAGAAGTACCCGCAGCTGACCATCCGGGTCTCCGGGTACGCGGTGAACTTCGTCCGGCTCACCCCGGAACAGCAGCGCGACGTGCTGAGCCGGACGTTCCACGGTGCGACATGACCGTCCCCGCACAAGCCGCTGCCAGCGCGGCGACCGTCCCACCGCAACCTCCTCCCGGTGGGTACGCCCGACCGGACGCCATCACTTCCCCCCAAGGATGGCGTCCGGTCCAGGGGCGGTTGCACTCCTGGGACATCTCCACCGGCGTCGACGGCCCGGGTAGCCGGTTCGTCGCCTTCCTCGCCGGCTGCCCACTGCGCTGCCAGTACTGCCAGAACCCGGACACCTGGCGGATGCGCGACGGGCAGCCGGTCACGGCTGGTGAACTGGTGAACCGGGTAGCCACCTTCGCCAACTTCCTGAAGGTCACCGGCGGCGGCGTGACCGCCAGCGGCGGGGAACCACTGCGGCAACCGGAGTTCACCACCGCGCTGTTCACCGGGGCGAAGGAACTCGGGCTACCCACCGCCCTGGACACCTCCGGCGTCCTGGGAGCCCGCGCCGACGAGCAACTGCTCGCCGTCACCGACCTGGTACTGCTGGATATCAAGTCCTGGCTCCCGGGCACCTACCGTCGCGTCACCGGCGGTCAGCTCGCACCAACCCTGGTGTTCGCCCGGCGCCTCGCCGACCGGGGAATGCCGGTGTGGGTGCGTTTTGTGCTGGTACCCGGGCTCACCGACGAGGAGTCCAACGTGGCGGGCGTGGCCGGGTTCGCCGCCTCGCTGGGCAACGTGGCACGGGTCGACGTGCTGCCGTTCCACCGGCTCGGCGCCGCCAAGTACACCCGGCTCGGCATCCCGTACCCGCTGCGCGACACCCAGCCGCCGGGTACGGCGCTGCTCGACCGGGTACGCGGGCAGTTCACCGCCGCCGGATTGACCGCATACTGACCGCCCCGCCCCCACCCAGGCGGGGCGCCCGGCCGTCAGCGCCCCGGTCCGACGGTGCCGACGTGCGACCAGGCCGCCTCGGCGCCCGAGTGACCGACCAGCACGATCGCCACCAGCGTGCCTACCGCGGTCACCGCGCACAGCACCGCCGACCCGGTCAGCAGCCACCGGGACCGCAGCAGACCGGCCAGCGCCCCCGGCGCCAACCGGAGGGCGAAGCCGTCGGGCAGCCGCAGCCAGCGCGCCAGCGGTGAACCGTCGCGGTACCAGCTGACATAGGCCAGGAGCAGCGCCGCCACGCTCATCGCCAGCACCCACACCACCAGCACGTGCGCCAGCTCGGAGTGCCGGCGGATCAGCGCGCTGCCACCGACCCGGCGCTCCAACGACCCACCGGATCCGGCGGCCGCCGCCACGGTCAGGCAGGCGATCGCGCATGAGACCACCGTCGGCCAGACCAGTCGGCGGCGGGCCGTGGGGACCAGGGCACACCCCAGGACCAGCAGGGTGGCGATCGGGGTAGGACCACGGTCGCGTGTACGACCAGCGGATGTACGGGCAGCCCGAAGATGGTGTTCAACATGGTGCAAGCCTCAGGTACCCGTCTCAGAGGCTCCTTAGCCCGCCTGCGCGGATGCTAGGATTCCGCCGCCGCGAGACTGAAGTGCCCGACGCCCGGCAGGCCTCGATCCATCGGCACCGAACGCACGGCGGTGCTCGTCCAGATCGGCCGCGCAGCCTGTGGACCGGGCGTGCCCGGCCAGTATCGCCTACCCCGCCCGCCGATCGTGACCGACCAACCGAGATCCACGGAGAAGGTGGAAATGATGGGCAGAATCGCGCTCCTCGTGTATGCACTCGTGATGGTCGCCGTCATCGTCGGCCTGGACATCGCGTTCTTCCGGCACCAGTTCTGGCCGCGGCTGATCGTCAACGTCGGTGTCGTCATGGTGTTCGGGGCGTTCTACCTGAGATTCCTGCGCCGCCCTGACCACCGGAGCCGCGGCGCGCGGCCTCGTCAGCCACGTCGTGCGACCGCTTTGTCGGATGCGGTTCTCGCGGCGGCGATGGGCGGTCCGTTCGCACGATTGACCCCCGTGACGTGCGTTGATGATGCTCGTCAAGATTCGGTACGGGCCGGGGAGGTCGGGATGGAGCCTGGGCGGTGGCCGCTTGACGCCCTGGCGGCGCACGCCGGCGACAACCGGCCGGCGCACATCTACCGAAGTGACGATGGCAAAACCCGCACGATCAGCCGTGACGGGCTGCTGCGGGAGGTCGCTGCCAGGCCGGCGCGCTGCGGGCGCGCGGAGTGCACCCCGGCGACCGGGTGGGCGTTCTTCCTGTGAGCGACCCGAATCCTGCGTAGCAGCGCCGCCTCCGTTGCTCGCCGCCTTCGCTCCCGACACGATCGTCGCCCCTGCCGCGATCGTCGCAGCGGCGCCACCGACTTGCGATAAGAACGCGCGCCGGCTCGAACCTTGTTTGCGTTTGGATTCTGATGTCGGTTTCAAGTTCAAGTCTTCGAGCGCATTTTTAGAGCGGTTCGTATACGACATACCAGTGCCTCCGTTGCGGTTACGTGCGACTCGTGCGTTTGAATCGACGTCGTATTGGTCCGGACGACTAGAAATCTGCGCAGGGTTCGCAGCGCTAAGATGCAATCCTTTTCCGATACGACTGGGCCTGGACGTTGTCGAAGAGCCTACGGCGAGGCAACCGAGGCGAGATACTGTCCCTCGGGACAGAATTAGTGCTACTGGCAAGCCCTTAATGTTGCGGAGGGTGTGGCGAAGGGCGTCGTGCGAGCACGTGAAATCGCTGGTCTCAATGCCGCAATCCAAATGGCACGCGCCGCATTCTGCTACAATTTTGTGTTGCCTTAACAGCATCGCGAAAGCCATATGATTTCACTTTTCGGCAAAAATGAGCCGGAACCGACACTTCTCGAGAAGCTGAAAGCTTCGGTCAGCAAGACCAAAGCCGTGCTGTCCGAGACGGTCGACAATATCTTTCAGGGCGAGAAGAAGATCGATGCGTCGCTTCTGAAGCAGCTCGAAACAGCGCTGCTCTCGGCCGACCTGGGCGTAAGCACGACGAAGGAAATTCTGGAGTCGGTACGCGAAAAGCTCGAACGGAACGCCCTTTCCGATGGCAATCAAGTCAAGCGCGAAATCAAGGCACACATCGTGAAGATTCTTGCCGCTTCGGCGTCGGCGGTTCCGTCTGCGGCAGGGCCACTTGCAGGGCCAACCGGCGCTTCGCCGAACGGCCAAGGCCCGCGCGTCATTTTCGTAGTGGGCGTCAACGGCGCCGGCAAAACCACCAGCATTGGAAAGCTCGCGAATCGCCTACGTAAAGATAATTTCAGCGTGATACTTTGCGCCGCCGACACGTTTCGCGCCGCAGCTGTCGAGCAACTCGAAATCTGGGCGCACCGCAACGGCATCGAAGTGATCAAGCAAAAATCGGGCGCCGATCCCGCCGCAGTGGTCTACGACGCCGTCGCCGCCGCGAAAGCGCGTCACACCGACGCTTTAATCGTCGACACCGCCGGCCGTCTTCACACAAAATCAAACCTGATGGCCGAGCTCGAAAAAATGAAGCGTACCGCGGCAAAAGTGATTCCTGGTGCACCGCATGACGTGCTTTTGGTTCTCGATGCCACCACGGGACAAAACGGGCTGGCGCAGGCGCGCGAGTTCACATCGTCCGTGCGCGTCACCGGCATCATCCTGACCAAGCTCGATGGCACAGCGAAAGGCGGCATCGTCGTGGCCATCGCGCGCGAGCTCGGCCTGCCAATTCGCTTCGTCGGCACCGGGGAGCAGATCAACGATCTCGTTCCCTTCGATTCCGAAACCTACGTCAATTCACTCTTCGACTAAACGTGAACTCACACGACATTCGCTTCATGGACCACGCGCTCGACTTTGCGCGCAACGGCGTCGGCCTCGCGAGCCCGAACCCGACGGTCGGTTGCGTGATCGTCCTCGACGGCGAAATTGTTGGTCAGGGATTTCACCAGTACGACTACCGCGATCACGCCGAGATCGTCGCGTTGAAAGCCGCCAAAGGTAAAGCGCAAGGTGCGACGCTTTACGTCACGCTGGAACCTTGCAATCACACAGGTCGCACCGGCCCGTGCACTGAAGCGATCGTCGCCGCGGGCATCAAGCGCGTCGTCGCCGCAATGCAGGATCCGAATCCAGCGACCGAGGGCCGCGGCTTCGAGCGCCTTCGTGCTGCGGGAATCGAAGTCGTCAGCGGGGTTCAGGAGGAAGTAGCGCAGCGGCTTAATGAAGCGTTCGCGCGCTGGATTCGCTCCAAGAATCCCTTCGTCACGCTGAAGTCGGGCCTCACGCTCGACGGTCAGCTCGCGTTGAAGAGAACGGGGAAGACCCGCGAACCGAATCGTGCATGGGTTACGTCCGAAGAATCGCGCGCCGAAGTGCATCGCATTCGCCACGCTTCCGACGCGCTACTTACCGGCGTGGGCACAATCATTGCCGACGACCCGTTCCTCACGGATCGCAGCGGGCTCGAACGCCGTCGCCGTCTCGTGCGCGTCGTGCTCGATTCCAAGCTGCGTATCCCCGCGAACAGCCGCATCGTGAAGACCGCCGACGATGACGTCATCGTTTTTACGCACGCGAAGCTCGATTCGGCGAAAGCACGCAAGCTGCAAAAAGCCGGCGTCGAAGTCGTGCGCGCCAGCACGTGGCGCGGTCGCATCGATCTAGCCGCGGTTCTGACCGAACTCGCGCGCCGCGAAATTTGCAGCATCCTGCTTGAGGCAGGCCCGACGCTCAACGGTGCTGCGGTCGCGGGCGGCTTCGTCGACAAAGTTGCTCTGTTCTTTGCGCCAAAATTCGCTGGCGACGCTGGAGTCCCGCTGGCGCACTTCGCCTCGGCTCCTAACCTATCGCTCCAGAGGCTCCGTCTGAGCCACTTCGGCCCCGATGTTTGCATCGAAGGCTATCTCCGCGATCCGTATCGCTAGTTCTTCGGCTTTGCTTTTGCATTAGTTACATCCGGCAGGAAAAATCGCGAGGTTTAGGCAGGTTGTGGCATAAAGCGCGACCCGCAACGCTTGTTCATAACACGTCCCGCGCGATACAACGAAAACATTGACCGGCTCGATTTTCGCCGTCGTCGCATCGCGCTTGCAAGCACTGCGTCGATCTCCACCCATCTGCTCGTATCTCACATGGCTCGCGATTGCGGTAAGATGCAAACATGTTCACCGGAATCATCGAACACTTCGGGACGATCGAGTCGCTCACGCTGGGCGGCGCAGGCGGCCGCGTCACAATTCATGCGCCGACACTCGCAAGTTCGCTCGCGATCTCCAACAGCATCGCTGTCAATGGATGCTGCCTCACCGTCGTCTCACTCGAAAATGCTCGCTTCTCCGCCGACATCTCCGGGGAGACAATGCGCAAAACGTCATTCGGTGCCACCGCCACTGGGTTAAAAAAGGGCGCACGTGTGAATCTCGAGCAACCGCTGACAGCGGGAAAGGAATTCGGCGGCCACTTTGTTCTAGGCCACGTTGACACCATCGGCTGGGTCACGCGGCTCGAGCCTGAAGGCGACAATTGGTGGTATGAAGTGCGCGTTCCCGATGACTTCGCCCGCTACGTCGTACCCAAAGGCTCGATCACCATCGACGGCATTAGCTTGACGGTAGCCCGCTGGTCGGACAACGTCGCCGCAATCGCGGTCATCCCCTACACCTACGAACACACCAATATCCGGGATCGAAAATCAGGCGACGCTGTAAATCTCGAAGGGGACGTGCTCGGCAAATACGTTGAACGCCACTTGGCGGCACGAGCCGGGGCAACTGAGACCGACTCCGGACTTTCTCTATCCCGACTAACCGAAGAAGGCTTCTAGTAGCACCCGGCCCGATATCAACGATTCGCTTCCTCTAGCCTTTTTGCACGCGCGCCACGCCAGTACAGAACAAGCCCGAACAAAATCGCAACGACGGTTGCCGCAACGACTTTGACTTCAAACACAAACTTGTTCGCCGAATCTCCCGGCGGCACGGCCGAAATCACCATTGACGCAAGCACGATTACAAATCCTATTCCGGCCGTCAGCCAAACGCCGAATTTGCCGCCCGGGATCAGCACGGCATGCGGATTCGTCCGCCTGTCCGGCCGATTCGACAGCTTGATCACCGCCGCAAACATGTACAGAAACGGAATGAAATAAATAATGATTGTGATACTGACGAGTCCTTCGTAAGCGCCGCGCACTGATTCGCTGATCTGGCTAATCAGCAGAACCGCCCCCGAAATCACGGCCTGGACGAGAATCGAAACCCAAGGCGTGCGCCACTTCGGATGAATCTTGCCGAAAAACGCCGGTAAATAACGATCGATACCGACGATGAAAGGCACGCGAGCAATTCCGGCGACAGTGCTGCCGACACCGCCCGCGTTTCCGACGGTCACCAGCAACGCGGCAACGATGCCCAAGAATCCGACGCCAAGGGCAACGGAACCAATCGTCACCGCGTGGAACACGCCACTGGTTGGTGAGACCTCAGGCGCAGGAGCCAGCACCAACACGGCGATGGTCGCCACGATATACATTCCCGCGATCATGATGCTGGAGCCGAAAAGAGCGCGCGGCAGAGTTCGCTGTGGGTCGCGAATTTCTTCGCTCATCGCCGACACGAGTTCCAGTCCCGTGAATGCAAATGCGATCTGCGACCAGAAATTCACCGTGTTCCAGTCCCAACGCGGCCAAACCGTAGCCCAGGTGAATTGCGTCACCGAGCCATGCTTGAAATAAATCAGCGCGCCGATTCCGACCAGCATCAACAGCGGTGTGTATGTCGCGACGCCACCCGCGTTTTGCAGCCACTTCCCGATGTTAAGCCCGATGATGTTCAGGCCGACCGCGACGATCAGCAGCGCAAACGAAACTACCAATAAAAATGTGCGGTTCTGCGCGAGTTCGCCGCCACCCGAACCGATGATGTATGCGCTCATGGACGCACTCGCCAGCAGCAATCCCGGAAAGTAAAAGAACGTGTAGATCCAGTAGTTCCATCCAGCGACGAAGCCATGAAAATCGCCGAAGGCTTCTTTGGCCCAAACGTACAAGCCGCCTTCCACCGGGAAGCGCGAAGAGAGTTCGTTGATCACCATTCCATAGGGAACGAAAAAGAATGCGGCGGCCAACACCCAAAGACTGATCGACGAGGTGCCGTTGTGCGCCGCCGCAGCAACCCAGCGCGGACCAAGCACGGTCGCGATGTTGAAGAGTAAAACGTCCCAGAACCCCATCTCGCGACGGAGTTGCTTCTTGGCTCCAGCCAACTGCTGCGAAGTTGTCCCGGCCGAAGCCTGACTCACAGAGTGACATCCAGAGCGGGAATCAATTTGTCCTGCATCAGGAAATTGTGAAAAAAGGGATCTTTGGAGTTTTCAAATTCTGCCCAGGAATTGAAGACGGTGGACTTCCCATCCTGCAGGAAGACAACTTTGTCCGCGAGTTTGCGGGCCAGGTGCGTGTCATGCGTCACGACGATCGACGTCTTGTGAAACGCTTCTTTCAAGCGCGCGATCAAATCGCCCATATGCGCGGCCATAATCGGATCGACCATTGTCGTCGGCTCGTCGTACAAAATCGCTTCGGGATTTTGCGCCAGCGCCCGGGCGATCGACACGGCGCGGCGCATCCCGGTCGAGAGTTCGCCCGGCAATTTGTCGAGCACACTTTCGACTTCGAGCAATTTCGCAAGCTTTGCGACGTAGGCGTCGATATCCTCGGGCGTCAGGCCGGGCTGATCTTCCAGTGGAAACGCGATGTTGTCGGAGACGGTCAGCGAGTCGAACAGCGCGCCCGATTGAAACACCATTGTGACTTTGCGGCGCACTTCCTCAAACTCGCGCTCCGAGTAATTCGTGACGTCCTCGCCATCAACAATGATCTGGCCCGAGTCCGCCTTCAGAAAACCCATGATGTGTTTGAGCGAAACCGATTTGCCGACGCCGCTGCGCCCCATGATGACGCACGTTTCGCCGCGCTTGACCGTGAAGCTCACATCATTCAAGACAACGTGATCGTCGAATGCTTTGTTGACGTCGCGAAACTCAAAGAAGTTCTTCGGCGGAGTGCCTGATCGCGCCTCGGCCTCCACCACGGGGTTCGGTGGGAGAAGGTCCTCGTCTTCCCGAATATCGTTCACGGACGCTCCGCCTTCAGCATGCGAATCGCTTCTTCGTAGTCAGCAGGTGTATTCATATTCCAGAAAAGGCGATTCAAGTTATCAAATCGCTTCCAGTCGGCAGCGTCAAGCACTTCCATCGGCACCTGTTTCATGGCGTCAGTGACTCGTCGCACTCCGCTCTCAAACATGCGCGTCAGCGCTGGCGCAGCGCTCACCCGCCAGCAGGCGCACAGCGGCTCAAGACCGTAATTTGACTCTGGGACGACGACTTCGGCTTTGCTCGCGATGGCGTGCGACGCGAGATATTGCAGCCAGTCGGCCGTCAGAAATGGCATGTCGCACCCGATAATTAAACTCGGCGAGGCCTGCTCCGACTTGGCGTTGGCTGCGTCGGCCGCTCTAGTTGCCATTAAAGCCGTGATGATTCCGCCGAGCGGACCTTCGCCCGGCCAGCGATCGGGGATGCACTGTGCGCCGACGTGCGCGTATCTTACGCGATCGCCGATGATGCGCACGTTTCCTGCAGTGACAGCTTGCAAAATCCGATATAGCCGCCCAATCAGTGGCTCGCCGTCGTACTCAACGAGCGCCTTGTCGCGGCCGAACCGGCGGCTCGCGCCTCCGGCGAGAATAAATCCGCGGACATTTGCCTTAGAAGTCACAGAGAAATGGCACAAAGAGCAGTCACGATGGATAGCCGTACGATGAAGGAATCGCGGCAGTTTGCAGTTTCACGATTCTTCCTCGACCGGCTCGCGACCAGGGCGGCGAATGCCGAGTTCGCGCAATTTCTCCTGCAGACTCTGGCGGTGGAGGCCGATTGTCGCCGCAGTACGTGACACGTTCCATCGATGGCTCGTTAGCTGTTTCGTAAGATACGCGACCTCGAATTTGTGTTTCGCTTCGCGAAAATCGTTTTCGCCGAGACCAACGTCGGTGCCTTCGTTGCTCGCGCGCCCGACCAGCGCTTCGCCCGCGGCAACTTCCTCGGGCAAGTCCCCGACGCCGATTTCGTCGCCGCGACATAGCACCAGGCTGCGTTCGAGCGCGTTCTTAAGCTCACGCACGTTGCCCGGCCAGTCGTAGCGTTCGATCGCAGCGAGTGCCTCACGGCTGAGCCGCGCCGTCCGGCCGAGTCGCGAACCGTGCACCTGCAAAAACTGGTCGGCCATCACCGAAATATCTTCCTTGTGCTCACGCAGCGACGGAAGCTCGATCGTGACGACACGCAGCCGGTAGTACAAATCTTCCCGAAACTTACCGTTACGAATCTCAGCCGGTAAATTGCGATGTGTTGCGCTGATCACGCGAACATCCACCGGAATCGACTGCGTGCCTCCAAGCCGTTCGATCACGCGATTTTCGAGTGCGCGCAAAACTTTTGCCTGCGTCACCGGATTCATGTCTCCGATTTCGTCGAGAAACAGCGTGCCACCATGCGCCTGCTCAAACTTACCTTTTTTCTGTTGTGCCGCTCCTGTGAACGCGCCGCGTTCGTAGCCGAAAAGCTCCGACTCGATCAGCGTCTCAGGTAGCGCCGCACAATTCACTGCAACGAAGGCTTTCGCCGCTCGCGGCGATCGCGCATGAATCTCCTGCGCAAGCAAATCTTTGCCCGTTCCGCTCTCGCCGAGAATCAGAACTGTTGAATCGGTTGGCGCAACGCGATCCGCCATTTCAAACGCGCGGCGCATTCCGACGGTGCGGCCGATCATCTGACCGAATTGCCCTTCGGTCGTCAGTCGACGGCGCAGCGAATCATTTTCTTTCTCCAACGTCGCCAATTTCAGGAGATTCGCGACACGTTGACGAAGCTCTTCGAGCTCGAACCCTTTCACCAGGTAATCTGCCGCGCCGAGTTGCAGCGCCTCCACGGCGGTTTTCGCATTGTCGAGCGCCGAAACCATCAGCACCGGCACATCGCTTCCCTGTTCGCGCATCCACTGTAGAAACGAAATCCCGCTCTGCCCGGGCATCACCACGTCAAGCAACACCAGATCCGGCTGTTCTCGCGTCAACGCTTCGCGCGCCGTTTCCGCGGAATCCGCTTCGGCCATCCGATATTTTGATTCAAGCGCGCGGCGCAATCCGTAGCGTGCCGCTGGTTCGTCATCCACAATCAGAATCGTTTTCATGCCTTCCTCTTCTCGTTCTGCACCGCCGCAGTCTCATCCGCTTCACGACGCTTCGCTTCCAACGGAATCAGAACGCGAAACTTGCTGCCTTTTCCATCTCGCGCGGGACTTCCCCAATCGAGTTGCCCGCGAAATTCACTCACGCGCCGAGCCACAATCGCCAAGCCCAGTCCCGTTCCTTGCGTCTTCGTCGTGAAAAATGGTTGAAGAATCTTTTCGCGAACCGCAGGCGCAATCCCCGCTCCGTCGTCTTCCACAGTGACCGCGGACATTCCATCGACCGCATTCGCGCTCACGAAAACGTGGCCGCCGCGTGAAACCGCCTCGAGCGCGTTCACGACCAAATTTGAAACAACATCGCTGACCGCGTCGCTCGGTGCAGCGACGAACAATTCTTCTTGCGGCATTTTCGCTTCCAGCAGAACTCCGCGCCGTTCCGCCTCGCGCCCCAAAACTCCGATCACTTCCTCGATGACCGTCCGGACTTCGCACGTCGCGCGAACGCTTCCGCCGCGCACTGTAGGCCTGCTGAATTGCAACAATTGACTGAGCTTCGCCGACAGTCGCCCAATTTCATCTAACACCATCTCGGTTTCGCCACGCATCGACGCGGGCAATTCGGGACTCTCCATCTGCACTTGCAGAATCGTCTTGATCGAACCGAGCGGGTTTTTCAGATTGTGCGAGATGCTCGCAGCCATTTGCCCTAACACGGCGAGGCGCTCGCGCTCCGCCAGTTCCCGCTCGAGCTGTAATTTCTCTTCGATCGACCGGCACAATTCGATCGACGATGGAAGCTGCTCGCACAAAAATTCCAGCGCCGCGTGCGCGTCTCCCGACAACATCGCGCCATGCGGCCACACCGTCAGTGCCGCATTCAATCTTCCCGGTGATGCGATCGGGATTAATTCGCCGCCGCTAGGCATCGAGCTCGCAGCAAACTCCGCGCCGAGATTTGGTTCGACCACGACGAGTTTTGCATCACGCAAATCAAACTGCTCTTTCACCCGCCGCTCAATCGCTCGCAACAAGCTGAGCAGATCCCCTTGCCGCGCCATCGCCTGCAATTCCCCAGCGATTCGCCTTGATTCCTCGAGCCCCTTCTCGGCCGTCCTCTGTATCGTTCGCCCCAGCGCGCGTTGCAGCGGCTCGATAAACGGAACCAGCACAAACAGCAAAATCGATGCCGAGGCCTCCGGCGGGAGCACCGGTTCCATCCATCCACTGACTCGGCGCACCAGGCTCAAATACAGCAGAGCCAAAAATGTCGCCGAAACCGCGTACACCAGATTTTTCTGCCGGCCGATCTGCAAGAAATTGTGTCGCCACACCAGGTAGATCATCACGCTCAAAGGCACTACCGGCAGAGTCGCGAGCACAGCGCCTAGCCATTGCCGCGTGGCAGCCGGCAGATTCACCGGGAAGTCGTACAACACGATGATCCAAACCGCCGCCAGGGCGAAGAGCAGCGTCAAAAATCCGTAGAATTGCCGCTCCGGCCCTTTCCGCGTATTCCGCCAGAATCGAAATTCCCAAGTCGTGCACCAGAGCAAGCTGTATGTGAAGACGTGCGGGTAGCCGTTGGGCAAAGTGTCGCCCGGCAAAAGGAAATCGAACCTCGGCGCGCCGATACGCGGAAATTGGTGCGTCGCCATATGAAACGCGGCGCCATAAAAAAACAGCAGGACCGCCCATTTCCATCGCTTGTCGTGCAGCATGCCGCGCGTCTCGGCATATTCGGCGTGCAAGTGCATTAGCAACGCGGGAAAGGCACATAGCCCAAGGCTGATCAGTCCAACCACAAATTCGCGCAAGCCGGCCGGAGGCTCGCCATAGTGAATCTGCGCGTTCGCGGCCAGCAGTGAGCCGCTGTAAAACAAGAACAGCGAAGTGCAGAGGAAGAAAAACACGCGCTCAAAATTGCGCTGGCGCCGATAGCCAAGGATCACCACCATCCAGAACAGCGGCAGCAGCGTGCCCGCCGTCAGCCCAATCAATCGCAAATAAATGATGGGGTCCATTTGTTTAACAGAGGCTCAAACTTATGCCGTAAAAAATGAGGCACGGCAAGAGCCAAGTGTCGCATTTTTCTGACACACAGCAACTTACTGTCAATGCTACACTTAACGCAAGAATCGGTGGACGGAGAGCCCCACTAAGGTCTGACGACCTGTCGGCCCTTTCCTTGACATGTCGGCGATATCTGCTATATTAGCACTCGACTGCGGTGAGTGCTAAACCCCCTTGTTAGCTAGCCGGAGTCACGTAGTAGGTCGATACGCAACTCACCTTATTGGAGGGTCTTTCAAGATGGCAGTGAATCTCACCCCGCTCCACGACCGCGTGGTCGTAAAGCGAATTGAAGAAAAAGAAAGCGTCAAAGGCGGCATCATCATTCCGGACTCCGCCAAAGAAAAACAACAGGAAGGCGAAGTCATCGCCGTCGGCGGCGGCAAGCGCGAAAAGGGCGAACTCGTTCCCCTCGACGTGAAGGTTGGCGACCGGGTTCTGTTTGGCAAGTACAGCGGTACCGAAATCAAGATCGACGACGAAGACTTGCTGATCCTCCGCGAGGAAGAAATCCTGGCGAAGCTCGGACACGCGAAAGCCGCGGGCAAGAAGTAAGCCAAGCGGCCGATCCTTCGATCGGCCAACCCGCCAGACAACGATCCGGCGGTCCGCAGTAAATCCGCAGCACCGCAGTATGCAGTACAAGAAATCTCAGGAGGAAATACCAGTATGGCGAAGCAGATTGTTACAGGTGAGGCTTCGCGCCAAGCGATTCTTCGTGGCGTGAACGCTCTTGCAGACGCAGTAAAGATTACCCTGGGCCCCAAGGGCCGCAACGCGGTCATCGAAAAGAAGTTCGGCGCGCCGATCATCACCAAGGACGGCGTGACCGTTGCCAAGGAAATCGAACTCCGCGATCCCCTCGAGAACATGGGCGCGCAGATGGTTCGTGAAGTTGCCTCGAAGACGTCGGACGTGGCCGGTGACGGCACCACGACCGCAACCGTCCTCGCGCAGGCGATCTTCCGTGAAGGCGTCAAGACTGTCGCCGCCGGCTCTAGCCCGACCGCTCTCAAGCGCGGTATCGAGCGCGCCGTCGAAGTTGCCGTTGCCGAAATCAAGAAGCTTTCGCGCGACGTCAAGGGCGACATGATCGCCCAGGTTGGCACGATCTCGGCCAACAACGACAAGCAGATCGGCGGCATCATCGCCGAAGCCATGAAGAAGGTCGGCAAGGATGGCGTCATCACCGTCGAAGAGTCCAAGACGATGGAGACCACCCTCGAAGTCGTCGAAGGTATGCAGTTCGACCGCGGCTACCTCTCGCCCTACTTCATTACCGATCCGGATCGCATGGAGTGCATCCTCGAGGACGTTCGCATCCTCATCCACGAAAAGAAAATCAGCTCGATGAAGGATTTGCTCCCGTTGCTGGAGCAGACCGCCAAGATGGGCAAGCCCCTCTTGATCATTGCTGAAGACGTGGAAGGCGAAGCGCTCGCGACCCTCGTCGTGAACAAACTCCGTGGCACGCTGCAGTGCGCCGCCGTCAAGGCCCCTGGCTTTGGCGATCGCCGCAAAGCGATGCTCGAAGATATCGCCACCCTCACTGGCGGCAAGGCCATCACCGAAGACCTCGGCATCAAGCTCGAGAACGTGAAGATCGAGGACCTCGGCCGCGCCAAGAAAATCACCATCGACAAGGACAACTCCACGATCATCGAAGGCGCGGGCAAGTCTGCCGACATCGAAGGACGCGTGAAGCAGATCCGTGCGCAGGTCGAGAACACCACCAGCGACTACGACAAGGAAAAGCTCCAGGAGCGCCTTGCCAAGTTGGTTGGCGGCGTTGCGGTCATCAAGGTGGGCGCGGCAACTGAAACCGAGCTGAAGGAAAAGAAGGCTCGCGTTGAGGACGCCATGCACGCCACGCGCGCAGCGGTCGAAGAAGGCATCGTAGCGGGCGGCGGTACGGCCCTGCTCCGCTGCATCAACGCCGTTGACAAGCTCAAGCTGCAGGACGACGAAGCTGTCGGCGTCGGCATCGTGCGCCGCGCGCTCGAGGAGCCGGCCCGTCAGATCGCGCTCAACGCAGGTCACGAAGGCGCAGTTGTGATCGGCAAGATCCGCGACTCCAAGGACGACAACTTCGGCTTCAACGCAGACACCGGCGAATACGGCGACATGGTCAAGGCCGGCGTCATCGATCCAGCCAAGGTTACCCGTTTGGCGCTGCAGAACGCGGCGTCCATCGCAGGCCTCATGCTCACCACCGAAGCCCTCATCGCCGAAGTGAAGGAAGACGATAAGAAGGGTGCGGCGGCAGGCGGCGGTCCGGGTGGCCCGGGCGGCATGGGCGGCATGTACTAAGCTTCGCCGCTCAACTCAAACTCAAAGCAAAGGCGGGCCGAAGTTGGCCCGCCTTTTTATTTTTGACGGAATCTTCGTCCTCGCCTTGCCTCGCTCATCTTGCTCCGCTAAACTGCCCACGCATCAACGACTCTTCAGGGGAGAGTCATCGACATGCCGGGACTTTTACAGCGCCTTCTTCCGCGCGAAGAGGGATTTTTTCATCTATTCGACAAGCAAGCCGACAACATTGTCGTTGGTGCAAAGGCTTTGCTCCGGATGCTGGAGCATTACACCGGCGTTCCCGAGCAAGTTCAGGAAATCAAGGCGATCGAGCACAACGGCGATGAAATCACGCACGCCGTACTCACCAAACTCAATCAGACCTTCATTACGCCGCTCGACCGCGAAGATATTCACGAACTGTGTAGCCGCCTGGACGACGTGATCGATCTGATCGACGCCGCAGCGAGCCGCTTTGTGCTTTACCGCGTCAATTCCATCCGCGAGGGTACGGTCGATCTCGTGAAAGTGCTTGTCAGCGCCACCGAAGAGGTCGCAACTTGCGTTCACGCCCTCAGCACGCCTGAAAAAGCCCTGAAATATACCATCGAGATCAATCGCTGCGAGAACGAGAGCGACCGCCTTTGCCGCACGCTGATCGCGCAGCTCTTTGACGAGGAAAGAGATCCGGTGCAGATCATCAAATGGAAGGAAATTTTTGAAGTGATCGAAACCGCCGTCGACAAATGCGAGGATGTCGCCAATGTCATCGAGGGTGTCATCCTGAAGACCGCCTGATCGCCGGCCCATGTCCAGCTTCTCACTCCTGATCATCGTCGTTTTCCTGACACTGGCTTTCGAGTTTTCCAACGGCTGGCACGACGCCGCGAACTCGATCGCCACGGTGGTCTCGACCCGCGTGCTGACGCCGTTTCGCGCGGTCGCGTGGGCCGCTTTCTGGAATTTCATCGCAGCGTTCGTGTTCGGGACGGCCGTCGCCGGAACGATCGGCAAGGGCATGATTCACATCGAGATGGTCAATCAGCAGGTGCTGCTGGCTGGGCTTCTCGGCGCGATTATCTGGAATCTGATTACTTTAATTTTGGGATTGCCGACCAGTTCGTCGCACGCGTTGATGGGTGGCTACGGCGGTGCCGCGGTCGCACACGCTGGATATCGCGCGCTGATTCTTTCTGGCTGGACGAAGCCGATTCTATTTATTTTTCTGTCACCTATCGTCGGCGCGGTAACCGCCATCATCCTGACGATCGCCGCTAGCTGGATCGTCCGGAAGCAGCGGCCAAGGCGCGTGGATAAAATTTTCCGCCGTCTGCAATTGCTATCCGCAGCGTTGTTCAGCCTGGGCCACGGCACCAACGATTCACAAAAAGGGATGGGTATCATCACCGCGGCTCTGCTGGCGGGTGGACTACTGCCCACGTTCAAGGTGCCCTATTGGGTCATCATTTGCTGCCACCTGGCCATGGGCGGCGGCACGATGGCAGGTGGCTGGCGCATCATCAAGACCATGGGCCAGCGCATTACCAAACTGACGCCGTTCGGCGGATTTTCGGCGGAGACCGCGGGCGGGTTGACGCTGGTGATGAATGCGGTTTTCGGGATCCCTGTGAGCACGACGCATACAATCACGGGTGCGATTGTCGGCGTGGGCGCCTCGCATCGCATCACCGCGGTGCGCTGGGGCGTCACCCGGCGCATCGTGTGGGCATGGGTGCTGACGATTCCCGGTGCGGCCTTGATTGGCGCTGGACTGTATCGGGTGGTCATGATTGCGCTGCATTAACGAGCCGTAACGTTTGGCCTCGCGGGCTGTGCCTATTGACCTATAACAACTCGGTCACAGCCGCACTGGCGTTCTGGCCGTCTTCTATACTGGATGTTCATGAATCCGCACGCCAAAGGCGCGCTCGCGATCTACGAGAGCATTCGGCTGAACAGTGGCGACCGGCCGTCGTCGGGCAACAGCGTCGCCGAGTTGACGCGCGCCCTGAATCATTGGCGCTCGAAAAGCGAGCCGCTGACCACGCTGAGCCATTCAGGCCCGGAGATCCAGCTCGCATTTCTGGAGCAGTCCTACGATTGGCTTCGTCTCGAAGGTCGCGTCGAACGTAATTTTCAGGTGATGGAAACGCTATCGGATGCGATTCAACTCGCGCTCCAGTGCGTGCCTAAGCCGCTGCCAGGTGACGCCGTCGAGCAGATTGTGACGGAGATTCGGCGCGATACCTCGTCGGCGCGGTTTTACTTCCCTTTTGAACGATTTCTATCCTTCCTTGTGCCGGAGCACATTACGGAACGAACGCGCATCGAGTTGCGCAAAATTCACGCGCAGCTTGCACCGGTGCCTCGCGAGAAAGTCGATAAGCATCACCAGCGACTGCGCGCGCTGATCGCGCCGCTGATCTACGTCGAAGACGAAAAGCAGTTCGACTCGGGCCGCGGTCCGTGGTCGCAAATTGTTTTCGATGAAATTGCGTCGATGGATTCGATCACGCGTTCGGGCTGGATTGGATTGCTGGAGCACTGTCACGCGCTGGAGCAGACTGCGCCCGGGCCGAAGTGGAGCAGGCGCTCGCGCGAAATACTGTCGGCGCTGGGCGAATCGAAGGCGTTCACGACGATGGTGCGCTGGCTGGCGATTGGTCCGACGCCGGGGCAGGCTGCCGAAGCGCGCACGCCAATGGAAGATTCGGCCTACCAGAAAGGCATCGTGCTTTGCGTGGGACTGACCGATACGCGCGAATCGGCAATTGCGATCGGAGAGTTTGGACTCGCGTGCCTGCGCAAGATTCCCAACATCGGGGCGGTCTCGCAAAAAGTTGGATTCGCGTGCGTGCAAGCGCTTGGCACGATGGAGAACAAGGAAGCGATCACTCAGCTGACGAAGCTGCGTACGAAAGTGAAATATTCCGTCGCACGGCGGCTGATCGAAAAATCGCTGAGCATGGTTGCCGAGCGCGCGGGGATGACTGTTGACGAACTGGAAGACGTTTCGATTCCGCAATATCCCCTGGACATTAATGGCGCACTGGAAGTGAAGGTCAGCGATTGCAAAGCGACCATTCGCTTGATTGAGGATGGGCGCGTCGTGGTGCTGTGGGAAAACGCGGAAGGAAAGCGCATCAAGACAGCGCCGTCGCAAGCGCGCAAAGCCGCTCCCAAAAAGATTCGCGCGATCGCGGCGCTGGTCAAGGATCTCGAGCATTCGTATTCCGTGCAACGCGCGCGATTGGAAGGCTCGTTTCTTGGGACGCGCCGCATTCCGCTGACGCATTGGCGGCGCTACTACATCGATCATCCGCTGCTTGGATTTCTAGGGCGCAAGCTGGTCTGGGTTTTCAGCAACAACCAGGGGTGGGAGCGATCGGGAATGTGGTCGGACGGCGAGTTGCGAGATTCGTCGAATAAGCTGGTCGATCTGATTCGTGCGGAAAAAGTGCGGCTGTGGCATCCGCTTTCTTACAGCGCCGCTGAAGTGCAACGCTGGCGCACGCGCGTTTTTACCGCCGGCCTGCGACAGCCATTCCGGCAGGCGTTTCGCGAGTTTTATCAGGTGACCGACGACGAGCGCAAAACACGACTCTATTCGAATCGATTCGCGGGAATTTTATTGCGGCAGCATCAATTCGCGAATCTGGCGCGTGCGCGCGGCTGGAGCTATCAATTGATGGGCGTCGGCTTCGACGGCGTCAACGTGCCGAGCAAAAAACTCGACCACTGGAACATGAATGTCGAGTTTTACGTTGATCTGCCGCCCGATCGCGATCACTCGGTGCGACGGTCGTCGCTCGCGGAACAGTCCGGCGCGGGAGTCAACGTATTCATCGGCTCCGACCAGGTACGCTTCTATCGCGACCTGCGCGAGATCCCCGTCGACGATGTCCCGGCGATTGTGTATTCCGAAGTGATGCGCGACGTTGATTTGTTTACCACCGTTGCGGCGGTGGGTGACGATTCAACGTGGTCGGATCAGGGTCATCGCGGCACCGGCGTGTTCAGCGATCGCCTCGACATCAACGATTTTTCGGCGACCACGGCGTTGCGCTCCGAAGTGTTGTCGCGCGTGCTGCCGGCAACGACTATCGCGGATCGCTGCACCCTCGATAAAGCGTGGCTCGAAGTGCGCGGGCAGCTCGGAACCTATCGCATTCAATTGGGATGGGGTGGTGCCATGCTCCACACCGAGAGCATCACGCGCTGGTTGAAGATTCCCCAGAGCATCCTGGATGCGGTGCCGCTCGATCTGAGCGCGATTCCAATCGACGTCGATCCCCGAACCGAGATGATTTTGCGCAAGGCGTTTATTCTTGCAGATGATTGGCGCATCGATGCACCGGAGCTGGTGCGTCAGCTTATGCCTGAGTGAGCGCGTGAAGGCGAGCGCGGCACCAGACTCGGGTGGCATTGCGATTCGCGTGAGGCAGCCGGGCTATCTGCTGGACGCGCCCTTTACCCCGCCAGAACCCTTCGCTGCAAGAATTTCCGGCTTCGCAATCTGTGGATCCTTGGCGAACAGATCTTTTGCCTTTGCGAAAAGCGCCTTCGCGATCTCCCCGTTAATGTGCGCGTTGCGTCCGGCTTCATCCGCGAACGTATCGAAAATCCCAAACGTCGATGGTCCGATTTTCACGGCGTACCACGCTATCGTTCCCAATTCTTTTTCGGCGAGCGGCTGCGCGGACTTCAGAAACTCTTCGACTTCCTTTTCTTTGCCCGGCTTCGCTTCCAGATAAGCCCAGATTGCTAATTTTTCCATTGTTGTATCCTCCACGAAGGTACGATGCACGAACCAGGCCCACGGTATATGTCGGGACAAAGAATTGACAGTGCAAATTTCCAAGGAATCCGGAGCCCACGATTCGGATTCTGAGCACCATTTCTTGAAACGCACTCGGCGGCTGACGCGGCTGTCGAGAGAGCCCGCACTATTTAAGCTTATCTTCCAGTTCGACCCAACGTACATACAACTCATCGATCCGCTTTTGCGACGCTTCCAATTCCAGAGATACGGCGTGCAACCGCACTCCATCGCTCATAATCGCCGGATCCAATAGCGCATCGTGCTTCGACTGAAGGTCGGCCTCGGCCTCCGCCACGCGCTGTTCGATCGTTTCCAACTCACGGTTTTCGTTGTACGAAAGTTTCTTTTTTGCCGCCGCCGCCCTTCCAGCGGCTGCGACCGCCGTCACGCCCGACACATCTCCGCTCTCGCTCGCACTTTTCGCTGCCGCCGATTCCTGCTTTCGGCTCGCAGCCTTTCTCTCCCGCGACCATTCTTCCCACTGCGAATAGTCCGCAAATCGCTCCGCGCCGCCCGCCCCGTCGAGTCCAAGCACCACCGTCGACACGCGATCGAGCATGTAGCGATCGTGCGTTACGAGCACCAGCGCGCCCGTGTACTCCAGCAAGCTCTCTTCCAGAATTTCGAGCGTCGGGATATCGAGGTCGTTCGTCGGCTCATCGAGCAGCAATACATCCGCCGGCTGCAACATCAGTTGCGCGATCAAAACGCGCGCCCGCTCACCGCCCGACAGCCTCCCCACTTTCTGATTCAACTGCTCCGCCGTGAACAGAAATCGCGCCGCCCATCCACCGACGTGAATCACGCGATCCTGATAAATCACCGAATCGCTGTCCGGAGCGAGCGCTCGTCGCAGGGTCACATCGGGATCGAGTTCGCGATTCTGATCGAAATACACGATTCGCAAGTTGTCGGCCTGGCGCATCGCACCCGCACTCGCCTTCACATCGCCGCGCAGTAAACGCAGTAACGTCGTCTTCCCGCTGCCGTTCGGCCCAACCAAGCCCACGCGCATCCCCGACGTCACGATGAAGTGAAGATTGTCGAACAGCAGGCGTTCGCCAAACCCATAACTCACGCCGTCAAGCGTGATCAGTTGCTTCGTCTTGCGCTCTGAGGCGGAAAAATCGATCGCCGCGTCGACAGTCTTCGTTCGCGTTTTCATTTCCGACAGATCGCGGATCATCTGGTGCGCATTGTCGATGCGCGCTTTCGACTTCGTTGTCCGGGCCTTTGGCCCACGGCGCAGCCAGTCGATTTCCGTATGCACGCGATTCTCGAGCGCTTCCTGTCGATTGCGCTGCGCGTGCAGATACTCCTCTTTTTTCTCCAGAAACGTGCTGTAGTTGCCCGACACGCGCAGCGCTCCGTCCTCATACGCTGGATTCAGCTCGACGACTTCGTTCGCAACGTTTTCGAGGAAATATCGATCATGACTTACCACGACACAAGCGAACGCGCCGTTCTGCAGCACGCCTTCGAGCCACTGGATTCCCGCGAGATCGAGATGGTTCGTCGGCTCGTCGAGCAACAAAATGTCGGGCGCCAGCACGAGCGCTTCGACAATCGCCAGACGTTTGCGCCAGCCGCCCGACAGACGCGACGCATCCGCATCGAGGAGGTCCGCGAATCCCGCGCGGCCGAGTATCTCAGCCATGCGTGCGGCGCGATCGCTCTCAGCCACATTTGCGCCGTCAAAAGCTCGATTCACAACTGCGCGAACCGTTTCGCCCTCGGCGAAGTCCGACATCTGAAGCACGCTATTGAGTCGAGTTCCCTTACGAACCGCAACATCACCACTGTCGGGTGTCACTCTGCCCTGCAAGATCGCGAGCAACGTCGACTTCCCCGATCCGTTCGGACCGATGATCCCGATCCGCTCGCCTTCGGAGACCGTAAACGAAATACTGCGGAACAACGGTGATACTCCGAACCGCTTCGCCAAACCTCGCGCACTGATAATCGGTGCCAAACGTTCTCCGTTCTCTTACGGCCGCGGTACCTGTTCACGACCACGATCCAGCACACCAGAATATCAGGCCGCCAAATCAAACACGAAAGCCCTGCCGACTTCTGCTATCCTCGCGCCCTTGGCCACGCCGACCCCACCGCGAAGCCTGAACACGTTCGACGCCACGATGATCGTCATGGGCGGCATCGTCGGCTCGGGTATTTTTATCAATCCGTATGTCGTCGCACTGCACGTTCACACGCCGTTTCTGATTCTCGGAGTATGGGTTCTGGGCGGCGTGCTCGCGTTACTTGGCGGATTTATCTGGGCGGAGCTCGCGACGCGACTGCCGCAAGCCGGCGGGCAATATCTCTATCTTCGTGAGGCGTATCATCCCGCCGTCGCATTTCTGTATGGCTGGGTGCTGCTGCTCGTAACGCAGACCGGCGGCATGGCCGCGGTCGCGGTGACGTTCGCGAAATATTTTCGCGAAATCAGTGGAGTCTCCACCAGCGATGGCGCGATCGCCGCGATCGTCTTGCTCGGGCTCACCGCGATCAACTGCCTCGGCGCCCGCGCGGGCAGCAATGTCCAGAGCCTGCTCATGATTTTGAAGTCGGCCGCAATCGTCGCGATGGTTGTCCTTGGTCTCGCGCTGGGCGGAGGACATATTCATCCCCTGCCGCTACTCGATCGGCCCCTTTCGACTTCTCTCATCGGCGCCATCGGCGCCGCGATGATTCCCATCGCGTTCGCTTATGGCGGGTGGCAGACCGCCACCTTCGTCGCCGGCGAGATGCGCGATCCACGCCGCGAACTTTCGCGCGGATTGATCGCCGGTGTGCTGGGCGTCGTCGCTCTCTATCTATCCGTGAATTTCGTTTGCTTGCGCGTTCTCGGTCCGGCGGGGCTCGCCGAGACGCACACGCCTGCAACCGCAGTCATGCGCGCAGCCCTCGGAGATCGCGGCGCATTCTGGATCGCGGTCGGGATTGCTGTCTCGACGCTCGGCTTCTTGAGCCAAGGCATTCTCACCGCGCCGCGCGTCTACTACGCGATGGCGCGCGACGGACTATTCTTCAAGAGCGTCGGCTGGCTCTCACCAAAAACCGGTGCGCCGGTCGTCGCAATCGTCGTGCAAGGAATCGCCGCGACAATCATCGCGCTATCGGGACGTTACGAACAGATTCTCAACTACGTCGTCTCCATCGACTTCATCTCATTCGCACTGACAGCTGCTTCCCTCTTCGTTTTTCGTCGCCGCGACAAGATCGAGAAGACCGAGGCGCCCGATTCCGAAATAACCCGCTATCGGGTGCCCGGGCATCCCTACACGACAGCGCTCTTCGTCCTGGCGTGCGTGGCGATCGTCGCCAGCACGATCCTCACTTATCCCACGAACAGCGTCTTCGGCTTCGTCATTCTCGCCGCGGGAATTCCCGTATATTTATATTGGAGCCGCAAGCCACGCATCGCGCCCTCGATCGAACAATGACGAACTCAACCGCGCCTCCGCTCGTTTCATGACACGCCTCCACCGCCATTCCGACTACATGCAGTGGGCCAAGCTGCACAGCAAAGCTCGATTCAATCTCGCCACCAGCGGAGTCGGCGCATATCCGATCCGCGAGTTGCCCGTTTCGATCGACCAACTCGAAATCAATGGCGACAACTCATACGGTTTTGCTCCCCTGAAAAACGCGATCGCGAGAAAACACGGCGTCGATCCCGATTGCGTCGTCGAAACCGCCGGTACCTCGATGGCAAATCATCTCGCAATGGCGGCACTGATCGATCCCGGCGACGAGGTCTTGATTGAAAGCCCAACATACGAACTCATCGTCTCCACCGCTCAATATCTACAGGCGAAGATCGTCCGCTTCCCCCGCCGTGAGGAAAATGGATTCGCCCTCGACCCAGAAGAAATTCGCAAAACGATCACGCCAAAAACAAAGCTCGTCTTCCTCACAAATCTTCACAACCCCAGCAGCGTGCTGACTCCGAACGACACGCTGCGACAAGTCGGCGAGATCGCCGCCAGCGTCAAAGCACATGTCGTCGTCGATGAGGTCTACCTCGACGCGGTTTACGACAACACACCGCCCACGTCCTTCCATCTCGGCAACAATTTTGTAGTGACGAGCAGTCTGACAAAGGTCTACGGCCTGAGCGGTTTGCGCTGCGGCTGGATTCTCGCGCAACCCGGACTGGCTCGCGCAATGTACCGACTCAACGACCTGTTCGCCGCGACACCAGTGCATCCCACTGAACTCCTCAGTGTCATCGCATTTCAAAATCTCGACAAAATCCGCGAGCGCGCTCGAGAAATCGTCGAAGCCGATCGCTCGCAGCTCAAAACATTCCTCGACGCCAACAAATCTCACGTCGCCGCGGTTCACAGCCCCTACGGCACAACGTGTTTCCCGCAGCTGCTGCACGGCAGCGTCGAAGAGCTACTGCAGCGCCTCCGAACCAAATTCGAGACAACCGTCGTCCCCGGCCAATTTTTCGAGATGCCCGACCACTTTCGCATCGGCATGGGCGTCGATTCTGCGATGTTTGCTGAAGGCCTTCGACGTATTTCGACAGCGCTGCGGTCATAGCTCGGCCAGGTCACCTTTCGCGAAGCCAGTTGAATCGCGACCCCTGTCGCCCGCATCGAATGGAGCCAGCTATGAAGATCGTTTCGCTAAACGTCGGCCTCCCTCGTGAGGTGCTTTGGCACGGCCAGACCGTAACCACTGGCATTTTCAAGTCGCCCATTGAGGCACGCGTTCGCCTTCGCACGCTGAACCTTGACGGCGATCGTCAAGCCGACCTCACCGTTCACGGCGGCCAGCACAAGGCCGTCTACTGCTACCCAATTGAGCACTACGCGTATTGGCGTGAAAAACTTCCGGGTCGCGAACTGCCGCTGGGGTCGTTCGGCGAAAACCTCACAACCGAAGGCCTGCTCGAAAAAAACGTCCACCTCGGGGATCGCTTCGCGATCAACGATGCGGAGGTTGTCGTCACTCAACCACGCCTACCCTGCTACAAATTAGGAGTGCGATTCCAAGCGGACGACATGGTAAAGAAGTTTCTCGCGAGCCGGCGCATCGGCTTCTATCTTGCCGTGACTCGAGAAGGTAGTGTCGCCGCAGGCGACGAAATGATTCCCGTCGTACAGAACGCGAGTTCGATTTCCGTCGCGGATTTCCTGCGCCTGTTCCTGACAAAATTCTTCACTGACGCGGATCGCGCTTCGATTAAAGAACTGTACACTCTGCCTTCCGTTCCCAACGATTGGAAACACTATTTCCATGAACGGATTGCCGACGCAAGTGCCGGCACCTAGCGATCAGAGACCACCGGTAAGTCGATGAAGCTCGCCGCACCCGCCGCGTGGTAGACGCGTTGCGTTGCCTTCACGTAATCCGCCGGCTTCGCAAAGAAGATATTCGGCACAAACGTCTGCGGATTCCGGTCGTACAGCGGAAACCAGCTCGACTGCACCTGCACCATGATGCGATGCCCCGGCAAAAACACGTAATCGACCGTCGGCAGAATAAATTTGTACGCCAACGGCGTATTTGGCGTGATCGCTTTCGCCGTCTCAAAACTTTCGCGATAGCGCCCGCGAAAAATATCCATCGCGATGTTGAGCTCGTAGCCGCCCATCTCAGGCCGGCTGGCGATTGCCTCGGGGTAGACGTCAATCAGCTTCACTACCCAATCGCTGTCGGTCCCGCTTGTGGACGCGACCAGATTCACCACAGGCGCGCCGCCAACGCGAACCGCATCCTTCAGCACCGGCGACTCGTACGTCAAAATGTCGCTGCGGCCATCGACAAAACGCTGATCGATAAGCAGCCAGCGCCGCCAGGTGTCGCCGTCCGAATCGATGACGGGCCGCGGAACATAAGGCACCGGCCGCGCCGGATCGGAAACGTATTCGTCGTTACCCACAGCGGATTTCGGATCGCGCTCTGTCGGCGCGTCGAACGCCAAACCGAAATTCGCCGTCAGATACAGCGGCTTCGACTTCACCGCGCAAGTCGGACATGCCAGCGGCCACGATTTCAATCGATCCCAGTGATTTTCACCGGTGTTGTAGATGAACACCGGCGGCGTGTCGGCCTTTGGCGCACCATCGCGCAAATATTGATCAAAAAACGGCCGCAAAACATCGCGGCGGAATTGCAGCGCCGTGTCGCCATCCAGTCGCAACGGCCCGATCGTCGAGCCTTCATAGTTCACGCCGCTGTGCCGCCACGGTCCCATCACCAGATAATTCTTGTCGTTGTTCGTATCTTTCGGCTCGACGGCGAGATAGCAATGAATCGCGCCCCACATGTCTTCCTGATCCCACAAACCTTGAATCCACATCGTCGGCACGTTGAGCGGCTGGTCTCCCATGACCTTATCGAGCGCCTGGTTTTGCCAGTACGCATCGTATGCGGGATGCTCCGTTATTTTTTTCCAGAACGGCATCTGGTCCATTCCCGCCGCTTTCGCATAGTCGCCGAGAGACCCCGCGCGCAAATAATTGTCATAGTCGTCGAGACCATGTCGCGTGATTTTCCCGCCCTCGCCGCGCGCTTCGGTCTGTCCTGCGATGTAGTCAAGATTGTTCTGCCGGAACGCGCCGAAGTGAAACCAGTCGTCGCCCATCCAGCCATCGACCATCGGGCTCATCGGCGCCGCAACTTTCAACGCAGGATGCGGATGTACCAACGCCATCACCACCGTGAATCCTTCGTACGAACTCCCGAGCATTCCGACTTTGCCGTTCGATTCCGGCAAGTTCTTCACGAGCCAGTCGATCGTGTCATAAGCGTCGGTCGAGTGATCGACCTCGCTCGAATTCAACGGTCCGCGCAGCGGCCGTGTCATTACGTAATCGCCTTCGGAATGATATTTCCCGCGAATGTCCTGGAACACGCGGATGTAGCCCTTCTTTCACGAAGACTTCGTCGCCCTGCGGCAACTCATTCAGCATCAAGAACGAATCGGAGCGCGTCGCACGATGTTCAGCGTCATACGGCGTCCGCGTCAGCAAAATCGGCGCGTTCTTAGCACCATTTGGAATCGCGATCACCGTGTACAGCTTCACCCCGTCGCGCATCGGAATCATAATTTCGCGCTTGGTGTAGTCGTACCCGGCAGTCGGCTTCACGAATTTCGGCGGAATATCCGGCGTCAGCGGCGGCGTCTGCGCCGACAAGTTGGTGGCACTGGCTGCAAGCGCGCACAATAGCAATGTAAAACAGTGGCGATTCACGATGGGCTCTCCATGGAAAATTCCCGCAAGAGCATAAGCGAAATTTCGTGTGTGGTGCGAAGGTATTTGCCTCTAGGCTAGCCACTATCATGTGGTCATGCTAGAATGACCATGACCATCTGGAGTGGTCATATGAGACAGATGTCTGCGAGCACATTTAAAGCAAAGTGCCTAACGGTGATGACGGAGATAAGCGCCACTGGTGAACCCGTCGTGGTCACGCGGCGAGGAAAGCCGGTAGTAAAGGTTGTATCTGCCGAACCCGAAAACAACGACATCTTCGGCTTCATGCGTGGTAAGGGCAAGATCGTAGGCGACATCACTTCGCCCATCCCGGTTGAGTGGAAAGTTCTGAAGGGCACGAAGAAAACGAAGTGATTTTGCTCGACACCCAGGCAATGATCTGGCTCAGTTACGAGCCCAACAAACTTTCCCGCACGGCGGCCGCGGCCATTCGCAGATCGCGGCGCTCCGAAGGTTTGGCCATCTCCGCGATTTCACTCTGGGAATTCGCGTGGCTGATCAATGCCGGCAGTATTGCAGTGAATGGAACGGTCGAGGCAGCAGTCGAAGAGATCGCATCTCGCTTCCTTGTGCGCCCGCTGACCCCAAGAATCGCCGCACAGGCCAGCCAGTTTGGCTCGGACTATCCACGCGATCCAGGCGATCGAATCATCGGCGCCACAGCATTGATCGAAGGCTTAACTCTAATCACCAGCGACGCAACAATTCGCCGCTGCCATTACATACGCACTCTATGGTAGGCCGCCTCACATTCGACAACCGGGCTACGGTTTTCGGAAATGCATGGCATGATTTGGCTGGGAGGCCTGGACTCGAACAAAGATAGCCGTCCGATGGTCTCGGCAGACACGATTTAACCTTTCCGCCGAAACCAACGCTTTAGCAAACAAGGGAGTAACCAATGACGATAACGCTTACCTGGAGCGTTCGCTCTTATTTCGCGGAGCCTTAGAGGTGGTCGTGAATGAGGCTTTACGCTTTTTCGGAACCGGAACCGGAACCGGCGCCGACTCCGACCACGGTTTCTTCATCGACTCGATCGCTCAAATAGCCGACAAACAGTCCTGTGCCTTCGCGAATGGTCGAGAAATTACCGAAAGCGCCAGAGCGGTACTTCGGATTGGCATAGACCAGATAACTTGAGGTAGGGATGCGGCGGGCAATGCGCGCCGTCAATTCCTCGCCAAACGGATTGTAAAAATAAACGACGCACGGTTGTTCAGGAAACTTGAACTCATCCGCGTCGCTATGGAGCAATTCCGCTTGTATTTTGCACTTGGCAAGATTTTTCTTCGCTACCGACAGGAGTTCCGATGAAAAATCGACCCCGATCAAACGTCGGAAGCCGGCTTCATGCGCCATGATCAGCGCGCGTCCCTTCCCGCAACCAATATCTATGAACGGGTAATTGCGCGTCTTTGGAGGCAGCGACTCGAAACCTACACGCATGACATCGACGTTTACCGGCTGATATTTGACCGCCGTTCGCAGGTTCGGACTTTGCACGCCGAGATCCCACATATCCACGTTAAGTGTCGTCTCGGTTCCGTGGGCAAGGTCAAAAGCATCTGGCTTCCTCCTGCGACTCACGTATCTCCGAATACGCAACCAGATGCCACCGGCACCTTCACGCTGCCACACATCGCTCAGTTGCCAGAGAAGAGGAAGAACATTCACCATTGTCAGTATATCCGTCGGATCAGCAATTCAAGTGAAAGCGATACCAATATCAGATTGACTGTTACGAAACAAAGTCGGCTGCGTTCAATTCGCGTGACATCGCAGAGACACACGTGCCCCTATGCGACCAGCGTGATCTTTTGCCATGGCGACGGGAACAACACGACCATGCGAGAAACTAAAACCGTGAGTTAGCCGATCTGGACGGATCAGCTGAGGCCTCAAAGGCCGGCAACATTATAGAAACTCAGATGTGCGGCGGTCTTATCCGGTTTCGTTATGTTCGCGCTTCTGATACAGCAGCCGGACTTTAACAGGCCGCGACAGGAAATGAATACAGCAATTGCTGTAGTAATGTGTCGGTTACGTAGTGAGGCAAAAACAATAGATATCTACCGTGCAAGTCCGAAAATCTTCGAGTGCTTGCCTCCCAAAACGAGCGTACGAACCGAATTTGGCTGGGAGGCCTGGACTCGAACCAGGATAGCCAGAGTCAGAGTCTGGAGTCCTACCAATTGGACGACCTCCCAGCGGGGAGGAACAAAAATGAATCGCAGCAGCTCCGGCTGTCCCGGCAGCCACGACTCAACCTTTCTAATTTAATAGGGAACGCGGAAAGCGTCAACCGACGCGCACTCAGTTTTTCGCACGCGCACATGAAACGTGCGTTCTCACTGCGGAAATTGGAACGTCGAGGTTTGGCCGTTGAGATTCTCGATGACCAAGCCTTCGGAGTTCGTCACCGTCGTGATTGCGTTCTGCTGGAGATAATCAACTATGCCTTGCAACGTTGCTGTTCCTGCAGGATGACCTGCGGCGGCAGCTGCTGCCGGCGTCGAGTCGATGCTGATGTCTACGGAGTTCGGCGCGTTCTCATCGACCCGATGCAGCAGGATGATGAGCCAAACTTTATTGTCGTGCGCATACTGAATCCAGCCGTTGAGCTGATCCTGCGTCGTTTTCAAATCGTTTTCGGCGCCCTGGCTCCATAGATAAAACGGATACAGGTGATTGCACTGATTCACCGGTCTTCCCGGGCACTCGGTGGGACCATTGAATCCGGTGTCGGAATCTCGCCCTCCGAGATAGCCCGCCGCCTGCACCGCCTGACCCACCGCAGGACTCGGATATCCGTAGTCTCCGTACGGATAGGCGAGCGTCAGCGGATTGAATCCTTGAGCGATCAAGTCGGATTTCGATCCAGCAATTTCCAGGTCCAACGAGTCATTCATCGTTGTCGGATTCCCACTGGCATCCGCGCACGGCGTCAACACCGGTCCGCCGGGCTGCGTGACACCGCAAAGCGTGGAGAGGCTCTGGTGCGTGCGCGTGTGTGCGCCGATCTCGTGGCCGTTCCCCGCCATAATCTGAACTTCCGACCACGTCATGTATTCCGGATTACCAGACACATCGCTGATTCCCACCAGCCCATTCTGGGGGTTCACGATCGCATTGTTAGGGCTTCCCGTGATGATGTATTGCGTCGTCCGGATTCCAGCCGCGTCAAAAATCGGCAAGCCGTTGTCGTACATCGACTGATAGCCGTCGTCGAAGTCGATCGACACGAAGCCGAAATCGCTGACGACAAAGTTCATCGGGTTTGAAGTTGCCGGCACTGCGCCGGGATTCGTCACCGTGACGGCGAGTGTCGCTGCGGAAAGCAAATCTGCGGCGGGCACTTGTACCGTAATCGCATTCGCCGAAACGCTTGCCGGAGTAAGAATGTCGGAACCGAAATTGACGACCGTGTTGGCGGCGAAGTTGGTTCCGGTAATCGTCAGGTATTGCATATCCGCGCTACCGCTCAGCGCGATCGGGGGAGACAAAGTCGCGATCGCTGGAAAGACCGGCGGCGGCGGTGGCGGAGTGGTGAGCGTGAAAAAAACTGTGCCGCTGATGTTGCCGACACTCGCGGTCGCGTAGGAAGGGCCTGCAACGATTCCGGTCACCAGACCGCTGGAAGAAACGCTCGACGAACCGTCGATCGCGGATGCCCAGATAATCGGGTCTGAGATGACGAACGGATTGCCGTACTGATCTTTGCCATGCACGGTGAATTGCTGCGTGTCTCCTGTATTGAACGTAGCGTGCGTCGGCGTGACGTGAATCATCGTCAGGACTGGCGGCGGCGGATTGCCGATGGTCACCTGGAATGACGGTATTGAGAACGACGGGATGCTTGGCACCGTGATTGAAATTTTCACGATCCCCGGCGTCACGCCAGTGACCGTGCCCGTCAACATACCTTCGGAATTGCCGGCGTTCACCGATGCGTTGCCGTTGTCGGTCGACCACGCAAGCGGAATCGACAAGGGCTGATTGAACTGATCGAATTCGTTGGCAGTAAATTTAAAGGAAGTCAGCGCCGGAATCGTGGGAATCGCGGGATTGGTTGATGCGTTCGGTGTGATCACAACTGAATAGAGCACCGAGGGCGCGGGATTCACGACGAGCGTGCTCGTCTTCGTTGGCACGCCGCCTACAGTTGCCGAGATCACCGTGGTTCCAGGATGCGTGAACGATGCTGTAGCTTTGCCCGTCGCGTCGATCGTGGCCACCGTCTGGTCGCTCGACGAATATGCGACCGGTAGTCCCGGCATCATGTTGCCGAGCTGATCGAAACCTGAAGCGGAGAATTGCTGTGTCTGCCCGGTGAGAATCGCCGTCGGATTTATCGGACTGAGCGCGGTGGTGGTCAGAATCGCAGGCGCGCCCGTAACGGTGAGGATCGCGGCGGCGCTACTCACGGATCCCGAGACTGCGATGATGTGAGACACCGCCGGACTTTCGCTTGCGTTCTGGGCGGTGCCGGAGCCATTCGTTACAGGGGTGCCGTCGGAAGTCCAGGTGATGGGAGCTGTGAAAGGCTTGTTGAACTGATCGAAGGCCGTCGCGGTGAAGTTGAAGGACGTACCCGGAGCAACGGTCAGAGATGGCGGGGCGATGGCAATGTGATCGAGATGGGGCGCTGGTGGCGTTGTCGGGGGAGTCTTGGGGGGCGGCGTTGAGGACCCGGTCGGAGATGTCGACTCCGTGCGGGTGCTGGTCCCGCAGCCGACCCCGAGGACGGCGATGAGAGAGAGCGAACCGATCGTAAGCAGTAGGCGTTTCAGCATTTAGGCCCTGGCGTCCTGTAGACGAGACTTGTACCAAAATGAGTTTAGGGAGGATCTCAGGGCTGGTCATTGGTACAGGGGTCTCAGCAGGGGTAGTGCGAGGGTCAGTGGGTTTGGTAGGACTAACGTTTTAGTCCTTCGTAGAGCAGGATCTTTCGATCTTAAACAAGTTGTTTATTTACATACACTTATGTGACATCGCCAAGCAAGGGCTTGCCTGACCTGGGTTCCCGAATCATTTCTCATTTTAGCGAGCTCCGGTCTCATTTTAGTGAGCTCCGGTTACTTTGCGACGCTTAGCGCTGGGCTCCCCCAAGCGCCCCGTGCGCCGCGACGCCGCCCGGTGGCGTCAGGAGCGCTCCAGGGGGGTCATGCGGCCTTCACGCATGGTGAACTGTTCCCCGCTCCAACTGATCTTGTTAGAGGCGAAGCTGGCCAGCCAGACGACAAAATGGATGGCGTCCCGGAGTGGGACGAGCCAGAGCTTATTACGGACGATTTCGTCGTCTACAGTGCGGACTCCTACGGTCCACGCCATGACAACCCGCAGGATCAGGTAGGCCGCCAAGTAGACTGCGGCGATCGTTTTGGTCGGGGCGACCAGGGCCGCGGCGACTGCCCACGGCAATCCATGCGTGAAGATTAGGCCGATAAACGAGAGTGGACGGCAGAGGCGCACGGTGCGGGACCAGCGGACTTGGTGATTCCAGAAGCCGCGCGCGGATTGAGCCGGGTACATGGTCCAGACGAGTTCGCGGGAGAGCACCACTTGGCCGCCGGCTTTTGCGATGCGGTGGCCCAGTTCGTAGTCGTCGGAATGCATGTCGACGATGGCTTCAAAACCCCCGATTTTTGCAACCCAACTTTTTGTGGTGACGATGGACGCGCCGAGGGCGAACGTCATGCCCTCCATCCATTCGGCGACCAGCACGCCTGCGAAGAAATCACTGGCGGCGCCGAGGGCTTCCAATTCGGCGCCAAGACTTTTTTGAGCAATGCCACGATAGAACGAGGTAACGGCACCGATATTCGGATCGGCGAACGGTGCGACGACTTCGCGAAGATAATTCGGCAGGACGCGGACGTCGCCATCGGTCAGGACGATGATTTCGTGGCGCGCGGTGCGGGTCAGCTCGATCAGGTTGTTTACTTTTTTATTGGCGCCGACCTGCGGAGCGCCTGAGACAAGACGAATGCTGCGTTCGGGGAATCGTGCCGCGAATTCGCGAATGAGGGGAACGGCGGGATCAGAGTCGTCGTTGACGGCGAAGAGGATTTCGTACTCGGGATAATCCTGGCGGCAGAAGCTTTCAAAATTTTCTGCGGAGCCGAAATCGACGCCGTGCACCGGTTTGAGAAGGCTCACCGGCGGCGCGAAACTTTTTTGTGAAGCGGCATTATCGGCGGCGTCTTTGGGCCCTCGACGAAGGAAGCGAAGCGCCGCGAGTGTGGCCGTGATGTAGTAGGCGAGCGGCGCCAAAGCGATCAAAAGGATCGCGTCGCGCCACATCGAATGCATTGACTCGATCGATTGCCACGCCGACTGCATCGCACTCCAAGTGAATCCACTGCGCAGAAACTAACCGGCCTCTCCGCGGGCCACGTCGAGCGGGCATGTGAAGCTCGAAATTATTTCGGCGTTTGCCCTTGCGGCTGGCCACCGCGGAGGGCGATGCGGCCGTCCGAAGTTAGATCATACGGAACGTTGCGCCAAATTGCGCGAGGAGTGCCGAAATAGCTTGCGCACCAGACAAAGAAACCAAGGAGATCGCGGAGCGGATAGAGCCAAAGCGAACGCGACGCGCGATCGCGTGTGATGCCCCAACCGATGACCCAACTTTCGATGACGCGATTGGCGAGCGCGGCCATGAACAGTGCGACGCCCAACCAAATGTGGCCGAATGCCGACGCTGCGGCGAATCCGAGAATACCGAAGGGCATCGCATAGATCAGGCCGGAGAAAAGATGTCCCCACGGGCGCGACAAGCGCGTCGATTTGGCCCAGCGGACTTCGTGTTGCCAGACGCGGATGAAGGAGAGCGGCGAGACGACGTGGTCGATGATGTGACGCGAGAGCACGACGTTGTAGTCGTTTTTCTCGATGAGATTGCCGATGACGAAGTCGTTCGCGAAGTAATCACTAAGGACGGAGAAGCCGCCGATTTTTTCCAGCGCATCGCGGCGAACGACGATCGTGGGGCCGAGGCCGAATTTCATTCCTTCGAGCAAGTTCGCGGTCACGACGCCAGCCGTCATTTCGACAGACATGCCGACGGCGTGAACGCCAGACCAGAATCCGCCGGCATTTTTGCCGCGATAGACGCAGGTGAGCATGCCGTTTTTGGGATCGAGAACGGGCGGCACGATATCGCGGAGATATGAAGGTTGGACAAAAACATCGCTGTCGCTGGTGACGAGAATGTCGTTTTCAGCTTGCTCGGCCATGCGGAAAAAGGCATAGGCGGGCGGATTGGGCCACGGCGGACGGCCGGTGACGATGATGTGCGTCGGAATCTGCGGATAGCGGGAGCAAATTTCGCGAACGACAGCGAGCGCAGGATTGTCCTCGAGATCGGCGGCGAAAAGAATTTCGTAGTTGGGATAGTCGAGATGAAAAAAGCTTTCAATGTTTTCGCGCAGGCGCGATTCCATACCGTGGACGGGCTTCAGCAAAGAAACGGGTGGAAGCGAACTTTCAGGGATGGATTGGGCCTGGCGGCGCTGTGCGTTAGCGTCGCGATGGAACTTCACGGCGCCGACGATCGAGAGCGCCAAGAAAACCCACGATGACAACGTGCCGACAACGGCTACTGCCAACAGGATGTAGGCAAGCAGCACGGCGGTCAAACCTCACTCAGAGCAGGCGGACGCAACGTGGCGGCCACAATGGAATTAGTGTTCGTCATGTCGGAAGCAACCGCCCGGGACTTTGGTTCCCTTTTTGAAATCATATCCGATGGTTGGGGGCGAGTCGATATCGGAAGGACGACACGAGTCCCATTTTGGGAAGCTTTGGGGTACACCCCCCCTGTTTTTCAAAGAGTGTGCAAGATGCTGATTTGAAGGCGGATGCCGTTCTACTATTTTTGGGAGTGCGCAAATCGTGTAGGCACAGCGAGTTACGGCGCCGTTAACCTTCGCTGGAGATTCGCTTTTCGGACATTGAGCCGACGGACGTGATTCTGAACGGGGCTAGTGTACCACATTATAAAGTTGTGTCAAGGATAGAGTTATGCGGCGGTCGGTCAGTTTCTGGTTGCGGGAGTTGAAGTTCGATCGACTTTGGGACCGTTCTGTCCCTTAGGCCCTCTCCAGACTCTCCGAGTTGAGAGCGACTCCTGCAGGCTTAGTTCGGCCGGCCAGCAAAGCCAGCTTTTCTTCATGACTCATAGGCGTCCATGGGACAAGCTTCTCGGCAAGCACATCCATCCTGCGAAGAAGTGTCAATTCGACGAAAAGCTCCAAAAAATCCAGGTCGCGGAAAACAAACGAGCGAGACTCTCTCATCTTTTCGCGAATGCGCTCCAGATGGGCCGGCATCTCGGTCCAGTGCATACCAGACCGGTGGTGATGGCAGAGGTGATAACCCTCGTTCATGAAGTTCACGTCGTCGATGATAGTCACAGTATTTACAAAATAATCTTCTGGATCTTTGGGGTCACAGAAGGCGTGCTGAACCCATGAGGTGATTGCCATTATGGAGTTCATGGTGAGAAGAGGAACTAACACGAACAGGACTCCAATTCTCCAGTCGTAAGCAAAGACAGCTCCGAAATAAATGTAGTATCGCGCCATCCCCCACATCATTCGCTTTTGGTTCTTTGCATCACCCCTAGCTTTGAAATAGGCGTAAGGAGCGATTCCTAAGGTCGTCCAAGTGTTCTCAGACAGATACCAAAGGAAATCCAGCGAACGAGTTCGATCGTAGCGAAGGGTGGAGGCATTGTCGTCGAACCCGCCGTTTTCTTTATGATGCAGACGGACATGGACGGTACGACCCAACTCTGGAAGGTCCCCATACAAATAACCAAGAAAGAATTCGACATATCGGCCGAAGATTTTGCTGTATTTGTCCGAGAAGTATCCTTGGGCGCGGTGTGCCTCCAAGTGTTTGGCGCTGAACATTCGCACGGCGCGCTGGGCCTTGAGACCATAGAGGGAAAGATAAAAAGCGATCGTGAGCAGAAGCCGAGGTTTCCCTAGAGCGAGTTGGAGGACAAAAATTGGCACGGCAGTAACGGTGAGGGAGACCATGATTCGTAATGCGGGGCTGTCTCGGGGGTCTCGCAGAATTTCTTGGCCAAGCCAGTCGATGAAGCGTTCGTAAGCGTAGGAGAGAAATTGATACGCGTCGCGTAAGGGACGAATCCTCCCGAGGAGTATCGCTACACCATACGCTCCGAAGGAAAGTGACGCGATGAATGATACGGCGGCAATGCTTGCCAAAGCTACGACCACAGCCAAGGTGCGAAAGAGAAGCTTGGTAATGGCTGCAAGCCTCAACGCATGCCAGTGGTTTTTTGAACGGGTGCTTCTTTGGATGCCGTTCAAATCCTCTGCCGCTAACTTGTGTGTGAGTAGCACGTTTATAGATGAAACGATCGACGCGCTGTGGCCAGTGTGATACCGGAGAGGATTCTAAGCCTAGGGGACGCGAAGTTCCAGTGTCGAGTGGCTGTCCCTGGAAGATTGCGAGAATGGTTCCGGCGAGCTCGGGTGTGCCGAAAATCTGTGGGCCGATGTACCCCCGTGGCGGGGTAGAATAGCGGCTGCCTGATCTTCAATGGCTAGCAACCCTCGAGTACCCTCGGCGATGCCTCGCTTCAACGAGAAGCACAAAATCATTGAACACTACGACGTCGCTAGCCCTTACTACCAATCCCTGTGGGGCGACCACCTACACCATGGCTACTGGATCCGTGGCGATGAATCTAAAGAGACCGCGCAGATCCAGCTCATCGAGCATCTCGCGCAGCTCGCGAACATAAAAACCGGTTCTCGCATTCTGGACATTGGCTGCGGTTTCGGGGGTAGCAGCGTGTATCTCGCGAAAAAGTACAGCGCCAGCGTCACAGGCATCACCATTTCTCCCGTACAAGTGGAGATGGCTACGGAAGCAGCGGCCAAGGCGAACGTGGACGCTAGTTTTGTGCTGATGGACGCAGAGGACATGAGATTTGAGCAGCCGTTTGATGTGCTTTGGTCCATCGAGTCTATTTCTCACTATCATGATCCGCGAAAATTCTTCGCGTCGGCGGTGAAGTTCCTGAAACCTGGCGGCTGCTTCGCCCTCACGGACTGGTTTCAAAAGGAAAATCTTTCGCCCGCTGAGGGGAAGGAATTCATCGAGCCAATCGAGAAAGGCATGATGGTCCAACTACACGGAATGAATGAGTACTGCGACTTCCTTGTTTCTAGTGGCCTGCACGTTGTACATCGCCAGGAACTCACGCTCAATTGTGCGAAAAGCTGGGACCTCGCTTTGGACATCATCAAAGACAAAGCGTTCTGGTCCTTCGCCGCAAAGCTTGGCGCCGGATTCGTGACATACCTCAAAGCGTTTCGTGCGATGCGGGCCGGCTTCGCGTCCGGCAATTTCGTCTACGGTCTCTTTATTGGAAAGTTGCCGGGAAGCCTCATCAATCATGCCAGTTCTTTCTCGAACCGAAATGCGTAGCCTTTGGTCACAGGATAGTTAACCCGCACCCGACTGCGATGCCGTTTGGGGCGGAAGCCAGCTTCCAATGTCCGGTTATGGGTGCCCGTTAAGTGGAATCGCGGTACGGGCAGATTGCCGGCCCACGCACGACTCATCAGAAGTTGACTCGAAACGTTTTAAAAATAAGGCATCCGCCAGAACATTCCGTTCATCCACTCATTTCAGAAGTTGTGGAACCCGACGTGTTGGATCCTTCAGGACGAAAGGGAAAGGAGGAGTATGAAAATCGTAGTGATCGGCGGCAGTGGACTTATCGGGTCAAAGCTAGTCTCCAGGTTGCGCGAGGATGGGCATGAAGCGGTTGCGGCATCGCCGAACTCAGGCGTGAACTCGGTCACGGGCGAAGGATTGGCGGAAGCCATGAAAGGCGCTTCGGTGGTCGTTGACGTATCGAATGCTCCTGCGTGGGAAGATTTAGCGGTACTGAACTTCTTCGAGACATCGACCCGCAATCTTCTTTCTCACGAAGCGGCGGCCAATGTGAAACATCACGTTGCGCTGTCGGTCGTGGGATCTGAGCGAATGCTCGAAAGCGGCTACTTTCGCGCAAAGGTTGCTCAGGAGAATTTGATTAAGGCTTCCTCGATCCCGTATTCCATTGTTCGCGCAACGCAGTTTTTCGAATTCATCAAAGGTATCGCCGATCTGTCCACGGATGGAAACACAGTGCACCTGCCATCTGCGCTCATCCAGCCTATGGCCGCGGATGATGTCGCCAGTGCGGTGGCCCGCGTCGCGGAGGGGTCACCACTGAATAGCACCGTAGAAGTAGGTGGACCAGAGAAATTTCCTCTGTATGAACTCGTGCGGCGAGCGCTAGCAGCATGGAATGACCCGCGCGAGGTTGTCAATGATCCGCAAGCACGTTACTACGGCATAGCCGTGAGCGAGAGAACACTCGTTCCCGACGATGACGCACAACTGGGCGAGACGCGGTTCGAAACCTGGCTCACTCAGCCGGCGGCGAAAAAAGCAGCCGGCACCCACTAACGATTGGGCGCCCCGCGCCGAACTTGCGCGGCAAGAACTGACCGCATCGATCAGAACAAGTCGAAATTTCGAAACTTGAAACCGCACGCTCATTCAGGAGAAAGGACTATTTATGAAGATTTCGAAGCTGATTCTTTTGCTGGTTTGTTTGGTGTCGGTCCCGCTGCAAGCTCAAGAGGCCAAAGTAACGCCCCTCTTCTCGAAAGACCTGGCGGACTTTCCTGGAAAGGAAGGCGTTATGATCACGGTGGAGTATCCACCTGGGAGCTCGGACCCAATCCATCGCCACAATGCGCATGCGTTTGTTTATGTCCTTGAAGGCGCAATCGTGATGCAGCTGAGAGGCGGAAAAGAAATCACCCTGACGCCAGGTCAGACCTTCTACGAAGGACCGGACGATGTGCATGTGGTGGGGCGAAACGCCAGCAAAACCAAACCGGCGAAATTCGTAGTCTTCCTGGTTAAGGACAAAGGCGCTCCGATCGTAATTCCAACAAAATAGATCGAAACTGGCGTCAAGCTCAGACATAGTCAGAACGATATTCGACTGTGTCTGAGCTTCAGCGCAACGCATAGAACGGATGGCGACGTATCGAAGACGTTTGCAACTGGATGGACCGGCTGTAAGTGGAGGTGAAATGCTAAATCTCGAATGTGGTGACCGAATTGAACTGCTGTATGAAGACGCGCCCGCAACGACAATTTCCGCAACGGTTGCCCGTCTGTTGAGTGATCGGGAAGAAGGAATGAGCGCCGAAGTTGAAGAGTATATTGCCAGTTGGATCGAGATCATCGTGGATGAGCCGTCCGATACGGATGCCAAACAGTGTGTATTGCTCGGCACGGATTGCCAGTATCGGCTGAACGGCCGGCAGGTAACGATTCGTAAAATACAGGACTAGCTGTTCCGTTTCGTCGGGAATACCCGACACATCACGAGATTGCCCGAGTTCAAAATAGAGGGCGAAAATTCGATCGAGATTTTGGCTCTCGTTCCGTAATTTCCTAGAAACTTTCCTTTGCTGGGGATAAACGCCGTTGCCGAAACTGGCCAACGCCGGGGACGGCGACCGCTTCGGATGGTTCGATACGCTCAGGTAGTCGAATCCATGATCGAGGTGGGGCTCGTGCTGAGATCCTTCGCTGCGCTCAGGATGACAACTTGTTGGATTGCGATCGATGGAAGCGCGGCTTCGCTGTCCACGTTACGTGTCAATGCCCACCCTCTAGACTAGGCCGACGCGTCGCGGGCGGAAAAAAAGCCGGCAGGATGCCGGCGCTACCGAGGCGGGATGGTATCGCTCAGTGGTTGGTTGGTGGTGAAACGGCAACGATGGGGCGGTTGGTGTAGACGGTCTTGCCGCCGGAGTGGGCCAGTTCGAAGGTGGGGCCGAGTTTTTCGAGCATGGGCTGTTTTTTGTCGTCGCCGGTGACGAAGTAGAGGCGAGTGGGGCCGGGCCAGCGGGCGGCGAGGTCGGCGTCGTCGAGGAAGATTTTGGGGGCGTCGGGGAAGAGGGAGCCGAACCAGAGGCCGTTGATGCGGCCGTTGAAGATCAGGAGTTGGCGCTTGGTGTAGAAGCTGATCGAGGAGGTGTTCGAAAATTCGCCGTCGGAGATGATCTCGTCGGCTGGTTGGAGTTGGCGATTTATGGCAACGGCAAGCGGCTTGGAGCCGAGGACGGGAGCGAACACGCCGAGGGCTACGTGGGCGCATTCGATGAAGAGGCACATCGACAGAGCGAGGACGACGTTGGCGGCGACGATGGAGCCGCGACGACGCAGGAGCCAGTTGAGGCCGCTGCCGAAGAAGAAAGCGATGGCGGTGCCGATGAGCGGCCAGCGGAAAAGGCTCATCGCGGCGCCGGTAAGATCGAGGAAGTGGCCGAGTGATAGGACGTAGGCGTCTGGATTTTTGTTGAGGAGGTCGGCGAGCTCCATGTTTGGGTCGGGAGCGTGGGAGATGATGGCGAGCGTGAGTGTGACGATGGAGATGAGCACGCCGACGACGAGGTAGACCGTGGAGGAGATGCGGCCGGAGCGGGCGATGTCGCTGCCGTAGGCGGAGTCGGATTCGCGGGCGAGCCAACTGCCTAGGATGAGCGCGATGCCAGGCAGCGCGGGGGCGAGGTAATACTCCTGGCGGGTGGAGAAGCTGAAGAAGAGAAGGATCACGATGGCCCAGACGAAGAAGAGGAGCAGCGCGGCTTCGTGTGAGGTGCGCATGCCGGCGGTGCGCAGGAGGCGGAGGCGCACTTGGCGGATGGCTTGGGGGAGGAAGGAACTCCAGGGCATGAGCCAGACGAGGATCATTCCCCAGAAGAGGACGAGCGGGAACGTGCCGTAGTCGGCGGGATAGCGCTTGCCGATATAACGGAGGAAATGTTCATTGACGAAATAGAACCAGAGAAAACCTTTGGCTTGGCCCGCGGGAGGATTACGAAGCGCGGCGAGGATGTGCCAGGGAGCGGCAACGACGAACAAGACGACGGTGCTGGAGATGAGGCGCATTTTGAGGAGATGGCGGAGGTCACCCACAAGCAGCAGGAAAGCAAAAATGATTGCGGCGGGGAAGACGATGCCGATGAGGCCCTTGGTGAGAACGTTGAGCGCGACGGTGGCGGCGAGGGCCCAGCACGAAAGGACGGATGGTTTGCCGGATTGCCAGCCGTCGAGGAAAAAGTAGAGGCCAAGACCGATCCATAGACCCACGAGAAGGTCGGGGATCAAGATGCGCGTGAAGAGATAGGGGCCGAACGAGGTGATGCAGACGACGGCGGACCAGAATCCAGCAGAGGGAGTGAGGAAGCGGCGTCCCATTTGGAGAAGGAGGAAGGCGAGCGTGAGAACACCGAGGCCTTGCGCGAGACGCGCGGACCATTCGGTGACGCCGAAGAGAGAAAAGCTGATGGCCATCGCCCAGTACGGCAGGGGAGCTTTTTCGAGATAGCGGATACCGTTTTCGTGGAGCGTGACCCAGTCGTGGAGCGTGATCATTTCGCGGCCGGCTTCGGCGTGTGCGCCATCGGCATCGTCGAACAACGAGGGATGAAACAAGCCGGGGACGAAGATGGCGATCCAGAGAAGAAAAATCGCGAGCAATGAAGGCCACTGGCGACCGGAAGTGATGGTCATGCGCGGACGCGAGTCGAGTCGGGGCTCGAGGGAGTGGGCTTGGGCAATTCCGACATATAGAAAAAGTTTAGCACGTCGGCAGAATCAGCCGATGGCGACGAGGGCTACGCCAGCGCAGACCAACGCGACGCCGGCCCAGCGGCCTGCGCTGATCTTTTCGCCGAGAAAATATTTTGCGGCGAGCGTGCCGAAGACGTAGGGATTCAGTGCGGACGCTGGAATGACGAGGCTGATGGGCTCCCAGGAGAGAAGCAGCAACAGCGAGTAGAAGCTGGCGGCGAGAAGAGGGACGCCGGTCCAGAACCATGGGTTGCGGAGAGCGCGGCCGAGGAACTGGAAGATTTCGCGCGGACGGAAGCGCGCGGGCTCGCCGGTGATTTTCATGGCGTGAGTGACGATGATTTCGCCGGCAGTGCTGCTGAAGATGAAGACGGCGAACATGACGACGGTGCGGATCATGCGGCGACTCGCTGCGGGGTGATGACTTCGGTGGTGCGGGGCTTCGTGAGGCCAACGGTCAGGACGCCTGCGCAGATCAGGGCGACGCCGATCCAGCGGCGCGGGGAAACGGACTCATGGAGAACGGTCACGGCGAGAAGAGTTACGAGTGCGTAGCCGAAAGCCCCCGCGGGCATGACGTAACTGTAGTCGGCCCAGCTCATGAGCAGCATGTAGCTGGCGGTGAAGCCGATGAGGAAGAGGATCGCGAGCCAGATGGTGGGGCTGGTGACGGTCGCAACGAAAGCGTGTCGGAGGCCGGCGGAGGTGAGCGGGACGTTGCCGATTTGGGTCATGCCGCGTTTGAGGAAGAGGTCGCCAGCGTTGGCACAGGTGACCATCACCAGGATCATGAGGAAGGTTTTCAGTCGTAGGTGGTGGTCGTGATGCATATAAGTATTGTACGAGAAAGTTTGGCGAATGCGTGTCGCATGACGGGAGAACGTCAGGAGTTCGACGGATAGACTGAAGAAAGATTTCTCCGCTCGGTGAGCCGACACGTTCGCGCAGACGCGAACGCGAAAAAAAAGCGTCGGCTCACTTCGGTCGAAATGACAGGTCTTTAGTGGTGCGAGTTAGTCGTTGCCGGAGGCGGAGCCGGGAACGGCTACCATTGTTTTTTCCTGGTCGCCGCCTTCGCGGACCCACTTCCAGCGTTCAGAGCGGAGCTTCAGGAACGATGTGGCTTCGTGGTAGAGGCGCTTGCGCTCGTGTGAATCCCAGAGCGCTTCCTTGACGATGCGCCAGACGACTTTGGGGCGGAAATAGTAATCGTCGTAGAAGCGATTGACGCCATCCATCATATCGGCCTTGCTGAGGTGCGGATATTCGATGTGAGGGAGCTGGTGGCCGCCGGTGTCGGCGAGCGCTTCGACGCGGAGGAAGCCTTCCTTCGACATGCTGTCGTGAAGCTCGGTGCCGGGCATGGCGTGAGCGAGCGAGACCTGGATCGTTTCGCAGTCGAGTTCCTTGGCGAAGTCGATGGTCTTGTTGATGGTTTCCTTGGTTTCGCCGGGGAGACCGATGATGAAGTCGCCGTGAACCTTGATGCCTACCTTGCGGCAATTCTTCATGAAGGTGCGGGCCATTTCGACGGTCGCGCCCTTCTTGATGTTTTTCAAAATTTGGGCGTCGCCGGATTCGAAGCCCACGATGAAGAGGCGCGCGCCGCCGTCGGCCATCGCTTTCAGCGTTTCATAGTCGCTGTGAACGCGAGCGGTGGAGGACCACTGGAATTTATATTTTTTGAAGCGGGCCGAAAGATCCATGACGCGGTCTTTGCGAATGTTGAAAGTGTCGTCGTCGAAGAAGACTTCCTTCATTTGCGGGAAATATTCGATTGCCTGCGCGATTTCGCGCTCGACGTTGGCGGTGGAACGTGTGCGCCAGGCGTGGCCCGAGATGGTCTGCGGCCACATGCAGAAGGTGCAGAGAGCGGGGCAACCGCGCGTAGTGTAGAACGAAACATACGGGTGGAGAAGGAACGGAACGTTGTAATTTTCGATTTTCAGATCGCGCTTGTAGATGTCGGTCGCGAACGGGAGCGCGTCGAGCTCTTCGGTGTGGAGCTGCGGGCGCGAGGCGTTGTGGACGATCTTGCCGTCTTTGCGGAAGCTGACACCGGCGATTTCGCTGAGCGGCTTGCCGTGCGCGAATTCGACGACGGAGTGATCGAATTCACCGCGGGTGACGAAGTCGATGTCTTCGGTAGTATTGAGCGTTTCATCGGGCTTGATGTGGCCGTGCGGGCCGACGAAGGCGACCTTCATGCTCGGATTCACTTCTTTGATTTTGCGAAGAAGCTTGATGTCGGAATCGAAGCCGACCGTCGAGGTGAAGAGAACGAGGAATTCGTAGTCTTTGGCGATTTCGATCGTTTGGCGCCAGTCGACTTTGGCCGGCGAGGCGTCGAGCAGGCGGCTGCCGGGAATCATGCCGGCGGGATAGGTGAGCCAAACGGGATACCAGTAGGACTCAATTTCGCGGGTCGCGGGCCAGCGCGAGCTTGCGCCACCATCGAAATTTTCGAAGCTCGGCGGGTTTAACAGCAGTGTTCTCAGAACGTCCGGCATTATGCTCCCTCAGCGTTCGCGTCGGACCGCGAGACGTGTGCAAAATTTTTCCGATTCTTCCCGACTACATGATCGGCGCGCTGGCAGCGGTAGCTTGGTGCTGACTGCGGGGCTGCCTTTTTCGGCGCGCGAGTGGTACCTACCTATAGGACTAGATTCATTTTAACGGAGATGGTTGCATTTCGGACACAGGAATCTGTGAACGGTGCTTAGAGAGCATTGGGTGGGTAAATGGCGCATTGAGCGGGAGTTAGGGGAGGGAGACGCAAGCTGAATTAGCTCAGCGGCTTAGGGCTTGGACTTCGGCGGATCAGGATTATTAAACGCCGTCTCCTCACGTAATACTCGCTCCGCCAACTCGTGGAAATCAGCATCCTGCTGGTATCGATCAGACCAAGTTCTGCTTTCGTCGATCAATTCCTTCGCCTGTTGCATGGATAAACCGTACAAAGGGCGGACAGTCTTGATCGTGTCGATTTTGTCGAATCCCTTGCCCCGGAGGAAACCGAGGACAGCTTCGCGATCTGCACCCTCCAGAGCCAAGCGTTCGGCCTCTGCGACGATTTCGGGATCGAGCGGTTTGGGTTCGCTAAACATGAGTCGTACGAAATCAGACTGATAGAAGGATAGTCCAGATCTGGTTGAGCCATTGGGCGTGTTCGGGCTTCATTAAGACGGAGCGGAGGGCGGTGACAGTGGGCTTGTCGCGGCGAACGGTGGCGGGGAGATTTTGGAAGAAGGCTACGGGGAGTTCGGCGAGGGCCAAGTGGAGATTTTTGCTGGCGGCGGATTCGAAGATTCTTCGGGACTCGGCGGAGACTTCGGTGAGGGATGTTGTTTGGGTTTTTGCGCTAGGGACGAAGATTATGATGTCGAGTTCAGGTTCGAACGCGGGGATGAATTTGTCGCTGGCGCGGAGTTTGTTGTAAAGGGCAAATGCGGCTTCCCTGCCCTGTTCGAGTCCCTTGGCGAATTCGCCGTCGTTTTTAAGTGGCAATAATTTTTGTGTCGCCCAGAGCGCGGCGGCTGCGGCGCCGGGGCGCGAGCATTCGAGGCTGATTTCGCCGAGGTGGAGTTCGGCGGAACTGAAGTAGGTGTAAGGCGAATCGTGTTTGTAGAGGCGGCCGACCGACGGGTCGCGGAAGAGGACGCAGCCGCAGCCGTAGGGCTGGAGGCCGTGTTTGTGCGGATCGATGACGATAGAGTCGGCGTCGGAGATTTTCGCGAAGGCGGCAGTCGCGTGCGGAGCTAGGTTTTGGGCGAGCGTGAAGTAGCCGCCGTAGGCTGCATCGGCGTGAATGCGGAAATTATAGCGGTCGCGGAGATTGAGGATTTCGGGGAGCGGGTCGACGGAGCCGGTTGCTGTGGTGCCCATCGTGACGACTACTGTGCCGATGTCGCTTTTGGCGGCGAGGCGTTTTTCGAGCGCGTTGAGATCCATGCGCGCGCGATTGTCGACGGGGATCGATTCGAAATCGAGTTTCAGGACGCTGCTGATGCGGTGGTGCGTGTAATGGGCTTGCTCGCTGGCGGCGATTTTTTTGCCGGGGGCGAGTTGGCCGGCAACCCAGAGAGCTTCGAGGTTGGCCATTGTGCCGCCGCTGGTGAGGTGGCCGAGGAAATTTTGCCAGCCGAACATGGCGGCAATCTCGGCGACGGCTTCTTTTTCGAGTGCGCTTGTAGCGCGCCCGCCGTCGAGAGCGTGGTTGTTGGGATTGATGAACATCGCGAGCATGTAGGCGAGGCGAGCGACCGGGTGCGGGGGCTTGAGCATTTGGCCGGCATAGAGGGGGTGGAAGTAGGGGTAGTTGTCCCGGAGGCGAGTGGCGGTTTCGTTGAGGATTTCTTGCATACGGGCGACGCCGGGAGTTTTCTGTTCGAACGACGGGAGATTGGCGAAGCCGCCTTCGAGGTTTTTTGCGGCGGTGATGAGTGCGTTCAGGGAATCGATGTCGAGTTGCATGGGTTGAGTTTTTGCGCCCGGGTAGATTAGCGGAATTTGCTGCGGGGTGGCGAGGGATTCGGCGGCATGGAAAAAGTCAGCGCCTACGGACACATCGTGATTGAAGGTTGCGCCAGGCGGAGTGAACCCGCCCCTACAAAGACTAACTACTGCCAGACTTTGTCGAGTTGGCCGGCGGCTTGGAGCAAGTCGAGCTGGGCTTGCTGGCGCTGGAAGTTGGCGTCGAGATAGGCCATCCACTTTTCGTTTTCGGTGACGCGGGCGCGTTCGACTTCGCGGAGATTCACTTTGCCTTCGTCGAGTTGGGATTGGAGGACGGCGACGTCCTGCTGTGCGAGCTGTAATTCAAGGCGCGCGACTTCTTTTCCGGCGTCGCGTTCGCGGAGATGGCGCGTTTTCTGGCGGACTGCGGCGTTGATCTCTTGTTTCTTGTTGGAGAGGTTGGCCTCGGCGATGCGGAGATTCACCTCGGCGAGCGCGATATTGGCCTTTATTTGCGGGCTGAAGATCGGAACTTGAACGTTGACGCCGGCGTTGTAGTTGTTGCGTTCGAATTTTTGAAAGAACTCAGCATAGTTGTTGAACTTGGCGAGGAGGCTGTAGGTGGAGACGAGTTCGAGCGTCGGATAGTAGCCACGCTTTTCGCCGGTGAGGCGGAATTGTTTGGCGCGCACGTCGGAGATGTCGGCCTGAATCGAGGCGTTATTTTGCATTGCGAGCGCGACGAGATTCGCGCCTTCCTGTTCGGCTTCGCCAGGGAGATCTTCGGGAGTGACTTCGATCGGCGTGTCTTGATGGAGGCCGGTTTGGTTGCGGAGAAAGACTTCGAGTTCGTCCTGGCGGCCTTCGAGTTGGAGGACGCGCTGCGTAATCAGGGCTTTGGTGAGTTGAGAGCGAGTGACCTCGACGGGGAGTTCGAGATTTTCTTTTTCGCGCTGCTGCGTGACTTCGAGAATTTTGTCGGCGCTGCCTTGCTCTTTGTGAAGAAGCTCGAGCGAGTGGCGAACCATGACGAGTTCGAAGTATGCGGCGGCGGTGCGCGAGATGACGGTGCTGCGCGTGTCTTCGAGAAGAATTCGTTGCGATCTGGCTTGCTCCTGAAGTTCTTTCGCCTGACCGCGGAGAGGCTCGTTGATCACTTGCTCGGTATAGGTGAGGCTGAAGAGCGCGGGCGCGCGGCCGCCAGGAGTTTCAGGAATGCCGAAGGTGTAGCCTGCGCCGGAGCCTGCGTAAACGTTTGGAAGGAATTGGGATTTCGTGATGTAGGCGGAGCGATCGGCGAGGGTGGTTTGGAGCTTGGCGACTTGGAGATCTTTGGAGTTTTGTAACGCGAGTTCGATGGCGCGTTTCAGAGTTAGCGAGACTGGCGCGGGCGTGCCAAAGGATGGCTGCGTTTGTTGTTGTGGGGCGTCTTGCGCGTGCGACGGCGCGGATGCGAACGATGCGGCGATGATGAGCGCTAGCACGGCGGCGATGATCGATCGCAGAACGCCGGTGGGCATGCTGCCAGGGACCGATGAAATTTGAGTTGAGTTGAGATTGGTCATGCTCACCTCGATGCTTGGGTGCTTTCCATTTTATTCGTAGCGCAGAGATTCGATGGGCTGCATTTTTGCGGCCTGGTTCGCAGGTAGGTAGCCGAAGAGAAGGCCGGTCGAACAAGAGACGATGAAAGACGCGATGACGCTCCACGTCGATACCGGAACGCGAAGATTGCCAGGGATCAATGGCTGGACCGCGGCGGGAATCGCGAGGCCGATGAGAATGCCTATGACGGCTCCTCCGCCGCTGATCAGAAAAGCTTCGAATAAAAATTGATACATGATTTCGCGATGCGCGGCGCCGATGGCTTTGCGGATACCGATCTCGCGTGTGCGCTCTTTTACGGTAACGAGCATGATGTTCATGATGCCGATGCCGCTGATGAGCAGCGCGATGAACGCGATCAGCAAGAGAACGATGGTAAGCGCGAGCGAAATATTTTTCGCGGCGCTGAGGATGGCGGTGAGCGTTTGGACGTCATATTCGGCGCCGGCAGGATGGCGACTGTGGAGAACCTGCGAGATACCACGGGAGACGGAATCGACCTGGTCCGCACCGGCGGCTTGCGCGTAGAGGACGCGAAGGACTTCGGTGCCCGTGTAGTACTTCATGAGCGTGAGCGGGATGATGACGGACTCGTCTTTGATTTCGCTCAGGCCGAAGGTCGAGACGCGCTCGCGAAAGACGCCGATGACTGTGAAGCTGAGTTCGCCCATGCGAATCGAGCCACCGATCGGATTGTCGAGGCCGAAAACGCGGTCGGCAACTTTCTTGGTGATTAGGCAAACTTTGCTGCGTTGTTCCATGTCGGACGAGTCGAAGTAGCGGCCGCGCATGATGACGAGGCGGCGAATCGCCTGATAGCCGAAGGTGACGCCGATGAGATTGATCGGACGCTCTTTGCCGGCAACGACGACGGACATCGGAAGCTCGCGCGTGCCGGCGACTTCAGTGACCCCGGGAACATTGGCCTTGACCGCGTTCATGTCGTCGAGCGTGATCTCGTAATTGAGGGGCGTGCTCTTGCTGCTGGCGTTGACGAGCTCTGTGTACACCATGTTGGAGCCGATCGCTTCGATCTGGCCGATGACGTATTTCTGACTGGTGAGCGCGATGGTGACGACGAGCACGATGCAGGCGCTGCCGATGATCACGCCGAGCGAGGTGAGGATGGCGCGGAGTTTATTGGCGCGGAGGGCGTCGATGGCGACGGAAAGCGTTTCACGCATGTCCATCATGGCTATGACTTCTTTAGACGCTTGAGAGCGTCGGAAGCGGTGCGGCTCTTGGGATCGAGTTTCAGCGCTGCTTCGAATTCAGTGATCGCGGCAGCCGGTTTGTTCTGATTTTCGTAGTTTCGGCCGAGCCATTCGTGGACTTCGTGAGGGTGTGGGTATCCGTTACGAACTGGGGCGGTTCTTAGATATTCACGGAGAAGGGTTTCGGGTTGCGGGCTGCGGTCATCTTTCATGATGAGCGCGACGGCGCGGTAAAACTTTCCACGCGGATCTTTTGGGGCGATCTTTTCACCTTTGTCCACGACGGCGACGAGGCGATCGGGCTGGCTGTGCTTCATGGCGTAGTCGCCGATGTCGTAAACCAGGTTCGCTGACTTGGGATGGCTGTCGAGCGATTTTGTGAATTCAGCGTCGGCTGTCAAGAAGTCTTTTTTCTGGCGGCGGCAGTTGCCAGCGGCGTAGTGACCTTCGGACGCGTCGAGGTCGGTGAGGCGAGCGATTTGCGGGATGGCTTTTTCTTCGCCACCGCCTACGATGCCGGGAGCGCTGCAGTCGTACTCGATCAGCGCCTGGCGCGCAGAGTAGTTTTTTTCGTCGAGGTGGACGGCAGTCTCGAATTCCTTGCGCGTTTTTCTTGCCAGCGACATGCCGCTGAACGGGCCAGCATGCTCCGCTTTTTCTCCGTACGCGCGGCCAAGCCATTCGTGATAGACGGAATTCTGCGGATCGAGGCTGACAGCTTTTTCAGCGCTAGCGATCGCCTGGTCGTGTTGTTGGAGCTCGTTGTAGCTCTTGGTGAGCAGCAGAAAAATTTCGGGATTTCTGGGATCCTTCGAGGCGGCGTCCTGAAGAAGTTGGACGGCTTTGGGATAATCGCTGATTTCGTAGGCCTGGCGCGCGGATTCGAAGGAGTCGCCGGGACGCGGCCGTGGGATCGGGCTCGACGCTCGAACGGAAACACAGCAACTCAAACAAGACGCCGCGATTACAGTGGCGATACGGCGAGCAAGGCGGACTGAGGGACACATCAATTGCCGTCCTGGCGAGCTCGAACTGCGCTGTCGTCGGTGTTCATGATGCGCACGGGCATTGCATCCTTGAGCTCGACATCGCCGGGCAACGCGACCATTTCGCCTTCCTTCAAACCGGAGACGACTTCGTAATTGGTCGAATCGGCGATGCCAACCTGAATCTCGCGGCGCTCGAGCTTCGTCTTGCCGAGTTCACCGCGCTTGACGACGTAAACGTAGCGCTTGCTTCCTGCGCCTTCGACTGAGCCGCGCGGGACAGCGAGCACGTTGTCGCGCTCTTTAGAATTGATGCGCACATTGACGTTTATGTTGGGTAGCAACTCGAGCTTGTCGTTATCGACGGTACAGAGCAGCTCGCCGACGCTGCGCGAGCCGCGCGCGACGACCTGCTTCGGCACGGTCTCGGTTTTGCCGTTCCAGACACGATTCGGAAGCGCGTCCCAGGTGATGCGAACAGGCTCGTTGGGCGCGAGCGCACCGAGTTCGGGCTCGTCAATGAATACGCGAACGCGAACTTTGCTGAGGTCGGCCATTTCGGCGAGCAGATCGCCGAGGTGAACATAGTCGCCGGTTTTTACCGGCAGCGAATATAGCGTGCCGTCAGACGGCGCGACGATGCGGCCGTTGCGCACTTTTTCTTCGAGAGCTGCGATTTCACTTTGCGCCTGTTGGACGGCAAGCGGCGTGCTGCTTGCGTCGAGAGTCACGCTGCGATCGAATTGCTGTTTAACGGCGGTGAGGCGCGTGACTTCGGCCTGGGCTTTCGCAAGTTCGACGTCATTCGCGGCGAGTTCGTCTTTAGTCGCAGCGTGCTGCTCGATCAGCCGTTGAAGAGCGTCATGCGTGCGCTGGAGGCGATCGCGCTGAGCAATCGCGGTCGCCAGAGCGCCACTGGCTTGCGCGGCGTCGGCAGGAGCGCCGCCGCCCTTGGCGACACGCAGAGCTTCTTCGGCCTTGAGCAGCTTCGCGCGCGCCTGCGCGAGCTGAGCTTCCGCATCTTTCACGTTGAGATCAAGCAGGCGCTGCCCTTTCTTCACGTTCTGGCCTTCGACAACGTAGATTTTTTCGATAAAGGTATCGAGCTGCGCGCGCATCACAAACGGGGAGATCGGCTCGACTTTACCGTTGCTGGAGATGGAAGCAACGATATTCTGTCGAACAGGCACGACCGCATTGATCTTCGCGACAGGCTGCCGTCCGCTCACTTTGATGAGAATGAGCGCGAGGATGCCGGCGAGTACCAGGAAAATCAGAATACGATTTCGAACGATGCGTTCCATTTTTGCGTTTTCGCGCGAACGGCTCGACTTGCCTGACGGCGCACACGCGCACCCGGGACTCCGTCGCTCGATTGCCGATGGGTGGCTTGCGTGCCCGTCGCCCGACGAGCCTCAAAGAGATTGATTGTAGCAACAGGCGCGCGGTTATCCCTAGAGGCAGCTTCGAGATTCGAATGGATGCGGATGGAACCAGCGGGCGCCTTTCGCGTCGCACGGCGATAGGGATTCCAGTAACATTTTATGTGGCGGCGCCTCGGGACAGGGGCGCGGCCTTCTCTGCACAATCACAAGCGGGCCTGAATGATCGAAGTCCGGAATCTCTCCAAGCATTTCAGGGACAAGAAGCGCGGCGAAATCCGCGCTGTGGACGGCGTGAGCTTTCGCTGCCAGCCTGGGCAGATTTACGGCTTGCTGGGAGCCAACGGAGCGGGAAAGACGACGACACTGCGAATGCTGGCGACAATTCTCGAGCCCAGCGACGGTACGGCCGTAGTTTGCGGGCATGACGTCGTCGAACATCCGGAACGCGTTCGCGCCAACGTGGGATTTTTGTCGACCGCGACGGCGTTGTATCAACGGCTGACGGCACGCGAGCTCGTGCAGTATTTTGGACGGCTGAACGGAATTCCCGAGGAGGTTCTCAAACAGCGTGTCGACAAGATTTTCGATCGGCTTGACATGAACGGTTTCAGGGACCGGCGCTGCGACAAGCTGTCGACGGGCATGAAGCAGAAGACGTCGATCGCGCGAACGCTGGTGCACGATCCGGCAGTGATGATCTTTGACGAGCCAACACTTGGGCTGGACATCATGACCGCTCGTACGATCACGGCGTTCATTCGCGAATGCCGCGACCTGGGCAAGACCGTGATTTTTTCGACGCACATTATGAGCGAGGTCGAGAAACTCTGCGATGTGATCGGAATCATCCAAGGCGGCAAATTGCTAGCCGAAGGATCCCTCGACGATCTACGCGCGAAATACGGCGAGCGCGACCTTGAGGAGATTTTTGTGAAAGTTGTCGCTCCACACTATGTGCCGCCGGCGGAGGACAACTGACGTGTCACTCCGCAACATCGGCATCGTGTATCGGAAGGAACTGACCGAGGCGCTGCGCGACAGCCGAACGCTGATTTCGTCGATCCTGATTCCGCTGTTTTTGTTTCCGGTGCTGACCGTGGGAATCGGCTATGCGTTTGTTGAAGTTGCTGACCAAGCGAGCCACGAAGCGTCGAGAATCATGGTACTCGGTGGGGCGGATTCACCGGACGTTGTGCAGAGACTTAAACAAGCGTCAAACCTGCGCGTGGTTCCGTACAAGCCGAACTATGCGGAGTTAATCTCCAACAAGAAAATTCGAGCCGCAATCGATTTCCCACCAGGATTTCAGGCGGATGTGGAACACGGTTCGCATCCCGAAGTGAAGATCTACGTTTTCTCCGGCGATTTGAAGTCGATGCTCAGCGCGACACGTATCAAAGAGCAATTGACCGAATATCGAGACAGCATGGTGCGCGATCGTTTAGCGGCGCAGAATTTGCCCGAAAGCCTGATGAAGCCATTCAGCGTGCAGCAGCAAAACATCGTGTCGGAAGATCGCGTCGCCGGCGAATCGTACGGTGGGTTGATCACGTATCTTGTAATTTTGATGTGCATGACCGGCGCAATGTATCCGGCGATGGATCTGACGGCCGGTGAAAAAGAGCGTGGAACGATGGAGACAATTCTGTCGAGTCCGATCGACCGGACGCACCTGGTATTGGGAAAGTTTTTCCTGGTGCTGACAGCGTCGCTCGCTACTGCGACGCTGTCGGTGCTCTCGATGGCCGGATCGTTCGCGGTGCTTTCGCACTATGGCAAAGGGCAAGGGATCGGCGACGATTTTCCGATCCTGACGATGCACGCGCAAACCGCGTTCGCGATTTTCATCATGGCCCTTCCAGTGGCGGTGCTCTTCTCGGCGGTACTGATGACGATTTCGCTTTTTGCAAAAACGTTCAAAGAAGCGCAGAGCTATCTGACGCCAATGACGTTTCTTGTAATCGTTCCGGCAATCGCGGCGGTGATTCCCGGGATCGAGCTAACGGCGAAGCTTGCGCTGGTGCCGATTCTGAATGTTGGGCTGCTCTGCAAGGAGCTGGTCACTGGGACGTATCACTGGGAATATATAGGTCTGATTTTTGGGTGCACCTGTGTGTACGCCGGCATTGCGCTTTTTCTTGCCGTGAAGATGTTTCAGCGTGAGTCAGTACTTTTCTCGTCGTGAGTCAGTGAGCAACGCGCTGCTGGACTGCACGCCGTGGCATACGGCGGTGGCGATTTTCCCAGTCCTGGCTGAGGCGGCGAACGGTTTCACGTAAACGCACGGCGAGCGCGGCGATGGTTTCGAGGCGTTGCTGCCCACCGTTAGGAAGCTGGCCGTCGTTTTTGCGACGCACCTCGGCCAGCAGCAGTTCGGCGTTGCCGAGGATTCCTGTGAGCGGATTGTTCAGCTCGTGGCGCAGCGTTTCACCGAACGCTTCCTGATTGTTCTCGTCACGCAACAGCGGCGACGTGCCCCTCGGCTCTTCGACGCTCTGACGCAAACGCTCTTCGATCAAATCGATCGCCGTCGACAGGCAGCTTGCCGAGCGTGCGACAAAATCGGCGAGCCCGGTGGCGACGAGCGCGGAAAGTTCGTGCTCATGGCTGGCCGTCGCGATGACCACGACGGGAGCGTATTCAGCAAGCGTGGAGACAATCGACTCCATGCGCTGCGACCGGTCGTCGTTCTCAGCAGTGTCGGGCGAATCCGGGGGCACCGCGCTTTCCTCCAAGAGAATCACGGTGGGCGCTGCATCCACCACGATGCCGCGTGCTGCATCGACGGTACTGACCGCAGCGACACGCCGGCTCGATACGCGCGCTTCGAGCTCTTTTCGCGCCGCCGCGCACAGCGCGGCGTCATCACTGACCAGCAAAATAGTTTGTTCCTGAGTTTGCATTTCTTATTTCCTCGCTGCATGAATCATCGCCAGAGCATTGCTGGAAGGGTGCGCCGGCTTGACTAAACTGAGCACGCGCCGGACCTTTTCGGTGAGTTCCTCGACACGAAACGGTTTGGCGACGTGTGGAAGTTGATTGCGTTCCAGAAAGTCGTGCGTATGTGCGGCAACAACGTCGCCGGTGACAAACAGAAAGCGCCGACTCAGCGGATTGCCGGAGGCGGCGAGAGATTTGTAGAAGTGTTCACCATCGAGCTCAGGCATTTTCATATCGCAAATGACGAGGTCGTAGTCTTCCTCGGCCGCACGCGCGAGAGCTTCGCGTCCGTCGAGCAACGCTTCGACGTGGAGGCCTTCGTCTTCGAGCACGTCACTGATCAAGCGTGCGACGGTGGGTTCGTCTTCGACGACCAAGATGCGGGCGCCGACCCACGAAGCCAGCGGCGCGTCCGCGCAAGTCGCAGGAAGCGAACGTTGCGCGGAAGCGCGCCGGGTTGCAACGGCGTCGCGGCTTGGGAGGCCCGATCCGATCGCGGGGACCGCGATGGTTGTCGGTTGCGAGGCCTGTTGCGATGGCGATTGTGTCGGCACCGCGTGGTGCGATGTAGAGACGGCAGAAAATTCAAGGACGAACGTCGCGCCGCGACCCTGCGGGCTCGTCACTTTCACCTGCCCGCCGTGCTCGCGAACAATCCCAAGAACAATCGCAAGGCCAAGTCCGGTGCCAATGCCTGCGGGCTTGGTGGTGAAAAACGGATCGAAGATGCGCGAGGCGATTGCGGGCGGAATGCCGGGCCCGTCGTCGCTAATTTCGAGTTGGACCTGGCCCGCGTCGTGGTGCGTTGAAATGCGGATCTTGCCGCCTTTGCCGCGTTGTTCAATCGCTTGGCGCGAGTTACCGATCAAATTCATCAAGACTTGCTGCAACTGACCGGCGTCACCAAGCACGAACGGCAACGACGAATCGAGATCGAGTTCGACGACCACTTCTTCTGCGGCAAGATTGAAGTTTTGCAACCCTATGGTTCGAGAAACGATTTGGTTGAGCGAAACGGGTCGCCGATCGGGGCGCGATTCGCGCGCGGTCACCAGAAGCTGGCGAAGAATTGTGCCAGCGCGTTCGGCTTCCTGAAAAATCTGGCGCGCTTCGTCGGACTGACCGTCGGCATCGTTGCGCAGGAACAGGCGCTGCGCGTACCCGAGAATGCTGGTGAGCGGGTTGCTGAGCTCGTGCGCGACGCCGGTCAGCATCTGGCCGAGCGCGGCGAGTTTTTCGGTTTGTAGAAGCTTGGATTGAAAGACGCGCTGCGCAGTGAGGTCGCGATAGATCTCCACGCGGCCGAGTCGCTCGCCACTGGCGCTCACGATTGGACGGCTGGCTCGTTCGAGGACGCGAGGCACCGGTCGCAAGAGTTGAATTTCGTCGCGAACACCACTGTCGGCGCCGCGAGCCAGCTCGCGCCAGCGATTCGCAAATTTCTCGGGCTCGGCGGTTTGATCGGCCATGCGCGAGATCAGACCGCTGAGAGTTGTAACGCGCGACGCTTCGTCTGGCGGAAATCCTACGATCTGCGCGAAGCGGCTGTTCATCGCTTGAATTTCGTGGTGCGCGTTGAAGAGCACGACACCCTCTTCGAGCCATTCGATAACGTTGTGCAATTCTGTTTCGCTGCGGTGTGGTTGCGACGACGACTGCTCGGTTGCCAATGACTCAAGCGCGACGGCGGCGAGAACACTGCCGGGTGTGTCGCCCAGCAAAATGGGATGAAGGCGGACCGGTGCGCCGGTGCGAAGGCGCACCGTATGTGACTCGTGGTCCAGGCCGTGATCATGGTGTGGCGCGGCTTGCACGCATTGAAGCCACGCTTCGACCTTCGGCTGGTCGGGAACTTGAAACAATTCGGAAAGTACCCGACGCGACGAGACACCGAACTCCTCGGCAATGCCTGCGTCTGGTCCGGCTTCGCCGAGCAGTTCTTGTGCGCCTCGACTGAGAGCGCCAATTTTGCCACTGGGTCCGATGATGATTTTGGCGGCAGAATCGCTTTGTAAAATCGCCTGCTGGCGCTTGCGTTCGAGCGAGAGCGCCGCGGTGCACTGGCGCAATGCAAGCGCGGTCGCCGCCAGTTCGCCACGGAGTTCCAAGCGCTCCACACATCCTTGGGCGACAGGGCCGGGGCGCAGTCCAGCGATCAGAGTTCCAACTGCTTCGCGCGAGGCGAACAATGGAATCGCGACGATTCGCGCGACATCGGTCCGCGGCCACGTAAGTCCCGAACCGGACCCGATTACGATCGGGTCGCGCGCTTCTGCGGCTCGCTGCCAAATGCTCGACAGTGCAGTGTTGTCCAGCGCGTGCAGCCAAGCGGCGTCGCCGCTTCTCCAACATAGCGTTAGAGAGCCTTGTGCACGATGCCGAGGTGCAGTTGATGAGAGCACTTGCTGATACGGTCGAGAGGAGTGGGCGGCACACTCTGATCGCGTCTGCAGAGTTGCGAACACAGCATCGAGTCCGTCACCGCCAGGCGCCGCCTCGGTACAGCTATCGACCAGACGCGTGAAGATCGAATCGATCGGTCCGCCGGCGGTGAGTTCCGCCAGCAGGCGACTGGCAACGTTCAAATCCGCTTGTCGCTGGCGCGCGCGTCGCCGTTCTTCTTCGAGTTCGAGAGCAAGCGCGAGTTCCGCGGAAATCGATTCGATAGTTGCGAGCGGCAACGCGCCGTGCTTTCGACATGTTCCGGCAAGAACCACGCCACGCAGACGGCCGCGTGTTCCGACTGGCGCCCAGACGGCCCGCCGAAGTTCCAACAACGCGCCCAACATAAGTTGATCAGACGTGCCGCCCAAATCTTGCTGTACCGTCCGACCACCGGCGAGCGGCTCGAGCGACGGCAAAGCTTCCAGCGATAGCCGAGCCCACTCGGACGGCGTATCACCCCCGCCGCGTTCCGACACCATGCCACGAAAAATTCCCAATCCACGAGGTGAACGCGTATCGATGTCGCCGTCGTCGATCCAGACTCCGGCCCGATCAACCTCGGACGCGCCAAGCAAAGCCCGGACCGTGACCTTCACCAGGTCGGTCTTATGCGTACCAGGCAAAAGTGCCAAGCGAGCGACCTCGCCGTTGCTCTCCGCCCCTGAGTTTTGTTTGCCGCTGAATCTCATTCGCCACCAACCGACGGATGGGTGCTTGCATCGGCGTGCCCATTTCACGGAGTGAATATGTATCTTGAAAACAATGAGATAGGAATGAGCACGCAGTCGTTGGGCGGAAAATCGATTCCATGTCGAAATTCAGGGGTGGCTGCGTTCCGAAGTGGACCTGTGGAAATTGGGCGGCGTGTTCCAAATTGGAACAGTTCCAAGACCCGGTGATCAACGAGCGAACCTGCGCGTGCCCAACGTCAAAGCAGCAGCCTAATCGTTGATGCGGGCATGCTCAGATATTTAGCGTCGGAGCGAAACCCGGCGCCTTGCGCGCCTTGGTAGCTTGCTCAAACGCATATGCAACACGCAACAAGACCGGCTCGCTCCACGCTCGGCCGAAAAAGCTGATTCCCACCGGCAAACCGTGAACAAATCCCGCCGGGACCGTAATGTTCGGATACCCAGCAACCGCCGCCGTGCTCGAACTTCCCCCGCCAAACGAGTCCCCGTTGATGTGATCGGTCAACCAGGCGGGTCCGCCCGTCGGACCAACCAGCGCGTCGAGGTTATTCTTGTCCATCGTCGCGTCGATGCCCTCTTTACGCGCCAAGTCCCGCGCCTTCGCCACGGCGTCGATGTACTCCTGCGTGGTGAGCGGTCCTTTCTCGTCCGACTTCAAGAACGTGTCCTGCCCGAAATACGGCATCTCTTTCGCACTGTTTTTCTCGTTGAACTCGATGATTTCCTTCAACGTCTTCACGGGAGCATTTGGCCCGAGCTTGGCCAGATACGCATTCAGATCGGCCTTCAACTCGTACAGGAAAATCATGAACTCCGACTCTCCAAATTTCCCAGCCGATTCAATGGGAGCCGGATCGACCAGAATCGCGCCCTGTTTTTTCATCGTCTCAAGCGCCGCTTCCATCAACTTGTCGACGTCTTCGCTGAATCCGAACGTGCGCCGTACAACACCGATCCGCGCGCCACGCAATCCGTCTTCCTTCAAAAATTGCGTGTAGTCCGTGTACGAATGCTCGCGGCTCTCGGTCGTCGCGGGATCGGCGCTGTCCATGCCGGTCAGCGCGCCAAGCATCGTCGCCGCATCGCGCAACGTCCGGCACATCGGGCCCGCCGTGTCCTGCGTATGCGAAATCGGAATAATGCCCGCGCGGCTTACCAACCCAACCGTCGGCTTAATTCCAGCGATGCCGCACGTCGATGAAGGGCAAACGATCGAGCCATCAGTTTCTGTCCCTATCGCCGCAGCCGCAAGATTCGCCGAAACTGCCGCACCCGAGCCCGAGCTCGACCCGCACGGATTGCGATCGAGCGCATACGGATTTTTCGTCTGCCCGCCGCGCCCGCTCCAGCCGCTCGTCGAATGATTCGAGCGAATATTCGCCCACTCGCTGAGATTCGTCTTCCCCAAAATTACTGCGCCCGCATCGCGCAATTTTTGCGCAACGGTCGAATCCTTCGCTGCATGTGAGCCAACCAGCGCCAATGAACCCGCCGTCGTCATCATTTTGTCGGCCGTATCGATGTTATCTTTGATGAGGATTGGTATCCCGTGTAGCGGCCCGCGCGGCCCCTTCTCTTTTCGCTCTCGGTCCATCGCGTCCGCGATCGACAGCGCGTCGGGATTCAGCTCGATGATTGCGTTGATCGCCGGACCCTGCTTATCGATCTGATCGACGCGCGCCAGATATTTTTCCGTGATCGATCGCGATGTCAGCTTCCCCGACTTCATCGCCTCCTGCAGGTCGGAAATCGTAGTTTCGTCGAGCTCAAACGATGGAACGTCGCCCGAGTAAGCGACATCGCCGGACGCCAGAACCGATCGGTCGCGCGCCGCCAACGGCGTCGCCACAGCCGTCGCAATCGCAGCAGCGCCCAGCAGCGAGGTGCGCAGAAAATCGCGCCGCGCCGGACCGGCCAGTCCCGGCCCCATCCCTTCCGTCCTTACCTCGAGTTTCTCTTCCGAAATATTTGAAGATTCGTCGCCATCATTTTCGGGAATTCGCTTCATTGGCCTTCCGTCTGGCTTCGATCTGGGAAATTGCATTTGTGCCGACGAAATAGTAAGCCAAGTCAGCGCTAAAGTCAGGATTTAGCAGGGGTAACTTCAGAAATTACTCTGAGCGCCGACAGCGCGACGCCCATTCAGGCCAACCTCCAACTCAAACCAGATAAGCGGGCGAAGCCATCAGAATTGGCTCAGCCGTTGCTTGCGCCTCCATCTCCTGCTGTAGGAGCCGCGCAGCTTTTTCCTTCAAACAAATATTCAGCGTTCCGTGGCACACAAGATGGCAATGCCCGCCAGGACATCGAAACGCTTGAAACAACACGTTCTGCGGAATCTCCGGCGCGACCTTCGCTTTTCGCGCGGTCTTGGCCCACAGGCTTCGCAGGGCCTTGACCGCCGTCTTCAATTCGTCGCCAGTCAGGTGAATTGACAGAAACGGAAGCACCAGGTGGAAACAATTCGCATCACAGCGAAGCAAAACGAAATCGTTTTCGTCTCGGAGGGGAGATAGTCGAGGTTCGCAAGGGTCTGGCAAGTGCCGTCTCCTTCGAAGGTAATGCGCTGAAGGACAGCGCGTTGTTGCAATCGGCTTGCAACAACAGATGTGAGACTAGTTTAGTCCTACTTGCTCTGTCAAGCCGATTTTCTTTTCGCCCCTACGCACTCGACCCTCAATCGGCCCTTCCACCAATCTCAGGTACAATCGAATCGTAGCGCCTCATCCCGGTTCCGAGCGCGAAGGGCGGTCCGCGTGATTCACCGCAACGTTTTCCATAACGACAGTCTCAAGCCCATCGAAAAGGTGCGCCTCTCGCCCGGCCAAGCCGGAATCATCTGCGGTTGGGGCATCTTCACCACAATGCGCATCTCGCGGGGCGAAGCTTTCGCCTACGAGCGCCACTGGCGCCGCCTCGAAAAAGACGCATCGATCATCCACCTACCGATGCCCTATTCCGCCGCGAAAGTTCGCGTGAACCTCCACGAAGTGATCCGCGCCAACAAGGTCGAAAGCGGCGCGGCTCGCGTCTACCTGATCAACAACAATGTCGGCTTCTGGCAAAGCGACGAGCCGCGCCCCGAAACCGACTTGATCATCTACACCGCTTCCCTGCCCGAATATCGCGAGCCGATCCGCCTCGGAATCCGGGAACACGGACGTCACGCCGGCTCGCCTTTGGCGGGCGTCAAAAGCACCTCTTGGCTTCCCAATGTCTGGGCAGTCGCCGAAGCCCAAAAGGCTGGCCTCGACGAAGTTGTTTTGCTGAACGAGCGCGGAGAAGTCGCCGAATGCACCGCTGCCAATATTTTCATCGTGAAAAACGGCAAGGTTTACACGCCGCCATTGAACTCCGGCTGCCTGGAGGGCGTAACGCGCGGTATTCTATTCGAAATTGCGCCGGAGACGGGGATTCCCGTCATTCAGCAGCTACTTAAGCCCGAAGATCTATACTCGGCCGACGAAGTCTTCATCTCCTCGACCAATCGCAATCTGCTCGGCGTAGGCGAAATCAACGGCAACAAAATCGCGCAGGCGCCTGGTCCGATTACCCGGCAACTTGATGAGTTGTTCGACGCGCACGTCGCCGACTACGTGACGCGGCGCCTTGCGACAGCTCCCAGGTAATTCACTTTCCCTATTTCGTGGCAAACGCGCGGATGTGCTCTAGTTCGTGCCGCCGCCGGCAACTTCCGACGAGGGCGCGCTGCGCTGGCCGCTCGCAGTTTCAGTTCTTTCTTCAAACGCGTCCTTCAGCAACTTCCAATCCTTACGTACTTGTGAGTCCGAGGTCTTTGGCGCGTGACCGCTGCGCAGCTGTTCGCGCATGCGCGCAACCAGCAAATCCTGCACGACCTGGCGAGGCGCCCCACTGTTCAGCACGTTACCGCGCGTAATTCCCTGTTCTACAACTTCATCGCCAGAACGGACCGCGAGTACCGGATGGCCTGCGCTATCCAGACGAAGCTGCGCACCATCGAGCAACTTGTGCCAGGTCGCTTCTTCACGTCGAGGAGCCGCGTCGCCGTTTGCGTGCGTAATCTCGTCCAAACCTTTTTGGTACGACTTCCGGTCTTCTGAACTCAGCGGCTTCTGCAAATCTCCGTCCGGCGAGAAAACCAACGCGTTCTTGCTCGGATTGTAAGGTCCGCCGCCGAGCAAATAACCCGCGGCAAATGCGCCGCCAACAACCGGATGCAGCGCAAGCAACGGTACTTCGTATTTCTTCGCTTTGAAGACCGACTCCAGCACTCCGCGAACCGGCCGGCTCCGCCGGATCGTTCCCGGCACCTGTGGAATAACGTAAGCTGTCATCTGCAGCTCGGGATGCTTCTTGGCATATTGCGCCATTGTCTTCGCGGCATGCTTCGGGGTCGAAACGTCGAGATCAGTGATCAAGCCACGCCGCACAGCTTTCGGATAATAAAAGTTGACGACATCCTTCACGAAATCGGCGCAGTTGCGCGTCACAAATTTGTACGAAGCACGGTTCGGCTGCGAGTTGTAACGAGCGATGAAAGCATCGTCTTGTTCCGAAGTTGTCGGTAGTTGCAAAGCATAAAGCGTCCGGTCGTAAGCCGACCCAACGAGCTCATACCAATCGCCAGTCGGAGTCTCTCCCTCCGGCCCGTCCGGAACCAGCTGTTCCAGGTTCGCGCGCCGGTAGTGATCCCGAAGCGCAGCCTCCAGCTTCACGTCGGTGAACAGAGGGATGTCCTGCGGCTTATCGACGGCATATAGATATGGATAGAGCGGCACTGCGACCCAGTCCAAACCAGCGATCCGGTGATACCGGCTTATGACCACGCCGGGTTCCCCGGGCTGGCAGCGTCGCAAAGATACTGGTGAATCGGCGCAAATATTGGAGAGGTACACGGCCGCGTGTCCGGTTCCCGCAAGCACACCGTCGTAACTATACGGCTCCTCCAGCAGCACGGCGACGTCTGCACGAGCGGCTGCCACCCCCAGAAACAGGAGGGCCATCATGGCTAAGACGAGAATGCGAAGGGGCCTCACCATATAGGTAACGTTAAGCACCCGTTTTGACCGCTGCAACTTAGAACCCTTTGGTCAGCGGCGAAGTTGCAACCTGACCTTAAGTACAAGAAAACAAATGGCAAAGTACTAAGTTTCGAGTAGAAAAAAGGGCGATAATGGGCAGCTTTGATACCGGGAAGAGGGCTAATTCGGGGCTAAGTGAAACGTTAGACTGTGTAAATTCTCCCACAGTAGGCAAGGCCGATCCGTCGGACTTTTCTGGCAGTCATAGTACTGACGTACGTTATTTCGTTCGGCCTTTACGCTAACTTTGCTATTGCGTATACACCGCCTGACAGGCATAAATGGCAATTAGCGTTGCTTTCGCGGGCAGCAACGGATTGGGGCTAGATTTCCCGCACTATCCCGTAGAGGTGTGTGGATTTGCGATTCGCTGTGCGGAGCCAATCTGTCTTTCACGAGTGTCCTCAGTGTAGGAGCCGCTCTGTCTGGAAAGCGGACCCGTATGGCGCTCTCGAGCAAGTTCTCCACAACTACCTGAAGCTCTCTCCCTACCGCTGTGCCCGCTGCGACTGCCGCTTTCTCGACACAAAGATTTCGTCCGGAGAGGCTCCCTTGCCGCTGGTTACCCGCGCGATCGACCGCCTGCGCGGGTGGGTCCAACGCACGCCTTACGACACGAACACCGGACTAGCCCTGAACGCGATTCTCGGTTCGGCCTCCGTCAATCCCGAGCGCCGCTTCGTTTCGATGGTCGCTGAGCCATCGCAAACGACCGTGAGACACGCTCCGGGTGAGAGCGCACTGAACTGAGCCGTCCGGCCAAGCCCCGCAAGACGCTAACCCCCTTGTCTTCACGAATGTCGCCTCCTGAAGTCGGCTTGATTTTGCCCCTGCGTGTTACAATCCCGCAGAAATAAGATGCCCGACACAGTTCCAAATCTGGCCGAAACCGTTCTCGAGGTCGTCTCGCCCGACGGTGCGCGGCGTTACGTCCGCGTAACGCAGATGCCGTTTCTTATCGGACGTGGTGCGGAAACCGGCAACCACCTCCAGCTCGCCGATCGCCGCATCTCGCGCAACTGCGCCGCCATCGTTACCGAAGCCAACAAGTACTACATCGAGGATCGCGGCCAGCGTCGTGGCCTCTTCGTCAACGGCGAGAAAGCGGAAAGCCGCGAACTCCAGGACGGCGATTCCATCACCTTCGGCCTCGACGACTCCTACGAAATTATTTATCGCTCTGCTACAAACGCGAGCACCGATTCCCTGCCGCACCTTCTGACCCGCATTGAGCACATCACGAGTTCCGAGCCGACAGGCGGCGGACTTCGCAAACTGAATCTTTTGCTGGAAGCGACGACACTTCTCCACTCGCAGTTGCCGCTCGACACGGTGCTCGGTCACATGCTCGATCACGCCGTATCGGTTACCGACGCCGACCGCGGCCTGCTTCTTGAAAACGACGCGACCGAAACGCTTAAGGTGCGCCTGGCTCGACGGTCCGGTGGCCTGCGTCTTCCACCCGAGAGCCTCACGCCCAGCCAAACCGCAATTCAGCTCGCGCTTCGACGTCAATCCGCCGTGATCACCGAAGATCTCGCTCAAGCTGACATGGACTTGCAGGCCGCGCAGAGCATCGTCGCGCAACGTCTTCGCGCCGTCGTCGTCATTCCTTTGTACGCCATGTCGCGTGCCAACACCGATCAGTCGATGATCAACATCAAGCGCGGCGATTTTCTCGGTGTCCTCTATCTCGATTCGCGCCGCCCTGCCGCGTTCTCGAAACTCGATCGCCAAATTCTCGATGCACTCGCTGCCGACGCCGCCAGCATCCTTGACAACGCCCGCCTCGTCGAGCGCGAACGCGAACGCCAGCGCCTCGAACAGGAAATCGGCATCGCGCGCGATATTCAGCAAGCGCTCTTGCCCAAGAATTTTCGCGACTATCCGCATCTCGCCGTCAGCGGAATCAATTTCCCGTGCTTGGCTGTCGGCGGTGACTACTTCGACGTTTTCCCGCTCGGCGAAAATCGCACCGCGTTCCTTCTCGCCGACGTCTCCGGAAAAGGGCTCGGCGCGGCACTCTGCACCAACCTGCTGCAAGGCGCTCTCTCAGCCATGTCGCTCGGCACCGATCCCGCTCGCGTCTTCAACCACGTCAATCGCTTTCTCTGCGACCACGCCGAAATCGGCCGGTACGCCACGATGTTTTTCGGCATCCTCGACGATCAGGGGCATCTTGAATACATCAATGCGGGCCATCCCTCGCCGTTCCTGATCCGTAATGGAGTCGCCGAAGACGTCTTCACCGAAGGCTCGTACCCTGTCGGCCTCGTTCCCGAAGCCGAATACACCACCGTCTGCCTCAAGCTCGAACCCGGCGATACGCTTTTGCTCTTCAGCGACGGCGTTACCGAAGCGATGGATCCCGCCGAACAACTCTTCGGCGTCCCTCGTCTTAAGGAAGTCCTGATGGGCGCGGGTAAGCAAACGCCGCTCGATGAGCTTCAAACCAAGGTTCTCGATGCCGTCGAAAACTTCGCCCACGGCGCGAGCCAGGCCGACGACCTCACCCTCCTACTCGTCCGTTATCGTGGAGCGCAGGTCGTCAGCGACACCGACGTGCCTCCGATTCAGGCATCCTCTGCCAGCGCCGCCTAACCGCTGCCTAGGTTTCGCTAGGCCTTCGCGTATGCGGCCGCGCAAACACAGCTTGCAGTTGGTTCGCGCACGAGTATAAAGTAGTCTCTTAATTTAGAAAATACTGCCGCCCTCAAGCCTTCGGTGTCCCCAGCCCGAACGCTTGGCAAGACCGAGCGGCAAATTCGACATCACCAGGGTTATCCGCCTTCGAACAATGGCCAATCCGGAGAACAATCCAACCTTCTCGGCCGGCGAAGCCGCGTCAACCGAAACCTCGGGCAAATCCGCCGGAAGCAAGTGGTTCGAGTCCGGCCTGCAAGATTTAAAGATTGCGTTCCGCTCGCTGCGCAAGAGTCCCGGCTTCGCCATCACCGCGGTCCTTACGCTGGCACTCGGCATCGGCGTCAACGCAGGAATTTTTCAACTCATGGACGCGGTCCGGCTGCGCAGTTTGCCCATCGCCGAACCAGACCGCCTCACCAGCATTCAAATTCAAGGCGGCGTAAGAAGTTTCATCCCCGTTCGTCCTACCGACCTCTCTTATCCGCTCTGGGAACAGGTGCGTAACCATCAGGACGCCTTTTCCAGCGTCTTCGCTTGGCGAACGAATCACGTTCGCATCGGCCAGGGCGTCGATATACGAAGAGCGGTCGCATTGTGGATGACGGGTGAAGGGTTCAACACGCTCGGCGTCTTCCCCGCGAAAGGACGTTTCTTCTCGCCGGAAGAAGACAAGCCCGGTTGCGGAGTTCCCGGCGCTGTCATCAGTTACGCATTTTGGCAGAGTGAATTTGGCGGCCAGGATTCCGCCATCGGCTCAAACATTTTGATTGAGCGCCGTCCGACGCGAATCCTCGGCGTGACCCCGCCGCGATTCTACGGTTTGGAGATCGGCCACTCGTTCGATCTCGCTCTGTTGATGTGCTCAACTCCGTCGTACCACGACGACTTGCCTTACTTCAGGCGTCCCGACTACTTCTTCCTCTCTGTGATGGGCAGATTGAAGCCCGACTGGACGCTCGCTCGCGCCTCCGCACAACTCGAATCGATCAGCCCTGGCATCATTGCCGCAACCGTTCCGACCGGCTACAACAACACGGCACTCGATGTATATCGCCGGTACTTACTCTCCGCATATCCCGCCGGCCACGGAGTCAGCTCACTCCAAACGTACGACTCATCTTTGTGGCTTCTCTTCGGCATCACGACGCTGGTGTTGCTGATTGCTTGCGCCAATCTCGCCAACCTGATGTTGGTTCGCGGCAATTCACGGCAACGAGAGATCGCCGTGCGTCTTGCGCTCGGTGCCTCGCGCTGGCGCCTGATCCGCCAATCTCTCGCTGAAGGATTGATTCTCGCTTTGACCGGAGCAATCCTCGGCACCTTGCTCGCCACCGCATTCAGCCGCGCCATCGTTTGGTTCATCAGCTCCACGCGCGATGCTCTGCAACTCGACCTCGGCCTCGATTGGCGGATCCTCGTTTTTACCACCGCACTTGCGCTGGTCACCTGCGCGATTTTCGATTTATGGCCCGCCATCCGCTCTTCACAAACGAATCCGGGCATCGCGTTGAAGAACGGCAGCCGCGGCACTACACATGGCCGCGAACGATTTTCATTTCAGCGGACCTTGGTCGTCGCACAAATCGCCGTTTCGATGGTGCTTTTGGTCGGCGCCCTGCTCTTCGTCCGCAGCTTTCGAAATCTCGTCACCTACGATCCCGGTTTTCGAGAAGACGGCATCGTCCTCGGCTACATCAACATGAGTCATCGCAAGCTCGACCTCGAAGCGCGCGACCTTGCCATGCGCGACCTTCTCGAGCAGATTCGCGCGGTTCCCGGGGTCGAATCGGCGTCCACCTCAACTCACGTGCCTCTCGACCACAGCACTTGGCAACTCACGGTGCACGGCCCCGAAAGCGAAGGCCCATCCAAATTCACCTGGATCAGCCCCTCTTACTTTCGGACGATGAGCGTTCCCCTGCTTGCGGGACGATTATTTTCCGACGAGCTCGACACCCGCACCTCACCGCACGTTCTGATCGTCAACGAAGAGTTCGCACGCACCTTCTTTGGCCGCGAAAATCCCATTGGCAAAACCGTGCGCACTCTCGAGGAGCCAGGTTACCCAGGCTCCGAATTCCAGATTGTCGGCGTCGTCAAAAACACAAAATACGGCAGCTTGCGCGATCCAATCCCTCCCGAAAGTTTTGTTCCCGGCACGCAATTTCCTGCCGGACAAATTGCTGCGTTCTTTTTTATCCACACGTCGATGCGGCCAGAGCGCGTGATCCCCATATTGCGAGCCGATCTCTTACAGCACGACCCGGAAATGGATTCCGAACTCTTCGTCTATCAAAACACCATCGAAGACACCCTCAGCCAGGAACGCATGATGGCTCTTCTCTCGGGTGCGTTCGGCTCACTGGCGGCCATCTTGACTACGGTCGGACTCTACGGCGTGATCTCCTACATCACCACCATGCGTCGCAACGAGATCGGTATTCGCATAGCTCTGGGTGCCAATCGCGGCAATGTGCTCGGACTGATTTCTCGCCAGACTCTGCAAATGGTTGGAACCGGCGTCCTCCTCGGCGTGTTGCTGTCGCTCGCCGCCACTCGGGGCGCAAGCTCCCTTCTTTTCGGTCTGCATCCCAACGATCCACTCTCGATCGTCTACGCCGCCGCTCTTCTCGTCGCCGTTGCTCTTCTCGCCGGAGCCATCCCCGCCCGCCGCGCCTCGCGCATCAATCCCAGCAACGCGCTCCGCTACGAATAGCACCCCGTCTTTGTAGGGGCGGGGCTTGCTCCGCCCGACCATTGCGTCTTGCCTCGACTTGTCCTTGCATCCTCGAACCAACGAATAACCACCCGATGTCCGCGCCCTCGCTCTTCGTGTAAACTTCGCCCTAACTCGTCCCAGTTCGACGATCTATGCCCTCCGACGACACAACCAAAAATCCCGCTCCAACTTCCGATTCGCAACCCGCCCCGCCTTCCCTAGCCCAATCGCAACAAAATCCTCTCCACATCAATCCGTGGCTCATCGCCATCGCCGTGATGCTTTCCACCTTCATGGAAGTTCTCGACACCACCGTCGTCAACGTCTCCCTCCCTCACATCGCCGGCAGCCTCTCCGCCACCGTTGACGAAGCCACCTGGACGCTCACCTCCTACCTCGTCGCCAACGCCATCATTCTTCCTCTCACCGGCTGGCTCTCCAATTACTTCGGCCGCAAACGCATGCTCATGCTCTCGGTCACCGGCTTCACCATCGCTTCCTTCGCCTGTGGACTCGCTCCCACGCTTCCTTTCTTGATCGTCTGTCGCGTCATCCAAGGCGCGTGCGGCGGCAGCCTCCAGCCCATTTCGCAAGCCGTCCTCCTCGAATCCTTCCCGCCCCAGGACCGAGGCAAAGCCATGGGCTTCTGGGGACTCGGCGTCGTGGTCGCGCCACTTCTCGGCCCCGTCCTAGGCGGCTGGCTCACCGATAGCTACAGTTGGCGCTGGGTTTTCTACATCAACGTGCCCATCGGCCTCGCGTCCATCATCATGACGCGCATGTTCGTCTTCGATCCGCACTACATCAAGCGCGCCTCATCGAAAATCGACTACTGGGGCATCGGCATGCTCGCCGTCGGCATCGGCCTTCTGCAAGTCGTCCTCGACAAAGGCCAGGAAAAAGACTGGTTCGCCTCCAACTGGATCACCGCCGTCGCCATTATCTCCACCGTCGCTCTCGCCGCCTTCATCATTCGCGAACTCAAGATCGACCATCCCGTCGTCCAACTTCGCGTCTTCAAAGACCGCACCTACTCCACCGGCGTCTTCTTGATGTCCATGCTCGGCGTCGGCCTCTACGGCACAACCGTCCTCATCCCTCTGATCCTGCAAACTCTCCTCGGTTACCCCGCCCTCCGCGCCGGCATCGCCATGGCCCCGCGCGGACTCGGCTCCTTCATCGCCATGCCCCTCGTCGGCCTCATGATCACGAAATTCGATCCGCGCAAACTTCTCACCGCTCGGCCTCTTTATTTGTGCCTACACGCTCTTCGAGTTTTCTCAGTTGAACTTACAGGCAGGCTACTGGGACTTTTTCTGGCCGCAGATCGAAATGGGCCTCTCGCTGGGACTCGTTTTCGTCCCTCTCACCACCATCACCATGTCTCTGATTCCCAAAGAATCGATGGGCAACGCCACCAGTCTCTTCAATCTCGTTCGCAACCTCGGCGGCAGCATCGGCATTTCCGTCGTCAACACCATGCAACTGCGCCTGCAACAGACCAACACCAACGTCCTCGGCGCCCGCGTCAACCCGCTCAGCGCCGCCGCACGCAATATGATGCACGCCCTGCAGCAAATGTTCTTCAGTCGTGGCGGCGACATGGCCACCGCCACGCGCCAGGCCCGCGACATGATGTTTCAGCTCGTCGAGCGCCAATCCAACATGATCGCCTACAACACCATCTTCCGCGTCCTCGCCTGGATGTTTTTAATGCTCATCCCCTTCATCGTCCTGATGCGCCGCCCCTCCACCAAAGCCCCCGCCGCCCCCATGCACTGACGCCCGCACTCATGTCACTTGGTCGGCGCTTCGAGTTTCGCGAGGTAACTCTTCACCATGGCCACATCATTGGGATCGCTGGCGTACTTCAGATACTCGCGCAACTGCGCAGCTTCATTCTCTCGGTCACCCTTCGCTTCATAAATTTGAGCCAGCAGAAAGTGCACCCGAGGGTCGGCATTGCTCTTGTCGATTTCCGCTGCCTTCAGCGCATTCTTTTCCGCTTCGGGCAACCTGTGCAGGTGAAGGTTAGCAGCTGCATTGTAGTCGTAAGCGACAGGATTGTTTGTCGGGTCAATTTCCAGGGCACGGTTACTCAGTTGCATCACCTGATTCCAATTTTCCGAGCGCGCCGAAATGTCTGCCATGCAAAGGTAAGCCGGCAAGTAATTGGGGTCGGTGGTTAAAGAGTGCGAACAAGCACTGTAAGCCTCGTCAAGCTTCTGCTGCGATTCCAGAACTTGCCCCAGAACGACCCAAGCCGCCAAATACTTCGGCCATTCCTTAACCGCTTTCCGCAGGTGTGCCTCAGCCTCGATGGCTTTGCTGTTTCTCAGGGCCGCGCAACCGTCCCTTTGCTCCTTCTGAGCTTTCGACGGAGCCCGCAAATCTGCAACGCCGACGCTGGAACGACCTAAACCGTTGAGTGGTGGAAGAAAACAGCTATCGCCTTCCCCGATCATCGGGGACACCATTTTGTTGCTGTGGCCATACAGCAACTCATTTTCTTCCCACGGATTGCTTGGCGAAGGGAAATCAGAGGAAGGCTTGGAGGCCGGTGGAGGTGGCGCAGGAGCAGGAGTCGATGGAGCCGGGTGCGCACCTCCTCCTTGGTGGGGAAATGCAGATGCAGCATTTAGCGTCAGCAGGCAGGCACAAAAGAGGGTAACTGTTATGCGGTTGAAAAGTGCGAGCGGCGATGATGGTGTCATGCCAGCCTCAATTCGATGCCGAGTAAAATAGACGCGTTTTTACGCCCCAGTAGAGTGACGTCTTAGGCCTCAGTGCGGTTTCGCCGATGAATTCGAGGCGACTGCGCGTCGGTCTCGATCCCTTTCCGCATGTTCGGTCGCCGGACGGCGTCGATTCTCAAAGCGGGTTGAAGAATAGCAAGCTCGTAACTGCCTTCATTGCCCGAGATGCGCCAGAGCTGCCCGCAGCGGATCGCTGGAAACGAGAATCAGTCCCGTGTAAGGCGTATACATCTCCAGGATCAAAAAGATCGCGCCCGAAACGGACAGCGCACTAACGAACCAGGTAGCCACGACGGTTGCGTTTCGGGGAGCGAAGATGCCCCAACCGACAAAAATCATGGTCAGCCAAAAGACTAAAGTGACCACCAACGGCTTCGGAACCTGTGTGGACGCCTGTTCGAACATTAACCAGCGGGTTTGTGCGATCGATATTTCGAGGCTCACCGCCTGAGTCTGAATAAAATGCTGTCTATCGTCCTTCGGCGAAAGCATCAGCGTCCTTTCGGACAGAGCTTCGGAACTCACTGCGGCAGGGTCCAGGCGGGAACCTGACGCCCCGCCACGCTGCCACAGCCGATCGATGGAGCGCTCGACGACGCTGCGCAGAAGCGCGCGGAGCTCGTTGGTCTCGGATCCATAGTGAGAAAGCATCCGGTCGAGTAAAACTACCTTGGCGGACATCTCAGTCAGTTCTGCGTTCTGTGTGTCGTAGTAGTTCTTCGCGGATGCAATGAGCAAACCGAGAACGAGCGCACACATTGTCGCCACCAATCCCATCCCCAACTTCACCGAGTCTTTCGATTCGTCACTCAGATGACTCTGCGGCATAGCTCCCCGGAGAGACATTCCCAACAACGCGCCTGCGAAAATAAAGGCGAATGCGATTAATCCGACAATCAGGGAATTCATGATCGCCTTCCCGCAACCTGCAACTTCAAACCTGCGAACCGGAATTTATCTCCCCTTCGCATCAGTCCCCCGCAACACCAAACACGTCGAACTCGCCTTCGCAATCGCCCGCCCATTCTCATCCGACACTTCGCACTCCACATATCCGACCGTCCGCCCCCGCCTCACGACTTTCCCCTCCGCCCGCAACTGCGCCTTCCACACCGGCCGAAAAAAATTAATCTTCAGCTCCACCGTCGTAAACGATTCCCCGGGCGACAGCGTCGAGTGAAACGCAATCCCCATCGCCGAATCCGCAATGTCGCACAAAATTCCACCGTGCGTCGTCCCCATCGGATTCGTATGCTGCGGCCCCGTCTCCAGCGTCACCACCGACCGCCCCTCACCCACCTCCACCAACTCAAACCCAATCAACTCCGCGACCGGCATCACCTTCCGCCCAGTCGCCGTCCGCATCATCTCCGTGCCACCGCTCTGCGCCCCCTTCTCCTCCGCCACACTTCCTCCTTTTCATTTCGCCGCAAAAGCCTACACCAACCCCACTCCCAACCCGCTATAATCCACTCGCATTCAATCCTTCAGGAGCCGCAACGTGTCCGACGCGCCCCAGCCCCCGTCGAATCAACAATCCTCCGCGCCCCTCTTTCGCATCGAGACCTACCGCGTCGACGGCGCCTCCGTCGTCGAATGCCACGGCAGACTCACATCCGAACACGCGCCCCATCTCCGCAACGAAGTCCGCAACCTGCTCCCCAACGAAAAGCGCATCATCATCGACATGAAGCAAGTCCATCACATGGACTCCAGTGGCCTCGGCGCTCTCGCCACCCTCTACGTCTCTTGCCGCACCCGCGGCTGCAAACTCGAACTCATCAACCTGAACCAGGCCACCCGCTCTCTCCTCAGCATGACCAACCTGCTCTCCCTCTTCGAAGACGCCGGCCGCTACGGCGGCAAACTCCCCTAACGCTCCCTGGATCCTGGGTGCCGCACCCTCAGTTTTCAGAGGGTGCGGGTTTTCCTATCCATCTCCAAGGTCTATCCTATTCAGCAAGACCGATCGCCACCAACCTGTTGCCGCGGTCGTCTTCCATGCCGCGGGTCTTTCGATCCCAACCACCGAACCCGCGCTACAATCACTCCCAACGCCAATGAAAAAATCCCCGAACAAGAAGCCCACACCAAAAAAACGCACCGCCGCCTCACCCAACGACACTTCCGTCGCCAAATATTTCTCCGCCCTCCCCGAGCCCGCCCGCACCACCCTTCAGAAAGTCCGCGCCGCCATCCTTTCCGCCTGCCCCAAAGACACCACCGAAACCCTCAGCTACGGCATCCCCACCTTCAAACACAACGGCGGCATCGTCGCCATCGCCGCGTTCAAAAATCACTGCAGTCTCTTTCCCATGAGCTACTTCGTCATCGACAAATTCCGCCCCCAGCTCGCCCGCTTCGAAATCTCCAAAGGCACTATCCGCTTCCCCACCGACAAACCCCTCCCCACCCCGCTCCTCAAACAAATCGTCAAAGCCCGCCTGACCCAAATGTCCGCCAAAGCAAAATCAAAATCGAAGTCCAAGGTTTAGCCCGGGTGCCGCACCCTCAGTTTTTAGAGGGTGCAGGTTCAGACGACACGAAACTCACACCACAACGACGACCACAATCGATCGAGACCCATACCCGGAGCACCCTTCAGACCACTCGTTCGAATGATACCCACAGCTTTATATTGACAAACTAGCTAACATATGCCATAATCTCCCGTGAATCGCCTCTCAATCCCGTCATTTCTCCCGCAACTCCCCTACTTTCACATCCTTAGCACAACAGCACGCGTAACCTCTTCCTTTTCACATCCTTACGCAAAAACCACGGGGGGTGGGTCTCCCACCCACCGCAATTCCCAAAATGGAACTCGCCCTCCTTGCAATCTCCCCACATCCTGCGGCAAGCTACCGCCGCTTCCACGGAGAATTCCATGCGCATTCTAAAAATTGCCCTACTGTCACTCTGTGTCACGCCACCGCTCGCCTTCACACTCCATCCGGCACGAGCCCAAAGACCCGCCAACGCCGACGCCGGCTTCACCATCATCCGCGCCGGCACGCTGATCGACGGCATCTCCAACACTCCGCTCAAGAACCAACTCATCTTCATCCAGAATGACCAGATCGTAAAAGTTTCCGGCGACACTGGAACCGTCACCGGCTCCAACGTCATCGACCTCTCCAAGTCCACAGTCCTCCCCGGCCTCATTGACTCACACACCCACATCTTTCTCTGGGGCGAAGATCCCGCCAAAGGCGGCTACGACGCCAACATCCTGAAAGCCGGAATCGCCCTGCGCGCCGCTCGCGCCACCTTCGCGTGCCGCCGCGCGCTCGAGCAAGGCTTCACCACCCTCCGCGATCTCGAAACCGAAGGCGCCGGCTACGGCGACGTCGAAATCAAGGAAGCCATCGCCGAAGGCACCATCCCCGGCCCGCGGCTTTTCTGCGCCACGCGCGGGATCTCCTCCACCGGCGGCTACAACCTCGAAGGCTACGCGCCTGAGCTCGACATGCCCAAAGGCGTGGAGATCATCGACGGCCCGATCGAGTCCCGCAAAGCCGCACGCCAGCAGCTCGAACACGGCGCCGACTGGATCAAGGTCTACATGACCCACCGCTCATGGGTCGACAAGCAGGGCCATCTCGTCTCGCAGCCAACGCTGACCGTCGAAGAGCTAAAAGCGATCGTGGATGAAGTTCACGGATGGGGAAGGAAAGTCGCCTGCCACGCCTACAACGGCATCGGCCTACAGCGCGCCCTCGACGGCGGCTGCGACTCCATCGAGCACGGCCTCGACATGACCGACGCACAAATCAAACAAATGGCCGCGCAAGGTACTTGGTATTGCCCGACGCTTCAGATTTATTACACAGACTGGGCAAATGAAGACACGCCGGCAGGCAAACGCGATCGCGCACGCGCCGCCGCGCATGAAATTTCTTTCAAGAAGGCGCTGCAAGCCCACCTGAAAATCGTCTTCGGCACCGACATCGGCGGAATGCCCTGGACCGAATCGATCGCCCGCGAATTCCCGCGCATGGTGAATCTCGGGATGTCGCCAATGGACGCAATCCAAGCCGCAACTTCGCGCCCCGCCGAAATGTTGGAAATGAAAGGTGAAATCGGAGTGGTAGCCGCCGGCGCCTACGCCGACATCATCGCCGTCAACGGCGATCCGCTGAAAGACATCAGCATCCTGGAGCACGTCCCCTTCGTCATGCACAACGGCAGCGTCTACAAAAACGAATCGCCGCACTGATCGCCACGCTCAAATATGCAGGGGCGCAGCATTGCTGCGCCCCATGTCCGCAAGAATTCAAATATTAAGGATTTTTCTTGGAATGAAACGCGAATCAAATCTTTCGACCAGCAACCGCAGCCCTACATCAGTTGTCGCCGAAACCTCGGCCTCACGCGTCGACGTGAACGCCCTTCCAAAACGCGACGTAATCCTTAATCTCCGCCGCTGCCGTTTTCGGCGCCGGGTAATACCAGGCCGCGTTGTCGTTCCGCATCCCGTTCACTTCCAGCGAGTAGTAGTGCGCGGTGCCCTTCCAGGGGCATTCCGACGTATGCGAACTCGCCTTCAAAAATTCCTTCTTCACCGAGTCGGCCGGGAAATACTGATTCCCTTCCACTTCCTTGGTCGCGTTGCTCTCCGCGATGACTTTTCCACCCCAAGTCGCTTTCGCCATTCCGTCTCTCCGCTTTTTTCCAAAATGCCACATGTTCGGTCCCGTTGTTTCAGCGCGATTTCGTGTTACGCCGAGCCAAGCTTCGTCTTTCCCATTCTACGGCTTCTTCACCTCACTTGGATGCTCTTCGACCGAATTTGATACATAATTGCCGCGAGTAAATCATGCTCACTATGGGCGCTGTCATCACGCCCTAAATACCCAGCCTTCCGTCCGTCACGTTTGGAGGATTTTCGATGCCTGAGCAGCAGAGTTTCTCAAATCACGCCAAGTGGTTCCCGCCATTTCACTTTTTCGCGGCTCCGATCCTGCTCGCAAATCTGATCTGGTCGTTTTTCCGCCTCAAACCCTCGGGCTATTCGGCCTATTCCATCTTCTCGGTCTTCGTCGCCGCCGCTCTGTTGGCCACTCTTTTCGCCTCCCGCATCATGGCGCTAAGAGTTCAGGATCGCGTCATTCGGCTTGAGGAACGGCTGCGCTACCAGCGCTTGCTCCCAGCCGATCTCCAGAACCGGATCGACGACTTTACCATCAGTCAAATCGTGTCGTTGCGCTTTGCCAGCGACGCCGAACTCCCCGCACTCGCCCGTAAAGTGCTCGACGAAAAACTCAACGATCGCAAAGCCATCAAGCAACTCATCAAAGTGTGGCGCCCCGACTACTTGCGCGCGTAGGTCGATTTGGCATAACGCCATTTGTCCGTGCACCGCGAAACCGCGCACACTAAAAACTCATCATAGAAATGTGGAGGAAGGATGCAGACTCGCAAGCTTGGAAATTCCGATTTAATGATCACGCCCGTAGGTTTCGGCGCCTGGGCCATCGGCGGTGGCGGATGGGCCTTCGCCTGGGGCACGCAGGAAGAAAGCGATTCCATCGCCGCGATTCATCGTGCGCTCGAACTCGGCGTGAACTGGATCGATACCGCCGCCGTCTACGGTCTCGGCCATTCCGAAAAGATGGTCGCCAACGCACTGAAAGAATGGAAAGGCCAGCGCCCGTACATTTTCACCAAGTGCGCGATGCGCTGGGACGACAAAGGCGCCGTGACGAAAGTCCACACCGCCGATTCGCTCAAGAAAGAGTGCGAAGAGAGCCTGAAGCGGCTGCAGACCGACGTCATCGATCTCTATCAGATTCACTGGCCGCCCGAAGATAACGGACCTGCGCTGGAAGAATCGTGGCAGGCGATGGCCGATCTCCAGAAAGCCGGCAAAGTGCGCTGGATCGGCGTATCGAACTACAGCGCCGAACAAATCGAACGCTGCAGCAAGATCGCGCCCGTCACAAGCGACCAGCCGCCCTACTCCATGCTGCGACGCAAAATCGAAGCCAGCGTCGCGCCGTACTGCAAAGATCACAATGTCGGCTTGATCGTCTACTCGCCGATGCTTTCGGGCATGTTGACTGGCGGAATGACGCGCGAACGCGCGCTGAATCTCCCCGCCGACGACTGGCGCCGCAACAAGCCGGAATTCAGCGAACCGAAGCTTTCGCAAAACCTCGAACTCGTCGAGCGCTTGCGTGCCGTCGGCGAGCGCTACGGTTGCACTCCCGGCACAGTCGCTGTCGCGTGGACGCTTCTGAATCCCGCAGTGACCGGCGCCATCGTAGGCTCGCGCAGCGCCAAACAAGCCGAAGGAGTAATGCGCGCCGGCGAACTCAAGCTCACCGACCAGGACATCGCCCAGATCGAAGGCAAAGCCGCCGCCATGGCCGTCCGCTAGCCGGACCACTTCGCCCATCCTACATAGGGAAGCAACACAGCTGCGCCCCACCTCGCAAGATCGTCCCGTCGAGCTTGATGTCGCGCCACAAAATAAAACGGCGCGGGGGTTAGCCCGCGCCGCGGTGTGACTCTCAAGGAGAATTGTTAAAACTTGCTTAGATCGTCTTGGCGGCCGTTGCAGGCGACTCTTTCTTCGAGAACGCGCTGTGGCTGGCATCTTTGTCGGCCGACTTGTCGATCTCGATCGAGCCTTTGAAGTAGGCACCGTCTTCGATCATGATGCGCGACGTGGTGAGGTCGCCGTTGACCGAGCCATCCTTCTTGATCTCAATCCGATCCTTTGCACGGAGATTGCCCTTCACCGTGCCGTAGACCACGACTTCGCGGGCAATGATATCGGCGGTGACCTTGGCGGTCGCGCCGACCGTGAGCTTCCGCTCATCGAGCTGGATCAGTCCTTCGACCGAACCGTCGATCAGCAAATCCTCACTGCCGGTGATCTCACCCTTCACATGCAGGCTCGATCCGAGCCGCGCGCTGGCGCGGTCCGTCGTTGCACTCAATGGACGCATCGAATCTGTACTCATTGCGGGTTTTTCCTCCCAAGACGCCGGAGCAGGCTTCGGCGACGGATTATTTATTGGATTGACTGCCACTGGCCCCGGCTGCGGCTGCGGCACAGCTTGAGGCTGCTGCTGCGGCGTATCCGGCTTCTTATTTCCCCACATGCTTAAAACTCCCCCAAGACTCGCGCCCAACGTTATATATATCGGCTGGCGCACTGCAAACTGTAGACCTTGCCCCGGTTCGAGGCAAATGGCGTCTTATAAATGGGCGGCTAGACGGTTACTTGGACCGAGGTACAGGTCTTCGCTTTTCGTTTGGTACCGCGCGGTTAGTTAATTCTTGAGTAATGATTGAAGTTTTGTGCCTCCTTCAAGCGGTAGGTTTTTCAGGGACGGGCTGGAAGGCCAGGAAATCGTTTTGGAATCGAATGGCGTAGGAATCGAGGAGTTCCTGGACGCGTTCGCGGCTGGGCGATTTCAGAACAAAGCCCGCGTGATGATATTTGTGCACGCGGTAGGCGATTTCGGGATCGCTGTAGGAATTTGTGTCGGGATGTTCCTGGCGAGCGAGGCACAGGATTACGCCAGCGTGATCTTCTCGCGTTGGCGGCAGGGTGTACGGCTCCTTCCCTGCTCCGATTTCGAGACGCGCCCATTCGCGCCATAGGTTGATGCCGCTGGCGGCTTCGACGACGTCGGAGATGTAGGCGCCGCCGACGCGTGCGGCGATTTCGAGAAAATAAAATTTCCCGTCGGCGTTGGAGCGCAGGAATTCGCCGTGGGTGACGCCGCGAACGCCGCCGAGGCCTTCGATCACCTGGCGATTGGCGGCGAGCAGCGTATCCGTGTCGTCGCAATCGTACGGGAGTGTGCTCGTCGTGAAGACGCCGCCTTTGTGCGAAACGTCGAGCGGAGGCGCGCCGTATGCGTGCGCCTGGGCGAAGACGACTTCGCGTTCGGAGACGACGCTGTCGACGTGATAGACGCCGCCGGGGATGAATTGTTCGAGCAGGTAGAAAGACTGCTTATCGCCGAGTTGATCGAGCCACGGCCACAGATCGTTTTGCGTGTGAATTTTTTTCATGCCGATGCCCGAGGCTTGCGAACGCGGCTTGAGTAGCCACGGGCCCGGCACGTTGGCCATGAAATGGCGGAGATCGTCGTAATTGAGGATGTGCGCGAATTCCGGCGCGGGGATGCCGACTTCCTTGGCGCGGGCGCGCATGGCGAGCTTGTCGCGGAAATAGCGGACGGTGGTGAGGCCCATGCCGGGGATGCGCATGTGCTCGCGGAGCGCCGAGACATTTTCCATGTCGAACTCATCGAGCGCGACGATGCGGTCGATGTGCTGCATGCGCGCCACGTAGCTGACGGTGTAGATCAGATGCTCGAGGGGGATGTCCTCGGGCATGTAGAAAAATTCGTCGATGGCTTCGCGCGGCCAGTCGCCGTCGCGGAGTTTTTCTACGGTGAGCAGCAGGACGCGCCAGCCCATCTGTTTGCAAGTGCGGAAGAACTCCGTGCCCTTCTCGTAGGAGCTGACGCATAGGATGGTCTTTTGGCGGTCCGGCATCGGACGGACAAGATGCCGCAGGGATTCGCTGAGGTCAAGGGTCGATCTAAATGTTGGCGGCTTTGAAGGCGGGAAGAGCAGCCGTTGGCGGTGAAATTTTGACAAACGCGGTGGACGGGCGGAGCAAGCCCCGCCCCTACTGATTCGGATAGAGAAACTCGAGGACGCGGCCGATGCGTTGGGACCAGGCTAGTTCGTTGTGTTCGCCGCCTTCGATGCGTTCGTAGTGGAGGTCGTGGCCGAGCGCCCAGCCTTTTTGGATGAGGATGTCGCGAAATTGTTCGACGTCGGGGACGATGCGCGGGCCTTCCTTTGTGCCGATGTCGAGCCAGATCGCGGGATGCGGATCGACGCGGGCGGCGGCGGCGAAGCGATAGATGACGCGCTGATTCCACCAAACGGATGGCGAGAGCGCGGCAATTTTTCCGAACGAGTGTGGAAGTTTTAAACCGAGGTAAAGGGAGACGAGGCCGCCGAGCGATGAGCCGCCGATGCCAGTAAGGCGCGGATTCGCGTCAACGCGATATTGCGTCTGGATGAACGGCATCACTTCTTGTAGCAGGAATTTTGCGTAGCGGTCGGCGCGGCCGCCGCCGAGTTTCGGCGCTTTGGTGGGCGTGTATTCGAAGATGCGCGATTTGCCGGTGTTGTAGATGCCGACGACGATGAGCGGGGCGAGGGAGCCGGCGTTAATGAGAAAGTCGGCGGCGCCTTGGACATTCCAGTCTTGCCCCGCGAACGACGTGGCGCGATCGAAGAGATTTTGGCCGTCGTGAAGATAGAGGACAGGAAAGCGGCGCGAGTGCTGCTCGTCGTAGCCGGGCGGAAGATAGACGACGAGGTCTCGCTGGTTGCGCAGGAAGCGCGAGCGAAAATTATCGTGTTTGCGAAGCTGGCCGTTGCTCACGGAACGATTTGCACGAGCAAGTCTTTGGCTTCGACGTGCTGTCCGTGCGCGACGAGAAGTTTCGCGACTTTTCCGGAGATCGTCGCGTAAATATTGGACTGCATTTTCATCGCTTCGAGCGTGAGGAGTTTCGCGCCGCGCTCGACTTTTTGATTGACCTGCACCGCGACGCCGGAAACGACGGCCGCGGTCGGCGCGCCGATCTGGCCGGGATCGGAAGGATCGGCCTTCGGATGCGAGCGTTCTTCGACGCGCAAGGCGCGGTCGCGGACGTTGACTTCGCGCGGCTGGCCGTTGAGCTCGAAGAATAAAGTGCGCGTGCCGTCGGGATGCGGGTCGCTGGCGGTGAGGAATTTGATGATGAGCGTTTTGCCGGACTCGATTTCGACGGTGATTTCTTCGCCTGATTTCAGGCCGTAGAAAAACGGCGGCGTCGGCAGGACGCTGACGTCCGCGTAGCTCTGGCGGAATTTGTCGTACTTGAGAAACACTTCGGGATAGAGCAGGTAGCTCAACAGATCGTCGCGGCCGATCTTGTGGCCGATTTTTTTCTCAAGATCCTTCTGCTCTTTGTCGAAATCGGCGGGAGGCATGCTGGCGCTGGAGCGGCCTTTGATCGGCTCCGCGCCGCGCAGGATGATTTTCTGCAATTTTTTCGGCCAGCCGCCCGGTGGAACGCCGAGGACTCCGGTAAACATTTCGACGACGGAATTCGGAAGCGAAAGATCATGCTTTTCGTCGAGCTTGAGAATGTCTTCGGGGCGCATGTCTTTCGCCATCAGAAAGAGCGTCATGTCGCCGACGACTTTGCTGGATGGCGTGACTTTTACGATGTCGCCGAAAAGCTGATTGACCTCGGCGTAGGTGGTTTCGACTTCGCGCCAGCGATGCCCGAGACCCATGGCGACCGCTTGCTCGCGCAAATTCGTGTACTGGCCGCCGGGAATCTCGTGCTGGTAGAGGCGCGCGGAGCCGGCCTTCGGCCCGGAATCGAACGGCGTGTAGTAGGTGCGCACGACTTCCCAATAATCGGAGCACTCGTTGAGCGTGGCGATGTCGAGATTTGTGTCGCGCGGCGTGTGGCGCAGCGCTTCGGCGATCGAATTGAGATTCGGCTGGCTCGTGCCGCCGCTCATTGACGCCATAGCCGCGTCGGCAATGTCCACGCCGGCTTCGCTTGCTTTTAACACGCTCGCAGCGTTGAGGCCGCTGGTGTCGTGCGTGTGAAAGTGAATCGGGATTTCGATTTCTTCCTTCAGCGCTTTGACCAGTTCGTACGCGGCGTACGGCTTGCAGAGGCCAGCCATGTCTTTGATGGCAAGAAAATGTGCGCCGAGCTTTTCGAGCTGCTTGGCCATCGTGACGTAATACTTCAGCGAATATTTCGGACGCGCGTCGTCGAGGATGTCGCCGGTGTAGCAGATCGCGGCTTCGCAGATGCCGCCGGATTCGAGCGCGGCGTCGATCGACACGCGCATGTTGTCGATGGAATTGAGCGAATCGAAGATGCGGAAAATGTCGATGCCCTGCTTGAACGATTCGCGGACGAATTCCTTGATGACGTTGTCGGGATACGACGCATAGCCGACGGCGTTCGCGCCGCGCAGCAGCATCTGGAAGCAGATGTTGGGGACGAGTTCGCGCAATTCGCGGAGACGCGCCCACGGATCTTCATGAAGGAAACGCAGCGACGTGTCGAACGTCGCGCCGCCCCACATTTCGAGGCTGAAGAGATTCGGCAAACGCTGCGCGACCGCGGAGGCCGTCGCGAGGATGTCGTAGGTGCGGACGCGCGTCGCCATCAGCGACTGGTGCGCGTCGCGGAAAGTCGTGTCGGTGATGAGCAGGCGCTTTTCTTTGCGCGCCCACGCTGCGAATTTTTTCGGCCCAAGCTTTTGCAGCATCTGCCGCGTGCCGGCGGGCGGCTCAATGCCCGGCGTTTTCGGAAGCACCGCAGTTTCGAGTTTGCCGGGAACGAGCTTCCCTTTTACTTCGGGATTGCCGTTAAGAATGACGTCGCCGAGATACGAAAGCACCTTGGTGGCGCGATCGCCGCGCGCTCGAGAAGTGGAAAAGTTCCGGCGAATGATCGAGAAACGAAGTGGTGATTTCGCCGCCGCGAAATTTCGGGTGGTTGACGACGTTTTCGACGAACGGAATATTGGTGGTTACGCCGCGAATGCGAAATTCGCGCAGCGCGCGGTCCATGCGATTGCATGCTTCGTCGAGATTTTTTCCCCAAGCGGTGACTTTGACGAGGAGAGAATCGTAATACGCGGCGAGGACTGCACCCGCGTACGCCGTACCGCCGTCGAGACGGATGCCAAATCCGGCGGGCGAGCGATACGTGGAAATCTTTCCGTAGTCGGGCGCGAAATTATTTTTCGGATCTTCGGTGGTGACGCGGCACTGCAACGCGGAGCCGTAGAGCGGGACATTTTCCTGGCGCGGCAGCGACATCGGCGCTTCGTGCAGCTTGTGGCCTTGCGCTACGAGAATTTGCGATTGGACGAGGTCGATGCCCGGTCACCATTTCGGTGACGGTGTGCTCAACCTGAATGCGCGGGTTGACCTCGATGAAGTAGACCTTTTGCGCGTCGACGTCGTAGAGGAACTCGACGGTGCCGGCGTTGCGGTAGTTCGCTTTGCGCGCAAGTTTCACTGCGGCGTCGCATAGTTCATCGCGAACGTGCGAGGGGAGATTCGCGGCGGGCGCGACCTCAACGACTTTCTGGTGGCGGCGCTGTACGGAGCAGTCGCGCTCATAGAGGTGAAGCAAATTGCCGTGCGTGTCGCCGAGAATTTGAACTTCGAGATGGCGCGCGCGCGGCAGATATTTTTCGAGGAAGCAGCTGGCGTCGCCGAAGGCCGACTTCGCTTCGCCTTGCGCTTCTTCGAGCGATGCGGCAAGTTGCGCTTCGTCGCGAACGACACGCATGCCGCGGCCGCCGCCGCCCATCGCGGCTTTCACGATGATGGGATAGCCGATTTCTTTCGCGATGCGCTTCGCTTCTTCAGGCGATTGGACGGGGTCTTCCGTGCCTGGCAGGACCGGGACGCCCGCGGAGGCGGCGAGTTTGCGCGCAGCGGTTTTGTCGCCGAGGAGTTCGAGCAGATTCGGCGTTGGCCCGACGAATGTGATGCCCGCTTTTTCGCAGGCGCGCGCGAACGCGGGATTCTCAGAGAGAAATCCGTAGCCCGGGTGAATCGCATCGACGTCGTGTTCTTTGGCGACGGCGATGATTCCAGCAATGTCGAGATACGCCTCGACCGGGCCTTTGCCGATGCCGACCTGGTAAGCTTCGTCGGCCTTGAAACGATGGAGCGCGAGGCGGTCTTCCTGGGAATAAATCGCGACAGTGCGCAGGCCGAGTTCGGTGGCGGCGCGGAAGATACGAATCGCGATCTCGCTGCGATTGGCGGCGAGCAGTTTTTTGATCGGTTTGGTCTTCGTCATCCCAGGGAGTTTCGACCGCTAGCAGCGATTTAAGTGCGACGCGAAACTGTAGATTGTTTCATGCGCGCGGCGCCGTTGCAGCACAGTTTATTCGATTCAAAGGAAAAACAAAATTCATCGAGCGCAGCGGCGAACCGCCAACACGCGCCTGCTGCCAAAATCGCTGCTTTACTCGGCAGGCGCGGACGGCATCCCGCCATACGCGGGCAAGGTCTGCGCTTCCGCCGGAGTCGCAGGAGCCGCTTTCAACATATGCAGCGCCGCCTGCAGCTTGGCCCACTCTTTCGGCTTGTTCTTGGTAGCATAAGGCGCGTTGGGGTCGGAGTAGAACTGCGTCAACTCGGCGCGCAACGCCGGGCTCATCTCCTTGAAATTGGTCTTGGCGAGTTCTTCGACGAGTTGCGCGTGCACGTCGTCGTTCATGAAGTAGACGCCCGGCGGGTCGGGCTTGCCGGTGTCGAAATTGTCGTTCGGAACTTCGGGGGTCTGGCCATCGCGCGCCGCACGCAACGCCAGCTTGTAGCGATCAAGCGCGTGATTGAAGCTGTCCTCGAATTTGTGCTCGGTATCGGGCGTCGGCGTGCGGAGCTGTAGCACTTTCAGCGGACCGAATTTCGGCAGGATCCGATACAGAAACGCGATGAATCGCTCGAAGAAGGTCGGCTTCTGATAATCCTTGCCCCAGCTTTTTTCGTAGCTGGAGCGCGAAAGGTTATAGAGAAACTTGCGCTTCGTCATGCTGGGCTGATCTTTCTGGATGTCGCTTTGTTTGAGCGTCCAGGCGATGCGCGTTGCCTTGGGAATCAGTTTGCTGACGGCGCGGCGGTAGGAGCCGAGCGCTTTATCTTCGTCGGGCAGCGCCACTTTCAGATCGAGACCGTAGGTTTCGCGAAATGCTTGCTCGAGCAACGGTGCGTCAACGGCGAATCCAATGAAGTCGTGATAACTGTCGGGCGCGTAGCGTTCCCGTGCGACTTCGAGCACGTCGAATCCGAATTCCGTCTTCACGTGCGCCAGAGGTTCCTGCTCGTAAGTCACGACGTGCCCGTATTTTTTTTGCAGTTTGGGATAGAGGATGGGCACCGACGGATTCGTGCCGATCATGTGGCCGTCGTTGTCGGCGGCGTAGTGCGAGAGCGCGCCGAGCGCGAAGGCATAGCCGTTCAAATCTTTGGAGTCACGCAACAGGGCGAGGATGAAATCACCGCTGCGGCAATAGTGCGTGAGGTCGCTGAAAAAATGGCTGCCGTGCGGGTAGTAGCCAAGATCCTGAATGATCGCGCCGCCGTAGGCGTAGCCATGCGCATCTTTTAATTGTTCTTTGGTGGCGTCGGGAAATCGCTGAAGCAGTAGCGCGCGCAGACCGGTTTCCCATGCCGCGTCGATGATCGCTTCATGCGCGAGAATCGAATACGCGGAGGTGGGCTGCGGCCACGCGGCGAGCAGCAACGCCGCCAAAAGCACCGCACATAGCTGGCGCAGAAACAGCGTGCCGACCTTGTGCCTCATCCGCAGGAAATCCTCTCCACTTTCGTCCCTAGGAGTTTACCAGTACCTGTAGATAGACTCCCGCGCGGAGGGGTTGGTTGCGGAGTGATGAAAAGCACGACCGAGGTTTGCGAACCGGATCGCTCCGATCCACAGAAAAGAAAGGGCGAGCTAAAGCTCGCCCCTGCAATGCGCAACAAAGTTTAATCGAAACTAATATTTGCGGAGTACGCCGATGACGCGGCCCTGAATCTTCACGTCGTTGGCGGGAACGATGATCGGTTCGACCTCGGCGTTCGCTGGCTGCAAACGAATCTTGCCGGGGCCTTCGCGATAGAAGCGCTTCAGCGTGGCTTCTTCGCCTTGCACCAACGCAACGACGATGTCGCCAGGATTCGCCACCTGGGTCTGCTCGCAGACGACGTAATCGCCATCCATGATATGGTCGTCGATCATCGAGCTGCCCTTCACCTTGAGCGCGAAGGAGTTTCCGCCATGAGTGAAGTCGCCGAGCGACAGCGTTTCGCGCTCTTCAACGGCTTCGAGCGGCTTACCGGCAGCAATGCGTCCTACCAGCGGTAGCTCCTGTACTCTGCGGTCGCTGACTTGTTCCTTGGGCGACTTCGGAAGCTGCAAAATTTCAATGGAGCGGCTCTGGTTATATCCGCGGCGGATAAAACCTTTCTTCTCGAGCGTCGTGATGTGCTTGTGCACGGTCGCGAGCGACGTGAGCTTTAAACCTTTGCCGATTTCCTCGAAGCTGGGGGCGTAGCCGTGCTTGGTCTCGAACGACACCAGGTAGTCGAGCACCTCTTTTTGTCGCTTGGTCAGGGCCATAGGGACCTCGCTTTTGAAGTGAGTCTCGGCGGTGACGCGGGCGCTGCGTGCGGCAAACCGTCCGTGGGCACAAAGTTAGGCGAAAAGAAAGCGAACGTCAAGCGAAAAGAAAGCGCAATGTTGCGTTTTCGTATCGCACTTACAACTACCCAAGCGGCTGCGGATTGAGTTGGGCAGAATGAGTTCAACCTCTAGCGATTGCAGATTTTATCGATCAACTCCGGTGAATGGTGCCGGCATCTATGACTAGCACCGATGAATCGCGCTCAGGAATGGCATCCCTATGAATAGCGTCGGGCAGCGTTCGACGGCGGTGATGGCTTCCGGCGTGGTGGCCATACTAGGCAGTGTGGTTACCGCGATCGGCATCCTGATCGGGATAATGGGTTTGCTGCTTTCGTTCAGCCGCCCCAATCCGATGGAGACGATGCCGGGCATTCGTACCATCACCGCGGCGATGATGGTGGTGTTCTTCGCCATCGCGATCTGGGGAGCTTTCAGCGGCGTGGGCCTGATCCGGTTTCGGAATTGGGCGCGCATCTCTGTCTTGATTTGGGCGGGCGTCACGGCGCCGATTTGTCTGCTCGTGATCGCGATGATGGCGTTTATTCCGCTCCCGACACCGCAGGATTCGCTGGTCACCAGCACAATGATCCGGCTGATGATCGTCATTTTTTACGGCGGGCCGCTCGCGATTGCGGTGTGGTGGCTCATTCTGTTTACGCGGCCGAGAATTGCGGCGCAGTTCAAAGTCGCCGCGTCCGGCGCCTCTGGCGATCCGTTCACGGCGATCCCTGTTACAGCAGAGTCGCTCGACGCAAATGGCGTGCCGGTGACCTATGCTGTGCCAGCGCCTCTTCCCGCTCCCGGCGTTCCGGTTCCGATCATCGTGCTCGCGTGCTTTTTCCTGTTGAGCGCGCTCAGCATCTTTTTCATTTTCTTCATGCACATGCCGGCGATGGTGTTTGGTCACGCGTTCACGGGACTGACCGGAAGCGTAGTGTATGCAACCTGGTGCCTGCTGTACGCGATCGCGGGCGTCGGAATGTTGAGGCGCGTCCCCTGGGCGTACTCGGTGGCGATCGGCGTTCAGATCCTTGGAATCGTCAGCGGGATCATGACGCTGCTCAGCCCGAATTTCGACGATGTGATGCGCCGAGCGATGTCTTCGATGAAAATGCCGGCGCCCGACGTGTACCAGATCCAGAGCATGACGCACCTGCGCGGTTTCTCATTCATCGGCCTTCTCTTCCCGCTCGCGATTCTCGGTATGCTCGCCTACTACCGCCCGCAATTTCTGCGAGCCTGCGCCTCCAAGAGTTCTCGAGGGACTAGTGTGGCTATAGAACCATTGGTCTAAGGAAATCAAGTACTTGCCCAGTAAACAACGGCTGGTATAATTCCACCTCGCGTCGCCAAAAAAACTGGAATCGAAGAGTCAGGCACAGGACGACCCCCATGCCCCGTTCCGCGTCTGCTGTCATTGCGTTGATCTTGTGTGCGCTGCTGTCCCTCGCCGGTTGCGGCGGGGGCGGCGGCGGTTCAACCACGCCTCCGCCATCGGGCGCGACGAATGCAACGCCGACGGTTGCCTCGGTGACGCCGTCCTCGGCGACTGCTGGCGACGCCGCGACCGCCGTCACAGTGGCAGGCTCCGGTTTCATCTCTTCCTCCGCCATTGAATGGAACGGTTCCGCCCTCGCGACCACCTTTGTTTCGTCCTCCAGCTTGCAGGCCACGATCCCAGCCACCGATTTGGCGAATGGCATCGCCGCGAAACTCACCGTAGAAAATCCGTCACCCGGCGGCGGGACTTCGGCCGCTGTCAGCTTCACCGTGAATAACCCCGCACCGACCATTACGACTATCAGTCCTTCAAGCGCAGCAGCGGGTTCCTCCGATTTGCAAATCACCGTCACGGGCAGTGGCTTCGTACCGTCCACGGCGCTGACGTGGAACGGCACTACGTTGACGGCAAGCTTCGTCAGCGCTGCTCAATTGAAGGCGACGATACCGGCGGCCGACTTGGCGCAAGGCTCCGCAGCAACGATCGCGGCGAAAAATCCGGCGCCAAACGGCGGCACATCTTCCGTGAAATTCGACGTAAACGCGCCGGCGCCGCTCATCACGTCGATCGCGCCACGTATCGTGAAACCGGGGAGCGCAGCGACGACGATCACGCTCACTGGCACAGGATTCCAAAACAATTCGGTCGTCCTGTGGAATGGCGTTCCACGGCCAACAACGTTTGTCAGCGCAACCCAGCTGCAGGTGATGCTGACCGCCGCCGACCTTCAGGCCCCGCAAAACGGAACGTTGCAAGTATCGAATGGCACGGGCACCACGCCCAGCACCGTCGCCCCCCTCGCTGTGAGCGCCGGGCCTCTTCCCACCATCCAGAGCATCACGATTTCGAGCGGCCCCGGGATCGATCCGAGTTGTCCGAAGCAACTCGCCGTAACAATTACCGGCACGCATCTGACTTCGGAGACACAGGTCCAGGCGGACGGGGTCGCGCTACCCGCGATTACGTACCTGCCCAATCCGCCGCCTCAGATCACGAACTATCTGCCCGTCGGATTCGTGGCCCAGCCAGGACAGCTTTTCTTTACCGTAAGCGTGTTCGGCAGTGACGGCGTGACGTTGACGTCCGATCCGTTTCCATATCCGGCGTCGGCGCCACCGGTAATCGCGATCTGCGTGAATCCAACCGCAGCGAGCGTCTATGCTTCGAGCAATTTTCGCTTTTCGGTCCTGCCGTCAGAAGTGAATGTGAGCGGCAATGCAACGGTGAAACTGGGTACCTTGCCCGCAGGAATCTCCTCGAGCGCGTCCAGCTTTGCCCTGCCGATCACAGGGACGTCCATTCGGCTCAGCGCCGCCAACACAGTGGCGCCAGGCCCCTACAAAATTCCTTTAACGGCAACATTCGGAACCGCAAGCGGAACAAACGAATTCGACTTCACCGTCGCGAGTGGCCCGGCACCTGCGTTTTCGTTCGCCTCGAACCCGGCCGGCAACGAAGTAGGTGTGCCGATTGGCGGCTCCGCCAGCATCGACTTCGGCTCGATCCCTGGTTTTGGTACGGCCGGAGTGGCCGACTACGAGGTCACTCCGTCGGTTGGCGCTCTGCCTGCGGGCACAACCGCGACATTTTCACCCACCACGTTCGTTCCAGGCGACGCCATCACGGTGACGCTGAAAGCGGCGGCAAATGCTCCCGTGCAACAAAACTTCTTGGTCACGCTGACCGGAACCCCATCGGGTTCGGCGCCGCCGGCAACCAGCCAATTTTTTGTCGACGTGACGCAACCACCCGGTTCCCTGGCCGACAGCCGCACGGACTTCGTCGGCACCGAGGGCACGCCGTACGCCGCCGCTTTCGATCCGATTCACAACCTGATTTTTTCCAGTGACCCCGACTGGAACCGGATCGACGTGATATCCAACGCGACGCACAAACTGGTGAAGAGCATCCCGGTGCGCGGCCCGCGCGGAATCGACATTACGCAAGACTCCAAACACGTGTGGGTGCAAACCGCGTCGCCGCAGCTCTACGAAATCGACACCACCACGCTGCAAGCGACCCACTACACACTGCCGGCGTCGCAGATCGGCAGCAGCGGCCTCCCTGTCTCGTTCGGAGTCGATAGCTTGTTCGCTCTTTCCGACGGGACTCTGCTCATCAGCTTTGGCGACGGTAACGGCTCGAGCCAAAGCGGATTCGGCATTTTTAATCCTCAAACCAACCAGTTCTTGACCACGCCAGCGGCGGTGGGAGTCGCGCGTCGCAGCGGCGACGGCACGCACGTCTACTTGACCGCCACGAACCTGCTCCGCTACGACGTCAGCAGTCAGTCGGTGACTACGGTGGGTGGGGCGCCGGTAAACTCGGCGATTGGCGGAGTGAACAGCGATGGCTCGCGCATCGTGCTCAGCACTTCGAACAGCCTGCAACTTTACAACTCCAGCCTGAATTTGATCGGTAGTTTCCCCGGAGCTCTTCTGGGTGGGATCGCGCCGCCTCAAGTAGTGTTCAGTGCGGACAATTCAAAAGTTTACGAAATCACCGGTTATGACGACATCGTCGCGCTCTTGACAATCGACACGTCCACGCTGAAGGTGCTCGGCGCCGCGCCGGCAGAAACCGCAAATCCGGTGGGTGTCAGCGGCCCAACGGGCGCTGCAACTCCGTTCGCGATCGACTCTACCGGGATGCTGCTGGGCCTTCAGAATTTCGGCATCTCGTTCGAGGATTCCACGTTCTATCAGAACTACGCAACGAACGGTCCAGCAGTAAACAACGGAGGCGCAGGACTCGCGACTTTCGGCGGCCCGCTGACGGGCGGCACTGTCTCCACGCTTCTGACGGTCCCGAACCTCACACCGGATGTGTGGTTTGGCGCCACGCGTGGCTCGGCCGCCATTCAAGGATTACTGACCTTCACATCACCGCCAAGCGCGGCTTCGGGTCCGGCCAACGTGAAATTCATTTATCCCGACGGCGTGCAGGTGTTTTTTCCACAGCTGTTCGCGTACGGAGTAACTCCTGAGTTCGCGGCGCTTTCGGGTTCATCGCCCAGCGGTGGAGCGCCGGGATCGATCGTAGGCTTCGGCTTGCCACAGGACGTGAGCGGTGGCAGCGTCACCATCGGCGGCAATCAGGCAACCATCACCACGGTTGCGGGACAATATCCGCCGTTCAGCGGCGACGGCACACTCTCGACAATTCTCAACTACACCTTCCCACCGGGCAATCCTGGCCGCGCCGATGTGCAAGTCACCACGCCAAACGGGAGCGGCACTCTTCCGAAATCCATCGTCTATGCGAAAAGCGTGACCGATTTTTCATCGTCCGACGTATTCACCGCTCTGCTCGTCGATACGAAGCGCAGTCAGGTCTATCTTGCGGCGGGTGATCACGTCGACGTCTTCTCCACGTCGACCAATCAGTTCGTCACATCGCTGCACCCCGCCGCGCAAGGCGCAACGAAACAATTGGGGGGAATGGCGCTGACTCCGGACGGCAGCGAGTTGCTGGTCACGGACGTGACGGATGGCTCGCTCGCCGTCATCAATCCCGATTCACCCTCGAGCACATTTGCGATCCCGGTTTTCGGCGCGCCGGATAACGGAAACGGCTGCGCTCTAGGTCCTATCTACGTGGCTGCGACTTCGACCAATCTTGCTTTTGTGCAAACGGGCAGCCTGCCGCACCCATCTTGCCCATCCCAGAGCAGCACTTACATCGCGAACCTGCAGACGCGAACGTCGTCACAGCTTGCCCGCGGCCAGTGCGCGGGTGGAGTCGGCGTTGACGCTACCGCGGACGGAAATTTCGTCGCGCTCGGCGGCCTCCCGTGCGTCTATTCGGTGGCGACATCGACCTATACCCAAGCAGCCTTTCCGGTTTACTACGGAGGCTTTGGCATCGCACTTTCCGGCGACGGAAACGTGCTCACGCAGGGCCGGGTGTTGGGCGACCTCAGTACGAATACGTTGGGCCTGATCCCGCATCCTGCAGCACTTTACAATCCGAATCCGCTAAATCAGCCAGTGTTATATCTGAACTCGCGGCTGAATGCTTCGGGAAGCCTGTACTTTACTCCGTATGCAAATTATTTTGAGATCGTGGACGTGGCGCACGGAACGTTGCGTATGCGCTTCTCGCTGACGCAAACCGTCGTAGATGGCGTGGCGCCGCTCGCGATCGATTCCGGAGGGCGCTTCGTTTACCTGAGCACCGATCGAGGACTGACGGTCGTTGATTTCGGCGAAGCGCCGTTGTCGATCGGGCACCTCAGCCAGATTAATGTGACCATAGGCTCGCAGATTACGGTGCGCGGGAGCGGTTTCGATTCGACAGTGACGGCGACCGTGGGCGGGGTCGCTGCCAGCGTCAGCTTCACGGACGAAAATACGCTGACGCTTACGATTCCCGACGCGAAATCCGGGCCGGAAGACATCGTACTCACACGTACCGGCACTTACGCTGAAACCTACACGATGGAGAACGCGGTCGTTCTGCCATAACGGTTCTGCCATCGACCACCCGTAAATAGATACAGCGGAAGCGGTTGAAGGCCGCGAGCGATCCGCTCATTCATCGGCCAGAGTGTGTGGCGATAACGGCGATTGAGCCCAGCTCAAAAAACTGAAACCCAACTGTAACCCGGCGGCAACGGGGTGCGTCTTTCGGAGTAATTACTGTGCAGCGCGGCGGACTCTCTCCCCGCCGCGCTCGGGCCGGTATGGTATTCTTCTTTGGTCGGCTCCCGGCGGTCGGCTGTTCCAGCACTCCAGTTTGGTACCGCACCGTCAATCTACGTCCCCGACGATTGGGAATGACGGCGGAGTCGAGCTCCTCTTGGGGGCTGTTGCGAGGAGCTTATCTCACATACTCCCGGAAATACGGGACATTGGGGTCAGGAGTCCATGTCGACTGCGTTTGAAACACCGGTATCGCGCGTTAAGCCCGAGAAAATCGAACAGGCGGTGATCCGCTTCGCCGGAGATTCCGGCGACGGCATGCAGATTACCGGGAGCCAGTTCACCAATACCGTCGCGCTGTACGGCAACGACATCGCGACGTTCCCGGACTTCCCTGCCGAGATTCGCGCTCCGGCAGGCACGCTGCCGGGCGTGAGCGGCTACCAGCTTCATTTTGCGTCGAACGACGTCTTCACGCCGGGTGACTCGGTTGACGTGCTGATCGCGATGAATCCGGCGGCGCTGAAGGTCAACATTGCCGACCTGAAAGCCAACGGCATTCTGATCGTCAATTCCGACAGCTTCAAAGAGAACGACCTGCGCAAGGCGCAAGTCACCGTCAACCCGCTGGAAGACGGTTCGCTCGACAAATACCGGCTGTTCTCGGTCGAACTCGAACGGCTGACCCGCGTGGCGCTCGAGCACCTTGGTCTGGATGCGAAGTCGATGGACCGCTGCAAGAACTTCTTCGCGCTGGGCATGTGCTACTGGCTGTACAACCGCTCGATGGATTCGACGCAGCGGTGGATCGAAGACAAATTCAAGAACAAGCCGCTGCTGGTGGAAGCGAACAAGCTCGCGATGAAGGCGGGCTATTCGTATTGCGAAGCCACCGAAGCGTTTCAGATCAGTTATGAAATTCCGCCAGCGAAACTTGCGCCGGGTATCTATCGCAACTTGAGCGGAAACCAGGCGTTGGCGCTAGGATTTGTGACGGCGGCCCAAAAGGCGGGGCTGCGACTGTTCCAAGGCAGCTATCCGATCACACCGGCTTCGGACATTTTGCATGAGCTTTCGCAATATAAGGATTTTGGTGTCACGACGTTCCAGGCCGAGGATGAAATCGCGGCGGTGACGTCGGCCATCGGCGCGGCCTATGGCGGCGCGCTGGCGATCACGACGACTTCGGGGCCGGGCATGGCGCTGAAGACGGAAGCGATTGGTCTCGCGATCGCTGTCGAAATTCCGCTGGTGATCTGCGACGTGCAACGCGGCGGACCTTCGACGGGCTTGCCGACGAAGACCGAACAGGCTGACTTGCTGCAGGCTCTGTACGGCCGAAACTCCGAAGCACCGGTACCGATTGTCGCTCCGGCAACACCGAGCGATTGCTTCTGGGCGGCAGTCGAGGCTTGCCGCATCGCGGTCAAGTACATGATCCCGGTCATTATTTTGTCGGACGGATATCTGGCCAATGGCGCGGAGCCGTGGAAGATTCCCAACGTCGAGGACATTCCGGAATTCAAGGTGAAGTTTGCAACGGAGAAAAATTCTCCGAACGCGTATCTACCTTACAAGCGTGATCCCGATACCCTCGCGCGGCCGTGGGCCGTGCCGGGAACGCCGGGACTCGAGCATCGCGTGGGCGGACTCGAGAAACAGGACGTCACCGGGAACATCAACTACGAACCGCTGAATCACGAGCACATGGTGCGCATCCGCGCGGCTAAGGTTGCGGGAATTGTGCAGGACATTCCCGACATCGTTCCGGCGGGTGACGATCACGGCGATTTGCTGATCGTGGCGTGGGGCTCGACGCACGGCGCGATTACGGCGGCAATGAATGCGCAGCGCGCACAGGGCCGCAAGATTGGGCACGTGCACCTGCGGCATCTGAATCCGCTGCCGGCGAATCTCGGCGATGTGATCAAGCGCTACAAGCAAGTTCTGGTGCCGGAACTCAACATGGGGCAGTTGCTGTGGCTGCTCCGCGCGAAGTATTTGGTCGATGCGATCGGACTGAACAAGATTCAGGGCCGGCCGTTCAAGCAGGCTGAGGTCGAACAAAAAATCGAAGAAGTGCTGGGAGTTTAGGACATGTCTACGGCTACGCTGCCGCCAATCACGCCGCTTACGAAGAAGGACTTTCAGACCGACCAGGAAGTTCGCTGGTGTCCGGGCTGCGGCGACTATGCAATTCTTTCGGCTGTGCAATCGGTATTCCCGGAGCTGGGGATCAAGCGCGAGAACTTTGTGGTGATTTCGGGAATCGGATGCTCGAGCCGGTTTCCGTATTACATGAACACGTTTGGGTTTCACACGATTCACGGACGCGCGCCGGCGGTTGCGACGGGATTGAAGGCTGTGCGGCCGGACCTGGAAGTCTGGGTGGCAACCGGCGACGGCGATGCGCTTTCGATCGGCGGCAATCACACGATTCACATGTTGCGGCGCAACGTTGGATTGAAGGTGCTGCTCTTCAACAACAAGATTTACGGATTGACGAAGGGACAGTACTCGCCGACTTCGGAAGTGAACAAGAAGACGAAATCGACGCCGTTCGGCTCACTGGATCGGCCGTTCAATCCGGTTTCGCTGGCGATTGGAGCGGAGGCTACGTTTGTGGCGCGCTCGGTCGATGTGTTTCAGGCGCATCTGAAAGACACATTGAAGGCTGCGGCAGCGCATAAGGGTTCGGCGTTCGTCGAGATTTTGCAGAACTGCAATATCTTCAACGATGGTGCGTGGTTCTCGCTGACGGATCGCGAAGCGCGCAGCGAGCAGGTGCTGCAGCTCGAACACGGCAAGCCGATGGTGTTTGGCAAGAATCGCGACAAGGGCATCCGGCGCAAGGCTGACGGAGACATCGAGGTCGTGCAGCTTGGCAACGGAATCACCGAGGCGAACTTGCTGGTGCATGATATGCATCATCCACGGCCGTACTACGCGTTCACGCTGGCGCACATGGAAGGCCGGCCTGGATTCCCGACGCCGATCGGAGTTTACCGGTCGTGGCCGGATTTGCCGCGGTATGAAGACGTGATGAATCAGCAGATTAAGGATGTGATCGCCAAGCGCGGGCCGGGGGATTTGAACAAGTTGCTGCACGCGGGGGATACCTGGGAAGTTAAGTAGGCGCCGATTTTTTGAGTTGGGGCGTTTTGGGGAGGGTGGGTTTTGGCCACCCTCCCCCTGTTTTTTGGAAGAGTGAGCAAGTGGTTGGAAGTGAGTGGGTTGCGGGAAGCACGGTTTTGAGAGTGGGCAAAGCATTGATTTCACACCGGTTACAGTTGCCTGAACGTTCGCTTTTGATTCGCCTTCTGAACGATGAGGTCGAGGTTGACGGCCGGGCAAGCTGGGGCGCCAGCAGAGCTGCGCCCCTACATGAGTCTGGAGATGGAGTATTGGTGCCCAAAAATGAAAACGCCGGCAGGATGCCCTTCGAGGCTCAGGGCGAGCCGGCGCTACCGAGACGCACTTCTCGTACACCCTGAACTATATTACATAGTGGTAACGGTGTCAAGGGCAATTTAGGGTTTCGGATCAATGTAGCGTGGCCAGCGACGGAAGGATGGTTAGCGCGGGTGATGGGACAGGGAGCGGATGGATTCGAATGGGCGAGTTGCTTGAACCGTTCTACAGACGATTCGATGAGTGGTTAAAGTTATGAAAAGCGGCGCCGCGGGCGCCGCTTTCCATATGGATCGCGGACGTCGTTGTGGTGCGAAGGTATACCGTTGAAGGGATGCGGGTTGCAGGAGGTTTTTGGGTGGAGAGACGCGACTTTCCACGGGGATGAGCCATCCAATTATTGTTCGTGCGATACAATAGGGATGGGTTCAGAGACGCCTACTTGCGGTAGCCGCGTCATCGCTGGCTCCCTATAAAATTCGCAAATTCCCGGTCGGTCGGGTCGTCCAGTCACCCAACCTCTGAGCACTCCTTTCAAACCGGGAGAGACGCGGCGGACCCGGATTGGTTGCACGCGGTCCGCTGAAAACAAACCGTTGTAAATTCATTGACGGTTCGCTGAGCAGGCCGGAGTTTTCTGCGGCCACAAATCGGCTCAAAGCCTTTAAGCCGCTTATCGGCCAACGCTATTCGGCGGCGGCTAATCGAAATTCAAATACGTAGCGAATGGAACCAAGGAGTGTTAAGTTTTCGTCCCACGTTGGAGTGTTTTTGGCTCGAGCGGTTCCCCAAGGGTAAAGCCTGAATGCGCACGACTTTGAAAATTGTGCTGCCGTTGATCATCAGCGTCGTGGTGGTGTCGCTGCTGTTCGCGGTGTATCAGGCGAGAACCGAGAAGCGCGTGGAGCGCAACGAATTGTCGCACCGCGCAGAGGTTCTGGCGGAGAGCCTGGAAGGAAACATCGAGCCACTGTTTGATCGGCCGCTGCCGGACAAGAGTTTGCAGCGCATCGTCGATCGTTTCGGCCAGAAAGAACACCTGAAAGGCATCGCGGTATATAACGCCAATGGCACCGTTCTGGCTCTGACGCCGGGACTGCCGACATCCTTCCAAACGCGTCCGGCAACGGCAACACGCGCGGCTTTGCGCGATGCGGGACTCGGCGAGTTCCTGTCTATCGGTGATGTGCCGATGCAGCTCTACGCCATGCCGTTGCACCGCAATGGCCAAGCCGTTGGCACACTGGTGCTCGCTCACGACGCGAGTTACATCAACAGTCAAGTTTCAAACTTGCTTCGCAGTTCCCTGCTGACCGCGCTGGTTCAGACGCTGTTTATTTCCGGCCTGGCGCTGATTTTAGTGCGCTGGACCCTGACGGGCCCGCTGACGCGCACGGCCACGTGGCTGCGCGGATTGCGGACAGGACAGTCGGGACAGTTGAATCCGCCGCCGTCGCTGCCGCAAGGAGAGCTCTTCGACCAGATTCATCGCGAAGTGACGCACCTGGCGCGCGACCTGAACGCGGCGCGAGCGACCGCGGAAGAAGAAGCGCGGCTGCGCGAATCGAACGTGTCGATATGGACGGCGGAACGCTTGCGTGTGAGCCTTGCGAGCAAGCTGCAGAACAAGCCGCTGTTTGTGGTGTCGAACCGCGAGCCTTACATGCACGAACGCAAGCAGGACGGCTCGATCCAGGTGATTGTGCCAGCGAGCGGCCTGGTGACGGCGCTGGAGCCAGTGCTGCTGGCTTCGAACGGGACGTGGGTGGCGGACGGTTCGGGAAATGCGGACCGCGACACCGTCGATGCGCGAGACCGGATTCGTGTTCCGCCCGAGAATCCGGCGTACACGCTGCGGCGCGTGTGGTTGAGCAAGGAAGAAGAGAAGGGTTACTACGAAGGATTTTCGAATGAAGGCATGTGGCCGCTCTGCCACATCGCACATACACGTCCGATTTTTCGACCGGAAGATTGGTTGTCGTATCAGGAAGTGAACCGGCGATTTGCCGACGCGGTGCTGCAAGAGATGGAAGGCGTGGAATCGCCGATCGTTTTGGCGCAGGACTATCACTTCGCGCTGTTGCCGCGGATGGTGAAAGAAGCGCGGCCGGATGCGCGCGTGGCGATTTTTTGGCACATACCGTGGCCGAATCCGGAAGTATTTGGGATTTGTCCCTGGGGGCGCGACCTGATCGATGGATTGCTTGGAGCGGACTTGATCGGGTTCCACATTCAGTCGCACTGCAACAACTTTTTGTCGTCCGTGGATCGTTCGGTGGAAGCGTTGACGGCGTGGGATCGATTTGAAGTGAACCGGAAGGGGCACCTGACGCGGGTGCGACCTTATCCAATCAGCGTGTCGATGTCGGAAAACGGGCACGTCGAGGAAAAGAGTACCGGCGAACTGGTATCGCAGATCTGCAACGATTTGAATATTCACGCGAGCGTGCTGGGCGTCGGCGTGGACCGCGTGGACTACACAAAGGGGATCTTGGAGAGGTTCCGCGCGATCGAGAAATTCCTGGAGATGAATCCGTCGTACCAACGCCGGTTCAGCTTTATTCAAATTGGAGCGCCGAGCCGGACGGCGATCGACCGGTATCAGAAATTACTGGAAGAAGTGGATCAGGAAGCGGCGCGGATCAATGCGCGATTCCAGGCTGGGCGATGGATGCCGATCGTGCTGCTGAAGAAGCATCACTCGCACCAGGAGATTGCGCGGTTTTATAAAGCGGCGTCACTTTGCCTGGTGACGGCACTGCACGACGGGATGAACCTGGTGGCGAAGGAATTCGTGGCGTCGCGCGATGACGATAAAGGAGTGCTGATCCTGAGCACGTTTGCGGGGGCGGCGATGGAGTTGAGCGACGCACTGCTGGTGAATCCTTACGATGTGCAGCAGGTGGCGGGCGCGATCCATCGCGCGCTGGAGATGCCGAGCGAAGAACAGACGACGCGCATGCAGCATATGCGGGCGAACGTTCGCGAATACAACATTTATCGCTGGGCCGCGCACTTGCTGTCCGATCTGACGGAAATTCGGATCGATACTCCGGACCGCGTCGAAGTACAATGACGAAAGCGCAATGACGGCCGCCGCTCGCGCTAAACGCGCCTCTCGAAGTAAATCAAGAAATACGAAGCCTGTTCTGGATTTGTTGAAGCACTGGGATGTCGTCGCCGCGGAGATCCGCAAGCGCGGGCGCGTGACGATATTTCTGGATTTCGACGGGACGCTGGTTGATATCGCGCCGCGGCCGGAGTTGGTGCGACTTAAGCCTGAGGCGCGGGAAGTTCTGCGTCGACTGTCGAAGCATGCGCTGGCGACGCTTGTGCTGGTCAGCGGACGAAGGCGCGCGGAACTGCTGGAACACATCGCGGTGCCGGACATTCATTATTTTGGTTTGTATGGTTGGGAGCGCGACGACCATTCGGTGTTGCCGCCGGATGCCCAACAAGCATTACGCGACGTGTGCAATGCGCTTGAGCCGCTACTGAAGAAATATCCAAACTTGTGGATCGAGAACAAGAACAGCAGCTTGTCGGTGCATTTGCTGCATGTGCCGAAGGGTTTGCATGACAAGTTGCGTGCAGAGCTGATTGCGGTGCTACAACCGTTTCAGAGAAAGCTGCACGCGGTTGGAAATATTCGCGACGTGGAGATTTTGCCGCGATCGATTCCGGGCAAGGGGCTCGCGGTGCGGGAATTTTTGCGGGAGCGCGCGGACAAGAAGGCGCTGGCGTTTTATTTTGGGGACGATTATTCGGATGAATCAGGATTCGTGGCGGTAGGACATGGGGTGTCGGTACATGTGGGGAAGCCGCGGCCTACGAAAGCTCGGTATCGGGTGAAGGCGCCTGCGGACGTGGCGAAGGTGTTGGGGCGGATCGAAGGCGTGCTTGATGAGATTGAGAAGGGTGAGGCGGGCGGCGGGAAGGCGCGGAGGGCTGGGGTTGGGCGGCGGTAGGTGCGCGGCGCGCTGGTGGGCACGCGCGAACGGTCGAGTTATCGGCGGCGCTTACGCCTGAGATCCTTCGCTGCGCTCAGGATGACGCGTTTTTAGATTGGATGAGGATCCGAGGGACTTCGCGATAGGGCTGGGCGTTTGGGGCGCAGCAGTGCTGCGCCCGTACATGTGATTGCTGTAAGTTGGGTTAGAGCACCGTTAGGCGGTGCGGGCGAAGCTGGGGAAGAAGGTGCCGCCGTCGAGAACGTTGCGGACGGCGTCGACGAGATCGTGGCCGGCGCGGGATTTTGCTACGTAGCCCTGGGCGCCGACGTTGACGACTTCGCGAACGGTTTGCGCGGATTCGTGCACGGAGAAGAAAAGGATTTTTGCCGTCGGATTTTCCTTGCGGATTTGTTGAGCGGCATCGATGCCGGTCAAGCCGGGCATATTGATGTCCATGATGATGAGGTCGGGGCGCAGTTCGCGCGACTTCGTGACGACTTCTCTGCCTTCGAATGCTTCGCCACACACCGCCCATTCATCGTGACTTTCGAGCAGGCCGCGGACGCCGCGACGCATGACTTCGTGATCGTCGGCGATGAGGATGCGACGGCGCGTGTCGGATGAGGATGTGACGTCGCCGTTGGAATTGCCATTTGGCGGAGCGACGACGGCGACTTCGAATTCTTCGGTGGCCTCAGCCTTGGCTTTCTTGAACGGGACGCTGGCGCTGACGCGAGTGCCATCGCGGCCGAAATCGACTTCGAGTTGTCCACCAAGCTGGCGCAGGCGTTCGCGCATACCGGGAATGCCGACGCCGAGCGCGGCGATGCCTTCTACTTTCACGCGAGCGGTGCCTGCCTCGATTCCCTTACCGTGATCGATGACTTCGAGTTTTATGGCATCGGGCTCGCCGACAACGCTGATTTCAGCGTCAGGACTGCCGGAATAGCGATGGACGTTGGTGAGACTTTCCTGGACGACGCGGAAAAGCGCCATCTCGACTTCGGTGGAGAGGCGGCCCAGATCGGGCGAGATGTTGACGGTGAGCTGGATGCCGCTGCGCTTTTGGAAGCCTTCGGCGTACCAACGGATCGCGGAGCCGAGACCGGATTCGTCGAGGAGCGGGGGATGGAGCAAGTAGGAGAGCGTGCGAATTTCCTCGCCGATCATGCGGACGATGTCGCGGCCTTCGTTGAGCGCTTCCTGGCGCTCGGGCTTGCGTGTGTCGAGCAGGCGCGCGACGCGATCGAGCGACATGGAGAGCGCGGCGATTTTTTGTCCGGTAGTATCGTGGAGATCGCGAGCGATGCGGCGGCGCTCTTCGTCCTGGAGTTGGAGAAGGCGACCGGACAGCTGACGTAGAGAGGATTCGGTGACACGCAGGGCTTCGTTGGTCTCGACGAGCTCGGTCAATTCGGTGGCGACAACGCAGAGAGTTTCCATGCCGAAGTCGTTGCTGCGCGTGAGCGTGAGGCGGACGGTACGAGCGCGGCCGTCACGAGCGCGGAGGCGGATTTCACCACGGGCGACGCCGTCGGCCGCGCTGAGGATTAACGCGCGAAGGGCGTTGACGTATTCGCCGGAGACGAAATTTTCGATGGGGGTGCCGATGAAGCGCTCGAGTTGGGCGTCGAAGATGTTGGCGAAGCTGCGGTTGGAATAGAGGATGGTGCCATCGTTGGAAAGAGTGGCGGCGCCCTCGTCGATGGTTTCGACAAGGAGGCGGTAGGGATGCTCGGCGCCTTGAAGAGTGAAAACCTGGTCGCCTGTGGGCCCATTGATAACGACGGCGTCGACTTCACCGGAGCGGATGGCGCGGAGTGTTTCCTCAAGTTCGTTGACGCGCTCCTGCAATTTGCCGAGCGCATGGGGTTTCGCCGAGAGGGACGTCGCGGGTCGTGGCGATCGTGCTTTGTTTTTGATGCGCTTGGATTTGGCCGTTTTGTTCTTCATAAAAGCTCCTAGGCCTGTTTGAGATCGAGGCCCAGCACAACGCGATTGGCGTCGGAAAAGTCGCCGACGAGCCGGCGCAGCGGCAGAGGCATCGCCTTGATCAACGTCGGAGCGGCGATGATCTGCCCTTCAGCGGCGAGAGCGGGCTGCTGGTAGATATCGATCACTTCAAGATCGAAACAACCCGGCAAATGCTTCTCGCACAACCGCTGAAGATTTTCGACGGACTGAAGAGAACGCGGAGTCTGACCGGTGACATAGAGTCGAAGGAGGTAGCGAGATTTCTCGGCGGCGCTCTTTTTCTTGCGCTTCGCGCCGGGCTTTCGAGCGGCCGAGTTCCTGCGTCGCTTCAATTCACGATTCCAGTCTCCCGAAGGTTCAGTCCAACCAAAACTTTTTCCAGATCCGACAGGTCGCCGATGATTTTGCGAATCGGGACGGGCAAATTGCGGACCAGAGTCGGAATGGCGAGAATCTGATCGCCCTGTGCGAGCTGCGGAGTCTTGACCAGGTCGATGACGTGAAGCTTGTAGCGACCTGTCAGGTGGTCGTTGCAGATTTTCTTCAGATTTGCGAGAGCGGCGAGCGACTTGGGCGTCTGCCCGGCAACATACAGCCGGAGTTCGACCAACCCGGCGTTACCGTTTTTGGCGGTCGCGTTCTTGCTCGCTGCTTTTTTCGGTTTCGATTTTGACGGAGCTTTTTGTTTCATGACTTATCCACGTTTAGCCCGACCGGCGAGCGTGGATTTCCCCCCTCGAAGAGCTGACCTATCCAATCTATCTTGCGTCAAGCGTTGTTCCCTCTTCAACTCTTCGGAGGCGAATCGAGCAGATTCGGCCGCAACGTCAGTCAAGTCGAGACGTAGCGACGCGATCTGAGCTTCGATGGCCTTGCGCCGGCGCGCGCGAGAGAGAGCTTGCTCTTCGGCAGTTTGTCGTTGGACGAGTGCGTCGTCCTTTTCGCGAGCTTCCTGAGCAAGGCGAGCAGAACCCGTGAGGACGACACCGTCGCCGATGTACACGGGCAGAAGGCGGATTCCCTTGCTGGAAATGACGAACTCGCGGACCTGATTGGAATGATCCATGCCACGGGACTTCAGTATGTAGATGCAGCGGTTGCGTTCGCCGCTGAGCTCAACGTCGCGAACGAGTATCCAGGTGTCGATGAGAGAGGAGATGCCGACTTCGGTTTGCTCGAAGTCTCTCTGCGAACCCTGAGTGAGGGAGGTGAACATTGCGGTGATCTGCTTGGTTTTCAGGAAGTCGACCAAGCGCATGAGCATCGAGTGCACTTCATGAAGATTTCCCATCATGAGGTTCGAGACTGGGTCGATGATGACGACCTCGGGTTCGAACTCCTCGACGAGCTTGTGAATGCGCAAGAGATGCATTTCGAGGCCGCTTTGCGTCGGGCGCCATGCCTCGAACTTCAAAATGTCCTTCCTCAAGTGCTTTTCGAGGTGGATGCCGATCGACCGCATATTGCGGGCGGCTTGCAGGGGCGATTCTTCGAACGCGATGTAGAGGGTTTTCCGCCCGTCGATGCACGATTGCTCAGCAAAGCTGGCGCCGAGGCTCGATTTGCCGGAACCGGCGGTACCGCTGACCAGGATCGAACTGCCTTTGTAGAAACCCTCGCCTTCGAGCATGTTGTCGAGATCGGGGACGCCGCTGGGAAGGCGCTTGATAGAGACCTTGTGATCAAGGCGCATGGACGTGCTGGGAAGAACGGAGAAGCCTTGTTCGTCGATGAGAAACGGATATTCGTCGCCGCCGTGCGAAGTACCACGGTATTTGACAATGCGCATGCGGCGCGTGGAGACCTGCTCGTTAACGCGATGGTCGAGGAAGATGACGCAGTCGGAGACGTATTCTTCGAGGCCGTAGCGCGTGAGGTTGCCGTCGCCGCGTTCGGCGGTGACGACGGTGGTGAGGCCGCGATCCTTGAGCCAACGGAAAAGGCGGCGAATCTCGGCGCGGAGGATACCAGAGTTGCTAAATCCGGAGAAGACGGCTTCGAGCGTGTCGAGCACGATGCGCTTAGCGCCGATTTTGTCGACGGCGTACTGGAGACGGACGAAGAGGCCTTCGAGATCGTAGGCGCCGGTTTCCTGAATCTCGGCGGACTCGATCTTGACGTAATCCATCATGATTTTCTTGCGAGCGGCGAGCGCTTTGAGATCGAAGCCGAGAGACGCGACGTTTTTCGTCATCTCGTCGCCGGTTTCCTCGAAGGTCATGAGGACGCCGGGCTCGTTGAATTCCGTGGCGCCGCGGACGAGGAACTCCATTGCGAACATCGTTTTGCCGCAGCCAGGACCGCCACAGACGATGGTAGGACGCCCCTTTGGAAGACCACCATGGGTGATCTGATCGAAACCTGTAATCCCTGTCAGCGCTTTTTCAAGCTTGGGAAGAGGCTTTTCCTTGTCGCTGTGCCGCACTCTCGACGTTGGCAACGCGTAGTTCCTCCACAAATTGGAAATTGATGGACAGTCGTTCCCATGGCTGGGACGCCAGGCGAACAGTGAACGATATTATCTAACAGGCTTTGGCGAGTAACGGCGGCAAGCGAAGGAATGTGAAGCAGATACAAAGGATTTGAAAGGTGTCGACTACAGGAAAGACCGTATGGACGCTAATTGATTCCATGTAGATTGATTCGTAAATATCGGCATTTTGCGAGAGCAAAAGCCCGACGCGGCAACGAGCCAAAAAAACGAGGCATCGAAATGGAAGTATTTGGAAAGACTCCTGCCGGGACCCGGGAACCGCAGAGAACTCTCCATCAGTTCAATTCATAAAGGCCGTTAGGACAGAACACCTGTTCTGTTAAGGAGAAAGGGACCATGAAGCGTTTCGCAATTCTATTTTTGTTGGTGGGGTGTGTCGTGCCGCTGGCGCAAGCTCAAGACAACGAGCACGTGCAGGTTGGCGTATTCGCGGATTATCTGCGGCTAGGCGAGACGAACAGCAATTTTGGCGGAGTTGGTGCGCGGGCAGGCTTCCAACTCTATAAGGAGATCAAGCTCGAAGGCGAAATGAGCTATGACTTCAACCAGACTTTCACGGAGGGTTTCACCGATACGGGAACGGGAACCGTAACGTTCGCGCGGACGAACCTGCGGACGCTCCATGGCGAGTTTGGACCGAAAGTGAATATCGGACATCACGCGATCCAGCCGTTTGTGTTCGTGAAGGGCGGCTTCATCAATTTTCGGATCGATGGCGCACCGGCGACGGTAGGAACATTCATCAGCAGCGTAAGCAACCTGCGCAGCAGCGACGTGAGCCCAGTGTTGTATCCGGGCGGCGGACTGCAGGGACACCTCGGGCCGATCGGATTGCGGCTCGACGTCGGGGACGAAATCTATTTTAACAACGGGTCACACCATAACTTGCGGGTCGCGTTCGGGCCTGTGTTTCGATTCTAAATTCATAAGCTGGTTGCGGTTTGAGTCGCGCGGAGAACGAGAGTTCTCCGCGCGATTTGTTTTTTATTGAAGCGACGGCCGTGTGAATATTATTGAGTGATATAACTTCTATATATCGCGCTAGTACCTCGACTGGTCTCGGTTGGTTCGGATGCTAACCGATTCGTTGACTTGCCTGTGATGTCACCCTAGAATCTGCCCAACGCTCCACTCGCTGCAGATCGGTATTACCATGCTCGGCCAAACCATATCGCACTACCGCATCACCCAAAAACTGGGTGCCGGGGGCATGGGTGTCGTCTACAAGGCGATCGACCTGAAACTCGAGCGGACTGTCGCGCTCAAATTCCTTCCACAGGACATGGTTGTAACGGGTTCGGATCGCGAGCGGCTGCTACGCGAGGCGCGCGCGGCTTCGATGCTCGACCATCCGAATATCGGCGTGATTCACGGGCTGGAAGAGTCGGAAGACCACCAATTCTTCATCGTGATGGGGTATTACGACGGGATGACGCTGGCCGAACGGCTGGATCGCGGAGTCGTGCCGATCCGGGAAGCGCTCGACCTGGCGATTCAGATCGCGCGCGGGCTCGGCGCGGCGCATGCGCTCAACATCGTTCATCGAGACATCAAGCCGTCGAACGTGATCATCACGCAAGACAATCTCGTGAAGATTGTGGATTTCGGACTGGCGCGCGTGGTGGCGTCGGCGAGCGCGACGCAGTCTATCTCGTTGACCGGAACACTGCCGTACATGGCGCCGGAGCAGATTCTGGGCGAGCCGGTGGATCAGCGTTCGGACGTGTGGGCTCTGGGCGTCGTGCTGGTACAGATGATCACGGGAAGCCATCCGTTTGTGCGGCCGAACTCGGCGGCGATGACGTTTGCGATTTTGAATCAGGCACCGTCGGCGCTGGACGCCGTGCCCGATCCGGTGCGACCACTGATTTATCGGACACTGTCGAAGAAGCCGGAGCATCGGCAGGCGAACGCGTCGGAATTGCTGAGCGAACTGGAAGCAGCGCGCGCACAGATCACGGCGTCGCCGGTGCCAAAGGAGCAGCCGACGATCACGCGAAGTTTGAGTCCGCGTGAAATGAAGAGGTTCGTCGAGAACGCGTCGACGCCACGGTGGAACGAGAACACGACGCCGTGGATGACGCGCGTGGGGCTGGTCGGGATGGTTCTGTTGCTTGTGTTGACCGGAATTCTGTTTGTGCCACCTGTCCGCGAAGAAATCGCCGGCCTGGTATACGCCAGCACTGAAAAGCATATTGTCGTGCTGCCGTTCAAAAATATTGGCGATCCGCAATTTGAACCGGTGACCGAAGGTTTCAGCGGCTCGCTGACGAATCGCCTTTCGAATCTGGAAGCGGCTCAAAAAACGTTGTGGGTTGTTCCGTCGAGCGAGGTTCGGAGCCACGAGGTCACCGACGCATCGGCCGCCCTTCGTATTCTTGGCGCGACGATGGTCGTCGAGGGCACGATGCAGCACAGCAACGGCGTCGTGCGCATGACCATGGATCTGGTCGATTCGAAACGAGTCCGTCAGATCGGCGCAGTGGACCTACAGAGCGATACGGGAGATCTTGCGGAAATTGAAAACGAAGCGATCTCGCATCTGGCGCGACTCATGAAGCTTCGCGTACCCGAAGAACCGGAGGAAAAACGCTCGGGCACTACGCCAACAGCCTACGAGTCGTATCTGAAGGCGCTCGGACTACTCGAGCGCTACGATAAACCGGGCAACGTCGATCAGGCAATCGGTGCGCTTCAAACCGCAGTGAAGGCAGACACTCGATTCGCACTGGGTTATGCGACCCTGTGCAACGCCTACCGCCTGAAGTATGTGAACGAAAACGATCCCGCAAGCATTCCTCTCGCAGAATCGAACTGCCTGAAGGCACTTAAGCTCAATGACAAATTGCCAACGATATACGTCCGACTCGCTCAGCTGAACACGACTGTCGGAAAGAACGACATCGCGCTACAGCAGTATGAAAAAGCGACGAGCATGAACCCTCACGACGTCGATACACTCATCGGCTTGTCTCGCGTTAACGAAAAACTGAACCGCCCGGACGAAGCCGAGAAAAATCTGAAACAAGCGATCGCGTTGCGCCCGGATTACTGGAATAGCTACGTCATGCTCGCGCTTTTTTATAATCGTCAAAGCCGCAGCCCCGAAGCGATCGAGCAGCTGAAGCGCGTCATTGAACTGACACCCGACAACGCGACAGCGTACAGCAGTCTCGGAGCCGAATACATTGACGCGGGGGACGAAAAGCAATATCCGGCGGCTGAGCAAGCCTTGAAGCGCTCTCTGCAAATCTCACCGACATACGGCGCGTACTCCAACCTCGGCTATTTGTACTACCTGGAGAAGCGATATTCCGAAGGAATTCAATCGTTGAAGCAGGCGTTGGCCCTGAACGACAGAGACTGGCGAGTCTGGGCAAACTTGTTCGTTTGTTACGAATGGCTCAAGGACGAAACGAATACCGAACCGACCCGCGCAAAGACGATCGAAAGGTTGGAGCAAGCCATCGCCGCTACACCGCAGGATGCGAAGATGCACGCGGTGTTGGCCACCCTCTATGCGAGTCAGGACAAAGAGAAAGCGATTTCGCAACTGCACACCGCGCTCGCACTGAGCCCGAAAGATCCCGATGTGTTGGAGAGTGCGGCGGTGACTTTTGAAACAATCGGCGATCGCAAGCAGGCGATTCGTTACGCCCACGACAGTCTTGACCACAACGGCACGCTCGCCAACCTGCAAACCGAACCGCGCCTGGAAGATCTTTTGTTGGATCCGACTTTCCGTCCCCGGGGAAAATAGCGAGGTTCAAAAGGAGAAAATATGTCTTCACCAGCACCGACGTTTCATCCATATGCCCCACATCGAACGATTACGATCGAGAACGGCGACGTCGTAAAAGACGATAAGGTCGTCTATGTAACACCGGGCGCGATCGTCAAGTTTTCAAACTTTGATCCATGCAGCTATACGATTACTTTCCTCGTGAACGGTGAGGATCGTAACAACCCGTTTGCCGTGCACCCCGACGTCGATCTTTTTCTACCTGCCTTCGGAACGGCAACGACGCTCGCTGACCCATACGTTTTGACCGGTCAGTGCGACTACGAACTCGAAGAGACGGATCCCGGAAGTGTAGGGCGGGGGTTCACGAAGGAAAGGATCGAAAAGTTAAGAGCACTGGTTAGCGAAGCCCGGGCTCTGGCCGAAAATTCGGCTGATGCTGATGTCGACTCAGCAAACGAATCGTCGATCCCACTCAAATTAAGCATACGTATGGCCGGGCGCGCCGGAGGCGGCGGCGGCGGCACGATTCACATTGGCGGTTAAGCAAGGCAATAGGCGGATCACTTACCGCCGACATAATCACGCTCGCAATTTGTAGGCTAGTGGATCTCGTTCTTGTAAACGACGCCGGCCTTCATCACAAATTTGACGCGCTCGATCTCTGTGATGTCTTTGAGCGGATCGCCGCTGACGGCAACGAGGTCGGCCCACTTCCCTGCCTCGACGGTGCCGACTTTGTCGCTCCAACCGAGCAGTTCGGCTGCTACAACCGTGCCTGAGCGAAGGGCCTGCATTGGCGTCATGCCGTAGTCGACGTAATACTCAAATTCCTTGGCCTGATTCACTTCTTTCCAATCGAAACCGCCTGCGTCGGTACCGAGCGCAATCTTCACGTTTTTCTTCAGCGCTTTCTGGAACGCCTTTTTTTCGAGATCGACCATCTTCGTCCAGTTTCCACCACGGCCCGGTGCGACGTACGCGCCGACGGTAATCGTCGGCACCCAATAAATACCGCGCTGTGCCATCTCGTCGATTTCAGCATCGGTCAGGCCGTCGCCGTGCTCGACGGTATCGACGCCGGCGCGCAAGGCCGCCGCGATTCCGTCGCTGCCGATGCAATGCGCGGCCACTCTCTTACCGAGCCGATGCGTTTCGTCGACGATCGCTTTCGCTTCTTCGTCGGTAAAATTCACCATGCTGTGGAGCACGCCGTCGGATTCGAAATGATATTTGCGGTCGGAGTAGTATTTGATCCAATCGGCGCCATACATGATTTGCTCGCGCACCGCCTTGCGTGCGCCTTCGACGCCGTCTACGTATTCCACGCCGGTGGGCACTTTGAGCTCCCACGAATAGCCGAGCAGCGGATACATGCCGGTCGGCGTCATCGCGCGCGTCGCGACCTGCATGCGTGGGCCGGGCACTTCACCGTTTGCGATTGCCATTTTCACGTCGACATCGGCATACATCGCGCCTTCCGTTTCGAGGTCTCGGATCGACGTAAAACCGTGGTCGAGCGCAATCTTCGCGTTGCGCGCTCCAAGAATGGCGCGGTACGGGATCGATTGTTTGAGCAGCTGCGCGTCGTAGTCTTCGGCCGTGATGTCGCCGTTGAGCACGACGTGCGTGTGCACGTCGGCAAAACCCGGCATCACCGTCGCCTTCGAAAGGTCGATCACTTCAACGCCGGATGGAGGCGCTCCGCCGGCATTCACGGAAACAATCTTGTCGCCTTCGATCACAATGACAGCGTTTTGAATCGCGGAGTCGCTTTTTCCGTCGATCAGCCGCCCGGCGCGAATCGCAATGCGCTTCGGCGGCGCATCCTTCTTCGCGGTCTGGGCCTGCGCGGCTGCGTACGACGTCACGAGAAGAATCACCGCGATCGACGCGGCCAATAACACACGCAAATTGTTGTTCATGGTGCTCTTTGCCCCCGACGGGCGCAAAGAGTATCACAGCAAGAAGGCAGTAGCGGCGCCGCGGTAGGACGTGTGTGAATGCCGCGCTCCGCACGGCAACGTCGAAGGTCCGAACACCAAAGAAGAAGGGCCAATCGGTCTCAAGTCCGATTGGCCCTTTTGTATCTATGCCGCGGATCGGGTCTCTCAGGTCCAATCCACGTGTGCTCTGCTAATGCGAACTGCAAACTCGAAAGGCTTGCGGAGTATACCTCAACAGCGCCCGATTACTGCGCTGCCGCTGCCGAACCGGGGCGTCGGAGGGGGCGACGCGCGAGGTCTTCGACCGCGTCCGCTCCGCGCTTGGCCATCGAAACCAGCGGATGGCCGCTTTCGGCCACGCGCTCGACGGCAACCGCCCAACCCTTATGCAACATGTACCCACCGGCCACGACGGCGCCGATTACCGCGAATACCGCCGCGAACAGCGCAAATGCGGCCAACAATTCCTGAACGAAGTAGAGCTGCATGGCCCCGACGATTGCCAGGAACCACCACATCCACTTCCGGCTCTTGTCAGTCTTTTTCATGGCTGGGATCTTCTTTCTGGGCCTGGGTCCCGACTGCTTTACCGCTGAATCCTTTTCTCTATTCCGGCTCTGACTCTCTCGGCTGCCGGTTTTGCTTGGGTGGGCGGCCTGTCCTACTGGCCTCGTAACCGCCTCACCTGTACCATTTGACACGATTCATGACGCAATTTCGATGGTACGCCAGACACATTTTTGACTCAAAACGAGAGGCCTAGTACATTTTCGTTTCGAGCTGAATCACTGTATCTCATTGACATATAGCCACTTAAAGAGACAACCGCTTTCGTCGAACCTTCGTCAGGGTTTCGCCTGACCCCACCCTAGTGACCTGCACTAAAGGACAGGAGGATTAGCTCGCCCTTAGCCCGAATTCTGGCCATGCATGCCCTTTCCACACTTCGGAGGGCCTAGTCTCAGACAAGCCTAGCGTTTTGTTTAAGTTGGAGCCTGTCGAGGGGACAAATCCGACAGTCGCCGCCGCTAAAGGCCTCCTGCTTCCGCGTGAAGCAGGACAGTTATTCGGCGGCTCCGCGCCTAAGAAGAGGGGCCTCGAAGGTGGGTGATACAGATGAGATCTTTTGGATTTAACCAGCAGAAAATAAATGAGTTATCGGATCGCCTGACGAAGACGGAGAGATCAGTTCCCTTTGAGAGCGTAGCCTACGTCGAACGGCAACTTGCCGTCGACGCGGATCACTTTGACCGAGCTATTGATCGCGTAGACGTCGACAATCCCGACCGCCCCCGGGGTCGCACCCACGGTGCGGAGCAGGTCGTTATCGCTATCGACGATCTGAATCAACGTGCGGGTCTCATTGAGCTTAGGGAGAGCGGTCTTCAGATCAACCGGGGTCATATTGAATAGCTTCTGAACAGCGGCATGCAAATCGGGGCTGGCCGGATCGGTCATGACCAGGGTAAAGCTCTTACCCTCGATCCAGGTCTTCTGGACCCCTTTGCAGAGTTTCATCAGCTCGGAAAGCTGCACATCGTCCATCTTTGTTCCTGCGGACATGACTACAGCGATGTTCTTGATGGCAGGCGAAACCGGCCGCGGCGCGAGCAAGGTCATCAGCGCAACTGCAACGACCGCGAACGAAATCCGCTGGCTCCATGGCGTTTTTTTCATCGTTCCCACATCACCTTTCGCAAGCGTTACCTTAGAGTATCGGCACCCCGTCGGAATGCAGCAAGTGTAGTTTTGGTGACATGTGTCCAACCGTGCGGCAGAAGCGCATTTTGTCGCGTATCAGATACCTCTCATTTACCAAGTCGCACACCTGCCCTTGAGGCCAGTATCGGCTCGACGCTTCGGGACGTTACGGTGGCTCCTGCCCATCGGAATGCTTTTGAGGAGCCTACACATGAACCGCTTAGTCGTGCGCCTTGGCGTTTTGGCGCTGCCGGCATTGCTGGCCACGCAGGTTTGGGCGCAGCAGGCCCCGGCGTCCCGGGTCGAGGAAGCTGCGCACAAAGAAGCCGTGCCAGCGTCGAAACCCGCCGGCGCCCACAGGGCCCACCCTAAAGCTGGCGCGATTGCGCCGGGGACACCCTTGGCACTGTTTGGCGTCTTTCCAGTCGCCACACGCTCCGATGAAGCCAAGAAGCTGCTCGAGAAATCGATCGACCAGTATGAAAATGTGCTGCTCGACAATTCCGTCGCGAGCGCAAAACAGGCGACCGTTCGCGATCCGCATTTCGCCCTCGCCTACGCGATCTGGGGATATGCCGCGAATCGCACGCAGCCTGCTCCCGAAGCCATTAAGCGCGCACGCGCTCTCGTAGCGACGGCCACTCCCGACGAGCAACTCTTCGTCAACTGGCTGCTCGACGTACAGGAAGCGAACAACCTTTCCGCGATCAACGCTATGAACGATTTGCGCGGACGCTATCCGGCCGACAAGCATGTTTTGTATCTCACCGCCGAGTGGCTGTACTTCCAACAGGACTATGCGCGCTCCAAGAAGATGATGGAGCGCATTCTGGACATCGATCCGAATTTTCCGCCCGCGCTGAACATGCTCGGCTACTCGTACGTGGAAACCGGCGATCCCGATCCGGCGAAGGCGGTGAACTACCTCAAGCGATATGCGTCGCTCGAGGCCGGTCAGCCCAATCCCGAAGATTCACTGGGCGAAGTGCTGCGATACGCCGGTGACGATGCGGGCTCGATCGAACACTATTCGGCTGCGCTGAAGATCACGCCAAACTTCTACAGCTCGAACCTTGGACTCGCGGACACGCGCACCTTGATGGGCGACTACACGGGAGCTCGCGCGCAATACGACAAGGTAATTGCCGCCGCGACGAATCCGCGCGATAAGTTGCACGCGCAATTTCAGAAAGCGATGGTCCACTTCTGGGAAGGTCAGCCCGAAGAGGGACGCAAGGCTTTGCACGCGAATCTCGAGTTGGCGCGGCGCCAGAAGGAACCGTACGGCCAGTTTGAGGTCGCCCTGGCACTCGCCCAGCTCTCCGAGAACAATGCATCCGCACTGGAACAACTGAAGTCGCTCGAAACGTCGATCGAGAAGCCGATCACGGGGATGAGCGAGCCGGATCGCAATCTCTCGATGGGCCAGGTTTTGCGTGAAGAGGCTCGGTTGGCGTCTGCGAACGGCCAGCTTGAGGTTGCGCAGGAAGCGATTTCAAAGCTCGAGAGGTATGCCGCGATCACGCGCGACCTGATTGTCGAAAACAATTACGAATCGGCCCGTGGCTTTGCGCTGTTCGCGCAGGGCGATTTTGCAAACGCGGTCGACGAACTCACCACCGATCCGCATTCGCCGACCGCGCTCCAGCAGCTCGCAATCGGATACGACAAGCTGAACGCAGCCGCCGAAGCTCAAACGATTCGAACGCGGCTAAAGTATCAGCGCGCTCCGACCGTCGAGTGGTACCTCGTAACACATTCCGGTTCGAAGGCCGCGGCCGCGACGACCGCCTCCGCAACCGAATAAGAATCGCCACAGAAAAAATCAGAGGGCGCAGATTTCTCTGCGCCCTCTAGTTCTACTCCAACTTCAACACGTCCAACGCGCTCGTTTAGAACGTCTGCTTTCCGAACGTCAGCCGCAGACCTGTCGAGAGCAACAGATCGTTGCCCTTCAGTCCCGGCAGCGGATTGCTGATGTAGATGTCGCTGAACGTAATCTGCCAGCTCAGGAACGACTTCAGCTTGGTCGCCGAGGTCGCGTTGAACTGGAAGCGATATTGTCCGGTGTCGCTGATGTTCGGATAGAACGTCGCGTTTTCGCTGATCGTCGTTCGGCCGTTGAGCTTCGTGTCGTATTCTTCGCCGAACAGAACTTCGCCCGTCTTGCGAGTCACGCTCGTCAGCACAGCCGGTGGATTCGGCGAGAAGTATTCCTGCTCGAAGTCGCCGCCGGCGAAGACATCGAACGTCGTGTTTTCGTTTTTGATGAGGTGATAACCGCCGCCGCCGCCCAGAACGTTGCGCAGATCCAGGTGCTGGAATTCGTCGTACTGGTTGTCGGTGAAGCCAAAGACGAAGAACTTGTCGCTGACATTCAGATCGCCGCGGATTCCACCCTGAATTGCGTGCGCGGTCGTTCGGCTCGGCGGAGTCGTGTTGTCGGTGGTGTAGACCGCGGTGGTGTAAACCGAAATCTTGTCGCGATCGGTCTGGCGGACCGCTTTTCCCGCGAGCGTAAAGTTCAACGTCGAGGAGTTTCCGCGCGTCACACTGAGACCCGTATCCAGCAAGCCGCTCCAAAAATCGGTCAAGCGCGGATGGCGCAGCCGATCAATCGTTGCGTCGTAGGACTTCTGCTCTGCGTCGTTGCGAACCGCAACGATCGAGTCTTTCGGTGTAGCAACTTCGCCGGTCGTCGACGTCGCAACGTCAAACTTCTCATTCGACGTAGTCACAGGACCGACGATCGTCTCCCCATCCTTCAGTTGCAGGTGCAACGGTTCGGAGGAAACCACCGACGCCACCGAGTCCCACAGCACGGGAATGTCTCCCGCAAAATCAGTCTTGATGATCAACACGGTCTTCGTCTTGTCGTCCGCTTTCACATCCGACTTGACGATCGTTCCCGTAATCCGATCTCCATTTTTCAGTACAACTTGATCGGCCCGCGCGCTTACCCCCAGTAAGCACAAAGCCACGAAGATGAGGACACTTCGGCGCACAGTAGTTCTCCTTGTCTTTGATCTACAATTGTTTGGTCTAAAGCAGGCTTCGACGAACCCCTACGAACACATTTCATCCTGACGGATTCTCAGGACTGCGGATTAATACGCTGAGTCTGGTTGAGCGGCGCATTCTGCGCGATGACACACCCGTTAACCGCTCCCAACATCGCTAGGAGGAGCGCATCTAGCTTACTCAATTCTTGGACGTCGTCCATCGGAATCTACGTTTCATTGCAAGTATTTTTGATCGCAAAAATCGCCGTCTCATAACGTTCATGTATACTTTCAGATTCACTAGCACCTGCGATTTCGGCTGTAACTATGTCACTTACTCGGAGATGAACGTGCGGATTCGCCTCGTCGTTGCGTTGTCGCTATTTTTCGCTGTCGGGATCGGCGGATGTTCGCAGCCCGCGCCGAAACCTGCTGCGCCCGTCACAACGCCGGCGACGACTGCGCGGCCCACGGTCGTCTTCATGACCGATTTCGGCACCGCGAACGATGCCGTCGCCATCTGCCGCGCCGTCATTTGGGGAATCGCTCCGGATGTGCGACTAACGGACATCACGCACCAGGTCACTCCATTTTCGATCGAAGAAGGCTCGCGCTTTCTGTTCGGCGTAACTCCCTACTACCCCGCCAACACGGTTTTTCTGATCGTCGTCGATCCCGGCGTGGGCACGTCCCGCAAAGCCATCATCGCCAAATCGAAAAAAGGACAGTACTTCGTCGCCCCCGACAATGGCGTCCTTACTCCAGTCCTCGATCGCGATGGTCTCGAGTCCGCCCGCGAAATCACCAATCCGAATTGGATGATCCAGGCCGCCGTCTCTTCGACATTCCACGGCCGCGACATTTTCTCCCCCGCCGCCGCCCACCTCGCCGCCGGTTGGGACTACAACCTCGTCGGCCCGGTCGTCCCACAACTTGTTCGCCTCACCAGCAAGACTGCCGTCGTCACCGACAAAAGCATCACCGGCGATCTCATCGGCCTCGACGATCCCTTCGGGTCGCTCATCACCGACATCACTCGCGACGATTTCATGAAGCTCGGGTACGTCGTCGGCGACAAGGTTCCGGTGCAAATCAACAAGAAGGCCGTGACCTTGCCCTACGGCAAGACATTCATGGACGTTCCCGTTGGCGAATCGCTTCTCTACATCGATTCGCGCGGACGCGTCGGCATCGCCATCAACCAGGGCAACTACGCGAAAAAGTTCAACGTAGAAGTCCCCGGCACGGTCTACATCCCAACCAAACGCACGCCGATCACGACGCCTAAGCCCGGCGGCAAGCACTAAGCCAAAACAGCAACAAAACCTTGAAAAATCGTCACTAGTCGACGATCTATCCCCGTTGTGCGAAGTCGAGAAGATTTGTGTCGTATCATCAACTTGACAACCTCCCATAGTTGTGTTATAATTAGATAACGGAGTTGCATGTAGTACACCCTCCGGACCGGCTGTAGGGCGCTCCATCGCGCTACAACCGGTTTCGAAGGACTCCGTACTGGTGTGCGCACACTTTGAACGCTAAGACATCACTACAGGAGCCTTGAATGCAAATCGCAACGCAACAGACGAACTACAATGACGGCAACGTATCTCTCAACGGCGTTTTCTTCTGGGATGATTCCCACAACGCAAAGCGCCCCGGCATCCTGGTCGTCCACGGCGGAACCGGCCTCGACGACCACGGCAAAAATCGCGCCCGCCGCTTCGCCGAACTCGGCTACGTCGCTTTCGCCTGCGACATGTACGGTGAAGGCGTCGCCGGCAGCCGCGATCGGATCATGGCCTGCATCAACGAACTCCGCGCCGAACCCGATCGCCTCCCACGCCGCGCCAGCGCCGGAATCGACGCACTAAAGTCTCACGCACTCACAAGCGCCCACCTCGCCGCCGTCGGCTACTGCTTCGGCGGCATGACCGTCCTCGAACTCGCCCGCAGCGGCGCACCGCTCGCCGGCATCGTCAGCGTCCACGGCAGCCTCGACACCAAGCAGCCCGCCGCCCCCGACAGCATCAAAGCGAAGCTCCTCGTCTGCCATGGCGCGCTCGACCCGCACGTCCCGCTCACTCAAGTGAACGCGTTCGCCGACGAAATGAAGACCGCGAACGCCGACTGGCAGCTCATCATCTACGGCCAAGCCGTGCACGGATTCACGCACGAGGACAAATGGAACGTTCCCGGCGTCGCCTATCACGCCGCCAGCGACGCTCGCTCCTGGCGCGCCATCGAATCCTTCTTCTCGGAAATCTTCGCCGACGAACGCTCCTCGTAAGCCGCCGAATATCAAAGCACTTAGCCCGGGCGAGTGCGGTCCAGTGCAGTCCACCCTCACTCGCCCCCAATTTCCATGTAACCTTTCCCCAGCCCCTCGGTATTCATGTTCGCAAAGCCGATTCCGTCCCGCGCAGAACACCGCGATCGAGGCAAAAACCGGCGAACGCAGAAATGATCGACACCGAATGAACTCGGTTCCCGACGAGGACGTGATGCTCCAGGTACGCGACGGCGAAGTGCAGATGCTGGGGGTGTTGTTCGACCGCTATCAAGCCCCGCTCTTCAACTTCTACTCAAAAATGACGCAAGACCGCACCGTCAGCGAAGACCTCGTCCAGGAAGTTTTTCTCCGCATCCTGCGCTATCGCCAAACTTATCGCCCCGGCACAACGTTCCGCACCTGGATGTATCAGATCGCGCGCAACACCCGCATCGACCAGGTCCGCAAGGTGCGCCCCGAGTCGCCGCTCGCCACCGAGCCAATCGCAAAAGCCCGCGTCACCGACGACGCCGAGCGGCAACAGGAAGCGCAACTCCTCCAACGCGCGCTCATGCAACTCCCCGAAGACAAACGCGAAATCCTCGTCCTCAGCCGCTTCCAGGAATTGAAATACGAAGAAATCGCGCGTCTCCTCGGCTGCGAAACTGGCGCCGTCAAAGTGCGCGTCCATCGCGCGTTGCGGCAACTTCGCGAAGTCTACCTCGACCTCGAAAATAATCCTGCGGCACAAGCGCAAACCCCACGCCGCGCGCCGGCAGATTCCGTGCCTCCAACCGGGAGGGTGCAATGAACAACCTGAATTGCGAGCAAATGGAACAGCTGTTGCCCGACTATCTGCAAGGCGCGCTCTCGCCCGCGCAATCCGCCGAAGTCGAACAGCATTGCGCCCACTGCACAAACTGCGCGCAAGACATCGTGATGTGGAAGCAGCTCGCGATGCTCCCCGAAGAAAAACCGAGCGCCGAATCGCGCCAACGTTTCGATGCGATGCTGCACGCATACTCCGAAGGAACGTCAGCGATTCAGAGCCGTCGAACGCATATCGCTTCCGAAATCGCCGTGACGCCGGCACCCGCGAACATTCGTCCGTCGCGCCCAACCGCCGCAAAGCCTTCCTGGAATTTCCTCGAGTGGCTTCGCTCCCCGCTCGGCGCCTTCGCCTGGAGCGCCGCTCTTCTACTCATCGGGCTCTACGCCGGCACGCACATCGGTTCCCGCGTCACAACGCAACCCAGCGACGAACTCGCCTCGCTACACGCCGAAGTCACCAGCATGCGCCAGCTCGTCGCGCTCTCCATGCTCCAGCAACAGTCCGCCAGCGAACGCCTGCAAGGCGTCAGCTGGAGCAACCGCGAGGATCATCTCGATCCGCAAGTGCAAACCGCGCTGATGCGCACGCTCCGCAGCGACGGCAGCGTCGACGTTCGCCTCGCCGCGCTCGATGCGCTCAGCCGCCACGCGGGCCAGCCTCAAGTTCGCATGGGAGTTCTCGAAGCGTTGCAGGAACAACAATCTCCGCTGGTCCAGGTCGCACTCATCGATCAGCTCACCGAATGGCGCGACCCTGACGCAGCGCAACGTCTACGGAAGTTCGAACAGACTCCAAATTTAAATCCGGCCGTGAAACAACGCGCCGCTTGGGCCCTGGCAAAGCTGCAGGAATCGACACAGTAAACGGTCGAAACGTCGCGTGATCGGCAGCCGATCACTGTAACGCCCGAAGTGTGCTCAGTGCCGTACAAAGAGTTTGAAGTTGAAACGAACAAGGGCCAGCCCCTTGAACACAAAAAAAGGAACACGAAAAGGAGGCAACGATGAACCGCACACCATTCCATCGCATTCTCGCCATCTACATCGCAGCGCTCGCGGTGCTGGCTCTATATCTCACGCTGCATCACCGCTTGGTGCAATCCACGAAGAAAGCTGTCTCCTTCGTCTCCCATGCAATCCAAATTCGCAGCGCCTATGCCGCCACGCGCGACGAAGACGAATCGAGCCTTCCCGTGCATGACCATGAGATGATCCAGAAATCCTTTCCTCTCACGGGCACAGAGCATCGCTCCATCGAAGTCGACAACGTCTTTGGATCGATCGAAATCGTCGGTGGCACGGGCAATCAAGTCGAACTCGTCGTCGACGAAAACACCCGCGCCGAATCAAAGGACGCGCTGGCCCTCGCGCACAAAGAGGTCTCGCTCGCCATCACCCAGCCCGACGGCGGCCTCAAGCTATACGTCGACGGCCCGTTCCGTTGCAATTGCGAAGACGGTTGCCGTGGTGAACGTCGCCATCACGGCGATGGCTACATCGTGAAAATGGATTTCGTCCTCCATGTTCCCAGCAACGTCGACGTCGACGTCCGCACCGTCAACGAAGGCCGCGTCATCGTCCGCAACATCGACGGCGGATTCATCGCGCGCAACGTGAACGGCGACATCGAACTCGACGGCATGGCCGGCTCCGGCCTCGCGCACACTGTCAACGGCCCCGTGAAGGTTACCTTTCGCCGCAATCCGCAGCAAGATTCCAGCTTTCAATCCGTGAACGGCAACATCGATCTCTTCTTCGCCCGCGGCCTCTCTGCCGACTTCCGCTTCAAGACGTTCAACGGCGGCATCTACAGCGATTTCCCGGTAACCACCATGCCGCTGCGCGCCCCGATAAAGGAAGAACACGGCAGCAAAGTTGTCTTTCGCGCCGATCGTTTCACCGCGGCCCGCATCAGCAACGGCGGCCCCGAGATCAAGATCGAAAATCTGAATGGAGACATCCGCATCCTCGAGAACCATGAATAACCAAATAGCGAAACACGCGACGACGAGAATACAAGTTCCGGAAATTGAAAATACAATGAGAGAGAAAATCATGGACACTACGACGATCAGCAGCGCAGCAAGCAGCTCGAAACAAAAATTCATAAAAGCATGTGCGTTCTGCGCCGCGTTTCTCACAATGACTCTGGCGGCGCCCAGAATTCAAGCCACTGCGACTAACAACGCAAACGCCACGGGCGCCGTCGCCGCCGAAGAGCAACAAGGCAAGCAGCGCTCCAGCGACCGCGTTGTCGTCACGCTCAGCGATCCATCGCGCCCCGCCAGGGTCAAAGCATCGCTCATCAACGGCGGCATCACCGTGAAAGCCCACGAAGGCAAAGACATCATCGTTGAAGCTCACGCTCGCAATCGCGACGACTCCGACGACGACAATGATCGTCCGGGCCCGAAGCGCCTCACCATCGCCACCACCGGCTTGAACGTGGAAGAAGAAAACAACGAGGTCAACATCGGCGCCGATGCGATTCAGCGCCCGATTGACCTCGTGATCGAGGTTCCGGTCCACACGTCGCTGCATCTCCGCGCGGTCAACGACGGCGACATCATAGTCTCCGGCGTCGACGGCGAACTCGACGTCGACGACATCAACGGCTCCGTGACCTTGATGAACATTGCCGGCAGCGCCGTCGCGCACGCTCTCAACGGCAAACTTACCGCCTCATTCACGCGAGTGAATCAAAAGCCGATGGCCTTCAGTTCGCTCAACGGCGACATCGACGTCACCTTCCCCGCCGATCTGAAAGCCACCGTCAGCCTCCGCTCCGATCGCGGCGACGTCTTCAGCGATTTCGACGTGAATATGCAGGCCCAATCGTCGCAAGCTGTCGTCGACGACGGCCGCAGCCACGGCGGCAAATACAAAGTGAAGATCGACAAGACCGTCCGCGGCACGATCAATGGTGGCGGCCCCGAAATGCAATTCAATAATTTCAACGGCCAGATTTACATCCGCAAGGCAGGCGGGAAATAACGCATTTTTGAAAAAGATCAGAGTTAAAGAGAGAGGGCGCGATCCATCGCGCCCTTTTTTGCTTTTCGATACCTGGCGAATTCGATTTGAAGGAATGTCGCCTACTGAACTTCAACGTCTTTGAATCCCAGGCCACGCAGCAGCCCAGTGATCGTCGCCCGCCCGTTGTCGGCCGCGGTTTTCAGAATCCCATCCTGCTCCGCCGCTTCCGTCAACTGGCGCTCCGCTTCCTGCCGCACTTCGGTTTCAAGAAACGGGTCGGTCGATGAAAGCAATCCCGTCTCCCGCGAATAAACCTTCGTCTTCGAATTATCGAGACTCGTCGTAAAAATTTCCGCCGCCGGCAACTTGATGGAAACCTTATCTCCGGCCACAGTCACATCGCCTGCGAGCACGCCACCGAGCGAAATCCCCGCGATGACTTCCCCATGCACGACCAGCAGCAACCGGTCTCCCACTAAAAATTTCGGCAGATACGGATTCGAATGCTCACCCGAAATAATCTTGTCCATCGTGTAGTTGACGGTTTCGAGTCGCTGGAGTTGCTGAACTTGCCGTACCACGGTGGGCTGATCGACATTGATCGTCGCGGGCTTGTTGACATCGCGCAACGCATCGAGCACATGCAGGATGCCGAGCCCGCTCGTCATCCACACGAAAGCGCCTATGAAAATGACCGCGAGCGTCGCGCCAAGCAAAATGCCGAGGATCCAGGCTCCGGTGGAGCGTCGCGGTGGCGGCGGATCCAGCAGCGGCGGAAGCGGCTCAAGGAACGCGGGTTCAGTCGTGAAACTCATGGATGCTGCTCATTCGATGCGCTCGGCAAGCGCTATGTTTGCAGCCGCCAGGTATGGGCTAGCTGCCGCTGCGAGCGTGCCTGCGCTTCTTCGTCGACTTTGCCGCCTTCTTATGCGGGATCTGCGCCTTCAACTTCTCATTCTCCGCCGACAGGTCGGAATTCTCTTTCGCCAGCGCATCGACACGCCCCGACAAATCCGTGTTCTGCTTCTGTACATCCGCCAACTGCCCCTTCAACTGCTCGTTTTCCTGTCGCGCCTTCGTGTCCTGGCAAGCCGCCAGCGGCAATCCGAGGCTCGCCGCAAGCAACAAACTCGCTATACCGTTTTTCCGCATTCGTTCTCCCTATAGCTCGGGGACTGCTCCGAGAGTGTTCCTCCGTTGTAGCCCCTTCCGTCCCCAGACACAAGCATGACCACACACTCGCCGCGTCTTGCGTGGCATTTGGGTGCCGCACCCTCCATGTTTCAGGAGGGTGCGGGTTTAGATTCAAACTCACCCACCCCATAGTGACAACCACCCTGTAGCCGCGATCGCCCCTCAGATCGCGGGTTTTGAATTCAACAGCACCCATCCCTTAACACTTGTCTGCGGGTTTTCCCCACCGTTCACCAGAAACCATCCGCTTCGCGTCCAATCTCCCTATGTTCCTCCGTGACCTCCGCGCCTTCAGTGGTCGAATCCTCTCTTGCTTCTGCACGATGTACGTGCAAAAGACGTATACTCTCCCCACCCGCCGAACTGCATGGAGGTTCCAATGACCATCCGCAAGCGCGTAGCTCTCCTGGCCTTTTCTCTCTCCGTCCTCTGCCTTTCCGTTGCCGTCGCCAAAAAGAAACCACAAGTCCCCGACTTCATCCTCAAAGCCCGCACCGTCTGCGTCATCATCGATCCCGACGCCGGCACCTCCCTCAGCGATCCCCTCGGCAACAAAACCGTCCAAGACGAAGTCGAAAGGGCGTTAATGACCTGGGCCCGCTTCCAGCTCGTGCAAGAACCCGGTCGCGCCGACCTCGTGATTGTCATCCGCAAAGGCGCAGGCAAACCTGTCGACCGCACTATCGGCAATCTTCCCACCAACGATCGTCCCGTCACCGTCCAGCAGACCGATAACGCCATCCGCCTCGGCGGTCAGAAAGGCCGCGCGCCTGGCTCTCCCGACCAAACCATGCCGCAAGACACGCGCCCCGAACAACAAACCGAAGTCGGCCCCGGCGTCGCCCAAGACAGTTTCATCGTCTACGGCCCCGGCAACGGCGCTGGTCCGGACATGGGTCAAACGCCAGGCTCTCAAGTCACCGCGCGCAACATCGGATGGCGCTCCATGGGCAAAAACATCCTCAAGTCCCCCGACCTCCCCGCCGTCGCCGACTTCCGCAAAGCCGTCGAAGAAACCGAAAAGCAACAGCAACAACAACAAAAGAAACCCTAACCCGCTCGTCGCTCACGCCCCATCGCGCTCTTGTAGGGGCGACTTTACGTCGCCATCTCGCTTTTTCTTGTAGGGGCGGGACTCGCTCCGCCCCATGTCCGCACAATCACTGCGTCTTGAGGGCTAGCGCCGGCATCCGTGCCGGCATTCTGCGTTCATCAGCCAACCTCAATTCGAAAGTACTAGAACGTTATTCATATTGACAGAGTAAACATTCCGTGCTATCATGCTCCGTGAATCTGCCCCTCCGGTCGCGTTCCTTCCCTTCAAACATTCTCAATACCCGTGCAAATCGAAGTTTTGTTCCTCTAAACCACCTGGAATCACATTCTTGCGCTCAGCAGCGAAACAACTCCTCTAGAATCACATCCTTGCGAAAAAGCACGGGGGTGGGGGTTCCCCATATTCCCAAAACGGGAATCGCCGCGATTCCTCCCTGTCACCCGACTTGCCGTATCATCTTGGAGAACCCGCGAGGTACCCATGCCTGAAGCCGTAATCGTTTCCGCCGTCCGCACTCCCGTAGGTCGCGCCTATAAAGGTTCCTTGCGCTCCACGCGCCCCGACGACCTCGCCGCGCTCGCCATTAGAGAAGCGCTCGCCCGCGTCCCCGGCCTCGACCCCAAGGAAATCGATGACGTCATTCTCGGCTGCGCCATGCCCGAGGGCGAACAAGGCATGAATGTTGCCCGCATCGCCGCTCTCCGTGCCGGACTACCCGTCGAAACCTCCGCGATGACCATAAATCGCTTCTGCTCGTCGGGCCTGCAAGCCATCGCCCTCGCTGCCGAACGTATTCGCGGCGGCTCCTCAGACGTCATCGTCGCTGGCGGAACCGAATCGATGTCGATGGTCCCCATGGGCGGAAATAAAATTTCGCCGAATCCCTGGCTTGTGGACAACTATCCCGACGCCTACATCAACATGGGCCTCGGCACCGAAAACATCGCGAAGAAATATGGCATCACACGCGAGCAGGCCGATCAGTTCGCCGCCGAGTCGCACCGCAAAGCGATCGCCGCAATTGCCGAAGGAAGATTCCAGGACGAAACGATTCCCGTCGAAGTGAAAATGATTTCAGTGCTAACGAATGGAAATGGCGCTTCGGGAAAGTCGAAAGCGCCAGCGAAAGCCACGACACGAACTTTCGTTTTCGGTGCCGACGAACTTCCGCGCGCCGACACATCGCTGGAAATTCTGGCGAAGCTGAAGCCGGCGTTTCACGTCGCCGGCACCGTGACAGCAGGCAACAGCTCTCCGATGAGCGACGGCGCAGCCGCTTGCGTGGTGATGAGCGAGTCACGCGCAAAGGCCCTCGGTCTGAAGCCGTTGCTGCGATTCGTCTCGTACGCAACCGGCGGCGTCCCACCCGAGGAATTCGGCATGGGTCCGGTCGCGGCAATCCCTAAGGCGTTGAAACTGGCGCAACTCTCGCTCAGCGACATCGCCGTGATTGAGCTGAACGAAGCGTTCGCCGCCCAGTCCCTGGCCGTGATTCAGCAAGCGGGACTCGATTCGACGCGCGTCAATCCAAATGGCGGCGCGATCGCACTCGGCCATCCGCTCGGCTGCACCGGTGCAAAACTGACCGCGACCCTTGCGCGAGATTTACAGAGGAAAAATGCGCGATACGGTATGGTGACCATGTGCATCGGCGGCGGTATGGGCGCCGCTGGAATTTTTGAACGAATGTGATAGGGTTCGTCGCGCAACTGCAGCGCGCCCATTCGTCCGGCGCACCGATGCCACTCCGGGAGCGATGATTGAACACCGTTGAGTTCACGGCAGTGGTCTGGGTCGGATCGCTGCTGGCCGGATTTCTCGGCGCGTTAACGGGCCTGGGTGGCGGCGTCGTAATCGTCCCCCTCCTCACGCTCGTGTTTCACGTCGATTTGAAATATGCGATCGGCGCCGCTTTGGTCTCGGTGATCGCAACGTCAAGCGGCGCGGCCGCCGCGTACGTAAGAGAAGGCTACTCCAACGTTCGCGTCGGCATGTTTCTGGAAATCGCCACGACGATCGGAGCGCTCAGCGGTGCGGGACTCGCCCTCTATTTAAAAGCCTCCGTAATTGCAGTTATATTTGGCCTCGTTTTGATTTATTCCGCTTATACATCGATCCGCGAACAACCCCACAACTCCATTGAGCAAAAACCAGATCGCCTCGCAACCTGGCTCCGCATGGACAGCACCTATCCGACGCCAAACGGTCTCGTCGCTTATCACGTCAGCGGAATTCCATTCGGCTTTGTATTGATGTATGTCGCGGGAGTTCTTTCGGGTCTGCTGGGAATCGGATCAGGCGCCGTAAAAGTCCTCGCGATGGACAAGGCGATGAAGCTGCCGTTCAAAGTGTCGACCACGACGTCGAACTTCATGATCGGCGTAACCGCGGCCGCGAGCGCTGGAATTTATTTGAGCCGAGGTTATATCGATCCGGCCTTGGCGATGCCTGTGATGCTCGGCGTTCTGATCGGCTCGCTCGCGGGCGCGCGGATTCTGGCCGGCGCGAATGTGAAGATTCTGCGCATCGTGTTCAGTTGCGTGATCGGCGCGCTGGCGTTGGAAATGATCTACAGCGGACTCACTGGAAAGATATGAGCGACGCGGCTGCGGATCAATTAAGAACAGATCAGAAGATGGATGCCATCATGGGCATTCTGTTGCGCTCGGGCGTTGTGTTGGCGGCGGCGATTGTGCTCCTTGGCGGGATTCTGTTTTTGATGCGGCACAAGACTCCGGTCACGGATTACCACATCTTCAGCGGCGAGCCGAGCGATCTGCGTACGATCCCGGGGATTTTCGCGGGTGTGAAGGCGTTTCGCGCACGAGGGTTGATTCAATTGGGGTTGCTGGTGCTGATTGCGACGCCGGTCGCGCGTGTCGTATTTTCATTGTTCGCATTCATGTATCAGAAGGACTGGAAATACGTAGTTTTTACCGCGATCGTGTTGGGACTTTTGCTCTATAGCCTGCTCGGCAACACCGGCGCATAACTGTACCTCCGTCCAATGAACGCGAGAACACCGAGTCCCCTAGTGCTCTCCTACGCGAGTATCATTAAGGCAGCAAAGACCAAGTGGTGAGATTCAAGGAGGAAGACGATGGCCACGGCTACTTTGAATCGAACGGCCGCCAAGGGCGGAAGCTTCTTGCTGGAGTCGCCGGCACCGGCGGACGTGTTCACTCCCGCCGATCTCACCGACGATCAAAAACTCATTGGGCAGACGGCGGAAGAGTTCGTGGTGAAAGAAGTTCTGCCGCTTGTAAAAGATCTGGAAAACAAGAAGCCTGGTTTGATGGCGCAGTTGGTGCGCAAAGCCGCCGAAGTCGGGCTGGTCAGCGGCGGTATTCCTGAAGAGTTTGGCGGCGCGGGTCTCGACAAAATCGCCACGACGGTGCTGACGGAAAAACTTTCGATTTATGGCGGGTTTGCGGTGACACACGGCGCGCATGCGGGAATCGGCACATTGCCCATCGTTTATTTCGGGACGGAAGAACAAAAGAAAAAGTATTTGCCAAAGCTCGCGTCGGCGGAATTGATTGGCGCGTATTGCCTGTCGGAACCGCAGGCGGGATCAGACGCGCAGAATTCCCTCACCCGCGCGGAACTGAACAAAGAAGGCACGCACTACACCCTAAACGGGCAAAAGATGTGGATCACGAACGGTGGGTTCGCCGATCTCTACGTCGTGTTCGCCAAGGTGGACGGTGAGAAGTTCACTGCGTTCATCGTTGAGCGTGCGTTTCCCGGCTGCAAGCCCGGAAATGAAGAACACAAGATGGGCATCCACGGGAGTTCGACGACGCCGATCTTTCTCGAGAATTGCAAAGTACCCAAAGAAAACGTGCTGCACGAAATCGGGCGCGGGCACATCGTCGCGTTCAATGTGTTGAATGCGGGACGCTTCACGCTTGGCGCGTCGGCGGTTGGCGGCTCGAAGCATGTGTTGATGACGGCGTCGAAATACACCAAGGAGCGCAAAGCGTTCGGGAAGCAGATCGGCGATTTTGGACTGATGAAGGAAAAGCTGGCGGAGATGGCGATTCAGCTTTTTGCGGTGGAATCGATGGTATATCGCAGCGCGGGAAATATAGACGCCGCGATGACGGCGGCCGAATCGGCAGGCAACGCGGATAAAGTCGCGACGACGATGAAGGTGCTGGAAGAGTACGCGATCGAAAGCTCGATCGCGAAAGTCTACGGAAGCGAAATGCTGGACTTCGTCGTAGATGAAGGCGTGCAGATCTTCGGCGGCTACGGGTTTCACGAAGACTATCCAGTCTGCCGCGCGTATCGCGATTCGCGCGTGAACCGCATCTTCGAGGGCACGAATGAAATCAATCGCATGCTCATCATCCAGATGCTGTTGAAGCGCGCGATGGGCGGCTCGCTACCTTTGATTCCGGCAGCGATGAAATTGGCCGATGAGATTTTGGCCGGGCCGTCGTTTGAAGAGGGGCCGGAAGGCGTGCTCGCGGACGAAGCGCGCGTTGTGGCCAATGCGAAGAAGATCTTCCTGCAGGCGGCGGGCGGCGCGGTGCAGAAATTCCGCGAAAAATTGGCCGAGGAGCAAGAATTGATTGCGGCGCTGGCGAACATCGTAATGGAAGTCTATGCGATGGAATCATGCCTGCTGCGCGCGCAGAAAGCGGCTGCAGCAAAGGGCGAAGCTGGCGCTTCGGTGATGATCGATGCCGCGCGCGTCTTTATCGCCGATGCGGGCGAGCGCGTTGACCACGAAGCGCGTCGCGCCCTAGCCGCCGTGCACGAAGGCGACATGCTAACGACGCAGATCGCGGTGCTGAAGCGCTTCGGCAAGCGCAGCGCCGTCGATACCATCGGCCTCCGCCGCAAAGTAGCCGCCGCCGTCCAATCCCAGGACCGCTATCCATTCGAAGGCAAGTAGAAGTTTCGAAACTCAGCAGCTACATACGTCCGCCCCATTGACGTGTATGTACATTTGTACCTACACTTGTTAGGTGGCATACGAATGGGATGCAGCAAAAGCTCATCTCAACAAAGAGAAACACGGTATTCGATTCAGCGACGCCGTTTCGGCATTGGAAGACGACCGCGCTTTGACTCTGCGAGATGTCCTCTCCGACGACGAGGAGCGCTGGATCACGATCGGCCAAGACACGTTAGGTCGCGTAGTAGTCGTGGTTTACACCTGGCGCGCCAACAATGTCCGATTGATTTCGGCGCGGTTAGCAACACGTAGAGAACGCAGACAGTATCTGGAGAACCCATGAAACGCGAATACGACTTCAGCAGAGCCAAAAGGGGAGCGGTTGTCGCTGTGCCGAAAACGAAAGACAAGATTACGATTCGGCTCGACCGCGATGTCATCGACTGGTTCCGCGCTGAGGTCGATCGTGCGGGTGGCGGGAACTACCAAAGCCTGATCAATGAAGCACTTCGCGGGCATGTGGCGCGTTCGGAAGAACCATTGGAGAAGACTTTGCGAAGGGTGATTCGGGAAGAGATTCGGCGCGCGAGCTGAGCGAGTTGCGGGCGCTACTTGCAGCAGGAGATGCGGGCTAGTTCTTCCTGGAGGCGCTTGCGTTCGAGTGGGTCTGTGGTTTCGGCGAGTTGGTCGGTTAGCTCGAAAAAACGGTCGTGTTGGGCTTGCTTGGTTTGCAGGCCCGTTTCGATGAGGTCTACCAGGACGCGGCTTGCAGTGGTGTGGCGGGTCTCGGCCAGGGCCCGAACCCGCTTCGCGATGCGCGACGGGAGCGAGACGCTTTGGCGTACGGATTGGTCGGCGGTAGGCACGAATCCATTTTGCAGCAATTCGAATAGGCGTGGGTGAACGGATGGTGCAAGAGTTAACGGCCTTCGACCGCGAGACGGCGTTGATCGATGCGACGTCGAGAGCCACCCGGGCCGTCCTAAGCCGAGCGACCCCGCCGAGTTGGGGCGCAGCAGTGCTGCGCCCGTACATGAAACGACGACATTGGGCGGTCCAAACTGAAGAATTGGCGTGGGTTAGACTTGCGGTAAGTCGTATTTCGAACGGGCTTTGCTTGGTTCCCTTCCGTATTAAGCTTTAATAGCTCAACAGTGGGATAAATCCATTTTGTTCGAATCGCTCGAGGTTCGTTGCTGTCCGTGCGACTTGACGATGTAGGTACTAGGACCAGGCACTGATCGGGCTCAGCTGACTCTACTCTGGGGAGAGGAAGAGCTGGATGTATCGGAAGGTCGCAATCATCGCGGCGATAGTCGTCGGGCTGCATGCCGGCGAGATTCTGCTATTGGGGACATCGCCGACCGGTTCAGCTGTGGCGAACACGCTGCAACTGGTGGCGTGCGGGCTGGCTGCGGCGATGGCGCTTGCGGCGTCGCAACGCGCGCGCGGATTGGCGCGACCGTTCTGGAGCATGGTTGCGCTGGGACTGGCGACCTGGGGCGTCGCGAATCTCGGCTGGATGTACTACGAAAATCTTCGCCACATCATAATTCCACCACTGTCGGTGGTTCGGATCCTGTTCGATACGCAAGGCGTGTTCTTCGCTATTGCTCTGTTTCTAGACAAAGAGAAAGATTCGCCGCGATTCGATGCGGAGACGCTGCTGGACTCGGTGCAGATCGCGATCGTGTTTTTCTCGGGATTTTTTGGGCTTTATTACGTGCAGATTTTGAGCGGCGGCACGACTGCGACCACCGACGCGTTCATGACCTGGAGCTATCAGGTGATCAACGTGAGCCTGGTGGTGCTGTCGGCAATCGTGACGCTGATGGTTCGGACGAAGCGTCTGCGCGCGCTCTACGGCTGCCTGACGGCGTTTCTGACGATCAATGCGGTGCTGGCGGGAATCGCCGATTACGTCCAGAGCGTGCACAACGTGCAGACAGGAACGTGGTACGACCTCGGTTGGACGACGCCGTTTCTTCTGTGCGCGATTTGGGCGGCGTGGTGGCAGGAACCGGTCCAATCGACGCAAGAAATCGCGATCGCGAAACGGAAATCGCTGGGCGCACTCGCGTTTCGCAACGTGATGCTGGGCGTGGCGCCGTTGATCGTTTTGTCGGTCGTAGCGCAACTGGGAACCGAGTGGCGGCGCGTGGGCCTTCTGCTATTGGGAATTTCGGTTCTGTGTTACGCGGCGCGGCTGGCAGTGAGCCAGTATCACGAAGCGCGCAGCGCGGAAATGGTGCGTCGCGACACGCTGGCGATGGACTCGGCGATGGATGGCATGGCAATCGTGTCGGCCGAAGGCAAGTACACGTATGTGAATAAGGCGTATGCCCAATTGATGGGGCATCCGAACGCGCAGTCGATGGTGGGTCAGTATTGGGTGGAGATGCATTCGGCGGGCGATGTAAAAGCGGCAGAACGGCAAATCCGCGAGGGATTGACTCGGGAAGGAAAGTGGTTCGGGCCGGTAGCAATCCGACGCAACGGCGTGCCGGTGCCCACCGAGATCAGCATTACGAAGTTGCCGGATGGCGGGGTTGTGACGATTGGGCGCGACGTGTCGGAACGGCAGCGCGTGGAGAGATCGCGACAAGAGGCGGAGACCAAATATCAGACGCTGATCGAGCAAGTGGCGGCGGTCAGCTACATCGCGGAATTGGGGATCGATGGGCAGTGGCTTTACGTGAGCCCACAGGTCGAGACGATGTTTGGATTCACGGCGGACGAGTGGCTGGCGGAGTCGCGGCAGTGGATGAAGCACATTCATCCGGAAGACCAGAAGATTGTGGAGATCGCGGAGGACGCAAGCAAGCGAGGAGAGCGATTTCAGGCGGAGTATCGAATCGTTCGAAAAGATGGGCGCGTGATCTGGGTAAGCGACACGGCGGCGGTTGTGCCGGGAAGCGATTCGCATCCGCTGATGGAAGGCATCATCATCGACATCACGGACAAGAAGCAGCTTGAAGGGCAGCTGCAACAGTCGCGGCGCATGGAAGCGGTGGGGCGGCTGGCGGGCGGCATCGCGCACGACTTCAATAATTTGCTGACGGTCATCAAGGGCTATACAGAACTGGCGCTGATTCGAGCGAAAGGAATGCCGGAGCTGCGATCGGACATCGAGCGGATTGAAGATGCCTCGGAGCGAGCGGCCGGACTTGTGCGGCAATTGTTGGCGTTCAGCCGGCGGCAGGTGATGCAGCCAAAGGTTTTGGATTTGAACAGCATTGTGGTTGGTCTGGACAAGTTGTTGCGGCGATTGATGGACGAAGACATTCAGATGGTGACGGTCGCGACGGAAGCGGTAGGAGCGATCAAGGCCGATCCGGGGCAGATCGAGCAGGTCATCATGAATCTGGTGGTGAATGCGCGGGATGCGATGCCGGACGGCGGGCGACTGACGGTTGAAACCTCAAATGTGGAACTCGATGCGCTTTATGCGCGCGATCACACGTCGGTGAAACCAGGGAAATACGTGATGCTGGCGGTCAGTGACACCGGCATCGGCATGAGCGCCGAGACGGTGGCGCATATTTTTGAGCCGTTTTACACGACGAAAGAAAGCGGGCGCGGAACCGGGCTTGGATTGTCGACGGTGTACGGCATCGTGAAGCAGAGCGGCGGATATATCTGGGTGTACAGCGAGCTGAGTCACGGGACGACGTTTAAGGTCTATCTGCCGCGCGTTGATGAGGCGGTGGAGACCGCGGCGAATGCGGGGAAACCTGCGGAGCCGGCGAAGGAATTGTCGGGGCGCGAGACAATTTTGCTCGTTGAAGATGAACCGGAATTGCGCGAATTGACGCGGACAGTGCTGGTTGCTCGGGGATACACCGTGATTGAGGCAGGCAATGCGGAGGAAGCAGAGCGGTTGGCTTCGGACCGGCGCGACGGCGGGAAGATTCACCTGCTCCTGACGGATGTGATCATGCCGGGAGTCAGCGGGCGCGAATTGGCGAAGAGAGTCCTGGCGCGGCAGCCGTCGGTGCGGGTGCTGTATATGTCGGGATACACGTACAACGTGATTGCGCAGGATGGGACCTTGGAGAGAGGCGTGGCGTTTTTGCAGAAGCCGTTTACGCCGAGTGCGCTGGTGGAAAAAGTGAGAGAGGTGCTGGATATGGTGGTTTCGGGTCGGTAGCAGCGGATTATTTTTCGGAATTGGGTTGGGCCCGGCGCGTTGGTGCGCCGGGCTTTTTATTTGCACGACGTGCGGCGGTCGCTAGTGCATACGTCCGAGATCCTTTGCTTCGCTGGGGATGACAGTGTTGACTAGCGGAGATGGATGGTTTTGCCGCTAGCGGCGGATTGACGGGCGGAGTCGAGGATTTCGGTGACGACGATGTTGGTGTCGAGTGCGCCGAGCCCGGCGGGCTTCAGATTGTCGAGGACGACGGCGCGGAGATAGTTGATGGAATCGTCTTCGGGGGCGGGGACCGGACTTGCGTTGATCAACTTCTCCTCTTTTTCGCTGGGGAGGCGCACGCGGACGTCGTCGCGCTTCACAGTGATGGCGTAGCCGGTTTCGCCGTAGACCTCCATATCTTTCCGGTCGAAGGGCCAATTCCACGAGGCTTGCAAAATCGCGATCGCTTTCGGATAGGTGAGGATGATGGTGCCTTCATCGTCGACCTTGTAAACGTTGGGCTGGAAGTGTTGAGTGACGGCAGTGACGGAGTCGGGACGGCGGCCGTCCATGAGCCAGGTCATGAGATCGGCGCCGTAGCAGCCGAAATCGTAGAGAGCGCCGGCGCCGTTGAGCTTTGCGTCGTTAAGCCACGCGAAAAATTCGGGCTGCACGTGAATTTTTGCGGGGCCGGAGTGGCCGTCGTGTACGACGACTTTGCGAACGTCGCCGATTTTATTCTGGTGGACGAGATCGTAGGCGGCGCGATTGCTGCGGTACCACGTGGTTTCGTAATTGACGAGGACGGGAATGTTTGCGGATTTCGCGGCGCGCTCAATTGCGTGAGCGTCATCGATACTGATGGCGAGCGGCTTTTCCATCATGACGGGAACTTTGTGTTTGGCGCAGATTTCGACGGCGCGGACGTGATCGTGGGTGTTGGTGTAGACGAGAACGGCTTGGGGCTTGGTGGAGGTGAGGAGTTCATCGAGATCGGCGTGGTAAAGCTTGGGATCGAGATTAAATTTCGCGGCGTAGCGATCGAAGATAGCTTTGTCGGGCTCGGCGATCCCGACGAGTTCGACGTCGTGGCGATCTTTGATGTGATTGAGGAACCCGTCGGCGTGGCCATGGGCGAGGCCGGCCATCGCGACGTGGAGGGTGGCGGTGGATTGGGCGCGCGTCGAGATGGCCATGGTCAGAAAAAATGAGAGTGCGAGAAAAGCCGTTAGGAATCGGGACATGTGACAGGCTCCTGGTTGGGATTGCGGATTGGATGCTAACACTTTCGGAAAGAGGTGCGGCGGGGCGATTTATGGTTTCGGCGGGTCAGGGGGCGTTTGAGATGTGGAATCGGGGGGGTCTTTGGGCTTGTTGATGCTGGCTACGCTTTCTACGTTGAACTTTTTGTAGTCGGAGTAGCGGGTTACGGCGTTGACCTTGAATCCCTTCACCATGAGGACGCGGACGCCGACGTGGGCCTCTTCGTAAGTGGGGAGCCAAACTTCGTTGTTAATGTAAGCCTGCTCGAAGGTGAAGCTGGTTCCCTTTTGCAGATTGGCGACGAGGCCGCCGGCGAAGCGGAAATCGCCGACGAAATAGGCTTCGAGGCGCGCGACGTCATGTGCTTTTTCGTCGACCCAGATTACGCCGGCCAGTTCGTGGACGACTTTTTCGGCGAGCTTGTGGGGCTTGAATTCGGGATTGGGCTCGAAATCAAAAACCAAAACGTCCTGGCCGCGGAAACGCTCGCGACGCGGATTGACGAACTGGCAGGCGCGGATGAAAACTTCGATGCCGACGTCATCGTCATCTTTTTCTTTGCCTTCTTCTTTCTGCCTTTCTTCTTTGGCGTCTTTCTTGGCTTTGTTTTTCTGAATATCCTCGATGGCTTTCTGCGTTTTCTTGTTTTCCTTGTCTTGTTCCTCTGCGCTCAGCGATTTGCCATCTTTTTTGGTTAGCGTCGAGACCTCGTCGCCGTCGAGATAGAAAAAACTATATTCGTTCTGCTCGTGCTTGGTGACTTTGCCGGTCTTGTCGTATTCAGTTTCCTCTTCGTTCCGCGTGCCGGCGTAGTTTTCCTTGATTTTGTCGATGGCTTTTTGATTGTCGTCGACTTCTTTAAACAGCGCCTTCAGGTCAGGAAGCTGGACTTGCTCTCTTTTAGGGAAATCGAAAACGCGCTCGCCGACCGTGGAGTTGACGGACGCTTTGGTGACGGCGATTTGATAAGTATCGGAGCCGCGGTGGAGTTCGATCTTGTACGGGAGCCTCAACGTTCCAGCGAGGCGATAGTCATCGTAAAAGACTTCCTGATCCACGCCGCCGATTGCGGCGGATTCTTTGACGATCAGATGCGATTGCGGATCGAAGAAAACCTCCCGCTTGAGGCCCGCGGGCGTGGTGACTTCGATTTGCAGCGCATCTTTGCCACGGACCTGCGCGTGACCAATGAATGCGAGGCCGAGCTTATTTTTCTTTGCGTTGACGAGATGTGAATTGTAATACTGCCCGGCGGATTCAAGTTGTGTGCCGTCGACGCCAACGAGCGTCGTGATTTCTCCGTTCGTCGTGCGGTGCCATGCGGATTTGCCGTTGTAAGCCTCGATGACGTTTTGATCGCCGAGGACGAGCTCGGAGTAGTATCGGTTGGGGAGCTTAGAGTCGAAGGTATACGTGCCGGTTTTGCCGTCGGCGGCGTTGGTGAGCGTACCTTCGACGGAGATCGTTTGCGCCTTGCCGAGGTTTTTCGCTCCGCCTTGGACTTTGATGTATTGATCGATGATCTTTTCGGGGTCCTGCGATTGCGCGCGGGTCGGCACCGTCAAAAATGCGGTGATTCCGAGCGCAAAGGCGGCGACAGGCAAACGTGTGCGCATGCTCATAGATAGAAACGCAAAACCGCGGCAAAAGTTTCGCGATCTTCGAACTATCTACTCGTAACGAAGGGCGACGATAGGATCGACCCGCGTAGCCCGTCTCGCCGGGAAGAACGACGCGGCGGCCGAAACCGCGATCAACAGCGTCGCGACGGCCAAAAAAGTAACCGGGTCGTAGGCGCTGATGCCGTACAGAAAACTGGCGAGAAGGCGCGTCAGCGCGAGCCCCGCAGCGACGCCAATCGCGACGCCCAGCAGCGCGTACCGCAAGCCTTCGCCGACGACCGTTCGAAAGACGTCGTTAGGCTGAGCGCCCAGCGTTACGCGAATGCCGATTTCGCTGGTTCGCTGCGTAACGGAATACGACATCACGCCGTAGATGCCGACAGCAGCGAGCAGCAGCGCCAGCGTCGCGAAAATCCCGATGAGCCACGTTCGAAATCGCGGCTGCGCCACAGTCGCGGCCATATTGTCTTCCATCGTTCGAATCTTGACGATCGGCTGATTGGGATCGATCTCGCCGACCGCGCTGCGGAGCGCCGCAGCTTCCTGGTGCGGGTCGGCAGACGTGCGCATCACGAGCGAAAGCTGAAACACGGGGAGAAGTTGGTCGCCCTGTTTGAATGGAACGAACATCTCGGCAGTGGGATCGAGGCCGAGCCCCTGCGTGACATTCGAAACGACGCCCACAATTTCCATCGTCGGCACAGTGTTGTCGGGAGTGGCGCCGAGTTGGATGCGGCGGCCGAGCGGGTTCTCGTTGGGGAAATATGTTTTGGCGAACGTGGAATTGACGACCACCACGGATGGAGCGCGCTCGCTGTCGGAACGCAGGAGATAGCGTCCCTGCAACAGCGGGACGCCCAACGTTTCGAAATAGTTTCCCGTCACGGTGCAGTAGCCCGCGGCGACATACTCGTGCGGGCTCTTCGGCGGATGCCCTGTGATATTGAAATGAATGATGCTCCCGCCGCCGCTGACAGGAAGATACGAAGCCGCGGCCGCCGCGCGAACCCCAGGTAGAGTCTGCGCGCGATCAACCAGCCGATCATAGAAGCCATAGCGCTGTTCAGGACGCGCGTACGCCGTTTGCGAGAGCGGAAGATCGGCAACGAAAAGATGATCGGCCTGAAATCCGATCGGTGTGTCCTGCATGCGTTCGAAACTCCGCAGCAGCAGGCCGGACCCGACCAGGAGCAGCATCGCCAGCGCAATTTCGGCACAGATGAGTACGCCGCGCAGCCGATGATGACCCGGCCCAGCGGTCGAGCCGCGCGAGCCTTCGTTAAGCGTCTCGCGCAAATCGAGCTTCGTCGTGCGCAGCGCCGGTGCAATGCCAAAGAGAAGACCAGTGATGACCGACATCACGATCGTAAAGATCAGTACCGGGCGATCGAGAGTCACTTCGAATACTTGCGGAACCGAGCCCGCCGATATTTTCAGCAATGGCGCCAGCGAAGCTTGCGCGAAAACCAGACCGAGAATGCCGCCTGCCAGCGATAGCAGCACGCTTTCCGTAAGGAGTTGGCGGATGACGCGACCGCGGGTGGCGCCCATCGATGTTCGAATTGCGACTTCGCGTCCACGGGCCGCGGCCCGCGCAAGGAGAAGATTCGCCACGTTCGCGCAGGCAATCAGCAGAACGAACGTCACGGCGCCAAGCAGCAACATCAAGGCCGGCCGGACGTTCTGCACCATTTGTGATTGCAACGCGACGACGTCGGCGCTGGTGCCGGTGTTGTAATCGGGATATTGCTGCTCGAGGCGTTTCGTGATGCCGAGCATTTCGGTGCGCGCCTGTTCGCGCGTCACGCCCGGTTTGAGGCGGCCGATCACGATGATGCCGGGATGCCAATTGCGATCGTCCGGAAGAGTTGCGGCCCACGGAGTGAACGGCAGAAAAACATCAGCGGGCTGGAGCAGTTCGAATCCCGCAGGCATGACACCGACAATTGTGTACGGCCGCGAATCGAGGTCGATCGATTTACCGACCGCGTCGGCGGCGCCGCCGTACTGGCGCTGCCACAAACCGTAACTCAGAATCGCTACCGGAGTCGCGCCCGCGCGATCTTCGTCAGCGCGAAATGTTCGGCCGACGTGGGCGTCGACGCCAAGCAGCCCGAACATTGGCGCGGTCATCATGCGTGCGCTCAGGCGCTGAGGCTCGCCGGAGCCAGTCAGCGTAATCGTCGTGCCCCGTGTGCCTTCGAGCGATTCGAACGAGGAGCTCTGCGCGCGCCAGTCGACATAATTTTGATACGACGTGCTGATGACCGGAAATGGGCTCTTTTCCGCGACGAGAATGAGACGCGACGGGTCCTTATATGCGAGCGGGCGCAGGAGCACAGCGTTGACGACGCTAAAAATTGCAGTATTAGCGCCGATGCCGAGAGCGAGCGTCAGTATGGCGATGGCGGTGAACGTAGGAGTCTTAAGAAGGAGACGGAAAGCGTAACGGAGGTCTTGGAGGAGCGTCTGCATTTTTGCCTCGTTGAAATGGGTGGACGGACGATTCTATTGCTATTTGGACGGGCGAGGGTGGGGAACGTTTCCTGGAGAGGCGAATACCATCAACAAGCGATTGGAGGAGCCTACTTTAGACGTCGTTTCGAGGCGTGGATAGATTACATTCTGCGTAGAGGGGAACGCTCGTGTTTGAAATCATTATCGGGTGCATATTCATTTTGATCACTTTGCGCCCGAGCGGGAAATTTTATCCGGGACGACTCGGGACTCGACAACAATCGCGTCCGATTGAGCCTGCGTGGATTGGACGCCTCATCTTCTTCATGCTTGGAATCGGGATAATTTTCGAGGGGATCAGGGAGCTTCATAACCACCATTAGAACTTGCGGACAGGGGCGCAGCGGCGCTGCGGCCTACATGATCGCGGCAACGCCCCGGTTGTTTAACGACTGGTCGAACTACTTCGCTTTGGGCCTGTTCAGATACTTTTCGTACTCAGCTTGGTGTTTGTTGTCGGTAGACGTCAGCTGGCCTTTGATGAAGAGGTAGCGAACGTCGGTGGTGACTTCCAGCGGATCGCCATTGGTGACAATGATGTTGGCGATTTTTCCGTTTTCGAGTGTGCCGATCTGATCGGACAGACCGAAAATCTGCGCTGGATAGATGGTCACGGCTTTGAGGGCTTCGTCGTAGGCGAGGCCGTGCGCAACGGCGTTGGCAGCTTGCTGCCCGAGACGGCGCGCAAAAGAGTTGTCAAAGCTGCCGAACGCGAATTTCACATGAGCGTCAGCGAGTTCTGCCGCGGTGGTTAGCGAGCGATCGTAAGGATCATCTTCGTCGAGCGGTTCGGTGAGCGTGGGCTGGAGAATTACCGGGATATTTTTTGACCGCAGGAGATCCTTCACTTTGTACGATTCGGCCCCGCCGGCGAGGATCATTTTGATTTTCTGTTTGTCGCAGAACTCAACCGCCGCGCGAATTTCGTGCGCCCGGCTGGCGAAGACGAGCACGGGAAGTTCGCCGCGGATCACAGGGACCAGCGCTTCAAGCTTCAGATCGCGCTGATATTCCGCAGGCCCGCCGTGTCCCCACGCAACTGCGTAATGGCGCGCGTTGTCGAGCCAGTCAGAGAGTTCGTCGACCTGCTTGTCGTACTCCTGTTTCGCTTCGGAATACGGCTTCTGTTTGCGCGTAAAGGTCGAGAAATCGATCGACTCGGTTTCGATCGTCGGCCAGTCTATGACCATCGCCACGCTCTTTTTGATGAGCATGTCGTTGATCGTCCAACCTGCAAGGTGAATCGCGGATGCCTGTCCACCGAGGAGATTCGATGAGCCGCGCGAATCGAATCCGCCGCTTGCGGGCACAGCGAGAACTTCGGTGATTCCTGCCGCACGCGTGACGGGAATGTGCTCGCTCGAAGGCAGGACCGCGTCGGCTGCGACCGCGTCGGGATTGATGCTTCCGGTTTCGGTCGTGTCCACCGTCGCGCTGACGGCGGAGATCTCGCTCAACCCGATCTGCGTAACCGGATCGAACAATCCGGGGTAAATCTGCAAACCTTTGCCATCGATCACTTTTGCGCCAGACGGAACATCGACGTTTGACCCGACAGCGGCGATTTTGCCGTCCTTAATCACAAGCACGCCGTCTTCGATGGGCGCGCCTGCCAGCGTAAAGATCTTTGCGTGAGTGATCGCGATGGTTGTGGACTGCTCCTGTTGTGCGAACGAGGCACTGGCGAGAACCAGTGCGGCAGCCGTTGTGAAGCCAATGCGGGAGATGAGGCTGTGCTTCACAGCGCACCTCCAACAACGGCCGCGTCGCTCTGCGGCTTGGCCTTCTCATCTGGTTTCTTGTCGCCTGGTTTCGCGTCCGGCTTTTTCTCGTCCTTCTGTTCTTTCTTTTCTTTCTCGATCAAAGCTTTCTTTTCTTTTTCGAGAGCCGGGCGATCGGCAATGTCTTTCTGACGATCGAACAGCACGCGCCCATCGATCAGGGTCTTCTGTACAACGGCGTAAGCGCTAAGCGGATCGTGATTGTAGATGACGAGGTCGGCGTCTTTGCCGGTGTCGATCGAGCCCACCCGCTTGTCGATGCCAAGCTGGATTGCAGGATTGATGGTGACGAGTTTCAGCGCTTCGTCGTGCGACAACCCGCCAAACTTGATTGTCTTCGCGGCTTCCTGATTCAGGTGCGTCGCTTCTTCCGCGTCATCGGAGTTGATCGAAACGATCACACCGCGCCTGGTCATCAAAGCCGCGTTGTATGGAATCGCGTTCCACGCCTCTTCCTTGTAGGACCACCAATCGGAGAACGTGGATGCTCCGACACCGGCAGCGGCAAGTTCATCGGCGACCTTATAGCCTTCGAGGACGTGCTGCAGCGTGCGCACCTTGAATCCAAATTCCTTCGCGACGCGGAGCAACATCAGAATCTCGTCTTCGCGGTAGCAGTGCGAATGGACGTAGCGCTTCCCTTCCAGAACTTCGACAAGTGGATCGAGCCGCAAATCGCGACGCGGCGCGATCAGGTTCTTCTCGCCGGCAGAGGTGCGTTTGTTGTAATCGTCCCACTTCGCTTTGTAATCGCGCGCTTCCGAAAAAGCGCCGCGAATCGTTTCTTCAACACCCATGCGCGTTGCGGGATAGCGAGCTTCGCGGCCGCGACCACCAAAATTGGAGTGCTTGGGATTTTCGCCGAGCGCGAACTTGATGCCTGGTAGCGCACCTTCAAACGGCAGCTTGGAAGCTGGCTGACCCCAGCGCAGCTTGATGACGACAGTCTGGCCGCCGATCGGGTTAGCGCTGCCGTGAAGGATGTTCGCCGTCGTTACGCCGCCCGCCAGATCGCGATAGATGTCAACGTCATCGGGATCCAGGACATCGGCGGTGTTTGCGATCGACGAGACCGAGATGCTTCCTTCGTTGACGTTGCCGTCGATCGCGATGTGCGAGTGACAATCGATGATGCCGGGCGTGACAAACTGGCCGTTCGCGTCAATCACCTGCGCGCCGCTCGGCGCTTTCACGGATTCGCCGACCTCGGCGATCTTGCCATCCTTAATGAGGATGGACCCGTGTTCGATGGTGCCGTGCGATACCGTGAGGATCGTGGCGTTTTGAATCAGGATGATCGGAGCAGCCTCCGGCGCGGGCGCCGTGTTCGGTTGCGCCGCCAAAAGCCTGGACGCCGTCAGCGCGAACGTTGCTGCAACAACTGCGGTGAGTGTGACGAGAAGGCGCTTGTTCATCGCGGGCTCCCCATTTCGGTTTGTGCTTTCACTTCGGCAGCGCTCATCGCCTTCTCTGTTGGCTTTGCTCCGGTGAAATCGATGTCCACGCCGACGTTGGCCACGTGAATATTTCCTTTCATTGCTTTGCCGTCGAACGTGCCCGAGAAAATCACGTCGCTCGGCGAATCTTCGATAGGCAAATTGATTTTGAACGTGAATTTGTCAGCGCTGAGATTGCCCTCGATGATGCTGGAGTTGCCGTGCTTGCTCGCCACGGTGCCCGAGAGCGAGCCGTCCGACGCCATTGAGATGTCCGCGGTCGCTTCGTCCGGACCTTCGGGCGAAGTAAACGTCAGCTTCCATTTCCCGCTCAGATCGCCCTTGGGGGGATCTTTTGGTTTTTCCGGCTCGTGAATCGTGTATTTGCGGCCATCGACGAAAACGTATTTGATTTTCGTCTTTTCGTTGAAGATGTCGCCATCCGCGACGACAAGATTTGCGATCTTGCCTTTGTCGATGGAGCCGAGTCGATCCGAAACTCCGTAAATTTCTGCCGCCGACAGGGTGAGGGCGCGAAGCGCCGCATCCGTTGCGAGTCCGGCGTCGATCGATTTCTTTGCGGCCTTCAGCGCTTCTTTCGGGTTGGCGGCGCCGCCATCGTAAAACGCGAACTTTACGTTCGCTTTGGCCAGCGCCGCAGGCGAAGACGGCGCGTGCTCGCGGAAGCGGAGTGTGCGCAGCGTGGGAGTGACATTCGGATCCGCATCTTTTTCCGCTTCGGGCCACTTCAGATTGACCAGCACCGGCAATTTCTTTGCGGCGATTTCGTCGGCGACTTCGTAACTCGCCTGCCCGCCGTAGAGAACAGTGGGAACATGCCACAGCTCGGCAAGTTCAAACGAGCGGCGAATCTGAATTGTCGTATTTGCTGGAATCAGGACGACGGCTTTGTCTTCGAGTGCGTCGGCGAGCGCGGAGTCGGTGCGGTCGTAGCGAGGACGCGCGATGCCGCGCGGATTCTTGTCATAGATAGCTTCGGCGCGGGAGCCCCATTCGGTGTCGAGCCAAACCTGATGCGCGTAGCCGAGAGTACCCATCAGCGAGCCCGGAAAGCTGCCGAAACCGCCCGGCGGCGTAAGTGAAACTGGAATCGCGACAGGCGCTTTTACCACGAGGTCGCCGTTGCGTTCGCCGCCGAGGTCGAGCAGTGCAGCTTGCCCAGGGAAGACTCCTCCCTTATTTGCGGAGATGACGGTGGTGAAGCCGCCGTCGCGCCAGGTTTCGATGCGTTTGTCGGCCAGCGTCGCTTCGCCTGCGGCATCGCGCCACGGCGTGGATGCGGGGCGATCTTCGGGGCCGCGCGATGCTGGGGCCGGTCCATGCGCGCCTTCGGCTCCCGGCGGTGCGACGAGGCCGACGTCGGTAAAGGAATCGATCAGCCCGGGATAGACGGTGAGGCCTTTCCCGTCGATGACCCAGGTTTCCTGCGGGAAGTTCACGTCTTTGCCGACGGCGGTGATGATCCCGTGAGCCACGATTACGGTGCCGTTTTCGATGCGCGGTCCGGAGACGGGCACGATCGTTGCGCCGCGGATGGCGAAGGTTTGCGGCTCGCCTCCCTGCGCGGCGGCGCGCTGCGGGATGGCGACGCTCAGCAACGTTGCGATCGCAAGCGTTGGGGCGAGTGTCGGGGCAAGTGCGGAGGCAAACGACAGGCTTCGACGCAAAACGTGATGCATTCGGAACTCCCTCAGTTGGGTTGCGTAGGACGCGGACCCGGACGTTGGTTTGTAGACGGATGAGGCTAGTGGGAAGTTACAGGAGTGTCAAGACGCGGGCGGCCGACGCGGCGGAATTGATCGACGGATGCCAGGAAGACAAATGGAGATTCGGAGCGTCTGCACTTTCACGGAACTTTTGTGTGCGTGGGTCCGTATTGCTATCCAATAGGAGCAGTGGCAGCGAGCTATGGGTAAGCAATAGGAGGCGTCGATGGGCGACAAAACGGATGTCTGGCAGGGGACGCTGGCACTGATGGTGCTGAAAACGCTCGAGATGCTCGGGCCGCTGCACGGATACGGGATCGCGCGGCGCATCGAGCAGACCAGCGGCGATTTGCTGTCGGTGAATTACGGGACGCTCTACCCTGCCCTGCTCAAGCTGGAGCAAGAGGGCTACATCGATTCGGAGTGGGGACAGTCGGACAACAACCGTAAGGCGAAGTACTACAGGCTGACTCGAGCGGGACGAAAGCAACTCGCGCGAGAGGCTCGCGAATGGTCGCAAGCGACAGCAATTCTGGCGCGATTCCTTGCGCCGGGTGAGGAGAATTCATGAGAGGGATGCGAGCGTGGTTTCTGCGGCTGAAGAATTTTTTCGGACGTTCGCGCGACTCGGAAAAGGATTTCGCGGCGGAGATGCAGAGCAACCTGCAACTGCACATCGATGAAAATTTGCAGCGCGGAATGGGTATGGAAGAGGCACGGCGCAACGCGTTGATGCGTCTGGGTGGCTTCGCGCAGACCGAAGAGATGGTGCGGGACCGCCGAAGCTTGCCCTGGTTGGAGTCGTTCACTCAGGATTTCCGGTTTGCGGTGCGGATGTTACTGAAGAATCTAGGCTTTACGCTTACGGCGGTGCTGATTCTTGCGCTCGGTATCGGCGCCAACACCGCGATGTTCAGCGTTGTGCGAGCGGTGCTGCTGCGACCACTTGCTTATTCGCAGCCGGATCGAATCGTCCGGCTAGCCAGTCTTTGGAAGATATCGGGACACATGGGCTCAGTCTCAGCGCCGGATTTTCACGATTGGCATGATCAGAACTCGGCTTTTGAACACATGGCGATCTACCGCAACGACGAAATACCGGTGTCGGTGATGACCGGTGCCAGCGCTACCGCGGAATTCCTGATGACGAGTGCGATCTCCTCAGACTTTTTCGAGTGCTTCGGTGCCTCGCCGGCGATTGGCCGCGAGTTCACCTCGGACGAACTGAAAGTCGGAAGCGCGGGAGGCGCCATCGTCAGTTATGGGTTCGCTGTTCGCAATTTTGCGGAACCACAACTTGCGCTCGGTAAAGCAGTTGTGGCCGACGGAAAGTCGCTCGCTATCGTCGGCGTCATGCCGCCGGGGTTTGGCTTCCCCGAGAAGACGGACGTGTGGCTCACCGAAGGCATCTTCGGCGAGGAGACGCCGTCACGCTCCGCGCATAACTATCGCGTCGTCGGCAGACTGAAGGATGGCGTCGATTTGGCGGAAGCGCAGACGCAGATGACCGCGATCGGAGCGCGGCTGGAAGCGCAATATCCGGATTCCAATAAAACGAAGGGTGTGGCGGTCACGCGTCTTCGCGACTTCCTGGTTAGTGATTATCGACTGACGCTGCTGATGATGTTGGCCGCAGTGGGCGTTGTGTTGCTGATTGCGTGCGCGAATCTTGCGAACATGTTGCTTGCTCGCGCGGTTGGGCGGACGCGTGAGATTGCGATTCGCGCAGCGATTGGCGCCGGGCGCGGACGGATCGTGAGGCAGTTGGTCACCGAGAGCGTCGTGCTGGCGCTCGTTGCCGGCGTTGTCGGTGTGATTATTGCGTATTGGGGCGCGAAGACGCTTGTCGCGCTGGCGCCGCAAGATGTGCCTCGTTTGAATGAAGCCGGAATCGACGGCGGCGTGTTGCTCTTTGCGTTCGCGTTGTCGCTTGTCGCTAGCCTCGTGTTTGGGCTTGCGCCGGCGTTGCAGGTGCTGCGCGTCGACATAAATTCCGCGCTAAAACAGAGCGTGCGTCGCGCGGGCGGCGGAACGATGGCGGATCGTTTGCGGCAAGGATTGGTCGTCGCGGAAATCGCGCTCTCGGTAATTCTCGTTGCTGGCGCTGGTTTGCTCGTCAAGAGTTTGCTCGCATTGCAGAACGTGCAGCTTGGCATTACTTCGGAGCGGATCGTGATGGCCGAGACCAGCGTGCCTTCTGTTGATCTCGACTCGGCAAAGCGAGGGATCCGCTTTTACTCGCAGTTGCTGCCCGAACTGCGCGGGTTTCCAGGTGTGCACAACGCGGCGGCCACGACGATGGTTCCGGGCTATACGAGCTCGAACGGTATTTATTTCGTCGATCATTTGCCGACCAGTTTCGACATCACCGGGCCAAATGCGATCTTCACGGTCATGACGCCGAGCGCGTTTGCGACGATGGGAATTCCATTGCGCGCGGGCCGCGATTTCAATGATGCGGACGCTTACGATGCTCCGTTTACCGCGGTCATCAACGACGCTTTGGCGCGGCGGTCGTTTCCGAATCAGGATCCGATCGGGCGCATGATTTTTTGCGGACTCGATTCGATGAATCCGATGAGGATCGTCGGCGTGGTCGGCAACGTTCGGCAGCAAGGGCCTACGAGCGAACCTGAGGCCGAGATTTATATGCCGTACCTGCAGCATCCTCAGCCGGCGACGAATATGCGAGTGATCGTGCGGACCGACGCGGAACCCGGTGTGATCACTGCGGCAATGCGAGAAAAGATGCGGGTGATTTCGCCCGACGTGCCTGCGAAGTTTTCGACGATGGAGCAGGCGTTGTCGGAAAACATTGCGGCGCCGCGATTCCGGACGTTGCTGCTGGGAATTTTCGCTGGGCTCGCGGTTTGCCTTGCGCTGGCTGGAGTTTACGGCGTGATGTCGTACGTCGTGGGACAGCGAGCGAACGAGATCGGATTGCGGATGGCGCTTGGCGCGAGTCCCGGCGAGATTTTGCGACTCGTGTTGCGGCAGGCGCTGGTGCTTGCCGGTGTGGGAATCGTGATTGGATTCGCAGGCGCCGCGGCCGTCACCCGATTGCTGACGAGCATGCTGTTTGGCGTGAAACCGAGCGACCCGGCGACCTATGCCGCTGTGATCGGAATTGTGCTCGTGGCTGCGCTCCTGGCGAGCTACATTCCTGCTCGGCGTGCAATGCGGGTCGATCCGATGGTTGCGTTGCGCTACGAGTAGTCTCGCGCCGCTTCTGGTTCGTTTTGATATTCCAGATTGGAATATCAAAACTCGATGCGCTCGCGAGAAACTTTCCAGCGACCTTCCCGACGGCCCTCCCCCCGGGGGTTTTGCGTAAGAATGTGATTTTATGGGTATTAGAGGCGCACGAGTGTTAAGAATTTCATTCTAAAAGGGATATCGACGTGCGGCTCTAAGAGATTCATTCCAGGGGAGATGCTGGCTTCCCGAAATGGAACGAGCGGCGGGTTTCAGCCGCCGCTCGCAGTATTTCATGAAGGTTATATTACCATCACTGCACCACCTAAGTCAATGAATTTCGTTATCGAATCGAATTTGACATCGCGAATTAGCATGCAATAGTGCGATTCGAAGACACACAATCGATTCAAGCTCAGCATTTGGCCGCCCGACGGCCGTCTCCTGTCAGTTCCTTGGGAGGCTGTCTGCGGTGGCTGGAAGCGAGCCTTCTAACATGGGGATGTTGAAATATTGAGGGCGAGCTTTTTCCCAAGGGACCATGCTGAGGCCGGATGGATCGTAGAGGATTCGCCCAGCCCGAATCGTCATGCGCGCGACGATCTGAGATGTTCCTTCCATCTTGGCATAACCACTGTCGACGTTACCGAAGTGGCCGTGCAGTTCTTCGAGGACAGCGACATCGGCCTCCTTGCCCAACGACAAAGTTCCAAGCTCCGGTCGATGAATTTCACGGGCCGGGTTCACTGTGGAGCGCCGAATCAGATCATTCAGCGGAACTCCCATACTCAAGAACTTGGACATGACATTGCTCATGCTCAGAACCGTGAAGTCGCCGGTGTGTAGGTCCGTGGACATGGAGTCGGGAATAAATCCCTGCTTGACCGCCGGCACCGCATTGCGAAACCAGAAACTTCCCCCACCGTGCCCCACATCAAAAATCACGCCGCGGCTTCGCGCTTGCTCCAAGATAGGATTGAGCTTGCCTTCCACGATGATGGGAAATTGCTGCGCGAAGACATGGGTATGGATGTCGCCAGGGCGCGCCTTTTGTAGTATCAGGTCCGCGTAACTTCTCTCGGGGCGCGGCCAGAAATCGAACATCACCGGAACCTTCGCGGCCTCGCCGCAGGCGATGGCCCGATCCACCGCAGCCCACGTTGGATGCACTTCGTCTAGAGGTCTTTGCGTCCAGTAGTGCGCGGTCTTTACGCCGACAATAATGTCGGGATACTTCTGAATCGTGTCGGCGCACCGCTTCACGTTCATCTGATCAACACTTTGTTCCAATCCTCCTTTCATGCCATCCGAGATAATGTTGAGAAACGCCAGCACGCGGACCTTTGCGTGGTCGATTACTTCTTCTTTCTCCTGTAAAAACGTGTCGGCACCGGCGCTCCCGGCGTCCACGATCGTCGTAACTCCGGACTGCAAAGCGAGATCCGCTGGAATTCCGTATGGAACAAGGGGTGCGCGAGGATCGGCTGATGCGAGGGTGGCTGCGGAAAGAACTTCGTGCGTTGCCGCGTCTGGCGAGAACCAATTGAGCGGAGCGCCTCCATGCCCGACGTGGTAGTGGATATCGATCAGTCCGGGTGTGACGTAGAGGCCCGAGACATCCACAACTTTGCTCGCTTGATTCGCGGGAATGCCCTTCTCGACTGCTGTGATCTTCCCCGACGAAATGCCGACATCCATCTTCGCGTCAATCCCGTTCGCAGGATCGATGACGTGCCCGCCTTTGAGGAGCAGGTCGTAGCGCGGCGGGGCCAAGTCAGGAGCCTGGGCCCTCGCGACCAGCGGCCACAGGAATATTGTCGCGAGTAAACTGACTCGCACCGTCTTGCGCATTTTTGGAGTCCTCAGTTTCTCTAGAGAGAGCGGCTTCACCGATTGGGCTTAGACGAAGGTTCGTCAGAATTCACAATCGACGGATACAGACTTTGCCGTAACCACGAAGCTTCTTGCAAGTACGCGAAATGGCGGGAGAGGGAATCGGATGAACTTATTCCGAGCGGAGAGCGACGATTGGGTCGACTCGGGTCGCGCGGTGGGCGGGGATCGCGCAGGCTACGAGGCCCACGGCGGCAAGCACTGCCATCACGCTGGCTAACACTACGGGATCGAGCGGCTTCACGCCGTAAATCTCGTTGGCCACGGCTTTTTGTAACGACACAGCTCCAATCATTCCCAGGAGCAAGCCGATTGCTACCAACTTGAATCCCTCGCGCAGCACAAGTCCCAGAATTGCGCCACGCGTGCTACCCAGGGCCAAACGGATTCCCATCTCGCGCGTGCGTTGCGCTACGACGTAGGCGAGCACACCGTAAATGCCCAGTGAAGCCAGAAACAGAGCTACTCCGCCAAACGCATTGGCGAGCACCATCGACGTCTTCCGCGAACTTAGCGAGAGATCGATCCGCTCGTTCATCGAATGCACATCGAAAACCGCCACATCGCGATCGATTGCCGCGACCTGGCTGCGGAGCTCGCGCACGATTGCGTTTGAATCGACGGTGCTCTTCGCCACGAATTTGAATCCATGCGACGGCGCTTGCGCCATCGGGAAGTAGTACTCGCCGAACGGCGCACCCGAGCCGTCCATATTCTCGTATCGCACACTTCGCGCAACACCAACAACCGTCATATACTCCGTGTGCGCATCCACCTTCATCAAGTCCTTGGAATCGCTTGGGTTATACATTCGATGCCCGATCGGATCCATGTTCGGCCAAAAGTGCTGAGCCAGGGTCTCGTCCACGATGACCACACGCGGCACGGTTTCATTGTCGCGGTCGTCGAATGCGCGGCCGCGCACCATCGAAATTCCCATGGCCTCAAAATATCCGGGCGAAATCGAGATATTCAGCGGTGAAATCAGCGATTCGCCGGGTTTCATCTGGTATCCCTCTGCGAGGATCACGCTGTCGTTGTGGTCGTCACCGAGGGGCACCGTTTCGGACGATCCCGCGCGAGAAACGCCGGGGATCGCACGCAACGCCGGCAGCGCTCGATTCATAAAGTCGCGAATTTGCTTGTCTTCGGGATATTTCGCGCGTGGCAACGTCACCGTCGCCGTGACAACGCCGTCGGGTTTGAATCCCGGATCGACATGCAGCAGCGAACGAAAACTCGCCAGCAGCAGTCCTGCGCCAACCAGCAGCGCGAATGCAAATCCGATTTGCGCCGCAACCAGGAGTTGTCGCACGCCGCGGGTTTGTTTTCCCGTCGTGCCGGTGCGGCTATCTTCATGCAAAGCATCGTTGATGCTGATTCGCGATACGCTCACAAGCAGAAACAACGCCACAAATAATCCCGCCGCTACAGAAAGCCCCAGCGATACGAGGATGACCGTGAGGTCCATGCGAACTTCGCCCGCTCGCGGCAGGTGTTCCAGCCCCACGATGTTCAGCGTCTTCAGCAGAATCGCGCCGAGCGCGACCCCGGTGAGCCCGCCCACCAGCGCCAGGCCCAGATTCTCGAGCAACAACTGCCGCATCAGCTGCACGTGTCCCGCGCCCAGCGCCATACGCGTCGCCATCTCTTTGCGGCGCCGAGCCACCCGCGCCATCGCCAAGTTGGCGATGTTCAACCCGCCGATCAGGAGGACAAGCAAAGCGCCGCCCCACAAGAGGTACAAGGTTCCTTTGATTCCAGCCGTCAACAGATCCTGGAGCGGTTTCACGTCGGTGTGGAATCCCGCGTTAATCAGGATTTCCTTGAATTCCGGCATTCGGTCCATATTTTCAGCATTGAGCGCGTTGATTTGCGCCTGCACTTGCTGGATTGTCGCGCCGGGTTTCAGCCGGCCGATATACGTCCAGTTGTTGCTGTGGTGAATTTTCTTTTCTTCACCGGTGAATGCCGCGGGCATCCACATCCGCACGTGCGGGTTGATGAAAGTGAAGTCGCGCGGCATCACACCCACGATCTGGTACGGTTTGCCGCTGACGCGCAGGTCGTGGCCGACAACGGATTTGTCTCCGCCATACAGTTGCTGCCAAAGCCCGTAGCTCAAGAGAACTTTTTGCTCGTTGCCGATTTCGCCTTCGGCATCGTTGAACGGCCGCCCCAGTTCCGGCGTGACGTGGAGCAGACGGAACCACGACGGGGTCACCAGCATTCCGGTCACCTGCTCCGGAGCGCCGTTGAGCTCGATCGTCTGGCTTCGGGACTGAAACAACGCCTGGCTCTCGAACGCCGGCACCTCCTGCAAGCGGTCAATATAATCGCCGGAGCTAGTGGCGTTGCCATTGTTCGCGCCGGCCTTGGGGTATTCGTTGGAGGTCAGCAAGATCGAGTTCGCGTCGGCGATCGGCAGCGGGCGCAATATTACCGAGTTCACGATGGCGAAGAGCGCGGCGTTTGCCGCGATACACACTGCGAACGTCAGCACCACGGTCAGCGCAAATGTCTTGTCGTGCCACAGCGAACGCGCCGCGTGTTTGGCGCTGAGTCTGAACGCATCCATGAGCAGCCACCTCTCTGATACTCGGGCGCACTCTCCAGCGAGCTTCGAACAGACGTGTCGTGCCATTCATTTACGCACTCGCCAAGAAGAATGTTCATTTCAGAAAGTCCGTGAGACGTCAAATTTTACGTCTAGACGATCAGGGCGCTGCCAGTTCCTTCGGCTTCCGCCTCAGAACCAAGCTGCGCCCGTACGAAGTGGATGGTGACAGTTGTTGTTGCTTGCTTAGTTCGGTTTCTTTTTGCCGAAGAGGCCGCCGAGTTGTTGCAGGGCGCCGGCGGGATTTTGTTTGATGTTGCCGAGGGCGTTTTGTCCGCCAGCAGCAGGGCCACCCGCGCAGCCGCCGCCGAGTTGCGTCTTCAACAATCCAGCGGCGAGGCCGCCTACGTCGGGGATGAATTTCGGATCGCTTGTCGTTCCCTGAATTTGAAATGGGACGGTCGTGGTGCCGCCTTTGCATTTGGTGGCGCCGCCGCCCATCACCTGGCCGAGAAGCGCACCGGCGCCGGCTGCTACTGGGCTCGCGGTGAGCAACGAGTCCGAGACGCTTGCAGCCATCTTAAAGTCCAGCTGGTTCTTCGCATTGACGGTGCCGCCGCCTACTACCGTGCCGAGTTGCGGCATGACGGCGTTGAAGCTGTCTGCCTGGATTCCGTCGGGAGCGATGCGAAGATTGCTGGTCAACTTTTCGATCGAGAGGTCCTGACCGGTTTTTATGCCGGTGAGCGCGGAAACCGAGGAGAGTTTAGATCCGAGGTCGAAGCCGGCGAGTTTCGCGCCGAAGAGACCGACGTTGCCGTTGGTTACGAGCTTATCCGTGGGACCGTTGATGTTGAGGTTCGTGCTGAGAGTTCCCTGTTGAAGCGAAGCGCCTTTCGGAAGATTGACGCCGATCGCGGGCAAGAAAGCTTGCAGATCTTTGGCCGGGAGGCTCTGACCGTCCACCTTGATGTGGAGTACGGCGCCCGCGGCTGGGACTTCATACGTGCCGGAAAGATTGAGCGCCGCTGTACCGATCTTGAGGACCGAAGGATTTAATACGCCGGTGTTCTTGAGCAGATCGTACTTCGTATTGAAGTCTACCGTGACGGGCTCGGCTGACGGCGAACCTCCGGCGACAAGGAGCGCTTTCGAAAGTTTTGCGCTGCCCTTGGTGGATGCAGAGCCATTCTGTGAATCGATGTTGCCGGTGAGATCGAGAATGCCGCCGAGGCCAGCGCTCGGGTCGAGGAAGCCGGTGGAGGCGAGATTGAGCGAGCTCACGGTAAGTTTCGCATCGAGCGGAGTGAGGACGGAGTTCGTTTCGTTCACGGGGCCGGCGTTGCCGTCAACCTTGAAGTTCCCGCCGCCGGGGAGGTCGGCTGTGACCGTCACCGGGAATTTGGAGACGAGCGAAACGTTTGAGGCGGTGACGTTGACGTTGCTGTAATTGCTCTTTTTCGCGTTGCCGACGGAACTGACGGTGATCTGGCCGTTTTTCAGCTCGAGCTTCTGGACTGTGAATGCGGGAGGAGCGCCTGAGGCTGGCGCGCTTGGAGTGGCTGGCTTTGCTTGCCCGGCAGGAGCGGCTGGCGCGGCTTGGGCTTGCACCTTTGTGGGAGACGCGCCGAGCGTGGAATAGTTCCAGTCGCCGGCGGCGTTTCGAATCAGAGAAACTTGAGGCGCGTCGATCACGATGCTGGTGACGTTGAGAGTCTTGGACATGATCAGCGGCATGACTTCCACACCCACATCCACGGACTTCGCCGTGAGGAACGGCGCGGTGCTGAACTTCGGGTCGTCGGCGATTGAAAGATTGTCCGCGCCGAGCGCGCCGTGGAAGAGCGAAAGGCTCAGATTGCCGACGCTAACCTTGCGACCGAGGGCGGCGGAAGCTTGTTCCTCGATTTGAGGCCGGAAATGGTTCACCGGGATGAGGAACGGCGCGATGACCACGAGCAGAATCAGTACAACGATAACGATGCCAACAATCTTAAGTGTGCGACCCATTGGAACCTCCGAGCGAGGCGGGGATTAAGACGCGAGTCTCCGTTGAGTGGCAGATAATAGCACACACTTTTGAACGGAGATGTACTGCGGAAACCTGATAGTCTCGGGATTTGGGCGATGACTTTTCCGTTGAGCGCCGCATCTGAGTGCTAGAGACTGTGAACATACTGGAGTGAATCAACTTATCGGCAGCTTTTGGGCAGCGAATTGGGCGCAAAGACACTAGTCGTGACGCGATTTGGGGGAACGTTGGGGGACCAGGGATTGAAGGCACGAACAGGCCAGTTTTTGTGGGTACTTGTTTTTGGGACGGTGGCGCTGATAGCGCTGCTCGGGACTGCAACCGCAGCGAACGCTCAGGCGAGCGATCATGCAACGCAGAGCGCCACTTTGCCAGACGCGCCGGTGGCTCAGACTCCTCCGCAGCAAGCTGACCAAGGTGCGAAGGCGCAGCTCAAACAGACGATGGAAGTGCTCGGAAAACGATCGATCTTTTTTCCAGAGCTGGCACACGAGCGACGTCCGCTGACTTCGAAGCAGAAGTTTCAGTTGGCGGTGGATGAGACGATCGCGCCTTCGCGATTTTTGAGCTCGGCATTTACGGCGGGAATCAGTCAAGCGCGCAATTCCCTTCCGGATTACGGACAAGGTTGGGAGGGATACGGCAAGCGTTACGGATCGTCGGTGGCGAGCAACGCTTCGAGTCATTTGTTGGGAACGGGCGTGATCCCTTCGCTGACGCATGAGGATCCGCGTTATTTCGTAAAACTTTTTGGCAGCCCGAAGAGCCGCATCTTGTACGCGATGTCGCGCGTGTTGATCACGCGGACGGACGATGGCCGGCCGACGTTTAATTGGTCGAACGTGATGGGCGGGCTGATGGCGGAGAGTCTTGCGGTAAGTTACCTGCCCGACAGCGAGCGCACAGCGGGCAAAACATTTACAAGATTTGGAGTACGCCTCGGATTCAGCGCGCTTGATAACGTGGTGAAGGAATACTGGCCGACGATTTTCAAAAGTCTACGCATCAACAAGCTCATCCCGCCCGAGCGGTCGGACCCGGGCACTGTGACTCCGCAGGTTGGTCCGCCAGCGCCACCTCCGCAGAAAGACCCAAAGCACTAGCGCGCATTTTCGCAGAAGCGAGTGAACAGACAATGGAGCGGCACACCCTTCCCTCCGGGCCGAACACGAAACTCAATCGTTCCTGCCGAGTAGCTGCGACCGGACTGCTTACAGTGTTGAGCGCCTTTTTCGTTGTGGCCAAGCCAGCGGCAGCCCAGGATGCGAAAACGCCGCAACACGCCGACGAATCGGTGCGCCTGTCAATGCGCAACGTGAAATATCGATTCGCTGAAAATGTTTCGGTGCAAATCAACTATTTGAACGGCGCGTTGGTTCCGGTCGGCGATCACGAATTTACGGTGATCGAGGACAAAGAGTCCTTCAAGATTCGGATCGATTCAGCGGAGATCGCGATCAGTCCACAAGATCTGGCAAACCTGCTGAATCAATTCGTGTTTGCGCGGCCGGGATCGCAGCTTTCGGGACTTTCGGTGAGCACCACGGAAAAGGGACACCTCAAGATCAAAGGGCGGCTCAAGGATAAGGGCGACATGCCGTTCGAAACCGAGGGGCAGCTGATTGCGATGGCGGACGGCAGGCTTCGGCTCCACGCCGAAAAAATGAAAGCGCTCAAGATTCCACTGAAGGGACTGATGGACGCGTTCGGCATCGAGGTCGATAACCTGATCAAGTCGGGAAAGGTACCCGGCGTGACGGCGGAAGAGAATGACCTGATCTTCGATCTGGAGCAGATGCTGCCGGCGCCCCATATTGAGGGCAAGGTGACGAAAGTTCGCGTCGAACCGAACACGATCGTGCAAACGTTCGCAAGCGATGCGAAGAGCGCGATCGACGCGAAGCCGATGCCGAAATACCCGGGGAATTACGTGGCGGTCCAGGGCAATCGCGTGCGGGCGGGCAAAGTGACGATGGAAGACTGCGACGTCGTTCTGCTGGATATGACTCCTGCGGACCCGCTGGATTTTTTTCTGGATCACTACAAGGAACAGATGGCAGCCGGGTACCTGAAGGCTTCGGTGAACCAGCAGGTGCGGTCTTATATCAAGGATTACGGGAAGCTTGCGCCGGGCAAGAGTCCTGCGCCTCCGCCGGCAAAGAAATAAGCGCGGCAATCGAATCCCAAGAAGTAAGGGTTGACAGAGGAACGGTAAGGCTCTAGTTTTTCGAGCGCTGGTAAACGCTTACTCGGCGCGAGGTTCAGTGCGCCAAACAGGAGCTTCCGCTATGCCACGTTCGTCGCGACGGTCATTTCTGCAAACCGCTACTGCAGCCGGCGTTGCTTGTTCGGCGGACTTGTTGCTCGGGCATTCGGCATGGGCGCGCATGCAAGGTGGTGGCGCGGCGAACGGCGGTGGGGCTGCGCGCGTCTATCTCGATACGCGGCGATTGATATCGCCGATCGATCGCAATTTGTTCGGGTCGTTTCTCGAGCATCTTGGGCGCGCGATCTACGAAGGCATTTACGATCCGGGATCGAAGCTGTCGGATTCGAACGGATTCCGGAAAGACACGCTCGAAGAGATTCGGAAGATCAACGTGCCGATCATCCGGTATCCCGGCGGAAATTTTGTGTCGGGCTACAACTGGCTCGACGGCGTCGGGCCGAAGAAGGACCGGCCTGTGGTGCTGGACAAGGCGTGGAATTCACTGAATTCGAATCAGTTTGGCACGGACGAGTTCATGGCGTGGTGCAAGTTGGCGAATACGAAGCCGCTGATGGGATTGAATCTCGGCACGGGCACGCCGGAGCAGGCGGCGGCGCTGGTGGAGTATTGCAACGTCGAAAAGGGGACGCAGTGGAGTGAGCTGCGGCGGAAGAATGGCATAGCCGAGCCATATAAGGTAGAGCACTGGTGCCTGGGCAACGAGATGGACGGGCCGTGGCAAATCGGCCACATGTCGGCAACGGAATACGGATATAAGGCAGCGGATGCGGCGCGGCAGATGCGATATGTCGATAATTCGCTGAAGCTGATTGCGTGCGGGTCGAGCAGTTCGGGGATGCCGACGTATCTCGAGTGGGATCGTGAAGTGCTGGAGCAGTGCTACGAGTATGTCGACGGGCTTTCGCTGCATCGTTATTTTGACAATGCGGATACGACGGGCGGCGATTCGGCGCATTTCCTGGCGATGAATCTGACGATGGACCGGCAGATTACGGAGTCGCTCGCAGTGTGCGATTTGGTGCGCGGACACAAGAGGTCGCCGAAACAGCTGTGGCTTTCTTTTGACGAGTGGAATGTTTGGTATCGCGAACGGCGGGGAGATGCGGTCGATGGGCACAAAACGTCAGCGCCGCATTTGTTGGAGGAGATTTACAACCTCGAGGATGCGCTGCTGGTCGGCGGATTGCTGAACACGCTGATTCGGAATTCAAATCGAGTGAAGATTGGATGCCTGGCGCAGTTGGTGAACGTGATTGCGCCGATCATGACGAACGCGGATGGGAGTGTTCTTGCAGACGATTTTCTATCCGTATAGCTGGGCGTTGCAGTATGCGCGTGGGGCGGCGCTGGATGTGATGGTGGAGTCGTCTTCGTACGATGTGAAGGGGTTGTATGGGAGTCGCGATGAGAAGACGACGAGCGTGCCGCATCTGGATGTGTCGGGATCGTATGACGCTTCGAGCGGGACGGCAGTGGCATTTATTTTGAATCGGGATTTGGCGAAGTCGCATGAGGTAGAGATTGTTTGGGAGGATAAAGCGCCTTCGAAGGTGCAGGCGAGCTGGGTTTTAACGGGGGATGATTTGAAGGCGGTGAATAGTTTTCAGACGCCGAAGAAGGTAGTGCCGGCGGAGTTTGCGAAGCCGAGTACGAGTAATGGAAGGACGAAGTTTGAGGTGCCGGCGAAGAGTTACACGATGGTGCAGTGGGGGATGTGACGGAGAGCGATGGATTGATCCTGCTTGGACTGGGCGCTGAGATCCTTCGGCCGCCCTTTGGGCGGCGCTCAGGATGACAGCGGTTTATTTTGAGGATGAGATTTGTGACGAAAAAGGGGCGCAGCGTGCTGCGCCCCTTTTCTTTTGCTGAACTTCTTTTTAGCGTGCCGAGAATTTGAAGACTGTCGTCGTGTGGTACTTCTGCTTTGGCTTTAGTTCGGTTGTCGGAAAGTCCGGGTGATTTGGCGAGTCCGGGAAATGTTGGGTTTCGAGGCAGAGTGCTGAGCGCTTGCCGTAGGAGACGCCGCCCTTCCCTTTTACGGTGCCGTCGAGAAAATTGCCGGTGTAAAACTGGATGCCGGGCTGATCGGTGAGCACTTGCAATACGCGTCCGGTGGTTGGTTCGAAAACTTCGGCCGCCAGCGCGACTTTTCCGCCTGTTGAATCAAGAACCCAGTTGTGGTCGTAGCCGTGACCGAGCTTGAGTTGCTCGTCGTCGGCGTCGATGCGCGTACCCACCGCGGTGGACTTCGTGAAATCGAACGGCGTGCCGGTGACGGGCTTTAGTTCGCCGGTCGGGATCAGGCCCGCGTCGACTGGCGTGAATTTCGAAGCTTGCAGCGTGAGCATGTTGCCGAGGATGTCGCCTTTTCCTTGACCGGCGAGATTGAAGTACGAGTGATTGGTGAGGTTGACGACAGTGTCTTTGTCGGTGGTCGCGGAGTAGTCGATTTTCAGTTCGCCGGTTGCCAGCGTGTAGCGGACGACTGCGGTCAACGTGCCAGGATAGCCCGCTTCGCCATTCTTGCTGACATAGGTCAGCTCGACGCCGCCGGGGATTTCTTTGCCCTTCCAAACTTGATTGTTGAAGCCGTGCGGTCCGCCGTGGAGCGAGTTGGGCGCGTTGTTGATCGGCAAGTTGTAGGTCTTGCCGTCGAGCGTGAACTGGCCTTTCGCGATGCGGTTGGCGTAGCGTCCGACGAGCGCGCCAAAGAATGCGCCGCCTTTCGTCGAGTTGCTGTTGCTGACGTAGCCATCGAGATCGTCGAAGCCGAGCACGATGTCGGCGGAGTTGCCGTTGCGGTCGGGCGTCTTGAGCGACACAACGATGCCGCCGTAGGTGATGATCGTCGCTTCCACGGTACCGTCGGCCAGTGTGTACGCCTCGATTTGGGTTCCGTCGGGCATTTTTCCAAACGGCTGTGTTGTCACGGTTGTCTTTGCCCCCGTCAATGTTGCGCACATACCGACACAAAGGATTCCGATCGCGATCGCTCTCAGCATTTTCATTAAGCCTCTGTCCATCAGCTTCGGAAAGTTCACCAAAGAATGGAGTGCGTGGTACGACTGGGCACTGTAAGGCAGTGAGGCGGTGGTGTCAATTTCGACGGTTCGGCGGAGTGACATGGGACTCTTCTATCCATGAGTCGCGATTCTTGCGTCGTTTCGTAAGCATGCGACTGGTATCTCGAGCGGCGAGTTGGCTTTCACGTCACCCTTAGTACGCGATTGATGGAAACCCTGTATTTGGAAGGACCTCGAGATACTCCACATTAGCTAGGCCCCGGAGGACCCGGACCCTGGAGGGACAGGATGAGTTTGAGAATCATGGTGGTCGACGATTCGCAGGCGACGCGACGCGTCGTGTCGGCCTTGATCGGATCGCGATGGACGGTCTGCGGTTCGGCGGAAAACGGAAAGAGCGCAGTGAAGAAATTCATGGAACTGCGCCCGGACCTCGTTTTGCTGGACCTCGGAATGCCCGACATTGACGGGCTCGAAGTCGGGCGGCAGATCCACGCCATCGATGCCTCGACGCCGATGATTCTGTTTACGCTTTCCGATCCGTGGGGATTGGAAGCTCCTGCGCGCAAAGCGGGTTTCAGCCACGTTATATCCAAGTCGGAGCCGTGGAAGCTGCTTGATAGTATCAAGGAGATCGTCGCGGGCCTTGAGCGCGCCCAAGACGAGGCTGCCGACGATACGTCCAAGGACGGGCGATCTCGACGAGATGACTCCGTCCACTAATTCTTCGGTCCCGCTACAAGGCCCACCTCGGGCCTGACGTCTGCTGAAATAATCGCAAGTTGACGTGTCCAGAGCGGGCAGCGTATTCCCGCCTGCACGACGAGAGGCCGGAGTAGGCTAACTTCTAAGTGGTCCGCTTCCGCGCGCAGTTAGATTCACTGAATCTGTCGTTTGCCACCGACGGTTCCGTGAGCTATAACTTCTGTACCCAAGCAGATCAGACGATATCAGGTACAACTCCGCGCTCGAGGCTGACCGTGCAAGACCCTGGACTTGGTTCTGATACTCATTCTGTTCACTTCTTTGAACCCTCTCAGTTCCCTGCAGCGCAAATTGCTAGTTTTCTGCATCAAGGACTAAGCCGTGGGGAAGGCGCGATCCTGATCGCGTCACTGGAACACGCCGCACAGGTCGAATCAAAGATCGAAGAGCGCGGCCTGGATATTCGAAAAACGGTCGAGGGGGGCCTGTGGGTCGTCACTGATATGGAAGAGCTCATTCGAGCACTCGAGTCCGGCCTGGCAACCTCAAAAGTCGTAGAGACCTTCATCGAGTTGGTCGTCAGACCGACGCAGGAACACTCCAACGGCGGCCGCATTCGAATTTATGGTGAGCTTGAGGACGCAATCTTGAGTCGACTCGGAAATGCTGAGGCAGCGTTGGAAGTGGAGCGTTACGGAAATCGATTGGTAGCGGAAGGCGTCACAAAAATATACTGCGGCTATTCCATCACTGCATTTCCCGATGCCAGCTTCGCGAAACCATTTATGAAGCTGTGCCACCTCCACGATCGGGTACATAACGGCCTGAAGGATCCTGAAGATTGGCGTTTTCAGTTGGCCGACAAGATGGCGACTCCCTAGCACTGACGCGTTCCGATCTAAGGAATTTCAACGCACTGAAGAAAAATCCATATAGACTGACCGCCACGACGTTCCCTCGTTAGGCGGAGACAAAGATGAGAAAGCATTTTCTCGTGCTCGGGTTCCTGGCTTCGTGCGCCCTCGCGGCCATTCTCGTGAGCGCTGCCCCCGGGGCGCCCACTTCCTCCCCGCAGGAGGCTGTCGCCGCGGTTCACAACTTCTCGAGAGACACCAAAGTCTGGGTGGCTGATTTCGAACTCGACGCCGGCGACGTGAAGACTGACAAAGGCGGGATTGTCGGTGAAGTGCGGCCGGGAATTCTTGAACGGCCGCGGAAGCGCAGAGAGCAAGACCCCGAATATCAAGCCAAAAAGATCGTCGATCTGATGGCGAAAAGTATCGTCGCGGATTTGGAGAAGGCCGGATACAAAGCGGAACGCTTGCCGCCCGGAGCGGCTCAGCCGTCAACTGGAGCTGAGCTTGCGGGTGTCTTTACCGAAGTGGATGAAGGCAATCGCCGACGGCGCGCGATCGTCGGCTTTGGTTCTGGCGAAGCGAAGATGGACCTTTACGTGACGCTGACCGACCTCGCGGCGCCGCAAAAGCCGCTCTACGAAATGGCCAATAACGAAAACAGCGGCAAAAAACTCGGCGCCGTGATCACGATGAATCCATATGTCGCGGCCGCGAAGTTCGTGATGGAAAAGAACGCGCCCGAAAAGACCGTGAAGAAAACTGCGTCCGACATCGCGAAGGAAGTCGAAACGCACCTGCGGTAACGATGTTCGTCGCAGAAATGCCTAATGAATAGCACGGGTTATTTGCTCGTAGGTTGGGTCGGCGTCTCCAATTGCAGCCCAGTTTGCCGTTTTAGGAAATCAGTGACGTTGCCCAGGCCGACCCGCGGCGGCAAGTTGATCGATATCAATCGGGGTGGCATTCCTTCGTAGCTGCAACCCAAATCGCATAGCCCCTTCAGAACTTCCTCAGCGGCCGGATCAGTGCTTCGATCGTCCTTAAAAATTACGCGCAGGGTCCGATTGCCGGACTTCTTCACACATCGGACGTATTCCAGAACATCGTCGATGCGGGGGCGCGCTTCAACGATGTCCTGCCAGGACACTCCGTAAGCAAAGAATGGACTGTTGTCGAGCTGATAGAGACTCGGCTCGACTGGTGTGGCCCAAAGCGTTTCGGTGATGGTCGTGTCTCGGTCGTGAAACAGAATCTTGACCATGCCCTGCGAGCTTTCGGGTTTCATTCGAGACTATTCCTCTCGTTCACAGTGAGGGTGTTTACGTCGGTCTCTTGCTGCTAGTGCTTCGTCCCACTGTTGAGGATCGCCTCGAATCGCGGATCGCCGCGGAACGACTTCCAGTCGTCATCGTTTCGCACGGTCTCGGCGTCGGTATAGCCATGCTCGAATGCTTTCTTGAGGCGGTCGAGTGCTTCCGCCAGGTTTCCTTCAACCGCTGCGCCAGTCGCGAAGGCGTACCATGCATTCGAGAGTGAATTACTCGCTTTGGATTTTTCGGCTAGACGCAGCGCTTCGCCCAGCACCTGCTCGGCCTCTTTGTTTTTATGTTCGTGAGCCAACGCGATGCCGAGGTCGTCGGTGTGATCGATCGTCGTCGGATGAGCTTCACCCAATGTCTTGCGATTGAGCGCCACCACATCGCGAAGGCTTTTTTCGGCGCCAGCGTAGTCGCCTTGTCCCATCAGGTTCTCTGCAAGAGCGGCGCGGGTTGAGAGCGTCAAGAAATGTTCCTCGCCAAGCACCCTACGCTCGATCGGTAGCTCTTCTCTATACAAAGCGTTGGATTCGTCGTATCGCTTTTCGTCTTTCAGCGTGGCGGCGAGATTTCCCATCGCCATTAAAGTGTCGGGATGGTCCGGTCCCAGCTTGCGCTTCTGAATTTCGTACGCGTCGCGTAGCAACTTCTCAGCATCCGCTAATTTGTGCTCACTATTCAGCGTATTCGCTAGAAGCTGCATCGACTCGATTGTGTCGTCATGCTCGGGACCAAATATTCGACGCCGCGTCTCCAGTAGTTCCCGTTGTAGCGGCTCGGCCTCCGCGTACCGACCCTGCACCTGATACGCCGCGGAAAGATTTCCGATCGCGCCCAGTGTGTCGCGATTTTCGTTGCCGGAAACCTCCCGTCTCAGCTGCAAAACCTCTGCAAAGACCTTTTCCGCTTCATCATAGTGACCCTGGTAGTACGCATCAATGCCGACGGCGTTCAGGCTAACCAACGTGTCCGGATCGCGCGGACCCAACACGCGACGCCGAATCTCGAGGGCACGTTGGTTGAGCGGCACCGCTTGAGCAACCAGGCCCAGGTTTTCATACGTCTGCGCCATCGTGTACATCAGCCGAGCCTGGACCTCGGGATCGTTCGCCAGACCAGTCTCGATTTCCTTGGAGCCTTTATCCAGAATCTCTCGCGCAGTAACGCTGTTTCCCTTCGCTTGGCTCGGGTCGGGAACGCGAAACATGTTCCTCATAAAGTCGCTGACGCGCTTGGAGGCGGCCGCCTCGCGGTTGGCACGGTCGCGTTCCCGGGCGATACGGCGTGCCTGAACTGCGACGGTAGCCGCGAAAACAATCAGAAACACCAACATGATTAAGCCGATCGCCATGCCAAACCGATGACGCAAAATAAATTTCCTGGCGCGATAGGTCGCGCTCGGTGGTCCGGCGAGCACAGGCTCGTCGTTCAGGTAGCGTTGTATGTCCGCAGAAAACTCGGCCGCGGAACCGTAGCGCCGACTGCGCTCTTTTTCGAGCGCTTTCATCGTGATCCAGTCGAGTTCTCCCGACAGGCGCTGAGCGAAGGTGCGCGGCTCGATTTTCCTGTGCTCCGCCAGAGGTTTCGAGCTGTCACCCAGAGATCGAATCCTGGTGCTCGGCCGGGGCGGGTCAATTTCGCGAATTTTTTGGACGATTTCCTGCGGACTCGATCCGTGCAACGTTTCGTTTTCGAAAGGGAGCACGCCCGTCAGCAAATCGTAGAGGATCACGCCGAGCGAATAGACGTCGGTACGCGTATCGACACCGCCCTCCTTGAAATCGATTTGTTCCGGGCTCATGTACTCGGGCGTGCCGACGACCGCGCCGACCTGCGTAAACATCGTTTGGTCCGTAGGACGATCGGAACTCGCAATCGCTTTAGCAAGCCCAAAGTCGATGATCTTGGCGATCGGTTTGCTGTCGCGCTCATGGACAAGAATGTTTGACGGCTTCAGGTCGCGATGGATGATCGCTTTCTGGTGGGCGTGTTGGACGCCGTCGCAAACATCCATGAATAATGTGAGGCGCTCTTTAAGCGTCAACTCGTGCTTGTCGCAATACCGGTTAATCGCGATCCCCGGCACGAACTCCATCACGAAGTAGGGCCGGCCCTCGGGTGTCGAGCCGCCGTCGAAGACGCGCGCAATGTTCGGATGATCCATCACCGCCAGCGCCTGCCGCTCGGATTCGAACCGCGCGACGACGGTCTTTGTGTCCATCCCCGCTTTGATCAGCTTAAGTGCGACCGCGCGATGAATCGGCTCGTTCTGCTCGGCCAGCCACACCTCACCCATTCCGCCTTCGCCAAGAAGCTTAACCAGGCGATACGGTCCGATGCTGCGCTCAATCTCGCTGGACCAATCGATGTTTAGAGTGTGGCCGGCTGCTGTCTGTGGGTCGTCGCGATCGTCTTTACGAGCGTCCATCCGTTGCCTTGCTCTGCCGTCTACGTTCGGAAGGTTCGAGCTGCATCAGGAACATGTTGCGACAAGAACATAAGGAATGGCGGACAGAAAAGCAACCAGCGCCCAGGCAAGATTGACGACACAGAACACCCTCGATCGAAGACATCATGAGACTGACGATAGCGAAAAATCTGCGATAATGCCTTCAGTGCGCCCGTAGCTCAGATGGATAGAGCATTTCATTCCTAACGAAAAGGTCGAGAGTTCGACTCTCTCCGGGCGCACCATTAAAACGGCCCCACGCCAATCCATAGCGTGGGGCTATTTTTTCGAATATCGGACGCTGCGGGTATACATCGAATCCCCGGTAACGCATTCGTCGATGCGAGGTAGCCTTTTCAATCGTTTCAGCGTCATATTTAATAGTTGTTGCCCAGTCACCGGCTACTCGGGTTTCGCATCAACTACCTAGCTCGTTCTTCAGCCGGTTCACACTATCGAAAGAAAGCAGGCGCATGGATACGCGGCGAATTGCTGGAACTGTCAATTCACACAGGGAGACCATGGGCAGCTTGCCGAACACGTTTCTGGCGACGGGACGTATCGCGCATTGGAGTCTTCTCGTCATCGCCGCTCTGTTCGTAGTGGGAGCGGCCACCGGTTCCTGTGTCGCGCAGCCAAACTCCTCAGCCAACGCCAGCCGTGAACCCAGCAAACCCACCCGCTCAACTCGATCGCGACGCCATTCTTCATCATCTCAACGCCGTCATCACCTGGTATCGCGACGTCACTTCCAAAATAAAACCGGTCGGCTTACCGAGCGACACCATCTATCAAGACAACACGCGCAATCTCGCCGCCCAAGCCGTTCAACTCGCCTTTCAATCGGCTCGCGCCGAAGCGGCTATCATCGCCGCGATGAGCAAGACCGATAAGTCCGACGCGAATGCAGCCGCCTCGGATTCCTCTCCGGCAGACAACGGCCAGCCCACGCAACAACAGAATCTCGCGCAGACCGCGGCAAGGATAGCTGCCCAGATCGACGACACTCAAACAAAACTCGATGCCGTCAACAAACAACTCGCATCCGCGCCGCGCGCCAAACAAAAAGATCTCATCGCCCAGCGCGATCGCCTGCAAGGCCTCCTCACACTCAACAAGGCGCTGCAAGACACAATTCAAAAGTTAGCATCGTTCGTCGGCGGGGCAACTGACAACGCTCAAGGCCTCGAGGGCAGCATCGACCAGCTCGCGCATTCCCTGCCCGAAGTACTCGGCGACGACAACACCAAGAAGTCAGGCACCGCCGCGGCAGCGACAGCGGCAGCGGCCGCGAAGCCAGCCCCAAATCCCGGATCGTCGGGTCTGATCGGACAATCGCTCGAGCTCTTCGATCAGATGCAGACCATGCATCAACTCGACCAAATGGCCGACGAAACATCGAAAATGCGTGCGACGGCCGACGAAGTTCGCAAACCGCTCCGCGACGTGCTCGTCGCCACCATCAAGCACGGCCGCGATCTTGCCAATCAGGCACAAGGTCCAGCAATGCCGAATGCGGGCGGCTCGTCGACTTCCGCGAAATCGCCGACGCAGGAATTCCAAGCCATCACTGCCCGATTCAAGGAACTCGCCGCCGCTACCGTCCCTCTCAGCCAGGAAATTGTCGTCCTCGACGAAAGCCGCACCAATCTTCAAGAGTGGAAAAAATCCATCCGCAACGAGTCGCAATACGAACTTCGTGGCCTGCTAACACGCCTCGCCGGCATCGCGCTGGCTCTCGGCGCGGTCTTAATCTTGTCCGAGGTCTGGCGCCGTCTGACATTCCGCTATGTCCATGAGCCGCGCCGCCGCCGCCAATTCTTGCTGATGCGCCGCTTCGTCGTCGGCTTTCTCATCGGCGTCGTGTTCATCATGGGATTCGTCAGCGAGTTCAGCTCGCTCGCGACGTTCGCCGGATTCGTCACCGCTGGTATCGCCGTCGGCCTTCAGGCGATCTTGCTCTCCATCGCCGCGTATTTCTTCGTGATCGGCCGCTACGGAATCCGCGTGGGTGATCGCATCAGCATCGCGGGCGTCACCGGCGACGTCATCGACATCGGCCTCGTCCGCTTCTACCTCATGGAACTCGCCGGCACCGGCATCGAGCTCTACCCAACCGGCCGCGTTGTTATGTTCTCCAACTCCGTCCTCTTCCAAGCAGGCACGCCGCTCTTCAAGCAAATCCCCGGCACCGAGTACGCATGGCATGAAGTCGCCGTCTCCCTCACGCCCGAAAGCAACTACAAACTCGTCCAGGAGAAACTTTCGACGATCGTCGAATCCATCTTCGAAAAATATCGCAGCGTCATCGAAAGCCAGCTCGGAGGCACGGAACGTCGCCTCGAGGTTTCGCTCAGTGCGCCCAAGCCCGAATCGCGCCTTCAATTTACCGACGCCTCTGGCCTCGAATTCGTCGTCCGCTATCCGGTCGACATCCGCCGCGCCGCCGAAATCGACGACAACGTCACGCGTTCGATCCTCGATTCGCTCGCGTCGACGCCCGATCTGAAAACGTCGGTCTCCGGCCCGCCCAAAATCCGCGCCGCCATCAAAGGCTAACCCCGACCACCGGCGAGTGGGCGGGGTTTATATCCTCTCCCCACATACAGGATTTCCCTAGGTAACGCCGCGGGACGTTCTGCTCTCTAACTACATACGGAAATGTAAATTTTGATTCCGCGAGCAGGTACTGGTGTGTTCATCGGCGTGGACGCGGAAAATTTAAGGAGCTCACTACATGAAGCTTTCAAGACTTGCAGTCACATTGGCATCAGCAGCATTGCTATTCGCATCCGTCGCTTTCGCCGCCGAAGGGAACAAGACCACTGTTCGCATCGATAAAAAGGTCACCGTCGATGGCAAAACACTGGATTCTGGCAAATACACCGCGCAATGGACCGGCGACGGTCCGAACGTGCAGGTAACACTGCTTCGCGGCAAGGACGCCGTGGCAACTTTTGCCGCGGAGATCAAGCAGGAAGCATCGGCCAATCCCGTTGACGCTGTCGGCACCACTGACGGCCCCGACGGTACCAAGCAACTGACCTCGATCTATCCCAACGGCAAGCGCATTTCGATTCAGCTAGCGCCCAGCGGCGCTGGACCTAACGCATCACAGTCACGCTAGTTCGTCACGACCACACTAGCCTTGGCATCCTGAGCGAAGCGAAGGATCTCAGACTGCAACATCACCTCAACCGCAAGCCGCCCATTTTTTCGCATCAAACAGCGAAGAGATGGGCGTTTTCTTCTCCAATCGAGTAAAATAACTGGGTCACCCACGAGCTGGCTCTAACGAAGCACGAGCCGGCCCGTCCAACGTATTTCATGCGCGCACTCGTCCATTTCCGATCTTCCGCAGTCGCCATCGCAACGATTCTCGCCATGCTGCTCGTGCCCGCATGCGGTTCCCTCTGCGCGACGATGAGTCACTGCTCGGCAAGCCAAGTCCCCGCAAATTCCGACTCTTGCCACCACGGAGATGTGTTCGCTAGCCCAGACTTCGAAACTAAATCGCTTGCATCGCAGGCGTCGTGCGGACGGCAAGCACCGCTTGTCGCGACCCTCGCAGCGCCGGAATCCTATTTTCAGTTGCGGTTCGCAGACGCGGCCGTCGCAGCCTCGCCGATCGACCTTACAAATCACGCGATCGCGCTCGACAACCACCGCTACGAATTTTTAGTTTCAAATGAATCGCCTCAAAAAAGTATTCCACTCGAAAACCTCTCTGTCCTTCGCATCTGATTCCCTTCTCCGTCCGTAAATTTCTCGTAATCGGCGCGCAGTATTCGTGCGCTTGAAGATTTCCGCTGCATCTTTTTCGAACAACCTGAATCGATTGAGTTAAGCACTCGCCGGAGGTATTGATGAGCAGCACCCGTAGAAATTTCTTCCAAAACGCCGCCGCGTTCAGCGCCGCTCTCTTCGGCCTGAGCGATCAGCTCAAGGCTCAAGCTCCGCCCCCGCCAAGCGCCCGCGCGCATCACGCCCACACCGAAGACACATCGCCTGGTCCGCGCGTCATTACGCCCGATGTCCCCGACCTTCCCTTCGAACTCGACGGCAACGTAAAGGTTTTTCGTCTGACGAGCGAGGTCGTGAAACGCAAAATTGCGCCATTCAAAACCATCGACGCATGGGGCTACAACGGCAGCTGTCCCGGCCCGACAATCCAGATCAACCAGGGCGATCGCGTTCGCGTCATCTTTGAAAATCGCCTGCCCGAATCGACAACCGTTCATTGGCATGGCCTCGAAATCCCTATCGAGCAGGACGGCGTCCCGTGGATCTCTCAAAAACCGATCCCACCCGGCGAAAAATACACGTACGAATTCACCGTCCATCAGGAAGGCACGTTTTTCTATCACGCGCACAGCGCGATGCAGGAAATGCAGGGGCAGATCGGCCTCTTCATCGCGCATCCCGAAAAACCATACAAGCCTCGTGTCGATCACGACTACGCGATCGTTTTGCAAGAGTGGGCCGTGCTGCCCAGCAACACCGTGCCCAACAGCGCCGGTATGGAATTCAACTGGCTCACCTTCAACGGCGTCTCCGCTCCAGCCATCACGCCGATGATCGCGCGGCTTGGCAGCCGCGTCCGCCTGCGCATCGTGAATCTCGGCATGGACCATCATCCGATCCATCTCCACGGCCATCAATTCGTGCAGACCGGCACCGAAGGCGGCCGCGCGCCGGAATCGAGTTGGTATCCGATGAACACCGTTCTCGTCGGTGTCGCACAAGCGCGCGTGGTTGAGTTCGAAGCGAAATATCCCGGCTCGTGGATGGTCCACTGCCATCTTCCCCACCACATGATGAACAGCATGATGGACCTTCTCCGCGATCGTCAGATCACCACCGCCGCTCAGACCGACCCGCAAGCGCTAAGCCAGATGATGACCCTCGCAAAAACCGTCGGCTTCGAACACGTCCACCATTCACCCATCGCCGACGACGCCGAAAACGTAAAGGGCTTCCCGCAAGACGCCTTCATGGAAATGGGCATGGACTCCGTCGTAGCAAAACCCGAAACGCACGGCCTGCCCAACAATTGGTCCGCCGAAATGATGGGCATGATGACCCTGATCCGCGTCCTCCCCGACGACCAATACAACGAAATCACGCGACTCCAACACGAACAAAAAAAACTCCGCACCACAAAATCCAGCACCCTCCGAGGAGCACCATGAGCACAACTAATATGGAGTGCGGCGCCCCTGCGCCGCATTTCGCAGCCTATGCCACGCACGAAAGCCGTTTGTAGGGGCGGGGCTCGCTCCGCCCGGCGTCAACTTCAAGCAGAATCCCCCCGTTCGGCCAAACTCTTCTCCCGTGTAGGGGCGCAGCAAATGCGCTCCAAACCGCAGGTTGTGAAGTTGTCGCAACTCTCCTGTTTCTCTTCCCTTCGCATCTCCGCGCCCAAGACCAACCCATGCCAATGCCCATGCCACAATCCGAACATCACCACGACGCCCAATCCCACGACCACCACGAACACGGCGGAATGTCTCTCATCGTTCCTCGTTACCCCGAACTAGGTTGCGCCCAGCAAAACGCCAAATCCCCGCTCGTCACGCTCGAACAAGTCCAATCCGTTGCGCGCCAAAACAATCCAACGCTCCGCCAAGCCGAAGCACAAATCCGCGCTGCCAAAGCTCGCCAGCAACAAGCCGGTCTTTATCCCAATCCCACCGTCGGCTACACCGGCGACGAAATACGAGGCGGCTCCGTTGGAGGTGGCAAAGAAGGCTTCTTCGTCCAACAAACCATCGTCACCGGCGGCAAGCTTCGCCTGAGCCGCGAAGTCTTCGGCAAGCAAGCACAACTCGCCACCATCGAAGCCGACGAGCAACGCATTCGCGTCGAATCCGCCGTGCAAATGGCATTCATCCGCGTCCTTGCCGCCCAGGAAATGCTCGACGCGCGTCGCGACCTCGCAAAGATTTCCCAGGACGATGTCGACACCCAGCGTCGCCTCTTCAATACCGGTCAAACCGACGAAACCGAATTGCTCGACGCCGAGGTAATCGCCGAACGCGCCCGCATCGCGGCACGCATGCAGGAGAACACGCTCCGCGAAGAATGGCGCTCGCTCTCCAGCGTGATCGGCCAACCCGAACTTCCGATGTCCACGGTCGCCGGCGAACTCGCCTCCGGCTGGCCCGAACTCAACGAAGACGCTGCCGTCGAAGCGATCACCAATCAGAGCCCCGCTGTAAAAATCGCAGAGACCGCCGCGGCACACGCACAGTCGCGCCTCGCGCGCTCGCTCAAAGAGCCAGTCCCAGACATCACCGTTCGCGCCGGCATGGAATACAACAATGAACTGCTCGGCGGACTCCCCTTCGCAAAGGGCTGGGAAGGCATCGCCGAAGTCAGCCTTCCGATTCCCATCTGGAATCGCAATCAAGGCGACACCGCCGCGGCACGTGCCGATATCGACCGCGCCGAACAGGAAAAACGTCGCATCGCGCTGACGCTTCGCGATCGCGCCGCCAGCGCCGTCGATCAATACGCGAACGCGCGTCTCATGGCCACCGAATATCGCGACGAAATTCTGCCTCGCGCGAAAAAATCCTACGGCCTGATGACCGAAAAATACGGGCTCATGCTCGCCTCCTATCCGCGCGTCCTCGAAAGCGAACGCAAACTTTACGAATTGCAGGTCGAATACATCTCCGCCCTCGAAGGCGTCTGGACCAACGGCATCGCCCTCCAAGGCTATCTCCTTACCGACGGCCTCGAAGCCCCCGCGGCCCCCGGCGAAGTCGATCGCCCCATCCGCGAAACCAACGTCCCCGCCCCCGAGCGCACCATGTCCCCCGGCGAAGCCATGCCCCGACCATAGAATCGCTTCCGCCAGGGATGGCTCGAATTCAGTCAGGCGCCGGACCTAGGCTCAGACTGTACCTTTGGCCAGTTTCGAGCCTCGTATCCCATGGGCCACACTAGTACCATCGTCACGTTGCCGCACTGAAAAGCCGATAGTTACCGTGCTAACAGGGCGAATGGGAGATCAGCGGCAGTTACATGCTCGGACACCGCTCCGTTTAGTCCACGTGTAGGCAGTCGACCCAAGGATTTTTTTGCGCCGGGTATGTGCGGCGTGTCTTTGCATTTATGACGGCAATCCTCAAAGCGGGACGTTACGAAATCGTCGGCGAACTTGGCCGCGGCGCTATGGGTGTCGTCTATAAAGCGACCGACCCGGTGATCGGTCGTCCCGTCGCCGTTAAGACCATCAAGCTCAGTGAACAAGGCACGGGCCTAACTCGCTCCGAATTAATTGCCCGCTTTCAGACCGAAGCGCGCGCCGCCGGACTTTTGTCGCATCACAACATCGTCGTTGTTTACGATGCCGGCGAAGAAGACGGCCTCTTTTACATCACAATGGAATTGGTCGAAGGCAAGAGCCTTCAGGCATTGCTCGACGCGGGTCACGCGTTTCCGCTTCCCCGGGTGCTGCGCATCATGGAGCAAGCGTGCAACGCGCTTCAGTTCGCTCACGAAAACAACATCGTCCATCGCGACATCAAGCCGGCGAACATCATGCTCACCGGCGACGACACGGTAAAAGTCACTGACTTCGGCACCGCGAAAATCCTTCAGTTCGGCACCGTGCAACAAACGGCGCATGTGATGGGCACGCCCAGTTACATGTCGCCCGAACAAGTGAAAGGCCGCGCTGTGGACGGCCGCACCGACGTTTTCTCCCTCGGCGTCATGCTCTACGAAATGATCACCGGCGAAAAACCATTTCCCGGCGAGAGCATCACCACCGTCATTTACAAGATCGTGAACGAAGAGCCGGTTCCTCCACGCACGATCGATCCGACCATTCATCCCGGCATCAGCGCCGCCGTGATGCGCGCTCTCGCAAAAGAACCGGACGAGCGCTACCAGAACTGCCACGAATTTCTTGAGGATTTGCGAAATTATCGCAACATCACTGCCGAGGGCCCGCGTGCAACGGTCGCCTCGCTCAGTAACCGAAATCCCAATCCCGCGCCGAATGCCACCGTCGCGATGAATCCAGGATTGCGCGGAATCACCGCTGAAAATCCGCATATGACGCCTGCCCGGCGAGGCGCCGACGGATTAGCGGAGCCCTACAACGGAAACCCATCACCATCGCCAGTATTGCGTGGTATGGATCAGATTCCGGCGTACGAGCCACCCGAAGAAAAAAGCATCGTGTGGACTGTGCTGGCCGCGATCGTTCTTGTCGCAGTCATCGGCTTCGGCGCGTACAAACTCAAACCCGTCCTCTACGACATGCGCCATCCCGAAGTGCGCAACGATGCAAACACCAGCACCAATGCGCCGACATCGAGCGCCGCGACGACGCCTGTGCCGAGCGCCGCCGAAACATCGACACCTCAAGCGGATACAACCGCCGCCGCTGCACAGCCTTCGCAACAGCCAGCCGCCGCGCAAACGCAAACCGCCAATACTCCGGCCCCCGAGCAAACATCGCAGCAAACAAGCGGGGCGGAAAAACCCGATTCACAACAGAACACACAGCCAAGCCCGGGCGCCGCGGCAAAGACGCCATCCGATTCCGCAACGCAGCCAACGCAGCTCCCAGCGTCGGAAAAAGTGACGCCCGCAAAAGTAACAACCGAAATAACTGCAACAGAAAAAATAGCATCCGAAAAAATCCCGACGGAGAGAGTCGCTTCTGAAAAAGTAGCCGTGGAAAAAACAGAAGACACGCCACGAAAGAAAATCGCTCCGGCAAAAGCGGAGCCGGTGCTGAGCCCGAAGGCGACGCAGGTAAAACAAAAAATTGATGATGCGCTGGCGCAACGCGGTCTGACTGGCAAAGCGAGCGTGCAAGGAGTTAGGAACACGCTCATGCTCACAGGAAAATTGCGACCGACACAGCACGCTGCGCTGTTGAATCTTTTGCACGAGGTTCCTGCCGGTGTAAAGATCGTGGACAACATTGGCGACGATAGCTCGGCTCCCGTTGCACCGAGTACAGCGCCAGCGGCACCAAAGACCACAGGCACCGTATCTCCAGTGCCGAGTTCTGCCTCCACTTCGCCGAGCGATGCGCCAGCGCCGCCGAGCGTGCGTTCGGAAACGCCCAAGGCGACCGGCGGCCGGGTAGCTTGGGCCGATGTGACGAGCTCGCCGTCCGGAGCCGAGATCTATATCGATGACTTTCCGACTGGGCAGAAGACACCCGCGCGAATCCAGGTCTCGAGCGGAGTTCACATGTTTACCCTTACTTTGGATGGGTTTAAGGACCTTCGGCGCGGCGTAGAAGTCAGCGACGGCGGCACCGTCGAGGTGCAGGGACGACTCCTCAGGCACTAATTCGAAAATAGGGGTACCCCATACCCCCCGGTATAAAGTGAAAGTATGTGGAACCCACTGATAGTAATAGCCTTACAGTTCTACCATTTTTAGGAGTACGCAAGCCGCTTATTTTCTGCCACTTACAGACACGTCAGGCCTGCTTTTCCGCTCAGGACCATGGCCCGCCAAACACGTTGAAATCGTCGCCCCAAGAGGCCGTCGCGCCGGACTGTATGTGTTTCATTTTGTTACATCGAGCTCCGGCAACGCATTCGCGCCGACGTCTTGGCCATTGAAAACATTAGGGTTGTTTGAGTTTTGGGTGGGTCGGTGGGTTGCTCTGTAGTCTGGTACGACATCCGTTCATTTGAATATTTGGCGGGCTTGGCTGCCCATCGATTTGGTTAGTCAATTTCGGAGAGGGCGAATTGTCCTATCGCATTCCAAAGATTGGGTCGCAAAATGGCGGGGACGAGCACGATTCCCTCCCGGTCGTTGCGGCTGTTGCCGAAGCCAAGCGCAATCGGGGCGGTAGCGCCACGACATCGAGCGGCGCGCTGAAGACGACATCGAGTGGTGCGCTGAGGCTGGCGGCGGCGAAGTCGGACGAAGCGGAGCGGGCGCTGCGGCGATTTCATGTGCTGCTGAATGCGACGCGGCTGTATGAGCGACATCATCCGCACACGTTGCGAAGTTTGGACGACGCTTATGAAGCGATTCGAGCTGTGTCGTCGAGGCTCAAGGGACTGGAAGTCCGCGTACGAGGTGGACAGATCGTTGTGCCGAAGCACGGCGATGAGCCTCTGGCAGACACACACGGCGAGTTGCAGGCGCTGGCAAAAGAATTGGAGCGGGCGGGAATCCACACAATCACGTTTGGACGCGAATTTCATGTAGGCGAACTCGACACGATGGCGCAACTCGTGCGAAGTTCGCTGCTAACATCGGAAGAGAGCGCGAAGCACGACGCCACGAAGCGGTGGTCGGCGCTGCTTACCGAAAATCGAGTGGAAGGCATTACAGTCAACACACAGTCCGATCGACGAGTGGATTCCGTGCTGGCGAGCATGATTGCGGCACTGGTGGCGTACGGTGGGAATACCCCACGCGAAGGCGGCGACAAGCCTATCCAGGCGCCCGGATTTGACGAACTGGTCGCGACGCTCGGTTTACTGGCACGACTCACACCACCGCTGGAAGCCGCACGCGGAATTTCGCCGGAAGAAGGCGCACGCGCGATTCACTCCGCCATGGAGGCGGCGAGCCGGGAGACGGTGCGCCTGTTGCTAAGCAGCATTTCGCAATATGCGCCACGTGAAGGCGAAGAACCGCAACCCTACCTTTTGCGCCTGTCGGAAAGCCTCATCTTTGAATTTCTGGGACCAGAGTTTTCGGCCGGTGCGCTGACACCGACGACGGTGCGACCGATGCTGCACCGGTTGGGCGGTGTGTTGGTGAATGCCGGAAAATACAGCGGGCCACACGCCTCTTCGCATTTGTCTTCGTTTGCGAGCACCTGGGCGAGCGAGACGTATCGAGAGAAATTGCTCGAAAAGTTCTGGGTGGAAATGCCGCCGCGAGAAAAATCGACGGTGCTCAAAGGGCCGGAGGTTTGGTGCGTGCCGATCGTGGCACTGCGGCAAAATCTGGCTCAGTTGGCAGAAGCGGGAGCGGACGCGCCACGACGCGAAGCACGGGGCATTTTGCTGAACTTCGCGCGCCGCGTAGAGCATGAACAATCGCATTGCCGGCGGTCTGTTGCAGCCGGGCTGAATGAATTGACGTCGGTGATCGAATCGCTGTGGCCGAACCAGGTTCCGGAAGATTTGAGCAAGGGTACGCTGACGGCTCTCGAGAAGGAACGGACGCCGGAGACGGCAGCGTTGCTCGCCGCGTTTCTAGAAACTCTCGGACGCATCGCGGTGAATCGCGGGGACTATGCGGGATTCGAGACAATTCTCACAGGGTTGGAGAGGGCTCCGAAGGACAAAGAACACGACCACATGACCAACCTGGCGCGTCGCATGGTGGCGCAGGACCGGTGGTTGTTGCTGGTGGATGCGTCGTTCGCAAACCGAGCGCTCGACCCGGTGCTGCCGCGGCTGTTGCAGCGCGATCCGGAGCGATTGCTGGATCGGATGTCGCTGCTGCTGACCGAGCCGCTGAGCCACGAGATGGTGCCTGGGATGGCGCGATTGCTGCGGACGATCGGCGTGCCGGTGCTGAATCTGCTAGAGGCGCGGCTTTATGATTCGCGCAAGCAGCGGGTGAGCGCGGCGATTAAGCTATTGGCTGCGACCGATCCGGAACGATTGCTGCGTGGAGTGGATCGGGCGATCGCCGCGTGGGAATGGAATCTGCAAGACCTGGCGGTGAGTGAGCTTTCGCGGCCGGCGAATTCGGCTTCAGCGCAGAGCGCGGCCGGAGTTTTTGCGCGCGTGCTGGCGGATGCGCATCCACTCGTCGTGCCGATGATGATTGACCAGATCGGGTTGGCGATGGAGATTACGGCGGTGCCGCAGCTGATGGAGATCGCGTCAGGCGAGCACGACGTGTTGCGCGATCAGTTTGTGAGAATCAAGGCGATCGAAGCGTTGGGGCGCATGCGTGCGATCGAGGCGACGGAGCTGTTGAGGTCGCTGGCGGAGAAGCGCGAAGGCATCACCTACGTGGAGCCCGGAGGATTGCGGGCCGCTGCGGAAGATGCGCTGGCTTTGCTGGAAGACCGACCGTCGTCGGCGCGAGCGAGAAAGACGTTCGAGGCCGCGGCACAGGCGAGCGCAAATTTTGTGGTTCCGAGGCGGTACGTCCGCGTGCCACTCGATTCGCCGTTGCGGGCGCAGATCGACACTGCGCCGACGGCGCATATGGCGCGGGTGAAGACGATCAGCCTGGGCGGCGCGTATCTGGAGTCGCCGAAAAAGTTGACGGTGGGAGATTCGATCAAGCTGGAGATTCGGTCGGGATTTCGGAAACTGAATTTCACGGCGGTAGTAAGGAATATCGGGGCTGAGGGGAATGGCGTGGAGTTTGTGCATATGAAGGATGAGGATCGGGAGAAGTTGCGGAAGCTGGTGCAGAGGCATTTGCAGTTGTAGGAGAGAGAGGCGAAGTAAGGAAGTAAGGAAGTAGCGAAGTAAAGATAGAAGAGATCTGTATGGATGGGGATGGCGGCTTTGGCCGCCATTTTTATTTTTGTGGCCACATTCTTGGATTTCAATTCGGACCGGAACCTGGCTTGTAATTGAGTCGGCGCCTGGGCAAGTTGGGGCGCAGCGGTGCTGCGCCCGTACAACGGAGGGAGTAGCTACGCGGCGAGTGGAGTGGGGTGGATTCAATCGTAAAAGCGGCGCCTGAGGGCGCCGCACTCCACATAGGAGGATCGATGCTGGACAGGGTGCGGACTAGGCAACGCGATTTTACATATCGCCATCGGAACGTATTAAAAGGGGTACTACGTTAGGTGGCGGATATGGTCGCGGGGGTTGACGGGATGCTGACTTCATTTCATTGCGGATCGATCGCGGTGGTCATTTTTGCGGCTGCGGCGGTGGGGTGGGAGTGCGCCGGCGGTTGCGGGGCCGAGTTATTTCGCTTCGTTGACGGGGCCGGCTTGTCCGGTGACCGACAGCGACCAGCACTGGGTGGAGACGACGCAATTGAAGGTGCTTTATTTTCCGGAGAGTGCGAACGCGACGATCAAGAATCCGAAGTCTTTGGTCCTGCACATCGTTTTCAATAACGGAGAATCGAGAGACAGCGTATCGTTCGCTCGCGTTCAGCGAGCGCGACGGGGCGGCATGGATTGCGACGGCGTCACTAACGCGATGGATGGAAAAGTATGCGGTGTACTGGGTGGAAGACCCGGAAACAAAACAGAGCGATACGAATGGCGGTCGATATTTCGATGTGCCGTTTTGCAATGCGCACGGAATTCGTGCGGAGCGGAGCGAACAGTTCGAGGCGGAATCTTATACGGGCGTGTTAGAAGCGCACGGAATCCAGCGGCCTCAGGATTTTCGGAAAGCGGTTGAAGTGCTCGAAGGAATACATCCGTCCACCGCAACACGGGGCATTTCTGCTGTCGCACCTCTGGGAGATACAAACTGCATCTAGGCGGGCAACACACTGGAGACGCGTGCGGCGATAGCGAAGGAGATCGACGAATATGCCAGAAGCACGGAGAAGACGCGTTCGGGCTCACGGACACACTGAATTTCGCGGCGTATCAGGACTGGATTCCCGGACGACAACTATCGAGCGGATCGTGGCGGCCTTGAAAAGCATGATCCGAAGTACGAGTCGCGTATGTTCGCGCTCAGCGCGACGAAGCCAATATTGAACGGGACAAAGAAAAGCGCATGCCACTGGTGCGAAAGCTGATCGAGAAATATCCGGACAGTGAGTTCGCGCAGGATGCCCGGATGCGATTGATCCTGTCGGAGTTGACGGACCTGCACGAGCGCGAAGCGGTGTTCGAACAATCGCAGAGAGTTGATCCCAATGACGTAACTTGATTGCGTCGATGGCGGAAATTTATATCAATGCGAACAAGAGCTTGAACAAAAGCAGAGACACTACTGGATCAGGCCGATAAGTTGTTCGACGCGAACCCGCCGCAGAAATGGAACTCGGGGCAGATACACGGAATCATTCATAAGCATGCGGAAGGGGCGGATCGCGATACTTCGGGCAGAGATACTTGTGGGCAAAGGAAGGTCGAGCGAGGCGTCTGGCGATTCTGTTGCCGCGCGAGAAGGAGTTTCATCTGGGGACGTCGTTTTACGTGCTCGGGCAAGCGCTCGAGAATACGGGGCAAAAGCGAGCGGCTGCGGACGCATATCTCGAAGCGGTGATCCGGCCATCGTCGAAACAGGAAGAGGCGACGGCGGCTTTGCGTAGGATTTGGAAAGAGGAAAAGATCGGAAGCGATGAGGAGTTACAAGCCCGCATCGAAGGGCGCTGCCGAAGCACGTTTTCACGATCAAAAGTATTCGCCAAGGCTCGTTTCGAAGGCTTTTGACGATATCGAACTGACGACCTTGAGCGGAGAGCGAGTCAGCACGTCGCAATTTCGCGGGAAAACGGTGGTCATCGACTTCTGGGGAACGTGGTGTCCGCCCTGTGTCGCAGAGTTGAAGGACTTTAAGGAGTTTCAAGCGACGCATCCGGATACCGTGCTGCTCGCGCTGGCGGAAACTACCGCAGAGCGAGCAACGATCGCGAAGATTGTGCGGCGCGACAAACTGAATAATTTGCGGATTGGGATTGCTCCGCTCGCATTGTGGGAGAAGTTTGGATTGACCGGGGTGCCGAATGCGTTGGTGATCGACGTGAGCGGGACGGTTCGCGTCGAGCATTTGGGGGATATGGCGGACTTGCCGCGGACGTTGGAGGCGGATTTGGCGGCGATACGGGAGGCAGCGGTGGGCCGCTAGATCTTGTGTCAGCCGGGGTACCAGACTTTGCGGGGGTCGGTGCCGGGGCGGTCGTAGGTCCAGGATTCTTCGATGAGGCGTTTGAGGTCGTAACGGGGGCGCCAGCCTAGCAGGAATTTTGCTTTGGAATTATCGAGCCATGTGGAGAAGTATGGCGTTTTGATTTCGACGGCGGACATTCCTCGCGTTTCGCGCAGGTAGTCGGCGACTTGCAGATAGTCGACCGGTTCATCCATACAAATGTTGAAGGTTTGCTGGTGTGCTTTCGGGTGATCGAGAGCGAGGACGATGCTTTCGATCAAGTCGATGACGTGGACGAAATTGCGTTTTACCGGCTTGCCGGCGGGATCGAGCATCAACGGCACGGCGTTGCGCTTCGCGTATTCGTCGGCGCTCTCGGGACCGACGAGAGCGCGCCAGTTCGGGCCTCCGAAGACATCTTCACCAAACGAAAGCGAATATTTGAAGTCGTCTTTCTCCATGATCCACGGCGCGCGCAGACAGCAACCAACAAGATCGTATTGGACGAAATATTGCTCGAGCATCACTTCTTCCAAAACTTTGGAGAGCGCGTAACAGCCGGGATAGGCGCTGTGTTTCTGCTGCTCGGTTATGGGGATTGGGTGAGGGTAGAAGAAATGGCCGACTGCGCAATCGCCACCGATCAAAATAAATTGGCGGAATGTGTCGCTGGCGCGGCACTCTTCGAGCAGCCAGAAGAGACCTTTGACGGTGACGTCGATTATTTCGTCCGGCGTTTCTTTGCAGGTGGCGCAATGAATGACGTGGGTTACGCCGGCCATGGCGCGGCGGACGACATCACGGTCGGAGATATTGCCAGTGACGATTTCGAGGCGATCGTGGGGATCGAGCGGGCGATTGTGGCAGAGAGCGCGAATGGTGAGATCGCCGGGGTCATCGTGACCGAAGACGCGACGAATGAAATTGGAGCCGACTTTGCCGGTCGCGCCGGTGACGAGGATGCGTTTCATGAAGCCTTTCTATTTTGGAGCTTCGAGCCTTCGTTGCGAAGAAATACGATGCCACAGATGATGAGCGCGGTCTTGCGCGGATGTAAACAAATGATTGGCGGTTGACGATGGGGGATGAATGCGTTGGTAGACTGATGGAGGTGAGTATGCGTTTTGGTTTATGAGGGGCGGATGACGAACGAAGGGTGGAGTGTTTTGTTGGGGACGGTGGCGGGGTTTTGTACGACGGTTTCGTTTGTGCCGCAGATCATCAAGATTTGGAAGCAGGGTGGTCGTGATGTTTCGTATGGGATGCTGACGCTATTTTTGGTTGGCGTGTTGTTGTGGTTTGGGTATGGGATGGTAGTGCGTGCGCGGGCGGTAATTATTACGAATTTGGCGACGGCGGTGTTGATCACGATCGCGATGGGGATGAAGGCGTATACGGCGAAGAGGGATTTTGGGAAAGAAGTGATGGGGGATGTGGGGGTGGGAAACTGAAAGGCGACGTGAAGAGGCGATGATGTGACGACGTAATGATAGAGGTTTAATGAGGTGTGGCGGCTTCGTGCCGCTATTTTTATTTTAGGGCTGGAGAAACGGCAATTGGCTGGTAGGGCCGACGCTGTGCATGGGCGCCCTGAAGGGACGCCCCTACGGGAGATTGGGATCGCGGGTGACTGAGCCGGACGTTGGGCGGGGCGGATTTGGTGGCGAAAGCGGCGCTGGGGCGCCGCACTCCATATGGTGTGGCGGATTAGGCGCAGAGGGTTGTGAAAAGCGAACGTTGAATTTGACGCACGAGTAGAGTAAAAGCCGATTGTTCATCTTGCAGGCCGTGCATCGACGGAACTCTTTGTTTCGCAAGGGCCGTCTCGTCAGGGGTGACGTGCATGGGCTCAGGTTCCATCAAGTCACGCTCCATCAAGGGGGTTCGAATGGTACGCAGACTACGTTTGTGTGCGTTGGTGATGGTGTGTGTGTTGCCGGTGGTGGTTGTTGGGCTGGCCGTGACGCCGGCTTCGGTGGCGCAGGTGAACACGTCGACGTTGATCGGGCGGGTGACCGATCCGCAAGGGCTGCCGGTGCGCGGGGCAAAAATTACGGTGATCAATCAGGTGACGGCGGCGGATAGGTCGGTGGAGGCGGATGACGATGGGAGATACACCATTGTCGGGTTGGCGCCGGGGCAGTATCGATTGACGGTGGATGGCGGGGCGAATTTTGCGACGTTTGAGAAGAGCGATGTCGCGGTAACGGTCGGCGAAGTGGTGGCGCTCTATCCGAGGCTGGAATTGCGCGGCGTTACGCAGTCGGTGACGGTGACGACGGACACGGCGCCGGTGGAGACGACGAAGACGGAAGTTTCGCAGGTTATCGATCAACGGCGCATCGACAACTTGCCGATCAATGGGCGGAACTACATTAATTTCACGTTGACGAATTCGCAGACGACGCGGGATGTGTCGCCGACGATTGGTCCGGCGCCGACGAGCGGATTGAATGTGGGAGGGCAGCGGGCGCGGTCGAATGAAGTGAGCGTCGATGGCGCGGATGCGGTGGACAACTCGATCAACGGGATTCGCGCGACGGTATCGCAGGAAGCGGTGCAGGAGTTTCAGCTGATTTTGGGCGATTACAGTGCAGAGTATGGTCGGGCGACGGGCGGCGTGATCAATATCGTGACGAAGAGCGGCGGGAATGATGTCCATGGCGACGTGTTTGGATATTTACGGAATAAGTCGTTTCAGGCGCGGAATGCGTTTTCGGGGCAGGTCGATCCCGCTACGGGCGAACTTGATCCGGTGAAGCAGGCGTTCACGCGGGTGCAGGCGGGCGCGACGATCGGTGGAGCGCTGAAGAAGGACAAAACGTTTTATTTTTTCTCGTATGAGGACACGTTGCGGGAGGAGACGGGATTTTCGAGCATCGGAGAACAGCAAGGCGGAGGTGGAGCTTGGGGACTGGTGCCGCTGACGTTACCGACGCCGGGAGGGCCGGTGCCGGTGCAATTGACGGCGGGTCAAGCGAGCACGGTGCAGTCGCTGCTGACGAGCGGAGTGCCGGCGTATCAGGGATTGGCGGTGCAATATGGATTGCTGTTGGGGTCGGCGTCGAGCGTGGCGCTGAACAAATTGGATTTTGGCGCGGTGGCGGCGGGATTGTCGGGCGGGACGTTGTCGCCGGGGCCGGGCGGACAATTTCCGGTGCCAGTGTCGTGTCCGTTGGGCGCGACGGTGAATGCGGTGGTGTGCAACGGATTCGCGGCGGTTGGGCCGGGAGGAGCGGTGGTGCCGGCGGGAGTGGCGCCGCTGCCGGCGTCGTATGCCGGGCTGAATTCGCTGCGCGGAAATTTTCCGGTGACGGAGAAAACGAGTTTATGGTCGGGGCGGATCGATCAGAACTGGAATAGTCACAATCATTCGTTTTTGCGAGTGGGAGTGTCGCCATCGCTGGAGACAGGGATTGAGTCGACGGCGCAGAACCAGGTGTTTGGGCAGAATGCGGGTTCGCGGACGGGCGTGAACCAGTCGCGTGACGTATCTGGGACATTTCAGCACGACACGATATTTAACGATACGACGTTCAATCAATTTCGATTTCAATTTGCGCGGCGCGGATTGCATTTTGGATTTTCGGAATTGCCGGGCGGAAGCGACATCGGCGTGAATATTCCGGGTTACGCGTATTTTGGGCGCGAGCCGTATTCGACGGTGGATCGGATCGAGCGGAGATTTCAGGGGACGGATAATGTGACGCTGGTGCATGGGGCGCACACATTTAAGTTGGGCGTGGATGTGAATTTTGTGCAGTTGCGTTCGGGGAAGCAGCAGATTTTTGAGTTGGATTATGGCGGCGATGTGAATTTTGGCGGGCTGGCGGTGTCGAATTTTGGGTTGCCGGATTCAGTGACGCTTCCGAGCGGGCAGGCGGTGCAATTGTTTGGCGCGACGGGATTGCAGTCGTATGGGCTGGGGATTCCGACGACGTACATTCAGGGGATTGGGCAATCGAATCAGCCGTTCGATAACGATGTGTTTGCGTTTTTTGCGCAGGATAGCTGGCGCATGAATCGGAGGCTGACGCTGAATTATGGCGTGCGGTATGACCTGGAGATGACTCCGCTGTTTGCGCCGGCGACGGCGGTGAACTCGGCCGCGGAGAATGCGCTCGGAGTGGTGGAAGGGATTCCGCGTGACACGAACAATGTGGCGCCGCGGATTGGGATTGCATGGGATCCGAAGGGCGACGGCCGAACTGTGGTGCGGGCGGGGTATGGGTTGTTTTACGATCATCCGCTGCTGGCGATTGCGTTTGACGCGGCTACGGCGGATGGCGGGCGATCGGTGCAGTTGATTTCAGCGGGTGGAAATTCGTCAGCGTGCGGATTGATTCCGGGGAGCACGACTTGCGGGACGTTGGATTCGCCGACGAATTTGAATGGGTCGACGATATTCCAGGGCGCGTTGAACGCGCTGCCGAGTATGGGGTATCTGCCAAATCAGCAGAGGTTTAATCCGTTTCAGCCGGAGTCATTGTTTGCGAATCAGAATTATTTGACGGCGGGATTTCCGCTGCCGATTTTGCCGTTCGTATTGCCGGTGGCGAAGAATTTTCAGTTTGGATATGCGCAGCAGGCGAATCTGACGATTGAGCGGCAGATCGCGGGGTCGTGGACGATCAGCGTTGGATATCAATTTACCCGCGGGCTGCATTTGTACCGGCCAGTGGATATCAATTCGACGGACCCGCAATTGCTGACGCAGAATTTGCAGAATGCGGATGCGGCGGGGCTGGGATTTACGAGTCCGGTGACGGTAGTCGCGCCGGCGGCAAATGTGGCGCCAACGGCGACGACGTGCGGAGTGGGCGTGGTTGCGCCGAGCGTGCTGGGTGCGTTGGTGGGATGCCCGGGGCCGTTGGCGGCGTTGAATGGACAGTTTGTGGGGACGCCGGCGTTTTTTAATTTTTTCAGGCCGTCGGGACCGAATCCGTCGTTCGCGGGGCAGGTGCCGGGCGGGTACGCAACGCAGGTGCAGCTGGCGGGGTTGGCGGGATATCCAAAGGGACTTGGCGTGCCGGTGCCGTTTAACAGTGTGGATGCGCAGTTGTCGGATGGAAGTTCGATCTATCACGGGCTTACGGTGAACGTGCAGAAGAGATTCGGGCACTCGTTCGAATTGCTGTCGAGCTACACGTACTCGCATACCATCGATGATTCGACGGATTTGCAGTCGCCGTTGGAGCCGCAGGACAGCCGGTTTCCGTTTTATGAGCGCGGGAATTCGGATTTCGATCAGCGGCATCGGTGGGTGACGAGCGGAGTGATCACGTCGGCGAGCGCGCATGGCGGCGATTCGATGTGGAAGCATCTCGTCGCGGATTTTACGGTGGCGCCAATCATCGAGGTTTCGTCGGGGCGGCCATATACGGTGATCACGGGAACGGACTACCGATTGGACCTGGGCGCTTCGAATGGACGGCCTTCGGTTGGTTCGACGGGGCCGATGGCGGTGTCGCCGTTTTTGCCGGGAGTGACGTTCGAAACGCCGACGACGTGTTTGACGAACAGCGGGACGCAGTTTACGGTAGCGGGAATTGCGCCGCCGTTGGGATGCGTCGGGAATTTGGGGCGGAATACGTATGTGACGCCGGGGTTTTTCCAGTTTGATTTGCGGTTGTCGCGGCGGTTTCCGTTGGGCGAGCGGTTCAAGCTGGATGCAATCGCGGATGCGTTCAATTTGACGAACCGGTTGAATGTGGCGGCGGTGAATCAGCTGTGCGATCCGGGATCGGGGACGACTTGCGCGGCGGGACAGCCTACGGCGGCTTATGATGCGAGGCAGTTTCAGTTTGCGTTGAAGCTGAATTGGTAGGCTGCACTCGACTCGAAGAGAAAATCGCGGGCAGGGATGCCGGCACTACCGTGGGGTCGCGGACGTCGCGGCCCCATTTTTGTCGGATGATGACGCAGCGGAAAGGCCCGCGATCTGGAAAACGATCGCGGCTACAGGGTGGTCGCACATAAAAGCGTGCTGGATTTTTAGAAATGCGGGAAGGCGCGTAGAGTGGTGAGTAGGTATATGGTGGCGTTGTTGCAACGATTCGTGATTTCAGGGGACTGAACGAAGACATGGAAGCAGTGTTGATCGGCATCGTGGTTTTGCTGGCTGGGCTGGTAGTGTGGCTCGTGCTGCAGAATTCGAAAAATTCAAAGAGCGATGGCGCGGTCGAAGGACAGGTTGCGGAATTGCGGCGCGATCTGCAGGTGATTGCGAGCGCGCAGGCGCAGACTGCGGGGAATATTCAGGCGATTTCGCAGAGCGTGACTCAGCGTCTAGACGGAGTGTCGACGGCGTTGCGGGATGGCGTGACACATTCGGCGCAGATTGCGTCGGCGGGACAGACGGCCATTGCGAATGAATTGAAGAATACTCGCGAACAGATCGGATTGATTCAGAAGCAACTCGGCGAGGTGAATGAGCAGAGCCGCGGATTGTCGCAGGCTACGAAGTCGCTGGAAATGGTGCTGGGTGGGGCGAAGACGCGCGGTTTGCTGGGTGAAGTGACGCTACAACGGATGCTGGAGGATTCGCTGCCGCCGTCGCAGTTTGCGATGCAGTACCGGTTCAGCAGCGGCGAAGTTGCAGATGCGGTGATTTTTCTGCGCGACGAGAAACTGATGGCGGTGGATTCGAAATTTCCGCTGGAGGCGTTCCGGCGGATTGCGAACGATGGAGATGATGCGCGGCGGGCGTTTGCGACGGCGGTCAAAGGTCACGCCGACTCGATCGCGAAAAAATATATCGTGCCAAGCGAGGGGACGCTCGACGTGGCGCTGATGTTCGTGCCATCAGAAAATGTGTATTGCGAGATGCTGAGCACGACGGACAACCGTGGTATGCAGATCGATGAGTATTGCAGGAGCAAGAACATCGTGGCGGTGTCGCCGAATTCGCTATACGCGCACCTGTGCGTGATCGCGATGGGATTGAAGGGGATGCAGATCGAGGAAAATGCCAAGCGGTTGCTGGCGAATTTGAATGGCGTACAGAAGAATATGGGGACGTTTGCGGAAGTGTTCGAAAAATTGGGGACGCATTTAAAGAACGCGCAGCAGAGTTATAGCGAGGCGGACCGGAGATTTGAGAAGGCGCAGAATACGTTGGAGAACGTGTTGAGCGGGGGGACGCCGCCGGCGGCGATCGAGGGGGAGCAGTTGCCGTTGGGGATTGCGGCAGCGCGGGGGAATGGGAAGTGAAGGGCGAGTGACTGGGTGTGTTGAACGGATCCGCTTTTAAAACTGGCTTACGTTGAGATCCTTCGGCATCCTTCGGACGCGCTCAGGATGACAGGCTTCCTCTAGATTGACGCCCGACGTGGTAGTTAGCTGGCTAGTTTGCGACGGTGCGTGTCGGCGCTGGGACGGCGGGTTGGCTTTTTCTGTTTTTGGGATTCGGTTTGGGCCAGGCTGCGCTTCAGGGCTTCCATCATGTCGATGACGCGGGCGGGCTTGGGCTTTTCTTCGGCGATGACTTCTCTGCCCTTCTGCTTCGCTTCGATGAGAGCTTTCAGGTTCTCCTGAAATTTGTCGTGAAATTCTTGCGGCTTGAAGTCTTGCGCGAGGCTTTCAACGAGCTGCTCGGCTAACTTGATCTCGGCTGGCTTCAGCTTCACGTCTTTCTCGGCTTTTCCGTAACCCGCCACTTCTCGAATTTCGTTTTGGTAGTACATGGTGTGGACGGTGAGGCCATTTTTGCGCGGGCGGATGAAGACGGTGTATTCGCGCTGGTGCATGGTGACGGTGGCGATGCCGACGCGGTCGCTGTCTTCGAGCGTCTTCAGAAGAAGAGCGTAGGGCTTTTCGGCTTCCTTGTCGGGGAGCATGAAGTAAGAAGCGTCGAAATAGATCGGGTCGATCTGGTCCTGTTTGACAAAGGCGACGAGTTCCATGACGGTGCTGGAACGCGGTGTGATTTTCTTGAGTTCGTCGTCGGTCACGATGACGTACTGCCCTTTTTCGTATTCGTAACCTTTGACGACCTCACTGCGCTCGACCTGACGATTGCAATGGGGACAGAAGAGGGGCTGTTTCAGGCGCGTATGGCAAACTTTGTGAAGCTGGTGGAGATTGATCCGCTGGCTGCGCGCGGCGGTGTAGAGCTTGATTGGAATCGCGAGCAAACCGAAGGTGAGGGTTCCCTTCCAAACTGAGCTGGGCATCGCGACTTCCTCCAGATTTTATGTTATGAAACATGCAGCCAGCAGCAATCGGGTAATCACGGTACCTGAGCAGTACCGGCCAAAGGCTCGCCCTAAGATCAATGCTGATGTAAAATAGCGCCACCTCGGCCCATTGGATCGTCAATCAATGGAAAAAGAAAGACGCAAGACGCCCAGGTTCCAGTTCATTGCCCCCGCTGAATTGGTGTGTGAGAAATCGGGCGAACGTATTCAGTCGTGGGTGGCGGATTTGGGACTGCACGGGTGTGCCGTGACGACGAAGGAATCGCCGCGTCGCGGAACCGTAGTCAGTATGAAGATCGGACACACGCCGCGCGAGACGGTTCTGGCGCGGGCGGTCATAGTGCATTCGGCGCAGCAGCGCATGGGGATACGATTCGTGGCGGTGACGCCGGCGTCGCTGGAGATGCTGGGGAAGTGGCTGTCGAAGGCGAAGTTTCCGGTGCGGACGAAGAAGGCGGGGGATCGGAACGATTAGGGTTGTGAGATTTTGGGTGGAGCGGCCGCGTCCTAGACGCGGCTTTTTGTTTTTGGGGGGCTTGCTCTCGCCTCTAAAGACCGGCCCATCAAAATCCGAGCTGGAAGCGGAAGCTCATGTCTTCGCGGTACCACATGATGTAGTTCGTTCCCCATGCATTGTTGAAGAGGTTGAAGTGAATACCTTTTTCGAGTTGAGGTTGTTCACGGGTGAAATAAAGCGGAGACTGCACGCCGAATGCAATGAGGGGAGCGTCTTGCGTAGTGATGGTTAGCTGCTGATTGCCATTTTTGCACCAAATACGATCGTCGATCGCATGCATGTGACGATTGCCGCCTTCGACGACGTCAAATGGTGAAAAGTACTGCCCCGATTTCAACATCGACCACATTTTTGGATCGGCGCCCGACGGATTGAAGCTTAGCCACAGGGCTTCGGGCATGCGGGTGGGAGGCTTACCGAACCATTGGACGTTCACTCCCAGGTGATTCGAAAATTTCGACAGCGTAAAATCGACGAACACTTCTTTCGGCCAAGCCGTTGCCGGAGGAATCGATACTGCGGCGAGATCGTTCTTGTCGAGAGGGTCTCTGCTGAACTCAAGACGTGTGCGAATTATCTCGAGGCCATGAGTGTGCTCAATCTCGCATTGAGCCAGAGAAGGCGTCCAGATTTTACTGACTGCGCCGTAGCGTTCGATGTTGGGCTTGCCGAAATCTTTGAAGGCCCAATCTTCGCTGCTAATTACGTAGTTTTTAAAGAAGGTGGCGTAGTCCTCTTGCGATAGCGTCTGGTACGTGAAAAGCGCTAGCGGGCGATCCGGCGCGGCCCACTCTTGTCCGGTGGCTTGGTTGCGCAGGCTGCTTATAGCACCGGTTCTCTCGTCGAGTTGCACGCGCATGAAAGGACTCTCGACTTCAAGCTTCGATGGCGTGGTCGCTGCGTTTGACTTTGGATGCGTAGCCGCGAGGGCTCCGACGAATCGTGTCGCCTCTGATTTCAGGTCGGGTGGCAACGAGTCGATTGCGGCGAAAAGGTCGTTGCGTTTTTCTTGCCAGCTCGACTGCACGACTTTGTAGTTCTTGGTGTCGAGCATTTTCATCAAATCCGACGGGACATAGTTGTCGAAATCGAGCCAGGTTTTTGTGTCGGTGCCCCAAGTGTGTTCGACTTCGAGCAAAAGATTGCGCAGAAGTTTTAAATCCGTGGCGTCGCCGACTTTGAATTTGCCACTCGCGATCCAATAGTTTCGAAGGCGGCAGACGGCACGATAACGAGCGACTTTGAGAGGGTCGCTGCCGATGCCGTGGATCCAGGAGTCGCCGATTTCTTGCTTGATGACTGGAAGCGCGTCGGCATGCGGCTGGACGGCGTCAGCGATGTGTGTGAGATCGGTGGCGCGGATTTCGGCATTGGGAAAACGTGTTCGAAGATTGAGATAAACGGCGGCGATCTCCTCGGGCGAGTGGGGACCGGCGTTGTCGTCGGCCATGACGATGGCGTAGGCGATGTCAGAGCCGGGGATGATTTGGATCGTGCCGTAGCTGGGATGGTAGGAGACGACGAGTTGCGCGCCGGCGGGGTCTTGCCAACGGAAAAGTGGCGGTAGGACGGCGGGCGTGCTGGCGTCGTTGACGCCGATGTCGAGGAAAGTGATGCCTGCGGCGGCGAGGGGTGAGACAAGACCGCGCGTGTGGCCAGGAACGTCAGTCATTTTGGCGCCGGTGGTTTTGAGGCCGAAGCGCTGGTCAAGCGAGCGCGAGATTGCGATGGCACCGGAGATGAGCGATGGATCCATCAACTCGGTTTGCCAGCTGAATGGGAGCGCGTGCCAAGCGATGAAGCCCGAAGTGATGGCTTTTCCATTTTTTTGCGCTGCTCAGGGCGAGGATTGCTCGAGATATTCGTAGAGGAGCCAGGAGCCGGTGGTCCAGGTGTAGTTCGCGTGATCTGGGCCTGAGGAACGGCTGAGTTGCTCAGCCGGTCTCGATGGCTTTGGGGAAAAATTCGTTGAAATAGCGATGGACGACGTTAGCTTGGGTGTCGATGAAGCCAGCGTCGAAATGGCATTTGAAGACGATGAGAACGCGTTTGATTTCAGGGGACGGTGGGCGTTGAGTCGCGGCGGGAGATTGCAGGAGCGTTGCGGCGTCGAGTTTTGATGCACTCGCGATCCAGGCGGCGCTGCCGGTAGCGAGAAGAGCTTCGAGGAATTTGCGTCTGCGCATTTTCGTTGGCCGTTTATTGAGCTGCGGCTGGGATTTCAACAACGTGAATCGTGTGCAGCCACGTTTCCACAAGCTTGGGCCAGTGGGTTACCGGCTGATTCGTGAGACGGAGGCCCTATCCGTGGCCGCCGTCGGCGTAGATGTGCAATTCGGCGGGGACCTTGGCATTTTTCAGCGCGAGGAAATAGACGGTGGAGTTTTCGACGTGAACGGGATCGTCTTCGGATTGAACGATGAAGGAGGGCGGAGTTTTTTCCGTCGGATGGATCTCGGAGTTCGGCGCGAGGTTCTGTTCGGCGACGGCGAGGTACCCGGGATAGACGATGACGGCGAAGTCAGGGCGGCAGCTCACGCTGTCGGCGGCGTCGATTGTGTCGTAGAGGCGCTGATCGTAATGCGTGCTGAGTGCGGCGGCGAGATGCGCTCCTGCGGAGAAACCGAGGACGCCGATGCGATTCGGATCGATGTGCCATTCGGCGGCGTGAGAGCGGACGAGGCCGACGGCGCGCTGCGCGTCCTGGAGTGCGGCAGAGGATTTCGGATAGGGGCCGGAGTCGGGGACGCGATATTTGAGGATGATGCATGCGACGCCGCTGTTGGTGAGCCAATCGCAAACTTCCGTGCCTTCAAGGTCCATGGCGAGAATGTGATAGCCGCCGCCGGGGAAGACGACGATTGCGGCGCCGGTGGGTTTTGAGGTGGGCTGATAGAGCGTGATGGTGGGATTCAGGACGTTGCCTAGACGGATGAGCGGTTTGCCAGCGATCAGATTGTCTTTGGAGGTGGTGGTGTCGATCTTCAGAGGGGAGATTTATTTTTGCGCCGGGTGCGCCTTTGGGCCAGATGGGGATTTGGGTGTGGCCTGAGGATGGCTGCCAGCCGGATTGCGTTTGAGCGGCGGCGTGGTGCGGGAGTGCGGTGGCGAACACGATGAAAGCGAGTGCGGCAAGAAATTTATTTTTCACTGGGGCCTCGACGATTTTGGTGGCGACGATGGTAGCACGCGGATGCAATGCGGGTTTCAGCGGAGGTCGTGGATGATTTCTTTGGCGGCGTTCGCGCCGCTGGCGCCGGTGAGACCATTCCCCGGATGCGTGCCGGAGCTGCAGAGGAAGAGTCCGCGGATCGGGGTTTTGTAGCGCGCCCAGTCGAGAACGGGGCGCATGGTGAAGAGTTGGTCGAGTGCGAGTTCGCCGTGGAAGATATGCCCGCCAGTGAATCCGTAGACGGATTCGAGATCGCGCGGCGTGATGACCTGCATCGACTCGACGACTTGGCCGAAGTCGGGCGAATGGACCGCGAGCGTTTTGAAGACGTTTTCGGTGAGGATTGCGGCGTGATTGTTGTCCCAGTTTCCGTTTTTGAGCTTGTAGGGGGCGAATTGGACGTAGACGGAGGCGACGTGTTTGCCTTCGGGGGCGAGCGAGGGATCGAGAATCGTCGGGATGGAGATGTCGAGGTAAGGCGATTCCGAGATCTCGCCGTATTTCGAGGCGTCGTAGGCGCGCTCGAGGTAATCGATTTCGTGGCCGATGTGGATGCGGCCTGCGAGCGATTGTTGCACACCGTCGGGACCGACTGCGTCGGCTAGCGCGGGGAAAGTCGGGAGGCGATTGAGCGCGAAGTTAATTTTCGCGACGTTACCGGCGGCGCGAATGTTGCGGATGCGGAGCGCGAACGTCGGATCGAGTTGCGATGGATCGACGAGACTGAAGAGTGTGCGCTTGGGATCGACACCGGAGACGACGGCTTCGGTGGGGATTTCTTCGCCGTCGGCGAGAACGATCGCGGAGACGGCGTTGTTTTTGATGCGGATATGCTGGACGTCGGTCTGCGTGCGGATTTCAGCGCCGGAGGCTTTAGCGGATTCGGCAAGTGCGCGGGTGAGAGAGCCGAGTCCACCGCGCGGGAAAGATGCGGAACCGACTGGATGAGGGTCGGCAGCGGCGCGGAGTAAAAGGACGGCGGTGCTGCCGGCGGACCAGGGGCCGAGAGCGGAGCCGAAGATTCCGCGAGCGGCAATGGAGCGCGGAGGAGTTCGGTTTCGAAAAATTCTGAGACGAAATCGGCTGACGGCCATCGGGCCCCAGCGCAGAAGATTGAAGATGCCTTCTTTGCCGAGGCTGCGGACGTTGCGTCCGGTCTTGAAGAGATTCCAGAAATCCTCAGGGGAAGGCGTGTCGATCGCGGGAGGAGTGATCGAGGCGATTTGAGCGAAGACTTCAGCGATTTCGGAGAGGGCTTCGGCGAATTTCGTGTAGTTAGCGGCGTCTTTCGCGGAGAAGCGCGCGATGCCGCCGGCGGTCTTGGCGTGATCGTTGTAGAAGAGCAGCGAGCGGCCGTCGGGAGACGGAGCGAAGACGCGCGGGTCGGGATTGAGGATTTGCAGATCCTGTTTGTCGAGGCGCATGTCGCGCGCGATATCGGCGCGGAGCGGGCCGAGGGAATGGGCGAGCGTGGAGGCGCGGTAGCCGGGATGGAACTCTTCGGTGATGGCGCCGCCGCCGACCGTTTCGCGGCGTTCGAGAACGACGGGCTTGAAGCCGCCTTTGGCGAGGTAGAAAGCGGTGATGAGTGCATTGTGACCGCCGCCGACGATGACTACGCGCTGTCCGATGGGCATGGTCAGTTTTTCTCGCTGTCGGGCGCGATGGTCGTATCGGACGGAGCGTTGGCGACGTCGTCAGCGGTGAGCGGCGCGGCGTTGAGAGCTTCGGTGATGGATGGCTCTTCGTGGTTGACGACGGGCGCGGGCGGCTCGGGAGTGGGCGGAGCGGCATGCGCCGGTACTGGCTGGTGTTGCGGCTTTGCGCCATTCGATGCGATGGGTTTCGAACGATCGGAACGCGAGGAGGAAGCGGATTTCTTCCACTCTTTGAGGATGACTTGGCTCGCGATGCGGCCTGGCGCGCCCATGATGCCGCCACCCGGGTGCGTCGCGGAGCCGCACATGTAGAGGTTGTCGATCGGTGTGCGGTAGTAGGCCCAGCCGGGGACGGGACGAAGGAAGAAAAGTTGTTCGAGCGAAAGTTCGCCCTGAAAGATATTGCCTTGCGTAAGACCGAATTCGCGTTCGAGGTCCAGCGGAGTAAGAACTTGGCGGCCGATGATTAGTTTTTTGATGTTCGGAGCGTGCTCGGCGATCGTGTTGACGACGGTGTCACCGAAGGCATCTCGTTGATCGTCCCAGGTGCCGTGGGCGAGTTTGTACGGCGCGTATTGGACGAAGCAGGACAGGACGTGCTTGCCTGGAGGCGCGACGCTTGGGTCGGTGAGACTCGGAATCACCATGTCGATGTAAGGACGACGCGAGAAATTGCCGTACTTCGCGTCGTCGTAGGCGCGCTCCATGTATTCGACGCCGGGCGAGATGGAGATTGCGCCGCGAAGATGCGCGCCGGTGCCGGGCATAGCTTTGAAATCGGGAAGGCCGTCGAGCGCGATGTTTACTTTGCCGGAGGAGCCGCGGTATTTGTAGCGGCGGACGGCCTCGAGAAAATCGGACGGAAGTTCGTTGGGCTGGAGGAATTTTTCGAATGTTAGGTGCGGGTCGACGCTCGAGGAAACGACGGTGGCGGAGATTTCTTCGCCGGATTTCAAGACGACGCCGGCAGCGCGGCCATTCTTGACCAGGATTTTGTCGACCGCGGCCTGCGTGCGGATTTCAACGCCGGCTTCGCGCGCGGCTGCACCTATCGCGTTCGAAATCGCGCCGGTACCGCCGCGGCTGAATCCCCAGGAGCGGAAGGCGCCGTCGATTTCGCCCATGTAGTGGTGCAGGAGGACGTAGGCGGTGCCGGGCGAACGGATACCAAGGAAGGTGCCGATGATGCCGGATGCGGACATCGTCGCCTTGAGGGCGTCGGTCTCGAACCATTGGTCGAGAAAATCGGCGGCGCTCATGGTCATGAGCTGGATAAGCGTGTAGCGCTCGTCGGATGAGAGGCTGCGGAAACGCTGCAGCATGAAGTGAAGCTGCTTGAGGTCGCGGGGATTGAGCGTTGTCGGATCGGGCGGGATCATCGACAGCATCGGCTTCACGAAGCGACACATCGGCGTCATCATCTTCGAGAATTCGTCGTAGGCTTCGGCGTCGAGGCGGGAGTGGCGGCGTAGTTCGCGCTGCGTGCGCGCGTGGTCGTTCGTGCGCCAGAGGTAATCGCCGTTGAGCATCGGCGTGAAAGTACCGTCGAGAGGGAGAATCTCGAGGCCGTGGCGGGGGAGATCGAGTTCGCGAATAATTTCGGGGCGGAGCAGTGAAACGACGTAGGAACATTCCGAGAAAAGAAAACCCGGGATGATCTCTTCGGTGACGGCAGCTCCGCCAAGGACATGACGCCGCTCCAAAGCGAGAACCTTTTTGCCCGCTTTCGCGAGGTAAGCGGCGTTGACCAAGCCGTTGTGGCCGCCGCCGATCACAATTACGTCATAGTGCTGCGCCATTCGCTAGATAGCTCCACTAAGAATCCGCACATGCTTGGAGAAGAAAGATGCGGCTGGAAGACGGGATAGTTTACTGGGACGGGAGCAGTCGGCACAAGTGCAACGCCCAAGGCACGGCAAAAGAAGGTGAATGACGAGCGCTGTCGCGGTTGGATCGATTGCCGATGTGTAGGCGAGTCTCTATACTTTGAACCGCATCTTTAAACCGCATCCTGGAGGACTTGTGTGCCGGTAGGAACTGCGTTCCATGATCGGACGAAGGCGTTGTGCGAGAGCCTGAATTATCGGGAATGGTCGGGCTACTACACCGTGGGCGTCTACGAGATGCACCACGAGCACGAGTACAACGCGATTCGCAATTCTTCGGCGCTGATCGACATTTCGCCACTGTTCAAGTATCGGATTACCGGACGCGATGCGACGAAGTTCGTGAACCGGGTAATTTCCCGCGACATCACGAAAGTCGCTGTGGACCAGGTCATCTACTGCTGCTGGTGCGATCCTGACGGCAAAGTCATTGACGATGGAACGATCACGCGGCTGGGTGAAAACGATTATCGGTGGACGGCCGCGGACCCGAGCCTGCGATGGTTTCAGCAAAACGCGCTCGGACTGGATGTGAATATCGAAGACATTTCAGAGCAGACCGCAGCGTTGGCTCTGCAGGGACCAACTGCGGGAAAACTGCTGCATGCGGCGGCGGATGCAGACATCACGAACCTGAAATATTTTCGCGTGACGCACGGGCGCATTGCCGGTGTTCCGGTGGACATTTCGCGGACGGGATATACCGGTGACCTCGGCTACGAGGTGTGGATGCCGTGGAAAGAAGCCCTGCGAGTGTGGGACAAGCTGATGAGTGAAGGGGAGATTTTCGACATTCATGCGGCGGGAATGGTCGCGCTGGATATCGCGAGGATTGAAGCGGGCTTGATCCTGATCGAAGTGGACTACATCTCGAGCAAGCGGGCAGTAATCGAGTCACAGCGATATTCGCCGGAAGAGATTGGACTGGGAAAGTTGGTTGATCTAAAGAAGGAAAATTTTGTCGGACGAGAAGCGTTGGAGAAGGAACAGCGCAAACGGCCGGCCCGTTCGCTGGTTGGGCTGGAGATCGACTGGAACGAGGTCGAGGCGCTTTACGACAAGATCAAGATGGCGCCGCAGGTGCCGAGCATGGCATCTCGCGTGGCAGTGCCGATCTATCGTGGCGGCAGAAACATCGGAAAAGCGACATCGACGACGTGGTCGCCAACGTTGAAGAAGATGATTGCGCTCGCGTCGGTTGGGCGTGAGCACTCCGCGATTGGCACCACGTTGAATATGGAAATGACCGTCGAGTCGGTGCGACAAACGGTGAGCGCGAAAGTGGTGCCCATGCCGTTTTTCAATCCGCCGCGAAAGACCGCGACTCCCGTTACCTGACATCGGGATTCCCTACTGGCCTGCGAACGCGGCTGCTTTCGTGAGGAGGTTGTCTAGACTAGCGCGATCAAGCGGCCTGCCACGAATTACGAGCGCGCGAATTTTCTGCGTATTGCCGATGTCCTCGAGCGGATTGGCGTCCAAGACTAAGAGGTCGGCGTTCTTGCCTACTTCAATCGTGCCCTGCTTCTGGATTACTCCCATGAAATCAGCGGGATTCTTTGTTGCGGCTTGCAATGCCTGCATTGGAGTGAGCCCGGCTCGCGTCAGCAGCACTAGCTCTTCGTGGAGTGAGAAACCCGGAACCAACTCGGGAGCAGCGCTATCGGTGCCGGCGAGTATGCCGACGCCGGCTGCCTGCATCTTGCCAACTACTTGCGACGAACGATCGAAGAGCTGATTGCGAAGATCGTATTCGGTGCGTGAGGCGAGCTGATCCTGCTTTTTTCGCGACTCTTGCCAATTCGAGACGATGGCCTTCGGCACGTACTTCAGCATGTTTGCGACAGCCGCATCCGATTGTGGCGTCGGGTAGGCATCATGCCGAAGGAGCACGAGCGTAGGGGTTTGCCAGGTCTGGTTCGCGCGAAATTTTGCGAAGAGCGCGTCGCAGGTTTTCTCCGAATAGGTTGAAAGTAGTTCGCGTTGCCACACAGCCTGACGCGAGAGCGAACCTTGCCTCGTTTCGTTTTTAGGCGCCCCGCGAAATTGCTCCTCCACGAGCCGCGGTTCATCCGAAGAACAAGCCCGCAGCACACCAGTAAGATGCTCGATGCTCTTCTGGCCTGCGTCGGAGGCCTCGGCAGCGGTGACCCGGTCGGGAACGTGTCCAACAAACGAGATGTGCTGTTGTTTCGCTACCGCGGCGATCGCGAAATAGGCGGTGCGGCTGAGGATGGACTGAACCTTGATGAAATCAACGCCCTGTGCGACGAGGGATTGCACGTCGTCCGTAGCTTGTGTGGCGTTCGTTACGACGAGCGACGGCTGGAAGGACGGTGGGTCGCCATCCAAATAAGGCCCCCCGAAGAAAATCTGTGGGCCGAGACGCTTGCCGCTGCGAATCTGATCGCGAAGAGGGCCGAGCGCTTTGAGGTAGCCGCCCATGTCGCGGACGGTTGTGATTCCGTTGGCGAGAAGCAAGGGCACGAAAAAATCGCGGCTCCCTGCGGGCTCGCCGGCACCGGTGAGATGGAGATGAAAGTCGGCAAGCCCGGGAATCATAAATTTGCCAGTACCATCAATAATTTGAGCGTCGCTCGGCAAATGTGCGGTCGCCGACGGTGTGATGGCGTTAATTTTTTGATCCACGACTACGACGGTCACGTCGGGCTTCGGCGCGGCACCGGTGGCATCAATCAGCGTGACATGGGTGATGGCGAGCGGAGCTGGCGTGTGGTTTTTCGAGCAAGAACAAACAAGGATTGCGCAAAGGAGCAGTAATACGCCGCGCGCGAACACAGCACTACTTCTGCCTGAACGAAGACCGATCGGAAATAGTGTGCTGAAACGATTCGTCATAGAACGGCGCGATCAAACAACGCCAGAAAAGAGTGACAGACAGAACTACTGAAGGCGATTGTATTTTTTCAGGATGGCCTGGAGTTGATTGTGAGGAAGGCCGATGATTTTGTGATTGTCGGCGCCGATCATTGTGTCTGCGGCGATCATCGCGTTAACCACGGCTTCTTCTGTGGCAAAAACGGTTGATTCGAAGACCGGCTCGATCATGTCATTGGGCAACATTTTCAAGTCAACGATGTGGTCGCTGGCGCTGGCACCCGTGTTCGCCGTAGAAAATGCAATGAAGATATCGCCGGACCCGTTGCCGGAGATGCTGCCGTCGCGGCCAAGCCCGAGCGAAACACGACGCGCGAGCCGCTTCAGTTGGGTGGAGACGAGAGGCGCATCGGTGGCGACGACAACGATGATGGATCCGCGATCTTCATCGGCGAAACGCGTTTCGCTATAGGGCATCGGCGCATCGATTTCGCGTCCCACTGGAATGCCGGCGACTCGGAGATTGTCCTTTGTGCCGTAGTTGCACTGCACCAGGACACCCACCGTGTATTCGCCAGCGCTTTTGATGTTGAAGCGGCGCGATGAAGTGCCGATGCCACCTTTGAAGCTATTGCAAATCATTCCTGTGCCGCCGCCGACGGAGCCTTCCTGCACAGGACCCGACACAGCGCTATCGATTGCGTGAAACGCATGCTCCGGCTTCACGTGAAAGCCGTTCGTGTCATTGAGCCATCCATCCCACGTTTCCGCGACGACTGGAAGAGACCACCAGTAACCGCTCGGGTCGGGTGTTCCATGCGAGACGCGCCACTGAATCACCGCGTCGCGTACGACGCCGACGCTGTGCGTGTTGGTGATCATGATGGGGCCTTCGAGAAAACCGGATTCCTCGATCCAGGTAGTGCCAGTCATTTCGCCGTTGCCATTGAGCGACCACCAACCGGCGAAGACGGAATTGTTCATCGATTCTTTTCCACGAGGAAGAACCGCAGTGACACCGGTGCGAACCGGACCTTTACCGACTTGAAGCTTGCCTTCACCGGAGATGAGCGTGGTGTGGCCAACGGTGACGCCAGCGACGTCGGTGATCGCGTTGAGAGGGCCGGGTTTTCCGTCGAAAGGGATTCCCAAATCGCGTGCACGAGGCTTGGAGTTAGCGACCGCCGAGGGGCTGGCGTTTGGCTTCGCCTGACTGTCCTGAGCTTGTAGCGGAATCGCCGCAGCGATGCAAGGACCGACCAGCGTGAGGCACACGCGCGAAAATCTACGCATTCTTCTCTCCCAATCGTGGTTGACGACTTAAGTTCAAAGGCGAGGCTTCATCAATTGTCGCGAAGGCGCGCTTGGCGATCAGGTCGAGAAGACTCGAGCCAATGCGGCCTCAAGAGCCCGCGCGATTATCTCAGATTCCGCGGTGGTGAGTACGAATGGTGGCGCGAGGAGCACGTGATCGCCACGGATACCGTCGACGCAACCTTGCAAAGGATACGTGAGAACATTTTCGGCGAGTGCAGCTTGCCGGATTCTTTCCGCGATGTTTTCTTCGCGAAGAAACGGCTCTTTCGTGGATTTGTTTTTCACGAACTCGATGCCAAGGAGCAAGCCGAGGCCACGAATTTCACCGACGTGAGGATGCGATTCGAGAGCGGCGAGGCGCGATCGCAATTCCTGCGCGACTGGTGATACGCGCTCGAACAATTTGTGCGACTCGGCAAAATCGAGTACGGCGTTGCCAGCGGCGGTCGCGACGGGATGAGCCTGATACGTGAAACCGTGCTGGAATGCGCCGGTTCCTCGTTCGAACGCTTCGGCGACTCGACGAGAAACGATTACTGCGCCAAGTGGCGCGTAGCCGCTGGCGATTCCCTTCCCTACCAAGATCATGTCGGGCTCGACGTCCCAATGCTGAATCGCGAATGGTTTGCCGGTGCGGCCCATCCCGCTCATGATTTCGTCGGCGATGAGGAGAATGTCTTGCCTAAAACAGATTTCCGCGATGCGCACGACATAACCGTCGGGCGGAGCGGCAGCACCTAAAGTGGCGCCGACGACCGGTTCGAAGATAAACGCTGCGACAGGTTGCGCCTGCGAATCGCTTTGCCCCTCGCTCGCGTCGCGGGACTGAAGCAATGTGTCGAGATCATTGGCGCAAGCCAGGCCGCACTCTGGAAATTTCAATTCGAACGGACAGTGGTAGCAGAAACATGGGGCGATGTGCCCCCATTCGGCAAGAAGCGGCTGATACGGCGCGCGGCGTCCGACGTTGCCGCTGACCGACATCGCGCCGAGCGTGCTGCCGTGGTAGCTCTGCCGTCGCGAGGCGACGCGAAAGCGTCTCGAATCCCCACGTTCGAGCCAATATTGCCGGGCGAGTTTGATCGCGGTTTCGGTCGCTTCGGAACCGCCCGATGTGAAGTAGACGCGCCCACCATCGCGAAAATTGGGCGGCGCGAGAGCGAGCAATCTCTCAGCAAGTTTTTCGGCCGACGCGGAATGAAACTGTGTTGTGTGCGCAAAAGCGATTTGCGAAGCCTGCTCGGCCATAGCGCGGCCGATATCCGCAACTCCGTGCCCGATGCTGACGACTGCCGCCTGCCCAGACGCGTCAAGGAGGCGCCGACCGTCGTCGGTAAAAATCCAGGAGCCTTCGCCTCGAACGGCGATCGGCAAGTCTTTGTGAAAATTTCTGGGAAATAGAGCCGAGGGTTTTGTCATGAGTCACAGAAATTGTAACGCGGGCGGTGCGCACCTTACGAGGTGGCGCGATACGAATGTGCTACGCTTGCGCGATTTTGCGGACGCGCCTGGAGAGCGATGCCGGAAAACGGAAACGGACAGAAGAGTTCAGCAGCGCTGATTCGAACGATCGGGCGCTGGAGCCTTACAGCGCTGGTGATCAACTCGATCATTGGCAGCGGGGTTTTTGGCTTGCCGTCGGTAGTTTCGGGGCGGGTCGGCCAAATGGCGCCCATCGCCTATTTCATCGCTGGCACGGGGATGGCTGTGATCGCCGGATGCCTCGCAGAAGTCGCGTCGCAATTTCGTGAGACGGGTGGGCCGTATTTGTACGCGCGCGAGACGCTCGGGCGATTTTGGGGCATTCAGATTGCCTGGATGATGTGGCTTTCGCGCATTGCAGCAGCGTCCGGAACTGCAAATCTTTTTACGACATACCTGGGCCAAGTCTGTCCACGAGCGACGGAACCAGCCTATCGGTTCGCAATCTTGACCGCTTTGGTTGGGGTGTTGGCGGTGGTGAACTATGTCGGCGTTAAATCAGGTGCACGAGCGAGCGATTTCTTTACGGCGCTGAAGCTATTGCTGCTGGGCACGTTTGTGGTTGCGGGGCTGTGGTGGATGGCAGCGCATGGTGCAGTCGCGCCAACTCCGCTGACGCATGCAGTTGAGCCTCGCGATTGGCTTGAGGCGACGCTGGTGCTGGTTTACGCGTACGGCGGATTCGAAGCGGTTTTGCTGGCGAGCGGCGAGATGCGTGATCCGCGACACGATGTGCCAATCGCGTTGATGATCGGCATCGTGAGTGTGGCGATCATATATACGCTGGTGCAGGTCGTGGTGAGTGGAACGCTGAGCGACCCCGCGGCGACTCTGCGGCCCATCGCGGACTCAGCAGCGGCCGTAATGGGATCGCGCGCCGCGACGGCGATTGCTGTTGGAGCGCTACTTTCGATCTACGGGTATCTAAGCGCGAACATGCTGCACACGCCGCGGCTGACGTTTGCGCTGGCGGAACGCGGGGATATTCCGGCGATTTTCGCGCGAATTCATCGTCGATTTCGAACACCAGATGTATCGATCGTGTTGTATACGGTGTTTCTGTTGGCGTTTACGTTATCGGGAAATTTTCGGTGGAACATCACGCTATCGGCGATCGTGCGTCTATTCGCTTATGGGTCGATCGCGGTTGCGCTTCTCATTTTGCGAAAGCGCAATCCTGATGCGGACGCATTTCGGTTGCCCGGTGGAAGAGTGTTGGCGATCGTGGCGATCCTATTCTGTGTCGTGCTGCTCGTGCGGGCGCCTCTGAGCAATTCGACTGTGGTGCTGGGAACAGCGGCGGCGGCTACGTTGAATTGGGCTCTGGTGCGCAAACGGGTGGTTACCCCATGAGGGATCGGCGATGACAATGAAGCGGAGCGGGGCAGCGTGGATGCCTGCCGATGAGTACGGACGCGGACTGCCAAAGTTTTCGGTGAATTTGTTGGTGCGCGATGTGCGGGCGTCCATTCCGTTCTATCGTGACGTGCTCGGAGCGATCGTGAGATATGCCGATGAGGATTTCGCGGCGCTGAATCTGGCAGGAGCAGAGTTCATGCTGCATGCAGATCATGCGTATGATCATCATCCGCAGTACAAATACATATCGGGTGTCGCAACTGGTCGGCGCGGATTGGGTGCGGAGTTGCGCGTGATGGGTGTCGATCCGGACGCTGCGGAGGCGCGAGCGAAAACCGCAGGTGTGAAGATTGTCCAGGCCGCGGCGGATTATCCGCATGGGTGGCGCGATGTGATGTTGGCCGACCGGGATGGATACGTCTGGGCAGTAGGGGTGGCGACGTAACCTCAGCCGGCACCTCCCAGCAGATTGCTTTTCGGTAGGGTTAGAGGGTCGAGCTATTGGATTCCTCCTGAATTCGTGACATATTTTTGCGTTCGGTTTGCATGGGCAGCGCGAATCGTGCCTTTTGGTTCGGGTAGAGTTGAGTTTCAACTTTCCAATTCGCTTCAGTACACAAAATGAGGCCAACACAATGAAGATCGGTACGCGTCTGCGCAAAGTTGCGGGAATCGCGGTGGGAGTCGTTTGTTTCGCGACGTTGGGGCTCGGCTTTTCCCTAACGGCCGAAGCGCAGGACGCGGGCAAGCACGCGATCACATTTGCCGACATGATGAAGATGCATCGCGTGGCGGAGCCGGCGGTGTCACCCGACGGCAAATGGGTGGTGTACACAGTCGCCACACCGGACATGGATGCCAACCGGAACGCGAGCAACATTTGGCTCGTGTCGACCGAAAGTGGCGCGCCGATTCAAGTGACGCAGAGCGGGAAGGATTCATCGCCGGTTTGGTCGCCGGACGGAAAAATGATCGCGTTTTTGTCTTCTCGCGCGGGTGAGTCGCAAGTGTACTTGCTTTCGATGGATGGCGGCGAAGCGCATCCATGGACAAGCATTTCAACCGGCGTGGACATCGTGAAGTGGTCACCGGATGGGAAGACGCTCACGTTCACGTCGGGCGTGTATCCGGACTGCAAGGATGACGCCTGCAACAAAAAGCGCGATGAAGAGAAAGAAAAGAGCAAGGTGAAGGCGCACGTCGCCGAGCATCTGCTCTATCGCCATTGGACACACTGGAACGAAGGCAAGCGCGGTCATCTCTTCGTCGTGCCAGCGCCGACTTCGGCGGAGCAAGTTGAGGCGAGCGGAAAGCCTGTCGATCTAACTCCGAGCGCCGATTACGATGTGCCACCCGATCAGCGGGGCGGGGCGTCCGACATCAATTTTTCTCCAGATGGCAAAGAGATTTGCTTCACGGCAGTGACCGATCCCGTCGAAGCCATCAGCACAAACGGCGATCTGTTCCTCGTATCAACCGCCGGCGGGTCTGAGCCGAAAAAAATAACAACGAATCCCGGCTTCGACGGAAACCCAGTTTATTCGCCCGACGGAAAGTACATCGCGTATCACGCGCAACTGACCGCAGAGTATGAGGCCGATCGCTGGCGCGTCATGCTCTACGACCGCACGTCAGGTCAGAGCCAAAATCTTTCGGAAAAATTCGATCGCAGTGCGAACGATCTGGTGTGGTCGGCCGATAGCAAGACGATTCTATTCACCGCAGAGAACGAAACGCTACAACCCGTCTACGCCATGGCAGCGACCGCTGGGGCCGAGCCGAAGAAAATCGTGGCGGATTCTTACAACACTGGGCTGTCGATCAACAGTAAGGGCACGATCATCACGTTCGAACGAACCAGCCTGTCGATGCCAGCGGAAATCTTCGCGGCCAACAGCGACGGAACGAACGCGCGGCAGCTGACACATCACAACGATTCAATTCTCGCGAATCTCGACATGAATGCGCCTGAAACTTTCTGGTTCGTCAGCGGCGACGGCGTCAAAGTGCAAGCAATGTTAATCAAGCCGCCCAACGCCGAGGCGGGCAAGAAATATCCGCTGCTCGTGCTGCTGCATGGCGGACCGCAGACAATGTGGTCGAACGCGTGGGGCTATCGATGGAATGCGCAGGTATTTTCGAGCTCCGGCTATGTATCGTTGATGATCAACCGTCGCGGCTCGACCGGTTACGGTCAGAAATTCACGGACGAAATCACAAACGACTGGGGCGGAAAAGCTTACGTGGACGTGATGAAAGGCATCGACGCCGCATTGGTGAAGTACCCCTACATCGACGGCGCGAAAGTGGCCGCGGCGGGCGGTTCGTACGGCGGCTACATGGCCGACTGGATCGCGACGCACACGAATCGCTTCAAAGCAATCATCAGCCATGCTGGCATTTATGACAAAGCAGCGATGTACGCTACCGAAGAACTTTGGTTTGAAGAGCACGACATGCAAGGCACGCCGTGGACTGCGGCTGAGAACTATAAGAAGTGGTCGCCCTCAACCTACGCCGCTGACCTGGGCAAATACAAAACGCCGACGCTGATCGTGGCTGGAGAACGGGATTACCGCGTGCCATACACGCAATCGCTGGAGTTTTTCAGCGCATTGCAGCGGCAGGGAGTGCCTTCAAAGCTCGTTGTCTTCCCCGACGAAGGCCATTGGGTGTTGAAGCCGCAAAACGCGGACTTCTGGTACAAAACGTTTTTGGATTGGCTAGCGAAGTATCTAAAGTAGCCAAAACCGCGACATCACGGCACATACATCCAAGCTTGCGACGTGGCCCGATCGTTGTTGGCGTAGCCGCCGGCCAGGAGCACGCGACCATCGCGTAGTCGCGTTTCACTCATGTAATGCCACGCATCGCTAAGCTCGCCGTCCGCGAGCGAGAACTTCCCCGTCTTCCCATCGTATAGCTCGGCGTGTTTCCCGCCTCCGGCAACCAAAATCAGGCCGGAGGAAAGAACTGCCGCCTCGTCGGGCAATTTAAACCGTGCCTCGCTTAGGGGCGAAGTTGACGTGAATTTCTGCGTGCGCGGATCGTAAATCTCGGCGGTATTCGTCGTGCCATGCCAATCTCGCGCATCAGACCCGCCAGCGAGAAGAACACGGCCGTCCGGTAGGAGCGCAGCGGTGTGCTTGTAACGAGCGATGTTAAGGTTGCCGGTGAGGATGAATTTCTTCGCGCCTGGATCATAGATTTCTGCGGCGGCGGTAACCGTCGCGCCCCGACCGCCGGCAATCAGAACCCGGCCATCATTGAGCAGCGTCGCCGTGTGCGCAATGCGAGCTTCATGCATCGGTGCCAGCGTTTCAAATGCCTGCGTTCCGGGATGATATAGCTCCGCAGAAGCCATGCCGTTCGGACCGTCCGACTCGTCGCCACCTGCGATGAGCACGTTGCCATCGCCAAGCAAAGTGACGCTCGGATGAGCGCGTTTGGTCGTCATCTTTCCGATTACGACAAATTTCTGCGCCGCCGGATCGTATTGCTCGACCGAGTCGGTAACCGCATGCCCGATCCACCCACCGAATATGAGCACTTTGCCGGAAGAAAGCAGAATGGCGGCGTGGCCCACGCGTGCGATGGACATATCGCCGACACGATGGAATTGATTCTTTAGAGGATCGAAAATCTCAGCGGACCGGTAGAAATCCTGATTGCGACGCATGCCGCCGGCGATGAGAACCGTTCCATCGGGCAAAAGCGTGGCGCTGTGATCGGACCGCGGATCAAGCATCGGCGTAGCGGTTCGAACCGTGCCCATGCCATGCGTAGTCGAAATTCCCGCAAATGTGTGAGCGCGTGAAACCAACGAACTGACAAGGATTGCACCGGCGATCGTAACCAGGGACAGGCGGAGTGGGGTCATTGGAGCCTCCTTTTGGCATTCAGACGACCATGCAACGGTTTGGTTAGCGCAGGATAGGCGATCGGGCACGCAATTGCATAGTCTAAATTCCAGAAGACCAGTGGCGTCGTGCATCGATAAGGTCAGGCCGTCGCGGCAGCTTCCGGCGGAGCGGACGGATTGTCTTTCGAGTAAAGGCCCGCGATGTCGCGCTGCTTCAGTGCCCGAATGCGATCGCGCAATTGCGCCGCCTTCTCAAATTCAAATTTCTTCGCCGCTTCGCGCATCTGCGTCTCCAGAGTTTGCAGTAACTGCGCGAGCTGCGCTTCGTTCTTGACATTGGCAGCCGCGGCATCGAGCGTACCTTCATCGATCGGAATGCTGACATAGTCGGCTTCCACGATGCGCGCCAGCTCCATATCGACCGATTTCACGATGCTCTCGGGCGTGATGTTGTTCTCTTTGTTGTACGCCGTTTGTTTATCACGGCGCCGCGTCGTCTCCGCGATGGCCTGGTTCATCGATCCGGTCCGCGTGTCGGCATAGAGAATCGCGCGGCCGGAAATGTGCCGCGCACATCGCCCGATCGTCTGAATCAGCGACGTCGCGCTGCGCAAATACCCTTCCTTGTCGGCATCCAGAATCGCAACCAGCGAAACCTCAGGCAGGTCGAGCCCCTCGCGCAACAAGTTGATACCGATCAATACATCAAACTCCCCACGTCGCAGATCGCGCAAAATCTTGATGCGATCCAATGTCTCGACTTCCGCATGCAAATAGCGCGCACGAACCCCAATCTCCGCAAAATACTCCGACAAATCCTCCGCCATTCGCTTTGTCAAAGTCGTGACCAGCACGCGCTCATTCCGCTCCGCACGAACACGAATCTCCTCCAGCAAGTCGTCAACCTGCCCCTTGACCGGACGAATCTCGATTTGCGGATCGACGAGTCCCGTCGGCCGAATCACTTGTTCGACGTAAGCTCCGCCCGACTTCGTCAGCTCATACGGCCCCGGCGTTGCCGAAACGTAAACCACCTGATCCATCCGGTGCTCAAATTCCTCAAACGTCAACGGCCGATTGTCGAGCGCTGAAGGCATTCGAAAACCGTAATCGACCAGAACTTGCTTCCGCGAACGGTCGCCTCCATGCATTCCACGCGTTTGCGGCACGGTCTGGTGAGACTCGTCGATGAACAGCAAATAGTCCTGCGGAAAATAATCAAGCAACGTCGGCGGCGCCTCGCCCGGCAAGCGCCCACTCAGATGACGGGAATAGTTCTCCACGCCGTGGCAATACCCAACGGTTCGCATCATCTCGATGTCGAACATCGTGCGCTGCATCACGCGTTGCGCCTCGACAGTCTTGCCTTGATGCTCCAGTTCCTTCTTCCACCAATCGAGCTCCGCGTAAATCCCCTGAATCGCACGCTCTCGTTGCTCGGCCGGCATCACGTAGTGCGTCTTGGGATAAATCGAAACGCGCGATAGGTTCTCCTGCCCCGGCCGTATCTCGCCCGTCAACGGATCGATCTGTCGCAGCGTATCGATCTGATTCCCCCACATTTCAATCCGATACGCATTGTCCTCGTACGGCGGATAGATCTCGATGATGTCGCCGCGCACGCGAAACGTACCGCGCCGCAAATCCTCCGACCGTTCATACTGCACGTCGACAAAGCGATGCAACAGCTTCTCGCGCGAAGTCTCCATCCCCTTCTCGATCAGCACCAGCATCCCGTAATACGCTTCCGGCGAACCTAACCCGTAAATGCAAGACACGCTCGAAACAATCACCACGTCGCGCCGTTCAAAAAGCGCTCGCGTCGCGCTCATGCGCAGCTTGTCGAGCTCATCATTGATCGTCGACTCTTTATCAATATAAAGATCTGCCGACGGCACATAAGCTTCCGGCTGGTAATAGTCGTAGTAGCTGACGAAATATTCGACCGCGTTCTCTGGAAAGAACGACTTGAACTCGTGATAGAGCTGCGCCGCGAGCGTTTTGTTGTGAGCCAGAACAAGAGCCGGCCGATCCAGCGCCTCGATCACTTTCGCCATCGTGAACGTTTTGCCCGATCCAGTCACGCCAAGCAGAACCTGATGTTTGTCCCCAGCTTGGACACCACGGACAAGCTGATCGATCGCGGTCGGCTGATCGCCACGGGGCTGATAGTTGCTGTGGAGCTTGAATTTCACGGGATACCTCTCCTGCTGGCCCGCTGGGCACAAGCGAAACCTCTATTATACCCCTGATGGCAAGTGAGCGTTCGCAGCCCAGCAAATCGCTCAGTTTGCCGGAGAAGTCGCCGAAGTTTTTAGCGGCGAATTCGCGATCCGAAAGATCTCAGTGTCGCTCTTTGCCTGAATTTCGTAGTGCACGCGGTTGGAGTTATCGGCCTTCGCGATCGTCACTGACATTTTTTGATCTGCATGGTCCGACGATCGAACCAGCAGCCCCGTTTGCGTAGAAACAAACAGCAGCGTCTTATTATCTCCCGACGCAGTGCCACTGGTTAGTAGTTGGTGCAATTTGTAGTCTTCTGGCGTGGCGTCTTTGGTCGATGAACGCTGCTTCAACTTCGCGCTCGTTTCGATCACAGCGCATGTCTCCGGCACCTGCTGCAGGTGCGCAGCAGCAACATCGCCCTCTACGGTGAGCTCCGAGACGTGGCAGGCTTCGTCGCGCAGATAGGCCGATTCGCGCAGCCATGTCAGCTTTGCGATCGGCGCAGGAGAATTTTCGGGCTCCTCACTCTTCCATTTTTGCCCAATCCGGATGCCGCCTTCCGGAAGCGCCGCCGAAGCCGCAAAGTGCGCAACCCACTCCTTCCAGGCTTGCTGCTGCTCCGGCAGGAGCGCGTCGAGCCCTTTGACTTGATCGATGCGCCCATCCGCATTGATTGTGAACTCCACCGAAACACCCTTTGGATCTTGCCTCTGTACCTGGTCAGGCGGTTTCGGAAGATCCGTCGGAACCGTCAGGTGCGTCGCCGAATTCATGGTCTGAAAATACGAACGGGCGCGAATGGTTGCGCGTTGTCCTCGCCGTTCCACACCCACAACTTCCAACCGGAGCAGCGCGCGAACGCCAGTTTCGGTTCCCGATGGCGACTGCGGCGTCGAAGTCGCGACCGTGCTCTTGGTGCTCGCGTTTTTGTTCGCGTGATAGGCGATTTGATAGGTCAGGATTTGCCCAGGAATCAGCTTGGGAAACAAGGCCACGTGGTCGTTCGCGGCAGCTTTGCCGCCCATTGATGTGCCGCCCACACAGGCACCAGTCAGCACAATGAGCGTCACCGCGGACCTGGCGAGTTTGCGTCGTGAAACCATGCTGACAGTGTTAGTTGGGGCTCGCCGGTGCCGTGGTTGCCTGGGCAGCCTTCGAATGACCCGCGTCCTGTTTCAAGTAGCGGTCAAAGAAATCGGCTTCCGCCTCGTAGGCGCCCAGCCAATCCCGATGGAGCAGCAAATCGTGAATCTCGTCCGGGAAGATGAGTTGTTCGATCGCTACTCCACCGCGGGCGCGCAATCGCGCAATCAGATCGACCGTCTGCGTGAAGTACACATTGCGATCGTCATCGCCATGGATGAAAAGTACTGGTGATTTCCACGTGTCGACCGCGCTCACCGGTGAAGACTCGTGCGCAAGTTTCGTAAGCTCCGGCGAAATATATTTTCCGTCCCAATTGTCAGTCGGCCAGTCGTGAACGCCGTGGAAGTCGACACCCGCGGCGAAGATGTCCGAATTGCGCGCCAGACCCATCGCGGTGAGAAAACCTCCATAACTTCCACCCCACAGCCCAACGCGCGACGCATCGACGTCCGGTCGAGTCTGCAAGAACTTTCCCGCCGCCACGACGTCCCGATATTCTGTAGCGCCGCGCCCCGCGCGTCCCGGCGCTTCGCGAAACGCGCGGCCATAGCCGATGCCGCTCCGATAGTTCACGCTCAAAACGACATAGCCATGGTTCGCCAGATACTGGTTCATCGCATAGGAATTCGAGTAGTAGTACATGTAATGCCAGCCCAGCAGCATCTGCCGCATCGACCCTCCGTGCATGAAAACGAGCGCGGGATGCTTTTCGGTGGGCTTCCCATCGCGAGGCCCAAAAAGCTGCCCGTGCACCTCGACACCATCAGTCGCCTTGAAAATCACCTGCTGCGGCGTCACAAGTTCGTCCGCCGGAAATTCTTTTGGTGTCTTCGTTAACGAGTGAGCGATATGGATTAGCTTGTGCTTGTCGTATTCGGAGTTCGCACTGCGACTGATCGGCACCGAAAGATCGCTCCGCCAAACTCCCGAGGGCTGTATCTCATTGGAGAGGATGTAGAAGAAGTCCTTTCCGTTCGCGAGGATCAACGGGTTCCACTCAATTGCCCCGCCTCCACCCTGCTGCGAGACCGCGCCACCCGCAACGTTCACAGTCCAAAGATGTCGCCGATCGATATCACCACAATTCGAATTGAAGAAGACTGTCTTACGATCGGGTGAAAACGACCACTGTTCCGCCTCACACTCGCCTGGAGTGAGCAATGTCGGCTTACCGCCGGCCGCTGACAACGAATACAAGTGCTGCCAGCCGTCTTCCTCGCTGGCAATCACAAGACGATCGTCGGCCGCCCAATTCAAAACGCCTCCGCCGGTGCTATCCGCCATGTACGGAAACGAACCATTCGGGTCCGTCGAACTGTGCCAGATTTCGTGAGCCGCGAGCGCGGGCTTGTCGCTCGTCGCATCCGCAATCCAGATCGCCCAGGGATGCGTCCGATCCGGCTCGATAAAATACCCTTCGGGCGTGTCACGCGGCTCGGCTGGACGTCGAACAAACGCGATGCGCTTGCCGTCAGGCGACCATGTCGGGTTCGAATCACTATCGACGCTCGGCGACAGGTAGCTGATCGATTTCGAAACCACGTTGTAGATCACGACAAAACTGTGATCCCCGCGCGACGACACGAAGGCGAGCCGCGATCCGTCGGGCGCCCACTCTTCCGAATGGTTCTGCCCTCGAACGACAAGTTGCGTAGGCTTGCCGTCACCACCGCTCAACGACGCTAGATAGATTTCCCCATCGCGAATGAACGCGACTATCCCCTGTGACGAGACTTTCGGCGAATGGCCATCGTCGATTTTGCGCGGTTCGCCGCCGCTGAACGCGATCGACCAGACAGCCTGGGTCGCACCCGCCGGATTGCTCGTCGGATTCGGCGATTGCCCAGCCGAATTCTTCTCTCCGCCGCGCGTATAGACGATCGTGTTGCCGTCTTCCGAAAAAGTGACCTGGCTCAACTCTTGTCCATCGTCTTGCAAGTAGGAAGTCAGGCGTCGCGCTTCGAAATTTGGGGCTTCCGCCACCCAAACGTTCCGCTTGCCCTGATCGTCGAGCGTCCATGCAACGCGATTCGCTTTTTTCGCCGCGACGAGATCGGCCGCGAACGGCGCCGAGAGTACTTGCTCGAGCGTGAAGCTCTTAGCAGATTGAGGCTGCGCCTGTCCGTTAGCGGCATCCGTAACCATCGATTGAACAATGAGGAAAACGGCGCACGCGAAGATGCACTTCGTATGATTTGCCATTCGAATCTATAACCTCGCTCAATCCGCAGGCTGATGCGCCGCCGTATTTTCCACGGAGACCCTTGGGATGTCGAGCGGCCCCGAAATCTTCAGGATGTGTCCAGGCTCGATCGCGCGGATCTCGCGCCGTCCATCGCTCGTCGTTTGGATCGTCAGATCGGCATCGCGGCCAAAACTGACGGTGCCTTTGACAAGCGTCGCCTCGCGTCCCGATTCGAGCCGGAGCCCAGCAAGAACAACACCGCGATCGCGCAGCGTGAACGTGCCTTCACCCGCTGCCCAACGCGATTCGCCCGTGCGCGGCTCCCCTTCGGCGACGCTCGCGTTCACGTCCCAGCCGCGAAATTCAATATTGCGCATCCGCACGTCGCCGCGCCCCGTGAGGCGAGCGATCAGCTCGTCGCGTCCCACGCCCTGCGTCGTAAAGTGCAACGTCCCACTCGCCGTGCCTGCGAAGCGATCAGCCGACCGCGGCGGAGCCGGCAACTGCGCAAGGTTGATTTGATCGAGGTCCGCCGTAACCTCATACGAAGGACGTGGCAAAAACTTCGCCGACAACCGTGCGTGCACCTTACCGCCCGCCCACTGTGCGTCCGCTTCGCGCAGATCAAGATGCAAATCGTCCAGCGACCCTGCGGCGCGAACCTGCTGAAACTTTAATTTCTCCATCGTGAATTCGTCGACTCGCAGCTCACCATCGGCGTCGATGCGTCGCACAAGTTCACTCGCGTGTTCGTTCGGCGCTGCCGGCGCGCCTCCGAGCAACGACGGCAACAAACGCTGCAACCATCCGGGACGCTCTCGCGGACCAATCCATCGATCTAACTCGGTCGCGTCGAGGTGGTCGGCGTGCAACTGAAATCGCCACTTCGCGCTACCGTCGAAATCGGTGACCGGATCTTCAGAGATCGATCCCGTCCAATTCGCGCCGAATCCATCGACATCCGCGATCGTCGCGGTGCGCAAGCCGTCCTTCCAGGTCAGGCTCGTTTTCGTTAGATTCAGCGGCCGGTTGAGACCGGCGGCTTGTAATTCGGCATTCGAAACATCGACGTGCCCGTTCCAGTGCCGGGGAGTCGCTCCATTCCAGTCCCAATGCAGAGCCCCTGTCGCCGCCCCCTCCAACTCCCAACCGTGATTGAGCGTCCGCCCAAACGCCTGCGCCACACGCAGGGCATCTTCAACTCGATCAAGATGCCCGTCGACGGTGATGTGGCCCGCGCGCTGAGCGAAGTCATGCGTAAATCCGACGTTTGCAACTCCATGTACCTCGACAGGCGCGCGCTTCTTTCCCGCTGCGTTCGCCGACAAAGAAGTGCTCGCGCCATACGTAATGCGGAACGGTTCGATCGTCAGCGTATCGCGATGCCGCCCACCCGCAATCGCTCCAATCCGAATCGGCGAACCAATCCCGAGAATCTTCGCTTCCCCGCCCTCGCTCGAAAACGCAGCGTCCGTCACTTGCAGCGGCCACCCACCCAGCGTCATCGCGCCCGTGAAATATTGCTTCACCGTTACCGTTTCATCGACGTCCGGCTGAAACGCGCGATACCAGTTCAGCAGATCGGCCGCCTGTACACCTGCGGAATCGAGATGAATCTCCCACGACGGATTTGCGCTGATCATCGCTGAAGCCGTCCCGCGCAGGTTCGACTTCGCCGTCTGCACCACGATGCGATGCGCAATCGCCTTCCCCGTCGCGACATTCAACAACCCCTCGAGATTCACATCCATGCCTGGATTGTCCGACCGCTCGGGAAGATCCCACCGATGAATCTGCGTAGCGCGAGTTTGCAGTTCATAAGACCAGTCGCCATATGGTCCCGACGGCGACGCAGCAAGGTCGGTGCCGCTTTTCGCAGTCACATCGAGCGCGAACTCGCCGCGGATGCCGTAGTCGCGTCCGCGAAATAGTCGCAGCAGATCGGCAAGCGACGCCTCCGACCAGTGCAAATGAAATTCCGCCGGTTGCAATCGCGCGGATGTCCCTGCCACATCGCCGCGCACATTCACCGTGCCCGCTGTTTGCAGCGCAGCGCCGCTCCGCCAGGGAGCGGCCGCAAGCTGCAGCTGCCATCGCCCAGGTGTGACTTGCTCCACCACGCCCGATACGCTGGTCAGCGCGAACGGCAACTTCTCGTCGATGATCTTGAAATTGACGCGCCCGTCGTCGATGTCGATCCGCGTCAGATGGTTGGCGGGAGTGCCGAGCGAGCGAGCCAGGTTATAGACCGCGGGCAATCCTCCCGGCATATTGATCTTCGCTGGAGGCAGCCAACGCTCCAGATTCCAGCGTCCTTCCTGATTTCGCACCAGATTCAAACTTGGCCGGCTCAGCGAGAGCGTGCCAAATTCGAAATGCCCGATCAAGAATCCAGTCCACCGCAATCGCGCCGACAAGCGCTCCGCCCGCAGGAAGTATTCGTTGCCGAACGCAGGATCTTCACCAACGGTGATTTGCTCCGCGTCGAGGCTGGGAGTTGGCAAAATCAGCACGCTGAAGTGCGAAACTTCGACCGGCCGGCCGAACGCCCGCTCCAGGTGCCGCACTAAATAACCGTGAACGCGATGCGTTCGAACCAGCAGTGACACGCCGACCTGGGAGACGATGACGATCGCGGCGATCAACGCCGCCGGGCGCCACCATTTGCGAACTCGACTCATGGTTTAAAGTGCACGCTGCGGAAATTTTCGCATGGCCCGGAGGGAATGGGAAGGAGCGCACAGCCAATCACGACCGCGCATGCACAGCTGCAGACGACACACCCCGTACCCGAAACTCAGTGCACGGTATGCAGCATTCGGCTCCAGCGCGTCCGTGTCGGTAGATGCGCCAGCGTGTCGAAAATCCCCGCGAGTCGCTGGAAAAACGTATTCGGTGTGTAGTCGGCGCTGCTCGCATCCACCGACCAGTAAATCAAAAATGGCCGCCCCATGATTGCGTCGCGATCGACAAATCCCCAGTAGCGGCTGTCAGCGCTATGGTCGCGATTGTCGCCCATCGCAAAATACTTCCCCGGCGGCACTACGATCTCGTCGCCATGCACATATTTCTTAAAGTCGCTCGCCCACTCGGGGACCATCGGCGACGAATACAACTGAACGCCCAGCGGCGGAAAATTGTAGTTCAACGGGTCGTATCCAACGTTCGGATCATGCGTGACGTACGGCTCGTTCAATACCTTCCCGTTGATGAACACCCGCTGATCGACAACTTTCAGATGATCGCCCGGCAACCCGATCACCCGCTTCACATAATGCGTATGATCCTGGTAGGGATACTTGAAGACGATAATGTCGCCATGTTCGATCGGCCGGTACGGCAACAGTTTCTCGTACCACGTTCCATGCCCGCCAAAAATAAACTTATTCACTAATAGGTGGTCGCCAACAAGCAGAGTAGTTTCCATCGACGGCGACGGAATCTTGAACGCCTGCAAAATAAACGTCGTGGCAAACAAAGCCAGCAGAACGGTTACAAGCAGCGATTCGAGGTATTCGGAAAGCGTCGTGTCGTCGTTGTATTGCTGCGCCTGCGCACCCGCGCTAACTCCGGAGCCGCCGCCCGCACCCATCTCCGCAGCGGGCTCCACAGCAATTGATTCCGGATTCTCGGCCGAAGTACTCACAGGTTCCGACATGTCCGCCATGCCAGCAGTTTAATCCTTCGCCGCCACTTCCAGCCGTTCTAAAGCCATGCGCGCCGCGCGCTGCTCCGCTTCTTTCTTCGTGCTGCCCTCGCCGCCGGCCATGCACACGCCCGCGATCCACACTTCAATCCTGAATTTTTTCTGATGGTCGGGCCCGCTCTCGCCCACAACGCGATATTCCGCCGGCGCCTGCCCGCGCCCTTGCAAAAATTCCTGCAGCGCCGATTTCCGGTCCGAATCCGCAATCCGCGCGCCCCGTTCTTCCAGCGCCCATTCGAACAACGCCCGCTTCAAAACCTCGCGCGCCGCTTCCAGGCCGCTATCCAGATAAATCGCCGCAATCACCGCTTCGAACGCATCCGCCAGTAACGCAGGCTTATCTCGCCCGCCCGTCTTCTCTTCCCCACGCCCAACCCGCAAAAATTCGCCCAAATGCAGTCGCCGCGCCGCCAACTCCAGCGCCCGCGCATTCACAATTCGTGCGCGACTCTTCGAAAGTTGCCCTTCGCTCCAATCGGGAAACGCCGCCAGCAAATACTCGCTCGCGAGCATATCCAGCACCGCGTCGCCCAGAAATTCGAGTTGCTCATTGTCCTGCGGAATCGTCGAGGGATCCGCGTCAGCCGGATGTGCCGCACGCAATTCTGGAATTGCCGAACTGTGCGTCAACGCACGCTCCAGCAATTCCGCTTTGGCAAACCGGTGCCCGAGGCGTTCCTCAAGCTGCTCCTGTTTGCCACTCATTGCGACAGTCAATCCGGCCGGCGCGTCCATGTTCAATTCAAACCGCTCACTTAGGCGCGCTCAGTTGCGTCGAGCTCGCCTTCTTCGCGGTTTCGATTCCGCCCTTGCAATTCGCCTGCAACGAACTCTGGATTGCCGCGCATTTTGTGAACGCCGTAACCGCCGCGTCAAAGTGCGAGGCCTTCTCGTTCGCCAATCCCAGCAAATACAAATTCACCGGATCCGGCTCCGAGTGCGTATCCGTCTTCAGCGATTGCTCGAGCGTCGGAATCGCCTGGTCATACTGCCCCTTCTGCAAATACACGAGCCCGAGCCCGCTGTACGCCATCTCCAGCGCATTATTCTTCGCGTTGTTGAATTGTTCGTCCGTCAATTCCGCGGGCTTCGTCAGCGTCGGCGTCACTTCAATCGCCCGCTTCGAATACAACTCCGCTTTGTTCAGCTGCGCCAACGCATCCGGCGCCTTCGGGTTCAGCGTCCGCGCCAGCGTCTGCCCCATCAATCCCAGAATCGGCGTGTCGTTCGGATTGAGCGCGATCTCTTTCTCTCCCACATCGATCATCTTCGGCACTTCCTGCTTCGCCAAATACCCCGACACAAGCGTCTGGTACATCGCCGGCCGATACTGGCTCTGTGGATATTTCTGCAGGAACTGCTCGGCCAGCGGAATCCGTTTGTCGATATCGTTCTGCGGTATTGCGCTGAACGCCTTGAAGTCTGCTTCTTCCTGCGGCGTTGGCGGCACCACCGGCGCAGCCTGCGCCGTTGTGCCTTGCGGCGTATCCAACTGCAGCGGAGTCGGCTGCTTGTCTTTCGCGGCCGGCTGCTGCTGTTGTTGCGCTGCGTGATTGTTGTGCCGCTGGTTGCTGCGCCGGCGAACTCTGCGATGCCTGCCGCGCGGACGCGACCGGTGCAAATCCCGTAGGCGCAGAACATAGTCGACGGCAAACGCCACCGCGCTTGCCCAGTGAATCACGTTCCGTTTCATCATTTATTTCTCCTCCGAATTTTTAAGGACTTCCCCTTGGGCCAAGTCTCCGCCGTCCAACTCGCGCGTTACGTCCCCTGCAATGCCGCGCCAAGCTTCGGGTTCGACGGTTCTTGCTTTTTCAGCTGAGATCGTTTTCAGGCACTCAAGGCCGCTCAGACGCCTTACTTTCAGACGCCAAGCCCTTTTGTGCAGCTTGCTTGGCTTGCTCGGGCCCACCACTCACCGCGAGCGCCGCCTGATATTCCGTCTTAGCCTCTTCGGCGTGCCCCTCATCATCATAGATGCGCGCCAGGTAGATATGGGACCACGCCATGACCATCGGATCCTGAGTCGCAGCATGGTCTCCCGCGGTCAATTTCCCAAAAACTTCTTTCGCCCGCACTGCATCGTGGTCGAGCAAAGCCACCAGCCCGATTCCATACAGTGCCTTCGCCTGATCGGGATACTTCGCCAGCACACGCTGAAACGACGCTTCCGCTGCGCGCGGATTTTTCTCCGCAATGCGCCGCTCCCCTTCCGTCAAGTCGTTGATCGCGTCTTGATCGTTGGGCACCGTGCTCGGGTGCACTGCCCGCGTCCGCGCCACTCGTTCCTGCGAAGTGTCCGCCGACTTCGGCGCGCCAATCGGCGGCGCAAATTTCAGCGCAGTGACACGCTTCATCTCCGCGTTCGCGTCGATCGTGCGTATCATGTCCGGGAAATAATATTTCATCGCGGGTTCGGCGCCCTCAAAGTTGTCCAGCGCCTTGAACAGCGGCCGCACCAAAATGTAGCCGTCGGTATCGTCAGTATCCAGCGCCGCATCGCGCTCGCCCGGCGACATTCGCCTCAGCTTCAGCTCTACCGCCCGCACCAGACACTCTGCAAAAAACGATGGGTAGTCGTCCCGCAAATCCGGAGTCAACCGCGGCGCATGCAACGCCACCTCATACAGCGGCCGCTTCACCGCAATCACGTGCGGATATTGCAGCGGCAGCGGATCGAGCAAAAAATGTAAATACGCGTGCCGCACCGTATCCACCGGCACATCCGCCGACCCACTCAGCACGATCGCATAGTGATCCTGAAAATTTCGAACGTTCGTAATCCGTCCAACCAGCGGCTCCACAATGATTGAAAAAGTCCGCGGATCGCCCGGATTCGGAATCACGCGCAGATAGTTCGTCGCCACGAACACGATCTGCGAAACCGTATCGTGAATCTGATCGATCTCATGGTTATACACCGGTTGCACCTGTACCCAGACACGCCCGATGTGCTGCTCAACGTAAAACGCCGACAATATCTCCGGAAATCCCTCCAGCGTAATTACTTCAGGCGGCAGTTCGTCCCGCTTCATCGTCGGCTTGAAGTTCGGCGCCGGCCCCGACACCAATCCAAACCATATGTACTGCGACAACATCGCGCCTGGATCGTTCAACTCATGCTTCTGGTAAAACTCACGCAGCGCATCCACCGCCGGTCCCTGAGCATGCTCCATCCGCTCTCGCAACTGTGTCCGAAACGGTGTCCAGCCATCCGTGCTCGTCTGCGATTCGAAGCCCGCCGCCAGCAGCGCGCACATCGTCGTGAACATCGCTTCGCTGCCATCGACGGTGATGTTGGTGACCGGCGCTTCGCGCAATCCCACCCGGTTCGGCGCCTGCGGCGTCCTAGCCGGAATTTGTGCCTGCCCCGGTGCCGGTGCTGGAACCTGACCCGGCGCTTGCGCAGGAGCTTGACCAGATTTCTGAGCGGGGGTTGGTGAAGCCGACTGCGCGTTGGCCAGCCCGGCGGTCGCAAGCGCTACAGTCATCGCGGCCGTGACCACTGCAACCATCCAGCCGTAGCCGATGGAATTCCCTACTATTTTCTTTTTCTTCAAAATCTTAGCGCTCAACACTTTCGTCGCGATTGTCACACCCATCTCTCAATTTTTTCCTTCGCCCTCGCGCGTGTTTCACGATACAAGCCGACCTACTATCCGTCAAGGAATCGAGCCTAAGGTAGTAGACCTGCGCCTGCCCACGCCGGGCCAACGCTTGCGTCCCCCAGACGCATCTGCTAACACTGAGAATGCTTTCTTTTCCCCAATGGTAGTCCGAAGGAAAGAACACCCATGAGTGGAAATTGGATGAGAAGGGCCATTGTTTGGGTTGCGTCCCTCTGCGCCCTCGCAACCGCCGCGCACATCACCCCAAGCGTGGCCAACGCACAACTCCTACGCAGCGACAGCGCCCCCCAAACCGCGACCACCGCTCCCGCGACGCCAGGCCAATCCGCCGCTCCAGCCGCCACTGCGCCCACCGGCAAGCGCCGCGTGTCTCAAGACGTCACCGTCTCCGGCGATCAAACCTGGGTCGACACCGGCATCACCGTGCAGCCCGGCGAACACATCGTCGCCACCGTCACCGGCAAAATGCATTACTCCGACACTCAGGCTGACGCCGACGCCACCGGCCTCGCCCGCAACTTCAAAGACCTCATTCGAATTCTTCCCTACAACGCCGCAGGTCGCGGTGCCGTCATCGGTCGTGTCGGCGATGCAACGTTCGCGCAGCCTTTCCTCATCGGCGCCAAGTGCAACGTCATCTCGTATTCCGGCGGCGCATTGTCCGTTGGCCTCAACCAGATGAGCATCGACACCGGCACCGGTTCCTACACCGTTCACGTCGAAGTCTATCCGCCCGACTCAACGTTCATCGCCATAAAAGAAGTTCAAACGATGCCCGGCATCGATCCCGCCCTGTTCTCCAAGATCCCTCGCCGTATCGGCGACAAAGAGGGCAATCCCGGCGACATGGTCAATTTCCTGATCATCGGCAACGAAGACGCCATGAAAAACGTCTTCCAGACCGCCGGCTGGGTCCACGTCGACGCCGACGTAAAAGCCACATTCCTTCACGGCTTCTTGGAGAGCATGTCGAAGGATTCCTACCTAACAATGCCGATGAGCCAACTCTATCTCTTCGGCCGCCCCCAGGATTACGGTTGGGCCCACGCTGAACCCATCCAGGTCGTGGCTTCGCGCAATCATCTGCGCGTCTGGAAAGCGCCGTTCGAGATCAACGGCCAGATGGTTTGGGTCGGCGCCGCAACCCACGACATCGGTTTCGAACGCGACCAGCGCAACAACGGTCTTACCCACAAGATCGATCCCGACATCGACCTCGAGCGAAACTATGTCGAAAAAACTCTGACCTCCACGGGTCTCGTCTCCGAGGTCGAGCACTACCTCCCTGACAACCCACTGAAGACCGCTAAAACCGCCACCGGCGGCGAATTCCATTCCGACGGCCACGTCCTCATCCTCAAACTCAATGACCAGGCCAAAAACCTGACAGCCACTTCCTCAGCGCATTAACTTAGCCGCTTTACGCAAGAACTTAGCCGCTTTACGCAAGGGTTCGTACTAGGGCGGCTAATACCCGTCCTCCCAAAAGGCGTTCGCTCGCGTGTCAATACGGATAGTGGCTTATCCGATTGGATAGCTTTCCTCTGACAGTACGACTGATCCGACCAATGTTGCTATTCAACGAAATCCTTGCCAATCAGACCTTTCCGTGAGATACGAAGGGCTCGCAAACTCCTCGTTGTTCCCGGCACGAGAAATGCATCGCTATAAATGCAATCGGATTTGACTTACAGCGCACTGCATGAAAAGGAGAATATCCATGAGCGACGAAACCAAAAAAGAAAATGCGATTCCCGCGAAAGACTCCCAAGAGCAGGCTCCAGAGCTCTCGAACGACGACCTGGACAAAGCGGTGGGCGGGGCCGCGCTTTCGTTCGGCGACATCAAGGGCGAATCGCAAGAATCCAACCACCAAGACTGGATCGAGATTTTTAGCTTCAGCAACAGCGTCACGCAATCGAAACCGTGATTTGGGTCATTGACGAGCGCACGCGAAACCCTACGGTTCTGTAAGCGCCACTCTGGCAGGCACCGTTCACCGGATGTTGCGCCACTTTCACGTAGCGGGTCCACGATAAGTTTCGACAGAGATTTTCGACAAAAAGGAGACTCGACATGAGCGACGAAACGAAGAAAGAAAATGCAGTTCCAGCCGAAGATGCACAGAAGCAAGCTCCAGAGCTCTCAAATGACGAGATGAACAAGGCCGTGGGCGGAGCGTTCAACGCCTTCGTCAACTTTGGCGACATCAAGGGCGAATCGACGGATAAAGACCACAAAGACTGGATCGAGATTCTGAGCTACGACCACAGCGTCACGCAAACGCAACCGAAATCGTGATTTGGGTCATTGACGAGCGCACGCGAAACCCTACAGTTCTGTGAGCGCCACTCTGGCAGGCACCGTTCACCGGATGTTGCGCCTCTTTCACATAGCGGGTCCACGATAAGTTTCGACAGCGATTTTTGATAAAAAGGAGATCCAACATGAGCGACGAACCTAAGAAAGAAAATGCGAACCCCGCGGAAGACTCCCAAAAACAAACTCCGCAACTCACCGACGATAACCTCAACCAGGTAGTCGGTGGAGCAGTCGATAGGTTCCTCCAGCTCGACGGCATCAAGGGCGAATCGTCCGACGACAAGCACAAGGACTGGATCGAATAGTATTTAGGCCTTTTTGACGAGAGGCCACTCACAAAGATCCGGCGCCAGCACGCCCAACGATCGTTCGATAGTGGTCTTCGAGCTGACGGCATAGTGCCGCTACATCGCACACAGGCCGAGCCTTCAGCGTCTCTCTCGCCTTCGAGCGGAATGCGCAGAGCGCGGCGATCGAGTCTGGTGAGTTGGCCAACTCGATCGCATAACGTACGAACGATTCCCGGGACCCTCGAACCCATTCGTTGAGTCCCGCAGCCCGCAAAAGCGACGCACTCGTGCGCGACACCCATCGGTCGCCCGACAGCGTGAGCACCGGAACACCCTGCCACAGTGCCTCCATGGTTGTAGTTCCTCCGCTGTAAGGAAACGTATCGAGCGCAACGTCAATTCGCTCGTATGTTTTGAGAAATTCGAAGTGCTCTGCCGGCCCCTCGCAAATCAGTTGATCTTCTCTGACTCCATGCGTCTGAAATCGTCCGTGCATCGTGGCCAGATTGCCCGCGTTTTCCAGACATTTATTCTTAAGGATTAACCGCGCTCCTGGCACGGATCGCAAAATACTCGCGAACGCCGCAACGACCTCTCCAGTGATTTTGTAATTCGGCGCGAAACACCCGAAGGTAATTCGACCCGAAAGCGCGCAAGGCGCGAGAGCAACATCGGGCACCGGGTAAAGCACCGAGTACGCAAGGTAGGACCCATCAACGCGCAGAATGCGCTCCGCATAGAAACGTTCTTCACTCATGGGCAAAACAACTGCGTCTCCGATTGCATAGTCGAATGCATCCGTGCCGCTGGTCGCGAATGTGTTAAACCAACCCACCTGCACCGGTGCTGGTTTTCGCAGAAATAGCCCAACCCGGTCCGGATTGCTATAGGCGTTCAGATCGACAAGGACATCAATTTCGGCAGCCTGCACACACTTTGCGGCGTCCTCGTTGGAAAGCTTGTTCAGGCTATGACCACGGTCGCTTTCCTTTGGAGCCCATCCGTATTCCCGTTTCGGCAATCCGCCATCTAGAAAAAGATGAATCTCGAAAGCGCTCCGGTCGTGAGCATTCAGCAAGCCCCACACCGGCTTCATCCAATTGCGATACCCGAAAAACCCGCAAACATACCCGATGCGAAGCTTTCTGCCTTCAACCGGGGCCAGCGACTTAACGGGACAACGGGGAGACTCCGCTTTCGATTCAACGCTGATCCACTTTTCACGCGCCTTAAGGATCCGTTCGTTGCTCGCGCGCGGATCACCCGGAATGGCTACGGCAATTTTTTTCAATGCGATGCGGCGGACATCCGCATCACGGGATCGCGCAGCATGTCGCAAATAACGAATAGCCTCTTCAATCTCTCCCACCTTAAACAGGGCTCCCGCCAGCGCGAAACAAACCCCCGGGTCGCTATCCCCATCCGCCAGCGCCCCACGCAACACCGGAATAGCCTCCGCGTAAGCCTCACCCTTAACCATCTCAATCCCGCGTTGCCCAACCATTTGCGCCGACTCCATCCTCACCCGTCCTCAACACCAGCTCTTGATACAAAAATCGCCCACCCTCTGAACTCTTATCGCATAGACCTCAGATGTACTGCGAAACCTTATCTTGGTGCGAGCCTTTTTGCCCCAACGTTGTAGCGGCGTCGCCTCTTCGCTCGCCTCGCCTGTGCTATTCTCCCCCCGCTTCCAAGGATCCATCGATGCCCGGCATCTTCCGCAAATCACTCCTCGCCTGCTGCGCCATAGCTCCCATGATTTTTCTCGCGCTGCCAGCCAAGCCCCACGCCGCCACCGATGACGACGCCGACACCCCCACCGCAGCCGAAATCCGCGAGCACTACACCAAACACGAATACCGCATCCCCATGCGCGACGGAATCAAACTTTTCACCGCCGTCTACATCCCCAAAGACACATCGCAGTCTTACCCCTTCCTCATCGATCGCACGCCCTACAGCGTCTCTCCCTACGGTGCCGACCACTACCCAAAGCGCCTCGGCCCTTCACCCGTCTTCCTTCGTGACGGTTTCCTCTTCGTCGAGCAGGACGTCCGCGGTCGCTACCTCTCCGAAGGCACCTTCCAGGAAGTCACCCCGCACAAAGACAACAAATCCGCAAAAGACGTCGACGAGAGCACCGACACGTACGACACCATCGAGTGGTTACTCCACAACGTCTCGAACAACAACGGCAAAGCCGGCATCTGGGGCATCTCCTACGACGGCTTCTACGCCGCCGCCGGAATCATCGACTCCCACCCCGCCCTGAAAGCCGCATCGCCCCAGGCTCCCGTTTCCGATCTATATATGGGTGACGACGCCTATCACAACGGCGCCTTCATGCTCGCCGCCAACTTCGGCTTCTACACTTTCTTCCAGCCACGCACCGCCATCGGCCCGCCGCCGGCTCACTCCCCCCGCTACGACTACGGCACGACCGATGGCTACGAGTTCTACCTGCAGATGGGCCCACTTTCGAACTCCAAAAAACTCCTCAAACAAAAAGAAAGCTATTGGGACGACCAGGTCGAACATGTGAACTACGACGCTTTCTGGAAAGCGCGCGACATCTCCGCTCGTCTCAAAAACGTCCATTGCGCCGTCATGGCCGTCGGCGGCTGGTTCGACGCCGAAGATCTCGAAGGCCCGCGCCGCGTCTTCCACGCCGTCGCCAGAATGAATCCAGCCACGCCCGACAATCTCGTCATCGGCCCCTGGGTGCATGGAGGCTGGGCCGGAACTCCCGGCGATAAACTCGGCGACATCGACTTCGCCTCAAAAACTTCCGACTTCTACAACAGCCACATCCTTCTCCCCTTCTTCCGCCAATATCTGAAGGACGTTGCCGATCCCAAACTCCCGACCGCATACGTCTTCGAAACCGGCACCAACGTTTGGCGCCAATACGATGCATGGCCTCCGAAGGACACCGAAAAGCGCACTCTCTATTTTCACGACGGCGGCAAACTCTCGTTCGACGCTACGCCCAGTTCGAAAAATGACTTGAAAGACGATTCGAAATCCGCTTACGACGAATACATCAGCGACCCGAGCCACCCGGTTCCGTTCATCGATGCCATCTCAACCGACGTTCCCCGCGAATATATGGACGCCGACCAGCGCTTCCTCACCCGCCGCGGCGACGTCCTCGTCTATCAAACCTCACCGCTTCAGGAAGATGTGACTGTCGCCGGCCCCGTCTCGCCCCATTTGTCGGTCTCGACCTCCGGCACCGACTCCGATTTCGATGTGAAGCTGATCGACGTCTATCCGATGGACTATCCCAATCCCGAACCAAATCCCAAAGATCTAGAAATGGGCGGCTACCAGCAACTCGTCCGCGGCGAACCCTTTCGCGGAAAATTCCGCAACTCATTCGAAAAGCCCGAAGCCTTTGTCCCCAACCAACCCGCCGCCCTCAACTTCGATTTGCCAGACGTCAACCACACTTTCCGCCACGGCCACCGCATCATGATCCAGATTCACAGCTCATGGTTCCCGCTGACCGACCGCAACCCTCAGAAATTCATCAACATCCTGGAAGCCACCCCCTCTGATTTCCAGAAAGCCACCGAGCGCATCTATCACTCAAAACAAAACCCTTCAACCATCGTCCTCCCCGTCCTAAAATGAGGCCGGCAGTTGGGTGCCGCACCCTTCTTTTCGTTTTTAAAAAGGGTGCGGGTTTAGATCCAACCCCACCCAAACCGTAACAACGACTCCGATTAGGGTTGAGCTCGGCTGACGCACCTTGGCCATCTAAGGGTGTGGTTCGTAAGGTGGAGCGCCTGTCACTTCATCGGGGAGCGCGGGGTGCCCCACCCTCGCTTTCTGAGGGTGGGTCTTATGAGGTGGAGCACCCTTGCTTCAACGATCGGCAGTTCAGCTTTAGCAAGACGCTAATTCAAACACGCAAAAAAATCGCCAGCCACGCTTCGATTCCGACTTGACAACAGCTGCCTCTTCGGTTATAGTCGCAAATAAGTAAAGGCCCGCCTCTTCCGAAGCGGGCCTTTTTCTTTTGAAACGACCTCAATTCAGACCGTCAGCCTAAACCCTTTAGAATCACATTCTTGAAACAACTAGCACTCAAAGTCCTTTAGAATCACATTCTTGCAAAAAAAAGGGTGGGGGGGAGGGTCAACCCTCAGTTCGGCGGACTATCCCAAGCCTCCAACGACGCCGCTTCTTCGGACTGAAACTCCGGCTCGCTCTTCAGCAACCGCACGCAGCGATTCCACCGCAGGATCGAATCATCATTCCCGGCGGGACGAATCTTCTCGGCATCTGCAAAACATTGCAGCGCCCGCTCCAGCAAAGGCAGCAAGGTGTGTGGCGAACGCCCAACACGCAGTTGCGCCTTCACCCGCCGTTCGCACAGCAACCCGGTGTAATACAGGCGCTCGTACGCGTCCTTCAGCCCGTCGAAGATCCTCTCGACCTCGCCGTACCGATCCGACGGCCTGCCCTCGAATTGATCGGTGATGCTCAACCCGAGCATGCGCAATCCGAGCATGTTCTGTGGATCGGCCTCCAGAATATCGCGGCAGATCGATTCAGCTTCTTCCGGTTCGTTGAGATAACGGTACAGCTCGGCTTTGGCGATCGCCTCGCCAATTCCGGATTTCGAGATCGTTTTCAGTTTCAGATCCATCTGATCCTCCTAACGTGGGACGATCACTCTGCGGATCTCTTTTCTACGTTCTCAGTCAAAAAACAACAACCTGTTTTCGCAAACGGGTAGCGTGCTTTCCTACCTTGTCATCCTGAGCGAAGCGAAGGATCTCAGCGCGATGAGTCACCAAAAACCCTCGCCTAGAGAAGAATACGATCCTCACTTGCCTCCAATCTTCCTCGCGATCCAAACCAGCGGATCGTAATACCGATCCACAACGCGCTCCTTCAACGGAATAATCGCGTTGTCCGTGATGTGAATTTCTTCCGGACAAACTTCCGTGCAGCATTTCGTAATGTTGCAATACCCAAGCCCCAACTCTTCTTTCAACATCGGCACGCGATCGCCGTCGTCCAGCGGATGCATTTCTAATCCCGCGACGCGCACAAAAAATCTCGGCCCTCCGAATTGCGCCTTCTTGTCGTGATCGCGCAAAACGTGACAAACGTTTTGGCAGAGAAAACACTCGATGCACTTCCGGAACTCCTGAACGCGATCCGCATCTTCCTGGTAAAACTTCCAGTCCGTTCCCTTCTTCGGCTGAAACGGCGGAATCTTTTTGTTGACCTTGTAGTTCCACGAAACGTCGGTCACCAGATCTTTGATCACTGGAAACGTCTTGAGTGGCCGCACCGTGATCGTTTCATGCGTCGGCAGCGTATCCAAGCGCGTCTTGCATGTCAGCCGTGGCCGCCCGTTCACTTCCGCCGAACACGAACCGCACTTCCCTGCTTTGCAATTCCAGCGAACCGCAAGATCGGGAGAAAGATGTCCCTGGATGTAGTGCAGCGCATCGAGAACGACCATGCCGGGCGCAATCGGCACCGTGTAGTTCACGGTCTCGCCGCCGTCCTTGTTTCCGCGAAATACGTTCAGGATCGCTTCGGCCATCGGTCAGCTCTCCTCTTCAAAAACGCTTCGCAAATTTCGCGCTACCCGCTCGCGGACGCTCGCCGCATCGCGTCGTCCCAGCGTGGAGGAATTTCCGCGCTCGGCAGCTTCCAGCGCCAAAAATTTGTTTTGTCCATGTACGGCGCGATCTTGCTCATCGCTTCGCCGTGAGGAATCTTGCGAACGAACTCCATCAGCGCCTTGTCGTTGTCCCACACCGAAAGAGTCCAGAAACGGCGCGAGATGAGTTTGGCGCGCATCGAATAACCGATTGCGCCCGGCGTCTGGCGAAGTTGCGCATTGATTTGACCCGAGTAGCGGAAGAACAGAGGCAGCTTGGAATAGCGCGTAAGCGGAAGATAGCTCAGCAGCGCAATGTATTCGCGTCCCGGTTCGATGGGCGCCAGCGATTTCCAGGGAATATCCATAGCTCCGAATGTCAGCCCGTTCCGATGCGATCGTCAAGGCGGATGCGCTCATTTGCCGCCGTCCTCCGCGAGCACTTGTTTTAACTCGTCGGGCAAATCCGATTTGAGATCCTGGCGGAGATTCAATTTGCCGCTCGAATCCTGACTGATGATGTTGTTTTTTGTTCCCCACTCGGCGCTCGTCTCGGGGAAATCGATGCGGCTGTGTGCTCCGCGGCTCTCTTCGCGCACCAGCGCGCATTTCGCCACGGCTTCCGAAATCTTGAGCATCGAGTGCATGTCGAGCGCGAGATGCCAGCCCGGATTGAACATCCGCGAGCCTTCGACGCTCACCAGCTTCCATCGCTCGTTCAGCTTCTCGAGTTCGGCCAGCGCTTGCTCGACATCGGTGCGCGTCCGGAAAATTCCGACCAGGCTCTGCATCGTCTTCTGCAAATCGCGATGCACTGCGTACGGGCTTTCACCGTGTTGCCGCTGGAACGGCTCAAGCGCATACGTTTCCGCCGCATTGATCTGCGCGGGATCAATCATTGGCGACGAAACTTCTTTCGCGTGTTTTGCCGCGGCCAAACCCGCGCGCCGGCCAAACACGAGCAAATCCGACAGTGAGTTCCCTCCCAGCCGATTCGCACCGTGCAATCCCGCCGCGCATTCCCCCGCCGCAAACAATCCCGGCAGAGTCGTCTGCGCAGTATCCGCTTCCACGCGAATTCCACCCATCACGTAGTGGCACGTCGGACCAACTTCCATCGGCCCCTTCGTAATATCCACGTCCGCCAGTTCTTTGAACTGGTGATACATGCTCGGCAGCTTTTTCTTCACGTACTCGGCCGGCTTGTGCGAGATATCCAAATACGCGCCGCCGTGCTCTGTGCCGCGGCCTTCTTTCACCTCGGTGTAAATCGAGCGCGCCACGACATCGCGCGTGGAAAGCTCCATGCGCTTCGGATCGTACTTCTCCATAAAGCGCTCGCCCTTGCTGTTGCGCAGGATGCCGCCTTCACCGCGCACCGCCTCGGTTACCAGAATCCCCTGCACGCCCGGCGGCCAAACCATCCCCGTCGGATGGAACTGCACAAACTCCAGATCCATCAGTTCGGCGCCTGCTTCGTAAGCGAGCGCCATGCCGTCGCCGGTGTATTCCCAGGAGTTGGAAGTAATCGGCCACGCTTTGCCGATGCCGCCGGTGGCCATCACCACCGACTTCGCCTTGAAAACAACGAAGCGGCCCTGCTCGCGCCAGTATCCGATTGCTCCGACGCAGCGATTGCCTTCCTTCAACAACCGGACGATCGTGCATTCCATGTACACGTCGAAGCCGAGCTGCACGCCGCGATCCTGCAGCGTGCGAATCATTTCGAGACCGGTGCGATCGCCCACGTGACACAAGCGTTTGTAGGTGTGGCCGCCGAACGCGCGCTGCAAAATATTGCCGTCGGCAGTGCGGTCGAAAATCGCGCCCCAATGCTCCAGCTCGCGAACGCGCTCGGGGGCTTCCTGCGCGTGAAGCTGCGCCATGCGCCAGTTGTTGAGCATTTTTCCGCCACGCATGGTGTCGCGGAAATGCGGCTTCCATCCATCGGCGGAATCGACGTTGGCCATCGCGGCGGCGATGCCGCCTTCGGCCATGACGGTGTGCGCTTTGCCGAGTAGCGATTTGCTGACGACGCCGACTGACACGCCTTGCGCCAAAGCTTCAATCGCGGCGCGCAGTCCGGCGCCGCCGGCGCCAATCACCAGAACATCGTGCTCATGCGTTTCAAATCGATCGACTTGTTGCGGGCTCGGGCTCAAAAGATCCTCACATCACGAAACGCACCGCTGGCGACCATGCGGATATAAAAATCAGCAAATCCCACGGAGATGAGGCTCATCCACGCGAAGAGCATGTGGCGCTCGTTCAGTCGGGTGAGAAATGACCACGCAGCATGTCTCGGCTTTCCGAACGACGCGCACGAAAAACAATCAAGCTTTCCGCCAGCGAGATGTCGTAGCGAGTGGCACGACAGCGTATACGTCGTCAGCAGGATGATGTTGACGAGCAGCACGAGCGTGCCGACGCCCATGCCAAATTTTCCGTCCCACCAGAACGCCTCGTAAGCGTCTTTCCAGAGGAACGCGAGAAAAATAATCGCGAGATAGAGCGCGTAGCGATGAAGATTCTGGAGAATGAACGGAAACTTCGTTTCGCCGCTATAGGAGCGTTTCGGCTCGCCCACAGAGCATGCCGGTGGATCGGCAAAAAAAGCGCGATAGTACGCTTTGCGATAGTAGTAGCAGGTGGCGCGAAAACTCAGCGGGCCCCCTAAAATCAGAATCGCCGGTGACCACTTCCACCAGCGATGCGAAGGATCGATTAACGGCGAGTAAAACGGGGAGAGATAGGGCCCCCACTCGTAGAATTTTCCTTCAAAGGCCCGGAGTGTGGCGTAAAGCCCGAAACCTCCTAACAACACAATGACCGGTAACACTTCCACCCACCACGCGTCGCGGCGCAGCGTACTTCCGAAACCGCTTTTAGCCGCAGGAGCCCCACTAGCCGCCATCGGTCCACCTCAGCGAGGCATAGCCTAGCCACAATTCCCCTTTTTTAAAATAGTTTTCCTCATGCGCGACCAGGTTTTTTCAAATCGGTGCCTTGCGAGCGCTTTGGGCACGCGTTTATGCGACTATGTAGGGTCGCGGAGGCGGGCTTGACCTTTGGGGGGACAAGTCGCGCCGGACAATCCCTTATGGTGAGGAGAAGCATTACGTGGCTGCGAAAAACAACATTGGAATCCTGACAGGTGGCGGCGACGTCCCGGGATTGAACCCGGTCATCAAGTCGGTCGTGTATCGCGCGAAAGAAATGGGCCGTCAGGTGATCGGCATTCGCAAGGGGTGGGAGGGACTCACCCATATGGCGGACGCGAACGAGGATCCGATTTACATTCGGCCGCTGACGCGCGACAACACGCGCACGATCGATCGCACCGGCGGCACCGTGCTGCACACGTCGCGCACCAACCCGCGCAAGATGTTAGAAAGCAAGATCCCGAAGCACATTAGTCCCGAACGCGTCAAAAAGCTTCCGTTCGATGGCAAGTATTACGACTTCACGCCGATCGTGCTGGAAAACCTGGAGCGACTCGGAATCGGATGCCTCGTCACCATCGGTGGCGACGACACGCTGAGCTTTTCGGCCGCGCTTTCGGCAGCCGGTATGCCGGTCATCGCCATTCCAAAGACGATGGACAATGACGTCCAGGGTACGGAATATTGCATCGGCTTTTCGACGGCGATCACTCGTGCGAAAGAATTAATCACGAGGCAGCGCACGACGCTCGGATCGCACGAGCGCATCGGCGTGTTTCGTATTTTCGGACGCGACGCGGGTTTTACTGCGCTGTACACCGCCTATGTGACATCGACGCGCTGCCTGATTCCCGAGTATCCATTTGACCTCGATCACGTGGCCGAAATCCTGCAGCACGACAAGAGTGAAAACCTGAGCCACTACGCGGTTGTAATCGTTTCCGAAGGCGCGACGTGGAAAGAGGGCTCGGTGGCCGAATATGGCGAAGCGGATGCCTACGGCCACCGCAAAAAGGTCGACATCGGAGAAGCGCTCGGAGAAGAGATTCGCCGGCGCACAGGCGATGAAATCATGATCAGCGATCTTACGTACGATTTGCGTTCGGGCGAGCCCGACGCGATCGATCAGCTCGTGGCGATCACTTACGCGAATATCGCGGTCGAGATGCTGTCGGAAGGCGTGACTGGACGCATGGTTGCGGTGCAGAACGGGTGCTATGCACATGCGCCCCTACCGGCTTCATCGCTTGGGGCGCGCCGTGTTGATCTCAAGACGTTGTACAACACGGAGCGGTATCGGCCGAGCTATGCATCGAAGCTGGGTGCGCCGCTGCTGTTCAACCATATTTAAGGAACGAACTTTATCGGCGTTCGCTTGCGGACGCCGATAAAGTTTCGAGAGCATCGCCGAAAGTTGTGGCGATGCTCTTTTGTTTCCAGGGCGAAATGCGTCGTCGAGAAGTCCGAGTTACGGTGGAGAGATGTGGAACTGCAAAGCGTTACAGATGTTGTGGCGCGTTGACTTGGCTCACCGGTGCGGCCTAAGATGCGCTTGATCCTCGAAGTCTTATCCCAATTTATCTTTCCGAGTGGAGGCCGGCGTGGCCGACGACTGGCGATTTGCGCAGAAACACCCATCGGAGGAACTGGCTCATCTACATCTTTTTTCGTTCAAGAAATGCGTGAGCGGCGTTGAGGTGGATTTTACGATCACGGTGAAAGAATTCGCGGCGCCTCCGCCGGGACAACATTTCAAGTTTTTCGCGCAGGCCGATAAGCCCATCAATCAAAAGATTGCGCCGTTTCTGCCGTCCGGGTGGGGCGCTTCAATCCTTGAAGCTTTGACCGGGTGCACGCGCGCAATTCGCGAATTCCCCTGCGAACCGGATGATACGACGGCCGAAAGCGCCAAAGGTGTTTAGCGGCGCTTTACGAAATTTTCGTTTTCGATATTTTGATGTAGCGTTTACCAACGTTTCCTGCGTGCTTTCGGAGGCCTTTACGTGGAAGTGATCCGGAAAGAGATTTTGCCCGGCATCTTTGTGCTGGAGTGTCGCGGCGCGCTGTTGATCGGCGTGGCCTGTACGCGACTGCAATTGGCAGTGGAGGATTTGCTTGCGGAAAAGCAGACGCGGGTCGTGCTGGATCTCACTGCCGTGCCACGCGTGGACAGCGGCGGGCTGGGCAAGATTGTTAATTGTCTGTCGCGGATACGGATTGCCGGCGGGACGATGCTCCTGGCGGGTGTGAATGACACGGTGGTCGGACTTTTTAAACTGACAAAGGTGGATCGCATCGTGAAGTTGTTTCCGACAGCGCGAGAAGCGGCGCAGGAAATTGCGTCGCAGCCGTCCACACCCGCCTAGATTCGGCCGGCCCCGCCTAAATCGAATTCGCTCGAAAATCATCCCGTAACAATAACGCTGCAGGGTGTAGGATCGGCTCTTGTGTCTATACACTATTGGAGGTATACTACTCCGGAAATGGAGACATAGATTGTGGCAACCATAAATCCCGTTGGCGCAGGAATCGACTGGGAGCATCCAGCGGACTTGTCGGACAAAGAGGTTCAGCGGCACCTGGGTCCAGCCGCTGTGCGCGCATTTCTGAGGATTTGCGAGCTTTGGGAATTGCGCGACGAAGATGCGCGACAGCTATTGGGAGGGATTTCCAATGGCGCATTTTACGAACTGAAGCGCAAGGCGCGCGGTACACCGGATCAGGATCGCCTGACGCGCATTTCGATCCTGATCGGGATCTTCAAGGCGCTGAATATCTTGTATAGCAAGAAGCTGGCGGATCGATGGGTGCAACTGGCAAATCAGAATCCGATCTTTGGCGGCGAGACTCCGCTCGCTTACATGGTGAAAGGCGGGCAGCCGGCCATGATTCGCGCGCGGCAGCTTTTGGATTCGCGCCGAGGCGGTCGGTAGAACGATGCGGCCACGAATTTCCAAGGTGTTGCAGGACGATACGCATCGGCTCATTCCCTCGAAATATCTGGATCGTGATGAAAGCGTTTTGACGCGGCTAACCGACGATGACCGCGATTTGAAATCGCTGTTTGCACTGGAAGGCGCGACGAACGACCGGTTGCTGGGCGAAGCGGGTTCTCTGCCCGGGATCAGCGTGCGCGAATTGGTTTTTGGCGTTCCGAATTTTCATGTGATCAATGCGGCGTTTACGCATGCGAATCCATTGGGGGGACGCTTCAACGGCTCAGATCGGGGCGCGTGGTATGCCGGATTCCGTCGCGAGACGGCGGAGATTGAAGTGGCGTATCACCGCGGCAAGGAATTGCAGGAGATCGATTGGAAGGAGAAGGAGACGTTTTCGTACGTCGATTTTTTGGCGGACTTTCGCGGGGAATTTCACGACATTCGGAATGATGCGCGATTTCGCGATTGCTTGAGTGCGGACAGTTACAAGGCTTCACAGAGATTGGGGCGGCAGCTGCTGGAAGATGGATCGACCGGTGTGGTTTATCCGAGCGTTCGGCATAAGGGCGGAACATGTCTTGTGAGTTTTCGGCCTGCGCTGGTGAGCAATGTTCGCAAAGGGGCGTCGGTCAACATCGTGTTCGAGGATGCTTTTGCGGCGCCGCAGATACGGCGAACGAAGTAAGCCCAGAGTTTCTTCGACGATTCCCTTCTTCAATGAGCGGCAGGCGTGCCGCCAGCCGGTTTGAATTTCTTGATCAGGAAGACGAGCGGAACTCCCAGCATCACGACCCATCCAAGAATTGTGAAGCAATCGAGAGCGGCCAGCAGAGTGGCCTGCCGTTGTAAGAGGTCGAAGATGCGCGCTTGCGCATGAACGATGGCGTCGGCGTGCGTGAAGCCGTGGGTGGAGAAATATCCGGTCAGGTTTTGAAGGAGATTTTGGTAGGGTGCGTCGGACGGCGTCGCGTGCGCGACGAGGACGGATTGATGATATTGCGTTCGGCGGGCGAGCATGGTGGTGACGAAGGCGATGCCGAAGCTGCCGCCCTGATTACGAAAGAGATTGGTGAGGCTCGAGGCTTTGTTGTTTTTATCTTTCGCGAGATTGGAATAGGCGAGCTGGCTCACCGGGACGAACAGCGTCGCGATTCCCAATCCTTGCAGCGCGCGAGCCAGCGCTTCGTGGCGGTAGTCGGTTGCTAGTGTGAAGCTGCCGAAATACCACATCGCCAGCGCGAAAACGAAAAAGCCGAATCCGACGAGACGCTTTACTCCGAGCTTAGGCAGAATGCGCACGACCAGTGGCGCGAGCATGACGATGACGAATGCGCCGGGACCGAGGACGAGGCCTGCGTCGGTCGCGGTGTATCCATAGAGGCGCTGAAGCACCTGCGGGATCAATACGGTCGATCCGTAGAGTGAGAATCCAAACAGGAAGTAGAAGATGTTGGCGAGCGCGAAATTACGGTCGGCGAGCAGGCGAATTTCGACGACGGGATCGGGATGTCGCCACTCCCAGATGATCGCGAAGACCAACGCGATCATTGCGATCGTGAAGAAGCAGATGATGAAGTTGCTCTCGAACCAGTCTTCGGTTTGGCCGCGATCGAGGACGACTTCGAGGCAGGCGAACGCCATCGCGACGGAGAAGATGCCCCAGCCGTCGATTTTCATTTTGCCGCTCTTACGCGCGGCTTCGACTTCGCGCTTGAATTCGGGCGGGTCGGAGAGTAACCGGCTCGTGAGGATGAGCGAAACGATGCCGATGGGAATGTTGATGAAAAAGACCCAGCGCCAGCTCCAGTGATCGGTGATCCAGCCGCCGAGCGGCGGGCCGATCGCGGGAGCGGTGACGATCGCCATGCTGTAAAGCGCGAACGCAGCGGCGCGTTTTGCGGCGGGAAATGTGTCGACGAGGATTGCCTGCTCGACAGGAGCGAGGCCACCCCCGCCGATTCCCTGGAGCACGCGGAAGAAAATGAGCATGCCGAGGCTGGGGGCGAATCCACAGAGGAGCGAGCTGATCGTGAAGAGGGTGACGCAAATCATGTAGTAGCGCTTGCGGCCGAGGAGGCGGCTGAGCCACGCGGACAGCGGAAGGACGACTGCGTTGGAGACCAGATAGCTGGTGAGCACCCAGGTGCTTTCGTCGGCGCTGACGGCGAGACCGCCGGCGATGTGGGGCAGGGCGACGTTGGCGATTGCGGTGTCGAGGAGCTCCATGAAAGTGGCGAGGGTGACGGTGATGGCGATGAACCAGGGATTGATCAAGGGCGTGGGCTTGGGTTCTGCGAGCGGGAGGCGGAATGTTGCGGCGGGTGGGCTAAGGATTGCGACTGGTGAGAGTGTCTGAGCCATGATCGAACCCTTTTTTAGCGGCGGCGTTGGAGGCGGCAGATTCCGGCTGGGAACACCGTACTGTCACCGTGCCGGCACCGTACTTCCGCCGCACTCCGCATTCGATGCAATAAGAGACCACTCGGTCTCATTTAAAATATGCTATACTTTTGTTGAAAAGACCAGTTGGTCTCTTTTTGAGATTTCTGGATGTGGAAGGATTGCGGCGATGACCAAGGGCGAAGACACGCGGCGCGACATCGTGGAAAAGGCGGCTCCCCTGTTCAATCAAAAGGGGTTTGAGGGGACGTCGCTCTCGGATCTGATGCGGGTTACCGGACTGCAAAAGGGCGGGATCTACCGGCATTTTTCGAGCAAGGAGGAGCTGGCGGGCGAGGCGTTTGATTACGCATGGCAAAAGGCGGTGAGCCGGCGATTGGAAGGCATCGACGAGGCCGTGGATGCGGTCGAGCGGTTGAAGAAGATGATCGACAACTTTGTTGATATCCGGACCGGGCTGGTGGCTGGAGGCTGCCCGTTGATGAATACGGCGGTGGAGGCGGATGACGGAAACCCGGTGCTGCGAGCGCGAGCGCGAGGCGCTTTAAGCGGGTGGATGGCGCGGCTTACTGCTGCGACGGCAGACGGCATCGCGAGTGGCGAGATCAATGCGCGTGTTGATCCCAAGGCGCTGGGGCAACTTATTATTTCGACGCTCGAAGGCGCGCTACTGATCAGCAGGTTGGAGAACGATCGCACGCCGCTTGATCAGGTGCGTCATCACCTGTGCGAATATTTGGAAAGCAATGTGCGGCGACGGAACAAGGCGCGTCGGAGCAGGCAGGCGCGTGGCTGACGAGCGCAGGTGCCGCGCCGAGCAGCCGAGAACCACTGTTTGCAAGTAGAAAAACTGTGAAGACGCGTACGCTTTCCATCCTCGCGCGGCCTGATGTCAAGCGCCGTCCGTACTTCTTGCGGCCGTAAAAATTCCTCGGTCTTTTTCCAAACGACACAGTTCTGTACTAAAGAATTCCCTTGAGTTTGCAGGGCGAATTCACCGGGGCGAGCCTCACAACTCCATCATTCCAAACACAAAACTAAGTTTGGTCGTCGAAGGTACGCGAAATGCCCTTTCACAGCAGGTTGTAAATTCACGCTGGAAAGGACACATGCCATCTTCACCGTACGACATTCTGAGGCGCCACAGCGATGGCAGCTTCATTTGGCTGGAAGCTGCGGCGGAACTCGCGCACGCAAGGGATCGTCTCCAGCAGCTTTATGCTGCGACACCGGGCGAGTATTTCGTTTTCGACCAGAAGAGCCAGCAGATCGTGGCGAAGATTTCGTCGAGCTTACCGCCCGGCGATTGAGGCGAATAAGCAAAGCCCGGGGTGATGGCGACCGCAACCGCCTGCGGAGCCGTGAGTTACAGGAAATGACTACACGAAGGCGGAATTCGGCGTACCCCGTTTACCTGATGGCCACCATAGGCGGTGGGAGCTATTGTCCCGGAATCGTTAAAGACCGATTCGACTAGCCGTCATCGAGCCAGTGACGTGCGCTAACGGACGGCAAGGCGCGAGCGAGCGCCATTGATACTTAAGCAAGAAGGCAGTCAAGGAGAACGTGATGATTCGAAATCGAAATAGCTGGGCGCAAGTTGCTTCTGCCTTCGCGATTGGCCTCGGAGCCGGGGCCGCGCTGGGCGTGCTGTTCGCGCCGCAGTCTGGCGAAGAGACCCGCGAGCAGATTCGCGGCACGGCGCAAGACGGAGTAGACGAACTTAGCGACCGGGGCAAGACCGTGATTCGCCGTGTGCGCCGCAATATGACGGACGCGAAGGATTACGTGAACCGGAATGTGGCTGACGCCAAGGACTATGTGAACGACGTTGCCGACAGCGCCGAGAACGCGTTTCGGGAAGCGCGGAACGCTGCGTCGACGTCTTAGTTTGTTTCGGCTGTTACATCGACCACGGAGCCGCAGTGGAGATTCGAAGCAAACTTCGCCCGGCTGGCCGAATTGCACGTGAGACGTAAAACCGCTTTGTAAGGAGATTCTATGGATCTACTTTGGACCATCGCGGTAATTTTGATCATCCTATGGCTGCTTGGCATGGTGTCTTCTTATACGCTGGGGGGCTTCGTTCATATCCTGCTGGTTCTTGCGATCATCGTGGTGTTGATTCGTGTGATCCAAGGGCGCAGGCCGGTTTAGGTTCGCTGGTTCGCGAGCCGGTCTCCGCAACGGCTCGCGTTCCCGTGGTGTTTTTCAATTTGGTTTCGTCTGCGGAACGCAGCGTCCTCGGATGCTGCGTGAGTTGATTTCAATTTAAGGAGCCCAGCTGTGGCCTCGTCCAAATCACAAGATCTTCTAGTAAGCGTTGCGGAATCGATCGGATCGACTCTCGGGGCAATCGCCGCAAAGGCGGATGCCGCGCAGAAAGCGATTGCCAGCGGTACCGATACGGCGGTCAAGGAAGTGAAGCGCGGAGCCAACAAGCTCGTGCGCAAAGGCAAGACAACGGCGGCAAAAGCCCAGCGGTCGAAGCCGGCACGCAAGGCGCGATCGTCTGCCCGCTCAGCACGGGTGACGGCGCGCAAAGTAGCGCGTAAGGCGGTGCGAAAGGTTCGCGGAGCTGCCCGCAAGGCAAAGCGCGCGACTTCGTCTGGGGCATCGAAGTCCCGGAAAACGCGGCGCGGTCGTCGATAAATTTGTCGGAGTTTTGCGTTTTGACAGAGATTCGAAGAAATCGGTCGGACCGGCTTTAACCCGTTTTCATTGCGCACCCAGCGCCCAGGAGAACAAAGATGGCTTCCGATGCCCGCGCTTTCTACTCGGCTCATCCCGGCGCCCTCACGTCAAGCGGCGCAAAAACGCTAGGTTTGGCGTGGATCATCTACGGCGTGTTTCGCCTGGTGGTCACTGTCTGGCTCATCGTATTCACCACTACGGCGACGCTGATGTTTGGTGCGCTGCTGACGCGCGTTCCGGATCCATTCACGATCATGACGGTATTCCACATCCTTTACAGTGCGGTGATCGTGTGGTCGGGCATTTCCGCGGTATTGGGAATCGTCGCCGGGCTGACAATGCTTGCGAGCCAGCGCGGTTCCCGGATTCTCGTAATCGCCGCAGCGCTGCTCGCGCTGCCGGAGCTTCCCTTTGGCATCATGCTTGGCGTCTACACTATGACGCACCTCGCGCCGCGCGATTGAGCTAGCGGCGACGAGTCGGCGTCAACGCGAAAAATATCCGGTGCGCGATCGGACGGTCAGGCCGGGCTTTCTCACGCGAACTACTATCTTTCGAAAAGTATCGTCTTTTGCGGCACTGGGGTAATACCCAAGCTCGTATGACGTCCGTAATTCCTCGGCGATTTTTTTGAAATACGTCTGCGGGTCGACTTCCTGGGCGTCCATGTGCATCCCGCCTGTCTCGCGGGCGATGCGATCCATCACGCGAATTCCATAGTGGTTGCGCGCCGTCAGCTTGCCGTGTTCCTTCTGCGTGTAGCGGATGGCGAAGAGCTGCACGTTCGCTTGCTGCGCCTCTTCGATGGTGGTCATCATGTCGTGCGAGCTCGAATTGTCTTCGCCGTCGCTGAAGATCAGGAGCGCGCGACGGCCATTTTCCTTCGCGAGCTTTTCTTCGATCGAGTAGAAAATCGAATCGTAGAACGCAGTGCCCAAATCACGCGATTCGTGCGGGCCCAGCTCGGGAAAGTTCTGCGGCTTCTTTGCGTAGGCCTTCCACGACTGCAACATTTCCGTGCCGGAACGCGCGAAATCGCTGACGATCCGTACGTAGTTTCCAAAGCCGACCAGGAACGCGCGGTCTTTTGGGCCGAGTACGGCTTTCAGGAATGTGTCGAGATCGTGTTCGTGCTGCTTTTCGAAGCGATCTTGGCTGCCACTCGCGTCGACCACCAGGCCGAGAGTAAGAGGCACGTCGGCGCTTTTCGAGAAATAGGCGATCTTCTGTGCGGTGGAATCTTCCAGCACTTCGAAATCGTCCTGCGTCAATCCGTCGACGAGCGCGCCACCGGCGTCGCGAACCGAAAAGGCAACGTTGACCAGATTCACGTCGATCTTGATCGAGTCTTGCGCGCGCAAAGTTGCCGCGATCAGGCAAGCACCCGCGATCGCCGCCATGACGGTTAGTGCAGCCAGCCATGACCGCCCAACCAGTCGTATTTGCATTTCTCTCCCACTACCGCTAGGCGAAGGTGTTCATTGAAACGCGCGTTCTAAGTCATTTGTTCCCACAAAAATTACCGCGATTCTCCTCTTCTCACTACACCCTTCCCCCGATATCACCTTTATGTCCAACGGCTTAGCCTCGGAACAGTCAGGAGATCACTTATGAAACTTTCCAAAAAACTCGGGTTCGAAGCTGTGGTTCTCGGAGCGTGCCTGTTCCTCGGCTCGTCACTGCCGGCAACCGGAGTTCGAACGCAGGATCCGCAACAACCCGCAGCCGACAACACGAAAAATAACAAGGGTGACCAGTCTTCCGGCGCGACGACGGCCGACAAGCAGAAAATGAATCCGGCCGACCGCGACCTTACGAAAAAAATTCGCGCAGCGTTGCATGACGATTCCTCGCTGTCGACGTACGCGCACAACATCAAGGTCATCAGCCAGGACGGCAAGGTCACTTTAAAGGGGCCGGTGCGGTCGGATGACGAGAAGGCTGCAATCGAAGCCAAGGCGACTGAAGTAGCCGGCCAGGGCAACGTCACCAACCAACTGACTGTCGCTCCACCAAAATCCTGAGCTTATTAGTGGTCCAGACGGTTTCCCGGATTGATCGTTGAACGAAATTTCAGCGAATTCTGATTCAAGATCGAGTTCAAAAGGAGAAGCATCCATGGCTGACAAGAAAACCGCAGTATTCGGAATTTACACCACGCGCAACGGTGCCGAACAGGCCGCCGACGCGCTGGTAAGTGCAGGTTTCTCCGCGGGTGATATTTCGGTGCTTTTGCCGGAAAATCTCGGCACGCGGGAAATGGGAACGGAAAAATCGACGAAGGCGCCTGAAGGTGCGACGGCTGGTGCGAGCACCGGTGTCGTGCTCGGCGGGGCACTCGGACTGCTCGCAGGAATCGGCGCGCTTGCGATTCCGGGCGTCGGTCCGCTCATCGCGGCGGGACCGATCATGGCCACGCTCGCGGGTATGGGCGCGGGCGGCACGGTCGGAGGTCTCACGGGAGCGCTCGTTGGCGCCGGCATCCCGGAATTCGAGGCCAAGCGCTACGAAGGGGTCATCCAGAAGGGCGGCATCCTGTTGTCGGTGCACTGCTCAACGTCGGATGAAGTTAGCCGAGCAAAACAGATGCTGAAGGGGACCGGCGGAGAGTCAGTTTCGTCGGCCGGTGAAGCCTCAGTGGAGAAGGCGGACCGGGCTCAGGGGACGACTGCTTAGATCGAATAGAACGAGATACGAAGAGAAGGGCCGCGAGACAATTCGCGGCCCTTCTTCATTTTAGCCTTGGTGTTCCTATTTATTTTTTGGAGTCGTAGCTTTCGCCGTAGATGGCCGGCACTCGTCCGCCCGCTGGCCGCAGGTAGACAGAAAGCTGGCCGCGATGATGAACCGAGTGGCGCAGGCCGAGGTCTAAGAACGCCACCGTGGGCATCTGGAACATGCCGCGAAAATCCATTTCCTTGGCCAGGTGCTCGCCGCTGAGTTCGCCGAGAGCCGTGTGATCTTTCAGGAGCAGTTCGTCGTAATGCTTCGCGATGTCGGCGCCGGTCTTGAGTGAATCCGGCTTCGGAATTGGCGTGATGTCGAAAAATCCCTTCGCGACGGACGAGTAGAAGCGGTGCTCTGACGCTACGATGTGCCACGCAATTTCGAGCGCCGTTCGCGCCGCAGGCTCAGGCTTGTATTCGCCGCCACCCGGCGGAATGGCTTCAATTACGCTTTTGGTCGTGCCGTGTTCTTTTTTAATCGTCATCAGCGCCATGTGCAGGGCGCCTTTTGCCATTTCTGGAGTCAGGCCGGGCATGCGGGTCACCTCAGCCCGCAGTATACCGATTCAACCGAGAGCGCGCACTGCGCGCCCGGTAGTGATGTACGCGGTGATTCGTCAGCGGCCGCCGCCGCGGCGCTCGGCGCCGCTACTGTCCGTATTTCGCAGGACCCAAACGGCAAGCGCAGTGTCGGTCGATGCGCCCGTTTTTCGGCGCAAGTCTCCCATCAATCGATAGAGCGATTCGCGAGGCAATCTCATCTGTGCGGCCATTTCTTTGGACGATGCCCCGGACGCGATGCCGCGCAACAGAATTGTCTCTTCGGCAGTGAAACGCGGCGGATGCGGGGCGCTTTTTGCCGCCGCTACAGCTGCGACCGGCGATGCGGAGCGCGACGAGAGTCTCGTGTTGGGATCCGTCACAGGTCCGGACACACTTTCGACCTTCATCACCGCAGTTGAGTTCCCTGCCGGAACCAAAGTAGCGGACGCCTCAGTGACGTTCGCCGTGGTTACCGCCAGCGCGGCCTGTTTGAATACGACCGACTTCATTTGTCCCCGTGTCGCCATGATTCATCCGTTCCTTCCAAGGACGGCTGAGATCTCCGCCCTTCGGATTCGATGTTCCACTTGCAACACGTTTCAGGAGCAAGTCGTTCTCCAGTAGCGCCGACCTATTCGTAAATCCAACTCGCTGAATCCGCGCCACTTGAGCAAGGCGACGTGACACGAACGTCAGAGCAATCCCATGAACAAATTCCAACTTCGAAACGCGGTTCCAAAACGGAACGCGCACACCACGGCGGTGGTTGCCCGACTTCATTTTCTTAACACCTACGAAATCCGACCCGACCTGATCTGACTGACGAAACCCAAACTCGGCTTAAGTCGCTCGGCCCGCGAGCACAATCTCCGCAAGCCAGTTCTCAAGAATGGTCCGTTGTTCGGGATCCAGTGCTTCGAACGCCAGGCCCATACCGAAGCTCGGGTCGCTGTAAACCACCCTGGCTTTGGCGTGGAAGGCGCCTTGGTCTCGCAGGATCTTGATCACGGTGGCGGTCCCGACGGCAAACGGGTTCAGCGCATCGACATAGCAGCCGCCGACGCCGATCTCGGAAGTGCGAGCGGAAAGCTTGGTCCCGGTACCCACTTCGACGACCTCTGCGGAGGCCACGAACGGGCACCGTTTTACGGAGCGCTCCTTGGAGTATTTCCTCGCGCGGCGTCCGCCACTGAGGCTCGTTTTTTTGCCGGTCGTCAGCATACGTAACCCATGACAAAGCACTTGCTTTCAGTCAGTTAGCTCGGCACACAGCTCATCATTGGTCTAAGTCTGAGCGAGTGTTTCCGACCCGGCAACTGACCGCCTGGACAGCCATGACGTAACGGAAACCGTCCCTTCAAATAATCTTTGCCTCTATTTTTACTTTGTTATCCTTCCTTGAGGACAGAAACGGCATCTGAAGAATCCGAAGGGCTTTGGTCGGCTCCCGCCCACCCCGCCTTCAGGATTCGGTCCCAAAATTTAGGTCGTTTTGCTACCGGCTGATGAAGATCATGAACCGATTGATGAAGCTATGTGTTTGTCTGCTGCTCTGTGCCGCGCCAGCCGCCGCTCAGGGCCCGAAAATCACAGCGACTGGCCCTTCCATGGACCTGAGCGTGGGCTACGAGTATTTCAATCTGGCACTGAAGCCCCAGCGCGCCAACCTGAATGGTCTCGATACCACATTTACTGTGAATTTTCGGCCTCGGTGGGGCGTCCAGCTTGACGTCGCCTATGCTCGAGGTTCGAACGTGAATGGCACGACCCATCACGGCGACGCTTTGACCTATATGGGTGGTCCAGTCTTCTATATCTCTCGGGGAAATCATCTTTCGACCTTCGCTCATGTCCTCGGTGGGGGCGCCCGCATCAGCGGCATTTTGATCAGCCCGCTCGGCATCACCCGAGGCTACATCAATGATCCGGCGGTAGCTTTCGGTGGCGGCGCGGAGTATCAGTTGTCGCCTCGGTGGGCGGTTCGAGGGTCGGCGGACTATGTGCGGGCTTCGTTTCTGACATCGGCCACCACGTTTGGTGGATTGAGCAATTTCCGCGCGGTCGCCAGTATCGTTTACCAGTTCGGGGCGAACCGGCGCTAGGCGCGCGGTCGCACTCCACGCACTAGTTTGACTTCATCGGTTCGTACGGCTACTTCGACAAGCTGTTCAGCGATCGCTCCAGGTCTGCGATCAAATCGTCGGTCGATTCCAAGCCAATATTCAGTCGCACGATGCGGTGATCGTATGAAGGCTGCTCGCTTGAGGAGCCAAAGTCGTAGGCGATCGCGAGGCTGGTTACGCCGGCCCAGCTGTAGCCGATTTTGAAAAGCGTTAGTCCATCGACGAACGCGATTACTTGGTCGCGCGTGTAGCCCGGGCGGAGAACAATCGAAAATAGTCCCGACGAGCCGAGGAAATCTCGCTTCCACAGATCGTGGCCTGGGCAGGACGCCAGCGCGGGATGCAGGACGCGCTCGATTTCGACGCGACCAGCGAGCCACTGCGCGATTTTCAGCGCCGAATCTTCGATTGCCGACAGGCGCACGGCGAGTGTTTGCAATCCGCGTAGGGCGAGGCTGCAGTCGTCGGGCGAAACGTTTCCGCCCAAAACTTGCTGGGCTGCGCCGATTTGCTGGTACAGATCTTCGTCGCGCACCGTGATCGAGCCAAGGAGCAAATCGCTGTGGCCGCCGACATATTTCGTGAGCGCCTGCATGTTTATGTCGACGCCGTGTTCGAAAGCGTCGAAGAGGACGCCGGCTGACCAGGTGTTGTCGAGCACGACTTTCACACCTTTTGCGTGGGCCGCGGCTGCGATCGCGGGCACGTCTTGCACTTCCATCGTGATGGATTGCGGGCTTTCGGTCCAAACCAGACGGGTGTTTTCGCGAATGAGGTCGGAGATGCCTGCGCCGATGCCGGGCTTGTAGAACGTGGCGGTGACTCCGAAGCGCGCGAGCACCGTCGTCGTAAATTTCCGATTGGGATGATAGACGCTGGCGGGGACGAGGATGTGATCGCCGGCGTGAAGAAGCGCGAGATCGATCAGTGAAATCGCAGCCTGACCACCTGGCGCGAGGACGGTGTACTTCCCTTTTTCGAGTTCGCAAATGCGCGTGGCGAGTTCGAGAGTTGTCGGAGTGCCGTAGAGCCCGTAGGTATAGCCAACTTTATATTGATCCCACTGATCGGTGGCGGCCGCTGCGGAGCGGAAAAGCGTGGTGGAGCCGCGCCGCACTGCGGTTGTGAGCGAGCGGTAACCTTCGGGCACCGTCGCATCGGTGTGAATCAGCCTCGTCTTCCAACTTTTCGCCATACCGCGCTCTCCCGGACTCGCGCTGCGCCACCAGTCTATCGCGACGCTCAGAATTAGAAACGACTTGTCCTTGCGTTCGCACTCGCTTTTTATTTAGGCTGCTTCCTTAACTGAAGGGCAAAGGATGAATCTCTATGCGAATCGACACTCGACGTAGTTTTTTTGGCAAGGTTGCGGCGGTTGCGGCGCTCGTCGCCGGCGGGTCGAAACTCTCTGCGCAGCAGCCTACGGCCGCGCCAGCGGTGCCCGGCACGGATGCTCCTCGTCGGAACAGCCACGTCCAGAACGGCATCTACTATTTTTCGGGTACGGGTTCGAATGACGGGTATCCCAAAGACGATCACGTGCTCGTGACGGATCCGTTCGAAAAGCACGTTACGCGAACCATGGACGCGCTCAAGAAATCCGTGGAACGCGCGGGTTCGAACATGGACAGCCTCATCCACCTGGATGTTTTTTTGTGCCTGCCTCACGCGGACGGCGTCACGATGCCCACCGGCAAAGCACGATTTGACGCGCACAAGGCGCAGTACGACGCGCTGAACAAAATTTATGGGACGTATTTTTCGCAGGGAAAAGCACCGTCGCGGGCGTGCCTGGCGGTCGAATGGATTCCCGGCGATTCGTTGATTGAAATTGTCGGCAGCGCGCTGGTGGTAGGTCCGCCGACACCGAACGCGGAAAAATAGTTACGCAACGAATGGAAGAAACGAATCGGAGAGGACACTCGACATGGGTTCGAAGTTTGGCTGGAGTCGTCGCACGTTTCTCAGTGCGTTGGGGGCTATTACGGGAGGGTTGATCGCTCCGGGTGAATCCGACGCTGCGGCGACGGGCAAGAATCACAAGGCATCGAGACATGGCGGCGACGGCCATCCAATCATGCCGATCACGAGCGGACTCGGCTCTACCGGCGATATTTACGCGGAGCTTGGCGTAACACCGCTGGTCAACATCAATGGCACGGTAACCGTCATCGGCGGGTCGGTGATGAAGCCGGAAGTTGATGGAGTTGATCCGAAGGGGTAATGAGCACTTCGTTTTGATCGACGAGCTCGAGGTCGCGGCGGGGAAATTCATCGCGAAACTTTGTAAGGCGCCCACGGGCTACACAGGCCTGGTGACAGGAGGCGCGGCGGCGGCGATGGTTGTGGGCTACTCGGGCATGATGACCGAAGATCTTGAGCCGCGCATGAAGGCGATTCCGGACGTCACGGATTTTCCACGAACGGAAGTCATCATTCAGAAGAGCCATCGGTATGCGTTCGATCACCAGATTCGGCAGACAGGCGCGAAATTGATCGAGGTCGAGACGCGCGACGAGATGATCAACGCGATCAATCCCAAGACGCTGGCGATTCACTTTACGAATATTCTTTCGGACAAAGGCAAGGTGAGCGGGACGGAGACCGTCGAAATCGCGAAGGCGCACAACCTGTACACATTCAATGATGCGGCGGCCGACGTTCCGCCGAAGGAGAGGCTTTGGGAATATCCGGCGCAGGGTTGGGACATGGTGACCTTCAGCGGGGGCAAGGACATCCGCGGTCCGCAAGCGTCAGGCGTGTTAATCGGAAACGAGGAGCTGATTCACTGGGCGCTGCTCAACATGAGCCCGCAGGAAGACCGCATCGGTCGCTGCTGCAAGGTGGGCAAGGAGACGATTTTTGGATTGCTGAAAGCGCTCGAACTATTCGTGAATGAGGATCTTGATGCGATGCTGAAGATTTACGACGAGCGCGCGCAGGTCATCACGGATGCAGTGAAGAGATTCGGGGTGACGGCGCTGCCGCGCGAATTCAACGGGCAGGCTTTGGGCAATGTGACGCCGCGCTACAGCTGGCAGATCGACCCTTCAAAGTTGAAGATCACCGGGCATGAAGTGATGCAAAAGCTGGCCGACACGCGGCCTATCGGAATCGGCAGCATGGGCGCTGGCGCGAGTGGAATGCGGGGGCGAGATCCGAATCCTCCAGCCAACGAGCATCATGAGGAGCATCAACAGCAGCGCGACCCGAACAGTTTCGGGTTTGCGGTCTGGCAGATCAAAGACGGCGAAGACAAGATGATCGCCGAGCGGCTGGTGGAGATCTTCAAGGAAGCGGCGAAAGCGAGCAAATAGCCTTCTCGTTTCCGTACTACGCGAGAACGACGCAGTCGCGGCCTTCTTTTTTCGCGCGATAGAGAGCGGCGTCGGCAGCTTCGACGAGCGCGGCGCCGGTTCCACCATTGGCAGGAAACGTTGCCACTCCGATCGAGAGCGTGACCCGGCCAAGAGTTTGGCCGCGAAGTTCGGTTATCAACTTCTTAGTCGCTTCGCGTAGTTGCTCGCCTCGCTCGCGGGCCCCGTCCAATGGCGCGTCGGGAAGAATCACCACAAACTCCTCACCTCCAAAGCGGCAAACTATATCTTCGCTGCGAAGTTGTGATAGCAGCAGATGCCCCAACGAACGCAGCACGATATCCCCGGCTTCATGCCCGAACGTATCGTTGAACCGCTTGAAGTGGTCCACATCAATGAGCAACAAGGATACGGGCGTATGTTTGCGGACCGCGCGAGACAGTTCGCGGTCCAGGGATTCCTCCATGTAGCGGCGGTTGTAGAGATTGGTGAGCGGATCGCGAATCGACTGCGTTCGCAGCGCTTCTCGCAATTTCAGATTGGCGAGCGCCAGAGCGGCTTGCTCCGCAAGTGTTTTGGTGAGTTGTTCACCGGAATCACCGCTCTTGCCGAAGATCGATTCATCATCCTTGTTTTGGCCGCTGTCGACATAGAGCAGTCCGAGCGTTTCTCCGTGAGCCATCATCGGCACGCACAAAGTTCGCTCAGGCTGCGGCTGCGCGACGTGAGCACAAGCGAGCGCGCTGCTTTCGTTGTTGACCGCATGGATTCGCCCGCGCCGCAGCGCCCAGCAGTCCTCGGGCGCAAACAGCGGCTCTTTGAGAGAGGGAGATTTCCATGACGCAACCATTTCGACTAGATTTCTGGAATTCGAAAGGACGCAGAGTGCGCCGGCGGACCCGGGCAGCAAGACCTGCGCGCTGCTCGCGATGATGGGATAGGCTTCAGACGAGGAGAGACACGACTGGAGCATGTCGCTCAATTCCGCCATCAGGGTCGAGCGGCGATTGAGGAGGGTGGTCTTTTCGTGCAACTCCTGATAGCGCTGCAAATGATCGGTGAGTTCAATCGAACGGCGGACAGAGAAAAAGCAGAGACCGATCAAGAGGACGCTCGAGACGATGATGACTTCGTCGAGTTTGGTGCTCTTGTGTTCGGCCAACCATTGGACGAGCCAGCCGGTGTCGAAGAAAAAGACGAGAACGCCAGCCACGACTAACGCGATGCCAATGCCGAGAGCGTCGCGGCGGAGTCCGCGCTTGGCCTGATCGACGACGGCAGCCGATCCCTGATCGGAATAGGTGGAGAGTCGCGATGAGAGCCCCAGCCAACGCCGGACAAAGTAGGTGCAGAGACCTGCAAGAAAAACTACGGCGACGACGATAGTCTCGTCGAGCTTGCTTCCGCGATGGTGCGCAATCCAGTCGACAAATTCGCCGGTGTCCAGGAGAAAGACCAATCCAATAGCGATGGACAGAGCCAAGGCCAATCCGATCACGTTCCAGCGGAGAGTCTTGTTCGTTGGTTCGCCGTCAGCGACATCCAAACGTGAGTTTTTCACGACGTCTCCCAGAGTTGGACGAGGTACTAGGTTTAGGCGGTAAGCCCGATCATGTTGGGCTTCGCGCCAGTTAGTGCGATGCCAGCTCGCAAGGGCTGACCAGCTTCATGAATGCGTGTTCGTGTTGCAGCCTAGCATCGTGATTTCCGGCCCGGAGTTGCCGCTGACGGCTCGTTTCCAAGAGTCATCCTGGTTCGGCGGCCAACGGGTGAGGTTCTACCTCCAGGCCTGGTTAAGGCACGCCATATCAATCACTTAAACGGTTCAACGATTAGCCGGGCAGTTACTTCTATAGGAGTGGGATTGCTTCCAAAAGATAGCGGAATCTGTGGTTTCTGCTTGCCCTTCCAACCAATACAGCCATTTGAGGAATCGGCCTGGACCGCATCCCGTCGGCGGCACGGCCCATTGTTTGAAATGAGTGCTAGATCGCAGCACCCAGTCCCACACCCTCCGTCCCATTGCAGTACCACTCCCGGAGTGACAAAATGGCGGCATCGGCGGAAACACCGCCGCACCTTCCGGTGTCTAAGTAAGTAGAACGGACACTGGGCTGAGAGATCTTGACGGATGCCCGATTCGTTCCAGAGACCGTCGCAGAGGTCACGCCTTTTCGGCCGTGAGGGACTTGGCCGGGAAGCGTATGGTCATGAAGGCTCGACGGGTTCTACCGTGGAGCCGGAAAGGCCGTCAATGTCGGACTGGGCGAGCGCCTTAACCTGGAGCGGTGATGAAACCCGCCTCGTAACCGAACTGCAAGCGGGTTCCGAGACTGCGTTCGATTGGCTGGTCACTCACTATCACGGTCCGGTCTATAACTTGATACTGAGCATGCTCGGCGACGTAGCGGATGCGGCCGACGGCACACAGGAAGTCTTCCTTAAAGCATTTCGTGGGATTCGCAGCTTTCGGCATGGGAGTTCCCTCAAAACCTGGCTGTATCGCATCGCCATTCGCGAAGCGCTGAATCACAAGCGCTGGTTCAAGCGGCACCTGCAAAAAAACGTGTCGATCGATGCGGAGCCGGAAGAGGGGCATGCTGCGATCGAAATCGAAGACCTGGCGCAGACGCCGTTCGATCAGTTCGCGGCGCACGAGATTCAGGCTGCGGTGCAAAGCGCGCTGCAGGAGATTCCCGAGGTCTTTCGCGGCGCGGTGATCTTGCGCGATCTCGAAGGTTTGTCGTACGAAGAAATCGCTGAAGTCTTGGAGTGCAGCGTCGGCACCGTGAAATCGCGAATTTTGCGCGGTCGCCGCGCGCTGAAAGATTTGCTGGAACCGTTGCTGAGCGAGCGGCCAGCGCCGGAGCCGCAACGCACCGAGCGCACCAGGGTGATCCAGATGCCGCCGCCGGCTTACGGCGCAAACGCCGCCGCATCGTCGCCGTTCACTGCCAGCTTGCAGCGCCGCGCCGCCGACTTCGCCAACAACTATAATTTGCTGCGACAAAATTCCACGCGTGAGGAACTCCCATGAACTGTTCCTCTGTACATGCAAAACTCGCGGGCTATATGGACGGCACGATCGCCGGCGCAACGCAGGCGCAAGAACGCATTCAACTCCGCAAACATCTCGACGAATGCACCGGCTGCCGCGAAGAACTTGAGCGTTTCCGCAAGCTAAGCACGCTGTTGTCTCGCATGCCCCGCAGCGTTCCGCCTGTGAACCTAGCGACGCGGATTCGTGTCGCTGCGGCGCAATCGACTGCAGCTCCCGATGCACCTACGCGCTGGCGCCGCGTCCGCAATCGCGCCGAGATTCTGCTCGATAACGTTTTTCGGCCGATCACGCTGCCAGCGACGGGTGGTTTTGTGTCGACGATTCTTGTTTTCGTCGTGGTGCTGCAACTGATCGTTCCCGGAATTACCGTTCGCGCCGTGCAGAACGATGTGCCGCTGAATATTCTTCAGCCGGCGGAGCTGATTTCGCTCTCGGATTACCCCGAGGCTTGGGCGCCAGATCAACACGACGCCGAGCTTTCGCTGCCCCATGGTTTGCTGCTGGACGTTACCGTGGATGCGCATGGGCAGATGGTCGGCTACGAAATTCTCTCTGGTCCGCGCAGCCTCGACTTGCGCCGGCAGCTCGATCAGATGCTGCTGTTCTCGCGTTTCCGTCCGATGCTCAGCTTTGGCCGGCCGACCTCTGGTGGGCACGTGATTCTGAGCTTTAGCGCTGTGCACGTCCGCGGATAATCCGTGCAAATCCGGTGCGGTCGCGTCGTCGCGGTTCGCCCGTTACAAATCACTCAATAGGCAGAGTTCAACCGCCCTTTCGATTTTTCTGCCCTGTTCTCCAGTCCAGCTTCCTTTCGACACACGGCTGTACTTCACCGCCCCCCTTCCGCACTCCTCTCCCGTGTTTAATGGGACCAGGAGCATTCCATGCCGTTCGGCACGTCCAAATTCGGGCAGCTGGGTTTTCTGTGGCTCAAGCTGCGATCGTGGATCGATGAATGGCGTTCGCACAAACGCGATCGCCGCGATGGATCCGCGCGCGAGCAGCGGGTCACACGCGTCCGAGAGATTTCGAACGAACTCGACGCTTATGCCGTTCGCCTTGTCACCATCGCGTTTCTTGTTGCCGTGCTGTTCTCGTCGCCGAGAGTAACGGTCAACGCTGTGCCACAAACGTTTAATGCTGAACGCGCGTTGCTGGAAGATGCGAATCGCGAACGCGTCGCGCAAGGACTCGCACCGCTTCACTGGAACGCCAATCTGGCGGCCGCGGCACATGCTCACGCTTTGCTGATGGCTCAACGCAACACGCTTTCGCACCAGTTTCCAGGTGAAGCTCCGCTTCAGGATCGCGCGCGGAGCGCCGGGGCGCGCTTCACCGAAGTCGCCGAGAATGTCGCGGAAGGCCCAAGCGCAGAAATGATTCACGTCAGCTGGATGCATTCGCCGCCGCATCGCGCCAATCTTCTCGATCCCGAACTCACCGACATCGGCATCGCGGTTGCCGTTGGAGCGCCCGGATCGGGCCGCGTCCCCATGCTCTTCGCTGTGCAGGATTTTTCGCAGGCGGTTGCCGAACTCAGCCTCAACGAACAAGAGCATCAGGTCGCAGCGACACTCGCTACGCACGGACTGCAAGTGACCAATCTTGGCAATGATCCGAACTCCGCGCCCGCCGTGAAGCGTAGTTCGAAACGTCCCGCGACCGTGCGTAACGCAGCGGTGGTGACCAAGGACGATTCCCCGACTTCGATCGCGACTGGTGGAATCGAAGATGCGCGCAAGACGTGTAGCATGAACAAAGGTTGGTCCGGGCCGCGCCCCGGGCTGATCGCGCGATATGAGAGCGGTAATCTCAGCCACCTGCCGGACAATCTCGAGCAACGAATCGGATCGGGGCGATTCCACACGGCTTCGGTCGGTGCCTGCGAGCCCAGCAGCGGTTCACAAGGGTTCGCGCGCTTCCGCGTGGCGATCCTGCTCTACTAAGCATCTGCTCGTAAGCTCACCTGCCTAGCGCCTTCTGCTAAAGCCCCCGAAACACGAGACTTACGATCCTGCCGAAAACGCGCCGTAAATTCTTGCAACCTCCAACAGCCTGCCGCATCTTTTAGACGGTTGTCTAAATATCGAAATTGCTCCTTGTTCCATAAAGGGCTGGAGAGATCAACATGGGCAAGCTTACGAATCAGGTAGCGGTTGTGACTGGAGCTTCCAAAGGTATTGGCGCAGCCATAGCGGAGGCGCTAGCCGCCGAGGGCGCTTCGGTGGTCGTGAATTACGCGTCGAGCAAGGAGGGCGCGGATCGCGTGGTCAAGAACATTACGGCGAAGGGCGGCAAAGCAACTGCAGTGCAGGCTGATGTTTCGAAAAAAGCCGACGTTCTGCGATTGTTTGCCGAAACGAAGAAAGCGTACGGCAAGCTCAACATTCTTGTGAACAACGCCGGCGTATACGAATTCGCGCCGTTGGAAGGCATTACCGAAGAGCTCTTCCACAAGCAATTCAATCTCAATGTACTCGGACTTTTGCTCACCACGCAGGAAGCGGTGAAATTGATTGGCCCCGAAGGCGGCAGCGTGATTAATGTGGGCTCCGGTGTCAGCACGATTTACCCGCCGAACACCGCAACCTACACCGCCACCAAAGCGGCGGTTGACGCAATCACCGTTGTGCTGTCGAAAGAGCTCGGGCCGCGCAAGATTCGCGTGAACTCGATCAATCCTGGAATGATCGAAACCGAAGGCGTGCGCACCGCGGGTTTCAACGAAGGCGATTTTCGAAAGTGGATCGAATCGACGGCGTCGCTCGGTCGCATCGGGCAACCTGACGACATCGCCCCGACCGCGGTTTACCTCGCTTCATCGGATTCGAAATATCTAACTGGCGAAACTGTGCGGGTCACCGGCGGCATCGTGTAACAGCTGACGCGCCAGTCAGAGCGCGCTGTGCTACGACTGGCACAACTTGGCTGAACCAAAAAAAGGCGCAGAGCGTTGCGAAATCGATCGCAGCGTCTCTGCGCTTTTTCGTGCTCACGTTGCGTGGTCGTCGCATGCGTCCGTGCTATCCTGCCCGTCGATTTTTGGTGGGCAAATGATGCCGAAAAAACAGAAGGTTTCCAGAGCGGCGAAGCCGAAACTGGCATCCCCTGCTGCGCGAGAGGCGGCACTCGAACAGCCAAAGCGCGAAAAGATGAAGAAACGCGTTCCTACCTCTCCTCCTGTCGAGACGGCGAAAAACACGCCGCCACCGAAATCCTCATCTCCTGCTCGCTCGTCCGCAATGCGCATGAGCGTGCCCGCCGAGGCTGCGCTTAGTTTTCTACGCGATACGAAGGGTTCGCTCAGCTGGTCGCTGCGCGATCTGTCGCACACGCTCAACGTTTCACGCGAAGAAGCCGAACGTGTCGTAGCCTTGCTCGAGATCCAAGGCTACGTGCAGGCGGATGCCCATAAATCCGGCGAATGGATCACTACGCCTTCCGGCGAAACGGTGTCGGGAGCGAAACCTCCGCGGTTCGACCGTGAAACCATCGAGGCTGGACTTACGTCATTACAACAGCGCATCCAGGACGCGAATCAGGATCGCGCTGCGAAGTTTCAGATCACGCGCGCTGTCGCGTTCGGCGACTTTCTGGCGAAAGATCGCGTTCGCGTGCAAACCGCCGACGTAGGCATCCAGCTCTCTCGCAAAGATCAAGAGCGAAACTCCAAAGAGATCGTCTCTCTGCATTCCGCAGTCGATGCTCGCGAAGAGCAAACTTTTCTGCGTCAACTGCGCGGACGCACCGCACTTGTCAGTCTAAAGCCCTATTCCGAGTGGATGGGGAAGCGGACGCACCAGAAACTTTTCTAGTCTCATCGATAAGAATCGTGATCTGGCCGCCCGCTTTTTTCATATTTAGCTAGCACAACACCTCGCAGAATTATTTCTGGAAGCAATTATTGCAAACAATTTGTCTCGTAAATCTCTGTATCTCTTTCCGAAATTCACAAACTCATATAACTCGTATATTTCCGTAGACGAACCGACGCACGAGTTATAAATACGCGCGATTTATTTTCACTAACCGCTACATTCTGAACATATTGCAGAAACATACTTTCGTTTTCGTCCGCTGGCACGAGCCTTGCATTGATACCGGCACCAGTTTTTGACGAGCTCTGCCCAGGGGGGAGCAGCGCCCGAAGTGGAATTTCTTGGGGCAACCTTTTGGGAGGAACTGCATCAATGCTTAAGAAAGCAGCACGTATAGCGATAGCAGCACTGTTTAGTTGCTTGTTAGTTGTAGCGCCTGCCTTAGCCGATCTCAGTGGAGACCTATCTGGAACTGTAATTGATTCCACTGGAGCGACGGTTTCCGCCGCCAGAGTCACCATCCAAAATCTAAATACCGGTCAGACTCGTGTGATTACGACGAGCGACTCGGGCGAATTTTCCGCGCCGCAACTTGAAATCGGCAACTATCGCATTACCGTCGAAAAAGACGGCTTCAAGACCTTCACGCAGAACGCTGTCGTGCGCAGCGGTGAGAAAACTCGCATCGACGCGCAAATGCAGCTTGGCAACGTGAGCGAAAGCGTTGTCGTCGAATCCGGCGCAATTCCAACTCTCGACGTTGCCACCGCGCAGGTGAGCAACTCGATCAATTCGGACGAAGCGATGGCGTTGCCAAACCAGGCGCGCGATCCAGTGGTCTACGCCACACTTTCGCCAGGCACCGCTCCGGTTTCGGTCAACAATCCGTTTCTCGGCGTTGGGAGCTTTAACTCCAACGGTTCGCGCGGGCGATCGAACAACATCACGCTCGACGGCGTAACCGCCACCGATATTTCCACTACTGGTGAATCCGGCGCAGCGTTCGTTCAGGACGCGGTGGCCGAAGTGAAAGTCATCACCAATAACTTCGACGCGGAGTTCGGCCGCAATTCCGGCTCGCAGGTGCAGATTCTCACCAAGAGCGGCACCAATGAATTTCACGGCTCGCTGTACGACTACTTCCAGAACAGCGGACTGGGCAACGCGCGCGGGTACTTCACTCCCGTAGGCGGACCGGTTCCGAAGCTCGTGCAGAATCAAGGTGGCGCCACCATTGGCGGACCAATCATCAAAAACCACACCTTCTTCTTTGCCACGGGGGAAGTTGAACGAACGCGGGGCGCAGGCCAATCCGTCATCGCCAATGTTTTGACACCGGCACAGGCCGCTGCGATCACCGATCCGACCGACGCAGCGCTTTTCGCGGCGAACGGGTCACCAACATCACCGACGGGCAGCCTGTCTGGATCTTCCGCCAACACTACCGACGGCAACATCTGGACCGTACGTGTCGATCAGGTGCTGCGCGGCGGCAAGGATGGTTTGTTCGTGAAATACGGACAAGCGCCATCCAGCAACATCAGCCCGGGCCTCACGTTTATCGACACCAACCTGCCTGGTTTCGGCGCATCGTCAACTGCGACGCCGCGCGACCTTACGGTCAGCTACACCGCAGCCATCACCAACAACTTGATCAATAATTTCCGCTTCGGTTTTGGACGTGTGAACCCGTCGTTCGACGTGAACTCACCGTTCCCGGCGGGGCCCGAAGTGATCTTCCTCGACGGCACCTCCAACTTCGGCATCAACAGCATCATTCCCCAAGGCCGCACACAGAACACGTTTCAATACGCGGACACAGTCTCGTGGACTCACGGAAAGCACACGATCAAGTGGGGCGTCGACATCAACCGCTATCAGGCGCCGAGCTTTTTCGACGCGGAAAAACAAGGCATCGCCGTGTTCAGCTCGCTTGCGGATTTTCAGACCGGCAATCCCGTCGAATACCAGCAGTTCATTGGCAACACGCATCTTCACAACTTCGCACTCGATGCGTTCGGATTCGTTCAGGACGATTACCGGATCACGCGAACACTCACCTTGAACCTCGGCTTCCGCCTGGAATCGTCCGGTGGAGTCTCAGAAGGCTCGAATCAACTTTCCAACCTCGATCCGAACAACACGACGCCGCTCGGTGTTCTGGGCACAGGTCCTCTCGGCGGCATCGATCTCGGAGGCACAGCGTTCAATCGCAATTGGAACCCGGCTCCGCGACTCGGATTCGCGTGGAATCCGCGCAACGGCAAACTCGTGGTGCGCGGCGGCTACGGCATCGCCTATGACTTCATCTACCAGAATCCGATCACCAACCTCCGGTTCTCGCCACCCTTCGTGAACATCGCGACGGTCACCACTTTCACGGGCGGCAATTCGCTCGCGAACCTCGTCGCAGGAACCTCGCCTGCGCAAGCTGCCGCTACGGCAGCGATCGGCCACTTCGATCCAACTCAAACCGATTTCGGCGCTTTCTCTCCGGTCGACCAGAACCTGAAAAATCCTCGCAACCAGCAATGGGACGCCGGCGTGGAATATCAAGTCGCTCCCGACTTGGTCATGAAGGTGACCTACGTCGGTTCGCATAGCGATCACCTGCAAGTCAGTCAGCCCATCAACCTGGTGAATCCCACGAACATTCCGGCGGCGCCCACCAGTCTGGCGGACCAGACGGCACGCATCGGTGAGTTTCAGGCAGCCTTCCAGGCCGAAACCGGCGGCGCCTTCGGGCCCCTCAACAACCTGAACGATCCGCGTTTCGATGCGGTGACGCAGGTGCAGAGCACCGGCGTATCGAGCTACAACTCACTGCAGGTCGAGGGTATTCGCCGCTTCAAGAACGGCCTGACCTTCGACGCCAACTACACCTGGTCGCATAGCATCGACGACATCTCCGATGCATTGGGCGTGCTTGTCAACGACAGCGCATTGCCACTCGACGCGTCGAAACCTCTCTCGTTCAACCGCGCAAACTCTCAGTTCGACCTGCGGAATCGCTTCGTGCTGAGCTACAACTACGATCTTCCGTTCGGGAATCATTTCTCGGGCTGGAAGAAATATCTGTTCGCGGGCTGGAGCCAGAGCGGAATCTTCAGCTCTCAATCCGGATTCCCGACAACCGTATTCGCCGCTCCCATCGCGGGCATTTCGGACCTGCTGCTCAACGGCACCAACAATGGCAGCACGGCAGTGAATACCGCGGTCAACGGAAACGCCACGCAATTGCACCCGGTGCCGTTCTTTTCGAGCTATGCGGTGCCGACGACGCTTCCAGTCAGCGAACCGCTGCTCGAGCAGAACGGAACCAGCGGCCGCAACAATCTCCGGCTCGCCGGCTTGACCGACTTCGACGCCGCGTTCAGCAAGCGGATCCGTTTCACCGAACATAAATTCCTGGAGCTACGTTGGGAATCGTTCAACGTTTTGAACCACCCCAACTTCTCCGGCTACATCAACACGTTCGGCAGCTCACAATTCAACACCTACACGACCACGGCTACGAATGCGCGGTCGATGCAGCTGAGCGCGCGATTCATGTTCTAGGGCGTAACTGACCGGCGCGCGAACGAAAATCACGCGCAAAACAAAACGCGAAAACAAGAGAGGAGGGCGACCTGCCCTCCTCTTTTTATTTTTGGAATTCGCGTTCTTACTTCGCTGCTTTTTGAGTTTGCGGTTTGCCGGTGTCAGCTGCCCAGTTGTTGCTGTTTCCATCCTCGGACTGTGTTGTCGATTTCTTTGAAGTGTTCGATTTCTCTGTGTCCGATTTCTTCTCGCTTCCAAGGGCAGAGGCTTGCGCTTCTGCGTCTCCGGAGGCGGCTTCCGATTCCTTACCTTGATCTTGCTTGCGATCGCCCTGCCCTTTTTCTTTCGGCTTGGCATCCGTCGCGGTGTTTGCGGTATTCGCCGTGTTTTCGGCCTTGGCTCTATCGTCCTTCCCTTCGCCGGATTTCTCCGCGCCGGGCTGTGCCGAAGCGAGTTCCTTGCCGAGGTCGATCGATTCGGGTTTCGATTTCTGGTCCTTTTCGTTTTGGCCTTGGGCTTTTGCTCCGCCACTCTCCGCATCCTTTTCTTTCGCCTGGGGTTGCGCCCCGTCCTTTGTTTTTTCGTCCTTGCCGGTATCCGTCGTGGATTTTGGCTTCGGCGCCAGCAAGTGCTCCATGCGAGCGCGCGCTGCGCGCCATCGCACGTTACTTGCGGCGGCCGCACGATCCAGGTACGGTGCTAACTTCTCGTCGGTCACACCACCCTGTTCCTGCATGTACTTGAGGAGTGCGACGCTGCGCGTCTCGAGATCCTCCATCAGCGTGAACACCTCGTCGAAAATCTCTGCAATCGGATTCGCCTCTTTTTCCTGTTCCATAGGGTTCGCCTTTGTGGAGTTCGTTGCTCAGCGTGCGGTTAGCAGCAATCGTCGCATGTCCGGAGTCACGCAAATTAGATGCTCCAGCGCAAAGAAGGGCGGTCGCACCGGAGCGAGGCGTTGGCCTCCGCTTGCGTCAGCCCACCACGCATAGCAGAATGCCGTTTCCGTTGCATCAGAATGTATCCGATAGTCCAAGGAGATTCTTGTGAGCGCACGCGAAGACGATCTGGCCGCAATCGCCGCCCAGGAACGCGAACTTTGTTTTTCTCGCTTTGACGAAGAGGTAGCGTGGAGCCTCGGCTCGCGTCTCCGCACCATGGCCGTCGCGCGCAAAGCCGGTGCCGTGATCGACATTCGCCGCTTTGGACAGCCGCTTTTTTACTGCGCGCTCGCCGGGACTTCACCCGACAACGCGGAATGGGTGCGCCGCAAAAGCAATCTCGTCGCGCGCTTTCATCGCAGCTCGTACGGATTGGGAATTGAAATGGGGGCGCATCTTTTCGAGAAATACGCGCTGCCGGTGTCGGACTTTGCGGCGCACGGCGGCTCGTTTCCAATTTGCGTGCAAGGTTCAGGAGTGATCGGGTCGATTACGGTGTCTGGCTTGCCGCAGCGCGCCGACCACGAACTCGTTGTCGAGGCACTCTGCGTGGAACTCGAAAAAGACTACGGCAAGCTGGCGCTTTCGACCCCATCGGCCTGAAGCACCGAGCTAGTGCTCGGGGTGATACGGTTCACAGCAGCCCCGTCGATCAAAACTCAATATGGAATCGCAGCGCAGGCGCGTCCACTGGTCTGCGATCTCCGGAACTTCATGAAGACCGCACCACTTTCACAAATTTCTCTGCGCTCGCCGATTCTCTCTTTGTCTACCCTCGAACTTCGCGTTCCTTTTCAAGGTAAGGTATTGTAGTCACTTCAAGAATCGTCGCGTTTCGCGTACGAGATTATCAGGAGATTTTCGAGTGAAACCGGCCCTCGTCTTGGCCTTGCTGCTTGCGCTTTTCGCTGTCGCACCGAATTCTGCACGCGCACAAGCAGGCCCCGCGCCCGATGACAGCAAGGAATTGCAGATCTGGACCGGCGGCGGCCACGGCCTTAACGGCAGCAACGCCAGCACAGGAGTTTGGAACGTCGGCTTGCGATATGGTTGGATTCTGACCGACCCAGCCGGGCCGGGCCTGCTCAAAGGGCGCTTCGAATATGCGGTCGACGTCGTTCCCGTTTTTCTCATCGTGCAGCGTACCGGCAACGCGTACGGATTCGGCCTCAACCCGTTTGCACTGAAGTGGAATTTCGTGCCGCGCCACAACGTGATGCCCTACATCGACCTCGGCGGCGGCACGCTTTTCACGAATGAGAAAACGCCTCCCGGCACCTCCCACGTAAATTTCACGACGAGCGGCGCGATCGGCGCGCATTTTCTGCGCAGCAAATACAACTGGAGTGTCGAACTTCGCTTCATGCATATTTCGAACGCTGGCTTGGTCACGCCCAACCCTGGCATCAACACGCTTCAGCTCCGCCTTGGCTTCGGTCGCTTCACCCAGCCGCACTAGCGAGGTCGCGCCATTCGCGACCGTGAAACCCTGGCGTTCGGCGACACATCCCACTACCATGCAATCGACACAATTAAATCTGAACCCAGCAGGATTGATGCCTGCGGAAACTCGAGGTGATGAATGAAGTATGTCTTGATCACGATCGCGGTCATCGTGCTGTTGGCCGTAGGTTTTGGCGCGCGCGCCATGCGCGCCGGCGACAAAGCTCCTGCAGTCGGAACACCGGCGCCTGATTTCACATTGAATTCTCAGGAAGGCAAGCCGGTCAGCCTGCACGATTTCAAAGGCAAATGGGTAGTACTGTATTTTTACCCGAAGGACTTCACCAGCGGCTGCACTGTCGAAGCGCACAATTTCCAGCGCGACCTCGCTCAGTATGAAGCGAAGAACGCCGTCATCGTTGGCGTGAGCATGCAGGACGAAAACTCGCACCAACAGTTCTGCACGAAAGAAGGACTGAGCTTCAAACTACTCGCCGACACGAAGAGCGATGTCTCGGGCCTGTATGACTCCGTGATGAACATGGGCGTCGCCAAGCTTTCCGCGCGCCATACGTTCCTCATCGACCCCCAAGGCAAAGTCGAAAAAGTCTGGCTGGAAGTGAAACCCGCAAATCACAGTGAAGAAGTGCTAGCCGCCTTAACGCAACTCCAAAGCGGTTCTTCAGGCAACTAGCGACGGTCGAGCAATCTCTCAAAAAAGTCACAGGCCGCGGTAAGTAACCACCCGCGGCCTCTTTTTCATTTGCCCAAGAATCTGAGTGTCCCCAACTGCGCTGTCGCCTTCTGCTATGATTTCGCTGAGATGCCCGAAGAGTTCGATTCCCACTTCGCCGTCCCCAAAGCGGGCGACGTTTCCTCTATTCTGATGCGCCCACTCGGCGCTCAGTGGCTGCTGGTTCTAGGGCACGGCGCAGGCGCAGGCATGCGCCACCCCTTCATGACCGCGCTCTCCCGCGAGCTCGCCGCCGAAAAAATCGCTACCTTCCGCTACCAATTCCCTTACATGGAAAATCGCCGCAAAGCACCCGACCGTCCGCCCACGCTGACTGCAACCGTCGCCGCCGCAGTGCAATCTGCGCGCGCAGCCATGCCGGACCTCCCGCTCTTGGCTGGCGGAAAATCGATGGGCGGCCGCATGACCTCCACCGCCGCCTCTGAAAATCTCATCCCAGAAGTACGCGGCTTGGTCTTTTTTGGTTTCCCTCTGCACCCGCCGAAGCAGCCAGCCACGAAGCGCGGCGACCATTTGGCAAAAATCACTCAGCCGATGCTATTCCTGCAAGGGACGCGCGACGATCTCGCCGACCTCAAACTGCTCAAGCCCATCTGCAAAAAACTCGGCAGCCGCGCCACCCTGCATATCATCGAGGGCGCAGATCACTCGTTCCACGTCCTCAAAAGCTCCGGCAAATCCGACGCCGAAATTTTGCGGGAACTCGCGCACACCACGGCCGAATGGGCCGCAACGCTCGAATAATCTTTGAAAAAAATCGCGTGATCGAAACGCCAGGCCCACGAACTAGGGCAAAACCTCCACATCGATCACATGAAACACCGTCGAACCCTGATTATTGATGCGGTGCACGTAGGGCTTTTCCGCGCCGGGAATAAACCCCACGGATTTTGCTTTGGCAGGCGTCGGTCCCCAATTTTTGCCCGCAAATTGCGTCCTGTTATCCGCATCCGTCAAAATGATCGGGATGTTATCGATCGAATGCTTGTGAAATAGAGTCGTCTCTCCCGCCTTCACCACCACGTCCAGCACACGCACATACTGATTCTCGAAAATGATGCGATGATGCGGCTCCTGTTCCACTGCCACCGGATCTTCCGCAGTTCCCTTCGCGCTCGACGCGCCCCAATCTTTCTGCACTTCCGCGCCCGCTCCCTTATCCTTCTTGAACTCGATCTCGACATTCTCCATCCGCTCGTTCGAAACGTTCTCAACCTGGTGCGTCACTGGCTCGCTCCAGAAAATCTCCTGCGCGTTTTTCTTTGACGGCACCGACTTCCCATCCGGCGAAGTAATCACCAGATCATTCTTCGTCAGCGTCACGCCAAATCGATACGGATGGCTGTGCACCGCCGTCTTCTGATGCGGCGCCAAGAATCCGCGAATAACCTTGATCTGATCATTCTCGAACTCAACCTTGTTCGGCGTGATCTGCGCCGCGTCGCCGCTCTGCGCAGTCTGAGCGTGCGCCACTAAAGCATGGCGCATCGCCGCAAGACTCACGACGACCGCAGCAACCGCCACCAGCGCAGCAACGAACGCCGCCACAACCGCAACCCATCCACTCTTCCGCTGAATGCGCATCCCTCACCCCACCAGCATCTTGAATTGCGCCGCCGTCAGCGGCACCACCGACAACCGTCCCTGCCGCACGATCGGCGAACCCTCAAACACTTTGCTGCCCTTCATCTCCGCCAGCGTGACTGCCTTCGCCACCGGTTTCCCCGCCTTGATCTTCACCACTGGGCTCTTCGGATTCGAATCGTCCACGGCCACCACCGTCGCCGTCCCTACCGCGCTCTTCTCATCGCCGGTATGATAGATAATCAGCCCGTCGCCCTTCTTCATCCCGCGCAAATTCCGCAGCGCCACCGGATTCGACACGCCATCCCACTCCGTCTCTTTGTCCTTCTGCAAATCCGCAAACGAATACGTCGAAGGTTCCGTCTTCAACAAATAGTCAGCCATCGCACTCGACCTCGCTTCTCAAGATCGCGCCTCAACCGCTTCCAGCCGCAACGCACCGGCCGCAGCACCAACGCAATGCGCAGCCGATTCTCGCAAAATCGCCCTCCCCGCGACACCTAATTCTCAGTCAGTCCGCTATCGTAACGCGGCGATAGCGATCAGCGGACCAGTAATGGAGCACGGCACCTTTCTCAATCCACTCGACAATCACACCATCCAGCATGGTCTGGATTTTTCTACCGTCGTCAAGATCGGAAAACGTTCCAGGATCGACCTTTGAGATGACCACGCCGGAGTAAGTGTCTCCGTCGGCGCTATCCAATAGTTTCGGAACGTATGATTCCCCGCTCGATTCTTTAGTGAGAACAACAATTTTGTAACCGCGAGTTGCTTCCGAATCGGGCACAAGCAGAAGAGCGTACGAATCTTGCTTCGCGCTCTCGAAATGACCAACCGCAACTCCTGGACAGGCTTTTCCATTCGCCCCGTGCAACCACGCCTTCTGGTTGTCCGGGTCCAAGTCGGATAGCTGCTTCGGTCTCCAGCCGGCGAATTTATTTCTGAGCACGTCACGGATTTGTGAAGGCATCGCCCCTGCGTCACGAGCCACTGGTCTTGGCGGAGACGGCAAAGGCGGACCCGAAATTCCGACAAAACCAACGACCGTGATGAAGGCCACGCTCAGCCCGAAGGTTCGCATTCGTACTTTGTATCACGGGAACCTTTCAGGCTCCCCGTGAGTCAAAGCTCCAGCCAAGGGGACTACTCGAAGTCGGCTGCACCCAACTCTTCAGCCGCGAGGACATCACGTGAGAACAATTCTTCTTATTCTTTTGATCTTGCTGCTTCTAGGCGCTCTGCCAACCTGGCCGTACAGTACCGGCTGGGGCTACTACCCGAGCGGCGGCTTGGGCTTGGTCCTGCTCATCGTCGTCATCTTAGTCTTGGCGAAGAGACTCTAGCGACTACTCGAAAAACGCCTTTGGCTTCACGAAGTACGTCGCACTGGCACGGCCTTAGGCCGACATAGGATCGGCTCCCGTCGATCATGTGAAAAGCCGCACTCGTGTTTTCACACGGCTCAGTATTGCTCTACTATCCCTGCAGTGCCGAGTAACCCATCCATCGCAAATTGGCGAGCCGTTAATCTGATATTTAGCTGATGCTGTGTAATGCTAGCGTGGTTCCATGTCGTCGTGAGGCGATCACCATGAAGGACGCGTCGCCCTATTCTCGGCGCAGCTTCTTAAGAGCGGCCGGCCTGACTGCCGGAGCTTTCATAGCCCATCCGCATCTTTCACGTGGCGTTGTCGGACGATCGAGCGAAACAAACCCGGACTACACTCTGCACATCCGGAATTCCGTCGTCGAAATAGCTCCCAAACGATTCATTGCTACGAAGACCTACAACGACCAATTTCCAGGTCCTTTATTGCGTCTCCACGAGGGGCAAGAGGTCTCCATCGACATTTTCAACGACACTGATACTCCCGAACAACTTCACTGGCACGGACAGCGCGTTTCGGTCGACATCGACGGCGCAGCCGAAGAGGGGACACCGCATATTCCCGCTCACGGTAAGCGCAGTATTTCTTTCACTCCGAATCCATCCGGCCTGCGTTTCTATCACACGCATAACCGCGCGGGCTCCGACCTTTCGGCGGGTCAGTACAGCGGCCAGGTCGGTCCGGTCTACATCGAACCAAAAGAGAATCCGGGCCGTTACGACCGCGAGGTATTCCTGACTCTGAAGGAATTCGAACCGACGCTAAGTCAGGGCGGTGATATGCCGCAGAATTTCTTGGCAAACGCGACGGAAGATAGGCAACTCAAGGAGCTTGGCGAATCCGCGATGAAGGCCTCCTTAGCCAAAGGCGCGATGCACGGATTTGAAGTGGGCTACAACGCCTTTACCATCAACGGCCGCATTCTGGGTCACGGCGAACCGATTCGCGTAAAGTATCGAGAACGCGTCCTCTTCCACGTCTTGAACGGCAGTGCCACCGAGATTCGCAGTTTGGCGCTTCCTGGTCACTCATTCCAAGTCATCGCACTGGACGGGAATCCTGTCCCGAACGTCGCTGCTGTTCCGGTTCTTTGGCTCGGCACCGCAGAACGCGTGTCTGCCATTGTCGAAATGAATCATCCAGGTGTGTGGATCCTCGGCGATTTAGACGACGGCGATCGGCGACACGGCATGGGAATCGTTGTCGAGTATGCCGGCCAGTCGGGCAAGTCCATTTGGATAGCGCCCCCGCCTTTCAAATGGAACTATGCGCGATTCGGGAAAGCAGCCATCGCACCACCGCCTGACCAAACGATCGACCTGACCTTTGCGAAGGAAAACGCCGCTCACGAAGGCTTCAACCGCTGGACAATCAATGGAGTCTCTTATCCGATGACGCGGGGTGTCACCCCAGCGGCGTTTCACTTGAAAGAAGGAAGCCGCTACCGCCTGCACATGCGCAACGCCAGCGATGATATTCACCCAATACACTTGCATCGCCACAGTTTTGAACTGACTTCGCTCGCGGGAAAGCCTACAAGCTCGATCTACAAGGACGTCGTCATGTTGGGCGGCTATCAGGAAGCCGAGGTCGATTTTGTCGCCGACAATCCGGGACTCACCTTGTTTCACTGCCATCAACAACTCCATATGGATTTCGGCTTTATGGCCCTGTTCGACTATGTTTAGGATCCTCGCCGAGCGTTCGCCGTTCGAAGTTGCTCCGACTTTCTGCCCGAGAAAGTGCATCGTGTGATCTCGCCTCCCGCTACTTCGAAGACCGGTAACCTCCGCGAACTTGCTTTATTTTTTCTCCTACTCGGCACGACCGCATTCGGCGGTCCCGCTGGTCACGTCGCACTCATGGAAGACCATCTTGTTACGCGTAAGAAGTGGCTCACCCGTGAGAAGTTTCTCGATTTGTGGGGCGCAAGCAATCTCATCCCAGGTCCCAGTTCAAGCGAACTCGCAATCCATATTGGGTATCTTCACGGTGGATGGGCAGGCTTGGTCGTTGCAGGCGTCTGCTTTGTTCTTCCTGCCGCCGTAATCGTCGGACTGCTGGCCTGGGCTTACGTCCATTTTTCCCAGCTTCCGGCAACATCAGCCATTCTCTATGGCATCAAGCCCGTCGTAATTGCGGTAATCGCTCAAGCACTCTGGAGCTTGAGCCGCAGCGCAGTGAAGAGCAAATTTCTTGGGCTGCTGGGACTCGCTTCTCTGATGCTTGCCGCCTTCGGCGTCCAGCCCATGTGGCTGCTTCTGCTCTCAGGCCTGGCCGCCGTTATTGGCGACTGGACTATATCGGGCATCACACCAAAACCGAAACTCTCGGTTACGTCTTTCGCTTTATTAAATCTCGCGGGGGCCGGCGCTGCTGCAACTCCATTCAGTCTGGTCTCACTTTTCTTCGTTTTCCTTAAAATCGGTGCAGTCGTTTTCGGCAGCGGATATGTGTTACTCGCGTTCTTGCGAACGGATCTCGTCGTTCACCGGGGATGGCTTACCGACTCGCAACTCATCGACGCCGTCGCGATTGGCCAACTAACGCCAGGTCCAGTTTTTACGACAGCGACCTTCATTGGTTATCTTTTAGCCAGAACTAAAGGCGCATTCGCAGCTACCATCGGCATATTCTTGCCAGCGTTTTTGCTTGTCGCGGCCAGCGGCCCCCTGATTCCTCGCATACGAGGGTCTCGTCATTCGAGCGCTTTCCTCGACGGGGTGATCGTAGGCTCCCTCGCGCTAATGGCTGTAGTGAGCTGGCAGCTCGCGCGAACTTCCATCGTTGACTTCGTGACTGCCACGATCGCTCTCGTCTCCGCAATCGCTCTCATACGATTTCGGATCAACTCAACGTGGCTGGTGCTCATGGGTGCGCTCGCCGGTTTGCTATTCCATAGTGGAATTGGCTGATCCCCACTAAGGGAACTCCGGAGATGTCACGTGTCTGCTCACGCCAAGCCGCTGCTGCGGGCTAGCTTCAGGGCTTCGATGGCTGCGCCGCGGGCGCCGGCGGTGTCTCCGTTGGGCATCACGTAGATGGGGATGTCGGCCTGCTCTTCTCGCTGTGTCGGCATTCCTACGCGGACCTGGTCGATGAACCATTTCTGAAAGGCATCGCTCGCCTCCAGCGCGCCGCCACCGATGATCAGCGCATCGGGATCGAATGTATTCACCATTTCGTCGAGGAATAATCCGATGCCGTGCGCTTGCACCCGGAAGATTTCGCGGCACATTGCGTCGCCGCGATCGGCCATGCCGCGTACCATCTTCGAGGCTCTGCTGCGATCCTCGCTCGCCAGCGCGTGGCCGGGATACTTCGGTAGAAAATACGGCAAGAATGTCTTCTCGATTGCCGTCAGCGAGCAGACCGACTCGAGGTCTCCCAATCGTCCGCAATTGCACTGCGGCTTCAAACCTTCGATGCCGGGGACGCTTTGATACGGAATCAGCACGTGGCCGAGCTCGCCTCCGAAACCCTTGCGCCCCTTCACGACGTTCCCGTCGAGGATCACGCCGCCGCCGAGTCCTGTCCCGATGACAATCGAGACCGAGGTCTCTTTGCTGTTGGCGCCAAAAATCGTGAAGTGGCCCCACAACGCTCCTGCATTGCCGTCGTTCAGATACGAGACTGGCTTGCCGAGCTTTCGCGCCAGCCCTTCGCGAATGTCGAATCCGGCCCAGTCGGCGTGGACAAAGTTGGTTGAGCCTTTGGCGCTGAGTTGCCCGGCGGCACTGGCCGGTCCGGGCGTGTCGAGCCCGATCGCAACAATGTCGGTTAGCGGAATCTGCGCAAGCTCGGCGGCAATTTTCAGGCCGTCTTCGATCTGTTGCAGGCAGATTTCCGGTCCCTGTTTGGACAGCGCCGGATGCTCGCACAGCCCTTCGATCAAGAATTTTTCATCGCGCGTGATCAACGTATAGTTGATTGCCGTCCCGCCCAGATCGACTCCCGCCACGACTTCCACGTAACCCTCCCCCGACAGACCTCAACGCTTTTAAGCCGAACTAGAACACTGGTCCGGCCGCCAGCCACCATTTTGAAGGCACAGTCTTAACACAACAATGGAACGCACGACCAGCGTCGCCGGTGTCGCGGTTGCGGGGTTGAGGGCCGGGTCCTAAAGTTTCGGTTCGACCTCCAATTTTGGCGATTCCACGCCCGGTTCGACATTTTTATCCTGGTCGGGAACACGCTAAAATAGACGTGGGCGCGGTGTGCCTCTCAGGATGCTGCACAAGCGATTGGCGATGAGCTTGCTCCTTTCTAGTAAGCCCGCCACCCGGCCCGGCCCATTTTGAATCTAACCCGTTGAAGTAGGAGCCTATGAACGTGTCCGAAGCCCCCGTCATTAAACTGAATCCGCCGCGCCTCCAGGAACGACGAGCGCTGCTCATGGCTGGCCTCCAGGAACGCTATACCCCGGAAACCATGAATACGATTCCCGCCCAGTGGAAGCGGCTGCCTTTCGGCAAGATTTCAGGGCAATTGGGCCGCATGGCGTATGGCGTCGTGTCCAATCTGGATGAGAAATCAGGCGCCTTCGATTACTTCTGCGGCGTCGAAATCTCGACGATTTCGCCCGCGCATGCGAGTTTTAAGACCTACAAGTCGCCACAGCAGAAATACGCGATCTTCTGTCACCGGGAAAACGTTTCGCGGCTGCGCGACACGATCCAGACCATTTTCAATATTTGGTTGCCCACTTCGGGCCAGACGCTCGCTCATCCGACGGCTACCTCGCCAAATCTGGTCGAATACTACGGCGAAAGCTTCGACCCCGAGTCCGGCACCGGCGACATGGAAGTCTGGATCCCCATCAAGGCGTAGTTGCGTGGGCTCAGTTGCGCGAGCAGGGTTCGGTAGCGGAGCTCAGTCACTTATCCAAGTACTGATGGGTAAGGCAAGCCACGTATTTTCAATAGATTGCACATATTCAAAAATAGGCATCCGCGCAACCATCACCAATTCAATAACTTACACACTCTTTTGAAAAACAGGGGAGGGTATACCCCCAAGGCGAATCTCAGGCGAAAGTCGTCGCCAAAAGCGAAGCCCAAGCGAAAGCCGTAGCATGACTGCTTGGCCCGACGCATAATCTCTCCGGCCAACCTCATGATGCGATTCCCTGTTCGCCTCACTTCGCTTCTACGAATTCCCACCCACTCGACTCGCTTCCTCTTTTCTCTTTGCCTCTCCTTCGCACTTGCCGGTACGCTGCTCAGCCAGTCGCGCAAAACAGAAATCTCAGAAACGACGGAAGATCGCATCGCGGCAGCAGCATGGTGGCCGACGAAAAATGTTGCCGACCATACGCAGTTGGTCGGCAACACCGAATGCGCAAAGTGCCACACCGACAAAGCGACACCGCAGGCAACCACGCCGATGGCACATGCCGCCGCCCGCGCCGCAGACGCAGAGATTCTTCGCAGCCACGAAAAACTCGCCGGCGAAATCTCGCCGTATCGCTATGAAATTGCACGAACTTCAGGGGGAGCCACATATTCAGTTTCGGACGGCGCGCAAAATATTTCGGCGCTGCTCGAATGGACGTTCGGCATCGCACACAAAGGACAAACGTACATTTATTCTCACGATGGCGTGTACTACGAAAGCCGCGTCAGTTTTTATAAGTCGCTGGATTCGCTCGCGCTCACGACAGGACACTTGAGCACGCAGCCAAGTTCGCTGGATGCCGCGCTCGGACGCCGCATGGACAGCAGCGAAACGCAGCTTTGCTTCGGCTGCCACACGAGCGGCTCGATGATTGCCGGCCGCTTCGATTCGAATCACGCAACGCCGGGCGTGACCTGCGAGCAGTGCCACGGCCCAGGCGCGAAGCACGTCGCAGCGATGAAAGCGGGGAAAATTGTCGAAGGCCGCCGCGCGATTTTGAATCCTGGGAAATTGAGCGCGGCAACGTCGGTGGATTATTGCGGTGCGTGCCACCGCACCTGGGCGGACGTGTTGCAAACGCAGGTCACCGGCATTGCAAACGTGCGCTTTCAACCGTATCGATTGGAGAGCAGCAAGTGCTGGAACGGTGGCGATGCCCGACTCGCATGCTACACCTGCCACGATCCGCATCAGCCGCTCGCGACCGAAACCGCGAGCTACGATTCAAAATGCCTGTCGTGCCACGTAACAAAGGAACCCGCAGGAGAAAAAAAACGCATCACGACGCAAAGCGAAAAAGCTGCCGACCATCCCGGCGCAGCCTGCCCGGTCGCAACGAGCAATTGTGCCAGCTGCCACATGCCCAAAGTCGAAGTGCCAAGCATGCACGCCCCGTTCACCGATCACCGCATCCGCATCGTTCGCGACGCTGCTGCATATCCGAACTGAATTTCGCTTGGGAAATCTGTGGTCAGCTACTGGCCGACGAAAGGATTCACGACGCGGACCGCATCAAAAATCTGCTCGTGATTCAAATCTTCGGAATACAGAATAGTACAGCCAGCAGTTTGCGCTGCGTGCACGATCAAGGAATCCCAGAACGAAATTTGGTATTTCGCCTCGATTTCCAAAGCCGCGATCGTGGACTCTGCAACGTTGATGACAATCGGCCAATTCAGATAATCGCGTACCCGCGCGGTAGTGTCGACGATCGACAGGCGCGGCCGCACCTTCCGGCGCAGATTGAAACAGAATTCTTGCAGAACTTGAGTGCTGATCACTCCGGTTTGTGAGGTCCACAGATCTTCGACTAACGATTTCGCGACATCATGTTTGCGCCCTTGAACTGGATCGCTCGCGTAAAGCAGAACGTTCGTGTCGACGAAACAGCTATCGCCGCTCATGGATTTCGTCGCGCGAAAGCGGCTTTTCCCAATTCAATTCAATGCCGCTATTCATGAGAGCGATGGCGCGCTTTCTTGCTTCTTCATAGCTTTCACTCTTGCTGTACTTTTCTAGGATGAAATCGGAGACCAATGCGCTGATCGATCTGCCCTGCTCGGCGGCGACGACGCGGATTTTGCGTAGCAAATCTTTGTCAATCTTGACGGTCAGATTGACCTTCCCCGAATCGATCCGTTTGTTTAACTCTCTGGTTCTCGCCATCTATTAAGTCCTTGATGCAATGCCGGTAAAGGCATGAGAGTTGTGCTGCACATAAAACTGTGCTGCACATTTTTTCGTGCTGCACGATTTTACGCACTACGACGGACCCCAGTCAATAGACTGCACTTAGGTATCTGCAATCAACTACTTAGCGGAGGCTAGGGCGTAGAGGTATTCGACGTGGGCTTGGGCGGCGCCGTCCATGCCTTGGACTTTGGGGTTGGTGGATTCGATCAGGTAATACTCGTCGGGGGCGTGGGCGCCGTTACCGTGGCCCAAGCCGAAATGGGCCGCAGGGAGGCGCAGGGGTTCACCCGTGAAGACGTAGCCGGGCCAGGAGCCGGCGAGGCGAGGCAGGATGACGGGGTCGATACCGTACTTGCGGTAGGTGGCTTCGGTGACTTTGATGATGGCGGCGTCGGGAGCGGTGGTGGTGGGATCGTAGCCGCCGGACATGTTGACCTCGATGTCGGCGAAGCCGTGCTTGGCGAGATGCGCTTTGAGCGCGGCGAGTGCTTCCTGGGCGGTCATGTCGGGGACAAGGCGCATGTCGATTTTCGCGAGGGCTTTGCCGGGCAGAATCGTTTTGCCGCCGGGACCTGTGTACCCGCCCACGAGTCCTTCGATGTTGATGGTCGGCTTTGACATCAACATTTCCATCGACTCTTCCCAACTTGCGTCGTTGACCCAGTGCTGGACACCTTGCATTTTCTTGGCGTCGTCTTCGCTGAGGCGTTTTGCGGCGACCTGAATCATTTTCTTGTCGGCATCGCTCAGGGGTCGCGCTTTGGCGGCAAAGCCTTCGACGACAGGAGTGTTGCCATCGGGCGAGACGAGCGAGGCGAGCGCTTCAACGAGATGCCACGCGGGGCTATCGACGCGCGCTTTGTTACTCGAGTGCAGATCTTTTTTTGGACCGCGGCCCCATTTTTCGCCGCTGGAAATCAGTTCGAGTTCGACAACGCCTTTGGCGCCGAGAAACATGGTGACCATGCCGTCGAGTTGTTGGGACGCGTACGGCATGTAGACGCCGGTGCATTTTTTCAGAGCGGTAGCGACGTCGGGCTTTTGGACGACCTGATGAAAATGCGGCGAGCCGATCTCTTCTTCCCCTTCGGCGACGAAGACGATGTTGACGGGAAGTTTTTTGCCGGCGGCTTTGATTGCGATGAGAGCGGCGAGCAGCGTTGCTTCGGGGCCTTTTTGATTTACTGCGCCGCGGCCGACGACGACTTTGCCCATGGCGGGCTTGTCGACCAATCGCGCTTCGAACGGTGGTGAAGACCATTCGGACGGGTCGGCTTGCTTGACGTCGTACATGAAATAGAGGGCGACCGTTGTGGGCGAGCCGGCGTCGAGCGTGGCGAAAATGCCAGGCTGGCCGTCGGTCGGGAACTTTGCTGACGGACTGGAAACCGGCATCGCGGAGGAACCTCATGGTGAGTTCGCAGCCTTCGTTCATGCCGCGATTTTCGGCGGCGATGCTGGGCTGGCGAATCCATTCCTGGAGACGTTGGACGGATTCTTCATGGCGCTTTTCGATTTCTTTGTTGATGGCGACGAGATCGTCGGCGGCAAGAACGGAGCGCGTGAGATTCGGGAAGGAGAGTGCGGCTGCTCCTACGAGGCCGGAGGCCGCGGCGGCTTGGAGGAATGTGCGGCGATCGACGGGATTTTGGGGCTGCGATTTTTCGATGGAATCGTGGGATGTGGAGGATTCTTGGTTGGACATGGTTCTCCCTGGATTTTTTGGCGCACGGCCACTCGCTGTGCGCTTCGAATGGCGAGAGGGTACACCGGGGAGAGAGCGTGGGCAACGGTGGAATAGATCGACGCTAGCGGATCACATGTTGCGGACATGGGGCGCAGCGTGCTGCGCCCCTACACGGACAACACTTGCGATGAACTGAGTGGCGACTCGGATTGGCCTGGGTGATGTTCGGATCAAAACCCCGCGATCTGGGAAGCGATCGCGGCTACATGGTGGGCGTAGCTGTGATGTCGATGAGGCTGAATCTAAACCCGCACCCTCTAAAAACTGAGGGTGCGGCACCCAAATGCCGGTTTGATTATTGGGGGCACTGGGTTTGGAGGGCGGATTCCATGTCGGGGTCGAGGAGGGCGCCGCGCCATTTGGCGGAGCAGAGTTGGGTGGATGTGAGGCCGCTGGCGCCGCGGAGGTCTGCGCCGGAAAGCGACGCGTTGTGGAGGTCGGCGTCACGAAGGACAGCGCCGGTGAGGAAAGTGCCTTGCAGGTCGGCACCGGTCAAATCGGTGTCGAGAAGAATGGTGCCTTTCATCTGAGCGCCACCGAGTTTGGCTTGCGCCATTTTCGCGGAGGAAAGATCGGCTTGCTGGAGATTGGCGAAGGAAAGAATGGATTGCTCAAGCTTGGTGTCACGCAGGTCGGCACCCGTGAGATCGGAGCGCGTGAGTTCGGCTTTGCGCAGATTCACGGCGTAGAGCGATGCGCCGCTGAGCTTTGCGTTGGAGAGACGGGAGTTTTCGAGATTGCAGTAGGAAAGGTCGGCGGCACGGAGGTCGGCACCGATCAGGTTCGCATTGCTGATATCGGATGAGACGAGAAGCGTGTGCGAGATGCGCGCGCGATCGAGAATGGCGTCGCGGAGAAAAGCTTCACGCATGTTGGCGCCGCGGAGGTCGGCCTCGGAGAGGTACGCACCTTCGAGATTGGCGCGCCAGAGTTTCGCGTTTGCGAGAAACGCGCGATACGCGCGCGCAAAACGGAGATCGATCTGGTTCAGACGAGCGCCGTCAATGGCGGCGACGCCTTGATCGCTCCAATCGCCATTCGAGGGCGGAGTGGAGAGCGAAGCTTCGGTGAGATCGGCATAGGGGCGATAACCGACGCTTTGAAGAATTTCAGCGGCCCAGCGGCGAATGCTCGCGCCGGAATGTTGTGGAGCGATGTCGCGGTCGGCGGGCAGGCCGCGATTGACGCCGATGGAGAAAAGGAGAATGACGGCGCCTGTCACGAGCGCAGCGCGGAGCGTGAGGAACGCGAGCCGCAAGATGTTCTTCGATTTCTGGCGGAGAAGTTCACCGGGGCGCAGGAATCGGGAGACGACTGACGGAAGGCAGGTGGCGGCGCCAACCGACAGTGTAAGCAGAACGGTGTGGAGCAAAGTGCCGCGAAAATCCTGACGCACAAGATAGCGCAGCCAGAAGAGGAAGAGCGTCGAGGGCACGACCCAGTAAGCGAGAAAGGTGGAGAGCAGCGATTCAAGCATTGCGAATGGCGAGCGCGAATCGCGATTCCACTTAAAGTGACGGCGAACGACGCCCATCAGGTACCACGGACCGTCTTTTTCGAGCGTCTGGCCATCCACGAAAACAGCGGGCAATTCCGCCATGCTTCCCCACAAACGGAGAAGCAAGAAGTGGAAGCGAACATACGCGACGAAGAGAAGCAACGAACCACCGAGGTAGAAACCAGTCATCGGGAGGAAGTTGCCGGTGTGTGGAACGGCCGAGGAATTCAGAATGAGGCGAACATCGGACGTGGCGGCGATCAAGAGACAGCTGGTGGCGCTAATGCCGAGCATGAGGAAGTAAAACCAGCGCGCGATCTTGGTGGAGTCCTCGATGGCTTTGGCGCTGTCGAATGCAGCGACGGTTTCGGGAAGAATCGCGTCGAAAAGATTCGCACCGCCGAGACGGCCGACCCAAACGCCTTCCGCGCCGTAGAGATTGGCGCCCATCAAATTGGCGCCACGGAGTTCGGCACCGAGCAAATTCGTATCGCGAAGATCGGCCTGGGCGAGGTTTGTTCCGCGCAGATTGGCCATCGACAAATCGGCGCCCGCGAGATTGGCGCGCTGGAGTTGAGCACCCTGCAGATTGACGCCGGTGAGATCGGCCTTGGCGAGATTTATGCCGCCAAGATCAGCTTTATTGCCGGATTCGCCGGCGGTTTCGACCCAGATGCGATGCTGGTCGAGAATTTCGGCGAGTTCGAGAACGGAAATCGTCGTGAAAGTATGTTCCGCAGAATCTGCGGTCGCTTCGTTGACCGGATGATCGTGGTCCTGGAGCGGCTCGGCGGCGACTTCGGGTTCGGAACCCGCCCCGAATCCAGTGAGGACGTCGATGGTATCGTCCGGCGAGATCGATTCTGGAAGCAAAGCAGCTACGATCGAATCCACCTCGGACTTCGAAACCGAGTTTGAAGTAGGGCCTGAAGTGGGCTCGGCATCGCCGTTCGGATTTGCGCTCGTGGTGGTATGCGCGTCCGCGAACTGCGCCGTCTGAATTTCAAAATCCATTCCTTGCGCTCCTCAGCTAGGCAAGCTAGGCAAAATCTTCCGGATTATTTTTTCTACGCGCTGACCGAGATCACTCGGACGCAGCGCCCCCGTACGCGCTAATGAAACAGTGGCAATTTTGCAGCCAGCGCGGTCACTCTTCATTACGGCTATTTCGTGTCGAATCTGGGCACCGCTTATGGTGGCGGATTCAATTGCGTATGTCGCCTGCTCCGAAGTACAGGGCGCGAACATGTAACACCGAAGTTGAAACAAAAGGAGTTGGAGGCGGACAGAGCGGCGACGATGCGGTACCGTAGTTTTCAACGGTCGCGAAACGTATTGAAAGTACAGGGATGGCCAATGAGGCAGATAGCGCCTGAGAGTAGCTTTTCGGGTCGGCTTCGGCGAGGTGAGCGTTGGGTACGACGTTAGCGTTCGAGGGTGAGGGGCAAGGGCCAGGCGATGCCGTTGTCGCGCCGCCGAACCGGCCTGTTGCCGGCGTGCTGCATACGCTCGTGTTGTTGGTGGTCTTGCTGGGCGGTGCGGGGTTGATGTATTTCTCGGCGGGAGAGTTGCGCGCCGCGGAACATCCAAACCGAACGGGGCTATATCTGAGCACGGCGATCTGGGAATGGATGTTGACGGCGTATGTGTTGTGGGGCGTTAGACGACGCGGCACGCCGCTGGAGGCCGTGACCGGAGCGAGGTGGAAGAGTTTTCTTGAGTTCGCGCGCGATTTTGGGATTGCGATTTCGTTCTGGTTCGTGGCGTTGATGGTGCTGGGAGCGACCGCAGTCGCTTTGCATTTTCGGGGATCGAAAGCGAGCGTGGGATTTCTTGCGCCGCGCGGCTGGGTGCAAATTGCGTTATGGATTCTGGTTTGCGTCACGGCGGGATTTTGCGAAGAGACGATTTTTCGAGGGTATCTGCAGAAACAGTTTATTGCATGGAGCGGGAGTGCGACCGCGGGAGTGGTGGCGTCGGCGCTGGTGTTCGGCGCGTGTCATATCTATCAGGGCGTGAAGCCGGCGATTGTGATCACGGTGTATGGATTGATGTTTGGGATTCTGGCGCAGTGGAGGAAGAGTTTGCGGCCGGGGATGATGACGCACGCGCTGCACGATACGGTTAGTGGGATTGCGGTGAGTTTTTTGAGGTAGTCGAGAGTTGATCGTTGAAAGTCGAAAGCGCGCGGCGGGGTGATTCAGTACGGCGGAAAGATTGGGGTGGCGTTTAGCGCTGAGATCCTTCGCCGCCCTTCGGCGGCTCGGGATGACGATCGCGTTCTTAAGCCGTAGTGCGTGCGAAGAAGAAATGTGAGCGGAAAAAAAGCAGCCGGAGCGCTCCGCTGAGGGGCCGAGGCACTCCGGCTAATCTTGCCCGCCTCCGCAGTGAGCGAGCAAGAAACTCGTAGAAATCCAATTCGCCACGATCGATGCGCGACTAATTACAGCCGCGTACGAGCTGGAACAAAACTAAGACAAGGCCAACGGTGTGACGAAACTACTTTTTGCGTTCTTCGTCGCCACGTAGAAATTCATAGCGTTCGATCGCGGCGACGACGCCAACTGCACCTTCGTCGCGTGCTTCGGTACGTTGCACTCGTCCCAAACAACGAACGCGCACCGGGCCTGCAAGCGTAATCTCATTCGGCAAGGTCAAGAGGATCTCGATAGCGGAACCCTGTTTGACATCCTTGGAAAGAAAGAAATAAACGCCCCGGGAGCTAACGTCGCGGGATTCCGTGCTGGTCTCGCCGACCGCCGCACCCGTCGTCCATCGGACGGTGAGCGGCAGCCGCATTTGAAAGCGCTGGGTGTTGCGGCGTTCGGAGCCAGTCAAGACAAGACCTCCTGATTGAAGAGACAGTTTAGCCGGGGGCCCAATAAGGGACAATAGGACTGGGGATTCAAATTGGAGCGGAGGGAAAAAAGTACGGATGTACCATGACCGGGCTATGCCGGTGAGAGTACCCAGTCCCAGAACTATTTCCCATAACCTACTGATAAAGCGTGCTTTATTGCGCGGCTCGCATTGACGTGAAATTTTTGAGCCGCGGAGTGGGCGCAATCTGTCCGCGCGACGGAGATCGCCGCTGTTCGCGGAGAAGAAAAGAAGGCGAGAAAAACCAAACTAGGTCGAGATTGCTTAGTTCGCTCTTATTTGATTGTTAGGTGATTTCAGAACTTGGGAATTTCGGCCAAGACGGGCGCGGCGTCGGTTCCTGCGGAAGGTGGCGGGGCGTCGTGAGAGCTTTTGGGCCGTTCGATCTTTGCATCTGGCGATTGAGGGGCTAGCCGATGCGCTAACTCTTCTGAATTCCTAGAATGGATTCGCCGTCGTATTGAGAGTACGCGCTCAGGTTGCCGCAAACGGAAAATCCGCAAACCATTAAGCGCGAATACGGAGCGCGGCGGATGGCGATAGTTTTGTTTGGACGAGAATGAGCGATTATGTTTGGTCGATCAGGCGGTGGTGGATAGCGTAGAGAGCGAGTTCGAGGCGATCGGAAACGCCGAGCTTGTCGAATATATTGTGCAGGTGATTTTTCACCGTCTGCTCGCTGATGAAGAGCTTTTCGCCGATTTCTTTGTTGCGGAAACCCTGGGCGACGAGTTGCACGATTTCTTTTTCGCGATCGCTGAGGAGCGGCTTTTCGCGGCGCGGACCGGATTCGGAGGATTTCGAGAATGCTTTCATGACCTCGGCGGTCATGCGATTGTCGAGCCAGATTTCGCCGGCGAAAACGCGATGAATGCTTTTCACGAGAAGGTCGGTGGCGGATTGTTTGAGGACAACGCCGCGAGCACCGAGTCGCATGGCGCGAACGACGTCGCGATCGTCTTCGGCGGCTGTGAGTACTACAACACGGGTGGGAAGAGTGTCGAAATTAACTTCTTCGAGAACGGCGAGGCCGTCTTTGTCGGGCATGCGCAAGTCGAGCAACAGAATGTCGGGCTTGAGTTTAGCGAGCATCTTGATGCACTCAGCGCCATTCTGTGCTTCGCCGACGATGACGATATCTTCATCGGAGCCAAGGAGTTTACGCAGGCCATCGCGAAAAATCGCGTGGTCATCCGCGAGGAGGACACGAATTTGTTGTTTAGTTTTGGCCATTTAGCCCAGCGGAATCTCGATAGTCAGGCGAGCGCCGTGTCCAGGATTGGACTCGACAGTCAACACGCCCCCAACGGTACGCGTACGCTCCTTGATGGAGATTGGACCCAACCGCAAACGGTCTAATTCGTCGCCGGTAAAGCGACCAGCGAAGCTAAAGCCTTCGCCGTTGTCGTCTACTACTAATACTAGCCTGCTATCGTCCTGCGACAGTTTTACCACGACATGTGAAGCCTTAGCATGCTTTTTTATGTTGTTGAGTGCTTCACGGTAAATCTGGAAGAGCTCGCGGCAGACGCGATCGGGAGCCTGAACCTCAACAGAATCAATGAGAACGTCGAGGGCGAGCGTGGACTCGTTTCGGAAGCGTTCGGCGAAACCGATCATGAGGTCGACGAGGTCGGCGCTTTGGACGCGGACGGGGCGCATGTCGGTGACCATGCGGCGGAGCTCGGCGGACTCGCCTTTGACGGTGGCCTGGAGGTTGGCAAGGCTTTCGGCGGCCTGCTCGGGGCTGGCGGTGGCCTGTTTTCGGAGCACGTCGAGCTGAATCTCGAAACTGAGCAGAGTTTGGAGGATGCCGTCGTGAAGGTCGCGCGAGATGCGGCTGCGCTCGGCCTCAATGGCGCGGGCGCGGAGGTGGCGGAGCAGGAAGACGTTTTCGAGTGCGGGACCGATGTGGCGAGAGACGCGTTCGAACCACTGTAAGTCGTCATGGCTGAACTTGTTACGACCGTTGAGGAGGAATAGGCGGCCGGCGGGCTTGCCGCCCTGGTCGAAAGTGACGGTCATCATGGATTTAAGGTTGAGGAGCTGCTGGGTCGGGCCCGGCAGGCGGGGGATGCTTTTGAGGCTGCGGCCATCGCGGCGGTCCCAACCGAAGCCGGAACCGGCACCGCTGAGGCTGTTCCAGCAAATGGTAGCGTCGGCGTCGTCGAGGAGGAGACCGTCTGCACGGGTTAGGGGCAGGTTGTCGGGCATGAGACGTTCGGTTTCGCCGGCTCGGTGGCGCCAGAGGAAGATGCGCTCGAGATCGGTGTCGCGGTAGACGAGGAGAGCTTCCTGAGAATGGAAGGCGTGGGTCAGTTCTTCGAGGAAAAGGCGGAGGCATTCGGCCAGGCCTTGGTCGACTTCCATCGTCGCGGTGATGCGGGAGAAAAATGCCTGTTGTACGGCAAAGAGGCGGTTGCGATCGCCGAGGAAGGCGATGCCGGCTCCAGCAGCGAAGGTGGCGCCCGCGAGGCCGAGCCAGGAAATGATGCGGAGGAAATGGATCTCGCCTTTGACTACGGTGAGGAGAATGATTTCGAGAGAGAGCAGTCCGGCGAGCGGAAAGGCGGAATTTAGTCCCCAGCGGATGCCTGCGACATAGCAGACGAAAAGATAGGGAAACCAGGCCGGGACCATCGACGGGCTGACGATCATGAAGTAGCCCAGAGCGACGAGGTCGACGAAGAGAGGCAGATGCCAGGTGCGGCTGGGGAAGATTTTTTCGAACAGGATGACGCAGAAGGAAAGCAGCAAGTAGCCGATCAGAAAGGAGATCGGGCGATTGGCGTGTTGCGCCGAGGGCTGCTGCAGCATCGCGATCAGCGTCAGGAGGACGATGATCGGGCGAGCGTAAGCAATTTGCCGCTCAATGTGGCGGCGATCGGTCTCGTGTGGATTCATGCGCGGGGACGCATACCTGTTCAGTGTGTAAGTTTAGCAAGGGATGAGGGGTTGGTTGGGACGGGGTTCCTGGGGGAAACGTATCACTTTCACGACACGAGGAACGAGATTGGCGTTGGGGAGGCGAGATGTGGTTCAGCGGGTTTTGATCTCGCGGACATGGGGCGCAGCTGTGCTGCGCCCGTACAAATTTGATGGCGCTGCTCAGCCGAGGAGGATGGGGAGGAGGATGCCGAGGCCTAGGGCGAAGAGCCAGAGGGCGGGGGCAGGAGTGCCCGTCTGGCGGACCTGGCGGGCGACGCGGGCGGCGACGCGCGGGTCGAGTAGGAGCCAGCGGGCGTAGCGGAGTTCGAGGATCATGAAGACGAGAGCGGTGACAGCGCCGAAGATAAGGTGGCCCATGAGCGAGGGAAGGAGATAGGAGACGGCGTCGGTGCTCCAGTCGCACTGGCCGGTGAGGAGCAGAGGCTCAAGCGTGATGGGTCCGGCATACCACCAGATGAGGCCGAAGAGCCAGCCCCAGGCCACGCCCATGCCGATGCTGGAGGATTCGTTGCGGAAGAGGATGCCGTAAAGCATGCCGAGGACGATGCTGATGAGCACATTTGCGAGCAGGGCTTTCAGCGTTGCGAAATCGGCGGTGGATGTAGTGAGGCGAGGAAGCACGCCGGTGGCGAACAATATAGGCGCGGCCACGGCACCACCGACGAGTCCGGCGATGGCTCCCCAGGAGAGGGAACGCAGGGTTTGAATGCCGGGTCCTTCGAACTGGCGATTCAGAGGATCGGACTCGACGAAGAGGCGGAGCCAGAGTTTGTCGAAGGTGGCGTAAGCGACGCCGAGGATGAGGCCGCAAAGAATGTGGCCGACGAGCGAACCAAAGACGGTGGCGGCGTGATCGGCGGACCAATCGAACTTATGTCGCGCAATCCAAGGAAGAAGCGTGAGGTGCGCGAAGAACCACCAGAAGATTGCGTAGCAGAGTCCCCAGCCCATGCAGGAGCCGTAGCCGCGGACGTCGCGCTGAAAGAGGAAGCCGAAGCTGATGCCGATCAGAACGGCGACGCCGAAGTGCAGAAAGATAATGGTGGCGTGCGAAATGGAAAGCGCGCCGTAACCGGCGAGCAGAGGAAAATAATCACCGGACGCGACCCAAGAGCTGAAGATGGCTCCGCCAACGAGACCTGCGAAGCCGCCGGCAACCGCGGCGCGGCCGATGTGGAACTTCGATTGTGGCTTATCGGGATGCAATCCGCCCCAGATGCCGAAAACCAGGCCGACGGGAGCGCCGAGACAGAGGACGCAAGCGACGAGCAAAGGGAAGCGGTCGCGTGCGTCGGCGAACATCGCCGAAGTGGTGTGGTGGAACATGAGGTGGAGAGCGCCATTGGGGAAAACGATCCACGCGAGGAAGGCAAAGCCCAGTCCCCAGATCAGGCCAGCACCGGGGCTGGTGGCGCGACGCGAGAAGAAGAGGCCGAAGACGAGTCCGAACAACGCGCCGGTGAGGAGCGATTCGGTGTAGGAATCGTGGAGAGCAGCGGCTTTCAGGGCGCCGCCGATAGCGCCGATAATGAGACCGAGGGCGACGGAGGTGACTAGTGACTGGTTCGAAGTGACTGGTGACTGGTGGCTGGTGACTGGACCAGGGGCAGCGATGAGGACTGCAGCTGCCTGTGCGGCAACCAACGATTGAGTGGCTTGGTTGGTCGGTGCGGCGTTCGGTGAGTCTGTGGACATTTCTTTTTTTCGTCTTGATGGTCGATATTTTTCTGGCTTTATTGTTCGGAACTAAGGTCGATGGTTTGGACGATGTCGGGCGGGAAGAAAAGCTCGACGGTCCAGTCGATCAATACGCGAATTTTTTGTTCAATGCCGGGAAGCTTGGCGAGATAGATGCCACGCCACATGGCCCAAGCGAAGAGACCGGAGAATTGCAACGCGCGATTGGGTGCGAAAGGAATTGAGAGTTCCGCGCAGGCAGTTTGATGGCCGACGACGCAAAGCGAACCGAGAGAGTCGAAGTGAAACGGCTTAAGAGGGCGGCCTTCGATTTGCGCACGAATATTTTTGGCGAGGACCGCGGCTTCGCGCAAAGCGAACTGCGCCGTTGGCGGGACAGCTTTTTTGGACTTCGCGTCGAAAACAGCGGCGCAATCGCCCAGCGCCCATAGTCCGGCGTACCCAGGAATGGAGAGCATCTCATCGACAATAAGCGCGCCGCGTTTGTCTTTCGGGATCGGAAGACTCTTGACCACGGGACTGGGCGCGACGCCGGCGGTCCAGACGAGAGTCTCGGCTGCGATTTCGCCATCAGAGAGGATGACCTTGCCAGGTTTCGCATCCACCAAGCGCGTTTTCAGGCGAAAGATAACACCGCGTTCGGCCATGCGTTTCAGGGCGTAACGCGCTAGCGATTCGCTGAGTTCGGGGAGAATGCGATCGCGCGAGTGGACGACAATGACGCTGAGATCGGCGGGCGGAAGACGCGGGTAGTCGGCGAGAATGCCGTGCGCGAAATCGTTCATGGCGCCGGCGAGTTCGGCGCCGGCGAAGCCACCACCGGCAATGACGAAAGTGAGGAAGGCGCGACGGCGAACGGGGTCGGTTTCGCGGTCGGCTTTCTCGAACATTTCGATGACGTGATTGCGGATGCGAATCGCATCGATGAGGCTTTTGAAATTGAAGGAATATTTTTCGAGATCGGCCATGCCGAGATAGTTGGATACGGACCCTAGCGCGAAGACGAGATGATCGTAGGGGATTTCGAGAGTCTCACCGGGATCGGGTTGGGCCGAGTTGGAGCCGGTCATATCGATCGAATCAGTGGCGAGAATGACGCGACGTCGATCGATATCGACGCTAGCAACGCGGGCGCGAGTGAATTGAGTACGGTGCAGACTGCTGCGCAGCGGCGTGCTTATATGGCTGGGTTCGAGGTTGGAACCAGCGACTTCAGCAAGCATCGGTGTGAAGAGCAGAGCGTTGGTGTCGCTGATAAGGGAGAGGCTCACTCCGGGATTGGTGTGAAATTGCTCCTCGAGGGACAGGGCCGTCTGCATTCCGGCGAAACCGCCGCCGAGAATGACGATGCGGGTTTTTGCCAGGTTCGAAGTATCGATCGGAGGCGGCTCGGGGCCCAGGACCTCATGGAGGAGATCGGTGAAGACCTGGACCAAGAGGCCCATGATTGCGCCGTAAACGACCCAGCCAACGAGCGCGGGAACTTGTGCGCGCATCTGGTCGGCATCCCACTGCGGCGTGCGACTGGAGAAGACGGGCAGGGCGATGATGTTGATGAGTCCCCACCATGGAATGCCCAATGCCGCGCCAGCCATAACGTTGTCTACGTAGGCGCCACGCGTTGGGCCGAACAGAAGCGCATAGGCAATGCCGATTGCGACGCCGAACGCGACGCTGAGCAGAGAATGGCCGAGAGTCAGGACCAGAGCGGCGGAGCCAAGGGCACCCGCTGCTGAGCCTGCGATCGTCCTGCGAAGAGTGCGAGTCATACCCTGTTTTTCGCCGGTGTAAATTCGGCGGAGCCCACCCTTTGCAACGGCGCAAAGAGTAAGCCACCCCAAGCCCAATGCGACCGCGCTGTCAGATACTACCGACTACGAAGGCTTTTGATTCCAACGAAGGGTACTACGATACGGATTTTTTGGAGGCGGAACGTGTGCGTCCGGCGTAGATAGCCGAGGGGTGAGCGGCTTGGGTCTCGGCGTGCGCGCCGGAATGTTGGCCTGGCTTTGCGGAATCCGGACTGGTGAGCGCGCGGCGAATGGCGGCGAGAGGCGCGTCGTCATTGAGACGGACGGTCTTGCCGTCGGGTTCGACGCCGAGTTGTTTCCACATCGCGGGGAGATCGACGGGCATCGGGTCGTTTTTCATCTTGGCGTAAAGATTGGTTAAAACGGGGACGCCGACGGTTTTGTCGCCGAGTTCGAACGCTTTTTCGAGATCCCAATCCTTACGGATATCGCCGCCGGCATCGAGAATGCCGCGCAGCGCGTCTTGCAGCCCCAGCTTATTGTGAGTTTGCTGGCGAATCTGGATGTCGGCGAGGAAGCAGAAGAGCGCGCCGCCCCAGTACGTGCTGGCCCAAGTGTGGGTGTTGTCGAGGCCTTTTTCCTCAGGACTTGGCACGCCTTTGCGCATGTCGCGCGCGAGGTCGGCCCACATCTGGAGCGCGGGCATCTGTCCGGCCTGGATGCGGGCGATCGGCTCGACGTAGGTGGCCAGGCCTTCTTCCATCCAATGGTGATCGTCGGAGACGGAGGGAAACGATAGGTGGACCATCTCGTGAGTGAGCATCCATTCATCATTGAGATCGGCCGGAGGCGTTTGCGTGCCGAGACCGATCTTGATGAGGCCGCCGCCGTCGCGTCCCCAGGTCATGCCGTGGCGAACGCCGGAGCCGTCGAACGGCTGAATTTTTAATGTGAGGTGAGGAACGGGATATTTGCCGTAGTAGGTGGCGACGGCTTCGCCGGCGAGTTTGACCCAGTGGAGGATGTCGTCGTGGGAGAGCTTCCAGTCGCCGGATTCGATGGTGACGTCGATGCGGGAGCCGGAGATGACGAGGGTCGAAGTCATGTCGTCAGCGTGTGTAGAACGAATGCGCGCGGTTGTCCAGATCAATGCGATGAGAGGTAAGGCCAGCGCGGCGCATAGGAGAGCAGTCGAGCGAGGACGAAGGCGAGTCATGGTGGCTCCACCTGAAACAGTCGGTTAGACGGACGAAATGCGCGACGGGGTTGCAGGGCATTTTTGGCGCGCAGATTGGAGCGGCGGGTCAATGGGATATCGGAGGAGTCGAGGGTCCGAACCAACGCTCGAGAAGCGTGTCGATGGCGAATTTGCCGGGGCCGAAGAGCAAGATGATGATCGAAGCGATCAGGAAGGTGTAAGGCGCGGCGGCGTAAAACTTGTCGGGATCGGAAAAGATGGAGAAGAGCGCCTCGCGGTCGGCGGTGACGTAGGCCATGATCATGTTGATGGTGAGAACGAAAGCGGTGAGACGAGAGAACAGGCCGATAGCGAGCGCGATGCCGCCGAAGAATTCGAGGCAGGAGATGGCGAGCGCGGTTTGGGCTGGCATCGGAAGATTGAGACTTGTGAAGAATTCTGTGACGTTGCCGAGATGATGGAGTTTGCCCCAGCCGCTCTGAACGAGTTGCCAGCCCCAGTAGAGGCGGACGAAGAGCAGGAATGGGGATTGAAGATACGAGATTAAGGTGAAGAAGCGATCGTAGAGGCTGCGGAGACGAGCGATCGAATTGTTCATATCCAGTGAGAGTGTATCGCGACGGTAAAGTTTCAGTTTTTATGCGCTGGCGGCTTTTTTCTGTTGCGGCCGGCAGAACCATCCGAGCGTGGCCCAAGTCTGAAAGTAATTTTGAACGGCAGCGGCGCGTTCCTCGAGCGGCATTTTGCTTTTGCGGAATGCGGCATCGAGCGCTACGCCGAGTTTTTTACGTTTGCTCAGCGATTTTAGTACGGCGAATTCTTCCGGCTGGATGCGGCGGAAGTAAACGGAATTGTCGATGCGGTGCACGACGAGGAAGATGGGCTGCGGCTTGAGTTTGGCTGTCGCGCGGACATGCTTTTTCTTGCGCTTTTCGGCGAAGGCGTTGCTGGCGAAGTCGGTGTCGTCTTCTTTGCGGACGGCGAGGAGGAGATCGTCGACCGGGTAGGCGAAGTCGAGCAAGCGAACGAAAGGCTGGAGTTCGAGCTTGAGCGTGGCGGCGTCGGCGGTGGCGAGATCTTCGGTGCGGAGTGCGGGCCTGGACTCGTTGTCAAAGGCTTCGATGTCGGCCCATTCGAGGCGAGCGATGTCGAGAGCGAGCGTCTGCTTCTTCCCTGCCCATTTGGGATGCGCGCGAAGCCAAGACTCCATTTTTGAGCCGAGATTGCGCAGCGTGAAGGAAGTGGAGGGGCAATCGACGATGTAGGCTTTGCACATCGCATCGAATTGCTTATCACCGAGGACAGAACGCAGGCCGGGAAAATCTTCGGCGAGCGCGGAGAATAAGCGGAACCAATACTGGCGATTGTAGATCTCGAGCCGGTCGAACGAAGTGAGGCGGTCGTTGGGCTTGATGAAACGCGACGCGTAGGCGCGCATCTTGCCGCCGCCGGGAGCTTTTTCCTGCATTTGTTCGGACTTGGTGAGCGGCTGCATCACCGCGCGGGCCATCGTGCGTTGGAGGGCGAGTAGTTTCATACGGGGAACTTCATACCGCGGCGGCGAGAACGCTGGAGGCGAGGAACTTGTTGGCCTTGAGCGCTTCGTCGTGGACTTCTTTGAAAGTGGGAATGCTGTCGTCCCACTCGAGGAGAGTGGCGGTGTGGCCGACGCGCTGAATGGCGCGATCGTAGAGCTTCCAGACTGGATCGATGACGGGGTGATCGTGGGTGTCGAGAATGTATTTGCGATATTTCGAGTGGCCGGCGATGTGAATCTGCGCGACGCGTTCGGCGGGGACGCTATTGACGTAATCGAGCGGATTGAAACTGTGATTTTGCGATGAGACGTAAATGTTGTTGACGTCGAGAAGAATGCCGCAGTCAGCGCGCTCGACGACTTCGTTGAGGAATTCCCACTCGGTCATTTCAGAGACGTGAAATTCGGCATAGCTACTGACGTTTTCGACGGCGACGGGGACTTCGAGGAAGTCGCGGACCTCGCGCACTTTTTGCGCGGTGATTTTGGCGGCTTCGAAGGTGTAGGGCATGGGGAGAAGATCGTGCGTATAGCGACCGTCAACGCTGCCCCAGCAGAGATGATCGGAGACCCAGGGAGTTTTGGTGCGCTTGACGAGATCCTTGAGGCGGCGGAGATGTTCGCGATTGGGTTTTTCGGCGGAGCCGAAGTACATCGAGACGCCGTGCTGGACGACCTTATATTGCTCGAGAATCTCGTCGAGGATCTGAAGAGGGCGGCCGCCATCGATCATGAAATTTTCGGAGATGATTTCGAACCAATCGCAGACAGGCTTGCGCGAAAGAATGTGGTCGTAGTGCGTGGCGCGCAGGCCGATACCGATGCCATAGTCGGTAAATCCGTTGAACTTATTCGCGGGCATTGCCGAGGTCTCCCAAGTGCATACCGCCGGGCAAGGCGGTACAGAACAGCTAAGAATCAACTTCAAGAAGCGACTCTAAGAAGCAACAGGGGCTAGTGAGTGATCACCAGCCCCCGTACACGCAACCGGCAGAAGCCAGTCGCTGATGCTGGTGATGTTACTCGGGCATTTTGCTGCCGTCGGTCGCGCAGCCGCCCTTGCCCTTGCAGGAGTTCTTGGACTTGCAGCCGTTGTCGCTCGACTTGCAGCCGCCCTTACCCTTGCAGGAATTTTGGCCCTTACAGGCGTGCTTTTCTTTCACCTTTTTGTCGGCCTTGGCTGCATCATCCTGCGCCGAAGCCTTCGCGAGGTTCGAAGCCTGAATCGTGGCTGCGGTTCCCGAGAGAAGACCTGCGATTGCCGCGCCAGCGAGTAGAATACGATTTGACTTTGTCATGTTCCCCAACGTCCTCCTGAATCAAATTTTACTGCACACACTTCGGGCAAACGTGTTGCCTGAAGACCGTTAGACCTCGTGCCGAGAGCCGATTGACGGCGAACAATGTGAATGGGATCGCCGACTGCGGACCTAGGCTCGTCCGGGCTGTAGCGAGCGCGCATCTCTCGGACGATTTCGACGGCGTTCCCCACCTTACGCCTAAGGGAAAGCGCCTGCCAGTGAAAGTTTGTAAAGGCTCGCAAAATTCTTGTCACGCGTTGAAGAGGTAGAGGACCAGTACTAACTGACGGGCCTGGTCGATGTTTGTTAGCTGCCTCCTACGTTTGACGCGTTTCCCCCGAAGTGATTTCCACTACTTTCTACTGCTGAACTCTTGCCGACGCCTGATCAGGCTTGAATTCTTGCGCTTGCACGCCCAGGACGCGGCTCACCTTTGTCGGGAGAGCTTCGGCGTCGAAGATTGGCGGTGAACAGGTGCGCTGCGTACATATATACGCGGCGGGGCGCGAGACGGATGGGTATTGGACGTCGGGATTTGGCAGCTTGCCTTCTTGCGTGTCCCACCATTCGACGCGTTTGTAGAACGATGGGTATTTGAGAGCGGCGCGGAAGAGGGATTGCGCGGCTGGATCGCTCTTGGCGCCGACGACGGTCAGGTGGAGCGGAGGGCGGGTGACTTCGTATTCGGTGAGGAGGACGCTGGCGACCGGGAGGCGAGTGGCGATGGGCTCGGCTGCGAGATAGCGTGTCGCGGTCTTGCTGATGGCTTCGTACTTGGGGTCGCCGGTGTAGTAGAAGAGCTGGTTGGCGACGCGAGCGACGGCGACGTTTTCGTCGCGCTGGGGATGCGGCTTGTAGGCTTTGTCGGTTGGGACGACGGCGGAGATGAATCCGGGATCAGCGCCGGAGCGGAATTTATTTTGGATGAAGACGGTGGTGGCGGAAGCGTGTGTGAGCCATTTGCGATCGGCGGTGACGCGGTAGAGAGCGAGGTAGGCGCGGGCCATGTTGATGGAGTCGCCGAGGAATGGGCCGCCGACATCTTTGGCGCCGTGGCGAAGGCCGCCGTTGGGGAGAGCGCGATTTTGGGTGATCCAGTTGGCGGCATGGATTGCGGAGTCGAGCGTTTTCGTGTCGCCGGTCGCTTCGTAGAGTTGCGCGAGCGCGGTGATGGCCCAGCCGTTTTCGCGGGCGTAGACGTGTGTGTCAACGCGCGGGACGCCTTGCCTGCGGCGGTCTTTATCACCGAGCGCAAAATATTCGGCGCTGTGTTTGCCTTCGACGACGTCGGCGTCCTGGCTGGTGTAAAACGCACCGTCGGGACTGGTGAGGAATGTTGCGAGAAACTGTTGGACGGCTTGGGCGGCGTGAAGATATTTCGGATCGTTCCACTGCGCGTAGGCTTCGGAGTAGATGCGGAGATTTTCTGCCTGGACCGACATGATTTTTTCGAAGTGAGGCTTGGTCCAGACGCCGTCAGTGGAATATTGATAGAAACCGCCCCAGGCGGGATCGAGAAGTTGGAGCTGGGCGTCGAGAGTTTGGCGCGCCATCGCTGCGGCGCGCGCGTCGCCGTGAGCGGCTCGGTCGATTGCGAGCTCGACGGAATCGACGTCGAGATATTTTTGATCGGCGCCCCAGCTTCCCTGTTTAGAGTCGAAGCCGGCGAGATAATCTTTTTCGAGTTGCGATTGGAGCGCGGCGGGGAGAACGTCGGTGGATGGAAATGAGATTTCTTTGTCGGGCTGGACCGACGGCCCGGGAGATGGATCGTCGATGATGGCCTGGAGCATCGACGCCATCTCTTCGGGCGTGAGATAACCCTGACGCTTCACGATTTCGTGACCGGCGGCGTCGAAAACGACCGTGGCGGGCCAGCCGTAGTCTTCATAGCGATTGGAGAGATCTGGACGGGAATCCTGATCGACGCGAACGGTGAGATAACTTTTGTGAAGGAGGGCGAGGACTCTCGGGTCGCGATAGGTGGTGACGTCCATGACGTGGCACCAGTGACACCAGACGGCTTCGAGATCGAGCAGGACGAAACGGTGGTCGCGAGTGGCTTGGGCGAAGACGGAGTCGGACCAGGGGAGCCACGCGGGAGCTGGCGTGGTGGAATGCACGTTGGCGGGGACTGCGGCACTGCGCGGGTTAGCTTGCGCTGGGGGCTGTTGCGGTTGCGCTGTGGTGGCCGATACGGCGATTGCCGCTGATGCGGCCATAACCGCGATGCGAATTGCGCTGCGTTTCACCAGTGCACCCTCGGCTGAATATACGTGCGCGACTGGACTTTGGATTTAACGATGCAGATGAAAAATTGGGGCGATTGCTGGGTTATTCGCTGGTACTTCGTGCTGCGGACACACTACCACATGCGGACTGAATCGAGAACTTAGACTCGGTGTATTGATTTGTGTGAGCAGGAGATTGTTGGGATTGCGTCGTGACTTTGGATTTGTTCAGGAGCGAGGTGAGCGAAATCGATGCGGCTTGAAATCCGGCGAGCGGTGATTGGCGATGAAGGAGTGATGCGCGATTTGCGCGTAGAGGCGCTGACCGATACACCGGAAGCATTTGGCTCAACGCTGGAACGCGAACGGGCGCGAACGATTGACGATTGGCGGAAGTGGATGGCTCCGGGAGTTACGCTTCTCTTGGTGGCGGAAGATGATCCGCGCGGGTTAGTCGCGGGAGTTTACGATGCACACGATCGTGCGGTGGTGCACTTGATGGCGATGTGGGTGCATCCTACCGTGCGTGGATCGGGCGCGGCAGATTTATTGATCGCGGCGGTAAAGAAATGGGCGGCGGAAGTCGGAGCCGCGGAAGTGCGGCTGAAGGTGGTGGAAACGAATGCCCGTGCACACCGGTGCTACGAGCGGAACGGCTTTCGCGCTACCGGGCGGCGCGGAGTGTTAGCGAAGTCGGGCGAAACGGAGATTGAGATGTCGTGGATGATGGGCGGAGAATCTGCTACCGGCGCGGGGGAGTCGTAGCGGGATTGGGCGGGGCGGTGATAATATAGGTGGGCTGCGCGAATTATCTTTTGTGGCGCAGCGACTGCGGTGGGAGTAGCTCAGCTGGTAGAGCGTCGGTCTGTGGCTTATGGGATGTCTAACCTTAACGCGCTGAGCTGTCGCCACTTAACCAGTTTTCGGTAGCCCTCAAATAAACCCTGGTTTGGACCTCACATTTGACTTGGAACACTGGAATGTATGTCAGAAGAGCTAGAGGCAAAAACAGCCCCGTCGCCCATTGCTAAGGCCCCTTCGGTTTGGTGGGATAGATTGGAACGTGTCGCTAAAATTTTCTCGCTCGTCGCTATTCCCATCGTAATCCCAATTTCGTTGGCGATTTACACCGCCAGAATACAGACCAATTCCCAAAAAGAAACGTTCGACCGAGACTATGTTCAACTGGCCGTCTCTGTCCTGAAAGACGACAAGCCAGATTCAACGCAGAACACCGCTCTTCGGACGTGGGCCGTCGAGCTGCTCAAGAGTCATTCCACGACTAAGTTTCCTGATGATTTGCAAGCTGGCTTGAAGAGTGGCTCGATTTCTTTTCCAACTATCGTCACTGAACAAAGGCCATTCATCGCAGAAAGTTCAAAAGCAGACGCCTTTCGACTCGCGGTTGACATTTTACAATTCACTGCGGCGAAAGTAGCTCAGCGCCCAAAATGGGAGGATTTCTCACCTCGCTATCGCGGACAGGCAGACATGATGTACATCACCGCATTCCATGCATACGAAAATAAATCAGTGGCGGATTTTCACAAAAAATTTGATTCACGGATTCAGACCACCGTACCTTCCATAGAGAAGAATACCTTTGGCGTTGAGACGAAAGGCACAATTGAAAATTGCCTCTCGAATGTAGCCACACTTGATGGAGTCGCGTCCTGTGCTGGTGAAATCGCTAAGAAGGCTGCCTTTAGAATTCCGTCGTGAGTTTCAATCTGTGCTCTTGCTCAACGGTACTTGTGAGGTACTTACCCGGTGGATAGCCTAGCTATCCCATGCCCCTCACGCCTGAAGGCCTAGCCGTCTAATATTGGAAGCGCTATCGAGGGGAGAGAAGGTGACTCTCGTAACGATAGGCCACCTGACTGGGGCGCAGTTGGCAGAGACTGGCAACTGTCAAATATATTAGTTTGCGGCCTATAGCCAAAAACAGGCTGAATACTTGTTAGGAAAGCTAACGATTCCTCATCCGTTGCTCTTCGATCCAGGGGCATTGCCGGGTTGGTTCTGCGTTCCAAAGTGCACCCAAAAGTCGTCAGAGCTGAAACTTGAACTCGGCGGGCTTCACGCCTTCCGGCATCATCGAGTCAGCGAAGGCGTAATGGCAGGAGTTTCCATGCCTCTCATCCGTAGCTGGATTGGGCATGGCAGTGATAAGATGGTCGAGCGGTACACGCACTTGAACGGCTCGTACAACGCGGTCGAACTCGCAAAAATTCCTGAGTTGGACCTAGTTGGACCCAAGCTCGTTTAGTAAACGCCGCGTAATCAGAGTGGTGGGAGTAGCTCAGCTGGTAGAGCGTCGGTCTGTGGCACCGAATGTCGCGGGTTCAATCCCCGTCTCCCACCCCAACTCGCCGGCTCCCTGATTCTGTTTTCCCAACACTGAAGTTCAAGCAATCTGAAGGTGTCGATTCCTCTTCGTGCGCGTAAACACGGTGCCGCGCCCGGCGTGTCGGGCTATTCGGGTTTGTCGGTGGCGGTGAAGGACGAGAAGCCGAAGTTCTGCCAAGCGGGGTCGTGGGGTTCGCGGAAGCTGATGTCGGGGCGGCCGTAGAAGCCGATGCCGGGGTTGCCGGATGGGAAGGGGCCATAGGCGCCGAAGCCTCCGCCAGCGGCACCTGTGTCCGAAGCCTGCAAGATCTGTGCGCCGTTTTTGTAGAGAGTGATGATCGTGGGGTTCGTGCCATTGATGGTGGCTTTCAACACGTCGCCGTCGACAACATATTCGTCGGTGGGCGCCGTCTCAAAATTCCAGTAGCTGCCGGTCGGGCCATTCCATCGTGCGATGTGGCAGTAGCGCTTATCCGGCATGACGCTGCAGTAGGCTTCGTAGCCCGTGATTGTGTGTGGGGAGATCGTGGTGCGCAGGCGCAACTCCACTTCGCGACAGCAAACCTTCGTTGGGGCCTTAACGACTTTCACAGTTGCGGAAATTGTCTGCGTCGGTCCCCAGGTACCAGACAGGATTGCTGTGGGATCGCCGAACTCTGTGGGTTCATCGACGCCGAAGGCGAATCCCGGCTTCGTCTGGACGTCACCGAATAAACGTCCTCCATTCCGGATGTGACCACCTGCCAAGAGACTTGCACCTGCGGCGCGTCCGCCGATCCATTTTCCGCCTGCGCTCATGGGATTTTCCGTCAGCGGGAAATTCGTTTGATAAGAGTGGGCGCCGGGCGGAGTTGGGTCGGAGACAGGGATGGTGTTGGTCTCGTTTCTGCCGCAGCCAGTGAGCAAAGAGAATGCGCCGATCAAAAGGATCGCGAGCGAGCCACGCGAGAATAGATTTCGGGCGGGCTTGTTCGAGATTGAGTTTTGTGTCGAGCGTTTCAAATTTGAGTCCGCGTTCCCGATAGGTTGAGATAAGTCATATCGTAAATTCGGGAAAATATCGATGTTCCAAAACAAGTGTGCCTTGGGTTTCAGCAAGTCTTGAATGGAGCAGGGGTTCATGGGCCCGGCAGCTTCGGGTGCGGCTACGGGAAGTGATGTTGGGTATCTACTCCACACGCTGTATGGCGAAGGACGGTGTGGGTGCCTATAACGGGCGAGTGGTTGAGGAGAGATACGATGACACGTTATGGCAAGGCTGCGGGCAAGAGCGTGGAGAGCGCCGTGCGGCGTGAGAAAAAAGGGACATTGAAATCAGGCAAGGGCGGTAAAGGCGGGCGCGTGAAGAGCCGGAAGCAGGCGATTGCCATCGGACTGTCGGAAGCGCGGAAGAAGGGTGCGAAGGTTCCGCGAAAAAAGTCGTCGTAATCACGAGACCTCTTCGTGGGCTGGCATCAACAAGCTTCGCACACGGTTGAGCCGTACTTCGGTGGCTGAGAGCAGCTCTTTTTGAGCGGTAGATCAAAAATTAAATTCCAGGGTGAGGTATCCCGAGATGAAACGTGGACGCGTGAAGCGAACGAAGCAGAATCCGACTCGGCAGCGAGCTGAAGTCACGAACAACTCCGGGCGAGTGAAGAATCCGGCTACCCGCGATCTGCCGCCGAACGACAGAGTCGACAAATATCCCGACGAAGTCTACGGGGACACAGAGATTCCGTCGCGCGCGTAGAGGCCGCTTAACCAAAAATGGCGGAGCGACGCCGCGCGATTGTGCGGCCAAGCGTGAGATAATTGGTCTGGTTTTGGAGGACCATTCTTTCATTGGCCAGCCCTGTTGAAGTGCAACCGCGAGGAATTCTTTTCGACCTGGATGGAGTTTTGGTGGATTCAACGCCGGCCGTGGCGCGATGCTGGTCGCGGTGGGCGGAGCAGTACGGATTTAATGCGGATGAAATTGTGCATCGAGCGCACGGACGCCCGAGCATCGTGACACTGCGCGAGTTGATGCCGGATGGCGACTACGAAGAAGAAAATCGAAAGATGGAGGAGTGGGAGATCGCGGACACAGATGGAGTCGTGCCGCTGCCGGGCGTGATGGAAATATTGCGGGCGCTTCCGGCGGATCAATGGACGATCGTTACTTCGTGCACGCGGCCGCTTGCCGAGGTGAGGATCCGCGTCGCCGGATTGCCGCGTCCGAAGAAGCTGGTGACGTCTGGGGATGTGCAGCGATTTAAGCCTGACCCGGATCCTTATTTGAAGGGAGCGGAACTGTTGGGGTTTGCGCCGGCGGACTGCGTGGTCGTAGAGGACGCACCGGCCGGGATTCGTGCAGGACGGGCGGCCGGCTCGCGAGTGTTGGCGCTGCGAACGACGGAAGTGGACGAGTTGCTGAAGGCCGCAGGCGCGACCTGGATCGTTGACGATCTTTCGAGCGTCACCCTCGGGCCGCCTGGTGCGGGCCGGAATCTTACCCTGTCACTGAGGACGTAAGTATCTGAACATGCAGGGCATTTTATCGGACACCCCGCGTTCACTGCTTTTACTCCCTGCCACCACATAGCTACGTAATCAACTCGCGCCAGCGACTGATGTCTTCGCTGGCGAGCGGGTACTAGTCCCATACACACTGGATCCGTCCAGACGGGCTCTGGGTCGGCCCTCTTCAGGCGTTTTACCGCAGCAACCATTTTCGACGGAGACAGTGACATTTCATGGGTACCACACCGCAAGCGCCCGCGACACAACGGAGCATCCAGACAGCGCAGCTGATCACCGCGATGCTGAAGTCGGGCACACACGTCAGCGACCTGATTTTTTCGCCGGGCCGTGCGCCCCAGATCGAGGTTAGCGGCGAACTGATGGAGTTGAAGTTCAAAGGGCTCGAGATGTTGACCGCGGAAGATACGAAGCTCATCGCATACGACCTGATCGGGAAAAACGATCACCCGATCCGCAAGCTCGAGCAGGATGGCTCGGCGGACCTTTCGTACGGATTGCCAGGCGTGGCGCGATTTCGCGTCAACATATTCCGACAGCGCGGGACGTATGCGATTGTCATGCGCGTGATTCCGATGGATATTCCGGGATTCGAAAAGTTGAACTTGCCGGCGGCGCTGCGAGAAATCGTGGATTTGCGCAACGGGATCGTGCTGGTAACGGGGCCGACTGGTTCGGGCAAGTCTTCCACGTTGGCCGCGATTCTCGATCAGATGAATGTGGAGAAGGCGTATCACATCCTGACGATCGAAGATCCGATCGAATTTCTACACAAACATAAGAAGGCTACGATTCACCAGCGCGAATTGCACAGCGATACGCCAACGTTTGGGCTTGCGCTGCGCGCGGCGCTGCGACAGGCACCGAAAGTGATTCTGGTCGGCGAAATGCGTGACCGCGAAACGATTGAGATCGCGCTGGAAGCTGCCGAGACGGGCCACTTGGTCATGTCGACGCTGCACACGATCGACGCGTCGAAAACCGTTGAACGCATCATCGGCGTGTTTCCTTTGGCGGATCAGCAGGCGATTCGCACAAGGTTGGCGAAGGCATTTCGATTTATCGTTTCGCAGCGGCTCATCCCGAAGAAAGATGGCAAGGGGCGCATTGCTGCGGTTGAGATTTTGAAGGCGACGATGCGCACGCGCGATTATGTCGAGAAGGGCGAAGGCGAAGGCAAAACTTTGCTCGACGCGATGCGAGATGGGGATACCGAAGGCATGCAGCACTTCGACGGCGTGATCGAGAAGTTGATTCGAGACGGAATCGTGGACTTCGAGACAGGATTGCAGTTTTCGACGAACGCCGGAAACATGCGGCTGGAATTGGCGGATTACCTCGAGAATCGAAATTCAGGGGCGAAGCCGAAGGTTCGGCAGGAGAGACTGACGGAGATTGAGGTTGAGCCGTAAGGCATCGCGGTTGAATGGCTCGGTTCGCGGTCGAGCGATCTGAAATACTGCCTTAGAAATCGCGCACGGGCGTGCGCAATCCATCCTACAATTTCGAGTTCATGCTGGGACTCGACGATGCTTATGTGCTGCGCACTCTGCGCGTGCTGGAAATTTCCCTGATCGTTGCCGCGATTCTGGGAGTTGTGGCGGTCGTGTTTCCGAATTTGCTTGGACGATGGTTCGCGGCTTGCGAGTCGGCATTGTCACAATTTGCTGAGCGTCGCGGGCAAGCGGTAGCGGCAGTTTTTCTTTTTGTGATTGTGGCGCGATTGCTGGCACTTCCCTTCCTGCCCGTTCCCGTGCCGGGCATCCATGATGAGTTCAGTTATTTGTTGATGGGCGATACGTTTGCTCATGGGCGGCTCGCGAATCCGTCGCACGCGATGTGGATCAGCTTCGAGACGTTTCATGTGAATTGGCATCCGGCGTATGCGTCGATGTATCCGCCGGGACAAGGTCTGGCGCTCGCGGTTGGCGAGATGTTGGGAAATCCGTGGATTGGAGTGCTGCTGAGCGTCGCGGCGATGTGTGCGGCGATCACGTGGATGCTGCAAGCGTGGCTGCCGGCTCGATGGGCGCTGCTCGGCGGTGCGATGGTGGCGTTGAAATTGGGCGTGGCGAGCTACTGGGTGAACAGCTATTGGGGCGGAGCGGTGGCGGCGATGGGCGGCGCGCTGGCGTTGGGAGCGATGGCGCGCGTCTCGCGGCGGGCGCGCGTGCGGGATGCATTGTGGCTCGGGCTCGGGATTGCGATTTTGGCGAACAGCCGGCCGTATGAAGGATTTTTGTTTTGTGCGCCGATTGCGGTCTGGTTTTTGTGGTGGCTCGTCGGTAAAACGAAGTCGCGCGATACGGCGGCTACGCGAATCGGGCGAGTTGCGGCGCCGGTGGCGGTGGTAGTCGCGCTGACCGTTGTATGGATGGGTTACTACAATTTCCGGCTTACGGGGGATCCGCTGCTGATGCCGCATGTGCTGAACACGCGGACGTATCATTCGGCGCAGCCGTTTTTGTGGCAGAAGCCACTGCCGGCGCTGCATTACCGCAATCAGCAGTTCGAAGAGTTTTACAACGAATGGGAGCGCGAAAACTATAACCGCGGCGCCGCGGATGCCTTGCGCGTGACCTGGGAAAAGATTTTTCGCGGGAGTGTGAACTATTTCTGGATGGGGCTGTTGCTGGTGTTGCCCGGAGTCCCGTACGCGCTGTGGGATCGGAAGATGCGATTTCCGATTGTGGTGCTGGCGATGGTGATCACAAGTGTGTCGGTGGTGGTTTGGTCCGCGGCGCACTACGCGGCACCGATCACGTGTGTGCTGTTTTTGTTGATCGTGCAGGCGGTGCGGCATTTGCGAAAGATGCGATGGAAAGTGCGCCCGGTGGGAATCGCGTTGTCGCGTGCAGTGGTGATTTGCCTAGTGCTCGACGCGTGCATTTACGCGGCGCGAGGCGCGTGCGATCCGTTGTTCTGGCCGTGCGAAGGCGATCCGAGCCGCGCCACCATTGAGAAACAGCTTGAACGCACGCCCGGCAAGCACCTGATCATGGTGCGCTACACCGAGGACCACAACATCCACGACGATTGGGTCTATAACGGCGCGGAAATCGATGGCGCGAAGGTGATTTGGGCGCGCGAACTCGACGCCGAGCAGAATACAAAGCTTCTGGATTATTTCAAGGATCGAAAGGTCTGGCTGGTCACGCCCGACACCGACAATACATTTCTCGGTCCATACAAGAGCGACTCGAACAGCGGTCGAAGCGGCGAATCGAATCGTTAGCGAAGAGCGAATGAAACTTCGACAGGAACTATCACCGCGATCGCCTGCCCATTTTTGTCTCGTGCCGGCCTCATGATCCAGGTCTTGCTTATTGAATGGTACGCGGACTCATCCAGCCCCAACCCTAATATGCGGGTCGGACGGAGCGCGACGATTTCGCCTTGTTTCGATATGAGGACGTTGAAGAGGGCTGTGCCTTGCAATCTTACGTCCTTTGCGATGCTTGTGTAGCTCGGGACGGGACAAGACTCGCAGACTGGACCGCGACCCGTCGCCATGTCGGCTTTTGTAATCGGCTTTAACGAATCTTTAATTTCCGCTGGAGGAAACGGTTCCGCCAGGGAGTCGAGAAATTCACTACGAGCAAACTTGGAGTCGCTGGAGTATAGGACCGCGCCATCCGAGACCCGGACTGTCGAGAGATGCACCGAGTAGTAAGTTTGATCTCGCTGAAAATCTCCGATGACGACAGCAGCCACATTGATTTTGCCCGCGACCTCGGTCACCGATTTCGGCGTTGTCATCGATTGAATCGAGATGCCCTGCTTTTGTAATGCTGCGTCAAAAGCAGGGTGCTCAGCCACGGCGTACTTGTGTTTCATATGCAGGCTAATCGCGGAAGTCAGAATTAGGGAAAGATAGTGTCCTTGGTCGTTGTTGGCGCCACTAACGTCGTGCAGATCCGCGACGACGATGATTTTTGTCTCGGGCCGCGCCTTCATGCTTTCTTTCGCGAATTCATCGCCGATCTGATCGATTTCCTTGTATTGCGCGAAGCTCGCAGGAGGAAAAATGACCGCGGCGAAGACGCAACCAATGCATGCAAGCCATCGGAGGCACGATTTCATCGCTTCATAGTATCGAAGAAGTTTTGTCGGAGAGAGATACGCTACGAAAAGGTAACGCTTCGTTTTAATCGCGCGAGGCGACCATCAGATTGTTGAGGCCGAATTCGAAGCGGCGGTGAATGAATTTGGTGAAGCCGATGCGCTGAAGCATGGCTTGCAGGACTTCGACCGGGATCCGTTTCTGATGCTGCTCGCTTTCCATTTCGGCGCTGACCAGGCCGGCGCTGCGCAAGACTGCCAGAATCGGATCGACTGCGGATGATGGCCACGTGAGGATGAGGCTGCCACCGGGCGCGAGGATGCGAAAGGTCTCACGGAGGACCGGTTCGGGATCGCGCAGATGTTCGAGCACGGCGAGCATCACGACGTGATCGAATTGCGACGCGTCGAGCGGAAGTGGCGCCGTAATGTCGGCACGGATGCGCCACCAGCGCCCGCGCACACCGTCTTCCACCTGATCGTCAATGCCGACGCCGTGGGAAATTTTGTCGCCCGTGTAGTTGAGGAAGGCTGCGTCGAGGCCGCAACCGAGGTCGCAAACCCGCGACCCGCTGCGGATGAAAAAATAAGCGGCGCGAAATCTCAGCTTGGCGATGAAATGGTCGAGGCTTGTGTACGCCATCTATTTCAAATCGTAGTCGCCGATGTACGTGCCGCGGCTGATACCAAGCATGCTGAGGAAAAACGAAGAAAAAGTCACCTGAATTCCCAGGAAGAGCCACATCGACCAGAAGAGCACGGCGCGTACTTCGTGAAGCGGGCCGAAGCCGCTGGAAACCCAATCCCAGACGACCCATGCACAGCCGAGAAATCCAACTAAAGAGAGGCCGCCGCCGAGGAGAAGTCCGGTTTCGAATCGCACGTGCGTCAGCGCGCGGCGGAGTGAAATATTTTTACGATCGAAGCGTTCGGCGTAGCTGAAGACTTTTGCAAATGCGCCGATCGACAGGATCTGCGCGCCGAGCAACGTGAACATCACGCCGAAGATCATCGTGTGAATGTCGAGCGTGATGCGCGATGTCAGCACGCGCGGGCCAGGTAGCAGCCAGAAAACGAGAGCGAGCCCGACGATGACGAACGCGGCGCCGGGGAGCAGAAAGAGCCAGTTGGGCGCGTAGAGCAGCATGAAACGCAGGTGGCGCCAGCCATCGCGAAAACTGCGCAGGTGTGGCGGACGGCCACGCTTGTCGGGCCAAAGCGTGATGGGAATTTCGGTGATTTTCGCGCGGAGCTGAGCGGCTTTGATCACAAATTCGGAGGCGAACTCCATGCCGGTGCTGCGCAGATCCATTTGATCGTAAATCGCGCGCGTGAAGCCGCGCATGCCGCAGTGGCTGTCTCCGATGCCCGCGTGAAAAAAAAGATTGAGCAGGCGCGTGAGGCCCGGATTGCCGATGTACTTGTGGTGCCACGGCATCGCACCGCGCTTTGATTTCGCCGCGGAAGCGATTGCCCATGACGACGTCGTATCCCTGGCGCCACGTTTCGACGAAACGCGGAACTTCGGCGAAGTCGTAGCTGTCGTCGGCATCGCCCATGATGATGAACTTTCCGCGTGCAGCGGCAATTCCCGTGCGAAGTGCTGAGCCATAGCCACGCGCCGGAACGTCGATGACGCGTGCGCCGAGATTTTTTGCGATGTCGACCGAGCCGTCGGTGGAACCGTTGTCGGCTACGACGACTTCGCCGCGCAGGCCGGCGGATTTGAACGCGTCGAGCGCTTTGCCGACGCAGATGCCGATAGAGTTCGCTTCGTTGAGGCATGGAATGACGACGGAGATGTCGACGAACGCTTTCGGCAGCGTCGGGCACAGGATGCGTCATTGCGTTCGTGTTGATAGTTTCGGTCGTCAAGTCTGGAGTCTCAATCGATACGAGCACGACCCGCGTTGCGGACAGCAGCTTTCCTTTGCAATTTCCTCGTAGGCCATTATCATGGCGCCTTCGCTGCGAGGCCCGGCAGTCTCTTCTGGCATGGGATGCTCTCGCAGTGATGCCCTGAGAATCCATTGTCTAACACATCCGACGGCACGACGACCACATCATCGGTTCCGACGGGTTCCGCAGTTGTGCGCTCCGGTGGCGGACTGCTCAAAGTTCTTGGCATGTGGTTCGGAATCGCTGCCGCCGTCGGCAACACGATTGCCGCGGGTATCGTGCGTTCGCCTGGCGACATCGCGCAATGGCTTCCCAACATTTACCTCTTCTTCGGGGTTTGGGTCATCGGCGGACTCTACGCGCTGGTCGGCGCGTCGTCGATGGCCGAACTTGGCGCGTCGATTCCGCGCAGTGGGGGCCAATACAATTTCTCGCGGCGTGCCATCGGCGATTACGCCGGCTTCATCGTCGGATGGAGCGACTGGCTCTCAACGTGTGGCACCGCCGCCGCCGTCGCCATCGTAATCGCCGAATACAGCGGCGCATTGTTCGCGCCGCTCGCGGGTCGCGTTCAGTCCATCGCCGTCAGCGTGATCATTGCCTTTTTTCTTTTACAGTGGCGCGGCATCAAATGGGGCAGCAGCACGCAACTCGTCACCGCGGCGCTGAAAACAATCGCATTCCTCGTCGTGGTCGTTGCATGTTTCGTGTTCGGGGGTCACGCGCGCAACGCAGCTCCGGCTATTGCTGCCGCCACCAACGCAGCTCATGCGTCGACCTCCATGCCGATTCTGCAATCGGGGTGGCCACTCGCCATCGCCATCATGCTCGCGCTGCAAGCTGTCCTCTACACTGTGGACGGATGGGACGGCGTCGTTTACTTCGGCGAAGAAGTGCGAAATCCGGGGCGCGATGTGCCTCGGGCAATTTTCGGCAGCGTGTTTTCCATCATGGGGATTTATCTCCTGATCAACGCCGCTGTCTTGTACGTCCTTCCTCTCAGTCAAGTCGCGGGCAACACGTTTTCTCTTGGGACCGCCGCCGAAAGAATCTTCGGGCCTTATGGCGACACGGTGATCCGCTCGATCATGCTGATCTCGCTCGCGTCCTGTATGAACGCTAACCAGCTTTTCTGCTCGCGGACTCTTTACGCCATGAGCTGCGACGGTCTCTTTTTTCGTCGCGCCGCAAAGGTCAACGCCGGCGGCACTCCCGCGTTCGCACTCTTCCTGAGCACTGTGGTGGCGATCGTATTTGTTCTCTTCTCGTTCGAACGGGTCATCGCCATGCTGTCGTTTTTCTTCGTCGCGAACTACACGCTTTCTTACGCATCATTGTTCTTACTTCGCCGGAAGGAACCGGCTATGCCCCGGCCGTATCGCGCGTGGGGATATCCCTACACAACGGGTATCGCGCTGGCAGGATCAATCCTATTTTTGATCGGATCGATTGCGACTGACCGCAACAACGCGCCGCTAGCGCTGCTGATGCTGATTTTGAGCTATCCCATCTATCGCACGATAAAATTCGTCGCGTCGCGGAAGAGTGCCGAGGCATAAGAAAATCCCGCTCGGCAAGGCTGCCGGCGGGATTTTTGGTCTTCGATTGCGAAATTGGGTTTTTACTGAATTTTTTCCGCGATGCTTTTCCCTTGCAGGAAGAGCAGCAGGTAATCCGGACCACCAGTTTTCGAGTCGGTGCCCGACATATTGAATCCGCCAAATGGGTGCGCGCCGACCATTGCGCCAGTGCACTTACGATTGAGATACAAATTGCCGACGTAGAAGTTTTCGCGCGCTTTTTCGAGCTTCTGGGGATTCTTCGAGTAGACGCCGCCAGTCAGGCCGAATTCCGTGCCGTTGGCAATTTCGAGCGCGTGATCGAAGTCGCGTGCCTTGATCACAGCCAGAACGGGGCCAAAAATTTCTTCCTGCGCGATGCGCGCTTTCGGATCGACGTCGGCGATCACCGTCGCTTGCACGAAGTAGCCGTCGCCAGGGGCGCGGTCGCCACCGACAAGAACGCGGCCTTCTTTCTTGCCCACGTCGATGTAGCCGAGCACGGTTTCCAGCGCGGTCTTGCTCGCGACCGGGCCCATGTAGTTTTTTGGATCTTCGCTGGGGCCGACGGTGACTTTTTTCGCGCGGTCGACCATTTTCTGAACAAACGCGTCGTAAACTTTTTCCGAAACGATTGCGCGCGAACACGCAGAACACTTCTGTCCCTGGTAGCCGAACGCCGCCTGCGCAACGCCTTCCACTGCGGCGTCGACATCCGCCTCGTCATCAACGATGGTCGCATCCTTGCCGCCCATTTCGAGGACCGTGCGCTTGATCCAGATCTGGCCGGGCGCCTTCTTCCCTGCCGCTTCGCTGATGATGAGCCCGACTTCTTTGGAACCGGTGAAGGTGATGAAGCGCGTCTTGGGATTTTTCACCAACGCATCGCCGACGACTTCGCCGGCGCCAGTGACCAAGTTCAGCGCGCCCTTCGGAATGCCCGCCTCATACAAAATCTCGACCATCTTCGAAGCAACCACAGTCGCTTCCTCGGACGGCTTGAGTACGACAGTGTTGCCGGTGACCAAAGCTGCGACCGTCATGCCTGTCGCGATGGCAGCCGGAAAATTCCAGGGCGGAATCGCCGCGCCGACGCCGAGCGGGATGTAGACCATGAAGTTTTTCTCGCCCTTCATGGGCGTGACCGACTGAGGGCCGGCCAGACGCTGCATCTCGCGAGCGTAGAATTCGAGGAAGTCGATCGTTTCGGCGGTGTCGCCGTCGGCTTCGGCCCAAGATTTGCCGACTTCGTAGCAAATCCACGCGGAGATTTCGAATTTGCGGTCGCGCACGATTTGAGCGGCGCGATAGAGGCATTCCACACGCTCTTCGACGGGAACTTTCTTCCACGATTCGAACGCCTTCCAGGCAGCCGCGACCGCACCGTCGGCGCTTTCTTTCGAACCGGCCTGGAATACACCGATCACTTCGGAGGGATGCGACGGGTTCGTCGACGACATTTTCGCCGTCGTGTAAATCTTCTCGCCGCCGATGTACATCGGGTATTCCTTGCCGAATTCAGCTTTCACCTTGGCGAGGGCGGCCTCCATCGCGGATTTATTCTCGGGCCGCGAGAAATCCACGAATGCTTCGTTTGTAAATTCAGGTCGCTTGATTGTCGTCTCGGCCGTCGCCATGAATCTCTCCTGAACTGCTCGGAACTGGTCCATTCAATGCTCCATTCTACGTTGCCTCTACGCGCCTCGACAACCGACCAAGGGGGTAGCCGCCGGCTTACCGCATTGTCTCGATTGACGATGCTTGTTCGAGTTGTTCCACTTGAAATTGCAATTATGTTTCAGGAGGGAGAGATGAAGGTTCAATGGACGCATCTGGCGTTGCATGTGAAGAGTTTGAAGGCGAGCATCGAATTTTATGAGCGCTACACAAATCTGCGCGTGGCAGATCGACATTCCGACGCTTCTAGTACGGGTATGGAAGTCGTTTGGTTGAGCGAAGGCGACAAAGAGGGCGGACTCGGCTTCGTCATGGTGCTGCAAGAAGGCGAACCGAAGGCGATACCGGGAGCAAAGCCGCAGTTGCCTCTCGGCCCTTTGAGCCACTTGGGATTTGGACTTAACTCGCGCGCGGATGTAGACGCGCTGGCGGCGAAAGCAAAAGATAGTGGCGTGCTGAAGTTTGGGCCGACCTATCTGAATCCATACGCCGGTTATCTGTGCATCATTTCCGACCCCGACGGGCACAACGTTGAGTTTTCCCACGGACAATCGTTGGGTAAACCTTTGACCGGCGAAAAATCTTCGGCGACGGCGTATTAATCTCCAGAAACGATCGACCTTCGCGCGGAACGAACCGCACTTGCCCGTAATCGATTGTGCTTGGATAATCGCGGAACTCTTATCGTTGGCGAGGACTCGCACGCATGGCCATTACGTTTCACTTTCATTATCCGATCGAGCGCACGATGGCGTTCGAGAAGGAATATCACCCGAATCTGCGGCTCAAGCTGGAAGAGAAACGCGATCTGCTGCTGACGCGCTCGGCGATTTCGATCTGGATGTTCGATGGCAGCCGCCTGGTGGGAGAAACGTATGGCGTGCCGTGGAATGGCAAGGACGACCTGATCGGCTTTCCACGTGATCCCGAGGCGGTCTACTGCTATTCGAATACGATCCTCAGCAAGTATCAGGGCAAAGGATATGGCGCGATTCTGAAGGCTGCGTTCATTGGCCGCGTGTCACGCGACTTCAATCGCATATACGGGCACGCGCGGCCGGGCGCGAGCCAGGAACTGAATAAGAAGTTCGGTGCCAAAATGGGAAAAACCTACAAGAACTGGTTTGGCACCGGCGAGGACTATCGGATTTACGTGCTGCCGCTGCATAAGTAGGTAAAAACGGCCCTCCGCCTAGGCCGCCGTCATGACTAGTCCTGGTACCTGCCTTAGCTTTTGTTTTAAAACCATGTAACTCGCTTAAATAGAGGCACTTATATAGTGTTCCATACGGCACCACTCCATCCAATTTCAAGCTCACACCGCAACAATCAGGTGCAGACTGGGGTTCCACAGCCAAGGCCGGGAACCACCGAATCACTCACCGGCAGACGCAACAAATTCGGTTCGTTGACGCCCTAAAAACGGTAAGTAGGCCGGGCGCAAGGGACCTTTGGGGAGAACCCATTTATGCGCAATATTTTGTCACTTCGCTCCTTCTTGCTGGCAGGGTTTATGGGCTTGGTTTCGCTCGCGCCCTCGCCGGCCAAGGCTCAGATCGCAGTTGGGGTTTCAATCCGCGTCGCACCTCCGGCCATTCCCGTCTATGAACAGCCGCCTTGCCCCGTCGAGGGTTATCTCTGGACGCCGGGTTATTGGTCGTACGGCTCGGCTGGCTACTACTGGGTGCCGGGCGTGTGGGTTGCGCCTCCGCGCGTCGGCTTGCTCTGGACTCCGGGTTACTGGGGTTGGGGCGGTGGCGTCTATGCGTGGCACGCAGGCTACTGGGGACCACATGTCGGCTTCTATGGCGGCGTTAACTATGGATTTGGTTATGGCGGCGTCGGTTTCGTCGGCGGCGAGTGGCGCGGTGGGCGCTTTGCATACAACACCGCGGTCGTTCGTGTGAACACCACCGTCGTGCGCAACGTCTACGTCAACCGCACTGTCGTCGTGAACAACAATGTGCACACCAGTTTCAACGGCGGCCCGGGCGGGATCAATCGCCGAGCCAATGAAGAGGAAATGCGCGCCATCCACGAGCAGCATGTCGAGCGCACTTCGCTACAGGCTTCGCATGAACATGGGGCGAGCCTGAATCATGCGAACTTCGCGGCGGAAAACCATGGCCGTCCGGCCAATACAGCAATGAGCCGCGTGAACGAACGTCAAGGCAATCAACAGGCTCGCATCGGGCAAGGCGTTCGATCGGGTCAATTGACGCCGCGCGAAACCGGCCACCTCGAAAACAAGGAAGCGAACATCCACCAGGAAGTGCGTAACGATCGAGCGGCAAATGGCGGCCACCTGACTCAGGGTGAACGCGCCCAGGTCAATCACCAGCAGAACGCGGTGAGCCGCGATATCGATCGCGACAAGCACAACGCGCGCACCGATCGTCCTGCCCAGGAGCGCAACGAGCACCCGCATCAGCGCTAGGCCCTGAGGGACTCGCCGTCGTCATCAAAAGCTAAAGCAGAAGTGATATTCGAAACCGCCGGTAGGGTAGCCTGCCGGCGGTTTTGCTTTTCGTGGGAAGCTGCGCGCCGCGGGCTGTATCATGTCGCATTCGATTTCGCGCATCGCGAATCAAAAACAAAACCGTACTGAACCATTACCGCCGTGCTTAACGAATACCGAAAGAAGCGCGATTTCAAAAAGACTGCCGAGCCCGCCGGCGACGAACGCCACCACGGTGGCGATCGCGCTTTCGTGGTGCAGAAGCACGCAGCCACGCACCTGCATTACGATCTGCGCTTGGAAGTAGACGGCGTGCTGAAATCCTGGGCGGTTCCGAAGGGCCCTTCGCTGAATCCGGGCGATAAACGCCTTGCGATGCAGGTCGAGGATCATCCATTCGAATATCGCAAGTTCGAAGGCTCCATCCCGAAGGGTGAATACGGCGGCGGCGAAGTCATTATTTGGGACCAAGGCACGTACGCGCCCGAAGGGACTCTTAGCACCAAAGAGCAACTTGCGAAGGGCGAGCTGAAGTTCCAGCTCCACGGCGAAAAACTGCGCGGAAGCTTTGTGATCCTCAAACTGCGCAAGCCCGGTAACAAAAACGAGTGGCTGCTGATCAAACACCGCGATGCGTTTGCGGACAGCAAATGGGACGCGGAGCAGCACGCGGAATCGGTCGTAAGCGGACGAACGTTGGAAGACATCGCGCAAGGGCGGCCTGCTTCGCGCGAACGGCGTGCGGCCGATCCGTCGGTGCTGCCGGGCGCCGCAGAGGCCCCGATGCCAGCAATGCCGGCCGGCGTGCGCGCGACCCTCGCCGAACTCGGCGACAAACCGTTTTCGAGCCCGAACTGGGTGTACGAGATCAAGTGGGACGGCGTGCGCGCGATCGCTCAGATCGAGGACGGAAAGACGACGTTGTGGGCACGGTCGGGCCGCGACGTCACCGCGCGAGTATCCTGAATTCAAAGATATGGCTGCTCGATTTCGCGTACGGCACGCGATCGTCGACGGCGAAATCGTCACGCTGGACAAAGACGGTCGCAGCAATTTCCACACATTGCAGCATCGTCTCGGAGTGCAAAATCCCTCGCGCCAGCTGATGCAGTCCGTGCCGCTCGATTACTTCGCCTTCGACGTGATGTATGCCGATGGATACGATCTACGTCGCGTGCCGCTGGTCGAGCGGAAAAATTTCCTTCGGTTGATTTTATCGGGGAACGAACGCGTGCATTTTTCCGAGCACATCCCGGAACAAGGCGAGGCGCTCTACGAAGCGGCGCGCAGCAAGGGCCTCGAAGGAATCATCGCCAAGCTGGCGAACAGCACATACGCCGGCGCACGCACCTCGACCTGGGTAAAGCTGAAAATCGTCGACGAAGTGGATGCGGTGATCGCCGGTTATACCGAAGGCCGCGGCAGCCGTAAATTTTTCGGCGCACTCGTACTCGGCCTGTATGAAGGCCGCGAACTGAAATTTATCGGCAGCGTTGGGACCGGATTCGACGAAAGTAAACAGGAAGAGATTTTCAAGAAGCTGAAGGAATTGCGAACCGAAAAATCGCCATTCGCGAAGGCGCCCGCCTTGCGCGAAAACGTCGATTGGGTCGAGCCTGACCTGGTGGCGCGAGTAAAGTACGCAAACTGGACCAACGACAATCACCTGCGTGCGCCGGTGTTCTTGAGTTTGCTTACCGATCGAGCCGCGAAAGATTGCACGATGGAGGACGCGAAGCCCGAAAGCTCGGCCGCACTCGAGTCGAAAGCGGAAAAAGAAAGCCCAGCAGCCAAAAAGACGAAACCGCAACGCGCGTCCAAGCAGGACACGTCGAAGGAGGAATCGACCCAGCAAGATCCGGTTGAGATGGAGCAAGCCCGTGAACCCGAAGTGGAAGCTCCCATCGAAATCTCGCGCCCTAATAAGACTCGAACAAAGGCAGAGAGCTCAAAAACAAAAACCATCGCTAAAACAATTTCAATTTCATGCGGCCGTGAAACCGAAGTCGACAACGAATTGCTCAGCGGCAGCAAAGAAACCATGGACGTCGAGTCCGACGGGCTGCGCCTCCATTTCAGCAATCTCAATAAAATTTATTTCCCGGAAGTCGGCGTCAAGAAACGCGAACTGCTCGCCTACTACTACCGCATGGCGCGTTACATTCTGCCGTTCTTGCAGGATCGGCCGATGGTCTTGCGCCGTTATCCCGACGGCGTCGACGGCAAAGCATTCTTTCAGAAAGAGGCGCCGTCCTATTTGCCCGATTGGATCGAGACAGCAACCGTCGACTCCGAAGAGCGCGGCGGCGAAATGCAATACATCCTCTGCAATTCGCGCGCGACGCTGCTCTATCTCACGAATCTCGGTTGCATCGACCACAATCCGTGGTCGAGCCGCGCGCAAAGCCAGGAGAATCCCGATTACGTCTTTTTCGACCTCGATCCGACGCCCGACACGCCGTTTTCCGACGTGATGCACGTTGCGCGCGAAATATACGCAATGCTGAAATCGATCAAGATGCGCTGCTACATGAAAACATCAGGCGCATCCGGATTTCACATTTTCATTCCGCTCGAGCCGAGATATTCCTACGAGCAAACGCGCACGTTCGCCGAAGTCGTAGGCCGGTTGGTCGCTTCAGAAAACTCGAAACTGACGACATTCGAACGCACCGTAAGCAAACGCCCGAAAGGACGCATCCTGATCGACGCGCTGCAAAATGCGAGCGGCAAACCACTCGCGTGTGCGTATTCCGTGCGCGCGTTTCCGAAAGCCACAGTCTCGACACCGCTCACACCCGACGAGCTCACAACCAAGATCTCCGCCGAACAATTCACGCTGCGCAATTTCAACGAGCGCATCGCAAGAGTCGGCGATCTTTGGGCCGACTTCTGGAAAAACCGCCAAACGCTCGACCGCGCCCTTGAACTCCTTGCGAAAAAATTCCCCAAAAGCGAATCCTAGAAATCGTCATGTATGGCTCACGAAATCGCCTCATCCATTTCGGATTTGGTCCGTAGACTTATACGCTCTTCGTAGGTAATCTCGGCGTTGCACATTCGACAAACCCTGAGGACTTCATGCGATATATCGCAGCTGCGATCGCCGCAATCTTGGTTGCCACACCACTCTGCGCACAGGACAAACCGCTCCACGGCATCGATCTCTCCGATCTCGATCGAAAGGCGAGCCCCTGCAACGACTTCTACGAATTCGCAAATGGAAGCTGGCGCGCGAAGAACCCGATCCCAGCTTCGCAGGTGATTTGGAGCAGACGCTGGGCCGCCGGCGAGGCAACGAAAGACGTGCTGCACGGAATTCTGGAAGATGCCGCAGCGAAAGCTCCAAAAGAACCGCCGAAGTCGACCGATCGCCTAATCGGCGACTATTACGCGGCCTGCATGGATCAAAAAGCGATCGATGCACTGGGCATCAGAGCGCTCGAGCGCGAAATGGCGTGGATTCACTCGGTCGTTTCCGTGGAAGATTTGCAGCCGGTGATTCAGAAACTTAACGAGGAAGCGATTTTCGTGCCGTTCGCATTCGGCTCGAGCCAGGATCCTCACAATCCTCAATCGGTTATCGCCGACGCTGCCGCCTCAGGCATCGGCCTGCCTGAGCGCGACTACTACTTCAAAGACGATGCGAAATCGAAAGAAACCCGCGAGAAATATCTCGAGCACATCGCAGCAATGTTCGTGCTGGCCGGAACCGACAAGCCGACGGCCGCAGCCAACGCGAAAGTTGTGATGCGCATGGAGACCGCGTTCGCCGGCGCATCGCTCAACAACGTCGCTCTGCGCGATCCTCACGCCACCGATCACAAAATGACGCTCGACGAAGTGCAAAAGCTGACACCCGACTTTAATTGGAGCAATTACTTCGAGACGCTGAGCATCGACCCGAAAGTACCGATCAATGTCGATCAGCCAAAATTTCTGGAAGAATTTCAAAAGCAGCTGAAAGAGAGTTCCGTCGCCGATTGGAAAGCGTATCTGACGTGGCAGGTCTTGCTCACCGCAGCGCCTTCACTGTCGACTCCCTTCGTGCAGGAGGGCTTTGCGTTCAATCAGAAATACTTGCAGGGAGCGGCGGAGATGAAGCCGCACTGGAAGCGCTGCGTCGAGGCAACCGACAACGATCTGGGCGAAGCGCTCGGCAAGAAATATGTCGAGAAGACTTTTTCGCCAGAAGCAAAAGCGCGCATGCAGGAAATGGTGAAAAACATTCTGCTCGCGCTGCACGACGACATCCAGACGCTGACGTGGATGAGCGACGACACCAAGAAGAAAGCGCTCGAAAAACTCGCGACGTTCAACCCAAAGGTCGGCTATCCGGACAAGTGGAAGGATTACAGCACCGTCGAAATCACGCGCGACGCGTATTGGAGCGACGTCGTTTCGGCGCGCCGTTTCGCCGTGAAGGACGACGCAACGCTTATCGGCAAGCCGGTGGATCGCGGCCGCTGGGGTATGACCACGCCGACTTCAAACGCGTACTACAATCCGCAACTGAACGAGATCGTCTTCCCCGCAGGAATTTTGCTGCCTCCGATGTTCGACGTGAACGCCAGCGATGCCGTGAACTATGGCGGCATCGGGCCAGTGATCGGCCACGAAATCTCGCACGGATTCGACGACCAGGGTGCGCAATACGATGCCACCGGCGAGTTGAGGAATTGGTGGACCGCGGAAGACTACAAGGACTTTCAGGGCCGCGGGAAATGCGTGGTCGATCAGTTCGACGGCTATACTGTCGACGGCGGACTGCATGAAAACGGAAAGCTCGTGCTTGGCGAAAGCATCGGCGATCTGGGCGGCGTGAAACTGGCCTATCTCGCGTTCGAAAAATCGATGGAAGGCAAGCCGAGGCCCGCCAACAAAGAGGGCTTCACTCCCGAGCAGCAATTTTTTATTTCGTGGGGACAATCGCGCGGCGACGAGATTCGCCCCGACGCGCAACGACAGTTCGTGCTGACCAATCCGCACCCGGTGAGCAAGTATCGCGTGCTGGGCCCGCTCAGCAATCTGCCGGAATTTCAGAAGGCGTTCAGCTGCAAAGCGGGCGACGCCATGGTTCGGGCTACAGAACACCGCTGCACGATTTGGTAGGCGAGTTGCACCCGTAGGCCTCCGTAAGTAATTTCCTTGGGAGAACGAAAAATGATTTTTCGAAGGCAAGTTTTGGCAACGACGATTCTAACGAGCTTGTACGTTGCAACGGCTGCGTTTTCAGCTACGTCCGCACAAGCGCGAGAGGCTCCGCAGCAACAGAAATCGCCGGCGACGTCTCACAACACCCTGATCGCTACGTATCATGGCGTTTTGCCGTGCGCAGATTGTCCTGGAATTGACACGACGGTGCGGCTCTTCGCAGCGGCCGACGGTGCCGAAGGCCACGGTCAATATCTCATCAAGCGCACGTACCAAGAGCGAAAAAGTTCGTACACCGAGGCCGGCACGTGGACGCTGGAAAAAGGCACGCCGAATGACGCGTCAGCGAGCGTCTATGTGCTCAAGCCGAAGACGGGCAGCGGCGTTACGAACTTTCTCCGCGTCAGCAACGCCGAGATCAAACAGCTCGACAACGATCGCAAGCCTTTCACCGGTAATGTGAACTTCTCGTTGAAACGCACGGGGGCGAACGCGGGGGCAAGCAAAACACCGGTAATTTAGAGCTTTTCGCGCAGTTCACTCGACTCATAGCAAGATTGACGACTCTACGGACAGTTGCTCTTCCGGAATCATCCAGCGGAGCCCGTCATTGGATTCGGCTTGCCGCTTGATATGATGCCATTGGCACGCACCCGATTGGGCGGGCGCCCGCGCCTAAACAGTTGCCGAAAAAATAAGTCCGCGTAACCTTTCCTGTAAATACTGCGCACCAACGAAATCGGCAATACCCTCTCGAGGAATATCTGGAGTCAATCTCGATGAGGACCATTGCACGCGCCGACGCGGCGCTCACCGACATTTTCAATCAGCCGATTCAACTGGCGAAAATCGGCTGGAAGTGGGGCCATCTCACCAACAATAATTCGCTCGTGTTCTTGTGTTGTCTGGCGCGCGCCGGATTTTCGCCGATTCTCGAATTCGGCACATTCACCGGTCGCACAACCTACAACCTCGCGCTGAATACGCCGGACAAGATCCATACCGTCGACATCGGGCGCAACGTAGACGCGACGGCAAATCTCGCCGGCACAGATTATCCCGATTACATTCCCGGTGAAGCGTTTCTGCAAGATCCAGCTATGCGCGAACGCATCGAGCTCATCCTGGGCGATTCGCGCGTGATCGATTTTTCAAGTCTCTACGGAACGATGGGCATGGTGATCGTCGACGGCGGACACTCTTACGAAGTCGCGAAGTCCGACACCGAGACTGCGCTGCGGCTCGTTCGCAGCGGCGGAATCATCGTGTGGGATGACTATGGCGATTTCTGGCCGGGCGTGAAGCGCGCCGTCGACGAATTGATTCCGCCGTATCGCCTGATGAAATTCGAAAACGAGGGAATCGTTCTCTACGTGCGCTAGCGAACCGGCAATGACGAACGACTAAGGCACCGCAGACGGCTGCGGCGGGGCAGGCGGCGCGAGCAAACGAATCGACACCACAAAATTCCCGCGTTGCTTGCCGACCAATTGAAACTGCGCGAGGTTGTCTTCTCCGCCGCTGCTGGAAACGCGCGCTGGATTCCCGCCGGAAAGATCTGCAATATCTGGCGCGAGATTGCGCGCTTCGAGCGCGACTTTGTTCGGAGTGCCGTGCACGTGCACGGTCAGCGTGCGACGATCACCCGGCGAGAGCGGCGATGAATTCGCTTCCAGCGAAAGCTCAACAAACCGAATCGTAAACGGCTCCGACACGCGCTTCTGGCAGCTCACGACAATATCCGCGTTCCCGGCGGGAAGATTGTCGGGCGGCAATACCACGAGCGACATCGGCGACGACGCGAGCACCAGCGCGGGAATTCCGCCGATAGTGACGTTGTTGGCGTCGGCATCGGCGCAAAATGCGCGGCCTCCGAGTTCGAAACGATCGGTGAGCGAGGCGACGCGTGGAGCAGCGGTGACCTGCAGCGCGTCCGACGATGCTTCGGTCGGGCCCAGGATCGTGACGAACACGCGGCCGGGGTGATCGGCGATTTGAGCGGAGATCTTTCCCGGATCAAGCGGCGCGACGAAGAGCGCACGGCCGGTCGTATCGGTAGTCACGCGATCGCCATTCGAAAAGATGACGCGAACTCCCGGAGTAAGGCGGCCGTTCATGTCGAGAACGGCCAGGGTCGCGTGTTCGCCGGAAACAATTTTTCGAGGCAAGAGCAGAATTCGGGCGCCGGAGGCGGGAGGTGCAGCCTCGTGGCTCTGTGCGGAAACGCGCGATGAAAATACTTCGACGGCCGCCGGCGCAGCGCATACGGCGATAAGGGCGATGGCGCAAAAACGCGCAATGGCCAGATGCCTGAACATGCTTTGCGTTTGTCTAAGGATCATTACTTTGCGATTTAGCGCAACGGTCCCCTGCTGCTTGCTCCGCGATTGTAACGGAAACCGGCATGGACCGGGTACGCAGAGTCAAGATTCTCAGCGCCAAAGCGAGACTAAATTTGGGCAGTCTGTTTTTTCCCAAAGTGGGCCGGAAATCCAGAAAGCACAATCCTTTCAATGAGATACGAATTCCTGGATTCGAATGAATCAGGTTTGGTCCGGTCGTGGCGGGGTAAAAAAACGCCCGGCGACATAGCCGGGCGCTTAATCAGGTAGTATGATAACCCGAAAGGTACCCTTTGTCAAGAGGCAAAACGCCGGTTTCAGCAGATTTCCTAGCCCAAAGGCCAAAATTCCCATTTTGGAACCGCGCCTGGGCGACCGTCAGGAGTCAGTGGTTCTTGGGGCTTCCGAACCCCTCGAACATCGGCTTCTGTGACCTATAAAACTGTAGCTAAAGGGTGAGTAATCAGTTGGATTCAGCTTCTACCGCAGCGTTGCCGGGTCTGTTAGGTTAGTGGAAGGTTGCCAGGCACGGGTGTGGGCGATCGTGGCGTTCACAAAGAAAGCCGAGGAGCCTCAGTGCAAATTGTAAGCGGCGGCGTAACAAACGTGGGACGCGTCCGCACAAACAATGAGGACAGTTTTCGAATCGTCGAGCCGATGAACCTCTACATCCTGTCGGATGGGATGGGCGGCGAGGCGCACGGCGAAATCGCGAGCGCGATGGCGGTGGAAGTCGTCGCCAAGCATTGCGCTGAGACCGAGGTCGATCCGGCGATGACGATTTTTGCGGACATGCCGAGCGCGTGGAGCGAAAAAACACGCAAACTTTCAAGCGCTGTGCATCTGGCGAACAAGAGCATTTTCGATTCGGCACAGACGCATCCGGAGCAGCGCGGGATGGGCGCGACGATCACCGCCGCATGGATCGATGGAACGCGACTGAGCATCGCGCACGTGGGCGACAGCCGGGCGTACCTGCTGCGCAGCGGCAATTTGCAGCAACTGACCAGTGATCACTCGCTGGTTGCTGAGCAGGTGCGGCGCGGGATTTTGACGCCGGCGGAAGCCGAGCGCAGCGATATGCAGAGCGTGCTGTTGCGCGCGCTGGGAGCTCACGCGGAGATCGAAGTCGATTCCGAAGAGCACATCTTATTTGGCAGCGACGTGCTTTTACTTTGCTCCGACGGCCTGACGCGCATGGTCACCGAACCGGAGATCGCCGGCACGTTGCAAGCCGAGCCCGATCCGACCAAAGCAGCGGAACGGCTCGTGGAACTGGCGAATGAGCAGGGTGGCGCCGACAACGTCACAGCCATCGTCGTGCGCATCGGTGAAGAACCGAAGGGTTGGTTTTCCTGGCTGCGGCGCGGCTCGAAAAAAGACACCGCAACAAATGGTTCGGCAGGAGGAAAGTAAATGGCGAAGCTAAGCCTCATGTTCGAAAACAAGCTGGTGAAGGAAGTCCCGGTCGGTGGGCGCCCAATCGGGATCGGCCGCTCGCCCGACAACGACCTTCCGGTCGATAACCTCGCCGTCTCGAACTATCACGCGCGTGTGTATGTCGAGGCTGGACGCCTCGTGGTGGAGGATCTCGCCAGCCTTAACGGCACTTTTGTGAACGATCTTCGCGTGGAACGCGCCACGCTTCACGACGGCGACTCCATCTGGGTCGGCAAGCACCATATCAAGGTCGACGCTTCAGGTGACACGAGTTCGCTCGGCGATACCGGCAAGAAAGGTCCAGCGGCGCCGCGCATCAATGAAACGATGGTGCTCGACACCAAAGCCCGCCGCGAAATGCTCCAACAGGCGGCTGCAATGGGCGAGCGCACGCAGTTCGCCGCGGGACGAATCAAGGTTCCAACCCTGGTGGTTTTGAGCGGCAACACCGATCAGAAGGAATACGTGCTGACCAACAAGCTGACCGTCATCGGAAAATCCAAGATGGCGACGGTGCGGCTGAAGGGCTGGTTCAAGCCTCAGCTTGCGGCGCAGATCAATCAGCGCGACGACGGCTACTACGTCGGCCCGGGCGACAAAGTCCCGAAGGTCAACGGCGCCTCGATCACCGGTCCAATGCGGCTCAACGACGGCGATGTGATCGAAGTTACTGGCCTGCGCATGAATTTTATCTTCCGCGAATAGCGCTCTGCGGTTCAGGCAAAGGTCGAAGCAAATTCCGGCAACAAATCCCGCCAATATTCCGGTGACGGGATCGATTTCCGTTCGTACGAGTCTGACCTGCCACGTCTGTGCGATGTGCGGACACCCGGCCGCTAATCGGCGACCCGCGTTCGTCGTGTGTCTCCTCGCAGGAATTTCCGGCACGAACTCTCAACGTCTGGCCATCTACAGCTCGCCCAAATATGTAACATCTGTTGAAATTTGGGCATCCAAGAAAAAGCCTGATCCGATCGACAAGCGGCTTTTCATTGCGACAAGCCATTGAAAAATATAGAGTTGCACTTGATGCGCCGGCCGATCATCGATTGGTGCCGCAATTGCCGAGTTGAGAAGCGCGTGACGTGAATCGCGAGGGTTGAGCTTCTATTCCATGAAAGTGGCGTAATCACGGCACCGCGAAAACACTGAGCGTACCCAAAAATTTGCTCCGGCGAATCTAATAGGAGCACCGGTCACCCTGACGGAACACGAAATCATACTGGCAACAAATTAGGGCCCAGCGAAATGGGCCGAGGTTAGCGCCTGAGGCGCGCCTGAACGGGAAATCTGAAGCGCAATGTGGATAGTCCGACTAGCACTCTCTAGACCCTATACCTTCATCGTGATGGCGCTCGTCATCGTGCTGCTGGCGGCGGTGGTCATCCCGCGCACGCCCACTGACATCTTCCCGAACATCGATATTCCGGTCATCAGCTTGGTGTGGAACTACGCCGGCCTCGAGCCGCAGGAAATGGAAGAGCGTATCACTTCCAACTCCGAGCGCTTCGTCACCACGTTGGTCAACGACGTCGAACACATCGAGTCGCAATCGCTCAACGGCATTGCTGTCGTCAAAATCTACTTCCAGCCGCACCGCCAACATTCAGACCGCGCTGGCGCAGACGACGGCGATCATGCAGACGATTCTGCGCACACTGCCGCCAGGTGCCACACCGCCGCTGGTCGCCATCTATTCCGCGTCTACCGTTCCCGTAATCCAGATCGGACTAACGTCAGCGAATCGCTCAGCGAACAGGCGCTCTTCGACTTCGGCAACAATTTTATTCGTACACAGCTTGCGACCGTTCGCGGCGTCGCGCTTCCCTTCCCTTACGGCGGCAAACAGCGTCAGATTCAGGTCGACCTCGACTCGCAGGCGCTGCAATCCAAAGGGCTTTCGCCCGTCGACATCGTCAACGCCGTCAACGCGCAGAACCTGATCCTTCCGACCGGTACTGCGAAGCTCGGCACGCTCGAATACACCGTCGAAATGAACGGCAGCCCGCAAACCATTGCGGAACTCAACGACCTGCCCATCAAAACGGTCAACGGCGCCACCATATATATGCGTGAAGTCGCGCACATTCGCGACGGCTTCTCGCCGCAAACCAACATCGTTCGCGCCAATGGCCAGCGCGGCGTACTCATGTCGGCGTACAAAACCGGCAGCGCCTCGACGCTCGACATGGTCAACGACCTCAAGGCCACACTGAACAGCTACAAAGGCTCGCTGCCCGAAGGCCTCAAGCTGACGATGTTCTTTGACCAGTCGCTCTATGTCCGCGCGTCGATCGAAGGCGTGCTCCGTGAAGCTTTGATAGCTGCCTGCCTCACTGCGATCATGATTTTGCTCTTCCTCGGCAACTGGAAAAGCACGCTCATCATCGTCGTGTCCATCCCACTCTCGATCCTCGTCAGCGTTTTGCTGCTCAGCGCGCTCCACGAAACGATCAACATCATGACGCTCGGCGGCCTTGCGCTCGCCGTCGGCATTCTCGTCGACGACGCCACCGTCGAGATCGAAAATATCAACCGCAACCTCGCCATGGGTAAGGAAACGGTGCAGGCGATTCTCGACGGCGCTCAACAGATCGCCGTTCCGGCGCTGGTTTCGACGCTCTGCATCTGCATCGTGTTCCTCCCGATGTTCTTCCTCTCGGGCGTCGCAAAGTATCTTTTCGTTCCGCTTGCCGAAGCCGTTTCGTTCGCGATGCTGGCCTCCTACATGTGGTCGCGAACCATCGTGCCCACGATGGCGATGTATCTCCTGAGTTCCGAAGACGAGTACATCCCCGAAGAGCATCGCGGCGAAAAGCAGGGATTCTTCCGCCGCTATCAGCAGAAGTTCGAACATCGCTTCGAACAGGCGCGCAATGCCTACCGCAACGCTCTCGGTCGCGCACTCGATGTCTCGATCCCGTTCTCGGCCTGTTTTCTTATTTTCTGCATTCTCTCGGGCGGCTTGATCTTCGTCCTTGGCCGCGACTTTTTCCCCAAAGTTGACGCCGGCCAGATTCGTCTGCACTTCCGCGCGCGCACCGGCTTGCGCATCGAAGAAACCGCGCGTCTCTCCGACCAGATCGACGCAGCCATCCGCGAAATGATTCCTTCGAACGAGCTGCAAACGCTGCTCGACAATCTTGGCGTACCGTACAGCGGCATCAACCTCAGTTACAGCAACTCTGGCACCTTCGGCACGGCGGACGGCGAAATTCTCGTTCAGCTGCAGGAAAAGCACGGCCCGACCGCCGACTACATCAACGAAATGCGCTCGCAGTTGCCGCAACGATTCCCCGGCGTGCAGTTTTTCTTTCAACCCGCCGACATCGTGACGCAAATTTTGAACTTCGGCTCGCCCGCGCCAATCGACATCGCGATCACCGGCGTCAACACCAACGGCAACTTTGCGGTAGCCCAGGGCGTTGCGGCTCGCCTGCGTCACGTCCCCGGCGCCGTCGATGTGCACGTACAGCAGGCGCTCGACGAACCCACGCTGCACATGGACATCGACCGCACCCGTGCGCAAGCCGTCGGACTTCAGGCGAAAGACGTCGCCCAGAACTTGCTCGTCTCGCTAAGTTCAAGCTTCCAGACCGCGCCCGCCTTTTGGCTCGATCCCAAGAACGGCGTCAGCTACAACGTCGCCGTGCAGACGCCGCAATATCGCGTCGACACCTTTCAGGCGCTGCTGAATACGCCGATCACGTCGGCCACGCCAAACGTACCGTCGCAGATCATCGGCAACCTCACGACGACCACGACCACGTCGCGTCCCGCCGTCGTCAATCACTACAACGTGCAGCGCATGATCAACGTCTATGCCTCGGTGAATGGACGTGACCTCGGCGGCGTCGCCGACGAAGTGCAGAAAATTGTGAAAGATGCCGAGCCGAAGCTTCCGCGCGGCAGCCACATCGTGATTCGCGGCCAGGTTCAGACGATGAAGGCGTCCTTCGAGGGCCTGGGAATCGGACTCGTCGGCGCGATCGTTCTCGTCTACCTTCTGATCGTCGTCAACTTCCAGTCGTGGCTCGATCCATTCATCATCATTACGGCGCTGCCCGGCGCTCTCGCCGGCATCTGCTGGATGCTGCTGATCACCCGCACGACCCTGAGCGTACCCTCTCTGACCGGCGCGATCATGAGCGTTGGCGTCGCCACGTCGAACAGTATTTTGATGGTGTCTTTCGCGCGCGAACAGTTGAACGAAGGAAAGTCCGCCCGCGAAGCCGCGCTCGAAGCGGGGTTTGTGCGCATGCGCCCGGTGGTAATGACCGCGCTGGCGATGATCATCGGCATGGTGCCGATGGCCATCGGCCTCGGCGAAGGCGGCGAGCAGAACGCGCCGCTCGGCCGCGCCGTCATCGGCGGACTGCTCTTCGCTACGATCGCGACGCTGTTCTTCGTGCCGGTTGTTTTCTCGATCATTCACGGGCGGCGCGAACGCAAGCGCTCACGCGAAGAAGAGTCGGGACTTTCGCCGGCGACGGCGTAACCGGCAAGCACGGCGTCTCTGGCCCATTTTGGCCGAGGGCGCCGAAACGAAAAGGTTTGGATGTTAGGTGGCCCGAATGAAGAAGCGCCTTATAGTTATGGCCGACGCAACGCGGAGCAACGAATGACCACGACGGAAACACGACCCCATTACGATCAGGAATACGGCACCCACTCGCCGTATCAACCACCCGAGAAGAAGAGCAGCCTCTTTCTCGTTCTCGTGATCATTGTCCTCGTGCTGATGATCGTCGGCGGCTTCACGCTCTTCGCGCGCCGCGCGCAATACAAGACGCTCGCCAGCGAAACCGAAAAAATGGCCGTTCCCAGCGTGCAGGTGATTCACCCGACCGTGGCGCCCGGCCAGGAAGATCTGACTCTCCCTTCGACGACACAGGCTTATGTCGAATCGCCGATTTACGCGCGTACGAGCGGCTATCTGAAACGCTGGTATCACGACATCGGCACCCGCGTAAAACAAGGCGAGTTGCTCGCCGACATCGACACGCCCGAAGTCGACCAACAGCTTTCGCAAGCCAGGGCCGACCTCGGCACATCGCAGGCAAACGAGAATCTTTCGAAGATTACCGCCAACCGCTTTCAGGAATTGCTCAAGACCGACGGCGTATCGAAACAGGAAGTCGACAACGCGGTCGGCGATTTTGCCGCGAAGAAAGCGACGACCGCTGCGTCCGAAGCGAATGTCCGGCGCCTGGAAGAATTGGAATCGTTTAAGCACATTTACGCGCCTTTCAGCGGCGTGATTACGCAGCGCAACGTCGATCCTGGAAACCTGATCAACGCAGGTAATGGCGGCGCAGGCCAAGCCTTGTTCAATCTCGCTCAAACCGACCCGATCCGCGCCTATGTCCGCGTGCCGGAAGTTTATGCTCCGAACATTCGCGCAGGACTGACTGCATCGCTCGAATTGGTGCAATATCCCGGCCGCCGCTTCGACGGCAAAGTTGTGCGCACTGCCGACGCCATCGACCTCGCAAGCCGCACCTTGAACACCGAAGTTGACGTCCCCAATAAAGCCGGCGAGCTCCTCCCGGGCGGTTACGCGCAAGTGCACCTCGGCGTGAAAGCCACCGGAGAACACCTCGTCGTTCCCGTAAATGCGTTGCTCTTCCGCGCAGAAGGCCTGCGCGTAGTCGTCATCGACGACAATCACAAAACACATTTGCAGAAGCTGACTATCGGCCGCGACTACGGCACCACGCTCGAAGTTTTACAGGGCCTGAAGTCGACCGATTGGATTGTGCTCAATCCCGCCGACTCGCTCGAAGACGGCATGCAGGTCAACGTGAAGCAACCCAAACAAGGCCAGCAGCAAGGCGGCGCCGCGCCCGGCCAGGGCGGTTCTCCCAGCAGCAGCGGTGGCAGCCCCAACGGAAACGACAAGACCGGCGCTCCGAGCGGAAATAAACCCTGATGCGTAAGCATTTCCAATCCCTCCGGGGAGTAAACGGGACAGTTGCGTCGTCGTCGCTGCTTTTTGCGGCGCCGTGCGCGTTGCTCTGCGCCTTTATCCTCACCGGCTGCAACGTCGGCCCCAACTACAAGAAGGCGGACGCCACGGTCCCGGCAAAGTGGGATGTCGAGCAGCCTTGGCGCGAAAGCGCACCCAAAGACACGTTCGACAAGGGCGAGTGGTGGAAGGTCTTCAACGACGACGACCTGAACACATTCGAAACGCAGGCGATCGCCGAAAACCAAACGATCAAAATTTCGATCGCGCGCCTGGAGCAGTCGCGCGCTACTGCGGCGATTCAAGTCGCTACATTGTTCCCGACGCTCTCGGGCGGGGCTGGTGCCGAGCGTCAGCGCCTCGCCGGCAATCGGCCAACGAATGGTTCCACCCTCCCGGTCACTGCGTTTCAGCAGAATACCTTTCAGATTCCGTTCACGGTCAGCTATGAAGTCGATATTTTTGGAAAGCGCCGCCGCAGCATCGAAGCCGCCGAAGCCGCTTACCAGGCAAACGCGGCCGATCTCCAGAATGTCCGTTTGCTGATTACGTCGCAAATCGCCGGCGATTATTTCAATCTGCGCCAGCTCGATTCTGAAATCGGCATCCTGCGCCGCACCGTGGACGCCTTGCAGCGCGGTCTCGACCTCGTCAATTCGCGCCACAACGGCGGCGTTGCCTCCGGCCTCGACGTCGCGCAGGAAGAGACGCTGCTCAACGCGACAAAGACCCAAGCCACGTTGATTCTCCAGCAGCGCAAACAGTTCGAAGACGCTATCGCGGTTCTGGTGAATCGCGCCGCGCCCGATTTTCACATCGCCGCGCGTGAGCTCGAAGGCGAGCCGCCGACTCTGAACGCCGGCTTGCCCTCCGATCTTTTGGAGCGCCGTCCCGACATCGCGGAAGCCGAGCGCCTGATGGCATCGTCCAATGCGCAAATCGGCGTCGCGCAAGCCGCTTACTATCCTTCCTTCAATTTATTTGGGCAGGCGGGATGGCAAAGCGCCGACATTGCGAAGCTCGCCAGCATTCAGAGCATTTTCTGGGCGGTCGGAGCGAATGTCGCCGAAGATATTTTCACCGGCGGCGCGCGGCGCGCCCAAGTTCAGTTTGCTCGCGCAGGCTGGGACGCCAACGTCGCAAGCTATCGCCAAACTGTTCTCAGCGCGTATCAGGAAGTGCAAGACGAATTGACCGCGCTCAACGTGCTCGGCGAAGCGCAGCAGGAGCAGCAGGACACCGTCGACGCCGCGCGGCGCACGCTCGACATCTCCACCAACCGCTACTCGGGCGGCCTCGTCAACTACCTCGACGTCGTCACCGCCCAGCAGAACCTGCTGCAAAACGAACAGCAACTGGCCGTGATTCACGGACAACGTCTCGTCGCCAGCGTTCTGCTGGTAAAAGCTCTCGGCGGCGGCTGGGATGCATCGAGCTTGGCAATCGTCCAGGTCAAGCCCCAACGCAAAGACATCATCACGCCATAATTTGGAGTGCGGCGTCCATGCGCTGCTTTTGCGGCCACAGCCCCGGCACCATCCCAGCCTCAATCGCCCCCATCATCAAAATTCATGATCGTCGAGCAGTAACTAGCACCGCAAACCCACCTCTCGGCCCCGCACCAACCTGCCAGCAAACCTTTCCCCCGATTTTCGTTTCCTACTTGGTACGTTTCGCTCAAAGCGCGATAATTAACCTGTTCGTGCGTCAGACCTCGCTTCGAAGCAAGCCTTCCCAGGCAACCCAGCTTCCGCGGCGAAAGTCCAAGCATTGGGGGCCGCGCGAGCGAGGAGACCAAGCATCATGTCAGAGCAATTTTCGGAAGTCATAGCACCCCCATCCGCGTCGCCGCGCTCCGTGCGTGTTGCGCCCTGCCGCAATCTCGCGCTGTATTGCGTAGCAGTCGCGGCGGCCACGTTGTTCCCGGCGCTCTCCACGAAAGCGCAATTGCCGACGCTCGACGTTTCCAAGACGGCATCGCAAACGCCAACCAAGAAGAGCGACACGCCTTCCGATTCCGACTCCAAGGTCTCCACTAAACCGCCCGACCTCCCCGTCGACCAGATCATCAAAAAATTCGGCGACCGCGAACTCGAGTTCAAAAAAGAGCGCGACAACTACACCTACACGCAGACATTCGTCGTCCAGACGATCGACTTCGACGGGCGCGCTGACGGCGAATATCGCATGACCAGCGATATTTTGTTCACGCCCGATGGCAGGCGCTATGAAAAGGTCGTGTCCGCCCCCGCTCCCACTCTCGAGCGCATCCAGCTTTCACAGCAGGACCTCGACGACGTCGAGCACGTCCAACCGTTCGTGCTCACCTCGGATGAGCTCCCGAAATATGACGTGACCTACGTCGGCCGCGAGTCGCTCGACGAACTAGGCACCTATGTTTTCGACGTAAAACCCAAGAAGATCGAGAAAAATCAACGCTACTTCCAAGGCCGCATCTGGGTGGACGATCGCGATCTGAATATCGTCAAGACCGACGGTAAAGCGGTTCCAGACATCATCAAGAAGGGGCAGGAAAATATCTTTCCGCGGTTCGAAACCTTCCGCGAAAATATCGAAGGCCACTACTGGTTCCCGACCTACACGCGCTCTGACGACGAACTGCACTTCAGCACGGGCGCAGTCCACATGCGCATGACCATCAAGTACGCCAACTACAAGCGATTCGGAGCCACCATCAAGATCGGCCCCGCCGTCGAAACCAAGGACGAGAAAGACAAACCGAAGAACTAGAGCGCCGCCGTCACCTGTAGCCGCGGTCGTGTCCAAGACCGCGGGCTTTCTTACAAGTTATCAAGGAAATACTTCGTAACCCGCTTCCACAGCACGACGCGCGCCTCCGGATCGGTCGGCCCATGTCCGCGCCCCGGCAGCGCGATCACTTCCACATATTTCTCGTTTTCGATCAGCTCATTGATGACCGCCAGCGTGTTCGCATAGTGCACGTTGTCGTCGCCGGTCCCGTGCGCGATCATCAGCTTGCCTGTTAGATTCTTGGCGTTCTCGATCGGCGAAGACTCCTGGTAACTCTCTTCGTTTTGCGGCAGTAGGCCGATATAGCGTTCCGTGTAAATCGTGTCGTAGTAGTGCCAGTTGGTCACCGGCCCGCCCGCGAATCCCACCTTGAAGTCCTGTGGATCTTCGAACATCGCGTGCAGCGTCATGTGCCCGCCATAACTCCAACCCCAGATTCCAATGCGGTTTGCATCCACGTATGGCAGCGATTTCAGATAAGCCGCGCCGTCGCGCTGGTCCGACATCTCCTGTGCCCCAAATCGAAAATGGATCGGCTCTTCGAAAAGGTGCCCACGTCCCGCCGACCCACGATTGTCGAGCGCAAACACAATGTACCCGTTGCGCGCCATCAATTCATGCCACAGCGTGCCGGCGCCGCCCCACGATTTCGTCACCACCTGCACGTGCGGCCCGCCATAGGTGTAGACCAGCACCGGATATTTCTTCGCCGGATCGAAGTTCGGTGGTTTGATCATCATCGCGTTCAGCTCGACGCCGTCGTGTGATTTCACCTGCAAAAATTCCACGGGCGACAAGTGGAACTCATCCAACGCAGCCACCTTGTTTTCGTTGATTACACCGGCCCGGCTGCCGTCCGCATGCATCAGATCCTGCCGGGGCGGCTCCAGATTCGTCGAATACGTATCGACATACGCCCCGGCTCTGGGCGCGAACTTCGCCGCGTGCGTGCCTTCATCCTTCGTGATCCGCATAAAGCCCGAGCCATCGAGTCCCACGCGGTACAAATGCCGCTCCAGTGGCGATTTCTCTGTCGCCGTGAAATACACAACGCCCTTCGCCTGATCAACTCCCTGCACCGCCGTCACTTCCCACTCGCCATTCGTCAGTTGGGCCAACTGCTTGCCGTCGAAGTCGTACAAATAAATGTGCCGGTAGCCCGTTCGCTCGCTCGACCACAAAAATCTTTTCCCATCTTTCAAAAACGTCAGATCGTCGCTGACATTGATCCAATACAAATCTTTCTCGCTGAAAACGGTGCGAGAATTCCCCGACCCCGGCTCCGCAAACAGCAAATCGATCACCGTCTGCGCCCGATTCAGCCGCTCGATCGCGACATGCTTCGAATCCGGCAACCATTCCACGCGCGGTATATAGATGTTCGAATCCGCGCCTGTATCCATCGCGCGCGCCTCGCCGCCATTCACCTTGCCCACAAAAACGCGGACAATCGGATTGTTCCCGCCCGCAACCGGATACCGCTCTTCCTGGGCTTCCCCCGTGACCGACGCAAAATCCACAAGCGGATACGGCGTCACCTTGCGCTCGTCCATCTCCAGAAACGCAATCGACGACGAATCCGGCGCCCACCAATACGCCGTCGTCAAATCAAGCTCCTCCGGATAAACCCAATCCAGCTCGCCTTTTCGAACCTCTTCGCTCCCACCCGTCGTAAACGCGCGCTCTTTTCCGTCCGACACCCGCACCAGCCACAAATTGTGATCGCGAACAAAACTCACGTATTTCCCATCAGGAGAAATTTTCGGATCGGCGATCGGCGCTTTTCCCGACACCAACGCCTTCGCCACTTGCGATTTCAGATCGAACCACGCCAGCGCCGTCCCGCCTTGCAGCAACAACGCATCCCCGCTCGGCGCCCATTGATACTGCCCCGGAGCATGCCGCCCAAGTCCTGTCGCCTGCGAGGTATTCTCCGCCTCTGCTGGCAGCGCAGTCTCGAGTTTGTCGGCGCCCACCAACAATTGCTTTTCGCCCGACGCCGCATCCATCTCCCACAATTCCTTGCGCCGCCCCTGCTTGGCCTCGCCTGCCAAATCCGTGAAGTAACTCACACGCTTGCCGTCCGGCGTCCATGCAATTCCCGTGGTCGTATGCCCCAGCAAACTCGAGGTGCCAAAAATCCGCTCTAGGGTGAATCCATGCTTGTAAGCCTCATCATTCTTCGGCGGAGGAACCGTAACCTGTCCGAACGCAACCGTCGCGCTCCAACCGCACCCACGCGCTAAGCACCGCCGTAGCCCACAAACTCACGCTCTTCACTCGCATGCATCCTCCAAAATTCGGCCCTATCTTAGTCTCACCCATCCCGGTTTCAAAACCTCAAGCTCCGACGGGCGGAACTCCCTGATCTATAGCCAGTGCCGGCACCAACCTTCGGACGGCATCGGTGCTCGCCACCGCCTGCCACAACGTTTTACACCGGTTACCATCCGTAGACTTACCCCCCGGTAAAAATCTTCGCCGTTCTATTGTGCCGCCCTCAATTCTCTGGATATACTCTGCCCACCTGCCGCGTGGCCCTTCTGCGCGGCTAAAACGAGAGAACTGCTCGGCTCCTACAGCCCGCCGAGCATTGAGCAAGACCAAGCAAGTTGTACGAGTGGTCGGCGAGTGACCGTCCCGTCGCGAGCCTGAACAAAAAACTGAACGTAACCGTAATCCGCACTCAGGGGGAGTCGTCGTGTACAATTTTGCTCGCACTGTTCTAGGTGCCTGCCGTCGTATCTCCTCACCGGTCTTTCGACAAAAGCGGGCACCGCTTGCCTCCCTCGTCGCGACTGCACTGCTGTTGCTCGCCTCAACAACGAGCGCGCAAAACGTCACCACACAGCACTACGACAACACCCGCTCCGGCTCCTACACGACCGAAACACTTCTGAACACCTCCACGGTCACACCGAACAACTTCGGCCGTTTGTTTTCGCAATCTGTTGACGGCCAGATCTACGCACAGCCTCTCTACATGCAGAACATCACTATCTCCGGCAAAGGTGCGCACAACGTCGTCTTCGTCGCGACCGAAAACGACACCGTCTACGCCTTTGATGCCGACAACAATGGCGGCGCAAACGCCACACCTCTCTGGAAAGCGAGCCTGCTCGACTCGGCGCACGGCGCTGCCAGTGGCGCCACCTCAATTCCGCAGGGCGACGTCAGCACCACCGACATCACTCCGATCATCGGCATCACCGGCACCCCCGTCATCGACCCTTCGACCAACACAATGTATCTCGTCAGCGCCACAAAAGAAGGCGGCAGCTATTTTCAGCGTCTCCACGCACTCGACATCACCAGTGGCGCCGAAAAATTCGGTGGCCCAGTCAAGTTGTCAGGCTCCGTTCCAGGCAACGGCAATGGCAGCAGTGGCGGGACACTCACCTTCGATCAGAAGTGGCACAACAATCGCGCCGGACTTTTGCTCCTCAACGGAATCGTCTACATCGCATTCGCCGCGCACGGAGACAACGGCCCGTGGCACGGCTGGATCCTCGCCTACAACGCCTCCACGCTGGCCCAAACCAGCGTGTGGTGCTCCTCCGCAAACGGCATCGGCGCCGGCATTTGGATGAGCGGCTCCGGTATCGCCGCCGACAATCTCAATCCCACCGGCAACAGCCCTGGCGGTCGCCTCTTCGTCGCCACCGGCAACGGCACCTTCGACGCGAAAACTCCGTACACCAACACGATGGACTACGGTGACAGCATCGTTCGCCTGCACCTCAACAACGGCGTCATGACCGTCGCCGACGATTTCACACCGCTGAATCAATCCGCTCTCAACGGCGCTGATGAAGACGTCGCATCCGGCGGCGTCCTCGTCCTGCCCGATCAAGCCGGCAGCCACACACACCTGCTCTTCCAGACCGGCAAAGAAGGCCGTTTCTACATCGTCGATCGCGACAACATGGGCGGATTCAACAGCGGCTCCGACAACATTGCGCAAGAAATTCCCGTCAACGGTGGCAGCGGATCATTTCCGATCGGCGCAGGCATCTGGGGCATGCCCGCCTTCTTCAACAACACGATGTACATCTGGGGCAAGAACGACGTACTCAAGACATTTCCCATGTCGAACGGAAAATTTCCCACCAGCGCTTCGAGCAACGGCCCCACATCGGTCGGCTTCCCCAGCCCGACGCCCGTCATCTCGTCGAACTCAGGCGCAAGTCCGATCGTCTGGACGATCGAGACCGACAATTTTAGCTCCGGTACCAACGCCGTCCTGCGCGCCAATGATGCCGCTCACATCGGCACCACGCTTTATGACAGCTCGGCAAACTCCAACGACAATCCCGGTGCCGCGGTCAAATTCAACGTCCCCACCGTCGCGAACGGAAAAGTCTACGTTGGCGCTGCAAGTCAGCTCACCATCTACGGTCTCTCGAATGGACAAACGCGCACCGCGACCCCCGTCATCAATCCAGGCGCGGAATCTTTCGTCGGCTCGATTCAAGTCGCCATCACCGACAGCACGTCCGGCGCACAAATTTTCTACTCAACGACCGGAACCGCCACGACCGCGTCCACGCCGTACACCGGCCCAATCACAGTAAGTACCACGACGACGATCTCAGCGATCGCCACCGCCACCGGCTTCCTCCAAAGCGCCGTCAACAACGAAACCTACACGCTGCAAACACAAACGCTGATGCCCACGTTCTCTCCCGCGCCGGGAAACTACACCTCCGCCCAAACCGTGACCATTAGCGACGCGTCGCCAAATCCAACCATCTACTACGCCATCAACGCTCCCGCCACAACTTCCTCCACAAAAGCGGTCGGCTCCGCCACAGTTACCGTCAGCCAGTCTGAAACCATCAACGCCATCGCGACCTCCGGGACCCTCACCACAAGCCCGCAAGCCAGTGCCTCCTACGGCATCGGCGTTGCCGCCGGCTCCGCGCCAAGCTTTCCGGTCGGTTTCAGCTCCAGCGCCAGCGTCATGACCTTCAACGGCAGCACCGGCCTCGACGACACGCGTCTTCAGCTCACCAGCGGCCTCACCAACCAAAAAGGCAGCGCCTGGTTCAACACGCCGCAGAACATTCAGAATTTCACCAACGATTTCACCTTCCAGCTCAGCAACCCCAGCGCCGACGGCATGACCTTCACGATCCAGAACACCGCCCTCACAGCACTCGGCCCCGCGGGCGGTGGTCTCGGCTATGGCCCTTCCGATCCGGGTGGCGCCGCTGGCATCGGCAAAAGCATCGCCATCAAATTCGATCTCTACGACAACGACGGCGAAGGCAACAATTCCACCGGCCTGTACACCAACGGAGTTTCGCCAACCGTTCCATCCACTAGCCTGAGCAGCTCCGGTATCAACTTACATAGCGGCGACGAATTCTCCGTCCACATGGTCTACAACGGGACAACGCTATCCATGACGCTCACCGACGGTGTCACCGGCACAATATTCAACACCACCTGGACCGTCAACATTCCTTCGCTTGTCGGCGGCAACACCGCCTTCGTCGGATTCACGGGCGGCACCGGCGGCCTTTCGTCGAGTCAGAAAATTGAAAACTGGTCGTTCGTCAGCACCGGCACAACGCCGACGCTGCAACAAGCCAGCGCGCCGCTGTTCAGCCCCGCAGCGGGCACGTACACCGGCACACAATCCGTCACGCTGACCGACGCGACGCCCGGCAGCGTGATTTTCTACACGACGAACGGCTCGACTCCGGCCACAACCGCCGGCGGCAGCACCCTCCAATTCTCTGCCACGAATCCAATCTCGGTCGCCGCGTCCGAAACCATCAAAGCGCTCGCAACCGCGCCAGGCTTCACCACCAGCGTCGTCAGCAGCGCCGCATATACCATCAGCGCGCTGCAAGCCGCGCCAACGCCAACCATCGCGCCAGCCACCGGCACTTACACCTCGGCGCAAACCGTTATCATCACCGATCCCGGCGCGACGATCTTCTACACGCTCGACGGTTCCGCACCTACCCCGAATTCGACGAAGTACACTGCCGCCTTCATTGTCAACGCCACGACCACCGTCCGCGCGATAGCCACCGAAGCCGGCTTCAGCAACAGCGCCATCGCGCAGTCTGTCATCACCATCAGCTCGGGTGGCACAGGCACCGCCGCAATTAATTTTGGCTCCGGCTTCACCGCGGCAGGCATGCAGTTCAACGGTCATACCAAGCTGAACGCCACGCGCTTGCAACTCACCGACACCACCGCGCAAAACGAATCCGCATCCGCGTTCTGGACAACCCCGGTCAACGTGCAATCGTTCACCAACGATTTCACGTTCCAGCTCACTTCTCCCACGGCCGACGGCTTCACCTTCACCATTCAAAACACCGGCATCACCGCGCTCGGTCCCGGTGGCGGCGGCCTCGGCTTCGGCCCCGACACAGCGGGAGGCGCTCCAGGCATCGGCAAGAGCGTCGCCGTAAAATTCGATCTCTACAGCAACACCGGCGAAGGCATCAACTCGACCGGCCTCTACACCAACGGTGCGTCGCCCACCACACCGGCCACAGCGATCGCCGGCAACGTCAATCTGCACAGCGGCGACATCATGAAAACGCACATTACTTACGATGGCGCGACGCTGACGCTCACGATCACTGACACGGTGAACACCGCGCAGACGTTCACAACATCATTCGCGGTCAACATCCCGTCAATCGTCGGCGGCAACTCCGCGTTCGTCGGATTCACTGCTGGCACCGGCGGCTCCACAGCCACGCAGGAAATTCTCACCTGGACTTACAGCGCCTCCGGCACCACAACCGCTCCAAAAACTCCCGTCGTCTATCAAACGGCGAATCTCGCGGCCGTAAGCTCCGGCCCGACGTTCCGCCAGTTCACCTACGCCTCGTTCCCAGACACGACCGGCACCATCCTCGACGCAACCGCCGCCGGCCAAAGCGTCACGATGACGCTCAGCGTGGCGAACGCCGGCACCTACGACATCAAAATCTCCACCAAACTTCTCAACACGCGCGGCGCCTACCAGCTCGCCATCAACGGCGCGAACGTCGGCGCGCTAGTAGATCAATACAACGCCAGCAGCAGCGCCGGTGTCTACGCCACCCAAGACCTCGGCAATTTCAACTTCGCCGCCGCCGGCTCCTACTCCTTCAAATTCACCGTCGCCGGCAAAAATGCCGCCAGCACCGGTTTCTCCATCGCCTTCGATGACATCACCCTAACCCCGCAATAGCGCACCACGTAGGGGCACGACATCGCCGTGCTCTTCTTTGCGATCAAGTACGGGCGCAGCACCGCTGCGCCCCAAACGCCCCAGCTGCAAATCCTCGCTGCGCTCCCATCAAATTTTCCTCCTCCGCACCCCCCATATATAATTGTTCTTGAGGAAGAAAATGCCTGACTACACATCCGAACACGCCGCCGCCGGCATCAAGACAAAACTCCCCGCGCTCGAAGCCTGGCCTAATCAATTTCCCAATTACGTCATCACCACAAAATTCCCCGAATATTCCTCCGTTTGCCCCAAGACCGGCCTCCCCGACTTCGGCACCATCACCATCCAGTACGTCCCGCGCAAGGATTGCATCGAGCTCAAATCTCTCAAAATGTATCTCCTTGCCTATCGAGATCTCGGCATCTTCTACGAAAACGCCGTCAACAAAATGCTGCGCGACATCGTCGACGCCATCGACCCCGAATGGTGTGTCGTGAAGGGCGAATTCACTCCGCGCGGCGGCCTCACCACCAACATCTACGCGCGCTGGCCCGAACTTCCGCACGCAGCTAACGCAAGCAAATCCAGCAAGCGCAAATAGGTTTCAACTCGGCCTCAAATCTCACTTTCATGAGGTGTTCGAATGGACTCCGGCGCAAGGCTCGATACCAAAATCGCCAATAACATTGAACTGACAGTTCCCTTCTTCCGCGTCTCCAAGATCGAAGACTCCGTCCGCTTCTACACCGAAGGCCTCGGCTTCGAAATGAAAAAGAAGTGGGTCGACGAAGGTAAGCTGCGCTGGTGCTGGCTCGAACGCGACTCCGCAGCCATCATGCTCCAGGAGTTCCGCACCGAAGGCCACGACTCCCGCCCTCCGATGAACAACCCCGGAGAGGGCGTCAGCATCTCCTATCAGTGTAAGGACGCTCTCGCCCTGTATCGCGAATTTGTCTCGCGCGGCATTCCGGCGACCGAGCCCGAGGTCGGTAACAACATGTGGTACACGATTGTCACCGATCCCGACGGCTACAAGCTCGATTTCGAAAGCGCGACCGACGTCCCAGAGGACACCAAACTCTCCGAATGGAATCCCTGAAACTACAACGTCCGCTCATCCGTCCAACCGCTCAAATCAGAGTTGTCAACACAGGGGTTGTAGGGGCGTCCCTTCAGGGCCCCCATGTTTCGCCGATTCATGCTGTTGGCGTTTCGAATTCGCCGACCCGTCCCCAATTGCTCTGGCAGTTTTCGGAATGGTACGATCAATGAATTGGGGTCCCATCCTCTAGGAGGTTGAATGAGTATTTCGCCGAATGTCCCGACTCCGCAGGAGTCCTATACCTACGAAACAAACGCGGGGACTCCGCGCTGGATCGCCGTTCTTTTCGGCGTTCTCGGCCTCGCCGTTGCTGGACTCGCCTACGCCGGTCATTCGGCGCAGACGCAGCTCCAAACCGATCTCTCCAAGGCGCTGGACCAGAACAAACTTCTCACCGCCCAACTCGATCAAGCCAACTCGCGCCTCGCCGAGCTCAAGGGCAATATCGAAGTTACGCAGCAGAAGATCGGCATCACCGCCGCCGAACTCGCCAAGGCTCGCAGCCGCGCCGAATCGATCCGCAATGAACAGCTGGCCTCTGATCAAAAACTCGCCACGCAACTCAGCGCGGTTCAAACCGAGAGCAACGAAAAGATCACCGCCGTTTCTAGCGATCTTGGCGGCGCCAAGAAGGACATCGCCGACACCCGAACCGATCTCGAAACGACCAAGGGCAAGCTCGAGCGCGCGAACGGCGACATGGGCGTCATGAGCGGCCTGATCGCTCACAATCGCGACGACCTCGAAGAGCTCAAGCGTCGCGGCGATCGCAATTACTACGAATTTAAGATCTCCAAGAGCAAGCAGCCGCAGCGCGTCGGTCCCGTTCAGGTCACCCTCAACAAGACCGATCAGAAAAAGGGCAAGTACACCATGACCGTCTTCGTCGACGATCGCAGCATCGAAAAGAAAGACAAGACTGCCGGTGAGCCCGTTCAGTTCTACCTCAAGGGTGCTGCGCGAATGACACCCTACGAAATCGTCGTTTTCGACGTCGGCAAAAATGACATTAACGGCTACCTCTCCACACCAAAGGAAGGCACAGGCGGTGGCGGCTCTTCAGCCCCCGCTTCGGCAGCCCCGCCAGCCGCACCGGCAGCCGCACCGGCAGCGGCCCCCTCAGCGGCACCAACGCTGAACAAGCCGTCGTCTAATTAAGCTTCACGGCTAACGCCGCAAACAAACGGCCCTGCGTGCAATCAAGAACGCCCGCAGGGCCACTTTGTTTTCGTGTTGTCATCCTGAGCCAAGCGAAGGACTTCAGACGCCAGCCCCCATCGCGATCGCTCCGAAGCACCTTCCAGCCTACCCACGAAGTGCTGTCATCCTGAGCACCATCCGCAGGACGGCCGAAGGATCTCAACGTAAACCCAACCGCCATTCATCCGCAGTGGCGCCCTGTCAACCCCGCCAGCCCGCAACCTCTCCCCCCTGGAAACCATGCCCATCCGTCCACTTCATCCCCGCCTCAAACCTCCGTTACCCTGAATCCTGCCGCCATCCCAGCACTCTGGAGCACAAAATGAACCCCTCTCCCAGCCGAAGAGTTCGCGCTCTTCTTGCCACGATAGTTCTCGCTTTCCTTTTCGCCGTCCCGCGCGCGCACGCTCAGGCTCCGCTTGAGCCCGCTCAATTTCCCGCGCGCACCACCTTCTACGTCGTCTGGCGCGGCGCCCCAGCGGGCGACATCCGCCACGCCAACAATCTCTATGCCCTCTGGGACGATCCCGAGTTCGCACCGGTCCGTGCCGCGATGTTCGACAATCTGACGACTCCGTCCGGCGAAAACAAATCCCAAACCAAACCCGGCCTCACGCCCGAGGAGACTCAGGAATTTTCCGCACTCCTCGAAAACGGCTTCGTCCTCGGGTATCTCGGCAAGCCCGACTCGAAAACGGTGGCCAGCGCCACGCCGCCGAAGCCACCGGCCGCTGGCGCTCCCGCCGAAAAATGGAATGGCCTTTTCTTCATCTACAACCGAACCGGCAAAGAAGCGCTTCTCTCGAAAGCCGTTCTCCGCGTCCGCAATCAGGAAAAAGAATTGCCCCAGCTCTCGCAAACCACCATCGCCGGCATTCCCGCTCTGAAAGTACAGCGCAAGACCGAAACAACCTACTGGGTCGAGCACGGCAAATATGCGGCCAGCGCCAACGATCCCGCCGTCCTCGAACAAATTCTTCCCCGCCTCGAAGGAATAGCGCCTCCCGATTCGCTTGCGCAATCCGCCGCGTTCCAGGAAGCGCAATCCCATCTCGGCGGAGTGCTCGAACTTTTCGCCGCCGTCCCCGCGCTGAAAAATGACGCGCAGGGCACCTCCAACGGCTTCTATCTCCCGGCCGTTCTCACCGCCATCAAGCTCGACGCTGTGCGCTCAATCTGCGGCCGCGTCATGCTCGACGGCGCCAAGACGCGATTCCAGGGCACCATCCTCGGCGATACCGCGCCCGGCTCCCTGCTCGACCTCTGGCCCGCCGGCGTCGATTCACCACCGTCGCTCGCCATCATGCCGCCCAACGCGATTTCGTACAGCGAATCTCAGTTCGATCTCCCCGCGTTCTATCAGGTCCTCAAGCGTGGCATCGCCGCCATGTCTCCCAACGGCCAGAATCCCGCGATGATGGTCGAGATGATGGCGCAACAAAAACTCGGCATGCCCCTCGCCGACGCGCTCACCCTTCCGACCGGCGAATTCACCTCGATGCAACTCAGCCCCGCGCTCGATCCAGACAAATCGGTCTACGTCTTCGGCATCAACAAAAAACCCGAAATGCTGAAACTCTTGCGCACTCTCCTCGGCGAACAAATTACCTCCGAACGCGCCGAAGGCGACACCACATTCCTCAAGATTTCTCTAAGCGGAAAACAAAACACGAAGGGCGTCGCGCAGTGGAACTTCTACCACCTCGGCGTTACTCCCAATTTCATCTACGGAGCGCCGAAATTCGAATCGGTCAAGGAAGCAATCGCTGGCCGCGACACGATGCACGCCATGGTTGTCACGCCGCTTCCAAACCGCTCGCGCCGACTATCCCGCGAAAATCAACGGTCTCTACTTCTTTGATTTTAAAAACGTAGATTGGGCCGCCGCTAAAATCCGCTGGATCGAAGAGGCCAAGAAATCCGCTGAGAAACCGACAGCCACAGCCCAACAAAAAGCCGCCGCCGCAAAAGTCCCCCACATCCTGGCCGACGCAAATCCCCAAACATTCTCAGCGCCACCTCCACATGATGGCCGGCGCCTCCTGGAAAGACGAAAAAGGCATCCACTTCGACCAATGGCTCCAATAAAAGTTGGCACGAACTGTCTACGATCGAGAGTGTTCCTGGGTGCCGCACCCTCCTGGTGTTAGGAGGGTGCGGGTTTAGACGAAGCCCCATCCAACTCACAACAACGACCACCCTGTAGCCGCGATCGTTTTCCAGATCGCGGGGTTTAGATTCAACTAAAATAAAAATCACTTGTGCGATCCACTTCCCCAACGCGTTGCTTCTCTATCTTCGTCTTGTCGTTCTTCATCGCCGCCACAGTCGCGCGCGCAATCCCCATCCGACCAGTCCCCCTCCATCCAGGTTTCCGTCAATCGCGTCAACGTAGGCGTCACCGTCACCGACGCGCAAGGCAACTTCGTCCCCGACCTCCACCGCGAAAACTTCCACATCTTCGACGACGGCGTCGAACAGTCCATCACCGACTTCGCCAACGTCGTCGAACCCGCCGAGGTTTTCCTGCTCGTCGAAGCCGGCCCTGCCGTCTATTTCCTCGCCTCCACTCACGTCCAAGCCTCGCATTCGTTCCTTGATGGCCTCTCCACCGGCGACCGCATCGCCGTCGCAAAGTACGACGCTGCGCCGCAACTCATGCTCGATTTCACCACCGACAAACCCGCCGCCTACGGCGCTCTCGCCAACGTCCGCTACTACGTCGGCTTCGGCAGTCTCAATCTCTCCAAAGGTCTCAGCACCGTCCTCGACTGGCTCGGCAAAACCCAAGGCAAGAAAACGATCGTCCTTCTTTCGACAGGAATCGACACATCACCGCCCGCCGACATCGACGCCGCTCTGACTCGCCTGAAAATCAGCGACGTCCGCCTTCTCACGATTTCTTTGAGTGGTGCCATGCGCGCCCCGGCGCAGCCGGCAAAAGGAAAGAAGAAAAATAAAAAAGACAAATCAACCGAAGAAGAAGAAGCTCAAAAAGCCGTTGCAAAAGCTGCATTCGCCCAACAAGGTTTCGACGAAGCCGATCGCCTGCTCCGCGCTCTTGCCGACGCCACCGGCGGCAAGGTCTACTTCCCCAACAACCCTCAGGATTACGCAACCATGTACGCTCAAATCGCCCAGCTAATCCGCCACGAATACAGCCTGGCCTTCACCCCGCCCACCCACGACGGCACAATCCACACCATCGAAGTCCGCGTCACCCCTCCCGATGCGACAACTTCATCAACCTACAACGTGGCCGCCCGCCGAGCCTATGTCGCTCCCGCGCCTTAGCGGTCGCCGACACGTTGTAGCAGCGTCAACCGATTCACTTCAACGCGGGCGCATGCTTTTCTCATCATCACCTCCCAGCGGCCTCATGCCTTCCGGACATTGGCCTCTCCACGTATGTGACGCCGAACGAGTGTTCGAATGCCCGTAATCGCAGAAACCATTCGTGCGTCGTGTGGTCCATTCCGCTGGAAGACCGTCGGCGGGACACCGATCAGGACTGATGGAAGCATGCCGCTTTTGCATGGCGGCGAGGTAGATGAAGACTCCAATTGCAACTAGAAGGAGACTGCCTGTGAGGTAGCGACCCACATCGCTATTCAAAAAAACCGGATTTCGTTCGACTCTTCTCTTCGATCGCCGCGCCAATGCGCCCTACTCAAATTCCTTCATCACCCGTGCCATCTTCCCCAAGCGCTCATCAACCTTCGCAAACACCGTCCCACTCGCAAACGTCCCATCGCTATTCCGCACGCCCGCCGTCATCCCCGTCAAAACTTCAATGCCATCTTCAATCTTCCCCACCGGCCAGATATGAAACTTCCCCGCCGTCACCGCGTCCAGCACGTCCTCGCGCAACATCAAGTCCTCGACGTTCGAAGCCGGCATCATCACGCCCTGCGAGCCCGTTAGCCCCTCAATCTTGCAAACATCAAAAAATCCCTCGATCTTCTCGTTGATCCCGCCGATCGCCTGCACATCGCCCTGCTGATTCATCGACCCCGTCACCGCAATGTCCTGCCGCAATGGCAATTCCGCCAGCGCCGACACCAGCGCGTACACTTCCGTCGAGCTCGCACTGTCCCCATCGACTCCCGAATACGATTGCTCAAAGCAAATGCTCGCCGACAGCGACAACGGCTTGTCCTGCGCAAACCGGCTCCGCAAAAATCCCGAAATAATGTGCACGCCCTTGTCGTGGAAACGCCCGCTTAAATTCGCCTCGCGCTCAATATTGATGAGCCCCGTTTTTCCCAGCGCCGCCGTCGCCGTTATGCGCACCGGCTTGCCAAACGAATACCCACCAATCTCCAGCACGCTCAACCCATTCACTTGTCCGACGCGTGTTCCCGCCAGATCGACGAGCAGCGTCCCCTCTTCAATCATCTCGCGAATCCGCGTCTCTATCAGATTGTGCCGCTCCATCTTCGCCGACAGCGCCGTCCGCACATGCGCCGCGCGCACCACCGACTCGCCCGCGTTCGACGTCACATACGCCGCCTCGCGCGCCAAATCCGCGATATCCACAAATCGCGCCGTAACCTTATTTCTCCGACCCGCCTGCCTCACGCCATATTCCAGAATCGACGCAAACGCCCCGCGATCGAATGGCGCCAACGACTCTTTCTCCGAAAGCGCCCGCAATCGCCCCGCATATTCCGCGATCACGCCGTCACTCATGCGCATCTCTTCATCAAACTCCACGCGCACCTTGAAAATCTTCCGAAAATCCTCTTCGTAGTCGTACAACATCTCGTATAAATCACGATCGCCGATCAAAATCACCTTCACGCTGATCGGCACCGCTTCCGGCTTCAGCGCGCTCCCGCCAAACGGATAAAACGTATCGACCGGCTGAATTTCCAGTCGGTTGTGATTTAGAGTTCGCTTCAGCGCGCGCCAGACTCCCGTCTCCGACAGCGCCTCCAGCGAATACATGATCAAAAATCCGCCATCGGCGCGCAGCAGCGACCCGCCGCGCAAATCCATGAAGTCGCTCGTCCACCCGCCGCGCGCGTCGTATGCGCGCTGGATCGTGCCGAACAAATTTGCGTACGTTGGCGTCGTCTCAAAAATCACCGGCGACCCTTCATCATCGCCATGCGCCAGAATCACGTTCACTCCGTAAACGCGAAACGGATCCCGCTCCGGCCCGCCAGTCAGCTTCGGCATCCCTTCCAGCGACGACGTCGCATCGCCTTCGTGATCGCCTTCGCCCTCTCGCTCCTTGAAAGGATCGAGATTGTCGAGCAAGTGATGCCGCACTTCTTCCAGATATTCCGTAACGCTCGCGTTCGAATATTTTTCTTTCAACTCCTCAACGACACCTTCCACCAGCACCGAAGCCGCTTCCTGTTCCAGATAACTCAGCTCGCTCGCGAGTTCCCGCGACAATGTCAGCGTCTTCCGGTACACCACCGTAAATTCCTGGCGGAATTGCTCGTACTTCCGCTCGATCTCCTCCGCGAGCGGCGAGTCCAGCTTCCCTTCGTGCACCATCTTCGAAATATCTTCGATCGGCACCATCTGCCCTTCGAGCACCGGAAAAATCTCCGGCAGCGCCACCGCGCCAACTTGCATGTGCCCCAGCGCGAACTGCTCGCGCGAAATCCTCCGCGTGAAATCGTCCATCAATTCCTTTTCACGCACCGTAAACCGCTCGACGATTCTTCCCTTTTGCCTCTGAAACGGTTCGCCCTCAAAAACCTGTGGAATCCGCCGCCGCAAAAAATCAATTCCCGCCTGCATCTCTTTCTTGAACGAATTCGCCTGCCCGCGCGGCAGCGAGATCAGCCGGGGCCGATCAGAAATCTTGAAATTATTGACGTAACATCGATCTAGCGAAGGCTTCGTCACCGGGTGTAACTCGCCGATCATCGACGCAATCGTTCCGCCGCGGCTCGTCCCCGCCAAACCGCACACAAAAACGTTGTACCCCGGCGCCGAAAGCTCCACGCCCATCTTCAGCGCACGCAACGCGCGCTCTTGCCCGATGAATCCTTCGCGCAGCTCCGCCTGCGCCGTCGTTTCAAACGGCAATCGCGAAGTATCGCACCGCCACCGCAATTTCTCGGTAGGCAGCTCCGCGTGCTTCCCCGCCGGCTTCAATCCGTTCATTCCCACAACTTGCTCACTCTCAATTCGTCCCATACTCCATCTCGTCGGGGTACGATAGCATACGCCCCCCACCCTGCACCGACTTTCCGGGCAGCCTGTTCAAATCTCGTAGCCTGTCCTCAGGACCAATGTCAAAAATGCAGCTCGTGGCCTTAACGACTAGCGAAATTGTGATCAGCCACCCTGTAGCCGCGATCGTTTTTCAGATCGCGGGATCTAAATCCAACATGACCGCGCCCGATCCAATCCGCGTCCAGATTCAGCTCAAATGATTTTTTAGCCGGGCCGTTGGGTGCCGCACCCTCAGCTTTTCGAGGGTGCGGGTTTAGATGAAGCCCAGCCCATACTTGAACGAAGAGCTCTGCCTTCGTCTAACGCCCGCAAGGGTGAACATGCGTCTCAGGACCGAAGTATCCGTTCGATCCTAGCCATCACTTCCTCCTCATGCTCAACAAAATCGCCGCGTTCAGCAGAGGCAATTCCGCCCTTCACGGCTGCAACAAAGCGCGCTTCCCGCTTGATCGCCTCGAGTCCCGCTTCCTGTTCGGGAGTGAGAGGTACTTCCATAGCGGCACTCTAGGCCCGCTCCAACTGCGTGTCAACGCGGTGCGCCCTTGACATCATCATCTTATTTACCGGCTTTTCTTCGTCGGCTTAGCCTTCAGCGATTTCGCATAGTCGTAGCTCGCCGCAACATATTTCTGCAATTCTTTAATCTTCCCCAGCGCGGCATCCGGCACCGCCACATATTCCTTCATCACCGCCCCATAAGCCTCATGCAGCTTCGCCTTGTATTTCTTCACAAACTCCTCACGCGCATCATCGGGCAAACGTATCGCCAGCACACAGTCTGGCTGCATAAGCAAAAACATATTCCCATTGACCGCCGAATAAGCGTTGTTCGCACCCTTCCGCTCAATCTCCGGCCGAACCGCGATCAACTTATCGAACAGCTCGAGCTTATCCGCCGGCACGCCACTCTTCTTAGGCTTCGCTTGTGGACTCATCGAGGTTCCTTGCGATCACTGCTTTAAGTAACGAAGCGCAACACTTCCTGATTGAAACACTTTCGACTCAACAAGTTTTAGCCGCAATCCTTCCTTCAGCCGAACATCTTCCATCAACCGTCTTCCTTCCCCAGCAATGACTGGGTGAACCACAAAGCGGTACTCATCGACGAGACCCAGTTCGATAAGTTGCGAAGGAACATCGACGCCGCCGGCTAAAATATCTTTGCCTGGTTCTTGTTTCAATTTAAGTATTTCGTCTTTAAGCCCCGTACGAACCACTCTCGCATTCTCATCGTCCACGCTGTCGATCGATCGCGAGAAAACCACCCTGGGCACCGAGTCGAATGCACGGGCAAATTCGTTCAAGGCGCGTGTCATGGACTGGTTTTTCGCGATATCAGGCCAGAAAGGAACCATCAACTCATAGGTCTTGCGCCCATAGACGAGTACGCCAGCGTCTCTTATGAGCTGCGTAAAATAATCGTGTACGTCTTCATCGGCGATCCCTTTGGTGTGATCGCAACAACCGTCTATCGTAAGGTTGATCCCATAAATTAGATTTCTCATTGGATTGTTTCCCCGGGGAACGGAGCTCTAAACAGGCATCGTGACGCAGACACTACTCGTCGCGCAGCGCCACAACCGGATCAACTCGCGTGGTGCGCCACGCCGGAATCACCGTCGCCGCAATCGCAACAAGGGCTAGCAGGAGCGGAACAATCCCAAACGTAACCAAGTCCGTCGCACTGATCCCAAACAGTAGACTCGCCATCACGCGCGTCAGTGCCACCGCGCCAACAAGTCCAGCCAAAATTCCGATCCCCGCAAGCTCCATCCCCTGCCGCATCACCAGCCCGATGATGTCCCCGCTTCGCGCGCCCAGCGCCACCATGACGCCAATATCCCGCGTGCTCTGCGTCACCAGATACGACATCACGCCGTACAGCCCAACCGCCGCCAGCAACACCGCAAACGCTGCGAACGCCCCCAGCATCGTGCTCGCAAATCTCTGCCGCGCCAGCGAGTCGTAAACGCGGTCCTCCATCGTCCGAACGTCGTACACAACCACGGTTGGATCGGCCTCATGAATTTCATTCGTGATCGCGGCCGTCAGCTCCGTAGGATCGCCCGCCGTGCGCGCCACTACAAAGACCCGATTCGCCGGTCCCTGCTGTTGCGGAAAATACGTCGCTATCTTGCCGTCGGTCCCCAGCCCATACTGTTTCACGTCGCCGACCACTCCCACGATCGTGATTGGTTTCTTCCGATCGAACCACACATGCTTTCCGACCGCGTCGCCGGTTGGCCAAAATCTCTTCGCGAACTTCTCGTCGATAATCACAACGCCAGGAACGTCTGCGGTGTCGTGCTCACTAAAATAGCGCCCATCGCGGAGCGGAATTTTCATCGCGCGAAAGTAGTCGGCGCTCGCGATTCGTTGATCCACCTGCAACTCTTGTCCCGGCGCGGGCGTGTAACCCTCCACCGAGATCGCGCCCCAACCAATCTCGCCCGTCAGCGGTAGCGCCGTCACCTGCCCCTCAGCTACCACACCCGGAAGTCGCGTGACTCGCCCATCGATCTCGCGATACAAAGCTGCAAGCAGTTTGTCCTGGTGATACTTCGGCGCTGTCGCCGCCACGTCCATCGTCAATACGTGATCGGCGTTGAATCCCGGTGGAACCGCTTGCAACCGCACAAAGCTTCGCACCAACAGCCCTGCTCCGATCAGCAGCATCAATGACAGCGCCAGTTCCGAAATCACGAGCAACCCGCGCAGCCTGTGCCGCCGCATCAATATCCCCCCGTCGGACTGCCCCGCGCGCCCTCCCGCCTTCAGCGATGTATTCAAATCCACTTTCAACGCGCGCCACACCGGAGCCAGTCCGAAGAGCACTCCGGTCCCCAGCGATATGCCAAACGTAAACACCATCACCGACCCATTGATCCCGATGTCTTCGAGTCGTGGAATATTGCCCGGATTCATCGCGCGTACGACAACGAGGCTAAGTGCTGCCACGCCAAGGCCCACTAACCCACCCAGTACGCCGAGCAGCGTGCTTTCTGTCAGCAACTGTCGCGCGATCTGCTTCCAGCTGGCGCCCATCGCCGTGCGAACCGCAATTTCCTTCTGCCGCGCCGAGCCGCGCGCCAGCAACAAATTCGCCACATTCGCACACGCAATCAACAGTACAAGCCCAACCGATCCCAGCAGCACGAACAAGGCCCTCCGCACATCGCCGACAACCTCTTCCTGCAGCAACGTGATGTGCATCCCAAAACTTGCGTCGCGCTTGTCCTTCTCCTGAATCCGGCTCGCGATCACATTCAGATCCGCCTGCGCCTGCTGTACCGACACGCCCCACTTCAATCGCACCACGACGTTGTAATTTTCGTCGCCTCGATTTCTCGCCGCATCTGCCGACAACTGCATCGGCATAAAAATATCCACTCTGTCCATCGGCCCTTCCGACGGCATGACTTCGCTGGTAACCGTGAACCCTCGCCTCAACACCCCCGCAACGGTGTACGAAACTCCATTCAGGACGATGCTTTTGCCGACAATTCCAGGATCGGCGCTGAACAATTTCCTCCAGATTCGATCGCTGAGAATCGCCACTTGGGGCTTTCCTGGCTGATTGTCCTCCGGCAAAAGAACGCGGCCCAATTGCGTCTTCGCTCCCAACATCGTGAGCAGCGAGGATTGCGTTTTCATCCCCTCGACGACCTCTGGCTGATCGCGTTCCGTCAGCGTGAACACCCGGCTCTGCGCCAGCGCCATCTGCTCGAAAGAGTGATTCTCTGCCTGAACATCCAGATATTCACCTGGCGAGGGCCAATCGCGAAAAATCCCAAGCGCCGGCGAATGCAGCCACACTCCCGCAAGTCGATCGGGCTGCGGATACGGCAGCGGCCGCAGCAGCAACGCATCGACGACGCTGAAAATCGCGGTATTCGCTCCAATGCCGATGCCCAGCGAAATAAGGATAACGAAAGTCGAGAACCAATTCTTGCGAAGCACCCGCCCCGCGTAAACAACGTCTTGCCACCAATTATTCATGGTTCAACCTCGGCTCAGGGTATCACGGGTGTTCTCTACCTTTTGTTAAACAGCATAGATACAATGACGCCGGTTTGTGTTGCCTTTCGCGAATGAGGGTCAATGACGCGATCAATTAAGCGACGCGCCGCACTTGGAATTCGCGTCCACTCCGGCTGGGGAGCCTTGGTCGCGGTTTCGCACGATAATGGCGCGATCGAAATCTTGGAACGCCGCCGTGTTAGCATCACCGCCACAACCGACGGTGGTGCTAGCCAGCCCTACCACGCAGCCCGAAACCTCCAACTCTCCGAGGCCGAAACTTTCATCGCCTCCGCTTTCGCCGCAGCACACACCGCGGCCGCGACGGGTCTCCGTGAGATTATTGACGTCCTCCAAAGCCAAAAGTATCAGGTCGCAGGCTGCGCAATCCTGATGGCCGCTGGCCGTACTCTCCCGCCTCTCGAAAAAATCCTCGCCGCCCATCCCCTGCTACACACAGCCGAAGGCGTATTTTTTCGCGAAGCCTTCGCCAAGGCGTGCGAATCCCAGAATATTCCCGTCACCAAAATAAAGGAACGTGATTTAGAAAATGCAGTGAAGGAGAAGTTCGGTCACAGCGCCGCCAGGATGATATGGATGGTGCAATCCCTCGGCCGCACCGTCGGCGCACCTTGGACGACCGATCAGAAAAACGCAACGCTGGCCGCGCTACTGCTGTTGTCGAAGAGAGGCTCGAAGAAAGAACTGAAGAAAAACCAATAGATAAGCTGACTTACGCTTCTTGCGTAGCAATTGCGTCGCGCCGATCCATGTAAACGCGAAACACGCCCATCGCCGCCGCAACAATCGTTGGCCCCGCAACAAGCCCAAGCAACCCAAATACCTCGAGCCCGCCCAACACGCCGATAAACAACAGCAGTTCGTTCAAGTGCGTCCGGTTCCGCAGCAAAAGCGGCCGGATAATATTGTCCGCCGTACCCGCCACAGCGCCGCAAATCACCATGATCATGATCCCCTTGCCCCAATGCCCGCCGAACCCCAGCCACAATGCCGCCGGCACCCAGATCAGCGCCGATCCCACCACCGGCACCAGCGAGAAAAACGCCATCACCACGCCCCAAAACACCGCTGTCGGAATCCCGCCAATCGTAAATGCAAGTCCACCAAGCAATCCCTGCAAGCAGGCAATCACCAATCCGACCGCAACGCTCGCAAAAATCAGATCGCGCGACTCCGTGATCATGTCCGTCTGAATCGACTCGTCAAACGGAATCAGATGCTTCACGCCACGCACAATGCTTTCGCCATCGCGAAACATAAAGAACAGTGAAAAAATCACGATGAACAGATCCACAAAAAACGTCGTCAAATTCTTCAGCAGTCCGGCGAAATTCGAAGCTATAAACGTCGCAATGCGTTCGGCCCCTTGCCGGATCGGCTGCGAGAAATCCGTGTTCTGCCAAGCCGCAGGCAGATGGTTGCGAATCCACGCAACCGTGTGCATCGACAATTCTTTGTCCGGATCCATCAGCGCCGCTTGCAGCCGCGTCGTCGCATCGATCGCCTGCCGCGTCGCAAACACAAGCACGATGATTGCCGGCACGATCAACAACACCGTCACCATCGTCGTGCTCACCAGCGCCGCCGCGTTGGGTTTCATGCTCCGTTCCAACCGCTCGTGCAACGGATAGAAAAAAATCGAAAATACCGCCGACCACGCTAGCGGAACAAAAAACGGCTCGACAATCCGGTAAACCAGATAGAGCAGCAGCAGCAGCGCGCCATACGACAGTACTGTCGTCAGCCGATCACTCGTTGTTTTTGGAGGAAGCGGAGCCAGCTTCATGTGAGGTATATAATTGCACAGGATCGCAGACGGGTGTTCCCGTTCTTCCTCGGGCTCCTCCGAAGCGATCGTAAGACGGAACCAGGCCATCCCGCCAGCGGAATCGTTTACTGGGAAGTCGTTTACCGGGACTTGCTTACTGGGAGTCGATATAGGTCGTGTCGCTTCCTCGCGTCCAGCTGTCTTCGTATCAGGTGCGCCTACTTGCCGTGCTGGCGCTCATCAATCTTGTGAATTTCGCCGACCGTCAGGCGATTCCTCCATTGGTCCCGCTGATTCGCGACGAATTCGCACTGACCAGCACTCAAATCAGCTACCTACAAGTCGCGCTCCAGGCTGTTCTCGCGCTCGCCAGCATTCCGTTCGGATTCTTCGCCGATCGCTTCAACCGCTCGCGCATCATCGCGGGCGGAGTAATCTTCTGGAGCTTCGCGACCATCTTCACCAGCCACGTCCACACCTTCGCGATGCTCCTGCTCGCTCGCGCGTTTGTGGGCATCGGCGAAGCTGCATATGCTCCAGCCGCACAATCGATGATTTCTGGCGGCTATCCTGCTCAAGATCGCGCACGCGCTCAATCCATATTTGCCGCGGGCATGTTGATCGGGGGAACTGTAGGCCAAGCTGTCGGTGGACTCGTCGGTCAATGGCTCGGGTGGCGCGCGGTCTTCTACGTCATCGGAATTCCAGGCTTGATTCTGTCGTTCGCAATTCTCGGACTTGCCGAACCTCCGCGCGGCCCGCGCACCGAAACGATTCCCTTCTCGCGCCTCCTTCGAGTTCCCGCGTTCGTCACGCTGATCATCAGCGGCATCCTGATCACATTCGCGAGCGTCGCGTTCATCACGTGGGGAACCGATTTCGTCGTTCGCTACAAAGACTTCAGTCTGCGCGAAGCGGGAATCTCACTCGGCCCTGCGCTGTTGGTGTCCGCCCTACTCGGCGTTCTTGCCGGGGGGTTCTTCGCCGACATGCTACAGAAACGCTTTCCGTACGGTCGAATCCTCACGGTCGCGTGCGGATTTCTTCTCGCCGCTCCGTTCGTTCTGTGGGCGATCGCAAGTGAGCAGAAGCATCACGTCGTCGGTGCATTCTTCATCGCGGGATTCTTCATGTCTTGGTATCACGGTCCAGTGACCGCGGTGATTCACGACATGATGCCGCGGCGGGCGCATGCTTCCTCAGTCGGCGTGTACATGTTCGCAACGCAGCTCTTTGGCGGGATTCTCGGTCCGTATGTTGTTGGACGTCTCGATGATTTCGCCGACTTGATCGTCGGGCTTCAGGTCGCGGTGCTCGTGATGGTTGCGGGGGCGCTGCTGATGTTCCTCGTGATGTACTTCATTCGCCGCGATGGACTTTGCCATCCGGAAATGGACGCATTCCGCGCCGAAGTCGGCGACTGATTTCCCTCAATCGCAGCAAAAATAAATTATTATTTCTGATTTTTTTTGAAGCTGTAATTGTGCAGATTGCGGTTCGCGATCTGCTGCGCTACTTGATGCCGATGGCGTCGATGAGGCGCAGGACATCGTCGCGAAAAGCATCGTACAGCGGGCGCAAATCATCCTGCTCCAACCGCTCGCGCAAATATTCTGCGGCGATGAAGCTCGCTTCGCGATCCGTCAAATCGCGGCCCGAACGATCCCGAAACGTAACGAACGCGGTGTGCGCCATTCCAACGACGCGCGCTTCACCATTCACATAGAATTTCGTGTCGATCGTGTCGGCGTGCCGCGTCGCAATCCCGTTCCACATGTGCGAAAAACGGCAGGCAAATTTCTCACCCGTGAGCGTCGAATCCACATCGAATTCGCCGACAAACGTGCTCATGGCGCCGTTGTTCGGCAGCATGGGCCGAGCCGTCGCGTTGCTCTCATGTTGCTTGATATCTGTCGTGGTCACTCGTACTCCCTCACGCCGCGCCAACGTATCTTTCGCGGCTTCTCGCTCGTTCGGATGGACTTTCAGTGAACGCATCGACGTATCGATGAGTTCATCGGTCGCGTCCGTCGACTTTCTTCCGGCCTTCGACGACCTACCCTTTTCAACGGGTTGCGGCGGCTGCGGTATCCACATGTGTGTAGCTCTGGATGGCGGCTCCAACACCAGCGCCGCTGGGGACACGGAAGCCCTGGTCGAGCAAAGTTTTTTCCAACGCGGCCAAGAATAACAGAACGAACGGCTTTTGGCTGCAATGGCCCATCAGACCAACCCGCCAAATTTTCGCCTTGAGCGGCCCGAGTCCGCCGGCAATCTCGATATTGAATTCATCGAGAAGCTGTGTCCGAACCTTTACATCGTCGACGCCCGCCGGAATTATCACAGCGGTCACGGTCGGTAGGCGATCCTTCGGATTCTTAACGAGCATTTCCAAGCCCATCGCCTCAAGCCCAGCGATGAGTGCCAACTGATTCACGCGGTGGCGCTCCCAGCGACCTTCCAACGTCTCTTCCAACACGATGCGCATCGCCTCGCGCAGCGCGAAAATCAGCGAGATTGGCGGCGTGTGATGATAGAGCCGATCCTTGCCCCAATAGTTCATGGCGGTCGTCAGATCGAAATACCAGCTCTGCACTTTGGTCTTGCGCGTCCGAAACACTTCTTCTGCTGCCGGGCTCACCGTGATCGGTGACATGCCCGGAGGGGCGCTGATCGCCTTCTGCGTGCCGCTGAAACAGATATCGAGTCGCTGTTTGTCGACGTTGATCGGCACCGCGGCGAGCGACGCGACCGTGTCTACGATCAACAACGCGCCCAACTCATCCGCAACCTTACGGAAACTGTCGAGATCAGTCACAACGCCCGACGAAGTTTCGCCGTGCGCGAGCCCCACAATCTTGATCTTGCGGCCTTTGCCGGCCCGACGCACATCGTCGGCATCAACCGGTTTCCCATACGGCGCTTCAACTTTGGTCACCTTAGCCGGGGTGCATCCCGCGATGACCGCCATGCGATCCGAAAACGTGCCGTTGACGGCCACGATCGCTTCGTCGCCTTCTTCCAGAGTGTTGACGACGCTCGCTTCAATGCCGCCCGAACCCGACGCCGACAACGGCATGGTGATGCGATTCTCGGTCTGAAAGATCTGGCGGAGCATGACCTGCACATCGTCCATGCAACCGCGGAACCACGGGTCGACGTGTCCAACCAGCGGCGTAGCCAGAGCCCGATACACGCGCGGGTCCATGGAGGACGGACCAGGCGTGAGCATCAGCCGGCTTGGAGGATTCAGTTCGCCGATATGTGGGTTATCGCTCATGTTTTCAGCCTCTAAGAAGTGCGGGCAACGATTTTCTCGCACGGCGGCAGCGCGACGCAACGGACAATTTGGAGCGACTCCACAGGCAAAGAGATGTCAGCGACGAGAGTTGGCGGGTTGGCGACCCCCTCCCCCCCACCCGTTTTCTTGCAAGAATTTGATTTGAAGGGACTTACGTCGCACGTGAGCGCAAGGATGTGATTCTAAAGCGTTTAGATTGCTAGCCGCTGGAAATGGGACCAACGGAGAAGTCGTGGCGTTAAGACCGTGAGCAGGATGGCGACGGTAAGAGAACGAGTCGCTGTGACGGGGCGTCGGTAGGATGGCCAGCCCGGTTTGGAAGCCGTGACGACAGTGGGATTCGAATGTAGTTGCACTTAACACAACTGAGTATAACAGACTGCTGGTACCTTGTCAATATATTACCTTACGATAATTCGAACCGAGACTTACGGAGGGTGTTCAAACACGCAAGAAGTTCCATTTTGGGTCGAAGCGAATGCCAGAGATGCGCTGACGTGACCATCTCGCTCGCAAGGAGAAAAAATGAAGAACGAAATTCAGGCGCCCGCTTATGTGATCAAGTGGAAATCGTCGGATGGGGCTATTTTCGCGTCCGAAGCCGAAACCGTCTCGAAATTCCGGACCGAGCTTCACGAGGAGATCCTGCGATGCGCGCGGGATTATTCCCAGAAAGAGCTCCAAGCGATTTTTGAGGAGCCGCAGCCCCGGGTCAGCGAACTGCTCCATGGCCGAATCGCGGGCAAGAGCGTCGAGAAGCTGATGTACTACGCTTCGCGCCTGGGAATTGAAGTCCGCACGTCGTTCGAACGGCGAACCCGCAGCCTGGAAGGCGACCTACGAATGGCCGAGGGCGACAACACGTGACGTGATTGCCGCCGGTGTGAACAGAATCGTGGCGTCCCACCATTGCCCCCTGGTAGCAACCCTAGAAAATCGTGTGTCCTCCCTCCCGGGAGAGTCATCGAAGTGTGGTCCGACTAAATACGGGAAAACGGAGGGTTGAGATGGGCAAGAACGAGAATATTGCGGCACAGGGTAAATTTGGTGAAGCGGTGGTGAGTGGGAGGCTGGAAGGTATTCGCGAGGTTGTGGATGCGAAGGCGCTGGATCATGATCCGGGACCGGGGCAAGGGCTGGGGCCTGAGGGGTTCATCCTCTATTTTGGCGAGTTGCGAAAGGCGTTTCCGGATTTGAATATCACGGGGGAGAAATTGGTGGCGGACGACGACAACGTGGCAATCGCTTATACGCTGACGGGGACGCACCAGGGTGAGTTCATGGGAATTGCGCCTACGGGACGGAAGGTTTCGGCGCGCGGGGTTCAGATTGCGCGGTTTGAAAATGGGAAGTTGGTTGAGCGGTGGGGGAGTTCGGATCAGCTGGGAATCTTGCAACAGCTGGGCGTGAAGGCGGCGGGGGCGTAGAGGAAAAACCGAAGTCGACGCGACGTGTTTCTCGGCGTTTAAACCGCAAAGCACATTTATTGCGCAAGAGATGCGCGATGGTGCAGAGTACCTCGCTTCGTTCGGAATGACAGGCCGTTTGAGTTGCTGCGAGTGAGAGCGCTTCGAGAGTTACAAAAAACGTGAGCGGTCAGGCTACGCGCTTGCTGACCGCTTTCTCCAAGAGGTCGTGGATGTACGTCTGATAGGGTTTGTGTTGCTTTGCGGCTGCGCGACGGAGACCTGCGAGCACGCGCGGAGCGATGCGAATCGCGATGAGCGTTTTGGCGTTGCCGGTCGCGGGACGACCAACACGGCGGGCGCGTTTCATTTCGTCGGCGGTGAGTTCGGGTACGTCTACGAGGTCGAGCTCATCGTCCGGCATATAAGTCACGCTCGGCCGCTGTTGCTTGCCGCGCGCTGATGATCCGGATTGTTTCCGTGCCATTGTCTAGTCTCCGAATCGTATAAACGATCAGAAGAATGCGATTTCTGTCTGAGTATCCCAACCGCTTCCAACGCCTGTCCGAATCAACCTGAGTTTCGACGTCTTCAACTTCAAGAGCGCTGGTGTCGTCGAAGACGATCGTACCTTCTTCGAACGAGACGTGATGCTTCCGATAGTTCCTTGGGGCCTTTGCGGATCCCAAGAGAACATAATTATTGTATATACGCTAACTACGGCGTGTGGTCAAGAAATTCCGAGGGAAACGGCTTTCGCTCGTAACTAGTTGTGTTTGACGAACTCGCCTTTGGTGTTTGTGAGCGAGTTGTAGAGGGTTTCGGTGAAGACGTTTTCGTTTTCGGTGACCTTGTCGGCGGGGCCAGCGAATTTTGACCAGGGTTCGAGGATTTTTTCTTTCTTCATTTGGTCGAGGGTTTTGTGGGCTTTGAGCGCGGCTTCGACGGCGGCGCTCGTTTCTTTGAGCATTTTGACGTAGACGCGGACGTCGTCGACATTGGATAGGGCGCCGTGGCCGGGGATGATTTTGACGTCGGCGGGCAGCTGAGCAATCGACTTTTCGCAGGCGGCGATCATACCCTGGACGCTGCCGCCGGCGGAGACGTCGATGAACGGAAAACCGTAGCGCACGAAATCGTCGCCCATGTGCACGACATTGTTTTTCGGGAAATAGATGATTGCGTCGCCGTCGGTGTGACCGGCTGGAAAATGCAGCGCGCGGATGTCTTCGCCGTTGAGGTGGACGGTGACGTCGTGCTCAAAGGTGATGATCGGCAGGGCGGCTTTTTCGGCGGGCTTGTTTTCGAACTTCACGCTGGCGCCGTTGCCGGCGATGCCGCCCGCTTCCAGGCGCTTGCGAACATTGTCTTGCGCGATGAGCGTCGAGCCGTCCTTGGCGAAGTTGGCGTTTCCGCCGGTGTGGTCGCCGTGGTAGTGGGTGTTGAGGACGAAGCGGACCGGCTTGTCGGTGATGCCGAGATTTTTGAGTGCGGCTGCGATTTTTTCGGCGAGCGGGGCGAACTCATCGTCAACGATGACGATGCCGTCTTCACCGACGGATGCGGCGATGTTGCCGCCTGCGCCTTCAAGCATGTAGATGTTGCCGGAGACTTTGGTGACCTTGATCTGCACCTTTGAAAAATCTTCATCCTGGGCGCGGGCGGTTAGGGGGATGGCGAGGGCTGCTGCGAGGGTGAGGATGCTGAAGAAATTTCGTGTGCGCACGGTTTGCGTCTCCTGAAATTCGCGTGGGAGTGTAACACTGTTGGTCGCTACAGATGATTGCTGCGACGATTTTGTGACAAGTGGAAGGAGATTTTAGGGACTGAAGCCCCTTTTCCGCGTTGACTAATGTCGCGGCTGAAGCCGGGACCCACGAGGCTGCGAGCGGACAGGCATCAATCAGCTTTGGATCGAAAGAAAGATGGCGAGATAAACTCGCCGCTACAGGTCAGCGCGGCTTCAGGACCAGCGTTTGGTCTAGGCGGAACATCAGGGATGTTTCGGCTGGGACTTGCACCTGTTTGCCGCGGGTGAAGATTTGGGTGAGCAAGCCGCTGCCTGCGCCCGCTGCGGCCCCGATTCCAGCGCCTTTGCCACCGCCAAAGATTCCGCCGAAGAGCGCACCGATCGCTGCGCCGCCGCCGCCAAATTCGGCAGTGCGTTTGTTGGCTCCGACGCCGCGCTTGTTGTTGATGTTCACATCGGAGCTATCGACGCGGTATTCCTTGCCCTGGATGGAGATCGAAAAAAGATCGAGGGCGAGGTCGGCGCTCTTTACGGCGCCGCCGGTGCCGATGTCGCGGACTACAAGCTTGGCCGGCGTGCCTGCGGGAATTGCGACGTTGTTATTTGCGTCGAACACATCCTGGCTGATGGTGGCGCTGTAAAGCTGGCCGGTTCCGGACTCACGCGCGTTGATTGTGTCGTCGGTGCGGATCGTAATTTCGGTGCCGACTGGGATCACTTTCGCGGGTCCTGCGGGTGCGGGCGGCGGCGTCGGGCGCGTGCGCGTCAGCACGAGCGACTCAACATCTTTCGATGGGAATTGATATCCGACGCCTTGATTGTCCATGAAAGGGATCGGGTTCGCGCCGGTATAGGTGCCCGAATAGACCTTGCCGCTGCGTAGCGTCACGATGTCGTTGCCTTCGGCGAATACCAGCGACTGCACATCGCGTAGCGGGAAGTTGTATTGAATTCCCTGCCCGTCGGTGAAGGTGATGGTGGAGTCGGCGCCGACGTCGAACTTGCCGGTGTAGCTAGTGCCGTTGTGGAGAATGACGGTGTCGGGACGAGCGATGGGCGCGAGGAACAGCACAGTAGCGAGAAAGCTGAAGAGAACTGTGGTTGCGGCGCGGAACCGGCTGGTGAGTTTGCGCATGTGTGCTCCTTGAAATTGAGAGCATGAGTTTAGCACTTGTTGCGATTGAAGGAAGTTACGGGTTGATGCGTAGACGGGGGAAATGCGGGTGACGATTAGGATTAGGCGGCGAGTTCGACTTCTTCTTCGTCGGAATGAAGCAGATGGACAGGAACCTGGCGCAGATCCCAAACCAAACCGCAGAGCGAGAACAGCCTGAGCGTGTAGTACGTAATGTCGATTTCCCACCAGAAAAATCCCTGACGGGCTGCAGCCATGTAGTGGTGATGGTTGTTGTGCCAGCCCTCACCGAGCGTCAGGAGAGCTAGGAACCAATTATTTTTGCTGGTGTCGGTCGTCTTGTAGCGAACCGTGCCGAATAGATGCGACAAGGAGTTGATCGTGAAGGTGTCGTGCCACAGAAGCACGGTGCTCAGGACGAATCCCCATAGAAACAGTGGCAGGCCGCCGACCAGATAGAGCGAAACTCCGAGCGAGGCCGGCGCCACCCAGTGATACTTGTTGAGCCAGCGCAGTTCGGGGAATTTGGCGAAGTCGGCGATGTAGTTCGTGCGTGTGTCGTTATAACGATCGGAAACGATCCATCCGATGTGCGACCAGAAAAATCCGAACAACGTCGGGGAGTGCAGATCCTCTTCCTGATCGGAAAAACGGTGATGATGCCGGTGATGCGCCGCCCACCATAAGACACCCTTTTGCGCCGAGGTCATGGCCATAAACGCGATCAAAAACTGAAACACGCGACTCGTCTTAAAGGAGCGATGAGAAAAATATCGGTGATAGCCGGCGGTCACCCAGAACATCCGCCCAAAAACCAGCGCCACGCAGGTGATGAGATACGACCAGCGAAACGGCACAAAGAACACACCCAGTGCAAGTAAGTGCATGATCGCGAACGGAGTTACGCCAACGACCGAGATGCGGGCGCCGTTCGGCAGAGGGATAGACAGGGATCGTGTTGCAGTGGCCATACTCGAAAAATTTCCTGCGGAAAAATTAGGCGTGCGACGCCGCGCGACTGAGCGTTTTGCGAGCGACCTTGAATCCGGGGGAAGACTCAGCAGCACGATTCAGCTTGTTCAGTTTACGGGGCGGCAAAAGGGGGGTCAAGCAAACTGTAGGACAGGTGCGGAGAGGAGTTCATTTGGACCAAAGGCCAGCCGCGCCAAGCTCGCTGCGCAATCGCCACTGCGGAAGATGTGCTATCGTTTGGTCGGCAAACAATTCAGCGAGGAAAAATGGCGGAACGCCCAGTTTTGGTAGGACTTATCCCGCAGGCCGTGGTGCTCGACCCCGGCGATCAGGTGTCGTGGATTTCGGACGCCGGCAATCTTAAGGTCGAGTTCGACGTCAATCGCTGCCCGTTCGGATCGAACGTTTTTCAGGCGCCCGCGGGAATGCGGTTGCTCAGCGGTCCGGTGCGGACCGGCACAAAAGCGGCCTCGTTCAAGTACAAGCTGTGGCTGAACGAACAGATCGTTGGGCAGGGAGAAGTGATCGTTCGCGATAAATAAGCTTCTGATTTCAAGTCGAGCGATTGCAAAAGAAAAGCGGGACGAAGGCAATGCCTCCGACCCGCTCTCGTCGGTCCGAGTCAACCAAAGCGATTACATCGGTCATCGATCGAAAAACTTATTGTCCCGCGGCCGCAGCCTGACCATTCGGGGTCATCTTGTCCACCACGTGCGGCAGCAACTGTGTCATCACTGACTGAAGCATATTCGGATCGAGGCCAAACTTCGACGCGACCTGATTGAGTGCGTCGCAGTGCAACACGCTGTTCAGTTGGTCCGTCGAAATCGGCAGATTTTGTCCCGTGCCGATCCACGAACTCACAAGTCCGCCCAGCCCTTTCTCCTGGAACATCTTCTGCAATCCCGAAATGCCACCGACCTGCGGACTATTGATGTAGTCGGTCACCGCGCTGAGCGCACCGGCGTGTTCGCCGCCGAGCATTGAGCCACCGAGCTTTTCGACTTCGTCGAATATTCCCATTGTTGCCTCCATCGACCTGAAAAATTTGGAACATAAAAAATTGGGGCGGCGTTGGATCACCGGCCGCCCCTCCGGAAATGCGTTGTAAGGCTTACTGCTTTGCGATGATCATCGACGCGATCTTGTTGTACGTCGCCTGCGGAATGATCTTCTTGCGAACGAGGTCGGTCTTTTTGACATAGGGCCGGCCATCGATAATTTTCTGGGCGTACTTGTCGCCAATGCCGGGGAGCGCATTCAGCTGTTCAGCGGTGGCCGAATTGATGTCGACGAGCTTGTCCTTGGGCTTCATCGCAGTGCCCGCATCCTGCTTGGAGGCGTTCGCGGTATGGGCGGCGTACGAAATCGACGCCGTCAGACCCATTGAAAGCAGCAAAGCCAGCAACATCATGCGAATCGAGTGCTTGTTCATAGACGTTCTCCTTTGAGTTCACGCAGTCGTTCGGACTGCGTGTTCTGCAATTTCTGTGACGAGCTGTTATTCCTTTTCGGCTGCGCGGAAGCCGGCCTTTTGCGCATCGGCCTCCGACATATATTTACCCTGCTTCGTCTTCCCATACCAGCGGGTTCCCGGCTTGTGATAGATGCCAGAATCGGTGTTCACCCACACCATACCGTTGCTGTTGGCGGGGGGCGTTTGCTGGGCTGACGGAGTGGGGGTGGGTTTTGGAGTAGAGGCAGGCTTGCTCGGCGAGCTGGCTGGGGCGGCCGAAGGAGCTGGCGCCGGGGTCGAGGCTGGCTTGGAGTTGGAGCTGGCTGGGGTGGACGAGGTCGGCGAACTCGAAGCGGAGCCGGATGCGGGCTGCGAGGCATCGTCCGAGGTATCGGACTTCTTCTTGCGCTTCTTTTTCGTTGTAGTCGAATCGGCGGAGGCGGATGAATTGTCGGTGCTGGCATTGCCCGAGGTCGCCGCGGGCGTTGAAGCGTCGGCGGCGGTATCGCTCTTCTTGGAGCGTTTTTTCTTGGTGGTAGTGCTGGAGTCGGTTGATGCGGAGCTATCGGCAGTCGCTGCGCCGGTCGAAGCATCGGCGGTGTCGGACTTCTTCTTTCGCTTTTTCTTGGTGGTGGTGGTCGAGTCGTCAGCGGAGGCGCTGGTGTCGGCGCTTTGAGCGGCGTTGGCGTCCGTAGACTTTTTCTTCTTTTTCTTGGAAGTGGTGGTCGAGGAATCGTCGGCTGGGGTGCTCTGTGCGCCTGCAGCAGCGGTGGAATCGTCCGTAGTCTTCTTCTTTTTCTTCTTTTTGGTCGTGGTCGATGAATCGTCGGCCGGCGTGCTCTGCGCGTTCGCGTCCGCCGCCGAATCGTCCGTCGTCTTCTTCTTTTTCTTCTTCTTGGTGGTTGTAGTGCTGTCCGGCTGGCTCTGATCCGTCGGAGACTGGCTCCGTGCCTTCGCGGCCCGCACGCCAAACGTGCCCATTACCAACGCAGCGATCAGCAATAAGGGCAAATATAGCTTTTGATTTTTTCTCATTCCTTCTCTCCCTCCGCGCCGCCTCACTCTAGATTGCGAAAGACACTCCGTCGCTTCGAGTCATGGCTGGGTTCGATCGAACAAAGGCTTAAAGGCGGATACCTTCAATAAGTGCGCGAAATCATGGCTGGGACGCGCGAACTTGTCAAGGCGAACGACGAGAAAGGGCGAGGCTGGCACGAGCGACTCGGGGACAAAGGATAGGTGATCAAAACACGAGTAACACGGTGGAGCAGGTCAGATAAAGTAAGGCCAGTGACGCAAGGTGGGCACAGGTCAGGTATCGGAGGGTGGATGCTACGAGGGGAGTTAGTCCGCCGCGTTCGCGGTGCGCACGCCGTCGAACGACTCGGCCAATCCGCGGCGCATGGGGCCTAGTACGGACGCAGGCACCGAGTGCTCAGGAGTGAGAGCAAGATTCGCAGCCTTGCGCGGGAACTCGATCCGTTTGTCGAGCTTCATGCCGACCTCGCGGAGAAACTCAGCCGAAAATCCCATGTCTTCGGCGCGATCGACGCCCCAGAACCACAGCTTCTCCTCGTGCCGCTGTAGGAAGTCGAGCGACTCCTCGAGCTTTTTCATAGCGCGATCGAACGAGGAAGCGAGAAAAAACACACCAAGGGACCAGGCGTGCCGGGGGTAGTGTACCCGGATGCGGACGCAATACTTGCCGCCCTGGTTTTTTTCGATGCTGCAGCGATAGTCGTTACGGACGTTCGAAGTGCGAACTGGCATGATGTTCACCGTCAGAAGAGTCACCAGAGACCGAGATTGCAGCGAGCTTGGCCCGGAGTTGGAACCGGCTAGCTGGAATCCAGTTCACCGGAGGCTGAATTTCATCAGAAGAATGGATCCGCCTGTCTTTTGACCCTGCGCTACCCAGAGAATCGAGGTCAAACCCACCAAGACGGACATAAATAGCGTACTGGGGCGCTATCCCCAAAGCAAGACACTGTGATGTTAAATTTTAAGTCTTGTATAATGAATGAATTAAATGACTTAGGCTAGCCTAAGTCGCCGAAATTCTTCAGCCTATCCGTCATGATGCGCAGCTTGCCTTCTTGCTTCAGACGGGTCTCCAAAGCGGTCCGGAAGGCCTCAAAAGCCATCGTCCGCTTCTGCTGCAGGACCTGATCGGTCAATTCTTTCTTCTGTTTTTCGAAATCGTCGGGGTTCGGTTCCTGTTTTTCGGCGACCTTATAGACAAACCAGTTTGCGCCGAGAGGAAGCGGCGAGCCAACATCGCCGGTTTTCATCTGAAATGCGGCAGCAACTTGTTTTCCGCTCGCCGCTCCAGCAATGGAGCCGTTTCGGGCGAAGAGATCGCTCATTTTCGCGTCGAGACCCAGCGCCTTCGCGGCAGTTTCGAACTTATCGCCCGCTTTCAACCGCTTCTCAAGATCACCCGCCTTGGAGCGAGCCATCTGCGTACTCTTTTCCTGCTTCAGATCGGCGACTACCTTGTCGCGAACTTCTTCAAGAGTGCCTTGGTGCGCGGGCAAGATGCCGCGAACCGTGAGGACGAGGAAGCCGCGGTCCGTGTGAATCGGCACGCTCAGCTCATCGGGACGCTGACCAAAGATCGCGTCCTTCACTTCTTTCGAATTGCCAAGCTCGATGATCTGATCGGTAACAGCCACCGGGCGGGTCTCACCAACAGCGAGATGGTATTGCTTGGCCAGATCGTCGAGCGAAACCTTGTTGGACTGCCGAATCTGCGCCGAGAGCTTGTCCGCGATGTCGCTGGCGGTCTTGTCGGCCTTTGCCAGCACCATCGGCGAGCGAATCTGATCTTTTACTTCGTCGAAAGTCTTCGTGTGGGCCGTTTCTTTGTCCAAAACCTTAATGATGTGGAAGCCGTACTGCGTCTTCACCAAATCTGAAATCTCGCCCTTCGGCAGGCTGAACGCCACCTTTTCGAACTCCGGTACCGTCTGGCCCTGCGTGATCCAGCCGAGGTCGCCGCCCTTGTCCTTCGTTCCCGGGTCTTCGGAATATTTCTTCGCCAGATCGTCGAACTTGCCGCCCTTTTTGGCCTGCTTCAGGACGTCGTCCGCCTTCGCCTTGATCTCCTCGACCTCGGCGGGCGTCTTGCCGACCGTCATCAGAAGGATGTGATCGACATGAACGCGATTTGGCACCTGATACTGCTGGATGTCGGCCTGATACTGCGCCTTCAATTCGTCGTCGGAAACCTGTGTGTTCTGGCGAATCTGGTTCACATCGACCAACGCGTAACGAACGATGCGCTTTTCGGGGACCAGGTACTTCGTCTTGTTCTTTTCGTAAGCCGCCTTGACCTCAGCTTCGTCCGGATTGATCTTCGCCGCCAGATCTTCCGGCTTGATCAGCACGTAGTCGAGCTTGATCTTCTCGTTGCGATACAGGAATTCGTCGTGAAGCTCCGCCGGGCCGACGCTGATACCGTCCGTCACCAACTTGCGGAATTTCTCGAGTAGCAGGCCCTGACGAATCTGCTCCTCGAACACCGGAACCGTCATCTGGAACCGCGCCTGCACCTCAGCCGCGTACCGATCCATGCCGACAAAGTTGCCGCCGTCGTAGGCGGTCGGGAGGAACTGGCGAATGCGCTCGGCCCGCTCTTCGTCGGACACATGAACGCCCAGACGCTTGGCCTCGTACTCAATCTCTTTCTGGAAAACGAGCTGTTTCAGGATTTGCTGCGCGTAGAGCGACTCGAGCGCCTTGGGAACCTGGTTGCGCTGCTCGATCTCGGCCAACTGCTGCCGAACCTCCAGCATGCTGACAGACTCGCTGCCGACGGTGGCTACAGTATCGGTCGAGGAGGAGGCGTCACTTCCCGTGCCGGGCATGCTCGGAACGAGGTACAAAAGCATGCCGCCCGCGAGGACGAGAACGACCGCGCCCAAGAGGATGCGGGAGAACATTTGCTGCCGATTATCAGATGATGCCATTTCCTGAAAGCTCCAGATTGCGTGGTCAAACGACACATTATAGAGGAAATCAGCGAAGAGTGTAAGGCCAAGCTGGTAAATGGAAGGTCCAAATAAACAGCCTAGCAAGTCAACTCGTCCGTGACTTAGGTCGTAGGTGTCAGCAACTACTTCGCCGGAACGCCAACCTGCGAGAATAGGAAAGCCAGCGAGTCAGTTTCCTCTTCGATCTCTTTTGAGAGCGGGCGCCCGCCCGAATGGCCCGACTTCGTGTCGTACAAAAGCAAGATTGGATGTTTCGACGAATTCGCCGCCTGTAGCCGGGCCGCCATCTTGCGCGCATGGAGCGGCGCGACGCGCGTGTCCCCGTCCCCAGTGATGAAGAGCACGGCCGGATATGCAGTGCCATCCTTTACATTTTGATAAGGCGAGTATTTCAAAATGTATTTGAACTGGTCGGGATCGTCGGCCGAACCATATTCTGGAACCCAGAATGAACCCTTCATGAATTTCTGATAACGAAGCATGTCCAACAGCGGATAACCGCAAATAACCGCGCGAAACAGGTCGGGTCGCTGCGTCAGCATTGCACCAACCAGGAGTCCGCCGTTGCTGGAGCCCTCGATGGCCAGTTTGTCGGCGCTGGTGTAGTGATTCGCAATAAGCCACTCATCCGACGCAATGAAATCATCGAATACGTTTTGCTTTTTCTCCATCATGCCAGCCTGGTGCCAGGCTTCCCCGAATTCGCCACCGCCTCGGATGTTCGGCTGGGCAAAAATGCCGCCGGCATCGGCCCATTCCACCGCCGGAGAATAGAAGAAAGGAGTGAGGTTCACATCGAAGCCGCCGTAGCTGGTGAGCAAGACCGGCGCCGTGCCATTTTTCACCAATCCCTTTTTGTAAAAGAGAAACATCGGGATGCGTGTCTTGTCTTTCGATTCGTACCAGACTTGTTCGACGGTGTAGGCGTTCGGATCGACTGGCACCTTCGGCGTAGCCCAGGGATTCAACTCGCCACTGCGAAGATTGTAGCGATAGATGCTCGCCGGAATGTTGAACGACTCAAAAGAGAAGAAAATGTCGGGCGAATTCCAGTTGCCAATCGTTCCACTGACGGCGCCGAGCGAGGGGAGCGGAATCTCTCCTGCCGGCGCGCCCTGCATGTCGAACATTTTGATTTGCGAAACAACATTGCGCACATACTGCACGTAAAGCTTTCCGCCCAGGAGTGTCAGCCCCTCGAAGGGAGCGTCGCCTTCGGGAACGATCTCTTTCCACGCGTCGCGCGCGGGATCTTTCAGATCGACGGAAAAAATCCGCCATTTTGGCGCTTTCCAGTTCGTGCCTATGATCAGCGTGCCGGCCTGAACTTCGCCCATGAACAGCGACTCGGTGTCGTTGACGATCGGCTGCACCGGCGCATCGCCTTCGAGGTGTTTGAAATAAAGGTCGGTGCGGGTGCTGCCGGAGCCGTAGGAGATGGTGATCAGCAGGTCGCGGCCGTCTTGCGAGACCTGACTTGAGATAATTTTATCGGTGCCGTAGCCCTTTCCGAATATTTCAGCATCGGACGCGGGATCTTCGCCCATCGCGTGATGCATAACGCGCGGGCCAGCGGGCGTCGTTCGGGAATAGTAGACGCCACGGCCATCGGGCTCGAATTGCACCGAGAAATAATCCGCCAGCGGCAACACGTCGGAGCAGATTGCGACGCGTTTTAACGTCGAGAAAATACATCGTAACTTCGTCTTTGCCTCCAGCACGTACGCCATAAGCGACGACGGATGCGTCGTCTGTAACGTCGCGCAGCACGACGCTCGTCGAATGGTCGGCGCTCAGGCCTTGGGGATCGAGGAGCACTTCGTCATGGCCGTCGAGGCCATGGCGTTGGCAGATCACGTATAAGTCCTGCCCGGCAGCGCGCTTGTCGAAGAAATAATTCCCGTTCCGCTGTAACGGCGTACCGAACGAATCCGTCTTTTGAAGTTCACTGAGGCGCCTCGTAATCTGGGCGCGCCCTGGAATCGAACGCAGTGCCGCCTCGGTGCAGCGATTTTCAGCCTCGAGCCACGCACGCGTTTCGGCGCTATCCTGATCCTCCAGCCATCGGTATGAATCGGCAATCGAAACTCCATGCAGTACATCGACGACGGGGTCTTTTCGCGTCACAGGCGGGCACTTGTCACCCTCCTTTGCCTGTGCGCTCTGCGCCCCGGCAATTGGGCAGATTGCGAAGCAAAGGAATGTCACAAGGAGTGCGATGATCGAAGCGTTAAAATTCAAATGGGCGAAACGACACGCGGGAGCAAATCGATTCCGGCACGCCGGAATGGCTGGGTCTTGCTGAACGTTCATAGTAATGGGGGTCCTTACGTGTCCGCGCAGGCGGAGGCGGGATAATTTTCGCGAACGGAACGCTACCACCGATGCAAGTACTTCGCAATAGAACAGCGGCGATCATGACGACGGTCGTAGCGGGAATATTTTTGCTATCTGTCGCGACGCACGCTCATCCGGGAACTGTATCGCCTAAGCCGGAAGCCAAGCCTACGTTTTATCGTGACGTTGAACCGATTTTGCAGCAACACTGCGAAACGTGTCATCGCACCAACGGAATCGCGCCTATGGCGCTGCAAACTTACGCGCAGGCGAAGGCTTACGCTGCTGCGATCGCTGCATCCGTAAAAAGCAAATCGATGCCGCCGTGGTTCGCAGTGCCGGGCATCGGTCATTTCTCAAACGATCCCTCGCTCATGCCCGATCAAGTCGCCGCGTTGTCAGCATGGGCCGCAGCGGGCGCGCCCGCAGGCGACGCCAAGGAAGCGCCTCCACCAATCCACTGGGCCGAAAGCTGGACCATCTCTCAACCCGACGCGGTCCTGTCCATGACAAAGGGCGTAGCCATCCCCGCCGACGGCGACGTCGATTACACCTATGAGATCGTCCCGACGCATTTCGCCGAAGATCGCTGGATCCAATCCGTCGAAGTGCTGCCCTCACTCCGTGCCAGTGTTCATCACGCCGTCGTCTATGTTCGCCCACCCAACTCAAACTGGATGCGCCACGCGCCCATTGAAATTCCCTTCACCGCCGACGGGCTGACCGACCCCGAAGATCGCCGCGGCGCGCATTGGACCGACGCCGACGTCCTGCTCGTCTATGCGCCCGGCAGTTCCCCCGACGAATTCCCGCCGAGCATGGCCAAGTTCATCCCCGCCGGATCCGATCTGATTTTCCAGATGCACTACACGACCAATGGCCACGCCGGCACCGACACGACCCGCGTTGGCCTGCGCTTCGCAAAAACTGCGCCGCCCAAACGCGTCCTCACGCTGCAGCTCACCAACGACCACTTCGTCATTCCGCCGGGCGCGCCTGACTATCGCGTGGAAGCTCGCGGGACGTTGCCCAACGACGCGCTCCTGCTCAGCCTCTTCCCGCACATGCATTTGCGCGGCAAGCGATTCGAATACAACCTCGTGAATCCAATCGGCACCGCGCCGAATCCTACCCTTGGCGCTTCAAGTGCACCGACCGTTTCCAGTGTTTCCGGGGCGCCATCATCTGAACGCCAGCCCGGCGGCGACTCCACCGTCGAGACGCTTCTACGCGTGAACTATCACTTTCACTGGCAAATGAGCTACAAACTGGAGCAGCCTCTTCTCCTGAAAGCCGGCACCGAACTCCAGGCCATCGCGTGGTACGACAACTCCAAGAATAATGCGCACAATCCCGATCCCGACTCCGCCGTTCGCTGGGGAGATCAAACCTACGAGGAAATGATGGTCGGCTTTTTCGATGTCGCCGTCGACGGCAATATCGACAAGAAAAAATTCTTCGAACGCAACAACAGACAATCACCGCCAGCGCAGTAAAACAAAATACACGAAAACGAAATCCACGGAGCAACGCCAAATGGAAATCCGCAGCGAATACGTCGAACTCAAAGTATCCGACGGCACCGCCATGCAGGCATGGACCGCCCGCCCCGTCGATGGCGGCGCTCTGCCCGGACTGCTCGTCTTTCAGGAAGCCTTCGGCGTCAACGCGCACATCCGCGATGTCACTCAACGTTTCGCGCGCGAAGGCTTCATCGCCATCGCCCCCGAACTCTTTCACCGCACCGCCTCCGGCTTCGAGGGCAGCTACGACGCTTTTCCAACTACCGTGCCGCACATGAACGCGCTCAAGGACGACCAGGTGGAGGCTGACGAACGCGCGGCATTCGAATGGCTGACCGCGCAAGGCGTCACCGAAGGCCGCATCGGCGCCGTCGGCTACTGCATGGGAGGCCGTGCTGCATTCCTCGCCGGCTTATCCCTGCCCATTGGTTGCGCTACCTCTTATTACGGCGGCGGAATCGCTCCGAGAGGCAACAACCCCGGGCTGCTCATGCGGGCGAAAGACCTTCGGTGCCCCGCGCTTCTCTTCTGGGGTGGCAAAGACAAACACATCACCCAGGAGCAGACCCGCGCCGTCCGCGACGCGCTTAGCAATGCCGGGAAAAACTTCATTAACGTCGAAATCTCAGACGCCGATCACGGTTTCTTCTGCGACCAGCGCGGATCGTACAACCCCGCCGCCGCAGCCGAGGCATGGCCGTTCACGCTGGCGTTTCTGCGTCTGAACACCGCCCAGGCCGCGGCGGCCACGCGCTAAAAGTCGAATGCTGCGAATCAGTTAGGGAAAGAGGCGGGTAGCTCGTCGCCGTTGTCGACGCTTAGGGCCACGAGCCAAGCAAACTCGGGACTTGCCGCCAGACTTCCCACAGAGTTTCGCACCTGCTATTTGCTGTTTGACCATCCCCTTCGCCGCCGCTTTGGACGCCCCCAAAACGCTGTGCTAGATTTCAAAATTGGCGCTATCGGTGCGCAAAAACTCGTGCCCACGCAGACCCCAATTGACCCACGCCGCTCGGCCGACCCGGCGGCGAATGCCAAGATTCATCGGGTCGAGGTGTATTGGACTGCGGTCACGTACAAAACCGTCGCCGTCTATATTCTTCTGGGCGCGGCCATTATCTTCGGCGTGCTTTACGTCGTCAGTCCAAATTTCTATCAAAATACGGTAAAGAAAATCAGTACGGCCATCGACAACAGCGATAGCGAAGCCGTCGCCGCGAGCCAGACGCAGGCGAAGTTCGTAAACCTCGATGGCAAAGTTCTCGTGAAAAAAGTGAACTCGGTGCAGTGGGTTCAGGCCGACTTCCACACCACTCTCGATAAGGGCGATCTCGTCCAGACCGGTTCGGAAGGCGTGGCGCGCATCACGTTCGGCGACCGCACGTCGTACACCGTCAAGCCCGACACGCTGATCACCGTCGAAGAAAACACCATGGCCAGCAACAAGCCGACGAGTGTCGCCGTCCGCATCAACACCGGGTCGGTCGACCTCGCAACGCCGAATTGGACGTTCCCCGAGTCGAAAGCGGCTGTCAGCGTCGAGGATTCGACCGCTCAATTGGCTTCGAACTCCCGTGCCGCTGTGAAGGCTGATCCCGACACCAAGGAAAACGAAATCGTCATGGCGCGCGGCAGTGCCGAAGTGCAGCGTGGCGGCGAGCGCATCGAACTGGCGCAATTCCAGAAAGCGACCTTGCCTAAGGGCGGCCCGATTACCAAAACAGACGTTCTGGCTCCTCCCGAACCGCTTCAACCTCTGAATTTGGCTCCGATCATCGGCGAAAATCCGAAACAGACTTCCATCCATTTCGAATGGAAACCGGTGCAGGACGCGGTTTCCTATACGCTGCGCATCAGCACGACGACGATGTTCACCAAGGCGATCAAGCAGCCGACGGTGACTGGCACCGGCGTCGATGTCACGGGTCTCGATGCGGGAGACTATTTCTGGAACGTTGTCGCGACCGACGCGAAGAAGCAATCGAGCGAAGTCAGCGACACCTTCAAGTTCACGCTCGTTGCGCAGGGCAAGACGCAGGAAATGGTGCTTGAGATTCAGGACACGCAGCTACACGGTCGCGTCGCCGAAATCATCGGTCACACCGAGCCCGGCGCGGCACTTATTGTGAACGGGCAAACGGTACCCAACATCGCTGCGGACGGCAGTTTCCGTTACTTCACCGATCCACTGACGCCGGGCGAGCACACGATTGTGGTCATCGGCCAGAATCGCCGCGGTGGGACCGCGAAGCAGCAAGTGTCGATCGTAGTGCCGCGCTAGCAAGTGCGTGAAGTTCGACTGAGCGTTTGTCTAACGGCCGCAGCGCTGTAGACCGATATGTAAAGATGGTTGAGTGCGGTGGCGCGATTCGCAGCACCGCGCCGAATCTGTGGGCGACCGAAACGCGGTTTTTCGCGGGTCGTGACGGTCGGGGACAATAGAAGCAGCGCGTTTCCCGGGCAGCGGAGAGATATCTCCGCGGAGGATCGAGGGATGAATAAGAACGGTTACAACCTCAGGTCGGTGTTCAGTCTGTTTTCGTCCGACCTGGCGATCGACCTGGGCACGGCGAACACGCTGGTCTTCTCGCACGGCAAAGGCATCGTCGTAAACGAGCCATCCATCGTCGCCATCAACAAAGCTACAGGCGAAGTCGTTGCAGTAGGCAAAGACGCAAAAGACATGCTTGGCCGCACTCCCGGCAACGTGGTCGCCATCAAGCCGATGAAAGATGGCGTCATCGCCGATTTTAAAGTCACCGAAAAAATGCTGACGCACTTCATTCAGAAGGCACACAACCGGCGCGTCCTGGTGCATCCGCGCATCGTCATCGGTGTCCCCAGCGAAATTACCCCGGTCGAAAAGCGCGCCGTGCAAGACTCCGCCTATCGCGCTCGAGCCAGCGAAGTTTATCTTGTCGAACAAGCCATGGCCGCTGCCATTGGCGCGGGCCTTCCCGTCGATGAACCGTCCGGCAACATGGTCGTCGACATCGGAGGCGGCACCACCGACATCGCGGTCATATCCATGAGCGGCATCGTATATTCGCGTTCGGTCCGGGTGGCCGGCAACGAAATGGACGAAGCCGTCATGCAGTACCTCAAGCGCAAATACAACCTCCTCGTCGGCGAACGCACCGCCGAACAGATCAAGATGGAAATCGGATCGGCTTATCCCCTGGAAAAGCCGCTGACGATGGAAGTGAAAGGCCGCAACCTGATTGAAGGGGTGCCCCGCACGGTCACCATCGACGACAGCGAAATCCGTGAAGCGCTCGGCGAATGCGTCGCGACAATCTTGAATGCAGTGCGCGTGGCGCTGGAGCGCACGCCTCCCGAGCTTTCCGCCGACATCAGCGACCGCGGCATCGTGCTGACGGGCGGCGGCGCGCTGCTGAAAAATCTCGACAAGCGCATCCGCGAAGAAACCGGCTTGCCGGTTTCGATCGCAGATGATCCATTGGCATCGGTCGTGCTCGGTACCGGCAAGATGCTCAGCGATTTCAAGCTGCTGCGTCAGGTCAGCATCGACTGATTTCCATTTTTCGGGTTTCGGATTTCTATTTTACGACTTTGATTTTTTGGTTGTGACGGAAAACCATGGTAGCGATTCCTTCTCGCCACAAGAGCCTGTTCCTGCTGATCGGCGTCGTCGTGCTTCAGATCCTGTTTCTCGCGATTCAGATTCGGCGGGATTCCCAGGGCCGCCTGATTCGCGTCTGGACGGTCGGCGCGGTCACACCGTTTCAGCGCGCGGGTGCGAGCGGCGTCGGAGGAATTCGCGGCATCTGGAATCACTACTTCGCCCTGCAAAACGCGTCTCGCGACAACGAGCGCCTCATGCACGAAAACGCCACACTCAAGCTTCAGCTCAACGAACTCCAGAACAAGGCCGACGAAGCCGATCGCCTCGCGAAGCTTCTGAATTTCAAGCAAAGCCACACGAGCGTCCCGATGCTCGGCGCGCGCGTAATTGCCGCCAGTGCCGATTCGTCCACGCAAACCATTTATCTCGATCGCGGCGAACACGACGGCATCCGCCGCAACATGGGTGTCATTACTCCCGACGGCGTCGTCGGCAAAATCAGCGAAACCTATCCCAACACATCTCAGGTGCTGCTGCTCACCGATCGAGACAGCGGCGTCGGCGCGATGCTGGTCGAGTCCCATATTCAGAGTCCCGTCGGCGGCGTCGGCGAACCGCTCCTCGCGATGAAATACGTCGCCAACGACGACACCGTCGTACTCGGTCAGCACGTCGTCACTAGCGGTATGGACCGCATCTTCCCGCGCGATCTCCCCGTCGGCACTGTCGCTCAGATAAAAGACGGCAATCCATTCAAGCAAATCCGGCTGAAGCCGGCCGCCAATCTCGAAAGCCTCGAAGATGTGATCGTGCTGCTTTCGATCCAGCCGCTCGATCTGACCAAGTCCGAAAATAAAGAAGCGAGCAGCGCAGCCGGCAGCTCTGCGGAAACTGCAAAGAAAGAGCCGCCAACCTCCTCAAAGACGGCGAAGCCATGAACGATACCTATGAATTGAGAATGGGCGAGGCCCATATTGAGGTGCACAAGTTTCGCGGCGGCGCGATCGTCGCGGCGACCATTATCGCGCTGTTCTTGCAAACCGCCGTCCCGGTTCACTTCCCGAAATTCGCGATTCTCGATCTGCCACTGCTACTCACGATTTACTTTGGCCTCAGCCGCCGCAATCCTTCCACCGGCTTGCTCCTCGGCATGACCATCGGCCTGCTGCAGGACAGCCTCAGCGGCCCCACTGTCCCCATCGGCCTCTACGGCATCGCCAAAACCATCATCGGTTATCTCGCGTCTTCCATCGGCGCCCGCCTCGACACCGAACACCCTATCGCCCGCTTCGCCCTGACCGTGATCTTCTTCGGCGTCCATCAGGGCATCGTAATCCTGACGCGCCGCCTGCTTCTTGCCCAACCCGAGCCGTGGTTCACAATGCACCTGGCCACCGGCGCCGCGGTCAACGCCGTCGTTGGCGTCCTCTTCTTCATGCTTCTCGACAAACTCCGCAAGAATTAAGCGTCCGCGCACGCCAGACCAACATGGTTGTGCTGCGCATCTTCTGTTAGCATCACTCCAAACCTCTCAGGTACCCCGAAGTCGGCAGCTTCTGCGGAAATCGGTTTGCTCGAATAGGAGCGGTCATGACCCCTTCCCATTTCGATATCGTAACCATCGGCGGCGGCATGGCTGCATCCGCGTTCGGCGCTGCGATGGCAAAGCGCGGTGCGCGCGTCCTGATTCTCGAAAAAGAAACAAAATTCCGCGATCGCGTGCGAGGGGAATACCTCGTGCCGTGGGGCGTCGCCGAAGCGCGCGAACTCGGCATCCATGACGCACTGCTGAAATCGTGCGGCACCGAAGTGCCGATCGTCGACATGGGATTCGGCCCGCGCCCGCTGGTTGAGACGACACCGCAACGGCTCGCCAGCGTGACATTTCACCACCCCGAAATGCAAGAGACGTTGCTCGCTGCGGCGGAAAACGCTGGCGCCGAAGTACGCCGTGGTGTAACTGCGGTCGGGATAGAGACCGGTTCGAGCCCCGCTGTCATCGCGAGGAACGGCGCCGAAGAAAGGATTTCGACGCGACTGGTTGTCGTCGCCGACGGGCGCGGCTCCACGGCGCGGAAATGGGCGGGTTTCTCTGTAAAGACCGACATGTACCCGTTCCATTTCGCTGGCGTCCTCCTCGAAGGCGCCTCCATCTCGACCGATCTCTCCTGGTTAGTCTTCAATCCCGAATTCGGGTTGGTCGGCGGCATCGTTCCGCAGAGCAAGAATCGTTGCCGCGCCTATCTCGGCTATCCGGCTGATGGCGAGTTCGCGCTACAAGGGCCCGATAGAATGGAACGGTTTCTTACCGAGTCGCGCCGCGTCGGCCCGATGTTCGCGGAGTGCTACGCGCCAGCAAAAAGCATCGGGCCTTTGGCTGCGTTCGACGCGGGATATATGTGGGTTGATCATCCCTATCATGATGGAGTTGCTTTGATCGGGGAAGCGGCGGCGGTCAGCGACCCCACCTTCGGGCAGGGGATGGCTTTAAGCTTGCGCGACGCCCGCGTGCTTCGCGATGTTCTTCTCGCGGATTCCAGTTGGGACGGCGCTGCTCACGGCTATGCGGAACAACACGACAAATATTTCCAGACGATCCACACTGTATGTTGCTGGTTCCGCAGTTTGTTTCAGGACCAAGGTGCCGCTGCCGACGCTCGCCGTCAGAAAGCCATGCCCGGCATCATCGCCGACATTACGCGCGTCCCCGACCATCTCTTCAGTGGGCCGGAATGTCCACTGGATGAAACCGTGCGCGCACGATTCTTCGGCGACGCGTGATGCCGTCCGAGAGAAGATCGCTTGGCTCGACTGACCTAATGCTTCAGCAGAAACTGTTTGAAGTCGTCGTACTTGCTGGTTGAAGGGATCGAGAGCTTGGGCCGCTTGAGGTACGCTGCCAATCGATCCGGCAACGGCGGCGCAATCCCGATCGCACGCTCGACAACTTCCGCGAACTTTGCGGCGTGTGCTGTTGATAGCACGAGCCCCTGCGCCGGCTCCGCGTGCTCGCGCTTGTAGGCTTCCCATCCCAACACTCCGACCGCCGTGTGTGGATCGGCGATATATCCAAACCGTTCATGGAGAGACTTCATCGCCGCGAGCGTCTCTTCGTTAGTTGCGCCGTGGCCCCAGATTTCGCGCTGCACATATTCCAACCGGCCTCGGCAGAGATCGAGCAGCCGCGGAAAATTGTTGGGGCTTCCGACGTCCATCGCGTTCGAGTACGTCTGCTGCGCCGGACGCGGGCGAAATTCTCCCGTTCGCAAATATTCCGGCACGACATCGTTCGCGTTTGTGGATGCGATGAATCGCGCCACAGGCAATCCGATGCGTTTCGCAAAAATCCCCGCGGTCAGGTTGCCGAAGTTACCGCTCGGCACCGACACGATCAGTGGCACCGACGCCACCGGCAACTGCCGGTACGCAGCCACGTGATAGAACATCTGCGGCAGCAGTCGCCCGATATTGATCGAATTCGCCGAAGTCAGAAACGCGCGTTTGTTCAGCTCGGCATCCGTGAACGCCTGCTTCACCAGCCGCTGGCAATCGTCGAACGTTCCCGCGACTTCAAGCGCCGTGATGTTTTCGCCCAGCGTCGTGAACTGCTTCTCTTGCGCTTCGCTGATGCGCTTCGACGGATACAAAATGACCACGCGAATTCCCGGCACACCCAGAAATCCGTGCGCCACCGCGCTTCCCGTATCACCTGAAGTCGCAACGAGCACCGTCAGCGGCCGAGTCTCGCCGCGCACGAAATAACCCATCAGCCGCGCCATGAATCGCGCGCCAAAATCCTTGAATGCCAGCGTCGGCCCGTGAAACAACTCGAGAATGTGCAGCCCCGGCGAAAGCGAAACCAGCTTCACCGGAAAATTGATCGCCTCGCTGACGACCTGCCACAACACTTCTTCCGGAACTTCGGGCGCAGCAAATGGTTTCACGACGCGGAAGCAAACCTCGGTGAACGGCAGCGCGCGAAATTCCTCCAGTTCTTCGGGCGAGCGACGTGCGATTTCGACCGGCATGTACAGGCCGCCGTCGGGCGCGAGCCCGCGCAATACCGCGCCGCGCAGCGATGTTAATGGCGCCTCTCGCGATGTGCTTCGGTATCTCACGGCCGCAGATGGGATTGAATTTTCGCTAAGAATGCGTCGCCGACGTTGCCGTTCCGAGTTTCTTCCGGCAACGAGTGCAGATCGGCGACCGCCAGCGTGCAATGTGCCAATGCTTCATAGCTTTGCCGCCGCGCCGCGACCAAGTTCGGGTAGCATCGCGCCACCGTTTCGTTTGGTGTCTCGCCACTTTTCGGCTGAAACGCGCCACGCCACAGCACCGGTTTCGGATCGGTCAAATACCGCTGGATCAAGAGTTCCCGCTCCTGCTGCGAAGCTGCCAGGTAGACAACCGTCATCTGCCGCCGCAATCGCATCAATATATTGTTGCCGGTGTAGATGACGCTGCCTGTCGTGTCCAGGACCAGTTCGCGCGTCGGGTCCCGCTCCAGTTCGCTCAGTACGTCGTCGAGGGCTGAAATCTCCGCCGAGAGGTAGTCGGACTCGCGTTGTGCGTAGGTCGCGCTGTCGGGCCACCCCATCCACGCCGCAACGCCGTTGATCCCGCTGTGGCCGGCGGCCGCAAGGCTGCCTCGAAGGCGCTCCTCGATCTGGTCGTCACACGAGATTCCCGGACGCCCATTCGCCGCTAACTTCTTGCTCCAGAACGTTTTCCCGGCACCCGACATGCCGACCAACGCAATGCGCAGAGGGGATGATTGGCTCGCCATGATTCGTCGAACCTACGATAACACGCACGCAACGAATCCCGCTTCCTTAGCCCATCAAGAGCCGATCGAGGCCCGGATCAGGTTTCAGTGCGCGATCGAGAGCCAGACTTAAGTTTGCTTTGCCAAAAAAAACCATGAAACACTTCCCTCCCCTAAACGTCTTATGGTAAGAGAACAGCATGGCTGACAAAAAAGATGATCTGCTCCAAGGCACTCTCGATCTTCTGATCCTGAAATCGCTCGCGCGCGGTCCGATGCACGGATACGGGGTCGCCGAGTGGATCCATGAGAGCTCGCAGGACGTGCTGAGGGTGGAAGAGGGCGCGTTGTATCCCGCCCTACACCGCCTTGAACTTCGTGGCCTGCTCTCGGCCGAGTGGGGAGTTTCCGACAACAACCGCCGCGCGAAGTTCTATGCACTAACCGCTACCGGAAAGAAACAGCTGATGCAGGAAACCGAATACTGGCGACGCATGTCGGGGGCGATCGCGCGCGTTTTGCAAACGGCGTAGTTGCACGCGACAACGTTGTCGTCGGGAGAGAGGAGAGCGCGATGGCGAAAAGTTGGCTCAGCAAAATCTGGCAGCGCCTTGGCGCAACGTCGCGTCCCGATCAGATCAACCGAGATCTCGACGACGAATTCTCATTCCATCTCGCAAAGCGCACAGAAAAAAACCGAGCGGCCGGCATGGAGGCCGCAGAAGCTCGCTACGCCGCGCATCGCCAGCTCGGCAACGTCGCATACCTGAAAGAGCGCACGCGCGAAGTTCGCATCCTCACTTCCCTCGAATCGCTGTGGCGTGATTTCACGTACGCGTTGCGAGCGCTTCGCAAGAAACCAGGTTTCACTGCGGTCGCCATCGCAACGCTTGCGCTCGGCATCGGCGCGTCGACCGCAATCTTCAGCGTCATCGAAAATGTCCTCATCGAGCCGTTTCCATATCCCGGCGCCAACCGCTTCATGACTGTCGAAATTCACGACGCTGCTAACGTCGACGCTGCCGGCCGCGCAGAATACTCGTCATCCGAATTTCTCGACTACATCGAAAAGAATCACGTCTTCGATCTCGCAATCGCCGATGCCAGCGAAGACGTCCTCTATCAAGTCGGCGGCGGCATGGAACGCCTGCACGGCATCCTCTGCACGCCGAACACGTTTGAATTTTTCGGTTTGCCCGCGCTTTACGGCAGGGTGATGGAGCCCGCCGACTACGAACCCGGCGCGCCGCCAACGTTCGTCCTCGGTTACAAAGCATGGAGGTCGCACTTCGGCGGCGATTCCTCCATAATCGGGCAAACATTTATTATCAACGGCTCTGCACGCACGCTCATCGGCATCATGCCTCGCCGTTTCGGATGGGGTAGCGGCGACATTTTCCTGCCCGTCAAACCGACACGCGCCGAACAGGCGTACATCGCCGGAGAATTTCCTCCAGTCTGGTATTTGATGGGCCATCTGAAGTCCGGCGTCACTGTCATCCAGGCGCAGGCCGACCTCACTGTGATCGCGAATCAACTCGCGAAAATTTACCCGAAGAGCTATCCGCCGCGCTTCGTGGTGAAAATCGTTTCCGCCACCGACATGGTCGTCGGCAATTTCCGCACGACGCTCACGCTAACGCTCGGCGCGGTCGCGCTGCTCCTGCTCATCAGCTGCGCCAATCTCGCAAATCTCATGCTGGCGCGCGCCACCACGCGCGAAAAGGAATTTGCAGTCCGCGCGGCCCTCGGCGCGAGCCGCTGGCGTCTGATTCGCCAGTTGATGGTCGAGAGTTTGATTCTTTCTGTATGCGGCGGTGCGCTCGGTGTGGGGCTCGCCGCGCTCGGACTCAACTTCATTGTTGCACTGATTCCGCCGGTCACAATTCCAGCGGAAAGCGAAATTTCTCTAAATTTCCCGGTCCTGGCATTCGCGCTCGCGGTCGCGATGCTCACGCCAATCATTTTCGGCCTCGTTCCCGCTTTGCGTGCAGCGCGCAACGATCTCGAGCGCCCTCTTCGCGACTCCGGCAAGGGCACGAGCAGCGGCACTGCCAGCCAAGGACGCTTTCGCGATGCAGTCATCGTGTGCGAAGTCGCGCTCTCGTTTACGCTTCTGGTCGGCGCCGGACTTCTGATGCGGAGCTTCGTCGCATTACGCGGCGTCAGTCTGGGACTTCGTGCCGACCACGTGCTCGTGACGCGATTGCCGCTTCCGAGCGAGCGCTATCAAACCGCCGCGCAGCTCGTTTCCTTGTACCGACCGCTGCTCACCCGATTGAAATCGCTCCCCGGCGTCGTCGATGCAGCCGAAAGCAGCGCTCTCCCGCCTTACGGTGGCTTCCCCACCGACATCGACGTCGCGGGCGCAGTCCACTCCGAAAAATGGCCTGCACTATTTCAGCTTTGCAGCGAACGATTCTTCTCCGTGCTGCGCATTCAACTGCGCGACGGCCGCTTCTTCGACGAAATCGAAGTTAACGATGCCCGCAAAGTCGCCGTCATCAACGAAACTTTCGCGCAGCGTTATTTCGACCGCGTCAATCCCATCGGCCGGCGCATTCGCGTCTCCGACCTCGCAAATTTCCCCGACAAAGTCGATGATCCGTGGTTTGAAGTCGTCGGCGTCGTGAGCGACGTACGCAACAAAGGTTTGCAGGAACCCGTCGAACCCGAAGTGTGGCTGCCGTACACATTGACTGGATCCGGGCAACGCGGAATTCTCGTGCGCACCGCGAACGATCCGCTGTCGCTGATGGAGTCGCTTCGGCGCGAAGTCTGGGCCGTCGATCGCAGCGTGGCGCTCAGCTACACGGGCACGATGGAGAACTACATTCATTTGCAATCGTACGCCGGACCGCAATTCGGCTTTATTTTGATGACGATTTTCGCGATCGTCGGCCTCGCTCTCGTTTCGATCGGTGTGTACAGCGTGGTCGCCTACGCCACAGCGCGCCGGACGCACGAAATCGGCATTCGGATGGCACTCGGTGCGACGCGCTCCGACGCTCTAAAACTCGTGCTCGGCATGGGCCTTCGCGTGATCGCCGTGGGCGTCGCATTCGGACTTGTCGCCAGCCTCGCGCTATCGCGCGTGCTCGCGAGCCAGCTTTGGCAAACATCCGCCTACGACCCGCAGACGATCTGCGGTGTGGCGATTCTGCTTTTAACGATTGGTGTCGTCGCCTGCGTTGTGCCCGCACGCCGCGCCACGAACATCGAGCCGACGTTGGCCCTGCGCCACGAATAGCGCGAAAGGAAACGCGTCATCATGTCTCACTGGCCGAAACACTTCCTGGCTCGACTCCGCTCCCTTTTCCATCGCGACCAACTCGATCGCGACCTCGACGACGAACTCGCTTTTCACGTCGCTCGGCGCGCCGACAAAAATCAGGCCGCTGGAATGGAAGCCCACGAAGCGCGGCACGCAGCTCATCGACAGCTCGGCAACGTCACCCATTTGAAAGAAGAAGCGCGCAATCTGCGAACGATGCCAACCGTCGAACACTTCGCGCAAGACGTCCGCTACGGTGGACGCATGCTTCTCAAGACTCCGCTATTTGCCGTGATCGCAATCGCGACGCTCGCTCTCGGAATCGGCGCCAGCACCGCAATCTTCAGCGTAGTGAACAGCGTCTTGCTGCGACCGCTTCCTTACACGCAACCCGCCCAGCTCGTGCAGGTGTGGGAGACAAATCTCAAGCTGGGCGCCGACCGCAACGTCGTCAATCCCATAAATTTCCTCGACTGGACAGAGCAAAGTCACACCTTTAGCGGAATGGCGGGGATCATCGACGCCTCAACTAAGCTCGGACTCGGGCATGAGCCCATCCAAGTTCCGGCGATTCTCGTGACGCCGAAATTCTTTTCGATACTCGGCGTTGCGCCTCTGCTCGGCAGCACCTTCACAGACAACGACGGAAAAGAGGGCGAGGAGATTCACCTGATCCTCACCTACGACTTCTGGCAGCGACAATTTGGCGGCGACGAAAACGTCGTGGGGCGGCACATTCGAAACAATGAAAGGCCCGCGACGATCATCGGCGTGATGCCGCGTGGATTTGCGCTGCCCAGTATCCGAGGCAGCGTCTTTTTGCCATACGTCATCGACCGCAACTCCAGGCACGCGGACGATGGGCGCTACATGACGGTCGTTGCTCGACTGAAGTCCGGCGTCACCATGGTGCAAGCAAACTCAGACATGCTGCGCGTGGCGGAGTACACCACCACAACGCGGCCGAACTTCAACACCGACTGGAGCGCTCTGGTGTTGCCCATGCTGGAGGGCTCAACCAGCGACGTACAGCAGCCGCTATTGCTGCTCCTCGGTGCGGTCGGATTCGTTTTGTTGATCGCGTGCGCCAACGTCGCCAATTTATTGCTTATGCGCGGCTCGGGGCGTGAACGCGAAGTCGCTGTGCGCGTCGCGCTCGGTGCGGCGCGTGGGCGTGTGGTCTGCCAATTGCTCGCGGAAAATCTGGTGCTGTCAATCCTCGGCACGCTTGGCGGCCTTGCGATGGCACAGTGGGGACTGCGCGCCTTGCTTGCCATGATTCCGGAAGCGGCGCCGCTGCCGCGGATGGAGTCGATCCGCATCGACGCAACCGTATTCCTGTTCGCGTTGGGTCTGACTTTTTTCACCACACTCCTTTTCGGATTGTTGCCGGCGTTGCGCCTGTCGCGCATCGACCTGCTCGACGCGCTCAAGCAAGGGACTTCGCGCACCGGCGTCGGAGGCAACCGGCGCGTGCGTCAGGCGCTGATGGTCGCGGAAATCGCGCTGGCTCTGATGCTCTCGGTTGGCGCAGGGCTGCTACTACGAAGTTTCCATCGCCTGACTTCGGTGAATCTCGGCTTTCGCACGGATAACCTCGTCACCATGCGCGTTTTCGTCCAGGACAATGTAGATGCGCCGCCTGTTCGCGCGCGCTATCTGGAAAATCTGGTGAGCGCGGTTCGTGGTGTGCACGGCGTCGAGGCAGGAGGCTTCGTGCATTTTCTGCCACTGATGGACCGCGTCTCGGGATCGTGCTTTGCGTTGGGCGCAGAGCTCCCGAAAAACGACGCAGATGCACCAAACGCTCAGTTCCTGGTCGTGAGTTCTCACTATTTCGACGCCATGCGAACGCCGATTCTCGCGGGACGAGATTTCGATGAGCACGACAACGTCGATACGCAGACGTCCGTCATCGTCAATCAGGCCTTTGTGGATAAATTTTTCCACGGCAAGGACGCCATTGGCCGACAACTTAGTGTCTGCTGGGGCGTGAAGAATCCGGGGCGGATCGTTGGTGTTGTGAGCAGTGCACGTCAGACACGACTGAAAGACAAACCCGTCGCGACGATTTTCCTTCCGAACGCGCAGGCTGCGGCATATGCCGTGACTCTCGTCATCCGTACTGCGGGCGATCCAGCTCAGATTATTCGCCCGGTGGAAGAGGCGATTCACGGATACGACCCGCAGCAAGCTGTCTCGGAAGTCCAGACGATGGAGCACGTTTTCTCAGACTCGGCAGCCGAAGCGCGCTTCCAGCTCGTGCTGCTGCTGATCTTTGCCGGCATTGCAGTTGTTTTGGCAATGATCGGCGTGTATGGCGTCGTGTCGTATTCAGTAACGCAGCGGACGCAGGAAATCGGCGTGCGCATGGCGATGGGTGCCGACGCCTCGCAAATTGCACAAATGGTCGTGAAGGAAGCCTTGTTGCTTGCGGGGTTGGCTGTGGGGATCGGTTTGATCTGTGCGATCGGACTCACTCGCGTGATGGAATCACTGCTCTACGAGACCGCACCGAACGATCCGGCGACACTTGCGATTTCGGCAGCGGTGATTCTATTCGTGGCGACCGCGGCCGCTTTCGTACCGTCGCGACGAGCGACGCGAGTCGATCCGCTCGTCGCGCTTCGCTATGAATAGCTACTTGAAGAGCGTCAGTCGTATCGGGAGATAAAACCATGCCGCTATCAATTCGCACTGCGTGGCTTAGAATTCGCTCGTTGTGGTCGCGTGGTGATCTCGATCGCGATCTCAATGACGAACTTGCATTTCATCTCGCGCGGCGCACCGACCAAAATCGCGGCGCCGGTATGGATGCCACCGAAGCGCGTCACGCAGCGCATCGCCAACTCGGCAACGTGACACAAATCAAAGAGCGCACGACACGTTTGCGGACTTTCGCGGCGTTCGAAGACCTGCTCCAAGACCTTCGTTACGGAGCGCGGATGCTGCGAAAGAGCCCCGGCTTCGCGCTCATCGCGATCGCGACGCTTGCCCTCGGCATCGGCGTCAACACCGCGATCTTCAGCGTCGTGAAAGCCGTTCTTCTCGATTCCCTTCCCTATCGCCAGCCCGAGCGACTGGTTACAGTCGCTCCTGCTGACGCCGAGAACAGCAATCCGGCAAAGGTTTCCTACGGCCAGTTCCATGACTGGCAATCGCGCACGCGCTCTTTCGATCAAATCGCGCTGTATCGCGGCTGGACGCCGGCCGCCACCGGAAACGGCACACCGCGCATGGTCTTCGGCCTGCGCGTAACGCAAAATTTCTTCGACACCCTCGGTGTCGCTCCGCGACTCGGCCGCGGTTTCACGCCCGACGAAGACCGTCCATCCAGCTGGCACGTCGTCGTTCTCAGTTATCCCTACTGGGTTCGCCAATTCGGCGCCGACGAACACGTCATCGGCAAAATTATTGTGCTCGACCAGGTGCCGTTCGAGATCGTCGGTGTATTACCGGCCACGTTCCAGCCACTTTCTTTCACCGATGCCGGCAGCCCGCCAGACGTTTGGGCGCCACTCGGTTACGACATGTCGCAGGTCTTTGCCTGCCGCACGTGCCACCATCTGGATTCAGTCGCGCGCCTCCGCGACGGCGTCAGTTTTTCAGAAGCGCGCGCCGAAATGGCGACGATCGCGTCGCAACTCGTGCGTGAATTCCCGAACGACTACTCTGAACACGAACACATCCTGATCCAGCCGCTACGCGACACATGGTACGGGAGGGTTCAAACCACCCTATGGCTTTTGCTCGCCGCAACCTGCGTCGTCCTCCTGATCGCGTGCACCAACGTCGCGAATCTTCTGCTCGCGCGCCTGGCTCAGAAAAATCGCGAAGTCGCGCTTCGCTCCGCGCTGGGCGCCGCCCGCTCGCGCATCGTTCGCCAACTTCTTACCGAGAGCGTGCTGCTCAGCTTGCTCGGTGGAATCGCCGGCGTATTGCTTGCTGTTTGGGGCACCAGCTTGCTCGCGCAATGGGCGCCTCCGCAAATTCCGCGCGCCACCGATATTCATGTCGATCCCGGCGTTCTCCTATTCGCGCTTCTCGTCAGCACCGGGACTGGCATCGTGATGGGCCTCGCTCCATCCCTGCAAGCTTCTCGCATCGATCACCGCCTGGCGTTGCAGCGCGCGTCTCGCGGCATCACCGGCGGCCAGAGCAAATTCCGCGCCGTGCTCGTGGCCTCACAGATTTGCCTCGCGTTTATTCTTACAGTGGCTTCGGGGCTCCTTCTGAAGAGTTTCGTTCGGGCCTGGAGCGTCGATCCCGGCCTCTCTGCCCACAATTTGTATGAAACGAATTTCTCGCTCACCGGCAAGAAATATGAGGACGACAAAGTCACCGTTCGCGCACAAACTGAAATTCTCGAACGCGTCCGCCGCCTGCCTGGCGTTGAGTCCGCATCACTCGCAAGCACGCCCCCGCTTGCCGGAAATTTTGGCGGATTCGATCAAGCCAGCTTACACATTCAGGATCGCCATCTGCCTGGTCCTCAAGCTCCCAGCGTGGATCGCTACGTTGTTAGCTCCGATTATTTCGCCACGACTCGCATCCCGCTGCGTCGCGGCCGCTACTTCACGCAAGCCGACGCCGAGTCGCCCACACAAGTCGCAATCATCAGTGAAAAAACCGCGCGCCAGATTTTTCCCAACGAAGATCCTCTTGGCAGACACATCCAACTCGGTGGGCGACAAGACGACAAGCCATGGGCCGAAATCGTTGGTGTCGTCGGCGACATTCATCAATACGGCTTGGACACGCCGACGACATCGCAAGCGTATCTGCTCTACACGCAGGCGCCGTTCGGCTACCCCGGTGTGTTACTGGTCCGGAGTTCGGTTGCGCCCAGCGCGCTCACGCCCGCGATCAACGAACAAATCTGGTCGCTCGACAAAAACACGCTCATCTTCAATCCGATGTTGATGGATCAACTGCTCTCCGATTCACTGGCGCAGCGCCGCTTCACAATGTCGCTGCTCTCCGGATTCGGCATCGTCGCGTTGGTGCTCGCGGCGACTCGGCATCTACGGCGTGCTTTCCTGCACGGTCGCCCAGCGCACTTCCGAGATCGGTGTACGCATGGCGCTCGGCGCGCGGCGTTCCGACGTGGGCCGCATGGTTTTGCGCGAGGCACTTCTGCTCACACTGCTAGCTATCTCTGTCGGCTGCGGAGCTTCGCTGCTTGTCACGCGTGCCTTGCGGGGCCTGCTCTTCGAAGTCCGCCCCAACGATCCCGCAACCCTCGTCTTCGTTTCCGCCGGCATCCTCGTTGTCACTGCGCTCTCCGCGTTTCTCCCCGCGTGGCGGGCAGCGAGTATCGAACCGACATTGGCTCTGCGTCAGGAATGAAGCTGTAGGAGGAGTGACAACGTGCTTTCACATCGGTTCCGCGAATTTCGGCACCGTATTCAATCGCTATTCCACCGCAACCAGATCGATCGCGATCTTGATGACGAACTCGCGTTCCATCTCGCGCAGCGCGCGGAAAAAAATCGTGCCGGCGGCATGGACGCAGGCGAGGCCGGTTACGCAGCGCATCGCCAATTTGGCAACGTCACGCGCTTAAAAGAACGCACGCGCGAAGTCCGCATCCTCACCTCGATCGAGAACGCGTGGCGCGACGTTCGCTTTAGCACGCGTATGTTGCTCAAAGAGCCGGTGTTCGCGTTCATTGTCATCCTGACGCTCGCTCTTGGGATCGGAGCGAACACCGCGATCTTCAGCATCATCAACGGCTTTACGCTTCGCCCGTTGCCAATCGCCGATCCGCGCAGCGTCGTCTATCTCGCTTTTCCTCACGGACCAACGAATTTCGACAGCGAATTTTCGTATCCCGAATTTACCGATCTCCAGCGACAAACCTCCGATGTATTCGCAGACACGGCGGGGATCATCTTCGGTGGGTACGCCGGATTCGCAAGTTCAAGCGATGGCCTCACGTACGAAGGACACACACAAGCTTTGCAGACCGCGTTTGTCACCGGCAATTTCTTCTCGATGCTGGGAATTCGCCCAGAATTGGGCCGCCTCATTCTTCCCGACGAAGGAAAGTCGCCCGGCAGCGATCCCGTCGTCATCATCAGCGACACCTATTGGAGGGCGCGCTTTCACGCTGCCCCAAACATCGTCGGTAAACCGGCTGCGATCAATGGAAAACCGGTCACAATCGTCGGCGTCACGCCTGAAGGATTTGAAGGCGTCACTCCGCTTGTTTCGATGCAAGCCTATCTGCCGCTCGGAATGGCCACGCTCGACAGTGATGGCAATACCGATTTCTTGATCGACCGCAAGTCTCGGACACTTAACCTTATTGCTCGTTGGAAAAATGGAATGAACGAAGCGAAGGCTCAGCCGGCACTCGACATCGTTGGCCAGCGTCTCTTTCAGCAACTCGGCGCGTCAGGAAGATTCGAGCTCACTGCGCGCAATGCCGCTTCGCGCCCCCGGGATCACCAATCCGCCGGGCTTGCTGCCGAAGCTGGCGAGCCTTTTCATGATTCTTTCAGGGCTCGTTTTGTTGCTCGCATGCGTCAACGTTGCGAATCTCGTGCTGGTCCGCGCAACTGGCCGCGAGCGCGAGATCGCCGTTCGCACCGCGCTGGGCGCATCTCGCACCCGCATCATCCGGCAACTCCTCACAGAGAGCCTGCTACTCTCTTTCGCCGGTTGCCTGGCGGGCGCGATTGTCGGCGACCAACGTGATCCGAAGTATCGCCAACGTCGATTTCGGAACTGATCTCCCTTTGGTCTTGAGTTTTCCGTTCGACTGGCGCGTTTTTCTTTATTCCGCCGTCATCGCGCTGGCAAGTGGTCTCCTCGTCGGACTTTTTCCCGCGTTGCGAGTTTCGCTCGCCAACCTTAGCGGACGTTTTGTATTCCGCCGGCCGCGGTTCGACAGATCGTCGTCAGCGCCTGCGCAGCGTACTCGTTGCGGTGCAAGTCGGCGGTTCGTTGGCGCTCCTGGTCGTAGCGGGACTTTTCTCTGCGCAGCCTACTGAATGCGCAAAAGTCCGATCTCGGATTCAATCCCCGAGGCGTCGTAAATGTCACCACCGATCCGCACGAGATCGGTTATGACAGGCCACAGTCTGTTGCCTACTACCGCGAATTGCTGGAACGGATCCGCTCATTGCCCGAAGTGCAATCGGCGAGCATCGCCTCGACCGCTCCCCTCGGCGACACCGTCCTGGGCGATGATCTCGAAGTCATGGGAAGTCCAACCGAAAAGGACCAGCCTGCCCCGCACGCCATCTGGGTTGCAATCTCGTCGCATTACTTCCAAACCATGAGTATCTCGTTGCTGCGAGGGCGCGAGATCACCGACGCCGACACTGAGAATTCACAACCAGTTGCGGTAATCAATGCCGCGATGGCTGAGAAATATTGGCCGAATCAGGACCCAATCGGAAAAACCTTCACCCGCAGCGCGAATTCAAAGCGCGCGATTGAAGTCGTCGGCATCGCGAAAAACTCTCGTCTCGATCAGGTTTCCGGACCATTCGAACTCGGGTTTTATATTCCCCTCAGCCAGAATTTCGTGTCCACTGCTACGCTGCAAATTCGCAGCAGTGCACCGACTGACTCGGTGGCGCACCTCGCACTCGAACAGATCCATTCCATTTCACCGACGATGCCGGTTTTTGGAATTCGCACGATGACGCACCTGCTCAATGGCGCCAACGGACTTTTGTTCTTTAAAGCTGGCGCCGCTGTCGCAGGCGCTCTCGGATTCCTCGGCCTAGTGCTTGCCGTCGTCGGCGTCTACGGCGTGATGTCCTACAGCGTCAGCCGCCGCACTTCGGAGATCGGCATCCGTATGGCGCTCGGAGCTCGCCGCGACCAGGTGCTCACCATGATCTGCAAACAAGGCGCAATTCTTGTCGGAGTAGGACTCGCAGTGGGGCTTTTCTCGGCTTTCGCCATCGGACGCCTCGTCACTGACTTTCTAGTTGATGTCAGCCCAACCGACCCTGTGACTTTTATCGGCGTGTCGATTTTGCTCACAGTTATCGCACTGGTGGCCTGTTTCGTCCCTGCTCGGCGCGCCACTGATATCGAGCTTATGCAGGCACTGCGCCACGAATAACGGTTGATCGCCGAAAGGAGGCCTCCGCACCGATGCCTTTGCCTAATGGCTAGTACCACTCAGGGAACCTGTCCCCGCGGACGGCTTGCGGCCCACACCTCGCCCGTGTACCGTGGAAATGGACCGATTTCGCTGATTTTCACACGAAATCAAGCGTCTAATAGTCACTCTGAGGGCGCGAGAGCCTCCTGAGATTCCGGATCAGGCTGATATTAAGCGTAGAGAAGGCGCGGCTGAAGGTTGAATACACGCCGCCCATGAAAACGCTCGCGCGGGGATTTCGTGTCGTACTGGTTCCGCAACGATAATCGATTGCCGCAGGCTCGGCTGGCTGTCGTCTCCTACGTCATCGTAGGCATGATCGGCCTTTTGCTGGTCGGATTCTGGAAACTCCAGATCATCGATTCCGACAAGTATTCGCAGTGGGCCGACCGTAACCGCATCCGCTCTATACCTGTCATTGCGCCTCGCGGCCGCATGCTCGATCGCGACGGCCGGGTTCTGGTCGATAACTACCCGTCGTTCAGCGTTCTTCTCCTCCGCGACGATCCGACGCTCATCGCGAAGAGCCTGCCGGCGATATCCGAAGGCCTCGGCGTCCCCATTAACGACCTGTCGGATCAGCTCGACAACGCGCGTGAATTGCCCAAATTTCAGCCCATCGTTATCAAACCCGAAGCAACTCCGGCAGACGTCGCGTTTATCGAGTCGCATCGCTCTGATATTCCTCTGCTCGAAATGCTGATGGTCCATCGCCGCCGGTACCTTCCCAATGGTTTCATGGCGCATGCCAGCGGGTACGTCGGGGAAGTCAGTGAAAAGCAGATCGAGGACAGCGACGGCAAGTTTCGCCCCGGCGACTTCGTGGGCAAAACTGGCCTCGAGCGCCAATACAACGACATTCTGCAGGGCACCGACGGTATGCGCACGGGTCATCGTGAACAGCGTTGGCAAAGAAGTCGACCGCCTGCCTACGCAGGAAGCCATACCCGGCAAGCAGATTCAGTTGAGCGTCGACTTCGACCTTCAGGCGGTCGCCGAGCAATCTCTGGGCGTCCGGCCGGGAGCGGTCGTGGCTCTCGACCCACGGACGGGCGAAATCCTGGCGATGGTGAGCCGCCCGACGCCCGACCCAAACGATTTCGCGATTCGAATCTCCAATAAAGAGTGGAAAGACCTCAACGACGATCCGCTAAAACCACTACTGAATCGCGCGATTCAGGCCCAACTCGCGCCTGGATCGGTCTTTAAGATCATCACGGCGACGGCCATGCTCGAAGATCACGTGCCGTCGGAGAATTACACAGTCTCTTGCCCAGGCTGGGGCACCTTTTTTGGCCGGCAATACCACTGCTGGGTGTTCTACTCCAAGAAGGGCGCTAAGTCGCATGGAATCATCAGTTTACACGATGCGATCTTGGAGTCTTGCGACGTATTTTTCTACAACGTCGGCATGAAACTGGGCATCGACAGGCTCGCTTACTATGCTAGCGGCCTGGGAGTCGGCCACAAGACCGGGATCGACCTGCCCTCAGAAGAGTCGGGGCTGATGCCTTCGCAGGAATGGGTCGAGCGGACCTTTCACCGGAAGTGGTACGCCGGCGAAGTAATTTCAGTCTCCACAGGTCAGGGTGCCGTTGAGACAACACCGCTTCAGCTTGCCCGGATCATCGGCGGCATCGCTTCAGGCGGTGTGTTCAAGCAGCCGCACATGCTGAAAGACGCCCAGAACGTGGGCGAACAGAAGTTTCCGATGTCCGAAGACACCGTGGAAAAGATAACCGAAGCGATGTATGGCGTCGTGAACGAGCCCCACGGCACGGGTGGCCAGCTCAAACTCGCCGGCGTCGAGTTCAGCGGCAAATCCGGAACTGCCCAAGTCATCGGCTACAACAAGATGGCGCTGGTGAAAAAAGGATCGCAATTCGCTGATAACGCATGGTTTGTCGGTTATGCGCCCAAGCGCAATCCCGAGATTTGCGTCGCAGCCCTGGTGCAGGAAAGCGGTCAGCATGGCGGTGAAGCAGCCGGCCCCGTTGTCCGCGACGTCGTCAAGGCCTTCTACGACAAGCGAACGAAGCGCACCGAAGGGATTTCCAACGCCGACGCCACGAAGCCTTACGACCCGGCCAAGGGCGCACCGGCAGCGACAGTGGTTCAGCCCGTGATGAGGCCGCCCGACAAACGCGACGCCGAACCGCAAGCTACACCGGCACGCGAGCGGACGCCGCAGCCGCGGCAGCAGCGGTAACCGCCTAAAGGGCAGCGATTTCGCCGGGCGAAGTGCTCGGAAGCAGGACCGAGACTTTATGAATGACGCACGCGGAACACGCGACTACGACTGGTGGCTGATCGCCATCCTCTTGGCTATCTGCACTTTAGGCGTGCTCGAGATCTATTCGGCCACCCAAGGCAGCAGCCTGGCCGGCATGCACACCAAGCAGATCCGCTGGTTGGTGGTCGGCTTCATCCTGATGTTCGCTCTTTCTCGCCTCGACTATCATCTAATCCTCGACCAAGCGTGGATTCTCTACCTGATCGGAATCGTCGCCCTCGTAGCGGTCTTGCTGTTTGGGCATACCCGCTTCGGGGCCAAACGGTGGCTTCCCATCGTTGGCGAATTTCTACAGGTGTCGGAACTCGTAAAATTGATTATAATCATCTGGGTGGCGCGCTTCTTTGCGGAAGTGCGTACCGATGAGCTTTCCCTTCGAGACCTGATCAAAGCTGGGCTTTTGGTTTGTTTGCCACTCGGGCTAATATTGAAACAGCCCGACTTGGGCACCGCGTTAGTGCTCGTACCCCTTTTGATCGTAGGTGCTTTTCTGGGGGGATTGCAGTGGAAGCACGCAGCCGTATTCGGTTTGGCTGGGCTTTTGTTAGTCGGGAGTGTTTTCTATCCTCCGGTGAGTAAGCACATTCTCAAGCCGTATCAACGAGAGAGAATCACTTCCTTCCTGCATCCCGAAGATGATGCGAAAGGTTCCGGCTATCAATTGCTCCAATCGAAAATCGCCGTAGGTTCAGGCGGTTTCTGGGGTAAAGGATTTCGTAACGGCACGCAAAATCAGCTCGGCTACATTCCCGTTCGTTATTCCGACTTCATCATGTCGGCGTGGGCGGAAGAGCAGGGCTTCAAGGGCGTGCTGATTGCCTTGGGTTTGTATATGGCGTTGTTGCTCCGACTCGTGCAGAATGCTCAGCGCGCGAAAGATCGTGCAGGCATGTTCCTGGTCATGGGCGTAGCCGCCGCGCTTGGTTTCCATGTTTTAGTAAATGTGGCTATGGTGATTGGCGCTATGCCGGTCACCGGCATTCCGTTGCCGCTAATGAGCTACGGAGGCTCTGCCACATTGTTTGTTTTCCTGGCGATTGGTCTGGTGATGAACGTCCGGATTCGCCGGTTCGTCAACTGAGCGATTCGCCAGTCCCGAACACGCCGCCTGAATTCGCTTTAGCGATTCAACGCCGCTCTCCGTTCGGAAGATAGTTTCAGAATCAGGAATATTAGTGTGAGGACAGCATCGTCCGCCGTTTGCCCCTCCCGGCAACGGACCGGCCTCGTAAGCAAGAGGAAGTGCGTCGTCGTTGTGAATGACCCCGGTGTCTCCGGGCTCCACACCACCCGCCCCTCCCGCTTCGTACGCACAGGCATCGCCTTCAACAAGCTATCGCCTCCGTATCTCTGCGTTCCGCAGAGCTGGCTATTCGTCCGCGTCGCCGTCGAGCACAAGCTCGCTGCGATGCCGTCCGGTGGCTGCAATCCAGTCGCAGCCACTTCCAGCGATGACTCCGGCGCGTCCGCAAATATCTGCGGGCTTATCGCGTCCGGCGAATCGCAGAAAGGCGGCACCGGCACTCTCCGGCGCCGCATATTACGAGGACTTTTCATGTCGAAAGAGTTGGTTATTTCCGCAGCCTCCCACGAACGGCGGGTTGCGATTTTGGAAGAAGGTCAGTTAGTCGAAATTTACATCGAGCGCGAAAAAGAGTTCGCGCTGGTCGGTAGCATCTACAAAGGCCGCGTCACCCGCGTCCTCCCCGGCATGCAGTCCGCCTTCGTCGATATCGGTCTCGATGGCGACGCTTTCCTATACGTCAGCGACGTTTTCGAAAATCTTGAAGATTACGATCATGGCCATGGGCACGGCGATTCGCACGGCCATGGTCCGGCACAGTCTGCGGCGCCGGTTGTCACAGAAGTTTTGCCCGGCGAAACCGTCGGCCAGGGCGCGAGGCCACGCCCCGAATCGCACGAGCACGAAGAACATCACGACGAGCACGATCATGAAACTCACGCCGAAGCTCATCACGAAGAGCACGGTGAAGAGCATCACGACGAAGTGCATGCACGACGAAGAGCATCACGACACGAGCACGACAACTTCGGCAAGTCGTCGAACCAGGCAACGTGCTGCGGCGCCGACGCAAAGCCGTGAACCCGAAGCAAGTCGAGCCGCACAACGAATTCGAAGAGCGCCAGCCGGAATCGAACGCCTCGGCTCCACAAAATTTCGCGCCGCATTACAATCCGACGCAAAAATATCCGGCACGTAACGATCGCGGCCCGCGCGACAATCGCGGCAGCCAGGACTTTGGTGGACGCAGCAGAGGCGACCGCGGAGGCGATCGTGGCGGACGATCGCGGCGGTGACCGCGGACGCGGACGCTTCGGGCGTCGCGGTGGACGCCGTCGCGGCGGACGCTCCAGGTCAAGTGGCGGCCGGCCGGGGCACCGGGCGGACGCAATCTTCCGCCATCGAAATACGCTTCGCCTCAAGGCGACCAGCGCGGCAACGATTCGCGCGGCTGGCTATGGCAATCGCGACAATCGCGATGATCGCGGTGGTCCGCCAAATCGCGGCTTCGACAATCGCGGCGGCCAGCCGCGGTTCGAAAATCGCCGCCCCGAAGGGCGAGCCAGCGTCCTTCCGCTCCAGCCGACGGCGGCGCCAAGGAAGACGAAATTCGTTCTCCCCGGCGAATCGCTCGCAAAGTATCGCAATCGTCCCGCGGCCGCTCTGCCATCAGCGCCGATCGTCGAGCCCGAATTGCACGACGAGCCGCAACCGATCATCGACGAACCCGTCGTCGCGTGGCTCTGCGCCGCTGGCTCCCAACGCGCCGCGCCGCTCTTCCGGACTGCCCAGCTGGCTTCTCGCCGGCTCCGGTACCGACGCTGAAGCGCGTAATCGAATCAGAAGAATCGTCAAGCTCAGTCGAAAATCCGGCCGGGTCCTCCGGGGATCGCGCGTCGGCTCACGAATTCGAACGTGACCGCTCGGATTCTCGCGACGAAGTCGCACCCGAATCCACACTCAGCGACGACGAAGTTGCTGCGCTCTCCTCAAGCATCATCGAAGCCAAGCAGGATGAAGTTCAGGCTCACGCACCGGCCGACGCCATAGTCGGTGGCGCTGCATTCGACGAAGACGACGAGGAAGAGGACGAAGGGGAGGTTGAAGAAGTCCACGTCGTCGACGAAATCGAAGTCTCCGACGATGCCGCGGAAGAAACTGAAACCGCCGAAGAAATTCACTCACTGAGCCCAGCCGAACGCGCTGACATCGAAGCCGATGCGGCTCATGACGAAGCCGTCCAAGCCGTCGAAAGTGCAAACGCTCAAGACCGCGAAGCACACGAGCCACAACGACGCAATCTATCATCACGAAGGCGAACTTCAGACCGAGTCGATCGCTGCCGCGGGCGAACCCGCCGCGTGCACAGCCACACGAAGACGATTCAATCCTGCTTCCGGGCGAGACTCGCTCACCACGCCCGGCAGGCGCTCCTCGTGAGGAATTTGCTCCGCGCGATTCCGCCCGCATCGGCAGCGGCAATCCGCGCTCGCGCTTTCAGCGCCCGTTTCGCAGTGGTGGACGCGATCGTGGTCGGGCGCGATAGTCGCGGCGGAAGCGATCGCGGCGGAGATCGTGGGGGAGACCGTGGGGGAGACCGTGGCGGCGATCGCGGAGGTCGCGATCGCGGCGGACGTCCCGGCGGTGGCGGTCGCTTCCAGCGACGCGGCCCCGGAGGCGGCGGACAACATCGCAGCGAGCGCGGCTATCAGGGAGGACGCTCCGGCCCACCGCGCCGTCCGCAACTCATTTCCGAAATGCTCAAGGCCGGTCAGGATGTCGTCATCCAGATCGCCAAGGAGCCGCTCGGCAAAAAGGGCGCGCGCATCACGAGTCACGTCGCGCTTCCCGGCCGCTTCCTGGTCTACATGCCGACCGTGCATCACACCGGCGTGTCTCGCAAAATCGTGAGCGCCGAAAATCGCTCGCGCCTGCGCACGACTCGTCAGCGAAGCCGGCAACGCGTATCCCGGCGGCTTCATCGTTCGAACGGCCGCGGGTGACGCCACCGACGACGAAATTCGCGCCGACATCGATTTCCTCGGCAAGACGTGGCTCGACATCAAGACCAAGAGCGAAGAGCGCAAAGCTCCCGCGCTTTTGCATCGCGATCTCGACCTCGTCGAGCGCATGCTCCGCGATTACGTCAGCGACGATTTCACGGCGATCTGGATCGACAACGAAGAGGAATACGGCAAGGTCGTCGAGTTCGTCAGCCGCTTCCAGCCCAAGCTCGTCAACCGCGTCAAGCTCTACACCAAGGAAACGCCGATCTTCGAAGAATTCGGCATCCAGCACGAGCTCGACAAAGCACTGCGCGCCAAAGTTTGGTTGAAGTCCGGCGGCTACATCGTCATCAACCACACCGAAGCGCTCGTCGCCATCGACGTCAACACCGGCAAGTTCGTCGGCAAAGGCTCCACGCGCCTCGAGGACACGATCGTCAAGACCAACCTCGAAGCCGTGAAGGAAATCGTTCGCCAGATTCGCCTGCGCGATCTCGGCGGCATCATCGTCGTCGACTTCATCGACATGGAAGAGCGCCGCAACCGCGAAAAAGTTTTGTCCGCGTTGCAGCAAGCTCTCGAGCAAGACAAAGCGCCGTCAAAGGCCTTGTCGTTCAACGAGTTCGGCCTCGTCTGCATCACGCGCAAACGCACGAAACAAGCGCTTGAGCGCGTGCTCTGCCAGCCTTGCCCCTATTGCACTGGCAGCGGCATGGTGAAGTCGAGCCCGACGCTCTGCTACGAGATCCAGGCCGAAGCCAGAAAGATGGCCGCCGCGGATCACGAAAATCCAAACCTGACGCTGCGCGTGCATCCCGAAATCGCGAAAGCGTTGAAGACGCGCGAATCCATGCTCATCGACGAACTCGAGCAGACCACACACAAACACGTCATCATCCAGTCCGACGCGACACTGCATTGGGAGCAGTACGATATCTACTAATCCAGCGGCTGAAAGCCGCTTTTGAGAGAGAAAACGCCCGGGAGCCATTCGGCCCCGGGCGTTTTGCGTATGTCGAGCTCAGCGTGCTTCCGCCACCGCGCCGCGACCCACCAGCAGAAACCGGGCGAAATCGGTGGCGACCGGTTCTGCGCCAAGTTGCCTCATCATCAGCGAAACTTGCCCACGGTGATAAGTGGAATGGTTCGCCATGTGTTGCATCAAGTGCCCCAGACTGATGTGTGTCGCGCGAATAGGAAGCATCGTTCCCAAAGATTCGTCCGTGACGCGATTCACAAATACGATTTGCTCCTTCTCAACTTCGGCCCACTTCATCCGCACCAAGGCAATGTCGCCATACGCACTCGGATTGAAGATAGCCCCAATCCGCGCCCACAAATCTGTGACAAATGCAGCGGTGAGCGCGGACTCCTTCCAAATCGTCAGCCAACCCCACTCGCCGCTGATAATGTGCACCAGCGTGTCTCGGACGGAACCAAAGCTGCCACCCAGATCGCGAGTGAACTGTTCAACGCTGAGTATGGAAGCCGCTTGCAGAACGTTGTTGTTAGCCCAACGGTCATATTCGAAAAGAAGCTCGACGTCCTCTTTGTTCATCGTGACGCTCGCCCCTCTCGTTTGGGCAATCTTACCCTGCTGTGAGATCCCTTTCGGCAATTTCTTCAATTAGAGGCAACCACGCCCATCGCGAACGTCATCCATCCAAGAAAACATCACAATCAAGTACGCCGGCGCCCAGGAGGGCTCGCTGTGCCGCCAAAGGAGCGCCTAGGTGCAGTTTTTCGCCAAGTGGAGATCGGTATCGCGTAACGTCGCCTCAAACAAGTCCTGTCGCAACCCGCGGAGATTTTTTACTCGAAATACGGGCAAGTTCCTCCTTGCAACTGTGATACTGCCAACGTTGCCGGCAATCCTTCACGCGCAAAACGCAACGTTCATCATTCCGCCGACAAAAATTCCCTTCACCGTCAAAGACCAGCAAGCCTACATCGTCGCGTCCGCAACGGTCTCGATGCTGTCCAAAACTTCCGCCGCCGACACGTTCCGCCTGCAACTCACCGCTGACATGATCGGCCTGCAAGAAAACCTCACGCCGCTGCTGAGCGCGCAACTCGACAAAGACGACCGCTGCGCCGAACGCATCGCGATCCAGCGAGCGACACTCACACCCGCGCCACCCGCCGCGATCGCAACAGTCCAACTCCACTACGAACGTTTTGCCTGTGTGAAAGCTTTCGGCAAACAGCAGGCCAAGCGCATCGTTGCCGGAAATGCGGTAGTGCCGATCCGACTAACGCCCTCTGTCGAGCAAGACAGCACGGCTCTCCGCCTCACACCCGAAGTCGGCGCCATTCAAGCCGCTGGCTCGCTCGGCGAACTCCTTCGCTCCGGCTCGCTCGGCGAAATGATCCGCGAAAAAATCCGCGAGTCAATCCTCAACGCCATGCAAAAAGGAGCAACCCTCAGCGCCACGCTTCCGCCCGCCGCCCAGCCCTATGCCAGTATCGCCTCCGCGCAATTTCGCGACGCAGGCATCGGACATCTCGCTGTTGAGCTGGTCGGCGAAATCCGCGTTCCCCGCGACCAACTCCAAGCGGTAACGCAGCAACTAAAATCCCGAGTCGCCGCGGCGCCGTAAGAGCGGTGCTCAGCCTCATTCGCCCAGGTAATACCCATCGCGCGCCTGCACGACCAGATCCTTCTTCTTCGACGTCAGTGAGATCTTATGAAATCCCGGCGTCGCGTCTTTCGCTACCGGATAGCCCAGACTGTACTGATTCCGCAGCTCTTCTTCGATCTGCGCATAGATCTTATCGATCGGCTCTTTCTTCGACACCTCAAACAATCGCCCGCCGGTTTCCCGGGAAATCTGCTCCAAGATTTTTTTCCCGTCGACGTGTTCCGGCATCCTCCCGCCGCCTCCACGACGCCCGCCGCCCATCGGACCTCCACCCATGCCAAATCCGCCGCGCCCGCCGCCGAAGCCCTCGTCATCCTTGAACAAAATCGAATACACGATCGTGTCCGCCTTCTGCGCGACCTCAATCGCGGTCGCCAGCGTCTCGCGGCTTCCGTGATCGACTCCATCCGATAAGATGATCAGCGCCTTTCTTCCCTGCTCTTTCTTCATCAATTCGTCCGCTGCCAGATACACGCCGTCATACAGCAGTGTTCCCGCGCCACCTCGGCCGCGCTGTCCTCCGCCACCACCGCCCCAACCGCCGGGACCACCCGGTGCGCCGTTGCCACCGCCATTGCCGTCCCCGGCACGCCGCCCGCCCATCCCGGATTCCGGCGTCTGCAGTAGCTGCAGTGCCGCCTGCAATTTCGGCCGCGATGCAGTGAACTCCTGCAGCAACTCCACTTCACGATCGAAATGAATCACGAAAGCCAAATCATTATCGACGCGCAGCAAATGATCGAGAAATCCGTAGCTCGCATCCCGCTCTTCACCCAACACGCGCCTCTGGCTCAAACTCGTGTCCACCATCAATCCCAACCGCAGCGGCAAATCACTCTCGCGCGCAAAATACGTGATCGCCTGCGGCTTCCCGTCCTCCGTCAAAACAAAATCGTCCTTCGACAAGTCCGCGATCGTTTTCCCGTGCTTATCCCGCACGCTCGCCAAGACATTGACGACTTTCACTTCCACGGCGATCTTCTGTTGCGATGCCGCGTCGCTCTCACCCTTTAGCTTCGGTTCGCCCTGCGACTGCCCTGCTTGCGAAGACTGCGCCGCCGCAGGCGAGTCTTGCCTCTGCTTCGCTCGCACAAACCCGCACGCTCCAAGCAGAACCACGCCGAAACAAGCCACCACAAGTCCAAACCTCCGCTCGAGCCTCCCTGCAACGACCAAAACACCAAAAATCATCGAAGCTCCAATCTGCCCGATCCCAAACACACACCCTCACCCTAACTTCCCCTGCCACAGCCATTTCGTTCCAGCCCGCCGCGCCCGAAAACCGTTGTAACCTCGCCCTACCCGCCTGAGTAATATCAGCAGAGAGTGGCCGATGGACCTGCAGCAACGATTCGTCGCGGGCGACCTCGAAGCCTTCGAGCATCTGTTCCGCGACCATCAGCGTCAGGTCTACGCCTGGATTATGCGCATCGTCCGCAACTCCGCCACCGCTGAGGACCTAACCGTGGAAACCTTCTGGCGCATTTACCGCTCACGCACTCTGTTTCGACCCGACGGCAACTTTTCCGCCTGGACCCACCGCGTCGCCACCAACGTCGCGCTCGACCATCTCCGTAAAGCGCGCAACGAAACCACTCTGCCTGACGATCTCCTCGCACCTGCCGCGCCCGACCCCGCTATCTCGCGCGAAATGCGCGACCGCATCCGCTCCGCGTTTGCCAGCCTCCCTCCAAAATATCGACTCGTGGCTACGCTCGCCCTCATCGAGGATGCGCCCTACGAACAAATCGCCGCTGCTGCTGACATCACAGTCTCGCTCGTAAAGGTTCGCGTCTTTCGCGCCACGCGGATGCTGCGCAAACAACTCCGCGCCCTCGAAACAGAAATCGGAGAGCGATCATGAACCCCGAACGGCAAAAACGCGGGATCGACGGAGACCCGCAAGAGGAGGAGCTCAAGCAACTGAAGCATCTCCTGCGTCGAGCGATACCGCCTCCAGCGCCAGATCAACTCGAACCCCGCGCCGACTTGTGGCCGCAACTCCGCGCACGCATCGAGTCACAATCCACCACGGACCGTGAGGCAAACTCCAACATCGGGCGCCACACCCGCGTCCCATGGTTCGACTGGGCACTGGCCGCCTTAGCCGCCGCGGCGCTTCTGATCTTCCCCGGAATTATTCCGGCGCTTCTGTATCACTTTTGAATTCGGAGACAATCATGAACCAGCACACATATCTACGCGCATACATGGCAGGCATTGTCGTTCCCACCATTTTTCTCTTAATCGCAGCAACAGCATTCACGCTCGCACGCTACGTCTACAACGTCCCCATCCCCATCGAACGCGTCATCGTTTTTCCGATGGCTGTCGTCCCCAATCTCTGGGGACTCTGGAACATCCTCTTCATCGCATCGCACCAGCGCACGCATCTTTCTGTCGGCGTCCATGGGGCTCTGCTTCCCTTGATCCTCGGCCCTCTCGGCATACTGATGACCTTGCTTCTCAACTTCACCATCCCCGGTTTCGCAACGCACATCTTTCCCGTCGTCGCCCCGGTCGCACTGATCGCCTACTACCTCCTCTGGAAATATTTTGTCGGCTCCCTCAATCAAATCATCGGCATCGCCTGAAAAAGTCGCAGTGTTTACAAATCTCCGCGCAAAAACAAAACCGGCCGCGCCCGTCCGGCGCGACCGGTTGAGTGAACAACATTAGGCCGAGCAAATCAGCCTAACTTCTTGTGAACGCCTTCTATTAAATCGCGACAAACACCGTCGTCCCGCCGCGATTCACCAGCAACAGCGCTCCATTCTTCTCCGACTTCGACATCGCCGCTTCAAACTCCGCGGCATTCTTCACTGGCGCGTGATTCACTTCCTGAATCACGTCACCCTTACGCAGTCCCGAATCAGCCGCGGGGCTCGACGGATCAACGCCCGTCACTACCACGCCCTTGGTCGATTCCGGCAGTTGCAGTTGCTGCGCTGTGTCTGAGTCCAGCGTCTCGACGGTGATGCCCTTCATCGATTCCTTCGAGCCGCCTTTCTCCGTGTCATTCGCCACTTCTTCCTTCGACAGCGGCAGTTCGCCGAGCTTCACGTCGATGTCCTTCGTGCTGCCGTTGCGGTTGACCGTCAGTTTGACGTTCTGCCCCGGCTGCATCATCGAGATCGTGTTGCGCAGTTCGTTGCTGTCGTTCACGGTGTTGCCGTTGATCGCCGTGATCACGTCGCCGCGCTGCACGCCCGCATCTTTCGCTGGACCTCTCGCGCTGACGTCACTGACGAGTGCGCCCTGCATCTTGTCCAAGTTGAGCGCCTTCGACATATTCGGCGTAATCGGTTGAATGACAACGCCGATGTATCCGCGCGTCACTTTGCCGTGATCAATGATCTGGCCCATCACGTTGCGCGCCAGGTTGATCGGAATCGCAAAACCGATTCCTTCGTTGCCGCCGGAACCATGCGACAAAATCGCCGTGTTAATTCCAACGAGTTCGCCGCGATCGTTCACCAGCGCGCCGCCCGAATTGCCCGGATTAATCGGCGCATCGGTCTGGATGAAGTCCTCGTAGTCCTCGATACCGAGTCCGCCGCGGCCCTTCGCGCTCACGATGCCCATCGTCACCGTCTGGCCGACGCCAAACGGATCGCCGATCGCCAGCGCGTAGTCGCCGACTTGCACCTTCGTCGAATCGCCCAGCGTGATCGGATTAAACTTTTCGCCCGCGAGCTTCAACACCGCGATGTCCGTCTTCGGATCGGTGCCGATCACTTCGGCCTTGAATTCACGCTTGTCTGACAGCGTGACCTTCACGTCCGTCGCGCCGTCCACAACGTGGTTGTTCGTCAGGATGTAGCCTTCCGGGCTGACAATGACGCCCGAGCCCAGGCTCTGCTCGCGCTGTTTTTGCGGCTGCTGATCGTTCCCATTTCCGCCGTTACCACCACGGCCCCGTCCGCCAAATTGTTGTCCAAAAAATTGCTGAAAGAACGGATCCTGCTCCATTCCTTCCGGCATCTGCATTTGATTTCTCCGCGTCTTCACGACCTTCGAAGACGAAATGTTCACAACGTTCGGAAGCACTTCCTTCACGACCGGCGCGAATCCCGTCTTGCTCGGTCCTTCACTCGGATCGGCCAGCTTCAACGACGCGCGCACATGCGTCGTGCTGACTGCATCCTTGGCGCGGGCGACTGCATAGCCACCGACACCAAATGCCAGCGCCAACCCGAGGGCCCCCGCCAGCCACTTGCGCGAAAATTGTTGTCCACTCATTTCTGCTTTTCCCTCTCTCTCGATAAGTGATCTGTTGCTTCGTCTCCGACGCGCTTTCCCGGCTGCGGTGTTGCCTGACCTGAAAAATTTCGCGTCGCGCTTCTCGATTTCCGGCTGATCCTCGACGATCTTTTCCGTCCATCGCCGAATCGATCCTCGACGAATCGACTCGGTTCAACATTTCACTCTCGATTTCGACCGGCTGGGTTCGCCACGCCTCGGCGCTCCTGCATCGGTACACTTCGAATTAGACGGCACTTCTCAATTTCTGCATCTCCCCACGACTGGGTATCTTTACTCCCAACGACTTGGTAGCCCGTATCTCGCTGAAAATAAGAGCTATAAAGGCGCACTGCCACATCGCCCCCTCTTGCGCACACGCCCACGAGTGCATCAAACTATGCGCGTCCCACAACGACGATTTCGCTCAACGCACGCGCGCACCAACTCTCGCGCTCAGAGTTTGATTCGAACTATGGAAAGTGATTTATTTCAGCGTATGAATTCCAGCCAGCACGCGGCAACGTCGCAGCGTGACGTTCCGCAAAAATCGAAACTCGACGAGTCGCGCCCCGATCGCGGCCTGCGTCTCATTCTTCTTTTCGGTTTCGGCGGACTTCTCGCCCTCTTGCTCTATTCCGGCGCAAACGCGCTCAATACGTTGCGCGACCTTCATGACGCCGAAGAAGCCGCACGCACCCGCACGCTCGACCGAGGCCGCGTCCTCTCCACCGTCATCCTCTCCACGAACAGCTACAGCGATCACATGGAAGCGTATCTTCTCAGCGTTAGCCCTCAAGAATCTCTAAACAATCCAGAGGATGACGCCACGCGGCAAGCCGACGCAGCGCGTCAGGCACTGCAACGATATCCATCGGATCGCAGCGACGAAGAAGCAGCCCTGCTCGCTCAGCTCCAGAACTACATCGTCGAAGAAGACCGCGCCTTCCGCTCCGCCATCGCGTGGAACGCCGAAGAACGTCGCCTCCGCGGCCAGGACATGATCGCGCGCGAAATCCTGCCGCGCCGCCAGGGCATCGTCACCATCGCTGAAAAAATCGAGCTCCTCAACAATCAGGAAACGCTCGCCGCCAAACAGGCTAACTTCGTCGAGTTCGGCCGCCTGCAAAATAATCTCAGCGAATTCCTGATGCTTGCACTCATGTCCGGCTTCTTGCTTGCCGTCGTCAGTGCCATCTACATCCTTCGTCTCGAACGCCAAGCACGTTTCCGCTACGCCGAGCTCGTCAACAGCCGCACTGAATTACAGCAACTGTCCGCGCGTCTCGTTGATGCGCAGGAAACGGAGCGCCGCGCGATCTCACGCGAACTCCACGACGAAGTAGGCCAGGCCCTCGGTCTGTTGCTGATGGACGCCGGCCGTCTTTCGAATCGCATCGGCCCCGCCGATGAAGCCGGACAGGAAATTGTCCGCAGCATCAAGACCGTCGCTGAACGCACCGTCCACACAGTCCGCAACATGGCGCTTTTGCTGCGTCCATCGATGCTCGATGATCTGGGTTTGGTCCCCGCTGTCGAATGGTACGCGCGCGAAATGTCGCGCCGTGGCGAAACCGAAGTCGAAGTCCGCGCCGAAAATATTTCCGATAGCCTGAGTGACCCGCTCAAACTTTGCGTCTATCGCATGGTGCAGGAAGCGCTCAACAACGCGAACCGCCACGCGCACGCCAAAAACGTCATCGTCGAACTGAAACAATCTGGCGACTCGATCAGCGTTCGAATCGAAGACGATGGCTCCGGCTTCGACCCCAAGCGCACGCGCGGGATGGGCCTTCTCGGCATGGAAGAACGCGTGAAGCGTCTCGGCGGGGCGATCGCCATCGAATCGCGCCCCGGAACGCGTACCATCATTCGTGCGGAGCTTCCCGTCGGAGCAAACGCGAGCGTGCCGCCCGCGAACGCTCAATCATGAGCCCAAGTCCAAAGAAAATTCGAATCCTGCTCGCCGACGATCACACGCTCATCCGTCGCGGCCTGCGCCTTCTCATCGAGCAACAGCCCGAACTCAGCGTTGTCGGCGAAGCCGAAGACGGCCGCCAGGCCGTCGCTCAAGCATCACAACTCAAACCCGACGTCGCCGTTCTCGACATCGGCATGCCCAATCTCAACGGCATAGAAGCCGCCAAACAAATCTCCGAGGGCGATTCGAACACCTCGATCGTCATCCTCAGCATGTATTCCGACGAAACCTACATCCTCCGCGCCCTCAAAGCCGGCGCTCGCGGCTATCTCCTCAAAGACTCCGCCGAAACCGATCTCGTCCGCGCCATCAAAAGTGTCGCCGAGGGTAAATCTTTCTTTAGCCCCACCGTCAGCCGCGTCCTTCTCGACGACTACGTCCAAAAACTAAAACGCACCGGCGGCGAAAATTCCTACGACCTCCTCACCGCCCGCGAACGCGAAGTCCTTCAACTCGTCGCCGAAGGCAAATCCAACAAAGAAGTCGCCGACCTGCTCAATCTCAGCGTCTACACAGTCGAAACCCATCGCAGCAACATCATGGAAAAATTGAATCTGAAGGGCGTCCCGGAACTAATCCTCTACGCCGTCCGCAAGGGCATCATCTCCTAGCCTCACCTCATTTGTTCCGCGGCTCTCTTGTGCGCCCGAAGTTAGGCCAAATACTTTCTCAGGGGCTCCCAATATCTCAGGTACCAACCCGAGTCCAGATGCCTAAAGTTGCCCTCCGGGAATCCCGTGTGATCGAGAATCAGTTTGGTTTGAGTCGCCCAATCCTTCAGCTCAAACTTGACCAGCGTATACACTCCCGCATCCCAATCCGTAGGGCGCCACGCCTGCACGATCCGTTGATCGGGAACAAGCTCCACATTTCTTCCGCTGATCAGTCCTCCGAAAAGCGAAAACACGCCGCCCTGCTCCCGATTTATTTCCGCGGGCATCCCGGTAAACGCCGCAAACTGCTTCGAATCGAGTAACGCCTCATAAACACGATGCCGGCTCGCCTTTATCTCGATCTCTTGATGAAGATACGTGAGCAGCCCTTCGATTCCGGTGCTTTGCGGTTCCTTGATTTTCTCCTGCTTCCCCTCTAGTTCGGAGTTTCCCCAAACTTTAGGGCTCGCCATCAAACCACCAACTGCCGCAGCTGCACCTGCAATCAGCTTGCGCCTGGTTGATGACACCATTAGCGACTTGAAACCCTGTTGCTCGTTCATCGTTGCCATTCGAATTCACCCCGTTTCAGCGGTTCGCCTGCACCTGCCATTCCCGCATACGACCACACAACCAAAATATGTTCAAAATAATCTTTTGCTTAGAGGCGCTACGGAACTCATACTCCCGACTATCGCACAGGAGGCTCTATGCCCTATCCCGCCGGACATCGCGCATCAGTAAGAAAGGACATCGTCCAAAGTGCGCGCAGATTGTTCAATCGGCACGGCTTCGAAAACGTGTCGCTGCAGCAGATCATGGCGGGCGCGGGTAAAACACACGGCGGGTTCTACAGCTATTTCAAGAGCAAAAGCGATCTCTACAAAGAGGTCTTAGGCTGCTTTCTCACAGATCCGGAGTGGAAGAATTGCTGGGAAGGCGTTCATGTCGATCTCTCTTCCACGGACGTCGGCCCGCAGGTCGTTCGTGCCTATCTCTCCCGTCAACATTTCGAGGATGTCGAAAATTCATGTCCTATGGTTGCTCTGCCGAGTGACGTCGCGCGCAGCGGGAAAAGCGTGAAGCAAGCCTACGAGACCGTTTTCAAAGCGATGGTCAGCATTTTGGAACGCAGCGTTGCCGAAAAACCTCAGCCCCGTCGCACTAAGGCACGCGCGATCGCCGCCCTCTGTGTAGGCGGCATGGTGGCTGCGCGTTCCTTGGCTGATCGCGCTCTGGCGGATGAGTTACGCGACGCGTGCATGGCAACTGCGTTCAAGCTGGGCAACTGGGGCACGCGCACCGTGAAAGGGAAATCCGCATAACTCCGGCCTAAACTTGTCACTCAGTCCCGCAAGCCAGCGACTATATACGCAGAAAAATCTTCTTCCGATACATCCAGTACAGCATCAACCAAAAAACAACCAACACCGCAAGTCCCTCAAAAAACGGCTGCAGCCCAGCTCCCGCGAACGCGAAGAAATGCGCACCCAGATGAATGCGGAACGTGGACATCAGAAATTCCGGCGTCAAATGCGCGATCAGGTACGCCGCCATCGAATTCATCCCGATCACGACGAGCGGGAACGACCATTTCTTGTAGCCCTTCGCCTCGATCACCCAGCAGAACGCCGCCAGAAACAGAAAGCACAACCCGCCGCTGAACAGCGTCCAACTCGGCGTCCAAATCCTCTTCACGATCGGACTGATTCCCGCCACGTGCAACAATGAACCCGCCGCCAGCCCACCCGCTCCCGCGAGCAGCAATTTCTTGAACGGAATCTGCGCAGCCGTTGCCCGCAACCATCGCCCGGCAATCAAACCGAGGATCATCGTCCCGAGCGTGGGAATAAAGCTCAGCGTCAAATACCCGCCATCATTCGCAACAAACGGCGCGGTCCGCGGAAAAAGATTCAGGAACCACTGGTCGAACGCATTGCCAAGATTTGCGTTCTTGTTCCAGTGCGCCATGAAGCCCGTAAAATTGTGCGACCAGTCAGCAGGCACACCCACGGCTTGCCAATCGAAGCCAGGCCCTGCAACCGGATAGAGAGCCCACGCCAGCCAATAGCCAAAAAGAATGCCGCCCAGTGCGATCCAGAGCCACTTTTCTTTCTTTACATAGCCCAGCAAGAAGAGAAAAACGTATCCACACCCGATCTGCGTCAACGTGTCTTCAAACGTGAAGTACGTCTGCGGCCGGTACATCGATCGCAAGAAAAATCCCAAAATGATCAGAACAAATGCACGCCAAAACGCATGCCCCAGCTGATTCCCGAAGCTCTTCCCCTTCGCGATGCGGCTCGCAATCGAATAAGGCAGCGCCACGCCGACCAAAAACGAAAATCCCGGCTGGATCGTATCGTGCAGCGAACATCCAACCCATTCCGTGTGCGACTGGTTGAAACTCAACAAACTCCAGAACCAGTTCCCCGGAAACGCTTTCGCCACTTCCGAAAACCGCAGCACTTCCGCCATCATCAACAGCATCACCAGTCCGCGATAGGCATCGACGGCAACATTACGCGGAGTGGCAGGCGCGCCCGCCGGTCGCACACCAGCGCCTGCGTGTTCCACCACCATCGGTATCTCGACAGACGCCATACTATTCACAACGCTGCTCATATTGCCGATCCGTTGCGCTCTTTCCACTGCCCGTGCGTGAAGTCTGGAAATTTCTGCGGCGCGCTACCTTGCGCCACCGACGCTTCGCTCAACCCACCGATCGCGCTCCAGGCCGCCGCATCATACACATCGATATCCGGCGCCAGCCCTCCGCGCATGCACTCCACCAGCCGGAACAACATCAAATAATCCATCCCGCCGTGCCCGCGATCCTCAGCGTCTTTGCCGTGTTCTTTCCAAAGCTTATGTTCGTACTCCGTCCGGTATCCGTCCAGCCCCGTGTACGCTTCCTCGCCCTTCTGCCCATCCAGAAAAATCCGATCGGGATACCCGCGGAACATTCCCTTCACGCCCTTGATCAAATTAACCCGGTCGTACGGCTGCGGATTCACTACGTCGTGCTGCACCACGATCGTCCGCCCCTTCGCCGTCTTGATCAGCGAAGTATTCATATCGCCCAAAATATATTTCTCTTTCCATTTCGGGCTATCTTTCGGAACGGTCGCCTCACGATACGCATCCAACCCCGCCTGCGGCGAGCTCATCGACACCAAATAGTCAAATTTATCGCCGCGATTGATCCCCATGTAATTCGCCACCGGCCCTAGCCCATGTGTCGGGTAAACATTCCCGTTGAGCTTCGTGTGCCAGTCGCGCCGCCACAATCCTTCGCTCCGATCCTCATTCACGATCTTCCGCAAATCGTGGATGTACGCGCCCTCGCCATGCAGTAATTCCCCAAACATCCCCGCGCGAATCATGTTCATCACTAGCAGTTCGCTCTGCCCGTAACAGCAATTCTCCATGATCATGCAGTGCCGCCGCGTCTTTTCCGACGCATCTACGATCGCGTGACACTCTTCCAGCGTCACAACCGCCGGCACTTCCAGCCCCGCGTGCGCTCCGCCCTTCATCGCCGCAATCCCCATCGGCGCATGCCATTGCCACGGCGTCGCGATATAAATGAAATCCAGATCGGCGCGCTTACACAGATTTTCGTAGTCGTGCTCGCCGTTCGCGTATATCTCCGGCTTCTTCCCGCTGCTCTTCTCCACCAGTTCCTGCGCGTGCGTCGCGTGTTCTTTCACCGAGTCACAGATCGCATTCACTTGGACATTCGGAACCGCCAGAAAATTCGAAAGCATCCCGGTGCCGCGTCCGCCAACTCCGATCACGCCGAGCCGAAATACATCCCGCTTCTCAAACTTCACGCCAACCATCGTCACGCTGTTAGCAGCAGCCGCAGCCCTAGGCGTTTCGACCGCCGACACTGACATTTCTTCGGGCGTCAATCCAGCTGCCGCCAACCCCGGCGCAATCAGCCCAGCACCAGTCGCACCGACCAACCCGACACCGGTCTTCAGCAGTTGCCTTCGCGAAACCTGCAGCTCTTTCGCCTTCTTGTCGTCCGTTGTCATCGAGTTGTCCTATTCCCAGAAAAGTGGCGGCACCCTGAATGGAGGCATGTTACACGAACCCAGCCGGTTTGAGACCGAAACTATCCGAAACCTTTCGGAACCAATACGCATCCCTCCCGGCCCTTGGGTGCCGCACCCTCAGGTTTTAGAGGGTGCGGGTTTAGACCCAACCCAACTCAAACTCAACACGCATCGCCGCGAATTTGTACGAGCGAAGCACCGCCGCGCCCCATGCCCGCAACATCCCAAAAACTTGGCATCCCTCTCCCGTCCCCCGCATCCAACCCACCAATCCAGGCCGCGACGAAAACTCGAACACGCTGAGGAATCCATGCCCGAACTCCCCGATATCCGCACAACCCGCATCCCCCTGGCCAACAACGCCGGTCAAATGCCCGCTCTCGGCTTCGGCACCCTCATCCCCGACCACGCCGAAACCATCACCGCCACGAAAGCCGCGCTCGAAGCCGGATTCCGCCACTTCGACTGCGCCGAACGCTACGGCAACGAACGCGAAGTCGGCATCGCCCTCCACGAAGGCCTCGCCGCAAGCTCCGGAAAAATTTCCCGCGAAGACATCTTCATCACCACAAAACTCTGGAACTCCAATCACCGCCCCGACCGCGTCGAACCCGCCTTCGAAGCCAGCCTCGCCCGCCTCCAACTCAACTACCTCGACCTCTACCTCATCCACACTCCGTTCGCCTTCCAGCCCGGCGACAACCAGGATCCGCGCGACAAAGACGGCAACGTAATCTACGACTCCGAAACAACTCTTCTCGACACCTGGCGCGCCCTCGAAACTCTCGTTGACCACGGTAAATGCCGCGCCATCGGCCTCTCCGACATCACTCTCGACAAACTCAAGCCCATCTACGAATCCGCTCGCATCAAGCCCGCCGTAGTCCAGGTCGAATCGCATCCCTATCTCCCCGAAACCGAACTCCTGCAATACTGCAAGGAAAACGGCATCGTCCTTCTCGCCTTCGCGCCGCTAGGTCACGGCATGAAGCCCGGCCTCCTCGAAGATCCAGTCATTACAGCCATCGCCACGCGCGTCGGAAAAACGCCCGCGCAAGTTTTGCTCGCGTGGGCGATACAACGCGGCACCGCCCTGCTCACCACTCCTCGCTCCGCCGGCCGCGCCAAAGAAAATTTCGACATCTCGCGCCTTCCCGACGACGCCATCGGCGAAATCAATCGCATTCAAACTAGACAACGCCTGAATCCGGTCGTCACCACCGGTGTCCCGGGATTCATCCCGCAAGCCAAATCAACCGCACAGGGTAGTTAAACTTCAGAAGGGTGAGAATCGATGGAAGCCAAACCACAACTGGATCAATCCGCAGAAGAATCACAAATCCGTGCCGCCCTCGACATCCACTGGCGCGCGTCCGCAAGTGGTGACACAAACACCGAACACGACATCTACGCCGACGATTCGATCTGCGATTATCCCCAGTCCGGCGAACGCATCCTCGGCCGCAAAAATCTGCAAGCCCTGCGCAGCCATCACCCCGGCAAGCCGTCCGGCTTCCAGATCAAGCGGATTGTCGGCAACGCCAACCTCTGGATCACCGAATACACCATCGTCTACAAGGAACAGCGCGCATACACCGTGAGCGTCATGGAATTCGGACCCAACGCCAAAGTCATCCACGAAACCCAATACTTCGCCGACCCCTTCGAAGCCCCCGCCTGGCGAAAACAATACGTCCAGCAGACCACTAATCCTTGATCCAGAAATCTAAAATCCGTTAACGCGCGCCTTCTTCAATCACCGCAACGCCCCAAGCCGGAAGCGCAACCGTGCCGTTCTGCGAAACCGCCTCGCCCGTCAATAAATTCTTCCCCGCCCCAAACGCGTAGCTCACCTGCGACGGCGCCGCCGAGTAATTCAACACATAGTGAACCGCATGCCCATCCGCCAGCGTCCCGCTCCTCACGATCGTCGGAAAATGCACCGCCTGCTGCGCACCCCAAAGCCCAGCGCGCTTCACGCCGTCCTCTAAAATCTTCTCGATCATCGCGTCGCTCGGCATGAACCCAACGTACGTCACCTCACCCTTGCCATAGTTGTTCCGCACAATCGCAGCGTACTTCCCCCACACCGGATGGTGATAACGACCGAGAACAGTCCCCGTAGTCGGCGTCAGTAACTCCATCCACCAGCGCGCCGCATTTTCGCCAGCGCCGACGCGATACGCATCGCTCTCCACCGTGACGCCCTCGGGAATCGTGAACTGTTCATACTCCACGCCCGCAGCCTCCGCGATCATCCCCGGCTGCGTCGTCGACCTCACCTTCACATTCTCATCAGAGAACCCGCTCTTGAACGTATAGAGCAAGTGCCCTCCCTCCTTCGCAAAAGCATTCAGCCGCTCGATCTCCGCGTCCGAAGCCGCGTAAAGCGCAGGAACGACAATGAGCTTGTACGCCGATAGATCCGTTGTCGAAGGATCGACAAAATCCACCTCGGCATTCATGCGGTAAAGCGCGTCATAAAAAGGCCGCAACACATCGTTATACGTAGTCTTCGATGTCCAGCCAAACTTGAACGAGTCAAACGCAGTCAGCGCGCGATTGCTGAAATAGATGGCGATTCGATTATGCTTCCGCATATTCACCAACTGCGGCCCCAGCCGCGCCAGATCCTTTCCAATCGACCCCGCTTCTTCGTACGTAGGATTCAGTTTAAAGTCCTGACTCAACAAACCGCGCCAGTACGTTTCGATTGCATTTGCAGTCGTGCCCCAATGCCAGTAGCCAACCATGTTTGCGCCCGATGCCAGATGACTGAATGCCTGCAGCCGAAGCTGCCCCGGATACGGCGTCCACTCGGGAAATCCCTGCGCCTCTGTCTCAATGAGCAAATAATTCTGTCCGCCTCGCATCGACCGCGCTAAATCTCCGCCGAAAGCAATCTCCGTCCCCGTGAGGTGATCCTGCGTCGGATGATAGATATCGATCCCCGCCACATCCAGCGCACGCGCCGCGGCAAAATGATCGACGGCCGACTGAATCCCGTACGAATATCCTCGCCAATCCATATCAAAGTTCTGCGTCACAAACTGCCCCGCGCGCGCATGCTCACGAACGATGCCCGCCTGCCATCCGAGGTACTCCGTCACTAATCCCCGCTGAAACTCAGCAAAGGCTCCCGCAACACTGGCGTTGATCGTCCCGTTCGTGGACGGAAAATCCGCCCAGTCGTTAACGCGATTGCTCCAGTAGTCGAGACCAAACTCTTTGTTCATTGCCGCGAGGTCCGGAAATCGTTGCTGCATCGACTTCACAAACGCCGCCTGCACATTCGGCCCGCTCGTCTCGTACGGCTTCGTTTCATTGTCCAGCTGATAGCCGATCACGGAGCGATGTTCCTTGACGTGGTCGACCAACGCGACGATCACTTCCTGCGCCGCCTCACGAAAATTGGAATTCGTGATGTCCATGTTCTGCCGACGCCCGTATTCCGCCGGCCCTCTCGGCGTGATCGCCAGCACGTCCGGATGCTCCCGCGCCAGCCACGTCGGAATCGCATACGTCGGCGTCCCCACAATGACCTTAATCCCCGCCTTGTCCATCGCATCCAGCACACGGTCCACATGGCTAAAATCAAAAACCCCGCGCTTGGGCTCCAGAGTCCCCCACGTCGACTCGGCAATGCGCACAACGTTGATTCCCGTTGCCTTCATCATTCGTACGTCTTCATCCAGCCGATCCGTCGGCGCGTACTCGTCGTAATACGCCGCGCCAAACAAAATCGTTCGCTGCGGCTCGACCGTTTGCCCACCGACTCGAAACGCGCTCACCAACGACAACGCGACGAGAACAGCAATTTTCAATATCCGGCTTTGGCTCATCAAGGTGACCCCAACCGAAAATAACCCAACAACCAAGGATGTCAATTGATTGTCGCGCCGAGAACCGGAAGAACCACACCCGCTCTACTATGCGGTCTGCTTGTGGCTTGGAACAAAACGCGGGCATCCGACCGCGAGCAAATCTCAGGTATTCTTGAGCGCAAGTATCAACGTGAGGCTTCAATTGTGTCCCAACGAACTCGATCCGTTGACACTTGGAATAGCAGGTTCGCACCATGTGGTTGAGCACGTCCTTGGAAAAAATGGTATCGGAACGTGAAGCGCCGTCATCTGAAAATAGCCGGCGAGTGCCAGACAGTGCACGAAGACGAACAAACGGAGGAGCGCACCCTTGGAACTTGCAATGAACGGGTTAACGAGCGTCACAGCAAGAACGAAGAGCAGCCATAGCGGACGAGGACGACGGCGGATCAGTCGTTGGCGCGGTTTTGTGCGCCTGGCGATGCTACTCACGTTCGCTGCGTCGATGCTTCCAGCCAGTGCTCGCGCGCAGGCTCCCATCTACGAAGTCACTCCCGAAGACAGCTCGATTAAATTCGACGTCGAGTCGTCAGTGCCAATCAAAGGCACATTTTCGACATGGACGGCGAGCATGACATTTAAGTCCACGGATGTCAGGACAGGCGTTTTGGATATAAAGATTCAAGCGGACAGCGTCGATACCGGAAGCGGGATGAAGAATGGCAAGCTGAAAGGCAAGGACTTCTTTGACGCAAAGCGCGCTCCGCAGATTACTTTTGTTTCGACAAAGGTCACTCAGACGGGCGAAGACACGTTTGAATTGGAAGGCGATTTCACGATTCGCGGTGTCACGAAGAAAGAGCACCTTGTGCTCAAGGTCAACGGAAAAGGAACCGGCTCAGGCAACATTACGGGCACAATGGCCTTCGACCGGAAAGAGTATGGAATGAACAGCAACATACCGTTCATCAAAATCGCCAATCGTGTCGAGGTAAACGTCGATCTGGCTTGGAAAAAAGTCAGCGGCCCTCCCTTGGTGTTTCAGAAATAGCTGCCTTCACTGGTACACCGTTACCGTACAGGTGAATTTCGACTGATCCAGCTCGCCACAGCCCTTCATTTCGGTTGTATCATCGTGACATGAAAAAGACCGTCGCAAAAAAGAAGGTCCCGCCAAAGCCCAAGCGCCAGGCTGCCTACGTCAGCGTGAATCAAAACGAAGCCGAGCCGATGCACATTCTGGGTCCAAAAACGAAGCAACCCGAAGTGGGCGACGTGCTAAAAGTCTTGCCGGACCGTTTTCAAAAGACGATCTTTTCCAAGACCGTTAAAGTCGAGCGCATCACCGTCGAAGGCGGCAAAACCACGATCCACGCCACAACCTTCTGACCCTCGCCGTCGCTCAAGCAGCAATCTCCGCCGAACGTGTTTGTTCACGCGCTTCGCCCTGAAATCAGCGCTTCCACTCACCAATTGGTTCGAACACTTTCCATTCAATGCAAAGGACAACCACTCGCCCGTGATAGTTGTCTGTTCGCAACATTCCCCTTAGGTAAACGCACCCCGTGTGCTATGGTCTCCAGTGTACGTATCGAAAAATCCCGCCCCTCACCACCAGCGATCAATAAGCGAAACTCGCTCGCCGCTAAATGACAGAATTCATTCGCCTTATTCACTCTCTTCCGAAAACACCAAAGAGCAATTACGCAAACTGATCATTCCATTCAGTTTATTCACTCTTGGTGAAAATGACCGGGGGGTGGGGGTATGCTTCCCAAAATGGAACTGCCAAAAATTACGCAGGCTTCTTTTTCTGCCCGTAGTACGCGGTCGCGCCGTGCTTCCGCAAAAAATGCTTGTCGTGCAGATGCTTCGAGATCGCTTGCGCCTTCGGATTCGCAGTAACCGTGGCCGTAGCCATAGCGGCAATTTCTTCGACGATCACCGCCGCGTGCGCCGCTTCCGCCGGCGTCGCACCCCAGCAAAACGGCGCGTGCCCAGCCACCAGCACTCCCGGCATGTGCAGCGGATTCAACTTCGCAAATCGCTTCACGATCGCATAGCCCGTATTCACTTCGTAGTCATCGCGAATCTGCTTCGGAGTCAGCGCCCGCGTCACCGGAATCGGCCCGTAAAAATAGTCCGCGTGCGTCGTACCGAAGCATGGAATCTCGCGGGCCGCCTGCGCCCACGCCGTCGCGAATCGCGAGTGCGTATGCGCCACTCCGCCGATTCCTTCAAACGCCTTGTACAAATAAAGATGCGTCGGCAAATCCGACGACGGCCGGAGATTCCCTTCCACGGATTTCCCGGCGAGATCGACGACCACCAGATCCTCCGGCTTCATCGACTCGTACGGCACGCCGCTCGGCTTGATCGCAACGAGTCCCTGCTTCCGGTCGATCCCACTCGCGTTCCCAAATGTGTACAACACGAGTCCGCGGCTCACCAGTTCCAGATTCGCTTCCAGCACTTCTTCGCGCAGCGTTTTCAGAATCATGCGTTGCCTCGTGCGCTCGCCGCGATCCGCCGCAGCGCCGGCAAAACCTTTCCGACCGAAATCGAACTCGCGTCGGGCTTCCCAAATCCAAAATACAGCTCGCGATACATCGCGTACAATTCTTCGTACACTTTCGCCGCCTTTGGATCTGGCTCGATCACGCGATGCTTCGGGCAAAGTGCCGCCTGCGCGTCCTCGATTGTGTTAAACGCCTTCGCCGCCATCGCCGCAAAAATCGCCGAGCCCAGGCTCGTCACATCCGACTGCGGAATCAAAATCGGCTTGTTCAGCACGTTCGCATACACGCGATTCAACACATCGCTCTTCTGCGGGATGCCGCCGCCGTTGATCACGCGATGGATCGGCACTCCGCCCTCTTCCATGCGTTCCAGAATAATCCGCGTGTGGAACGCCGTCCCTTCGATCGCAGCGAAAAGTTCGTCCTGCGCCGTCGTCGAAAGATGCCAGCCCAGCGTGATACCGCCCAGTTCTGGATTCACCAAAACCGTGCGGTCCCCGTTGTCCCACGTCAGCCGTAGCAATCCTGTTTGTCCCGGCTTGTATGCTTCAAGCCCGACGGAAAGCTGTGCGACGGTGCTCCCGGCGCGCTGCGCAATCGCATTGAAAATATCGCCGGTCGCCGAGAGGCCTGCTTCGACTCCCGTTTTTTTCGGATGCACCGAGCCAGGAACAACTCCACAAACGCCCGGGATCAGCTGCGTCGTGTCGCTCATCGCGATGATGCACGTCGAAGTTCCAACAACGTTCACGACGTCGCCGGTCCGTGCGCCGGCGCCGATCGCGTCCCAGTGCGCATCGAACGCGCCAACCGGAATCGGAATTCCAGCTTTCAGTCCGAGCTTCTCGGCCCACTCCGCTGTAAGCGTTCCTGCTAGTTGGTCGCTCGCTGCGTATCGGCCATTCAATTTTTCGCGCACACCGGCGAGCAGCAGATCGACATCGGTTAGAAATTTCTCCGACGGCAATCCGCCGAGCGCGGAATTCCACATCCACTTGTGGCCCATCGCGCAAATCGAGCGCGGCGCTTTCGCCGGATCGGTGATGCCGCACAGGACCGCTGCGACCATGTCGCAGTGTTCCAGCGCACTCGCAAATTTGTCGCGTTTGTCGGGATTGTTGCGTAGCCAGTGCAACAACTTGGAAAAACCCCACTCCGAAGAATACGTTCCGCCGCACCAGTCGATGACTTCCTGCTTGTTGCGGTGCGCCGTGTCCGTGATGAGCGCGGCTTCTTTGGCGGACCGATGATCGCACCACAAATAATACTCATCGAGCGGCTGAAGATTTTTGTCGACGGGAATGATGCTCGAGCCGGTTGTATCGATGGCGAGTGCCGCAACTTGATCGCCGGCAATTTTCGCGTCGGCAACGGCTTTGCGTGTCGCGTCGGCGAGCGCCTTCATGTGATCGTCGTGGCTTTGTGTGGCGAAATCGGGATCGTCTTTGCGGCGATGCAGTGGATACTCCGAAACGCCGGAACCAAGGCGTCCGCGCTGCGTGTCCACGATCGTGACGCGCACGCTGAGAGTTCCGAAATCGACACCGGCGACGATAGCCACGGTAGCTCCCTATGCTCCGTGCGCGTACATTTCCCAGCCGCAATAATTCGTCGCGGCTTCGTGCACGACCGGTGCGACCGTCGAGAAATTCGCCGCGACGTGATGCTCGAATCCGTTTTCGCAGATGTAGCGCAGCAATTTCTGCATCTCCGGAATCTCGACGACGCCGGCTCCGCCGAACGTTTCCAGCGGATCGTCAGTAAATTTTCCACCGCCGCTGTAGCCGCGAATCTTCCCGGTCAAATCGTCCGTCGAGAATCGCGCAAAACTCATCGCACCCGATTTCACGCGGCCCACGCACGTTCCGAACGTATTGTCCTTCCCGACCGTGCCCGCGATGATCGCCTGAAAATCCATCGTGACGTCGCGGAAGAAATGCTTTGGCAAATTGCTGCAGTGGAAGCAGACCGCTTTGTTTGGATCGGCTCCGTAGTTATTGTTCCAATCGAGCAGGGCGCTCGGCGTTCCCGAAGCCAGCGCCAGTACGTGCATGCCGAGCACGCCGCAAACATCGACCTCGCACGCGCTCGACAACAGCGAATCGCTCATCATGCTCATGATCGTGCACGGCACGACGCCCAGGTTTTCTTCCAGCGATGTCCAGCACTGCACCGCGCTGATCTGCACGTCCGCCGACTTCATCCACGAATCGACGACGGCGCCCAGCTTCGCCATTTTCATCAGTGCCACTTGCGGAATGCCGCTCGTCGAAACGTATTTCTGAATTGAGTTCAGCTTTCCAACTGCCGCGGGATCGTCGTCCTTCATCCGCGAAATGCGGCCCATCACTTCGGAAAGATCAAGCGTCTCAACCGAGATTCCGTTATGCTCGAGGATTTTTTCGCTGTAACGAACCGTGTTGAATGCCGCCGGTCGCGCCCCAATCGCGCCGATGCGCAGATTCCGCAGCCCCTTCACGACGCGGCAGACTCCCGCGAACCACTCGAGGTCGGCCTTGAACTCGGGAGAACTCGGCGCAACGGTGTGCAACTTCGTCAGCGAATACGGAATGCCGTACTGCTTCAGGTTGTTACACGCCGACATTTTTCCGCAGAAGGAATCACGCCGGTGCGCAATCGTCATGTGCGACGGAGCATCGGGTGTCGCCTGAATCAAAACCGGAACATCGAGCCGCGCAAGCCGCAACGTGTCCGCGATCGCGCGCTCGTCGCCAAAATTCGGCAGCGTAACGACAATGCCATCAATCTTCCCGCTCTGGCTCTTGAACAATTCGGCGCATCGCTTCGCTTCTTCGTGCGTCTCGACCGCACCGTGCTTGCTCTGCTCTGGCCCGAGGACGACGACATCGATCCCGGCGGCTTGCAGCACCTGCGTCATTTCTTCGCGGCCGGTCTTGGCGAGGTGGTCTGGGAAAAAGCCGCGATTGCCTACGATCAACCCCATCGTCATCTTGCGTGTCATATTACTGGAAGTGCCCATGTTCGGAAATCCTCGATCTTGCAGAAGTTCGCCCAGCGATAAGCAGCGAAGCGCTGGCATTCTAGCGTGAAGGGCCTAATGCGAGCAAACGCTTACCCACAATACCGGCGCGGCTTTTTCTAAGACCGCCTATCCGCGCAAATCGAACAAAAGGTCCCGAGATCGAAAGAAAACACTCGATGTCTATCGGGCGGAACTTCGGGAACCATTCGTCCAGAAAAAAACGTGGCTATGTCGGCGAAATCAGCGCCCTGGCGAAGGCGTTCGCGTCAGCTTCAGGATCAACTCGGTTTCCGTCGCGTTATACGGTGTTCCGTCGCCACGGAAAATGTCGTGGAACCAAAGTGGTGGCTCGTCGGGATACTGCTTTTCCCAAGAGTCCCACGCGAAGATCGTGTTCGTTTTCCCGGCAACAAAGCCCCAGTTGTACGCGCCGACGTCTTCCTGGTGCAGCACTGGAAGAACGGTTTCGAAGGTGCTGCCATGGGGTCGCGCCATGTATTCCGTGCAAACTACAGGACGATGGAAATGACGGAGTGACTGAATCTCGGCCGTCATTTTTTCAGGTGGATCGTAGTTGTGAAACGTGATGACGTCGGAATTTTCGAGCTGCAACTTCTCCATTGAGCTCAGTTTCGAGTCGTCGCTGAAATCGAGCTTCTTCCAGACGCCGCTGGTGAGCGGCTGCGACGGCTTCGCACTGCGCGCCCAAACCCAAACCTTTGCCAGAAGCTGCTCGGCAACCTGAGCCTTGTTCGGCAATTCGGTCGATTTATATTGGCCATTTTCGTTGTCCGGCTCGTTCATCAAATCCCAGATCACGACTCGACGGTCGTCGCCGAAACGCCCAACAACTGCTTTGATGTACGGCTCCACCTCAGTTGACCAGCTTGCGGGATTTTTCAGAATCTTGGCGCCGGGCGCCTGCACCCAGCCGGAATTATGCGTATGTGGCTTCGGCGCGCGCTGCGTGCCGATCTGTGGATTTGGATCCCAAACCGAATCGAGCAGCACAAACATGATGCGAATGTGGTGCTTTTCGGCGACGCCAAGGAATCTGTCCATGCGATCGAGGAAGCCGGCGGGATCCTGCTTCCATGCGAGATTGTGGAGGAACACGCGCATCGTGTTCATGCCGATGTTTTGCGCCCAGCCGAGTTCACGATCGATCGTCGCGAGATCGAATGTGTCGGCCTGCCACATTTCGAGTTCGTTGATCGCGGTCGATGGAATGAAATTGCTGCCGACAAGCCACGGCTGCGATTCGTACCAGTGGGTAGCTCGCTTTGCCGACCAGCGATCTTTTGCCGCGTATTCAGGTGCCGCCGATTCCGCGGAAGTAGCAAACGGCACAGCGACGAGAAACAGAAAAATCAGACCTGTGGCCAGCGATCGAAATCGCATTTTCCAATGCTCCTTGGTTGAGCCCGGGAGGCGAACGAGGCCTCGCGCGAGACTTAGGTCACGAAAGCTTCAGTTGAAGCAACGTAACAGAGGCCGCGGGAAAAGTGAATTTCGCAGTGCGGCCCGAAGGCGACCAGGTTTCGGTGCGTGGTTTGACGGCATCGGGATGATCGAACGTGTTGTGCGCGTGAATATCCTGGGTCGCCAAGATTGTTGCCTGACCCGATGTCGCTTCCGCGCCAAGAAGACGGATTTCAACTTCGCGCGGCTGCGAAACGTCGGGATTTACGACACTGATCATCAGATTTTTGTCGCGCAGGGACGCAGAACCTTTCAGTCCCCAGAACGATGCGGACTGGCCGTCGCGATCGTAAGAAATATTCGGGCTTAGGAATTCCGCACGAATGGCTTGTGCGCCCTGATGAGCCGCATACATCTGAAAAACGTGGTAGACCGGCGTCGTCGTGAACTTATCGCCGTCGGCCAGGAACAGGCAATTGAGGTTATTGATGAGCTGCGCGCAGTTGGCCATCGCGACTTTGTCGGGGTTGCGATTGAAAATGTCGAGCGTCGCGGCGCTCATGACAGCGTCACGCTGCGTGATCATCTGCTCGAGAAGATGCGTTGGATTGATTTCGGAACCGGGTTTGTACCAAGGTCCCCATTCATCGACGACAAGCTTGATGCGTTTCTTCGGATCGTATTCGTTCATGACTTGCCAGTGGCCCTGGATGAACGAATCGAGCTTGTCGCCTTCACGCAGGAGCTCATACCAATCGACGGGCTCGAACTTGACGGCGTCGCCTTTGCCTGCCTCCCAGTCGGTTGTACGCCCGCGGCTCAAATTCCAAGAGTAGTAGTGAAGTGAAAGTCCCCAGATATTGTGGAGCGCGTTGGGACCTTTCTGCAACATTCCCTCAAAAAAGCCGCGCGTCCATTTGTACTCGTTGTCATTGGGTCCGGACGCTACGAAGCTCAGTTCTGGGCCGAATTGCGGAACCTCCGCGACGAACCTGCGAAACATGGTCGCGTACTCACCAGGCGTCATGTCACCGCCACATCCCCACGATTCGTTGCCAACACCCCAGAAGCGAACGTTGAAGGGATCTTTGCTGCCGGCAGCGGCGCGCAAATCGGCGAGCGTTGTGGTGCCAGCGGGCGAGTTGCAGTATTCGACCCACTGATAGAAATCGAGTGCGGGAAGGCTGCGAAGATTGGCGGCGAGATACGGCTGGCTGCCGGACAGTCGGCAGAATTCAATGAACTCGTTGGTGCCGAATTGGTTGGGGTCGTATTTCTGCGGAACGTTGCCCTTGTCTTTGAGAATCTGGTAGCTGCCCCACAGATTGGAGCGGCGAGGTCGCTTGGCGACGGGACCGATGCCGTCTTTCCAGTCATAGCTATCGGCAAAGCAGCCGCCCGGCCAGCGAATGACAGGCGATTTTATCTTCTGGAGCGCGTCGGTGAGCGCTTTGCGGATGCCGTGGGTATTTGGAATCTTCGAATCGGAACCGACCCAGATGCCATCGTAAACGACGCCACCCAGGTTTTCGGTGAAGTGTCCGTAGATCTCAGGGGAAATGACGCCCAGTGGTTCGTCGACGAGGACATCGATTCTAGCGTCGAATGCTGACGCAGCGCGGAGGGCTGGCAGTGGCACGAGAGCAGCGGAAGCGAGGGCCAGCGACGAGTTTTTCAGGAACTGGCGGCGAGGAAGGGTCATTTTGGGGCTCCGTCAGGATTTCGAGTAAACGTTTTCGCGGCATCTGGACGCGGAGTTTAGCGCGAACGAAAGATCGGTTCAAGGACGCATCGGCCCGTCATATCTACGAGGCGGCGACTACGGTTTGATTCTGCTCACCCAAGCCCTGAACGCTGAGCTGGATCTTGTCGCCGGGTTGGAGATACTTGGGCGGCTTCTGCCCCATACCGACGCCTGGAGGCGTCCCGGTGGAGATGATGTCGCCTGGCTGGAGCGACATGAAGCGGGTCAGGTAGCTCACGACGTGGGCGACGCCGAAGACCATCGTCTTGGTGGTTCCATTTTGGAACTGATGACCGTTGACCTTGAGCCACATGTTTAGGTTTTGCGGGTCGGGGACTTCGTCCTTGGTGACGAGCCATGGGCCGATCGGGCCGAACGTGTCGGCACTCTTTCCTTTTACCCACTGGCCGGTGCCTTCGAGCTGGAAGGTGCGCTCGGAAAGGTCGTTCACAACGCAGTAGCCGGCGACGTAGTCCAGCGCTTTGGATTCGTCGACGTACTTCGCCTCGGTGCCGATGACTACGCCCAGTTCGACTTCCCAGTCGGTTTTTACGGAGTTGCGCGGAATGATCACGTTGTCGTCGGGACCGCAGACGGCGGACGTCGCTTTCATAAAGACGACCGGCTCGGTGGGAACCTTCATGCCAGATTCGGCGGCGTGGTCGGAGTAATTCAGGCCGATGCAGATGAATTTGCCGACTCGGCCTACGCATGGGCCGATGCGTGGAGTACCGGAGACGAGCGGGAGCGAGGACGGATCGAGAGCGGCCACGCGCTTGAGGGATTCGGGCGTCAGGGCTTCGCCCGCTAAGTCGGGAACGACGGCGGAGAGTTCGCGGATTTGGCCGGATTTGTCGAGCAAGGCAGGTTTTTCTTTTCCGGGTTGACCGTAGCGAAGGAGTTTCATTTGGGCTCCGATGGAATTTGGAGAAGGAATAGTACGGCAAACGGGGCGGGTTGGGCGAGGGAAGTGGGGGGGACGAGGTGCGATTAAGACGAGCACGGCGTGCCGTGCCCCTACAGAGTCCAGCCGCCGTCGATGACGTGGATGGCACCGGTGGTGTAGGCGGATTCGTCAGAAGCGAGGTAGACGGCCAGGGCGGCGACCTCTTCGGGCTTGCCAATGCGGCCGATCGGTTGGCGAGCGATGAAATCGCGGCGCGCCTTTTCCACGTCACCTAGGGCGGCGATGCGTTGTTCGAGCGAGGGCGACTCGACGGTGCCTGGGCAAATGGCGTTGACGCGGACACCCTGCTTGATGAAATCGACGGCCAACGCCTTGGTGAGGCCGATGACGGCGGCTTTCGTGGTGCCGTAGACAAAACGGTTGGGCGCACCTTTGATGCTCGAAGCGCCGCTGGACATATTAATGATGCTGCCTTTTTGGGCAGCGGCCATCGCGGGGATGAAGGCGCGGCACGTGCGATACATCGATTTGACGTTGAGATCGAAAGAGAAATCCCAGTCGGATTCGGAGCAGTCGAGAATCGTGCCCTGGTGCACGAAGCCGGCGCAGTTGAACAGGATGTCGATGGCGCCGAGTTCGGCGGCGAGAGCGTTGACGGCACTGGTGTCGCGGACGTCGAGAGTGCACGTTTTGATCGTTGGGTGGGCGGCGGCTAATTTTTTGAGGAGGCCTTCGTTGATGTCGGTGGCGAATACTTGAGCGCCTTCGCGCGCGAAGGCGGCAGTGGTGGCGGCGCCAATGCCCTGGCCGGCGGCGGTGATCAGAGCGGTTTTTCCCTGGAGGCGGCCGGGGGTCACGGGTGGAATGAGCTCTCTGTCATTTGTGTGTTTGTGGTTGACCGATGTGATCCGCGCATTTGAAATGGCGGGACTGGCGAGGGTCGAACTCGCAACCTCTACCTTCGGAGGGTAGCGCTCTATCCAGTTGAGCTACAGCCCCGGCGTGTTTCTCTCCGGCGAGTTTTGCCGGAGATGGGATTCTATCGTTGATTGGCGGCGGAGTCGAGGTAGAGAGTGGTTTCGCAATGGACGCTGCGGCAACGTGCAACGATGATTTTCGGGTGTGGTCTCGATCGCAAAAGCGGCGTGTTTAGGCGCCGCACTCCATATCAGCCTTTGGCGTTGTCTTTGATTTGGCGTGCGAGTTTTTCGATTTCTTCGGCGCGGCGAACCATCGCTAAGGACAGGGTTGTGGTGGCGTCGGTTTTTTCTACTTCGGTTTTCAGCTGGGTGGCGAGGTCGAAAAGTTTTTCGATGTCTTTCTTGATGTCTTTCTGGCGCTGCTCCAATAGCGCTTTCTTTGTCGCGGCGGCGGGTACCGGCGGATCCATTTCGTCGCGGTCACGGCGCGAAGATGGCGCCTGTGGAACTTCGAGCCGATCGGTAGTTTGAGCCGGCGTGGAAACGGCACGCGCGAAGAATGCGCATGCGGCGGCGGAGGCAACACGCAGAACATTGCGTCTGTTTGGATCGATGGCAACTTTCATGGCTGCTCCTGAATCACGACGAGGCCGACGACAAGCGGTTGCGGCTTAGTCAATGCTATACTTTCTCTCCCGAAGAATATGATGTCCAGCCCGTTCACCTCGTGGCCCACCCTCACAATCGCTGTGGGAATTTCCATTTTGTTGACGTTGGTGGCGGCCGAGGTCGCTACTCTGATCTTGCGGAGGCTGAGCAACCGGCTGGTGCGTCCGGCGGCTTCGCAGGCGCGTGGAGCGCAGGCTCGCGAACAGCAGAGCCGCGCGATGGCGGAACAGATATATCGCGTCGCGAGTGGATTTGTTTGGGCGGCGGCGGTGCTCTCGGTGCTGGCGGAGTTGGGAGCGAGCGTACTGCCCGCCGTGATCGTGATCGGGGCAACAATTGTGGCGCTTGGAATCGGCGCGCGATGTTTTGTGGCGGATGTTTTGGCAGGACTGGCGATCGTTTTTGAGGACCAGTTCGCGGTGGGCGAGACGATTCAAGTGGGCGCGGTGGCGGGCAAGGTGGAACAATTGACGTTGCGCCGAACGCTCGTCCGCGATGCGCGCGGCGCAGTGGTGACGCTGGGAAACAGTGAGATTCGAAGCGTGGCGAATGTGAGCCGCGACTGGTCGGCGGCGATCGTGGATATTACGGTGGGAGCGGAAGAGCCGCTGGAGCGAACGCTGCAAGCGCTGGAGACGGCGTCGAGCGGGCTGCGCGCCGATCCGGCGTGGTCGCAGGCGATTGTGGATGGGCCACGCGTGCTGGGCGTGCAGGATTACGGACGATCGGGGCCGACGTTGCGCATGCAGGTCCGAACGGCGCCGCTGCGACAAGAGGAAGTGGCGCGCGAGCTGCGCCGGCGAATTCAAATGGAATTTCAGCGGCATCGAATCGAGATCACCACCGCAGACGACCTCGACCAGCCGTCCATTTTCGGCGTCCGGGAAGAGGCGCCCGGGCCAAAGATTACCGGGTAGGAGCAAGAAGCAATGACGCAGTCGCAGGCTAATTACGACCAAGTGAATCTGATGCTACGGCTATACGACATCCGGCGCGAAGCGCGATTGCGGCAGGCGCGCGCGTGGTTTGTGGACAATTTCCGTCCGATGTCTCCCGAAGAGACGATGCAGAAGTACCCGCAAGGTAGCGACGAGAATAATTTCATCCGAATGGTAATCAGCTACTGGGAGATGGTGGCGAGCATCGTGAATCGCGGCCTGATTGACGATGAATTATTTTTTGAGAGTAACGGCGAGATATGGGTGGTGTGGGAGCGCATGCGCGTGATCGTGCCAGCGTGGCGCGCGGCATTCAAGAATCCGACGATGTTTTTGAATATTGAAGAGACGTGCAAGAGGCTGGAAGCGTGGCGCGAAAAGCGAGCGCCGGGTTCGACCGCGGCGATGCGAAGCGTGTTGCAGCAGGAATCGAAATTGAAGTGACGCGGCTTTAGAGCGGTCGTTGCGAGCAGACAGTGCAATTGCAGCGCGTTTCCGATCACGCGCTTGCATAGTCGATCGCTAGCGCAGGCGCTGCGCCGGCTCACCGATCGAGAGTTGAGAAACCGTGGGCCCAACCGAAGGCCGCGCGATTCGCACGCAGTTTCTGCCGGCAGCTTTCGCGGCGTAAAGAGCGGCATCGACTTCGTGGAGTAATTCCTCTACCGGACGTACTCCCCAACCATCGCTGAGCAGCAATCCAAAGCTCATTGTAATTTGCAGCGGGCCGGCAAGCGTTTGGATCGGGCGGCTGCTGACGATCTTGCGGATGTCTTCGGCGCGCACTTCAGCGAATTGCGGCTTGCAGTTGTTGAGCACAAGCAAGAATTCCTCGCCGCCGTATCGGCCGACAAAATCGTAAGAGCGAATCGACAGGAGAAGGCGGCGCGCGATTTCTTGGAGCACCTCGTCACCGACGAGGTGGCCATGCGTGTCATTGACGGCTTTGAAATGGTCGACATCGCCGAGCAACACGATGGTGCAGCCGGACTCGCGCTGGGAACGCATCAGTTCGCGACCGAGAAGATCCATGATGACGCCGCGATTCCAGATGGATGTGAGAGCGTCGTGGGTAGCTTTGAAGCGCATCATTTCGCGCGCCTCGACGAGGCGGCCTTCGAGATGGAGAATGCGTTCGCCAGTGCGCAAGCGCGCTTTCAGTTCTTCGACGTTGAACGGTTTGGTGAGGTAGTCGTCGGCGCCAGACTCGAGGCCAGTGACGATGTCTTCCTTCGATTCTTTCGAGGTGAGCAACACCATGTAGACATAGGACTCGTCTTGCTGGCGGCGCACTTCGCGACACACACCGGGACCGTCGAGTTCGGGCATGATCCAGTCGAGGAGAGCGAGGCGCGGGCCGTCGGCTTGGCACAGTTGGCGAACTGCGGCGAGGCCGTTTTCGACGGCGATAACTTCGTACCCTGCGCGCTCGAGAGTTTTTTCTAGGAGACGGCGGGAGAGCGCCTCGTCATCGGCGATGAGAATTTTCAACGTTGCACCCCAGCCATGTAAGCCTCCATTTCGAGGACAAGCCCCTGCACCTCGCGCTGGAATGCGTGGAATGCGTCGGCGATTTCCGGCTCGGTGGCACCGCCGTGCGCGAGTTGTTCGAGTTTTGCGGCTGCGGTAGCCGCGCGTGTCACAGCAAGATTCGCCAACATGCCTTTGAGCGTGTGGCTGACGATGCCCAACTTTTTCAAGTCGCGCGCAGCGATGACGTCAGTGAGTTCACGAATGTGCCGCGGGAAGTCTTCTTTGAAGATCGCCATGAGATCGAGGAGAAGTTCACGATCGTTGTCAACGCGATCGAGAAGTTCGGTGAAGTCGATGGCGGATTCGTTGCTGGACTGGTTTGTGTTTGTCATGGATTGCCTTCCTTTCGCTGTTGATGGCTAGCCCTTTGTTGACTCCGTTGGATCGACGACGCGACGCGCGAGCGCGAGCAGCCTCGAACTGACATGAAAATGCGCTTCTCTCGCCGAACCGAGATTGACTTCGAACTGAATCGCTTCGTTTGCGAACGCGATGGAAATCATTCCACCGGCCGCAAGGAATCCGGTTGTTTCCCCGACGGTGAAAGTGTTCGACCCTTGAACGAGCGCGATCACTTTCGAATAGCGCGATAGCTCAGAGCTGCTGACGAAAAGAATGTGGCAGCCGTGGAGTTGCTGATCGTTGCGAATCCACCGCACCAACACGCGGCGGCCGTGGGGCATCGAGTCGCGAGATATTTGGGCGAGCGTTGTGCCGAAATGAAAATCTCCAAGGACGCAGAAGATCAGTGGCGAATGGGGAGAAGAGAAAGCGCCGTCAGGCCAGTCGACGAAATTAGGAAATGTGGCGAGGAAGCTTGCTTTGCTGCGGTATTCGGTGGTGATCGATTCCTGGGCAGACAGAAATACCGCAATGATCGTGGAGAAAGCCATTGCGGTTGCAAGAATGACTATACCGCTTCGTGCGTACTGGAAATGAGTGCGATGCTGCGCCGAGATAAGCCAGCGGTGACGCCTTCGTATCGCGTTGGGCAGAAGAGACACAAATACTCCAAGGAGTCTGGGGCACACCAGTTGCCAAATCCGTTTCGGTCGAGGTGAGGGAACTCGAATGGATTGAAGGAGTTCGGGCAGGCACGCGAGAGAGTTGTATCCGGTTTGTTCCAGTTGAGAATTGCGGCAAGAATTCAGGTTCGGATTGGAACAGAGGCAGCAACTTGATCTGGTCACCACGTTGGGACCGAGAAACAATCCGAGTCGCTGTTAGGGTTTTTTAATACAAAAAAATCAAACGCTCTGGTGTTGTTCGTCGAGCTATTCGCCATCACCAAATACAGTTAACGCTCGGTAATACTTTTAGTTTTTCTTCGATCTTTGCGAACAACTTTCCACTTCGAAAATCACCGCACCACGCTACACGCTCCCAGATTTTGAACTACATGGACCCCTGTATTGATGGTTCCGGGAGGTGGGCCTATAACCGTTTCATCAAGCCTAGATGGTCCTAAGCAAAGGAGCTTTGCAAAACATGGACACGCAAGCGAGTGTTCCGGAACGAGTGCTAGTCGCCAGAGCCCAGGCAGGAAACGAAGAGGCGTTCACAGAATTGGTGCGCCGGCACTCAGGCCAAGTTTATGGATTGTCGCTGAACATGCTTCGCAATCGCGAAGATGCCGAAGACAATCTTCAAAACGTGCTCGTGAAGGCGTTCCATCACATCGACCGTTTCGAGGGCAATTCGCAATTCTCGACATGGCTGGTGCGCATCACGATCAACGAAGCATTGATGAAATTGCGGAAGCGCAATTCCGAGCGGATCTCCGACTATCACGAACCGAGCGGATCGGACGACGAGGGTCGCTCGTTTCCGGAGATCGAAGATGGACGCCAGGACCCAGAACGCCTCTACATGAGCAAGGAACTTACCCGCAAGGCGTTTCATGGCCTGAATCCTTCGCTGCAGGATACATTTATCTTGCAGAAGGCGGAAGGGTGGACGAATCGCGAGCTGGCGCAGGCACTGGGAATCACTGTCTCCACGGTGAAGTCTCGGGTGTTCCGTGCACGCGTGCGGCTGCGTCAGCAATTGCTTAACCTCACGCGGCCAGATTCGGTGGCGGCACTACAGAATTAGATCGACGCCACGACTGACATTGCGGGCGGCTCGAGCAACCGAGCCGCCTTTTTTGTCGAATCAGGTTGGGCAAACATCGAACACGCTTGGCCGAGAGCGTTCATGCGGCCGAAACAAATAGGGCGAAACGCGCAAAACACCGGCCAGAGCTGAATCTGGCCGGCCTGGTAACCGCGGCCTCGGACCGCCGCTTCGATGAAAACCTGACTTCTGCTAATGGTTCTAACTCGTCGAGCTAGCCTTCTGGTTCTTCACTTCAATCTCATTCACAACCTGCTTCACGTTCGGCACCTCCGTGGCGACTTTCTCCACTTGGCTGCGCTTCGCGTGGGATGCAACGTCGCCCTTCAGCGTGACGACGCCGTTTTTCACGTCGTAGCTGACATGCTTGTCGAGCTTGTTCTTGACGAGTGCCGCGTCGAGATTCTTCTCGATCGCCCTGTCCATATCGGAGTCGACCGTTTTCGCATCACTCTCATTGCCCGGCGGCCGAACCGCGATCTGGTCTGCTACAACCTGAGAACCCGCGCCAGCCTTTGCGATGGACTCGGCTTGCGCCTTGTCGCTGTCGGTGGTGACCGTGCCGGACAGTGTCACAACACCCTTGTCGCGATCCTGACTGACGCTTACATCTTTATAACCGGCTTGATCCAACGATTTGCGAATGTTGTCGGACACGTCAGGCGACTTGTTGGTGTCCGAGCAGCCCATCATTGCTCCCGCCATTACGAGTGGGAGCACAGCAAAGCAAAGCTTACGTACTTTCATATCTCTCCTTTGGTCCGGGATGGAGTGCTCTCCATCTGTATCGGGCAACCCGCGTCAGCGAACGGCGCGAACTGGCCACAATTTGCACCGGTAACGGAGTTCTCTCAATCAGGCACTCGATGTAGAAATTTTCGGATAGATAGGTAACGAGTCCTACTGAATGGAAATGAAGGATTGCGGATGACTGCAGAAGAAGAACACGGCACGAGAAAGAGAGAGCGGCCAAGGATGGCTTCCAAGCCAGTCAAACTACGAAGGCCTGGCAAGGGCCACCGTGCGTAGTCACTCCTGTAAAGGACTATGACCGCTCTCCGAGCTTTATGAAACGACTCAACGGTAGGCTGGACGGAGGCGGCCTTCTATCCCGTAATTGCTGTAATGGGTACTGGATTTTGTCCGAGCGTGGCTCAGACCGATTCGCGTGCGCGAGGTATGAAGGAGACGAAAGGTTATTCCAGCTTCGAAGCGACGGAGTCCAGAGCGTTGCGGCCGGTACGGAGAACCTTATTGACCTGCTGCTCACCGCGGTCGAGAAGATCCTGCGTTTCGAACACCAGGCGTCGCCCACGGCGCCGCATTCGATAAAACTGATCCTCGGCGTTGGCGCTAAGCCACTCACGCGTCTCTTCCCCCGACTGTGGGGCGAACAGAATTGCCAGACCCACGCCCAGCCCAAATCCAAAAAGCAGACTTCCGACCGCTAGGCCTTTGTCAGACATTGGCTTCCTCTTGCGGACCTCGATCTCGGACCTGTTCCGCGCCGGCGATGCCTCATCGTTAAAATCATCATGCTCGTTGTCGCGGTGTCGTTGAGTATTCATGGGATCGCTCCAGATCTTCTCGAATCGACTTCTCAATTCAATGATGAGAGTATTCGAAGAATGTTGCCCGGAGAATCCATGAAACACCGGATTCGACCGGTGCAAGTCTAGTTCCGTTGGCGCTGGCCCATTTCCTCGATAACGCGCTTTGCCACGTTTTCGTCGATCGTCGGGCTGACGTAGGTGCCGTCGCCAAGGATCACGTTCAGCGCACGAATCAGTTCCTGCTCAGCGTCGGACTTCAGAACGTACCCTCGAGCACCCGCGCGGAACGCACTGCGAACAAGCTCGGTGGACGAGTGCAACGTCAGTAGAACAATCTTTGTGTCGGGAAGGGCATCGCTGATGATGCGTGTCGCTTCGAGGCCATTCAGCACCGGCATCGAAACGTCCATGATGATCACTTCAGGCTTTAGAGTTTCCGCAAGTCGAACGGCTTCCTGGCCGTTATCCGCCTCGCCGCAGAGTTCCCATTCCGGAAAGGAATGCAGAATTCCCTGGACGCCGCGTCGAATCGCAGCATGATCATCGACAATCATCACCCGCGGCATTTTCCCTCCATCTTTCGTCAATCCGGCGAGAAGGGGACCCGATGCCGCAGAGAGTCAATACCTTTGGCAGGTCCTGATCAGTCCCAAACTTCGGATGGCCCAAAACTCAAATCAAGCTTCGAATTTCAAGCTTCGATGATCTGGTTCCGAACCGCATACCGTACCAACTCGCTCACCGAGTGTAACTCCAGCTTGCGCATGATATTCGCACGATGAGTCTCGGCTGTTTTCACGCTGATACCCAGGGCGACCGCGACTTCTTTGCTGCTCTTGCCCTCGGCAAGAAGCTGAACAATTTCGCGCTCGCGTGAGGTGAGCCGGCTGCGCAACAGCGCCTGCGGGTCGGGAGCTGCGTGCGGTCGGCTGAAGCCGTCGAGTAGCATGTCGGCGGCCCGAGCGGTGAAGAAAGAACGATGGTTGGAGAGTGCTTCGACCGCCGACACCAAATCTTTGTCGGCATCGGATTTCATGATGTAAGCACGAACACCGGCTTCGACGATTTCGCGAACCAGCTGGTCTGAAAAGTGAAGTGTGAGAATTAGGATCTCGGTTCGCGGAAGGCTCTTCTTGATGCGCCGCGCAGCCTCGAGTCCATTAAGGTCGGGCATGCTAATGTCCATTACCACGATGTCGGGCCGAAGCTGCTCGGCCACAGTGACCGCCTCACGCCCGGTCTTTGCCTCGGCACAAACTTCCCATCCCGCATGCGCAGTGAGGAGCTGCTTCAAACCGCGTCGAATAATATCGTGATCGTCAGCGACTACAATTCGAAGCGCCATTAATTTAGCCGGATGAAAGCTCCGTATCCTCTCGTGGGTTCTACTCTGCGACCTAGGGACCCTGCTGCGTTATCATTTAGCACACTGGGGGCCAGTTACATACCTTTTTCCCTGTATTTTACCGCCGACGCGACCGAATGCGTTTCGCCTTTGCTTTAAGCCCTCTTTGAATCGCGTCGGCTACTTGCATCCCTCCTCGGCACCCGTTCAGAAAATACGGCTTGGCACTCAGCCCGCTACACGAATACATGGATTGTTGCTATGACGCTTCGGATATCTAATGCGCGGGCGGAGGTTGATAGCCCCAGACCCGACCTCTGAACGCTACGGGATAAGGGGCGACAAACACACATGATTACCATACTCGTTGTGATTTTGCTTTTGGTCGCTCTTGGTGCACTGCCGACCTGGCCGTATAGCTCGGGTTGGGGATACTACCCCAGCGGTGGACTTGGCCTCGTCGTTCTCGTCCTTGTGATACTCCTGCTTCTAGGACGCATTTAAGCGCTCGAATGCCGAACGCGAGCGAACAGGAGTCGGTAGTGACCCTCTTGTTCGCTCGTGATTGTGCATCTCGTTTTTCCGTTGTTCGTTGTCCGCATCTGATCCGCTTGCCATGCGCCACTTGTGATTGGCACGCCCACGAGGAGAGGTAATGTCTGCACTTCCCGGTTCCGCGCAGACCGAGCCTCAGCCGCGCCCAATGGTCCGTATTGTTGGGTTGCTCTGGGTCGTGGTGATCGCGATCGTCGTTGCCTTCGCGTATTTCGCTAGCTCGCTCTGTATCACTTTTCTTCTCGCAGGCTTCCTGGCGCTTGTTCTCGATCCGATTCCAACATTTCTGGAAAGACTTCGGATCCCGCGCGTTCTCTCAACCGGCGTTCTCATCATTGCGGGCGGAATGGGAATCGGCGTGCTTGCCCACGCCTCATACGGCAAGGTCAATCAACTGGTCGAAGATTTTCCCGACTACGCCGATCGCATTCACGACGCCTTCGAACCATTGAATCAACGCATCGAGAAAGTTCAAAAAACCGCCGGCAGTATCACGGCAGGTCCAGCCCCGATTACCACCAAGAAAACCACACCAGTTATCCGCGTCGCGGATCAGCCTCAGCCAGCGTGGCCCTCATACCTGATTCGCGGCGTCGGAAGCGTATGGGGAGCCCTAATCGTGGCCGGCATTGTTCCATTTCTGATGTTCTTCATGTTGGTGCGGAAGTCGCATCTCTATGGCTGGCTGGCGAACACCTTCGGCGAAAATGTAAACGTGCAGCATTTCACAGCGATGCTCACAAATATGGTCCGCGGATTCGTTGTAGGCAACATGATCATCGGCGCCGCGATGGCGGCCGTGATGGTTGGCGTCTTATATGCACTCAAGTTGCCGGGTGCGGTTCCTCTTGGCATCGCCAGCGGATTTCTCAATCTGGTTCCATTCTTGGGCGCGATTCTGGCCGCAGGTTTGCCACTTTTCGCATCGATTCTTCAATTCGACTCGCCCGCGCCGTTCATCATCATTGCGGTCATCGCCATCGCGCTGCATATCGTGTCGGCTAACTTTCTTGTGCCAAAATTCATCGGCTCGCGCGTGAACATCGGCCCAGTCGCGGCAACCATGGGAATGCTATTCTGGGGCTGGCTCTGGGGAATCATGGGCGTGCTGCTGGCTGTACCACTGACGGCGTGCGTGAAGTTGATCGCGGATTGCCACCCATCGCTGTTTCATATCTCGGCTTTGCTCGCGGAAAAACCACGCGCTGTACCGCAGTGGGCACAAGTCGGCACAGAACGCGTCGTTCGCGCGGTTCCATTTTTCGGCAAGCACCTGCGCACCGACGGGAAAGACTGATCTGACGCGAGATTTGTCCGCTCTAATTTTCGACTTCCCTTCTCGTTACAATTTCGTCCGACCTGTACCACCGATTACACAAGTATTACAGAGCGCCTTCATCCCACATGCTACGTTCGTACTTGTGTGAAGCGCGTAACCCGCGCTGAGGATCCCGCGAAAATGAGCGCTCTGCATGACGACCGTACTTTCAAACAGCCTCTAAACTGGACTACCACTTCTTTCATGCTGCTGTTTCATGTGGGCGCGATCGCAGCGCTGTTCATGTTTTCGTGGAAGGCCCTCGCCCTGGCCGTCGTGCTCTACTGTGTCGCCGGCAGCCTCGGCATCGGCATGGGCTATCACCGCTTGCTGACGCATCGTGGATACAAGACGCCGGTCTGGGTCGAATACTTCCTGACGACCTGCGGCACGCTCGCGCTCGAAGGCGGCCCGATCGCCTGGGTCGCAACGCACCGGATGCACCACCAGAACACGGACAAAGAAGGCGATCCGCACTCACCGCAAGACGGTGGCATCTGGGCGCACATGGGCTGGATCATCACCGGCCAGGCGATGCACCAAAATACGGCCGAACTTTTGCCCTACGTTCCCGACCTTCGCAAACATAAGTTTTATATGTGGATCAGCAAGTACCACTGGGTGCCGATCACCACGCTCGCAGTGGTCACGCTCGCGTTCGGTGGCTGGTCCGTCATGATGTGGGCCGTGTTCCTTCGCACCGTGCTCGGGCTTCACTCAACCTGGCTCGTCAATTCCGCCACGCACATGTGGGGCTCGCGCCGATTCCTTACCACCGACACCTCGACCAACAGCTTCTGGGTTGCGATCCTCACGTTCGGCGAAGGCTGGCACAACAATCACCACGCCGTTCCGCAAGCCGCGAAGCATGGCCTCGCATGGTATGAAATCGACATGAACTGGTATGGGATCGCCATGTTGCGTGCACTCGGACTTGCGTGGGACGTTAAGCTCAACAAGTTGTCGCCAGAATCGGTACGCGAACAACACGCCGTGCCCGCCAATCAGCCGCCGATACTCATCTCGTCTCCGATCGAAGAAGACGCCCTAGTCTCCGGCGACTAACCAATCGAGTAGGGTATTTTTTGATTGCCGCACTCTCCCAAATCGGAGGGTGCGGCTTTTTCTTCTACTGGTCTTCCCCCCACGTTCTTCCTAGGCCTCAAGCCAACCCCTCGCCTGTCCTCCGCCACCGCCCTTCCAGTAAACTAACCTTACCCATGCGCATCACCACCCGCACGAAGACCGTCGCGTTTTTTATCACATTGGGCGCCTGTCTGACTGCGGTCGCAATCTTCCTCAACGTCAGCTGGATCATCTACCACTCGCGCAGCATCGTTCCTCTCATCCTAGGAATTGTTTTCTTCGCGGCGATCATTGCCGGACTCGTGGTCTATACCATTTTCATCGTGCGCGAAATCCGCCGCAACGAGCGCCAGGACAGCTTTCTCAACGCCGTCACGCACGAACTGAAAACGCCAATCGCCAGCATTCGCCTCTATCTCGAGACGCTGCAAACGCGCCCGATCGAAGAAGCGCAGCGCCGCGAGTTCTATCGCATCATGCTCGAAGATTCCGAACGCCTGCTCGGCACCGTCGAGCAAGTCCTGAAGGCCGGCGAAGCCCGCCACCTGACCCACAAGCGCAATTGGCAGGAGATCAACTTCGGCGCTGTCGTCAGCGAAACGCTGGAGCTCGCTCGCATTCGCCACCACCTCGCACCGGAAGCTCTCCGCTTTGGCGCGCCGCCACAAAATGATTTGATCGTGATGGGAAATCCCGAAGAGCTTCGCACCGCAGTTTTCAACTTGTTCGATAACGCGATCAAATATTCCGGCGGTAACAAAGACATCGTCGTCGATGTCCGCACGCCCGACATCGATACGATTTCGCTCAGCGTTCGCGACCAAGGCATCGGCATCGCGCGCCCTGAACTGAAACGCATCTTCAATCGCTTTTATCGCGTGCAAAATCCTGCCACTGGACAGGTCAAGGGCACCGGCCTCGGCCTCTTTATCGTGCGCGCGGTTGCACGTCGCTACGGCGGCGACGCGTTCGCCGAAAGCGGTGGCGAAGGTCAGGGCAGCACATTTACACTGACGCTGCCGCGGGTCTATCGCGCATGAGCCGCATTCTCATCGTCGAAGACGAGACGCACCTCGCCGAAGGCTTGCGCTTCAATCTCGAAGCCGAAGGCCACTCGGTCCACATCAGCGGCAAAGGCGAAGAAGCGCTCGATTTGCTGCTTAAGAAAGATTCCGATTTCGAAGCGCTCGTTCTCGATGTGATGTTGCCGGGTAAAGACGGCTTCACCGTCGCCCGCGAATTGCGCGAAGCGAAGAACTACATCCCGCTGTTAATGCTCACCGCGCGCGGCCGTCCCGAAGACGTTCTCAAAGGTTTCGAATCGGGCGCTGACGACTATCTGCCCAAGCCATTCAATCTCGCAATCTTGCTCGCCCGCCTCGAAAGCCTGTTACGCCGCAAGATTTGGCATCAGTCGTCATCCACGTCCGAATCTGCATCGGCACCCGCCCGTTCGGCGCAAAACGGTGGCGCAGGTTCACCCACGGCGTCCGCGCCCCCGGCCTCGGAAAAATTCACGTTCGATGGCAAATCCTTCGACTTTCAAACTCTCCAGCTCAAAGTCGGAAAGCAATCCTTCCAGCTCACCTTGATGGAAGCCGAACTTCTCCGCTATCTCATCCGCAACACCGGCAAACCCGTCTCGCGCAAATCGATTCTGCATGACGTCTGGAACCTCCACGAAGACACCGACACCCGCGCCATTGACAATTTCATCGTTCGCCTTCGCCGCTACATCGAACGCGATCCCACCAAGCCGCGCCACCTACTGACTGTTCGCGGCCTCGGCTACCAATTCGTCGTCGACCCAAAAAAGTAGCCCTGTACGCGGGCAGTCTTAGATATCTCTTAGCAGTTCCCACAATGCACTTCGCGTCCTCGCCGGCTGTAGAGTTTCACCTGCTGCTCCACCATGCATGGCAAGAGTCATCACGGCTCCCCGTCGCGAGTAAATCCGGCTTCAACTTCAATTTTGGTACGATTTTTAAAAGATATGTCGAAAATGGCTGGAAAATAGTGGAGGCGCGGGTGGGAGTCGAACCCACGAATGGAGGTTTTGCAGACCTCTCCCTTAGGCCACTTGGGTACCGCGCCAAACGATCAAGTATATCAAAACTCGTAACACTGAATCTTCGCGCCCGCCACGCACCGTGCGGTCCGGCAGCGTAACGAAAGTAGATTCTGACGCCTTACTTCTTCTCCGCATCAGCAATTCGCACTTCCCGCAAAAATCGCGCCGCTTCTTCCGGCGGTGTCGGATTGATATAAAACCCCGTCCCCCACTCGAACCCCGCCACCTTCGTCAGCTTCGGAATAATCTCGATGTGCCAATGATAATGGTCGTTCGTCTCTTCGCCGATCGGCGAAGTGTGAATCATAAAATTAAACGCCGGCCGGTCCAGCGCCGAATCCAGCCGCATCAACGCATCCTTCAGCATCCGCGCCAGGCTCGCGTAAATCGAACTCTGATTGTTCTCAAACGCCGATCCATGCGTCTTCGGCAGCAGCCACATCTCAAACGGAAATCGCGAAGCATACGGCGTCACCGTAATAAAATGTTCGTTCTCATTCACCACGCGCTCGCCGGTATCGCGCTCCTGCCGGATGATGTCGCAGAAAATGCAGCGCTCTTTCTCGTCGTAATAGTGCCAGCAGTTATCGACTTCTTCGCGTACGCTGCGCGGCACGATCGGCAGCGCAATCAACTGCGAATGCGGATGCTCGATCGACGCACCGGCGCCTTCGCCGTGATTCTTGAAAATCATGATGTAGCGGAATCTCTTGTCGTTCTTCAGATCGAGCATGCGGTCCCGATACGCCCACAAGACATCTTCGACCGCTCGCTCCGGCAAACTCGCCAGCGACAATTCGTGCTGCGGCGTTTCCACGATCACTTCGTGCGCGCCGACGCCGTTCATCTTGTCGAAAAGCCCTTCGCCCTCGCGATCCAGTTCCCCTTCAATGCCCAGCGCCGGAAACCGGTTCGGCACAACCCGAATGCTCCATCCCGACGTGTTCGCACCGCCGCCATTTCGTCCGTACGCCAGAATCTCCGGCGGCGTTTTGTTTTCCGCGCCCGGGCAAAACGGGCATCCCCGCGGACCTGTCACTACCACGCTCTCGCGCACAAAATCCATCGGGCGCCTTCCGCGCTCGGTGGAAATGATCACCCAACGTGCGGTAATCGGATCTTTTCGCAGCTCCGGCACAGCAAATCCTCCTCGACCACGCTTGGGGACGGCAACAAAGGCGAGAGCACTTTATACCTTTGCTCCGAGATTGTACCGCGACTCGACATGGAGCCGCCCGTTTCAGCCCAGAATTATGCATTTTTGAATGAACAGCGCGGCATTGCCGTAACCGACACAGAATTTCGGTGAATTTCATCGTCAAACCAAGGTGAAAGCCGGAGACCTCAGAGCGCGCTACCAGTGCCCAAGCTGAGGACTGAACGCATCCTTGTGCAGCCGCACCTCAGGAGGCATCCCGACTCGGTTGTCAATCGCCACAACGTCGAACCTGCATGGACACTCCTTGATGTGCCGCTCGCCTAGAAACCGCATCGCCGTCCGCACCACAACCCGCTGCTTATCGGTGGTCACACTCAACTCCGGCAGACCTGACAAATCGCCATCGCGCACCGTCCGCGTCCGCACTTCAACGAAGGCGAGCGTTTCACCGTCGTACCCGATCAGATCGATCTCGCCTTTCCCGGCCCACGGCAAGAAATTCCGCGCGATAAACACATACCCCGCACATCGCAAATACCAATACGCGTAAGTCTCTCCGCGGACTCCCTCCTGCCGCGCAATCGTCCGCATCGCATTCTCCAGCTCTTCCGCATCGTCAATGTCATCCGCGCCGTCGTCGCACGCGTCTTCACGCTCGCCGCGCAATCCCTTCCGCGCCGCCCATCGCACTACGCCGTAAACGATCCGCGAAAATATAGGCATGCAAGTTACCAATGATTATACATACCTACAGCGTCAACAAAACAAAAAGCCGCGCCACCAGAACGACAGGTGCCGCGGCTCAAGTCTTTGTGGTTGCCTTATTGCTTGCTTACTTCGCTTCTTTCTCCAACAGCTCTTCGATCGTCTTCACCGCAAATTCCGCCTGCTCTTCATCAATCACCAGCGGCGGGCAGAATCGCACCGTATTCTCGCCGGAGCCCAGAATCAGCAACCCCTTGTGATACGCCGCGTCGATGATGCGATTGCGCAGTTCAGGAGCTTTCTCCTTCGTCTTCTGATCCTTCACCAGTTCGATGCCGATCATCAGACCGCGCCCGCGCACGTTGCCGACGTTCTTGTACTTCTGCGTCCAGTCTGTCGTCCGCTTCATGATGTACTCGCCAACTCGTTCCGCGTTCTTGATGTACGTCGATTCGAGCAAATCAATCGTTGCCAGCGACGCCGCGATGCACACCGGATTCCCGCCAAAAGTCGACGCGTGCGCTCCCGGCTTCCAGTTCATCACGCTCTCGCGCGCGATCACCGCGCTCAGCGGCATGCCCGAAGCGATTCCCTTCGCCGTGCAAATAATGTCCGGCTCGATTCCCGCGTGGTCCGAGGCCCACCACTTGCCTGTGCGTCCCATGCCCGACTGCACTTCGTCCGCAACGAGCATGATTCCGTACTTGCGGCAGATCGCCTGCAGCCCCTTCAGAAATTCCACCGGCGCAGGCATGTAACCGCCTTCGCCCTGAATCGGCTCGATGAAAATTCCAGCGACCTCTTCGGGATCAACGCGACGCTTGAACAATTCGTTCTCGAGATACCCGAGGCAATCCGCCACGACCGTCTCTGGCCCCTTGCCATACATCCCGCGATACGTGTCCGGATACGGCATATGGAACACGCCCGAAATCAACGTGCCGAATCCCTTGCGCTGCGTGGACTTGCTCGCCGTCAACGACAACGCGCCCATCGTGCGTCCGTGAAACGCGCCTTCGAACGCGATGATCTTGTCACGGCCCGTGTGATACTTCGCCAGCTTGATCGCCGCTTCGACCGCTTCCGCGCCAGAATTGCCAAAGTAAACGCGCTTCGCTTCCTTGCCCGGCGAAATCGCACTGAGCTTCGCCGCCAGCTTCGGCATGCCCTCGTAGTAAAAATCCGTCCCCGACATATGCATCAGCTCTGCCGCCTGCTTCTGCACCGCCGCGACAACATCCGGATGGCAATGTCCGGTCGAGCAAACCGCGATGCCCGCTGCAAAATCGAGAAACACGTTGCCGTCAGCGTCCTCGACCATCGCACCGTAGCCGCGCTTCGCCACCAGCGGGTAATCGCGCGTGTAGGACGGCGAGACCCACTTCGCGTCCTCTTCCACAATCCGCTTCGCGTTCGGTCCCGGCAGGGCCATCTTCAACGTCGGCAATTTCGTCCCGACGCTCGTGTCGGTCGCATTCGAATTCTTCATCTCTGTAGCGATCATCGTTGGCTCCTTTGGAGGCAGGCCGCGAATCATAGGAGTCGGCGGCAGTAGCAGGCAGTTAAATAATTGATACAGCGAGACTTACAAGAGAGCGGCACCGGATAGACCTTGCCATGTAAAGGGGTGCGGCTCTGAGAGGAAGGTTACTTAGTCGACGCCGTAGAGGTTGGGGCGCACGTCGGCCGGTGAGGAAATCCCCACGAACACGTTGAGCAGGTTGTGGTTAGCGTGATTCATTTGCGTTTCCAGCGAACAGACCCGTCCCGGCTATCTTCAAGAATTATACCACGGTCCGCAAGCTCTTTACGGATTCGATCCGATGCCGCAAAGTCCCGACGCTTCCGTGCGTCCTGCCGCTCCGCGACCATTTTTTCGACGTCCGTGTCGCTCATCGCCCCGTCGCCTGCACCGTAACCCAGCGCCGCCAGCTTCTCGGCATCCGAGTCCCCGATCACCGCAAACACACGATCGAAATTCGCCAGAAAGTCCTTCGCCGCCGCCACATCACCTTGCCGAAACTCGCCCTTATCCATCGCGATGTTCACTTCGCGCACCAGATCGTATGCCGCCCCAAGCGCCATCGCCGTGTTCAGGTCGTCCGCCAGCGCCGCATCGAAGTCATTCGCCGCCTTCGCGATCCGCTCCGCCATCCCCTGCGCATTGCCTTCCGGAAATTTCTCGCGCGTCAGCCGGTCCGAAAAATTCCTCAGCCGATCGACCGCTGCCGCCGCCTGCTGCAATCCATCAAAAGTAAAATTCAGCTGCCGCCGGTACGGCACGCTCGCCATCGCATATCGCAGTGCCGAAGGCTTGTATCCCTTCGCAAACAAATCGCGCAGCGTAAAGAAGTTGCCGAGCGATTTCGACATCTTCTCGCCCTCAACTAACAAATGCTCCGCGTGCATCCAGTAATTGACGAACTTGCTTCCCCGTCGCGCCTTCGCTCTGTGCAATTTCATTTTCATGATGCGGAAACGCCAGATCGATTCCGCCCGTGTGGATGTCGATCGTTTCACCCAACAACCTCATCGCCATCGCCGAACACTCGATGTGCCAGCCCGGCCGCCCCGGACCAATCGGTGTCTCCCAAAAATGTTCGCCCGGCTTCGGCGCCTTCCACAGCGCAAAATCCCGCGCGCTCTCTTTCTCGTAACGATCGTTATCGACCCGCGCCCCCGCCTGGATCCCCGTCACATCGATCTTCGACAATTTCCCGTACTCCGGAAATTTCGCAATCCGGTAGTAAATCGATCCGTCGCCTGAATACGTATACGACTTCTCCTGCAGCCGCTGGATCAACTTCACCATGTCATCGATATAGTCGGTCGCACGAATCCAGTGTTCCGGCGCCTCAATGCTCAGCGTCTTGCAATCATCGAAAAACGCCTGCACAAATTTCGCCGTGTAATCGCGAATCGAAACTCCCGCCGCTGCTGCGTTCGCGATAATTCGATCGTCCACGTCCGTCAAATTCATGACGTGGTTCAACTTGAATCCGCGCAGCTCCAGAAACCGCCGCAAAATGTCCTGGAACACAAACGTCCGGTAATTCCCGATGTGCGCGTAGTCGTACACCGTCGGCCCGCAGGTGTAGATACTCACCTCGCCCGGCTTCTGTGGCACGAACGGCTCGACCTTGCCGCTCAACGTGTTGTGTACCCGAATTTCGTTCATAGCCCCGTCAGCGCCCTCTTAGACGCCCAAAACAAAAGGTTGATTCTATCCGACCTCGCACCGTTCACCAAAAGCTCAGTCCGCTATCGCTTCTTCTCCACCACCACGTGCATCACCCGCTCCGACATCACATGCCGCGTCGCCCGAAATCCTAGCTTCACCAAATCGAGACTCCCGAAAAATTTCTCCCCCGCTCCCAGCAAAACCGGCGACACAACCAGATGCATCTCATCGATCACTCCCGCCCGCAAATACTGCTGAATCGTCGACACTCCTCCACCCACGCGAACATCCTTCCCGCCCGCCGCCGCAGCCGCCCGCTTCGCCGCCTCTTCAATCCCCTCCCTCACGAAATAAAACGTTGTCCCTCCCTTCATCTCCAGCGGCGACCGCTCATAATGTGTCAGTACAAACACCGGCACATGATAAGGCGGCGTATCTCCCCACCATCCCTTCCACGACTCATCCCCCCACGAACCACGCACCGGCCCAAACATGTTCCGCCCCAAAATCCACGCGCCGACATTCTCAAAACTCCGTACCGCAAACTCATCGTCCACTCCGGTGCTCCCGCCTTCTCCCCCATGCATCGCGCGAAACGTCTTCGTTTCAAACGCCCACCCGTGCATCGCCAATCCGCCCAAGCCCATTGGATTCTCCAGGCTCTGCTCCGCACCCGCGCCAAACCCATCCATCGAAATTCCAAAGGCATTCACTCGAAACTTACCCACGATTCCTCCCAAGAAAACTCAGTCAACTCCCGCCACTTCCGCCAACCGCCTCCTCACTGACGTAACGGCCTCGCCCATTTCCTTCTCCGCACCCTCCGCCCACTTCCCCGTTGCCACCCCAACCCCTCTTCTTTAAGATACCCTCAGCATCCTAAGCGGGACCATCATCGGTCCCCGGTTTTTTCTGAGTCCGACAAAAACATCGCGCCCCGTCAAGAGGAGCCTTCTCATGCCCAATCGCTATCTCCGCATTCTCACGCCTCTGATCGCATTCGCCACGCTGGCCGCGCTCATGCTCACGTTCCAAACGACCGCCCAGGCGCAAACGGCCCCGCCGCCTGCGCAGAAGCACCGTGTCGCCGTCATGAGCTTCGACTACGGCACCGTGCAATCTTCCGTCTCCTCCATCTTCGGTTCCGACCAGGACATCGGCAAAGGCATCTCCTCGATGCTCATCGAAAAGCTCGTCAAAGACGGCCAGTATTCCGTCATCGAACGGGCCGCGCTCGACAAGCTCCTCGCCGAACAGAATTTCTCCAATAGCGATCGCGCCAATCCGACCAGCGCCGCCAAGATCGGCCAACTCCTCGGCGTTGACACCATCATCATCGGCACCATCACGCAGTTCGGCCGCGACGACAAGCACACCAACATCGGCGGCGGCGGTTTCGGCTCTAAATACGGCCTCGGCGGCATCGGCACCAAGAACTCCAAAGCCGTCGTCGCCGTTTCCGCACGCATGGTTAACGTAAACACCGGCGAAATCATTTCCGCTGTCACCGGCAACGGCGAATCTTCCCGCGGCGGCACCTCCCTAATCGGCGCAGGCGGCGGATACGGCGGCGGCGGTGCTGGCGCGCTCGACATGGGCAGCAGCAACTTCGGCAACACCATCCTCGGCGAAGCCACCCACAAAGCCGTCGACGACATGGGCGCGCAGCTCGACGCCTCCGCGACCAAAGTCCCCACCGTCAAGCTCGAAGTCAGTGGCCTCATCGCCGACGTCAGCGGCACCACCCTCATCATCAACGTCGGCAAAAAAGCCGGCCTGCACGTTGGCGACGTCGTCGACGTCAGCCGCCCCGTCCGCGTCGTAAAGGACCCGGCCACCGGCAAAGTCATCAAGTCCATCGCCGACAAAATCGGCTCCGCCACCGTCACCGAAGTCGACGACGACTCCGCCACAGCCACCTTCGCCGGCGCCGGCGCAGCCAAAGTCGGTGACGCCATCAAGAACCAGTAGCCGCTTCAAACGTGACCTCGTGGCGACCAAATTCGTCGCCACAAGAAAGGGCGGGGCTAAGCCCCGCCCTTTCTTTATCCGAAAATGGTTCTTGGGTAGGGGGCTTCAGCCCGCCCTCGCTCCTTCACCTCAACTCCAGCCTTCATTACCCCGTACTTCACGTTGTCATGCTGGGCGAGCGAAGGATCTCAGCATTCAGCCCAAGCACCCTCCATCAGCGCTCTCCCCAAAAACACCTCAAAACTGGTGTATCCTTTCAATCAGTTCCCCAGTTCCACCCCATCGGAGGCCTGCATGAACGCGGGATTTTCCACCGGACAGCACATCGGCGACTACGAAGTCCTTTCCATCCTCGGCGCCGGCGGCATGGGCAAGGTCTACAAAGTCCGCAACGTCATCTCTGAACGCGTCGAGGCGATGAAGATCCTTCTCCCCGACCTCACCTCCAACCAATCGCTCGCCGACCGTTTCCTTCGCGAAATCCGTCTGCTCGCCACGCTGCATCATCCCAACATCGCCGCCCTCCGCACCGCGCTCACCTACGAAAATCAGCTCGTCATGATCATCGAGTACGTCGAAGGCGAAACGCTCGCCAACCGCATCGCGCGCGCTCCGATGTCCACCGGAGAAGTCATCAATTTCGCCGACCAGTGCCTCGCCGCCCTTAGTTACGCGCACAAACAAAACATCACCCACCGCGACATCAAGCCCGCCAACATGATGATCACCTCCGACGGCGTGCTCAAGCTCATGGACTTCGGTATCGCACGTTCCAACAAGGAAGGCTCGCTCACTTCCACCGGCACCACACTCGGCTCGCTCAACTACATGCCGCCCGAGCAAGTCCGCGGCGAGTGCGCCGACGCACGCTCCGACATCTACTCCTTCGGCGCCTCGCTCTACGAAATGCTCACCGGCAAGGTCCCGTTCGACACCGATTCGCAGTACGCGCTCATGAGCGCGCAGCTCAACACCGATCCCCCGCCGCCGATTACCCTCCGCAGCGACCTTCCGGCGTCGCTCAACCAGATCATCTTGATGTGCATGGCCAAAGATCCCGGTCGGCGTTTCCAGTCCGCCGACGCGCTCCGCGCCGCGCTCAAGACCGTCCCCGTGCAGCCGCTGCCCGCGTCACACACCACAGCGGTCCCCAATTCGACGCCGACCGCCACTGGGCCAATGCCTGCCGCAACTCCGGACCACCACTCGCTTTCGTCCGGCCCCACGCTCATCGGCGCGACGTTACCGCCCTCACCCGCGCCCAAGTTGCCCACTCCTATTCCAACACAGGCCCAAGCCCCCGCTCCGCAGCCCACCTCGGCCGCGCCACCAATCGTCGTTGCTCCGCCAGTAGCTCCGCCGCCCCCGCGTCTCAGCTCCACGCACCGCGGCCTCTGGCTCGCCATCGGCTCCCTCGTTGGCGTCAGCGTCCTGCTCGGCGCCGGCATCTACATCCCGCGCCACATGGGCACGCATGCCGAGCCCGCCGCAGGCTCCGATTCGGGAGTAACACCGGGCCAGCCTGCCGCCCCCGCTTCGTCCACTGACTCCTCCACGCCCGCAAGCCCATCGGCCCCTGCTCCTGGTGGCTCCACGCCATCCGTCAGCTCCGACGGTCCCGTCTCCATCCAGGCGCCCGGTGTCGGCGTCTCCGTCGACGACAAAGGCAACGTAGCGATCAAGAGTCCCGGCGGCAGCGTCTCCGCAACCGCCGACGGCAACGTAGACGTCAAGGCACCGAACGCCTCAGTCAGTGCCACCAAAGATGGCGCAGCCTCCGTCAACGGTGGTGGCTCCTCCGTCCGCGTCGGTGGTCGCAAGAACGCGTCCGCAGCCGCAACCCGCGCGGCGTCGCAAGCCGCACTATCGCAGCAGCCGCCCAGCGCGCCTGCCGTCGTGCCACCCGCAAATTCCGGCCCATCCGCCGACGAAGTGCAGCGCCTCACCGACGACGGCGAAAAACTCGGCGTCCGCGCCGACACCGTCAGCGAAGGCCTCAACGCTTTGAAACAGCAGCAGGCCAGCTCCGGCTACGGCCTCCGCGCCGACATGGTCAGCGCCCAGCAGCGCATGACCCTCTTCCTCAACAAAGCCAACTCCGCCCTCCAAAAAGGCGACACCGCCAACGCCCAAAAATATTTCGACCAGGCCGACGCCGAAATCTCCAAACTAGAAAAATTCCTCGGCCACTAAACAAACCATTCTGTCTAATTAGCCGAATTAGTGATTGTGGATCAGTGCGAAGTTGTCAGGGATGAATGAGGACGATCCGGGAATCGTCTTACGTCGCAGTCGTCCCGTAACGCCGTTACCCACTCATCGCGTCGCGATTTCACTTGTCCGGCAACGGCGGCGTTTACCAGGAACTGTCTTCGTTCGCTTCAGCGCCGACCTGGAAAGAGATCATGATTTGGACTGTTATTCGTGCCGCAGTGCGACCATCGGATCAACTCGCGTGGCGCGGCGGGCGGGGATGTGGCACGCGACCAGAGCGACAACGGCCAGAAGCAGCCCGACCGAGGCAAACGTAAGGGCATCGGTCTCACTGACGCCAAAGAGTTGCGCTTTAAGCAACCGCGTGAACGCCACAGCGAGCGCCGTGCCCACGACGAGGCCCGCCAGTGTGAGTCGGAATCCCTGGTCGAGAACGAGACGGTAGATGCCTCCCCTCTCCGCGCCGAGCGCCATGCGGATGCCGATTTCCCGCGCGCGTTGGCGAGTGCTGTAAGCCACGACGCCATAGATGCCGACGGCGGCGAGCAGCATGGCAAGAAGACCGAACGAGCCGGCAAACGTAGCCGCGACACGTCCAAAAAGTGAGCCGAGCTGCATGGTGACGGAAAGCGGATTCACATTGAACAGCGGCAACTCCGGATTGATCTGATGGATGGTCTCTTCCACAGAAGAAGCCATGGCGCGCGGATCGCCAGTTGTGCGGAGGTGAATGGTGGTGTCATGTGTCGGGCTATAGGCCTGGTAACTCGGAAAATAGATGACAGGCTCGGTCGGGTAGGTGAGCAAGCGGTATTTGGCATTGCGCGCTACTCCAACGATGGTGAAGCGATCACCCCCGTCCGTCACCTGTTTGCCGATAGCGTCTTCACCCGGCCAATAGCGATCGACAAAGGCCTGGTTGACGACGGCAACGAGTTGCGAATCCACGGTATCCGCTTCGGTGAATTCACGGCCCGAAATCACGGACGTGCGCAGAGTGCGAAAGTAATTCGGCCCGACGATCGCTCGGCTGATCTCCATCGATTCGTGCGGTTGCGGCACGTAGCCTTCAAGCTGCAGATAGTCGGTGTGGATGCTGAAGCTCAGCGGTGAAAAATCAGCCAAGGTCACGGATTCGATCCCGGGAAGCGCCGACAGCCTGTCGAGCACCTGCCGGTTGAACGCCACACCCGTCGCGCGCGTGTAACCAGCCGGCGAGAGTTCATAAGAGGCAAGCAGCAGATGACTTGCTTCGAATCCCGGATCCGATTGCTGTGCTTTCTGAAGGCTGCGGGTAAAGAGTCCCGCGCAGACCAAGAGAACGAGCGAGAGTGAAATCTGTGCCACCACCAGGCCGCTCAATAGACGACCCTTGTGCAAAGTAAGCGAGACGCTGGTCGCTTCCTCCTTGAGAACAGATTGCACCGGCAGGCTCGAAGACCGCAGGGCCGGAACAATACCAAAGAGGATCGCAGCGAGGATGGAAACCGCAATCGTCACGAAAAGCACGCGTTGATCGACATGCGCATCGGTTGTCAGCGGAAGAGAGCTGGGCGGAAAGAAAGCGACGAGGCTGCGCGAGGTACACATCGTAATCACTATGGCGGCAGTACCACCGAGCAGACCAAGCAGCAGGCTCTCGATCAAAAACTGGCGGATGATCTGTTTGCGTGAAGCGCCCATTCCCAGCCGGATGGCAATCTCGCGGCGGCGTCCGACCGAACGCACCAACAGGAGACTGGCAACATTGGCGCAGGCCAGCAGGAGCAGGACCACGGCGAGCCCCAGCAACATGGGAAGAATCTTGTAGAGATATCCGTTGATGCCGAAGGGAGAACGCCAAAGCGGGTCGAGAGAAATCTCGTTCGGACTATCCCGGTGATCCTCCGGGAACCGCTCGGCGATTCCCCGCATGAGCAGGTTGAGTTCGGCCTGCGCCTGATTCTTCGTGACACCCGGGTGAAGCTTTCCGAGTACGATCAGCCAGAAAATGTCGCGATAATCGGGACGGTTAAAACCCCAAACATCACGATCCATCGAGACAGGAATCCACAGTTCGGCGCGAAGGCCGGGCGCGCAGCCCGTGAAATCCCGCGGGGCTACCCCAATAACGGAGTAGGGATGGCGATTGATCTGAATCGTCTTGCCAACGATTTGCGGATCGCCCGCGAAGTGGTTCTGCCAGACCGTGTAACCGATGACGATCACTGCAGCCCCGGCGCCCGGCGTTCCTTCTTCGGGAAGAAAAGTGCGGCCGAGAATCGCGTGGACGCCGAGAACATCAAAATAATTGGCGGTGGTCAGGGCGCCGTAGATGCGCTCGGGCTTTGCGGCGCCCGTGAGAGACATGTAGTCATCGTGATAGCCGAGAAGCCCGGAAAAAGTTTGAGTGCGCTCGCTGAGGTCATGAAGATCGGGATAAGAAAATGGCGGGGTGGGATGATCGCTGCGATCGCCGCGCATGACGGTGACAAGGTCGCTCGTTTGAGCGACTCCCGGAATCGGGTTCAGCAAGGTAGCGCTGATCCAACTGAGCACAGTGGTATTGGCGGCGATGCCGAGCGCCAGTGTAAGAACGACGATGGCGGTAAATCCTGCATTCTTGCGAGACATCCGGAGCGCGAAGCGACAGTCTCGTACCAGCGCGTCGAGCCATGCTCCCGCCCGTGCATCTCTCACCTGTTCCTTCACCTGCTCGACGCCTCCCAACTCGATGCGCGCTGCTCGTTCCGCTTCATCTGGCTTCATGCCTGATCGCAGCTTCTCTTCGATCAACAAATCAAGGTGAGCGCTCACTTCCGCCGCAATGTCCAGTTCGTCTTTCTGCTTGCCGGTAACATTCCGGAAGAAACTGACCGCGCGAGAAAGCCAGCGTAACTTTCGCTTCCTAGTCACGACGCCTCCAGAGTCCGCGAGATCGCAAGCACAATCCGCTCCCACTTCGCGGTTTCTTCCTCCAACTGTTTCACGCCCGCCTTCGTCAGCCGGTAGTACTTTGCCCGGCGGTTGGTTTCGGACTCTCCCCAAGCCGAACTGATCCAGCCTTCTTCCTGCATCCGGCGTAGCGCGGGAAATAACGATCCCGACTTCACCACAAACGTGCCTTGCGATATCTGTTCGATCCTGTGAGAGATTCCGAGGCCATGCATTTCACCCAAGCGCAGGGCTTTGAGGATCACCATGTCCAGCGTTCCTTGCAAAAGATTGGTTTGTTCCGGACTCAAGACGTCTCCTGTAGAGATTCTACTGGAAGATTAGGCCTTCCCCTGTAGAATGTCAACAGGTCGCAGATCGAATATACGGAAATGACGGGGTCCGATCACTCCGTCATCTGCTCATCGTCACCGTTGCATGATGAAGCATCCGGAGTTCGACCATCCGGAGTTCGGCCAGATGGTTGCGCTTGCGGACCGGGTCCGACTGGAATTGGATCCTCCGACCGCAAGAACCTGGTCGGTAGTCAGATAATTCCCGATAAGTTGCGTAACCGGATAGGCGCTTTTTGGCCGGAAATCCACTTTTCCGGTAACGGCGCTAATCGTCCAAATGCCACGACAATTTGCTTCGATTACCTCGAATCGCTTTCGGGATAACTTCCGTGTGGCCGACCGCACGCTCGGAGTCGTCGACGGTTCATCCGCGGGCAATACCGGGGATGAGGTCTGGACTAGTGTCCATACGGTATGGTTGACAGCGTTCGCGGTTGGATCTAGGCTTCGCGTGCATTTAGCGAAGGAAACCGCAAGATGCTTATATTGCCGACTGTGCGGTCTGGAACGCTAATCCTGCTCGTCGCGCTTCTCCGATCTCCAGCTACCACAGTGGCAGTACCGCCACCTTCCTCCGTCCAAGCGGGCGCCATTGGCGCAGATGCGACAGTTGGCAAGCATTTGTTCGAGCGCCATTGCGCGGTGTGTCATGGTATCGAAGGCAAAGGTGGGCGAGGGCCTGGTCTCAATCGAGCACAGCTCGCCCACGCGCCCGACGACGTGGCGCTAAAGTCAGTAATCTCGTATGGCATTTCGCCTGACATGCCGGCTGGCTGGTTTCTGACGGACGAAGACGTGACGAACCTGGCAGCTTACGTGCGCTCGCTCAGCAAGATTCCATCTGAGCCGCTGCCCGGCGATACCGTGCGCGGTGCTCGCGTCTACGCCAACGGTGGCTGCAGCAACTGCCACATCGTCGCTGGTGCTGGCTTTGGCTATGGCCCGGAGCTCTCGAATATCGGTATACGACGCAGCGCTCCCTATATAAGAAAGGCTGTTGTCAAACCTGGCGCGACCATGCCCGAAGGCTTTCTTCTGGTCGAGGCCACCACTCCTGCTGGCGACAAGATTAAAGGTATTCGGGTGAATGAGGACACCTTTTCAATCCAAATCAAAGACGCAACGGGCCAGTTCCACAGCCTGCGCAAGCAAGACTTGAAAGAATTGCAGAAGCTACGCGGCGAGACTCCCATGCCCTCTTACGAGGCAGTCTTCAACACATCCGAACTCGACGACTTGGTCGCTTACCTTGCCTCGTTGGGAAAAAAACAATGAAATTAGCGTTTGCTGTATTCCTGTGTGCCACTGCGTTTGGACAGGCGTTTGGACAGGTGCCGTTCGATCGCATTTCGAACGCCGATAAAGAACCGGGGAATTGGTTAACCTACTCCCGGAATTACCAGGGACATCGCTTCTCGCCACTGACTGAAATCACAGCGGAAAATGTAAGCCGTCTGAAGGTGAAATGGGCGTACCAGTTCCCGGATCCGAGCAACGAAGTCTCGCCACTCGTCTTCGACAACATTATGTATGTGAGCGGGCCAAACTCTGCCACCGCGCTCGACGCACACACCGGACGCGTGCTTTGGAGCTGGAAACGTCCTCTACCATCTGATTACCACAGCATTGGGTTCGGTCACGTGAGCCGTGGAGCTGCGGTGCTCGACGATAAACTCTATGTTGCAACTTTAGATTGTTATCTCGTAGCGCTTGATGTGAAGAGTGGCATCGAGCGCTGGGCGGTCAAGGTTGCCGACTACAAAACCGGTTACAGCATGACCCTGGCGCCGCTCGCGATCAACGGCAAGGTCGTTGTCGGCGTCAGTGGTGGAGAAGCGGGTATACGCGGCTTCGTGGATGCCTACGATGCCAAGACCGGGAAACAAGCATGGCGTTTCTGGACGATTCCAGGCCCGGGCGATCCCGGACACGATTCGTGGACGGGAGACAGCTGGAAAACTGGAGGCGGGCCCACTTGGGTTACGGGGACTTACGATCCAGAGTTGAACCTGGTCTTTTGGGGGGTGGGCAATCCAAGTCCCGATTGGAACGGCGATCCACGAAATGGCGATAACTTATATACGTGCTCGCTGCTGGCCCTCGACGCCGATACTGGACGCCTCCGCTGGTACTTCCAGTTCACACCTCATGACACCCACGACTGGGATTCTAATCATGTCCCGATTCTCTTCGACACGAAGGCCGGTGACCGCAAGCGCAGATTAGTCGCAATCGCCAACCGCAATGCGTTCTACTACGTCTTGGATCGTGTCACAGGAGAATTCGTTGCAGGTCGCCCTTATGCAAAACAGACTTGGGCAACGGGTCTCGATGCGAAGGGTCGATCTATCCGATTACAGGGTACCGAACCTACAGAAAAGGGCACCCTTCTTTACCCGAACGCGAACGGCGCTACGGTTTGGTTCAGTCCATCCTACAGTCCTCAAACTGGTCTGGTGTACGTCGCGGTCCGTGAGATCGGCGCGACGTACTTCAAACGCGATATGGAGTACAAGATCGGCACGTTCTACGCAGGTGGTGGTGAGAACGAATTGCCAGCAGACGATTCGTTCGGCGCCATCCGCGCCCTAGATGCGGCAACCGGAGCACCGCGCTGGGAGTTCAAGCTGCACTCTCCGCCTTGGGCAGGCGTGCTCTCCACTGCTGGAGGCCTGGTATTTTCCGGCTCCGACGAGGGAAACTTCTACGCACTCAACGACCAAACAGGAAAAGCGCTGTGGGACTTCCAGACGGGGGGAGCATCGGGTCAAACCCGATCGCCTTCAGCGTGGACGGACACCAGCGGATTGCTATCAGCGCCGATCGCGTGCTGTATGTTTTCGGACTCTGAGCAGTCTATGAATGGCCGGGCGCCGCTAGGCACCAGAACTGCTGCAAAACAGTCTGAATCAAAGTCAAAATTGATGCCGAATCTCTTTGAAAGTCGTGGCTTGCTCCGACTATGGGCGAGTCACGGGCTAACCGGAAGTTATTTCGCGTCAGAAGGTCCCTTGGGGAAGGCGCGACCTCGAAAATTCACCTGCCTGTGTAGTCGCGTTACCGGCCAAGTACTTTTGGCCGAAATCTACTTTTCCGTTAACGGCTGTCAGCTCAGGCGGTCGACGCAACACTGGCCTGAAGTTTATCCGCAGGAGTTTGGAATCCTAAGGTCTTTCTCGGTCGTTGATTCAAGAGCAGCGAGACCTGGTCGAGCTGCTCTTGAGAATAGCCAGACAGATCGGTTCCTCGTGGGAAGTATTGCCGTAACAGCAGATTAGTGTTTTCGTTGGTGCCGCGTTGCCAAGGGCTTTGCGGATCGCAGAAGTAAACCTGCACATCGGTAGCTACCGTGAAGTCCTTGTGTTTCGCCATCTCCGGTCCGCGGTCCCACGTCAGCGAGCGTTTCAGCGTGGCGGGAAGTTTGCGAACATGCCGGCTCAAGGCGGCGACTACAACATCCGTTTCTTTGCTCCGCACCCGGATCAGGATGGCGAAGCGTGAATGGCGTTCCACCAGCGTCGCGATGTAGCTGTTTTTTGCGCCGCTCAGCAGATCGCCTTCCCAATGACCAGGAATCGCTCGGTCTTCCACTTCCGCAGGTCTCTCGCGGATCGAGATGGCATCGACGATCTGACCGCGTGACTGGCCGCTGACGGTTGCGTATCGCGAGTGGCGCATGCGTCGTTTCGACCGCAGGTGGTCCATCAACTCTTTTTTCAACACTCCCCGCGCTTGAATGAAGAGGCTACGATAAATCGTTTCGTGGGACACTCGCATGCTCGCGTCATCGGGAAACTGAATTTTCAGCCATCCGGAAATCTGCTCGGGCGACCAGTTCAGGATCAGTTTACCCGCAACGATGTTGCGTAACTTGCGGCTGACGGCAAGAAGGCACTTCTTCGGTCGCAAGGCCGAGTCCCAGGCATGGTCATCTGCCGCATGAGCGCGATAGGCTGGACGGCCGCCGTTGCGATAAATCTCCCGGCTCAATGTGGACGCTGCTCGATCCAGTCGTCGAGCAATCTCACGAAGCGGCAATCCCGAAGCGATCCCTCGCGAAATATCCTCTCGCTCTGCCAAGTTGAGCGCCAGCCGCGAGCGGCGACGAGTGATGGGAGGGATGCCTCCGCTAGGCAACAACAACTTGCGAATGGTGGGATGCGGCCTGCCATGAGCACGCCCGATTTCGTGCAAGGACTGCCCGCACTTCCATCGGCGCCATATGTCGTTCTTCTCCGTGGGAGATAATCTCGACCTCTTCCGTTGGATCATAATCACCACCTTTGAACAGATCAGTTCCTAGATGGTGTTGCATCGACCCATCGAATGCACCGCGTTTATCGGGACGAACGACAAATGATCGCGACGTCTGCTACGTGGTTCTCGCAATACTGCCGTCTGGCAGGATCGGACTTATAACCAATCTCAAGGTGAGAGTCATCGATCCAAACCAACGACGTACCGTCTAAATAGCTTGGTCCGTAGTAGAGATATGCAGTGAAATGTTGGCAACAACCCTTTTTTGTGATCTCGACGCGAGAAGAGTCTCGACCGAGAAAGCCCGCGCGATACGTGAGGATCGCCATGTGTGATCCATTCGGCGAGACCACCGTACGGTGCTCGGTTGCCGGGCTTCCCCAATTTACTAGTATCGCCATGCACACGGTCACCGCGACGCAGAGGGCCATCGCTCCACCAACGAACCGCGACACGACTCGTAACCACCGCCATTCGATTGCTGGAGCCCAAAGCAAGAGTGCTGCAAGTAGCGCGAACAACAACGGCCAAGCTAACCAGCGAAATTCTACGAGTGTGTTCCACAAGTCAGGCCAACAGAGCATAGAAGTATATTAGTCGCTTTCAACTGCGAGGAATGAGTCACCACAACTCCTGATAAGTCGCATTACCGGACAAGTGCTTTTGGGCAGGAATCCACTTTACCGGTAACGGCGTTTGTCGGGCATCTCGGCAGGTTGATGTGATACTAGAAAAATGAAACCGATTGTCGTAACGCTGCTAGCGGTGCTGCTTACCGTCACTGCGGTCGTCATGGGCTGTAGAGAACAACATCAACAGCCTCTAGGCGAAGCCCCCACCCTCAATGTCTCGTCTCCCGACATGACGCAAGACGCGAGACGAGAGTTTCTCAATCGTGACTTTACGGTCGTGAAGGACGTTCGGCTCTTGCCCCAAGGTGTGATTGACAAGTTTACTGAGAAAGACGGCACAAGGCTGGTCATCGCTAATCCCGGAAAGGATTTCGTGGTCGGTGACGTGATTTATGACGATGCCGTGCCTCGTGAAAGGCTCATCCTTGCGGGAATCTCAGGCCAGAAGTGTTTCGTACACTATGAGAGCGGTGGTAGGGCCCACACTTACCAACTTGTTCTGTTTGAAGTGACTCAAGCCGATGCGAAACCGCTTTGGCGGGGCTACTGCACCGGGGCCGTCACGAATGTCGGTCAACTGAGGTCAGCCTGTCACTAGGAAGCCGAACTGCCTGATAAGTTTGAATGTATAGGTCGAAGGAGGAGCGCTTGGTGTAAAAAAGCTGAACTCAGCGGACGCTGATTCAGAAACACCAAGGAGGCTCCCCCATGCAACCTATGTATTACATCGGACTGGATGTTCACAAGCGCAAGATCAGCTATTGCGTGAAGGACGGCAGTGGCCGGATTCACGCCGAAGGATCGATTTCCGCCACACGCCTGGAGTTGGACCACTGGATGCGATCGCTGCCGCAGCCGTGGAGCGCGGCGATGGAAGCGACGATGTTCACGGGCTGGATTTACGATCATCTCAAGCCACATGCTGCCACTCTGAAGGTAGCGCACCCGCTGATGCTGCGGGCCATTGCCGCCGCGAAAAAGAAGAACGACCGCGAAGACTCCAGTGGTGGCAAGCAACGACTGGCTTTGATCGAAGCCACATTCAACCGCTTTGAACCGCCCGGGCTTATTCGGTGTTGCCGCGTGCTCCTGTACACGACCGCCTCTCCCAGACGTCCGAATCGCGATACTAACTTGAGGTGAGTCAAGGTTGACTGGGCCGCATAACCCTGCTCCTGGGCACTTCGTTGACTTGCCCCCACTATCCCTCTACCATCTCCCACCAATGCCCGAAGCCCCAGTAGAGCCCGGCCAGACCATTTCGCACTACCGCATCCTCGAAAAACTTGGCGGCGGTGGCATGGGCGTTGTCTACAAGAGCGAAGACACCCGCCTGCGCCGCTTCGTAGCCCTCAAGTTCCTCCCCGACTCCGTCGCCAAAGATCCCCAAGCCCTTGCCCGCTTCCAGCGCGAAGCCCAAGCCGCGAGCGCCCTCAATCACTCCAACATCTGCACCATCTACGACATCGGCCAGGAAGACGGCAAAGCCTTCATCGCCATGGAGTGCCTCGAAGGCGAAACGCTCAAGCACACCATCGCCCGCCGTTCGCTCGATCTTGAATCGCTTCTCGAACTCGCCATCGACATCGCCGACGCGCTCGACGCCGCTCACTCCAAAGGCATCGTCCATCGCGACATCAAGCCCGCCAACATATTCGTCACCACGCGCAATCAGGCCAAAATTCTCGACTTCGGCCTGGCCAAAGTCACCGGCGCACGCTCCGAGCCTGCCGTCGGCGACACGCTCGCCACCGACGGCGGCGCCAACACCGATCAACTCACAAGCCCCGGCAGCACCCTCGGCACCGTCGCCTATATGTCTCCTGAACAGGCCCGCGCTAAGGAACTCGACGCCCGCACCGATCTCTTCTCTTTCGGCGCCGTCCTCTACGAAATGGCCACGCGCCAGCTTCCCTTCCGCGGCGAAAGCACTGCCGACATTTTCGATTCCATCCTCAATCGTCAGCCCGTACCCGTCACCCGTCTCAATCCCGATCTTCCGCCCGAACTCGAACGCATCATCAACAAAGCACTCGAAAAAGATCGCAACCTCCGCTACCAGCACGCTTCCGAAATGCGTGCCGATCTCAAGCGCCTCGACCGCGACTCCAGCTCCGGCCGCATTCGCATTTCCGATTCGAATAACGCGCCAGCCGTCGGCTCTGGTTCTGTCGCTCCGCTGATCACATCCGGTTCGTCGCAAACGCAGCAACCGTACCCGAGCCACTCCGCGGGCGTCGCAGCAGCTCCCGGCAGCAGCGCAGTTCTACCCGCCGCTGTGGAATCAAAAAGTAGGAAAGGTCTTTTGACCAGCGTCGTCGCAGCGATAGTGCTTCTCTCCGCCGCCGGCATCGCCTACAAATTCCTCGGCCACAAATCCACATTCGATTTTCACGCCATGGAAATCAGCAAGCTCACCCAAACCGGAAAGGCCAGCGGCGTCGCCATCTCTCCCGACGGCCAGTACGTCGTCTATGTTCTCCGCGAGGGCGAAAAACAAAATCTCATGGTCCGCCAGGTTTCCACCGGCTCCGACGTCTCTGTCGTGCCCCCTGAAATCATCACCTACTACGGCCTCACCTTTTCTCCCGACGGCCAGTACATCTACTTCACCGCTTCCAGCAAAGAGAACAACTTCTTCAGTTCGCTCTACAAAATGCCCGTCCTCGGCGGCACGCCAACACAGATCATTCGTGACATCGACACCGGCCCCGCCTTTGCACCCGGCGCCAAACGCTTCGCCTTCCTTCGCGGCATGCCCGAACGAGGTCACGTCGGCTTGCTGCTCGCCAATTCCGACGGCACCGGCGAACACATGTTGGCCGACAAACCCGGCAGCGCCACGCCCGCTAATATGCAGCGGCCCACATGGTCTCCCGATGGTAAAACCATCGTCTACACCTTGTACGAATCGTCAAATCGCCAGACACTCTATACCGTGTCGCCCGATGACGGCTCCACGCGCGTCCTCTTCACCACCCATGAGGAACTTGGTCAGCCCGTATGGCTTCCCGACGGAAGCTCCCTCCTGGTCGTGCTCCGTGAGCGAGGCGCCGCCAATCGCGGCCAGATCTGGATCGTGAGCTACCCGAGCGGCGAAGCCCACCGCCTGTCGAACGATCTCACCAACTACAGCCTCGCCTGGCTCGACATCTCTCGCGACGGTTCATCAATCGCTACGATCGAAAACAATCGCGTCTCCGATCTCTGGGTTATGCCCGGCTCCGACTCCTCGCGCGCCAAACAAATCACCTCTGGCGGCTCACCGGTCGGCACCGTCACATCTCTCGGAACGGACCACTTCGTTTATATCGACGACGCTGGTCAGATTTTTTCCATCTCCGCTGACGGCACCAATCGCACCATGGTTGCCGGCACCGATCAGCACGCCACCTTTGCGTGGGGTTGCGGCGATGGAAAACACATCGTGTTTCAGAAGCGCGAAGGCGACCGCTCCGAAGTCTGGCGTATCGACGCGAACGGCGCGAATCCGACTCTGCTGGCTCCCGCGACATCGTTCCCCGTTCCGATCTGCTCCCCCGATGGCAAGTGGGTCACCTTCCGCAACGACGAGCCTCCTTCGATTTTTCGTATTTCCATCGACGGGGGCGCGCTCCAAAAAATTCAACTCCCGGGTTTTGCTATGGGCGGCGGTTCCCTGTCACCCGACGGCAAGTTCGTCCTGTATCAGTGGCAGGATCCAGACAATCTTGGCCTCCGTCCACGCTTCATCACCTCCTCGATCAATGGAGGCCCCGTTATCGGCTCCTTCGAACGCATGATCGGTGGCAACATCCCGACGTGGTCGCCCGACGGCAAGGCAATCGACTACTCCGTCACTCGCGGCGGCATTTCCGATGTCTGGCGCCAACCCCTCACCGGCGGCCCCACCAAACAACTCACCCATTTCACCTCCGACCAGATCGGCAACATCTACTGGTCCGGCGACGGCAAAACCCTCGCCGCCTCCCGCGGCAACCGCACCGCCGACATCGTCCTCCTGAAAACCCCCACCAAGTCCCAGTAACACCGCAAACCCATACGGAGTGCGGCGCCCCAGGCGCCGCTTTTACGACCATTCTCCGCCTCCCAATCAACCGATCGCCCAGCACGAAGCCATTCACCCTCAGGGCGAAATCGTACAAGTGCACTCTCGAAGTGCTCTTCGATCAACAATTCCCAAACGACGTCTAGCCCGTAAGAGCGGCGCAGTCCATATTGATCGCCGATCCCTAAAATGATATACATACAGTAACGTATTTAACTCGTTTTACATATGAAGCCTCTCACCAACGCTATCCGCGATTGGCCCCACGCCCCAATGCATCGCCTAGGCGAACCGGGCGCCTACATCATCACAACCGGAACCTATCAAAAGCAGCCCTTCTTCAACTCGCCCGAGAAATTGACCTTCCTCGCCAACACCCTTCTGGAATTTGCCGAGAAGTGCGGCTACACGTTGCAAGCTTGGGCTTTCTTTTCGAACCACTATCACCTGATCCTGGAGACCAACACTCCGACCTCAATCAAGAGCCTGATCCGTCAAACCCACTCGGCAACAGCTCTATACATCAACCGTGCCGACCAATCCCCCGACCGCAAAGTCTGGTTCCAATACTGGGAAACCCACCTAACCTTCCCAAAGTGCTATCTAGCGCGCCTCAACTATGTGCATTCGAACGCGGTCCTGCACGGCCTCGTCCGAAAGCCAGAACTCTACCCATGGTGCTCAGCCCCGTGGTTCCAACGAAAAGCCGACAAATCGTTCTACCGCACCGTAATGACCTTCCCCTCCGACCAAGTAAATGTACCTGACGACTTCGACTGCACACCCGTTGCACCAGAATTCATGAGGCCCTGAGTCTCCGTCAGTCGTACCGTCGTGCAAGATCAATATGGAGTGCGGCGCCCGCAGGCGCCGCTTTACAATCGATCCCCACCACCCAACCCCACGCCGAAACATCGCGTCGCCCACCCCAACCGCTCGAACAAAGGTCCGCTCTTCCACCACCACTTTTCCCAAAACGGTCCTTGACAACTACGTTACTCTATGGTAACATTCTCCGTGATCGTCTCTCCGCCACCCTTCGCCCGCTTTTCCAGTTCCAGGCCTTCCCGCAAGCTGAGCCTTTTCTTCAACTTGCACACTCCCAAAAACCATAGATCTGCAAATACCTGCTACCAAAGGACTTGCGCACTCTTTGGAAAAACAGTGGGGGTATGGGGTACCTATTTCGAAAACTCAGCCCGGTGCGTCGCGCGGGCGTCTTCGGTGAGCGAAAACCACGACTCCGCGATGTCACGGACGCGCTCGAGCGCCCGTTGCATCTCGGCGTGCTTGGCTTCCAAGTCTGCGACGGACGCATCGGCAGGAACGTAGATCGGCGGCGCAAACAGCATCACCGTCCGGGCGAACAACTTTGGTATCAGAAAATGATCCCACGTCTTCTCAAACGTCTTGCCGCGATCGACGCCGATGTGAAACACCACCACCGGGCAGCCGGTCTTGCGCGCCAACATCACTGGGCCCGGTTTGGCGACGTAACGGGGCCCGCGAGGACCGTCGATCGTGAATCCACAATCGAGTCCTTCGCCCAGACGCTTCGCCATCACCGCGAGCCCACGCAATCCGCCCCGCGACGAACTGCCCTGCGCGGTCCCGAACCCAAGCCATTCGATCACCTTGCGCGTCCACTGCCCGTCGAATGCCGTCGTATTCATCACCACGATGCCGCGATTACGGGCCCACCACGCAACCGGGATGATCACCCGGTGCCAGAACGCAAAAATGCAACGTTTGCCCGAGGCGTGCGTGCGCTCAGCATGCTGCCAGCCCAAAACCTCGGGACGCAGCGTCGGCCCCAGCGTGCGAATTACGCTGTACACCGCGGCGGCAATTATCGGAATCTGTATGCGGCGCGACCACTTCAACTGAGGCAGCCGCGTGTCGTAGTGAACGTTCACCGCGCCCGCCGCATCCGATTCTGCAGCGCGCGTTTCGGCGGGAATTGGCGGGTCTCCCGGGAGTTGATCGGCTGATTGCACCATGAGGCTCGGCGTATAGTATAGCGACCGCCGCCGAACGCGAACGGCTTGTGCCCTGTTTTTGGAGGTCGAAGTCGATTTTGAAGGCGAGTGTTGAAGTCGAAGATTGATGCCGCGTATTGAGGCCGACGACCGAGTTTAAATGCTGCGTTGAAGATCTTGTTTTGAAGACTGTGTTTTAAAGCTGCCAAGAGAAGCGGAGCACTTGTTGCCGTCTGAGAGGAAATCCAGAAAGGCCCCTGCAAGAATCGCGCTGCGATGGCGCGCGATTCTTGTCGCTGCTGGTTTGCTCGGCGTAGTGGCATTCACCGCTGCGAAAATGGATTCCGTCGCCGCGAATGACGCCGCTGCGAATCGCGCTACGCCTAGCGCTTCCACCGCGAATATCGCCAGCGGCCAACCTGCAAGCACCGACGGCGCGGGCGAAGGCGACACACCCGACAAACCGACCGGTGACGCGGTCGGCACGATTGAAGGCGACGCAATCGCATTGCAAGGACCGATGAGCGTCGAAGTCGTTCACGGCCAGGTCAAAACAATGCTGCGCAGCGGCAACGACATTCGCGTGAAGTCCGGTCAAGCCGAGATCACTCTTGTCGAAGGCGGAAAAATCGCGATCTGCGGTCCCGCGCATCTGTCGCTGCTGAAATCCGGCGGCTCCCTCACCATCGCTCTCGACACCGGCGTGATTCACGTGCACGTTGAAGCAGGACCATCGGTGACCGTTTACACCCCGCAAATTCAGGCGAAGCCAATCGCCATCGGCGACGGCGCGGAAGATGCCTTGATCGGATTCGACGCAACCGGCGTGATGTGCGTCCGCGCAGACAATGGCGCCATCCGGTTGGAGCAACAACTGACTGGGCAAAGCGTAATCGTCCCGCAAGGCGGCGACATTCTGCTGAACAACGGGACGCTCGAAGGCATCAGCAACAAAGGCGGCCATTGCGAATGCGAAATCCAGATCGCCAAGGAAGCGCTGCCCCCGCCCGAGGTAAGCCGCATCGCAACACCGGAAGAAATTCGCCAGCGCGACGCGGCAAAAGCCGCGGAAGCAGCAGCCGTGAAGGAAGCTGCAGAGAACGCCGCCTCGGACAGAGCTGCAGCGGAAAAAGCAGCAGCCGACAAACTTGCGGCGGACGATGCCGCGAGAGCCGCCGCCCAACGGGCCGCCGCGGCACAAGCACAAGCCCCTGCGGCGCAAGCGCAGGTCGCCTCGAACAACGCCGGCGGGAACACCGTAAAACCACCCGTTCCTTGGGGAGAGGGCGCTGCGCCAGCTACTGTTCCGAAAAAGATCGAGACGCCGAAGGGGCAGGAACCGGTCTACCAGGTCTTCATGCCGCCGCTTTCTTTCGACGCCAAGGCCGCGGCGCCGGCCGACAATTTCGATCCGAAGTTCATCGTACTGGTTAGGCGAGTACGCGTTAAACCCACGTTGATTTTCAAGGGAACCGTCGAAGGCGAGACTCCCGTCGCAAAACAGGTTTCCGACGTAAAGCCTTTAAGTACAACGGCAACGGTCGCTCCGGCACAACCGTCGAAAGGAAACTCCGCGACACCGCAGAACGCCAAATCCGCGCCGCCGCCCGACAATTCCGTTGTGAACCGCGTACGAAACTACATCCGCCACCTTTTCTCGTAGGTGGAGCGTCCAATACTCACTTTTGACGAGAACATCGGCACTGGCGTTCGCCAGGTCGCTTTGATAGGGTATTCGGACGCGATCCAAAGCGAAGTGCCGTTGTCCTGTGGAAAATCACGATTCTCAACCGCAGCGTGATTCCGCAGGAATAGGGCAACGACAAACACCAAAGCTGCCGTAGGGTGTCGGCGGCAATTGTCAAACACACGTAGAGAGACGCGGCCTTCTCATCCCCGGAAGCCTCGAAGAAAAAAACCAAAACTGGCCAGCAACTGGGCCAAAAACTGGACTGAAAAACTGGAGAAGTGCCATGGTACGTGCGCAGATGCAGCGCGGTTGCCGACTGATGTGTGCGGTCGCAGCAGCGATCACGATTTTCGTCACGGGTTGCGGCGGTGGATCGAACGGCACGACTGCGCCTCCGGGCGGCGGCTCGACTCCGACCGCGGTAGCTGTCACCGTGTCGCCAACCACAGCAACGGTTGCGATAAACGCGACGACTACTTTCACGGCGACGGTAACCGGTGATTCGTCGAACAAAGGCGTGAGTTGGGCGCTCTCGGGATCAGGATGCAGCGCCGCGACTTGTGGGGCGTTGTCGTCCGCGACGAGCGCATCGGGAGCGGCGGTGACTTATATAGCGCCGGCGACCGCTCCGAATCCAGCGACGATCACAATCGCCGCGACGTCCGTAACAGACGGAACGAAATCCGTGTCGGCAACCATCACGATCAGTACGGGCGCGCCGACGGGTCCGGTCAGCGTAACGATTGCACCGAAAGTGGGTGGATTCGTTGTGGGCCAAAAAGCGACGCTGACGGCGACGGTGACGAACGATACCGGCGCGGGCGTGACGTGGGTGGCATCGAGCGGAACTGTGACTCCGGTGACGGCGACGACAGCAACTTTCACCGCGCCGAACTCTCCCGGTAGCGGTATCACCGTAACGGCGACGAGCAAAGCCGATACAACGAAGAGCGCGGTCGCAACATTCGGTATTACCGATCTGGCCGGTGTGACGACGTATCACAACGACGGCGCGCGCGACGGCGTGAACAGTCAGGAGTACGTGCTCAACACGTCGAACGTGAAGAGCGGAACGTTTGGAAAATTGTTTTCGTGCACTGCAGACGGAGCGCTATTCGCCCAGCCGCTGTGGGTGCCGAATGTAAATATCGGCGGCGGAATGCACAACGTTGTTGTCGCGGCGACGATGCGCGATTCCGTGTACGTGTACGACGCCGACGCGAGCCCGTGCGTGACGTACTGGCATCAGACGCTGATTCCCGCGGGCGAAACCTACGGCAACAATGACGACGTGGGGAACGATGACATCTACCCGGACATCGGTATTTTGGGAACGCCAGTGATCGATCCTGCAACGAAAAATATCTTCGTCGTGACGAAAACAAAAACGAATGCCACGACGTATCACCAGCGCATTCATTCGCTGAGCATGGCAACAGGAGGCGAAGCTTCGAATGGGCCTGTCGACATCACAGCAACCAATGTGACTTCCTCGGGAAATTGCGAAGGCGGCGCGACGATGGTGTTCGATCCCCTGTGGGAGAACCAGCGCCCGGGACTCGCGCTCGTCAACGGCGTCGTCTACGTTGCTTGGGCATCCCACGGCGACACTGCTGTTTGGCACGGGTGGGTCGTGGGTTTCAACACCTCGAATCTTGGCATCAGTGCCATATGGAACGACACCAAGTCCGCCGTATCGGGAGAGGCCGGATGCAAAGGCGGAATCTGGATGTCGGGCGGCGCACCTGCCATCGATAAAGACAACAATCTCTACGTGCTCACCGGCAACGGAGCATTCAATGGAACGGATAGTTTCGGCGACAGCTTTGTCAAACTGTCGACGCCAGGACTAAACGTGCTGGACTTCTTCACACCCTTCAACGAGCAGGCGATGCAATCCGTTGATGCCGATCTCGGTGCGAGCGGAACCTCTGTGCTGTTCGATCAGACGACCGGGCCGAGTTTCATGGTGGGCGGAAGCAAGAACGGAGTGATCTACGTGGTGGACCGTACGAACATGGGTCACCATACGACGACCACCGACAATATCGTGGAAGAGTGGACGGCAGACGGAAAATCGTTTTCGACGCCGGCGTTCTGGAACAACACGCTTTACTACTTCGGGATCCAGTTCGGGACAACTCATCCGGGAGAGATGTTCCCGTTCGATACGGGACTGGGAATGTTTGCGAAGATGCCGTCGAAAAGCACGCCGAGCGGTTACCGCTTCAATGGAGCGACACCGTCGGTGTCGGCTTCCAGCGCGACAGCGAATGGAATCGTGTGGGCACTTGAAACCGGCAGCCATGGAACGGATCACGGCGCAGCACTCGCCGGGCCGGCAGTGCTGCACGCGTACGACGCAACGGACATTTCGAAAGAGCTGTGGAACAGCGCTGCGGTGCCCAGCGATGAGGCAGGCAACGCGGTGAAGTTCACTGTGCCAACCATCGCGAATGGAAAAGTGTACGTACCGACGCGCGGCGACGATAACACCGAAGGCGGCGGAACAATCTTCGGCCAAGTCGATGTGTACGGGTTGCTGCCGTAACTACGTGTGTGCAGACTTCCACGGCGACTCCTGCGAGAGGTTTGCCGGCGTGTTTGATGCCCACGACAAACCTGCGATGCAGCTCAACGCCATCGTTGGTGCAGCCGACAGCGGTACAAGCGCTGGACTGCGTCGGAAGCAGGAGAAGCAACGCCCAAATCGCCAGTGCCAACAAGAGCTTCATGGCTAGTCCGGTTCACCACGCCACGATGACTGGAGAATCTGCATCCGGCACCGAGGCTGTTCTGAATTTCGTATGGGCCAAGCTTGCTGCCGGGGGTGAGAGACATTCGTCGGCGAGAGTATATCGCCGCTCGTGACGGCGGTGTGGCGGCCACCTTCTTCCTCATTCGCGGCATCTAAAGTGGAGCTGGGCAAGGCCTCCTGTAGGGTACTGCCCTTTTGTACCGTTAGTTGATTTGCGCATTTTGCGGAGTCGTGGTCCCTCTGCTCCGCAGCCTAATTTGAACGACGTAGAATCTAATAACTAAACAGGTCGCTTCCGGGCCTTCCGGAAGCTACGCGCAGTAAAACTGTAACGGCGAACTTACTGGAGAAGATACGTGATACGAGTGCGCGCACTAGGTGTCGATCGGATTTTGTTGGCTGTGGCGATGACGATGGCGGCGTCTGTGATTTTGGGCGGATGCGGGGGCGCATCGACCGCGTCGGGAGATGGAGGATCGGCACCTTCGGGGATCGCGGTGACGGTGGCTCCGACGACGGCAACGGTGGCGCCGAGCGCGACGCAGAGCTTCACGGCGACGGTGAGCAACGACAGCGCAGCAAAGGGCGTGACGTGGGTGGCGTCGTGCGCAACGGCGGGTGGATGCGGATCGTTGTCGGCAACGACAAGCGCTTCGGGAACGGCGATTACGTATACGGCGCCCGCGGCGGTGCCGAGTCCGGCGACGGTGACGTTGACTGCGACGTCGGTGAGCGATGGGACGAAGTCAGCTTCGGCGACAGTCACGATTGGGACGGCGCCGGTTGGCGTCGGTGTGACGATCACACCGAAGGCGACGGGGTTGGTTGTGAATCAGGCGCTGGGGCTGACGGCGACGGTGGCGGGCGATGTTGGCGGCGCGGGCGTGACGTGGTCGGCGACCAGCGGAACTTTTAGCGCGCAGGCAGCGACGACGGCGACCTATGTGGCGCCAAATTCACCGGGAAGCGGAATCACGATCACGGCGACGGGCAAAGCTGATCCGACAAAGAGCGCGACGACGACGATCGCGGTGACAGATTTGGCGGGGGTGACGACGTATCACAACGACGTGTCGCGGGATGGAGCGAACAATCAGGAATATTTGCTGACGACAGCGAACGTGGCGCAGGCGACATTTGGCAAATTGTTTTCATGCACGGTGGATGGCGCGGTATATGCACAGCCGCTGTGGGTGCCGAGCGTGAATATCGACGGCGGGATGCACAACGTGATCGTCGTAGCGACGATGCGCGACTCGGTGTACGTGTTCGATGCGGATACAAACCTGTGCAGCAAACCGTATTGGCATCAGACGCTGATTCCGGCCGGTGAAACGTATGGCAGCAGTGGGGATCTGGGATCGTCGGATATTTTTCCGGACATCGGGATTCTGGGGACGCCGGTGATCGACCCTGCGTCGCAGACGGTCTACGTGGTGACGAAGACAAAAACTTCGAGCACGAACTACATTCAGCGATTGCACGCGCTGAGTTTGACCACTGGAGCGGAAGCGAACGGTTCGCCGGTGACGATTGCGGCGACATTTCCGGGGTCGTGCGAAGGTGGAGCGACGAATACATTTGATGCGCTGACGGAGAATCAGCGGCCGGGGCTGGCGCTGTCGAACGGAATGGTTTACATCGCGTGGGCGTCGCACGGCGATCAGGGCATGTATCACGGATGGATTCTGGGCTATCAGACGGCGAATTTGGCGGCAGTGCCGACGGTGTTCAACGATTCGCCGAACGATATAGGCGCAGGATATTGCAAAGGCGGAATCTGGATGTCGGGCGGGGCGCCAGCGTTCGATTCGGCGGGAAACATGTATGTGATCACCGGAAACGGCGTCTTCAACGGGGCGAGCGGTTCGACCACGCTGCCAACGGATTTTGGCGATAGCTACATAAAGATGAGCACTCCGAATTTGGGAGTGCTGGATTACTTCACACCGTTCAATCAATCGGCATTGGATTCGGATGACTCGGATGTCGGCGCTAGCGGGACTTCGGTGCTGATCGATGGAACCGGTGGCGGGAATTTTCTTGTCGGCGGGAGCAAGGCGGGCGTCATCTATGTGATCAGCCGCGACAACATGGGAAAGTACAACACGGGCGGGGACACCGTGCATCAGGAGTGGACGACGACTCCGGGATCGCATGCGTTTTCGACACCGGCGTTCTGGAATAACAGTTTGTATTATTTCGGCGTGAATTTCAGTGGGACGTTGGCGGGGCAGGTGTATACGTTCAACACGTCGAACGGAATGTTTAACACAACGGCTGCGTCATCGACGCCGACGGGATTTGGATTTGCCGGCGCGACTCCATCGGTTTCGGGATCATCGGCGACGGCAAATGGAATCGTTTGGGCAATCGACACGGGGAAATACGGAACGAACGATAAAGCATCATCGGCCGCAGGACCTGCCGTTTTGCACGCCTATGATGCGACGAATCTTGGGAAAGAGCTGTGGAACAGTTCGCAGAATGCGAGTCGCGACAAGGCAGGCAACGCGGTGAAATTTATCGTGCCGACCGTTGCGAACGGAAAGGTTTATATCGGGACGCGCGGAAGTGACGATACCGTGGGTGGTGGGTCTACGTTTGGGGAGATCGATGTGTATGGGTTGATACCGTAGGCGAAAGCGGTTGCAAGGAGAAAATGGGCCGCCGATGCTGGCGGCCCGATTTTTTTCGAGATCTTTTTATCGCGAGAGGGCTACATTCCTTCGTAGTTGGGGCCGCCGCCGCCTTCGGGGACGACCCAGTCGATGATCTGGTAGGGGTCGGCGATGTCGCAGGTTTTGCAGTGGACACAGTTGGCGGCGTTGATTTTCAGTTTGAAGTTGCCGGCTTCGGTGACGGGTTCGTAGACGGCGGCGGGGCAGAAATATTGGCAAGGGTTGCCGTACTCGACAGTGCATTTCGTTGCGCAGACGTTGAGATCGTTGACGTGAAGATGGCAGGGCTGATCTTCTTCGTGACGCGTGCCGGAGTGATAGACGTCGGTGAGGCGATCGAAGGTGAGTTTGCCGTCGCCTTTGAAACGCGGCGGACGCTGGGTGGCCGTCGATGTGGTGATAGTGCTTGTAGCCGGCTTCGGCGCGCATCGGATCGATGAGGCCGCGTCCGCCGGTGATAAATTGCAGGCCGGTGTGGAAAAGGCCGCCGTAGAGGCCGTATTTGAATGACTGATGGAAATTGCGGACCTGCCCAGAGTTCTTTTTTGATGTAGCTGGCTTCGACTTTTTTCGGGAAGGCGCTGAGCGTTTTTGCCGAAGTGTCGCCGACCTTGAGAGCTTCGAAAATTGTTTCGGCGGCGAGCATTCCGGACTTGATCGCCATGTGAATGCCTTTGAGGCGCTGCGAGTCGAGGAAGCTGCCGGAATCGCCGATGATGAGGCCACCGTCGACGTAATTGCGCGGCATGGAATACCAGCCGCCGGCGGGAAGAGATTTTGCGCCGTAGCGGACAAGTTTGCCGCCATCGAGAATTTTTTTGATGTGCGGGTGCGTCTTCCACTTCTGAAACGCCTCGTGCGGATCGAATTGCGGGTCGGCGTATTCGAGTCCGATGACGAGGCCGATCGAGACGCGATTGTTGGAGAGGCCGTAGATCCAGCCGCCACCGTACATGTCTGTGGCGACGGGCCAGCCGAGCGTGTGCGCGACATAGCCGGGTTGGATGCGACCGGGCTGGACATCCCACAATTCTTTTATGCCGATGCTGTAGGTCTGCGGGTTGATGTTGTCGAGCTTGTATTTTTCGACGAGTTGCTTGGTGAGCGAGCCGCGCGTGCCTTCGGCGAGGACGGTGACTTTGGCGCGCAGTTCGTAGCCGGGCGTGTAGTTGTCTTTGGGCTTGCCGTTTTTGTCGACGCCTTTGTCTTCGGTGATGACGCCGGCGATGCCGTTGTTTTCGTAGATGAGTTCAGCGCCGCCGAATTGCGTAAAGAGGTTGACGCCGGATTTTTCGACGAGTCCGCCGAGCCACTTCGCGATTTTGTTGAGCGAGACGACGTAGTTGCCTTTGTTCTGGAAGGGCGGCGGGGTGATCGGAAAGCGGATCGAGCTGCTTTGCGTGAAGAAGAGGGCTGCGTCGTCGGTGACCGGCGTATCGAGCGGAGCAGATTTTTCGAAGTCGGGGACGAGTTCGGCGAGCGCTTTTGGATTCATGATGGCGCCGGAGAGTTGATGGGCGCCGACTTCGCGGCCTTTTTCGAGGACGTAGATATTTTCGGTGGAGAGTTGCCAGTTGGCGCCGGATTCGTTGTGCTTTTTAATGAGGTTGGCGAGATGCAGCGCGCAGGACAGCCCTGCGGGTCCGGCGCCGACGATCAACACGTCGGCTTCGAGCTGTTCACGTTGAACGGTCATGAGGTGAGGTTAGTTTAGCAAAACGACGGGACATGCGAGTTTTAACAGATTGCGGAGCACGCGAAAGAGAAAAGACGGATTCACCACAGAGAACGCGGAGATCACAGAGAGGCAGGATTTTCTGAGGTAATCATGTCGAAGACTTTGGCCAATTCATTTAAGGCCGCTTCGCGGGTCTCCATTAAAGCGTAGCAGCCAGAAATATCTGGGATTTCCGCGACCCAAGCGCCATCTCCCTGGCGATAGAAAATAATTTTGTAGTCTTCGAGCTTCATGTCGCTTATCCAGCGTTAGGACTTGGCTTTTTCTAGCGCTTCGGTGAGGGCCGGCATTATTTCGAAGATGTCGGCGACGATGCCGTAGTCGGCGATTTCGAAGATCGGGGCGTTTTGATCTTTGTTGATGGCGACGATGGTGCGCGCGCCTTTCATGCCGACGACGTGCTGAATGGCACCGCTGATGCCGAGTGCGAGATAAAGCTTGGGCGCTACGGTTTGGCCGGAGCTGCCGATCTGGCGCTCCATCGGGAGCCAGCCTTCGTCGCAGATCGGGCGCGATGCGGCAATTTCTCCACCGAGAGCTTTTGCGACCGCTTCAGCTTGCGGAATGTTTTCGGGAGCTTTGATGCCGCGGCCAATGGCGACGATGAGCGGAGCTTGGGTGAGATCGACGGCGGACTTCGCTTCCTTGAAAAGATCCAGCGGCTTGGTGCGAATTTGTTCGGCGCTGAGTGTGACGCTCACGGCGTTGACGGGGGCCTTGCCGGATGCATTGGGCTCGACCAGGTCAGCGCGAAATGCTCCAGCCTGAAATGACGCGAACCATGGTGCAGCGCTTTGAAACGTGACGTCGGCGTTCGTTTTGCCCTGAAACATCTGGCGGACGAAGACGAGCTTGCCGCCCTCATTTTTGAAAGCGATGCAATCGCCGATCATTCCCTTCCCCAGAATGGCGGCAAGTTTGGGCGCGAAATCGCGCACTTGATAGGTGTGCGGGAAGAGAACGAGATCCGGCTTGGCGGACTCGATGACTTGTTTGAGCGCGACGCAGTAGCCATCGGGCGTGTAGTTTTCGAGTAGATCGTTTTCGACGAGCAAAACCTCGGCGACGTTTTTGGCGGCGAGTTCGTCGGCAAGCCCGGCAACGCCTTTGCCGATTACCAGCGCGGAGACGGTGCTGTTCGTATCTTTGGCGATGTGCTGGGCTGCGGCGAGTGTTTCGAAGCTCGTGTTGTTCCACTTGTTTTGGCGTTGTTCGGTGACGACCAGGATTTTCATTGTTAGATCACCCGTGCTTCGAACTTCAATTTTTCTACCAGCTTTGTGGCGGCTTCCTTCGGAGTGCCCGTCAGGAATTCGGTTTTCTTGGTTTTTGTGGGCACGTAAATCTTTTCGACCTTTTGCGTCGGCTGCACGGTCACGCCGAGCGATTGCGGCGTGATCGTGGCGATTTCTTTTTTCTTTGCCGCCATGATGCCCTTCAAGGTGGCGTAGCGAACCTTGTTGATACCCGACTGAATCGAAAGAACGGCGGGCAGCGGGCATTCGATGTGCTGGAACCAGCCGGCTTCGAGTTCACGCTTGAGGCGCATCTTTCCGTCTTGCGCTTCGATCGCCATGATGATCGTCGCGTGTGGAAGATCGAGGAGGCCGGCGAGCAGTACGCCCGTCTGACCGAATCCGTGGTCGTCGCTCTGCAGCCCGGTAAGAACGAGATCGACTTTTTCTTTCTTAATGGCAGCGGCCAAATAAGTTGCGGCGCCCAGCGGATCGTGCTGCGCGAAATTGTCGTCGGCGATGTGAATCCCGCGGTCCGCGCCTTTTGCCAATGCTTCTTTGATCGTTTGCTTCACGCGCTCCGGTCCCATCGACAGCGCGATAACCTCGCCACCGTGCTTTTCCTTGAGGCGAAGCGCTTCCTCGAGCGCGTAACTATCAGGCTCGTTCATCTCGAAGCCGATGTCGGATTCTTTAATCCAATTGCCGTTGATGGAAAGCGGCGCGTCTTTTGCAGGCACCTGCTTGATACAGACGATGATGTTCATCGGAGTTCCTTGAACTTGATGGACTGCTGAAAGATTGCTGCCGCTGGCGGGCTGGAGTTATTTCCCGGACCAGCGTTTGAAAATCAGGGCGGCGTTGGTGCCGCCGAAACCGAATGAGTTCGAGAGCGCGTATTCGATTTCCGCTTTGCGGGCAACGTTGGGGACGTAGTCGAGATCGCACTGCGGATCCGGCGTTTCCAGATTGATCGTCGGCGGAACAATCTGATCGCGCAGCGCGAGAACGCTGATGCCCGCTTCCAGTCCGCCGGCGCCGCCGAGGAGGTGACCTGTCATCGATTTCGTCGAACTGACGGGCATTTTCTTGGCGCGCTCGCCAAAAACGCGTTTCACCGCTATGGTTTCGAGAACGTCGCCAATCGGAGTCGACGTGCCGTGGGCATTGACGTAACCGATGTCGTCGGCAGAAAGCTTCGCGTCTTTCAATGCAGCGCGCATCACGCGAAATGCGCCATCGCCATTTTCGGCCGGCTGGGTGATGTGATACGCATCCCCCGACATACCGTAACCGACAATCTCTGCAAGAATCGGCGCGTTGCGTTTTTGCGCGTGCTCGAGAGATTCGAGGATGACGATTCCGGAACCCTCGCCAACAACAAAGCCGTCGCGTTGCGCGTCGAAAGGCCGGCTGGCGTGCGAGGGATCGTCGTTGCGCGTAGAAAGAGCCTTCATCGATGCGAAGCCGCCAACGCCCATCGGAGTGATGGTGGCTTCGGTGCCGCCGCAAATCATCATTTCGGCGGCGCCACGTTCGATGATTTTGAAAGAATCACCGATGGCGTGAGCGGAAGCGGAGCAGGCAGTGGCTGTCGCGGAGTTCGGTCCGCGCGCGCCGTAGCGGATTGAAATATGTCCTGAAGCGAGATTGACGATCGCCGACGGAATGAAGAACGGAGAAATTTTTCCGGGGCCGCCCTGCACCAATTTCCAGTGCTCGCGTTCGATGATGTCGAACCCACCGATGCCGCTGGAAACGTAAACGCCAACTTCATCGAGATCGTTTTCGGTTTCCCTCGACCAGTTCGCCATCTTCACGGCGAAGTCTGCCGCGGCCAGAGCGACCTGGATGAAGCGGCCCATCTTTTTGAGTTCTTTTTTCTCGATCCACCGGAAGGGGTCGAAGTTTTTCACTTCGCCTGCAATCGTGCAGTCGAAGCCAGTGGTATCAAAGAGCGTAATGGTGCCGACGCCGCTTTGCCCGGCGACGAGATTTTTCCAGCTCTCATCCGTCCCGATGCCTAGCGCGCAGACCAGCCCTACGCCCGTTACGACAACGCGGCGAGTCACAGGATTCTGCTCCCTGATGAGTTGGTGAAGCTCAGCGGTCCCTTACTTTCCCTTGGAGTGTTTGTCGATGTAGTCGACGGCGTCTTTCACGGTGGTCATTTTTTCGGCGTCTTCATCTGGGACTTCGATGCCGAAGGCTTCCTCGAAAGCCATGACCAATTCGACTTGGTCCAGCGAATCGGCACCGAGATCGTCCACAAAGGACGCGGTGGGGGTAACTTCCGCTTCGTCCACGCCGAGCTGTTCGACAATGATCTGCTTTACGCGCTCTTCAACGCTGGCCATTCCTATATCCTCCACGATCTGCGTTTCGTCGTGCTGGTTTGTGATGAGTGTGAGTACTTTGGACCGCTCGGCCCTACGCTACCCCACAACGTTTAGACCCGTTTTCGCAACTCAAACATTCTAGTTAGGCTGTAACGCAAGGTCAACTTTCGTGCAGGAAATTTGCGGCCTGATTGTCCTCGTCTCCTACGAGGTCGAATTCACGTCAGGTGCATGCCCCCGTTGACGTTGAGAACGTGGCCCGTGATGTAGGCGGCTTCGTCGCTGGCCAGAAAAACAATCGCGGCCGCGACATCCCGCGGCGAACCCATGCGGCCAAGCGGAATGCGTGTCTTCAAGTCTTCTTTGACCTTGTCGGGCAACACATCCGTCATCGGCGTTTCGATGAAGCCGGGCGCGACGGCGTTCACAGTGATGTTGCGCGAAGCGATCTCGATGGCGACGGCTTTCGTCAGGCCGATAAGGCCGGCCTTCGCGGCGACATAATTCGCCTGACCGGCGTTTCCGGACTGCGCGACGACGCTGCTGATGTTGATGATGCGGCCTGTGCGGGCTCGCATCATGGTTGAGAGCGCTTGTTGAATACAGAGATGCGCGCCGGTGAGATTGGTTCTCAGGACGGCTTCCCAATCGTCTTGCTTCATACGCATCGAGAGGCCGTCGCGCGTGATCGCGGCGTTGTTGACAAGAATGTCGAGGCGGCCGAACTTGTCGAGCACCTGCTTGAAACCAGCTTTGACTTGCTCGGCGTCGGCTACGTCCATCTTTACGGCGAGCGCGGAGCCGCCTGCGGCTTCGATTTCGCTGACCAGAGATGCAAGCTTCTCTTCGTTGCGCGCGGCAACGGCGACTTTTGCGCCGGCCTGAGCCAACGCGAGCGCGGTGTCGCGGCCAATGCCTTGGGACGCGCCGGTGATGAGAGCCACTTTGTCTTTCAGGCTAAACATGTCGATGCTTGCCTCAGTCGCGTGCGAATTCAGTTGCGTGGTGAAATGCGCAGAAGGCTTTTACCACAGAGAGCGCGGAGTTCACAGAGCCGTTGTTACCGCGGGCTGGACTCACGCCGCATCGGCGCGCGATTGGGCGATTTTTTCGACCGTGGTGGCCAGGCTCTTTTCGTCTTCCACATTGAGCGTACCGACTGAGCGCTCGATTTGACGAAGCAAGCCGGTCAAAACGCGGCTCGGGCCAACTTCCACGAAGGTATTCACGCCTTCCTCGATCAATTCGCGGACGGATTCTTCCCAGCGGACTGGCATCGTCACTTGGCGAATCAAAGCGTCGCGCGCTTCGTCGCCACTGGTTTCGGTGTCGGCGTCGACGTTGGTGACGAGCGGAAACTTCAAGGCGGCAAAGTCGATCTTGCGTAAATCTTTCTCGAGTTTCTCCTGCGCGGGCATCATCAACGCGCTATGGAATGGCGCGGAGACAGCCAGGATCACGGCGCGCTTTGCGCCAAGCTGAGAAGCGATTTCGACGGCACGTTTCACTGCGTCGGCGTGGCCGGAGATCACGGTCTGCTCCGGTGAATTCAGATTCGCGGGCGAGCAGATCCTGCCTTCAGCGGCGCGCTTGCACGCATCGGTCACGACAGCCGGCGACAAACCCATGATGGCAGCCATTGCGCCTTCGCCGACGGGAACCGCCTCCTGCATATATTTGCCGCGCTTGTGCACGGTTTTTACCGCGTCCGAAAATTTCAGCGAGCCGGCAGCAACAAGCGCCGAATATTCACCCAGGCTGTGGCCGGCGACAAAGTCGGGAGTAATTCCCTTCTCCGCGAGCACGCGATACGTCGCAACAGAGCACGTGAGAATCGCGGGCTGCGTATTGGCGGTTTGCTTGAGATCTTCCTCGGAACCGGCGAAGCACATTTGGGAAATCGAAAAGCCGAGCGCCTTGTCCGCTTCATCGAACACAGCTTTCGCCGCCGGATATTTTTCGGCGAGTTCCTTGCCCATTCCGGGGTACTGCGAAGCCTGACCCGGAAATACAAATGCAATTTTCCCCATCACTGTTCCTTTTCCTGCTGCTACGAGCGCATCGCGATTCGGTCGGGATGCACGCTCGCGGCTGAGAGCCCCTGTTCAATCTTTTCGTTCATGCGCGCGCGCGCCAGACCGGCCGCAACGCGAATCGCATTCTTAACCGCGGCGGCGTTGGACCGGCCATGACCGATCACGCAAACACCGCGCACGCCAAGCAGAGGCGCGCCGCCATACTCGGCGTAATCGATCTTTTTCTTCAGGCCCTTGAAGGCGCCTTGCGACAGCATTGCGCCAAACTGCGAAACCAGCGAGCTCTTCAGCGACTTCTTCAACACTTCAAAAATCTGCAGCGCCAGGCCTTCACAAATTTTCAGTGCGATATTTCCCACGAAGCCATCGCAAACGATCACATCGACTTCGCCCGAAAACAAACCGCCGCCCTCGACGTTGCCGACAAAGTGCACCGGACTCTTTTTCAGCCGGTTGTACACTTCGCGCGTCAGCTCGTTGCCCTTAATTTCTTCTTCGCCGACCGAAAGCAAACCAACGCGCGGCTTTCGATGACCGAACGTTGCGCGGTAGTAAATATCCCCCATCACCGCAAACTGAACCAGATGCTCGGGCTTGGAGTCGACGTTGGCTCCCACATCGAGCAGAACGGAAACGCCGCCCTTCGCGTTGGGAAAAGGCGCCGCCAAAGCGACGCGATCGACCGATTCCAACGTGCCCAGCAAAAACCGCGCGACCGTCATCACCGCGCCGGTATTTCCAGCGCTCACCAGGCCGTCGGCTTTCGTTTCTCGCACAAGCCGCGCGGCAACGTGAACTGAGCTGTCTTTCTTCCGGCGAAAAGCCTGCGCCGGATGATCGTCCATCGTGATCACTTCGCTCGCCGGAACGACTTCGATGGGCAGATTCGGCGTGGCGTGCTTGGCCAATTCGGCGCGAACGACGGTCGACTGACCGACTAGCAAGATGCGCACGCCAAATTCACGTGCAGCCAGCACACTGCCTTCGACTTCAGGACGGGGAGCGTTGTCTCCGCCCATGGCATCAACCGCAATTGTGATCATGAAGGGCTTCGATCAGGCAATTCCGGAAAAAGCGCCGGTAAAAGGCTGCCACTCTCTCTGCAGATAGAATTTGGGCTCCGCAGACGAAATTGTCAGGCTGAGATATCTTGGACCGCTTTGCCCTTGTAATAGCCGCAATGAGGGCAGACCTGGTGGGGCTGCTTCATTTCGTGGCAGTTGGGGCACTTCGCCAGCGCGGGCTTCACCAGAAAATCGTGGGCGCGGCGGGTGCTGGTGCGGCGCTTGGAATGCCGGCGTTTTGGGTTAGGCATGACACTACTCCTCGTTCCGACCTGATAGGGCCGGATTGTATGGGCTTTCGCCCTTGAAACCTATTGTTTTTTCAGCCAGTCCTGCTTCAGGCGCGCCAGTGGCGCGAGTCGCGGGTCTGTCGAATGAGTCTCGCAGCGGCACTCTTCATGGTTCAAATTCGCGCCGCAATTGGGGCAGAGTCCGCGGCAATCGCTACGGCAAATGACCTTCATCGGCAACGCAAACAACACCTGCTCACGAAGTACATCCGCCAGGAACAGACCCTCTCCTTGAAAAAATCCGATTTCCGCGTCGTCGTCCCTCAGCCGGGCCTCCTCTGGACGCTCACCGTGCGGCAACGGGCTATAAAAAAGGTCGAAGGAGCGGTGCACTTCATCGACAACCGGCTCGACACAGCGTGCGCAGACCATCTCGACCTTGGTCTCAAGTTCCCCGGTGATCCGAATCTGCCCTTCGATGAGTTCCGCAGTCGCCGTAACCTCGAGCGGTTCGATCTGCTTCATTTCCGTGGTCTGGTAATCGATGCTGCCGGGCGCGTAACTCTTTCGGATGACCTGTTTCCGGACGGCAAGGTCCTTAATATCGAGAAACATGTCTGCAGCGCCTCCGGCGCTAACGCTCATGCTTCCACATTATTGGGGCGGTTTGCCGCCAAGTCAAGGAACCGCGGACGCTTCTCACAAAAATGGGTTTCCTGGGAATTACGGCTTCACTACTGGCAGCCGCCGCTTTCGAGTTCATAGAGTCGCAAGCGCGCTTCGCGATTGCCCTTATCGGCTGCAGCCTTCATCAGGACCTTGGCTTGATCGCAATTCTTGTTGACGCCGGCTCCCCGCGCAAAGCGCTCTGCCAGCGAGACTTCGGCCGAAACGGAGCCCGCTTGGACGGCACCCCAAAGAGCTTCGACGCTGTCAGTCTCGCTCCAACTAGGTTCGGGCTTGGCAGCGGCCGCGTTCTGCCGTTCAAGTACCGAAACGGAATGGTCCGAGACGTTGGATGCATTGGCTCCATTGCCCGCGGACGGCGGCGTTCGAGTCGGCGGCGCGGTCTTGGCCAGATCCTCGGCAGCCTTCATGTCCGCTGCCGTTGGGTCGGTGGAATCGATACCGCTGGCGCCTGAATTCTTATCCGTCGCGCTGCTCGGAGTTGCGGTTTCCGGCCCAGTCGTCGGAAGGGGTGAAGAAGCCGAACCAGCCGGCTTCTCACTAGGAGCGACGATTGACGCCTTGGTTTTGCCGCTCATCGTCTCGCCCATCCAGATCAGCGAATTGCCGACATCTTTCTGGTACACGATGCCGAGCGCGAGAACGGCGACGATGGTCGCGGCAACGGCGATGCCCCGCCAGACCGCAGCCGACGACTTACGCTGCGAATAATCAGGATACGGAACGTTCGCTTCCGTGAACGGCGAGTTGTACCGGGGCTCATCAAGAACCGGATATCCAAGCGAACTGGCGTTCGAGTACGCGGGTTTCTGAGGTGGCGGTGGTGGTGCTTCCTGTGCCGGAGCCCGGTATGGGGCCGCTTCGCGCGGATACTGATCGGGCGTAACCGGCGGAATGTTCGTGCGATTCGGCCGCACTCCAACACCCGCGCCAGCAGCGGCTGCGGACGCTGCCGCCGCCGAAGCATAACCGTATTCCATCGGTGCGTTGGTTTCTTCCAACCACGCCCGAATTTCTTTGCGAGCCTCCGAAGGGAGATTCAAGAAGCGCAATCCGCCCATCACACCGGACTCGTCCGCCCACACAATTTCCGCATCGCCGGCGATGCGACGCCCACCGTTGATCTGAAATCCGAAGCGCGATTCACCGCATTTCACCGGCGTAATCGCCTGAAATCCGCAGCCCTCTTCGGAAAGATTCAGCATCACGCCGCCGTTCTCGCGCCCCAACTCCAAATACACCAACTGCTGGGTTCGCCGACGAACGATCGTGCGTTTATTCTGTTTCATCGATTCGACTTTCACATCTACCTCAGCGACCTCTGCGACTGTGCCGAGCAGGGAAAGAAACCCAGGACGTTTGGAGGCACAGTCCGCTGTACCCGCCATTCTATCCGAGACGAATGGTTCTGACATCGATAATATTTTCTCCCCAGGAGTGAAGGGGGTTTTCAACTCCTGCCTGTGGAAATCGAGATATCAGGGCCTGGCTGTGGGTTGGTTTGGAATAAAAGCCACAACTGCGAGTCGACATACCAAATGCTTGCTCCCAGGAAAGTCTGCTCTTGCCGTCACTTACCCGCGGGATGATTGAAGCATCCGTGTATACAACCGAAAATACAGGGTTCAGGGGAGGGGGGTAGGTACCTGAACCTGTATTTTGGCTTTATAGTCACTCAACATGGGCAAATCCGAGGCTCAAGGCTTAGCCGGGCGAAGCGCTGAGGCCCGAGCAAAAGCGACCATACGCCGTCTCCGTCGTTCCGAGCTGCCAGTCGGGACTGTGGCGTTGGCTCGGTATTTGATCGGCAAAATCGTCGTCCGGGACCTTCCGGGCCTAAGAATGGCTGGCCGAATTGTAGAAACTGAGGCGTACCCGCCGAAGGACCCGGCCGCTCACCACTATCGTGGCCCAACCCCAAGAAACCAGTCGATGTATCTGCAGCGCGGTCATGCGTACATCTATTTTTCGTACGGCAACCACTTCATGCTCAATGTCAGCGCGGAATTGCCCGGCATCGGAGGCGGCGTCTTGATTCGTGCGTTGGAGCCTCTGGAAGGCATCGCCGAAATGAAGCGGCGTCGCGGCACAGATCGTCCTTACGACCTCACCCGCGGCCCCGGCCGGCTCGCGCAGGCACTGCACATCGATCGCAGCGTGAATGGCGTCGATCTCTGCGCGCCTGGACCGCTATGGCTCGGCGAAGTGACGTCGCCCCGCGACCCGAACGCCGAGAAGCTCGATCTCGAAAGGCGAGCCGGCATGGGAGTTAGCCGACGCATTGGGATTACGAAAGCGGCGCACCGCCTTTTGCGTTTCTATGAGCGAGGAAGCCGCTTTGTCAGCGGCACCTCCCGCTTGCGGGCTTAAAACACCCACACTCCCCACACGAGCTTTGCCCGGATTTCGCCCGATATTCGCCCTCACTGGCGTCCAAAAGTCCCCGTTTACCAAATGCCGACCCTCGCCGAGGTACTGGCTTGCCGTAGTACCTGCAAGCGTATGATGTTCGTTGGACATCTAAGAATCTGGGGGTGCTCGCATGTCTGATAGTTGGCGCGACTCCGAAGGCCAAGTTATCGATGGGCAGTTTCCGCTCGTGAAGCACTTGGGCGGTTCCGATCACAGCGTCGTCTTCGCAACGCAGCGCGGCAAAGACAAGAACGAAAAGGCCGCGATCAAGTTCATTCAGGCGGACGCCTCGAACGCGGACGCGCAAATTGCGCGGTGGAAGCAGGCCGCACAGCTCTCTCATCCGAATTTGATCAAGGTGTTTGAATGCGGCCGTTGCCAGCTTGCCGGCATGGATTTGTTGTACGTCGTAACGGATTTCGCGCAGGAAAATCTCGCTGAATTTTTGCCCCAGCGAGCTCTCACTGCCGACGAAACGCACGACATGCTCGGGCCTTTCGTCGATACGCTCTCGTATCTGCACGGAAAACGCTTCGCGCACGGACGCGTCAAGCCGGGAAATATTCTCGCGATCGACGACCAGTTGAAATTGTCGAGCGATTCGATTTGCCGCGAAGGAGATGTTCAGATCGGCGCGGGTAAGCCGGATATCTATGTCGCGCCGGAAACCAACGGCAAAGCGACCGCGGACGGTGACTCATGGTCGCTCGGCGCGACAATTGTCGAGGCGCTGACGCAGCACCGTCCAGAAGATGCAGCAGGATCGGATCCGAGCGTTCCCGACAACGTGCCGCAACCGTTTCTCGACATTGCGCGCAACACTTTGCGACGCGATCCGAAAGCACGTTGGTCGGTCTCAGGCATTGCGAATCGGCTAAATCCAAAGAGCCAACCCGAGCCGGCGAAGACCGCAACGATTACTCCGCCACCGCCTCCCGCAACCACAAAGTCAGCGTCCGTAGCGGCGCCTTCGGCGGTTGCGATCGCTGAGCCGCCGAAGCCATCGTCATCGAAATCAGCCGGGGCGGCCGCAGCAAGTGCCGGCGCTGCAACCGCTGTGGCCATCGCTCCAGCTCAGGTCGAGCCGAAGGCCGTGCCGCTCGCAAAAGCAACGAAGAGCATCGATCCTCTATCTGTTCCGCTCTCAACCGTGGCCCCGAAATTCGACGCAGGGCAAAGCTCCAGCAAAGGCTGGTACATCGCGATTCTTCTTCTGATCGCTTTCGCTGCGGGAGCGTGGTACACGGTTCCGCAGTTGCGCGAATTTGCCGGGGTTAGTGGCTCGTCATCGCCTGCTGCGGCACCTTCCGCAGCACCCGCGTCATCAACGCCTGCGTCGCAACCCGCTGCGGAACCTGCGCCGCCTCCTGCGAACAGCAAGCCAGCCGCAACGCCGGCCCCGAAGCCTTCTACTCCTGCGCCCGCTCCGAGTCATGGCGGAATCGACGGGCCGCCGCAGGTTTCTTCGGCTCAGCCGCCTGCAGACGCCACGGCAAACTCGACTCCAGCCAGCGAGCGGACGCCAGTGAAGAAGGACACCTCAACCGCTGCGACGGCCGCAAAGAACTCAGAAACGCTCCGCGCATCATCGATTGACCCACTTCCCGCAACCTCGCGCACCGCAGCCGTGGCGCCAACGAGCCTGCCCGCCGGCCCGGTTACGCAAGGTCAGCCGCTCAACCAGATCATGCCTGAGGTTTCAGGGAAGGCGCGCAGTACGATTCACGGAACCGTTCGCGTCGTCGTAAAGATTCGCGTCGATAAGTCGGGCGCAGTTTCTTCTGCGGTCCCCGCTTCTTCGCCGAGCCGATTCTTTGGCGATGCCGCTGTCCAGGCAGCGAAACAGTGGGACTTCACGCCGGCAAAAGTATCCGGTCAGCCCGTGCCAAGCGAATGGCTCGTGCGATTTGACTTCACGCCGACGGACACCAAAGTTCTGCCGTCGGAAACCAAGCCCTAAGCTTTTTAGGTGAGAATCCTCGGCGAGCGGACGATTCGTTCGCTCGTTTTTCGTTTCCGGCACATTCAATTCAAACGATTCCCAGTGTTACCATCTCTCCTGTCAGCTCGGAGGGAGAGAACCTATGCGTTGGACGCCCGGTGGAGACAGCTCCGATGTCGAAGATCGCCGCGATGAAACAGGCGGTGGTGGTGGAGGCGGCGGTTTTCAATTCGGGGGAATGCACATTGGCATAGGCGGCGCGCTGATCCTGCTCGTCCTCAGCCTGATCTTTCATCAAAACTTTTTTGCATTGCTCGGCGGCGGAAGTGGATCCGCTGTTCAGTCGGGCCCAGCGGCGACATCCGGACCACCGGACACCGCGCGCGACCAAACCGAAAAGCCTCTGGTGGATTTCGTCACCTTCGTCCTGAACGACACGCAGACAACCTGGACGACACTTCTGCCGGAGCAGTCCAATCGCCCATATCACCACGCGAAGCTCGTCTTGTTTCGCGACTACACCCAATCGGGATGCGGCAACGCCGAATCCGCGACCGGTCCGTTTTACTGCCCTTCCGATCAGAAGGTCTATATCGATCTCGGCTTCTACGACGAGCTGAAGCGCCGCTTCGGCGCGCCCGGTCAATTCGCGCAAGCTTACGTGCTCGCGCACGAAATCGGCCACCACGTTCAAAATATTCTCGGAATCGAACGTCAAGCCGAACAAGGCAGCCGCCAAGGAGCAAACTCATCTTCCGTGAAACTCGAGCTTCAGGCGGATTGTTTCGCGGGTGTCTGGGCGCATTCGACGCAACAACGCGGTTTGCTCGAGCAGGGCGACATCGAATCGGCCCTAGGAGCCGCGGCGGCGGTAGGAGACGATCGCCTGCAAAAAATGTCGACGGGGCACATCTCACCCGACTCGTTCACACACGGAACGTCTCAGGAGCGGCAGAAATGGTTCACGGCAGGATTCAACTCTGGAAACATCTCGTCGTGCAACACATTCGGCACGAACGATCTGCAATAGGCTGCGACTAGCCAGCGTCACGAAAAAATTGACGTCGTCATCCTATCGATGAAGCTGGTGTGTTCCGGAAAAAAGTGGGATGCGGAGCTCAGGTACGAAGCGACTAGCATCTTGGTAGCGAGCAATGTCATAAGTTCCTCGCGCAGATTGACAGCACTCGCAACCGCGCAGGTGATTGCGAACCATCGCGTAGGACTTAGCAAACTTGGCCTGCAGTCGCATGAGCTCATTGTCGATCTTCTTTCCCCTTAGCCCCAGTTTGGAAATTTCGCCGCGCCGCGTATTCCATTCGTTGCGTGCCGCATTGCATTCGTCGAGAAGCCCTTGGTGCGTCTCGCAGGTTGTTGTCATTTCGAAAAGCGTTGCGCTCATTGCCGCCCCCCCAACATCTCGTCAGGTAGAAAGACTCATTCAAACTAGCTCTTGATACCCGACTCTTTCGGCCCACCAACGATTGCAGGTAGTGCAACGAATCTGCCAAACCAAGGCCCAAGAGTTAAATGGCGTGTTTCGTAGGATTTGAATCAGACGAAGTGCAATACGAGGGGCGGAAGCACGGCTTCGCCGCGGAGTTTTTGCAGGTTGAGCGCGCGAAATTTTCTAAAGCATTCGCAGTAGAACGGAGGGAAAAGACCTTAGAGCATGCGCTCCGTGCAACGCCGGTTCTAGGACCTACTTTGAGCCCCGAGTCCCCTCGCGGGGTGAATCTTCCAGCGGCGTCACCTGATTCGACCCCATCGCCTTCTTCGCTGCCGCCGCCTTCTCCGGATTAACCCACGCATCCTGCGTGACGATCGTCGTCTGCGACGGCAAAGCCAACGCACCGCCGGTGCGATCCAGTGTGTCGAGCACATCCAGAATCAGCGCCTCTTGCGCCGCAAGATAAAGCCCGTAGTCGCGTTCGAAGATGTACGCGTAAATCTCGACCTCGACCGCGTAATCTCCAAATCGTAAAATCCGGACGCGTGATGTCGTCGCTTCGACCTTCGGGTTCCGCGCCAGCACGTCGCGAATCTGCGCAAGCACAAAGCGCAAATGATCGGGCGACAAGTCGTAGCGCAACCGCACCAACTGCTTGCACAAAATCTTGTCGCGGAATCTGAAATTTTCCAGCGTCGCGGTCGCCACGGTTCCGTTGGGAATCGATACGACCGTGCGCTCTTCCGTTCGAATCCGCGTCGAACGCAACCCGATGTCTTCGACCGTTCCCGTACGGTCCCCGATCTTGCACGAATCGCCAACTACAATCGCCTTGTCGGTCAGGATCGAAATTCCGCCGAGCAAATTTTCGAACGTTTTCTGCGCGCCGAGGCCGATGGCCAGACCGCCGATGCCAAGCCCCGCAAGCGCCGCGGTGACGTTGACATCCATCCGGCTCAGCGCGATTAATGCGACAACAACAAAAATCAGAACATCGAGTACACGGCGCGTCAGCGAAAGCAGAGATCGCTCCGCCAGCCTCCCGCGCTCGGTTAACTGCAGTGCGATCCCGCGAAAAATCCAGTGCGTTATTCGCGTAATCGCCCAGTAGCCCGCAATCGCAGTCACCAGAATCAGGAAATAGCGGTAATACTGGCGAAATTGAATCGACGCGCCGATCCACAACACGAACGCGTAGTGAATAAAAATTGCGACCAGCATCGCCCCTGGACCAAAGTGCTTGAGCGGTCGTGGCGCTAACTCCTGCAACCCGCGATAACGGCGGTAACGCCCAAACAACGTTCGCACGGTGACTGCGATCGCCCATCCCAGCACCATCGCAATTGGGATCAAGAAAATAATCGCGATCCACTGCCACAACGGGGCCGACAAAATTCGATATCGCACAACCCACTGCGGCAACTTCTGTTCCAACGGCCATTGCAGCGAGTCGTATGCTTCTGGCACTTTTCTCAGCGTCTGCCTTGCGATGAACCAGAGCTTGACGTTGTGGACGTCTTCCTCGCGCACCAACGTCACCGGAAACGATTGGCCAAACGGATTCTTCCCCGTGATCGTAATCTCGTCCTGCGAACGTTGGTCTTCGCCTCGCCCTTCGAAATCGATGTTGGTCGAGCTCAAGGCGGAGGCGGGAAACGTTGAATTCAGTACCTCGTACAACTGTTTGACTAGCTCCTGCTCCTCTTCTGCCGAAACGCGTTGTCCTTTCGCCGGCGGCTGAAAATATTCTTCAGCCCGTTCGTTTCCCTGCTGCGCCAATCGAATGAATCCGCTAATCGTCCCGCGCGGCGTTTCGCGACCCAACCCAAGAGGATCGACAGGAGCATTTGCCACAGGCGCGGCCGCAGCGGGCTTCGTAGTGCCGGGCAGAAGCGACGACACCTGCCCCGAAGCGGTTGCGCCGTTAGCGAGACAAAGCGCAGCCACGAGGAACATCCACGAAACTTTCCTAGCCACCAATTTATGGAGCGCCTTCACGGAACTCGTCCTCGCTGAAACGAAATCAAGAAGCCGCAAACAGAGCTTGTATTGTACTCACGCCCGCAGAGGAGGGAAAAGCAACAACCGCGATCAGGCCGAAGTCTTCTTGCCGCCAGTCGAGGCCCGAGCTCCAAACACCTGGTGGTGCTGCCGCAACAAAAACTGATCCGTCATGCCCGCAATGTAATCGCACACCACCATATGCCGCGGCTCGACATGCGTCATCTCTTCATAAGTAGCCGGCATCGACCCAAGCGAACTCAAATAGTATTCAAATAACTCAGCCAAACATCGCACCGACCGGTCGCGATCTTCCGTAATGATCGGCCGCTCATAGATATTCGCAAACAAAAACCGCTTCAACTCTGCATTCCGTTGCGCAATCTCCGGGCTGAATCCCGCAATCCGCTTCGACATTCCACGCACATCATCGACCGTCGTTACGCCAACCTCACGTACCTGCTCCGAAGTCGTCTCGATCAAGTCCGTCACTAACTGGTCCAATACGCTCTTCAACGCGTCATTGAACTTCAGCTTCTCGATTACCGCGCCATACTTCGCATTCGTCCGCTTGAATGCTTCGCCGAAGATCGGCACATCCGCCGTGAGCGCTTGTAAATCCAGCAACTCCGCCTCGCGCGCGTCATCCAGATCCGCCGTGTTGTACGCGATTTCATCCACCCAATCGATTAGCTGCGCTTCCAGCGGAGGCCGCAACTCCAGCAAATACTCCGCAAGCTCGGGCCACTCCGCTTCTTTGCCGGCATAATCCCGCGAATGCTTGACGATCCCTTCGCGCACCTCAAACGTCAGGTTCAGCCCAGGGTGGTCCGGATACCGCTGCTCGAATTGGTCCACAATTCGCAGCGCGTGCAAATTATGATTGAAGCGTCCGCCATGCCGCATCATCAATTCATTCAACTTGCGCTCGCCCGCATGGCCAAATGGCGGATGCCCGATGTCATGCACCAACGCCAGCGCCTCGACCAACTCCGAATTCAGGCCCAGCGCCGTCGCCACGGTCCGCGCAATCTGAGACACCTCGAGCGTGTGCGTCAGCCGGTTGCGAAAATGATCCGAAAATCGCATCGTGAAAACTTGCGTCTTCGCTTCCAGCCGCCGGAACGCGCGCGCGTGCACAATCCGGTCGCGATCGCGCGCATATTCGCTTCGATATCGATGGAGTGCTTCAGGATAGCGCCGGCCTCGCGATTGATTCGCGTGCATGGCCCACGGCGCGAGAGTGGAAAGGGTGTCTATACGTCGCTCCGCGTGAATTACGGCGGGCTAAAACTTTCGGGGACAGACGGTCTAAATTGCGTATTCCTGCCAGCGATATTCGTACCGACGAAAAAACCCGTCTACGACTTCGGCGCCAGCGTATCCAGTCCGCGATCCGCCTCTTCCGAAATCGCCGACTCGGGATATTCTTTCTTCACCTGCTGGTACACGGTCGCCGCTTCCTTCGGGTTGTTCTGTCGCAGCACGCCCGCAAGCTCCAGCAGCGCCAGCGGCCGCGTCACAAACACCGACGGCTTATCCGCCAGTGCGCGGTAGATCTTCGCCGCTTCATCGGCTTTGCCGGTGCGTGAATACAACACCGCCGTCTGATACTGCGCCATGCTCGCCAATTCCTTGTCGCTGCCGTTGCTGATCTTCTTCAATTCCTCGAGCGCCTGATTCTCTTTGTCCAGATCTTCCAGGCAAAGCGCCGCGTAGTAACGCGCCAGCCGCCCCGGGTTCGTGCTCGGATACCTGTCAGCGACCACCGTAAATTTCGCCAGCGCATCGTTCGAACGCGCCGTTTCATCCGCGTAACTCGGCTCACCCGCTTCCGCCGGATCAGGCGCCGACCCGGTGTGCCCCGAATACGCCTTCATCGCCGTATCGAACGCCGCCGATGCCGCGGCCGTCTGCCGCTCGTGGTAAACGCTCCAGACTCCGTACGACGCCGCGACGATCAGCACCACCGCAAGCACGATGATCGACGTCTGCTTGTGGGTGTAGACCGCTTCAGCGCTATGCTCCAGCGCGTCGTGAATCTTGTCCTGCTTCAATTCTTTGCGAGAAAGGTGGTCGGACACAGACAATGCTCCTGACAATCAATTCGTATTCGGAACCATCGATTCTAGCACAACGGAACCGTTCCTCCCCGAACCCTCGGATTCCCCTTTAAGAGGCGCTGTCATCTTGAGCGAAGCGAAGGACCTCAGAGGTAAATCCCACCGCAAACCAATCCGCGCCTCACCCACCCACGATAACCACCTCAACACCCCCGTTGCGCATCGCCAACCACGCCTCGCGCCGCAGTGCTACCTTCAACCCATGCAGGCAGCATGCAGTAACTGCGGCACGCAACACGTGCTCAAGGATGCCGACCTCGGCGCGCATCCCAAAGTAAAGTTTCGCTGTTCTCGGTGCGCCGCGACGACCATCGTCGACACGCGCCGCAACCCCGACTCCACTGCAGTAATCTCGCCTCTGCCGTCCTTCGCCCGTGGCAACGTTTCCGGCACGCAATCCTCACTCGTCATGCAAGACCCCACTGCCGTTCTCCCGCGGACGAAAACCGTCGTCCTCACCATCATCGCTGGCCCCGACACAGGCGCTACTCACACGCTGAAAAAACCGCGCGTCGTCGTCGGCCGCGAGGGCGCTGACATCGCCCTGCAAGATCCCGAGATCTCGCGCCACCACTGCGTCGTCGAAGTCCGGGAAGACTACGTCAACCTCCGCGACCTCGACTCCACCAATGGCACCTTCTTCGAAAAAGAGCGCGTCCGTGCCGCCATGCTCGGCCAGGGCGCCGAATTCCGCATCGGCGAAACCACGCTCCGCCTCACTTTCGAACCCAAGTGACTTCGGTTCGAGTAACCGAAGCTCGGCCCGCATCACAAGAGTCTCGTTGTGAGATACTGACTCGACTTCGCCACATCCGCGCTCTCGCCAATGAACCGCATCTCCGCCTGCATCATCACTCTCAACGAAGAAGCCAATCTCGCCCGCGCCCTCGCCTCTCTCAGCGGCGTCGCCGACGAAATCATCGTCATCGATTCCGGCAGTAGTGACCACACCGAAGAAATCGCACTCCACTACGGCGCAACCTTCGTCGTCCACGACTGGACCAACTACGGCGAGCAGAAAAACTTCGCCGCCGATACCGCCTCCAACGAGTGGATTTTCTCGATGGACGCCGACGAAGAGCTCAGCAGCAATCTCCACCTCTCGCTCCTCGAATGGAAAAAGCGTAAGCCCGACTGCGAAGTCTACGAAGTCTCGCGTCGCACCTGGTATCTCGGTGCCTGGATCAAGCACTCCGGCTGGTATCCCGATTTTCAGCGGCGCCTCTACCGCCGCACCTCCGCAAAATTCGCCGGCATCATCCACGAATCCCTGCAATTCACCGGTACACCAGGCCGCCTCTCCGGCGACATCCTCCACTACACCGTCCGTTCCTTCGACGAGCATGAAGCCAACGTCGAAAAATACTCCACGCTCTCCGCCCAGCGTATGTACTCCGAAGGCCGTCGCCGTTGGCGCGGCGCGCTCCTCGTTGCCACTCCCTGGAGCTGGTTCCGCAGTTTTATCCTCCGCCTCGGTTTTCTCGACGGTTACCGTGGAGCACTCATCGCACAAATGGCCGCGCGCACTGTCCGGCTCAAATATGCGAAGCTGGGTAAGCTGATTGCATCTCATCGTCGCTCGGGGACCGTTCGTTCGTGAAAATTTTGATCGTCGACTTGGACACGGAATGGCGTGGAGGACAAAATCAGGCGCTCTTGATGCTCGAAGGCCTCAACGCGCGCCATCACATCGCGGAACTCCTCACTCCAGAAAAATCCGCGCTCGGTGAACGCGCCGCGGCTCGTGGCGTAACTGTCCACACCGTTTCGCCCCGCACCACACGCATCTCCGCCGCGCTGAAAATCGCGGAACTCCTTCGCTCCAGCAGCCCCGATCCCGAAGTTCATGTTGACGATCGAAAATTCGCTCTGGTTCACGCCAACGAAGCTCACGGAGTGACTTCCGCGTGGCTCGCGCGTGCCCATCGACGCGTTCCGCTGGTCGTCTCTCGCCGCGTCGGATTCCCGCTCAAAGAAGACAACTTCGCGCGATCACGCTACCGTGCCGCCACTCGCATTCTCCCGATTTCCGAATGGGTCGCCGGCATTCTCGCGAAATCCGGCATTCCGCAGGAACAAATGACTGTCGTCTACGAAGGTGTCGAAGTCCCTCGCCTTCCTTCTCCACAAATCCGCCACGCCGCTCGCGCTCGCTGGGGCATCACCGATGAATCTCCGCTCATCGGCTGCGTCGGCGTATTGCTGCGCGACAAAGGCCAGGACTCACTGATCCGCGCCTTCGCAACGATCCGCAGCGAGTTCCCGACAGCGAAACTACTCCTCGTCGGCGACGGCCCCGACAAACTTCGCCTCCAGCAACTCGCCGCAAAACTCAACGTCATCGATACCGTAATCTTCGCCGGCTTCGTCTCTGCGATGGAGTCCGTCTATCCCGCGCTCGACCTCTTCGCATTTCCATCGCGCTTCGAAGGCCTCGGCACTTCTCTGCTCTCCTCCATGAGCTACGAAATCCCCTCGGTCGCTTTCGCAACGTGTGCATTCCCCGAAATCATCGAGCACGGCCGCAGCGGCCTCCTCGCTGAACTCAACAACGACGCCTCGCTCGCCAACTCTCTCGCCGCCATCCTCCGCAATCCCGAAATCGCCCTGCAAATCGGCCGCGCCGCTCGCAAACGTATCGAACAAAAATTTTCGGCCACCAAAATGGTCGACTCCATGCTCACCGTCTACGAATCCCTGCTCGCTCCTCCCGCCCCACAAAACATGTAGGGGCGGGGCTTGCTCCGCCCGACCGACGCGTCTTGGCTCAAACGTTGTACGGGCGCAGCACTGCTGCGCCCCAGGTCCGCACAATCGTTGCATCTTGAATCGGCAGAGTCAGCCATCACTCATACCGCAGCGCCCGCGTCGGCTCGATCTGCGCCGCCCTCCGCGCCGGCACAAATGCCGCCAGCATCGTCACCACAAACAGCAGCGGCACCACCACCGCATACGCCACAAAATCTACTCCGCCCGCATTGAACACCATCGAATTCATCATCCGCTCGACGCCGAATCCCATCGCGATCCCGATCCCCGTCCCAATCGCCACCAACACCATTCCCCTCCCCATCATCAACCGCAACACATCCCGCCGCGCCGCGCCAAGCGCCATTCGTATCCCGATCTCCCGCGTACGCCGGCTCACGTTGTACGCCACCAGCCCGTACAATCCCGCCACCGTCAGCACCAGCCCAACCACTCCCATCGCCCCCACGAGCTTCATTGCGATCGCCGGCCCTCGGATCGCGCGATTTAAATACATGTCCTCATACGTCATCGTATGCAGCATCGACATGTTCGGGTCCATCCCGCGCACCACATCCTTCACCGCCGGCACCAACTGCAACGGATCGCCATTCGATCGCACCATCAGCGCCATCCGCGCGATCGGATGCTGCGTCATCGGCAAATAAACAAAATCCGCGTTCTTATCAAACGTGTCCTGGGTCTTGATCGTCCGCGCAATCCCGACGATCTCCATCGGCACGCCATCGCTCCGATCGAACCGAAACCGCTTCCCCACCGGATCCTGCCCCGGCCAATAATGATGCGCGAAAAATTCGTTCACGATCGCCACGCGCGGGCTCTCCGCCGTATCCGAACTCAAAAACATGCGCCCCCGCAGAATCGGTATCTGCATCGTCGAAAAATAATCCTCGTCGACGGTATTCATCACCGACGTGAAATTCTGTCGGTCCTTCGGCATCTGAAATCCGTCCGGCACGAACGACACCGCATCGAAATCGTCCCTGCCCATCGGCACGTTCTGCGTCCACGTCACGCTCTCGACTCCCGCCGTCTCTCGCAGCCGATCCTTCAACACCTTGAAAAATTGCTTCGTCTGCACGCTGTCGTACTGCACCAACCGCGGATCGAATGTCGTCATCAGCAAATGATCTTTCGCGAAATCCATTCCATCCAGCAGCGTGTGCTGAAACCCTCGCACCATCAGAAACGACGCCGTCAGCAGCATCAGCGACATCGCAACCTGTGCCACCACCAGCGCGCTCCGCCCCCACAACCGCTTCCGCCCCGGCACATCCACATCCGCAGCCTTCAGCCCTTCCACCAGATCCGCTTTCGAACTCTGCAGTGCCGGCACCAGCCCACAAATCAGCGCGCTCGCCAGCGAAAATAAAATGCTCACCACCAGCACGCGCGTGTTCATCCGAAATGGAATGATCAACGGCAGATCGCTCGTCAACACGATGTTCTTGATCGATTGAAACCACGCGCAAATCCCGTACCCGATCGCGATTCCGCCCGCGCCACCCAGCAGCGCCAGAATCAGACTTTCAGTCATCAGCAATCGCACCAGCCTCAATCGCCCCGCGCCGATCGCCAGTCGAACCGCGATCTCCCGCTTTCGCGCACGCGCCCGGCTCAACAGCAATCCCGCTACGTTCGTGCAAGCCACCAGCAACACCGCGATCGCCAGCGTCACGAAGATCACGCTGAATCTCCACTCCACTTCATCGTCTCGCGTCCGCATTTCGAACTGTGTCGCCGCTGCCATCCCGCGTCCGCGATTCGTTTTCGGATATTCCTTTTCAAAATTCTGCCCCAGCACGGCGGCTTCGTTCTTCGCTTCAGCCACGGTCACTCCCGGCTTCAGCCGCCCTCTCACCAGGAGTTCTCGATCGTCGCGATCCTCGAAGAAATTCTTCTGCGGATTCGTCGAAAATACTTTCGCCATCGCCAGCGGCATGTAGAAATCCGGCACCCCGAAAATCATCATTCCCGGAAAAGTCTCCGGAGCCACGCCGACCACCGTGAACTCCGCACCGTTCAGCCGAACCTTTCGTCCAATCACGTTCGGATCGCTCGAAAACTCGTGCTTCCAGAACGACGGCCCTAGCACCACGACCGCGTCTCTCCCCGGTACCGTGTCCTCATCATCGCGAAACCCGCGCCCCAGCGGTGGCTCTACTCCCAGGACGCGAAGATAATTTCCCGACACCCTCATTCCACCCTTGACCCTCGGCGTCTCGGTCGCATTCGCGCTGAATCCAACCTCCTCTAAGTCCGCGTTCGCAACCACTCCCTCGTAACTCTGCGTCTTGTCTCGGATATCCAGATATTCGCGATACGAAAAATGCTCATAGTTGCTGTCGTGCGTCGTTCCCACCACCGTCACGATTTCGTTCGGGCGCGGCACCGGATACGGCCGAAAAATCAGCGCATCCACCATGCTGAACGTTCCCGAGGCCATCCCGATTCCCAGCGCCAGCGTGAAAATCACGAACGCCGTCAACCCCGGCGTGCGCACCAAACCACGCATCGCGTATCGCACATCCTGCGCCACATTCTCGACTACCATCACCCCGCGCTCCGCGCGGTAGTCCTCCTTCATCGCTTCGACGCCGCCAAATTTCAGCATCGCCTGCCGCCTCGCCTCCACCGGTCGCATCCCCGCGCGCACATTGTCTTCCGTCTGCAGCGCAATATGCTCCGCAATCTCTTCCTTCAACCTTTCGTCCTGCCCCCGCCGCCCCACCAACTTCCCCACCCGCGAAAAAAATCGACGCACCGCCTTCATCTCCAACCTCCCGGCACCGAATCCGGCTCCTCGCCGTATCCGATTCCTCTCGCTCACTACTCTAAACGCTCGACCCGACCTTTTGGTTTCCAAAAGGAGCATGCCTCATCCCCTTTTGGAAAACAACAGGAATAACTACGCACCGCCCTTCCCAAAAGTTCCACCCATCGGAGCTGCCACGACCGTTAGCGCCGGCATCCCTGCCGGCGTTTTTTCCTCGCGTCTTGGCGCGGTCTCCCCGTCCACCAATATCTGTCCTGCCCGCAGCGAAGTATCTCAGTCCGTCGATCTGGCCTTGCAGCGCGATCGCGCCGGCCTCGCCACCCCGACCAAACTCCGATCCGGCACCATGCGAAGCAGAACCGCGAGCACGACGCTGTACGGGCGCAGCACTGCTGCGCTCCAAGTCCGCAACCCTCAGTCCCTCATTGTCTTGATTGCCACACGACCCGCAAGACATCCAATTCAGGCAGGAACCTACAGCTTCAAAACCATCCGCGTCTGCGTCAACAACGGCTCCACATTATCCTTCGAAAAAACCCCGCGAATTCCGATGTCCTTGCTCGCTGCCTCCGCCGCCGTAAAATGCGCCGTCAGCATCAAAATCGGCATTTCCGGCCTCGTATTGTGCAGCACGCGCGCCGTCTCAACGCCATTCATCACCGGCATCGAGTAGTCCAGGATCACCAGGTCCGGCTCATTCTCCGAAACGCTCTTCAGCGCCTCATACCCATTCGTCGCCTCGACACACTCCACCTTCAGCCGGCTCCTTAAATAGAAAACCAGCGCCTTCCGCACAATCGGATGATCATCGACAACTAGGACCCGGCACATGACACAAGTGTGACAACCCGCGCCCCCGCCTGCTATCAGTAGAACCCCGTATCCACTCCGCCCCCGTTCCCAAAGCCGCACCAAGCCCACTACGTAAGCACAACCACGCAGCGCCATAGCGAGGCGCCATCACCCCTCAGAGCGAGATCGTCACTCTTTACGAGTCACCAGCCGCCGGTTTCGGCTCCTCCAAAAAGAATGAAGCGCCGTGCGGCCTTCTCTTCCGCGCGGCGCTTCAACTCTATTTCTTTGTTTGCGTCAGTTATTGGTCTTCTCTGTTCCAGACGTTCCCCTCCTATCCGCCCTGCCGTTGGGCCGAGCTGGTTTTGGATTGAACAACCCATCGCCCAGCCGGATCGAGAAACTCCACCCCCACCGCATAGCCGTCGCCATGCATTGGTTGGCAGTACGCCACTCGAGCCAACGAACGAAACTCTCCCGTGCGCAACGCGAACGTCAGTGGTTCGCCTTTTTGCCATCGTCGCGTGCTAACAACGCGTGCGCCTCGTGCGCTCACGTTTTCGGTAAATGTCGATTCTGTTCCGCGCGATCCGTCGTGCCCGTCCAGCACCACCGGAATCTCCATCGGGATCCGGCGCTCTGCGCGATTGAATGGAAAAACGTTCTTGAGCGGCATAGTGGTCGTCATCCTCACAGGCACGCCGCAATTCGTTTCAGATTTTGGACGCTGCTTTTGCCGTGGTGCTTCATGCCGTACAGCGCGCGATCCGCCGCGCCCAGCAACTGTTCCGGCGTATCGCCGTCCTCGGGAAACGCCGCGACTCCCGCGCTCACCGACAGCGCCGGCCGCTCTTGCTCCGCCGACAACTTTTCGCGCACGCGCGCAACGACGCGCGAAGCAACCTCGCGGCCCGCTTCCGGCAACACCAACGCGAATTCGTCGCCGCCATAGCGCGCCGGAGTGTCGATCGCCCGTGAATGATTCGCAAGAACTTTGCCCAGCCGCACTAGCGCGCGGCTTCCCGTCAGGTGGCCGAAGTGGTCGTTGATTGCTTTCAGTCCGTCCATGTCCAGCAAAATCACACTGAATCCGCGCTGTGTGCGCTTCGAACGGTCAAGCTCAGTTTCGATCACGTGAATCAGCCGGCGATAATTCGCCAGGCCGGTCAGCGAATCGCTCACCGCCATGGAACGAACCTGTTCGAACAGTCGCGCCTGCTCCAGCAGCGCGCCCGCCAGGATCATCACATAGCTCGCCGTCTTGCACAGTTCGGCCAGAAAGAACGGTCCATCGAATAAATGTCGGGAGAAAATCGCCGCCGCGTGGCACAGCACGTTCAGTGACGCCACGCCGTAGAGCGAGTATTCGTAGAGGCTTGGCGCTTCCCGGTCGTCATTGTTCAGCCGCTGCCGGTACCAGATCGCTGCAATCAGAAAAAGACCGCCGGGCAACAAGTCCCATGGCCGCGAAAGAATCCACGCCGCGTGTGCGAAAGGTGCCGCAGGCGCCGCCAAAAATGTCGCGCTGGTCAGATACGCCGCCAGCAGAACCACCAGCAGCGCGCCCGCTGTTTCGCGGCTCGGCTGCCGCGCCGTCGGCATATAACGTTCCACCGCGATCGCCGCGAGCAGCATCACAGCCAGCAAAACGCGGCTGACCATCCAGCCCATCGGCACCGTGGTTGGAAACGCGTGGCCGGCCTGCAAGCGCGTGTTCAGCGCGAAGTAGCCAACCGTTTCGATAATTCCAGAAAGAACAAAACCAAAGGCGAGGATTAGCGCCGTTCGGTCATGCGTGCCGCGGAATCGGACCAGCGCGTTCGCGGCATAGCAGAAGCTGATCAGCGTGCCGCCGACTTCAAGATAGAGATAGCTTTGGGTGGTGCCGGTCACACCGGCATAGCGCAGGTACGCAATCAGCGCGGAGTACCCAACCGCCACGATCGCGTAAGTGAGAATCGACAGGCGTGAGACACCCTCCGTCGACGGTTTCGACACGCGTCGAACGCTCTCCGTCGCCGTCGTAGCCGGGTGCCGCAGAAACCCGGCGATCTTGGTCCAACCGCCCACGAATCCCCCCAAATGCCGAAGAAAGCCAGAGAAGCCGTAACAAACCCGGATAAATGCACGCGAGCGTCCCTTCTCGACGGAAATCGACCGTCTCTAAGCCATTGATTCGGGATAACTTACAGGAGGGGTTACTGCGAGCGCACTGCAAAATGAAATCGGTGAGACCGTGGCATGGACGCCAAATGAGCCTGTTATGCTCACCTATCTAATTCATTTTTGGACACTTAGTGGCAGGCGCGAGGTTCCAAAGCAGCAATAGGACTCATTCTCAGAATGAGACCCGTCTCACTGAATTGGGAATTTCTAACGCGAGGGTGCCGAGACTGCCGTTATCCCCAAGGACGCATTTCTCACCCGATTGATACAGGTCGGCCGGCTTGCCCGACGTTGCGGAGCCAGCGTTGCGGATGCCGTAGCGTCGGTCCCGGGCATCGTCGGTACTCACAGCGCTCTTTGTGCGGTATTAACCGGATGTTTCTCTACGTGTCTCAGCACTAAAACGGTAAGGGGAGATACGTGACTTTTGGACGGTGCGCCAAACTCTGTTTCGATCCATCCAAGCCATTCCGATCGCGGCCATTCCGAAGGCGGAACCTTGCGATCGCTCGAGTGGCTGAACTTCTTCGTCGCTGACGTCCAGACCGGACTCGGACCTTTCATCGCGGCATATTTGGCATCGTCAGGTTGGAACGCCGCTCATGTTGGCTATGCGTTGACGTTCGGCGGGCTCGTGACCGTGGCGATGCAGACTCCTGCGGGAGCCATCGTTGACGCATCCAGGCGGAAGCGCGTCCTGGTCGCCGCGGCCCTGACCGTCTTGGTCTGTGGCGCTGCGCTCCTTCTCCTCCGCCATGATGCGGTCGCGGTGTACGTCGCGCAATTCCTCATCGGCTCAACTGGACCCTTCCTCGCGCCGACGATCGCCGCCATCACGTTGGGAATCGTTGGGGCCAATCTCTTCGATCGCCAATTCGGGAAGAACCAGGCGTTCAACTCCGCCGGTAACGTATTCACCGCGGTTCTGGTCGCGCTCGTGAGCTACAAGTTCGGCTATCGCTATATCTTCGCGGTAGCGATCATCCTCGCGATTCCCGCACTCCTCACACTGCTCGGAATCGACGGCAACCGGATTGACTACGCACGCGCGCGCGGCGCCGGCGAGACGAAACAGGACAAAGCCAAAGTAGGAGCCAAGGGAATTGCGGCCCTGGCAAAGGATCGCGTTCTGCTCTTCTTCCTGGGCGCGTCGTTCCTGTTCCATCTCAGCAACGCCGCCATGCTCCCGATGCTGGGCGAGATGTTGGCGCAGGGAAATTCGCGGATGGCGCCACCTTTCATGTCGGCTTGCATCATTGTCACGCAACTGGTGATCGCCGGTTCGGCGGCTTGGATCGGCGCGCGAGCGGGCAAAGGGCGCAAGCCTCTCCTGCTGTTGGGATTCGGAGTCTTGCCGATTCGCGGTCTTCTGTACACGCTGGCTCACGCTCCGGCTGCGCTCATCGGCATTCAGTTTCTCGACGGCGTCGCCAACGCGATCTTCGTAATCGTGTCGATTCTCGTGATTAAAGATCGGACGGAAGGAACGGGCAGGTTCAATTTGGCTGCCGGTGCGCTTGCGACGATGGTGGGAATTGGGGCGGCGTTAAGCAACGCCATCGGGGGCGTACTCGTACAGAAAATCAGTTACCGAGCTTCGTTTTTGGGATTGGCTGCGATTGCAGTCGCGGCATTCGCGGTTTTATTTTTTGGCGTCCCGGAAACTGCGCGCCGCGCCGACGGCAAGTCGCCACAAGTCCCGGAATCCGTGGGAAACGAGACGTCTTTGCCGGCAAGTGCGTCAGCCTAAAGCAGCGACTCGAATCGCACCGAACCACAGCCGGGCCGACTACGCCTGGGGCTTGGGGGCTGGCGGCGGAAGCTCACGCGCTACGACGGGATCGGAGAAGTTGATCTTCCGGTGAGAGCCGTCGCAGAAGGGCTTGTTGGCGGATGCGCCGCAGCGGCACAGGCCGATCGCGGTGCGTCCGGCGAGGCCGAACGGTGCGCCCGTGGGGTCGACGATCTCGAATTCGCCTTCCACGCGGATGGAACCGTTCGTGTTCACAGTGATCTTTGTTGCAGCCATTAGGTCTCCTGAAATTCTGCTTGAATGATTCTGTTTCAGCGCTCTGTCGAGTCTAACTCAATATTTCGGACTCAATACTTTGGAACGCTCGGATCGACTTCGTCGGACCACGCGAGGATCCCGCCTTTGAGGTTCAGGATTTTGCGGAAGCCGGCTTTGCGCAGGAAATCAACGGCTTCGGCGGAGCGCTTGCCGCTGCGGCAATGCGCAACGATCTCGCGCGAAGTGTCGAGTTCATGGACGCGGCGCGGCAATTCGCCGAGTGGAATCAACTTCCCGTTGAGATTGCAGATCTGGTATTCGTGCGGTTCGCGCACATCGAGTATGAAAAGATCGTCGCCCTTGTCCAAACGCGCCTTCAAATCTTTCGGAGTGATTTCTGGAACGCCCAAGTCGGGAGCCTCCGTTTCTTCGCCGCGAATGCCGCAGAACTGGTAATAGTCGATCAGCTTGTTGATCGTGCGATGATCGCCGCACATCGGGCAATTCGGATTCTTCCGCAATTTCAATTCGCGGAACTTCATTCCAAGCGCATCGAAGAGCAGCAAGCGCCCGGCGAGACTGTCGCCTTTACCCAGAATCAGCTTGATCGTTTCCATCGCCTGGATGGAACCAACGATACCCGGCAGAACGCCGAGTACGCCGCCTTCGGCGCAGGAAGGAACGAGTCCCGGCGGAGGCGGTTCGGGATACAAGCAGCGGTAGCAAGGACCATCAGGCATACCGAAGACCGTGATCTGTCCCTCGAAGCGGAAGATCGACCCATACACATTCGGCTTGCCGAGCAGGATGCACGCGTCGTTGACGAGATAGCGCGTCGGGAAGTTGTCCGTGCCGTCTACGATGATGTCGTAGTCTTTGAACAACTCGAGCGCGTTGCTGCTTTCGAGTTGCGTCTCGTATGCCTCGATCTGAATGTCCGGATTCAGGTCCGAAAGGCGCTTCTGCGCCGACTTCGCCTTCGACTTGCCAACATCGCTCGAACCAAACGCGATCTGCCGCTGCAAGTTGGTGAAATCCACGACGTCGAAATCGACGAGGCCAAGTTTGCCGACGCCGGCCGCGGCGAGGTACAGACCGAGCGGAGCGCCGAGTCCGCCCGTGCCAATCAGCAGCACTTTGGCGTTCTTGAGCTTGAGCTGACCTTCCATGCCAACCTCGGGCATGATCAGGTGGCGGCTGTAGCGGAGAATCTCTTCGTTGCTGAGGCTCGTCGCGGGAGCTGCGGCGGGCGATTCCGTGAGTGACTGCACTTTCGTTGACATTTCAATTCCTCAGATTTCGTTTTTCAAAATTTCGTTATTCGCGAACCTGCTTCGCGGTTTCTTGCGTGCGTTGCGACTGTGCTTTGTAACTGCAATTAGATGTGACCCGGCAGGGCGCGATTCAGCCGCCGGCCAGCGTGCAAAAGCCGAGCGGAATCAACAACAACAGAGCGCGCGCGAAGAACAACACGGGAGCGAGGAACAGTCGAGCGCGGAGCCGCCGGCGATGGAGGGGACGATGCTGATGGTGTCGCCGTCTTTGGTGGGAGTGGCGTCTTTCGCGAGGTAACGGATGTCTTCGTCGTTGAGGTAGACATTGACGAAGCTGCGCAGCTTGCCGTCTTCGGTGAAGAGGTGCTTGCGCAGATCGCCGAACTGCGTTGTAAGCCCGCTCAGTGCTTCGCCGACGGTGCCAGCGCTGACTTCTGTGGAGTCGCGCTTGCCCGTGTAAACCCTGAGCGGGGTTGGGATCATTACTTTCACTGCCATTTGTTTCGCTCCATTCGGAGTTGGAATTCTAAGTCAAAGTCGGGCTTGGTTGCCAGTTGGCGAAAGGTCAAACGGAGTTACGCCAAGATTTTTCGATCGTCTCCGGGCGCCCTGAAGGGACGCCCCTACAAAAGCAGAATCTGTTACGGGGCCGATTGGGCGGCGGTGTCTTTGCCCTCGATTTGTAAATTCTCGGGGGTGAATTGGGTGCGGTCGTCGGCCAGGCGCCAGCTGGTCATTTTTTCGGGGCGACCGCTAGCGACACTGACGATGATGTAGCTGTACCAGGGCCAGGCGTGGTCTTGATCGAATTGGCTTGGCTTGGCTGGATGATCGGGATGCGAGTGATACCAGCCGACGACGTCGATTCCCTTTTCGCGCGCGGCTTTTTCCGCATCACGAACGTCTTCGGATGTGACCGAGAAGCGATTGCGCGGCGAATCGTCACGGCGATTGACGAGCGGGAAAAGCGCGGTAACTTCGCGCGATGGCAAAGGGGCGCCGTCGGAAGAGCCTGTCACAGACACGTCGAGATCGCGGCCGAGTAAGGCACCGCAACACTCGTGCGGATAGGTTTCCGCGCCGTGCTGGCCGATCTTATTCGAGAGTTCCTGAGTCAGTTGGAGAATTGGAATATCGCTCATATGAACCGGCTCATTGTTTAGTGTTCATCCCAAAAGCGTTCGCTGAGATATTTTGCCGCGGAATCGGCAAAAACCGTAACGATGACGGCGCGCTGATCTGGCGGAATCGATTTCGCAACTTTGAAACAACCTGCCAGCGCGGCGGCGGCGCTGGGACTAATCAGCAGTCCTTCTTCACGCGCGACGCGCTTCACAAGTCTGTACGAAGTTTCCGTACTGACTTCGAGATTTTCATCGGCGAGCGTCGCGTCATAGATCGATGGCACCAGCGCGGTCTCCATGTGCTTCCAGCCTTCGAGTCCGTGAAACGGGCCGTCGGGCTGAAGACTGACGCAGCGGATTTTTGGATTCAGCTCGCGGAGGCGGCGCGTCGTGCCGACGAATGTGCCGCTGGTGCCGAGGCCCGCCACAAAATGCGTGATGCGTCCTTCGGTCTGATTCCAGATTTCGTTTGCGGTGCCGCGATAGTGGGCCTGCCAGTTCGCGGCGTTGCTGTATTGATCGGGATAGAAATATTTTTGCGGATCGGCGGCGACGATTTCGTGAACTTTGCGGATCGCGCCGTCGGTCGCTTCGTCAGGGGGCGTCATCACGAGTTCCGCGCCGAAGGCAGCGAGAATGCGCTTGCGTTCGTGCGAAGCGCTGTCGGGCAGGCAGAGCTTCACCGGGTAGCCGAGCGCCGCAGCAATCATCGCGTACGCGATACCGGTGTTGCCGCTGGTTGCGTCGATGATTGTTTTGCCCGGAGTCAGAGCGCCCGATTTGATGCCGGCTTGAATCATGCCCAGCGCGGGACGGTCTTTGACGGATCCGCCAGGATTGAACCATTCGGCCTTGGCGGCGAACTCCACATTGGGAAATTCCCTACCGATGCGCTCCAGGCGAAGCAGCGGGGTGTTGCCGATGCATTCGAGGACGGACTTGCCAACGGGCGACGCCGCGGATGAGGCAGCAGGCGAAACGAACGATTTTGGCGCGGTTGTTGTCATCGGCTCAGAGTGAATTTGGTGAGGGAGACGGGGTATACCCCCACTGTTTTTTCTCAAGAATGTGATTATAAAGGGTTTGCGACGCAGAGTGTCGCAAGAATGTCATTTCAGGGGAGTTAGCGGAATTTGCGGGATGACCGAGGGTTTGGGCCGCGAGGAGAGGCAGGTCAGCGGCCGTCGTTCCATCCACAACGTTATCAGTATAGTACATAAATACCTATTTGTCAAGCACTTCATCGAGTTTTGGAAGCCGTCGATTCGTTTTATAGGATGCGCGGGATGCGGGCAGGGGTATTTTGAGAAACGCGTCGGATCGAAGCCTAAGGTATGGAGATTAATAGACCTGCGGTGACGCCAACCGACTGCTCATGGCCCCGCGCAAAGTTGAATTCATAGGTTGGTTCGAGATACCAACCGAAGCGGTGCCTGGAGGAAGGCCAAAACATGAAATCGCCGACCGCTTCGGCGCTGACAGAGTTGGTCGTCACTCCGAACTGCCTGGAGTGATCCCATTCCGGGCCGATACCAAACATAAATTCGACTTTCGGAGAGATGTCCCAAGGCTTCTTGAACAGTAGGTCGGTTCCCCATTCGGTGGAATGTCGCCGGAAGAGGGCGGTCGTGCCGAATTCCAGTTCGAGCCAGTGTTTAATCGGCGTGACCTCGACGGCCACGGATGGACCGAAGCTGTTAGCCGTATCGCCGTTGACACTGCGGAAAGCAGCCCCACCCAACTCGACCACTGCGTGTTCCTTCTCCTCCTCAGTCGCCTGCGCAGAAGCATTTCTGGCGCAGAAAACAAAAAGTAGCAGGAAGAGGAGCTTGGGGCGCTGGCGCATGGCACAAGCTTATATCGATAGGGATATTGCGGCAAAGCTCATGGTAAGCAGTGCTGCGCCCGTACACGGCGCGGGGCTGCGTGGAGCGTTGGCGACAAGACGCAACGGCCGGGCCGAGCAAGCCCCGCCCCTATAACGGCGGGAGGCAGGAAGGGTGATGAACCGGCGTGGGCTTAGTGTTCGACTAAGGATTCGATCCAGTCGGTTGGGGGGAAGGCGACGGCCCAGAAGTGGGGGGACGGGCGGTCGAAGGCGAAGGCTACTTCGAAGCCGGGGCTGTGAAGTGGGTCAGATGAGCGATTCGGCATAGCGCCGGCTGATTTGCTCGGCATAGCCTCGACTGAATTGCTGCTCGACATAGCGGCGACCAATCGGGTCGATGTCGGCTCAGATGATTTGGTCTCGGCGGTGCGGCGCGGTGCGGAATCGATGCGGACGACGCGGCAGGTTTCGGACTGGTCGGTGGCGGGATTGGTAAGGGTGATGATGTCACCGGGAGCCATCGGGGCGACGGAGAGGTAGACAGTGCCGCCGTGGGCATTGACGACGATGGTGTCGCCATCGACAATCCACTCTCGTTCGAGAAGGCGAAAGCGGGCGACGACACGGACCTTGAGGAAAACGCGTTGGCTACGCCGGCGATTGCTGACTGCGGTGTTGGTGACCTTGGCGATGTCGCGCATCTGTCTCCTTGTCGAATCGTGCACTTCGATTACGCCTCGAACCAAATTTCCTTACGTGACAACCCGTAAGTAGGAACACCTTAATTCGAGTTCGATACGATGTCGCTGTTTTTCAATTCACGGACGTCGGTCCGCTACGGAAAATGCGAAAGACACCGGCGTGACGCACCCCATACTGTGATTCCTGCAAGAGCTGGTTGCATCACCTACCAAAAGGAGTAAACAGTGCGTCGATTGCGTACAGAGTTTCCTGTACCCGTTCTAGAACTTGACTGACCGCAAAAATTTTCAAGTTAACCGGACGGACTTGGCGCGTCCAAAAACGAGCTAAAGTCTGGTGCACATGAGACGTGCGACCACGAACAGGCAGAGTGTAAAGGGACAAAATCGCATGTGCAGCGCATGAGCGGAGTATGACGAATCGGTAAGAGTTGTGGAAAATTGCCGCAAGTTGCTTCTAGAGCGAAGCAAAACGAAAGCAGTTAGTTCCATTTCGGGAAGTCTTCGGTAATGTTTCGCCAAGGAACCCCAACTTCTGCGCTCGACCCAGGGGGACTGTCCTACTCAGGGGTATGCGTGATATCAGGCGATCGGTTGAGAGAGTTCCGCGTACGATCCGGCATCACAACTCGCGAAGTAGAAGAGAAGAGTCAGGGCATAGCCGAGGCAGAAGGAAATGATGAGTTCTACATTTCCAACGCCTGGCTGACCAAGCTCGAGAACACTGACTCGATACCCAGCGTCCATAAGCTGGTCACCCTCAGTGTCATATACCACGTAGGATTTTCGGAACTGCTGACCTTATACGGCGTGGATCTTGGCCACGTGGGAATGCGCCAATTCGAAGTGGCGTCGCGAACAACCTACCTGATGTCGCCGGAAGAAAACGAACTCGATGGCGACATGACGGTGCCGATTCAATTCAACGAAGACGTCGATTTGAACGGGACGAATCTTTTTTCGCGCATGGTGAGGCAGTGGAGCGACGTGCCGTTCGGAGTTCTGCGGCATTTGCAACTGCGGCAGAACAGCTATGGATTCATCGGAATGCACGATTACACGCTGTACCCGCTACTGCGGCCGGGTTCGTTCGTGCAGATCGATCCACGTTCGCGGCGCATCCAGCCGTCGCGCTGGCGCACGGAATTCGACCGGCCGATTTATTTCCTGGAGCTTCGCGACGGATACGCTTGCGGATGGTGCGAGGTACAGGGGAACGAACTGGCGCTGCTGCCGCATCCGCTGTCGCCGTGCACGACGCGACGATTTGCATTTCCGGGAGACGCGGAGATCGTCGGGCGAGTGACGGGGATTGCGATGCGATTGGCGGGGACGCAGGATGATGCGGAGATTGCGATTTCGAAATTGTTTCGCAGGCATTAGGAGATCGGTGAGGACGCCGAGCTCTCGGAGATTCGGTGATTGTGCGGCGGTGCATTTGGCGTGGTGATTCGAGGACAACGGGTGAAAGTGCGATGGTGTCGACGGCTGAGATCCTTCGCTTCGCTCAGGATGACGACACATTTGGGCACACAGAGACTGAGAACTTGGCGACAGCATCATCCACGAATGTGTCGCTGAAAAGCTGCCTGGAGAGAGGTGCTGCTCGTTTCTGGAAGCAGGCGGGGGAAAAGTGACCGCGAAGATTTTGCACATGATGTTATGAGGCCGCCCAAGCGTGTGAGCGAACGACACGCGAAAAATCCAAAGGCGAAACCGATGACCAGGGACAGAAGTTCTTGGAGCGGAAGTCGATTGTTGGGGACGAAGAGAATTCGGCATCTTCAATACACGCAACCTGAATACCCGCAACCTGCGGCAGTCACACTCAGATCTTTTTCGTATTTTTTGCGCATACAGGAAACCCCTTACATTTCCTTAGATAGGTCGCGGGGAGTTTGCACGGCGGGTCGGCTTTCAGATGGATTGACACTGGGCGGAGCAAGCCCCGCCCGTACAAGAGACATCCTCGCGACAAAAGCAGGCGCTACTGAGGCCCCGGGAAACGCTTTCCGAATGGGTGTATTCGCGCTGCCACCGAGGTCCTCCTTTCCCCAGTGAAAGGCAAATTCCAGCTACGGTTCGTCGCGGGGTTCGTGCTCGCCACGGGATCGTTGGTGATTGCGGCGCTGATCGTGCGTGCGGACAGCAACGAATACCGGCGAACACAGGGCGAAATTTCGAACGGGCTGGTAACGTCTCTGGCGGTGGGAAACGCGGTGACAAGCGTCGATGACGCCGAGGCGCGACGAGACATGTACCTGCGCAGCGGAGACGAGCAGCAAAGGCTGTTCTATCAAAAGGCCGAGATCAAAGTTTCGAACGACCTCGAAAAGTTGAAAGCGATGACGAACTTCGACCCGGCGCAGGGGGACCGGGCGGAGGCGCTGCGATTGTACGCGCGGGTGAGGATGGCGGAGCTGTCGGCGGCCGTCGAGGTGCAACGACGCGCAGAAGGGCCGCCGACAGCGACCGCGGGCCAGCCGATTCCGAAATTGAGCGGTGAGACCGACGCGGGGAGAAAGATCCGCGAAGTGGGCGCAGCGATGCAGCAGTACGAAACGAGACGGGTCACCGAAGCGCAAAAAAACTTCGAGGCGAGCGAAAGCAAACGGGAGCGCGCGCTAAGCACGGTTGCTTTTATGCAATTTGGGTTGTTGTCGCTGGTGTTCACGTTTTTCTATCGAAGCACGCGACAACGAGAAGCGTCGGCGTTCCGGCTGCTGCAGGAGCACCTGCGCACGAGCGCGATGCTACAGGCGATGGGGGAGGGATTGTTTCAGGTCGATCGGAACGGATGCATCGTGTATATGAATCCGGTCGGAGAACAATTGCTTGGGTACAGGTCGGAAGACGTTGTGGGGTTGAGCGCGCACACGTTGCTGCACCGCGCGGGGGAAGATAAGAAGTGTGCGAATGTGAATTGCCCGATCATCGGATTGAGCCCGCAAGGCGTGCGCGCGCATAACGAGAGCGATTGGCTGCGAAAGAAGGATGGGACGCTGGCGACGGTGGAATATACGAGCGCGCCGCTGGTGCAGTACGGGATGGTGAACGGCGGAGTGGTGGTGTTTCGCGACATCAGCGAGCGGAGCCGTATGGAGCAGGCGGTGCGCGAAAGCGAAGAGCGCTACAGGAATCTGGTGGAGAAGAGCGGCGGGCTGATTTTTGTACACGACATGAAGGGATCGATGCTGGCGGCGAACGAAGCCGCGGCGAACGCGCTGGGCTACACGGCGGAAGAATTGCACGGGAAAAATCTGCGTGAGCTGGTGACGCCAGAGTTTGGTTCGAAGCTGGAGTGGTATCTGACGGCGATCGCGGAATGGAATTCGCACAGCGGGTTGATGCGAATGCAGACTTCGGAAGGCGAAGAAGTGGTGTGGTCGTATTCGAACCGGGTGGTTGCGGATTTTGGCGCAGAGCCTTACGTGCTGGGGCACGCGCACGACGTGACGGCGCAGATCATGATGGAAGAGGCGCTGAAGGTCAATGAGGGGAAACTGCAAGCGGCGTTGGAAAGCGAGAAGAATTTGTCGCGGGTGGATTTCCTGACGGGGATACCGAATCGTCGGATGTTCCATCAGGCGCTGACGTTGGAAGGAAAGCGTTCGCGAAGATACGGGCGGCCGCTGACACTGGTTTATATCGACGTGGATAATTTTAAACATTTGAACGATCACTACGGGCACGCGACGGGCGACGAGTTGTTGAAGACGATTGGCATGACGCTGGAGATGTCGGTGCGCTCAACGGATATGGCGGCGCGGCTGGGCGGCGATGAGTTTGCGGTGCTGCTGCCGGAAACGGATGAGTCGAGCGCCGGAGTGATCGTGGCGAAACTGAGGCAAAACCTGAATACGGCGATTGCGCCGAAGGGATGGCCGGTGACGTTCAGCTTTGGCGTGGTGACGTTCGCGATTGCGCTGGATTCGATGGAAGAGATGATCAAGCGGGCGGACGAGTTTATGTATGAGGCGAAGCGCGGCGGGAAGAGCGCGGTGGTATCGCGGGTGGTCGAGACGGTGGCGAAAGAAGGTTAGCAGCCGCGTGCGGAGTTTTGAGCTTTTGTGGTGATTTTGGCGATTGTTGTCGCCATACGTAACGGAGTTGTACCTGCTCCTGCCAGAGATGCACCCGCTCCAAGGGACAACCAAAGTGCCGGTCGAGGTAGTACTAACTGCCTATTTGCACCGGAAGACGGGAATCGTAAAGTTGCACGTGACGAAAGGCAGAAAGAATCTAGAGGGTTAATGGTCTCAGTATTCATACTCGCGTTCTCTCTTGTGGCCCTGATCCGATTCGGGATCTTGTACTGCCGCGGGATTCTGCTCCGGGCGGCGGAACTGCCGGTTTCCGAAGAAGTTCGGACGGCGGCGCAGCTTTCGGGCGAGGAGATCACGGGACGCGACTTTGCGGCGCTGGCGGGAGTGCTCAGCTTGACGCCGGGCGGGTCGGGCGGAGTGACGCTGGTGAAGGCGTACTTCCGGGTCGTGCAGCTGGTTGGCGCGATCGGCCGGACGCAGGCGGCCTGCGCAGCGTGGGCTGAAAAGGAAATGGCGATTTGCGCGCGATACGTCGGAGTGCAGATCGATGGCCGGCTGCAGATGTGCTTTGCGGAGCAGGCGGGGCGTATCTAAGGAATTTCGCGATTTGGGTGGTTGCGGGTTGATTTTGAGTTTGGGTTTACGGCGAGGCTTTCGAGCTTCGCCTTTTTGTTTTGCAGCCGGATGCTTCACGAGGCGGGATTGGGTGAGTCGTGGGTGTGCGGTAGAAACTCGAGGCATTTGGCTTGCGAGTGACATCTATGGATGAAACGGTGTTAGGTTTCCAGGCGTCGTAGGAGTAGCTGTCTGGATAGGTGGTGGGCATGAGTGACCGCCGACGCCGTTCGAATTACCAATCAAAATTTGAGATGTTCGTCGTGGGTGTGGTTGGGGTGTGCTTGTGCGGCGTGGCGACGGTGCGGGGGCGGGCAGCGGCGCGGGATCAGCAGCAGCCGACGATCAAGTCGGACGTGCGGATCGTGTTGGTGGATGTGGTGGTGACGGGAGCGAAGGGGCAGCCGGCATCGGGATTGAAGAAGGAAGACTTTTTGTTGAGCGAGGATGGGAAGGCGCAGACGGTTTCGTTTTTTGAGGAGCACACGGACGGGAAGGTGACTCCGGTGGCGCTGCCCGTGATGCCGCCAGATGTGTTTACGAATTATCCGACGGTGAAGACGACAGATTCGGTGAATGTGCTGCTGCTGGATTCGCTGAATACGCAGGCGATCGATCAGGTGTATGTGCGACAGCAGATGGAAAAATATATGGAGGCCGCGATCGCTTCGCCGCATGGTGCGCGGGTGGCGATTTTCACGCTCGGGCAGCAGCTGCGGATGATTCAGGGATTTACAGCAGACTCGGGCGGACTGAAGGATGCGCTGCTTGATCCGAAGTCGCACACGGAAGCGAAATACGAACCACAGATGGCAACGCCGCTGCGGAAAGACGCCGAGATGACAGCGTGCGCAAAAATACGGTCTCCGGCGGGCCAAGAGGCGTGCAAGAGTTTCATGGCTGGAGAGAATGCGGAGCGCAACGCGGATCGCGTGGCGATGACGCTACAAGCGTTTCAGGCGCTGGCGCGGTACCTGGCGCCGATTTCGGGACGGAAAAATATCATGTGGCTTGCGGGATCGTTTCCGATTCACTTTTTCCCGGACACGGGGAGACGAGGACAGTTTGCGAGCCCGTATCCGAATGCGGTCCGGCAGACGGCGGAGTTGCTGACGGCGGATCAGGTGGCGGTGTATCCAATTGGGGCTAGTGCGCTTGCGGTGGAGTCGTATCTCCAAGGTAACGCCGATCCGAGCGCTAACCGGACGGGAAAGGCTGTCGAGGGAGACGAGGCGGACCGGGCTTTCAATCAGATTGCGATGGAGATGCTGGCGCGCGATACGGGCGGGCATGCGTTTTACAACACGAATGGGTTGAGCGAGGCGATGGAGCAGGCGGTCGATGAAGGATCGCACTTCTATTCGCTGGCGTATGTTCCGAGCAATTCGAAGATGGATGGGAGATACCGGAAGATTGATTTGAAGCTCGCCGGCGGGGATTACAAGCTGGCTTACCGGCGGGGATATTACGCGGAGAATGCGAAGTTTCCGGTGTCGGAGGCGGGGGCAAAGAAAAATGATGCACTGGTGCCGCTGATGGGATTTGGGATGCCGGACTTTGCGCAGATCCTGTACAAGGTGCGTGTGGCGCCGGTAACGGCGGATGCTTCGAGCGGCGCGGCCGGCGTGAAGGAGTTAAAGCCGCCGATGGTGCGGTACGGACTGGATTTTGCGGTTACGCCAGCGGACTTGCACCTTGAGCTGGGACCGGATGGGATTCGACGAGGAAATATCGAAGTGATGCTGGTGGCTTACGATGCGGACGGCGGCGTGGTGAATGTATTTCGGAAGAAGAGCGAGATTGTCTTGAATCGGCAGGCGTACGCGGAGGTGATGCGGATTGGGTTGCAGATGCATCGCGAAATTGACGTGCCGGAGAATGCGGCTTATCTGCGGACTGGGCTTATGGATCTGGATTCCGGGAAGCTGGGGAGTTTGACGGTGGAAATGCGAAGTAAAACGGCGATGAAGTAACGGCGTAACGAAAACCTGAGAGAAACGAAGAAGGGGCCTTGCGGCCCCTTTCGTTTTTGCAGATGTGATTTTGACCCGACTAAAACGTCAGGTGGAGGGCCATTTGGAGGAAGCGGGGGCTTCCGATGGTGTGTTGGATCACGCCGAGTTTGCCGGATGGGGCGCAGACATAAGCGTCGGGAGGGGCGCAGTTGGTCTGGCCGTCGACTGGGAACGGCGCGGAGTACTGCGGCGGATTTTCGAAGAATGGGTTGAACTCGACGTTGTTGTTGGGAGTGTCGAAGCTCGGGTGATTGAAGATGTTGAACGCCTGGACGTCGAATTTGAGGTTGAAGCGCTCGTTGATTTTAAAGTTTTTGAAGACGCCCATGTCAACGCGCGACTGAAACGGGCTGACGAAGATGTTGCGGCTGGCGGGGCCAAAGTTGGTTTCGTAGACGTCGCAGACTTTCGAGACGGGATCGCATGGGGGAACACCGTTTTGTCCGGGCTGCAACAACGGAATGCCGAAAGCTGCGCTGTTGAGAACGGGATTGCCGGGATTGACGCCGAGCGTGCCCTGCAAAACAGGATTTGCGCCAGGTGTGCTGCCGACGCCACCGATGGGAACGAGCGGGTTGGTGATGAAGTCGTTGCCGCCGCCATAGAACTGGCTGGCGACGCCGCCGCTGAAGTCGATGACGCTGTAGGGCTGGCCGCTTTCTGCGGAGATGAGGCCACTGGTGCCCCAACCGTTGACGATTTTATCGGCCCAACCGTGAAGCATCGCGAGCTTCGGGAATTCGTAGGTGTACTGAATCATGAAAACGTGGCGGCGGTCGAAGTCGGAGTTGCCGTAGCCGGTGCGCAAGTTTTCCGGGTTGTCGCCGTTGTAGAAGAGCTGCTCGCCGCTTTCCTCGTCCATGCTGTGCGACCAGGTGTAGGAGCCGGAGAGCGTGAGGCCGTGGCTGTAGCGCTTGGTGACGTTGAACTGCAGCGCGTCGTAATTCGATTGGCCGGCGGCTTTGGCGTACTGCGAGTTGGGGTCGAAGCCGATGAACGGAACGCGGAGCGCGGTATTGCCGCTGCCGAAGCCTTCGACGAGAGTCGAAACGTTTTCCGCGGCGACTCCGGGAACGGTGTAGCCGTAAGAATAAATCTGGCCGTTGATGGGGGCCGACGGCGTGGCAATGTTGGGCTGATTGAACGGCACCGGGATGACTTCGTGGACGCCGTGATTGCCGACGAATGCAAGCGAGAGCACGAGGTCGTTGCGCGGCTGCCATTGCAGATTGAGGGTGTAGTTTTCGGAGTAGGGCAGCTTGTTGGCCGGGTCGTAGCCGGCGAAGATGAGCGGGCTGCAGAACGAGATGCCATTGGCAGTGCAATATGGCGTGGTGTTGTCGATCAGCTGAGCAATATTGGGAATCAACGAAGCGACGCCGGAAAGATTTTTTGGCGGCGCGGGCGGTGGAGTCGTGCCGAACGGAGTGGCGAAGGTGTTGCCCGGCTGGCTGTAGAACGGAACGGAGAACGGCTGCTGCACGGTGACGCCGAATGGGCCACCGATGCCGCCGCCGGCGCTCTGCGAGAGTTCGGCGAAGTATTCACCGCGATCGTAGTACATGCCGAATCCGGCGCGCACGACGACGTTATGGAGGAAGCCGGGAGTCCACGCGACGCCGACGCGCGGCGCGAAGCCCCATTGGCGGCCGGTGAGCGTGGAATCGCTGACGCCCTTGGTGGGAAATTCCTTGTTGTTGCCGGCGACGACGATACCGATGTTGGAGATCGTGTCAGTGCCGAAATCGTAGCTGTAATCCTTGGGATAAAAATTGGTGAGTAGGCCGTTTTTCTCGACGAGCGGGCCGTTCCAATCCCAACGGAGGCCGGCGATGATCGTGAGATTCGATTTCAGGCGGAAAGTGTCCTGACCGAAAGCGCCGACCTGGTTCGAACGGTAGTAACGGTTGGTTTCGCCGCTGACGAAAACGGAGGAGCCGTTTTCACCGCAGAAGACGGACGGATTGCAAAGATTCCCCTGGAGGAAATCGGCGAAGGTATTGAAGTCGAGGAGTCCCTGGTTGCTGTTTTTGTTGATGATGTTGAGCTGGGTGTGATCCACCTGCACACCGCCGGTGAGGGTGTGACGGCCAACCGTCCAGGAATATTTGGTGGAGCCTTCGAAGGTGTTCTGGAACATTCCGGCGTTGGAGAAGTTGTTGGATGGGCCGATGCCGAGACCGGAGCCAGTGTTGGGATCGGCATTGCCGATGCTGATGCCGGGAACGTTCGAGAGACTGAAAATGTTGAGGCCGTAGTCGCTGTTGGTGTAGCCATCGATGGTGTGCGCGAACGCTCTTTCGCGGACAAAGCCGAAGCTTTGCGTCCAAACAGCATTCGGAGAGACCGTTGTCGTGTTCTGGATCGAGATGAGCTGCCCACCGGCCGATAGTTCCTGCGGAAAATTGTTTACCTGGCTGATGGCGAACGGCGCGAAGGTCGGGTCGTTCTGAAAGTAGTACTTGCCGGAGATGCGATCGCGCCCGTTGAAGTTGTAGTCGATGTTGCCGCTGACCTGATCGGCCTTGAACGTCGTCTTCGGCCCGAAGACGAGTGCGTTGTAGCCAAGATCACTATTCAAATTGTTCTCGGAAGGTATGAAGAACTGACCGTTGGGAAGCTTGAGATTCATGATCTTCAGCGCGTTCGGGCTTATGTCGGCGGCGGTCAGTGTCGTGCCGAACGCGGCGTTCGCAAGAGAAGCGAGGCTGGCGGCATCGCGATTGGTATCGCTCAGGCCTGGGAGCACGGACGCTTCGGAGATGGAGCTGTCCTCGTCGGTAGCGCGCTGGCCCTGGTAGGAGGCGAAAAAGAAAAGTTTGTCTTTCAGGATTGGGCCGCCGAAAGTTGCGCCGAAGCTGTTGCGCTTCAGTTCGGGAACAGTTTTGCCGAGGCTACGGAGCGTGTTGTCCTGATTGAAAAAATAGGGAGCGGCGTTCCAGGCGTCGGTCTGGTGATATTCGTAGGCCTGGCCGTGATACTGGTTCGTGCCGGTGCGCGTCTGCAGCGTGATGTGCGCGCCGCTGTAGGAGCCTTCGGAGGCGTCGTACATTGACGTGTTGACGCGGACTTCTTCGAGCGTTTCTTGCGGAGGCGTGGGCATTGCCTGGCCGATGGCGCTGTAGACCGATGTACTCGTTTGGATTTCACCGCCGGCCGTCTTGTTGGTGTTCTGTCCGGTGTTGAGCACGGCGCGATTGTCGGCGACGCCGCTGGACGATTTTCCGTTGAAGAGATTGTTGGTCTGGACGCCGTTGACGACGAAGCTGTTGCTGGTGTCGCGCTGACCGTTGGCGAAGATGTTTTGATTGCCGAGACCGGCGTTGGTGCCCGAGCCGGTGAGAAAGTCGGCGTTGACGCCGGGGCTGAGAAGCGCGAGCTGTGTGAAGCTGCCCGTGCCAAGAGGCGTGCTTTCGATCAGTTCGCTGCCGAGCGTGTAGCCGTTGGTCGTGTCGGTCTGATTGAGCAGCGGTGTGCCGGAGACGGTGATGCTGGTACTGACTTCGCCGGGCTGAAGCGAACCGTTGACCGTCGCGGTGACACCGCCGACGACGGTAATCTGATTGTGTACTTCGGTCTTGAAGCCGTCGCGAGAGAAGGAGACGGAGTAGGGGCCGATGGGGAGCGCGGGGACTGAAAAGGAGCCGTCGTCCTTGGTGGACGCTGTGACTTCGAGGTTGGTGTCGAGGTTGCGGATTTTCACTTCGACTTTGCTCAGGACGGCTCCGGTGCTGTCGGAGACCGTGCCGTTGATGGCGCCGAGAGTTTGCTGTGCGGAGGAAGGAAGAGCGATCAAAAACAGACCACTGAGAAACACCACGAGCGAACGAATGCACTTGTGCATTTTTCTGAACCAGCCCCTTAATCTCCGTCAAAACAATGTGAATTTGGGCAGAGATATATCACAACCGACGGGACTAAATCGAGAAGAGTCCTGTGCAAAAAGGGCGGAAAAACCGCTTGTTTAGAGAGAGATGAAGCGATTGTTACAATTCGTTAAGAATCAGGTGAAACGCGACCGGTAATCGGTCGGGGCGGAGTGCCGCTACGGAATTCGAACGATCGATTGAATACCTAGCGAACCGCGGTCTGCTGATCAGTGCTGCGCCGAGGCGGTACCGTCGGACCATTTGTCTGCGAGGACGAGCAGAATCGTCACGCGCTCCTGCGAGTCATTCACCATCATGACAGGTGAATTCGGATCATCAGCGGCCCAGCTCTTGGTCATGTCGCCGGGAGAAAAAAACATTGTATGCGAGTGCCAGCTTTTGGCCTGATCGTTTAAGTACTGCTGCTTCGACATCATGTAGGCCATCGCACCGGGCTCGAGCACGGGCAATTCCTTCTTATCGAGTGCCGTCGCGATGGCCTGAGCGATTTCGGGCTTCGATTTTCCTACCAGCACAAGCTTGGTTTTCATCAGATAAATCTGAGCAAAGGTTTTAGCGGCTTGTGCGTTGAAGCAATGAGGCGCGCGCATCTTGGGATTCCAGAACTCGCCTTCATCCGTGCCCTGCCCCCACGATCGCTCCACGAGACAGACGAAGCCATTCGTTCCCTTCACCGCGGTTTTGTATCCGTCGCGTTGAAGCACCATCACTTCGGCTCCATTGGAAATGGAAGCGGGTGCGGCGCTGCGAGCCAGCGCGATTTCGGTTTTCTCGTCAGAGATTAGGTACTGGTCCAAGGGAGCCATCGCGGGATAAGTGTTTTTTGCGTCCTGCGCGACTGCGCCGGCCAAAGAACCATGCAGAGCAAACGCAAGAGCAATGAACTTCAGGTGATTCCGCATTTGATCCTCCCAATCTGGACAGTTTCGTGTCGGTAAGTGTAGCCCCCTTGGGATCGCGTACCCTTAGACTTCCAACGAGGCTCTGACGTTAGCATCGGAACCGCGGTTCTCTTTACTACGGAGAGCGGTTCATTTAGGCTTAAGGCCCTATGTGGAATGTCGACGAACGGTTTGCTCCGAAAGCGATTGAAGGGTTGGCGGCGCTGGGATTCAGCGTCGGAAGCACGCGCGGCGTGGTGCGTGTGGAGAAGTATGGCTGCGGCGCGGAGTTTCGCAAAGGCACCGACGATCATTATCAGTTGACGATTTTGCCGACGATCATGGTCAACGGACAGTTCACGCGGCTTTGGGACGCGGGATATCAGAAATTTTTGCTGACGGACGAAGGCATCAAGCTGCCAGCGTTGGCGACGCATCTGCAGAGTTTGCGGAAGTTCAATGAGGAGTTGCGGACGGCGCTGGGCGTGCCGACCTTTTATAACGAGGCGCTTGGGTCGGTCAGCCAGGTTTCGGTGTATGACCGCGTGAAGGGGCGCAAGGGCGCGGTGCCGGACGATACAGTGGGCGCACATAGCGCCGGGAGCGGACACTAAAGAGGCGAAGTAAAGAAGCGACGATTAGGGTCTTGGTTTGGGGGCGCGGCTTGCCGCGCCTTTTGTCTTTTAATGGGTTCCTTCTGGCCAAAAACAGCGTCAGCGGGTTACGGATGAAGAGTTGCGTAAGCGCTGAATGGGCCTGCGTTGGGGTGGAAGGCGCAGGCTCGGTATAGCTCGGCGATTTGGCGGATGTGTCCGAGATCGTGAGACGCCCACTCGTTAAGCATTTCGTCGAGCGTGACCAGGCCAAGTTTGGAATGTTGCGCGGTGCGCGTGCCTATTTCTGGCGTCAAGGTGCGTAGGAATTGAACGAGTTCGCGCCTTGTGTGCGCAAAGCGCGACATGTGTTCCTGAGGCGTGCCTGCGGAAAATCCTTCCGCGGGTGGTTCGTATTCTTTCAAAGGTGGCACGTCTTCGAGAACCATGCGGCGGACGCGTTCGGTGAGACAGTCTTCGCAGTCAGCGAGGTGTGACAAAACTTCGGAGATCGACCAGCGATCGTGCGCGGGCTTCCAGCGGAGGACGTCGGGCGCGACGCCCCCAAGCATCGTTTCGAGCAGTTGCGGCGTCCTTTCCATAAGCGCGATTGCGGGACGAATGGTGGTGGATGAACCAGGTTGCATAGGCGGCCTCCCGATAGAGAAGATTGTAATTGTGTTTCGGCGGTTGGGCATTCGAAAGCTGGGCTCGACACCGTGGCGCAGGACAGAGTGAATGGCGGTTCGGAGGACGGATGGCGGAGATTGTCGGTTTGATGGATGACTTGTTTTTTCAGATGAAAGTTTTGGAGACCGCGAAGCAACTCGGGCTGCAATTCAAGGTGGCGGCCACGGCGGATTCGCTGATGGAGCTGATCGCGACTTCGCCAAAGCTGGTAATCGTCGATCTGAACGCACGCAGCGGGGCGATACCGGCGATCGAACGCGTGCGAGCGGAGAAAAACGGCGTGCGCATCCTGGGATTTTTGTCGCACGTACAGGTTGACCTGGCAGAGCAGGCACGCACAGCGGGATGCGATGAAGTGATGCCTCGGTCGAAATTCACACAAAACCTGGCGGAGATTTTGAGCAGCGCGAAGGGGTAGAGAATTGAATTGGCGAATAATAGTTGTGAACGGTTTGCTGATGACGTTGTTTGCGATCGCGGGCACGATGGCGTCATCACCAGCATCGGCGCAGGATTCGATTTCCAAACCAAACAGCATTGGCACACCACCCGCTCCGCCGGGCGGCGCAGCGCCACTGACCGGGCCGAGCCTGGCGCTGCGACAGGCGTTGTCGGCTGCGTGCCGCCAGGACGAAACCGAATTCACAAAATATCTGACCGCACGTAACTCGGAAACATTTTCTACGCTGACACAAGGCGCGCGTCTGGCGCTGATGAAACGCTTCGTGCTGCTGAATGAGCCGGGTAAGCCGTCGCTGATCACCGGTTCGGCAGGACGCCCGCTGGTGCGGTGCGAAACTCCGGTGGGAGCGGCGGAACTGCAAATAGGTGGCGCGGATGTCGATGACAATTTCGCGCTGATGCCGGTGGAAATTCGCGACGCTACCGACACCGTCGGCGAAAACGTCTTGCACGTGAGGATGGGACTGGTTCGTGAGCGCGGCGAGTGGAAGCTGATTTCAGTCGGATTGGTTCTGCTGGATTTACCTTCGCTGGCCGTGGAGTGGGATGCGGCGCAAATTGAATCGACGGAAAAGACCGCGGTCGAATCTTTGAAGGCGATCAGCAACGCGGTGGAGAGGTATCGGCGCACGTACACGCGGCTGCCGGATTCGCTGGCGAATCTGGCTTCGCCGGCAAAAGGCGCGCCGTCAGCGGAGGCGGCGGGGATGCTCGATCCTGATCTCGCGGCGGGCGCGCGCAGCGGCTACAACTTTCGCTACGTCCTGGCGAGCAATAGCACACTCGGCGCGCCAGCGAAGTATGCATTGGCGGCCACGCCACAGACCTATGGACGCACGGGCAGGCGATCGTTTTTTACCGATGGCGACGGCGTGATTCACGGGGCGGACCGGCAGGGTAGCCCCGGGACCGGGTCGGATCCTAAAGTCGAACTGCCGAAGGCGGAGTAAGCGGGACGCGGCTGTAATCGGCGCACCCGTCACGACCGCGAGGTTGACGCATTCGCGAGGCTCGCGGCGTTTTCAGCTTGTTCCTTCGACCGCTGCACTCCGAGAATACTCACAGGGGCATCTCTCCTTTTTTCGGCGCTCATCGCTGATGCGATTCCACGCGCTCAGTCTCTCCTCAGGGCGGATCAACAGGTAAGGCTGATTACGCAAGGAGCCCTGCATGAGCGATGTTATGTCCGACCGGCGCGATTCGCCGCGCTTTGCCCTGACATTGGTCGCAATCGTCACAGAACTGGCGACATCCAATGTGATAAACGCCCGCTCTTCGGATGTGAGTCGCAGCGGATGCTACATCGACACGTTGCAGCCGCTACCGACCGGCGCGCATGTGAAAATTTTGCTTCGAAGTGGCGACGAAATGTTCGAGACGCCGGCGCGGGTCGTGTATACGTGCCCGGGATTGGGGATGGGCGTGAACTGGGGCTTGAGCTTGCCGGAAAAAACGCTGACGATTCTGGATCGCTGGCTGGCGAAAGCGGTGAAGAACGCGGGCTAGTGATTTAGCGATAGCACCCCGGCCCGCGCGATGCGACTCGGCGGTTTGCTCGCGGTGAATTTGGAGATAACATCAAAGCACTCCGTATGGGCCTTCGTCGCCGCGTTTGGTGCACCACACTACTGTTGATATTTGCGATGTCGCTGCCGGCTATGGCTGCACCGGCACCGACGGAAGCGTCTCAGGGCGAAGCGCAGTACGCCAACCTGCCGGTATTCGAACTACATAGCGGCTTCTGGATCAACCTTCACCACATGCTTTACGGACAAGCGCGCGCTTCGCGTGATGGGCGAGGCATGCCGTCCGCCGCCGCCGGGACGACGCGACGCACTCCCAACGAAGAACTCGCTTGGGATAACGCGGTTGCGTACTACGCCGCGAACTATGTCGATAAGGACCTGCTCTTCAGCACGGAGCTGATCCTGCTGAAAAATCAGCTCGGCGACTTCGAACAGTGCGACGAGCTATCGGGCTCGAAAAGGAAAACGTGCGACGCTGGATTACCGCCGAAGCTGACGCAGGTTTTGAACGCCGCCGCCGTCGTTTATCGCGCGCACGAATGGCCCGACCACGATCGCGCAAACCGCAAGTGGATCGCGGGCGTTTCGCCGCTGGTGCGCGACAAAGGCGTAGAGCTCTCGCAGCACCTCGCGGAAATTTATCAGACGCGATGGCCTAAGCAGCGCATCCGCGTCGACGTGTCGGCTTACGCGAATTACGCGGGAGCCTATACCACGCTCGATCCGCTCCGCGTGGTGATTTCGAGCACCGATCCGCGCAACCAGGGCAGTTCGGCGCTCGAAGTGCTATTTCACGAAGCGTCGAACGGCATCGCCGAACCGGTGCAGCTCGCGATCAACCGCGAGTGCCGCCAACGCGACAAAGCGATCCCTCGAGATTTGTGGCACGCGCTCGTCTTTTACACGACGGGCGAGGTCATCAAACCGGTGATGAAGGGGTTGGATGGCGATGCCAAAGAAGCGTACATGCCATACGCCGTACGCGAACGGCTCTATCAGCGCGGATGGGACGAATATCTCAAGCTGCTCGAGCGATACTGGCAGCCTTATCTCGACGGAAGCGTGACCTTCGACGACGCAATCGCGCACATGGTCTCGGCGCTTTAGCCCTCGAATCATTCTCGAAGCTCAAGCGATTGATTTCAAATCGCTTCCGCCGCGGCCCTTTTGCGACGCTCGCCGATATGCTAGTCTTTGGGCGCGGAATGCAGCCCCGGCCCGCGACGTTTTGTCCTCGCGCCGTTCGCGACCTACCCTTCGGTCTCCTGATCGCCTCCCAAATCGGAGGATTCGTTTCGGGAAGGACATTGCCTGGGCTTAGTCCCGCTGCTCGGAGTCGGACCCGAACGGCTGCCGGCGACCCAGCGCTGAAGAAGAGAGGGCGAATACTATGTCCAGCACGACGGCAACCCCCAGGACCACTCAACAGACGATGGAAATCAAGCTGGCTCACTCGCCCGATTCAGACGACGCATTCATGTTCTATGCTTTGGCGACGCATAAACTCGCGACGCCCGGCTACAAGTACACGCACATTCTCTCGGATATTCAGACGCTGAACGATGCTGCACACAAAGAGACATACGACGTCACGGCGATCAGCTTTGCGGCCTACCCGGCGCTACGCGATAAGTACGTGCTGCTCGACTGCGGCGCGAGCTTCGGCGAAGGCTATGGTCCGATTGTGGTGGCATCGAAGTCCATGCGGCCGCAAGAGTTGGCGGGCAAGCGGATCGGCGTGCCGGGATTGACGACGACCGCGTATCTCACGATGAAATTGTTCGAACCGAATTTTGAAGCGGTCGTGATGCCGTTTGACAAGATTCTCGACGCCGTACAGAACGAATCGGTTGAGGCAGGCTTGTTGATTCACGAAGGCCAGCTCCTGTTTCCGCAGCTCGGCTTGCATCGCGTGATCGATCTTGGCGCGTGGTGGATGGAGCGCACCAAACTGCCGCTGCCACTAGGAGGCAACGCCGTAAAGCGCTCGCTCGGCCCCGAACTCGGTCGCCAGATCGCCCAGGTGATTCGCGACAGCGTCTCGTATGGACTCGATCATCGCGAAGAGGCTCTCGCGTACGCGATGGAATTTGCGCGCGACATGGATCCCGACCTCGCCGACAAATTTATCGGCATGTACGTGAATAAATGGACGATGGGTTACGGCGAACGCGGCAAGCACGCCGTGAAGGAACTCATCGAGCAAGGTACCGCGGCGGGATTGCTTCCGGGTCCGCCGACCGTTGAATTTCTTAGCGAGAGCTAACCTCGGCCGTATCTCCACGCCAGACCGGCGATTTCAAAAACTAAAGTATTTCTCCAGTTGGTCGATGCCCTTTGCAGAAGCTTCTATCGTTGAGTGGCTTCGCATCACCTTCTCCCTTCACCATTCGCGCTTTGAAGCTTGCGGCTTGCCAGCCGGCGGCAATGTGCGCCGCGGCATCGCTACCGCATGGAGTGGAATCATGTCTGTTACGAACGCCTTAGATTTGAATCGACTGCCCAGCCAAGAGCTGGCGCAGCAAGCCCAGGACTCGCCGACCAACACTGGCGCTGCCCTCGCGGTGCCGACTTCCGCGCTGCCGCAAGATCAATTCACACCGTCGTCATCCATCGAGTCGGCGGATACGACTGCGCAGGCGGCGGGTATTTTCAGCGCACCCAAGACCTCGGCACTGCCATCGAGTGGGGCTTCCCTTGTGCAGCCGCCGACAAATAGTTCCGCCACGGTAGCTCTGCCTTCGAGGACCTCGACGCAGGCGGCGGGCACAGGAAGCTCTGGCGCGAACGCATCGAGCGCGAATGCAGAAAGCGCTTCTGGTTCGCAGGACGCGACGAGATCGACTTCTTCACCCTCGACAACCTCAACTTCGACTGCGACGGGCAGCGTTGCGCAGCAGACGCAACTCAATGCGCTCAACAACGCGCTCGCTGCGCTTGGGCTCAGCGCCGCCGACATTCGGCAAATCGATCGGGTCGCAAGCTTGATCAACGACTTCAATCCGACCACGTTTACGAGCCTCGCCTACCAATTGGAATCGCAGGTGCAAAATTCCACGGCACCAAGCGCATCCGCGCGAAACACGCAGGCAGCGGTGGCCGGTGCGTCAGCGACCAGCACATCCTCCACGTCTACGGCAGCGACGCCGCCGGCGTTGCAAAGCTTCTCGTCCTCGCCGCAATCCGGGTCCAACAGCCAATCGGCGCAGGGTAAGGCTACCGCCGCAACCACGACAGCCCGAGCCGGGCCAAAAGCCACCGCTGCGATCGCCTGAACGCGCCCTTTCGAAAGTAACCCTCGCACCGTGATTCACCTTTCGCGCAGCCTTCTTGACCTGGCAGCGTCAATCTCTTAGTGTTTGCTGCCTTATGAGAACTTGGCCTGCCTCCATCAGGTGCGTGAAGTGTCTCGCCTGCTTTCTCGCGCTTTCGCTAAGCTTCGCTATTTCCGGGTGTTCACAATCTGCAATCGACCCGAATGATTGGCCGAAGCAAGCCGTGCGCGCGTCGCAAGGAATGGTCGCGACCGATGAACAACTCGGCTCGCAAGCCGGAGTCGAAATTCTGAAGCGTGGGGGAAACGCCGTGGACGCCGCTGTCGCCGTCGCGTTCGCGCTCGCTGTCGTCGAACCTGCCGCCGGCAACATCGGTGGCGGCGGATTCATGCTCGTGCGCCTCGTCGACGGGCGTTCTAGTTTTTTCGACTACCGCGAAGTCGCGCCCGGTAAAGCGACACGCAATATGTACATCGGCCCGAACGGCAAGTTGATTCCGAACGACGACATCACCAGCTCCGTAATCGGTTATCGCTCCGTCGCCGTTCCCGGGACCGTCGCCGGCCTCGAACTCGCGCTGAAAACCTACGGCACGTTGAAACTCGCCGATGTGATGGAGCCTGCGATTCACCTCGCGGAAACCGGCTTTCCGGTCAGCGAAAAACTCGCACACGAATTCGCAGAAGAAAAGACAGACCTCAACAGATTCACATTCAGCCGGCACATCTTTTTGAACGACGGCAAGATGCTGCACGCGGGCGGGACGCTCCGCCAGCCTGAACTTGCCGCCACACTAAAGCGTATCGCCAAAAATGGCGCGGCCGAGTTTTACAGCGGTGACACCGCACACGCAATGGTGGACGACATCGCAAAATCCGGCGGATTGATCACGCTGGACGATCTCGCCAGCTACAAACCAAGAGTTCGCGAAGTTCTGCAGGCGAAATATTCCGCCAACGATCGGGATGGCACTTCGCATTCCTGGGAAGTGCTCACGTCACCGCCGCCAAGCTCCGGCGGCGTCGCCATCATCGAAGCGATGAACATGCTGCAAAACACGCCGCTGAAGGGCTGGAACGACGTCGAGAGCGTTCACATGGTTGCCGAAACGATGCGCCGCGTCTTCGCCGATCGTGCGGCGTATCTCGCCGATCCCGACTATTCCGACGTTCCCGTCGCAGGACTGACGTCGCCGTGCTATGCGAAAGAACGCGCCGCGACGATCGATCCCGAACACGCGTCTTCCAGTAAAGATGTGAAGGCCGGCACGCCGCACACGTGCTCCGCTTCGGCCGCCGCGGATTCCGCACCTACGACCATTACGCTGAATGACGGACCGCACACAACGCATTTCTCCGTTGTCGATGCCGCTGGAAACGCCGTCGCCAGCACCTACACGCTCAACGATAGCTACGGCTCGCACGTCACCAGCCCCGCTGGCTTCCTTCTCAACGATGAAATGGACGACTTCACCACGCAGCCCGGTGTGCCCAACGCGCTCTTCGGCTTAATTCAATCTGATGCCAATGCCATCGCATCCGGCCATCGCCCACTCAGTTCGATGACACCCACGATGTTACTGCGCGACGGCAAACTCAGTTTCGTCACCGGTTCACCCGGCGGGCCCACGATCATTTCGGCAACGCTGCTGAGCGTTCTCAACTGGATGCGTCTCGGTATGGATGCGCAATCCGCGATCAACGCCCCTCGCTTTCACAATCAGTGGATGCCCGACCTGATTTTGATGGAGCGGAATTTCCCTGAGTCGATGGAGAAGGCGCTGCGAGCGCGCGGCTTCATAACAAAACGTCGAGGCCACATCGGCCTGGTCAACGCCATCGGCATCGACCCCAAAACCGGGGAACGCGTGGGCGCCGCCGACCCACGCGACAACGGCTCCGCCGTCGGGTATTGACCCGCCGCTTAGCTTCACACGGCAAATTTTGTCTCGTTCCCATTAGCACAACTACCACTTCACGAACCCATCGGCGCGCCGCGCAATCTCGTGGATAATGGCCGAGGCGAACTATGGAACGACTGCTCTCGACCTACCTTTTTGTTTCACGCAAACTGACGCGCGATCTCATCGCCCAAATTGGCGACGCTGGATTTCAAGGCGTTGAAATCTTCTGCTCGCGCAGCCACTTCGACTACACCACGCGAGCCGAAATCCAGAACGTCGCAGGCGCACTGTCCGACGCAAAGCTCAAGCTCGCGTCACTTCATGCTCCGACCAGTCGCGATCTCAGCGCCACGCGCGAAGGTGGCCAGCCGCTGTCGATCTGCGAAGTCGAACGCGTGCGCCGCATCGAGGCGATGGACGAACTCAAGCGCGCCATCGATGTCGCTGAAGAGCTGCCCTTCTCGCGCATGATTTTTCACATGGGCGGCACCCGCGAAACCGCTGACCCGCGCAAGCGCGACGCAGCGTTCAGCTCGCTGGAGCATTTGATTCTGCATGCGAAGCATGTTGGCGTGACGATCTGCGTCGAAAACACGACCAGCGAGATGGGCTCGCCGGCATATCTGCGCTCCTTCGTTGACGAAACGCGCCTGAGCGGACTGCGTTTTAATTTTGACATCGGCCATGCGCATCTCGCCGACGGCCCGGAAGAAAATCGCGTCGCCGAAAGCTTTGAGCCGCTGCGCGAACTCGTCGCCAGCGCGCACATTCACGACAATCACGGGGAAAAGGACGAGCATCTTCCGCCGTATGAAGGCTCGATCGATTGGACGGAGGCAGCCAAGCTGCTAAAAACTGCGCCAGAAGCCGGCGCGAATACGCCGCTCACGTTGGAATTGAAAGAAAAAATCGGACCAGACGCGCCCTCGCCGCAACAGCACCTTGAGGCCGCGCGCCGCGCACTCGACAAACTGGAAGAAGACTGGAACTAAACCAGTCTTAAGCCGTTATTGGATGCAGCCCGGATTTTCCGCCGAAGATTCTGTCCCGCACAAAGGTTGATAAGGCTCACGGTACGGCGGATAGGTGTAGTTGCTGTTGTCGTAGTAGCCGGAATCGTTCGAATAGACGCCGTACGAACCTTGATCGTCGCCGTTGCCATAGTTCCCGCCGTAGCTATTATTGTTGTCGAGATTCCCGAGCGCCTGCACTCCATCGCCGATCAGATCCGCACCGAGCGTCGCGAACGGACTCCACGGATTCAGCGCCAAGCTCGTGGCGTTCAGCGCTAACCCGAACAAATCGTCGAGGAGCCACCAGCCGTCTCCGCCGCCCCACCCCCAACCCGGTCCCCAGCCATAACCCCAGCCTCGGCCGTAGCCCCAGCCATGCCCGTAGCCCCACCCGCGTCCGTAGCCGTAATTGCCATGGCCGTAGCGACCGTAACCGTAACGCCCGCCGTAACCGCCGCGACCATTGCCGCCATTCCAGCCATGTCCAAACCCCGCGTGATTGAATCCTGCATTGTTGAATCCTCTGCCGTTGGCGAATCGCGATCCGGCACCGGAGAACGAGCTCCCCGCGAACGAGTTGCCGTGCCCAAAACCGCCCGCGCTCGCGTTGCCGAAGCCACCGGCACCGACGTTGCTACGCGCGAACAAACCGGCATTCCCAAAACGGGAAGCTCCGAAATTCATACCCGACCGATTCCCCCCGGCGAGCGCCATGTTGGACACGCCGCGATTGCCTTGCGCTCCATTGCCCGGCATCGATGAACGTTCAGGCATGGACCTCGCACTCGGCGGACGATCCGACTGAAATCCCTCCGACCCAACGCGCTGCACTCCCCGACCAATCGATGGCCCGCCGCGCATCGCCGGTGCGTAGCTCGCGGTCATCGTACGCCCGCCTACCCCACTGCCCGGTCGGTTCGAATCATTCGAACCGACGCGTGAACCGCCGCCATTAAACCCGCCAGACGGTGGACGATTGCCGCCGAAGTTCCCGTTTCCCGAAGTCATCCGGCCGCCAAAGTTCTGTTGGGCGCTCGGGGGCCGATTCGAATCGTAACCACCGTTTGCGCCACCTCGGCCATATCCCGCCGTTCTCGCCGACCCGTAGTTCCCCGCGCCAGCGCCATAGTTCCCTGTGCCCGCACTGTGGTTCCCAGCATTTGAACCGCGCGAAGCCGTCATCCCAGCATTGCCGGCATTGCCAGCATTGCCTCGATTTGAAGGCGCCCCATAACCACCGCGACCATTGCCCGAATTTCCGGACGCGTTGCCGTATCCACCGCCACTTCGTGCCCCACCAAAGTTGCCGTTGTATCCGCCCGCGTTCCCGACGTTGTTGTAAGCAGATCGACCGGAGCCGCCGTATCCGCCGTTCGCATTGCCAGTCCGACCGTTGCCAGCGTAACTACCACCGTAGCCTCCGCCGTAACCGTTGCCAGATCGCCCATTTCCACCGCCTTGAGCCCCGGACGAATATCCGCCAGACGTCCGCGAAGCACCGCCGTGCCCGCCGCCATATCCTCCGCTGCCGTAGCCCGATCGCCCGCCGCCCGACCGCGCCATCGACGGCGCACCCGACGATCGCCCCCCTCCAAATCCACCCCCGCTCCTGCCGCCTCCCCCACCCAACATGTGCCCGCCACCGCTCGACCGTCCCGCGCTAAAATGTCCCCCTCCGCCTCCGCTCGAACGATGCGACCCGCCGCCCCCATGCGAACTGCTCGCATGCGAGTGTCCGCCTCCACCGCCATGCGAACCGCCCCCGTGGGACCCGCCTCCGTGCGAGCCCCCACCATGCGAGCCGCCTCCGTGCGACTTCGCCGCACCGAATACTCCCGAACACGCGAACGCACAAACTCCGACCATCAAGAATGTTTTCACCGCGGTGGTTCTCGACATCGTCATCCTCCGGGCGCACTACGACAGGCTGAGGGCGGTTAGGGACGGGAAATGGTGTGCATCTTACCAGCCGAAATGTTTTTCCGCGAACTTTCGGTGAACTCGTTGAAGGCGTAGCGATTAAATCTATCGTGAGCGAACGACCAGTACCAGCTTTCGACGACACTGACAGCTATCGCCGACAAAGAAGTGTCCGATTAATCGGACGCTCTTCCTTTGATGTTGTGCGCGGCCGCACCACGCAACAAAATCACACAGTAAAATCTAAAATCCCGGTGGATGCTCCCCCGCGACTCCAAACGCCCGCTCCATCGCAATTCCCGCCGTGCACATCGTCCCTTCATCAAACAACGGCGCAATCAGCGACACGCCGTGCGGCACCCGCCTTGGCGGCGAAAATTTCGGCAGCGGATTCTTCGGATCCGGCGCCCAGTCGCTCCGCGCTTCGCTCACCTCGACAAACCCCGCCCGCAGCGTCAACGACGGCTGCCCCGTAAAATTCGTGATCGTCACAATCTCGTCGCGCAGCGCCGGCACGAGCAGCAGATCGACGCCCCTAAACACCCGCGCCATTTCCTCCGCCACTTTCCGCCGCATGCGATCCGCCTGCACAAAATCCACCGCCGACAAAAATCGCGCCTGCCGAAACAAATTTGGCCAGGCATCCGGCACCTGCGCCTTCAACTGATTCATCCGCCGATCGAGCGTGTACTCCTCAAACGCCGCCGCGCCCTCCGTGAACAAGATCAATTGTAAACAGTCATACGGCCAATCCGGCAAACTCACTTCCACCGGCTTCATCCCAAGTTTTCGCACCGTCTCGAGCGCCGCGCGATCGACGTCCGTCGCCGGTTTTTCCTTCATCCATTGCGGAAAATATCCGACGCGCAATCCCTCAATCGACCGCCGCGCATCGAAATCCAGCTTCGACGGCACGCTCGACAAATCTCCCGCATCCGGCCCCGTGATCGCGTGCAACACCAGCGCCCCGTCCTCGACGTACCGCGTCATCGGCCCCAGCTTGTCGAGCGACCAGCACAAGGTCATCGCTCCAGTGCGCGGCACGCGCCCAAACGTCGGCCGCAATCCCGTTACGCCACAACGCATCGACGGCGCAACAATACTCCCGCCCGTTTCGCTGCCGATGCTGAACGCCACGAGCGCCGCTGCCGTCGCCGCACCCGGCCCCGCGCTCGATCCCGACGCCCCTTCCTCAAGCAGCCATGGATTCATCGTCTGGCCGCCAAACCAAATATCGTTCAGCGCCAGCGCGCCCAAACTCAACTTCGCGATCAACACCGCGCCCGCATCATTCAGCCGTCGCACCACCACCGAGTCCGTCGCCGTCACGCGATCGCGATAAAATTCCGCGCCCCACGTCGTTCGAATCCCAGCCGAGTCCATCAAATCCTTTACACCGTACGGAATCCCATGCAACGGCCCGCGATATTTTCCCGCCGCAATTTCCGCATCGGCCCGTTTCGCGCGCGCAATCGCATGCTCCTTCGGCATCGTAATAACGCAACGCAGCTTCGGATCGAACTTCTGTATCCGCTCCAAATAAATATTCGTCAGCCGCTCCGACGTCAGCTTTCGCTCCTCAATCCATCGAGACAATTTCGAAACCGGTGCATACGCAATCGCCTCGTCGCTCGCCGGCAGCGCGCCCGCATCGTCCGCACTCCGCACAAATAAATCGCGCGCCGGCCCAGCCTTCTTCCCCGGCAACACTGGATTCCACTGCGAATATGGCGCAACCGATTCTTCAATCTTCACTTTGCGCGGACCAACTCGCCGCTCATACAGCGCCGCCATCGTCACACGCCAACTCTCCACCGCTTCCGCGCGCTCCTCCGAGTTCAGCGAAATCTGCACCAGCTTCTCCGCCTCGCCGAACGTCGTCGTCGAAACCTCCGGCCCAATCGCCGGCCCTGTACCGTACGCGGGCGGCGCTCCCGCCGGAGCTTCCGTCGGCTGCTGCTGCGCTGCGTCAACGACCGATCCAGACAACGCATCCGGCGCGACCACCGCCGCAATCAATCCCGCCGACGCCGTCCCCAAAAATTCTCTTCGCGACTTCGCCATCTAACCCTCGCTCTCGTTGGGGCACGGCACGCCGTGCCGTTTTCGCAACGCGTCTTTAATTCGCGGCCCGAGATTGTACCCTCACTCGCCGCACAATTTGTCGCCCTGTCGCAATTTCCAGCCACGCGCAAAGCGCGATATTCTATCCGCTCACTCCGCACGCCACGACGCGAAAGGTACGCTGCAAAAAACCGCTCCATGACCACCATCAACATCGAAGACGCCGGCAAACACGAAGCGCAAGAAGTCACAATCCGCGGCTGGCTCTACAACCAGCGCGAATCCGGCAAGTTGCTCTTTCCGATTTTCCGCGACGGCACTGGCATCATCCAGGGCGTCGTCGCGCTCAAAGAAAGTCCCGACGCCTTCGCCGCACTCAAAGGCCTCACGCAGGAATCCAGCGTCATCGTCACCGGAAAAATTCGCGCCGAACAACGCGCCCCCGGCGGCTACGAAATCGGCGTCACCAAAGTCGAAATCCTGCAAAAAGTCGACGAGTCTACGCCCTACCCCATCCAGCTCAAAGAACACGGCGTCGACTTTCTCCTCGACCACCGCCATCTGTGGATGCGCACCCCACGCCAGGCCGCCATCCTCCGCATCCGCGCCGAAGCCCAGCGCGCCGCCCGCAACTACATGGACAGCCAGGGCTACACGCTCACCGATGCGCCGATGTTCACGCCCGCCGCCTGCGAAGGCACCTCAACTCTTTTCGAAGTGAATTACATCGACGATCAAAAAGCCTATCTCACGCAAAGCGGCCAGCTTTACATCGAAGCTACCGCCATGGCGCTCGGCAAGGTCTACACTTTCGGCCCGACCTTCCGCGCCGAAAAATCCAAAACCCGTCGCCACCTCACCGAGTTCTGGATGCTCGAGCCCGAAGCCGCCTTCGCCAACCTCGACGACATGATGTCGCTCGGCGAAGGTCTCGTCAGCGCCATCGTCCAATCCGTCCTCAAAAACAAATCGCGCGAGCTCGAGATGCTCAAGCGCGACACCAAGAAACTCGAAAATGTGAAGCCGCCTTTTCCGCGTATCTCCTACGAAGACGCGATAAAGGTCCTCCAGAAGCACGGCAACCCCTCAAAATTCGGCGACGACATCGGTGGCGACGAGGAAACCATCGTCTCCAACGAGTTCGACCGTCCCGTTATGGTCCACCGCTACCCCGCCTCCATCAAAGCCTTCTACATGCAGCCCGACGCCGAGCGTCCCGATTTGGCACTCGCCTTCGATATGCTCGCCCCTGAAGGCTACGGCGAGATCATTGGCGGCAGCCAGCGCATCCATGACTACGACCTCATCGTTAAACGCCTGAAAGAGCACAACTTACCGCAAGAATCCTTCGAGTGGTACCTCGACCTCCGCCGCTACGGCAGCGTCCCCCACGCCGGCTTTGGCATGGGCCTGGAACGCACCGTCGCCTGGATATGCGGCACCGAGCACATCCGCGAGGTCATCCCCTTCCCGCGCATGCTCTACCGGGTTTATCCTTAATTGGGGTAGTTAGCTAGCTAGGACAGTTAGCTCGGGTAGTAGCCGTTCTTCCCGGTTCCAGGCTTCTCTTTTTTGCGTGACTCATGACCCGTGACCTGAAACGGGTGCGCCTCGCGGCGGATCTAGCCCTGCGCCCCGAACCTTGGCACGCACCGCTGTGTCACGCCGCACTTAGAGTGATCGTGGATCGTCATTCGTAACTGGCCCAGTCCGCCATCGAACCACAAATTCGCGTCCGGCCAACCAGTCACCAGTCACGAGTCACCAATCACCGTTTCCAGGTCTCACTATGTCTCAAAAAGTCAGAATCATCGGCGTTCCCATGGACCTCGGCCAAAGCCGCCGCGGCGTCGACATGGGCCCCTCCGCTCTCCGTAGCGCCGGCCTCCAGGCCGCGATCAAGAAACTCGGCCTCATCGTCGAAGATCTCGGCAATGTCGAAGTGAAACAGCCCGAAGAAATGCCCATCGGCGAAAAACGAGCCAAATATTTGCAGGAAATCGCCGAGACCTGCGCCGACATCGCAAAGACCGTAGACAAGGCACTCCAGGAAGGTTTTCTGCCGCTGGTTCTGGGAGGCGATCACTCGATCGCCGCAGGAGTCGCCGCAGGCGTTTCGAATTTTTACCGCCAACAGAAAAAAGATATCGGCTACATCTGGCTCGACGCCCATGGCGACATGAATACGCCCGACTCCTCACCTTCCGGCAATGTCCACGGCATGCCGCTCGCCAGCATCATGGGTTACGGCGCACCTGAACTTTCAGAACTGCTGGGATTCAAGCCAAAAGCCGAAGCAGGCAACATCGTCATCGTGGGCGCCCGCGATCTCGACTCCCACGAGCGCAAAATCGCCAAAAAATCCGGCGTCCACGTTTTCACCATGCGCGACATCGACGAGCGCGGCATGCGCGAAGTCATGTCCGACGCTATCAAATACGCCATGGACGACACCGCCGGCATCGCCGTCAGCCTCGACATGGACTTCGTCGACCCCGCCGACGCTCCCGGCGTCGGTACACCGGTCCGCGGCGGCGTCACCTACCGCGAAGCCCACTTAGCCATGGAAATGATCGCCGACAGCGAGTCGTTGGTCTCCCTCGAGGTCGTCGAGATCAACCCCATCCTCGACGAACACAACCGCACCGCCCTCCTAGGCGTAGAACTCGTCCTCTCCGCCCTAGGCCAAAAGATCCTGTAACGGTGTCACTATGCTCGGCGTGATTCGCAGGGCGCGTCGCACCGCTAACGACAACCGCTCGCACTCGAGCCTTCACTTCTTTTCTTCTCTCGGCCCTTCCAACAAATATCGCGGAATACCCACGCCCAAGCCTAGATCTTCGTCGTGGGAATACTTGAACCCAAGCTTATCCAGCACCTTCTTCGAGCTCATATTCTCAGGATGATGCCCGGCCACCAACTTCTTCGCGGCGTACTTCTCAAACGCATACGGAATCACCGCGCGCGCCGCTTCCGTCGCGAGCCCCTGTCGCCAGAATTTCGGCAACAAATGAAATCCCAGCTCGATAATCTCTTCGGCTGGATTACTCGGCCGCAACCCGCACACTCCCACAAACTCGCCGGTCGCTAACAATTCGATGATCCAATATTGAAAGCCGTGGACCATCCGCCGCGCGCGCTCGTGCTTGAACCGTTTGCGAACCTCATCTTCCGAAAACGGTCCGCCAAAGTATTTCGTGACTTCCAGCTCGCCCCAGAGCTGCTGCGCCAACGGCAGGTCGTCCGCTCCCCACCAGCGAAAGCCCAGCCGCTCACTTTTCAGAAAATATTTTTCTGGATTCTCGTTCTTTTCGTTGGTCTCGGTCATCGTCAGTTCCCGTCTGTATTACAGCACGGAACCAACGTCGAGAATTACATCGAGCCGATTAATCGACGCGCAGTGCCTGCATCGGATCGATCAGCGAAGCTCGACGCGCCGGCAAATACCCCGCGAGGCCTGCGACCGCCGTCAGAACTACGACCATGATCGCGAACGTGATGGGATCGGTCGGCGTAACTCCAAAGAGCATCCCGCTCAACGCCCGCGCCAAAATCCACGAGCCAATGATTCCGCCAACCACCCCGATCGCCGCCAGCCACAACGTCTGCACCAAGATACTTTTCTGTAGCATCTCCGACGATGCGCCCAGCGCCATGCGAATCCCAATCTCCTGCGTCCGCTGGCTCACCGAGTACGAAATCACTGCATAGATTCCCAGCGACGCCAGCACCAGCGCGAACGCCGCGAATCCTCCCAGCAAAATCACTACGAACTTCCGTGGCGAAACCGCTCGGTCCACCATCGACTGCATCGTCCGCAAATTCGACGTCGGCAGATTCGGTTCGAGGGGCAGCAACGCTTCACGCAATCGCGACCCAAGTTCCGTGGCAGACATCGACGATCGCACCACAAGATCGACCGACCCATAGTCCTGAATTTGCCGCAGCGGAATGTAAAACTCGTTGCCCGATCCCTCTTCGAGCGACATGTGATGCACGTCGCCTACGACACCGACGACGGTGCGGTCCACATCCTCCGCAATGATTTTCCCGATTGGATCCTCGCTCGGAAACAAATTCCGCGCGCACGTTTCGTTCAGAATGATGACGTTCAGCGTCCCCTTGTCGTCGCGCGCCGAAAAATCGCGGCCCTTTTTCAGCGGAACTCCGATCGCGTGGAAATACCCTTCGCTGATGATGCGTGGAAATCCCTCGGGATATTCGTTCGGCTTATATTGCACGCCCTTGACGCCGATTCCCCAGCTTCGGTTGTGACCCAATGGAATCGCATCCGACATTCCCGCGCCTTCGATACCTTGGATCTCGTTCACGCGCCGAAGGACTTCCGTGAAGTACACGTTCCTCTGCTCCTGCGTCTTGTAGGACGCGTTCGGATCGACACGCACCAGCGAAGCGCGATCGGAACGGAAGCCCATGTTCACGTCGAGCACACGCATGAAGCTTCGAATCAACAACCCGGCGCCGACCACAAGTACACACGCCAATCCAATCTCCGCGACGACCAGTGCATTCCGCACCCACGCATGGCCTCGTCCAACGCTTGATCCGCGGTTCGCGTCCTTTAACGTGTCGTGCAAGCGCAAATCGCGAACCTGCAACGCGGGAAGCAATCCAAAAATGAGTCCCGTCACGACAGCGACGGCAACCGTAAATAACAGCACCGTTCCGTCGATGTGCACTTGGCCCAACAACGGAATGCTGATCGATGTGAGGCGCGCTAACACGCGCGTTCCGACAAACGCGAAAACCAACCCGACAATCGCGCCACAGCACGACAGAAGCAAACTCTCCGTTAACATCTGCCGGATCAATCGCATCTTCCCCGCGCCGAGCGTCGCGCGAATCGCAATTTCCTTCTGGCGCGTCGTTCCCCGAGCCAACAGCAGATTCGACAAGTTCGCGCAAACGATCAGCATCACCACGGCGACCGACGCCGCCAGCACAAATAGTGCTGGTCGCAATCTTCCGCTCACGTGCTCAGCGAGCATCGACACTTTGGGATCGAAGTCGTTCCGGTCTTTGTGGGCCTCGGTCTGAAGCTTCGCGAGAACCGTTGCCTCCGCCTGGGCGCTCTGCGCGGTGACACCTGGTTTCAAGCGGCCCACGATCGCAAGCGTGTTGCCCCACTTGTTAGTTTCCGGAGTGAGTGGAAAACACTCGAAAATGTCCACACGGCTGCCAGGCGTGAATATGGTTGAAAAGTCGAACGACGCAGGCAAAATGCCGACCACCGTCTTCTGCCCGCCGTCGAAATCGAGCGCCCTGCCGACAATGTGCGGATCGGCTCCAAATTTGTTCCGCCAGATTGCGTCGCTCAGCATCACGGCGTGCGGTCCGTTAAATTTTGCTTCGTCCTCGCTGAACTGCCTGCCCATCTGCGGCTCGACACCGAGTAGCGGAAAGAAATTTTGTGAGACGGGTACGCTTGTCAACCGCTCCGGCTCGCCGCCCTCGATTAATTTCGCGTCGCCCACGCCGTAAAATGCAAAGTACGCCGCCATTTCCGAAAATGACTGATTCTTGTCGCGCAAATCCTTGAAGTGATCGACCTGCGACGTCTTTCCCGACATGTCGTTGGTCGCATCGTTGTGATTCGCCAACCATGCGAGCTGCTCCGGATCCTTGAACGGCAGCTTGTGAATCAGAAGCGTGTTCACCACGCTGAAAATCGTGCAGCTTGCGCCGACGCCCAATCCCGCGATCAAAATCGCGAAAATCGCGAACGCTTTGTCGCGCCGCAGTGTTCGCACCGCATACTTCACGTCCTGGTTCAGCACTTCCAGAAACGGCAATCCCCGGCTGTCTCGATTTTCTTCTCGCAAGGTCTCACGCCCTCCAACTCTTAAAATCGCAGCACGCCGCGCTTCCTGCGGCTTCATCCCCGATTTCTCGTACTCCGCAGCCAACAAATCGAGATGCGCCTCGAGCTCTGCGTTGAACTCGTCGTCCAAATCCGACTTCGACCAGATCGCCCGAATCTTTGCCCACAAGATGTGAATCGCGTCGCCCATCACTGCCTCTCCCTGGCTACCTTTGCTCTCAAAACTCTTGGTTCCTCCTACTGGCTTTCCTTGGCGGAGGCGAAAAACCGAGCTATCACTGCCGAGAGCTGCTCCCAATTCTCTGCAGTCTCGGCCAACCTCTTCGACCCTCGGGCTGTGATCGAATAAAACTTGGCCTTCCGGTTGTTCTCGGAGACGCCCCACTCCGACTTGATCAGCCCGCGCTGCTGCAATCGCACCAGCGACGCGTAGATCGTCCCTTGATTCAACAAGATAGCGTCCCGGCTAACCTGCTCGATACGTCGCGCGATCCCGTATCCATGCAATGCACCCATCGCCTGCAACGTCTGCAGGACCATCAGGTCCAGGGTCCCTTTCAACATCTCGAGCTGCGGCGACATCCACCCTCCACACATGTGCTATTGCCACATGAACTGACGATAGAAACGGAAGATCGTCTTGGAATGTTCAAAGTATTTTTAGGGCCTCGCTCGGACGGCTTCAATTCGAATGAAACCCTGACCAAACGTGCGGTTAGCGTTTGACCGCATGCCGCCCGGGATTCGCTGGCGGTTGGGTCGGGCAAGGCTAAACTGGCAAGACGACCTGAACAGGTCGCTGCGAAAGACAACATGTCGAATCCTGAGAAGAAATTGCGCGTAGGGATTTTGTTCGGCGGGCGTAGTGGTGAGCACGAAGTGTCGCTGGCGTCGGCGGCTTCGGTGATTCGCGGGCTCGATCCCGCGAAGTACGAGCCTATTCCGATTGGCATCACGAAGGAAGGACATTGGCGCGTCGGCGTGGGCGCGCAGAAGATGCTGCCCGAGGTGTTGCGCGGCGGCCAGACTGTGGTGATGACCGCCGATCCGACCGATGCGTCGCTGGTTCCACTCGGCGGCAACGGCGGCCAAAGTGGTGGAGTTTCGCAAAAGCTGGATGTGGTTTTTCCCGTGATGCATGGGACCTATGGTGAAGACGGGACGATTCAAGGTTTGCTCGATCTCGCGGGGCTGCCGTTCGTTGGCGCCGGCGTTCTTGGTTCGGCAGTTGGCATGGACAAAGACGTCGCGAAAAAGCTTTTGCAAGTGGCGAAGATTCCTGTCGTGCCCTGGGTAACGGTGCACCGCTACGAGTGGGAGAAAAATCCCAAGCAGGTGCAGAAAACGATCGAATCGAAATTCAAGTATCCGGTGTTCGTGAAGCCGGCGGCGCTCGGCTCGTCCGTTGGAATGACGAAAGTGCATTCGCGGGCGGAGCTGGCTCCGGCGTTGAATCTGGCTTCCGAATTCGCATTGAAAATTCTGGTCGAGAAGTCGGTATCGGCGCGCGAGATCGAAGTTTCCGTGCTCGGCAACAACGATCCGAAAGCTTCGATTCCCGGCGAGATTGTGCCACATCGTGAGTTTTACGATTACACGGCGAAATATCTGGAAGACGGGACGCAGCTTTTGATTCCGGCGAAGCTGAAGACGGCGCAGATCAAGACGATTCAGAAGCTGGCGGTGCAGGCGTTTCGAGCGCTGGAACTGAGCGGAATGGCGCGCGTCGATTTCTTTCTCGAGAAACGCGCCGGCGGAAAATTATTCCTCAACGAAGTGAATACCATTCCTGGTTTTACGTCGATCAGCATGTACCCGAAGCTCTGGGAAGCGAGCGGGATTCCGTTTCGCGATCTGCTCGATAAGTTGATCGCGTTCGCGTTGGAGCTGCATGCCGAGAAAGCGCGCACGAAGTACGAAATCGAATTGCCGAAGGGCGCCGGCGGCGCGCTGCAAGGCTAGTTTTTCGCGCTAGACTCTTCGTCGCCGATTCTCTTCTCGATTTTCTTGTTCGTTCTTCCTTTATGTCACGCTCTTAAAACTCACTAGTCGATTGCGTTCGATTTTCTCGAGCGCGTCCTAGTGGCGCATCAAAAAGCAGATTCTTCGCTTCGCTCGCAATGACTGCGTGGTTCAGTTGATCTCATCGGATCGATCGCATCGTATCTTCATCGGCTGAGCTCGGTGAGCAGGTGCAGGAGTTCGTCAGGGGCGACGCTGGCGGTGCCGAGTTTGCCGACGACTACGCCTGCGGCAGCGTTGGCGAGTCTGGCGGCATCTGGCAGAGGTGCGCCTGCGGCTGAAGCAAGAGCTAGAACACTGAGTACAGTGTCGCCCGCTCCGGTGACGTCGAAAACCTGGCGGCCGCTTGCGCTGCGGTCGATGCCGGATTTTCCTACGCGCGCATAGGTGACTTCAAAACTCGTGGCGGGAATGTGCAGCGGTTGCGGCGACGATTCCTCGAAGAGAGTCATTCCCTTCTCACCGCGGGTGATCAGGACGGATTCACAACCGAAATGCGAGAGCAACGCACGGCCGGCTTCGTCGAAGGATTTTTCGTCGGTGAGCGCTTGCCCGAGAAATTGTGCCGCTTCCTTGGCGTTGCAGACGATTGCTTTCGCGCCGCGATAGGCGTAGAGCTTCGAGCGTTTCGGACCGACGAAAACGGGGACTTTGAGTTTGTGCGCGGCGCCGAGGACTTTGTCGGCGAAATCGTCGGTGATGATGCCTTTGTCGTAGTCGGAGAGGACTAGGGCGTCGAGATCTTTCATTGAGGCTGATAGCGCACGCAAGAGGCGACCCTGCGTTTCGGGATGGAGCGGTTCACGGCGCTCGCGATCGACCCGAACGATGTGTTGGTGACGGGCAATGATGCGCGTCTTCACGGTGGTGACGCGGCGGGCGTCGGAGAAAACACCTTTGTCGGAAATATCCGAAGCGCGAAGGTTCTTGCGTAGCGACTCGCCGGGCTCGTCGCCAGGAGCTTTTGCGGCACCGATGGCGCCAAACATTTCGACGCTCGCGCCGAGTTCGGCGAGGTTTGCGGCGACGTTGGCGGCGCCGCCGAGGCGATCGTTTTGCTCGGCGAAATCGACAACGGGGACGGCGGCTTCGGGGGAGAGGCGCGATGCGGTGCCCCAGAGGTAGCGATCGAGCATGAGGTCGCCGACAACTCCGATGCGTTTGCCGTGGAGACGAGGGACAAGGCGTTTAAGGCGAGCGGCGGACTGGGCGAGGTCAGTGGGCGAAGTAGGCATGATTTTTGGTAATGCTTAGCGATCTTTCAGCGTTTTTTAAAAGGAGCGCGTTCAGTCGGGAGCTTTGGTGGCCTCGTCGATGATCAGGACGGGAATCTCGTCGCGGACCGGGTAGATGCGGCGGCAGGTTTCGCATTGGAGTCCGCTGGCGGAGTCGGTGAGCTGGCGGAGCGGCGTTTTGCACTCCGGGCAGACGAGGATGTCGAGGAGGTCTTTGGGAATCGGCATTGAGGCTCCCGTGTCGAAGGTTGACTGTAGCAAAGGGGGAGCGGTGGAGTCGAGTTTGGAGGCGAAAGTGGGCGAAAGGGGGTATACCCCCCGGTGTTTTTCGCAAGAGTGTGGAGGTGGTTTTGTTTGTTGCAGTTGCGGGATTCCCGATTTGGGAAATGAGAAAGAGTGCGGAAGCGCCTTTAGAGTGAATGAGTTGCGGGAGCGAGAGTTTTGGTTTGTGTTCGCCTTCTTTGGATTGGTGGGAGATTTCGGGAGCATTGGATATGATAGGACGGATTTTGATGTTTGTCAAGTTATAGTATTGATTGGTATTTAGTTCGAATTGGTATGTACGGCGTTCGAATTGGAGTTGGGTACCTTGTGGGGCGCAGCGGTGCTGCGCTCGTAGAACGACTGGGCGAGCGGGTTGTGAAGCGGTGAGCGGATACGTTGTGGTGGGGATTACGCCGGGCGAAGCAAGCCTCGCCCCTACAAAATCGAAGATGGGCACGGCAATGCCGTGCCCCTACGCATCAAGGAGGGAAGGTCAGGGACTTGTCGTGGGTGACGACCCATATGCCGACGACGCGGGTTTTCTGGCTCTGTTCTTTTTGGGCGGGGTCGTTGGGGTCAGGCATCGGGGAGAAGGGGCTGAGGGCCACGGCTACTTCCACGGCGTTCGAACCGATGGGGGAACGTTCGCGGAGGATTTTGTAGCTCTTGACCGGTCCGAAGTAGCCTTTGTCACCCCAATCGGCGATGAAGTCTTCCATGCGGTAACTGGGTTTGGGCTTCCAGAGTTCGTAGGCTTTCTGGGTATTGCCGGCGACCAAAGCGTCGAAGAAGCGCTGGGTCGCGCGCTTTTCGGGATAGTAGCGGAAGGCAAACCAGAGCACGACAGCAACGACCAGAACCAACGCAACACTGGTGAAAACTAACGGCCGGGATTTATGGGTAACTACCGGGGGCGGATCGAGAAGTGACACGTCGAAGTCTCCTGCCCTGCGAGCTCAGAGCAGCCGCTGGTTGCGCGAGAAGAGCGTTGAACTGCGGCATGTCCAAAGTAACAAAAGGGATGGGGGGAGTAAATGGGGATGAGGCCCGATTGCGGAGGGTAAGCCGTTGATGTAGACGTGGCCTGGTTTATTGGGTTGGGGTTTTGGCTTGATGCGATACCAGAATTGCCTGGGAGGTGGCGGCCAGATCCGGTAAGAGCCAGCGAAACAGGAATGTGGCGGCGAGACCTCCTGCGATTTGTGCGACGACGAAGAGCGGCGCATCAGCGGGACGGATTCCCGCGAATGTGTCTGACAGAGATCGCGCAACGGTCACAGCTGGATTGGCGAAGGAAGTGGAAGCGGTGAACCAGTAGGCCGAAGTGATGTAGGCCGCTGCGGCGAATGGCGTCGCGCTGGGTTTTGTGCGGCTGCAGCCCCAAATCACGGATAGCAACCCGAACGTAGCAACGAATTCGCTCAACACGAGCGGCCAACCGGTGCGAACGTGCGTCGAAAGCGAATACCAACGCAAGCCAAACATCAAATGGGCAAGCACCGCGCCAATGATTCCGCCCAAGAATTGCGCGGTAAGGTACAAGGGCACTTCCCGCCACGGGATACCGTGCTCGACGGCATCTGAGAGCGTCACCGCCGGATTCAGATGTGCGCCCGAGATTGAGCCAAATGTCAGGATGAGCGCGATGAGCGCGGCGCCGGTTGCAATCGTATTGGCAAGCAGGGCGATCGCGACATTTCCGCCCGCGAGCCGTTCGCCCATGATGCCCGAGCCGACGACGGCGGCGACCAGGAAAGCCGTGCCGATGAATTCGGAGGTAAGACGGCGCGGAAACGATGGCGTCATTGCCGGCCGATCTTGTCGATTTCTTTTTTGATGGCGAGGTTGTCGAGTGATTGCAGAGGGAGATTCAGCAAAAGGCTGATCCGGCGTTCGAGCATGAAGAAGGCATCGCGGAAGGCTTTTTCGATCTGATCCGGAGTGCCCACAACGGCGGCAGGATCGGGGACGCCCCAATGCGCGGTCATCGGCTGGCCGGGCCAGATGGGGCAGACTTCGTTTGCGGCGTTGTCGCAGACGGTGAAGACAAAGTCGAGCTTGGGCGCGTCGGGCTTGGCAAATTCTTCCCAGCTCTTGCTGCGGAGGCCTTCCGTGGAAAGGTGGGCGGACTCGAGTTGCCGGAGCGCCTCGGGACGGACTTTGCCGACAGGAAAGCTGCCGGCACTGTATGCGGAAAAATTGGGCTTCCCTTTCCGGTTCATGATGGCCTCGGCCATGATGGAGCGGGCGGAGTTACCCGTGCAGAGAAACAAGACGTTGTAGTGGCCCTGCATTGCGGCTCCTTTCGCCGGCGATTGAACTGTTGGGTTATCGTGTTATTGGCAGCAAGTTGGGGCACAGCAGGACGACTGCGGCTTGACGGCGCGGACGAAGGCGCTCATGAATTTGCCGTCGACCTGCGGGGCAATCTTGTCGACGTCGATGCCCTGGCCAGACAGAAATTCGCGCGCGTCTTCGACGCGATAGATGCGTGTTGGTTCGAGGTCGATCTGCTCGAATCCCGCGGCTTTGAGTTTGGCGCGATAGTCGTCGTGTTCGAGGGCGCCAGCGACGCAGCCGACCCAGGCGAGCACGCTCTTGCGAATTTCGACGGGCACCTCACCTTTCGTGACGACATCGGAGACGGCGAAGCGGCCGCCGGGCTTGAGGACGCGGAAGGCTTCGGCGAACACGCGGTCCTTGTCGGCTGAGAGATTGATGACACAGTTGGAGATGATGACGTCAACGGAGTTTGTGGGAAGGGGGATGTGTTCGATCTCGCCTTTGAGGAATTCGACGTTGGTGAGACCGGACTTACGCTTGTTCTCGTTGGCGAGTGCCAGCATTTCGTCGGTCATGTCGAGGCCGTAGGCTTTGCCGGCGGGGCCAACTCGGCGCGCGGAGAGCAGGACGTCGATGCCGCCGCCGGAGCCAAGGTCGAGGACGGTTTCGCCCGGATTGAGTTTGGCGAGCGCAGTGGGATTGCCGCATCCGAGAGAAGCGAGCATTGCTTCTTCTGGAATCTGGCCGGCCTGCGAGGCGTCATAGAGATTAGACGTGATGGGATCGCAGCAACTGTTGGCCGTAGAAGGCGCACTGCCGCAGCATGCGCTGCCGCCAGTGCCGACGCGCAGCGCGGCTTCGCCGTACTTCTCTTTCACGATTTCCTTGATGTTGTCGGTGCTCACGATTTCTCCTATTTGCATACCTGTGCGATCGATTCGGGCTTGAGCGCTTTGTTGCGGGTGCAGCATTCGGCGTAGAGAAACTGCAGAATTTCTTTGAGGGCGTCGGTGTTTGCGGTGTAGTGCAGGAACGTGCTCTCGCGGCGCACGCGGACGAGGTCCTCGGCTTTGAGCTTGTCGAGGTGGTGCGAGAGCGTGGAATTCGGGATGTCGAGTTCCTGCTGGATTTCGCTGACGACGAGGCCTTCGGGATGGGCTGAGAGCAAAAGCTGCATGATGCGGAGACGCGCTTCGGTGCCCATGGCGGAGAACATATCGGCGTATTTGACGACCTGGTCGATGGATTTTTTGGAGGGTGCAGGGGTCATATTTCGATAATTGCAGAAATATGGTTTAAAGTCAAGGTCGCTACTCGTTCAGCGAGATAAACACCTCCGCTTCGTGGAGTTCGGGTCTGCCGGGGCGGTCAGCTTTCTGGCAGATTTTTTGGAGTTGCAGGTAGTAGGTACGGGCTAGCTCCGTTTGACCGGCCAGGTTGGCGGCGTGGGCGGCGCCGTAGAGGGAACGGAAGCGGCCGGGCTCTTTTTTTAGGGTGGCTTCAAATTGCACGAGGGCGGCGGCGGGTCGATCGTCGAGGAGAATCATTTCGGCGAGGAGTTCACGGGCGGGAACGAGGGGGCCTGGTGTCACGGCGCTCTTTTCGGTTCCGTCTTCGAGGTTTGCTGCGGATTCCAATTGATGCAGCGCCTTCTGCCGGTGACCTGCCGCCCACATGGACCACGCGCGAAGCTCGAGCTCTGCAATTTCCACTTGCAAAGCCCAATAGTTTTCGCCGGACTTGAGCAATCGCTCGTGGATTTGTTTCAGAGACGATCCGGACTCGTCCGCGACTTTAACTTGGCCGATGCGAGCTGCGCCAAGTCCGCGAGCAAACCAGGTGATGGCGTCGGTGTGCGGAAACGAAGTTTCTCTAGGAACGAGCTGCGCAGCCTGTTTCCAATCCCCACGTTCGAGCCCAACCCTTGCTGGAATTGCGGCGAGGGCGAAGTAGGCGACGGAAGGACTAGCCGCGCCCCCAACGACAACGGTGGGATTGAAGCGAGATGCGATTTCCGGCAAGGAAGCGAGCACACGATTTGCCGCTTCGTCCTGGGCGCTCTGGAGATATGCATAGACTTCGTAATCGGAGGCGTGGAGTTCTTCAGCCGTTTCGTGGTCGCGCTTCGCGGCCGCAACGGCAGCGACGTTGCTGTCGATGGAATCCTGCCAATCGCCGGTGCGCGTGAACGTGTGAGACGGCATGTGCAACGCGTGAGGAGCATCGGGGGCGATCTGGGAATAACGACGCGCCGCCGGCAAAGAGCGCGCCGCGAGAGGAGGAACGTCGTAGGTGTGAATGATGTAGTGCGCGAGGCCGGGATGATCGGGTTGCTGGGCGAACAAGTTTTCGAGGATTGCGCCCGCCGTGAGGCGACCTGCGTAGGTTTTGTCGGCGGGATCTTCGGACGCGGTAATTGACAGAGCGTAGAAAATTTGAGCTTCGTGATCGTCGGGATATTGGGATGAAAGGGCTTCCATGGCGTCGCGATAGGCGAGCAAACGCGAACGCTGCGGCGTCGTTTCGAAACGGCTGTAGAGTGCGGAGACCGCGTCGAGGTAGGCGCGTTCACGCTCGGTCTGGGCGCCGAGCGACTTGCCGAGTTGCACGCTGGCGCGGCCCGACTGCAACTGTCCGGCGTCTTTGTTGCCGACGGCGAATGGATTACTCCACTGGCTGAGGGCGATGCCCCAATAGGCGATTGCGCAGGTGGTGTCGTTCTTTAACGCGGCGTTGAATGCTGCAATCGCGCGGCTGAATTCGAAAGAGTGGAGGAGGGCTACGGCGCGGTCGAATTCGTTCTGGGCGTTCTGGTTGCAGGAGGTGGTGAAGTGCACGGTTCCCAGATGTTCATGAGACGGGGAGCTATGTCCTTGCGCGCTGGTGCTTGCTGCCAGCATGAGAACGCAGGCGAGCAATAGAGAGGTTCGGGAGGAGTCGCACATTGTTAGGAGGAGTATAGCAATCCGATCGATTCGCGAGGTGTTACCGGGGACGCGGCCGGAAGTGGTTGCTTCCGGCTGGTGGGTCTGACAGGATTTCAAGACTATGAAACTTTTTGCGTTCATTGTCGCGGCGACGGGATTTGAGGCGGTGGGCGATGCGCTGATGAGGATTGCTCTGCATTACCACTCGATGCCGGGGAGGGTTGGGCTGTTTGCGGGGGCGACTACGCTGCTGGGGATGTATGGGTTGTTTCTGAATCTGGCGCCGGTGGAATTTGCGGAGGCGACGGGGATCTACCTGGCGTCGTTGTTCGTTATGTTTCAGGTCGTGAATTTTTTGTTTTTTCGGGTGACGCCGTCGCCCGGTGTGTTGGTCGGAGGAGCATTTATCGTCACCGGATCGGCTATCGTGTATTTCTGGCGATAAGGGCATTTTCATTTGAAGAAATCATAAAAAGAGTTCCGACGCTCGCATCTAGATGACCTTGGAAATCGCCGCCTAGCTTTTGTCACGTAAAAACGAGTCGGATGGACCAAAAGTGCGTCTGTCCGAACGGCGGACACGCCTTCCCGGCACATCACGGAACAAAACAGGTAGATATGTCGTCACTCCTCACGGAAATGGGCGGAGAGGACGCGCGGGCTTTTGGTTCGCCTATACAACGTGAATGAGGAGACTTTGGAGGCGTGATGGATCGTTTGAGGATGGGAAGGCGGATGGTTGCTGCGCTCGTGGCGATGGTTGCTTGCTTGGTAGCTTTTTCGCCGAGGCTGGGGGCGAAGCGAGAGAGCACCACGCGCACTGGGGCGACGATTGCGCAACTGGAGCGTGATATTCCTGAGCTCATGCGGAAGGACGGAGTGCCTGGTTTAGAGATTGCTGTGATTCGCGAGGGGAAGCTGACGTGGGTGCACGGATTTGGAGTGAAGGAAATCAATGGCGGGCAGGCGGTTACGAACGAGACGACTTTTGAGGCGGCTTCGCTGAGCAAGCCAGTGTTTGCGTATGGCGTTTTGAAACTGGTGGAGCAGGGGAAGTTGGGGTTGGATGTTCCACTGACGACTTATTTGGCGAAGCCGTATGTTGAGGACGAGCGGCTGGGGAAAATTACGGCGCGGATTGTGTTGAGTCACCGGACGGGATTTCCAAATTGGCGAGACGGCGATTCGCTGCCGATTTATTTCACTCCGGGGGAGCGGTTCAGCTATTCGGGCGAAGGATATATTTATTTGCAGCGCGTGGTGGAGAAGATCACGGACAAGCCGCTGAATGCATATATGACGGAGGCAGTGTTTACGCCGCTGGGGATGACGAGCAGCAGTTACGTTTGGAAGCCGGAGTTTGATGCGCTGACGGCGACGGGTCACGGCGATGACGGGAAGCCGGAGAAAAAGTGGAAGCCGGATGAGGCGGGGGTGGCTTCAACACTGAATACGACGGCGAAGGATTATGCGAAGTTTGTTGCGGCGGTGCTGAACGGTGTTGGATTGAAGGCGGCGACACTTCGGGAGATGGAGACGCCGCAGATTGCGCTCGATCCGGAGTGCAGGATTTGCATCAAGAAGGAGCCGAAGCAGCTGTCGAAGAATTTGTCTTGGGGATTGGGTTGGGGGATTCAGCGCGCGGATGGAAGCGATGAGATGATCTGGCATTGGGGCGACAACGGCGCGTTCAAGGCGTTTGTGATGGCGGATCCGAAGGCGAAGTCGGGCGTGGTGATGTTTGCGAACAGTGCGAAGGGACTAGAGGTTGCGAAGCCGATCGTCGATGAGGCGATGGGTGAAGAGTCGCTGGCGTTCGAATGGCTGAAGTAGGCTTGTGGATGGTCAGGCGGACGCGGTGAGTTCGCGCGAGGTGATTTCGTATTTGAAATTGTCGGGGTCGAGGCAATCGAGGCGGCCCTGATTTGATTCGGCTTGCGGGTACATGAGGAAGCCGACGGATTTGCCGGTCGAGCCGGGCAGATTGATGTCGTGCGCGAAATTGTAAGCCATCCAATTCATTTCCCAGGAACCGAAGAGACGCGCACGAACTAGCTTGACCATTTCGTCGTCGAGTGGGCGATTGGCGGGCGGTTCTTCGAGGATGACTTTGCGGACGTCGGCGGGGTCGACGGGAACCCAGCCATAGGCGCTTAGATGGACTTCGGCGCGGCAGTGCTGCGACTTGGTGATTTTTTCGGTGGAAGCGCCGAGGCTTTTGTAGCCGAGGTCGGACTTGGCGACGCGAATACCGTAGACATCGCGCGCGGGCAGTCCGGCGGCGCGCGCGAGACCAACGTAAAGAGCGTTGAGATCGGCGCACTTGCCGCTGAGATCTTTGGTCTCGAGCATGAACCGGATGTCGCCGGTACCGCACCCGCGCGTTTTTGGATTGCGAGCGGTGTTGTCGACAATCCATTCGTAGATGGCGCGCGCTTTTTCGAGGTCGGTGTGCGCGTTGGCTTTCGCGGTGATTTCGTCGGCAGTGGATTTCACGATGCCGTCGGTGGGGAGAAGTTTTGTGGGGCGGAGGAAGTAGTCCAGACTTGCGCGATTTTCGTTCTTGGGGTTGCCGGGAGTGGGTGCGGACAGATCGACGGCGTAGTCTCTGGTGGCGATGCGACTGGTGGCGGTGAGGACGGGTCGAACACCTTCGGGGAACTCGGCTGAGATGACGCCGAGGGAATCGGCCTTACTCTCGACAATTTTCGCGGAGCCACCGTCGGCGTTGAAGGTGTTGGCGAGAGTCTTTTGAAACGGAGTTTCACCGAGGAGCGCCGTCGGAAGCCACACGCGAGTTGTGCCGGAGGGCTGCAGGATTTCCACGCGGGTTGTCACTTCGAAGGTGCGCCAGTTGGCGGGGGGTGAGTCTGTTGCGAAAAGCGCACCAGTTTTCGGAAACGCGAGGCTTGCTGAAACGAGTCCGGCGGATTGGAGAAAATCACGGCGATTCACGGTAAGGCCTTTGAAGAAGATTCGAAGCAAATCTGTGTTGAAGCCAAGTATAACTTACCAGATGGACCCGCGCACAACACCAGGATCGATGTCATAGACTAGTGCTTGCCGTCGCACAGCGCACGCCGTCGCACAGCGCACGCCGCCGTATAGCAATCTCCAAGAGAAAGACCCAAAAACGAAACAGGCGCAGTTCGTTTCGGCCTTCGCCGCGGAACGAACTGCGCCCGGATTGATCGAGTCGATCTTTACTTTGAGGGCGACTGAGTTGCGGATTCCAACTGGGAGATTTGCTTTTTCACCAGGTCGGCGTTGGGGCCTGGGGGCATGTACTTGATGGCGACGCGCAGGTGTTCGAGGGCGCCGGGCAGGTCTTGTTTGTTGGCAAGAATGACCGCGAGTAGTTGCTCGGCATTGGGTTCGGTGTGACCCGGGTCGGCGGCGATGGCTTTTTCAACGCTTGCCTGGGCCGCGTCCGACTTGCCGAGCTTCATGTTGGCGACCGCGTTGTAATAGAAGAGCCGCGGCGAGCCCGCTGGATTCAGTTGCAGTTCTTTATTCGTGTTGTCGAGAACGTCTTGCCATTTCTCGGCTTGCGCAGCGGTGGAAACGAGATGTTCGTAAGGCGGAACGAATTTTGGATCAGCGGCGACCGCTCTCTGGAACGAATTTGCGGCGTCGGGAGACTTCTGCACCTCTTGCAATTTGCCGAGCTGATACCAGGCCTCGGCAAATTGCGGATCGATCTGCACGGCTTTCTGCAAATCCTTTTGAGCTTTATCTGGTTTGTTTTCGATCCACTCACTGCGCGCTTTCTCGAAAGCCTTCACTGCATCCTTTGGTGCTGCGGCTGTGGTGGCGCTAACGGAAGAACCCGCAGCGTTCTCGGCGGGCTTGAGCGTGATGGTGCCGATGTTGGGATCATCGGTGAGGTTGCGATTGGCGATGGTAACGGTGCTGGAGTCAAAGCCGGGGAGCGCGGCCTGCACGTTGCAGCCGACAAACTGAGCAATGGCTTTATTTTGTGCGTCGCTCGGGCTACCCGAAGCTGCGCTGCTAGCCACGGTATCCGCCTGTTTTGGCGCGATCAGGAAATTGCCTTTGGGATCGGTCGCGGTGGTGTGCTTTGTTTCTCCGTTGCAGACGACGTTGACGAGGATCGGATCCCACGGGAGCGCGCCGGCGGAAACCTTGACATTGCCGCCATAATAGCTGCCGGCATGTCCCTGATGGACTAGCGTGTCCATATCGGGCTGCCGGTTGTTCGAGTTGGCATTTGGGTTGGAATTTGCGCCGGCGTTCGGTGAAGAAGCGCCTTGGCTTTGGCCGCCGTAGTTCGGCATCTGGTGAGCTTGTGCAGCAGCCACGAAAAAGAGGAATGCTGCGATTGCTGTGAGGAGATTTTTTTTCATTTCGATCAGCCCCGCGAAGTGTCGCCTCGGTTAGAAGGATTGAAGCGAAAATAGGTTACAAGCATTAGATGGATTATCGGGGCGAGAAGGATGCGCGGTTATTCCGCAGGACTCGACACGGGCGATCTGGAACGCTTGGCGCGGGATGGGTCCTGGTAGTCTTCGTGGCGTTGCCTGAGCGTGTGTTCGAATGAATTCGGGTCGCATGTAATTGGGTTGAAAACATTCCGGAGGCAAATGGATTCGTTATGAAAAATGTGCACAGGGTTTGTCTTGCGTTGGTGCTGGCAATTTTGTGCGGGCCTGAAGGAGGAGATTGCCTCGCACAAACAAAAGATGTTGGCTGGCCAAATTATGGTAACGATGCGGGTGGCGCGCGGTTTTCGGAGGCGCGGCAGATTGATGCGAACAACGTGGGGCAACTCAAGGTGGCTTGGACATTTCGAACCGGGGCACTCGATGAGAAGCGGGAATTGAATGAGAAAGCGACGTTTGAGACGACTCCGATTCTCGTAGACGGGAAATTATTTCTGAGTACGCCGTGGGATCAAGTGATTGCGCTCGATCCGGCGAAGGGAACGAAAATCTGGGAGTTCGATCCGGAACTGGATTTGACGAACGGCTACTCTGAGGCTACGTCGCGTGGAGTTTCGGCGTGGCAAGACGCGAAGGCGAAGCCCGGCTCCGCATGTGCGTTGCGAATCTTCATCGGGACAATCACCGCGCGCCTGATCGCGCTGGACGGACAGACCGGCAAGCCGTGCGCCGACTTTGGCACGGAAGGGCGAGTGGATCTGACGCGCGACGTGGAGCTGCGAAATGTAGGCGATTACCAGGTGACATCGGCGCCTTCGATCGCGGGCGATCTCGTCGTGGTCGGGTCCTCGATAGGCGACAACCGCGCGGTGCAAGTGGAACGTGGAATCGTGCGCGCATTCGATGCCCGCACCGGAGAACAGCGCTGGAGCTGGGACCCGATTCCGTGGGGAAAGAATACGAAGCCGCGAACAGGCGCGGGAAATGCGTGGTCGACGATTTCGGTCGATGCGGAACACGATCTGGTGTTCGTGCCGACAGGAAGCGCGGCGCCGGATTATTTCGGCGGAATTCGCAAAGGCGACAACAAGTGGGCGAACTCGGTGGTGGCGCTGAAGGCATCGACCGGCGAGTTTGTTTGGGGATTTCAGGTCGTGCATCACGACTTGTGGGACTACGACGTAGCGTCGCAGCCGACGCTGTTTACATGGAAAGACAAGACACCCGCAATCGCCATCACCACGAAGATGGCGCGTGTTTTTGTACTCAACCGGCTGAACGGCAAGCCGCTCTTGCCGGTCGAAGAGATAGCCGTCCCGAAAACCGATATTCCCGGAGACGAAGCCTGGCCGACGCAGCCATCTGGGATTTCAACGGTACCCGAAGGATTAAAAGCGAGCGACGCCTTCGGTACTTCCGAAGAAGATCGCAAGTGGTGCGAAGACCGAATCAAGGCTTCACGGTCGGAGGGAATCTTTACGCCGCCAAGCTTGCAGGGAACGATCGTCTATCCCGGCAATGCGGGCGGCGTGAACTGGGGAAGTTCCGCGTTCGATCCGCAGCGACACCTGCTGATCATGAACACGAACCATCTGGCGATGTGGGTGAGATTGATCGAGCGCGACAAATTGGGCGCCGTGTATTCCGACCGTGAAAAAAATCGGATGAGCGGTGAATTTGCACGGCAATCAGGCGCACCCTACGGAATGTACCGCGAACCGTTTCTCGGGCCCAAGGGAACGCCTTGCACGCCTCCACCCTGGGGTACGACCGAGGCAGTGGATTTATTCACCGGCACCAAGGCATGGGATGTGCCGCTGGGGAGCTATAAGAAAGACGGCCACACAGGCACGATTAATTTCGGGGGGCCGATTGTGACGGCGGGAAACCTTGTGTTCACCGCCGGATCGACGGACAACCTCATTCACGCGTTCGACGCCGCGAACGGAAAAGAAATTTGGTCGTACGAGCTGCCTGCCAGTGGACAAGCGACACCGATGACGTACGTTGTTGGCGGGAAGCAGTATGTGGTGATTGCGGCGGGTGGGCACGGGAAGCTCGGGACGAAGCAGGGGGATTACGTTGTGGCGTTTGCGTTGCCATAACGAAGAACGAGGCCCGGCTGTTCACGAATCGTCACCCAAGAAAAACCACGCTTAGTCTTGCGTCCGGGCAAGCTGGGGCGCAGCAGGCTGCTCATCAACATGATTTTGCTCAAGCCTGAATCTCTTACAAATTTCTGGCGGCGCGGAAGGCGCGGACCACGGCGGCGGGGTCGCGCTGGTCGGCGTCGACTTCGGCGTTCATGTGACGCATATCGGCGACGGAGATTTTTCCGGCAAGATCGGCGAGAGCTGCGCGCAGCGCTGGAAATTTCGCGAGCGTGTCGCGGCGAACGATAGGTACGGCGTCATACGGCGGGAAATAGTGGCGATCGTCGGAGAGGCCGACGAGATGGAGCGCGTCGATCAGACCGTCGGTGGAATTGCCGGCGACGATGTCGACTTTTTTATCGACGAGCGCGCGATAGATAAGGCCGAGATCCATGACGCTGGGAGTTTCGGCGAACTTCAGGCCGTAGCGCTGGACGAAGCCGCGATAGCCATCCGGGCGCTCGAGGAATTCGTAGCCAACGCCGGCACGCCAACGCGGCGCGATCGAGACGATGTCGGAAATCGTGCGCAAGCGAAACTGATCGGCGTCGGAGCCGCGGACAACCATCGCAAATGTGTTTTCGAATCCGAGAGGCTCAGTGACTTCGAGATTGAAGCGCTCGGCGTAGCCTTGCTTGACGCGGTTGTAGACGGCTTTCGCGTCGGAATTGTCGGTGGGCGATTCGTTCAGGACCGCGATGAGAGCGGTGCCGGTGTATTCGACGTAGAGATCGAGATCGCCTGCGAGAAGCGCCTTCTGGCAGAGCAACGTGCCGCCAAGATTGGATTTGCGGTCGACATGAATGCCGGTGCGGGATTCGATGTGCTGCGCGAGAAGCTCGGCGAGGATCACTTGCTCGGTGAAGAATTTTGAGCCGACGGTGATGTGGGGCTGAGAGGGGCCGCAGCCGGAAAGAAGAAGTGCAAAACCGATAATCGACAAAACGGCGCGGCGCATGGTTGGCAATGTCTCACAGATATTGACGGTCGAAGGAAGCAAAAACAAACTTCATCGCAGAGAACGCGCAGAGCACAGGAGACGTGCGCGCTAGGTTACTTTTAGACGGCGTTCGAGCAGTGCCAGTAGTCCGTCGGCAAGGATTGCCAGAGCGGCGGCGGGAATTGCACCGGCGAGCAGCACCGCATCGCTGACCATCGCAACGCCGCGGAAGATAAAAGTGCCCAGGCCGCCCGCGCCAATCGCGGCGGCAATTGTCGCGACGCCGATGGTGATAATCGTGGCGGTTCGAATGCCCGCGAGAATTACGGAAAGTGCGAGCGGAAGGCGCACTCGCCAGAGAATCTGATTCTCGGTCATACCCATGGCTTCGGCTGCTTGCAAGACCGCGGGATCGATGTTGGTCAGGCCGACGTAGGTGTTGCGGAGAATCGGGAGCAACGCATACAGCACGAGCGCGACGATCGCCGTGCGAGTACCGATGCCGCCGATGAATGGAATCGGAATAAGAAAACCGAACAGCGCGAGGCTCGGCACCGTTTGCAGGATGCTGGCGATGCCGAGCGCAAGCGAACGCAGCGCGGGCCGCTGCACGATGAACATTCCCAGTGGAACTGCGATGCCGATAGCGATGAGCATCGAGATCGAAACGAGTGTCAGATGCGTCAGCGTGGCTTGAAAAATGTCAGAGCGATGGGTGACGAAGAATTGCCAGGTGCTCATGCGCTGGCTCCGGGCGCTGGCGTCGCGTCCGATCGCGCTTGCGATTGCGAGATCTGGTCGGCGGGAGTCGAGTCGAGCGTGGCTGCGAACGCGCGCACTTCGGGATGGTCGATGCGCAGAAATTCCTCGGGCGTCGACGATGCAACGATCCGGCCAGACTGAAGAAGAACGATACGCGTTGCGAGGCGGCGGGCTTCGCGTAGATCATGCGTCACGAAGACAATCGTCTTGCCGAGGCGGCGCGCGATATCAGCGAATTCGCGCTGCATCTCGGCGCGCGTGACCGGGTCGAGAGCACCAAAAGGCTCGTCCATCAGCAGGATCGGAGGGTCGGCAGCGAGAGCGCGGGCGACGCCGACGCGTTGACGCTGTCCGCCGGAGAGTTGATTGGGGCGGCGGTCGGCGAATTGCCCCGGTTCGAGGCCTACAAGTTCCAGTAGCTCCCGTACACGTTTACTCGTTCTACCGGAATCCCAACCTTCGAGTGTCGGAACCAGCGCGACATTTTGGGCCACCGTAAAATGCGGGAAAAGGCCGCCTTCCTGGATCACATACCCAATTCCGCGGCGCAAAGCGATTGGATCCCACTCGGTTGTTGCACGATCCTGCACGAGTATCACCCCTTTTGGGGGCGTTAAAAGGCGATTTATAAGCCTGAGGAGGGTGGTTTTACCGCTACCGCTACGACCGAGCAGGACGAGCGTTTCGCCTGCGTGAATTTCCAAGGAAATGGCACTCACGATATCGAAGACCAACGGTGCGGCGGAAGCCCCAGATTGATTACGGGTTACGCTGTATGTCACTTCGCGAAACTGGATGGTAGGTTTCATCTGTAAGGATGCACGGAATTTAGAAGCCAGACTTTCGCCAGCGTTTCGGTTGACATCGTCTCAAAATGAGGGCGAACATGGTAGCGCGCCATGCATCCCCGCCAAGGAACTTAGCTGCATCCTTGAGGCGAACGCGGCATCCAAAAGACCGGAGAAGATTGCATGGGAGCCCTCAACAGCGCCGTTCGCATCCGTCACGATTTGCATCTTCGCTTAATTGAAGCCCGGAAACGCACCGACGACCTGTTTCGAATCGTGCGCGAAGACGCGATGTACGACCGTCCGATCAACGAGCGGCACCGGATTATCTTTTATGTGGGGCACGTCGAATCGTTCGACTGGAATTTGCTCGCGCAACGAGCGTTCGGTTTGCAATCGTTCAACGAGACATTCGATAAGCTGTTTGCGTTCGGTATTGATCCGGTGGGCGGGGGATTGCCGACCGATCAGCCGTCGGATTGGCCAAAGCGCGCAGAGATCGATGGATACAATACCCGTCTGCGCGAGGAATTGGATCGCGCGATTGCGCGCACACTCGCGAATCCGTCGGAAGGGCACCCGCTCTTGCTCTCGATGCTGGAAGTTGCGATCGAACATCGTCTGATGCATGCGGAGACGCTTTCGTACATGCTGCATCAACTTCCGGCGAAACGGAAAGTCCCGGCGCCGAAAGAAGCGGTGTGGAAGACGGCGCGCGCGAAATCTCATCTCGTCGATATTCCCGCTGGCACGGCAACACTCGGCTTGAAGCGCGAAAACAATTCGGAATTCGGATGGGACAACGAGCTGGATGGACTCGAAGCGTTTGTTCCGGGATTTGCGATCGACACTTACAACGTGATGAATCGCGATTTTCTGCAGTTCATGCAGGCCGGCGGATATCAGAATCGCGCGCTGTGGAGCGATGAAGCGTGGAAGTGGAAGAACGAAGATAAGATCGCGCATCCGACATTCTGGCGGCGCGAAGGAAATTTGTGGATGTATCGCACGATGTTTGGCGACATCCAGTTGCCTCTCGATTGGCCGGTGTACGTGAGCCACGCCGAAGCAACGGCTTACGCGAAGTGGCTCGGCCGCAAATTGCCGAGCGAAGAGCAGTTCCATCGTGCGGCGTACGGAACATCGGAAGATGGAGTGGAGCGCGAATATCCATGGGGCCACGAAGCGCCCAGCGAGAAGTACGGCAATTTCGATTTTCAGCATTGGGACCCGAGTCCGGTGGGCGCATATCCGCGAGGTGCGAGCGCGTTCGGCGTGCACGACGTCGTGGGCAATGGTTGGGAGTGGACGCGCACGGTGTTCGAGCCGTTCCCCGGATTTGAACCGATGTCGTTTTACCCAGGTTACTCGGCTAATTTTTTTGACGGCAAGCACTACGTAATGAAGGGCGGCTCGCCCCGCACGGCTGCCTGTATGTTGCGACGTTCGTTTCGGAACTGGTTCCAACCACATTATCCATTCGTCTACGCAACGTTTCGTTGCGTAGAAGACTAACGCCGTCCTTTCAGGCGTGGGAGCAGATGCAGATATGCTGACCTATTCCCTTCCCGTTCGGCATGTGTCCGAATTTGCGGATGCAGTGCGAGACGGACTCACCAAAGCCGGACAGAAAGAGCTGCCGTCGAAGTATCTCTACGACGAAGTCGGCTCGGCACTATTTGAAACGATCTGCGTGTTGCCGGAGTATGGGCTGACGCGTGCTGATGCGCGACTGCTCGAGACGCACGCGAGAGAGATCGTTGACCGAATGCCTCGCCCGATTTCCGTCGCGGAACTTGGCAGCGGTACCGGCAAAAAGACGCGATGGGTGTTGGAGGCCCTGTCGCGCCGGCAGCGGACGTTTTATTATCCGATCGAGATTTCGCCTTCGGCGTTAGCTGCGTGCGAAAAAGAGCTTGGGCAGATCGATCTGGTCAGCGTCGTCGGATACGAACAGACCTATCTGGACGGTCTGCGCGCGGTGGCGAAAGGGCGCGACTCGCAGGAGCATTTGCTGGTTCTATTTTTGGGCAGCACGATCGGTAATTTTGACCGTGAGATGGGCGAAGAGTTTCTTCGCGAAGTCCGCGACACCCTGAGTCGCGGTGACGCCTTACTACTCGGCACAGATTTGGAGAAGGACGAAGAGACACAGGTCCTCGCGTATGACGATGCCGCCGGAGTTACGGCGGCGTTCAACAAGAATTTGCTGGCACGGATCAATCGCGAACTCGGAGCCGATTTCGATTTGGCGCAGTTTAAGCACGAAGCGCGCTGGAACCGCACGGAGCGCCGCATTGAGATGCATTTACGATCGATGCAAGCCCAGAGCGTGACTATTCCGGCTGCGTTGACGCGCGTTGACTTTGAGGAAGGCGAGACAATCTGGACCGAAAGCTCGCACAAGTATCGAGCCGGAGAAGTTCTTGCGATGGCGAAGCGGACCGGATTCCGCTGTGAGGGGCAATGGATCGACGAAGCTTGGCCCTTTGCGCAAAATTTGTTGATTTGTGAGTGACGACGACGGTTCCGCTTGTAAAGACGCCGCTTTACTCGAGTTGTTCCACCCGCCAGACCAGGCGGCCTAGCCAGGTGTTGCCGGCGCCGAAGTCCGGATACCATACCGCCAAAATCTGCGAACCCTGATAAACGCGTTCGAATCCTTCTTCGGACTCCGACACCGTTTCGATCGGCGCAACCCAGAAATGCTGTGCGCCGGGCGCGTGCAGAGCGATCTTCACGCGTTGCCAACCGTCTTCCATCCTTAGTGTCGGCCCCGGCAACGCTCCGCTGAAGCGGAGATTCTGCCGCCCTTCAGGTGTCTCAAAAAATCGATCGGCCGCGTCGGGAGCCAGCAGATTGGTCACCGACTCAAGTCCTACCGCCATCGGCCGCTGCAACGGCGATTTGAATTTCAGCCGAAGCTCGCACGCGATTTCGCAACCGCGCGGCGCGGGCCCAAACGAAAATTGTTTTGTGACTGCAAGTTCGGTGGTGGAATCAGAATTCGCTCCGCCGAACATGACGAATCCCTCGCGAAGAAGCTCACTTCCACGCGCCGAAGAATCTTCGACGGAGAATGCGCCTGCCGCGAAGCCGGGGTCTTCCTGCAACTGGAGCGATTCATATTCGCCCGCGCCCTTCGCCGGATCGAACAGGAACAAACGAAACGTGTTCCGCGACCAGCGATCGTAGAGCAAGAATCGCTCAAGGCCCGCCTCCTTAACCTTGGTTTGCTCATACGCCGCGGCAGTTGACGTCGCAGGCCGATAATTCGGATCGCGAAGCCGCGTGTGATACGGCTCGGGCCTGCGCAAGATCGAATTGACCAGCGACGACTCGGTGAGACGGAAATCGAGAGTCGGCAGCGTGGCGCCGTCTGAAGGTTTCACCAGCGCCTGATACTCGGGAGCGGTGAAGAGCAACTCGTCGACACCGTCGCCGTCGTAATCGAGTGTTTCAAGCCGAGGCGTGGCGGCGCCGGGAGTGTGCCGATCCGCGATCGCTTCGGCGCGAATCAAGTTGCGCGAAATGTCGGTGCGCAGATGCGGCGCGTAGAGCCCGCCAAAAATTCCGTGCCAGTAAGCATCATTGCATTGCGCGCGTTGTAAGAGATCGCGAGCCTGTGCCAGCTCTTCCGCCGCTTTCGAACCACTGCGGCGCCGCGGCGCGGCCGAGATGCGCCTGGCTACTCGCAACATCTTCTTGTGCATCAGATTTGACTCCGCGTACTTGCGAAAGAATCCGCGCCACGGGCATCCGCGCAAAAACGAGAGCACGTCGCTACGTCCGCTGAACTCCTTCAGCAACGCGTTGTAATGCTCACGCGTGCGCGTCGGCAGCGCCCACTCCATCATCTCGGTGTAAGACGCAGTCGGCAGATCGGCGCGACCAAGCGGAGTGTGCGTCGAAAGATATTCGCCGGGAGTGCAGATATCCAGCCACTCGGAATTGCGTTCGAACGCTTCGAATAATTGATCGAGCCACTGCTCGTCGTAGCAGTGTTCGAACGTCCCCGGCCACCCACCGAACTTCTCCATGTCATCGCCCATCGCAGCGATGCCGTCTGGATGCGCGAGAAACATTTCGTGCAGCCCTGCCATCACTTTGTCGACCCCATCCCAGGGGATGAGGTAACGCAGCGATTTCTGTCCAGGGATGATGCGAATGGTCTCGCCTTTGTCCTCGGCTATATAGTCGCCAAACAGTTCGTTCTGTTCGAAACCCGCCGATAGAAAGTGAATGTCGTCGAGAACCGTGTAGCCCACACCAGCCGACGAGAGCACCGACGCGAGTTGCGGTTCCCACACACGCTCGGCAAGCCACGCGCCTTCAGGCCGCTTTCCGAAATGCTGCTCGACGTAATCCGCGAGCCGAACAATCTGGTCGTGCTGATCTGCTGAAGGAATCGATATCAGGATCGGCTCATAAAACCCGCCGCCGATCATCTCCACTTGACCGCGCTTCACCAACTCCCGCAGCCGCTCGAAATAATCGGGATGATGCGACTCGATCCATGTGAGCAGCGGCCCGGTATAGTGCAGACCCATTCGCGCATTCGGATGGCGCTCCAGTACTTCGACGAATGGTCGATAGCATCGCGCGAACGACTGTTCGAAAACGTGATCGAAATTGCCGGTCGGCTGGTGTGCGTGGACGACCAGAACCAGATGGAGGCGTGGAGGCACGGAGGCTAGAGCGGTCTCCCGAAGAAAAGAATAACCCGCGGCACCGAGTTTCGTGGATGCGGAAGATGAATGTTGTGTGAATCACGCACCTGTGTTCGATGCGAGCAATGCGGGGGCGGGTGCAGCAAACGCAGAAGCGCAGTTCATGCGCGATTAGGAGGCAGTATGTTGCAGGATCCAGTCGGAGAGCGCGCTCATCGCGTCGGGAGCGAACGTCTCCTCGATCGCGCGCGATTCCGCTGGCAGACCCATATAGCAGTGCTGAAACTCATGATTGAGTCCCGGTAGTTCGAGCACCTTGAAGTCTTTGTTGCCGCCGTCTTCCAGCGCCTTTCGAATCAGCGGCAGATTTTCCTTCGGCGGTACCTGCAAATCCTTCTCGCCGCTCAAGGCCAGCACCGGACACTTCGTCTGCTTCAACGCCGGAACGGGGTCGTAGTCGAGGAAATACCGAAACCACGGCGAGCTCGTCCAATGAATCTGCCGCTGCATGAACGCCGGGGGCATCGCCGGACCGATGCTGCTCAGTTTCACCAGATCGGCGAGCTCCTTCTCGAGTTCAGCGCGATTCTTTTCGTTGCGGACGAGATTGTAAGACTGCCGATCGAAATCGAGGCTCTTCGCGACCTGATCGTTCGTCATGCCCGCAGCGCGCGTGATAAGGTCCGACTGGATGAGCAGCGTCTCTTCGCCCTTCGTCGCGGGCCCCGCCAAAACCGCAATCCAATCCACATTCGTTGAACGCGAAGCAATCATCGACGCGATGATGCCACCCTCGCTGTGGCCGACGATGCCGATCTTCCGCGAGTCGATTACCTTCCGCGTTTTCAGAAACGCGAGCGCCGCCTCGGCGTCCCCGGCGAAATCACTGGTTGTCGCATCATCGTAGCTCCCGGTCGATTTGCCGAGACCGCGCTTGTCATAACGCAGCACTGCGATGCCTTTGCGCGTCAGGTGATCAGCAAGCACGAGGAACGGCCGGTGACCACCGTCGGTTTCATCGCGATCGAGCGGCCCCGAACCGACGAGCAAGATCGCCGCCGGAAACGGGCCCGCGCCGCGCGGGATCGTCAGCGTTGCAGCCAGCGTGGTTCCCGCTTTCGAATTCTCAAACGTCAGCTCTTCTTCTTCATACGGATACGGCCTCTTCGGATTTTGCGGCCGCCTCAATTCGAGAATCTGATCGGAGCGATGAAAAGTGAGTTGCGTCGGATCGCCGTTCTGCCGCCACGTCCCGGTCATCGAGTTGCGCACCGAGTTGATCGTTCCGTCGTACGTGCCGTGAACCGCGGGGAGTTCGAGATGAATCTGCGAATCGCTTTCCGTCGCTTGGGACGCGTGGAATCCGTTAATTCCTTGATCGATGCTGTCCATCGTGGCGATCAGATGCCCCTGCGCGTCGTGCGCAATGTGCATTTGTAGCCGATAGCGCATCCCGTTTGCCTCGATCGCACCCTGCCATGTGCCTTCAGCAGTCGAGATCGCGCCGGCCGGGCTCTTCGAAAGCGCGACGCGCGGTTGCCGATGAAACACGATCGGCAGATGGGCTCCGCCCTGTGACCACACTCCATCAATCGATTCGCGATTCGCCGCGACCGTTCCTTCAAACCCAGCGTTCACCGAAGGGATTTCGAATTGAAAGGTTGAGCCGGACTGTGCCAGCGAACCGGCTTCGATGCCGTAAACACCCTGATCGAGACTGTCGATCGTCGCCACCGCTACGCCATATTCGGTCGTGCCGATGTGCAAAACAAAGTGAAGAACGTTATCGCCCGCCTTGAGCGAACCGGCCCAGTTGCCGGCGAGCGATTGTCCGTGAGTGGGCTGAGGAGCTTCCGGCTTGGCGTCAGCCGGGGGCGACGATTGCGCAGGCGCTTGCGCAATCGCGATGCTCGCTGAAGTAAACCCTGCAAGCCCAACCAATGCGATGGCAGCGACGCATGTGCGACGCCACGCCCGCTGCATCCGCAATTTCACACAATTCAAGAGCCGCTCCGAATAGTCACTCACCACAGAGATAGATGGCACGAGGATGACAAAGAGTTGGAAGCCATAGAAAACCAATCCACTTCTCCGAGTTGAGGCCCACAAAAAAAGCGGCACGCCTCAGCGTGCCGCCCAAGTTCGCTTCTTCACCAAACCTGCAAAATCAAAACGACAAGCCCCCGCTACTTCTTCGTGTAATAGTCCGCATTGACGGGCGTGAAGCTCTGCCACTTTTCCGGCAAATCCTCCAACGCGAAAATCGCCGTCACCGGACACACCGGAACGCACGCGCCGCAATCGATGCACTCCACCGGATTGATAAACAACTGCTTGACGCCTTCATGATCCGGCTCGTCCTTGCGCGGGTGAATACAATCGACCGGGCACACGTCCACGCAGGCTGTGTCTTTCGTGCCGATGCAGGGCTCGGCAATCACATATGCCATTCCAGATCTCCTCGTTTTTGCCCGGGACCGGTGCTCCCTCAGTTCACGCTGCGCGACCGCCGGAAATTTGCCTGTCCGACCGCTGCTAGCGTCCGGAAGCTCAAGCAATGCCACTGATTGTACGCGGCGCGCACTACTTTCTCAACCGCGATGCGTCCAGATACAATAGAAATGGAAGGAATTATCCATGCGAACTCGGACTATTTTCGTCGCACTTGTTCTACTGCTCGCGGCCTCTGCTTTCGCCGCGCCACAAGCCACCGCGCCGCACGATCCTCCGCTCATCGACTCGGCGGGATATCAAAAAATCCTCGAGGAGTATCACGGGAAGCCGGTGCTGATCACGTTTTGGGCGACGTGGTGCGAACCGTGTCGCGACGAATTCCCGATGCTCAATGAATTGATCAAGGAATATCAGCCGAAGGGGCTGAAAGTTGTCGGGATAAACCTCGACGACGAAGGCGATCTGATTTTGACGCGGCGATTCATCGCGCGCTACAAGCCGGCATTTCCGAATTTCCGCAAAAAAGCCGGCGGTGAGAGCGCTTTCGTTCAAGCGGTCCTGCCCGGCTGGAGTGGAGCGATTCCCGCATCGTTTTTCTACGCGCCCGACGGGCGGCAGATCGGTCACCTGCTAGGTGAAAATGACCGCGCCACATATGAAGCGGCCATTCGCCAACTCCTCGCATCCAACACGAGTGCCGCTGCTGGAAAGTGAGATTGCGGCTTCTCGAGCGGCACTGCAATTTGAACCACTGAATTCCGGAATCACAGCATCCTGACGATCCGAACCCCGTCTTTGATCCACCGTTAGTTTCAAAAAATTCGACTGAGGTCTGTCCATGCTCGACACCAAAGGCAACAAGATCACCTACTTCGGCCACGCTACGTTTTCGCTGACGACTCCCAGCGGACAAGTCGCGCTCATCGATCCCTTCGTAATGCACAACCCGTTGTGCCCGGAAAAGCTGAAAAAGTTTTCTCGGCTCGACGTGATTTTTCTTTCTCACGCGCACGGCGACCATTTCGGCGATCTCATCGAATTGGCGAAAGAGCACGGATCGAAAGTATTCGCGATTTTTGAGACGGCTATGTGGCTGCACGGCAAAGGAATCGACAGAGCTCATCCGATGGGCAAAGGCGGCTCGCAGAAGTTCGGCGACTTCGACGTGACGTTAACGAACGCGTTCCACTCGAACTCAATCGACGACGGCGGCAAACTCATCTATGCGGGCGAACCCGCCGGCCTGATCATTCGCATGCCGGGAGGCTTCACGCTCTATCACGCGGGTGACACCTGCCTGTTTGGCGACATGAAACTGATCGGCGAGATTTACAAGCCCACCGTCGCGATGCTTCCGATCGGCGATAACTTCACGATGGGCCCGAAAGAAGCGGCCTACGCCACGCGACTTCTCAGCGTGAAACAGGTCATACCAATGCACTACGGCACATTCCCACCGCTCGTCGGCACACCGGAACAATTCAAAGCGGAAACGAAGGACATCGCTGGTCTCGAGGTCCATGTAATGCAACCCGGCGACACTTTAGGATAGCGCCGGCATCCCTGCCGGCGGTTCTTGCGATCTGTCGGGGCGCACTAGCTTATCCGCGGAAAAAATTTCGCAGCAGGAATCCAATATTCGCGGGCCGCTCGGCCAGCCGCCGCATAAAGTACGGAAACCAATCCTGCCCATACGGAATATAAACGCGAACTCGGTATCCGCCCTTCACCAACCGCCGTTGCAAATCCGTTCGAATCCCATAAAGCATCTGAAACTCAAAATCATTCTTCGAAATCTGCTTCTCCGCCGCCCACCGAATCGTTTCGCCAATCATCTTTGGGTCGTGCGTCGCAATACCGTGGTACACGCCACTTGGCAGCAGCATCTGCATCAGTCGCACATAGTTGCCGTCGACGTCCTCTTTCCGTTCGAACGCTACTTCGGCCGTCTCTTTATACGCACCCTTGCACAAACGAATCCGGCAACCATATCCCAAGAGATCCTGAATATCCTTTTCGCTTCGATATAAATACGCCTGAATCACGGTCCCGACCGCCGCGTCCCGCGCGCGAATCCGCTTGACCAATTCCACGGTGCGCTGCGTGTAGACCGAGCCCTCCATATCAACGCGCAAGAAATTTCCGTGCGCCGCGGCTCGTTCCACCACCGACAACACCAGCCCTTCACAAAACTCTGGGCTCAGGTCGAGACCCATCTGCGTCAATTTGCAGGAAACATTCGCGTCGAGCTTTTCCGCCGCGATGCGATCGAAGATTTCGAGGTAGGCGTCGCGCGCGCGTTGCGCGTCGGTGGTCGTCGCAACGTTTTCGCCCAGATAATCCAGGCTCGCCATCATGCCGAGCTCGTTGCACTTGCGTGCTGCGCCCACAGCATCGTCGAGCGTTTCGCCCGCGACAAAGCGGCGTGACATCTTACGGGTGGAGTTATTCGTGATGACCCAGCGGGCAAAACCCGGGCTATCCGACAGCTTCAGCAGTATCGATCGGAGCATGGGATGCTTCGATTATCGCTGACTGCCGCGCTTCGCGGCCAGTCCTGGTTAGTCTTTGTGTTCTTCGAGGAACTTTTCAGCGTCCAGCGCGGCCATGCAACCCGATCCAGCCGCGGTAACCGCCTGCCGGTAGCGGTGGTCCTGCACGTCCCCGGCAATGAAGACCCCAGGGATCTTCGTCAAGCTGCCATGCGTCGCGACGAGATAGCCGTTCGCATCCATATCGAGTTTCGTCTTGAAGATTTTGCTGTTCGGATCGTGGCCGATCGCGACAAACATACCGTGAATCGCGATTTCGCGCGTCTCGCCCGTCTCCGGGTTCTTCACGCGCACGCCTTCGACCGAGCCATCCTTCTCAATGATCTGCTCGATGGCCGCCGGTACGACAAACTCGATCTTCTCGTTCGCCTTCGCGCGATCAATCATGATTTTCGAAGCGCGAAACTCTGTGCGCCGGTGAATCAGATACACTTTATTCGCGTAGCGCGACAAAAAGTTCGCTTCTTCCATCGCCGAATCGCCGCCGCCCACGACCGCGATCGGCTTGTTCCTGAAGAAATATCCATCGCACGTCGCGCAAGTCGAAACCCCGTGCCCGATCAGTGCCCGTTCGTTCGGCAATCCAATCAAACGCGCTGAGGCGCCCGCCGCTACGATCAGAGTCTTCGTTTCGTAAACGTCCTTCCCCGCCGTAATTTTAAACGGCCGCTGGCTCAAATCGACTTCCGTTATCGTCCCCGCCTTAAATTCCGTCCCAAACTTCGCGGCCTGCTTCCGCATGTTTTCGATGAGTTCCGGCCCCATGATTCCATCCGGAAAGCCGGGAAAATTTTCGACGTGAGTTGTCAGCGAGAGCTGCCCGCCAGGCTCGTGGCCATCGATCACAAGTGGATTCAAACTTGCGCGCGCTGCATAGATGGCGGCCGTCAGCCCCGAGCAGCCACTGCCGATAATCACCACGTTATGCATTCGTTCGCTCCTGACAATTTGATTCCGCCGCGTGCCATCGCGCTACAAAATATCCACTCTATCAATCAAGCCGCTGGCCAAACGCGCTCGACATTGTAACATTCGACCGCGTTGCGTCTTACAGGGCGTCCATCCGTCCAATTTGGAGAGCCGTCGAGCCTTAGCTCTTTTTGACGACTCCGGCCCAGCGCCGCTACGCTGGGTCCGTGAACGCCCGCCGCCGCGGTGATCACCGACTCGGCAATATTAGATGCGGCGTCAACTTGGAGGATTCAGCATGGATCCGCGCTATCCCATCGGCAAATTTGAGATGCCCACCAACATAACACCTCAACGCCGCAACGAAGCCATCGCGGAAATCGCTTCAACCCCTAAAAAGATGCGCGTTGCTGTAGCCGGACTCTCCGACGCGCAGCTCGACACGCCTTATCGCGACGGCGGCTGGACCGTCCGTCAGGTCGTCCACCACGTTCCCGATAGCCACATGAACGCGTTCATCCGCCTCCGCCTCGCGCTCACCGAAAACAACCCGACCATTAAGACGTACGAGGAATCCGAGTGGGCCAAGCTCGCCGACGCGAAAGCCCCCATCGCCGTCTCCCAAACACTCCTCGACGCGCTCCACGAACGATGGGACCTCACCTGGCGCGGCGTGAAACACGAAGATTTCGCTCGCCCGCTGATCCATCCCGAGAGCGGCCAGAAAAATATCGACTGGCTCCTCTTCCTCTACGAGTGGCACGGCAAACATCACACCGCCCACATCACCACCCTGCGCAAGCAAAAATCCTGGTAGCGCACGATTTTGTACGGGCGCAGGACCGCTGCGCCCCATCTCGGCAAGTTCTCAGCCTGCGAACGCTCAAAGCGTCCGTTGTATCAACTGTCGAGCGTGGAGAAACACTGTCATTCCGAGCGGAGTGAGGAATCTGCTTTCTACAGCCATGAGACGCATTCAACCGCCATAAGCTCGCTCAATACGCCTCGTAAATCCTTCCAATAAGGCCGGGCCCCACCCTTCGCCGTAACATATTGAAATGACCCAAACCTGGAACCCCGACCAATACGCCCGCAACGCCCGCTTCGTCTCCGACCTGGGGGCCCCCGTACTCGAGCTTCTCGCTCCCCAACCCGGCGAACGCATCCTCGATCTAGGCTGCGGTGACGGCGTCCTCACCGCCAAACTCCAAGCTCTCGGCTGTGATGTCCTCGGCGTCGACGCCAGTGCCGCCCAGGTCGAAGCCACCAAAAAACTCAGCGTCCCCGCGCAAATCGTCGACGGCGAAAATCTCCCCTTCGAAAACGACTTCGACGCCGTCTTCAGCAATGCCGCTCTTCACTGGATGCGCAACGATCCCAATGCCGTGATCTCCGGCGTGAAAAAAGCTCTCCGCCCCGGCGGACGCTTCGTCGCCGAAATGGGTGGCGCACGTTGCGTGGAAAAAATAAGGACGGCGCTCATCGCCGCCCTCAACCGCCGCAACATCGACGGTAAATTCGCAGACCTCTGGTACTTCCCCACCGTCGAAGACTACTCCGTCCGCCTCGTTCGCGGCGGCTTCACGATCGACTACATTGCTCTCATCCCGCGCCCCACTCCGCTACCCGGCGACGTGACCGCCTGGCTCCAAACTTTCGGCCACAATTTCACCGACAAACTCCCCGCCGAGGACCGCGACGCCTACCTCGCCGAAGTGCAAGAAGCCCTCCGCTCCCAACTCTGCGACGCCAATGGAACCTGGATCGCCGACTACACCCGCCTCCGCTTCAAAGCAACAAAGTCCACTTAGTGCAACCGCCGTCACATAACAAAAAGCCCGCGCAGCGCACCATTTTCCATTTTCCATTTTCTACACACCGAATTGCCGAAAGTGATGATCCATATGCAGCCATCCCCACCGCATCCACTCCTTCTCGCTCATCTCTCCAAAAAACGGATGCGGCTGCCACGTAAAATCGTGCGGCACTTTCGAGAATCGCTCCTCCAGCCTCTGTAGCTCCTGCACATCCGCCGCAAACTCCAACGGCTTCGTCCCCAGTTTCATTTGATCCACTTCCGGCATCGTCGGCGTCCCGCGCGTCCACATCAGCGGCGAGTCCAGCGCCACCCATTTCACGAGCTTGCCGATCCACATCGGCTTCCCCGACAACGCACGATCCCCCATCACCCCGCGAAACGAATCGCACAGATGACAAACCGCCTGGTGCGCGTTCATCTGTCCCCACTGGCGCGGGCTATCCGCCCTCATCTTCGCCAGCCGAGCCAAAATCGCCTGCCGATCCGCCGTACTCGCCAAACTTCCCTTCTTCATCATCGCCCTCGCTTATCGTCCATATCCCCAACGACTTCCGCTTAATAGCCGCTCCTGCTTGCCTTTGTTTTTGTAGGGGCGTCCCTTCAGGGCGCCCAGGCACCCAACCTAACCCTACTAACCCGTCCCAACCTCAACTATCTCCCACCCCACAAAAAAATTCCCTCCCCACGGAACTTTTCCTCGCCCCAAGTCGTTCTACCCATAGACAATCTATCCCTAACCCCGTCTCAGACGTCTATATCCGAGAAGAGACCGCACCACCAAAGGACCCGAAAACGGAAATGACCAAGCCCGACCTGCTCCCCGGCACGCTCGACATGCTCATCCTCAAAACGCTGACCCGCGCGCCTTTACATGGTTACGGCATCGCGCTCTCCATCAAGCGCATCTCCCAAGACGTCCTGACCGTCGAAGAGGGCTCGCTCTACCCAGCGCTTCAACGCCTCCTCCTCCAGGGCTGGGTCAAAGCCGAATGGAAAATGACCGAGACCAATCGCCGCGCCCGCTTTTACACACTCACCGCCGCGGGCCGTAAACAACTCGGCGCCGAACTCTCCCAATTCCACCAAGTCATCGCCGCGATCACCCGCGTCCTCCAGGACGCCTAACCAGCGAACTCTACGAGCCGAACACAGAACCAAGCAAAAGGAGCCGCCCATGCCGAACCCAATCTCTCGCCTCTTCCAAAAACTCCTCTTCTTCGCCCGCCGCGAAAAATTCGACTCCGACCTCGCCGAAGAAATGGCCTACCACCGCGAACTCAAGCAGCGCGACCTCCAGACCGCCAATCCCGCGATCACCCCGCAAGACGCCCGCCACGCCATCAACCGCGAATTCGGCAACGACCTCCACCTCCGCGACCGCAGCCGCGACGTCGTCGGCTTCTGGTTTGAGACGACACTCCAGGATTTCCGTTTCTCTCTGCGCCAGCTCCGCAAAAATCTCGGCTTTACCGTCACCGCTATCCTCATGCTCGCGCTCGGCATGGCCGCCAGCGTCGCTATCTTCGCGTTCGTCGACGCCGCTCTCATCAAACCCCTGCCCTACAAAGATCCCAACCGCTTGGTTGGAGTCTTCGAGCGCGTTCCGTTGTTCGAAAACAGCAACCTCTCCGTTCCCGATTATCTCGACTGGAAAAAACGCAACGTCAGCTTCAGCGCGCTCGAGGCGTTTCGAGGCAACTCCGTCATGGTGCAGGGCTCGGATGGCGTCGAATCTGCGACCTCCGGCCGCGTCAGCGACGGTTTCTTCCGGGTTCTCGGCGTCGCCCCGATTCTCGGACGCGATTTCGCAACCGGAGAGGATCTCCTCTCCGCGCCGCGCACCGTAATGCTCAGTTACTCCGCATGGCAGAAGCGCTACGCCTCCGACCCCAACGTCATCGGCAAATCCGTCACGCTCGACGGTAATCCTACGGTCATCATCGGCGTCCTACCGCGCGAATTTCATTTCGTACCCGTCGAGCCTGCCGAGTTCTGGCTCACGCTCCATCCCGAAGGTCACTGCGACTTGAGTCGCGGCTGTCACGGCATCTACGGCGTCGGCCGCCTCAAGGACGGCGTCACTATCCTGCAGGCACTTGCCGACACCAAGTCCGTCGCCGCACAGCTCGAAAAGGAATATCCCGACACAAATCGTGGGCAGGGCGCCAATGTCGTTCCACTCTCGCAATACATCGTCGGTGACGTTCGGCCCATTCTCATCATGCTTCTCGCCGGTGCCGGTCTCTTGCTCACCATCGCTGCGATCAACATCGCAAGCCTGCTTCTGGTTCGCACCGAAAGCCGTCGCCGCGAACTTGCCGTGCGCGGCGCACTCGGCGCTTCACCTAGCCGCCTGATTCGTCAATTTGTCACCGAAGCCTTCGTGCTCGTCGGCACCGGCGCGATTCTCGGCACGGTGGCTGCATTCTGGACCACTCGCCTCCTCGCGCATCTCGTCCCCGAAGATCTACTCGCGCACATGGCGTTTTGGCAGCACCTCGCGTTCAGCCCGCGCGTCTTCGCGTTCGCGGCCCTCATCGCCATCTTCGCCGCGATCCTCTTTTCTCTGACGCCGACGGTCCGCACCAACATGCCTGAAATGCGCGAAGGCCTTGCCGAAGGATCGCGAGGCTCCGCGGGAAACACATGGCGCAGAATCGGCTCGAAACTCGTCGTGCTTGAATTGGCCACGGCAGTCATTCTTCTGGTAATCGCGGGACTTCTTGGCAAGAGCCTCTATCGTTTGCTTCACGTCGACGTCGGGTTTCAGCCCGATCACGTCGCGACCATGTTCGTCGCCGCGCCCAATGCCACCTACAGCAAACCCGAAGAGGCCCTCGCCCTCCACCGCTTGATCCTCGACAAGTTGCATCAGGTTCCCGGCGTAAAAGCGGTCGGCGTCTCGAGCGCCCTGCCCATCGACGGCTGGGGCAATACCACTTGGTTTCGGGTGATCGGCCGTCCCTGGAACGGCGAACACGAAGAGGTCGCTGAGCGCGATGTGAGCACCGAATATTTTGCGGCCCTGGGAGCGAAGCTGGTCCGCGGCCGCCCCTTCAACGACAACGATCAGAAATCGGCGCCGCCAGTTGTCATCGTTAATCGCTCATTCGAGCAGAAATACTTCCCCGGCGAAGACGCTCTCACGAAGCAAATCTCGTTTCTCTCTACCCCGCCCGTCCCGATTCAAATCGTCGGCGTTATGGACGACATTAAGGAAGGCCAGCTCGACTCCGGTATGCACCCGGCCCTGTATTTCCCCTTTCTCCAGACTCCCGACAATTACTTCATGCTGGCGGTCCGAACGTCGCAAGCCGAAACCAGCGTGATTCCGACCCTCGCCGCCGCAATTCGTCAGCTTGATCCAAAAATCGCCGCCACGCGGGGCGCGAGCATGGACGATCTCATCAAAAACTCTCCGATGGCCTACATTCATCGATCATCGGCTTGGCTCGTAGCAGGGTTTGCCTCACTCGCGTTGCTCTTGAGTGTTGTCGGACTCTACGGTGTCATCGCGTATTCCGTCAGCCAGCGCACGCGCGAAATCGGCGTTCGCATGGCGCTCGGAGCTCAACAAAGCTCGGTCTACCGATTGATTCTCGGCGAAGCTGGCCGCCTCACAACGCTCGGCGTCCTTATCGGACTCGGCTGTGCCGTTGGCGCCGCCGCCGCGATGCAAGCTCTGCTCTTCGGCGTACGCTCGTGGGACCTCCCGACGCTGGCCGCCGTAGCAATAATCCTATCTGCCGCCGCGCTACTGGCTAGCTATATCCCAGCCCGCCGCGCCGCCAGCGTCGACCCAGTCGACGCGCTCCGCTCCGAATGATTCGCAGTGCGGCGCGTTCAGCGCCGCTCTAACAACCTCAGCCTCACCACGACTCTCTCCGCCAACCTCAATCATGTACGCGCGCAGCATTGCTGCACCCCAAACACCACCCAACTCGAATCCCATCGCTTCTTACTCAGCTATTGAAACCTGGCAGTCCTTTGCGCGTCTAAGCGTAAAATCCGACAAACGCCGGGAATCGCACAGACAAATCCATTCAACGAATCGAGAGGAACCCAAATGCGACTCCACAAAGCTCTCCTCGCGTCATTCGCTCTCCTGATCCAGACCACCTGGTCACATCCCACAATCGTCCGCGCCGAACAAACCACCTTCGCCACACGAGACGGCCAACACGATTTCGACTACGCCGTCGGCACCTGGAAGATTCATCTCAAACGTCTGAAAAAGCGTCTGGTCGGCTCAAACGAATGGATCGAACTCGACGGCACCGTAGCCTGCCGGAAAATTTTGGACGGTAAGGCGGAGGTCGAAGAAATGAACGTCGAAAGCGCCGACAAGAGCCTGCACATCCAGGGTCTAGCCGTGCGCCTCTACAACCCGAAATCCCATCAGTGGAGTATCTACTGGGCCGACGCGGGCGACGGTGTCATGGAGCAAAATCCGATGGTCGGACAGTTCACCAACGGACGCGGCGAATTCTACAACCAGCAAATGTTCGAAGGCCGCTCCGTCTACGCCCGCTTCACGTGGACTGGCGTCACAACCAACACGCCCCACTTCGAACAAGCCTTCTCCGCCGACGGTGGAAAAACCTGGGAAACCAACTGGATCACCGACCAAACAAAAGAAAAATAATCTACCGGCCCAGCTTCACACGGATGCGAAAACTGAACGGCCCGCTGTACCCAAACGCTGCCCAACTCAACTATTCCACAATGCTGAAATCATAAATCCGCCCCGCCGCATTCCCTCCCGACCGATTCCCGCCCCGCGCCCCCGACATCGTAGCCCCTTGCCCCGTCCCCATAAAAAACGCATACTCGCCCGGCTTAAGGTCCTCTTCCAGCGTCACTTTGTACATTCGAATGCCAACGTGATCCGCCTTGAACCCGAGTTCCTTATCCTTCTTCACGCCAGACTTCCCGCCGGTAATTCCTCCGAATGATCCAACCTGGAACTCCCTGTGGTCGCTCTTCTTGTTCAGCTTGATCAGCACGTAGTCACCCGCGTCAGACCCATCCGGCACATACAGGTAAAACGACGGATGACGTTCTCTCACCACATTCTTCGACGTTGGCCCCGCGAGCGTCGCGTCCCAATGCTGATTCCTCATTCCATTCGTAAAAAGGCTTCCCGCTTTTCCGCCTGCCTTGGTGTTCGTCAGAGCTTGCCCCTGCAGCAGAACGAAGTTGGCTCGGTCCTTCCAATACACTCCGACTTCCGGCGGAGGCAAATTCGGATCCATCGTCATCGGCGTCGAACTCGTCGCCGCAATCACCGTCGGCCCCGCCGCACTTGGATTGATCATCGTCTTGATCACCGAGTCGGGAACGCCATTCGCTTTCAGCGTTTTCAACCCTTCAACGCCGGTATCGAAGCTGATCGCGTCTCCCGCCGCACTCATCGCGCGAATCTTCGCGATGATCACATCGTCGGTCAGACCGAGCTTCGCCATGCCGATCACGTCTTCATTGGTGAATCTCTTCTTGATCGCGCCGCTATCCTGCCCGAAAGCCGCGCACGCCAAACCGAGACACAACACCAAACCGATAAACCTCACCGTATGAATCCTGGTTCCGAATTTCATTCCGACCTCTCCATCAACAATTTCAATAGGACAAAAAGCGGGGCCTGATTGCGGGTTCCGACGCCACTTCTGTTGCCGACATCAATATCACACCTCGCTACCACTTGTAGCGGCGACTTTACGTCGCCATCCTTCTCTGGAATTGCCTCTATTCCCCGCCCTCTCCGCTCCCTAAACTTTTCTCTTGACATATTCCCATATGGGAATATATTGGACCCATGCCGCGCGCTTCCACTACCTCCGACGCCTTCAACGCTGTCGCCGAACCTCGCCGCCGCGACATCCTGAACTACCTCATCCTTCAGGAACGCTCCGTCAACGAGATCGTCGACAGCCTGAGCATGGAGCAGCCTTCCGTCTCCAAGCATCTCCGAGTGCTCAAAGACGTCGGCCTCGTCAACGTCCGCCGCGATGGCCGCAACATGTTTTACCGAACCAACGCCGACGCGATCCGCCCCCTGCATGAGTGGACTTCGACGTTCGAGCGCTACTGGCGCCATCAGCTCAACCAGATCAAAGAGCTGGCCGAGCGCAAGGCCAACGAACAGAAACCCGATTCCCCAACTAACTTCAAACCAAGGAGCAAAAATGATTTTGACCGCGACAAAAATTGACGACCTCGTCATCCAGATCGACAAGGAAATCCACGTCCGCGCCTCGCTCGAAACCACTTTCGACGCGATGCTCACCCAACTCGGCGGCGGGAATACCATGCCCGACGGCACCCCGATGCCGCTGAAACTCGAGCCGTGGCCTGGCGGCCGCTGGTACCGGGACCTCGGCAATAACAGCGGCCACTTCTGGGCCAATGTCCAGGCCATCAAGCGGCCGACCCTGCTCGAATTCGCCGGACCTCTAATGACGTCGTTCCCGGTGACCCACAACGTTCAGTACCGTCTAAAGGAAGTAGAAGGCGGCACGCTCATCACGTTCCATCACTACGCCTTCGGCGTTCTCATCGGCCTAGAAGATTTCCGTAAGGGCGTCAACGTGGGCTGGACGCACATCCACGAGACCATTCGCAAACTGGCCGAATCCCAAGCCACCCGCCATTGAGAACATGTCATGTCTCACTCAAACCACAATTCGCCGCGAAACTGCTCCTGGGTGCCGCACCCTCAGAAGTTAGAGGGTGCGGGTTTTCCAACCGTGCTTGGCGCCACCGAAACATTCTCAGTGTGGGATGTCGAAATTCCGACCCTGACTCGTCGTACTTACAGGAAGGAGATTTGAAACATGTGCCCTGCTTGCTTCGCCTCGGCAACATTCCTGATCGCCACCACCATCTCCACCGGCGCCGTCAGCGCCCTGACCTTCAAATTCCTGAAACTCAACAATCGAAATGTGATCCCACCACCAAAACATAAAGGAGAAGTGAAATGGCAAGCGCAGCAACAGTAAAACAAAGCCCCAAAATCGTATCCCACTCTGATTGGCTCGCCGCGCGAACAGAATTTCTCGCGAAGGAAAAGCAACTCACCCGCCTCCGCGATGAAATCGCGCGCCAGCGCCAGCAGCTCCCCTGGGAGAAAGTCGAAAAGAATTACGTCTTCGACGGTCCCAACGGCAAAGTCTCCCTCGCCGATCTCTTCGCCGATAAATCCCAGCTCATCGTCTATCACTTCATGTTCGCGCCAGACTGGGCCGAAGGCTGCCGCGGCTGCTCGTTCATATCCGACCACGTTGAAGGCTCGCTGCCTCACCTCGCCGCGCGCGACGTTTCTTACGTTGCCGTTTCACGCGCCCCACTCGCCAAGCTGGAGGAATTCAAAAAGCGTATGGGCTGGAATTTTGCATGGGTATCGTCCAACTCCACCGACTTCAACTACGACTACAACGTCTCCTTTACCAAAGACCAGGTCGACAATGGCACCACCGGCTACAACTTCGGCACCCAGCGTTTTCCCGAAGTCGAAGGCCCCGGCGCCAGCTGCTTCATCAAAGACGAAGCCGGCAACATCTATCACACCTATTCCAGCTTCGGCCGCGGCCTCGACAGCATGATCAACGCCTACAACTGGCTCGACATCGTCCCCAAAGGCCGCGACGAATCCAACATGATGCCCCCCATGGCATGGGTCCGCCATCACGACAAATACCCCCAATCCAACCAGCCAGCCGCCAAAGACGCAGGTTGCTGCCACCACGAAACCCAGTAGCTCCGGTGCCAGCGACGTCATGTAGGGACGCAGCCGCTGCAAGGCCGTGTAGGGGCGGGCTTCAGCCCGCCCGCGGCTGTCACCGCACTAACGACCACAGCCGTCGACCTCGATCGTGTAGGGGCGCAGCACTGCTGCGCCCCAAGGCCCCCAGCCGTACGGTCTAACCACCATCTGTTTTTCCGTTGAATCGCGGACACAATCCAAACCCTGTCATCTTGAGCGTGTCCGAAGGACACCGAAGGATCTCAACCGCTCCCCAACTCCCAACCTAACCCGCAGTGCTGTGGGGGCATGGCACGCCGTGCCCGTCTTTCACCCAATCAAAGGAGAGACAAAAATGTGGCAATCCCTATCCCCAATGCTTCAAGAATTCCATCGAGAATCCGCCACCACCCGTCGCGTTCTCGACCGCGTCCCAGCAGATAAACTCGCCTGGGCGCCGCATCCCAAATCAATGACCCTCGGCAAGCTCGCCAATCACATCGCTGGCGTCCCAGCGGGTATCTCTCGGATCGCGCAAAACGACGTGCACGAAATCGATCCCACCGCCTTCGCCCCGCAGCAGCCCAAAGACAAAAGAGAAATTCTCGACGCGTTCGAAGGCAGCATAAAAACCGCCGAGCAATACATCGAAGGCCTGACCGAATCCACCGCTACAGCAACCTGGCGCCTAAAGGCCGGGGGCCAGGAAATCCTCGCGATCCCGCGTGTCGAGCTCCTCCGCAACATCATGCTCAACCACTGGTATCACCACCGCGGCCAACTCTCCGTCTACCTGCGCCTGCTCGAGGTCCCCGTCCCCTCAATCTACGGCCCCAGCGCCGACGAAAACCCTTTCAATTCAGCGCACTAACGTTGCCCCTTGACAAATCTAACGAATCTGCTAATATAGATCCCGTAGAAACCTACGCAAAGGCGCCACCAAGAGTGGCGCCTTTTTCTTTTTGACCGTGTCGCACCCACCCTACCGGTGCCCTTGGCCGCCTCCTAACCACTTAGGTGTCATCCTGAGCCGTCCGAAGGAGGGCGAAGGATCTCAACCGATCACCAACGCCAATTCACGCATTGCCGCAACCCCTTTCGTCTCAACACCCTGCACACTCTCAAAAACATGCATCCCGTAAACCAAACATTCGACGCCACTTATTCACTCTTCACAAAACATAGGGGGTATACCCCAAAGCTTCCCAAAACGGAACGGAACTTTTCCCGCCCTGCTTCGTCTTTCATATGGACATTCCAAAGGAGCCCCGCTATCTTCCTTTGCTATGTCCAAAGGAAAGCAATCCATGTCCCCGAAATCCGATGTCCTCCAGGGAACCCTCGACCTCATGGTCCTCAAAACTCTTCACGCCCTCGGCCCTCAACACGGCTTCGGCATCGCCCGCCGCATCGAGCAAGTCAGCCAAGACGTGCTAAAACTCAACGAAGGCACCGTTTACACTTCCCTGCTCCGCCTCCAGCAACAAGGCTGGATTTCCGCCGGCTGGGGCACTTCCGACAACAATCGCAAAGCGAAGTTCTACTCAATCACCAAAGAAGGATCGAAACAGCTCGCCCTCGAAACCCAAGAGTGGGAACGAATCGCCGGCGTAATCGGCCGCGTCCTGAAGCTCGAAGGAGAGAAGCCATGATCCGCCACGCTCTGCTAGTCGAAGGAGAAAAACCGTGATCTCGCGACTCCGCGTCCTCTCCGCAAAATTCCGCCGCCTTTTCGCCAACGAGAAAACGCGCGAACACCAGGACATCGAAGTCGACGAAGAAATTCGCGAGCACCTGCAACAACTCGCCGACCGCTACGTCGCGCAAGGAATGTCGCGCCAGGATGCCCTCGCAGCTGCGCGCCGCCAGTTCGGAAATCTCGGCGTCCACCAGGACGTTCGCCGCGAAACGCAATCCGTGCACTGGCTCGAAACGCTTGGCCGCGACGTAAAATATGGCGCCCGACAACTTCGCCGCAATCCGCTTTTCACCACCGTCGCGATTGCCACGCTCGCCATCGGCATCGGCGCAAACACCGCGGTCTTCACGCTGCTCGATCAACTCGTCCTGCGCCTGCTGCCCGTGAAAGATCCGTCGCACCTCGTGATGATCTGGGCCGACGGCCCGAACTTCGGCAACAACAACGGCCAACGCGTCGTTTCGTATCCTTTCTGCCAGGATCTTCGCAAATCTCCTTCGCTCGAATCCGTGATGTGCTCGTACAACACGTGGGAAGCGATCACGATCGACGGCGGTACCGAAAGCCTCAACGTCGAGCTCGTGTCTGGAAATTATTTCGAGACGCTCGGCGTCAAACCCGCTCTGGGCCGCGTCTTTTCCTCAGCCGCTGATGATCAGGTTTACTCGGGCTCACCTTCGATCGTGTTGAGTTATCGCTTCTGGCAGGAACGCTTCGGTGCCGATCCGCAAGTCGTCGGCAAAAAAATACTCGTCAACAACTACCCCATGAAGATTGTTGGCGTCTCCGCCGCGGGCTTTGCGGGAGCCGATCCCGCGCAGTCACCGCACATGCGCATTCCCTTGCTCATGCTTCCGGTTCTTCCAACCGACGGCGAATCGCTCAATGACCGGAACACGCATTGGCTGCAAGCATTCGCTCGTCTCGCTCCTGGTTTCACGAAAACGTCCGCTGGCAGTGCATTGCAGCCGTTGTTCCACCAAGCGCTCGAACTGGATGCCGCCGATCCGAAGTTCGCAAAGCTTTCTCCCTACGATCGAGCGCTATTTTTCAAGCGAACGCTCTCGGTCGAAACCGCCTCAAGCGGCTTCTCCGGAATGCGCCAACAATTTTCGACGGCGTTGATCGTACTGATGTGCATGGCAGGCCTGATTCTTCTTGTCGCGTGCTCCAATGTGGCCAGCCTGATGCTCGCGCGCGCAACAGCGCGACAGAAAGAAATCGCCGTCCGCCTCGCCATCGGCGCGAGTCGCCGCACGTTGATTCGCAGCTTGCTCGTCGAAAGCCTGATGCTTGCCGGTGCCGGGGTCGTGCTTGGATTGCTCTTATCCGAAGTTGCGATCCGCACCTTGCTCGCGATGATGCCGCGTGGAGCAACGCTCGTAATGTTGCACGCGCAGCCCGATATGCGCATTCTGCTTTTCAGCGTCGTCGTAGCGATTGCTACAGGCTTGCTCTTCGGTCTAGCGCCCGCACTGCAGGGCACACGTCTCGATGTTTCATCTACGCTCAAAGATGCCGCGATCGTCAGTGCAGGCCGGTCGGCGCGCACACGAAAAATTCTCGTTGCCGCACAGGTCGCGCTCTCGTTCCTGTTGCTGGTCGGCGCTGGCCTTTTCGCCAAAACGCTTTACAACCTGAAAAATTTCGACATGGGAATGAATGCTATTCAAAACCTCGTGACGTTTAATGTGGATCCGCGCGGCGCGAGGTACACGGCCGATAAAGCCCAGGCGTTCTACAAAAATGCGCTCGACGAAATTCGCGCAACTCCGGGCGTCTCGTCGGCTGCGTTCTCCGTCGTGCCCCTCCTCCAGGGGTACAACTGGAGCGGAGGCATCAACGTGGTCGGCCATCAGATTAAAGACGGCGAAGACGTGACTGCCGCGAACAACATCATTTCCCCGGGGTACTTCAAAACCATGGGAATTTCGCTCATCGCCGGACGCGACTTCAACGATCAGGATCGGTACAAGGGACAGGACCCAGATTCGATGCCCACGGTGTGCATCGTAAACAGAAACTTCGCGGAGTATTTCTTTGGCAAGGAAACTGCCGTCGGCCACTTCGCCCATCACCTTTTCCGCGACAAGCCGTCGTTTGAAATCATCGGCGTCGTGGAAAATTCGACGTATCGCAGCCCACGCGAAGAAGCGGATCACCGCGAAATTTATTTCGCGGAGTTTGAAGCGCCGGTGATTCTGCAAGGTTCCTTCTACGTGCGCGCCTCCTCAGACTCCAGGGCGCTCTTCGCAACTCTGCGCTCGATCATCGCCAACCTCGATCCCTCCCTGCCCGTCATGAACATGAAGACGCTCGACACGCAGCTGGACGAAGTCCTGAATACCGAGCGATTGATCGCTTCCCTGTCCGTTGTGTTCGGAGTGGTCGCAACCGCGCTCGCCGCGCTCGGCCTCTACGGTGTCGTCGCGTTCTCAGTAGCCAGCCGCACCAAGGAAATCGGCGTCCGCATGGCGCTCGGCGCACCCAAAATATCGGTGCTCTGGCTGATCCTGCGCGAGACGATGATTCTGGTGACCATCGGCATCGCCATCGGCATGCCCGTAGCCTACGTTCTTAGCCGCTACGTCACGTCGCAGCTTTACGGCGTAACCCCGACCGATGTCTCGACTGGAGTTGCAGCGCTAGCGATTCTTGCAGTAGTAGCCGCGGTCTCCGGATTCCTACCCGCGCGCCGCGCCAGTTCCATCGACCCGCTACAAGCCCTCCGCCACGAATAAAAAAGAAGGCGCCCCGTGAAGAGCGCCTTCTTTGTTCCGCGTTGTGTTTTTTCTGTCTGTTTTAGAAAAAGAAGGGGAATGGAGTGCGGACGACTTGCCCCACATACTTCGAGCCGTTTAGTTCCGCGTCGGTGACGCCGACAACGTAGAACACGTTCGGACCGCTGACGTCCTGCTCGAAGTCGTTGTCGTTGGCGATCCAGAAAGTGTGAATCTTCTGGCCCTGGTATTCCACGTCGGGACCAAACGAAATGCCTTCGATCTTCGACGGAATCTGGTCGGCGGTGAAGCCGTTGGCTTCGAGCAGCGCGACGACGTCGATGAATGGCGTCTTCGACACCGCATTGGCGGAGGCAGTCGCCGGGTCCAGTTTGGAGATGTCGGTCGCGCCGGCGAGATCGATCTTGTAGATTATTTTTGTCTTCGCCTTGCTGCCGTCGCCGAGACCTTTGCCATCGCGTTCATCGACCAGGAACTCGTGCTCATTGAGCGCGGTGATTTCGCTGACTCCGCTCGTTGACAAGTTGTAGCCATACTGATGGGTGACCTGTCCCGACGCGATGTCGATGGTCACGATGCGGAGCAGATTCGGCGCCGCGGCCGCATCCTGAATCAGCGCATTTTGCATGATGCCCACCAGCGTGCGCCCGTCCGGAGTGATGGCGAGGCCTTCCATGCCCTTGTTAGCAACGCGGCCGCTGGTGTTGTTGGCTATCTCCGTAGCGCCCATCGAGCTCAGGTTCTTCACGTAAAAGGCGCTGGGGAGCTGGAACGTGCGAATCCGCTCGCCGGTCGCCCGCAGGAACTGATAGATGTACGGGCCGTACTCATCGGAGATGAAAACGCTCAGGCCGTCGTTGGAAATGCGGATGCCCTCGGTGTCGAACCGCGCGTCAAATGGGAATCCCGAATTGAAATTCGGATCGAAATTGTCGCTGCGGCCCGTGAAATAGTGGCGCAGGAAATTGTTTTGCGGAGGAGCACCTGGGCCAACTCCGCCGGCAGCCGATCCGCCCTTCCCATAGGCCAGTGGCAGCAACGAATGGAGCAACGTGGTCTGTTGCAACACCGGCGTCAGCGTGAACGGAAGTCCCGAACCAGACTTGTTGGGCTCGAGGTTCATCTGGATCGTGTGAAAGCGATTGATGTAAGAAACCGTGTCGTCGATCGAGGCGTTGTACGAGACCGCGTTGGGACCGCGATCGGGCAGCGCCAAAAACGTGTTGCCGTTCACATACGTGATTGCCGACCCCAAACCGCCCAGCAGGTTTGCAGCTGCCCCATTTTCCAGGGTGCCCTTCAGACCCGACAAATCTGCATAAGACCCAGCCTTGGACTCAATCAATTGCCCTTCGGCCAGTAAAACCTGAGCGCCGGCTTGCGGCGCGACCGCCATGGTGGCGTACGCGGCCAACCCGGCGAAAACCAATCCTCGAATCGTCCCCAATTTCCACTTCATCGGTCCTCCATTGTGATTATTTATCAACGACTTCGGGACGTTAACGGGGATGGATGAACGCAGGGTTACAAGAAATTGAATGTCGCCGTGAGAAATTCACAGAGGGTGTCAAGAGATTGTCATTGGCAGCGAGAATGCATCGGAACAAACGGCGACGTGAGGCCGTAAACTTAATCGAATTCCATTTTCTGGACGGGTCGTGCTCGAAAACGGTCTTTTCTCATTCATTCCATTGAAATTTTCCGTCAACGCGACGCGTCAAATCTGCATCACATCCTCGTGGCGAGGGGTGCGATCGGACTTGGCCACCGGTACAGGAAACGGCTTGAGCAACCTCCCAGACTCGGTTCTTGCTCGTTACGTTATCGAACGCTATAAACATAAGGTCCGGGATTTTACGCTCATGGGCGCACGTCATCGCGTGATTGAACGCTGCTCGAACTCACCCTCACTGCGCCGAACCTCCGGCAAGCTCTTGCTCGGGGTCTCTTTCGCGGCTGTGCTTTACTGCGGTTCCGCTGGGTCCGCGTTTGGCCAGGACGCCATGCCGCAGCAGGCCGCGAGCGATCCGCAACCCCTGGCACTCCCCCAACCTTCCGCCGCGCCGCTGGCGAAAGACCAGTCGAAGTCGGCCCCCGGGACGATCTGCGGCTCGATAATCGACGTGACCGGAGCACCCGTCGTCGGAGCCAAGATCACACTCACGCGCACTGACCAATCCACCACCGACGAGTTTTCCGACGAAAATGGGCGCTTCACCTTTAGCAACGTCAGGCCGGGCGATTTTCAGCTGACGATCTCGTCGCCGGGTTTCACATCACAAGGCACTTCTGGACTTCTGCATAGCGGCGAGAACTACTCGGTGCCAGAGGTCGCACTGACGCTGGCAACGGAACTCACCGAAGTGCGCGTTTCGATGTCGCGAATCGAAATCGCGGAAGCCGAAATCAAAGAGCAGGAAAAGCAACGGGTGTTCGGCTTCGTCCCAAATTTCTACGTGAGCTATGTTTCGGACGCGGCGCCGCTGACCGCGAAACAAAAATTCGAGCTGGCGTGGAAGTCGACAATAGACCCGGTGAATTTCGCGCTTACCGGCGTGATCGCCGGCATCGAGCAGTCTCAAGATGCATTCGAGGGATACGGGCAGGGCTCGCAGGGTTACGCCAAACGCTTCGGCGCCGCGTACGCCGACGGCGCCAGCGCCACGTTTATCGGTGGGGCAATCCTGCCGACGCTCTTCAAGCAAGATCCGCGCTATTTTTATAAGGGCACGGGGAGCAAGAAATCGCGCGCGCTGTATGCGCTGGCCAATGCGGTGATCTGCAAAGGCGACAACGGGAAGTGGCAGCCGGCGTATTCAGGCATTCTTGGATCACTCGCGGCGGGCGGCATTTCCAATCTGTATTACGCACCGTCGGATCGCAACGGCGCCGAACTCACTTTTGAAAACGCGGTGGTGGGCATCGGGGCATCGGCCGTCACGAATCTGCTGCAGGAATTCGTGGTGAAGAAGTTGACGCCTCACGCACAGAACAATCCACCGATCACCGGCGCGCGATAAGTCGCATTCGCAATTCGCATCGCACATCACAGTCGCACAACGTAATCAGGCGCCGGCAGCCCGGCGGCGCTTTCGCAATCTGGTGTCGAAGGCGCCCAAATCCTGGCTGAGTTGCGCGCACCGCACGCGGATCGGAATCAATTCCGACGCCGCGAGATCGAGCATCACGTCATCATCCTTCTTCGCGGCCTCATCACATTGCAACAAGTATTGGTTGGCAGTGCTGAGCATCTCTCCCAATAGAAAGAGCTTTTCAGCGCAGGTTTGGTCGGCCATACGGTCGGACCTCATAGTCCCACTTTGCGGGCGCCCAAAGTGTGCCGCCATACACTGACTACGCCATTTCGCGCTCGATACACTGTATTTGCGCCACGAGATGGGGAAACTCCTCTGCGCGTGCTACTGGAAGCCCTGTATTTCACCTGAGTATGGGTGAGGCACAATCGCACTGGACGCTCGCACCGCAACGATATCGTTTGCAATTGGCACCGTGGAGGGTTTGAAATGCAAAATTATCACGAAGCCCCGGAAAGCATCGAAGCCCGAGCAATCCTGCGCCTGGTCGCGCTTGGCACGACGACGCTGGATGACGCTCGCGACCTCATCGCCATTCCTGAGCGTGAGGAACACGTCCTGCGGCTGTTCGTCGCCGTTGCTGGAAAAGAAGGAAGTTCGATCGGTTACGCCATCAGCTTTCGCCGCAAAGTGATGGCGGAATTTGAGAAGCTGGTGGCCGAGGGCCACTTCAACGATTCCCTGGCGGTTTCGTAGCAGGATTCGACAATCGTGTCGGATAACTGCTGGCGAATGTCCTCACGTTCCCCTTGTAGCTGCACTCCTACAATCTGTTACGTCATCGCACGTTCCTGACCACCCGCTCGCCATCTCAGATAAGAATTATTCGTGAGTTATTCGGCGCGCGTGCCGCCAATTGGCGCGAGCGTGGCTCGTCGTGTACGATGAAAATGACCCACCTAACTAAGGAGACTTCATGACACGTCCCGCAGGAACGTACGCTATTTTCGAGACATCGCAGGGGAATATCGTCGTGCGCTTACTCGAAAAGGAAGCGCCGAACACCGTGGCGAATTTCGTCGGCCTCGCCGAGGGCACGAAAGAATTTACGAATGAGCGCACGGGCAAGAAAGAAAAGCGGCCCTATTACGATGGATTGGTTTTTCACCGCGTGATTCCCGACTTCATGATTCAAGGCGGTTGCCCGGAAGGCAGCGGGCGCGGCGGACCGGGATACAAATTTGGAGATGAGTTTCATCCGTCGCTGAAGCACTCGAAGGCGGGAAAGCTTTCGATGGCGAATGCCGGACCGGGCACGAACGGCAGCCAGTTTTTCCTCACGGTTGCGGCGACGCCGTGGCTGGACAACAAGCATTCGATCTTCGGCGAAGTCGTCGAAGGGCAGGACATTGCGGACAAGATCTCGAAGTTGCCGCGGGATTCAGGCGATCGGCCGAAGACACCGGTGACGATGAAGGTAAAGATCGAGCGAGTGCAGTAGGGCGGAACGCTTTCGGAACTAGAAGTTGCAATCGTGGCAAGCTGGGGCGCAGCTTCGTACATAAAGAAGCTGCGCCCCTACAATTTGGAGATGAATTCTGATGCTGCGGCCTGAGCAGTTGATTCGCGTGGTGATCGAGCTGATTTTTGTGCTGCTGGGCGGGCTGGTGGTGTGGCTCGGGCTGACGAATCAGATTTTCTTCGATCGACGCACGTCCGCTTGGATGATTCTGAGCATCGCGCTGATCTTGTGGGGCGTGTACGCATTGGCGCGCCCGGCGAGCGGGTGGCTGCGCGGAGAACGGTGGACGCGCGGCGTTTCGCTGGTTTTACTTGGCATAGTGATGCTGGCGATTACGCGAGTTCCCTACCTGATGATTGGCAAATTGTTCGCCGTCGCCGGCGTGATCCTTGCTTTGCGCGGGATCGTCGGCATGGCGCTGATCTTGCGACCGCGCTGACATCAGCGCCGCGTAATTGCTGCTTCATTCAAGGGACTAGAACCACCAACGCGCCTCCATCCTTAAGTCATTTCCACACTGGACTGTGACTCTCGATTCGTGAATAATCCGCGCCACACCTGACGGAGCATTTACGGCAATTTAAGGAGATCGACTATGTCGGTAGGATCGGACTTCAAAGCATTTGTAATGCGCGGGAACGTCGTGGATCTGGCCGTCGGCGTCATCATCGGTGCTGCGTTCGGAAAAATCGTGTCTTCTATGGTCGATGACGTGTTGATGCCGCCCATCGGTAGAGCGTTGGGTCATGTGGACTTCTCGAACCTATTCATCAATCTCGGCGACAAATCGTTCGACACCCTGAAGGCGGCCAAGGACGCGGGCGCGCCGACGCTGAACTACGGACTTTTCCTTAACACGGTCATCAATTTCGCGATCGTGGCGTTCTGCGTCTTCATCATCATCCAGATCATTCACAAGTGGACGAACAAGCCCGCGCCGCCGGCAGCGCCGACGACGAAGGATTGCCCACAGTGCGCGATGAGCATTCCTATCGCGGCGAAGAAGTGCGGGCACTGCACGACGCAGCTGGCATAACTCCTTTTCGGTCGAATTGATTGCAAGTCGAGGGGCGCGAACTGAAATCGCGCCCCTTTTCCATTCGCACTACACCTTTGGAGTACGCACCGCCTTCGCGGCTCAGGGTAAACCCTTCGATGCTCGGGATAAATAGGAGTGCCCGCGCCAGCTAGATCTTTGGCTTGCGTTTATTTTGGTTGGCTTCCAGATGGGCGCGTAGCCGCGCGACGACTTGATCTTCCTCGCCCTCGTCGATTTCTTTTTGCACTTCTTCCAATGCGAAGTGAACCACGTCGTGATGGTGCAATTCCGCTCCCGCCAGGACTTCGCTGAAGCGCAGCCACAGCCGGTGCAGCAAGTGCACTTCGTTCGCGGTGAGATTGGGCGCGTGAGGGCCGAGGACTTTGTAAATCTTGTCCCCGTTTGGCAAATGAATTTCGAGGTTGAACTGCGGCTTCTGGTCGCCGAGTTTTTCCCAGGCTTCGCCAATCTGGCGCGCCTGCTCTTCTGTGACTTCCTTGGCGGAGTGGCCGACGACGATGGTGCTGGATTGCAGCGACGTAGCGGCGCGAAGAATACCGTCCCAGAGATCGTTGGCCGCGACGACGGCGAGGCGAATCGATTTGCCGCGCTTTTCGGCCATCGAGAGCGCTTGCGAGAAAAGATGCTGCTCGATGCTGCCGAAAAGCTGGTCGGCTTCCAGCTCGTTTTCGCCGGAGCCGGAGCGGCGCAGCAGGCGCACGTGGAGCACGACGACATCGCGGCGGCCGGGCTTGAGCCGATCGAGCACGTTGCCGAGGTGATAGAGATTGAAGTGATTGCTGACCGGAACGAGGATGTTGCCGGGCCGCGCGCCAACCGCTTCGGGACTGAGTTCGCCTTCAAGCTCAAGATTGAACTGATCCATCTCGACGTGGGTGACGCCGCGATTGCGGCCACGACGCTCTGAGATGGTGAACACGATGTAGAGCAGAATCGAGAAAGCGCCGCCGGCCATGGTCGCGATTGGCTTGGTGAAGAGGTTTACGATCGCGATCAGGAAAAGCGTCAGCGTAATCACGCTCAAGCCGATGGGAATCTGCACGCCGCGAATGCGCAGATTGAACGGGACCTGGAATTCGCGCTCGCCGGGATTTGTGTAGCGCAAGACGAGAACGGCGAGGCCGTTCATCGCGAAGCTCCAAATCACACCGAAGGCGTACAGGTTGGCGAGGAAGGTGACGTCGCCGCGGCTGATGACGATCGTCGCGATCTGAAGGATGACGACGATGTTGATGATGCGATAGCTGGTGCCGAACTTCGGATGCGGCTGGCGGAACCACTCGCTGAGCACGCCGTCTTCAGAAACGCGGTTGAGCACGCCGTTGGAGCCGACAATCGCGGTATTGACCGCGCCGGCGAGGATCAGTGTGCCGACGACTACAACGAAGCCGTGGAATATCAGGCGGGCGATAAACGGCCCGGCGAGATTCATCGCGAGGCCGCCGATGAGATTTTCGAGGAAGCCCTGGCGGACATCGTCCGGGATGATCATCACCGCGAAGAACGAAACCAGCGAGGTGAAGACCAGGCTGTAGACGAAGATTACCGCGCCGGCCTTTTTCAGGTTGGGCAGCTTGGGGCTTTCGATTTCGCGATAGACCTGCGCGAGCGACTCTTCGCCGCTCATGGCCAGCACGGAATGGCCGAGGGCGATGAAGATGGCGACGATGCCGAACATGTGCGGCAGGCTGCTGTGCGCCAGCCATCCGAGAGCACTGCCGGTGAGATGGATATTGCTGGGATACGGGAAAGGAGGCAGCGAAGAATGGCGCAGGATCGCGGTGTAAATACACCAGCCGATGAGGATCACCACCATCACGGTGACCAGCTTCATGATGTGGAGGGCTTTTTCGCTCGATTCGGAGACTCCCTTGGTGTTTTCCCACCAGAAGTAAACCGTGACAATGACGGCGAAGGTTGCCGAGATGCCGCCGACGGTGTGCTCGGAAAACGGTCCGCTCAAATGAAAATAAACCGATAGCTCGCTCATCAGTCCGGCGAGATATTGGCCCGCGGCGACGCCGCTAATTGGGCCGGTGAGGATGTAGTCGAACATCAGCGCCGAAACGCTGAACTTGGCGAGCGTGCCGCCGAGGGACTGCTTGACCGCGCGATAAACGCCCCCGCGAACGAACATGCTGCAGCTCTCGACGTATACCGCGCGAACGGCGTACGAGAACAGCATGATGGCCAAAATGAACCAGGGCGCGGTCTTACCGACGAAGCCTTCGGCTTCACCGCCGGCGTAATAGGCGGACGACGCCAAATCGTTTAGAACGATAGCGGCCGCGCGCCAAAAAGAAATGAACGTCAGCAGTGCCGTAGTGGCAACGATGACGCGCGGAATACCGTTGCCGCGGCTGCGAGGCGCAGCAGGGTTGGTTGGAGAGCTACTCATGTACGGGTAATGTCGACCAGCAGATTAAAATGCTCGCATTTTTTCGGGGCGAAGTCTAGTTGAGCGATTGAGCTAAATTTTTCGAGTTTTGGCGGTAATGAGGTACGGAGATTTGATTCTTGACGGAGACGGGTCGATCTGAGTTTGTCGAGACCGTGTACGGCGGCGCGGACGCGTATCTTCCGCGTTGTGAATCGTTTGGCGGCAGCTTGGATGCCTGGCGTCGGCTGGGCTCAGTTCTCGACGAAGGTTTTTAGTCTCGCGAGAGCGTGCTCCCATTGCTGCGAGACGAAATCGAGATACTCGCGCGGTTCGGCGAGCGGCTCGGGATTGAATTGGTAGCGGCTTTCGCGTCCGGCGCGGCGGCTGCGGACGATGCCAACGTTTTCGAGCACGCGGAGATGCTTGGTGACGGCTTGGCGCGTGAGCCGCGAGCCCGCGGCGAGTTGAGAGATGGAGTGCGGCTCGCCTCCGGACAGTCGTGTGATGAGGAGAAGGCGCGTCTCGTCACCAAGCGCGGCAAACAGCGTGGCGGGAATCGAGCGCGGCGAATGCAGGACTGAGTTCCAGCAGCGCTGCGTGGTCCCCGGTCGGCGCGGGCTTCGCCGCTTATTGCGGATTCTTCGCGACATATTCCTCGATGTTGGTCATCTGCTGGCCCCAGCCTTCGCCATTCTTGAGGAATGCCATCGACCGGCGGGCGGCGGGGAGTTTATCGAAGCCGGACTCAACGACTTTTAGTAGCGACCCCTTCGTCGATTTTACCAGGTGGAATTCGACCAGGGTCATTGGTTCGTCTGAATAGTCCTGTTTCGGGTCGATGGCATAAGGGATGCCATTGGAATGAGAAGTAACGTTTGCGGCTCGATTTTCTGAATGAGGGCTTCCCATTTCAGGTGCTCGTAGCCGGGCCAGGTAGTGTGGCCGCGCGAGACTTGGCCTGCGATAAAGGGTGCGTCGATTTTGACGCGAAACCATTCGCCGAATTCGCGATGGTCGGTGAGGGCGCGCCATACGCGAGAGACGGGCGCAGCAATGTCGATTTGTTTTTCGATACGGTCAGACGCCATATGCAACCTCCAGGTTGCATATTAGCTCTGCTTCGATTATTGCGCAACCGTTTTGTTGCGCTTTATTTTTGGGCTTGCGATTGTTGAGGATTACGCGCCCGCGACGTCGACGACGATCTTTCCTCGCCCTTGGCGGTCTTTCAGTGAGCCATCGTACGCGGAGGCGGCGTTCGCGAGCGGCACGACGGCGTCGACGAATGGTTTTAGTTTTCCTGCATCGATGAGATTCGAGACTTCGATGAGCTGCTTTTGGTTGGGTTCGACGATGAAGAACGCCTGCTTCTTGCGTTCGTCGTTCGCGGCTTCCGCTTCTTCGCTGGCGGCGATCGTGATCACGCGTCCGCCGGGCTTGAGCACGCGGAAGGATCGCTCGAATGTTTCGCCGCCGACGCCGTCGAAGACGATATCGATGTCGCCCGTGAGTTCGTCGAAGCGTTGCGAGGTGTAGTCGATGAATTCGTCCGCGCCGAGTTGTTTGACGAAGTCGCGATGGCGCGCCGAAGCCGTGGCGATAACGTGAGCGTCGCGCTCATGGGCGAGTTGTACCGCGAACACGCCGACTCCACCCGAGGCGCCGTGGATGAGCACGCGCTGGCCGGAACGAAGTTGCGCGCGGTCGATCAAGCCTTGCCATGCGGTGAGTGCGGAGATCGGTACCGTGGCGGCTTCGATGTGCGTGAGCTTCGCCGGCTTCGGTGCGATGCCGCCAGGCAGCGCGACGCAATACTCCGCCAAGGCGCCATCAGCGTACCAGTCGTTCATTCCGTAGATCTCTTGCCCATCGCGAAAATCGCGGACACCGGAGCCTGCTTCGGCGACGACGCCACTGAATTCGTGCGAGAGAATCGCGTTCGTGCGCGTGCCGCCGTCTTTCGTGTGGGTCGTTGGCTGCCACACCACTTCCGTCGCCGTGACGCCGGCGGCGTAAACACGAACCAACACTTCGCCGGGTCCAGGTTTCGGCCGCACCACCTCGGCTTCAGCAAATTTCACGGCGCCGTCCGTCGCGTTTACCAACCGCATCGCTCTCATCGCCCTGCCTTCCATCGCTTTCATAGATCACCTCACTTAGCTACTGTCGGTTGGATGCAGCACGAAAAACGTTGGACACCATATTTCCTGCGTTCGCCAAACCAGGACCGCCTTTCGAGTCAATATCCACTTTCGCGAAGTAGGGAGTGACCACTTTTACCGTGAATTTTGGCGTTTTGCGATCGAACCAACATGCTCTAATACAGTCACTCCAATGACCCAACTACTGAAAATCGGAAGATATTTTCTAGCGCTTTCCCTATTGGTTTTCGCGATTCAATATCTGGCAATCGGAAAATATCAGGGTGGGCTTCCGCCGATGCCGCCGTGGGCGCAGGGCGGGGCCGTTGGTGCGTATCTCGTCGGCGTGCTGCTGCTCGTGACGAGTGCGGCAATTCTGATCAACAAACAGGCCCGATTGCTGTCGCTAGTGACGGGCGCGTGGTTTGTGTTCAGCTTTTTCGTATTTCATTTGCAGCATGCGAATTCCGTGTGGAGCAACGGCAACGATCGCACACGCGCTTTTGAAACTCTGTGCATCGGAGTCGGATTACTTGCGTTAGCCGCAATGTCTCCCGCCGAAGGGTTCGGCGACCTGCGCGTCGAAGCGAATCGTAGATTAATTCTCGCGAGCCGGATTGTCTTCGGCGTTTCGATGGTGATTTTTGGTTGGCAGCATTTCTTGTACGCGCAATTTCTGGTGAGTCTCGTGCAGACATGGCTGCCCGCACATGCGTTCTGGATTTATTTTACGGGAACCGCGATGATGGCGGCGGGCGCGGCGATCGCGACCGGCATTCTGTCGAGGATCGCCGGAATCTCTCTCGGGATCATGTTTTTGCTATTTTTCTTGACGCTGCATCTGCCACGCGTTCTGGCCGCCATCCACAATCAGGATGAAATCACGAGCATGTTCGTTGCGCTGGCATTCAGCGGCGTCTCGCTGATTTTCGCGGCATCCACTGAAAAATAATCGGCGCACTCTGTGCTGCGCGCGGATCGCAGTCATCAACCAGTGGTGCGCGCCGAATCTAGATTCTTGCGCAGTAACTCCGCGATGTCATCCATCTTGTCGTCGAGCATGCTGATCTTGTGTGTTACTCCCTGGATCTCTTTCTCCGAGCGACGGTTCACGTCGTAGTCCAACTCGCCTCTCAGCCGATCCTTCGTGTCCTGGCGATTCTGGCTCATCATGATGACCGGCGCCTGAATCGCAGCCAGCATCGACAAAAACAAATTCAGCAAAATAAATGGATACGGATCCCAGGCGCCTTTGCCAAGGATTTGATTGATGGCGGTGTAACCCACGATAGCGACGGCGAAGGAGATGATGAATGTCCACGAACCGCCAAAGCCTGCGACCGAATCGGCGATGCGCTCGCCAAAAGTCATGTCTTTTTCGATAACCTCATTGGGATTGCGGCTGGCGCGCAATCGCACCAATTGCTGTGAGGCGTGAAACTGGCGCCCCAACACAGTGAGCATGTCCATTCCCGCGTGCGGTTTGCGCTCGAGCAGCACCTGAATATCGTGGCGATCCACCTCGAGACAACGGGTCTCTTCCAGCGCAATCGCGTTGGTTTGGTGAGGCGTTTGCTCCAGCATCGACGCGAAGCCGAAAAATTCGCCGTGTGATGGCTCGTCGACGACGACCTCTTGGTGATCCTCGTCGAAAATTGTGACTCGTACTTTTCCCGACACCATTACGTAGGCGCGGCCGCTGTTGTCGCCAATTTTGTATATGCGCTGGCGGGGCACGAAATCCTTTATTTCGACCTCGTTGGCGAGCACGCAGATCTCGTCTTCGTCAAACAGCGAGAATAGGGGCACCGCTCGAAGCGTCTCAGGATTGCAGGCCATCGAAAAACCTCCGTTAGGTCATCAAAATACCCGCAGCATTTCATAGTTGGGAGGCGGCGAGCAACTGCACGCGCAGCTAGCGTGACCTTTTCACACGATGTTCATTTCTGGCGAGCGGGTCGTCAGGCCGAGCGAAACTCGCGCGCACAATCGGAGCAGGGGCAGATCGAGCGGAGATGATCGTAGCTGTAGATGCCAGTCGAGTGGCCGTCGCTAAACGCGATGTTGATCGCGTAGTTGCCAACGGCATTCGCGGTGCGCGCCGTGGGCTTGGGTTTGAACATTGGCAAGCACGAGCCGACGGAAGAAGCGCGGGCCCGGGCGACGGCGAAATCCTCTTTGCGCGCGCGCTCGTCGTTGCAGGTTGCGCAGGGGCATTCGTCGCGCAGAAAAGCGAACTCGTAATGGCTGTTGTGCCCGTCGGCCCATGTGATGTCTACGCCCGCGCCGGTCGAGACGTGGATTTTCACACCAGCAGGTTTCTTGCGGAGATCCAATGGAGCGGGCATGTCAGGAATTCGTCTTTTTCTCGCAGCATTCACCGGGCGGAATTGGATTGCCGTGCGGGCAGGTCTTGGGATGGCCGAGGAACGTGCAGATGCGCTGATCCAATTCAGGGCTGATGATGTGCTCGAATTTGCACGCTTGGTTGTGCGCTTCGGAATCTTCGACGGCGAAGGTGTCTTTGAACAGACGTTCCGCGAGGCGATGCCGCCGCACTACATCGCGCGCGCGGCTCGTGCCTGCGTCGGTTAACTCGACGTGACCGTTGAACGATTGCACCAACTGCAATTCCACCATGCGACCTAGCATACGCGCCGGCGATTCGTCGGTGATCAGCGGCAAACTTCCCGAGGGACCAGTTGGATGCAGCGCGTCGACGCGTGCCGGCTTCCCTTCTTCGCCGAAAATCCAAATTTGTTCGAGCAAGTGATCGAAGCGAATCTGATCGTCGGCCGTCGGTGTACCCATGCCGGTGCTACAACAGTCGGCGGTGTTTGCCAGCGGGCAAAGCATTGGATGATTTGGGCCTTGCAGCGTGCTGTCGTAGTGCAGGCGGCCGTGTTGCAATTCGATGCGGCGATCGGCTTGACGCGCGATGTCAGGGTCGTGCGTGACCATCAAAATCGTGTGACCCGCGCGATGCAGCTCGCGGAACAATTCCATCACGATGGTTTCGTTTTTCTCGTCGAGGTTGCCGGTCGGCTCGTCGGCCAAAATCAGCTTGGGCTGATTGATCAAGGCGCGAGCAATCGCCACGCGTTGCTGTTCGCCACCCGAAAGTTGCGCGGGCAGATGCGTCAGCCGGTCACCGAGCCCGACGCGCTTGAACGCTTCGGCGGCCTGCGATTCGTCGGTGATGCTGTGAAAATACTGCGCCAGCATGACGTTTTCGACGGCGGTGAGATACGGGCACAAGATGAAATTGTTGAAATACGAAGCCGATTTTTTCGGCGCGATAGCGAACGAGCTGATTTTCGGTGAGCTTCGCGAGATCGACGCCATCGACGACAACGCGGCCCGAGGTCAGAGTATCGAGACCGCCGAGAACATTGATGAGCGTGGTCTTTCCGGAGCCCGACGGCCCCATCAGCGCGACCCATTCGCCCTGATGAATGTCGAACGAAAGCGAATCGACCGCGCGCAGTGCGCCGTACGTTTTTGTGAGCGACTCGATTGCGACTTGGGCGGTTTGCGTTTGAGGCGTCATGCCTCACCTCGGAATACCGACGCGGGACGAATACCGGCCAGCCGGCGCAGGGGATACGCGCCAGCAACGGCAACCACGATCGTCAGGGCGACTACTACAGGATACACAATGAATCGGGGTTGCGCCGCGACGCCGAAGACGGCTTTGCCGAGCGCGACGGAGAGCGCGAGTCCTGCGGCGGCGCCGATGGCGCCGGCGATTAAGCCGAGAGTGGCGGCTTCAGCGAGGAACAGACGCAAGACGCGGCGGGTCGCACCGCCAATCGCTTTCATCAGGCCGACGTCGTTTTTGCGCTCCATCGCGACGTTGGTCATCGCGGCCATCACGCAGAGCGTCGTGAGAATGAGCACGACGGCAACGGTCGCAGTGAGCAGCCCGCTGATGCGCTCGTAAATCTTGCCTTCGGCCTCGGTGAACTGGCGGATGCCGTGGACGTCGGCTTCGGGGACTTGTTTTTGCAGAGCGGCGATAAAGCTTTGAATCTCGGAAGATCTCCCCGGAACATAAAGCTGAACCAAACTCACGCGGCCCGGCAAGGCCGCAAGACGCTGAGCCAATTCGAGAGTTGTGGCAACTTGATCATCCTCCGGGCCGCCGATCGATCGCCTCAATCCAACGCGACACTCGCCGGCTCGATTCTCACTGCGGAGCGTGAGCAGATCACCGTCCTTGACGATATTCAGATGCGCGGCGGCTCTCGCTCCGACAATGCAAACTGGCTGCGCTGTATTCTCGGACACGCCCCACCATTTGTAGTTTTCGGGGTTGCCGGAGATTGCCGCGTCCGACACGCCGCGAGCGCCGCCGGCAACGACGAGTTCGACAGGTTGTTTCGAGGACGATGCAGTTGCGTACGCGGTGATGTACAACACAGGCAGCGCAGCAACGTGGTGCTCGCGTCCGAACGAAATGACCTGCTTGGCGACGGTCTCACCGAGTGTGTCGCTCGCGTCTTTGCCTGAAGGTTGCGGGGCGACGAGGACGTTGGCGCCGAAGGCGCGAAATTCCGTTGTGAGGCGCTTTTTCGCGTCGATCTGGAGATTGAGGAGCGCTGCGGTAACGGATGAGCCTGCGCCGAGGGCGAGAAGAATAACGATGAGCCGGCCACGATTGGCGGCGATGAGCCGGCGGACGATGCGCCAAAACATGGGGCGGGAGTTGGAGCGCGCGTTGGCCAAGTTATTCGCCTCGCAGGATGGGCGCGGGCTCGTAGCGAGCGGCGCGGCGAAGTGGAATCGCGCTGCCAGCCAATGTGACGACCGCAGCCAAACCGACGATCACAGCGAGGACCAGCAGCGACGGCTGCGGCGCAACGCCAAAGATTTTCTGGCCGACAATCCGCGCGAGGAGAATTCCGACGACGTAGCCCGCCGCACCGCCTGCCAACGCGAGCAACAGTTGCTCCGCGGCAAGCAAGAAGCCGATCGTGCCGGAGCCGGCGCCGAGAGCCTTCATCAATCCGATTTCGGTTCGTCGTTCGATTACCGACGCCGCAGAAGAAGCGCCGACGGCGAGCGCTGCTGCAAAAAGCGCGGCCAATGTAACGAGCCACAACAATGTTTGTACGCGCGACAGAATTCGTCCTTCGCCGTCCGCGATCCGCCGCACAACGCGGACATCTGAGCCGGGCAACACTTGCTCGATCGAATATGCGATTGACGAGACGTAGGCGGCGCAGCTCCAGCGCTCAAGTTCGTCGGGGTTCATCGTTTTCGGATCGCGTCGCGCGAAATCATCTTCCGGCTTCGTCAGGGCGCTGACATAAAGCTGACGATATTTTCCTGGCTGTTGCGCCAGACGTTGCGCGACGCCGATTGGCGCGACAATGCTGTCGTCTTCGCTGTCGCCCGTCGCCACGACACCGACGACTCTGAGCGACAGATTTTCCTTCGGCCCTTCAATGTGCAGGTCATCGCCTAGCTTGATTCCGCCGCGCTGCAGCAACTTTTCTCCGACGAGGCATTCCTGCGCATCATCAGAAAACCATCGGCCTTCTTTGACTTGCCACCAGGGGTTCGTCTTGCCAATTCCCGTCGAGAACGAATTGCCATCGGAGAGCGCGACTGAATGCGCGGCCCATGTTCCTATCAACCTGGTCGGAGCGTCCGCCGCGGGAGCGCTAAATGTTTGCGAGGATTTGGACCAGGCGCGCACGGGCACTTCGAGCGTCGGCGCGAACGCCAGAATGTTGTTGTGCCAGAAGACGGTTTTGACTTTAGGCAGGTCAGCTTCAGGGAGATACGCAGCGGCGTTCGCGGGGCGATAGTCGACGCCACCGATTTCGACCGGAAGCGAATCGGCCGCGGGAGTCACGATCAAATTCGCCCCGAGGCTGCGGAATTCGCGGGAGAGGCGGTCGCCGACATCGAGCGAAACGCTAAGAGCTGCTGTCGCCACGGCCATGCCCAACGCCAGCGCGGCGCCCGTCAGCAGCTTATGCCGGGGGCGGCGGCTAAACGAATCGGCGACGAGGCGGATGAACATGGCAGTCAGCAATTCAGCTCAGTTCGGAATCTCGTGCGTGGCCTGGGACAAGGCGGAAATGTCGAGGACGAGGTCGGTGCCATCGACGCGCGACGGAACGCCAATCGGGTTACATCCGCCGGCTTCGCCAATCGTCGGGACATAAATCGCCGAGCCGCAGTGGCGGCAGATTACGTTCTGGCCGTCCTGGCGATAACCTTCGGCTCCGCAGATGCGGCACGCATCGAGCGCGGTGCCCCAACCGCTCGGCTTTTTGATGATCATGAAGCGGACAACCTTACCGGCGCCAACATCGGCGGAAAAAAGGTGCATGTCGCCGTCGTTCACGGACGCAATCGGTACACGGATATCGCTACCCTTCACCGTCACCGGCGTAACCGTAGGCATCGCCGAATTCGCACGCGCGTAGATAAAGTCCGCTGTCAGCGCCAGTATCACGATGAGGCACGCCGATGCCGCCGCCGCCATCCAGCGCCGTTGCCGGCGGTTCTGCGACTCCAGCAGACGCTTCTCGGCATCATTCGTTGCCTGAGTTACCGCCGAGGCCAGCCGCGCATTTTGCCACTCACGCATCACCAGCAGCGCCGCCGCGCCAAAAATAAAGACGAAGAAAAACAGATCGTTGCGAACGATCGGCCCGACGATCGCCATCTCGGTCCGGCTTGAAGGCAGCCACTGGGCCTCGCTGAGCTCATGCAGCCCGGTAATCGCGAGCTGAAACACGACCAGCATCAGAATCACGCTCGTAGCGGCAAAGAACCGCGAGAGCGGGATCCGCAGCGTGCCTTTAAAGAAGAACACTCCAACGGCAACCGCAGCCGCAATACCCGCCAGGGTGCCGATCCAAGTCTGCAAACCAGCCGTCGACAGCTCTACGGCCCGCAGGATCAGGGCAAGCTCAGCCCCCTCTCGGACCACCATCAGGAATACGAAGAGGAAGATGCCCCACTTAGCCGCATCCCCGGCCTTCGCGGCATAGGTTTCGAGCTTATTTTCGATCTCTTTTTTGAGGTGGCGCGCAACGCGATTCATCCATACGATCATCGTAACCACGAAGGCGGCCGCGACCAGCAACATGACCCCTTCGAAGCCGTCTTCACTGATCTGGAACCGTTCCAGCGCGATAGCGATGCCCAAGCTAAGCGCAACAGCCGCCGCCACGCCATACCAGGCGAAACGCGCCAGATGAGCACGGCCGGTTCGGGACAAATACACCAGGATGATGCCGACAACCAGGGAGGCTTCGACGCCTTCACGGAGAGCGATGAGAAACGCAGAAAGCACGCGAACTCCAGTTGTAAATCACTTGCAACTACAAGGTAAGTTTACAGTTCACAAGAACTTCCGTCAACCGGACCGCACTGGTCCTATATCTTCGCGCTAGAATACCTCATCGATGCGTCGAGCTCAAATTTTCGAGGGGATTTTCGCCGCGCTGGTCTGCCTGGCTCTGTTCAGCACACCCGCGCGCGCCCAGACGTCAGCCGCGCCGCCGACTTCGCACCCGGTGGCCGCCGCGATGATGAACGACCCCAAGCGCGCGCAAAAGGACGTCGAAGCAGGCGACAAGGCCGCCGCCGAAGGCCGCTTCGACGACGCACTCGCCGCGTACGACGAAGCGGCCCGGTACGCCCCACAAAATATTGCTGTGCTCGGCAAAGGCGCGACGCTCCGATCACAGTTGGTTCGAGCGCACACCGACAACGCCGAACAATTCGCCCTTCACGGCGACGTACCGAAGGCGATCGAAGAACTGCATACCGCGATGCATGTTGATCCCGGTAACGCCATCGTTGCCGAACGCATGGCGCAAATCGCAGCAATGCACGACGACGACACGTCGCCGGTCCGACAGACGATTCGCGGACTGCCAAAACTCAACATTCAGCCGGGCAAGCACAACCTCGATCTTCACAGCGATACGCGCAGCGCCTATGACATGGTGACCCACATGTTTGGGATCAAGGCCGCGTTCGATCCGGACCTTCCGTCGCGGCGCGTCCATCTGCGGGTCGATGATGTTGACTTCGCCACCGCGATCACGCTTCTCGGCCAGACTTCGGGAACGTTCTGGCGCCCCGTCGATGCGAATCTAATTTTCGTCGCGGCAGATACGACCGAAAAGCGGCGCCAATTTGCGGTGCAGGCCGAGCAAACATTTCCTTTGTCGGCATCTGTAGCGCCCGAAGAAATGACGGAACTTCTCCGCGTGTTGCGTGAAATTACAGCGTCAACGCGCATCGAGCTTGATACCAAGAGCCACTCCATTACAATGCGCGACACGCCGGAGAAACTTGCGCTCGCCAGCGAGTTGATCGACCAGGTGGAGCGGGCTCGCGGCGAAGTGATGCTCGAGATCGAACTGCTCGAAGTCGATAAGGATAAAGCCACACAGCTTGGCATCACACCGCCGGCTTCGGGACAAGCGTTTCTGATCAGCCCGAACGACATTCACGCCCTGAGCCAGGCTTCCGATCTTACGAACGCGCTCACGATTCTCGGCCAGCTTTTCAGCGCACAAGGGATCACCAGCATTCCCGGATTCACGCTGGTTGGCGGGGGCTATTCGACGTTCTTGCTGACCCTGCCGTCGACCGCCGCGAATTTTTCCGACGCGCTGACGCTGGTGCAAAGCGGGCGCCAGGTTCTACTGCGCGCACAGGACGGCAAACCCGCTACATTTTTCGTCGGCGATCGCTATCCGGTCACGCTCTCCTTGCTGTCCGGCAGCTTGGGCACCGGATCGGGAACGTCGGCGACAAACGGAGCTGTACCGGTGATCGGCGCGCTGCCATCCTCCAGCGAATTTCCAGAGACGACTTTCAGTGTCGGCAATAATCCAGTCGCACTCGCGGCCGCGGCGTATTCCGGCGGGACATTGCCCGATCTCGCCGTGGTCAATCAGAACGACAACACGATCAGCATACTGCTCAACCAGGACAACGGGAATTTTGTCGCGCAGGCAAATTCGCCGTTCAAATTGGGCGCGAATGAGCTTGGGCCTGTGGCCATCGCGACCGGCACGTTCGGCAATACCGTGGTGAATTCCGACGGCGTGACAGTCGCTCCCGTGGACCTCGTGATCGCCAACTCAACGACGAACAATGTGACCGTGCTGCTGGGCAACGGCGACGGAACATTTGCCGAAGCGCCTGGCTCGCCTTACGCCGTCGGCACAAATCCCAGTTCGGTGGTCGTCGCCGATCTCAATGGCGATGGGAATCTCGACTTCGCTGTCGCGAACAAAGGCGACAACACGATTTCGTTCTTCAAGGGCGACGGCACTGGCAAATTCACGGCGTTTCCTGCGTCACCTTTCACGCTTCAGAATAATTCCACGATTTCGGAAAAAGGGCCGGTTGCCCTCGCAACGGCGAACTTCAAGAACACGACGCTGCCCAACTCTACGGCGCCGGAAGTCGATCTCGCGATCGTGAACGAAAACAGTAACAATGTTGGCGTTCTGCTCGGTTCGCTCGACACTGCAGGCAACGTCACCTTCACGGAGGCGAATAGTTCGCCGATCGTCGTCGGCACTACGCCGGTGGCCATCGCCGCGGGCGATCTGAACACCGACGGCATTCCCGATCTCGCCGTCGTTAATCAGGCCGACAACACGATCACCGTGATTTTGGGCAGCACAAACGCGGATGCCACGTTCAGCTTCGCGCCCGGGTCACCGCTTACGACCGCCACGACGCCTGCTGGTATCGTCATTGCGAATTTTACCGGAGGCGAAGTACCGAGCCTTGCGGTCACGAACGCAGGAGTGAGCACGCTCGGCGTCTATGTTGGTCTCGGTGGCGCTGAATTTGCTTCGCGGCTTGAAGTCTCGACGCCCGCGACGCCGTCCGCGATCGTCTCCGCGACGCTCACGAGCACCGGCCTGCCCGACGTCGCGCTCACGGCGCTGGGCTCAACCGCCGATCAAGGCGTCGTCACAATTTTCCAGGACTCGTCAAGCTTCGCCACCGGATCTACCCCGACGCAAACGCCCTACCCCGGCTCCGAATTTGTCGACCTCGGCGTGAAAGTGAAAGCCACGCCAACGCTGCACCAGAATCACGAAGTCACGTTGCAGCTTGAGTTTGAAATTCGCGCGCTGACCGGCAACAACATCAACGGAATTCCCATCATTTCCAACCGCACGATCAGTCAGGTCGTGCGCGTGCGCGACGACGAAACCACATTGATCAGCGGATTACTCGACAAGGAAGAGACGCGCTCGCTCACCGGTTTGCCCGGCCTTGCCAATGTGCCTGGCGCGACCTACGCAGGTAGCACGCACAACAACACGTCGAACGACACGCAATTTATGATTTTGGTGACGCCGCATCGCCTTCGCTCCCGCGTGAATCGGGGGCGCAGCATTCTCGCAGGACGCGGAGACCCGCAAAGTCGCGGCTCGATCGGCGCTGGCGCTCCGCCCGAACCCGAACCGGAGCCAATCACGCCGCAGCCACAACCCGAACAGCAGCAGCCGCAGCAACAGCCGACGCCGCAACAACAGCCGACGCCGCAACCGCCGCAGCCGTAAATCGCCGAAAACGTCGGAATTGTATTCGCAAATAAAATTCAGGCAGGAACTCTACGGGTTCAACTGGCGCGCGTCAGCGAATGTCCCGCCAACCGCTCCAGAATCCGTAGCGGCGAATTCTCGGGGCGCACCATCGCGTCGCGCGAAATAATGAAGGTTTGCTCAAGCGCGTACTGCCCTTGCAGTACGGCATGGCTCACCGAATCGGTGAATACAATCCAAGTGGAGTGTGGGGGAAATTCCCATCGCTGCTTCGGGCAATTTTCCTGAAACTCGCCGCTCTCCTTCATCGCATTGTGGCAGCGATGCATGAATTCGTCGTACGGCGATCTATTGGCGCCCGGCATGTGAGCGGCGTTCGCCATCCCGCGGAGCGCCTTCGCGACAAAATTGGAGCTCTGCTGGCGGGGCAAGCCAAGCATCTTGGCAAACTGCGGCGCGATCACATCGAACGTCTGGCTCGTGATCCAGATGCGATTCTGTGAAGGATTGATGTTGGTAAAAAGTCGAAGAATGCGATCGCCATTCGTCGGCCGCGTCGGAAACGCATCGACGTGGGGCAAATCATTGCGCGCGCGCAACCGCGCAGGACGGCCCTGTTCTTCGAGCGGCCGATAGCTCGCGTAGTCCAATTTCCATTTGCCGGAGTAAGGCGGCAGCAGCCAGCCCAAAAATTCCGCCGAGCGGCGCGAATATCCCGCTACGATCGCGCGCAATCGATCGACCTCCGGTCCCTGCGCCGATTTATCCAGACCGGTGATGCGATCTTCCGCGGGCCGGTAGGCGATGTTCTTGTGAACGCTGGCATCGGTTTGCTTCAGACCGAGGAGAAATTGCAGGTCATCATCGGGAAACGCGAACGGCGTTCGCGGGAAATACAAAATGTTCCCGGCTTCCAGTTCACCACAAAGCGTTCGCCCGCGTTCCACATCGACGCCTCGCGCGCCGACATCGTCCTTCACGGTAACCAACCGGCTCATCCCAGCGATCGATCCCGGACTGGCGGATGGAACAGAAGCAGCACTCATTCGCAGCTCCAGAAAACCGTAATCTCAAATCGAACACGTGCGTCTCGGCGGTAGCCTCACCGCACTCAGCCCATCGGCTCAAACACTACCACCGGTTGATACGTCCGCGGCACAACCGCCTCGGCAATCGCGATCAATTTATTCTGTTGGTTAAAGACACGCAATTTCGCCAGCTTCGGCTCACCGCCGTCCAACTCCGAGGTCGCGCCTGGCGCCGCCTCGACACGACCCGGCTGAATCTGTGCCACGGTGACATTGAACTTCGTGCCGTGTCGCACGCGCCGCTCGACGATCGGCAGAACATTGGCCCGCGGGAAGTTCGGTAGCAGGTTTTCGAGCTTGATCAGATAATCCGCAAATTTCCCGGCTCGCGCGCCTTCCGCCAACTCTTCCAATTTGATCGCCTGCTGCAGCGAAAATTCTCCGACGGCGAGGCGGCTGATCTCCGCAAGATGCGCCCCACATCCGAGTTTCTGCCCCATCTCGTGGGCCAGCGCGCGAATATAGGTCCCCGACGAACACTCGATCACAAAGCGCGCGATGCTGCCCTCGACTTCGGTCAACTTGTACTCAAAAACTTCTACTTCGACCGGCTTCAGCTCGACCACTTGTTTTTTCCGAGCCAACTCATATGCCGGCCGGCCATGAATCTTCTTCGCCGAAAACGACGGCGGCATCTGCTCGAATCGTCCAACGCGCTCTGCGGCAAACCGCTCGAGCACTGATTTATCCAGCGCTGGCGGAACATCCGGGCCGTCCGCCTCGCCGTCGGAATCAAACGTATTCGTCGCAAATCCAAACCTAAATCCCGCCGAGTATCTCTTCCTGCGCCCCGAATAAAACTGCACGAGACGCGTTGCTTTGCCCAACAGCAACACGAGCACACCTGTCGCCAGCGGATCGAGCGTTCCCAAATGCCCGATCTGGCGCATTCCGGCCAAATGCCTCACCGCATCGACAACGTCGTGCGAAGTCTTTCCCTTCGGCTTGTCGATCACAAGCGCGCCGTCAAACGGCGCAGGAGCAGGTTGTCGGGGCATGAAGTCTGAGATTACCTGAATTTAGTTGGAATGAACTGCAAACAACTTCGCAAACAATATCTTCAAGTCCGATTCAATCCGACGAAGCCGCCGGCTTGTCTTTCTTCATATCTCTCAAAAGCTGCTCGATGCGTTCGACGTGTTCCTGCGACTCGTCTAGCGTGAAATGCATCTCCGGCAATCGGCGCAACTGTAGCCGTTCAATCAGTTCGCTTCGAATATAGCCCGCCGCGTGCTCCAGCGCCTTGATCGCATCTCGCTGCTCCTTATTGGAGCCCTTGACGCTCACGAACACACGCGCATGCTTCATGTCGGCCTGTACGCGGACCTGGCTCACCACCACACTGCCCTCGAGCCTCGGGTCCTTCAGCTCACCGGCCAACATGGCATTGATCTCGTGTGCGATTTCCTCGCCCACGCGTTCATGTCGATGATTCGTAGCAGTCATTTCAAAATTCTCTGCGATCGCGCCGATCGCCCGTTAAACAAACTCAAACAATTTCAAACCTCTGCGCGATCAAAAACGATCCCAGTATCTCGTCCGCCTTGTCCAACACCTTCTGCAGCATCTCGCGTACGTGCTTTTCTTCGTTCGACAGTGTCACCACTCCGATCACCGAACGCTGCCACACGTCGTGATGCTCCAGCTCAGCCACCGCGACGTTAAACTCCCTTCGCAGCTTGTCCTTCAGGCTGCGAAGCACCTGCCTTTTGTCCTTGAGCGATTGCGCGTCGGGGATGTGCAGCTCGAGGGTTAGTAAGCCGACCGGCATGAGCGGCTCCGCTGATTGTGGCGACTGTGACCCGTGCTAAACGACCACGCTACTTGCGCGACGCCGGCGCTCCGCTCTGGGCCGCAGCTTCTGCGGCCGAAAGCTTGGTCACCTGGAAGCATTCCAAAATGTCGCCGACTTTGACGTCGTTGAAGTTCGCGATGCCCACGCCGCACTCAAATCCGGTGCGCACTTCGCTCGCGTCGTCTTTAAATCGCTTCAGCGAGCTCAGCTTCGACGTGTAGATCACCGCTTCATCGCGCAGTACGCGTACCTGCGAGTCGCGCTTGAGCACGCCGTCGACAACGTAGCAACCGGCGATCGTGCCTGAACCCTTGACGCGGAACGTGTTGCGCACTTCCGCGCGACCCACGTACGTCTCTTGAACAACAGGTTCGAGCAACCCTTCCATCGCCTTCTTAATTTCGTCGGAGACTTCATAGATGATCGTATGCGGCCGAATGTCGACGTGTTCGCGTTGAGCGAGTTCCATCGCTTTGCGATCCGGTCGAATCCCAAACGCAATGACGATCGCGCCTGACGCCGACGCCAACAGCACATCGTTCTCGGTCACCGCGCCTACGCCCGAGCCGATAATTTTCAGCCTTACCTGGTCGGTCGAGAGCTTCGGCAGCATTTCGCTCAAAACCTCGACGGAACCCTGCACGTCGGCCTTAATGACGACGCCAAGTTCTTTGACCTCGCCGGCTTTCATCTGCTCGTGCAACTGATCGAGCGTGATTCGGCCGCCGCTGGAACGAGCCATCGCCGCATCGCGTTCCTTCGCCTGGCGGAAGTCAACGATATGCCGCGCCTTCGCTTCGTCGGTAACCTGGAAGTTGTCGCCCGCGTCCGGAATGCCCTGCAAACCGAGCACTTCGACGGGCGTTGACGGCGTCGCTTCCTTCGTGGGACGCCCGCGATCGTCGAACAGAGCGCGCACTTTGCCGAATACCGAGCCGACGATGAAGAAGTCGCCCGAACGCAGCGTGCCGTTCTGAATCAAAATCGTCGCAACCGGGCCGCGCCCCTTATCGACACGCGATTCCAACACTGTGCCGGCTGCCGGCGCATCCGGGTTCGCCTTAAGCTCGCGCAAATCTGCTACGAGCAGCAACGTCTCGAGCAGTTTGGGAATTCCCGTCTTCTTCTTCGCCGATACCTCGATAAATTCCGTGTCACCGCCCCATTCCGCAGGCAACAAATTCAAATCGGCGAGCTGTCGCTTCACGCGCTCGGTCTGCGCTTCGGGTTTGTCGATCTTATTGATCGCTACGACGATCGGCACATTCGCCGCTCGCGCGTGATCCAGAGCTTCCTTCGTTTGCGGCATGACGCCGTCGTCGGCCGCGACAACCAGCACGACGATGTCGGTAACTTTCGCGCCGCGCGCACGCATCCGCGTGAATGCTTCGTGACCCGGCGTATCGACGAACACCACCGCGCGATCGCCCACCATCACCTTGTACGCGCCGATGTGCTGCGTGATCCCGCCCGCTTCGCCCGTGGCAACGTCGGCTTCGCGAATCGCGTCGAGCAAACTCGTTTTGCCGTGATCGACGTGGCCCATCACTGTAACCACCGGCGGCCGCGGCTTGAGGTTTTCCTTGGTCTCGTCCTTCGCAACTTCGAGGACCATTTCCTCTTCGAAGGAAACGACGGTCACGACGCCGTTGAACGCTTCCGCAATTTGCGTTGCGGTCGGAACGTCGAGCGCCTGGTTGATGCTCGCGAACACGCCGCGATCCATCAGCGTCTTCAGCAAATCCTTCGCGCGCACGTCGAGTTTTTCCGCGAGCTCGCGAATCTTAATGCCTTCGGTGATTTGCACGTCGCGCGGCGGACGTGGTTCGGGCGGCGCGATAACTGCGGCGGGGCCTCTGCCACCCGCACCCGGGCGCTGACGCGTCGGATGCAGCTTGCGCTCGCCTTCCATCTCGCGCTTGTCTGCGACCGGACGCTGGCGTTGGGGCGGCTTGCGCGCATAGAGCGGCTTCCCTGGCTCCGCCTTAGCCGGCATCTTGTCGGGCAGCGGCGGCAACATGCCAGGTCGACCTGGCGCGCGCGGACCGGGTCGCGAACCCGTCGGGACTGGACCACGGCGCTGCTCGAATGGACGCGAAGGTCCACCCGGACCACCGCCACTGGGACGCGGAGGAAATGATCTGCCCTGTCCGCCGGGACCTCCGCCAGAAGGCAGCGGTCGCATCGGCTGACCAGGGCGTGGACCGCCCTGACGTTGCTGTCCACCGTAACTTCCGGGAGTCGTCCCCGGCACCGGTCCGCGGTTTCCACCGGTTGGCATTGGCGGACGCGGAGGCGTATTCGGTCGAGCTCCAGACGCACCTGACGCTGCCGCTGGTCGCTGACCGATCGGCTGGCCGGGGGCTGGGCGTCCGGACTGTCCTGGCTGCAAAGGTCGTGGGCCACCTTGACCGGGTCCACCCTGTCTGGGAGCGCCAGAAGGAGGTACAGCTTGGGGTCGCAATGGCGCACCGGATCGCGGCGCTACGGGACGCGGAGCCGAGGGAGCTGGCGTGGTTGAAGTCGCCGCCGGAGCAGGAGCCGTTGGCGCAACTGGAGTTGCCACGGGAGCCGGAGCGGCAGGCTTCTCCGCCGCAGGCGCAGGAGTAGCAGCAGCCGGCTGAGGCGCGGGGGAAGAAACCGGTGCAGGCGGAGCAGGAGTCGGCGCGGCAGCTGGAATCGCTGGCGCGGGAGCGACGGGTGCAGCAGGTGCTGCCGGCTTCGGCGCAACTGCCGCTGGCGGCGGAGCAACAGGAGCAGCCGCTGGCGTCGCGGGCGCTGGCGCGGCAGGTGCTGCCGGGCGCAGTCGAGCCGCTTTGGCCGCTGCTTCTTTCGCATCCTTGTCCGCCCTAGCTTTCGCTTCGACGGCCGCCTCTTCATCCGCAACGCCCTGAAGGTGCTTGCGAACCTTCACGGCCACGTCTGTCGGAATCGAGCTCGAGTGCGTCTTCTTTTCTGTTACACCGTACCCGGGCAACAGGTCGATGATCGCCTTTGCCTTGACCTCTAGTTCGCGGGCCAGTTCGTTAATTCGTACCTGATTTGGGTCTGTCGTCATGAATCCTTAGGAATTTGCCTCTTCGGAATGCTTTTTCTCGCCGCCTTCTTCCGCGGCCTCCGGTTGCTCGCTCGACTGTTTTGATTCCTCGTTTGTTTCCGTGGCAGCTTCTTCGACCGAAGCCGCTTCTGCGGTCTCGGCCGTTGCCGCCGTCTCTGCGGTTTCTGCGCCCTCAGCGGACGCTTCTGCTGTTTCTGCAGTGCCTTCTTCCGTGCCTTCGGCAGCAGTCTCGCCCGTCGCGGCAGCTTCGCCGCCACCTTCATAGAAGCGGTTCACGGCCTGATAAATCTTGTCGACCATCTTCTCGCCGATGCCCGGAATTTCCATCAACTGCTCCGGCGTCATACCCGCGAGCTTCTCGACGTTCGTGATGCCAGCAGCCTCGATCTTCTCGATGGTCTTCGCTCCAACGCCCGCCAAGGTCGTCAGCGGAGTCGTCGGCGCCGTCAGCGCGGTCATCTCTTCTTCAATCTCGCGCCGCTTCTCTTCTTCACTCTTGATGTCGATGTCCCAGCCAATCAACTTGCTCGCCAGGCGGACGTTCTGCCCCTTCTTGCCGATCGCCAGCGAAAGCTGCGAATCTTCGACGATCACTTCGAGCTTGTGATTTTCAGGGTCGGTGATCTGTACGCGCGTCACCTTCGCCGGGCTCAGCGCCTTCTGCGCGAACGCAACTGTCTCTTCGCTGTACGGAATAATGTCGATCTTCTCTCCGCGCAATTCGCGAATGATCGACTGCACGCGCATACCCTTCATGCCGACGCAAGCGCCCACGGGATCGACATCCTTGTCCCTGCTGGCCACCGCCACTTTCGTCCGCTCGCCCGCCTCGCGCGCCGCGTGACGAATCTGCACGGTGCCGTCGTAAATTTCCGGCACTTCCATCTCAAACAGCCGCTGTACTAGGCTCGCGTCCGCGCGCGACACGATGACCTGCGGCCCCTTCGCCGCGCGATCCACCATCTTGATCACCACGCGCAAACGCTCGCCGATGTTGTAGGTCTCCAGCTTGGACTGCTCGCGCTTCGGCAACCGCGCTTCGGTCCGGCCCATATCCACAATCAAATCAGGCCCTTCCGCGCGCTTCACGACTACCGTCACCAGCTCGCCGACGCGATTGTGATATTCGTTGAAAATCGTGTCGCGCTCGGCTTCGCGCACCTTCTGCAAAATCACTTGCTTGAAGGTCTGCGCGGTGATGCGCCCGAACGCATCAGTCGGCTTCGTCGCGACAATCTCCGTCCCAACCTCTGCCGACGGATTCTTTTTCTTGGCGTCCGTCAGGCTCACTTCTTTTTTCGGATCGACCACTTCCTCGACCACGGTCATGACCGAAAACACTTCCACCTGACCTGTTTCCTGGTTGAACTTCGCGCGCAAATCTTCTTCGGTCTTGTAGTGCTTCCGCGCGGCCACAACCATCGCATCTTCGATCGCCGACACCACGACTTCCGGCTCGATGTGCTTCTCGCGGCTCAACATCTCGATTTGCTGATAGAGCAGGTTCGCCATTTCCGTTCGTTCCTAAGAATCCTTTGCGTTGTCCTTACTTCTCGTCGCTTCGTTCGCGTCTTACGGCGCCTTCCGCGCGCAACGCACCTCTACATCTACTTCCTTGCGCCGGCTTCCCCTCTTACCACTCCACCATCAGATTCGCCTTGCGAATCTTCTCCATGGGTACTTCCACCACCCGCGCATTCTTTCCCGGCAGTTCCATTCGTACCCGGCCGCCCGCCACTCCCGCGAGCCTGCCTTCAAAAAACTTCTGCTCTCCCTCACCGATCGGTTCGCTCGTCGTGACCTTCGCCATCCGGCCCGCGAACCGCTCGAAATCGGCTGCCTTTCGCAGGGGCCGGTCCAGACCCGGCGAACTCACTTCTAGAACGTACCCAGCCGGGCCCTCGATGAGATTCTCCACGTCCAGAATCACGCTTAGCTGCTGGCTGACTCGCTCGCAGTCGGCGTGACTGATATTTCCGTAGGATCCCTCAGCATTGTCGGCCGGCGCATGCTCGGTAGCCTCGACGCCCCCCGTTGCGCTCGCCGTTTCCTTCGGTGGTGGCACGCGGTCGATGTAGACCCGCAAGAACCGCTCCTTACCTACCTTCCATTCGATATCAAATACTTCCAGCCCTTCCGAACGAGCCACTCGCTCGGCTGCTGCGCGGACTTTCTCCAAATTCACCTAAAGACTCCCCGGCCATTGCCGGTATTTAGAGCACTGCAACCGGCCCAACAAAAAAGTGGGCTTGCGCCCACTCCATGGTGCGACCCGCTTCAGAGCGAAGAAAGAGTATATTCCCGCAACACGACAAAATCAAGATAAGGCCAAGGGGCGCAAACCTCACCGCCGGCGCCCTAAAATTGCGTCCAAACAGTCTGAGCACCACCGAAGTGAACTTGCCGTACGCCCTGGAACTACGGCACTAATTCTTCGCGCGGGGCATCAATCCGCAGAACTAAAGCCTCAAGTTTCGATCCCAACTCTGCCTGACGGATCAGCACGCCCGCCATCCGGTGCTGTGCGCCCTCCACATCGATCAAGCATCCTTCCCCAAGGGTGCTATCGCACCGGTCAGCGTATTCGGCCGCCGCGGCTAACATCTCCATCAAATCGGGCAAGGTTGTCAGCACACGTTGAGGGCATGCGAAGTCTCCTGTGGAATCGGACGGCAAACCTATCACAACAACCGACCCGCGAGAACCAACGCCCCGCCAAGTGTTATCATGATTGAGTCTGCCGCTCCTTGCCGCTGCACGAGGCCTCTATGTCGCACACCGTTCTCGTCGCTGACGACTCCAACCTGATTCGCAACGCAATCCGCAGGGTCTTGGACGCGGAACCCTCAATCCAGATCGTTGGCGAGGCCGAAACTTTCGCTTCCGCCATAGCGATGGCTCGCAACCTTCAGCCCGACGTGCTGCTCCTCGATCTCCACATGCCCGACGACGAAAATCTCGACCCTAGCTATATCAAGGCCAACCTCGCCGATGCTGGATCGAAGACTCATGTGATAGGGATATCGCTCTCCGGCGATCAGGATGCAGAAACCTCCGCGCTCGGTCAAAGTCTTGGCGCGATCCGCGTTCTCGACAAAGCCCACTTCTACGACGAACTCATCCCCGCGATTCTCGCCAGCAAGTAGCCGTGCTTTGTGCCGCCTGACACGTCTCGCGTCTCAATCATTCTGGCGTTTGGATATGACCCCCAAGATTTCAAACGGAAGGCGCTCCACGTTACAAGGACGCTATAAATATGATTACCCGAATCTGGCACGGTCGCACGACGGCGGCAAAAAGCGATGACTATCTCAATCTCATGCGTACAGTCGCGATCCCCGACTACCGCTCAACGCCCGGCAACAAGGGCGCGTACGCGCTCCGTCGAGTCGAAGGCGACACCGCCCACTTCCTGATGATCACGTTCTGGGAGTCCGAAGACGCGGTCCGCGCCTTCGCGGGAGATGAAGTCAACGTCGCGAAATACTACGACTTCGATAAGGATTTCCTTCTCGAAATGGAGCCGACCTCAACGCATTACGAAGCGTTTGATCGATGAGTGTGCGCAGAAGAGTTGCGGAAACTAGTGCCGGGAGATGGGACTCTTTGCGTCGTACATCCAACGACGCCAGTTTTCGGGCAGGACGCCGCTCTTCGCCAACAAACCAACTAACATCCCGAATCGAACGGCAGTCGCGAGAACGAAAACACAGAGACAAACGCTGCACAGTGGGGTCAACATAAACGCCTCAAACGCTAAAGTACGCCCGCACTGTGCATCTGTCGAGCATCATCGGGTTGCAGTCACAGATTAGTGACGGCGTGTCTGCGTTGGAGCGAGAAGCATCTGGTTTGCGTCGGCTTGCACTTGCGTATATCCCGCCGGGATGTCGAAGAGGCTCGCATCGAGCGGCGAGTCCGAAAACGACGACACCTGCGTCGTCATTTCCATCAGCGCGTTGGGATCGGGATTCGGGTTTGGCGGCGGTGCGGGAGTTCCTGCCTTCGCGTTGTCATCCTGTTGCTTCTTCTTTTTGCCGAAGAGCGAGCCGAGACCCTTCACAACCGCATCCGAGCCGCTGGTCGGAACCGAACTGCCGGAATCGGTCGATTTGGAATTGTCACTCGACGAAGCGTTCGAAGAGGTCTGTGTGCCGTTCGAATTGCTGCCCGGCTGCGGCGGAATCCCCATGGTGATGTACGAAAGCATCGGCAAGCCTTTGAGCGCATCGGAATTTTTCTGCAGTTCGCTCATCCCCTGGGTCATACGTGGATCGACGTGTATGTTCGACGGCGGAACCCAGTTCACTTCTTTCGCCATCTTCCTGTAAAATTCGCCAATTTCCTGATAGCCCGAAACACTCGGAGCTACAAACGTGTCCATGGTCATGGTGAAGGTAACGCTGGTCGGTTCACCCGGCTTCGGAGGCGGCGCTTGTCCGTTGTTCTGCGCCTGCATCTCCATATCCATTTTCACCCTCGTTTCCTTGGTGTCTTGCCCGAGGATCGTTCGCGAACCGCTGCCAGGCAGCACGGTAATCTTCGGCGTCACCTGGACCTGCGGGTCCTGAGGCTTTCCATCCTTTGCTGGAGTTTGTTGCGCTTTTGCCGCGGCATCCTGGCGCGCTTTTTCCATCGCGGCCTTGATTTCTTCAAACGTAGAGACGGAGTACGTTCTTTTCTGATTGTCGATCGAAATGATCCGCCGCCCATCGAGGTCGATGATCTGGATGCTGCCATCCGACCCGTCGGTCCGCATGCGATTGCCCTTGATGTAGTGCGTGGTCGTAATGGGCTGCATGGCGGCGCGCGAGTCCTTGCTGAACTTCGCCGCGAAGCTGGCCATACCCATCAACGCGCCTCCGGTGATCTGAGACGTGTCGGTGTACTTAAAATCGGCTAACGCGGGCGAGGAGACCAAAGGCAGCAAAAGCAGGATAGACATTGTCTTGCGAAATGAATTCATTGGATGGCTCTCCGTGATTGGCCTGGACGTTTTGGGTTTCGGTGGGACCAGCTAAACCAATGCCCAACATTATGTTGGAACCAATCGTTGCCGACAAGGGGTACGCGTAGGGCAGGTTCGGCCTTTATACGGAGTGCGGCGCCCCTGCGCCGCCTTGCGCCGTAACTCTGGGTCCAGCGCCTTCAGCTTTCGAGGGCGCTTCGCGTCCTACCACCAGCTCAGGTGCATCTGACATTCATCACACGAAGCGCCAAGCAACGAACGCCAACCTGGCGAACACCCTACTCTTATGATCAATGACCTCTGGTACAAAAACGCCATTATCTATTGCCTGTCGATCTCTACGTTTATGGATGCGAACGGAGACGGCATCGGCGACTTTCGCGGCCTGATGAACCGCCTCGACTACCTGCAAGGTATCGGCGTAACCGCAATCTGGCTCATGCCTTTTCAACCTTCTCCATTCCGCGACGATGGATACGACATCGCCGACTATTACAACGTCGATCCACGCTACGGCACTCTCGGCGATTTCGTGGAGTTCACCCACGGATGCAAGCAACGCGGCATTCGCCTGATCATCGATCTCGTCGTCAATCACACTTCCGACAAACACCCGTGGTTTCTCGACGCGCGCTCCGACCTGAAATCGAAGTATCGCGATTGGTATGTGTGGTCGAAAAAGAAACCAAAGCACGCGAACGATGGTGTCGTATTCCCCGGCGTCCAGAAATCCACGTGGAACTACGACAAGACGGCGGGCGAGTGGTATTTCCATCGCTTCTACGATTTTCAACCCGACCTGAACACTTCGAATCCCGAAGTCCAGGCCGAAATCCTCAAAATCATGGGCTTCTGGATTCAGCTCGGCGTTTCGGGATTTCGAATGGATGCGGTCCCGTTCGTAATCGCGACGAAAGGCGCCGACGTCACAAAACCCGTCGAGCAATACGACATGTTGCGGACCTTCGTCGAATTTCTATCGTGGCGGCAAGGCGACGCCATTGTGCTCGCCGAAGCCAACGTAATCCCCAAAACCGATATGCAATACTTCGGCGAGGCCGGCGAGCGCCTTCAGATGATGTTCAACTTCGCGGTGAACCAGCATCTTTTCTACGCGCTGGCATCGGGTGATAGCCGCCCGCTGACGAAAGCACTAAAGGATACGCAGGTATCAGACGCGACCGCCCAATGGGGTCAGTTCCTCCGCAATCACGACGAGCTCGACCTGGGGCGGCTCACCGAAGCGCAGCGAAATAGAGTGTTTGCGGCGTTTGGTCCAGAAAAAGACATGCAGCTCTACGATCGAGGAATCCGAAGGCGGCTCGCTCCAATGCTCCAGGGCGATCGTCGCAGACTCGAACTCGCCTACAGCCTGATGATGAGCCTGCCAGGCACTCCCGTTCTACGCTACGGCGACGAAATCGGCATGGGAGACAATCTCAAACTCCCAGAGCGAAATTGCGCCCGCACGCCAATGCAATGGTCCACCGAGCCTCACGGTGGATTTACGAAGAGCGACACGCCAATTCTCCCAGTGATCAGTGGCGGCGCCTACGGATTCGAACACGTAAACGTTGCGCAACAAAAACGTGATCCCAATTCCCTGATGAATTGGATGGAGCGCATGATCCGCACGCGCAAAGAAGTCCCGGAAATCGGTTGGGGGAAATTTACCGATCTAAACACGGGAACACCGGAGGTCCTGGCGCTCCGCTACGACTGGAGAAACAACTCCGTCGTCGTGGTGCACAACCTGACGGCAGTCCCGCGCGAAGTATCCTTCGCAGTCGGAGTCGAAAACTCCGATTGCCTCGTCAACCTGCTCTCCGGAGAAAACAGCACCGCCACCGATTCCGGCAAGCATCAACTCTTGCTGGAGCCCTACGGCTATCGATGGTTCCGAGTCGGCGGCCTCGACTACATTTTGAAGAGAACCCAAATCTAAGTCGCACAGTTACCGCGCGCCGTATGGGCTGATCTCGTCAGACTCGCGCGAGTTCCGCAAGGTCCGCGAGTTCCTGTTCCACAACCTTCGCGACTTCGAATTCCCTCGCGGTCGGCCCGATGGGAACAGTCATCGCTATCGTGCAACCACCCAGCGGACGTGGCGTTACGCGCAAGTAGGCACCGCCTCGCTTGCCGTTCGGCATCTCTCGAATGTAATCGACGGTGCCCGCGGACGGATGCAAGGAGACTTCGACATTGAAAGTCTCGCCATTTTTAGTGACGCGATAGTGCGCGTCATCGATCTGCTCAATGCTGTCAGCAAACACCGGAGCCCATTTAGGAATGTTGCTGGCTTCCGCGAGAATCTTGTAAACGCTGTTGGGCTCCAGATCAGATTCAACGGCGCGCGTGACGGTTTGGGATGGCATGACAAATTTGATGAGCGTCCCCGCCGAAACGTAACGCGTTATCCCAAGTCTTTATTTCCCAAGTCTCTGGTCTCAAAAGGTGACGCGTTGTCACCCCAGCGTCAGCGTCAGGGAATGCTCCACATTTTGCCAAGCTCGTGTTCGCGGCCACCCGCTACTACTCGGAGCGAAGCGCATCAATCGGGTTGATCGAAGCGGCGCGGAACGCCGGAATCGCCGCCGCGGCAATCGTCACCGCAGTCAATGTCATGATGACCGCTGTCAACGTGAGCGGATCGTGCGCGCTCACGCCGTAGAGCATCGTCACAACAAAACGAGCGGCGAAAAATAACGTGAGGCCGCCCAGTGCCAGCCCCCACGCCAGCAAGGCGATCGCCTCTCCCAGGATCATGCGCAGCACGGAACCGCGCGATGCACCCAGCGCCACGCGCACACCAATTTCACTCGTGCGCTGCGCCAGCCCCGCGGACAGCAACCCATACAAGCCCAGAGCGCTCAGCAACAGTGCAAGCAGTCCGAAAAAATTCGCTAGCAACGTGATCAATTCCTGACTTCCAAGTGCGGCATCCATCTGTTCGCGCAACGTGACGAAAAGCACCAGCGGAATCGTCGGCGCGATCTCTTGTACCGCAGTCCGAAACGCATCGACCGCCTGAGACTTCTTCGGCGTGTTCATCAAAAAAACGAGATTGCCTAGCCTGTCGATCCGTTGCACGGACAGCGGCAGATAAATTGTTCTCGGAGGGGCCAGGCGCAGGTCGAAAAATTTAGCATCCTGAGCCAGCCCAACAACGCGGCAAGTGATTTCGTCCTCAAAGTCCTCCGTCTTGCGACTGCGCACGTACCGCCCGATCGGGGACTGCCCTGGGAAAAAGAAATTCGCCGCCGACTGATTCAGAATGCATACATCCAGTGAACGGTCGCTCTTTTCAAAATCGCGACCCGCAAGAATGTGCGTCTGAATGGTTCGAAAATAGCCCGCTCCCACATCGTTGAACGGCATCTGGGAGTCTTCCGGCGGATTCGGACCATTCGAGACCGCTACAAAATCGCCGGTGACTTTTTCGCCGGTCATCGGCGTCTGCGAAACCGCCGTCGCCGAATTCATCACCGGCATTTCCCCCAGCCGGTCCACGATCCGCTGGTAAATATCGAGCTTCTTCTCTCCCTTCAGCCCGAGCGTCTGCATCGGCGAAGTCTGGATGGTTACGTGATCGAGATCGAAGCCGGTATTTTCTGACCGCAGCTTCACCACGCTTTGAGACATCAACGTGGCGACCACAACCAGCACAAGCGACAGCCCCACCTGAACCGGTACGAACATCCGTCCGGCAATCTGCCGCCGGCCGCCCATGCCGGTCCGCGATTTCAGAAGCATTCCCGGATCAGTGCGCGCCGCACGCCACGCGGGCAGCGTGCCGAAGAGCAGAGTAGTCAGCACCGCGAACAACATCGAGATCCAGAAAATAGTCTTGTCTGGATGCACTGCCATGGTCTCCGACATCATCGGATTGCGAAAGAAGCGAAGCAGCGCCTCGCTGCCGAACCAGGCACCGACAGCTCCCAGCGCGCTGCCGGCCAGCGCGATCACGAAGCTTTCGGTCAAGTACTGCCGCACGAGCCGATACGCTGATGCGCCCACGGCGGAGCGCACCGCGAATTCGCGCTGCCGCGCCGCGATGCGCGCCATCATCAACCCGCCGATGTTGACGCAGCAAAGCAGCAGCACCACACCGACCAGCCCCTGCATCAGGTACAGCGGCTTGCGGTACATCCGGCTGACGTAGGAAGGCAGCCCGCTGCGCGCGGAATTCACAAACAGGTATGCCTTCTCGACATACGGAATGTGCTGGTACTTCGCAGGAATGAATCGCGCGAACAAATCCTTCTGCATCGCGCGGACCTCCGCACCCGCTTGTTGCACGGTTACACCCGGCTTGAGGATTCCTATCGCGGAGACTCCCCACGCGGATTCCAGATCGTCGAGCGTGCGTACGCCCGCGATCGTATCTTCCATCTGCAGCGGCAAATACAGTTTCGGCTCTTCGCCGGACCACACGCCGTGAAATTCCGGCGGAGTTACACCGACGATCGTCGCCGTAATCGCTTTGTGAGAATTCCTGTCCAGCATCTCCAGTGGCGATCCGATCACATCGCTCGACCGCCCATAGCGTTCGCTCCAAAAGCCGTAACTCAGCACAACGGTCCAGCCAGTGCGCGGGCCGCCCTTCACATCGTCGTAAGGCGCAATCAGCCGACCGCGGTAAGGCGGAATGCGCAAAAGATCGAACGCGTTTCCGCTCACCAACACGCCGTAGTAGTTGCTGATCGTGCCGCTGGCGTCCTTCATCAGTACGTCTTCGCCGGACCACTCGGAGAGATCGCGGAACGAGGACTGTGTCGCCTGGTAACCCTGCAGCATTCGATAAGGAATGAAGGAAGCGTTCTGCTCGGAGTCGGGTTCTGCGGCCGAGGCCACCCCGACTTTCACCAATTGCCAGGCTTGTGGCGTAGGTAAGCTGCGCAGCACCAGGCCATACAGCAGCGTGAAGATCGCAGTATTGGCGCCGATACCTAAAGCCAGCGTCAGGACCGCCGTCAGCGAAAGGATTGGATTCTTACGCAGCGACCGAAGTCCGAGGACAACGTCGCCTTCGAGGTTGTGCAACATATCGCGAGTGTAGCTCCGCCCAGTCGAGTTGAATAGCCAATCGGTCTTGAATAGATGGATACGAGAAGATCCAAGTAGATGTTCCGGGCACTTATCCATGACAATGTCGGCATGAATCAGAGATCTCCTCTTTCCTTGTTCGCCATATCGGCAACCTGCCTCCTCCTCACTGCAAGCCAGCTTTCTCACGCCCAGACGGCCACGAAGCCTCCCAACGACCCATCAACAAACGTCGCAAAAACTGAGATCCCCGATTGGCCTTACCCCAAGGGCGTGCACGAACCGAGTAAACCCGACGATGGCCAGCTGTTCCATATTCCCGGAAGCACAAAGGCCTATACCGACACGCAGATCAATCGAAGCACCAGCACAGTCGATTGGTTCCCAGACACGCATCCTATGCCTCCCGCTCCGGCAATTTCAGGTAAGACCGGCGCCTACAGTGCGTGTGGGCAGTGTCACCTGATAGACGGTAGAGGCAAGCCCGATACAGCCGATCTCCAAGGTCTTCCGGTCGCCTACTTTCTCCAACAACTCGCCGACATGAAGGACGGCAAGCGGAATAGCTCCGTACCACGCGCAACCGTTCACGACATGATCCCCGTTGCGAAAGCGATTGACGACGCCGACGCCAAAATCGCCGCGGACTACTTTCACTCGATACCCGCGGTTAAAGGAACGCGAGTCGTCGAAACGGACGAAGTCCCTGTCACACATCCCGGCCCGCACAACGTGCAGTTCGTCGACGCCACCGGAGCCAAAGAACTTCTCGGAACCCGCATCATCGAGGTACCGGAGGATGTAAACCGGACGATGTTGCGCGACGCCACATCCGGGTTTGTGGCATACGTGCCGAAAGGAAGCGTAAAACGGGGCGAACTGCTGGCGACGTCCGGTGGCGCTGGCAAAACCCTTGCTTGTGCCTTTTGCCATGGAGATGGCTTAAAAGGAAAGGGGGACTTGTTCCCGCCCTTGGCAGGTCGTTCTGCCGCCGCTACAGCGCGCCAACTGTATGACTTCAAGAGTGGCACTCGCGACGGCCGTAATGCCGCCGCCATGAAACCCGTTGTTGCCAATCTTACAGATCAAGACATCGTGGATCTCACGGCGTACATCACCTCACTACAACCCTGAGTCCGCCTTCGCGAATCATTCACCGATTGCAGCGGCGAGGAATGTGGCAGTGATCCTCAAAACCGTGGTCTAATCCTGCCGTCAAGCGCTACGATCCATTCTCAGGAGATTTGACGATGTCCATATCGCACATTCGACGCCTTGCTGTGACCGTTGCTTTGCTCATGAGCTTTGTCCAGGCCGCTTCCGCCGCTGACATTCTTATCGGAGACGCGAAATCACAGCCCGAAAGTTTGACCGTGGCGCCAGGCGGCGTGCTGATTGTCGGGAGCGCGAGTTCCCCGTTCGTTTACAAAGTGCGTCCGGGCGCCACCACGGCAGAAAAATTCATCGACGCTAGCGCAGAAGGTCCGGGCACATTTTTCTTTGGCATGTTGGCCGACGCCTCCACCAATACATTGTGGACATGCCAACTGACCCCGGTGCCCAATACCACCCCGCCAGCGCGACACACCACGCTGCGCAGCTTCGATCTCACGACCGGCGCGGCGAAGATCCGCTGGAATCTGCCCGGCGACAACAACGTCTGCAACGATTTCGCGATCGGACCGGATAAGGCGCTCTACATCACCGACACTTTCCCCGGCCGAATCTTCCGGCTGCCGGCCGGCGCCTCCACCGCGGAGCTTTATCTCGAGCATCGGACGCTGGCCGGCGTCGATGGCATCACGTTTCTTGATGGCGTGCTCTATGTGAACAACGTGGTCTACAACAAGCTCTATCGCATCCCCGTCGATGCCGCGGGTAAACCGGGAACACCGGTCGACATCTGGATCGATCAGCCGATCAAAGGACCGGACGGCATGCGCGCTGCAAAGGGCAAGCTCCTCGTCGCAGAAAACGGAAGCGGCAAGATTTCTGCCCTCACCATTAGTGGCGACAAGGCAAGTCTCACCGTTCTCAAAGACGGACTCGACACCCCAACAGGAGTCGAGCCCGCCGGCGACACGATCTGGATCGCAGAACGTGGCGCTGGCAAAGCCGTCTCCATCCCCATGCCAAAATAGTTCCGATACTTCGCGGAGAGAGTCTGACAACCATCTCTATCTGAGGTGCATAATCACCGCAGTGATCTGAAGCCCGCGCGGACCTCTTGTGCGAACAGTTGGGGCTGCTCCCAAGCCGCAAAGTGCCCACCTTTGGGGAGTCGGTTGTAATGAATGAGCTTAGGGTACGCTTTCTCCGCCCAGCTTCGTGGAGCAGGATAGAGTTCGTCGGGGAAGACGCTGACGGCCACCGGAATGGAAACACCTTTGGCGTTGAAATACCCTTTGCCAAAATACTCCCAATAGAGACGGGCGCCAGATAGCGCAGTGTTCGTCAACCAGGTGATGGTGATGTTGTCGAGGATGTCATCGCGGGTTAGACCTTCGGATTCTCCCGCAAAAACGCGCGAGATCAGCGCGTAGCTGCGCGCGTCGTGATCGAGGAAATAAGCCGCAAGTCCGACCGGAGAATCCGCGATTCCATAAAGCGTCTGGGGACGCAGCCCCATCTGGAACCCGTAGGCGATTCCCTTTTGATAGACGAACTGTAGGCGCTCGTAAGCGACCTTTTCGTCGGCGGAGAGATCCGCTGGCGCCGGCGCCCCGGAAAAAGCTGCTTGGTCAATTTCGGCCGGGAAGATGCCAGCCATGTTGGTGTGAATGCCAAGCAGCTCCGGCGGGGCTTGCACACCCATCAGATCGACAACAACCGCGCCCCAGTCACCGCCCTGCGCAACAAACTTTGAGTATTCGAGGCGCTTCATCAACGTGACCCACGCACGCGCGACGTGATCAGGGCCCCAACCTGTCTGGGTCGGTTTGCCTGAATACCCATAACCCGGCATCGACGGAATCACCACATCAAAGGCGTCCGCTGCGCTTCCGCCGTGAGCCGTGGGATCGGTCAGGGGTTCGATGATTTTGAGCTGCTCTACAACTGAGCCGGGCCAGCCGTGCGTGATGATGAGCGGCAGCGCATTTTCATGCTTCGAACGAACATGAATGAAATGGATGTCCAGCCCATCGATTTCGGTGATGAATTGCGGCAAGGCGTTCAGCCTTGCCTCGCACTTGCGCCAGTCGTAGTCCGTCGCCCAGTAGTGAGCGAGCGCTTGAGTCGTCTCGAGCTGCACGCCTTGGCTCGCATCCGTGACCGTCTCTCGTTCCGGCCACCGTGTGTTGTTGATCCGCTTGCGCAATTCGGTGAGTTCCGCCTCTGGAACAACTACCTTCTGAAACGGACGAATCGCATTCTTGTCAGACTCTTCGCGGCCCCGTTGTGTAGCAGTGCTTTGACTCATCACGCACTCCTTTGGGCTGTCTTTGGCTGCTCCGTCTGGACCTGGGATGATCGTTTTTGCGTCGTTTGGAACGACGAACTCCGTCGGCGGTTGCCCGAGAGGCTAGCACAAAACGAAAGTCCGGAGCATTAACTGGTAAGTCGCCTCACCGGCCGACGACATCCGCAATCGGGTGCAACGATACGAACGAGCCTATTCGCTACGCAGGATAATCGCCGGGTCAACGTCGGTGGCAGCGCGGGTTGGAACATACGACGCGGCCAGCGCCGTCGTGCCAGATAAGATCGCGACCGCAGCCAGGGTGATCGGATCCATCGGCTTTACGCCAAACAGCAGAGTTGCCAGGAATTTCGCCAGAATCAGCGCACCGGTTATCCCCAACACCTCTGCGCCCATGATGATCCGCAAGGAGTCTTTCATCACAAGGGAGATCACATTCAGCCGGTCTGCCCCTAGGGCTATTCGTATTGCAAATTCCCGCGAACGCTGGCCGACCGAAAGCGAGAGCGTCGCGTAGATTCCGATCAAGGCGAGCAATAACGCCACGCAGGCCAGGCCACCCAGAAAAACGGAGAAGAATCGTGACGACGCGAGATCATCGGACACAAAAGAGTCCATCGCTCTGACCTTCGGCAGAGGCTGGTCCCGCCCGGCGCTTTTGATTTGATCTCGGATTGCCGCAGTAAAAGAGCCACCCTGTGACTTGATCCTCACGATTGCGGCTGCAAATGGCGTTACGTCCTTCCCGAAGGGGAGATATAGCTCTGAAAGAATGGGTGTCGTCCGATTGAAGTCTTTGAAATCCTTAAATACTCCGACTACCGTGTAGGCATCCTTGGAGTCGACGGTGATTTGTTTTCCGACTGCGTTTCCTTCGGGCCAGAGTGAGCGTACAAGCGTCTCGTTCACAATCACGGCTGCAGATTTCGCCGAATAATCGCTCTCCAGAAATGAACGACCCTGCATCACGGTTAGTCCGAGTGTTGGAGCGAAACCCTCGCTGATGTAGCGAATTGAAGCATCGCTTTTGTTGGTCGAGGTTGGAGATGAGACTGTTCCCCCGAACGCCTCATCGCCGAACGGTATCGGGCTCACAATCGCAACTGATTCAACTCCGGGCGTCGAAGTGAGTTTCTCCGTCACCTCACGATAGTAATTGCGCCATGCATCTGGATGGTTCATTACAGCCGGGGAAAGCTGAATCTCCGACATGAGGAGGCGATTCGAGTCAAATCCCAACGGAACACGCGTCGTCAGAATTAAGCTTTTCAACATCAGTCCGGTTCCGACCGTCAGGATGATAGCCACTGCCATCTGCACGACGACAAGCGAGATTCGCGCATTCCTTCGAAGTGAATTCGGGATGACTGCGCCGGCACCGCCACCCAGATGGACGAAAGGGTCTACATAAATCATCGAGAACGCGCCGACGAGCCCGAAGATCAGCCCGGCACAAATAGCCACAGCAACGGAAAAAGCCAAAACGTGACCGTCGAGACTTGTTTCATTTAGGCGCGGAATGTAAATGCTCTCCGGTACCAGCGCGATGATTGAGTTGGTTCCCCAAAACGCCAAAAGTATCCCCAAGCCCCCTGCTAGGGAACCGTAGAGAAATCCTTCCACGAGAAACGCACCGGTCAGTCGTAAACGACTGGCGCCACAAGCCAGACGAATCGCGATCTCCTTCTCGCGAGAAGAAGCTTTGGCAAGCAACACAAAAGCCACGGTCGAACACGCAATCAAGAGCAACAGGGCCACTGCACCCGAAAGTATCGCCATGGCGGGACGCGCACCAGCAGTGATCGACGGCCACCAATAAGAAATGCGAAACGACAAGTCCTTGTCCGTCGCCGGATACTGTTCCGCCAGTCGGTGATCCAGGATTGCCGATTCCGTTTGAGCTTGTTGTAAGGTTACGTTCTTCTTCAAACGGCCCAGAATATGGAGATCACCCAACCCGCGCTCAGAAGCCGATTGGCTTTTTTCGAGGAGGGGCAACCACAACTCCATCGGTCTGTCGAAGTAGGTCTTGAACGAGCGCGGCATCACACCGATTACGGAGTATTCCGCGCCATCAAGAACAACTGGCTTCCCAACAATATTTGGATCGCAGGCGAAGTGCCCGCACCACAATGAGTAGCTGAGAATGACGGATCGATCTTCTTCTGACGGCGCTTCCGAGTCGAATGTTCGACCTAGCGCCGCGTTAACCCCAAACAAACGAAAGAAGTCTTTGGAAATACGAGCGCCACGCAGAAACTCTGGATCGTCGACTCCTGTCAGCACAAATGTTTGATTGAATGTTCGAAAGGCCGCGATATTTTCGAGCGAGCGGTTATCCCGGAGAAAATCTTGAAAGCGTCCGTGTGAAACTCCGAAGTCAGACCCTCGCTGCGCGTGGAAATTGGAAACGGCTACGATCTGCGAGGCATCCTTATATGGCGCCGGCCTGAGTATCGCCGCGTTCAGCACCGCGAACGCGACCGTGCCAATGCCCAGCGCCAACGCCAATACGACACCGGCAAGAACGGTGGGAATCGGTTTCGCGATCAACCACCGCACGCCGTCTCGAAAAGCCGGCAGGTTCACGCTGCTACTCCTTCAGACAATCTAGCTCATTGTCAGATGCATGAAAGCCTGACCTCACCGTACATGTGCGAGACGCCGCGGCTCGGCATTTGGTTCGTTCCAACGAACAAACCGTGATGCCGCCAGACCAATCTGGCCTGCCTTCCAAATAACCGTGGACACCCAGGCCGCGTCGGAAATTATTTATTTTGATGATGGACGTCCCACAGACAACCGACCGGCTCCGCCAGCGATCCTATTTCACGTCGTACTGCCCCCAATACGGCTGACGAGGGTATTCGCTCTATTTCGTTTGATAGCAGCCGAGATCTATTTTGCCGCCCTGTATTCGGGGCACGCCGCCCAGATCGAATTCGCCTATGGGTAGGCCCGCAGCGACACGGGATCCGATCGCAGGGGAATCCGATCGCAGGTGAAAGTCTCTGTTAGCCGGATCAGCGAAACGCGGATTTGAAAAAATGGAATGACCGTCGTTCCCCGTGGCCTGAACATACTTGTCAAACCCGGTCACGGTATCGCCAGACTCGATCCACTTGCTGGCCTTCACTTCTGCATCGCAATAATAGAGATTGTGCTCGATAGTCGCAGGCGGTTGGCTCTTGTCGACCTTCGATTTGTTTACGGCAATCAAACAACGTGAGCCGGCGTAGACGATGTTGTTCTCGAAAATATCGTCGGCCATGTTCCACTGCATCTGGAACTCGCCGGAGCCCGTTGCGGCCGTATCGTTGTCGTAGAGCGTGTTGTTGACGACGGTGCAGTGATCGGTGTGACCGCGCTCGGGATCGTAGCCGCCGATCGACACGCCCGCGGTGTTGCAGTGATAGATCAGATTATTTCTAGCCGTGATGTAACTGGTGGCTCGGTTTTTGTGTTCGCTCGCAAGCTCAATTCCAAAATCCACGTCGTGAATCACGTTCCGCTCGATCAGCACCCGCGTACCGCCGTCCACGTAAATTCCGTCCGAGGACTGGTCGTCGCCATATGCCGGGTTGCCGCGCGACGTGATGTTGTAAACCAAATTCTCGCTCACTACCCCGTCGCGGGCCTGATCAACGGCGGGGTCGGGCGCCGTGCGCTCAAACCCGATGACGTCGATTCCGATGTTGTTGTTGTCGTGAACGACGTTGTGCGTGATGCGAAAATTGGTGACGTTCCCATTCACCACCAGCGACTCGCTTGAACCGGTCTTCAGGTGATGTACCTCATTGCCGTCGATGATCAAGTCGGTGATGGGAGTCTTGGCGTCGGTGCCATACACCGCGATGCCGAAACCGTTGCCGCCGCTGCCGGGAGCATCGCGACCGGGAAAGGTATTTTCGATGTGATGGACGTTGTTTTTCAGGAGTTCGATGTGGGAGCCAGCTCCGGTAACGCTGATGCCCAGCGGAGTGAGCCGATGCTCGGCGGTGTGAAAGTTTCGTATTTCTAGGCCTGCGATTCGGACGTAACTCTGGTTGTGGATTGTGAGGATGCCGCTTCTGGCGGTGGGCGTAAAACGCGTCGCGTCCAGAATTGCTATTTCACCGGGGTAGTTTCTGAAAGTAATGAATCCGTCGCTCGAATTTCCGGATGCGTTGATGCTCACCAGTTCTTCGTAGACTCCCCCACGAATGTTGACGGTGCTGCCCGCGCGGGCTTTGTCTACAGCATGCCGAATCGTGCGCCAGGGCGCAGCCTCGGTGCCCGGATTTGAATCATCTCCAGTTGTGGACACATAAAAGGATGTGTTCGTCTGGCCACACGCCACGGAGACGCACACGAACAGCGCAAAAAGCGTCAAGAATTTCATGTTCATCTCCCGTTCAAAGCTCGATGCTGTTGAATGCTGAATGCGTGGACGCTAACTTCGCCAGCCGCCTTACTGTGGAGTTGCCTCCAGCAAAAGATGTTTCGAAAAATCCGCAGATAAATGCGCGATCGGCCCGTGAACAACTCCGAAGTCTTTCCCATCCACATAATCGACGACGTGATACGCGCGATCATCCAAACCGCGCAACTCCAACGGACCTTTCCAGTCCGCGGCATAAAACGCGTAGTACATCTTCTTGTCCTTCCGAATCACATGCGCCTCGGGCAAATCGAAGCCAATGTCATACAGCGTGCCCAGATATTGACCGCGAGCGAGGTCTTTCTGCTGATAGAGCTCAAGCCACTTGGTGAAGCTTTTCTCGCGCTCGGGTGTGAGGTCGAACCTTCCATGTTTTTCGACCAGCGACGGCAAAACGAACTGCGTGCCGACGACTCCTCCGATACCAAGCGTGGATGCAAAATCGTCGTGATTGTCGCTTAACTCGACGTGGTCGCCGAAATACGGAACGTCGTCGCCCATCAAGCCCTTGATCGTTTTTCCCTTGGAGCGCACCTGGAAAGAACCCTTCGGATCGGAAGCAACAGACATGTTGAAGTGCGGCATGGTGTAGAACGAGAACGCCGTGCCGCAGGGGCAAAACTCCACGAGTGATCCCGGTTTCGCGCTCTGCGCTTCATCGTAAATTGCCTTGAAGAAGTCCGGCAAAGCCTCTACGGAATCCTCGGGGCGTTTGTGATGATGTGCAGGGTTGTAGCACGGCGGCACGCCGTTCATGTGCTGGCCGTCGAGTTTGAGCCCGTCGAATCCCCAATCGACGAGGATCTTGCGCACCAGCGCCTTGTGATACTCCACAACGCGTGTATTCGCGGGGCAGAGATAGTCGGAGTCCCACCAGGAAATCTTGCGCCGCGATCCATCCTTATTTTCCAGCGCCAACTCCGGTTCGTTTGTGAGCAACTTCGAGTCCGGAACCGCGCTCAGCGGCGACCACCACAGCTGCGCCTTGAATCCTTCTTGATGGATTCGATCTACCATCGCTTTGATGTCCGCGTCGCCGCGTGGAAATTTCTTCAGATCGAGTTGCCAGTCCCCATAATTGTTTTGCCAGCCATCATCCAGCGTCACCCATTTGAAGCCCATCTTCTTGACCGTTGGCAGCGAATCGTAAACTTGCTGCGGCTTGAAGTTGCGCCCATATCCCCACGCGCACCAGATTGCGCCGAAACCATCGTCTGGTGCGGCAGCCATCTGAAATCCTTGCTTCGACATCATCTTGCGAAACGTCAGAAGCGTTTGAAAATAGTCACCGTTGTGAACAGCGACGAAGGAACGAAATGTGTGAATACCTTCACCGGGCAGTACTTCCAGGTCGCGACGGTACTGCACGCCAACTCGAGCCTCACTCGCATTTGGCATCGATACTGGCAGTGAAATCAGGCGCGGCTTCGTTTCGAGAAGGCCGACGCCCAGTCCTACGTCCGCGCGCCACACGTCGACGATCGGCGTGCCGCCCCCGTAATCGGTGTCGTTCATCCCCAGGTAATTTTGTTGAGAAAATCCCGTGTGGAGCGGAAGCACCCAATTGGGCCTCTTCTCGTACGAGCCACTTTGATAAGACCAAAACGGAACTTGCCCCGCGCCACTCTGCGCATAAATCGTGTACGCGTTGTTGTTCCACTCGAGAAACTCCAGTTTTGATTTCCCGGTGTTCGTGTAGCCCACGTCGAAAACCGCAAGGTTAGGTGCGTCGTTATAAATGGTCACGGACACAGTTTTGCGCAGCACGCCTGATGTGCCGGTGATCGTTAGTTTTTCTCCACCTCCATAATTGTCCGAAACGTGTTCGCGCGATTGCGAAGCCAACGCAAAGTCATTCCACGATCGCTCGCTTCCTTTAACCGTCTCGGAAGCCGAGAACCCACCCAACGGAATTTCTTTGCCCTTCAATCGCGCCACCACACGGCTGTGCATGTTCTTGTCGAATTCAATCCGAAGCTCGGAGCTCTGTATGCGCGGCAATTCCGTCGGAACAGCAGTGCCAGCCATCGCGGCCTTGTCAGGCCGCGCCGCTACCAGCCCGCCGGCCAGCACCGCCACAAAAATAACGACCGCAAAGAAGATTTTTGTCATTGGTTTTACGCCGCGTCCGAAGTACTTTAATTTCCCTCGAAAATCTTACGCGCTTCTAGCAGTGGCCAAGTACTTTCGAACTATTTCTCTTTATATCTTTTTGTTTCGCTTGTCCAGATTAAACCATCCAATGCAAATCAGTTGCTAGGAAGCAGAAGAAATGTCGGCGGAAAACTGAGGACGATCGGGACGCTTCACTCGTCAAGCGCTAGCTGTCAAAAAGGCAGGCTGTTCACAGCGAGAACATGCCCGTGATTCTCACCAGGAAGGTATCGTCGTCAATGGATAGTACGGGAAAGATAAGCTCACCGTCATTGCTTCCGAGGAGACGAGAACTTAAATGATTCACGGGAGTGCGCGGCACGCCGCGCACTCCTATACAACGGACCTTCTTCTACCGTTACGCTTATTCCCAATTCTTCGGATTGTCGATCGGCCGGATTTCGATCTCGCTCGGTTCCGGCATCGGATTCGGACAACGCTTCACCCACGCGACGGCCTCGTCCATGTCCTTCACTTCCCACATCCAGAAGCCCGCCACCAGCTCGCGGGCATGGGCAAAAGGTCCGTCGATGACCTTGCGGTTGGCTCCGTCGAACGCAACGCGCTTTCCCTTCGAAGACGGCTCGAGGCCTTCGGCCATCTTAAGAATGCCGGCTTTGCGAAGCTCGTCGTTGTACTTGCCCATCTCCTCCATCATCTTCAGGGTCTCCGGATCTCGCACCATACCCTTTTCGCTCTTTTCCGTAGCCTTCACGAACACCATTACACGCATCGCTTCCCTCCTGAGAGTTAGCTTTCCGTCTGCTGCAGGTTCGATGTCCGGTAAACGTCCGTAGGACGCCGACTCGCCCTTGGCCTTCGTGTAAATTTCTTGTCAGTCCGGTTGCATCCGCCGTTCTCTGGAGATAACGCGGCTTACTGTGCATGTGGAGCGACTATCGCTTCAGCGCGAAAAGAGCGCGGCGCCTGATAAATGCCATAGCCTGGATAGTTGGAATAGTTCCGGCTCATCGGTTTCGAGACATCAAAGGTGTCAGCACGCTGAATCCACCACGCGTACCAACACGTTTTCGGATCGTCCGGACACGCGTCGCTGGTGATTCCGCCGCCGTGATGCCAGATAACATCGCCGGCAGTTATATTTGTGAGAGCCAGGTCTGCCGCAAGGTTCACCTTTCTTGCGTAGTCATTGTCGCGTGCCTCGTTCCGGTCAGCCATCGCACGAATGATTGGCGCGACAGCTTTTTGGTCTCCGACCCCTCCCAAAAGAATGATGATTTGATCCTTGATCTTCGGGTCGTCAAGGTACTGCAACAGCACATCCTGTGCGGCAGGCCCGGCTTGCAGAATCTGCAGCATCGGTCGAGTGAAGTTAAAAACCCAAGTGGTTGGATTGGCTATATTTTGCGGTTCGGCCCACGACTCATGTTTCAACTGTTCAATAAACTCTCGAACTTGGCTTTCGAGCATCTCACTCGATCGAATGGACTGAACGTCGAGCCTGTCCATGAATTTTTCCTGACTCGGCGAGACGCTTCCGGTTACGGTTACGCGGCGGCGTTCATACAGCTTGAGTTCATCCGTTTTCCCATGAACGGAATATTGCCTGTCCACCGTAATCAATCCAAATTCCGATGAAACTTCCGAGCAACTCCGCTTGTCTTCAGGCATGTCGGACCGCTTATCACATGATCCATCACCCACGAGTAGTATGCCGGTGAGCGTAGTCACGCCATAACGAGACTTTGTAGAACCCTTTTCGGCCTGCGCCTGACAGCGACCACTACTCACTAGAAACACTGCTGACAGAACGAATGCCGCCAGAACGAACAAAATGTTTTTCATCGACACCCTTTGTGTCACGGCAAGTATTGGAGTCGACCAAGTTGCCAGTGCCTGGTGAACGCAGTCGAAGTAGTCGACGCCGCTATCCACATGTAATGGCCTACGCCATTCCGGCTGAGGTTTCCGGAGAAAGAATCGCCCTGACATCGCGCATGGGAGGTTGTCCGAAGAATCGACTGTATTCGCGGTTGAACTGCGTAGCGCTCTCATAACCAACCTCAAAAGCCGCGCTCGCAGCATCAAGACCATTATTCAGCATCAAGCTCCGCGCCGACTGAAGCCGGACTTGCTTCTGATACTGCAGCGGACTCATCGCCGTCAGCGCGCGGAAATGATGATGAAGCGTAGACACACCCATATTCGTAAGGTGTGCGAGTTCCTCCACACGCAAAGTTTTGGCGTAGTTGGCAGCGATCCACGCAACGGCCTTCGCCGTTCGGTGGCTTTGATCGCCCAAAGTCGAAATGGCTCGCAGGCGCGCTCCCGCAGGTCCGCGCAGGATGCGATAAATAATCTCGCGCTGAATTACGCTGCTCAGAAACGGAATGTCTTGTGGGCTCTCGAGCAGGTCAAGCAGGCGGCAACACGCGTTGAGAAACTCCGGTGTGTTCTCGCCGATCGACATGGCGGGACCCTCTGACAGCACTTCCCCGACATGAATCTCTTCCAGTGCAAGCAATTCGCGAACTGCGGACATGTCCAGTTTGATCGACAGAACGAGGCAAGGCGCCTCTTCGCTTGCCTCCGCCACCCAGCTGACAATTGGCAGATCGACTGCCGTTAACAGGAAATTCGATTCGTCATAAACGAAACTTGTTCGACCAAGATTTACTTGCTTGCTGCCCTGGGCGACCACAATAACGCCCGGGTGATAGGTAGTTCGGCACGGTGGAGTCGGTGCACCACGCTTGTGGAGGCTCACGCCAGGAATCTCGGTTATCCGATCCTCTTCCCTGCCGATCGCCGAAGCAATCTTGTTGGCCAGTTCCGACCTGAACCTGTAAGCCGGTTTTTCGATCAGATTGGCGTTTTCGCTGCAGTTTTTCACGTCGGCGACCTCGACTTCTCCAACTCAAAAATAGACGCCCGTTGAAAGCCTCGCAATTAATTTCTTTGCCGTCCAGAGGAATAGGCAATAAGTAGGCAGGATCGGGCTATCGCTCCGGCACGATTTACTCCTAATGTCGGGAGACAGAACAAGGCACAGGAGTGATCACATGCGCGCTAGAAACGGAAACAGCGTCGGGAGGGGGCCTTGGCGAGTAATTAGGCTCCTCTTGTGTACGGCGGCGGGAGTCGCCACGATGAGCGTCGGCACCACAGCGCTGCAGCCTCCTATGGTGCGAGTGAGCGGCGGCGAGCTTCAAGGAGTGGCCGAGAACGGCGTCGCATCCTACAAAGGTATCCCCTTCGCGGCACCCCCCATTGGCGAACTAAGATGGCGGCCGCCTCAACCTCCACCCCCGTGGACCGGTGTGCGGCAGGCGGCGGAATTCGGGGCGGACTGCATGCAAGGACGATTCGGCCCACCGCCCCCGAGATCGGCTACGAGTCCTGCAACTGGTGCCCCTCCATCGCCCGCAGCATCTCCGGAGCGCGAGCCGTCGGAAAACTGTCTCTACGTAAACGTCTGGAGCCCGGCCGGCGCCGCACCGGGGGCGAAGCTTCCCGTGATGTTCTGGATACACGGGGGCGGCTTCGTTTTTGGCTCAAGCGCTTCCCCTAATACGTCGGGGACAGAGTTTGCGAAACACGGCATCGTACTGGTCGCAGCCAACTATCGTGTGGGGCGTTTTGGATTCTTTACCTTTCCATCGCTCAGCCAGGAACATCCTGATGAGACCAAGGGCAACTACGCCTACATGGACCAGATTGCCGCGCTAAAGTGGGTACAGCGCAACATTGCCGCGTTCGGAGGCGATCCCAACAACGTCACAATTTTTGGATTCTCTGCCGGTGGTGTGTCAGTGCATAGTCTGCTGACTTCGCCAATGGCACGCGGCCTATTCCAAAAAGCGATCGTCGAGTCTGGCGGTTCGCGTGACAGCGTGCTCACGGCGCGCCCGACGAGCAAAGATGGGGTCGATCCCAACTACCCGGTATCGGCCGAGACGATTGGAATTAACTTCGCGCGTTCGATGGGAATCGATGGAAAGGATCAGGCCGCGCTCGTGAAACTGCGCGCACTGAGTAGCGAACAGGTTCTCGCGGGCGCGCCGCCCCAGCAAGGCGCGAGCGTTCAAGCTTACGAGACGACGCCGATTCTCGACGGCAAGCTAGTCACGGAGACAGCGGAATCCGCCTACAAAGCGGGCCGCGAACCGCTCGTTCCGATCATGCTCGGAAGCAACAGCGCCGACACTGCTGGCAACCGGGTGAAAGCCACCACCAAGGAGCAGCTATTCGCTCGGTACGGCCAGTGGAGCGCCCGGGCGAAGGCAGCCTACGACCCCGATGGTTCTGCTGATTTGGCCACGATCGTGGCGCGGGCAAACGACGACTTCGGCCAGGCCGAGCCAGCCCGCTTCGCGGCGGGTGCCTTCGCGGCCAAAGGTTCGCCGGTCTATCTCTACCGATTCTCCTACGTCGCCAGCGGGCTTCGGGAAATGCTTCGCGCCGGGACACCTCACGGCGGCGAGATCGGCTTCGTCTTCAACACCTTGAACGTTGGAGGCTTCGGTCCTCCGCCACCACCTCCGACGGCCCAAGATCAGGCAGTTTCCCGAATGGTGCAAAGCTATTGGGTCAACTTCGCCAGGACGGGCGATCCGAATGGTTCGGGCCTGCCGACCTGGCCGCGCTACGATCCCGACAAGGATTTGATTTTCGATTTCCATCCCGATGGCACGGCCGGCGCTGGACCGGATCCTTGGAAAGCGCGACTCGATGTGACGCGGTTAGCCACCGAGTCAGGGAAGCGCGCCGATCAATGAGACCGAGAGTGCGGTCAACGCGACGGCTGAAATTACTGGAGAGCTTAAGATTCCGTGAAGGAGAAAAAATGAAAAAGGTCCTGCACCTCACAGCATTGTTATTATTCGCTTTCTCGCCTCGACTGATGGCGCAAGACTCGCCAGTTTTCCCCAAGGGCGAATTGTCCACCACTAAGAATCACACCGGGAATGTCTGGCTTAAGGAGCTGAATGCGGGCGACAGTACGTTCGACTACGCTCTTGCCGTTGCGACACTCGATGCGGGTGCAAAACTGGACTGGCACGTTCATCCCGGCGGCCAAATCCTGCTGATTCTGGAAGGCACTGGTTACTATCAGGAAAGAGGAAAGCCAGTTCAAATCGTTCACAAAGGAGACGTCATCAAATGTCTCCCGGGCGTAGAGCACTGGCACGGCGCGGCGCCAACAACCAGCTTCGCGTACTTGGCCACGACGCCGATTCAAAAGGGCAAAACAGTTTGGCTGGAGCCTGTTACCGACAAGGATTATTCCAGCGCGAAGTAGGGCGCGCGGCACAACGGAGACCTAAAATGAAAAAGCGGAAACTCGGAAATCTCGAAGTGTCGGCACTCGGTCTAGGCTGCATGGGTCTCAGCTACGGATATGGTCCGGCCATTGAGACGCGGCAAGCAGTGGACTTGATCCGCGCGTCGGTTGAGCGCGGCGTGACACTGTTCGATACAGCGGAATCGTACGGCCCATTCACGAATGAAGTACTCGTAGGTGAAGCACTCGCACCTGTTCGCGATCGCGTGGTGATCGCAACGAAGTTCGGCTTCGACATCGCTCCCGATGGAAAGCGTTCGGGCAAACTCAACAGTCGTCCAGAGCACATCCAGCAGGTTGCGGAAGCGTCACTCAAACGCCTGAAGACTGACGTAATCGATCTTTTCTACCAGCACCGTGTCGACCCCGACGTACCGATCGAGGATGTCGCGGGCGCAGTAAAGGGTCTCATTCAAGCGGGCAAGGTAAAGCACTTCGGCCTTTCTGAGGCCGGAGCGAATACCATTCGTCGCGCACACGCGGTCCAACCAGTCGCCGCGGTACAAAGTGAGTATTCGATCTGGACGAGAGACCCTGAGCCAGAGGTGCTTCCGATTTGCGATGAATTGGGAATTGGATTTGTTCCCTGGAGTCCGCTTGGACAAGGATTCTTGACCGGAAAAATCGATGCATCGACCAAGTTTGAAAGCACAGACTTGCGAGCCGTATTCCCTCGGTTCACGGAAGAGGCGCGCAACGCAAACCAGGCGGTCGTCGATCTCCTGCATCAGATCGCGCGACGAAAAAATGCTACTCCCGCACAGATCGCGCTTGCATGGCTGCTGGCTCAGAATTCCTGGATTGTCCCGATTCCGGGAACGACAAAGATACATCGACTGGAAGAGAACATCGGTTCCGTTACCATCGAACTGACGCCACAGGACCTTGAAGAGATCGTTGTAGCAGCTTCCAGGATTCCGATTCAGGGCGAACGCCTGCCCGAATCAATCCTGCGAATGTCTTACCGCTAAGACCAGCAATTTCTGCATCATCCATGTCATTCGAACGCGCAACTCGCCATTCGAATGTTTACCATCCATAAAGCTATTGACGTAATACCAATCCTATGCTATACTCTTCCGCAGTACGTTAGGAGCTTGCCTCGCCTCGAATATCTTCCACAAACCCACTCTTTCTAGCGCCTTCGCACTCCTCCCGGTGCCAATATGCCCTCCGCTCCCCTCGCGACCCATTCTCGCTGCCCTCAACTCCTTCAGAATCACATCCTTAGCACACTGCCTCACCTAACTCCCCTGGAATCACATTCTTGCGCAAAAACACCCCGGGGGAGGGTCAACTCCCTCCAATTCCGCCACCAATCATTGACCTGCCTGCTCACCCAAAGCTATTGTTTGCAGTCAAACTGCCCAAGCAACGCTAGGGCAGGGGTGTCGAAATTGAACTTCAAGACGCGTAAGGTCTCTCGAACCAACAGGTTTCTCGGCGCTGGGTTTCTCTTGCTGTGTTGCCTGTGCCTTTCTGCGCCTGTTTGCCGCGCTCAGGTTGGCGTTCGGAACCAGACCGGCGCCGGCTCCGGTGGCGCCGCCCCGCAAGGCGGAGGTCTCCCGGCCGATATGCTCGTCTCCGTCGTCGTCAGCGTCCGCGAATTTGGCGGCGGTCCGCTGCAAGGCAATCCCATCGTGAAGCTTTCCTCCGATTTCAGCGGCTTACACTTGACCGCGCCGGCGCAGGACGGCGGCAACGCAACTTTTCCCTCGGTGCGGGCCGGCGAGTATCAGATCGAAGTCTCGTGCGCGGGATACAAAACAAAGACCGAGCCGACCGACGTCATGCCAAGCTATTCCTCGTACAACGTTTTCGTCTACATGCAGCCGGAGTCGGCCGCGGACAACCTCACCGGCGCGCCGCCCTCGAGCACTGCGATGTCGCCCAAGCTGCAATCCGAAATCGACAAGGCCGTTGCGAAGATGCGCCGCCAGCAATACGACGAAGCGCGCCAGCATTTTGAAAAGGCCGTGAAGATGGCCCCCGGAAACCCCGACGTCCAATACATGTGGGGGATGCTTGAGTATTACCAGCAGCACTACGACGCAGCGGAGAAAAGACTCGAAACCGCGATCTCCATCAATCCATCGCACGAGCGCGCGCTCGTCACTCTGGGTGAGATCCAGCTACGTGAGAAAAAGGAAGCGCAGGCAGCGCAAACGCTCGAAAAGGCGTTTCTCGTCAACGGCGCGGATTGGCGCACGCACTATTTGCTCGCCTTTGCCTACGCCGACCAGAAAGAATTTGCGAAAGCGGAAACGCACGCGCAACGCGCCGCCGACCTCGGCGGGAAAGATCACAGCCCGCAAGCCCGCGTCCTGCTCGGCCGAATTCTCAGCTCAGACGGCAAGCTGGCCGACGCGCGCAAAGCATTCGACGCCGTGATTCGTGATTTTCCCGCGGATCCCGCGGCCAAAGATGCGAAGACCGCGCTCGTCGCACTCGACAAGGCCGTGGAGTCGCCCGCAGTAAGCGTCGTTGCAGCATCGACGTCGCCGGCGAACGCGTCGGGAACTTCGCCGAATTCGTCAGCCGGCCTTTCGCCAAACGCATCTGTAGCGCCGCCCGCCACAACTGCGAATCCGGTCCCGCAGCCCCCGCCGCCAATTTCCATCCGCCCGTGGGCGCCGCCCGACGTGGACGCGAAGGAATATGTCGTCGCGCCCGATGTGGCATGTTCGCTCGACACCGTTTTGCAGCGGACGCAGACGCGCACGATGAAACAGATCGCCAATTTCGAGAAGTTTATGGCGACCGAACACATCGAGCATCAGGACATCGACGCGTACGGAAATCCCGGCCAGATCAAATCGAAAGATTTCACGTATCTCGTTTTTATTCGTAAACAGAAAAAAGGCTCGCTGATGCTCGATGAAGAGCGCGACGGCGGCGAGAACCTGAGTCAATTTCCAACGTCGCTCGCTACGCACGGATTGGTCGGGCTTGGCGTGTTCCTGTTCGATCCGGAATACCAGAACGATGTTGCGTATCGATGCGAAGGACTGAGCGAATGGCGCGGGCAGGCTGCGTGGGAAATTCGCTTCGAGCAGAAACGCGATGTGGAATCGCGCCTCATGACGTGGCGCAATAATCACGGCGTCTATCCCATCGCGCTAAAAGGCCGCGTGTGGATTTCCTCCAGCACGTACGACGTGCTGCATCTCGAAAGCGATCTCCGCGACCCGATGTCACAGCTCGAACTCGACCGCGATCACCTGGCGATCGACTACGGTCCGGTAAATTTCGATCACGGAAAAACATCGCTCTGGCTGCCGTGGTACGCCGAAATGTACATGCAGCTTCATGGCAAGCGCTACCACCACCGCCACACGCTTACGAACTACGCGCTCTTCTCCGTCGACACCGACCACCAGATCAACGCTCCAAAAGACCAAACGAAAAACTAGCCGAGAGTTCGACGCGCCTTTGATTTTGCACGAAACAAATACTCGAAAAGATCCCTTCAGCGCATGAAAAAGAAAACGCCCCGGAAAATTCCGGGGCGTTTCGTTCTACTGAAAGAATCAGCTCATATGAGTCAACGGAGATTGAGCAGCTGAAGCCGATTCGCCAAACTGATTGGCCAAAGCGGCGAAGTTACTTCTGCGGTTTCGGAGCTGGCTTCGGAGCGGTGCTTCCCGCGGCGGGCCGCGCCGGAGTTGTCGCCGCTGCGCCACCCTTCACCGGATACGCGGCGTCGTACAATTTCACGATTTCCTGCGTGATGTCGATGTTCGGCGAAACGAAGAGCACCGGAGTATTCTGCGCCGAGGAATCGAGCACGACGACGATGCCGTTTTCACGTGCGTAGCGATCGAGCACATCGACCATCTTGCGGCCGATGCGATCGAACACGTCGGCTTGCGCGCCCTGGACGTCTTCCTGATATTCGTCCTGCTTGCGTTGGAGCTGTCGCGCCATCACTTCGCCCTGACGCTGCAGGCGAGTCGCTTCTTCCGGGCTGAGTTTGCCCTGTCCGGTTTCGAGGCGCTGGCGAATGTCGTTGATCTGCTTGTTCATGCCTTCGAGCTCGGACTGGCGCGCGGCGAATTGCGATTGCAGTTCGGCGCTCGCTTGCTTGCCTTCGGAGGTCTGCGCGATGGCCTGGCGAATATTGATCACACCGGTCTTGCCGGTGGTCGCGGAGCCCGCGGCAGAAGCTGCCTGAGCGTGCGCGCCGACGGTGGCGAACAATGCCGCGCCAGCCAGCAGGGCCGCGCGCAACAGTTGGCCGCGAAACCGCGAAGCGGTGGTAATTCTCGAATTCACTTTGTTTCTCCTTGTACTCAAAAGAGTATCCAAAAAAATATTCAAGAAATCTCGTGCTGCAAAATCGTGATCAAAATCCCGTTGCCAACAGCCCAACTCGTTTCCAAAATCCCGGCTTCCGATTTTTAAGTTCGAAACCCAGCTGCGTAATCGACCTACGAAACTCAGTCACGAAACTCATCTGCTACGCCGGCTGCGAAATCCGGGCCTGCACCTGCTGATCTTCAAAATATTTCAAAGCGTGGCTCGCCGTCGAAACTCCTTAGAAAGACGCTCGCACAGCCGCCTCGTTAGCGAGATCGATTGGCTTGTATCGCTTCCCCTCAGAGGGTCGTACAGGCAGTACACAAACTTCGGAGTATAGCCGAGCGACTCCGTCTGCTGCAATGAGAAACGACGGCAGACCCCACCTTGCTATTTAGGATGTCAATTGCCCAGTCAACGGTTGGCCGGGGCAAAAGTCGCGCCATCCGTAAGCCGCAACTTCAAGTTGCGACTTCAAGCCCCCATCTCAACTTCAGTTGGGCAACGGCAAGATCAGCAGGCGATTATTGGTCGCGTCAGCGATGACCGCCATATTGGTCAACGGGTGGATCGCCGCGGCGAATTGGGTCGATCCGGTGACGCCCATGGTGGCGCGCGTTTTCAGCGTTTGCGTATCCAGCACGGAGACGGTGTTGCTGAGCGTGTTCACTGTCAGCAAGGTTCCGGTGTTGGGATTGACGGCGAGCGAAGTCGGATTGATACCGACCGCCGCAGGAGTGGCAACGCCTGTCGACGGATTGAAGGCGAAGATCGCGTTGCCCTGGCTTCCGGTCGCGTAGAAAAGGCCGGGAGGCTGGCTCGTGGTGCCGTTCGAATTGGTTGTGACGTTGCCGCCGGCAGGATCGAACACGACGCCGGTAGGCGTCGCGCTGACTGTGGGAACCGTGATTGTGGTGCATTGCGCCGCCACGTTGCTGCTGACGTCTACGGTATCGAGTACGCCTACGGCGGGACTGCCCAATTGGAGCGCGGTGACAACAGCGACGCCAATACCGCCGGTCTGCGATGTCGTGCCGCACGCGGCACGATTCGGATCGATGGCCACCGCGATGGGCTGCTGATCAATGCCCAAGGTGTTTACCGTGGGTGTTGTCGTCGATCCAGTAATCGACGTGAGATCGATGGCGGAAATGCTGTTCGAGCCAGTGTTGGCGACGATTGCGACACCAGAGAACTGATTGATCGCGACACCTGTCGGGTTCGTGCCGGTGCTTGGACTGGACACGACGGTGTCGGTATTCAGATTCACGATCGACGCAGTGCCATCGCCGTTGTTGGCCACAACCGCGTAACCGAGTCGCGGAATGACGTCGACTCCGGCGGGAGTCGTTCCCACCGCGATCGTCTTCTTGAGCGGAGTCGCGGCGCCGGGCGTGAGATCGACGACCGAAATGCTGCCGCAGCCGCTGTTGGAGACGACGGCGATATTGCGGGTGTTGTCGATCGCGACAGACGCCGGAGAAGGAGCGGTGGATCCGGTGCACGAAGGCCGAAGATTGACCGACTGGACGACCGAAAAGTCGGTGGGATTCGAACCAACACCACCTACGATCACATCGAGAGCGTAGCGCCGCGGAACCGTGAGGAACGAAGCGGGGACGCTGGCATCAATCTCGTTATTGTTGACAACCGTAACCGTGGTAAGCGCGGTGCCATCGAGACGCACCTGAGCCGGCGATCCCGATGTGAAGCCGGCGCCGAAAATCTGCACGGTTACAGCACCACCCGCCGTCGGAGTCGAGTTCGTCGTGAGAACGGCCTGTGGGAGAACTGCGCCGGGAACACTGGAAGAGGCAACGACGCTGCTGATTTGGACCGGTTTGATGGTGCCAAGATGCACGACGCTAATGTTGTTGCTGCCGGAATTCACAGCCAGCGCGACGTTGTTGGTGGCGTCGACGGCGAGCGCACCGGGAATCGGTAGTGCGTTGGGAGTGGAGCCGCCGCTCGGGACGTTGACGGTGCCGATGCCGTTGCCACTCGTTGGCACGATCGCAACGCGAACAAGGCGAGCGGGATCGAGCAGCGAAATCTGATTCAGATGCGGATTGAAGACGACCGCTGTATTCGAGTAAGGCTGATAGGCAACGCTCGTATCTCCGATTTCGCCCGCAGCACCCGCTGTGTTCTGACCGAGAGAGACGTCTTGAAGGAGCGAGACCGAACTGAGCGACTGGTCGAGTGTGTTCAGGAAAGTGACCTGCGCCGCATTGTTATTCGGGTCGGCGAGTACGGCCGCACGAGTGATCGGATTCACGGCGATGCCCGTTTGCGTTGGTGACACAGTGAATTGCAGGAACGGATTTCCATAACTGACGGTGCCCACGGGAGCCGCAGTGGTTCCACCGGTGACGGAGTCATTCACAGCGGTCTGCGAGTACGCGAAGTTGTTTGCGTCGATAACGGTAATGCCCGAGAACGTGCCGTTGAAGTTTGTGTTCGTCGTCGATACACCGCTGATTAAAACGGTGCCAGGGTTGGCGGGGCTAATGTTATGCGGCGCCGCGGTGGTGATGGTGACGACGTTGGAGGTACGGATCGCACTAGCGATGCCGACTGAAGTTGATTTCTTGGTGAGATCGACAGCCTGGAGAACGCCCGCACCGCCCGGGGTTACGTAGGCGAGATGGATACGCGGCTGTAAGGCAACCTGCGGATACTGACCGGTGAACAGACTGACCGATGAAATAACGCACGGAGGCGCCTGACCAGCAATGAGACATTCGGACTTGTTGGCAGCATTGCCCGGATTGATGTCGGCGATGAAACCAACGTTGGTATTCGAATAGGCGATAACCGCGGTATGACTCAGCGAGTCGATGCCAACCGAGAAGGGGAACGGCGGCGGAGTCGGAGGAGTTGTGGGCGCCGAAGTAGGAATGAGCGGAGCGAGATTGATGGTCGCAACCGGTGTCGCGGTCACGGTGCCACCTGGAGCGGGGGTACGAAGAAGCTCGAGAGTTCGGTCGGCATAATTGACCACCGCTGTAACGTGCTGACCGGGAACACCGCCGATCGTGACACCAACTGTGTCCATGGCGACGCCTGTAGGGGTGGTGCCAACAGGAACAGCGCCAGGCATAAGAGCAGGGGTACCGCCGGCAAGGTTGATGAATTCGACTTTGTTGGTGCCGGCTTCAGCAACCGCTGCGACGCCAAGGACGTCGTCGATCGCGATGGCGCTGGGTGTGGCAGCTCCCGTGAGAGGCAGGAGCGTGGCCGCGCTCGCCGGATTGCTGGCACCGTAATCTGGAAATACCGCGAGGCTAGTGACGGCGGTGGTAGGAGAGGCACCGCTGTTGGTGACACTAATCGGGAACAGTCCCGCGGTGGGCAGCGGCGGCATGGTGAGAGCGAGCTGACGAGACGACGGCTGCGAGACCGCGATTGGAGTGCCGTTGAATTGCGCAGAGACGAGCGGGAAATTCGTCGAGCCGAAAAAGCCGCCGTCAATTGTGAGAGGGCCGGACGAGGGTGTGCCTCCCGAGGTCTGCGGGAGACTATCTGGAACGGTGGAGATCAGAGCCGGACGTTCGGGCTGAATGGTGATCGTGAACGGACCGCCGCTTGAGTTTGGAGTGCAAGTATTCTGACCGATCGGCGGATTGCAAATGCCGATCGTGTGCGAACCCGCGGTGGTGAGCTGTGCTGGAAGCAAACGAGCGCGCGCACCAGTGGGGTTGGCGCCGACGGTAGGCGGCGAGACGACGACAACCTGGGAAGTGGGGAGAGCGGTGCCGTCGAAGAAAATACTCGTGAGAGAGGTGACGTTGGTAGCCGCCAGGTAGACGTCTTGCAAGACGCCACCCTGAGGAGCGACATTGGGAGAAATTCCTGAGAACGTGATCGTACCCGTGGGAACGATCGTGACGCTCGCTACCCCAAATTGGGTGGAGTCAACATTTGATATCGCGAGAACCGTAGCTACGTTGAACGTAGTTGTAGTGATGGTAGATGGAGTATTCACCGTGGGAACGGAGGCTGGCGCCGTATAGACACCTGTCGAACTTATCGAGCCGCAAGTCGGGCTGCAGGTGACCAGGTCCGCCAAGCTATTGGCGGCGCTGAATGGCTCCTGCGTTAGCTGCCAGGTCACATCATTGGGGACGGTATCGTTGGTGAGAGTCGCGACGAACTGGAATTTCTGATTGGTGGGGACGGCTGCGGTAGCCGGATTAATGGTCACGGAGATGCCAGAATCCAAAGTAACGACGGTCGTCGCAGTGGCTTTCGTGTCAGCCTGAGCGGTCGCGGTAATGGTGATCTGCGGCGGAGATACGATCGTGGTTGGAGTCGGCGGGGGGGTCTTGACCTTGGCCGGGGCGGTATAGGTGACCGTTGTGTTCTGAATGTTGGTGAGAACACCGGTGTCCGCGGTGCAAGGAGCAGCGGCACTAACGGTCGGGGTGGTGGTGTTGTTGGCGCCAATGGTTGTGGTGGTCGTCGTGAAGGTGCAGGTCCAGGTGACGTTGAGGTTCGTGGAACCTGAGACGCTGGCGCTCACATTGAGCACCTGCGTGACAACCAGCGCGACCGCCGAAGGCGTACTCAGCGCGACGGTAACCGTGTTGGCGCTGCCGCCGCCGCAACCTTCGAGGCCGAAACCCGTGAGCGCGGCAAGCGTTGCCACGCAGCTGAAAAACTTTCGCAACTTCATTCCCCCTGCCTCCCCTGCATAAAACGTCCGGCGATTATCGCAAAAAGAGCGACAAAATCTGCAATCGACAATGCGCCCCGCCCGGTGAACCAGGCCGCCGGCATGAATCAACCGCGTATCACTAGAAAGTCTTGCCCACGGTGAAACGGAACGTGGTCTTGGGCTCGAAATAATTCAGACGGCCCGGATTCAAACTGAATTCCTGCAATAGAGGCAACACCTGGGTCTTGTAGACCTCAGGCGGCAGCGTGTTTTGAAGCAACGTCAGCTCGCTCGGATTGATGTAGTCGGGCGGCGAAATAATCTCGGAGTGCAGGCGATTGAGGTTGTAGGCGTAGTAGATACGAAACGGCGCCTGAACGATCGGAAGCTGAACACCGAACTCGATACCGGTGGAACCACGGAGGCGGAAGTTTGTGCCGTTGGCGATTTGCAATTGACCGCTGACATTGGATCCGGGGAACTGCTGCAAGAGATTGGTGAGCCCGTCAGGATTCAGCTTGAGAGCGCTGGTGCGCACGATGCCATCGGTGCCGCCATCGAGGAACAGAGAGGCGGTGACGGGGCCGACGAGGGGGATGCGATATTCAATGTTGCCAGAAGTCTGGAGGTCGCCGCCGGGTAGCGTGGCCTGATAGGTAAGGATGGGCACCGAGAAGGTGCGCGGCAACGGCGAGCCGGTGCCCGACAAAGTGGTCGGATCGGAAAAGGTAAATGTCTGGGAAGTTGTGGTGGGAATAAAGGCGACCGGAGAAATGGAGCGGATATCGTAACCGCGCAAATCGTTTTCGCCGCCCATGTAGAAGCGGCTGAACGGCGGGACTTCTTTGCCGCCGTAACCCGTAGTGAAAGCGGAAGTGAAGTGGAGACCAAGCACGTTGCGCTTTTTGAATACGGGACGGAATTGCGTGTACGAGAAGACGTTAGTGACGGTGTTGACGTTGCCGCCGAGCGGTCCGCCGCTTACCGCGAGCGAATAGTAGTAGCTCTTACCTTTACGCGGGTTCTGGGGATTGTCGATGGTGTTGTAGCTGACGCTCGGCGTGATCGTGCTGGAGACGATGCCGTTGAGAGCGCTGGGACCCGCGACGCTGGTGAACTGCAACTGTTCGAAGAGCAGGGTGGAAGCTTCGTTGAAAGTCTCGATACTGGTGCGCGTGAGGCCGTAGGTGAGCGAGAGGCGCGTGAAGGAAAGACGCTTGACCGGATATTGAGCGAAGAGGGTGAAGCCTGTCGAATTCTGGGTATAGTTCTGGACGAATTCGGGGTTGATGCTGACGGACTGGCCGAGGAGCAGCGCTTCCTGTTTGGCCTGATCGAAGTTGTAACGGCTGCTGAAGATGGTGAAGCCGGTGGAGATGGGGCGATCGAAAAGATAGGGCTCGGTGAAGCCGAACATGAAGCTGCGTTGTAAGTCGCCGAACTGCGCCGAGAAGGTGAGCGTTTCGCCGAGGCCGAGGAAGTTGTTGGTCTGATAGGTGAGACCGATGAAAGTTCCGGCGAGTCCGCTGACGCCGCCCTGCAAGCCGATGGACTGTTTGCCCTTTTCCTTCAGCTTGAGGTTGAGATCGACGGTGCCATCTTTTGTGTTGCGCTTGATCTCGACGGCCTTGTCTTCCTCGATGCGCTCGAAGTAGTTGAGCTGGTTGAGGCGAAGGATGCTGATTTCCCAGGCGCGCTTGTTGAAGAGCTGACCTTCGTCGAGGAGCAACTCGCGGCGGATGACTTTGTCGCGGGTGGTGGTGTTGCCGGTGAAGTCGATACGGCGAACGTAATATTGTTTTTCTTCGCTGAAGCGGAGCGTGAGATTGATGGTGGCGGCTGCATCCTCAATGTCGAACTCGGGCTCGGCGGTGAAGTCGATGAATCCGTACTGACCGTAGGCTTTGCCGTAATCTTCGATCGCTTTACGAACTTTGGCGGCGGAGAAGATGTCGCCTTGCTTGAGTGGGAAGACGGTCCTGAGCGCGTCGACCTTGAGGGAGAGAGCTTTGTCGGGGTCGGCGCTGACGATTTTCAGCGTGCCCATTTTGTAGCGCGTACCTTCTTCGATCGGGATTGTGATGTTGACGGCTTTGCCGTGGGTGCGGCCGGTGAGCGGGACGCCGAGCTTGTAGCCCTGCGTGTCGTAATTTTCGAGGATCGGGCCGTTGGGCGCGACGATAACCTTGAAATAGCCGTTGTCCTGATAGAGGCCGCGGATGCCGACTTCGAGATCTTCGGTGAGCTTTTCGGAGTCGTACGTTTTGCTGAGGACGGCGATGTCCCAGAAGTAAAGCGGAATCGAGTAGGGGCGATCGTGGCGCATCGCGCGAATGAGTTTGCGATCGCTGAAGGCGTGATTGCCGGTGAAGCGGATGTGGCCGACTTTGACTTTCGGGCCTTCCTGAATTTTGAAGACGAGAATGACGGCGTTGCTGGAGGCGATGCGCTCGTATTGCGGCGTGACGATGGCGAACTGACGGCCGTGCTCGCCGAGGAGTTCCTTGAGGACGACTTCGGCTTTTTTGATGCGCGTCGGGTCGAAGCTGCTTTCGACGGTGAGGCCGACTTTGCGCTCTTTGAAGCGATCGAGAATGTCGGATTCGGAAATCGAGTGGATGCCGTCGTAGCGGATACGGCGAATGACGGGGCGCTCTCTGACTTCGAAGATGATGTTTTTGTGATTGGGGCCGTCGGGCGAGTCTTCGACGCGGAGCTTCACGTCTTCGAAAAATTGCGTGTTCCAGAGAGCCTGGAAGTCGCGGCGGAGGGTTTCTTCATTATATGGATCGCCTTCGCGCGAGAAGATGCGGGCTTTCAAGGTGTCGCTGCGGATGCGGCGATTGCCGATGAAGATGATGCGGTCGACGATGGCGGGGGAATTCTGATTGGCAGCGGGAGCTTCCTGCGTCGGAGCGTTTTCGAGGGGCGACTGTGTCGGCTGAGGCGAGGGCGCCTGAGGTTGTTGTGCGGGTTGCTGCTCTTGCGTTTGCGGCTGCTGCGTCTCGGGTTGCTGTGTTTGGGGCTTCGACGACGATTCCTGCGGTTGAGATGAAGATTCCTGCGGCTTCGAAGACGATTCCTGGGATATGACGTTTGCGGGGTCTGCGGAATCCAATGCTTTGGAACGGCGCACAGAAGCGAGCGCGAGGCCGCGAGGCAACGCTGACGCCGAAGGCACAGCGGACGTGAGCAACAACACAAAGCCCACGATCCACAAAGACCGAGCGCGCAGAAGCCTGAACGGCGAACAGACTTTTATTTGAGCGGCCATTGACGAGGTCAAGGCCGCGCCCCCAAACCCAAGTTGTTCTTCTCCCGCCGTACCCGGTATGGGCCGGCCGTGAAGCTGGTCTCGTCGCGAGAGCGAGACCAGCTATGCGTTGTGTCTGATTCGCTAGTGGACGACCGGGGTTGCCTCACCCACCGGCCGGAATGCCAAAGCCTCCCCGGCGACATAAATCTGGAGCGTCGCAGGCCTTGTGATTCCACCCTGAATGAGCGCTTCTGACAACGGGTCTTCGACAAATTTCTGCAAAGCCCGCCGCAAAGGCCGCGCTCCGTAGTTCCGATCCGCGCACGTTTTTTCGAGGATCCACTGACGTGCTTCCGGCGACATAGCGATCTGGACTTGACGGTGAATCAGCGTGTCATTGAGCTGACCAACGAGCAGGTCGATGATGCGGAGCAGGTCGTCGTCTCCGAGCGGATTGAAAATGATGACCTCGTCCAGCCGGTTCAGGAACTCCGGATTGAACGCTTTCTTCACTTCGCCCATCACCATTTCTTCGATGCTCTTCATTCCGGCCTCATCGGCGCCGGAGGCGAAGCCGATCGAGGTGCGCTTCTGCAAATGCCGCGCGCCCAGATTGGAAGTCATGATGATGATGGTGTTACGGAAGTCTACGGTGTTGCCGAGGCCGTCGGTGAGTTGGCCGTCTTCGAATACTTGCAACAGGATGTTGAAGACGTCTGGATGCGCCTTCTCGATTTCGTCGAGGAGGATGACGGAGTAAGGAGTGCGGCGAACGCGCTCGGTGAGCTGACCGCCTTCTTCGTAGCCGACATAGCCCGGAGGTGCACCGATGAGCTTGGAGACGGAGTGCTTCTCCATGAACTCGGACATGTCGAAGCGGACCAGCGATTTTTCGCTGCCGAAGAGGAATTCGGACAAGCGGCGCGCGACTTCAGTCTTGCCGACGCCGGTGGGCCCGAGGAAGAAGAAGCAGCCGACGGGACGCAGCGGTGACTTCAAGCCGGCGCGGCTGCGACGAATGGCGCGGGCGAGAGCGGTGATCGCTTTGTCCTGGCTGATGACGCGCTTGTGAAGTTCGGGCTCGATGCGCAGAAGCTTTTGCTGCTCGTCTTCCTTGATCGAGGTGACGCCGATGCCGGTCCAGCGAGAGACGACTTCTTCGATGTCTTCGCGGGTGACGATGCCGGTGGAGGCGTCGTCGAGCTTGTAGCGCTCGCGGAGACCGCGCAGATTTTCTTTTTCCTTGCGCTCTTCTTCGGAGTAGAAGCGCGCCTTTTCGAATTCGTGGGCGGCGATGGCGCTTTCCATGCGGTGCGTGATGAACTTCACGCGCTTCTGGACTTCGCCGACTTCTTCGGGAACGCTGGCCTGGCGCAGCTTGACGCGGGCGCCGGCTTCGTCGATCAGGTCGATCGCCTTGTCTGGGAGGAAGCGGTCGGGAATGTAGCGATTCGAAAGATAGACCGAATAGCGCAGCGCTTCGTCGGTGTAGCTGACGGCGTGAAATTTTTCGTAGCGCTCGCGAACGCCGGAGATGACCTGGACGGCTTCTTCTTCGTTCGGAGCGGGAACCTTGACGGACTGGAAGCGGCGCTCGAGCGAACGATCTTTTTCGACCGACTTGCGGTATTCGCCGGGGGTCGTGGCGCCGATGCACTGAATTTCGCCGCGCGACAGCGCGGGTTTCAGGATGTTGGCGGCGTCGAGCGAGCCTTCGGCGGACCCTGCGCCGACAAGGGTGTGAAGCTCGTCGATGAAGACGATGGAGTTCTGGCTCTCCATCAATTCCTTCATGATGGTCTTGAGCCGCTCTTCGAATTGTCCGCGATATTTTGTGCCGGCGACGATGAGCGAAAGGTCGAGCGACAGGATGCGCTTGTCGGCGAGGAACGGCGGAACATCGCCGTCGGAGATGCGCTGCGCGAGTCCTTCGACGATGGCGGTCTTGCCGACGCCGGGTTCGCCGATCAGCACCGGATTATTTTTGGTGCGGCGGCAGAGAATCTGGATGACGCGTTCGACTTCGCCTTCGCGTCCGACGAGCGGATCGAGCGAGCCTTCCTGGGCGGCCAGCGTCAGGTCGCGCGAGAATTCAGCGAGCAGCGAGGTTTCTTTGGGGCGCGCGGTCGTGGTCTTTTCGCCCGACGTGCGCGCAAGCTCCTCGCGCAGAGTCGAGAGGCGCAGTCCGCGCTCCATCAAAATTTCGGCGCCGAAGCACTTTTCTTCGCGCAAGATGCCGAGGAGAAGGTGCTCGGTCCCGACGTGCTTCACGCCGAGCCGCTCCGCTTCTTCACCCGCCATATTGAGGATGCGCTTACATTCTGCGCTGAGTGGCACTTCAACGGATGTTGAAATGCGTTCGCGGATGGTAATGCGTGCTTCGATTTCTTTGCGGATCGATTCGATCGAGCCCTGCTGGCGCAGGAAACGATTCGCCAGCGCTTTGTCCTCGCGCATCAGGCCGAGCAACAGGTGTTCGGTCTCGATGTACGGGCTGCCGTATTGGCTGGCTTCGTACCGTGCAAAGAATATGACGCGTCGCGCTTTTTCTGTATAACGTTCGAACACGATTAGCTCGCTTCTCCCCCTGGGGCCCTACTCGCTCCGGCGTTAGCCTCACGAGTTCTCAGAACGCCGTGTTCCAATCCCAGAATCCGGTCACATCGCGCGGCGAGCTCCAGATTGTGCGTCGCGATTAACGACGTCAACTGGTACGTGCGATGCAGCCTTTCCAGCAACTCGAACACAGCCAAAGCATTCTGCTCGTCCAAATCTCCGGTGGGTTCATCTGCCAGCAAAACGGCCGGCTCGGTGACGAGCGCCCGAGCGATTGCGACGCGTTGCTGTTCCCCTCCGGAAAGCTCCCCTGCGCGGTGTTCCGCTCGATCTGCGAGCCCGACTTCCGCGAGCCACTTCCGCGCTTTTTCCAGCGTGGAGGTGAAATTCTCGCCGCGCAACAACAGCGGCATGGCCACATTTTCTGCGGCGGTAAAATCCGGCAATAATTGATGCCGCTGCCACAAAAATCCGACCGAGCGATTTCGAAATTCCGCTACAGCCGCGTCTTGATTCGATTCAATGGCTTTCGAAGCGAAGTATACTGTACCGCTTGTTGGCGTGTCTAGCGCAGCCAGCAGATGCAATAAAGTACTTTTGCCCGCGCCCGACGGCGCAACAATCGCAACCATCTCACCACGCTGCAAAATTAAATTTGCATCCAGCAAAATCGGCAAACTCTTCTCGCCGCTGCCGTAAATCTTCTTCAGATTGCGTGCTTCCAGAATTGCGGTGGTCGAGGCGGACGAAAACGAGCTGTTGGAAACGACCTGCTCCGGGTTAATGCCACCCTGCAACATTTGTTGGCGCTGCCCCCTGAGACGCTGCCCTTGTAACTCGCCTCGCCTTTACGACTCCAATATGATGTTAGATGCGTAGAGTGCAATCGAAGTGCCGTGAAGGAGGTCGGGGTAGGCCGTCCGGGACTACCTATTTTCTTCCCTTTTCCTGCACTTCATTGCCTGTCCCAAAGCGGCCTGAGTTCGGCTCACTTTGAAACACCTCTAAACCCTTATTTCTTAAATGCTTACGATTCCAGTGGACGTCCCTCGAATTCGACCGCCACTTTGAAGCGTTTCCCCTGGTTTTTCTACCCTTGATAGGGAGCAACCAGCGAGCCAAAATGCGACCCATTCCGTTGCACTAAATCGTTCTCCTTTTCGGCCCTTCAAAGTGTCGCCAGCCACCTCCAAGTGCCCCTTTTTCCCGGCCCTTCCAGCCGCCTCTTCTCAAAGCTCGCCCGTTCATTATTCAAAACGAAGGATTTCTACAGGTAAGAGACGCGACGCCGCCCGTGCAGGTAGCAACGTCGCCCCGATGGAAATAACCATCGCCACGACGGTGATCCAAACTCCATCCCACACGCTCGGATGAAACGGAACAAACGGCACGGAATATACCTGCGGATCGAGTGGAATCAAATGAAAGCTACCGGCAATCCACGAAAACGCATAGCCGACGACGAGACCAATCAGCGTGCCGCTCGCGCCGATCGAAATTCCTTGCAGCAAAAAGATGCGGCGGATTTGTTCGCGGCGCGTTCCCATCGACATCAGCACCGCAATATCTCTGGCCTTGTCCGTGACGGTCATCGACAGAACAACCAGGACGTTCAAGCCGGCGACGAATGTAATGAGTCCGATAAAAATTGCGGTCACGAGCTTTTCGAGACGCAGCGCCCGGAACAAGGCGCGGTTCTCTTCCATCCAGGTGCTGGCGGCGAAGCTTTCGCCCGCTTCCAATTCGAGGCGCTGGGCAAACTCGTCGGCCAATTCAGGCTGGGCCAGGCGGAACTCCAGCACGTTGACGATGTCGCCGGTGCCCGAAAGTTCCTGGGCCGCACCCAAGGTCATGAAGCACCAGTTTTCATCGTAGTCGTAAAAGCCGGAATCGAAAACGCCGGTGACTCGAAATCGTCGCGTACGGGGCACCATTCCGAAAGGAGTCAGGCGTCCCTGCGGGCTGGTCAGCGTGACGTAATCGCCCGGTTTGATTTTCCATTCCTGCGATAGCTGTTTGCCGATCAGCAGCGCTTCAATGCCGTCGGGATCGCGAGAGAAATCGAGCTGGCCGGCAACGATACGCTGCAACGCCTCGTCGTATTTCCGCTCGCGTTCGGGATCGACTCCCTTTGCGACCACACCGCGCGCATCGCCACCAAAAGAGAGCAATACGTTTTGATAGACCGACGGGACGATGGATTTCACTCCGGGCAGCTCGGCAAATTTCTTGATGAGGTCTTCGTATTTTCGAATCCCGCCGGTGCCGGGCCGCGCGAGCGAAACGTGCGCTTTCACGCCGAGCAATCGATCCTGGAGTGTTTCGCGGAAACCGGTGTTCATCGACAGCGCGACGACGAGCGTTGCTACGCCGGCGGCTACACCGAGAATGGAAAACGCGGTGACCAGCCGCAGAACAGCCGGCCGATACGGAGACCTCAGATAACGGCGCGCGACGAACCATTCAAATTTCATAGAGTGTGGGCTTCATGAAGGGCTAACTTCATGAACGGCGCGCTTCATTTCGTCAGGAGCGGATTGCATGCGTGACGCAAGAATACGTCACGCACCATGCCCTTCGGAAGCGGAGTCTTGCTTCGCTTCGGGCCGCAGCAGCGGGAAGAGGATGACGTCGCGAATCGACGGCGAATCGGTGAGCAGCATCGTCAACCGATCGATGCCAATGCCTTCGCCGGCGGTCGGCGGCATGCCGTGAGCGAGGGCGCGAACGTAGTCCATGTCGACTTGCTTCGGCGCTTCGTCGCCACCTTGCGCAACCTGCGCGAGGAAACGGCGCTCCTGTTCCGCAGGATCATTGAGCTCCGAGAAGCCGTTCGCTATCTCCATCCCAGCGACGTAGATCTCGAACCGCTCGGTCAGCGACGGATCGTCGGGCTTTTGCTTCGATAGCGGCGAAATATCCGTCGGGAAATCATAGAGGATCGTCGGTTGAATAAGATGGTGCTCGGCCATTGTTTCGAAAAGCAGGCCGGTCCATTCACCGTCTTTGAGAGTGCCTTTAGACGCTGCGTAAGTCGCACCAGTCTGCTTTGCCCAGACGTTATATCGTTCGGTTGCTGCGCGCGGCCCGCCCGGACTCGCCAGATCGTCGAGCGATGGCGCCACGCCTGCACCGTCGGGCCAATACTTGATGATGGCTTCGCGCATTGAGAGCCGCGTCATCTTCCCGAAGTCGAGTTCGATCTCGCCAAACTTCACAATGGTCGAACTGGTGATCGCCTTCGCGATTTCGGCGAAGAGCTGCTCGTTCAAGTCCATCAGGTCGCGGTAGTTGCTGTATGCCTCATAAAACTCGAGCATCGTGAATTCGGGATTGTGCTGCGTCGAAATGCCTTCGTTACGAAAATTGCGATTGATCTCGTAAACGCGATCGAAACCGCCCACAGTGAGCCGCTTGAGGTAAAGCTCCGGCGCGATGCGCAGATAGAGGTCGATATCGAGCGTGTTGTGGTGCGTGATAAAAGGACGCGCCGCCGCGCCGCCGGGAATCGGGTGCATCATTGGCGTTTCGACTTCGATATAGCCGCGGGAATCGAAAAACCGGCGGAGCGCCTGCACAATCGCCGCGCGCTTGGCAAAAACTTCGCGCGACTTCTCGTTGGCTATCAGATCGAGATAGCGCTGACGGTAACGCAACTCGACGTCGGTCAGCCCGTGCCATTTTTCGGGCAGCGGCAGCAGCGCCTTCGATAGAAATGTAATTTCTTCGACCCAGACCGATAACTCGCCCGTCTTGGTTCGAAATAAATGGCCGCGAACTCCAATCGAATCGCCCAAATCGAGCAAGTGAAACAACTCGAATCCCTTGTCGCCGAGCACATCCTTGCGCGCGTACACCTGCACGCGCTTCCCCGAGCCTTGCAGATGCGCGAAACCCGCTTTGCCCATCAGGCGATAGCTGACAAGGCGGCCGGCGACGCGCACTTCTCGCTTGTCGGCCTCCAGCTCAGGCGCCATTGCGGACGAATATTTCTCGATGATCGTGGCGGGCGTCTCGGTCCAGCGAAACTCGCGAGGAAAGGGATCGATTCCCAACGCTCGAATCTGCTCGAGTTTTTTATGGCGCTGCTCAAACTGGTCGCGCGGCTCAAATTCCAAAGTAGGAAAAATCCTTTCCGAAGGTTTGGGAAGTATATCGGTGCGTGCGCGGAGAGAGCAAGAAATCGGCGGCATCCGGAAATCCTGCAACGTGCCTATCGCCTCACGACACACACGGTACTAGTATCAATTTCGCCCAAGCAGTAAGTTTATTATTTAGTTAGACACATTCGCGTATCGAATAAAGGTGCTGCACGTCCTGTGGATTTTGTTATACTCCTCCGCTTGGGGGTCCAGACACTTGGGTACTCGCACGCTTCCCTCCGTAAAAGATGATTGGTGCGCCTGGTTGCCTCGCGAAAAAGATCAGGCCTACAACGGATTCGTCCGCCAACTCGAGTCCGGCTACCACATGTTCAGCGTTGCGCTGGACGAGGCCTTGGAGTTTCGCCGTCAGGGTCAACTTTCAAAATCCTATCAAGCGGTATGCGTCACACCTGATTTAGCCACGCGTTTGGCAGGAAATCTTGCCGCGGTGCTGCGCGCTCTCTCGGGACACGCCAAGCACTACGGCACCGTTCCCAATGCCGCGCCCCTCGACGCTGCCAATTTCCTAGGCGCGAAAGAGCGACGCACCGCGAACATGAGCGATCTGCTCAGCCGGGTTTTGCTCACCCAGCGTTCCCAGTTCCTGCACAAGATTGGCGCTCTCGAAGAGATGGTCAGCGACCTCGGACGCGACTTCCGCTTTGCTGTGGAAAACCTCACCGTAGGCGGATCGGCCAGGCCCGGCGCCGAGTGGCAGGTCATCGACGCCGCGCATTATGATCTGAATACCTGCCTCCGCGAGACCATCGTCCTTCTTAAGTCTTTCTTTGTCGTCCTCGAGAATGACCAGGTCGCTACGTTCCAGCGTACCGTTCGTGCTCAGATTCAGGCCGTCGAGCCTCCCCGGTTCTTCGGCGACCGGCTTATGCGAACTAGACGCATGGCCTCGGTCGGTGGAGAATAGGTTTAATCGATCCCGCCCCCTGCGGCGGCGCTCGACCTGCGGAACTAAGGTGCGTTCCAAGGGAAAGTAGTCAGGGATCCGCGTAATTCTCCGATGACGCGGGTTTTACAGCGAAGACAACTCCAGGAGGTAGCCGGTGCATCCGAAGGGGTGGATGCGCCGTACTCGGACCGTTGACCCGGAACCGACCAGTCGATAGCGTGTCAGGTCCCTCTCAGCCCAAACAGCTGATTGAGGCCGACGCCATTCGTCTGGCCCAAGCCGGAGACGCGGCAGCCTTTGAGTTCCTGTACGAACTTCATGGCCGCCGGGTCTATGCCTTATGTCTGAGGATGGTGAGTAATCCGTCCGACGCGGAAGACCTGATGCAGGAAGCTTTCCTGCAACTGTTCCGCAAGATCGGCACTTTCCGGGGCGAGTCGGCCTTTTCGACCTGGCTGCACCGGATGACAGTCAACGTAGTCCTGATGCGCCTGAGGAAGAAGTCGCTCCCGGTCGCATCGCTGGAAGAAACTACCGAGCCGGACGAGGAAACAGGTGGCCCAAGGAAGGACCCCGGCGCGCCGGATCTGCGATTAACCGGCGCGGTGGATCGGGTCAACTTGGAACGCTCGATCGAGAAATTGCCCCCAGGCTACCGGACGGTGTTCACGCTCCACGACGTTCAGGGGTACGAACACAACGAGATTGCCGGGATCATGGGCTGTTCGGTCGGCAACTCCAAGTCGCAATTGCATAAAGCCCGCACGAAGTTACGCGACCTGCTCCAGGAAGAAATCAGGGCGCAAGCCCGGCAGGAACGTCATGCGGCAAAATCGCAAACGGGTCATGGCGATTGAGCTACAATGTTGCAAGTTTTGGGGTGGTTCTCAGCGACGAAGACAGATCGTACGACTCCCTCGAAAGTCGTGCGGGCAAGCCTACTGTCGTCTCGTTTAACGGAGTGAAGGGCCATGCAGTGTAAAGAAGTGGAAGTCGTCCTTGAGCAAGAGGGCTGGACTCCTCTGCCAGAATCGGCGCGTGAACACGTCGCCGGTTGCGGCAGTTGCCAAAGCCTGGTCGAAGATCTGACGTCGATCGTCGCCACTGCTCATTTGCTCCCCGCCGAAGTCGAACCCCCTGCGCGCGTTTGGGTTTCGTTAAAAGCCCAGCTCGAACAGGAAGGGATCATCAAGCCGCCCGTTGCGATAGCCGACAAGGCATGGTTCTGGGGCGGCTTCCAGGATCTATTCCGCTCGCGGGCATTGGCAACGGCTGCAGTTGGTTTCCTCGTCGTCGCGGCGGTCACTTTGCAGTTACAGCATCCGCCCGCGCCTCAGACCGAAGCCCGCAACATTTTCGACGACACTGCTATTGCTCTGAATGCCGATGAGGCGATGCTTAGTCAGGTCAATCTGTCCTCCGAACCCGTGGACATCTCTCTCCACCAGAATCTCGATATCGTCGACAAGTTCATCGCCGATTGCGAACAACGCATCAAAGATGAGCCGGGCGACGACCTCACGCGCGAGTATCTTTCCGGCGCGTACGAGCAAAAGGCCGAACTGATTTCGGCGATGATGGAACGCCGCGGGAGTGTGAACTGAAATGAACGCGCAAACGATTCGTCGCAGCATACTGCCCATGCTGGGAGCGGGTGCGTTGCTCTGGGTCGCAGCTCCTGCTTCGCAAGCGACCGAGCATTTCGAGAAGCATTTCCCCGTCAAGGGACATCCGGTCGTCTGTATCCATAATATTGGCGACGGCCGCATCGAGGTGAAATCCTCGAAGAACCAGGAAGTCATCGTCGCAGGCACCGCCGCCTCCAAGAAAGTGAAGCTGGAGACCGAGGCCCCCGGCGACCGCATCGACGTCTCGCCTGTCGTGGTTGACGCCAGCGCACAGCCCGGCGAACTCGAAGTCAATTTTCAGCTCACCGTTCCCGAAGAAACCGAACTCGAGCTCAAAACGCAGACCGGCCTCATCTACGTCGAGCAAGTCATGGGTGACATGACGCTGCAGAGCGTCGCCGGCGACATTCACCTCAAGGAAGTTTCCGGCTACATCATCGTTCGCACGATGCACGGCTCGCTCGTCTGCGCTCAGTGCGCCGGGAAGCTCGACTTCAACTCCGTCAGCGGCAATGCGCAATTGCTTCAGCCCGGACTGACCAGCGTCAATCTTTTCACCACGTCGGGCAATATTCTCTTCGACGGCGACTTCATTCGCACCGGCCTTTACACCATGCGCAGCGGCAAGGGCACGGTGGAAGTCCACTTCTCCGGCAACGACTCATTCGATCTCAACGCGCAGACAGCGACTGGCACCGTCGACAATCAGGCCGAAGCGTTTCTCAAGCCCGATTCGCACGGCATGCGCCATATGGCCTCGAAATTTACCAAGGGCCTGTTCGGCACCGTCGGCAACGGCCTCGCGAAAGTCGAACTCTCTTCCTACAGTGGTACAATCCGCATCCTGAAGCGCGATTAGTTTTCGCGTGTGGCTGCAAATTTAAATTCGTTGCGCCTGTGTCGCGTGAGTCTTTTCGCGCGCATTCACCGGCCGTCGAGCCTCATTCTCGTTTGCAGACGGCATTTCGCAAATCGCATTCGCATGAGCCAACCGCCACGTCCACTCCCGCCGCAGCAACGCGTACCGTTGCTCTGCCTCGCCGGCTTCATGGGCTCGGGCAAGACTACCGTTGGCACGCTGCTCGCGCGGCAGTTAGCGTGGCGCTTTGTCGATCTCGACGATCGCATCGAATCTGCGGCGCACATGCGCATCTCCGAAATCTTCGAGCGACTCGGCGAACCCGAATTTCGCCAGATCGAGGCTGACCAACTCCGCTCCACACTCGGCCGCGTCTTCGAGCTGAAAGAATCGATCGTGCTCGGCCTTGGCGGCGGCACCTACGCGCAGCAGGGCGCGCCGGAATTCTTACGCGCGGCCGGCGTGCCGGTGATCTGGCTCGACGCTCCCGTCGAAGTTCTGCTCGCGCGCTGCATGACCATGACCGGCCGCCCGCTCTTCCGCGACGAATCGAGCTTCCGCGCGCTCTACGCGCAGCGCCTGCCTTCCTATCAACTCGCCGAGCATCGCATCGACAGTTCCGGTGAGCCCGCGCGCGTCGTCTCCGAAATCCTCAGCCTCAACATTATCCCCGGCCCCACGCACGAATCGCACCTGGTCGTCGACAAACCCCAGCCCTGATCTTCATCGCAATCGCCATTTCTCCCGCCGCAGCGTCAGCCAAACGAGAGTCGCGGCCAATTTCCATTTTCTAATTTCCGATTTCCATCTTCCCCCGCAGTACCTTTCTGTACTCATCCTCGCAACGCATCGCCCGCACCCATTCCTCCCCATGCCAAACTGAATCACTAAGGGGAAGCACGATGGACAATCAATCCGCCAACCTCGGGCAATCCGCAGCCTTCGGGCCCAAAATTTTCACCTACGCGATGGCGATCCTCTTCGTGTGCACGACGCTCACGATCGCCGCCCAGAAAAAAGCCGCGACCGCGCCGGCCGGCTCCGTCTTCGCGCAAGACAAAGGTAAATTCACGATTCAGCTCGACGGCAAATCCGTCGGCCACGAAGAATTCGAGCTCGCGCAAGATGGCGGCGGCTGGACCGCTCACAGCACCACCGACATTGCTCCGCCCGAAGCTGGCAGCGCGCGCATCTCCGGCACGCTTACGATGCAGCCCGACGGCGCTCCCATCAGCTACCAGTGGCAATCGCAAGCCGACAAAACCAATGGCGCTCGCATCCTCTTCGCCAACGGCGTTGCCAAAATCACATTGCAGATGCAAGGCGCGCGCCCGTTTGAGCAGGACATGAGCTTCGGCTCACCGCTCATCGCCGTGCTCGACAACAATCTCTACTATCAATACGCCGTCCTCGCGCGCATCTACGATTGGTCCAAGGGCGGTGCGCAAACGCTTCCCGTCATCATCCCGCAGGAACTTACGCCCGGCTCGATCACCGTCGAGTCCGCCGGTTCGGTCACCGCAAACGGCAAGTCCTACGACGGCCTCCGCGTCGCAACCTCCGATCTCGAAGTCATGCTCTATCTCGACAAGAACCACCGCCTCGAACGCCTCGAGGTCCCCGCCGCTAAAGTCTCCGTCGTCCGCGACTAGTCATTTTCCGCCCGAGTGACTCGGTAGCGCCGGCATCCCGCCGGCGCTTTTTGTTTGGTATCATCGGGGTACCAACCAATCCCAACCACCAAACGGATCTGCCGCCCCACTTCCGCACAAACTTTCACCGAACTTTTCCCACACACACTCGTACATCTATTACAGCCAACAAAACCCGAGGCCGCAGTGTTCCAACAAAGCCTGCGCCCGGCACTCTTTCACCGGGAGAGCCCATGCAATCCTTCCTGCAGCAGCTCAAGCAAGTTCTGCGCCGCCTGCGCCTGTCGCCGCTCTTCACCACCATCACGCTGATCACTCTCGCCGCCGGCATCGGCGCCAACACTCTTGTTTTCAGCGTCGTGGAAGGCGTCCTCCTTAAGCCGCTACCCTACCCCGATCCCACTCGCCTCGTCGGCGTCTGGCACACCGCTCCCGGCATTCAGATCAAAGATCTCAACATGGCGCCTTCGCACTATTTTATCTATCGCGAGCAGGGCCAGACCTTCCAGGATGTCGCCATGTACCAGGGCGACTCCTTCAGCATCACCGGCGTCAACGACCCCGAACAGGTTGACGGCCTCGACGTAACCGAAACGTTGCTCCCGATGCTCGGCGTCGCCCCCGTTGCAGGCCGCCTCTTCTCCGCCGACGACGTCCAGCCCAATGCGCCAAAAACCGCTATGCTTAGCTACGGCTACTGGATGAGCAAATTCGGTGGCGACCGCTCGCTCGTCGGCCGCACCATTCTCACCGACGGCGACAGCCGCCTCGTCGTCGGCATTCTTCCCCGCTCCTTCCACTTCCTCGACTATCGCGATCCCGCCGTTTTCATTCCCTTCCAGTTTGATCGCAGCAAGATGAAGCTCGGCAATTACAGCTACAACGGCCTCGCGCGCCTCAAGCCCGGCGTAACTCTCGACCAGGCCAACGCCGACGTCGCTCGCATGCTTCCCATCGTCATGAATTCGTTCCCAGCGCCGGAAGGCTTCAGCATCAAGCTCTTTGAAAACGCACACATCGGCCCGCAGATTCGCCCGCTCAAACAAGACGTCGTCGGCGACATCGGCAATGTTCTTTGGGTTGTGATGGGCTCGATCGGCCTCGTGATGCTCATTGTCTGCGCCAACGTCGCCAATCTTCTTCTCGTCCGCGTCGAAAGCCGCCGTCAGGAACTTGCACTTCGCGCAGCCCTTGGCGCCGGGCGCGGCCGTATCGCTGGCGAACTTTTTCTCGAAAGCGCCATCCTCGGCTTCCTCGGAAGCGCTGTCGGCCTTGTGCTCGCCGTGATCGGCCTTCGCCTCCTCATTTCGGTCGCGCCCGAAAATCTTCCGCGCATCCACGAAATCGGCATCGACGGCCCCGTCCTGCTCTTCACCTTGGTCGTGGCTTTGATCGCTAGTGGACTCTTCGCTTGTATCCCGATCTTCAAGTACGCCGGCGTGCGCCTCAGCACTGGCATCCGCGAAGGCGGCCGCGCACTCAGTTCAAGCCGCGAACAGCTTCGCGCTCGCAACGTCCTCGTGGTTGTTCAGGTCGCGCTCGCGCTCGTCCTTCTGATCTGCTCCGGCCTGATGATCCGCACGTTCCACGCGATGACCAAGGTCAATCCCGGATTCGCCAACGCCGAACAGCTGCAGACCTTTCACATCGCCATTCCCGATACGCAGATCAAGAGCGACGAAGCCGCCCTTCGCATGGAGCAGGAGATCCAGAATCGCCTCGCTGCCATTCCAGGCACGACCTCCGTCGCAATCGATACCGCCATTCCGATGGGCGGCAACAGTTCCAACGATCCAGTTCTCGTGGAAGGCCGCTCTTACGCCGAAGGAGAATTCCCCGCGCTGCGCCGCTTTAAATTTGTGGTCCCCGGGGCGTTCTCGACTCTCGGAATCCCTATGATCGCCGGACGCGACTACACCTGGGATGACATCTACCAATATCATCCGGTCACGATCGTTTCCGAAAACACCGCGCGCGAATTATTTCAGGATCCACAAAACGCGATCGGCAAACGAATTCGCGTCGGCACCAACGACACCTACCGCGAAATCATCGGCGTCGTCGGCAACGTCTACGACGATGGCGTCAGTCAAAAAGCCCCCACTTCGGTTTATTGGCCGGTCATCATGAAAAAGTTCGAGGGCCAGGACACCACGATGCGTCGCTATATTTCCTACGTCGTTCGCAATCCGCATGCCGGTTCGGAAAATCTTATGAAAGACATCCGCGCCGCAGTATGGTCGGTCAATCCGAATCTGCCGCTCTCGGAAGTGCATACCCTTCAATATTTCTATGACCGCTCGCTGGCTCGCACTTCGTTCACATTGATCATGATTGGAATCGCCGGCAGCATGGCAGTGCTCCTCGGTGTCGTCGGGCTCTACGGCGTAATCGCGTACTCCGTCTCGCAGCGCAAACGCGAAATCGGTATCCGCATGGCGCTGGGCGCTCAGACCAAAGTTCTCACGGGCATGTTCGTCCGCCACGGACTCATCCTCACCGGCATCGGCGTAGCCTGCGGCCTCGTCGCCGCATTAATCCTGATGCGCTTCATGGCCTCAATCCTCTTCGGCGTAAGCCCCATGGACCCGATGACCTACATCACCGTCTCCGTCGGCCTCGCAGCCACCGCCTTGCTAGCCAGCTATGTCCCCTCGCGCCGCGCTGCCACCGTAGACCCCGTAGACGCCCTTCGCGCAGAATAGCCACATCTCGTGGTATTCTGCGGGCCTAACGGGCCGTGCCCATTTTAAACACGAAGAAGTCCCGCGAAGGTTTTCCGCAGTTCAACCCTCCGAAACCTGCCAAAGACGTGCAAAAACAGGGTGATGCTGTGACCTTCAATGAAGCTTTTGAATTGATGGGGCGCGACGAAGCGTTTCGCGCAACGGTCTACGCGATGAATACGCTCTTAATTAAAAAGGGCGTGTACACGAGCGAGGAATTCGAGCGGCTTTTCTGCGAGCACGCGATTAATTTCAAGAGGTCTTTTTCGGCAAGAACGGCCTCAGCGGATGCTTCCTCCTCAACTTCTCTCTCCAATCGCTAGGTTCTTCTTTTAGGTGCGTGCATTCACAAAGCGCTTGGTCTTCGCAGCGCTCGTGGTTTCCAACCTGACATGCGAAGCACGCCTCCCGGCAGGAAACCTCCGGTAATGTTTCGCGCTCTTTCTCCACGTCCGAGATTATGCACCAACTGCGTAGTTTGGGTTCGAGCCCCTCGCCCCACAAAAAAAACGACGCGACCCACCCTCAGGGGCCGCGCCGTCAATTGTGCTCTGCTAGAAAAAAACTATCGCGCCAACGGCCGTTGAAACACCGGCGCGCCGGGACGCCGCAGCGGATACCCGCCGTGCGCGTGCGACAACGCATGCGTGTGCGCGTGTCCGTTCGCATGACCAGGATGCGTGATGTGTCCGTTGCCGTTACCGTTTCCCGTCGCCGTCTGGGGCAAGCGAGCGGGATTACCGATAGGGCGGAGATTCGTCGCCGGTACCGCGCTGACGTGATCGCTGATCGCTTGCAGCCTCTTCAGAATCGACTGCCATTGTTCCCAGTCGAGCTGACGCAGGAACGGCCGCAGACCCTGAATGAACGGATCCTCGAGCAACGCTTCGCCGTCCGATTCCGGAATAAAAAACCGGTTCAGCCCGACGCTCAGCGCTTCCGAAATTTTCTCGAGTGTGCCGAGGCTCGGCGTCATCTGTCCGCTTTCAATGCGCGACAGATAGGAACGCGAAACCTTCGACCGCGACTGCAACTGGCTCTGCGTCATCGAGCGCGACTCTCGCAGTTGGCGAATGCGCTGGCCGATATTCTCGACCGTTTCGCGATTCGCGAACTTTTCGTTCGATGCCTCAGTGTTGGCTTCTTCCGCTGGTGCTGCTGGCGGAATCAAAAACTCCAACCGCTGGGGCAGTGCGCGCACGCAACGACGGCAATTGCCCGTTCGCGTCCGATACTGCACAAGCCCGCAAGTCTTGCAGCGAATGACTTCCCGATCCATTTCCAATGAATTCATCGTCTCTTTTTCGAGTTGTAGGGACACCGGTGCTCCTCGCTGACTTTGTCCGGCGTGCGGATAGGAGAGGAACGTCGGAACGTACTTCGGGGGGGAAGGCAGTAACTGGCGCGACGGGGAGTATCTGACACCGCCCAATAAGTGTCAAGAGGATTTTTGATTTTTTTTCAGGCACACGACCGCGTTTCTCCGGGTTTCCGCCTCCTTTTCGCCTGTTCGTACGAACAGGCGAAACCGCTAAACTCCAACTTTCCCTCAGCTTGCGAAATGACTTTCGCCCCCAATTTCATCGGCCAAGAAAACGGAAAAATTTTGCCCCTTCCCAAAATGGAACCCGTTTGCATCGAAAATTCGCCGCACCCAAGCTAATTGTGAATTTCCCCACGGGCTTCGCAGTCCGCATTCGCCCAATCAAGTCAGCCGCCAACTCGCCGAGGTCTCCACGTTTCATCCTTTTCTCTTTTCCAAACACGAATCACGAGTCACCAATCACGTTCCCCTCTAGCTCCTCCGTCGCATCGATCTTCCACCACGACATCGCACCGATCAGTAGCAATCCGACCATGGGCATGAACGGCGCGTCATAGCTGTGAAATCGCTCCACGATATAACCGAACGCCACTGCGCCCACGAGTCCGCCGAACTGAGCGCTTGTGTTCATTAATCCCACGATCGCACCCGAATGCTCGCGCCCAATATCTAGACAAACGCCGAACACAATGGACTGCTGGAACGTAATCGCCCCGTACATCGCCGCCAACAGAATCAGCCCCAGCATTTGTCGCTGCGTTAAAACCGCGGCGAGTGCGAACATCGCTGCTGCAATCAATGTGATTGTCCCGGGAATTCGTCGCCCGTTCTTCAGTCCGATCCGTTGCACCAGCCGATCGCTGAGGAATCCTCCACACAAATTCGCACCTCCCGCAACCACATACGGGAGAAACGAGAAGAGCAAACCCGCTTCGCTGAATCCGCGTCCCTTCACCAAAAACGTGTGAAACCATGTCTGGAAAAAATTGTAGACATACACGTAGCAGAAAGCCGTTATCAGCATCGCGCGAATGCTTGGCGATCGAAGCGCCAGTCGTAACGGAAACTTCTCGTGTGATGTGTGCCGCACCGCGGCAACCGCTTCTTCCCTGCTCGCATGGCTCGCCTTCTCCGCGGGCGAATCGCGAAACCACACGTACCAGATGCCCGCCCACACCACGCCCAACACCGCGAACGCAAAGAACGACGCCCGCCAGCCATAGCGTATTTGAATGGGCACAACAAGAAGTGGAGCCATCGCTCCGCCAGCTTGGCTCGCAAGAAGAAAAGTTCCGAAAACCGTGCTTCTCTGCGATGGCTTGAACCAACGACTGACGACAACGCCCGCGTTAGGAAAAGCTCCGGCCTCGCCCGCACCGAAAAGAAATCGCACGACAAGCAGAGCGGGATACCCGGTCACCAATCCCGTCATCGCCGTAAATGCCGACCACCATAAGACGATCCGCGTCAAAACTCGACGCGCACCGATTCGATCTCCCAGAGTTCCGCTGGGGATTTCGAAAATACAATACGCCAGCGTGAAAATCGCGCTCACCCACCCCCAGGCGGCTGGATGAATGTGCAAATCCTCTTGCATCCGCGGGCCGGCGACCGATATACACACGCGATCGAGGTAAGTGATCGCGAAGAGCAAAATCAACAGCACGACAACGACGTAGCGATGCCGAGCGCTGGTTTTATTCATAATTTTGTGTTCGAGAAAGCGCGCTTCAGTACCGCGAATCCTACATGATTTATCTCCCCGTTCGAAGCCTTCGCAGTTAGCGATCCAGTATCCGTGGTCCTATTCCAGGCCGTCGTCGTCAGCTATTCTTAGACTTTGTGGTCAGCCACTATCGGGCGCTACGGCAGCTGTTCTCAGGCTTGTGGGTTGTGGCTTCAGCCACAACCTAATTATTGCCAACACGCAAGGGCCTCAATCCTGCGTCTGCTCCGCAATCCTCAGCGCTCTCTGCGCCTGCGCGTTAGATTTTCTCTTCTTCGCTTTTCCAGCGACCAGTCACGGCCAACAATCACGCCAATCGGTCCCTCTGCTAGACTGTCTCTGAATTTATTGGAGCCAATTGTGCCAACAAGAGACGACGCCTGGAAAATAGTCTGCGAATACACGCAATCCGAAAGTCTGCGCAAACACATGCTCGCCGTCGAAACCTGTGTTCGCGCCTATGCTAAGAAAAACGGCGCCGACGAAGAGATCTGGGGCCTCGCCGCCCTTCTCCACGATTTCGACTACGAGCGCTGGCCCAACAACGACCACGCCGCCGACAAGGAACATCCGGCCGAAGGCGCGAAAATTCTCAAAGATCTCGGCTACTCTGACGAAATCACACGCGCGATTCTTTCCCACGCCGACTATTCGGGCGTCGCGCGCCAATCCGCGCTCGAACACACACTCTTCGCCTGCGACGAGCTCGCCGGATTTCTCACCGCCTGCTCCTACGTCCGCCCGTCAAAAAGCATTCTGGATTTGGAAGTCGATTCCGTGAAAAAGCGAATGAAGGATAAAGCGTTCGCGCGCGGCGTTTCGCGCGACGACGTTCGCAAAGGCGCCGAAGAACTCGGCATCCCGCTCGAAGATCACATCAAATTTTGTATCGAAGCGATGCGCGCGAATGCCGATGCTCTCGGCCTGCGCGGAAACCCCGCGTCAGCGCAGTCGGCCTGACGATTGACGCCGGCGTTAAGCAAACCGGCTCGCCTGTTCCTACGTATAAGGTGAACACCTCGGTCGCTCCTGGGTGCCGCACCCTGGGTTTCTGAGGGTGCGGGTTGTGAGGTGGAACGCCTCGCACTGTATCATCCGAAGTTTGGCTGTTGCGTGCGGGCTACCTTTTTTCGATGTTCTTGTCGATCACTTGTGCCGAGCTCTTCACCGAAGCTGCCACTTTGTGTGCATGCCACAGCATCGCGGCTGCGAATAACAGCGCGACCGTAACCCACGTCACCACGCTCGCCGTGAACCAGATTCTCGCCCGCTCCGACCGCAGCGCTTGACCGATCGTCGCAAACCGGCGTGAAGCCAGTGTGTCGCCGCTTGTTTCCTCGCTCGGTTTCGCCGCGGGCGCATCCGCATAGCGCACGGTCGCCACAAACGAGTATCCGCGGCGCGGCACGGTCTGAATGAAGTTCGACCCTTCGCTCGTGTCGCCGAGCACCTGCCGCAGCTTGTTCACGGTTGTATTTACGTTTGCGTCGTAATTCAGGTGCGCGTCGCGCGGCCACAATCGGTTTCGCAACTGCTCGCGCGTTACCAGATTGCCCGGCGACTCGATCAACACCACCATCGCGTGATAAATCTTGCCGGGAATTTTTACCGCTTCGCCGGCCTTGCGCAGCTTCTGTTCGTGCAGATCCAGTTCAAAATCTCCGAACAAAACGCATCGAGCCGGTACCGCGCGGGACGATGCCTCCGTTGCACCGCCCACGCCGCCGGCACTGGCCACGCCGGCCCACTGCATTTCCGAACCCTGTCTAGAATTGAGTGCTAGGCCCACAACCCACCCCCATGAGCTGGAAGGCAATACGCTGTGCCTTCGTCGATCTGGCAACCGCCTACTAACCCGTCGTCACAGCCCACCACACTGAGCTGCACCCCGCAAAACCACCACCACCGAAACGGATTCACCGAGACATGCAAAGCCGTGCCGAGACGCTTGATATCCGGAACCACCTACCGAATAGCAAGGTGACCTGAGGGCCTGTCTGGCAGATGCTTTCCAGACCGAACCAACGCCACATGTCTCGACTGCCGCTAAAAAATTCGACTTTTCCACTCGCTGGGAAAACGGCACACGGCTTGACAAACAGTGAGATTAGATATACTTTGAGTTGTATATACAAGTCAAGCTCGAGTCTTGATAAAACTTCCGTGATCGCACCTCTCGCTCAACTCGACCTGCACGGCACTGGTTACTGCGCCTCCCTCAATTTTCGCCGCACGGCGCGCGCGGTCACTCGCCTCTATGACCTCGCGTTTCAAGGAACCGGGATCAGGTCGACTCAGTTCACGATTTTGGTTGGCGTAGCGAAGGTCCAGCCGGTCTCAATCAGCGCTCTCGGAGACATCTTACTCATTGATTCGACTACACTTACAAGAAGTTTAGCCAAGCTCCAGAAGCAGGGGCTCCTCACCGTTTCTAAGAGGGCGGCACGTCGCCAACGCTTCGTAAGCCTCACAGAGGCTGGTGTGAAGTCCCTAGAAGAGAGCTTGCCGGGCTGGCGTGCTGCCCAAGAGCGCTTTGTGAAGGCCGTCGGCTCGGATTTCTGGCTCGGCTTCCGCAGCGAGCTGGAGCGCCTGGCCCACGTCGCCGTCGACCTCGAAACTCCCCCAGCCGAGCCCAGCCAATCCGCTCCAACAGTTCCGACCGCTTAGGGCAACTTGACTGCGTCCTCTTGGCGACTTGTCTGCTTTCGTCGCCGACCTCTATTGGCTTGGCAGCGACGAATATTTCAAAAAGTATCGGCGACGACGTGCGCTTGCACGGTCTTCCGCGACGCAAAAAAAGGCGTAAACTGGGCGCATGCCAAAGAAACCGGAAGGCACAATCCAGGCAGTTTGCCCGTGCTGCAATGCGAAGCTGGTCATCGATGCGGCGCTGGGCGTGGTGATTTCGCATGATGCGCCGCCGAAAGGTGGACCTGGACTCGACCTGAACGACGCTGCGGGAATTCTCGCCGAACAGAATCGCCAGCGGGAAGATAAATTTGCCGATTCGTGGTTCCAGGAGTCGAATAAGGAAGACATCCTGGCAAAAAAGTTTGAAGAGGCCATGAAGAAAGCGAAAGACGGCCCGGTCGGCAAGCCGATTCGCGACTTCGATCTCGACTGATTTCGATCCACTCCTTTCTGCACTTCCCTTTCGATATTCTCGCGCTCTGCTTATCTGCCCTTAGCTCCACGCGGGTTCTTTCGTTCTCAGTTAAACTTCTTGTCGATGCCTGCGCGTAAATTTTTTCGGCTGCGCCTTGCGAAACGCACGATCCTGCTCGGCAGGAAAACGCTGGTCATGGGCGTTGTGAACATCACGCCCGATAGTTTTTCGGACGGCGGCAAATACTTCTCTGCGCGCAAAGCGATTCAGCATGCGCTGGCTCTAGCAAAAGCAGGCGCCGACATTCTCGACATCGGGGCGGAATCGACGCGGCCCGGCTCCGGCGAGATTTCCGTCGTGGAAGAACTTCGGCGGCTGCTTCCAGTGCTGCAAGCGCTTCGCGGCAAGCTGAAAATTCCAATCTCGGTCGATACACGCAAATCTTCGGTCGCCGAGATTGCGCTGGGCGCGGGGGCCGAAATCATCAACGACGTTTCCGCGCTTCGTTACGATCCGCGCATCGCCGAAGTCGTAGCGGATAAAAAGTGCGGGCTCATCCTGATGCACATGCGCGGCGAACCGGGCACAATGCAGAAAATTGCGTTCGCCAAGGACGTCATCGCCGACGTGACGAGAGATCTTCGCGCGGCTTTGTCAATTGCACGGAAAGCCGGCGTTGAAAAATCGCAGATCGTGCTCGATCCCGGCATCGGCTTCGGCAAAAGCTTTCCACAGAACTACGAACTGGTTCGCGAGTTGCCGGAGATCGCCAAGCTTGGCTATCCGTTGGCTGTCGGCACTTCGCGCAAAGCCTTTCTCGGCCACACGCTCGCGCTGGCGAAAGAACGTGCGTTCGACGAGCGACCGGCGAGTCAGTCGAGGCACGCGGCACGTGCGGACGCGTCGGCAAAACTGACGACGCTGCGAAGCAACAGGCCTGTGCCGCCGGAGGAGCGATTGTTCGCTACCGCTGCAACGGTTGCGGCGAGTATTCTTGCGGGTGCGCACATCGTGCGTGTCCATGACGTTGCGGAAATGGCGCAGGTCGCCGCCGTCACCGATCGAGTCCTCGATTCATAGCGACACGCCATGCGGCTGTTTGCTTGGAGCAGATGTAGACACGAGGTACTTTTTTCGCCGACAAGATTTTTGTGGCGTGAACAGATGACTTCCAATACACTTCCTTTCAGATATTCTCCGTTGCAACGCAAAGTTTCCTCGCAGTGCAACGATGACTGGTGAAATCGGATGAAGATCGTCATCGTAACCCCTGTCGGTTCCTAAGACCGCGAGCCACGCGGTTCCCTTTCCCTCTACGTTTGTCCTGAACGTGTTTTTTCTAACGGTGTAGGTACAGCCGCGCACGCGTCCGCATCGGATGGCATTGGCGCAGAAATGCAAAGGCATATATGGAAACGCAGGACGTAACGCTGGAATCGAAGCCCATTGCTTTGTGGCCATCGATTCGAGAAGCGCTTCGTGGATCGCATCAGGATTTCACGACCGTCAGCCTGAATCGCGCGATTTTGCTGCTTGCCATTCCGATGGTGCTGGAGATGGTGCTGGAGTCTCTGTTCGCGGTTGTAGATGTGTTCTGGGTCGGGCGTCTTGGAGCGGACGCGGTGGCAACGATCGGGTTGACGGAGTCGATGCTGAGCCTGATCTTTGCCGTTGGGCTTGGGCTCGCAATGTCGACGACAGCGATGGTCGCGCGGCGCATCGGGGAGAAAGATCCGGAGGGCGCGGCGGTCGCCGCGGTGCAGGCGATCGTGCTCGGGTTTGTGATCACGTTTATCGTCGGGCTTCCGAGCGTGTTTCTCGCGCCAAAGCTGCTCATGTGGATGGGTGCGTCGCCGGGCGTCGTTGCTGTGGGCTCGGGATACGCACGCATCGCGGTCGGAGGAGCGGGCGCAATCATGCTGCTCTTTTTGAACAACGCCATTTTTCGCGGCGCCGGCGACGCAGCGATCGCGATGCGGCTGCTGTGGGTGTCGAACATCATCAATCTGATTTTGGATCCTTGCCTGATTTTTGGGCTGGGGCCTTTTCCAAAACTCGGCGTGACCGGCGCCGCTGTGGCGACGCTCACGGGGCGGACGATCGGCGTGCTGTATCAGTTTTACCGGCTGATGCGGGGCACCGAGCGCATCCGGATTTTGCGGCGGCAGCTCAAAATCAATCTTGAGGTGTTGATGCGATTGCTTCGCGTTTCGCTGATGGGGATTTTTCAATTCGCCATCGCGAACGTGAGTTGGATCGGGCTGGTGCGCATCGTCAGCATTTTCGGATCGGCGGCGCTGGCTGGTTACACGATCGCGATTCGCATCGTGATCTTCGTGATCCTCCCGTCGTGGGGTTTGAGCAACGCCGCGGCTACGCTCGTCGGACAAAACCTTGGTGCGAAGCGGCCGGACCGCGCAGAACAATCGGTGTGGCGGACAGGCTTTTACAACATGATTTTTCTCGGCAGCATCGGGGTGTTTTTCATTTTGTTCGCGACGCCGGTGGTGAGCATTTTCACCAACGATCCGGAAGTGATTCCGCTTGCGGCGACATGTTTGCGCATCGTGAGTTGCGGCAATATCGGGTTCGCTTACGGCATGGTGATGCTGCAGGCGTTCAACGGCGCGGGCGATACGCTGACACCGACCTGGGTCAATCTCTTCGGGTTCTGGTTTCTGGAGATCCCACTGGCGTATTTCCTGGCAATTCACACGCATTTGCATGCGAATGGGCCTTACGTTGCGATCGTGGTGGCGGAAGCGGCCATTGCAATGGCGGGGGCCATCCTGTTCCGGCGTGGGAAGTGGAAGCTGCAGAAGATTTAGCCGGGATCTAGATGAAAACTGGTACTGCGCCGAGGCGGAAGTTGGGATTCGGCGCAGTTCCATTTTGGGAAGCTTTGGGGTACACCCCCTATGTTTTCTAAAGAGTGCGGAAGCCATTTCTTTTGTTGAGGTTGTGGAAGGGGTATTTTGAAGAGTGTGGAAGCTATTGATTCTTCGATATTTGCGGGAGTGCGTGAATGAGGGCGAGAGTTGGCTAAGTTGTGAGAAAACGGAAAGCGGCGACAGGTGGGAGGAACCAGCGGACACAGAAGTACCTTTCTTCTCCGCTAGTTACAAACATCTATAGTAGCATATAGGTTATGTTGTGTCAAGAGCGATTTGAGAGTTCGACGGATTGGGCATCCAAGACAAATCTTGTTCCCATCGAAGTTTCTATTGGAGACGTAGCGATTGGCCTTTCGCTTTTCATTTTTTTGGATGAAACGCGACCGCGGCGCCGAACGAGAACCAGGCAGCCGCGACGGAAAGGATCTTTATGTTTCGCTTTTCACTAACGTTCTGGGCAGGGCTTCTACTGTCCACTCTGACATCCGCTCAGTGTCGAGTTACTCGTCCACCCGAACCCCCTTTCGTTCCCCCCGCGGCATACGCATTTAGCAAACCCAACCCTTCTTTCTTTTCGTATGGCACCGACGCACTTTGGACAGAATTACAGCTGGATGGAAAATGGGTCGCTTTCGGCAAGGAGGGGGATGGCTGGGTCTACGAGAACAAGCTGACTTATTGGCACCGCGGATTTGACTGGCGCAAAGACGAGCCAAAGCTCACGGTGACCGGCAAGCGACTGGACGGCGACGCGCCAACGGTTACCGCCGCCCATGCGAATGCCGTTTTCCTGCCGAGCAAGGAAGCAGCCGGGATGATGACACTATTGGCTGTTCCAACGGTGGGTTGCTGGGAAATCACTGCGCGGTACGAAGGGCATGACCTGAGCTTCGTCGTCTCGGTCGAACCGTCGCCGAAGCCTATGACGACAGAAGAATTGGAACTATACGGTGACTTTCTGGACTCTTTTCTCGGCGCTCATGGACAGCTGCCCCGGGCAAGTCTCTCGGAAAGCGTGGTCCCTTTGATTCTCAATGGTGGGGACGAAGACGAATGCTCGTTAGGGATTGGATTCAAGATATCCGAGGCCGCGAACCAACGTGCTCGTCAGTTCCCGGCAAGTATCGCCAGCGGTCGTCCTTTCTGTACCTCGTCGATCCAAACGGGGTTGGTCCAGCGGACAGACAAGCCGGGGTGTTAAGTCTTTCGGAAATTGGTTTTGACAATGATCGACGCTCTGCGGTTTTCAGGTGGGAATTGCTTCAGTCGGGGGTGACGGGGCTTTTTTACAGGCAAGGCGGAACAGTCGTGTTTCAAAAAATTGCTGGGAAGTGGAGACGGACTCAACGAGCTTGTACCGGCTGGATTACTTGAGCTTATCAAGCGACTTGAGCGCTTGAACGACCGAATCCGATCAGTTCGGATCGGATGTATTCAAGCGCTCCTGTCGATCGTCAGTACAGATTTATCTAGTGAGCGCCCGCGGCCTTTTTCTTGGGCACGGCGTCTTCGGCTTGTTCGGTTTCGCTCGCTTCGTTCTCTTCCGTGGGGGCCTCTTGGAGGATTTGTTGGCCGATCTTGCGGAGCTTCTCGTCGGCGGCTTGTTCCTCGTTCAGGTTTTGGGTGAGTAGCTCGGCGATCTCCTTGTTGCCCATCTGTTTGGCCAAGTTGATGGCGGTGGTGTAGCCGGCCATTTCGTAGTGTTCGACGCGGCTGCCGGCGCCGATGATGCCGAGGTCGAGGATGTGCTCGTCGCCGTCTTCTTCGAGAGCTTCCGCGCCCTCTTCGATTACGCCTTCCATGCCTTTGCACTTCTTGCCGGTGGGGGTGGTGTCCAAAAGCTTGGCGACCTGTTCGAGCCTTTGAATCTGGCCTTCGGTTTCTTTCAGATGCGCCTGGAACGCGGCGGACAGCTCTTCGTTATTTGAGCCTTTGGCCATCTTTGGAATGGCTTTGGTGAGTTGCTTTTCGGCGGAATACAGATCTTTGATTTCGTCTTCCAGAAGATCTTTGATCGTTGCTAGTTCGCTCATGGTTTTCTCCGTGGGTCGTGCGTGTTTACGCGCGTCGGAGACCATGTTGCGATTGCAACGGTGCGTCCGAAATCGGGTGTATTTCGGACGGGAGGGGGCGGGAGGACTGGATGAGGCCTTAGTGTTGGGCCGACTGCTGTTCGAGGAGGGCAAGGCCGACGGCCGATGGTCTTATAAATGTGCAGCCGTTCCGATACTCGCTTCTGACAAGGCTGCAATCGTTTGCATCCTCCCAGACGGGAAGGCGAGGACATGACGTGCGCCACGCGTCGAGCACCTGGTCGTAGGTCCTGTCCCCGGCAGTGAGCCAGTGCAGCAAGTCGAGAACTAAAGCCTCTACTATGGGGTCGGCCATGGAGCGTATCTCTCCTCCTGCTTTCCTATCGTCGAAGTAACGCAAGGTTACTTCGTTGAGGCGTGTTTCAAGTTGGCGGCGAGAAGCAAGGCAAATCCGGCCAAACCTGTGACGAAGCGGAGGCAATGCCATCGCCACCACGCATTCCGTTCGAAGCGATTAGGCCTATGCGTGGACGGGTTCTTTGGCGAGGCGGACGCTGCCCTCTTTGTAGTTCTTAGCGCAGGCGTCGCAACAGAGAGCTTTGTGGGCGGTGCCGTCCTTTTCGGTGGCATTGGGGACGAGATTCCAGCCCTTTTCCTTGGTGAGTTTGCCTACCTGATCCATGCGCTGATGCAGGTGCACGCAGGCGAATTCCATTCCTTCCGCCTCGGCTTTTTTCGTGTTTTCGAGCCGTTGAATCCAGATCGTCTGTGCCATGTGATGTCTCCTCGCTACGGGCACCACTGTGGCAGGCGGGGATGTGGGGGATAAGCTGGCCGGGGGAGCAGCTGTGTTGGGGGCGATAACTGGACTTCGCGTAAGTGATTGTTAATAAGTTGGTTAGCGGGTTCGATTGAGTGCTGACGAGCGAGGGCGCCCTAAAGGGACGCCCCTACAAACACCCTACCTTTTGCAGACAGCGCAAAAAGTAGGCCACCCGCCACTTTTGAGGCATTTTGATGGAGGACAGGGCGACACGCCAGAAGGGGGCTATTGGAGATGGAAGTTAATTTCGACGGGGATATAGCTAGCGACGGGCAAGCCCTTCCTTCGGGCTGGTTCGAACCTCCAGCGAGCAACAGCGTCGGCGGCTTTTTTGTCCAGGTCAGGATTCGACGAGCGGACTAGTTTTGTTTGCTTTACGCTGCCGTCGACGTCGATCAGCACAATGAGGGAGACGATTCCGTTTCCGCCACCGTTCCGTTTTCGACTCGCATCTGCGAGGTCGCTAGTTGCGGTTGAGCTCGAGCGCGGGTCCGATTCCGGTGGCTCTTGTTTCAGGCCGACTGGCATCGTGACATCTTCGGCACCCGCTTTGTAGAGTTTCCCCTGAACATTCCGTCGCCGCTGGTCCCGCGCTCGATCAGCCTCGGTCGATGCATCATCCAGACCAGGGCAAGAGGCATTGCCCCGTAATGCGCGCACGTTCGGCAGATTCGTTTGAGGCTGAGACTCAGACTTGAGGCTGAAGCCCGACTGGCGCGCTTCTTTCGTTACTTTTTCGGGGGCCGAGGCAGGAATTTCCAAGTAGTCTTCGGGACCCATTTCAAGAGAATAGGTCTCTTCGGTTTTTCCTTCGATTCGAACAAACGCGTACCGCTTAGCTATCACGAGCGTTGCGCGCTGTGCGAGTTCACACGATCCTGCCCCGACTCTGGTATGCAGTGTTGCGAGAACCCCAGTGGGCGAATTTGAACCCGCAGACGAGTTCGAAACAGAGAGTCCCGCCAGGAGTGCGAGAAGTAGCACCGGTCGAAGGTTGTGACGCGCCGGCATTGGGCTACCCCTTCGTCGCGACGAGGAACTCGGAGAGGCGGAATTCGTGGTGGAGGGTGGTGAGGGCGCGCTGCATGGCGTCCTTCTCGACGACGAGGGAGATGTTGTATTCGCTGGAGCCCTGGGCGATGGCCATGATGTTCACGTTCTCGCGGCCGATGGCGGTGAAGATACGGCCGGCGACGCCTGGGATGCCCTTCATGTTTTCGCCGACGGCGGCGACGATGGCGACGTCGGGGTTGGTGTTGACGTGCTCGACGGTTTGCTCGGCGATTTCGGGAGCAAAGGCTTCGCGGAGGGCGGCGAGGGCGCGCTTTTCGTCGGCGCTGGCGATGACGAAGCAGATGTCGTTTTGGGACGAGGACTGAGAGACGAGAAAGACGTTGGTGCGGGTGGCGGAGGTGGCGGCGAAGCTGCGGGCGAGGACGTCCGTAAGGCCGACGATGCCGGGACCGCCGACAGTGATCATGGTGACGTCTTTGATGGCGGTGAGGGCTTTTACCCCGCCGCCAGACGAGTCGCCTTTGGCGGTGATTTTTGTGCCGGGATTTTCGGGCTTGAAGCTGTTGCGGATCCAGACGGGAACGCCGGCGGCGGTGACGGGGCGGAGCGTGTTGGGATGGAGGACTTTTGCGCCGAAATAGGCTAGCTCGGCGGCCTCGTTGTAGGAGATTTCGGGAATGGTTTGGGCTTCGGGGACGAGGCGCGGGTCGGCGGTCTTGACGCCGTCGACGTCGGTCCAGATGACGGTTTCGGCTGCGTCGAGTGCGGCGCCGAGGATTGTGGCGGAATAGTCGGAGCCGCCGCGGCCCAGCGTGGTTTGGACGCCTTCGGGGGTTGCGGCGATGAAACCGGTGATGATGGGGACGATTTTCTGGTCGAGCAGAGGTTTCAGGCGCGCGGTGGCACGATGTTTGGTCGGGCCCATGAGCGGTTCGGCGCGGCCGTGGTGCGGATCGGTGACGATGAGTTCGGTGGCGGAGATGGCGGAGGCTTTGACGCCGAGTTCGTTGACGGCGGCGGAGACGAGGGGTGCGGAGAGGCGCTCACCGATGCCGGAGATGGCGTCGAGGGCGCGCGGGGTGAGTTCGCGGAGCATGGCGGTGCCGCGGAGGAGGCGGTCGAGTTCGGCGAGGACTTCGCGGATGGCGGTGCTGGTTTTTTCACGGGTAGTTGAGTTGCTGGTAAGGGCTTCGAGGGTGGTGATGTGCTGGGTGTCGAGATCGAGGACGAGTTGGGAGATGAAATCTTGTTCGCCTTGTTCGGCTTTTTGGGAGGCGGAGACGAGGCGGTTGGTGACGCCGGACATGGCGGAGACGACTACAACGACGGGGCGCTGGGCGGCGGTGGAGCGGACGATGGCGGCAGCGCGGGCGATGCACGAGGCGTCGCCGACGGAGGTGCCGCCGAATTTCATGACTTGGAGAGCTGAAGACATTTTTTTGATTTTCGCATGGGGTGGTGAGGGACGGCGAGGGGAGAGTTGAGGGCGTGTTCGCAGGTGGGAAGGGATGTGAAGCGGATAGTTGGCGCTTGGGATCGAGAAGGCCCGCGGTCTGGGAGGCGTACGCGGCTACAGGGCTACTTCGGCACCAGCTCGAAGACTGGGTAGTTTGGGGCGATCGGGCGAAACGCTTCGACCGGTGATCCAGCCGGGATGGAGAAAAACTTCTTTACGGCGCTGGAGTAGCGATCGAGATATTCCTTTAGGAAGGCCGGCTTCTCTGCATCCGCGATTGGCCGCAGCGCAAACGCCTGGCGGAAACTGGCTCGCTTCAACGTGATTTCGCCGGCGGCCTCCGCATTGCGCACCCATTGTGTGCGGCCCCGCGGCGCGACCAGAATGCGTTTCCCGCCGATCTCCATAAGGTTGACGGGGGAACGGTAAATCTTGCCGCTCTTGCGGCCGGGCACTTCGAGTAGATAGATGAACTTTGGCGCGAGACCCAGGCCTGCCAAGAAGCCGAATGTTCGATTGAACATCGCCTCGACCGCGCTGGGCGGCTGATATTTTGCGGGATTCTCAGTGGTAGGCATGCATGCAATCGTACGCGCTTTTCTGGGTCATCGCGAAGACTCGCCTGATCAAATCGGAAGGCGGGCGAATGTGATCTCTGGGTGGCACGGCTGTGACGGCGGTTGAAGGAAATGGTCAGGGGGCATAAGCTCCTCCGTAAAGATCATGTTTGAGCGTTACACGGAAAAGGCGCGTCGCCTTGTCTTCTTCGCTCGCTTCGAGGCGAGCCGGTATGGGAGTCCTTCCATCGAGACGGAACACCTTCTGCTTGGATTGCTGCGCGAAGACCTAGCACTCCTAAAAAATTTTCTTGGAGATGAGGATATCGAAGGAACTCTTCGCGCTGAGATCGAACAACACATCACACAGAGAGAGCGAATCTCAACGTCCGTTGAAATGCCACTGACGACCGATTGCCAGAACGCTTTGAAGTTGGCTTCGGAAGAAGCTCAAAGACTTGCACACCGGCACATCGGTACGGAGCATATGCTGCTGGGAATGCTGGGAGTGGAGGGGTCGCTTGCGGCCAAACTGCTGGAGGCACGGGGTGTTCGAGCCGCGACAGTCCGAGAAAAGGTAGCGACGGATTTTCGTGCGGCAACTCTGGTGGTTGAACGACCACATGAAGGAGGAAGATCGACGTTAGAGAGCTTCGTTGCCGGGTTGAAAAGCCTCAATTCCGAAGGACTTATCGAGTTTTTCGCTGAACGCGCGCGATTCATTGACGCGGCAGGTAAGTATTGGACACGCGAGGAGATTTTCAAGAGCTGTGAAGAGCTCTTTGCACAATACGCCAAGAAAAACTCTGCTGCCGTCATCGAGACTCCCTTGATCGATGCAGATCGTTTCTTTGTCGCCAGCGTGGTGTGGAAGAACGCGATGCTTGCCAGCGAGCGGCGCGTTTGGGTGCATCGGATGAGTGTTGTGATGATTCGTGAAAATGAGGAATGGCGAATTCTCCTGATGCAGGTCACTCCTGGCTTCGGTGAGCAAAATAGTACGCCTCTATCGCTAAAACGAAGCGGTCGTCGTTGAGCAGCCTTGGAGTTCGCTGTCGGTGCGGTATACTTCGCGCGCTCTACAGCCGGTCTGCGTTCGGTTGGCCGATTCTTTCAGCGAGGTATCATCGGATGCGTATGAGTTCTCTTCTTTTTGGCCCGCTCGTTTTTTGTTTTGCTTCTTCGTTCGGCGCAGGGCGGCTTCCAGCTCAAATCACTTCCAGCCAGACCGATCCACTCGCACGCGGCGGCGCTTCGGCGCAGGCATGCTCCGCAACAGAGGCGTCGTGCGCTGAGGCGGCGGCGAAAATTATTCCGCAGGTGATGGGGCCATCGCCGTTGGAAGAAAATTTGCGGCGGCTGACGGATGAGATTGGCGGGCGTGTGTCGGGTTCGCCGGAGATGGCAAAGGCGGTGGATTGGGCGGTGGCGGCGTTTCGCGCGGAAGGCGTGACCGTGCACACGGAGAAGTATCAGCTGGCGCATTCGTGGAGCGAGGGCGATACGCGGTTGGAGATTTTGGGTGGAGGGGAGAAGTTTCCGGTGCGGTTGGTGGCCGCGGGATGGTCGCCGGCGTTGCCCGCGGGTGGGGTCGAAGCGAACGTGATTTATGTCGGCGCGGGGACGGAGGAGGATTTCGCGAAGGCTGGCGCAAATGTAAAGGGATCGATTTTGCTGGTGTCGTCGAAGGTTGACGTGGTGTGGGCGGATTTATTTGATGAGTATGGGCTGCCACCAGCAATCATCGAGCGGGCGGTGAAAGGTGGAGCGGTAGCGATCTTGTGGATGGGGGCGCGGGAGCGACTGCTGCTCTATCGGCATACGAACGCGGGGGATGGGCAGCTCGAGGTGATTCCGCAGGCGGTGGTGGCGCGCGAAGATGCGATGCATCTGGCGCGGGCGGTGGAAGCGAACGGCGGGAAATTGAGCGTGCGATTTCAGATGCCGAATAAGGTAGGCGGGCCTGTGGAGCAGATGAATGTGGTCGGAGAGATTCGCGGGCGCGAGAAGCCGGATGAGGCGGTGATCTTGGGCGCGCATCTGGATTCGTGGGAGTTGGGAACGGGCGCGTTGGATAACGGATGCAATGCTGCGTTGGTGATCGAAGCGGCGCGGGCGATTCGCGCGACCGGGCTGGTGCCGCTGCGGACGATTCGATTTATTTTGTTCAGCGGCGAAGAGCAAGGGATGGTTGGGTCCTGGCAGTACGTGCAAGCGCATCGTTCGGAGATGGATAAGATTCGCGGCGTGATTGTTTTTGATGATGGGACGGGGCGCACGCCGGGCTTCTCGCTGAGTGGACGCGGCGATATTCGCGATGGGATTACTGAGATTCTGCGGCCACTGGCGTCATGGGATGTCAACAATCACGTGCTTGACGGCGACATCGGGACGGACAACTGGGATTTTTTGCTGGACGGAGTGCCGACGATGGTGGCGAATCAAGTCGAGGCGAACTATTTGCCGAATTACCATGCGGCGTCGGACACGTTGGATAAGGTCGATATTCGCGAAGTGAAGATCAATACGGTGATCGCGGCGGTGCTGGCGTGGGGCGTGGCGGATCGCGAGCAGCCGCTGGGAAAACGATATACGCGGGCGGAGATCGAGAAGCAGCTGAAGGATACGGGGCTCGATGAGCAGATGAAGAAGCAGGGCGTGTGGGATGTGTGGGTGAATGGGTCGCACGGGCGGAAGGATTGAGGGCGGCGGCGTGAAATCTAAAGCAGAGGTGCATGGAACGCTGAGATTCGTGGAGAAGAGGGCGGCGCGCCTGCGGCTTTCGTTGCGCGCGAGTATAATTGACACGTGAGTTCTTCGGAGCGGGAAATCCCAAAAGACGAGGGCGTCACGACGATTCGCCGGACGGCGATTCTGGCGATTGACTATGGAAGGGTGCGCATCGGGCTGGCGCTGGCGGACATCGAAACGGGGCTGCCGCGTCCGCTGACGACGATCGAGCGCGTGAATCGCAACGAGGATATGCGACGGCTGCGGGAACTGGCGCGCGAGCACGCGGTAAAAGAGATTGTGGTCGGGCTGCCGCTCCGACTGGATGGGACGCGCGGGGAGATGGCGGAGGAAGCGACGCGGTTTAGCGAGCGGGTGCGGAAGCAGCTAGGACTGCCGGTGGAGATGGTGGACGAGCGATTGACAAGTTGGGAAGCGGAGCGGTTGCTGGAGGAGCAGGCGGGGAAGATTTTTCGTGAGGATGCGGCGCCGGCGCATGTGCGCGAGAGCGCGCATTCGAATGTCCGGAAAAAGAAGCAGGCGGAGCGGGCGACGGTGGATGCGATGGCTGCGGCGGTGATTTTGAAGGAGTATCTGGAGAGGAAGCAAAATCCGGGGACGAGCATCTAAGTAAGGTACTTTCGAGACGCGGACTGAATCTTGGCGGAGATCACAAGCTAACTTGAAGACTCTGGGAAAACTTTTGTTGCTGCTGGTGATTGTTGGCGCGGGGGTCGCGGCTTATTTGTGGGTCAGCATCGCGCGGCCGTATCAGGGATTTTCGTCGCAGGGCGTGTTTGTCGATTTGCCGCATGGCGCGTCGAGCCGCGCGGTGGCGCGATTGCTGGAGCAGAATGGCGTGATCCGGAACGCGACTGCGTTTGAGATTTTCGCGCGGCGTCATCCGAAGCGGCGATTGCAGGCGGGCGAATACTTTTTCAATAAGCCGATGTCGGGGCGCGACGTTTTCTGGCAGATCGCGGATGGGCATGTGTTCGAGCAGCCGTTCACGGTGCGCGAAGGCGAGACGATGTTCGACATCGCGCGTGACCTGGAAGCCGGGAAATACATGACGGCAGCGGAATTTCTCGCGGCGGCGAAAAATCCCGAGTTGATCCACGACCTGGCGCCGAACGCAAAAACTTTGGAAGGATATTTGTATCCGGCGACATATAATTTGCCGCGTCACCCGGTGGCGGTCGAGTTGACGGCGGAGATGGTGAAGAAATTCAAGGAAGAGTGGGTACGAATTCGAACGGCGGCGCCGATTGCGCCGGCAAGCGGATTGACGGAGCACCTGGTGACGCTGGCGTCGCTGGTGGAGCGCGAAACGCCGAGACCGGAAGAGCGGCCGCTGGTGGCGGGCGTTTTTGAGAATCGACTGTCGAAAAATATGCGATTGCAGTGCGATCCGACCGTGATTTACGCGCTGGAAGAAAACGGGCAATACAAAGGAACGCTGACCGGAGCCGATTTGCAGATCGATTCGCCGTACAACACATATAAGAACACGGGGTTGCCCCCAGGGCCGATTGGGAATCCGGGGCAGGAATCGCTGAATGCGGCGATCAATCCGAAGAGCACGCCGTTTCTGTATTTTGTGGCGAACACGCAGGGTGGGCATTTTTTTGCGGCATCGCTGGAAGAGCATAATCGGAACGTGACGAAATACCGGCAACTGTTGAAGAATCCGGCGGGAGGGAGTGCGCCCGCGGCGACGCCTGCTCCAGACAATGGAGCGCCGGCGGGGCCGATTACACCGAGCCCGACGGGAGCACATCGAGGCGCTGGCCGATGAGCGATCCGCAAATGACAAAGAAAGATTTGATCCTGCAGGTGGCGCGGGAGATCGGCGCGCAGGAATACACCCCGGCGGAGATCGATCAATTGCGGCGGCGACTGTTCGCCGAGTTCGGCGAGGAGGGCAAGACCGGTAACGAATACGTCGCGGACGTGCTGAAGCACGCGGGATTCAAGGTGAATCTGTCGCTGCAGGAAGAAGCGGAAGATCAGTACGAAGAAGAATTTGAGGATCTGCTGCATTTCAAGACGCTGGAGGATGCGGAAGTCAGCATCATGCGGCTGGACGAGTTGGCGCGGAAGTTTCGCGCGCATGGCGAACCGGCGGCGGCCGAGCGCGTATTGAACGTGGCGCGGCTAGGCAAGCGGCGCGCGGAGATGATCGCGCGGAATCATAAGGTGGAACCCTTCAAGCGCACGGAGAAAGAGGAGATCGCGAACTGGTTTCGAATCTGGCTCGAGACGCCGGATGTGTTTTTCGATTGGCTGGATGTGCGAAAGCAGTCGGCTGAATTCAAGGCGAAGTTTCCGCCGGAAGCCGAGGAGTATAGCGAATGAGCGCGACGGGAAATGCGCCGGTTGATCCGGGGGCGCTCAAGTTGCCGCCGTATTCGATGGATGTGGAGACGCTCGATCTCGGCACGGAGATTCAGGCTGTCGGGCTGGAGTTGCTGGAGACGGAGAACCGCGAGCCGGTGCGCGGGAAAGACGCGGCGGGGATTTGGGCGGCGGCGATCCCGGCGCTGGCGAATAACGATAGCTTCTCACTCGATTTCTTTGCGCATGTCGATCGCGTGAAGGAATTTTGCAAGATGAATGACATTCACTATCGCGAAGCGGCGGAACGGTGCATCGTCCTGCGCGCGCCGGATGCGACGCAGCTGCAGCAATTGTTCGAGAGATTTGAAGGCGAGACGTTTGGCGTGCGCGCGGGAAGCTTGATCGATGGGCCGGATGCGGAGTTGGAGAAGGAATTGTCGCGGCGCGGGCTGGATTCGTATCAGAATGCGTATGAGAAGTATTCGTTTTGCGCGGTGTGCGAGCCGGAAGATGGGTGGGTGACGATGTTGAGTAAGACGCTGTGGCCTTCGGAAGTAATTCGGAGGTTGCGGCCAGCGGTGGAGCGGTTTGACGTGTATTTGGTGCGGCCGCAGTAGGCGCGGTTTCGACTTGAAACAATCCCACTGAGTGTTCCACTCAATAATTCCACTGCAAAAAATCAATCGTGGCGGAGAGCCAGGATCGGGTCGACGCGCGTGGCGCGGGCGGCTGGGAGATAGCTGGCGACGGCGGTTGCGGCGAGCAGCGCTGCGCTGATGGCGATGAACGTTGCTGGGTCGTAAGGGCTGACGCCGACAAGCATACTGCGGACGGTGGGAGCTGCTGCGAGCGCGATCGCTAACCCCACGATCAATCCTGTGGATGCGAGAATCAGGCCGTTGGCGAGCACCATGCGAAGGACGGCGCCTTGTTGCGCGCCCAGCGTCATTCGAATGCCAATTTCCTGCGTGCGACGGCCGACCATGAATGAGACGACGCCGTAGAGTCCCACGGTGGCGAGCGCCATCGCGACCAGGCCAAAAGCTCCGCCGAGTAACGCAATAACGCGCGGCATGAACAATCCCTGGCGAGAAATCGCGTCGGTCATTTTGTCGACGGTGACCGGAGAGATCTCGGCGTCGAGCGCAGACATTTCGGCACGAATTTCGGGGACGACCATTGCGGCTTGGGCCTCGGGCGCAGTGGAGGTCGCGGAAGAACTTTCGCCAAGGTTCGCGTTCGCGGCAGCGCTTCCCTGCCCCATCCGGACTACGAGTGTGGCTCTCGGTCCGCCCTGCTGATCGTAGGGGAAATAGTAGACCGGCGGAGGTGGCGCGCCGATCTGGCCGCCATAACTGGAGTCTCTGGCGACGCCAACAATCTGGATGGGTTTCCCGTCGCGAAGGCGCATGATGCGGCCGCGCGCTTTGCGGAGATCGCCGGGGCTGGTGAGATAACGTGTCGCGAACGTTTCGTTGACGATGGCGACGCCGGGAACGTTGCGCGTATCGGAAGGCGCGAACGAACGGCCAGAGAGGATCGGAATCTGCATTGTGGCGAAATAGGAGGGGTCGACCTGGCTGTTGGTGACGTCGAGAAATTTTTCGCCGTCGGGCGCAGTGTAGCCGTCGATGGAAATGTCCCACGACGCGCCGGACACGAAAGGAATGCTGGTGCCCACGGTGGCGGATGCGACGCCTTGAAGCGATTGCACGCGCTGGACAAGTTGCTCATGGAAGCGCGCAGCTTGTTCGGGGGAATAGCCCTGCAATAGCGGGTCGATGGTGATAAGAAGCAGACGATCGGGATTGAAGCCGAGATCGATATTGTGTGCGCGGCTGAAGGACTTGAGGAATAGGCCGCCAACCATCAGCAACACGACCGAGAGTGCGATCTGTCCACCGATGAGAATGCGGCGAGCGACGGAGCTGAACGAGCGACTGGCGGAGGCCGACGTGCGCGTGGTCATGACGGCACTCCACGCGTCTTTGACAGCCATGAAGGCCGGCGCGAGACCGGAGAGAAGAACCGCGACGGCAGAAGTAATTCCAACGCAGAGCATGACGCGAAAATCGAGGCGGAAATCGGGGCCATCGGAGGAACCGATTACGGGAACAAGCGAGCGGAATCCAGCAACGCAGACGTACGCGAGCGCGGTGCCCGCGGCACCGCCAAAGAGCGCGAACACTGCGCTTTCGGTGAGCAGCTGACGCATGAGTGCGCCACGCGATGCGCCGAGCGCGATCTGCGTGGAAGTTTCCTTGATGCGCGATGTCGCGCGAGCCATGAGCAGGCTGGCGACGTTGGCGCAAGCCATCAACAAAACCAGAACTACGAGACCACCGAGGAGCGATGGAGCGGCCGTGAAACCGAGCTCCATGCGGCGGCCCATTTCCGTGCGGATGATGGCGACGTTGTCTTTGTTGCTTTCAGGATGTTCGAGTTCAAGAGCGGACATGATGCTGTTCAATTCGGCCTGAGCCTGTGCGAGCGTCACGCCGGGATTCAGACGCCCACGAATTTCGAAACTACGATAGCTGCGTTGCTTCAGGGTGTCCGCGCCATCGCCGGTGACCTGGGCGGCCATGGCGGTGGGAACGTAAATGTCGGGCCGAAAGAAAATGTCGGTGCCGGAAAAGAATTTGGGAGCCACGCCAACGATCGTGAACGGATGACCGTTGAGCCTGATGCTCTTTCCAGAGATGGCGGGATTCTTGGCGAAGACGCGATCCCACAGGGAGTAGCTAATGATAGCGACCGGATATTTATCGGGAGTGATGCCTTCCTCAGGAAGGAAATCGCGGCCGGCGATGGGTGCGACTTCGAAGGTGGAAAAATAATTCGCGGAAACGAGTAAGCCCTGAACATTTTGCGGCTGACTGCCAGACGCGGAGGTGGCGGCGTTCATGCCGGCGGAAAGATTCTGATAGATGCAGAGCGAAGAGAAGGATTTGGCGCGCGCGACCATGTCGAGGTAGTCGAGCCAGGATGAACCGCCATAGCGCGTGAGCTTTGAGGCGGCGGTGTCGATTGTAATGATGCCATCCGCTTGGGGAACCGGGAGGGGGCGAAAAAGGATCGCGTCGGAGAGGCTGAAGATGGCGGCGTTGGCGCCGATGCCAAGCGCGAGCGAAATTACCACGATTAACGTGAATCCCGGATATTTGCGGACGTTGCGGAAGGCGAGACGCACGTCGCGGAAAAACATTTCGATGTAATGGCCGACGCGGACATCGCGGACCTGTTCTTTGACTTGCTCGATGCCGCCGAAATCGATTTGGGCTTTGCGGCGGGCTTCGTCGGGGGTAAGTCCCTCTGCGCGGTTTTCGTCGGTGAGGAGGTCGGCGTAGGAGCGGAGTTCGGCGTCGAGATCGGCTTCGGCGTGTTTGCGGTGAAAGAGGTTGCGTTTGAGGCTGGCAAGGCGAGTGAAGAGGCTCATGACGATGCTCCCTTTTGACAAGACGTGGCTAGTTCGACTCCAATGCGCGGGCGATGGCGAGCGAGATTCGGGACCAGCGTTTGGTCTCGGAGTTGAGTTGGCGGCGGCCGGCGGCGGTGAGTTTGTAGTATTTGGCGCGGCGATTGTTTTCGGATTCGCCCCAGCTTGCGGCGAGCCAGCCTTGCTCTTCCATGCGGTGGAGAGCGGGAAAAAGAGAGCCGGGCTTGACGTTGAAAGTGCCCTTGGTGATTTGGCCGATGCGGCGGGAGATGCCGAGGCCGTGTAACTCGTTGAGGGCCAGGGATTTAAGGATGAGCATGTCGAGCGTGCCGAGGAGGAGGTTGGTTTGGTCGGGGGGCATGGTTTTGGTCTCGCTTATATAGACGATCTGTAGGGGAAGAAGTTTCGTCAAAGTTAAAGTTTATATAGAGGGTCGATAGGAGAGAGCCGTCGATCGATATGCGGAGATGGGGCGCAGCGGTGCTGCGCCCGTACAACGGATGGCCTGGATACAACGTCTGCCCAGGACATGAAGACGGGCACGGCAATGCCGTGCCCTTACCGGTCAGTGCGTCGGACTCGTCGAATGGGCGGCGGATTCGGCGTTTTTCAGCAGGGTGTCGAGGGCGGCGTGATCGTAGAGGTGGCCGTTGGCGATTACGGCTTCGATCTTGCGGGTGTTGTGGATGTCGGCTAGTGGATCGGCGTCGAGGAGAACGAGATCAGCGAGTTTGCCTTTGGCTATCGAGCCTTGCGTGGATTCGGTGGCCAAAAATCTGGCGGGATTGCTAGTGGCGGTTTGCAGCGCTTCCATCGGGGTGAAGCCAGCTTCGACGAAATTGGCGAGTTCGTCGTGGAGGCTGAAGCCCGGCAGGATGAAGATCCCGGGAGCGGTGTCGGTGCCGGCGAGGAATGGAACGCCGGCCTGGTGCATGTCGGCGACCATTTTCAGATTGCGCGCGAAATATTCTTTGCGGAGTTCGAGCGGATCTTTTTGCAGGTCGGGCATCATTTCGTCGTAGAAGCGCTTCCAGGTGACATCGCGCCAATAGGCGGGAACGTATATTCCGAGCGGGTCGTGCGCGAGGTCGCGCTGATCGAGAAACGTGCCGCCGCGCTGCCAGGCTAGCGTCGGGCACTGCCACGTTTGCGTTTTGGCGAGCAGAGCTAGAAGCGCGTGACATTTCTTCTGGTCGGTGGTGCTGAGCAGAAGTTTTGTGTTGCCCTGCCCATCGATAAATTTCTGCTCTTCGCTGGAACAGCCTTCGAAGCTGCCCATGAGGTGTTCGATGCTTTTCTGGCCGGCAGCGACCGCTTCGGTGATGCGGACTTTGTCGGGGACGTGGCCGACGAACGGAAGATTTTGTTTATGGGCTTCGGCGGCGGCGGCGAGATACGCGTCATGAGAGATGACGGATTGAGTTTTGATGAAGTCGGCGCCTTGCGATTTGAGTTGATCGACTGCGGCGCGCGCTGAATCGGGCGTGGTGACGGCGATCGAACTGGGGAAACGGAGTTTGCCGCTCGGGAGCACCGCGTCGAGCATCGGACCGCTGATGATCATGCGCGGACCGGGAATTTTTCCGACGGTGATTTGTTTGCGCCAATCGAGAAGGACGGGCAGGTCGCCGCCCATATCGCGCACTCCGGTGACTCCGTTGGCGACGAAGAGCGGAAGGATAATGTCGCGGCCGCCAGGGAACCAATCACCGAACGCGGAGTGGACGTGCATGTCCCAGAGGCCGGGGATGAGGAATTTGCCGTGGCCCTCGATGAGGATGGTGTTGCCGGGCATTTTGATCATCGCGCCGATGAGGACCGAGGCGATACGATCGCCTTCGATGATTACGGTGGCGTCGTGTTCGACGGTCGAGGTGGCGGGATTGATCAGCGTGACGTGAGAGATGGCGATCGGCGCGGATGGCGGAGTCGGACTCTGCGCGGATGCAATGCCGATCGAAATTGCTACTGCGACACACGCTACGAAAAGAGATGGGAGGCGCATCGCGAGAGCGTACTACAAAAAGCAACGGCGCCCGTCGTGTTGCGAGGGCGCCGTTGGAATTTGCGGCGTCGGACTTGCCGACGCGCTGCGTTGTTTTAGTTGACGACGAGTGTCAGCTTCAACGGTGTCGAGGTGGTCGAACCCGACGTCGCGGTCACCGTGATGGTGTAGGTGCCCGCGGGAGTGCCGGTGGCCGGAGGCGGCGGGGGCGGGGTCGTTGAGCTTCCACCACCGCAGCCGACGAGAAAAGTGGCTGCCGCGATCGGCATCAGAATGAGGCAGAGCGACAAGGCAACGCGAGCCAAGCGCATGCGGCCGGGTTGATTCTGCATCCAGCCGAGCATCATCGCGAGGAGGAAGAGAAGAGCGAGCGAGGCCATCGGAGCGATCTGCAGGAACGATGGCGGCTGCATCTTCATGGAAGGCTGATTGAACGGGAGCAACTCGCCGCGAGCCGTCGTGGTGACGCTCACCTTGAGAGTGCCCGCTGTCGTCGCCGTGACGGCGACCGAAGCCGGAGCCGGGGTGCAGGTGGCGTCGGTTGGCGCACCGGTGCAGGTGATGGTTGCGTTCACCGCCTGGTTGGCGGCAACGCTGAGATTGTACGTGGCGGTCGCACCCGCAGTGACAGTCTGGGTGGACGATGGATCGGTGTCGGTGACCGTGAGGGTCAACACAGGATTGCCTACAGTGCCGTTCAAGGTCACGGCCTGCGAGCCGCCAAAGGCGTTATCGGTGACGGTAAGCGTGGCTGTACGCGCGCCAGTTGCACCGGTCGGTGGAGCGAAGATGACGTTGATGGTGCACGTTGCGCCGCCTGCGACAGTGCCCGGGGTCGTGCAGTTGTCGGTCTCCGTGAAGTCGGAGGCATTCGTACCGCTAATCGAGACGGGACCGGTGATCGTGAGTGTTGCGCCGCCGCCGTTCGTCAACGTAACGACCGACGCGGGCGAGGATGTGCCGGCTACCGCAATGAAAGTTACAGGGTTCGGGCTCAGCGATGCGAGAGCTACCGGCGAAACATTCGCAATTGCCGCAACGCTGCGAACGCGCAGGTTCTGGGAATCGCCGATCAGCAAATTTCCGGAAGCGTCGATCGCTAGGCCCTTTGGTTGATTGATTTGGGAGTTCCCTGACCCTGCCAGACCACCGTCACCCTTGAATCCTGGGACGTTATTTCCGGCGACTAGGTAGATGTTGCCTTGCGTCTCGCCTGACACACCGACACCGGCCACTTGGCGAATGACGTGATTGCTGGTGTCCGCGATGAAGATACTCATTGCGTTGTCGACAGCAATCATGAACGGATTGTTAAGCTGTGCGTTCGTCGCGAGGCCGTTATTACCGGAATAACCCGCACCTGCGGATTGTTTTCCGGCAACGGTGTAGATGTTGCCCGCAGTCATGGGAACCGGCGTCGTCACGGTAACTGCAGGTATTTCGCGGATGACGTTATTCTTCGAGTCCGCGATGTAGAGGTTGTCATAAATGTCGATGTAGAGACCCTGCGGCCGGTTGAACTGCGCTCCAGCTGCGGCGCCACCGTCACCACTGAAGCCAGCCGTGGAGCCCGCAATGACGTAAGCGTGGCCAGCGAGTTTCGTCCCATCCGCACTGTTTGCGGCCGGGACTTCATACACGACGTTGTTTACGGAGTCCGAGAAAAAGACATTGCCGTGGCTGTCTACAGCGACGCCGCTCACGCCCAAGATAGCTGTTGGAGTAGCAGACGTGTCCGTACCAAAACCCAACTTGGTCGCGGTCGCAACGCCTCCCGAACTGCCCGCGCCGCACTGGGGCACGGTTGCTTCCGGCTTACTGGGGTCGGGAGTTGTTGGCTCAACGCCAGCGATGGTCGTAATCACTCCGCCGCTGAACTTACGAACGATGCAGTTACCTGTGTCCGCAATGTACGCGTTACCCGCCTTATCGAAGGCCATGTTCAGCGCGTTGTTGACTTTGATCGGAGCGCTGTTGGAGAAATTGTTGTTTCCGACAACGCCCAAATAGAGGCCGAGACCGCTGGTAGCTATCGGTGGCGGTACGCCGCGGATCACGCTCTGGTCGTCACTCAAGATACCGACGTCAGCAATGATCAGGTCGCCGGTTTTGGGGTCTACTGCAACACCTTCCACAACGTTCATCTGGGAGAGAGTGGGAGTACTAACCCCGAAAGACGTGGAACCATTGCCCGCGAAGGTCGTGATCGTTCCTGTTGGAATAGACTGCACCTCCGGTCGGCACAACTTCACGGACTGCGATCATTGGTCTGATCCGCAATGAATAGATTGCCGGTCGAATCAACAAATGTTCCCGCTGGGAAATTGAGCGATGCCGTATTGGCAAGTCGACACCTTCTCCCACGAAGCCACGACTACCCGCGACCCCGACAATGTCATAGATATTGCCTGCAGTCAGTGCGTTGGCGGTCGCGATGGGAACTTCCCGAATGACTTGGTTGCCGTTGTCCGCAAAAAACAAATTGCCGGCCGCGTCGACCGCAGATTCCGCGAGGCTGCTGGAGTAGCGCCGCCGTCGCTACAACCGGATTGCCGGTTGTTGAGGTCGTGTGACCGACGCCCGCGAGGCCTGGAACGCCGGCGACGGTGTAAACAGCTCCAGCATCCATCGCAAACGGAACTGTCTGCGCGGTAGCCGGAATTTCGCGAATGACGTTGTTGTTAAAGGGCGCGGGTTCGTTGTTCGGCTCCCGGCGTCAGGGAAATTGTTGCCAAGGTCGGCGTAGAAAACATTGTCATGCGTGTCGACGAAGACGTCGAAGGGGCCGTAGACTGCGAAACACCGCTGAGCTTCAACGTCCATCGGCGGAGAAGCCACCGGCTGGAGGGCCCGGGTGGCACGGCGCCGGGCGTACCCGCGAAAAAGATAGATGTTCCCGGCAGTGACCGACCGGTTGGACTCGGCGGAGTAACGGCAAGAGTGCCGATCACAACGCGAATTTCGTTGTTGCCGCGGTCGGCGATGTACATGTTGCCTTCGCTGTCGAAGGAGCAGCCGTCAGGGAAATGTAGATGGGCGTGTCGAGCGCACGCGCCGTCGCCGCCGTAAGTCGAAGTTCGGTCTCGGAACTGGCCGGCAACAGTATAGATGATTGGCGAGGAGCTGCCGACGGGCGCGACAACGATTTCACGAATCACAGCGTTATCCGAGTCGGCGACGTAAACGTTGTTGGCGGCGTCGATGCACAGACCGCTCGGCCCGTTCATCGCGGCAGCCGTTGCTGGCCGCGCTATCTCGGGCTGAAACCGACGGTTCCATTTCCGGCGAATAGCGTCATCTTGCCCGTCGAGTCGACCTTGTAGACGTGGTTAAATGCGTTGTCCAAAACGTACGTGTTTCCCAACCCGTCTTTCCTTACAGCCGCCGGCGCACCGACGCTAAACGCTGTGGCAGTAACACCTGGCGCGACAGTCGTGGGACCGCCTCCGGCCACCGTCGAGATGTTTTGCGCGTTTACGGACACGCTACCGATTGCCAGACAGACGAGGGCACACAGAGCCAAACGTACTGAATTCTTCATCGATGATGCCTTCCTTCGATGGACTTTGAGCGGCTAGCGCTCATGATTTATCAAACAAGGGACGACTGCGGCTTTCTTCTTCGCGTCACGAGAATAAATCGCACCCGAAAAAAAACCCAATAGTACGGATTTGAACCGCCATTAGTACTAAGGGAGAGGCCTCCAATAGTACTTACCATCGGTATTCGCCTAGAAAGACACTAAGCGTGAGGACTACCGAGCGCGATGCATGAGATTATGATGAAGCCATACCGAAAAAGGGCTGCCAAACTGTGGCCGATATTCGTGTCGATTAATACCGCCAAGGCTGTACGCGGGCTGACGTCGCTTTGAGACATAGCTCGACTTCCAAGCCTGCCCATGACCAAATCTGCAAAATATCGCATAAAAAACCGCGGCGTGACCCCCATCCCGCTCGGGCATCAAATTGACGGCCGTTCACGGTGGCTGCTACATTGCTTCATTTGACATTACAAGGCGTAACTCATTGAATCGACGTGTTGGGGTATGGATGGTTGCGGCGACAGTGGCGGCGTTCGGCTTGGGCTGCCATGGCGGCGGAACCATCAGCACAAAAACGACGGTTGCGCCCAGCGAAAAGCCCGTAATTAAGGATGCCACGCGCGAAGAGCTACTCGACAAGTACAACCTCTACGCCCAGAACATAAAGACGGTCAATGCGACCGTCGTGCTGAAACCGACAGCCGGTTCAAAATACAGCGGCGTCATCGAGGAATACCACGAAGTGAAGGCGTTTTTGCTCGCGGCGCGCCCGGAGAATATCCGCATGATCGGGCAGGCCCCGGTGATCGGGACCACCGTGTTCGACATGGCCAGCGACGGCGAAACGTTCCGTGTCTCGGTGCCGTCCAAAAACAAGTTCCTGATGGGCCAGGTTGCAGGGGAATTCAACAGCAGCAAGCCGATCGAAAATCTGCGGCCGCAACATTTGCTCGACTCGCTGCTGTGGCCCGAAATCCGCAAAGAGGAATCAGTGCTGTTTGAAGAATTCAACGACGAAACGGCGCGACTTTACGTGCTGACGGTTTTGCGCGGCGGCTATCGCACCGAAATATTGCGCAAGATATGGTTCGATCGCGCTGACCTGAAGGTTTCGCGGCTCCAGACGTTCGCACCGAAGGGATTGCTCGTGTCCGACGTTCGCTATTCCGATTGGCAGCCGGTCGATCCCGCACAAGCTGGCGCGTCCGTGACGGGTCCGGTGACGACGTTCGCGCGCAGCATTCGCATCGATCGCCCGCATGACGACTATCGCCTCGATCTGCAAGTCAGCAAAATCGTTCTGAATTCCGAGATTCCTGCCGACCGCTTCAAACTGGAGCAACCCGCAGGCAGCGAACTCGTGCACGTCGCTGAGGTCGAAGGAAATAAACAGCAGTGATGGGCGAACTCATCGCGCGCAACCTGCTGCACCGTCCACTGCGCACATTCATCGGAATCATGGCCGTCGCGGTGGAAGTCGCGCTCGTGGTGCTGATTGTTGGGCTCACGTCGGGACTGCTCGCCGAGAGCGCGAAACGCATTCAAGGCATCGGCGCCGACATCGTTTTACAGCCACCAGCCGCATCGATCTTCCTGGGATTCAGCGGCTCGCCAATGCCGATGAAAATCGGCGAAAAGCTCGAAACTCTGAAATACGTACAGGCGGTTGCGCCGGCGCTACTCCAATTCAACTCGACCGGCGGCGTCGAGACCATTTACGGCATCGATAAGGATTCATACCGCGCGGTCTCAGGCGGATTTATCTTCCTGAAGGGCCACGACATGGAAGGCCCCGACGACATGCTCGTCGACGATTGGGAAGCCCGCGCCAAAAAACTGAAAGTCGGCGATACGTACAATCTGCTCAACCATGACTGGACGATCGCGGCGATCGTCGAACACGGCAAAGGCTCACGCATCTTCGTTCCAATCGTAACGCTCCAGGAATTGGTCGGCGCGCGCGATAAGGCTTCGATTTTCTTGCTGAAATGCACGCGCACAGAACACACCGACGACGTGATGGACGAAATCCGGGGCGTCTTTCCGGGCTACACCATTCGCCCGCTCAAGGAATTTCTCTCGCTGCTCACTTCGACCAACGTTCCCGGCCTTGAGCCGTTCATTCATTCGATGATCGCGCTGGCAGTGTCGATCGGCCTGCTCGTCATTTTTCTGACGATGTACACAACCGTGATCGAACGCACACGCGATATCGGCGTACTCAAGTCGATCGGAGCGAATCGCGCGTTCATCATTCGCGCGCTGCTGACCGAATCGGCGGTGCTTTGCCTGCTCGGTATCGCCGCGGGAGTCGCGCTGAGCTACATCATCCGCGCGGCGTTTCTCGCGGGATTTCCGACGCTTTCAATCCTAATCACCGTGCCATGGATTTTGCGCGCAGGTGCGATCGCGCTTGCCGGCGCCGTTATCGGAGCCAGCTATCCCGCGTGGATGGCCAGTCGCAAAGACGCGGTCGAAGCGCTCTCTTACGATTGATTTTTTGCAGGGGAACAGAGTCGAAACAGAATCACCCGCGCGGCGACGAAACCGCGAAACGATGCGGCGAATATCATTTTTTGAGCGTTCAGTTACCTAGGCAGCAGGCGTCAAACGCAGCTACAATACGTACCCACAACGGATGCATCTTCCAGGGTAAAGCCAGGACCAAGACGAGTGGAGTCAATACTTAAAACCGAAGGACTGTGGAAGCTGTACCGCGCGGGCAAAGTGGAAGTGCCGGCGTTGCGCGGAGTCAACTTCCAGGTCGCGCCCGGCGAGTCAGTCGCAGTCATGGGCCCCTCGGGATGCGGAAAATCTTCGCTGCTTTATGTGATCGGCGGGCTGGCGCAGGCTTCGCGCGGCCACGTTTTCGTCGACGGGAACGACCTCACCGAAATGAGCGATGCCGCGCGCACCAAACTGCGGCGGCACAAGATCGGCTTCGTATTTCAGCGTTTTAATTTGCTGCCCACATTGACGGCGAAAGGCAATATCGCCATCGCGCAATTCATTCACGGCGATGGCTTCGATCCTCACCGCTTCGATGTCGTCACCAAAATGCTCGGCCTCGAGGGCCGCTTGCATCACAGACCATCGGAGCTTTCGGGCGGCGAGCAGCAGCGCGTGGCCATCGCGCGCGCCATCATCAACGAACCGAAGATCTTGCTTGCCGACGAGCCTACGGGTAACCTCGATTCGAAAAATTCCGATATCGTGCTCGAAATGTTGCGCCAGCTGAACAAAGACCTGGGCCAAACGATCGTGATGATCACGCACAATCCGGAAGCCGTCACCTACTTCGATCGCGTCGTGCACATGCGCGACGGCGTGATCGTCGACGGCATCCCCGCCGACTGAAATGGCGAGCATCAAAACTATTCTCGGTCGCACGTTTTTCTGGGCGTACGAACGCGGCACGTGGCAGTACGACCTCGCCGTCATCGTCATTCTGATCTTTGTGCTCGGCACGCCGCCGCGCTGGTTTCACGATGAACCGCAAGTCGGGCTGCCGACTTCGCCGGCGCAGGTGGAACTCGTCGCGGGCACGGAAAAAGATTCGCGGCAGACATATCGCATCGATGCGCGCGTTCTCGCGCCACCTGAGCAGACGCCCGCTCTACAGAGCGATTTACACAACGCACTCAAGCGTGCTCTGCCCAAACTGCGCGATGGCCGGTTCTCGATTTTGAAGATCGATCCGGTTCGCGATGAAGATGGCACCGTCATCGCTTACCAGGTCGAAATTCGCCGCTAGCTCGCGCATCGTCTCACACCATCATCGAAACGTTCCGGTCCGTCCGCGCATCTTTTCTATGTGCTAGGATCAATTCTGCGGAAAACGTCGGCCAACGATCCGCCCCAGGGGCTCATTTTGAAACCAAAAATTTGGCTTGCTGCTGCGCTCGCGCTGGCTGTGTTCTCGTGTGTCGGCTCGCTTTCCGCAGGTCCGTACCGTGTTCCCGCCGCGGCCCAAGCCGCTCAGGCGACCACCGAAGCCGTGCTTGCCACGATGGACAAGTCCGCCTCGGACTTCCGCTCGCTCACTGCCGATCTCGAAAATACGAAATACACCGACGTCGTCAAAGACACTTCCGTCGAAAAGGGTCACATCTATGTGCGCAAGGATTCAAAAATGCGCATCGAGATCACCGAGCCCGATCCGCGCACGATTTTGCGCGCCGGTGATTCGCTCTTTGTCTATACGCCCAAGATCAAGCGCGTCGAAGAGTTCGATCTTGGCAAGAATCGCGCGATGGTCGATCAATATGTGTTGTTGGGATTCGGAACGCGCAGCGAAGCGTTAAAACGAAGCTACGACGTCAAACTGACGGGCGAAGAACAGCTCGATGGGAAGAAAACTTATCTGCTTGAGCTGACGCCAAAGTCGGACGACGTGAAGCATCAGATCACGAAGATTCAAATGTGGATCGATTCGTCGTCGTGGCTGCCGGTTCAGCAGAAATTTTTCGAGACTGCGCCGGGCGACTTCATTCAGTTTCACTACACCAACATGATGAAGAATCTGAAGATCCCCGATTCACGGTTCAAACAGGATTGGCCGAAAGACGTAAACCACGTCAAGCCGAACCGTTAATTAGTTCCAAACAACGAAGTGCCGTTGTATTGGCGGGACTTGCTCCGCCCGGCCGTAGCGTCTTGCTGTAAGACTCTCCGTTCGACTTCCTCAACCTCCGTTCGAAAAAACAAATTCGCGCCGTCCGGCGGCCCCGTCAATAAAAAATGGGTGTGTCTTCCCACCGAACGACACGAGTTGCTTCGATCGAAATCGCGACTGACTTTCAGCGCGCGGCGAGCCGCTCCTGCTCCAACAACCGCTCTTTTCGCGAAATTCCCCAGCGATAGCCCGCGAGGTTCCCGTCTTGCCGCACCACGCGATGGCACGGCACCACAATCGATACAGGATTCGTGGCGCATGCCCGCGCTACGGCGCGCACGGCTTTCGGATTCCCAACCGCTTGCGCGACCTGCGAGTACGTCTTCGTCGTGCCCGAAGGAATGCGCTGCAATTCCTGCCACACCCGCCGCTGGAACGCAGTCGCTTGTACATCGAGCGGCAGTTCGACGCGAGGCGGCTTGCCTTCGACGCGTTGCACAATCTCGCTCACCCACTTTTCGAACGAATGATCCGCCGCGCTGATCTCGGCGCGCGGATATTCTTCGCAGAGCTCCTTCACTAGTTTCGGTTCTGAATCTCCGAGGTAAACGGCCGAAACGCCACGCTCGGTCGCCGCCACCAGCACTTCCCCTAACTTCGACTTCGCGATGCTGTATCCGATTTTCATGTCCTTTCCTCCCTTTCGATAAGTAGCCGGCGTCATTCCGAGTTGCGCGTTGCTCCGTTCGTATACACGGCTCGATGAGCCATATCCGGTTTCATACAGCGCGTCGGTAATCTTCTTTCCCGACCGCAAAAGCCTTTTGAATTTCGCCAGCCGCAACGCTTCAGCCAGTTCGCGTGGACGTAAGCCGGTCACCTGCAGGAACGCACGCCGAAGTGTGGCCGTCGTTGTTCCAAGCAATTTCGCCAGCGCCCCGAATCTCACTGCGTCGTCATCCGCCCCCGACTCGATCAGCCGCGTTGCTTTCTCGACCAGTGCGATCGATCCGGCAACTTGATCCGGCTTGCACCGCAAACACGGCCGGTAGCCCTGGCGTCGCGCTTCTTCCTGCGTCTTGAAGAAAATCACGTTTTGCCGCAGCGGTCGCCGCGCCGGACATGACGGTCTGCAATAAATATTGGTTGTCCGCACGCCGAGAATGAATGTCCCGTCCGCACGCGGATCGCGTGACGTCGTCGCGCGCCAGTAGCGTTCCGCCGCGCTTCCCGTAATTCCTGTCCCGGTTTGTTTGTTGCTTTGGTGTTTCATAACGCTGTCAAAATAACGCAATGCAAAATCCAAATCTATCCGCAAAGACGCATCAAAGTGATTCGATGTTTGGAAAGGGAGAAAACGTTAGAAAGCCGGGTCTTCGGTCGGCTCAATGACCTTAGGTCCCGGGGCAGCCGTGGCCTTGGAAGTCTTGCGGTGTGGCGCCGTAATGACCAGCAACACCGCGGCCAGAATCACGGCCGACGCCAGAATCGTTCGCAGGGTAATCGCTTCGTGAAGGAGCAGCCAACCCAGAAACAACGCCACGATCGGATTCACAAACGCGTACGTCGCGACCCGTGTCGCCGTGCTGTGCTTGAGAATATAGAGGTAAGACGAGAACCCAATCATCGAGCCAAAGAAAATCAGGTACGTGATCGCAATCCACGAACGCGACGAAACCGCTGCGAGGTGTAGCGAACGAATCTCCCCTGTAAGACCGCCAACAATCCATAGAATCGCTCCGCCGGTCAGGCTCTGCATTGCCGAGGCCATTAGCGGAGAAGATGGCATCTTCCCGTGTTTCGCGTAGATGGAACCGCACGCCCACGCGAACGAGCCCACGCCGAGAATGGCAACACCAATCGGATCGATTCGCCCTGACCCGCCAAGTTCCCTCGGCCCAACAAGAAGCGACAGCCCCGCAAAACCGAGAACGAGTCCTACAAGGACTCGCGGCACGGGTCGCACGCCATTTGGCCTTAGCCAATCGATGATGACCATCCACAAAGACACTGTCGCGACCAGCAGAGCTGCTATGCCCGACGGTACGCGCTCTTCTGCAAGGCACACGCCCCCGTTCCCTACCGCCAACAAGAGAAACCCGGTTACGGTCGTGCTACGCCACTCGGCCCACGTCGGCCGGGCTTTCGTCTTCCACAACAGAATCGGAAAGGCGATGAGACCAAACGTTAAGTGGCGTATTCCCGCCACAAGCAATGGAGGGAAAGACTCGTCACCGATTCGGATCGCGAGAAACGTCGAACCCCAGATGACGTAGACGGCCGCAAAAGCCGCGAGGAGAATTGTTGGATTTGACGAGGCGTGCGGATCGTGTGCCGGGGTAGCCAACGCCGCGCTGGGAGTGTCGCTAGTTCGATTTTCCGTCGTTGCCATGTAGGGCGGTGGCTGGTGTCACCGAACACCAGCGATTGCTATGAATGTAAAACCACCGTGCGGTGACGTACAGCGCCATTTTGGTGCAATACCCACTGTATTTTTGTGAAGCTCATCGCCTCTATCCGTTATGCGCCAGCAAACTCAAGTCGCGAATTCCTCGGCAACGATTTGGCGTATGGCACCGCGACGATGGCCGTCTTCTTGCGAGCGACACCCGATAATCGATCGTTTCCAGGTCCAGTTTCCAATTTCAAGTTCCCAATTCCGACTTTCGCCATTTTGGTACCATTACCAACCATTTGATCTTAGGACACTTGCGTCGTTTTCCACAGGTTGACGCTCGCCTCCTTCGGTGACATCTTAGCGACCCAACTTTTACGAGTTGGTGGGGATTTTTGGTTGGTACTAGAATCAGGGTCCGAATGTTTGGCCAAGGTCGGTATCCGGCGTTAAAATTGTTGTCGCTGAGGGGCGATCAATGAGGTCCACGAACCTCGCTAGAGTTCTGGAGTCCGCTGCCAACGACTCGATACCCGAGGTTCGCGCAACGCTCGCGAATATTGAGATAGCTTCGCTGGCGCAAGCGGCAACAGCCGAACGGGTACCCGCTCTCCGCGTTATGCCGCTCCTCACCGACACTAAGACACGCCAGTTCGTTCGCGTGCCGACGCACGCCGTCGGAGTTCACCCCGAACATCGCGAGTACCCGCGTGCTACCTTGCGTCTGCCGCTGCGGCTTCGCAGCGTCAACGACATTCAGGAACGATATCCAATCACACTCGTGACCCGCGACATTAGCTCGAGCGGTGTTTTCTTTCTCTGTCCAAAGGCTTTAGCCGCAGGTACGCGGATCGAAATCGAAATTGTTCTGGTCAGCCGCCCGATGGGTCGTGGCAATGTTGTGGTCGCCACCGCCGCCCGCGTCAAGCGCCTCGAACCCGCCGCAACCCCGGGCTGGTATGGCGTAGCCGCTCTCTTCGAAGACGTCGTATTCGATCGCGACGACCGCGTCCCCACCCGCTTCATGAAGTAATTTGAAGTGCGGCGCCACTGCGCCGCCCTTGCAACATAGCCCACGCCTACCACTCTTCGATTCGAGCAAGAACGTGCAGTGCGGTTGCCGCGACCCTGCCTACCCGATGAGCCAGCCGCAAACCCGCCCACCCCTTCTCTGCTAATCTTTTCGAATGCTCAACCCGCCGGCCACTATTCCCCTTCAAGCCGTTCTCTTCGACTGGGATGGCACGCTCCTCGACTCTTTCGACGCCGACTCCTCCGCCTATCTCGCGATGTTCCGCGAACTTGGCATCCCTTGGGGCCTGAACGAGTTAGCCACGCACTACACCCCAAACTGGCATCACGTCTACCGCGCCGCCAAAATTCCGCGTTCGAAATGGAAAATCGCCGATAAGCTTTGGGCGAAGCAATACGCCCACCACACTCCGAAGCTGGTTCCGCGCGCCCGCACCATCCTCGACTGGGTCGCTCATCGGTATCAGCTCGGCCTCGTGACAAGCGGAGATCGTGTCCGAGTCCTGCGCCAACTCCGGTACTTCCGCCTAACCCGCCTGTTTGCGACGCGCGTCTGCGCAGGTGACACTCAACAGAAAAAACCGCACCCCGCCCCTCTGCGTCTCGCATTAAAGCAGATGAGCCTCAACCCAAGCGCCTGCGTCTACGTCGGCGACTCCCCACATGATTTGGAAATGTCAAAGCGCGCCGGGGTTCGCGCCATCGCGGTCATCGGCCGCTTCCCTACCGAAGCCGGCCTCCGCGCCGCCAAACCTGAATTTCTGCTGAACTCGTTAAAGGAATTGCCGGCCGTCCTCAAATCGTTGGAAAAATAATCGCGAGAAACTCAGCGATCCTGAGGCGGCGGAGGCGGTTGTTGCGGTTGTGCCGTCGAGGTACCAGCCGGAGATGAGGGCCGCGACGACACTGGCGCTGGCGCTGTGTCCGACACCGACGCCGCCAGCGGCTTGAAATCCGTCCACTTGATCACCAGCCGCACCGAAAAATCGCCTTCCTTCACATGAATGGTTTCGTCCGCTCGCTCATAGTTCGGAAACCAATACTTCCCATCGACGTTTTCCCGATACGTTTCGAACGTATTGAACGGCATTTGCGCAAACTTCACATCGCCCAACTCGTTCACCCATTTCCCGTACGTCTTCACGACTTCCAGGTACTGCGTGTCCACCCACACAATCCCGTCGAGATACGAGTGCGCACGATCCACGCTCTTCGGCGTCACCTTGAAAATGTACGTATCGATCTCGTCGATCTTTTCCGTCCCGATATATTTCAGGTCGTACTTTGCAACCTGCGACGAGTTGATCGGAAATTGCGGGATCCGGTCCAGTTCCTTCACGTCCTCCGGCTGCAGCGCAAACACATGCAGCGTCGATTGCGGATGTTCGAGCACCTTATTCACAACGCGCCCGTCCGGCATCCGCGTTACTTCCGACACTTGCAAAAATTGACCGACGATAGTCCCCGCGTGATCGAACTCATCGATTCGAATCGTCTTCTTCGCCGAAAACGTCGGCCGCACCGATGCGAACTGATCTTCCTTCGCCACGAATTTTCGAATGATTTCATCAGGCGGCAGCGACGGCGGCTCAACCGCCTCTGGCGTATTCCCCAGCCGTTTCACATCGTGTTCCGGAGGCGGCGCGATCGGCCGCTGCTCCTGCGCCCACGCGCCGCCAGCCCACAGCAGCGCAGCCGACCCCGCCAGCAATCCCATCTTCCACATAGATCTCATATTCAGTGAGATGCGCCCTCACCCACCGGCGCAACCCGCCCTCAGCTTACTCCACGAAACACATTCCCGCCTCTGCCTGACATCCATCCCGCCTTCCGCTACAATTTCAAAGTTTGTGGACAACGCAAAAAAAGCTGCCCGCTTCTTCGTCACCGGCCTCGTGCAGGGCGTCGGCTTCCGTTTCTTCGCCGTCGCCGAAGCCGAGCGCATCGGCGTCAGGGGCTACGTGCGCAATCGGCGCGATGGCCGCGTCGAAGTCTACGCCATCGGCACGCCCGAACAACTCGCGCAATTCTGCGCGCGCCTCGAAAAGGGTCCGCGTCTATCGAGCGTCAAATTCGTCGCCGAGGAGCCCGCGGACATCGACTCGCAATACGCATCCGGTTTCGTAACGACGCACACCATTTGAATCCGACAGGAGCCCGCAGGGATGGACGATCTAAAGAAGTTGATCCGCGAAGTGCCCGATTACCCGAAGCCCGGAATTTTGTTCTACGACCTCACGACAGTCCTCAAAGATAAGCAGGGCTTCCACAATCTCGTCGACCAACTCTGCGCTCACTACGATGGTCACAAAATCGACGTCGTCGCCGGCATCGAAGCACGCGGCTTCATCTTCGCTCCCGCGCTCGCTTATCGACTAGGCGCCGGCTTCGTCCCCATTCGAAAACCCAAAAAGCTCCCCGCGAAAACCCGCTCCGTCTCCTACGCCCTCGAATACGGTACCGACTCGATCGAGGTACACGAAGACGCCATCAAGCCCGGCGAACGCGTCATCATCTGCGACGACTTGCTCGCCACCGGCGGCACCGCAGCAGCCGCCGCCAAACTCGTCCAGGAACTCGGCGGCAAAGTCGAAGGCCTCGCCTTCGCCGTCGAACTCACCTTCCTCAACGGCCGCAAAAAACTTCCCGGCCTCGACATCTTCTCCCTAATCCGATACGACAAATAGCGTGCACGCTGCGACATCGCATCTCGTAACTTTCACCCCTGTGTAAGTAGAACTGCCATTCCGAGCGAAGCGAGCAATCTGCTTTTTGTAACGGCCACCGCGCCCTAAACCGTCACCGCCCTCTGGCGTTTGTCAGCGCTAACCCCATCACAATCTGTCTTCACTTCTTCGCTTCCTTCCCTCGCGCCGCTTCTTTCCTCTGCCTCACCACCTCAAACAAAACCACACCCGCCGCCACCGATACATTCAACGACTTCACCGGCCCCACCGTCGGCAGCGACACCACAAAATCGCACCTCTTCCGCGTCAACTCGTGCAGCCCGCGACCCTCGCCGCCCATCACAATCCCCACCGGCGAAGTAAAATCCACTTCCGTGTACTCCCGATCGCCTTCCTCATCCAATCCCACCAGCCAATATCCCGCCTCTTTCAACTCCTCCATCGCCCGCGCCAGATTCGTCACCTTCGCCACCGGCATATGCGAAAGCGCTCCCGCCGAAGCCCGCGCCACCGTATCCGTCAATCCGGCCGCGCGCCGCTCTGGAATCACCACGCCATGCGCACCCGCCGCCAGCGACGTTCGAACAATTGCGCCCAGGTTGTGCGGGTCCTCCACGCCATCCAGCAGAACAATCAACCCCTTTTCGCCGCTCGCCGAAGCCGAAGCCGCATTCGCCGCCTCAATAATCTCTTCAATCGTTCCCGCCGCCCGCGGCGCCACCAACCCAACAATTCCCTGGTGATCTTTCGAATCCGCCAACCGATCCAGTTGCGACCGATCCTCAAACCTCACCGAAATATTCCGCGCGCGCGCCGCCTGCACAATTTCTTCCACGCGCGTATCCTGCCGCCCGCGCGCAATCACGATGCGATCAAACGCCCGCCCTGCTTCCAACGCCTCTCGCACCGCATGTATCCCCGTCAGCCGATCCACAAAAACTCCCTCACTCCATCACCGAACAAAATTCCACCATCCGCTCCCGCACTGTCTTCACCGCAAATCCCGCTTCCCGAGCCGGATCGATCAGCAAAATCACGCGATCCAGCCCGCCCTCACCCGACCGCCCTGCCAGCGCCAATCGCACCGGATGAAACAATTCCCTTCCGCGAATATCCAACTCCGCCTTTAACGCCGTAACAATCTCGCTGAATCTTTCCGGCGTGCAAACGCCGCCATCCAGCACCAGTCGCGCCAGCATTCGAATCACATCGCGCGCCGCATACCGCGTCATCACGTTGTGCGCCTCAACATCATTCATCACCCGCGCCGCGTCATACTCAAAAACCAATCCCAACAAATCCGCGAGCCCCGCGCGATCTGCCACTTGCGGCCCCAGCAAAAACGCCGCTCGCTCGCACCATTCCTGCCGTACTACATCGCTTCCACGATCCCCAACTCCTATCCACCCGCGCGCCGCCAACACCTCCGCCACATCCGCCGCGCCGAACGGATTCACCGCAACCGCTTGATGCTCTCCAGGAATTTCGCCCGCGCTCGCACTCATTCGAAGAATTCTACAGCAGGCTCACTCAGCCGACGCTAACTTCGCCCACTCACCGTCGCCGCCACATGACATGCAATCGCTTCACCGCGCCCTACCGCATCCACACCCTCATTCGTCTTCGCCTTCAAACTAATCTTCTCGCTCGCCACGCCCAGCGCACGACCCAGCGCCTCTCTCATCTTCGGAAAGTGCGGCCCCAGCTTCGGCCGCTCCAGAATCACGACCGCGTCCACCCACTCAATCGCAAACCCCGCGCCATCCAACATCCCGCGCGCATGTTCCAAAAATTTTAAACTATCCGCGTTCTTCCACCGAGGATCCGTATCCGGAAAATGTTTCCCGATATCTCCAAGCCCCGCCGCACCCAGCAGCGCATCGACCAACGCGTGCGCCAGCACATCTCCATCCGAATGCCCCACAGGCCCTTTGTCGAACGGCACCTCAACGCCGCCGATCATCAACTTTCGTCCTTCCGCCAGCCGATGCAGATCGTACCCAATCCCGCAGCGCACGCTCATTTCGCCGCACGCCCCCGCCCGCCGCCCGAGCCGCTCGTCCCGCTCTTCCCACTCGACGCAACGTCGGCCGGCGCAGCCTGCTCCCGCTCCAGATAGAACTTCGCCAACTCCATGTCCGTCGGCTTCGTAATCTTGATATTCCGCTCCGATCCCAGCACCACATACACTTCGCGCCCGAGCCGCTCGACCAACCCTGCCTCGTCCGACGCGCTGACTCCGTCCGCCTCGGCCCGCGCGAACGCATCCTTCAACAATTTCGTCGTGAAAACCTGCGGCGTCTGCGCCATCACCAGCCGCTCCCGCGGGATCGTCGCCGTAATCAGCGCCACATCTTCCGGCAAGCTCGCGCGCTTCACTTCCTTCACCGTATCCATCGCCGGAATTCCCAGAATCGCCGCCTGATGCTTCCGCGCCTCTTCAATCACGCGCACGATCAGCTCTCTTTTAACGAACGGCCGCACCGCATCATGCACCAGCACCAATTCCGTATCCGCCGCCACTTCCTTCAGCGCCGCCGACACCGATTCCTGCCGCGTATCTCCGCCCTTCACCACGCGCACGTTCTGCGAAAATCTCTCGCGGCGAATCAGCTCTTCGATCTTCGCGATCCCATCGCCCCGCGTCGCCACAATGATGTCGGTCACCAGCTCGCACGACGCAATCCGCCGCAAGGTCAGCATCACAATTGGCACGCCATCCAGCTCTAAAAATTGTTTCGGTGTCTCGGCACCCATGCGAGTGCCCAAACCAGCGGCAGGTAAAATTGCAGCAATTCGGCTCATTTTAGGTTTCGCGGGCTGAAGACCAAGAAGTGTACATCAACGCCCACTCCCCCGCGAAACTATGGAGTGCGGCGCCCTCAGGCGCCGCTTTCACAGCGTAAACCCCGAAGAAGAAGCAGCGTCCTACTCAGACCGGTATTTTTGTTCCTGGGTGCCGCACCCTCAGGTTTTAGAGGGTGCGGATTTTTCAAAAGTGCTTGGCAAGACCAAAGAAGTTTCGATTCAGCGATCAGCCGCTAACTCAAGTGGCGTTCCCCTTCAGTAATTTCTCTCTGCGCTCCGCCATTTTCCCCGCCTCGCCCCGCCCCCGCAGCCGCTCCACGCGCCAATCCCGCCTCCATTCCCTTCTCATCTACACGCCCAAAAATCATTTTTCCTGCCGCCGTTTGATGCACCGACGTCACCGTCACATCCACGCTCTTGTTGATGTACCGCCGCGCTCCATCCACCACCACCATCGTCCCATCGTCCAGATACGCCACGCCTTGATTCGCTTCCTTCCCTTCCCGCAAAATCAGCACGCGCATCGGCTCACCCGCCAGCACCACCGGCTTCAGCGCATTCGCCAGTTGATTCACGTTCAGCACCGACAGTCCATGCACCCGCGCCACTTTGTTCAAATTAAAATCGTTCGTCACGATTTTCGCGCCAATCTCTCGTGCCACTTCGATCAGCTTGCGATCCACATCCCCCGCCGGTGCCGCCGGATGCTCCAGCACGCGCACTTCAAGCCCCGGAATCTTCTGAATGCGATCGAGCACATCGAGCCCACGCCGCCCACGTTGCCGCTTCAGCGCATCTCCCGAATCCGCCACAAGCTGCAACTCATGCAGCACAAATTCCGGCACAAGCAGCGGCCCGTCCAGAAACTGCGCATCGCAAATATCTGCAATCCGCCCATCGATCAAAACGCTCGTATCCAGCAATTTCGGAATGTTCGCCGTTGCCGCGGACTCCGACTCTCCCGCCGATATGTCCGATCTGTTCTTCTCTATGTCGGACTGGTCCTTTTTCTCATTCTCCATCTCACGTTCCGCCGCCTTCTGCGATCCCAGCACCGCCCCCAGATAAGCAAACGCCACCAGCACGCCGCTCTCAAAAAACGATTTCGTCTGCTCCGGCTCGGCAATTCGCGACACCACCGCCGTCACCAGCACCGCCGCGAAAATTCCCAGCACTGCTCCCAGCGCGCCCCCGAGCAATCCGCGCGGCGTCGCCCTTCGCAGCCGCATCTCGATCACGAGAATGATCGCCGCCAGCAATAGACCCGCCCCGACCGCCGCCACTCCGTACAGCCCGAACGGCTTCAGCGACCAGCACAGCGCCGCCACCACCACCGCGAGTCCGCCGCGCCACATCCAGGGCTCGACATGCAGTGCCGTTTTCACTGGCTCCGGGATATCCGTCTCATATTTGTTTTGGGAAATATCGATTCCTGCGACAAACGGCGGTATTGCTCCCCGGCGTTCGACGCCGGTATACGCTCGGCTCATGCGACCTCACAGGACTTGCATAATCACTGCAAAATCGGCGCAGCCTCCCGCAGAGCGTGGGACCAACAAGACCTTGCGGGGGTGAAATGCTAGTTACGTTTCGGAGGCGTATATACTCCATCGCAACAGTGCCGTCAAGTCAAGGCGTACATTTCCCGCCACGCTGTGGAAAAGACCTGTCGTCGCGACACTGTGTATCCGCGCACCCTGCCGCCGCGATCGGATCCCAGACCGCTGGCCTTCCTATCCATTGGCATGATCTTTCCGCCTTCCCCCCAAAAACAAAACCGGCGACGCAACTCCCGCCGCCGGCCAAATCTTGACTTCATTGCTCAATTGTTTCGTTTCTTCTTTACTTCGCCTTATTCCGTATAAACCCTCGTTACCCGCGCACTCACCGCGCACATCAAGTCCGACGTAACCGTCCCAATTCCCCGTGCCACCGCGTTGGTCGGCAACAGGTGATCTCCGTCGCTCCCATAAATCGTCACGACGTCGCCAATCTCCGCCCCGCTCACATCCGTCACGTCGATCATCGTCACATCCATCGACACGATTCCGACAATCGGCGCCAGCTTCCCGCGAACCAAAACATTTCCCCGCGTTCCCAGCGATCGATGCACCCCGTCGCCATACCCCGCGGCCAGCACTGCGATCACTGACGGGCGCGTCGCTACAAACTTCATTCCGTATCCCACGCCGGCACCAGCCGGAATTTGCCGCAGGTTGATAATCCGCGTTCGCAAACTCATCGCCGGTTTCAACGGCAATTTCTTCTCCGCTTCCTCGCGCTTCTCCTGCGGATCGTAGCCCGGGTGATAGCCATACAAGATCACGCCCGGCCGCACCATGTCGCCCCACGTCTCGGGACGGCTCGCAATCGCCGCGCTGTTCGCCAGGTGCACGATTCCCGGATCGACTCCGAGCGCACGCAACCGCTCCAGCGCCACAAAAAAATGCTCTTCCTGCTCGCGCGTCTGCGCCCCCACGGGTGACGTGGAAAAAGCTTCCGACGACGCAAAGTGCGTCATCACACCACCCAGCCGCAAGCTCTGGCACTTCGCCAGTTGCGCCGCAAACTCGTCGATCTCGTTCGACGCGATTCCCAGTCGGTTCATCCCCGAATCGATCTTCAGATGAAACGACAACGGATCGCGCTTGTCGTCTTTCGCCGCCGCGCGATTCAGCTGCGTCAGTTGCTCGATCCTGTGCACCACCGGCGTCAGGTCGTACTTCAGAAGATTTTTTTCCTCGCCGGGCCAAAAGCTGGTCAGCACGAGAATCGGCTTCTTGATCCCCGCTTTCCGAACCTCGATTCCTTCCGCCGCCGACGTCACGCCGAACCAATCTGATCCGGCCTTCTCCAAAATTTTCGCGACCTGCGGCCCGCCATGCCCGTAGCCGTTGCCCTTCACGATCGACAACACTAGTCGCGGCGTCTTCCGCAGCTCGTCCTCGGGATTCACAAATTTCCGGATCGCTTCGAGGTTGTACGTCAACGCCGACGTCGACACTTCCGCCCACACCGGCCGCCCCGCTCTGCCCACCGCTTTCGCCACGTCCGCACTCACTCCCGCCAGAGCGTACTTTGTGTTCAGTCCGCTCCGGCCGCCCGCCGCGATTGTCGCAGCCTTCCGGGTCGTTTTCGAGCCGGCATCGGCATCCGTCTTCGTCGTCCGCGCTTTTTTCGTCACCGTCAGTGTCTGTGTCATGGTCCGATCCCCGAAGAGAATCAGTGTACCTTTCTCCGCACTGCCAAGCCCGACCAGCCGCCCAGCGAGCCACGCAAAAGGCAACATCCGCCGCCAATCCCAGCTGGCTCAAGAGTCGTCCGTCCGTCCTTCGCCGCCTGATTGCGAATCACTCTTCGCCCATCAGAAATGCAATCCCCAACCCACCCCGTAACCCCAATCCTCTCAACACAAATGTCGTTCGTCGCCCCGCTAATCGTGTCCCCTCACCCACACTCCAAAGCGGCTTGTGGGTGCCGCACCTTTACCCTGAGGCTCTCGCCGAAGGGCTCCAGCTTTATAGAGGGTGCGGGCTTAGATTCAGTTCAACCCAGGCCATAACAACGATCACCCCGTACCTGCGATCGTCTTCGGATCCCCGGGGTTTAGATCCAACCCAACCCGGCCTACTCCATCTTCCTCGCCCCACGTCTATAATCCCCAAATGCCCCCTGCCCCCCTCGACCGCCTCGTCTGGCATGCCCTTGCAACCACCCACTCGCATTTCCGCGTCGGCTCCAATCTTGCCGTCCGCTACCCCGCCGAAATCTCTCCTTTCGCCGCCGTCTCCGAAAACACCACCGTCGCATTCGAACAACTCGCCGCACTCCTCGATCCCAACGCCCCCGACGACCGCGTCCACATCATCGAGGAAGCACCGGCCGCGGAACCGCGATTCAAGTCCGCGCTTCCGCCGTCACTCCAGATTGGCCCAGCCCTTGAGACCCACCAGATGTTCGGCCCACCCCAGCCATGTCCATCGCCCCAAAACCGCCCGCCAATCCGTGAACTGAACTCCGCCAATGTTCAAGAAATGATCGCGTTGATCGCGATTGCCTTCCCCGGCTTCTACAAATCCGAAACTTATAAAATGGGCGCCTACTTCGGCATTCGAAACGACTTCGGCGAACTCGTCGCCATGGCAGGCGAACGCCTCTGTATCCCCGGCTGTCACGAAATCAGCGGCGTCTGCACTCATCCCGCTCACACCGGCAAAGGCTACGCTCGCGCGCTAATGCTCCACCTCATGCAGCGCCATTCGAATCTCGGCCTGAAATCCTTCCTCCACGTCGGCGCCAAAAACACCCACGCCCTGGGCGTCTACCAGCGGTTAGGCTTTCAAATTACCGCCTCCCCCACCCTCTGGCCCCTCTACCGCGCCACCTGATCTCACCTTGGTAGCGCCGCTTGCCCTGGGCCCGAAGGAATCCCTGCCGGCGGCTTTTCCGAGCGCGATGTACCCGACCGCGGGTGCCGCAAGAAGTAACCGTCCAGTCTCCACTTCCCATTTGTCTCCGTATCGAGTCCCGTCAATCCCTTCTCTCGAAGATATTTGCCCAAACCCCTATGTTTACTCTTGACTAACTCCCCTTCCCGTGCTACCATGACCGATGTTGAATTTCCGCACGCCCGTTCACGTCCTCCCGCAACCCCAACAGCATCAATGGCTTGCACACTCTTCAAAACATGCCTCCCCTAACAGGCTCAATCTAAACAAGATGCGCACTCTTTGCAAAACACTGGGGGTATACCCCTGTTCTTCCCGTTTCGGAACCGTTCCCGCAAACCTTGGCGCCGACTCCGTGCCTGTTGCTTACTTTACTGCCCCCTGCCGCAACGCGTCCCCTCCGTATACAATTAGGCCTGCGAGAGTTTCCCCGCCTCTCGCGCCACAGGGACCAGTCCACCCGGTTGCAGAATCGGTTGCATAAGTAGATGGCCAAGAACTACTACGAAATTCTCGGCGTTCCCGAAAACGCGTCCGACGCCGACATCGAAACCGCGTTCAAGACGAAGGCGCGCGAGGTCCACCCGGACACGGTGCCGGTGGATAACCCATATCTCCGTAAAGTCGCGTCTGAAGCGTTTAAGGATTTGTCCGAAGCCAAAGCCACCCTTCTCGATCGCACGGCGCGCGAAAAGTTCGACGCGTCTCTCGCCGCCGATCGCGAACGCAACCGCGAATCCAGCAGCTCGAGTTCTCCCTCATCCACGGAAAATTCAGAACAGTCGTCGCACCGCGCCCACTCCGGTTCGCGCACAGGCTCGCGCAGAACGCAATCCGTTCCGTCGCGCGTGCGCACCGGATCCTCTCCGTTTCCCGAAATCCGAAACCTGAACAGTTTTCTTTTCATGGTTCTCGGTATGGCCACCATTTTTTTCCTCGCGGTTTTGGTCGCCAGCGGGCGCATGCCGCCACTCTGGCTCGCCGTCGTTACCGCCGCAATCGGAATTTTACTTTTCGTAAACGGAATGCGTCCCGTCCGCGGATTCACCAGCGAACGGCCGGCGCTGATCGGCAGCGCCGGCGTCGTGGCGTGCATCCTGTTGGCACTGTGGCTTGTCTCGCCGTCGTACTTCGAGATGGCCACAACTTCGCACCTTGCGCACGCAGTCGCGGCGCACACGCTGGGATCGAAAGCGCGTAGCGCAGCGCAGCCACCTTCTTCGCCCCAAGTACTCGCGGATACCGCACCGAACGAAGTTGTCGACGAGAGCGGACCGGAAGCGCAGCTGCCGACGCGCATCTGGTCCAACTTGAAAGACGGGCAGAACTATCGTTCGCGCGTCGACGGCAGCGTGCTCTATCTCGATGCAATCGCGAGTGGCGGAAAAATCGCCGGACAGTTCGCAGGATGTGAATTCCATCGCACTGGCACAGGCCCATCCGATTGGGTTGGTATGTGTACCGAACTCGGCGGAAACGGCGAAGCGCTGCGCAAACTTCCGGCGACACTCAATCGCTTCTCTCAGGACCGCATCGAAGGCAGCACCGGCGATATTCCAGTCTTCGTCATGACACCCGTCGACACCGTTCAAATGAACGGCAGCGCTATACCAAACCTGAGCGCATCGAATGCAACTCCAGGCGCGGATCCCGTCACCGGCGATCCCGTCGGGCTGGATTCATCCGGCACAACCGGTATCCCAGGAAACGCCGGCTCGCCGGCGAACAGCGCGAATCCGACAGGCACGGCAGCATCCGCGGCCGGAGTTGCGGCGCAATCGCAAGACACAACCGAACCGGATCTTTCCGGCCTGAAAAAACCCGACAAAGAAGCCGTCGAACTAACCTGCGCATCCGAACGCCTGTCGCAAGGTCCTGCGAAATACAACGCGTGCCTGCACCAACAGCTCGACGCGCTGAAAGCCACGCCGAACGCACCGAGCCTCGCGGGTCTAAATTCCGCCGAGCGCGAAGATATCGTCCTCACCTGCTCCAACGAAAAATTGATCCACGGCCCCGGTGCCTACAACGCCTGCCTCGTCCAGCAACTCAAAAAGAAAAAACGCGCGCGCTAAACCCCTCACTCGTTCGGTTGACCCTTCAAAGGTCGTCAGAGGAAAAAAATCTGCGAATCAGAACGGTTAAGCCGATCGCGACCAGCGTGAGATAACAAACGGACAGGACGTAATAGACGTAGCGAACTTTAGGCCAGAGCCAAGCAGGAAGTTTGTCGGCGAATTTGTCCCACAGCGACTCATCAAAACGCGGAGCTGGCGCGGCTTCTTGAGAGCCTGGCGTCCAACGAGCCGCGATCCAAGTTGCCCTGAGATTTGAAAAAAGCAAGCCAGTAAGAATCACGCTCACGATCGATGGCCGACCCGAGGCGAGTATATCGGCCAGATACATCGCGAACACCGAGGCTGCCGCATAACGACTGCGCTCGCGAACACCAACGCCGCCCAGAAAGTAGATGATGAAAACGAACGCCCCGATCATCCATTTTCCTCTGAAAGTCAGCACCGCCAGAGATAGCGCCCCGACGGCGACACAAACCCAATAGCCTTGCGCGCCAAGGTAGTCCACGTCGCTGCTGGATTCGATCGATGGCCAAAAAAGGCTCTTCAGCCGGCTTTCTGAACGAGATGTCGAGTCAGAGACTTGTAACGTTTGCATTAGGCGCGTATTAAATCGTAGTTTGCGCCTCGCGTCCAGTGAGCAAGTTGTGACGCAAGAAGAGCGTTTCGCGACGAACTGAGAAATCGCTAGAGGTCGTCGGGGCCGAGGTTGCTGAAGGCGTCGGGAGCGGCTTCCTCGAAGCGCGTGAATTTGCTGAGGAATCGGAATTTTACGTTTTCGGTTGGACCGTTGCGCTGCTTGGCGATGCGCAGTTCGGTTTCTTCGCGCTCTTCGGGAGTCGCGCCCGCTTTGAAAAAGTTTGGGCGATAAATAAACATGACAACGTCGGCGTCCTGTTCGATAGCGCCCGATTCGCGCAAGTCTGAAAGCTGCGGACCGCGTTCGTCGCGCTCCGGAGCGCGCGTCAACTGGCTCAGCACCAGCACCGGAATCTGTAATTCTTTCGCGAGCCCTTTCAAACCACGCGAAATGCTGGACACTTCTTCCTGGCGATTTCCAAATTTTCCGCGCGCCGTGATGAGCTGCAAGTAATCCACAACCAGCAGCGACAAACCTTTGTCGCGCTTCAGGCGGCGCGCTTTCGCGCCGATTTCAAGAACGCTGATGGAGCCCGCGTCGTCGATCCACACCGGAGCGCCGGCGATCGTGCCGAGCGCTTCCGTCATGCGGCGCCAATCTTCGCGGCTGAGATGGCCGGTGCGGAATTTGTGCGCGTCGATCTGAGCGACCGACGCAACAAGGCGCTGCAGCAGCGACTCCTTCGACATTTCGAGGCTGAAGAACGCCATCGGATGGCCGCCGCGAATCGCGATGTTTTCAGCAAGATTCAACGCGAGCGCGGTTTTTCCCTGCGACGGGCGCGCCGCAAGAATCAAGAGCTCTGATCCCTGAAATCCCGACGTTAGCTTGTCGAGCTCCGTGTATCCGGTCGGAATTCCGGTGATGCTCTTCCCTTCACGAAAGATTTTTTCGAGGCGCTCGAAGTTATCGCGAACGATGTCCTTGATCGGGATGAGCCCGGCGCGTACGCGATCTTCCGCAAGCGCGAAGATCGAAGACTCCGCATTGTCGAGAACAGCGTCGGCGCCTTCCTCACCCTCGAACGCGCGCATCTGGATGTTGTGCGTCGCGTGGATCAGATTCCGCAGAATCGCTTTTTCTTTGACGATGCGCGCGTAGTGCTCCACGTTGGAGACGCGCGGCATGCCGTCGGCGAGCGACGCGAGATAGGGAGCGCCGCCGGCAGCTTCGAGCTCGCCGAAGCGGTGCAACTCTTCGGTAAGCGTGATGAGGTCGATTGCCTGCTGCGCTTCGCCGAGCGCTATCATTTTCATGAAGACGCGGCGATGTTGATCGAGAAAAAAGTCTTCAGCGCGCAGATTTTCGATCGCAGGATTCAGCGCATTGTTATCGAGCAGAATCGCCCCAAGGACCGAGCGCTCGGCTTCGAGATTACTGGGAAGAGGGCGTTCGAGATGGGAATCGGCAGCCATGGGGACGTGACGACTTCGCTTTATGTTCGCCCACGATAGCACGCGGGCAAGCGCGGTTCAAGTACCTCTCAAAAAATTTGTTTCAGACGGCTGGAATTTCGGCGCGGCCTCGACCGTTCCCCTGCTTCATGTCCGACTGGTGAGTGGATTGTGCACGCGTGATTGTGTCGCGTCAATTGGAGTGGAAATTTTCTTGTGCAATCTCTGCGGAAATTTGTTGCAAAACTTTTTCGTGACGACAATTTTTTCCTTGACGGAAAAATAGTAGAGGAAATCATTTCCAGCAAGGTGAGCGCTGCAAATAAAAATGCCGCTGCTCGTTGAAGCAGCGGCATCGACGAACCTTGGTTCGAAACTATTCTTCTTTGGCGACTGTGACTTTGAGTTCAGCGGAGATGTCGCGGAAGACTTTTACCTTGACGGGGAATTCGCCGAGGGCCTTGAGCGGGTCGTGGAGCTGGACCTGGCGCTTGTCGATCTTGAAGCCCTGGGCTTCGAGCGCGTCGGCGATGTCGCCGTTGGTGACCGAGCCGAAGAGCTGATCGTTTTCGCCGGTCTTGCGCGTGAACTTAAGCTCGACGCCGTTAAGCGCGGCGGACTGCTTCTCCGCCGCGGACTGCTCGGTGGCGGTCTTCTTCGCCAGCGCGCCGCGGATGCGTTCGAGCGCCTTCATATTGCCGGTGGTGGCTTCAATGGCCAGCTTTTTCGGCAGCAGAAAATTGCGCGCGTAGCCGGACTTCACGTCCACGACGTCGCCGCGATGGCCGAGCTTTTCGATGTCTTCCTGAAGAATTACTTTTTGCATTGGCGTTTCCTTTTCGTATTTCGAAATTCGATTTTGCGGCGCGCGATCTGGTCGGCGCCGCGCCTTGAGGCCTTTGCCTCTGCTTACGCCGGGCGGCCCTTCGAGGCTCAGGGTAAAAGCAAGTCCCGCCCCTACAAACGGCGTCGCGACTCGCGCGACGCCTCACAGACGAGTCCTGTGCCGACTACGACTTCGGCGTTTCGGCCGGAGGCGGCGTTGCCGGAGCTGTCGGTGTCGCTGCAGGCGCAGCCGCTGGTGCCGCTGGCGGATGCGAAGGGGCCGCCGGTGCTGGAGCGTGCGAGCCTGGGGCGCCATGGCTGCCCGCGATGGTCGGTGGGTGAGCGCCCGCCGGACGAGGAGCCTGGGAGCCAGCGGCACTTCCAGCGAACGGAAGCAGCGCGATGTTACGCGCCCGCTTGATGGCTTCGCCGAGCCAGCGCTGATGACGAGCGCAGACGCCGGTCATACGGCGCGGCAGAATCTTGCCACGCTCCTGCACGAACTGCGACAGGATGTCGGCGCGCTTGTAGTCGATGAAGTCCATCTTTTCGACACAAAACTTGCAGACTTTCTTCTTACGGAAATACTGGCGCTTGCCGCGACGCGGGCCGCCGGGACCACCTGGGCCGCCCGGGCCACCTTCACGCCGAGGACCACCGTGTCCGCCGCCTGGGCCATGTCCACCGGGACGCGGGCCGCTCGGAGGTGCTGACTGTCTCTGTTCATCTGCCATTGCTGCCTACCTTTCGGGAATACCTGAAACTCTTTGTTGCTGTGGCGCCGATTGCTTGGCGCCGAAAATCATTTGCGTCTAGATCCCGCGGTCTGAATACGACAGCGATTACACGTCTCGGACGGGTCAAGCTTGCCGAGATGGCGGGCACGTTGCTGGTGCCTACGCCGGGCGGAGCAAGCCCCGCCCCTACAAAACCGAGTCAGCTTGCGGGCGTTGGTTCGCTTGCTGGAACGGGCGGCGCCGGTGCTGGCGTAGCGGACGGTGCCGGAGTACGGCGCGGACGGCGCGCAGCACGCACTTCGCGCTTGTGCTGGAATTTCTTCTGGCGTTTCAGATCTTCGTCGAGCCGGACGGTCAGATACTTGATGACCACGTCCTGCACGCGGAGACGGCGTTCTAGTTCGGCGATCAGCTCCGAATGGTTGGTGCGGATCTGCTGATAGACGTAAATGCCTTCGCGGTGTTTGGCAACGCGATAGGCGAGCTTGCGCGTACCCCACTGCTCGGACTTTTCGATCTTCGCGCCTTTTTCCGCACAGGTGTTCTCAATGCCAGTGATCACCTTTTTAATTTCGTCTTCCGGCGTAGCCGGGCGGGCGATGAAAATCAGGTCGTACAAACGGTCTTCCATTTTTGCCTCTTTCCTTCTGTTCCGGACTTGCGTCCGCAAAATCTTGGCCGCGATTAGCGGCATACGTCGGGTTACTTCCCGGCTTCCGACTCCGGCTCTTGCGGCTTGCGGCGGTTGTACTTGGTCATCGCGGCGTCGAGTCCTTGCGTCAGGATCATTTCCACCGCATCGCCCACTTGCCCGAGCATTTCGCTTGCGACTTCCAGCTCCGGCTTTTTCATCGGCCGGAGCACATAGTCTTTCAAGTTGCTCACCGGATGATCGGGACCGCAGCCGAGGCGCAATCGCGCGAACTGCTGCGTGCCGATCGAACCGATCACCGACTTCGCGCCGTTGTGACTCCCGGCGCTGCCATCGGGATGAATCTTGAACGTGCCCGCCGGCAACTGCACTTCATCCCACATCACCAGCAGGTCGGCGGGCTCCAATTCGTATTTCGCCAACAGCTCGCGAACCGAAACGCCGCTCAAATTCATGTACGTCTGCGGCTTGGCCAGCAAAATTTCCTCGCCGGCCAACTTGCCGCGCCCGACGAGCGCTTTGCCTTCGGGACGCTCCACGCGAATCGCACCTCGATCCGCCAGTTCGTCCACCGCCATGAAACCCAGGTTGTGCGGCGTCCACTGATATTCCGGGTCTGGATTCCCGAGACCAACAATGAGCCGCATACATTCGCATCCAAGCGCCGCGCAAAACTGCGGCGCGTCCCGTTACTTCTTTTTCTCGCCCTTGTCCGCGGCCTTTTCTCCGCCCTTGGCTGGTTCTGCGCCTTCTTCGCCCTCTTCGTCCTTCTTGCCCTTCTTGATGACTTCGGGCTCGGCCGGAGTAGCGGCGTCGGCTGCAACGGCGTCGGCCGGCTTCTCTTCTTCGACGCGGAGCGTGACGACGTGCGCGAGGACGCGATCCTTATCGGTGATCAACTTGATCTTGTCGGCGTCGATCTGGAGTTCACCGGCACGCAATGCCTGGTTGAGCGCGAGGCCGCTAACATCCGCGCGAAATTCGCTCGGGATGTCGGCCGGCAGGCACTCGACTTCAACTTCGCGTTCGACGACTTCGAATACGCCGCCCTGAACCTTGACGCCGCTCGGATCGCCGAACGTGTGCACGGGCACCTTGACGCGCATGCGAACGTCCATGGCGATGCGGAGAAGATCAACGTGGAGCAAGCGGCCGCTGACCGGATCGACGAGCCAATCCTTCAAAATCGCGGGCTCATGCTTGCCGCCGAGATCGACTTGGAACAATGTGTTGTGGCCGCTCTCCGAACGGAGGATGGCGCCAACCTGTTTCGCGTTGACCGAGAGCGTGATCGCTTCGCCTTTGCCGCCATACAACACGGCCGGAATCTTGCCGGTCAGGCGGAGGCGACGCGCCTCGTTTTTGCCGCGGGTTTCGCGATTTGTTGCCTCGACTACGACTTTTTCTTGAGCCATCTTGCTTTCCCTTCGTTAACTTCGAAAACCGATCAAGCTTGCCGCCCTTGCGGCTGAAAACGGGCACGGCGTACCGTGTCCCTACAAATCTTGCACGTGCTCGACTCGGGAGGAGCAAGCCCCGCCCCTACAAAGCCCTGCTCGCGCCTAAATGAAGAGTTCGCTGATCGACGTTTCTTCGTGGATCGAGCGAATGCCGCGGGCGAGCAAATCCGCGACGCTCAACACTTTGATCTTGCCCATCTTGCGAGCCGCTTCGGACAACGGCACCGAATCGGTCGCGACGACTTCTTTAATCTCAGACTGCGCGATGCGCTCGATCGCAGGGCCCGAGAGCACGGCGTGCGTGCACGCTGCGTAAACCTCGGTTGCGCCTTCGCGAATCAGCGCGTCAGCGGTTTTCACGAGCGTTCCGGCGGTGTCGATGATGTCATCGACGATCAGCGCGGTGCGTCCGCGAACGTCGCCGATGAGGTTCATCACTTCGCTGACGTCGATATCGACGCGGCGCTTATCGACGATAGCCAAGGGCGCGTCCATCTTCTTCGCGAAGAATCGGGCACGCTCCACGCCACCCGCATCGGGCGAAACCACGGTCACGTTCGGCAGCTTCAGGCCGCGAAAATATTCGACCAGCACCGGCGAACCGAACAAGTGATCGACCGGCACGTCGAAATAGCCTTGAATCTGAGGCGCGTGCAAATCCAACGTCAATGCACGACTCGCGCCGGCCGTTTCCAATAAGTCGGCGACAAGCTTCGCTGAGATCGGGACGCGCGGCTTGTCTTTGCGATCCTGCCGCGCATAGCAGTAGTACGGCAGAACCGCGGTAATGCGCCATGCCGAAGCGCGCTTGAACGCATCGATCATCAGCAGCAACTCGAGAAGGTGGTTGTCCACCGGATAGCAGCACGGCTGCACAACAAAAACATCGGCGCCGCGCACGTTCTCGAGAATCTGCAAATAGATTTCGCCGTCGCTGAAGCGGCTAAGCTTCATCTCACCGAGCTTCGTGCCCAGGTGCTCGCAGATGCTCTGTGCCAGAGGGCGGTTCGCTGTGCCCGTAAAGATCTTGAAGCGATCGTCGTTCACGAAAACGTTGCTCCATTGCTGCGCCGGATTTGCGCGGTCAGCGCAATGCGACGCGGGACAAAGCCAGCTACAAGGTCAGACTGCGAGACCCAACTACAAAACGCGCTGAAATGTGCACACAAGGTCGCTGAGAGGAACAAGCAGACAGGCGCGGAGCTTGACGTACAGCTTTAAAGCGCAGTCTTGACCAGACGCTTGTAACGATCGCGCGAAATAGTTTCGCAAACGAAAGTCTGGTCGCTTGGGAACCCAACAGCGGCTCGGCGCGCCAACGCTGGGCTCGGGAAAACTCCAAACACCGCCGAACCGCTACCCGCCAGCATGGCTTCTGCAGCTCCTGCTCGAAGCAAATCCCTCTTAATAGATGCGAGCCGAGGGTGGCGCCGGAAGACGGCCGCCTCGAAATCATTCGAGAGGCCGGCTAACTGCGCGCTCCAGCACAGAGCACAGAACCCTGAAAGTTTAGAGTTAGAGCGCGAATTTGTCAATTGGCGCGAGGCCCGGCGCGGGCTTTGGTCTGGGCGCTGTGAAGACGGCGAAGGCGGCGCATTGACCCAACGGAAAGCCTCCGGCGTCGGGACGTGGATGCCTTGGGGCGCTACGACCAGGATGGTGTGCTTTGCGACGTCGTCGAGAGGGTAGATTTCGTCGCCTTTATTTACGCCGAGAGCGCGGCCTCCGAAGAGGAAAAAGGGGACGTCGGCGCCGAGCGGGGTTGCAATTTCGATCAGGCGCTGCAGCGGGATACGCTTGCGCGTGAGTTGAAGGTAGCCAAGGAGCGCGGCGGCAGCGTTGCTGGAGCCTCCGCCCATTCCGCCACCTGCGGGAATTTTTTTGTGTAGATAGATCTCCACGCCGGTGCGGATTTTGAGTTCGTGACGCAGCGCATCGACGGCGCGGTAGACGAGATTTTTTTCGATGGGCTCTTGCGCGAGGCGGGGGTTGCCGTGGATAGTGAGCGCGATTCCCGGCTTGCGCGAGGAGCGAAGGCGCAATTCGTCGCGGAGCGAGATGGTCTGAAAAATGGTGCGCAGCTCGTGAAAATCGTCGGCGCGCTTACCGACGATATCGAGGCGCAGATTGATCTTCGCGAACGCTGGGATTCGGACTTCGCGCATGGCGAGGTATTTTACACGTTATGTCGGGGGCCGGTTGTTTTGCGGGTCGATCGCGAATCGTCGTTTTGGTATGGGCGATGGTTCGTCTAAACCCGCACCCTCTAAAAACTGAGGGTGCGGCGCCCAAAGACAGGTCTTACCCGCGGCGCTACTGGTGCTTGTTGTCTTGCGGCGTCGATTTTTGCGCGACGCGATGCTTCACGGAGCCGACCTTTTTCTCGACTTCAGCAATCTTGTCGGTCTCCATGTCGGCCGGAAGCGAGCGGTGCCATTCGGCGAGGGACTTCTCCCATTCCGTGGCGGCCTGTTCGGTGCGGCCCTGCTTGGCATAGACGTCGCCAAGGTGCGAGTGGATGTTGGGATCGTGCGGATCGCGCTCGAGTGCCTTGTGCAGCCATGATTCGGCGTCGTTGTATTTGGCTTGCTTATAGTAAATCCAGCCGAGGCTGTCGAGATACGCGCCGTTGTACGGCTCGAGCTTCAAAGCCTTCTTGACCATCGATTCGGCTTCGTCGAGCCGCTGGCCGAGATCGCCGAGCATGAAACCGTAGTAATTGAGCGCGGGACCGTTGTTCGGATCCATCGCGAGCACTTTTTTGAATTGCTCTTCGGCGCGATCGAAAAGCTTCTGGCGTTCGTAGATGGCGCCGAGCAGAAAATATGTGGTCTCGTTGTCGCGCGGGTCGCCGGGGAGCGCTTCGGCGGCTTTGGCTGCTTCTTCGGCTTCCTTGTAGCGGCGGGCGCGTTCGTAAACCTGCGCGATGTTGAGATAAGTTTCGCGATCGGCTTCGGTGTTGCTCAGCTGCGAGCGCAGAAGCTTGACGGCCTCGTCGGTCTGGCCGTTTTCGCCAAGCAGCGACGCTTCGCGCGACTGCACGGCGGGATCCTTGGGATATTTCGCGATCGCGTCTTTGCCGACCTGCAACGCCTTGGGGAGGTCGCGCGCTTCGCGATAGGTGTCCATCAGCAGCATGCGCGAGCGGCGATCTTCTTCATCGCCGAGGTGGCCCAGCTCGTCGTAGGTGTAGGCGGCGGCCTGAAAGTTCTGGCGATCGCGATAAAGCTGGCCGAGCTGCTGATACAAAATCGCGAGCGAGCGGCGGCGCGAAGGAAGCACCGTCGATTGCTTCACGCCGACGATCGCGTCGGAGAGCACGCGAATCGCATCTTCATAGCGACCCTGCGCTTCGTACAACATCGCTTCGTTGTACATGATTTTTACGTCGCCGGGCGCGTACTGGCGGGCCTTGAGCAAATTCTGTTCGGCTTGATCGAGCTGGTTGAGCTCGCGGTAAATCTGCGAAATCGCGAGGTAGTTGTCGGCATCGTCGGGCATCAGGTCGATCAACTTCTGATAGACCGGCAGGGCGTCCTGATATTTTTCTTCGGCCATCAGCGTCTGGCCGAGTCCGCGCAGATGATTCAGCTCGGACGGATCGATTTCCGATGCGCGGCGGTAGGCGGTTTCGGCTTTGGCGAGATTTTTCGTCTGGGTGTAGGCATCGCCGAGCAGGTCGAGGAGGACGGGCGACGGGTTATGGCTCGTCATGCCTTCGAGCAGTGAAACAGCTTCGCCCGATTTGCCTTCGTCGAGCAAAAGCTGGGTGAGTTGTTCGACCGCGGGCTCGTTTTCGGGGTCGGCTTTCAAGATTCCGCGTAGCACTTCTTCCGCTTTGTCGTGCTCGTTGCGCAGGCGATACAGGCGCGCGAGCCACAGCGCGGATTCGGTATCGGTCGGGTCGAGGCGATAAATCTCTTTGTACTGTTCGATGGCGCGCTCGGCGATTTCGGGCTGGCCACTGTTGGTGCTGGTATCGCCAAGGCTGCGGATGTAGATGCGTGCGAGCAAGCGGCGCGTCGGAACATCGTTAGGATCGCGCTTCAGGATTTCCTGGGCTTCGGTAATGGCGTCGCGTTCGCGGCGCGCCTTCCAATACATTTCGGCGAGACGCTCACCGATCACCGGGGATTTCGGGTCGAGTGCGTAGGCCTTTTTGTAGAACTCGATGGCTTGCGTGGCGTAGTCGGGCTTGCTGGTGTTTTCGAACTGCTGCTCGAACACGTGGCCCATCGTGAAGTCGTAGTAGGCACTGGCTCGGTCAGAGGCTTTGCCTTCTCCGGCGGGGGCTTGCGTGATGCCGGATTCCTCTTCGGAGAGCAGGGAGCCTGGCGTGACGGCTTGAGTTGGGGTCTGGCTCTGGTCTTGCGGCGCGGATTGCGACGCTGAAGGCGCGGCGGACTGTTGTTGCTGCGCCTCGGCGCTCCATGCCGCGCTGCATGTGACAAAGGGCGCGAGCAGGATCGCGATAACGACCGGTCTTGAAAGGTTCATGTTTACCCCGAAAGAAAAGTATCCCACGCGGCCGAAAGTCGGTCAAAAGGCTAAACTCACGGCATTTCCTTGCGCGGCACGCTCAAATTGTGTTGCAGCGGCTTGCGCGCCGGTGGGAGGGGTCGGCGTCAAAGCGCATCAGAATAGGATGCTGGGTTGCTGCCAAGCGTTGGGACAGGACGGGGAACGCTTGTTTGTTGCAAGTGTTGCTCGTGTTGCTCTTGCTGCGCGCTCGGCGGGCTAGTCGCCGGGCTTGTGTGTCTTCATGTGCTTGTGGTCGGCTAAGGGGTCGACCAGGCGAAGACGGTGCTCACCCTTGTTGGGATCGAACGTGTAAAGGATTGTTGCGTCAGCGGCTCGCTCCTCGCGGGCCAGCTCCAGCTCGGGATTGCTGAGAATGATCTCGCCTTTATTGGTGATACGCAGCTCGTTTCCGACTTGTAGGACGATTGTCGTCGCGTCGTCGCTCGGTTCGTGCGTTCGCGCTTCGCCTGGTTTCGTGGCCATGTTCGGGCTCCTCCTTCGGTAGACGTTTCGGTTGGATGCGGCGTTGCGCCCGGATGACGCGTACAAAGTTTTACTTCTACACCCGAGATGGCATTCCTCCCGGAGTAGGCCGCGCTTTTTCTTCGCCTTCCCATCAACAGGTGTTTGTTCGTTCGAACCGGCAGTATGTAATTGGCGATATGTAATCAAAGAGGCGGACGGGTCGGGTGGGCTTCAGGTTGGAACGCCGCGCATGTAAGACACGTCTATGCACACAGGGAGGGCGCCCATGCTCGATACAAGAACTAGTTCCTTTCGGCTCTTGGCGATAACGCTCTTGCTCGTTTGTCCCGCAGCCTTTGCCCAGCAAATACAGCCTTCTACACCACCAACACCTACAAGGATTCTTGAAGCAAAGAAGATATTCGTCTCCAATGCCGGAGTTGACGCCGCATCGCCTGTCGTTTTCGAACGCACAACAGGTCCAAATGAACCATACAGCCAGTTTTATTTTGCTATGCAGCGATGGGGACGATACGAACTTGTGGCCACGCCATCGGATGCTGACTTGGTTCTTCAGTTGCGGCTTACCTCACCACTTTCCAGCTGCCAGACTTACGAGCCGCAAATTGCGTTGACGATCCTCGATTCTAATACGCACTTCGTGCTTTGGACTGTCACCAAGCGCGTGAAGGATGCCCGTTTAAAGGACAACTGGGAAAAGAATCTGAAAGAGAGCATCGGCGACGTTGTCGATGAGCTAAGACAGCTTTCGACGCAAACTACCGTCGCAAGAAATTGAGGTGCCGCGGAGCGATTTTTCGCTTTACCTACGAGCGCGGCGTTCTAATGCAAGAAGTGCCTCATCCCCGTAAAGACCATCGCCAAATTTAGCCGGTCGGCGGCGGCGATCACATCGTTGTCGCGCATCGAGCCGCCGGGCTGAATGACCGCGGTAGCGCCGGCTTTCGCCGCTTCTTCGACTCCATCGGGGAACGGGAAGAAGGCATCGGAAGCGACCACGCTGCCGGTGAGCGGCGACTGCGCCTTCATCACTGCGATCTTCACGGAATCGACGCGGCTCATCTGTCCCGCGCCGACGCCGAGTGTTGCGCTGTCGCGCGCGAAGACGATCGCGTTCGACTTCACGTGCTTCGACACTTTCCACGCGAAACGCATGGTCGCCATCTCTTCGGCGGTCGGGACGCGCTTGGTCACCGTGCGCAACTCCGAATCTTTCAATTCGCCGAGGTCGGGTTGCTGCACGAGCATTCCTCCGAGAATTCGTTTGAGTTGCAGTTCTTTCTCAGCTTCCAGTCCGCCTGGCGGCAATTCGAGCAAGCGCAAATTTTTCTTGGCCGCGAAAATTGCCTTGGCTTTCTCCTCAAATCCGGGCGCTACGATGCATTCGGCGAAAAGCTTGACGACTTCTTCCGCCGTCGCGGCGTCGACTACTTTATTGAATGCCAACACGCCGCCGAACGCGGACACCGGATCGCAAGCGAATGCTTTCAGATACGCGTCGCGCAGCGTCTCCTGCTCTGCCGTCCCGCACGGATTGTTGTGCTTGATGATCACCGCGGCCGGGCGCTTGAACTCCGCCGCGATGCTGCGCGCCGCTTCGAGATCGACAAAATTGTTATACGACAGCTCTTTGCCTTGCAGTTGTTTCGCCGCGGCAAGCCCGCTGACTTCGCGCCCTGCGGGAACATACAGCGAGGCCGCCTGGTGTGGATTTTCTCCGTAACGCAATTCCTGCTGCCGCCGCAGCGAAATGTGCACGCGCTCGGGCAGCAGCGTTCGATCGGTAAGTTCGACGTGGCCCGACGCCGCCGACAATCGCTCCAATTCCGTTGTGATCATCCCGTCGTAGCGCGAAGTCGCAGCAAACACTTTTCGAGCCAGATCGACGCGCGTCGCCAGCGAAGTCTCTTTCCCGGCTTCCAGTTCCGCAGCGACGCGCGCAAAGTCGGCCGGATCGGTGATCACCGTCACGCTCTCGAAATTCTTCGCCGCCGACCGCAGCATCGTCGGTCCACCGATGTCGATGTTCTCGATCAGATCTTCCGCGGTTAGCCCGCTCTTCGCGGCGGTCGCCTCAAATGGATACAAATTCACCACGACGAGATCGATCGGCGCGATGCCATGCTCCGCCGCCTGCGCCTGATCGTCTTTATTCTTGCGCCGGTAGAGCAGCCCGCCATGCACCTTCGGATGCAACGTCTTCACGCGTCCGCCCAGCATTTCCGGCCAGCCCGTAAAATCTGAAACATCGCGCACCGTGACGCCTGCTTCACGCAACAGCTTCGACGTTCCGCCCGTCGACAAAATCTCAATCTTTAACGCCACGAGCCGCTTCGCGAACTCCACGATGCCCGTCTTATCAAACACGCTGATCAGCGCGCGCTCCACCGCCATGCCGTTTCCTCCACGTTGAAAGCACTTCAGTGTAAGCGCGACGCACACAAATAGAAACGAACGAAACAAATCTCGTCTGAGGAAAAAGTTTGAAATCGATTTTCAGCGTGCGATTGGGTGTATGAAGTCTCTATCGCAAGGTAGGCGGATTCCGCAAATGAAGAGCTACATCGGAATCGCAGTGTTAATCGTCGTCGCCCTCTTGGCGAAATTCAGTCCGCTCCTCCACACCAATTTCGGACTCGACATCCACAGGCACGACAAGTATTACGTCATTCCGCTTAACGACGTTGTGTTTCGGGTTTGCCTCGCGGCGGCTATAGCGTGGATTCTACTTATAGGTGCTCGCGGTATGCGGTCGCGCTTTCGCTAACTCGAAAATGAGAAAAAGCGAAACTTGGCCCTCGCGATTACGACTTCACCAGGGCCTTCAACTTGACCTGGCCCGCAACCGTCTCCACCACGTACTCGACGTCGCGGCAATTTTGCTTTTCCTGCAAATCTTTCGTTTTCTTCCGCACAAATTCCTTGAATCCCGCCTGCGATAGCTTGGTGGTTTCTTCTCCCGCCTGTTTCTTCGCGCTGACAAACGCCTGAAACAACCGGTCGACGTTCTCGGTCTCGCGCTCCGGATCGGCGCACACGACACGAAATGCGCTCGCCGCGTTCGAAGCCGCCGATGCTACCGCCCGCTTCGACACCGGCGCCTCTTCTCGCGCCAGGGGCGGCGCCGCAACCGGAGCCGGTGAGGAATGCGCCTTCGCGCGCTCCGCCTCGATCATCTTCGCCGCAGCGCCGTAATGCTTCTGCGAGCGGCCTTCTTCTTTCAACGCGGTTTTCTTGCGGAAAATATCCTTATATTTCGCGTAGGTCTGCGTGAGATTGGTCAGCCGAAACCGTTGCCCAAATTTCAGTTCGCCGGCGCGTTCGCCGTGACGCTTGACCACCTGCTCAATACGCCACTCGATTTCCGTAGGCGGACGCTTCCGCCCTCCGCCGAAGAATTGATCGTACTCAATCTTCAGCTGGCGGATGTCGCGTTCCAATCCGGCAAGTTCTTCGTCGATCGTCGGGGGCATAAAGCCTGGACCTGTTCCTCTCAATTCATCGTAGAAACCGCGCCAGTAAGCGTCAACGGTACGTCCGCCGCAACGCATCCATACCGGCACCGTACCTCCGCTGCCATCAACCTGTACCAACGGCCAGCCTGAAACCCGCCGCGTCCCCCAAATCCATCAATCTGTGCTGAAATACCACCGTGGCCTCCACCTCCAAATCCGAACTTCTCCGCCAGATCCCCTCGGTCGACGAACTCCTCCGCCAACCGCGCATGGCCGCGCTCGCCGCCCGCATAGACCGCAATCTCCTTCTCGAAATCACCCGCGCCGCCCTGGCCGATCTCCGCGCGCGCCTTTCCGCTGAAGCCAATGACCGCCGCACGATCATCCTTCCGCTCGATCCCGCCGCTCTCCAGAACGAGATCGCCAACGCCGTCGAGCAAATCCTCTCGCGATCGCTACAGCCCGTGATCAACGCCACCGGCGTCATCCTCCACACCAATCTCGGCCGCGCTCCGCTCACCGAAGCGGCCGTGGAAGAATTCCGTCGCACCGCCACGCAGTATTCCAATCTCGAATACGACCTCGAAGCGGGCGCGCGCGGCAAACGCGACGTTCACACCGCGCAACTCCTCGAGCGCCTGACCGGCGCCGAAGCCGCCATCGTCGTCAACAATTGCGCCGCCGCCGTCTTGCTCGTCCTCGCCGCGCTCGGGCGCGACGGCGAAGTCCTCGTCTCTCGTGGCGAACTCATCGAAATCGGCGATGGCTTCCGCATCCCCGAAATCATGGCGCAAAGCGGCGCCACGCTCCGCGAAGTCGGCACGACCAACCGCACGCGCCTCGCTGACTACGAAAACGCCATCACCGAAAAAACGCGCGTGCTCCTCCGCGTCCACCCTTCCAATTTTCAAATCACCGGCTTCACCGACAAGCCTTCGCTCGAAGAGCTCGCCGCGCTTGCCGCCCGCACCGAGCTTCCGCTCGTCGAAGACCTCGGCTCCGGCTGTCTCGTCGATCTTTCTGCCTTCGGCATCGTCGAGCCGCTTGTCCGCCAAAGCATCGAAGCGGGCGCGCACATCGTGATGTTCAGCGGCGACAAGCTTCTCGGCGGCCCGCAAGCCGGCATCATCGCAGGGAAAAAAGATCTCGTCGCAAAAATCCGCCGCCACCCGCTCTTCCGGGCGCTTCGCGTGGACAAGCTCACCATCGCCGCGCTCGAAGTCACGCTCGGCGCCTACCTCCGCGCCGCCTACGACGAAATCCCCGCGCTCCGTATGATTCGTGCCACATCCACAGACATAAAGCGTCGCGCCGAAAATTTCCTTCGCGAACTGACGCCCGAAGTCCCGCTCGGCGAAGTCGAACTCGAACTCGTTGACGGCGACTCACTCGTCGGCGGCGGCTCCACGCCCGCGCAAACGCTCCCCACGAAACTCATCCGCATCGCCAGCGCACGCCACTCCGCCCCCGAACTCGAACAGCGCCTCCGCCGCGCCCCCGCTGGCATCAGCGTCATCGCCCGCGTCGAATCCGACCGCCTCATCCTCGACCTCCGCACCGTCCTCCCCGCCCAGGAACCCGTCCTAGTCCAATCCATCGCTGCCGCCTTCCGCTAAACCCAAGCCAACCAATCACGAGCTGGATCGCACCCAACTGAAATTGGTCATCCCAAGCGAAGCGAGGGATCCGCTTTTTTCAGCTTCCACGCGGAACCACAAATTCATCTCCGCCTCTTCATTGACGCCTAATCCCCGCGCCAGCTAACATCCGTTCGCCCATGGTCGGTCAAACAATCTCCCACTACCGCATCGTCGAAAAACTCGGCGGCGGCGGCATGGGAGTCGTCTACAAAGCCGAAGACCTCACTCTCGGTCGCTTCGTCGCCCTGAAATTTCTCCCCGACAACGTCGCCAAAGATCCCGCCGCGCTCGAACGCTTCCGCCGCGAAGCCCGCGCCGCCTCCGCGCTCAACCATCACAACATCTGCACCATCTATGAAATCGGCGAAAGCGACGGCATCCGCTTCATCGCCATGGAATTTCTCGACGGCATGACGCTGAAGCACGCCATTTCCGATCGCCCGCTCGAAATGGACCAGCTTCTCTCGCTCGCCACCGAAATCGCCGACGCGCTCGACGCCGCTCACACCGCAGGCATCGTCCATCGCGACATCAAGCCCGCCAATATTTTCGTCACCGCGCGCGGCCACGCCAAAATTCTCGACTTCGGTCTCGCCAAGCTCGACGAAAAAACTTCCGCGGCTTCCGGCGCCACTGTCATCGACGACGCCAACACGCTCTCCATCCAGGACCAACTAACCAGTCCAGGCTCCACGATCGGCACCGTTTCCTACATGTCGCCCGAGCAAGTCCTCGGCAAGCCGCTCGATGCCCGCTCCGATCTTTTTTCTTTCGGTATCGTCCTCTACGAAATGGCCACTGGCAAACTGCCGTTTCAGGGCGAGTCCTCCGGCGCGGTTTACGATCAGATCGTCCACGGAACTCCCGCGCCGCCCACGCAGTTGAATTCCCGCGTCTCGCCCGAACTCGACGCCGTCATCCGCAAAGCCCTCGAAAAAGATCGCGACACCCGCTACCAACACGCCTCCGAAATGCGCGCCGACCTCAAGCGCGCTCGCCGCGACACCGGCTCAGGCGCATCGCGCGTCACAGCTGTCGCAACTCCGCCACCTGCTGCCCGCAAAAATTGGCTAGCCATCGGCGCCGCAATCGCAATCGTCGCAGCCGCCGCAATCGCTTTCGCGCTCTGGCATTCCAACGACAGGTCGCCCACCGACGCGGCGAAGTCTTCCGCACCGTCCGTAGCCGTGGCCGTCCTCCCTTTCCAAAACCTCGACGGCGACGCAAACACCGACTATCTCCGCATGGCACTTCCCGATGAAGTTGCCACCACTCTCTCTTCCGTACGCAATCTTTCGATTCGCCCTTTCGCCACTACCGCCAAGTACGCCAAATCCGAGGTCGACGTTCAGCAAGCTGGAAAAGAGCTTCGCGTCGGCCATTTGGTCACCGGCCACTACCAAAAAGTTGGCAAGGAACTTCAATTGACTTTGGAAGCGATCGACGTAGCCGACAATCGCCTGCTTTGGCGCAAAACATTGAATGTCCCAGCCGAAGATCACGTCGCGATGCACGATCAAGTCACATCAAACGTGCTGAATGGAATGATTCCGGCGCTTGGCGTATCGACCACGAACGAAAACGGCGGCACGCGACCCAAAAACGACGAAGCCTACGATCTTTATCTCCGCAGCATCGCTCTCGCCCACGACGGCACCCAAAACACCGAAGCCATCCGCATGCTCGAACGCTCCGTCGGCCTCGATTCCAACTTCGCTCCCGCGCTCGCCGCCCTCGGAATTCGCTATTACTACGACGAGGAATACGGAACAGGGAACGGGCTCATCAAAGGCCCTACATACCGCTCCGACCCCACCTCGTACCGCTCCTACTCCACGTTGCAGCGGGCACTCGCTCTCGATCCCAATCTCGTCAGCGCCGAACAGCAAATCATTTCGCAGGATACCGACCGCGGAAACCTCGTCCAGGCCTATCGCCAGGCAAAATCCATGGTCGAGCGCCACCCGCAAAGCGGCATCGCGCACTTCACCCTTTCCTACGTCCTGCGCTACGCCAGCGTTCTAAAAGAGGCGAGAGAGGAATGCGACACCGCGATCCGTCTTGATCCTGGCAACTATCAATTCCGCTCATGTACCGCGTTGTACCTCTCGGCCGAGATATCAGATCACGCCAAGATGTTTTTCGATCTCGATTCAGGCTCCGAATGGAACAACAACATCACGGCGATCCAGTTGCTTCGTGCCGGAAAAACCGACGAAGGCTTGGCCAGGATTCGCCTGCTTCCCGACAGTTCCTTTTTTCACGGCCGCGCGATCGAAGCGTGCTATTCAAATCCGCGCCCGGAGAATTATCAGGAGTTGATGGATAAATTGAAAAAGGATTTACCTGGGATGAGTGACCCGGAACCCAGATACAGCCAGGCTCTGACCTTCAATCATTGCCTCGGTAACGATTTTACGATCCCGTTGATGAGAAGCGCCGTCAAGGATGGCTTCTGCGCCTATGAATTCCTTGAGCGCGACTCGAAGGCCTATCCGAACCTCACTAAATCCCCCGACTTCCCTGCCCTCATGACCGAAGCCAAAGCCTGCCGCGACAATTTCCTGGCCAACCGCAACAAGCCCGGCTCCGAATAACTCAAGGCAAAAACCGTAAAACACTGTCATTCCGAGCTTAGCGAGGAATCTGCTTTTTCTTCGCCTTTGCGTGTCGCTGGATAAATCGCCAGCAAGAGCGGTGCACCAAGGGCCGACAATTTGCCCAATACCTCACCTGACAATCGCGGCCCGCTGCCAAGGCCTGAACCAAAAACGCCACACCAAAGATATAACTCGTACGACTCTTTGTATTTCTGAAGGAGTCGCAGATGTGGTCTTAGCATTCTCACAAGTTCCACAAGGCCAGCCTCAAGCGATTCCCACTCGGCCCGATCATCCGGAAAAACCTCAAACTCCCACAAAGCTTTCTCCCAGACAGTGTTCTCGCTTCGCCGGTCGCCCTTCGCCCTAGTTTGAGTCGGCTGAAGCCCCAACTCACTTGTAACCTGCGCAACCTCGAGGTCTGGCGATTCAATCCGCAGAGAGATCGTGTAAGTGTGCATCGCCGAATTCTAATTCATCTCACTCCCACCGCAACGCCACCATCGGATCCACCCGCGCCGCCCTCCGCGCCGGAATCCAACTCGCCACCAACACCACCACCCCCAACAACACCGGCACACCTACAAACGTCACCGCGTCATCCGTCCTCACCCCATACAAAAACGCCGCAAACAATCGCGCCACCCCCAACGCCGCACCCAACCCCAACACCAACGCAATCGCCGCCAGCCTCATCCCCTGCCCCACGATCATCTTCTGCACACCAACAACCTGAGCTCCCAGCGCCATGCGAATCCCAATCTCCTTCGTCCTCCGGCTCACCGCATAACTCATCACGCCATACAACCCCACCGCCGCCAGCAGCACGCCGCAAACGCCAAACACGCCGAACAATGTCGCCGCCAGCCGCGGCAGAAACAACGCATCGCGCAAATGCTCTTCCATCGTCGATTCGTTGTAGGTCGCCATCGCCGGATCGAGCGCGTGAATCTCCTGCCGTACCGCGCTCTCCAAAGCCGAGTAATCCCCGCCGCCGGTCCGCACCAGCACCGAGTATCCGAGAAACGCCGGGTCGCTCCCCGCCGTTTGTTCCAGCGAGCGAAACAAAATCGGCCGCTGTGTTTCTCCCAATGTGCGCGACTTCGAATTCTTCACCACGCCGACAATCTCGTACGTCACGCGGCCGCCTTCCACCCGCTGCCCGATCGCCTCGCGCCCTCCTAGCACTTTCGCCACAAACTCCTGATTCACAATCGCCACCTTCGGCCCGTTCGGAACCTCGTCACCAAAATCCCGCCCCTCCAGCCGCGGAATTCCCATCACATCGAAATACCCACCCGTCGACATGTACAAATCGACGATCGGCGGCTCACCCGCAGGCCACACCTCCCCCGCAATGTGAAACCCATCGCTTCGCCCGCCATTCGAAAGAGGCACAAGGTCCGTGCAGACCACCGACGACACTCCCGGCAAACCCGCAACCCGTTCGCGAAGCTGCTTCAAAAATTGCAGAGTTTGGTCCGCCGAGTATCCGTTCACGCGTGGATCGACCGACGTGATCAGCACTCCCCGCGAGCGAAATCCAATATCGATCCCCGAAGCGTGCTGCATGCTCCGCAAAAACAATCCCGTCGCGCACAGCAGCACAACCGACATCGCTACTTGCACCACAATCAGCATGCTGCGAAGGCTCCATCGCCGCCCCGGTTGGGCCATTCCGCCCTCTCCCTTCAGCGCGCTCGATAAAATCGGATGCGACGCAGCCCACGCAGGCGCCAGCCCCAGCAGCAGGCCCGCTCCCACGCTCAACGCAAATGTGTACAGCAACACACGCCAGTCCACATGAAGATTCAGGTCGAGCGGCACAGGCGCGGGCAAATGAAACGCCGACAGCGCCTGCGTCGCCCACAACGACAACGCAAATCCAAACAATCCTCCGCCGAGCGCCAGAATCACGCTCTCCATCAGCATCAATCGCTGCAACGCGCCGCGCGTCGCGCCCAGCGTCAATCGCACCGCCATTTCTTTACTGCGCTCTGCCGCCTGGGCCAGCAGGAGATTCGCCACATTCGCTCCTGCGATGCACAAGACCAATAGCACCACGATGCTCAGCGCCACAAGAAATGTCAGGACCGTTCCCCTAAAGCGTGGTGGTAACGATCCCGCCTGTTCGTACTGAAATCCATTTCCCTTGTCGGTCGCCGGATACGCCGTCGCAAATCGCGCCGCCATCGTTCGTAGCTCCGCATCTGCCTGCTGCCCGGTCACTCCCGAAGCCATCCTGGCGATCACCTCCAACCAGTGGTAGTCGCGTGCCTCACGCGGCGGCTCGGTCGGGTTCAACGCCCGCCCATTCCCAAGCGGAACCCAAAATTCCGGATCGAGCACGAAATCGATCCCACGATAACCCGCCGGAGCCACGCCGACCACCGTGAACGCTCGCCCCGACAGCGTGATCGACTTCCCCACAATCTGCGGATCGCCGGCAAATCGCCGCTGCCACAACCGATGCCCGAGTACAATCACCTGCGCGTGATCTTCGTCAGCGCGAAATCCGCGCCCCAACGTCATGCCCAGTTGTGCAACATCGAAGTAATTCGTCGTCGTGGCCTGTCCCCACACGCGCTCGGGATCGCCTTTGCCATTGATCGAAGCTGGAATCAGCGGATCAAAAGCCGCCACGCCCGAAAACGACTTCGTCTGATCGCGCAAATCTACATAAACCGGATAAGGAAGCGAATTGCAGCACCGCTCCCCGTCATGCGTGAGGTGCACGCTCACCAGCGTCGCCGGATCACCCACCGGCGCCGCCCGCAACACAAACCGGCTCACCATCGCAAAAATCGTAGCGTTCGCCGCAATCCCAATCCCGATCGATAAAACCACCGCCGCCACAATCCCCGGCGCCCCCGCCAACCGCCTCATCACAAACCTAAAATCCCGCCCCCACCCCGCCATAGCGCCTCCTAGTTCAACGCCCATCACTATCTACGCCACCTCTCCCCAAATGTTCCCAGACGCTTACATTTCCCCTCGCGTCTCATTAGAGCAACGCGCTCCACTAAAAATAGTGCCCCCGCCAACAATCGACCTCGCCTTTGTAGGCGCGGGGTTCACTCCGCCAGCCCTCCGTGTCTTGCCTCAACGAATCCGTTCGCCAATCCTCATATGGAGTGCGGCGCCCCTAGGCGCCGCCTTTACGCTGTAACCGTATTTCGTCCCATCGCCCTTTACCCACAGCCATCCCATAGGGGCACGGCACGCCGTGCCCGTCCTTTAGCGACCGCCCGCATAAGCGGCATCACGCAACCGGACCAAAAACCCAACCCTGCTAGAATCAACTCCAAGGAGCCAACCAAGTTGAAAGCCTTCCAAGTCAGCCAGGGCGCCCTAGTCCCCATCGAAAAACCCCTTCCCGAACTCCGCCCCAACTGGGCCCTCATCAAAGTCCGCCTCGCCGGCATCTGCAACACCGACGTCGAGATCCTCCGCGGTTATCACGACTTCCGCGGCATCCCCGGCCACGAATTCGTCGGCGAAGTCGTTTCCGTTGGCGATGGCGGCGATCCCACGCCAGCAATCAAGCGCGAACGATCCCGCTGGATCGGCCGCCGCGTCGCCGGCGACATCAACGTCGCGTGCGCCGCCTACGGCTACAACCCCGTCTGCGAGTTCTGCCTTCGCGGATTGAAAACGCACTGCCTTCGCCGCACCGTCCTCGGTATCGTCAATCACGACGGCGCCTTCGCCGAATACCTAACGCTCCCGATCGAGAATCTCCACGAAACCCCGAATACGGTCCCCGACGAACAATCCGTCTTCGTTGAACCGCTGGCCGCCGCCTGTGAAATTCTTGACCAGATCGACGCGAAGCAGTTCCCCGCCGCAGCCGTCCTCGGCGATGGAAAGCTGGCGCAACTCATCGCTCGCGTGTTGAAAACCGAAATCCCACGCGTTGTGATGTACGGAAAGCATCAGGCGAAACTAGATATGGTGAACGTAACTGGAAATGGCGACGGGCAAAAAGTACCGCGCGCCGCGCGCATCGAAACGAAGAAGCTTGCAGGGATAGACGCCGATCTCACGAAGATAAAGGAAAACTTCGCGCTGGTGGTCGAGGCGACCGGCTCACCGACGGGACTGGCGCTGGCTCAACAGATCACCGAACCGCGTGGCACGCTGGTCCTCAAATCCACATTCCACGGCGCTACCCCCGTGGAAACATGGCCCATCGTCGTGAAAGAACTCACAGTCGTTGGCTCCCGCTGCGGCCCATTCGCCAAAGCGATCCGCTTGCTCCGCGAAAGCAAGGTCGACCCACGCTCGCTGATCACACGCACGTTCCCGTTGAGCGAAGCACCGGAAGCCATCGCCTACGCCCAACTAAAAGACGTGATGAAAGTCCTACTGGAACCCTGACGGCCAGGTAACTCCGGCATCTTGCCGGCGGTTTTGGTCGACACTTCACCTGATCCGTTGCGTTGCACCATTTAAGTGCTTGTAATAGAAAACGTTAGCCACTCCCCGGCGCCGGAACTTCCAGCATCACCGGTGCGTCATGTGAACTCCCGGCAGCCGTAACCCGCCTGGAATCACATCCTTACACCATCTATCAGTGCAAACACTTTAGAATGACATTCTTGCGAAAAACCTACCGGGGGAGGGGGGCCTGCCAAGGGTAATGTCCCGATGGAATCCCGTTATCGGTACGGCGTGATTGTTCAGACCCTGTTGATGCAAGATGCGACGCAAGCCGCGCCAAATCCATTATCAATATTCACGACCGTAACGTTCGACGCGCAACTATTCAGCATCCCGAGCAGCGCCGCGACTCCGCCGAAACTCGCGCCATACCCAACGCTCGTCGGCACCGCGATTACCGGAGCCGCAACCAATCCGCCCACGACACTCGGGAGCGCGCCTTCCATTCCCGCGATACAAATCACCACGCGCGCCTTGGTCAAAGCTTCGCGATGCTCCAGCAATCGATGAATTCCCGCTACGCCCACGTCATACAAATGCTCGACGCGATTCCCCATCAAACGCGCGGTGAGCAGCGCCTCTTCCGCAACCGGAATATCACTCGTTCCCGCCGACACGACAAAAATCGTGCCCTTCCCCAAAGTCTCCGTATTGCGCTCGATCGTGATCGCGCGCGACAACGGATGAAATTTCACAGGGCTCGATTTCCCCGTCTTCAACTTCTTCACGGCCGCAAAAATCTTTTCGTCCGCGCGCGTCACCAGAATGTTGTGCTTGCTGTCGCGATGGCTCAGCATCGACCGAACGATTTCCACGACCTGTTGCGGCGATTTCCCTTTGCCGAAAATCACTTCGGCGAATCCCTGCCGCAGCGCGCGATGATGATCGACCTTCGCGAACCCCAAATCTTCAAATGGCAAATGCTTCAGCCGCTCGGCAGCTTTCGCCGGCGTAAGCTCTCTCGCCCGCACCAACTCCAGAAGTTTTTCCAGCTCTCGTTCGTTCATGAAAGTTTGCGCCGCGATTCGCAGCACTTCACTTCGCTCGGCGAGCAACTCGCTTCGCTAACGACGCATACCGCCGGCGATCACCGAGCGCTACGTCGTCACGGCGTCGTGTCGCCCATCAGTTTGCGCAGCGGTTGATTGTCCGCGTAAACGCGCCATTCTGCAATCTTCCCACCCTGCACCACGGCGCGCCACGCCGCCGGCACTTCCCAGAATCCATTCGGCCCAACGATCGCATCAGCGCTCGCCGGCATCGGCGCGCCGTTGCCCGATTTCGTACTCGGGCCGAGCGGGCCAACGTAGCGGCCGCTCGCCGTTCCGAAAATCGCGATGCGTTCGTCGGTCTGAAAAAACTCGTCGGCGTGCACCTGATAATCCGCGACCATCTTCAAATAATTGGTCCAACCCTGCCGCATCGTTTCGCGCCCCATAAAGCGCTTGCCGAGCGCGTCCTGAAAAATGTGTCCTTCGGTCATCAATTCGCACAGCGAATTAATGTCGCCCGCGTTGATGCGCTTGATAAAGTCCATCGCTACCTCTAGCGGTTGCGCATTTCCGTTCATGAAGTCTCCTGAGACTGGGCGAAGGTGAAATTAGATTTGAACTGCGCGAAACAGAATTCAAAAACCATCGCGGGCGAAGCCACATAAGAATCGTTTGGACACGGAGCGCAGTGCTGCTCCCCTAGAATGCCGCGACCGAGTTGAGATGCGCGGATTGGCCCTTCGGACGCGACAGGTTGACATCGACGGTACCCGCTGAGAGACTAAATTTACCCGCACAAATGCCAACAGAACACGGCCAAATCGTAACCGTAGGTGTGACCGGAGCCAGCGGCGCGCTGCTCGCGCAAAAGACGCTGGCGCTGCTGGAAGCGGATGCGCGCGTGGCGCGGATTCATCTTGTCGTGACCGAAACAGGCCAGCGGCTTTTCGCGGAAGAATTAGGAATTTCATCGGGCGATGCCAAGCAATTGCCTTCACGCATTCTCGGGACAGCTCCCAAGAAAATCGAAGTGCTGCCAAACAAAGATGTCGGCGCTTCCATTGCGTCAGGCAGCTACGACGTCGACGCGATGATCGTGGTTCCCTGCTCGATGGGAACGCTCGCGGCGATTGCCAACGGCATCAGCGACGATCTCGTCGCGCGCTCCGCGGACGTGATGTTGAAAGAGTCGCGCAAGCTCGTGCTCTGCATTCGCGACACGCCGTTCAATCGCATCCATCTCGAAAACATGCTGCGCGCGCAGCAGGCTGGCGCTGTCATCATGCCTGCCGTGCCGTCGTTTTATCACCAGCCCAAAACGATCGACGATCTCGTGACGCAATACATTTGCCGCGTGCTCGCGCAAATCGGATTGCCGCAGGATGAGATGTATCGCTGGATGGGCAGCAGCGGCGCGAAGGAAGCAAAGGCATGAACCGTGTTCGCACCGTGCTCGAAATGATCAAGTTTGAGCACTCGATTTTTGCGCTGCCGTTTGCGCTGACCGGCGCGCTGCTGGCCGCGCGCGCGACGCATCAACCTCCACACGGATTGCCGACGCTGCGCCAGATTTTGTGGATCATCGTGGCGATGGTTTCAGCGCGCTCGGCAGCAATGACGATCAATCGCATTGCCGACGTGCGTTTCGACGCCCAGAATCCGCGCACCAAGCAGCGCGCGCTTGCGACCGGAGCGCTTTCGGTTTCGTTCGGGTGGATTTTCACATTGGTAGCAATCACGCTATTCGTTGTCGCAGCCTGGCAGCTGAATCCGCTCGCATTGAAACTGTCGCCGGTTGCGCTGGCGATTCTGTTCTTCTACTCCTACACAAAGCGCTTCACGAACTGGTCGCACTTGTTTCTCGGCTTCGCGCTGGGAATTTCGCCTGCTGCGGCGTGGATCGCCATCACCGGCGGACTCGATTTGCGCATGCTGATCCTTTGCGCCGCGGTCACGCTGTGGGTCGGCGGTTTCGACGTGCTCTACGCCTGCCAGGACATCGACTTCGATCGCCAGGTCGGCTTGTTCTCCGTGCCGAAGAGGTTCGGCATAGCCAATGCGTTGCTGATCGCTCGCGTGATGCACATGGGTGTCATTGTTTTGCTGTCGTGGCTGGCCTTCAGCTTCGCGCTTCCCTGGCCGGCGTGGGCTGGAATTGCCGTCGTCGGCGCGCTGCTTGGCTATGAACATTCGCTGGTCAAAGCGGATGACTTGAGCAAGCTCGACGCTGCGTTTTTCACCATGAACGGTTATATTAGTATGTCGTTTCTATTGTTCTGGGGCGCTGCAACGGCCCTTTGGCGCGTTTGAAGTTTTCAGATTTTTTGAACGAAACATGGCAAAACTGACCATCACCGATCAGCGTTTAAACCCGATTGCCGACAAAGTTTTGGCGGGCGAACGGTTGTCGAGCGACGACGGCATCTTGCTCTATCGCTCGCCCGACTTGCTGGCTGTCGGCTGGCTCGCGAACCATGTTCGCGAGAAGCGGCACGGCGACGTCACCTATTTCAACGTCAATCGGCATATCAATCCGACGAATGTTTGCCTGGCGCATTGCCGGCTGTGCGCGTTTGGGCGCGATCCGGACGCTCCCGGCGCCTATGTGTATGCGCTCGAAGAAATCTATCAGCGCGCGGAGCAGGGCGTGCGTGAAGGCGCGACCGAATTTCACATCGTCGGCGGGCTGCATCCCGATCTGACCTTCGATCACTACCTGGAAATGGTGCGCGGGCTGAAGAAGCGCTGCCCCGGCATTCATCTCAAAGCGTTCACGATGGTCGAAGTACACTTTTTCTCGCGCATCGCGAAGATTTCGGTGGAAGAAGTATTGCAGAAGATGAAGGAAGCCGGCGTGGATTCGTGCCCCGGCGGCGGCGCCGAGATTTTTCATCCGCGCGTCCGCAAGATTATTTGCGATCACAAGACGAGCGGCCAGATGTGGCTGAACACAGCGCGCAAGACGCACCAAGCTGGACTGCACTCAAACGCGACGATGCTCTACGGCCACGTCGAGACCGAAGAAGAACGCGTCGACCACCTCGTGAAGTTGCGCGAGTTGCAGGACGAGACGCACGGATTCGTGACCTTCATCCCGCTGGCGTTTCATCCGGACAATACGGCGCTGTCGCACATTCCGCGAACGAGTGGCTACCTCGATCTGCGAAATATCGCGGTGTCGCGGCTGATGCTCGACAACTTCGATCACATCAAAGCGTATTGGATCATGCTGACGCCGAGCATCGCGCAGATCGCGCAGCGATTTGGCGCAGACGATATCGACGGCACCGTGGTGGAAGAAAAGATCTACCATGACGCCGGTGCGAAGACCTCGGAGTTCACGCCGCGCGGCGAACTCGAGCGCTTGATTCGCGCCGCAGGCCGCGTACCCGTCGAGCGCGACACACTGTATCGCCCGGTCGATCGCTCAAAGATGCCGCCGATCGTGCCGCCCACGCCCCCGGGCCTCGTTTCACTTTCGTTGAACGTGTGAGCGTTTCCGGACGCGACCTTGTAGCTGTGTTCCCTCATAAAATCTAGTTTCAGTGAATTGTGGCGGCGGAGGAGGCTGCCTTCGCGAGTAGTTCTTTTGGCAGGGTGGCGTAGCCCTGATTTTGGGCGACTTGCTGGCCGTCGGTGTAAATCCATTTCAGGTAGGCGGCTACGGCGCGGCCGCGTGATGGGTCCTTCGCTTTTACGGGGACGTAAAACCACGTGAAACTTGTGATGGGATAGCTGTCTTTGCCAGGCGCATTTGTCAGAGAGACGCGAAAGTCGTCGCTGATTTTGGCTTCGAGGGCTGCGTTGGCGAAGGTTTTCTCTGTCGGCTTGACGAATTCATTGGCGGAGTTTTTGATCCGAGCTATGCGCAGCGACGCGCGTTCGGCAAGATTCAGTTCGGAGTAGCCGATAGCGAACGGCGTCGTGCGAACGCGGTCGGACATGTCCTGCCGAACGAGCTGCGCTCGTCGCCGACGGGCCAGGTTGGCGATTCGCCGCGTCCCGCTTTGGCGAGAAAATCCGGGCTCACTTTGCATAGATAGTCGGCCAGAATGTAGTTCGAGCCTTTTCCTTCGGTGCGATGGATCACTTGAATTGGCTGCGTCGGCAACTTCATGTCTGGATTCAGTTTGGCGATCGCGGGATCATTCCACGTCTTGATTTTGCCAAGGAAGATTTCAGCGACAACGGGACCGGTAAGACGCAAGTCCCCGTGCGTGTCGGGCAAGTTGTAGACAATGACGATGCCGATCAGAACGGACGGAAGCTGAAGGACCGGCTGACCTTCTTTGAGTTGCTTGTCGGGAATGGGCGCGTCCCCACCGCCGAGATCGCCGCTGCCGGAGATGATGCTCTGACCGCTCTCGCCGGTGCCTTGCGGCAAATAGCGAATCACGACCATCGGATTCGTTTTGTGGTACTCATCGGCCCAGGCGACGTAGAGCGGTTCCGGCAAGGACGAACCGGTCGCGACGAGCGTGAGCCGGTCCTGCCCCATCGCGCCTGGAACTTCGAGAGCGAGTTCGATCGTAACCGTGAAGAGTGTGAATGAGAGTGCAGCGGCGAACGTCCACCAGAGGCGTTCCGAAAGTCTGGGCAAAGTGGCAATCCTTCGAGGGGATGGCGAATCCAATCATCGTACGATCGCTCTACAGTATCGTGCGTAGGACCGAAGCCGACGGAGAGTTCGGAGAAAAGTGCCGAAAAAGGCGATGGCGATGCGGCTCGGCCAGTGTTGATAAACCGCTAACCTAAGAGACAATAAACAGTCATTTGATGAATCATGATCATTCATGAGTGGTGTTGACTGCTGCACACCTAGTGCTATCGTATCGGTGACGCGTGAGTTGGATCGATTTGTGGCGACGTAATGTCTAAACCCCGCGATCTGAGAAACGATCGCGGCTACAGGGTGCCTATATGCGCAGACAATTTGTGCTGGACAAGCGTACGAACAAGCTTCTGGAAGAGTTGGCCTCGTACCGCGCGGGGAATCGCAGCATGGTTGTGCGGGAGGCAATTCAGTATTACTCCGACATGGAGGACCATCTCGACAAGATTGAAGCTGACCCCGGATTTCAGAAGATGATGGCGAAATCGGACGCGGAGATTCGCGCGGGCAAGCTGATTCCGCACAGTGAAGTCGTCAAGACGTCTCGGGCCAGGAGCGCTAAGAGAAAGAAACAGTGAAAAGCAGGATCTTTTGGGTTCCGTCAGTCCGAGAGCTGTTTCTCGAATTACCGGATCGTGAGCGCGAACGTATCCTGGAACGACTAGAGCTCGTCGAACTATTCCCCCACATGTTCCCAGTTCGAACCCGCGGTAAGAGGTTTCGACGACACAGGTGGTTTCGCGGACTCGACTGGATCGTCTACTACAAAGCGATCGGAAAGGATGTCTACATCCGCGGAGTGTGGCCTGCCCGAATCCCTTGAACAGATCCCGATCATCAAAGCGAACTGAGGAGCCTACTCGTGAGAACGATTTTGCTTTTGACGGTGTCGAATATTTTTATGACGTTTGCGTGGTATGGGCATTTGAAGTATCGGAGCGAGGCGCTTTGGAAGGTGATTGCTGTGAGCTGGGGGATTGCGTTTTTTGAGTATTGCTTTCAGGTGCCGGCGAACCGGATTGGGTCGTATGAGTTTTCGGCGGCGCAATTGAAGACGATTCAGGAAGTGATCACGTTGACGGTGTTCGCTTTTTTCTCAGTGTTTTATCTGGGTGAGAAGTTTAAGTGGAATTATCTGGCGGGGTTTGGGTGCATGGTGCTGGGCGTGTTCTTTGTGTTTCATCGTTGGTAGTGGGCAGCAGTTCGATGGGATGAGGATGCCAGACGACTACGTCCTGGCGAGTTGAGAAGTGGAGTAGCGGAGAAATTGAATGGAGTGGGCCGGTGGGTGAATGTGGCGCAGAGGGACTGTGGTCCATCGCAGCTTCGACCATGGTGTTGTGCTGGAATTCGGCTTGGGCTGGTTGCAGCGGCCACGGGGCGTGCTGAATTTCGCCGCGAGAGACGCGGCCGCGAGCGTCGGCGGCGTAGAGACAGTAGCGCTCGGTCAGGAAATATTCGAGTGTGCCGGGCTGGGCGTGGAAGATGTCTCCGGTTGGGCGAAAGCGCATCCGCAGATTTGCGTTTCGGGCGCCGCGATGCGTGCGTTCGCTGCTGTACTCGATCCAGCCGGCGCGATTTTCGCAACGCATGCGCGCGTTGAAATAGGGGAGATGAAACCAGGCGCGCGCGACAGAGACCGCGATTGCGTTGGCGGCGTCGAGACTGAAGAACCAGACACCGGGTTTCCCGCCATGCGTTACGTAGGTACGGACATTGAGTTCGGGGAAAGCGGAAAGCGCAGGGAATGCGGGTGTCACGCGAAAACGCACACCGGACATGCGGAAGGGGACGACACCGATCCAGGCTTCGTTTTGGAACGTGTCGATTTCGAGCGCTGCCGGAATCAGCGGACGCAGTGTTGTGCGCAACTGGGCGGCGGCGATTGGCCAATGCGCGAAGAGCAAATCGTGCCATGTTTGCGCCATAGTCCATGGGCCGGCGGGCATCGGCCATGGGCGATGTGCAATCTCGGTCAGCGCGCGATGCATCGAGTCATTTCTGTTGGATGGGATTTATTCGCTTGGTGGGCGTTTGGGTGGCTGGGGTTGCTTCGTAAAAGCGGTGATGGGGCGCCGCACTCCATATTGAGCGCGACGTGGACGACGAGTTCTCGAGCACTTCGTGGTTCGTGACGCACGTGGCTCGACAGCTTCATCGGTTCAATATACCCTTCGATGGAGCGCGAGAATCGAATTCTCTGCATTCAAAACGGATGAAAGAATCTTCGATTCACGCGCAGAAGAAAGCTTCCATTCGCCGGCAAGTTCAGACGCCGGCAAAATCAACGAAGAATCTAAATTTACCAAAATGAAAGAAGGAGCATAACGATGCAACGCAAGGCGAGCGCGGTGTGGCAGGGCGATCTGAAGAGCGGCAAGGGATCGATTTCGACGGACAGCGGAACGCTGAAGCAGACGCAGTATTCGTTCAGCACGCGGTTTGAAAACGGCGTGGGGACGAATCCGGAGGAATTGCTGGCGGCGGCGCATGCGGGTTGTTTCACGATGGCGTTGTCGGGGCAGCTTGGCGCGGTGGGATTGAAGGCGGACAAGCTGGAGACGACGGCGACAATTTCACTGGAAAAAGTGGGGGAAGGATTCAGCATCACGAAGAGCCATCTGGATTTGGTGGCCAAGGTTCCCGGCGCGGACCAGGCGAAGTTCGATACCGCGGTGAAGAATGCGGAGCTGGGCTGCCCGGTATCGAAGCTTTTCAAGGCGGAAATTACGGTGAACGCACGGCTCGAGTCGTAGAGAGGACTGATCCGCGTGCCGTCGGCCGCGCACGCCGCCGACGGATGGTTTTGCGCACGAACGTACAGCTGAGATCCTTCGGCGACCTTCGGTCGCCTCAGGATGACAACACGTTTGGATAGTATTGAGATGTGGCAGTCATAGCCAAGCATTGAGGGAAAACCCGCACCCTCTAAAAACTGAGGGTGCGGCACCCAACTGCCAGAGTACCGATCAACAATCACTCAACTGCCGAGGTGCAAGTCCACAAACAATGCAGCATTTGATTCCAGCACCCGGGGCGTTCGTCGCCGGCATCGTGATCTTTCTGATCGTGGTGTGGGACGCATTTGAGTCGATTATTTTGCCGCGGCGCGTGACGCGGAAGTTCCGGCTGACGCGTTTGTTTTATAAAGTGACGTGGAATATCGCGAAATTTGTGGCGAGCCTCTTCCCTGCCCGTAAGACGCGCGAAACGCTGCTGGGATTTTTTGGGCCGAGTTCGCTGTTGCTGCTGATCGCGGTCTGGGCCGTGGGTCTTGTGCTCGGATTTGGACTGATGCAATACGGCGCGGGCTCGGCGGTGGTAGTGACCGGCGGGCAGCCGAGCTTCTCGAATGATTTTTATTTGAGCGGGACGACGTTTTTCACGCTGGGGCTGGGCGATGTGGTGCCGCGATCGCAACTGGCGCGCGGGCTGGTGGTGGCCGAGGCGGGTTTTGGGTTTGGATTTCTGGCGGCGATCATCGGGTATCTGCCGTTTATTTACGGATCGTTTTCGAAGCGCGAGGTGGAGATTTCGCTTCTAGATTCGCGCGCGGGGACGCCGCCGACGGCGGGGGAATTGTTGCGGAGACACGCTTATCCTGGCGGGCGTGAAGCGCTGCGGGAATTGCTGAAGGATTGGGAATTGTGGTCGGCAGAATTGATGGAGAGCCATTTGTCGTATCCGGTGCTGGCGTATTTCAAGTCGCAGCACGACAACCAGTCGTGGATTGCGGCGCTGGTGGCGATTCTGGATACGTGCGCGCTGCTGAAAGTGGGAATCGAAGGGGCGTGCGAGAGGCAGGCGCAACTGACGTTCGCGATTGCGCGGCACGCGGTGGTGGATTTGTCGCAGGTGTTTGGGACGCCGCCGAAAGCAATGCCCAACGAAAGGCTCCCGGCCGAAGATTGGGAAAAAATGCGCGACACGCTGGCGCAGGACGGTTTGCAGTTAAAGGATACAGGCGACGCGCGGGAAAAATTGGCGGCGGTGCGGCACAGTTATGAACCATACATCTATGCGCTGGCGTCGTATTTGAATCAGACGTTGCCGCCGTGGATTCCGCATGGGAAGGGAAAAGACAATTGGCAGACGACGGCTTGGGCGGAGACGTCGGGGCATGTGGAGAAGAAGACGGAGACGGTTGGGGTGGATGAGCATTTTTGATTCGAGATGCGAAGTAATGAAGTAAAGAAGTAACGATGAAAGCGTGCGCGGCGACGGAAAAGTTCTTAGCAAGACGCAGTAGCCGGGCGGAGTAAACCCCGCCCCTACAAACGGGAGAAAAATCGATGAAGGCGATTCAGGTGCATGAGTTTGGCGGGCCGGAAGTTTTGAAGTTGGAGGAGATTCCTACACCGAAGCCGGGGGCTGGGCAAGTGTTGGTGAAGGTGCATGCGGCGGGTGTGAATCCGTATGACACTTATATGCGCACGGGGACCTATGCGATCAAGCCGCCGCTGCCGTACACGCCGGGATCGGACGCGGCGGGTGTTGTGGAAACGGTTGGCGACGGCGTGAAAAAAGTGAAGGCGGGCGATCGCGTTTATACGGCGAAGACGATCAGTGGCGCGTATGCGGAGTTCACGCTGGCCGAAGAGAGTCAGGTTGAGAAATTGCCGGCGAACATTACGTTCGATCAGGGCGCGGCGATCTGGGTGCCGTACGGCACGGCGTATCACGCGCTGAATCAGGAAGCGAAGGCGCTGGCGGGCGAAACGGTGCTGGTGCATGGCGCGAGCGGCGGAGTTGGGTCGGCGGCGGTGCAGATTGCGCGGGCGAAGGGATTGACGGTGTTCGGGACGGCGGGAACGGATAAGGGACTCGATTTGGTGAAGAAAGAAGGAGCGCATCAGGCGTTCAATCACACCAAGCAGGGTTATACCGACGAGATCATGAAGGCGACCGGCGGCAAGGGCGTGAATATTATTTTGGAGATGCTGGCCAACGTGAACCTGGCAAGCGATCTGAAGATGCTGGCGCAGTATGGGCGCGTGATCATTATCGGGAATCGCGGCGAGATTACGATTAATCCGCGGGATTTGATGGGGAAGCGGTCGTCGATGCGGGGATTTACGTTGTGGGCGGTGACGGATGCGGAGGCGAAAGAAATTCACGCGGGACTGAACGCGGGATTCGAGAATGGGTCGCTGCGGCCGATCATTGGGCGCGAGATTCCGCTGGCGGAGGCTTCGCGGGCGCATCGGGAAATTCTGGAGCCGGGGTCGCACGGGAAGATTATTTTGGTGCCGTGAAGCGTTCGAGCGCCTGACGACCCAAATGAAAGACGTGCACGGCGAGCCGTACTCCTACGGCGCTATCGGAAGGCTATTGACAGAAGGCGGTTCGTTGACTGGGCCGGGGGGCACCGTATAATCGAAGCGGCGCCGTCCTATGGCGTTTTCGCGGACTCGAGGCCCAGACTTTGCACGCGTATCCCCCGATTTCTGTGCTGCTTGCGGCGCACACCGCCTCCGTCGGCCAATACTGGCACAAACTGACAGATAAGACGTTCGTTGGGATCTATCACGCCAATTTTTTCGATCTGGCGATGATGATTCCCTATTTCATCGTGCTGTTTGTGCTGGCGCTGTATGGGCTGCACCGGTATTGGCTGGTGTACGACTACTACGCGTATTCGAAGAATGTGCCGGGGCCGCCTCCGGAAGTGACGGAGTGGCCGCGGGTCACCGTGCAGCTGCCAATTTTCAATGAGCGGTATGTGATCGAGCGGCTGGTCGAGGCGGTGTCGCGGTTTGATTATCCGCGGGATTTGCTGGATGTGCAGGTACTGGACGATTCGACGGACGAGACGCGGCAGGTGGCGAACGATGTGGTCGACCGATTCGCGGCGCAGGGACTGGGCATCGCGTATATCCATCGTTCGAACCGGTCGGGATATAAAGCAGGAGCGCTCGAGAATGGATTGAAGACTTCGCGCGGGGAGTTTGTTGCGATTTTTGATGCGGACTTTATTCCTGAGGCGGATTTTCTGCGGCGAACGATCCCCTATTTTCAGAGTGAGGGAATCGGCATGGTACAGACGCGATGGACGTACCTGAATCGCGACTATTCGCTGCTAACGCAGGTTGAGACGATTTTGCTGGATGGACATTTTGTGGTGGAGCACGGGGCGCGATCGCGGCGCGGGACGTTTTTTAATTTCAACGGAACGGCGGGTGTGTGGCGCCGGAGTGCGATCGACGAGGCCGGCGGATGGCAGCACGATACGCTGACCGAGGACACTGATCTTTCGTATCGCGCACAGCTCTGCGGATGGAAATTTTTGTATCTGCCGGACATCGAGTGCGCATCGGAATTGCCGATCGATATGAACGGCTTCAAGGCGCAGCAGGCGCGCTGGGCCAAGGGGCTGATGCAGACGGCGAAGAAGATTTTGCCGAAGGTACTGGCGTCGAACGCGCCGTGGTATGTGAAGGCGGAGGCGTTTTTTCACCTTACGGGCAACATCAGCTACCCGCTGATGATCCTGTTGTCCACGATGCTGTTGCCGGCGATGATTGTGCGGTTTTATCAGGGCTGGCTGCAGATGATCGTGATCGACCTGCCGCTGTTTCTGGCATCGACGTGCTCGATTTCGAGTTTTTACCTCGTGGCGCAGAAAGAATTGCGGCCGAAGAGCTGGTTGCGCACGTTTTTGTATATGCCGTTTGTGATGGCGATCGGCATTGGGATTTCGGTACGCAACGCGCAGGCGGTGATCGAGGCGATCATCGGTAAGAAGAGTGAGTTCGCGCGGACACCTAAATTCAGTATTGAGGGGAAGAAGGGGTCGTTTGTCGCGAAGAAGTATCGCAACAAGTCGGGCTGGATGCCGTACGCGGAAGTGGGGCTGGGATTGTATTTCGCGCTGACAGTGGTTTACGCGGCAGCGAATGAGAATTACGCGACGATTCCCTTTTTGCTGTTGTTTGTGTGGGGCTACCTCTACACCGGCTTCATGTCGCTGGGTCAGAGCTACTTGTCGCGATTGCGGTTTGACGTGAACGCGCCGGAGATGCGGCCGGCGGCTTCGGGAGCGCCTGGGTTTTAAGTTACCTATACAATTATATAGTTAAACTGCCATATTACGTTTGGGCTTTGTGGGTCGCGGCTTCAGCCGCGACATTAGCCCGTCGATTGGATGGGCTTTAGCCCCTGAAGGCCTGGCATGAGCCGCATCATCCGCAGAATTCATCAAGCTGGCATCTATTTTGTGACCACGCAGGCTTGGCAACGGCGACAGATTTTCCGTAACGAAACCGCTGCGAACATCGTGATTCAGCAATTGGCAGCCTGTCGCGACCGTGGTTTCTACAAGCTGCACGAGTTTGTCCTCATGCCGGACCACCTTCATGTCCTGCTCACGCCGGGGGAAACGGTAAGCCTTGAGAAGGCTGTTCAAATGACTAAAGGGGGATCTGCTCGGGCGATCGGGCAATTACTCCTCACACGCTGGCCTGTGTGGCATTCGGGATTTCATGATCGGTAGATCAGGGACGCTCGGGAATTTTTCGATTGCCGAGATTACATTCGATCAAACCCGGTAAGGGCAAGTTTCGTCGATTCGCCCAGTGAGTTTCGTTGGAGTTCCGCAAATGGAGCGATTGGTCTGGAACCGAGCCAATTCGAGGAACTTCAGGGGCTGAAGCCCTCTCCCTAGTCGACTCCATGTCGCGGTTGAAACCGCGACCCACAAACCTTAGAGCCAGGTTCGGACATCGCCCGGAATGAGTCCATAAAAACAAAAAGAGCTTCGGGATTTGGGGAGGGGTGTCCTAACAAATCCCGAAGCTCACGAGACGAGGCGGCGCTAAGTTCAGCGAGCCGCGACGCCCGAGTCCGGAGTGTACGCACCAGCCCGCAGGGTCGGCTGCAGGTAGCGCTCGCGTCGACGGGTCGCTGCCACGACGTAGACGACGGTCAGTCCGGTCCCACCCATTAAAATCGCTGCCATCAGGGCGCCGATGAGAGCCTGGCGTGCGCCTTCAGCCTGGGCGGTTGCGCCGGGGGTGAAGAGCGCGACCGTCACGAACGACTCGCCCGTAGCCGCAACGTTCACGCCTTCATCGGTATCGCCGGTGAAAACTGCCTCCGTCACCTTGGGCTGCTGATCGGCTTGAACCTGGGTCGTACGAGCCTGTTGCTGAGCCGTGACCGGGCTCGACAGCGAGGCAACTCCCAATCCGATCGCGATTACTGGAACCCACAGGATGTTTTGCAGTTTCATGGCGACTACCCCCTCTGTTTTCTTTCCAACGACGCATTAGAGGAATGCAATGTCGGTGCCAACCCGTTAGACGGGCTCGACCTGGCGATTTGAAACTGCAAGTTACTCATTTTGCTTCGTTTAAGGCATGAAGCCCACGGGACTGGACTGAGCGCCAGAAGCGGAAAAGCTAACCGTGCGGATAGGCTTCTATCTGATGAGATAGCATCGCGGGTTTTATTTCGGGGCGAGTTCGCCGGCGCTCGTAAAGCGAACGCTGTTGAATCGAGATTATTCGAACTCGAAAAGAACAATCTCGGGTTGCGAGCCGACGCGCAGGGGGGGGCCCCAGGTTCCGGCGCCGCTGGAGGTGTAGACCAGCATCTTGCCGATGCGGTTGAGGCCGTAGACAAACTGGCGATAGATCCGCGAGGCGATCCAGGTATACGGGATCATCTGGCCGAGATGCGTGTGGCCGGAGACCTGGAGGCCGATGCCGGCGGCTTCGGCGACGGCGACGTGGTCGGGCGCGTGGGTGAGCAGAACGCTGGCGCGATCGCGGTCGATGCCGATTTTGTCGAGGACTGATCCGAAATGCTGGGCGTGCGTGGCGTGGCGGTAGGGGACGCCGACGATTTGCAGGCCGTCGATCTCGGCTTTCTCGTTTTCGAGGACGCGGACTCCACTGGCGCGAACGGCATCGATGTATTTTGCCGGGTCGCGAAACTCTTCGTGATTGCCTTCCACGAAAAAGGTGCCGAACTGCGGCTGGAGCTTGTTCAACGGAGATGCGGCGTGTTTGGCGTCCACAGCAGTGCCGTCATAGAGGTCACCGGCAATCCAGACGATGTCGGGCTTGAGGCGATTGATAGCGTGGGTGATGCGGCGCGCGAAGCCAATGTTTTTCACGTGGCCGAGGTGCATGTCGCTGACCAGCGCGGCGGTACGTCCGCGCCATGAGGCGGGCAGGTTGGGAATTTTGATGCGAATGCGGCGGACGCGGGGCCAAGCTGCATTGATCACACCATAGAGGCTGATGGCAGCCGCAGCTCCGAAAAAGATTTTGTCGAGCAGGCGGCCATCGACGTGGACACCGGCGAGTAGGAGGGCACCGTAGGTGATCCAACAACCGATGGCGGCGAAGAAGAGAAAGCTGAGCGCGCCCAGCCAGATGGCGGAGATGGTGTAAAACCAGCGAAGCAGGGTGTTGGTGAAGCGAAAGGCGAGCAGCGATGCGGTTATGAAACTGACCGAAAGGATAGCCAGCGTGATCTGAAGGGGCGAGATGCCGGTTCGAACCTGCGGCTGCCAGAAGTAGTTCCAGGTTTCGTAGAGGAAAACGTGACCTAAAAGCACGACGGACTGGAAGACGGCGATAAAGACCGCGATTCGAGCTTTCATCCTTAATTCGATGATTTGGAATCGAATTTGTGTACAAACGGCCGCCGTCGGATAGAATGCGGGCCGCTCTGGGTGGGCTGGTTGGTGGACTGGCTCATGGTGGTGGACTGATTCGTGGGCCGGGCTGCTGATTGAGTTGTGCCCGGTGGTGGTTGGGTAAAGCGGCGCAGGGCGCCGCACTCCATAGGCGAGGGTGAACATGGGTGGTCGTCTGGGTGGGTTGAGCGTTGGTCGTTGCAACCGTACAGCAAGGCTGGTCTGGGTAGCGATGGTCTGTTGCGTCGTGGGTGTCGGCACGATTGCGCCGAGCGCGCGGGCGCAGCAGAGGCGGGAGCGCGAGCCGAACAGTGTGTACGCCGCGCGGCGGGCGAAGCTGGCCGCCGAGGTGGACGCTCCGATCGTGTTGTGGGGTTACACGGGGCGTGAGGAGATTTCCGAGGCTTCGATCTTCGCGCAGGAAGAGAATTTCTATTATCTGACCGGCCACAACGAAGAAGGCGCGGCGTTGGTGATTTTCCCTTCGAAACCAGCGAGCGCTGGAAACGGCGCGGACGGCAAGAACGAGATTCTATTTCTCCCTCCGAAAAATTCTGCCCAGGAAAAATGGAACGGCGTGCGCATGGCGCCGACCGACCCGGGGATCGAAGCCAAGACCGGGTTCGCTTCGGTGCAGCCAATCTCTGAGCTTACCTCCACGCTTCAGAAGATCGGGTCAACACATCCACAGATCTACACGATCCTGGTCTATGAAACGGAGATGGGCGGTTATCCCCACGAGAAAGATGAAATGGAGTGGCTCGACAAGAACGTGCCGCAACTGAAGCGCGCCGACATTCGCGAAAAGATCGCCGCGCTCCGGCAGATTAAGTCGCAGGGCGAGATCGCCTTTTTGAAGCAAGCAGTCGAACTTTCGGACGATGCGCATCTCGAAGCGATGAAGATGATGCGGCCGGGGCTCTACGAATATCAGATCGCGGCAAAAATGGTCGAAGTGCACTTGATGGGCGGATCGGAAGCGGAAGGTTATTCGCCGATCGTCGGCGCGGGACCAAATTCGACGGCGCTGCACTACGACAAACTGTCGCGCAAGATCGAGGATGGGGACATCGTGGTTCTGGATGTCGGCGCGCAATACTCTGGCTACTCGGCCGATATCACGCGGACGTTGCCGGCGAATGGAAAATTCACGCCACGGCAGCGCGAAATCTACGAGATCGTGCTGGGTGCGCAAAACGCCGCGATTGCGGCGGTGAAACCTGGCGCGCAGCTCTGCCGCAAGAGCGACAACAGCCTGTTCAAGATTGCGTACGACTACATCAACAGCCATGGCAAGGACAAACAAGGCAAGCCGCTCGGACAATATTTCATTCATGGCCTGGGTCATCACATCGGTTTGAACGTGCACGATGTGGGCGCTACCTGTCGCGTGCTCGAAGCGGGAATGGTGATTACGATCGAGCCGGGGATTTATATTCCCGACGAAAATCTCGGGGTGCGTATCGAAGATGATGTGATGGTCACCGAGACCGGCGCCAAGGTTTTGAGTGAGAAATTGCCGCGTGCCCCGAACGAGATCGAGAAGATCATGGCCGAAGCCACCAAGACGCGCGCTTCTGAAAACAAAAAAGGCGACGACTGACCATCCGACGAACAAGGAATCGACAACCAACCTGAGGCGAGCAGAATTCATCTTCTGTTTAGGCGGGGGGGGGAACCTTGTCTGCAGAAGTTTCGACGTCTGTGCCGGGCACCAGGAGTCGCGATGCGACCGAAGAAACGATTGATCGTTCTGGGAGTTCTCGGTCTTCTCTGCGCCGTTTACGGGGCTTTTTTGATTGAGCGCGGCTTCAGCGCAAGAGACGAGCCCTCGTCGGTGGAACGTGTTGTCGCTCGATTCGTTCGAAATGTTTCGATTCCCGCCAGTGCGGCCCACGAGACAAATCCACTTCCGTTTACACCCGAATTGCTTCGCGAAGCTCGCGATACGTTCATCGATCGCTGCGCGGTCTGCCATGGTCACGACGGTAGCGGACGAACTCAGGAAGGACAGAACCTCTATCCCAAAGCACCAGACCTTCGCGAGCCGCGCACCCAGAACCTGACCGACGGCCAAATCCACTACATCATCGAAAACGGAGTGCGACTGACCGGGATGCCGGCCTGGTCTGATTCGCATCGGCAAGAAGGCGCCGAGAGTTGGAAGCTCGTGCTGTTCATCCGAGAGCTGCGAGAAAACTCGGCGCAAGAAAAATCCGCGCAGACCGCCACGCTCACTTCCGCTCACTACGTCGGATCGATCGCTTGCCAGAAGTGTCATGAACAAATTTATTCGCGGTGGCAGAAGACACCGATGGCGAACGTCGTTCGCGATCCGCACGAGCATCCCGCCGCGATCATTCCGGACCTCGGTACGAATACCGTCGCAAAGTTTTCTGGAGATCAGGTTGCCTTCGTTTACGGGAGCCTCTGGAAACAGCGCTATTTTACCAAGGTCGGCGACGACTATTTCCCTTTGCCCGCGCAGTGGGACATCACCAACAAGAAATGGCTACCATATTTCGTCAAACCGGGAACCGACTGGTGGGAGCCTTTCTATCCCGACGACAACATGAAACGCCCGACGGGGCCGACATGCGATGGCTGCCATTCCGTTGGCTACAACATCTCTACCAAACAGGTGGCGGAGTGGAATGTGGGATGCGAACGTTGTCACGGCCCGGGCAGCGAACATGCTGCGAATCCTACGCGGACAAGTATTATGAACCCGGCGCACATGGATTACGTCAGCGCGAACGACACCTGCATCCAATGCCATTCCCAGGGACGTCCGCTCACAAATCCGATCGAGGGAAAATATTACGATTGGCCAGTTGGATATAACGTCGGACTTCATTTGCAGGATTTCTGGCAGCTGGAGGAACACAAACTAGGCGAAACGACTTTTGCGCATTTCGCCGACGGAACGGCGCACAAGAATCGCATGCAGGGCAACGACTTCGTGCAAAGCGTAATGTACCGCCGGGGAGTAACCTGCTTCAGCTGCCACGACGTTCACGGGACCGACAATTACGCGCAACTTCGGAAGCCGGCGAACAAGATTTGCCTGGACTGCCATGCACCGAATTCAGCGAATGGTCCGCTCACACCGACTTTGGCAGAGCACACGCACCACAAAGAGGGATCAACGGGAAGCGAATGTGTGGCGTGCCACATGCCGAAGATTCAGACCACGATTGCCAACGTAAACGTCAGCGCGCACACGTTTGCATTTATCTCGCCTGCGGAAACCGACAAATACAAGATTCCCAATCCGTGCACCTCATGCCACACCGACAAAACAACCGCCTGGGCCCTCGAGCAGATGCGTAAATGGCCTGAGCGCTCACCCTGGCGGACGCAAGCGGGCGACTGACTAGCGACCGGAAGCGCTCAGCGACGATTGACCGCCTCAAATGTGGGCCGTTATACTAGGGATCCGCGCGGGGTGAGGTTTTGCCCGCGTGCCTCGAGTTATTCCGCGTGCAGCCGTCGGCAGGGTCTACGGCAAGCCTGTAGGAATCGCTGAAATTAGCGGGATTTTCATAGGAGCCATCGAGCCCGGCGCTCCGGGTTCGCAAAAAATCATGAGCAACGTGAAAGCGACACAACTTCGTCCCGGCATGGTGATCCAGCACGAGGGCCAGCTCTATACGGTTTTCAGCACCGACCACCGCACACCGGGCAACAAGCGTGGTTCGATGCAGACGCGCCTGAAGAATCTGAAGAGCGGAACGATGATCGACTACCGGTTTCGCGCGGAAGAATTTGTGGATCGCGCGATACTCGATTCCGTCGAATACGAATATCTGTACAACGAAGGCGACGATTTTCACTTCATGAACACGGAAACGTACGAACAGATGCATCTGACGCGCGAACTGCTCGGCGAAACGGTGTACTACCTGATCCCGAACACGGTTCTGAAAGTGGAATTTTTTGAAGAGAAGGCGATCGGCATCGACCTGCCGGACACGATGGATCTGAAGGTAATCCAGACGGAGCCGACACTGCAGAAGGCTACGGCGAGCGCGGTGGGCAAGCCCGCGACGTTGGAGACGGGATTGGTCGTATCAGTACCGCCCTTCGTCAACGAAGGCGATCGCATCCGGGTCGATACGTCGGAAGCGCGGTATGTGCAGCGCGTCGATTAACTTTTTGTCGAATTATTGCGATGGAAATGCGATTTGTGGGGTAGACTTTAACTTCCGCCTCCGCAGCTGAGCGCGGCGCAAGCCGGGTTCAGAAGAGGCAAAAAGACGCGACCGAGGAAACTCGATCGCGCCTTTTGTTTTTAGGTACGAGTTATCGTGCGACGGTTTTCTCGCCCGCGGGGTGAGGGCCGAAGACGCGATCGAAAATCGCATCGACGTAGCGCAACTGGCGATTCATATCGAAAGTGTGCGCCAGCGCCGCAGCGTCGAGATATTTCGCGATGCGCGGGTCGTTGGCAATGCGATCGCGAAAGCTGGTGTCGCTCTCGAACGCTGCCATCGCGCTTTCCTGGACGGCTTTGTAGGCTTCGTCGCGCGGCATCCCCTTTTCGACGACATCCTGCAAAAGCTGGCCGGAATAGACGAGGCCGTGCGTCGATTCGAGATTTTTCAGCATGCGCTGGGGGAAGACGCGCATCTCGCCGATGATCGTCGTCATTTTGCTGAGCATGTAGTCGACAAGGATTGTGGAATCTGGAAGGATGATGCGCTCGACCGAGCTGTGCGAAATGTCGCGCTCGTGCCACAGCGCGACGTTTTCGTAGGCGGCAACCATGTTGGAACGCACGACGCGCGCCAGGCCGCTGATCTGCTCGCAACTGACCGGGTTGCGCTTGTGGGGCATTGCGGAGCTGCCGCGCTGCTCGCCACCGAACGGTTCTTCCACTTCTCGCACCTCGGTGCGCTGGAGATGGCGAATTTCGGTGGAGATTTTTTCGAGCGTCGCAGCGATGAGCGCGAGCGTGCTGACGAATTGCGCGTGGCGGTCGCGCTGAATCACCTGGGATGCAACCGGCGCGACATTGAGTCCGAGACGCTTGCAGATGCGAGCTTCAATGTCGGGACCGAGATGCGATGCGTTGCCAACTGCGCCGGAAATTTTGCCGATGGCCATCTGTGCGGCGGCATCCCGAAGGCGGCCGATGTTGCGCTGATTTTCGGCGAACCAGTTGGCGATTTTCAGTCCGAAGGTAATTGGCTCGGCGTGAATTCCGTGCGTGCGGCCGATCTGTGGCGTGCGGCGGAATTCGTGGGCGCGCAGGTCGAGGATTTCGCCAAAAATGACGAGGTCGCGCTCGATGATTTGCGCGGCGTCGCGAATTTGCAGTGCCTGCGCGGTATCGACGACGTCGTTCGACGTCATGCCGTAGTGCAGCCAGCGCGCGGCGAGCGGATCGCCGACCGATTCGCCGACGGCCATGGTGAACGCGATGACGTCGTGCTTCACGCGCGATTCGATGTCATTGATGCGGCCGGCGTCGGCCTTGGCATTGGCGCGCAACTTTGCGGCTACGTCTTTGGGCACGACTCCGGCTTCGGCGAGAGTTTCGGTTGCGGCGAGCTCGACCTCGAGCCATTTGGCGTACTTGTTCGCGTCGCTCCAGACGCGGCCCATTTCCGCCCGGGTGTAACGTGGGATCAAAACATCATCTCCTGCGCGACTTCGTCTTACATACAAGGCGCGCGTTTCGCTTTCGATATAGCCATCATACCGTACGGTGAGAGTGCGAGCGAAACCACGCAAGATGCGCTCGCGCCCTGATGTTGCCGGGCACAAGAGGCGTGGCGAGATTGATTACGTATTCGGGCGATACGCGTCTGGAGTAAAGTGAGCGTCTGACGGCGGCGTCATCAAGACTATGGGGTTAGGCTTCGAGGTGAGACATGGGCAAAGCAGGCTGGCTCAACGATCTCTCGGACGATGTGCGATTCGGCTTTCGCACGCTGCGCAAAACGCCGGGATTCACCGCGATTGCCGTCATCACGTTGGCGCTGGGCATCGGCGCGAACACTGCGATTTTCAGCGTGATTGAAAATGTCTTGCTGCGCCCGTTGCCGTATACCAATCCCGAGTCGCTGGTCGAAATCTGGAACACCTACCCTGGTTTTGAAGATGTCAGCCTTTCGTCGGGCGATTACTTCGATTTTCATCGCGACGCCAAGAGCTTTTCGGCGATGGGCGCCTACGGCGAAATTTCACAGGGATTCAACCTCACCGGCGTCGGCGAGCCTGAGCGCATTCAAGCAACCATTGCGAGCTCGGATCTGTTTCCGATGCTGGGGATCCGGCCAGCAATTGGCCGCACCTTTCTGCCGGAAGAGGACAAGGCAGGCGGCGCCTCCGTACTACTGCTCAGCCATCGCTATTGGCAACGGCGATTTGGCGCCGATCCCACGGTTCTCGACCGAGAAGTCGCGCTCGACGGCAGAAAATATCGAATCATCGGCGTGTTGCCCGAATCGTTTCAAGTGATGCGCACGATCGATCTGTGGCTGCCGCTTCACGATTACCAAGGAGCGCTGGATGACCATATCCATCATGGTTTCGTTCCCGTAGCGCGACTCAAACCCGGCGTCACGGCGTCTCAAGCTGCAGCTGAAGTCGAAACTCTGAACGGACGGGAACTCGTCGCTTATCCGGACTCGCACAAAAGCTGGGGTACACGAGTCACGCGGATGGAAGATCCGGCGGCCGCTAAATTTCGGACAACTCTAATCGTCCTCTTTGCTGCGGTTGGACTGGTCCTGTTGATTGCGTGCGCCAATATCGCGAATTTGCTTCTGGCTCGCAACGCGTCGCGCGAACGCGAGATGGCTTTGCGCTCCGCGCTCGGCGCGGCGCCTGGCCGTCTGGTTCGGCAGTTGTTGACCGAAAGCGTGCTGCTCGCCTTGTGCGGCGGCGCAGCTGGTCTGATGCTGGCGTGGATCGGGATCGGGGCGCTGAGCGTGCTCGCGCCGGCAGAACTGTCTCTCGTGGTCAACACGCGCATCGATTGGCATGTCATGTTGTTTGCGCTGGGCATTTGCCTCGCCGCGGGAGTTCTGTGCGGATTGTTGCCGGCGCTGCGAGCGCGGGCACGCGACCTGAATGGAGTGCTGAAACAAGGCAGCAAGTGCGCCGGCGCACCGGGCAGCCACCGTGCTCACAACACGCTGGTCGTCTCGGAGATCGCGCTCGCACTGGTTCCGCTGGTCGGAGCGGGATTGCTTTTGCAGAGTTTTCGCCACTTGCTCGATGTCGCGCCCGGATTTCAGACCGAACATGTGTTGAGCATGCAGATCACGCAGGCATCGATCTCGCCGACTGAGGCCGCAAAGCTCACGCCGGAACAATCCATCGCGCTTGGCAAGAAACAATCGCTACAGTTCGATGAAATCGCGCAGCGCGTGATGGCTTTGCCTGGAGTGAAATCGGCCGGTGGAATCAGTACGCTGCCGCTCGCCAACGATATGCGCGAAGCTTCGCGCTTTCTCGTCGAGGGTCAGCCGCCACCGAGCACTGGCGTGCGCCCCGTCGCACAAGTCCGTACGGCGTCTCCGGAATATTTCTCGACCGTTGGCATCCCTCTGCAAAAAGGCCGCCTGCTCACGCGTGACGATTGGGCGACGCAAGACAAAATCGTCGTCAACGACACGCTCGCGCGAAGATTTTTCGGCGACCAGGATCCAGTTGGACGCCGGCTCAATTTCTGTTCGCTCGATCCGACGCCCTGCTGGTTTTCGATCGTCGGAGTCGTTGGGAACGTGCATCAATTCGGATTGGAGGCGGCGCCGACCTACGATGCGTACTTTACGGGTGGGTGGACGCCGCGGCTCGTGGTTCGTACGACATCGGACGCTGCTTCGGTCGCAGCGGCAATCACCGAGGCGGTGCATCACGTTGATCCGACACTTCCTGTGACCGAAGTGACGACGCTGGATGGGCTTGTCTCTCGCTCGGTTTCGCCGAGGCGCTTCGCCGCGGTGTTGATCGGAATTCTGGCTGCGCTCGCGCTGCTGCTCTCGGCGGTCGGCATCTACGGCGTCATGAGCTACACGGTCGGTCAGCGCACACAGGAAATTGGCGTGCGGATGGCGCTGGGCGCGCAACCACGAAATATGCTCGCGCTGATTCTCGGGCGAGGCGCGCGGCTCGCGCTGATCGGAATCGCGGCGGGCGTACTCGGTGCGCTGGCCCTCACTCGATTTCTGTCGAGCTTGCTCTTTGGAGTCGCGCCGAAAGATCCGCTCACGTTTGGTGGAGTCGCGCTACTCTTATTTGGAGTCGCGCTGGCCGCCTGCTATGTCCCGGCACGGCGCGCGCTGCACGTCGATCCGATGGTGGCGCTGCGCTACGAGTAAGAGCGAAACGCCGCTAAAGCGCTAAATAAGCCACAACTTACCTAGAATCAGTGCATTAGATTCCCTTTCATCCAGAAATCACCGCAGCTAAAACAAACCTAACCGCCGCCCCGAAATCCTGTCTAATGAACCGCATGAGGCCGAGCGTGGAAGCCACTGGTGACAGTGACGCCATCGCCGTCGAGCGAACGCTCGCGGGCGATCGCGACGCCTTTCGCGTTCTGGTCGAGCGCCACAGCCCCAACGTTTTCCGGCTTGCCTATCGCATGACGGGAAATCAGCACGACGCTGAAGAAGTGGTGCAGGAGGCGTTCTTGCGCGCATATCAGAAATTGAGCCAGTTCGCGGCACGCGCCAACTTTGGCACGTGGGTGTATCGCATCGCGGCGAACTACGCGATCGATCGCATGCGCCAGCGCAAGAGTGAAGATGCGAATCGCGAGCCCGCGCCGCGCGCCAATGATGACGGAAGCGAAGTCGACGCGATGAGCTTCGTACCCGACGCCGCGCCGAATCCCGAGCGCCTCGCGCAGAGCGAACAACTCGCCGAACACATGCGCCGCGCGCTCGAGCAGCTCACCCCCGCGGAGCGCACCGCATTTGTAATGCGCCACTGGGGCGGCTCGGGCATCGAGGAAATCGCCGAAGCGCTCAAGTCGAGCTCCAGCGCCGCGAAGAACACGATTTTTCGATCCGTCCAGAAATTGCGCCGTGCGCTGGAACCATTTGTCGAGCCGCGCGGCCAAGCGAGAAGTGTAGGAACCGAATCATGAATCACCCGAACGAGGAAGAATTGATCGCGTATCACGGCGGCGAGCCGTCAAAGCGCGAAGCTATCGCAGCACACGTCGGGGATTGCCCCGAGTGCCGCGCGGAGCTTGCGCGCATCGACGCAGTGCTCGCGGCGCTTAGTTCGCTGCCAGTGCCCGACCCCGGCGCGGACTACGGCGCGCGCGTGTGGCAGAAGATCGCTCCGCACTTGCCCGAACGCCCTCCGGTGCGTTGGTGGCAGTTTGACTCGAGCAGCCTCGCCGCAGGTTGGCGCGCGTGGCTTGAGCCGCGGCGTCTCACGGCCCTCGGCGCGGTTGCGGCGCTCGCGATCGTCGCGTTCGTTGCGGGGCGCGTCACCACGCATCCACCGACCGCAACCGTAGCCGCTGACGCTTCGAAAATCCGCGAGCGCGTTCTCGTCATGGCCGTCGGCGAACATCTTGGCCGCTCAGAAATGATGCTGATCGAACTCGGCAACGCCGAGCCCGAAAACAACAAACAGAAAGAAGTAAATATCTCGACCGAGAGACGCCGCGCCGAAGATCTCGTCGAAGAGAATCGAATGTATCGCCAGACCGCTTTGGAACAAGGCGACACAGCTCTCGCCGGTGTGCTCGATGAGCTCGAGCGCGTCTTGCTCGACGTCGCGCACGGTCCCGGCGAGGTGACGCCCGCGCAGCTCGACGAAATGCAGCAGCGCATCGCGGCGCGCGGAATTTTGTTCAAGGTTCGAGTGGTTGGCAAGGAATTGCAGCGACGCGAGAGGTCTGCCGCATCAGCCACAGTGCAGAGCGGCTCAGGAACTGGAGAGAGGAACAAGATATGAGTGCAGTCGAAATAGAATCTTTGCGCAGGGCGATTCTCAGAGGCTTAGGTTACGCCTCGCTGGGAGTCGCGCTGATCGCAATGCCCGCGTCACGCGCCGCAGCCCACGAACGAGCGGCCGCGCCTTGGCAGGCACAGGCGCCAGACCAGGAACAAGCCGACGATTCCGCGCAGGACTCGCAGCAGAGCCAAGCCGATCGCGACCAGGAAAAACGCGATCGCGAACAAGAGAAGCGTGACCGCGAGCAGGAAAAGCGCGACAAGGAACAGGAGAAACGCGACCGCGAGCAGGAAGCGCGCGACCACGAACAGGAGCTCTACGAGCGTGGCCGCGAAGCGCTCGACGAAGATCGCTACGAACGTGCCGCTTCCGCCTTCGACGAACTCGCGAAGCGCAACGGTCCGCAGACCGATGCGGCTCTTTATTGGAAGGCGTACGCCGAGAATCGCCAGGGCAAACGCGACGCTTCGCTCGCCACGCTCGCCGAGTTAAAGCATCGCTTCCCGCAGAGTCGCTGGCTTAAAGACGCCGGTGCCCTTGAACTCGAGGTGCGCCAGCGCACCGGCCAGGCGCCGCGTCCCGAATCGCAGGACGACGAAGAACTGAAAATCCTCGCGCTTCAGGGAATGATGAATTGCTGCCCTGAAAAAGCGCTACCGTTGCTCGAACAGAGGTTGAACAGTGCCGATTATTCGCCAAAGCTGAAATCGAAAACGCTCTTCGTCATCGCGCAAAGCGGATCGCCCGAGGCGAAACAGATCCTCGGTCGCATCGCTGGAGGCCAAAGCAATCCCGACCTGCAACGCAAAGCCGTCGAGTACCTGGGAATGTTTGGCGGCGACGATTCGCACAAGATTCTCGCCGACGTCTATGCAAAATCCAGCGATGAATCCCTGAAGCGCGCGATTCTTCGCAGCTACATGATTTCCGGCGACAAAGAGGACCTGTTCACCGCGGCCAAGGGCGAGAAGAACGAATCGGTTCGCGGTGAGGCGATTCGTCAGCTTGGTCTCGTGCACGGAGTCGATGAACTCCAACAGCTCTATGAGCGGGAAACCTCAAACGCTGTAAAACACGAAATTCTCCAGGCATTCTTTCTCGCCGGCGATTCCCAGCGCCTCGTACAGGCTGCGACGAACGAAAAAGACCCAGAATTGCGTCGCAACGCCGTCCGCAATCTCGGCCTGATCAATTCGCCTGATTCCTCTAAGGCTTTGCAGACGATCTACGCCAAGGATTCCGACGAAAGCGTGCGCCGCGAAGTATTGAACGCCTACTTCATACAAGGCAACGCTCCAGGGCTTGTCGCCATTGCACGCAACGAGAAAAATCCCGAGCTAAAAAGAGAAGCAGTCTCGAAGCTCTCGCTCATGAACAACAAGGAAGCCACGGACTACCTGATGGAGATTCTGCAAAAGTGAGGTGTGTCATGCGGATTTCAACGCTCGGCCCGGCGAGGGCTACGCTCACAATACGAATTAGTCTCGCAGCGATTCTTGGCGGAGCATGCGCTCTTCTGACAGTGGCGGGCCCGGCGCAGCAAAACGCTGCACCACCTGCTCGCTCTTCGTCGGGCACGCCGAACATCCAGAATTCGCGGCTGAACCAACAACCGAACGCCGGTTCACTCGCAACTCAGCTCAAGGATTGGACCGCTCAGGTCACGACGCCGCAGTGGGCCGGCTATAGCGTGCCCGAAGTCGCAGGAAATCGTGGCATCTGCTGTTCCGGCGGCGATTGGAACGGCGGCGACTGCGGCACCTGCCGCCTCGAAAAAGGCGAACACGGCGTCAACGTGATGCACAACGACTCCGACGCCACGATAAAGCTCGAAGGTTCGCGCGAGATCGCTGTTCTCTTTCGCGCCGAAAATCACCAGATCACAAAAATTCGCATCGCATCGACGGAATGCACGCTCGACGCCGGCGGTCTGCCATTTCTCTGGCTCACCAACGTCAAACCCGCCGAAAGCGTCGCTCTACTAACCACCTTCGTCCGCAATGACAGCAAGGGCTATCGCGACGACGACGAGCGCCACGGCCACCAGGCGCTCAGCGCAATCGCGTTACATGCTGACGATTCGGCCGAGACCGCGCTTGAATCTTTTGTTCGCCCAGACGCTCCGGACGAATTGCGCAAGCAAACTGCGTTCTGGCTCGGTGAAGCCCGCGGAAAAGCTGGATTCGCCGCGCTCCAAAAAATGGCGAAGTCCGATCCCAGCACCGACGTTCGCGCGCAAGTCGCGTTCGCACTCTCGGTCAGCCACGAACCCGGCGCCGTCGACGAAATGATTCGCATGGCCCACGACGACGAAAGCACTCGCGTCCGCGGACAAGCGCTCTTCTGGCTCGCGCAAAAAGCCGGCAAAAAAGAAGCCGCCGCCATCACCAACGCGATCGAAAACGACCCCGACACCGAAGTGAAAAAGAGAGCCGTCTTCGCGCTGAGTCAAATGCCGAAGGACGAAGGCGTGCCGAAGCTCATCCAGGTCGCCGAAACCAACCGCAACCCGGCCGTCCGCAAACAGGCGATGTTCTGGCTGGGACAATCGCAGGACCCGCGCGCGTTAGCCTTCTTCGAGAAGGTACTTTCGCAGTAGGAAGAAATCTCTACCGCAACAAATCTTCGAGCCGCACGCGCGAATCGGTTTTCCCGTCGCGATACTTCACAATCACCGCCGCCTGCAGCGACAATCCATGCTTCTTCCCCACCGCATGCGTGATTGCGCGCGAACCCGGCACAACAATCGCCTCTTCCGGAATGATCAACGGCTCCGTATCCGTCGCCGTATAAACCACATCTTTCACCAGGTCGTACACCGGAATCGACCGATTCAAAATCGTCCCGCTGCCCAACACCGCGCGCTTCTTGACGACGGTCCCTTCGTACACGCCGCAATTCCCGCCAACCATCACGTCATCTTCAACGATCACCGGCATCGCGCCCACCGGCTCCAGCACGCCGCCAAGCTGCGAAGCCGCCGAAATATGACAATTCTTCCCAACCTGCGCACAGCTCCCCACCAACGCGTGCGAGTCGATCATCGTGTTCTCGCCGACGTACGCGCCGACATTCACAAACATCGGCGGCATGCAGATCACTCCGCGCCCGATGTGACTTCCATCGCGCACGCTCGATCCCCCCGGCACGATGCGAACACCATCCGAAACATCAAACGAGCGTAGTGGATACGTCGACTTATCGATGAACGCCTGCCGCGCCTGATGCGGCAAATCGCCCGCGGCCTCGGCAGCCGACACCGACATATCCACGGTCGCGCCCATGCGAAACCCCAGCAGAATTCCCTTTTTCACCCACGCGTTCGCGCGCCAGCCGCTCTTTGTCGATGCATCCGGCTCCGCCGCGCGCACTTCGCCCCGGTTCAATGCCTGTTTGAAACGCTCGAACAACTCAAAATGCTCTTCTTCGTATTCCGCAGGCGGATGATCGAACAGTCGTTCAATTTGCGACGGCAGCATGCAGTCCTTCGACAAGCCCGAGCGAATTCAACACACCAACGATTCGCTCGCGATTCTCGCGCTTTGGCGCCACCAATGGCAAGCGCCATACCGGCCCCATCAATCCCATCGCCGCCATCGCCGTCTTCACTGGACCCGGGTTTGACTCGACGAAATTGACTTCCATCAATGGATGGAATCGTCGGTGAATTTCGCGCGCGCCCCAGATATTTCCGCGCATCGCGAGCCGCACCATCTCGCCCATCTCCGCGGGGATTTCATTCGACACCACCGAGATCACGCCCCGCCCGCCAAGCGCAATCAGCGGCAGCGTGATCGCATCGTCGCCCGACAGCACAACGAATTCTTCGGGCACGCAGTTCAGAATCGCCGCCATCTGCGCGATGCTCCCCGACGCTTCTTTGATTCCGACGATATTCTCGATTGCGGCCAGACGCGCCACCGTCGCCGGCTCGATGTTCACGCCGGTCCGCCCCGCAACGCTGTACAAGATGATCGGCAGAGCTATCGCGTCCGCGATCGCGCGATAGTGCTGATACAGACCTTCCTGGGTCGGTTTGTTGTAATACGGCGTCACCGACAAAATTCCATCCACGCCAATCGCCGCCAGCTCGCGCGCCATTGCAATTACTTCCGCCGTGTTGTATCCGCCACAACCCGCGACCACCGGCACGTGGCCCTTGGCCAACTCCACCGTGATCTCGACGACACGCACGTGCTCTTCGTGCGTGAGCGTCGGACTTTCTCCCGTCGTTCCGCACGGAACAAGAAAATCAATTCCCGCCTCGATCTGCCGCAAAATCAACTTCCGCAGCGTTGCCTCATCCAGCGATCCGTCGCCGCAAAATGGAGTCACCATCGCCGTCCCGCATCCGGTAAACATCGTTCGTCCTCCTTTCAACTCTTTCAAAATCGTCGCCCTACAAAGCTTCAGTCGCCGGATTCTCCTGGGTGCCGCACCCTCAGAATTTAGAGGGTGCGGGTTTTCCGCTCGCAATCGCAATCTCCCGCCCAACTCCAACCTCGTCGCACAACTCCCCCAAAATCTCGCGAAATTCAAAGAAGCCCTGCTTCCCTACAACCCACCGCGCCGCCTGCAACGCGCCGCGTGCAAATCCCTCCCGGCTCCGCGCCGTATGCCGCAACGTAATCGTGTCGCCCAGCGAATCGAACCCAATCTCATGCGTTCCCGGCACTGCACCCGCGCGACTCGAACTCAAATCGATCCGCCGGTCATACCCGTGCGCCTGCATCTCGTCAGCCAATTTCTTCAGCGTCCCCGACGGCGCATCTTTCTTCGCCGAGTGGTGCATCTCCCATCCCCACGCTTCGTAGTCGCGCTGCTTCGCAAATAATTCCGCCGCGTAACCAGCGACCTGCAAAAACAAATTAACGCCCACCGAAAAATTCGCCGCCCACACAAGCCCCGCCCCGCTGCGAACCACTGCGTCACGCGCCGACGCTAATTCCTCCGACCACCCCGTCGTTCCCACCGCCGCGCAAACTCCCGCAGCTGCCAGCGCGCGAATATTTCCCACCGCAGCGCGCGGCTCCGAAAACTCCACCGCCGTATCGACGCCACGCAACGTTTCACGCGTCAGTCCTACTCCGTCCGCGTTATTCGTTCCGCTAAATCGCGCGCGCACCTCAAATCCATACTCCGGCGCAAGCGCTTCGCACAACCGCCCCATCTTCCCGCACCCGACAATCGCCAATCCCAACGTCGCTCTACCGGTCCTATGTGAGGGCGCAGCATTGCTGCGCCCCAACTCGGCAATCACTCCAGTGTTTCCACGCATCGTGTTTTCTTGCATTTTTCTTCTCGTCTTTCCCTGGCGTTACTTCATTTACTTCGTCGCTTCGTCATTTCGCTCTTTTCAGCAGTTCCGTCGTTATCCGCGCATAAATCTCCACCGCCTCCGCCAACTCCTCTTTCGGCACACGTTCCTCCGCCGTATGCGCCAGATGAATGCTCCCCGGCCCAATCAAATACGGCTGTCCCCACGCCCCCATCAGCGCCGGAATATCCGTCGTGAACGCCACCGTCGTCTGCGGCAATCTGTCGAACGCGCCAAGTGTCACCGCCGGCGTGTGCAGCACTTCACGCGCTTCCGCTCGCCCCGCAACCGCGCTCTCAACGCCCTCGCGCAGCGACGCCGGATCTCCCACCGTGCGAAACATGATCTCCGCCCGCGCTTCATCCGCCACAACATTCGGCGCGCGCCCGCCTGCAATCGTTCCCACATTTAGCGTCGACGGTCCCAGCACGCGATCCTGCGGCAGCGCCACCTTCCGCACATCGTTCAGCACATCCAGCAGCGAGTGAATCGCCGAATGCCCTAGCTCCGGATACGCCGAGTGCGCCAATTTTCCGCGCGCCGTAATCTCGTAACGCAACGCGCCTTTCGAACCCAGCGCCACGTGATTTTCGGTCGGCTCGCCATTGATCAAGTACTTCGTCCGCCCTGCGAACTTCGACTCCGCCGCCGCTTTCGCTCCCGCCGAGTTCCGTTCTTCGCCTACCACAAACAGCAATCCGATATTCCGCGTCCCGGCGGCCAGCAATTTCTCCGCGGCAAAAATCATCGACGCGATGATCCCCTTCGCATCGCATGACCCGCGTCCCCACACAAACTCCTCGTCCTCGTTCGAACCAAAAAACGGCGGCACCGTATCCATGTGCGTAGACAACGTCACCGTCGGCTCGCCCCATGACGCGAACACGTTGTCGCGCCCTGGCGCGACCGCGATGCGCTCCACCTGCCCGCCTGTCCGCCCCGCCATCTCCGACAGATGCGCGAACAGAAAATCCCCGGCCGCCTTCTCGTTCTCGGTCACCGACTCGATGTCAACCAACGCTCGCGTCAACGCAAACAAATCCATCAATCACTCCCTCGCTCACTCCAAATCCGCGCCATCGCCCAGACCATGTAGGGGCGCAGGACTCCTGCGCCCCAGGTCCGCACGATGCCAGCCCATGCGGAATCTGTTTCTTCTTCTGCCGCGTCACTCACGGCAAAATCATTCAATCAATTTTCAGGGAAGCACAAAAGAAAGGAAGGAACCGCGAGAAACAACACAACTCGGGATCGCTGCCTCTCGATAGCGCTTCACCCGAGTACCCAAATCGCCGGTACCAGATGACAGTGGACAGGTCTTAGCCCTGCCCCCCAACCATCGCATTCAGCCAGCGATGATTTCGGCGGAGAAAACTGCAAGCCCCTTTCACTTGAGCCTCCGATGCTGCTCGGAACTTCAACTCAAGCTACGAATGGCCTCCGCACCTCTACCAAGAACATTTCGAGTCTAGGGGAACGACACACGCAGTGTCAACAACGCCTTGTTACACGCGCACAACCAAAATGAGAATTTTCAGAAGGAAGGAAAATCTACAACTCAATCGTCTGTAGTGGCTCCGCCTGCGACGCAATCAGCAACTGCCCGCCAAACGCGCACTCCGCCGGCCTTCGATGCAACGCTTCTTCCGCCGAAATCCGCGCCACATCCGGATTGTTGTTCTCCGCCGAAATGTGCCCCAGCACCAGATACCGCGCCATCCCGTCGAATCCATCCGCATCCGCCAGGTACTCGCTCACCGCGTGATTCGACAAATGCCCCGTGCGGCTCAGCACCCGCTGCTTCACCACCCACGGATACGGCCCGACCTTCAACATTTCCAGATCGTGATTCGATTCCACCATCAAACAATCCGATCCGCGCAAATGTACCTTCACCAGCTCCGGCATGAATCCCAGATCCGTCACGATCGAAAACTTCACACCGTTCGCGCGAAACGAATATCCCACCGGATCCGCCGAATCGTGCGGTATCCGGAATGGATGCACCTCAATGTCACCGACAGAAAACGTCTGCCCCGCGTGAATCGCCTCGACTCCACGCAGCCGCTTCTCCAGCCGCTCTGGCAGCGCGCGATGCAATTCTGCAACGTCGCTTCCGTCACATACAGCGGTGCCTTCCACATGCCCAGCATCTGTGGCAGTCCACTGCAATGATCCGCATGTTCGTGTGTAATCAGGATTCCGTCGATGTGCTCGACGTCTCTGCCAACCACCGCCAGCCGCGCCAGCGTTTCGCGCTTGCCAAGTCCCGCATCCACCAGCAGTCGGGTCTTCTCCGTCTCGAGCAACGTGATGTTCCCCGAGCTACCCGACGCCAAAATCGAAATTCGTAAACCGATCGCTGCCCCCTCAGGCTTTTTCCAAGTAACGCCCGTTCGGCACAGCATCAGCGCATCGCGCCACGACGCTCACAGCACCGAACTTCCCGCATCATCGCAGAGCCGCCAACACAAGGTCAACGAAGAAACAGCGAAAATGTGGAAATCGTCACGCCTACAGTGGGGAACCTTCAGCAGGCCAAGCGCGAACGGTCGAGGGTGAAGCCGTTCAACGGACCGAGCGCTGTCACTGCGATTTGCTCTGGGCGGAAGAATTCGCGCGAGACCGATTGTATTTCTTCGCGGGTGACTGTTTCGATTCCGGCCAGAATCTCGTCGAGCGAATAAAACCGCCGGAAATACAATTCCTGCCGCGCCAGATTCGACATCCGCGAACTGGTGGACTCCAACGACAGCATCAGCGAACCCTTCAAATGGTTCTTCGCGCGACGCAACTCTTCTTCCGTTACCAGCGTTTCTTTCAAATCGCGGAATTCCTTCACGATCATATCGATCACTTGATCGACCGTTTCTTTCGCCGTGCCCGCATACACCGTCATCATCCCCGCGTCCGAATACGGCGTCAGTTCGCTGAACACCGCATACGCCAATCCCTGCTTCTCGCGAATATTTTGAAATAACCGCGACGACATTCCACCGCCCAGCAGATTGTTCATCACCGCCACCGCGAATCGCCGCTCGTCCGCCAGCGGCACCGACGGCACGCCGATGCACACGTGACACTGCTCCAGATCCCGCTTCGATTCGATGTGAATCGGCGCTTGCGTGGCCGGCGCGGTACCTTCACCGTCCTCACCCGAAGGCTGCAGCCCGCCAAATTCGCGCTCCACCAACTCCATCACCGCTTCGTGGCTGACATTTCCCGCCGCAGAAAGCACCAGATGATCCGGCGCGAACCATCGCTGGAAGCGATTGCGCAATCCTTCGCGATTGAATTTCTTTACCGTCTCCGGCGTGCCCAGAATCGGCCGCCCCAGCGGATGCTCCGGCCAGAACCCGCGCGTAAAAATCTCGTGGAGCAGATATTCCGGATTATCGAGATCCATCTTGATCTCTTCCAGAACCACCTGCCGCTCTTTTTTCACATCTTCGGAATCGAATTTCGGCCGCAACACCAGATCCGCGATGACATCGAACGCGATCGGCAAATGTTCGTCCAAAACTTTCGCGTTGAAGCAAATCTGCTCTTTCGACGTGAACGCATCCAGCATCCCGCCGACCGAATCCATTTCGCGCGCAATTGCTTCCGCCGATCGCCGCTCCGTGCCCTTGAACACCATGTGTTCCATGAAGTGCGCCAATCCGTTCTCTTCGCGCACTTCACGCCGCGACCCGTTGCGCACCCACACGCCCACGCTCACCGAGCGCACATGCGACATCGTCTCGGTCAGCACGACCAAGCCATTCGGCAACACTCGCTTCTGTATATCGCGCGCTTCGGTAGTCATCACAAGTAGTGTCACACAGCCCGCAATAAAGCGAAAACCGCACGGGCCAAATTTGCAGTGCGGCGGCCCTGCGCCGCCTTTACGGCTGAAACTTTAAAACTATCTAACCTTCGCGGCCTCTGCGGGATTGGTCGGCCACGAGTTACGAGTTTCGCTTTCCAATTTCCAATTTCTATTTTCCGATTTCCAATCTCAAATCAGTTTCTCTTCCGGATTCAACTTTCCATACTCGCTCGTATAGTGCAGCGGCACATCGCGATACGTACCCTTCTCCCGCTGATAAACCTCGCAAGTATCAAACGGCTTCGAGTAAACGTGAATGCTCACCGCGCGCTGGTTAAACTCCGGCAGATTCAATACCTGGTGCACCGGCTCCAGCGGATCGACATGCACCGGATGCGTCGCATCCATCTCGTAAACATCGGTCGGCAAGATATGACACGTACCGAGCGCCGCGTCCTGATCGGTCACGCGAAAATTCTGAATCTGCAATCTTCCGATCGGCGCCGACATCCAGCAATTCTGGTCGCGATGATTGTGCACCCGGCTCGACTGGCCAATCTCCCAGCAAATCGCCATACATTCAAAGATGTCGTTTCTAAAGATCAGGTTGCGCGTGTAGCCACCCTTCGAGAAGAAAAGATACTTCTCCAGCGTTTCCGGCTTCACCGCGTGCGCGATGATGTAGTCCTGCACGTTTTTCAGCGTGAATTCGCGCTCGGGAATCGCCGCAAGCCCCGCCGCCCAATCCGAAATCGAAAGCTGTGAGACGCTGATCTGCTTTTCCATAAAATGAACGCCTCCGCAGGGCACCACCGGAGTTTTTGCATCGTTACCTGAAAAGTATAGCGCCGTTCGCAGCGTGCTACTATGGAACTCGGGCGCGGTTTCCCGCCAAGACATCGCAGGGCCATTGCACGCATGGAACTCCTGGGCAAATCCAAGCAAGAACTCACCGACCTCGCCGTCTCTCTCGGCGAGCCCGCCTACCGCGGCGCACAGCTTTACCAAGCCCTCTACATCGAACGCATCTTCGACCTCGAAAAAATGTCGACGCTGCCCTCGCGTCATTTCGCGAACACCTCGCCAACGAATCGCGCATCACGCTTCCCGTCATCCGCCAGCGCTACAACTCCACCGACGGCTCCGTCCGCTACCTCTTCGCTCTTCCCCCGCGGCGACGACCGCGCTACGTCTCGCCCCGCGAGCGTCGAAGCCGTCTTCATGCCCAGCGACGGACGCCAGACCATCTGCATCTCCACGCAAGCCGGCTGCGCCGTCGACTGCCAGTTCTGCCTCACCGCGCAACTCGGCCTCATCCGCAATCTCACGCCCGGCGAAATTGTCGCGCAAGTTCTCATCCCGCTCGAAGAACACAAAGCCGTGCTCCAGCCCAACACCAACATCGTCCTGATGGGCCAGGGCGAACCGCTGCTCAATTTCGACAACGTCACCGCCGCGCTCCGCCTTCTCCTCGATCCCAAAGGCATCGCCATCTCGCCCAAACACACCACGCTCTCCACCAGCGGCATCGTCCCCGGCATCGAAAAACTCGCCAAAGAAGAAGTCCGCCCAGGCCTCGCAATCTCGCTCAATGCCTCGAACGACGAACAGCGCGACACGCTCATGCCCATCAACAAAAAATATCCGCTCGCCGCTTTGATGAAGGCCTGCCAGAGCTACCCGCTCCGCTCCTGGGAATACCTCATGTTCGAGTACGTCATGCTCGGCGGCGTCAACGATTCCCTCGCCGACGCCAAGCGCGTCGTAAAGCTTCTCGCCCCGCTAAAAGCCTGCCAAAGTCAATCTCATCCCGTGGAATCCCGGCTCCCTGCCCTTCCACGAATCCTCCCCCGAAGTCATCGACATCTTCCAGAAGCATCTGATCGAACGCGGCATCCCCACTTTCGTCCGCCATTCTCGCGGCCGCGACGTCATGGCCGCCTGCGGCCAACTCGCCCTCAACGAACTCACCGCCGCGCCAACCCCCAACTCGCCTCTCCCCGTCCTCCCCTGAACCCCTCACGGCATGTCCCAGCCGGTGTACTGAAGCCAAGCGAACGCTGCTGCAAGAATCACAACTACGATGAGAATCAAAATCTTCGTAGATTTCTGCATCCCACTCCTTTCAATCCACCGCAAAACTGCTCCTGGGTGCCGCACCCTCAGCTTTTAGAGGGTGCGGGTTTTGACTTTTCTCTTCTCCCTCTCTCATACGGCGACCAAGCAACACTCTGATAGACTTGCCCGCACCCGCAATCGTGTCCGGTCGAAACACGCATTCTCCTGGGAGCATCCTTGATCGGTCGCACCCTAGCGCACTATCGAGTCGTCAGCTCCCTCGGCGCCGGCGGCATGGGCGAGGTCTATCGCGCCACCGACACAAAACTCCAGCGCGACGTCGCCCTTAAAGTTCTCCCGCCCGATACGGCCAGTGATCCCGATCGCCTCGCCCGTTTCCAGCGCGAAGCCCGCGCGGTCGCCGCGCTCAACCACCCGCACATCGTCACCATCTTCTCCGTCGAAGAAGCCGACGGTGTCCACTTCCTCACCATGGAACTCGTCGAAGGCCAATCGCTCGACCGCCTCACCCATCCCGGTGGTCTTCCTGCCGCGCAAATCATCGAAATCGCCAAAGACATCGCCGACGCACTCTCCGCCGCCCACGAAAAAGGCATAGTTCATCGCGACCTCAAACCCGCCAACGTTATGGTCACCCACGAAGGCCGCGTCAAAATCCTCGATTTCGGCTTGGCAAAAGACGTTCGCGGTGAAAGCTCCAGCGGCGACGCCACTCTGACCTCGGCCCAAACGCAAGCCGGTGTCGTTATGGGCACGCCTGCGTACATGTCGCCCGAACAGGTCTCAGGACGCGCGCTCGACCATCGCACCGACATCTTCTCCCTCGGCGTCCTTCTCCACGAAATGTGTACCGGCCGCCGCCCGTTCACCGGCCAATCTTCGGCCGAGTTGACCTCCGCAATTTTGCGCGACGACCCTCCTTCGGTGACCGACACGCGCTCCGACCTTCCCAGCGATCTCGCGCGCATCATCCGCCGCTGCCTCGAAAAGGATCCGCGCCACCGCGTGCAAACCGCGCGCGACGTCAGCAACGAATTTCGTGACCTGGCGCGAACCGCTGGAACCGGGGCTTCCGCACGACCCGTGCCGATTTCCTCCGCAGCCGCGCGACCCGCGACAACACCAGGTTCCGGCGTCTCGCACTCCGCTATTCGCGAAGACGAAGGCTTCTGGGTCGCCGTCCTTCCCTTCAAATACAGTGGAAGCAATTCCGACCTGGCCGATCTCGCCGATGGTTTGACCGACGACATCGTCACGAACATGTCGAAGTTTTCTTACCTGCGCGTGGTTGCTCGCAGTTCTACGGCCCGCTATGCGCAACAGGCCGTCGATGTGCGTACCGCAGCCAAAGAACTCAATGCGCGCTATGTGATGGAAGGCAGCATCCGGCAAGCCGGACCGAAGGTTCGCATAGCAACCCAGCTCGTCGACGCCGTTTCCGGCACGAGCTTGTGGGCGGGAAGCTACGACCGCGCGTTCAACTCCGAATCGACTCTCGAGCTTCTCGACGATGTCGTGCCGCGCATCGTCGCCACAGTCGGTGACACGCAAGGCATCCTTACGTACAGCATGACCGAAGCTCTGCGCCATCGCGATCCCGAGTCGCTCACTCCTTACGAGGCTCTGCTGCGCAGCTTTGGATTCCATCAACATGTGTCTGCGGACGAGCAGTTGGCGGGCGTCAAGGCTCTGGAGAGAGCCGTAAAGCAGGAGCCGGACCGCGCGGACTGCTGGGCGATGCTCTCGTGGCTTTACCGCGCCGAATACTCACACAACTACAACCCGCGGCCCAATTCGATGGATCGCTCCCTCGAGGCGGCGCGGCGTGCCGTGGCGCTGTCGCCGTCGAGCCAGCTCGCGAGCGCAGCGCTCGCTTCGGCTTTTTTCTTCCGCCGTGAGCTTGGATCTTTCCGCGGCGCCGCCGAGCGCGCCTTGGCTCTCCATAGTATGGAGGGATACATCACTGCCTTCCTGGGCATGGAGTTTGCCTATTCCGGCGATTGGGAGCGCGGCTGCGCGCTCGCTGAACGCGCGACGCAACTCAACCCCAATCATCCGAGCTGGTATTGGTTGGCGATGATCGTGAACGCGTATCGTCAGCGCGATTCCCAGCGGGCTTTGGAGCTCATGCTGCGTGTGAACATGCCCGGATTGTGGACCGCACAACTGACCCTCGTCGTGATTTACACCCAGGCCGGGGATATGGATCGGGCGCGCTTGGCTCTGCGCGACTTGCTGAACCTTCGGCCGAATTTCGGGGCAATCGGGCGAGAGGAACTCTTGAAATGGTGGCTGCCCGACCTGGTCGAGCAGATGCTCTCCGACCTCCGCAAAGCCGGACTGGACACATCTCCGGCCGTTGCGCGGCCAGCTTCGTCGGCGAGCACAAGCCCAGCGCGAACTTCGTCAGGAGAAAGCAGAACAAGCGAAGGCTTCTGGGTCGCGGTGTTGCCGTTCCGGACGGGAAGCGGCGATGCAAACCTTGAATCTCTTGCCGACGGGCTGACCGAAGACATCACTGCCGGACTTTCGCGCTTTCCGTATCTTCAAGTCATCGCGCACAACTCGGCGGCGGCTTACAAAGAGCGCGCCGCCGACATTCGCGCGGTGGGCCGCGAACTGGGCGCGCGCTATGTGCTCGAAGGCAGCATTCGCAAACGCGGACCCGCCGTCCGCGTCAATGCGCAGTTGATGGACGCTGCAAGCGGAACGCAACTTTGGGCCGAGTCGTACGACCGCGAAATCGCGGGCGTCGACTCGTTCCAGATTCAGGACGATCTCACCGACCACATCGTGACCTCCGTCGCCGACGGTTACGGCGTTCTCGTCCGCTCCATGGCCGCACCCACTCAAAATCGAAACGCGGCGGAACTCAGCGCCGCGGAACTTGTCTTGCGTTACTACGCCTTCCTGCAGCAAGTCGAGCTCGAGGAGCATGCCATCCTCCGCGACGCCTTCGAACAGGTACTCGCACGCGAGCCCAACCACGCCAATGCCTGGGCCTGTCTTTCCAATTTGTACCTCTTGGAATACGCCGATGACTTCAATCCGAAGGAAAATCCCCTCGAGCGCTCGCGAGACGCCGCCTGGCGCGCCGTAAAAATCGATCCGGCATGTCAGATGGGTTGGAAGCTGCTCGCGGCTGTGCACTTCTTCCATCGCGATTTCACATCGTTTCGCGAGAACGCCGATCGCGCCATTTCCCTCAACCCGCGAGACACCACCACGATCGCTTACATCTCAATCATGATTGCGTTCGCCGGCGATTGGGAACGCGGCATGGCCCTGATTCAACGCGCCACCGCACTCAACCGCCATCATCCCGGTTGGTACAACAACATCTACGTTCATCACTATTTCCGCACTTGCGATTACGAAGCAGCCTTGCAAGCCGCCAAGAAAATCAACATGCCCGAGTATCACTGGATGCACCTGACCACCGCCTCCGCCGCCGGCATGCTCGGCCGCCACGACGAAGCTCGCTCCGCAATCGATTCCCTGCGCAAATGCGCCCCCAAATTCCTCGACCTGGAAATTGTCCGCAACGAACTATCCAGGTGGGACCCCGACCAAGCCGAAGTAGAAAAATTCCTCCTCGGCCTCCAAAAAGCCGGCCTGCACTTCGGCTCAATCGAACCGACGTCGATCCAGCCCCGCACCCTATAGCCGCGATCGCTCCCCAGATCGCAGGCCTTTCCGCCCGCCAAACTCCCCACGCTCCGCCCTAACGCGATTGTTCCTGGGTGCCGCACCCTCAGTTGTTAGAGGGTGCGGGTTTTGACTTTGCCTCTCGAATCGACCCAAAAAACTTGAACCCCAAAAAAAACTACCGTCATCCTGAGCGAAGCGAAGGACCTCAGAAGTAAGCCCATTTACAAACCACGATTTGGAGGAGCAGTGTCAGCGTGATGCCTGGTGGGTCGCGGCTTCAGCCGCGACATTGAACAGACCAAAAGGAAGTGGCTTCAGCCTTTGAGGCACTCTTAAATCCTCTCCAACGTCCCCGAATCCATCTCTCCGCCAAAATATTTTACAATCGCCCGGCGAAACGCCGCTTCGTCCCCCGCCTTCGCAAACAAAGTCATCGACGAATGAAACTTCAAATCATCCGGAAAGCCGAAAATCTCCGACGCCTTCCGCCCTTCCACCGTATTCACCAACTCAGTGCACTCCCGCAGCCGCGCCCCCAAGACCGGATGCTCCAGGTAAGCCCGCGCCTCATCCAACGACCCAATCGCAAACCGCTCCGCCGTCGGACTCCTGCCAAGCCCCTGAATCTGCGGAAAAATAAACCACATCCAATGACTCCGCTTTTGCCCCGCCTTCAACTCCTCGCACACCCGCGCATAAACCGGCGCCTGCGCCTCCACAAACCGCTTCAAATCAAACGGATCATCCCCCGAACTCATCCCACTCCCATCATTCGAACCATTTCAATTTGCGCCATTTCGAATATGGAGTGCGGCGCCCCCGCGCCGCCTTTGACCAAGCCGACCGTCTCCACCAATCTCAATTTTCGAGACCAACCCAGATGGCGGTCGTTCGCGAACTCGCGAAGCACCCAAAAATTCCCAAATTGGTCCTTGACAGGTACGTTACCTTATGGTAACATATCCTGTGAACTCGCCGAGCCCATCCTTCCGACGCTTATCCGATTCACGCACTCCTGTAACTCCACTCTTTTTAATCACTTCCACACTCTCAAAAAGATCAGTCTCGCAAACCTCTCAATCCACAAGCTTTATTCACTCTTCTCAAAAACACCGGGGGTATACCCCCAAAAAGCGAACCCCAGGCGAAACCTCACCCGCGAATTCCGACTACCGACAACAGTCGCCCACTCATCGCCCCTTCTTTGCGATAGCTGAACAGCCGATCCACGTCACAGGACGTGCAAAGCTCGCTGACGTAGATATTTCGTTCGAGCACGCCGGCCTCGATCAGATGGGCCTTGTTCGCCTTCTTCAAGTCCAGCAGCACCTTCTTCGGCGGCGGCTGGTGCCCCGGCGGCATCATATTGAGCCATTGCAACGGGTTAGGCTCGTCCCCCGTCCGCAACTCGTCGAAGAATTCGGAGGCGTTGGAGAATTTTGCGGAAAAGTCGGCGGCGACCTCGGTGCCGACTTCGTAGCAGCAACCGCCGATCGTCGGACCGATCGCAGCGAGCATATCTTTCGGGTCGGATTTGAATTCCATCTGCATCTGGCCGATGGTTTTTACGACGATGCGGGACAGGGTGCCTCGCCAGCCGGCATGAATCGCGGCAACCACACGCTTCTTCGGATCGACTACGAGGACCGGCGAACAGTCCGCCGTGCGCACTCCGAGCAGCAAGCCTTTGCGACTCGTGGCCAGTGCGTCGCCCTTGCACTGCTTGCCCGGCGTCGCATCGAAAATGCGCACCACGTCGGAGTGAATCTGGTGCAGCGAGACGAAACTCAAATCGCTCGCACCGACTGCTGCCTGAAATCGCTTTCTATTTTCGTCGACGTTTTCGCGCTTGTCCCATTCGACCGCGCCGAGGTTCAGAACCTTTTCGTCGTCGATCTCGCTGACGCCGCCACCCCGCATGGAAAATCCATGGACGAGCCACGGCAACCTGTTGAATGCCCCAGCTTGCGCGACAGTGACGCCGCGCTGCGTCCTCTCGGTCCAGTCCTTCGAGTTCAGCTTACTCGGATTGGACTTCGAGCCAGAATTTCTGCCAGACGCCTTCAGCGAACCGGATTTCGACGAATTCGCTTTGACTTTCGACGTACCGCGCTTGCGCGGCGATGTTTTCTTGGTAGCCACAATCCTGTCAGTATAATCGCAGTCGGGCATCACACCAGAATCGGCGCCCGCGCGTTTTCGGAGGAATCCTTGATCATCGGCCTCGGAGTTGACATCGCCGAAGTCGGCCGCATAAAAACCGCCATCGAGCGCCACGGCGAAACAATCCTCCGCCGCCTCTACACCCCCGCCGAGCGCGAATACTGCGAGCGCTTCAAAAATAAATACGAGCGCTTCGCCGGCCGCTTCGCCGCCAAAGAGGCCGCAATGAAAGCACTCGGCACCGGCTGGAGTCGCGGCGTCCGCTGGGTCGACGTCGAAGTCGTCCGCCAAAAAGGAGGCCGCCCAACCGTCAAACTCCACGGCGAAGCAGGCAACATAGCCGATCGCCTAGGCGTAAAAAACATCTCGCTCAGCATCACCCACACCGCCGACCAGGCCTTCGCCCAAGTCATCTTTGAGAATTGAATGAAGAGCAGATTTTACTTCACGACGAGGAAGGAGCCCAACGCTAGCGCGTCGATGCCGGAGCAGTAGAAACTGCGGACGGCTTCGCGAGGGTCGGAGACGAGCGGTTCGCCGAAAAGATTGAAGCTCGTGTTGACCAGAATTGGAGCGGGTGCGGATTCGCCGAATTTTTGCAGCAGGCGCCAGAAACTGGGATTCGATTCTTTCTCGACGGTGTGCACGCGGACCTCGCGATTGTTGAACGCGAACTGTTCGAGGCCTTCGATGTTCGATGTTAGTTTTGCGAGCGAGGCCATGAAACGGCAGTTTGGCGACGCGTCGAAGAACTCATGCGCGCGTTCCGCAGGCACCGACAATGCGAACGGATGAAAATCGGCGCGGTGCTTGATGTACTGATTGACGTTGTCGATGACGTATTCGGAAAACGGTGACGCCAAAATGCTGCGATTGCCGAGCGCGCGATGGCCGAACTCGGTGCGGCCCTGGCACCAAGCGACAATTTTGTCGCGCTCGAGAATCTTCACGCACTCAGAAATCAGGTGGTCTTCGCCCGACGTGTATTTGTAAATGATTTTGCAGTTGTCGAGCACGGCCTTGATGCTTTGCGAGCCGAGATCCGGGCCGAGCGCAAGAGTCTTCAGTGCACCGCGACCAGATTTTCCACTTAATTTTTTGCGAGCGAGAAACGCGGCGCCGAGCGCGGTCCCTGCGTTGCCGGCGACCGGCTGAACGTAAACATTGTCGAATGTACTGCGCGTCTCGAGTGCGCGCACCAGGAGAACATTCAGGAAAACGCCGCCAGCCAGGCACAGCGAATCCGCTCCCGTTTGCGCCTGGAAGCGGTGCGCGATGTCGAGCACGGACTCTTCGAGAAAGAGTTGCGCGCTGCGCGCAATCGCTGCCCGCACGGCGGAGTCGCCGCGCAGCTTGTCTTTGTTGAGCTTCATCTCGCGGAAAAACTGCGGCGAGAAGGTGCCGCGCTCGTCGGAACCCGCGGCAAAATAGCGGCGATCGAGAACGGGAAGTCCGTACTTGTCGCTGCGAAATAATTTGCGGAAGACTGGGAGATATTCCGGCTGACCTTCGCGGCCGAGCCATTGCACTTTGTGCTCGTCCCAATGCGGACGCAGGCCAAGCAGCGCCGTGATTCGCGTATAAAACCAGCCGAGCGAATCGGGAAACTGCATCGTGCGCAGCGGACGGATTTCATCACCTTCGCCGAGAGAAATTTGTCCGCACCGACCAGCGTTGCCGCCGTCGAGCGTGAGAATCAACGCACGATCGAAGTCCGACGTGTAGTACGCGCTCGCGGCATGGCAGAGCTGATGTTCGTACTGCAGAAGCTTGAGCTTGCTGTCGCCGTCGAGACATTCGCGGAGTTGCGGGATCGCGGTCGACTTGCGCAGGTCGCGCGCAGAGCGGCGTTTGCGACTTGTAGAAAATTTTGAACCGAGGCCGGATTCGCGCAGGCGGGCTTCTTGTGACGAGTCGGCGAGTGCGGCGCCGTCGAGATCGGCGGGCGTAATGCCGTGCTGATCGAAAATGCGTTGCAGCGCCGCGGCGGGAACGGTGCTTACGCCGGGGGCGCGATCGACTTTTTCTTCCTCGATGGCGGCGAGGATGGATTTTTCGTCGAGAAGCGCGACGGCGGAATCCTGGTCCAGGCTGGCGACACCGAGTACGAGCATGAACGGAGTTTACAAGTCGGATGCGGCGTGGTGAACGGCAAAATTGGTTTCGGTTTCCGGCGAGGCATGGAGAATGCCGTTTTCGTGGCGCATGATTTTTGCGCGCAGGAGTTGATTGGGCGCGAACGTGCCAGCGAGGCGGAGCTGGAGATAGCTTGTTGAAATTGCGGGTGTCCACCGTTCGGCGAATTCGGCGGCGTGCGTCTCGTTCGTATGGCGCAGCGTCAGGATTTCGAGCGTGGCGTCGACTTGCGATTTGCGGAAAGCGGCGGATTTTTTATCGGAGAGCGCGCGGAGTTCCCGAGCACGTTCTCGAATCGTTGTGGCGGGAACATGATCCGGCATCGACTCTGCCGCCGTTCCGGGGCGGACGGAGTAGGAGAAAACGTGGAGATACGTAAACGGACGGCTGTCGACGAAATCAAGAGTCGCTGCGTGATCTTTGGCGGTTTCGCCGGGGAAGCCGGCGATCACGTCGGCGCCGATGGCGGCGTTGGGAAGCTGGTCACGAATGAGTTCGACGCGGCGCGCGTAGTGTTCGGAGCGATACCAGCGATGCATCGCGGCGAGAATGCGATCGGAGCCGGATTGCAGCGGCATGTGGAAGTGCTGGGCGATACGCGGCGTCGATGCGAAGAGGGCGATGAGGTCGGCGGTGACGTCGAGCGGTTCGATGGAGCTGATGCGAAGGCGGGCAACGTCGGTTTCGTCGAGGATGCGGCGGAGCACCTCTTCGAATTCGACGCGCGGGGTGAGATCGCGACCCCACGTGCCGAGGTTGATGCCGCTGAGGACGATTTCTTTGTAGCCGGCGGCGGTGAGGCGGCGGATTTCGGCGACGACTTCGTCGGGTGGCATGCTGCGGCTTTTGCCGCGGACGAACGGAATGACGCAATAGGAGCAGCGGAGATTGCAGCCGTCCTGAATTTTCAAAGTGGGGCGAGTGTGGTTCGATTCGCCTCCGAGGACGGGAGCGGAGAGAAATTCGGAGCGTGTGAAGATGTCGGCCGTCAAGATTTTTGGAAGATCGATAGAGCCAGATGAAGAGAAAAGCGATTGCATCGACACGAAATTCGGCGAGTCGGAATTAGACGGCGCGATTCTGGAAATCAGAGTGGGGATTTCGGGTTTGTGCGAGTTGCCTACAACGTGGAGGACGCCAGGCAGGGCGGCCAACTCTTCAGGGGCGCGCTGGGCGTAGCAGCCGGTAGCGATGATTTTGGCTGCGGGATTTTGGGCGTGGAGCTTCCGGATGGCGTCCCGGGCCTGCGAATCAGCGGCGGCGGTTACGGTGCAGGTGTTTATCACGATGATGTCAGCGGCACCGGGAACGGAGGCGAGGTCGTGTCCTTGGGCGCGGAGTTGGCGCTCGATGGCGGCGCCGTCGGCTTGCGTGGCGCGGCAACCGAATTGTTCGATGTGAAAAGTGGGCATGGAGAAAGCGTTTCAACCAGCGAAATATAATAACGGTTTTTTGGGCTGGGCGTGATGACCCGGCTCGGCTTCGCTGGGCGCACCGGCGAGGGCGCGTGTGCTACGGAATGATTGTCGTTGCGGTCTGGATGGGGTTTGATCTAAACCGCATACTCCAAAAACTGAGGGTGCGGCACCCAAACCCCGAATCCCAAACGCAGGACGCCTTTACTCGCATTGGGAGGCGTCGATACAATCGGGTCACGTTATGACTCGTAGACGATATAGCCCGTCGGCACTGGTCGATCCCAAAATTTCGGTGGTGATTCCGGTTTACAACGAGAAGAACACGATCGACGAGATCCTAAGGCGTGTGCTGGACACGGAACCGCGTAAGGAAGTCATTATCGTGGACGATTGCTCGACCGACGGCACGCGGCAGAGGCTGCAGGAGATGGCGGCGATGCAAGCGAAGGGCGAGGCGTCGATTGCGGCGACGGACGGCGCGGACGCGATTCCGTTGCATGACCTGCGATTTTTCTTTCAGGAACGAAATCAGGGAAAAGGCGCGGCATTGCGGCGCGGATTCGCGCAGGTGACCGGGGACATCGTGCTGGTGCAAGACGCCGACCTGGAATATGACCCGCGCGACTATGGGAAATTGCTCGAGCCGATTCTGGATGGACGCGCGGATGTCGTGTATGGATCGCGATTCCTTGGCGGCCCGCAACGCGTGCATTATTTCTGGCACTACGTCGCCAACACGATGCTGACGCTGCTGTCGGACATTGCTACGAACCTGAAGCTCACCGACATGGAGACCTGCTACAAAGTTTTCCGGCGCGAAGTTTTAACGGGAATCGAGTTGCGGTCGGACCGTTTTGGATTTGAGCCGGAGATTACAGCGAAGATTGCGAAGAGGGATTGGCGCATTTACGAGGTGCCGATTTCTTATGCGGGGCGCACATACGAAGAGGGGAAAAAGATTACCTGGAAGGACGGCGTGCAGGCGCTGTGGTGCATCATCAAGTACAAGTTTTCGGATTGAGCGCGAGGCGGCGAGGCGCGATGACGTGTTGAATTGATCGGATGAGTTTACAGCTGAGATCCTTGCCGTCCTTCGGACGACTCAGGATGACCCGCTCGCAACAATGCGGCTCTGAATATGCAAGCTTGCTTGATCGAAGCCGCCGAAACTCTAACAAGCACGCGCTATAAATTTGAGTTGAGAGAAAATTGCTAAAACTAGGCGACGGGCGCCATGCGGCGCTGGAAGGTCAGCAGGATGAGATCAGCACGGCGGCGGACACCGAACTTGCTGAGCAAGTTGGAGACGTGAAACTTCACGGTGCGCTCGGCGATGTTGAGCTTGCTGGCGATTTCTTTGTTGGAAAGATTTTCGAGCAAGGAATCCAAGACTTCCTGTTCGCGGCGGCTGAGATTGGTGACGGTGTCGGTCTTGAGCCGGCGGCCCTGACCGGTCAGGATCGAATCGACAAAGCCGGAGAGCACCGAACGCGGAACCCAGAACCCACCGACAGCGACAAGAGGCAGCGCACGGATCAACTGCTCGCGAGCTTCCACGTAGGTCAATAAACCCTTCACACCGAGGCGCAGCAGCGAATAGCTGTTGGCGTCGCTGAGCTGTTCCCCGACGACGATCAGGCGAGCCTCGGGATAGCGCTCCAAAATGTTGGCCAGCAGGGCGCCGGTCGCAGGACGGGCGGCATGGGCATCGATGACGTAAACCTGTGCCTGGGGCGGTTCGAGATTGCGAAGATCCGGAGCCAAGGTCGATTCGAGGTGCTTTACGGTGACCTTGAATTGGGGCTTGGCGAGCAAACGCTCGAATTCGCTCAGCACCAGAGGGTGCGGCGAGAGGATGCAGACGGATAGTTTTGCGGTAGTGCGTTTCGTAGCCACTGTACAGTCAATGTAGAGGAGAGGGTCAGTACTGGGCAAGCAGGTTTCCGGACGGTGTTGTCGAACTGTTACGTAACGCTTGGGACGCTTTTTCAGGGTGGAGATGGGGTAGAAGGGGGGCAGCCGTGCCTTGTCTGGAGCTCCTAGAACGACCCAAATACCCGGTTGAGCTGAATGCGCGACGCCTAGTCGCGGGCGGTGGCGCGGCCGTGCTTCAGGGCGTCGATCAGGTTGTCGAAGGTGGACTTTGTCCAGTTGGCGTCGCGCGGAGTCGGCTTGGCGGAGCGGCGTTCTTCAGCAGCCATAGTGGCTGTCGCGGTGGAGGAAAGCGACGCGGATTCGGAAGCGGCTGCAGTGCGCGCTTGCAACGGTCGGTCGGACCACTTGCTGCGAGATTCGGGCTGTTCTGTCGGGGCCTCTTCGCGGCTATCGGAATTCGTGGGAACCGTGCCAAGACCGCCGGGAGCAAACGGACCCTTCAGCAAGCCGAGAACATCTTCGGAAGCCTGTTCGACGAGGAACTGATCGATCTGTTTGCGCTTGAGTTCGAAGCCGACGAGCAAGCACGCGTCGGAGAGCAAATTGATGAGGCGCGGAACGCCACCCGTCAGCCGGTGGATGACTTCGACGGCGGTGCCGGTAAATGGGCTCGAGCCGCGAAGTCCGGCAGCGTGAAGACGCTCGGCCATGTACGCGCGGACTTCGGGAAGACTTAGAGGACGCAGCAGGCAAGTGCTGGCGATGCGTTGCTGGAGCGCCTGAAGTTCGGGGCGCTGGAGGACGGCGAATAATTCAGGCTGGCCGCAGAGGACGATCTGGAGCAATTTTTCCTGATACGTGTCGGTGTTGCCGAGGAGACGAATTTCTTCGAGCAGCTCCACGCTCATGAGGTGAGCTTCGTCGATCAAGAGGATCGCGGTGCCGCCCTGTTGCTGGGTCTGGAAGAGCATCTGGTGAAGCGCGGCGAGACGACGCGGCTTGCTCGTGGCGGTGCAGGTAATTTCGTATTCGTCGAGAACGGCTTCGAGCAGTTCGCTCGGGGCGAGCGTGGGATTGACGAGAAAGGCGGAGACGAGGCGTCCGCGACCTTCGGATTTTTCGGTGAGAATCTGTAGAGCGGTGTGAAGCAGAGTGGTCTTGCCGGTGCCAACCGGTCCAGCGACTACAGTGAAACCTTTGCGTTGCAAAACGCCTTGCAGAAGAACTTTGAGCGCGGTGCGGTGAGGGTCGGCCAGATGAAGGAATCTGGGGTCAGGTGTAAGACGGAACGGTTCTTCTTTGAGTTGATAAAAGGCCGTGTACAAATCGATCTCCCAGGGGTCCCGAACAGCTACAACGATAGACGGACGATTTACTCCGACTACAGAGAGAGCACTTTTCTTACCAGACAGCCAATTCTACAACAAACACCGAAAGCCGGAGTAAATGCATTGTGTTCAGTCGCTTTGGTGTGCACTCCCGCTAGAGAGGCGATATCGGCAAGCGCTCTTCCACGCAGAGCGGAAAATCATTCACACCAAAGGCCAAGTTTTTTCGCGCACGCCCCGTTCGTTAGATGCCAAAGAGCATCTGCTGGGACGCCTATGAAGTAATCGCCGTGCGGGGGACTTTCTCGGCTAATCCGACAACGCGGATGCGTTGCGTGCCGATGCTACAGGCGACTCAATACTTTTTCGGTGATGCCTTTGAGAAAGTCCAGCCTCCTGAATCTTGTAAATCAAGGACCGGTAGCTGATGTTCAAAACATTTGCAGCCTTGCGACGATTCCATTTGTTCTCGCGCAAAACCTGCAAGATCACATTGCTCTCCATTTCGCGAACGGCTTGCTTCGCAATATGCTTCAGGGAAACTGTTCCGTCCACCGAAACTTTTAAAGGAGTGATTGACGGACGCCTTAAAGTGCGGTCCGCCGCAACGGGATCAAGTCCGCCTAAGATAGCATAACGAGCCACAAGATTTTCAAGTTCCCGTACGTTTCCGCGCCATTCCTGATGTGTAAAGGCATGTAGCATTTCTTCGGAGAACGGAGGAGCTTCGCGCTCGTACTTTGCTTTCAACTGGGTAAGGAAATAATTGGCAAGGAGTGGGATGTCTTCGCGGCGCTCGCGCAGAGGCGGCAGGTTCAGTGTGACGACGTTGATGCGGTAGTACAGATCCTGGCGGAAGCGGCCGGCGGCGATTTCGTCGGCGAGGTTGCGGTTGGTGGCGCAGATGATGCGCGTGGTAGAGCGGCGCTCTTGCGTATCGCCAATGCGGCTGTAGGTGCCGTCCTGTAGGAGTTGAAGAGTTTTAGCCTGAAGGCTCATGTCGAGATCGGAGATCTCGTCGAGAAACAGCGTGCCGTTGTCGGCGAGTTCGACATAGCCAGGCTTGGCCGAATTGGCGTCGGTGAAGGCGCCCTTTTCGTGGCCGAAGAGTTCGCTTTCCAGGAGCGGGCCGGGGATCGCGGCGCAATTCACTTTGATGCAAGCGCCAGAGGCGAACCGCGAGCGCGTGTGGATATATTGAGCGAGGAGGCCCTTGCCGGTGCCGTTTTCGCCCTGGATGAGGACGGGAAGGTCGGTGGCGAGAACCTTGGCGACCATCTGCCGGATGGGTTGCATAGCGGCGGAACGCCCGAAGATGACGTCCTCTGAGGGCAGAAGCGAGGGTCTGATCGTCGCCTTTGCCGATGCTGTCACAGCCATGCTTGAAACCCCCGCGCGAACCTGGTCGCTGACGGGAGTGATACAAGCACACGTATAACCACAAATGTTTTGAATGGGATGGAGGGGGTGGGAAGAGAATTAGAATCGTAAACTGCTCTATCGATTAGAGTTAGTGGATAGATGATCAGTTCTAGGACTAAAGAGGGATTTTTTGATGGAACCGATAGTACTCGCGTCGATGGCTCAAAGTTTTCCTCAAGAGGCAAACAGTTGCCCGTCGCTCAGAGGGTAGGCGGCTAGTGCTCTGCACGCTAAGGCGTGTGATTGATGCGGGTTACCAGCGGGTCACGCGCGGCCGTTTTCGCCGCGAATGATGTCGTAGCGTTCGATTACGGCGGCTACGCCGAGGCGGGCGCTGCCATCTTCCATGCGGCGCTCGACGCGAACCACTTTGCCCAATGCGCGGACGAAAACCTCTCCGCCATGAGTGACTTCGGCGGGCAGTGTCAGCGTGATGTCAAGTTCGGAGCCGGCTTCGAGGTCCTGATCGAGAACGAAATACAAGCCACGCGTGGAGACGTCGCGGGTCTTGCCCTTTTGGGAGTCGGGCAGCCGTTCGGCAGGGACGCGAACGATTACCGGCAGCGACAGGTCATAACGTCGAGCGTTTCGACGTTCCGTCATTATACTCATCCTCCACTCCGCCCGCGGTCACACCAAGTACGACCGCGCCCCTTTCGAAAATTTTAGCAGCGACGGATTCGAATCGGACAGAATTCGAGCGCTGCAAAACGATATTCCCAAGGTCTCTGAACGGCTGGGCACACCGATGAACGAGCGACTTGCTCATATGCCTGGACGCATCCACCTGAAAACGGTGTCGAGGCCTTCACCGGCAATTCACATTTCCGAATTGCGTGACAATACAGGAAACAGGTGCTTCACGCCATCGAAAATTTGACGCAATGGGGCTTAGTCCGCACGGGGCAAGGGCGGCGGCAAAACCCTACAGAGCCTGGGCTTAGCGCGGGCGGAGATTCCGCGAAAGAACGAATCGAATGCTGACGCGACTCGCGGTCATTCGCCGCGGACCGCGCCCACTGGCGCCACTTCTTCGGCCGCAGCCGGAGCGGCAGAACGCCGGGTTCGTGGCGTATCGAGATTGAACTGCCGCATCTTGTACAACAACGCCTTGTAACTGATGCCCAGCATTTTGGCGGCGTCTTTGCGGCACCAACGCGTCTTCTCAAGAGCGTCGGCAATGGCTTCCATTTCGGCTTCGTCCTTGAGGCCACGGACGAGCGCCTTGAGTCCCTGCTCGCGCGGGACGGCAACTTCCTGGCGCGGCGAGGTGCGCTGGCGTGCGCTCGACATTTCGACCAATTCGCGGAGGCTGCCTTCATCGTCTTCGAGAATGACGTAGCGCTTGACGAAGTTTTCGAGTTCGCGAAGGTTTCCGGGCCACGGATAGTTCGCCGCGGCGTCGAGCAAGTGCTTGGACGGCGCCATCGACGGCTTGCCGAATTTTTCGCTGTACTTGTCGAGGAAGTGCCGGAACAGCAGCGGGATTTCTGTGGCGCGTTCACGCAGTGGCGGCACGAGAATCGAAAGAACGTTGAGGCGATAGTAGAGGTCTTCGCGGAAGCGGCCGGTCTTCATAGCTTCCTGAACGTCGACGTTGGTGGCGGCCAGAACGCGCACGTCGGTTTCGACCATGTGGCGTCCACCGAGTCGCGAGTATTGATGATCCTGGAGGACGTGGAGGAGCTTTGCCTGAAGGTGTGTGCTCATCTCGGCGATTTCGTCAAGGAAGATCGTGCCCTTGTTGGCGAGTTCGAATTTGCCGGGCTTGGCGCGATGGGCGCCGGTGAACGCGCCCTGTTCGAACCCGAAAAGTTCGGACTCGAGGAGTTCGCCGGGAAGAGCGGCGCAATTGACCTTGATGAAAGCCTGGTTGCGGCGCTTGGAGCGCAAGTGAATCATGCGAGCGACGACTTCCTTGCCAACGCCGCTTTCGCCGCAGATGAACACCGGAACATCGACGGGCGCGATCTGCAAAATCTGCTGACGGATGCGAACCATCTGCGGGCTAGCCGCAAGGAAGCTGAGGTCCTCGGTGACCTGATCGCAGTAATCGCGCAGCGCCTGATTTTCCTGCGCGAGATGCTTTTTCTGGCGCGACTTGAGCATCGCCGCGTCGAGATCGCTCTTTTCGAATGGCTTGGTGAGGTAGTCGTGCGCGCCGATGCGAATCGCTTCGACGACGGTGCCGACCTCGTTGGAGCAGCTCAGCATGATGACATTGAGGCTGCGATCGAGCTGCAAGAGTTCGCGCAGGACGTCGATGCCGTTCATCTCGGGCATCAGCACGTCGAGGATGATGAAATCGGGGCGATCGCCGTCGCTGATCTTGGACAGCGCCTCTTTGCCGGAGCCAACGGTTTCGACGTCGAAGCCGTCGACCTCGAGCAATGTCTGGAGATACTTTCGAATACTGGGTTCGTCGTCGATTACGAGAATCTTTTCTTTAACCGCCATTTCCCTCTCCCTCAAATCTGCTAACGCCTGGGCACACATCGAAGCGTTGCAGCGAAATTCGTTTTAATTCTGGTCCATGGGCAACAAAAAGGTGAACTTGCTCCCGTCGGAAGTTTCGCTCTCAACCCAAATCTTGCCGCGGTGCGCCTGGACAAGGCGCTTCGCGATCGCGAGGCCGAGACCCATGCCGGTGGTGTTGCGATCGACGCGAACGAAGTCTTCGAAAATTTCCTGATGATGCTCGGGCGAAATGCCGGGGCCGCTGTCTTTCACGGAGACTTCGACGCTATTGGGGCGCGGCAAACGGAAGCGACGCCGCTCTTGCGCGGGCAAGGCTTCGGAAACGCGGCGCTCCCAGAAATGCGGTGCGGCGCGTAGCGCGACGCAACCTCCGGCAGGAGTGTGTTTCAAAGCGTTGTCGAGCAGGTTCGCGGCGGCTTGCTGGACTTTCTGATAGTCGAAGCGGAAATTCGGAATCGATGGATCGAACGACGCGTCGAGCCGGACTCCCTTGCGCTGAAACGCTTCCAGCCAGCGCTTGGAAAGTTCATCGAGACAATCGCGAAGGTCGTTTTCGCGAAGCTGCAAAACCAACTTGCCGCTTTCGAGCGCTGAATAATTGAGAAACATCGAAACGAGGCGAACGAGGCGCTCGCAACTCTCTTTCGATTCCTCGAGAATGTCGCGCTGCTTTTCGGACAAGCGGCCAAGAGAGCCGGTGAGCAAAAGATCGTAGTAACCCTTGATGACGGCGAGTGGAGTTTTCAGTTCGTGGGCTGCCGATGCGAGGAAAACAGTTTTCTGGCGGTTCACTTCTTGCAGTTTCAAATATGCTGCGAGCAAATTGCGATACGTGATCTCGCGTTCCTGCAACAACTCCTGAACGGTGATCTGCGTCGCAGGATCGGGCACCGATTGAGCTTCCGCGGGAATCTCGAACTCGATGAGCAACCAGTCGGGATCGGCGAGCCACTGCACGCTTGCTTTCGTGTGTTTCTCGCCGCGTTGCAGGTCGAGCATTACCTCCTGCTCACCAGCCTCAATCGCCGAAAAAATTCTCTTTGCATCTACTTGCAAAATATCGGTGAATAGGCTCATTCGAGCGTAGTCGGCGAGCCCAACGGAATCCAGACACTTTCTCGCGCGGGCATTTGCCAAAACGATCCTGCCGCTCCTCTCGGAAACGAGAAGTGAGCGGTCGACCGTGTCGAGAAGACGGGTGACGTGCGCCAGAGGAATGGCCGCGGCATTCGGCGAGCGCGGCTCGGATAAGATCGGTGATAGGGTTCGTCCACCCATAAGGTCGGCTAAGCTTGGGTAAAGTCCTAGGGAAAAAATTTTCCCTTTCGGCGAGGTGCCATAATCTCAGGGCGCTTCTCGGACTGTCAATGGTAAATACGTTCCATTTGCACAAATGAGGAAAACTAGGTGCTTTCCGTAGCGTGCGTGCTGAGGGCATCGAGTGGAAGGCGATTGGAGTTCGCGGTATACTACTGAATTAAATGCATTTAATAAGGTGTCAGAGGGTGGGTTTTGTGGCACCGAATATGCTCAGTTTCTGTTCAGTTCGTACTAGTGCGCCAGTACTACGGGGTTGTCCCTATTGAGAACGCAAAACATCAAGGAAGGTCCGCAATTGGAGTATAGCCAGCAGCGACGATCCCCTCGGATTCGGCTGCAAGTGCCAGTTTTCTTGCGGGCCGCCGATCCTTCCGGCATCGAATTCATCGAGCTGACCAAGACCCTGAATATCAGCTCGTTCGGTGCCTGTATAACCTCCGCACACCCGTTGCGCGTGGATCAAATGGTGCAGCTCACGGTGCCGGCGCCCTCGCCCACTTCGTCGAGCCTAGTGCCCAACGAAACCCCTCCAATCGCCGCAAAAGTACTACGTCAAGAGGTCGTTGGCGATATCCGGCTGTTTGGACTGGAATTCATCCGGCCGCTTGAGTAAATTTATGCCACTCCCGACCACGATTTGGTCGGGATCCCAGCTTGCGAAGGCCCGTTGGGAAGGTATCCAACAACTTTCCCACAGGTCCACCTTACACTAACTAGCGATTTATCAATGGTCTGCGGGTAGCATAACGGCTATTCCTGCCAGTACGATATATACTAAGCCGAAATACGGATGGACTCTGACTTGCTCCTCTTGTACAAGCTACTTGCTTATCTCCCCAACCCCGCGGGGCTAGGCAAAGTTTAGGTGTATACCTAGATGCCCAACCTTGGCGGCGCCCCCACCCGTTTGCCAATCGAGGATTCGTATCTCGAACTCCTCGCTGAAACGCTCGACGGCCTCGATACTGGCGCACGCGGCCAGTTCCTCCAGCGATATATTCGCGCGATTACCCATTTGGATCTTCGCGAAGCCCAGTGCGTTCAGCTCTGGGATGAGACGATGACGCGCCGGCGCGAACTGACCGACCATATGGGCCGACAGGTCGCCCTGAAGACGGCGCTGATGGATGTGCTGACTTCGGCCGGACTGTTTCGGGTTCCGATCGTCCTCGAATACGACGAACTGAAAATCTTACAAGTCAACGCCGTCACCGATCCTCTTACAGGACTCTATAACCGCCGCCTTTTCAGCGAAGGATTCGAAAAGGAATTGAACCGGGCGCGACGCTATGGACTTCCGCTTGGCCTGGTAATGCTTGATCTCCACCGCTTCAAGGAAGTGAACGACAAGCACGGCCACCCAGGCGGCGACGAAGTGTTGCGCGCTGCGGCGAGAACTTTGAAAAAGGCGCTGCGTACTTCGGACTCTGCGTTTCGCATCGGCGGAGACGAATTCGCGGTATTGCTGCCGCAAACCGATGCGGACCAGGCGCTCGCACTCAGCCGCCGTATCGAAACAGTTTTCACTGAGATGCTCCAGGAACTGCCTTTAGCCGTCACCGTGAGCATGGACCACGGCGTGGCGACGTTTCCGCTCGACGGCGAACAAGCCGACGAATTGATTCGCGTTGCCGACGAGCGCCTTTACCGGCTGAAGCACGCCAATCATCGCAAGCTTGGCAGCGGCGAGACGAAGGCTGTCGCAACTCCTCCAGCGCTTGGGCCGTCGGTTTCGAGCGCCACCGCTACTCCGCCGATCGCCGCGCCTCCAACGCCGCCCCGACCAGCCGTGTCGACTCCACCAGCGACGACCGAGAGCACCCCTCGCCCGGCTTCACCGATTTCCATCGAATTTCACCGGCCCCTCGAAAAACAAGAAGCGACAATGGCCGCATCCGCTTCGGCAAGCACAGCGGAAGTCGCGCCGGCAGCCCCGAAATCCGTCACTCCTGAATCGACGTCGCAGCCGCTTTACACTGCGCAGCGAAAGGCCGAGCGCGTCTCCATGACCGGAACGAACGCGTACGCGATGCTGGGTGATCAAAACACGCGGCGCGCGCGCGTTGTCGATCTGGGATTCGGTGGCGTCGCAATTGAACTCGACAAACAGGAATCGTTGCCAACGAGCATTCTTGCCGTGCTGCATGTGCCGATTTTGCCGCCGGTGCGCGTCAGCCTGAAGCCGATTTGGTCGCAACTGACAAAACAGGGCGGATATCGCATCGGCTGCGCGTTCATCTCGTAACGCGTCCAGCTCATATCGATTCATCGCGCTGAACGACTTCGCGCCTCGTTTCACTCAACCTGGCAGTCGCAAAACTCAAAACAAATCACGCTGGCACGTGCGCGCGTGTCTATGCTACTTAGGCTCAAGGAGAAACTCCAAGATGAGCGAGCCGAAAGCTGGACGTCCGCACTGGCCCGACGCAATCGGAAAGCCCTCCGACGATCTCTCCGCCCTGAAACCGTGGGCCTGGGCCGCCGAGCGGCTGGAAAAATCACACAATTATTGGATTTCGACCACGCGCCCGGATGGGCGTTCACACTTGATGGTGATCTGGGGAATCTGGTGGGATGGCGCGTTCTGGTTCAGCACCGGGCCGCAAACGCGCAAGGCGAAAAATATCGCCGCTCAGCCGCATTGTGTCATCGGGACCGAGAAGGCTGACGAAGCCGTGATCGTCGAGGGAACGGCGACCGAGATTACCGACCGCGCCGAATGGAAGCGGATGGGCGAATTCTACGACAAGAAGTACGGCGGCAAGTTGTTGCCGCTGCTGGAGTCGTCGGGCGGCAGCGTGTTTCGAATCGAGCCGAAGGTGGCATTCGGGCAGGACGAACACGCCGAGGATTTTGTGCAGGCGGCGACAAAGTGGACGTTTTGACGAAATGGACCTTTTTATGGGGTACGGCGGCGGCCCTCGGTACCCGCTGCACAGATGAGTCCGTAAGTCGATGAGCCGCCACACAGATACAAGTTTTGGAATCCAGAACGCCTGTCGTATAATCTAAGTTTGTCTAGCGACCTAGCGACGCGGCTGTACGACCAATCAACGAGCTGCGCAGACCGGACGCGACAGACTGGAGCATCATCATGAAAGCCAACATTCATCCCGACTACCACGCCGTCAATGTGCACTGCGCATGCGGCAATGCGTTTCCAACGCGTTCGACCATCAAGGGCGATACGCTTAAGGTCGAAATTTGCTCGAGCTGCCACCCCTTCTTCACCGGCAAGCAGAAGCTGATCGATACCGCGGGCCGCGTCGAGCGCTTCACGAAGAAGTACGCCGACGCCGCGGCAAAAGCCGCTGCACCCAAGAAGTAAGCGCCGGCCTCAATCGGAATGCGGAAAGGGACAAGCCGAATGGCTTGTCCCTTTCCTTTTGTAGCGGGAATTTATGCGGAAAAATCCTACGTGGACACTCGCGAAATTATGGAGCCAGCGTGAAGTTCACCACCACAACCGTATCGACCTCGATGGGCTGGCCATTCAGCAATGTCGGCGAGTAGCGCCAACGACTGACGGCTTCGATCGAGGCTCGAGCCAGCTCGGGATCGGCGTCGGCGTTTACGACTTGCAACGAGAGAGGTGCGCCGTCCATGCCGATAACGGCGTGAAGGACCACCTTGCCCTGAATGCCGGCAGCCTTTGCGGACTCGGGATAAATCGGCTGAACCTTTGTAACCAATTTTGAAGCTTCGATCTCGCCGCCGATCTTGACGCGGCTGACCGGCTTTGCAGCGCCGTCGTGCGCGTGCCCCTCGGCGTGAACATCGACAGACTCGGAAATCGTGCCGACCTTCAAATGGACGTCGAGGGTGCGGGCCTGTGATGCCTTCAGATTGAGCTGCGGATCGCGATAGATCTCGAAGCCAAGCTTCATGACCTTAAATTCATATTCACCGGCGGGAACGGATTTAAATGTGAACCTCCCGTCGCCCGCCGAAGAGCTCATCCCTATTGACTTGCTACTGGCGTCGTTCAAGATCACGGTGGCGTTGGGTACGACGGCGCCGCTGGCGTCGTAGATCGTGCCGGTGAAGACTGAGACGTCTTGCGCCGGCAAACGAATGGCGGCGAGCGGCAACAGGAAGCACAAAGCTGCGATTGCGGTGAGCACTTTGTTGCGGTGAGACGAGCGATGATCGAGCGATGGATTCAACATGGCGGCAAATCTCCTTTCCAGATTTGTGGGGCGTGCAATGGCAAGCGCGGGACAGACACTCGCGGGAGAATTCACAAGGCTGCGGGCGAGGGCCAACAGTTCGCCGGCGTAATCCTCGGCGGAAACACCCGAGTTGAGGACGGCATCGTCGCAGGCCCGTTCGCTTTCGTGACGCAGCGCCGCGGACGCGGTCCACGCGAGCGGGTGGAACCAATAGAGCGCGCGAGAGAGTTCAGCGCAGATTTGCAGGAACCAGTCGGCACGAGCGATGTGGGCGAATTCATGGAAGAGAACGATGCGGCGGCGTTCGGATGTCCAAGCCGTAATGCCTAACGGAAGAAGGATCGTGGGGTATAGCAGACCCCAGGTGAGAGGCATCCCTGCGGGATCGGACGATTGAAGGAGCCGGACCGGGCGCCTTATGTGAAAGGAGTTCGCGATTTCAGCAACGTCGGCGATCCACGCTTTGTCGCACAACGCCTGCGATTTTCTCGCGATCAACGTGGTACGCAAAAGTCCAAAGACAAGGCGGGACGCGACGATGCCCGCGCCGAGTGCCCACAAAGCGATGATCCAAGTGCCTGCGTGGAATGCGGACGATGCCACTCTTACGACGTCGACGATCATAGGCGAGATCGATTGCGAAGATTGCGCAGCAACGGCAGGCTGCGACGGGAGCCACCGCTCAGCATACGTAAGCGTAGTCGAACGCCAGACAGGCAGCAGCATCGAAAAAAGAGGAAGGGTGAGCGAGGCGAGAATCGCCGTCGCCCAAACAAAATGACGCGATGCAGCCGAGGCGCGGCGAAGGATTGTGGCCGCGCATATAGCCACAGCCCACACGATAGTCGCCTTGACGACGCAGGCGAACAAAAACACCGGCAGCGAATTCGCGGTCAGCGGAACGTTCATCGAAATTTCTCCTTCCAGCTGCGAGCGACGAGTTGCCTGAGGCGCTCCAATTCTTCAGGCGTGATTTTCGAGGCTTCGCCGCCAAGCAGAGCGGCCACCGCTTGTTCCGTCGAGCCTTCGAAAAATGTATCGATCAGATGGCGCAGCGCGGATCGCCGCGCAACGTCACGCGGCACCGCTGGGATGTAGATATAGCGAAGGCCGTCGCCTTCATGGCGCACGTGCCCTTTTTCCTCAAGTACGCGAAGCTGCGCGCGAACCGTCGAATAGTGCGGCTTGCCCGGCATGCGAGCGAGAACTTCCGCGACGGTGCCGCGTTCGAGCTTGTAGAGCACGTCCATGATCTGGCGTTCGCGGCGGGAGAGGATCTGGACCGTTTTTTCCATTTACTTGGTGTCGCTGCTATTTTTCTAGCAGGTGCTAGATAAATAGCACCGAGGAATCCCCATGTCAAGGGGAGCCATTCTCCTCGGACTAGCCGATGAGAGAGATGGCGTCTTCCCTTTTCAACGCGCGCCCCTTAGAGGTATGCTCCCGTGGTTTCGTCGCTCGATAGAGAATGACGAACAGTCATTCGGAGCGACTAGGGGAGCTCGATGCGGAAATCTTTGCCGGCTTTGAGTTTGATGGCGGCTGTGGTATTCGCTGCAACGACGATGCTTGTGCCAAGGGCGCCCGGCGCCCCGGACGAAAAAGCTGCCACGCAGGCGAAGAACGGCCCAGGCGCGGTGAAGTGCGGCAAGTTGCTCGACGTGCGTTCCGGCAAGATGCTCACCGATCAGATCGTCGTGTTCGATGCAACCGGCGCCATTACATCCGTCGGCCCGTCCAGCTCATCCTCAGCACCGAGCGGCACCGCGGCAGTCGATCTTTCGAATGCAACATGCCTGCCTGGTCTGATCGATGTCCACACACACATCACCGGCGACCCGACCGACGGCGGCTACGCATCCCTCGGCGTCTCCATCCCCGAGGAAACAGTGCGTGGCGTAAAAAACGCGCGCGTCACACTACGCGCCGGATTCACGACGATTCGAAACGTCGGCGCGACCGGTTATACAGACGTCGCGGTGCGCGACGGAGTCAACGCCGGCGAGATCGAAGGGCCGCGCATGCTCGTTTCCGGCCCGCCGCTCGGAATCACCGGTGGGCACTGCGATGACAATCTTCTTCCGTATGAATTTCACCACCGCGCGGAAGGCGTCGCCGACGGCCCTTGGCCCGCACGCGCAAAAGTCCGCGAGACCGTGAAATATGGCGCCGACGTGATCAAAGTCTGCGCATCCGGCGGCGTCTTGAGCAAAGGCGATCAGCCCGGCACGCCGCAGTACACGCTTGAAGAGCTGAAAGCGATCGTGGAAGAAGCGCACAAGCTCGGCCGAAAAGTCGCGGCGCACGCACACGGCACGCAGTCCATCAAAGATGCGATCAGCGCGGGCATCGATTCGGTAGAGCACAGCAGCTTTATCGACGACGAAGGCATCGCGCTCGCGAAGCAGCACGGCACATATCTCGTCTTCGACATCTACAACGACGATTTCATCCTGCAAGAAGGTGCGAAAGCTGGCATGCTGCCGGAGTCGATCGAGAAAGAAAAGAAAGTCGGCCGCACGCAGCGCGAAAATTTCCGCAAGGCATGGCAGGCCGGCACGAAAATCGCTTTCGGCACCGACGCCGGCGTGTATCCACATGGCGACAACGCCAGGCAATTCGCGAAAATGGTCGAGTGGGGCATGAAACCGACCGATGCGATCCAAGCCGCGACGATCAAAGCAGCCGATTTGATCGGCTGGCCCGACAAAGTCGGCGTCATCGAACCGGGACACTTCGCCGATGTCATCGCGGTGTCCGGCGACCCTACTTCCGACGTAAGACTGCTCGAAAATGTGCAGTTTGTGATGAAGGGCGGAGTCGTCGTAAAAAACGAATTGGCCGGCAAGTAAGTCTGAGCAGCTCCAGCCGCATCATACTTTTCGATGGATCATCGTCTCGCGTTCGCTACGTTAGTGGCGCTGCTGATCGGCGCCGGCACGCCACTGGCGTTCGCCTGGGCTCGATTGCTGCCCGAAGACGCGCCGCCATTCCCGATCGAACCCGGCTCGTTCCCTTCTGTCGATCACGAAGTGCCACAGGAACAGCCGAGCCGCAACAAAGACTCGTGGATTGCCGCTCCGTTGTTGTTCTGCCTGACGATCGCGTTCGTTTTTCGAGTTCCCGGTTTTCCCAGCGGCACGGTGCTCGCGTGGGCCGGCGGAACAATTCCAGGAGTGAGCGAACCTTGGAGTGTGATCGCGGTTCAGGTGATCATCGGGCTGATTGCCATCGGCGCGGGCGTATTCGGTGCGCTGCGTTCCGGGCCATTACGCTTTCCGTTGATCGCCGCCGGCGTGATGATTCTCATCCTGTGGTTCCTGGCGCCACTGTTGCAGACCGCGATGCTCGCCGGAACATAGCGGCTCAAAAAAAGAAGAGCACGGCGATGCCGTGCCCTTCGCATTCGAATCTTGCAAACAAAATCGAAAACTACGCCGAAGCCGACTTCACCTGCGTCAGCGCTGCAGCGACTTCCTTAATGTCCGGCACCACCGGAATGTCGTAGTTCTTAAACCACGCCACATTGCCATCCTTGCCCACGATCGCAATGGCGCGCCCGGTGATCCCCTTGTCCGCCAGATAAATTCCGTATTTCTCACTCACCGCGCCCTTCGGATGAAAATCCGCCAGCAGCGAATACTTGATCCCCATCTTGTCGGCGTACGCTTTGTGCGACCAAATGCTGTCCACGCTGATCCCCAGCACTTCGGCGTCGAGCGAATCGAACGACTTCATTTCGTTCACCACGCACGCGTGTTCATTCGTGCAGACCGGGCTCCAATCGAGCGGATACCACATTAAGACCACGTTTTTCTTCCCCGCGTAGTCCGACAACTTCACTTCTTTCTTGTCCTGATTTTGCAAGGTAAAGTCGGGAGCTTTCTGTCCCACGGCAATGCTCATGTCATTTCCTCCATCAATTTAGATCGCGTCTTGATAGTAGCGGATTTGAGGAATCGGTCAAAACGCTCGAGCAGCGGCGTCAGACCGTCAGCAAGCCTGACCGGTCAGCGGGAGCCGGCGTTACCTTTAGAGAGAATCGCCCGCCGCCGCACACATTTCGGGAGTAAACTTAAGCCAAGGAGCCTCGAAGATGGCCGCTGAACCGCGTCGCGCACCGATTATGACCTTGCAACAACTGGTCGCCAAATACCAATCGCTCGCCGGCGCCTTCGGAGTCGCCACGCCGCTCTCGGGATTCGGCTTCAGCAAAGCGGAGACCGAGCAACTCTTCACCGATTACGACGAGGACTACCACATCAGCCGCTTTTTCGATTTCACCGAGGCCGACGGTGAAAAATTCCTCATCGATGGCGTTCCGGCCACGCATCTCGCGATCGACGCGGAAATTCAAAACACCCTTTAGAGAGAGTTAGCTGAAGGACTCGTAGCCAGCCCCCGATAGCACGCGGCTGGCTCGTTTTGTGTGCGGTCTAGCGCGCCACGCCGGCCGAATGCCCCAAGCGTCCCGACAACTTGTCGTGCTCCTCGCGAATTTCGCGAGGCAGCCGGTTTCCAAACTTCTGCAAAAATTCCTTGCTGTCCACCAATTCCTGCTCCCAATCCTCGGGATCCACGCTCAACAATTCGTCCACGGTATCCGGCGGCAGATTCAACGCATCCAGCGTCAACGCAGTCCTCGAAGGCACAAACCCAATCGGCGTCTCTTCGGCGCCGCCGCGTCCTTCGACGCGCTCCAGAATCCATTTCAACACGCGCACGTTCTCGCCAAATCCCGGCCACAAAAATTTCCCGTCCGCACCCTTGCGGAACCAGTTCACATGAAAAATCTTCGGCGGCTTCGGAATCTTCTTGCCCATCTCGAGCCAATGCCCGAAATAATCCGCCATGTTGTATCCGCAGAAAGGCAGCATCGCCATCGGATCGCGCCGAACGATGCCGACGTTCCCGGTCGCCGCAGCCGTCGTTTCGCTGGCCATCGTGGCGCCGACGAACACGCCGTGCTGCCAATCAAATGACTCGTACACCAGCGGCGCCACCCGCGCCCGCCGGCCCCCAAAAATAAACGCCGAAATCGGCACGCCGCCTGGTGTTTCCCATTGTGGCGAAATACTCGGCGACTGATGCGCCGGCACCGTGTAGCGCGCATTCGGATGTGCCGCCGGCCCCTTCGACGTATCCCACAGCTCATTCTTCCAATTGATCAAGCCGCTCGGCGGTGGGCCGCCAATCCCTTCCCACCACGGCTCGCGGTCCGGCGTCAACGCCACGTTCGTGAAAATCGTGTTCTGCCGCAACGCGCCCATCACGTTGCGATTCGTCTTCATTCCCGTCCCAGGCGCCACACCGAAAAATCCCGCCTCAGGATTGATCGCGTGCAAATAGCCGTCATCGCCAATCTTCATCCACGCGATGTCGTCGCCAACTGTCCAGACTCGATAACCCTGGCTCTCCAGCGCCGAAACCATCATCGCTAGATTCGTCTTGCCGCACGCGCTCGGAAACGCCGCGCCCATGTACGTTACTTTTCTGTCCGGCGATTCCAGGCCAAGAATCAACATGTGCTCGGCCATCCAACCCTGCTCGCGCGCCATAACGCTCGCGATGCGCAAGGCGAAGCACTTCTTCCCCAGCAGTGCATTCCCGCCGTAACCAGAGCCAACGCTCCAGATCAATTTTTCATCCGTGAAGTGCGCGATGTAGCGCCGCGTCGGATCAAGATCCCCGAGCGAATGCAACCCCGGCACAAAATCGCTCGTGTTCCCGATGCGATCGGTCGCCACTTTCCCCATGCGCGCCATGATCCGCATGTTCGCCACCACGTACGGACTATCCGTAATCTCCACGCCCGCCTTGCTGATCGGTGAATTCACCGGCCCCATGATGTACGGCACCACATACATCGTCCGCCCGCGCATCGCGCCATCGAGCAGCGCGCCAATCTTGAATTTCGCCGCCTCTGGATCCATCCAGTTATTGGTCGGGCCGACGTCATCCTTATCCGGGGCGCAGATAAATGTCAGGTGTTCGGTGCGGGCAACATCATTCGGACTACTTCGGTGCAGGTAGCAGTTGGGATAGGTTTTCTCGTTCAGCGTGACGGAATCGGACCCGCGCAGCATTTCATCCACGATGCGGCGGTTTTCAGCCTCGGATCCGTCGCAATAGACGATGCGATCCGGCTTGGTGAGTCGCGCAGACTCCTCGACCCACATTTCCAGTGGTGTGGCCACTCGATCCCTCGTTTTCTAAACCTCAGCCGGATTTCGGCTCGCGGGCAACCGCACGCAAAACTCGGTAACCCGTGGTGACGAATCCGACTTCTGTACCGCAGGTTGCTGGCGGGGAACGTCCCTACCCGAGACGTTCGAGCCATAATTTTATGTTAGCCCCGCGCCCCGCTGCAAGAACCCCAATGTCTTAGCTTGTGCAAAGTTCCTATCTCGTTAGCGCGATTACAACTTAGCCACACACTGCTCCGTCACTCCCCTGCCATCTTCGATTCCCCGGAAACGATTTCGTCTGCACCCCCGTTCTTTCAATAGGGCCTAGGACCAAGGATGTACTCATTCGTGCTTCGCCTGGTATTCGCCTTGTCACGTCAGTTTTTGCCCCTTACCCTTGGTACCCCTGCGCGCCTGCAGACTTTATAAGCATTCGTAAGCCTCTTAGCTAAGGAGCGGCAATGGCGACTTCGGTCTGGAAGGGCTACCTGACGTTTGGGCTAATTTCCATCCCCATTCGACTTTTCTCCGCCGCGCGCACCGAGCGCATCGGCCTCAACCAGCTTCATAACGTCTGCAAGACGCGCATCCGCATGCCGCTTTACTGCCCGCAGTGCGAGCGCCAGGTTCCCCGCAACGAAATCATCAAGGGCTACGAATACGAAAAGGATCAATACGTCCTCTTCGACGAAGCGGAACTCGACAAGATCGAGCCCCAATCCGCGCGCGCCATGGAGATTCTCGAATTCGTGAAGGTCGACGAGATCGACCCGCTCTACTTCGACGCCTCGTACTACGTCACGCCCGAGGACGAAGGCCGCAAGGCGTATCAACTGCTACTCGATGCCATGGGCGAGTCCGAATACGCCGCCATCGCCAAGCTCACCATGCATCAGCGCGAACACATCGTCGTCGTCCGCCCACGCGAAAAGGGCATGACCCTTCACACGATGTTCTACACCAGCGAAATCCGCGAAGTCGCCGAGTACGGCAAGATCGATGCCGCATCCGAACCCAAGCCCGCCGAAAAGAAACTCGCCGAGCAACTCATCGAGAGTCTCGCCGCACCGTTCGAACCCGAAAAGTACAAAGATCAGTACATGGAAAGCATGCAGGCGATGATCAACGCCAAGCAGCAGGGTCAGGAGATCGCCACCGCCGAGCATCCGAAGCTCGCTCCCGTCATCGACTTGATGGAAGCGCTCAAAAAGAGCATCGCCGAAAAAACCCCGACGACGTCTGGCGGAAAGAAACCGCCAGTCCGCTCCGTCTCCGCACAAGCGCAAGCCGCTGCGCCCGAAAAGAAGCGCAAGAAATCCTCCGCCGGCTAATCGTTTCGCGACACTCCTGAAGGGGCGGGGCTTGCTCCGCCCGGCGTCAACGCGACCTCGGTTGAATGGCCGCGCACCAAGCCAACGCCATCTGCCTCCTAACTCCTTCCTCCCCTTTGCATCCAACTCCCCCACATGATATTTGTAGCGCTAGGCGTTTTCCGCGGAGCATCGTCGATTTCCAATTCGAACGGTCGGCTTTTTCCAGCCCTGTCCGGCGTTCCGCGCGCGATGCCACTCCGTGCCACCTGCACGCGCTTCCGAGAAATGCGAGCTACCTGATCGATGGGCGCACCTGCCACAGACCGCTTCTCTCGACGCGAATTCCTTCGCCTGCTCGACATTACCGATAAACAGCTCAATTATTGGGAAAAGCTCGGCATCGTTTCGCCGCGCAAAGCCGCCGGCGATGATTTTTACGATTTCCGCGACCTGATCAGCCTTCGAACCGCAAAGCAGCTCATCGAAAGCGGCGTCTCCGCCAATCGCCTCCGCCTGGCGCTCGCCGCGCTGAATCAAAAACTCTCAAAGGTCCAACAGCCGCTCACGGAACTCCGCATTCTCTCCAACGGCCGCGACATCATCGTCGACCACGAAGGCGCGCATCTCGAACCCATCTCCGGCCAGTTTGTCCTGAATTTCGATACCCGCGAACTCCGCGACAAAGTTCGCGTCATGCCCGAACGCAACGTCAGCGATTGGTTTGCCCTCGCCTTGCAATACGAGTCCGATCCCGAAACGCATCCCCAAGCGATTGAGGCCTACCGCCGCGTTTTGGCCGTAGACCCGACGCACATCGAGGCATTGATCAATCTCGGCATGCTTTCTTACGAACAGGGTGACTTGGAAAGCGCGTCCGCCTGTTTCCTCCGCGCCGTTACCGGCGACGCCGACAACGCCGTCGCCCATTTCAATCTCGGCAGCGTCTTGGACGAGCTCGGCCATCTCGAAGCCGCGCGCCGCCACCTGCGCATCGCCGTTCGCATCGACCCGCACTACCCCGATGCCCACTACAATTTAGCTTTTGTTTGCGAGAAGTTGGGCTCTGCGTTCGAAGCCCGCCAGCACTGGCAGCACTACATCCGCCTCGACCCTACCAGCCCCTGGTGCGATTACGCCCGCCAGCGCCTGGCCATGCCCCTCGTTTAATAAACCTGCTGGAATCCCACGTTCACCACGTCGCGGAACTTCGGCGTCCCCGGCGGCAACTTCGCTAAATCCAGAAAATCCGTATCAAACGCATACGCGCGTGTCGGCGGCGAATAAACCGTCCCACAGCACTTAAACACGCCCGTCGCGTATTGCGAATAGAACAAGCTCACCATCGAGCCTTTATAGTTCAGCGTTTGCCCGCCCCAATTTTCCAGATAGCGCAGGAAGTTGTGCACGCCGCCATCGGTCCCGAAGTCTTGCGGCACACCTGCAAACCCCGGTTGAGGGAAGTTGATATTTTTCCCCGAAGCAATCGCCAACCGATAATAGCTCGTCACAGCCGCGCGGCCAGCCACCGACGCTGGACTCTTGAAACTGTTGAGGTCCGTCCAGTTGTTCGAAAGCAGCGTGACCGTGTCGCCCATCACCGCCGCCGCCGCGTGTGGATCGCCAAAACCACCTACGTTCGCGTTGTAATTCCCAAGCACGTACGCCGGCTGCTCGCTCGCCAGCGTGAATCCGCCCTGGCCGTTATCCGGACGCACCGGCAAATTGCCGAGCGAACCGTTCACCAATCGTACGCCGTGCCGCGGCCCAGAAACCCAGTTCGGTCGCGCAACCGTCATGCAGCTAACTGTCGCGTTCGGCAAAGTACCCGGTTGCACAACGCCAAAGCCAAGCCCCATAAAGTTCTTCGCACCCGTGTCCAGGCCTGTATTTCCATTCACGTCCTCGCCCGCATTCAGCAAGTTGTCTGGAGCTCCGGTAACCGATCCCGGGTTGATCACATCCTCATACCCATACTCGCCGTTTTTGTAAGGGTACAGAGGATTCGCAATGATCGTCCCGCGGCGGTCCGAAAGATACAAAACATATCCGTTTTGCGAAGTATATTCCGTGCTGGGGCCGCTCGCACCAATCGTGCCCGAAAGCCACCGCTGCAGGTTGCGCACGTCGATCTCAACCAGGTTCAACACGCCGCCAATACTGCAATTTGGAGTGTTGCGCTGGTTCTCCCGGAATTCTCCCTCGCGCGTCTCGTACATATTGATCGAATACCAATTATTCCGCGTCGCCGGTCCCGTGATCACGCTGCCGGTGCCGGCGTCGGGCATCAATTCCGCCGCGCTCGCAGCTCCATCACCATTTCGATCGGCTTGCTGTTGCAGGATCAAGACCGCATTGGGATGAACCGGATTGGCCGCGCCATTAACGAGCGGCGCCGCTCCGCGAGCAAAACCAAGTTGCAGCCATTCCGCCGTAACCGGCGTGTACGCTCCGCCTCCATTGCGGTATTCCACACGCAGATAACCGTCCAGCAGGTTCCACGGTTGCACCGTCGTCGTGACTGTACCTGCAGTCGTAACAGTCGGTGGCATCACTGGAGCCGTCGCCGGGACCAGCGTCGCTTCCGCAGCAGGCGGCGTCGTCGGGACGTTCGTCCAATTCGTTTCTCCGCCCGGACCGACTCGAACCGTGGTCGCACCAGTCGCCGCATCCACATCCGTTATCTTCACGCCTTCTGCGAAGTACGTATTCCCTACGCCGCCCACCGGAACGCCATTGAGATAGTTCGGCGCCGCGCCGTTCGTCTGCACATTCGCCAACCGAATGTTTTGCGGATCGCCTGCTCCACCCGGCAGCTCGTTCGGATCATCGCTCAGCAGAACGCGAATCTGCGCTTGGTTATAGAGCCGCGACTCGCCCGTTAGCGATGACGGATCTTCCGCCGGCGCAGGTCGCCGAATAATTTCGATCGGCCCCGTATTCCCCTGCACGAAATCCAACGTTAGCTGCTTCGCACCCGTCGTGCCGCTAAGAATGTTGAACGCGTAAGTGTTGTTTGATATCGATGCCCAACCCGGATTCGCCGTACCGGTTCCTGTCGGCGAATACGTCGGCGTCGGTCCGCCATTCGAACTTCCCTCGGTGACTTGCAGGTTGCGGCACGCCGGCTGCCCGGCATCGCATCCGTTCGGCGCCGTCGGAATCAAAACCTGTCCGGTGCGGCCCTGCGCGAGCGTGCTCGCTCCGTTCGCCAACTGGTCGCGCACTACATCACCCGCCGCGCGAATCGGGCTGTGAAACGTAAGCGTTGCTCCGCCGCCTTCCGCCAAGAACAAGTTCCCGTTGGTCTGCACGCGCCCTGCAAAGTCAAAACTCGGACCTGGAAAATAGCTGAGGTCGCTCTGCGAAAAAACACCAAACTGGAAAACGGGAATTTCAGCGACTTCCACGTTTCGAATCAACCGCGCTTCGTCGCCTGCCGGGCTGTCCGCCGTCACCTGCAAATTCATTCGAACGATTTGTGCCTGCAAACCCGCGTTCGCGCCGCTGCTTATCGTCTGCACGTTGGTCGTCGGCGCTGCACAGCCACCTCCCGGTGGCGGAGGAACGTTGTAAACGTACTCGCGATACGTTGTGCCGACCGCTGCCGCGTTCGGCGGCGCACCTTGCAAAGCGATGATGTCGCAATTCGTCGGCGCAGCCTTTTGCGTATAGAGCAGCGAAAGATCCGCCATCATCTTTTCCATGCCGGCTTCCGCGCCGTAGTAGGCCACCGTGTTGCCCGAGTCCGCGCCCTGCAGATGCTGCTCGTGATTCACCTTGTACACCAGTGCCACCGCGATGCCCGACAGCAGTGTCAGCAGCAAAAGCACTGTGATCAGCGCAATCCCGCGCTGCGGCTTGCCCGCGACGTCGCGCACAGATTGCCCGCGCAATGTTTTTCGTGTCTTCATGAACTCGCTCCTGCTCCTTGCCGGCGCATTCCGCTTCCATTCCGCTCTCATTGGTAGCGATCGCGAAAACTCAGGTTCCTCGGTCCAATCGAAGTCGTCAGATTCACGCGCTGGTTCGTTTGCGCTCCGCTCATGTCGGCGCGAAACGCCTTGCTCGTCACGTTGATGTTGATCTTGCGAATTTGATTGGGCTGCGCTGTCGGCGGCGTCCCGATCACCGCGTTCGGCGAATTCGCCGTCAGCGCATTCGAAACCGGATCGATCACGTCATACGTGAATTTCAAATCTTCGATGTGTTCCGCGACCGGCACCGGCGGATGCCCACCGCTCTGCCGCATCAGTCGCGCGTCCGGCCCGCTCGGTCCCACAAAACTGTCGATGAAGTACGTCGCCATCACCAGCCGCGCCACCTGCGTCGGTGGATACGTCACCGGATTCGAAGCCGGTGTCGCCAGCGATTTGATATTCCCCGCGGCCGCCGCCGGCTGGTTGATATTCAGCGGATCGGGACCAAACGTAATCGTCAGCCCGCCTACCGATGTCACCACGCCGATCGCCGATCCATATGCGTTCTGCAAAAGAATCACGTCGCCCGTCGTAATCCCGACGGCCGGATCGGTCACCGCGGGTGTTGTCCCCGCAGGCATCGTCAGCGTCGTTCCGTCCGGCGCGATCGTCGCCGCTTGATAAGCGCTCCAATCGAGCGTCGGATCGACGTAAGTAATCTTGATCGCGTCGCTGGTTTCCGAAATCGTCGGGCCAATCTGGTTGCCCGGCGTCACCTTATAAAGCAACCCTTGCTCGTACGCTGGATCAGCGGCCGTGTAGCACTTCGAGGTGTCGCACGCGAAATTCGGGTTGGCACCGCCCGTCGCCACCGACGGAATCGCGACGCCGCTCAGCGGCACGCCGGTCCCTGCCTGCGAAAGGTCGCGCGTAATTTGTGTAAGCGCTGCGCGCGCTTCGGTCTGCACTTCGGAATGCTTCAGGCTGAAGTTCGACGTGGTCACCGAATGCGCGAATAGCAGCACCGCACCTCCGACGACCGTCACTGTGACCGCGGTGGCCACCATTAGCTCCACCAGCGTGAAACCTGCTTGTTTTTCTCGCGACGTGCCGCTCATACCTGTTTCCTCATTGAAACCGTGAAATGTAGCCGGTGACCGTGTAGTTGCGCGCCGCTCGGCCCTGCGAAGTCACCTGCACCGTAACCGTAATTTGCCGGACGTCCGGGCTCACATTTCCGGTCGAATCGATCAGTGGCTGAATCAGGATTTGCCGCTGCATATTGACCAGCGGAATAATTTCGTCATCCGCCGTGCCGACAATCCCGTCCGGCCCCGGCAGAATCTGGCGGTCTAGGATCGTCGTTTGTGCGTTGGAACCGACAACGCCGTCCGCTCCCGCGAGGAACATTGGGGTGAACCCATCGATAAAAATTCCGCCATTCGAAGCGTTCTGAATCTTCGCGAACCCTATCGTGGCGTCGTTCCGCGCGCTGTACACGCTCTCCAGCGCTTCGCGTGCTTTCTGTTTCGCGATCAGATCTTCGCGCGTGTATTGCAGGAAGACGAGTGACTGGCTGAATAGTCCGGCGAGCCCGACCAGCCCAATCACGAGTACCACCGCCGCGATGGTGGCCTCGAGCATGCCGAAGCCTGCTTTCAACCACGCACTTGACCGCGCACCTGACGAAATACGGATGCGGTGTCGCCGTTGACGCATAAACCCCGCGCTCATTGCGTCCACCCCGGCGCGCCGCCGATCGTTGCGAATGTCCAGCCCTTCGAACGCCCGGTCGATCCGAACAACGTCACCGCTCGGCTTGAACTGAGATTTCCCGGTTGCGCGATATAAACCACGCCATCATTGAGCCGGTTCGCTCCATCCAGCGCACGTCCGTCCGGTTGAAAATAAATCTGCGTTCCGCCGCCGCCGTTCGCCAGATCGAAGTCGATCGCGTTGCCGCCCGATCCCAATCCATCCGGCACGGTGCCGGCGCCGGTCGGAATGCCGCCGACGCAAATGAACTGAACGCCGTCAGGCAAAGTGAGTGTTGCCTGTGCCGTCGTGAACCCCGGCGTCGTTCCAGTGATCGTGCTCGCAACATTCGCCACCTGACCGACGTCGAGTTGAATCTGATTCGGTGCGACAAACGTCAGGCGATAAATCCGGCGTTCATCAATCGCTCGTTCGTGCGCGCGTCGCATCTCGCCCAGCACAAGTTCCATTCCCGCATTCGCGCGGGAGTTCTGGACCGTTGGCACCATGTTGATCAGCGCTACCGCCACGAGAATCAGGATGATCAAGACAACGACGCTCAGTTCGACCATCGAAAAGCCGCGTTGCTCAAAGCGCGTATGGGGATACCGTTGGTGTCGCCTGGGGTTAGTGGGCATTGCCTTACTTTTTTCCTTGACCAACCGGGCCGAGGGGCCCTGAGGATTTGTCTAGGAAATAGCACGCCAGGGTCCGGCGCGTCGCCTCAATACGCCTCATGCTTTCAGATTACTTAGAGACCACTACCTAGTCCGACGCAGGGTCTCAAAAAGCGACGGGGAGAATTCGTTACAAGTTGCCCGGACGTTCAGGCCTAACTAGCCCGTTCAGACACATATGGTCGGCGCTACCCCCGCTGGTCACCGCCACGGGAAGAGACAACCGCGAGAACTTTTCGAAGGTTCAAACCACTCATTGGGGGCGAAAATACTTCGAAAATCGAACACGCAATTGCCAGTACTGGTCTTTAAAGAAACGTACGGTCGGGTGAATCCTTTATGGACATGTGGACAGGTATGGTGTTGAATGATTCAACGCTTAGGTGAACCCTGGTCCCGGTACCTATGCGTCGGCGTCCAAGCCTGTGTTTCGGGTGGAAGCGGTTTCTCCCGAACAACCGCAGCAGTCCTACGACGCTCGATCCAATTCAAAGTGTGCCGGTAAACTGTGAGCACTTCTCTCATGCTTGGCGCTGGGGTGTCCCTTCGAATTCATCCGGTGCCCCGCGGGCCAATCGTCAACGAAGATTTCTTCGGATTGCGTGAGAACCCGTTTAGCCTCACGCCCAATCCGCGCTACATCCATCGCACTCGCCACGCTCACGAAACCTTGGGCCGCATCACCCGCGGCATTCTCGACCGCAAAGGCCTGATCCTGCTCACCGGCGACGTCGGAACCGGCAAGACCACGCTTCTTTACACAGCTCTCCACCTGCTCGATGGCAATCCTGCTGTTCAGCACAAGATCAAGACCGCCGTCATCGTCCACCCGACGTTGACCCGCGAAGAGTTCCTCGAATCCGTTCTGGACGAATTCGACGTGCACCCCTCGTCCCAGCGCCGGCAGGCTCGCCTGGAAGCGCTGCTGAAAACACTGCTCGACGTGCGTCAAAAGGGTGGCCTCGCCGTGCTGGTCATCGACGAAGCTCAGATGCTGACCGGCGAATTGCTTCAGGAAATTCGAACGCTGCTCGAACTTCAGACCACACAAGAGAAACTTCTTCAGATCATCCTCTGCGGTCAGCCCGGGATCGAAGCGAAGATCGACGCCTTGAATCAGGCAGGCCAGCCGCTCGACGTTGTCCGCTGCACTGCCATGCCGCTGTCACAGGACGAGACTCGCGATTACGTGCAACATCGCATGCGCATTGCGGGTGCGCGCTCCGACACCATTTTCTTGCAGGAGTCCGTCGCACGCGTCCATGAGCGTTCCGGCGGGATTCCCCGTCTCGTGAATCTTCTCTGCGCGCAAGGTTTGTCGGTTGCAGCCAGCCGCCAGACGACCCGCGTCACACCACGAATGGTCGAAGACGCTGCCGCGAAGATCTGCGCGAAAGCGCAATCCCCGCGCCACGTGGTGTCGATTGCTCTTGAGGCGGAGCAAGCCTCCTTCGAGAGCGCTATTGCTCCGGCGGTTTCATCGGCACTGCCCGTCAGCGCCGCGAACATTCGAACCACTCGCAGGCACAAACGGGCCTTGCGTCGCGCCCGAATCGCGGAAGCGGCAAGGCGAGCCGCGCAGGTCGACGCGCAGGCAATCGCCGAACGCGTGCGCACAGCCGAAGAGGCAAACCCGCCGCAACCGCAAATGGCGGCTGCCGCTATCACTGTTTCGCCGTCTGCGAAACCCCCACAAACGAATTTTGCCCAAAAGGCCTCGCTCTCACTACGGGGTTGGGGAAGCTCGCTCCTGGCCTGGAACACTTGGTTGAATCGTTGGTGCACTCAGCGATTCAAGAGCAAACCCCGAGGCAAACGCCTCATTCAAATCGGCTTGGCGGGAATTCTCCTGCTCGTTGTCGCCGAAGTGATCGGCGAACTGGCGCCCGCCCACGTTGTCCACGTCGCCTTCGGCTTCATGGGCATGCTGTTCATCGACATCGCAGTAGGTCTCGGCCTCTACCTTCTCCTGATCAGCCGCGGCATGGTACGCACCCGCCCTGCTTGGGCCCAAGCCATTCTCAATTCCTGCTCCTTTCTCCGCCGCCGCTCCAGCTAACCCCACCAACCCATCCACCCTTTACTCCGCCTTGCGCGAACAAACACAGCCGCCCTGTAGCCGCGATCGTTTTTCAGATCGCGGGGTTTTAACTCGACCGAACCGATGAACAATTGTGCGAGCAGCCCGCGCTCGGCATTGCTTGTACATCCGCTCGGCACCTTCCGCACCCAACCTTCATATCCACTTGACTAACTATCGATTTGTGATACACTGTGTGGGTAGACATTCACGCGCGCACGACGAGCCGGCCAACAGCCGGCTTTTTCATTTTCTGGCGCGCCCGCAAGTCACGTCATTCCAATAGCTTGCACACTCTCAAATTTGACCCAGCCGCAAGCCTATGCTCCCAAAGCACTTACACACTCTTTCAAAAACACAGGGGGTATACCCCAAAGCTTCCCAAAATGGGAAAGCGGCCCAAACCGCAGGCCGCTTTTCCGTTTTCCAATTTCCAATTTCCCTTTTCCAGTCTCTAAACCATCTCCCCGCGCTTAGCCAGCTCCCGTATCCGATCCGCAGCCCGAAACGCCAGCGCCTCGATCGTCATCGTCGGCTGCCCGCGCCCCGAAGTCACCAGGCTGCTCCCGTCGCACAGGAACAAATTCTTTACGTCGTGCGTCCGGTGGTCCGCATTGATGACCGAAGTCTTCGGATCATTCCCCATCCGGCACGTCCCGAGCAAATGCACCGCAAACGATTGCTCTTCGATCGGGAACGACCATTTCTGCTTCGCCCCGGCTGCATCGAGCAACTCCAGCCCGCGCGCATTCAGCCAAGTCGCCAGTTTTAAATCGTCGGGATGGTCCTTGTACGTCATGCACAACGCCGGCAATCCCCAGTCGTCCTTCACGTTGGCATCGAGCGAAAAACTGTTCGTCTCCAGAGGCAGCGACGTCCCGTGCGACATAACTTCCATCGTCCGCGTGAAGTTATGCGCGATCGCATCCTTAAAACCTTTGCCCCAGCGCGGCGTGCCCGGAGGCAAAGCGCCATTGGCAAATCCGATCGGCGTGAGATCGAAGCGCGCATCGATGCCCCCACCGCCGTAGAACCCAAGCTTCTGCCCATCCAGCTCGTAGAAATCATGGATGATGCGGCTGACCGCAAATCCCTTGTAATCGTTGAGCGGCTCCTCGAACACTCCAACCGAAACCGCGCCGGAATTGAGCATCAAATATTTCCCGACGAGCCCGCTCGAATTCGCCAGACCATTCGGAAATTGCTTGTTCGCCGAAAGCAGTAGCAACCGCGGAGTCTCCGCCCCGTTCGCCGAAATGACCACGGCCTTCGCTTTCTGCAAATGCACATTCCGCTCGGCATCGAAATAAACCGCGCCGGTCGCGCGTCCATTCGTGTCGACCTCGATCTTGTGCACGTAAGAATTCGGCCGAATCTCGCAGCGCCCCGTCTTTTCCGCCACGTGAATCATCGCCGCCAGTGAACTCGACTTCGCTCCGACCTCGCAGCCAAACCCCAGGCAGAATCCGCAGTTCACGCAAGCGCTGCGCCCCGCGCGCGGCTGCGACAAAATCGCCATCGGCGCAGGAAACGGATTCCATCCCAGTTTTCGCCCGGCTTTTTCGAGCAGCACGCCCGACGATTTCGTCGGCAGCGGCGGCATCGGATACGGCTTCGACCGCGGCGGATCGAACGGGCTCGCGCCGGCCAACCCCGACACGCCGACTTCCCAATCGACCTTCGTGTAATACGGCTCCAGATCGGAATACGTGATCGGCCAGTCCGTAAAACCCGTGCCTGAAATCGCGCCAACCTTGCTGCGCTCCACGAAATCAATCTCGTGCAATCGCCAGAAATTGGCGGTGAAGTGCACGCTCGTCCCGCCAACCAGCCGCCCGTACACGAGCGCGCGCTGCGTCTTTGCTACATCGGTCGGCATCCTGCGAAATGTGCTCGGTTGCGTCTTCGGATGATTCGTCAGCAAATCTTCATTGAGAACCTTGACTTCGTTGTGCGTAAAATCCGCTTCGGTCAGGTACGGTCCCTGCTCCAGCACCACGACCCGATACCCGTTCTGCGACAGTTCCTTCGCGATGATGCCGCCGGCCGCGCCCGATCCGATGACGACGAAATCCACTTCATCCGATGTCTTGTACTTCGGCATGTCGAGCGTCATGACTGCCCCTTGCCCGACGCCGGACTAATCGGCTGCCAGCCCGCGTAATCCTTGTCGTAGTAGCCGAACGGCGAATGAAACATGTGCTCGCGCTCGCGTCCGATGACGGTCCAGCCCAAGCCCTTCGGATCTCCACCAGCGTCAGGATCGAGCAAAAACGCCACGATCGTGTGCATGCGCACAGTCTCGAAGAAATTGTTCGCGCCTTTACGCGGCCGATATGGCCGACGCGACGGCTTTGCATCAGGATCGTCGAAGGAATGCAGAATTTCGTCCTGCTGTTCCGGAGTCGCGCTCGAAAATTTGTCGACTGTAGGAAACATCTCGTGAGCGCGCGCTTCAAACTCCGGCAGCCCTTCGCGATAGTCCTTCTGGTTATCGACCGCAAATGTCGTCAGCGCACGATCGATGAAATACACCACGCCAGCTTCATGCGCTCCTGGCGTGTCGGTCGTGGGAATAATGCGCGCGCAAATCGCGTCGATCTCAGTCGCTTGCGCCGGAGTGAAGAAACTCAACTTGGTGGCTTCGGGTGCCTGTACAGCTTCGCGGGCATGCGTAGCGGCGGAGAGCAGCGAGGGCCAATTCGAGGAAACCCAGATTCCCGTGAGGCTACTACACGAACGCAATAGAAAATCGCGACGGTTCAGATCGTTCATCATATTTTTGTTGGGCTCGAGGGACGGCTGCAAGTGACTCTAAGATGCAGTATTGTAACGGTCAAGGACAAAGCTCCGATAGTTGAAATTGAAAACTTGCATCGAGTCCCCGAAGCGCCGTAGATCCAATGTGGCCGGTTTGCGGCGAAATCCGTGCTGGTGTAGGATTTGAAAACACCGAAAGCGCAATCGTTTGAGATAGTTCCGGACTATCGCGCCGGGAACGCAAATTACGCATGGCTACGCTTACAGGCGGCATCGGCACAGGAAGCAAATGGCTGCTGGACAAGATCGTCGGAGCACTCGCGGCGACGGGCGTAAACCCTAATTTCCTCACCTTCCTCGGACTTGTAGTGAATTTCATAGCGGCGGCCGCTTTTGCCGTTGGCCATTTCTTCACCGGCGCCCTCATTATTTTCTTCGCGGGCTTTCTCGACATGCTCGATGGTCAAGTCGCGCGCCGCCAGAATCGCGTCACCGCCTTCGGCGCGTTCTACGACTCCACGCTGGACCGCTACGCCGATATGGCCTTGTACATGGGATTGCTCGTTTATTATTCCGTGAGCGGCCGAACGCCGTACGTCGTGCTCGCCGCGGTGGCGACCGCCGGATCGGTGATGGTCAGTTACGCGCGCGCACGCGCCGAGTCGCTGATCCCGCTCTGCAAGGTCGGATTCATGGAACGCCCCGAACGCCTCGTCCTTCTTATCATCGGCGGCGTCTTCAACCGCATGGCCGCCGTCCTCTGGGTCATCGCTGTCGTCTCCACCATCACCGTCATTCACCGTATCGTCTTCACCTGGCAGGAAACCCGCGCCGGCCGCACCCTCCCCGGCATCCGCCTCAGCCTGTAGCTCGATTTAACTCGGTTCGGCGCCCTTGAGTCGCGCTTCGATCGGAGGTTCCATCATCGCGCGGACGCGGTCGCGCAAGGCTGGCACGTCCTCCTTGGTCATTCCTTTGGTCTCGATCGTTTCGTGAATCACGATGGTTACGGTCTGCGGCCAGAGCATCCAGTGGCCGGTGCGGTGATGTTGGAATGAGCCGACCAGGCTGACTGGCACGATCGGGATGCCGAGCTGCTGCGCTACGCGGAAGCCGCCATCCTGAAACGGGTTGAGGTGGCCGTTGCGCGTGCGCATCGCTTCAGGAAAAATAATCAGGCTCGTGCCGCCATCGATCGCATCCTGCGTGAGGCGCCACATGCGCTTCAGATCCGACGGACGGCGAACATCCGGCACCGGCACATTGCCAAAGCGCTTCATCAGCCAGCCGTAAGCGGGAATCTTGAAATGCGATTCCAACTCCCAACCGCGAACATACTGTGGGATGACGCAATACAGAAAAAACGGATCAAATAAATTGACGTGGTTGACCATGAAAAAACAGGTCCGCTTCGGGTTGAAGTCCGGGGCGATGATGCCGCGCACTTTTGCGCCTGAAAAAAACACGATACGTCGCGTGAAGGCGCGTTGCAGCCAATCGTGTTTCTTGGGATCAAGAAATATCGCCAGGAAAACCAAGGTCGGCGCAGCCACAAAAAAATGGAGCAAGGTCACGGCCCACAGCAGTGCGCTGCGAACCTTAAGCCCCGCGCCCTTCATATAAACACATCCAGCGCGGAGGGCAGAATGTCGAGCGATTTGCATGTCAGCTCGACGATTTCGCCATCGATCATCACATCGACGGGCGTCGGAATATTGAAATCGACGTGACGCACCGATCGCCGCGACGCGAGTGGATGTTGAATATGCGTGCCGTCATAGAGCTTCGGCAGCATCTTAATCAAGCCAAGGCGTCCAATCGGTCCCCACCGAACGAATTCTATATAGCCGTCGGTGGGATCGGCGTTGGGCGCGATCATCATCGTCCCGCCGGTATACTTGCTGTTGTTGAAAGTCAGAAACAAGCTCCGCCGTTCATCCCAATCTTTGTCGTCGTCACAACGCAACGCGAACGGCCGCCGGTTGAGTTGCGCGACACACACAAAAACTCCCAGCAGGTAGCCAAGATGACCGAGCGCCTTGAACCGGCGATTCGTAAGCGCGCCAACGTCCGCGGTGAATCCAATGCTGAGAAGATTCAGCGAATACGTCACGCCATGGCCATGCGTAAGCTTGACCAGATCGACAGGCCGCTTGCGGCCTTCAAGAATTGCTTTCAGCGAATCCTCAGCTCCATCCTTCGTAAAATCGCGCAAAAACGAGTTGCCCGTACCGAGCGGTAAAAACCCGAGCGAGATGCGGCGTTGCGCCGCGCCCGTCGCGAACACGCCATTCACGATCTCGTGCGCCGTACCGTCTCCACCAACGGCAATAAATTGCCGGTAACCCTGACCGAACGCTTCCTTGGCGAGTTGCGTCGCGTGCCCTGCCTCCGTGGAAGCGATCACATCGATGTGCAGTCCGGCTTCGCGCAACCGCGCCAGCGCTGGTCCGGCAAGTTTCGCGGACCGGCCACCACCTGCCGCAGGATTTACGATTGCGAAGAAGCGATCCATCGAGACGCTGTATGTCTCCCGACCCAAGAACGATGCTACAGAGACTTCACGGCAGTTGCGCGGTCCAGTTTGGCGAGCTGTTCCGCCAGTACGTTTCTTTTGATCTTCATCGAAGCCGTGCGCGGGAAATCTTCTTCAAAAACAACGATGCCATGAACGCGCTTGTAGTTGAGCAGACGCCCATTCAGGAAAGAGACTGCCTTTTTCAACTCATCATTGTAAGTCTGGCCGTTTTCGAGATGGATGACGAGCAGCAATTGCTCTCCCACCATTGAACGCTGCGGCCAGATGTAGTTCGCCGCGAAAACGCAGAATTCCTTCACGGGCAAGGGCTCGAAGACGGCTTCAATGTCTTCGGGATAGATGTTCTTCCCTTCTTCCGTGACGATCATGTTTTTCTTGCGTCCAAAAAGTTGCAGGTGACCCGCGCGATCGAAGCGCCCCAGATCGCCGGTGCGCAGCCACCCATCGACGATCGTTTCCGCAGTCAGCTCCGGCTCATTCAGATAGCCCGCCATCACCGTTCGGCTTTGCACCTGCACTTCGCCGATCCCCTCTTTGTCGGGTTCGACGACGCGAACACTCATTCCCGGCAGCGGCTTGCCTACGGTGTCTGCGCGGAACGGATGGAGATCGTTCACGGTGATTGCCGTGCCCGCTTCTGTGAGTCCATAGCCATTCGCAACCGGAATTCCCAGATCGTAGAAAAACTGCAGAGTCTGCGGCTCCGTGAACGCTCCGCCGACGATGATCGCGCGCAGTTCTCCGCCGAATGCGGCGTGCACCTGCTTCAGCAGCATGCGGCTCAGGCCAAGACGGGGATGACTCTTCGTCAGTGTTTTATTCACGCCAACGAGCGCGTCAAACATCCGCCGCTTGCCGGGCGTCAGCGCATCAAACCGAGCCTGTAGTCCCTTTTGCAGATTCTTCAGCACCAACGGCACGAGACTGACGTACGTAATCTTGTATTTCGGAAAGGCTTCGCGCACAAATTCCGGCCGCAACGTTCGCAGGTGCACGACCGTCGCACCGCAGATGAACGGCCCGAAAAAACCAACCATGAAATCGATCGCATGATTCGTCGGAAGGATGCTGAGATAGCGATAGCCGGGCGCAAATGGATAGAGCGAAGTGAGCGCGACGCATTGCTCGAGATAGTTGTCGTGTTTCATCATGCAGCCCTTGGGACGGCCGCCGGTTCCGGACGAATACACGATCGTCGCGAGATCGCTGCGTTTGCGCGGAGCAAAAACCGGTTCCTGCTGATTCGCCTGCGTGTCTTCCCAACGCTGCGCGCCGCCGAGGTCTGCGTTCGCGGGAGCTTCCGTGACAAACACGTGCTGCAAATTCGGCGCGTTGGTGCGACCCGGCGGTGCCACCAATTGCCGCCACACTGGATATTCGGTAATGAGCACGCTCGCGCCGGAATGCGCCACCAATTGCCACTGCTCGTCGGGCGTTAACTTGTAGTCCAGCGGAACCAGCACGCCGCCGCTGAAGAAAATCGCGTACGCCGAGATCAGCCACTTCGACTGATTCGTCATGATGATCGCTGCGCGATCGTCGGGGCGAAAACCCGCGTCCTGCAACGCTCGCGCCAGCGCATTGCCGCGCTGCTGAAAGTCGCGATACGTGAGCCGTTCTTTCTCGCGTTCGCGGTCGGCTTCGATCAGGCACGTCTCGTTGGCAAACTGATTGAGCGCGTCTCGGAGCGCTTCGCCGATGGACTGATACTTTTTGAGATCGAGCATTACAGGCGTGACTGAATGCGTGAGGCTAGAGTGCGGAAATCGCTGACGCCCTGCACTTCGTAGTCGGGAAGCTCGATATTGAAATGATTTTCGATGCGGCTCAGGAGTTCGAGCGTTTGCAGGCTGTCGATTCCCAGCTTTTTGAAGAAATCGTCGTCAGCCGCGAGCGAGCCCGGAGGCACGTTGAAATGCTTCGTGGCCAGGTCGAGGATCTCCTGCGTGGTTTGGTCGATGGTGCGCATGGATAGGTCAAATTTATCACTATCCCGGGGAAGATGAAAATTCACATTGGCGTGGATTCTAGAGCAAGACGAGGCCGCGCCGGATGCCCATCGCGACGGCCTCGGCGCGGCTGGCGGCGCCGAGTTTGCTCAAAATCGAGCCAACGTGGAATTTAGCGGTGTGATCGGAGATGTTCAGTTTCGCCGCGATTTCCTTGTTGCCGAGTCCGGCGGCCAGCATTTGCAGGACTTCCCTTTCGCGCTTGGTCAGCGCCTCGGTGAACTCTCCCGTCGCGCGCGAAGTGTTCACTGCGGCGTGCGGAAACGCTCCTAGCGTGGACTGGTGTAAGACGATCAGTCCCGAGGCGACCGCACGAAGCGCTGCGATCAGTTCTGCCGGCGAAATTCCCGCGGGCAGAATGGCTCGAACGCCTTGTCGCAGCAGATCGGTCGCCGACCCGTTGTCGGCACTTTCCAGAACGACGATCGGAATGTCCGCGCCGATGTCCGATGAAGCCGCTGACAACCCCGCGATGTTTGCGCCCGACTCACGCGATGCGTCGACGACGATGACGTCGGGCTCCGCTTCGGGCTCGGAAAGCAATCCTGCCGCCGAGTCGAGGTCGACGGCGCTGCCGACGATCTCGATCTCGGGGCTTGCGAGGAGTTGTTGCAGACCGCTCCGCGCGAGTGGAGACGCCGCGACGATGAAGACACGAATCACGCTGCGGCGCGGCTCCGCATCGCCGAACTACCGAGCTGGACTGTAACGCGGCGAACGCGTGCGTAGTCGCCGCGAAGAAATTCCAGCCGCAATGTGCGCGAGCCTTCGCCACGCAACGCGCGCGATAGATCGTCGAGAACCGAGAACGGCTTGTCTCCGGCGCCGAGCAGAATGTCCCCAGGCAAGAGCGACGCGCGAGCCGCCGGACTTTCCGGCTCGATATGGAGGACGACCAGGCCGAACGTCTTCGCGGCACGATTCCCATTGCGCGGAACCTGGACCGGATAGAGCGTGACGCCGAGCCAGTTTTCGGATGTTTGCTCGATGGCGGACGTGCCGCCGGAGAGAAAATCGACGACAGCGTCGCTGGGAATCGCTAGTGCGAGCTTCCACGCGACCATGGTGTTGATGCCGATCACGCGGCCGGCGGCGTCGGCAAGCGGTCCGCCGGAATTACCCGGAGCGAGACGGACGCCGGCTTGGACCCATTTTTGCGGACCGAGCCCGGGTACAGGACCGACGGCGTGAATCACGCCGGTGGTCAGAGCGCCGACAAATCCCAACGGGTTGCCGATCGCGATCGCCAATTCGCCCGGCCGCACCCGCGACGAGTTTCCGATGGCGGCTGCAGGCAAATTCGTCGCACGGACGCGAAGCGAAGCAATGTCGCGCACAGGATCAGACGCGATTACGGTGGCGTCGAGTTCACGCGAGTCCCACAGCTGCACACGCAACTGGCGCTTCTGCGCAACGTGCGCGTTGGTGACGATGACGCCGTCGCTCGACCAGATCACGCCGGAGCCGTTACCGCGGCCTCCGGCGTGGACCAGCACAGTCGAACGGCGCAGAGATTCCGCGATTTCGCCGAATCCGTTCACGCTCATTACTGGCCTCCGTGCGGCCGTTCGGCAATCATGATTTCAGCTTGTTGCAGCTCGCCGCCGCGGACGAAGCCGATGGCGAGTGGCTTGCCGATCGCGGAACCGTGCAGTTTGGAATGAATGTCTTCGAGACGGCTGACGGCGTTTCCCGCGAGCGAGACGATGATGTCGCCAATCATGAGGCCCGCGCGATTCGCGGGGCTGTTGGGCTCGATTTCGAGGACGATGACGGCGGAGCGTTCATCGCGCTTGAGCGCTTGGCGAAGTGCTTCGGGCAATCGCACGGGTTGCAGGCCGACGCCGAGATATCCGCGCGGGATGCGGCCTTTCTCAAGCAACGTGTCGACGACACTGTTCACGGTGGCCGCAGGAGTGAGCGTCGAACCGAAGCGGCCGAAACGCGGAGTGATGACGCCGAAAATTTTTCCGGTGGCGTCGACGACTGCGCCGCCGATGGCGGTCGGTTGAATCGAGACGTCGAGGCGCACGTAGGGAGAAAGAGAAACGCCGGTCCAGGTTTTGCGTTCGTTGGCGACGAGGCTGACGACGCCGAATGCGGCTACAGGGCCGCTGGCGCGGGTTCGGCCGACGGCGAGGATGAAGCTGCCGGGTTTGAGTGTGGATGGTTCGCCGATGTCTGCGATTGCGTTTGTTGCCTCGGGGCATTTCAGAACGGCGAGATCGGTTGAGGGATCGCGGCCGACTAAAGTTGCTTGCGCGACGCGGCCGTCGGTGAGCGTGACGCGAATGTCTTCGTCGCGACGCAATGCGTGTTCCGATGTGACGATGACGCCGGAGCGCCAGATGACGCCGCTTGCCGAACCGCGCGGCTCGGAATGCACCGCAACGACATTCGCTGCGGCAAGCTCGGTGGCCGAAGCCAGAGCGTTGGATAGTTCAACGAGTTGAGAAGCCATGTACAACCTCCTTGAACAAGATGCGGCAACGGATGGGGCGTCTACATCCGCCGATCGGGTAGGTGGGACCTGGAAGACTGGCTAGGTTTTGCGGGGATTTGCTGTCGGTTGAAGCTAGGGAGTCTGAGTCGTCCGTTCCATCAGCTCGATGCGATTACCGAACGGGTCGAAAATATGCGTGCGGCGAAAGTTGCCGACGGGCGTGTCGGGTATTGCGGCGAATGCCGCGCGCTGGCACGCCGCGACGATTTCGTCGAGATTGTCGACTATGAAGGCGGGGTGCGCGCGCGTGGCAGCGTGGAAATCGGATACGGCTTCGATGCCGAGATGGAGCTGAACGGGACCGGAGGCGAGCCAGATGCTGTTGCGTCCGGCCATCGCGGCGGGCTTCTGCTGTTCGGTGAAGCCGAGGATGCCGATGTAAAAGGAGCGGGCGATTTCTTCGTCGCCGGCGGGAATCGCTACTTGCACGTGATCGATGCTAAGGATTGCCATCGTTAAGGATTGGCATCTTGGGATGCAGGGAGCGGGCCGCCGCCGGCCCAGGGTGACACGCAGAAATAGCTGCCGTGCAGGCCTGAGGCTAGGAACATCAGGAGCGCGAGCAGGAAGAGGGCGACGATGCGAAATTTGTATCGGAGCATGGAGTTCTGATTCTACTGCTTAGATTCTGTTTGTTCGGATTCCGTTACTTTCGATCCATGGGCTCGCAATCATCGTCACGGTCACGGGAGATATGGCATCGCGTCTTTCGACTCGACGAATTTCTTGAGGGCCGCGATGACTTCCGGGCGGATAAAGAGTTCGCAGAAGAGGTCGATTTCCTGGCGCAGCTCTTCGCGAGGGATTGGCTTGATGAATTTTTTTGCCATCGCACGCGTTACGGGATTGAACTTTGTGATTTGAGCGGCGGTGGCGCGGGCGGCGCGCAGAGCTTCGCCTTCGGAGGCGAGTTGCGCGACCAAGCCAACGGCTTGCGCGCGCGTGGCGTTGACGCTGCGGCCGGTGAGGAGCAGGTCGCGCACGAAGCCATTGCCCAAATCGCGTTTCAGGCGCGGGATGCCGCCGAAGCCGGGGATGAAGCCAAGGCGCAATTCCGGGAATGCGAAGCGCGCCATTTTGTCGGCGACGATGATGTCGCAGGCTAGGGCAAGTTCGAGGCCGCCGCCGAAGCAGACGCCGTGGACGGCGGCGATGGTGACGAATGGAGCTTCGTCGATTGCGTTGAGAGCGGCGTGAATTCCTTCGAGGAACTCGCGCATTTTTGCGACGCGCTCTTGGTTTGAGATCGGTGCGGCAGCGCGCTCGTAAAGTTCGCGGAGGTCGCCGCCGGCGGAGAAGCCGGCTTTGCGGGCGCTGGTGATGATGCATGCGGCGGTGTCGGGCGCGAGCGCGGGGATTGCTGCGACGAATTTTTCCAACTCAGCCAGCATGGCGGTGCCGATTTCGTTCGCGGGCTCGCGGTCGAGCGTCAGTTCAACGACGCCGTCACGCCATTCCCATTTCAGGGTTTTGCCGGTGAAGGATTTCATGTGGTCTTGGAAGCGTACAACGCTTCGATTTGCGATGCGAAGCGATCGTTAATGGCGGAGCGGCGAAGCTTGCCCATCGCGGTCAATAATCCTGAATCTGGCGTAAGTGTTTCGCTCAGGACAGTGAAATTGCGGATCTGGCGATAGTGCGGAAGCTCGCGATTGATGTTGTCCAATGCGGCTTGCACCGACGATTTTTCGACTGGACCCGTCAACAGAGCGCAAAGATATCCGCGGCCGTTGCCGACGAGAATGACCTGCTGCGCCGCGGGAAGAAGCTGGGCCAGTTTGTCTTCGATCGGCTCCGGCGGAATTTTGTGACCTGAGTTGAGGATGAGTAGATTTTTGACGCGGCCAACGATGCGCCAATTGCCGTGCTCATTTTTTTCGCCCTGATCGCCGGTGTGGAACCATCCTCCGCGGAGTACGGCTGCGGTTTCCTCTTCGCGATTCCAGTAGCCAGGGAAAATGTTGGGGCCGCGCACGATCAATTCGCTTTCTTCGCCGACTTGCATCTCGATACCGTCGATCGTTGGTCCGACGTGGCCGGTATCGACGGTTCCGTTGGGATCGTCCATCGTGCAAATCCCCGTGGTTTCGGTAAGTCCGTAGACCTGAAGCACGCGAACGCCGAGCATGCGGAAGAAGTTTTGGGTTTCGGGCGCGAGCGGAGCCGATCCGCAAATCAAAGCGCGGAGATTGGGGCCGAAGCGTTCTTTAATTTTCGAGAAGATCAGCGCGCGCCCAAGTTTCAGCCAGATTCCGTCGAATGATTTTGGATTGCCGTCGATTTCGCGCTGCGCGGCGTCACGAGCGCGTTGATAGAGCGAGCGAATCACCGACGGGCGCTTGGAGATGGCGTCGTCAACGCCACGGCGGACACGCTCCAACAGTGTCGGAACGTTGAGAAAATAATGCGGCTCCGACAAACGTATCTCGTCGGCGAGTCTGTTGAGATCGGTCGAGAGCGTGACCACGCTGTCGCGTAACATGAACGTGAGCGTGGCGATCCACGAGGCCGCGAAATTCAGCGGCAGATAATGAAAAATGCTGTCGAGTCCTTGCGAACCGCACATGAGCTGGTTCAGGCGGCCCGTCGTGCGATCGAGCATAAACGAGACATTACCGACGTTGAGGCAGACGCCCTTCGGCTCACCCGACGTGCCCGAAGTGTAGACGATGGTTACAAGATCGGAGTCTGCTCGAGCGCTCAGCTGGGCAATGTCCGTCTGACTTTCCGCTCGTGGACTTGCGCTTGTGGCAAGAATCTCGTCGAACAGAATGGTGTCGAACCGAAATCCCGCGTCGGACGGCCACGCCGCGGTAATCGCACCGCGCAACGCACCGCCGTCGGCGATGAGCATCTTCGGTTGGCAATCCCGCATCACCGCGACGAGTTCGCCCGCAGCCTGTCGATGGTAGAGCGGAACCACCACGAGCCCTTCGGCCATCAGCGCAAGATCGATCGCGATCCATCGCATGGAATTCGGTCCGACGATCGCAACGCGATCGCCAGGCGAGAAATTGCGGCGGCGAATCCATTCCTGCGCACGACGAATCTGCTGGAGCAACTGCGCGCCGGTCAGTTCGCGAAACTCTTCACCTTGAATCTCGCGCACCACCACTCGGGACGCGCTCTTTTCCAGTTGGGCGAAGACGTTTTCGAGGAAGTTAGGCATCGGCGGCGAGGAGAGTCGGTGAGAGCTCTTGTCGGATCCAATCAGCGCGAAACGGCAACAGCTTGCGCGGGCGCGGCGTGCGGTGTGTCGTCGTAGCGTTCCACGAGATCACGGAGGGTTGGGCTTAGTGGCGGCAGATAATCTTCCCAGCTCAGGACGCTGGTGCGCAGCGGGAATTCCGGATAGGTCTGGCGCACCACATCTTCCAGGATTGTGCCCATGCGTGCCATGACCTTTAGATTCCGAACTACCGTCTGTCCGATGCCTTCGCGCACGTCGTCCGCGGTTGCGTAGAGCGTTTCCATCACGGCGAGTAGCTTCGTCTCAAGTTGGGGGTCGTCCACGGTGAGGAAAAGATGCTCGTGGCCGCGCTCGCGCATCAAGTTGCGGATACGTTCGTCCATGGTGACGCCGGCCGACGCCACCAACGCGGGCATGCTCGTCACGATGCCGTGATAGCGAGACGCCACCATGTACGAGCACATGCGGAGGATCGAGACGAGCTCGAACATATTGTAGTCGTCGGAAGTGAAGATCGGCGCGCCTGGCAAAAATTCGCGCATCGAACGGCAGGCGGAGGCGTCGAGGCGTTCCATCGCAACGAGAATCGGGAAAACTTTGTGCTTGGCCGCAAATGCTGCGGCCGCTTTGCCGAAGCCATCGATGTAGTGTTTGTACTTGCGATCGACTTCCGCGCCGGACTCGTGGAAATACACGGTGCGATACTGCGCTTCCTTGTAGGCGCCGGTCGTCACGCGCGCGATGTATTTCGCGATCGATGCTTTGACGGGCCACACGAACGGGTGAATCGGGCAGAGCACAAGAATCGGCGTCTGCTCGTCCCAACCCGCTTCGCGCAGAACTTTTCGCGCATATTCCGGCGGATTCGGCTCGAACGTCCACGCGGTGTCGGTGCCGAGCTCCGTCGGCACGCCGAGCTTGCGAAGCAAATCCTGCGACTCGACGTTGCGCGTAATCACGAGCGAATCGTGAACGTAGCGCTCGCACATGTCGCGTATAAGCGGGTCCATATGCCCCGCTTCACCGCCGTAGCCGAGCGAAATTTTATTTTCAGCCGATGCGAGTCCCAGCGAGCCAATCATCATCGTCGTCAGCGCATTAGCAAATTTGCTCTTGAACATCGAGCCTTCGCACGTGATGACTCCGTGATTCTGTTTCACCTCGCGAGACAAGAACGGCGGAAACATATCAGGCAGATGAACCTGCCGCGTACCCTCGAAATATCCCTTGGAGCGGTTGAAATCCTGCGACATTACGCTGAAATCAACGTTGTCTGCGCCGAGCACATGGCGGCACTGACGAATCATCTCTTGCACACGCACGTCGGAACCGGTATTGCGCGTGCCGTTGTAGCCGGCAAAGAGCATCTTCAGCTTTTCTCCGGGCGTCCAGCGCTTGCCCAATCCAAACATCCAGCTGAAGCGCCGGATTTCGATCAGCGCGCTGACCCATGCGACCAGAAAAAAGTCCGTCATGCGTGTGCGCTCCCCGCGACAACCGGATTGCCCGCCGCCGGCGCTGCCTTCGGATTTGAGGGCCACGGCTTCGCCGGATAGCGAAATTTATTTTCGCGGCAGAATTTTAATAAGGGATACGCATACGTCGTAAATTTCGCCGGCGGCGTGCCGCCCATTTCGCTGACGACGCGCGAATTGTCGAAGACGGTATTCCAGTCGAGATACGGCCAGAAAACTTTGAGCAGCGAAGCTCCTCGTCCAACGGAACTGTTCCTGCGCGACAAACGATCGACGGTCGCCGAAAACGTTTTGCCGAGTGATGGTACGTACTTCGGCTTCATTCCGCCTCTGGCCGATGCCAGCGCCGTGGTGATCTCGCGGTACGTCTGCGCTCCCGTTCCAGCGGACAAATGATAAATCCCAAACGACGGATCAGGCTTCTGGTGAATCGTCACGATAGCGTTCCCCACATAATCCGCGGGGATGATGTCGATGCGATCGTTGGGCCTTAGAGGCAACACGGGCAGCCGCGCCAGCACATCAAACGCCTGCACCATATCAAATTGCGAAGTCTCTGCGCGACGGCTGTCGCCCATCACGATCGCGGGTCGAAAGATGGTGTGCGGCACATCGGGCAGCAGTTGATGCACCATGTGCTCGCCGAATTTTTTCGTGCGCGCATAAGGATCGTAGTCGGAGCGCGACCAATCGATCGCTTCGTCTTCCTTCACAACTTCATTCTGCCGCTTTCCCGCTACCGCAACCGTCGAAACGTGTGAGTATCGCAGCACGCCGTTGCGATTCTGCGCGCGACGCGCGAGTTGAATCACTTCGAGCCCGCCGCGCAGATTCACGTTCATGCACTGCTTTTCGGATTTTCGATTGAGCGATGCCGCGCAATGAATCAGCGAGCTCGTCGTGTCGACGAGCGAGTGATGTTCATCGTCGGACAAGCCGAATCGTTCGGACGTCAGCTCGCCGCGAAAAATCGTGATGCGAGAATTGAGATACTCGAAGAATTCAGGAAAACCGAGATGGAGCTGCAGCGATTGCCACAGCCGCTCACGCGCTTCCTGGTCTGATTTCGCGCGCACAAGCAGATTCAGCGGCTCGCGGTATCCGGTCAGAAGCCCTGCGACCAGATAGCTGCCGAGATAGCCGGTCGCGCCGGTTACGAAGATCGCCATAAAGGATCAGCCGGCTGCGCAGGATTTCCAGCCGCGGATGCCATCGCCGATTGCGTGGACCAATCCAGTTCTCGCGGCGTTCGCGATTCCAATGGACGGCCTTCCATCAGCGGATAGCACCAGCGGCGCAACGCCGGAATGTGAATGTTAATCCAGTAGTTCCACCAGTCAATCGATTCGGGATCGAACTCGAACGCATGCTTTTCGTCTTCGGGCAGCGCCGCTGAGAGCAATCGGGCGTTCTCGCATTCAAACACATGTTCATTGTGCAGGATGAACGGCTCGTACAATTCGATCAGCTTTTCGGCGCGCCCCAGGTCGCGCTCCTGGCGCGCCAGCGGGCCTTTTTTCATGTGCAGCGTCGTCGCCGCGCGATTGATGCGCGACACGACGGCCTTCTGCATCGGAATCGACATGCGCTCATAGCGCTGCTTCGACACTGGAATCGTTTCAAACTTCACCTTGAGCCACGGATCGATTCCCGGCTGTCGCTTGTAATATTTGCGATGGGCCAAGCCGGTGAGTTCGATACTGCGCCCCATGTTGACCGGATTCACGGCCGAAGTCGCCAACTGATACATCTTCGCGTTCTTGCGTGCAACGACGGCAGCCGCAATTAACGACATGCCGCGACAAACCATGTCGACCGGAATCACGTCGAGGCACTTTCGCGCGTTGGTCGGCAGCTGTCTGAAATTCGTGCCAAGCAAATATGAAAGCGGACCCGATGTATTGATGCCTTCGTTCCATCCGGCGAATGGCGACCTCGATGAGCTTTCGACAATCGACGGCCGCACCACGGCGATCGCTAAATCTTTTCCCTCTCGCGACAAGACCGATTCGCCAAGGCTTTTCGTGAACGTGTACGTGTTCGGCCAGCCGAGGTGCTGAGCGCGTTTCATGCCCGCGCGCACGAGCCGATTCTTCGCCCAGCGCGCGCGGTTGCGCTTTAATACGCCATCGAGCTCCGCCGCCGGCGCTTTCGACGCGTCCGCCCCGCGCCCTAATGCCTGACGCTGCAAGCCTTTCGTCAATTCAGGGCTCTGCGAGCGCTCCTCGACGTTGCGAATCATCTCGCGCAGCGATTCGATTTCTTCCGCAGCGTTGAAATCTTTGTCGTGCTGCGGGTTGTAATGGTCGTGCAGCTCTTCGTCGACGCGCCCATCGCGCATGCCGACGACGTAGCAGGTCGACAAATGCATCAGGCCGGCGCGATCGGATTGTCGAAGAAAACCGACCAGGTTCGTCGCCGAGTCGACGTTGGACGCGAGCGCATCGCGCAAATCCGGGTTGAAATCCGTTAGCCCCGCGCTGTTCACAACCAAGTCCAGCGACTTCTTCAAGCGCGCCTGCGTCTCCGGCTCCATGCCAAGGCCCGGCTGGCTGACATCGCCCTCGACAACCTCGACCTTTTCTTTCAGGAACGCCCCGAGCTTTCGGCCGTACTTCTCCTGCAACACGTCAAAGGTCGGCGACTCTTCGACAATTTTCTCAAATCGCCGTTGCCCGGAAGTCGTGCGATTGCGGCGAATCAGCAGGGTGATCCTGCCGATGTCGGGAATATTTTCGAGCAGGTCGACCAGCCAAACCTTGCCGATGAATCCGGTCACGCCAATGAGCAGGATGCGTTTCCCGGCCAGCGTTTGCCGCACGGACATTTGATCGACACGCGGAGTATCTCCGAGCAGCGCCACAGCGCGCCCAACCGCCGGCGTCGGATGCACCGACGATTGTTCTGCCGACTGCAACTTCTCCGACGATTTCGTCCAGCCAAGCCTCTGTAATAATTTTTCGCGCGAGATGCGGCCGTCAGCCGAACTAGGCGCGATCCACGCTAGAGGTCCTCGCGGCCGCACCACCGGATTCAGCAGCCTTCCCGTGGCGTGCCCGTCGCGGAATTCCATCCGGTTGGAAATGAACGACTCAACTCCGAAGTAGCTCGCCAGCGGGCGCATGATGTGATCGAGCAGCTGGCCAACCAGCACGACGCGCTGGCCGCTGCGCACCGCTTCCAGCAGCTTGTCGCTAGCGTCCGTGCGCAGCTGCGGCTTCAACACGTACTGAAAATATTCCTCGCCAAGCAGATCGAGCCGGTCGCGGCTCACTCCGCGCAACAACGTGTGCAAAAATCGCGTCGCAAACGTGCGACTCGCCGCGTAGGCGAACGGCCGCGACAACGCCATCCCAGCCATCCCGAGCCGCCGCGCCCATCGCTCGGCAAAGCTCTGCGAATTCCAGGTGAAAAACCCGACCGGCCGCATCGCGCCGACCTGTAAAAGCGATCCCTCAACGCGCCAATATATGGGCTCGCGCTGGTCCACGCGCACACCCGTCGGGCGCTCCGAAACTCTTGTCGAAGGGGAAGGGTTTTCGCTCATGCTAGTGAGACATCTGAATCAACCAAGGACCCGAATGCCAATAGTTTATGTTGGGGCGTCGCAACCACACCCTGTATGGAGCCTGGTTGATCTGGGACGGCTTGGCCAATGACCCGTTTCGCCACCAAAACTGTGCACCCACGAAACAGGATCGTCAGCACGTAACGAATTGTAAAGTTAACATTATCAGTGGCCTGCCGCAAGAGACGCGGCGGCTTGGTGTGGCGCGCTTTTTACGAGGATCGTTCGGATTTTGCGCCCGCCAACAGAGCCAGTTCGCGCCACTTCCAGTGGCAGTCGACGTCGATGAAACCGATCTCGCGCAGCCAGTCGAGTTGTAGCTCGAGGTCGAGCAGCTTGTTCGATGGGTCTTCGGTTTCCGGCGTCAGATCCAATTGCGCGAGGAAGCCTTCGTGCAGGCGAGCCGTCGCCGACGCGACATGCTCTAGATTCAGGAAGACACCGCCCGGGTTGATCACTTCGAAAATTTCGCGGTACAGGCTGCGTTTCCGTTCGTGGGTAACGTGATGGATCGCGAAGCTCGATACGACAGCGTCGAACTTGCCGAGTTCGGGCAACGGGGACGACAGATCATGCTCAACGATTGAGATATTGGCGTCCGTTCGGTGGGCATCTCTTAAAACTTCAAGCATGGCTGTGGAGAAATCGACCGCGACGGCTTCGGCACGGGGTCGCGCGGCCTTTACGAGCCCGAGCAACCGGCCGCCGCCGCTCCCCAAGTCGAGGAACCGTCCGACGCGCGCCGGCAGAAATTCCAGCAGTGTCGCTTCGCCTTCACGGCGATGCGGAATCGAATCCGCACGCTCCAGATAACTCTTGGAATGTTCCGGAGACGACCACAGGTTTACGTCGGGGCCCGACTGCGATGTCTGCATAGCCGCTAGACGCCCCAGCCGTAGCGTTCCGCGTGTTCGAGAGTGCGCTGCATCTCTTCGCGGAGCATCTCAGTGAAGATCGAGCCGCCAACGACGCGTCCGCCGGGACCTGCGATGTCGGTCGTGCGATAGCCATTCGAGAGGACGCGGTGGAGCGACTGCTCGACCCAATCGGCTTCGAGCGACAGGCCGAAAGCATCGCGCAGCATCATCGTGGCGCTCAGGATCGATCCGATTGGATTTGCGGAGTCGGTGCCTACGAGCGTTGGAGCCGAACCGTGAATCGGCTCGAACAGCGGCGCGCTTGAACCGAAGCTCGCCGACGGAATCAGTCCGATCGATCCAACAAGCGCCGCCGCGGCGTCGCTCAAGATGTCGCCAAACATGTTTGTTGTCAGCATCACGTCGAACTGCGCCGGCCGCAGCGTCAACTGCATCGCCGCGTTGTCGACGTACATGTGCTCGAGCCGAACATCTGGATGCGCAGTGTTCATGCCGACGACCGTGCGCCGCCAGAGTTGCGAACTCGCGAGCACGTTGGCCTTGTCCACCGAAACCAAGCGGCGCGAGCGGGCCTCTGCGCGTGCGTACGCGAAGTTTGCTACGCGCTCGATTTCCGGGACCGAGTACGACTCGGTGTCCCACGCGCGCTCGACGCCCTGCTCGCGCACGGTGCCGCGCTCGCCAAAATACATTCCGCCGGCAAGCTCACGGACAATTTCGATATCGAGATCGCCGAGGCGTTCCGGCTTCAACGGTGAAATCAGCCGCAGCGGTTCCAGCAATTTCACCGGTCGAAGATTTACGTAGAGGCCGAGGCCCTGCCGCAGCGCCAGCAGTCCGCTCTCAGGGCGCTTCCCTACCGGCAGCGAATCCCATTTTGAGCCGCCGACCGCGCCGAGGAAAATCGCGTCGGCCTTGCGGCACGCGTCGAGCGTCTCGTTGGGCAGCGGCATACCCGTTGCGTCAATCGCAGCGCCGCCGACCGGATATTCCTGAAACTCAAACTGATGGTGAAACTCGTGGCCCGCTTCGCGCAGGACCGTGGCCGCGGCACGGGTCACTTCCGGCCCGATGCCGTCACCCGGCAGTAGGACGATCGTTTTCTTCATCGACTTCCCCGATTCCCGAAACTTTTTTCGGTGAGCCCGATGCTAGTCACCGGATGCATCACGACAGCACAAATCGCAAGCCGCGATTACGCGACGGTCGTTGTGTGCTTTTCCGTGCTCGAACTCGCGCCGCGCCGAATGACCTCGTGCGCAATCGCGACTAAGTCGCGTTGCCGAATTTCTTTCGACTGATCCGCCAGCGTCGTTACGCGCTTGTAGCACTCGGCAAGCTCTGCCGGGCTCGGATCGTAGCCAAGATCTTTCAGGCTCGACTTCAATGCGTTGCGCCCCGAATGCTTTCCGAGCACCAACGCCCGCGCTGGAACCCCAACCGTCTGCGGCGAAATGATTTCGTAGGTCAGCGGATTCTTGATGATGCCATCCTGGTGAATTCCCGCTTCGTGCGCAAAGGCGTTCGCGCCTACGACCGCTTTATTCGGCGCTACTTGGGCTCCGGTGATTTCCGTCAGCATCCGGCTCGATGGAAACAGATGTTCGAGCTTGATATTTGTCGATACGCCAAAGCTTTCTTTTCGCACGGCCAGTGCGACCACGACTTCTTCGAGCGATGCGTTGCCGGCACGCTCGCCGATGCCGTTGATCGTACATTCAATTTGACGCACGCCGGCGCGAACCGCCGCCAGCGAGTTGGCTACCGCCATCCCCAAATCATCGTGGCAATGCGCGCTGAGCGTTACACCCTTGGGATCGCCGAGATGCTCGCGAATACGCGTAAACATCGCGCCGTATTCTTCCGGGACCGCGTAGCCGACTGTGTCGGGGAGATTCAAAATCGTCGCGCCCGCCTTCACCGCGACGCTGCACACTTCGCAGAGAAAATCGATGTCGGTGCGGCCCGCGTCTTCGGCTGAAAACTCCACCTCGCCGACGTGTTTGCGCCCTTCCTTCACCATCGCGCCGATGGCTTCCAAGCACTTCTCCCGGGTCATGTTGAGTTTCACCTGGAGGTGCAGGTCTGATGTCGCGAGAAAGATGTGCAGGCGTGAATGCGCGGCATGCTCGAGCGCTTCCACCGCGGCCGCGACGTCTTCTTTTCGGGCGCGTGCGAGCGCGGCGATCGGTACATGACGCACTTCCTTCGCTACCGCGCGCACGGCTTCAAGGTCGCCGCGCGACGCGATCGGGAAACCTGCTTCGATCACATCGACGTTGAGCACCGCAAGCTGCTTCGCCATGCGGATCTTTTCCGCCGTGTTCATCGAGAACCCCGGCGATTGCTCGCCGTCGCGGAGCGTGGTGTCAAAGATGCGTACGACGTCCATGGATGTTCCCCCAAGCTAAGTTATGCAAAACCCGGCCCACATAGTCAAATTTATCTTTATTCTGCATTTGATAATCCTGCCTTATACTAGATCCGAGCCGATTCGGCCTCTTTTTTGCCGTTGCTCGGAGCCTGCGTTGGATCTCGGTGAACTCCAGGTCTTCTTGATGGTCGCCCGCGAAGGCAGCTTTTCGCGTGCTGCCGAACGCCTTTACCGCACGCAGCCCGCAATCAGCCTGGGCATCCGCAAACTCGAGGATTCGCTTGGCCAGCCGCTTTTTGTGCGCGGTTCGCGCCCGGTCCGGCTCACCGACGCCGGCGTCCTTTTAAAGGATTACGCCGAGCGCCTCCTCAACCTTCGCGATGAAGTAAAAAAGGGACTCACCGAGCTCGAAGGTCTTAAGAGGGGAGAGCTTTCTCTGGGTGTCAACGAGAGCTCGATTCACGCGTTGCTCCCGGCGCTGGCGAAATTTCGCGCGGCTCATCCTGGCGTGCAGGTCCGGGTGCACCGCATGTTTTCGCGCGACATCCCGCACGAAGTCTTGAATTACCGCCTCGATGTCGGCGCCGTTTCCTTCGTCCCTCGCGAAGCCCAACTGCAGGCCACCGAAATCCTGAAAGACGAACTCGCCCTGGTTGTTCCGCTGAAGCACCCGCTCGCCAAACGCCGCGAGGTCGACATCGAGGATCTCGACAAGGAAACCTTCGTCGGCCACATTGTCGAGTCGCCGTATCGCCGCCGTGTGATCGAGCTCTTCGCACGTCATCAAACGACGCTTAATATGCCGATCGAAATGCCGACGATCGAAAGCATCAAGCGCTTCGTGCAGATGGGAATGGGCGTCGCCATCGTGCCGCGCATGTGCGTTCAATGGGAAATCGAACACGGCTGGATGAAAGAAGTGAAAGTGCGGCAGATGAGCATGCCGCGCCACGTTTACATTTTGTCGCGCCGAGGCGCGCGCCTGCCCCACGCCGCCGCCGAGCTGATGCGTATTTTGAAAACGGAGTAGCCACGCGGCCTTAGCGCGGCATCGCTGGCCGTATCCGCGCGGCCTTCCATTGCGCTACGATACGCGTCTAACAGACCGTAGGCCCGATGTCCCCGGCTTTGGATCCTGCGCAAACGCATCGGTAGCAAATAATGATGAGCCTCATCGCCATCCTCGGCTTCGGATTCCTGCTCGGCATGCGCCACGCCACCGACCCGGATCACGTCATCGCCGTCTCGACGATTGTCAGCCGTGAACGATCGATCGTGAAGGCAGGCCTTATCGGCGCGCTCTGGGGAGTCGGCCACACTGTCACCATCCTTATCGTCGGTGCCGCCATCATTCTCCTCGGCATCGCGATTCCGACGCGTCTCGGCCTCACCATGGAATTCTCAGTCGGTTTGATGCTGATCCTGCTCGGCGTCCTCAATCTCACCGGCGCTTTAACCTGGATCACCGACAAATTTTCCCCTGCGCATCCGAAGGTCGAAGGCAGCCACGCGCATCTCCACGAGCACGAAGCCAAGTTGCACATTCACTGGCATACGCATATGGGAGACGCGCAGCATCATGGAGAAAGCATGGCGCCGCCAAGCTGGTTCGACAAGAACGCAGCAAAGGCAATGCAGAGCGGCGACACAACGAGACTCGGGCTGTTTCACACGCTCCGTCCGCTATTCGTCGGCTTGGTGCACGGGCTCGCCGGCTCCGCCGCAGTCGCGCTGCTCGTTCTGAGCACGATTCACAATCCCAAGTGGGCCGTTCTTTATCTTTTGATCTTTGGGATCGGCACGGTCGCGGGAATGATGCTGATCACGGCAGTCATCTCGCTGCCGTTTTCCTTCGCGGGATACAAGTTCGCATGGCTGAACAGAGGACTGATCGCCGGCTCGGGCGTGCTAAGTCTCGCGTTCGGCGTCTTCGTCTGCTACCACATCGGCTTCGTCGACGGACTATTCACCAGCCATCCAACGTGGACCCCCAGCTAGGCGTGATTCGCAGAGCCGCTCTGCTTGGCTGCCGCCGCAATCGCGTCTTCCTCGAGTGGATACAAAGGCAGCAGCTTGATCAATCCCGACACTTGCATCACGGCTTGGCCTTGTGACGTGAGCCCCGACAGCATCAATTTCTTCCCATGATTGCGCCGGCTCACGAACAGCGACACCAGCGCGCCGACTCCGGCCGAATCTAGAAACGAGCACTTGCTCATGTCGAGAATCAGCACGTTGGCCGGCTCCGGGCGCATCGCCGCGATGAAGTCGTGCACCGTCTCGAGACTCAATTTTCCGTTCAGTCGGGTGACGAGCACATCGCCGTTTTCACTTCGTTCCAATTCCAGTAATGAGGCTGGCATAAGTGGGAGAGGGTAGCCCAATTCGTCCCGCCCAACATTAAAATTCGGTTACAGCCTAGGAACGGCTCGCAGCCCGTCACGCCAGACCGCCTGCGTCCCGTTTTGATAAATCATTCGATAAACTGAAATCGATTTTACTAAACATGCAACATTTTTCTTGACTACGCCGTTCCAGCACGTTTATCCTCTCACGACTATCCCAAGCGCTGTGACCGCGCCTTTCCCCCTCCCCAGGAAAACGCATGCGCTATTTGTGTTTACAGTCACCGCTTCGCACGCTCGTCTTCACTGCGCTTATATACCTGCTCGCACCGGCGCCTGCTCACGCCCAGTCTCCTTATCTTTATGCTTCGCTGCCCGGCGGCGGCGCGACGTCGCAAATCGTCGGCTTTTCAGTGGCGCTCGACGGCACTCTGATTCCGATCTCGGGCTCACCCTTCAATTTGTCGCGCGAAGGCGGCCTCGTCACCACTGACCCTGACGACCAATTTCTCTTCGTCCTCAACGCCACGAGCAACACCATATCGGTCCTGGCCATCAGTCAGAACACCGGCGCGCTCACCGAAGTTTCTGGATCGCCCGTCGCCGCTCCAACGCCGCCACCCGGCAGCGGCTCCGCTCCGAGCGGCCCGCTTTGCATGGCCACTTTCAAAAACAAAGGCGCGTCTGCAAGCTATCTGTACGTTGCCTATCGAAACGGCCCCGCTCCGTTCACCGGCGCCATCGTCGCGTTCCAAATCGGAACGGAGAGCCAACCTCTAGCCCCGATCGCCACAATAACGCTGGAAGCTACGCCGGTTGATATGACCATCAGCCCACAAGGCAATCTCTACGCCGCACTCCAGCTGGTTCCCGGCTCAACACTTGGTAATCAAACTCCGGGCCTAGCCGTCTTCCCGATCGACCCAAACTCCGGCCAACTCGGTCAGCCAAATCCCCTTAATTCGAATCTTCACGAAGACTCCCTCGCCCTAAACCCTGGCGCGACCATCCTCTTTGATGGAGAGGGGAGTTCGGCCGCCGGCTTCATTGAAAGTGCGCAAGTACGCACCGATGGCAGTGTGTTAGCGCCGCATTCGCTCCCAGTCGTGAGTCCAAATAGCCCACCGTCCACGATCCTGGTTGACGGCTCAGGTCAGCTCCTCTACGTCCAGCAGGGAGGGCAAGCCGCCGTCTATACCATCGACAAGACGACAGGCATCCTCTCGGCTCCTTCCACGTCGCCGGCTCCGGTCCCCTTCAACCTCGGCCTCGGCAACACCGTGGCGCATCCCGTCGAGCCATATCTCTACACGGTGCAGAGTGGCGGCCAAATTCACGTCTTCGAAGTCACAGATTCCACCTCCGGTGCTCTGCGTGAATTGGGCGATTCGCCCTACACCGTTGCTGGCGCGGAAGGCTCAGGTGGCCTGGCGCTAAGTCATAACGCCGCCGCGCAAACTGCTGCTCCGCTTGCCGCACAATTGGTTCCGTCGGAGATCAACTTCGTTGACACAACCCTCGGGCAGTCCGTTTCCGACAACTCGGCCCTCCTCACCAACACCGGCACGCAAGCACTCAATATGACCGTTTCCATTACCGGTGCCGACCAAGATGACTTCAGCACCACAACCTGCCCGTCACCGCTGGCAACACGAACGTCCTGCCCGATCACCGTGACATTTACGCCAACACAAGCTGGCGCTCGCCAAGCGACGCTGGTCGTGGCCGATTCGGCTGGGCCGCAAACTCTTCAACTCACCGGCATCGGCGTCGCCAGCAGTTCGAGCGGCTCCGGTTCAGGACCGGGCGGCTCGGGCGGTTCGGGATCGGGCTCAGGTTCAGGTTCGGGTGGCTCCGGTGGATCGGGCTCAGGCGGAACAGGTGGTAGTGGCGGTTCCGGCGGCTCCGGCAACCCGTCCGCTCAGCCGACGATCTCCATTTCTCCCTTATCGACCTTCGTTTCCCCGGCGCTCAACACCGTCGCGCCCCCACAAAACATCACTCTCACCAACAATTCCTCCCCAACCAACTCACCCGCTTCACTCCAAATTTCCAGCCTTCAAATCATCGGGCCTAACGCCACCGACTTCGCGTTGACCACAGGCTGCCCGTCCTCGTACCCGTCCGGACAAAGATGTACCCTCGGCATCGTCTTCACTCCCTCCGCCTCTGGCTCGCGCTTCGCCACGCTCGTCGTGACCGACAACGCGGTCAACTCACCTCAACTCATCGAACTCTCCGGCGTCACACAAGCCGAAACCCTGACCATCTCGCCGCGTCCCGAGAGCAACGGCAGCGGTTACTCGCAAACGGTCTCTGCTGGTGAAACCGCCAACTTTCCTCTGCTACTCTCAACCACCTTCAGCGGAACCGTCTTCTTCTCACCCTGTTCGGGCGCTCCCGTGACCGCCACCTGCACGCCACCCACTCCAATGACCGTCGTAGCAAACCAGCCCATGACCTTCTCGGTCTCCGTAAACACGGTCGCCGCTTCTCCATCGTTAACTCTTCTCGACGAACTCATGCACTATCGCCGTCGAACAGGGCCAAGCCAAATCACTCCAAGCCCCATCCCCCTAATCGTCCTCACAACCGCGTGCGCATTCATCCTTCTTCGCCGACGACGCACTTCACGCCACGCCCGTCTGTCGCACTCGCCGCACAATTCACAGTATTCCGCACCCCATGTCGCACTGCGCCCGTTCGCCATCTCTGCCTCAGCTACTACCACCCTCGCCGCTTTTCTTGCGCTGACGATCCTCACAATCTCCGGCTGCGGCGGCGCCTCCACCGTCGCCACGGCCACCACCGTCACGCCAACATCCGCATCCCAGACCTACACCATCATCATCACGCCCACCGCCGTGATATCCGACAATTCCTCCGTCCCCAACGTCCAGCCGATTCAACTAACACTGATCGTCAACTAAACAGAACCACCGCACGCATCTCGCCCGAACCCGCGCAAAAAAAAGGCGGGAGCCAATCGGCTCCCGCCCAATCCTCTTCTCTTTCCGTCCAGTCGTTCCGCCGACTTACTTCGCCGCCGAAATCCGATACACAACCTGCGCGCCATCATCGGAAACCAGCAACGACCCATCCGGCGCCACCGTCACGCCCACCGGCCGTCCATTCACATTGCCCTTCGTCGGATCCGGTACCAGCCCCGTCATAAACGGCTCCGGATTGCCCGACGGCTTCCCATCCTTGAACGGAATGAACACCACCTGATACCCCGCCCGCTGCGAACGGTTCCACGAACCATGCTCGCAAAGGAACACGCCGCCGTCATACTTCGCCGGGAATTGCTTGCCGGTGTAAAACGCGAACTGCAAAGGCGCCCGGTGCGCTCCCAGCAGTACATCCGGAATAATCGCCTTTGCCACCAGTTCCGGTTTCTGCGGATTCACGCGCGGATCAACGTTTTTCCCGATGTAGCTGTACGGCCACCCGTAAAATCCGCCGTCTTTCACCGACGTGAAATAATCCGGCGGCAGATCATCGCCGAGTCCGTCGCGTTCATTCACGCTCGTATACAAAACGCCCGTCTTCGGTTCGAACGCGATATTCACCGGATTGCGCAAGCCTGTCCCATAAAGTCGCGCGTTCTTCCCGTCCGGATCGCAAATCGTCACCGCGGCGCGCCTCGTGTCGCTCTCGATGTCGACGTTCGACCGCGAACCAACGCTGACAAGTAGGTGGTTTCCATCCGGGGTGAACGCCACCGCGCGTGTCGAATGCCCGCCTCGCGGCAAATCCATGATTTTCTCTGCGTCGCCCAGCTTCTTCGAATTCTGTGGATCAAACTTGTACCGCAGCACCGCGTCCGTATCGCCCACATAGATATAGTCTTCGTGAAACGCGATGCCAAACGGCTCATCGAGGCCCGTCAAGAACTCTTCCTTTTCCGCCGGACCGCTACCATCGGCAGACATTCGCAAAATGTAGATTTTGCCGCCGTGCGTATCCGCCAGGAAAATATCTTTCCCATTCGGTCCGACCGTCAACCAGCGCGGCTCATTAAAATCCGTCGCGAAAATGTCGATCTTGAATCCCGCCGGCACCGTCGGCAGAAATCCCTTTGGCGGCTTCGCTTCTTCCGGCGGATTCCCCGCCGACTTTGTCGCAAACGGCGCAGGCAGCACCGGCTTCTTTCCGTGCGTCACCTGACCCATCAAAATTCCCGGCGCCGCACACAAAACTCCTAACGCCGCAATCCGCAATCCCCATCGACCGGCAGTCAAATCCATAAAGTCTCCTCAACGCTCCACGAAAGAATCGACGCAAAAAAAGCCGCTACCTTATTACCACCTTCTGACCCGATTTCACCACTAGGATGCCCCAGCACACCTTTCGGTTCTTCAAACGGCATCGACCGGCGGAAACCCCACAATTTCAGACGACCGCCGTGCTTCCCGGTAAGCACTACATCCGCTCTTCGCCCCAGCTAATATCTGTCTAACCACACGAGACCCGCTGTTTACATTGGGTCCCACCCATCCCCCCTTAAAGTGGTTTCAGTTTCAAATCCTGGCCAAAGACCCGTGTCTGCGGTCGATTCAAACGAGGTCCCATGAAAACTTTCTCGGCAGTTCTCTGCCTGCTCTTCGCTGCGGCCGTCGCAAACGCCGCGACACCGCCCCCGGCGGGAAAGCCCTTCACCGTTGACATCAAAAACGCTCAAGATCAGGTAGTTGGCACCGCTACTCTCTCCCATGCGCCCAACGGTGTTCGGATCAAGCTCGACATCAAAAACCTTCCGCCTGGTGAACACTCGCTCCACATCCATCAGTTCGCCAAATGCGAAGGGCCCGACTTCAAGTCCGCAGGTCCGCACTTCAATCCCGACGGCGGCACCGGCCATGAACACGCTGGCGGTCTTCCCGCGGGAGACATCCCCGACTTTTCGTTGATCGTCGGCGCCGATGGCACTGCTCACGCCACCGTCGTCGCACCGCACGTCACCCTTGGCGACGATGCTCACTCCGTTTTCAGCAACGGTGGTACCGCGATGGTAATCCACGCCGTGGCGGCCGCGGGAGCCAGCAGCGCCGCGCCTCCGCGCATCGCCTGCGCCGTAATCAGCAAGCCCGCCGGCGAATAACCTCGGCTTCTTGCATCACGTCACGTGACTTCCGTCTCTCAGGACAGCGGGCGCGGCTTCGGCTGCGCCCAGGTCCGCTTTAGGCTCTCCGTATCTCCTTCTCTCGACTGGTCTTCCGACGCCGAAGATTTCTGTAACGAAACGCCACTCTTTCCATCCAATCCCTGGTAACGCCGAAAACGAACTTCGCATCCAACGAATCGTTTCCGGCGTATCTTTTAATTGACGCGTACCCCGCAGTCCGCGCCGCTACTTTCGGAGTCGCCATGCGCAGCCCGTATATCGGCAAAGTGTTCGCTGTCCTCGTGATCGTCGCCTTTCTCGGATGGAGCGCCGTGCGTTCCATTGGAGCGAAGCCAGCCGAGCCGAAATTCCCGTTTCCCAAGCCCACGACGGACGAGCCTCTGGCCGCCGCCAAAGGGCAGGAGAAAGTCGTCCTCGCCGCCGGATGCTTCTGGGGTGTCGAAGCCGTTTACGATCACACCAAGGGTGTCATCAGCGCCGTTTCCGGATATTCCGGCGGCCACGTCGAACATCCCGGCTACGAGATGGTGAGCACCGGTTTAACCGGTCACGCCGAATCCGTCGAAGTGACCTTCGACCCGTCGCAGATTTCCTTCGGCCAGATTTTGATGATCTATTTCTCTGTCGCGCATGACCCGACTCAGCTCAATCGCCAGGGTCCCGACGTCGGCTCGCAATATCGTTCCGCGATCTTTTACACGACCGAAGATCAAAAGCGGATCGCGACTGCCTACGTCGAGCAGCTCAATGCCGCAAAGACCTACCCGTCAAAAATCGTGACGCAGATCGCGCCGTTCACTGCGTTCTATCGCGCCGAGGAATATCACCAGCACTACCTCGAGTCGCATATGAGTCAGCCGTACATCGTCTACAACGATCTCCCGAAACTCTCAAGTCTGAAAAAAGCCTATCCCGACTTCTACGTAAAGAATTAACGGTCGCGGTAAGTTGTTCGCTGCAAAACTCAAATCGCCCCGCTCCCTTTGTAGGGGCGGAGCTTGTTCCGCCCGGCGAAAGCTTCACTTCCACGTGTCCGCCATGCATGTCGTTTCACGATGCCAGCTTATGTAGGCGCGCAGCTTTGCTGCACCCTAGCGTTCTGCCACAATGTCATTCCTCGTCTCGGTTCTTCTTCGTATACGCAAGGCACTGCCGTGCGCCGGCCCAAATCGCGCCCTCATCTCCCACCGCAACCTTCCCCTCCCCACCGGGTTCCTTACACAGCACCAAGTAGACGCAGCACCGGAACCCTTAAATCGCATTCAGCATCGAACCACCAGTTTTTCACCGTGAGGTCCCCTCACGGAATTACTGCGGAGGAAATATGCTCAAACGAATTGCTCTGGCATCCATCGCACTCTTGTTCGCGTTCGCACTCTCCACCGTCCGCACTCAGGCGCAAGGCTGGGCTTATCTCGGCGACGCCCACGTTGACGGGGGCCAGGATCACGACAGCATTCACGTCGGTAAACACGATGGCCGCTTCCGCGCCATTCAGTTGCGTGTCGAAGGTGGCGAAGTTTTCTTCGAGCGCGTTGTCGTTCACTTCCATGATGGTTCTCACGAAGAACTCGTCATTCGCGATCGCGTTCCGTCCGGTGGTCAATCGCGCGCGATCGATCTTCCGGGAAATCGCCGCGTGATCGAATCGGTCGAACTCTGGTACGGCAAGGCACGCTGGGAGCATCGGCCGAAAGTAAGCCTGTTCGGCATCCGATAAATCCAGCTTCAAAAAACTAAGGGCGCAGCGAGCGGCTTCGACAATCTCCGAATCCCACACGCTGCGCCCGAATTATTTTTAGCCCCTGTCAAATTGCAAACGAGCCTCACCTTTTCGTCGATGGAAGCCCATTGACGCCCAACGATCCTTTTGTTCTCCTACGTTCAGAGTCCAAGCGAGAATTATCGGCCAGCGCGATGAATTTCCACCACCACGTTCCCTGTGAACCCCTTCGCCACTTCATCAGCATGATGTGGTTTGGCGACGACTACGTCGTGCCGTTCAGGCTCGAGCGCGTTCTCCCCACGGGTGAAATGTGTCTGATCATCAATCTCTGGGAAAACCGAACGCGCGTTTATAACTCGGATGATCCCCGCAAGTTCACAACTTGCGAAGGGTCGATCGTCGTCGGAGCGTATTCCGCGTTCACGGTGATCGACACTGACGAACAGCGCGCGACGGCCGGCGTCATCTTCAGGCCCGGTGGCGCATTTCCATTCATGGATTTACCCGCCACCGAATTGCAAGATCGCGGCGCTTCGCTCTCCGCCCTATGGGGTCGCCAGGCTGCTTCCGATTTACGCGAACAACTTCTCGGCGCGCGTTCGCCCGAGGCGAAGTTCAAAATCCTCGAGCACACATTTCTTCAGCGCATCAATGCTCCACTTGAGCCAACGCATCCAGCCGTGTCTTTCGCCGTCGAGAATTTCCGACAGCGCCCGACTCGCCCCGTCTCTTCCGTAACGGATCAGATTGGTCTCAGCGATCGCCGCTTCATCCAGCTTTTTTCGCAGCAGGTCGGCCTTACTCCAAAGCTGTTTTGCCGCGTGCAGCGTTTCCAGAAAGTTTTGCGTAACATCACTCGCGCCACGGCTGGCTCCATCATCGACTGGCCGCAGATCGCGTTGACGTGCGGCTACTTCGACCAGTCGCATTTCATTCACGATTTCCGCGCATTCTCCGGCATCAACCCCACCACCTATGTCGCCAACAAAACACAATTCCAGAATCACGTCGACGCTCTAGCGACGAGCAAAATAAAAAGCGCGCCCGAAACATCCAGACGCGCCTTCGTCTACACAGCACGATTCCCCGCAAGCTTGCGGGCATTTGTATCGCGGAATCAGGGAATATTCAGCTGCATTCCCGGCTTGATCTTGTCCGGATCCGGCAGCGTTTCCTTGTTCGCATTCACGATCTTCATGTATTGATTCGGATCGCCGTAAAAGTGCTTGCTGATTTTCGACAAGTTGTCGCCGGCCTGAACGGTGTACGTTCGCGGGCCCGCAACCGCCGCGTCCCCGCCGCCCGCCGCAGCCGCTGCCGCGGCTTCCGGTGCGGAAATATCCGCGATCAAATCCGAAAAGCTCGGATCGACTAGCTTGATCTGATCCCAGATCTTGTTCTTTACGTCAGCCGACGGCGCCGCCGCACGGATGAGCAACTTGTCGCCCTCCATATTTACGTTTTGAAGCTGGGTGTTGTGTTGCTGCTCGATGAAATTCAATACCGACTGGTACTTGGCCTTCAGCGTTTCAAATTTATCCGCCATGTGATCTTCCTTCCGTTGAATGACTTCTTCTTCGACCTGAAACCGGGACCGCTCTGCGGATCTAAGGCGATCAACAAAGCTGGGTGGGAAGCAAACCGTACCACTTCGATCTGCTGCCGACAAGCAAGCCTTCGAGATCGCCCTTTGAGGCGTATTAGCGAGGTGTAAAAATCCTCCCAGTTCATTTCGCCACTTCAACGAGACCGAATGTTGCTGCGGTCGAGTATGTTCCATTCCTTTGCATGACGATCAGCGTGAGCGATCTCCATCGCGTTCGATGCGGAATGTAAAGCAGCCAGCGGTGGTGCTGTTCACCTGGATGTACGACGTCCCCGGATGCGCGAACAATTTTTGGATCGCGTCTTCGTACTTTCCGTCGGAGATGTATTCCGTCGCAATTAGTTTGCGCCCGTGCGCGTACGCTTCGAGAGTCCGCGGGCTGTTTCGCATCTCCTCGGGAAATGCGTCGCTGTCATATCGCTCGCAGTTGTCGGCATGGATGTAGACGGGCCCGGGTTGCGGCAGCGATTCGACACCGGCAAAGCGGTCATAGGTGAAAAGAATTCGCCGATCCTTTCCCGCCACAAATGTTTTCAGGCAATGCCGGCATGGTGCTGCATCCTCGGCGATTTCAACCTGGGCCCGAAATCCGTACGTTGGGGCTTTCAAAGTCGATCGCACTGTGTTCGCCACTTCGGTGGGCATCGCTACAATTCGCATGGTGTTCATTTTAGATTCTCCGTTGCTGGCTGGGCTTTGGTACAGCCTCGCAACATCATCTTGCAGTGACATCGGCGAGCGTTCTATCCGCAGAACGCCATCAAACTTTTTCGTTCCCCTCGTTTTTAGTTCCCTCTCGATGTATTCGGCTCGGATTCGCAAGTTGCGGTAAGCTGTGGCTTCCACAATCTGCGGACCGATGCCGAAATCTTCCAAAGTCAGTGCAGGTCTCCTCTTGTATCGCCGAAAGAATGGCGAGCTTGAGTTTCTGCTGGTGCATCTTGGCGGCCCCTTCTGGGCGAAGAAGGATGACGGTGCGTGGTTTCTTCCGAAGGGCGAGGTCAATCCCGGCGAAGACGAAAAAGCCGCGGCAATTCGCGAATTTCAGGAAGAGACCGGACTCGATCTCGATCCGGCTGCGAAGTTAATTTCGCTCGGGACCGCGAAGCATAAGTCTGGAAAGCTGGTGCACGCCTGGGCGTTTGAAGGCGACTGCGATCCGGGCGCTTTGCGCAGCAACACGTTCGAGGTCGAGTGGCCGCCGCGGTCCGGAAAGAAGGAGACGTTTCCGGAAATCGATCGCGCTGCATTTTTCACGCAGGCCGCGGCCGAGAAGAAAATGCATCCGACCGAGTTTGAGTTTTTGAGTCGGCTTGTGGGTCTCCTTTAGACGCCGCGCTGTGGCATCTAGGCGGAGGTTCCGTTTGCATGGGATCCGATTCGCGACGTTTCTCGGACGGTGCAATTTGGCGCTTGCTAAATTTCGCGCTCCGTTTCAATTTCAAGTATGCAGGCAGCTCTAACTACGGAGTGACTCTCCATGCCGGAAACCGCACAGCAGTACACGCAGCGCATCCTCGGTCACGTCGCAGGCAAGAACGCGTTGAAGGTTCAATCGGAAACGCCCAAGCGACTTGCGTCGCTCATCAAGAACATTTCGCCGGCGAAACTGCGCAAGCGGCCGGCGCCTGACAAATGGTCGGTGACGGAAATCCTCGCGCACCTCGGCGATGCCGAGATTGTCACCGCCTGGCGTATCCGATCGATTCTCGGAGCGCCGGGAACTGCGATTCAGGCCTACGACCAGAACGCGTGGGTCGCCGCTGGAAGGTACAACGAACGCAACGCACGCGAGTGTCTGGACGTTTTTCGCGCGGTGCGCGAAGCCAATCTCGGAGTGCTCAAGCGGCTGAAGCCCGAGCAGTGGAAACATCACGGCATGCACGCCGAGCGCGGCGAAGAAACCATCGAGCGCATCCTGCACATGATGGCGGGCCACGACCTCAATCACCTTCAGCAAATCGAACGTATCCTCAAGCCGGCGACCCACAAAAAGACGCACTAGCCATTCGCGAAGGTTTCATTTCAGAACCTCCTCGGTCGCTTGCCATAGCTCGAACTTGCGAACATGGGACGCAGCGGTGCTGTGCCCCTACATGATCTTGCTAAAGATCTATTTTTTCTCGGCGGGCTTGGCTTCACCCTTTTCGGATTTAGCTTCGGAGCCTTCGGGCTTCCCTTCTTTGGGTTCGGCACCCTTTTCGCCCTTCGTGTCGGATTCGGTCGGTTTTTTGGGGAGGTATTGGACGATCAGGGAGATACGACGATTGGATGGGTCGAGGGGGGCATCTTTTTTGCGGAGGCGCTGGTCGGCGAAACCCCGGACCTGGGTGACCTGGTCGGTGCGAATGCCGTGAAGGAGCATGAGACGGCGTGCGGCGTTGGCACGGTCGGAAGAAAGCTCCCAATTGGTGTAGGTGCTGGCGGCGGAGTAAGGCTTTGAGTCGGTGTGACCTTCCATCGCGATGGTGTTGGGCAATTTTCCAAGTTCGCCGCCGAGGGCGCCGAGGAGTTCGAGACCGTCGGGGCTGATCTTGGTGCTGCCGCTGTCGAAGAAAGTGCCATCGGCCGATTCGGTCAGTTCGATGCGCAAACCCTCGTTGGTGACGGTCATATCAATGTTGTTCTTGAGTTTTTCGAAATCGGGGACTTCTCGAATCGTTTTTTCGAGCTGCTCTTTGATTTCGTCCATGTTGTCTTTCGTGAGGACGAAATTTTCGGCGACGCCGTTCATATCGCTGCCGGCTTGTTCGGCGGTACCGGAAGGATCGCGGAAGTATCCGCCGACGGCTTTCTGGACTTTCTGACTGGAGTTGAGGAGCCAAAGGACGATGAAGAGCGCCATCATGGCGGTGACAAAGTCGGCGTAAGCGACTTTCCACGCGCCGCCGTGATGGCCGCCGTGGGCCCCCTTTTTCTTGATGATGATGATGGGTTTTGCGGCGCTCATAAAATTGGCAACCCCTACGGTCAGGCAGCAGCCGGGGCCGGAGCGGCGGCGGCAGCGGCACCCCCGCCGCCCTTGATGTGCTTTTCGAGATCCTGAAAGCTAGGGCGAACGTGGCCGGGAATGGCGCGGCGACCGAATTCGACGGCAACGGTCGGCGGGATGCCTTTCATGAAAGCGGTCATCGCAACGCGAAGGACGTAATAGTAGGCGTGCTCTTCTTCGGCGCCTTTGCTCATACTGGCGGCGATGGGACCAATTAGACCGTAGCAGAGCAAGATGCCGAGAAAGGTGCCGACGAGAGCGGCGGCGACTTTGTGACCGATTTCTTCGGGGGGGCCACCGAGGGCACCCATGGTGATGACGACGCCGAGCACTGCGGCGACGATGCCGAGACCTGGCAGAGAGTCGGCCATGGTGGAGAGCGCAGCGATGGGCTGACCAGCTTCGTGATGATGGACGTCCATGTCGAGTTCCATCATCTGATCCATGTCGAAGGGCTCGACACCACCACCGGCGGCGAGGCGAATCGTGTCGCAAACGAAGGCGAGCGCGTGGTGATCCTTCAAGAATTTTGGATATTTGGAGAAGACGGGGCTTTTGTCGGGTCCGTCGCTGTCGGCTTCGAGCGCCATGAGACCTTCCTTACGCGCGCGGCCGAAGAGCTCGTACATCATTTTCATGGTGTCGAGGTATTTGTCTTTGCCGAATTGTGAACCGCCGAATGCCCCTAGGACGCCGCTCACGATGGCTTTAAGAGTGTGGAGGGGATTGGCGATGAGCACGGTGCCGACCGCGGCGCCACCGATGATGACCAGTTCGGCGGGCTGCACGAGTACTTTGAGATTTCCGTGCTCCATTAAATAGCCGGCGACGACGGCGCCGAAGACAACGACGATGCCGATGATTAGAAACATGGCGAGTCGATCCTCTGAGAGTTGGGAAATGGAGAAGGCGCGACAATTTCGCTTTTGCGTGCGGGCATCTCAGTCATAGCGCACCTTGGTGCGATTGCCGCCGTCGGCGATGCTTTCGCGGAGCGCACTCTCGGCGCGTAGAACCATGGCTTCGACGGAGTCGCCGTGTTTGACGACGGTGCCGCCGACAGAAATGGTGACGGCAACGCGATCGCCCCACCACGCGACCCTTGAAGCGTTAACCATGCGGCGGAGGCGCTCGGAAGCACGCTCGATGTCAATCGCATTGCACTCTGTGAGGATGGCGAGGAATTGATTGCTCTGCCATCGGCCGAGAAAATCAGTGGGACGTACGGTGCCTTCGAGTGTCTGGCCGACAACGCGGAGAATGACGGCGATGGCGCCCGGTCCGTCACGTGACTGAACTTTTTCAAGGTGATCAATCTCCATGCAGAGGATGGAGAATGGAACGTGGTGCTCTTCGAAGAGGCGGATGTTTTCGCCAATGTGAGATTGCATGACGCCGTGATTGAGGACGCCGCTCGCTTCGTCGATGCAGCCGTAGCTGGCGAGCTTGGCCTGACGACGATCCCACTCGGCGAGGGCAATGCTTTCTTCGAAGCTTTCTGCGGCGCCGACGATGACGCCATCGGAATTGCGCACAGGGAAAGCCCAGAGCTGAACCGGAATGCGATGGCCGGCCTTGTGGCGCATGGAAACAAGGGCCTGTGTGGGGCGACCTTCGCGCATAGCCGTGGTAGTGGGAGCGAGCGCGTCGGTAAGTTCGTTGTCGTCGCCGTCGGTCTCACCAAGAAAATTGTCGGTGTACAGGCGACCGATGACGTCCTGGCGGAGGTAGCCGGTGATGCGCTCGGCACCATCGTTCCAGAAGAGAATTTTGCCTTCGCGGTCGACGACGTAGACGGCGACGTGGAGGTTGTCGAGGACGCTGCGAAAGAAATCGATTTCCGAGAGACGCGCCATTTCGAGGCTCCGCGGGGAATAGGAGGGGCAAGTTTGATTCCAATTATTTGGGAGAGGTGTGAAGGGCAGGTGGCGGATTTGTTGGGATTTTTGGCGACGGCGGGGAGTGACGAGCGCTAGCGGCGAGGAAGCATACAGGATTGGGAATTCGTCGGTTCGTTTCGGGACTCGGCGTGCGAGCGATTGCGGATGAGGCTTGATGTAAAAAAGGGGCGCAGCTTGTGGCCGCGCCCTTGGTGAATTTTTTTGTGCGGACTCTTTAGGCAGTGACGCTGACGCCGGTGGTTGCGGATGCAGCGTTTGCGCTGCCGGCGCTCGTTGAGCCGGAAGCAAAGCTGGGGAGGAATTGCTGCAAGTCGGATTGCAGAGAGGCGTAGGCCTGCTGCGCGGTCGAGAGATTGCCGGATTGCAGATCCTGGCCCAGCGAAGTGAAGTCCTGCTGCAGTGTGGAGGTCGGAGAGGTCGTGCTGGAGTCGCTGCCGCCGGCGTGGTGATGATGATGGCCGTGATGCGCCTGGCCGGAAGCTTGCGCTTGCTGCGCGCTTTGCTGGATGGTGGCGAAGTCTTGTTGCGCGGCGCTGAGATTGCCGGATTGTAGATCTTTGCCGAGCGACTGGAAGGCCTGGAGGACGGGATTGGTGTTGGCGGTCGAGCTGGTGGATGACGTTGCGCTCGTGCTTGTGGTTGCGCTGGCGTTGGCGTTGCCGAACTGGCCGCCGTTCGGCAATTCCTGGGTGAGCGTGGCGAAGTCGGACTGCGCTTGCGTTAGATTGCCGGACTGGAGATCCTGGCCAAGTTTTTGGAATTGCGATTGAATTTGTTGGAAACGATTTTGCGTTTGCTGGGCTATGGTGCTTTGAAAAACATTGCTGCTGCTGGCGATTCCGGCGATGGACATGTAAGGCCTCCCGATCTTAGAACTTTCTTACTGCGAATAGCTGTCGCTTCCGTCTTTTGGATTTCCATCGGCAAGTGGCGAGGAAACCTTAGCGCCGCGTATTGGCGATGGAGAGCATGCATGTGGAATACCAGGGCTGTGGCGCGCGGAAGATGTGTGATTGCAACGCGAGGCGTGCCGCGCGGACCGCTGCGTGATGTGTTGGGTGGGCAAGAAATTCCGCGGCAAGTCGGCAAAGTTAGAGGAGCGGGGCTAATACGGTCGCGACAGCGGACTGAGAGTCGCGTTTCGATGATGCGGTGAGATGTTGTTCGGAATGCCGGTTGAGGATTTCGATGCAACAGCGGTTAACCTAGTGAAGAATGGTGGGCCTGGGTGGACTTGAACCACCGACCTCGCCCTTATCAGGGGCGCGCTCTAGCCACCTGAGCTACAGGCCCTTGGAACACGGAAGGAACTGCTTGCAACGCAATCAGTCTACGATGGCGGCGGGGTCGTTCGCAACCGCGTACGAGTCGATTTGTGGCGAAAAAGAGGCGCGGTGGGCTGAGGATGAACTGCGATACCGGGAACAGGCGGCGGTGCGTTCGAATCGGTTGAGGTAAGGATTTAACACTCCAGCAGGTTCGGGCGTGCGGGCTTTCTGCTAGAGTGTGCGGCACTCATCACTTGAGAGGGACTGTGTCGACGCACATGTGGCGGATCGGTTTGCTCGTGGGGGCGGGAATTTTTGTTTGCGCGGGCGCGGCACGCGCGGCGCAAGGCGCGGAAGGCGCAAAGAAGCCGGCGCATGAGATCGATCTGCGCGAACACCCGACGGGCGGCGCGACGCCGGTGGAAGTTTCGGTCGGCTTATATCTAACAAATCTGGTTTCGATCGACGAGACGCGCGAGAGCTTCGAAGCCGGCGGTTATCTTGTGGCGAAGTGGAAGGATCCGCGGCTGGCGCTGTCGGCGGATGGGAAAGCCGACGGGTCGAGCGCGGGTGCGGCGCCCCGAACGTTGAAGGTCGATCAAGTATGGACACCGCCGATTGAAGCGGCGAATTCGATCTCTCACAAGACAAATACCTATCAGATGGAAGTCGACGCGAGTGGAATCGTCACGTACACGGAACGATTCGACGCCACCCTTTCGAACGAATATTTCCTGCGAAAATTTCCTTTCGACAAGCAGGCGCTACGATTCGAATTCGAGCCGTTTATGTCGGCGTCGACAAACATCGTGTTTGCACCAGAGCCACTCCCCGTAACCGGCATACGGCCGGGACGAAACACCGAACTGGCGTCGTGGCAGCTCGACGATTTGCGATATTTGACCGAGGGCGTTCCCGGCCACAGCGTGATTCCGAGCGGCCGCGCGGCGATGTTTGAGATTGCGATATCGCGGCGGCCCGCATTTTACGTCTGGAAGATTTTCCTGCCGCTGATGATGATCTGCCTGATTCCCGCGGTCGTCTTCTGGATCGACCCGAAGGAATTCGACTGGTTGCTGAAAATTCCGATGACGATGCTGCTGTCGATGGTGGCGTTCGAACTGGCGATTACGCGCGATTTGCCGCGAGTCGGCTACGTGACGTTTCTGGACGCGGTGTTCGTGACGGGATTTGTGTTCTGTTTTTTCTGCGTCCTGGAAATTCTGACGGTATTCCTGATGTACAAGCGCGGGGCGCAGATGCGAGCAGCGCGAATTCACGCGGCAGGACGATGGCTCTATCCGCTTTCGTATTTTGGAATGGTGGCGCTCCTCGCCCTTTTGTTTTTGACCTGAAGCCCGCGCCGGATAGCCGGCGCTGAATTGCAAAGTCTAGTGAGGCGCGACGAAGTTTATGATGTCCATGTCGAGTGGATATTGGTCTCGACGGTGCGTCGCGGGACGAAAATTTTTGCTGAAATCCGCGGACATGTCCTGCTCGTCGGCCGAGTGGAGATTGATATTGCCGGCGCCATCGAATGCATCCATGGTGTAGGGAATGCCGTTCGAACAAAGGACCGACGGGCTCTGCATGAGATGAAAATGAAGATGCGGAGCCGAGCTGTTGCCAGTGTTGCCTAATTTCGCCAGTACTTGAGACGCCTTAACGTGATCTCCGGGCTTCACAGTGAGTGAGCCTCTTTGAAGGTGCGCGTAGAACGCGTACACGCCGCCGCCAATATCGAGCACGATGTGATTTCCGTCGACGTTGCCGATGTTCATCGTTTTTGGATCGGGCAGACTGCCCGGTTTCTGATCATCGAGTGAATCGTTGAATCCGACGACAGTCCCGTCGGCCACGGCGAGGACCTCTGCGCCGTAACCCACGTAGCCGTGAACGTCGGCCGCATCGCCGTTGACGAGCTTTCCGTTCTTGCCGAGTTGCAACCAATCAATCGCAAAACGTTGGGCAAAGTTGATGCTTCCGTTGCAGGCGATACTGCTGGAGCGGTGCACGCCGACGGTACAGCAACCGTTGAAGGCCACCCACCCGCTCCCGGCAAGAGGCGCGCCGATGTGTGGAATTTTAGTTTCGATTTCGATAGGCGCGACCGTATAGGTGGCGGCTTCCGGCGTAGCGGGCTTGGGAGAAGGCGCCGTGGCGCCGAGGAACTTTACGCGGTGCAGAAGTTTTTCAGGAACTGCGGAGTTTGAATCGAGCTCGAACTGAATCATCAGGAGCCGTGAGCCGTTGAATTCGATCGTGGGATTTTCGACGGGCGAATTGCCTGTCGTGCGTAGGTTGGCGAGGAGCTTTTTGACGTCGTAAGTGGCGAGGACCTTCGTCGGATTTGCGGCAGCAACGACTTCAACGCTCTCGAGGGTCGCTGGCGTCACGTTGGTATTGGTCAGCAAAAGTTCGTAGACGAGATGAGTACGTCCGTCGGTGCCGGGGAAGGCAAAAGTGCGCGGCGTGAAGGCGGAGACGGCGAGCGAAGTGAAGACGTCGGCGCTGGGCGACGCTGTGGCGCTCGCAATCACAGCCACGATGCAAAGCGCGACGGAGCACAAAAGTTTTTTCATGGCGCGGATTATACGTGAAGCAAACCGCGCCATCTGTAAAATTCAGTGAAAGATCAGATTTTCGGGAGCGTTTATCGCCCGATTCGCAGGCTGACAGATCGGCCAGTCGCATTAGTCCATGCTAGCTAAATCTACTGCACGAAGCCGACGGTTGGCGGCGGCGTGTCGGCAGCCTCCTTGATGGGCCCGAATTGCGCTTCGTAGCGTGCGATGTTTTCGCCGAGAGCACGCCAGATGCGCTTGGCGTGGCCGGGGCTGACGATCATGCTCTTCAATAGCTTGCCTTGCGCGCCGTTGGGAAAAATATAAATAAAGTTGAGCGTGAATTCTTCCAGATTGTGGTGAACCATCACCAGATTGCTGTACTCGCCCTGAAGTTCTTTTTCTTCCGCTTTGATCTGCACCTGTCCTTGGGCCTGCTGCGGTGCGCGCTGCTCGTCCATGGTGTCGAAGCTCCTTTTGGTCGCGTCCACGCGGGGTGGAAGAACCAAAGTATCACAGGCGCGGAAGAAGTTGCCGAAACGGTGCGGGGGCGGAAGAAAGGACGTTGACATGCCCATATGTTAATGCTAGTTTATTCGTCAGGTTTACTATGCTTAACTTGATTCGGAAAACCAGCGTGAATGAGTGAAACCGGCGGAGCGCGATGAATTCCACAACTGAAGTCGCGCCCCTCACTGCGGCCACTCGCTCTAGTGACACCCGCGGGCAGACTGTCACCTTACCTTCCCTACCTGAAGCGCATCGCACGGTTCCTGTAGCCCAAGGCGCGTCGTGGATTCGAAAGGTTTTAGCGTTCGCTGGGCCGGGCTATCTGGTCGCAGTTGGGTACATGGACCCCGGGAACTGGGCGACGGACATCGGCGGCGGATCGAAGTTTGGATACTCGCTGTTGAGCGTGATCGTCATCAGTAACTTCATGGCGATGCTGCTGCAAGCGCTTTCGGCGAAGCTGGGCGTAGCAACGGGACGAGATTTAGCGCAGGCGTGCCGGGAACACTATTCGCGACGGACGTCGTTTGTGCTGTGGGTGTTGTGCGAGATCGCGATCGCGGCGTGCGACCTTGCGGAGGTTCTGGGGTCGGCGGTCGCGCTGAAATTGCTGTTCGGGTTGCCGCTGATTGCAGGCGTGCTAATCACCGCTCTGGATGTGCTGGTCGTACTGGCGCTGCAGGGACGCGGGTTCCGGATGATCGAAGCGTTCGTGGTGACGCTGATTGCTTCGATTGCCGCGTGCTTCGCTTACGAAATCTTTGTTGCCCAGCCGTTGTGGCGCGAAGCGGCGCGCGGAGTAATACCGACGGTGGACATTTTGCGGAATCGCGAGATGCTCTACATCGCGATCGGCATCTTGGGCGCGACGGTGATGCCGCACAATCTGTACCTGCATTCGAGCATCGTGCAGACGCGCGCGTTTGGGACCTCGGTGCGGGATCGCCGGGAGGCGCTGCGCTACGCGGTCGCCGATTCGACGGTGGCGCTCGGATTCGCGCTGTTCATCAACGCTGCGATTTTGATTTTGGGGGCGGCAGCGTTCCATACGCGCGGACTGCATAATGTCGCCGAGATTTCGGATGCGTACAAATTGTTAAGTCCGGTGCTTGGAGCGGGGCTCGCGAGCACGATATTTGCGTGCGCGCTGCTGGCTTCGGGACAAAACTCGACGCTGACTGGAACGCTGGCCGGGCAGATCGTGATGGAGGGATTTCTCGACATCCGGTTGAAGCCGTGGGTGAGGCGGCTGATCACGCGCGGGATTGCGATCGTACCGGCGGTGCTGGTGATTGGGCTAGCGGGCGAATCAAAAGTGACGGCATTGCTCATTCTGAGCCAGGTGATTTTGTGTTTTCAACTTCCCTTCGCGGTGATTCCTTTGATCCAATTCACCAGCGACCGCAAGAAGATGGGCGAATTTGCGAATTCGCGCGCCACCGCGGTGATCGCGTGGCTGGTGGCGGTAGTGATCCTCGCGTTGAACGCCGAGTATCTCTGGCTGATCCTTCGCGCGTAACCCGGTCTTTCGCGATGAGGCGCGATCGTGCGAAACTTTTCAGGCCGACATGCCTCCGCAGCAAACCAAAGATCTAAAAATGCGAAAAGCTTTGTTGGTCGTTTTGTTGCTCGTTATTGCGGGCGCGATCGGTTTTACAGTCTGGGAAAATCGGCCTTGGTCGGTTCCGGAGTCGGCGCGAACGATGAAAAATCCGATTTCGCCGTCGGCGACTGATCTCGAGACGATTCGTCCCATCTATCGCGACAAATGTTCTGCGTGTCACGGACTAACCGGACGAGGCGACGGGCACGATGCATCGCTTTACGATCCGAAGCCGACGGACTTCAGCGATGTGCGGCATATGAGCGGCGTCCCCGACGGCGAGCTTTTTTACAAGCTGACGGAAGGCCGAAAGCCAATGCCTTCGTTCAAAAAGCGGTTGTCGGATGAGCAGCGGTGGCGCATGGTCGTTTTGATTCGGACGTTTTCGGAGCCGCCAACGGTCGGTCCGGCAGGATCAGCCCCGACCGCGCACTGAGTTCATCATATTTTCGCATCGAAAGATGCGCCGGTTTTGTTCGCTGCCTTCGTAACAATCGCGCTGCGTTCCCGAGTGCCTCACTTCTTGCCAAGATTTCGTTGATTTTTGCGATCAGAAAAACCCTTTCTTATCTCCCGCTAAATAATTTCTCGCAGGGCAATTCCAACATCAAATCGTTCGATTGCCTTCGAAGGTTCTTTGCGTTAGACAAGTTGCTCGCGCGACCCCAAGATCAGTGGCGTAGTTAACGTAGTCGCGCAGTTTGCGTCTCAGCGAGCTCGTTCGACAAGAACCCGGAAGTTCTTTCGCTCGCGTTTTTCAAGCAATGCATTTCGCGGTGGTCGCGACGCCGTTTTGTTGCGAATGGGCGAAGCCTGCCCCGCTGGTCGTCGTGTCGCCGCACACTGAAATTCAAACTCGAAAAGGAAGGTACACATCATGCGAATCGGAAATCTCAAGAACGTCACTACAACTACAAAGAAAGTCCTCGCCGGCGCGCTTTTTGCAGCAATGGCGCTGGCGGGCACCCTGAAAGCGCAGGAACTCGTGAAGGGCGCGTTCACGCTGAATGCGGAGACGCGGTTCGGCTCGACGGTGCTTCCCGCAGGCCACTACACGGTGTCGGTTGCGCCGGTGACCGCACTGGCGGCGTCGGGAACCCGCGTGCTGGTCTTCGTGCGTCCGGAAACGAAAGCTGGTCCGGTGGCGTCGATTCTGGCGATGGCGTCGAGTGAGGCATGCGAGACACCGTCGGGATTGACGTTGGTATCGGAGTCGAGCGGGATGGTTGCGCGTTCACTCTGCCTGAGCAAGCAGGGGCTGGCGATCGACTTTGATCTTCCGCACACGGTTGATGCAGTGAAGGTCAAGGCGGCCGTCACCACACAGCAGTAAGCGGGGCGGAAAAACGTCTGCAAGATGCTGACGCTCGAAAACGAGGCGGACCTTCGGGTCCGCCTTTCTTTTTTGGTTGACTGGCGAGCTCGGCGCGCAAATCAGAGATTGATACACTGCGATTGGTTCTCAGACTCACCCGTGTAGAATGTTCTACATCGTGGCCTCCCAATCGCGCATGTTCGATGCTTCGCGTTCCGGTGAACTGGTCGACTCCGGTCCGCCGGTCGTGACTTTGCGCAACGCGTTTGCGCATCCCTACGATTCGGCGATTGCCGCTGCGCGAACCTGCTACGCGCAGCGACTGATTGGTTCCGAAGAAATCACGGACAAGCAGCGCATCAACATCGGAGCCGCGACCTTTTACAGCGGCCACCACACGGTTTTTCAGCACGCGCATTTTGAATTCGGGCTTGAGAACGTGAGCCGGCAGTTTGTCTGGTCATTTCTGCACGCACACCCTTTCTACAATTCCGAGCAACAGAGCCAGCGTTATGTGCGGTTGAATCGCGCGCATGCATACGTGCCGCCTGAATCGCTTTTCTTCAACGACGCCTGCCGGGAAATCTACGAGCACTCGATCGCGCGGTCCTGGGAGTATTACCGCGAGCTTTCGGCTTTGCTCGCCGGCGACGCACGCGAAATTTTGAACGACATCTGGCACATCGGTCCGATGTCGCACGTGAATCGCATTCAGAAGGTGGAGAAGTCCGCCGAGAAACGCTCGATCGAAATCGCACGATACGTGTTGCCGCTGGCAGCGTTCACCACGATGGTGCACACCATCTCGGGCATCGTGTTGCATCGCCTGTGGCGGATGTGTTCGGCATCCGACACGCCGAACGAGGCGCGCGAAGTCATCGGGCAAATGGTGAAGCTGGCGCGCGACATCGATCCGCAATTTTTCGAGCGCTTCGGCACGGAACCGATTCAAGCGTTGCCCGAATGGGGCGAGGCGAACGTCGCCGCTGCAATGGAAGGCGCGTCCGTAGACGATTCGGGACGCAGCGTGTCACGGGGCGAGGCATTCGCGCGTGAATTCGACGCGAAGCTGGGCGGGCGCACTGCGAAACTCGTTGATTATTCGCCGAATGCGCCGCGGATTGCCTCGGAAGCGTATCGCGCCGTCGTCGGTCTCACCGAATCGCAATGCAGCGACGATGAGGCGATCGACCGGATGCTGAATCCAGCTCGAAATATTTATCGCCTGGAGACTCTGAACGTTGGCGTACATGCGCCGCTGATGCGAGCGCTACAGCACGCGAACTATACGTTTGCGAAGAAAATCAGCCACACGGCCGACAGCCAGGATCAGCGACACCGCATGGTGCCGGGTTCGCGGCCGCTCCTGACGCTTTCGGACACGCGCGCACCGGATTACATCACGCCGATGCTGCTCGATAGAAATGCGCGCGCGAAGGAAGTTTACGAACGCGCGATGCACGACGCATGGAAAGCAAAGAACGAGCTACTGGATCGCGGTGTGCCTGCCGAGATTGCGCTCTACGTGCTACCGAATGCGAAATCGATCCGGCTGGTAGAGAGTGGTTCCCTTCTGCATGTCCTTCACAAATGGACCATGCGGACATGTTTCAACGCCCAGGAAGAAATTTATCGCGCGTCGATGGACGAACTCGATCAAGTACGCGCCGTTCATCCGCAATTTGCGAAATACATCGGACCGCCTTGTCATTTGCGCGCGGGAATTACGACGCCGATCTGTACGGAAGGCTCCCACTTTTGCGGCGTAAAGGTCTGGCTAAATTTTCCCAACGTCGAGCGGCGCATCTAGACGCGACATCGGCCGTCGTGCGATTGATCTGCTTTGGAAACCCGGAAATTGCCGGCCCCGTCCAACTAATAAGAATGTTGACGCCTATGTTCAGCCTGACGGGACCCGGTACAAGATTTGCAGCAATCCTCCTGACATTTCTGGCGGTGGCGGCACCGGCGACTCCATACACCGTACCGCTCCCGGACGAGTCCGTTCGCGAGGCGTATTTTATTGGCCAGCGGCGCGGCCAGCCGCTGGACGAGTTTCTTGCACAGTATCAAAAGAATCTTCCGGCGCCAGCGAACGGGCCATGGATCTCGTCGGTAAAATTTCTGACACCATTCGCGCAGCTGGTTTCGTATTCGAGCCAACAAATGAACTACAACGCGCAGCAAGCCACGATCGATCACCGGGGACAGCGCGAGACCGTTTCGATTCAGATTGTGATTCAGCTCACACAGTCGTATCCGGCGGTCATCGTCCGGCCAACTGGATCACGATCGGGATCTCCTTCCGGATTTACGGTTCGGCCGAGCGACTTCTGGAAGGGCTTTCGCGCGCAAGTCAGCTTGGGGGACAAAGTTGTTGAGCCGACCGATTTTTCTGGCGAACCGAGCTATATTTGCGGCGAGAACGATTGCTCGCTCGTTGGCGCAACGTTGACCATGGAGTTTCCAGCGGAAGCTTTGAACGCGGATACCGTTACCGTGCGGGTGTTGCCACCAGAAGGCAGTGAAGTAGCTGCGGAATTTGCAACGGGGCACTTGCGCTAAGGGTTCGGTCTCAAGCGTCGTGCTTCAACGTCGGTTAAGAGCGCCAGTGCAGCGTGACGGGGCCGGGCATTGGATGTGGCAGAGTTTCGCCGGTGCGGCGCGACTCGATCAGGTTCGACTTCAGCGCGAAATACCACCTGGCCGGGCGATCGGCGTCATCGATCAACATCAAATGCGGATTGTGCTTCAGGCCTTCGGCCTGCTGGATCATCGTCTCCTGATCCTGACGCAAAAAGATTTTGCCGAAGATGCGAAAAATCGAAACGGGTAGGAAAAAAAGATTCCACGCAGCGACGAAATCGATCCGGCATAAATCGCGGCGGACAGGAGTCACGGTGGTTTGGCTCGAAAACCATAGCTTGCCGCTATGGATTTCTTCGAGGCGCCGATTCGGAAGAATGAAATCGATCGTCGTGGTGACGGGCTCGCCGGTACGCTTTTTCAGTAGTTGATACGGCAGGCTATTTGAGCTCGGTGAGTGCGGGCTCATCCGAAATCCATCGGGGATGGGCTCGAACTGTTTTTGCTTTTCGTGAATCGAACCTCGACTGCGCCAAAACCAGGATTGATGCACAAACGGACCGTGCGCCGGATCCATCAAACCAATGATTCCGTGATCGACGTGCGCGGGCAAATCGCAGGCCAAGTGCATGATTTTGAATTTCTCGCTAAACGTGGCGAGCCGCGGTGAGGGCGGAATCTTTGACGGCTCGGGCGCACGCGATCCAGCGTGCATGAATACCCAAACATAACCGTCGTGCTCTTCGCAGGCGTAGTGGCCGGCGAAAATGCGCTCGACTTTGAGTTTGTCCTGGTCCACCCGCGAAGGAATTTCGATGCACTGGCCGCTGCACGCATCGAAGCGCCAGCCGTGATAGCTGCACTCGACGGCTTTGCCGTCGAAGTGGCCGTAAGAGAGCGGAATTCCGCGGTGCGGGCACGAGTCGCGCATAGCGAATGCTTTGCCGTCGGAAGTGCGGCCGAGCACGAGCGGCACTTCGAGCAACATTGCTGTGGCTAAACGCTGGCCAATGATTTCGGTACTGCGCAGCGCTGGATACCAGAAATCCCACAGGAAACCAAGGTCGGCTTCACGCGCCGGGTCATTTGCGGCCGCGTCGTTTAATTGCACGAGAGTGCGGGCTGCGTCGCTCATTGCTGTGGGCTCATCGTTGTGTTCGCATCGTAGTATAGTGCGATGCCACACCGCAATTTTTGCGGGGCTGCGAACACCCCCTCCCCCCGGGTATCTTCGCGTAAGAATGTCATTCTAAAGAGGATGCGCCGAATGTTGGCGTAAGAATGTGATTCTAAAGGGGTAAGGTTCACTGGTGGCGGGCCAATTTGTTGAGGGGATTGGACTTAGGGACGTTACAAAACGGCGTCCGGCTCGCCGAACTCGACGCGGGCTTTGGTGCGGACCCAACGCGAGCCTCGATTCGAAGACGATACATCCAGCGGAGGCCGCCGTCATCGAATGAGTGAAAGCGGAAACATGATCAAGGCGCTGGCAAGCATTTTTCGAGGGTGTTCGCTCGTGTTTGGCATCACGGCCCCGCCACCGGGCCAGGATGAACGCAGGTTCGTAATGCTTTGGCTGGGAATTATCGGGATTACGACTGCGTTTTTCGTCGGTGTGCTTTTTGCGATTTCGCATCTGCACGTTGGCTAGGTACGCCGGTCGAATCGCGTTATAATGCGGTTCGAGAAATCGATGTACGCCCCTTTCTATTAGCTGACCCCGCACCGCTCGCCGCCCGGCGAGGCCGCCGTTCCTTCGTCACAAGTCAAAACAATCACGAGTCGCTCTTTTGAGGGGTCCGCCATGGCCGCAATGACGTTTACTGAAAAATTGGATCAGTTGGGAACGCGTTACGACGAACTGACGCAACAGCTCTCGACGGCGGAGCTTGTCTCCGACTCTGGAAAATTTCAGAAGGTCGCGAAACAGCACGCCGAGCTCGAGGAAATCGTCGCGAAGCACCGCGAATTCAAGCAGATCGAAAAAGATCTGGCGGGCGCGCACCAGATGTTTCTCGAAGCCGATGATTCCGAAATGAAGCAGATGGCGCAGGAAGAGGAGAAACAGCTCGCGGCGCGGAAGGAAATCGTCGAACGCGACCTCAAACTCTTGTTGCTGCCCAAAGACCCCAACGACGATAAGAGCGTCATCGTCGAAATCCGCGCGGGTACGGGCGGCGACGAAGCCGGTCTCTTCGCCGGCGAATTATTTCGAATGTATTCACGCTATGCGGAAACCCAGGGCTGGAAAGTGGAAATCCTGGAGAGTTCGCCGAGTTCTGTCGGCGGGATGAAAGAAGTCGTCGCGGCAATTCAGGGCAACAAGGTGTACTCGAAGCTCAAATACGAAAGCGGCGTGCATCGCGTGCAGCGCGTGCCCGCGACCGAAACGCAGGGGCGCATCCATACTTCCGCCGCGACTGTAGCGGTACTGCCCGAAGCGGACGACATCGACATCAAGATCGAGGCAAAGGATCTGCGTATCGATACATTTTGCTCTTCGGGTCCCGGCGGGCAGTCGGTCAACACGACGTATTCCGCGGTGCGCATCACGCACATTCCAAGCGGTCTCGTGGTTTCGCAGCAGGACGAAAAATCGCAGATCAAGAATCGGGCCAAGGCCATGCGCGTTCTGCGCACGCGTCTTTACGAACTCGAAATGGGCAAGCAACAGGCGGCGATTCTTGCGGAACGCCGCGGGCAAATCAAAACGGGCGATCGTTCCGAAAAAATTCGAACCTACAACTTTCCGCAGAATCGCATTACGGATCACCGCATCGGTATGACGCTTCACCAGCTCACGGATGTGATGGAAGGCAAGCTGGCACCGCTGGTGGATGGGCTGGTGTCGCACTATGAGTCAGAGCGGTTGCAGCAGGAGCTTTCCGTAGCGTAGGGCACGCGCGACTCGGTCACGCAAATAGCAGCGCAAATCAAACCTGAGTATCGACTGTCTTTCAATGGACGCTCGCACTGCCTTTAAAACTGGAAACGCTCGCCTGCGCGACGCTGACGTGCCTTCTTTCACGCTGGCCGCCGAATTATTGCTACTGCATGTTGCCGGGCGCGATCGAACGTGGCTCTACGCGCATCCGGAGGATGAAATCAGTACAGAGCAAGAAGAACGGTTTTTTTCGCTCGTTGCGCGGCGCGCTGCCGGCGAACCGACGCAGTATTTGACTGGCAAGCAGGAGTTTTGGGGGTTGGAATTCGAAGTGACACCGGACGTGCTAATTCCGCGCCCTGAAACCGAACACGTTATCGAAGTCGCGCTGGACCGGCTAGCACTACGCGAGATTCGCGCCGGGCGCAAACAGACTCTGAGTGGCGAGGGATTGCGGATCGCTGACATTGGAACGGGTTCCGGATGCATCGCGATATCGCTTGCGAAGGATTTACCCGGAGCGAGGAGGATTGTAGCGACGGACATCTCTCCAGAGGCGCTGAAAGTGGCGCAACGTAATGCCGCGCGACACAAATTTGAGTGTCAGATCGAATTTATCCGTGCAAATTTGTTGGAAGGCGTATCGTCGCCGACGGCCGCGGCCACACGCTTCGATCTCATCGCCAGCAATCCTCCCTATATCGGACGACGCGAATGGCCGGCGCTGCAACGAGAAGTTCGCGACCACGAACCCGAAGTAGCGTTGTACGGTGGCGAAGAAGGCTATGAGCTTTACGCCGCCCTGGTCACACAAGCTGCGGCACATTTGGTCGCCGGTGGCATCGTGGTGCTCGAACTCGGTCACGATAGCTTGCCCGCGGTGCAACCGCTTTTCGACACTCCGGACTGGACGCACGTCGGCGTCACGAACGATCTCGTTGGCATCCCGCGCGTCATTGCAGCTGAGCGAACAGAGCACGTTGGCACGGCCACAAATCGGGCGTAGGCTACGGGCATGCCGGAGCTGGCACGATTTCGAGCGATTCACGGAGCGGTGGATGAGCATTCGCTGCCGCCGACGGCTTCGATTCTTCACGTCGACATGGACGCGTTTTTTGTGTCGGTCGAGCTGCTAGAGCGGCCCGAACTGCGCGGCAAACCCGTCATCGTTGGGGGCGGACCGGATCAGCGCGGAGTTGTTACTTCCGCGAGCTACGAAGCTCGAAAATTCGGAGTGCATTCGGCGATGCCGCTGCGCACCGCGGGCAAACTGTGCCCGCATGGAATTTTCCTCGATGGACATCACAAGAAATATGGCGAATGGAGCGATCGCGTCGCGACGATCCTCGGGAGATTTTCGCCGATCGTGGAGATGGTTTCGATCGACGAGGCGTATCTCGATCTGGCAGGCACGGAGCGACTTCACGGTCCGCCGTTGGCTGCCGCAGACAAACTTTTACGCACGGTGACGAGCGCAACAGGACTTCCCTGTTCCGGCGGGTTGGGCTCGACACGCCTTGTCGCGAAAGTTGGCTCAGAACAGGCCAAGCCGCGCGGACTCGTTTGGGTTCCTGCGGGAAGCGAAGCACGATTTTTGGCGCCGCTGCCGGTGCGAAAAATACCGGGCATCGGTGAGGTCACCGAGCGGTCGCTGCTCGCGCTGGGACTCAAAACAGTCGGCGAGATTGCAGACGTTCCGCACGAAAAATTGCAGAAGATTTTCGGCCAGTGGGGCACGGCGCTCTATCGAAAAGCGCGAGGCGGCGATTCGTATGAATTTGTGATCGACGCCGAGCCGAAATCAATTTCACACAATCACACATTCGGCGAGGACACGAGCGACGCTCCAACGCTATTGACGATGCTGAGCCATCTATCGCAAAAGGCGTGCAAACGGCTGCGTGAGTCCGGTCTCTCGGCGCGCACGCTGACACTGACCATCCGATACACCGGTTTCGATACGTACACGCGATCGAAAACTTTATCGGAGCCGACGAATCTCGATTCGGAGATCTTCGCGACCTACCAAGGTCTTTTTCACGAGCACCGAAACTTGAAGCGAAAAGTGCGTCTTCTTGGCGTTGCCCTCGGCGGTTTCTCGCATGGCCGCGAGCAATTGGATCTGCTCGAAAGCGAACGACGCGGCAAGCTGGAAAAGCTCGTACAGGCTACGGACGGGCTCCGAAACCGCTTCGGATTCGACTCCGTGCAATTCGGTGGATCGCTGCGAAAAGACAAGCCCATACGCGAGCGCGGCGAAACTTGAGCGGATTGTTTACCGTATACTCTTCAGCGATGAGTTCCGTTTCGCGGCCCAATTCCTACAAGCCCGGGCAGCGCACGAGGCGCCATGTTTAAGCGCACCAACGCTTTCTGGCAACGCGTCAGCGAAGGGCGCGAGATCGACGAACTATGGGCGCAAATGAGTGCGGACGCCCGTGCGACCTATGGTTTCTATGGGCGCGACGTCGACTGGGAACTCGTCAACGCGATGCCCCACTGGCGGCGTCCCTTTCACATCGCGAAACAATTTTTCTGGGCGCTGATGATGAAGTTGTCGCCAGCGCGGCGTGTGCTGCTGCTGGGCGCAATCGTTCTGTTCCTGGTTTCTGGACTTCACATTCGCGCCGACAACAACGAAGCGATTGATGCGCGGTGGATTTCGGCGCTTTTAATTTTTCTGGTGCTCGCACTCGAACTCGCGGACAAGGTTATTATGAAGCGCGATCTTGAGATCGCTCGCGAGATTCAGAACTGGCTCGTGCCTTCGATCGCTCCCGATGTAAATGGTGGCGACATCGCTTTCGCAACGCGACCGCAAAACTCGGTGGCCGGCGACTACTACGACGCGTTTTATCCGACGGCGACTGGCGCCGAGGGCGGCAAATTGATGCTGGTGGTCGCCGACGTCGCGGGGAAAAGTGTCCCGGCCGCATTGTTGATGGCCACGATGCAGGCGAGTTTGCGCACCGTGGCCGGCGACGACGCTCCGCTCGATCTGCTGGTGGCGCGCTTGAATCGCTATGCGTCTGCGTACAGCCTCGATGGGCGCCGATTCACCACTGCGATTCTTGGGCTGTACGATCCGGCATCCGGGGAATTGACCTATGTGAATGCCGGACACAATGCGCCGGTCGTGCGTCGCTCGAGTCTATCAATGGAGTTCCTCGACAAGGGCGGAGTGCCGCTCGGAATTATGGCGAGTGCCGTCTATGAAACAGGTACGGTCTCGTTGCGCAGCGGGGACACTCTGATCATGTTCACCGACGGTGTCGTCGAGGCGTTCAACGCAGCTGGTGAAGAATTCGGAAACGGGCGCTGGCTCGATGCGATTCGCAGGCTGCCGCCCGGGACCGCGAGTCAGAATCTGGCGTTCCTGATGGGTCAAGTTGACGCTTTTGTCGGAGCGACCCGGCAATCGGACGACATCACGTGTCTCGTTTTCCAGCGCAAATAAGGACACAGGCTAACTGTGTCGTTTGGTCGAAGTTACTCTAAGTGCCTCCAAACACAGTCCTTCGCGTTGGCTACAGCTTCGTTAACAGCCGACGCGACACGCGGCGGCCCACTTCTACGCAACCAAACGCTGCCCTAGCGCATACTCTACATGTGGAGACATCCGCAACAATCGCATCACCGCGCGAACTGGCGCAGTCCGTCTGCGCGACGTTGCAGAGCCACGGCTATCAGGCGCTGCTGGCGGGCGGTTGCGTGCGCGACGTGCTGCTGAAGCGCGCGCCCGTCGATTTCGATGTGGCAACCGATGCTTTACCCGATCAGGTGATGGCACTTTTTCCGGAGAGCGTTGCCGTTGGCGCGCAATTTGGTGTCGTGCAGGTTTGGCACGACGAAATAAAAGTGGAAGTCGCGACGTTCCGATCCGATGGCGATTATTCCGATGGACGACGACCCGATGAGGTGATTTACACGAAGTCGCCCGAAGAAGATGTGCGTCGACGCGATTTCACAGTAAATGGGCTACTCATGGATCCCGAGTCTGGCAAAGTGCTGGATTTCGTTGGCGGTCAAGCCGATTTGAAGGCGGGCTTGATTCGCGCGATCGGTGATCCGAATCGCCGTTTTGCCGAAGACAAGCTGCGGTTGATCCGCGCGGTTCGCTTCGCGGCGCGATTTGGATTTGCGATCGAGCCCGCGACGCTGGCTGCGATTCAACGCCGCGCGAGCGAGATTTCGGTCGTTTCCGCCGAGCGGCTACGCGACGAACTGACGAAGATTTTGACCGAAGGCAAAGCTCGGCGAGGCTTTGAATTGCTCGATGAGACTGGGTTGCTCCCTTTTGTGCTGCCGGAAATTGCGGCGATGAAGGGTGTCGAACAGCCGCCTCAATATCATCCAGAGGGCGATGTCTGGACCCATACCCTCTTAATGATTGAACAATTTCCCGCAGGAACTCCGGCGACGCTGGCGTGGGGAGTGTTATTTCATGACGTCGGGAAGCCTCCTACTTTCAGGCCGGTTTCGGAGACTGGCGACCGGATACGGTTCGACGGTCACGCCGGTGTGGGCGAGCGAATGGGCGAGGAGATTTGCCGCCGGTTCAAGTTCTCGAACGAAGATACGGAGCAGATTGTGGCGCTGATCGCCAATCACATGCGATTCAAGGATGTCGATCGAATGCGCGCGGCGACGTTGAAGCGATTCGTGCGAATGCCTCGTTTCGATGAGCACTTGGAGCTGCACCGGCTCGATTGCACATCGAGCCACCGGCACCTGAATGCCTACAACTTCATCCAACGGATGCTGGCGGAAACGCCGCACGAAGATATTCATCCGCCTAAGCTCTTGAATGGGGACGACTTAATGGTGATGGGTTATCGCCAGGGACCGGTTTTGGGCCAGATTTTGGCGACCCTCGAGGATGCTCAACTTGAGGGCAAGATCGAGACCAAGGAAGAAGCTGCCCAGTTCGTCCGAAGCAAGTTCAAGCAGAAAGGTTCGGTCCGTTCTGAAGAAGAAGCGGGATCAGCCGATAGCCAAAACAAGACCTTACGGAGCGTGGGGCGACCGTAAAAATGATCTTAACTCTTTCACCACCAACGAGATATACGGGCACTCAGGTCAAGTCTTGGGCTGTGCCACAATTCTTTAGTGTGATCGACTAATATTTCCTGCTTTTCGCTCGTGCATCTCGTACATCGTTTCATTATTTGCTGCATCTAAGATATCCATAGCGTGGGTGCTTTATCGCTTTACTGACCGAAACGGTCACCACGCTTCAGACTGGGGACATCATGGCTGAGAAGAAATTTTCGGTGCCTGAGATTCTACCCATCCTACCCGTTCGGGACACGGTGCTGTTTCCCGGAGCGGTGCTGCCGCTGACGGTAGGACGGGAGAGCTCTCTGGCACTGGTCAATGCTTTAGACGGTGAGGATAAGCAGCTGGGTGTGGTCGCTCAGCTTGATCCGCGGGTGGAAGACCCTGCGGCGGCGGACCTTCATAAGGTCGGAACGCTCGCCAAGGTCCACAAGACCGTAAAAATGCCGAACGGCAATGTGGTGATTTTTCTGGAAGGCCTTCAGCGCATCCAGATCACCGAGCTGATCACGTTGCGGCCGTATCTTCGGGCTCGCGTCGAGGCGCAACCGGATACCACCGGTGAGTCGGATGCCGAACTCGAAGCGCTGCAACGAAACGCACAGGATTTATTCCGCGATGTTGTGAGCCACTCGCCACAACTTTCTGACGACCTGACGTCTGTCGCTTCGGCGATTGACGATCCAGGGCGTCTCGCGGACTTCATCGCGGGCACGCTGCCATCGCTTTCAACCCTGGTTCGCCAGGAGTTGATCGAGACGCCGAACGTGCGCAAGCGGCTCGAAGCGCTGATTCGCGAACTCTCGAAAGAACTCGAAGTTCTCGAACTCCGCTCGAAGATTCACGAACAGGTTCAGGAGCAGGTCAGCCAGAACCAGCGTGAATACCTGCTGCGCGAGCAGATGAAAGCGATTCAGAAGGAACTCGGCGAATCCGACGATTCGATGCAGGAGATCGACGAGCTCCGCAAGAAGGTGGACGAAGCCGGCATGACGGCGGAAGCCAGGAAAGAGTGCGATCGCGAACTGAAGCGGCTGTCGAAGATGACGCCGGCTTCGGCCGAATACATGGTGTCGCGCACGTACCTGGAGTGGATGACGTCGCTGCCTTGGAATAAATCGAGCGGCGCCGAAGAGATCGACATTACGAAGGGCAAGACGATCCTCGACGAAGATCACTACGATCTCGAGAAGGTCAAGGAGCGCATCCTTGATTATCTCGCGGTGAAGAAGCTGCAGCCGGGCATGAAAGGCCCGATCCTATGCTTCGTTGGGCCTCCGGGCGTCGGCAAAACCTCGCTCGGTAAGTCGATCGCGCGAGCGCTCGGCCGTAAATTCGTGCGCATCGCCCTCGGCGGTATGCACGACGAAGCCGAGATTCGCGGACATCGCCGGACGTACATCGGCGCGCTGCCAGGCCAGATCATTCAAGGGCTGAAGCGCGGCGAAACGAACGATCCGGTCATGATGCTCGACGAAGTCGACAAGCTCGGCCGCGATTTCCGCGGCGACCCGTCGTCGGCGTTGATGGAAGTGCTCGACCCGGAACAGAACAACGCGTTCCGCGATCACTACCTCGACGTTCCGTTCGACCTGTCGAAGGTTTTGTTCATCGCGACGGCGAACTGGATGGATCCAATTCCGGAACCGCTGCGTGACCGCATGGAGATCATCGAACTGCCGGGTTACACCGGTGAGGAGAAGCTCCACATCGCGCACAAATACCTGATTCCGAAGCAAGCGACGGAACACGGTGTGAAAGTGGCGGAGCAGATCGAATTCACCGACGAAGGGCTGCGCGAGATCATCCACAGCTTCACGCGCGAAGCGGGCGTCCGCAACCTGGAACGCGAGATCGCAACGATCACGCGTAAACAGGCGCGGCGCATCGCCGAAGGCAAGACGGAGAAGATGGTCGTTACACCGGAAGTCGTTCGCGAATTCCTGGGCGTGCCGAAGTTCCGCACGGAAAAGGAAGTCGAAGAGCGCGTCAAGAAGCCGGGCGTTGCAGTCGGCCTGGTCTGGACGCCGGTAGGCGGCGACATCATCTTCATCGAAGCCACCAGAATGCGCGGCGGCAAGCAATTCACAATGACCGGCCATCTGGGCGAAGTTATGCAGGAGTCGATGACAGCGGCGCTGACGTGGACACGCGCGAACGGCGAACGCTACGGCATCGATCCCGACTTCTTCCGGAAGCAGGACATTCACATCCACGTGCCGTCGGGCGCGGTTCCGAAGGACGGACCTTCGGCCGGCGCGGCGATGGTGACATCACTGATCAGCCTGCTCAGCGGGCGGCCGGTGAAGGATCGACTGGCGATGACGGGCGAGATGACACTGTCCGGAGTCGTGCTGCCGATTGGTGGCGTGAAAGAAAAAGTGCTCGGCGCGAAGCGAGCTGGCATCAAGGAAGTCTTGCTGCCGGCCGACAATGAGCCGAACGCCGTCGCAGACCTGACCCCGGATATTCTGGGTGACATGAAGATCACTTACGTCCGCACGCTGGACGAGGTGCTCGAGCATGCCCTTCAGAAGGATCCAGTGGCTCCGCCGATCGTTCCTCCGACCGAGCCAAAGCCGAAACGGCTTCCGGCCGACGGACCGCGAGCGATCCACTAAACACAGCGAAACAAACTGAACAGACAAAAGGCCCGGCGAAATGCCGGGCCTTTTCGTTTTTGGCCTGCCTGCTACTATGTGTGCCGATGCCGCCGGGCAAACGAAATCAGGCCGACATTCCAGTCGAATTGAGCGCGCGACTCACTGAAGCGTTGGTGCGAGAGCGCGTCGTGCCGCGCTTTGTCGATGGCTATGTCGAGGAGCATCAGCGCTACGGATTGCAGGTCCACGCCGCGCTCTATAAGGATTTAATCGGCCTGCTTCAACGCGAAGCGCTCGTCGCGATGACAGTCCGCGCGTTCGAGGTCGCCGTCGACCCGCCTGATCAAAACCCGCGAAGCAAGAACAAGCTGAAGCCGTTGCCCAAAAAAGACGTCGCCGCTTTTCGCCGTAACTTCTTCACCGCGCTTACTCGCCAGCAAAAATGGGGAATCAACGAAGCGCTCGACTTTCCAGCGCGATTTGCAAATGTACGAAGCCCTCATCGCACGAACCGGCGCAACACGTCGGCGCAAACTGTTCGAAACCGCGAATCACCCGTTCGTCGATCGCTGCGCCTTCCTGCTCGACTCTTCTTTCATGGAAAAAGCGCGCATGGCAGCAAATCGCGCGCTTATCGAAGTGGAAAATCTCAGCGCAAAGGTGACGACGGAAGTCCTGCACGGCCCGCAACCGCAAAAATAGCCCGGCGACATCCGCCAACCTTACCGATCGAAAAACTCTGGCTTCAGCAATTTCTTCCCGCCGAGCGACAAGTAGAAGCCCCACACGCCGATCGCAAAGAAGCTGAACACGAGCAGCAAATTGTGAGCTGCGTACCAATTCGAGAAATCGAGCGAGTACGGCACGTTGAGCAACACATCCGCTAGAAACACGCCGATGCCCAGCGTGATCAAACCGAAGCGCACCACCGCAAGCGCCGCGATCGCATAGACAAGAATCCACACGACAAAATCGAGCAAGACATGGTCGCTGCCTAAAAGCCGAGGCGTAACCTGGATCGCGAGAAAAATCAGCACTGCGACCCACTGATTTCGGACGATGAACTTAATCAGCACCAGCAACAGGAAAAACGCCAGCGCACCCTGAATCGAATTCGTCGCGACATTGAAGTAATACCCGACCGCTTCACGAAATCCGCCCAGCAAATCGCTCGACCCAAACTGCAACGCATCGCCCATTCGAATGCTGAACAAATTGCCAATCTCGAAAATCAGCACCCACGCCATACCGAGCAATACGCCTGACACCAGGTCTCGACCGACCAGCGGATCCCGCACCCTGCCCGATACCAGACGAGTCCACGAAATAATCGTCTGAGGCCAGTTTCGGCGAACGTATGGCTCCAGCGCGATGTACAGCAGCCACATCGCACCCGCATAGAGCAACGATGTCGCGACCGCAAGAAATGCAAGTCCGATCATGTCGGAGGACAGAAGCAGGTGAGACCGGAAGCAAAACGTCACCATTTGCAATGTGAAAGCGGCCCACGCCAGACGCCACGCGCCAATCCGATCTCCCCGGCTACGCTTCAAATTCAGAAACGCGAAAAACAAACCGCCCGTGACGATCCCGCCGGCAATAATCAACCCTGTCAGACTCTTGAATTTGTCGCTTCCAACTTTTTCAGGCGGCGGCATGCGGTTCGCTTTCGTCCACGGCCCCGACAAGGCAAAGTACACGGGCTTGCCGCGCAGTGATGCCGCCTCGACATGCAACGGCCGGTCGCTCTCCGGCCATTTGCCATCCCACGCCTCTCGATAGTCGGACGCTGCGAGCGAGTTCCACGTCGATGGAACGCTTTTCAGTTCTGCCGGGTCGAGCTCAGCCGCCGCAAACAACGGACCCCAATCGGCCTTCTTGATTTCGCTACTAGCATTCACTCCCGAAGCAGGCGCGTCTTCTTTCTCATCCGGAATCGCCTGAAACCAACTCAGCCGCCCATCGTCATCCATCCAGATGTCGACCATGCCCGACGTGATCAGTGGCGGATCCTCGGATGTGACCACGCCGGGGATGCCGTTTCCCCAAAACCCATCCGGTATCAAATTTTTTCGGCTCTGCCGATACCAGAAGCTCAACAACTCCGGCCGCTGGTATGGCACCTTGTTCCAATCAGCGTGCGGCTTGTCGTGCTCAGAAACCCAGCTGATGAAGTCGCTGTCGATTGCGAAGCCCCACTCGCGGTCAACAGGTCGCTCCGGATATCCGATTTTGGCAGCGAGTTCCGAAGCTTTGTTCGAAAGCACTTCGGGCGACCTGCGGGGATGCACGCGTTCAATGGCGTTTTCCTTTATGCCGAAGTAAAACAGCAGGAGTATTCCGACAAGCGTTGCTGCCAGAAACGTGAGCGCCACGCGCGGCGCGATTCCGTCGTTTTCGCCAGCAGCCGCAACCATCTGCGGCGATGGAGTTTCGCCCGCCGCTAGGGCGGCTGCGAGCGGATCGCCTCCGGGCAGCGCCGCCGAAACCTGAAGTGCGGATGCGGGACGCAGGACCGGATCGGTCGCGAGGCAACGCAGAATTACTCGTTCGAACATCGGGTCGATGTCACGAACGATCGTCGACGGGTTTGGAATGCGTGACTCTTCGCGCATTCGCATGAGTTCGGGCAGCGTGGTCGCGTCGAACGCGCGCTTGCCGGTGATGATTTCGTAGAGGATCAGGCCGAGCGAATAAATGTCGCTCTTGACCGTGACTTCCATGCCGCCGAGTTGTTCGGGCGCCATGTAGGCAGGTGTGCCCGCGCGAACGTCGGCGCCTTCGATCATCGCGGCGATTCCGGCCAGGCCGAAGTCGGTGATGCGAACTTTTCCCGCACCGTCGAGCATGATGTTCGCCGGCTTCAAATCGCGGTGAATCACGCCTTTGTCGTGCGCCGCCGCGAGCCCAGCGCACAGTTGTCGAGCGATTTCGGCGGCCTTGTCGGTCGAGAGCCGCCCGATGCGCCGGATCAGCGATGAAAGGTCTTCGCCGTCCACATACTCCATCGTCAGAAATGTGATGCCGTCCATGTCGCCGATGTCGAACATACGGCACACGTTGGGATGCGACACGGTGCGCGCGATGCGCACTTCGGAGTGAAAGCGCGCGAGCGCGGACGCATCTTTCGAAACGCTCTCGGGAAGGAATTTGATTGCAACAATCTGGCTCAGCTTCAGATCTTCGGCGCGATACACCTCGCCCATGCCGCCGCGCCCCGCGAGCGCGACGATGCGATAACGATCGGCGATGATCTGTCCTGGAACAAAGCGACCTCCGCCAATCGCGTCGGAACTCGAAATCGTGCCCGCGGAAGCGGATGGCGGGCGCGGAATGCGCGGCGTCGAATATTTCGGAACGACTGGGGGCCGGGCACCCGCGCTGCCTGAGCCGAGTCTCGGCGCGGCCGGCGTGCGCGCGGCAGAAGGAGTTCTCGCGGGTGCCACCGGCGCAGGCGAATCTAACGTCAGCCCATCGCCAAGGTCCGGCGCATTGTCGAGTGGCGTCGCCGCATCTCTAAAATGGCCGTCGAGCGTCTCTCCGATGCCAACCGGTTCATCGCCCAAAAGAGTTGTGCCGTTGTCGGCGTCAGGCGCCGTGGACGCGCCGCACGAAGAACAAAAACGTGCGTTGGGAGAGACTTGCTTGCCGCAGGCCGAACAAAACATGGAGCGCAGATTCTACCAGCCGATTTGACCCAAGACTACACCGTGATCAAGGTGAACAGGGGGCTCGGCTTCCGCTACAGGTCGAATGTCGGCGAGCCCCACTTGTACGGTAACCGCGTTAATCAAGCAGCGTGGCTCAACCGAACGACGTGCGCTATATTAGCGCCCAATTGCAGGCCTACCTGCCCGACGGAGAAATCAACGATGAAGCTGGCGAGGCTAGTGGAAATTGGTTTTGTGTGTGCGCTTTTGTGCGAGCCTGTGCACGCGCAATCTACAGATGAGGTCTTGTCTTCCAAAGTAGATCTAGCCGTGCGGGCACGAATGGCGGAGATGCACATCCCCGGCACGAGTCTGGCTGTCGTGCGCGATGGGAAGATCATTAAAGCCACAGGATACGGATTGGCGAATGTCGAACTGAATGTGCCTGTGACACCAGTTTCCATTTTCCAAACAGGGTCCCTCGGCAAGCACCTGACCGCGACGGCGGTGATGCTCCTTGTGGAAGAAGGTAAAGTTCGGCTCGACGACAGCATCACAAAATATTTTCCGGAGGCGCAGCCTGCCTGGAACAAGGTCACGATCCGCAATCTGCTTACCCACACTTCCGGCATTCCGGACGTGTGGGGACAAACGGAGGAGGATGCCTACACCAAAGGAATTGTTGATGCCCGCAAGGATTACGACGAAGAGCAACTCACCCGAATTTATCTGGCTTTGAAACTCGAATTCCAACCAGGAGAGAAGTGGAGCTACTGCAATACGGGTTATGCGCTGCTGGGGTTCCTGATTCATCGGGTGACCGGTATCTACTATGGCGATTTTCTTCAGCAACGCGTATTCGGGCCACTGGGGATGAATGCAACAACGATCATAAGCGAGGCGGATATTGTTCCAAATCGTGTCAGTGGATACGTGCTGGCAAAGGGAAAGCTAAAAAATCAGGATTGGATTGCGCCCTTCCTGAACACGACGGCCGAGGGTGGGCTTTACTCTAACGTCCTGGACCTGGCCAGATGGGACGCAGCGCTTTACATAGGAACCATTTTGCCGCGCTCGCGCCTCGAGGAGATGTGGACGCCGGTAAAACTGAACTCTGGAAAGGAATATCCGTATGGCCTGGGTTGGTTCCTGGCTGACGTAAAGGGGCACCGGCTGCTCTATCACACCGGGGGAAACCAGGGCTTTTTCATCAGCATGTCGCGCTACGTGGACGACAGGCTGACGATCATCGTGCTGAACAACATGGACGAATATCATTGCGACACACTGGCAATTGCTGGGGATGTGGCCTCCATCTATATTCCAGAAACCAAAGGAGCTAATCCCATCAAGGATTGGTAGTCTCGAAGAAATTCCTCCCGAGACTTTCAATACTTATCTTCGGGGCGTGACTTTGGCCCGACAACTTGCGTTACCGAACAATGAAACGCCGAGCCGATTCCACGTCTCCGGTAATGGCGTTTTTCGCTTAGTCTAAATGTAGAAATTACTACGATACGGCGTTAGGCTGAGGCGCGAGAACAGTGGAGGTTCTGTGAACGAAGCATCTAGCGGGCTGTTAAGAGCAGTTGGTGCTGCGGACGGCGACGCCTACTGGTTTCTGGGCACCCTCATGATCATCAAGGCGACCGGTGAGGACACGGGAGGAGCTTTCAGTCTGTTCGAACAGTTGGCCCCGCCTGGCTTTGGTCCGCCACTTCACATTCATCATCGAGAGGACGAACCATTCTGGGTGCTTGAAGGGCGCGTGCGTTTTCGCTGTGGTGATCGGGAGTTTGTTATGGAGGGCGGTGGCTACGTGTTCCTGCCCAAAGGTATTCCTCACGCATTCAGGATCGAAGGCTCCACTCCAGCACGCCTCATGCAAATGACATTGCCGCCGGGCTTCGAACGGATCGTTCAGGACATTGGCGTGCCTGCTCCGGCTCGAACCCTTCCGCCGCCCGGCGCATTAGCGCCGGATCTCATCGAGCGACTCGTTGCCCTTGGGACGAAATACCACTTTTCCGTGGTCGGTCCGCCACTCGGTTCACATGATTAGTAATCCGTAGCAGGACACCGAAGCAGGGCAAAGAATTCACATTCTAGTTGGAGATGTGACACGGCATTAAGGTGAAGAGGTGGGCTATTTTTGTTCAGTTCCGTTCAGACCCCAACCTTTCGAGTGCGGATTGGTTGTCAAGTTCCCGATTCGTCGGGTAACCGGATAAATGCTTCGCTGAGCTTTGATTTTGCAAACTTTTTGTACACTTCAACACTGTCAAGAAGCTCGCTCGACCTGCACCGCAGTCCCATACGCCAGCACCTCGGTAACGCCCTGCATCACCTCAGTCGCGTCATAACGCATCCCCACCACCGCGTTCGCCCCATGCTGCGCCGCATGCTGCAACATCAGCTCAAATGCGTCCTCGCGCGTCTTTTCGCAAAGGTTCGTCAGAATTGTGATATTCCCGCCGACCACGGTCTGAAGCGCCGCCGCGAAATTGCCAACGATACTCCGCGACCGCACCACGATCCCTCGAACAATCCCGAAGTTCCTCACAACGCGATAGCCCGGCAAATCGTTCGCCGTCGTCACCATTCCCATGTCCACACGACCGTTCATTTGTCCTCCTCGAGTCGACCTAGACGTTTACTGGTGCGATTCTACTCGTTCACGTCGGCAAATCGCGGCCAAAGCCCTCTGCTACGCTGGAAACACGTGGAAACCACATTTTACGTTCTCTCGGTTCTGCAGATCGCGCTCGGATGCTATCTGCTGCTGCAAGGTCTGCAGTGGCTGTACTACGCGCGCCGCCGCGCCATGTCCGATCCCGGCTTCTACGCCCCGCGAACCGCCGTACTGTGCTCCTGCAAGGGTCTTGAGCCCGGCCTCGAACGCAATCTGACGACGCTCACCGAATTCGATCACCAGAATTACGAAGTCTTCTTCGTTCTCGCCTCCGAGTCCGATCCCGCGCACGCCGTCGTCAAACGCGTCGCCGCCAGTTCTCGAGCCAAAGCGCACGTCCTGATCGCCGGAGCGCCCGTGGATTGCGGCGAAAAAGTGAACAATCTCCGCTTCGCGATCGAACAGCTTCCACCCGACTTCGAGTTCCTGGCGTTCGCCGACTCCGACGGCCGCCCCGGAAAATCCTGGCTGAAACGCCTCGTCGCTCCGCTGAGCGATTCGCGCATCGGCGCAACCACAACCATGCGCTGGCTCATCCCGAATCGCAGTGACTTCGCAACGTTGCTCCTGGCAGCATGGAACGCCCCCGTAGTCACCATGCTCACTGAGAAAGGCAAAAATTTCTGCTGGGGCGGCGGCACCGCGATTCGCCGCAGCCTTTTCGACCAGCTCAACGTCGCCGAAGAATGGAAATATTCCGTCAGTGACGACTATTCGCTCACGCGTTCGTTGCATCAAGCCGGCCGCTCGATCATGTTTCTGCCTGACTGCCTGACCGTTTCGTATGTCGAAGCTACATTCGCGAGCCTTCTCGAATTCACAAATCGCCAAATCCTAATCACGCGCGTCTACGCCCAAGAAATGTGGGCCTTCGGCTTCGCAACACACACCCTCTATTGCGTGACCCTGCTACTCGGCATCGCCCTCACGTTCGGCGATCTCGCCGCAGGCCTGCCGGCCTTTCATCACATCATGCTGACCTTCTTGCCCGTGCTCCTGGGCATGATGCGGAGCAGCCTGCGCGTTGCCGGTGTGACGGAAGTCTTGTCGTCGCTGCGCAGTCAGATCATGGGACAAGCCTGGATCTACATCCTGCTGACCGTGTTCATCCCGTTTTTCTACGTCGTGAACTTCGTGACGTCTCTCGTCACCCGCAAGATTCGCTGGCGCACCATCACCTACGAACTCATCTCGCCCACTCAAACGCGAATTCTTGCGAACTGAAACCAGAGTATTTCTGGTTTGGAAACATTCGCGAAATCCGTCGAATCCCAAGTATCCTGAGACCGCTCATACTAGTGAAGGTGGGATTGAAGCGCTTCGGCATGTCCTGTGGAAATCGTTTAAGCGCTTAAATGCGCCTGCGGGAGGTAACCGTTTACCGCGGAAAATTTGCGCGGTTCATGCAATTCCTACCGCTATATCGCAGCGCCTCAAAGTACTAAGGGGAAATAAGTACAAATATCTTAGCAAGTTATAGTACCCGGGCAGTTAGGCGAATTGTTTGCATAGTATCGGTAGTTCGGTGGGTCGTATAAAATAGGGTTTCGCGAGCGAAGTTCATAGGGTGCTCCTTCTCACGTCTCGGCGTGCTGGTCTGAGGGTTAAAACGCTGGGTCCCCAAAGCCCCCAAAACTTGGCTTAAACACCCGGTCGCTCGCTATAGCAGCAAGAAGACGCCTCGCCAAGAGGCTAATAACAATTCCAAGCGGGTCTCTAGATGTCGAGGGTGACGTCGAGGCTTCGCCCGGAGGGGTGCACGTGAAAGTAGTCCGCAGAAACGAACAGCCGCATCACAGCGAATCACACCAACTGGACCAGTCCATTCCTTCGCGGGAAACCTTTTTCTTTTACGAGAAAAACACTGGGGTCTCCCACTTTCATGTTGAAGCGGGTCCGGATGGGCAGTTTCCGGTCGAGGAAGCCGCCGGTCTCCTGGCAATGCACTGCATGGTCCGTGGCCAATCGCCGCGCGACTATGTCGTGATGGTGGAAGCAGCGCATGATTCCCTGGAAGGTCTCACGGAAAAAGCCGAAAAGCTCCTGCAAGCCGGTCACTCGGTAGGCAGTTCGGTCAAGCTGACGCGCCGCGAAGAGGAAGTTCTCGGCGGCGTGATGCGCAGCCTGGCAAACAAGGAAATCGCCGCAACGCTGAATCTTTCCGAACGCACGGTGAAGTTCCACGTTTCCTCGCTGTTGACGAAGTTCCGCGTCCGCGGCCGCATGGAGTTGGTGCGTGAAGCCACGCGCCGCACGCCTGCGATGCAGGGTCCGCAGACGATTGCGACCCGCGAAGCGCGCGGTGGCTATATTGGTCAGCCGCCGAGCTTCCACAGCGCGCCTCGCGTTGGCCCGATCGCTATGGCCAAGCGTCACGCGTTGGCGTAGTCCAACCCCGCGGCCTCTTAAGCCGCATCTCGAAATTGCTGAGGGGCAATAGAAAAGGCCCGATCCAGAACATTCGGATCGGGCCTTTTACTTTCCATTCGATTGAGTTGGCGTTGACTTGATCGCGTTCATGTACAGGCACAGCACCGCCGCGCCCCTTGTCCGCAAGATCTAAGCCTTATTGTCGCGCTCTGGGATTGCTGTTACTTCTTCGCCTTATCAAACAAATCCGACGCCGAATCCCAGTTCACGACGTTCCACCACGCCGCGATGTAATCCGGCCGCTTGTTCTGATACTTCAAATAATAGGCGTGCTCCCAAACATCGATCCCGAGCACCGCCTTTGCCTTCAGCGAAATCGGCGTGTCCTGGTTCGGCGTCGAATCAATCGCCAGCTTTCCGTCCTTCACGAGCAGCCACGCCCAACCCGAGCCAAATCGCCCCACGCCGGCCGCCGCAAACTTCGTCTTGAACTCGTCGAACGAGCCAAATGTCGACTTGATGCCGTCGGCCAGCGCGCCCTTGGGCTCGCCGCCTCCGCCCTTTTTCATCTGCGTCCAGAACAGCGAGTGATTCCAATGTCCGCCCGCGTTGTTGCGAACGGCGTTTCGAATGCTCTCCGGAATCGCGTCGAGGTTGCTCAGCAATTCTTCCAGCGACTTCGACTGCAAATCGGCATGGCCTTCGAGAGCCTTGTTGAGGTTGGTTACGTAAGCGGCGTGATGCTTGTCATGATGAATTTCCATCGTCTTCGCGTCGATGTGTGGCTCGAGCGCGTCGAACGAGTACGGCAGCGGGGGCACTGAGAACGCCACGGTTGTTCCTCCAAATGTAAGATTAGGTCCGAATTCGTATTGCGAAATCTGGTTGCGGTGCTTGCTTGCGATAGGCTACATCCTGCGCGGGTTAAATCGACCGGCGCTCGGATTATACCGCCGTCACGTGCGGCCCGGTAAAGGGGCGCTACTTCATACGAAGCTTCTCCCCTTACCTTCTCATTGGATGCGAGACAAAGCCCAAAAGGCAGATGCTGAAATTACTTCGTCGCTGGACTCCGATAGCCTCTGCAATACCGCAACAGCTTCCTGGTGCGCCACGCCGCCCCGTTCGAACTTCGCGTTCCCAAGCGCGATGCACGCGTTCCGCACAATGCCACGATGCTTCGTGCGCTTGATCGCGCTCCCGCGAAACGCAGTCTTGTACTCGTCGTCGCCGATCGCCGCGAGGGCCGTCAGCTTCGGCCGAAAAAACGAAGTCAGCCCGCCCCCCGCCGATTCATCGAATACACGAGGCTGAAATTCCGCCATCGAGGTCGTCTGTCCCCGCCGATTCCACGGACAGACATCCTGGCAAATATCGCAGCCATAAACGTGATTCCCGATCGCCTCGCGAAACTCTTCCGGAATCGCCCCACGATGTTCGATCGTCAGATAAGAAATACACCGCCTCGCATCCATCTCGTAAGGCGCAATCAACGCATCCGTCGGGCAAGCGTCGATACATCGCGTGCAACTCCCGCAGAGATCAGCCGGCGGAGCTTCCGCCGCGCCGAGCGAAGGCGTCAATTCCAATGTCGTCAGCACTACTCCAAGAAAAAACCACGACCCCTTCTGCTGATTCAGCACCAGCGTATTCTTGCCAATCCACCCGATCCCCGCATACTTCGCGAACACCCGTTCCTGTAGCGGTCCGGTGTCGGCATACGCCAGCGTTTCGAACGGCTCATCGAATCTCGCGCGCAACTCCGCAACCAACGTATTCAGCCGGCTCCGCAACACATCGTGATAGTCGTCGCCCCACGCATACCGCGAAATCCACCCGCGCGGTTCGCCGTCACTCTCATCATCGCCAACCGAGCCTTCACTCTTTCCGGTCCCACCGCCGAACTCAATCGATCGCGGCAGCGCGCTGCTGTAGTTCATCCCGCAAACAATCACGCTCTTTGCATCCGCCAAAACCCGCCCAGGATCACCCCGCCGCGCATCGCCCAAATATTTCATCTCGCCGGCAAATCCCCTTGCAAACCACTCTTCTGCAGCCGCAAGCTCCGGAAATTTCGCCGCCGGCGCGACACCGCACAACTCGAACCCCAGCTTCCGGGCGCGCTCCGCAACCCACTCAGTATCAGCAGCAGCTTTCATCACCATAATTGTGGCAGCAGACGAGCCTCACCGAGAAGCTTCGAATCAAAATCACAAATCAGCGGAAATTGAGATACGAAAGGAAGGAACAACACCACCCGACCAGCCCGACAAAACACGCGTCACTTAAAACTTTGAATCACCACCGTCTCGTCCGAAAAAACCTCAAACACCGTGAACAACTTCGTCAACTGCAATATGTCATGCACCTTCTTTGTCAGGTGCAACAACTTCAAATCTCCGCCAGTCTTCTTGACCGTTGTAAATCCCGTGACCAACTCCCCAATACCCGAGCTGTCGATGTAATTCACATCCCCCAGGTTGAGCACAATCTTGTTGCGCCCTTCCGCCAGCAGATCCTTAATCGTGGTCCGCAGCAGCGCGCTGCCCTCTCCCAGCGTAATCCGTCCGCCAATGTCTACAACGGTCACCGCGCCCGCATCGCGATATGTGGCACGCATCACCATAACCGGCGCTTAAGTCCCCTGCCCGTGCTGCGGCGCTTCGCTCTGCCCGCCCTGCCCGTTCGGCACCGGATTCGCACCCGGCAACTTCTTCGACATGATAATTTCCGCGCCGCCCGTCTTCCCCGGCACCACGTTGAACTCATCCATAAACGCGCGCATCAGAAAAATCCCGCGCCCCGACGTGCTCAGCAAATTCTCCTGCGCCAGCGGATCCGGCACGCTGCTCAGGTCAAATCCCTTGCCCTCATCCACCACGTGGATGGTCATCTTGTCCTGCGTGATATCCACCGCCAGATGAATCTTCTTGTCGGGTTTTTCCTGATTGCCGTAGTGAAACGCGTTGATTACGCCTTCGCGCACCGACATGCCGATGCGATAGCAATCATCTTCGCCGAATCCCGCGGACTCAGCAACGCGCAGGCACATTTCTTCTGCGACATTAACGCTCTCTACGTGCGTATCCAGCGTTACTTCGAGGTGCTTGGTGTCTGGCGCCATGCTACCTATGACTTCTTCCCAAAGTGGGCTGTTCTTGGGCGCAATATGGGTAACACACACTTAGAAACCGAGTCAATGAGTAGCCTGCCCCACCCGCCTACGGACTTTCCGGTAGACGCGCCCTCCCAACCCAAGAACGAGCCATCGAATCGCCAAACAGGCCCGTCAACCCACCTTCAATACCGCCTCTCAGGCCCAATAATTCCGGTCCAGCGCCCGATATTGAATCGCCTCACTCAGATGTTTCGACGCAATATTCTCCGCCCCATCCAGATCCGCGATCGTCCGCGCCACTTTCAATATCCGGTCGTGCGCCCGCGCCGACAGCCCCAGCTTCACAATCGCATTCTCCAGCAACTTCTCGCCTTCCGCCGATATCGCGCAAACCTTCCGGATCATCTTCGGCATCATCTGCGCATTGCAGTAGGTATTCTTCTCCGCCTTGTACCGCTCCGTCTGCCGCGCCCGCGCTTCCATCACCCGTCCCCGAATCGACGCCGAGTCCTCCGAAGGCGCCGGTGCCCGCAATTCCTTGTATTTCACCGCCGGTACCTCGATCTGGATATCCACGCGATCCAGCAGCGGCCCCGAAATCTTCGACACATATCTCTGAATCATCGGCGGCGTGCAATGACACTCCCGCGTCGGATCCCCGAAATATCCGCAAGGACACGGATTCATCGCCGCCGCTAGCATGAACCGCGACGGAAACGTCACCGAGATCGCTGCCCGCGCGATCGTCACCGACCCATCCTCCAGCGGCTGCCGCATCACCTCCAGCACATTCCGCTGAAACTCCGGCAACTCATCCAGAAACAACACGCCGTTGTGCCCCAGCGACACCTCGCCCGGCCGCGGAATCGCACCTCCGCCAATCAATCCCGCATCCGAAATCGTATGGTGCGGCGAACGAAACGGCCTCGTCCCCACCAGCCCCCGCGAATTCTCCAGCACTCCCGCCACGCTGTGAATCCGCGTCGTTTCGATCGCCTCTTCCAGCGACATCGGCGGCAATATCGTCGGGATCCGCTTCGCCAGCATCGTCTTCCCCGCGCCCGGCGGCCCGATAAACAAAATGTTGTGCCCGCCGGCGCACGCCACTTCCAGCGCACGCTTCGCCGCCTGCTGCCCGTGCACATCGCGCATATCGACCAGGTACTCCGCCGCTTCCGCCAACATCAGCCGCGCATCCACGCGCACCGGCGTGAACGACTCCGGCGAATTCACAAGGTCCACCGCCTGCGGCAGCGACTTCACCGCAAACACGTCCACGCCCTCCACCACCGCCGCCTCGCGCGCGTTCGATTCCGGCACCGCGATCGACTTGATCCCCACTTCCCGCGCCGCCAACGTCGCCGACAACGCGCCCCGCACCGCGCGCACGCTCCCGTCCAGCGACAATTCCCCCAAAAACATGCACTTATCCAGCGGCTTGCCAAAAAAATGCCCCATGCACCCGGCCAGCCCCATCGCCATCGGCAAATCGAACGCCGACCCTTCTTTCCGCACATCCGCCGGCGCCAGGTTGATCGTCACGCCCTGCCCATGCGGAAATTCGAAATTGCAGTTCCGCAGCGCCGACTTGATCCGCTCCCGGCTCTCCTTCACCGCGTTGTCCGGCAGCCCCACCACATTAAAATCGGTCATCTTCGCCGACCCGACATCCACCTCCACCTCAACCAGATAAGCGTCAATCCCATACACGGATGCGCTCAGCGTCTTAAAGAGCATAGTTCTCCGCATACCACGCAAGCGCCGCGGAGTATAAATCATATCAATACTATTATCTATAGTTAATACGTTAGACTTACAGGTACTTCTATGGAGTGCGGCGGCCCAGGCGCCGCTTTTACAAATCTAAATCACACCACCCAAATACAATTCCCCGCCGCGATCTTTGCTTCCACCGTACGGGCGCAGCATTGCTGCGCCTCAGCTTGCCCGGCCGTAAAACTTATCGCCCAGCGTTGCAAATAGTCCGTGTTCTTGTTCGCCCCGGCCCGGCTCACCAATCCTCACGACTCCGGCTTCTCCTCCACCACCCCGCCAAATCCATACAAGTTCAACACATCCTGCAAGGTAACAATCCCCTCCAGCTTGTGCACATCCGCCCGGCTCACCACCGGCAACGCATCAAATCGCGACGACCCCAACCGATCGAGCGCCACGCTCAACGCCTGATCCGAATGCAAATGTGGAAACTCCGACTCCCTGGCAAATCGCTCCAGCGTCCCCGCTCCCCCACCGTCGCCAGCGGCCTTCTCCAACGCCGCTCGGCTCACCACTCCCACCACTCCCGGCTTATCGCTGACCGGCCAAGCATGCACCGCGCTGATCTTCACCTTCTCCAGCGCATCGTTCACGGTCATCTCGCACGACAAAATCGCATCCGCGGCCCGCATCGCCCTCGCCACCGGCCGCTGCGCGTCCATATCACGCGAATCCCCGGTCGGCAGATGAATCCCATCCTGATGGGCCAGGCCTTCGTAAATCGGATCCGGTTGCAGCTTCGACGAAATAAAGAAACTCACCAGGTTCGAAATCATCAGCGGCACGATCACCGCATAATCCCGCGTCGTCTCAAAGATCATCACCACCGACGTCATTGGCGCCCGCACAATCCCCGCAAACGCCGTCCCCATCCCCACCAGCGCGTACACGCCCGGCGTCGCCACATGCGTCGGCGACAATCCGTGCGCAATCGTCCCTAAACTCCCGCCCAGCATCGCTCCCAAAAACAACGCCGGACCAAAAATGCCACCGGCATTACCCGAAGCATACGAAGTCGTCACCGCAAAAAATTTCAGCACTAACAGCAGCAACATCAGCTTCAGCGCCATCCCGCCGTTCAGCGCGCTTCCCACGTAGCCATACCCCACACCTAGTGTCTGCGGCACGAACCAGCCCATGATTCCGACCAACAACCCTCCCGCCAGAGGCTGCGCCCAGGCCGTCTTCCGCGGTAGCCGCATGAACTTCGCGCGCATCCACAACAGCAGCTTCGTAAATCCCACCGACACCAATCCGCCCAACACACCGAGCAGCGCATACAGCAAAAACTCCCACGGACTCACCAGCTGATAGTTCGGCACCTTGAACAGCGGATCGTTCCCCAGCAGCAGCCGCAGCATCGCCCACGACGTCGCTGAGGCCAGCACCACCGATCCCAGCACCGGCGCGTGCATGTCGCCCACAACCTCTTCCAGCGCGAATAGCACCGCCGCCAGCGGCGTGTTAAACGCTGCCGCCACCGCCGCGGCCGCACCCACCGGAATCAGCGCCTTCACCTTCTCTGGACTCAGCCCCAGCCAGCGTCCCAACAACGAAGAAAATCCCGCGCCAACCTGCACCGACGGTCCTTCGCGCCCCAGCGGAATGCCGCTCGCCAGCGTCGCCGACGTACAGAAAAATTTGCCCAGCACCGTACTGAGCGAAATGTACCCGCCGCGCGCATACAGCGCCGCCTTGGTCTGCGGCACGCCGCTGCCACGGGCATCCGGAAAATACTTGAAGAGCAGATAACCCATCGCCAGCGATCCGATCACCGGCGCAAAAAATCGGTGCCATCCGGGACTTCCGACGGGATACACACGCTGCGCAACATGCTCCGTAAACCAGATGAACGCGACAACCGTCAGCCCGACCAGCGCCCCAATCACCAGCGTCAACACGAGAAACACCTGTTCCTCGCGCTTCCTCAAAAATGCAAACCACTCCCGCGAAGGCGCCTTCCACCAAGGCAAAGGCGCAGCCGCCACCGAACTCGTAGTCACCATGTCACCCATAATCTTTTCGATTCATTCAGGCTATGTACGGGCGCAGCATTGCTGCGCCCCAGGCCCGCAAGATCCAATCCGCCTCAATCCGCTTTTTCGCTGTCCCGACCGCCGTCACCGCCCCACCTTCTCAACATCTTCCTCTATCTCATTCCCAAACAAACCCTCCACCCGCAACGGCCTCTCCCTCCTTCGCTCCTCCTCCAAATGCCGCGCCCGCCCCTTCAACAAATCATCCAGCGAAATCAGCCCCACAAACTTCCTCGTCTCGCGTTCCACCACCGGCATGCGCGTAACGCCGTTCTCCGCCATGCGATACACCGCCGCCCGCAATGGCTCATTCGGCGCAGTCTCCACCGTCTCTCGCCGCACAATGTCGCGTAACAGGCTCCGCAGCGCCGTGTCACCACCGCTGGCGATCGCCTCGCGCATATCTGCTCGAGTTAAGACCCCAACCAGCGCCCCGGCCCCGTCCACCACTGGCAACAGTCGCTGCTCCTGCGGATGATCGAGATCGACCCGCAACAGATCTTGCATCTCTCCCAAGCTGCCGCTTGCCGGCAACGCCAGTACGTCCGTGCGCATCACTTCGCGCACGTACAAAATCTCCAACGGGTCCACCGCATATTCGCAGCTCAAGTGATACCCACGCCGCGCCACCTTCTCCGTCAGAATCGACCGCTTCAGCGTCAGCACCGTCACCGAGTACGACATCAAACTCGCAATCAGCAGCGGCAACAACGAGTTGCCATCGTGCGTCAGCTCGAATGCAAAAATAATCGCCATCAGCGGCGCGCGCATCGTCCCGCCCATCACCGCTGCCATGCTGATCAAGGGCCAGAATCCCCCGCCCTCGGCCGGCAGAAACATCGCCTCGAGTCCGCCGAGTGCCCCTCCCATCATCAGCAATGGCGCTAGGACGCCTCCAGACGTCCCTGAACCCAGCGACACTGCCCATATGAACCATTTCACCAGCAGCACGCCCAGAATCACGTGTGTCGTCACCGAGCCTTGCAGCAAGCTCCCAATCGTGTCGTAACCGACGCCCAGCGCTTGCGGAAAGACCAAACCGCCTAATCCGATCGCCAGTCCCCCAATCGCTGGCCACCACATCCAGTGAATCGGCAATTTGTGAAAGGCATCTTCCGCCGCATAAATCGATTGCGTCAGCAGCACCGAAAGCACGCCCGCCAGCAACCCAACTAGCACGCAACCCAGAATGCCTTTTACCCCGATGAAGAGCGGATGCTCCGGCACCGGAAACAACGGTCCAAAGCCCAACAAATATCTCCGGCACACCGCTGCCGTCGCGCTCGCAATCGCAACGGGAATTAAGCTCCGCGGCTTCCACTCAAACAAGAGCAGTTCTACAGCGAGTAGCACCGACGCCACAGGCGCTGCGAACGTCGCCGACATTCCCGCCGCCGCACCCGCTACCAGCAGCGTCTTCCGCTCCGCGCTCGTCAAATGAAAAAGCTGCGCGATCATCGACCCGAACGCGCCGCCCGTCATGATGATTGGGCCTTCCGCACCAAACGGTCCGCCCGACCCGATCGAAATCGCCGACGAAATCGGCTTCAGCAGCGCCACTTTCGGCTCGACGCGGCTCCCGTTGATCAAAATCGCTTCGATCGCCTCCGGAATTCCATGCCCGCGAATCCGCTCCGACCCATACCGCGCCATAAACCCAATAATCAGCGCCCCGCCGATCGGCACCAGCACGCTGAAATATCCCAGATGGTTCCCCGAAGGCGACACCAACTCCGTGCTCCATCGCCCGAAATAAAACAAATTGGTGAAAATCCCAATCAATCGCAGCAGCAACAACGCCACAACCGCCGCCAACCCACCAATCGCCAGCGCCAGCCCCGAAATCGGCAGCACTCGCACCGTCGCCGTAAAATCACCCAGCTTCTCCCACGAAGCCCGATGCGCCCCGCTCGGCATCGCATGCTCGTTCTTCTTTCCAACCGTTTTCACGTCTTTTTCCGCTTTCTATTCTTTTTTGCAGCCTTCGCGTTCCCACCCAACTTCCCCTCCCGATCCAGTATCCGGTCAATCGCCCGCACCAACTCATGTCCATTCGACCGCAACTCATTAATCCTCTGCCGCGCCACGTCCTCCAACAACCGCTCCCCGCGCGGCAACATCGACACAATCACATTCCGCCGGTCATCTCGCGCCCGCGTCCGCCGCACAAACCCGTTCGCCTCTAGCCGATCAACCAACTCCACCGCACTGTGATGTTTGAGAGTGAGCCGCTCCGCCAGCGTCCGGATCGTCGCCGCCTGCCCCTCAGGCAGCCCGCGAATCATCAACAAAAGGAGATACTGCTGAGGCTCCAGCCCCGCAGCGCGCGCCGCGTTATCGCCTTCGCTCAAAAATTGCCGAATCTGGTGCCGCAATTCCGCCAGCGCCCGATACTGCTCCGTCCTGATCTCGCCGCTCATCGTACAAGTATATCGTACTGCGATACACTCCGTCGACCCGCACCACCACCTGTTCGAAACAATCAACGCTCTCGTAGGGGCGGGGCTTGCTCCGCCCGGCTGCTGCGTCTTGCCGCCAAACCGTCGCGAAGCCCCATACGGAGTGCGGCGCCCCCAAGGCGCCGCCTTTTCGGTCTACCCCCGTCCAAACCTTCAACCGAACAATCGCAATCCGATCAAAAGAAGAAATCCAACGCCCATTGACAAGCCGTTACATTCCCGCTATAATGTCTCTCAGTAAACATCACGTCCAAACTCCAACCAATTCAGTCGAATAAATAGCGAAAAGAATGAATCCGCAACTCACTCAATCCAAATGAGTTGCGCACTCTTTCGCACATGTGAATTTCTGTAGGAGTTAAACCAAACAAAACAAACAACCTGCACACTCTTGCCAAAACAGGGGGGGTGGCACCAAGAGTGTCCCAAAACGGGAACGCAGTCCGCGGGCGCGGCCGCTAGTTCACTTTGACCTCAAAAATCTTCGACCAATTCTTCCCGGTCACAAACAGCCTCTGCCGTCCGGAGTCCCAGGCGATGCCATTCAACACATCTTCCTGCTCGTGCGAATCCTTCTCAGCGATCGCCGTCAGATCGATCCACGCCGTAACCTGCCCCGACTTCGGATCGATCTGCGCAATCCGGTCTGAGTGCCAAATATTCGCCCAGATCTCCCCGCGAATAAACTCAAGCTCATTCAAATTCGTAACCGCTTCCCGCCCCGCAAAAACTTCCAGCGTCTTCATAACCTGAAAGGAGTTCGGATCGATGTACTGCAACCGGTTCGTCCCGTCGCTCAAAATCAGCGACGTATCATCGTGCGTAAGTCCCCAGCCTTCAGTGCTGTAAGGAAATTTCCCCGACTTCCGAAACGTCCGCAAATCGTAAATAAATCCAGTCTTGTCGAGCCAAGTGAGCTGATAAATCTTCCCGTGAAAAATCGTAAGCCCTTCGCCGAAAGTTTCGTCCGGCAATCGAACCGACTGCACCACTTTGCCGGTTTCGAGTACGACGCGCCGCAGCGTCGACTGCCGTTGCCGCCCCGTGCTCTCGTAGAGGTAGCCACCAAAAAATTCGAGCCCCTGCGTAAACGCCCGCGGATCATGCGGATAACTTTTCACCACCGTCGCGCTGAGTACCGGAATCGCGCCAGCCTGCGCAACCGTAACAGACGCCGGCTTCCCCTTAAGATGGAGCCGTTCCGTCGGCTGCGCGACGGGTTGTTGCGGCGCAGCGGAAACAGCAAACAGAACCGCCACTATCAGTGGAAGCAAAGCAACCGACGCGAGTTTTGAAATGGATCGAGCCATGTGTGAAATTTCTCGAAGTCTACAGCGGTTTGCGAAACGCCTTCTGCGTTTTGTAGTGCTCGTACCCGTTGCGTTCGTAAAACGCATGCGCGCGATCGCGAATCACATTCGACCGCACCGACATCCCTTCACATTTTTTCGTTCGCGCCCAAGCTTCCGCCGCTTCCAGCAAACGCGCACCAGTCCCGCGGCTCCGGCTCTTGTCGCTCACGATGAGCCCGTTGATCTCCGCCCGCAGCGGAACCTCGAGCAAATACGAAACGCTCACATGCGTCCATCCACTGACTTCGCCGCCAACGTCGGCGACGAAAATCGCATTGTTCGCCGCAGGCTTCACGCGCCGCAACCGCGCTTTCATCTCAGCCGTAGTCGTCGGATACCCAAGTTCACCGGCAAGCTCCGCCAGCCGCGTAACATCGGACGGTTTCACACGCCGGATGCGCAAGAGGGTCGAGCTCGAATTGGTAGTCTTCTTCGGCATCGTAAGTAGGGCGCGGCATACCGTACCCGTCCGCCTCAGCGTGTAGACGCCGGACCGTCAACGGAGGAAAGCACGACTAAAACGTCTTATCCGAATCCAGCAGAATTGTCACCGGACCTTCGTTCACCAATTCTACCGACATCGTCGTCTGAAACACGCCGGTCTGCACATCGACTCCACGTTTTCGCAGCGCCGAACAAAATTCTTCGTACAACGCCACAGCCTGCTCCGGCCGCGCCGCCGCAATAAAACTCGGCCGCCGCTGCCCGCGCGCATCGCCATACAACGTGAATTGCGAGACCACCAGCGCCGCGCCCTTCACGTCGAGCAGCGACTTGTTCATCTTTCCCTGCTCGTCTTCAAACATGCGCAGATTCGCACACTTCTCAGCCATCGAAGTCGCGACCGCAGTAGTGTCCGGAAGTCCGACGCCGAGCAGAATCATCAGCCCCGACGCAATCGATCCCGTCACACGGGACTCGACCGTCACCTGCGCGCGGCTCACGCGCTGCAACACCGCTCTCACTTCGCCCTCGCGACGTTCAATGGGTTCTCAGTTTCTGCTCGTCGCCGAATCATTTCGGTTGCGCCGGCGCAGGCTTCGCCGGCTTACGCGGCAACAAATCCGGAAGCTGCGCCACGTTGTACGCGAACACAGCCATTACCTGCGCGCCCTCAGTTAGATCGCCCCAACGCACGTGATCGAGCGTGTCCGCCTGCGAATGGTGCAACTTGTCATAGTCGGCGACGTCCTGCACGCAGAAAAATCCCGGCACGCCCGCTTCGTCGAACGGTACGTGATCCGACCCGCCTACCGTGCGCATGCTCGGCTCAGCCAAACCGATACCCGGCGCGGCTGCCAGCGGATACAAAACGTGATCCATCGTTTCGCGCGCCACATAATTTCCCATCAAATCGACGGTCAGAACTTTTCCGGTTCCAATGTCCAGCACAAGCACGGCGGAAATTTTCGGCAACTCCGCCGCGTGCGCCTTTATATACGCACGCGAACCGTTCAGGCCCTGCTCTTCGCCGGTAAACATGACAAAGCGAATCGTACGCTTCGGCTGCACACCGAGTTCCTGCAACGCGCGAGCCGCTGCGAGCACCGTCATCGCGCCCGTGCCGTCATCGGTCGCGCCAGTACCTAGATCCCACGAATCGAGATGCCCGCCGATGATCACAACTTCGTCCGGCTTCTCGCTTCCGCGAATTTCCGCGACGGTGTTGTACACATCCGTCGGCTTTCCACTCAGTTTGCCGCCGAGATTCAGTTCGACCTCAACCGGCCCCTGTTCCAGGAATCTCCACATCTGCAAATAATTCTCGCGCTCGACATACGCTGTTGGGGCCGCCGCCGGCGCGTACTGCCGCGAAAGCGGGCTGCTCATATTCATCAATCCAAATTGCTTCTCCGAGCCGAACAAGACCGCGAGCGGTTTTTCTGTTTCGATCAGCTTCGTCATCGCTTCGCGAAGCTTCATGAAGTCATTGTTGGCGGGCGGCCCATCGCTTTTCGGATGCACGAGTGGGGTCGCTTCGCCGTCCAACGGCGTGGTGAGCCAATTTTCCGGCTGTTCCATTTCACGCGGCGCGCCCATCAACACAATCGCGCCTTTCAACTTGCCGTGATATTGATCGAGGTCAGTCGCCGTACGATACGAAACGCCAACGACGTTTCCGCGCACCATGCCATTCGTTCCCGGTGACCACCCTCCCGAAGCCAGATTCAGATTTTGTTCCGCCGGCGAAACGATTCGTCCGGTCGCAGGCTCGCGCGTCCAGCTGTTCGCGATTTGCCACGATTCCAGATGCGCGTTCGCAAATCCTGCCGATTTAAATTGTTCTTCGGTCCAGTGGCTCGCACGATCCAGTTGCGGTGATCCGGTGAGCCGCGGTCCGATGCGATCCGCGAGAAATGTCAGATCGGATTTCAGCGCCGCCTCATCTTTCTTAACCTGCTCAATGATTTTCGTATCCATCTCGGCGACAGGGTCCGGCTTCGCCTCAGCAGCAGCACCACTCGCATTCGCAGCTGTAGCTGCCGGCTTCGGCGCCGGATTGTAGGGAAGCGGCCGCCGTGGTAGCAGTGCCGGCAACTGCGCTGTGTTGTACGCGAATGTCGCGAGCACTTGCGCGCCCTGGTTCAAATCGTCTTTCCACACTTTGTCGAACGTGTCGGTCTGGCTGTGATGCGTCAAGCGATACTCCGCCGGATCTTGCATGCAGAAAAATCCGGGGATGCCTACCTCGTCGAACGAAAGGTGATCGGTGCCGTACGAGCGCGCCATGCTCGGCTCGAGCAACTTCAATTCAGGCAGCGGCGTCAACACTTGATCCATCAACTCGCGATCCTGATAGTTGTCGTGCATTCCGATCGTGCGCACGCGGCCCGTGCCGGTGTCGTGCACGAGAACCGCCGAAATTTTCTCAAGTTCGTTTTGATGCGCTTTGACGTATTCCTCGGAGCCGTAAAGTCCCTGCTCTTCGCCCGCGAACAACACGAACCGAATCGTGCGCTTCGGTTTCAGTTTCAACTTCGACAAAGCGCGTGCCGCTTCGAGCACGGCCATCGATCCGGTGCCGTTGTCGGTGGAACCCGTCGCCAAATCCCACGAATCGAGATGTCCGCCGATGATCACCATTTCATCGGGCTTCTCGGAGCCGCGCAGATCGGCAACGGTGTTGTAGACCTCGACCGGCTTATTGCCGAATGTGTTTGTCATTTCAATTTCAACCGTGACCGGTCCATGCTTCATCAGTCGCCAGATCATCCGGTAACCCTCGCCGGTCATGAACGCCGTCGGAACCAACCCCTCCGCGTAGCGCGAGAGGCTGATGTCGGTCATGTTCAACAGGCCTTGGGGTTTCGCCGAATCGCGCAGCACCGCCGCGACGCCTTCTTCCTTCCAAAAATTATCGCGATCTTTTTCCGCCTGCAGAAACGCTTCGTACGGATCGCCTTCCGGCAACTCTCCGATTCGCGCGGGAGGCTTCTGCATCGGCCGCGTAAACGCGCGGTACGGATCGACGGGCTGCGGCGGTGACAAACTTGCAGGCTCCTGATAGATGACGATCGCGCCCTTCAGCTTGCCGTGAAATTTCGCGAAATCTTTTTTTTCTTTCGCATCGAAGTACTCGACCGCTCCATGCACCGTTCCCGGGGTCCCTGGCGACCACGCAGCCGACGCAATCGTCAGCGAATGCTCCGCCGGCGCCGTGATGCGTGCCCGCGCGGTGCCGCGGGTCCACGGCCGCGCGACCGTCCACGGCTCGAGATGCACGTTCGTCAAGCCGTACTCCGTAAATTTTTGCTTCGTCCAATCGTTCGCGCGCTTCAGGCCCGCGGTTCCCGATAATCGCGCGCCGATGCTGTCGGAGAGATATTCGAGGTTCGCCATCGCCTCGCTATTGTTCTGAATTTCAGCGAGAATCCGCGCGTCATCACTAGCGTACGTATACGGATTGTCGGGCGCGGGCGACGGCCTCGCAAACCCCGCACACACCGCGACCAAAATAAGTGCTGCACACAACACAATCGTGACGCTTCGACGCGTGCTCATCCGTTCTCCTCTATCTTGAATCCGATCCTGAAAGCTTTGATTGGTGGTCGTCGGTGCTTAGACGCATGCAAGTCGCCGCTGCGTTTCGGTCGCGCTGCAGTTCCGTCAGCGACTCGACTTGCGTGGCTTTGCCTTTTGACGAGGAGGCTTACGGCGTCGCGATTTGTGCTGGCGCGGCGCAGGCTGGCACTTCGGGCAGAAATAGCTGCTTCGTCCCGCAACGATAACGCGCCGGATCGGTGTGCGACACCGGTAACACGGCTTCCCTTCTCGTCCGTAAGCTCGATGATGGCGCTGATATTCTCCCGGCTCGCCATTGGCGTCAAGAAAATCTGAAATCGAAGAGCCGCGCATAATAATGGCGCGATTCAAAATATCTTGCAGGAGTTTGCGCAACGTTGCAGCTTCTTTGGCGCTCAGGTTGGCGCCGACGCGCGCCGGATGAATCTTCGCGCGCCACAGGCTTTCGTCGGCGTAAATATTTCCGACGCCCCGGAAGACACTCTGATCGAGCAGCAGCGCCTTGATGCGGGCGCTCCGCGAGCGCACGCGCTCATCGAATTCGGCGGGGCTCACCTCGAGCGGGTCGGCGCCGGCTCCCGCGACTTCTCTTGCGAGCGACTCTGCCGTGAGATAGGCCATGCGCCCGAAGCGGCGTGGGTCGGTGTAGCGAAGCTCGCGGCCATCATCGAGCGTCAGCGAAACGTGGGTGTGTTTGTCGAAAGGAATATCCGCGGCGCTGGGCGCGAGTTGCCCGGTCATTCCGAGATGCACAAGCAGCGAGGCCGCGTCGGCCTTTGCGCTCGCGTTCGCGTCCACCGCGGGCTCAGCAACCACGACGATGGAATCCGCGGCGGCCACGAGATGTTTTTCGCCGTGCTCCAGACGCAACAACATAAATTTGCCGAAGCGCTCAATCGCGGCGATGGTCAGTCCCGTCAAGCGTGTAAATTCCGCCGGATTGTCGATGAAATCGCTTTTGCCAATCCACACCGACAAAATCCTGCGGCCAAGCACGGATTGCCGCAGGCCGCGCACCACTGTTTCGACTTCGGGAAGTTCAGGCATCGCTCAGGTGTCCGAAATCACGCTATCACAACCGCGTCAGCGATCGATTTCGGCGAAGGAATCGCGCTGTTTGGTCGGCCGGGCGCTGCATGCCAATCGACCCGCCCATGCATCGAAACTGACATGGTAAAGTCGCATTGGCGGAGGGCTGTCTTGCGGAGCGTTTGCGCGAAATCGGCGGCATTACTTATTGTGTTTCTGGCCAGCGCATTCTGCGCGCAAGCCAAGCACGAAACCGGTTTTCTGGACCGCACACTCACGATCGACGGAACAACCTACAGATATCAGGTTTTTGTCCCCGATGATTGGACGCCGCACCAGAAATGGCCTGTGATTTTATCCCTCCACGGTTCGGGTGAACGCGGTGAAGACGGAATGGACGAAACCGACGTCGGCATCGGCACCGCGATTCGCAGCGACCGCGGCCACTTTCACGCGATCGTGGTGATGCCGCAATGCCGCAAAAATATCTGGTGGACGATGCCGCCGATGGGCGACCTTGCAATGACGGCGCTGCGCAACGCGACGCGAGAATTTCACGGCGATACAAATCGCACCTATCTGACCGGCATTTCGATGGGCGGATACGGCAGCTGGTATCTCGCGCAGAAGTACCCGCACACGTTCGCGGCGCTGGTGATCATCTGCGGCGGAATTCATCCGCCGGTGGCGACGCTGAAAGCACATCCCGAGCTGGTGAAGTTTTCGCCGCCCGACGGACCGAACGCTTACGCAGACGCGGCGGCGAAAGTCGGCAAAGTGCCGGTGTGGATTTTTCATGGAACGCGACGACAACATCGTTCCGGTTGCCGAGTCGCAGCGCATGGCTGACGCGATGAAAGCGATCGGCGCCGAAGTGCATTACACGGAATACCCGGGCGTGAAGCACGTGTCGTGGGACAAAGCCTACGACGAGCCGAAACTTTATCCCTGGCTGTATTCGAAGACGCTCGCCGACCGCGGAAAATAGGCGCTTATCGCTTGGTCAAAAGCGGCGCCGGGGCGCCGCTCTGCACATTGAACTTGCTCGTCCGACAACGCCGCAATCGACGTTAGATTTAATCGCACTCAGTTCTTGTGATAGTTCGGGTACGGCGGATGATCCGGGATTACGACCGGATGCTTTTGCAACTCATCGAGCGTGACCTGCACTGCTTTTTCGAGTTGTGCGTCGTGACCGTGCGCAACAGAAGCCGGATCATTTTCGACTTCGATGTCGGGCGAAATGCCGGTGTTCTCCACTTCCCATTGACCGTGCAATCCGTAGATCGCGCCGCGCGGAGCGGTGACACGTCCGCCGTCCATCAACACCGGATAATTCCAGATGCCGACGAGGCCGCCCCACGTGCGCGTGCCGACGAGCGTTCCGACTTTGTCCTGTTTGAACATCCACGGCAGCGCGTCGCCGCCTGAGCCCGACATTTCGTTGATGATCATTGTTTTCGGTCCGTAGATTTGCTCGAGCGGTGAACAGAATTTTTCGCCTTCGCGCGTGATGGCGCAGTTGCGCAACGGCCGCTCGAGCAGATCGATGATGGAGTCGGCGATTTCGCCGCCATGGTTGTAGCGTTCGTCGATGATCGCGGCCTGCTTGCCGACCTGGCCGAAATAAAAGCGATTGAAATTGAGATAGCCGCCGATATTCGTGTCGGGGACGTGCACGTAGGCGAGCTTGCCACCGCTGAGTTCGTCTACCTTGCGGCGATTGTCTTCTTCCCATGCACGCGTGCGCAGTCCTTCGTCTTCGCCAACGGGGACGACGGTAACTTCGCGCGCGTCTTTTCCATCGGCGTTCGGACCGACCTTGATGCGGACCTGCTGGTCGGCCGTATTTTCGAGAAACATGTTTACGTCGGCGGGCGGCTTCACATCAACGCCGTTGACCTCGAGCAGGTACTCGCCGACTTTCACGTCGACTCCGGGCTGGGTGAGCGGCGCGCGCAGATCGGGGTTCCAGTTTTCGCCATTGAAAATGCGAGCGAAGCGATAGCGCCCGTTTTCGATTTTGTAGTCGGCGCCGAGCAGGCCACCCTTCACATGCGGGGCCGGCGGCGCATCACCACCGCGAATGAACATGTGACCGATGGTGATTTCACCGAGCATTTCGTCGAAGAGATAGTTGAGATCGGCGCGACCACCGAGATTTTTCAGATAGGGCGCGTATTTCTTTTCGGTGGCGGCGAGATTCAAGCCGTGATGGTTGGGATCGTAAAGGAAATCGCGCTCGATGCGCCATGTCTCACGATACATCTGGTTCCACTCGATGCGCGGATCGACGTAAACCTCCATCGCGGAAGTTTTAAGCGCGCCTTCACCGGGTTTCGGCGCGGCGGCGGTAGCGGCGATGAACCAGCCTGGACCCTGGCGATACAAAACTTTTTCGCCATTCGCGGAGACCATGAAACCCATCGCGCTGCCCAGGAATGGTTCGGTCTTGCGGGTTTTCAAATCGAACTTGGTGACGCGTGATGGACTGTGGACCGCGCTCGAAGCGTGGGACATCAGGAATTTCGGTGAGGAAGAGAACGCCTTCCTTGCCGTCGGCGATGTCCACGTAGTTTGCCGGCTTGATCGGGAGTGAGACCGTGCGCTGTTCGATGCCGTCGAGATCGATTGTGGTTTTGGCGGGTTCGTCTTTCTTTTTGTCGTCCTTTTTCTCGTCGCTCTTTTTGTCGGCGTCTTTGCCTTTATCAGTATCTTTGGATTTGTCGGCGTCCTTCTTGTCGCCGTCTTTCTTTTCGTCGCCCTTTGCGTTGGCGGCTTTTTCTTCGTCGCTCTCGGGTTCGACAGGCGATTTGTCGCCGGATTTCAAGACGATGGCGTAGACACTGCGCAGAATCGGATGCTGATAGCTCGACAGATCGAGCCAACCGGCAGAGAGGCCGACGTCAGTGCTCGCGGCGAAGAATAAATATTTGCCGCTCTTATCGAAGACGGGATAGCGAGCGTCGCCGATGGATGCCGTGACTTGAGAAACTTTCGCGGTGTCGAGCGAATAGACAAAGATGGCGCGCAAATGGCTATCGAGAAATTTGGAATAGGTAAGCCACTTGCTGTCGGGCGACCACTGCACCGCGAGTTGCACGCTTGGGTCTTCGAAGCGATCGGAATCGACTTTGACCGGTGTCCCTTTTTCTACGTCGACGTACCAGAAATTGAGGCGCTTGTCGGTGTAGGCGATTTTTTTGCTGTCGGGCGACCAGACCGGGCCGTAGAAATAGGATGGGGGATTGCCGAGACTGATCTTTTTTGGGGCGCCTGCGCCAGACTGGTCGACGATGTGCAGCGCATATTCGCCGGATTCATCGGAGAAAAACGCGATCGACTTTCCGTCGGGTGACCATGAAGGGTCGCGCTCAACGATTCCCGTGGTGCGAGTGAGATTTCGCACGTCGCCCTTTTCCGCGGGCACGCTCAGGATTTCGCCGCGGGCCTCAAAGACCGCGCGAACGCCGGTCGGGGAGATGGCCGCGTTTTCGATTTTGTCGCCAACTTTTTCGTAGTGCGGGCGCGTCGCGGGCATATCGCCGGAAACGCGGACGTTGACTTTTGTCGATTTTTCGCTGTGCGGATCGAAGGTAAAGATTTCGCCGAATTGTTCGTAAACCAGCGCGTCGGGGCCGGCGGAGAGCGATTTGAAATCGAGGCCTTTGTTTTCGACGACTTGTTTCACGGCTTTCGTTTTTGTGTCGTAAGCGAAGAGCGCGACGGAACCGTTGCGGTCGGAGAGGAAATACACGGTGTCGCCGAACCAGACCGGCTCGTCGTCGTTGGAATTCTGGCGGGGAACTTTCTCGAGCTTCAGATCGTCGAGTTGCACGATGTAAATCGGCGTGGTCTGGCCGCCTTTGTAACGCTTCCACGCGGTTTGCCATTTCATATTCGGCACGTACGCGATGCGCTTGGCGTCGGGTGAAAACGATGCGGCCTCGCCGCGCCACATTGGAAGAACCTCGGGCCAGCCGCCCTCGACCGGTACGGTGTAGAGACGATCGAAGTCGGCGTACGCTTCACGGCCAGAATCGAAAAGCACGCGCTTGCTGTCGGGAGTCCATCCGCGGACGACGTCGGCGCCGGGATGCCAGGTCAGCCGGCGAGGCGAACCGCCTTCTGCGGGCATCACGAATGCGTCGATGTTGCCGTCGTATTGGCCGGTGAACGCGATCCATTTGCCGTCGGGAGAGAAAAACGGAGTCGTCTCGTGACCGCCCGTGGTGAGCTGGCGCGCTTCGCCGCCATCACGCGGCACGCTCCAGAGATAACCGCCGTAGACGAAGACGATTTGTGTCTTGCTGAGTGTTGGCGAGTGAACGAGCAGCGGTTCGTCGGCCGCCGCGGAGACCCGCGCGACTGCGAGCACAGCGATGAAGAACAAGATTATCCGAAGACGCATTTTTCCTCCGTGTGAATCAAACCCTTTTTGTTTGCGGCTGCGTTAGCTTTGCGAGCATTCGCACTTCGCGCGATACGTGAACGCTACGGAATTAAATCGGCGCAGTCACTATTTCTTGCTTGCCACCGGCGCGGGCCAGAATCCTGGATCGCTGATCGGCCGCGTGTCTTGCGTCGACGCGTATTTTTTAACGGCAGGGCCTACTGCAGACGCTTTGCCGATGAGAACAAAAACGAGATTATCCGCCGGAAAATGTTTCTGGATCACCTGGCGCGCGACTTCGGGCGTCACGGCGTCGACATGCGCTTCGAGTTGATTCACCTCGTCGTCGCCGAGTCCGTAAAATTCGTGGGACGCGATGATGCGCGCAAGCTGGCGCGACGTTTCGATGTTTGGCGGGAATTGTCCCTTGATGTAGCTTTTTGCGGATTTGAGCTGGGCCTCGGTCACGCCGTCTTTGTGGAGTTTCACGAGCACTTGGAGAGCAAGGTCGATCGCGGGTGTGGTCGTTTCGTTTTTCGTGAAACTGAAAATCGCGAATGGGCCGGCGGCCTTGCGATCGTCGAAAAACGATTCGGCACCGTAGGTGTAACCGGACTCGACGCGGAGGGCTTCATTGAGCTCGGACGTAAACCTGCCGCCGAAGATTGTGTTGACGACGCGGATGGCGACGCGGTCGGGATCGGTCGCGCTGATGCCCGTGTTTCCAATCGCAAAGTAAACTTGCGATGCGTCGGGCTTGTCGATGAGCAGCAGCCGTTTCCCTTTCGACGGCGCAACGGGAGGAATCGTTTCTGTCTTTACCGTGCGAGCCGGCCATGCGCCGAAGGATTGCTCGATCTTCGACTTCATTTCATCGGCGTTGAATTCGCCGGCGATCGCGATGATCGTGTTCGACGGCGCGTAGTTCGCTTTGTAAAACTTCGCCACGTCGTCGCGGCGAATTTTGGTGAGCGAGATTTCGTCGCCACTCGCCGAGCGTCCGTACGGATGCGTGCCGTAGAGGTAGCCGGTGTAGTACGGAATCGCGACCTGCTGAGGATCGTCTTTCGCGGCGCGAATCGCGTCGGCGGATTGCGCGAGAAGCTTTGTCGTTTCGTCTTCGGGGAACGTGGGATGGAGCAGCGCGTCGGAGAAGAGTTCCAAGCCGCGTGCGAGATCTTTCGTCAAAACTTCGGCGTTGACGACGGTGTAGTCGGAAGTCGCATCAGCTTCGAGGGACCCACCGATGAAGTCGAGGTCGGCGGAAAACTGCTGCGCAGTACGTGTCTTCGTTCCTTTGCGCAGCAATTCGGCGGTGATGCTTGCGAGGCCTTCTTGACCTGCAGGATCGGCGACCGCGCCGGCCTTTACGATCGTTGAGATGTTGACGAGCGGGACGCCGTGTTTTTGTAGCAGCAGAACCGTCAGGCCGTTTTTCAGCACGATTTTTTCGTGCGGCGGCATGCGCAAGTTTTCGGCATGAACAGGTGCAAACGAGCCGGCGACGAGCGTCGCGACGCAAATCAATGCGCACAGCACGCTGCAGAAGGACACTGAACGATGTGCGCGCGGCCAGATCATTGCGCCGCCTTCTGCGTTTCTTCAGGAAGCAGCGTCGCCACGGTGCGATTGTTCGCGCCGAAATAGGTCTTCGCCACGCGCAAAAGATCCTCTTTCGTCACGGCCGAATAATTTTTGGCGGCATCGAAGAGCTTGTTGTAATCGCCGAAGAAAACTTCGTAGGTGCCGATGGTATTCGCGCGCCCGTTGATCGTTCGCATCTGCCGGTAAAACTCGACGAGGCGAATGTTCTTCGCCTTCTCGAGTTCCTTGTCGCTCACCGGCGTGTTCGCGACGCGCTCAAGCTCCTCGTAGATCGCTTTCTCGCACTGCTGCGGATCGATTCCCTGTTTCGGTTGCGCGGCGACCTCGAGCATCGTGGGGTCGAACGCAGGCGGGGCCTCAGCCGAAACATCGAGCGCGATTTGATCTTTGTCGACGAGCCGCTGGTACATCCGTGAGCTTTCGCCCTGAAACAAAATCGTGCGTAAGACATTGAGCGCGTAAAAATCGGCGTTGTTGGTCTGTGGGACGTGGTAACCGAGCATCAGCAGCGGCAACTGGGCTGGCTTGTGCACGACGAGTCGGCGCTCACCCATTTGTGGCGGCTCGACGGTCGTCACCGGCAGCGGTGGTTCGTGCGTGGGGATCGGCTCGATATAGGTTTCGCAGAGCTTGAAAATTTCTTCGGGCGAAACATCGCCAACGACTACCATCGTCGCGTTGTTCGGCGCGTAACCCATCTCGAAGTGATGCTTCAGGTCCGCCATCGTCCACTGCTCGATGTCGCTCATCCATCCAACCACCGGCCACTGATAGGGATGCGCGATGAACGAAGTCGCCCAGAGTTGCTCGTCGAGCACGCCGCTATTTTCATTGTCGACGCTCAAGCGGCGCTCCGACGCAACGACTTCGCGCTCGGATTTGATTTTTGCGGGATCGAAGCTCAAATCGCGGATGCGATCCGCTTCGATGTCGTAGATCAGCGGCAGCGCCGAGCGCGGAAACCAATCCTGATACACGGTGACGTCTCGCGTCGTATAGGCGTTGTTGGAGCCACCGTTGGCCTCCATCACTTTGTCGAGCTCGCCCGGCCCATACTTCTTGGCGCCGTTGAACATCATATGCTCAAAAAAGTGCGAGATTCCGGTGGTGCCAGGCCGTTCGTTGCGCGATCCGATGCGATAGAAAATGTAGAGCGCGACGTTCGGGATGTTGTGATCGGTCTGAACCAAAACTTTCATTCCGTTTTTCAACGTTCGCGTCGAGACTGGGAATTCCTGCTGTTGCTGCGCGAGCGCAACTGGCGCGCTGCCGCACAAGCACAAGGCCGCGCACAAGAGCGCCAGTGCGAAAACATTCCAACTTACTTTTTTCATGAACCGTCCTTACGAGGAGCGCCTATCGTGAGACGTACGGCTTTGCTAAAAAGTTCAGCGGAAACGCGCCCCTATTGTCACTGAGCTGCGTTGCTGAGCTTGCTGCGCACATATTCTAGACTCTCGCCGCCATTATTTCGTTGCTTGTTCGGGCGCGCCGGCATTCGTGGTGCTAGCGCCGCTCATGCCCGCAGTGCCGCTCGAAAGCAGCGCAAACACGCGCACTGGTCCACCAGAGCCACCTTCGAGCTTGATCGGCGCAACGATCAGAAACGCGCCGGTCTCCGGCAATTTGCTCAGATCGGCAAGATTCTCGAGATTGTAGAGGCCCGCGCCGAGCCCTAGATGATGCACCGGATAGTCTGATGAAGCCCCGTAGTCCACACTCAGCGTGTCGCAGCCAAGGCCGCTGACCTTGCGATCGAGCAAAAACTTCACCGACTCTGCCGAAAATCCGGGGAAATGCATTTTGCCGAGCGCATCCTGGTTGCGGTATCGCTTCACGTCGGGCCAACGAGATGCCCAGCCGGTGCGCAGCAGCACGATTGCCCCCGCTGGAATTTTTCCGTGCCGCGCCTCCCACGCTTCGACGTGCGCCGCATCGACCAGATAATCGGCGTTCTTCGCGCTTTCACTCTGAACATCGATGACAACGGCCGGTCCGAAAAATTGTTTCACCGGAATCTTGTCGACGGGAGTCGTGCCTGGCGGAAAATGAATCGGCGCATCGAGATGCGTCCCGTAATGCTCGAGCATCCAGAAACTCCGCGTGAAGACGCCATCCTTCGCGACGGTGGCGTTGTCTTTAGCTTCGAAGAAACGTTTATCGCCCGGCCAAGGCACGAGCTTGTCGTTGATCGCGTAGGTGAGATCGAGGATCTGGGTTTTGCCGTCGAAAATGTTCGCGAGCAGATCGTCGTGCGGCGCGTTTTGTCCAAGGAGCGACATGGCGGCGAGGAAGGAAATGGCGAACAGGCCAAAACGAAAGCTGAACATTCTCATGCTGCACCCCCAGTCGAGTCCGGGAAACTGTGCAGCGAGCCGTTCATGGCACAATGCCGGGTGCCGAAAGTGCCGGCTCGGCGCCGCCCCCAACTTAGGGCAGTGGTATGCCCGGAGTCGCCACGATGCCAGCCATGCGCAGAATCTCTTGGTACTCGGTATCGCTGATCGGCGAAATCAGCAGGCGCACGTTTTTCAGCAGCTTCATTTTCTTCAGCGCGCTATTGGCGCGAAGCTCAGCCAGCGTCACCTGGCGCGGCAGCCGGTCAAACGCCCGCAGGTCGGCGACATAGTTTTTCTCTTTAGAATCATAGGGATCCGCGTAAGGATCGCGCGTCACTTCCGCAATGGAATAGAGCGAACGCTCCGGCGCCGAGTGGTAGCAAAGGACGCGGTCGCCCTTGCGGACCTGTTTCAGCGCTCGGACGGCGTCTTGCTTGCCATTCGCGCCGTGCCACATCTCTTTCCCTTTAACAAAAAGGGTGTCCCAGTGATAGTGGTGCGGGTCCGCGCTGAAGATCCAGTAGTGTCGTTGGGGAGTCGGAAGTGCCATCGATAATTAGAGTTAGTCGAGTCGGCACTATACACAGGAGGTCGCGAAAAGCGAAACAAAATGTGAGGGTTAGGCCGAAACGCACTGAGGAAAAACGTTGTATGGCTTAAGAAATCGCGCTGTTCCCATAACCGCATGACTAAAACCTTTTGCATCAATGTCTTAGCGTCTTAGCGCCGCAGCAGTCAGCCCAAATCGACGAAAACTTCGCCCGCACGCAATTCGGTCGGATAGCAGGCGACACCAACCGCGGGATTCTGCACCGACTTCCCGCTAGTTACATCGAACTGCCAGCCATGCCAGGGGCATGTAACAATTTTACCCTCAAGCGTCCCTTCGCCGAGCGGACCACCGCGGTGCAAGCAGGTGTTGTTGATGACGTGATACGTCCCGGCAATGTTGGCGACCGCCACGGCGGTACCGCCGATATTAACCTCTTTGATCGTGCCGACCGGAATCTCGCCCGCCGCAGCCGCTCGAACAAACGCCATGGTTGCGTCTCCTAATAAATCGGCGGCGAGTATAGTGCTCAGCCCGCGCCGGAGTCAAAAAGCAGCGGGTGGGATTCCCAGAATGGAACTGCGCCACGCCCGAATCGATCATGCCGCTCAACTTTTCGAGATCCGTGCAATCAAAAGAGTAAAGAAACTTTAAGCAATCGAGCACTTTGGAGGCATCGCCGAGTATTCCTTTGGTGCAAAGCTTGCTCCTCTTGTCGTCGCGTGACGACGCGATGCTGACTCTAACTCCCAAAGCTCCGACACAAAATGCGCGCCAAATCGCCGAGGCGATCGCCCAAGGCCTGGCTCACCATCAATCCGGGAATCTTGCCGAGGCCGAAGCGTGCTACCGAGGTGTCCTGCAACTGCAGCCGGTTCATCCCGAAGCGCTGCACCTTCTCGGCGTCGTAGCGCAGCAGAATGGTGACTACCTTCAGGCCGAGCGACTCATCCAGTCCGCGATCGCACAGAATCCCCGCGCGGCGGATTACCAGAACAACCTCGGCAACACGTATCGCCTCCAGGGAGAACTCGCGCGTGCAATCTCGAGTTATCGGCAGGCGATCGCGCTTGACGCAAGTCACGTCGAAGCCTTGCACAGCCTCGCGAATTCGCTCGCCGAACACGGCGATTTCGCCGAAGCCGAGACCTACTTTCTCGAACTGCTCCGTCTCGAACCAAATCATGCCGACGCTCTGTACAATCTCGGCAACGCAAAACTGAACCAGGGCGATCCAACCGCCGCCAGCGAGATCTATCGGCAAGCGATCGCAGTGCAACCCGAATGCGCCGCGTATCACTACAATCTCGCGCACGCCTTGCAGCGCCTCGCTCGGCACGCGGAAGCAGCCGACGAATACCAGCAAACACTTCGTATCGCGCCCAACGACTTCGAAGCAACGTACAACCTCGGCATCGTCCTGCACGAACTCAAGGAATTTGCGCAGGCCGCCGACGCATTTCGCCGCGCTCTGGCGCTCAAGCCCAATCTTCCCGAAGCGATGAGCAATCTCGCCGCGGCCCTGCAAGGACTCGACGACTACCACGGCGCCGCTGAATTACTTCGCCATGCGATCGCGCTGAATCCGAATTTCGCCGAGGCTCACGGAAACTGGGGCGGGCATCTCTGGCGACAAGGCGATCTCCCCGGCGCGAAAAAATCGTGCCTGCGCGCCATCGAACTCAATGCAAACCTGCCCGGCGCACACGGCAACCTTGGCCACGTGCTCTTTGATCAAGGCGACTATCGCGGCGCGCTCGATTGCTACGACCAGGCGCTTGCGCTCAAGCCGGATGCCGCTCCTACCAGTCACGCTTCCGCAACCAATCCATGGCAGCGCGGCGATCTTCTCAACGCGTTCGATGACTGCCGTCGCATCGGTCCTGATTTCGCGACGGCAGAGTATCGGCGTGCTCTCGCCACAAAATCCAACTGTGTGGAAGTGCTCTACTACGTCGGCCTGTTGCACTTGCTGCACGGAGACTTCGCGGCGGGTTGGCACAACTACGAATATCGCTGGCAAACGAAGATGCTGCGCAACGCCCGCCGCGATTTCGCGCCGCCGCAGTGGCTCGGCCAAAGCATAAATGGCGCTCGCATCTTGCTACACGCCGAGCAGGGTCTCGGCGACACGCTGCAATTCGTTCGCTATGCGCCGATGGTGGCGGCGCGGGGCGCCAAAGTGATTCTCGAGGTTCCGCCCGAGCTTCGACGACTTGTCGAGAGCGCGCTGGGTGCTGCCGTGCAAATCGTCACACGCGGTAGCCGCCTTCCCGACTTCGAGTGGCAGAGTCCGCTGATGTCTCTCCCCTTGGTTTTTCGTACGGAGCTCACTTCAATTCCGGCTCCGATTCCGTACCTGCAACCGGAATCGCACCTCGCGCGCGAATTCACCCAACATCTCGCAGCGCCTAGCACGACTAGCTTGCGCGTCGGCCTCGTCTGGTCCGGCAGCCCGCGCCACACGCGCGATCCGCAGCGTTCGATTCCGCTGGCGCAACTTTGCGCTCTCACTGAAATTCCTGGCGCGACGTTCTACTCGCTGCAAAAAGGCCCTGCCGCAAAAGATCTCCTCGACATGCCGATCGACATGAATCTCATCGATCTTTCCGGCTACCTCAACGATTTTGCAGACACTGCCGCAGCGCTCGCTAATCTCGATCTGCTGGTCACCGCTGACACTGCCGTCGCGCATCTCGCCGGCGCAATCGGCAAGCCGGTTTGGATTTTGCTGACGCATAACCCCGATTGGCGCTGGCTCCTCGATCGCGAAGACAGTCCGTGGTATCCGACCGCACATCTCATCCGCCAGAGCGTCGCCGGAGACTGGTCGCAAGTCATCGACCGCGTCCACAGCGAGTTGCGGCAACTTGTCGCAACCTCACAAAGGCCACCGCAAAATCTCAGCGCGCATTTGCCGCAGTACAGCTGAGCCCGACCCATGTTCATGGTCGTCACTCCCGAACCGCGCGACTGCAAAATCTGTAGTGGGCCCAGCCCGCTTTTCGGCGTCGTCGATTTTCACAAGAGCTGCATCGAAGCGCAGGGCCAACGCCTGCCACTTTCCGGCCGCCCGATTTACTATCGCCGCTGCACCGCTTGCGGATTCGCGTTCACCGACGAGTTCGACGATTGGTCCCCCGAAGCATTTCTCGCGCACATATACAATTCCAGCTACATCCACGTCGATCCCGACTACGCGTCTGCGCGACCGTTGAGCAACGCGACCGCGGTCGCCGACACGTTTCGCGCGGCACGCGATTCCATCGCAATTCTCGATTTCGGGGGCGGCAATGGCGTCTTCGCAAGTCATTTGGTTTCGCAGGGATTCAGCGCGACGACCTACGATCCATTCTCCGGGTTCAACGAGCACCCTTCGCGGCGCTTCGACGTCATCACCTGTTTCGAGGTCATGGAGCACACGCCGTTCCCCGCGCGCACCGTCGCTGAAATGAACGATCTGCTCGCCGACGAAGGCATCATTCTGTTTTCGACGCTGACGCAGCCCGCCGACTTCGATCAACAACGGCTGCATTGGTGGTATGCCGGTCCGCGCAACGGGCACGTGTCACTTTATTCGCGGGAATCACTCACAATTTTGTTTCAGCAGCTCGGCCTGCAGTTAATTTCGATTTCCGAGCTCGTCCACGTCGCGTTCCGCAAGCTGCCCGCGTTCGCGTCGCACCTTGTTCGCAAGGGTCAGTCTTAAGCCTGACCGCGACCTTCCAAACTCTTCTATTCGATCGGCGGCTGCCACAATTCCACGCGATTCCCCTCCGGATCCGTAAACCACCCGAACTTCCCGTATTCCGAATCGTCCACCTTCGGATCGACAACCGCGCCTGCCGCCCGCAACTTTTCCAGCACGCCGTCGAGATCGTCGACCTGAAGATTCAGCATTGCCGGCTGCGTCGGAGGAAAATAATCCGAACTCTTCTTGAAAAACGTCACAAGAGAGTAGGCGCGCGCCTCTTCACGTTGAAACATGATGAATCCTCCTTCAGCGTTGACTCCAAGATGCGCCGCGTACCACGCGTATAGCGCTTTCGGATCGTTCACCCGCAAGAATGCTCCGCCCAAACCGGTTACCTTCGCCATAAATCCCCCCTAGTCGGAAGTTTTCATCAGATTCTGGTGGCGTCCCATCATCCACTCCGAGATCGCCGCATCCACTTGCTTCAACTTGCCCGCAAAAAAATGATCGACACCGGGAACTACCACAAGCTGCTTCTCGCCCGGCAGAGACTTCACCAGCGCTTCCACTGTTTTCACGTCGCCAAATTCGTCGTTCTCACCGTGCACAAACAACTTCGGCTTCGCACATTCCTGGAGAAACGAAAAGTCGGTGTTGTTCACCGGCGTTCCCAGCCCCATGCACTCCGCCACGCGATCGTCTTTGCACCCAACGCGCAAGCCCACGAAACATCCGAAGCTGAAACCCGCTACGAGCAGCGGAGTGCCGGAAAATTCTGCCGCCAAAAAATCCAGGGCCGCGGTGACGTCGCCGCGCTCGCCTCGTCCGCGATCGTGCGTGCCGGCGCTCATTCCGGTGCCGCGAAAATTGAAGCGTAGCACCGCCATCCCAAGCGAATCGAGCGATTTTGCCGCCTGGTACGCCACTTTATTGTGCATCGTGCCGCCGAACAGCGGATGCGGATGGCACACCACCGCCGCCATCGGCGGAGACACGTCTCCCTCGGGCTTCCAGAAGATCGCCTCGAGGCGTCCCTCCGGCCCATTCAAAAATAAATTTTGCGATGCGTGCGCCATATACGAATTCGACAAACGAAAATCAGCGGTCGCGAATTCACGATTCATCCGCGACCGCTACAACGATAGTCAACTTTTGCAGGAATTGAAAATCAGAACCGAATCAAAACCGGAAGGCGAACTGCTGCGTCCTGCAAACCGCTACCTGTAACTCGGGAACGTCGGGCTCGCTCTCGACGCGCACCACCATCAGCAGCGACTCCGTGACGCCAAGCCACGGCGAAGTTACCGCGCTTTCAAACGACACGATCAGGAATTCTCCGCGCGCGTACTCGCGATTGCTGCGAAACTTCAGCCCGTCGCCAGAGCAATCGACGGTCATCGTCTCTTCGAACCATGGCATGCGCTCGGTTCGCACCCGCACTGGCACGACGAACGGCCGCCGCGTAGTCAGGCGCCGTTCCACATCGCGCAGTGGGACGATCGCGTGAGCCGCCGCTACTTCCCGCCGCGACGCGATTTCAAATCGCAGCGCCAACAACGTTGTAAACGCTGTCTCTAACGCGACGTCTGCGCCGCGCGAAGCAGTCGCAGCCTCGAGCTCCCCACGCGCATCCGACATTGGTCGACCCGACTCTACGGCCGACTCGATGGCCGCAGCCTCCGTCGCGGACGGTGCTCGAAACACGGCCGCATCATCACCGGGCCGATGTCCATTTGCGTGCCCATTGCTCTTACCGTTTCCATTTCCGTTTTTGTGCCCGTTCCCATTTCCATTTCCGCCGTGACCGATCGCTCCGTTTCCATTTTTGTGATGACCATTACCGTTTCCGTTGCCGTTGCCGTTTTTCTCCTTCGCGACGTCCTCGCGCACCACCACAACCGCACGCACCACGCGCGCAAAAACTTCCGGCTGTCCAACGATCAGCGAATTGTCATAAGGAAACGTAACCCACAGCGGCATGCCTTCCGCGTGCGGTTCGCGGCACGGCACCAACACCCCTCCGCGCGAAACATCGACGGTGGTGCACACTTCGGTTTTCTGGCCGAAGGGCGTCGTCCAGCGGAGTCGTGCGGGCAGACGGAGCTGGACGCGATGGTGCTCGCGCCGGTCCATAGCTCCACGATAGCGGCTCTAGTACGTGGATAACTTAAAGCGCCCAAACACGTTGCACAATGTGGCACCCTCTCGTACTAGGACAGAAATTCCGCATGTTTCGGATTGCGTCCCGCAGCCGCGCGGTGTACCGTTTGGCCATAATTTCGTCGAATTCGTCGCTGTGATAGCAAGTGCGATCGGGGAGAGTTGTATGGCTGATGGATCGGAACGGCGCGTAGCCCGGCGATTTACCATGAGTCTGCCGCTACGGGTTCTTCCCCGTGAAGCGCGCAGCAGCGAACTCCGCACACAAACGCGCGACGTCAGCTATCAGGGACTCTACTTCCTCGCCGAAGCGCAATTCGAAGTCGGCAGCGAAATCGAATTTGTCCTGACCCTGCCCAAGCAAATCGCGCAAAGCACCGAAGTCGATATTCGCTGTCGTGGCCAGATTGTTCGCGTCGAAGCCAATCCCGACGGTCATGTCGGAGTCGCCGCGAAGATCGAACGCTACGAGTTCATTCCGGCGGCCGCCTCCGCTGCCTGACATCCGCGCCTGATTCGATTTTTCCTCAAGCCACCTTCTACGCGGTATAACATCCAATTGTCGGTGTTGCGCGCATCTTGTTTCTGCGCGCCGGCCTGACGCCAACTTTCTTACTGATCGGGAGCCGCGACATGTATCACTACGATCCCTCCATTGCACTCGAAGAACTCACCGAAGACGCCGTCCTGCCGCATCCCGTGAAATTGCGCGACATGATCATGCGCATCAAGCTCCAGCCCGGCGAAGCGCAGACGATGAACCAGGAATTTCAGGACTACCTCACCCGCTTCGGCGAAATTCAGAAGATCGCGCGCACCATGCTCGAAAAACTCGCGACCGGCGCGCGCAAATCCGCTTGAGCCTCACCCTCGCCACGATGCCGACCGCGATGCAGCCGACCACCCGCGCGTTTTCCTCAAAAGCTAGTTCGCCAAATCTTCGCGCGATTTCTTCATCCCCTCGGGCGCTGCTAGACTAATTTTCATGCGCCGAAACACCCTTCTCATCGACGCCGACGACACGCTCTGGGAAAACAACGTCTTCTTCGAAAATCTGATCGAAGATTTCATCACCCTCGTTGAATCGTGCGGCTACACCCGCGCATACGTCCGCCACATCCTCAACGAAACCGAGCGCAAGAACATTCGCCAGTACGGCTACGGCGTTCGCAGCTTCGGCCGTTCGCTCGAAGAAACGTATCTCAAACTCGCCGAGCACAAAGCGGAGCGCGAAATTCTCGCCAAGATTCACGATCGCGTCGTCGACCTCGAACGCACTCCGCCAAAAATTCTCGACGGCGTTCCCGAAACGCTCGCCTACCTCACCGAACGCCATCGCTTGATTCTCTTCACAAAAGGCGAGCCTGCCGAGCAAGCCGCGAAAGTCGAACGCTCCGGCCTCCAGGGATTTTTTGAGTTCATCGAAATCGTCAGCGAAAAAGATCCCGAGACTTACAATCTCCTCGTCCACAAACACAAAATCGTAAAGAACCACGCCTGGATGATCGGCAACAGCCCGCGCAGCGACATCAATCCCGCCATGAAGATCGGCCTCAACGCCGTCTACATCCCGCATCAACACACCTGGCAAATGGAGCACGAGCCCGTCCTCGCCGGCGTCGGAAAACTCGTCATCCTCCCATCGTTCCGCGAACTCCGCGGCCATTTCTAGCCTTCGGAGTGCGGCGCCCCAAGGCGCCGCTTTTCACGAGTCAGCGCCGCCACCAATCTCCAATTGACTCCCGACACGTTTCGCTCGTCTCCAAATTGCCTTTTCCTTCTTCCAATTTGGCCGTTGCACGCTCTCGTTTTTGCCCCGAAACTTCGCTATCAAGGAGCACTCCACATGGCTACAACTCCCATCGCCCCTCCGGCTTCCCGCACCGACTGGCGCGAGCATTGGTTCGACAACGAAGAAGCGATCTACCTCAACCTCGCCGGCCAGAGCCCGATGCCGAAAGTCTCGTTCCGCGCCGTGCAGGCCTCGCTCGAGTGGAAAAAATTCCCGCAGCGCATTCCCGACACCGCATTTTTCGACGTCCCCAATCGCATTCGCACATCGATCGCGAAACTCATCAACGCGGAGCCGCACGACATCGCCCTCACCACCGGCGCAAGCTCCGGCATGACCGGCATCGCCTACGGCCTGAGTTGGAAGCCCGGCGACGAAGTGATCACCGCCACCGGCGAATTCCCGCTCCAATACGCCTCATGGAAACCGATGGAAGAGCGCGAAGGCATCGTGCTCAAAATTGTGAAGCCACGTGATCGCTATCTCGACGCCGACGACATCATTGCCGCTCTCACTCCACGCACGCGTCTCGTCTCCCTCAGCCTCGTCCGCTTCGATGACGGCGTGCTCATCGACGCCGCTCGCATCGGCGCTGCGTGCCACGCGCAAGGCGCTCTACTCCTCATCGACGCGAGCCAGGCGTGCGGCGCCGTGCCCATCGACGTCCAGGCGATGAACGTCGATTTTCTCGTCTCTGCCGGATACAAATTCATGCTCGGCCCATTCGGCACAGGATTCTGCTGGGGCCGCCCCGAAATCGTTGCCGCCATGCGCCCCGGCCCGTTTTACTGGATGGCCGCGCAAGGCATGGAGCACGGTTTCTCCGCGATGAGCTTCGCCGATCCCAAACCAGCCGCCGGAGCCAAGCGCTGGGACGCCGCCGAAACCGCCAACTATTTCAATCACGCCGCGCTCGACGCAAGCCTCGAATTCGTTTTGCAAGCCGGCCCCGCAAACGCGCTCGCGCACTGCCACAATCTCATCGACCAACTTTTCGAACGCCTTCCGAAAGATCGCTGCATCCCCGCAAGCCCGCTCGATCGCGCCCGTCGCGGACCATACGCATCTTTCGCCGCGCGCACTCCCGACAAAACCGTCGCGCTCTACGACAAACTCCGCAAAGAAAATGTCGTCGTCAGCCTGCGCGAAGGCAACATCCGCGTCTCGCCCTATCTCTTCAACACCGAGCGCGACATCGATCGCCTCATCTCGGTGATCACCACGTGAGCGCAAACGCCAGCGACCCGCAGCCCGCGCCACAATCAACGTCGCCGCAAGCCTGGCCCAAAATCGCCGTCGTCGGCGCTGGCGCAGTCGGCGGCTATTTCGGCGGTATGCTCGCTCGCGCTGGAGCACCCGTCGTCCTCATCGGCCGCACTCCATTCGCCGCCGCTGTCAACGCCAACGGCCTCCTCCTCGACACGCTCCACTTCAAAGAACGCATACGCGCCACCGCATCCGATCAACTCGAAGCCGTCCGCGGCGCCGAAATCGTTTTGTTCTGCGTGAAAACAATCGACAACGCCGCAACCGCGCGCGCCATCGCGCCGCTCCTCGCGCCGGGCGCGACTGTCGTCTGCATGCAAAACGGAGTCGACAACGCCGACCAGCTCCGCGCCGCCGCTAACATCGACGCCATCAGCGCCGTCGTCTACATCGGCGCGTTCGTCCCCGAACCCGGCGCCGTCAAACACGGCGGCCGCGGCGATCTCGTCGTCGGCCCGCGCAACGCCCGCATCGAAAAAATCTCCGCGCTCTTCGAACGCGCCAAAGTCCCCTGCCGCATCTCCGACAACATCGAAGGCGAGCTCTGGACCAAGCTCACCTGGAATTGCGCGCTCAACGCCATCTCCGCGCTCGGCCACGCCCGCTACGGCGAAATCGCCGCCAGCCCCGACGCCAAGAAAATCGTCGCCAACCTCGTCACCGAATTTCTCGCCGTCGCCCGCGCCGCCAAAATCCATCTCCCCGATTTCGAAAATCCCGACAACGCCATCAACGGCGCCTACAAGGTTGCCGAAACCCTCTCCACAGTTTTCTCCTCGACCGCCCAGGATCTCCAGCGCGGCAAACGCACCGAGATCGATTCCCTCAACGGCTACATCGCCCGCCGCGGCGCCGAACTCAATGTCCCCACCCCCGTCAACCAAGCCCTCGCCACCCTCGTAAAACTCGCCGAGAACGCGAAGCCCTAATTCGAGGCCAACCAGCAAAAGCCGTCCCATTTTCTCGTTTTGTGTGCGCGATGCTCTGGACCATCCAAAGACGGGACCTTAAACTTAGGCGATGGACCCAGAGCACGTCGACATCACGAACTATTCGTTCGAGCAATTCGTCGATTTCCTTTTCTTGAGGGAAATAACAAACCCGGATATCGACCCGGACAAACCAGAACTATGGTATTGGCACACCGAAGTGACATTCGATTCCAGAAAAGTTTCCAAGTTCTATGTTCAGCTATTTAGAGAGCCCATCTTTCTCATCGAACGCTTCTCTAAAGCGCAACTAGACAGTGCCTTTTGGTCAATTCAGGTCGCGAATCTTGATTGTTCGGCTCACAACACTATTTTCGACATCGAGTTGCCATGGGAAGCCCGCTCACTATGCGTCGATACCATGTTTGACCTGTTCCAAAAACTATTCATAAACGAGTCTTTGGACTCCGCTGTTTTCATGTGGTGGGATTCGCTTTGCTATGACTGGCACTGTGGCAATCGCAACCGGGATCGCGGCGGCGATGATCGGCGGTTGCAGGACGTATTCTTTGCAACAATATCGCGAGTCTTGTCCATCGACTCGGAGATTTGTCAGAAGTCCGCGCTCCACGGGCTCGGACATCTTCATCACCCTGACACAAAACAACTCGTCGATCGATATCTTCAGGAAAACCCGAGACTGAACGAGGACCTGCGCGCTTACGCTATCGCTGCCGCCCAATTCAAAGTTCAATGAAATCCGGCGCAGCGGGCTCGACAACCCATCACGAAGTGCTATTCCTTCGGCGGAATCCGAAACGGAATATGCGCAATCACTTCCACTTCCACAGGCTCTCCGGATTTCGTCGCCGGCCGAAACTTCCACTGCGCCAGCGCGCTCTTCGAATTCTCATCCAACTGATCGTCGACCCCGCGCACCACTTGAATCTCCCCCACCGACCCATCTTTCCCAATCACCGCATACAACATAACCTCGCCCTCAACCCGCTCCGCCACCAACGTCGGCGGATATTTCGGATCCACCTTCTTCAACACCACCGGCGAGCTCAAATCCGTCGACGTAATATGCGGCCCGCCCGCATCCCCGCGCTGCAACTCCGAAAAATTCATGATCCAGCTTCCCGTCGCGCTATTCAGATTCGGCATATTCACGTTCATCGTATAGACGCGCTTGCCCACAAAAACCTGCTCCGGCTTCGCCCCCGCCGGCAACGCCTTGAAATCCGGCGGCCCCACGCGCACCGGCTCATCTTCCGCCGAACCCGCCGATTCCTGCGGCCGCGCCGACAACGATCGCATCGATCCCGCATGCGTCCCCGCGCCCAATCCCGAAATTCCACTTTTCGAAGCAGGCGGATTCCCTCCGCTGATGCTCACGCCCACGGGACTCTTCCCACCCGTCGCCCCACCAGCCGCAACCGGGCCGCCCTTCCCCGCGTCCGGTGAAATCGCAACCTTCGCCGCCAAATTCCCCGCCGGCGGTGCCGCAGGAGCAGCCGGCCCCGGCGTCGCCGACAACGCAATCAACGTCTGCGCACTAGCACCGCCTGCCGCCGACGATGCCGCAATCTCCGGCGCCGGTGCCGCAACTTCTCCCGCCGCGTCTCTCCGAGCCGCACGCGGCGCCACTCCCGCATTAATCTCCAGCTTCGGCCGCGCCGGCCCATTCTCTGTCACCGGAATATTCAACTCCGACGCTGTCTGCTCCGGCGCAAGAACCGGCGCATCTTCCGGCGGAGCCACCTTCACCAGCTTCACTTTGCGCTCACGTGGATGCAGCTGCTTCAGCGCATCCTGACTGATCGTCACCTTCGGCTTCGCCGGCCCCGTCGTCGCCGCAAGCTCCACCATGTTCGGCATATTCGGTAACAATTTCGGCGCTTCCATCGGAGCCTTCGGATTCACCAGCGTCTGCTTCGCGTGCGTCGGCCGAACTGGATCGGTATAAATTCTCTGCCGCGGATGAAACGCATCCGCTCCCGGCTGCGGCGCCGGATCAACCGGCGTCGCCTTCGCGGCCACAGTCTTCGCACGCGCCTTCGGAATCTCCAGCAGCGGCAAATCCTGAATCGGCCCCGACCACGTCAGCTGAAAATTCTCCAGCCCCGTAACTTTCTTCGGCCCCAGAGCGCCCTTCGGAAACGGCATCGCCAAAAACGCGACGTGCCACAAGAGCGCCGCCACAATCGCCCGCCGCGGCCACCGCGACTCAATCCAGCAATCTTTGAAGAATCCCGCGCTTGCAAATCCTTTAACGCCGCCGCGCGCCACCAGCGCACGCACGCTGCTCCCCACGCCCTGATGAAAATCTCCCCACGCCACGGAAAGCCGCGGCCCCTCAGCCCCCGCAGGCAGACGCGGCGCCACCAGCGGCACCGACACCGGTGCCTGCCCCAACAAATTCAACGCCCCATTGGCCTGGCTCAAACTCATCCCGTCGCTACCAATCCTCTGAACGATCACAACACCCTGAATATTCTCTACAAGGTTGCTCGATTCCGCTCCCGCCGGTCAACCTTGCTTATTCGATGCCTCGGCTCCGCCTCGCGCCGTCCGGCCTTTGGGTGCCGCACCCTCAGGTTTGAGAGGGTGCGGGTTTAGATTCAACCTCACGCAACACGCAACAACATCCTCGATGTTCTCAACACCACCCTGTAGCCGCGATCGCTCCTCAGATCGCGGGGTTTAAGTTCCAACCCACCCAACTCTCAACATTCGCCACCCACCTCATCACGATCGAACGTGACGCGACCCAAATCCCTGCCAAAATAAGAAACATGCCCATCCCTCTCCGCCCCGCAACCGCCTCCGACTTCCCCGCCATCGTCACCCTCATGAACACCGCTTTCCGCGGCGCCGAAGGCTGGAGCATCGAAGGCGAATACATCACCGGCGAGCGCACAAATACCTCCCTGCTCACCGAAGAAATCTCCAAAGGAACGCTCTATCTCCTCGCGACCGACGACGCAACATCCACTCTTCAAGGCTGCGTAAGTCTCCAGGCCGCCTCCCCGGAAAAGTGGTACCTCGGCTCCCTCACCGTCCGCCCTGCTCAACAAAACAGCGGCTTCGGGCGCGAACTCCTCGCCGCCGCCGAGGAATACGCCGCCGCAAACGGCGCCCGCATAATTGAAATGACCGTAGTCCACGTCCGCGAAGCCCTGATTTCCTGGTACGAACGCCGAGGCTACCGCCGCACCCCCGAAACCCGCCCCTTCCCCTACACCGACACCCGCTATGGCACCCCCACCCGCCCCGACCTCTTCTTCGTAGTCCTGGAAAAGCACCTCCACCGCGACTAGCGCCAACATTTCCGAGTCCACCGCCGCCACCTCACCGCGAACTATATGGAGTGCGGCGGCCCAGGCGCCGCTTTTACGATCGCTTCCCCATCCTGATTTACCCCAGTCCAAAACTGTCATCCCACCAAAGCGAATCGAAGCCCTTTTCTCGGCGTTCGCCTCCAAGGCGAACTCGTCGATCCACGCGCGGAGGGGCCCTTGGCGAGAAGTCAACCCACAAAAATCGAATGAAAAAATCCAGCGCAACCCCTTGACAAAATCCGAAACCGTGCTATACTTGGAAAAGTTCGAAAAACGTCAAGCGCCGAAAGGCGCTTTTTTCATTTCTAGATCGAAAAAAAAGACGTTCTCCAGTTCTCATCCCGTGTCATCTTGAGCGAAGCGAAGGACCTCAGACCCCGAACCCATGCAATAGGCGTACAAAAAGCGAACCTTGCGCACGCCGCAACCGACTCATTCAAAGCAACTTGCGCACTCCCAAAAACAGGATTCCCGCAACCGCCTGACCACAAACGCTTTATTCACTCTTCAGAAAAACAGGGGGGTGGCACCCAAACGTGCCCATTTCGGGAATCGCAAAAAGCGAAGGAAAAGGCTATGGCGCGAAAAACGTCAACGCCGCGTCGCCCTGCTCCAACCGCCGCACAACAGTCAGCCCAGCTACCGCTGGCAACTCAAACGCTTTCCGATGCTCCACGGCAATCCGCGACTCCGGATGAAACAGCGGCGACTTCGCCACCGCCTCCAGCACCTGCGCATACTGCCCGGCATCCGCATACGGTGGATCAATATAAGCAAGGTCGAACCGCGCATTCGCCTTCGCAGCCAATTTTTCCAGCCCGCGAGCTGCATCCATCGCCAGCACCGACACGCCAGTCTTAATCCCAAGTGAAGCGAGGTTCTGCTTGATCAGCGCCGCCGCCGGCTGATGACTCTCGATGAAGACTGCTTCGGCCGCGCCGCGGCTCAGCGCTTCAATTCCGATCGCGCCCGTTCCCGCAAAAATATCGAGAAAGCGAGCACCCACAATCAGCGGCGCCATCACGTTAAAAACAGTCTCGCGCAACCGGTCGCTCGTAGGCCGCAGCGCTAGCCCCTTCAGAGACTTCAGTTGACGCGAACGAAATTGTCCGGCGATTACGCGCATGAGTTTTTACGCATTACTTTTCAATTTCATCCGATTCGTGCCAGGTGATAGCGCCGCTGCCATTCCGCCGGCAATCGCCGCAGCAACCGATCGAGTTCGTTGACTCCAGTGCTCGCCCCCGGGTTGGCCGCAGATTTCGCGCTCGCTTTCGCGCCTTCACCGGACGGCTTGTCGCCGGAGGCTTTGTCCGAAGCCGCGCTCGGCGCAGCCGCTTCCACCAGCGCGAACGCTTCCTGCCGCGCCAGATCGAGAACCGCACGGTCGCGCATCGGATTCGCAATCTGAAATCCCAGCGAACCCGATTGCCGCGTGCCAAAAAATTCTCCCGGCCCGCGCAACTCCAAATCGGTCTCGGCAATCTCAAATCCGTTCGAGGTCCGCACCATCGCTTCCAGCCGCGCCTTCGCTTCTTCAGTCATCCGCGTCGGCCCGACGAGCACGCAGTGCGACTTCGCCGCGCCACGCCCGATCCGCCCGCGCAGCTGGTGCAACTGCGACAATCCGAATCGCTCCGCATGTTCGATAACCATCACTGAAGCGTTCGGCACATCGACGCCGACCTCCACGACCGTCGTCGAAACCAGAATGTTCACTTCGTTCTTCCGGAAGCGCTGCATGACGTCGTCTTTTTCCTCGCTCGACAGGCGTCCGTGCAACAACCCCAGTTTAAATTTTGGAAAAACTTCGTGCGCCAGCCGCTCGAATTCTTCCGTCGCGGCCTTGAGCTCGAGCTTCGACTCCTCGATCACCGGATACACGATATACGCCTGATGCCCCGCCTCGACCTCGCGGCGGATGCCGTTCCACACGCCGGCCAGATGCGGCTCGCTCGTAAGATGTGTCTCGATCGGCGTGCGTCCCGGCGGCAATTCGTCGATCACGCTCACATCGAGATCGCCATACAAAGTGAGCGAAAGCGTGCGCGGAATCGGCGTCGCTGTCAGCACCAACACGTGCGGCGCGTGTCCATGAACCGCCGCTTTGTCCATCAGTCGCTTGCGCTGCAACACGCCAAAGCGGTGCTGCTCGTCGATCGCCACAAATCCCAGCCGCGCGAACTGCACGTTGTCTTCGATCAGCGCGTGCGTCCCAACCGCAAGGTTCGCTTCGCCGCTCTTGATGCGCTCCAGCGCTGCCGCTTTCTCTTTCCACTTCATCCCGCTGATGACCATCTCGACCTTGTATCCCGCCGGTTCGAGAATGCGCTTCGCCGACAAGATAGTGTTGCACCGCGAGAATTTCCGTCGGCGCCATCAGCGCGGCCTGAGCTCCCGTTCGCCATCGCGATCACCGCGGCTTGCAGCGCTACGATTGTTTTTCCACTGCCCACGTCGCCTTGTAACAACCGATTCATCGGCGACGATTTCTCTAAATCCGAAGCGATTTCGCCGAGCACGCGTTTCTGTGCCGCCGTCGGCTTGAACGGCAAGATTTTCTTGATCGCATCGCGCACGTTGTCGTCCCGCAATTTGAACGCGATCGCGTTTTCTTTCCGCGCCGCGCGCCGGTCCAGCGCCAGGCTGAGCTGGTACAAAAAGAATTCCTCGAAAATCAGCCGCCGTTGCGCCGGCGAAGCGTACGCATTCAGCGCGTCAACCGATTCGCCCTGCGGCGGAAAATGCGTGTGCGCGATCGACTGCGCCCGCGACGGAAATCCCAACCGCGCCTGCAGCGCCGTCGGCAAAATCTCCGGCACGACCAACTCCACCGTCTGCAGCGCCGTGTAAATCGCTCTCCGGATCGAACGCGAACCAAACGTCCCGATCGCCTCGTAAATCGGAACGATGCGCCCTACTTCCGTCGAATCGTTTTCATCCGCGCCCGAGCATCTCCATCTGCGGATTGACCATCTCGATGCCGCGCCGGCCGCAACTTGTCCACGTTCGCGGTCCCGTGCAGCACCAGCCACTGCCCCGGCTTCAGCCGCCCTTCCAGATAGCCGCCGTGAAAAAACTTGCACGGCAGCAGGCCACCCGCCTCGTCCTGCACCAGGAGGTGGTAAATCGCGTTGTGCGCGAACTTGTTCGGAATCGCCTGCCCGCTCATCACTTTCGCGCGAATCGTGTAGACGCCGTTCGGCTGAATATCCTTCACGTTGGAAAAGTGGATGCGATCTTCGTAGCGAAACGGCAGGTACAACAGCAGGTCTTCGACTGTGCGGATCCCGCGCTTGGCCAACAGCTCCGCGCGCTGCGGACCGACGCCCTTCATCATTTGGACGTTGGTGGCCAGGGTCAGAGGTGGCATACGGCGAGACGCGGCGGCGGTCGACATGGTCGCTCATTCATTCTATTTCTATTCGCCTCCATCTGAGAAGCGACCCCGCATTCGCGGTCGGTAGGCTTCTTCGAGGCCGAATCGCGACGGCGGCCACACAACGCCGGGTGGCGGCGTGTCCGTTTCATCTGCGGCGTGCGTCCAATGAAGGCGTGATGTAGAGTTGCGGCTGGCGCACGGCAGTTTTTACGGCTCCATCGTGCCGCCAACTCGAAGTTACCGGCGCGGAACTTACGGAGGCGGAATTGGATAGCGGCAGGCTGAGCGGGCGAGACAAGCGGGCGCTGGTGCTGTGGGTGCTGGCCGGAATTATCGGCGTATGGTTCGCTCAACATTACTATTTCCGCGCTTTTCCCGAAGCTTCCATCGACTTCAAGGTGTCGCGGCCCGAAGCGCTGAAGCGCGCGCAAGATTTCATGGGCTCGATGGGCCAGGATATTTCGGGCTACCAATCCTCCATCGTTTTCGATCTCGACGATAACGCCAAAACATATCTCGAACGCCAGATCGGGTTGCAAAAGGCCAATCAGCTGATGGCGTCGCAACTCAACATCTGGTATTGGGACGTCCGATTTTTCAAACCACAGCAGGAAGAAGAATACGGCGTTCGCATCAGTCCGGCGGGGGAGCCTGTCGGTTACAGCCACACGATCAAAGAGGCGCAAGCCGGGGCTTCGCTCGAACGCGCCGAAGCGCAGCGTAAAGCGGCAGATTATCTGAGCGCCAAACTCGGAATCGATCTCAACAACTGGAATTTTCTTCCCGAGGAAGCAAACTCCGACAAACGTCCAAATCGTCTCGATTGGTCTTTCACGTGGGAGAAAAAGGATTTTCGTGCGGTGGATGCGCCGTATCGGTTGCACGTTGAATTACAAGGCGCGGACATTGGCGGCAGCAACGAATATTTAAAAGTACCGGAAGCGTGGAAGCGCGATTTCGCGAAATTGCGATCGGGCAACGACACGCTCGCCGCCGCATTCACGATTCCCTACATTCTGATTCTCGCGATCGCCGTGCGCCTGGGAATTATTCTGACTCGGCAGGGGCGCACAACGTGGCGCGGCGCGCTGATCGTCACCGGAGTGGCAGCGTTTCTGCTCTTCCTGCAAAACCTGAACGGGTGGCCGCTCTGGAACGCGAGCTACGACACCAATTCGGCGTACAGCAGTTTTATCGCGCTGAAGATCGGCTCGGCGTTTCTGATTTCGATCGTCACCGCGATCACGATTCTGGTGCTACCCGCCGCCGAACCGCTGTATCGCGAGTCGCAACCGAAACAGCTTCAGCTCGGCAAAGTGTTCACGCTGCGCGGCCTGCGCTCGAAAGAATTTTTCTCGGCCGCCGTTGTCGGTCTCTCTTTCGCCGCAGCACACATCGGTTACGTCGTCGGCTTTTACGTGATCGCGAGCCACTTCGGCGCTTGGGCGCCACAAGAGGTGAATTACGAAGACTCGGTGAACACGCTCTTCCCGTGGATTTCGGGAGCGGCGATCGGCCTGCTCGCGTCAACCAACGAAGAATTCACGTTCCGACTTTTCGCAATTCCGTTTTTCAAAAAGTTTACGAAATCGACGTGGATCGCCGTTATCGTTCCGGCATTCTTGTGGGGCTTTCTGCACAGCAACTATCCGCAAGAACCTGCGTACATTCGCGGAATCGAAATCGGGCTGATCGGAATCGTCGCGGGCCTGGTGATGCTGCGCTGGGGAATTGTCGCGACGCTGATCTGGCACTACACCGTCGATGCGTCGCTGGTTGGACTTTTTCTCATTCGCTCGAATAGTTTGTATTTCAAGATTTCCGGCGCTGTCGTCGCCGCAGCCGCGGTCGCGCCTCTCGCGTTCTCCGGGATCTCGTACCTGATTCGCCGGCGTTTTGAGCCCGACGAAGATCTACTGAACGAAGTTGCTCCGGTTCCGGACATCAGCGCAGCGGCGGTGCAGGCCGAAGTCGCCGCCGCACAACGCCGGCGATATGACGCGTTGGCTCCGGCGATGCTTGGCGTGCTCGCTCTCTGCTTCGTCGTTGGCGGTTTGCTGATCTGGAAAGTGAAACCAGCGTTGATCGGCGATTACCTGAAGCTTTCGGTCGATGCTCGCGAGGCGCGCGTTCGCGCCGACGAGATTTTGCGCGGGAGCAACGTGAACCCCGCGACATACATTCACAACACGCAGTTCGTGGATACCACGAATGCGCAGGTGAATGAATTCCTGCGCGAACGCGGCGGAGCCGAATTCGTCAACAGCATCTACGCTGGACAGGTGCCTGGCGCGTTGTGGCGTGTGCGTTATTTCCGTGACGGCCAGCCAGAAGAATACGGAATCATCCTGAAGCCCGACGGCTCGCTGCACTCGGTCCATCACACCGTTGCGGAAGCCGCACCAGGCGCTTCGCTCAGCAAAGACGAAGCGGTCGCGCTCGGAGAAAAATTCCTGCGCGAACAGAAGAACATCGACTTAAGCAAGTGGTCGCTCGTCGAATCGAAATCGGACAAACGGCCAAAACGCATCGATCACGACTTGACGTGGCAAGCGAAAGCCCCCCTCGACCAATCCGCGGCTGGCGCGGCGACCGGCGACGACCATGCCTACGCGCGCATGGAACTGATGGTGATGGGCGACGAAGTCACAAACTATCGGACCTATATCAAGATTCCAGACGAGTGGGCACGCAAGAACGAAGAGCTCACAATTTCGCGTACGATGCTGGGCATCGCGATCCCGGTGTTGGTCTTCGCAGGGCTTGGCATCACTGCGCTCATCATCTTCCTGAAAAATCTCAAATCGCCGGACTCGCGAGGGATTCCGTGGCGCCGGCTGTCGCGCTGGGCGTTTTGGGGATTCGGCGCCTACGTCGTTATTTTCGCGCTCGGGAACCGAATACCGTCATTCCTTGCGGCCTATAATACGGCGATTCCCTTCAAAACATTTATCGGGACACTTGCCGTGGGCGCAATTCTTGGTGGACCGTTTTATTTCGGATTCATCGTTGTGATATTCGCGGTGGCGTGGTTTTTCGCGCGGCGCGCGTTTAGCGAAGAGTATTTTCCATCGTGGACCGGAATGCCGGCGAATTACTATCGCGACGCATTTTTCATCGGCATCGGCGGAGCCGGCGCGCTGATCGGTTTGCAGACGCTCATCCAGGCGGTCGCGCAGCACTGGCCGACGCCGCACCGGGCCGCGGGTGCGGATTTCGGTTCGAACTTCGACGCGTACGTGCCTGCCGGCGCGATTCTCGGCACCTCGCTGTTGCACAGCCTGCTGTACATGGGATTCGTCGCGTTGGCGGCCACGTTCGTAGCTTCAGTGCTCCGCCCGACCTGGCTTAAGGCGCTCGTCTTTTTCGTTGCGACGTTTGCGGCGATGCCGAGCAATTGGGGCAGTCCAGCGGACTACGCGAAGCAGTGGATCGCGGAGACGATTCTACTCGCCGTGATCGTGCTCGGGATTCGCTACGTGATGCGGTTCAACATCTTCGGCTGCTTTCTGGTGGTCGGTGTGATTTCGCTGGCGAGCGGCGCGGCGGAACTGCTGGGCGAACCCAATCGTTTTCTCCGGCTAAACGGATACGCGGTCGTCGCGGCGCTGGTGTTGCTGTTGGCGTGGCCGCTGATGAACTGGAGAACTGCGCGCGGCATGGACAACGGCAACGACCCTGCCGGAATCTGAAATTGGGGGGAAGCACCGCGTGCAGGCCACCTCTGCAACGATCACAAACATATAGGTACAAGTATTTGGGCTGGATTAGGTGGCGATTGGATTGGGCCCGGTCGTGTTCGATCTAAACCCGCGATCTTGGAAACGATCGCGGCTACAGGGTGGCGTTTGATACGACTGTGGTCGTCGTTTTGATCTGACTGAGGTTCGATCTAAACCCGCACCCTCCAAATACTGAGGGTGCGGCACCCAAAAGAAGGCAGAGGAGAAACAAAAAAGGTGGGTTGGTCGTTATAAAGGATGAGTAGCGGCTGCTTACCCGATACTGATGCTCGCGTCCAATTTGGTGGTACTCTGCAGGCTCATCGGTGGGCAATTCGTTTGCGAAGTCGCAGAGTCGAGCTAAGGTGTTAAGGCTGAGGCCTTAACAATCCCGGGCGCGAACAGAAAGCGAAATATGTCGCTACCTCGAATGGCTTTGGCGAATGTGTCTGGCCAGACGGCTCACGCTGGTGCCGCGCTGGCGACGGTGACTTCCTTGGCCCAGCTGGACGAGCGCTGCCTGGTGGTCGAGGCGCAGGCGGGTTCCCGCACTGCGTTCGAGGAACTGGTGCGCCGGTACGACCGCGACGTGCTGCGGCTCGCGCTGAACCTAATGAAGCGTCCCGAAGACGCGCGCGACGTTTACCAGGAAGCCTTCCTGAAGGTCTATCGCAACCTCCACCGATTCCGTTTTGAGTGCAGCTTTTATACCTGGCTGTATCGCATCGTGACCAACGTTTGCCTCGATCAGTTGCGCCGCCGTCAGGCGCGCCCGGAAGATCAGGCGCCTGAAGCCGGGTCGGCGCACGACGAAGGCATCACCGATTTCTTCGAGCGGCAAAAAGAACATCGGCCAACTTTGGATCCGGAGCGAAGGCTGCTCGGACAGGAAATCCAGACGCGCATCGCCAGCGCGATGGAATTGCTTTCGCCGCGCGAGCGCGTCGTATTTGAGATGAAGCACTACCAAGGTTTGAAGCTGCGCGCGATCGGCGACGCACTTGGAACCACCGAAGAGACGGTGAAAAATTCGCTTTTCCGCGCGACGCGAAAACTGCGCAGCCAGTTGGGAGTGCTGCGATGAGTAGCGGAATGAACGGTAGTCCGCAGCTCAACAATTGCGCCGACGTGGCGCCGCTTCTGGTTTTCTACGCGTGCGATGAAGTCGAACCGGACGAGCGCGAACAGATTGATGCGCATCTCGCCGTTTGCACAGCGTGCCGCAGCCAACTCGGAGAAGAATCGGATCTGCAAACCGCGGTTGCGAGAGTGTCGCAGCCGGCGGATGCAATGGATCCGACCGGAGCGCTGCTGGCGCAATGCCGCAGCGAGCTTGCCGAAAAACTCGACGATCTGGAAGTGCCGCAAGTCCGCGAACACTGGATGCCGTTCGGCTGGGTACGGCGCTGGATGGCGTTGCGTCCGGCGTGGAGCGCGGCGGGATTGATCGTGTTCGGCGTCGCGATCGGAACACAACTGGTGCCGTGGCTGGCGGTTCGCAGCGGCGGCGGGGACGATGGCGGCACGGCGCAAGCAGTCAACGTGATGGCGACGCCGCGACTGACCGACGAAGATCTTTCGAAGATGGCGGTGGCCGGAATTACGTTTGCACCCGCGCCGGATGCGGCTCCGGGAACGTTGCAACTGCAAGTACGAACCGAGCAGCCCTTGATGGTTGTCGGAAATGTGGACAACGAAGATGTGCGCCGGGTGCTGACTTTCGTGGTCGCGAACGGGGAGCGCTTTGATCCCGGAACGCGGCTGGATTGCCTGGATGCGCTGAAAGCGCGCACCGATGACGAACACGTACGCAACGCGCTGGTGAAAGCGGCGCGTACCGACAAGAATGCGGCGGTTCGGCTGAAGGCGCTGGATGCGCTGCGGGATTGGACGCACGAGGCCCCGGTGCGCGATGCGTTGCTTGGCGCATTGCACCACGATGCGAATCCTGGCGTTCGCGTCGAGGCCGTAAATTTGCTGGTCAATTCTCTGGGCGGCGATACCGACATCATTTCGAACGAAGACAGTTTGCCGGTGGTTGCAACTCCTCCGACAAATACAGAACCTGCGGCGATCAACGGCGATGGTGAAGACGTTGGCCGCGTCGTGCGCGCGTTGGAAGATTTGCAACGGCGCGATCCGAATCGCTATGTACGATTGCGAAGCGCGGCGGCGTTGCGACAGATCGGTTCCAGAGATATGCAGTAGGCGCGACAGGGGTCGCGCATTTTTTTTGGCGTTGTGTGGTGAGTGGCAGTTGTAGGTCGCAGCGAAGACGGACGACGGAAGTTCGAGATTTCAGGACGGATGAATTCGCAGATCAAATTGAGGCAGCGGCGCGGAATTGCGCTGGCAGCGTTATGCGTCGGCATCGCTCTGTTCGAGCTGACGTGGGCGGCGCCACCGATACCGAACGCAGTGGCTTCGGCGGCGACCAAGCCAGAGCCGGTTCCTGCGCCGGCGCCGGAACCAGTCGGAGCGAATCCGCCGGTCGAGCCGACGAAACAGCCAGGTGACCCCGCGGGTGTCCACACTGGCGCAGACCGCAAAGGCTCATTCCCCACGAAAGAGAATTTGACGCTGCACCTGACCACCGATCTGGGAACGGTGAAAATCACGGTGCTGCCTCCGGGCGCGGCAGCGGTCGTGCATTACACCGCTCACATTGAAACCGATGCGCGCGAGCCGCTGGCCGATCGCTTGCTGAGCCATTACTCGCTGATGGCAGAGGCGACAACGGCAGGCGTGGATATTAAAGGCACGTTGCCGCCGCAGATTGCGAAGAGTTCGGCGGCGGGCGTGCAGTTCTGGGTCACGTTTGAGGTCGCGGTGCCGCGCGGCTACAACGTCGACGTGAAGACGGACGCGGGAGATATCGAGACGCAGGACCTTGGCGGCACTGCGGTGCTCTCGACGCAAGGTGGAAATATAAGCGCCGGACGCATCGGTACAAGCTTCATGCGCAACGCCGGCGCGGGCCGGATGGTGGCGAAGCTACAGACCGAGGGCGGACACATCCAGGTGCTCGACGTCGGCGGAGATTTGAATGCGTTTACCGCGGGCGGGCACATCAACGTGCGCAACATCGCGGGCGATGCGCAGCTGCACAGCGGCGGCGGGCATATTCGCGCGGAACAGATTGCGGGACGCGCCGATCTCGAAACCGACGGCGGAAATATTACGGTCGGGCAAGCGGGAAGCTATGTGGCCGTGCGGACCGGCGGCGGGCAGATTGATTTCGGAGAAGTACGCGGCTCGGTGCGCGCGCAGACCGGCGGCGGCGGAATTCGCGTGATGTATGTTTCGGGGCCGATGGAAGTGGAATCGAGCGCGGGGAGTATTTGTTTAACGCGCGTGGCGGGAACGGTGCGCGCGGCTACGGCGGGCGGCAGCATTCGCGCGTGGATCAATCCGGATTCGCCGGCGACGGGCGGCGGCGTGGTGCATCTGGCGGGCGTGTCGCAACTAACGTCGGGCAATGGCGACATCGTTGTGTTTTTGCCGCGCAATCTTGCGGCCGATATTGAGGCGACCGTGGAGTCTGGCGGAGAACGCCACATTGAAGCAGATCCGGCGCTGGCGATGATGATTTCCGGCAATCGCAAAGCGGGGTCAGCACACGGGATGGTGGCGCTGAATGGCGGCGGTGAACCGCTGAAGTTGCGCACGACGTCGGGAACGATTCATCTGCGATTTCTGGATACGGAAGTTGCGTTGCGCGATTCGCTAATTCGCGATCAGAAAGAACGGCTGAACCAGCACGGCGTGCAGCTTGTGGCGACGGGATACGATCCGTCGGATGCTATGGGACAGTCGCAGCCGGGGAATGCGCCACAGCCGGAGAACGGCGATTGGCTGGATAGTTGGATCGATCGTTTGCAGCTCGCGTTTATCGGCGGCACGCATGAAGATCCCGAAGAGTTTCGCAGGCATTTGACGTGGCAGCCGACGCCGATTTATCCGGAAGTGGCGATGCGCGCAGGCGTGACCGGGCTCGTGAAGTTGCAGGTGCGCGCGACGCGCGATGGGCATCTCGAAGTGGAAAAGCTGCTCGATGGTTCGCCGACGCTGGCGGATGCGGCGATTTCGGCGGTGAAACAGTGGCGCGTGAGTCCGGCGTGGATGGTGGGGAAGCGCGGGGATGTGATCACGACGCTGACATTTAATTTTCAGTTGCACTGAGTTTGTGTCAGGCGCGGCGAGAGAGGCCGCGCGGTTCGGTGAGTTGTAGCCGTCGTCGCAGTGAAGCCGATGACAAGCGAGTTCCGGTTCGTGTGAGTTTCGGGTCCTGGGTCCAGATCTCGGGTGCAGGTCTGTTCGGTTTTGGGGAATCGAAAGGCTTTCGAGGGAGGAACGGATATGGCTCGCCGCACATTTTACTTCGCTTCGTTTCTGGCATTGATTCTGGCAACAGCTTCGGCTGTGCCGTGTTTTGCGATCAGCAAGGAATTCAACCAAACCTATCCGCTGCAGCCCGGGGGCAGCTTCGAACTGCAAAACGTGAATGGCACGGTGGACGTGCAGACATGGGATCGCGATGAGGTCGAAGTACGCGCGGTGAAGACGGCGAAGCATCAGGAGTCGGACCTGGCGCTGGTGTCGATTGACGTGGATGCGAAGCCGGGTTCGGTGATGGTGACGACGCGGTATCCGCAGAACGAAGGTGTTGAGGTTGCGGTGGAATATATTGTGCATGTGCCGCGATGCGCGCACGTGGAACACATCGGAACTGTGAATGGGTCACTGCGAGTGGCTGGAGTGGAAGCCGTCGAGGATTTGCGCACGGTGAATGGGAATATCGACGTGTTTGACGGCGGCGGCGCGGTGCACGCGCATACGACGAATGGGAATGTGCACATCGAGCTGCTGCGCTTGCAGAGCAAGCTTGGCGCGGTTGCCGAGACGACGAATGGGTCCGTGTTGCTGGCGGTGCCGGTGAGCACGCAGGCGGAACTGGATGCGCGGTGTTTGAACGGGAGTTTTTCTTCGGAGCTGCCGCTTTCGCTGCTGAGTTCGCAGAAGCCGCGCGAGACGCGCGGGAAATTGGGCAAGGGTGGGGCGCCGATTCATTTGAATACGATCAATGGCGGGATTCGCGTGGTCGCGCTGCGGTCGACGGTTTAGATTTGGCGCCGACTTCGTGTCGGCGAGCCAGCCAATTTGTCTTTCTCCGCGTCTAAGCGGGCAAGGAGAGCATCCATGAAGAAAAATATCTGGATTGGTGCCGCTGGGTTCGCCATTTTGACTCCGGCGTTGATGGCGCTGCCGGGGCATTCGAGCGCGACGACGACGCAGGCTGGGGCGCAGAGTGGGACGGCAGTAGCGGGTTCGGTTGATGCGCGGGGGCAAGAGGCCGGGCGCACTACCGTACGGCGGATCGAGATCTCGCAAGATCCGGAAACGATCATGATTTCGAACGACGAGGAAGGCGGGCCGAGCTTTCTCGGAATCGAAGCGCGCGAAGTTACTTCTGAAAATGTGAAGCAACTCAAGTTGCCGGAGGAGCGCGGCGTGGTGGTTGGGCGCGTCGCACCGGATAGCCCTGCGTCGAAGGCGGGATTGAAAGAGACGGATGTCATCACGGAAGTCGATGGGCAGCGCGTCGAAGGCTCGATGCAATTCCGGCGGATGATTCGCGAGATTCCCGCGGGACGCACGGTGGAGTTGAAGGTGTGGCGCGAAGGGCGCACGCAGAAGCTGAGCGCGAAGCTGGATCAGGCGGAGGAGTTGCATCGCGCGATGACTGGAGCGATGCCTGGTTCGTTTGCGTTCCGGATGCCGGAAGTCGAGGTGCCAGACGTACAAGAGATGCCGGAAATGCCCGCGATGCCGGATGGGCCGGTCGTTGCGTTTGATGGCGGCGACATGTTGATTCCGATGCTGCATCCGCGGCTTGGAATCGATGCGGAAGATATCGGCGGGCAGCTTGGCAGCTATTTCGGCGTGCCGGAGGATGAAGGCGTGCTCGTGCGCAGCGTGAATAATGGCTCCGCCGCGGAGAAGGGCGGGCTCAAGGCCGGGGACGTGATTACGAAGTTCAACGGCGAGCGGATTCGTTCGCTGGGTGAATTGCGCGAAAAGCTGACGGCAAAGGGCGAGAAAGCGACGCTGACCGTCACGCGCAGCAAGACGGAACTGACGCTGAACATCGAGTTGCCTGCGCCGGCGAAGGTGATGCGGCATCACGCGGTGCACAGCACGAATATCTAAAACGTCGCGGCGTTTCTTCAGGAGAGCTATTTAGCGAAGCTTTTTTCGACGCTGGTTTCACGACGATTCTTCAAGAAACTACGGGTGGCCTGCGGGGCGAGCGTGCAGAGGTAAAGCGCTCGCCCCGCGCTTTTATTTCCCCGGGCTAAATCTCCGCCTTTGCACTCTTGCCTTGTCGTTTCCGACTTCGATTTCCCGTGGTGCTTATTTCTGGCTGCGGCTGTATTTGCGCGCGAGACGGAGCGGCCGTTCAATCGCGCTGAAAGGGCTTTGTTTTTCGTTGGAGGAATCGGCGAGCCAATCTTCCTCGGTCGGAGAAAGAGAGAGCCGCATTAGATATGTGAGGCCGGGGATGCCACCGCCGCGCATTTTGATGCGGAATACAGCGCGCTGGAAGAGGCTGAGCGGGTGGTCATCGACGCGCGGCAGGCGATCGGCGCATTGATTTGCGAGGCGGACAGCTCCTGCATCGGACTCGACACTTTTCCGAACGGCGTCGGGAAGCGTCGCGCCTGCGACGTTGACGGCGAGGAGCAGCGCCAATCGCAACATGCGTTGCGCATCGGCTTCACCCGCGATCGTAGCGACGAGATCCCAGTCGATAGGACTGTGCGTGACGAGTGCCGCGACGTCGGCAATCCACAGTAAACGCTCCCAGAAATGTTTTGCACCGTGAATTGAGATCAGCAGCAGTTCGTCTTCAACTGAGAGTGCAGGTACATCCTGCTCGCCGAGACGCACGCATGTTTTGCGGCTTGAAAGTTTTTCGACCGAAAGCGGCTTTGGGTAGTAGCGAAATGTGTTTCCCGTGTGCAGTTCGACGAGGAGCTTTGTGGCCAGTTGCGTGAACGCGTATTCGCCTGCCGGCTGGTTCGCTTGAATCGCGCTCGGTGGGACCTTGGCGTCGTAGCCAAGGCCGATAAGAGTTTCGGTGGCGCGCAGGACATCGGCGTCGCGCAAAACGAAGTCGAGGTCGGTGTACTGGCGCGCAAAGGAAAATCCGTAGCAACGTTGCGCGAGGATCGGACCTTTCGTCGACATCACCTCAATCCCTCGGGCCGCGAGGCGATCGAGGATCCGATATAGCTCGGCGAGCATGCGCAAATCGAAAACCATTTGTTCGCGGAAAAAGGATTTCAGCGTCTGTTGCGCGTCGGGAGGAACGATGCCGGATTCAGCATGGGAAAGTTTTTGCGCCAGGAGCGGAAGCAAGCCGTGCTCGTTGGCGAGAGCGAGGAGTTTCGGCCAATCGAGCGATGACGCCTGTTCGTGGCGTAGGGCGAGGAGAGTGACGTGCGGATTCGCGCAGTCGAGCAAGACGCGCCATTCAGCCAAATTGGAATCCGATCTCAGGCTCGACACTACTTTCTCGACACTCCTTCTCGACACGTCGCTGTCCACACTTTGCTCAAGACACTTCAGCGGTGCACGTTGCAGAATACGCGAGGCGAAATACCCAAGCCAGCGCTATGAGCAATGCAGGCGAGTACACGCCGAGAAACAAAAAGGCCGGCTCGTGTGAGAAGCCGGCCTCGAAAAACAGATTTGTCCCCGCGTTACGACTTCTTTTTGGCGGTCTTGGTCTTGGTGTCGATGCCCGGTGCGATTTGCGCGAGAGCTTCGAGACCCTGCTTGGCCTGCTGGCCGTACTGGCCATTCGGATCGAGTTCGACAGCCTTCTGGTACGCCTCAACGGTTCCGGGCTGCACGATGACTTCCATCTTGTCGCCCTTCTGCTTGTACTCCATCGCACCGACCAGCGCGGCGCCGAGTAGGTACCAAGCCTGCGCACTCTTCGGATCGAGTTCGGTCGCTTTCTTCAGTGGCTCGACGGCTTCCTTCATTTTGCCGACGTTGTAGAGCGTGATGCCGGCGTTGCGATACGCCTGCGCGGCGTTCGGCGGATCGAGCTCGGCGCTCTTCTGATACGCGGCCATCGCATCCTCGATCTTGCCAGCGCGGCCGAGGATTCCACCGAGGTTGTTGTAGTAGCCGGGCGTCGGCTTAAGCGCGACTGCCTGGCGGTATGCATTGGCCGCATCATCGGGACGGTTTGCAACGTCGTACGCATCGCCAAGACGCGCCCAAATCAGATGAAGGTTCGCATCTTTTTCAGGAGCGGCAGCCTTGGCAGCTTCGAGTTCGGTGACCGCTTTGCCGGAAAGATCGGTGACCTGGGCCTTCATCGTGTCGCGCTGATCGGCGGGGGCTTTCGCCATGTCGGCCTTCGCGGTTTGCGCTTGGGTCAAGTCGGCGATACCGGCTTCGAAGTGCTGCTTCATGCCGGCGAATTTCTGCTTATCTTCTTCTTGTTTCTTCACTTGCTCTGACGCAGCGGCGCCTTGCTTGGCAACGACATCTTTGAAGTTCACGTTGACATTGGGCGTTTCGCCGCTCGAGATCTTCACTTGCGCAAATTCGTAGGGCTTGTTTGGAGCAGGAAGCTCGATCGTGACGGTGTATACGCCGGCTCGCATGTTGTGAAACGAGTAGTGGCCGTCTTTGTCGGTCTTGGTAGTGAGCTTCGCGCCCTGATCGCTGACAGCGTTGATCGTTTGATCGACCCAAGGCTTGGACGCGACGTCCATTACGGTGCCGCTGAGCGAGCCGTCCATCTGTGCAGCAGCACGCGGTGGTGTGGCGATGGCAAACGCGGCGGCGGCGACAAACAGCGCGGCGCGGAGCCAGTTGGCGCGCTGTGCGATCGAACGGGTTTGCGACCGCAACGCGGTCAAATTCATATGTGGCCTCACGGCGGCCAGCAATTGCAGCTTCATGCTCGGTTCTCCTTTGTCTCGGGACGGCTCCTACCCTGAAGTCCCCCGGGAGCGGCGTGCGCCCTATTATCCCCAATTCGGGCCGGAATCCAAGCTAAACCACCCTCTCGTCAAATTGGCAACAGCCTGCTTATCAACACGATCAACGGACGGCAGTCGCACGTCGGTACGGAATCGGATCGGGAATGCCCGCTTCCTCGAAGGCCTTGAGGCGCAACAAACAGCTATCGCAGACCCCACATGCGATGTCGTCGTTTTGGTAGCACGACCAAGTTAGATGCAGCGGAGCCCCCAATTCGACTCCACGGCGGATGATCTGGCTTTTCTTCAGCTCGATGACCGGGGTGACGATTTCGATCCGCGTCTCGGGGCGCGTGCCCTCGCGAATCACGTTCTGGAAGGCGCGGTAGTACTCGGGGCGGCAGTCGGGATAGCCGGAGCTGTCTTCGGCGACGGCGCCGATGTAGATCTCGTTGGCGCCGATGGCTTCGGACCAGCTGACGGCGACGGAAAGAAAATGCGCGTTGCGGAATGGGACGTAGGTGACGGGGATGTCGCTGCGGTTCGCGCCGGAACGGCGCGTGGAGCTGATTTTCGGGGACGGCGATGGACTGGTCGGTGAGGGCGGAGCCGCCGATGGCGCGGAAGTGATCGAGTTGGACGATCAGACGACGGTCGGCTGGAATGGCGTAGAAATCGGCAATTTCGTTGAAGGCGCGGCGTTCGCGCGCTTGCGTGCGCTGACCGTAGCCTGCGTGAAGTAGGGCGACGCGGGCGGCGCCATGGCGGGCGATGGCTTCGGCAGTGCACACGCAGGAGTCCATGCCGCCGCTGAGGAGGACGACGGCGGAGGCTTTGGAAGTGGGCGACATTGGAATTGCAATTATACCGCGCCGTGGGCAAGCGCGCTGAGGTGCGGAACGGACTCAAGCACTTTGGATCTTGCGGACATGGGGCGCAGCAGTGCTGCGCCCCTACATGATATGCTTGATTGGTCAGACGCCCTTGGTGGAGGGGTGCCAGACGAATTTGTGGAGCTGCAGGCCGAGGCGGACGGGGAGTTCGTCGGCAAGGATCCATTCGACGAGTTGTTTGGGTTCGAGGCCCTTCCATTTGCCTTCGGGATCGTCGAAGACGGGCGAGAACAATACCTGGCGGACGCGATCGGTGAGGTGATGCTTGCGTCGTAAATTCTCGCGCAAATTCGTAGTCGTTACGCGAGGAGATTACAAATTTTACTTCGTCGTTGTGGCCGAGCGCGTCAAGATTTCGATATTCAAAAGTGTTGGCGGCGCCGGAGTCGGGGCATTTTACATCGACGATTTTGATGACGTGTTCGGGGAGCTTGCCGATGAAGCGCTCGCCGCTGGTTTCAATCATCACGGTGTAGCCGTCGGCGAGGAGAGTATCCGCGAGCGCATAAATACCTTCCTGCAAGAGCGGTTCGCCGCCAGTGAGTTCGACGAGTTGAATCGCCGCTTCGGACGCATGCTGACCGTCGCCACGGCCGGTGAGTTCATCCACGCGATGGCAGATCGCATCGACGGCAGTGCGTTTGCCTCCGTGGAACGCGTACGCGGTGTCGCACCAAGTGCAGCGCAGATTGCAGCCCGTGAGGCGCACAAAGACGCAAGGCAGACCCGCGCGGGTCCCTTCACCCTGAATCGACTTGAAAATCTCAGTGATGAAGACGGACTGCGACTCGATTGTTCTTCTATTTCTGGGGGTGAGATGTCTTTGCACTTTTACGTACCATCCACCACGCGACGCCCGCGAACATCGCCAAAGCCACCAACAAACGCCCGTAACCTGGAGCGAGTCCCACCGCGCGAAAGATCAGGATGTAACCCACGGCCACGAGAACGACCGGAACCATGATGATGTAAATCGCGCGATTCATTTCATGCGGCCTCGGGAAAATTTTCGTTCTGGTTACCCGGGCTGAGTTGCCCTGATTTGAGCCCTAATATGAGCCGAGTCTATTTCGCCGGGCTGTATGTCGCCTGGCTCGTGTCCGTCTCCCAGATGGTCGCATCGGTGATGCGGGCGCCGGGCGGCAAATCCTTCAGGCCGCGCTGCATCTCGTCGTAAAAATATTTCGCAAGATTTTCCGCTGACGGATTCACAGTGCGAAACGGCTCGAGATCGTTGATGAACTGGTGGTCAAGGCGACCGATGATTTCGCGCATGACTTGCTTGAGCAACGTGAAATCGACCAGCAGGCCGATGGAGTCGAGCTGCGGGCCATCGACCGTGATGCGCACGCGATAGTTGTGCCCGTGCACGTTTTCGCACTTGCCGCGATACCCGCGCAAGGCATGACCCGACGAAAATGTGTCTTCGACGCTTACGTGAAACATCCGATCCCCTGAAACAAGCCCGTCAATTTCTGTTTAAAGACGGCAGCCTACGCCCGTTGCGATTTCTTCCCGGTTTGGAAGAACCGCTCCACGTCTCGCAATTCGTGGGTGGTAGCGTACCGCGGCAGTGACTCTAAGAAAATTTTACCATAGGGCATTCGTTCGATGCGGCTATCGAGCAAAGCGAGCACCCCGCGGTCAGTTTTGGTGCGAATCAGGCGGCCGAAGCCCTGTTTGAGGGCCAAAACCGCCTGTGGCACCTGAAATTCGGCGAAGGGGTTGCGGCCTTCCTCTTGAAGCGCGCTGACGCGCGCGGCGACGATCGGATCGCTGGGAACGGCGAACGGCAAGCGATCGACAATGACGCAGGAGAGCTGGTCGCCGGGAACATCGACGCCCTGCCAGAAGCTCGCCGTGGCAAACAGGACGGCGCCCGGGGTGTTCTTGAATCGCTCGAGCAATGCCGAACGCGGCGCGGTGCCTTGCAGCAAGAGCGGGAACTCGACGCGATTGCGCACGCGCTCGAACAAGTCTTTCATTTGCGAATAGCTGGTGAACAGGCAGAAGGCGCGGCCGCGGCTGAGTTCGAGAAGATTGACGATTTCGTCGGCCGCGGCGGGCGCGAAGCCGGGATTGCGCACATCGGGAATCGAACGCGGCGTGTAGAGAAGCGCCTGACGGGACCAATCGAACTCGGGCGGGAGCGCGCGTTCTTTTGTGTGATCGAGGCCGACGCGCTGACGGATGTATTCGAAACGGCCGCCGACGGTGAGCGTGGCTGAAGTCAGAACGACGGTGTCGAAAGTCTCGAACAAACGCTCGCGCAGAATCTGGCTGACGTCGATCGGAGTCGCGGCGAGGAACACGCCTTTGTTGCGGCGCTCATACCAGTAGACAAAGTTCTTTTCGTTGGATTCAAAGAGGAACGACATCTCCTGACGAATCTCGAAGCTGCGGCGAGCGAGGCGCATGAGTTCCTCGGGCTTTTGCGTGAGGGCGGCGAATTCGGTTTCGAGCCCTTTGAGCGCGCTGGTGAGCGCGTCGTAGGCTTCGCGGTTGTGTTCGAGAAATGCTGCGCGTTCGGGTCGCGTAAACGGGAAGCGGCCGTCGCGCGGCGGGAACGTGTCGAAGAATTCGCGCGAGCGTTCGCGGATGCGCTGCGTGCGGCGCAGGAGCGCGGCTGAGCCGAGACGCAATGTCCGGAGCGTTAGATCGACGTCGCGGGCCAGCTCTTCAAAGCGATAGTTGGAGATCTGACGGCCGAAGTAATCGCTCGCGACGTCTTCCATTTCGTGGGCTTCGTCGAACACGACGGCGGAATATTCGGGCAGGATGCTGCCGAAATCGTCCTGTTTGAGCGCGAGGTCGGCGAAAAACAGATGGTGATTCACGATGATCAGGTCAGCGTCTTTGGCGCGCTGATGCATCGCGGTGACGAAGCACTGATTGAATTCGGGACATTTCTGGCCGGAGCAGGTGTCGCGACGCGCGTCGAGGCGCATCCAGAGGTCGGAGTCGTCGGCTAGAAATGTGAGCTCGGAGCGATCGCCGGTTTCGGTGAGCTTCGCCCAATCGTTGATCTGGCGAAAAGCGTCGATCTCTTCGAGGCCCTTGAGCATCGGCTGATCGGCCATCTGATGCGCTTTGACTTTGCACAGAAAATTCGAACGGCCCTTCATGACGGCGACTTTGAGTTCGGGCGCGAAGTGCTTTTGCAGGAATGGAATGTCTTTCTGGTAGAGCTGCTCTTGCAACGATTTCGTTGCGGTGGAGATTACGACGCGGCGGCCGCTGCAAATTGCGGGGAGCAAGTAGGCGAGCGTTTTGCCGGTGCCGGTGCCGGCTTCGACGACGGCGTGATGTTTTTCGGTGAAAGCGTTGTGGACGGCTTCGGCCATTTCGAGTTGCGCGGGGCGGTGCTCGTAGCCGCCGATCATGCAGCGTTCGAGCAGGCCGCCGGGACCGAAGACATCTTGCATCGTCGGGTGCGGAGCCGGAGCCGTTGCTGGGGGCGGAAGACGCTAAGCGTTCGGCATCTTCGTCACGTTCGTCGTCGTCGCGTTCGTCGTGCCCACTGAAATCGCGCTCTTCGGGCTCGTCAGCCCGGACGTCGGGGCGAGTTGTTTCATCGTCCAGAGAAGCGTAGGTGCGATCGATGGAAACGATCGCTTCGGCATCTTCGGAGTTCGCTTGTTTTCGTGAAGTTGCTGCCTGGCGCTTGCCCAAAATTTATTTTCCACGCGCCTGTCTTGATGTACAGGTTCGCCGTTACCAACGATAGCACACGGTATGACAAGGCAATTACAGGGGCATGACACGCCCTGAAATGTGCGCTGGCACACTGCAAAAACACCCAAACCCGCCCACTTCATCGACGTGCAATCTAAACGGAGCGTGCCATGAAGCGCGAAAGCAAACTCGGAGTGATGACGTGTCTTGGAATCGCAGTGACAGTGCTCGTTTTCGGTGGTTGCGGTGGATCGGCTTCCAACATGGCGACGTCCACGCCTCCCGCGGGTACGTCGCAAACCTCCGCGGTGACATTGACGGTGACCGACGCGCCGCCGGCCGGAGTGACCGTTCTCTCGTTCGAGGTCACAGTGAATAGCGCGGTGCTCAATCCCGGAAACGTACAGCTCATCACGAATCCGCAGCGCATCGAAGTGAAGCAGCTCGAGACGGATTCGGCGTTTCTCTCGACGATGAACGTTCCAGCGGGCTCGTATCAGAGCATCACAGTCAACGTCATGAACCCCGAATTGACGGTGATGAATAACAGCGGCGCGGCGATCGGCAATTGCGCGAATAATTCGGTGTGTCACCTGGAACCGGCTGCGGCAGGCAACGTTACGTTTTCGAGTGCTCCATTTCCCGTTGTGTTGGCGGGCGGATCGCCGACGGGATTTCAAGTCGATCTGAATGTAGCAAATATTATCTCTGGCACGCTCGGCGTCGATTTCAACGCCAGCGGTGCGATCAACGTCGCGCAACTTCCCCTGGCCGGACAGCCGAACAACAACGATCAGCTCGATGACGTGGACGATTTGCTGGGTACGGCGATCAATCTGGACGCTACCGATTCACAGTTCACGCTGCACACGATGAGCGGCGATTTCTTGATACAGGCGAACGCGAATACGCAATTCGAGTTGGAAGGCTGCGCCTCGGATAACTTTTCATGTATCCAGAACGGCGAAGTGCTCGAGGTTGACTCGGAAGTGATGAGCGGAGGCGCGTTCATCGCGAGAAAGATCGAAGCCGAAAATAACGACGACGACAACAAGCAGGCCGACAACGAAATGGAAGGCGTCATCTTTAAGATCGACGACGCGACGCACTTCGAGATTGTCGTGCTGAGTGAATTGAGCAACGCCAGCAACGTCACACTGGGAAATCCGGTGGTCGTCACGCTGTCGAAACCTCAGTTTCAGGTCGACGCGAATGGCCTCAACGTGCCGAGTGCGTTGCAAGGCGCGTTTGAACAAGCTATGGACACGTCGCAGCTGATGCCGGGGCAAGAGGTGCAGATCCGCAGCACGAGTGGAAGTGTTCCGACTGGGACGCCGATCACGATGACGGCGAACCGCGTTCGGCTGCGCGAGACGCAATTCACGGCGACGGTTTCGGGCGCGCCGGTGCCACCGAACTTCACCGTCAGCAATCTTCCGGGACTGTTTACGTCGATGGGTGTCAATTCGATTTTGGTGCAGACGTCGAACCAGACGAACTTTCAAGGGGGCAGTGGGCAGGGTGGCGCGGGGCTGAGTTCGCTAGCGGACCAGAGTCAGGTGTCGCTGCGCGGGCTGCTGTTCAACAACGGGGCGAATCCGCCCACGCTCATCGTTGACAAGGTCAGGAAGCGGTAGAGAACTATCGCGAGCAGTTGGGATGCTGTATTGGCGGCCGGGGATTCCTTCTCTCCCCGGCCGATTTGTTTCGCGTCGTTTTGGGCGATCGAACGCGCTGGCACTCGCACTCGCCATTGAAATTTTGGGCAATATCCCTCGTGTTTCCAACGATCTGGTCGGTAACCGTGAGTTAGAGTCGAAGAGCCGGAATTCGTCAGTTCTCGGGGTGTGCGCTGTGCCCAGTTACGGCGCGGGGGTCTTATGAAAACGAAGCTCTTTACGTTTGCCGCAGTCTGCCTTGTGGCATTCTCCGCCGTCGCGATCTATCACCACGGACGTCGCATCGTATCGCACGATTCTGTGGCGAAAATAGGCGCTGACGGCGCGGCGCGGCTCCGCGCTCTCGATGCTTACGGCAAAATTCCGCTCGCCTTCGAGGAAAATTCCGGGCAGACCGACGCGCGCGTGAAATTTTTGGCGCGCGGCGCGGGCTACACCGTTTTTCTGACCGATCGCGATGCGACGCTGCGGCTGGAGAGGCCGTCAGTTCAGGCGGGAGCGCAGGCTGAAGCGGGCTCGGTTGTACGCATAGCGCTGGCGGGAGCGAACTCACATCCCGTCGCGCATGCCGACGGTTCAGAAGTCGCGCACGCAAGTTATTTCGTCGGCAACGATCCGCAGAAATGGCGCCACGATGTGCCAGAGTATGCGCGCGTGAAGTTCGACGCTGTGTATCCGGGTATCGACCTCGTTTACTACGGCAACCAAGGGCGACTTGAGTCGGACTACGTGGTGAGCCCCGGCGCCAATCCTGATCGCATTGCACTGCGAGTTGAAGGCGCGGAACGCATTCGCCTGAACTCGGACGGCGATGCCATCATCTCGACCGCGGCCGGAAATGTTTCGCTGCATCAGCCGCATGCCTATCAGCAGAGCGGAGCGGAACGCGTTGAAATCGCCGCGAACTATATTTCGCTTACGGCCGGAACGCTCGGAATCCACGTAGGCGCCTACGACGCGAAACTCCCGCTAGTGATCGATCCCGTCGTCGGCTACGCGACACTCCTCAGCGGCAGCAACAGCGGCACAACCGGCAACGCGATTGCTGCAGATGCGGCCGGCAACGCTTACATCGTCGGCACCACGGGAGCCACCAACTTTCCGACCACTTCCGGAGCGTTCCAGAAGATATTGAACGCGCCGTCGAGCGGCAACGCCTTTGTCACGAAACTCAATTCGACCGGCACCGCGCTTGTCTTTTCCACGTATCTCGGCGGTTCCGGACTAGGCACCGGTTTCGACAGCGCGACGGGCGTCGCCGTCGATGCGAGCGGCAACGTTTACGTGACAGGCGTGACTCCGTCGACCGACTTTCCCATCACCGCTGCCAACGCGCTCCAGATCGTCAACAACGGAACGCCTCGAAACGGCTTTCTCACGAAACTCGACCCCACCGGCGCGACACTCTTGTATTCGACGTACCTCGGTGGCTCCGGAATCGACAGTTGCGCTGGCATCGCCGTGGACGTGAATCAAAACGCTTACCTCACGGGCTTGGCGAGTTCCACCAATTTTCCGGTCACGCCGGCGACTGCGATTCAAACAGCCGGACTGTCGACCGGGTTGGCCTTTGTCACTCGCATTGATACAACCAAGAGCGGTACCGGTTCGCTGATTTACTCGACGCTTCTCGGCGGCACCAATTCGAACGAGGGAACGGCCATCGCCGTGGACAGCAATTTCAACGCGTATATCACCGGACAAACCAGTTCCACCGATTTTCCGGTAACAACTTCGGCCTTTCAATCCACGCTGAAAGGCACATTTGGCAATGCGTTCGTCTCGCGCGTCGACACGACGACGGCCAACAATCTCGTGTATTCCACGTATCTCGGTGGCACCGCCACGTCGGGCGCCGGGGATAGCGGCTCCGGCATTGCGCTTGATCCAAGTTTCAACGTCTATGTCACCGGAGACACAAATACATCTGACTTCCCGGTCACGACCGGCGTCCTCCAAAGACTTC
>CAWCHM010000006.1:0-229317 GCA_963795355.1 uncultured Acidobacteriota bacterium
CTGGAAGAAGAGAAGAAGGCTGACGCCAAGTTGACTCAGTTGGCCGAAAAGATCGTCACCAACAGCCGAGCGGCTCGGGCATCCGCTTAAGCCCATCTCGGTAAGTTTGGGGGCCGTGCAAAGCGGTCCCCATTTTGTGTTTGGAGAATTCCTGAAAACACCTGGAATTATTTTCGACCTGGATGGAACGCTCGTCGATAGCGTGTACCAGCATGTAGCGACCTGGCACGAGACTTTGCGCATGGCTCGACTCGCCGCATCGCAGTGGCGAATCCATCGTGCGATCGGGATGGGGGCGGAAGTTTGTTTTTGCCAAAATTGTTGCGTGACGAGGGCCTCCGACACTCACGAGCGCTCATCACACGGCTCGATGCCACGCACCAAAAACTTTTTGACCGATGATTGGCCGGATCGATGCTCTGCCAGGCGCGGGTGAGCTGCTCCGGCTCTGCAGAGACGATCGGTCCCATTCGCAATCGCCACTAGTGGTGAAGCCGCGCAAACTAAGCGACTTCTCGCCCGCATCTCAAATCGACCGGACTGCCCTATCCTCACCGCAGATGATGTCGAAGCCGCAAAGCCCGCTCCGGACCTCTTTCGTCTGGCTGCGCAGAAGCTCGAAAGGGAACCCGAAGACTGCTTCATCGTAGGCGACAGCGTATGGGATGTCCTGGCGGCGCGCCGGATGAAAGCGGCTGCAGTCGCGGTGCAAACGGGTGGATTCGATGGCCAGGAGCTACAAGGGGCGGGAGCTTACCGGGTGTATGCCGATCTGCGCGAACTTGGCGGTAGCTTGGAGCAACTCGGGTTGGCACGTTGATCCTTCGAATCGCTGCGAAGAAACGAGGAGTTGAGGTCCGGGTCGGCGCTCATTTTGGAGGCGGATGAACAGAACGCACATTCTTTCGGCATGCCCTCACGTCCTGACTCTCTTGGACCCAGCTTCCAAAAAGCTCAATCCGCATTCTTGAAAGCCCGTCGTCCGCGCGACAGGATCCCCGCCCATCGAGTCAACCAGCCCGGATCGACGGGCCGTGGGGCGATGAGAGCGAAATCTGGCGACGCGACTCGAACCTCTCACGTCAGACCCTTCCGAACCTCTGAAGCATTCTCGGTGCTTGCACCCTCGCCCCTACGGCGTAGAATCCCCACTCCCGCCCGTAAGGACGACATGTCCATCCGCGCTATCGCTTTTCACGGAAGCCTCGCCATCGAGAAGCTCGAAGACCTCTTCACCTCCCCCGAAACTCGGGCCCTCGCAGAAACCCAGGCACTCGCGTGCTCGAAATGCAACCTGGGATTCGCCGCGGTGCTCGTGGTGAAGGGGCATCCGCGGAATGGTGAGTACCTTACCCGCCTGAACGCGATCATCGAAGAAGACTGCATCAACGGGATGCATCAGGAGGAGTATGTGGTCGATGAAGGCAGTTGAACAAGGCACGACAACGCCTTCGCCGCCCTCGTTGATGCTTGGCGGGTCTTCGACAAAGCAAAAAAATCGTGACTCTGAATCTCGCGCTGGATGGCGGCGAGCAATTCGGACTTGAGCATTTTTATCTCCGATTGTGGCTCGGAGAAAACGGGACCGACAGTCTACCAGCGAACGGACGTGGGATCATCCCGCAGTGGCCGAGTTGAGTGCCCGAAGGAGTGTGTTCAAACTTTCTGGACCGTGACAACGTATCGACCGGTGTTCGTTGACTACGTCGAGCTCAAAGAATGCGACGCCGTGGAGCATCACGTCCCAGTCGATTTCGCCGGTCTCAGGAGAGCGATGGATGTAAACATTCCAGACACCGCCGCCGCTAACCCCACCGAATCTGCGCGGTGTTCCAGGGAATGTTAGGTCAAAATCATAATCCAGATAATCGAACCCGCTTCGTTCCTGTTTCTTTTCTTTGGTGAGAAACATTCCCGTGATTTGAAGGGCGGCGTGTGTATCCGTAATCGTTCCAAGCTCCGCGGGCGTGCCCATTAGAACTACGGTGTTCAGCACAGGCCCTAGTTGGCGCGCGGGCCTGTCGTTATTGAGAAACACTTTGTGCGCGCGAATCGAACCGATGTGTTCACCCGGGATTCGCAGAAGAATCAAGTCTGGTCCCCATTCGTTCCATTCTGGCGGCGCCGGCAAGCCGAACACCTGGAAGTCCTTCCGCACGATTCCATATCGATGATTCATATTCGGGCGAAGCGTAATCCCGACGATGTCAACTTTCGCCAGGACTTCGTCCCAGACGTCCTCGCGGTCATAATGTAGTCAGCTCCATTGACAGTGAAGAAGGTGCCTGTTCCCGCCAGCCTTAGACGCTCTGGAGCGTTCGTGATCCCCACCAACGCAACCGTGTAGTCCCCTAGATTTCGCACGATCCTCTCGCGGAGCCCCGAGTTTTCACTGGCCAGAGTCTTCTCTAACTCGCGCATTTCGGGGGGCCATTCCCCGCTTGATGTCTCGTCGGAACCCTTCGTCATTTTCCCACCCCAAAACAGCTAGGTTTCACTATAAAGGACTTCCAATCTAGTCATCACGGCGCGGAGGAGTTTGACTCGTTGTCCTTTCCGGGGGTAGGTTGTCTTAGAGGCAAATCACGGTGGCAAACCTACGACTCGCCGAAGAAGTTTTGCAGGCCGCGAAACACATTTCGCTGCACGAAAACGCGGACGTGGAGATCCTGTCGGCTGACGGTGCGCGAACTTTGTTCGTCAAGGGCGAGGATGCCACACCTGTGTGGTTTGCTGCTCCAGCCCCACAGGTGCAAGCTGGCGAACCCATACCCTATGCCGATCTTACTCCGCGGGGAATCAGACTCGGCCACTGGATGGATGAACGGTTCGTTTCGACTGTCGTCTATCCCGTCGACCGCTTCCTCGACCTGTATCGGTTATCGACTCGCCGGTCCTGACGGGCCTCTGCCAAAACCACGGACGAAACGTGAGCGACGAAACCAAGCCACCGCGCTGCATATTTTGCGGACGCACCGCTCGCTGTTCCTGACGGAGCTTGTGGCGAAGTCCCCGTTTATCCGGCGGAGCGAGATGACTGCCGGGCCCCCGAGCCGTTGACAGCCATTTTTCCACACGAAAAATCTGCCCCCGCGTCATGCCATTAACGACAAATCCTTCAATGGTTTACGGAGATTTCGGGGCGATTTTCCCTTGAATTCGGCCCCGACACAAAAATTCCATCCATTGCAAACGCATGAGTAAACTCAGGACCGTCCACTCTCGATCTAAAATCGCGTCGATGTGGTACCAAAACTAGGCGCTCGGGACCAAGTTTCCGCCGCCCCTCGTCCGAGCCTCACGCGCTCCCGACCGTTCACGATTGCCCCGACGCACTCATCGCCGGAGACAGCTGTTGATACACCGCACCCTCTCAAAAACTATGTTTTTTTCGCCCCGCGCCGCCCCTCACCTTGCGTCGATTCGACGAGGTAGTTCACTATATATTTCAGGATGCGCTCAGCAGTTCCTCTGCATCCTCCACGAGGTCCACGATGCTCCCCGCAACACCAATCTCAATATCGATAAAAGAAAGCGGCGCCGTTCTTGGTGTAAGCGCAAACACGGTGCGACGGCTCGTCGCAGCCGGACGACTCCCATCGATCCGGATCGGCCGGAGGGCTCGTGCCGGTGGAGGCGTTGAAGGAAATGGTCCGACTCACGACGAAGTGAGCGCCCGCGTTTCGTTCCCTGTTCGCCTCTGTCAGGGGAATTCAATGGAATTCAAGGGAATTCGAGGAAATTGTGCCCAAGTGGTAAACACACCTTCAAGATTTCAGCCCCTTCACCTTCCCTCCAAGTCCGACAATTTCGTAACGTGGAATCAAGCCGAGAGCATTGAGTGCACTCGACGAAGGAGAACGGAATGGAAACAAGCATCAACGCAGTTTCGGATCGACCGATCGCCGTCTCGATCGCTCGCGCCGCCAAAATGACGACTCTCTCACCGGCCACGCTTCGTGCGTATGCCAAAAGCGGCCAGCTGCGCGTCGCGCGGTTCGGTCGAAGAATCATCGTGCCCACGACCTCTCTCGAAGAATTCCTGCGGGAGGCGACTCGGGCATAAAAAGTCGAAGGCCGAGGACGTTAGCACGCCCCCGGCCTGAATAGCCTGAAACTTCATCGACAATGATCAACGTACCTTCATCAGCTCCTCGTGTCAATCCTTCCTTCGATTTTTGTTTGGCAGTAAATCCTCGCAGTGAATCCTCAGGAGACCACAAGAACATGATCAAATCATCCGCAATCCCCCGCAGCAAGTCCCACAAATCAGACGACGCCCTCATCGCTGAATTGAGCGCCAGCTTCGAAAGCGTGAATGCAACAGGTGTCATTACGCCTTCGATTCAGATCGCAATTGCACAAATCCCGATTGCGAAGTCCGCCGTGAATCGCCTCACTCAGACTCTCGCGTAAGGCCTGAGCTTTCCACGGCCGCCGCTGGGGTGCGTGGGTCCTTGACCTTGAGCGCTAACTGTCGTGCACGACGGAAGACCGACCGTGCGTCAGTCCAACCTTCCGCCATACGTCGCGTTCATTGGAACCTACGAATCCGATCTCGAAGACATGCGCACACCCGCGCGTCTCTCGATTTCATTTACCAGATTCGCGGATCGATCTGGGGAATCGACGGTGGCGTCCAGGATTTCGTAAACGCCGTCCACGATATCCTCTACCCGCAATCGTCGCTGTGCTCTAACGGCATCGCGAAGAATCGAGAACCCGCGTGAATTTCTGAAGGCCGCGTCGCGGCGAGCGTCGCCAAGCAAGGTGCAGCGTGACGCACGAAGAGTCGTTGCGCTGAGTGCCGGACATCCGCAGACACATTTCCCGACACAGTCACTCAGTGAAGGACGTCAAACGACTACTGCCAATCTGTCACGAGCATCAATGCCATTTCAGTGACTTCGATTACCACCCGCGGTGCGCCGTCTGCCGCGCGCGGGAATGGCGCGCGTGGCTGCGGGCACTGCGAATCCTCATCTTGCGGCCCGATCGCGATTCAGCCGGAGGACCTATGAGCGTCACAACACTCACCGCACCTTCCGTTGAATTCTTCTCCGGCCGACAAGAAGCATTCGTCAAGGACTCCGTCGGCCTCCTGGCATCGACTACACGGCGCAAGAGGCCGCTAAGGAGTTCACCGGGCGTGACAGGGATTCCCGCGAGTTGAGAATCGGCGTCTTCGTCTCGCCGCACTCCCCAGCGACATGGTCGAGACTCGGCTTCGACCTTTGGAGGCTCGATTCGAACCTCCGGAGTCCGCACGCGAGCATCTCCGTGAAGCTTCACGTCTCCCGCTCCTCGGGATGGTCCAAGTCTGAGCTTCGACTACTCCCGCGATCGCGTGCATTTCTCGAAGACCTTCTCGGAATTCGTCGTGAGACGCGAGGACGTCGAGGAGTGGAAAGACGTGCTGTCTCAGCTCCTCGCGGATCCCCGGAGCTACGAAGGCATATGACCAGACCCAGCTGTGCAATCCACCTTCGCCACCGAAGACCTGCCCCTCGCGGCCTTCCTCCACGCCGCCCGCCATCTCCGCTTCATCTCCTGCGAAGCCACCGGCAACGATCGCGTCGCCTTCGTCTTTGCCGACCCCAACAACGAAGGCGACAGGCTGCAGCTTGAGTTCGAATCCGGCGCCGAGTGCCCGGCTGCGGCCTTCTACGACAGCATTCGCCATCTCCGCCGCGTCATGGACCGAACAAGATCAAGGAGCAATGAACAACATGAGCACCGTCCTCACCGTCGCTGATCCCCCAGCACAACCCATCTCCACTACCCTCGCCTCGGAAGAGCACCCTCGTGCGTTGCCGCCGCAACTTGCGTCGGTCGATCATCCTGCCCTCGACGCAGCATTGCTGAAACAACTCGGGCTCTACACGCCGGAGGAGATCGATAAACAGTGCGCCCAAGAGTCGTGTAAGAAAGTCGTCGTCGAAGGCCTGCTGAACGCGGGCCAAGTCGGCATCATCGTAGGCGAATCCGGAATTGGAAAAAGTCCACTCAACTACCAAATGGGTTTATGTGTCGCCGCGGGCAAACCCTTCCTCCGAAATGAAGACCACGCAGGGACTAGTCATTTACGTGGACGGAGAGAATGGCACTCAAAACTCTCAGGCCATTCGTAACTCTCTTCTTCGACATCTCAGGATCGAGTGTCCCAAGAACTTTCTGCTACTCGACGTCCCTGACATGACCCACCTGAGGCCGGTCGTACAAAAATTGAAGCCGACTCTAGTTGTCATCGATACTCTGCGAGCATTTGATCCTGAGGCCGAGCGGAGAAAACTCGACCGCAGCGGCCTTCATCAAGGACCTGAAAACGCTAGGCCGTGAAACCGGGACCGCGTTCCTGGTGATCCATCATCCCAAGAAACCCAATGGAGACTACGGTCCTCCAAAACTCGAACGTGACAACGTGATGGAATGGCTCAACCAGACATCCGGAGCCAAGGCTCTCATCAACCAGACCGACACTCGAATTGCAATTGAATCCACAACCAAAGGCGACGCTGCGCTGGTGATGGTCTGGAATCACAAGGTTCGAGGCGTGACAGGGCCAGTATTTCTCACCCGGGTGTTCGACGAAGACGATGAACCGATTGGTTACGATCGCCTGGTCGGGTCGGTCGCTCTGCTCAACAAGGATCAGCAGGAACCATTCGAAAAGCTGCCGCCCAGTTTCTCCCTCACGCAAGCAAAACACGTTTACGGCCGGGGTCCGCAGGCGACGACGGACTTCTTGAGGAAGTGCATCGATCTGGGACTGCTTGAGAAGGTCGGCAAGTTGTACCGGAAGGCGCCGCGCGCTACCGAATCGAGCGGACTATGAGTACAAAGTATTTATTTTCTTCTTCTTCCCAGTCCGGTGTCCGAACGGACCGCGACGGACCAACGGACCGCCAGTCCGTCGGTCCGCCCGTAGTCCGGTCACCAGCGGACTGGGAAGTTATTCATTTCATTCATCATCGGGACCTAGTCCAGACATTCCGGGGGTGTGCCCTCGACGGGCGAAAGGAGGCTTCTGTCATACCGCCGCCCGCCGGTAGCGTGGGCGGCTCACAGGTATCTTGGAATGAGTCACGAAGTTGTGGAGGTTCGGCCGCCGGAGTACTTCAGCATCGGCGACCTCGCCGTTCGCTGGAGGTGCTCCCGCGGGACGGTGTACAACATGATCCGCGGAGAGCGTGTGCTAGACTTCGCCGCGCCGGGTCGACGCGGGAAGAAACTTGTCCCGCGGACGGTGGTGGTCCGCATCGAGGAACGACGGATGAAGGTGTTTCGATGAGGTTGGAGGTTGTGCATCGCGGGAAGCGGATGCGACTCGACGGATATGTGTCGGGGCGGCGACTGAGGCTGTCCCTCGGGACCGCGAACGGCGCCACGGCGGAGACATGGAAGAACAGGATTGCGCGCGCTCTCGAAGGAGGGCGCGGAATCGACGCTGTGGGGCGAGTTGAAGGTGTTCCTTCCTCCTCAGACGTTTCGCACGCTGGCGGGAATCGTCGGATACGAAGAGAGCCGAGGAGCCGTCGAAGCCAACCTGGGCCGCGTCGAGTCCGCGTTCGGCGCGGAGATGCAACAACGAGTCGTCCTGGGGAAGCTCGCGACGACGACGTGTGAGAGGTACAAGTACACGCTTCGATCGTTCGGGCAGTTTCTGCGGGACGCGAACGTGACCGAGCTCGCGGCGATCGACCGCCCGTTCGTCGAACGCTACAAAGTCTGGCGGCTCGCCCAGATTCGGAGAAGAAATACTCCCGGGGCGGCCGCGGGCTGATGCTCGACGTCGCGATTCTCCACCGGGTTTTCGCATTCGCGATTGAGACGGAGATGGTCGAGAAGAATCCCGTTCGAATCGACGGACGGCCAGGGGACAACCCCGAAGGCGGGGCTCAGCCGTTCACAGGGGAGGAGCTCTCGAAGCTCCGGACCGCCGCGGGGGAGGATCTCTTGATCTTCCAACTCTTCCGTTGGACGGGATTGCGCAGGTCTGACGCGATCGCCCTCACCTGGGGAGAGATCAATTGGCACGACGCGGAGATCAATCGCCTCACACAGAAGCGGAAGAAACGCGTGGTGTTGCCGATTCCGCAGGAGCTTCTCTTCGCGCTGGAAGCGGAGCGGGATCGCAGACAGCCGCAGCTTCAGGAGCGCGTGCTGCTGCACCCAGGCACGACAAGTCCATTGTCACCGAAACGAGTCTACGTCCGCGTGAAGGCGATGGGGCGTCGTGCGGGAGTCGCGAACGCGCATCCTCACAGATTCCGCGACACATTCGCAGTCGACATGCTCGCGCGCGGGGCGAGCCCGTATGACGTGGCGAAGCTCCTTGGCGACACCGTAAGCACCGTCGAGAAACACTACGCGCCGTTCGTGAAGGAACTGCGGGACCGCGCGCGGCGGTTTATGGAAAACGGCGAAGGTTTGGAGAAGACTTCTGGCACGCTTTGGGCACAGTCGGTGACAACGCCACGCCGATTGCAATGAAAACAAACGATAATGTAGCGGGTGAGCCTGTAAGCCGGATTTTGTGCCGCACGCGGACCTTGCGGGCGCGTACGCGGCGATCATTCCTCTAGGCCATGGCTCGCGCCATGGCTCCAGCAGCCTACCCGAGGGTTGCTCTTTGCGACGGCTTGCGCCGCTGCGAAGGGAGCGCATCCATCGCAACCGCCGCGTGAAGCGGCAAATTGCGCGAACGCTAACTCGACGAGCCGGGCCGGCTCTCCCCTCCTATTTGGCCTTGCACCACGCGGGGTTTTCCGTGCCTCACGCATTGCTGCGTGAGCGGTGGGCTCTTACCCCACCTTTTCACCCTTACCAGCGAATCGTGCGAAGACGTCTCGCAGGTTTTCCTGCGCGATGCCACCGTGCCGTTTCGCGGCGGTTTAATTTTCTGTGGCACTTTCCGTGAACGAATTCGCGTTTCACACGCCGAAACCTGTGTTGCGCGGTTCGCTCCCCTGGCGTTACCAGGCGCGTTGCCCTTGCTCCCGATGACTCGGGACGGTGTCCGGACTTTCCTCCCGCCTTGCGTCTTGCGACGCTTGGCCAGCGATCACCCGGCTCACCCGCTGACGACATTATAGCCTTAGTTGGGGATGTACCCTCCCCCTCCCCTTCATTTTTGTAAGAATGTGATTCTGGGGGAGTTACAAGACGAAGTGGTGTAAGAATTTGATTTGAAGAGGGTTAAGTTCACAGAGGGGCCCGGACGAATTGCTAACTCCTTTTGTCTTGTGGACTTGTGGCTTGTCTTCCAACTGACGTTGCGCTGAAAGTGGTGCCACATCGTCACGTTGTCGTGCTAGATTTTGCGCATGTTGGTGAACGAGGCAAAGGACTTCATTGTCCAGCAAACATCCGAGCAGGCGCAGCGTGAAGGGCTGGCGCTCTCCGACCTCGAAAGAAGGATGATGTATTTCACGGAGAGTGAAGACGCAGTTGAGAACCCAATCGCACTGAACAAGGAATTCGAGGCTCAGTACGACATAGCTGAATATGAAACAAAAATTGCGCGGCTGCTCATTCATGCCTATCGACGCTTGAAAGAGGAAAATCCGGAGGGCGTCCGGCTTTGGGCACGGCCATCCGAGAACTTCGTAAAGGAGACCACTACATTCTTGTTATGTGGAGTCAGCGGTCTTCCGTAGAGCGCCCGCCACATGACTTTCTGAGACTGTTAGGTTATTCATTTCTGGTTGTCGTGGTCGGAGTGGGGGCAGTAGCGGGTGTTCAAGCTCTGTCTGACCACTTTCACTGGCGTTGGAAGTTAGGTCCACAGACACGTACGTCACAACCCGCTTGGTCTAAGTGGTTATTTTGGGGAATAGCAGGGAGTGGCTACGCCTACTACGTAATTGTGCCTGCCGTACTCAAGCGGCCTGTTCCTGGGCTAGGTCAGTTGTTCGGTTGGATCCTTCGCGTGAAGCCTAAGCAAGAACGATAAACCTCGACTACTTTCCGGAGACGAGTTTGTCGAAATCGGATTCGGTCAGGATGGTGACGCCGAGTTCTTTGGCTTTGTCGTATTTGGAGCCGGGGTCGGTGCCGACTACTACGTAGTCGGTTTTTTTGCTTACGGAGCCGGAGATTTTGCCGCCGTGTTGCTGGACGAGTTCGGCGGCGGCTTCGCGGGAGCGGTTGGCGAGACCGCCGGTGAAGACGAAGGATTTGCTGGCGAATTTCTGGCTTTTGACGACGCGCTTTTCGGCGGTGGGCTTGACGCCGAATTTGTCGAGCTTCTTGATGATCTTCTGGTTTTGCAGGCTCGGAGAAAAATTCGGCGATGCTGGCGGCGACTTTGGGGCCGACTTCGCCGACTTCGAGGAGTTGCTCTTCGGTTGCGGCGGCGAGTTCGTCGAGCGAAGAAAAATGTGCGGCGAGAAGCTGGCCGGTTCGTTCGCCGATCATGCGAATGCCGAGCGCGTAGATCAGACGAGCGAGTGAGGCTTTTTTGCTGGCTTCGATTTCGTCGATAAGATTTTGGGCGGATTTTTCGGCGAAGCGTTCGAGATCGATCAGCGTGTCGAGCTTCAGTGTGTAGAGATCGGCGATGTCTTTGACTGAGACCCTTGGCGACGAGTTGATCGACGATTTTGTCGCCGAGGCCGTCGATGTCCATGGCGTGGCGGCTGGCGAAATGCAGTAAGGATTCGCGGCGTTTTGCGGGGCAGGCGGCGTTGACGCAGCGATAGGCGACTTCGTCTTCGGCTTTGTGAATGGCACTCCCGCATTCGGGGCACTTCTCGGGCATGTGGAACGGGCGGCGATTGGCGCCTTCTTTCAAGACTTTCAGGACGTGAGGGATGACTTCGCCGGCGCGTTCGATGAGAACGGTGTCGCCGATTTGCAGGCCGAGGCGGTCGATTTCGTCCATATTGTGGAGCGTGGAACGGCTGACAGTGACGCCGCCGACCTGCACCGGTTCGAGGACAGCGACGGGGGTGAGCGTGCCGGTGCGGCCGACCTGGACGCGAATGTCGTTGACGACGGTGGTTTCCTGGCGAGCGGGATACTTGTAGGCGATGGCCCAGCGCGGGGCTTTCGCGGTGAAGCCCAATTCGCGCTGGATGCCGGTGGAATTGACCTTGATGACGACGCCGTCGATTTCGTAGGGGAGATGCTCGCGTTTCGGCTCCCAGGCGTCGCAGTAGGCGATGACCTTCTCGATGCCATCGCAGAGCTTCCAGTCGTCGGAAGCGCGGAATCGCAATTGCTTGAGTGCTTCGAGGGATTCGGAGTGTTTCGCGAAAGGTTCGAGTCCGTCGACGAGGAGGTAGTAGGCGAAAAATTCGAGGCGGCGCTGGGCTGTTATGGATGAGTCGAGGACGCGGACGGAGCCGGCGGCAGCGTTGCGCGGGTTGACGAAAATTTTAGCCCCCATTTGCTCCTGCTGGCGGTTCATGGCTTCGAAGGCTTTGCGGGTCATCAGGACTTCGCCACGGACTTCGAAGGTCGGCTTCAATTTGGCTTTTTTGATGAGGGCGGCGTCGATGCGGAGCGGGATGGAGCGGATTGTTTTTACGTTTGGCGTGACGTCTTCGCCGGTTGAGCCGTCGCCGCGGGTCACGCCGCGCACAAGAATTCCGTTTTCGTATTGGAGCGAAATGCTGAGGCCGTCGAATTTGTGTTCGGCCACGTATTCGATTTTTTCGCGGCCGATTCCCTGCCGCACACGGCGGTCGAAATCTCCGAGCGCTTCGTAAGAAAACGCGTTGTCGAGGCTAAGCATCTGGCGAGCGTGGCGGACGGTTGTAAATCCGGCGCGAGGAACGCCGCCGACGCGAGCGGTGGGAGAATCGGGTGTGATCAGTTTGGGGTTCGCGGCTTCGAGCTCTTTCAGCCGATTCATCAGCCGGTCGTAGGCGGCGTCGGTGAGTTCGGGGTCGTCCAGGACGTAGTATTGATAGTCGTGGTGGCGGATCTTGTCGCGGAGTTGCTCGATTTCCTGTTTCGCCGGAACAGCCTTGGGCATGGAACCCTCGTCAGAACGTTCACTTTACTGTGATTCATATTATATAGAATGGATTTCCGCGGACCAGGTCGCGAAACGACCCGAACGGCGGAGTCGCGACGGAATGGATGCATTTACGAATGGGTTTACGTCTGAGATCCTTCGCTTAGGATGCCAGGCGTTGGGCGGAGGCGGAGTGTTTGATATTAAATTCATGCGGGATGGCAGATGAACGGGAATCCACAAAATGCGTTGCTTATCCACAACCCGAATGCCGGCAAAGGCGGCAAGGCGCGGCGGCCGCTGCTCGATCAGGCGCGGAGGATTCTTGCTGGTGGCGGCATTGAAGCGGAATTGGTAGAAACGCGCGGTCCTGGCGATGCGACGGAGATTGCGCAGCGCGCGACAAACGAAGGGCGTCAGCTTGTGATTGCATGCGGCGGCGATGGCACGCTGAATGAAGTCGTCAACGGGCTCGCAGGGGCGCAGAACGGGCATCGGGTTCCACTGGCACTGCTTCCCGGTGGGACGGCAAATATCCTGGCGAAGGAATTGAATCTGCCCTGGGATATTCCCGGCGCGGCGAGAAAGTTGATTCATGGGGAAGTTCGAGACATTGCGTTGGGGCTTGCGACGCCGGTGAACGAGCCTGAAAAGAAGCGATGGTTTTTGAGTGTCGCGGGTGCGGGGCCGGACGGGATGATCGTTTACGCGGTCGATCTGGATTTGAAGGCGCGCGTTGGGATTCTGGCGTATTGGTGGCAGGGCGCGCGCGAAGTGTTGCGCTATAAATTTCCACATTTTCGCGTGATCGCGGACAACGTGCAGATCGACTCCAGTCTAGTGATTATCGGACGAACGAAGAATTATGGTGGGCCGTTCAAGATCACGACCGATGCGGATTTGTTTGAAGACAAATTTGAATTGATGACGCTGACGACGCAGAGCGGGCTTCGGTATTTGAGTTATTTGCCAAGCCTGTGGATGAACAAACTGCGCGGGACGGATGGCGTGCATTTCTGGAAGGCGGATTCCGTGATTTGCGAACCGCTGGATAGCAATCCGGTTTACGCGCAGGTGGATGGCGAGCCATTGGCGCGGTTGCCGATCGAATTCAAGATTGTTCCTCGCGCATTGAGGCTGCTGGTTCCACAAGACGGCGCGGCGAAGAAGGTTCGCGCTGTCGCCTGAACCGAAATAATCCGATGGATGTTGGCACGCAAGGTCTGGCGTCTCTCGTCATCGCACGCGCGTTTTTGCCGCGGGCATCGTGGCGGGCGTGGGCCGTCATCGTCGTTGCCGGCGCGATCGCGAACGTCGATTTCGTCAGTTCGATGTTGAGTCCGAATGCTTATCTTGAGTGGCACCGGACATATGCGCACTCGATCGTTTTTTCGCTGGCTGTGAGTTTGGTTCTGGCTGCGAGTTACACGTTTGCGGCGGGTGATCGTGTGGTCAGCGCTGCCGATCCATTGCCGTCGGCCAAGAAGATTTTCTCGCCTTTGTTATTTTTAACCGCCGTTATCTTCGCTGGACTGCTTCATTTGGTATTGGACGCCGCGCAATCCGCGGGCACGATGATTTTTTGGCCTTTGAGTCACCAACGGGTGGCGTTGGATTGGCTACCGCGTGTCGATCCATGGATCATCGCGATTCTGAGCGTGGCGCTCCTTCTTCCTGAACTGACGCGGCTTGTGAGCGATGAAATCGGCGCCAAGTCGAAGGGCCCTCGAGGACGCATTGGCGCGATTGCCGGCCTCGTTGTTCTCGCGCTTTACGTAGGCTTGCGAGGGGAACTCCACAGCAACGCTGTGTCGATGCTGCAGAATCTAAGTTACGACGGCGAACGACCGCACCGCATCGCCGCTTACCCCGATGCTGGATCGCCATTTACGTGGCACGGAATTGTGGATACGGAACGCGCGCTGCACGAACCACTCGTCGCGGTTTTGGCGAACGGACGATTCGATCCCGACAACGGCGAAGAACTGTTCAAGCCGGAGCCATCGCCGGTTCTCGACCAGGCGCAGCACTCGGAGGCAGCAAGAAGATTTCTTGCGGTGGCGCAGTTTCCGAAGGCGGACGTCGAAACGACATCCGACGGCCACAACGTCGAGATACGAGACTTGCGTTACGCCGCAATCGGAGAGACGAAAAACGAAATTCGAGTGCGGGTGGAGATGGATGCGAGCGGAAAAATCTTGAACAATGAGCTTGTGTGGGCTCGGGACGCGAGCCGGCGTTAATGCTTTTTCTCGAGCTCGTGCTTTTCGTACATGATGAATTTCGAGGCGCCGTAACTAACACCGACAAGGACGATCAGCGCGGCGACGACCATCAACTTGTGGGTGGCGAGATAGGGTAGAGCCTGCGAGCCGTAGTGCACTGCCAGATAGCCGACGGTGAAATATCGAACGACGCGGGCAATTGTAACGGCGGCGGTAAAACTCCAGAGCGGCACGCGAAATACGCCGGCGGCCAGAACAAAAATCTTGAAGGGAGTCGGCGGCGGCAACAGGGCTGCGATGAGCATGCCCACGAATCCGTTTTCTTCGATGAAGTGACGAATTTTTGCGCCGCGCTTTCCGGCTTTTTCGTGAAACGCGGCCTCGCCTGCTTTTCGCGCCAAGAAATAAAGCAATACGCAGCCCAGTACAGAACCTGTAGTCGCCATCGTGGCGTAGAGAATCATGCGCGGGGGCTTTTGGATCGAAAGCGATATCAACAACAAATCGTTGATCACCGGGAATGACAGCACGGAGGAATCGAGGAACGAAATCATGAAGAGGCCGGGCGCGCCGAGGGTGGTGGCGAAGCCGACGACTTTTGCTTTCCAGCCGCTCAGGTGACCCTGCAAAACAATTCCTCCGATGCTAGATGCTTTCGACGATACGGGCTACTGCTTTTTTTTAACTTCTTCGACGATCGCGCGCGTCAACTTCGACAAATCGTTTGGTTCAATCACGAAAGGCGGCGTCAGATAAATCACGTCGCCGAACGGTTTGATCCAGCATCCTATGTCGACAAAGCGCGAACGCAATCGTACCGCATCCACTGGAGCATCCATTTGCACCACGCCAATCGCGCCGCGCACGCGGACATCGCGAACGCCAGGGGATTTGCGACACGGCGCCAATTCTTCGGCGAGTTGCGCTTCGATTGCGCGGACGTGTTTAAGACGTGGCTCGCTTTCGAACAGGTCGATCGATGCGTTTGCGGCGGCGCAGCCTAACGGATAGGCCATGTAGGTTGGGCCATGCATCAGAGCGGCGTCAGCGTCACTGGACAAGAAGGCGTTGAAGACTTTGTCGGTGGCAACGGTTGCGGCCAACGGGATGGTGCCGCCGGTGAGAGCTTTTCCGAGACAGATGATGTCGGGAGAGACGCCGGACTGCTCGCAGGCGAACATCGAGCCCGTTCTGCCAAAGCCGGTGAAGATTTCGTCGAAGATGAGCAATACGTTGTGTTGCTGGCTGAGTTTCTTCAGCTCGACGAGGACGCTGGCGTCGTGAAATCGCATGCCGCCGGCGGCTTGAACGAGTGGTTCGACAATGACTGCGGCGATCTCTTTTGCTTTTTCGCTGAGTAAACGTTCGAGTGCTTCTCGGTTCGCTTGCGTGGCGGGCAGATCGACGACGAATTGCTCGGGGACGACACCGCGGAAAAGCTTGTGCATGCCTTCTTCGGGATCGCAGATCGACATGGTGGCGAAGGTGTCGCCGTGATAGCCGCCGCGGAAGCTGACTATCTTGGTGCGGCGTTCTCCCTGATTAAGCCAGAACTGCACAGCCATTTTGAGAGCAACTTCGACGGCGACGGAACCGGATTCGCTGAAGAAGACGTGGTTCAGGTCGCCGGGGAGCATTGCGGCGAGACGGGCGGCGAGTTTGTAGGCGGGTTCGTGGGCTAGGCCGCCAAACATGATGTGGGGCATTTTTTCGAGTTGCTCGCGGACGCGTTGGAGGATGTGTGGGTGCGCGTAGCCGTGGCAGGCGGTCCACCAACTGGAGATGCCGTCGATGAGTTCGCGGCCGTCGGCGAGATGCAGTCGCACGCCCGATGCGGAGACGACCGGGACCGGCAATTCGGCGTTTTTCATCTGGGTGTACGGAAGCCAGATGTGATTGAGATTTAGCCAGTCGGGATTGGTCATAGACGTGTTCGCATAGCGCGTTGCAGAACAGAATCACGATTCGTTCTGCGCGCTGCAAATTGTCTCAGGAAATGTTTCGGCGCGGAAATTATTGAGCGAAGGCGGCGCGGTCGAAGTTGTTCATGAAAACCTGCATCAATGCGGTGCGGTGTAGATTGGGGAGGCGGGGAATTTCGCCGATGACGCGGACGTGGCCGAAGCGTTCGATGGTTTCGCGGTTTTCGCGGTTTTGATCGCCGATCAGAACGACGCCGTGGACTGGAAGCTCCGCTGCATGGAGCGCGGCGAGCGTCAGCAGAGTGTGATTGATGGTGCCGACGCCGCTGCGCGCGGCGAGAATCACGGGCAACATGAATTTGACCATCATGTCGAGCATGAATTGTTTTTGATTGATGGGAACGAGGACGCCGCCGGCGCCTTCAACGACGAGCCAATCGTTGTGGAGGCTGGTCGGCAGCGTGATGCGATTGAGATCGATTTCGGTGCCGGCCCAGCGGGCGGCGAGATCGGGCGAAACGGGCGGCACAAATTTGTAGACTTCGTCGAGGGTGCGGTCGGTGCCAATGCCGGCGAGGCGCATGACAGTGACGCGGTCGGAGCCTTCGAGCGTGCCGGTTTGAATCGGCTTCCAATACACGGCGTCGAGCGCGGCGCAGAGCAAAGCAGAGAGCGTGGTTTTGCCGACGCCAGTGTCCGTGCCGGTGATGAAAAAGTGATTCCTCACGAGCACCCCGCTGCCAGCGCCAGGCGCTGGGCTCGCCACGATGCAAAGCAATTCGTCAGGCGATCGAACTCGGTCGCGGGAATCGCGGTGGTCAGGGAGAGGCGGACTCGCGCGCGGTTTTGCGGAACTGTGGGCGGGCGGATGGCGCGAACGGCGAAGCCTTCGCTCTGCAGGAATTCGGCGGTGGCGACGGCGTCGTCGTTTGCGCCGACTATTACCGGGATGATTTGCGAGGCGGAGTTCGCGGTGTCGTAGCCTTGCGAGTGCAATTGTGCTGACAGATGCTTGGCGTTGGCGAGAAGTTCTTCGCGCTGTGAGTTCATGCGGCGAGCGATGCGCAAAGCGGTGCGGATTTGTCCGGCCATGTATGGGGGCATCGCGGTGCTGAATATGAATGTGCGTGCGTGATTGATGAGATGTTCACGCAACGTGGCGCTGCCGCAAACGAACGCGCCGGCGCTGGCGAGAGCTTTGCCGCAGGGGTGGGTCATGGCGATGACTTCGCAGGGTAGTTCGGATGACGCGGCAATTCCGCGGCCGCTGGGCCCGTGAACACCGACTGCGTGGGCTTCGTCCAAGATGAGTCCAGCATCGTATCGCGCGCAGAGAGCGGCTAGCTCAGCGATGTTGGCGATGTCGCCGTCCATGCTGAAGACGGTTTCGGTGGCGACGAATTTGCGGCCGCCGAAGTTCGACGTTGTGCGGAGGGCGGCCTCCAGGTCGCTCAGATCAAGGTGGCGATAAATTATTTTTCGCGCGCCTGACAGGCGCATGCCGTCGATCAAGCTTGCGTGGTTGAGTTCGTCGGAAAATACCACGTCGTCTTCACGCAAAATCGACGTCAAGAGGCCCACATTCGCAGCGTAGCCGCTGCCGAAATAGAGGGCCGCTTCGGTGCCTGCAAATTCCGCGAACTCCTGCTCGAGCGAATCCCAAACACGAGAATGGCCCGACAGAAGGCGCGAACCGGTGCCGCCAACTTTCGGCGCCGATTGGACGGCCTCTTTTACCGCAGCGCGCAATTCTTCGGACTCCGATAGGCCAAGATAATCATTCGAGCAGAGGTTCGTGCGACGTCCGCGACGCTCCGCCGAGTGTGCCAGTCTCGACGAGAGTGCGCCGCCGTCCCTGCTTTTCCAGGTCGCGAAGTTCGTTTTGCAGTTCGCGCTGGAATGCTCTATGAAATTCAGTTGGCATGCGATTCGAGTGGCTTCAGTCCCAGGGTCTGCAATAAGTGTTCGTCTTCGTCCGGCCCTGGGTTTGGTGTGGTGAGAAGTTTTTCTCCGACGAAAATTGAATTTGCACCGGCCATGAAGCAGAGCGTGACGGCTTCGGGCGACAACTGTTTGCGGCCGGCCGCGAGGCGCACGCGCGATTTCGGCATCAGGATGCGAGCTGTGGCGATCGCGCGCACCATTTCCAGTGGGTCGAGCGCGGGCATCGACGCGAGAGGTGTTCCTTCAACACGGACGAGCATGTTGATCGGCACGCTCTCGGGATGCGGCGCCAGTGCGGCGAGTTGTTGCAGCAATCCGATGCGATCAAGTTCGCCTTCGCCCATGCCTAAAATCCCGCCGCAGCAGACGGTGATTCCCGCCTTGCGGACGGCGGCGAGAGTTCGCAGACGCTCATCGTATACGCGAGTAGTGATGATCGAGCCGTAGAATTCAGGCGACGTATCAAGATTGTGGTTGTAGGCGCTCAAGCCGGCTTCTTTGAGGCGAGCGGCTTGGCCTTCGTTGAGCATGCCGAGGGTGCAGCAGACTTCCATGCCGAGTGACGAAACGCCGCGCACCATTTCGAGCACGCGCTCGAATTCGGCGCCTTCAGGGGCTTGCCGCCAGGCGGCGCCCATGCAGAAGCGAGTTACGCCGCGTTCGGCGGCGTCGCGGGCGACGCTGATAACGTGCTGCGCGTCGAGCAAGCCTTGGCGTTCGACCGGCGCGTCGTAGTGAGCGCTCTGCGGACAGTAGGCGCAATCTTCAGGGCATCCGCCTGTTTTGATCGAGAGAAGCTGGCAGGTCTGAACCCGGTCGGGAGCGAAATGCGCGCGATGTAAAGTCTGCGCGCGAAATACTAACTCTGTCAGCGGCGTCCGATAAATTGCGGCAACTTCGTCGCGGCTCCAGTCATAGCGAAGACCGCCGGACTCAGCGACAGCCACAGCGCCGCCTTCGACCGTCGCACCGGTCACCCCGATCATCTGCGTACTCATGATCCCCCGCACCAAGGTGTATAGCCTAAATTAACCCGCTTCTCCTCGACAGCCAACTGAAGGGTTCAATGGAGAATTCGAATAGTAGCATGCACCCCATGGTGGAGGCACTCCTGTTGCCCAATTCGGAGCCGATTTGCCACGGTGCCGGGACATTTTGGGAGGCCGACTTTTCCTCAGAAATCTCTTTGTCGGGGCGGCTCTCCCGTTTGACCAAGCCCCACGTAAATGTTATAAAACCAACACTTTGTTTAGCGGTTCGTCGTACGCCCAGCGTGCTGCGAAACGTCCTGCCGGGTAGGTCAGGGCGTCAGCGTTCTGGTGAAGTGTCCCAGTCCCGCGTTATCGAAGTTAATTTCGAAAGTTTTTTGTGGCAGTATTCCGTTCGCTCAGGGTAGTGTGCCGTTTTCGCGGCCACTCGATACAAGTTCGCCTACATCTTTGTACCGATTACTGGAGGAGTGTCGATGCGCACCTGGCTCACAAGTGCCCGGTCACTGGCATGTCGAATTGCAAAATTTGGCGCGGTTGCCGCCACACTATCGCTGCTGACTGCGGTGCAGTCCTTCGCTGCCCAAGCCACGCAAGAGGTCGGCGGTGAAGCGAATCTCAAGCTTCCGGATCTTTCATCCGTCTCGTTTCTCGGTATCGACGGGCACAAGCTTCTGTTGTTCGGCATTCTGTTCTGCATTTTCGGCCTGGCTTTCGGCCTGATCATCTACAGCCGGTTGAAAAATCTCCCCGTGCATCGCTCGATGCGCGACATCTCCGAACTCATCTACGAAACCTGCAAGACCTATTTGTTCACGCAGGGCAAGTTCCTGATGCTGCTCTGGCTGTTCATCGCCGTGGTGATCATTCTTTACTTCGGCGTGCTCGCTCCGGTTCCCGGCAAGTCCATCGCGGTCACACTGCCAATCATTCTTTTCTTCAGCCTTGTCGGTATTGCCGGCAGCTACGGAGTCGCGTGGTTCGGCATTCGCGTCAATACGTTCGCGAATTCGCGCACTGCGTTCGCTAGCCTTCGCGGCAAGCCGTATCCGATTTACGACACGCCGCTGCAAGCCGGCATGAGCATCGGCATGATGCTGATCAGCGTCGAGTTGCTGATGATGCTGCTGATTTTGCTGTTCATTCCCGGCGATTACGCCGGTCCCTGCTTCATCGGCTTCGCTATCGGCGAGTCGCTCGGCGCCGCTGCACTCCGAATCGCGGGCGGCATCTTCACCAAGATCGCTGACATCGGCTCCGACCTGATGAAGATCGTCTTCAAAATCAAGGAAGACGACGCGCGCAACCCAGGCGTCATCGCCGACTGCACCGGCGACAACGCGGGCGACTCGGTCGGCCCCAGTGCGGACGGCTTCGAAACCTACGGCGTCACCGGCGTCGCGCTCATCACCTTCATTCTCCTCGGCGTCAAGAGCCCGACGGTCCAGGTTCAGCTACTCGTCTGGATCTTCGTCATGCGCATCGTCATGCTCGTCGCGAGCGCCTTGGCATACTTCCTCAACACCGCGATCGCGAAGTCGAAGTATGGCAATGTGGACGAGATGAACTACGAGGCGCCGCTCACGTCGCTCGTCTGGATCACTTCGATCGTCTCCATCGCCTTTACATACGGGGTTTCAGCGGTGATCATCCCGATGCTCGGCAACGACTCCACGCAATGGTGGAAGCTCGCGACGATCATCTCCTGCGGCACGCTTGCGGGCGCGATCATCCCCGAACTCGTAAAAGTCTTTACTTCGACCGAATCACGACACGTTAAGGAAGTCGTCGCTTCCGCCGAAGAAGGCGGCGCCTCGCTCGGTATTCTCTCCGGCTTTGTGGCGGGAAATTTCTCGGCCTACTACATCGGACTCGCAATGGTCGTGCTGATGTCCGTTGGCTATCTCATCAGCAACCTGGGTCTCGGCGCACAAATGATCGCCGCGCCGGTCTTTGCGTTTGGTCTCGTGGCGTTCGGATTCCTCGGCATGGGCCCCGTTACCATTGCCGTCGATTCCTACGGCCCCGTCACCGACAACGCGCAGTCCGTCTATGAACTATCGCTGATCGAACAGGTTCCCAACATCAAGAGCGAACTCAAAAAGGACTACAACATCGACGTCAACTTCGAGCGTGCGAAGGAAATGCTCGAAGCCAACGACGGCGCTGGAAACACCTTCAAGGCGACAGCAAAGCCCGTGCTGATCGGCACGGCGGTCGTCGGGGCCACCACGATGATTTTCTCGATCATCATGGCGCTCACCCACGGCCTTACCGAGAACGTGAACAAGCTTTCGCTGCTTCACGCACCGTTCGTCCTTGGCCTCATCACCGGCGGCGCCATGATTTACTGGTTCACTGGCGCCTCAACCCAAGCCGTCACCACCGGCGCCTACCGCGCGGTGGAATTCATCAAGGCGCACATCAAGCTCGACGGCGCGGCAGCCGCGAGCGTCGCCGACAGCAAAAAGGTCGTTGAGATCTGCACCAAGTACGCGCAGAAGGGCATGCTCAATATCTTCATCGCCGTCTTCTTCGCGACGCTGTCATTCTCGTTCGTCGAGCCATTCTTCTTCATCGGCTATCTCTTCTCGATCGCTATTTTCGGCCTGTATCAGGCAATCTTCATGGCCAACGCCGGCGGCGCATGGGATAACGCCAAGAAGATCGTCGAGGTCGAGATGAAGCAAAAAGGCACGCCGCTCCACGATGCGACGGTCGTGGGCGATACGGTCGGCGATCCGTTCAAGGACACCAGCTCTGTCGCGCTCAACCCAGTCATCAAGTTCACGACGCTCTTCGGGCTGCTCGCCGTCGAGCTCGCCGTGCAACTGACCGCATCCCAAGGCGAAGGTCTGACGCACATCCTGGCCGCGGTGTTTTTCGTCATCTCATTCATCTTCGTCTACCGCAGCTTCTACAGCATGCGCATTCGCAGCACAGCCCTCTAGAAAATCGATAGCATCAAACGTTTCACTAAGGGCGCAGGCAACTGCGCCCTTACTCTTTCTATTTGCCCACTGCGCGTCGGTGGTCTACGATAACCGCGAGCAACCAGGAGCCTCCACGATGAGCTCGATCGCGCGTAATTCGCTGCTCTCCATCGCAGCCGTTATCTTCCTTCTCGCAGTTCCAAATCACTCGCATTCCAACGCCAAGGCTGCCGAGCAGTGGCGCCCGCTCTTCAACGGCAAAAATCTTGACGGCTGGAAGCATGTTGGCCCCGGCGAAGACACCGTCGAGGACGGACTGATCCGAACGCACGGCGGCATGGGACTGCTCTACTGGACGAAGGAAAAGTTCGGCAATTGTCGCATTCGCGTCGTCTACAAGATGCGCGACCACAACGACAACTCCGGCGTCTTCATCCGCATTCCCATCGAGCCGCGCGAGCCATGGATGCCCGTCCACTACGGCTATGAAGTGCAGATCGACAATCAGCCCGAAGATTCGAAGGAAGACGAATATCACGTCACCGGCACGCTTTATTCGCTCACCAAGCCGCTCGCCCGGCCCGGCAAGCCTGGTCCCGAATGGAACACGATGGTGATCACGCTCAATGCTTCACGCACGATCGTCGAGGTCAACGGCACCCGCGTCACCGACTACACCGAAGGCGGGCCAGTGCCCGATCGCAAATTCGATTTCGAACCGCAGCACGGCCGGCGTCCCGACGAAGGCTACATCGGCCTCCAGAATCACAGCGACAACGACATCGTTTTCTTTAAAGAAGTGTCTGTCGGTCCGCTTCCCTGATGTTCACCACATTCGGTCGTCGATCAACACTTGAGGGCGTAATACGGTCGCGCACTGTTTCGATACGCTCGAAATCTGAAATTTTCGTTCCCGCAGGAGATCCAGCCGAATGAAATTTAACTACACTCGACGCCAATTTCTCCAGCGCACCGCAGCTACTGCCGGCGCTCTCGCAGCCGCGAATGCGATTGCGCTTCCCGACCACCGTCTCGAAGGCGCGTCTTTCCCTGCCGACGTCCCGCCGAGCGATCGTCTCCGCTTCGGCATCATCGGCGTCGGCATGGAAGGCTCAGGCGTGCTCTCCAACGCCGTCGCGCTCCCTGGCGCCGAATGCGTGGCCGCCGCCGATCTCTATGACGAGCGCCACCTGCTCGCCCGCGAAATCACCGGAAAGCCGAATCTCTTCACCACGCGAAAATACAAAGAGCTTCTCGACAATAAAGAGATCGACTGCATTCTCGCCGCCGTGCCTGATCACTGGCACAAGCAGGTCGTGGTCGATTCCGTCCGCGCGGGCAAGCCGATCTATTGCGAAAAGCCGATGTCGCACACGGCCGCCGACGGCGTTGAAATGGTCGCCGCCGCAAAAGAAACGGGCAAGATCGTGCAAATCGGATCGCAGCGCGTGAGTTCCGTAATTTGCGCCAAGGCGCGAGAAATTCTGTCACAAGGAACGATCGGCACTCTGACTCTCGTTGAGGGCACCTACGGCCGCAACGATCCCAACGGCGCCTGGCAATACCCGACGCCGCCGGGACTTTCTCCGCAAAATTTCGATTGGGAAACGTGGCAAGGCACCGCGCCGAAACGCGCTTGGGATCCCGACATGTCGCCGAAATATTTCGCGCGATGGCGCTGCTGGCGAGAGTACGGCACCGGCGTTGCCGGCGATCTCCTCGTTCACCTGGTGAGCGGCATGATGTTCATGCTCGGTATCAATGAGCAGCCGAAGCGCGTGCAAGCACTCGGCAACATCATTCGCTGGAAGGATGGGCGCGACATGCCCGACGTCCACGCGGCGCTTTACGAATATCCGTCGCTACAGGCGCCGGTTTATCTCCGGCTGAATCTCGGCGGCGCTTCGCCGGAAACGTATCGCTTTTACGGTTCGAAAGGCACGCTGGAAGTCACCGAATACGAGATCAAGTATTTGCCGCAGACGGGCGAGAACGATGCGCCCAGCTACTACACCGGCAGCTTTCCACACGCGATGCGCGAAGCGTACGCCAAACAATGGCATGAGGAACACGACCCGAAACCCGGCAAAGAGCCGACTCTCGAGGGATTTACCTACACGGGAGCATCGTGGGATGAGCTGAAGCCGCACATCTGGAATTTCTTCGAAGCTGTCCGCAACCATGGCAGCGTCACCGAAGACGCCGTCTTCGGTCATCACGCCGCACTAGCATGCCACATGGCGAACGAGTCTTACTTCCGTCACGCCCCCACGACCTGGGACGCGACTACGAACACGATCAAAAGCTAACAGCGTTTTTGCAAAATTTATTTCGGCGGCTGGCCAAGCATAATTTCGCGGACGATTTCGCGGGCACGCTCTTCGTTGGCAGCGGAGACATAGATGTGCGTTTGACCGTCGGGCGTTTCGATGTGCATGGGGATTTCGTTTTCCTGCAACGCCGCTGTCAAGAACTCCGAAGTCTTGTCGTCGCCGCCATTCCAGATTTCCACCTTCGGATGCATCTCGGTATATTCGGTCAGCGGGCGCTCTTCGTCGGTCGCAAGCGGCTGCGCCGGAATTTCGAGATCCTGCGGCTCTTGCGCGAGCAATTTCTCCATAATCTGTTGCGCCGCGGTCATGTCGGCCGACAACACGGCCACTTCGAATCCAAAGCGCGGCTTCCAGTCGATAGGCAGCGGATCAGAGTCTGGCTTGATCGAATCATCGCCGATCGCCATGTTGCGCGACGGTATTCCCGCCGCGTTGAGAGAGTCGGTCAGCATCTGATAGAACGCGGGATCCTCACCCGCCCATAAAAGAATTAACGAAGATCCGGCAGCCGGGCTAGCACACATGAACGTTCTCCTTGGAGGCCACGCACTTTCAAAATCTGGGCAAAGTCTACTACGCCTGTCGAATTCGTGGATATCAATTGGAATTTGTAGACGGAGCGCCGCTTTCGCGCGAATGATCGCAGGAAGGCAATCCATCCACCGCATTGATAACAAGCAGCTTAGGTGAGCAACAGCCTCTCGCCCACAAACCAGCACACTGTAGGCGAGGCACGCTCCCTGGCACTGCGTCTTTTCCGCGGCGCCAATCGTATACCGATTAGAATGATCGCCACGTTCACTCATGCCCGGTTGCAAGCTGTGGGCGCTGGAGCGATTTGCAACTCCGCTCTCGGCGCGACGTCGTCGGCTTTCAGTTCGCTGGCGGCCGCGGCAAGATCGACTTTTCTTTTCTCACCACTGATGGCTGACGACAGAAAAACGCTCATCCAAGGTTTGCGCCAGCGCGACCCTGAGCTTCTCGATCGCCTGATCGAGGAGTATCAGCATCGCCTCTATCGTTATTTGGTGTACATCACGGGCGACGCCGCGCGCGCCGAAGATTTTTTTCAGGAAACGTGGATCCGCGTCCTCGAACGCGGACACCAATACGACGGCAAGCACAAATTTGAAGCATGGCTCTTCACCATCGCGCGCAATCTGGTGATCGACTGGCAGCGGCAGAAAAAAGCGATCAGCCTCGATGCGATGGTCGATCCCGAAGAAGTAGGAAGGTCGATCGACTTGGCGGACGAAAAGGCGGAATCGCCGCTGAACATTTATCTGCAGGGTGAGAGCGAGCAGCGCGTGCAATCCTCACTCAACCGATTACCGGTGCATTATCGCGAAGTTCTGTTGCTCAGGTTCCGCGAAGAGATGCAGCTCGACGAAATCGCAAGGATTCAATCCACCCCGATTTCAACCGTGAAATCGCGGCTTTATCGCGGACTCGAAGCACTGAAAGGTTTGTTGGCAGGCGGTGCGGCATGAACCCGGAATTGAACAACGCCGATCAAATTCACGGTCGCGCCGAATCGCTCATCGCGAAAGAGCGAGTGGAAGGCATTGCAGCGGCGGAGCAGGAGTGGCTGGCGGCGCATCTTCGCGAGTGCCCACAATGCAGCGCGAGTGCCGACACGGTGCAGCAAGCGTTGCGATCGCTCGTCGCGCTGAATTTTTCGGCGCCGCGCGGGCTGGCGGCGCGCACACAGTTTCGCGTACGGCTGCGCGCGCAAGAGATGCGCTCGGTTCGCCAGCCGCGGTGGCGTCTTGTCTACCTGATGTGCGGCGCTTCGTGGGTCGCAGGTGCTGCGACTGCACCATACGTGTGGCGCGGCCTGGAATGGTTCGGACATCGCGCGGGCCTACCGGATCTCGTATGGAAGATGGGCTTCGGCGTCTGGTGGGCGCTGCCGGCAATTATCGCGGCGGCCATTTTGTTCGCCGAAAGCGCGGGGACGAACACGTCGCGCGTCGACCTGAACAATAATTTTTAACGATTCAAGCGAGTGGCGGAAGCGGAGACGACTGAGATGACGGAGTATCCACAAAAAGTGAGTGAATCCTGGAGTGAGCGAATGCGCCTCATTCGCTTCCGGCGCAAGCGCGAAAAAGGTCTGCGTTTCTGGCAAGAATTCAAGTTGGTGCCGGCGTGGCTCAGATGGACCGTGGCCACTCTTTACGTGCTCGCACTCGTGATCGCGACTTATGTGAATCTGAATCCCAATTTGAACGAGGGCCACGCCTTTCCACCGGACATACAGAACAATCCTGCGCTGGCATCACTGGCTTTGGCCGGAATCGTCACGGTCGTCTCGCTATTCCTCGCAAGCTACATCTTCATGATCGCGTACGTGAACCGTGACGCGAAACGCCGCGGCATGAGCTCGGGACTCTGGACATTTCTCGTGATCATCCTGACTCCCGCCTATTTCGCAATCGGCTTCATTCTCTATTTCTTGATGCGGCAGCCTCTTCCTTATGCATGCCCACAGTGCGGAAAGATGGTCGGGGCGCGATTCAACTACTGCCCGAACTGCAAATGCAATCTGCATCCGTCCTGCCCGCAGTGCAAACAGGAAGTCGCGGAAGACGATAAATTCTGCCCGAATTGCGCTTTTGACTTGCGGGCCGTGCCTCCGGCCGAATCCACCGATCCCACGATTCCGCTCGTTGAGACCTAGGAAAATCCACGGCTCATCGCGGCGGACGGCTACTTCGTCTGTCCGCGAAACCGCCCTACCTCCGCGTCCATCCAACCGCCATGAAACCCACCCGCATCGAAGCCTTGCGGTGGGGGTGAACCCATCTGGTATCTTGGCGTTGGGAGAATGTGCGATGAATATGCTTTCAAAAATTGCAATCAGCGCGATCGCGGTTGGCATCTTGGCCCTGTGGTGCTCCACGACGACGCACGCCGCGAGCAGGTTCCAGTCGACAGCGTCGCAACAAGCGGCAGCACAGCCAACCGAGGATCAGGACGCGAAGGACATTAAGGCGTACATTCTCGATCAGCCGAAATTCGAACAGATCACCGCCAGCTTTGGTGAGATCGCCGCTTGCCGAAAGCAGAACCGGCCCGCGTGGGACCAGTTGACCGGCGATCCGGCGTACGCCGATGCGAGTCTCACGCAGAAGGCAAAGATGATGGACGCACAGGTCGGCCAGTGCACCGCCTTGCTCAAGAAACATAACTTCACGACTCGCGATTATCTGATTTCGATCGACGTGCTTAGCCGCTCCGAAGCAGTTTCGCTGATGAAGAAACGCAACATGACGGTCGCGGTGGCCAAAGCCTCGGAAGGGTTGAATCCCGGGAGCATCGCGTTCGCCGATGCGCACTACGAAGAGATCGAGAAATGGCGGCAGTCGATTCGCGCGCAGGCTCAGGCGTCACAGCAAGCACCGCAGACTCAACCGCAACAGTAACGTTTCTCAGGCGAGCCCAGCGGGCGTGTCAGGCAGGCGGAGTCGCTTCGCGCACCTCGCGAATGATTTCGCGTGAGGCCGCTTCCGCCGCGGGTGCCACCAGCAACCGAATCAGCTCCGGCTCGTTCCCGTCGGCGCCGTCATCGCGCCGCACTCCAATCCGATTCTCGCGTAGACATGCCTCAAGCAGGTCGGCGAGGGCTGTGTCTGCACCGCTCCAAACGACAGCCGTCGCGTCGGATGGATTCCACGAGCGATCGCTGGGCCGATCTTCGATCGCGTTCGAATCGGCTTCGTCGTCCGCCGGTTCATCAAGCGCAAACGGCGCACTCTCTCGTACATTCGCGAGAAGTTCTTTCGCACGGGGCAAATCCGAGAGAAATACGCGCACTGCATATTTAGGCCGCGGCATCGCGAGTTCGAAAACCAGATGCTCATTGGTGGGCTGTACGTGATGCCGGATTCCAGCTTCGCGCAACGTGTGAATGACTTCGCTGACGGCGAGCGGGTCGCCGCCCTTCCACACCAGCACGATTTTTTCTTTGCGCTGACGCTCATCGAGCGGATGTCCGCGCAACTCTTCGGGTACAAGTTCAATGCCGCACACGCTGCACATCGCGTGGCTATCGGCATACTCGGCATCGCAAACAGGACAATATTTCATTCGGATTCCGGTCTCTTTCGTTCTTAGAAGCGTTCGACCGCAAGCGCGACTGCATTGCCGCCGCCAAGGCAAAGCGCCGCGATTCCACGCTTGAAGTCGCGCCGCTGCAATTCATAAAGCAGCGTCACCAGAATGCGAGCGCCGCTTGCCCCGATCGGATGCCCGATCGCCACCGCGCCGCCATTCACGTTCACCTTCTCAGGATTCAGCTTGAGCTGCCGCGTCACAGCGATCGCCGCCACTGAAAACGCCTCGTTCAACTCCACAAGATCGACGTCCTTGTCGCGATCCCAACCCGTCTTCTTCAATAACTTCTCCACCGCCTCAACCGGCGCCATCATCACCCATTTCGGCTCGACGCCACTCACCGCCTGCGCCACGATCCGCGCCATCGGCTGCTTGCCAAGCCGCTGTGCATTCCGCTCGCTGGTCACAATCACCGCCGCCGCACCGTCATTCGTCCCCGGCGCATTCCCCGCCGTGACCGTTCCGTCTTTCTTGAACGCCGGCTTCAGCTTCGCCAGCACTTCCATCGAAGTATCTTCCCGCGGCGACTCGTCATACTTGATCACCACGGGATCGCCCTTCTTTTGCGGCACTTCGACCGGCAAAATCTGCGCCTCGAAAAAACACGACTTTCGCGCGCGAATCGCCTTCTGGTGGCTTTCGAACGCGAACCGATCCTGTTCCTCGCGCGAAATTCCGTACTTCTCCGCGACCAACTCGCCGGTCATCCCCATGTGAAAATTTTCGTACGAGTCCCACAGCCCGTCGTGAATCATCGAGTCGATCAGCTTTCCATCGCCGATTCGATACCCACTCCGCGCCTGCGGCAAGAGATACGGCGCATTCGTCATTGACTCCATGCCGCCCGCGACCACAATCTCCGATTCGCCCAGCTGCACGGCCTGCGCCGCCAGGGCCACTGCCTTCAGCCCCGACCCACAAACCTTATTAATGGTCAGCGCGGCTACACGTGGATCGCAGCCGCCCTTCAACGCCGCCTGTCGGGCCGGATTCTGTCCGATGCCGGCTTGAATCACGTTCCCGAGGATCGCCTCGTCGATCTGCTTCGCATCCAGACCGGCGCGCCGCGCAGCCTCAGCGATCACCTTCGCGCCAAGCTCCGGCGCACTAAACGACGACAGTCCTCCCTGAAATTTTCCGACGGGTGTGCGAACAGCGGACAGAATGACAGGTGTTTCCATGGCGGGAGCCTCCGAAACACCATTATACGAGATCGCCCGATCGGACGCAGAACCACCATATCCAACGAAAAAGGGCACGCTTCAGCGTGCCCTTTCCACCCAACACTCCTTGCGACTACTTATCGACAGCCACCCGCGCTCAACTACGCTTTCGCCGCCGCATTCCCCATCTGGCCCTCATCCGCGCTCGGCCCGTACAACCCCGGCACCGGAATATCAAGCATCCGGAAATAAACCGTCAGCTGACCACGATGATGAATCAAGTGATTCATCACCATTCCGCGCAGCACCGCCACGCGCGGCATCGTAAAAATATTCTGCCCACCCATCAGCAGGCTCCAGTTTGCCATCATATCCGCATCGCTGACCTTCTCCAGTGCCGCCCGTGCCTCCGCCGCATCCTTATCGAATTGCGCCAACGCAGCCTTCGCGTTTTCCGCCTTCGGCATGTCGAATCCCTTGCCGTCCTTCGGCGCGATGTCGAGATTCTCCGTATTGATCGTCATCGTTGCCCAGCCAGGCAGCGTACAGATGTGCCACGCATACCAGCCCAGCGTTCCCGACTTCTCATGCGGCTTCCAATTCCATTTCTCATCCGGCACGCGCTCCAACACCTTCCGCGTGCTCTGCATTTCCTGATCAAATTCCGGCAGCATCGATTGGCCAATCGTCATGATGTAATCCTCCAACAAGAGAGATAGGGACTTGAGCGGTGCACATCTTAGGCGAACAAAAGGCGAAATGTCAACGACATTCTCCGCCCGCCCACTCCTCTCTACGCCGCTCCCCGTCCTTCCGTTTCACGCGTACTCTTGCGCCTCGTCCGTCCTCTGGTGAAAAATGCTTTTATGCCACACGAATTTTCTACGTCCTACATTCAGGACTCTCTCTCCCTCTTTCGCCACTATAAAAAACTCGGCGAACGCGCCATCGAGCAATGTCCCGACCAGAACCTCTTCGTCGCGCTCGACCCCGAATCCAATTCCATCGCTATCATCGTCAAGCACATGGTTGGCAACATGCGCTCGCGCTGGCGCAACTTCCTCACCACCGACGGCGAAAAGCCCGATCGCAACCGCGACTCCGAGTTCGAAGAGGCGCCAAAATCTCGTGAAGAGCTGATGGCCATGTGGGGCGCCGGCTGGAAATATGTTTTCGACGCGCTCGAGCCCCTCACCGACGACGATCTCACCCGCACCGTCTTGATCCGCACCGAGCCTCACTCCGTCATGCAAGCGATCAACCGCCAGGTCGCCCACTACTCCATGCACATCGGTCAAATCGTCTTCGCCGCAAAACATATGACCGCCGCCAAGACCGGCAAGTGGCAATCGCTCAGCGTCCCACGCGGCCACTCCTCTCAATTCACCGCCGACGTCGTCTCCGGAAAAAAGTCCCAGCGCTGACACAAAATAACTTTTTACACGCACGCACTGCGCACCCATCCGCCTTCGTTTCCTCTTCGCCCCAAAATCCGCTAACCTAACAATGTGAATCCCACGCTTTTCGACATCTCCCCGCTCGAAACCAGCGCTCTCAAGCTCAACGATGCCCAGCGCCGCGCCATCACCCACGGCTCCGGCCCACTGTTGGTCATCGCCGGCGCCGGCACCGGCAAAACCCGCGTCATCACTGAACGCATCCGCCACTTGCTCGATTCTGCCCCCGCGCTCGGCGGCGAAAATATCCTCGCCCTCACCTACACAAAAAAAGCCGCCGGCGAAATGAAGTCCCGCATCGTCAAAACCTGCGGCGAACGCGGCCGCGACGTGCAAATCTTCACTTTCCACGCCTTCTGCGAAGAAATCCTCCGCGAAAACGGCGCAAAGTACGCCATCCTCGAAGACGTCGACCACTGGATCCTCCTCCGCCGCAACATGGCGCGCCTCAAACTCGAAAAATTCCGCCGACTCGCCGAGCCCGGTCAATTCCTCGGCGACTTCCTCAAATTTTTCTCCCGCTGCCAGGACGAACTCGTTTCCAGCGACGACTTCCAGACCTTCGCCGACGAACTCGAAACCGATCTCCTCATCGACCGCAAACTCGTGGACGACGACACCTTCGCCGAACGCGTCGAAAACGTCGCTCTCCAAAAAGAAATCGCCCGCGCCTACAAAGTGAGTGAAGAAATCCTCCGCGAAAAAAACTTCTTCTCCTTCGGCGCGCTGATCACCCGCACCATCGAACTCGTACGCAACGATGCCGCGCTCCGCGAAAAACTCCAGCAGCGCTTCAAACATATCCTTGTCGACGAATTTCAAGACACTAACATCGCCCAGCTCGAGCTCCTCCATCTACTCGCCGCTGCGCCGCGCAACATCGTCGCCGTCGGCGACAACGATCAAGCCATCTACCGTTTCCGCGGCGCCTCATTCGGCAGCTTCAAACTCTTCCTCGAACGCTTCGCCGGGTGGAAGACCGGCCGCGACTCATCCGCCTATCGCGTCACGCTCACCGAAAACTATCGCTCGACGCCCAACATTCTCCGCGTCGCCACGCAAGTCATCGCGCAAAACGAAGTCAGCTCCGACTTCCCCAACAAAGTCCTCTCCGCCACGCATCCCGAGGGCGAACGCATCCGCATCGCCGAACTCTCCAACGAAGACGAAGAAGCCACCTGGGTCGCCAGCGAACTCGAACGCCTCCACCGCGCAGGCACTCCGTGGCGCGACTTCGCCATCCTCTATCGCCAGCACAATCACCGCGACCGCCTCGTCAAGGAACTCGCCGAGCGCAAGATTCCCTTCGTCATCTCGCGGCTCTCCATCCTCGAGCATCCGCTCGTGCGCGACGTCCTCGCCTACCTCCGCCTCATCAACAAGCCTTTCGACGACATCGCCGCCGCTCGCGTCCTTGCCGCTCCAGCCTGGCATCTCGAACCCGTCGACCTCGTCCGCCTCGCCGAACGAACACGCAAAAAGCGCACCTCGATCTACGACACACTCCAATCCCCGCAATCCGATCTGCCGTTCGACCCATCCCCCAAAGCGCTCGCCGACCTCCTCGAATTCATCTCTACCCAGCGAAAAAATCTCAAGCGCCGCCCCGCCATCGACGTCCTCCGCGCCCTCATCGACTGGCTCGAAATCCCACATCTCGTCAAACCAGCCGCGCGTCGCTATGTCACGCAGCTCGTCGAATTTCTCAAAACCTGGGAGCCTAAGAGCGAAACGCGCTCGCTCCCCGAATTCCTCGAATATCTCGATTATTTCGAACAGTCCGGTTTGGGCCAGATCTGCCTCGACGATGAAGCTCCCGGCGACTCCGTGCAACTCATGACCGTCCACGGCGCCAAAGGCCTCGAGTTCCCGCACGTCTTCCTTCTCCGCGTCAATTACGGATGCTTCCCGGCTAAAGAGCGCTCGCCGCTCTTCGAATTTCCGATTAAGCTGATGAAAGAAGATCTACCCGCAGGAAGCTTCCACATCCAGGAAGAGCGCCGTCTCTTTTACGTAGCTCTCACGCGCGCCGAGCGCAAGCTCACCATCACAACCCTCACCGAGAAAAAAGGAAAAGTCCCCACCTTCATCGAAGACATCCTGATGGACTCGACCGTCCGCAAACGCGACGTCCTTCAGATTTCGCCAAAAGTAAAAGTGCGCGACACAAGCGCGGCCGACGCTGCCGGCGACGACACAACTCTCTTCCCTTCTCAATCCGCTCGCCCGCGGATCTTTTCGCAAATCTGCGAATGGGCCGAGAGCTACCACCCACCGACGCCCGAGCCGCTCAAACTTAGCGCCTCTGCCGTCGACTCCTACCGCAAGTGCCCGCAACTCTTCCTTTTCAGCCGCCTGTGGTCACTCAAGGAAGGCCCAGCCGCGACGCTCAGCTTCGGCTCCGTGATGCACACTACGGTCCGCCGATTCATCGATCAATTCCGCAAGGGTGTTAAACTTCCCTTCGACGAAGTCGTTCGCGCGTTCGAAACCGAGTGGACCTCGGCAGGCTACGAAGACGAATATCAGGAATCCGAATACAAAAAGGACGGCATCGAGCAGCTCCGCGTCTTCCACGCGGAATTCCTGGCCAATCCGCCCGAAGTCCTCGAACAGGAAAAATCCTTCGAACTCCCGCTGGAAAACAACGTCATCATCAACGGCCGCATCGACCAGATCAATTCGCTCGGAAAAAAAGACGTCGAGATCATCGACTACAAAACCGGCAAAGCTCGCAAGGAAGCCGACGCCCGACGCGACCTTCAGCTCAGCATCTACGCCATCGCCGCAAAAGAAATTCTCGAGCTGAATCCCGTTCGCCTCGCCTTCCACTATCTCCAGAACAATCAGATCCAATCGACCACGCGCACCGACAAGCAACTCGACGAAGCCCAAAAAGTAGTACAGGAAGCCGCCGCCGACATCCGCGCCGGCGAATTCTCCCCCAAGCGCGGTTTCGCCTGCCGCGGCTGCGCCTACAAACCCATCTGCCCCGCCTACGAAGAATCCCTCGGCACCTAATCCGCACTAGCTCGAATACTCTCGGTCCGGCGCAGCGCGAATTGTGTACGGGCGCAGCACCGCTGCGCCCCATGTCCGCACGATGTAATCCGCACCACCCTGTAGCCGCGATCGCTTCTCAGATCGCGGGGTTTAGACTCAGCGCCAACAAAACTTTCACCACGAAACGCAGTCGCCACCTGCTGTGTCATTCCAACGCTTTTTCCCGCGTTTGTTTCACGCGAACACAGCAGCTCGAGCAGAATTCGAACTTGTCTTCGCTCGAATCGACGTACTCGTAACTATTTTTCTCGCATCCACTCACGATTCATCTTGACTCTCACCCACGCAGCGCCTATACCCAATGCACGCATAGGCGCTGCGCTAAGCGCAGTTGCTTGAGAAAATCCGCAGGAGCCCGGCATGGCCAAGAAAACAAAAAAAAAGCCCGCTAAGAAAAAGGGCAAGTAGGCATTTACAAAAACGAAGGGCGCCGCAATCGCAGCGCCCTTCGTGAACTTTTCCCTCAGTTTTCTTTACTTCCTCTGTGGTGAACTCTTCCCTTCCTACCGCGCCGAAGGCACCTGCCCCGAGTAATACCCATCCCGCGTCTTGATGTCCAGGCCGTCCCGCTTCACGCGCACCTCAATCGAGTGGTAGTCCACATTCGGGTCCGTCCCTCGCGGGATATACGCCAGCGTGTACTGGTTCCGCGCCTCTTCCGTCAGCCGCGAATAAAATTCCTCAAAGCTGTGCTCTTTCGTCGCGTGATAAACCTCTCCGCCCGAATGGTTTGCATAGCGAATCAGCGGCGACCTCTCGCGATCGACGGGCGAAATCTTCCGCTCCAGATACGCCGTCGGCACCGCGATGCTGTACACCGAAATGTTCTCAGCGAGCAACGCTTTGATGACGTCTTCGGTCGTAACTTTATTGAACTTCCTCCCGCCATCCACTCCGTCGGAAATCAGCAAGATCACGCGCCGCCGGTTCCGTGGCCGGTCGTGCAGCAACTGCGACGCAGCAAACATCGCATCATCCAGCGCCTTCGTCGGCTGCCCCCTGATCGCACGCGCGCCCTTGTCGATTGCCGAATCGTCGGTCGCCGAGTGATTGTTGATCGATGGCCCGCTGAACGACGGACTCGGCGGTGCCACATCCGCCGTCGAATCCAGGCTCGTCCTCTTCAATTCCGTCGCCAGTTTGTCCTGATCGTTCGTGAATCCCTTGCCTGGATGGAAAAACTGGTCGAACCGGCAGATAAATGCCTCGTCCTCCGTGCTCAACCCGCCGAGGATCGCCATCAAGCTCGACTGCACCTTCTCCGCATCCTTGTCCTTCAAATCGTTGTCGATCAAAACCACGATCGACAGCGGAAACGCCTCCGCCGTGAACATATCGATGTGCTGTTCGACGTTATCCTCGAACACGCGAAACTCATCGCGCTTCAAATCGGGCACGAGTTCGCCGGAGTGGTCCTTCACCGTCACCGGCAAAATCACCAAATTCGAGTTCACCGTGATGCGCGCCTGCAAGTCGCTCATTCGCGGTGGATTTTCGCCCGGCCGATTCGCCGGCGGATTGGTCTGAGCCGGCGGTGGTGTTTGCGCCGGTTGGGTCGGCGCGGGCTGCGACTGCCCATCTGGATTCGGCTTCGGCGGCTTCACCGGATTTTGCGCCGCCACGTACCCCAGTGGAGCGAGTAGCAACGCCACACCGGCTCCAAGTGCTGTTTTTCGTGGACTTTTCATCATCGTCAGGCCAAACTTTCTTCGGTTTCAGCTAGCTCTGGTGGGTTTTGAGCCCGCGCATCCCCCGCGCCGTATCGCGGCATCTTACGTGGCGGATCCATCCCAGCCGCGAATCATTCGTGCCGGGCATCTCTGCTCAAGGAAAGTATACATGCGTTCTGTGAAGAAGCTGTTGCCGGCCACTCTTGCGACGGCGCTGCTTGCCGTTGTTGCCGCAGGTTTCGTACTCGGCTCCGATGCGCTCCACGCTTCCTCCGCGCGCCCCGCTCCGTCGCCCAAGCAAACACCCGCGCCACCGCAGGATTCGCAGCAGGGCCCGGTCATTCGCAGCCAGGTCACCTTGGTCAACCTCTTCGCCACTGTTCGCGACCACAGCAAACGCATCGTCACCGACCTCAAGCAGCAAGACTTCAAGATTCAGGAAGACGGCCAGGATCAGCAGATCGCCTTCTTCTCCAGAGAAGTGACGCTCCCAATCACGCTCGCGTTGCTTCTCGATACGTCTGGATCTGAACAATTCATGCTCGGGGCGATTCAGGACATGGGCGGGCAGTTTCTGGGTCGCGTGCTGCGCAAAGGAGACGAAGCGCTCATCATGTCGTTTGATACCGACGTCGACCTCCTCTCCGATTGGACCGACGATCGCGGCCTGCTCGACCGCGCCATTCGCAAGACGCGCATCAACTCCCCGATGGGCGGCGGCATGATCAATCCCGGACCGGTCGGCGGCAACACCGTCGGCACCGCGTTCTACGACGCCGTCTACCTAGCCTGCAACGAGAAACTCACGGGAGAAGCCGGACGCAAAGCGATCGTCATCGTCACCGACGCTCAGGATGAGGGCAGCAAGGTCCGCAAGGAAGAAGCGATCGAAGCCGCGCAGCGCACCGACACCGTCATTCACATTTTGCTCGTCGCCGACTCGCGCTTCGGCGGCAACACCGGCGTCGCGAAACAAATGACCGAAGAAACCGGCGGCCGCATGATCGTCGCCAACAACGAAAAGCATCTCCAGGAAGCCTTCGACCAAATCTCCGAAGAGCTCCGCAGCCAGTACACCCTCGGCTACTACCCGACCAACACCGCCCACGACGGCAAATTCCGCAAAATCAAAGTCGACGTCTCCCACCACGACGACAAAGTCCTGGCCCGCAAAGGCTACTACGCCCCCAAAGGCTAACTTCCCGCCGTCCCCGCCACCCAACGTTGCAGCTCCACTCGGCTCTTGGGTGCCGCACCCTCAGTTTTGAGAGGGTGCGGGTTTAGATGAAGCACCGCCCAAATCATCACGACAACACGAATCACTCAGCCGCTTCTTCTCACTCCGGTCATCCTGCGGCGTCCAAAGGAGGCCGAAGGATCTCAACGTAAGCACGACCTCAGTCGCACTCTGCAAACCCTCAGCGCGCGCTGAATGAGCGTTTGTCATCCTGAGCGAAGCGAAGGATCTCAGGCGTAAACCTTGCGCAACCATTCGCGTCGCCCGCCAAACCCAACCTCCCACCAAACCAATCACCAATTACCAACCACCAGTCACCGCCTCAAACCGGTGCCTTCACATTCCCGTACTCATACCTCAGCGAAATGTGTTCCTTGATCGGGTCCCCCGAATCCAAATCAATCTCTTCCTTCAAAATCACTCCCCGACTCTTCGAAATCCAAATCTTCCCATCCGACTTCGTATCTTCATTCTCCGTGTGCTCGGTATAAACCGTCGCAGCCTCGCCACCCACCGTGTCATCGCCAGTCCGCTTGCACGAAAGCACCTTCGCGTTCTTGATGTTCTCTTCCTCTTGCGCTCTCGTGTCAGCAACGGTCATTCGGCTTTTCATCCATTTTCCATTCATCAACAGGTACCGTTCGCCATTCACCGTGATCATCTCGCCCGTCACCTTCTTGCCGTTCCCATGGAGATTATCCGTATACATATGATTCGCCGTCTCAAGCGTCTTATGGTTCGCGTCAAGAACCACTTTACACACCGGATCAACCACCGACACCGCAAACGATCGCGCCCCAACCGCAGTTCCGATTCTCGCAACGACAGTCGCCGACGCGCGAACATCCGCCGTACCGATCAATAACAGCGCAACCGCCATTGCCGCACAAACCCGCTTCAGTTCAATCATGTAAGGGCCTCCCTGGAAGGATGCGAAGGAGTATAGCGTCCAAAAACGGTCGCTCGATGACTAAAACCAGCCCTGTCATCGTGAGGCGACCGAAGGTCGCTGAAGGATCTCAACGTCAGCACGACTTCGATCGCATCCGCTGTCCACCAAAGTCAGGGTCGCGCCAAACGAGTCACTAGTCACCAGTCACTTCATCACGTAGCGTTCGACCAGCGGGAAAATATCGAAAGGATTGCGAATCTGGAAGGTGAACGCTTCAGCGCGCGAAACGCCCGCCTCGATGCCGCGAAACTTCGCGACGTCGTCTTGCAATGCATAATAGCGGTCGGGAGTTTGGCTGGCGTGCGCGTAGCACGCTGCTTTCTTCAGCGGCTCCGTCTCAGTGATGTCCACATAGCGGTTTGGCGAGAACTGCAGCGTGTCCTCGCCGTCCGACACTTCGTAGTAGTACAGCGCAAATTTCGCTTTCGACGCATGCCACGCGTTGTATGCCAGATTGGTGATCGCGCGATGATCCGCGTGATTGTCGATCGGCCACTGCGTGATCACTACGTCCGGCTTTTCGACTTCGAGCTTCTTCGCGAAATCCTCATAGTGCGTGTTGTCGACAATCGCGTGCCCATTCTGCTGCCCTGCGTACAACGGCCGCACATTCAGCAACTCGCAAGCTTTCTTCGCCTCGGCGACGCGCACCTCCGAAGAGGTCGGCGGCCAGCCCCCATCATTCAAATAGAACAGCACGACGTCGTGGCCCATCTGCGCAAGCCGCGCGATCGTCCCGCCGCAGCCGTATTCCGGGTCGCCGGGGTGACCGCCGCAGACGACTACTTTGATTTTGCGCCCGCGGCTTGCCGAAGCTTGCGGATCGGCACCACGCTCGCCCGCTTCCGCACTTGTTCCGCTGAGCAACGCGCCGCCACTCAGTGCCACCGCCCCACTTTTGGCCAAAAAATCCCGCCTCGAATTTTTCATCAACGCTCCTTCCACACATGTAATACGATGGGTCTGTTGTCGCGGGTAACTGTATCGCGGCAACGCCGTCCCAGCCTCGATTGTTTGCAGTGCCATTCGCCCGAATGAGGTGCACCGTGTCTTGCCAATCCCGCCGTCACTTTCTCAAAACAACTTCGCTGGCCGCAGGCGCCGTAGCTCTTGGCTCCGCGCTGCCTATTAAGGCATCGACCAAAAATGCCGCTACGGAATGGGTCACGCTCGGCAAATCCAACGTGAAAGTGACACGCCTCGCATTCGGCACCGGCAGCTTCAGCGGCAAGGTGCAGCGCGATCTCGGTCAGGAAGAATTCACCAGGCTCGTTCGCTACGCGTACGATCGCGGCATTCGGTTTTACGAGACTGCCGAGTCCTACGGCAATATGCACCAGATGCTCGGCGTCGCGCTCAAAGGAATTCCGCGCGACAGCTATCGCATCATGTCCAAGGTCACCACGCACGATGGTGTGGATCCGCAGCAAAAGTTCGACGAACTGCGCAAACTGGCGAATACCGAATATTTCGACATCATGCTTTTGCACTGGCAGCACACGGGCACGTGGCCCGCGGATACCGTTCGCTGGCAGGACGGCATCATGGAAGCCCAGCATCGCCAGGCGATCGTGAGCCACGGCGCCTCAATGCACGGGTTGCCGGCGTTACGCCAGGCGCCGCAGTTCAAGTGGCTCGACGTCGCGATGATTCGCATGAATCACAAGGGAACCAGCATGGACGCCGAGGACTACGCCACGCAGGGACTTGGCAACGTCCCCGAAGTCGTGACTCACGTGAAAGAAGTGAAGAAAAACAATACGGGCGTCATCAGCATGAAGCTAGTGGGAGAAGGCTCGTTCAATCGCGAAGATCGTCAGGCTGCGATGAAGTTTGCTTTCCGGAATGCCGGCGTCGATGCCGTTACGGTCGGCTACAAGAACACCGTTGAAATCGACGAAGCCATCGAAAATCTCAACGCGGCCTTCGCGTAAATCGCCAACTCGCGAGCATCGCCTAAATTGTCAGTCGCAAGCTTGATGCAGCGTGACAGGGTCGTTTGCGTTTTGATTCTCTAAATTTCCTTCTTTCTCGCTCCGCTTCGTTCCGTTTCCGAAATTACTTCGCCAATTTGTCTGAGAAAAATTTGGCCATGCGGTTGAGAGTGTCGGTGGTTTCGGGCAATTCGTAGTGATACCAGAACGCGTGTGGGAGTGCTTCGTAGACGAGGAGCTGCGCGTCGACGCCCGCTTTGGTCAGGGCGAGGTGAAACATGGTGGTGTCGCTGAGGAGAAGGTCGCGCGTGCTGGTGACGAGCAGGCTTGGCGGCCAGCCTTTCAGGTCAGCGAAAATTGGCGACAAGACTGGGTCTTTGCGATCGGTGAATGCGGCGTAGGCGTCCTCGGGCGGCTTGTTGGGATCGCGCGGTGAGAGACGACCGGGCAACCCTTCGAGCGCGAAAATTTGCTGTGAATCCGTGGGGCGCGAATAGTCGGGATGCACGGAGAACATTCCGAGCGCGCCGGGCAGGGGCAATCCCGCCTGTTTCAGTTTCGACGCGACTTCAGCGGTGAGCGTCGCTCCGGCCGACGTTCCGAAGATTCCGATTCTCTTTGGCCTGTAGGCTTTCAGCAACTCTTTGTAGACGGCGACGACGTCATCGACCGCGGCTGGGAATGGATTTTCGGGAGCGAGCCGGTAGTAGACAGAAACGACTTTGATTTTCGCGAGATTCGCAATTGGCACTCCTTCGATCAGCGAGCCGGAATCGGAATTGAAACCGCCGCCGTGAAGATTGATGAGCACACGATCGCGATTCGCCGCGGGCGTATCGAGCGGCGTGATGATGTCGGTGCGCACACCGGCGGTGTTGGTCTCTTCGACTTTCACCGGAAAGAGCCGCTTGGCTTCGGCGGATTGCTTTAGGCGCCATTCGTCGGTGCGCTTGCGGCGATTTTCGAGGGATTCCGAAGCAGTGCTGCGATGCGACAGTCCTTCGAGATATTTCTGCGCTTCGGGCGAAACAGTAGTAGGCATCGGGACAACGCGAGTGACGTGAGCGGCGCCGTCGGCGTCGAATGTGGCGCCGTCCGCGCTAGGAGCGGGAGCTTGTGCAACAGGCGGAGGCGCTTGCTGGCAGCCCACCAGCGCGATGCAAAGCACTGCCAGTCCTACGAGCTTTCGATTCTGTGCCACTCGCTCCTCCTCGGAATTTCGTTGCGCAGTCTGCCTCAATCGAACGAAGTCGGCAACGAGGAATTGCGGTGATGCTCGAACATGTGATGGATCTGCGTTTCGGTGACGCGCGTCAGAGAGAGCGGAGGCAAGTTCCCTTCCGTGAAAAAATCGACGCCGCTGGTTTCGACGCTTTCGGCAGCACTTCCGCCACGCAGTTCGCAAAGGAAGAAAATCTTGAAGACGTGATGCTGAATCGGCGGATGGTCGTGTTTGTCGCGGTCGTAGACTGCGGCCAATTTGTTTACGACAACGTCGAAACCGGATTCTTCTTTCACTTCGCGGACGGCGGCAAGACTCGGCGAATCGCCGACGTCCGCCCATCCACCCGGCAGTGTCCACAATCCGTCGGAGCGTTCTTTCACGAGCAGGATTCGATCAGCGTCGAAAACCGCGGCGCGGATGTCTATTTTCGGTGTGGCGTAGCCCTCTTCAAATTTGAAGCATTCGAGAACAGATTTCGATTCGTTGAGACCAGCGCCGGCGGCCATGATTTCGGCGGCAATGGTGCGGAGTTCGTTGTAACGCTGCTCGTCGTAGGGATCTTTGCAATAGGTGAGGCCGTTTTGCGCGAGCGATTGCAAACGACGAGACCAATCCAGCCAGCGCATTTCCCCCTTCATTGGTAAAAATCCTTCCGTCAGGTGACGTTGAGATAAGTCGAGTAGGTCTCGTCGGAAATTTCGGTGAACGGCAATAATTTCAATTTGCCGCCGGAACTTTCCGCGCTCCACTCTTTCTTCCCTGTTTTTGCGGCGGCGAGCAATTGACCGCGTGTGATTGCGGGTGTGGAATCGCTGACCGCGAAAAGAACGAGCGGGCCGTTCAGCAACGCGACGGTGCGGGGATGGCGGCGATCGATCGGCTCGAGGCGCGCGGTTAGCGGCAGGTCGATTTCGATGCGATCGTTATTTCGCCATTCGCGGCGAACCGGAGCGAATGTGCCAGGCGTGATCGTGCCTTCGATGCCCTTGCCATTAACGGCGATCGAGGCGCCTTGTGCCCACGACGGAATGCGGAATTGCAGCATGAAGATGCGCGGCTTCGGAGTTTTTATGTCGAAGCGGATTTCGCTGGTGTAAGGATAATCGCCGGATTGTTTGAGCGCGACGGCCGCGCCGTCCTGCGACCAGCGCAGCGTCGAAGGGACGTAGAGATTGACGTAGACGCTTTCCTTGTCGCGGAAATAGGAGTTGATGCCGTAGTCGGTCGCAACTTGCGGCAAAGTGCCGGAGCAACAGGCCCAATGACGATCGGAATAAGCTTTTTGGGCGCGGGTGTTGTAGTCGGAATAGTAGAAGGTGCTGCCGTCGCGCAGCAGCGGCTTGGCGCCGAGCACGGTGTTGTACATGACGCGCTCCATGCTGTCGCCATAGCGGGGATCGCGGGTGACGCGAAGCAAATAGCGCGTGAGTTTGAAATGCGCGTAGGAACCGCATGGCGTTTCAAAACTGCTATGCGAATTGGCGAGGCTGGCGAAAACGTCGTCGGTATTGGGCGCACGCAGCGTTTCGTCAGGTCCCCAGCCGCCGGTGGCATAACTTTGCGCGACGAGAAGATCGAAACCGGTTTTTGCGGCGCGCAGATGTTTTTCGCTGCCGAGCGTGAGGTAAGCCTGCATCGCCGAGGAGAGAGCGTTGATGTGGCTGTAGGCGTGGCGGCCAGCGAAATCGCTGCGGCCTTCGGAGAGCGGACCGAAATATTCTTCGTCGAGATATTGTGCCGCTAAGTCTTTGTAGCGATCGCCGGCGCCGCTCTGGTACGCGAGAAAAAGATTTTCCGGCATCGTGTAGGACTCGTCCTGGCTCCAGTCGTCGTTTTTGCCGGGACGCCAGTTGCGGCCGTGCTCGACGGCGTGACCGGGAAGAAGTTTTTCGGCGACATCGGTGGTGACGTCGAGAATTTTGTAGGCGTCGGTGTCGCCGGCAAGGCGATGCGAGTCCATGAGGCCGCAGACAAATTTGTCGTAGCAGTACGCCGGGAAGCGATTCACGTCGTAGAACTGGGGCGTGATCGTTTTGGCGTACAGCTGATTTAGGCGGAGGACACGTTCGCGGATTTTTTCGTCGCGGGTGATGGCGTAGTTTCTGGCGAGCGCGGAGACCCATTGGCCGAAGGTGCATGCGGGCGCGAAACCGGCGCCGCCGGGAGCTTTGCCGTCGAAATTTGGATCGTAGAGATACCAGCCGCCGAGTTCTTCGCCGGGGGCGTCCTGGCCGGCCATGGCGCGCAGAGGTTTTAAGAGGCTGTCGTCCGAGAGATCCATGAGGAGGGCGATGGACTGTTCGCGCTGGCGGGCGTGGAGTTCGCTAGTTACGGAAATGTCGGCGTAGTCGAATTCCTGGAGTGGGGTTGGAGCGTCGGCGGAGACGCGACGGAGCGGCGACCAGAGGTGGGAAGTGGCGGCGCCGGCGGCGAGGAGCGAGGCCGAGCGGAGGAAATCGCGGCGCGAAGGTTCAATTTGGTAATCGAGTTTCGCCGGACTTTCGCTTTTGGTGGGTGTACCCCCCATGTTTTGTGAAAGAGTGGGAAAGTCTTCTGTTTTCAGAGAGTTAGCATTTCGCCTAAAAGCAAGAGTGTGGATGTTGTTGGAACGGCGGGGGTTACGGGAGATCGTGAATGGCCGCGGGGTCGGCATTTGGGTAATTCGAACAGTAAAGGTAATAGTATCATAAAGTTACGAGCGTGTCAAGGGCGATTCGCGCGGGTGAGGATTGTAGGCCGTTAGAGGCACTCCGAAGGGTTGAACGGTGTCTACGATAATAGAGCATTTGGGCGGGGACGGAGAGCATTGAGAGTGTCAAACGGCTCGGTTGCACAGGCGCGAGCAAGGCTAAAAGTCGGCCTCAGTTGGGTAATGGTTGGATTGGGTCTTTCCATAGGGCTCTACCTACTCGGTGCTCTCGAAGTGGCAAGCACGCCCATTTCTTACGATCATACGAGTTGGTTTTTCAAATGGTGTGAGCTTCTAGGTATCGCGCTGCTCGCTGTCGAATTGATAGCGGCTTCCCTTATCGCGGTTCATAGCCGCCGACGCGCAGGTATATTCTTCTTAGCATCGCTGCCGATTACGGTTTTCTGTCTCGCGTACCGAGAAGTACATTTCATGTCAGGTGGGTCCGAGACTTACTCGAGTTCGACTGGCTTCCAGTGGCTGGGAAGTTTCTTTGTTGGTTGTGTGCTACTCCTGTTCTTTGGTCTGTTTTTGGCTGGGAACACATTGGCGCAGGTGGCCGGCACTCACACAGCTCCACCCGGAAACCTTCACAACAAGAATGTCGCGAGTCGCAATCGCGTGCCTAATGGTGGCGGTGGCGATCGTTCCACTGGGAGTGGCTTGCGTTACCCTGCGTCCCTCGAATTTTGGAGGACACTGCGGCGTGCCCACACCGTTTATAAAGCCGAAGTCACAACATCACGTAGCATTCACCGCGCGTGCTATCTGCGTCGGCATGTCACCCCGGAATTGGTTATTGAGCCGATCCGGACCACAAGCGATTCACGAACATCGTGTTGGCGAGTGGGCGATAGGCGTTGTGCAAGATCGATTCTGGGGCGTGCCTTCGTATTGGCCGCATCTTGTAATGCTGACGGACAACGTTTATTGGCAGGGAGAAACTTATTTCGTCGATGGAGACCGCGGAGGAACGCTCTTAAGTTATTTTGTTCCAGTTGTGTCGGCTCAATACCCGTGTAGCCGCACGAGGCTAATTCAAAAGGCTACGTTGGATTTGCGAATCCTGCGTCGCCCTCCGTCAACAGGGGCGACAATCGTCGGATATGTTCGGCAGCCCGAACCATTTCACGGCATTCTCGAACGGCCCTCAGCACCGAGCTATCTTAGCGGCGCACAAATCGAGGTGTCGGGACCAAATGGCAAAACGACGCTGACTGCTGATACGTCGGGAATCTATAGAATCGATGGTTTACCCGCCGGCGATTACAGTCTCCAGCTTCTCGTACCGAGCGGAGAAACGGTAGATCCGGTTCCTGTCACTGGGAGTTATGGAAAGACCGAGACAAACATCCGAATTCTTCACCTGAACGGCGATGAGCTCGTCGAACGCACTTTCAACCTCGACTGGGCCAGCAAAGACAAATCACCAAAACAATAAGACACGGGACATGGGGCGCAGCGGTGCTGCGCCCGTACACAGAGTGATGGTGCGACGTTGACCGGGGGACGAGGCGCGACTAGCATTGGGGATTGTCCATCCGATCGACGGCGGAATTACGTAGGAGCAATTCGTGAATTGTTGCGGGAAGTTTGTGCATGCAGATAACTGACGGGCAGACGATTGCGCACTACAAGATTGTCCGCAAGGTGGGCGGCGGCGGAATGGGTGTGGTGTATCAGGCCGAGGACACGAAGCTCGGGCGGTTGGTGGCGCTGAAGTTTTTGCCGATGGAGACGGATCCCGACTCGTCGGCGCTGGTGCGATTTTTGCGCGAGGCGCGGGCGGCGTCGGCGCTGAATCATCCGGGAATCTGCACGATTCATGCGATCGAGGAATTCGAAGGGCGCACGTTTATCGCGATGGAGTTGCTCGACGGCGAAGGGCTGGACACGACGCTGGCGAAGGGCTCGATGCCGGTCGGACGGACGGTGGAGATCGGGATTCAACTGGCGGACGCACTGGATGCGGCGCACAAAAAAGGGATCGTTCATCGCGATATCAAGCCGGCAAATATTTTTGTGACGGAGCGCGGAACGGCGAAGCTGCTGGACTTTGGACTAGCGAAGCTGCTCAAGGATGTGGACGAAGGCAACGCCGACACGATCGGGGACATGACGAATCTGCTAACGAGCCCCGGCATGGCGGTGGGAACGATTTCGTATATGTCGCCGGAGCAGGCGCGCGGCGAAGAGCTGGATGGGCGGAGCGATTTATTTTCGCTGGGTACCGTGCTGTACCAGATGGTGACGGGAAAGCAGGCGTTCCCGGGTTCGACGAGCGCGGTGGTGTTCGACAACATTTTGCATAATCCGCCGGTGGCACCGGTGACGCTGAATCCGTCGGTGCCGGCGGAGTTCGAGCGGATTTTGAACAAGGCGCTGGAGAAAGATAAGGATTACCGCTATCAAGTGGCGGCGGAGATGCGGTCGGATCTGAAGCGGCTGCAGCGCGAGAGCGATTCGGGGCGGACGCCGGCGGCGAGCGGTGCGGGATCGGCGCAGAGGAGCGCGGCGATCGGGTCGGGCGGAGTGGCAACGGGATCGGGCGGCTCGGTCGCAGTGGCGACACCGACACCGTCGGCTCCGATGCCTGCGGCGCGAACGGGAAGTTCAGCGCTGGTGGAAGCGGCAAAGGACAACAAGTTTGGACTGAGCGTCGGAATTTTAATCGCGCTGATTGTGGTGGCGGCGGCCGGGTTTGGCGTGTACTCGCTGCTGACGAAGACGGCGCACATCCCGTTCGAGCATTTTGCAATCGAAAACCTGACGAATAACGGGCATGTGTCGCTGGCGACGATCTCGCCGGACGGGAAATACCTGCTGAACGTGCATGACGAAAATGGAATGCAATCGCTGTGGCTGCGGCATATTCAGACCGGTAGCAACACGCAGGTGATCGCGCCGGCGGCAACGCGATATTCGTCGCTGATGTTTTCGCCGGACGCAAGCTATATCTATTTCGTGCGGCGCGATGAGGCGGAGCACACAATTTCGATTTTGTATTCGGCACCGGTTCTGGGGGGCACGCCAAGAGAACTGATCAAGGATGTGGACAGCCCGATTTCGTTTTCGCCGGACGGGAAGAAGTTGGTGTATCTGCGCGAGCGGCACGACACGCCGAATTTCGATTTGCTGATGGCGAATGTGGACGGGACGCCGGACCATGCGATATTCACGAACCAGACGTTGCTGACGGACAGCGCCGTGCCGGTATGGCTGCCGGATGGCAAAACGATTGTGATTCCGGTGTCGCAGCCGACAGCGAATTCGCTGGGCGGGCTGGCGACGTTCGATGTGGCGACAGCAAAACGGGCAGATGTGGCGCTGAACTCCGACCGGATTTACTACGAGCCGGCGTGGTTGCCGGGTGGAAACGGCTTCATCGTTTCTGCAGCTTCGCGCGAGATGGGCCTGCTGCAAAGGCAATTGGGATTTGTGAGTTTCCCGAAGGGCGAATGGCGCGCGCTGACGACCGATACGAATACGTATCTGCATCCAAGCGTTTCCGCAGACGGCAAAATGGTGGCAGCGACCGCGAGCAAATCCATTTTCAGCCTTGGCATCGCGCCAACGACAAAACTGGATGAGTTGAAACCCGTGCAATTGATGTCGCAGCTGAACATCTGGCAATGGAACTGGATGCCGAATGGAAAGCTGATTATCCCGCAGGGCGGCGAATTGAAACTGGTTGATCCGGCCGGGGCCGAGAGCGTGTTGCTGTCAGATAAACAAGGAGCGCCGAACCAAAGCTCACCGTGCGGAACGAAATACATCGTATTCAGAAAGTTCGCGGCAGCGGGGTCTCCGGCGCTGAATTTGTGGAGAGCCGACACGTCCGGCGCGAATCCGATGCAATTGACGAGCGGGAGCAATGATCAACATCCGACGTGTTCGCCCGACGGGAAGTGGGTTTACTACGTTTCGATTCCAGAGAATCTGGCGCTGAAACGAGTATCGATCGATGGCGGTACGCCGGAGACGGTGAATAGCGAGCCGTCGTCGGGCTACGACTTGTCGCGGGATGGAAAATTCGTGGCACAACTGGATGTGCGCGAACTGGATCACAAGCTGGTGCTCAATATTTTCAGTATTGCGGATAAGAAGCTGGCGTATCACGACATCGACATGCGGGCGTCGGATCCGATTTCGTTTTCGCCGGATGGGAAATCGATCGTGTATACAGTGCGCGAGAATGGCGTGGACAATTTATGGGAAGAGCCGCTCAGCGGCGGTTCGAGCTTCCGCCAACTGACGCATTTTACTTCGGAGCGGATTGCGCGATTTGAGTTTTCGGCGGATGGGTCGCAGATTGCGATCGAGAGGGCGCACACGGAGTCGGATGCGGTGCTGTTGAGAGATGCGGGGAAGGCGAAGTAAGGAAGGATGAAGTAAAGCAACGATTCGGTTCTGCAGTGCCAACTACACATTTGTTGGAATTTTAGGCGCTTTGCGGCGTTTTTTGGTAGTCGTGTAGGCGTTGAGATCCTTCGGCGTCCTTGAGACGCCTCAGGATGACACATTCATTTTGTTGGGCGAGTGCGGAGAGAGTGCGCGTGGATTTACTTGTTGCCGGATGGGGTTGCGGCGCCGGTGGGAGTGTCGTTGCTGGGGTTGTGGCCGGGGGTGGAGTTAGCTTTGGCATAGTAGCCGCGGCGGGCGCGAACCTGGTAGCCCTTGTGGTCGGGTGTTTCGATTCGAATGCGGTGATATTTTCCGTCAAGCGTTGAGTTGGTGGGGATGTACGCGATCGAGTATTGATTGCGAAGCTCGTCGCCGATGTCCTGGAACGACTGATCCAAATCGTCAACGTGATAGGGAAAGAATGCGCGGCCGCCAGTTTCTTCGGCGAGGTCGGCAAGAATTTTGTCGCCTTCGGTGAGGTGCGTCTTGCGGTCGGCGAGCTTGTCGGGATTGGTCTGGGATAGTTGAATCCACTGGGTGCTGGTGCTGATCGTGTAGATGACGACGCTGAAGCGCTGCGCCATTTCGATGGCTTCGGCGCGGGTGTGCGAAGAGAGATTGTCGTCACCGTCGCTGATGACGATCATGACGCGGCGAACGACGTCGGGCTGGTCGCCTGGCGGACGCGGGGGATGGCTGAGCTCTTTTTCGCAGGCGCGATAGATCGCGTCGTATACCGCGGTGCCGCCGCCGGCGCGGGTCTTGACGATCTCGTCGCGGAGACGGCCGGCGTCATCGGTGAATCCCTGAAGAATGGTGGGCTCGTCGTCGAAGGTCATGACGAAGGATTGATCTTTGTTATGGCGCAAAACCGAAAAGAGGAACGAAGTGGCGGCGTCCTGTTCGAATTTCAGGCGGTCGCGAATGCTGTTGGAGGTGTCGAGCAAGAGGCCGATGCGGAGCGGCAGATCGGTCTGCCTACTGAAATAACGAATGGCTTGCGGAATCTTGTCGTCGGAAATTTTGAAGTCGTTTTTCTCGAGGTCGGGGACGAGCTTGTTGCGGCGATTGAGAACGGTGAAGAGAACGTCGACGAGGTTGACGGTCTGGGTGATACGCGGCTGCTGGTTGCTGTCGGTGGGCGCAGGCTCCTGTGGCGGCGGGGGAGGCGCGGGTTGCTGGGCGCGATTGGTGGTGACGGCGCCAAAAACGAAAAGCAACGACAAGAGGGCTGAGGTCAGTGCGCGGCGCATGTTGGATGATTATAGGTAGGTGGCGAGCGCAGCGTCAATTCGTTGTGGAGAATCGTTGGCGGCGACGGCGAGTTGGTGGAGGAAAGTGTGGAGCGCAGCAGGGAGAGGGGCGCGGAGGTCGATCCAGGCGCCGGTGGTGGGCTGGGCGAAGCCGAGTTTGGCGGCGTGGAGGAAGTTGCGGTTGGCGTCGAGAGGCGGGAGTTCGAGCTTGTCGACAATGAGGTTGTCCGCGGCGCCGTAGAGGGTGTCGCCGACGACGGGGTGATGAAGCGCGGAGAAGTGGACGCGGATCTGATGGGTGCGGCCGGTGTGGAGTTGGACTTCGAGGAGCGTCGCGGGGCCGATGCGGGCGAGGGCGCGCCAGTCGGTGCGGGCTTCGCGGGCGCCGGAGAGGATGAGGCTGCGGCGGGCGGTCATTCGAATGCGGCGCTTGGGATCGCGGGCGATGGCGAGGTCGATGATGCCGGTGGCGGCGTCCAGATGGCCTTCGACGAGGGCGATGTAGGTCTTTTTGACTTTACGACTGCGAAAGGCTTCGCCGAGTTTGGCATGGGCGAGGTCGTTTTTGGCGACGAGGATGATGCCGGAGGTTTCCTTGTCGAGGCGATGGACGATGCCGGGGCGAAGAATGTCGCCACCCTGCGAGAGCGATTGTCCGCGGCCGAGAAGCGCGTTGACGAGCGTGCCTTTGTGGTTTCCGGCGCCGGCGTGGACGATCATGCCGGCGGGTTTGTTGATAGCGAGGACGTCGTCGTCTTCGTAGAGGGTGTCCAGCGGGATGGATTCGGCTTCGGCCTGGATCGGCGGGCGTGGCTCGGCGGTGACGGTGACGCGTTCGCCGCCGCGGATGCGGTAGGAGACTTTGGCAGGTTTGCCGTTGACGAGGATGTCGGCGGAGTCGATGAGTTCCTGGACGCGAGTGCGGGAGAGGTCGGGGCAGTGGGCAGTGACGACGCGGTCGAGGCGTTGATTGGAATCGTCAGGAGAGGCTACGAAGTCGTGAGTCACTGAATCAACTGGTTTCGGGCTTTGAGACTTCGGGGGCGTGGTGTTTGGCGCCGAAGAGGACGTCGAGGATGATGAGCGCGGCACCGATGGCGATGGCGGAATCGGCGACGTTGAAGGCGGGATAGTGATAGTTGCCGAAGCGGACTTCGAAGAAGTCGGTGACGGCACCGTGGAAGATGCGATCGGTGACGTTGCCTGCGGCGCCGCCGAGGAGAAGCGCGAGACCAGCAGCGGTCATCGTGCCGCCGGCGTGTCCGGCAGCGAAGAGCCAGGCTAGCGCGGCGATGACGATGATCGAGCCGCCTATCAGGAAAACGCGAGTCCACGGAGAAGGAGAATCTGCGAGGACGCCGAAGGCGATGCCGGGATTCTTGCTGTGGACGAGATAGATGAAATCGTGGATGAGTTCCTGATACCAGCCTTCGGGCGTTTGCGTTTCGAACCAGGCTTTGGAGGCGCGGTCGATCACGACGATGGCGAGAGTGAGCCAGAGCCAGCGAAGTCGTCCTGGGATGATCAACGTGTTCGTCTCCTGGTGCTGGCAACAGAGGCTAACGCCCTGTTGGTCGGCACCTTTAATGTCGTGACTGAAGCCACGACCCACAAAGCCCAAACCTCAGGTGTTCGACGGCTCTACGCTCCGAGTGTTTCCTTAAGCGCAGATTTTTATCGATCCACCGCAATCAATCCGCCGCAGCGTCCTGCGAGCCGGATTGTTCGATCTCGGCGATGGCTTCGCTGCACCGCTCGCAGATGGTCGGATAGCGTTTGTTTTCGCCGACGCGGACACTGAAGTTCCAGCAGCGTTCGCATTTTCGTCCTTCGGCTTTTTGAATCGTGACTTCGAGGCCGGGGATCGCGTCGGAACGATAGTCGCCAGTGCCCGCGTTGAGGAAATCGACTTGGGAGACGATGAACAGGCCGGGTAGCTGCGGCAGATACTGTTTCAGCTTGGCTTTGAGCTCGAGTTCGGCGTTGAGCAGGACTTTGGCTTCGAGTCCGGCGTTGATTTTCTTTTCGTTACGCGCGGATTCGAGCGCTTTCAAGACTTCGCCGCGGACTTTTGCGAGAAGCTCCCAATTCGCGACCTGCTTCGGCGTGATGTTGGAGCGCAGGTCGGCGTCTTCGCCGAAGACCGTCATGTGCACGCTTTCCGGCTCTTCGACCGATTTCGGCAAATATTTCCAGATTTCCTCGGCGGTGAAGACGAGGATCGGAGCGGCGAGTCGAACGAGCGCGCTGCTGATCTTCCACACAGCGGTTTGCGCGGAGCGGCGTGAATTGTTGTTCGCGGCTTTCGTATAGAGGCGGTCTTTTAGCACGTCGTAGTAGAACGAGCTGAGATCGACGACGCAGAAATCGTGAATCGCGTGATAGACGCGATGGAATTCGTAATTCGAATACCAATCGCGGCATTTTTTGATGAGGTCGGCGGTACGCTCGAGCATCCAGCGATCCATCTCGTCGAGCTGATCGTTGGGCAGAGCGTGGCGCGACGGATCGAAGTCGGCAAGATTGCCGAGGCCGTAGCGGAACGTGTTGCGAATTTTGCGATACGCGTCGCTGAGCTGCGTCATGACACGCTCGCTCATTTTCACGTCGGCCTGATACTCGACGCTGGCGACCCATAGGCGGAGCAAATCGGCGCCCCAGCGTTCGCAGATCTCGGCGGGATACAAAGTGTTGCCGAGCGACTTCGACATCGGCTGACCCTTTTCGTCGAGCGTCCAGCCGTGAGTGACGACTCCTTTGTATGGCGGATTGTTGTGGATGCCGATGCCGATCAGCAGCGAGCTATGGAACCAGCCGCGATACTGATCGGGGCCTTCGAGATAAACGTCGGCGGGCCACTCGGGGCCTTTTAGCACTGCCAGGTGCGAGGAGCCGGAGTCAAACCACACGTCGAGAATGTCGTTTTCTTTGCGCCACTTCGCTTTCGCCGCACGAGCATTTTGTGCCAGCGGGAAGCAGCTCTTCGGCCGAATGCTTATACCAGGCGTCGGCGCCTTCTTTCTCGAACCACTTCACGACGTTGCGCAGAGCGGTGAAATCTTCCAGGCGCTTGTTGCAGCCTTCGCAGTAGAAAACAATGATCGGAACGCCCCAGAAGCGCTGGCGCGACACGCACCAGTCGGGACGCTCGGCGATCATTTCGTACATGCGGTCTTCGCCCCACGACGGAATCCACTTCACGCCGCGGATTTTGGAGAGCGTCTCTTCGCGCAGCGTTTGCTTGCCGCCGTTCGGAACCGCATCCATGCGGATGAACCACTGCTCGGTAGCCCGGAAGATCACCGGGTTGTGGCAGCGCCAGCAGTGCGGGTAGCTGTGTTTGTAGTTATGGTGACCGAGGAGCGCTCCGCGGTCGCCGAGAAGCTTTACAACGATGGGATTCGCGGTGAAAACGTCTTTGCCTTTATATTCGGGCAAACCTTCGGTGTAGATGCCGCGATCATTCAAAGGCGCGTAAACCTCGAGCCCGTATTTCTGGCCGGTGTTGAAGTCGTCGACGCCGTGGCCGGGAGCGGTGTGAACGATGCCGCTGCCTTGATCGAGCGTGACGTACGTGGCGAGCACACCCGGAACCTGAATCGGCAGAAACGGGTGCTGGAATTTCATGCCTTCGAAGTCGCGGCCCTTGAAGCGTGCGATTTCGTGAGCTTCCTTGATGTCGCACTCAGCTTGCAGCGCGGCAACGCGATCGGCGGCGAGGAGCAATTTGCCGCGCGGCGTATCGACGACCACGTAATCAAAATCCGGATGAAACGCGAGTCCGCGATTGTGCGGAATCGTCCACGGGGTCGTCGTCCAGATGACGGCGCTGACATCCGGCGTGATTTTCGCCGCTTCCCCGCTGCCGCCGCTGACGACCTGGAACTTCACCCAGATCGACGGGCTGTGATGATCTTCATACTCGACTTCGGCCTCGGCGAGCGCTGTCGCGTCGTGAATGCACCAGTAGACCGGCTTGCTTCCACGAAAGACGTAGCCCTTCTCCATGAAGTCAAGAAAGGCGCCCGCGATGACGGCTTCGTAACCGAAATTCATCGTCAGGTAGGGATCGTTCCAGCGGCCGAAAATGCCCAGGCGTTTAAAGTCTTTCTTATGCTGCTCGACATAGCGCCCCGCGAACTCACGACACTTCGCGCGAAATTCGGCCGGCGAAACTTTGTCCTTGCCACCGATCTCTTTTTCGACTTTGGTCTCGATCGGTAAGCCGTGACAGTCCCAGCCGGGCACGTACGGTGCGTAATGGCCCGCCATGCTCTTGGTCTTGACGACAAGATCTTTTAGGATTTTGTTGAGGCCGGTACCAAGATGAATCTCTCCCGTCGGGTACGGCGGACCGTCATGGAGGACGAAGAGAGGTTTGCCCTGCCGCGCTTCCAGAATGCGCTCGTAGAGGTTCGAGTCCTGCCAGGCAACAAGCTGTTTCGGCTCGTTTTGCGGCAAGCTCGCCTTCATCGGAAAGTCAGTTTTCGGCAGGTTAAGAGTTTTCTTCAGTTCAAGTGGCTCGGCCATGGAGCGATGGAATCGATTCCCTTCTATCCCGTCATTGCTTTCGGATGCCCTCAGTGCTGTAGAGGGGAAACATCGGAAACTCGCGTAATCACGTATGTTACAATGAAAGGCGTCCAGGCTGTAAGTCGGTACAGGTGCAACCAATCAGGAAGCGCTAGAATCGTAATTGAGACCGCCACCGAAGCAGGGACAGTTGCGTCTATAGGGGCAGGGGTGAGTTAGGGGAACACGTGCCGAGCAACTTTATCAACCTCATACCGCCAGGAATGACAAAGCCGGAAGTGACTGATCCCTCGGTCCACGAAGCGAGGCCCGTACCTGCTTCCGCAGTCCCCAAATTCGGAACACCGCAGCGCGTCGTCACCGACGGATTCTGGTCGAACCTCAAGCAATTTTTGACCGAAAAACCGATCAAGGTAAATCCGAATGTGCATTCGACCTTGATGCCGGATGAGTATGGCGGCGGGTTCAGCGAAAACCTCAAGGATTTTTTCAAATCGAAGCCGGTTCCCAAGGGACCCATGAACAGCCGGCTTGCCGTGAACTGGGGCACGAATTTCGGCGGTTTCGGATATCGTCTGAAAGAGTTTTTCTCGCCTACAAAGCAGCCGCCACTGCCGCCGGGTATTCAACCGGTTAAAGTTAAAGACATCTGGACGAAAGACGAAAATTTTGGCTGGACGCAGATCATTGCATTTTGCGCGCACATTGCGGTGATCGCCCTGCTGGTTGTGCCACTGATCTGGTGGAAAGAACAGCCTGCGGTAGCGAAGAACAAATTGGACGTGACGCCGCTGGATATTTCGCCGTACATGGCGAAGCTGCCAGCTGGCGCGACGAAAGCGGGTGGAGGCGGAGGCGCGAACGATCACACGCTGACTCCACCGAACAAGGGGCGACCACCGAAGTTTAAGTGGACGCAGTTCACACCGCCACAGATCAAGATTCAGAATCCGAACCCGAAGCTGGCGATGGATCCGTCGCTGCTTGGTCCTCCGGATTTGAAGGTGAACGGGCCGAACGGCTTGGGTGACCCGCTGGCGAATGCGCTTTCGGATTCGCTGGGTCACGGCAACGGAACAGGTATTGGCAGCGGCTCTGGCGGCGGTTTGGGTCCGGGTGAAGGCGGCGGCACCGGCGGCGGCGCGTTTCGCGCCGGCGTAAACGGCGTCGGCGTGCCGGTATGCTTGTACTGCCCGATTCCGCAGTATTCCGATGAAGCGCGCAAAGCGAAGTATCAGGGCACAGTCGTGTTGCAAGTGACGATCACGACGGATGGGCGCGCGGTCAACATTTCAGTGGTGAAGGGCCCGGGCCTCGGGCTGGAAGAGAAAGCGATCGAAGCTGTGAAGGGCTGGAAGTTTAAGCCGGCTGTTGGACCAAGCGGTAAGCCGGTTGCGACGATCGTGCCGATCGAAGTTACGTTCCGGTTGTACTAGCGCCTCGCATCCGTTTCTTGGGCCACACCGGAGTCGAGCAACATGCCGTACGAATCCCCAGAGTGGGACGAAGAGCCCGAAGCGCAGGCTGGATCGAGCCGGGCTGGCGGACCTCCCAGAAAATCCGTCGGTATAGGCGTGATTGATCCGCCCGGCCCACCGAGTACGCACGGCACCCCGTCTCTTGGACTTCCAGGTTTCGCCAATCGAATCTTTGCAACTCTGATCCTGATCATTCTGGCTGTCGCTGTTGGCGCGCTGGTGCACTTCTGGTTTTTCCCGCGACCTTAGCGGATTGACGTCCCATCGTACTGAGTTCCCTTTCTCAAATTTCCATCTGAGGTTTGCTTGTATTGGCATACGCGCGGGCAACCTATCTCTGCGCGCGCACTTCTGAACCTGCAATCGCTGCCGCAGTTCTGTCGAGGGCTTGCGGCTCACCGGCGCGATCTTGAAAGCGTTCTGGAGGTGCATCCTTGGGCGCTCCCTTCCTGCGTCATCGTCCAAACTCGGAATCATGGCTTACGCGCGTGCGCGAGAATCTTGTGCAGGCGTTTGCTTCCACACGGCTGACGCACTCGTCTTCGAACGGCGCGCCGATTCATCTCTTGCAACTGGGCTCGAACGGAAAGGCGGGACGCGCGCAGACGGCGTCGCTGCTGACACATGCGGCGATCATCGCCGCGCTTGCACTGCTGGCGATTCAATCGCATGTGTCTCCAACAAAGCGCGATCGTATCGACGCAGTGCAAGGCCGCTTGTTGTTTGCTCCGCCGATTGATTTCGCCAACGATCATCCGTCTCTCGGACACAACGGTGGTGGCGGGGAGCGCAATCCGATTCCGGCGACGCACGGATTTCTTGCGCCGCGGTCGTCGGTGCAACTCGCTCCGCCGCGACTGCCGGACAACGTGACGCATGTTCTTGCCGTTCCCGTGGCGACGTTCGATGAGAAGGCACCGCCGATCGTAGCGGCGGTGCCTCAACTCGGGCTGCCATGGATGGCGAACGATACGAACTCAGCGGGCCCCGGCAAGGACGGAGGCATCGGGTCAGGCAAAGACGGCGGAATGGGTGACAACTCCGGCGTTGACGCGGGCGAAGGTGAGAGCGGCCCGCCTTATTCGCATGGGATGACGATGCCGGTGTGCGTCACGTGTCCGTATCCGCTGTATACGGACGAAGCACGCAAAGTCAAAGTGCAAGGTACGGTGACGTTGCGCGTGTTGGTGGGAACGGATGGACGCGCGGCACAGATTCACGTCTCGCGGGGCGTAGGCTATGGGTTGGACGAGCGGGCAGTTGAGACCGTGCGAGGTTGGAAGTTCTCGCCAGCACGAGATGCGGCGCGGCGGGTTGTGCCCGTGTGGATCACAATTGAAACGGTGTTTCGGCTGTTCTAAGGCGACACAACGACGCGACTCCTGCGGCTCTTGGGCTCGGACGCGCCGGGAAGTGGAAACTCTAATGAAGCGGCAGGTGCGGGCCACGGGCAATCTGCTACGATGAGGCCATGAGAAACACGCTGTTAGCAGTAGGAATTGTACTTTGCTCGCTGATTGCCGGAGGCACAGCGAGCGCCCAGGGCGGGAACGGAGCGCTCGACCTGGTGGCACGCATTACGCCGACTGCGGCGCGGCCCGAACCCGTGCGGCAGTTTACGTTTTATGTGCTGACCAAGAGTTATGAAGACATCACCAAAGATGTCGAAGCGAGCGATGCACCACCCGACCGCGACAAATTCATCAGCGACCTAAAGGTTTCAGACGAGTTGAAGGCGTGGCTGAAGGGCCACGATGAATTCGATCTGACTTCCCCGAATCTCGACAAGATGCTGACGCCGGAAGATATTTTGCACGTACCGGAGTTTTTGCTGGCGTATCAGCGGGCGAACAGCGGCGGCGTGACATACGGGATTCCCAAACCGAAATATGCGGATGCGGACAAGACGGCGCATCCGGATAAATATCAGAAGCAGCATGACGAATATTTTGTGGCGCTGAAAAAGTTCATCCAGACGCATCCGGAGTCGATGAGCGGAGTCGAGTTGGAACTGTCAGGCGTGAATCCGCAATCGAAATGGGCGCTGCTGCAAACGGAGCGGAAGAGGCGCATTTTGCGGCTCGCACCAGAACTGGCGCAAACGAAGTATCTCGCGACGCAAATCGATACCGACCTCGATGGACACGCGGCGGCGAATCTACCGCCCGGGAATTATTGGGTGAGCACGCTAAACCTCGATGCGGGCGCCGGCGACGCGCGATTGCGCTGGGATGTGCCCGTGACGGTGCAGAACGGTCGAAGCACACGAGTTGAATTGACCAACCTCAATGCGATCGACGCACATGGCAGCCCCGCCGGCGCGAGCGAAGCGCGCGGCAGTTCCAAGAACTAGTTCGGGAAACGCGAAACCCCGATGGGAACTCCGCTACTTTGGATAGGATTTAATGTATTCGTGCTGATTGCGGTCGCGCTCGACCTGGGCGTGTTCAACCGCAGGCTGCATAAGGTCGAATTGCGCGAGGCGCTCTGGTCGACAATGGCGTGGATCGCGCTGTCCGTACTGTTCGGCTTAGGAGTTTGGTATTTTTCGGGGCCGCAGCGCGGGGTCGAGTTCTTTACGGGCTACCTGATCGAGAAAGCCCTCAGCGTCGACAATTTATTTCTGTTTCTCGTGATCTTCCGCACGTTCGCAATCGACGAACGTTTTCAACACAGGATGCTGGAATGGGGGATTCTGGGCGCGCTGGTGATGCGCGGCGTGATGATTTTCGCGGGCGCGGCGCTGATCGAGAAATTCTCGTGGGTGATGTACATCTTCGGCGCGTTCCTGGTGTATGCCGGTATCCACATGCTGTTTGCAAAGAAAGAAAATGTGCGCCCGGCGGACAGTGCGTTCTATCGATTTGCGAGCAAGCATCTGCGATTGACGCACAACTACAGCGGTGAGCATTTCTTCGTGCGAAACGACGGTAAGCTATTTGCAACGCCGCTGTTCCTGGTGTTGCTGGTCGTTGAGGTTACGGATATTACGCTGGCGATTGATTCGATCCCGGCGATCTTTGGGATCACGCGTGATCCGTTCATCGTTTACACGTCGAATGTGTTTGCGATTTTGGGTCTGCGGGCGATGTATTTCTTGTTGGCGGGATTTCTAAACCGGCTACGGTACTTAACCTTCGGCCTGGCGTTTGTGCTGGCGTTTATTGGCGGGAAAATGATTGTCGAGCCGTGGTTACATGTGACGGCGCCTGTTTCGCTGCTGGTTGTTGGGGGAATTTTGCTCCTGGCGATTGTGGGTTCCTTGGCGTTTCCGGAGCGAGAAAAGAAATCTGCCTAGCGGGAGACGGTAGCGCCGGCTTGCCCTGAGTTTCGAATGGCATCCCTTCCGGCGTTTTTTCTATTGATAGCCCGACTCCACAGTCGTCGCCGCGTTTATTCCCCTTCGAACATTACTTCGTCCACGTAGCACCAGAACCAGTCTTCGCCAGGCTCGATGGACTGGACGATCGGATGCTTGGTGGCATGGAAATGCTTCGTGGCGTGTTTGTTCTTTGAACTGTCGCAGCAACCCACATGGCCGCACTCGCGGCAAAGTCGCAAATGCACCCACGTGTCTCCCATTTTCAGGCACTCTTCGCAGCCGTGAGTCTTCGGCTTCACGTTCTTGATCTCATCGGTGTGGGTACAGACTTCAGCCATTGCGCCTCCAGCGTGTCAGACAGCGGGTTTGATGGGAATGCGGACTTCGAAACGCGTGTCGCCGGGAACCGACTTCACTGTGATCAGGCCTTTGATTTTTCGGATGATGCGGTAAGCAATGTCGAGACCGAGACCCGTGCCTTCGCCAACGCCCTTGGTCGTAAAAAATGGTTCGAATATTTTGGATTGAATTTCGGCCGGAATGCCCGGGCCGTTGTCTGAAATTTCTACCAATACATAGTCGTTGTCACGCGCGGCGCGTATGCCGAGCTTGCCGCCTTCCTTCATAACGTCGGCGGCATTGTCGATCAGATTGGTCCACACCTGATTCAGCTCACTGCCGAAGGCGAGAACTTTCGGCAAGTCCGGCTGATAGTCACGCGTCACGGTAATAGTGCGCTTCAGCTTGTGATGCATGATCGTGAGCGTGGTGTCGAGGCTTTTGGTGAGATCAACCTCCTGCATGGACGCCTGATCCATGTAGGAATACTCCTTGATCGCTTTGACGAGATCGGAGATGCGAGCCGTGCTGTTGTCGAGCTCATCGGCGATGCGATCCATTTCAAGCAGCGTCGCAAAGCGCGTCAGTTCGGCTCCCAGCGACGGCCCGGCTGCTTTCGCGAATGTTTCGAGGTCGGAATCCGAGAGGTTAGCTTCGGCCACGAGCGGCCCGAGCTGCCACGCGTTGTTGACTCCTCGCTGCTCGAGCCACGTTTGGATCGCCTCTTCGCGCTCGACGCGCGCAAATTCATCCTTGTAATGCGCCGGTTTCAGTGACACGCGAATTTTCTCTTCGCGTTCGGCAAGCATCGCGCAATCATCCGGCCCGATCGATGAAGACCGCACCGCTTCGCGCAAACGCGCCAGGCACTCGCGCAAAATACCGGCGGAGCGCCGCGCCGCAGCCGACGGATTGTTGAGCTCGTGCGCGAGCCCCGCCGAAAGTTTGCCCAGCGCCGCGAGCTTCTGGCTCTGTTGCTCCACCTCGGTGTAGGTGCGCACACGATCCGTCAGCATGCCGACGAGACGCTGCGACAGACCGGGCATGTGCTGCAGCAAATCCCCAAAATAAGCGTGCGAGTAAGCGAGTCCCCATATCGGCAACGTCGCGCGAATCGTCAATCCATAATTCTTGAGCCGTGAAAACGGCAAAAGTCCGGTGACGGTTGGCGCTTCAATCGTCATGACCGGCCCGTCGCCGCCCATTTCCTTGCGGCCGCGAATTTCGCCTTCCAGCAGAACAAACATCAATTTCGCAGGCGTGCCTTCCCGCATCAGAACTTCACCCGGTTCGAACCGAAATTCGTGTGTGCGATCGATGAACCATTCGAGGTCAGCTTCGGACAGATCGACGAATACGGGAACTTTGCGGAGCGCGACAAGCACAGCCGCGCGGTCGGTAGGATGCTCCGGCGGCTTCAGCGTGCCGTAAAGCTCGTTTGTTTCATCCGGGATGGGGGTCATTCGATTGTCACTCTCATGCGTGTCGCGTTCATGCGTACCGCGTTTCGATTTTGCAGATCGACCGCCGAGCCCCGATCACTGCACCTTCGCCAAATATTGATGTATGAATTGAACCACAACTGCGCCTTCGCCGACGCCCGACGCGACTCGTTTCACCGAGCCGTGCCGAACGTCGCCGACCGCGAAAATTCCGGGAATGTTCGTCTCGAGCAAACCAGGGTCGCGATCGAGCGTCCACGTCGGCGGACGCTTGCCATCACGCATTAAATCCGGCCCCGACAGGATGAATCCGCGCTCGTCCCGCTCGATCAAGTCGCCGAGCCACGCCGTGCGAGGCTGTGCACCAATAAAAATAAACAGGCTGCTTGCTGGAATCGTCTGCGGCTCCGCTGCCGAGCCGCGCTTCACGGTGATCGAATCGAGCCGCTGATCGCCGTGAACCTCCGTCACCGAACTCTGCGTCCACACATCGATGTTCGGCGTCTTTTCGATTTGTTCGATCAGGTAGTGAGACATCGTGGCCGCGAGCGACTCACCGCGTACAAGCATGATCACTTTGCACGCGAATTTCGAAAAGTGCATCGCGGCTTGTCCCGCTGAGTTCGCGCCACCGATGATGTAAACCGTCTCGCCTTTGCACGACAGCGCTTCCGAAGTTCCGCCGCCGTAGTAAACGCCCGCACCCTGCAAGCGCTCAATTCCGGGAATGCTAAGCGTGCGCCACTGCACTCCCATCGCGAGCAACAGCGCGTGACACGAAATCTCCACGCCGTCGCCAAGTTTCAGATAGCGATACGGCCCGTCGATGCGAATACTCATCGCCTCTTGCGGAGCCAGAATCTCGACATCGAACCGCCGCGCCTGCGCGACCGCTCGACGGGCAAGGTCCGCGCCGCTGAGTCCCGACGGAAATCCGAGATAATTTTCGATGCGCGAGCTAAGCCCAGCTTGGCCACCGGGCGCCTCGCGTTCGATCATCACGGTCTTTAAGCCTTCCGAAGCGCCGTACACCGCCGCCGCAAGACCCGCAGGCCCTCCGCCAACAATTGCGAGGTCGTAAAAGTTCGTCAGCGCGTGCGTCCGCAAACCAATCTTGTCCGCAACAACCTGCTGTGTCGGCTCCGCAATCCGCTGCCCATCCGGAAAAAGAATCAGTGGAAGATTCTCCGCCTCCGGCCCAAGCGATTCGCACAGTCGCCGCACTTCTGCATCTGACGCCGCCACCTCTACGTCGATCCATTGATATGGAACCTGGTTTCGCGCGAGAAAATCGCGCAACTCATACGACTTCGACGACCAGCGCGTCCCAAGTACACGAATTCCCTCGTAAGGCGGCCGGAATTGAGAAGTCCAGTCATGCAAAAGATCGTCAATCGCCGGGAAAAGCTTTTCTTCCGGCGGATCCCACGGCTTCATCAAATAATAGTGAATGCGCGCTTCATTAATCGCGTCGATCGCCGCATTCGTATCGGCGTAAGCCGTCAGCAATGCGCGCTTCGCCTGCGGGTGAATGTCCATCGCTTCCGCAAGAAAGCCGACCCCGTCCATATGCGGCATCCGCTGATCCGCCAAAACCAGCGCAACCGGATTGTTCCGAGCTTTCAGTTCACGCAACGTAGCAAGCCCGGCGTCACCCGAGTCGGCGCGCATCACGCGATAATTTTGCGCATAATGTCCCCGCAAGTCGCGCTCAATGGCGCGCAAAACTTCCGGGTCGTCGTCGACAGTCAACAAAACAGGCTTGGGCATAGTCCTTGGGATGAATCACGCGGCGGGACGGTTACTTATTTCTCGCGGCGCTTCTTTTTGCTTTCATCCTCACGCTACAATTTGTTCGCGAATATGTCCAGCGCGCTTCCAGCAGCAATCGCAATGTTGAGTTCGACGGACGCCGGCGAACGGGCCGCGGGCGCGCGAGACATCTATCGCGCAGGCCGGGAGTCGGCGGACGCCGCGTCGCACGATTGGCGAATCGATCCCGAGTTTGCAGCACTGCTCGAAGGCTTCGCGGCCAACGGACCGCGATCTACCGTGGGCCTCGCCGTAAATCCAATCACGTTCGAAGCGATTCACGCCGCGAACGGCTCCCCGCGCCTCGCCGACGTACCCCCAGACCAGGATGCGCGTGAATTCGAACTGCATTTCGCCGAAAACGTCGCACTCGACATCCTGACCACCCGCGACCCAAAAGGCCAGGGCGCCATTGCACGCTATCTATCGAAATTTGGTGAAGGAATACATCAGGTCGAATATTGCTGCAAAAGCGTCAACGCCGCCACTGCATTGCTCAAAAGCAAATTTGGAGTCGAAGCAATTTATCCGCACACGCGTTCGGGTGCCGACGGCACGCGCATCAATTTTTTCCTGACGCGCATGCCAAGCGGCGAGAAAGTTCTCATCGAACTGTATGAGAAATAACCGCGGAACCTGGCAGCTCACCCGGCCTGATAGTCCTGGATTTCCCGCGAAGCGCGCAGCACCTCGCCCACAGTCCACGCCTGCGCAATCGCCCCATGCGGCGTGAACGGAGAGTCGCCTTCGAAAATCTCGCCAAGCGTCCCAAGCCCATACATATGTACCGAAATTCCCAACGGCTCGAGAAATCGCATCGCTTCTTCCGGATCGCCGTACACCCGCAGATGCGCCAAAACAAACGGTCCCAGCAGCCAGCCCCAAACCGTTCCCTGGTGATACGCAGCGTCGCGATCGCGCGGTCCGCCGGAGTAGTGCCCTTTGTAACCCGGTTCCCCCGGCGCGAGGCTGCGCAACCCGTACGATGTAAGCAAATGCTTCGCGCAAATATCGACGACAGCCTTTTGCTGATCTTCGCTCAGCGGCGACACCGGAAGCGAAACCGCGAACAGTTGATTTGGCCGAAGCGCCGCCTCGTTCGCCTTCCCCGGAACGTCGATCACATCGAAGCAGCAGCCGCGCTCTTCATTCCAGAATTTCTGAAAGTTTTTCGTGGCTTTGGCCGCCAGTTTTTCGTAGCCCTCGCCGGGCCGAGCGAGCAAACGCGCAAATTCCCCCATCGTTGCAAGCGCGTTGATCCACAGCGCATTGACTTCGACGGCTTTGCCGATGCGTGGCGTCACAACCAAGTCGCCAACTTTGGCGTCCATCCACGTCAACTGGACGCCAGGCGACCCGCCCGATAAAAGGCCGTCACCAGGGTCGACTCGAATGTTGTAGCGCGTGCCTTTGACGTGAGCATCGATCATTTCGCCCAGAATCGGAAAAAGCTGGAGGAGCGTCCGCCCATCTTTGGTGGCGGCGAAATACTGGCGCACTGCCTCGAAAAACCACAGCGCCGCATCGATGGAGTTGTACTGCGGGTCTCCGCCGGCGTCCGGGAAATTATTGGGAAGCGTTCCGTTGTTCACAAGTTCCGCGAACGCGAGCAAAATCTGGCGCGCCACATCCGTTTGGCCCGTGGCAAGCGTCAAGCCCGGGAGCGAAATCATCGTGTCGCGCCCCCAATCGCCGAACCAGTGATACCCGGCGATGATGCTGCGCCCGTCAGGATTCGAAGGCAGACTGCGCTTCACAATAAATTGATCGGCCGCGAGGATGAGCTGCGGAACCCAATTCGGATACGTCGTCTCGCCGTTGCCATTCTGCGCGCGCCACGCTTCGAAAATATCTCGATCGCGATCGATCGTTTCCATTCGATCCGTCGGAGCGGCCGCGACCGCTTCGGTGGTCGCAACAAACGTGATCGTCGCGCCAACCTTCAGCGTCGTTCGAAATATCCCCGCAAACAGCCGGTCCTCGTGATCGTCCAGCCCGCGTTCTTTTTCGACTGCCATGAAACCGTCGCGATACCACTCATGTCTCGCTTCGCAGGAAGCGCCCGCGCATTTCAGAAAAAATGGCGTCGCGCCGTCAAACGCAGTCACCTTCACGCCATCCTCAATCGGTTCAATCTGCATCCGCCAATCGCCGGCATGAGTCGCCGCGTGATAGTCGCGATAATTCACGAGTGCCTTCAATGAAACTTCCGCCGGCGCGGTGCCTCGAACCAACGTGTATTGCACATACGTCGTGTTTTCGCCGTGCTTCATCCAGACGCGCTTCTCCAGCAAACCGTCAGCCAGCGCGTAGGTCCACACCGGCATCATGCCTTCCAGGCGAAAACTTTCGATGTTGAGAAATCCCTTGGGCTCGATCGCGCCGCTCATCCACTGATGCGTCGCGAGCGAATATTCAGCGTCAGCGTAGTGAACGATTTCGTCGAGGCCCGCAACCAGCTGCATCCGCCCCACGGGGGGTTGCAGCGCCGCAATCAACAGCCCGTGGTAACGACGCGTCAGATTACCGGCGATCGTTCCCGACGCGAATCCGCCGATGCCGTTCGTGACCAGCCACTCGCGCCCCTCGGCCGTTTCCAGATTCCCGCAAACTTCGCGCCCGAATTTGATCCGCGCGTCTTCCGGAATAAAAACGTTTGTGACCGTTGAGGATTTCTTTCGCGGAGTCCGAGGCGTCTTAGCCGCCGGTTTCCTCGGCGCCGACGTCGCGCGGGTAGTCCCTGAATTTTCGGAAGCCCGCGTCTCGGACTTCCCTCTTCCCTTGTCTGCTCGATTGGAAGCCATTGCCTTCGAATCTTTCCGTTACGTAGCGTCGCGCGCGTTCGATCCGCGCTCTTGGCCTTGGCCCGTTTTCACTGTGGCCCCGGATTCAACCACTTGGTCATCAGAAATCGTTCGTTGCCTGAATATCCCACCCGCCTGTACAAGCCGATCGCGGGATCATTGCCGTGACTCACCTCAAGATGAATCGCCTTAACACCGAGTTCGGCCGCTGCGATTTCCACAAACTCCATCGATCGCCGGCCAATTCCCTTCCGCCGATACTCTTCTGCAATATACAACTCATCGATAAACGCGTCGTATCCGCGATATTCAAAGCTGAACGAAACAGTCAGTACTACATACCCCACATATTGTTCGTCGCAGACGATTAGCCAGGCTTTCCCGTAGGTGCTGTCGCGCACAAATCGGTCGAATATCGCCCGCCGCGGCGCTTCGTCGAACGGGGTCGGGCCGGGATCGGCGTCCTCGAGCGCGCGCATCATACCCAGCACGACGTCGGCATGTTCGGGCCGAGCGAGTTCGAAGCGAACTTCTTGAGCCTTAATCCCCACTTTGTTGGATAAGCTTGGCGACCAGACCGGTCCATCCGGTCTGATGATTTGCGCCGATTCCGGCACCGTTGTCGCCGTGAAAATATTCGTAGAACGTGATCAGGTCCTTCCAGTGCGGATCGTTCTGGAAAACTTCGACGCCGCCGGCAACCGGTCGCCGGCCGTCAGCACCTCGTTCGAAGATTCGAATGAGCCGTCGCGAAATCTCCGACGCGACTTGCCAGAGATTGCATTCGTTTCCGGAACCCGACGGGCATTGGACCTTTAAGTCTTCGCCAAAGTAGTAGTGGAATTTCTGCAGCGATTCGATCAGCAGATAATTCACCGGAAACCAGATCGGCCCGCGCCAATTCGAATTGCCGCCGAATAGTCCTGTGGTCGACTCGGCGGGTTCGTATTCAACGCGATTGATCTGGCCGTTTACATCGACTTCGTACGGATTATTGAGGTGATAGCGCGAGAGCGCGCGAACCCCGTAGTCCGAGAAAAATTCGCTTTCGTCGAGCATGCGTCCAAGGACACGCCGCAGTTGGTCGCGATTCGCCAGCGACAAAAGACGTCGGGTGCCACGGGCAGAGTGCTCGCTGGTTTCAATATGCTCCAGCACGTCGGCGTGGTTGTCCATGAACCACTGCATCCGCCGCTTGAATCCCGGCAGGCGATCGATAACTTCGGGCTCAAGCGTCTCGACCGCGAACAACGGGATCAATCCGACCATCGAGCGGATCTTCATGAAGTGCTCATCGCCGTTCGGAAGCTGCAAGACGTCGTAGTAAAAGCCATCGACGCTGTCCCACAGCGAGCGGCTGTCCGTGCCCATGTCGTTCATCGCATGCGCTATGTTGACGAAATGCTCGAAAAATTTGCTGGCGACGTCTTCGTATGCCGGATCTTCTTTTGCGAGTTCCAGCGCAATCGCCAGCATGTTCAGGCAATACATTCCCATCCAGCTTGTGCCGTCCGACTGCTCCAGATGGCCGCCGGTCGGTAGTGGCTGTGAGCGATCGAAGACTCCGATGTTGTCGAGTCCCAGAAAGCCACCCTGGAAAATGTTCATTCCGTCGGGATCCTTACGATTGACCCACCACGTGAAATTCAGCAGCAGCTTATGAAAGACCTTCTCGAGGAACCCGCGGTCGGCAACTCCACGCACGCGCCTTTCAATTTTGTAAACGCGAAAGGCGGCCCATGCATGGACCGGAGGATTTACATCGCTGAAGGCCCACTCGTACGCGGGAAGCTGACCGTTCGGATGCATGTACCATTCGCGGAGCAACAGAATCAGCTGCTCTTTCGCGAAATCGGGATCGATCAGCGCCAGCGGTATGCAGTGAAAGCCAAGATCCCATGCGGCATACCATGGATATTCCCATTTGTCCGGCATCGAGATGATGTCGTCGTTATAGAGCTGGGCCCAGTCCTTGTTGCGTCCGCGGAGCCTTTCTTTCGGTGGCGGAGGGCTCGCGGGATCGCCGTCTAGCCAATGCCGGACGTCGTAGTGATAGAACTGCTTGCACCAGAGCATGCCTGCGAAGGCCTGCCGCATGATTCTTTTTCCATCGTCAGACAATTCGAGCGGAATTCGAGTCGCATAGAAGTCGTCGGCGTCTTTGATTCGCGCCGCGAATACAGATTCGAAACCCGCGCCGAAATCGGTGAGCGCGGGAAGAGTCTCCATCGTCGAGCCCGTTGACGACGCTCCCTGCTTGGGCGCCGCCGAATTCGCGGCGGCCTCGCCATTCGAGGGTTTGAGATTCGCTGGATTGGACGGATCTCGATCCGTCAATCGAAGCTTGACCGTCACGCTGTCACCCGATCGGATGATCACCGAGTGCAACCCCGCCATTTTCGTTCCCGTCGCCTTCGGATTGACGGCGCCTTTGTTGCCGTGAATCAGGTACTCGTGAAACGCATCCTTGACGTAACCCTGATTCGGCATACCAAAGAGTCGTTGGGCGTTGGTCTCGTTCTCGGTGAACAGCAGTTGCGGATCCCCTTCCGCCAGCAACCATCGCTTGCCATATTGCCAGTGCTGAATTTCGAGACACGTACACCCGGGCACCGCGTTCGTCGCCGTAATCGACGGCTTGCGATTATCCCTGCCCCACGACCACGTGTTGCGAAACCACAACGACGGAAGTAGATGCAGTGTCGCTTCGTCCGGACCTCGATTGAAGGCGGTGATCTTGACCAGTATGTCTTCGACGTCGGCTTTGGCGTACTCGACGAAAACGTCGAAGTAGCGATTCTCCGCGAAGACACCCGTGTCGATCAGTTCGTACTCCGATTCCTTTCGGCTTCGTCTCCCGTTTTCCGCGACCAGCTGAGCGTACGGAAACTCGGCCTGCGGGTATTTGTATAGCATCTTCATATAGGTGTGCGTCGGCGTCGCGTCGAGATAGAAGTAATACTCCTTCACATCCTCGCCGTGGTTGCCTTCGTGTCCGTTGAGTCCGAAGAGGCGTTCCTTCAGGATTGGATCGCGGCCATTCCAAAGTGCCAAGCCGAAGCATATGAGTTGATGCCGATCGCTGATTCCGGCGATGCCGTCCTCTCCCCAGCGATAAGTGCGCGAGCGCGCGTGGTCGTGTGGGAAATATTCCCAGGCGGTGCCACCCGGGCTGTAATCTTCGCGAACAGTTCCCCACTGGCGCTCGGACAGATAGGAACCCCAGCGCTTCCAATACTTTTTCCGGGCGCGCGACTCGTCGAGCCGCCGATCTTCCACCGTCGTTAATCTTGGCATTCGCGTTTTTCCTCAAATCGGTAGCAGCGATCGCTGATAAAGATCGCCGACAAATGGTCGCCAAACACCAATAGATGATTCACAACAACCGATCGTTAATAATTCCGGTTCGATCTTCGCATTTATTCAACCGCGGGAGGCAACGGCGCGGATGAAAGTGCCCGGGTCGCAACAGCCATTCGAATAGCTAACCGGTAAATTGCTATTGACATCCAATAACTATTGTGCTAACATGGTTTGTGATCCTCTCGCACCAATCCCGTCTTGATCAGCCTCCGACTCCAGGCGAATCTCAGGCGAACGCTCGCCTCGCCCCAACTCACTCATTCATAACGACTTCCACAGTCTCACCGAAAGCCCTCTTGCTAACCATAGTAGATTCAGCAACTTCCACACACTTGGGCGAAACACCGGGGGGTAGGCTCAAACGTCGAAACTTAGGCGAAAATGAATCGCCACCCAAGTGAAACTGAGCCACACGGGCCTCCCTACCAACCGCTGAGTCGTCTGCCGGAAGATACCGAAAGAAAAGTGAGCGGAACATGAAAATTTCTCTTGACAACTTTTACTGTGCGCCATACAGTATGTCTCATACAGTAGACGTCACACAGTAGCTGACGCACAGTATATATGACTATTGACGCCTCCATCTTCGACAATCTTCGTTCCGAACTTCGGCGCGGCTCGCTGATCCTGGCTGTTCTCGCCCAGCTGCGGACCGAGCAATACGGCTACACCCTCCGTAAAGCATTGGCAGATCACGGGATGGAGATCGAAGAGAGCACCTTGTACCCCTTGCTCCGTCGCTTGGAGACGCAAGGCCTCCTTCGCAGCGAGTGGCGCGAAGAAGATAAGCGCAACAAGCGCTTCTACGTCCTGTCGACCGACGGCTATCACGTTTTGGAACAGCTCTTGGCAGAGTGGAGAACTCTGGATTCGTCCCTATCGGAAATTGTCGGAGGTAAGGAACATGCAACTCGCTGATATCAATATGGATAACCGACTCTACCTCACAAACTTGACGACGCACCAGATCGCTGGCCGCCGCGCGACTGTAGGTCGCCGAGACGGCTTCGTTTCGCGATTGAAAGCGACAAATGCATCGGAGCGACTACTCGCGCTGACGTTGGCAGGACTGCTCGTGGCCGCCAGCCCGACACTGGTGAACACCGTGCGCTCGGTTGTCTCTCTCACGTTCCAGATTTTGCTCGAAGCCGGCCGCGCCGGACTGATCGCGTTCCAAATCTTCGGCAGGTAGGACGACCATGACTACGCAAATCCTCGAAAAATATCTGAACTCAGTACGAAGCGCCCTCCCCGAAGCGCAGCGCGACGACATCGTGCAGGAGCTCTCCGAAAACCTGCACGCGCAGATCGAAGACAAAGAAAACGAACTCGGACGGCCGTTGCAGGATGCCGAAGTCGAAGAAATCCTGACGCAACACGGCCATCCGATGGTCGTGGCGAGTCGCTATCGCCAGGAAAAGTGGAGCGTGGCGTTCGGCCCCGAACTGATCGGGCCCGTGGTCTTCCCTTTTTACGCTCGCGTTCTGAAATTCAATCTTGGCATCAGCGCTGTGGTCTTGTTCATCGTTGCCGTCGCGCTCTTTTTCGGCGGGCACGCTATGACAGCGGGGAATCTGATTCCTGCGATTTTTTTCCAAGTCGCAATTCAATTCGCAATCGTTACCTTGATTTTCACATTTGCCGACCGCCACTTTAAAAAGCATCCCGAGAGTTGGAATTATCGCAACGCGAAGCACCCATGGCATCCAGCGTTCACCTTCGAGAGCTGGTCGAAGCCGAAATCGAAAAGTGACGCAGGACGCGTTTCCCGAATGGACGCCGTTGCCCAGATTGTGGCGCTCGGCGTTGGCCTGGTCTGGCTGCGCGTTGCGGAAGGCGCGCCATTCTTAATCTTCGGACCGGCGGCAGCTTTTCTCCGCCCCGCTCCAGTCTGGCATCAGTTCTACTGGCCTATCGTCGCAGTCGCCTGCCTCGGGATTCTCCAGGGCCTCATCAATCTTGTACGTCCTGATTGGCTTCGCCTGATGGTTTTGTACCGAGTGCTGACTGCGATCGCCTGGTTGGTGATTCTCTACTTCGTATTCAAGGTTGGACCGTGGGTGGTTCTCACTCCGGACGCCTCGCAGGCCGAAGGATTCCGCAAGACCGCGGAGATACTGAATCAGATCGGCACCTATTGCACGATCGCCTTTGCCGCAATCGCTGTATACAACCTGTTCCGTCATTTGCGCCGACTGGTGCGCCTATCGGCCACGCCCAAAGCGGACGCGACCCGCCAAACCGCGTAGGACGAGGGCGGCAGCGTCGCTGCAGTTGCACGAAGCATCGACGCAAGGTAACGCGTTTCTGTCGGTGATAATCTAACTCTATGCCACAAGCGCCGGTCATAAACGCTGGCCGAGGAGAAATCACCGATGTTGGCTGCGAATCTCTTTCGGTCCCCTCGACTCACCGGACTTAGGCTCAGTCGAGCGTTCACGCTGTTCGTTGCTGGAGTCGCCGCTGCCCTGTCCTTGGTGCCCCGAGCTGATGCGCAAACTCGGCCCGAGGACAACACGCTTCGAAAATTCAACGAATCCGTCGATGCGTTGATTCGGAAGGTGTCGCCCAGCGTGGTGCAGATTCTGGTGACCGGCTACGGCCCACTGGAAGAAACGCAACGCGGGAACACTGGCGTTGTAATCGGCAGGCAGAAGGCGATCGGCTCGGGATTTATCATCGATCCGGATGGCTACATCATTACAAACGCGCACGTTGTGTCGGGCGCTCAGGTTGTGCAGGTTGTCCTACCGTCGGGCAATCCGGACGGAACACTGAGATCGTTGCTTTCGTCGAAAACGGATATTTTGCCGGCGCGCGTTGTAGGCGTAAGCCGCCAGATCGATCTGGCGCTGCTCAAGATCGATAACTTGCCGGCGAAACTCCCTGCCCTTCCGGTGGCGTCGTATCGGAATCTACGGCAAGGCGAAGTTGTGCTGGCATTTGGCAGCCCGGAAGGCTTGCGCAATACAGTTACGCTCGGCGTGATTTCGTCGGTGGCGCGACAAACCGATCCGGATTCGCCAATGGTTTACATCCAGACGGACGCGCCGATCAATCCCGGAAATTCCGGAGGGCCGCTGGTGAACGTGGATGGAGCGGTCGTGGGCGTGAACACATTTATTTTGTCGCAGTCGGGCGGAAACGAAGGACTTGGCTTCGCGATACCGAGCAGCGTCGTCAGCGTCGCGTATCGTCAACTTCGGAAATTTGGGCACGTCCATCGCGTCGAGATCGGCATCGGCGTTCAAACGATTACGCCGGTACTCGCGGCGGCGATGAATTTGCCTCGCAGCTACGGCGTAATCATTTCCGACGTTGCTCCCGATGGCCCGGCGCTGGAAGCGGGTCTGCATGTGGGCGACGTGTTGCTTTCGATCGACGGGCGGATGGCGGAAAGTATTCCGTACGTGTCGTTTCGACTCATGTCCTTGAACTCAGGCGAGAAAGTGCATCTGGAAGTGCAGCGCGGGCCAGATCGATTGTCGTTCGATGTGCCGGTGATCGAGCGGACGGACAGCATGGACCAGATTACTGCGCTGGCCGATCCGGAAAAGAATCTTGTGCGGCCGCTGGGGATTCTTGGCATCGAGATCGACAAGAAAGTCGCGGCAATGGCTCCCGATCTTCGCGACCCGTTTGGAATCATCGTGGCGGCAAGATCGAGCGACGCATCGGGCGAAATTCCACTGCAAACGGGCGATGTGATCCGCACGTTGAACGGAGAACCGATGACCTCGCTGGACAAACTGCGGGAGACGTTACGAGCCCTGAAACCAGGAGCACCCGTGGCGCTTCAGATCCAGAGAGACGAGAAGCTTTTGTACGTTTCCTTTACGCTCGAACAACCGCTATGATGCGTCGGCGCTCAGGGGCGCCAAAGTAAGACAAGCTGGACGCAATACCGCGCGAATCGGCCTCGCGAACAAACCATTGCATTTTCGACGCTTCGCCATGGAGAAGACTATTCAGCCGCTGCGATTCAATCCAATCCTGAACACCGACAGCTACAAACTCACTCACTGGTGGCAATACCCGGCGAACACGCGACACATTTATTCGTACGTTTGCTCTCGCGGCGGCTTTTTCGATCACTCGGAAATGGCGGGGCTGCAGTACATCGTGAAATCGAACTTCGCGGGAAAAGTTTTCACGCCTGAGGACATTGAGGAAGCGGCCAAGTTCGCGAACAAGCACTTTTCAAATAATCCGAAGTGTTTCAACTACGAAGGTTGGAAGCGGCTTTATGCGAAACACGGCGGAATGTTGCCGCTGCGCATCAAGGCGGTAAAGGAAGGGTCGGTCGTTTCTGCGCAGAACGCGATTGTGACGGTGGAAAACACCGATCCCGAGTTTTACTGGCTGACGAACTGGGCCGAGACGATTTTATTGCAGATATGGTATCCGGTGACGGTCGCGACGCTGAGCCGCGCGATCAAGCAGATCGTTGGCGAAGCGCTGGAGCGCACGGGCGATCCCTCCGGACTCCCGTTCAAACTGCACGACTTTGGATTTCGCGGAGTGAGCAGCCGCGAATCGGCAGCAATCGGTGGCGCGGCGCACTTATTTAATTTTCTCGGTACCGACAACCTGGCGGCGATCGAACTGCTGCAACAATATTACGGCTCGGAAATGGCCGGCGTGAGCATTCCAGCGTCGGAGCACTCGACGATCACGTCGTGGGGTAAGGAACACGAGATCGACGCATACGAAAATATTTTGAGCAATGTGCCCGAAGGGATCGTTGCGTGCGTCAGCGACTCGTACGATATCTTCAATGCCGTCAGGAACCTATGGGGCGGCAAACTGCACGACAAAGTCATGCAGCGCAACGGCACGCTGGTGATCCGGCCGGATAGCGGCGACGCGGTTCTGGTGCTGGAAGAGATTTTCAATATAGCCGCGGAACGATTTGGATTCGAGGTCAATCGCAAGGGTTGGAAGGTGATTGCACCGCAAGTTCGCTTCATTCAAGGCGATGGCGTCAACTATCACACGATTCAAAACATGATTTCGCAACTGACGAGGCGCGGCTGGTCGATGGACAACTGGAGTTTCGGCATGGGCGGCGCGCTTTTGCAGCAATTGAATCGCGACACGCTGCGATTTGCATTGAAATGCTCCGCCATTGACGTGAAGGGACAATGGCACGACGTCTACAAGCAGCCGGTGACCGATCCCGGAAAGGATTCGCGCGCCGGGCGATTTGTTTTGCTCAAAGAAGGCGGAGAGTTCGTGACGATCGTGAATTCGGGTGAATCGGATCGGCGAGACGATCAACTTGAAGTCGTTCTCGAAGATGGAGTTCTGCGACGCGATCAGACGCTGGAAGAAATTCGAGGCATCGCGAAGAGTTTCGATAATTTTTCGAAGAAGCCGGCGTGATCGCCCGACGTTTTGTAAGGAAGTTATAAGTTTTTCGAACGCGACCCGAAAATAAAATCTGCGCGTAGCCACTTCGAGTGACTCCGAAGTTTCGTGACATAGTTTGTCCGCGAGTTCATCCCTTTGTCTCCACGCTGTAACACGACGCGACTACAACCATTGCGCGCGTGATCGGTCCCCCTCCCGCTGTATTGCGCGACACGTCCTGGATGGAGGTTGTATAGATGGAATCGCGCTTGTCCCACTGGCGAAAATACTTGCCCACCGCAAAGCAAGTACTCGCCGCACTCGTCGCCACACAATTGATGGTTGCAGTTCCGGTTCGCGCTAACGACGGTAAAAGCAACGACGAAAAGACCACCTCGCCGATCAAGCACGTCATCATCATCATCGGTGAAAACCGCAGCTTCGATCACGTGTACGCCACCTACGTACCGAAGAAAGGGCAGACAGTCGATAACCTGCTGTCCAAGGGAATCGTGAACGCCGACGGAACGCCCGGGCCGAATTATGCGCTGTCGGCACAGTCGAGCGCCGTCGATTCCGGCGGACCGTTCTCGATCGCGCCGGGCGGCAAGGCTGCTTACGCCTCGATTCCAGCGCCACTCACCGGCGGACCCGAATTTGCAACCGCCGACGCGCCGCCATTTCTTTCGGAGAAAGTTGCAACGACCGCGGAAACCGGATTGTTTCCGACCTACAACTTTGATCTTCTGACCGGCGCGACCGGCCTCCCCGGCAAGACTCCCGACAACCGCATCAACGATATCAGTAGCCTTGGGGGAGGCGTGTTCCAACTGACGCCCGGCGTGCGCTACGACGACTACGCGGCGAGCCCGGTACACCGTTTTTATCAGATGTGGCAGCAACTCGATTGCGACGCCACGAAAGCTAACAAGACAAACTCCAGCGGTTGCCAAGCGGACTTGTTTCCCTGGGTCGAGACGTCGATCGGCGCGGGCGACAACGGCGCGGCGCAACCTGCGGGCTTCAACGACGCGAGTACCGGCGAGGGATCGACTGCCATGGCGTTTTACAACGTGCAGAATGGCGACGCTCCGTATTTCAAGCACCTCGCCGACACCTACTCGCTCAGCGATAACTTCCACCAGTCGGTAATGGGTGGCACGGGCGCGAATCACATCATGTTCGGCTTCGCAGACGCGATCTGGTTCAGCGACGGTAAGGGAAACGCAGCGACGCCTCCGACGAACCAGATCGAAAACCCCGATCCGCAATCGGGAACGAACAACTACTACGATCAGGACGGATACGGCGGCGGCAGCTACAGCGCGTGCGCCGATATCAGCCAGCCGGGCGTACCGGCGGTCGTGAATTACCTTCAGGCTCTGCCTCGTCCGGTGAAGGCGAACTGCGAAGCGGGCCACTACTACCTGCTCAACAATTACAACCCGGGCTATCTGGGCAACGGCGTGCCGCTGCCGCTTAGCGTTTCGCCTTTCACGATTCCGCCGACGTCGGTACGCCACATCGGAGACGTGTTGATGGAACACAACGTCTCGTTCGCGTACTACGGCGAACACTGGAACCGTTATGTTGCCGATTCGATCGCGGCGGAAGCGGATCCGAAAGCGACGCCGAACCCCTTCGACGTGTACTGCAACATCTGCAACCCCTTCCAGTACGCGACCGACATCATGACAAACGACAAGCTGCGTAAGGAACACGTCAAGGACACCGACGATCTGTATGAGCAGATCAAGGCCGGAACGATTCCCGCAGTTTCGATCGTGAAACCGAGCGGCATCACGGATGGTCACCCGGCATCGTCGAAGCTGGATTTGTTCGAAGGCTTCACGGAAAAGATCATCGCCGAAGTGCAGGCCAACCCGAGCTTGTGGAAAGACACCGCGATTTTCATCACGTTCGATGAGGGCGGCGGTTACTACGACTCCGGTTACGTACAACCGGTGGACTTCTTCGGCGACGGGACGCGGATTCCGCTGCTCGCGGTTTCGCCGTACTCGCACGAAGGCAAAGTTGGCCATGTGTACTACGACCACGTTTCGCTGGTGAAGTTCATCGAGCGCAACTGGAGCTTGCCGACGATCACCAGCCGCAGCCGCGACAATCTGCCCGAACCCAAGTCGAGTGCAGCGAGTGCATACGTTCCAGTGAACAGCCCGGCGCTCGGCGACTTGTTCGGATTGTTTGATTTTGAACACCCGAACTTCAGGCCCGAGTGAGTGGACGGCGACAGAAGTAAGTCGAGCAACGAGTAAAACTTCCGCGATTGCCGGCCGGAGCGACGAGCTCTGGCCGGCAACGCGTTTTTGTGTTTTGGGAGTGCGGCGACGGAAACGCTTTGATTGCTTGTGGTTTGGGCTGAGAGTCGTGCTGTCGTTGAGATCCTTCGCCCCCCTTCGGGCGGCTCAGGATGACGCGGTTTGTTTGATGGTTCGGGATGTTTGAGGTGGCTCGGGTGTGATTGGGATTTTCAAGGGGAAGACAGATTGAAGATCGATCGAAGAGAATTGCTACGGATGGGATTGCTCACGAGCGCGGGGTTGTTGTCGGGGGCGAAGGCTGGCGGCGAGGGCTGGATGCAGAGTCAGAACCACGCACATGGCGATATGGGCACTCACTCACAGGCGAACACTGCGGCGGCAACTGCGACCGCGGCGAAGGACGCGGGGGCAAAGCCGATTTCGTTGACGCCGTATGTTGATGCGCTGCCCAGGCTTCCGGTGATTCATCCGAATCAGCAGACCAATGGCGTTGTCCAAGTTCGAATGCGGGAGATTCGACAGAAAGTGCATCGCGATCTGCCGGCGACGCGGATGTGGGGATACAACGGGACGTGGCCGGGACCAACGTTCGAGGCGCGCAGCGGCCAGCCGATCACGGTGAAATGGACCAACGAATTGCCGATCAAACATTTTCTGGCGATCGATCCATCGATTCATGGCGCGGAAGAAGGGACGCCGGAGGTACGAACGGTTGTGCATGTGCACGGGGCGAAGGTTCTGCCGGAGCACGACGGTTATCCGGAGGCTTGGGTTACGTCGGATGGAAAAACGGGGCCGACGTACGATCCGAAGGCCAACGTCTATCCGAATGATCAGGCGGCCTGCACGCTCTGGTATCACGATCACGCGTTGGGAATTACGCGATTGAATGTGGTTGCCGGGCTTGCGGGGCTCTACATCATTCGGGATGCGGAGGAAGACGCGCTGAATTTGCCGAGCGGGGAATATGAGATCCCGCTTTTGATTCAGGATCGATCGTTTCTGGGAGACGGAACGTTGTGGTATCCGCCAGCTATGAATGGGACGCATCCGATGTGGATGCAGGAATATTTTGGCGAGACGATTTGCATCAATGGGAAAGCGGCGCCTTATCTGGAAGTGGAGCCGCGAAAATATCGATTTCGAATGGTGAATGGATCGAACTCGCGATTTTATCACTTGACGCTGGTGCCTGCGGATAAGAACGGAAAGCCGAATGGGGAGCCGGCGGATGCGCCGGCGTTTCGGCAGATCGGAACGGATGCGGGGCTGCTGCCGGCACCGTTGAGCATGCACTATTTAATTTTGTCGCCAGGCGAGCGGTTCGACATTGTGATTGATTTCAGCGAGCACGCCGGGGCGTCGCTGGCGATGACGAACGATGCGCCGGCGCCGTACGCGCGCGGGGGCGAAGTGGTGCCGAGCGAGGTGATGCTGTTTAAGGTGACGAAGCCGCTTGTGGGAAAGGATACAAGTACGCTGCCTAGCGTTTTGTCTACGATGCTGCCGATGAATCCGGCGCATGCGGTGCGCGAGCGATTTTTGGCGCTGACGGAGATGGACCGACCGGCGGATGGATACACGATGATCGGATTACTGGACGGCAAGCACTGGGACGATCCGATTACGGAAAATCCGAAGGCAGGGACGATGGAGATCTGGTCGTTCGGGAATGCGACGGGCGACGTGCATCCGATGCATCTGCATCTGGTGCGATTTCAGGTGCTGAACCGGCAGCCGTTTGATGCGAAGCAATTTCAACAGTCGGGGAAGATTGTGTTCACGTCGGTTCCGATGCCGCCGGAATCGAACGAGCGGCCGGCGTGGAAAGATACAGTCAAGACTTACGCGGGGTATGTGACGCGCGTGATTGCAAAATTTGATTTACCGACGGGTACGGCGGTGACGCCGGGGCAGGAGTTTCGGTATGTGTGGCATTGCCACGTGTTGGAGCATGAGGATAACGAGATGATGCGGCCTTATAACGTGGTGGGATGAGAGAAGAGAATTTCACCACAGAGGGCGTGGAGTTCACGGAGTTATGAGAGAAGAGGAGGAATCGTGGTCGTTGGGTTGAACGCGATTAGGTTAAGTTTACCCCCCCCACCCTCTGGAATGTTCAGGCCCATGACATCCTTTACACATCGTCCCTAGACATCCTTTACACTCCGGCGCGTTTTGCGCGCCGGAGGTGGACGGGATGCCGTGGAGGACTATGGATGTGCAGCAGCAACGGGTGGAGTTTGTGATCGCTGCCAAGCGAGGGTCGCAGCCCTTTCGCGCTCTTTGCGAAGAGTTCGAGATTTCTCGTCCGACCGGGTATCTGTGGCTGCACCGGTACGAGCAGCGTGGCGTGCCCGGGATCGCCGAGGGCAGCCGCAGGCCGCTGGTCAGCCCGCGGCGGACCGCGGCAGAGTTAGAGGAACGCGTGATCGAGGTGCGGCGGCGCTACCCGGACTGGGGCGCGCGCAAACTGCGCGAGATTCTGTCGCGTGAGGGCGTGGCTCTGGCGCGCAACACGATCCATCGCATTCTGTTGCGTCATGGCCTGGTGAAAGAGTGCGATCAACATCCACCGGCGCTGCAGCGATTTGAACGAGAACAGCCCAACCAGTTGTGGCAGATGGATTTCAAAGGACCTCGAGGATGGCCGCAGCCGGTAGGACCGCTGTCGGTGTTGGATGACCGCAGCCGCTATGTATTGGTGCTGGCAGCGAACGGCAATACCGATGCCCAACCCGTGCGCGAGCAACTGGAGGGCGCATTTCAGAGTTGCGGCGTTCCGGAAGCGATGTTGATGGACCACGGCACACCGTGGTGGAGTCCGAAGTCGCCGTCGGGAAGAACCAAGCTGTCGCTGTGGCTCATGCGCCAGGGGATTCGCTTGTGCTGGAGCCGGATACGGCATCCGCAGACGCAAGGAAAAGTGGAACGGTTCCATGGTTCGCTGCAGCGCACGTGGCGTCGCCGCGGAGCGCCCCAGCGCTCTCTGCAAGCGTGGCTGGACGACTATCGCTGGGAGCACAACCATGTGCGGCCCCACGAAGCGCTGCAGATGAAGACGCCGGCCAGCGTGTGGCAGCCGAGTGCGCGCAAGTACGATCCGCAACCGCCGCGCTGGGAGTATCCGGCTGGAGCGTGGGTGTTGAAAGTGGATCCGCAAGGAAAGATCGAAGTGCGCGGATGGAAGTGGAAAATCAGCAAGTCGCTATGTGGCGAATGGGTGCAGCTGATAGCCATCGACGACCGTGTGCTGGTCTACTATTGTGCCACCCTGTTCCGCGAAATCGATCTGCGGCTCCAGTGCTCGACGATCGTCGAGCACTGGAGCCAATCCCGGAGCCATTCCGTGTAAAGGATGTCTAGGGACAGACTGTAAAGCATGTCGTGGGACTCGACACTCTGGAAGGCGAGGGTGGGGCACCCAAAGGCCTGCTTAGATGCCGAGGCCGGCGTAGCGTTGGCGTTTGAGAAATTGGCCGGAGCCGGGGCGGCCGGTGAATTGGTTTTTGTCGATGATGGTGCGGCCGCGGGAGAGGACGGTTTTTGCAGCGCCTTGAATCTGGATGCCTTCGAACATCGAGTAGTCGACACGCATGTGATGCGTTTTGACGCTGATTGTTTCGCGATGTTCAGGATCGAAGATCACGATGTCGGCGTCAGAACCGACGGCGATCGTGCCTTTGCGCGGGAAGAGGCCGAAAAGTTTTGCGGGAGAAGTGGAGACGACTTCGACGAAACGATTGGGCGAGAAGCGTTTGCCGTGGACGCCGCCGGTGTAGATGAGGCTGAGACGATGCTCGATGCCGGGGCCGCCGTTGGGAATTTTGGTGAAGTCGTCGACGCCGAGTTGCTTTTGGTCTTTGAAGCAGAACGGACAGTGATCGGTGGAGACGACTTGCAATGTGTCGTGCGTGAGTCCGTGCCAGAGTTTTTCCTGGTGCCACTTTTCGCGGAGTGGCGGAGTGAAGACGTATTTGGCGCCTTCGAAGCCAGGGGCGTTCATGTTTTCGAGTGATAGATAGAGATATTGCGGGCACGTTTCGGCGTAAGCGGGGAGGCCGCGGTCGCGGGCTTCACGGACTTTTTCGAGCGCTTCGTTGCAGGAGAGATGGACGATGTAGACGGGGCAACCGGCCATTTCGGCGAGCGCGATGGCGCGGGATGTGGCTTCGGCTTCGGCGGTCGTCGGTCGGGTGAGCGCGTGATACTTCGGGGCTCTTTTTCCTTCGGCTAGCGCTTGCTGGACGATGACGTCGATGGCGCTGCCATTTTCGGCGTGCATGCAGATTAATCCGGAGTGCTTGGCGGCTTGACCCATGGCGCGAAAAATTGTGGCGTCGTCGAGCATGAAGACGCCGGGGTAGGCCATGAATAGTTTGAAACTGGTCACACCCTCGCGAATGAGGTCGGCCATTTCTTCGAGTTGGGCGCTGCCGAGGTCGGTGATGATGCAGTGGAAGGCGTAGTCGATGGCGGCTTTGTCGTGAGCTTTAGCCATCCACGTATCGAAAGCGTGCCGAAGAGTCTGGCCTTTATATTGGATCGCGAAATCGATGAGCGTCGTGGTGCCGCCGAAGGCCGCGGCGATCGTGCCGGTCTGAAAGTCGTCGGCGCTTGTCGTGCCGCCGAAGGGCATGTCGAGGTGGGTGTGGACGTCTATGCCGCCGGGCAGGAGTAAGTAGCCAGCCGCGTCGATCGTGTTGGTGGCGTTCTCTGCCGCGAGTTGAGCGGCGATTGCTGTGACTCTGCCGTCGGAGATACCGACGTCAGCCGCCGTAGTTTCTGCCGCGGTGACGATGGTGCCGTTCTTGATGATGGTGTCGAATCGCATCGCTCTTTAGGCTCCGACCGCAGCGTATTGCGGCAGTACTTCCCTTCCGTAGACGTCGAGCGTCTGCTCTTCGTCGCCACACATTAGATAAATATTGAACTGGGTCACGCCGACTTTTTTTAGCGCTTCGAGCTTTTTGCGATGTGCTTCGATCGGTCCGACGAGGCAGAAGCGGTCGATGACTTCGTCGCTGACAAAGTCAGCGTTGTCGCTGCCGACTTCGCAATGATGGTGGTAGTCGTAGGAGCCGCGCCCTTTGACGAACGATGTGAGCGACGGCGGTAGGTCTTCGGGTTTGTACTTTGAAATTAGATCCATTACGTGGTTCGAAACGAGTGCCGGGAACCATCTCACGCGCTCTCGCGCGACTTTCAGATCGCTTGAAGCCCAAACCGGCGCCGCGGCCATGACTTCTATTTTGCTGAAGTCGCGGCCGGCTTCCTTCGCTCCCTCGCGAACAAATCCGAGGCACCAGGAGATCAAATCGGGATCGGCAAATTGCAGAATCACGCCGTCGCCGATGCGCCCCGCAGTGCGCAAAGCTTTCGGGCCGTAGCCTGCGACCCATACTGGCGGCACTTTCTTGTTGGTCCAGGGAAATGTGGTGGCAACGCCTTCGTGATCGATCGTGTTGCCCGCGTTTAATTCGCGGAACGCTTTTACGAATTGTTCCAAGTGCTCGAGCGTCGTTGGCTTCTTGCCCAGCACGCGCCGTGAGCTGTCGCCCCGGCCGATGCCCATTTGCATGCGACCATTCGAAATCAGATTCAGCGTCGCGAAAAGACTTGAAGCGACGGTCACGTCGCGAACGGCGGGATTCGTGACGCAGGGACCAAGGTGCATCTTTTTGGTGTTCGCCGCCATGAGCGTCATCAACGGAAACGGCTCCATCCAAATCACATGAGAGTCGAAGATCCAGCCGTGCCGGAAGCCGACGGATTCCGCATGGCGGGTCAGCTTGACGATGCGTTCGACGGTGAGGTCGGGTTTGATCGTGATGCCGAATTCCATTGATGGCTCCCGTGCGTTCTAGTCCGCGGCCTGTGCAACCGGCTCCGCGCTATGCATCAAAGCAAAATAAAGCAAAAAGCTTACGAAAAAGCCGACAAACCACGCGTAGTTGTACAAAACGCGAAGCTGCGGAACGAAAAGGCCAACGAACGCGACGCCCGCTCCCGCCGCCAGCGAGATAACGGCTTGCCAGTTGAAGCCACGCTGGTATTCGTACATACCGTTGCGCTGGTACAGATCCTGCACCAATAAGACTTTCTTGCGAACGACGAAGTAGTCGCAAATCATGACACCTGCGATCGGACCGAGAAATCCAGAATAGCCGACGAGCCATCCGAAGATGTAGCTGCCGTAATTCGCCATCAGTTTCCACGGCTGCATCGCGATTCCGACGAAGCAAGTGATCAATCCGCCGAGACGAAAACTGATGTGCCGAGGCGACAAGTTCGAAAAATCATTGGCCGGCGAAACGACGTTCGCCGCCACGTTGACGTTCAACGTCGCCATCAATAACGCCAGCATCGCTAAAATCACGGCGAACGGATTTCCCAGTCGAGACAGTACTGCGACGGGATCCCAAAGCGCTTGGCCGAAAATAATCAAAGTGGCGGAGGTGACTGCGATTCCGATGAACGAATAAAACGTCATCGTAGCGGGCAAGCCAATCGCCTGGCCGAGCACCTGAGCGCGTTGGCTCCGCGCATAGCGCGTGAAATCGGGAATGTTCAGCGAAACCGTCGCCCAAAAGCCGACAACTCCGGTTAACGACGGAACAAAGAATTTGAAGAACTCCCCGAACGTACTGAATTTAGATGGCGCGGCCAGCATTGGCCCGAAGCCGCCGGCCTTGCCACCAGCCCATAGCAGCAACGCCAGTCCCATCAACAGCAAAAGAGGCGCGGACACGCCCTGCAAAAATCGAATCGTCTCGATGCCGCGCAGGATCACCGCCACATTCAGCAGCCAGAAGAAAATAAAGCAAATGGCCTGCCCGCCACCGAAATGCGCCCACGACGGAGAGAGCGCAACGGCCATCGCGTTGATCGCTTCCCCACCGATCCAAGTCTGAATTCCAAACCATCCGCAGGCGACCAGAGCTCGTAAAACCGCCGGCACGTTGGCACCAAGGACGCCAAACGAAGCCCGCGCAAATACCGGGAACGGTATCCCATACTGTGCCCCTGCATGAGCGTTCAAGAGCATCGGTACCAGAACGAGCAAATTGCCGAGGAAAACAGTAAACAAAGCCTGCTTCCAGTTCATGCCACCGGCAATCATACCGCTGGCGAGCATGTACGTCGGAATGTTCACGCTCATCGAGATCCAGAGCGCTGCGTAATTGTAGGTGCCCCAGGTTCGCCGCTCAGCGGGAATCGGGGCAAGATCTCTGTTGTATAAAGAGCTGTCGCGGATCGTCTCGTTGGAAAGCGAGTTGGCGGCGTCGTTCATCGTGTTAAAGCGTGGAAGCGTTCACGCTGGAGGCGCAAGTCTAACGCGCGCGCCCATGGTGGACAAGCCATGCACCGGGCCGCAGGCGCCATATCTGTAGTCCGGGGAAACAAGTGCGGTATACGGACAACCCAGCCAGTGGGTGAAACGCTTCACCCTGCCTATTCAGCCAATTTCTACACATTGACAAAACGAGGTGGGTTCTCTACTTTCTCTTTACCGTAAACGATTACCGCCCCGCAGGGACCGGAGGCATCACACCTCTCGGTCGGGGATAAAGGACGCAATAGATGCCCTCGACTCCACTGTTGGCGTTTGTCTCCTCAAAGCTGGTTCAGCTTTCCGCAGTGGACGTGGTCATCATCGTCTTCTATTTCGCGCTGGTTCTCGGCATCGGTTTCTACCTTCGAGGCCAGTCGAATACCGGCGAAGATTTCTTCATGGCCGGCCGCGAAATGACCGCGTGGGTTGCGGGCCTCAGCTTTCTCTCGGCCAACCTAGGCGCCTTAGAGCTCATGGGCTGGGCGGGTTCGGCCTATCAATACGGAATTCTCGCGACACACTGGTATTGGATCGGCGCTATTCCCGCGATGTTGTTCCTGGCGCTGGTGATGATGCCCTTCTACTACATCTCCAAGACGCACTCGGTTCCCGGATATCTCCAGCTTCGCTTTGGAGAATCGAGCCGGGCATTGTCTGCGATTTCGTTCGCGTTCATGACCGTGCTCATGAGCGGCGTCAACATGTTCGCCATGGCCAAGGTGATGCAAATCGTTCTTGGCTGGGACATCAGTGTCACCATCTGGATTTCGGCTCTAACCGTCGGTATTTATGTCGCTCTCGGAGGTTTGCGGTCCGCGATCTTTAATGAAGTTCTCCAATTCTTCCTCATCTGGGCTGGCGCGCTCCTTATCCCCATCCTCGGACTTTACGAGGCCGGCGGCTGGGCCAACCTGAAAGTGCAGATTGCCGCTCGCGCATCGGAGCAGTACGTACATCTCTGGTCCACGCTGGGAACGTTTTCCGGCAATCCAATGGGCATCAATTGGGTCGGAATCGTTTTTGGTCTCGGCGCCGTAATTTCGATGGGTTACTGGACGACCGACTTCCTCGTCGTGCAGCGCATTCTTGCCGCGAAGGACATTCGCAGCGCGCAGATGGCGCCGATCATCGGCGCCGGATTGAAAATGCTCGTGCCGCTCATCGTGATCCTGCCCGGTCTTCTTGGTCTCGCAGTTCTGCCGATGAAACTCACGGGTGAAGCAAACGCCGCCGCCATGGGACTTCACAGCTACAACGACGTGCTTCCGTTGATGCTCGCGCGTTACTGCGGGCCCGGCCTACTCGGGTTAGGCATCACCGCGCTGATTGCAGGCTTCATGTCGGGCATGGCCGGCAATGTCAGCGCGTTCACAACGGTGTGGACGTACGACATCTATCGCCCCTTCATCAACAGCAAGGGCAGCGACAGCCACTACGTCAGCATGGGCCGCTGGACCACAGTGATAGGCGTTCTCGTCAGCATCGGTACCGCTTATCTCGTGATGCAATTCGCCAGCATCATGGACTACGTACAGGCGCTTTTCAGCTTCTTCATCGCTCCGCTGTTCGGCACTGTCGTACTGGGAATGTTGTGGAAGCGCGCCACAAGCGCGGGCGGCTTCTGGGGATTGCTCCTCGGCACCACGTCATCAATCAGCATGTGGGCGTGGGTGAAAATCGATCCGTCGGCGTTGCGATACGTCGCTCTTTCGCCGGATGCGAAAGCACTGGCGCAAGACATGTTCCAGGCGCTGTGGTCTTTCTGCGTTTGCGTCATCGTCACCGTCGTTGTCAGCTACGCGACACGGCCAAAGACCGACGCCGAACTCAAAGGTCTTGTCTACGGACTGACAGCAGTTCCTTCCGTCGGCGACATTGCGTTCTATGAGAAGCCCATCTTCTGGGCAGGCGTCGTTGGAATAATTTTCGTGATTTTGAACATCCTCTTCTGGTAAAAGAGGGCCTCAAAATCAGGGCCAGGTAAATTTCCTGCTGTTAGAACGCGAACTTTGACCCGCGTTCGAGCGTCGAATCTGCTGTAAAGAGGCGGTGAGCATGCGTCACGAAGGCGGCGTTTCGATTTGGTTTTTTATCGGTATTTCGTTGCTCGTGAACGGCGTACTGATTTGCGGCGCTGGAGTGTGGGAAGTTTTTCATCCGCCCGCGAACCCTGTCGTGCTTTTTAACCTTCACGCGAATGTCTGGTGGGGCGGCGTGCTCACTCTCATTGGACTGCTCTACACGATATTCTTTGTGCCTGGTCGCAAGGGCTCTTAATCTTTCGATTTCGATGTCAGGACTATCTCGCCGCATATCGGCTGCCCGAATCTGAACCGAGGTTGCCAATCGCCGCGACCGGCTCGCTAAAGTATTAGCATCCTCTAACCTCACGAATCCTCTGCGCAAAAATTACCAGCCAAACTGGTCGGCAACATGCACCTTCAAAAGCGCAGGATTACGCGCGTTCGAAATCGCGCAGAACGAGGCCTCCGTGCAGCAGACGCCACAACTCAAATCCAGTTCGCCATTTCCGCGTCCGAAATCGACAGCGAGCGACAAGCACGAGCGATCTCTGGCGCTGTACGCCGAAGGCCAATTCGAATCGGCCGCCGAACTATTACGTCAGGCTCTTCTTGATGCGCCAACCTCCGAACTCGCTAATGATTGCGCCGCCGCTGAACTAGCCTGCGGTCATCGAGAGCAAGCGCTCGCTGGTTTTTTTCTAGCCACTTCGTTGAACCCGCAAAATGCCGAGGCCGTAGCGAATCTCGGCACCCTCTTGGCTCACATGGATCGGGTTCGCGAAGCGATTCCTCATCTGCAAAAAGCCGCATCCGAAGTCAAAGACCCCGGTCAGCGCGCGGCGCTGGGCAGGTTGCTCGCGGAGTGCGGCAACAAACTTGCCGAACGCGTTCTCCAGGAATCTCGAAACGCGCAACAACCCGCGGTCGTTCCTGCTCCACGCCAGCCAACTGCTCCGCAGCCCATGGCCGCCCCAACACTTCGCCCTCCCGTCTACATGGGCAACAACATCGCGCTTCTCTGCACGACGAACTACAACAAAATGTACGTCGACACGCGCGATCTACTCATCGCGCCATGGCTGCTCATACACGGCGAATGGGAGCCTGAAGAAACCGAACTCCTCAAGAAGCTCATAAAGCCGGGCGATGTCTTCGTCGATGTTGGCGCGAATCTCGGCTATTACGCACTGCTCGCTGCGCGTGTTGGAGCGTCACATGTCTACGCCTTCGAAGCGCAGCCGAGCACCTACGAGTTGCTCGGCAAAAACGTGATCATCAACTGGATGACGAAATTCATCACCTACGAGCATCTTGCCGTCTACAGCCACACGACTGATCTCGAATTCTTCGTCCGGAACACCTACCCCGGCAACAGCAGTCTCGGTTTTACGCCTCCCGATCAGCTTCAGAAATGGTTCGACACCACGACCGCCGTCAAGGTTCATGCCGTTTCGCTCGACGACTACTTCGCCGACAAGCCCGGGAAACTCGACCTCATCAAGGTTGATGTCGAAGGTGCTGAACCGGCTGTGTTTGAAGGGGCACGCCGCACGCTCGCCAAGAATCGCGACGTTAAGGTTCTGTGTGAATGGAGTCCCGATCAGATGGCGACCGCGCGCCAGGATCCCGCGCATCTCGTAGATCTCTGGGCCGAGCAAGGCTTTCGCGCGCACGTACTGCACACCGGGCTCAACGAAGTTCCGCTCCGCTCCTTACTGACGAGCGGATACCAGAATTTGCTGTTGTATCGCTGAACGCGATCGCTCGATTTTCGCGACAGAGCTTTGCGACAATAGTTCACGATAAAATTTGAGCGTGCGGTCGACCAAGGATTCTCGCGTGTATAGTCGTAGATATCTCTCGCGCCCCGCTTGACCCAGTTTTTTTCGCTTTTCCGCGTCCGCTAGCAAAGCTCCGACAGTTGCCACCAGTGACGGCACGTCGCCCGGTTCGGCGAGCAATCCCGTAACGTGCTCCTCAATCACTTCGCTCATTCCGCCGGCCCGACAACCGACGACAGGCTTGCCGAACATCATCGCCTCGAGGAATACTAACCCAAACGATTCATACCGTGACGGCGCCACGAAGATGTCGCACTCGCCGAGATTCGCTTCCAACTGCGCATCCGATACCTCGCCGGCAAAGATCACTCGATCCACAAAATGCACTCCGGCATGCCGCCTGCGAAACTCTCCGCCCAGCGTCGATCCATCCGGCAACGTTCGATCTTCGCCGACCAAGACAAACCGAGCGAAGGGGTATTTCTCGCTTAGCTCTGGAATCGCCGCGAGCAAAACATCGGTTCCCTTCCTGCCTTCGAATCGGCCCGCGTATAGAACAGTTACAAAGTTCTGCCTTACAGACGGAGGCGGTTTCTCTTTCACAGAACTGCCTTGCGTTCGATCCTCCATGCCATGAGGCAGGATCGCGGCTTGACCTTCGTCGAACCGCAAGCCGTAAAGTCGGTTCATTGTGTCGAGCACGGCTTTGCTGTTGGCCCGTATTCCTTGGGCACGAGTGGCGACGAAAGTTTCCGCTTGCGCAATTTCCTCGTATGCCTGCCGTTTTGCGGCCGTCATGTTCATGCGCCAATCCGGATTCGTCTCGATGACTTTCTTCAACGGCGTGTGCAGACTCGTAACGACACAAAATTCGTCCGAAAGAATCGCAGCGAGACCCTCGACGTCCCAGATCGGCGCTTCGACAATATCAATTGCATGCATCTCGTTGAGCCGTCTCAGTTCGCGCAGCATTCGCGCCGAATGCCGCCAGATGTGTGGCGGGACTTTCACGCCCTCAGGTGTGGAAGCTTCATCGCGATTTTCGATCAGTCGATGTACCCAGACGCCATCTTCCAGATCGACGGTGTTCGCAATGCTTCCCGCTACAGCACGCGTCAAAACGTGAACGTTATGTCCGCAATCAGCAAGCCCCTGCGCCAAATCGTGTGTCAGCCGCCCGATTCCGCCGACCACGCCCGGCGGATACTGCTGGCTCAAGAGCGCGATCGTGAGCTTTTCCGACGCCGGCAACAGAATCGGACACAGCTTAAATTCTCCCGGCTGTGTAGCCGACTCGCCGGTCGACAAATCAAGGTCAAACGCTACTTCCCCGCGCATTTCTTGCGCGATCGCAGAATCCAGCAATCGCCGCGGACGATTCATGCCCAATTGAATGCCCTCTTCGACCGCGGCGTCCATGTCCACGCGCAGCCGCTCCAGCACATCGGCCTGAATCGTTCCCTGCGAGATGTTCCAGTTGACGTTGTAAATTGCGTCGCGACACAACGTCGCCCAGTCCTTCAATCGTTCTGCCGATTGCCCGTCGGCCAACGACGCGTTCTTCAGTGAAAAATAAATCCGGTTTCGAATCATCGGCGCGTAATTCGTGTTGACGCGTTTTTCGTTGCGGATATGACTCGGCAGGTAGCGGTGATACACAAACGCGCGGGGAATCTGCTTCAGCACGTACCCGGCGTCGATCAGGCGAACATTGACGTCCGTCTCGTCCAGAAAATAGTCAAACTGCTCGTCGAATCCGCTGATCTCCAACAGAGCGGACCGGCGAAAGATCGAGTTTGTACCGAGCAGCGCCGGATATCGATGACATCCCGGATAACAGAAATCCGGCATCGACATCGTCAGGTTGTGGTACGCGTTTCCCATCCGGTCGCACACGGTGTAGCTGTACTGCAGTTCGTACCCCGTATGATCGAACACAAATCCGCCTACTCCGGCCACTTCGTCGGACTCGAACGACGCAATCGCATCCACGAGCCAATCTTCATCCGGGACGGCGTCGTCGTCGATAAACGCGACAAACGCACCGCCGGCCATTTCAATGCCGACGTTCCGCGAAATCGACAGATTGCGCTGTGCACAACGCCCCACGCGGATCTCAGCAGCATGCCCTCGCAATACTTCCAACGTCTCGTCCGTCGACGGACCGTTCACAACGATCACTTCGAAATTCGAATAGTTCTGGCGGCGCATTGCCTGCAGCGTCTGATGCAGGCTCGGCGCGCGGTTGTAGGTGTTCACAACAACGGAAACGCGCGGTAGATTCGATCGAATGCCCATCGGCGCGCCTAATCCGCCTTCGGGACTTTTTTAACCCGTGACTTCCAGATTCAGCAGGCGTTCCTCGAGCCCGGCAACGTTTTTTTGAATCATCGTTTGTCCCCGCCGTATTTCGCGGATCGCGTTTGGAAATGACTCGCTGTGAACCTTCAGCGCGATCAACTGAGGCTTGATTTCGATCATGTTCACGGTGTACTCGTTCACGCGCTTCTCGAGCGCGATCACCGCCTTGTACACCATCAGCATGTCCGACTTGAGCGCCTCAATCGCCTCTGCGCTATTCGCTGAAATCGCGCTGTTGATCGAACTTACTCCCGAAGCTCCGCCGATGCCGGCGTTCGAACCCGCTGTCATCAGAAAACCCTCATTTCGACAAAGCTTCGGCGGAACAGTCCCTGTCGTGGTCGTTGCAAATCTTTAATCTTTTAACTGCCCTCTGTTATTCAACATCGCCATTGACAGCACAGAACGCCAAAAGCCGTGCCCCATCACGAAAAAACATGCACACCGCCTGCCACTGACAACGTGCTTGGCAACGAATCTGCACCTGATCGCCAACGATGCGCGACACGACAACACCTTCAGAAAACTCCTCGGCGAATGCGGCCAACTCACCTCCGGCAGCGTCCGAAAAACGCGTCGACACCGCCGGAGTCGTCATGCACGCCGATATCGACGGCTCATCCGATTTCGCCACCGAAAACCGTGCCCTCGCTCTTCGTCTCGCCGAACGCCACTTTCCCTTACAGATCGCCCCTGCCGGCGGACATCACGCACAAAGTTCAAATCCAAGCCGACAAGCACTCCCTCGGGATTTGCGAAACTTGCGCCACGATCGGCTAGATCTTGCAGCAAGCGTTCTCTACCAATCCGGTGCCCCCAACGCATGGAATCTCGACTTCTACGGTCGATGCCGCGTCGGCCGTGCTGCGTTCGGGACCGATCGCATCCCCGACGGCTGGGCCGAACGCTGCAACGCTCTCGATGAGTTGTGGTTACCCAGCGAATTTCACCGCGAGGCCTTCGCAGCCTCAGGCGTCGAGCGAACCAAGATCCGCGTAATCCCACAAGCCATCGACTCTGAAATCTTCCATCCAGGAATTCCTTCGCTTCGGGTTCCAAATCTGCCCGCAAAGTCAGTTCAATTCGTCGCGACCGCCGACGGAATGCTCGCTTCCGGCATCGACATTCTTGTCCGCGCATTCATCGAGGAATTCACACCAAATGAAGACGTCGTTCTTGTCCTTTATTGCCCACCCAAGCGCTACGCCGATTCCTATGTCGACTTCGAAGCAGAAGTCATTGCTCTCATCGAAGTGAACCTCGGCCGAGACCTCGAAGACGTGCCGCCAATCGCCTTGCTCCTCGGTTTCCTGTCCGACACAGAACGCGCCAGCCTCTTCTCAGCGTCACACGCGTTCGTCCATCCCGCGCGAGCCGATGCAACTGGCCGCCATTGTCTTGAGGCTCTCGCCTCCCAACTGCCAGTCATCGCTACCGACTGGGGCCCCTTGAACGATTTTCTTTCCGGTGACAACAGTTTCCCGCTCGATACGGAAGGCGCTGTTCCCGCTCAATCCGAAGAAGACGAACTCGTCGCCGGCCACCGGTGGGCCGAACCAAACGTCGATCATTTGCGACATCAAATGCGCGAAGTTTTCTCCCATCCCGATGAAGGCGCACGCCGCGCCGAACAAGGCCGCCGCGCCGTCATCGATCGATTCGAGTGGAACGCAGTTCTGCCCGAATGGATTCGAAATTTTCGCCGGCTTCTGGACTAAGCAACTTTGATTCTTGAGTATCAGCAGAAACAAACGAGGAGATCGGAAATGAAATCCGCACTGATGGAAAATACTCGCCCTACAGCGCCGCCGACGCAATCGCAGCGCCCGGAAGCATCATCCGAACGCCAACTCAGCCTCGACCAATTCACCCGCGCCGTCGGCGATCATGCGCTGCGGCAGGCTGAGATCGACCAGAAAATGGCGACGCGCATCGTTGAACTTCGCGACGATCTAAGCGCCGCCAAGGACGAAATTCGTTCGCTCCGCTCTCAAGTCGAGCAGCTGATCCAGGGACTCTCGCAGGGTCTCGCAGTCGCACAGCAACAATCGGCGATCGCCACAAAATCTACCCTTCAAGCGTCACTCGCAAGCCTGAGCAGCCGATAAGTGAGCGCTAGAGGAATTGGTGAGTCGTCGGTTTGGGCGCTTCGATGCCCAGCGGGACCTGGTCGGCGATGCGAATGCCGTAGCCTTCAAGCGCGACGACTTTTTTCGGATGATTGGTCAGGACGCGGATGTCGGTGAGTCCTAGGTCGATGAGAATTTGCGCGCCAATGCCGCTTTCGTGCTGGACCATGCGTTGACGCGCGGGTTCACGATCGAGCTGGCCGCGACGGTGAAAATGAATCTGCGGTAACCCACCCGCCGTGTCGCCAGTTTCGATGCCGAATCCGCGCCCGGTGTGATGGAGGTAGAGAAAAACACCGCGTCCTTCCTTGGCGATTGTGGTGAGCGAGCGCGAAACAAGCTCGGAGCAATCGCACGTGATCGAGCCGAAGACGTCGCCGGTGAGGCAATGCGAATGGACGCGGACGAGCGGCGGACTTGGACCCTCGAGATCGCCGCGGACCAGCGCGACGTGCTGGTCCTGATCGACGTCGCTCGAGTAGGCAATCATTCTGAAATCGCCGTGGCGCGTGGGGAGGACAGCTTCGGCGACGCGGCGGACGTAGCGCTCATGCTGCATGCGGTAGCGGATGAGGTCGGCTACCGTGAGCATCTTCATATCGTGCAGCCGACAAAACTCATGAAGCTGCGGGATGCGCGACATCGTCCCGTCTTCGTTCATGATTTCGCAAATGACGGCGGATGGGTTGAGCCCAGCGATGCGAGCGAGGTCGACGCTGGCTTCAGTCTGCCCAGCGCGAACGAGCACGCCTCCATTCCGCGCGCGCAGCGGAAAAATGTGGCCGGGGCGCGCAAGATCCTGAGGGCGAGTCTTGGGATCGATCGCGGTGAGGATGGTGATCGCGCGGTCCGACGCGCTTATGCCTGTCGTGACGCCGAGACGTCCGTCGATCGCTTCGGTGAAAGCGGTCCCGTGCACCGAAGTATTAATGGGCGACATCAGTGGCAAATGGAGCTCGTCGCAGCGATCTTCGGTGAGCGGCAGGCAGATCAGGCCCCGCGCATACTTAGCCATGAAGTTGATAGCTTCAGGCGTGATTTTCTCGGCGGCCAGCGTGAGGTCGCCTTCGTTCTCGCGATCTTCATCGTCGACAAGGACAATCATCCGCCCCTGGCGGATATCTTCGACTGCCTCTTCGACGGAGGCGAACTTCTGTTGTTCGGCCATAACCAGATAAGGATATCAGGCCGGTTGACAAGGCGTCGACCATGCGCCAAATGTGATAACGGTTAGATGTCTGGCCCAATCGTCTAAAGGTGGCAAAGATGCCGGATACGAGCCGCGTACTGTTTCGTAACGTTTTGCCAGGTTAGATGGCGAACGGACTTTGCCGCAGCTTGACCTTTTGCGATAGCTTCTCCGCAATTTTGATAAACGTGGCGTAGTGTGCCGGAAAGTTTCGTGAAATTGGGTTCAAACCAAGTAAACGAACCCGCCATCGGCCCTAAGGGTGGCGGTTCGTCCGAGACAGTCTCGCTTTGTGCGGGAATCAGGTAGCTGTTAGAAGGCTTGCAGAAATCTCTTGCCGGTCCCTCGGCGGTGGTGATGACGGGCTTCGCGCACGCCATCGCTTCGAGCAGCGGCATGCCGAAGCCTTCGCCGCGATACGGAAGTACGAAAGCGTCGGCGCCCCGGTAGAGGTTGGCAAGCAGTGGATCATCGACGGTTTCGAATATCGGCAAGATATGCGGATAGTTCGTGTCGGAAACGGCCGCTTTAATTTTGGCGATCATTGAGTTGTGCTGGTAGGCCCCGAAAGAACTCGAAACGAGAAGAACGAGCGTGACGCTTTCAGCCGAAAAAGCAATCTTGTAGGCATCTAACAACAGGTCGACGCCTTTACGATAAATCGCGCCACCTACGAAAAGAAAGATGAAGTCCCGGCTACCTTGCGGCCGAAAAGAAAGACCTTTCGAATTGAATATTTGGGGATCGTACCCGTTGGGGATCACGGCGACTCGTTCCGCATCGACTCCGTTTCGAACGAAAACTTCGCGGACGAAATTCGATGGAACCCAAAGCTCATCGACGTTCTGTTGAATCTGCTCGATCCAAATCCGCGGCACGCCGCCGTATTCCCAAGGCAGAATCACGGCAAGCTTCCCCGTTGGCGGACGTCGGAAATTCGGTGGCCATTGATGGCGGATCGTCAGACCAGTTTGATGAACTCGTCTATGAATGGCTGCAGTGAGGGTTGCACCATCGGGAAGTAAACGCGGCGGATGGGCGGTAAGAGCTGAAGGCTCCAGGCGAACATCGAATTCGTCTGACGACAGTAGCGCGTTCGCGATCTCGCGGTTCACGCGAGCAAGGCTGGAGTATTCAAAGAACGCACCTTCGAACACGACACCAACTGTTCGCCTCGATTCGTGGCTTCGTTTATGGTCGCCGGTTAGGTCACCTTCCGCACGAACAGGCGCGATCGAACTCGCCAGTTGCCTTTCAAGGCTCTCTCGTTGAGATGCGTCAAGCGGTAAGGTCTGCCCGATTCGCCTCGCCGCGTCGAAAGCACGATGCATCAACAAATATTCGATAATCTTTGGCGCCGCGGGCGGGCTACAGCGCGCCGCATGGGTGAATACAAACTGATGGCTTTCGATCGTTGAAAGGGGAACGTGCAGCTTGAGAAGCTCCGTGAGCGAAGGTTCAAACGGTGGATTACGCTGCGCTCCTGCGAGAAACCGCTGAAACGCGCTCCGTTCGTCGCCTACTCGCACCGCAAGCACTCCGACGAGCCAGTCACATCGATAGCTATTCTCACCGCCAGAACCCGGGAAGGTCGCGCCACACGATTTTGCGCGCTCCAAAAGAGCAGGTGCTTCGCCAAAGCGATGCTCGCGGATCGAGAGGAGTGCCGCCAGATAGTGGAGCTCCGCATATGTCGGATAGAGCTTCACTCCCGCCTCTAGAAATTTCCGCGCTTTGTCTGCTTCCCGATGCAGAAGCATCGCGGCAACAAGGTTGCGCGACACAAGGGCGCCAATCAGGTCCTGAAGTTTGTCACGCGACTCCCAAAGCCGAAGCAGCGGCTCTACGCCAGCTCCAGGCTTCGTTTTTTCCGATGAAATGGCCTCCATGAGCTTAGCCCATGGTTCGACCGGCCTACTCGAATCAACCATCGATCCCCTCTCGGGTGTTGCACCACTCTCAATGCGAATTCGAAAACTCCGACAATCAATCGACGCAGCGTTGGCAAGGATTCGCGGCTGAACCGTTAGAAATGAAACTTCCTCAACACACGGAGTATTCACAACCACGAATGAGCGGCGATTTTCAAAGTGCAGCGATTTCAGGATGCTGCTTGCGGTTCCTTCGAGAAGGCGATCGCCTACAAACCAGACGATGCAAGTATCCGAACTACCGTTTGCTTTCGACCATTCCGAAAAATCACGAAAAACCCTGCGTTCATCACGAACGATCGCGCGTATCTCCCGTGGAATCGAACGAATGTCCGTCGCGTCGGTAATGATTGAGATTTTTGCACTGCGTTCGTACTTGTGTTTGAGCAGCCGGCTTCGCGAATCGATCGAATAGAGAGGCACGCCGCTACTCCGGCTCCTCGTCAGCTTCAGCCGCGTCGCCATCCGAAGCACTCGGCTTCGGAGTCTTCACGGGCGCTACGGCCGCCTTTTTAATGGGAGCCGCGCGCGAACAACCCGCACATGCTCCGGGCTTTGCCGTCGCGGATGTCCCCACCGTAGGTGAGCCCAAAGCACCCGGTCCCCGCCGCGGCACGGCATGCCCGGCCACAAGATACTTCCTCATCTTCTCCAGCCGCTTCGGTCCAATCCCCCGCACCGACAGCAAATCATCGACGCTCTTGAACGCCCCATACGATTTGCGCATCTGCAATATCTTGTCCGCAGTAGCCGGACCGATCCCCGGCACCTCCTGCAATTGCACCGAACTAGCCGAATTAATATCGATAGGGTGTGAAGGTGGTTTCTTGGTTGCAGGAAACGCGGCAGGAGCCAACACGATTGCACAACTCAACAGCAGTACAGCAAAAGCGCGCAAGGGAATGCGTATCCTCATAGCGCGCGCATAATATATTAGATATATTACGAATGCAACAACATCATTGTGTAAGTAAAAATTGGACCGAAAGCCGGCGAGATCTCAACCTCGAACCCTCAGCTCAGCTTCTTCCCGCTCGCATCAAACACTTCCAACTCCCCAAACAACCCAGCCTGCTTCTCAATCTGCGCCCGATCGCCTACCACCACAATCTGCATATTCGCCGAATCGAAATACTTCCGCGCCGTCTCCAGCAAATCCGCAGGCGTCAGCGCGCGCACGCGTTCCCGATACGTCTCCAGATAATCGTCCGGCAATTCATTCAGCGCCACAGTAGCCAATTGCGACAGCAATCCATCCTGCGTCGCCAGCCCCATCGAAAAAATCCCCGTCAAATAATTAATCGCGTCCGACAGCTCCGCATCCGGCACCGGCACCGACCTCAGCTTATCCATCTCGTAGAAAATCTCCGTCAGCGAAGCCGCGACAACATCGTTGCGCACTGCCGCCGACACCGAAAAATACCCGTGCTGTCGCAGCGCTTGCACACCGCTCCGTGGGCTGTACGTATAGCCCTTATCCTCACGAATATTCATCACCAGCCGTGAATTAAATGCCCCGCCATACAAACTATTCGTCAGCCCCAGCTTGATCCAGTCCTCGTGCTTGCGCGTAATCGCGTGGCACCCGCACACAATCTGCGTCTGCACCGCGCCCGGCACATGCACCAGATAAACGCGCCGCCCGCGCGGATGCGCCTTGTCCGCAACCTCCAACTGCTTCGGCTTCTTCCCCGACCATGCTCCAAATGTCTTCTCGATCGACTTCAACATCGTCGCCGTGTCGAAATCGCCCACCATCAACAGCAGCGCGTTCTCCGGCGTGTAAAAATCCTTATATATATCGAGCAAATCCGCTCGCTGGTAAGCCGCCACCTGCGCCTCGGTCGCCGACACCACGCCGTACGGATGGTCCCCAAACAAAACTTTTCGCAGCCTCTCGCTCGCCAAAAATCCCGGCTGCGTCCGATCCAGTTTCACTTCTTCCAGCTTCAATCGCCGCTCGCGCTCAAATTCCCCGTCCACAAACGACGCATCGCGCGCCAATTCATTCACCAGCCCCAGCAGCGGCTCAGCCAGTTCCGACAATCCCGCAAATCCAACCGCGCTCGTGTCCGCGCCCGCGCTCGAAGATAAATCCGCGCCCAAGCTCCGCAAATCCTCTTCAATCCGCCGGCTGACGCGCAGTTTTGTGCCGGTCCGCAGAACCGTCGCCGTCATCTCGGCAAGTCCCGGCCCTCGATCGCTCGCTGCCGCATTTCCCGACCGGAACGAAAGCTGCCCATGAAATTTCGGTATCGCGTGCGATTCCGCCAGCAACACCTCGAGCCCATTCGCCAGACGCGCTCGCGTCCGCTTCGGCCAGGTCACCGGCCGTTCTGCTCCCAACCCTGGTACTGATGTTCCTGCACTCTGCGTGCGCGTTTGCGTCGCCATTACGCGGCCTCCTTTTCGGCCTTCACCGGAGTGCGAAACACAATCGCGCGATTTTCCGCTCGCAAGTATTTCTTCGCCACCGCTTGAACGTCCTCTCTCTTGACCGCCAAAAATCCATCCAGAATCGAATTCACGAGCTCCGGCTTGTTGTCAAACAGTGTAAAGCACGCGAGCAAATGCATTAAGCCATAACGAGGCATTCCGCCGCGCCCGCCGTCGAGCGTCGAATAATAGTCAGAGCGCCATTTCACTTTGATCTGCTCCAACTCGTCTTCGGAAATTCCATTTTCCTGCACATCACGCAACACCGCATCGAACGCCTCGACCGTCTTATCCGCCGAAATTTCGCCGCGATGCAAGATTCGCGTCACCATCTGCGTCGGCCCGTTGTAGCCAAAAATGTCGTCGATCCCGCCGTCCGCTTCCACCGCCATCTGCTTCTCCAGCACGAGATCGCGATAGACACGCCCTGCGCGTCCGCCGTGCAGCGCCTGATCCAGCAGAGCCATCGCGCACCAATCGGTCGTCCGTCGCTCTGGCACCGTGTAACCGATCGCAATAGCCGGCAGCGTTCCGAATTTTTCTTCCACGTTGCCGCGACGCTCCGTTTTCTGTTCCGGCTCTTTCGGATCGGCAAATGGTGGCGCCGCGCCCGATGGAATATCTCCAAAATATTTCTCCGCGAGTGCCAGTCCTTCTCCCGCCTTCACGTCTCCCAGAATCAGCAGCACTGCATTGTTCGGCACGTAGTAGGTCTTGAAGAATGCCTGCACGTCGGCTAGGTCGGCCGCATCCAGGTCCGCGAAGTCTCCATAAAAATTGTGCGCATTCGCCCAGTTGCGAAACGCCACCGGCGGCAAGTCCAGCCACGGAAATCCGCCATACGGCTGGTTCATCACGTTCACGCGGACTTCTTCCTTCACCACGTCCCGCTGATTGCGCAAATTTTCGTCATCCACCTTCAACGCGCGCATTCGGTCCGCTTCCAGCCACAGCACCCGCTCCAGCGCGTTCGACGGCATCGCCTCGTAATAATTCGTCACGTCATAGTGCGTCGAGCCGTTCAACAGTCCGCCGCTCGAATTGATCAGCTTGATGTGTTGCATCTTCGGCGCGTTCGCCGAACCCTGAAACATCATGTGCTCAAACAAGTGCGCGAACCCGCTGCGCCCTTGCGGCTCAAGGCGAAATCCAATCTTGTAATACACGCCAACTGTTACGACCGGCGCCGTAGAGTCCGGCGCGATCACAACATCCAGCCCATTGGGCAGCTTGGCATGCTCGATTGCGATCTGAAGTCGATTCACCCTTTTCCCCCTGTCAAAACCCGCAATTTCTTCGGATTGCCCGCGTTCGCCGAAGCAACCACCGGCGAACCGACACCCTTCCGCGCGCCCTGCGCTGCGGCGGCCTTCACGCAGCCCAACTCCGTACCATCATCCGCGTCGCGCGGCAAGATTCTCTCCGCCAACCGGTTTAACGCTTCATACGCTTTGCAGTATTCCGGCGAATACTCCTGCAAGGCCGCCACATGTTTCGCCACAACTTCGTAGTCTCCGCGCGCAAGCGGCCCAGTCCACGCCGCCTTCAACCCCAGCCGCTCGTAGTTTTCCAGCACCTGCTTTGTCATCGGTAGAATGGCGCGCATCGCTTCGGCCCGCTTCATTCCCAGCGACATCAGCAACTGAATCGCGCTCTCCACCACAACCAGTGCGTGTCCCGCGGCAAGCGCACCTGCCGCGTGATAGAGCGGTTTCTTCTGCGCTTCGATTGGCGACGGAGCCGCGCCAAGCGCTCGCGCGATCTTGCGCGCCTTGCGCACCGCCTGCGCGTCGCCCTCGATCGCAAAAACTTTGCCTTCCAGCGGCGGCACCGTCACACCGTTGAACGTTTGCAACGGATGCATCGAACCGACTGGCGCGCCCTGCGCTCGTACCGCCTTCAAAACCGACGAATCGAGCGCGCCACTCGTGTGTAGAACCACGTGCCCCTTTAATTCTTCCCCACCAATGCGCGACAACTCTTCCGCCACGCTCGCAACTGCCGAATCCGGCGTCGCAATCAAAATGCACGTCGACGCCAAAATCCGCCGCGACATCGACGCCAGAGCAGTTCCCGCACCAATGAATCGAACCGCTCGCCGCGCGCTTGTCTCGTTCTGGGTAACAACCGCCCCGATTTTCCAACCCAGCTCGCGCAGCCGTCGGCCCAACGCGCGTCCCACACGCCCAGCACCGACAATCGCAAGCGTTTCGGTCATCGAATCTAGGATAACCTGAGCCCCACATCAGATACCAACAACCGTCACTATGCTCTGCGATAACCCTGCAGATCCGCGCACATTTCCACAGAGCGCATTACGCCGAGGCTTTGCGGGTCGCGGTTTCAACCGCGACATATACTGTAGAACGACAAAAGGGGCTTCAGCCCCTGAGCCCAAGAGACAGTGCACACCTTCTGGATCATACTTTTCGCCCTGATCGCATGCTTCTGGCTCTTCTACGGGCTCCGCGGCGCGATTGGCCTGCTCTCTCTTCCGCATCTCAACAACTTTCCGCCTCTTGCCGGACAAAACTCGCCGCGCGTCTCCCTGATCTTTGCCGCCCGCGACGAGCAAGAGAAACTCCCTCTCGCTCTCCAAACCCTGGCGGCAATTTCCTATCCGAATCTCGAAATCATCGCCGTCGATGACCGCTCGCAAGACAAAACGCCCTCCATATTGGACGATGCCGCTCAAACCACCGATCGCCTGCGCGTCCTCCATGTAAAAGACCTGCCGAAAGGCTGGCTCGGCAAGCCACACGCTCTGCAGAAAGCCTACGAAGCATCCACAGGCGAATGGCTTCTCTTCACCGACGCCGACGTTCGCTTCGCCTCCGATGCGCTGAGCCGCGCGATGACTCTCGTCCAGTCCCGCAACCTCGATCACCTCACGCTTTTCGGCGACGTCGACCGCAAAGGGTTCTGGGAAACGGTGCTTCTCACCTTTTTCGGTCTGGCAATGCATATCGCCGGCGAATCGCATCGCGTCTCCAATCCCAATTCGCGCGCGTATCTCGGCATCGGCGCGTTTCAACTTGTGCGTCGCACCGCTTATGAAGCCTGCGGAACCCACAAGCGACTGGCGATGGAAGTCGTCGACGATATGAAGCTGGGAAAAATCCTGAAGCTAGGCGGCTATCGCAGCTGCGTCGGCGTCGCCGTGGGATTTCTGGCGATTCGCTGGCAGTCCGGATTTCGCAATCTGATCCGTGGAGTCACGAAGAATTTCTTCGCCGCATTGAACTACAGCGTGCCTCTCACGGTTGCGGCCATCACGAGTATGCTGCTCACAAATTTCGCGCCGTTTGTGGGCGTGATTTTTGGTCATGGCTGGGTTCGCATCTTCGCTGCGATTTCCGTCGCCATCGCGCTGCTCTTCCACGTACTTGTGGACATCGGCGCAAAAATCTCTCCGCTCTACGCGCTTACCCATCCGATTGGCGCTCTCATCTTCTGCTGGATGCTGCTGCGTTCGATGATTGTGACGCTGCGCCAAGGCGGGGTAATCTGGCGCGACACCTTCTACAAATTGTCCGACTTGAAAAAAGGCGTTGTCTGAGGGTTAGCATCCCTTCTGCGGGTAGCGCAGAGTGTGGTCCCATTTTGGGAAGCCAACCCTCCCCCCCGTATGTTTTTTTCAAGAATGTGATTCTAAAGGGGATATGGGCGCGGCGTTGTAAGAATGTGATTCTAAAGGGGTAAGGTTCACTGGTGGTGGGTGAATTTGTTGCAGGGATTGGAGTTAGCGCGGCTTTATTTCGCGAAAACCTGGACGGAGTCTGCCGACTGGCGTATCGGACCGATTCCTGATGTAATCTTTCGCGCTGCCAGTTTGACGGCCCTATATAAGGTGGGGTCGATTCCGCAGCCAATCCGCTCTGAGGGACTCACTTCTCCATGCCCGATCGCGTACTCGTCACCGGAGGCGCCGGATACATCGGCAGCGTCGTCACCACCCAACTGTTGCAGCGCGGCTACGAAGTCGTTGTCTACGACAATCTCGGCAACGGACATAAAGCCGCAGTTCCGAAGCGCGCGAAATTTATCGAAGGCAACACCGGCGACCGCGCCTCACTCGATCGCGCGTTCAAGAAATATAAATTCGACGGCGTGATCCATATGGCCGCTTCCATTGAAGCGGGCGAGTCGATGAAATTTCCGGAGCAATATTTTCGGAACAACACGGCGAACTCGCTGACGCTGCTGGAGGCCGTACTCGCTCACAAAGTTCCACGTTTCGTATTCAGCTCGACGGCCGCGCTATTCGGAACGCCCGATCGCACGCCGATTGAAGAAAACGACCCGGTTCATCCGACAAATACATATGGTGAATCGAAACTTCTCGTCGAGCACATGCTCGAGTGGTTTCACAAGATTCACGGATTGCGGTATGCGTGCCTGCGTTACTTCAATGCCGCCGGTGCAACCGCCGATCAAGGCGAATCGCATCATCCCGAATCGCATTTAATACCGCTTATTCTGCAGGTCGCGCTGGGTAAGCGCGATTCCATTGCGATTTTTGGCACCGATTACGAAACGCCCGACGGAACCTGTGTGCGGGACTATATTCATGTCAGCGATCTGGCCAGCGCGCATGTGTTGACGCTGGATGCGCTGCGCAAGCAAGACAAGCTGGCCTACAATCTCGGGAACGGTCGCGGATTCAGCGTGCGCGAGGTCATCGATACCGCACGCAAAGTGACCGGGCATCCGATTCCGGCGAAAGAAATGCCACGTAGAGCCGGCGATCCGTCAATCCTGGTCGCGAGCTCTGACAAAATTAAACGCGAACTGAACTGGCAGCCGAAGTACGCAAATCTCGACGACATCGTGCGCAGCGCGTGGGACTGGTTCCGGGCGCATCCGAACGGCTACGGCGCACCGAAATCCTCGCGCGCTTCGTCCAATAACCGGAACGCAAAGAGCAAAACAAAACGGAAGTCGACAAGCGGGAGGAATCGTTGATGAAATCGATCTGGGCGCGACGTGAATTTCTCAGTGGAATTGCCGCGATTGGCGCCGGAGCGAGTTTGCCGGGAAAATTGATGAGCGCTGCTTCGCCTGGCTCGCGCGACGCCTTGTATCCGCCGATGGATTTGTCGTATTTCGATTCGCCGATTCCTCCGGGACCGAGCGCGATTCACTTCGGTTATGCAGCGATCACCTGGGGCGGTAATGATCGGCAGGCGATCGCCGATGTTGCATCGCTAGGATTTCCGGGAATCCAGATTCGCTCGAATGTCGTGGATGAATTCAAGAACATGCAAGAGCTTGTAGATCTGCTGGCGCAGAACAAACTCACGTTTGTCGCACTTTCGAGCGGCGGCGTGAATATCGACGCGCCGGAATCGGAGCAGGTTGCGAAACATGTAGCGCATGCGAGGTTCCTGCGCGATGCGGGCGGAAAATATCTGCAGGTAACGGATGACCGGCCAAAGCGGGCGATCACCGCGGAAGATTACAAGCGGCTCGGACAATATCTAACCTCGATCGGGAAGCAGACCGCGGAAGTTGGAATCCCACTGGGTTATCACAATCACATGGGTTCGCTTGGGCAAGCCCCGGAAGAAGTCGATCAGATCCTGGCGGCGACCGACCCGCGCTACGCGAAGCTCGAACTCGACATCGCGCATTATTTCCAGGGCGGCGGCGATCCGGTCAAAGCCATTCACAAATACTCCGACAGGCTGCTGTTCCTGCACATCAAAGATGTCGAGAAGGTCAGCGGCGATCCGAAGAAGGACTATAGGTTTGTGGAGCTTGGACGCGGGCAAGTCGATCTGCCGGGAGTCTTCAAAGCGCTGCACGAGGTGAAGTTCAGCGGCTGGGCGATTGTGGAACTCGACGATGTGCCGGACAAGAGCCGCACTCCGAAAGAGTGCGCGGAAATCAGCAAAAAATATCTCCAAGACAAACTCGGGATCACGATATGAGCTCGCCCTTTCGCATTGCGGTCATCAACGATGAGATTTCGCAGGACTTCGGGCACGCCTGTGAAGTCGCGACGAAAGAGTTTGGAATGGAGTGGATCGAACTGCGCGGAATGTGGAACAAGAATATTCTGCGACTCGATGCGAACGAAATCGCGGAGGCGCGCAAGATTCTGGAGAAGTACAAGCTGCGCGTGACGGATATTGCGAGCCCGCTGTTTAAGGTCGATTGGCCCGGCGCGCCGTTGTCGAAGTTCAGTCCGAAGCGGGATCAATTCAACGCCGACTTTACGTTTGACCAGCAGAGCGAGGTTCTGGAGCGCAGCATCGCGCTGGCGAAAGCGTTTGCGACGGAGCGCGTGCGACTGTTTGATTTCTGGCGGCTCGACGATCAGAAGCCGTACCGCGAAGCCATCGATGCGAAGCTGCGGGAAGCGGCAGCAACGGCGGCGAAGGACAAGATCATCCTTGTGCTCGAGAACGAGATGGCATGCAACACGGGCGACGGAGCGGAAGCAGCCCGGGTGCTTGCAGCCGTTCCCGCAAAGAATTTCATGGTGAACTGGGATCCGGGAAACGCAGGAGCGGCGGGGGAGACTCCGTATCCCGACGGATACAAGTTGCTGCCGAAAGAGCGAATCGGACACTGCCACTGCAAGAACGTGACGCGCAAGGCGGACGGCAAAGGATATGACTGGGCGCCGGTCGGGACGGGGATTGTTAATTGGAAGGACCAGTTCGCGGCGCTGAAGCGCGACGGGTATCACTATGGCGTGAGCCTGGAGACGCACTGGCGCGGGGCTGGCTCGCCAGAGGAATCGACGCGGCAGAGTTGGAAGGGGATGAAAGAGGCGCTGCAAGCGGCAGGCACGCTCTAACGCAGCTCGATGTGTGCGCCCCTAACCCGTTACGGGAGTAGAATGGCGGTATGAATCCGATCGAGACGCTGGGGCTCGCGCTTGGGGCTGGGTTCTCTTCGGGGCTGAACCTTTACGCTACGATTGCGACGCTGGGGCTGTTGCAGCGCTTTGGCGTGATTCATCTTCCTACGCAATTGCAAGTGCTGGGGCATCCCTGGGTTCTTGGGATCGCGATCGGTCTTTACGTTGTCGAATTCCTCGCAGATAAAATTCCGCTCGTCGATACAGCGTGGGATGCCATTCATACCGTGATTCGGCCGCCTGCTGCCGCGTTGCTGGCTTACGGCGCTGCGGGTGCTGCGCCGCCGGAGTGGCGTTGGGGCGCGGCGTTGCTCGCGGGCGGAGTCGCGCTGACGTCGCATGGCAGCAAGGCCAGCATACGCGCGGCGGCGAATACGAGTCCTGAGCCGTTCAGCAATTGGGCGCTCAGTTTGGGTGAAGACGCGCTCGCGGTGTGGCTGACGTGGTTAGCGACGGTGCATCCGGCGGCGACGGTTGTGGTGGTCGTGGTTCTGCTCGCGCTGGCAGCGTTTGTGATCTTTCATCTGTTCCGATTTTTGCGCCGCGCTGTGCGGCGATTGCTGGAAGCGTAAGCATCGAAGAATTTCCAACCTGAAAAAAATAACAGATCGAGCTTGTCGAGATGGGGCGCAGATTTGTGCGCACCTGCACGTTTGCGGCGAACGATTTGGGATGGGTTGGGGTGAATCTAAACCCGCACCCTCCAGATTCGGGAGGGTGCGGCACCCAACTGCCGTCTTCGTGGCTTGGTTTGGGTGGAATGTGAGGTGTGGCTGAGAACGTTGTTATTTCCAGCCGTGGTCGCCGCCGAAGGTGAATTTTAGGCCGACGCGGAACGCCAGAGGTAAGGCGGGAAAGCCGATGACTTCCTGGTAGTGCTGGCTTAGGAGGTTGGTGGCGCTGACGTAGCCGGTGATGTGGGAGTTGAAGGCGTAGCGGGCGTTCAGGGCGACGAGTTGGTAGGCGTCCTGTAGGTTGCGGTTGGGGAGGAGCATGGTTGTGCCGAAGAATCCGTCGGAGAGAAAGGTGCTGCCGTCGCGGCGGCCTACGAAGGAGCCGCCGATGTTGGCGTTGAAGCGGCGGCGATCGTAGGACAGGAGGATGCTGCCGGTGTGCGGCGCGCGATTGAAAGGGCGAGCGCCGACGAGTGGCGAGAATGCGCCGATGGGAATGTCGGGAAACGCCGGGTTGATTGATGGGGCGAGCGCGTCACCGGTGAAGGATTTGGTGACGGTGGCGCCGAGATAGGTGTACATGGCGCTGGCGCGGAAGCCATGGCCGAGGTTGGTGTCGAGAGTAATTTCGGCGCCGAGCGCGCGGAACGAATCGGAGTTGATGGTTGCGCCGCCCGCGGCTTGCGCAGCCGCGACGGCGTCGGGCGGAACACCTAGGAGAGGTAAGGCGCTGGCGCTGACGAATTCGATCAAGTTGTAGTAGTCGTTGTGAAAGAGAGTGAGTCCGAGGCGAGCGCGATTCTGAAGCAAGTTTTGCTCGACGCCGAAATCGAAGCTGCGGCTGCGCTCGGGGCCGATAGGCGAGATGTGATCGTTGGCGATGATCGCGGCTCCGCCGTCGACGCCGGAAAGCAGAGCGAAGAGCGATGCGCCCTGATTGAAGATGCTGGGCTCGGTAATTCCCTTTCCAAAATTGAACTTCAGCTTCGTGTCGCCGAAGAACTCCTGATGAGCCGGACGGCGAAGGTAGTAGGCGAGAGAAACGCGCGGCGTAACAGCGAAACCGTAGACGGCATTGTTTTCGAAGCCGACACCGGCGGTTGCGAATAGCCGATGACCGATGTTGCCGTTGGCCTGGAGAAAAGTGCTGTAGTTGTTGCGGTCGGCGGGAGAGAGCGAGCCGTTGGAATTGGTGAAACCGTTTTCGTTGTCATAGCGGAAACCACCGGTGACGGTGAGGTCCGAAAGAAGCTGATAGTCGGATTGCGCGTAGAAGGAACGGCGGGTCGTTTCGGAATTGAAAAGGCTCGGATAGACACCTCCGAAATCGAGGATTGCCTGGCCAGTGACACTGAAACCGTTGGCACCTTTGATTGTGACCAGGTTGCCGAGGTAATTGGGGCCAAAGCCGAAGGGATCGAACGGTTCGCCGGTGGGCGAAGGATTCTCGGAACTCAGGCTTTGCTGACCGGAAGCGAACTTCAGAATGTTGTGCCACTTTCTGGTGGTTTGGTTCTGGAGTGTCGCTCCCCAATAGGTGTAGCGATCGTGCTGGAAAGCGTTGTCGGGGATGCCGAAAAAGGCGAGGGCGTTGGAATCGCCGAGGCCCGTGGCGGTGTGGCGAACCGTGAAGCGGACGTCGGTGGTCGAGGTGGGAGTCCAACCAAAATTTCCGGCGTAGGTGGCATCGTGAAATTCACTGTTGGGAAGGCTGTTGTGGGTGTCGAAGCGAGAAAACTCGGAGAAGTAGTCAAATTGGTGCAATGCGCCAGAGACAGAGACGTCGTTGTGGAAGGTGTCGAAGTTCCCGCCTTCGAGCGAGTAGTTGAACTCGGGTTCGATGGTGGTGCCGTGAGGCGTGGTGACGTTGAGGACGCTGGCGATGGCGTCGGGACCGTAGAGGACGCTGTTGGGTCCGCGAAGGATTTCGACCTGATCGACGCCGGTGCTGGATAGATCACCGAAATTGAAGGCGCCGCCGATGTCGTTGGCGGGGATGCCGTCGATGAGGACTTTGTTGAAGTCGGATTGGCCGCCGCGAACGAAGAGGGACGTGGTGGCGCCACGCTGGCCGGTCTGTGCGATTTGCAGGCCCGGGAGCGTGCGGAGCGCGTCGGCAACGTTGAGTTGATGCTGATTTTCGAGGTCGGAGCGGTCAATGACGCTGACGGAGGCGCCGATCTGCGTTTCGAGAGTGGGAGTGCCGGTGGCGGAGACTACGATTTGCTGGGACAGAGTGCCGATGCGAAGGCTGACATCGATATCGGCGGATTTGTTGGACGCGATGTAAATGAAGGCGGAGGTTTGGAGATCGAAGCCGGGGGCTTCGACGCGAACGGCGTAGCGGCCGCTGTCGGGAGCGGCGAGCGAGTAGGTTCCGTCGGCGATGGAAGTTGTGCCGGCGACGGGCGTGTCTTCGTGGCCTTCGCGAACGAGGGTTACTTTTGCTGATGCGACGGGACTGCCGAGCGGATCGAGAATTTTGCCGCGGATGTTTGCGGACTGAGCGTGGGATGTGGATACAGTCGCGGCGGCGAATGCGATGAGAAGAATGATTTGAATTGAAGCGTGGAACGAGAATCGAAACCTTAAACGGCGCAACCTCTTGCGGAACATCGAACGTCCTCCTTCGCCCTAGAAAGAGCGGACAGTGAGCTTTCGCTCGGGAGCTTGGCGGACCGGTCTCCTGACTCGCGACGTGGTGCTTGTGCGATTGCGCCTTCCCACCCTGTTCTGGGCAGTGGCCTATGCAATCGCGAGTGCGTCGCTTACAGTTGCGGGGCAGTGGCGGATTTTCACCGCGCTTCCCGTGCATCGCGCCAGCGGAATTGCGTGTTTACGGCGACAGCCTGGCCCAGTTGCCTCCCCTTAGTTGCCCGTTGCAGAGACGAAGACAGAAAACGCGGCGGCTGACGCCGGACGGACGAACCTTGTCTCGTGTGTTGCGGGCCGAAACTAACTTCGATGGATTCCGAGAATCGTCATCGACCTCCCTACCGAGGTCGACTCGCATCGATGTGAACTTGATCGGTCTCCTGGCTCGCGTTTCTTTGGAGCGAAGCTGCCTTCCCAGCGGATGAGCGCCAGTGGCGTATTGCTGCTTCGGTCCTCCACGCTTACAGTGGCGGGGGCCGCGCCGGATTTGCACCGGCTTCCCTTACTGCATCAAGTGGAACGTTTATACGATGAGGGGAATCGGCGCGTCAAGGCGGAGTGGGATTTGGGACGGAGAGATGACAATTTGTGGGCGTGAGATAGACTGCGGGTGGTGTTGGGTTTGAGTGGAGCGATTGTATGGCTGTGGCGATGAACGGTGAAGTGTTGCGGGTGGCACCGGAGTATCGGCTGGTGCGGAACGGGCGATTTCTTGTCGCGGAGTTGCTGGTGCCGCATCGGGTGATCAGCACTTCGGCGAAGAACGGGGGACAGCGCGAGGGGCTTCGATATCTGGTGAATCACCAGAGTTGCGAGGGGACGGATCATCGCGAGCGGCATGCGCAGATCACCGGAGGCGAGGTGTACCATGATGCGCTTTGCAGGGAGATCGAGATTGATCCGGCGGTGAGCGCGACGATGCAGACCGCTGCGAATATAAATTATGCGGCGGTGGTCGCGGCGAGTGATTTGGGTGTAACGGTTACGGCTGTCGTGACGGCGGGCGTGCATGGGAATGCGGCTTGCGCGGGTGATCCGGCTTCGTGGCGCGAGACGGAGACGGGGTGGGAGAAGGCGGAGGCGGTGCCTACGGTGCCCGTGGTGCCGGGGACGATTAATACGATGCTGCTGGTGAATCACGCGCTGACCGAGGGCGCGCTGGCTCGCGCGGTGATTACGATGACGGAGGCGAAGAGCGCGGCGCTGCAGCGTTTGGCGGTGCGGAGTCTGTATTCGGCGGATTTTGCTACAGGGACGGGGACGGATCAGTATTGCGTGGCAGCGATTTTGCATGTCGGCGATGGCGGTGGGAAAGAGTATTCGAGTACGAGCCCGCATTCGAAGCTGGGGGAATTGATTGGAGTGGCGGTGCGCGACGCGACGCTGGAGGCGTTGCGGTGGCAGAACGGGCTGGAAGTTAGCTCGACGCGGCTTTTGTTTCATGCGCTGGGTCGCTATGGAGTGCGCGAGGCGGATTGTTTGGAGCGGCTTGCGCCGCTGTTGAGCGAGCGCGAGTTGGAGTTGTTGAAAAAGAATTTTCAGTCGGTGGTGTATGAGCCGAAGGTTGCGGCGGCGGCTTATGCGATTGCGGCGGTGTTGGATCGGATTCGAGTGGGGACCTTGCCCAGCGGGGCGGCGCGGGATGTTTTTCGGCAGCAGGCGGCGACGCTGGCGAGCAGTCTGGCGGCTAAGCCGGATGCTTGGCCGGAATTTTATACGCGGCTGGGGGATGTTGATCCGGAGGATGCGGCGCGCGGAGTTTATGGGGCGATTGCGTTGGGGTGGGCTGCGAAGTGGCAATAGATTTTGGCTTCATCGCGCGTGAGGTGCTATTTGCATTTCGGCCGAGCGTTATCGTGCTGGCTGCAGCTGTCGTGCTCGATTTGCTGGTGGGCGATCCGGTTTATCCGTTGCATCCGATTCGGTTGATGGGACGAACGCTGGCGTGGTTTGAGAGCGCACTGCGACGTGTGGGCGCGGATGGGTATGGTGGAGGCATCGCGCTGTTTTTTTTGCTTTCGATTGTCTGGGTCGGCGGGAGCGTGGCGGCGGTGGCTTGTTTGCACTGGTGGAACCGCCGGGCTGCACTCGTATTTCAGATTTTCTTGGCCTACTCGTGCCTGGCACTGCACGATTTGTTGAAACATTCGTGGGCAGTTGAGCGGGCGGCACAACGCGGCGATCTGAAAGGCGCGCGGGCCGCTATTGCGCAGCTTGTGGGACGTGATACGGACCGGATGGATATTGCGGCGTGCCGTCGGGCGGCGATCGAAAGCTTAAGCGAGAATTTGACGGACGGATTTGTAACTCCGATTGCGTGGTTTGTGGTGGCGGGGCTGCCGGGGCTGGTGTTGTTCAAAGTTGTGAGCACGATGGATTCGATGGTGGGAAACAAAACGCCGCGGTATTTGAGATTCGGGTGGTGCGGGGCGCGGACGGACGACGTAATGAATTTCATCCCGGCACGCTTAACGTGGCTTTTGATTTCGGCGGTTTGTGTTTTTATGCCGCGATGTTCGGCGGCGAAAGCACTACGCGTCGGTTGGTGGCAGCACGCGATTTTGCCGGGGCCAAATTCGGGATGGAGCGAAGCGGCGACTGCTGGTGGTATTCAGCGGCGGTTGATTGGGCCGATCTGGATGAGCGGGCAAATGGTGACCGATGTGTGGGTGGGTGACGCGAGCGATCCGCCTGCGGGAGACGAGACGGATGTGCGGCGCGCCTCGATGCTCGTGGGAACTACGGGCATAGTCGCGGCAGTGATCGCAGTGGGATTGATTGCGATGTATCGCTTCTGGACGACGTGATTGCGTCGAGAGAGACAGCGAGCCGAACTAACAGATGCTGTGAGTTGTGTTCACTCTATTCCATGTCGAAAGTGACGTAGGTTAATTTTCCGTTGCGTTCGACTTGCATGGCGGCGGGGTCGCCGGGTTTCAGGGCGGTGAAGGTGGCGCGGAGTTCGTCCACGGTTTTGATTTGCTTGCGATTGAGCGAGTGAATGACGTCGCCGACGCTGAGGCCGGAGTCGACGGCGAGGCGGTCGGCTACGATCGACGTGACAAGCACGCCGGAAGGAATGCGCATGTCGCCGAGAATTTCGATCACTTCCGGGGTGACTGTGGCACAGACGATTCCGAGGCGGGGGATTACATCTTTTGTCGGGTTACCGAGTTCGGAGAGTCTTGCGGCGTCGTGCGGTTCGTAGATCGGAAGAGCCAGGTCGAGTTTCTTGCCGGCGCGAACGACGGAGACGTTGGCCGAATCGCTGTGGTTCATCAGATACAGGCCGAGGGTGAAGAGCGGAACATTGTCGACGGGAAATCCGTCGAGGGCGACGATCACGTCTTCGATCTGGAGGCCGGCTTTCGCGGCGGGGCCTTCAGGAAAAACGTCGGAGACGATGACGCCAATATCTGCGGGCAAGCCCAAAGCTTGCGCGAGGTCGGGCGTTAGAGACTGCACGTCGGCGCCGATCGAGCGGCGGCGGACGCGTCCGTACTTGCGAATTTGCTCGTAAGCGTACCGTACGATGCCGCTGGGAATTGCGAAGCCGATGCCTTCGTTGCCGCCGGATTTTGTATAAATAAAGGTGTCGATGCCGACGACGTTGCCGTCGGCGTCGACGAGCGGGCCGCCACTGTTGCCGGGATTGATAGCAGCGTCGGTTTGGATGTAGACCATGGAATCGTCGGGATCGGTCTGGCGAAGAACGGAGCTGACGAGGCCCATGCTGACGGAGTTTTCGAGGCCTTCGGGGCTGCCGAAGGCGAGGACGAGCTGGCCCTTTTGGATTTTTTCGTAGCGACCGAGTTGCAGAGTGGGGAGGCCGGTGGCTTCGACTTTCAGTACGGCGAGGTCGATGATTTTGCTGAAGCCGACGATGCGGGCGGGGAGGATTTTTCCTCGCGATTTGAGCGATGAGCTGGGCTGCGAGGCGATCGTCTGTTGGGGCGTGATGATGACGCGGACACGCTCGGCGCCTTTGACGACGTGATAGTTGGTGATGATGTAGCCGTCGGGATCGACGACGACGCCGGAGCCGAGGCTGCGCTGGCGACCGATGGAGCTTTTTGAGTCGGCGTTATTGTCGTCGTCATCGTCGTCGGTTGAACCGAAGCCGGTGACCTGAACTTCGACGACGGCGGGGGAGACGCGCTTCACGAGGGTTTCGAATGAGGCGCTCATCTGGCGCATCAGGTCGGCGGTTTTGTCTGGCGTGGCTGCGTTTGGCGCGGTTGGAGTCTGGGCATTCGCCGCGGGAGCTACGATCAAGAGTAGAGCCGGGAAAACAAATTTCGAGAGTCGTTCGAACATCACTCAACCTTTCCGAATTGTCCTAATTGCGGGCCGGCGTGAGGTTCGACTTTGCCCCACGTCACAAGTTTTAGATCCATAACGAAAATTGAGTATAGGACGGGAACGAGCAAAAGCGTGATGAACGTCGCTACGCCGAGGCCGCCGATTTGTGCGTAACACAACGGTTGCCAGAGCGGGCCGCCATGCATCGCGAGCGGGAAGAGCGCCAGCACCGTCGCGCCAACGGTGATCATCACGGGGCGAAGACGGACGATACCGGCGTCGAGAAGCGCTTCTTCGAGCGGCTCACCCTTTTCGTGCATTTCTTCGATGAAGTCGAAAAGAACGATCACGTGACTGACGATCACGCCGACGAGGCTGGCGATTCCGAGGAAGGCCATGAAGCCGAAGGCTGAGTGCATAACGTAAAGAGCTATCAGCGCGCCGACAACGCCATACGGCGCAGCGGCGAGCACGAGGAACGGCTTGACTGCGTGTTTGAACTGAAAAGCAAGCGCCAAGAAAATCATGCCGATCGAGACTGCCATGACGAGGGCGAGATTGACAAAGCCTTGCTCCTGCTTGGCTTGCTCGCCGCTGATGATGATGCGGTAGCCGGGCGGAAGCGAGGCCTGGAGTTGATCGAGCTTGGGCTTAGCGGCCTTGAAAACCTCGGATGGGAGCACGCCGGCGCGCGTAAAGCTCTGCACGGAGATGGTGCGGAAATGCTCGAGATGGCGGATGCGGAGAGTTTGCAGAATGTTTTCGATGGTGGAGACTTCGAGCAGCGGGACCTTGTTGTTGGATGACGAGGAGTAAACGTAGAGGCTGCTGAGATCGGAGAGGCTGGCGCGTTCGCTGGCGCGGAGACGAGAGACGACCGGAATTTGCTGGTCGCCGCGACGCAACGTGGTGACGCCGGTTCCACTGAGCGCTGCGGCGGAGGATTGAGCCACGTCTTGGTTGGTGACGCCGGCGATATTTGCGCGGTCGGGGTCGACTTTGAGCGTGACCTCGAAGCCGTCCTGGCCCCAGTCGTCGCGGACTCGCGCAGAGGTCGGGACGGAGCGAAGAATCTCGGAGACCTGGGACGAAATCGTGCGAAGAGTCGCGATGTCTTTTTCTTCGTCGAGCGCGCTGATGTCGGCGAGGCCGGTGACACGGAGCTCGACGGGGTAGTCGACGGGATTGGTTTGGAGCTGGCGGACGTCAACACGTGCGCCGGCAATGTTGTCGGAGAGAGCGTGCTGAAGTTCGCCGACGAGTTTCGGAGTGTCCTCTTTGTCGTAGACCTCAATGATGACCTGGGCGTAGTTGAGTTGCTGGAGTTGCGGCGTGACCGAGAACCAGAAGCGCGGACCGCCGCCACCTTCGAAGCTGGTGAGCGAGCGCAACACTTTACGCGGGCTGCCGTCTTTGTTGGGATTGTCTTTGCCGTACTTTTCGGCGGCAGTTTTGACGACCTGCTCAACACTCAGGACAGACTTGTTGGTGGCGAAGAGCGGAACATCGTTGGGCAGCCAGACGTCGAGGAACGAGAGATATTGCACATCGTCGGGGAAAAATTGTGTTTTCAGCCGGTGTGCGAAAAAACCGCCTCCAATAAGGAAGAGGATCGATCCGGCGAAGACGAGCCAGCGGTGTTCGATGGCAGCCTGGCCCACGCGATAGTAGAACCCGCTGAATCCCTGAGTGCGGCGTTGCTCCGGAGTTTTTTCGGCTTTTTTTTCCGGGCGGAGCAAGTAGTAGCCCAGGAGCGGGATGAACGTCATCGATACGAGGCGCGATGCGACGAGCGCGCAGGTCATCACGATTGGCAGGCTGTAGAGAAATTCGCCGGTGGTGCCGTTGAGCGCGAGGAACGGGAGATAGGCGACGATGTTTGTAATCGTTGCGAAGAGGATGGCGTGGGCGAGCTTTGTTGGGCCGAGCCAGCTGGCGATGACGGGAGGATGCGCGTCGGCGAGCGAGCGTTTGATGGAGTCGCCAGCAACGACGGGATCGTCGACCAGCAAGCCGAGGGCGATGATCAACGTGGCGATCGAGACCTGCTGGAGATCGATGCCGAGCAGGTGCGCGAATCCGAAGGTGAGGGCGAGGGTGATGGGAATCGAGATCGCCATCAACACGGCGGAGCGCCATTCCCAGAATCCAACGAGCGACACGATGACGACGAGCGCGATCGCTTCGTAGAGAGCGTCCATGAAGAGATCGACATTTTCCTCAACCTGGCGCGGCTGGTCGGAGGTATGCGCGATGATCAGATCGGCGGGGAGAAGCTGGCGCGTCTCTTTGAGTTTTTCTTCGACGTGTTCGGCAAATTTTGCGATCTGCTCCGAATTTCGCATCTGCACAGCCAGGCTGACCGCGCGCGTTCGCTGCCAATTCCCTTTTGCGTCGCGCCACGTGTAGTAATTCAGGTAGCGCGCGGGGCTCTGATAACCACCGCGAATGTCGACGAGATCGCGCAAGTAAACCGGGGCGCCGAAACTGGAACTACCGACGATGACATTGCCGATATCGTTGGCGTTTTTGAATTCGCCGGATGGGTCGACGATGATGTTCTTAAATCCGGCCTCGAGTGCGCCGCCGGGCAGAGTGATGTTGCGCGAGTTGAGGATTCCTTTGAGATTCGAGGGTTGGAGGCCATACGAAGCGAGTCGTTCCTGCGAATAATCGAGATAGATTTGTTCGGGCAACACGCCGGAACGATCAACGCGAGAGACCTCGGGCGCGCCCAGCAAAGCGCGCGAGAGAAGATCGGTGAAGTCGTCGAGCTGGTGGTAGGTGTACTTGTTGCCTGGCGACGCTGCAAGAAGTTTGCCGATCTCGTTGGGATCGCGCGTGACTACGGGCGGCCATCCGTCGGGATGCAGCTCGGATTCGTGGAATTTTTCTTCGACGAAAGTTTTTCCGTAGGCGAGGATTTCCTCGTTGGACTTGTCAGTGAATGCATCCGCGGCTACGAAGCCTGGGCCATGAAGGAGATCCGGAGCGCGGAGAATGCCCTGCTCTTCCGCGTATTGCAGGAAAAGCTTAAAACCGCGCTCGACGGAATCCACTGGCACCGATTCAGGGAAACAATAGACAATCGAGACTTCGTCGCCGTGGGATTTTGTCTTGCGACGCTTGCGTTCGGCGGTCAGCGCTTCAGAAATCGCGTGGACACGGACGGTGATTGCCGATGCGTCTTCGAGCGGGCTCGCGACGGTGAGCATTAGCGCAGCGGTGTCACCAAAGTCGCTGTTGAATTTGATTGGTCCGGCGCCTTGGGGGAGACTCAGCGAATTCAGCTTGAGATTCATGTCGCTGAATTCTTTTTTTGAGTCTTTGACCGTGTCGGAGAGCTGCACCTGGACGATGGACAGTCCCGGCATGGAGAGTGACTTGATGCCGAAGTCGCCGCCGTTGGGGGCGCGGATGTTGGGATTTTGCGCGATGGTAGATTCGATGGGGCGCGTGACGAGCTGTTCGACCTGGTCGGCGTCGGCGCCGGGCCATTGTGTTTGTACCGAGGCTACGCGCACCGGAATGTTGGGATCTTTGCGCTTGGGCATTTTGGCGTAGCCGTAGATGCCGAGCGCGACGGTGGCAATGAGCAAAATCCAGGAAATTTGGCGGTTTTCGACGAAGAAGCGCGCAGTGTTACGCTCGTTCTGGATGTAGTCGGAGTCGGGGCGATGTGGCATCGGTCGTGTTTAGTCCAGAATGTTCGGCGAAAATTTATCGGGTGCGTGCAGCGCACGGTGCAACTTCGATTTTGGTTTCATCACGGGATAACGCTGACGGCCTGGCCGTCGTTCATCAGCGTCGCTCCGTTCGTCACAATTTTTTCGCCGCGGCTCACTCCTTGGACGATCGAGACCATATTTCCGAAGGCGGGGCCTGGCTGGACCGTGCGGCGATGGACAGTGTCCTTGTCGCCCTGACGGGTCACGACGAACACGCTGAAACTTTTCGATCCGTCCGCCGGAGAAACCACGGCCTCGATCGGAATGACCAAAGCCGGAGAGCGCAGCTTTGCGCTGCCGACGTCGAGCGTCGCCACCATGCCAGACTTCAGCAGGCCTTTCGGATTCGGGACGGTGACTTCAACCTGAAACGTACGGCTCTTTTGATCGGCTTGCGGCGAGATCGCACTCACCTGACCGAAAAATTCCTGAGCGTATGTTTCGGTGTGAATTCCCTGGCGCTGTTTCAGTTGCACGCTGGCAAGCAAGGTGTCGGGAACTCCGAAAACGGCTTTCACGAGCTCCATGTCGCCGATGGTGAACGCCTGGGTTCCTGCGCCGACGAGCATGCCAAGTTCGACATTGCGGCTAAGGATTTGGCCGTCCATGGGGGCGCGGAGTTCGCAATCGGCGAGCGCTTGTTGCGCCTGAGCGACGGCAGCTTGCGCGGTCGCCACGGCGCCTTGGGTGGAGTCGAGCTGTGCTTTGGCGGCGTCGTAGTCCGTTTGGGTGAGAGCGGTCGCTTTGTAGAGCGCTTCGGCGCGCGCAAAATCCTGACCGGCTTTTAGCTGGCCGGCCTGGGCCTGATCGAGCTGTCCTTTGTATTGGTCGACGGAGTGCTGGTAGTCGGCCTGGCGGACCGTAGCGACCACAGTGTCTCGTTTTACGTAGTCGCCCTGCTGAAGATTGCGAGGCTTACCGTCCGGGCCGGGGCGTTCCAAAATATTTGTCACGTAGCCACCGGATTTGAAGGAAAGCGGAAGTTGCGTGTACGGGACGATGCTGGCGGAGTAGTTGACGCCTTCGCCGCCGGAATATTCCTGAACCTCAGCGACGGCAACTGGAGTTGGCCTCGCGGCTTCGGGCTTCTGGGGATCGGCGCCGCATCCGGCCAAGGCGAATGTTAGCGCCGCCGGTGCGACTATCGCGAGTGAGATGCGGCGGATCGTATCCCGACGCAAAGTTGGTGTGCTCGCGCGTCGAATCGTTGCACTTCGCTCCGATGATTTTTGCCTGGCTAATCGCCGCTCGCTCATCGCGTTTAATCCGTTCCCATCGCCTTTTCGAAATCGGCGCGGGCATTCCAGAAATTTGCCAGTGCCTGTTGGTACTGCGCCGCTGCTTGCGCCATGTTGGCTTGCTCCGTCTGCAGATTTCCCAGCAGCGTGGCTTTTTGTTTGTACTGCTCGAGGACGACATCCAGCTTTTGTTTCTCCGCGTCTTGCGCAAGCTGCGCGACGTTGAGGCTCGCACGCGCCTCGCGCAATTTTCGGTAGCGATTGCTTACATCAATGACAACCTGGCTGGAAGTTTCAGTCAGGTTGAGCTGGCTCTGTTCGATCTGGCGCTGTTTTTCGTCCATCAAATGCTTCTTGTAGCCCCAGTCGTAGATGTCCCATTTGAACTGAACGCCAAGAGAATTGATGTAGCTCGGCAAACCGTCTGCGGTAAATGGCGAGAAGAAAAGATATCGAATGCCGACTTCGGGAATGTACTGCGCTTTTTGCAGGCGCTTCGAGTATGTCGCTTGTTCGACTTTGAATTGTGCCTGGCGGATTTCGGATCGGCCGATTAGAGCGTTTTGCCGGGCCAGCTCGATGCTCCCCTCTTCCGGCAGTGCGTCGGGCACCGGATTCAAGCGGAAGTCGGTAGTCAAATCGCGGCCCATGAGATCGTTGAGATTTTCCTTTTGCGTCTGGATCGTGTCTTGGAGCGTCACCTGCTGGAGCTCGGCTTGCGCCAACTGCACTTTCACGCCGGCACCTTGGTAGGGCAACGCCGTTTTTTGTTGCACGTACTCCTGTGTCGTGCGATCGACTTCGTGCAGCGCTTTCACGTTTTCATCGGTGGCTTCGAGCGCGCTTTGGGACTGGAGCAATTGGTAGTAAGCCTGCTTTACCGAGTCGGTGGTCTGTTGCTTTTGCTGGCGCAACTGTTCCTGGCTGAGCTTCTTGCTGACATTGAGTAGTCCGAGGTTGAGGTGTGCGCTCCAAAGCTGTGTGAGCGGCTGGTAGGCCTGAATGATGCTGAGGGCGGAGAACTTTGGGTCGGTGGTAATTTCGGATGGCCGCGAAGGAACAGGCGTTGTGTTTACAAATCCGAAGACGCCTTGAGGAAATTTGATTGTCACCGGCGTGAGCAGGCCCGACCCAGTCACGTCGACGTTGAAGTGCGGGTATCGCTGTGTGCGGGCGGCGAGGATCTCGTCGTTGGAGATCAGCACGTTCTGATCGAAGATCTTGATTTGACGATTGTTCGCGAGCGCAGCGGCGATTGCCTGATCCAGTGTCAGAACCGGGGCCTCGGTCGACGGGCTGCTCGCCGCCGCCGGAGCACCTGTTCCCTTGGTTTCCTGGCAACGAAGGGACGCCGCGGCCACGAAAAACAACACGATCGTCAGCGATGAGTGACACCAGCGACGCATTCTCCGTACCTTCACTTGTCCGCAGAAGTCTTCTGACCGCTATCGGCCTGAAAGGGTCAATCAACGGAACACCGGCGTTCCGAAGGAATGACAAACGTGGGCGTGAATCTATATCCCGTTTTTCCTTCTGTCAATGATTCGAAGAAAAGATTCGAGTAACGCGATTGCGCAGCGGGAATTGCGAGAGTATACTCGCGCCCACCTGAAGGGTTCGGCGTTGCGCGTTGGCCGGCGGAGATCTTCCACATCGAATTTCCACAACGGACATAAGCGGAACGAGTGATTCTAAATTTTGAACAGGTGAGGGTTACCATGCGCGCGATCTTTTCTCGTAGAACCGTGCTCCACGTTGTCTCGATGGTCGTGTTCCTTGTTGCAGCAGGCGTTGCGCTCGCCGCGGATGCACCCGCGAATGTGGCCGGCAACTGGAGCGTTGAGGTTTCCGACGGCTCGCGGAAAACCACTCAAACGATCGTGCTCAAGCAGGACGGAGCGACGCTTACCGGCACCTTCAAGGGCCCGCGGCAATCGGGCACGATCGACGGCAGCGTGGATGGGAAGAACGTCAAGTTTCACGTCACGGCCCGGATTCCGCTCGACTACACGGGAACGGCTGACGGCGATTCGATGAAGGGCACAATGTCGGGTCGCGGACAGCAGGGCGACTGGACAGCGACTCGCTCGAAGTAGTTTTTGCGACGCCGGTGCTCGACGACGTTTTGGCTTCACGCAATCACTGGGGATGACGATGACTCACGCACGACGGACTTTGCCACGTCGCACTCTGCGACTCACTCTTCCGTTCGCGGCTATAGCCGTTCTTACGGTGGCGCTTCCCTTCGCGGCCACGCTGCGCGCGCAGCTTGGTGACATGCAGGCACGCGTCGCCGAACTCAAAGAATCGACGGCAAAAAATAAACAGGCGCTGGCGCAATATACGTGGACTGAGCGGGTCACGATCAGCCTGAATGGACAGGAGAAAAAGGAGGAACGCTTTCAAGTGCGCATGGGCGCTGACGGCAAACCGGTCAAGACGCCGATTGACGCGCCTGCGCAAGATCAAAGCGCCCGAGGTGGACGGCTGAGGCAGCGCATCGTCGAGAAGAAGAAAGAGGAATATAAGGAGTACGCGGACTCGATGAAGGATCTGGCACAGCAGTACATTCCACCCGAGAAAGATCTGATCCAGGAAGCCTATTCGAAGGGGAATTTGTCGATTACGCCAGGAGCGGGCGGACCGGGGCGAATCGAATTTGTAATCCACAACTACATTCGCAACGGCGATTCGGTCACGATCATTTTCGACAAGGATCAGAAGCAATTGGTGAGCATTTCAATACATTCCTGGATCGAAGATCCGTCGGACATCATGAATCTGTCGGTACGCTTCGACAAGCTTCCCGACGGCACCAGTCATGCTTCCGGAGCCACGATCGAAGGCGTTCGCAAGCATTTGACGGTGGTCACGCAGAACGACAGTTACCGGAAGCTGTAGCTCTAACCTCACGGTTTCCCGCAAAAGTCTTCATATCATCCGCATCGAGAACGCGACGTTCGACGGAAAGCGACTCGCTCGCGCCGCTTTTATCTCTACAGGCATCGAATTGAAGAGAGAAATTTCGGCGTGAGCGTTTCGTGAATGAGCTTGCAATTCAAGCATTACTGGCGAGAGCCGAAACTGTTCGCATCGGATCGATCTTGCTTCGTCTCGACGGGGCCATCAAGAAATGCCAGATGGTGAAAAATCCGGTCGGCAACCCCAACGGGTTGCTCGTTGCAAGCGCTCAACAAACCTTCGATGACATCGATGCTTATGTCTGGCGGTACAAGCTGGACCACGATCACTTCGATCAAATCACGGCGCAGTTGGAACGACTGAGATTTGAAATTGCGGCTGCGAAAGAGCGGTCGAATATTTGAGTATTGGAGTCCGCGCTTAGGTTTCTCGTCCCTGCTCCCCATTTAGCTGCCTGACATAGCCCTTGTCGATTCACGCCGTTTGTCTGAAGAACATGCTGATCCGGCCTGGTGTTCTGCTAGGTAAATCTCTGCTGTGTGAATCGACGAATCGAACGATGTAAACTCTGGCGGTCGGTGACGCTGATGGGATGGGTGTGTCGATCGATTGCCTGGAGCGCGGGGGTGGGACGATCGTCGGGGCGATGATGAGGTTCGTGGAATGTCGACCAGTTTTATGAGGCATCAAATGAAATCTTTATCGGCTTGGCGAATTCGACGCGTTTCGGGCCGTTCGCCGCGGTTTGCGCTATGGGCTGGGATTCTTGCGCTCGCTCTAGCTTTAGTTGGTTGCCGGAAGGCGGCGGAGCCGGTGACGATTAGCTTTCTTGATCCGGAGGGATTGCTCGACTTGGGCGATCGGCGCATGGTGTCGGACTCGGCGATAAAGGCTTTCACCGAGGAGACCGGAATTCGCGTCAACCACCTTCCAACTCCGCAAGACAACCGAGCGCAGCTTCAATTAATTCGAGACTTGTTACAAAGCGGAGCTTCGACGCCGGATGTGTATGGCATCGACTCCATCTGGCCGGGAATGCTGGCTGAATATGTGATCGATCTGAAGCCGTACTTCCCTGCCGAAATGCCGAGTGTTGATCCCGAGGTCTTGGCGACGTATATGGTCGACGGCAAGTTGACGGGAATACCCTACCACCCGAATTCGGGCGTCCTGTATTACCGAGCCGATCTGCTTCGAAAGTATGGATACGGCGCACCACCGCGGACGTGGGACGACCTCGAGAAAATGGCGCTGCGCATTCAGACCGGCGAGCGCGCCGCAGGCAAAAAGGATTTCTGGGGATTTGTGTGGCCGGGAACGACTCGGGAGTCACTGACACACATCGGTCTGGAATGGCAGGTAACCGAAAATGGCGGGTACACGATTGAGGGTGACAAGAAAATCAGCGTCAATAATCCGAATGCTATTCACGCTTGGGAACGTGGGGCACGTTGGGTCGGCTCGATCTCGCCCTCGAGCGTGATTTCGTACACCGAATGGGATGCAAGCAACTCCTTCTGGATTTCGGGCGACGCTGCGTTCACGCGTGGATGGGCGGACTATTTTCAGCGGCATCCGCCGAACGAACCGTTTCGCCAAGACGCCGGAGTGACAAGCGTTCCGCACGGGAAGGGTCCGCGAGTATCGACTTTGGGCGGATGGGCGCTAGGTGTCTCGAAATTTTCGGTGCACCGCGCAGAAGCCATCAAGTTTGTCGATTTTCTCAGGAAACGAGAGACGCAGATCGAGTTGGAGAACGCGAAATCCGTACCATCGTGGAATCTTCAGCTTGTTGAGCTGCCAAAACTGTTGGCCGAGAACTATCCCTGGTCGCGGAAACCCGGGGATAGTCCGGGCGGGATCCTGATTTCGCGGCCATCGGCGGTTTCCGGAGTGCACTACGAGGAAGTGTCCAAAGCATATGCGGACGCGGTGCATTCGGTGCTGACTCGCGAGTCCGCAGCACCTGCGGCAGCGGCCAAGTTGGAGAAGGAACTCGTGCAGATAACGGGCTTTGAAACGGGACACCCGTAGCCAGGCGAAGACAGGGGGAGGATTGCAGCTCAATATCGGGCCACGGTTGGCACTGTGCTTTGTGCTGATTATCGTTGCGATGCTGGTCGGCGATGCAATCGTCCTGTGGCAATTCCACACGGTGCGAGATCAGGCTGGAAGATTAAACGGCTACGATCAGGAATTCGTCGCTGTTTTGCGCGTGCATGAGAGCTTGCTCTCGTTTCACGACAAACTGGAAGCGCTCGCAGACGATCAGAACGCAGCGCGTATGGCCGCGGAATCCGGACCGCTCGCGCAGAGTTTCGTGAAAGAAACGCAACAGGCCAAAAACATTCTGAGTGCGCTTCCGTCCGGCATTCAGCCGGACACGGCAATCCTGCCGACGATCGAGATCGTCCAGAGAACGCTGCGATCGCAGTTGGATGAGATCACCGACCTGGCCAGTCAGCGGGATTGGAGCGCTGTCCATCGACGCATTGCAAACCAAGTGCGGCCGCTCGAGTATCTGACTTCCTCGCTGGTCGAAAAGGTGGACCACGAGATCGCGGAAGAGCAAGCGCAAGCGGCGGAAAACATCCGGCGAGTGCAGCAGCGCGTGTTCATCATGATCCCGGTCACGTCGGTCCTCACGCTGCTGATCGCCGCGGCACTCGGAGTCGCGATCACACGCAGCATCACCGGGCCTCTGGCGCGGCTGGTGGAAGCATCTCGAAGACTGGCACGCGGTGAGTTTGAATATCAAGTGCCGGTGCAAGGGAAAGACGAGCTGTCGCATCTCGGTCAGGTATTCAACGATACCGGACGGCAATTGCGGGATCTCTACGCAAGCTTGCAGAACAGCGAAGATCGCCTGCGGCGTGTCATCAACACGATTCCGGCATATGTATGGAGCACGTTGCCAAACGGGTCGGTCGATTTCGTGAACCAGCGACTGTCGGATTCCACCGGCCTGTCGGCGGAGGAGCTGTCGAAGTCGGGCTGGAGTTCGATCGTTCACCCGGATGATCTGGCCAGATATGTGAAGGAGTGGCACAACGCGCTGGCAGTCGGGGAACCAACCGAGAGCGAAGTGCGAATGCGGACAACGCAACCGGACTACCAGTGGATGCTTGTTCGCAACGTACCGTTGCGCGACGCGTCGGGCGCTATCGTCAAATGGTACGGCACGGGCATCGACATCGAAGACCGCAAGCGCGCGGAAGAGCAGCTTCGCCGCAGCGAAGCCTATCTCTCGGAGGCGCAGCGACTGAGCCGCACGGGGAGTTTTGGATGGCAGGTCGCGACAGGCGACATTTTGTGGTCAGAGGAGACGTTTCACATCTTCGGATACGACAATTCGACGAAGCCTTCGTTGCGACTGGTGCTCGATCGGACTCATCCCGAGGATGCGCTGCACATGCAACAACTGCTTGGGCAGGTGGCCAGCGATGGCTCAAGCTTCGACGTCGAGCATCGGTTGCTGATGCCGAACGGCGAGGTCAAGCATCTGCACGTCGTGGCGCACGCCTTGCGTGATTCCTCGGGAACTATCGAATTTATCGGAGCGGTCACGGACATCACCGCTACAAAGAAAGCAGAAGAATCGTTGCGCCAAGCGCAAGCCGATCTCGCGCACGTGAACCGCGTAGCCACGATGGGAGAGTTAACCGCGACGCTCGCTCATGAAGTCAATCAACCGATTGCGGCGGCGTCGATCAACGCGAATGTGTGCCTTCGATTGTTGAAGCGCGATCAACCGGATATCGAGGAGGCGGGCAAAGCCGCTTCGAGAATGGTTGGAGACGTAAATCGAGCGGCTGAAATTATCACTCGTGTTCGGCAGTTTTTCCGGAAAGGCTCGGCGCTTCGAGAGCCCGTCGATCTGAACGACCTCATACGGGGAATGGTCGGCATTCTGCGTAACGAGGTTACGCAGAATTCGGTTGGCGTGCGGACGGAACTGGCGGCCGATCTGCCGCTGGTGACGGTGGATCGTGTGCAGCTGCAACAGGTTTTGATGAACCTGATGATCAACGGCATTGACGCGATGAAGGATGTGGATGGGCAGCGGCAGCTCACGTTGATTTCGGAGGTCAGCGACGATGGGTTGGTTTTGGTCTCAGTACGCGACACGGGCCCGGGGCTTCCACCCGATCGCGCGGACCACATATTCACCGCGTTCTTTACGACCAAGAGTTACGGCACCGGTATGGGGCTGTCGATCAGCCGGTCGATCATCGAATCTCATGGCGGCCGATTGTGGGCTGGAACGAACTCCGCACGTGGCGCAAGCTTCCAGTTCACGCTGCCTGCGAGTACCGAGAACGTTTGATGGTCTCCGACGCTCCAATGGTGATTGTTGTAGACGATGACGAGCACGTCCGCGACGCGATCCAGGGACTGCTGAGATCGGAAGGTTGGCGGTCGGAGTCGTTCGACAGCCCAGAAGCATTCTTACGATCGAATCTCCCCGATGTCCCCCGATGTCTCGTGCTTGATGTGAGGCTCCCCGGCGTCAACGGGTTGGATTTTCAGCGACAGTTGGCTGATGCGAAGATCGAGATACCGATCATCTTCCTCACGGGCCACGGGGATATCCCGATGTCGGTGCGAGCAATGAAGGCGGGGGCGGTAGAGTTTCTGGTGAAGCCGTTCCAGAACGATGAACTTCTTGCGGCCGTTCGGCAAGCAGTGGATCGGGATCGTGCGGCCCGGCGACAAAGAACCGAAATTGCAGATCTGCAAAGACGCCTTAGCACACTTACAGGACGTGAGCGCGAGGTTCTGGCGGAGGTGACGGCGGGCATGCTGAACAAACAGATCGCGTCGAAGCTGGGGACCAGCGAAATTACCGTAAAGATTCAGCGGGGCAATGTGATGCGAAAGATGCAGGCTGGATCGGTGGCGGAACTCGTCAAAATGGCGGAGAAATTGAGCCGGGTTTCTGGCAAATAGGGTGGTTGAAAGTTGGGGGAGCAATTTTCGCTATGGCCGATCAGTATCAAGTCCCATGAGTTCCATGCCGATTCCCCAAGCAGGCAGCCGAAACTGGCGTCAAAGGCTATTTCGATGGCTTGGCGTGTGAACCCGCGAATTATACGAACGTATGATTGCGCGCATCTCCATTGAGACGGTTAACTAGGGCAAATGGACATTCACAGGGGAAGGAAGTTGGTCGCCATCGTCGACGACGACGATTCCATCCGGGCCGCACTGCAGGGATTTATGAAAGAAGCGGGCTTACCTGCACAGTCGTTTGCGTCTGCCGAGGAGTTTCTGGAGTCCGGCGACCTAAATCAGACAGCGTGCCTGGTTGCGGATATTCGGATGCCCGGGATGTCGGGACTGGAGTTGCAGGCCCGGCTCAACGCGGAACGCCGACGGATTCCGATCGTGTTCATCACGGCCCATGGAGACGAAAGCATGAGGATGCAGGCTTTGCGAGCGGGTGCAGTGGAATTTCTCGCGAAGCCGTTCGACGAAGAAGTACTACTCGATTGCGTGCGAGCGGCAATGGAGAACAAGTCCAAGTAGTTGAGCAGGCCAGTTTTGCAGGAGAGCCCGTGAAAGCGCTCGAAGGTCGCAGGTCCCGCGAACGACAAGCGTCTGAACGCAGGTTTGAACGGATCGTAGGAAACAGCCCTGCGTTGGAAGTTGCCCTCGCACAGGTCGAGCGAGTGGCGGTTACGGACTCCACCGTCCTTGTACTGGGTGAAACCGGCACCGGCAAAGAACTGATCGCTCGAGCGATTCACAACATCAGTCCGCGCTGCGGACGTCCCTTCGTAAGAATCAATTGTGCGGCCATGCCGCTGGATCTACTGGAAAGCGAACTGTTTGGCCACGAGAGGGGCGCTTTCACGGGAGCCATTTCGCAGCGCATCGGCCGGTTCGAAGTGGCCGACACCGGAACGCTCTTTCTCGACGAGATCGGCGACTTGCCAATCTCATTGCAGCCGAAGCTCTTGCGAGTGCTGCAGGAGCAGGAGTTCGAGCGCCTGGGGAGCAGTACGACACTGCGCGTGAACGTGCGGCTGGTAACCGCCACTCACCGGGACCTTAAGGAGCTCGTGCGGCAGAATCGCTTCCGGCTCGACCTGTTTTACCGGCTGCATGTTGTTCCCATCACCCTACCGCCTCTGCGAGAGCGTCGCAAAGACATCACGGCTTTGGTGATGCATTTCGTGGAGCTACATTCCCAACGGATGGGTAAGCGAATCGTCGAGGTGCAGCCCGAGACGATGAAGGCGTTTAAGTCGTATTCGTGGCCGGGAAATATACGCGAGCTTCAGAATCTCGTTGAGCGAGCGGTAATCATGTCGAACGATGGTGTTCTGGCGAACCCCCTGGCGCCTGATGCGGGCGAACTGGAGGGTGGTTTCACGGAACCGCCCTTCGGCGCAGGTACGGTTCGGCTGGGATCCAAACGGGCGCTATCGGCGGGTAGAATGCATCGATTTGGTGTCGCACCGCAACCGCCGTCATTGAAACAACAGTCCCCGGAAGTTGTTCCTCTTCGTTTCCGAGCTTAGAAGTCCTCTCTCAATCTGAACTTCGCCGACCGGGGGCATACGGTACGTTTTCGCAATTTCTCCACTCATTTGCACATTCGAAAGCGGTTTTCACGAGGCCGTACGACGGGACGGATAGTGAGGTCCGTTCCGTAACGCATTGAAAGTGCAGTCGGTGACTGCATCGCCGCTTCGATGGGGCGCGGTCGATCGCAAGTCTTTGCGTCGCGAACGGTGCGATTAGAACCCCTTCAATACCCATGCGTTTGAGCTGCCGCCGGCCTCCCAGAAGGCTATGTGGCGACCGTCGGCACTCGGAATGGCCCAGCCGACATCTTTATCGGGATCCTGAAAAACTTGTTGCACGCGGCCACGAAGATCGATATTGAGCAACGCCTGCGTGCCGGTGAACGTCGAAGAACTCGCCCACAAACTCTGACTGTCTGACGCCCAGTCGAGACTTGAAACTCCTCGGTCGCTTTGCAGCGTGAGCGTGCGGGATTTCCCGGTCTTGGTGGAAACAAGATGGATTTCCGGACGGCGCCACTGGGCGAGGGCGATCGTTTGGCCGTCGGGCGAAAGGCTCCAGTTGTATTTGGTTCCCTGCAGTCCAAATCCCAACGGCGTCTGCTGGCCGGTCACGGGATCAAACTGGATGAAATGGACATCCTGTGCTGTCGCCTGTCCAAGGATGCACAGTGTTGCCGGCAAGCTGGCGCACTGAAAATTGTCGATGGCTTCGCGTTGCAAGATGAGTTGCGGGGCGCCGCCCGACAATGAGACGCGCATGAGCCGCATTCCTTTTTGACCGCCGTTGCCCTGCGGCCCAACCAGATAAAAGACCTCCGAGCCGTCGGGGCTGGGTCGCGCGATCGTAATTCCATCCTTCCCGCCGACGAGCAGATCGGGCGCGGGTTGATCGATGTGCTGCTTAAACAGGTGAGACTGACCGGAGCGATCGGACGCGAAGATGATGGACTTGCCGTCGGCCGTCCAACCATACGGATAGTTGCGACCCTCTTCGAGGCTCAGTCGTTGCGGTGCACCGATACGGCGTGCGCCTGGTTCGACTTCAGAGAAGTAAACGTGGGCTTCGCCGTTCCACCGGACGAAGGCGAGTTGCTTGCCGTCTGCGGAAAGGCTTGGACTCATCTTTCTTTCCCAGCCGCTGGTGAGTCGCACTGCCGTGTCGGAAGGCTGGCCGGAGTCTTCGTCGATCGACAAAGACCAGAAGTTCGAGTCGCCGTCACCCGATTTTATGGAAGGACTCGGACTCTGTTCCTGAACTGAATAGATCAGGCGGCCGTCGGGCGACCAGACCATGCTGTCGGCAAGAGCCGGGCTCGAGAGAATGACGTGAGCTTGGCTGGTTTCCAGGTCGTAGATCTCGAGCGAATTTTCGCTGTCGTGATGGCTGAATCCATATTTATAGCGGACGAAGGCAAGCTTACGTCCGTGCGGCGACCAGACGACCGCGCCAAAGACGTCGCCTGTCGCCGCAACGAGTTGACGTGGATTCTGGCCGTCCGAGGAGAAGAGCCAGACTTCCTGATCTGGCCAGTCATTGCGAACCACAGCGATTTGAGAACCGTCCGGTGAGACGGCGCGTGCGTCGGCGTTATCGACGACTTTGCGAGCGCTGCCACCGAGAAGCGGAACGTTGTAGACGCTCATGACCCCGGTGGGTTGAGCTGCGTTGACGAGAAGATGGCTGCCGTCCGGGAACCAGGCTCGCGCACGCGGTCGAACCACGCCGGGAACATCGATGGAATGGGTTTCACCGGTGGCCAGTTCGCGCAGGAACAGGCCGGCGCGATCCGCAAAGGCAATATATTTGGAGTCGGGCGAGAGCGCGACGCTCATGATCGGGTCGTCGGGAGGATTGTTGGTAAGACGCCACTCGGAAATCTGAGGCGGCTTTTGCGTGAGTCGATGCGCTGCGATCCAACCGCCGATCGAGCCGACGACAAGAAGCGCGGCGGCACCTAGAGCGAGCAGCCAATGGCGGACGAAGATGTTGGGTCGATTCGGCGCGGCTGAAACGATGTCCTGTGGGCCGTTCGGCTCGGCGGTGACGGCGGGAGCGGTTAGGGTGAGCAGAGGAGCCGCGACAATCGCCGGGGCGACTTCCTCCGTGGCGTGGGAGCCGTTCCCGTTTCCGTTGGACGGCACGCTTACCGGTGCGATAAAGCGGTACCCACGCCTCGCCAAGGTTTCCACGAAACGCGGACTGTCGGCGGAATCGCCTAAGGCGTCGCGAAGCCGTTTGATGGCGGCGTTGAGCCCGTGGTCAAAATCGACAAACGTGTCGGCGGGCCAAAGCGTATCCCGAAACTGCTCGCGGGTAACGATCTCACCCGGATTTTCAACCAGGATGGTCAGGACCTGAAAAGGCTGGTCCTGGAGCTTGATCTTCTGGCCGTTCTTGCGCAGTTCGGCGGAGCCAAGGTTGGCCTCGAAAACGCCGAAGCGCACGGTGCTGCCATTTTGTGCCTGGGGCACTGCGACCTCTCAAACCAGAATCTTCGCAATCCTACCTATCGAAACGTCAAAACGGTCAGAAATGTTTCCGGCGCAACGCGTCACCGCTCGCTCTATCTCTATGATGCCGCGTCTCTTAGGCCGTTACCTCCAGACCGCCAAGACGTTACCCGCCCGGCATTGAGGTACGAAACGCGATCGCTAAACTTCAGCCCACTTGGAGGCAAGGGCTATGAAGAATCAGACGGTACAGAGATGGGTCTCGTTAGGTCTGGGATTGCTTTGGATGGCTTCGGTCGGAGTTTCGAGTGCGCGGGCAGACGGCGGGAGTCAGCACAGGCCGACGGTGCGGATTTCGGTCTATAACGACGCCGGGTTGAAGCGCGGGACACTGCTGCGGGCCGAGGAAGACGCCTCGGGAATCTTTCGGCAGGCAGGCATCGAGATGGAGTGGAATAACTGCGGCGGCCAAGAAGCCGTCGCGCAAGCGGGCCAATTGAGCCAAGTCGGTAAGCCATGCGGCGAGGCTGCCTACCCGGCGAGACTGGTGTTGCGAATTTCACGAAGACCGCGGGGCCTCGTCCCCGAGGCATTCGGCATCGCCTATCTCTCGCAGGATGGTCAGGGCGTGTACTGCGACGTTTTCGTGGCGCCGATGGAAGAGCTACAGATGACCCATTCGGTGAGCTTAGACGCTTTGCTGGGTCACGTAGCGGCGCACGAGATCGCGCACCTCTTGCTGGGAGCCAACTCGCATTCGGCAAACGGTTTGATGCGGGCTCATTGGAATTCGCAGTCGATCGAGGAATTGAAGCATGGAATTCTGGGATTCAGCTCGCCACAGTCATCTGCGATGGTAGAGAGACTGGATTTTGCGCGGGATACTGCCAGTGACGCGCTGGTGACGATGGCAGGAGCCATTCCTGTGGAACTCAGCGCTTTGCCGGCGCAGTGCCCGAACACTCATTGATGTGTGTTGAGCGTACACCTTCTAACTAGACCATCCCGCGCCAATCAAATGGTCGTTGGAGCGGCTTGCAGTTTGTTAGAATCGGAATGGTCCCGTAGCTCAACGGATAGAGCTTTCGGTTTCTACCCGAATGGTTGGGGGTTCGAGTCCCTCCGGGACTACCACTACAGCCTGAAACGTTTGATGTGGTTTACTTGAGGAATTGCTCCAGCAGCAAGTGGAAGTGATGCACACCGTTCTCGCGCTTCACCGAATAGCGGCCTCGATCGTATAAACTGGACTGCAACCCGCGCTGCACGCTCTCGCAAAGACTAATATCTTCTTGCTGCACTTCGTCGCTGAACGCTATGGCTTTCTTGATTCTCTCCCGCGTCACCGCCGCGGTCCCGTCGTGAAAAAACCACTCAAAGATTGTGAGTGTCTTGTCGTGCGACAACGGCACGATTAGATTCGTCGAAACGTTGTCGGGATAAATGTTGAGCATCAAGTTCGGAAACACCCAGAAGTACAAAGCCTCTTGGGCTTGGCCCGTGGTTCCCGGTGCATAAAATCGCTCGCCGGAATCCGATGGCTTGACCGCGCGAATCGGCGCGAACTGCTGCGAATGATACTTGTACGTCTCGGTCCGGTACTGTGAATAGTCGATCTCCCGCATCAACCCCGGATGCGCAATCGGGATGTGGTATCCCTCAAGATAGTTATCGACGTAGACCTTCCAGTTGCATTGAATTGTGTAATCGCGCCGCTCGACAAGGCGCAGCCCGTCAAATCGAAATCCTCGCGCCTGCTCCGGGATGTTGCCAAGAAACGCGGAAAGCGGCTCAGCGTTCGAATCGAAATTGACGAAGATAAAATTTTCCCAGGTCTCGACTCGCAGTGGCACCATACCCATCGCGCTGCGGTCGAAAAACTCCACGCCCTCGACATCTGGAGTGCCGATCAGCTTGCCGTCGAGCGTGTACGTCCATCCGTGATATCCGCAGCGCAGCACGTTTTTGCAGCCGCTACCGGAGGCAATCGGCCCCGCGCGATGCCGGCACACGTTGCTAAAGGCACGCAGCACGCCTTCCTTGTCGCGTGTGACGACAATCGGTTCGCCGGCAACCTCCGCCGTGAAAAAACTCTCGGGATCGCGGATGGTGTGCATCGCGCGGTTGACCTCGCCACAATCATGGTCGAGCGTGCCGACAAGCTGCCAGGTCCGCCGAAAAATGCGCTCTTTTTCGAGGTCGAGGATGGACGGATCGGTGTAAAAACGCGAAGCGAGCGTCTCGGCGCACTCGATCCGCTCATGCACATCGAGTCCCGTTGGACGTGTCGGATTTGTTGTCATGTTAGTTCGCAACTGGAAGACGCACTCGGACCGTTAGGACTTCGAACGGAAGCGAAGCGTAAGCGTTAGAACTTTCGCGTTTCCTGGCGCGACCAGCGTTCTACAACAATCTTCGACTCGGTGAAGAATTCAACGGCGTCTTTTCCTTGCCCGTGCAGGATGCCGAAAAAGCTTTCCTTCCACCCGCTGAACGGGAAGTACGCCATCGGCGCCGCGACTCCAATATTGATCCCGATATTTCCGGCCGGCGCTTCGTAACGAAACTTCCGCGCCGACGCGCCGTTCGTCGTAAATAGCGATGCCTGATTTCCGTATGGGCTCCGCTTTAAAAACTCCATCGCCTCGTCAATCGAATTGGCGTGAATCAAGCTCAATACCGGCCCAAAGATTTCCGTGTGCGCCAGCTCGCTGTTCGCCGGCAGTCCATCGAGCACCGTCGGCTTCAGAAAATTCCCGCCTTCATGATTCGGGACCTTCGCGTTTCGTCCATCGACGGTGGCCTTCGCACCTTCTCTAACTCCCAACCCAATCATCGACTCGATGCGTTGCTTGCTCTGCGGCGTGATCACCGGCCCCATCTGCACGCCGGCTTCGAGCCCATTGCCAATTTTGATTTTCGACGCAGCCTCCGCGATCGCATTGCCAAACGTCTTCTGCGCTTCGCCAATCGTCACCGCAACTGATACCGCCAGACACCGCTGCCCCGCGCATCCGAACGCGCTGTCACTGATGATCTGCGTCGCCAGGTCCATGTCCGCATCCGGCAACACGACCACATGATTCTTCGCTCCACCCTGGCACTGCGCGCGCTTCCCGCTCATCGCCGCGCGCGTGTAAACGTGCTTCGCAACCGGCGTCGACCCGACAAAACTGATCGCGCGCACACTTGGGTGATCGCACAGCGCGTCGACGACGGTCTTCCCGCCGTTCACCAGGTTCACGACACCCTTTGGGATTCCCGTCTTCTCGATCAATTCCATGATGTACTTCATCGTGAGCGGCACGCGTTCCGACGGCTTCATAACAAACGTGTTCCCGCACGCGATCGCGTAAGGCAGAAACCAGAACGCGATCATCCCTGGAAAATTGAACGGCACGATCGCCGCTACGACGCCCAGCGGCTGTCGAATCAGCATTTCGTCCACGCCCGGCGTCACGTCTTCCATGTTGTAGCCCTGCATCATCATGGGAACGCCGCATGCCACTTCGACGTTCTCGATCCCGCGCCGCATCTCGGCCTTTGCTTCGCCGAACGTTTTCCCGTTTTCAACGGTAATCAATCGCGAAATATCATCGATGTGCTCTTCCATCAGGTTTTTTAGTTTGAAGAGGTACTGCACGCGCTCGCCAGACGGCACACGACGCCACGCAGGAAACGCGTCAGCCGCCGCTTTCACCACAGCGTCCACGTCTGCCGTCGTCGACAGCGGTGTGCGCGCCAAAAGCTCGGCAGTCGCCGGATTCGCCACATCCACAAATTCCGTCGCCGTCGATCGCTGCCACGCGCCGTTGAAATAATTCTGAAGATCGAGAGCTGAAGTCGTCGCCGTGCTGCTCATAAAAAGCTCCTCACCATGATTTCCAACTCAGCTTACCAAAGATCTATAAGGTTGAACACGCAGGCACACCCCAAAACATGTAGGACCGCAGCATCGCTGCGCCCCGTTTCAGCAAGATGTAAACAATTGAAGTTTGGTCGTTCGTGGCGAGTAAAAACTACTTCCGCACCGAAGCCAGCGCCTCGTAAGCCGCGCCTAACAGTGGCGCCGACTCATTCAACACCACCGACACCGGAATATTCTCCAGCACCGCTTCAAACTTCCATTTATCGCGAAACGCGGCAAAAAATCTGCCGTCCTTAATCTTCTCGATGATCTTCACCGCGATCCCTCCGGCAACGTAAACACCGCCCAGTGCCAGCACCTTTAGCGCCAGATTTCCCGCCTCGGCGCCGTAGATCGAAGTCCATAAGTCGAGCGTCTCCACGCATACCGGGCACGTCCCGGTTAATCCCTGCTTCGTAATCTCCGGGGCCGGATCAGCGTCGGGATCTTCAAACGTCGGATGCTTTACTTCCGGCGCAAGAAATTCATGCAGCGTTCGAAATCCGCGCCCCGACAAAATCAGTTCCCAACTCACCTGCGGATATCGCCGGCGCATAAACCGCAGCAACTCGATCTGCTGCTCCGTATGCGGCGCAAAATCCGAATGTCCACCTTCCGACGGTACGATTCGGTATCGCCCGCCATCCCAAACCAGAATCGATTGCCCAAGTCCGGTGCCCGCCGCGAGCAACGCCATCGTTCCGCCTGGTTCTGGCTTTCCGAGATTCAAAACGCTGAATTCTTCCGGCAAAAGATGCTCGATGCTGTGTCCAGTCGCGCCAAGATCGTTCATCAGCACGATTTTCTCGACATCCAATTCCCGCTCGAGAATCTTCGCGTCCACTGTCCACGGCAAGTTCGTGGCCCGCACGTGATTGTCGATCACCGGCCCCGCAACGCCGAATCCCGCTGCCTCGACATAGTCGGTCGACATAAATGGCGCCGCCTGCCGCGAAAATTCCTTCACGATCAACTCAAACTGGGCGAACTCCTTGCTCGCGAACCGTTGCTTGAATACGGTCGTCAGCTTTCCATCTTTTTCCGAAAACAGCGCAAGGTTGCACTTCGTGCCCCCTACGTCCCCGGCAAGGATCACCTGGCCCCCTGTCTATGAAGTGAATCGTGGCTGTTTATTGTACTTGTGCGGCAGGTGCTATGGCTACGAGTTGAACCACTGTCGGCCTTCGCGCTCCAGCAAAACCTCGGACTCGCGCGGTCCCCAGCTTCCCGCCGGGTATTGCGGGACGTTCGCTGTTTTTGCCGCGCTCCATACATCCAGAATCGGATCGACCAGCGACCAGGCAGCTTCGACGCTGTCTCCGCGATCGAACAAAGTCGCGTCACCGCGCACACAATCGCTCAGCAGTGTGGCGTACGCGCTTCGCGCTCCGTCGCCGAACCCCTCGCGATAGCTGAAATTCATCGTCACGTTACCGATGGCCATGTCCGGTCCGGGCCGCTTTGCGCCAAACGAAACCGAAATTCCTTCGTCCGGCTGAATATTCAGCACCAGTCGATTCGCTTCGACCTCGCGCTCGCGAAACACAATGTGTGGCGCCTTCTTGAACTGAATCACCACTTCCGTCGTGCGTCGTGCAAGCCGCTTTCCGGTCCGCAAATAAAACGGCACGCCCGCCCAGCGCCAGTTGTCGATCAAAACCTGCGCGGCAACAAACGTCTCTGTACGCGACTTCGGATTCACGCCCTGTTCCAATCGATAGCCGGGCACTTGCTTCCCGTCGACCTCGCCCGCCGCGTACTGTCCGCGAATCACCGACTGCGCAACCATTCCCAAATCGAACGGTCGAATCGACTGCAAAACCTTCAGCTTCTCATTGCGCACTGCGGTCGCATCGAACGAAGCCGGCGGTTCCACTGCGACCAGCGACGTCAACTGCAGCACGTGGCTCTGGATCATGTCACGCAGCGCGCCCGCGGTTTCATAGAATCCGCCGCGCCGCTCCACTCCGAGCGTCTCCGCCGCCGTAATCTGTACGTGATCGATGTAATTTCGATTCCACAGCGGCTCAAAAATCCCATTACTGAACCGCAGCACCAACAAGTTCTGCACCGTGTCTTTTCCGAGGTAGTGGTCGATGCGATAGACCTGCGACTCCTCGAAAACACTCAATACGATCTTGTTCAGTTCTTTCGCTGAAGTCAGATCGCGCCCAAACGGCTTCTCAATAATGATGCGCGTCCACGAATTCGGCGAAGTCGGCTTCGCCAATCCCGCTGCGCCGAGCTGCTCAACGATGTCCTTGTAAACCTCGGGCGGCGTTGACAAATAAAACAGCCGGTTCCCACTCAGCTTTTTATTCGACTCCAGATCCTTCAGATGCTCCGCCAGCTTCTTGAAATCCTCGGCGCTGCCGTATTCTCCAGCGTGATAATGCAGGTTCGACGCGAACTCTTCCCACCTGTTCGGGTCGATCGGCCCGAGTTCCGACATCGATTTCGCTGCCTCCCCGATCGAGCTGCGAAAACTGTCGTCATTCATCGGCGTGCGCGCAAATCCCACGATCGCATACGAAGGCCCGAGCGCATTGTGGCTCGCCAGGTCGTACATCGCCGGTATTACCTTGCGTTTGGCAAGGTCCCCTGACGCGCCGAACAGCACCACGGTACATGGCTCGGCATTCACGTTCTGCCCGTAAGGACGATTGCTGGCGTGCGACTTCTCGCGCTGCTCGGTTTCGTGGTTGGTCACAGTCTTCGTTGGCATGGCGACACTATACCTCAACGTCAAATTTTTGCAGCTCTGCGCGCAATTGCTCCGCGTTCTGATGATGAATCACGTTCATTCCAAGCCGTCTTGGGCTTTCCAGGTTCAATGACCGGTCATCGATAAAGATGCACTGGCCGGGCGTTTGTTGCGTAACTTCCAGGGCCATTCGAAAGATTGTTTCGTCCGGTTTCCGGGCCCGTACATAGCACGAGCTGAAAAACGCGGTGAAGTTCTTGCGAAGGTCGAACTTTTCAATTCGGTACTGATTCAACTCCAGGGGCTCGTTATTGATCGAGGCAACTAGATATTTCTTCGATTCCGTCACGCGGTCCAGCACCGCCCGCACATCGGAATATTCTTTCGACTGCGCGAACATGAATTCTACAAACTCCTCACGGCTGAACTGCCTCGGGCGGTAAAACAGCGTCCGGTCCAGATATTCGTTCAGCGTGATATGTCCCGAGTCGAACCCCGGAAACGAAAAATCGTGCCGGTCCTGAAATTCTTCCCAGTCCAGGTGAAACTTCTCCGCTGCATCCCGACGGGCATGCCGGTCCCAACCGTTTGTCAGAATGACGCCGCCGATATCCCAGAACAACGCCGTAATTTTCGACAATTCCGCGACTCCCTCATTCCGAGGACATTACAACTTTTGCGTCTTGGGTCCCAGGGGCGTGCGCGGCCGGCCATTCAAGAAATTCGTCCCGGCAGCACGGATGTTTCCTAGAGTTTTAGGATGGCCTGCTCGATTTCGGCCAACCCTTGTTCCAGGCCTTGCGTGAGATGCAGGCGCATTGCCGATTTACGACGTATTTCCAGTGACTCGAAATCGGCTAGCGCTAGCGCCATTTGCAGCTGCCCAAACGTATATCCGGCTCCGGGTATCGCCACATCAGCCGTCGACTCGCTGGTCAACATAAGGAAAAGACCCTTGTCAGGTCCACCCTTGTAGACCTGCTCGAAATAACGAAGATAGCGCGGACCCGAGCTCAACAATACCGGGATTCCATAGGTTGACGCCAGATGTTCCCGTATTCGTCTTAGAGCCGCTTCTGTCTGGCCGCTGCTGCTCGCGAACGTGATGATCGCGACATACCCGCTGATCGGCATCGCCTCAAAAAATGTCCGCAGCGCCTCACGAAGGCTCAGCGTCGAAATGTGCTGCCTCATCTCGCCTTCGGCGTACAGCTCGATACCCTTCTCGCGCACACGCACAGTTCGCGCCGGCCACACCTTCCTCGCTACATATTCATCCAAGAGCGCCGACACCCGCTCGCGCCCTTCCTGCACGTCGGGCTCGTCAAACGGATTTACCTCCAGCAGCGAACACGTCAGTGCCGTCGCAATCTCCCACTGAAATAACTCCGAGCCCAAGTCTTCTGGCCCATTCATCGTGACGGTCACGGTCGGCACACTGTGCTGCTTCAGCGTCGCTTCCGTTGTTGCCAACTCCGCGTCTTCCTCGCCGTGCATCTTCAACACCGCCGCCACGCAACCTCTTAAAGCGCCGTCGCTCGCTCCCGGCAATCCACCGCATACCGGAATCAATCCCTGCCCGCCCTTACTCGTGCTCGCACCGACCAACTGCGCGATGCGATATGTTGATGCCTGCAAGGTCTTTGAACTCAGCAATAACAACTTATCGTTTCCGCTTACCTCAGCTGCCGCCAGAAACGCCGCCAATTCTGCCGCTGGATTCCCATCATCCGGCGCGCGCTTGCACAACTCCCGCGTCGCCTTCGCCCGCATCACCAATTCCTGCGGATCCAGCCGCCAGACCGCGGACGATAACAATCCGAAATGAATGAGCGATGAATATCGCCCCTTGATCCCCGGCGGATCGAGAAACGTGTCGAGAAAGTCGTAGTTTTTCGCCAGCTCCGACAGATACGACCCATCCTCGGTCACCGCCACGAAAGATCGCCCGGGCTCGACGGCCTTGTGCATCTTCAACCGGTTCAGAAAGTACAACAGCAGCGCGTGCGTCTCGATCCGCTTTCCCGACTTGCTCGCAAGCACAAAAAGCGTGCGGTCAAGATCAAGCTGCTCGCTCACACTCCGAATATTTGCGGGATCAATGTTGTCCAACAGAAAAAATCGCTGTGGTCCGTGCGGCGCGGAACTCTGGGCGAGGGTCTCCGCCGCGAGATTTGAATCCCCCATCGCAATAAAAACCAGATCGCGAAACCCCTCGTGCTCGGTAGTTGCGGCCAACGCCGCCCCTCGCATCATGTACGGACCGATTTGATCGGGCAGATCGAGCCAGCTCAAATTACTCGCGATGAGCTGCTTCTGCCCCTTCGCATATGGCCACAGCGACTCGTCCTTCGCCCATAGTCGCTTCACCATCCCGGCGCTCGTCAACTGTTGCATCTCGCGCCGCCATGCTTCCGTTAATGTTTCTGCAGAGATCTTTCGGGTAGGCACTTCCAAGGCGAGTTCCTGAGCTGTCTCGGCCGAAGTTTACTCCGATTTTAAGTACGCTGCGCATAACAGATTCGATTTGACAAAATTGTTCACGCCGCGTACTACTTGCAACTAAGTTTCACCACACCCGCCCCGCGAACTGGAATTTCGCCCTCGCTTACGCTATCGTCAAAAGGCATCCACTCGAGGAGCCCCAATGGCCAACGATTCCTGCGGTCCGACGCCCCCATCCAGCGAACCACCAAAGCCCGGCACCCGCATGGTCCAATGCGTCAAGTTTGGTCGCGAAATGCCCGGCCTCGATCGCGTCCCCTGGAGGGGTGAACTCGGCAAGCGCGTCTACGAAAGCGTCTCCAAAGACGCCTGGAAGTTGTGGATTGAACACTCCAAGATGGTGATGAACGAATACCGGCTCAACCCCCTTGACCCCAACTCGCAAAAAATCATGGAAGAGCAGATGGAATTGTTTTTCTTCGGCGCCGGCTCCGCCCTCCCCGAAGGCTATGTTGCACCCAAAGCCAAAGGCTAACGCGCAACTCGTAGGTTTGGTAGCGCCCGGCATTCTGTCGGCCTTTTTGTTTAGCGACGACGACATACCCGCTCGCAGGCAACGCGCCGCTTGTGATATCAGCTCCGCCCAACCATCTTCCCTGTAGCCGGATGCTCCACAGCCAATCGGTCCGTAATCGTAAACCTCAACTCCGCGTGCGCCTCTCGCAGTGATCGCTCGACCGCAGCTGGGTCAACCCCTCGCGCAAACAAAAATCCCAGATAACTCGATCCCTCCGGCCAAGCCGCGATGAAATCGTGCACCCGCGCCGTAATCTCAACTTCCGAAATCCCCACCACGCCCCGCGCCGCATCCACTCCGTCAACCCCCTCCAGCACGCCGCTCTTCGGCACCGGAATCATCATCACTCCTGAAGCCTCCGCCTCGCGCGGCCACCCCGCCCCGGGCAACCCCATTGCGTGCCGCAGCAACAACTCCTCAAGCCCAATCGATTCCTCAATTTCCGCCGCGTCCGCACTCGTAGCCACAAACCGCAACGCCCGCGCGCATAGCCCACCAATCGGCCGCGGCGCTACCTCGAGCGGCCAAACGCCTTCCTCATTCACGCGAAACTCCGCATGCACCGACCCCTGCGTTAACCCAATCGCCCGCACCGCATCGCGCGCACTCCGGTCAACCTCGCGCAAATCCGCCGCACTCAATCGCGACGGCGTCACATAGATCGTCTCTTCGAAGTACGGCCCGTCCAACGGATCCGGCTTGTCGAAAATCGCCAGCACGCGCAACTCACCATCCGTCAGCAACCCCTCGACCGCAACCTCCCGCCCCGGGATATAACCCTCAACGATCAACCGGTCGAGCCCCGCTTCCTTCCGCGCTAAAATCTCCGGCGAGCCCAACAACCGTCGAATCCGCTCCGCCGCCGCAACAAATTCCTCCCGCGAATTTGCTCTTACTACCCCCTGACTCGCCGAGAGCGACATCGGCTTCAGCACGCACGGATACGAAATCCCCATCAACGCCGGCTCCGCAACCGGCGACACCGCCACGCTCCGAAACCACGGCCCGCGCAATCCCGCATCGCGAAACACTTCCCGCATCCGCAATTTACTCCGGCATGCCTCGACCGCCGCCGGATGGTTGTACGCAATCCCTAGTCCGCGCGCCACATACGACGCCGTCACCGCCGGCCGATCCCCGAACGCCAAAATCCCATCGATCGTCGCAACCTCGCCGTTCGGCCCAAGCTTCCGCACCGCTTCCATCACCGAGTACGCCGCCACCTCCGGCGACTCAAAGTGCACCGCGATCGCGCGATCGCCCCACGGATCTTCCAGCTGATGACACCGATCCGTCACAAAAATCACATCGACGCCCAACCGCTTCGCCGCCTCATCCAGCGACCGCGTCTGATACCCCAGCTTCGCTGCAAACAACAATAATTTTTTCCGCTCGCTCATTACACAAATCCATTCGCCGAAATTCCAAAACGCTCCGCGCCCGCCGCCGATTCCTCTTCCTTCGAAACCACCGCCCCAATCGAAACCAACTGCGCCTTCGTCGGCTCCGCGCAGCAATACCACGGCTCACTCAAGAACGGCACCGCGCGCCCAGCGCCAAACCGCAACTCCGGCACGCCAACACCCGCCGCCGCATGCGCCGCCTCCCAAATCCGCGCAAACGCCTCCGACCTCGATTGCTTCTTCTGATCTGCGTCCGCCGCAATCGCCTGCACCGTCTCGCTCAGCCGATCCACCAGCGCATCCACATTCCTCCACGGATACACCAGCGACTCCGCATCAAATGCCCCAACCACCGCGCGCGTCTCCTCCAAGTCCAACAATCGCGACCCTTCCGGTATCAACAATCGAATCCCCAACTGCACCGGCGCAACGTTCTCCACCAAATCTTCCGCCACAATCACCCGCAACAAATCCAAATACCCATCGAGCGTCGTCCACGGCGTAAACGCCACAAACGTCGGATGCAGCGTCATTCCCAACTCGCGGAACGCCCGCGCCACCGAAACAAAATCCACCCGCGTATGCCCCTTATCGAGCCGCTCCAAAATCCCATCGTCCACCGACTCCACCGCGCTGATCACAAACAAACATCCCGTCTCGCGCAGCGCCACCAGATCCTTCTCATACTTCCGCAAATGCTCGATCTTGACCGTCACGTCATACGTGACATCCCGAAACTCCCGATGAAACTCCTCCATCAACTTCTTCGCATGTAAAATCCCATTAAAAAAATCCGGATCGCCAAACGAAATATGCCTCGCCCCCGCCGCCACCTGCTGCCGCACATCCGCCATCACCACATCACGCGCCACAATCCGAAACACTCCGTCATACACCGGCACAATCGGACAATGCCGGCACAAATGCTTGCAGCCCCGACTCGCCTCTGTCGACCCCACAACACGATGCGATCCGTCCGGCAAAACCAAATGCGCATACCTCTCAATCCCCGGCATCCCCTCTCGATCCGGCACCAAAAACTCCAACCTCTCCAACGAAATCTCTTTCTCCACCTGCAACCCAGCGCCGCCCAGGCTACGGGCTGGGACTTTGGTGCCACTCTCTTTAGGAGGTCGGACCTTTAGGTCCGACATTTCATCGACGCTCGAAAGGGGCTCCAGCCCCTGAAGTCTCGCCGCGACCTTCACCAACTCCGACTCAAACTCCCCGCCCAAAATCGTTCCAACCCCCAGCCCGCGCAAATACCGCGCATTCATCGGCGCGTACAACCCGTAACAGCACAGATGCGCCCCCGCATTCAACTCTCGCAACGTCGGAATCAACTTCGCCGCCAACCGCGTGGCCGTGTGCATCGGCAAATAAATCGCAATCATCTGCGCCGATCGCACAGCCGATTCATCCAGGCTCTCCCGCGTCAAATCCAGACACGCCACTTCGTGCCCAGCCCGCCGCAACCACGCCGCCGGCGACACCACCCCAAACGGCTGCCGCCCCAACTCATACGTCGAAATCAAAACAATCTTCATCGTCAAAAGTATAGCCCCGCCCAGCACCGCCCGCCTCCACAACCCCCTGTGCCGACAAGACCCATATGGAGTGCGGCGGCGCGCCGCCGCTTTTGCGGTCTACACATCACTAGAACCGTACTCGCCAGTCACCATCATGTACGGGCGCAGCACTGCTGCGCCCCATCTCGGCAAAATCGAAACAACACAGAGTCTGTAGTCCCCGGACCAATGTTAAAATCCCCGCGAAAGTCCGAACTCGATCAACAAAGGACCCACCATGTCTCTGACCCGCCGCCTCTTCCTGAAATCCGCCGCCCTAACCACCGCCGCCGCAACCCTATCCCCCAAAATCGTCTGGCCCGCCAACACCTCCGCACCCGCCCATTTCGACTTCGTCTTCTTCACCGACACTCACATCCAGCCCGAACTCGATGCTGGCAAAGGCTGCGACATGTGCTTCAAAAAAATCGCCACCCTCAATCTCGATTTCGCGATCATGGGCGGCGACCACGTTTTCGACGCACTTAGCGTCGATCGCACTCGCGCCAACACCGTCTTCGATCTCTACAAGACCACCGAGCAATCCCTCCGCATGCCTCTTCATCACACCATCGGCAATCACGACGTCTTCGGCATCACTCCCGCAAGCGGCGTCGCCCCCACCGATCCCGGCTATGCCAAAAAAATGTACGAAGACCGCATGGGCAAGACCTACTACTCCTTCGACCACAAAGGCTGGCACTTCATCATTCTCGACTCCATCCAACCTACCGAAGACCGCATGTGGCAGGCGCTGATCGATTCCGCGCAACTCGCCTGGCTCAAAGACGACCTCGCGCACACCGGAGCGCAAACACCGGTAATCGTCACCGTCCACGCCCCGCTCGTTTCCGCCTACCCGACGTACGCGCCGAAACCTCAACCCGCGCACACACCCCCGGCGAAATACAACACGCTAACGGTAGACAACGCGGGTGATGTTCTAGCGGCGTTCGAAGGACACAACGTCGTGGCAGTGTTGCAGGGCCATCTTCACATCAACGAAATCGTCACACTCAAGGGCACCCAGTACATCACCGGCGGCGCCGTCTGCGGGAATTGGTGGCGCGGCCCCCGCATGGGCTATCCCGAAGGCTTCACCGTAGTCAGCGCCCGCAATGGCTCCATCACCACCCGCTACGAATCCTACGGCTTCAAAGCCACCGCCGCCCCCGAAAACTCCTAGCCGCAACAAAACCTTCCGCCCCAAAAATCCCTCATCACAAAAGTAAAGGCACGGCATCGCCGTGCCCTCTTCACAAGCCGCTTGCTCAACTCAATTCGGACTTCCATCCTGAATAAAAAGAAAAACAGTCATTCCGAGCGAAGCGAGGAATCTGCTTTGTTAGTGGCCTCGCAACCACCCTTCACTCATCATGCGATCCCAACCCCACCGGCGTCGCCGGCTCCGAACTCCCCTTCACATAGTGCTCCCACCAAGCCATCTGCCGAATCAACCGATCCTTAATATGCGACGGCGTCTTAAACTCATGATACTCATCCGGATAAACTACCAACTCCGTCTCCCGCCCCAGACTCTTCATCGCCTGGTACATCTGCTCCCCGCCAATGATCGGCACGTTCCAATCAATCGCCCCGCCCATAAATAACGTCGGCGTCGTGATCTTCGCCACGTTGTAAAACGGCGACAGCTTGGTCCATATACCCTGGTTCTCCCACGGACGCCCGAGCTCCGTCTCATAATCCTTCTGATACTGGTCATGTCCGTAGTTCGTAGTGTTCAGCGCCTCGCCCGCATCCGAAATCGCGCCCTTGAACCGCGTCGTCTGCCCAATAATAAAGTCCGTCGAAATCGCTCCGTATGAGTGCCCCCCAACCCCCAGCTTCTCCGGGTCCGCAATACCCTGTGCGATCGCATGATCCACAATCGCCATGTCGTCCTGAAAATCCTTGTTCCCCCAGTCCGCAAAAATCGCCTGCGCCCATTTCTGCCCGTACCCGGTCGACCCACGCGGGTTCGGCGTCACCACCGCGTACCCCGCCGCATTCAGCCACTGAATCTTCGCCTGAAATTCCGCGTACCACGCCCACACGGGCCCGCCGTGCGGGATCAGCAGCGTCGGCGCCTTCTTCCCCGCCACATAATCCAACGGCTTGTACAGATATCCCGCGACTGTCGTTCCGTCTTTGCTCTTGAAGTGAACGTACTCCCCCGCCGACAGCTTCAATTGTGATATCAGTGCATCATTCGTATGCGTGATCCGCACCGGCTCGCTTCCCGCTGCCGCGCCCGCCGCCACCGCATAAATCTCGCTCGGCCGATCCATCCGATCGATCTGCGCCGCAATCTCTCCATTCACCCCGACCGAATAGCTGTACACCATCACGCGCCCGCCCACCGGCCGCGTCACCTCTCCCCCATTCACAGAAATCCTGCAGACGTTCTGCGTCCCATCATCATCCGCAATAAAAAAGACGCTCTGGCTGTCCGCCGCAAACTTGATATCGTCAACGTTCCGATCGAACTCCCGCGTCAAAACCTTCGCCGTCCCGCCAGCCCCCGCCGGCGATATCGCCAGATGCTTCGTCGCATACTCGAACAACTTCGGCTCCGTCTGCGTCACATACGCGATCCACTTCCCGTCAGGTGACCACGCCGGCGAATGATCCTCCCCTGGATTCGTCGTGATCTGCGTCAGGTGCGCGCCCTTGTCCGCGTTGTCGGCCGACACCACCCACACATCTGTGTTGTAGTTCCGGTCCGGATCAGCGCTCCGATTGCTCGCAAACGCCAGCTTCGTCCCGTCCGGCGACCACGCCGGCGATGCATCGTCGTAATCTCCGCCCGTCACCTGCGCCGCCTTCTTACTCGCCACATCGAACACATACAAATGCGTCCGCCGGTGGTCTAGATACCCAACTTCATCCGACTTGAACTGCAACCGATCGATAACCCAGGGCTTTGCGGCCTTCTTCTCCTTCTCGACCTTCTCGCCGCTCTTGTCCGCATCCTCGCGATCCTTCGCCGCTTCAAATTCTTCGCTCGAAGCGTCACGCATCACCAAACACAACCGCTTCCCATCCGGCGACCACACCAGCGAATCCACCGCCTGCGGAAAATTCGTCAACTGCGTCGCCTCTCCACCCAACCGGTTCAACAGCCAAACCTGCGTCGTCTCGCCCTTCCGCGCCGACAAAAACGCCAAATATTTCCCATCCGGACTCCACTCCGGATGCCCCGACGAAACTCCCTCCGACGTCAGCGCGATCGCATCCCCACCCGTAAACGGCACCATCCACACCCGCTGCTCATCCTCATCCTTAACCAACGAAGTCGTCGTCACCGTATACGCGACCCACTTCCCATCCGGACTAACCCGCGGCCCCTCCACCGGATGAATCGCAAACAAATCATCCAACGTAATCGCCCGCAGCCCGCCGCCACCGTGCGCCGCGACCACAGCGTCCGCCGTCACCGCCGCTTTCGCCGCGATTACCGTGCCCCCGCCGCAAACCATCGCCACCACGATGCCGCCCGCCATCCACCGTCGCATCATCATCACCCTGTAGCCGCGATCGTTTCCCAGATCGCGGGGTTTTTAACTAAACAAATCTCAACTCAACACGACTTCTCAAAATCGATCACTACTCGGCACTTGGGTGCCGCACCCTCAGTTTTCAGAGGGTGCGGGTTTAGACGAAGCCCCGTCCATACCGCAACGACAACCGCAAATCCTCACCGAACAATCGCATCGCAAAAAACCGACTGCGCGCCACCACTTCCCTCACCAGTAGACGCAAACAAACGGCGAAGTCTAGCACACGACTCACACTCGAAAAATTTTCCTCCAACATTCATTATTTTCTTGCACCTCACTCCAGACCTTGTATTCTTCAAATCGCGAACTGGCCGAGAAGTTTCACGCGTGCCTGCATCGCTTTAGGAGGACGGTTAGTAAAAATTGAGTACGTTATCCCTTCCCTCCCACCTCCCCGCGCGGACAATCTCTCCATCCAAAAAAAATGTCGCCAAGCTCACGCTCTGGCCTCTGGTCGCTGCTACCTTCTTCATGGTTTCCGGCGGCACCTACGGCACCGAACAAATCGTCTCTGGCGCCGGCTACGGACACGGCATTCTGATTCTGCTTTTTCTCCCGATTCTCTGGTGCTTGCCGACCGCTTTCATGATCGGCGAACTTTCGAGCGCGCTGCCCTGTGAAGGTGGCTACTACGCGTGGGTCCGCCGCGGCCTCGGAAATTTCTGGGGATTTCAGGAAGCTTGGCTCTCTCTGGCCGCCAGCATTTTCGACATGGCGATCTACCCCACGCTCTTCGTCTTCTATCTCAAGCAGATGTCGCCTTGGTTTGCCGTTCCCAGCCACGGCGTTCTCGCTGGACTTTTTGTCGTCGTCACTTGCGCCACGCTCAATCTCGCCGGCATTCGTGTAGTCGGCATCACTTCGCTCTGGCTTTTCTTCTGCCTCTCGGCTCCGTTCGCGTTCATCGTCGCCCTCGCGCCATTCAAGGTTTCCGCGCTCGCCGAAGCGCATGCCGCCGCTCCCGCGGGCACAAGTCTCGGTCTTCTCGGCGGCGTTCTCATCGCCATGTGGAATTACATGGGTTGGGACAATGCCTCCACGATCGCGGAGGAAGTCGAAAAACCGCAGCGCACCTATCCGCGCGCAATGATTGCCGCGGTCGTGCTCGTCTCGCTCACGTACGTGCTTCCCTTCGTCGCCGTATACTTCGCGGGCATTCCCGCGTCGGCGTTCGCCGAAGACGGCTCATGGGCATCCATCGCCGGCATCGTCGGTGGAAAGATTCTTGGCTTCGAATGGCTCCGCTTCGCCATCGTTCTTGGCGGCATGATGAGCGCCTTCGGCATGTTCAACGCGCTGGTGATGAGCTACTCGCGCCTGCCGCTCGCCATGGCGCAAGACGGCATGCTGCCCAAATTCTTCGCCAAGACCACTAGAAAATCCGACGCTCCTTGGGTCTCGATCATATTCCTCGCGAGCTGCTGGGCACTCTGCCTCGGTCTCGGCTTCCAGCGCCTCATCACGCTCGACATCATGCTTTACGGCGGCAGCCTGTCGCTCGAGTTCGTCACCCTCGTCGTCCTGCGCATCCGCGAGCCTCACCTCAAGCGCGAATTCAAAGTCCCCGGCGGCCTCGCCGGAGCCATCATGCTCGGCATCTTCCCGCTGGCTCTCCTCGCACTCGCCATGATCGAAAGCGAACACGAATCCATCCTCGGCATGAACGGCCTGCTCTTCGGCGTACTCATCATCGCCGTCGGCATCATCGGCTACGGAGTCACGCGAAAACTCCGCCACCCAATGACCATGTCTCCCATCGCAACCGAACAACAACCCGCCACCGGCGACTAGCTCCGTTGGTAGCGCCGCCATCCTTGCCCGTGTTTTTTGCTACTCTGGCACATTCATCCAAACTTACTGCCCCACCCCGGCATTTGGGTGCCGCACCCTTTTTGGTTCTAAAAGGGTGCGGGTTTAGATTCCACTCCGGCTAGACCTCAACGACGAGAAAACTCGGTCCCGCTCTCGTCTTACAGCATTTGGGTGGCTCTCGCTTCATGTTTCTAAAGGGTGCGGCTTTCGAAGCGCCTTAACCACCCCTTCCGTCCCGCTTCCGACCGACCCAAAATTTCGTGTGGTATAATCCCCGCGTAGAAAACCACGCCCCGATTCCCAATAAATTTCGACGAACGCTCAAACGCTTACAGCGTACATCTCTAACTTTTCGTAAGTGTGTCTCCCAACTTCAATGCGCCTCCAAAACTTTTTGCGATTGTCATCCTGAGCGAAGCGAAGGATTTCTGACGGTAATGCCGCCGAAAACTTAGCGAGCGAATGGGCCACGGGCCCGAGCCGTCACAGATCGAATAAAAAGCGAATGCTGAGATAAAAATAAAGCACCTCCTTTCAACAACTTACACACTCTCAAAAACAATGAATCTCCAACTAACACAAAATAAACGACCTACACGCTCTTTCCCGAAACCGGGGGGTATACCTCTGATCCCCTCCCCAAAACATTCCCAAATCGACAGTGTTTAACGAACTGACAGTCGAGGGGGACTTCGGTCCCAAGGAGGCAGTTCCCATGAACACCAAATCACTACGCAACGGCGTGTTGTTCGCGGCCGGCTTGCTGGCGATCTCCGTATCGCCAATGCTCGCAAGCGCCGCGGCGATCCCGCAGGATGCCGGACAAACCCAAGCCGCTCCGGCCGATCAAACCAAGCGGTCGCGTCCGGATCTCAACCTGACCGATGATCAGAAAGCGCAGATGAAGAAAATTCACGAAGACGCGAAGTCTCAAATCGCGGCAGTGAATAACGATTCTTCCCTGAGCGCCGATCAGAAGCAGGCCAAAGTCCGCAGCATCCGCATGAGCACGCACAAGCAGACGGAAGCGCTCTTGACTCCGGAACAGCGCCAGACCCAGAAGCAATGGCGCAAGTCGCATGCGCATCAGAACCAGAACGACGAGCAGCAGCCCCCAGCAGCTAGCTGACGCTTAGCACCGAGCGAAGGTAGGGGCACGGCACCGCCGTGCCCGTCTTCGTTTCTGGCCGCGCCCTCAAAGAAATTTCGTGATGAAGTGGAATTCGTCCTTAACTGCGTCCGCACGCCGACGTTTTCAATCGCGTCCGCCTTCGCCTTCTGTAACCCGCCAGGCGATCGCGTTCGCACCGACCGTCCCTCTTTCGCATCGGTCAACGATGACCGCGCCTGAGATTCGCGACGCGGTTTGTTATTCTGCTCAATGTGCCGATTGAGTCCCCGCGGTTGAATCCATTTACCGAAGAAACTCGCGTGCCCGAGCAGTACGACGCGCGCTCAACGCGACGACTCGCGATTCGCTCAGTTCTTACGTTCGCAGCATTCGCCGCATTCAGCGCAACAGCTCTCATCGTCCGCGCGAAGCAAGCTCCCGCCGCGCCAACTGCGACGCAGCCAACCAGCGTAGCTTCGCCCGCTGCGGCCCCCGCGCAAAGCGCAGCGACTTCGCAAGCCGCGCAGCCGGCAGCACAGGCGCAACGGCAAAGTTCCAGCATCGTCATCCTCGACCCCGCTCACGGCGGCACCGACCTCGGCGCACGTGGCGCTTCCGGCATTCGCGAAAGCGATTTAAATCTCTATTTCGCCGCGCAAGTAAAAATCGCGCTCGAACAAAATGGCTTCACGGTCATTCAAACGCGCCAGGGCAACGAAAATCCGAGCTTTGACGACCGCTCCGCAATGGCGAACGCGCAGCGCGGCGCCGTCTTCGTCTCGCTGCACGTCGGCTCGACCGGCCTGCCCGGCACAGCCCGCGTCTACGTCATGAGCGATCTTCCATCCGCGACCGAAACCAACGGCTTCATTCCCTGGGATCGCGCGCAAGCTCCGTTCCTCCCGCTCAGCCGCCGCTTCGGCGACATGGTGCAGGGATTTCTAGCCCAGCGTTTCAAAGGTTCGCCGCTCAACGCACAGGCCGCCGCCGTGCGCCAATTGCGCACCACCGCCGCTCCCGCAATCGCCGTCGAAATCGCCAGCGTCGCCGTCGATGATCGCAACATTCTCGATCGCATGGCCCCGGGAATTGCGGACGCAATTTCGCGCGGCTGCTCCGGCTTCCGTCCTCTCTATGTCGTCGCCGCCGTCAATCCGGGTGATCGCCCATGAACGCTCGCTGGCGCGCGTACCTAATCGGAATGCTGGCCATCGCCGTCTTCATCGCGGCGCTATACGTTCCCGTGTTGCGTCGCCGCCTGCATCAGGCGAAAGACGTGGCGCCGGTAAGCGAAGAACAAGCCCGCCGCGAGCTGACGCAAACAACGCCGGCAAATCCCAACGGCCCGGTGACGAAAGCAAAATTGTTCTGGTCCGCGGGCGCGCGCGACGGCTCGCTGATGCCCGTAAACATCGACCTGCCGCTGGCGATGGATCCCCCAGCGCGCGCGAAGCAAGTGTTGAATACGCTGCTCGCCGGCCCAATCGACGCCGAACTGCGAACGCTGCCCCCTGATGCGGTCCTGCTCGCTTTCTACATGCTTCCCGACGGCACAGCGGTCGCCGATTTTTCCGAAGCGATGGCCACTTCAATTCCTTCGGGAATACAGAGCGAGCAGATGGCCGTCGATTCCATCGCTAAGACGCTCGAAGCCAACGTCCCCGAGGTAAAGTGGCTGAAAATCCTGATTCACGGCCAGGAAGTCGATACACTCGCGGGGCACATCGACCTAACACGCACGTTCCTGGTGAATGCAAAAGCCACGCCGATGATGCAAACAAGCGCGCCTCTCCAAAAATCGCAGGGCACACCGGCGCTGGATTCCGCAAACCCTCTGGCATTGCCGCTCAAGAGCGCGCGGGGCGCAGGCACGGCACCGAGGTTCGGCGCCGCGCCGAAGTCCGGCGCGGCACAGAAGTTGACACCCAGTCCCGCCCCCGGCAAACTGGCGCCACCTGCCAAAAAGCCGTAAGCACGCGCCAAAGATAAAACAGCGCGAACGAATTTTTCCGGAGGAACATTGCGAGTTGACGGGCGCAACGCCGATCAGATGCGAAGCGTGAAAATCACGCCGGATTTTATTTCGACAGCCGAAGGCAGCGTGCTGATGGAACTCGGCAACACGCGGGTGATCTGTACCGCTACAGTCGACGATGGCGTGCCGGGATTTCTCAAAGGCAGCGGCAAAGGCTGGGTCACCAGCGAATACGGCATGCTCCCGCGCGCAACCGAAGAACGCACGCAGCGCGAAGCGACACGCGGCAAGCAAACCGGCCGCACCGTGGAAATTCAGCGCCTCATCGGCCGCTCGCTGCGCGCCGTCACCGACACCGAAGCGATGGGTGAGCGCACCGTCTACATCGACTGCGACGTCATTCAGGCCGACGGTGGAACACGCACCGCTTCGATCACCGGCGCATTCGTCGCCCTCGCGCTCGCCTTCGAGCGCATGACCGCTGCGGGATTCTGGCGAAGTTCGCCACTCATCGACACGGTCGCCGCGACGAGCGTCGGCATCGTTGAGGACACAGCGCTTCTCGATCTCGCCTACGAAGAAGATTCGCGGGCGGAAGTGGACATGAACGTCGTCATGACCGGCAGCGGGCATTTCGTCGAAATTCAAGCGACCGCGGAAGGCCGCCCGTTCGCCGGAAGCGAAATGCAGGATTTGCTCGCACTTGCTGCCGCAGGAATTCGCCGCCTCAGCGATGAGCAACGAACGGTCCTCCCTGTGAAGTTCAGTGCACGCGCCCGTTAAGCTGTACCTCGCGTCATCGAATCCAGGAAAGTTGGACGAATTTCGCGCCCTCGCGGAGTGGGCGAAGCTTGCGACTCCGCTGGGCGGTGGCAGTGCTTCAGCCGCGGATACCAGACATCAGCGAAATCGAGTTCGCGCTCGTGCCAGGATTCACCGCAATGCCCGAGTTTGAAGAAAACGCGCCAACATTCGCCGAGAACGCGCTCGGAAAAGCGCTGCACTATTCGCAGCTATGGGCTCAGAGCTGCACCTTGGAACAAGACACATTCGTATTTGCCGACGACTCCGGTCTCGTCGTGCCGGCGTTAGGCGGCGAGCCGGGCGTGAAATCCGCCCGCTACGCAGGACCGAATGCAACCAGCGAACAACGCAACGAAAAACTATTGACGGAGTTGCGCGGCAAGAGCGGTGATGACCGCGCTGCCCACTTCGTCTGTGTAATCGCGCTTGTGAGCGCCAGAGGCGCCGAAGCGATCGTAAGCGCGCGAGCCGACGGTTCGATCCTAGAAGCGCCGATCGGGAGCGGTGGATTCGGTTACGATCCAGTCTTTTATTTCACAGAACTGAACAAGTCCTTCGCGGAACTCACGCGCGAGGAAAAAAACCACCGCAGCCACCGCGGCAAAGCATTCCGCCGACTGCTCGCTGTAATTCCAAAGTTGATCTAGCAATCCCGCATTTGGGTGCCGCACCCTCAGAAGTTAGAGGGTGCGGGTTTAGATTCAACCCCACCCCCATCGCAACGAGGATCACGCAGTAGCCGAGAGACTGCGCCATACGCTTTGATATACTCGCAGCGCGATGCCATCCAAAAGCAAAAGTGCGAAAAAAAGTAAAGCTGCCAAGCCATCGAAAGCCGTGATCGGCTCGACCGCGAAGAAGCCAAAGGTCGAAGCAAAAGTCGCAAAAAGAGTTGGCGACGGGACCGACCCAAAGCGGGTTGCCGCAATTCTCCACAAACTCGACGAAGCTTACCCGGACGCGAACTGTGAACTGAAACATGAAAACCCGTTTCAATTGCTGATCTCGACCATTCTATCGGCGCAATGCACCGACGTCCGCGTCAACGAAGTCACAAAGACTCTCTACCAGAAATACAAAACGCCAAAGGATTTCGCCTACGCCGATCCGAAGGAACTGGAGCAGGAAATCCGGCCGACCGGATTTTTCCGCAACAAGACGAAATCTATTATGGGCGCCAGCAAAGGCATCCTCGAAAATTTCCGCGGCGAGGTGCCGCAGACGATGGACGAAATTCTGACCCTGCCGGGCGTGGCGCGCAAAACCGGCAACGTCGTTCTTGGATCGGGCTACGGCATTGCCAGCGGCGTCGTAGTCGACACGCACGTGATGCGGCTGTCGCGCCGCCTCGACCTGACCAAACACGAAGACCCAAAGAAAATCGAGCAAGACCTCATCAAGATTATTCCTCAAGACAACTGGATCAAGTTTTCGCATCAACTGATCTGGCACGGCCGCCGCGTTTGCATCGCGCGCAAGCCGCGCTGCCTCGAATGCAACCTCGAATCGATCTGCTACTCCAAAGACAAAATTATTTAGTCGCGGTCCTGCATTCCCAGGAAAAGCAACCGCGAACCTGCGTGTTTACTTTCGGAATTCCGAGCTATATGCTCGCGCCATGCCGACAACGATTAAATGGGCGCTGCTCGCCAGCGCATTGCTTTCATTCTGCTTCGCCTCCTCTCTCCACGCGCAAGTCGCGCCAACCGTAAATCCCTCGCCCGGCGTGCCGACACCCGAATCGGTGCTCGGCCACAAGCCAGGCGACGACTTCTATCTCGCCAACTACGACGAGTCGCGCGACTATTTCCACAAGCTTGCTGCCAGCTCGAACCGCATCAAGCTCATCAATGTCGGGAAGACGACGCGCGGCCTGGATTGGGAAATCGCAATCATTTCGTCGCCGGAAAATCTCGCCGCGCTCGATAAATACAAAGACATCGAACGCAAACTCGCCGACGGCCGAGGACTTACCCCAGACGAAGCGCGCACGCTTGCACATCAGGGCAAAGCGATCGTGCATATCGACGGCGGATTGCACTCGACCGAAGTAGCCGGCGCGCAGCAATCCATCGCACTCGCGTACAAACTGGTTTCGTCGCAAAACGATCCCGAAGTCGACGCGATCCTCAACAACGTGATTCTGATGCTCTGGCCGACGCTGAATCCCGACGGACAGAACGAAGTCGTCGCATGGTACCGGCAAAACGTCGGCACGCCGTTCGAGGTGAGCCCGCTGCCTGATTTGTGGCAGGAATACGTGGGGCACGATAACAATCGCGACGGATACATGAACAACATGATCGAGTCGCAAGACGTGACGCGCGCCGAACTCGAATGGGATCCGGTTATTTTCTATTGCCACCACCAGACCGCGCCGTTTCCGACGCGGATTTTTGTCCCACCGTTTGTCGAGCCGATCTCGTCGAACATTCATCCACTGATGGCGCGGTGGTTGAACGCGCTCGGCACCGACATTGCGGCCTACCTCGATGAACACGGCATGCCCGGTGCGGTGAACCGCGTCGGCTTTGACAACTGGTATCCCGGCTTTCTCGACTTCACTCACATTTTCCGCAACAGCGTGGCGTTTTTCACCGAGACGGCGTTGTTTCGGTACGCGACGCCGCGGTTCTATCCCGTCGATGAATTTCCGAAGGAGCGCCGTGAGCTGAAGTCGGAAGTTTTTTACAGCAGCCCGTGGCGCGGCGGATGGTGGCGGCTGCGCGACGCGGTGAACTACATGGAAGGCGCATCGATGGCCGTGCTCGACACGGCCGCGAAATATCACGAAGAGTTTTTGTTCAACCGCTATCAGGCCGCCGCCGATAACGCGAAGCGCTTCACGAAAGAACCGCCGTACGCATACGTCGTGCCGCTGGAGCAGCGCGACCTGTACGAAGCAAGCGTGCTCGTGCAGAAAATGATGATCAACGGAATCGAAGTGCAGCAAGCCACGAAACCGTTTCATGCGAACGGTCGCGAGTACGCCCCTGGCACGTGGGTGATTTTGATGGACCAGCCATTTTCGCCACTGGTGAAAGAACTCTTCGACGCACAACACTATCCCGATCTACGCGAAACGCCGAGTTCTCCGCCGAAGCTGCCTTACGACGTCACGGGCTGGACGTTGCCGATGCAGATGGGCGTGCTCGTTGCGCCAGTGCTTGAGCCGGTCAGCACTCAGGAACGCGCAGCGTTGAAGAAGTTGGATCAGTACGCGCCTCCGAGCGTTAGCGTTGACGGAAACGGCGGAACATTTGTCGTCAGCCGCTCGTCGAATGCCAGTTTCAAGGCGATGAACGCGATTCTCGACGGCGGCGGGCACGTGAGCATCGCGACGTCCGACGCCGACACGGCCGAAGGCTCGCAGTCGGGCGCGATGGTTGTTTCGGGAATCGACCGGGACAAGCTTAAGAAAATTACCGGCGATGCTTCGCTGAAAGTGAAAGCAATCGCGACTGCACCGAAAGATGTCGTAGCAATCAAGAAGGCCCGCGTCGGCCTTTATCGCTCGTGGGTCGCGAACATTGATGAAGGCTGGACGCGCTGGATTCTCGAGAACTATGGATTCGCGCCAATCACGGTGCGCAATGGCGAAATCCAAGCCGGAAATCTGCGCGATCACTACGACGCGATCATCATTCCCGACCAGAGCCCCGACCGGATTCGCAGTGGATTCGGGCCCGGCGTCGTGCCCGGGATGTATACAGGAGGAATCGGCGAGGCCGGAACGATCGCGTTGCGGGAGTTCGTGCGCGCGGGCGGTTCGCTGATTACGTTCAACGACGCTTCGCTGTTTGCGATCGACGATCTTGGACTGCCCGTGAAAAATATCTTGGCGGGAGTGAAGGACGAGGACTTCTTCTGCTCGGGTTGTTTGCTGCGGGTGGAAATTCAGGACTCGGGCGCATCGGCGGTGTGGGGATTGCCGCACGATCCGATCGTTATGTTCGAGCGCGGGCCGGCGTTTGAACCGAAAGAAGGCTTTCGCGGACGTATCCTGGCGGCGTATCCGAAGGATCAGAGTCCGCTGATGAGCGGCTATTTGCTGCATCCCGAGAAGATTCAAGGAAAAGCGGCGGCGGTCGAAGTGCAATACGGAAAAGGCCGCGTGTATCTGATCGGATTCCGGCCGCAATGGCGCGGGCAATCGCACGGGACGTATAAATTCTTTTTTAACGCAATTTACGAATCGCAGGGATTGTCGAAACCGGGAGGAGAGCCGGTGAAGAAGCCTGAGCCGAAGGCGGACGCGGAGAAGAAGGAGAAAACGGCGGCTGCTGCGGCTGCGGATGATGATGGCGACGACGAGCCGGCGAATTGACGCGCTTCCGGTTGGAAATAGCGGTAACGATCGGTTGAGGTCCTTCGCCGCCCTTCGGGCGGGCTCAGTATGACAGGCTTTTCTTTATTGTTTTGCTGGAAGCAATTCATAGCTGACGAACGCGATCGAAGTGCTGTCGGGCGACCAACTGGGGACGTTGATCGTGCCCTGGCCGCCGAACAGATGCGTGAGTACTTTGATCTTTTTGTCGCTCAGCGACATCAGCCGCAGCATCACATTCTGGTTCGCAGGGTGCCCCTTCACTTCTTTTTCGTAACTTAGAATGACCATCCATTTGCCGTCGGGCGAAATGTGCGGGAACCAGTTGTTCCACTCGTCGTTGGTGATTTGCTCTTGCCCACTGCCGTCGGGCTGCATGCGCCAGATCTGCATCGTGCCGGTGCGTTCAGAATTGAAATAGATATATTTTCCGTCCGGCGAAAACTCGGGACCATCGTCGAGTCCGGGCGCGCTGGTGAGCCGCGTTTCTTCTCCGCCTGCGGCAAGAATCGTGTAGATATCGAATTCGCCGTTGCGTTGGCCGGTGAACGCCAGCGTCTGCCCGTCAGGCGACCAACCGTGCCAATACGAGGGCGAGTGTTGCGTGACGCGACGCGGCGAGCCTCCGGTTGCGGGCACGATATAAATGACGGATTCGTTTTTGTCTTTGGCACTGGAGTTGTCGCTGATCGCGAGCAGCGTGCCGTCGGGCGAAAGGCCGTGGTCGTTGTTGCATTGAGTCGCGGATTCCGTGTCGATGATGCGAATCGGGCCGCCTTCGATGGGCATATTGAGAATGCGGCCGCTGCGGTTGAAAAGCAGCGTTTTGCCGTCGCGCGACCAGTTGGGCGCTTCGAACTTTTCGGGCGCGACGTACAAACTGTGGCGCGTGTCGGACGTGATCGCCATCGTTTCGAGCGTGCTGTACAGCACGGGGAGCGGCCCGTCGGGCGTGAGCGGCGGAAGCGACGCGATCCCGACGTTGGAGAACACGGCGGTTTCGGTGACGTCTTTGTCGTGTGAGCAGACGCCGATGCCGACGTAAAAATCGCCTTTGATCGGAATGCGAATCGATGCGCCGGCCGGATGCAGGTCGGAACTGCCGCCTCCGAGATAGAGATAGAAGAAATCGCCGCGCTTTTCGAGGCGCATACGCTGCGTGGAAAAATCGCTGGATTCGATATCTTTGGTCATCGCGCCTTTTTCTTCGCGATATTGCAGCGCGGTGAGGCCGTTGCCATGCAGCGCGGCGTCCACGTAGACAGAGTCGGAGTCGAGCGACTGGCGAATAATCAGCACCCCTTTGCGATGCGCGTTGCCGCCGACACCGTAGAACGAAATATTGGCGGTGATGCTGATGTCGCCCGACATTTTTTTCCAGGCGAACTGGAAATCGTCGGCGGTCATCCACATGTTGTCGCCGCTTCCGGTGATGGTGTAGGTTTTTGCGTTGGCATCGTATTCGGTCGTGCCGGGGTGGAGCACTTTGCCGACGTCGGTATGGTCTTCGAACATTCCGACGGGGCCGCCCTTTGCGGCAGCGGTCGTACGCGCATGCAAGTTGGGCAGCCACGTGCCGGCAGAGGTCACCGCGACGCAAAAAGAAATCACCGCTACGAGTCTGACGCTCATTCGCTCTCCCATTTTTTACTTGGTACTAGCGTGACGCGCTTACGGCATCACCTTGATCATCAGGACGCCGTGCGACGGCACGGAGGCTTCGTATTTGCCGCTGATCTTGCCGAGATCTTTGTGAGCCCACAGATCGCGCACACTGGCGGTGAGATGGGTGGGATAACCGAGATCCTGCCACGCGACGGAAATTTTCGATTCGGCGGCGCCGCGATTGAAGAGCACAACGGCGCGGCCGCCGTCCTGTAGCTGCTTTGACCACACTTCGAGGTCGCCATCTTTTTTCACGCGGTGGCCCTGAATCCCAGCAGCGTCCTGGTCGACGGCGAGGACTTCCTTGTTGGTGAGAATTTCTTTTGTTTCGGCAGACATATCGCGCAAATCGTTGCCGGCGATGAGAGGTGCCGCGAGCAAACACCAGAGGCTGAAGTGCGCGCGATATTCGATGGTGGTCATTTTGCCGTTGCCGACTTCGAGCATGTCGGGATCGTTCCAGTGGCCGGGGCCGGCGTAGGTTTCAAGGCCGTCTTCGGCGTCGACGATTTTTACGAAGCTGAGGCCGTGCTTCTCGCAGTCCCAGCAGTCGGAGATGTCGCCCGTGGTGCGCCACATGTTGCCGATGTCGCCGGCCCAGAGCCAAGGCTTGTTGCTGCCCCATTCGCAGATGCTGAAGAGGATTGGGCGGCCGGAGGCTTTCAGCGCATCGCGCATGGTCGCGTAGGACCACTCGGCGCTGGCCTTGCCGGAATCTTTGCCGGTGTGGCACCAGTCGAATTTCAGATAGTCGACGCCCCATGCTGCGTATTGGATCGCGTCCTGGAATTCGTGGCCGGCACTACCGGGGCGGCCGGCGCAGGTTTGTGTGCCGGCGTCAGAGTAGATGCCGAACTTCAAACCCTTTGAGTGGACGTAGTCGGCGAGCGGCTTGATGCCGTTGGGAAATTGTTTCGGATCGGGCGCGATGTTGCCTGCGGCATCGCGATCGACTTGCCAACAGTCGTCGATGACGACGTATTCATAGCCGGCGTCTTTCATGCCGCTGGAGACCATGGCGTCGGCCATGCCGCGGATCATGTCATCGCTGACGTGGCAGTGAAATTTGTTCCAGGAGTTCCAACCCATCGGCGGAGTTTTGGCGAGGCCGTTGTCGGAGGCTTTGGCAGGAAGCGCTGCGACGAGTGCGAAGATCGCGAAACCGACGAACGACCGCATTTTGGAGGGAAAATGGGACACGGAGTTGACCTCGACGTCCGAGATTTGCGTTCCAGTGGGACGGCGGACATTTTATGGGAGTCGCTCGGCTTGTGCTACGAATTTTGGTTGGCATGGTCCGTGGCAAACGAACTCTTGGTTTCGCCCCCTTGGACGCTCGATTCTGGCGGCGGACCGTTCTCTTTCCCGAAGAGACGTCGTCTCATTCGATCCGATGTTCAAGAATTCGCTTAAAGCTCCTATGGTTTCTGGAATTTATCCGATTACCGCCCTTCCCCGTTACCTTTTCCCCCTTTTTCGCGTATTGTGTACGGCAACGCTCGCATGTGCCCGTCCCACGGTTCTAAGAAATGAGGCTCGAAGCCTTGGAGTTTGCGCTGGTATGACCAGCCCTAACAAGAAAGGCTCCGCCCGGAAGGGCGAGCCACGGGTGACTCTGAAGACCGTCGCCGAACATCTCGGTCTGACTCCCGGCACTATTTCCGCGGCGCTGAACAATTCCGTAGCCGCGCGCTCCATTCCCGAAAGCACGAAAAAACGTATTGTCGCCGCCGCGAAGGCCCTCAACTATCGTCCGAACTACTTTGCGCGGTCGCTGCGATTACAGCGCACCTACACCATCGGCGTGATCGCTGAGGAAATCGGCGACGCATACGGATCGCTGGTCATCAGCGGCATCGAAGATTATTTGCGCCGCCACAATTTCTTCTTTCTCACGGTGATTCACCGTCACGACCAAACGCTGCTGCAAACTTATGCGCAGATGCTCGTCGCGCGCGGGGTCGAAGGATTTATCACCACCGACACGTCAATCACGCAAGAACTCGAGCTTCCGACGGTTGCGGTCGCCGGCCATGGGCAAATGGAAAACGTCACGAACGTGGTGCTCGATCACAAGGTCGCGGCACGACTCGCGCTCTCTCACCTGAAAGATCTTGGCCATCGTGATATCGCGTTCTTCAAGGGGCATCCAGTCAGCTCCGATTCCGGCGTGCGATGGGCCGCCGTCTGTGAAACGGCGCAGGAGCTCGGCATCGCCGTTAAGCCCGAGATCACGGTGCAGATCGAAAGCACCAACTCCACTCCGGAACTCGGCTATCCGATCACTAAGCAGTTGCTCGAGCGCAAAGAGCATTTCACCGCGCTCTTCGCCTATAACGACATTTCAGCGATAGGTGCAATCTGGGCGCTACGCGAATCCGGTCTCCGGACTCCCGAAGATGTCAGCGTGATGGGATTCGATGATATTCCCGCCGCTGCGTTTAATAGCCCGGGCTTGACCACGGTGCGGCAGCCGCTCGAACGAATGGGTCAAATCGCGGCGAAAACATTGATTGATCGCATCGAAGGTACCGCCGAATACGTCGCCGAGATCGCGATTGAGCCCGAACTCGTCGTCCGTGCCTCCACCAGCCGGGCGGCCTCGCATCGCACGCTATCCGCCGCAGGGGCGCCTTCCGCCTAGCGGCGGCGTTCGGCCTGCTCGCTCTCCAGCGAGCGCTCCGCGCGGCCCACACTGATCGGTGTGTCGGGCAGCTTGATGATCGCGTAGACGATCGCCGCAACAGCGCCACCAATCAGCGGCGCAACAATGAACAGCCACAATTGCTGCCACGCCCAGCCGCCCACGAAGATCGCAGGACCGACGCTGCGCGCGGGATTCACCGACGTGTTCGTGATCGGAATTCCGACGAGGTGAATCAACGTCAGCACCAGGCCAATCGCGACTCCCGCAAATCCCACCGGCGCTTTCACGTCGGTCGAGCCAAGCACCGTCAGCACCAGGAACATCGTGAGGACAACTTCGGAGATAAACGCCGCCATCATCGAGTATCCGCCCGGCGAGTGTTCGCCAAATCCGTTCGCGCCAAGGCCCGCGACCGCTGGATCGTAGCCGTTGACCGCTCCCTTCGCGATCATCAGGATCACAGCTGAAGCGAGGATCGCGCCGATGATCTGCGCGATGATGTACGACATCGCGTCTTTCGCGCCGATTTTCTTGGCGATCAGCACGCCCACCGTCACTGCGGGATTGATGTGGCACCCGGAAATCGGCCCGATCGTATAAACCATCGCCAGCAGCGAGAGCCCGAACGCAAACGCCACGCCCAGATACCCGATGTGCGTTCCCGCGAGCACGGCGCTTCCCACGCCGCCAAAGACCAGCACGAACGTTCCCACGAGCTCGGCAAGATATTTTTTCATGGCGATATTTCCTCCCAGCGGACGGCGAAGATATATCACGTTGCGTCGCGGCAAAGCGTAAAAAGATGCGCACAACGGCGGCGCCGCAGTGTGCTGTGTTTAGCGCATCAGCAATAGCCGACATCTATAAACAATCAGACCGTTGTGACTCGAACTTCATCCGCTACGAATCCAGTGCCTGCAGGGACACGGCGTCGCGGTACCCATCGCGGGTTCGATTGCCGCCGTCACTTCATTCCTCTGTCGGAGCTCGCTTTCTTGCAGGTGCGTATCCTTCAGACTTCGCGTACAATCGCCCACGCTATTTTGCGCGACCAACCTTTTGGCAAATACGATGACCTCACTCAATCGACGATCGTTTCTGGAAATGGTTTCGACACTCGCTGCAGGAAGCATGATCGCCGGGTCCACGCCGGAATCGCTCTTCGCGGCTTTGCCCCAGGGGAAGCCACATATTGATTTCCCGACGGCGCCGCGTGAACGACTCGCGGTCGCGTCGTATCCGTTCCGCGCATTCATCGATGCGCCGGGCAATCGCTCTCGCGACGCCAAATTGAAAGGATTCCCGCTAACGCAGTTCCCTGCTGAAGTGGTGGAGAAATTCGGCGTGCACGGGATCGAGCCGCTGGCGCAGCATTTCGAAAGCACCGATGCTGCCTATCTCGACAAGTTTCGAGCGGCGGTCGAGAAGGCCAAGGTACACATCGTCAACATTCCGACCCACGTAAGAGAGAGCTTCTACGATACCGACGCGGCGGTGCGCCAGAAGGCCGTCGATGTTTCGAAGAAATGGATCGACGTGGCGGTGGCGGTTGGTTCGCCTGGCATTCGGCCGCACATCAACGGGTCGAAGACGTCGAAGCCCGACGTCGACCGCGCGGCAGAAAGCCTTCGCAAGCTTGCGGATTATGCGGTGGAAAAGAACGTCGTGGTCACGTTGGAAAACGACGACCCCGACACCGAAGACGCGTTTTTTATCGCGAAGGTGATCGACGCGGTGAATCAACCTTACCTGCGTGCGCTACCCGACTTTGCGAATTCCGTGCTGAAGGGTGATCTGGACTTCAATTACCGCGCGATGAAAGAGATGTTCGCCCGGGCCTATAACATTTCGCACGTCAAAGACGGCGAGGCCGACGACAACGGGAAGATTCTGAATATTGATATCAAGAAAACGTTTGAAATCGCGAAGGCGGCGACTTATCGCGGATTTTACTCGATGGAGTACGACGCTCCGGGTGATCCATACGCGCCGACTAAGAAGTTGATCGAGCTGACGCTACAGAATATTTCTTAAGCGCAGCGAACATGAGACTCGCGCGAGCTGCCTTCGACCCTCTGATCGAGTGACAAAACAAATGCCGTTCCATAATCGGTGAAACCGGCGCAGTTCGTCGAATTCTAATTGTTGGCGTAGCGTTCCGCGGCGCGAGCTTTGGCCTTGGCAGCTTCCTCTTCGCGATTCTTCGGCGGCGCCGTTGTTTCCAGCGAATGCAGCAAATTCCCTGAGATTTTTGCGATGTCCTTGATGGCTTGCTCGAAAGCCTCTTCGTTGGCCTTCGACGGCTTATTGAAGCCGGTAATTTTCCGCACGAACTGGAGCGACGCTGCGTTCACCTCTTCCGGTGTGACCGGCGGCGCGAAATTAAAAAGCGTTTTGATGTTGCGACACATGGTTACCTCGCGTTACGAGAACAAGATTTGCCGCGGGCCTTCCGAACTGCTTGGTGCTAGCTCGCCTTGCGAAACGGTATGAAATTGCGGAGCGCCGGATCGCGCAGATACAGACCAAGCCACAAGAATATGCCCAGGTATGTCGGAAACAGAATATGCGAAAAAAGTGGATCGCCGTGCCGCACGTGCGTAGCGACCGCGCCGCCGAGATAGCCGGTCAGCAAGATCGCGCCGAGCACCTGGGTCATCGGAATGACATACAGCAGCGTACAAATCAGCAATGTGATCGCTATCGGCGTGATCTGCGTCACGGAATAACCTAGCGCGATCGTGCCTTCGATCACCGCTTGCGGCTTGATGAATTTCAATGTGCAATCGAATAGGAGAAACAAGACCGCGAGCGTGCTCAACACACGGCCCGTCCAAAGCTGGCCCTTCGATGGCGCCGAAATCGAATCCATTTTTCCTCCGTCGCTGCTAATTGGATGCACGTCGAGGAGCGCAGTCATGCGCCCTTCCAAATTCAGGCTGCGATTCTAACTTGATTTTGCGGCACCCGATCTCGAGACATCCGCTTTTTGGGGTCGACGCTGCATGGCCTCGATCATGCCTGCGAATCAGGCAGGCGCCTGCTCGCAGTTCACCATCCACGGTATGCCGTAACGATCGGTGCACATGCCGAATCGCGGCGACCAGAAAGTCTGGGCGATGGGCATGATGATATTTCCACCCTCAGCCAAGCCGGCAAAAACGCGATCGGCTTCGGCGGGAGTTTTCACTGCGACTGAAATACTGAAGCCTTGCGGCTTTGAGAAATGTTGCGGGGGCGCGTCCGAACCCAGGAGCACCGTGTTGCCGATCTGCATGTGGATATGAATGATTTTGTCGCGCATGTCCGCGGGCATGTCGTTGGCCATCGGAGAATCCGAATACTTCGAGACCATGACGACTTTGCCGCCCATCAATTTTCCATAGTGCGCAAAAGCTTCGGCACAATTGCCGTTGAAGTGCAGGTAAGGAATGACGTCCACAGGAAGCTCCTTCGAGGGAGTGACAGCGAGAGCGAGTGTGCCGAGACTACTTTTGAAATGCAAGTAAAAAGCTGATAAAATCGAGATATGGCGAAAGAAAGACGCGCGGTGAAGCGGCGCTCGGAGTGTCCGCTGAATGCGTCGGTCGAAGTTCTGGGAGATAGATGGTCGCTGCTGATCGTGCGCGACATGATGCTTCGCGGATTCAAGAGCTACAAGGAGTTCATGGATTCGTACGAGCGAATCGCGACGAACATCTTGGCTGATCGACTGAGAAAATTGGAGTTTCACGGAATCATCGAGGTGGAGTCCGATCCCCTCGACGGACGGAAATTGAATTACGTGCTGACGCGCAAAGGAATCGATCTCGGGGCGGTGATGACCGAAATGGTTTTGTGGGCCGGGTCTCACGAGCGTGTGGAAAATCAGGAACTGATCGCGAGGATGCGCAAAGACAAGGTGAAATTTATCGCCGAGGTTCGCGCGCGGTGGGAACAGGATCGCGCGGAGCGCGAATCGCGGCGCGAATTCGCGAAGAGCCTTAGCGATAGACCGACACGAACTTCTGGTACTCCGCTTCCACAATCTGCGGCGAGGCAATCTCAGAAAATATAACCACGCGATACCGGAACGTTACGCTTTCGTCGGGTGCGATCGTGAAATTGAGCGGCTGCTCTTTGCCGTTGGTGAAAATGCTACGCCCCAGCGGATTCGCAGCGAATAGGCCGTAGCCGCGGGCGTGCCAATAGGTCGGGAAGTTCGGATTTTTCGGATTGTCGAAAATTGCGATCGTAACCGGGTCGTCTCCGACTTTTCCGCTGAGCATGCACCATTTGCCGCGGGTGCTCCATGCCTCGTCGCCCTTCTTCCCTTCGCTGGTGAGATAGCTACCATTTACTCCCGTGTTGTCGAGTTTCGCGACCGTCGTCGGATTGCCGTTGGCGTCGGTAAAAACTTCAGCGGTCGTGGATGGCGCTTCGAGGGCGCGCGTTACGCGCATTCCGAGCATGCCTTCCTTGTCGTCGTGGAAGACGACTTTTTCATTCAGCGCTTGCAGGGTGGTGACGCGATCGATCGTGCGGGAATCCTTGTCGCCCGAGAAGATGAGCTGCGTGTGTTCTTTCAGCAGTAGTGTTCCCGTTCCAGAGACCCAATCTGTTTCAACCGTGAGTTCACCTTTGTCGGTGCCGCTTTTTGTGGCGAGAATTTTGCGCTGAAGGACGTTGCCCATCTTGTGGGCGTCCTCTTTTTTGATGGCGTAGGAGTTGTTCCAGAAATCGAAGTCGTTGACGTTGCCGTAGTTGAACCACAGGCCGACGTGATGTGGATGGTCGACGCGTTCGCCGGGGCGAGGCTCGAGCGGAAAACCGCGCGTTACAACGGTGCCGTCGGCGGCACGGAGGGGGTAGAGGACGGGCTTTGCGAGATTTTCTGGCCAGATGTAGGAAGTGAATGGTTTTCCATCGATCACGACGTCGACGCGGCGAGCGGATTCGTTGGGGAGGATTTGAATGCGCGGCGTGGCGGCGCCGTTTTGTTTCGCAAGCGCGAGGCCGAGGATGACGAAGGCTGCGATTGTGGATGCGGTGGTCAGAATGGCTGCGGAGTCGCGCATGTCGTGGTCCCGTTTCCGTTGGATGTGTCGCAAGCTGTTGCGACGGCCGATGTCAATGTATCAGAAGAAAGCACGGCATGCGGGCCTCTGCGATGTAAGATGCCACTTCGATTCTCGTGAGCACTCGACCTATGGACGAAGCAGCACGCAGAGAAGCAGCCGCCAGCGCGGCGGCAACGGGGAATGTCGTGCCCGCAGAAGTCTCCTCGCGTACGGGATATTTTCGGTGGGTGATTTGCGCGCTGCTGCTGGCCGGGACTACGAAAAATTACATGGACCGGCAAGTCCTCGGCTTGCTGAAGCCGATGCTGCAGCACGATCTGGGCTGGAACGAAATCGACTACAGCAACCTAGTGTTTGCGTTCCAGGCGGCGTACGCACTTGGGATGGTGTTCGTTGGAAGGCTGGTCGATCGACTGGGAACGCGGGTGGGTTATTCGCTGACGATGGCGTTCTGGAGTTTGGCGGCGATGGGACATGCGCTCGTCAGCTCACTGTTTGGCTTTGGGATCGCGCGGTTCGCGCTCGGATTCGGCGAAGCAGGGGTTTTTCCGGCAAGTTTGAAGACCGTGGCGGAATGGTTTCCGAAAAAAGAGCGGGCATTCGCGACAGGCATTTTCAATTCGGGGACAAGCATCGGCGCGATCGTTACACCGCTGATCGTGCCACCGATTGCGCTGTATTGGGGCTGGCGTTGGGCGTTTGTGGTCACAGGCGGGCTGGGATTTTTGTGGCTGGTGTTCTGGCTGCTGATCTATCGCAAACCTGAGGAGCATCCGCGCGTGAACGCTGGCGAGCTTGCTTACATCCGCAGCGATCCTTCACCGCCGGTGACGAAATTTCCTTGGAAGCGATTGATCGGGTACCGGCAGACGTGGGCGTTCGCCGCCACGAAATTCATTACCGACCCAATCTGGTGGTTCTATTTGTTTTGGGTGCCGGACTTTTTGCATCGAGTGCACGGGCTGACGCTGGCGCAATCGAGCTTGCCGATCGTGGCGATCTATTTGATTTCGGATGTGGGCAGCATGGCTGGCGGATGGTTGTCGTCGGCGATGCTGCATCGCGGATCCAGCGTGAACGTAGCGCGGAAGACCACGTTTTGGATTTGCGCGCTCTGCGTGTTGCCAATCGTATTTGCATACAAGATGGAGAGCTTATGGGGCGCGGTTGCGCTGATTGGGTTGGCAGCGGCAGCCCATCAAGGTTTTTCGGCGAATTTGTTCACGTTGCCGTCGGACATGTTTCCGTCGGAGGCGGTGGGATCGGTGGTGGGGATTGGCGGGATGGCGGGAGCGATTGGCGGGATGTTGATTGCAAAGTTGGTTGGGTACGCGTTGCAGTGGACCGGAAGCTATATGGTGCCGTTTTTGATTGCGGGCGTGGCGTATCCGATCGGATTGGTGGTCATGCAGGTTTTGGCGCCGAAGTTGGATCCGGTGAAGAGTTTGGAATAGAGGTAAGCGGTTGAAGACAGAGGCGAGAGTCGAGTGGTTGAGATCTTGCCGAGATGGGGCGCAGCGGTGCTGCGCCCGTACACAATTGTGCCCTACGGATAAAAGTGACAAGACGCATCGGCCGGGTGGAGCAAGCCCCGACCCTACAAAGGCGAGGCGGCGCTCAAGAGCGACATTTAGTCGTGGCGCAGGGCGGTTAGTGGATCGACCTGGGTGGCGCGGCGGGCGGGGAGGTAGCCGGCGGCCGCGGCCACTGCGGCCAGCGTCACGGAGACCACGATAAGCGTGGCAGGATCGGTTGGCGACACGGCAAAGAGCAGGTGGCCGAGGACTCGCGATGCTACGAACGCTACCGGCAGACCGACGGCGAGGCCGACTCCCGCGAGGAACATCGTTTCGCGCAGCACCATTTTCAGAATTGTGCGGGCGGACGCGCCTAAAGCTACGCGGATGCCGATTTCGTTTGTGCGGCATTGCACCGAGTAGGAAATCACCCCAAAAATTCCAGTGGCGGCAAGAATGAGCGCGATTGCGGCGAACATTGCGATCAGCGTCGTGCGAAATCTTGGTTGGGCCATCGAGTCATGGACGACTTCCGTCATGGTGGCAATGTCGGTGACGGGAAGGTCCTTGTCGAGGCTCGCGACGGTTTCGCGAATCGATAAGATGACGGCGCTGGTAGCAAGCGTGCTCTGAACAGCGATGCACGCGCCGGGAAACGGCGATTGCGCGTAGGCCGCGTACATCATCGGGCCGGGGTTATTGCCGAGAGATACGTCGTGGACATCGCCGACGATACCGATAATTTCACGCGGAATGCCCGGGTCTGGCGGAAAACCAAAGACGATGCGCTTGCCGATGGGGTTTTCATTGGGAAAGTACGCGCGGACGAAGGATTGTGTAACGACGGCGACCGGGGGCGCAGACATGTTGTCGCGTTTTTCGAAGGCGCGTCCGGCTACCAGCGGAATGTTCATCACGTGAAAATAGGTGGGAGTGACGGCGACGTAGTCGGCGGTGCGGGCTTCGGCGGCGGAAGCGGGCGGCTTATTTTCGATGTCGAAGGCGATGTTAATGAATCCATCGGAGAGCGGGAGAGGGATGGCCAGCGCCGAGTCTTGCATTCCAGGTCTGGATTGCAGGCGCGAAAGAAGACTCTCGGAGAATGCGAACCACTGTTGGGGCGTGGAGTATTGCGCGCGCGGGAGAGAGACTTCGGCCTTGACCATGTGCTCGACCTGGAAGCCGGGATTGACATCTGTAAGTTTCGAGAAACTGCGCAGGAGAAGGCCGGCGGCGACGAGAAGCACGAGAGCGAGGGCGATTTCGGCGGACGCAAGGATATTTCGCGCGCGGCGCGAGGTTGAGCTTTCGCCGGAACGGCCGCCGCCTTCCCGCAGAGTCGATTGCAAGTCTGAGCCAGCGATGAGAAATGCCGGAGCGAGTCCGACGGCACAACTGGCGAAGACGGAGAGCGCGAGAGCAAATCCGAGAACGGCGTAGTCGATCTGGACGCTGTTGATTTGAAGAACCCGCGGCGGCAGGAACGCCGTGAGAACGTGGACACCGTAGTAGGCGAGGGCGACGCCAGCGAGTCCGCCGATGATGCTGAGGACGATCGTCTCGCTGAGAAGTTGGCGCACGAGACGCGAACGGCCGGCGCCGAGTGTGGCGCGAACGGCGATCTCACGGGAGCGCGAAGTGGCGCGAGCGAGCAGAAGATTGGCGATGTTGGCGCACGCGATGAGCAAGACGAGTCCGACGGCACCGAGCAGAACGAGAAGAGGAGTTTTAACTTCGCCGACGAGGAATTCGCGCAGCGGAATCATGCAGATGGTCCAGCCGTCGTTGTCTTCGGGAAATTGTTTTGCAAGGCGCTGGGAAATCGCGTCGAACTGCGACTGCGCTTGTACGAGATTGACTCCCGGCTTCACGCGGCCCGTGATGCGGAGCCAATGACCACCGCGCTGCTCTATCCAGCTGCCGAAAAGCGGGTCGTCGACGACGGGGATCCATATCTGACGGCTTTGCTGAACTTGCGGAAAGCGAAATGTTGCGGGCATCACGCCGACGATCGTGAAAGAACGTTTGTCGAGCGTGATGGAGCTGCCGATGACGTTGGGATCGGAACCGAACGAGCCGCGCCAAAGATGTTCGCTGAGGATGACGACAGGTGCGGCGCCGGATTTTCCATCGTCGGGGATGAACGCGCGCCCGAGGATCGGCTGAACTCGGAATGTCGTGAAAAGATCTGGCGTTACGACGGAAGTATCGATGTTGTAGGCCTCGCCGTGGCCGGTCAGCGTGAGTTGATGTCCCTGGACGCCGGAGAGGTCGGAGAAAATTTCGTTCTGGTCTCGGAAATCGCGAAAATTGGCGAACGAAAAGCCAGTTTTTTTGTTGGAGTCTTTGATTTCCTCTTGGAAGACGGTGAAGAGCTGATCGGCAGCGGCGTAGGGCAGGGGTTTGAGGAGGACGGCATAGACGACGCTGAAAATTGCGGTGTTGGCGCCGATGCCGAGTGCGAGCGTGAGGATGGCAACGGCAGAGAAGCCGGGATTCTTGCGGAGCATGCGGAAGGCGAAACGGAAGTCTTGCATTGCGGTCTCGATGAAAGGCAAGCCGCGAAGTTCGCGATTTGTTTCTTTGAGCTGGGTATCGCCGCCAAGTCGAACGCGCGCGGCGCGAGCGGCTTCTTCGGGGGTCATACCGCGACGGATGTTTTCTTGCGTGGCCATTGCGAGGTGCGCGTCGAGCTCGTGCTGGAAGTCGCGATCGACGGTTTGAGGCGAGGCTTGGGCGCGAAAGCGAGACGCGATGGATTTCAGCCAGGCAAGCATGGTGTCAGCTCCTTTCGTCGATGCGCAGGACGCGGCCCATCACGTCCGCGATGCGGCGCCAGTTTTTCGTTTCAGCCTGAAGCTGTTTGCGTCCGGATTTGGTGATCGAGTAGAAACGGGCTTTGCGATTGTTGTCGGAAGTGCCCCACTCGGCGGAGATCCATCCTTTGTGGAGGAGACGGACGAGCGAGGCGTAGATGGTGCCTTGATTGATCTGGAGTGCTTCCTCGCTGATTTGCTCGATGCGGCGGGCAATGCCGTAACCGTGGAGCGAGCCCATGGCGGCAAGAGTTTTGAGGACCATGAGGTCGAGCGTGCCTTGGAGAATGTCGGATTTGGATTCGGCTGGCATTTTTGCGCGGGACTCCTGTTCCTGTGGGATGATGACAGGAGCATGCCATGATTCCTGTGGCATGGCAACAGGAAAGGAACGGCGGACTCGTGGTCGCACCTGCTGCACGAATGAGGGTAGCTGCGTAGGGGCCTGGTGTCCTGGAACGGATGGGCGCGTTTGTTGCGTGCATGTCGGGACGTAGCGCAGCTTGGTAGCTGCGCTTAGAGTTCGGCGAGGGCTCGATGCGCCATACTCACCGAAGTCGATCCTTCGCCGACGGCGGAAGCGACCCTTTTGACACTTCCGGCGCGGACGTCACCCACGGCGAATACTCCTGGCAGATTGTTTTCCAGCATCATAGGCGGGCGCGAAAGCGGCCAACTAGAATTCCGATCCGGGTCAATCGCCATTGGCAGATCTCGTCCGGTAAGAACAAAGCCATTCTCATCCAGAGCGACACGGCTGCTTTGAAGCCAGTCGGTATTTGGAGAGGCGCCAGCCATGATGAAGAGGTGATGGGCGGGGACGCAACGCGTTTGCCCGGTCTGCTTGTTAATCCAATTCACTTCTTCGAGGTTGTTGTCGCCTGCAAGACCGGTCAGCTCGGAGTTGTAAAGCAGCTCGATGGAAGGATCGCCAGAAATGCGTTGAATGAGATAACGCGACATCGTTTCAGCCAGGTCGGACCCTCGCACGAGCATGAACACTTTGCGCGCAGTCTGGGAGAGGAAGACAGCCGCTTGACCAGCGGAGTTGCCGCCGCCTACGACGATGACCTCCTGGCCCTCACACAGCTGAGCCTCCAGGTAGGTGGCACCGTAGTGGATGCCGCGACCCACAAAGCGGTCCAAGTCGACTAAGGCAGGCTTGTTGTAGCGGGCACCAGTCGCGATGACAACGGTTCGAGCGAAAAAGACAGTCCCGTCGTCCATCACGAGTTCGTAGGGGCGACGCTGACAGCGAAGTTGAACGATCGCGCGAGCCAAAGCCATCTTGGCGCCAAATTTTTGTGCCTGCCGGGTCGCGCTGGTTGCGAGTTCCTGACCAGAGACCCCGGTTTCAAAACCTAGATAATTTTCGATCTTCGAACTGGTGCCGGCCTGCCCGCCGGGTGCGTGGCTTTCGATAAGGAGAGTATCCAATCCTTCGGATGCCCCATATACCGCCGCTGCCAAACCCGCCGGCCCGGCGCCGACGATAACGAGATCGTGGAGCAAACCCTTGTTGATGTTGTCGTTGAGTCCGAGGCAATCGGCCAGGTGCGAGTAGAAGGATTGCGCAAGACCATCGTCCCGTTTGCCGATCACGATCGGGATTTCGGAGACAGCGATTGAAAAGCGGTCGAGAAGATTTCGAGAAGTTTCGTCCGAATCCAAGTCGACGTACGTGTACGGGTGACCATTTCGGCCGAGAAACTCCTGAAGGCGCAGCGTGTCTGCGGAGTGTCGCGAGCCAATGAGAGCAACATTGCCCAGCTGGCGATTGATGAGCATCAGCCTACGCAACACAAACGCACGGAGAAGGATCTCGCCCAGACCTGCATCGCGAGACACAAGGGCGCGAATCTCTGCGGGCCGAAGCTCCAGAATTTCACCGGCTTGTATCACTCGGGCCTGCACGACGGTTCGCTGTCCAGCGATCATGCCTGCCTCACCGGTGAACATTCCCGGCATAAGTGAAAAACAAGCCGTTCGCCGTGGATCGTTGCCTGAACGATTTCCAGGGTGGCGGATAAGAGGAGAAAGCACGGAACTCCTACCTCGCCCGGGCGGTAGAGAGTCTCGCCGACTTGCGCTTGGCGCACACGGCCATAGGGCCGCGCACGATCGATCTCGGCTGGCGTAAGGACCGGCCGGGTCTCGGAATCCGAGTTGAGCGCGGTGCGAGTTGCCAAACATCACCTCCGCGTGACGCCGTGAGTCTCGTCAGGTGACCACGGCATGAGTGATTGTCCGTGGCTATCGTTTTGGGTTACAGCGCAAGCACTGGCTAGTGCGGGATTTGGCCGACGTAATATCCCAGGCGATTTTCGACATCGCCGGGCTTGTGGAAACCGCGGTCCATCAGGGCTTTGATTGCATTCTGGGCAGCGGGACGACCGAGCGAAGCGATGCAGGCATCCCAACCAGAACCGATCTCGACCTCGGGGGGCAGGCTGGTGTTGACGAGGCGCTTGATGTTGGCGATCGACCATTTGTCGAACTTGGCGATGCGGGTTGCGAGCGCTTCCACGTATGTGTCGAGTTCGGCGTCGGGCAGAGCACGGTTGACGTAGCCGTAGGCTTCAGCCTGCTCGCCGCGGATATCTTCAGAGCTCAAGAGCACTTCGAGCGCGCGGTTTCGCCCGATGAGGTGGGGAAGGCGAGCCATGGGGCCGCCACCAGGGACCATCCCTACTCCCGCTTCCCACTGCGAGATGATGGCCTTTTCGCGACTGGCGAAACTCATGTCGCACGCGAGCGTGATCTCGCTTCCATTGCCTGTTGCACGACCGCGGATGAGGGCGATGGAGGTGACTGGCAAGTGCGTCAGTCGCACGAGAAAGTCGGGCCAAGGCGGCAAGCCTGTCGGACCCGCGGGCATTGAGGTCAAATCCTCCATCTTGGCCGTGAAATCGGAGTGATTCAGGAAGTAGTCTTCGACCGCACTGTCGAAAACCACCACCTTCACGTGCTCATCCGCCTCCAGAGCGTCGATGACTCGCTGGAATTCGCGAACCATTTCCGGGCCCATGACGTTGATCGGCGGATTGTCGAATGTGACTCGCCAATAGGCGGGCGATCGCTTCTCGACGCGAATCTGAGTGGACTTCGTAAGTGCGCTTGCGGTTGTCATTTCAATCTCCTATCGATTTTTGTCTCGGAAACCGGGTGGTGGCCTTAAAGCTTCTCGATATCTGGACTAGTTGTCCGTCCCTGTGGGTTGGTTAATCACGGATGCGCCTGCGTTGCTGACGATTTCGTCCTGGGAATCCGTGCCTCCCGAAACACCGATTGCGCCAATGATGGAGCCGTTTTCGATGAGTGGAATGCCGCCGCGAGAGGCGATGACCCCGTCGAACGCGAGCAGATAGTTGAGGTGCATCAGGTTGATACCGTCTTCGAATACTTTGGTGGGGCGACGGAAGGTCGCGGCAGCGCGCGCCTTGTGCTCGGCAATTTGAATAGACGCCAACATCGCGCCGTCCATGCGCTGGAAGACGACGAGGTTGCCACCGGAATCGGCGACCGCTACGTTCATTTTCCAATTGCGCTTCTTCGCTTCAGCCACCGCGGCATCAACGGCTGCCTGGGCACGGTCGAGCGATACTGGCGGTCCATACGGAATGTCGAAAGGGATTGTGTCAGGCACAAAGTCGAGTGGATTGGTTTCGGCGGGTTGCGGCGCTCGGGCTGAGGCGGCGGCACTTGCTGTTTTCGCGTTTGACATAGATGCTCCTTCGGTTGCGACTGCTCGTACTAGCGTCCTTAGATAAGCTGCAAAACGTAAAAGATGTAGTGATTTTTTCCGATTGCGGTCGGCAGTAAACTGGGCAACGAAAATTGGGGCAAGGAAATTCTGGCGCAGCGGGACAATTTAACGACTTATTTGGCGCAATTCTGCAAAATCGTCGTCGCGCCAGGAGGCAATGGAATGGACAAGTACAGTAGAATTCCAGTTGGCCAGTTCCAAACCGAAAAGAACCCTGCATACCCCAAAAGGGGCGTGAGCGTCGCCCAGCGTTTGGTCTAGTTCCACGCCCTAGGCCGCTGCCTTCGCCTTTGGGAGGGACTTGCGGGGGGCCGCTCCGCCTCCGAGCCCACCGTAGGCGCTAGCTAGACCGGCGTATGCCGATGCATAGCTGGAATCTTTGGCGATCGCTTGCTGGAAATACTCTCCAACGGCAGCTGGCCGGGTAATGGGTTAGATAGAGACATTTGACTAGAGGCGGATGGGTCCGTATAGCATTCCACCCCTGCACGTCTATTCCGGGAAAGAGCCTGCATCGATTTTGGAGACCCAGAAGACTCAAATGTCCTCCCGGATTGCCGCAGACCGTTTAGGAATGCCTAAGCGGCTAGAGCAAATGGAGCTACTACACGAAGTCGAACATGTTAAAATTAACCCCGCTCCTGCCAGACTGCAAACACTTGAAAAAGAGATGTGCCAATAGGCCGGCGTATCAAGCTAAATACTTGCCGTGAGAAAACCCTTCCAATAGACTCCGTGCGAATTTCAGGAGGGGAGAATCTCCTATGAAAGAGATTTTGAATGACGTCGTAAATATTTTAGAGGCCATTGCCACCAACTTGGCGTCAATGGAAGCTACGTTGATACAGAAGGACATTCTAATTGAGGGAGAAATCGATCATCACACTCCGATAGAGGGTGTGCTCGCTCAGAAGCAGCTTGTATCTCTTCGCCAGATGATTTCTGCGTTGCCCAACGAGACGCCACTACCGCCGGCAGCGTGAACTTGCATCTGACAGGTACAACAGCGTTCGCAAGAAATCGTTAGCTTTCGAAGACTGCTGGCTTGGGGCGCGTCTTAGCCCGTCGTTGAAGACATCTCCGACGACACCCAAAGTCTGTAGCCAGGAGGCACCCCTATCAGGCGGCGACAACACCGCCGAACAACGGTTCCACGGGTTTGCGCGACTCAGCGTGGGATGCGAGTGTCGTACCAGCGGAGCATTCGTTCCAATGACTCCTGCTGGTGTTCGCGTTCTGTGAAGATATGGGGCTCGCGGGGGTAGCGCACCATTTCCGTTTCACGGCCCAGAAATTTTAGGCCGTTGTAGAACTCTTCGCCTTGCGAAATCGGCACGCGGACATCGCTTTCGCCATGGATTACCAGCACCGGCGTGCGGCAATGATCAAGGTACCGAACGGGAGAGTGCTCGTCATAGAGCCTCCGATTTGGTGCAAGGCTGCCAAAGTAGCCGTCGAGGTAGCTCGGCGAAATATCGGTGGTGGTCGCCATCGTGAAAAGGTCTGTCACCGCAGCGCCGGCCACGGCCGCCTTGAATCGATCCGAATGTGTGATGATGCATGTTGTCATGTAGCCGCCGTAACTCCAGCCCCCAACTCCTAGACGATCTTTGTCGGCGATTCCTTGCGAGACCAGATAGTCGACGCCGTCCATCACGTCTTGAAAATCGCCGCCGCACCAATCGCGATAATTTGCTTCGGTAAACTCTGGCCCTTGTCCATCCGAGCCGCGCGGATTCGGCAGTAACACTACATAGCCGTGGGACGCGAGAATCGAGCCCCAATCATACCAATGGCCATGAAATCCCGACTCCCATGCCTCCTCCGGTCCTCCGTGAGCATGTACAATTGTTTTGTATTTCCTTCCTTTGTCGAAATCCGGTGGCAGGAGCACCAAGCCATAAATCGTTCGCTGATCTTTCGAACTCTTCCAAGTAACCGTCTTCTCGGATCCGAGTTTCCAGGTCGCAACTTGCGGATTTGTATTGGTCAGAATTTTCTCTCGGCCATCCGCCAATACATACACTTCGTTCGGACGCTCCGGAGTCTCGCGCAAATATGCTCGCTTGTGTTGATCGTCGCTACGCGTAAAAGGGCCGAACCATCCACTTGGACCGAAAAATCCCGTCAGCTTCGTCAGTGCTCCCGTGTTCGCGTCGATCCTTATGAAGATGTCCTCTACGCCTTCCACTGCTGAGCCGGTCAATGTCTTGCCGTCCCTATCCCATTCCACGACGCCGACCGTCACTTTGGGTGAAGGACCGACGAGTATCTCGCGACCCGAATCCATGTCGTAGAGCAGCGGAACGCCGGTGATGTTGTGTGGCGACGCTTTTTCGAACGCCGCACGATGACCATCGGGTGACCAGCGCATCGGACTCGGCGCCGCTGCCTCCGACAAGACTCTTTCTGTAATTCCCGTCGTCGCATTGAGAACCTCGATCTTCGAGACGCGCCAATAGTCGTCGATGCGCGGCGTCGGTGAAATGCGTGCCAAAAACTTGCTGCCGTCCGGCGACCATTCGAAGTCGTCGACGTTGCGATCCATCTTCGTAACAAGCGCCGCCTCTCTCTTGGCGACGTCATACACATACAGACGATCGTATTTGTAATTCCTGTCGACCTCGATTTCGTCGTTTTTTCGTTCCTTTCGCTCTCGTTCTTCCTTCGTCTCCTGATCCTGGCGAATGAATGCGATTCTCTTGCCGTCTTTCGACCACTTGAATTTCTTGACGCCACCAGAGATGTCGGTAAGCGCGGATGCTTCACCGCCGTTCAACGACAGCGTCCAGATTTGTTCGGTCGGTTTTGATTTGCTCGCGTCGTGTCCTTCCCTATCCTGCCCCTCCTTCTTGTCATCGCTCGCGAGGTCTTTGCGATCCTCCGCGCCTACGACCTTGAAGCGAAACGCCGAATCGCCGTGCAACGGATTCTCGCGATCCGAAAGAAACGCCAGACTCTTTCCATCCGGTGACCATTTCGGCGACGTGTCCGAAGCACTGCTATAGGCAAATATCCGCGCCTCCGCGCTGCCATCTGCAGGAACCATCCAAATGTGAGCATTGCGGTGCTGTCCTGCCGGCATGGGTGTCACAACCACATAGGCCACCATGGTGCCGTTGGGCGAAATTTCGGGATCGCTGACCTGTTTCAGATTGACGAGATCCGCAGGCTCAACCTGCTTCTTTTCTTGTGCGATGAGATTCGAACCACACGCCAACAGAAAAAGTGCCAACGTCAGTACGCGGAATTTCATCGAGGCTCCTCGGTGCAGGCAAAACTCTTGCTTTTATGCTCACGTGAAGGAAAATCTCGCGCAATAGAAACGGCGACTACTTCCGTTCGAATACAACCTTGCCGTCGAAAACCGTTAGATCGACCTTGGCCTTCTCAATTGAAACCGGATCGACATGGAAAATGTCGTCCGACAGAACCGCTAAGTCCGCTAGTTTTCCTGTCTCCAACGAACCGATGTTCCGTTCTTCCTTGGCGGCGTAAGCGGACCCTACGGTGTATGCGTGAACAGCTTCTGCGACAGTGATTTTCTGGTCTGGAACCCATCCGTCTGGATTTTTTCCGTCCAGCGTGCGCCGAGTCGTAGCTGCGTAGATTCCTTGTAACGGCACCATCGGCGCAACGAACCAGTCCGAGCCGAACGCCAGGGTCACGCCCGCATCGATCAACGAACGAAATGCGTACGTCGTCTTTACGCGCTCGGGGCCGATTCGCCTGTCTGCCCAGCGACCGTCGTCGATCGCGTGATATGGCTGGACGGACGCGATCACTTTCAGTTTCGCGAAACGCGGTATGTCGACCGGCGACAGATGCTGTGCGTGCTCGATGCGCAATCTACGGTCTGCCATACCATTTTCCTTCTCCAACTTCTCAAACATGTCGAGAATTGTTCGATTCGCGCGATCGCCAATGGCATGCACTGCGAGCTGCAGACCCGCCTTGTCGGCTCCTTGCATCCGCTCGTACATTTCATCCGGATGCAAAAGTTCAGGGCTAGGAATTCCGTTGGTGTTTGGCGCATCCGTGTACGGTTCGAAGAACCAGGCGGTCGTCGATCCAAGCGAACCGTCCGCAAATGCTTTCAGCGCTCCGATTTGAACTTTTTCCGTTCCGAAGTCCGCTTGCACTCCTGTCGCATCAAAGCGCTTCCAATTCGACAGTGGGATATGGGTCGAAACTCGCACCGTCAAATCGTTCTGTCCTCCGAGAATCTGATAGGCGCGAATTACATCGACCATGGTGTCGACGCCTTGGGCAGTAAACACACCCATGTCCTGCACGCTGGTCACGCCGTTTTCGTTTGCATACTTCTGTGCCGCGCGAATTGCTGCCAGAATGTGGTCCATGCCCAGCTTGGGTTGAGCTTTCTCGATCAATCCCTTTGCCGCATCCTTGAAAACTCCCGTTGGATTGCCGCCCGTGTCGCGTACGATCACTCCGCCCGGAACGTCAGGCGTGTTTTTATCCACGCCAGCGAGTTTCATCGCGAGCTCGTTGGCAAGACACATATGTCCATCCGAACGGTTCACGAACACCGGATTGTCGGGCGTCACGTCGTCGATCAACTCGTGTGTCGGCAGCGCGGCAGGTGTCCATCGCTCGTGATCCCAATTGCCGTTCAGGATCCATTTGCCCTTGGGAGCGGTTCGTGCAAAGTCCGCCATGATCTTGCGAAGTTCCTGCGGACTCGATGCGTCATGCAATTGCACGCTGGTTAGACCGTCGCCGCCCATGTAGAAGTGCACGTGTGCATCGTTGAAGCCGGGAACGACGCGGCGTCCGCGCAGGTCGATCACTTTCGTCTGAGGTCCAGCGAGCTTGAGGATCGTCGCGCTGTCACCTAAGGCAACGATGCGATTACCCCAAACCGCGATGGCCTCAACCTCGGGTTGCTTCGGATTTTCCGTCCAGATCTTTCCGTGGACCAGGATGAGGGTCGCTTGACTTTGTGCATTCGATCGCATAGGAAAGAGAAGAGATGACGCCAGCAGGGTCAGACAAACGACAAGAAATACTTTCATCGATTCCTTTCGGCTGTTGACGATACCTCAATGATGCGAGATTGGCTCAGCGCGGAGATTTAAACCATCCAAGTGATCCGTCTATGGATGGTCGCCCCACCACCAGAAAGGACCCGCTGTTTTTTGCACCGGCCAGATTTCGTCCAACGTGTCGCCGTCGTAGAGCGTGCCGTTTTTCATCACGTACCTGATGTTCGCGGTGTTGCGAATGTCCTCGAGCGGATCGTTGTTGAGAATCACGAGGTCGGCGAGCTTGCCCGGCTCGATGGTTCCGAGATCTTGCGCGAGCCCGATTGCCTCCGCTCCATTCAGCGTTGCCGAGCGCAAAGTCTCCAGTGGGCTCATGCCCCCCGCTTGCAGCGACCATAGCTGCCAATGGAAGCTCAAACCCTGCAACTCGCCGTGACCACCAACGCACACCTTTCCGCCGTCTTTCTGAATCTTCCGAGCTGAACCAGCACCTGTCTGGAATGAATACTTGTCCTTCCGATGCCACCGCAGTCCCTCGGTTTTTTCGTCCAACACATCGAGCGGAATGAAGTGACGAAGTTTGGGGTTGTTGTATACATCCGTCGATTCAAAGTATTCGTCTTCGGTGCCCGGACCGTCGTAGTAGCCGATGATAAATGTCGGCGTGTAGTAGATTCCGGACTGTGCAACGAGATTGGTCACGTCCGAATACAGCGAAGCGATTGGGAACTGATGTTCGTTTCCGCCGAATCCATCGATTGCGTGCGTCAGGTCCAAGATCATCTCCGCGCCGCCCTCGGTCGTCGGCATGACCTGCAGCTTCGCGCAGGCCTCCACGACAAATTGGCGCTGTTCGCGGTCGCCCACCTCATAGGACTTCACCATATTCGTGCGGTAGAAGTCCTTGTATCGACTGACCACCTTCTCGGCTTCGACTTCTGAGTGAAAATCGTTCGTCGCAAACAGTCCTGGGCCGGTCGTGTACGCGCGAGGTCCAATCATCACTCCAGCGTCCGCCAGATCCTGATAGACAAATATGTCGCTCGTATAGGTTTGCGGGTCGCGGCCGGCGGTGATTCCGTACGCCAGAGTTGCGAGAAAATCCCAATTTTCAAAATCGAGAACGCCGCGCTTGATGTTGAACCAATGCGCGTGCGTATCGATGAATCCCGGCACAATCGTAGCTCCTTTAACGTCAATGACTCTTGCACCTTTAGACGCCTTTACGGCGCCGCGTGCGCCAACAGACTGAATCCGATTGTCGTGAATCACGATGTCAGCGGACCGCAAGACTTCGTCGCCGCGCATGGTGATGACTTTCGCGCCTCGCAGTACAACCGTTCCCTCGGTGGTCGCGCGCGGAATTGTGACTGAAACACGCAGCGTCTCGGGCTTGAGGCTCATCGCGTATTCCGTTGAATTCGTGGCTGGTGAGCCCGTCGATCCTGCCGCACTCTGTGTCTCCGTCGGCAGTTCGCGCAATGGCAGCCGAAAGTAAGTTGATCCAACCGCCCACGTCACGGTTTTTCCGCTGTCCGCCCAACTGGCGAAATCTGCTCCGACGTCAGTCAACCTGTACACAGACACCGAGGGTGCGCTTAAGTCGATGGTTGGAGTTGCTCCCCCCACAATCGGCAAATCGAAGAGATACACCTGGCTCCGATAAAGGGCAAGAGCTCGTGTGCCGTCCGGACTGACTTGAATCTTCACTGGCGGGCCGAAGTCCGATCCCCAAATATTTTTCGCGGCAAGCTTCAATACCTCGCGTCGATCTGTACCGTTGGCATTCATCGACATCAGGGAGTAATTCACATTCTGAAGATTCGGTTTCTGCAGTTGCGTAACGAAAATCTTCCTATCGGTTCCAGCGGAGTGCGGAAAGCTAAACTGCGCCGCCGGTGTGATCACGGATGCCGCTGCGCCATCGGTTGGAATTGAAACGAGTTCCAGCCCTCCGATGGGCCGCAGCCACTGATCCGCTTGCTCGAGTGCTATGTCCCGTGGCGCTCGCAGAGCCAAGATCGCTGATCCGTCCGAAGCCCAAGCCGGTTGTGCGTAGTACCCGATGAAGCGAGTCAACTTCGTAGGCTCGCCGCCGTCCGCTGCGACCTTCCACACCGCCCCGCCGCTTTTTGCAGACCAGGTCACATACGCGAGCGATTTTCCGTCAGGAGACCATGCAGGCTCGAATTCACCGTCCTCACTGGACGTGATGCGTTTTGGTTTTTCATCAACCCCGGCCTTCGCGGTGTACAGATGTCCCAGAGCTGAAAACGCAATCCGCCCCCCATCGGGCGATTCCGTCGCCCCTTGGATCAGACGCGCCTCCACGGGGCCGTCATCAACGCGAGTTTGAAAATTCAGTTTTGGTCCGAGCTCTCGCAAGACCTTCGCTTCGAAAGAAAGCTCTTTGTCTTGCCCCGTGTTCACATCGAGCCTGTGAAATTTCCCACCATACGTCAGGAGTATGCTTTGACCGTCCGGCGTAAACGCGTATCCGGGCAATAAATCTCGATCCACTACTCCCGATTCCTGGGCATCGCGTTGCGTCGGATGCTTGAACCATCGCTCTTCGCCGGTAACTAAATCCCGCGCCCGCAAAGCCGCGCTTCCATCAAAGTGGGTTGCGTAGACGAGCTTCGTCCCATCGGGAGACAGTACCGGCCGAAATGCTCCGCCATTTTCGCTCGTGATGGTTTCTTCTTCGCCCGTTCGCAAATCTCGCCGTGCCAGTTGCCACTTCGCGCCCTCGCCGGGTCCTGGTGATCGTGTCGCGTAGTAGAAAAAGCGACCATCGGGCGATGAGATCGCACCAACAATATTTTTCTCGGCCTGAGCGTCGCCACCACCTTGCGCAGCATTTCGGTGCTCGGGTTCAACCGCGAGCCCGGAGCCGCCTTGGACGTCGTACATCCGCAGTTCGAGGGATGAGAGGTAGGCCTTCGGCTTCATCCGCGAGACGAGAACGTAACGTCCATCGGGAGTCCACGATGGCGACACAAACATCGAGTTGGTATCGGAGGTAATTTGTTTGGCGTTCGATCCGTCGGTATTTGAAATCCAGACGTTGGTTGATCCAGAGCGGTCGCTGACAAACACGATGCGTTTTCCGTCTGGCGAGAAACGGGGCTGGCTGTCAAAAGGCATGCCCGAAGTGATCGCTGTGGCGGCACCTCCACCAATGCCCATCACATAGAGGTGGCCGACGAGATCGAAGACAATCGTGTTGCCATCAGGTGAGACGTCAAGCGAAACCCACGTTCCCTCGGTGGTGGAGTACTCCACTTTCCGAGTAGGGGTCAGCGTCAAGCCGCTGGCCGCTTTGGGCTTCTTGTCCTCATCGCTGCTGCTTGCCGCCTGTACTCGAAAAATATCGGAGGAGATTTGAACGACGATTAGGAAGGCTGTAGTGGCGAAACCCAAACCGAGGACCACCTTGTATCTGGACTTCACGGGTGGACGTCCCTTCTTAGTCTTTTGTCGAACCAATCTTCGTCGAGCGTTCTTACTTGGAAACGTCAAAACGAGTTGGTAGCGTGCCGGGGAACGTTCCCAACTCATCGTTCCCCGGAAATGTTGCCGCCACGCCGTCGTGGTTTTAGAAAGTGAACCGTAATGCCAACTGAATCTGCCGTGCTGTCCCTTCACCCAGCGTTCTGCCGAGCGTTTGGAACAACTGGCCAAACGTTGGGCTTGGGAAGAAGTTGAATGGCTCGTCGAAGTTCGGATGGTTAACGATGTTGAAGAGTTCGGCTCGGAATTCGAGTCCTTTGCTCTCCGTCAGTCTAGTCTTTTTCAGAAATGAAATGTCCAGCTGCTTGAACGACGGCCCGTAGAACGTGTTTCTTGCCAGGTTGCCGAAGGTGCCGTTCGCCGGAACCGCGAATGCGGCCGCATTCAAGAAATCCAAACCCGATGTACCCGGCGAGGACGCGTATTGCGAAACCCCGGGCACGCTATCCGGTCTCTGGTTGGTGAAGTCTTCGTTCCCGAAGGAGTTCCCTCCGTAGTAGACCGTGTCCGCTACGCCGGTGCGGAAAATACCCAGCGCGGCGATGGTCCAACCGCCAACCATCCGGCTCACGATACCGTTCGACTGCCCGAGAAACCTGTGGCCATCACCAAACGGCAGGTTGTACATCGCGTTGAAGCTGAAATTGTGACGGACGTCACCGCTACCGTTGCCACGCTCAGCTTTGATGTTGTTCAGGTCTTGCGGATCGGAAGCAAACGAGCCCTGGTCCTGAACGTTGTCGATCGCGTGGCCGAGGGAATATTCCGTGTCAAAGCTAAAGCCCGAAGCGAACCGCCGCTTGAACGAAACCTGCAGCCCGTTGTAGCTGCTCAGACCTTCATTTCCCTGCAACGTAATATTCCCGAATGCGGGATTCGGTCTCAGTCCGGTCGACGGATCGATGTAGTTGATTCCGTATTCGCGCCACAGGTTCACGCCGTGATTGCCTAGATACGCGACCTGAAACGACATGTTGGAGCTGAGCTGTGCCGCTACGCTGAAGTTGTACTGGTTCACGTAGATGTCGGGCTTGTGATATGGAAATCCGCCCACGTTCGGCGGTCCAGGCGAAGATCCTTGATTGATGAAGGGATCATACGGATAAGTCAGATTCGGAATCTGCGTCTGCAACAGCGTCAAGTTGCCGGGAAGAGTGTTGCCCGGCACATAGTAGGAACCGAATCCGACCGGATAGTCTTGGAAGTAAATTCCATATCCCGCTCGCACGACGATGCGCTGGAGCGGAGCCCAGGCGAGACCGATGCGCGGTCCGAAGTCTTTGCTGTTGATCGCGAAATATTGTGTTCCTGCAGGTGCAAGACATTGGCACCGCGTGTCAAACGTTTGCGTCGCGTATCGCGAGTCGTGTGGCACTGTCTCGAGGTCATATCGCAGCCCGTAGTCCACAATGAGACTTGGTGTGACCTGATATGTGTCCTGCGCATAGAGCCCGATTTGTGTCGCCCGCGTGCCGTTTGTCGGCGTTTCCGGCGTAATCGTTACCTGTGAGACTCGGTCGTTGATGAAATCATCCGGCGACAGGAATGTCATCGACGGCAACGACGAAGAGTTCGCGTTTACCCAAATGCGATATACGGTCCCTCCCCACTTGAACGTGTGGCGGCCCTTCACGTAACTCATGTTGTCGCCGTACTGGAAGCTAGTGTTGTTCTCCAGGAAGAAACCCTGCGTTCCAGGGTCGGCCGAAATGCTGAAGATGGTCGTCAGTGGAAGTGGAACGCGCGAATCGACCTGGCTGCCCCAGCGTTGCATGCCGGCGAGGAAGTCGTTGATCAAACCTGACTTGAAAAGATGGGTTTCGTGAATCGCGATATTGGTTGTGCGCACTGGCGCGTTCTGGTGATCGAAGATGCCCAGGTTGTTCGGGAACACACCAAAAAGCGGACCAACAACGTGTGAGTCATTCACATTGACCCGCACAAACGCTGTATCCGAACTGCCGAACGTCCGGTCGATTCGGACCGATCCAGTGTCTTCCCGAACTCGCGATACGCCCACCGTTGTGAGATTGTCGATTAGGGGGTCGGAAGTCGGCGAAGTGCCAAGCGGAAACATGTTGACGATTGGCCCCAGTTGCGGCGACGTGGCCAGCGTTTCGCTGCGCATCAAGGCGCTGGGAACGGTACCCGACCCGGTGATGCCGATGCGCTGGCGCGATCCTTCATAGTTGACGAAGAAAAACATCTTCTTCCTCTGAATAGGGCCGCCCACGTTTGCACCGAAATCATTGAAGCGGTATTCCGCCTGCGGCGTACCGACATCGTTGAAGAAGTTCCTCGCGTCGAGCGCGTTATTGCGAAAGTACTCGAAAACCGCGCCGTGGAAGTCATTGCCGCCAGATTTGGTCGCGACATTAATGTACGAGCCGCCAGCACGGCCATACTGCGCGTCGTAGTCGCTCGTCTGGACTTTGAATTCCTCAATCGTATCGAGGCTGCCCGTCAGCAAGCGCGCGCCGCGCTCAAATCCGTTGGCCATGTACGGTTGATCTACGCGCGAGGCGTCGATACCGTCGATCGAGAACTGATTGTGCACGGTGTGCAGCCCGTTGAAGCTCAAGTCTGAAATGAAGTTGCTACGCAGAACCGCGCCTGGTGTGAGCAAGCTGAATCGCGCATAGTCGCGTCCGTTGATTGGCAAGTCCGCGATCTGTTGAGTCTCCATTGTGGTGCCCGTCGTGGGGCCACTCTTATCGATGGTCGGGGCCTGCGCGGTAACAACGACTTCCTGAGTGACCGCACCCACCGACATTATGATATTTAGTTCGACGGTGCTGGCCACGTTGAGAAGCACATTCTTCTGTACTTGCCGCTGAAAGCCCGAATGCTCGGCCACAACGTCGTATGTGCCGATTGGCAGGTTTGTCAGTGTGTAGTGCCCCTGCGAGTCCGTCGTGATCCTACGCGTCTCTCCGGTCGCTTGGTTTGTGGCCGTAATCACCGAGTCCGCAATCGCCGCTCGCGACGCGTCCAATACTTGACCTGAAATCTGCCCTGAAGTCTGCGCCTGCGCTGGAACTGAAACCAACGTAATGGCACCAACAACGAGCAGCAACGCTGCGAACCATCCCACTTTTTCGATCTTCATTGGTCACCATCCTCACTAGGCATCGCGACCGGATCAATTTTCGACGAATGGATATTCTCGGCTGTGCGAAAATCGGTCAGATCCAATGCGTACACCCTGGGAAAGAAAAGGATGGCGGGAGACTACAGGTCCGGTGTTTCGAAATCTTTCGTATTCCGAACCTAATTGCTTGAGATTAACTTGGGGTTGGAACGGGTTAGGTCAACCGTATTTCTTTGATGTCCGAGATGACGTGGCCGGAGTGGTCGGTCCGGTCATGACTCGTTCTTCCGGATGCTTCGATGCGGTCGCTCGTACGGCATAGGTGACCGTCGCCTTTGGCGCTTCATCTACTGATAGATGAAAGACATCCGGCCTTGAGTAGTGCCCGACAACATCGAGATCATATTTTCCCCGAATCACATCTTTTTCGTCGAACTCCGCCACGAGCAGCCCCTCTTCTCCGCGTAGCGGACCCTTCAGTATGTCGCCCAGCGGAGACACAATGACGCTCCCTCCAGCTATCAGTATTGTGTCCGGCTCATTCCCCTGGATCGCGTGATAGTCCTCGGGACACTGCGATCGCCGCAAGAACTGACAAGCGCTCAGCACAAAACATCGCCCTTCGGCGGCGATGTGGCGCATCGTTGCCAGCCACACATCGCGATCGTCTACTGTCGGAGCGCACCAGATATTCACCCCTTTGGCGTACATAGCCATCCGAAACAGCGGCATGTAATTCTCCCAACAAATCGCCGCACCCAATGTTCCGAAAGCAGTCTTCACCGCCGGGATTGTTGAGCCGTCCCCAAGCCCCCAGACCAGCCGCTCCGACGCGGTCGGCATCAATTTTCGGTGTTTCGCTCGCAGTTCACCTTCTGCGCTGAAAAACAACACTGAGCAGTACAGTGTGCCTTGGACTCGCTCGACTGCGCCAATCACAAGTTCCAAATGATTTCGCTTCGCGATATCGCCGAGCGTCCGCACTTCGGGCCCCGGCACTTCGATCGCGCTTTCCCAGTACCGCCGAAAATCCTCTCGGCCACTTGCTGAACGCGAGCCAACCCGGGCGCCGAAATCAATTCCCTTGGGATACCCGCCCAAAAACGCCTCTGGAAAGACTACGAGCCGCGCCTTCAAGGTCGCCGCTTGATCGCAGTAAGACCGGACAGAGCTAATGGTTCGACCCGTATCAAAGACAAAAGAACCCGCTTGGACCACGGCGACGTGTGCTCTAGACATGGAGCCCTCCGTGTGCAATCTAGTGGCAGAAGGCAAATCTTGACGCAATGTTAGCTGCTTGAGGCGGTCGAATCTTTCGCACTCTGAACCTTCTTGCAGGGGACTAGCAGGACAGCGGTGAGATGAGAAAGAAAGGCCTTATGGTCTTCTTCGATGCGTGGAGCTGGTGGCGCTGCTGTATTGACGCGGCGTTACGCCCATCAACTTCTTGAACACTGTAGTGAAATGGGCTTGATGCGCGAAACCAGCCTCGAGCGCAATTTCCACGATGGGCATATCGCTGTTGCGCAAACGCTTTCGCGCAAACTCCACGCGAGTCTGACGAACGAATTCTCCGATCGTCAATCCGTAATATTTGCGGAATTGCCGTGCGACGTGCACTTCGTGCACTCCCGCTTCAGCAGACAGCTGCGAAAGCCTCGGTGGATTCACAAAGTTATTCTGCAGGAGGTCGTGCAGTCTTTCGAGCCATGGCGGTGCTTGGGGCCCTTCCATGGCGACGCGCGCGCGAAAAAGCTCGGTTACCAGCTCGCAAGCCAGACCTTCCATCATGAGCGGAGTAACATCATCTTTGACCAACCATTCCGCGTAAATTCTTCGCGCCAACGATTGGATCCGCGGATTCGGCCACATCGAAGGATCTCGCGGAGGTGCGCCTGCCGCATCCCAGCGGCTTAGCCAATCGGGCGGGATTTCCATGTACATACAACGCGCGCCCAATTGATTGATCATATTTGTGTGCGGCACTTCCGGGGGGTTGTAGAACACCGAGCCACCGGAACAGCACAGATCTACCAGGTCCGATTTCTGCTGCAGAACACCATCAAGGATAAATCCAAAAACTGCGCATCGATGCGCATGCGTTCCAATACAAAGCCCCGGTCTGTAACAGGACTCCGTGAGCCGAAACGGCCCAAGCAGCTCCGTGCGAACCACGTTCCCCTGTATCTCAGCGTGGATGTTCATCGTGCGACCCGCAACTCTTTCTCCTCGGACCAACGCCAGGCATGGACACGCTTGGGTAGCGTTTTTTCCTTCTAACATTCCTATCATGGACTTTCAATAGCGCTGTGCCTCCGGGCGGTTGGCCTCTCCAGTTGCCGAATAGAGTAACGCCGCCGATCTCGCACGAATCATCGAATGTTGTGCTCAGCCGAATTCAAATATTTGGAATAAACGATGTCAACGAGGGCAATGGAACTAAGAATCAAATTCAGCGTCTACGGATCGGTTACAGGATGCTGTTTCGAGGATGGATCGCTGATGGTGATGAATCGATCTGCAGCGAGCACATGACTGCCTAGTGCGTACTGATCAGTTGTTCGGGAATTGCGCCTTCCCCGGCGTGTTTTCGATCCCTTACCACGCGTCGACGAGGGAACAATTGGGGAATAAACATCGACGAGTACCGTGAAAAACCGTGATACACGACTTGCCTTGGGCACAGGAGGGCCTTCGACTCACTCCGACACGATTGCTTGCCCCCGGTCCTGCGCCTTTATTCCTCAAAGCCCAAGCGCACCACCGTCTCACGGCAAAGTCGCAGCAGCGAGCATAGTCCTTCATCGATATTCGAGTTGGTTGCCGGCAGTTCGCGAAAATAGCCGGATTGATGCAGCCGCTGCTTGTTGTAACTCACTCCGGCTTCCATCAGCAGCGCGCTGATCTTGATTTCATCTGTACCGTCTGGCGCCCTTGCAGGTTGCGATAGCGCAGCGTGCGCCGCCGTTCGCGAAACGCCGTCGAGGCCATGGAGCTCTCCGACAAAAAATCGCACCGCAAACAGTCGCAAATCTTGCTGGCATCGACGCGGTCGTTCTTCTTTTTCTCTCTCCGAACAGCTCCTCGTGCGACCTCTGCCGGCCGATTGCTACTTTGTAGTGGTGGTACCAATGTGTTCGCCGGACGCGCAAGCCAGGAAAAGCTTGGGGCTTGGCTTGTCTACCAGCTTGACCACGCCGCCGTTTATGTCGCTGAGTTCCCCGGTCGATAGTTCTTCGCCCGGCTTTGCGTTCGCGGTGGCTTCCTTTTGAATCTCGTCGTTCATGTTGCCCTCCAGCAAGACAGATTTGCTCGCGTGTTTGGTCGGAGGATGTTTTGTGCCGGGGGCTACAGAAGGGGTCCTGCGCCTCCGTACTCATGGATACCGCTGATCGGCAAGGATTTCGTGCTCGTCTGAAGGCAAGTCCTCGCCCGCGCTCTCATTGCGACGGAAGGAAACCGCTTAAGAGATGTCGCTTATGTGTCCATTTACATCGAAGGAATAGTTCAATCCAAACAAGGTGAATTGTCCTCCGCGGGCATCGATGACATTGGGCGAAGCAGAGGTCAAGTTCACTTTCATCCCACCTACAGCATTAGCGAGATCTTCATCGCTCAATTCTCTTGTTGTCGCGCTCACCTGGATACCGTACTCCTTGAGCACCGATCCCGGTTGTTCCAGTAATCTCTGTTTAAGTTTCGCGTCGGTGGAAGCATCGGCGGCAAGTTTGGACAACTGTGCTCTTGTTTCGGAAGACGTCACGTCAGCTTTTTTCTGGATCTCATCACTCATGTTGTCTCCTAACGAAAACTTTAAGTAGCTATGTTCTAGCCCGACTCGTCTGGCAACGAGTCGCGTTTTTAGTGGCGATCCTCGTGTTTATCGGCATCCTTATCAGTAAACCGAACGACGCCGTGAATGGCTTGCGTACCGAAGTGTGCTGTCGCAGGTCCCTTGAGTACCATGGTCATGTTCGAGTAGGTTACGTCCGCCCCTCCTGTGACACAGACTTCCGCGGTTGTCGGGCCGAGCTTTTCAAAAGGCCCCGGGCTTCCGTTGCCTGTTATGAAGGTGGCAGGGCCGCTCACCATGAAACGCGTGGTTGTTGAAGGACTATCCACGGGACATCCTGTCGCCCCTTCGGTTACAGGAGCGTCGGTCATGATGATGTGATGAGTATGAGCGCCCCGGATGCCGGGATCAGCGGCATCGGAATTCGAAGACCAGAGCCAATAGTCGGATAGCTCCATGGTCATGAACGCCGAGAAATCAGCCTTGCCGTCTCGCTTTAGATTCAACGACCAATGGCCACGCATTTCATACGGACCGGTCGGCTTGGCACCGGGATTCAGAGGCGTGTAGTCGCTGATCGTGCCCTTAAAATGCTCTGGTGTTGAATTCCAAGCGAGGGCGCCACTACTTACCATCAGCGTCAGAACCGCGAACGTCCTCGCAGCGGACCTCACACGTTTGCCGATCATGAAACCTCCAAGCTTAAGATCCCTGCCTTGGTCTCCGCAAGTTGCCGTGAAGACATGGGCGCTAGGGTCGAGAGGAATCACTCATGCAGAAGCGAGTTTTGCTGATCCCTTCCCGCTGACCTGCGGACACGATCAGGCATTTGGAGAGATGTCGTCAAACGGCAAAGTGCGGTAGAGTCCGCTTGCCGTTAAATGCCGTCCCTAAACGTGCCGAGGAGCGAAAATGATAGGGTTGCCTGCCTCGCGGGCAGGCGTATCGGTTCGGAAAACACGATGGGCGAACCAATCCCAAGCACACCACGGGCCGAAATACCACTCCATGACCGGCTGAATTCCTGGAAGGAAATCGCCGCGTACCTCAAACGTGATGTGACGACGGTCCAGCGGTGGGAAAAACGGGAAGGGATGCCCGTTCACCGGCACCTGCATGCCAGGATGGGTTCCGTATACGCTTTTCGGACTGAATTGAACGATTGGACGCACAGTCGGAACATTCGAGCAGTGCAGGACGATTCCCCTCCAGACGTAGCGCCGCCCATTACGACAGTCGCGACTGGTCCGACGCGATTCAAGCTTCTGCCTCTGGCCGCTATAGGAGCGGCGCTGGCGATTGGAGCAGTTTTCTGGCTGAAGAAAACCGAGTACTTTTGGAAAAACCCGATTGCCGGCGCGCAATTTCAGACCCTTATCGAATTCGAAGGCGACGAACAATCTGCTGCAGTGTCGCACGACGGTCATTTCGTGTCGTTCTTATCGGACCGGGATGGACATACGGACGTTTGGGTTACGCAGGTGGGCTCCGGCGAACTCCACAATCTGACTCAGGGGGGCGTTTCGGAGCTCGTCAATCCATCGATCCGGACGCTCGGCTTCTCGTACGACGACTCTCTCGTGACGTTCTGGGTTCGCAAACCGGGCAGCTCGAAAGACAGTGATATCAACATATGGGCAGTCCCGACATTAGGCGGACAGCCGAAGCCGTACCTGGAAGGGGTGGCAGAATTTGACTGGTCGCACGACGGCTCGCGCCTCGCGTATCACACACCCGGCCCTGGAGACCCAATGTTCGTGTCGGGCAGCCGATCATCCAAGAGCGCACCAATCTACACTGCGCCCGCGGGACTTCACTCGCACTTTCCATTGTGGGCGCCCGACTCGGCTTATATCTACTTCGTTGGCGGTGCCTTGCCAGACAAACTGGATATCTGGCGTATTAGACCTGTGGGCGGTAAAGCAGAACGCATCACACCGCAAAGTGCGCAGCTAACCTATCCGGTTTTCCTCGATCGCCGGACACTCCTCTACCTCGCGACGGATTCAGACGGTACGGGGCCTTGGCTTTATGGGATGGATATCGAGCGGCGCGTTCCTCACCGGCTAGGCGCTGGCCTTGACCGGTATACGTCCTTGGCGGCAAGCGATGACGGTCGTCGACTGCTGCTTACGGTTGCGAGCCCACAGCGATCACTGTGGCGCTTGCGGATTCCCACTCAACTTACCGAGGTATCCGCTCCGGTTCGAGTCTCGCTAACGAGCGGCGCAGGATTTTCCCCACGACTGGGTCCAGATTATCTCGTGTATGTTTCTGCGACGGGCGCGAAGGAGATTATCTGGAAGATCGCTAACGGAGCAGTGACGGAACTGTGGAGCAGTGAAGGAGCACAGGTCTTTGGTGGTCCCACGATCTCCCCCGACGGCCGAAATATTGCCTTTTCCGTGCGACAATACGGAAAGACCACTCTGTACATGATGCGAGACGACGGTACAAACGCGCGGATCGTAAACGAGTCGCTGAACTTGGAAGGGGCCCCCGCATGGGATCCCGACGGCAAATCGATTATTTCGTCGGCGAACGTTCAAGGTGTCCCACACCTCTTCCATGTACCCCTCGATGGCGGCACACCGATTCTTTTTGGCCGCGACTACTCGCTTGATCCCGTTTGGTCGCCAGACGGACGATTCGTGGTGTACTCGGGCCCCGACATCGGTACCACATTTTCGGTGAATACTCTGGCAACCGCGAGTACTGATCATCCTCTGCCGACTCTGACACTGACCAGGGGGGCCAGACATTTGGTATTCCTACCCCAGCGACACGCACTCGTGTTTCTGCGAGGAGAGATTCAACACAAGAATCTGCACGTGATTGACTTGGACACGGGCACCGAGCGGCCGTTACTTAATCTTCCGGAGGACTTCGACGTTCGCGACTTCGATATCTCCTCCGATGGGAATGAAGTGATACTCGAACGGGAGCAGCGGCGCTCGGATGTGGTGCTGATGAACCTTCCCCGAAAATGATTTGCTATCCGGCGAACAGAGTGAGACTGCAAGAACGAGTCTCAGTGGATGGCGGTCGTAATTATCTATCAACTCCCGAAAGGCCTGGCCAAAAGCAGTGTTAGCGATTAGGAGTACCGTTGGGAACTGTTTTAGAATGACCATAGCAATCCTTGTCGGGGCGTAGCGCAGCCTGGTAGCGCGCCTGCCTTGGGCGCAGGAGGCCCCCGGTTCGAATCCGGGCGCCCCGACCATATCTCCTGCCACTTCATTCGCTTAGCGATCATTGCCCTCATCGGACAATGCATTTTCTTTCTGCACCCTCTATCCATGCGGGGCATCGAATGGGGTACGACAAATCGTCTCCGATAACTGCCGCCCGAGGGCCTAAGCAAGAAGATGAGAGTTGAATTCTTTCCGCCTGACCCTGAAACAGCGCCGCGTCATTGGATACGGCGCGATCAAGCCTTCGCGATGATGTTGCGTCCCGGTTCAATCGAGTGGGGTTCGAAGCGAGTTGCACTGGAAAAGTTCGATTACGCTGCGGGTGACTTAGCACTGTGCGATCGTCATGTGGGCGAGTGGGTTGGGCTCATGAATGTAACGCACCTGCAGCTAGGTATCTCGGATGCGGCGCTGATGGCCAGCTCTGATGGAGCCTACGGCGAGGTAGAGCTGCGGGCTTCGCGCAAGTTTTCGAACCCTCGTCTGAGTGCACTGGTTGGGGCCGTTCACGCAGAGATGGTTGCTGGATTTCCGAGCGGGCGCTTGTTTCTGGATTCTGTCGAACAGGCGATGGCCGTAGCCCTTGTCCACAGTCGTGCGGTACGGCACCGTCTGGCGCAGATTTCGCGAGGCGGGCTAGGCCCAGCACGATTGCGAAAGATTCGAGAGTTAGTCGATGCGAAGATGGACGACGATTTGAGTCTCGACGAGATGGCGCAATCGGTAGGGCTGAGCACGGCTCATTTCGCGCGGATGTTTCGCAAGTCAACGGGCGAGACGCCGCATCAATTTGTTCTGCGCCAAAGGCTTGAGCGCGCGAAGACGCTGCTGTGCGCCCCCAATGCGCGCGTATTGGACGTAGCGGTGGCGTGCGGCTTCAAGACTCAGCAGCACTTCGCACAGGTTTTTCGAGGCGTTTGGGGAGTTAGCCCGACTAAGTTTCGGCGGGGTTCTTTCGGTTCCGAAGCGCCTTACGAGTCAGAAGCTGGTTCCGAAGAAACGGCGCGACTGGTTAATTTTGGATCGTAGCGGGAAGCTCGCTCGCGGCGGTCTGCGGCTCACCTCACTGTTAGCGTCCGTCCTCATCCGAAATCAGTAAGTCATCCCGCCTTGCACCCTCTTCACCACCGCATCCTGCGTCAACGACTCTGATTCGAACGCGTCGTAGCTCCATTCGAACGCTGAATTCAGCAAGATTCCGACCAGCCCAGCAGAAATCCGCACAACTCCGTTTTCAGGCTGCGGTTTACTCACGATTGTGAACAGAGGCCGGCGAACCGGCGGTACTAGTTCAACCCTGGAGAGTGACTCAATGGAAGCGATCGGATTGTTGGTCATGCTTGAAGCGCGCGCAGGCAAGGAGGCTGAGGCCGAGGCATTTCTGAAGTCAGCTCAGCCGCTGGCGCTGAACGAAAAACGAACCGCCAAATGGTATGCGATCAAGATCGGACCGAGAAAGTTCGGCATCTTCGACACGTTTACGGATGAAGCGGGCCGCAACGCTCATTTGAGTGGCGACATTGCGAAGGCATTGGGTGCGCGGGCGAGCGAATTGTTTTCGACTCCTCCGCAGGTGGAAAAAGTGGAGGTCCTTGCAACCACACCCCTAAAAGTGTGAGTGCGAAGTTTCCAGGATTCAGTGGGCCGCAGAGGCTCGCGAGATTAAATCTAGAGCGAAGGGAAAACTCATGAGTCAAACAGCGAGCAGCATTAAGCAACAGAAGCTTGACGCCGGCGCAGCAAGAGTCGACATGAAGTTCGAGGTGGCGATAGTTCCAGTATCGGACGTTGATCGTGCAAAAGAGTTTTACACAAAGCTCGGGTGGCGCCTCGACGACGACGTCATTGCAGGAAACGACTTTCGCGTTGTGCAATTCACAGCGCCGGGTTCGGGATGCTCGATCTCATTCGGCAAGGGAGTCAGCGATGCGACGCCCGGCTCGTTCCGCGGCGGGCTGATCGTCACCGACATTGAAGCGGCCCACAAGGAGTTCGTGGCCAGGGGCATCGACGCAAGCGAAGTGTTCCATGGCTCGCCGTTCTCGCCGGCAGGACGCATCAGCGGTCCGGATCCCGAGCGGCAGAGCTACCGTTCCTACGTTTCGTTCATGGATCCCGATGGCAACGCCTGGATTGTCCAAGAGGTGACGCACCGGGCGCCCGGGCGCATTGATCCGGCGACGACAACCTTTGCCTCAGTAAACGATCTGGCAAGCGCGATGCGCCGAGCCGCAGGCGCGCACGGCAAGCACGAGAAACGCATCGGACAGCGCGACGTGAACTGGCCGAACTGGTACGCAGCGTACATCGCGGCGGAGCAGGCCGGGACCGAACTACCGAAGTAAATAAACAGCCAAGGAGGCTGCTATGGGGAGCAGACAGAAAACGGCGATTGTAACGGGGGCTTCGCAAGGCATTGGCGCAGGCGTCGTCCGGACGTTTCTTGATCGCGGATACAACATTGTCGCAAACTCGCGCAACATCAGGAAGTCGGGTGACTTCGTCGAATCCGATCAATTGGCGTTAGTAGATGGAGACATCGGTGAGAGCGCTGTCGCTGCGAAGATCGTCGAGGCAGTAATCCAGAAGTTTGGATCGATCGACGCGCTGGTCAATAATGCGGGCATCTTCTTCACAAAGTCCTTTACTTACTACACGGCAAAAGACTTCAAGGCGCTGTCTTCAACGAACCTCGAAGGCTTTCTTTATGTCACGCAGGGCGTGGTGAGGCAGATGCTTGCGCAGAATTCAGGCGGAAGCGTCGTGACCATCACGGCTTCACTAGTGGCCAACCCGATCGCGGGCATTGCGGCATCCGTCCCGATGATCACCAAAGGAGGGCTTGAGGCCGTGACGCGAAGCTTGGCCACGGAGTATGCGAAGGAGAAAATTCGCTTCAACGCGGTCGCACCCGGAGTCGTAGACACGCCGCTCCATAAGGACAATCCGAAGGATTTTCTGAGGACGCTTTCGCCGATGGGAACAATCGCTGACGTAAACGACATCGTGGATGCGGTGGTGTATCTGACGGAGGCGCGTCAGATAACAGGCGAGGTGCTGCACGTGGACGGTGGTGCGCACTCAGGACGATGGTAAGCGACAAGGGCTCGCCGCCGGCTAACGCGGAACGCCGGTTGCGCGAGCTCGGCATCGAACTCACGCCTCCGCCCACTCCGTTCGGCGCCTATGTCGAAGCCGTACAGACCGGCAATCTGCTCTTTCTGAGCGGCATGCTTCCTGCGATCGGACACGAGCCAAAGTTCGTGGGGCGTCTCGGCAAAGAAATGCACACGAACGAAGGAAGAGAGGCGGTCCGCATTGCGGCTCTAAACGCTTTGTCGGCGGCACGGCAGAAGCTAGGCTCTCTCGACAAAGTGATCGGTGTCGTTCGACTGTGCGTTTATATCGCGACTGATGGAGACTTTTTCGATCATCCGAGAGTAGCCGACGCGGCTTCAGAGCTATTCCGCGATGTTTTTGGAGAACAGAAAACATCGGTCCGGATGGTGTTGGGTGTGGCGAGCCTTCCTCTAGGTGTGCCCGTGGCGGTAGAAGTCATTCTGGAAGTCGGGGAATGACGAGGCAGGTAGACCGCGTCAAGGCGAGGGGACTGAGGTGACGACGCGGATCGTCGATTTGTGAGATCTCTTCCCAGTTTGCTTCTGCGATCGCACTATGATTCTCGATCTGGCGTCGTAGCAGGTCTACTGACTCGTGCGGACCGCGGTGCTGGATTGCCGAGAGTTCGTGTGCCCGGTATGTATTTTTTGCCCCAACGCACGAACGCACCCAAGACTTCAGTGAGGTCTCTTCCCTTTTCCGTGAGCTCATAGGCGTAGCGCACGGGATGCTCCTGATACGCGGATTTTGTTATCAGCGCTGCATCTTCCAATTTTTTCAGGCGGTCGGCGAGGATGTTGGTCGGAATGCCCTCGGGCGAATTCTGAAGCGCTCCATAGGTCGCATTGCCCCGGAGCAAGTCTCGAATCACAAGCAGAGACCATTTGTCACCAATCAGGTCCAGCGTGCAGGCAACGGCACAGGGGGAGCGCAGGAAACTGTGGGCTTCCGGTTTTGGCTTCGCCTTCCTTAGCTTCGTTCTGGAGCGAGTCACTTGCATAGTGAAAGTAAGTCTGCTATATTTCCTAGTGACTTGCAAAGTGCAAGTAACTAGAGAAAGGGAGCTGATCATGGAAAACACCGTCTTATCACAGGCCCATCAATCTGAAGTGCCGGCGGTTTCGGGAATCGGCACTTTCGTCGGCGTCTCCTTTTTGGCCTGGTTTGTTCTCATCTTTATCCTCGGCGCGCAAGGCGCATTCGTCGCGCAGCAAGGGGCACCTCCTCTCGCGCTATTGATCGGCTTGTCGGCTCCCCTCATCCTGTTCCTTCTTGGATATTGGACTATTCGGCCGTTGCGCGATTTTGTTCTTTCGGCTGACCTCCGCCTGATCGTAGGGATACAGGCGTGGAGATGGGCCGGCTTCGGGTTTCTGGCGTTGTACGCCCACGGAGTATTGCCGGGGATCTTTGCTTGGCCTGCAGGGCTGGGCGATATGGCGGTTGGCGTGACTGCTCCATTGGTGTTGTCTGGTCTCTTGCGCCGGCCCGGTTTTGCGGCGGGCAAGCGATTTGTGGTCTGGAATCTCCTGGGCATTCTGGACCTTGCCGTCGCCGTGAGTATCGGGGCGCTCGTGCCGCTGCTCGCTCCCAATTTTTATGGAGCTGTTTCGACATCTCCTATGGCGCAACTGCCGCTGGTGCTGATTCCGGCGTACCTGGTGCCCACGTTTCTGATCCTGCACCTGACGGCGCTGTTTCAGGCGCGAAGGCTCGGCAGATAGGCAATCTCTTGAATACCGGAGAATGCGCCGACGAAAACCCGTCACTGGCGGGAATCCGTCACTGATTGGTTAGATCGATTTCGAGATCGCTGAATTCATCTATCTCGAACGTCAGACGGCAGAACGATTTGCGTCGAAAAGGTTCTCCTTGAATGAACCGAGCAGCTTTGGTATTCCAGCTGCGCGGTGATGGCCGCACTCCGGCATTCCTGAAGGAGATATGGAAATGAAAAAGTGGATGAAGGTAGGCATCCCTGTAGTTGCGGTCGCGATTGTCGTTGCGTGGTACGCGTTTCGGCCAGAGCGTCTCGTGGTCAATCGCGAAGTCAACGAGGGGATGCCGAATGCGACGGGAGCCTCGCCAGCTCAGACTCTTGAAGCTGGACAGTTTTACAGCATCCTGCACCCAACGGAGGGCACGGCAACGATCTATCAGTTGGGAGACGGGAGTCGAGTGCTGCGCCTGACGCGCTTCAGCACATCCAACGGTCCCGATGTACACGTGTATATGGTCGCGGCCGACGATGCGAAGGACGCGCCGACTGTGGAAAAAGCGGGTTTCGTTGATCTAGGAGTGCTCAAAGGAAATATCGGCGACCAGAACTACACACTCGCCAGTGATTTGAACCTGGCGAGGTACCGCGCAGTGTCGATCTGGTGCAAACGATTCAGCGTGAATTTTGGGGCTGCAGCGCTGAGACCGGCGCAGGTATCTCAAAATCGATAGTTCTTTTGACTGCAGTGAGTCGGAGGAAGCGTCGGTTCGAACCCGGGCGCTTCGACCAACGATCTTGTCGTCCTTGCTGATCCTTCTTAGCTTTCCTCAGGAGAGCACCAGCGGTGGGGCGGCCGGCCGCTCCATTTCATTCTTCTGACAATTTTTCTCCCGACAGCCTGTCCCGAATGCTTTCCGCCATATGGTCTACGGAAATTTCCTCACTTAGCTGATTGATTTCGTGATGATCGAGGACGCCGCCTAGTCCGAGTCGCTTGGCAATCTCACGAGAGATGCTCAGGTTAGCGGTGAGCTCTTTCTCGGTTAGGAGCATGAGCTGGAGTTCGAGATGATTGCGTTCTTCCGAACGCCGAGCGAGGCGGGATTGGCGCATGAGGATGAAGCTCGCCAGCAGAATGCTTTCGAAGGAGAGCAGGAGGTCGAGAATCGGAAAAGGCGGCGGGTCGAACGGTTTGATGTGGAACATCAGGCCCGTGTTCGTGGTGATCCATACCAACAACAGAATCACGTGGAAGGCGACGAATGTCAGGCTGCCGACGAGGCTTGAGACTGAGTCGCCGACTCTTTCATCCCAGGTGCGACGAGATAGGAATTCTTGTTCATGCTTCGCGATCAGGTCGATATGCTTTTGGATTGGGCCATCGTTCATGACTGACCGTTGCACAGAGAAAGACCAAAAGATATCGGGTCAAGTCGCGCGGAAAGCCGAGGAGTAACGGTAGGCCGCCACGCGCGAAGAAAAGCCCTGCTTTTAGCGCGGCGATCGTATCGACGGTCTATTTTTGAAACGCTTAAACCGCAAGTCCCGGCACCTACATGAACCAATGTAAGTAAAGGAGGGTATTTGCACGCCATTACAGGGGCGCGAGAATCTGGGAGTCAAGGGGGCCAGGGCCATGCGAATTCTCATTGTGGATGATTGCGCAACGACGCGACGAATCTTGCGAGTGATCGCTCGATCGAGAGACTGGACGGTTTGCGGCGAGGCGGAGTCGGGACGTTCAGGGATACGGGAATTTCAGCGCGTCAAGCCGGACGTGGTGCTGATCGATTTGGCGATGCCCGACATCAATGGTATTGAGGCCGCGAAAAGGATGTCGGTGCTGAATCCGAGAGTGCCGCTGATTTTGTTTACGGTGCTGAATGCCGAAGGGCTGGAAGACGCTGCGCAAAATGCGGGTATTTCTTCGATTGTTTCCAAAGCGCAGGCGTGGGATTTGATCGGGACAGTCGAGACGACGACGCAGCGGTTTCACCGAAGTTCGAATCAACCCCGAGTAATGTAGACATACGTCGGGCAATACAAAATTGGGATCTGCAGATTTTCTTGCTGATATGAGCGCGACAGTGCTGCGCCCGCACAATTTTCTGCCGAGTCCTGACACAGTTTGAAATTTAAGACGCGGTTCGCGACAGCGAGGATGAGGTGCGCCAGTTTACGTGGTCAGCGCTTGCGCAGGGCGTATGACTTGGCTGGCGTACGTGATTGGAAACACTACTTCGACGAGTGCACCGGGATGAACATTATGTAGGCGAACTTCTCCCCCGAATTCCTTCACGCGCTGGCGCATACCAGAAATACCGATCCCGATACTCCCGGGACGAAACTCCACAATGTTTTCGCCGAGGCCTTTGCCGTTGTCGCGAACGGCGACAGTAATCTCACGTTCGGACTTTTCGATGACGACCGAAGCTTTGTCGGCTCCGGAATGGCGGAAAACGTTGGTGAGGCCTTCCTGAACGATGCGGAAGATCGCGGTCTCGAGTTCAGGCTTGAGGCGCGGAAACTCAGCGGGCTTTACATCGACGGAAGTTTCGATGCCGCTTCGCTTGGAGAACCCTTCGAGAAAAGGCTCGAGTGCGCATCGGAGGCCGACTTCATCGAGCAGCGGCGGATGGAGAAGGTGCGAGAGACTACGCACCTGCTGAATGGCCCGATTGATGGATTGGCTGGCCTCGGCTAGCACGGTGTCGTTGCGCGGGTTCTGCGGCACGTTTCCCGGAAGGCAATCGATCATCATCTTGGCGGCGCTGAGTTCCTGGCCGAGGCCATCATGCAACTCGCGCGCGATGCGGCGGCGCTCTTCGTCCTGCGCGATGAGCAGACTGCCGGAGAGATGGCGAAGTTCATGGTTGAGCAGCTCGAGTTGACGCGTCTTGCGATGAAGCTCGGCGAACACGCTCACCTTCGCCCGCAGCAATTCTGGATTTACTGGAACCGAAATGTAGTCGACCGCCCCGCGCTGGTATCCCTGAAGGCGATCGAGGTCGGTGAGATGAATTCCTGAGATAAAGATGATCGCGGTGTGTTGAAATCGTGGATGCTGGCGAATCATATCGGCGAGTTCGAAGCCGTCGATCTCGGGCATGCTTACGTCCATCAGGACGACAGCGATGTCATTTTTGAGAAGCAGATCGAGCGCCTGCCGACCAGACGTCGCCTTGATGAGGTTCTCGCCCAGCTCACCGAGGATGGCTTCGTAGCTGAGAAGTTTCCCCGGCTGATCGTCGACCATCAGAATGTTGACCTTGTCTGGCTTGCTCATCGTGGTTTCCGCTTGAACATCCTTTGTATCGCCGCTGGGCTAACGATGCAACCACATGCGAAGAGCCGCGAGAAGCTGCTCAGTATTGACGGGCTTCGCAAGGTATTCGGATGCGCCGGCCTCGAGACATTTCTCGCGGTCGCCCTTCATGGCTTTTGCAGTGAGGGCGATGATCGGCAAGCGGCGGAGCGCCGGATTCTGGCGCAGCACCTGCATCGTTTCGTAGCCGTCCATTTCGGGCATCATGATGTCCATCAACACGATCGCAACATCGGGCGTAGATTCGAGCGTTGAGATCGCCTCGCGGCCAGTACCGGCAGTAAGAACGATCATACCGCGGCGTTCGAGTACGCTGCTAAGCGCGAAGATGTTGCGGACGTCGTCATCGACGACGAGCACCTTGCGGCCGACAAGCGCATCGTCAGAACGATGCAGTCGATCGAGCATCTTTTGCTTTTCGGGTGGAAGATCGGCAACGACACGATGGAGAAAGAGGGCAGTTTCATCAAGCAAGCGCTCTGGTGATTCGACACCTTTGACGACGACGCTGCGTGCGAGCGTGTGAAGCCGGGCGTCTTCTTCAGGCGACAAATCTTTGCCGGTGAAGACGACAACCGGGAGATCGCCGGACGGAGTGTCGCGGAGGCGCTCAAGGACTTCGAAACCGGTCATGTCGGGCAGGCGAAGGTCGAGCACCATGCAATCGAATGTTTTTTCGGATACGGCAGCGAGCGCTTCCATGCCGGTTGCGGCGACGGAAACGTCGATGTCGTGATGACCCAGAAGTTCGCGAATGCTGAGTTGCTCGGCCGGATTGTCTTCGACGACGAGTAGCCGCTTGAGACGCGGAATCGTATAGTCCTTGATTTTGCCGAAAGCGGACTCGAGCCCTTCTGGCGTGGTTGGTTTCGTGACGAACGAGAATGCGCCACGCGAGAGGCCGTGCTGGCGGTCTTCATCCATCGTGAGGATCTGGACCGGGATATGACGCGTGGTTGGATCCTGCTTCAAGTGATTGAGGACGGTCCAGCCGAGCATGTCGGGAAGAAAGACATCGAGTGAAACCGCGCTTGGATGGAATTCACGCGCGAGCGCCAAGGCTTCGGTCCCGCGCGAAGCGACGAGGACTTTGAAGCCCTTATCGTGCGAGAGATCGCAGAGAACGCGCGCGTAATGCGGATCGTCCTCAACGATGAGCAGGATCGGATCATTAACGCCAAGATTGGCACGATCGTCCGGAATTTGTTCCGGCACGTGGACGGCCGTGCTGGCGGTCGAGAGATGCATCGGCGAAGGAGGCAAAGTGATACGGCGATCGTTTGGCACCGTAACACCAGATGACGGGCCGACGTATGTTTGCGGCAGATAGAGTGTAAACGTGCTGCCCGTGCCAGGGACGCTGTGCAACTGGATTTCGCCGCCCAGGAGACTGGCGAGTTCGCGGCTGATGGCGAGCCCAAGGCCTGTGCCGCCATACTTGCGGCTCGTGCCGGCGTCAGCCTGTTGGAAAGCTTCAAAAATGATACGCTGCTTTTCGGGCAGGATGCCGATGCCACTGTCGGTAACTTCGAACGCGATCACCGCGCCGGCGCGGCTAAGAATCGGATGTTCGTCACTCCAACCATAGTCGGCGACACGCACACTGAGGCGGACGCCGCCTTGCTCCGTGAACTTGAACGCGTTGGACAGCAGATTTTTGAGCACCTGCTGGAGACGCTTTGAGTCCGTGACGATGCTGCGCATCAAATCGGGATCAGTATTGATGTCGAAGCTGAGCTTGCGATGGTCGGCTTCGTGGCGGAACGGGCGGCCGATCATTTCGAGCAGGCCGGTGAAGAAGACTTCTTCGGCTTCGACGCTGACCGTTCCAGATTCGATCTTCGAAAGATCGAGAATGTCGCTTATCAGGTTGAGAAGGTCGGTGCCGGCCCCGTGAATCGTGCGCGCAAATTCGACCTGCTTCGGCGTGAGGTTGCCGTCCGGGTTGTCGGTGAGTTGTTGGCCGAGCACGAGAATACTGTTCAGCGGCGTGCGCAACTCGTGCGACATGTTGGCGAGGAATTCGGATTTGTACTTTGAGGTGAGCGCAAGCTCGGTGGCTTTTTCTTCGACGGCGCGCCGGGCTTGTTCGATTTCCTGATTTTTGCGCTCGACTTCGACGTTCTGTTCGGCGAGCTGCTGCGCTTTCTGCGCGAGCTGTTCGTTGGTCTGCTGCAACTCGGTCTGCTGGGTCTGCAATTCGATAGCGAGCTGCTGCGACTGTTTGAGCAGGCCTTCAGTTTGCATCGTGGCTTCAATCGAGTTGAGCACGATGCCGATGCTGGAGGTGAGCTGTTCGAGGAACGCGAGGTGCGACAAGGTGAACGCGCTGAGCGACGCTAGCTCGATCACAGCTTTGACGCGATCTTCGAACAGAATCGGCAGGACGATGACGTTGCGCGGAACCGCTTCGAAGAGGCCCGAGCGAATCGGCGTTGCGCTGGCGGGCAGGTCGGCGATCAACATGCGGCGCTTTTCAGCGGCGCACTGACCGACCAAACCTTCCCCGATGCGTAGGTGATGACGGTGACCGCTTTCACCCGTGTCGGCGAATGAAGAAAGCAAAACCATTTCAGAGCTATCTTCCGACTCCATCTGGTAGATGACACCTTGTTGCGCATCGACAAGCGGCGCCAACTCGGAGAGCAGCATGCGGCCGACGGTGCCGAGGTCGCGCTGACCCTGCAACATGCCGGTGAAGCGAGCGAGGTTGGTCTTGAGCCAGTCTTGCTCTTTGTTGCGGTCGGTCGTGAGCCGCAAGTTGTCGATCATCGTGTTGATGTAGTCTTTGAGCTCCGCGACTTCGCCGCTGGCTTCCACTTGAATGGAACGCGTAAGGTCGCCCTTGGTGACGGCGGTCGTGACTTCCGCGATGGCGCGAACCTGGTTGGTCAGGTTGTCGGCGAGCAGGTTGACGTTACCGGTGAGATCCTTCCACGTACCCGCAGCGCCGGGCACGTTAGCCTGACCACCTAGGCGGCCTTCGACGCCGACTTCGCGAGCGACGGTGGTCACCTGATCCGCGAACGTCGCGAGCGTGTCGGTCATGTTGTTGATGGTTTCGGCGAGCGCGGCGACTTCGCCCTTCGCATTCACCGTGAGTTTTTGCGTGAGTTCGCCGTTCGCGACCGCGGTCACGACCTTTACGATGCCGCGCACCTGCTCGGTGAGGTTGGCGGCCATGACGTTTACGTTGTCGGTGAGGTCTTTCCAAGTGCCTGCGACACCAGGGACTTTCGCCTGACCGCCGAGTTTTCCGTCGGTGCCGACTTCGCGAGCGACGCGCGTGACTTCTGCGGCGAACGCGTTGAGCTGGTCCACCATCGTGTTAATGGTGTTTTTCAGCTCGAGAATTTCACCTTTGACGTCGACCGTGATCTTGCGCGACAAGTCGCCGCGAGCGACGGCTGTCGTGACTTCCGCGATGTTGCGGACCTGAGCCGTGAGGTTGCCGGCCATTGCGTTGACCGAGTCGGTGAGGTCCTTCCACGTGCCGCCGACGCCGGGCACGTCCGCCTGGCCACCGAGTCGGCCTTCCGAACCGACTTCGCGCGCCACGCGCGTGACTTCAGCGGCGAAGGAACGAAGCTGCTCGACCATCGTGTTGAGCGTTTCCTTGAGTTGAAGAATTTCGCCGCGGACGTCCACCGTAATCTTGCGTGAAAGGTCGCCGCTGGCGATCGCAGTCGCGACTTCCGCGATGTTACGCACCTGGCCGGTGAGGTTGCTGGCCATAAAGTTCACATTGTCGGTGAGGTCTTTCCACGTGCCGCCGACTCCAGGCACCTGCGCCTGGCCGCCCAACTTCCCTTCCGTGCCGACTTCGCGCGCCACGCGGGTCACTTCGCCGGCGAACGCATTGAGCTGGTCCACCATCGTGTTAATGGTGTTCTTGAGCTCCAAAATTTCGCCTCGGACGTCGACCGTGATTTTGCGTGACAAGTCGCCGCGGGCGACCGCCGTCGTGACTTCGGCGATGTTGCGGACCTGCGCGGTAAGGTTGCCGGCCATGGAGTTGACCGAATCGGTGAGGTCCTTCCAAGTGCCCGCGACTCCCGGCACATTCGCCTGACCGCCGAGGCGGCCTTCGGAACCGACTTCGCGCGCCACGCGGGTGACTTCGCCAGCGAACGCGTTGAGCTGGTCCACCATTGTGTTGATGGTGTCTTTGAGCAGCAAAATTTCGCCGCTGACGTTGACCGTGATTTTCTTCGAAAGGTCGCCGCTCGCGATCGCGGTGGAAACTTCCGCGATGTTACGGACTTGGCCAGTCAGGTTGCTGGCCATTGAGTTCACCGAGTCCGTGAGGTCCTTCCAAGTGCCGGCGACTCCGGGCACCTGCGCCTGACCACCTAGTTTTCCATCGGTGCCGACTTCGCGAGCGACGCGGGTGACTTCCGACGCGAACGACCGGAGCTGATCCACCATCGTGTTCAACGTGTCTTTGAGCTCGAGAATTTCACCTTTGACATCGACCGTGATCTTGCGCGACAAATCGCCACGCGCGACAGCCGTCGCGACTTCCGCAATGTTACGCACCTGGCCGGTCAGGTTGCTGGCCATGAAGTTCACGTTATCAGTCAGGTCTTTCCACGTACCGCCCACGCCGGGCACTTCCGCCTGACCACCGAGTTTTCCGTCGGTTCCTACTTCGCGAGCCACGCGGGTGACTTCGCCCGCGAATGCGTTGAGCTGATCCACCATCGTGTTAATCGTGTTTTTCAACTCGAGAATTTCACCTTTGACGTCGACTGTGATCTTGCGCGAAAGGTCACCGCGTGCGACCGCCGTCGTAACTTCAGCGATGTTGCGAACTTGGCCAGTCAGGTTGCTGGCCATGAAGTTGACGTTGTCGGTGAGATCTTTCCACGTGCCCGCGACTCCCGGCACGTTGGCCTGACCGCCGAGGCGCCCTTCGGAACCGACCTCGCGCGCCACGCGCGTCACTTCGCCGGCGAACCTGTTCAGCTGGTCCACCATCGTGTTCAGCGTTTCCTTAAGCTGAAGGATTTCTCCGCGCACATCGACCGTGATTTTGCGAGACAAGTCACCAGTCGCAATCGCCGTCGCGACTTCCGCGATGTTTCGAACCTGGCCAGTCAGGTTGCTGGCCATGAAGTTGACGTTGTCGGTGAGGTCTTTCCACGTGCCGCCTACGCCGGGAACTTCCGCCTGACCGCCGAGTTTCCCTTCGGTCCCGACTTCGCGAGCCACGCGGGTCACTTCGCCGGCAAACGCGTTGAGCTGGTCCACCATCGTGTTGATGGTGTCTTTCAGCGCCAGAATTTCGCCCTTCACGTCGACCGTGATTTTGCGAGACAAGTCGCCGCGAGCGACCGCCGTCGTAACTTCCGCAATGTTTCGCACCTGAGCCGTGAGGTTACCGGCCATCGCATTCACAGAGTCGGTGAGGTCCTTCCAAGTGCCCGCGACGCCCGGCACGACCGCCTGACCGCCAAGCTTTCCGTCGGTTCCGACTTCGCGAGCCACGCGCGTCACTTCCGACGCGAACGATCGCAACTGATCGACCATCGTGTTGATGGCTTCCTTCAGCTGCAAAATTTCGCCTCGGACGTCCACCGTAATCTTGCGCGACAAGTCGCCGCTCGCCACCGCCGTCGCGACTTCTGCGATGTTGCGCACCTGGCCAGTGAGGTTGCTGGCCATCGAGTTCACCGAATCGGTGAGATCTTTCCACGTTCCCGCGACGCCCGGCACCTGCGCCTGACCGCCGAGTTTTCCGTCCGTGCCGACTTCGCGAGCCACGCGCGTCACTTCCGATGTAAAAATGCTCAGCTGCTGAATCATCGTGTTCACGATCGTGGCCGATCGCAAAAACTCGCCCTCAAGTGGCCGCCCGTCGACGTCCAGCCGCACGGTCTGCGTCAGATTTCCTTGCGCGACACCTGCAATCGCGCGCGTCACTTCCGTCGTCGGACGCAGCAGGTCGTCGATCAACGTGTTGACCGAGACTTCCATCTCGCCCCAGGCGCCCTTCGTCTGGTGAAAACGAATCCGCTCCCGCGTTCTTCCCTCCTTGCCGACCACTTGCCCGGCGCGCTTCAACTCTTGCGAAATCTGTTGGTTTGTCGAAACGATGTCGTTAAAGGTGTCCGCAATCTTCCCAGCGAGTCCCGTCCACGACCCCGGCAACCGCACCGACAAATCGCCGTCGCGCATGGTCTGCAAACTCGCAAGAATCGCAGTGAGTTCGGGCGACGACACATGGCCGTTACCACTACCGCCGTTGTTTTCAACCTTTGCGTCTACAAGTGGCGGGGGAAGTGTCGAGCTGGCCTTCGAGCCCGACGCACTCTGATTACTTCTCTTCATGCTGTTCTCCAGGCGATGGTGCAGACTGCGCACGTTGTACAGACACTCCGACCATTGCGGCCGCGACATCCAGTGCTTCGCATCAATATGAAGGATCGCCGCATCCTCGAACGGCGGAACCTACGTTGGTCCTAGACCCATGGCCCCATTGGATACCACAAATAAAAGGAGGGCCCCCTACAGTGTTTGCTGTATGAAGCCCCGTCGGTTACGAGGTATCGATATCACTGCTTGATTCTGGCCGTTCGTACAGGTCGACGCGTTACTCCAGCACGACGATGGTGTCGATGGAGTCGCGCACATTTGTCGGGACTCGCAGAAGCAAGCCGCCGTCGAGGGTTTTCAGTTCCAGTGGCGTCTTCGAGTGGTAGAGGTGGGCCTGTTTCACACCCGGGACGGCCGGAAGCGCCAGGTACTCGTCTTTCAAGTCGAGAATATGAATATAGGTCTTGCCGTCTTTCTCGGTGGATACGCCCCAACTGCGTGGCGAAATCACGCCGCCGCGGGTTCCGTAGATCGTTTCGCCGTTTTTTGCCGTCCATTCGCCGATCGCGTGCAATCGTTCGATGAATTCCGGTTGAACCTGTCCGGTCGGCATCGGGCCGATGTTCAGTAAAAAATTCGCGTTCGAACCCGCGGCGCGCACGAGATAGTGAATCAGCTCTGGCACGCTTTTAAAATTCTTGTCGCTCTTGTTGTAGCCCCACGCACCATTAATCGTTTCGCAGGTTTCCAGCGGCAGATGGCTGATCGACGTTTGATTGAAGCCAGCCGTATTCGCCCCCGGCAAATCCTTTTCGAACATCTGAAAATCTTCGCCGTCGAACGGCGCGTGATGGTGATTGCTGCCGATCAGCGCCGCCGGCTGAAGCTTGTGAATGAGCGAGTACGTGCGCTGGAGTTGCCAGTCAGCATCAGGCTTGTCCCACATGCCGTCGAACCAGATGCCGGCAACGTCGCCGTAATTCGTCAGGAGCTCAGCTAGCTGTGCATCCATGAATTCAAGATATCGATTGAAGTCTCCGCCTTCGGGGCGGCCAGCTGAATGTCCCGTGCGGCCGAGCGGGAAATAATCAGGATTGTGCCAATCGAGTTGCGAGTGATAGAAAAACAACTTAATCCCCTGCTTGCGGCACTCCTCCGCAAGTTGCTTGAGCGGATCTTTCGCATACGGCGTTGCGTCGACGATATTCCACTTGTTCTGCTTCGTCCCGAACATCGCAAAGCCGTCGTGATGCTTGCTCGTGATCGTGATGTATTTCATCCCGGCGGATTTGGCGAGCGCGACGATCTCCGCAGCATTAAATTGCGTCGGATTAAATTGCGGCGCGAACTTCTCGTATTCTACGACCGGGACATGTTTCTGCTCCATGTACCACTCGCCGTCGGCAGGTACGCTGTACACGCCCCAGTGGATGAACATCCCAAATCTCGCATCCTGAAACCATTCGCGCGCCTTGAGGTTGGATTCCGAAGGTTTGTACGCCTGCGCCGCAAGCGGCGACTGCGCGACGATCGACACCACTGCGGCAACCAACACCAGAAACGCAATTCGAACGATTCTCATATTCTCCTCAGGCCCGCGAGCCGGCATCAACGCCCGGCGGCTTGAATCCCTGCACGGCAAAATACAACACGTACGCGTAGCAAACCAGCGGCACCGCAAACGCCGCTTGAATTGAACTTTGATCGGAAACATATCCCATCAGCGCCGGGAAAACCGCGCCACCGATGATCGCCATCACCAGCAGCGACGAGCCGCGCTTCGTGTGCGCGCCAAGGTTCTTCAGGCTCAGCGCGAAAATCGTCGGGAACATGATCGAGTGAAAGAACCCGATCAGCACCACAGCCCACACCGGCGCTTCACCCGTCATCGTAATCGCAACGCCACCGCAGATAAATGCGCACGCGGCAAAGATCGCCAACAATTTATTCGGCGCGATGCTCTTCATCGTCGCCGAGCCCGCAAATCGCCCAATCATGAATCCGAGCAAATGCCATTTGAGATAGTTCGACGCGACTTTCTCCGGCGTGCCTGGAAGCGCATGCTGCACAAAACGAATCACGAAGCTCGTCACGCCCACCTGCGCGCCAACATAAAAAAACTGCGCCAGGACCCCGCTGATCAAATGCTTCTCGCGCCAGATGCTACTCACCGGCGGAGCCTTCTCATCCGCAGTCATGTCGGCGTCCGCAGGCAAACTCTCGCCAACTTCTTTGACCTCGGGCAGCTTCGCAAAATAAATCAAAGCCGCCACGACTAAAAATATCGCGGTGATCCCAAGGTACGGCCCCCTGACGCGACTCGCCTCCAACGCAGAGTACGCGTCCAATTGATCCGTCGTCATCACCGCCAATTGCGCCGCCGTATACTCAATGCCCGACAAAATAAACGCCTTGCCGATGATCGGCGTGACCAGCGCCCCCACCGCATTGAACGACTGCGCCAGATTCAGCCGCCGTTCCGACGATTCCGGCGGCCCCAGAATCGTGACGTATGGATTCGCCGCCACCTCCAGCACGCCCTGTCCGCATGCCATCACAAAAAGCGCAAACAGAAAAAATCCATACACTCGCACCGACGCGGCCGGGATAAACAAAAACGCCCCAAAGGCACACGTCAGCAGTCCTGCGAGAATTCCTCGCTTGTATCCAATCCGCTCCAGCAACCACCCCGCCGGCAACGCCGAAAGAAAATATCCGCCGAAAAACGCCGACTGAATCAGCGATGATTGCAAATCGGTGAGGTGAAAAGCCTTCTTTAAGTGCGGAATCAGAATGTCGTTCAGATTGACGCCAAGCGCCCACAAAAAGAAAAGGCTCGTGATCAACACAAACGGCAGAGCGAATCGTCGTTCGGTAAGAGGAGCCGATGTCGCGGAAGAAGGTGCCGCGCCGCTGGCGGAGGTCATCACCATGGCTATGTCAACGCCCGATCGAGATGTACATACCCGCCATCGACATACAGATGTTGCCCCGTAACGTGCGACGCCTGCGACGACAGGAGAAACACAACGGTTGAAGCGATCTCACTAGCGTCCGTCATCCGCTGCCCCAACGGAATCTTCGAAGCAATCTTCTGCCGCTTCTCTTCCGGATTTGGAAACGTGCTCAGCCATTGCCGATATAGCGGCGTCATCACCTCAGCCGGAATCACAGCGTTCACGCGAATATGAAATGGCAAGAGCTCCGCAGCCCACTCGCGCGTCAGCGCAAGAATTGCTCCCTTCGCCGCAACGTATCCCGATGTTCCGCCCTGCCCCGTGACCGCCGTCTTCGAACCAATATTAATGATTGCGCCCCGCGCATCCTTCAAAAACGGCAGCGTGAAGTGCGCCATGTTGTAGTAATGCAGCAAATTCCGCTCGAGCGAGGCCACGAACTGCTCCGGTGTTCCATGCTCAAGCCCAACGCCGTCATTGACCCCCGCATTATTTACGAGCGCATCGATTCGCCCATGCGTCTTCGCGACGCGATCGATCGCTTCCCGGCAACTTCCTGCCGAACACAGATCGATCCCGAGAAAATCCGCTTTCCGTCCGCCACCGTCGGCGCCACGCAATTCGCTAGCGATCTGCTCTCCGGCTTCCTTGTCACGATCCAGAACAACCGGAACCGCCCCTTCCTGCGCGCAAGTTCGCGCGATCGCGGCGCCAATTCCCTTGGCGCCTCCCGTAATCACGACAACCTTCCCGCCGAGTTGCAGATCCACGAAACGCTTCCCCTGAGCACGCGTCAAATCAAATCACGTCTCACGTCGAGGTTCACCAGCAAACACCGACGCGAGCGCCGAGAGCATACATCAGCTGAATTGACGCCGTTCAAGATAAATGATTAAACCGAAGTGCGACGGCGCGGCGACCGGCATCAAAAACACAAAACCGGCGAACCGTTCCACGAGAGGAACCGCATGAAACGCTACGGCATGTTGATCAGAGTCAAAGAAGACGCGATCGCGAGCTACAAGGAATATCACGCCAAAGTGTGGCCCGAAGTCCTGGCCACGATTCGCGCCTGCAACATCAAAAACTATTCGATCTTCCTAAAAGACGATTTTCTCTTCGCCTACTTCGAATACCACGGCATAAACTACGACGCCGACATGAAAAAAATGGCCGCCGACCCGAAGACCCAGGAATGGTGGAAGATCATGATGCCGATTCAAGTTCCAATCGACACCCGCGCCGAAGGCGAATGGTGGGCGCAAATGGAAGAAGTCTTCCACACAGAATGAGTCACCCGTCGACCCGCCGACTGTTCGAATCGTCGGCGGTGGCGCTAGTGCGAAACCACTGCCGCGGGCAATTTTGCGCCATCAAACGTAATTCGAAACGCCGACGCAAATTTCCCCGGCGGATGCGCCGGTACGTGAATGTGCAATCCGTCGCTGCCCTGTTCGAACGAAACCTTGGCGTTCGATCCAAGCAGCGAAACCGAAGCCACCTTCCCACCAACGCTTGTCCCCAGCGCGTGAATCACCGCCTCCCCACCCGCCGGCCAACCCAATTCAATCGCGTACAGCGTCGATCCCTTCGTTGTAAACCGAAAATCCTCGCTCGTATATTTCTGTGTGTCCGTGTCGTGAAAAGATCCCGCCGCAACTTTCGTCGGCCCTTCTCCAAATTTCGTCCAAGGTCGCGTTCCGTAAATCGATTCTCCATTCATCGCGAGCCAACCGCCGACCTCCCGCAACACGCCCTGCACTTCATCCGGAATCGTCCCGTCCGACTTCGGCCCGATGTTCAGCAGCAAATTCCCGTTCTTACTCACGATATCCACCAACTGATCCACCACAAACTCCGGCGACTTAAATGTATCGTTCTCGATGTATCCCCACGACTTGTTGCTCACCGACGTATCCGTCTGCCAATGCAGCGGTCGAATCTCATCGAGCTGCCCACGTTCCAGATCGAGCACCGCCGAGTGCTCCTGAATCGCATAGTCCTTGTAATTGATGACGCCGACGTGTTCGCCATACTTCAGCGACGAGTTGTAATAAAACGCTGTGAACTTCGTCAGGTTCGCGCGAATCGACGGCTGCCCGATCCACCAGTCGAAATACATGATGTCCGGATGATATTTCTCGACGATCTCCGCCGACCGCGCCAGCCAGTCATCCGTCCACGCCTGCGACACGAACGTGAAATCGTTCGACACAGGCGTCCCACGACGCGCCTCCAGCCAGTTGTGCGCCGGACCATACAGCGCCGCGTACTGCGGATCATTCACATCCGACGAAATCTGCCGTCCAACTCCCAAAAAGAAATTGTGCTCCACGCGATGCGACGACGCGCCGAAGTGCAACCCAGCCGCCCGCACCGCCTTCGCCAACTCACCGATCACGTCGCGATGCGGCCCCATCTTCGCCGCCGTCCAATCGCTCAAACCGCTGTCATACATCGCAAATCCGTCGTGATGCTCCGCCACCGGCACCACATATTTCGCTCCTGCCTCTTTAAACAGCGCCGCCCACTTCGCCGCATCAAACTGCTCCGCTTTAAATTTGGGAATGAAATCCTTGTACCCAAACTTGTCCTGCGACCCATACGTCGCGATGTGATGCTTATAAATCTCCGAGCCTTCGTGATACATCTCCCGCGGATACCACTCGCTGCCAAACGCCGGCACCGAATACACCCCCCAATGAATAAAAATCCCAAACTTCGCATCCGCATACCATTCAGGTACTTCGTACTTCTGGAGCGACTCCCAGTCCGCCCGATACGGTCCTTCGCCATCCGCTCGATTCACTTCCGCGAGCAGCGCCTGTCGCGCAGTGTCATATTTCGCGCTCGACTTCTGCCATATCTGATCGATCGCGACCGGGTCCTGCGTCGTCGTGGGCGCCGTAGCCGACGTCACCGCTGTTGTACTCCGCTCCTGCGGTCGCAGCGCCCCTGCACCGAGCCCAAGTCCCGCCACCACAGCAATCAAGCAAGCCAGCCAAATCTTCCGATCCGTCATCATCCCCTCAATCCGCCAATTCGCCATTGTTTCGTGTCCCATAACGCACGTCAGTCTAGTCGAAATCCCTGTGTTTATGCCTCTATTTCCTACTTCGCCTCTTAAACCAAAGTTCCATTGACCCTGTATTTTCGTGCCCTTAATTTGAGTAAACGGGGCCAGGTTCCCCGTCTTCATAATATGCGCGCTTCGGATCGTAATCTTGTGAATGTTCCATCCTCGCTGGAACCCAGCGAGAGAGCCCTCGAGCAGGAGATGTCGCTGATCCAAAGGCGCGACTCCTACCTCGGCCGCTACTCGATCTTCGTCAGCATGCTGCTTGTCGTCGCCATCGTCACTCTCGCCGCGATCGCATCGAACCAAGGCGTCGGCACCTTTCTCAAGATTCGTCTTACTGAGGCCATTTTCGCTCTTATCGCGCTGATCGTTCTTTTCAACGTATACACGATCCGCCAGGAATTTCTGATCAAGCAGTTGCGCGCCCAGCTGACCGACAAGCAGGCGCAATTCTACGGCCTCCGCAACCAATCGATGGTCGACCAGCTTACAGGCCTCTACAATCGCCGCTTCGCCGAACAGCGTCTCGCCGCCGAAGTCGCCCGCACCCAACGCATGGGTCATCCCCTTGCGCTCGTCATGCTCGATCTCAAGCAATTCGGCGCGGTCAACGATCGCCACGGCCGCGACGCCGGAGACCAGGCTCTGCGCGAATTCGGCGCCCGAATGAGCTCTGTGATTCGTGGCTCCGACCTCGCCGTTCGTCTCGACGCCGACAAGTTCATGATGGTCATGCCCGAGTGCGCCACCGAACAGCTCAATCGCGTCCTCTCGCGCCTCACGCCTTTTGAACTCAACTGGAAGGGCCACCACATTCCGCTCGAGTTCGCCGCATCGTGCAAGCAATACCAGATCGGCGAAAGCTCCGCCGAATTCATCGCCCGTGTCGAACAGAGCCTCGTCGCGACCAAACAAGCCGGCGCTAAAGCTCCTCACTTCGAAACACTGGCGCTCTAACGTAGCGAGTCCTGCTCACAGGCACGTCGTTGTGACAAATCCCAATCATGTACGGGCGCAGCACCGCTGCGCCCCGCTTGCCCAGGCGTACCACCTTGACGCGCGATCTGCCCTTCCCTCTCCGTCCGTTTCCCGTTGTACAATCCCGCTATCGCAACCACTTCTGAGCCACCAAGCGTTCGGGCTCATTTTGACGAACGCCGACCCAGAACGCTGCGGTACAGCCCCGTAGATTCAGTGGAGGAAATGGCAGATGGCTCTTCCGACAGACAAGCACTACACGGCCCACGTTCTTGAGCGCAGAGAGCTATCGGAAGACCTGTGGCTGGTAAAGTCGATCCCGGCGGCCCGTTTCCTTTCAAAGCAGGCCAATACGCCACCCTCGGCGTCGACAACGGCGAAAAGCGCATCGAGCGCGCCTACTCGATCGTCTCCTCTCCCTATGAAGAGGGCTTCCTCGAATTCTTCGTCGAACTCGTTCCCCAGGGCGAGCTCACTCCTCTTCTCTACAAGCTCCAAAAAGGCGACAAACTCTACTGCCGCAAAATCGCCAAAGGCCGCTTCACCCTCGACCTCCGCAGCGGGCGCACAAATCATCTTCTACTCGCCACCGTCACGGGCATCGCCCCATTTGTAAGCTACGTCCGAACGCTCTATCAGGATTGGAAAAAACGCGACAGTGCGATGCCCGGCGACCACAAGCTCTACTGCCTTCAAGGCGGAAGCCGTTCCTGGGAATTCGGTTATCGCGAAGAACTCGAACGCATCGCCGCCGAAGTTCCGTGGTTCAAATACGTCGCCACCATCAGCCGCCCGTGGGAAGACGCAAACTGGCACGGCGAAACCGGCCGCGTCGACGATCTTGTCCGCAAATACGCCGACGAATGGAATCTCAAGCCCGCCGACACCACCGGCTATCTCTGCGGCCACCCGAGCATGTGCGAAAACGGAATGGGCATCCTCGCCCGCGCCGGCTGGCAAAAAGGCACCCTATTCGAAGAGGTCTACTTCATCCCCGCCAAAGAAGCCGCCGAATAATTCAACATTCGTCGCCCGGTCGCGATCGAGATTTTGTCTATTTTTTCCAATGCCTTCACTGTGCGCCTCCAGGTACGGGCGCAGCACTGCAACACTCCAGCTTGCCCCGGCGTCAGCATTTCCTAGGGGCACGGCACCGTCGTGCCCGTCTTCTCCGTCGCCCTGCCGCAACGCAACTTCATCCCGCCCATCTGCGTCCCACTCAACATGACCCCATCGACATTCGCCCTTCGTCTCGGTGTACAATGCCGCGCGGTTCGGCGCCAGCACTCGGTCCCTTGGGAGGCCCCTCAATGATTGTTGGTGTACCCCGAGAAAGTTTCCCGGGGGAACGTCGCGTCGCACTCGTACCAGCCGCCCTCGCGAACCTCTCCAAAATCGGTCTCGAAGTCATCGTCGAATCCGGCGCCGGTGTCGAAGCCGGTTATCCCGACGCAGACTATTCCGCCAAAGGCGCAAAAATAATTTCCGATCGCGCCGAAATCTTCCGCACCGCCGACATCATCGTCCAGGTCCTCAGCCCGGGCGCGAACGACAAAACCGGCGCCGCCGATCTCGCCATGTTTCGCCGCGATCAGATCGTCATCGGCTTCTTCCGCCCGATGAATTCCGTCGACGTTCTCAAAGACCTCGCCGGACGCGGCGTCACTTCTTTTTCCGTCGAACTAATTCCGCGCACCACGCGCGCACAAAGCATGGACGCGCTCTCCTCGATGGCGACCGTCGCCGGATATAAAGCCGTCCTCATCGCCGCAGACATCGTTCCCAAATTTTTCCCAATGCTCACTACCGCCGCGGGCACCATCACTCCTGCTCGCGTTCTGATCCTCGGCGTCGGCGTCGCCGGACTCCAAGCCATCGCCACCGCCCGCCGTCTCGGCGCTGTGGTTTCCGCCTACGACCTCCGCCCCGTCGTGAAAGAGCAAGTCCAAAGCCTCGGCGCCCGTTTCGTCGAACTTCCGCTGGAAGCTCAAAACGCTCAAGACGCCCGCGGCTACGCCACCGCCCAGGACGAAAACTTCTACAACCGCCAGCGTGAATTGCTAGGCAAAGTCGTCGCCGAACACGATGTCGTGATCACCACCGCCGTCATCCCCGGGAAAAAAGCGCCAACGCTCGTCACCAAAGAGATGGTTGCAGGCATGGCGCCGCGTTCCGTCATCATCGATCTCGCCGCCGAACGTGGCGGCAACTGCGAACTCACACGCCCCGGCGAAAAAATCACCGTCGAGAAGGACGTCACCATCGTCGGCTGGTTCAATCTCGCCAGCACCGTCCCCTATCACGCCAGCCAGATGTACGCGCGCAATCTCTCCACGTTCCTCGCGCTCCTCGTGAAAGACGGCAAGCTCAACCTCAATCTAAAAGACGACATCTTGCGCGACACACTCGTCACCCACCGCGGCGAAATCGTCAACGCGCGCCTTCGCGAACTTTTCCAGCTTCCCGCTCTCGCTGCCAAGGAGGAAACTCCGCAATGAAGTTGGATCTGCTCACTGGCCTCTACGTCTTCATGCTGGCCGCATTCATCGGATTCGAAATCATCCGCCGCGTCTCGCCGCTCCTTCACACGCCGCTGATGTCGCTCACCAACGCCCTCGACGCCATCGCCGTCGTCGGCGCCATCATTCTTGCCGGTGAACACAAAACCAATCTCGCCGCCATCCTCGGCACGATCGCCATCATCGCCGCCACCAGCAACATCGTCGGCGGCTTCATCATCACCGACCGCATGCTCAAGATGTTCAAGTCGAGCGGACCGAAGGCCGGTGGCGCATCCTCAGGTGCCTCGGCGAAATGACCACCTTCTTCACCACCGAAACGCTGATCGAGTGCACCTACCTCGTCGCCACTGCTCTCTTCATTCTTTCCCTGAAGTGGCTTAGCTCTCCGGTCACCGCGCGCCGCGGCCTCTTCGCCGGCGAAGCCGGCATGGTCCTCGCCATCGGCGGCACGCTCCTCCACGCGGGCATCATCGACTACAAGCTCATCGCCATCGGCCTCGTCGTCGGCACCATCATCGGCATCCCCCTCGGCAACGTCGCGATGACCGCCGTCCCCCAGCGAACCGCGCTCAGCCACGCATTCGGCGCCCTCTGCGTCACCGTCGTCGGCACCGCCGAGTTCTACCTTCGCGCTCCCGACATCTCTCCCTTCATGATGGCCGTGCTCTCAATGGAAGTAATTCTCGGCTCGCTCACCTTCACCGGCAGCCTCATGGCGGCCGGAAAATTACAAGAAGTCCTCCCCCAGCGCCCCATCACCTACAAAGGCCAAAATTTCGTCAACGCTCTTCTGTTCGGGATCGCGCTCGTCGTCGCCGTAATTCTCATCATCCATCCCGACCAGATCCGCCTCTTCCCCATCATGATCGTCATCCCGCTCATCTTCGGCGTGATGCTCGTCATCCCCATCGGCGGCGCCGACATGCCCACCGTCATCTCGCTCTTGAATTCCTACGCCGGCCTCTCCGCCGCTGCGATGGGCTTCGTGCTCAACAGCAAACTCCTCATCATCGCTGGCGCTCTCGACGGCTCTTCCGGCTTCATCCTCTCGGTCATCATGTCGAAAGCGATGAACCGCTCCTTCACCAACGTTCTCTTCGGCGGCTTCGGCCAAATTCAAACCACCGCCGCCGGCGCGAAAGAAGCTCCACCCGTCCGCAGCGCCACGCCCGAAGAAGCCGCCGGCATCCTCGCCGCCGCCAGCAAAGTCGTCGTCGTCCCCGGTTACGGCATGGCTGTCGCGCAAGCCCAGCACAAAGTCCGCGAACTCTACGATTCCCTCACCAAGCGCGGCGTCGACGTCACCTTCGGCATCCATCCCGTCGCCGGACGCATGCCCGGCCACATGAACGTCCTCCTCGCCGAGGCCGACATCCCCTATGACAAACTCCTCGAAATGGACCAGATCAACGGCGACCTCGCGCAAACCGACGTTGCCCTTATCATCGGCGCCAACGACGTCACCAATCCCGCCGCGCGCACCGATCCCACCAGCCCCATCTACGGCATGCCCATCCTCGACGTCGATAAAGCCCGCACCGTGATGGTCATCAAGCGCAGCATGGCCGCCGGTTTCGCCGGCATCGACAACCCGCTCTACTACCTCGACAAAACTCTCATGCTCTTCGGCGACGCCAAAAATTTCGTCTCCAACATCGTCCGCGAACTAACCGGTGGCAGCCACGGCGGCTAACTCTTCCATCACGCGACACCCCCCGCGACTGCGCTCGGCTGTTGGGTGCCGCACCCTCAGCAGTGAGAGGGTGCGGGTTTAGATTTCACCCCGTCACAACAAACTGTGCGATCGCGGTGCGTAACTGCGCCCGCCACTACCACCCACTCATCCACCTCCATGAAAACCTTCTCCATCGACCGCACCATCTTCCTCCCCCGCCCCATCGACGAAGTCTTCCCCTTCTTCTCCGACGCTCACAATCTCGAACGCCTCACTCCGCCCTTCCTCAAATTTCAAGTCATCACGCCCGACCCCATCGTCATGAAGCCCGGCACCCACATCCGCTACAAACTCCGCCTCCACGGCCTCCCCATCTCTTGGGAAAGTGAAATCACCGCCTGGGAACCTCCTCACCGCTTCATCGACGAACAACTCAACGGCCCCTATCGCCTCTGGCGTCACGAACATCGCTTCGTCGCCCAAAACGGCGGCACGCAAGTTTCCGATCGCGTCGACTACGCCGTCCTCGGCGGATCCCTCATCAATTCCATCTTCGTCGCCCCCGACGTCCGCCGCATCTTCGACTACCGCACCAAAATCCTCCAATCCCGCTTCGCTTGAACCAGCCACAGTCAAAACACACTCCGTCTTCGCAGCTCCCGCGAACAACTCCACCGTAAGGCATCTTTCTCCGACGGACAGACACACCAATACGCGCCGCGCCGCGCCGCGCTAGAAATTTTATTTGTAGTGGGATTCAGTGAAAGGTTGCGTTCGCGACCCAGCGCCCCAAAATCTCCCGCCGGCCGATCGTTACTTCGTTAAATCATTCCGTCTTACTTCGCTCGTTCCTACGCCGCCCGTGTCGCCTTCAACTTCATCGACGGCACCGCTTTTGGGCGCTCTGTCTCCCATGACGACGCATTCATCTTATGCCGCACGCGTCGCACCGAGTTCGCGAACCATCCCTTCGGCGGCATCGCATCCCATCCCGGACGCGGGTGCCGAAGATTCTCGCGCTCGCGCATAAAGTCGAGCACAAACGAGATACTCGCAAACAGCAGTAGCAAATTAACGAGCGAACTTGGAGCGAGGTGCAGTGCGTAGTCGAAGGTCCAGGTCAACAGCAGAATCATTCCTACGATAACGAGCATAGGGCTTTTGGGGCTTCCATTCACTTCCAGCACCAGCGTTCGAATCTTCCGCCCAACTTCCCAGTTTCCGAAGCCTGCGGAGCTTCGCGTCTTACCGGTCCAGAAGAAATTCTCTGTCGAGCCGCGCTTGCAGCACGATCGCTGCATCGGCTGGAGTTACGGCGCTGAACCACGACAAAGACACTCCAAGTATAAACGGAGCCCTACCATCGGTACGAATAGTACCGAACCATCAAATTCTTAGTACCGCATGTATAGGACTATCTAACCAGCCGATTAACGCACGCCCGGAGCTCCCGAAACGCGTTTAGTTCGCTCCCGCTCCGCTTCTCCAGTGCGCCGCCACCAATCGAATCTCCTCATACGTAATCTCCGCTGGCAACGCATCCTTCAGCGCTCTCAACCGCTCCGTACCGAGCTGTTTGCAAGCTTCGCGAATCTTCTCCAGCCGCTCCCCCGTGATCCACTCCGGCCGAAATTCCATTTCCCCGCTCTCCACCATCTCCGAAACCATCGACACAACGCTCGCCAGTTGTCGTCCCCGCGCCCGCGCAATCTCTTCCAACGTTTTGCCCTGCGCCAGCAGTTGCAGCGTCTCCTGCGCCGGCGATGTCGCAACCTTCTTGCTCGCCGCCTCGCGCTCTCCTTCTTCGAACCGCCTCAACTCCTCCAATATCTCCGCGCCATACTTCTCCACCTTCTTTTCGCCAAATCCCATCACATTCATCAATTGTTCCGCCGTCGTCGGTCGGACCCGGCACAACGCATCCATCGAGCTGTCAATCATCACGATGTATGCCGGCATCCCAAGTTCCTTCGCCTTCTTGCTCCTCCACGCCCGCAAATGCTCTCGCAATTCCGGATCGACGCCCGTTGCCGCTTCGTCGTCCGCAAACTCCCTAAACCTTCGCCCATCTTCGCTCGTCCGCGCCGAGCCAAACGAACCCGCAGCCCCCGCCCCTGCCGCCGCAGCAATCCCTCGCCTCTTCTTCGAACGTCGCCCAATCGGCGCGGCCACCGGCTCCGCCAGCCACGACGGCATCACGCCGCAAACATCGCACGCGTCACATCGATCCCACTTCGGACTCTCCCCAAAATGTCCGCAAATCTGCAGATGCCGGCACGCCTCAGCCTCCGCAAATTTCCGCACCGTGTGGTACCTCGACCACGACCTCTCTTTTTCCTCCGCGTCCCGCATCTGCTCGATGAAATACGCCAGCAGCCCCACATCCTTCTTCTGCCACAACATCACGCAATCCGCAGGCAACCCGTCGCGCCCCGCTCGTCCCGCTTCCTGGTAATACTGCTCCACCGATTTCGGCAGCGACAAATGGATCACCGCGCGCACCGCCGCCTTGTTGATCCCCAAGCCGAACGCGACCGTCCCCACCAGCACGCGGACTTCGTCCGCCATCCACTTCTCCTGATTTCGCCGCCGGTCGTCGCCATCCATCTGCCCGTGATACGCAATCGCCGGAATTCCGTGCCCCTCCAGAAAATCCACCGTCTCTTCCACTGTTCCGAATCGTCGGCGCATACACGATCAAATTGCTGTCGCCGTACGCGCGCAACGCCCGCAGCAGCAGCGTCTCCTGCGTCCCAGACTCGCATTCCCTCACGATGTACCGCAGATTTGGCCGGTGAAAGCTGGCGATATATTTGTCCGGATCGCGCAATTTCAATTGCGCAATGATGTCGTGCCGCACCTGTCGCGTCGCGCTCGCCGTAAACGCCGCAATCGCGCACCCGGGAAAATTCGCCCGCAGCGAACTCAGCTGCCGGTACTCCGGCCGAAACTCGTGCCCCCACTCCGAAATGCAATGCGCCTCATCGATCGCAAAAATCGAAATCGGCACCTGCGCCAGCCACTTTGCCGTATCCCCCCGCGCTAGCCGCTCCGGCGACAAATACAGCAACCGATACTTCCCCGCAGCCGCCTCGCGCATCACGTGCCCCTGCTGAGCGCCGTCCATCGAACTGTTCAGCATCCCCGCCGCAATCCCCATCTGCGTCAGTTGCGCCAGTTGATCCTGCATCAGCGCAATCAGCGGCGAAATCACCACCACCGTCTTGTCTTGCGACAGCGCCGCCGGCAATTGGTAGCACAGCGACTTCCCGCCGCCCGTCGGCATCACCACACACGCATCCCGCCCGCCGACCAAACTCCCGACGATCCGCTCCTGCATCGGCCGAAACGAGTCGTATCCCCAATACCGCTTCAGCGCCCCCAATATTTTGTCTTGATCCATCGCCAAGAAGTGTAACGTACTCGTCTCAGTACATCCCGAGCTGCACGCCACTCAAAGCGCGGCGGCTCAGTCCGAAGAGATTTTTCTTTAGGGGGTGGCGGCTTCAGCCGCCACAGAAAAACTCAGCCAGCAAAGGGGCTTCAGCCCCTGAAGTAATTGCACTTACATGCCGAACCGATTCACCCACGCCGTCTTTCGACCCGTCCCACAGATCCTCATCTGCCTCGCTCTCATCGGCTGTGCTCCCCGAAAGCCAGTAACCTCGACCTCTCCATCATTTCGACTAGCATCCGTCAACAGCGGCTCACTCCTGCTTTCTCCCGACATCCCCGCTCAACAAGCCCTCGACACATCTATCTCATTCCCACTCGCCGCCAACAGCGACGCCCCTCTACTCGCCAACACATGTCTGATCACGAAAGGCATGTTCCGAGTCGAACGGGATTCCCTCGATTCCGACTTTCGCGTCGTCCTGGCGCCGCCGAATCGATGGCCCTTCGGTTCTATCGGTATCGATGAGACCGATGTCGTCGAGCAGCTTTACTCTTTCCTCGCAGCCGTCGATCAGGCTGAACGAGCCGGATGTTTCACAGCGACCAACGGCCAAGCCCGCGACTACATCCTTCAAAACGTCCCCACTCGCCCCTCCGATAGCCTCTTCAACGCCTACGGTTACCGCATCGAACGCAGCGGCGTAAATCTCAAACCAAACCTGCGCCTCAAAGTGGAACGCGCCTACTTCAGCAGCAGCGAAAAATCCGACAAAAATTATCTCGGCCTAAGCGACGTCCTCTTCGACGTAACACCCAACTCCGCCGGCTCGCTCCAATTTCAACAAGCTCAGGCGCTTCACTATTCCCCGGATTTCTTAGCCCAAACCGACCACGAAGGCTCCCGCGATCTCGCGATCCTCGATCTCAAACCGCAAAAACACTATCGCGTCCTCTTCTACACACACCGGGTCCCCACCGACCAAAATTTCTCCGCCGCCATCATCGGCTCAGACGATTCCGCTCACCTCGATCAATTCGAACAAGCCATGCGCGCCGACCCCGACGCCTCCTGCTCATCCTCAACCCACGACAACATCCAATGTCTCGAATTTCGCGGCTTCGTAACAGTAAGCGTGCAGATTCAAATCGAACTCAACGGCAAACCCAAATTCATCGACTGGAGCACCACAGTGAAGGCCGTCGTCCCACCCAAATCCCTCAAATCCCTAAACATCCAACGCCGCTTCGGCAACTCCTACTACGACCTAACATTCAACCGCACCGACAAAACCATCCTCGACCTAACCCTGGTCGGCGCCGACCGCCTCACCTGGTAAAATTCAGCCACCCAAATTCCGCAAGCGCCTGAATGTTCCTGGGTGCCGCACCCTCAGCTTTGAGAGGGTGCGGGTTTTCCCCTCGCCAGCAACCACCCTAATCTCCGAAAAATCGATCCTGTCCGGCTCTTGTTTCTTGCTTCTTGTTTCTTCCGAGGTTCTGTCGCTACTTCACGACTTCCATTTCCACCGTCACCACCGCCCCCGCCCCAACCTCCATCTTCTTCCCCCCACCCACAAACCTCCGCAAAAACTCCGCGCTCCTCCAATCCCCATCCCACCCATCCTCCACCGCGATCAACGTATATTTCCCCGCCACAACGTCTTCCAACCGAAACGTCCCATCCGAGTCCGTCTGATCCACCCGCATCAAATTGTTCTCGCCCTCAAACCACTCCGGCGCCAACGCCACCAACGCTCCCTCCTCCGCCGCTCCGTTCTCCACCACTCTCCCGCGCACCCGCGCCGCCGCCGAAGCCGATACCTTCAACTCCACATCCCGCCCCGGCACAATCTCCACATCCCCGCTCGTAACGCTCGCCCCCGATGCCCGCACTCCCACCGCCGCCCCCGCCATCTGCGGCACCTCCACCGAATACGCCCCCCGCACCATCTCCTCCCGAAACTCAAACTCCCCCTTCTCCCCAACCGTCGCCGAAAACGGCTTCCCCCCGTTCGCATACGCCAACTTCACCGTCATCCCCGCCGCTTTCATCCCACCTTCCACGTTCAACACCCCGCGCACCACCATCGCCGCCGAATTCCCTTCCACCTTCCCCGCCAAATTTAGCGTCGTCAGATGCTCTTCCTCGTTTTTTCCCGATCCTGTTGTCCAGGACACATCCACGCGGCTCGGCGGTAATCCTTCAATGTGGATCCCATCGTTCTCGACCGATTCCATGAAGTCCCCGTGCTCGGTAACCCCTTCCGCAATGTATAGCTCCGTCGAGATCATTCCCAAATGTCTCGCATCGTCGCCGTAAACTCGAATCGTCACGTGCTGCGCTCGCACCGGCGCAATCGCCACATTTGCTGTCGCATTCTCTCCCGCCGTCAACGTGATCCGCGCCGCCACAGCCGCGTCCACCGCGCTCGGATAAAACGTCACCGGATACGCGACATCCGTATCCACATCGCCTGCCGGAGGCGGCTCCGTCGAAACGAATCCCGACTGCGCCGACTCCGCATACCACACCCGCGACTTCACACACACGACGTATGTGCCCGCTTTCAAATGTTCAAACCGATAATTTCCCAAATCATTCGTGTACTTGCTTACAGCCTTCGTCAGCCTTCGCTCTTTTCCTATCGAAGCCTCGCGCAGCAATATCACGCGCGCGTTTCGCACCACATCTCCCCGTTCATCGATAACCTGCCCAGTGATTGAACCACCCAAGGTCATCGCAAATCGCAGCGCATCGGTCTTCAGTCCGGGCCCGACAACAATCGCTGTCGAATATCGCTCGTGTGCTTTGTACGCCTGTTTCACATAACCGCGTCTCTCCGCCAACAAGGTGTATCGGCCCGGCGCGAGCCCCTCGAACGAAAATCGTCCGTCGGTCCCGGTCGCATAGGCCTCCTTTACCTTCGTCCCTTCCTGCGACTCGATCGTAATTTCCGCGCGTGCCAGCGGCTGCCCACTGCCGGCATCCACCGCCGCGCCCGCGATCCGGTAACCGCCGCTCGCCGCCGCAGGGGCCTGCCCGGCCGCAACTTCGCCAACAAGCATGATCGCCAAAACAAATACGAAGGCCGCGACTCTCTCAGTCCTCACCCAGGGCATCATTGTGCGTCTCCGCGCCCCACGTGTATAAATTCCAGATCCGCCGTCGCCTTCTCGTTCGCCCTCAGATTCACTTCCTTCGACTGCGCCAGATACCGCGCCATCACATCGCGCTCCGCGTACGCAAAATCATCCACACGGTCCACCGCCACGATTCGGTAAGGCCCCGGCGCCAGATTCTTGAACACATACTTCCCCTCATGCGCCATCGCCATCCTCGCCAGCCGTTCTCGATTCTCGGGGATCGCAATCACCACCGCCGCACTCTCGCTGCCGCCTGCGATGGTGCCTTCCAGTTGTGCACCGTCATCACGCATTCGCACTTCGATCGGAGCCACCGCTGCGCCTTCCGCCACAACCAGATCTTCGCGTTGCAAATCTGTCAGGCCCGATTGCGCGGACTCGACGTAAAGCGCTCCAAACGGCTGCACATCGACTCGGTACGCTCCCGGCTCCACATTTCGGATCCACTGTACGTTTGGGTCGTCGTCCTTCTCCGCTTGGCCTCGGAATCGCGTGAAGGGATTGGGATCATCTTTTGAATACAGGCTGATCTGAGCCGGGTACGGCCGCTCCGCTACCTCCACGCCGTTTCTATTCACAACGAAGGATTGCAAATCTTTCTTCGGTCCTTCCGCAGTGTGCTCGACGTACACATTGACTGTGATCGTCGCGCATGGGGCCATCGCCAGATGCAGCCCCAGCATGTCCCTGGTTAAATCGAGATGTTTCACGGCCACCGCACACTGTTTCTTTTCGTAGCTGAAAATCGAGGACCGAATCGTGTAGCTACCGCTTGGCAATAGCGCAATCTGAAATTCCCGATCCGTATTTTGGAGCCACGTTTGCCCAACGCGCCGGCGCGCCGCGTTCAAAATGCGCAAGTCGAGACGCCCTGGGAGCGGATTTCCGGTAATCGTTCCGCTCACGTGGAAAAGCGGCTCAAGCGCCAACCGCATATCCAGATCGACATGTTTTCCCGCCGTCAGATCAATCGGGCTCGCCGTCGAATAATCGCTGCCCCCGCCGTAAAACTCTGCCGGGTAACCGAGCGCCGTATGTCCCCTCGCGTCGTTCCGCGACGCAACCTCTTCGCTCGGTCCTGCCACCACGAAATATCGCCCCGACGACAAATTCGCGAATCGAAATCTTCCCTCTTCATTCGTAGTCGCCCGGTCGTGCTCGCGAAGAATGCGCCTTCCTTGCTCCGCCGCCTCGAACACAAGCTCAACGGGCAGCCCCTCAATCGGCTCACCGCTCTCGTCCACCACTTGCCCCGCAATCGTCGCCTCCGGCGTCAAACGAATCGTCACATCCGCGCCCGGCTCCACGACGATCGTCTGCATCCTCCCTATCCCTCGGTATCGATCTGTCTTGATATGCCTCGGCGATGAATATCCCGGCTTCCACGCCTCGATATTCCCTTGTCCCGCCTTCGCGACCCCTACAATCTCAAATCTCCCATCCTCCCCCGTCAACACCCTCCGCATTGGCGGCTTCCCATCCACATCCAGCCCCACTAGCGCATGTCCAATTGGCTTACCCGTCGCCGAATCCACCACCGTTCCGCTGATCGAAAACTCCTGCCCCCCATTGTGCTCCGCAACCTGCGACCCAGCCTGCTCCTGCGCCGCGACCTGTTGTGTCGCCGGCATATCTTCATCCTGCAACTCGACCGCTCCGTGGTCGGTTGCCATACGCTTCTGCTGGTCCCGTCTTGCGGCAGTGAACTGCGCCGGCAATATCGAAGCCAACGCCAGAAGGATCCCCAGTCGCCGAAGCATACCCACCCAGTGCCTCCGCCGCACCGTATCCAACCTCTACCATCCTCCGATGTCAATTCCTTCCGTCGTGTTGGCCGTCACCGCTTTGACGGGTGAGTTTGGGGACGCACAAACACCCCTTGACAAAATCCCAGACTCTGCTATTCTAAGGGCTCAAAGAAAAACGCCAAAGCGCCGGATCACTTCCGGCGCTTTTTCTTTTCCTGGCGAACATAGAGCGAACGCTAGCCCGTCCGCAACCTAATTCGATTCAGCGCTTTACACACACCTCGCCCGCGACGTTGACGTAACTCAATTGAAATCAGTAGTTTCCACACAGTGAGAAAAAAATAGGGGGGTATGCCCCAAAGCTTCCCAAAACGGAACTGCCCTCAGCCGCCCTCGCGCACCAGCCAAAACATCGCCGCCATCCCGGCCAGCAATACCCCGCTTTCCAGGGACACCGACCGCCGGTGCAGCTTCTGAAACTCGACGAGTAGCGGGTTCCGGGCCTCGGTAGCCTCAATCGACCCCATCTGCGTCCGCAACTCCGCCATCCGCGGACTCACCGCGTGCTGCGACGTCACCGTCAACACGATCATCAGCACCACGCACAAGGTAGCCGGCGCCACCAGCGTCGCAAAATTGCGAGTCCGCAGAAACCGGCTCGTCAAAAACACGATGCCACAAATCACTCCGATCATGTGCATCCACCAGAGCGCAAACCCAACCATCGCTCCAGCCTGATCGCGGCTCGCCAAAACGCGAAACGCCCCCGGCGCCACAACAAAGCTCAGAAACACATCGCTTCCGAGCCACAAGCTCAAACACAAAAATTCGACCGTCCGCAAAAAGTTCGCCATCGCCTCAACTCGCAAAACACGAAGTCGCACCGAAACTTCTACTTACCTCGGAGTTCCGAGGTTTTACTTCGGCCCTAAAGAGCCTGTGCTTCACAACGCAAGGAGTCTACCTCATCGCCATCCACGAAGCGCCCGCGCACGGAAATTCGTAACCAACGCTCATTCTGAACGTTGCAAACTTTTTCGATGCTTAAGCCAACAAAATCCGACACAATGTCGCGCCATGAACCCAACAAGACTCTCTCGACTCATCGCGACCGCGTCGCTCCTCCTCGCGATCTCCATCAGCGCGAATGCGCAAGACGTCCCCGCCGCGATCGTCACCGATCCACCGCGCGACAAAGACTTCCCAGCCATAATGGAAGCGCCCGACATCACCAGCCACAACACGCGCCTCAACGCCGTCTTCTACTTGGCATCCGGCGCCGGCCCGCATCCCGTCGTCTTGCTTCTCCACGGATTTCCCGGCAACGAACAGAACATGGATCTCGCCTACGCCATCCGCCGCGCTGGGTGGAACGTCCTCGTCCCGCACTATCGCGGCTCCTGGGGCAGCGCCGGCAACTTCTCTTTCAGCAATGCGATTGAAGACACCCAATCCGCGATTGCGTTCCTGCGCGATGCCGCCAACCCCAAGAAATACCGCACCGACACGACGAAAATCGCCGTCGTCGGCCACAGCATGGGCGGATTCCTCGGCCTCTACGCCACCGCGCACGACCAGGCGATCCTCGGCATGGCCGCAATCTCCGCGTGGAATCTCGGCCCCGCCGCCATGCGTCCCGAAAGCGAAGCCCGCACAAAGAGCTACCACGACGCTTCCCCACGCCTCGCCGGAACGACCCCGGAAGGTATGCTCAGCGAAGCAAAACAAAATGCGGCGAAATGGAACTACGTCGACTGGGCCAACGACCTGAAGTCGCGACTGATATTCGTCATCGAATCGTCCGATGGCAACGTCCCCGACAATCACGCTCTCTTCGAGGCGCTCCAAAAAGCCGGCGACACCCGCGCCACGGAAATCCACATGGAAACCGACCATGGCTACAACGATCACCGCATCGCGCTTCAAACCGCCGTGCTCAATTGGCTGCAAAGCTTGAAGCAGTAGCCTTGGCAAGATTGAAGGACCGCCGGCCAGACGTTCTGCGACTGAGAGCTACTTCCATGACACCAGGGCCCCGTCGCGCGCGGCCATTTCAGTTGTCATTCGGCTGACGAAGGAAAGTAATTGCGCACGCACAGAATCGCGGCATGGATCCTCGGCGCGCTGGTCATCGCCTACTGCTACGCCTTCGTCAACGCGATCACCGCAGCCAGCGAAAATTCCGACCAGTGCAGAGCGCTCGAATCCGCCGCCATCGCCGGACACAAGATTCCGCTGTCCGTCTCTCAGCCCAACACGCCCGCCGCCTTTTGCGAACTCGGCGTCCACTTCCCGCTCTTGCGCACCTACTTCACCGTCTTCATCTACGGCGTCTTCGATCGCACTCAGCAAGACGCAATCGTCGCCTCCCTCCGCAACGCCCCACGCGGCCCCAACGCCAAAAAGATCCTCGTCCAATTCTTCGAGAAGGAAAACTGGCGCCCATGGTCCGACCCCGCTTCAGGCCGCAGCGGCGGCAACCGCGGCCCCGAAACCCCCATCGCCACTCACTGGATCCCCTGAACGCACATCGCTGCGCCGGCCCAATCCCAAGGTTTCACCCTGTACATTGGTGCAATCGCACAAGGAAATAGCGAGTCGAGCACAGAAATCCAACGTTTTCTGCTCGTCCCACAATCAAAAGTAGAAAATAGTTGAGCCAACCGGAAGGGCGAATGGTGGGCGACAAAGGACTTGAACCTTTGACCTCTCCCGTGTGAGGGGAGCGCTCTAACCAACTGAGCTAGTCGCCCAATTCTCACGGCCACACGCGGTTTTGGGGAACTCGCGTATCAGCCGAGGCGTCAATAAGTTGTAGCAGGAAGGGCCCGGGTTTTCAACCATGACAGCGGTCACCTCTCAAATCGTCACGCAGCTCCAACGTTCGATCGCACGCGCCATCTACGGTAAGGAAGAGGCCATCCAGCTTTCGCTGATTACCCTCCTCGCGCGCGGCCACCTGCTCATCGAGGACGTTCCCGGCGTTGGTAAAACGACGCTCGCCCAGGCGCTCGCAAAATCGTTTCATTGCAGCTTTTCGCGTATCCAGTTCACTTCCGACCTGCTTCCCAGCGACGTGCTTGGCGTCAGCGTCTACGCCGCCGAAACCCGCGAATTTGAGTATCGTCCCGGCCCGATTTTTGCCAACGTCGTTCTCGCCGACGAAATCAACCGCACGACGCCGCGCACGCAATCCGCACTGCTCGAAGCGATGAACGAAGCTCAGGTCACGGTTGACGGCAAAACAATGCCGCTGCCGCAGCCTTTTCTCGTGATCGCCACGCAAAATCCCATCGAACATCACGGCACGTATCCGCTGCCTGAATCGCAACTCGACCGCTTTCTGATGCGCATTCGCATGGGCTACCCGTCGCACGAGACCGAGCGCGAAATTTTGCGCAGCCGGACCGGCGACGATCCCGTGCAATCGCTCGAGCCCATCGCCGACGTCCATGACGTCCTCGCGATGCAGCACCAGGTCGCGCAAGTTCGCGTCGACACCAGCCTGCACGACTACGCGCTCGAAATCGTGCATCGCACGCGGCACAGCGAGCAGCTTTCGCTCGGCGTTTCTCCGCGCGGCACATTGATGTTGCAGCGCGCAGCGCAGGCGCGCGCTTTTCTCGACGGGCGCGACTATTGCATTCCCGACGACTTCAAGTTGCTAGCTGTTGCGGTCTTTTCGCATCGCGTTGCCGCCAGTTCGCGCCACGCATCGCTGCAAAAGAAATCCGAGACGACCGAAGCGGTTCTGCGCGACATCGTCGAATCCGTTCGCGTTCCCCTGTAAAGCGCGGCCGTTGCTGCGGTCTCCGGAAAAATTGTGGCTCTGACTTCCACCATCTCGCAGCTTTGGCCCGCGCCGACCGTCCCGGCGTCCGCGCGTTTTTCATCTCGATCGCGGCGCTCGGCATCGCCTTGATGCTTGCGTTGTATTCGGGAGCGGCCGCGGAAGTCGGCCACCTCGGCTTATCCATCGCAGCCGCAGTCAGCGCGCTCGTCGTGGCCGCTTGGGTCGCGATCACGCTCGTGCCCGTTCTCGCCAAGCGCACGCCGCTGCGTTGGATCGGCTACCAGATGGAGTACCGCATCACTCGCGAAGGTTGGATCTACATCGGCGGCATCATCATCGTCGCACTCGCCGCGCTCAATACCGGCAACAATCTTCTTTTCCTGATTCTCGCGAGCCTGATTGCCATCATCCTGATGTCCGGGATTTTGTCTTCCATCACGCTGAGCGGCATTGAACTCCGCCTCGAATTGCCAGAGCATATCTTCGCCGGCCAAACCGTTCGCGCACGTGTCG
>CAWCHM010000007.1:0-635746 GCA_963795355.1 uncultured Acidobacteriota bacterium
AACAGCTTCGGGCGCGGCGCGAGCGCGCAGAGCAGCGCGGCCTTCATGTGCTGGCCGCGGGACAGCGACTTGATCGTCTTCGTCCGGATCGAGCTCGAAGCGGTCGCGCAGGTGGTCGGCGAGCGCGCGATCCCACGTCGGATACAGCGGCGCGAGATACGTCCTCGAGTTGATCGAGCCGCATCCAGCCGGGCAGCGCCTGTCCTTCCGCGATGTAGCCGATCTCGCGCGATCGTCGACGGTGAGCGCGGCGCTGTCGACGCCGAACAGCGAGACGCGTCCGCTGCTTCGGGCGCCGCAGTCCCATGAGGATCTGCAGCAGCGTCGTCTTTCCCGAGCCGTTGGGGCCGAGCAGCGCGTACAGCGAGCCGTCGGGAATCGACGAGGCTGAGGTCGCGCAGCGCTTCGTGCGACCCGTAGGAATACGACACTCGATCGACTTCGACTACGGACATGAGCGATTCCTCCTAGTGATCATCTCTCGCGACCTTCATCGGTCGCTACGACGCGAACAGCTCGGCCCAGCGCGCCGAGACCGCGTTGATGACGTCGTCTCGCTCGAGTCCGAGGCGCCGCGCCTCGACGACCAGTTGCTCGACCTCGGCGGACAGCAACGAGCGACGCTCGGCTGCGGATGGCGCGCCGGCCGTTGGTGACGAGCGTGCCGATCCCCGGCTTGACCTCGAGCAGCCCGTCGCGCACGAGCTCGGCGACGACCTTCTGCGCCGTGTTGGGATTGATCTTCAGTGCCTGGCTGAGCTCACGGACGGACGGGAACGACGCGCCCGGGAGCGAGCTCGCCGGACACGATCGCTTTCGTCGCCGCATACACGACCTGCCGGTAGGGCGGCTCGCCTGCCTTGAGCGTCACCGAAAACGGAAGCATGGTGTACTATGCGACTAGTACAGCTCATGTCAAGGGTAGAATTATGCGGGTAGTACGGGTGTTCGGAGTGGAGCCGGGGTTGATCAGGGCTGCGGTCCTAGGTCATGGGTCCTAGAGTCTAGGACGCACCTCCTAGATTCGCGTCTCGTCCGACGCTCGCCTCCCATCGCCCATGGCCCATCGCTCAATGAACCCGACTATTCTTCGCTCGGCCGCGCTGCTCGTCGGCTCGAACGTCTTCATGACGTTCGCCTGGTACGCGCACCTCAAGAACCTCGGCACGAAGCCGCTGATCGTCGCGATCCTCGTCGAGCTGGGGCATCGCGTTCTTCGAGTACACGCTGCAGGTGCCCGCCAACCGGATCGGCTACGCGATGCTGTCGCTCGGCCAGCTCAAGATCATGCAGGAGGTCATCACGCTGGCGGTGTTCGTGCCCTTCGCCATACTGTACATGAAGCAGCCGTTCAAGCTCGACTTCCTCTGGGCCGCGCTGTGTATGGTGGGCGCGGTGTACTTCGTCTTTCGCGGATAACTTCGGCTCACTCGATGCGCTACATCGCTCTGCTGCGCGCGGTCAACGTCGGCGGCCGCACGGTGAAGATGGATCGACTGCGCGTGCTCTTCGAAGAGATGAAGCTGCGCAACGTCGAGACGTTCATCGCGAGCGGCAACGTGATCTTCGAGACGACGGCGAGCGCCGCACCTCTCGAGGTCGAAGATCGAAAAGCATCTCGAGAAACGCTATGGCTCGGTGCCGACGGTGCGCTCGGCGACCGACTTTGCGGCGGTGCGATGCACGCGCCGTTCTCGGATCCGCCGCTGCCGCGACTCCGGGCTTTCAAGTCATTGGCTCGAAGCCTGGCGAAAGTGGCGACGGCAGCGCGGCAGCATGTTCGCGCTTCGCGGGCGTGAGCGTCGCGCGGTGCCGCCATGCTGATCCACGAAGTTCGAACGCGCGCTCGGCTGCGAGACGAGCCTTCTCGAAAGTCACGACGATACAGAAGGTCGCCGAGCGTATTCGTCATCGCTGGCGGCGTTCGTTGACCGCCTACCACTTGGGCGGCTCCGGGCATGACTCCGCGTGCTCGACGCGACCCAGGATCTTAGACGGAGAGCGCGCACGGTTTGCAGATTGGCTTGACATGTCGCGACGAACTCGAACTCGGCCGTATAGCAACTCTGGCCCCCGACGTTCGGCGTACATGGTGTCGATTCGACGAAAGCCGTGCTCGCGATCGACCGCGCAGGGTCGATCGGCGCTCCGGCCGCCTTGTAGACCGAGTCGCGGGCGTCGCGGCGCATCTCGAGCCGCGCGCCCACGCCTCGCGGATGCGCACGCGCTCGCGCCGGCGAGCGCGGCGATCGTGCGACGAGTACGGTAGCTTGCGACGTTCGATTCTTCAGCATTCTTCTCCTCATGATCAATGCGCTCTAGCATCGTTGCCGTCGTGCAGGCTGAAGTCGCGCCGGATCTTGCCGCGGGCTTGCAGCGCACCGCGGAGCTCACCGCGCAAGCCGCGGCGCGGGCGCGCCGGCTCGTCGTGTTTCCCGGAGACCTGGCTTCCCGGCTATCCCGTCTGGCTCGACGTCTGTCGCGATGTGGCGCTGTGGGATCACGCGCCGGTGAAGCGCGTGTTCGCGCGCATGGCGGAGGAGAGCGTCGTGGTCGACGGGCGAGTCCGGGCGCGCGCTCGGCGACATCGCGCGGCGGAACGGCGTGACGCTCGTCGTTGGCGTGACGGAGCGGGTCGCAGCCGGCGTCGGACGCGGAACGCTGTATAACAGTCTCCTAATATATGGAGACTCTGGGCGAGCTTCTCAACCACCATCGCAAGCTCGTGCCGACGTACACCGAGCGAATGGTGTGGGGGCCCGGCGACGCGGCCGGGTTGCGCGCGGTCGACACGCCGGCCGGGCGCGTCGGCGGATTGATTTGCTGGGAGCACTGGATGCCGCTTGCGCGCCAGGCGCTGCACGACTCCGGCGAGGACATTCACATCGCCGCGTGGCCGACCGCGCACGAGATGCTGCAGGTCGCGAGCCGGCACTATGCCTTCGAGGGCCGATGCTTCGTCCTCGCGGCCGGGCTCGCTGCATGCGCGCGAAGGATCTTCCGCCGGAGCTCGAGCCGCATCCCGATCGCGTGACGTCGCCGGAGCAATTCGTGCATGCGCGGCGGCAGCGCGATCATCGGCCCGGACGGCCAGTACATCGCCGGTCCGGTCTACGACGAGCCGACGATCCTCACCGCCGAGCTGTCTCTCGAGCGGGTGCGCGAGGAGTCGATGTCGCTCGATGTCGCCGGCCACTACGGCCGGCGCGATTGTTTCGACTTCGCGGTGCGCCCGCGCGACGCCGTTCGGCTGATCCTTCCCATTGACATTCGATGTATCGAGAGGGCGATACTAGCCCAATGCATCGAATGTCGAGGGGAAGGACAACGGGCTCGTCAGCCGGCGCATGACCTTCGCACTCGAGTAATCGCCATGGTCCTGGTCTGACACGCCGCGCTGGCGCCGCTATCTGCGCTTCTGGCGGCGGGATGCGCGCGCGGACGTCGACGACGAGCTCGCGTTTCATCTCGAGATGCGAGTGCGCGATCTCGAGCGCGACGGGCTGTCGACCTCGGCCGCGCGGCGTGAAGCGCGCGCGGGTCTTCGGCGATCTCGGTGCAGTGCGCGACGCCTGTCTCGTCATCGACGAGCGGCGTCAGCGACGGCACACCCGAGCCGAGGTGATCGAGAGTATGTGGAACGACGTCAAGTTCGCGGCGCGTGCGCTGCGCAAGAGTCCCGGATTCGCCGCGATGGCGATTCTCTGCATCGCACTCGGCATCTGCGTGACGACGACGATCTTCTCCGCCGTCAACGCGATCCTGATTCGTCCGCTGCCGTATCCGCAAGCCGATCGGCTCGTCGCCGTCTACAGCGAGAACATTCCGCGCGGCTATCACGCGACGAACATCTCGTACAAGGACTACGCATCGTGGCGCGACGAGAACCACACGCTCGGCGCGCTCGGCATCTGGACGTGGGTGACGAAGACGATCTCCGAAGGCGAGAGCGAGCGCGTTCCCGGCGCGTCCGTCTCGGCGAATCTCTTTCCGCTGCTCGGCGTGCGTCCGATACTCGGCCGCGAACTTCCTGCCCGAAGAAGAACAGCTCGGGCGCTCCGACGTCGTGTTGCTCAGCTATGGACTATGGCAGCGGCGGTTCGGCGGCGACACGAGCATCGTCGGCAAGACGATCTCGATGGACGGCCGCAGCCATCTCGTCGCCGGCGTGATGCCGCCGAATTTCAATTTTCCGGATCGCGGCGAGTTCTGGATGCCGTATCGCCTACGACGGACCGCTGCGCGAATCGCACGGCGATCGTGGCTACGCCGGCGCGATCGGACGACTGAAGCCGGGCGCGACGCTCGAGCAGGCGAAAGCGGATCTCGCCGTGGTGTCGGCGCGGCTCGCAGAAAGAATTTCCGAAAGAGAACACCGGTTGGACGGTCGAGATAAAGACTCTGCGCGAGGATCTCACGGGCGACCTGCGCAAGCCGTTGCTCGTCTTTCTGCGGCGGTCGGTCTCGTGTTGCTCATCGCCTGCGCGAACGTCGCGAACTTGATGCTCGCGCGCGGCACGTCGCGCTATCGTGAGATGGCCGTGCGCACGGCGCTCGGCGCGGCGCGGTCGCGTCTCGTTCGCCAGCTGCTCACGGAGAGCCTGCTTCTCGCCTGCATTGGCGGCGTCGTCGGTGCCGTCGCGGGCTATCTGGGCCGTGCGCCTGTTCCGCTTTGCCTTTCCGGATGACGTGCCGTTCTACTTCACGTTCAAGGGCGATCCGCTGGCGATCGCGTTCGCCGCGGCGATCATCGTCGTCACTGGCGTGTTGTTCGGTGTCGTTCCGGCGCTACGCACGAGCCGCATCGACATCAACAGCGCGCTTCGCGACGGCGCTCGCGCCGGTGAGGGCGGAGGCCGGGCGCGTTTGCGAAACACGCTCGTCATCGCGGAAGTTGCGCTGTCGGTGGTGCTCGTGGTGTGCGCAGCGCTGTTGATTCGCAGCTATCGCGCGTACATCGACACGGATCTCGGTTTCGAAGAGAAGGGCATTCTCACGGCGCGCATCACACTGCCCGAGCGGCGATTACGATGGCGCGGTACGGCGCATTCGCTTTTTCACTGATCTCGAGGCCGCGGTGCGTGCTCTGCCGGGCGTGACGATCGTCGGCTCCGCGGCGGGCATTCCGTTCAGCGGTTGGGACATCCAGAGCGAGGTCAATGCCGAAGGACACCCGGCGCGCCCGGCCGAACGAGGAGATCGTCACGCATTGGCAATCCGTGTTTCCTGACTTCTTTCCCGCGATGGGCATTCGTCTCGTGCGTGGGCGTCTGCTCGCGGACACGGATCGCGACACACTTGCACCGGTGGCCGTCGTCAACGAGACGTTCGTGCGCAGGGTGTTTCCGAACGAGGATCCGATCGGCAAGCGCGTGAAGATCGGTGGTCTCGCGAGCTCGGATCCGTGGACGACGATCGTCGGCGTCGTGCGGGACTACCGCCACTATCGCCTGCCGCAGCCGATGGGTCCGGCGATGTATCTCTCCTACGCGGAGGCGCAGAGCCGCTCGCAGACGCTGACGATTCGCACGACGGCTGTCGGATCCATATGCACTCGTTCCGAGCGTGCGCGCCGCGTTGCACGCGATCGACCCACAGATGGCGGTCTACGACGTGAAGACGATGGGCGACGCCGTGAGCCAGTCGCTGTGGCGGCAGCGGCTGCAAGGCCAGGTGCTCGGGGATCTTCGCGGCGCTCGCGCTCGTGCTGGCGACGGTCGGCATCTACGGCGTCATCTCGTACGCGGTCGCGCAGCGCACGCGCGAGATCGGTGTGCGCGTCGCCCTCGGCGCGCAGCGGCGGCACGTTCTCGGCAATGGTCTTGCGCAGGGCGCGTCGCTCGCCGCAGTGGGCATCGCGATCGGCATCGGCGCGGCACTGCTCGTGTCGCGCTCGCTCGCGACGTTGCTCTATGGCGTGAGCTGCGACGGATCTCGTGTCGTTCGCGGTCGTCCCGGCGATTGCTCGGCGTGGTGACACTGCTCGCGACGTACTTCCCGGCGCGTCGCGCGACGCGAGTGGATCCGCTCGTCGCGATTCGAGCGGAATGATCAATCGGAGCGCGGAGTGCGATCATCGGATCGATCGCGCTCGCGCGTCGCGGCGGGCAGATACGTCGCGACGGTTGCAGCCGCCATCGAGCACAGCCGTTGCGACGACGTAGATCATCGGCTCGTTCGCGGTCACGCCGTAAAGCGTGTGCGCGAGCGCCCGCGCGCCGAACACGCCGGCCGTGATCCCGATCGCCGCTCCCGCGACGGTCAGCATCGCGCCCTGACGCAACGACGAGCGCGACGACGCGGCGCGGCTCGGCGCCGAGCGCGACGCGGAGGCCGAGCTCGCGCGTGCGCCGCGCGACGAAGAAGGACATCGTCGCATAGATGCCGGCCGTCGCGAGCAGCAGCGCGACCAGCGCGAACGCCGCGAAGAGAAGTCCGAAGAGACGATGTGAATCGACGACGTCGGCGATCGCCTTCTCGAGCGTGCTCACGCTGTAGACCGGAAGCGTCGGATCGAGCTCCTTCATGATGCGACGAACGTCCGGCACGATGCGCTGCGGATCGCCGCCGTTGCACGCGCACCGTGTACGTCATCGTCTCCCACGGGTCCTGGAGATGCGGACGATAGAACTGCGGCTCGGGCGGATCGATCATGCGAGCCTGCTTGATGTCGCCGACGATGCCGACGATCGTGCCCATGCCGTTGCCGGTATCGATGCGATGGCCGATCGCGTCGCCGGCGGGCCAGAATCTGCTTCGCGAACGTCTCGCTGATGATCGCGACTTTCGGCGCGGCGCTGTCGTCGGCAGTCGTGAAATCGCGGCCGGCGAGCAGCGGAATGTGCAGCGCTCGAAAGAAGCCCGGCGTGATCATGTTGCCCGTCACCATCAGAACGTGCCGCGGATCGTTCGGCTGTCCTTCGATGCGTCGTGCCGAACTGCGAGCAGCAGCCGGTGATCGGCACGTACGTCGTCGCGCCGACGCCGTCGACGCCGGGAAGGGCGGCGACACGATCGCCAGCTCGGCGATCGACCCGCCCGCGCTCGCGCGCGGATTCGTAGCGCTGCCCGGCGAGGCCGACGCGGAACGTCAGCACATTCGTCGGATCGAGGCCGAGCGGAGTGCGCTGCAGCCGAATGACGCTCTCGATCGCGAGCGCCGCGCCAATCACGAGAACCACCGACAGCGCGATCTCACTGACGACGAACAGCGCGCTGGCTGAGACCGCGTCCTTCGGTTGCGCCGCGTGCCGCCGCGCAAGACGTCGCTCGGATCGACGCCGATCAGCCGCAGCGCGGGCAAAACGCCGAAGGCGAGTCCCGACGAGCATCGAGATCGACCAAGCGTGAAGAGCAGCGCGCGCCAATCGATGGCGAACGTCATCCACGGCGGCGAGTTCGCGGCGATCGTGCGCGCGACGTAGCGCGTGCCGTACACCGTGACGCCGACGCCGAGCAGTCCGCCGGCGAACGCGATGATGACGTTCTCGGTGAGCAGCTGGCGGAGCAGACGCGGGCGCGTCGCGCCGATCGCGGCGCGCACGGCGATCTCCCGCGCACGCGCGATCGCACGCGCGACCTGCAGCGCGGCGACATTCGTGCACGCGACGAGCAGCACGAGCAGCGTCGCGACGCTCAGCGTCGTGAGGCCGCTTCGCGCCGGGCCGACGAAACGCTCACGCAACGGGAGGAGCCGCGTCGCGATTTGCGCGTCCTTGTCGCGGATACGGCTGCTCGAGCTCCGTCGTTAGGCTGCAGAGAATGCGTCCGTACGCTTTCTGTAATTCGAAACTCGTGGGGAATTTCTGCAACGCTCTGGCGTAAGTATCCATCGCCAAAAGCTTTTCGCCGTTAAGTTCTTCGTGGTCTCCCGCTTGCAGCCAATCGTCTTCGGTTCGAACGTTCTCAGGCGGAATCACATAATTTGGCTGAGGACCGAGCTTGATGTTGGCGTCGTCGGTCCAGTCGTATTGATCTTCTGTTTGTCGTAGAAGAACCGTGCCGTGTTGGTCTCGGAGTTCGAACATGTATTTTCGATCTCTGTCGGGCAACGATACTTCTTTGGTCCAGGTTTTTTGCGGTTGAAGATCGGTTTTCTCGGTCAATAGTGCTTTGCTGTCGTCGAGCAAACGCAATGTCGCGTCAGGGAATTTCTGGTTCGCGTTGAGTGAAATAGAAAGAGAACTGTCTTTGCGTTCGAGGTGAACGATACCGGAAAGGTTCGCTCGCGAGATTCCCCCCAGCTCGCGCACGGGCATCCAGTATTCGGTGAAGCTGATGTGTTGCCGCGGCTGAAGATACGCGTAGGTTTCTTGATTTCGAAAGAGGCCGCCTTGCACTTCCGAGTAGGCGCTGTTGTCGTCGGAGAGTGCGTTGCGCCAGTCGAGGCCGTCGGCGTCAACGCCCCAGGACCAGATTTTCTTCGCCGGCAATTCGTCGTATCGCGCGAAGTGAGCTGTTCCCGTGTTCGAATGGGGATTCCAGAGGCCCATAAAATCTTCTCGACTCCCGTGAACAAACATCGAAACGGGCCCATCGGTCTGGTTCCTAATGACGCTGAGATCCTTGCCCTGGGCATCGACCGGCCACTTTTCAATTGCCGCGAAGCCATGCTCGGCCGCGTAGCGCATTGGATATTGAATATGTGAGTCGTCCCAAACGCGTACGCCGGCGTTGCTCCACCAGTAGAAGCGTTGGCGAACATCGTTGCGATTGCTGAGCCGTACGTGCTGTTCGAGAACGGTGGAACCGGGCCGCAAAGTGAGTTCGACGCTCCACTCCATGCCGTACACACGATCAATATTTCCGACAGTGACGGAGGCACTGCCGTCGTCATGTTTCGCGTAGGAAAAATCGACGGGCGACATCGACATCCAGTTGTGCGAAACCGGAAAGTTGAATTCCACGCCGAACGCAGCCCAGGCACCCCGATAACCGATCTGTGCTTTTTTCAGCGAAGGATTTGCGTAAAACATTGGCTGACCACTGATTTTGTCAATGCAGGTGTAAACGTGACCGCCGATGTCGGGCAGAACCGAACATTTCAGGTATTCGTTTTCGAGATAGATCGCTCGCAGAGCGTGGTTGCGGCGCTCGCCGGTGAGTTCATTGCGCAGCGTGTAGGGATAGTTGAACCGAGTGGTGGCTTGTTGATCGAACGGCGGATTGGGATCGGGATTGCCCTCTTCGTAGACCGGAAGCGTCAGCGTTCCTTCCCAGACGCGAACTTGTGCGCATGCGGGAACCGCGGAGAGCAGAACAATAAAGAGGACGCCTCGCCACGCGTAAGTCCCATTCTTCGAACGCAATCTCATTGCCGCTGCTCTCGCGAAGTGCTCGTCATTATCTTGGCTGCGTCATTTTCCAGGTTGCAATTCAGGCGTCGCGATATCGACTGGGCTATCTTTTCCGTCGACTGAACCATGCCACACGCCGCCGCCAAATGTCGTGACGTAGATTGCGTTCGGATTTTCCGGATCGGGTGTGACGCGATGCCCCCATTTGAAATTGAAACCAGAAATTCGGCTCCAGTGTTCACCGGCGTCGCGCGAGATCCACGCGGAAGATTCGAAGCCAGCCGCATAGAGAATCTTCGCATCGCGAGGATCGATCGTGATGTCGTAAATGTGGCGGTCACGATCCAGGACTTGCTTCCAGGTTTTCCCGGCATCCTCGGAAAGGTAAATTCCACCGCCTTCACCACGTTCGCCCGTGGCGCGCGCCCAAGCCGCTAGGTACAAACGATTCGGATTTTTCGGATCGATAGCCAGGCCGTTCGGAGCATTCGCACTTTCCGGCATGGCTACGGGTGCCCAGTGCTCGGCTCTATCGGTGGAGCGATAGATCGCGCCGTCTTTATCGGTCCCGATGCTGCCGTCTTCCGACCGCCGCGAGATCAACAAATACAGCACGCCTTTGTTGTCGCGCGCGATTCGCCACGCAAACGGTTCTTTCTGCGTGATCCCGTTATTCTTCAGCGTCCAATTTTTTCCGCCGTTCGTGCTCTTGTAAACGCCTCGGCCAAAACCGGTTACGTACAAGGTGCGCGAATCGACGGGACTCGTCGGATCGAGAAGGATAAACGTCGCGCCCGTCTGCTCCATTCCGTCGTTCGACTTCGTCCAGGTTTTTCCACCATCCTGGCTGATGCAAACGCCTCCGCGATATTTCCCAACGCCGCTGCGGCGCCACATTTTCGGACGCGGAAGATCATGTGTCCAGCTGTTCACGCTCCATACGCGGCCTTTCACAGCAGGATCAAACACGATCCAGTAAGTTGTGTTCCGCCAATCGCGAGGCACTCCGTCCGTGGATTGCATCCACGATTTCCCTCCGTCCTCGCTGCGGAACAGTCCGATGTCGGTGGTCGAAATGAATTGGTGATTCTTGTCGAAGGGATCGAAGTGATAGCCGTACGACGTTGTTACGTCGAGGCCCGTGCTGGTCCATCCACCGTCGGTCGATTTTTGTGAGTAGACGGCATTCCACGTCGCGCCACCATCGGCTGATTTCATCGTTCGGCCGAGGTCGGTGGCGTAGACAAGATTGGCGTCCTGATTCGAGACAGAAAGTGTGAGTGGGTTCTCGGCCCAATCGGAACCGAACTTTTCCGTAATCCACGCGTCGTGAACGTTCGCGCCGGGTTTGCCTTGCGTGTCGATGTCTTCCTTCCACACGAGATTCCACGTGTGCCCGGTGTCGCTCGTTTTTGCGACCCCCATATATTTCACTCCGCCATCCTCGAGATCCCGGTAAGAGACGTATCCGGTTTCAGGATGCAGCAGACTCGTCGCGATCGCGCGTTGTTTCACATCTCCCTTGCCGAATTGCACTTTGCGCCAGTTCGCGCCCAAATCGTCGGACACCGACGCTACAAGCTCATCCGAAATTGCGTAGAAAACCGGATTCCCCTGCGACGTAAAGCCGACAGAAATGTCGGTGATTTTCTTCCCCACCGGCACAGGGATGCTCTTCATACCCGAAGACTTCCAGACACTGACGAAGTCCGAGCCGGCTACGACCACGCTTCTCTGTTCTTCCGAGGACGTCGGGTTCACAAAAACTTTCAGCACGGCTCCAGTCAGGTCGTTCAGTTTCGACCACGTCTCGCCGGCATCGCGAGAAATGTAGAGTCCAAATGGTCCTTTGGCCCGATCGCCAGTGGCCGCATATAAAATTTTAGAGTTGGCCGGATCAATCGCCATCGCCGAAATGTTTCCGAGTGGATCGGGATCCGCGAGGATGTCTTCGTCCGAATGGTCGGAGCTCATCTTCACGCCTTTCACGGCACCAGGCTTCGGATAGATCAGCTTCCAGGTTTCGCCATTGTCTTGACTGCGCCACAGCCCTGTCGATTTCACATAAATGACGTTCTTTTCGGTTGGATCGAATACGAAAAACTCCGCCACGCCGCGCAAATTAAACATACGCCACGATTTACCCCCGTCGTGCGTGATGTAAGCGCCCGTCATATCGCAGGCTACGAGCACCGTGTTGGGATCGTGCGGGCTGACTTGCGGGCGGAACATGGCTCCGCCACCACCGGGCCCTACTATTGCAAAATCGCCTGGGCGTTGAGCGAAGAGTGCCGTCGCGACGAACGCGAAGACCAAAGAGCATCGAAGCAAGATTCTGGTCATGGGTGAGCTTCCGTCCTGGTTTTGGCAGCGTTGGAAGCGTTTTTGTCAGAAACCAATACCGATGTCAATTACTATTTCTCATTTTCCAGAAATGTTTCTGAATTGTGACATCTGTTTTCCGAGTCTCGCAAACCTTACACGGCTATTACCCGTCCGTCAGTTCGCTTCCCGCAGATAAGCGCCCCCCGGCACAAGAAACTCGATAGGCCACGCTTCTTCCTTCTTCTCCACAAGAACCCGCCATTGAACCCGTATCGAGTCGGCCTCACGCACAAGTTTCATCCCTGGCGTGGTTTCCGCGATCGCCGCAGCTACGGTGAAAGCCTCCCCCGGCGCGGCAACGCCTGCAATTCTTACCTTTAGTTTTTCTTCTGCGAAGCGCTTCGCAATTTTCGCGTCATCCATCATCTGGAAGAAATACGGTCGGCCAGAAAGAAGCGAGTTATACACGTGGTTCGCCAGGACTCCCGAAATTGGGTTCATGTAAGCGTGGTCGAAATCCAATTTCCCTAACAAATGGTCGTCGGGCGAAACCGGCGTGTACGGCATGCGCGTTTCACCAAGCCCGCGAAAATCAAAAGTAACGACTCCGTACCCGGACCGAAGGTGCGCCTCAATCTGCGGCCAGTCTGAAGCGCCCGCTTTCCCCGTCCCTTTGAACAGCAACAGGGCATCATTCGGCTTGCCAGTCGTTTTGTGAATGTAGAGCAACGGCAAAACCAGCAACCGGCTATGCCGCAAAACATATTTGTCGATCTGAAACTCGCCGAACGTCGTGCTGCCTGCTTGTTCCCAGGTGATCTGATTTTCTCCGGCTGGAGCACCATTGAATTCGCTCGCACCCCACTGCGCGATGTCGCTCGCATTCGACTCGCGGTATAGCTCCGCCAAGGTCTTTTGCGGGGACTGCTTGTGCTCCACGTAGTAATCGCGAATCACATCCATCAAAGAGCGAGCATCGCTCTCGTCGAGCATAACTTGCCCCGATCGCGTGCAAAGTAATTCCTTATCGGGTAGCTCTTTCGCGGCAAGCAAGCCGCGCCGTAACGGCATCCCGTTGAATCGATCGAGAAAGTCCAGCGCCGCGTCCTGATTTTCGTCAGAATACTGATGCCCGTGATAACCCTCGGTCATGGCGATGCGGTCAGCATGTTGAAATCGCTCGTAAACTCTCTCAACCTCCCTGAATGTTTTGCGCGCACCCTCGATCGGGAAAAAATCCAGCACGGCCGACGCTACGATCACAGGCCTCGGATACAGCAGCAGCAATAACCCGGTGTGGCCGACTTTACTTGAGAGCATGCCGAAAAAATCCTGTTCGGGATCGCTGTCCGGATCAGAGAAAATGCGATTCGCCATACGCATTGGCAGCGAAGTTATGAAACACGAAGGCGCTGCCACCTTGATGCGCGGGTCGAGCGCAGCAATTAATGCCGTCTGCGTGCCGCCTCCGCTGGTTCCAGTGATGCTGATGCGTTCGCCATCCACATCCGGACGCGTCAGAAGATAGTCGACTGCGCGCATGCCGTCCCAAATCTCCCACCGCGCCAGATTCGCACCGGCAAGGTAAGCGAGATTGCCCATCACCGCGTGCTCTGCACAAACGAGGTTGTATCGGCTCCTGCCAGCCTTCGCATCCCAAAACTGACTGCGCTCACCCTGGCCGACTGGATCCCACGCAATCACGACATATCCGCGGCTCGCCAATCTTTGGCTCAGCACCTGATAGTGGATCTTCCCGTTGGTGGCGTGGCCCGCGGGAACCAGCACAGCAGGATGCTTTTTCGAATGATCGTCGGGCACGTAAACGAGCGCCGTGACATAAACGCCCGGAAGACTTTCAAAAATCAGCTTTTCGATCGAAAAGCCTTCCATTTGAATCTTGCCAGTGACGCGAGCATGAAGGTCCGTCTTGCGATCCGGCAATCCGCCGATCATTTCAAGGAGACTCTCCCGCATCTGTTGCTGAAGCTTCAGCAAATCTGTTTCGTTTTGGATCGAATCCCAGACTCTCTGCTGGGCTTCATCCTGTCTCCAGGCTTCATCCAACTGGTATTGCAAAAACGGAGTGATTCGCGGCCCAGCCTTTGTATTTTGCAAAACTTCAAACGCTTCCGCCGGAGGCGCATTTTGCCCGGACGACGCGGGCAAGAAAGAGAACAACAACAGAAGTGGAACGAGATAAAGAAAAACTCTAGAGCAACGGCTCACTATTTCTTCACCGTAAGCGCACCCACTGCATACCATCCATCGGCCCGCCGGCCCTCGTTCGCAAATCGAATCGCGGGAGTGCCAGTTCTCGGATCGAGCATGCCAATTCGCACGTCATAGCTGCCTTCCGAAAAATCCTCGGGAATATAGACGGAGCCATCGTAAACCGCATCACCTGGTAGCCACTTGCGCACATCCACGGGGATACGAATGCGCGCCGATTTCTGCGCACAGTGCAACTCCAGCACCAATTCGTATTCGCCATATACCGGAGCGATTCCATCGTTCAGCCACCACATATGCACGGGCATCATGGTGCCGGCGGCAACCGTCTTGCTGTATTCAAGCCGGCGCAAAATAAATCGGTATCCGATTTTTTTCTGAAACTCGTCAAACTTAGCTTTCCATTCGCTCGGAATCGGTGACGATTTGATGTTCACCGTACTCACATGCCAGCGCAAACCCTGCGCGAGAATGTAATCGACGTCGTAGCCGCGCTCCTTCCACCCGGGCACCGTGTAGCACGTTTCCAACGACACCGGGCTTCTCTGCCACACGTCCTGAATTCCGGTTCGCACAATTTGTTGCGGGTAGATCTCCAACATTTCCGCGGGAAAATAAACATCGGTGGAACTGACTCGCATATCGCCCCAACAATCCAACCGCCACCCCGCGCCATGTTGCGTTCCGTACGCCAACGAGTCGGGCTCGTCAAAATTCATCAAAAGCGGCGTGCGCTTGAACGCCTCGAGCCAGATATCGATCAGCGCTTTTTGGAATGAAAACGCCGGCATGTAAGGGCTCCAACCTTCGCCCCAATAGCCAACCGAAGAGATGTCCACGCTGTCGAGATAAGGATTCCCGTCGTAGCGCTTGCCGGCTTCTGCGACTAACTCACTCCAATATTTCAAATACAGCGGGTCGGAAAAATCCGGCTGCCAGATTTTTCCATCTTTATCGGAGTCTTTGTTCGCGCGCCGTACACCAGACTTCTGGAACCATTCGGGCAGCGGGTCCTGATTCGAGTACGGCATCAAGCGAATGGCAAGTTTTTGCCCGTGCGCGCGCGCTTCATCAATGGCCAAATCGACGATGGCCCAATTGAATTTCCCCAGCTCAGGTTCAAGAACATTCCAGTACCAGCGGCAATAAGAAACAGAAGTCTCAGGAAAATCTGGACGTGTCGCCGCTTGAGGTAATTTCGCGACCGGCCCCACTTCAGACCACTTCAGCGGTGGGTTCGGTTCCTGCCCGTTAAAACGCTGAAACGTGGTGATGCCCATCCCCGGGTTCACCAGCACATCGTTAATCTCTTTAGGCCGCACCACAACTACGTTTCGCTGCTCCTGCCCCTCGATCGTGCCGGTGAAGAGAAATCCGATGATTATCCAGAGCCCCACGAAAGAGAAGATGGAAGTGAACTTCGTAGACGTCGATCGCGTCATAGACTTTGGACGTACCTCGCGTTTCGTTTATTTTCCTTAACTTACGTTTGGTTTCGCCCAAACTGAATAGTGCTTTCGCGATAGGTTGTCAACGTCTTCCCGACATCCCACACAGAAGAACGCGAAATACCGGCCTATTTAGACGGACGTATTAACCGCTGGCGATGCGGGCAGAAGGAGAAAACGCCGAAGCTTTAATTCGCGCTACCCCATCGAAGTTCGATCGCTCTGAAAGATTCTTGAAGGCGATTACGATCCGTTGCGGAAGAATTCGACGCGGCAGCTGACAGTTTAGGGCTCACCAGATTCGCACGCGGTCTGCCGGCTTGAGATAGAGCTTATCGCCGGGAACGACTTTGAAGGCACCGTACCAAGCATCGACATTGCGAACCGTGTCGCTTCGATATTCGCCTGGCGAGTGACTGTCGGTCTGAATCTGACGACGGAGCGCAGCTTCGGTTTGGAGTTTTCGCCATCTCTGGGCAAACGCCAGGAAAAATCGTTGTTCGCCACCTAGCCCAGCGATGACTGTGTCGGGCTTGTTTCTGAGCGACAAAATATAGGCATCGTGCGCGATTTCGAGTCCCGTCAGGTCCGCGATATTCTCGGTCAAAACCTGTTTGCCATTCACGCAGAGATCAGCGAATGGACAATACATATCGAATTGCACGGCAAGCTTCGCCGCCGCTTCGTGGTATTTGCAGAGATCATCCGCCGTCCACCAATCACCCAAAAGACCTTGCGCGTCGTAGATGTTCCCGAGTTCGTCGAAGCTGTGGCTGATTTCGTGCGCCATTGCGGCACCCGCGGAGCCGTAGTTGGACGCGGGGTCGCCATTGGGATCGAAGTAGGGCGGCTGCAGGATGCCCGCCGTGAAAAACTCGGCATTGGGGCTGAACATAATCACTGCACCGGGCTGCTGTGGATTGATCGGCCAGTCGATCGGATTCACCGGCTGCCGCAACCTGCGTAAGTCTCGCGAGCGATTGAACGACTCGGCTCGCCGAATATTTCCGAAGGCGTCGCCGCGCACGATTTCGAGTGACGAGTAGTCGATCCATTCATCGGGATAGCCGACGATGACTTGCAGGGCGGCCAACTTAGCGAGTGCTTTCTGCTTCGTCTCCGACGACATCCATGTAAGTTTTGGAATTCGCTCGCGATACGCAGCGAGCAAATCACGAACCATGGCCTGGGCTTTTGCTTTAGCCTCCGGCGGAAAATAACGCTGCGTGTACAACTGGCCGACCGCCTGCCCGAGCGCGCCGTTCGTGGCGGCGATGGCTTCACGTTCGCGGTCGGGTCCTCCTCCTGGTGTCGACAAGACCGTGCTGTAAAACGTGGAGTGCTCCGCGGCTACCTCCCGCGGCAGAATATCTGCGTAGTGTTCGACAACGTGAAGTCGGAGATAATTTTTCCAACAATCGGTAGCTTCGTTGCGAACGAGAGCAGAAATCCCAGTGACAGCAGACGGCTGCCAAACAATGAATTTTTCCTGTCCGGAAAGCCCAGCGGACTGGAAGTACGCGTTCCAATCCAAGCCGGGGGCTTTAAGGTCGAAGTCGGTGCGTTTCCACGGATTGTTTTGTTTGAAGGTGTCGGCTGCATCAGAGTCCGGGGCGAAAGCACGAGCGAACCCTACCTCGAGAGCTAGAACCGCAGCCGCTTCACTCTCGGTGTTCGCAACTCCAGCGAACTTCAACACCCTGGCAATGTGTGCCTGGTATTGAGAGCGCAATTCCGATTTCTGTGGTGACGGGTCGAGGTAGTCGTCTCGATTCGGTAATCCCAATCCGCCCTGCCAGAAATGCGGAAAATTGTGGGATGCATCGTCGAAGCCCTGATTGATCCAGATTCCGAAGATGTGGTCGGAGTTTGCCGTGAGTCCATCGATCTCGCTGCCCAACGTTGTGCCGAGGTAAGCAGACAGCGATGCTTTGTCGGTAATAGCGGAAATTCGGCTCAGGCTGTCTGCCAAAGGCGCGAGTCCTTTAGACTCGATCGCAGCCTGGTCCATGAAGCTGGCGTAGTAGTCGCCCACTTTTTGTTCGATGACGCCGTTGGCAGAGCGATGGTTCGATGCTTCCCGTACTAGATCGCGTACGCGCTGGGCGTTTCGTTCCATCAATATCGCGCGAATATCGAGGCTCGTTTGTCCTGCGGGCGGCGACGCTGTTTTCAACCAATTGCCGTTTGAGAAGCGGTAGAAGTCTTGGCCTGCCTTGACCGAGTGGTCGATGTCCGGCGAGTTTGCCACTTCCGGGGCTGGTGGTTGGGCAAAGGTCATCAAGACCAGCAGTGCTATGACTGTCAGGAGCTGAGGACGCGGCGACAAATTGTCTCCCATAGGAGTGTTAGAGATTCAGAGCGATAGGTCATTTTCGTTGGCTTAGGGGGTGTCCGGTGGGAGCTTTTCGATCCCACCGGAGCGGCCGGTTCTTTTCCACTGTGCGCTTCAAGCGTAAAGCGCCTCGACGTGGCTCTAGCGAAACTACGGTTCTTTGAAACTGCCCTGTTTACGGGGATAGTGAGGGTCGCTGGTGGGAAATAAAAGGCACGGTCCGGACGTTTACCGGACAAAAACGGACAAGGCTTTCAGATCTGAAATGAACTGCCGCGCGAGCACCAAATCGCCGTCGCTTTGCATGGCGCTTTTTGTCCGCTTTAGGTACTCTCCGTGCCTTTCGTTGCAGTCCTGGTAAGCGACAATATGGTTAGCAGATCGAGGGAAATTTCATGTCTAACACTGCCACAGCACTGCTTGTCATCGATGTTCAGGAATCCTTCCGTCATCGTCCGTATTGGCGTGACCATCATGTTCCACTTTTTGTGGAGCGCTTGCAGGCACTTATAGACGGTGCCAACGCTCGCAAAATCCCAGTCCTGCAGATTTTTCATGTGGAAGAGACAGGTCCGTTCTCGATTCAGTCGGGACATCTGGTGACGCTGAACGGATTGTCATTTACGCCCGCTGCGACCTTTTACAAGCGGAGTCACAGCGCTTTGGTCGGAAGTGGACTGGACGTCTGGCTGACGCAACATGGGATTGGTCGCGTCATCACGTCGGGCATCCGTAGCGAACAGTGCTGCGAAACAACGACGCGCCACGCTTCCGACCTGGGCTATCGGGTCGACTATGTCACCGAGGCAACGTTAACCTTCCCGATGATCGATCGCCGCGGGAGGGAATGGAGTCCGGAAGAGATCAAGGCACGGACCGAACTTGTTTTGGACGGGCGCTTCGCGCGCATCGTGACGGTTGAGGAAGCTCTTGCCGCCAATGTCCCGCAACTTGTAGGCTGATTTCGCGGCGACGGATTCGTCCGGTTACACCGTTATGCTAGCTGCCGCGGCCTGAAAGTGCTGACCTGGTGCTTTCCATGAATCAGCCGTCGAAGTCTGTAAGAAGAGCCGATGTCTCCGCAGAATATGGGGACAAGACGGTTCCTCGCCGCGACAAAACCCCGTCAAAGTCTGTTGAACCTCGCCTAATCTCAGTTTTCGTAGTCGTTCCGCCACGTCTACTACTCCTCGATATCGCGGGTCCGATCGAGGTCCTGCGACAGGCCAACCGCGTGCAAGATTCGGTGCGTTTTGAAGTTGTGTACGTGGGCCCCCAATCGACGCTGCAAACATCAATCGGCGTCACCTTGTCCGCGATCAAACCGCTGCCCGAACAATTAGCCGCAGGTTCGTGGATCGTACTGGCGGGCGATGTTGAGCAAGTGATGCGATGCGCGGGAGAAACTGATCCCGGCAAATCTCCTGCTGACGCTAAGGCCGAAGAAGCCATCGTGGATTGGCTAAAAGCGACGGTTCGCCCAGATCACAAGTTAATCACGATCTGTACAGGCGCGGTGACTCTCGCGCGCGCGGGTCTGCTGGACGGATACGCGTGCACGACACACTACTTAAGCTATGAGGAGCTGGCTGAGATCGCTCCTAAGGCGCGAATTCTCGAAAACCGACTCTACGTCGTTGACGGTGAGCGGTATTCGAGCGCCGGGATCACCGCGGGAATTGATCTCATGCTGCATCTGGTTCACCAGTGCACCGACGAATCTTGTGCGTTGGCGATCGCGAGGTACCTGTTGGTGTACTTGCGACGCAGCGGTTCTGATCCGCAGCTCTCTCCCTGGCTCGCGGGTCGCAATCACATTCATCCGGCCGTACACCGTGCTCAGGATGCGATTGCTTCGGACCTGACGAAATCGTGGAGTCTGGCAGCTCTTGCACGAGTTGCAGGCGCAAGCGACCGCCATCTTTCGCGTCTCTTTCACGAGCATGTAGGCATGAGCATCCCCGAGTACAGCAACCGGCTTCGGGTCGCCTATGCACAGGAACTGCTGCGTGAAACACGCATCGACATGGAACGAGTTGCAGAACAATCGGGCTTCAACTCGACACGGCAACTGCGTCGTGCGTGGCGACGACTGCATAAAACATCGCCGCGCGAGGCTCGGCTTGTCGGTTCCGGCGGGAAACCTGAACGAGAAAGCTCAACCCTACGCGATCTCACCAAACGAACGGCCAAGAACAGTCGTCCCGCGAGATTGTTTCTGCGCGACGAGTCAATACCAACCGACAGTAAGCGCCTAACCGACTAGAGCGAAGCCCCGATAAGTTGCGTTGATGTGCACTAGCTGCGAAATCGACGGTGGCGTGTCCGTCCTCCGGTTCGCTTTCGTTGTGGGATATCAGTTACAACACCAGATTTCCGTAACTCCCGCTCATTTTCGAGTATCGAAAAAACACCGACGCCAGCGGGGCAATTCTCTTGAAGCCAGGAGCGAATGAGCATCATGCACTGTAATGCTAGAGAGTCCGGTTAGTGCCAGCGCCCATTTTCGATGGACGTGAGATCACGCCTAACAGCGGCCGTGAAACCCTGGGCATGTCACGACTGGCAGCCGAACCTCCGACTGAAATTCTTAACCTCGACAATCCAAAAGACTAGAAATCTTGCATTGGGGAGCAAGTGATGATTTTTCGTAGTAGAGCAGCAGTCTTGCAACTCGCAATTGGAGCTGCACTTTGGATTGTTTTGCTAGTGTTCAGTGGTGGGCCTGCACGAGCGCAAGTCCACTCCACAGATCCCAGCGCCCGCGACCACCAACATATGTCCATGGACTCAAATGACATGGATCAGCCCAGCGAGCAGGATCTCGCGAAAGCTCTCGCGGACAAGAAGGAAAGTGAATTCAATCACCATCTCGCCGGATTCTTCGTGATCCTGGCAGGCCTTTTCGTTCTCGCAGAAAACTCAATGCCGAATCGTTGGTCGTTCCTGCGCTATGTGTGGCCCTATTGTTTCTTGCTTGCCGGCGTATTTCTGCTCGTCTTCAGTAATATGGAACTCTGGCCATTCGGCCCCCAGAGCTGGTGGTATGGTTTGACTCACAATGCGGAGGACTTACAGCACAAAGCATTCGCAGTAATTCTGCTGGCTCTCGGCTTCGTCGAACTTCAGCGTGCCCGTGGCGTCCTCAAATCACTCTGGGCACGCTGGATATTTCCGGCAGCCGCTTTCTGTGGCTCCGTCATGCTTCTTTTTCACGAACATCATCCTGGAATGCACGGTGCCGATCACATGATGGTGATGGCTCGTGTCCAAGCGGAGCACTTTAGCTTCGCCGTTGCCGGGTTTGGGATTGGCCTCCTGAAAGGTTTGTCGGAGGTGTCGAGTCGTTGGCAGATTGTGCTCGCGAAACTCTGGCCTCTTCCAGTGATCGCGCTGGGTGTGCTTCTTATGTTGTATACGGAGTGATATCTCGACGGGAGGACCCAGCGAACGACGGGGCCTCATTCGCCGAACGATTACTTTGAGGCCGATCGTGTTTCGCTCGCGAGCGTGCTCGTTCGCGACAGCTAGAAGTTCATCCTAATGGCGTTGTTTTCATGGTCGCCGTTTCCAGGATCAGAGGCAACAAAAACTGCTCCAGCTTCTCCGATTCCTCCTGCCCCAGTTCTTCGTATTCGACTCCCATGCAATCGTCATCGATTTGCCGCACCACGCGACACTTGAAGGTGAGCCTCGGAGAATCTGGTACCAGCTCCAGTGTAGCTAGGGCGATCGAATTGACCGGGAAGCTGCGGTTCATCTTGACTCGCATGCCGGCAAGGCTCATATCGATCGTCGTCCCGAACGAATTCTGGCCGTTGAATTCCAGCACCACTTTGCACGCGGTACTGATGCGCGCGTAGCGGCATCGCTCTCGCTCAACCGCACCCTGCGTCACGCGCAGTAACCGCATGAGAGCCTGGCGATCGACCGGCTTGAAGACGACGAGGTTCACTCCGGCTTCAAATGCGCGCTTCATTCGGGCTGGTGTTCGCGCAGCGAGAACTTGCAAGCAGGTCGTGATCTCTATGTGGGGCAGTCGACCGCTTCCAGACGCTCACGGACTGCGTTCAGAAGCGGGCCAAGGTTGTCTTTCATGTACACGCCGGAAATAGGAAGGTCGCCCAGAAAGCGGCGAACAGTCGCGCCGTGAGCCGTGATGAGAAAAATCGGTACGCCGGGCAGCGCTTCATGAACCGCTCTTGCAGCGTCCAGGCCGTTCATGACTGGCATCGAGTAGTCGAGGATAACGACGTCGGGCCGTAACTTTTCGGCAAGCCGTAGTGCCTCTCGTCCGTTCTCCGCTTCAAGACAGGTGCCCAAGCCTCTCGCTTCAAAGTATTTTTTCAGGGAGGTACGGAGCGGTCCGAAGTCATCCGCGATGAGAAGTTTTGCCATGTTGTTTCTCCGTCCCTCTGGAACAGAGGAGTCGAGCTGACTAGGTTTGGTACATCGGCCACACCTTCGAGTGCGCGGTCGGGCACTTCCTGGAGGTTTGCTGGGGATCATAGCGATGTGAAACGAATCGGGTGGGTTCGAACTGGAGGACTTCTGTCGGAAGGAAGGCCCGGCGGCAGCGGTACCGCCGGGCCCTGTGTGCCCGATTATTTCAAGGAGTAGTACTGCGTATTGAATGCAAAGAGTTGAGGCAGACGGCTTTGATACGTAAATCCAGAATTATTTCGGTGTCGGCGAGAGCAACTTCACACGGATGGCGGTATGTTCAATAGCTTGGTCGCTGAAGCCGACGCCATGCTGTACGAAGCCAGCGGAGTGCAATCGAGTCGAACTGGGGATGAGCCTGAGAGCGACGCAAAACTAGCGTCCCAGTTTTGGCCAAGGCACATGCCGATAAGTCTTCAGCTTCCACCGCGTCTTACTTCGAACGGTCATTCAAGCCCGCCACAATTGTTTCAAAATCCAGGGATAGCACTGCCTGAACTTCTGGCTCGGTCGCATTCGTGGTTGGAATGCCAACCAGAAATCAATCTCCAGTGTAGGAAACTGGAGACTGCAGGCATTCTATGGCGCACGTAAGACGCACATATCTAGGCAGTTATTGATCATCATAGAGGCTGGTTGCTTAACTCCAACCGCTCGAGTCGGAAGGCTATCAGCCGTGAGTGTGCGCTGAAACAAATTCTGTTGACTGAAAAGTTAGATTAGTTGCATGGTGTGAGACAACGACGGAGTCAACGGATTAGTATCCGTTAGGCTGCAGGAAGAATTCCAAGTAGGTGTTCGAAGCGCTTTGTCGACTCTCGTCATCGAACCTGGCGCAAGCAGAGCTGCACGCAGCCGCTAAATCTGGACGGGGGCCCATGACCAAGGACCTTTCGGTTCGGGAAACGCAGATCTTAAGATTGATCGCCGAAGGCAAAGAAAATCGCGAGATCGCCCAAGTTTTGGGGATAAGCGTGCGCACCGTCGAGGCGCACCGTGCGCGAATCATGCTGAAACTCGATCTTGAATCGGTTACGGGCCTCGTCCGTTACGCCGTGCGGCACGGAATCATCGAAGCCTGAGAGCCTACTTCGTCTGGCGCGCGATGCGCCACACCGACTCATCGAGCGGAATGAATACGTCTTTCTCCGTATCGACTTCCAGAGAAACCTGTAGATTCTTGTCCGCCGAATCATGCTCCAGATAGAACTCGCCGAATTGGTTCGTCGAAGTTCGCGCCAGTTCATTCTTCCCGCTGATCAGCGAGATTGGGACTCGCGTCATTCCGACCTTGGATCCCTTATCCCTGAAGACTTGTCCCGTGAGTGCGAACCTCTCGTTTTCGTCGCTCGCTTCAAAGCGCACGTCGATCATCACTTCTCCTGCGCGATACAAGAGCTGGCGTGACCCGACACCGGCCGCGGAGCGGACTCCGGCTAGTTGAGGCGTCAGGAGGCTGTCGAAAACCAGCTCGGCAATCTCTCGAAGACGAAGTCCCTTTTCGAGTTTTGGCGCCCGTATTAAAGCTATGGCCATATTCACGACATCTGCTGGAGGCTCATATTGCGCCTCCGCTTTGGCGAAGCCGGCCAGCTTGCTCCAGGCGGTCTTTTCCTTCGCACAGCTATCGCAACCACTCTTCAAATGACTCGTCATCGCAGCTGCGTCCTGGGAGGAGACCAGGTTCCGGACGTAGTCGATCCAGTCTCGAGATGAAAAATGCGCCATGTTCTTGTTGCTCAACGGCTTGGGAGCGATGCCGTCGAGCTTCTCCAATCTACGCTAGATAAGAGTAGGCTCTGGCCCGATTGATACAGCGGATGATGTAGCCCTTTTGGTCAGTCTGGCCGAGCTAAGGCCACCCGGCCTCAGGCTATGCCAACCTCTTCGAATCTCTTCCTCAGCCGGTCAATACATCGTTGTCGCATCATTCCTATCGAGCCCACGGCAATCCCCAGGTCCGATGCGATGTCCCTATAAGAGCGAGAGGGCTCCTCGAAAAATAGCATCTGGATCAGCTGATTGCATCGGGGGGACAGCTCAACAAGAACCTCACGGATCATCTGTTCTTCTTCGGTCCGTGCGATTTGCTCGACAGTATCGGCCTCGACTTCAGGCTCCGGGGTATTCTGATCTTCGGCATCGCTCGAGACAAAGCGGTTTCTCTTGACCTTGTAGTGAAAACAGTTGTGGGAGGTGACCTGAATGATCCACTTCGGCAGAGCCTGCGGGTCGCGCACATTTTTAAGGTCTGACAACAGTTTCACGCAAACATCTTGAAAAATATCAGCCGCTTCGTCCCGCGTTAAGCCGTACTTAATTGGCACTGAAAAAATCAGGTTTTTATACTTTTGGACCAATTCGGCCCATGCGTTCGGATCTCCGTCCAGACACTCCCGAACTAACCGCACGTTTTCGTTATTCGGCGGCGAGGGTCGGGCTGTTATCGAAGTACTTTCGATGAGACTCTTCATACTCATGCCCCTTGCCAGGGTTTACTCCCTGTTGGTTCTCGGTCCCACAGAACCGGATCGTCGATTCCGAATCGTTCACCGACAGATCTCCCCCTTGAACTTCGCCTGCTCCGACCTTTCCTTCGTGTGTCTGAATATTGGCTGGCGGTTGGGCTGACGTCGATAGAACGAAGGGGTACCAGAACACTAACGGTAATAAGTACATACCCTAAAGCGATGATACGTACGTAGCGATACGTAAGTGCAACTTCCCTTTAGCAATTCGTTCTCCGGCACACTTCTTTTGCGTGACATCGACTCTCTTCGTCGGTCAGATGGTTAATTATCAGCTTTAAAAACGAAGTCCGAAGGTGCTGACGGATGGATGTCGCGCCGAAGTCTTTGTTTGGCGGCTAGAGCAATCAGGAACGGACCTAGCTAAGACCATGGTAGATGTGTTCGAGTTTCTGGAAACAAACGTAGACGAGGCGTCGGATACCGGCGCGGGTACCTCGGTTCGGGTAGCTCTCACACTCTACTTCCTGGCCGGCGTCGCCATTCAATTTGTTTTTGGCAACCAAGACTATGGAATCGGCGCGGTGCCGTGGCTTCCTCTGACCGGCCTGGCGATTGTCGCTATTTTCTCAAACGGCTGGCTGGCGATACCCACTCTGTTTTGCGCGAGTGTCCTCGGTAGTGCGTTATCCGGAGCGTTGTTCGTATCGCCAAAGACCGTTTTGTCCGAAGCCGGCGTCACTGTCTTGTGCTGCGCCGTCGGATCGGTTTTTCTCCGCCGCGTGAGCTTTTCGAATTCCCTGACGTTGAAGGTAAGCGATCTGGGCCGAATGCTCGGTGTCGTCGCCGCTACGTCGTTTCTGATCGGCGCGGCCGTCTATGTGATCCGCTACAGCGATAGATCGATTCTATCGGTTGACACACTTCTTCTTTGCGGCGAGATCGTGATTGGACACGTTTTGGGCGCCATCACGATCGCGCCGTTCCTTCTGATCCATGTTGTTCCATCGCTTGCCCGCAAATACGACGCTGCTGATCCAGCCACGATCGAATGGTTCCTTACGGCACGCGCGACGCAACCATCGCGAATAACCGTGGCTGAAAAATATCTGCAGCTAACCGCCGCGTTCGTCATTCCTTGGGCGTTGCTTACTTACGGCTTAGCGCGACCTCACAATCTCCTCTTTCTCCTTCTTGTGTTGACACTGTGGATCGCGATGCGCCAAGGAATTCGCGGTGTTGTAGCCGCGGTGATGCTATCCAATATTGCGACGTTCTGGGTTTTGCGAAACTCCGTCGCACTTAGTCCGGGCAATCTACAGTCGCAGATTTTGATGCTGGGCGCGGGACTCGTGGCGATGTCTGTGGGCTGCCTCGTGTCCGAAATCGCGGTGGCAAGCAATAAGCTGGAGCACCAGACGCTGATCCTCAACGCGCTGCAAGATCACAGTCCGCTCGCGACTGTCGTTCACGACGCGAACGGTAAAATTCTCCTGACCAACGCCTCCTTTACCAACCTATTCGGTTACGCACCATCGGAAACGATCGGCCGCAACGTGGACGGCATCCTGACCGCTCCCGAAGGCGGAGAAGCGGCGCAGATGACGCAGCAAGTGTTACTGGAGCCCATCTCCAAGCAGACCGTTCGCCTCCGCCGCGACAGGACGCCGGTGACCGTGGAGATGATGGGCATCCCCTTCCTCGTCAAAAGCAAACTCGTCGGTGGAATTGGTCTCTACCGCGACGTAACGAAACAAAAGAAGCTTGAAGAAGAACTGCTTCTGGCCCAAAAGCTTCAGGCCGTCGGACACCTCGCCGGCGGCGTCGCGCACGACTTCAACAATTCACTTGGAGTCGTTCAAGGCTACAGTGAATTTATTCTGGAGCGCATGGCGCACAACGATCCGTTGCGCCGCAGCGTGGAAGAAATCGCGAAGGCTTGCGATCGCGCGACGAATCTGACGAAGCAGTTGCTCGCGTTCGGCAGGAAGCAAGTCATCCAGCCGCGCGCCACTGATCTCGTCGTGCTGGTAAACGATTTATCTTCGATGCTGAGCCGCTTGATCGGCGAGCACATCAAGCTTGCGGTCTATGCCGCGGGATCGGTGAATGCTGTCACGGTCGATCCCGGACAGATTGAACAGGTGATCATCAATCTCGCCGTGAACGCTCGCGATGCGATGCCGCATGGCGGCAAGTTGTCGATCAGTCTCGCAAACCGTTACGTCGAGCCTCACAACGGCAGCAAGGGACCAATTCCCGGAGGGCGCTACGTCACAGTGGCTGTCGCTGACACCGGCACCGGAATCAGCCCAGAAAATCTGGCCCACATCTTCGATCCCTTTTTCACGACGAAAGAGAAATCGAAAGGCACAGGCCTTGGTCTCGCGACCGTCTACGGAATCATTCATCAGGCCAACGGCTTCATCACTGTCGATAGCCGCGAAGGGATGGGATCTACATTCACCGTTCTCCTGCCGGCAACGGACCAACAAGTGGAGATACGTCAAAAAACTCCCGAGCGCACCGGACAAATACCGAAAGGTTCGGAGACGATTCTCGTTGTCGAGGACGAGCCCGTGCTGCGCAAGATGATCGTCGATTTCCTTGAGGCGAGTGGATACAAGGTCTTGAGCGCGGAATCCGCCAGCGAAGCTGTCGGTCACGTGCAGCTCTTCCCCGGCACCATTGACGCCGTCCTGACCGATATCGTCATGACAGACATGAACGGAGCGGATCTCGCCCGTTTTCTCTGTGCCCTCAGGCCTGAACTTCGCGTGTTGTTCATGTCGGGATATTCGGATGGAGCGCTCGGCGATAAATTCGTCCTGCCCAAAGATGTCGCGTTCCTCCAGAAACCTTTTTCCAGGGTCAAGTTGGCTCACAAGTTACGAGAAGTGCTCGATTCAACTGTGGCTTCCGCTTCCGAGCGCGTCGGCAGCGGTCAGCCAAACACTTGAAGCAAGCCGCTCAGGATTTCTGAGCGTAAACAGCGGCTCATCCGATTGCCCGGAGGATGTGTATGCCAAGGGTTCTAGTTGTTGAAGACGATGAAAGTATGCGTGGACTGATTCGCGATCGCCTCGGTGCTTTTTACGAGGTGACCGATACTGGTGACGCCACGGAGGCGCTCGGCCTCGCGCTGGCTTCCAAGCCGGACTGCATCCTGGTTGACCTCATGATGCCGCGTTTTTCTGGACTCGAGCTCTGTCAGACCTTCGCCTCGGTCAGCAACACACAGACTATCCCGATCTTTGTAATTACCGGTCAATCCGCCGACGAACATCGCGAATTCTGCCTCAACCTCGGCGCGCGAGACTTTTTCGAGAAGCCGCTCGATTTCGACAAGCTTAAAGCCTCGATCGACAAGGCGATCAACACTCCTCCCACGGAGCGTCGCCGCGAACATAGAATCAGGCTCAAAGTCATCCTCAAGCTCGTCGGCACGAGCGCTAGCGGCAAACGATTCGACTTGCTCACCTCTACCGAAGATGTCAGCTCGAATGGGTTCCTCTGTAAATGCAGCGTCGACCTTGAGCCTGGCGCGATTGTCGAAGTGTTCCTGCTGAGCCGCAGCTCGGAGGTTCTGGTTGGCCGCGCCGCGATGAAGCACGTCCAGTGGGCTGGAACAGCCTGGCAAAATTGCGGCTTCGGGTTTTTGGAGAAAACCGCCAGTTGGGTGCTTTAGAAACACCCGCTCTTTCTGAACGACAACCGTCGGGACAGAAGCAGCATGATATTTCCATGGCATTGCTGCTCAAAGTCGACGATCTCCGAGTGGAGTTTGCGCTCTCCGGCCGAACTCGAGTTCACGCGCTCCGCGGCATCGATCTGCAAATGGAGCCCGGAATCTGCTACGGGATTCTCGGCGAATCTGGCAGCGGCAAATCGACCCTCGCAAAAGCCTTGATGCAGCTTCTACCTCGGAACGCGAAAGCGACCTCGGGCTCAATCGAATTCAGCGGCCGAGACGTCTTCAAACTCACAGATGCAGAGTTGCAGAGCTACCGTGGCAAAGACGTCGCGTTCGTGCCGCAAGAGCCGGGACTCGCGCTCAATCCGGTGATGAAAATCGGCCAGCAAATTGCCGAGGTCTTGCGCGCCCATTACGCTTGGCCAAAAGATCGCTACCGTCGCGAAGCTCAGTCGTTGCTCGATCGCGTGCGGCTATCCTCAGCGGAACGCAACATCTACGATGCATATCCTCAGCAACTCAGCGGCGGGCAGCAGCAGCGCGTCGTGATCGCGCAGGCTTTGAGCTGCAACCCACAATTGGTCATCGCCGACGAACCAACCGCTTCTTTGGACGCCGAAACCGAATCCGAAATTCTGCAACTACTCACCGACCTCAAGGCCGAACGCCGCATGGCCCTCATCCTCATCACCCACGATCCACGCATTCTCTACGCGCTCGCCGACCGCGTCGCCGTTCTCTACGCCGGCCGGGTTGTCGAAGACGCTCCGGCCAAAGTATTTTTCGACGATCCTCAGCACCCCTATTCCCGATCGCTTCTTGCGTGTGCGGCCCCTTTGTTGCCGGACTCGCAGCCAGACTCGCCGCAGGACTCGCTGTGTGCCGCCACGGCCAGGCTTCCGACGATTCCAGGTGAATCGCCTGATCCGGAATGTATCCAGCCTGGCTGCGAATTCGCCCCGCGTTGTGATCGCCGCATGGCTAAGTGCGACTCGCAACCACCTTCGCCGATCAGCCTCCCCGAAAATCGGCGGATTGAGTGTCACCTCTATGCAGACTAGCCTGCAGCCCGTGCCCGCGGCGAATCCGGCAATCCTCTCGATTCGCAATCTGTCGCTCGACTACTTCCACCACGGAAACATCCTGGAAAGACGAACGTCCGTTACAGCGCTGGCGAACGTTTCGCTCGACTTGATGCGTGGCAAAACTCTGGCGCTCGTCGGACCATCCGGATGCGGAAAGTCGAGTCTGGCGCGCTGCCTCGTGCTGTTGGAGAAGCCCACCGTCGGAGAAATCTGGTACGGCGGGCGAAACTTGTTGGAATTGAAACCGAAGGAACTCAAGGAAGTACGGCGCGACATTCACCTGATTTTTCAGGACTCGGCATCGGCGCTGAACCCAGGGATGACGATTGAGGAGGTCCTACTCGAGCCATTGGAGATTCACGAACCGACCCTCGGCAAAAAAGATCGATTCATGCGGTTGGTATCCGCGTGCGAACAGGCAGCTCTGAGCTCCAAATGGCTGACTAGGCGGCCCGACGAACTGAGCGGCGGCCAGCGTCAACGAGTTGCCATCGCGCGTTCGCTGATAGTCCGGCCCAAGATTCTGATTCTCGACGAAGCCCTCAGCGCGCTCGACCTTTCCACGCAGTCCCAGATTGCGAACCTGCTCCTCGAATTGCAGAGCGCGCAATCGCTAACCTACCTCTTCATTACCCACGACATGCGGCTTGCTCGGATGCTGGCTCACGAAGTTGTTGCCATGAAAGCAGGACGCATTCTCGAATCTCTTCCACCCTCCGCGCTATTAACTCCCGACATACACCCAAAACCCGTCCAGGTTGGCACCGTCTCAATCGCAAAGGATACTGAAAACATACGATTGCAAGCGATACCGTCTGTAAACGAGTAGTGGATGAAGCAGCTCGCGTGGCGTTTGGGTCAGAGATTACTCCTGCTCGTAGGGGTGTCTTTATGCTCGTTCGTCTTGCTCTCCGCCGCGCCCGGTAATTTTTTCGACGACCTCAAGCTCAACCCGCAAATTTCCCCCTCGACGATCGCAACGCTGCAAGCGCAGTACGGCGCTAATCGCCCGTTGCCCGAGCGTTATGCGCGCTGGGTGAAATCCATTGCGCTCGGCGAGTGGGGATATTCGCTCTCCTATCATTGTCCTGTCGGCGCGTTGGTTTGGCAGCGTGCGCGGAACACTCTGCTGCTGACAGCGTTTGCTGTTTTGTTGGCGTGGATGCTGGCGCTGCCGTGGGGAATCGCGGAAGCGCTGTTCAGAGGGGGTTGGGTCGACCGGACGGGCGAGGTAATTCTGGCGTTGCTCCTGGCGACGCCCGACGTTTTGTTCGCACTGCTTCTGCTGCTGCTCGCGGCGCGTACCGGCTGGTTCCCGACAGGCGGGATGAGTTCCTCGGACGCCGCGCAGATGTCCTTCACCGCAAGAATTTGGGATCTGGGACGGCATCTCTTCCTTCCTGTCGTCGCGCTCGCTCTGACCACGCTGCCCATACTTGCCCGACACGTTCGCTCGGCGATGGTTGGAGTCTTGGACGCACCATTTCTAACCGCTGCCAGAGGCCACGGCATTTCAAAGTTCCGGCTGTTGTACCGCTATGCACTTCCAGTAGCGCTGAACTCGCTGATTTCGCTGTTTGGGTTTTCGGTGGGCTCCCTCCTTAGCATCTCGTTGCTCGTTGAAGTGATTCTGAGCTGGCCTGGCCTCGGTCCTCTGGTCGTCGAAGCCGTCTTGGCTCGTGACATCTATGTGGTTGTCGCCGCCACTATGTTTTCCGCAATCTGCTTGATCGCCGGCAATCTGCTCGCCGACTTCCTGCTCTACTGCTCCGATCCTCGCATCCGGACGGTGCAGTCATGAGCGAGCGCACAAAGCGAAACACGCTATTGAGCTTGTTCATTGCGTTGCATTTGATCGTGATCTTCCCGGGCTTCTTTTCCACGCAAGGGTACGCTGAACAGGATCGCGATCTCCCGTTTTCGCCACCGACCCGTCTTCACTTCGTTCGGCCCAATGGACATTTCTCATTACGTCCATTCGTTTACGGCTGGAGCCAATCGGCGTTAGACATTGGAAGTTACGAAGTAGACCGCTCGCAGATTTACCCAATACGCTTTTTAACGAAGGGTTCGACGTACACGATCGTCAAGGGTGTCACCGCGAACACGCATTTGCTTGGCGTCGAAAGACCGGGGCGCCTGTTTCTCTTCGGCACCGACGATTTTGGCCGCGACGAATGCTCCCGAATGCTTTACGGCGGCCGCATTTCGATTCTCGCCGGCTGGATCGGTGCGGCGATCGCTTTGATCACGGGCGCGATTGTCGGCCTTATCTCAGGATATTGCGGACGCTGGGTTGATTCCGTAGCGATGCGGCTCGTTGAATTATTTATGGCGCTTCCCTGGCTGTATCTGTTGTTCGCTGTCCGCGCGATTCTTCCACTGCGAATCGAGACAACGGACACTTTCATTTTGTTGATCGCGGTCGTCGGCATCATCGGGTGGGCACGCCCTGCGCGCCTGGTACGTTCCATGGTGCTCAGCGCGAAAGAAAGAAACTTCGTCCTTGCTTCGCGCGCGATGGGCGCCTCGAACTTTCACATCCTCCGAAAACACATTCTTCCTCAAGTGTCTGCGCTGCTGCTGACTATGGCCGCCTACCTCATTCCACAGTTCATCTTGGCCGAAGTGACGCTTTCGTTCCTCGGACTCGGCATCGGCGAGCCAGTCCCAAGCTGGGGCACACTCTTGGCGGAGTTGCAGAAGTACAACGTCCTCGTCAACTACTGGTGGATGTACGCGCCCGGCGTCGCTCTCGTCGCCTTATTTCTCGCCTACCACTGGGCGTCTTCCGCGATTCAACAGCGCGTGGGAGTTCCTCTAGCATGACCGAGCGAAACAATCTGCGCTGGCTTCGAATCGGGTCCGCGTTTGTGGCGTCGTTGTTCGTTCTCACATTTGTTGCTGCCGTATCGGAAGCCCAAGACAAGCAGCTGCAGATTGAAATCGGACACACGGGCGGCAGAATCACCGTTGCTCTTCGCACCGATCCAAAAACTCTGAATCCGATTCTTGCGGTCGATACCACTTCGCGCGAAGTGATCGGCACGATGCAGGCGGACCTCGTCCACATCAATCGGCAAACGCAGCGAACCGAACCTGCGCTGGCATCATCGTGGAAAGTTTCGCCCGACGGCCGCAAGTACACGCTTCAGCTTCGCCACGACGTTAAATTTTCCGATGGCGTACCTTTTACTGCCGACGACGTCGTTTTTACATTCCAGTTGTATCTCGACGAAGCGCTGAGTTCTCCGCAGCGCGACCTCCTGATCATCGACAACAAGCCGATCGCGGTCAGAAAGCTCGACAACTACACCGTCGAATTCGATCTCACCAAGCCGTATGGTCCCGGCGAGCGACTTTTCGACAGTCTCGCGATCCTTCCGAAACACTTACTTGAAAGCGCATATCGCGATCACAAGATCGGCGAGGTGTGGGGCGTCAGCGCAAAGCCGGAAGAAATTGCAGGGCTCGGACCGTTCCGATTAAAGAGCTACGTTGCTGGCCAGCAATTGCTGCTTGAGCGCAATCCAAACTACTGGCGCAAAGACCCTAAGGGAACAAACCTGCCCTATTTGAATGAACTGCTCTTCACGGTCGTCGCGAACGAAGACGCGCAGGTCATCAAGTTCAAGGGTGGAGAGACGCAGATCCTCGAACGCGTCGGAGCCGACAATTTCAATCTGCTCCAGAAAGAAAACTCTTCGAAGAGCCAATGCCTCTACGACGTCGGTCCGGGGCTCGAATTCGTTTTCCTGCTGCTGAACATGAATTCGCTCGACGCGACGAAGCACGCCGACATCGCCGCGAAGGAATTGTGGTTTCGCGATCTGAAATTCCGCGAGGCCGTCTCTTTCGTGATGGATCGCAAGGGAATGGTGCGCCTCGTGTACGGCGGTCGCGCCACGCCGATTTGGGGCAATGTCAGCCCGGGCAACAAGCTATGGCTGAACGCAAACATTCAGCATCCCAACCGCTCGATCGATCAGGCGAAAGCGCTGCTGAAATCCGATGGATTCACGTGGGATGCAAACGGAGCTTTACTCGACTCGCAGAAACATCCAGTCACCTTCACTGTTGTGGTCAGTTCTTCAAACGCGCAGCGAACCAAAATCGCCACCATCGCCCAGGACGACCTGAAACAGTTAGGCATCGATGTTCGCGTCGTGCCTCTGGAGTTTCGTGCGCTCGTGGATCGCGTGATGAACACGCACGACTACGACGCCGTCCTCATGAACCTTGTGAACGGCGACGTCGATCCAACTCCGGAGATGGGTCTATGGCGCTACAGCGGCGAAATGCATCTGTGGGACATGGGTGGGAAGAGCGCGCCTACTCCATGGGAAGCCGAACTCGACAAGCTCATGGAATCGCAGATGACCACCACCGATTATCCGACCCGCAAAAAACTCTACGACCGCGTGCAGGAAATCGTCGCGCAGAATCTGCCTCTGGTCTTCCTGTTGAGCCCAGACATTTTGGTAGGCGCTCAAGCGGCGGTCGGCAATTTCCGCCCGGGAATCCTTGACCCATACGCTCTGTGGAATGTTGATGAGCAATTCCTTCGGCCGGCAGGAACAGCCTGCCACTGAAGGCAGAAACGCACACTCACTGTGACTAACACGGCCACAACCCCACTGCTCACCCCGGACGAACTCACAAAGATCTCCGCGCTAACCACGGTGGACGAGCGCCGCAAATTTCTGGGCGATCACAAATCCCTGATGCAAGCCGACGTTATAGCTGAACTGAATGCCGCTACTCTCCAGGAATTTCGCATCAATACGGCAACTGCCCTCGCCTTGGCTGACACTGCAATTCTAATCGCCAACATCCTTTGCCGTCTCGAACTCCTCGCTCAGAGCAAACGCATCAAGGCTCATGTGCTATCCGAACGTGGCGAATATCAATCCGCCGTCGCCCTATACAACGAAGCCGAAAAACTTTTCGAGCAAGCCAAGGATCAGGAAGGCGTCGGTCGTACGGTCACCGCCGCCATTCATCCGCACATCATGATCGGCGACTACGACGGCGCTTTCGCACGGGCAACCAAGGCGCAGGACATCTTTTCCGATATGGGCGACAAGCGTCGCCTGGCCCGCCTCGAAAACAACATCGGAAACATTTTTCATCGCCAGGATCGCTTTCAGGAAGCTCTGACGCACTACGAGTATGCCTATCAACAGTTGTTGCCCTACGGCGACGCTGAAGAGCTATCGATTTCCCTGAACAACATGTCGATGTGCCTGATCAGCCTCAACGATTTCGCAAAAGCTTTATCGAGTTACGAGCGCGCGAAATATTTGCTGCTCGACCACGATATCCCGCTCATCCATCTCACAACCGACTACAACATCGCCTACCTCTACTATCTGCGTGGCGACTACCGTCGAGCGATCGAAGGCCTGAAAAGCGCGCGCGTTGTCGGTGACAAGATCGGTGACAAGTATCTGGTCGCGCTGTGCTACCTCGACCTCTCCGACATCTACGTCGAGTTGAATCTCAGCTCCGAAGTTCACGACATCGCGCACCACGGCTATCAGCTCTTTCGTGAAATGGAGATCGGATACGAGGCGGCAAAAACGCTCGTGAACCAGGCGATCGCGTTCGGCCAGGAAGGCAAAACCGCGAAATCGCTCGAAATGTTCGACGAAGCGAAGCGCCTCTTCATCAAGGAAAAAAACGAAGTCTGGCAATGGCTGATCGATTTGTATCAGGCGATCGTCTTGTTTTCTGCCGGCCGCTACTACGAGGCGCGTCACTTCGCGACGGGATCGGCTAACTATTTCAACGGCACGCTCCTGCGCAACAAAGCGGCGATTTGTCACTTCCTGCTTGCGCAAACGGCAATTCACACTGGCGACCTCACCACGGCACGTAGCGAATGCCTGACCGGCCTCGACATCGTCAAAACGCTCGACAGCCCCATCCTCCAGTATCAGGGCCGATTCCTGCTGGGCCGCATCGATCAGGCCGCGGGCTCCTATGCCTCCGCGTATCTCCAATACCAACAAGCCCGCCACAGTTTGGAGGGTCTGCGCAGCAATCTCTATCGCGACGAATTGAAAATCTCGTTCATGAAGAACAAGTCGGAGCTCTACGAGCGCATGGTCGAGCTCTGCATCAATCCCGACTTCGATGAAGGCACTGACGAAGAAGCCTTTAAGTACATCGAGCTAGCCAAATCGCGGAACCTATCCGAATTAATGTTTCAGCGCGGCCATAACGCCCCGGTCCCAAAACTCGGGCAAAGCGAACTCGTCCACAAAATTCGCGAATTGCGCGAAGAGCTAAATTGGTATCAGCATCGCATCGAGCTCGAACAACTCCGCCCCGCCAAGAATGTCGCCGAGACCGTCGAAGCCCTGCGCGAGAAAGCGACCGAGAAGGAAAAAACGCTTCTCGCGATCCTCGACGATCTTCCCCAGGGATCGCCCGAAGCTTCAGCCATCGCCCCAGTCGTCTGTGCCACGATCGATAAGGTTCAATCGGTTCTGCCCGCCGACACGACGCTTCTAGAATACTATTTCGCCGGCGACTACATCGTTGCCGCCGTCGTCAGCCGGCGGTCGTTCCATATCCTTCATGTCACCACGTTAGCCAGAGTTTCCGAGTCGCTCCGTTTCTTCCGCTTCCAGCTCGGCCGCCTTCATCTCTCGGCTCACCTCGGGCCCGGCGCCGCGAAAGAAATGTACGATTCCACCGTCGCCCATCTCGCCGAACTCCACAAAGAACTCATCGACCCGGTCGCGCAATATCTTCAAACACGGCACTTGGTCGTCGTCCCACATGGCAAGCTGCATTACCTGCCGTTCCACGCTCTCTACAACGGCGACAAATTCCTGATCGACGTTCATGACATCTCTTACGTACCCAGCGCGACAGTCTTCACGCTCTGTCACCGTCCCCACGAAGGAACCGCGGCCGGCTCGGCAATCTTCGGCATCCCAGACGAAAAAGCTCCGTTGATCCAGGACGAAGTCGACGCCGTCCACCGCATGCTCCCCGATTCAGAGCTCTTCGTCGGCGCCGCCGCCACCCACGAAAAATTAGTCGAAAAGGGTCTCGACAGCCGCGTGATCCACATAGCCACTCACGGCAGCTTCCGTCCCGACAATCCAATGTTCTCCGGCATCGCCCTCGGTGACGGTTACCTGCACCTCTACGAGCTCTACCAGATGCATTTGAACGCCGATCTTCTTGCCTTCAGCGGATGCGCCACCGGTCTGAATGTCGTCTCCGCCGGCGACGAACTCCTCGGGCTCGTCCGCGGAGCCCTCTACGCCGGCGCCCGCTCCCTGCTCCTGACCCTTTGGGACGTCAACGACGCCAGCACCCACAAATTCATGACTGCCTTCTACCGCCGATTCCAAGATGGCGAAAATAAGGCTACAGCCGCCGCCAAAGCCGCCAAGGAGCTTCGCGACGAATATCCCCACCCCTACTATTGGGCCCCCTTCACCATTGTGGGAAAGACTTAGAACCTCGGACAGTCCCAGGCCAAGGTCCGTCCAAGCTGCTTCGCAGGGCACAACCCAATACATACGAACTTTCCCCGTGTATTTTCCGCCTAATCCGGTACTCCTCTTACCGGTACCAAGGGTGCGCGTCGGGAGCAGCGAGATTTCCCCCCAGAAGCCTCGACGCGTACCTTCCTTGAGTCTGACAGCGGCATGTCCCAGCCGTGCATGACTTGTAAGTGGTCCCTTATCAATGAAATGGACGGGTGTGCAGCCAGGCGCCTTTGCCCGGATAGAGTGACGAATCGATCATTTTCCGGGCCTGTTAAACAAAAGTACCAGTTTGAAGCACCCCCTGTACCATTGCCCGGGAGCCTTAGAAAGCCGAAACTACCCTCGAATCGGGATAGTTCCGGAACGTCTAGAACTCCTCGTTGAAGGCCGGTTTCAGGTTAGGAGCCCGAACGTGAAGAAATCATTTCTGATTGCGCTCTTTCTCTTTGTTGCGCCTCTTTTTTGCCCGTCACGGGCCGCGGCCGACACACAACTCACTGTTCAGACCACTCTGGGCCCACTGGCCATCAACACGGTCTGCCTCCTTCGCGGTTGCCATGTCGTTGAGAGCGTCAACGGCTCGCCTTACAACTACTACGTTGTCTCGGCTCCCAATTCGACCAACGCGAACTTCTTGGTCAGCATTCTCCAATCGGTCCCTGGCATTCTCAAGGTGACCGTTAATGATGTAGTGGGCCCCGACGGTCTGCTGTTTGGCAATCGCCTGATTGTCCGAACGACCGATGCCAACGGTCTGAAGCGACAGTGCCTGCTGCTCAATTGCCAGGTGCTTGCCCCCATCGACGGCATTCTCAACTCTCTCTTCGTCGTTGTCGCTCCCAACATTCTTGATCCGAATCTGTTGCTCGCCATCGTCCGGGCTCTGCCGGGCGTCCTCGATGCCGAATTGGATCAGGCCGTCAACGTTGTGACGGGTGGTGCAACCGCTACTCAGGCCCCGCCGTCCCTCGTGAACACCACGCCGGTCCAATACTACGGCAGCACCGTCTGGGCCGGTTATCTCAACCAGCCGGCCACGCAAATGATTGGCCTGGCGCGCGCCCAGCAACAGTTCAACATCGAAGGCCGCGGCGTTATCGCCGATATCGACACGGGAGTCGACCCCAACCATCCGGTTCTCAAGCCGGTTCTCTTGCAAGGGTACGACTTCACGCGCAACCAGGCGGGCGGTAACGAGATGAACGACCTCCCGGCTGGCTCGCCTGTTACGGAGACGCCGTGCGTGAATTGCACTCCCGGCACCGTGAATCAGCGCTCGATCGCGATGGTTGATCAACGCAGCATCGCAATGGTGGATGGCCCCAAGTTTGAAGCGTTCGGCCACGGCACTATGGTCGCCGGCGTTCTTCACCTCGTCGCTCCGAAGTCGTCCATTCTTCCTCTCAAGGCTTTCAAAGCGGATGGCACCGGCCAGTTGTCGGACATCATCAAAGCCGTTTACTTCGCCGCTCAGAACAAAGCGAACGTCGTGAACATGAGCTTCGACCTTCCGACCTCATCGAGCGAACTCTCCAAAGCAATTACCTCGGCAGAAGCTCAGGGCGTCGTTTTCGTCGCCTCGTCCGGCAACGACGGAAAGATCGAAATGGTCTATCCAGCCGGATTCGCCAATGTAATGGGCGTCGCATCCATTAACGACCAGAATCAACGCTCAAACTTCTCCAACTACGGCAACCAGATCGTGTGGATCGCTGCTCCCGGCGAGGCGATCGTTACGACGTATCCTTTCGGCGGTTACGCTGCTGCATGGGGCACGTCCTTCAGCTCGCCGTTTGTCGCCGGCACCGTCAGTTTGATGGATTCCGGTTCGACCACCGTGAACCAGAACAATGCGAAACTGGCGCTCTCTCAAGCCGACCCGCTGCTCGCGCTTGGCATGGGTGTCGGTCGCCTCGACGTGCTGAAGGCTTCAGCCTTCGCCCGCTCGCACTAAGGTCAACGACCATGGTCACCTGCTGCGAATTACCACCGGTAGTTGAGACCGAACTCGAGATCGTCTCTCCGCTCGAGTCCGCGAAACAAATCCGCCGCGAGGATTCACTTCTTCGCCGCCAGCAGCTTCAAGTCGAAGACCTGCAGAATCAGATCCGCGAGCTCCACAGCGGCTTCGTCTGCTGCCTCAACCAACTTCTGGATTTGCGCGATCTCAACACCGGTCTCCACAGCACGCGTTTAGCGGAATGGGGACTTCTAGTAGCGCGCAGCCTCGGTGTTTCCGAGCGCGACATGTACGGGCTAGAGATGGGCGCCCTGCTCCACGACATCGGCAAAGTCGGCGTGCCCGACAATATTCTCAACAAGCCCGGCAAACTGACCGACGAAGAATACGAAGTCGTGAAGCGCCATCCGGAATACGGATGGACCGTCATCCGCAAGCTCCGCGGCCTCGAGCAATCGAGCCTCTACGTTCTGCATCACCACGAGAATTTCGACGGAACCGGTTATCCCGCGAAGCTCAAGGGTCACGAAACCCCGATCGGAGCACGCATCGTCTCGGTGATCGACGCGTTCGACGCGATGGTCTCGGCGCGGCCGTATCGCAAGGGAATGCCTATCCCTGAAGCGCTCAAGCGCCTCCATGAAGCGAGCGGCAGGCAATTCGATCCGAGCGTTGTAAAAAGCTTCACGGAGTTTGCTCAGAACGAGATGGCTTCCGTCATCGAAGCCGTAGGCGCTTCCGAAAACATCGTTTACTAGCAGGGTCCAGCTCAGTGCTGGCTATCTAATTTCGCCACTTCTTCTTGGCGATCGCGCCCGTCGCATCTTCCAACGCGAGTTCATTCGCCGCATCAATCTTGTGCTTTCGCAGCTCTTCGAGCAGCCCCTCGTCCGTCAAATCCAGCGGATGCGAATGCTTCCAGTCGTGATGCGCCACTTTTTTCAGCGCGCGCACAACCTCCGGCGCCTTCACTTCAATCGCTAGTTCTCTCCGGCTGTCAAAGCTGCCTGGTGCCAGATTGATCGAGCCCACAATCGCCTTCTTACCATCCGCCAGCAGCATCTTCCCGTGCAGCTTCAAATGCTTCAGCTTGTGCACTTTAATTCCAACATCGTTCAGAATTCGCAACCCGCCAACGCCCTCGGTCAGTTTTTCTTTCGACAATTTATGCGGTGGCCGCGCCATCACGTGAATCTTCACGCCGCGCTCTCTCGCTCTCACCAGCCGTTCGATGATCACCTGATCTTGGTAGCGCTCGTTCTGCACGAACAACGTCTTCTTCGCGCTGTCGATGAACTTCGCGATCCGTTCTCTTCCGTTGCCGCTGCACCAGATCAACAAATTCTTATCGCCCACTGCATACGGCCGCCTCTTCCAGTCGGCTTCGAAGCCCGCGGTAACCTCTGCTACTTCGCGCTTGTCGTCGGTCGCCACAGCGTAGTCGCGCGTTCCCTCTAGATTTTTGACATCCCAGTTGAGCGATTGCACGAACGCCACGCGATCGTCGATGACCATCGACTTCTCGTGCGTCACGTCGAACGCCGGATTACTGTCTTTGACGTCGACCCCGGCGGCTTTGAGTCTTTTTGCCGTGGCCGTATTTTCCGTCTTGCCGCTCCGCCGTGCCGGGTTGAGCATCACTCGCACATCGATGCCACGGTTCGTAGCCCGAATCACCGCTTCAATCAACCCCGGATGCGAAAACAAAAACATTTTCACCCGGATCGACTTCTTCGCTTTGTCGACTGCGTCTATAAATGGCTTGGCTGTGTGATCCGGCAGTACGATCAGCTTGCGCGGCATTCTTCCCCCGTGATGGAGCCCGCCATATTCTAACCCCTTACCAGCGTGCTCGCCGCAGGTCGTCCCGCCGCCACCTGCTCGTCAAACTGTGCATGATACAAGCCCGCATAAACGCCGTTCAGCGCCAGTAACTCGTCGTGGCTGCCTTCCTCCGCCAGGACGCCTTGCGTCAGCACGATAATTTTGTCTGCATCTCGAATCGTGCTCAACCGGTGCGCGATCGTGATCACCGTCCGGCCCTTCATCAGCCGCGTCAGCGCTTCCATCACCAGCTTTTCCGATTCCGAGTCAAGCGCCGCCGTCGGCTCATCCAGAATCAAGATCGGATTGTCGCGGATGATTGCCCGCGCGATCCCTATGCGCTGCCGTTGACCGCCTGAAAGTGTATCGCCGCGATCGCCTACCAACGTGTCGTATCCCTGCGGCATCTGCGAGATAAATCCGTCCGCATTCGCAAGCTTCGCCGCTTCCACAATCTCATCGCGCGTCGCCGTCCCTTTCCCATAGGCAATATTGTCGGCCACGCTTCCGCGAAAGAGCACTGTCTCCTGCAACACATACGCGATCTGGCTGCGCAATCCGCGCACGCTCAAGTCGCGCAAATCCTTTCCGTCGATCGTTACGCGTCCCGCCTGCGGATCGTAAAATCGGGGGATCAGACTCACAATCGTCGACTTTCCACTTCCCGTCGGCCCGACGACGCCAATCATCTGTCCTGCGCCGATCTTGAAGCTTACATCCTTCAACACGCAGGTGTCCTTGTTATAGCCGAACACGATCTTTTCGAACGCGATGTCGCCCGTCAACGCACCCGGCTCGATCGCGTCGGGCTTTTCCGGAATCACATCGTTGGCATTCAAGATCGCTTGAATACGATCGACTCCAACGGCCGTCTGCGCAATCGTGTTCGTCATCGTCGCCAGATCTTTCACCGGTTTGAAGAACTGCGCCAGGTACGACAGAAAGACCGTAAGCGAGCCCGCAGTCATCGCTCCCTTCAAAATCAGCGACGAGCTCCGCCACAAAACGAACGCCGTGCACAGCGCAACCACAACCGTCACCAGCGGCGACAGCATCGCCTTCACGCGCCGCGCCTTCAGCGACGCGTCCACCGTCGCCTTACTGACTACGCTCAACTCTTCCTCTTCAAGATCCTGCCGCCCAAACGCCTTGATCACCCGCACCGACTCGAGCCCTTGCTGCACCACCGTCACGATATTGCTCTGCTGCTTCCGCACTTCCTTCTGCGCTTTTTTCACCGCCTTCTTGAAGCGCGAAATAATCACCAGCATGAACGGCGTAATCGCCACCGCGATTAGCGTGAAGTCCCAGTTCAGCCAGAACATGATCGCCAGCATGCTGAAAATCGTAAGCAGGTCCACGACGATGTCCAGCGTCGAGCCCGACGCAAAACTCTGAATCGTCTGCACGTCCGCCGTCAGCGTGCTCAGCAGCGTGCCCAGATCGTGCTCGCTGTAATAGTTGAGAGAAAGCTGTTGCAGGTGGTCGTACGTGCGGAGCCGCAAATCGTTCGCGATGTATTGCCCGACGCTCGCGGTGTAATAGTTCGCGATTCCCGATGCGATGGCGCCGACCACCGCGATCACTACCAGTGCAATCGCCGCCGCCGCGGCAATCTCCATCTTCGTTCCGTGATGAAAGAAAGGCTGAAGCAGATCGCTGAGCCAGTGCGGCAACCTGTGCTCGCCGACGACGTTATCGAGCACCACCTTCAATGGCCACGGCGTTGCCACGGTCGCCGCCATTTGCAGCACCATCGCAACCAACACCACCGCCAAACTTCCGCGATACGGCTTCAGCAGCCCCCAAATCAACGAATACAACGTGGCCCTCCTCACGCCCTCTGCGGCAAGGACATCAATCTCCGCGACCCGCAAGCCTTTTGAGTACGCAGCAATCTATGCTTGTTCCGCGGTTCCTGCAACCGGCGTTCAATGCGCCACCGCCAGCGATTGCGACCGCCAAATCCCTGTGTTAGCATCCGCTCGCTGGAGAGCGGACCAGGGACAAGATTTCGCAACACCTTCGCCCTCGCACCTCGCGGGGACCCAGGTTGAGGCCACGTTCTCCTCCCTCAAATCAATCCAGGCGCAGGCCCGCGCCTTCAGCCCTTCTGGGCGGACCTCGCCGCTCGATCCCGGCCTCGATGCCGGATCGCAAAAAGAGGAGGTCTGCATGAAGACGTATCTCACCAAGGACATCCGAAACGTGGGCATTGTCGGCCACGGCGGCACCGGGAAAACGCAACTGGTGTCGTCGTTGCTCTTCACCGCGGGTATGACACCGCGCTGGGGGAAAGTTGCGGAAGGCACCACCACCACAGACTGGGACGAAGAAGAAATCGGCAGAAAAATTTCGATTCAGACCGCCCTCGCCTACGCCGAATGGCCTTGCACTCTCTGCTCCGGCGACAAAGTAAAAATCAATCTCCTCGATCTTCCCGGCTACTCAACCTTCATTAATGAGGCCAAAGCCTCTCTCATCGGCGCCGATGCCGCGCTGATCACTGTCGACGCTCACGTCGGCTCGCAAGTCACCACGGAAAAAGTTTGGGACTACTGTTTGGAGTACGACATTCCGCGCGCCTTTGTCCTCACCTGGATGGATCGCGAGCTCTCCAGCTTCGAGCGCGCGATGGAGTCGCTCGAGCAAGTATTCGGCCGCAACGTCGTCGCTCTGCAGTTGCCAATCGGCACCGATCGCGGCTTCCGCGGCGTCATCGATCTCGTCAGCATGAAAGCGCACATGTACAAGCCAGACGGCGACGGTCGCCCATCCATCGAAGAAATTCCCGCCGCGCTCGCCGACGAAGCCAAGGAAGCTCACGAGAAACTCGTCGAAATGATCGCCGAAGGCGACGACGAGCTGATGGACGAATTTTTCCGTGAAGGCACGATTCCGATTCAGGATTTGATTCCCGGCGTGCGCAAAGCCATCGTCGCCGAAAAGATTTTCCCTGTATTGATGGTATCCGCGCTGCACAACGTCGGAACCGCGAGTCTGCTCACCTTCATGGCCGACTGCTTTCCGCATCCCGACGAACATTCACAAGTCGGCTTCAAGGAGCCCACCGGCAAGGGCGATCGCATCGAGCGAAAGTACGACGACAACCAGCCCGTCTCCGTCTTCGTCTTCAAAACGCTCGCCGACCCGTTCGCCGGCCGCATCAATTATTTCAAAGTAAAAAGCGGCGTCCTCAAAAACGACGCGACGCTCGTCAATTTCAATCGCTCCACGCCCGAGCGCTTGCAGCACACGCTCGTCGTCCAGGGAAAGCAGCTCACCGAAGTATTAGAACTGCACGCCGGAGACATCGGCGCCATCGCCAAGCTGAAGGAAACCACCACCGGCGAAACTCTTGGCGACAAAGCCGCACCAATTTTCTACACCCCCGCGCAAATCCCCGAGCCGTCGATCACCTTCGCGATCGAGCCGAAAACTCGCGCCGATGAAGACAAAATCGGCATCTCCATCCACAAAATTCTTGAGGAAGATGCAGCGCTCCGTTTCTCACGCGATCCGCAAACGAAGGAATTCCTGTTGTCCGGGTCTGGTCAGCAGCACATTGAAGTCGTCGTCGCCAAACTGCACAAACGCTACCACGTCGATCTCACACTCAAACCGCCGAAAGTTCCATATCGCGAAACCATTCGCGCCATGGCCGACGCGGAGGGCAAACACAAGAAGCAGTCCGGTGGACACGGGCAATTCGGCGTATGTCGCGTCAAACTGGAGCCCATAGGACGCGGCAAAGGAATCGAGTTCGTCGATGATGTTTTTGGCGGCGCGATCCCGCGCAACTGGATTCCCTCGGTGGAGCGCGGCCTTCGCGACGCAGCAGCTCGTGGCTTCTTGTGCGGATTTCCCGTCGTTGATTTTCGCGCCACGCTCTACGACGGCAAATATCACGACGTCGACTCGTCCGACCTCGCGTTCAAAATCGCTGGCTCGCTCGCCTTCAAGGAAGCGATGAAGCAAGCCAAGCCCGCGATTCTCGAGCCTGTAATGCACGTTGAGGTTTACGCGCCCGATCAATACTCAGGCGATTTGATGGGAGATCTCAGTGGCCGCCGCGGCCGCATCTCGGGTAGTGAAGTGCGCGGACACAACGTCGTCATCAAAGCGATGGTGCCGATGGCCGAAATGCTGACCTACGCCACCGATCTCACTTCGAAGACGCAAGGCCGCGCCACCTACTCGATGGAGTTCGATCACTACGATTACGTTCCCAACGAGCTGGCGCAAAAAGTAATCGACGCCCACAAAGCCGCCCACGGCGACCTGGTCCACGCCGAAGAAGAAGCCTAGTAACCGCCTGCACATCGTTAGCGAAATCGATCGCAACCACAAACATGTAGGGGCGCAGCATGCTGCGCCCTAAACGCCCAGTGGTAATGTTCTGTCTGAGATTCGTGTTTCTAAACCTTGATGCCGAGTATCTCCGCCGAAAACCAAGAAGTGTCACAGCACTCAGCGCCGCACGGAACGATCACCAGATTAAAAGCGCAGCCGCCAAGCGGCGTTCTCGTGCACGCGCATCTATGCGCAGCCGCAACCCAATAAACGCAAACAAACCAACCGCCAGCATCGCAGCGTTCATCTGGACCAATGCCAAGGAAAAATCCACCGACAACCTCAGATGATTGACTAGGAAGCAAAACAAAAATTGGAGCAACATCGAATCCTCTCGAGGACTTGAATTGTTCGGTCCTCTCGTTGCTCTCTAAGGGCAAGCGATGAGCCAGACCGCTGCCCCCGCAACTCATTGAAAAGAGGAGCACTAGAAACGAGGGATCGCAGTTTTCGCAATAGATTCGCAATCATGGATTGCTAATTCACAAGATTCGCAACATTTGCTAAGCTAATCCAGAGCCACAATGCCCGACACCATCTTCCAATCCGAACCCGCCTCTTCCGAAGCCAGCCGCCTCCGCCTCATGCTGCGCACCTGGGAAGCCGTCAGCACCGAGCGCGAACTCCCCGGCGTCCTCGCCTCTCTCGCCGATGTTCTCGTCCCGCTAGTCCCTTTCGACTCCATCGGCATCATCGACTTCACCGTTCCCAACAAAATACCTGACGAAGACGGCGATCTCCACCGCCTCCTCGCCCTGCACGTCGTCGGCATCGCTCCCATCGACGGCGAAACGCCTGAGCAACTCGCCGCACGCTCCGACCGTTACGCACAGCCTCCTCCGCTCACCGAAACGCGCCCGCTGCTTCCTTACCCGAAAGAGCAAGAAAAGCACGAACTCGCCGGGGAACCCTATACCTGCGACGATCTCCTCGAAAAAGACGGCTGGTTCCGCCACGAGTATCACCTGGCAAAAGACGGCGTCCGCTCCTACGCCGCCGTGCCACTCGTGATGCGCGGCCAGGTGCTCGGCGTCGCCGCCTTCATTCGTCTCAAGCAGCGTCCTTTTCCGCCGTCCGAAAAAGCCATCCTCAAAGATGTTTCGCGCGCACTCTCCATCGCCACCGCCAACGCCCTCGCCAACGAAGAAATCCGCAAACTCCGCCAGCAACTCGAAGCCGAAAATATTTCCCTCCGCGAACAGCTCGGCCAGGCGCCATGGTTCGAGGAAATCCTCGCCAACTCCGCTGAACTGAAACACGCCCTCGAAATCGTCGAGCAAGTCGCAACGACCGATGCCACCGTCCTAATCACCGGCGAAACCGGCACCGGCAAAGAATTGATCGCCCGCGCCATTCATCGCCGCTCCGAACGTGCCCGCGGCCCGCTCGTCAAAGTGAATTGCGCCGCAATTCCAGACACGCTGCTCGCCTCCGAACTTTTCGGCCACGAGCGCGGCGCCTTCAGCGGCGCCACCGAACGCCGCAAAGGTCGCTTCGAGCAGGCGCACGGCGGCACATTATTTCTCGACGAAATCGGTGAATTGCCCCAGGAAATGCAGGTTTTGCTGTTGCGCGTTTTGCAAGAGCGCGAATTCGAACGCCTCGGCGGCACCACCACGCTCCAGGTCGACGTCCGCCTCGTCGCCGCCACCAATCGCGATCTCGCCGAAGAAGTCCGCGCCGGCCGTTTCCGCAGCGATCTCTATTACCGCCTCAACGTTTTCCCCGTTCGCATTCCCGCATTGCGCGAACGCCGTGAAGACATTCCTCCGCTCGTCGCCCACTTCGCCGAAAAATACGGCGAGCGTTTCGCCCGCCCCATTTCCAGCATCGACCGAAAAACGCTCGATCTCCTGCAAGCCCACAATTGGCCCGGCAACGTGCGCGAACTCGAAAACACCATCGAGCGCGCCGTAATTCTTGCGCGCAACGGCGTCCTCAGCGTCGACCCCGAAATGCTGCGCGATTGTTCCGCCGCTTCCGAAAACAACGCCGCTCAATCCGCTCAACACGAAAACGATGACTCCACCGAAGAACGCGCCGCGATCGAAAAAGCCCTGAAAGCCTCGCGCGGCAAAGTCTCCGGCCCCACCGGCGCCGCGAAAAAAATCGGCATCCCCGCTTCGACACTCGAATTCCGCATCAAGAAACTAGGCATCAACAAATTCCGCTTCCGCCACGCTCAACCAACATCCCAACACCAAAAAGCGCCGCTGTCATCCTGAGCGCAGCGAAAGATCTCAGACGTTTACACGCCTCAAAAAATGCATCTGTTGGAAGAAACCACACCGGAAGGAACCGCTCACCACGCAAACCGAACGTTCAAAAGAAGGCCCGGACGCTCCGGCTGGATTGGTGACCGCAAAAGACAGGGCGCAGCCGGAGTGGCCGGTGAGTCCGCGGATACTACGCACTCTGAGCCAAATCCATGTCAACAACACCGACCTTGCTCAGTATCCCAACCAAGACCTATAACACTTGAAACCCGTCGCGTCGCCCACCTACCCGTTAACGCTTCCAGAACTTCATCACCGCCGAGTAGTCCAAATCTTCTTTCGCCGCCGCCTTCACCGCCCCGTACGTCTCTTTGGCAGCAGCCACAGCCGGTAACTTCACGCCCAGCTGCTTCGCCAGATCCATCGCCAGGCTAACGTCCTTATACATAAGTCGCAGCGGAAAGCTTGGAACATACTCTCCTTTCAATAAGTTAGGAGCCTTCACGTCCAACACCCCCGATCGCGCCATGCTCGACTGCATCACCTCGACCAGTCCTTCGCCCTTCAACCCCGCCGCCGTCACCAGTGCCAGCGCCTCGGCCAGCGACTGGATCTGTAGCGCCAAAATCGAGTTCATCGCCAGCTTGATCGTCTGCCCCGCCCCATTTGGCCCGAGCAGAAACCACTTCTTCCCCATCACGCCAATCACAGGCTCCGCCGCCTTCAGCGTTTCTGCGTCGCCGCCGACCATAAAAACAAGCTCGCCCTTCTTCGCGCCCCAGTCCCCCCCGGTCACCGGCGCATCCAGAAACTTCACGCCTTTCGACGAGCAGGCCGACGCAATCTTCCGCGCCAGATCAGGCGACACCGTGCTCGAATCGATATAAATCGCGCCCGCCTTGAGCCCCGCCAGCGCCGCGTCCGCCGCGCCCACCGTACCGCCGTCGCCGTTCTTGCCCCACAGCACTTCTTCCAGCGCCGGCGGATCACTCACAATCGTGATCAACACATCCGCGCCGCTCGCCGCTTCTTTCGGCGACTTCGCCAGCTTCGCCCCCGCCGCCACCAACTCATCCGCGCGCGACGCCGTCCGATTCCACACCGTCACCGCATGCCCCGCCTTCAACAAATTCATCGCCATCGGCCGTCCCATCAGCCCCAGCCCGATGAATCCAATTCTCGCCTTTGCTCCGGAATCCGAATCCACGACGCCTCCTCAGCAATCTTTTCCGGTCCGATTGTAGCCGATGAAGCCGGCACAAAGCGCACCTTCGCAAAAATCGCGAACGTTCAAAATCGCAAAATCCTGGCGACGTCAAATTGTCTTTGGGATCAAAAACTTCAGTTCAGCGGAGTCCGTTTCCGTGGAGCCAACGGCACCGGTGTTGCGCCCGGCGTCAAAACCGTCTCCGGCTTCCCCGGCTCCTCTAGCCGCACAATATATTGATAAGGAATCTCCCAGCGGAACTGCTTATTTTGGCCGTGCTGCTCCAGATGCTGTTCCAGAAATATCGATTTGCCAGAATCGGCAACGAACGTTCCGGAAGCGGGCAGTAAGATGTCACCGGCGCGGTAATGCACTTCGACCCAGCGCCCCAAAAAGGCGGAATATCGGGCCATGGCTGACATCAAGTTTCGCGGTCCGTATAGTGCCGAGCAATGGTATTAAAGTACTGGCAGCCGCCAATCGACCTGCAATTTCCTCAATGTTTAAGCGGTCGTTCGATGTGCCGATGGTTTTCCGCAGTTAAAAATCGACCTGCAAACGTTTCCCCGTCGTGCCTCGAAAAAACGCGCCGCCAGATGAGCTCCGTCTTAATTCGGTGTCGCCAGCGCCACATAATCCGGCCTGTCCGAAACCAATTTGTGCCGAAACGCCTTCTGAATTTCGCCGTGATTCATCAAAAATGCCCCCGGCATTCGTTGAATGTCGCCCGCCGGAATCCCGGTGAAATGTCCGTGCGTCCACGCGAGCAGCATCCGCAAAATACTCTCCGAATTCAGATACTGCCGCCATTCCCAGCGAAGCAATCCAAACGCTTGATACAAGGGTCCTTCGGGATCGCTGAATCGCGGCACATCCAGCAGGCCATACGGCTTGAAAAACCACTGCGCTTTTTCTTCCGTGCCCAGGTGAACGAATGCCAGCCTGCTCCCTCGCGCCTCGATCGCCTGCCGTTCTTTCGAGATGGTGTCCACCGCTTCCCGGCAAAACGTGCACCCAAAGTGGCGCAAAAACACGAGAAACAATGGCCGCGACGCAATCTCCGCCAGACTCTGCCCGTCTTGCGACTTGTACGATGCAAGCAAATCCGCATCGATTCGGTTGGAGCGAAAAATGGCTGGTGCGAGTTCCGGCATGGCAGGCGCAACCGCGGTCGAGTCTAACACACGCATCGGAGCGGGCTTCATTTGGATTCACTCGGCATTTGGGTGCCGCACCCTCAGCTTTTAGAGGGTGCGGGTTTAGATTCAACACGACACGGATCAACGCAATCGCCGCGTTTTTATTTCACCGGCGCGTATTTCTTCACGTAGTTATTCACTCCGACTTTGCGCGCCGTATTGTCCGAACTCATGTACCGAATTTTTCCGAAAATCGGCCGCTCTGGCCCCCACGGACGATCGTATCGCCCTAAACACCAGAAAATTCCGCTGTAAGAATTCGGGTCGCGCCCATCCAGCCCGTACTTGTTGTTCAGTTGAATCAGCGCGCGCAACGCATCTTTCGGCGTCCGCGACCACTCCAGGATTTTCTTTCCCCAGAGCATCCTCAAATAATTGTGAATACGCCCTTCGCGCACAAGCTGCATCTGCGCCGCATTCCAAAGCGCATCGTAAGTTCGCCCCTCTTCCAATTCCTCGAGCGTATACAGATGTTGTCGCTGATCCCGCGTATGCTCGCGCAACGTTTTCTTCGCCCAGTCGGGCAGCGAATCGTAGTCGTTATACGCATCCGAATGCGAGCTGAAGTTGTACCCGACTTCGCGCCACGTAATCACCTCGTCGAGAAATCCTTCCGCATTCGCGCTCATGTTCCACCAACCGGCGCGGCCCCCATGCGCCCGAACAGCCAACTTTTCCGGCGTCCATTTTTCGTGCCGGACCAGTTCCGCGAAAATCTCGTGCACCGAAATGAATCCGAAGTGCAGATAAGGCGAAAGCCCGCTCGAAACGTCTTTCTCCGGCTCGTTCCGCTGCTCGCCGTAGTGCGGAAAGCAGACCTCGAAGAAATGCTTCATCCGTTTTCGCCCGGTGATCTCGCCGCCGCGAATCGATGAAGGCGCCACAGAGTGATCGATGGGGAATTTCGAGAGCGCTCCCTCAGCGCCGTCAAGCAGGCCAGAATCCGCAGCTGGCCACCTTTTCAAAATGTCCCGCGCAATGGTTGCGCTGCCGATCGCGCCTGCCTTTTTCAGCGGCGCCGCCTCGGGCACCTCTCCCAGATGCTCTGGCAGCGTCTTCTGCAAAAATCGCCGGAACGAATGCGCCGTCGTGAAAATCCGGTCGGTCGCCCGCAGCGGCAACATTCCGCACGAATCCACCGCTTCCAGTTTCACCTTTAACTTCTTCGCCGCCCTCGCGACCATGCGCGGCAGAAAAAAGCACGGATATTCGTCCGTAACGACAACGCAAGCGTCCCAAGACAGCACTTCCAACAATCCGTGCCCCTCGCCAGCCTTTGCTTCGACGTACGGAAAATACGTCACGCCAGCTTTTTTACACGCGGCAGCGTTGTCGGCCATTCCGTCGATTACGAAATGATGCGTGCGATCGCTGGCCCACTCATAACCGCACCGCAGCGCCTCAAAAATGACCAGCGGCTTCCCCAATTCGTGGCAATGCTCCATCGCACGATCCAGAGCAAAGTTGTACGAGAGACGCCGGTTCGCGATCATCCAATACAGAACGTATTTCGCCGACGGACGCACTGTCCCCTCGTTGCAATCACGAATCCGAATCGCTGGAACTCTCTGCAATGCAGGCATCCTTCCGTCGAGTGAGGGCGAGACAGAATACCTGCGCCCTCATCCACAAGACATACGGAACAACCCCGAGCCCGGATGGATCCTTCTGTAGGGGCGGGGCTTGCTCCGCCCGGCGTCAGCACCAACGCGCACTGTCGCGTAGCCACTGAAATCTTGACTTTTCCCGTCGCCAAGATATTGTCTGTGCGGGTTTTCCAGCGCGGAGGAAATTGATGATTCGCAAATGGTCCGTCGCCGCAATCTATGCGGCATCGCTAGCGATGACGTTGGTCCCGTTATCGGCAAACGCCCAGCAGCCGCAACCGGCTCCCGGCAAAACCATCGTTCTCAAAGCTGCGCGCATGTTCGACGGCAAAAGTAATTCGCTCACAACGCCCGGCCTCGTCGTTATCACCGACAACAAAATCACTGCGGTCGGCTCCGGCGCGTCGATTCCCGCCGGCGCCCAAGTCATCGACCTTGGCGACGCCACGCTCCTCCCTGGATTCATCGACGCGCACACGCATCTCACCATGATGCATTCCGACGACTGGAAGGGGCGCGAACTCGACACTCTGCAAAAAACGATTCCCGAGCAAACGCTCGACGCGACCGCGAATGCGCGCGTCACGCTGATGGCCGGGTTCACCACCGTTCGCGATGTCGGCTCGGCTCACTATATGGATGTCGGCCTCCGCAACGCGATTCGCCACGGCGTCGTTCCTGGCCCGCGCATGCTGGTTTCCGTCCACGCCATCGGCTCAACCGGCGGCCACTGTGACGACACCGCTGGATTTCGCGAAGGCCTGTTCCCTGAGACTGGTCCTGAAGAAGGCGTCATTAACGGCGCCGATCAGGCACGCGAGGCGGTCCGCCTGAACCACAAATACGGAGCCGACATCATCAAGACCTGCGCGAGCGGCGGCGTTCTTTCGCCGACCGACGACGTGGATACTCCGCAGCTTACACAGGAAGAGCTCAACGCGATTGTCGACGAAGCGCACGCGCTGCGCCTCAAGGTCGCCACGCACTGCCACGGCGCCGAAGCGGGCCGGCGCGCCATTCTCGCCGGTGTCGATTCCATCGAGCACGGCACGTTTCTCAACGATGAAGATCTGACGCTGATGAAACAGAAGGGCACGTATCTCGTTCCCACGCTGATGGCACCGCAAGGTCTCGACGAGCAAATCAAGAAGGGACTTTACCTTCCGCCGCTGATTCAAATAAAAGCCCAGGCGGCAATCGACAACATTCGCAAAATGTTTCAGAACGCATTGAGCAAAGGCGTGAATATTGGCCTCGGCACCGACGCGGCTGTGTATCCCCACGGCCGCAACGGCGAGGAATTTCATCAGATGGTCGACCTCGGCATGAAGCCGATCGACGCCCTGAAAGCGGGAACATCATCCGACGCGAAATTGCTCGGCATCGCCGATCGCACCGGCACACTCGAAGCGAGCAAACTCGCCGACGTCGTCGCCGTCCCCGGCGATCCGACGCAAAACATCCGCGCCACCGAACACGTCCTCTTTGTCATGAAAGAAGGCATCGTCTACAAAAACGAAGCCAAGTAGGGCACGGCGCGGCCGTGCCCGTATTTCATTTTGTGCAGCGCGTTTGTGTACGGGCGCAGCACCGCTGCGCCCCAGCTCGGCAAGCATTCACCGTGACCGCGATCTGCTTTTTCATCGTCTTCCGATGTCGCTTACGCAAGGAGGCGTCATGCCTGAACTCTCAGAAACCGTAAATTCCGGCTTCGCGAACTACTACGAACAGCTCCGCGTCAACCTGCACACGTGGGTCGCGTCGCTGACCGAAGAACAATTCTGGAAAAATCCGTTCCCGTACGGTAACAGTGTCGGCCATTTGGTCCTGCATCTCACCGGCAACCTGAACTATTACATCGGCGCCCAAATCGCCCTGACCGGTTACGTCCGTGATCGTCCCCGCGAATTCGCGGAAACAAAACCGCCGACCAAACTGGAAGCGCTCGCGGATTTTGACAGAGCGGTGGAAATGGTGAAAGCCACAGTCCGCAAACAATCCGCCAACGATTGGAGCGCGCCCTACTCCGGTTCTGGCGTCACCTGCGAAAATCGCTTCGCCATCATCCTCGACTGCGCCGCCCACGCCGACCACCACGTCGGCCAAATCCTAAACTTGGCCCGCGAACTCGTCCGCTAAGTAAAGCTGTGCCCTGGCACGATCATGTACGGGCGCAGCACTGCTGCGCCCCATGTCCGCAAGATGGAGGCCCCGCCCAGCACCGTTTTTTCTGGGTTTTTGAACTTGGGCTTTCTACGTTTCCAGCTTAAATCGCGTCGACGCCAACCGGTACAACCGTCTCCACACAAACCGATTGATCAGCACCACCAACACCGCCATGATCAGCGTCGCCGCCAGCAACACATCGAACTGTCCGCCGTCACTCGCGCGGCTGATCGTGCTACCCAGTCCCGTCGTCGAAACAATGTGTCCCTGAAAATGAAAATACTCCGCAACGATGCTTGCATTCCAAGCGCCGCCCGACGCCGTAACCATTCCGGTTACGAGGTACGGGAAAATCGCGGGTAGGATCACGAAGCGCCAGCGATCCCAGCTTCCGAATCTGAAAATCTGTGCGGCTTCTTTCAAGTCGGTCGGAATCGCCATCGCGCCGGCGATCACGTTGAAGAGGATGTACCACTGCGTCCCGAGCAGCATCAGCACCAGCGCCGCGAGTTCGAGCCCGCCGCGCAGCCGAATTAGGAAAAGCAAAATCACGGGGAAGAGCGCCGTCGCCGGAATCGAAGCGGCAAGCTGCGCCAGCGGCTGTGCAATACGCGCCAACTTTGGACTCGACCCAATCGCCACCCCGACTGGAACAGTCCACAGCGCTCCGATGATGAGAGCCGCATTTACACGGATGAATGTCAGTGCAGCGGCGCGCAAAAGATGAAAATAATCGGCGCGGTGAAGATCCGACAATTCGCGTCCAGCATGAAACACGGCGAAACCGAGCCCGACCAGAATTACCGAGCCGAGAACGATGAACAAAATCTTGCGCGTGCGATCCTGCTTCGGCGCCGTGAATCGAGCAGACGCGAACTCGGCGCCGACCGCCGCGTTCTGAATCAGTCGATTGGCGAAAGGCCGCACAAAGGTGCGGTAAATGCGAATCACAAACGACGCGCGTCCGAGTAAACGCAGCAGCGTGTTCGGCGTCTGGCTCGCGCTTTCCACCTGCTCGAATTTAAATTTGTCGGCCCACACGATGACCGGCCGCCAGATGAGCTGATCCATCAGCACGATCACGCCGACCATCGCGGCGAGTCCCCACAAAACACTCTTCGTGTCGCCGTTTCCGGCGGCGGTCTGCAAGAAAGAGCCGAGCCCCGGCAAACGAAAGTCGCGATCGCCGAGAACAAACATTTCGCAAGCCATCAGAAAGAACCAGCCACCGGCAACCGACATCATCGAATTCCAGACGAGACCGATCGTCGAAAACGGCAGATCGAGCTCGACGAATTTTTGCCAGTGGCTGAAGCGGTAAATAATCGCGGCTTCGCGCAATTCGCGTGGCTCGCCCTTCAGCGAAGAGTAAAAACTGAACGCGATGTTCCAGACTTGTCCGGTGAAAATCAGCAGGATCGAGCCGAGTTCGACGCCGATTTGCTTATGAGGAAAGATCGCGACCATCGCGAGCATCACGCCGGGAAGAAAACTCAGGACGGGAATCGACTGAAGGATGTCGAGAAGGGGGACGAGAATAATTTCGGCGCGGCGCGAACTTGCGGCGATGTATCCGTACGCAAGCGCAAACACGAGGCTCAGCGCATAGGCGATGCTGATGCGTACGACGGAATACAACGCGTAAAGAGGAAGCGCGCGCGGGCTTTGCGAAATGTGCGAAGTAGGCGCAATCGGGCTGAGCCAGGCGCGGCCGATTGCGTACATGCCGTAGATCGCGGCGAAAACGAAAATAAAAACGGCGATGTCGATCAGAAACGACCAGGCCCAGCGCGAGCCTCCGGGCCGCGCTGTGGTCGGCGGCAGCGGTCCGGTTTCTGGTGTGGTTATGAGCGGGGCGGCGGCGGGCACAGGATCGTCACGCCTCGGCCGGTTCGGCGATCGGCGGCTCGGTGAGAGTCAACTTACCGGTGGCGGCGTCGTAATCGAAAATTTCGGCGTAGCGTCCCCATTGAATCGCGGTCTCCAGCTGGCGGCGCGATTCATCTTCGCTGAAATGTTCGTCGATCAAATCGTGAAAAAATTCGTCAGAGATCGTGCGGTCGGATTTCGCTTTCAGCGCCTGTTCCATTTGTCGCAGGATCGGAACGTTGGCGAGCGCGGCTTTGCGAAACATCGCTTTGCGCGTTTGAATGTCGGCCTTGCGGAATTCGTACCCGCTGGCGGTGATGATCGCGGCGCCGTCTTCCACTTTGATCAGGCCGAGGATCACAGCTGTATCCACGGTGGGAAGCAGCGCGTCGACTTCGAGGCTCAGTTCGTCGGCGAGTTTGTGGAGATCGACGCGGCCGCCCTGATCGCACAAAATTTCGAGAAGTCCCGCCATGCCGCCGGGACGTGTGTGCGGCAGCATAATCATTTTGGCCGGTACGTTGGAGGAACCAGCGCCGACGGTGTTGTGAATCGTGTCGCCCTTTGCGTCGGGCCTCGTCAGCACTCGATAGATTGCATCGACCAGTTCCACAAAACGAGACGCCTTTCGGTTTCGCGGATGCTGAATATCTACGCTGAAATCGGCATGAATGTGCGCGGGGTTTCGGCCGAGCACGATGATGCGGTCGGCGAGGACAACGGCTTCCTCGATGTTGTGCGTGACGATGAAGATCGCGCGGGTCGGAATTTTGTGGCCGATCCAGAGTTCGAGTAATTCGCCGCGCAGCGTTTCCGCGGTGAGCACGTCGAGCGCGGAGAATGGCTCGTCCATGAAGAGCACTTCGGGCTCGACGACGAGGGCGCGAGCGACGCCGACGCGCTGCTTCATGCCGCCGGAAAGCTCTTTAGGGTAGGCGCTCTCGAATCCATCAAGGCCGACGGCGTCGATAATGCGCAGGGCACGTTTATGGCGCTCGATCGGCGCCATTCCGCGCGCCTCGAGCGGAGCTTCGACATTTTCAAGAACGGTGAGCCACGGAAACAGTGCGAAGCTCTGAAAAACGATGCTCACGTTGGGTGATTCGTCGCGCACCGGCTGCCCGTGCCAGAAAACGCCGCCGGCGGAAGAAGGCGATAGGCCGGTGAGCATGCGAAGCAAGGTAGACTTGCCGCAGCCCGAGGGGCCGAGCAACGCAACGATCTGGCCGGGGTACACGGCGAGATCAGTCGGCGCGATAACTTGCACGCGGCTGCCGTCGGGCTGCGGGTAGAATTTCTCCAGCTTGCGAGCCTCGATGATCGGCGCTTCGGTTGTGACGGAACTAGCCATGGGAACACTATATTATGGCTCAGGTTTTATCACGGCGCATGCGCGGATCGGACTCACTTGCGATGTTTGTTGACGGTTACAATTTCGTGAACGCCGCATGACTGCCGAGCCGATCGCTTCGTCTTCGACTGTGCCAACCCCAACTGGAAAACTTCCCAGTCTTTTCCGCGGCTATTTGTACGCCGCGGCGGTTTCGTGTGTCGTGTCGCTGCTGATCGTGTCGCCGTTTTTCTTTTACGGCAGCGCATCGGGGCACGATTTCGAGTTCCACGCGGCGTCGTGGCTCGACGTTGCCGGGCAATGGAAAGAGGGAATCGTCTTTCCGCGATGGACCGAGTGGGCGAATCATGGATTCGGCGAGCCGCGATTTATTTTTTACCCTCCGTTTTCGTGGGTGCTGGGCGGGGCGCTGAGTTTTTTCTTTCCGTGGACGTATGTTCCGGTCGCGTTCATCGTGTTGGTGCAGACGTTTGCGGGAGTTTCGGCATTCGCGCTGGCGCGGCGGCTTTTGCCGGAACGGGCTTCGTTATTTGGCGCCGTTTGTTATGCGGCGAATCCAAATGCGTTGCTGATTATTTACATGCGCAGCGATTATGCGGAATTGCTGGCGACGGCTTTTTTCCCGTTGATGTTTTTGGCGGCCCTGCAATTGGGAGGAGTATTGTCGCCGCGAGTTGATAGGGATTCAGATTCGGCCGGCGCGTCTCCTTTCGGGTTCGATGGGGCGATGCGAAAGTCGTTCGTGTTTTTCTCGGCGATGTTTGGCGCGGTGTGGCTGTCGAATGCACCGGCGGGAGTCATCGCAACGTACAGCGTGACGCTGTTTTTTGCGTGGCTTGTTTGTCGTGAACGCGCTGTCGCGCCGCTGGTGCGCGGCTTTGGTGGGCTCGCGTTGGGGTTTGCGTTTGCCTCGTTTTATTTGTTACCAGCGGCTTACGAGCAGCGGTGGGTGAACATTACGCAGGCGCTGTCGGCTGGATTGTTGCCTGCCGAGAACTTTTTGTACACGATGACCAACGACCCGGAGCACACGGCGTTCAACTGGATCGCTTCGACTACGGCGGTTGTTTTGGTACTCGTTACGGGTTTCGCGGCGCTGGCGGCGAGATCGCGGCAAGACGCTACGGCCGGGAGGAGCCCTTCGAGGCTCAGGATAAACAAGCCCCTCCCCTACAAAGGCTCAGAGGTGGGCGACTCCGCGGTCGAGCGCAGTGAAGGCAACGTCGGACTGCCTGATGCGGTGTGGCAACTCATGCTGTTGATGGCGAGTGCGGCTACGTTTTTGATGGTGCGGCCGGCGGCGATTTTCTGGAACTTGTTGCCGAAGCTGAAGTTCGTGCAGTTTCCTTGGCGGTGGATGTCGATTGTCGGAGTTGTGTTTGCGTTTTTTCTTGCGGCGGCTGCGGCGCGATCGCGGTTTCGGTGGATCTGGGTGGTTGGAGTGGCGCTCGTTCTCGTTGGTGGCGCGACATTTTTTGTGCACTCGACGTGGTGGGACACGGACGACGTGACGACGCTACAGGCTGGTGTAGTTGCGGGCAGCGGGTTCGACGGCGTGGATGAATATGATCCCAAGGGCGACGATCACTACAACTTGTTGGCAAAGGCGCCGCAGGTCCAGGTGTTGGCTGCCGATCCTGATGCGGGCAGCGCGCCTCCGGCGGGGGCGACGATTCTGGTGGACCGCTGGACTGCGGCAGAGAAGCGATTGCACGTGACGGCGCTGGCGCCGGCGCGCGTTGCGTTACGGGTTCTGAACTATCCGGCTTGGCGCGTCGAGGTGAATGGCGCGCGGGTGACGCCGGGAAATAACGGCGATACGGCGCAGATGGTGGTTCCCATTCCGGCGGGGGCGTCGGAGGTCAGCGTTGTGTTTGGGCGGACCTGGGATCGGACGGTTGGCGGAGTTGTGAGCATTTTGAGCATTTTGTTTGCGGCAGCGATTTATCCACCACGGCGAAAAATCTAGCGTTCTCAGATCTGCTTACAGATCCTCGCCTTGGGCGCAACCCGAGGAAATCATCGACGACGTTTAATCGTTTGCGGACATGGGGCGCAGCAATGCTGCGCCCGTACATATCCGCGGCACTTGGTAACTGCTCGGTCGTGTTGAATCTCAAGCTCGCGATCTGGGAAACGATCACGGCTAGAGGGTGGCGGCGGATTGAGTTCCAAAATGGGAAGCTTTGGGGTATACCCCCATGTTTTTCAAAGAGTGTGCAAACTCTTTGAAATGTGTTCGTTGCGGAACCCTCAATTTCAAGAGTCCAGAAGCGATTCAAAATAGACGACTTGCGGGAGTGCGTGACCGTAAGAAAAAGCGAATAAAAATAAGAAAGGCGCCTGACGGCGCCTAGACGCAAAACTCAATGACCCATTATAGCTCGAGATTGCGATTTGCCGAAGTGATTTCTTCTGATTCGAAAACTTTTTTTGTGGCGCTAGGGCTTCGGGGCGCGGGCGGCGAAGGCTTTGGCGCTGGCTTGCATGGTGGCGATGCGGCGGCGGCCTTTTGCGGAACCGTCGACTACCTTTTCGATGCTTTGCATCCACTCGGGGAGATTCATTTCGCGGCGGAAGGTTTTTACGTAGGGCTGGATTTTGGCCCACTGGAAATACATTTCCTGGCAGGTGTCGTAGACGAGAGCCTCGGTGAGTGCGCCGTGGAGGGCGAAGGCGCAGAGCATGTCCCAGTAGCCAAAGACCTGGAGGATGTAGGCGGTTTGCTGGTCGCCCCTTCGAATGGCGTCGATGAGTTCATCGGCGGAGTGAGGATTGAATTGGCCGCCCCCGACGTAGGAGCGGGCCTGGCGCATTACGGTTTCGCGGCGGAGTTCGTAGAGGTGGAGGAGGAGTTCGGCTTGTTGGACGGAGGATTTGGGTTTTGGCATGGAGAGAATTTAGCAGGAAGAGGTTGAGAATCGACAGTGAAAGTCGAAACGAAAGAAAATGCGGCGGTGGGGATTACGTTGTGTGGACATGGGGCGCAGCGGTGCTGCGCCCGTACATAACCGCGGTTCATGTTCGAGATGGGCGGTGTTGCATTTAAACCCCTCGATCTGGGAAACGATCGCGGCTACATGGCGGTCGTCGTTTTGGTGTGGGAGGGGCTGAATCTAAACCCGCACCCTCTAACAGCTGAGGGTGCGGCACCCAGAGGCCGGGCTGCGCCGGTGTACTTAGAGGAGCGCCGCACTTGCAGTTGAGATCGGGGGTAAAGTGTTGGTGCAAAAAGGAGAACTGCATATGCGGCGACTTGTTTTTCTTGGATTGATCCTCTCGTGGTTTGGCTGCGGCGGGGTCATTGCGCAGGAAACTAAATTAAAGCCTGATGTTCCGCTGGAGAAGTGGAGCGGGAAGACGATCATGCTCATTGGGGCCCATGCGGATGACGATGCGATCTCGCATGGGACGCTGGCGATGTTTCAGGCGCACGGGAATCAGGTTTATGTTGTGACGCTGACTACCGGGAATGTTGGGACGCAGGATCCAAAATTGTCGCGGACGCAGTTGGCTGACATTCGACGGCAAGAGGAATTGGCGGCGCTGGCGGAGTTGGGAATTCCTGCATCGCACTACATCAATTTGGGGTACGACGATGGGCTGCTGGAATTTGAGGATCGAAAAGCGGTGGTCGAGAATCTGGTGCGGTTGATTCGGAAGATGCGACCGGACGTTCTGATGGCGTGGGATCCGGGGAAAAATTATCAGCGGTGGCACAAATCGGATCACCGGGCAGCGGCTTACCTGGCGGCCGATGCGGCGCGGGCGGCGATGTGGAGGTTGTTGTTCGAAGGGCAGATCACTCAAGAAGGGCTGAAGGAGTTCATGATTCCCGAGTATTTGTTTTACAACGACTACGATTTTGGGGATGAGAACACCTGGGTGGATATCAGCGAGTATGCGGAGAAGACCGTGAACGCCGGGTCGAAATATACGAGCCAGTTTGGGCCGGGGTGGAAGGAGTACAAGGCGAATCCGTCGGAGGCGGAAGTGAGGGAGATGAAGGATTTGATGCGGAAGTGGATTCGCGTGAAGGATGGGAAACCGATTGAGGGGTTTCGGTATTATTCGGGGTTGCCGGATGGATTGGGGAAGTGAAAATGAAGTGGGCGCGAGTGATGGAAACTCGTTCGTAATGATTTTCAGGGGAAACCGGAGTTTCGTAAGAGACGCATGCGCTTAGTAGACCGAGGACCCACCCTCAAAAACCGAGGGTGGGGCACCCGCACCCACGCACGTCGCTGTGATCGAAGAGAGGTTCCTCCACTGCGCGAGCCGACACGTTCGCGCAGCGCGAACGTGAAGAAAAGGCGTCGGCTCGCTTCGGTCGGAATGACAGGTTGTGCTTGGTTTTTAGCGGCGGTCGACGGTGGGGTGGCGGACGTCTTGGCCCTGGACGATGTAGATGACGTCTTCGGCGATGTTGGTGGCGTGGTCGCCGATGCGTTCGAGGTTTTTGGCGACTAGAATCAATTCGAAGGCGGGGAAGACGACGCTGGAGTCACCCATCATGTAGGTGAGGAGTTCGCGGAAGATCTGGTCGCGGAAGTGGTCGACCTGGTCGTCCATGGCGAGAACTTTTTGGGCGAGGTCGACATCGCGGCGAACGACGGCATTGAGGGCGTCGCGGACCATTTCTTCGGCGACTTCGGACATGCGCGGGAGATCAACATAGGGCTTCACGCGCGGGTGGCGCAGAATGCGGAGGCTTCCCTGCGAGATGTTGACGGCCTGATCGCCGATGCGCTCGAGATCGTTGTTGATGCGCGAGACGGCGAGGACGAAGCGGAGGTCGGCGGCCATCAGTTGATGGAGCGCGAGGAGCTGGACGACGCGGTCGTCGATTTCGAGCTGGAGCTCGTTGATCTGATCTTCTTCGTCGAGGACGCGCTTGGCGAGTTGTTCGTCGGAGTCGAGAACACTGTGGACGGATTGGTGGACGGCGCGCTCGGCGAGAGAGCCCATCCAGAGTAGGCGTTCTTTGACGACGTTGAGATCTTTTTCGAAGTGGCGTTCCATTTGATCCTCGGTGACTTCAGGGGCTGAAGCCCCAATCTCTCCTCGTACTGATGTCGCGGCTGAAGCCGCGACCCACAAAGCCGCTTGGCGGATCGAGATTGCCAAGAAGCGGCGCCGCTGAAGCGGACGCCCTCAAAACCAACCCTTCGATCACCCCTGGGCCTTTACTTTTTTCACGCCTTCGGGTGTTACGAGATACCAGAGTTCATCGAGACGTTCGGGCGAAAATTCTGCAACTACTGAATGCGGTTGTTGCGGCGACAAAACATAAGCTCGAACCAAACCGCTGCGAATCAGATCCGCCAAATGAAGTGCCATTTCATCTGCCGTGACTTCTATCTGTACTTCGGTTGCCCACTTGCCGATCTGCTCCTCGATCAGTTCGAAGCTTTCGTAATCGTCCGCCACCGACGACAAGACCATTTCGCGTAGTGTTTCCTCGCGGCTCATGGGTGCCACGATCAGCCGAAGCGGCCGGTGATGTAGGCCTCCGTTCTCGGGTCGCCGGGGGTGGTGAAGAGTTGCGGCGTGGGGCTGAATTCGATGAGCTGGCCGGTCAGGAGGAATGCGGTGAAGTCGCTGACACGGGCGGCTTGCTGCATGTTGTGGGTGACGATGGCGACGGTGCAGAGATCTTTGATCTGGACGAGGAGCTCTTCGATTTTGGCGGTGCTGATGGGATCGAGAGCGGAGCACGGTTCGTCGAGGAGGAGCACTTCGGGCTCGACGGCGAGGCCGCGCGCGATGCAGAGGCGCTGCTGCTGGCCGCCGGAAAGTTCGTAAGCGCTCTTGTGGAGATGATCTTTGACTTCGTCCCATAGGGCGGCGTGGCGGAGGCTTTTTTCGACGGCGTCGGCGATCGGCAATTTCGAGCCGTTGATTTTCAATCCGTACGCGACGTTGTCGAAGATCGATTTCGGAAACGGGTTGGGACGCTGAAAGACCATGCCGACCTTGCGGCGAAGTTGTGTCACGTCCTGCGAAAGGATGTTCTGGCCGTCGAGGAGGATTTCGCCTTCGAGGCGGGCATGGCGCACGGTCTCGTGCATGCGGTTGAAGGTGCGGAGCAAGGTGGATTTGCCGCAGCCGGAAGGGCCGATGAGGGCGGTGACTTTGTTGGCGGCGATGCCGAGGTTGATGTCGAAGAGCGTCTGCTTGGCGCCGTAGAAAAAATTGACCTTGTTCACGTTCATGCGCATCGGCAGCGGCGCAGTGGACTCGCGATTGGTCGATTGCGGTATTCCAGTCGGTGTGATGTTCACGGGCACTGCCTGCCTCACGGATGCGTGCATATTATTATGACCTCGGGACCGAAACCCCGCGAGAAAGTATGGTACGCGCGAGGATGTTAATGATGAGAATCAGGCCGAGCAAGACAAGTCCCGCAGCCCAGGCCTGGCGCTGCCAGTCTTCGTACGGGGAAATCGCGTAAATGTAAACCATGTGGGGGAGCGACTCGATGGGCTGGTTCCAGCCGGGGCTCCAGTAGCGGTTGCCGAAGGCGGTGAAGAGTAGGGGAGCGGTTTCTCCGGCGACGCGAGCGAAGGCAAGTAGGACGGCGGTCAGGATGCCGCGATAGGCGGCTGGGACGATGACGGTGGCGATCGTCTTCCATTTGCTGGCGCCGAGCGCCATCGCGCCTTCTCGGAGCGTGTTGGGGACGGCGCGCATGAAGTCTTCGGTGCTGCGCAGCGTGATGGGAATCATCATGACGCCGAGGGCGACTCCGCCGGCGAGTGTGGAGAAGTGTTTGAAGGGGAGCACGACGAGCGTGTAGGCAAAGATGCCGATGACGATGGAGGGAACGCCGTTGAGCAAGTCGGCGGCGTAGCGGACGACGAAAGCGATGGGGCCAGTGCTGAACTCGGCGAGATACACGGCGCCGAGAAAACCGATGGGCACGCCGATGACCGAGGCGAGGAGCAGCAGCTTGGCGCTGCCGACGATGGCGTTGGCCATACCGCCGCCGGTTTCGCCGACCGGGGCGGGGAGCTTAGTGAAGAAGTTCCAGTTGATGGAGGTGCCGCCGTGGTAGACGAGATAGCCGAGGATGAAGAAGAGGACGGCTACAGCGACGATCGCGCAGACGCCGGTCATAGTCAGCATGAAGCCGCTTACGAATTTGCGCCAACGAAGACGTGGACTCATGAGTGGGCTCCGCCGCGTTGTGAAGTGGCGACAATCAGGATGCGGGCCAAGCCGTTGAGGATAAAGGTGAGGAGAAAGAGGACGAGGCCGAGTTCGATGAGAGCCTGGAGGTAAAGGTCGCCGGTGGCTTCGGTGAATTCGTTGGCGATGACGGCGGCGATGGAATAGCCGGGCGAGAAGAGCGAACCGCTGATCGTGGGCGTGTTACCGATGACCATGGTGACGGCCATGGTTTCGCCGAGGGCGCGAGCGAGAGCAAGGAAGATGGACCCCATGATGCCGGTGCGAGCGAAGGGGACGACGACTTTCCAAGTGGATTCCCAACGCGTGGAGCCGAGAGCGAGAGCGGCTTCGCGCTGATCGCGCGGGACGGAGAGAAGAACTTCACGCGAGACGGAGATGATGTAGGGAATCACCATGATGGCGAGGACGATGCCGGCGGTCAGGAAACCGATGCCGTAGGCAGGTCCCGAGAAAAATGGAAGGAAGCCGAGCGTGTTGCTGAGCGCGGGCTGAATATATTCACGCATCATCGGGATGATGATGAAGACGCCGAGGAGACCGTAGATCACGCTGGGAACGGCGGCGAGAAGATCGATGAAGAATTGCAACGTGTCGGAGACGCGCGCGGGAGCAAGTTCGGCGAGGAAGATCGCGGCGCCGATGCCGAGCGGAACGGCGATGATCAGCGAGACCGCTGCGGTGACGAGCGTTCCGTAGATGAAGGGGAGCGCGCCGAAGTCGCCGGCGTTGGGATCCCAAACTCTGGTGAAGAAGAAGCCGAAGCCGAACTTGTGGCGCGGTAGAACGGAGCCGCGCCAGAGTTCAAAAACGAGCAGAAGAGTAATGAGCACCGTCACGCCGGCGAAGACGAACGTGACCAGACGGGCAATTTCGTCGCCGTCGCGGAGGCGATCCAAAAACGAGCGCGAGCCCGTGACGGGGCCCGCGCTGTGAACGGTAGTAGTGGTTGCAGCCATTGCTTTTGCGATTCGAGCTTGCGCCTCTCTATCAGTGCGAGCCTATGCTCGACAGCAGAGCGAGCTTACGCTCGATCTTGAACTATTGAATCTGTCCGATCGCCTTGAGCTCCTGGGCAACGACTTCCTTCGGGAGCTTGGCGTAAGAGAGGGCTTCGACGAGGTTCTGGCCGTCGCCGAGAGACCACTTAAGCAAATCCTTCATTGAGTCACGCTTGGCGGCGTCCGAGAACTTACTCGGAATCAGCAGCCAGGTGAAGCTGGAAATCGGATAGGCATTTTTGCCTGAGCCGTTGGTGATGGAGACGCGGAAGTCGGCCGGCATATCTTTGGCGGCGCCCGCAGCGGCGGCGCTGACGCTGGCGAGATCGGCCTTGACGAAATTGCCGGAGGAATTCTTTACGGTGCCGTAGGGGATGTTGTTTTGAGCGGCGTAAGTCAGCTCGACATAGGCGATCGAGTTGGGCGTCTGTTTGACGAGGCCGGTGACGCCTTCGCTGCCCTTGCCGCCGAGACCTACGGGCCAGTTGATTGAGGTGCCCTTGCCGACTTTGTTCTTCCAGTCCTCGCTGACCTTGGAGAGATAGTCGGTCCAGATGTAGGTGGTGCCGCTGCCATCGGAGCGGTGTACGACGACGATGTCCTTGGCGGGGAGATTGACGCCCTTGTTGGCGCCCGCGATCAGAGGATCGTTCCACTTGGTGACGCGGCCGAGGAAGATGCCGGCCAGCGCTTCGGGGGTGAAGTTGAGCGCGGAGGAGACTCCCGGGACGTTATAGGTGGGAACGGCGGCGCCGAGAACGGTGGGGAAATGGAGAATCGGTGAGCCGTGCTTGTCCTGGTAAGCCTTTATCTGCTCGTCGTTCATAGGGCCGTCGGAAGCGCCGAAATCGACGGTGCCTTCGGTGACCTGTTTGATGCCCGCACCGGAACCAACCGACTGGTAGTTAATCTGAGTGTTACCGTGAGCTTTGTGGTACTCGTCGAACCACTTGGAATAAACCGGATATGGGAAGGTGGCGCCAGCGCCGTTGATCAGCAGATTGCCTTGCGAGTAGAGCGAGACAGCGGCGAACAGAGCCACGGCCAGAAGTGCGGAAAGCTTCTTGAGCATTCGAATTTTCTCCATCAATGCACCTGGGTGCAGTTGAGCTGAGTGTTTGACCTGAGAGCGTTTGGGGAGTTTGGCGTATTCGTGTTACAGGAGTGTTACAGACGGTCGGGGATACGTTGACAGTTGGAGGGGCTGGTAAGTGGTGGAGAGAGTGGGGGTTAGGGCGGGCGGGGGCAAACGCGACGCGGTGGGTTGCGGTGGTTAACGAAAGGCCACTTCGTTCAAGAGCAAAACCGACGCTCGAAGCATCTATGATAAAGTGGAAAGAATGAGCGAAATCACCAAGCAATCGAAAGATGGGGCTGTCCGCCTTCCTTGGCGGGCGATCTGTCTGGTGCTCGGCCTGCTTTTGCTCTACAACCCGTTCTTCACGATTTGCCCCGCTGCGGGCCCTGATGCGTCGATTCAACACCACGTAAGTTATAGGTCGACGATCGCCGCGAGCGAATTGGGCTGCAGCAATCTGCAACAACATCCGGAAGTAATGGTCGAACCAGTCGTTGTGTTGGTTGCAACGCTTTTCGACGCAGCGCGTCCGGCCGAAGTGATAGCACCGAGACCAAGCGAGGTGACCGTTGCGGTGTCGGACGGTTTTGCATCTCCGCTCTGGTCACGGCCTCCTCCTACGCTGTAAGAATCCCACTTTTTCGTTTTTCCAAACGAATCCGCACGAAGCGGTGTGGAAGTCTAAGTACAAAAGGTCACGGAAATTTTGCGCGTGTCGGCGTACGGGCCGGGTGTCGGTCCGAGCGCCTGCGGCGCTCAGGAAATATATAAATGACTACGAAGCGATGGGTAATAGCTGCCGCATTTGTTGTCGTGGCGATTGCGGTGGTGTGGTTTTGGTTGGGTCGCGACGGCACTGACGCCGAGTCACCGAGCGCAGCCAACGGGGGCTCCGGCGTGCCGGCGGCGGTCGCACGAGCACAGCGAGGGAATCTGGACAACACGCTGCGGATCGCCGGTGAATTCAAGCCGTTTCAAGCGGTTGACGTACATGCGAAGGTTGCGGGCTACATCCGTTCGATCAACGTAGACGTGGGCGATCACGTCAAGCAGGGACAAACCATTGCAGTACTCGAGGTGCCCGAGTTAGCAGCGCAATTGTCGGGAGCCGACGCCGGTACGCGGACGGCGCAAGAGCAAATCCGGAAGGCGCAGGGAGATTTGCAGCGGGCGCAATCGTCGCAGTCTGCGCTGCACTCCGCGTACGTAAGGCTGAAGCAGGCGGCGGATTCGCAGACCGGCTTGGTCGCGCAGCAGGAAGTCGACGATTCACAGGCGAAAGACCTGGAAAGTGCCGCGCAGGTGTCCAGCGCGGAAGCAGAGCTGTCCGCCGCAAAACAACAACTTGAAGTGGCGCAAGCGAACCAAAAACAATACGCGGCGCTCTCAGCCTACACACGCATCACCGCGCCTTTCGCGGGGGTGATCACGAATCGCTACGCGGATACCGGAGCGTTGATCGCAGCGGGAACTTCGAGCAGCACGCAGGCGATTCCGGTGGTGCGGCTCGCGGAGATTTCAGTGCTGCGGCTGGTGCTTCCGGTTCCCGAGTCGATGGCGGCGCAGGTTCAACTCGGCGAAGCAGTGAAGGTACATGTTCAAGCGCTCGACGAAGACTTCACCGGCAAGGTTTCGCGGTTTGCAGATTCGCTAGACATGCAAACGCGGACGATGGAAACGGAAATCGACGTCCCGAATCGCAATGGCAAGTTGATGCCCGGGATGTACACGGAAACAGAACTGTCGCTACGCGAAAAGAAAAATGTGCTCACCATTCCGCTGGAGGGCGTCACGCGAAACGGCGAGATTTCCACGGTGCTGCGCGTCAATCCGCAGGGAATTGTGGAGGAGCGGCACCTCGAGCTGGGGATGGAAGACGCTTCGCGAGTCGAAGTCTTGTCCGGGCTTTCGGAAGGCGACATGGTCATCGTCGGCAACCGCAGCTCTTTCCGCACTGGCGAAAAAGTAGAGCCGAGGGAAGTTGGAACGGCACCGAGGAAGGCGGAGGGCAAGAGCTAATGTCTGGGTTTTCCATTAAATATCCATTTTTTATCATCGTGGCATGCCTGGTGATCGCCATCGTGGGGACGGTGACGCTGGTGCGCATGCCGGTCGATCTTTTCCCGCCGATCAATATCCCGGTCGTTGTGGTGGCGACCTTTTATTCCGGCATGCCGCCGCAACAGATCGAAACCAACATTACGAATCCGTTCGAGAGATTTTTTACGCTGGCAAGCGGGGTCGACCACATCGAGTCGCGTTCGCTGCCGGGCGTGAGCCTGATCAAAATCTATTTTCAGGCAGGAACAAATGCCGACGCGGATCTGAGCACGGTTTCGAACCTGGCGATGGCCGATCTTCGCCGGCTGCCGCCGGGTACGTTGCCGCCTGTTGTTTTGAAGTTTGACGCATCGAGCTTGCCGGTGTGCCTGATCACTCTGAAGGGGGAAGGGCTCAACGAGATTCAGCTTCACGACCTGGGCCAGTACACGGTACGAAACCAGATTGCGAACGTTCCGGGCGCGTCGGTGCCGCAGCCTTTCGGCGGCCGCTACCGGCAGATCATGGTTTACGTCGATCCCCTTAAGCTCGAAGCCCATCAACTTAGCCCGATGGATGTGGTGCGCCAGGTGAACGAGAGCAACTTGATTCTCCCCGCGGGTGACGTGAAGATCGGGCCGTTCGATTACAACCTTTTTTCCAACAGCCAGGCTCCCACGGCGAGTGCGATCAACAGCATGCCGCTCAAAGCGGTCGGCCAGTCTTCAGTGCTGGTCGGTGACGTCGGCAAAGCGGTGGACGCCAATGCGATTCAGACCAACATCGTGCGCGTCGATGGGCAACCGTCGGTGTACCTGCCGATTCTCAAACAGGGCGGCGACACGAACACGATCGCGGTCGTCGACGGAATCGCGAACGCTTTGAAACATCTAGTGGACATTCCATCGCAGCTCAAGGCGAAGGTGGTGTTCGATCAGTCGCTGTTCGTCAAGACCGCAATCAACAATCTGATCCACGAAGGCACGATCGGACTGATTCTAACCGGCGTAATGATTCTGGTTTTTCTCGGCAGTATTCGAGCGACGGCTGCTGTGTTCCTGTCGATTCCGCTGTCGGCGTTGGCTGCTTTCCTCGTGCTGGGGGCGACGGGTGGCACCGTGAACACGATGGTGCTGGGCGGACTGGCGCTGGCGTTCTCGCGGTTGATCGACAATTCGGTGATCGTGCTCGAAAATATTTTCCGGCATCTGGAGATGGGAGAAGCTCCGGAAATCGCTGCGGAAAAAGGCGGGCAGGAGGTTGCGCTTGCCGTTCTGGCGGCAACGATCACGACCGCGATCGTGTTTTTTCCGGTCGTGTTTCTCTACGGCGTGAGCCGGTTTCTCTTCGTTGCGCTCGCAACCGCGGTGATTCTTTCGATGTTCGCTTCCTATTTTGTGGCTATGACGGTGGTGCCGCTGTTTTGCGCCAAGCTCATCAAAAAATCGCAAGCCAACGAAGAGGTGGGCGAAGGCGCAATTGGAGCGCGCTTCGGGCGGTTTGCGCAAAAATTCAACGAATACTTCGAAAAGATGCTGGGCAAATATGATCGCACGCTGAGCACGGCGCTTTTGAAACCCGCGGCAACGCTCATCGGATTGACCGGAGTTTCGCTGCTGTGCCTCGCGCTGTATCCCTTTCTGGGTGTTTCTTTTTTCCCCCGCACCGATCCCGGCCAGTTTGTGATCAATCTGAAAGCGCCTTCCGGCACGCGTGTCGAGTTGACGGAAGACTATGTGAAGCAGGTGGAAGACATTATTCGCCAGGTGGTTCCGCCCAGCGAATTACAGATCGTCGTGTCGAATATCGGCATAACTACCGATTTTTCGGCGATCTATACGCCAAACTCGGCGTCCCATACCGCGTTCGTCCAGGTCAGCCTGAAAGAGGGCCACAAGACCGGCAGCTATGAATACATGCGCCGCGTACGCGAACAGCTAAGCCAGAAGCTACCGCAATTGAGCACGTACTTTCAGTCCGGCGGCCTGGTGGATGCGGTCATCAACCTGGGATTGCCCGCTCCGATCGACATTCAGGTTAGCGGAAATCATTTGAACGAGGTGTTTGCGACGGCCGCGAAAATCGCAGGACCGGTGCGGGCATTGCACGGAGTCAGTGACGTACTGATTCCGCAGGACATTGATTATCCCGCGCTGGAGCTGGATGTCGATCGCGAAAAGGCCGGGCTTCTGGGGCTGTCACAGAAAGAAATCGTAGACAACGTGATTACCGCACTGACTTCCAACAGCATGATCGCGCCAAACTATTGGATCGACCCTCGCAGCGGAAACCCGTACTTGTTGACGGTGCAATATCCCGAGAATGCGGTGAAGTCGGTGACCGACCTCAAGCAGATTCCGTTGCGCGGCGTGAAAAGCTCGCAGCCAACATTTCTCGATAGCGTTGTAAAGGTGAAAACAATTCCTTCGCCGACGGAGGTCGATCACTATCAGCTTTTTCGCGTGATCGACGTATACGTTTCGCCGAAAAATCAGGACCTGGGTGGCGTCACAAAACAGATCGAAAAAATTATCAAGGACGAGAAGCTTCCCGAAGGCGTTCGTGTGAACTTGCGGGGTTCCGTACAGGGAATGCGGGCCTCGTTCAAGAGTTTCGGGATCGGCCTGATACTTTCGGTCGTGCTCGTTTACCTAGTTTTGGTGGCGCAGTTCGCGTCGTGGCAAGACCCGTTCATTATTCTTCTGGCGATTCCGCCGGGTGTCGCCGGAGTTTTGCTGGCGCTACTGGCGACGGGAACGACGCTGAATGTGATGTCGCTGATGGGGCTAGTGATGATGGTGGGCATCGTGGTTTCCAACAGCATTTTGATCGTCGAATTCGCAAGGCACATGCATCACGACGGCAAACCGCTAAAGGAAGCGGTCGCAGTGGCTTCGCGCTTGCGGCTTCGTCCGATTCTGATGACCTCGCTCGCCACCGTGCTCGGGTTGATCCCGATGGCGCTTGGCACGGAAGCAGGCAGCGAGCAATACGCGCCGCTGGCGCGAGCGATCATTGGCGGCCTTCTGGTATCGGTGATTGTCACCGTGTATCTGGTGCCGGCGGCGTATCTGATCGTTCATCACAAGGAAGAGAAGTTGGAGGAGGCGCACTCGTGATCCGCAGGGTGCTGTTTTTGATTCTCGTCGTCGGAACCGCGAGTGCCGCTTTGCACGCGCAGGGGCAGGGTGCAGCTGCGAACTCAACGCCTGCTCGCACCATTCTGACTCTGCGGCAGGCCGAAGCGCTCGCGCTGAAAAACAATCCGCAGATTACGATCGGGAAGTTGAGGGCGCTGGAAGCGCGTGAATACGTGCGCGAGACGCGATCCGCGTTGCTGCCGACGGCATACCTCAGTCTTACCGGTGTGGACTCTGAGGTTGGCAGTCGCATCGCCGCCGGCGGACTCAACAACCCCGTGGTTTTTCCGCGTGCCGCCGCAGGCGCGACCGTGTCGCAACTGGTCACCGACTTCGGACGCACGACGAATCTGCTTTCGAGTTCGAAGTTTCAAGCGAAAGCCGAAGACCAAAACGCCGCGGCGACGACGGCAGACATCACGCTGGCGGTCGATCAAGCTTTTTACAATTCACTGGAGACGCTCGACCTGGTGACCGTCGCGGAGCAAACCGTTCACGCACGCCAGACGCTGGTGGACAAGATTCAGGCGCTTACGAACGCGAAGTTGAGGTCCGAGCTCGATCTAAGCTTCGCGAAGGTCGATGTAGCGCGGGCGAAGCTGCTTTTTCTTGAGTCGCAGAACAATTTTCAGACAGCGCTGGCCGCGCTGTCGGCAATCCTCGGGTATCAGGACGAGCAGAACTTCGATCTGCAGCGCCCGGATGAAGCGATGCAGCCGCCGGCACCCGATGTCGCGCCGCTCATCGTGCAAGCGTTGCAACAGCGGCCTGAACTGCAATCGCTGCAATTTCAGTTCGAATCGGCGCAGAAGAATGACGCCGCGGAGCACGACTTATGGCGGCCCAGCGTGAACGCGCTCGGAGTGGTCGGGATCGCACCGGTACGCGACCCCAACATCCCCAACTGGTACGGCGCGGTTGGCGTCAACGTGAACATTCCTCTCTTCAACGGATTTTTGTACAGCTCGCGCGCGAAAGCGGCAGACTTGCAGACGGAAATTGCAACACAAAAGCTCGCCGACTCACGCAACAACATCGCGCGCGACGTCCGCACGAGCTGGCAGCAGACGAATCAAGCGTACGAACGGCTCTCGGTTACGCAGCAGCTGAGCGAGCAAGCAAATCTCGCGCTCAATCTCGCGCAGTCGCGTTACAACCTGGGATTGAGCTCGATCGTGGAATTCACGCAAGCCGAACTTAGCAAGACGGAAGCGGACATCGCGAATACCGACGCACAGTATCGCTATCGCTTGACCCAAATCGTGCTCGCATATACTATCGCGACACCGAAGTGAGGCCTCGACTTCGCAGTGTCCCGGAATCGTATCAGCAGAGGCTCTGTATTTTCCCCCAGGCGACCGCCGAATGAAATCGGAGTCCAGAACGCAAAAAGGCTCTCGAAGATCGCTTTAGCGGCTCTCCATTTGACTCTTGTTGACGCCTACCTTAGTTTTATAACTGTAATCTAGTCAATCACATACAGAGTCCTGCGCGCGTGTGTTACAGGATATTCACATTGGGTTGACGCAACCGTAAGACGCACCCTATAAGTTCTCGCGCGGGGTGAACTTACCAGCTTTCCCGTATCTCGTTCGTCCGAATTTCGAAATTTTGAAACGTAAAAGAGAGAGGCAATGAGAAAACTTGCAGCACTCGTATTATCGCTGTTTCTGACCTCGGGAGTGGCGTTCGCCGATTCGCCAAAAGATGCCGATGCACCGGCGGCAAAATCGTCGGAGCCTGCCAAGCCCAAAGCCGCAGCCAAGAAAGCCACCAAGACGGATGCGGAAATCGCAGCTGAACTCGAAGAGCTCAAGCAGGCCATGCAGGCGCAGCAGGAACAGCTCGAACTGTTGAAAGAAGAGCTGAGCAAGCGCGACAAGCAAATCGACGAGGCGCGCGAGGCAGCGGCAGCGGCCAACGCACGCGCGTCGGAGGCCTCGACGAAAGCCGTCGAAGCAGTGAACGCGTCGGCGGAAGCGAAGTCGAACGAAGCGACGCTGACCTCGAGCGTCACCGACCTCAAGGCGAGCAACGCGGCGCTGACCTCGACGGTGAACACCGTTGCGGCGACGACCAATTCGGGCGGAAGCGGCAATCCTCAGAAGACGGAAGACGGACCAGCCTCGATCAAATTCAAGGGCATCACGCTGACCCCGGGCGGTTTCGTGGCGGCGGAAACCGGGACTCGTCAGCGGGCGACAAGCTCGGACATCAACACCCCCTTCAACAGCATTCCGTACCCGGGCAACGCGTTGTCGAAGGTGGGTGAGAGCAACTTCACCGGACGCCAGAGCCGCTTGAGCTTACTGGCGGAAGGCAAATACGAGACCGTGAAACTGACGGGCTACTACGAAGCGGACTGGCTCGGCACCGGCGTCACCTCGAACAACCGCCAGAGCAACAGTTACGTTTTGCGTCAACGCCAGATTTGGGGCCAGGCGAAGCTCGACAGCGGCTGGAGCTTCACCGGCGGTCAGATGTGGTCGTTGGCAACTGAAGATCGCAAGGGCATCGACAACCGGCAGGAAGCGATTCCTCTGACGATCGATCCGCAATATACCGTTGGCTTTACTTGGGCGCGCCAGTACGGCTTCCGCGTCGTCAAGAATTTCGGCGACAAGTTCGCTCTCGCGATTGCGATTGAAGGGCCGCAGGCAACAATCGGCGGTCGCGGCTTCTCCAACGTGACTACGATCAACAACGGCGCAGCGCCTGCCGTAATCGTCCCAACGGGTACCACCACCTCCGTTACCGGGAATACCTTTCTGGATGCGATTGGAGCTGGCGGCGGTCTCTTCAACTTCAGCGATGCCACTGGTTACACGGTCAATAAGGCGCCGGACATCATCATCAAGGCCGCGTTGGATCCGGGCTTCGGACACTACGAGTTGTTCGGGATCATCAGCACCTTCCGCAACCGCACCTATCCGTGCGGCGTGGTTGGAACAAACGCGGGCGATACGGCTCCACCGGCAACTCCGACGTCGATTACTTGCGGCTCGGCGTCACCGACGACAGTCAGTTCGTTTGGCGCGAACAACCAGACGAGTACAGGCGGCGGTCTCGGCGCGAGTGCGCGCTGGACGGCAGCTCAGAAGAAAGTTGAACTCGGCATCAAGGCCGTTGCCGGCGACGGCATCGGGCGTTATGGCTCGGCGCAGCTTGCCGACTTGACCCTCCGTCCGGACGGCAGTGAAGCGCTGATCCGCACGGTACATGGCTTGGGTGCTTTGGAACTGCACCCAACTCCGAAACTTGACCTCTATGCCTACTACGGTGCGGAGTACGCGTTCCGTGCGGCATATACCGGTTATGAGAGCATCACCAAAACGATCACTGCGGCGATCCCGGCGACGGCAACTTCGCCCGCTATCCCGTCGACGACGACCACAAAACTCAGCACCACTGGCATCGGCGGCTACGGCTCACCGTTTGCCAACAACTCCGGCTGCAGCACAGAGAATGCGCCCATAAACCAGCTGGACCCGTCCGGTGGCGGCACTTGCGCCGGCGACACGCGCGTTATCTGGGAAGGCACGCTCGGCTTCTGGCACAAGATCTACAACGGCCCGAAGGGCGGTCTGCGGTGGGGCATTCAGTACTCCTACATCTCGCGGACTGGCTGGTCGGGGAACAACAACGTGTTGACGGCGCCTGGCGTTGCACCGAAGGCGGTCGACAACATGGTGTTCACCTCGTTCCGCTACTACATTCCGTAAGACTCAACCACGGCGGAAGAAGCCGTGTAATTAAGAAAGGGCAGCTCCTCGGAGCTGCCCTTCTTTTTTGCGTTTGAGATTTCCTGAAACCGCCGAGACGGTGCTTCGCGCGATGGGTTGGAGGGTGAGTTCGCTTCGCTAGAACTTGTAGTTCAGTTCAACGTAGCCAAGCGCGCCGTTGCTGTTCGTCGGGAAGATCGACTTGATGACCTGGCCGCCCTGCGCCCAGCCGAAGTATAACGTCGCGGAAACGCCGTGACCGAATTTGTAGTCGGCGCTCATGTCATAGAGGTTGGCGAGCTTGGTGTGACCGTTCGAGGGCCGTCCCTGGAATCCAAACGTCCACGGCTGAAATGCGCCGCCGCCGGAATACCAGAGATCCGAGCTGCTCGTGAGCCAAAGGCCGTGCACGTCGCTGCGGACCAGGAGCTTCTTGCCGGGCCGCAGCATCACTTCGGCGAACGCATCCGTGTTGTTCATCGAGTTGAAAAACGGGAAGCGAGCGTATTGGCGCGGCGTCGGGAGAACGGCAAAGAACGTGCCGTGCGTGCCATCGTTCGGATTTTTGTCGCCACTCGTGTAGTCGTAGCCGCCACGGATCCAAGGCCGTAGCTTGGGAGCGAAGTTGGGCTGCCAGCCGCCTTCCACTGCGAAGGCGCCGGCGCGCTGCGTCAGGTTGCCCCAGCGGCCGCTCTGTAGCACGCCCCATGCCAAGCAGATCGAAGGTACCGGCGCTGGTGGGCGCGGCAACGATGATGTTGCCGCCATACGTGCCGATGTCGATGCCGTTGTTGAGATCGGCGGCCTTTGCCGGCGTGGATCGGTTGTCCGTCTTCAAAATCGCTGCGGTCGTCGTTGTAGAAAATTCCAAACAGGCGCCATTCGGCATTCGCAGAGCCAAGACTCGCATGCTTACTCAATGCGGCGTACGTCACCGGAGTTTTCACCCAGCCCCATCCGTCAACCTGGAATACACCGCGCGTCGGAATCGCACTCACTGCGGTGAAATTCCAATCGCCGTTTGTGTATCCGTATTGCACGCCGTCGAGACTGCGCATCACGTCGGAATACCCGAAGTTGCCGATCAAACGCTGGGCAATGCGGTCCGTATTCAGATACGCAAGCGTAGGATCTTTGGGCTTCACTTCGTTGGCGTCGGTGAATTCAAAACGGCCAACACGAAGGCTCGAGTGCGCCCCTTTGAATCGCACAAATGCCTGCTTGGGAAATATAAAAGCGGTATTCGTGTTGTTGTCGTTCGCGGCGAAATACGAGCCGCCGAGTCCAAGCTGCCCTTGCGGAGCGGGCCGCACTGCGCCGTCGGGAATTCCGAGTAGGATCGGTGCTTCAAACTCGATGTTCCAATCGAAGTTCGCGCTCGTCTGCGAAAATCCGAAACGGATTTGCGTGCCGGAAAAGCCGTACAAATTTTGGCCGGTCTGTCGGCGTGAAAAAATCCCACGCCTCGTAGCGTTCGCGGATGTTTCCGGAAAACGTGACGCCGCCGATTTCGATCGGTTGCGGATCTTGTGCGAGTGCGGGAATCACCGAACGCAACAGACAACAACACGAATAAGACGAGCTTTTTCACTTTCGTACACACTCCCTAGATTTCTTCGACCGAATCGACGACACGCCGCGCGTCTTCATGGGTGTAGCGGCACCTGTTATGAGTTAAGAAATAGTCGGGTCGGCCTACAGGGAGCGGCAATAGTGCGAATGCATTAGAGAGCAGACTAACGCACGCGGAAAGGGGGAGCAGGGACCGGAGCCAGGGGTGCACCGGTCCCCGTGGTAGGAACTAGAGTTGAAGATCAAGCACGGCGAGTATCGCAAGCACCCGCTACATCACGATGACGGCGGTGTGAATTCTCCGTAACCTCAGCGGTGGAAATTTTCGATGGCCGGGGCCGTGGTTCCCGACGTCGGGATCGCCGATGCTTCCGGTATAGAAGAAGCGTTGGAAGACGTCGTACTGAACCCGCCGTAACGCCCGCAGCCGCCTGGGCGCGCGAAATTTCGATGTCCGCGGGCTGCTCGGGGCTCACCAGGCCACGGCCGTGGCGCACATCCAGGCCACGCACCCAGAAAATAATGTCTTCTGCGATGTTGGTGGCGTGGTCGGCGATCCGCTCCAGGTGGCGCGTCGCCAGAATGAATTGAAGGCCGGGGCTGACCGCCGCCGGCTCCTGCGTCATGCCTTGCAGCAGTCGGTCGAAGATGCGGTCGCGATATTGATCGACGATGTCGTCGCGACTCCAGAACCTGCGTCGCCATATCCACATTGCGAAAAATTAGCGCGCCGAGGCTTTTGCTGACCATCGTGCGCACAGCCGCTGCCATCGGGCCGAGCTCGTCGGGCAATTCGGCGCCCGGCAATTCGCGCAGAGAAATGACGCGCTCGGCGACGTTGACGGCGATGTCACCGATGCGTTCGAGGTCGTTGGTGATCTTGAGCGCGGCAACGATCAGGCGCATCTCGTCGTCGGAAAACGAGCCGCGCCGCAGCAGGCGAATCGCGTGCTCGTCGATCACGATTTCCATCTCATTGATGCGTGGCTCGAGCAGAAAAACTTCGCCCGGAAGCGAGGCGGTGGCCGGACTTTGCAACCCAACCAGCGAATCGAGCGCGCGGTTCATCGCTCCTTCGACGGTGCGTGCCATCGAAACGAGGTAATTCATCAGTGTGTCGTACAAAACGGTTTCGGTAAGGCCCGGAGCAGTTACCATGGTTCTCCCAGGAGCGGCGGGGAATCACACACCTCCGCTCATAATCGAGAATGGTTTCAGAGCACCGTTACCGGCGCTTTTAACCGTTCGTGAATAGGAGGAAAACAGTTGCTGAACCGCTAACTGGGCCGAGAGAGAGTTCCGCGCGGGGTTCGAACCGGTGGATGCGCGCACAACGCGAGCGTTCAGGATCGAAGATCGGAATCGAGAAGTGAAATTGCGAGCCCTGGCCGATTTCGCTGTCCACCCAGATGCGGCCGCCATGGACCTCGACGAGATGCTTGGCGATGGCGAGGCCAAGTCCGGTGCCGCCGGCTTCGCGCGAGCGCGCGGCATCGACGCGATAAAAGCGCTCGAAAATCCGCGACTGGTCCGACTTGGGAATTCCGATGCCTGTGTCGGAAACCGTGAAAACAACGTCGGCGTCGCGCGTCTCGGCATTCAGCGTGATGCGCCCGCCCGGCAGCGTGTATTGCGTGGCGTTATCGAGCAGGTTCTGCAGGATTTCGGCGAGACGGCGGCGATCGCCGGCGATGTCCGGTAATTCGCCCGTTTGATCGACGCTCGACCTGAACCTCTTTTTCGGCGGCGCGATGCTGTGTGGTTTCAAGGCAGCTTTCGATCAATTCGCTGACGCTGACGCGACGGATTTCGAGTTCAAGGCGGTCGGCATCCATCGACGAAAGTTTGAGCAGGTCATCGGTCAGGCGCGCGAGGCGGCGTGAGTGTTCGAGGATGATCCCGAGGAATCGTTCGCGATTTTGCGGATCGTCGATCGCGCCCGCCAGCAATGTTTCGGAGAAGCCCTGAATCGCGGTCAGCGGCGTTTTGAATTCGTGCGAAACGTTGGCGACAAAGTCACGGCGCACGCGTTCGAGCTTTCGGAGTTCGGTGATGTCGTGCAACACGACAACAGCGCCCAACGTTTCGCCTGCGCGCACCGCTGCTACCGTAGCCGCGAAAAAATGCTGGCGCAGTGTGCCCGTCACGATTTCGGCTTCGACGCGCGGTTCGCCGGCGAGCACGCGCCGCACCGCTTCGATCAATTCGGTTTGCCGAACAACTTCGACCAGCGCGCTGCCCGATTTCGGCGGCACGTCGAGCTCAAGAATGTCGGCGAAGCCCTGATTGGCGAAAACCAGCCGCTCCGTGGCGTTCACCACCGCGACGCCTTCCACCATGCTGCCCAGAATCGCCGCCGAAAGATTGCGCTCTTCGGTGAGCGTGCGAATCGTTCGGTCCATGCGCGCCGCTGTCTGATTCAGCGAGCTGCACAATTCTTCCAGCGCATCGCCGGAATCGCCGCCCGGCAGTGGGCGAAAATCTCCTTCGGCGACACGCCGCGAAAATTCCTGCAACCGCTCAACGCGATCGGAAACTCCGCGTGACACGAAAGTCGAAGCGATTCCCGCGACCAGCAAAATCACTGCCGACGAGAGCCACAAGCTCCATCGCAGCGAACCCAGCGCGACGTCTGCTTCTTCCAGCGGAATCGCGAAGCGCAGCAACAACCGGCGTACCGTCCGGCGCAGTCCGGCGCACGGCGTAGTACACCATGTCGCTCTGCGTCGTTACGCTATGGCGCACCGGATCGGCCATCGCCCTTTTGCCAGTGCTTCTTGCACTTCGGGGCGATTTGCATGATTTTCCATGCTGGCCGGATCGGAAACGGTGTCCGCTAAAACTTGCCCATCGGTGCGAATTACCGTGACGCGCACGCGATCGGCTGCCGAGTCGACAGCCCAGCTCTTCAACGCTGCGGATGCGTCGGGGCTTTGAGCCGTCGCCGCCGATAAATCCGGTGGGTGGAGTTGCGAGAATCTCGCCAGGACGGCGAGTTCATCAAACGTCGCGTGTTCCGAGACGCGATACAACGCCCTCTCGGCGAAAAAATTCACCGCGAGCGAGCACTCCGGCAAGGAGCGCAATCAACGTCAGTGCAAGTTTCCAGAAAAGGTTACGCCGCACGAGTCTCGAACAAATACCCCGCGCCACGCACCGTCTTCAGATGGTTGGGGTTTTCCGGATCGCTTTCGATCTTTTCACGCAAGCGGCGGACGTATACGTCCACGCTGCGCGGTGTGACGAAGCGATCGGTGCCCCAAACAGCATCCAGAAGCTGATCCCGCGTGAAATACGCGGTTCGGGCGTGAAGCGAGGTAATAGAGCAGCCGGAATTCGAGCGTGCTCAGGGGAACGGGCTTGCCGGAATGGCTGACGCGATACGAAGCGGGATCAATCGCGAGTTTGCCGATCTCGATAATGCGCGGCGAATCGGCGGGCGGCTCGGCGCGGCGCAGCAAGGCTTTGACGCGCGCAAGCAACTCTCGCGGACTGAACGGCTTGGTGACGTAGTCGTCCGCGCCCATCTCGAGGCCGACGACGCGATCGGCTTCTTCGCCGCGCGCGGTAAGCATCAGGATGGGAAGTCGATTCAGCGATTCATCGCGCCGCACTTCCCGGCAAATATCGAGGCCGGAAAGTTTCGGCAACATCAGATCGAGAAGCAGCAAATCGGGAGGGGACTTTTTGAGGGCGCTCAAGCCGCCGCTGCCATCAAAAGCAGCGCTGACTTGAAACCCTTCATTGGTCAGGTTGTATCGCACCAGCTCGACGATATCTTTATCGTCTTCAATGATCAGAACACGTTTCATGCAGGTAGCACGTTCCGTCCGCCGGCTTGCCCGAAGTGTACCGTACACCGGCGAAATGCGGTAGGCATCGGGAGACGTTCGGTCAGCTGGCTGGTGTGGTAGCACAGTTGAGGATTTTAGTGTGGAGACCGTGGATGACGGTGGGATAACGCAATTGTGAATGAAATGTTAAAGAACGTTTTTATGAGCGGTGTCGGGAAGCTCATGGCTTACGCGGACGTCTACGAAACGCAAAGTCAACGCGGGCTATTCACCGGCGGCGGTGGTGAAAGCCAGGCTCAGCAGGGTCTTTTGCTCCAATTCGTGAGCTTTTGCCGAGCCGGTTGCGGGACTGGCGCTCGCGGAGCGCTTTACCGCGCGGATACGGCGTCCCTGAGTCCTGCGCGATGCGCTGCAGTCGCGGCATCACGTACGAATACGGCCCCATGTTGGCCGGCTCTTCCTGGACCCAGACGATTTCATGCGCGTTCGGATGCGCTGATGATCGCCTCCGCGAGTTCGCGCCGCGGTAACGGATACAGCTGATCGAGGGAGAAGATCGCGGTGCTCGCGTCTTTGCGCTTGCGCCGTTCGGCGCGCAGATCGTGGCCGACTTTGCCGCTGGCGATCAGAATGCGCTTCGCGTCCTGGATCTCGTTGTCGGCGACGAGCGGCAAGAAATGTGGCCGCGAGAATTCGGCGAGATTGGAGCTCGCATCTGGATGGCGCAGCATGCTCTTCGGCGTGAAGACGATCAGCGGCTTGCGCCACGAGCGCTTGGCCTGCCGGCGCAGCATATGGAAATAGTTGCGCTGCGTTCGACGGCTGGCAGATGACGACGTTGTCTTCGGCGGCGAGCTGCATGAATCGCTCGATGCGCGTGCTCGAGTGCTCTGGTCCTTGCCCTTCGTAGCCGTGCGGCAGCAGCAGGACCAAGCCAGTCGGCAGCGCCCATTTGTCTTCGCTGGCGCTGAGAAATTGATCGATGATCACCTGCGCGCCGTTCACGAAGTCGCCGAACTGCGCTTCCCACAAAACGAGCGCTTCGGGATAGTCGCGACTGAAGCCGTACTCGAATCCGACGCACGCAGCTTCGGAGAGCGGCGAGTTATGGATTTCGCAAAACGCCTGCTCGCGCGAGAGATGCGACAGCGGCAAGTAATTGTGTTCGGTTTCGGTGTCGATCAGGACCGCGTGCCGCTGGTTGAAGGTGCCGCGCTGCGAATCCTGTCCCGTGAGCCGAATCGGCGTGCCTTCGAGCACCAGCGAGCCGAACGCGAGCTGCTTCGGCGAAGCCGTAGTCGATGGCGCGCTTGCCGTGACCCATTTCCGCGCGCTGCTCCAGCAATTTCGCCAGCTTTGGGATGCAGATGAAATCCTGCGGGAACGCGCATCAGCCCGTCGGTGATTTCTTCGAGCTTTTCGCGCGCAACTCCGGTTTCGGGTTCGACGAGCACGTCCGATTTGCCGTGGAGGTACGGCGTCCAGTAGCTCGGCAATTGCCGCAAGTGCGGCATCTTCTTCAGCGCTTTCGCTTTGGTCTGCTCGCCTTCGTATTCCTTGCGCACCGACGTCGGAAACTGCGGTGGCGTCGATACCGGTCTTTTCGGCGTAAATCTTCCAGAGCGGCGCGTGGTTTTTGATCGCTTCGTATTTTTGCGGCTGCGTGATTGTAGGATCGTCGACTTCGCTGTGGCCGTGGCGGCGATAGCCGATGAGGTCGACCACAACGTCGCTGCCGAATTTCGCGCGATATTCGGCGGCCAAGCGGCCGATGCGCACAACGGCGTCGGGATCTTCGGCGTTCACGTGGAATATCGGAATGCTCTGGCGCTTCGCGATGTCGGAAGCGAATCGCGAGGAATGCTCCTGGATCGCCGGCGTGGTGAAGCCGATGAGATTGTTCACCACGATGTGGACGGTGCCGCCGACGGTGTAGCCCTTCAGATCGGCGAGATTCAGCGTTTCGGCGAGGATGCCCTGCCCGGCAAACGCAGCGTCGCCGTGCATCACGATCGGCCAAACTTTGTTGAGCGCTTCGCGCGAACGATCGACGATCGGGCCGTCGGCTCCGCGGCGCGTCTGCTTCGCGCGGGCGCGACCCATCGCGACGGGATCGACGGCTTCGAGATGGCTCGGGATTAGAAACGATGTGAATGTTGAGCGACTTGCCGGTGCGTCGTGACGTAGCATCCGGTCGCCCCGACGTGATATTTCACGTCGCCGGCGCCGAGCACACTGCGCGGATCGACGTCTTCGAATCCGGAAACCACTTCGTGGGGTGGCTTGCAGGCCGCGTGCACCATGACGTTGAGGCGGCCGCGATGGCTCATGGCAAGGACCGAGTCGAGCGCGCCGCTCTCGCCGGCAATCTCGAGAATCGAATCGAGCAGCGGAATCAGTGAGGTGACGCCTTCGAGCGAAAAGCGCTTCGTGCCGAGATAGCGCGCCTGGAGAACTTGCTCGAATAAATCGGCGCGCACGAGGCGCTCGAGAATGTCTGTTCTGGTCGACGTCGGTGTGAATGTGTTCGATGCGCTCGATGATCCACTGGCGGCGATCCGGCTCCATCAGATGCATGAAGTCGGCGCCGATGGTGCCGCAGTAGATCTCGCGCGCTTCGGCGGCGATCGGGCCGCTGATCTGCAAGTCGGGATATTTCAGCGGCTTGAAGATGCCGAGTGGATCGAGATCGGCTTCGAGATATCCCCAGCGGCGAAATGCGTCGAAAATGCGCTCGCGCTCTAGGGGATTTGAGGGTGATTTTTTGGCGCCTTCGCCGTCTTGGGCGGGCGCGGTGCTACCAACGTGGTTCGATTAGCCATTTCTTTGACCGCCTATATTTTGCCACAGATTGCGAAACCCGAGCACCTGACGCTGCGGGTTCGTGCGTGCTTCTATCCCGCAAGATGCACATTCATCAAGGAGAATTGCGGCGTCAAAGGCCTGCGATGATGGAGCGACAGCTGAGAGGCGATTTCTTCGGGCGGCGTGCCCGGCGGAAAGTCGACCGCCGAGCCGATGCGTACGGTGATTTCGCCACGCTTCGCGAAGCGGCGGCCTTCGCGCTTCATTTTCCAGACGCCGTCGATGCGCATCGGCACGATCGGGACATTCAGGTTTTCGGCGAGCAGGCCGATGCCGCTTGAAATTTGTCCATCTCGCCGGTTTCGGTGTCGTTGCCGTGGCCTTCAGGAAAAACGAGCACGCTGTAGCCGCGATCGATAGCCGTGCCTGCGAAGCGGAAACTCTCGCGAAACCCGGAATATTGCGGCAACGGAAATGTTGTGAACAGCGCGGTAACGAGCCAGTAGCCGATCTGATAGGCCCAGCGTTTGGCGAAAAACCAATCGCGTGGCGGATGACGCATCAGTTGCATCGTTTCGCCGCCGACGGCTGTAGCGAGCATGTGCCGATATCTTGGCGGCAGCGCTGCCATGACGAGGCCGCTGTCGTCGCGTCGCGTGATGTGATTGGAGACGATGAGCACCGGCCCGCGCAGATCGCGAAGATAATCGATGCCGACAATTCTCGGGTGGCCGAGAGATCTGCGTCGCTGGCCACACGAGCGCGTAGTAGATGGCTAGGCGAAGCCATCGCACCGGCGCGCGCAGAGTCCACAGCGGATAAATGAAATCGGTTCGGCGCGCCGATGGGGCGTGTAGCAGTCTGTCGATGTCGGCGACTGTTCTTGCCTCGGGCGAATTGCGTTTCGTTGAGTTCGACCTGATAGCGATCTTCGAGCGCGCTCATCAGTTCGACGCGGTCGAGCGAGCTGAGATTGAGCTGCGTTTTCGAGTTGTTGCGCGTCTTCCGTTGCGCCGTCGCTGAAAATTTTCGGAGAAGGGCGGTTACATCGCCGGCGTGGCGTTTCACTCGATTCGAGCGTTCCGAGTTCTCCTGCGTTCGCGTGCGCCGCCGTTGAACATTTGCATCGCGACAGCGGTGATCGCGGCCAGCCGCGGCTTTCCTGTCGGCGTGCGTGGGAAATCGGTGTCGGGCCAGGCGACCCAGCTTCGCATTCGCTGATATTCCGCTAGCGAAGCGTTGGCGCCATCGATGGCGTGAGCTGCCATTTCGCTTCGCGCGACTCGCGTCTGCCACCGTCCTCGCATCAACAGCACGGCGCAAGGCTCGGCATTCCCAGCGCGTTCGATGGCGACGACGGCGCAGTCTTTGACGTTTGGCTGTTGCCGTAAAGCATGCTCGAGGTCGGTGGGATAAACATTCAGTCCTGACGGAGTGACGAGGACGTTTTTCTTCCGCCCGCGAAACAGCAGATTGCCTTCAGTGTCGAGTTCTCCGACGTCGCCAGTCGGCAGCCATGCCTCACCCACGGACGTCTGCACATCCGCCGTTTTGCCAATAGCCGGCGCTCACATTTTCGCCGCGCACGAGAATTTCGCCGTCTGTCCGCGAGACGGAACTCGCGTCCGGGCAAAACTTTGCCGATCGAACCCTGTGCCGCACGAAACGGATGATTGAGGCTGATCAGCGAGGCGGTTTCGGTCATGCCATAGCCCTGCACAACGGCGTAGCCGATGCGGCGGAAAAATTCTTCGGTTTCGGGCGTCAGCGCAGCGCCGCCGGAGATGAACGCCCAGAATTTCCAGCCAAAGCGACGATGGATGCGGCGAAATCTCCAGGCGCGGCGGAGAAATTTCTGGCCGTTTGCGGATTCGAGGGCCTTTGCGAGCCACTTTCCCTGCGTGACGCTTCCGAGTCGCGCTGGATTCCCGCGTGAAGCCCGTCGAGCATACGCGGCACGGCGATGAGCGCCGTGGCGCGTTCGCGCTTGACCGTTCGAATAATCTCAGAAGGATTTGTCGAGGGTTCGAAACACGGTAGTCGCGCCCAGCAGCGGTGGAACGAACAGCGCCATCACCTGCCCGAAGACATGGCTCAGCGGGACGAGCGAAACGAATCTCAGCGGATGCATCCACTTTTCGTACTTGCGATATGGATCGATGCCGCGCTCGAGCGGCTCTAGGTTGGCGAGGAAATTTCCGTGGGTCAGGACGACGCCGCGCGGCTCGGCGGTCGTGCCTGAGGTGAACAGAATTTCCGCGATGTGATCGCGGGTGATGGGCTCGTCGGCGAAGCTTTGGTAGTCCGGCGACTTGGGGCTGGTCTCCGACGCCAGACAAAAAACTTACTTTGCCTGTCAGGTCTTCGAAATGAGACGGTCTCACCGGTGCCTGGCGAGAATCTCCGGTTTTCCTCGGGCGGCGAATACAAATTTCGCGTCGTGTTTCACGTGCAACACGCGCCGCAAAGTCCATGGTCGCACTGTCGTCCAAGCGGAACTGCAACCGCACCGCGCAACAAGCAGCCCCAGAAGGCAGCCAGTCCATTCGAACGAGTTCGGTCCCCACAAGATCACGCGATCGCCCGTTCGAACTCCATGTTCTTTCAGCAACCGTGCGCAAGCTTTCGCCGTCGCTGCGAGTTGCGCGTACGTCCGACTTTCGCGCCGGTAGCCGCGCCGCTGCACGACCGCAACATCCTTCGCGTAATTAGCGAAGTCCGCGAACAGTGAGATGAGGTTAGCTCTTGGCATCCTGGTTGCGAGCGAGTGTCACCGCCATCCGAAACACTCGGGATTCTACCCTCTCAGGGCGAGGATGACTTCTCGCGAGTTGTCCACAGCACAGACGTTCTTCGATGGCATGTTTGTATCAACGGCGGCTAAAGCTGTTGTTTCTTCGCGAAAGCAGCGCGATGATGCAGCAGGTTATGAAGCGAACTTCCGCGAAGCTCTCCCCCATTTTGCTGGTCGTAACCATGAGCTCTGCCATTGCAGCGGCGGTGCTGCTGATCGCTGGCTCGTTCCCGCGCCGCGCGAAAGCCGACGGCGTATCGGGAGAAGCCGTCTATCGCGAATACTGCGCCTCTTGCCACGATCACGCCGGACCGCGCATCCCGCCGCGCAGCGCATTGCAGGCTTTGTCGACCGCGCGCATTCTTCGCACGCTTGACGCCGGTGTGATGATGCAAATCGCCTACGGGCTACAACGCAGCCAGCGCGAAGCCGTCGCGAAATACCTCGGCAAGGCAACGGACGACACGGTTCCGCCATCCACCGCATTCTGCTCCAACCGAAAATTTTCACTGGGCTCGCCCAGCGAATCCTCGCGATCCGGCTGGACCGGCTGGAGTCCATCACCCTCGAACGATCGGTTCCAATCGGCAGGGTCAGCGTCACTCAGCGTGGAACAAATTCGCAAGCTCAAGCTCAAGTGGGCATTCGGATTCGCCGGCGACATCATGGCGTATGCCGCGCCAACGATATACAACGGCGTGCTCTTTGTCGGCAGCGCCGGCGGCGTAGTTAACGCGATGAATGCAAAGACCGGCTGCCTCTACTGGACGTTTCAGGCCGACGGTCCCGTGCGCGGCGCCACGGTCGTTGCCGAAAATCAAACCGGCCACGCGATTTTATTTCCCGATCAAATCGGCTCGTTTTACGCGCTCGACGCCGAAACCGGCCGCTTGCTCTGGAAACGCAGAATCGATCCGCACGAAGCGACGCGGCTCACCGGCTCGGCGATCGTGCATGATGGAGTGGCGTTCGTTCCTGCCGCATCGTGGGAAGAAACCCGTTCGGGAAATCCGAAATATCAGTGCTGCACCTTCCGCGGCAGCGTGACTGCGCTTCGTGTCAGCGATGGTTCAGTCCTTTGGAAAAGCTACATGATCAATCGGCCGACGAGGACAGGCGAAAATGACGATGGGACGCCGCAGTTCGGGCCATCTGGAGCGGGCATCTGGTCCACGCCAACCATCGACGCCAAACGCGGACTGATCTACGTCACGACCGGCGACAATTATTCCGAACCGACGACAAAAACGAGTGATGCCATTATCGCGTTGGATCTCAAGAATGGAAAAATCATCTGGACGCAGCAAGTTACCGCCGGCGACTTCCATAACAGTAGCAAAGCGTGCGACGACACGAAGTGCGGCCCCGACTATGACTTCGGCGCATCCGCGATTCTCGTTCATCCGGGTGGACGCGACCTACTCGTCGCGGGACAAAAGTCAGGGGTCGTGTATGCGCTAGATCCGGACCAGCGTGGAAAAGTCTTGTGGCAAGCGCGTGTGGGCAAAGGCGGCATGACCGGCGGAGTGCAATGGGGCATGGCGAGCGACGGCGACGCTGTGTACGCCGCAGTGTCCGATGTTGCCTATTTGCAAGAAGAAGCCGCCGGCGGCGACCAGCCCGCGCCTATCGGCGGCTCAGGATTCGATCCGATCGCCGGTGGCGGGCTCACCGCTCTCCGCGTCACCGATGGCGGCAAACTGTGGTTCGCTCCGAGCCATCCGTGCGAGCCGCCTCGCCACGGTTGCAGCCCGGCACAATCGGCCGCGGTCTCCGCAATTCCCGGCGCGGTATTTTCCGGATCGCTCGACGGGCACATTCGCGCTTTTGCGACAAAAGACGGCAGCGTGTTGTGGGATTTCGATACGGAAAAAGAATTCTCAACCGTCAACAGCATCAGTGCGCACGGCGGTTCGCTCGACGGCGCGGGCCCTATCGTTGTCGACGGCATCGTTTACGTGAATTCCGGCTACCCGCGCTTCGGCGGCACGATCGGGAATGTTTTGCTCGCATTTGGCCTGGACGACGCGAAATCCAGGTAAGCGGCTCCTTGTGAACGCCGCAACACAAAGCATTGTCACGACTTACGCTTCGATAGCATCTAATAAAAAGTCAGAAGCGGAATTCGTGGGTTCTTCGATACAATAGTTGTTCCGGGGACGCGCACGTTCGTCCGCGTGTGACAGCATCCTAACGTCAAGGATTGACGCAGCAAATGCCCGTACCGATTTCACAAGGCTGGACAGTTGCCACTTACCTGCTGAAGCAGAAGCTTGCGGGCCGCAAACGCTATCCTTTTGTGTTAATGCTCGAGCCGCTCTTCCGCTGCAACCTAGCATGTGCGGGCTGCGGCAAGATCCAATATCCCGCGCACATTCTGAAGAAAGAACTTAGCCCGGAAGAATGTTTCAAAGCCGTGGACGAGTGCGGAACGCCGATGGTGTCGATCCCCGGCGGCGAGCCGTTGATGCATTCCCAGATCGATAAAATCGTCGAAGGGCTGGTCGCACGCAAGAAATACATTTACCTGTGCACCAACGCGTTGTTGCTCAAAGAGAAGCTGCACCTCTTCAAGCCCAGCAAGTATCTGACGTTTTCGGTTCACGTCGATGGCCAGCGTGAACACCATGATTTCAGCGTCTGCCGCGAAGGCGGATATGAACAAGCGATCGAAGGCATCCAGGCTGCCGTGAAAGCGGGCTTCCGCGTCACGACCAACACCACGCTCTTCGACGGCGCCGATCCCAACAGCGTTCGGGCGCATTTCGATGAAATGATGGAGCTTGGCGTCGAAGGCATGATGCTTTCGCCCGGCTATTCCTACGATAAAGCGCCGGATCAAAAACACTTTCTGGGTCGCGCGCGCACGCGACGCCTGTTCCGCTCAATTCTGTCGAATCGCAAAAAGAGCTGGAAATTCAATCAATCGTCGCTCTTTTTGGAATTCCTGATGGGCAAGCAGCATTACAAGTGCACGCCATGGGGCATGCCGACTTACAACGTCTTCGGCTGGCAGAAGCCGTGCTATTTGTTGCAGGACGGCTACGCCGATACGTTCCAGGAATTGCTCGACACGACCGAGTGGCAAAATTACGGTACCGAATCGGGAAATCCCAAGTGTGCCAACTGCATGGTGCACAGCGGCTACGAAGCGAGCGCGGTCGATCACACGTTCAGTGGCTTCGCAGGCCTGTGGGCCACAATCAAGTCGGGTCTCGCGGGCAGCTACGAAGATGCCGACGCGCTGCAGATGCTCAATGAGCCGGTGAAACCAGTGCATGCGTTCAACCCGCTGGTCCAGATCAGCTCGCCCGACTCCGCGATGGAAGAGACGCGCGCGTGAGCGCTCCAAGCCATTCCGATCGGCACGCTGTCGCTGCGGCCCAATCTGCTGCAGACGCTGCGCTTGATCCCGAAAATTTGGAAGTCGCGGCGGGAACAGCACGGCAAAACGTCGAAGGCTGGGTGCCCGAGCTTGCAACGGACGCCGATCTTCGCTCGGCGCTCGAGGAAGCATTCGAATATCGGGGTGACGTGACGATCACACGCAAAGACGGAGCCAAAATCGAGGGCTACATCTTCGATCGCTCGACGGGCGATTCGCTCGCAACCTCTTTTGTTCGAGTGCTTCCCAAGGACTCCAACAATCGTTTGAAGATTTCGTATGCCGATATCGCGGCACTGGCTTTTACCGGGCGCGACTCCGCTGCCGGGAAAAGCTACGAAGCCTGGGTCAAAAAGTACTGGGCGAAAAAGGCTACCGGCGAGGGCGAAGCTAGCATCCAGGCGGACGCCCTGGAGTAGGGCAGTCAGGCCTCCCGTTTTCCATAGCACCCCAAATAAAGCCATTATAATCAGCGTAATACGACAGAATTGATCGCCGTCGGGGTGTCCACAAACCCTCGACAAACCACTCCTTTTATGGTACTATTTTCACAGCGTTTGTTGCTCTTGTATTGCCTTTTGGCCCGTTCATGAAGGCTGCGAGACGGAAACTTTGCGGCGTTTTCCTGGAAGGGACGAGAGACGTCACGATCTTGGGAAATTTTGGGGGCTGTCCCTTTCGAGTGGTTCCAGGAAGCGCGACCAAGAGAAGCAAAGCAATTCCAACTCGAGGTAGTAGCGGTGAAGGAACAAGGCACAGTGAAGTGGTTCAATGCTTCGAAGGGCTACGGCTTCATCCAGCGGCAAACAGGAGAGGATGTTTTCGTCCACTTCTCGGCCATCATGATGGACGGCTACAAGTCCCTGAACGAAGGCCAGGCAGTGGAATTTGAAGTGAAGAAAGGCCCCAAAGGCCTTCAGGCAGAGAACGTAACCAGCCTCTAGCCAATCGGGAGCCTCGGCTCCGGCTGAGGCTCCGATCAAAAAAGTTTCCGCAAAGTTTCCGCATCCAGAGTCCAGGAGGACATCGTGCAAGCAATGGCAGAAGGTCAGACAATCAAGCATGAAGTATATGGATTGGGAGTCGTCACCGCCTCCGATGGCGAGCGCACCACCGTGGATTTCGACGATCACGGAGCAAAGCTCTTCGTAACCAGCATCATGACGGCTGAATTGATCGGCGAAGCTCCTGCAACCCCGCCGAAGACCAAGCGCCGCCGCAAGGCCTCCACGGCCGCGAAAGCCGCCAAGAAGGCTGCCGCCGCCGCAGCTGCCGCTCACTCCTAAGTCTTTCAGTAGTTGTATGTTCCGACGCCCCTGAGCTGACGCTCCGGGGCGTTCTTGCTTTTGTGGCACGTTCGCGGGTCATGCGTCTCTTCTCACTGAAGCAGGACCCTCGCAAAACGTGCTTTCCGCGCTGCCACGGCGCGTTATCCTTCCGCTCCGTTTCGTCTCGGGACCGTTGACTGCAACCCGCTTTGAACTCAGCATCGATGTAATAAGTTATTCATACGAAACGGGTTCAGCAGAGCGTGACGCTGCTATCAGCACGCGTTCGAACCGTTTTGCAGTAGCGGAGTTCGATGATTTCGGTCGATGGTGCGACTGAACTTCGTCCGGAGTAAGAAGTCGATGAACGCACAGCCACAAACAACGGTGCTGCCAGCTAAGGGCGGAGTGGGTACTCCGGCGCCCGCGAATCGCATAGTGCGTCTCGCCGTCGGCCTGTTTGTTACGGTTTTCCCGGTTGCGGTTTGGGGCCTGATGAATCTCGCGTTTGGCTCCGATTTTGTCGACAAAAATTCCTGGCGCATTCATCTGGACGCGGTGCAGATTCGCATCTGGCTTTTGATTGCTGCCGGACTGCTGGAGCTGATCGCCGTTTTTCTCCTGCGCAAGGCGGACCAGAAGCCGCGTGATTGGATCTCGATTATTTCGCTTGTGGATACCGGCGTATCGATACTGCTGGCCGTGTTTTTCTGGGCGCAGATCAGCCTTCTGATCTTTACCGCGACGTAGTCAACCCAAAAAAAGCAGGCAGGATGCCCTTCAGATTGCTTCGCGCTCCTCAGGGCGAGCCGGCGCTACCAACCCACTCCTTTCGATCTGTTTGCTTGATTACTTTACGGCGGCTTCGGTTTGCTCGAAGGCGTGATACGACGAGCGCACGAGCGGCCCGGCTTCGACGTGCTTAAAGCCCATCGCCTCGCCCGCAACTTTAAACTCCGCGAACTCATCGGGATGCAGGTAGCGCACGATCGGAAGATGCTCGCGCGTCGGCTGCAAATATTGACCCAGCGTCAGGATGTCGGTGCCCTGCGCCGCTAGATCCTGGATCGTCGCGAGCACTTCGTCTTTTTCCTCGCCAAGCCCGAGCATCAATCCCGTTTTCGTCGGCACATCGGGATGCATTTCCTTCGAGCGCCGCAGCAATTCCAATGAACGCTCGTACACGGCGCCTTTACGGACTTGCCGGTATAGACGCGGCACCGTCTCGGTGTTGTGATTCAGCACGTCGGGCTTCGTCGCCAATACAACATTCAGCGCATCCCAATCGCCGCGAAAATCCGGAATTAGCACTTCGACTTTGCATCCTGGCACGCGATTGCGAATCTCTTCGATCGTTCGCGCGAAAATGTGCGCGCCGCCGTCTTTCTGATCGTCGCGATTCACCGAAGTAACGACCGCATAGCGCAACCCCATCCGCGCTACTGCTTCGGCAACGCGCAGCGGCTCGTCTTCATCCGGCGGCCCGACCGGCTTACCCGAAGGCACCGCGCAAAATCCGCAAGCGCGCGTGCAGATGTCGCCAAGAATCATGAACGTCGCTGTGCCGTGCTCCCAGCACTCGCCCATGTTCGGGCAGCGTGCGCTCTCGCACACCGTATGCAAGTCAAGCGTGCGCATGATGCGCTTCAAATCCTGATAGCGCTCGCCGCCAAAAAACTTCACGCGCAACCACTCCGGCCGCGGATGCGCGTTCGGCGAAGGCATCGGCAGCCCCGCACCCGGCGCGTTCGAAATGATGTTGAAAGGTGATCCCATTGGTAGTCGTGGCGGAGCGGCCCGGCGATGCGCCGCGAAGCCTCTATTTTAGCGCATTCCGGCGGGGCCACAAACTGCCCCAGTTGGCCCTGCTCCAAAGCGCAACCCTACCACCGGCGAGGCAACCCATCACATACCTCGACACGTCTCGTGTCGTATACTGCGCCCCACAAGGTGCCCCATGCGCTCGATTGCCTTGATCCTGCTCATCGCCGGCGTAACGTCGGTCTCGGCGTCGGCTCAATCCAATCCTCAAGCTCCATCCACGCCGCCGTCGTCGGCAAATGCCAACACCGCCCCCAACGAGAAACAACAGGATTGCACCATTTCCGGAATGGTCGTCGCCATGGCTGGCAGCATCCCGCTCAAAAATGCGCTCGTGACCCTACATAGCGAAGACGACCATTCGCGTGCCGAGGTCACGATCCGCTCCGAGTCCGACGGCCATTTCAAATTCCGGGGAATTATTCCGGGCCAATACCGGCTACGCGTTGCGCGGAACGATTACGTCACGCAGGAATACGGTCAGCGTACCGTGACGGGTCCCGGAGCCACGCTCACGTTGCGGGGCGGCCAGGAAATGAAAGATCTGCTGTTCCGCCTGATTCGATCCGCGAAAATTACCGGGCGCGTGGCAGACGAAGACGGAGAACCCATCGCTTGGGCTCACGTAACGGCGCTCCGCTCTTCCTACGCGAACGGCAAACGCATTTTCACCTCCGCGGCGACGAACGCCACGAATGACCTCGGCGAGTATCGTCTGTTTGATTTGTCTCCCGGACGCTACTTCATTTCGGTCACGTACCATCCGGGCGCCTTGCATGGCGGTCCCGATTCCGACTTCGATTACAACGGTGCGGATAGCCTCAAAGAAAATTACGTTCTCACCTACTACCCCGGCACCTACGACTCGACCAAGGCGCAATCCATCACCGTAAAATCGGGCGACGAAATTCCCTCGATGGATTTCATGATGCGCCCCACGGCCGTCTTCCGGGTAAGGGGTCGCGTCATTAATGCGATTCCTGATCCAAAACGTGTGGAGCGTCCGATGGTCTTTCTCACACCGCGGGGAGGGGCCATGCAGAGCGACTCCATGATCACCTTTGGCCCGAGCAACGCGGTTAAGAAAGATGGCACCTTTGAGCTCCCTGGAGTCGCTCCCGGCTCGTACACCGTACAGGCGTCGATCTTCGACGGAGACAAGCAGCACTCTGTCACGCAGAGCGTTGAAGTCGGCGCCGCGGATGTCGAAGGGCTCCAACTCGTAATCTCGAAGGGTTTCAGCATCTCCGGCCACGTTCGCTGGGATGGCACACCGGGCCACATCGAAGACAATTTATATGTGTCGGGGCGCGCGGACGGCCAAAGCGGGTTCACCGCCGGATACGCACGCATCGATCGCGACGGTTCATTCACATGGAATCAGGTTTCCGACGCCGCCATGCGCATTCAGTTTCACGGGTTGGACAACAACGGCTACGTCAAAGCGGCCGACTACGGCGGCGTTGATGTGCTGGAACAGGGATTTATGCCGCGCGCTGGCTCGAACGCCACGCTCGAAGTCACATTGAGCGCGCAAGGCGCCCAGGTCGAAGGCACGGCCACTGATGAAAATGGTCTGCCCGCTGTCGGCGTGTGGGTTGTGCTTGTGCCCGACGCAAAACATCGAGATCGGCACGATTTATACAGAACGGAACGAACCGATCAGCACGGTCTTTTCAAGATCAAGCAGGTCGCCCCCGGCGATTACGCTCTTTACAGTTGGGATGAGGTGGAAGACGGCGCCTGGGAAGACCCGGATTTCATTAAGCCCTTCGAGGATAAGAAGCAAGGGGAGAAGGTAATTGTGCAGGACCACGACGACAAATCGTTCCCCATCATCGTAGTCAAAACATCGGCAGTCGAAGGGCAGAAGCAGTAGAAATTCCATCGGAACGACAAAACGACCGTCGACGCGCTTGGACCAATCTCTCCCGCAAGCCATGCGACGCACAGGGACTATAGGGGCGGCGCTTGCTCCGCCCGGCCGACGCATCTTGTCGCAAACCTTGAACATCGCACGCCGAATTCTTGTCGCTGCCACCGGTCGCGTAGTCGACTCCTTCACTGATTCCGCTATTCTGGAACCGCTCCGTCACCGCTGCAGCCGATCCCAAAAAATGTCTCGATCTCCTCTTGACAGAACTTCACCCAGCGCTAAACTTCTCTTCGTAGAAAGCTACGCAAACTCTTCGTCGCCGGCCAAAAGCCGGCGTTTCTGTTTTAAACCCTTTAAAATCACATCCATACGCTACAAAAGCCAATAAACCGCCTGGAATGAGATTCTTACGCAAAAGTACGGGGGGAGGGGGGTGTTCCCGTCCTGGAATTGGGGACGACCGCGACGACGAAGTAAGCGACGCTATGTTCTATCGAATCTGAGTAATGCGCCCGTCCGTCTTGAATTTCTTAAATTGCAGCGCGTCGTGGCCGGGGACGACACGATCGACTGAGCCTGCCAGTTCGATCATTCGCTTCTGAGCGGCGATGCTTGCCGCGTAATCCGCCGTGCTGAACGTCGCGGACGGTTTGTGTTCGATCAGACTGCGATAAAGGCACGCGTTGTCCGACGCAAGTACAAAGCGCGGAGTCCCCTCGACGAGCAAGTACTGCGAAGCATACGTGTGCCGTCCGCCGGTGTAGGCGCGAATGCCCGGTAGAATTTCGACGTTGTCACCATCGACCAACCGCACGCGGCCTTCGGTGTTCAGCTTCACTAGCTCTTGAATATCGTCTGCATCAATCCCGCCGTGTTGCCCGCCTGCTTGCCAGGCTTCGCCGGTGTAGTAGCGAAACTCTTCCTTCTGAATCCAAATCGTCGCCTTCGGAAACAAATCGATTCCGCCCATATGATCCCAATGTGCGTGGCTTACGACGATGTCGGTGACCTCTTCTGGCTTCACTCCGGCAAGTTTCAGCGCTTCGTCAGGGCGAAGATAATCCTTGATCGTCCACAGCTTGAACCAGCGCTCGCGGTGGAAGCCGCTGTCGAACAGGATGTTGTGACCGCCCCCGCGAATCAGCCACACCCCATACATCGTGTCGATTTTTTCGTCTTTCGGCGCGCCGATGACCATCTCCCCAACGGAGTCGCCCGGTGAGTCTGCGATGCGAATGGCTTGAATGGAGTAAGCGGGCGCCCGTGCGCAAGTAGTGCCCGCCGCCATCAGGAGCAGAACGATTGTGGCTGCAAGCCAATTTGTTTTCGGCGTCGCGCGATGATTTTCAGACTTCGTCATAAGAGCACGATTCTATTCACTTGAAATACTCACTTCAAAAAATACTCCCGCGGAAATTCGCATTCCCGCGGGAGCCATTGCAACACGTTTGATCCGTGATTGTCAGCGGTGGCTGATGCTCCACACGTATGCTGCGACCTCTTTCACTTGTTGCGGGGTCAGCTGCGCGCCGCCCATTGCCGGCATCGGGCTGCGATACTTTTTCGGCTGGTCCACGCCTTCGGTGATGATCTTCGCGATTGCGGACCAGCTTCCGTCGCCCCACAGCCAATCCTTCGTATTCAGCGGGGGACCGATCGTCGTGCCCTGGCCGCTGTCGCCATGGCAACCGACGCACGCCTGGGCGTGATAGATCTTGTCGCCAGCCGCCACCATAGCCGACGTCGCGCCCTTAGGCGCCGGCGCACCCGCGTCGGGATTTGTTCCTTCGGGCGGCTGCGCGCTGGCCTTCTCGAGGTCACCGGCTGGCGCAGTCAGGCTCGGGCACGCGGTTACTCCTGCGGTGCCATCAGCCGATCCGCCGTTCCACGTCACGCGATAGACTCGGCCTTTCGTGTCGTCGGAAATATAAAGCGCACCGTCCGGTCCGGCAGCGAGTCCATCCGGCCGGTGAGCGGCTTTCTCCGGCGACTTCACCGCGCCGGCAAAGCCGTCGGCAAAAATTTCGCATTGCGCGGAAGCCTTCCCGCTCGACATCGGCTGGAACACGACGTTATATCCGCCCTGCGGATACGGCGCGCGATTCCACGAACCGTGAAATGCGATGAAGACGCCTTCGCGATAGCGCGCGGGGAATTTGTCTTTGTCGTAGCGCGTCATGCCGTTCGGTGCCCAGTGCGCCGGGAAAGCAGCGGCGGGTCCAGTCTTGTCCGCGCAAACGCCGATTTTCTTTCCGTCGCCGCCGTACTCTGGCGCGAGCACCAGCTTTTGTACGAAGTTGTCGTAGTAACACTCCGGCCAGCCGTAGTCGCCGCCCTTATTCAACGCCAGGACTTCTTCGGCAGGCAGGGTCGCTTCCTGGTCGGCCTTGTAGAATTCCGGCCAGTTCGTGTGCAGTTGGTCGCGGCCATGTTGCGTGACGAAAACCTGGCCGTTTGCATCGATCGCGAAGCCCTCGCCGTTGCGAATGCCGGTCGCGTAGCGATCCGATGGGGAAAATTTCTGATCGGTCTTGTTCGCGTCATAGCGCCAGATGCCGCCGCGCGTTTCTTGCTCCTTGCATGGCTCGGCGCCTGGAGATTTCAGCGTTCGGTTCTTGAGCTGGCAGGAGTTGGTCGCGCTCGCAACGTCGACGAGCAGCGAGCCGTCGCTGGTGATGATGAAAGGGTGCATCGGATGGTCGCCACCGAGCGGCAGACCGGATACGACGGTCACTTCCGCGCCCTTCGGCACGATCGAGCCCGGCGTCATCGCGTACTCCACGATGCGATCGTTGATCTCGGCATAGAGCGCACCGTTGAAAAGATAGATGCCTGTGCCGCCGGCTCCGCCCGTTTGCACGGTCTCGCCGAATCGCTCGTTCACATCGGCTTTGCCCGTGCCGCTTTTGTCTTGCAGCGCAACGAGGAAGCCACCGTCATGCGTCTTGTCGTTCCCGAAGTAGCGCCCCGACCAGGTGTTCACGTAGACGACGTTGTCCGCCGAGACTACCAGGTGTCGCGCATGGCCGATGCCTTCGGCAAAAATCGTGGCGCAAAAGCCCGTCGGCAATTTCAGCCCGGTGTTATTTGCGGGACATCCCTCACCTGTCGGCACGCCAGCTGCAGCAACCGTTGCATCGGCCCCTGCTTTCGATCGGTTCTCGGCCGATGTCACCGCAATAGCCGCCACCATCACCAAAACCACTACAACCATCACAATCTTGTAAGCCCGAGACGCCAACATGGAATCCTCCGGCGAAGTTGAAAAACAAAGTCGAGAAGTCGTGCCGATGTGATGATAGTCGAGTTTAGGAAATTACAGTACAGCTAGCTGGCAGGGAAGGGGCTGGGGTGCGAGCGCAAAACGCCAGCCGGTGGGCGCTCGGGGCACACGTCGCCCTGTCGAAGAATTGCGATCAGTAGTATGAGGGAAAAACTACAGAGGCTGGCGCGAAGTCCGCACAAAGTCGCGCAGCACGGTCACGTTGGGTCCGTACGCGCCGATGCGTCCCGCATCGACCGGCAAGCCAAGACGCTCGGCCTGATCGAGATCTACACCCGCATCATCCAGTTCGGAAAGGCTGAAACCCTGCGCGGGCAGAACGCGGTTCAAACCCGTCGGATAGACCGGGCGGGGCGGACGATGTCGCTGCCATGGCCGTCGCGCCAATTCATAAAACTGTTGCCAATCGCGTTTGTGCCAAGTCGTCATTCGCTTCTCGCTGCTAGAGCTGTTGGACTTCAACTAACCCGTTCCTTCCCAAACTCGCCGCATCAAGTACTACGTTTCGCGATGCTGCTTTGGATGCCTTCTTGCGTCCGATGGTGGCATCTTCTGACCTGACATCCGCCGGTAAGACCCTGTATTCGATCCGCTCGCCGGGCGGTGGCTCAAAAAGCTTCGCTCGGCCTGCTAAACATACTCGCCTGACCTATATACACGAAGCATTTCCAACTCCGTTGTATCAAACACGATACGGGGTTATTTGTTTCGCGACTTTTCAACAGCCCCGTTTTGCTATCGGTCTGTCTTGGATGCGCCGCTGAGTCGCGCTGCACAAGACCACACGTCACCTTCGGGACACAACAACCCGTCTCAATACTTTGACGCCGTAAGTGGCAAGTCGTCGCCGGGGATTGGGAGGGAGGCCGCCGTGTCAGCGCCGATGCGAGTTCCGTCAGCCGCTGCGCTGATAACGCTCGACCCGTTTGTTCCCGCGAAGTCGTCACGAAGCGGCTGTATACTACGCGCAATAACCAGAATTTTACCAGCGAAAAATTCGCGAAACCATTTTCCTGTGGAATTTAGACGCAGAGGTGCCGCGTTTAACTTTTGGGGAGGTACTTCAGCGACCCGCTGGGATGGGGGTCGCACCGATCGAGAGGGTTATCGAGAGACAGCCTGAATCATTACCAGCGGTTTCCGCGATCGCCGCGGTCGCCACCACCACCACGATCTCCGCCGCGTCCACCACCACCGCCACCGTGTCCACCGCGACCACCACCGCCGCCACCGTGTCCGCCGCGACCCCCGCCGTAACCGCCACCACCGCCGCCGCGTCCTCCACCGCCACCACCGCGTTCAGCTTGGGGCCTCGCTTCGTTCACCACCAGGTTGCGTCCGCCAAAATTCTGACCGTTCAATCCATTGATCGCACGTTCCGCATCGTCGTCGTTGCTCAACTCAACGAATGCAAATCCACGCGACTGGCCCGTGAAACGATCCCGAATCAGATTGACACCCGAGGGACTTACACCGATCTGTGAGAAATACTCGTGAAGCTGATCTTCCGTCGCGGAAAACGGAAGATTCCCAATATAGAGCTTCTTCACCTGCCTGCTCCTTCTGCCCGGAACCCAATAGCGAGTCGCGGAGCGCGCCGAACCACGAGCGTCGTACACGGGCAGTCCGGGTAGCCCAGCCAGCACGGGCGCGAGACAGGCGCTTCAGCGGTCAGGGGAATCGTCTCGAAAATTAACTGGTTTTGCAACGGAAACGTTTTTGCTTAGGGGTACAACCTTTGCCCTTTGGAACAGGTAGAGCGCGAATCATCGGTCTGCGGCGTCGTGTTACCATCCGCGCTGCATTTGGCTGAGAGGTCTTCGCATGCGCGGCACGATGATGGATTTCCCACTGACCCTGCCGCATCTACTGGATCGCGCGGGTTTTCTTTTTGCGCGCTCTGAAATGCTATCCCGCTGTCCGCGCGGCGTTGTGACGCGCACGACTTATGCTGATTTTCATCGCCGCGCCCGCCGATCGGCTTCCGCTTTGACTCGGCTCGGGCTTCTCCCCGGCGACCGCGTCAGCACGATGATGTGGACCCACGCGACTCACATGCATCTTTTCTTCGGCATTCCCTGCGCAGGCGGCATCATCAATCCGCTTAATCTGCGGCTTCATCCCCAGGAGCTTGCGGCGATCGCGAAGCACGCGGGCTCGCGATTTCTGATCGTCGATGACGCTTTGCTTCCGGTCTACGAATCTATGCGAGCTGTGGGTGCTTGTTTTGAGAAAGTGATCGTCAATCGCTATGCGGGTAACGATGTTCCTGCGGAGTTTCTTGATTACGACAAACTCATCGCAGGCGAAGACGACAACTTTGTCTATCCCATGCTCGACGAGAACGATGGGGCCGCGATGTTTTTCACGTCTGGCACGACAGGCGTGTCGAAGGCGGTCGTCTACACACATCGCTCGTTGGTGCTGCATGGGCTTTGCCTGACAATGGCCGACTTCTTCGCTCTAAGCCACAATGATGTTGTCCTTCCGATCGTGCCCCTCTTTCATGCGAATGGGTGGGGATTTCCGCATGCCGCCGCGATTACCGGCGCGAAGTTTGTCTTTCTCGGCCCGAACTTGGATCCGGAAACCATTCTCAATGCGATCGTGGAACATGGCGTTACATTCGCAGCGGGCGTCCCGACGATCTGGTTGAACGTGTTGTGCGCGCTTGAAAAATACCCGGATCGTTGGAAATTCGCGCCGCTGCGTGCATTATGCGGCGGCAGCGCCCCGCCGCTTGATCTGATTCGAGCGCTTGACAAGCGCGGCATCCACATCATGCATGCGTGGGGCATGACCGAGACGTCGCCGCTCGCAACCGCGCCGCTCGTCAAGTCGCATATGCAGGAATATAACGACGACGCGCTGTATGGATTTCGTGGAAAACAGGGGATTGGTGTGCCGCTGGTTGAGCTTCGCGTCATGCGTTCCGAAAATCCTGAGGACGACGATTGCTCGAATACAGTCGAGGCTCCGCGTGATGGAAGGACTTCAGGTGAACTCGAAATTCGCGGTCCGTGGATCGCCGGGAGTTACTACAATTGTCCCGACCAAGCGAATCGGTGGACCGCCGACGGCTGGTTCCGAACCGGTGATGTCGCCAGCATGGATGAAGAAGGTTTCATCAAAATTGTCGATCGCGAAAAGGATCTCGTGAAGTCCGGTGGCGAATGGATCAGCTCTGTCGACCTGGAAAACACGTTGATGGGTCATCCCGCGGTGAAAGAAGCCGCGGTGATCGGCGTGCCGCATCCCAAATGGCAAGAGAGGCCACTCGCCGCTGTGGTGTTGAAGGAAGGTGCGGAGGCGACACCGGAAGAACTTCGCGCATACCTCGCCAAAACATTCGCGAAGTGGCAGCTCCCCGACGCATTCGTCTTCATGAACGAAATCCCCCGCACCAGCGTCGGAAAATTCAAGAAGACCGCGCTACGCGCGCAATTCTCCAAATGGCGCTGGGAGTGAACGCGTTCACCAAGGTAAGCCGCGACGCTCGAAAAATGCGTTTAGCGTAATCCGCGTCTTGCGTCCGTGAGTACGTGCCAACCGTCTTTCCTCACGATCAATCTCTTCAAAAATCGGAAGATACGTTTCAATCGCCTGTCGTGCGATGGAAGCTTTTGTCCGTCCGGTAAGTCGAGCAATTTTGGTGAGGTATTTGTCAGTCGGCTTTGAAATACGAATCAGCATAGCGTTTTACTTGCAAGCGTAACGCCACTCCAAGTCTCTCGAGTTCGGGTTCGGCAAACCTTCAAAGACGAAAAGGGTGGTACGACATCGACCACCCTCTACTCGGTTCAGTTTGTTGAATGAAGGTGTGTTACGTTCGGTACGACGCGTTGATGCGTACATATTCCGCGGTGAAGTCGCATGTCCAGTAGCGCGCCGACGCCCGCCCCGCGTTGAGATCGACGACGATGTGCACATGCGGAGTCAGCAGCCGGTTGCTCGCCGCGCGTTCATTGAAATCGAGCGGCTTGCCGCGGCTCAGCACATGAATTCCCGCCATCGTGATGTCGACGCGATGCGGATCGAACTTAACACCCGATCGCCCCGCTGCCGCGAACACGCGCCCCCAGTTGGGATCGCCGCCCGCGAACGCTGTTTTCACCAGCGGTGAAGTCGCAATCGTCTGCGCGATCTGACGCGCCGCCGGCTCGCTCTTCGCGCCGCGCACTTCGATTTCGATCACGCGCTGTGCACCTTCGCCGTCGGCAACGATCTGCAACGCCAGCGAGTGGCAAACATCCTCAAGCGCCGTCGCAAAATCACGATGCGCCTTCGTCCCCGCCGCAATCGCCGGCGCGCCTGCCTGCCCATTTGCCAGGACGAGCAGCGTGTCGTTCGTCGAAGTGTCGCCGTCGATCGAGATCGAGTTGAAGGTTCGGGTCGTCACGTCGCGCAACGTCTTCTGCAGCAGCCCTGGCGCGATGTTCGCATCCGTAGCGACAAACGCGAGCGTCGTCGCCATATTCGGATGAATCATCCCCGCGCCTTTCGCGCAGCCGACCATATGCACGCGACGCCCGGCCATCTTGAACGATGCCGCCGCCGTTTTTGGCTGCGTGTCCGTCGTACAGATCGCCAGCGAAACTTCCGCGAACGATCGCGCCGACGGCCGCTGCTGCCGCGCAAGTTGAGGCAACCGCCGCAGGATTTTATCTACTGCTAGCGGCACGCCAATCACGCCAGTGGAACAAACAAATAGTTCCGTCGGCTTGCAGGTAATGTGTTTCGCCGCCTCGGCAACAGTGCGTTCGGCCGCGGCGCGGCCTTCTTCACCGGTAGCGCAGTTCGCGTTGCCGGCATTGATCACGACACCGCGCATGCGCCCCTTCGACGCGCGAAGGTTCGCCTTCGATACGAGCACCGGCGGCGCAACCACCAGATTCTGCGTGAACACCGCCGCAGCCGAGGCTGGCACCTCGCTCGAAAACATTGCGAGATCGAGCGCGCCCGTTTTTTTCAGGCCGCACGCCGTTGCCGCGAATCGAAATCCTCGTGGAAGTGCTGCTTCAGACAGAGCGTGCTTCATGTCCACTGCTTTTTGCTCGCTCTTGTACGTGGAAGGTTTGCGTTTGCGTTCATGCTTTGAAGCTATGATTTTGCGAATTTCTGAACCAACTTCGATATTGCCCGGTCCCGATGCTGCTGTTGTTTTCTTGCCGCTCGAGCCGTTCTTGCTACCGCCGCTTTTCGAGGTGTTAGCTTCAGACTGCCGGAAGTAACCCCCGATCCTCCGCGAGGCCCGCGAATGTTTCTTGTTTCAAATCGACGACATGGGTACTCATTTCATTCTCCTGTTTGAGTTTTGGCTTTCAACTTCGCTTCTGAAGCTTGCGCTTCCGAACCCGACTTCTTCTGCAACTTCGGCTGCAAACTCGAGTGCAACATATTAATGCGTTCCTGCAGCGCGGCAAGTGCTAATTTCACCGAATCCGCCGCCGTTCCTCCCGGCACCGACTTGGTCGCAATCGCCTTCTCGACCGTCAGCCCCGAAAGAAAATCTTTCTCGAAGAGCGGCGAAATCTTCTGCACGTCTTCGAGTGAAAGCTGCGTCCACGGCTTGCCTTGCCGTTCGGACTCGCGCAACACCTTGCCAATAATATCGTGCGCCTGGCGGAATGGCAGCCCGCGATGCACCAGATAGTCCGCGCCCTCTGTTGCAAACAGTACAGGATTCGACGCGGCCGCGCGCAATCTGTCTCCATTGAATTTCGTCGTCGCCAAAGCGCCTGTCGCGATGGCGAGCATCGCCGCGATCTGATCGTGAGCCGCGAACAGCGCTTCCTTATCTTCCTGCAAATCGCGCTGATAGCTCGTAGGCAATCCCTTCATCGTCGTGAGCAACCCGAGCAGTGCGCCGTGAATGCGACCGGTCTTGCCGCGAATCAATTCCCACGAATCGGGATTTTTCTTCTGTGGCATCAAGCTGCTGCCCGTCGCGTATTCGTCGGGCAAAATCACATACGCGAATTCCTGCGACGCAAAAATAATGAAGTCTTCCGCCAATCGCGAGAGATGCGTCGCAATCCCGCTCAACGCCGAAAGGTAGTCCAGCGCGAAATCGCGATCGCTTACCGCATCGAGGCTGTTCGCCGTGATCTTCGAAAATCCGAGATCGCGCGCGATTCCCTCCCGATCGATGCCAAAACTGTTTCCCGCCAGCGCCCCCGAGCCCATGGGGCAGGCGTCCGCGCTCTCAGCGGCGTGTTGGAGCCGCGTCACATCACGCGAAAACGCTTCCGCATGCGCCAGCAAAAAATGTGAGAGCAAAATCGGTTGCGCGTGCTGCATATGCGTCATGCCCGCCATCGGCACGCCGAAGTTCGCCTTCGCCTGCTCCAGAATCGCCGCAAGAAACTCAGCGATCTGCCGTTGCAAGCTCGCAGCCGCGTCGATCACGAACAATCGAAAATCCGTCGCGACGAGTTCGTTGCGGCTGCGTCCCGTATGCAGCTTCCATCCGAGCGCGCCCAACTCATGCACGAGCGCGCTTTCGACAAAATGATGCACGTCTTCCGCCGTCGAGCCATCCAGGAACGATGGATCGCCGTCAAGCTCCGACGCAATCGCTTCGAGTGCTTTGATCGTGTCGTGCACCTCAACCTCGGTGAGGATGCCAACCTTCTGTAGCGCCCGCGCCCACGCGCGATCGACGGCCAGCTCATACGGCAGCAGCCGCCGGTCGAACGAAAACGAACGCTGGAACGCGTCGAACGCTTTGTCCGGCTCGCGCTCGAAACGACCGCCCCAAAGGCGGTCGTCCTTGCGTTCGGATGTGGGTAAGTCGCTCATCGTAGAAAATCGAAACCTGCAGCTAGTTCTTGCCGCCTTCGGCTTTCGCTTTCGGCCGCGCCGTCACAGGCAGCGCAAAGAGATTGATAAATCCCTCCGCGTCTTTGGGATTGTAGCGGCCCATCGTGAAGCTGGCCAGATCGGCGCGATACAAAGAGAAGGGCGACTTGCGGCTGGTCACGTTGAGCGTGCCCTTCCACAATTTCAGGCCGACCGTACCAGTGACAAACTGCTGCGCGACCTTGAAAAAGCCGTCGAGCGATTCGCGCAGCGTCGAGAACCACACGCCGTTATAAACAAGCTCGGCATAGCGGTGCGATAGCGCCTGCTGGAAATGTGCTGTTTCGCGATCGATCGTTAGCCGCTCAAGCTCCTGGTGCGCCTTGATCAGCAATGTTCCGCCCGGAGTTTCATACGCTCCGCGCGACTTCATGCCAACCAGCCGATTTTCGACGAGATCCGTGCGCCCGATCCCATTGCGCGCCGCGATCTCGTTCAACTTGTTCAGCAAATCAACCGGACCAAGCTTCGCGCCGTTCACCGAAACCGGCGTGCCCGCTTCAAATCCAATTTCGACTTCTTCCGGCTTGTCCGGCGCTTTGTCGGGAGACACGACCCACTGCCACATCGCTTCATTCGGCGCGTTGGCGGGATCTTCCAGTTCGGCGCCTTCATGGCTCAGGTGCCAGATGTTGCGGTCGCGGCTATAAATGTTTTTCTTGCTCTGCTCGATCGGCACGTTGTGCTTTTCGGCGTAGGCAATCGCGTCCTCGCGCGAATCGATGTCCCACTCGCGCCACGGAGCAATGATTTGCACGTTCGGCGCGATCGCTTTGTACGCGAGCTCGAACCGCACCTGATCGTTGCCCTTGCCCGTGCAGCCGTGAGCTAGGCCATCGGCGCCGAGCTTGAGAGCGATCTCCGCCTGGCGCTTCGCAATCACAGGCCGCGCCATCGATGTGCCGAGCAAATAAGTGTGCTCATAAACCGCGCCGGCGCGCAGCGTCGGCCAAACGTAGTCGCGCACAAATTCTTCGCGCAAATCCTCGATGCTTGCGCTCGTGGCGCCGGTCGCCAGCGCCTTTTTATACGCGGCGTGCAAATCTTCCTGCTGGCCGACATCGCCAATCATCGCGATCACTTCGCAGCCGTCGTAATTCTCCTTCAGCCACGGAATGATGATCGACGTATCGAGTCCGCCGGAATAGGCGAGCACTACTTTTTTCGGTTTCGGTTGCTGCTGTTTCACGTTTCTCCTCTATCTAGCGAATGAATCGGAATGTGTCGAACGAAATTATGGGTGATGCAAAACCGTTGATCGAATGCGCCAATCTTCATTGGGCGACGATATTCTTGCCGCGTCGCGCGTCGCTCGATCTAGCTGTACAGCGCCTGCAAGATCGCCTTCTGCGCATACATGCGATTCTCGGACTGATCGAGCACAACCGAAGGCGCGCCGTCGAGAATCTCGGCGGTGACTTCATGCCCGCGGTGCGCTGGAAGACAGTGCATGAACACGGCATCAGACGCGGCGAGCGCCATCAGGTCGCGATTCACCTGATAAGGCGCGAATACCGCATCTCGCACTTTCTGCTCCGCCTCAAATCCCATGCTCGTCCACGAATCGGTATAAACGCCCTGGGCGCCCGCGACGGCTTCGCGGGGATCGGTAAAGAGCTCGATCTTCGCCTTCGTCTCTCGCGCCACGCGTTTTGTTTCGGCGATCACTTCCGGCGACGGAGTGTACTCCGCCGGCGTTGCGATCCGCAGGTTCACGCCCAGCCGCCCCGCCAGAAAAATCAGTGAGTGGCAAACGTTATTTCCGTCGCCGACATACGCCAGCCTAAATCCGCGCAGGTCGCCGAATTTTTCTTGAAGCGTGAAAAAATCCGCCAGCGCCTGGCACGGATGAAAGCGATCCGAGAGCGCGTTGATCACCGGAATATTCGCGTTGGCGGCCATTTGTTCGAGCACGCGCTGTTCGTACACGCGCGCGACGATGCCCTGAACCCAACGCTCCAGGTTGCGCGCCACGTCCGCGATCGATTCGCGCTCGCCAAGCCGCGCCTGCGTCTGGTCGAGAAACACGACCGAGCCGCCCATGCTCTGAATCCCGACTTCAAACGTGACGCGCGTGCGCAGCGACGGCTTCTCGAAGATCATCGCGAGCGTCTTCCCGCGCAGCGTCGAAGCGTAGCGTTCCGGGTGAGCTTTCACGTCCGCGGTCAGTGCCAGGAGTTCGCGCGTTTGCGCGGCGCCCCATTCCGCTCCGGTGAGCAGATCGTTGACGAGCAAAATAGGTGCTGCGAGCGTCGCTGTTGGCATTTGTTTCCTTTTACCGCGCCGCGGTGTGGGCCAGGTGCGGCGCGTGTTCAGATTTCTTCGCGGCGGGGACAGATTCCGCCTTAGAAGTCGATACAGAAGCGAGAACCGATTCAAACAGCTTTAGAAAATCGCGCACCTGCGCCTTCGTGACGATAAACGGCGGCAGGAGGCGAAGAGTAAAATCGTGCGTGCAATTCATCAGCAGGCCGCGATTTGTAGCTTCTGCAACGAACGGTGCGCCTTCGATCGACAGCTCGACGCCGATCATCAGGCCTTCGCCGCGTACTTCGCGGATGAAATCGAATTTCTTGGCGAGTGCTGAAAGACCGTCGCGCAGTTCGTTGCCGCGTGCTCGCACGTTTTCGAGCAGCTTTTCGCTCTCGACCACGTTGAGAAATTCGAGCGCCGTCGCGCAAACGAGCGGACCACCTCCAAACGTCGAGCCGTGCAGTCCCGGGCTGATCTTCGCCGCGACAGCAGCGGACGCGAGAATCGCGCCGAGTGGCAAACCCGCCGCGAGCGGCTTGGCGATCACCACGATGTCGGGCTTAGATGTAAATTTCTGATAGCCGAAGTAACGGCCGGTACGCCCGAGGCCGCACTGAATCTCGTCGGCGATCAAAACCGCGCCGTGTTCGGCCGTCAGCGCACGGGCACGATTCCAGAATGCTTCGCTGACGGAGTGAATTCCGCCTTCGCCTTGGATCGGCTCCAGCAACACCGCGCAAACCGTGTCGTTGAATTTCGACTCGAGATCGCGAACGTCGTTGAACTTCACAAACTCAATACCCGGCACGAGCGGGGCGAAAGGCAGCCGATACTTTTCGGTCGCGGTGGCGCTTACTGCGCCAAACGTGCGACCGTGAAACGAATTCGTCATCGCCAGGACGCGATGCTTCTTTGCAGGAGAATTCGGCGCCTCTTCAGCGGAGCGCCCGTACAGTCGCGCAAGTTTCAGCGCACCTTCGATCGCTTCCGAGCCACTGTTCGAGAAAAACACGTGGTCCATTCCCGACCATTGCGAAAGCTTTTCCGCCAGCGGCCCCTGAAACGGATGATGGTATAGGTTGGAAAAATGAATCGCGCGCGCGGCTTCGCGTCGAATCGTCTTCACGATGCGCGGATGCGCGTGACCCAGTGCATTCACCGCGATCCCGCCAAGGAAATCGAGATACTTCTTGCCGTCCGCGTCGAACACATAGCAGCCGCGCCCATGCGTCAGCATGAACGGCGCACGCTTATATGTCGGCAGCAGATACTCATCCGCCTTCGCAACGCGAGCGTCGATCTTCGCCGCCCGCCCGTGCGCACTCGGAACCTTGACCTTCCGCTTTCCAGCAACCACCGATTTCACCGCTTTCGACTTGGAAGCAGCGCGCATCATGCCACCGTCACCGCCGCCTGTGGCGACGAATTCCTCTCGCGAACCACACGCGTCCCCGGAATTTCCTCGCCCGTCGCATCCGCCGCGCGCCAACTCTTCAGCAACGAATCGTCCGAGCTCCCGCCCACAATCTTCACTTCGCGAACGCCACCTTCAATCGCGCGCTTCGCTGCCTCGAGCTTCAGCACCATTCCGCCCGACACAACGCGCGACTGCACCAGGCTCTCGATTTCTTCGCAAGCGATCGCAGACAAAACTTTGTTGCCGTCCAGCACGCCCGCAACATCTGTCAAATAGATCAGCCGATCCGCAGCGAGATATTCCGCGCACGCCGCCGCCATGTGATCCGCATTAATGTTGTAAATCTCGTTGTCGGCCCCAAGTCCGAGGCACGCCGCCACTGGCAGCAACCCTTCGCGCCACAACGACTCGAGCACTCCGACGTTCACGCCCGTCAAATAGCCGACAAATCCAAGCTCGCCCTCTTCCGCGTTGCGAGACATCGGCTCCGCCAAAAAGCATTTCGCATCCGCCGCCGAAATCCCCATCGCCGGCGCGCCTTCCGCCGAAATGGCCGCCGACAGCCGCTTATTCAGCAATCCCGCGAATACCATTACGGCCACATCGCGCGTCTCACGATCGGTCACGCGCAGTCCCGCGACGAACTTGCTCTCGATGCCCAACCGCTTCAGCGTTGCGGTAAACAATTTCCCGCCGCCGTGCACGACCAAAATCTCGTGTCCCTCTTTGGCTAGCTCCGCGACCTGGCGCGCAATCGACCGCACCACGGCATCATCTTCCAACAGCGCTCCGGCGAGTTTGATTACAGTTCTCATTGCAGTGCGGTGTGCTCCTCGATGCCCATCATGTGATTGAAATTCTGCACGGCTTGGCCCGCCGCGCCTTTGCCCAGATTGTCGAGACACGACACGACGATCAGGCTGCGGCCCGTTTTGTCGAGCGCGAAGCCGAGATCGGCGAAATTCGTATGCGCCACATGCTGCAGCTCCGGCAGCTTGCCCGCAGGCCAAATCCGCACCATCTTCCGCCCGGCATAAAATTTCCGGTACATTGCCTCAATATCACCGGCGCGTTGCGCTTGTTTGAGCGTCACGTAAATGGTCGAAAGAATTCCCCGTGCCAGTGGCAGCAAATGGGTCGAAAAGACAAGGCTGCCCTCCGCGATCCCTGTGTGATCGAGAATCTCCGGCGTGTGGCGATGCGAAAAGAGATTGTAGGCCTTGAAATTCTCGTCCAGCTCGACGAAATGCAGGTCGCGCCGCAATTCTTTGCCTGCACCGGTCGCGCCGGACTTGCAGTCGCAGATCACGGGCATGCCCTCGGCGATCCATCCAGCCTCGTTCAGCGGCCGCAGAGCCAAAATCGCGCTCGTGGCGTAGCAGCCGGGGTTGGCCACCAGCTTGGCCCCCGCGATATCCGATGCATAAAGTTCCGGCAGGCCGTAAACGGCCTCCGCGAGCCTTCCTTCATGCGGCGTCGGTAGCTTGTACCAGTGCGAAAACGTATGCGCCGAACGAAACCGGAACGCGCCGCTCAAATCGATGACGCGAATCCCCGCATCGATCAGCGTCGGCGCAATTTCCGCCGAAAATTCATGCGGCGTCGCCAAGAATGCCGTTCCCGCTCCGCTTTCGATGATCGCTTCCGCCGAAAGCGTGCGCAAGGGCGCTTCGCCAACCCCGCGCAGCTGCGGGAACATCTCCGCAAGGCACTTCGCGCCACCCGTGTCACGCACATAAAAGGTCGCGCTTTGCACTTGGGGGTGCCGCAGCAAGATGCGCGCCAGCTCGAAGCCGGAGTAGCCGGTAGCGCCGGCAACCGCAACCTGATTCGGATTTTTCGTGGATTGGCTCACGGCCGGACCAACGATTCGATCTGTCTTTGCAGGCTTTCCCGCGCTTTCTTGTCTGGCGTGATGATCAGGACGGTGTCGTCTCCGGCAATCGTTCCGGCAATTTCGATAAATTTTGCGCCATCGACGGCAGCGGCGAGAGGCTGCGCCGCTCCCGGAGGCGTCTTTAGCACCAGCATGTTCTCCGCCGGACGAATGTCCGACAAATATTCGCCGAGCGCGCGCGTCAATGAACCGCGCCCGTTCGTATCTTCCGGCAACGCCGCTTCTCGTTTGTAGCCTTCGTGCGTCTTGACCAGCCGCAGCTCCTGCAAGTCGCGCGAAAGTGTCGCCTGCGTCACGCGCAGTTTCTGCGTGGCGAGCCTGCGACGCAGTTCTTCCTGGTTCGTGATGCGCGCGTCCGCAACGATCCGAAGAATTTGCCCGTGCCGGAATGTCTTGCCGCCATTCATCGCAAATCCAATTATACACTCTTCCGCATTTTTATACAGTCATTGTAAGGGCTCGTCAACGCAAATGGATGCGCCGGCCAGCTAATGCAGGATTCGCAGCAGTGTCCACACGTCCACTAGATTTTAGGGTTGGAGTGTTGTCTCCTATTTAGAGCGCGATTCGCGTCCCAAATGGGAACTCGTTGCCAAACCGCAGGATGCAAGAACGACACGCCCCCGGCCCTCGCCGAGCACGGCGTCTGCGTTCTGCATTTCACTTTGTCTCTGGAAGCCGGCTGCGCCGCCATGCGCCGCGAAACTGCCCTCGGCAATACCCCGCATGAGCGCCAGCGCGAAATCATGCGCTTCATCACCGAAAATGGCGAAACCCTCGCCCGCGTCGCCACCAGCGGCCTTCCCCTCACCGACGACCTTAAAGCCCGTATTCTCAGTACTTTCCTGACGCTGATGAACTTGCGTGAAAACATCGACCGCGCATCCATGCGCTCTTCTTACGGCCGCCTTCCCATCTCCCGTTAAGCATTCGCTTTTTCATTGACTCCGCATAGAATCCGCCCAAACGAAGCCATGAGCCTCCACAGCAGGTCGCAGATTTTCAACCTGGAAAATAGTCAGAAAACTACGCCCCAATAAATCGCGCATAAATCGATCGCGCCACAGCCGGATCCTGCGTCCCCTTCAAAATCGCACGCCCGTCCGCAAACACCGTCATCTCATACGGCGCCACGCGAAATCGTAACAAAAAATCATTCTGCCGCACATCATCCACCGCCGGCGACAGCCTTCGCTTCAACGCATCCAGATCAAGCGCCCGCCCCCGCTCGTGAATTTGCACCGAATCGCGCCCACACATCGTGATATGCGGCTGCGCCTCGCCATCGAGGTGCGCGAATTCGCCCCGCACGCACACCGGGCACTCCGCATTTCGCGCCACACGCACCGATTGAAATTTCCCCGACCACACATCGCACGAAACCAACCGCTGATTAAGCGCCTCCACGTGCCCGCTTAGCAATTTCAGCGCCTCCGCCACTTCCATCGACGCCACCAGATTCACAATCGGCCCAAGCACGCCCACCGTATCGCAAGTCTCATCCATCCCTGCGCCGTCGCGCTCGCCTGCCAACAAACACGCGAGACATGCAGTCGCGCCCGGCCGCACCGTCATCGTCAGACCATAACTGCCCACCGCCGCCGCGTAAATCCACGGCACGCTTTGCTTCACCGCAAAATCGTTCACCAGGAATCGCGTCTCGAAATTGTCCGTCCCATCCAGAATCAAGTCGAATCCGCCCAGCAACTCCTCGGCATTTTTGGGGTTTATATCCGCGACGATGCCCTCGACGTGCACCTGCGAATTCACCGCACCAAGCCGCCGTTCCGCCGCGACCGCCTTCGGCAGCGCATCCCGCGCGTCCGCCTCCTCAAAAAGCGTCTGCCGTTGCAGATTCGAAGCCTCGACGAAGTCGCGGTCGATCACGCGCACGCGCCCGACTCCCGCGCGCACCAACAGATTTGCCGCCGCCGCCCCGATCGCGCCGCAACCCGCCACCACCGCGCTCGCCGTCAGCAGCTGTTCCTGTCCCATTTCGCCGATCCCAGCGAACAAAATTTGGCGCGAATATTTCTGGCGAAGAGCGTCGTCCAAGTTGTCTCCAACTCGAAAAATTATTGCTTCTTTCTCCAGCCATCATAGCGCCAAAGTTCGCGGGCCGGGCAACGCCCCTGTGCTACCCTTCGTCTGACGAAAGGAAGCATGAAATCGAGCAGCACCAACGGGTTGCGGTGGATCCTCGCACTCGCACTCCTTACGGGAGGTGCGCGCGCTCACGCTCAATCTGCACCTATTTCGGCATCGGTTTCGGCGACCAAATCCGCTTCCAATTCGCGCGCATTTCGCGCAGGCACCGGCGACTCAAAAAATTCTCAGAATTCGCAGCAGCAAGCGCCGCCTCAGCCGCCCGCGCAAGCACAGGAACCCACTCCATCGCCGGCAGCCGCTCCACCGAAAACCGTTGAAGCTCCCGGCCCCATCGTCACCGCCGTTCGCATCGTCGATGAGCAAGGCAAAGTGCTCGTCGAATCTCCCTCCTACATTTCCGTCCAGCCCGGCAAGCCGCTCGAACGCGACGAGGTCGCCGACAGCATCCGCACGCTCTATCACACCGGCACATATTCCTACATCGCCGTCCGCCAGGACCCTGTCGAAGGAGGCGTGCGTATCGATTTCGTCGTGCGCGAGCAACTTTTCTTCAATCAGGTGATCATTCGAGGAGTCGACGCTCCTCCCTCCGAGGCGTCCGCCGCCGCCGCGATGTCGCTCACACTCGGCGCGCCGTACCGCAAGGAAGCGGTCGACGAAGGAGTCACGCGCCTCACCGACGCGCTTCACGACGAAGGCCTGTACCAGGCGCAGGTGCAGGTGGAAACCGTGCCGCATCACGGCACCCACGAAATGGATGTGATCGTGACCGTAAAGTCGGGGCCGCGTGCGAAGCTGCAAACGATTCAGCTTACCAACGGCACCGAATACACCAACGAAGAAATCATCAAACTGATGAGCGTGAAGGTCGGCAAGCCGATTACTTCGCAGCGCATTCAGCGCAGCACCGAGCGCATTCACAATTTTCTAGTCAAGAAGGGTCACCTCAACGCACGCGCCTCGGTGCGCCGCGGCGAATACGACAAGGCCGCGAATACCATTCCGCTCGACATCGATGTCACCGAGGGCCCACGTGTCCAGCTCGTCGTAACCGGAATGAAAATTTCCCAGGGCACGCTCAAAAAGCTCGTGCCTATCTATCAGGAAGGTTCGGTCGACGTCGACCTCCTCGAAGAAGGCAAGCGCAACATTCGTGAGCGGCTCGAGCGCGACGGCTTTTTTGATGCCGAAGTCAATTACACCACCGTCACGAAAGACGCGACCCCGAAGGGCAACTGGAAGGGCACCGAAGAAATCATCACATACAGGGTCGAGCGCGGCGACCGCCACAAACTGTCCGGCGTCGAAATCGCAGGGAATCACTACTTCAACACCGAGTTGCTTCGCAGCCGCCTTCAAATCTACGGGAAAGGATTCGCCACCCGCGGGCGCTTCAGCCGCCGGCTTGTCGAAAGCGATCGCGACAACCTGCTCTCCTTGTATCAGTCGAACGGGTTTCTCGACGCCAAAGTGGATGCGCAAACACTCGACAACTACAAAGGCGTCGAGGGACAGCTTTTCGTTCGGTACGTGATTCAGGAAGGAAAACAGTCGCGCGTCGCGTCGTTGAGCATCGATGGCAACCACGCGTTCAAGGAAGACGAGTTGCTTCCGTACGTCGCCTCGACCCCGGGACAACCCTATTCCGAATACAACGTCGCGACTGACCGTGACAACATCCTCGCACTCTATTACAACGAAGGTTTCCCGGCGGCCCGATTCACAGCGACTGCGGTGCCCATAACACCGGAACCAAGCGCCGCCGCGGACAAGAATGCCGCGAGCGACGCTGCAAAAGACACTGCCAAAGCTTCGACCGACAAAACGCCCAACAACGCCGTTGAACCCGGCGACGAAATGAAGGTCGTCTACCACATTGACGAAGGGCCACAGACGCGCGTGAAGCGCGTGTTCGTCACGGGTTACAAACACACGCGCGTTGGCGCGATTCGCCGCGAAATTCTCGTCAAGCCCGACGCGCCGCTGCGCGAAGGCGACGTCGTCGATTCACAGCGGCGCCTTTACAATCTTGGAATTTTCAATCGCGTCACGATCGGGCCGCAAAATCCTACCGGAACTGACGCGAACAAAGACGTTGTCGTTCTCGTGGAAGAAGCGAAGCGCTGGACGATCGCCTACGGCGGCGGTTTCGAAGTCCAAAGGCTTGCCAGCTCGACCAATGTGACCGGCAGCGAGTTGCAAGCCGCGCCGCGTGGCATTCTGGAGATCAGCAAGCTGAATGTGCGCGGGCGCGGCGATTCGATTTCGCTCAAGCTCCGCGGCAGTACGATTGAAGATCGCGCGCTGCTCACCTACACCGCGCCGAATACATTTTCCGATCCGCACTACACATTCCAGGCAAACGTCTACACGGAAAAAACGCAGGATATCAACACGTTTACGGAAGAGCGCTACGAAGCCTCGGTGCAGCTCACCGATCAGGCGACGCGATTCACGACGCTTCAGTACCACTATGCTTTCCGGCGCGTGCTCGTCTCGGACATCAACAATACGGTGCCGCCCGAAGATATTCCTTTGTTCGAGCAGCCGACACTCGTCTCGCAATTCGGTGTCACCTGGGCGCGTGACGCGCGCGACAATCCCGCCGATGCGACGAAAGGCAGCTTCAACAGCTTCGATTTTGGAATCGCCGACACGGCGATCGGTTCGAGCGCGAGTTTCTTGCGCATGTACTATCAGAACTCGACTTATCATCCACTCGGCCGGCGCTTCAGCTTCGCGCGCGCATTTCGCTTCGGCGTTTTGCAACCCTACAAAAACACGGTTTCCCTGGCGTTTCCGGCCCAGACCACGTCGGTACAACTGATTCCTCTACCTGAACGATTCTTTGCCGGCGGCGGGACTTCGCTCCGCGGCTTCGCGCTCAACCAGGCCGGCCCACGCGATCTCGCCGGATTCCCGGTCGGCGGCCAGGCGGTAATGGAATTCCATCAGGAACTCCGTTTTCCAATGCGCCTGCCGTTCGTCGGTTCAGCGCTGGGCGGCGCATTTTTTTATGACGGTGGCAACGTGTACAGCCGCGTGAGCCGCATCACGTTCCGCGCAAGTCCGCCGAAGCCGATTTTCAATCCAACGAATCCGACCGAATGCGAATTCAACTGCACAAACGAGCTGAATTATTTCGCGCACACCGTCGGTTTCGGTTTGCGATACTCGACCCCGGTCGGACCGATTCGCATCGATCTTGGATTTCCGATCAACCGCCCGGCATTCGTTGCGCCGATTTGCCCGAACGACGATGCGAGCTGCCTCGATGGAAGAAACGGCTTCAAGTCCGCGCGGCTGCCGGGATTCCAGATCTTCTTCAACCTGGGGTCGACTTTCTGATGCGTCGAGCCTGGCACAAATTCGGACTCATGCTGTGGCTGGCCACGTTCGGTGTGAGCGGCGCTTCAGTCACGTTCGGTGTTGCCTGCGCAGCTGCTAATGCCCAGCAGGTGACCCTCGACCGCATCGTCGCGCGGGTTGATACCGACATCATTCTTCTCAGCGATGTGCGCGCTCTCGAACGCTACCAGCAATTGGTCGACGGAAAATCGGAGACCGACGCGCAAGTGCTCGATCGCCTGATCGATCAGTGGATCGTGCGCAACGAAGCCGACACTGCGCAATTTCCGCATCCAACGCCCGACGCGATCGACAAGGGTGTTGAGCGAGTGCAGAAATCTTTTACTTCGCAGGAAGAATACGAAGGAAAGAAAAAAGAGGTTGGCCTGACGGATACCGACGTCCGCGCGATGGTCGCGTCGCAACTCTACCTGAGCAATTATCTCGACTCGCGCTTCCGTCCGTCGGTGCACGTAGAAGCGAAGGATATTCAGGAGTTTTACGAAAAAGCAGTGATTCCGCGCGCACAGGCTCGCGGGCAGGAGCCACCTTCGCTCGATGCGGCGCACGATGTGATCCGTGATGCGCTGGTGCAACGCGGCATCGATGAGCAGGCCGACCGTTGGCTGGCGGAGAGCCGCTCACGCATCGTCGTGGAAAAAATGCCGGAACAGGGTGCGCCATGAGCGAACGCCGGCGCCGCCATTTCATCTGGGCCTGGATCATTCACACGCCGTGGGTACTCGCGGTTCTTTGCATTCTGGCAGTGGTTGGATTTTTTGGTAGCGGCGCAGGAAATCCGCTTCTTCGTCGCCTCGTCATCCAGCGACTCGAGAGCGTCACGGGCAGAAACGTCGAGGTACGTACCATTTCGATTCGCTGGCTCGCGATGGGAGTCACGCTGAGGGGATTGGTCTTACACGGCAGCGAACCGGCGAGTACGGAACCGCTTTTCGCCGCTGAGGAAGTTCGCGTCGGCCTGCGCATCGATTCGTTGTGGGGGCGCAAAGTTGGATTAAGCGATTTGCTTCTGAAGCAGCCGCGGGTGCACTTGCGTGTCGAGAAGAATGGCGTATCGAACGTGCCTTTGTTGAATCTCGCGCCAGGGCGGCAGCGCGGAACATTCGGGGACACCGTTTTTGGTTTGCACGCGCAGCATGTTCGCGTCGACGACGGCTGGATTCTGTACAACGACGTCAAGACTCCGATGTCTGTCGAGGGCGGCGATTTGCAGTTCGTCGTCGATCTTGGTGGCACGACAGCGCGGCCGATTTATACCGGCACCTTCGATTGGAAATCGTTTCAGTTCACCTCGAATCGCTTCTGGCCCATTCCCATAAGGGTTGCGTCGACGTTCACGCTGACGACAGATGGATTCACTGTCGAGCAGGCCAGCATCGAGGCGAAGCGCTCGCATTTCGACGGTCACATCGAAATGACGAATTTCGAGAATCCGAATTGGAGTTTTCGTTATCGCGGATGGGTCAATTTGCTCGACCTTCGTGAATCGTTGCGCTCTCAGGAAACGCCGACTGGGCTTGTAGATGTGCGCGGCGATGCGACCTACGCCGACGGCAAGTTCAACGGCACGGGGAGTTATGCGGGCTCAGAAATCACGCTCACGTATCTGCCGATTTTTCACGCATCGGGTCTCTCCAGTCGAGGCGACGTGACCATCGACAACAAGGGGCTCGTCGTTAACAACTTTTTGGCACAGGCATTTGGCGGTTCGGTGAAAGGCCGCGTCTCAATTTTGTGGGATCACCTGTTCTTCAAAGCGGAGACCCGAGTCGATGGGATGCGGCTGGCGCAGGTTTTCCCTGCGATCGAAGAGAAGAATTTCCCGGTCAACGAACTGCACTGGGATTCTATTTTATCGGCCGACACTGTTGAAACATGGAACGGCGGTTTCGAGCATTTCGATATTTCGGCGAAAGTGCAGTGGAATTCGCAAGAAGACATCGCCGAAAACCACATTCCGGTTGATGGCTCCTGGACGATTCGCTATCAATACGATCCACAGTTGCTCGAAATTCCGTTCGGAGAATTTGAGACGCCATCTTCACGCGGCAATCTGACCGGCCACTATGGGGCAACGGAATCCGAACTCGATTTGAAGGTGGACACTGGAGCGCTCGAAAGCTATCGCGATTTCATCAACGCGATTCAGGGCGCGAAGCCGGGCTCGCCCGACGAAATCAAGGTGCTCACAGGTGCCGCGAGCTGGGACGGAAAAATCGAAGCTGACGCCAGTGGAACTGGATTCAACGGACACATTCGCGCCGAGCGCGCGCGCTATGAAAATATTACGGTCGATCTGCTCGATGGCGACCTCGTCTACTCGCCGGACGAATTCATACTATCGCGCGCGCACCTGCGGCGCGGCGCAATCGATACGTATGTGGACGGAAATCTGAAGCTGACGGATTGGAGTTTTTTGCCCGACAATGCGTGGTCGGTTGACGCCAGTTTCGATTCCACGCCGGTAGACGCATTGCAGGACTTGATCGATGTGCATTACCCCGTCCACGGCAATCTCACCGGTCAGTTTCACGGGCGCGGCACGCGGCGCGAGCCCAACTTCAACGGGCTCTTTGATCTCGCTGACGGCGAAGTTTACGGCGTTCTCTTCAACCGCTTGCGCGGACAGCTGACGGCAACGCATGACGAGGTGCGCATCGCGAATGCGGAGTTGCGGCTGTTCGCTCCCGGCAAAGAGACGAGCCGCGGCGCGGGTATCGTCACCGGCACGGCGGAATATCGCATGCGCGACGCAAATATTTCGGTCGATCTAGTCGGCGCGTCTATTCCGCTTTCCAATTTTTCAAACTTGCAGACCGAACGATTTCCTGTGGATGGCCTGGTGTCGTTCCGTGTCAAAGCAACTGGGCCTGCGACGGCGCCGGAAGCGGAGGGAAACTTCCGGGTTGTCGATTTGCGCGTCGGGCAAGCGGTGATTGGCAGCTTCGAGGGCGACCTGAATTCGGACGGTAAGCGCGCGAAGCTGACGTTGAGTTCATCGATGAATAGCGGCGGCGAACTGTCGGGGGCGATCAATCTCGGATTGTCAGATCCGTTCAATCTCGACGGCAAAGTTGCGATCAAGGATATCGATCTCGATCCGTTCCTCGCGCGCGCTCTCCACGTCGATAAATTCGACGGCCACGGAAGCGCGGAAGGCGAGATTGCGATCAATGGCGCGCTGCGGCATCCAGAAACGATTGTGGTGGACGCGCAGTTTTCGCACCTGCAATTCAACTACGCCAGCGTGCAGCTCGAAAATGCCGGGCCGATTCACTTCCGTTCGTCGCGAGACAATCTCGAAATCGTTTCGGCGGGATTCCGCGGCGCGAATACGAATATGCAGATCGATGGCAACGTGCAATTTTCAGGCGCGCGAAAAATCGATTTGCGGCTCAACGGCGAAGTGGACCTGCGTTTCCTGTCGTCATTCTCGCCAGACATCAGCAGCGGCGGTTCGGCGCAGGTGAACGCGGCGTTTGCGGGCACGCTCAGCAATCCCAGCATTACGGGGCGTATCCACATTGAAAACGCATCGGGACGCCTCGCCGATTTTCCAACGGGGCTTAGCGCGGTCACGGGTGATTTGATTTTCGATGCGACGCGGCTGCATTTCGAGAACCTGACGGCGCTTGCCGGCGGCGGGACGCTGCACCTCACCGGCAGCGTGAACTATACCGAGCGGCCGGTGCGTTACGACATCACGGCGCGCAGCGATAGCACGCGCGTACGTTATCCGGAAGGAATGAGTTGGCTCACCGCGGGCTCGTTGCGGCTTACGGGAACTACGGATGGCGGATTGCTTTCGGGCCGCGTCACTGTGGAGCGCGTGACGCTCGCGGGCGGACTCGAAGTTGCCGGTTCGCTTTTTTCGACGAAAGAGGGAATCAGCGGGCCGTCGACGAGTTCGCCATTTTTGCGCAACTTGCAATTCGATATTCAGGCGGTGTCCACGCCCGATGCGCGCATGCAATGGCCAGGCGCGGAACTCGAAGCGGAAGCGGATTTGCGCGTTCGCGGCACGTGGGAGCATCCGATCATCCTTGGGCACATTCACGTGTTGTCGGGCGATTTGCTCTTCCATGGCAATCGCTATCGCGTGGCGCGTGGCGACATCAACTTCGCGAATCCGTTCCGGCTCGATCCGGTGTTGAACGTCGAAGCGAGCACGACAATTCAGCAGTACGAGATCACGCTGAATTTTAACGGCCCTGCCAGCAAACTCACTCTGGCGTACCGGTCGGACCCGCCGTTGCCTGCGCAGGACATTGTGACGTTGCTCGCGCTTGGGCAAACGAGTTCGGAAGGGACGTCGCGCAGTGCGGGAAATTCTCAGAGCACGGCGGGTGCGACGGCGCTGCTTTCCGAAGCGGTATCGAGTCAGGTCGGCGGGCGCCTGGAGAAACTTTTCGGGATCACGAACTTCCGCGTCGATCCCGCTTTGGTCGGCGTCGGCTCAACAAGCACGGGGCAGAATGCGGCGGCGCGGGTCACCGTACAGCAGCAAGTCACGAGAAACATTACAATTACCTACATCTCGAACGTCGGCTCGACGCAGGAGCAGGTGATTCAGGTCGAGTACAACGTGAACCGCAACGTCTCGATCGTGGCCCTGCGCGATTACAACGGCACCTTCGGTATCGACGTGAAGATCAAGAAGCGCTTCCCCTAGGTCGTTGTCCGGTAAAAACCCATCACCGAGTTCGGCGAGCGCGCACAGATCAGCTTGGGCATTCCCGTTTTGGGACGGTCGGGGTATACCCCCCGGTGTTTTCTTAAGAGTGTGTAAGTGGTTGTTTGTCAATGAGTTGCAGACGTCACGTTTGCAAGAGTGCGCAAGTCGCTCATTTTGATGGGGATAGAATCCAACGGTTCATTCGCTTTAGTTTCGTTTTTTTGAGGAGGTTGCGGGCGAGACTTTCTACAGGGGATATTTTAGCAGAAAGTAAACATTTGTCAAGGAATTGATTGGGCGCCTATCCGCCTGGCGGCGGAATAAACCTATGTATCGGGTTTTGCCGCGATTGAGAGTAGACTCTGCCGGTAGTCCTTCCCTAAGTCCTTCGCCTAAGGAGTTTGCGCAAGCATGACCCAGCCGCGCTGAGCGCTAAGGAGAAATCCGATGACACGACGTGGAACCATGGCGGCACGTGCTGTTGTTTTCGCGGGTACGGCGCTCATAGGAGCGTGTTCGGAGCCGAGTCACGATAGAAACGAGCACTACGTGTTTGTGGCTACGAATATCAATTTGCCGTACTGGAAAGAAGCGGAAGCGGGTTTTCTGGATGGCGCCAAAACGCTAGGCGTGACCGCTGAACTGACAGGTCCCACCAGCTATTCTCCAAACGCGGAACTCCAGGCATTCCGGCAAGCCGTCGAATCGCAACCGGCCGGGATCTGTCTTTCCGCGGCGCGGCCAGAACTTTTCCAGGCGGACATCGATAAGGCAATCGCGCAAGGGATCCCAGTGATCTGCGTGGATTCGGACGTGCCGAATTCGAAGCGCGTCACGTACATCGGGACGGATAACTTCAAAGCCGGAAGAGAGAGCTTACGGCGGATGGCGCCGCTGGTGCAGAGCAAGGGGAACATCGCGGTGATCACGATTGAGGGGCAACGCAATCTTGACGATCGAGTAGCCGGAGTGGCGGATGCATTGGCGAATTTCCCCGCGCTCAAGCTGACAAAAATTATGGACGGCAAGGGCGACGCGAAAAGCGCGTTTGATCAAGTTTCCGAGCTGATCCAGAAGAAAGAGAACATCGTCGGGATCATCTGCCTGGAGGCGACCGGCGGAGCGGGCGCGGCCGATGCGGTTCATCGCTTCAACATGGAAGGCAAGTTGCCGATCGTCGCATTCGACAATGATCCCGAAACGCTGAACTGGATCGACAAAGGCGCGATTGCAGTGACCATCACCCAGAAGCCCTACGTGATGAGCTATTACGCGTTGAAGTTCCTCGACGACTTGCACCACAACGCTGTGCATCAGTTTAAGGACTGGCGGATTGGCCCGGGAGCCCCGATGCCTACGTCGATGGACACCGGCACGGTGGTCATCGATAAAAGTAATCTCCAGCTCTATCGAGACTCCTTACCCTCGCACGCCAAATTGTAGTAGAGCGATTCGCGCGGACGCGTTCCGAGCAAACGCATACAAAACGAAAGGCGCCGCTTGCGCGGCGCCTCGTCGGGGTGACTGCCCGGGGACGGACAGTCGGGATAAAAGCGCTATTAAGTCTTACTGCTGATCCACGCTGGCGAAGGAATCGCCCTGGGACTTGGACACGCCGGTTTTAAGGGCGGCGTTGTGGGCCATAGGCTGAGACTTCGCTGAGTTAACCTGACCATTGTTGGGGGCGATCCCGGCGTATTCGCTGGGGAGGTCGCGCAGCACGTCGGCAGCGACGCGGGTGCTGACCTTCTGGTTAGCGGCTTCGACTTCAGCCTGGATTTTCGGGGTTTCCGCGGCAAATTTGCGACCGAGCGGCGAACCATAGAACTGCATAAGTCCTTTGATTTCATCGTCGGAAAAGTGCTTGTCATAGATGCCGACGATCTGGCTCGTGACGTCTTCGGAGTTGAACTTCTTCTGGTAGTCGGCAACGAAAGCGTTCACAAACTGCTGACCTTGCTGACTGGCCGGCAGAGTTGCGACCAAATTCTCGCGGAGCTGTTGCGCTCCCTTTGCCGCGACATCCTGTGCCATGCGGCGCGCTCCCACCAGTTCCATCAGGGAACGAATATCTGCATCTTTAGCCGGGTCAACGCGTTGAATCCCGGGCTTATTTGCGACGCCTTCTGCTTGGGTTTGCGACGCACCTTGAATTGCGATCAGAAACGCCCCTACGTAGATCGCAGCGAGCACTAAAAAAGCCTTCATGACCTTTACCTTCCTCCACGGGCGGTAGTTCGTATCTGCCGCCAACATAAACAGTCTAGAAAGTGGGGAATTTTCGCGCAGCGGTACGCCGGACCAGTTTTCGGGCCGACGTGCAAGTACGAATGGCCACTGCCCGTTCGCTCAGGAAATCCAAATGTGGGTGCAAAACATCGAAAAGGCGTGGCTTTTCAAGGCGTTGGAGTGCCTGGGCGCCTGGGCACTTGTGTTATTTTGGTGGGGTCCCTCTCCTGAAGGTTGACCGTATCTATGCCTGACTTTGTAGACGAATTACTGAAGTACCGCGAGGATTTTCCGATCCTCGAACGCTCGACATACATGATCAGCAATTCGCTGGGGGCGATGCCGCGAAAGGTGTACGACAACCTGCACGGCTATGCCGACGCCTGGGCGACACTCGGTGTGAAGGCCTGGGAAGCGGGCTGGTGGGACATGGCGATCAGCGTGGGCGACGGAATCGCGCCGCTAATCGGAGCGGGAACGGGCGAAATTTCGCTCCACCAGAACGTGACCACGACGCAGGCGGTGATCGCGTCGTGCTTCGATTTTCGCGGGCCGCGGAACAAAATTGTGATGACGGAGCTGGAGTTTCCGTCGATTCAGTATTTTTATCACGAGCAGCGGCGGTTCGGAGCGCGAGTGGCATTGGTGCCGACCGCAGACCCGGTGCGGTTCGACCTCGATCAATTTTTGGCGGCGATCGACGAGACGACGCTGCTGGTACCGATTTCGCTGGTGCTGTTTCGGAGTTCGTTCATCGTCGATGCGCGTGCGATTGTGGAGAAGGCGCATCGAGTCGGCGCGCATGTGATTCTGGATGTGTTTCAGGCAACGGGCACAATTCCGTTTGATGTGCGCGAACTTGGCGTCGATTTCGCGGTGGGCGGAGTGCTGAAGTGGCTGTGCGGCGGGCCGGGCGTCGCGTATTTGTATGTGCGCGAGGATTTGCGAGAGAAGCTGAAGCCGGCGCTGACGGGATGGCTCGCGCATCGACGGCCGTTCGAGTTTGAAACGGGAGCGATTGATTCACGCGAAGATTCGTTTCGCTATTTGAACGGGACACCGCACATTCCCGCGCTCTACGCGTGCCAGCCGGGGCTCGAGATTTTGAACAAAGCGGGGATTGAAGCGATTCGCGCGAAGTCGATCGTGATGACGACGCGATTGATGGAAGGCGCGAAGACGCGCGGCTGGCGCGTCGTGACTCCGGAAAATCCGCAGGAGCGCGCGGGAACGGTGTCGATCGATTGCCCGCATGCGTATGAGGTGAGCCGCGAATTGCTGGCGCGCAACGTGATGATCGATTTCCGGCCGAAGGCGGGCATTCGCGTCTCGCCGCATTTTTACAATCGCGAGAGCGAGTGCGATTACACGCTCGAGCAGATAGAGGATATTTTGCGAAGCGGCGCGTGGGAGAAGCACGCTACGGCTGCGGCGACGCGGGCGTAAGCAATGGGCGTGATGCGATGAGCCTGATCAAGGACTGGCACATAAAACCGTGGAGAGCCGCTGCCAACGCAGGGGAGCGCTCAGAGTCGCAGTTGGAGGTGGCGCGGCGCACGATGATCGAAACGCAGATCGAGCGGCGCGGCGTGAGAGATGCGCGTGTGCTTGGCGCGATGCGTGCGGTTCCGCGGCACGCCTTCGTACCCGCTGATCTACGAGCGCAGGCGTACGAAGATGTACCGCTGCCGATCGGCGGAGGGCAGACGATTTCGCAGCCGTTTATGGTGGCGGCGATGACGGCAGCGCTGCGGTTGCGCGGCACGGAACGCGTGCTGGAAGTAGGCAGCGGTTGCGGGTATCAGGCGGCGGTGCTGGCGGCGCTGGCGCGCGAAGTTGTGACGGTGGAATATCGACCGGATCTGGCGGCGGCGACTTCGGCGCGATTGGCCGAAATGCGTTACGAGAACGTTCACGTGCACTGCGGCGACGGCACGCTAGGGTTGCCGGAGATGGCACCGTTCGATGCGATTCTGGTGGCCGCAGGCGCGCCTGCCGTTCCGCCGCCGCTACTTGCGCAGCTCGCCGAGGGCGGGCGCATGGTGATACCGGTTGGAAACCTTGAAAGCCAGGAGTTGCAGCTCGTTGAGCGCCGCCGTGATATTTTTCAGACGACTGTGTTGGATACCTGCCGCTTCGTTCCGCTCGTCGGCGCGCACGGATGGAAGGACCTCCCGCTTCGATGACAGGCGCGGCTCCCGATCTCACGATTATCATTCCGGCGTATAACGAGGAGTTGCGGCTACCGCCAACCCTCGAAAGGATAGCCGCGTATGTGCACGCGGCGAATCACACCGTCGAAGTGATCGTCGTCGATGATGGGTCGAAGGACAACACGATTGCGGTTGCGGAGAGTTTTAGGAAGATGATTCCGTCGCTGCGGGTGGTGTCGAACGGGCAGAACCGGGGCAAAGGGCACAGCGTGCGCCATGGGATGCAGGAGGCGCGAGGCGACGTGGTGCTGTTTACCGATGCCGACCTGTCGGCGCCGATCGAAGAGGTGGAAAAGCTATTGCCAGCGATGAAGGATCACGACGTGGCGATTGGGTCGCGCGCCGTGGATCGTAGCCTGATTACGGTGCACGAGTCGCTGTTTCGAGAGTTTGCGGGGATAGTATTTAACAAGATTGTTCGGGTGATCCTGTGGCTGCCGTTTGTGGATACCCAGTGTGGATTCAAGGCTTTCCGGCGGGAGCCATGCAAGATTATCTTTGAGCAGCAAACCATTGAGCGGTTTGGGTTTGACCCGGAGTTGCTATATCTGGCGCGGCATCACGGGCTGAAATCGATTGAGATTCCAGTGGTCTGGGGACACTCAGATGCTACGAAAGTCAGCATGATGCGGGACAGCATTCAGATGTTTATCGACGTGTTTGTAATCCGATGGAACTCGCTGACGGGAAAGTACCCCAGGAAATCACACAGGCGGTAGTGAAACGGTAACCATGGTGCTTCTTTTTGGAAGCATTGCGGGGCGATTTTTTCGCTGCCCCCTACCCACGAGAATTCATTTTAAATAGCTAAAAATAAAAGACTTACGCGGATTGCTTGCTATGCCGAGCGATCGTTTTTTTGCATGCAAGCATCCTGTCCGAAAGACCAGCGGCGAAAACGCTATCACCCCATTGCGCATGGATAGGAATCACCCCGATAGCATACAGCAAACCCGGTATGCAGACTTGATCGCAGTAGGAGCCTTTAGCCATGCGATGTGTGCCCCATCGGCCTGGATTGGTCGGATGTTGTATTTTTGCCGCGCTTCTCAGCGTACTGGGACTTGTCGGTTGTTCGGGAGGGTTTCAAGGCTCGACGCCTGCGTCGCCGTCGGAGTCTGCTCCCAAGGTGACCTCGCCCTCGAGCGTGACGGTTGTCGTCGGTCAAACCGCTACCTTTAGCGTGACTGCAACGGGACCTGGTCCGTTTACCTACCAGTGGTTCGAAAACGGGACAGCGATTCCCGGCGCCACTTCCAACACCTATACGACTTCCTCGGCGGGTGCGGGTCAATCCGGAACGATCTTTACGGTGGTTGTGACGAACTCGGCGGGAAGCGCCACGAGTGGTCCGGCGACACTGACCGTGACGGGCCCAGCTGCGCCATTGGCGAAGAGCCTGGTGCCAAGCAATGCGACGCCGTTGTACGGCGCAACGGTCATGTTGATCCCGACATTTTCAGGCGGTACCGCGACGATCGGGTCGGCCGGCGTGGGTAGTTCGGACATTACCGCGAATGCGGTGAGCGGTGCGTCGTATCCGACGCCAGCACTGACGGCGGGAAAGACGTACACGCTGACAGTGACGGACTCGAAGGGGAACGTTGTTTCGACGACGTGTCTGGTGACGCCATCGGCCGTCGCATTAACTCCAATCACGCCTGGAACCCATACGGAAGCTCCAGGCAATGTGGCGTTTTCGAGCACGGCAACGGGTGGCTTGACGAATGGGGTGACGTGGACGGCGAGCGCCGGAACGTTTGCGGGGAATGTGTGGACTTCGCCGAACGCAGCGGGGACGTACACGATCACAGCGACGAGCGTGGACAATCCGTCGATTTCGGTGACGACGACAACGACGGTGAGCGGGCCGGTGATCAACACGCAGCCGGTGACGCAGCACGATTGCAGCGGCGGCGCGCTGACGCTGTCGGTCGCGGCGAACTACGCAGCAAGCTACCAGTGGAACTTGAACAGCGCACCAATTTCGGGCGCGACGAGCGCGACGTATGTCGTGGCGAATGCGACGGGCGCGAACGCGGGCAACTACACGGTGACCGTGACGAACGGCGCGGGATCGGTGACATCGAGCGTTGCCGCGGTTGAAGTGGGATCGACGATCACGTCGAATCCGGCGAGCCTGGCGCTGCACCCGACACAGACCGCGACGTTCTCGGTGGTAGCGCAGGGACTGAGCCCGTTCACGTATCAGTGGTATCAGATTCCGTCGGGCGGCTCGACGGGGACGGCGATTCCGGGCGCGACGTCAGCGGTGTACACGACGCCAGCAGTCGACGTCAGCTACAACGGCGCGAAATATTACGCGGCGGTGACGGACTCGTGCGCGGGAACGCCGCTGAACAGCACGAACGCGACGCTGACGGTGACGGCGGCGAACGTGCCGCCGACGATCGTGACGCAGCCGATGGGACTGGACGTGACGGTGGGCGCAAGCGACGGCTTCGTTCACGGTAGTCGCGACCGGTTCGGGAACGCTGAGCTATCAGTGGTATCGGATTCCGGCGGGCCAGACGGTCGGAAGCGTGGTTACGGGCGCGACGTCGGCGACGTACACGCTGCCCGCGACCGCGACGATGATTACCAACGATCAGGATCAGTATTACGTCCTCGTTTCCAACGCATACGGACAAACGATTTCGACGAAGGCGAAGCTGGCGGTCGGCGCGGGGATTTTGATCACGCAGCAGCCGGAGACGGCGTACGTGAACGAAGGCGACACCGCGACATTCACGGTAGCAGCGACTTCGCTGCTGCCGCTGACGTATCAGTGGTATTCGGCGCCGGCGGGATCATCGACGTTCACGGCGATTTCGGGCGCGACGAATACCGACTTTTACGGTCAGTTCGGCGGCGCTCGCGGACAACGGCGATACGTACAAGGTGGTGGTCAGCAACGGTACGTCGGCGAACGCGACGAGCACCACGGCGGCGTTGTTTGTCGGGCCACTGGGGCAAGTGCCGGATCTGTGCGACACGAACTGGAATGCGGTTGGCAACGCGATTGTTCTGTCGGGCTGCAAGTATCAACTGACGGCATCGTCGGGAAGTCAGCATGGCGAAATCGTGTGGCCGACACTGATCGCGACTGACAACGTGGTGCTGAGCTTCACGGTAACTCTGAGCAATCCGAGCCCGACGCCGGCGGATGGCTTTGCAGTGGTGCTGGGCGATCCGTCGCTGGGCGCAACGCCGACGAGCATCGGCGCTGTGGGCTTCGGCCTGGGAGCGCAGGGAATTCCGGGGCTCGTGTTCGGGTTCGACACGTACCACAACTCCGGCGACCCGGCGGTGCCCTACGTAGCTGTGGGACGCGGAGAAAGCAACCTGTTCGAGAATCCGTGGTTTCTGGTGAACACGAATATTCCGCAGCTCGTGTCGACCAGCATGCCGATCTCGCACAACTACACCGTGACGCTGGTGCAAGGCGTGTTGACGATGACGCTGGATGGAGTGGTGGTGATGACGGGAAATGTGACGCCGCCGCCGACAGCGTATTTGTATGTCACGGCGTCGACCGGCGGAGCGTGGGAGACCACGGTCATCAGCAACGTGTCGGCGACGGTAACGCAGCCGCCGAATTGAGGATGGCGGCGAATATCTGAATTGTTTTTGGAGATGGAGAGAATCACGATGCGAACGATTTTGATTTTGGCGGCTTTGCTTTTTGCCGGTGCTTCCACGGCGACGGCGCAGGAGGGCATCAGCGGCGATGCGGCGGCGACGTACCAGTGGGTGCACAGCAACGCGGGACCTGGACAGTGCGGCTGCTTCGGATTGAATGGCGGAGGGATTTCGGCTTCGTGGAATGTGCGCGGGCCGTGGTCGGTGGTTGCGGATTTTAGCAGCCAAGTTGCGACCGGCGCGCCGACGGTGGGAAGTTCGCTGACGTTGACATCGGCGTTAGGCGGTGCGCGGTTTGAGTTGCCGCGATTGCGGCGTACCTGGATTCACGGCGCGCATCGCGTGCAGCCGTTCGCGCAGATTTTGGTGGGTGCATCGCATGCCGGCGGAGGCGCCGCCGGATTGGGTGACGCTACGATTCGGTTTGCTGCGCGGGCTGGCGGCGGAGTTGATGTGCCGGTGAGCCGGAGATTTTCGGTGCGCGGGCAGGTCGATTATTTTGCGACGACGTTTGCGAACGCGACGAACGATCACCAGAACAATTTGCTGATCGGCGCGGGAATTGTATACCACTGGTCGTTCACGAAGTAACATCACGAAGTAACGCCGCAAGGTAATGCCACGAACTAAAATCACGAAGTAAAATCTCCGGAATCCCCACTCGAATCAAGCTTTCGATTCCCTAGTTCATTTCATTGCATACGCGTCGGGCTGTGCGTCATGGGACGCGCACACTTGCTGTAATATGTTGCATCGCGATGGACGCGCTACACGACTTGGCACTCGAGACAAAAAAGACACCACGAAATATTCGAAGGGTTTGCGTTTTCTGCGGGTCGAGCACGGGGCATCGAGCGGTTTACGCGGAGGGGGCCGAGCGGCTTGGTGCGTACCTTGCAGGCGCAGGAATTGGTTTGGTTTATGGTGGCGGGCGCGTCGGGTTGATGGGCAAGGTTGCGGACGCGGTGCTCGCGGGCGGTGGCGAAGCGATCGGAGTGATCCCGCGCGATCTTGCGGATAAGGAAATAGCGCACAGTTCGCTGACCAAGCTGCATATTGTCGGCTCGATGCATGAACGCAAGGCGATGATGGCGGATTTGTCGGACGCGTTTGTTTTGTTGCCGGGCGGATTCGGGAGCTGGGAAGAATTCTGCGAGATTGTGACGTGGCTGCAGCTCGGGATTCATCGCAAGCCGTGCGGTGTACTGAATGTCGCGGGATATTACGACGCGCTGCTGGGGCAAAGCGCGCACGCGGTGGCGGAGGGATTTCTGAGCGCGGCGCATCGTGAAATGATTGTTGTGGGCGATAGCGCGGCGGAGTTGCTTTCGGGGCTCGCGACGATTGAGCTGCCGACGAACGCGAAGTGGCTGCCGATCCGCGATCGATAGTTGGTGGATTTATGGCTTCACACGCTGCATCCATACTGCAACCGCGCGTCGGCGCGGGGGTCTTGTTGGTCGATGAGCGCGAACGCGTTCTGCTGGCGCTGCGCACAGTGGCGCCCGAGGCGGGATGCTGGAGCATTTTGGGCGGCAAGGTCGATTTTCTCGAGACAGTGCAGGATTGCGCAGTTCGCGAAGCGTATGAGGAAGCGGGAGTACGCGTTGCGATCGAGAGGCTGCTCTGCATCACCGATCATATGCTGCCGGCGGAAAATCAGCATTGGGTGTCGCCGTCGTATCTGGCGCGAATTGTCGAGGGCGAAGCTTACAATCGCGAACCGCACAAGTCGGAAGATTTGCGATGGTTCGGGCTCGACGAGTTGCCAGAAAATCTGACGATGACGGCGCGGAACGCGATCGCGGCGTATCGAGCCTCATCGGGGATTGCCGGCGACTGAATCGGGCGCTATAAACGCGCAGCCATTGAAATAAAACGATGTGAATCCTGCGCCGCTGCATTTTTTCCTTTCATTTCACACCTTGAATAGAGTGCTCTTTTCGTTTGTTCGCGGAATTCGACATTTCCGGTCGCTCAGCGGCTCCGGTAAACTGGGCTTTATGCAATGGAGAACCCGGCTCTGTCGCTCCATCGGGCAGTTGAACTCTGCCCGGCGGGGTAAGAGGTGAGCGGTGGGAAGCGCTCGCGACGTGACTGGCTGCGGGAGACTTCACGTCTTGCGCTGGGTATTCCTCTAGGCGCGCTGTCGCTGGCGGAGATTGCGGCGATAGCATACAGCGAACGCATCCTCGATTTCAGCAGAGCCGCGACGAAGTCGTGGCCGCAGCCTGCGCCGCCTTATCCTGGCGAACCATATCCTGCGCAAAGCAATACTCCGGTCAGCGACATTTCGTCGCTGTTTCCCAGCGATCCGACAAAATATCGCTTCACGCTGGAGGAGGATCGTTTTCTCGAGCAGGTGGAACGCGCGTGCTTCCAATTTTTTTGGGACGAGGCGAATCCTTATACGGGGTTGGTGAAGGATCGGAGCCAGGCGAACGGCTCGGATTCGCGAAACGTCGCGAGCATCGCGGCGACGGGATTCGGACTGACCGGTCTTTGCATCGCCGATCACCGCGGCTGGGAGGATAAACGCAAGATACGCGATCGCGTGCGGAATACGTTGCGGTTTGTCGCGACGCGCGTGCCGCAGGCGCACGGATTTTTCTGCCACTTTCTCAATTTTCAAAATGGCGAGCGCGCGTTTAACTCGGAAGTGTCGTCGATCGACACTTCGCTATTTATTTGCGGCGTGCTGATGTGCAAAGAGTATTTCAACGACGACGAGATTTCGACGCTTGCGGATACGTTGTACGGGCGGCTGGATTTTGCGTGGATGCTGCACGGCGACAAGAATTTGTCGATGGGATGGACGCCGGAGCACGGGTTCATCAAGGCGCGGTGGGATGCATACAGCGAATTGATGATGATTTATTTGCTGGGGATCGGAGCGCCGAATCCGCAACTGACGAAAGTGAATTGGGATGCGTGGACGCGGACGTATTTTGAGTTCAACGGGATTCGATATATCGGGTCGCATGCGCCGCTGTTTGTGCACCAGTTCTCGCAGGCGTGGTTTGATTTTCGCGGGAAGCGCGATGCGTACGCGGATTATTTTACGAATTCGGTGATCGCGACGAAGGTGCACAAATTGTGGTGCCTGGAACTGGCGCGCGAATTTCCGGATTACAGCGACGATCTCTGGGGCATCACCGCGTCGGATTCGGTGCGCGGGTATGCGATCTGGGGTGGACCACCGGCGATGGGGCGCATCGACGGTTCGGTAGTGCCGTGCGCGGCGGGTGGGTCGCTGCCGTTTTTGCCGGAAGAATGCCTGAAGGTGTTGCGAACGATTTACGCGAAGTATCAGGATCGCGCATGGCAGCGCTACGGATTCGTGGATGCGTTCAATCCGCTGACGAACTGGTATAGCCCCGACGTGATCGGGATCGATCAGGGAATCATTATGCTTATGGCGGAGAATGCGCGAACTGGATTCGTGTGGGAACACTTCATGAAAAACGACATCGCGCAGAATGGAATGGCACGAGCGGGGTTCCACGCGATTCCTTCGGATGCGCCGGCGGCTGCGAAGTCGATTGTGCCGGCGGGGTATCCGATTTTCATGGTGAAGTGAAGCGGCGAAGACCGCGCTGCGAGCCCACCCGGTGCAAAGGGAGAAAAGGCTCGTAGGCCAACCTCTTCCGACCCCATCCCCCCACCTTTTTTTGTAAGAATGTGATTTCAGGGACTTTGCGCGACTACAAGGTTCAAGGATGTGATTCTGAAGGGGTTATGGGCGGCGGGAGTTTCCGGCGGGCACCGGGCGCGCGGGTAACTGCTTTGTTCTTCAAGCGTTCCGCTGAAGGCGGCGGTGACGGATCGAAAAACCGCCGGCTGGAAACCGGCGTTACCGGGCGGTTGGGCCGATCTTACTTTTCCAACTCAATCAGGGCCAGGGCTTTTGGCTGGAGAGTCAACGAGAGAGAGCCGTTTTTCAGCGGATACGTTTTCGATGCGGGCATTGCCGCGGCTTTGCGCATCGCGGCGATCTGCTCGACGGTCGGGGACTTGGGACTGCCGAGTTTTTCAAACTCGGGCAGAGGCGAGCCGTGTTCTTTATCGACGATTGTGACTTTGGCGGAGCCGGTCGTCATGCCTTTGAACTTCAGCGTCATCGATTTCGGCGAGCCGGGTTCTTCGGGCAAGGATAGGTTCCATGCCGCGACGACGATGCCGCCGTCTTTTATCTTCGTTACCAAAATGGAGTCCGATGCAGCGTCGAGACGGGTGTCGCCGAGTTTGTGTAGTAGCGCGAAATCGTTGAACGCGGGTTTGGGGATGTCGCGCTCGGCCAGCAGGCCGAATCCGCCGTAGAAGGGTGTCTTGACCACACCTTGTTCTTCGAAAACGTCGGAAAAAGTCCAATAGCTCATGTATTCAGTTAGGCCATCGCACTCGCGAATGGTGTTGGCCATGTATGGACCCATGTACGCACTGTCGGTGACTGCTGACTCGTTGTCGTAGGCGGCGTTGAACTCACTCCAGATCAGCGGCATTTTCGGATAGGGCGACGCGACGATCTGATCGTGGACCTTCTTCACCGAGCGGCAGACCATGTCGTTGCGCGAAATCTTTTCGTGCGTGCCGAAAACATCTTCGGCTTTGTCGTTGCCGTAGACGTGAGTGGAGACGAAGTCGACCGGAATATTTTGTTCTTTGGTGTGGGCGAGAAATTTATCGGCCCAACCCGCTTGCGCGGTGGCGGGACCGCCGACGCGGAAGACGCGGGCTGACGCGCTTCACGGCTTTTGCGGCTTCATCGTAGAGACGAAAATAGGTTTCGTCTTTCGGATTGCCGACCCAGAAGTCGAGGTTCGGTTCATTCCACACTTCGAAATACCACTTCGAGACTTCTTCAATGCCATAGCGGTCGACGAGATGCTTCGTGAAGGCCTCGATCATCGCGCCCCACTTGCCCCAGTCCTTGGGAGGAGCGACGTTTTGCTTGTACCAGAAGGCGTGCAGGGCGTTGGGATCGGAGGTCAGCTTCTTGGGCATGAAGCTGAGTTCGATAAAGGGACGAACTTTGTTGGCGAGCACGCCGTCGTAAATCTGGTCGACGTAGGAGAAGTTGTAGACGGGGTTGCCGCTCGCGTCTTCGTCGTAGAGGCCGACTTCGTCCTGAAAGATCGCGTGGAAGCGGACGTACTCGAAGTCGGTGATGCGTTTCACTTCGCGGAGATCGTGGCGATAGTCGTCGCGCAGGGAGAGGATGGCGCGCCCGGAGCCGAACATTTTCTCCCAATAGTGGGGGAAGGGATGAGAGGCGGCGTTGGGGTTGATCTCGACGGCTTCGGCGACAGTTTGGGCGTGCGTCGTGTTCGGGTGCGCGGCGAGGAACAGAGCGAAGCAAGCTGCGGCGCAGAAGGGAAGAAGGCGGCGAACTACGGTGTTCGGCATTGCCATCATTGAGTTTGTCTCCGAACAAAGTTATAGCAGAGAAGGTGCAGGAGGATTGCGCGGAATTTCGTTGACGTGCATTACGACAGACTTCAGGGGCTGAAGCCCGTCTCCCTAGCCCAGGTCTATGTCGCGGTTGAAACCGCGACCCACAAGGCAAGACGTGACCCAAACTAAGACGCGACACACAAACCAAGAGAAGATGCTTCGGTTAGGTCTGGGCGTTTGGGGCGCAGCGGTGCTGCGCCCCTACATGAGCTTGGCAGCGCGCTAGAAGCTGAAGCGGGCTTGCAGTTCGATCACGCGGCCGGCGAGGGCGGTTAGGCCCTGACCAAACGTTCCGTTCGGTGACGTCACGCTCTGCGCGCCGGTGACGGCGTTGTAGTTGATCGTGCCGATGGTTTGCTGGCTGTTGGAGAAGGGCACGAAGTTGGTCTGGTTGAAGATGTTGTAGAAGTTCGCGCGTAGATCGATCTTCGCATTCTCACCGAGGACAGGTAAACGCGGGAGACCGAATGCCTTGCCGAGCGTCATGTCCACCGACGAATAGCGCGGACCCCAGAAGGAGTTGCGCGCGACGCCGGGCGCCGAAGGCATATCGCCGGTGATCGTCGGAGGAGCGAAGTAGGTCGTCGGGCCATTCGGGAAGTTTCCACCGTTGCGAATGAAGCCGGAGTTGCTGTAGTCGCTGAGTGCGCCGCCGAGATACGCCGCCGGCCGGAGCGTGCAATAGCTGCTGTTGGCATAGACGAGGCCGCACGTTGTCGCGCCGGTCGCGTCGGTGACTTGTACGTTGTAAACCGGCGTGAATGGGAAGCCGGTGTGCGCGTTCAAAATGCCGGTGACGGTCCATCCGCCGACGATCTTGTCGAGCCAAGCGCGATCACCGTGGAAAAACTTCGGCGTCCACACACCATACAGTTTGAAATTGTGCTTCACGTCGTAGTCGGCAAGGCCCCATTCCGAACGCTGGCTGAAGGGATATGTGCCTTCCTCGAAGTCCGACGACTGGTTGTCTTCGGCACGGGCGAAGGTATATTGCGCGTCGATCTGAAACTGGCGCGAGAAGCGATGCTGCACTTCGGTGAGCAGCGCGTTGTACGAGCCATTGACGTCGTTGGTGTAGAGGTTAAGCGTCTGAATCGCGGGATTGAGAGGTGCGAAGAACAAATTCGAAAGCTGCTGCCGCGTGTAGTGACGGCTCAGACTGCCCTGATAGCCGACCGATACGATCCAGTCGTGTCCCATGTCGTACTGCGCCATCAACGAGTAGCGATAGGTCACGGGTGTCGGCAGATTGTTTTGTACACCTTGAATCTGCAGTCCCGCACCGTTAACCGGCAGGTTTGTCGTCGGATCAAACGTCTGGATCGCCGCTGGATTCGATGGCCAGTTGTCGAACTGATGGGGGTCGCCCGGCACCGCGTAGAGAATGTTGGTGCCAAATGCGCTCAAGCCGCTGACGAACGGAGGATTCGAACGGCCATTCAGAGTGATCGCTTCTTCCATGCGGTTGTAGCCGATGCCGCCGCCGCCGCGAATCACGAGGCGGCTATGCATATCCTGATTCACGAGCGGCAATTTGCCGGGACTCCATGCGAAGCCGACTTGCGGTCCCCAATTGTTCTTGCTCGAGTTGTAGAGATTGCCGCCTGTCCGCAAAACGAGGCCGCTGAGTTCAGCGCCTGGAGGGCCGAAGATGGGGTTGCTAATGTTGCCGTCTTTTTCGCTGATCGGGCCGAAATATTCCCAGCGTAGGCCGAGGTTGATTGTCAGATTCGGCCTGACTTTGAAATCGTCCTGAATGAACCCGGCGTAAATGTCGGAGCGGATATATTTTCGCGCGTCGGTTGGTTGGCCGGTGATGGGGTTGAAGTTGCCCGTCTCCTGGAGAGGCGCATCGTTGGCCAAATCCCACAGGTTGTTGAAGGCGAAGGTTGGCCGAGCGGCGCCGGCTTGCACGTCGATGTCTTGCTCTTTGTAGATATCGACGCCGTACTTCATCGAATGATTGCCCCAGATTTTGGTGAGCGTGTCGCGGACGTTGTAGGTGGTCTGATAGAAGACACCGGGCCCGGGCGCGCCGAAGCTGATCTGGCTCGCGGGAACGTTGCCGAAGAGGTTGATGTTGTCGGTCGGCAAGCCGAAGGGTTCCTGCGGGTTCGTGGAGAGTTCGTTGAAATACCAGCGCGTCACATTGAAGCGCGCTTCGTTGATCAATGTCGGGCTGAAGGTGTGATCCCAAAGAACTGCGCCGCTTTCGTTCAAGCGGTCTGAATTCCACAGGTTTGCGGCGCGCGCGTTGCCGTTGAAGAATTGAGCGTCGTTCGGGACGTAATACATGCTGAACGCGATCAGGTCTTTGCTGGTTGCCTGCCAGTCGACGCGACCGTTGTATTGCGTCGCGGTGCTGATCGTCGGGTTGATCGTCTGAACGAACGCGAGGTCGGGAATTCCGTCGAGGCCGCCGCCTACGCCAAACGGAGTCGCAGGGGCGCCGAAAGTCGGATCTTGCGTACCACGAGCGCCAACGATCGGCGAGCCGATATCGAGACCTTGCGAACCGCCCGCGCCTACCGGAGCGCACGAACCGGGATCGGGAAGTCCGGCTTGCGCGCATGTCATCGGAATGATGTGGCTGATGGATGTGCCTTCACCGGGGAACGTCAGCAACGCGTTGGCGATGCTGCCCGCAGGTGCCTCGCCTAAGAACTGCGGCGTCTCCGACCATGTGTTGTTGGTATTTTGTGCGTTGTTGCGCAGCGTTTCGTACGAGAAGAAAACGAATAGATGGTTCTTGATGATCGGGCCGCCGACGCTGCCGCCGAACTGATTGAAGCGGTTTGAGACGCGCTGGTCCGCTGACGGTCCACCGGGGCCGTTGTAGCGCTGGAAGGCGTTGAGACCCGGCCGGTCCATTTTGAAGAACAGACTGCCGTGATATTCGTTCGTTCCGTTTTGCGACACAACTTCGACTTGCGCACCCGAGTTGCGGCCGCTTTCCGCGCTGTAAGAGTTGGAGGTGACACGCACTTCTTTCACCGACTCTTCGTTCGGTGTAATCACCGCTGCGCCGCCCCATGCGAGGCTGTTCACTTCGACGCCGTCGATCTGATAGTCGTTCGTGGTGTTGCGCTGACCGTTGGCGTTAATTTGCACCTGATTTTCGGTTTGAAAGATGCTGGCGCTGACGCTCGTTCCGCCGGGGCCAGCGCTGCCAGGAGTGTTCTGGCTTCCGCCGTTGTTCGAGTGAGCGGCATCACCGAAGACGCCAGGAGCAAGACGCAGCAATTGGAAGGGGTCACGGCCGAGCGATGGGAGGTTCTGAATGTCTTTCGCGTTGAGCGTGCCGCTGATCTGGCCGGTCTCAGTGTCGATCGGTGGCGTGACGTCACCGTTCACGGTGATCGACTGGCTGACGTCGCCGACTTCCATCGTAACGTTGACGGACTGAATCTGTTCGGCGGAAACGGTGATATCAGAAAGATTCTTTTTCTTGAAGCCGGTCGCAGACGCGGAAATGGAATAGTGTCCGGGCGCGAGGCTTAAGAAGTTGAAGACGCCCGACGCATCGGTAGTGACTGTTACGACGCGACCGGTTTCCTTATTGGTGAGCGTGACCGTGGCGGCGTTGATCGTATCGCCTTGCGGGTCGAGTACGCTGCCTTGAATCCCGGCGCGATATTGAGCAAAAGTGGAAACAGCGAGAAGCAGAAAAGCGATGAAGCAGGCACACCAAGACGCAACCCTGCGGACTGAATCAGGCAACATGGCCATTCACCTCGAGAAATTACCCCTGTTCGGCTTCGACGAAAACGGATTCGGGTCCACTGGGGAGGGAGAGCGGAGTCGATCTATTTACGGCGAAAATATATGACACAACGTTGAAGCGCGCCGCGTCGATAAGGTATTTTTGGTAAACGGATTAGTCGAATCGCTGTATGGCCTTTGAGTTAGATTTTTCTTCGCAATGATAGTTTTTGTGTAACGGAATTTATTCGGCGTGCATCTCACGCGCGCTTGAAGTTGACAGCCGCGGCGACGTTGGTCAGCATGACCAACCAGTGGGTGACCTTTCCAAATTTCTCCGAGAAACGAAGAGCGTTGTGTTCGTAAATCCTGCTGCCGGCATGGGTCGTGCTGAGCGGAATTTGCGACGGGTGCGTAGTGCGTTTATGCGAATGGAAATGGCGCCGGAGTTTGTTATGGCGGCTAGCGCCGCGGACTTGGAAGCGCGTGTTCGTAGTGCGATCGCGCAGGGTGCGCGGTTGTTTTTTGCGATGGGCGGCGATGGAACGGTTCAAGCACTTGTCAATGCGATTGGTGTTGAGCGAACTGATGAGGACAGAGTTGTGATCGGGATATTGCCGAGCGGTGGAGGGAACGATTTTGCTTCGGCGTTGCGCTTGCCGAAGGATCCGGCAGAAGTTGTCGCTGCGCTTCGCGACGCGTCGATTCGGTCGGTCGATGTTCTGCGAGCGCGAACGGGAGACGGGGCGATGCGGATTTTCGTCGGGGGAGGAGGCGTCGGGTTGGATGTCGAGGCTGCACGCTATGCTTCCGGCGCGTATCGGCGATGGCCGGGACGCTCGCGATATCTTGCGTCGGCGCTACGTGCGTGGCGCGAGTTCAGCCCAGTCGGCGTGCGCGTGGAATTTCCGGATGACGATATTGCTGCGATCGAAGAGCGGGTAATGTTCGCGGCTGTGCTCAACACGCCGTCTTATGGAGCGGGTTTGCGTGTGGCGCCAGCCGCGCGCATCAATGATGGGATGCTCGACGTTGCGATGTTGAAAGGGTTGAGCGCGGTGGAAGTCGGGGGCGCGCTTCCGCGATTATTCGTGAGCGGTGAGCTGCCGGACGGTTACTTCAACCGGAGAAAAGCGCGCACCGTCATTTTGCAGACCGATCGCGCCTGCATGTTTCACGGCGACGGCGAAATTCTTGGGCCCGCACCGGTGCGGATCGAAGTCGTACCGAACGCGATCACGGTCATCACGCCTGGCGAAATTTAAAATCAGAATTAGTGACCGGCTGGTGAGGGAGGTGGCGGATCGGCATGATGATGCCGATGAAACGCCAGGTGAAGGAGGTCGGGATAAAATTCCTTCAAGACGTTGTACCCGCTATTGAACGCGAGTGACGTTCCCCAGTTCTCAAACACGCGGCCAGCGGTGCGATCCTCTGGCGGATAATAACTCGTCGAAATACTTTGTTGAAACAGGAAGCCCGCGACGACGGGAATGTTGAACGTCGATTCGCCGGTATCTTTGCGCGTTACGACCGTACGCGTTGCGGAGTATTTGAGTCGTGACCAGACCGATCCCTTCGCGCGTCGGAAGTAGCGCGGATCGTCGTGCAAGATGCTGGGCAAAAATCCAAACATGAAAAATGCGGACGTCGCTTGATCGCCTTCGGCCGCGCCAAAACGTTCCGCGAATGGGCCCCAGCCTTGGCCATAGTGCGGCTGCGCATTGAAGGCTTGTTGTAGCGCCGATTGAAACAGATTTCCGATGTGTGCACTGAAGTCGACTGTCTGATGAAGCTCGAGTATGTACTTCTGTTTTACGGTTAGCGGCTGCTGATTGGCCGGGTCGTCGTTTTTCGTCTGGAAGTTTGGAATGAATCCGAGGATGCGCTTCGGGTTGTCGTCCTGCTGGCCTGTGGGATTTGACGGCGGGCCGGCCGGTTTTTGGTCTGAAGAATTCGTGCTGGAGTTGGTCTGTTGTGCCGCTTCCGCATCGGTTGCAACTTTCGGCGCGGGAGCATCCGGCTTTCCGTTTCGCGACGCACTTACGTCCGAAGTGGTCGTTTCCGTCGCGGCCGCCGCCGAGCTTTCCGACTCAAGACCGTCCATTGCGCCCAACGCACTTAACGTGATCCTCACACGCTTGGCGGTTTGGGCCTGTAGTTCATTTTGGTGCCTGCGACCCCGCTCGCGCGGGAGACACCGTCGCCAGCAACGTGACCGCACAAAACATCGCTAAAACTGCAAGCCTGAATTTCCGTAGAAGCATTTATCCCCGAGGAGACCTGAAGCAGTCCTTATCTAGGACGCACGCCGACCTAAGCGCGTCTCACCAGCATATCGTAGTTCTCGGTGGGCGGAAAAACGCCTGGGCCGATCTTATTCGATTATCGATGCCGTGAGAGCGCTCTCTAATTGCAGCGCTGCCCGACATAAGGCCCGGACCCTGAGGGCGTCAGCCCTTCTTCTTGTCGATCTTCAGGTTGAGGACGATCTCTTTTTTGCTGTCGAAGCTCGAGATGGTGCGCGTCTGCGACTTGGCGCCGTCTTTTTCGGCGTGAATCTCATAATCGACGTTCGGATCGAGCCCGCTGAAACGGTAGTTGCCGGCGTCATCGCTGATGTAGCTGCGAACCGCGTTGCTGCGCATATTTTTCAGGAACACGACGCTCGATGCCATTGGGCTTTCTGCCTTGTCGGTCACGAGCCCTTTGACGGTCTTGAGCGAAGCTTCATGTTTCGCGGCTTCCTTCTCCTGTGCCGCCAGCGCTATCGGTAGCGTCGCAATCAGCAGGAACGCGAGGCCGATGGAAAAAACTCGCAAGCGTAAATTCACTTTTTCCCTCCCGATACCGGCTGCAGGCGATAGACAACGTTGTCTTCGCTGATGCCGCTCTTGGCGCTGACCGTGCCGTTCTGGTCAGCGAATCCTTTAGCTAGTACCACGATCTCATATTCACCGCCTTGCGGGACGCGCAAGGCAAATTCACCGCGCGAATTAGTATAGGTCTCCCATCGGAATTTCTTTTCGCCGCTGCGTCGCACTCGAATTTGTGCGCCGGGCAATGCGTAGGCCTTGTCGGTGAACACTGTGCCGATCACCAGGAAGTCGTTGGCGTGGGTTCGGCTGTGTTTGCCGCTGGAGCTTGAAGAGGAACTCGGCGATTGCGCGGCCGGAGCCGATGAAGGAGTTGACGAAGACGATTCGGGCGGCCGGCTTTGCTGGCCGGACTGCGAATCCGCAGGCGGTGGAGGTGGTGGTTGCTGCGCGCTCGCAACTCCAGCCAGGCACACGAATGTAGCCACACACACAGCTATCGCACGAACGATGGAAATTCCTCGGGTCACATGCATGAATCGGTCCTCGCCTGTCCGATCCGCGGCATCGTATAGATTAGATGGTGGCTTCACGAAAGAAGATGTAATGGGGTTGCGACCGGGAGGCTGCTTGCGCGCGCGCGACACTCGCTTTCGAGAAGACTACTCCTCGTCTTCTTCTTCCTCTTCTTCTTCGTCTTCGTCGATCAAATCGCCGTTTTCACCTTCTTTGTCATCTTCTTCATCTTCGTCGTCATCATCATCGTCATCATCTTCATCGTTATCGGAAATGACGTTCAGGTGCACGGGATGAGTCTGGGAGACTTCCATTTCGGATTCGCACTCTGGGCAGCTCAAGATTTCGCCTTCCTCCACTTCATCTTCATCGACGTCGATTTCCGCGGAACATTCGGGGCAGCGAATCACGGGAACATCCTCCGTAAGATTGTTGGGCCGACGCGCACCGGGAAGTGCGCATCCATATCGAGCGTATTATATACCGGGTGTGTGAAGTCAACTCCCAAGCGCAGTGATATCTCCGACCGGTAAAACTGCGGCGGCGGCCAACAAGCGGAGGAAAAATTGTCGCGGGAATATCCCGATCGGCCCGTCGTTGGTGTCGGAGGTGTGGTGATCGACGGCGGCCGCGCGCTACTGATTCGGCGCGGGAGCGAGCCGTTGAAGGGTGAATGGTCGATCCCGGGCGGCACGCTGGAGCTGGGAGAATCATTAGAAAACGGCGTAGTACGCGAATTGAAGGAAGAGACCGGGCTTACGGTGCGAATCGTCGAGATGATCGAAGTCTTCGATCGCATTTATGAGGGCGAAGCCGACGCGGCCGGCGGCGAACTCTCGCAGCCTTCCGGCGACGCACAGAAAAAAGGCCCGCGCTTTCATTACGTGATCATCGACTACCTTTGCGAGCGCATCGATGGCGAAGCCAAAGCCAGTAGTGATGTTACCGACGTTGCGTTCGCTGCGGAAGACGAACTCGGCAAGTACGGTTTGACTGAAACCGCAACGCGCATACTGCGAAAAGCGTTCGCGATGGATCGCGTGCGTCACGCGACAAGATAATTCCGTTAATTCGATTTGACGATTTCGATGCTGCCGTTGGAATTGGTCAACTGCAGCCGGCACCCGCCGCCCGAGCCGATCGTTCCATTCAACGAATCGCCGCCAATGCTTCCCGTCGCTGTAACCGGCATCTCCGAGGAGATGCGCCCGAACGATGTGTGAGACGTCAGCGTGTAATTTCCTTCCGGGATGCCGACGCGAATCGACGAAAACGAGGTCTTAAGACTGATGTCGCGGCATCCGCTCGGGGGACGCGATGCCACCGAGATCGCGCCATTTTGATTGTCGACGGTAATCTTCCCGCCGATCTCTTCCAGGTTGACGCCTGAAAACGAGGTGGTCACCGTCGCGTCGCCTTTGATGCGACGTGCCGTCACCGAGCCGTTCGAGTCGTCCGCGGTCAGATTGCCGTTTACGTGCGTGACCGTAATGCTGCCGTAGCTGGTTTTCGCAAACGTGTCGCCGCCGATTTCGCTCAGCTCGATCGCGCCGTTGCCGGTCACCGCGCGAATCCCCTTGGGAATGTTCGCCGCTTCAATTGCGCCAAACGAAGTTCGCAGATTCACGGTGCCGCGCGCGTCGCGCAACGCAAGCTTGCCGTTCGATGTCTCCGCATCGACCGACCCGGCGATATTTTCCAGTTCGATGTTGCCAAACGAGTCGCGTACTGTGAGCGAATCTCCACCGATCGAGCGGCCTTCCACTTTGCCGTTGTTGGTGGTGACCGTAACGCGTCCCTTGATGTCGGCGAAGGTCACGTTGCCGAAGCTGTTTGAGATGGTTGCCGATCCCGCCACCGTGGAAAGTTCCACGTTGCCATTATTGTCGTGGAGTACCAGGTCGCCACGGATGTTGCGCACCTCGGCGCCACCGAAGGACGTCGAGATGGTTGCTGCACCCGTCGTGTCGACAGTAACTTGCCCGTTGCCGCCGGCGATTGTGACCGCGCCGTTGACATCTTTCACTGTGATGCTGCCGAAACGATTGCGCAAATCGAGCGCACCTTTGACATTGGAGACTTCGACCGAACCGTTGTTGTCGTTCACAAAGCTGTCGCCATTCGCGTCGCGCAGTTCGATGCTGCCGAAGGAATTGTTCAGTTTTGCAGGACCGCTCTGCGTAACGGTCAGCGAACCGTGACTGTTGTCGATGTCCGCGCGTCCGCGTATACCGGTTGTGGTGACACTGCCGAAGCTGTTCTTAACGATCAGCGACGCGTCAGTGGGCATCGCGATGTCGTAGTTGACCGAATACGAAGTGTTGCGGCCATGCAGAAGGTGGTGCTCCTCGGGCGGATAAACCGTGCGAACCATAATCCCGCCGCCGGTCTGTAGCACATTGATCTCAACTTTTTGTGCGTAGGCGTCGGCTTCCTCGCGCGAGCTCGCCTGCACGCGAATCGTCGCGCTGATCTTTACATCGCGGCCCGACTCACCGTGAATGCGAACTTCGCCGAATTTATTGTCGATCGAGAAGTTCTGCCCCGCGCCGAGAGACAGCGTCTTCTGAAAATCACGCGACACTTGCTCCTGCGCCGGGCTCGGCGGAGCTGCGCCTGGATCAGCTTTTGCAATCGAGGCCATCACAAGGACACAGGACGCAAGAAGAAGAGCGCTGCGGTGCAGTCGCCACCGCGGATGGAATCGGCGCGAGTTCATCGCCTTGCCTCCAGAACGTCTTCGAGCGTCTTCTGTTTTTCCTGATACATCGCCAGCAACTGATACCTCAAGTGCGCGTTCGATGGATTCTGTCCCGCCTGCGCGCGCAAGTCGTCGATCGCGCTGTCGAGCACTTGCAGCTTCTCGCGATAGTTCGCCATCAGCGAGGTTTCCGGCTTGTCGAGTTGCGGCTTCGCATCGGCCGCAAGTTTGTCGATCGCTTGCACATACGCCGTTTCCGCTTTCTCGACGTCACCCAACGCTTTGGTCTTCAGCAGTGAATCGTGTTGCGCCGAGGTCACCGGTTTCCGCGAAGTCATGGTCCGGTGCCGATACATCAATCCACCGGAAACCAGCAACAAAACCGCGAACGCGCTGACCGCCGCAAGCTGCCACGAAAGCGAAAAGCCGAGCCAAGCCGAAAGCCGATCCTGCCACGACGGCGCAACTACAGGAGCCGCATTCGCGAGCGCCGTTTCGATCCGCGACCATAGCGCCGGACTCGGCGAATAATTCCGCATCTCAGCGGCGGCCACGCTCAGCGCCTTCCAAGCGCGAACTTCTTCGGCGCAACCTGCACAAGTCGCTGCATGCGCTTCCAGTGCCGCCCACTGCGCCGGAGTTCCGTCTTCGAAAATACTGTCTCGATCACTGCAAGTTACATTCATCGCGTTTCACCGTTACGCACTGCACTGAATAAATTCTTCGATATTCCCGCTACCGCGTTCACCCTGCGCTCATTGCATCACTGCTACGCGGTGGTTCCAGCATCGCTCTCAGATTTTTCTTCGCCTGAAACAGCGTGTTCTTCGACGCCGCTTCCGTAATCTCCAACGTCTCAGCGATCTGCGAATGCTTGAAGCCTTCCACTTCGTAAAGCAAAAACACATCGCGTTGGTGCTGCGTCAATTCCGCCAGCGCTCGTTCGAGTGCCAGCTTCAGCGACGGATGCGAACCCGGCGCGCGCGGCTCGATCGGCGGCGCGTCGCCCACAGCCAGATCCTCATGCGCTATTTCTTTCTTTCGCGTCCGTTTGCGGCGCGCATCATGGCACGTGTTCACCAGAATTCGAAATGTCCATGTCACAAAGCTCGATTGCCCGCGAAATCCGGCAATGCTGCGCTGGATCTTGAGAAATGTCTCCTGCACTGCGTCCTCGGCGTCGAGGGGATTCCCCAGCAGATTCCGGGCGAGGTTTTTCATGCGCGCACCGTGCAGCGAGAAAAGTCGCTCGTACGCGCGCAAATCTCCTGACAGGCAGGCGGCTGCCAGTGCGGAGTCCTCGGCCCTCGCCGCTTCCACCGCCGGATCCAATCCGGCCAGCGAAGCGGGGTCACGAAGCGGTTCCAAACGCCTCTCCCGGTCGCGCGGTACGGGAGGGATTCTATGCTCCCAGGGCAGTGCAAGTCCCATTGTTCCCATGCCTTGCTCCTGGGGTATAGACGACGGGTAGGACTAGAACGTCAGGGTCGCGCCCCGTCGCCCGTAAGTGGATGTAAGTAAGCTAGTTAGGCGGGAATGGCTAGGGGCACGGGACCGCCGTGCCTGTTCAGCGAGGCCATCGGCTACTCAGATGTAAATCCCAGCAGGGAAGCCGCCGCTACCTTACCCAGCAATTGCGTCGACTTCGCCGCCCGGAAGTGCGCCGCGTGTTCGCTCGCGAGAGGCAAACTCCTGCATCGCCGCTCGCAAATCGTCCACGGTGAAATCGGGCCAGCGTTTGTGCACGAAAAAGAATTCCGCGAACGCCGACTCCCACAGCATGAAATCCGAGATTCGCTGCTCGCCGCCCGTCCGAATCAGCAGATCGACGTCTGGCGCGCCTCCGCGCGCCTCGGCCAGCACGTCGGCGAAAGACTGCTCGGAAAGCTCCGTCGATTTATAGAATCGGCGCGCTGCGTTGTAGATCGCATTGCGCGCCGAATAGTCGACCGCCAGTCGCAGATGCAGTCGTGTTCCGCGCGCTGTCGCATCTTCCGAATCGATAATCGCTTGTCGCAGATTTGCGGACAGACGATCGCGTCGCCCGATGATGCTCAGGCGAATGCCATCGTCGATGCAGTGCTGCGTTTCGGTGAGCAGGTACTCGTGCAGGATGCGGAGAATGCCGGCGACCTCGGCTTGCGGCCGCTTCCAATTCGCCGACGATAACGCGAAGAGCGTCAGCGTATGGATGCCCATCCTCGGCGACGCCGCAATAATCGCGCGCGCGGTTTGTGCTCCGGCGCGATGTCCGGCCGAACGCGGCAGTCCGCGCGATGTTGCCCAGCGCCCATTGCCGTCCGAGATGATCGCCACGTGCAGCTGTCGCGATGGAGCCGGCGGAACCACTTGAAGTTCGGCTGGCATTACCGCGATCTGGCCGTGAGTAAGAATTGCGTGAATCGACATGATCCGTCCCCTGTTCATCTCTCCGCCCCGAGCGCTGAGCCGGCGGCACAGCGTCAAAGCTTCAATTTTCGTTCAAGGCAATTATTGCAAACTACTCTGCACTGTAAAGTATGGGGACAAAAAATTTTGCCGCTCTAGCCTTCCCGCGTTGCGCGAATCAGAGCTTCCATGTGATTCAGATAACGCTCCAGCGCCTTGCGACCCGGTGGCGACAAACGATATTCCGTTTTTGGCAGACGCCCGTCGAAAGACTTTGTGCACACGATATAGTCCGCTTCTTCCAGTTTACGCGCGTGCACGCTCAGGTTTCCGTCGGTCGTCTTCAGCATCGCTTTCAATTCGTTGAAGGTCAGCGAGCGGTTCACCGCAAGCGCGCTGACGATGCCCAATCGCACGCGCTCGTGAATCAGCCGGTCGAGATCGGCGGGCACGGTTTCTTTCGACGACGACGCAACCGAAGGCAGTGTCGCCTCGCGTTCTCGCCGCTGGTACCGTTCGTCCCGAGCTGTGGATGACTTCGCCATACTGTTTCTCTTCTTTTTTGCTCTACCGCTCTATCGTTCGACGTTGTAGCGCACGAAATCACGCTTGATCGCTATCTATCCCCCGTGGTGCTTCGCGATCCAGAGACCAAATCCAATTTGCAGCACGCCGAAGCCGGCCGCCATGAAGCCATCGCCCCAGTTTGCGGGCGCGACCAGCGCGATGCCACCCAGCGTCATCAGGCACAGACCCATAACGGGGACGACTCGAACGGAGAACGCACCGCCAGTAACGATCGCCGTGCCGTAGAGCAATAGCCACACCGCAGGCAATAGCGCCACCGCGCCGAGGTGGAAGAGCGCAAACGTCAGGCATCCACCGACAAGAATTGGGGGCGCGAAACTCAGCAGAAACTTGCGACCCGGCCCCGAAAAGAGCGCCGCATTCGCGCGATGTGCTTTCGTCGCCGCGGTCGCGCCTGCAATTGCCACCGCGACAAACGCTTCGATCAGCCAGACCGTGAGCCACGCGCGAGGGGAAGCCTGGCGCGAAGCCGCACCTGCCGCTGCGATAGCCGTAATGCCCATGGCAACGCCGCCCCATCCGGGTACGGCGGTGAATTCTGCCGCGCTCGCCATCGTTTCACGGATGTAACGGAGATGATCCGCCGCGCGCGCATCGATAGGGATGGGCTCGTTTCGTGTCGGCCGGACGGGAGAAGCCAATGCCATAGAAAAAGCCTACCGCAAACGGGTCGTATTGTCAAGTACTTTGTAGCGCAAAGTATCGAACATCTGTTTCGCACTCTTGCGCGCGAGCCCCAACCGGCGCAATTTTGCTACCATCACGCCACCATGCCCCAAACACAAGCCGCCGCCGTATCCATCCGCGTCGCCACCGCAGACGACGCTGCCGTCGCCGGAAAAATTTGCTTCGACGCATTCAGCGCGATCAGCAACGCGCACGGCTTTCCACCAGACCTGCCCGCTCCGGACGCCGGCATCGGAGTGCTCTCAGCGCTGTTCTCCAGTCCTGGTTTTTATTGTGTCGTCGCCGAAATAGGAGGCCGCATCGTCGGAAGCAATTGCCTCGACGAGCGCGCGGTGATTCATGGTCTTGGTCCGATCACCATCGATCCGTCGGCGCAAAATCTAGGCGTTGGCCGCAAACTCATGCGCGCCGTGATGGATCATTCAAAGCAACGCGGTGCCGCCGGAGTCCGGTTGGTGCAAGCAGCGTTTCACAACCGCTCGCTCTCACTCTACACTGCGCTCGGCTTCGACATTCGCGAACCGCTTTCGTGCGTGCAAGGAAGAACACAGATGAAAAGCATACCGGGCTGCACAGTGCGCAAAGCGCAGACTGCCGATCTCCAAAGCTGTAACGCACTCTCCCACCGCGTGCATGGTTTCGATCGTGGCGCCGACTTGGCGCAATCGATCGAGCACGGCACAGCCAGCGTCGTCGAACGAGCAGGCCGCATCACCGGGTACACCACCGACCTCGCGTTTTTTGGCCACGGCACCGCCGAAAGCAATCAGGACATGCAAGCTTTGTTCGCCTCGGCCGAATCTTTCGGCGGCCCGGGCATCCTCATCCCGTCGCGAAACCACGAACTCTTCCGCTGGTGCCTGGCAAACGGCCTGCGAGTCACCCAACCCATGACGCTGATGACCGCCGGCCTGTACAACGATCCGTCGGGCGCCTACTTTCCGTCGATTCTTTTTTGAATAGCCGAGCCGCGCTGCTTCAACGGTTCTGAGTTGACCGCCTGAACTACCCTAAAGCGAAAATAGAAGGCTATCGCCCAAATCAGCAAGGTTTAGAAATCAGAATTCTTACGAAGATTGAAGTGAAACTATTGGTGCCGGCGGAGAGAATCGAACTCTCGGCCTAGGGATTATGAGACCCTCGCTCTACCACTGAGCTACGCCGGCAACAGAGGACATTCATGCTACGGAAGGTTTGCACGACGGTCAAGAACTGCCGGCAAGCCTCACTCTCGCTCTCACAAACCTTTGCAAAAAAGGCAGACTTCGCTCACCCCGAAAAGTGCCTCATCTTGCTTCGTTTTGTAAGCAAGCGTGGGATAGATTTCAACGTGATTTCCACAGCCTTTTCACCGCAAAAAGTAGGTTCTAGAACCATAAATTTTGGCCCTAAAATCACGTGAAATCACGGCCCCAACCGTGTCGTTCTGACCCTGCTCTCGTACATGAATTCCTGTAGAACGGGCGCGGAAGCATACAGCGAAAACTGTAATCAAATCATGAGTTTCCCTAGTACGGCCGTACTGTTGACCAGTACAACCAGGACCTCTATTCTGCCGACGGTCGCAGCTCCTTCGCTTGCATGTAGAGCGAACACTTGGCGAAACGCTGGGTAGGGGGTTGTGTACCTTTTGGTCACAGGTCGAACGCCTGTGCCTGCTTGACGTTTTTTTAGCTTTCTATAGAGTGCCACCCGGGTTGTTTATCCACTTGGGAGGTTCTCTATGTCACGTAGACACATCGTTCTGCTGCTGCCAGGTCTCATTCTGGTGGCCGCAATGGGCCTGAAGACTGCAGTCACCAGCAACAGCAGCAATTTGATCGCTGCCGCGCCGGTGATGAATGGACCGGATCCCGCTCCGAAACCTTGGAACGGCCCCGATCCAGCACCAAAGCCCTGGAACGGTCCGGATCCCGCGCCAAAACCTTGGTAATCGGGAACCATCGGTAAAGTAGCTGTCGAACGGGACAGCGGACCAGGGCCCCTGACAAGGGATTTGAAATGCCTGGTTCCGCAAGTAACGCGATTTTGATCCTAGGAACACTCCTAGAAGCGCTTGTGGTGGTGTCTGCTCTCAAGCGCAAAGTATTTCGCAAGTACTTCGTCCTCAATCTTTATATGGTGCTGTGTCTCCTCGTTAGTTGGGGGCGGCACTACACTCTTGCCCACGACGGGTTCGATTCGCTCAATTACCGCTACTTCTACTTCTATACCGACGCACTGCTGACGATCGCTCTCTATTTCAGCCTCATCAGCTTGTACATGTCGGTGTTCGAAGAAATGAAAGTGGGCCGTTATCTCCGGCTGGGAGCCGTCGTGCTCCTGGCCGGAACTTCTTGGTTTACCTACGCAGTCGTCAATCAGTCCGAACACCGGATGTTGACGCACTTTGCGTTTGAGTTGTCGCAAAACCTGTATTTCGTCGGGCTCGTCCTGACGTATGTGCTGTGGGCTGCCGTATTGAAGATGCGGCAGACTCCCACTTTGCTGGTCCAGTTAGTTCTCTCTCTGGGCGTCTACTTCAGCTTCTTTGCCGCCTGCTACGCCTTGGCCAATCTCTACCCGACGCTTTACGCGCAAGTTTCCATTTTCTTTCCGGTGGTCGGCTGCCTGCTGCCCTTGTCCTGGGCATATGCGTTTTGGCGGGTTCCGAAAGATTCGCGGTTGACCCCGGGAAGCTTAGCCCTGGCGGTGCCCAGATGATTGCTGCCCTCGTACTCGCTTGCTCAATCCTGTTCTTTCTACAATTTTTCGTGCCCTATTGCCGGTCGCTGATCGCGGCTTCTTCCAGCCACGTTCTTTCGCCGGAAGTTCAGGATGTTACAGGGCTCACGTCTCCGGCCTCCGGCGAGGACTACCATCGCGTCGTTCAACTTCTGCGGCTCTGCCCCGACCGGCCTGAAGATCGCGGCGAGATTCGCGCCATCGGCGCCTATTTCAGCATGCTCAGTGGCCTCAAGACGCTCACCGGGCGCATCGCTCCGGCGGTTCGCGCCTGGACCGAGCGGGAGTGCGGCCGTTGCACCTACTTCGCTGCGGTGACCCTCGATCGCCGCGTAGCCTTCAGCCGCGACCTGCTCGCCCAGCAGATCGAAGCGTAGTCGACCGCCGTCCCCAACACTCAACCCCAGTTCGCTTTCGGTAGCGCCGGTTTATCCTGAGAAGCGCGAGCGCGATCCGTAGGGCAACCCTGCCGGCGTTTTGCTTTGCGGATGCCTCGAATCCAGCCGTCTGGCAGGCTCTCCGCGTCTGGAAAACATGCGAAAATGATGACGTTTTCGCGTCTTTCGACCTGCATTCTCCCCTTGCTTTTCGATTTGAAGTGTTATTCTCACAACATCACTCCTCACCGGAGTCGATGCGTCCGCAGCGCAAAAAGCACCGGTGACAAAAACATGCTTGCAGTGTGGCTGCGTGCTGCCATCAAACGCACGCGCTTGTAACTTTTGCGATTCCAGTTTCAGCGTTGAAACTTCGTCTACGCGTATTCTGCGCGAAGACGATGCTCCGCCGCGGGCTCCGGAATTACGTGTGTCCCTCGAGCGTAAGTCGAATTGCGCCTCGACGACGGACTCGAGCGATGCGCCGCCAATCGGCGCGTGGCGTGGCGAACTTGGCGAACGCGTCCAAGCCTACCGCGCACGACGCGGACTGCCTCCGCTTCCTCCGCGTGAAGCGCGGACGCGCGAAGTCGCGGCTCGCCTGATCGCGACCCACGAAGTGTCTCTGACCGAAACGCCGGCGCGCACAGTTGCGCAGACGAGCCTGCCCTTCAACGAATCGCCGGCTGTTCAGCTGGAAGAATCTCGGCGAAGCGTTTCAGTCGCAACCGCTGTCGCAGAGCCGATGCGAGTCACGGCGCCCGATTCCGCCGTCGACGAGCAATTCTCTTTCACCATCGCCATCGGCCGTTACATCGCGCCGCCGACCGCCGGCGACGGACGTATGGAGATCGACGTCTCGGTCTCACCGAGCGCTCAACCGGAGGACGCCGACGCAGGCGAAGGCCACGCGGTCAAGCATTTCGGTCTCTACCCGGTTGCTTCAATGGAAGACCGCCGCATCGCCGCGATCCTCGACGTAGCCTGCTTGCTCTTTGCCTACGGCGGATTTATGGCGCTATTCAGCTCGCTCGGCGGGCAATTCACGGCGACCAAGCTCAACGCGGCTGTGTACGTGGCAACCTTCGCCGTCGTCTATCTGCAATACTTCGCGCTATTCACAATCTTTGGCGGCACGACGCCGGGGATGATGTTTCGCGGATTACAGGTAGCCAGCTTCTCGGGCGCGCCTCCCACGCCGCGGCAATATCTGCTCCGCAGCCTCGGATACGTCTTGTCGGCGTCCGCGGTATTCGCTGGATTCGCGTGGTCGTGGTGGGATGAAGACCATCTCACATGGCACGATCGCATTTCGCGCACCTATCTGAGCTCGCCTGCTACTCGCGCCGCTTTCCACGCGCCGAGCGTGGCGGCCGGTCGCTAAGCCAGCGAGCGAACCGCAACACAAGCCTTAACTTCCCGAAGAAACCTGGCGCGCGATCCGCACGATCGCCGCCAGGCTTTTTTCTACATCAGCGTCGGTCGTAGCCCACGATGAAACGCTGATCCGCATCGCGGTCTTGCCCTGCCACACGGTTCCCCCGCACCAGCACGTTCCATCTTCTTGCACGCGCCGAATCACTTCGCGCGTCTGCTCCGGAGTTCCAAATGAAACGAGCACCTGATTGATGACGACGTCGTTGAGAATTTCATAGCCTGCATCGCGCAAGCCCACAGCAAATTTCTGCGCATGCGCGCAAGTGCGCTCGATCAAATCGGCGAGTCCCGATTTACCGAGCGACTTCAGCGTCGCCCACAGCTCGACTCCGCGTGCGCGTCGCGAAGAATCCGGCGTGTGATATAGCGGTTCGCGGCGCGCGCTGGGATCGAGATACGCGGCAGTCGCGGTCATCGCGTTGCGCAACGCATTCCCGTCGCGCACGATCGCGATGCCGCTGTCATAGCCCACGTTCGGCCACTTGTGCGCGTCCGTAGCCCACGAATCGGCCAGCTCAAATCCACGCGTCAAGTGGCGATACTTCGGCGACGCAGCAGCCCACAATCCAAACGCGCCATCAACGTGCACCCACGCGCCATCCTCTTTCGCGCGCGCGCAAATTTCCTGTGCCGGATCGAACGAGCCGGTATTCACATTCCCCGCTTGCAGAAAAACAATCGTGCGCTCGTTGACCTTCGGAAATTTGTCCGCGCGCATCCGTCCTTGCGCGTCGGCCTCGACAATTTTGACTCGCTTCTTTCCGAATCCAGCCAGCGCGAGCGCCTTCATCGACAGCGCGTGAATTTCCTCGCCAACAACGACGTCGATCGGTGGCGCGCCAAACATTCCTTCGTCGTTGACGTTCCATCCCGCTTTCGCGAGCAGCGCATAACGCGCAGTCGTAAGCCCCGTGAAATTGGCCATCGTCGCAGATGTCACGATGCCGCCCGCGCATCCGGCCGGAAGATGCAGCGCTTCGCAAATCCACGCCAGCACAATCTCTTCCAGCTCCGACGCCACCGGGGACATCACTCGCATGCAGCCGTTCTGATCCCACGCACTGACGATCCAACTCGCCGCCAGGGCGGCCGGCAAAGACCCGCCGATGACAAATCCAAAATAGCGCCGACCCGTGCTCGCGATCGTCGCCGGTGCGCCGAATTGGTCGAGCGTCGCGACAATCGCACTCGGATCGGCGCCCTGTTCCGGGAACGGCTCGTGAAATTTCGACAGGTCCGCGACTGCGCCGGCAGTCGGAACGACGCCGCGGTCGGCAATCGTTTCGACATAGCGGCGAGCGCTTTGAGTCGCCGCATTCAGAGCTTCGAGAGTGAGATCGCTCGAAGAGCGCGTTGTTGTGGGCATCTCGATTTACCTCGCAAAATGACGCAGCGATAGGGATGACGACGCAACCGCCGCCTGCTGCGCCCTGTAAGGTCGCAGTGTGAACGAACATGGCATCAGATAAAGAGCCGATTTGTCTGGTAGGGAGGCGCTGAGAAAAGTGTGAGATTTGAACGTCGGACTACTTAGCGCGAACCGTCGCCTGGTCCGAAGCAACCTTGCCGTCGCGGATATAAATCACGCGATGCGCATGCTGCGCTATGTCGTTCTCATGCGTGACGACAATGATCGTATTCCCCTGCGCATGCAAATTCTCAAACAGCGCCATGATCTCGTCGCCCGTCTTGGAGTCCAGGTTCCCCGTGGGCTCGTCCGCCAGCACGATCGACGGCGAATTCACCAGTGCCCGCGCAATCGCCACGCGCTGCCGCTGGCCGCCCGATAGCTCGTTCGGTTTGTGATTCATGCGCGTTCCGAGATCGACGCGATCCAGCGCCTGCTTCGCCTTCACCAGCCGCTCTTCCGCCGGCGTGCCGTTGTAAATCAACGGCAGCTCAACGTTATGCAGCGCCGTCGCGCGCGGCAACAAATTAAACGTCTGAAATACGAATCCGATTTCTTTATTCCGGATGAACGCCAAATCATCGTCATCGAGTTCGCTGACAAGCCGCCCTGCGAGCCAATATTTTCCCGAACTCGGCGAATCCAGGCAGCCAATCAGATTCATCAGCGTCGACTTGCCCGACCCCGAAGGCCCCATGATCGCGACGTACTCGCCCTTGCGGATCGTCAGATCGACGCCGTTGAGCGCGCGCACCTGCTCCGACCCCATCTCATACACTTTCGCCAGATCCTCCGTCTTGATGACAACTCCGGAGCTGACGAGATCTTCGCGATACGATTCGCTTGATGCTGTTTCGAGGGGCATTCTTTCTCCGTCGAAGTTGAGGTCGATGCGACTCAGCCTATGTGAGCCTATCCGAAAACGGGCGCGGTGTACGGTGCCCTTACGTTCTAGCTGGCCTTATCATCATCCGACTCTGTTTTCTTCGGCGCGGAGTTATCCACTTTCACGCTCGACTCAGGCTTGAGCGTGCGCAGCGCTTTATAGCTGCCCACCACAATTTCGTCGCCCTTCTGCAATCCCTTGGTAATTTCGATATCGGTAACGCCCGAAATCCCGGTGTCGACTGGGCGGAAAAACGCCTTCTTACCGTTCACCACAAACACGCCCTGAATCTCATCCTTCTTCGGATCGCCCGGCGCGGAAGGCGCAGGCGCCGCGAGCGTTACGCCAGACCCGGTGCCTTTGGAATTCTTCGCCGCGTCTTCCAGATCCTTGCGCGTGCGCACCGCCAGCGCCTGAATCGGAATCGCCAGCACATTCTTGTGTTCAGCTGTTTTGATCTTCGCCGTCGTCGAGAGTCCCGGCCGCAAATTTTCCGGTGGCTCGCTTAGCGTCACCACAACCTTGAAATCCTTCGCTTCCTGGTTGCTCGTCGTCGATTGCGTCGTCGCGAGGCCCGAAGTCCGCAACACCGCTTGCGAACCGATCTGTGTCACTTTGCCCTTGAAAATCTTTCCCGGGATCGCATCGATCGTTACGTCTGCGTCCTGGCCGTTCCGCACGTTCACGATGTCCGTTTCGTCCACTTTCACTTCGGCGGTGACGACCGACATGTCCGACAGCGTCATCAAAAAGCTGCCGTTCGAGTTCTGAATACCCGGCACCACGTAATCGCCGATGCGTTCCGGCAAGTAGCTCACGATGCCGTCGATCGGCGACGTGTACGTCGTCTTGTGCAAAATATCTTCCTGGTGCACCAAGACAGCCTTGCTCTGGCTCAACTGCGCTCGCGTCTGCTCCAGCGCCGCTTTCGACGTCATCACATGCGCCTTGGCCGAATCGACCGCTGCGAATTGCGCGTCGTAGGTGGTCTTGCGCTGATCGAAGTCCTGCTTCGGGATCAAACCATCCTTATAAAGGTTCTGCCCGCGTTCGTACTCGATCTTGGCGTGCTCCAGGTTGGCCTGCGCCTGGATCAGGTCCGACTGCGCAGACTTATAGCTGGCCTCGCCGGCCTGCACACCGGACTCCGCGGAATTGATCGCCGCGCCCTGTGCCTGCACGTCGGCGCTCGCCTGAATATTTTCCTGAGTCAGCAGCACCTGACCCTTCTTGATGTGGTCGCCTTCCTTGACCACAATTGATGTGATCCGGCCAAAGCCCTGTGCCGTGACGTTGGTGTACGTGGTCGGCTTGACCTCGCCGGACGCCGTCACCACCGAAATCAACGTGTCCGAGGGCGCCACTTTTGCCGTCTGCACCGTCACCACGCCCTTGTTGGCTTGGCTGACGCTGATCCCGACAATCGCACCGAGGACCACAACCGCACCGACCCCGATTCCGACTTTCTGCCACGTCTTCATTTTTGCCTCTTGGGTGCCGCCGCGAGCGCTCTCGCGCGGGCTTCAATCACAGCCGTCCACCGATACCTCTACATACGGGCAGCCAAGGGCAAATGTTTCGCCTCGGCCGCTAAGAACTCGCAACCTCTTGTTTTATCGGAACTTGAAGGCCAACCGCCCGACTCTCTCCGGGTCGAACGCCAGCGTGTACTGCTTACAGCTCCTTGGACGCACTACGGTTATTTTAGGGAGAAATCCGGTCAAAGAAAAGGATTCGTCGAGGGCGGTATTGGATGCCTTAGCCGGCGCCCTTTATGTCAATGTTGCCTCCGGCGCTTGGGTCGGTTATTGGACACCGTCGGCTCTTCTTAGGTGCCGACCGACGGGGCCGCTACGGGGTACGGACGAGTTCCAAATTGGGAATGGTGGGTCGCCAGAGCAACCTCAGGCTGTTTTGGCGTCGCGAAGGAAGGCTTCGACCTCGGCTTGGGTCGGCATCGATGGCTGGGCGCCGTGACGGGTAACCGAGATCGCGGCTACGGCCGAGGCGAACTTTACGCTCGCCACCGGATCGCTGCCGCGCAGCAGCGCGGTTGCAAACGCACCGTTGAAAGCATCACCCGCCGCCGTGGTGTCGACCGCTTTCACGCGATACGCAGGTACCAGCGTGCGCTCGCCGCTGTCCAGCGCCACGTAGCATCCGCGCTCGCCGAGTTTGAGGATCACGTTGCGGCAGCCCTGCTGCAACAATTGCTGCGCCGCATCTTCCACTTTCTCGCTGCGCAGTTCGGAACCGGCGCGCTGCAACAGCGTCTGCGTTTCGGTTTCATTCGGCGTCAGCCAGTCGACGCTCGCGAGCAGCGATGCGGGTAGCGCTCGCGCCGGAGCAGGATCGAGCATCAGCGGAATATTTTCGCGGCGCGCGATGGTTGCCAGAAGCTCGATCGTTTCCAAGGGAATTTCGAGCTGGGTCAGAATGATTCCCGCCTCGCGAATCAACGCGACATGTTTTTCCAGTTCGCGAGGAGACAATTCGCCGTTCGCACCGGGTACGACCACGATCGCGTTTTGTCCGTCTTCGGCGGTGGTGATCAGCGCGATGCCGGATGATGTCGGCACAACCTCGACGGCTTTCGTATCGACACCAGCGGCTTCGAGGCTTGCGCGGAGTTGCGTTCCGAATGCGTCGTTGCCGAGGCGCCCGATCATGCTCACCGGCGCGCCGAGCCGTCCGGCTGCGACCGCCTGGTTCGCGCCTTTGCCGCCGGGAAATGTGTTGAAAGTATTCCCAGAAACAGTTTCGCCGGGCAGCGGAATGCGCCGCGACGACGCGACGAGATCGAGATTGATGCTGCCTACGACGAGAAGTCTCTTCGGCATCTTGATTTTCCGAACAGCGATTCAGTTCTTAGTGAAAGACCGGGGCGAGCGCGACCGCGACCAGCCCAACGATAAAAAATGCAAACATCAGCGGAATCAGTCGCCGCGCGCTCGCGGGTGCCGACGCAAATTCGCGCCACACAAAAACTCCCCACACCGCGCTCACCATCGTCGCGCCCTGGCCGATCGAGTACGAAATCGCTGGGCCGATAATCGCCGCGTGTGACGCCACGAAATTCAGTACGGCGCCAGTACACCAGATGAAGCCGCCGAAAATTCCCCACACGTGGAACGAAGGCCGCGCTTGCCCGTAGCCGCTCATGCTGACCGGCGCCGTGCCGGTCAGCGGATGGCGCATCAGAAAATAATTTACGGGAATGGCGCAGAGCGCAGTTCCGAGCGCGAAAAATAATGCGACGGAGTATGGGCCGAGGGCATTTTCTCCGCTGATCGCTTTCGCGACGAGCGGATAAAAAACTCCCATCAGCACGCCGCACGCTAGGCTAATCTGGATTCCGCGCGCGCTCAGTTTTTGCTGCGTCGTCTCGCGTCGGCGATACGCCATCGCATCCACGATGATTGCCAGCACCACGAGCAGCACGCCGCCGAAGAGCAGCAGCGGATTGCCTTGCGGCGAAATCGCGTAATTCAGCATCGCGCCGACGACGAGTGCGAGTCCGATGCCGATCGGAAACGCCACAGCCAGTCCGGCAATCTCGATCGCCGCGACAAGCAGCAAATTTGCCACGTTGAAAACAGCGCCGCCGGCGATCGCGAACAGAACGTGCCGCGTGTCGGCGCTATGAATGTTGTTCATGAACGACGACGGGCCCGCCGTTCATACTGCCGAGCGTGTGTCCCCAGAACAGGCTCGCGACGATGATGCCGATGATGTAGTCCCAGTAGAAAAGCTGGAAGGGGTAGCCGGGCGTGAGCTTCATGGTGTTGGCCCACGAGCCCCAGCAGAGCATGCTGCCGATCATGAAGACCAACGCGACCGCGTACGCTTCGGGTTGATACATGCGCCCCGCATTCCGCCCGTGAAGGGCAACGGCGCGCCCGGTGAGGGCGACTAGCAAAGAGCCGAAAAAAGCGGTGTCATCATGCCCGAAAAGGACGCGGCTTACAATTTTTCCAACATGAGACCACGTTTGCGGGGCGTTGTAGGGGCACGGCACGCCGTGCCTGCCCGTCCTTCCTTGTGCGATCACCGCGTCTGACTGCGATGCCTCTACTCCGCGTCGCGCACACAGCGGAAACCGAGCTGCGCCCGATCGATCTTTGCTCGGCGCCATCAGCAGCAACTTGCCGTGTTCGTCGAGCTTGTATGCCTGCGGGAAATACCAGACCGAGCCTTGCGGCTGGTAATAGCTGCCGCCGCGCAGAATTCCGCCGCGCGTGTGCTCATCGATGTATTCGTCGGTCCATTGCCAGACGTTGCCGACCAGATCCATCACGCCGAAAGGACTCGCCCCGGCGGGGTGCGCGCTGACGCTGTCGGGTCCGCGCATCGTGCGGCTCTTGTCGGGTGCCGGGACTGCTGCAGCGTTCCAATCGTTGCCCCAGGGATAGAGGCGGCCGTCATTGCCTTGCGCCGAATATTGCCACTCCCATTCGTGCGGCAGGCGTTTGCCGGCCCACGCAGCGTAGGCGCGGGCGTCTTCGAGCGAGATCCACGTCACCGGCTTGTCGGCGGCGCCGTCGGGGAAAGCGCCATCGTGCCAATTGCGCAGAAAATTCAGGTCGTCTTTTGGATGATAGTGCGTCGCGTCGAGAAATTGTTTGAACTGCGCGTTCGTCACCGGATATTTGTCGATCCAGAACGGCTTCATCTCGAGGACGTGTTCGTGGTAGCGGCGCGGCGAATCTTCCCACGGCATTTGCGTATCGACGCCGATGTCGTTGCTGCCTTCGATCTCGATTCCGTGGACGCGGAAATTGAACGTGCCGGCGGGAATTTTGATCATGTCGGGGGGCGCGGTTGCTGCGGGTTTCGTCGCGGCGATTTCGGCGAGATGCTGCGGCAGAAATTTCCATTCGCGTGAATACGAAGAGAGCGGCTTCGCGGTGAGCGTCTTCATTTGTGCCATCAGTGCGGCAATTGTCGCATCGGGTGCTGCTTTTGTTGCGAAGATCGCGCCGTAATCTTTGTCGTCGATAGCAAAACTCAATGTGATCTTGTCTCCATCGCGCGTGGGTTGAAGTTCGACGCCGTGATGGAGATCGAAGTAGCGCATGCCGTCGGTCGCCGGTAATTCCATTTGCGGGCCATCGACGTCGTACTCGTTACGATTGATGATCGTCCAGACCGTTTGATCGCCGAGCGGCCAGCGGCTCGCGAAGACACCAAAACGCAGCATTGGCGCGAATGGCTCCCAGGCGTCGCTGACGAGAAACGGCGCGAGTGCGCGCTCCATCGTCGCCACGCGTCGTGTTGCTTCGGCATCGCGCGGCGTGATCCCGTTCCAGATGCCCCAGATATTTTCCCAGCTCACCCAACCAACGCCGTTGAAAAAAGCGAATTGCAGGTCGTCGGTCTTGTCGCGATTCCAGCGATCGGAAATATTCACCATGTGTCGCGACTCGAGCCATTTGTAGCGGTCGACGCGCGGCACAAACGGGAATTTGTATTGTCCCCAGGTCATCACATCGTAAGCGACCGCTTCGTCGGCGGGACCGCCTTCGGGCTCGAACGCGAGCGGGTGATGAATTTTGTCGGCGGCTTCGGAGAACGCGAGCGGGACGCCGTCCTGCGTGTCGCCGTTGATGCCATCGGCGCCGATCTCGGCCATGAGTTCAGCGATCGCGTCGGGCCACGGCTTGCCGGGATCGCGCGTGCCCTGATCCCACATCATCATCGGAAAAAAGACGCGCACGCCGCGGCGATGAAAATCGGCGACCATTTGCTTCACGCCGGCGATGCCGCCGGGCATCGCACGAATCATGTCGTGCTGATTGCGATTGTCGATGCCCATGTTCGAGTACGTGGGCCAGATTAAAACGGAGTCGATGCCGCCATAGCGTTTGTCGAGATCGTCGAGATAGCGATCGACGGTGTACATGCCGGCGACTGGATCGTAGAAGTAGCGATCCTCGACCATCATCTGCGGCTGGATGAAGCTCGATTGCGTCCAGCGAAGCTCGGGCATTTCGTAGCGTGCGCCGTTGTAGCCGATGCGAATAAGTCGCTCGGCGCGCCAGTGGCGGATGTCGGCGAGCCAGGTCTCATGCTCGTTTGGAGCGCACGGAGTTGTGCCGCCTTCCCACGCGCCGCGCGTTGTCAGGCACGCCGGCCCGGGAATTTGCTGCCCACTTGGATCCCAGCCGACGCTGTTACTGCCAACGACTTTTGTATCCTGCGCTGGCGCGGCTAGCGCGATGACGCAAAACGCGAGCACAACTGCTGGGATTGTTCGGACCACGTCGAATTTCAGAGTGATTCGAACCGAAAATAGGGGAAGCACATGGACTCCGTCACGACGGAACGAGCAGCGCGAATATAGAACGTTTCAAAATTGCTTGTCCATCTTGCGATTCGCGCTGGCGCCGGGTGCGCCGGGTGGTTTCGATGAGAAAGCTTGCAACCGCAGGCTTACCCCGCTCATCCTCTCTGCGACGCGAATTTGCAGGAGGGTTTTCGGGAAGGGCAATGTGTCCCAAAAATCCGGGTGTGAAAAAATTATGAAAAATAAAGTGGCTCTCATCACCGGAGCAAACGGAGGGCTCGGCACCTCCATCACTCGAAGTTTTCTTGAGGCAGGTGCTTTGGTCACTGGCGTTTCCGACAAGATTTCGGTGGCGGAATTTCCGCAGCCTAGGTTTGTTGCAATCTCTGCCGATCTGACAAAGCCGAGCGCGGCCGCAGACATCGTGCAGTCCGTTCTGGCGCGCCACGGGCGGCTCGATATGTTGATCCACGTGCTCGGCGCCTTTGCCGGAGGCAAAACCATCGCCGAAACCGACGATGCTACCTGGGAACAAATGCAGGATCTGAATCTTTCGTCCGCGTTCTACGTTTTGCGCGCGGCGATTCCCCATTTGCGCAAGTCGGGCAACGGACGAATCGTGGCGATTGGCAGTCTCGCTGCCGGCGAGCCACACGCGGGAATCGGAGCTTACGTGACGTTCAAAGCGGCGCTCGTGTCGCTGGTGCGCACCGTGGCTCTGGAGAATCGCGACGCCGGAGTGACGGCGAATATCATTCTGCCGGACACGATGGACACGCCCGGAAATCGCAAAGCCATGCCCGACGCCGATCCGAGCAAATGGGTCGCGACGCAGGACGTAGCCGAACTTGCATTGTGGCTGGCCGACGACCGCGCGACGCATACGACCGGAACCACATTCCCGATCACAGCGAAGTCCTAGCCGAATCGGAGTTCGACACCGTGAAAACGATCGCCGCGTTCTGAGCAGATTCGATATGCGACGGATGAATCCGACTACGTTGGTTCACAACCGGATTGGGCTCTCGAGACACAGAGATCGTGGGGCTTGGCACGCGGCGGTGCTGCGCCCCTAGAAGTTCCTGCTAGAAATTGAAAAGGGCGGAGCTTTGGCTCCGCCCTTTTTTGATTTGAGTACGATCGTTGAGGCTTGGTTCTAGCCTTTGTGCTTGAAGTATTCGACTTGCTTCAGGCGCTTTTGGGCGGCGGCTTTGGATTTGTAGGGGCCGCCAAGATTCTTTCCTTTTTCCGATAGCACTTTGTAACCGCCCGCTACTTTTTTGATCATGTTCACCTCGATGGTCCGGATCGGTCTGTGTTGCGATCGCTGTGCTTCCGACAAGTCTAGGATTGCGCTGGGACGGTCGTGGAGGAATAGGGTGATTTCTGGACTACGGAGCGGGATTTGGGGGAGGCGGGATTAGTGCGTGGAACATCGAACTCAGAGACAAGGACGCGAACATCGTGCGGGCTAGGGGCGCAGCATGCTGCGCCTTTACATGATCGTGGCTGTGATGGAGCGACGAGCTAGGACTCCGAGGGGGACGGGTTGGTGGATTTGGCTTGGTCGACCAAGGAGTCGATGACGGCAGAGGCTTCGGGGCCGGCGTCGGCCGAGCGGTGCGCGGAGGAATGATGTCCGAGGTAATAAGGGGCGTTGAGCGTGAAGATATGCTCGTTGCCTTTCACGAGAAGCAGCCACTCGAGCAGGCGGCCGCGCTGATTGTGGAGGAAATATTCGTACCAGCGGCCTTCGGCGAGTTCGGGAATGACGACAACGATGCGACGATCGGGATGCTCGTGTGAGAGCTGCAAGATGTATTGGACGATCGGGACGATGACAAAGCGATAGGGGGATGGAAGGCGGACGAGTTTTGGAGGCGGGTCGCCGGCGGCGACGAAAGGCGCGACGACGAGACGATCCCATTCCTTGTAGAGGACTTCGGAGTGTTCGTCGGGCTCGACGTGGACGGCGATGACTTCGGTAGTGAGGCGCGAGGCGAGCTCGAGACCGTGGCGAGTGACCTGGCTGTAATGGTCGATGGGAACGACGGCGATCGGTTGGGTGGCGTGACACTTCGGGACCATGGGTACGGTGCAGCGCGTGATCGTGGTCACGGAATGGTAGTGGCGCCGAACAGCGGAGAAAATCACGATCAGCATCGGGATAAAAAGGATGGTGATCCAGGCGCCCTCAACGAATTTTGCGACGAGGATAACGAGGACGGTGATGCCGGTAACGAAACCGCCGAGTCCGTTAACGAAGGCGCTCTTGAGCCAATGCTCGCCGCGTTTTTTGCGCCAGTGGGCCACCATGCCGAATTGTGAGAGCGTGAAGGCAAGAAATGCGCCGACGGCGTAGAGGGGAATGAGGCGATCGGTGATGCCGCCGAAGAGGATGAGCAATGCTCCGGTGAGCAGAGCGAGGATGACGATGCCGTAGGTGTAAACGAGGCGCCGTCCGCGAAACGCGAAGACGTGCGGAAGATAGTTGTCCAGCGCGATCGAGCGGCAGAGGCGCGGAAAATCGGCGAACGCGGTGTTGGCAGAGAGCGATAGGACCAGAAGGATCGCAGCGATGGTGAGGTAGTAAAAGAATCCGCGGCCGAAAACAGCGGCGACGAGGAGAGACAGCAAACTTTGGTAGCCGGAGTTGCTCGGGTCCATCGCGGTGATGCCGTACATTTTTGCGAGATAGGAGATGCCAGCGAGAAGGACACCGAGAATCAGGATGACGATGGTGAGCGTGCGCTGCGCGTTTTTTACGCCCGGTTCGCGGAACGCTTTGACGCCGTTGCTGACGGCTTCAACGCCGGTGAGCGCGGCGCAACCGCTGGAGAACGCTTTGAGCAGCAGCCAGAGCGTGATGGCTTGCGTGGCGGCGGGCAGAGCGGGGAGCGCAGTCAGCGGCGCTGGATGTCCGCCGGAGGCGAAAACACGGAAGATGCCGGCAGCAATGGTGATGCCCAAAGTTCCCACGAAAAGATACGTTGGAAACATGAAGGCGAAGCCGGCTTCGCGCAAGCCGCGCAGATTCAGGATGGTGATGATGATCAGAATGCCGATGCATAGAACGACCATGTGGGGATGCAGGCGAGGAACGGCGGAGACGAGCGCGCCGACCCCGGCCGAGATGCCGACAGCGGCGGTGAGGATGTAGTCCGTCAGGAGCGCCGCGGCGGCAAGCAGGCCGGCGAACGGCCCGAGATTGAAGCGCGCGACGGTATAGGAGCCGCCGCCGTTGGGATAAGCAGCGATCGTCTGGCGATACGAAAAGTAAACAATGACCAGCAAAATGATGATGGCGGTGCTGATCGGAAGAACGTAGTGAAGTCCAACGAGGCCGAGCGGGATGAGAATGCTGAGCGCGGCTTCGGTGCCGTACGCGGCGGAACTCAGCGCGTCGAGGCCGAAAATGGGAATGCCGCGGCCGGGACCGATTTGCTCGGCACGCTCTTCGCTAGTCGCGAGCGGTTTGCCAACGAGGAGATCGAGGATGTTCATGAGGAGCGTGGGTCCATGGGCGATTGCGTGTTGTGGCTGTTTGCTTCGCGTTGCCGCTTTGCCTGCGCTGCGATCCGCGCTGACGACAGCGCGGAGACGACACTTTGATGCTCGGTGCGGCGGTGGAGAGATTATTTGTCACCAGGCGCGGGGAAAAGTCAATTCGGTGGATGCCGGACGCGAGTAAATTGAGAACACCATCGAATGCACAGCGGCGCACTCCGATGCGTGTTATCACTTACTGAGCGTGGCGTTCTTGACAGTGTGGAGGCATCAGCCTACACTATGGAGTTTTTAGATGGCCCCGAAAGGCAGTAGTGAGGGGGCGGGACTCCAAAATGGACAAGAAACGGCTCGAATACTACAAAAAGAAGTTGACCACACGCCGCGAAGAGTTGATGAAGACCATCGCGCGCACAGAAGAAGAAGGACGGCAAGCGGACGACGATCCGACCGTGGACCTCGCCGACAAAGCGGCCAATTCGTATACGAAGGAGTTTCTCTTCGGCATGACGAATACCGACCGGACGATCCTGAACATGATCGACGAGGCGCTGAAGCGGATCAAAGCGAACGAGTACGGCCTCTGCGGAAACTGCCAGGAGGAAATGCAGACCAAGCGCCTGGAAGCGGTGCCCTGGGCGAAGAACTGCATATCGTGTCAGGAGAAGATCGAGCAGGGTTTGATTTAGTTTAACGGCTGCTTTGGAGAGAGGCAGTCGTGAATGGAATCGCGCGGGGCCGAGGTTTTGGCCCCGCGCTTATTTTTTGCTCGCAAGCGGAAGATCGCCACAGAAGACGCGCGCAGACAACGCGGGGGTTCTGCGGGCTATATATTCAAGTACACTTATATATCGGTATATGGTAGCGTTTGATGGATGCTTGTGCAGTGGGTTAGGGACACAGGCGACGCGCTCGTTAGCGTGTTTTTCCCTGGTGGGTGCCGATTGTGCGAGCGGCTGCTCATTCGAGCTAGCCGGCTGCCGATTTGCGAAGAGTGTCTCGGATCGTTTCCAGCGCTGACCGCGCGGGTTTGTGCGGTTTGCGGATCGCCAGCTTTGGTGGCGACCACTCTGGCCACAGCCGACGACGGCGAAGCACCTACATGCCTCGATTGCGCTGAGCGCAAGTATCGCTTCGAGTGTGCCCGGAGCTATGCGGCCTACCGCGGCGTGTTGGTACGCGCGGTGGTCCTGCTGAAGTTTGAGCGGATCGATCCACTGGCCGCGTACTTCGGGGAGCAAGTCGCCTCGGTCGCACGGCGCGATGGCCTGACCGGTGATATCGTCGTGCCGGTGCCGCTCCACCGAATGCGGGAACGCGAGCGCGGATTCAACCAGGCGGAATTGATCGCTCGAGAAGTGGCGAAACGGCTGCGACTGCCCCTGAAGACGGTTTTGCTCATGCGCACTAAAGCCCGTCCCGACAAGCACATACTGAGCAACGAAGAGCGCTGGCGCATCGTACGTGGCGCTTTTGCCACACGTCCGGGCAGCCAGGTTGACAATAAGCGCGTCTTACTGGTAGATGATGTAATGACGACAGGCGCGACACTCGACGCGTGTGCCAAAGCGTTGCTTGAAGCTGGAGCCAAGTCGGTAGTCGGTTTAACAGTCGCAAGAGCAGTGAAACGAGAGACGCCGACAGGCATCGGCGAGTAGTTGTACCCAAGGGAGCGCGATGAGCGCACGACGGCTTGACTCTGTCGATTCCCGGGGGCGCCACAACCCCCAAGCTGCCGGAGAAACTGTGTCCGGCTCAGAAAGTCCTGCCGGCAGTAGAATCCACAACACATCGCCGTTGCGACGGGCGTCGCTGATGCAGGAGCCCGTGTTGGTGCTCAACGCGACCTACGAGCCGATTAACGTCACGGCCGTGCGGCGTGCTATGGTCCTCATGCTCAAGGGCGTGGCTCAGGCCGAGGAGCTGCATAGCTCTGAGGTGCATTCGTCGGCGAAGGCCCACCGGGTGCCGTCGGTGATCCGGCTGCTCGCGTACCGGCACATCCCGCAGCAAAGCCGGGCGCTGTCTCGGAAGAACATTTTGTTAAGAGATCGGAACACCTGTCAGTTCTGTGGGCGGATATTTCCCGGATCGGAACTAACGCTCGACCACGTGGTGCCGCGATCAAGGGGCGGGCGGTCGTCGTGGGAGAATTTGGTGGCCTGCTGCTACAACTGCAATAACAGCAAGGGCGACCGGACGCCCGAAGAGGCGGGTTTCAAATTGGCACGTCGGCCGCGGCCGTTCACGCTACACACGTCACGCCAGCTGATGCGGTTGATTGGGCATCGCGACGAGCGGTGGCAGAAATATTTGTTCTACTGATTCCTCTTCCGCCGAGCGGGCGGGAAAGTTCCACAAAAAACTGGATTTAGCGACGGCGATTTGCCCCGTGTAATACTTTTGTATTAGTGGGAATTCGAGATCCGGAAGTTCTTATTTCTTAGCTCAAAAAAAGGAAACCTTTTTGGCGGGATTGCATCTATAATTGTAACTAACCACTTCGAGGACACACCCCGGGAAGCAGTTAAGGCCAAAACCTTAGCTGCTTCTCTCCTTTTACGGCCGATTTTTCGCAGAGCCCAACGAACAGGCGCACCCGTTCTCACTTGGAAAGAACTCCTGGGAAAAATTCGCAGGCTCAAATTGCGTTCGTGTACGAGACGTAGCGTGCGCGTCTGATTTCAGGCGGATTCTTTTTTTCGGGCTTCGGGGAAACTCTGCAGTGCTTCTTCTTCGTCGTGAAATTCCTGAAAGATTCGATAGAGCTGCGTGATCTTCAGGACTTCCTCGACCTTCGGCGTCAGGCCGACCACTTTCATTTCGCCGCCTTGCTTGATGACGCTCATGTAGCAGTTGACGAGCGCGCCGACGCCGGAGCTATCGAGGTAGATCAAGTTTCCGACGTTGAGCACGATTTGCTTATTGCCCTGAGTGATCAGATCGCTAACGGTCTGACGAAGAACGCCGCTGGCGAACGAGGTCAGTTGGCCGCTGAGATCCACGATCGATACATCACCGGTACGACGAATTGCCGCCGAAAAATTCACGATTTCCCCTTGAAACCTCTGGGACGCGCGCAATTGTACATCGTTGCGAGAGAAACGGCGGTGGCAAAAATTGTGAACTCTCGATGAAAGGGCCGCGAGTGTGGATATCTCAAATTTTGTAGCCGGCTGCGACGATGCACGCTGCGCTACTGGCGCATGACGACGCGAAGGCCGCGGCGCCAGCTTTCCGCTATACCGACGCGGACGACCTCGATCGACTGGGACAACTGGCGCAGCAGCAGCCCAGATGTCGAGTGGAAGCGCAGCGCGGGCGCAACGAGAAACACGATGGGCGGAGTTTTCTGCAATTCCAGCGGCGAAAAATAGCCGCACTTATGAAAGTCGTCTTGTTCGAGATGGTGCTCGATCCGGAGCCAGTAGTCGGCAGCCTGGAGCGGCAGGTGAATGTGCTCGGTGGCTTTCAGTTCGATAATCGCCAGGCGGCCTGAAGTCGTAACGGTGAGGATGTCGAGGATGCCGCGTTCTGCCGCGGAGTTCGCGAATAGCTGCGTGTAGACGAAGCGGGGATCAAGACTCGCATCGATCCGCGTCACATCGCTGCGGACGATGGTTTCGAGCCAGCGTTCGGCTTGAGCGCGATACAGAGGGTGACGCATGTTGGTTGCCAGTGGGTGGCGGTGAAGTTCCAAATCATCCAACACGGTTTTGAATTCCGATTGCGACGAGGCCGTCAGTTTTTTCCGAAGATCGCCTTCAGCGCCGAAGTAGACGACGCCATCTTCCCACCGGGCAAATGCCAGGCCGCGAAAACGAAGAATGATTTCGCCATTCTGAAGATCGGGATGGAGCGTGACGGCCTTCGATGCGAGCGCGACGATCGGATCAAGTTCCGAACTCGCACGCTCTAGAAGCGATAGGCGAGCTCGCGACGCCACCAGCCATGTCGCGAGATTGGCCAGCGCGTTCGGATCAATCCGCACTAGATCGTCGTTACGCGGATCGAATTCATAGATCTGGAGTGCGATGCTGGAGCTGAGCGCCTTCCCGAGATGTACGAGTCTCGCGCCTGCCCCTCTGGCTACGATCAGCTTGAGACCGGCGACATAACCCTCGCTCGACGTTTCGCGCACGCGAGCAAGCCACAACAGGCCGAAAGTCAGGCTATTCGCCGACGTGGCGCCCGTCTCGGAATCAGCGACCGCCAGCAGCGCCCAACGTCCGGAAGCGCTGCGCAAGACGCCGCGCGCATAGTTGCCGGAAATGGAGTGCTCGAGATCGGGACCTATCGAGAGAGTAGATTCCAGCGCTTCGTCCGGAAAACGTTCGGCAAGAACGCGCGTCAGGCGCGATCGGAAATCCAGTCTTGCGATTTCTCGAGGCGAGCGTGCGAAATCGATGCGCAGAAATTCCAGCCGGCCGGGGCGACAGTTGCCCAAGCGCTCGAACGAAAGAGCGAGCCGGCCGTCGGTCTCGGCGAAGATCGCGATAATACGATGCGTGATTTTGAGCTGGTCCGATTCCACGGAGAGAACTGGTCTCGCGGACGCGCCTCTCAATTGCCACGAGAACGGCGAGACGGTTGCCACGCGAGTGCCGTTTTCGCGCACCTCCACAGAAGGTGCGTTGTCGAGACGACGCAGGCGCTCTTCGATATCCGCCGCGAGCTCCATCAACGTCCATTATAAATAACAATATCGATAAGTAAATAGACGTTACGGGTCGAGCCTATTACGGACGCGGATCTTTAAGGGGCCAGCTCAAGCCCGGTGATGCGAACGATGGGCTGCTGCATGTTCCACGACGGAGGGATGTGTTCGAAGGCGATATCGAACTGCCGGCGTTCGCCGGCGGCGAGAGACGGATTGGACGGAACCACGACGGCACGCGACTCGCGCAGTGCAATCTGGTTCATGTCGTCCGAAAATGTGATCGTGATTTCGACCCCGCGAAGCGACCGGGAGCCGGCGTTCACTAAATCAGCAGTCAGGGTCGTCACTTCCTGATGGATAAAATTTTCAGCGCGTGTCAGAGCGATGTTTTCGATGTGAACGGAAGCCGCATACGCCTGCTCCGCGCTGCCGAAAGCGAAATGCACTTGCTGCGGCGCAGCGCCCGGTGGCGACTGGCGCCCCGGCGAAAAATAAATCGCAGCGACAATGACCACGACCGCCGCGGCCGCGAGGATCAGGGCAAAACTAAATCTGCCGCCCTCAGGCTGTGCAGGATCGGGAATCTGAATTTGCGGCTCTTCATGCATGAACGCAATACGAAGTTTCGCATGTTTCCTCGCATGGATGGCAAATTCCGGCGAGGTACGTCTTGAAGGAAAGAATACTCGCCGATGCACAAATCCCGCCCGTTGCCCCCCGATCGCAAATGAGGACTTACAATGCGGTATGGGGTGCTGGCTCTTTGGAGGCGGTGCGACATGACTGACTCATCTCTCTTGGATAAGGCGTACGCGCTGAGACAGGAAGGAAAGTTCAAGGAATCGTACGATACGTTGTGCGAAGCAGCCAGAATCGCTGACGATCCCATGGAGCAGGCGAGCGCCCTGATTGGAGGTATCACCGATCTTTTATCGTTGGGGGACATTGCGCTTGCCAAGAAGCAGCTACAGACGATCAAGGGCATCCTGGCGGACTCGAATTCCAGCCCGACGTTGGATCAGGACCAGAGAATTAGGATAAATCTGGAGGCTGAACTTCAAGAAGCACTGATTGTGGTTGCTGAAACGGTCTCCAGAGATAAAACTAAGGAGGCTTTAGCGACGTTCGATTCGTTGATCAAAAAATATGGGTCGTCCTTGGAAGCCCCGTATCTTAAGGACATTAAAGAAACGATCTACGCCGAAAGAGCTTTTATTTTAGCTGACCTCGGATTTCCCTCGGAAGCTCTGCCAGTACTTCAAGAACTGGAAGCCTCATACTCGAAAAATCCCGCTGTGCTTTTTTATCTGGGGTATTGCCAGTGGTCTATCAAGAACCATGTTTTGGCCCGGAAGACGTTGGAAAAAGCCATCGCCTTGGGTCTTTCGGGCAATTTTGAATTTCGTGCTCACTGGGCTCTTGGAGGCAGTCTTTGCGAGACGGGCGACTATGGACATGCGAGGGTCGAGTTGGAGCGTGCCAGAGCCTTAGCTAGCCCTTCCGACCTGACTCATTCACAAATTTTTCAATGGCTGGAGTATTGCTGCAAAGAACTCGGAATGAAAGAGGAAGCTGCTCTCTATGCGCAGCTTTCAAAACCAACACAATAAATCCTGATCGAAGTCGACGAGTTAGCGGCCGACGACGAGGCGATGAATCAATGGATCGGGCAGCTTTGCGCTGCGCATCCGTGTCTGGACATCGGCGATGTCATACGGAACTCGCCAGAATTCGACGACTTCATTTTCGAGATCGGCGATCGCGAATCCGGCGCGCGGATCTCCATCGCGCGGCTGACCGATCGAGCCAGGATTGAGCAGATATCTTCGTTTCGCTTCAATGCGCAGTGGCGCGAACGATTCCGAAGCCCGCGGATGAATGCTCAACATTTCGAGCTGCGACTTCTGGTTCTCGTAAGAGAATCCGCCCTGATGATGCGTGTGACCAAAAAACGTCACATTTGCGGTGGAGTCGAGAAGTCCTTCGAGCGCCTGCGCAGGCGTGAAAACGTATTCGTCTTCATCCTGAAATGCGCCGTGAACAAGAACGATGCCGTCCGTTTCGAGTGGGCCCGATGGTAGCTCGGAAATCCATTTCAAATTGTCGGGAGAAAGTTGTGAGCGCGTCCAATCGACCGCAGCCTTCGCGACGGGATTGAAGTCGTCGGTCTCCATAAGGTCGGTCGCGGCCTTGTCATGATTTCCGCGTATCGTGCGCGCGCCGAGTTCGCGAATCTTCGTGGTCACTTCGTTGGGATCGGGGCCATATCCGACAACGTCGCCGAGGCACGCGACATTATCCCAGCGCCCTTTGGCCGCATCGAGAGCGGCGTTAAGTGCAGTCGCGTTGGCGTGAATATCGCTAAGTACGAGAATGCGCATCTCGGGCATCCAAAAAGAGCACCTGAGTATAAAGGAACATACATATGGATGCACGGTGGGAAAACGTGCGATTCCAATAACGGCCATCTAGAAGGTGTGGGCCCGGCAAACGATTTCCCCGAGTTCTAATTTCTATGACAATTTCTACAATTTCTACAAATACGGGGCCACAAAACGTCACATTGTGCCGCAATCGAACACTCTCTGATGACAAATACGCAACAAATTCGTGCAGATTCATGCAGAAATTTTTCGAATCTCACGAAACATTCGTAGGGGGTGCTTCGTCTATACGAGTGCAGCCGGAACGCAGGGCTGCTTTTGGTCAGTCAGAGTTTTCTTCAAGAAAAACCCCGCGGTGGCAGCCGCGGGGCCGTGACACGCATTCTTTCCGGCCGTTAGTCCAGGAAGAGAAAGTGTCGTTCGGGGAAGGCTACTCGTCCCCGTGCCCGCGTGTCAATCTCTGTCTCGCCTCCAGCAGGAAGTCTGCGGCTGACTCGATCCTCGATGGAAAAGGTGACACGCATGAAATCCAATTCATTTTTTCGTAGTGTCGTATTGCTCGCGGTGGTCGCGCTAGCCGTACCGGTGTTCGCAAAGCCGGTCAGCAAGACGATCAACATTAACCAGTCCGCTAAAGTGGGCACGGCAAAGCTGGAAGCGGGAGAGTATCGTTTGTTGATCGACGGTAACAAAGCCACCGTGCAGAAGGGCAAGCAGGTTGTGGCCCAGAGCGACGGTCGCTGGGAAGATCGCGATACGAAATCGAACTATGATGCGGTGTTGCTCAATGACTCCGGCCAGGTGAGCGAAGTTCGTTTCTCGGGTCAGAAAAAAGTTTTCGTCTTCAGTGAATAGCTGATCCGTCTCTTATCGGAACTGGGAAGGGATGCGTTTCGGCGCATCCCTTTTTATTTTCGATTCAGGATTCCCGCGATTTTCCCTACCCCGTATCAGTTGTCATCCTGAGGCGCCCGAAAGGCGCCGAAGGATCTCAGCTCAATCCCAACCACCGAACGCAGCCATCGTAGCTCCGCCTCACGCCGATCACTTCACGCTATCGAATGAACATGCAGTCCCCATAGCTGTAGAAGCGATATTCCGCGTTTACAGCGTGGCGGTAAGCCGCGACAACGTTTTCTTTGCCCGCCAGCGCGCAGACGAGCGCGAGCAGCGTCGAGCGCGGAAGATGAAAATTGGTCAGCAGCGCGTCGGTGACGCGAAATGCAAAGCCGGGGTAGATGAACAGACGTGCTTCGGCGCGCCCAGCTTGCACAAGCGAGCTCGAGTTTGATTCGAACGCCTGAAGCGCGGCCGCTTCCAGCGCTCTCACAACCGTCGTGCCGATGGCCACGATGGGACGCTTCGCGGCGCGTGCTCGCTCAATCTGGTCCGCTGTTTCTTCGGAAATTTCGAATGACTCGGCGTGCATATGGTGCTCTTCGATCTCTTCGGCGTGTATTGGCTGGAACGTCCCGAGGCCAACGTCGAGCGTCAGCTCGCAGATTTCGACGCCGCGATTGCGAATGCGCTCGAAAATCTCGGGCGTGAAGTGTAGTCCCGCGGTCGGCGCTGCGATCGCCCCGCGACGTTTTGCGAAGACCGTTTGGTAGCGATCCCGATCAGACGTCTCGTCGGAACGCTCGATGTACGGCGGCAGCGGAATGTGCCCGAGCCGATCGACGAGTTCGTCCACCAATTCGTTTGTATGCGACTCAAACCGCAGAGTGCGCAGCCCTAGCTCTCCGCGCGTCAGGATTTCTGCCTCCAACACTCCTTCTCCAAATCGAATGCGCTCCCCGACGGGGAGCTTGCGGCCTGGGCGCACCAAGGCTTCCCAAGTCTTGGGCTCGACCTGCTTGGTAAGCAGTACCTCCACTTCCCCAGTGAGATGTTCCCGGCGGGTGGAATTTGAGGGTGACTGCGAATGGATGCCGGCTCGGTGACCGAATAGCCGGGCCGGAATCACCCGGGCGTTATTGAGCACGAGCAATTCGTCGCCGCGCAGCATGTCCGGAAACTCAGAAAAGGAATGATCCTCAATCGCGCCACTTTGGCGATCGAGGGCCAGCATGCGGGAGGAGTCCCGTTGGGAAAGAGGGCGCTGGGCGATTAACTCCGCCGGCAGAGCATAGTCGAGTTCGTCAAGGCGCATGGGCTTGCGTCAGTGTAGCAGGGAGCGACTTGGAGCCAAACCGAGGCCAGCACATCAAATAACCAATCAGGCGATAGAGTGACCTCCGCGACGGCGTCGCGGGGCTAATCGCGGCCAAAGCCATAAGTCTTTGATCGATAATGGGTTACAGATTCGTCCGGGGGCTCTAGTGAGCTTAACCCTCGTAGAATCACATTCTTACACTTAGCGCTGAGCTAACTCGGCCAGAATCACATTCTTAGAGAAATACCACGGGGGGAGGGGTAAATTCATTCGATCTTGCCTCGAATCGTAGTTGACACGAAGGCACTCATATTATATTATGATGTTGTAGTTAGTTATGATTGAGAGGAACTTGAACCAATGAAGACACTTACCGCTTTCCGCGGCCAAACCACGTTGCAGGACCAGATCAATCGCTTGTTCAACGACGCCTTTGAGCGCACCACCAGCCAGGATTCCAACCTGACGACTTGGGCGCCTGCGGTCGATATCCATGAAAACGAGCACGAACTCGTCGTCAAGGCCGACTTGCCCGGCGTCGAAGCCAAGGACCTAGACATTCGCGTAGAGAACAATATCCTGACGATCCGCGGCGAACGCCGATTTGAGAAGAAGGTGAACGAAGACAATTATCTGCGCGTCGAGCGCGCCTATGGCTCGTTCAGCCGCAGCTTTTCGCTCGCGAACACCGTGAACCCGGACGGCATCAAGGCCGACTACCAGAACGGTGTATTGACCCTCAACGTTCCGAAGCGCGAGGAAGCCAAGCCGAAGCAGATCAAGGTTACGGTTGGAACCTCGACCGGCACTTCGACCAACGCTCCAGCGGCCGCCGCTGCGGCAACGGCTGGCGCGAAGTAAACCTGCTACTCCAACGGGTGGAGCAAATCTGGAAGGGGCCGGCAGAAATGTCGGCCCCTTTTTTACGGTGCGCTCATCGAATTTGAGAGCAAGATACCGAGTTAGAAGTTCCGGCATCGGATGCCGGAAAAGAGATTCGACCAGTTAATCAGAAAGTCGATTCAGAGAGTTGATTCAGAAACTTAAGGAATAGAAACATGCTTCGATTTGAAAAAATGACAGTCAAGGCTCAGGAAGCCTTGCAAAGCGCGCAAGATATTGCCGCGACGCATGAAAACCAATCGATCGAGCCGGTGCATTTGCTATCGGCGCTGGTCGCGCAAGTGGACGGCGTGGTGTCTCCACTTTTGGCGCGGCTGGGAATCCGTTCGGAATTGCTCAACCAGGAACTGCAGCGCGAAATCGGCAAGTTGCCGCGCGTGACGGGATTCGCGCAGCAGAACATGAGCCGCGCCTTGAACGATGTCCTTGAGCGCGCATTTAAGGAAGCCGAGAATTTTAAGGACGAGTACGTCTCGACCGAGCACATGTTTTTGGCGATTGCCGGACAAGATCGCGATCCCGCGGGACAACTGCTGAAAAAGCAGGGAGCTTCGCACGAAGCGATTTTGCAGGCGTTGACCGGATTGCGCGGAAATCAGCGAGTCACATCGCAGAATCCAGAATCGACTTACGCGTCGCTGGAGAAATACGCGCGCGATCTGACGGAGTTGGCGCGCAAATCGAAGCTCGATCCGGTGATCGGGCGCGATGAAGAAATTCGGCGCGTGATGCAAATCTTGGCGCGCCGCACGAAAAATAATCCGGTGCTGATTGGCGAGCCAGGCGTCGGCAAAACGGCGATCGTCGAAGGATTGGCGCAGCGAATTGTGTCGGGCGATGTCCCCGATGTTTTGAAAACCAAGAAGCTCGTGGCGTTGGATCTGGCTGCGCTCGTCGCCGGCGCGAAGTTTCGCGGCGAATTTGAAGAGCGGCTGAAGGCTGTGCTCAAAGATATTTCGGAGGCCGATGGGCAGATCATTCTGTTCATCGACGAACTACATACCCTGGTTGGCGCGGGCGCGGCTGAAGGGTCGATGGACGCCTCCAATATTTTGAAGCCGGCGTTGGCGCGCGGTGAACTGCGTGCAATCGGCGCGACCACGCTGAACGAATACAAAAAATATATCGAAAAGGATCCGGCGCTGGAGCGTCGGTTTCAACCCGTGCTCGTGAGCGAGCCGACTGTCGAGGATACGATCTCTATTTTGCGCGGATTGAAAGAGCGCTACGAAGTTCATCACGGTGTGCGTATCAAGGACGCGGCAATTTTGGCTGCGGCGACGCTGTCGCATCGCTACATTTCGGATCGATTTTTGCCGGACAAGGCGATCGACTTGATCGACGAGGCGGCGGCGAGCCTGCGCATGCAGATCGATTCGCTGCCGGAAGAGATCGACGAGATCGAGCGGCGCATCATGCAGCTCGAAATCGAACGGCAGGCGCTGCTGAAGGAAAAGGATTCGCACTCCAAGGAACGAAGGCAGCAGATCGAGAAAGAGCTGGCGAAGCTGAAGGAAGATTCGAGCGCGCGGAAAGCGCGATGGCAGGCGGAAAAAGATGCTATCGGCAACATTCGCAAATTGAAGGCACAGATCGAGCAGCTTCACGCGGAGGCACAGCGCTATGAACGGGCCGGCGAACTCGCGAAGGTTGCGGAAATTCGCTACGGAAGAATTGCCGCCGCGGAGCGCGACCTGAAGCAGGCGGAAGAGCGTTTTGCGAAGGTACAAAAAGACGCGCCGATGCTGAAGGAAGAAGTCGATGAAGAGGACATCGCAAAGCTCGTCAGCAAGTGGACGGGCATTCCGGCTGGCCGGCTGCTCGAAGGCGAAGCGCAGAAGCTCGTGAAGATGGAAACGCGACTGCGCGATCGCGTCGTCGGGCAGGAAGATGCGCTGGCGCGTGTGTCGAACGCCGTGCGTCGCAGCAGGGCCGGATTGTCGGACCCGAAGCGGCCGATCGGATCTTTTATTTTTCTCGGACCGACGGGCGTCGGCAAGACCGAGTTGGCGCGAGCGCTGGCGGAGTTTTTGTTCGACGACGAAAAGCTGATGATTCGCATCGACATGTCGGAATACATGGAGAAGCACAGCGTGTCGCGATTGATTGGCGCGCCTCCGGGATATGTCGGCTACGAAGAAGGCGGCCAACTGACCGAGCAAGTGCGGCGGCATCCGTATTCGGTGGTGCTGTTCGACGAGATCGAGAAGGCGCATCCGGATGTGTTCAACGTGCTGCTCCAGATTCTGGAGGACGGGCGTTTGACCGACGGGAAGGGACGCACGGTTGATTTCCGCAACACCGTGCTGGTGATGACAAGCAACGTTGGTTCGACGGCGATCTTTGAGTTGTCGGACAAGGATCCGGAGCGGGCGCGGAAGGAAGCGCTGGAAGCGTTGCGAGCGGCATTTCGGCCGGAGTTCATCAACCGCATCGATGAGATCGTGATCTTCAATCCGCTGGGCAAAGCGCAACTCGAGAACATCGTGGGGATGTTGTTGCGGAACGTCGAGAAGCTGCTGGCAGAGCGGCAGATCACGTTGGAGCTGACGCCGGCGGCGAAGGCCCTGCTGGTGACCGAAGGGTACGATCCTGCGTTTGGCGCGCGGCCGTTGCGGCGCACGATCCAACGCATGATTCAGGATCCCCTCGCGATGCAGATTCTCGAGGGCAAAGTTCTGCCGGGCGAGCACGTTCGAGTGGATCGCGATGGAAAGAAAGAGGCGATGAAGTTTGAATCGGTGGCGGCGTCGAAGCCGGCCGCTGCTGCGATTACTTCGTAAGAGGAGAATCCGTATCACTATGCGGAGAGCTGACGCATTCGGCTCTCCGCGAGTGAATGTGCATTGAGGTGTGGAAGAAAGATCCGCACGTCCTCAACCTTGTTTGCTAGCGTTTGCACGGAGTTGCCATTTTTGCGCATCGGCACAGTTGCTTCCTGTGCCAGCCCATGCAATCGAGCAAGAGCTGTTTGGATAGTCCCGGACATTGACGGTTTGATTCGTGATCCTGGAATTTTCTAGAGGCAAAGTGCAGGGCGGCTTCATAATAGAAGGGCCCACCACGTTTTCAGAATATTACCAGGTGCGAGGTCTGTCTCGCTCACGAGGCCGTATCGACGGGAGGCCTACGCATGGAATATTCCCACGGTTCAGGATTTTATTTTTTGAAGGATTTTAATGAACCCGATTTCCATTTCAGCCGGCAAGAAGCGCATCTTAAGCATCCAAGCTTGCCGAGGCGTTGCTGTCCTAGCAGTTGTGCTCAGTCATTTATCGGGTCTTGAGGAGCGGTATTTCAAGACCTCCCACACGATTCTCTTCAGGCTTGGAAATTGCGGCGTAGATCTTTTCTTTATCATCAGCGGCGTTGTTATATCCCTAGTAACGGTCAACAAATTCGGTAACATTCGGAATGCGTTTACCTTCCTCTACCACCGCATGGCGCGAATTTATCCCGTGTTCTGGATCTACTTTGCTCTTGCTGCTTCCATCTTTCTCTACAAGCCATCCTTGGTGAATGCGCTGGCCGGGCACCAACCGCATCTGCTAAGCGGTTTCTTTCTCATCCCAACTGAATCGCCAAACCTAATCGTCCAATCCTGGACGCTCGGACACGAGATCGTTTTCTACTTCGTCTTTGCACTACTAATGGGTTGCTTTTCGGAAAAGATGCTTCCGGTGCTTCTTGGAGCGTGGGCGGCAATTATTGTTGTTACGTCACTGTTTCACGTCCATATCGCACACACCCCGACGCTGTTCATCAGTCCGCTCAATCTCGAATTTATTGCGGGCTGTGTCCTATACATGATCTTTAAGCGTACGCCGGGTAGCCGTGCGTTGGGCTACGCGCTTCTATCCGGAGCTTTGCTCTGGATGCTGGCACTGGCTGTCGTGACTTATCGCGCGCATGGCTCAGACAGCACATGGATCGATGAACACTTCTGGAAAAGGCTTGAATTGTTTGGCCCGTTTGCCTTTATGTTTCTATGGGGATGCCTGGAGATGGAACGGCACGTCCATTGGTTCGGCAGTCGCCAACTAGAATCCATTGGAGACTGGTCCTACTCCATCTACCTTTCTCACATAATGCTTATCGGAGCCGTCGGACGGCCAATTGCCCGGATTACCCATGGGCTTCCGTTCGGCTTTGTAGGTGCGTACTGCATCATCGTCCCGCTGGTGCTTTTGCTGGGCTATTTTAGTTACAACTGGATCGAGCGACCGCTCATCGACTTCTTGTACAGGCGCCCGCCCGCCAAAATTCAGCCTGCGGTTCCGACGGTGGAACAGGCTTCAGCATCGCAATAAACTGCATTGTCCATTTCTTAGACTTGGAGACACGCGAGCGGTCGGATTTGATTGATCTGACGGCTGGATGTGAGAGTGAGTTGGTGACGTCATGAGGATTTTCAGAACGGGGTTGCTGTTGATCGTGATGAGCGTGTTGCTGGTTGTTGCGGGCGGAGCGCTCGCCGGACAGAGCGGCATGAAAGTCGCTCTAGTCATCGCGGTGGTGATGAACGGGATTTCGTATTTCTTCTCGGACAAGATTGCGTTGAAGTCGAGCGGCGCGCAGCCAGTGACGCGCGAGCAACTTCCACGTTTGTACCAAGTGATGGAGAGGCTTGCGGCGAAGGCGAGTTTGCCGGTGCCAAAGCTGTATGTGATTCCCGAGGAGGCACCGAACGCATTTGCGACGGGTCGCAACCCGCGGCACGCATCGGTGGCCGTCACCGAAGGGCTGCTGAATCTGATGAACGATGACGAACTCGAAGGCGTGATCGCGCACGAACTTTCGCACGTTCGCAACTACGACATCCTGACGACCTCGATTGCGGCGACGCTTGCCGGCGCGATCACGTACATGGCTAGCATGGCGCGCTGGGGCATGATGTTCGGCGGGCGCGACGACGATCGTGAAGAAGATGGTGGCGGCATGTTTGCAGCGATCGCGATGATGCTCCTCGCACCGTTCGCAGCGTTGTTGCTGCAATTGTTTCTGTCGCGGACGCGAGAGTATTCGGCGGACGAAACTGGCGCGCGAATGGTCGGTCAGCCATATGGCCTGATCAGCGCGCTTCAGAAGTTGGGTGTTTACAATCAGCGGATCCCGACGACGTCGATGGCCCCAGCGACAGCAGCACTCTGCATTGTGAAACCACTCTTCGGCGCTGGCGGGATGACTTCGCTCTTCAGCACGCATCCTCCCTTGGAGGATCGTATTGAGGCATTGCGGCGAATGACGATCGTCCCGAGCCGATAGGCCGCTCTGGAGAATCGTGGGCGCTAACTTCTTGCCTAGCCCTAAGTGGCCGCCCTTTGCAGATGGACGCCGATATAGATGAACGGTGCGGTGTGACCGGCCGATCTCCAGAGCACAAGAGCCAGAACACGTCAAAGGCGAGATTGTGTCGCAAAGGTTCTTCGAGACTCTCGGCATCCAGCCGTTCCTGGGTCGATCCTTTATTGGAGAGCTAAACCAACAAGCAGTAGTGCTCAGCTATGCACTGTGGTCGCGCTCTTTCGGTTCCGATCCACATGTCATTGGGAGATCGATTTCGCTGGATGGCTACAGTTACGAAGTGGTTGGCGTTATGCCGAGCAGCTTTCAATTCCCCGATCCGGAAGCGGACCTGTGGGCACGAATTACCTCGGTGCGTCCCGATTTGCGCGAAGAGATTACCGCCAGGGGGAATCTTGGATTTTCTGTTATCGGTCGCCTTGGTGCCAACGCGACCCTGACTCAAGCGCAAGCCGCAATGACGACCATTGCGAGCGTTCTGGAACACGCGTATCCAGAATCCAATCGAGACCTCGGTGTCAGGCTCGTGTCGCTGCAAGAAGACATGGTGGGGAAATTTCGGCCTGCGATTCTCATCCTGATGGGTTCAGCAGCTCTTGTGCTCCTGATTGCGTGCGCGAACATCGGAACGTTGCTGCTGGCACGCGCCGCCTCACGCCAATCCGAAATTGCGATCCGTTCGTCGCTGGGGGCGAGCTGGAAGAGAATTCTCGCGCAGCTGTTGACCGAAAACCTGCTTTTGGCGCTGATTGGCGGCGCACTTGGAGCGCTCTTTGCTTTCCCACTGATGGACCTGATTCTCGTCTGGGCACCCACGGACATTCCCAGAATTTCGTCCGCTCACATCGATTTGCCGGTGCTTGCGTTTGCCGGGCTTACGTCGTTATTGACCGGATTATTTTTTGGATTCGCTCCGGCCTGGTGGAGTTCCTTCCGAAATCCCGATGCCGCGCTGAAACAGACGGGGCGAAATCTCGAAGCACGCAATCCGCTTTCCAAGATTTTGGTCGTTGGCGAGTTCGCACTGTCGTTGATTTTGTTGGCAGCTGCCGGCCTGTTGGGCAAAAGCCTGTTTCTTCTGACTCAGGTCGATCCGGGTTTTCGCGCAGACCATTTACTGACCGTTGAAATCTATCGCTCGATGTCCGACGAAAGTTCGGATGCCAACTGGAAGAATTGGACAGGCTTCTATCAGCAACTGCTCGCTCGTATTCAGGCACTACCTGGCGTGGAGTCCGCCGGCGCGACGCTTGCCTTGCCCATCCAAGGGCGCGTTTGGAATATCAGCTTCAAGATCGAAGGTCGCCCGTTCGGGCGTCCTTCGGATCAGCCGCAAGCCGACTCACGCATTGTTTCCAATAATTATTTTGACGTGATGAAGATTCCTCTGCGAACAGGACGATATTTTTCGGGATACGACACGAAGGATTCGCCGCACGTCGCGGTCATCAATGAAGCGCTTGCTCGCCTCTACTGGCCAAACGAAAATCCGGTGGGCCGTTTTATCGAGATGGGAGCCTTCGGCGCGGGGCGCTGCGAAATCGTCGGCGTGGTCGGGGACATTCGACAAACGAATTTGGGCGATAAGCCGGCGCCCGGAATATACGTTCCCTATACGCAGGAGATCATGCCGTGGCAGACGCTGGTGATTGAACAAAGAATGACCCGATGGCGCTTGCCGCGCAGATTCGAACTGAAGTTAAGGTGCTTGATCCGGAGCAGTCTGTGGCTCGAGTTGCGACGATGGATGAATTGAAAGCCGCGTCTACGGCGTCACCTCGATTTCGTACCGTTCTCCTAGGATCGTTCGCCAGCGTTGCGTTGCTTCTTTCGGCGATCGGAATCTACGGCGTGATGGCTTACACCGTAAGCAGGCGCACGAGTGAGATCGGGATTCGGATGGCGATGGGAGCCGAGCCGGTAAACATTCTTAGGTTGATTGTCGGTGAAAGCATGACGCTGACTGTGCTGGGCGCCGTATTGGGTCTGGGAGGAGGTTATGCGGCAACGCGCGTCATGAGAGGTCTACTTTTCGGCGTTACGAGCACGGACCCGATCACTTTCGCGGGCGTCACGTCGATTTTGTGTGTTGTCGCTTTGCTGGCGACTTTCATTCCCGCTCGACGTGCGTCTCGTGTCGATCCCTTAGTGGCGATCAAGTACGAGTGAAAAGACCAGTCTGGCTCGGCCGGAGCGGAGTGTGGTTCGACCTGGAAACCCTTGGTCATTTCGCGCAAAGACCCGGCGATTGGCACCTCCACGTCCCCTCATTGACTCGCAAGCCTACCGAGAGCTGCTCGTGTAAAGATTGCCGCTTTGGGAAGCCTTCAATTTCCGGCCAAAAGCGAGGTTCTCCCCGCAAACCTCTGATTAAAAGACAATTAAATTACTGTACGGTCGTACAGCTCTTTGGCCGAGCAAGTGCATTTGTAACGAGTGTTCGTGATGTTGACCGGGGCGATGTCCAGATATGGGGAACTATGAGCTGTAAGGACACAATCCACTTGATTTGCTGGTACTTAGAGCGAAAGCTGTCCCCTTCGGTCGAGAGCGAGATCGAGCGTCATCTTTCCGAATGCCACGATTGCCATCTCGTTTTCGACGCCGCCAACACGACGTTGGACCGCTACTTCGGACCCACCCGAGCCCCCGAAAGCGAAACGGCGCGCACGGCAGCCTAAACGACTAGGCCGTAAGTTTCGACAAATGAATTGTTTGAGGCTGTGCACAGAAAATGCACAGCCTCTTTCCTTTTTTGGCACACCCATGTGCAGCATTCTGCGTGTCCAAAAACGTACTCCAGCAAAAATGCACGCCGGAAGAGGCGGACGGTAAACTTTACTGGTACTAGTACGTTTAGAAAGTCCATAGCCTTTGACCCTTCTACCCTTCCAACCCGCTTACAGTACTGGGATTAGCCTATTTCCACAGGACGTCGGGTATTTGGTGTAGGAGATGCTCCTTTAGCCCGTCGCGTGGCGGGAAGCCGCCAAAGGAGACGAAGTCCATGAGCGATTTTCAGGAACCGATTCACCATACGACGACTGCGGAAACACCCCGTTGGGTGGGTCTGGCGGTTGCAGTCCTGGGAGGCGTGTCACTCGTCAGCCTGGGCCTCGGCTGGAGCGCCATCAATCGAACCAATGGAATTCAAGAGTCGACCGAAGCGTCGGTAAAGCAGTCCAGCGACGCGATTCAACAGCGGCTCGCGAAAGAAGAAGAGATCAATCAGCAGTTGGAGAGCGACCTGAAGGTCGTGACCGACAAGCTGAACCTGACGCAGACGCAGCTCGTCTCAGCGCGCAAGGCGAACAAATCGACGATCGTTGCAGTCGATAAGAAACTAAGCGGGCTCGAGAGCTCGGTGAACACGCAGCTCGCCACCAAGGCGAACGTCGATGATGTCAACAAGTTGAACGGCGACGTCAGCGGCGTGCGGACGGATCTCGATGCGACCAACAGCAGTATCCAGATGGCGCGCAGCGAAATGGGCACCTTGATCGCGCGCAATCACGACGAAATCGATCAGCTCCGCCGGATGGGGCAGCGCGACTATTACGAATTCACCGTCACGCGCAAGAGCGGCGCAGAGCGCGTCGGTTCGATCATGGTTGAGCTGAAGGACATCAATCAGAAGAAGAACCAATACACAATCAACGTGCTCGCCGACGACAAGAGCTTTGAGAAGAAGAACCGCTCGGTCAACGAGCCGATTTTCTTCTACACCGGCGGCAGCAAGGCAGCACTGGAGCTCGTGGTCAACAAAGTCAGCAAGACCACGGCATCGGGCTATCTGAGCATCCCGAAGTCGGCTGGAACTGCTTCGGCGAACGCTTCGGCAACGGCTCAGTAATTTTAATCGCGTACCTTGAGAGCACACCAGGGAGGGCTTCGAGAGAGCCCTCCCTTTTCTTTTCGGACCTGATTCTTGACTCCTCTATATCCGTTCGTTAGCGGTCCATGCGTCTATAAAACAGTCGCTTTTGTATTCGTCTCGCCGATCAAGGACTGATTGATTTTGAGCAAACATTCAATTTCCGCTACGATGTTCTTGCGCCCATGACCACAATTCTTCTGCACACCGCGAAAGCTATCACTCCCAACGCTGAGATTTCAGATGCCGGAATCCTGATACGCGACGGAGTCATCGAGGCGGTCGGCGCACGCGCGGATGTGAGCCTTCCGGCGGGCGCGATCGAAGTGAAAGCCGCCGAACAGATCGCGGTGCCTGGATTTATTGATGTTCACATTCACGGGGCCGGTGGCCGCGATGTGATGGAGGGAAGCGACGAAGCTCTAGGAACCGTTGCGCGAACGGTGGCGAAGCGCGGCACGACGTCGATGGTTGCGACGACTGTAACGGCCGCGCCTGACGATATTTGCCGCAGTGTCGAAGGCATCGCGCACTTCATTGCGAATCAACATCGAAGCGAAGATCCGCGCGCTGAAGTTTTAGGAATTCACTACGAAGGGCCGTTCATCAGTTCATTGCGACGCGGTGTGCATCCCAAGGAATGGGTGACGCTGCCCAATCGAGAGCTACTCGATCGCATGGTGACCGCCGCTGCGGGAAATGCGCGCATCCTGACGATTGCGCCAGAGCTGTTGGGTGCGATGCCGTGCATCGATGCGGCGCGCAACGCCGGGCTTGTGGTGGCGATGGGTCACACGGACGCCACCTACGAGCAAGCGCGCGCGGCGATCGCGCACGGCGCGCACCACGCGGTTCACGTTTTCAACGCAATGCGCCCCTTTTCGCACCGCGATAGTGGCGTCATCGGCGCGGTGCTTACTTCCCCGGAAGTCAGTGCGGAACTGATCGCCGACGGCGTGCACGTCGAAGAAGCGGCGATGCGCGTGTTACTGCAGGCGAAAGGGCCAAGCTGCGTCATTCTGGTCAGCGACGGTATTTCCGCCACGGGAATGCCCGACGGACAATACAGCCTCGGAAAATTCGAGGTGACGGTTGCCGACGGCGTGGCGCGCAATTCGGAAGGGAAGCTAGCCGGGAGCACGCTGACGCTCGATCGCGCGCTGCGAAATATCGTTCGCATGGGATGGTCGCTGAGCGACACGGTTCGCATGTTGACGGCGAATCCGGCGAAATTACTTGGACTGGAATTCAAGAAGGGCGCGCTGCGCACAGGCGCTGATGCGGACATTGTTTTGCTGAATGAAGCGCTGGAAATAACGAACGTGTGGACGCGCGGCGTGCCGCTGAATTAAAGCGTGCGAAGCTACGGATTGAGCGGCACGTCGAGCTCGTTCGCTAACTGCACGGCGTTGAACGGGCTGCACGCGAAATAGCGATCTCCTACCTTTAGAGTGGGCACCTTCCGCTTGCCGTTGTTGGCCTTGATCACGACTTCTTCCGCATCGTCGTCTTCTTCGATGTTGATTTCGCGGTAGGAAATGCCGCGCTGCGTCAGAAAAGATTTCACGCGACGGCAATCGGGACACCAGTTCGTGGTGTACATCGTGATGGTTTCCATCAGGCCCTGGCTTTGTACATGAAGGTTTTATTGGCTGGAAACGGCAGCGCTGCGCTGGCGACGCGCCACCTGAATGCGGATGAGCGATCGCTGCAACGCGACTGCGGCGCGGCCCCAGTCGACGTTCGGATCGTTCTGTGCCGCTGCGAGTCGTTCTTCAGCGCGCCTCTTGGCCTGCTCGGCGCGATCGAGGTCGATTTCGCCCGGGCGTTCCGCCATCTCCGCGAGCACTGTTACGCGTTCGCTTAAAACCTCCGCGAAGCCGCTGATGATCGCGATGGGATCGGACTGTGAACCACCTTTCGAGCGAAATGTCAGTTCGCCGATGCCGAGCTCGGTGATCAATGGCGCGTGCCCCGGCAGAACGCCCAACTGCCCATCCGCGCCGGGAAGCGTCACTTCCGTGACGGTCTCGCGGAGCAGTTGGCGTTCCGGCGTGACGATGATCAACTCGATGGAGTCAGCAGCCATGTTCTCTCAGTGTTCCCACGCTCTCGATTCCTAAGCTATTCCCAATCGGCGCGAACTACGCGCTCGTCTTCATTTTCTCAGCCTTCTCGAGTGCTTCCTCGATCGTGCCGACCATGTAGAACGCCTGCTCCGGAACGTCGTCGTACTTACCGGCAACAATTTCCTTGAAGCTGCGAACGGTGTCTTCGATCTTGACGTATTTTCCTTCGAGGCCGGTGAACTGCGCTGCGACGAACATCGGTTGCGACAAGAAGCGCTCGATCTTACGGGCGCGAGCCACGGTGCGCTTGTCTTCGTCGGAAAGTTCTTCGATACCGAGGATGGCGATGATGTCCTGTAAGTCTTTGTAGCGCTGCAGAATCGACTTCACGCTGCGCGCGACCGCGTAATGCTCCGCACCGACGATGCGCGGATCGAGAATGCGCGAGTAGCTGGCCAATGGATCGACGGCGGGATAAATGCCGCGTTCCACGATCTGACGGCTGAGGTTCGTGGTGGCGTCGAGGTGCGCGAACGTCGCGGCTGGAGCGGGGTCGGTGTAGTCGTCGGCAGGCACGTAAATCGCCTGCACCGATGTGATCGAGCCGGATTTCGTGGAAGTGATGCGCTCCTGCAGTTCGCCGATTTCGGTGTTGAGGTTGGGCTGGTAACCGACGGCGCTGGGCATGCGGCCGAGAAGCGCGGAAACTTCGGAACCCGCCTGCACGAAGCGGAAAATGTTGTCGATGAAGAGCAGCACGTCGAGATGTTCTTCGTCGCGGAAATATTCGGCGACGGTGAGGCCCGTCAGGCCGACGCGCAGACGCGAGCCGGGTGGCTCGGTCATCTGTCCGTAGATCAGAGCGGCGCGCGATTTTTCGGAATTGCCGGGAGTGATGACGCCGCCTTCGGACATTTCCAGCCAGAGGTCGTTGCCTTCGCGGGTGCGCTCGCCGACGCCGGCGAACACCGAGACGCCGCCGTGCTTCATGGCGACGTTGTGAATCAATTCCATAATCAAAACGGTTTTGCCGACGCCCGCGCCGCCGAACAATCCGATCTTTCCGCCTTTGAGATAGGGCTCGATCAGATCGACGACCTTAATTCCGGTCTCGAACATTTCCAAACTCGTTGACTGATCTTCGAGGCTCGGCGCCGGTCGATGAATCGGATAATGTTTGTCGCTCTTCACCGGACCAAGCTGATCGACCGGCTTGCCCAGCACGTTCATCACGCGGCCGAGTGTCGCGCGGCCGACGGGCACCATGATGCCGGCGCCGGTGTCGTACGCCTTCATGCCGCGAACCATGCCTTCGGTCGGTTCCATCGCGACGGCGCGCACGCGGCCTTCGCCGAGGTGCTGCTGGACTTCGACGATCACGTCGAGCGGCTCGGGAATGTTGAAGCCCTCGCTGGTGATGCGGACGGCGTTGTAAATTGCCGGCAGATGTCCCGCTTCAAACTCGATGTCGAGCACGGGGCCAATGACCTTCACCACTTTGCCGACCGTTTTTTCGTTATCTGGCATGCCCTCTCCTACTTTCCGTAGTTCGCGCCGCTGACGATTTCGATGATTTCCGTCGTGATGGCAGCTTGCCGCACTTTGTTCATGTGCAGCGTCAAAGCCTCGATGACTTCGCCGGCGTTCTTGGTGGCCGCTTCCATGGCGGTCATACGCGCGGCGTATTCGGATGCCGATGACTCGAGCATCGCGCGCAAGACTTGTGTCTCGACGTAGCGCGGCAGCAATTTATTGAGAAGATGCTCGGCGGGTTGCTCGTAGATGTAATCGATCTGCGCGCTGTCTTGTTCGGCTTGTTTCTTTTCGCCGCGGGCAACGCGCTCGGCATCGTGACGCGGATCGTGTTGCGCGTCCGGCGCTTCGACCATCTTTTCGATGGGCAGCAGCTTTTCGACAGCCAGGTTGGGCGCAATCACGCTCTTGAATTCGCTGAAGATGATGTAGACCGCGTCGATTTTTTCCTCGATGTAGAGCTGTGCGGCCAGATTAGCGATTTCGCGTGCGGTTTTGAACTCGACGCGGGCCAGTACGTTGATGTATTCACCGGCGAGGTTGAATCCAGCCTTTTTCAACGAATCGCGGCCCTTTTTGCCGACCGGAATCGTGATGATCTTCTTGCCGTTGTTCGCGCGGAAAAACTCGTTGGCCTTGCGCAGGATGTTCGCGTTAAACGCGCCGGCCAGGCCGCGTTCACCGGTCATCACGATAGCGAGGATGTTTTTTTCTTCGCGCTGCGCCATCAACGGATTCGAGACGTCCTGAATCCGCGACATTACGGATCGCAGCAAGCGAGCCAATTCCTGCGCGTACGGCCGAGCCGCCATGGCTGCTTCCTGGGCCCGCCGCAATCGCGCTGCGGCGACGAACTTCATCGCGCGCGTGATCTGCTGGCTGCTCTTCACAGACCGGATGCGGCGCCGGAAATCGAGAAGTGTTGGCATACGTAGCTGCGGCTAAGGTCGGCTCGTTACTTCGCGGCCGCGACGGCTTCCTTTTCCGACGTCGTGAATCGCTGCTTGAATTCCTCGACAGCTTTCTTGATTTCGGCCTTGATCGCGTCGTCGAGCGCTTTCTTGTCGGCGATCGATTTCAGAATGTTGGGATAGCTGGTTTCGACGAACTGCAGGAATTCTTTCTCGAAACGGCGAACGTCAGACACTGGAATCGAATCGAGCGGGCCCGTCGTCGCGACGAAGATGTCCAACACCTGTTTTTCGACCGACAGCGGTTGGTACTGATCCTGTTTCAGCACTTCGGTGAGGCGCTGGCCGCGGCCGAGCTGGGCCTGCGTCGCTTTGTCGAGCTGGTCGGCGCCGAACTGCGCGAATGATGCGAGATCGCGATATTGGGCCATGTCTAACCGCAGCGAACCGGCAACCTGGCGCATCGCTTTGATTTGCGCGTTGCCACCGACGCGGCTGACCGAGATGCCGACGTTGATCGCGGGACGGATGCCGGCGTTGAACAAGTCGGCTTCGAGATAGATCTGTCCGTCGGTGATCGAAATGACGTTCGTCGGGATGTAGGCCGAAACGTCGCCCGCCTGCGTTTCGATGACGGGCAGGGAAGTGAGCGAGCCGGCGCCGAGCTTATCGTTCAACTTGGCGGCGCGCTCTAACAAGCGCGAGTGAAGATAAAACACGTCGCCAGGGAACGCTTCGCGTCCGGGCGGGCGGCGCAGCAAAAGCGAAATTTCGCGGTAAGCCTGCGCGTGCTTGGAAAGGTCGTCGTAGAAGGTGATCGCGTGGCGTTTCGTGTCGCGGAAATATTCGCCCATCGCGCACGCGGCGTATGGCGCGATGTACTGCACGGAAGCGGGTTCCGACGCGGACGATGCGACGACGATCGTGTAATCCATCGCGCCGGCATCGGTCAGGACCTTCACCACCTGCGCAATCGTCGAGCGCTTCTGCCCGATCGCGCAGTAGATGCAGATCATGTCACCGCCCTTCTGGTTGATGATGGTGTCCAGAATGACGGCGGTCTTGCCGGTTTGACGGTCGCCGATGATCAGTTCGCGCTGTCCGCGGCCGATCGGAATCATCGCGTCGATGGCTTTAATACCGGTCTGCACCGGTTCGCGCACCGGCTGGCGATCCAGAACGCCGGGAGCGATTTTCTCCAGCGGATTGCGCTGCTTCGAGTTGATCGGGCCTTTGCCGTCGAGCGGTTCGCCAAGCGGGCTGACCACGCGTCCGATCAGCGCTTCGCCGACGGGCACTGACATAATGGTGTTCGTGCGCTTGACGGTGTCGCCTTCTTTCAACTCCACCGTTTCGCCGAGCAGCACGGCGCCGACTTCCGATTCTTCGAGGTTGAGCGCGATTCCAAAAACGTTGTGCGGGAACGCCAGCATCTCGCCGGCCATGACTTTGTCGAGCCCGTAGATGCGCGCGATGCCGTCGCCGACGCTGATGATCGATCCCACCTCGTCGACCGCGACCGTCTGTTCGTAATTCGCGATCTGTTCGCGCAGAATCTTGCTGATTTCGTCCGCTTTTATATTCGCCATTCGCGCTCCGTAACTTTTGCCGAACTGGGCCTAACTCGGCCTCGTGCACTCTCTCGAACGAACCGGGATTCAGCCCGGCGAACTCGAGGCTCGACTAAACTCTCTCACCAACTGCATCACTGCTTGTGAAAAACGACCCGCACACCCAGACGTAACCTGGCGAAAACCGCGTTTTATTCGCCTGTTAACTTCGACCGCATTTCGTTCAAACGATTCCGCACCGATCCGTCGTAGATCGCATCGCCGATCCGCACAACCGCGCCACCAAGCAGGCTTGGGTCGAGCGAATATTTCGCCTCAATGCGCTGGCCGGTCATGCGCTCCAGTGTGAACGCGAATTCCGCTTTCTGTGCCGCGCTGAGTTCGACCGCTGAAAAAATCTCCGCGTCCGAGATTCCTTGCCGCTTACGGACGACTTCCTGGAATGAATCGACAATCTCCGGTAGGTCGTGCATGCGGCCATGATCGGCGATGACGAACAGAAAGTTGCGAATGATTTTGCTCGCGCCAAGACGCGCCACCAGCTTTTCGATCACACCGTGCTTTGCTTCGCGATCGACGGCCGGGCTGGCCAGAAAATTTCGAAGCTCGGCAGATTCCGCGTAGGCTTCACGGAATTCGATCAATTGGCGGAGCGCGGGATCCGCAGCGCCTTGCGCCAAAGCAATATCCGCCAGCGCGTTGGCATATTGAAGGCTCGCGGACTTCAATTCGGTCTCCCCGCAAGGCCTTTCACGAAGGCGCTAACGAGCGCTTCCTGAGCCTGCGGCGTGAGTTGCTTCGCGAGCAGCGATTCGGCGCTGTCGACTGCCAGGTTGGCCGCGAGCGCTTTCAGTTCCAGACGTGCCGCGCGTTCGGCTGCTTCGATTTCGGCGGCAGCGGCCGCTTCGATTTTTTCCGCGTCGCTCAGTGTTGTGTTACGAATCCGCTCCCCTTCGGTGGCGGCTTCACGCAGCGCGACAGCTCGCAGTTGCGCGATTTCCTGTTCGAGCTTCGCGAGTTTCTGTTCAGCTTCGCGAAGCTGCTTGTCGGCTGCTTCCTTGGCTGCGGTCGCCTTCTTGATCGCCGCCCCGATCTCGTCGGATCGCTTGCGGAAAATGGGTGGCAACAATTTGCCGAAGATCCAGATCAATCCAGCCGCAACGACGGCAAAGTTAATCCACTTGAATAGCTCGTTGACGTGCTCGCTCGCGTCATTGCCGCCTTCTGCGGCATGCAGGCTGACCGCGCCGAACAACATTGCGAACGCTACGCTGACGATCAGTGAAACGCGACGACCCGTCATGAAACCTCTCTGACTGGGCTGTTAGGCCGGGGTGGAGGAATTTGAATCACGCGCTGCGCGATTTCCGTGGCAAGCTGCGCAACGCTGGACTCGATGTCTTGCTTCGCGGTCTCGAATTCGCGTGCAACGCGTTCTTTTGCGCTGGCGACATGGCCCGCCGCCTTGCCGCGCGCCTGTTTCAAGGCTTCCGCGCGATCGTTCAAGAGCTTTTTCCGGGCGTCTTCCTGCTCCGCGTAAACTTTGGCGCGGGCCTGCTTCAGCGCGTCCTGATACTGCTTCAGTTTATTTGCGGCGGCCGTCTGCGCCGATTCCGAAGCCTTGCGCGCGCCGGCGGTTCGCGCCTGGCGTTCGTCCATGACCTTCATCAGCGGAACGAAAAACAATGTCCGCAAGATGCCGTAAAAAATCAGAACGATCAGGACTGTAGGCACAGCCTGAAGGAAGAGTTCGCCAAGTTGGTGAACAATCTCTTGCATTTTACTTGTGTCGCCTGAACCTCAGGATTGGCAGCCGCCCGGCGCGCTCGACCCGGGATTAGAGCGCTTCGGTGGCCTAGAAGCGCCCCGCGTTAGACAATAATTTTATAGCATCCAGCGGCGCACGGCGTCAATTCGAGCGGACGCGATTTCGTTCGTAGAAGTCATACCGTCAACGCCCGATTCCGCTTGAGTTTAAGCGCCAAATTGGCGCCTCATGATATCGATCCTAGAGGCTATTGCTTCGGTGCGTTGCTTGTTGGCGCCGCCGCTGGTGCGGGAGCGTTCGCCGCGGCTGCCGGCGGACCATACGCGTCATAAACGTATCGAACCAGAAGTGTCGAGCTGTTTCGCCCCATCGTCATGTGCAACGTCTCGTACAGCTGTGTCCCGTCGTACGACAACTCATACGTCCTGCTCATCTTCCCATGTGGACCCTTCTCATCCGTCGCAAGCTGCTTGCCGCTCCAATGCGCAGCAACTTCCTGGTTGTTCGCGTCTTTCGATTTCTGCAACTTGCGCCCGTCGGTGACCAGCGTTAGTTTCCTCTGCTGGTCATCGGTCAAGTCAACCTCGCCCCGATCACTTAAGTCTGTGACCGTCAATCGATTCGCAGGATTCATTAACTCCTGCATTTTCTGTCGCTCATCGTCGCTCATTCCTTGCTGACCCATCCGGCGTCCGCCGCCACCCATGCCTCCGCCTGGGTAGCCTAACCGCGGTCCACCGCCTCCATACCCGCCGTTTCCATTGCTCCGATCCTGCTGGGCTTCCTGCATCTTCCTTTGTGGGTCGTCGCTATCGTCGCGATTGAAATGCCACTCGCCGAAGATCGATGTTCGCGGCTGCAAAGCCGATTTCTGCACCTGTGGGCGAGGAACGGCCGCTGGCGCATCCTTAGCCGGGGGCAACGTCATAGGCCCCGGAGGCGCTTGCGCAAATGCAAGGCCTGCATAGCCGACTGATAACAAAGCGATTAGGGACGTCTTGGCCACAAGTCGAGACGCTGTATTCCCATTTTGGAATTCCACAGGAGTCATACCTCTTAACTTCCGTTTCCGGATTCGATTCACCGAAGTTCCCCCGGCGCTGGCAGCAACCCTACCTTTTACTTGCCGAGCCACGCATTCAACTCACTCGTTCGGGTCAGAATCCCGACAGCGCCCAATCTCCTAAAATTTGCTAGCCGCTCCCGATATCCGTGCGAACCCTTCGGCAAAATTGCCATGAACGGCACCTTCGCATCCCGCGCGGCCAGCGCATCATCAATGTTATCCCCTACGTAGACCGCTGTAGACGGATCCCGACCTGCCAAAATTCGGATCAACCCATCCGGCGCCGGCTTCCCATTCTTGACGTCGTCCATCGTCACGACCGTTCGAAAATGTTTCGAATGTGGCCACTTGTCGAACGTAAAGGCATATTCCTTCCGCGTGCGTCCGGTAAACAGGTGCAGCTCGTATTTCTCCGCCCACCGTTCGATCTGCTTCGCCGTGATCACAAATTTTTCGTTGTGTACGTTCCCGCGCCGATCATCTGTGCCCCAGTAGAACTTTTCGAACGCCGCGCGCGCCTCCTCATAGGATGTCGGTTTGCCGAGCGCGGTCACCCAGTTTGCCGTCATGCGCCAATCATCGTTGTGCCCCGGCTTCGCCTTCCATTTATGCAGGTCGGCGTACGTCACGCGTTTTCCGCTCAGATGACGCACGGTCTCAATCGCCGACCTCCAGTATGTCGCCCGCACATCGATCAAAACTCCGTCGATATCGAAAATTAGAATCTTCGGGTGCAGCGTCAATTTCCGAGTGCGCACAGACTTGCGCGCCTTCTTTGCAGGACGTCGTTTCGTTTTTCTAGTGGTCATCTCGTAGGCAATTCGGTGTGTTTTGTTCTCGAAATATTGAGATAACGAGTTTCGCCGCACAGGCAGCACACGTCAAGCCAACGCTTTCGACTCACGCGTCAATTTACTTCCGCTGTTCCTCCATCTCGGCCGCAGGCGTTGCTGCAATTCTCCGCGTCATGAAATCCTCCAGCACTTCGTCCAGCTCCTGAGGCCGGATCGGTTTTGTCAGATAGCCGTCCATTCCGCTCGCGATGCATTTCTCGCGATCACCCTTCATTGCGTGCGCCGTCAGCGCGATGATCGGCAAATGCTTTCCGCTCGTTTTTTCTTTCTCGCGAATCTCCGCGGTGGCCTCAAGCCCATCCATCTCCGGCATCTGCACGTCCATAAAAACAAGATCAAACTCCTGCTTCTCCATCGCCGCTAGCGCTTCGGCTCCATTCCCCGCGACCACGACATGATGCCCGCGCTTCTCCAGTAGCCTCACCGCCAGCCTTTGATTCACCGCATTGTCTTCCGCGAGCAGCACGCGCAGCGAAGCCGCAGGGTCGCGCCCATCGTGCAGCGAGAAGCGCGTAATTAACGGTATCGCCCCGTTCGGCGACTGCGCTCCCAGCACGCGGGCAATCGCCTCGCGCAATTCCGATTGCCGGATCGGCTTCAACAGATACGCCGCGACTCCCAGCTCCTGGCACCGCGCCGCATCCCCGCGATGTCCCGCCGAGGTCAGCATCATGATCGTCGCCGTCGCGAGTTCAGGCCGCTTTCGAATCTGCTCGACCAGCGTGAATCCATCCATCTTCGGCATATGCATGTCGGTCAGGATCAGCGAAAACGGCATGCCCGCCGCGCGCGCTCCCGAAAGCGCATCCAGCGCTTGTTGACCTTCTTCCACTGATACGGAAACCATCTCCCACCGGTTCAGCATCCCTTCCAGAATGCGCCGATTCGTTCGGTTGTCGTCCACAACCAACACGCGCGACCCGCGCAAAATCTCCGGCGGCGCAATCGACCCAACCTTGATCTCCTTCGCGTCGGTCAGCTCCAGCCGCGCCGTGAAATGAAACTGACTTCCGCGGCCAACTTCGCTATCAACCCAGATTCTTCCGCCCATCATCTCCACGAGCCGCGTCGAAATCGTCAGGCCCAGCCCGGTTCCGCCATACTTTCGCGTCGTCGAAGTATCCGCCTGCGAAAACGGTGCAAAAATCAGATCGCGTTTTTCCTCCGGAATACCGACGCCCGTATCCGCCACGGTGAAGTGCAGCACGCAATGATTCGCCTCGCGCGATTCCGTCTGGACGCGCACCGCGATCTCGCCCGCATCTGTAAATTTGACAGCGTTTCCGACGAGATTGATTACTACTTGCCGCAGCCGCGTCGAGTCGCCGCACACGACTTCCGGTACTTCCGGCGCGACCTCGCACAGAAGCTCCAGGCCCTTCTCGTCCGCCCGCAACGCGACGGTCTTGAGTGTCGACTCCAGGCTGTCGCGCAAATTGAAATCCACCGACTCGAGATCGATTTTTCCTGCCTCGATCTTCGAGAAGTCCAGAATGTCGTTGATCACCGTGAGCAGCGAATCCGACGAACTCTTCACTGTCTCGAGATAATCCCGCTGCTCCGGCGTCAGTTCCGTATCGAGCGCAAGATCCGTCATGCCCATCACGCCGTTCAGTGGCGTTCGAATTTCGTGACTCATGTTGGCCAGAAATTCGCTCTTCGCCTGGCTTGCCGCCTCAGCCGCTTCCTTCGCGCGTTGCATCTCGCGCTCCACGCGCTGCCGCTCCGTAATGTCGCGCCCGACCCCCGCGATCCCGATCACCTGCCCGTTCTTGTCGAACAGCGGCACTTTCGTCGTCAACACCACGATCCGGTTACCGTCACAGTCGGTCGATTCTTCTTCGTGTTCGAACAACGTCTTCTTTTTTCGGATGACCAGCTGCTCGTCGTCGTAATACTGTTGCGCCAGCCGCTTCGGATAAAAGTCGAAGTCGGTCTTACCCAGCAAATCCGCCGGCGAACTCACTCCCATCGATTTCGCCAGCGACGCATTCGCCACCACAAAACAGCTCCGCGCGTCTTTCACGTACATAAAGTCCGGGACGTTATCGATCAGCGCGCGCAGCATGCGCCGCTCTTCCGACAAAGTCTCTTCCGCCAGTAATCGATCGTCGATTTCTGATTGCAGTTGCCGCGTGCGTTCCGCAACCCGCGTCTCCAATTGACTGTTCGAACTCTGTAGTGCAGCGTCGCGCTCCTGAATCTGGTCGAGCATCTTGTTGAATGCTTTCACCAAAGCCCCGACTTCGTCGTCGCTCTGCACCGCGCCGCGCAGCGCGTAATCCTCTAGCCGCGTCACGCGGTCCGCCGTCTCCGCCAACTCCACCACCGGCTTGATGATCAGTTGAATCAATCGCGACGAAACGAGAAACGTCGCCAGCACGGAAACAAAAATCACCACCACCGAAATCTCCGTGTATTGCCGGATCTTCGCCTGTAGCGCCCCCAGGTCCGATGTGATTGAAATCCATCCCACAGTTTCGTTCGCCAGCGAAATCGGGCGGTACACGGTCACAGAATCCGATTCGAATTTGACTTCTTCGCCCCGGACAATCATTTCGCTGCATCGATCCTTTGCGCCACTTCTTTGATAGGCGGCAAAGAATTGCTCCTTCTTGTCGTACAAACAGCCCGTCACCACATGCGGCTCTGCGCTCAGCGCGTTCAATATGTCTACCGCCGATTGCCGGTCGCTGAAGGCGAGGGACGCCGTCGTGTTCGCTCCCAGCGTTCCGGCCAGCGCCGTTAACTGGCTCGAGATTGCGCCCCGAAAACTCCCGCGTTCATAAATCTCAGAACACAGGCACGCCAGACTCAGGCCCAGCAGGCTCGTCGTCAAAATTACAAACGTCAGTTTGCGCTGTATCGAAGAGCTTCGTTCCCTCGGCATCTCAGCTTCCCTTCGGGGCTCCCAGCACCGTTTTCGCCAGTGCCAGCAACTTCGCGCTGATCTTCAGCCCTGCCTTTCCCGCCGCATCCAGATTCACTTCGAATCGAATCTTGTTCTCTTCGGTGCAAAACCCGATCGCGCCGCCGTTCTCCGCGAATTGGTCTACCTCTCCGACCGTCAAAATCGGCAAACTGCGCGCCCTCGCCAGCGTGTCCGCAACGTGCTTCCTGTCTCCCGGCCCACCGACAAACAAAACTTGGCATTCGTCAATTTTTCCCGCTCAACGTCCGCTCGAGCGCACCGCGAAAAGGGTCGTCGCCGATTGTGCAGTAGGTGAACAGCTCGCTGGTTCCCTTGAATGTGTCCGCGGGCCACTCGACGAATTCTGCGAAGCGAAATAAAAACGCCGCTTTCACTTCGTACTCCAGGGGTGTGTCAAAAGGGGAGTTAGACGCCGCGTTCGTGGCCGCTTCCAGTGGCCGACCGCGAACACCCGCCGACGTCAGACTCAAAACGCTCGCCGCCAAAATCGCGCCACATCGTCGCAGACCTGCACACCTCGACCGTTGCCGCGCCTTCCTTGCGTCTCTTCGGCCCGCTCCTTTCAGAGTCCCGGTCCCGCATTGGGTCATCGAACTCCGCCATCCTCCTAAAACCGCCACGTTAACTTCACGTATCCGCTTTGCCGGATCAGCGTCGATCTTCCAGGCTCGCGTTTCGCCGGGTCGTCCGGTTTTTGCGACGCCTGCTGCGCGTGCCGACGGCACATCGCCAGAACGGTTGTCGCTACCAGGACCACCGCTCTACTTCGCAAGCGAATTCGCACACTCGTCCTCGCGCATCGACGCTGCATGAACAACGCCGAACCCAAGCCGGTGCGTCAGGTCACATCTAATGTCTTTTCAGTGTTTTCGCCGGTTTGAAGCTGGATTGGAAAATTCTCAAGAACGCTCGTCTTCGTGGTGCCGTACCGAACTGGACTCGCTCGACGGAGCCTTTCCAAAATGGAAAGCTCACCGTCCCATTCGGTTGCTCCCGCTTCCGGGCCGTTGTTACAATATCTACGCACGAGCCAGTTTCGGACCCGACACGCAGCCTCTACATCCCGCGCACTGCAATCGCGTCAGCACCTATCACGTTGGACGGCTAAACAATGTCGTCCTCGTCGTGCGCGGCCCGGGTTAAGAGACGACCAGGAGATTCTATGCCCGCCTACAACGGCGTCGATTACATCGATTTCGATTCGCTCCTCAACGACGAGGAGAAGCTCGCTCGTCAGGCTGCTCGTCAATTCGTCGAAGCCGAAGTCATTCCCATCATCGAAAAGCACAGCCGCGAGGGCACGTTCCCGCAGCATCTCGTTCCGCAACTCGGCGAACTCGGTTTCTTCGGCGCCAGCCTCCATGGCTACGGTTGCGCCGGCATGTCCAACGTTGCATACGGCCTCGTCACCCAGGAACTCGAGCGAGGCGACTCCGGTCTTCGCAGCTTCGTTTCCGTGCAAAGCGCGCTCGTCATGTATCCGATCTACGCCTATGGCAACGACGCGCAAAAAGACAAATGGCTCCCGCTCCTCGCGCAGGGCAAAGCCATCGGCTGCTTCGGCCTCACTGAGCCGCAGTTCGGTTCGAATCCCGGCGGCATGCTCACGCGCGCCGTGAAAAAAGGGAACAAGTACATCCTCAACGGCGAAAAAATGTGGATCACCAGCGGTTCGATCGCTGACGTCGCCGTCGTTTGGGCGAAGTGTGAAGACGAAAAAGTCCGCGGCTTCCTCGTCGAAAAGGGCGCTCCCGGTTTCAAAGCCTGGGACGTCCACGGCAAATGGTCGCTACGCGCTTCCGTTACTTCCGGCCTTGCTTTCACCGATTGCGAAATCCCGGAAGAAAATCTTCTCCCTGGCGTGGTCGGTTTAAAAGGTCCGCTCGGATGCCTGAATCAAGCACGTTACGGGATCGGCTGGGGCGCGCTCGGCGCGGCCATGGCGTGCTACGACACCGCGCTGCAATACGCTAAAACGCGCAAGCAGTTCGCCAACAAGCCCATCGCCTCGCATCAATTGGTTCAGGAAAAGCTGGCTTGGATGATCACCGAAATCGTGAAGGGCCAGCTCCTCGCGCTCCACGTCGGCCGCCTCAAGGATCAAGGCAAAGTCGACCACACCCACATCTCGATGCTCAAGATGAACAACGTCGGCATCGCTCTCGAAACCGCGCGCAAGTCCCGCGACATCCTCGGCGCCAACGGCATCGTCGACGACTACTGCATCATGCGCCACATGAACAATCTTGAGTCCGTCTACACCTACGAAGGCACCAACGACATCCACAAACTGGTGATCGGCGAAAAAATCACCGGCATCGCCGCCTTCGTCTAACCAAAAATTTCCGCGCGTAGGCGGCTTTTGGGTGCCGCACCCTCCTGTTTTTAGGAGGGTGCGGGTTTAGATCCCACTTCAAGCACCACCAACTCGTTCATTACCAATTCCGCCCGCGAGAAATCATGTCTGACCCAACCGCCGCCCCCCGTTTTTCTCTTCCGCCCTCTCCCCACCCGATGTATCGTTTCCCATCGTAGGAGCCACCCGAAAAAATGTCCTCACACCGAATCCGCGTCATCCTTACGCTGATCGCGCTCATCTTCTCCTCAACGATCGCCAGCGCCCAGCGCACCCCGCCTCACCAGGATCCCGCCAAACCCAAAATCCGCGCCATCACCGCCTTCGTCAATCTCGACCGCTCCAAATACCAGCAGCAAATCACCGACGCGATGAAAGCGCTGAAATACATTCGCACCCTCCTCGAATCGCGCGGCTATGTCGTTCAAGGCGTCCGCATCGCCACGCAGCCTTTCTCCGAATACACCAAAGGCCTCTCCACCGAGCAAACCGTAGAATTCTTCCGCAATTACGAAAACCTCGCCACCCAGCAGAATTTCATCCCCGACATCGGCCCCGCGATGCTCAACGCCAACGATCCCGAAACGCAGGCCGACGTCCTCGCCGAAATTCTCGCCGGCACAAAATCCATCAACGCCAGCCTCGTCGTCGCCGCCGATGATGGCGTCCGCTGGCGCTCCGTTGGCGCTGCCGCGCGCGTCATCAAGCGCCTCGAAGATACCGAGCACAGCCAGGCAAACTTCCGCTTCGCTGCCATCGCGATGGTCCAGCCGCTCACTCCGTTCTATCCCGCCGCCTACATCTCCGGCTTCGGCCATCAGTTCGCCATCGCGCTCGAATCCGCCAACACCGTCGCCGCCGTCTTCAAAGATTCCCAAGACCTCAACACGGCGCGCCAGAAACTCACCGACACGCTCGCCAAAACCGCCTTCGATATCGAATCCCTTGCGCAGCGCGCCGACCGCGACACCGGCTGGGCCTACGTCGGCATGGACCTTTCTCCCGCTCCGTCGAAAGAAGCCTCCATCGGCGCCGCCCTCGAAGAACTCACACAACAGCCCTTCGGCTCGTCCGGCACCCTCACCGCCGCGGCCACTCTCACCGCCGCCATCCGCGACATCCACGTCAAGCGCATCGGTTACAACGGCCTCATGGTTCCAATTCTCGAAGATGAGCGCCTCGCACAACGCTGGAGCGAAGGCAACATCTCCATCGACGCCCTCCTCAGCTACAGCGCCGTTTGCGGCACCGGCCTCGACACCGTGCCACTCCCCGGCGACGTCACCGAGCAGCAACTCGACCTCATCATCGGCGACATGGCCTCGCTCGCCTTCAAGTGGAAAAAGCCTCTCTCCGCGCGCCTTCTCCCCGTAGCCAACAAAGCCGCCGGCGAAACCACCGACTTCGACGACCCCAACCTCGTCAACGCCACCATCCAACCTCTCACCCACCGCTAAAGCCAACTGGACGCAAGGTACAACGAGCCATTACTCAGCTTTCCCAGATTTCTATGAAGCTGGCGTCACTCTTACTCTTTAGGGGGTCCGGGCTTCAGCCCCGGCAAAAACCATCCGCAAGTAAGCGGCTTCAGCCGCTGAAACAAGCTCGCGCTTTCTCACCGCAAAACGTCTGACATACTGTTGGCTTCATATATGCCAAAAATCCTAGTCATCGGCGCCACCGGCACCATCGGCCGCCTTCTCGTCCCCCAACTCCTCGCCGCCAACGTCGAAGTCCGCGCCCTCGTCCGCAAACCTGACGCCGCCAATCTCCCCGCCCCTGTCGAAAAATTCGGCGGCGACCTCACCGCCCCCGAATCGCTCACCCCCGCTCTAAAAAACATCGACGCCGCCTTCCTCATCTGGACCGCCCCGTCCACTACCGCGCCCGCGGTTATCGACCTCATCGCCAAAAACACGCGACACCTCGTCTTCCTCACCGCGCCCCACCAAACTCCTCACCCATTTTTCCAGCATCCCAACCCGCTCAGCGCCATGCTCGCTACCATCGAGCGCCACATCGAATCCACCCCACTCCAATCAACCTTCATCCGCCCCGGAATGTTCGCCTCCAATTCCATCAATTGGTGGGGCTCCGCATTCCGCAACAACGAAGTCATCCGCTGGCCTCTACTCCAGGCTCCCACTGCTCCAATCGACCCGCGCGACATCGCCGCCGTGTCCGCCCACGTTCTCACCAGACGAACCGCAACCACAATCCCACGCCGCCAAAAACTACGTCATCACCGGCCCCGGATCCCTCACCCAACTCGAGCAACTCCAAATCATCGCCGACACCATCGGTCGCCCGCTCCGCTACGAAGACCTCACCGCCGACCAATCCCGCCCCGTCCTCTCCCGCATTCCCCTCCCAGTAATGAACATGCTCCTCAACGCCTGGACCGCCGCTCTCGGCCAACCCGCCTACGTCACCACTACCATCGCCGACCTCCTCGGCCGCCCCGCCCACACTTTCCGCGCCTGGGCCCAACACAACGCCCCCGCATTCCTTTAATCCCTGACGAACAAGAAACATTTTCAATTTGCAGTGCGTTCATCTATACAGGTCCGTCCGCTGCCCGGCCTCTCGTCGGGTGCAGACATCGCGGCCCGCGCCAACCCGCATCTAGCCAAAATGCCGCCGATCAGGAGCCACCGATGAAACTCTCGCAGTCCGCCGTTCTGTTCCTCTCGCTCTCCTGCTCCGTTTTCGCGCCCCTCTGTTCAGCGCAAGACAACACCGCCCGCATGGAAGAGATCATTCACGCCTACGTCTCCGAGAAACAATTCATGGGCACCGTCCTCGTTGCTCGTGATCAGACCGTCATCCTCGACAAAGCCTACGGCTTCGCCAATCTCGAATGGAGCATTCAGAACACGCCCACCACGAAGTTCCGTCTCGGGTCAGTCACCAAGCAGTTCACCGCCGCTTCAATCTTTCTCTAGAAGAGCGCGGCAAGCTCAAAATCAATGACCCAATCAAGAAATACATGCCCGACGCCCCAGCAGCCTGGGACAAGATAACCATTTATAACCTCCTAACCCACACCTCCGGAATTCCCAGCTTCACCGGTTTCCCCGACTATCGCGTTCCACGGAGGCTTCTCCAGTCGCCCCGGCAAAATTCGTCGCCAGATTCAGGGACAAGCCTCTCGAGTTCCAACCCGGGGAAAAATGGAATTACAGCAACTCCGGCTACGTCTTGCTCGGCTACCTGATCGAAAAAATCACCCGCCAGACTTACAACGAGTTCCTACAGGAAAATATCTTCACTCCCCTCGGCATGATAAATACCGGCTACGATTCCAATTCCGCAGTCATCGTCCATCGCGCCTCGGGCTACGTTCCGAGTAAGACCAGCGTCGAAAACGCGGGCTTCATCGACATGAGGATTCCGTTTTCGGCCGGCGCTCTCTATTCCACCACGGAAGATCTCCTGCGATGGGAGCAAGGCTTGTTCGGTGGAAAGATCCTGTCCGCCGCGTCGCTTCAGAAGATGATCACGCCGTTCCTTCAGGATTATGGTTGCGGAATCTTCGTTCACGTTCAGAAAGGCCACAAGCTGATCGACCACGGCGGCGGAATCGAAGGCTTCAACACGCAACTCTCCTACTACCCCGACGAGAAACTAACGATCATTGCCCTCAGCAACCTCAACGGCTCCGCTCCCGGCGCGATCGCAACGAATATCGCCGCCACAATTCACGGCGAAAAGGTTGTCTTGCCGACCGAGCGCAAAGAAATCAAAGTCCCGGCGAATATTCTTTCCCGCTACGTCGGCGACTACCAATTGAGCCCGAATTTTGTCCTGAATGTCAGGCTGGAAGGCGAACAGCTCATCACAAAAGCAACCGGCCAGGGCGACCTCAAAATCTATCCCGAATCCGAAACACTCTTTTTCACGAAAGACATCGACGCCGAAATTGAATTCGTCAAAAACGAAAAAGGCGAAGCGACCCATTTGGTCCTCCACCAGAACGGCCACGACACCAAAGGCGTAAGAAAGTAGCCGCAGTCTTCATCGCAATCCATCGTGTCAAGGCGTGTCATCCTGAGCGCAGCGAAGGATCTCAGACGTAAGCCCCTCTCACGTTTTATTCCGTCATCGCCACGCAAACAAAAAAAGCGCCGCAAAGCTCGGCCTCGAATCAAGCCAAGCCTTGCGGCGTTCGCAGCTTCTTCACTCGCTATTCTCTAAAACTCATACCTCAACGCAAACTGCATAATCCGCGGATTGGTAAGAGTCCCACTGTAATTCCCGAAGTTCGCCGAATTCCCATTCGCCAAACTCCCGCCCTCGTAAGCGTTCGCCGACTGCACATCGAAACGCACCGAGTTCGTCACGTTGAACACTTCCCACCGAAATTGCAGGCTATGATTGTCGCTCCACGGCATCTTCCACCGCTTCGCCAGCCCCAGGTCCACGCCAAAGAATCCCGGCCCGCGCAACTGATTCCGCTGTCCGGTTTCTCCAGGGAACGCGTACCCAAAGCAGTTCGCCGCGTCGATTCCGTTCGCAAACAAATTCGGCGCCGTGCTTCCCACGCCATTATTGTTCGGACCGGTATAGTAGGTTCCCGTCTGCACGCCGCAGGTCTGATCCGCGTGGCCTTCCAGTTGGTAGTTCGTCGGATATTGTCCGCCGTTATCCACCGTCACCGGGAAGCCGCTCGTCCACCGCGCCAGCCCCGACAGTTGCCATCCTCCGATCACCGCATCGACAAACCGGTTCGCATCATGCGCGACCCACCGGTTCCGTCCAAAAGGCAATTCGAAGATGAAGTTGGTGTTGAATTGATGTCGCAGGTCGAAATCCGAATCGGCGCGTGCCGCCGCTGGATCCCACGAATTAATAATCTGTCCGCCCAGCCCGCCCCACGACCCGACGCGTTCCGCATCCGACGAAAAATCAATCGACTTCCCGTACGTATAGTTGAAGTCAAACTGGATGCCGTGCGTCATCTTGTGTTGCAGCGTCACTTCCATCGCGTTGTAATTCGCGTTCGTCACCGTCCGCAAGCCGTACAGCGATGTGTACTGCGGGCTGTAGAACACGTTCGGCCCCGTGTAATTTCCCAGGTGGTAGAAGTAACTCTGGTTTGGATTCCCCGCATCCGGCACGCCGCTGACGTCCATCTCTTCGATCGACAGCGACTCGTTCAGCGCGTTGGCGCAGAGTAAATCAAACGCCAGCACCGTCGGATTCGACGTCCCGTTCAATCCACCCGTAGCGCAGCTTCCGTACGGGCTGTTTGCGCCGATCGCATACGAACCTCCCGGCGCAAGCTTCTGCGTGATGTCCGCCCAATACTTCTGCACCGCGGGCGACACCATGTTTGGATTGAATGTGTTCGTCGTCACTCCTCCTCGATAGATCTTCGCCAGCGCCGTCGCCGCCGTGAAGTAATCCATTCCCGCGGCCTTGTCATATGGATCGAGCGGCATCGCCAGATCCTCTTGCGCCAGCAATCGGTGCGCAAGTCTTCCGACGTACGCCACTTGCAACGTAAACCCGTTGCCAAGCTCTCGCTGCACCGACAAATCGATCGTGTAGGAATACGGTGTCTTGATATTGCTGTCGAGTCCCCACGTGATCGCTTCGCTGCCTGGCGCTGGATTGCTCGGGAACGGTGCCGGATAATTCGCTGCCGGCGCCGGCACCAGAATCGGACTTCCGCAGTTATCCACAGTCGGCAGCACGTTCAGGTTCGTGATGCGCGGCGTGCACGCCACCGACTCCTGCCCGGCCGCGTTCTGAATGGCGCTCGACAAACCGAATGCGCCGTTCGCGTCGAACGTGTTCAGCAGTCCCTCGCCGATTCGGTCGTACACAATGCCGAATCCCGCGCGGATGCTGCTCTTCCCGGGTCCGCCAAACAAATCATGCAGCAGGCCCGATCCGAATCCCGGCGACCACGCCACTGCCAGCCGCGGCCCGAGATCCTTCCAGTCCCATCCGTAATATCCCGTCGTCCCTCCGTTCGCCGGTCCAGAAAAATTAAACGCAACGGGCGGCGCATCGATCGACGGCACGCCATTGTTCATCCCGGTTCCGCGGCCGTTAAACCATGTGTTCAGGCTTTCCGTCGGCGTTACTTCCAGTCCATTTGTCTCCCACGGTGGCGAGAAGAGCGAATACCGCAGCCCCATCGTCAATGTCAGGCTCGGCTTCACCTTCCATACATCCTGCATGTACATTTCGTAGCCGTCTTCCGCGTAACGCCGCACGACCGGCGCTCCTTGCCCCAGCACGCTTCCGTCGCGCGCGTAGTTGTACTGGGCGTTCACTTCAACGTCCATGCCCAGCAGCGCCGTCACCGCGTTGTCGTAGTTCGTCCCGAACCCGTTAAAGTCCACGGCAGGGAATCCATTGTTCGCCGGATTCAACGGTGACGAAGCGCGTCCCGCTAATCCCGAGGTGTTCAGCCACTGCGCGTTCGTATACCCGTTGCTGAACGAACTCGTCGTGCTCTGCGTCGGATTTCGGATCAGTGAAGCTTGGAATCCAAATTGTAGGCTGTGCTTTCCGTGCGTCCAGTTCAGGTCGTCCCAGAACGTATTGATCGGCCGCTGAAATTCGCTCGAATAATTCAGCGTCGAACCTAGTCCCGGATCGATTCCGCGGAACGTGCTCCACGTCTGGTCCGTATTCCCGATCGTGCCGATACTCTCCCGGATGAATCCGTACCGGAAGCTGTTGATCAGCGTGCTCTTCAACGTCGCCGTGTAATTCGCGATCAATCCCTTGCTGTAGTTCACCAGGTCCGTGGTGGTGCTTGCCCCGGCAAAAACGGCGCGTTCCCTTGATTTTCGGTTGCCATCGAACCCGACAGCGACACGCGGTGCTTGCCGTCTTTCGTGATGTTGTAGTCCATCTTTGCGATGTACCAGTTCTTGGTGTTCGAGGTCGGCGCTGCAAACCGGTACCCCGCCGTGTTGAATCCGTCGCCTTGGCTGAAGTCGTTCGGCAGCGGATAGGTGTTGAAATACTTCGTCACCGCCGGATCGGGCCCAACCGGTCCCGTGTAACCCGGCAGCGCGCCCGCCGGATCCATCGCCGTCAATTGCGCCGGCGACAGCACCTGGTTGCCCGCAGACGCCGTGTATGTCGCTCCGCTCAAGCCCGTTACCGTATTTCCCGGGCACGTCGCCGACGCATCGCACACATATTGCACCACGCCGTCGCGCAGCGCCGCCGTCGGCACGATGCGCAACGCGCTCTGCTGCTCCACGTCGCGATACGCCTCATAGTTCGCAAAAAAGAAGAGGCGGTCCTTCTTGATCGGCCCGCCCACCGACCCGCCGAAAATATTTCGGTTCAGAAATTGCGGCTCGTTCGACTCTCCGCTCTCCAGCTGCGACTGTTTCAGGAAATAATCGTTCGCGCTGACAAACGAATTGCGGTTGTACTCATACGCCGATCCATGCAGCGTGTTCGTCCCGCTCTTGGTCACCAGCGCCACTTGTGCGCCGCCGGCGCTCCCCGCATCCGCTTCCGCGTTGCTCGTCGTCACGCGGAATTCTTCCACCGAATCCAGCGTCACCGGCAGCACCGACTGAAATGCATACCCGCCCTTCGGATTCACCGGAATTCCGTCCAGCGTCACGTTGCTCTGGTCGCTCCGCGCTCCGTTCACCGCTCCGCTGCGCGTGTCCGTATCTTTCTGTCCCTGCGTGATCGACGGATTGTTCCCCGTGTACACCACGCCGGCTTGCAGCGATAGCAGATCGCCCACGTTGCGGCTTTCCAGCGGCAACTGTTTCACCTGATTCTCGCCAAACGCCACGCCCAGTGATGCGTCCGTCGTGTTGATCGTCTGCGTTTGCGCCGACACCTCGACGGTTTCCGACGTCGACCCCACCACCATCGTCACGTTCAATGTCGTCGGGTTGTTCACCAGCAGCTGGATATTTTTCTGGTCGTACGCGCGAAAGCCCGTAGCTTCTACGCGTATCGCGTACGTGCCCGGAGGCAGCGACACGAATTCATACGCTCCCGTGTCGCTCGATGTCACCGCGCGTTGCACGCCCTGTTCCGTGTTCGTCAGCGTCACCGTGGCACCGGTGATACTGGCTGCCGTTTTGTCTAGAATTGTTCCGCGGAGCGACGTCGTACCCTGCTGCCCAAAAACGCAAACCGCAAATAACGTCGCACAAATTGAAAAAATTAAGCTAAAGCGTAGACACGTACATCCCAGGTCAAACCGCTCAGACACACCTCTACTCATGGTTTTTTATCCCCTTCGGCACAAGTTGTCTGACCTGGATTTCCGCAAACTACCACGCCGAAGAGCACTTGTACATACAGTCCCCGAAAATTCCTTCAAGAAATCTCACTCACGCCTGAATTTTTGGAAGGTTTTCAGAAAGGCAAATCGGTTCTGAGTACCGGGACCAACCTAACTCTCGCTCACCCCGCACATTCTTCCCGCCCGTCGCGATGTTTGCCGCGCCACCCTTTAGCCGCGATCGTTTTCCAGTTCGCGGGGTTGAAATTCCGCCTGGCCGACAACTCAACGACGTGCAAACCTGATCCTGGGTGCCGCACCCTCAGTTTTTTAGAGGGTGCAAGTTTTTCTAAGCCGCTCAACCACTCCTCTACCAGACATGCAAGTGTACGGGCGCAGCACCGCTGCGCCCCATGCCCGCAAGATCCCAACACTCCATTTCAACCCGCCCAACGTTCCGCGTTTGTAGCCCCGCCATTCGAATGACAATCACTAAAATAGTATTGACAAAGTACACATTCCATGCTACCCTGCCACGTGAATCTCCCCTCCGCCTTCTTCCCGCCCGCTCAATCCACAAAAATCACATTCACGCCCCGCCGCAACCCTTTCCCTCTCTTCCACTTACACACTCCCAAAATTGGAAGATCCGCATCCCCTTCAAAACAAACCGTTTCCGCACTCTTCAAAAAAACACGGGGGGTATACCCCTTTCGCCCTTCGAAATTCCTCGACCGTTGCGCCGCGCTATACTTTCGCCGTATCCATTCACACTTCCGAGGGATACCCATGCCCACTCTCAACGCCTGTAGCCGTTCCAAATTGGGAATCCGCGCTGCCTTCGCCGCCTCGGCCCTTGCGCTCGACCCTGACTTCCTCCGGCGCCGCCCTCGCTCAAAAGCCCATGTGCCACGCTATGGGCACTCGCGAACTGACCTCGCCAGACAAACTTCCCGCACCTGAAAAAATCTCCGGCTTCGGCAACGTTCACCTCAAAGTGACCGCCACACCCGAAGCCCAAGCATGGTTCGACCAGGGACTGAACCTCTATCACGATTTCTGGGACTACGAATCCGCTCGCGCGTTCGAGCAGGCCATTCGCGTCGATCCCAACTGCGCTATGTGCCAGTGGGGCCTCTATCTCGCGCTCTCGATGCGTAGCCCCGAGGATCCGTACGCAGCCGATGCGCTCAAGAAAGCAGTCGCCCTCAAAAAACATGTCGGCAAAGACGAACGCCTGTACATCGAGGCCGCGAATGCGGGCGCAAAGGAACATCTGTCGAGAGGCAGAGCTGGCGGCGATGAAGAATCCGGTGAAGTCAAAACTCTTCGCAAGCTGGTCAAGCATTTTCCCGGCGATACGCACGCGCGCATCCTTCTTGCCTGGGCCTTGGACAATGGCTACGACAAGGACGGCAATCCAGAAAAGGGCACTAAAGAAGCGCTGTCGATGTTTCAGGGCATTTTGAAGGACGAGCCAGAAAATTCCGCCGCGAATCACTACTGGATTCACGTCGTGGAATCGAGCCCGCATCCTGAGCAAGCTCTGCACAGCGCCGAAATTCTCGGCCGCCTCGCGCCCGCGTCGGGCCACATGGTTCACATGCCCGGCCACATCTTCTATCGCACCGGCGATTACGCCACCGCCGGCAAATCTTTCGCCGCCTCGACCGTCACCGACGAGTCCTACATGCAGGCGCAGCACGTGGGCGTCGACGACGACTGGAATTATGTTCACAACCTTATGTACGCGATCGCCAACTTGATGGAAGAGGGCCGGCTTGCCGACGCGACGCAGCTCTCCGCGAAGCTCAAAGACGCGCGTGGCGAATCTTCCGCCACGCTTTACATCTGGTCGCCGCGTGATTCCATCGCCCGCATCGATCCACGCCTGCCTGTCGCGCTGCGTGCCGCCGATTGGCCGCGCGTTCTCGAAATGGTGAAAACTGCTCCAGCTCCACCAGCTCCGCTCACCAATCTCGCGTTTCTTTCCGCATCGCTCGCCGACTTCGCCTTGGGCATGCAGTGGCTCGAGGGACATAACGTAGCGGGTGCCGAAGACGCATCGCGCCGCTTTGACGCTCAGCTCGCGAGCGCCAACAAGCGAATGAAAGAAGAGGACGCCAAAGATAAAGGAAAAAAGAAAAAAGGTGATGACGCGAAAAAAATAATGATCATGCCTGACGCCAACACCAAGCCTCTCGTGAGCAACCTCTCGATCATGTCGCTCGAATTGCGCGCCGGGATTCTCGTCGAGAAAAAAGCAGATCGACGAAGCCAAAAAACTCTACGCCCAGGCCGCCAAGGAAGAAAAAGATCTCGGCTATCACGAACCGCCCGCCTACATCCGGCCAGTCGGCGAAACCCAAGCCGCCGCCTTGCTCTCCGCCTCCGATTACGCCGCCGCCAAAGCCGCCTACCAGCAAGCCCTGACCGAGCGCCCCAACTCCGGCTACCCCCTCTACGGCCTGGCCCTCACCGCAGAAAAATCCGGTGACTCCAAAGCCGCCTCCACTGCCTACACCACTTTCTTGTCCACGTGGAAAGCCGCCGACTCCAACTTGCCCCAAATGGAGCACGCAAAATCCTTCGTCGACGGTCACACCGTAGCCGCCGCCCAAAAATAAGGAGAGAGGGACCTCAAAGCGAACACAGCGACACCGAGTTGAGGAAACGCGATCGATCTATGACGTTGTCATTCCGAGCAAAGCGAGGAATCTGCTTTTTTCGGCCAAAGCGACATTCCGGATCACGACGTAACTTTCAGCAACACCCGGGCACTCTCCTGTATCGACGGGCAGAGTCGATTTGGACTAGCATTACGTGCCGCGCAGGCCGTGTCGGGTAGGCACGGATTTTGCGCAGCACCACGCAGCACGAAAAACAGGTTTCATAGGAGACGCACACTTGGGGTCGATCTCTGTCGCTTGCTATAAACCGAAGCCTGGTTGCGAGGAAGCGCTGATGGCGCTCGTTCGCGATCATCTGCCGCCGCTGCGCGCGGCCGGTCTCGTCACACCGCGCGAATCGATCGTCATGCGCGCTGCGGACGGCACCATCATCGAAGTGTTTGAATGGGTTTCGCAGGAAGCGATTGCGAGCGCTCACTCGCATCCCGTCGTGCTCGAATTATGGAAGAAGTTTGAAGCCGTCTGCACCTACGAGATTCCCAGCAATATCGCGGAATTCCGCAATCTGTTTTCGCATTTCGAGCCGGTCTAGCTTTTTTTGCGCTTCAGGAGGCGTGAGAAATGGAAGAGCAGCTTAGCCTGGAATTCTTGCGTGTCGTCGAAAACGGCGCGATCGCGGCGGCGCGCACGATGGGATTCGGCGACCGCCACAAAGCCGATGAAGTCGCCGTTGAAGCCATGCGCAAAACGATGGACGCCGTGCAGATGGACGGCACCATCGTGATCGGCGAAGGCGAGCGCGACGAAGCGCCGATGCTTTATATCGGCGAAAAAGTCGGACTCGCGACACACGCGCCGAAAGCGCTCTTTCCTGAAGTCGACATAGCAGTCGATCCACTCGAAGGCACGAACCTTTGCGCGACCGGTGCCGGCGGCGCGATCGCGGTTCTTGCCGCAAGTGAAAAGGGTGGCTTGCTGCACGCACCCGACATTTACATGGAAAAAATGGTTGTCGGGCCAAGTTGCAAAGGCGCTGTCGATCTCGACGCGCCGGTTGCCGACAACTTGAAATCGATCGCAAAAAGACTCGATCGAGATGTGGAAGATTTGACGATCATGGTGCTGGAACGACCGCGCCACGAAAAACTGATCGGCGACATTCGCAAAGCTGGCGCGCGCATTCGCTTGATCGGGGACGGCGACTTATCGGCCGGAATTTCCGCCGCGGTGGTCGGCACGAGCGTGCACGCCGTGATGGGAACCGGCGGCGCTCCGGAAGGCGTCATCACTGCAGCGGCGCTGCGCTGCCTCAACGGGCAAATTCTTGCACGGTTGGTGGTGAGCAAACCGCAGGATGCCGAGCGGCTCGAACGCATGGGTGTGAAAGATCCGAAGCGCATTTACGACACGGAAGATCTGGCTCCGGGGAAAAAGATTATTTTTGCGTGCTGCGGCGTTACCGACGGAAACCTGCTCAAGGGCGTGCGATTCTTCGGCGAAGGCATCCGCACCATGTCGATGATCTTGACCCTCGATGACCGCCAAGTCCGATTCATCGATTCCGTCCACCTGGAAAAGCGTCCCGACGTACGCGTTCGCTTCTCTTAACCGCAGAATCTCTTTCAATAAATAGGAATCGTATCGTGCCGTCGCGATTAGATGGCGAAACAGTATCCAACGGCAATCCGTTTCGACGTTCGCCCACGATGTGCTTTCCTTAGATTTTGTGCACGTCCACGCGACCAACCCGCAAAACCGGAAGCCAGTGAACTCATTCTGGTCGCCTGGCCAGTAGTCAGTTCCACACACATTTTCTACTCTCAGTGTACCCGAGCAGCAACGCCCAAACCCGTAATTCAAGGTGAATTTGTCGATGCGAATCCAGCGCTCTGGCTCTGCGATCGTGCGGAGTGGTGTTTGTTGTCGAGGTCCGATGGGGGCATGTCCGTGAAACGTATCTGGAACACACAGGCGGTACTCCTAATATTGTTGCTGAGCGGCTGCTCAGGCCTCGGCACAAAACATGGCAGCGACGGTTCGCCACTGGCGCCGGAAGACGGCAGCAACGGCACCGGTATGACCGTGACGCCCTCGAGCGTCACGATTCGCGCGGGATCGAACGAAGCATTTGCTGCGACCATAAACAGCAGCACGACAATTACCGGCAACAGCACGAGCCCCACTACCAGCACGAGCACCGGCATCAGTACGAGCACGAGCACCGGCATCAGCATTGGCACCGGCGATCGGACAAGCAAGCGCGCGAGCAGCAGCAAAAGAAACAGCACAGGCAGCAGCGCGAACAGCAGCACGAGCGACAGCACGAGCAGCAGCACGAACAACGGTGTGACCTGGTCGGTGAATTCGATTGTCGGCGGCAACGCAACTGTTGGCACGATCGACGCGAATGGAATGTACACGGCACCAGCCATCCTGCCGACGCCGAACACGATCACGGTGACGGCGACCATGGCGGACGATGCGACACAGAAAAGCAGCAGCACCGTCACCCTGCAAAATCCGATTCCCGTCCTGAATTCCGTTGCCCCTTCTTCAATTCCAATTGGAGCGTTTTCACTGACGCTGAGCGGCAGCGGCTTCGTTAGGAATTCAACTGCGACGTTCGGAGGACAGACGCTGACCACAACTTATGTTTCGCCGACGGAATTGCAGGCGACTGGAACGGCGTCGACAACTCAGATCGGCACCGTAAATGTCGTAGTGCAGAATCCCGATCCCGGAGCGGCAACGTCGTCGGCAGTGATGGCAAGCGTCACCACGGGGGCGCAGCCGGTATCGCAGGTGGCGGCGGTGCGGTTTCTCGAACAGGCGACCTTCGGCCCAACGCCATCGCTCGTGAGCCAGGTGGCAAAAAATGGATTCGATATTTTTCTCGAAGGACAATTCAGCGCACCGGTTTCGACTTACCCCAAGCCTTTGCCGGCCGATACGGGAGTATCGAAGGTCCAGAACCAGTTTTTCATTAACGCGGTGAATGACAGCGACCAGCTTCGCGAACGCGTCGCGTTCGCGCTGAACGAAACGTTTGTGGTGTCCCAGAACAAGGTGAGCGATCCGATCGGATACACAAACTACATGACGGCGCTGACCAAGGATTCATTGGGAAACTATTACGACGTTATGAAAGACGTGACGCTCTCCCCGGCGATGGGCCACTTCCTGGATATGGTCAACAACGACAAGCCGGCTTCAGGCCAGCACGCGAACGAAAATTACGCGCGCGAGCTCATGCAGCTTTTCACGTTGGGACTGAACAAACTCAATTCCGACGGAACTCCACAAACGGACGGAAGCGGAAACCCAGTGCCGACGTACACGCAGAACGACGTGATGGCGCTGGGGCGTTCGTTCACGGGTTGGACATTTCCAACCGAAGCGGGCGAGTCGCTGATGCGGCATAACCCCGAGTACTACGGCGGAAATATGGTGCCGGTCGAGTCGAACCACGACAGCGGAGCGAAAACATTTTTGGGCCAGTCAATTCCGGCAGGGCAGAGCGCCGAGCAGGAGCTGGATACGGCGCTAACGATTATTTTCAATCACCCGAACATGCCGCCGTTCGTTGCGCAGGGGCTGATCGAAAAATTGGTGACCAGCAATCCGAGCCCCGGCTATGTGTCACGCGTGGCGTCGGCATTTTCGAGCGGAAAGTTTCAGACATTCGGTTCGGGTAAGCGCGGAGACATGCAGGCGACCGTTGCGGCGGTTCTACTCGATGCGGAAGCGCGACGCGGAGATTTGGGGAATTCGACAGTCGCGACCGACGGGAAGCAACGCGAGCCGGTGGTGATGATGGTCAGCGTCGCGCGCATGTTCGGCGGCACGACGGACGGAACCGGATTTACGAATTGGGGCGGAAACATGGGGCAGTCGCTCTTCACTTCGGGCAGCGTGTTCAATTTTTTCCCGCCGCAGAATTTGATTGCGGGCACGAATTTGAATGGGCCGGAGTTCGCAATTTTCAACACAAACACGGCGCTCTCCCGAGCCAATTTCGTGAACTCGATCGTGAACGGAACGATCAGCAGCGGGACGAAAGTGGATTTTACTCCCGTTAGCAATGCGGGATCGCAGGACGCGATGGTGGATTGGTTGAACACGTATTTGCTGCACGGAACGATGTCGAGCCAGGCGAAGTCGAGCGTGTTGACGGCGATGGCAGCGGCGGGCACGAGTATGAAGAATCAGGCAAAGATGGCGCTGTATCTAGTGATTTCGTCTTCGCAATACCAGGTGCAGAGGTAGGTTGTTTTGAGAGTCGACGCGATGACGGATCGGATTGCGATGTGGATTAGGTCTGAGATCCTTCGCTTCGCTCAGGATGACAAGCTTTAGAACGCGGATGAATCGAGACCTGGGTTGTGAGTTTGTCGTAAGCCGTAGGGGAGGAGGCGCGAGGGCACCGCGCCTCTTCTTAAAAACGTTCGGGGAAATTCGGGGGAGCGAGAACATGACGCATCATTCGCGGCGGGATTTCATGAGGCTGGCTTGCTGCTCGGCGGCGACGGCTTCATTGGTTGGCGGTCTGAGCAAGTTTGGATTGGTGAGCGCGCTGGCGCAGTCGACCTCGGACTACAAAGCGCTGGTATGCATTTTTCTTTTCGGCGGCAACGACGCGAACAATTTGATTGTGCCGGTCGATACGAATTACGCGAATTATGCATCGATTCGCGCGAACCTCGCGATCCCGCAAGGGTCGCTGTTGCCATTGCAGATCGGGGGCGCCGCGAATTTTGGGTTTCATCCGAATCTGCCGGAGCTACAGGGACTGTTCAACAATCAAAAGATTGTGGCGGTGTTGAACAACGTCGGGACGCTGGTACAGCCAACGACGCAACAGCAATATCAGCATCGAGGCACAGTGCCGGAGAATTTGTTTTCGCATTCGGATCAGCAGGATCAGTGGCAGACGACGCAGTTGAGCGGATTGCCGAACGCCGGCTGGGCCGGAAAAATCGCCGACAATTTGCAGCCGACGTTCAATAGCACGGCGAATTTTCCGCCGGTGCTTTCGGTGGCGGGCAGCACGATTTTTGGGACGGGAGTCCAATCGCGACCGTTCACGATGAGCCCGGGAAGTACCCCGGGATTGTCTGGAATCGATGGTTCGGCGGCCGGTCAGGCGAAATTTCTGGGGTTACAGAATTTGCTGACGTTGGATACGGGAATTTCGCTGGTGCAGGCGACGAGTGCGGTGACGGGACAAGCGGTGCAGCAGAGTGCGACATTGTCGAGCGCGCTGCAAGGACTGTCTCCGTTGCAGACGGTTTTTCCGACGGGGAACAGCCTGGCATCGCAATTGAAACAGGTGGCGCAGGTGATTGCAGTGCGGAGCGCGCTGGGAATCGGCCGGCAGATTTTCTTTTGCTCGCAGGGCGGATACGACACGCACAGCGATCAGCTCGGCACGCAAGTGGCATTGTATGGGCAGCTCAGCGCGGCGATGGGGGCGTTTTATTCGGCGACGCAGGAACTGGGCGTGGCGAACCAGGTGACGACGTTCTCGCTATCGGAGTTCTGCCGTACGTTTCAGCCGGGATCGAACGGAGGAACGGATCACGCGTGGGGAAGTCACGCGCTGATGATGGGCGGGGCGGTGAAGGGAAATGCGTTGTACGGAACGTTCCCGACGCTGGCGCTGGGCGGGCCGGACGATACGGGGAGCAACGGGAGATGGATCCCGACGACGTCGGTGGATCAGTATGCGGCGACGCTGGCGTCGTGGTTCGGCGTAGCGAATGCGGATTTGCCGGCGATCTTTCCGAATCTGGCGAATTTTTCGACGGCGAATTTGGGATTTATGGCTTAAGTGGCGATTTGAGGCCGCGGTTCCTTTGGTCCACCTCAATGACGGAATCATTCTTCGCGCAGAGTGGCTGCTGGATCGATCGTGGCGATTTTTAGAGTGGGTAGAGTTGCTGCTAGGACAGTGATGAGCAGAAGAGTGGCGACGATTGCGGCGATCGTTGGGGCGTCGTAGACGCCGACGCCGAACAGGGCGCCGCGGATTGCCGGCAGCGCGGCCGCGGCGAGAAGCAGGCCCGCTGCAACTCCTACAAGCGAGGCGATTACTCCGGAGCGTGCGACTTGAACCATGGCTTGGGGGACTGTGGAGCCCAGGGCCATGCGGATGCCTATCTCGCGTTTTTTCTGAAGGACTATGTTCGCGACCAGAGCGAAGATTCCGACCGCGCTGAGCAATAGCGCCAGCGAAGCCATCGTAACGAGGAGCGCGACTTCGATGCGTTGGATCGCGAGAGTTTCGGCCATCAAGTCATTCATGCTGTAAAACCCGGAAAACGGCAGGTTGGGATCGACGCTAGCCATCGCGTTTTGCATCCCGGCGCCGACGCTATCCATGGAGTTTTCGGTTCGGACGATCCAACTGGGCTGAAACCAGGCATGAATCACGGTGAGGAAATCGCCGTTCGCGACTTGAGCCGCGGGATAGTAGACGACCTGCTGACTGGTGAGTGGTGCAGGGTCATCGGTGAGGCCGCCGGCGGTGGACCCGACCGTGTCTTCGACAACTCCGACAATCAATCTGGCTTGCTTATCATCGTCAGTAACGAATCTTCCGATGGGATTTTCGGAATTGAGGTACAGGCGCGCGAAGGCGCGATTGACGATGACGACCTTTGTTGCGCCCGAACTGTCGGCATCGGTAAACGACCGGCCAGCCAAGATCGGAATCTGCAAGGTCTCGAAATATCCGGGCGTGACGTAGATTTCGTCGGTGGCGACTTGTTGTCCGGCCTGCTTACCGTCGGAGATTGTCACGCTGTCGATGAGGGCGCGTTCGTAGGGAAGGGTCAAACCCACGCCGGCGTTCTGCACGCCAGGGATTTGGCGCATCGCAGCGACGCTTTGAGCCAGCAATTTTCGGAAAGCGGCGGGGTCGTGGTAGCGAATATTGTCGAGAGATGCTTTGGCGGTGAGGATTCCGTTGGAGTTAAAGCCGGGGCTCATCGTTTCGAGATGAACGAGTGTGCGAATAAGGAGACCGGCGGCCGCCAACAGCACGACGGTGAGAGCGACTTCTCCAACGATCAACGACTGGCGCAAGCGAACCGCGCCGCCGCCAACGATGCCACGACTGGCGATGGCAGAGCGGAGATCGATTTTTCTGGTGATGAGGGCAGGTAGCATGCCGAAGAAAACGCTAGTCAACAAGGCGAGGGCCAATGTGAACGTGAGGACACGGCCGTCGAGTGAAACGTCGGCTACCGGCAGGAAGTTTTGGGGCAAGAGCAACAGTAAGGCGCGCAGAGCGATTGCGCCGACGCCGATACCCGCGAATCCTCCGACGAGGGCGAGGAGAAGATTTTCGATCCATAGTTGGCGTTGAACCTGCCAGGGCGAAGCGCCGAGGCTGACGCGAGTTGCGATCTCGGTGGTGCGGCGCAACATGCGCACGAGGGTCAAACCCGCGAGATTAGCGCACGCGATGAGGAGAATGAATCCTGCGGCGAGCATTACGGCGAGCATGGGCGCCTGAAGTGAATCGGTCTGGCCCTTTTGCAGCGGAACCAAGTAGTAAGTGAGATGCTCGCCGGTGTGTCTGAGCACGTACTGGCTGTGAGACCACGCGCTGTTGATCTGTGCGTCGGCCTGTTGCCAGGTTGCGGAATCGCGGAGGCGCATGATGGCTTCGAAGTTTGTGCCACCACCTTCACCTTCGCGGCTTGGTTGGAGCGCGATGTAGATGTCGGCGTTGAGCGGCGTCTTCGCGTATTCGGGGAGAACGCCGATGATGGTGTAGGGCTCGCCTTTGAGCAGCGCGGCTTGGCCCAGAACTTGAGGGTTGGCGTTGAATGAGGTGCGCCAGAGTGCATAGCTGAGGACAGCGGTCCTGGGACCGTGGGGGCGATCTTCGTCTTCGGAGAAATTGCGTCCGAGAAGAGGATGCAGAGCCAACACATCGAAGTAATGAGCGGAGATGCGTGCGGCGTGGAGATATTGTGCGTGAGAGCCGCTCTGAAGGTTGACTCCCGACGTGATTCCGGCGGTGACTGCGGAGAGCAACGAGGGAACGTCGTCTCGCAGAAGCTCCCACTCTTCGCCGTCAATGGAGCGGCGCATGTTGTAGGCGTCGGCGCCGGTGGTCTTGCCATAGATCGCGGCGAGGCGTTCGGGATGAGAGTAGGGAAGCGATTTGAGGAGGAGTGCGTTTACGAGCGAGAAGATCGCGGTGTTAGCGCCGATCGAAAGAGCGAGGGTAAGAATTACGGTGACGGTGAAGCCTGGATTCCGCACCAGCATGCGCACGCCAAAGCGAACGTCTTGCTGTAAGTTGTCCCACCAGAGCAACCGGTGGGATTCGTAGAAGCGTTCTTCGGTTTGAAGCACGTTGCCGAAGGCGCGGCGCGCGGCGGCTTGCGCGTCCTCCGGGCTCAAGCCTTGTTGTAGCAGGCGGTCACGTTCCAGTGCGATGTGGGCTTCGATTTCGGCGTGGAAGTCGGTGGATTTTCGTTTACGCCTGAACATGACTTCACCTCTGTTTCATTGCTTAATTCATTGGTCGATGGTTTGAGGTCCAAGCACGCGAGCGATCGCGGCGGAGAGGCGCTGCCACTTGGTGGTTTCGGTGACGAGTTGCTTGCGCCCTGCGGGAGTTAAGGAGTAGAAGCGCGCTTTGCGGTTGTTTGTGGAGATGCCCCACTTGGCGGAGATCCAGTCGCGTTCTTCGAGGCGCTGGAGGGCGGGGTAGAGCGCGCCATGTTCGACGAGGAGTTCTTGTTCGGAGGTTTGTTGTATGGCGCGGGCGATGCCTTGGCCGTGTTGGGAGCCGAAGATCAAAGTACGAAGGATTAGCAGGTCCAAAGTGCCTTGGAGGAGATCGAGAGGTTCTTTGGTGGTTTCTTTTTGTGGTTGGGTCGACATTTAACCCAAGTGTCGGATCGCACGGGTAAGATGTCAACCCAAATCAATGCAGCATATTGGTCGGAGTTAGAGGCCGGCCGGAGATTGTAGTGTCGTCAGGGTTTGGCGGCGGAGGAGAGTTGGGCTGAGGCTAGTGCGGTTAGGGTATCGCTGGGGTGGTATTCGGGGACTAGGGAGCGGACGGTGTCGAGGAGGGCGGGCAGGTCGCGGGACTGGGCTTTTTCGGAGAAGAGGTTGATTGCGGAACGGAGAATTTCCGCGGATGGGATTGAGCGGGTGACGCGACGGAGCTTGGGTTCTGCGGTTGGCTCTGCGATTTCGGATGAGGAGATGAGACGTTCTTCGAGTTTTTCGCCGGGGCGCAGGCCGGTGTGGACGATTTTGATTTGCTTCGGGGCGGAGTCGGCGGCTTCGGCGATCATTTTTTTGGCGAGGTCGAGGATTTTTACGGGGGCGTCGAGTTCGGGGATGAAGAGTGTGCCGCTGTCGGCGAGAGCGGCGGTGAGGAAGATCAGGCGCGTTGCTTCTTGCAGAGAGATGAAATAGCGGGTGGCATCGGGGTGCGTTAGCGTTACGGGACCGCCCGTGCGAATTTGGCGTTCGAATAGCGGGACAACACTGCCGGTGGAACGCAGTACGTTGCAGAGGCGGACGGAGCGCAGGCGGGTTTCGGGCGAATCGAGAGACGAAAGGATCAATTCGGCGACTCGCTTGGTTGCGCCCATGATGCTGATGGGGTCCGCGGCTTTGTCGGTGGAGACCATTAAGAATTTGTGCGCTTTGTATTTGATGGCGGCGGTGGCGAGAGTCCAGGTGCCGAGAATGTTGTTGCGGATTGCGGCGATGGGATTTTCTTCCATCAAGGGGACGTGTTTGAAGGCGGCGGCGTGGAAGATTTTTGTGGGGCGATATTTTTCGAAGAGTTCGTGGAGGAGTGGGGCGTCGTTTATGTCGCCGAGGATGGGGACGAATTGAGGCGATGAGTTTGCGGAAGAGAGTTCGGAATTTATTTCGTAGAGATTCTGTTCGGAATGTTCGAGCAGGACCACGGTGCGGCTTGGTGCTGAGATCGACAGGTGGCGGGTGATCGCGGAGCCGATGCTGCCGCCGGCGCCGGTGACTAGAATTACTTCGTTTGGCGAGGCTACGTCGTTCGAAGAGGATTCAGTGGATGCGTCGAGGTTTGCGGTCACCGGGTCACGACGTGAGCGATCAGGGACGAGTACCGGTGAGCGCGAGGAAGACGCGGTCGTCTACGGCGACGGAATGGGTGAATACGGTCGCGGTGGCGGCGCCGGGGACGGCTACTCGTGCGGAAGTGCCGCTTAGTGCCGGGCCTGCGGGTTTTGCATCGGTGGATGAGGTGTCGCCGGGCTGGAGCGAGATGCGCGTTGTTTTTGGCGTGCAGGACGAAGCGCCGATGCAGGTGTCGCGAACGAAGACCTGGCGGAAGCCGCTGTTGGAAGTGGATGTGGTGGAGGCGGCGGATTTTGTGACGGGGTTCGAGGCGGATGCCGAAGCGGAGTGGCTTGGCGTAACCGCGAGGAACGCGACGAAGCGGCCGGAGGAACTGACCGAGGGCAGGATACCTTCGGTGCCGACGAGTGCGCCCGACGGGTCGGTGGAGATGAGTTGCACTGTGGGCGAGCATTGCGTTTTGGCGCCGGCGCAAGTGTCGCGCAGATAGATTTGGCGGCCGGCGGTCGTTGTCGAAGAGGATGCGCTTGGGGACGCGAGATTTGTTGCGGCGGAGCTGAAGGCGATGTAACGGCCGTCGGCGCTCATTGAGGGAGAGCGGCTGTCGTCGTTGCCGACGGTGCCGTCGGATGCGGCGGAGAGCAACGTGGTGTGAGACTGGCAGCCGGAGTCGGCGCCTTCGCAGGTATCGCGGACGAAAACTTGAGAATGGTCACCTTGCGTGGCGGCGTAGGCGACGTAGCGGCCGTCGGCGCTGACGGCGGGCGTGTCTTCAGCGGCTTCGGCTTCGGCCCGTGGCGCAGCGTTGGAAGGAGTGCCGACGGGATTGACGGTGAAGGACAGGCCGCCGGGACTTGTGCCGCCGCCACCGGAAGTCGGATTGGCGACGCCGCCATTGCCAGCGGGAGTACCCGCGGCGGGCGGATTGTAGACGGTGACGATGGCGGTGAGGGGAGCGGTGGTGGCGTTGACGAGAAGACTGGCGGCGACGGTCGCCTGAATTTGACTAGCGGTGATATTGAGAATCGGGAGCGAAGTTTGCGTCGGGCCGAGATTGAAACGAACTTGCGAGGCTTTTGAAGGATCGGAATCGGAAATGAAATTGGAGCCGTTCACGGTGAGTGTGAAGGATGGGCTGCCAACGGTCGCGGCTTTGGGTGACATCGAAGAGACTGCAGGTACGGGATTCGCGGGCGGATTGACGAGGAAGCTGAGTGTATTGGAGAGGCCGTTTTGGCCGGTGCCGGAGAAGGGATTGAGCGTGTTGACAAAGGCAGTGCCCGGCTTGGCGATGAGAGCAGCGGAAACGGTGGCAGTGACGCTGGTCGCACTGACGACAGTGGTGGGGATCGTTTTGCCGTCCCACTGGACCACGGTTTGAGCGACGAAGCCGCCGGAGGGGCTGGAGACGGTAATGGTGAAAGCGGGGCCGCCAGCGCTGGCTTGAGATGGAGCGAGGAAGGAGATGGGCGCGCCGGTTGGAGTCTGGAAGGTGTTGCCGTAGTCGTTGCAGCCGGAAAGAGCGAAGAGCGCGGCGGTGATGGCGGCGAGCAGAAAAATCGAACGGAGAACTTTGGCTGCGCAGTGTATGCGTGGCGCGATTGGTGTGGCCGCAGTGCGCGGCTCGCCGTGAGGCTGGACGAACAACTTCATTGAAACTCCTTGAAAGTCTACGGCCGCCGGAACGTTGGCGAGCCCGAATCCTTTTCGTTCCGAGTGGATTCGAGGACCGTAGCGTATTTCTGTGGCGGTAAATCGCGCCTGCACATGGCGACGCGAGAACACGCAACCCCAAGATGCTCGCGGAATGAGATGCGGAATCGCCGCCGCGCGTTGACCCGACACGCGCCAGTCTCAGGGCATCCGCCAGCGGTCCCTAAGACGGGTATAGAGGCCGGACTTGGCGCCGTTACCGCGACTGCTGTGAAAATGCGGGTCGAACAACTTTAGATGATTACATTGGGGTTGGGAGGAGGTCAATGTGGAAAGGGGGGAAGGAGCTAGGCGGAATGCTAGTTGGCGCCGAGGGATTGCAGGGAGAGATGGATCAGGGATTGTACGTGGGTGTCGGAATCGGGATCGGTGACGTGTTGGGCTGCTGCGGCGCGGTAGGCGGCGATGGCTTGGTCTTTGCGGCCGAGCTTGGCGTAGAGGTCACCGCGGATGAGATGGAAGATGGGGTTAGTCGGATATTTTTCCTCGAGGGGCGCGGAGACTTCGAGGGCTTCCTCGTATTTCTGGTCGTAGTTGTGGAGGCTGATCGCGAGGTAGAAGCGCGCTTCGACAGGCGTGAGCGTGCCTTCGGACATGGCGCGATGGAGTTGGCGGATGCCTTCGAGCTTGTTGCCGCCGGGAATGCCCATGAAGAAGCGGAGCATTTTGGCCACCGATGAGAGAGTGTCGGCGTAATAGTTGTAGAGGCCGAGGCCGAAGTCGGCGTCGGCGAGATTGGTGTCGAGGGCTTGGGCGCGGGTGAGGCGTTCGCGAGCGCGGACTCCGTAGCGGGCGGCGGCTTTCGTTTCACCACGCAAGCTGTAGAGACGCGCGTACAGAGCGTCGCCCATACCGGCGTAGAAATGCATGTCGGCGGTGGTCGCGGTGTCGCCCGAGGCGGCGATGTGATGCTCGGACAGCTGGATGATTTTGGAAGCGAGGTCGAAGAAGCGATCGTCGGCGGGGAGTTTGGCGCGACGGCGGGCGTAGGACATGCCGTATTTGTATTCGGCGGAGGTGCACCAGATTTTCCAGCTGATGGCTTCGTCTTCGAGAAGATAGCCGATGGGGTGGTCGGGGCGGTCTTGTTGGAGTTTGTGCGCGGAGTCGAAGGCGCCTGTCAGGTCGCCGGAATAGATTTGGTTGAGGACGGATTGGGCGGCGGGGGTGACGTTGAGATTTTGGGCGGTGGAGGGATGGGGGGAGAAGAGGGAACTGACCAGGAGGAGTGAGGTTAGGAGGAGACGGTGGGTCGGCATTTTGGGTGGTTGTCGATTGGTTGGATGCTCGACTCTCGTTTGGAGCTTGGCTAAGACCTCGAAAGCGGCGCCTGGGGGTGCCGCAGTCCACATGAATTTGGGCGCGGGCTCCATATTGATGGAAGGGTGGGTGAGCGTCGAGGGCGCATTAGGTGGGGCGGCGCGCATTTGTTATCCTCGCGGGCGCGATGGGCTCGAAACAAAATGATTTGACGGGGGCTGCGGCGGGCGGCGCGCTCGGCTCGACGAGGGCGCTGGGTTCGCCTGGCGAAAAGCGCGGCAGCGGGGACTTGGAGCGCGGGCTGGGGCTGAAGGAAGCGGTTTCTCTCAACATGATCGAAATGGTCGGAGTCGGACCATTCGTCGTGATTCCACTGGTGATTAAGGCGATGGGCGGGCCGCAGTGCCTGGTGGCGTGGGCTGCGGGCGCGCTGCTGGCGTTGCTGGACGGATTTATCTGGTCGGAGTTGGGCGCGGCGATGCCGCTGGCCGGCGGAAGCTACGTGTTTCTGCGCGAGGCGTATGGGCCGGGGCGCATGGGCCGGATGATGTCGTTCCTGTTTGTTTGGCAGACGCTGATACAGGCGCCGTTGTCGCTGGCGTCGGGCGCGATCGGATTTTCGCAGTACGCGTCGTATTTGTACCCGCTGGGAAAGTATGGAGAGAAGGCGATCTCGGGACTCCTCGTGATCGTGCTGGTGTTGCTGTTGTATCGACGGATCGCGTCGATCGGGCGGATTTCGCTTTTTTTGTGGGCGGGAGTAATCGGGACGATTTTGTGGCTGATCTGGGGAGGTGTAACGCACTTCGACCCGAAACTCGTCTTTACGTATGAGCCGGGGGCGTGGAATTTGTCATGGCTGTTTTTTGCGACGCTGGGCTCGGCGACGGTGAATACGATTTACACGTATTGGGGCTACTACAACATTTGTCATCTGGGCGGAGAGATTCGCAATCCCGAGAAAAATATTCCGCGAGGAATTTTTCTTTCGATCATTGGGATTGCGGTGCTGTATCTGGTGATGCAGACGAGCATCTTGGGCGTGCTGCCGTGGCAGCAGGCGCAGGACTCCCCGTTTATCGTGAGCGCGTTCATCGAAAAGTTGTATGGGAGCGGGGCGGCGAAATTCGCGACGGCGATGATTTTGTGGATCGCGTTCGCGTCGCTGTTTTCGTCGTTGTTGGGATATTCACGCGTGCCGTATTCCGCGGCGCTGGACGGGAATTTTTTCAGTGTATTCGGGCGGCTACATTCGAAGAAGCGATTTCCGCATGTGTCGCTGCTATTTTTGGGAGCGCTAACGCTTGTGTTTGCGCTGCTGTTTAAATTGAGAACGGTGATCGCGGCGGTGCTGGCGATGCGGCTGATCATTCAATTTATCGGGCAGGCGGTGGGTGTGGTGCTGCTGCGGCGGCGTTGGCCGGCAGAGAAATTGCCATTTAAAATGTGGCTGTATCCATTGCCGGTGATATTTACGATTTTGGGTTGGATCTGGCTGTTCCTGAGGACGGGGAAAGCTGTCTGGTGGGGGCTCTTCGTGATCATTTTGGGACTGACGATTTATCTGGTGCGATCGCGGTTGCGGCGCGAGTGGCCGTTTCTGCCGGCGAATGCTGAGGCGACGCGATGAGCGGACTCGGGCGCGGTGGGTGGTTGCGTGTCGTCGGGGGAGCGGCGTTGGTCGCGGGAGTTTTTGCGCTGCTGGCTGTGCACGGGTTCAAGCCAGCGCGAGTGCATGCGCAATTTTCGCCGGCCGCAGGAACGGGGCCGGGCTTACCAGAAACGATCGAGGCGATCGATGCGGCGCGGGTGACGACGCGCATTCTTTATATTGATGCGCATCCTGATGATGAATCGGCGGCGGTGCTGACCTATCTAGCGCGCGGGTTGCACGCGGATGTGGCGCTGCTTTCGCTGACCCGCGGCGAGGGCGGACAGAACGATCTCGGGCCCGAGCAGAATCCGCAGCTTGGATTGATTCGAACCCAGGAGTTGCTGGCGGCGACGCGGGGATACGGCGTGAAACTGTTTTTCACGCGGGCGCGCGATTTTGGATTTTCAAAGACGCCGGAAGAGACGCAGAAAATCTGGGGCGACCAGGTCCTGGCAGACATGGTGCGGGTGATTCGGACGTTCCGACCGAATGTGGTGGTTAATAATTTTGGCAACGTGCATTCCGGGCACGGACATCATCAGGCGGCTGGGCTGTTGACGCCGAAGGCTGTTGCGGCCGCGGCGGACGCGAAGATATTTCCCGAGTTGGAGCGCGACGGGCTGAAACCGTGGTCGGCGGGGAGCGCGGGCGTGCAGATTATGGATCTGGATCGCGGGTCGGAATCGCCGCAGGGATATTCGGTGCCGATCGGGGATGTTTCGCCGCTTTACGGGAAGTCGTATCGAGAGATCGGCTTGGATGCGTTTGCGAATCATCGCACGCAGGGGATTTCTGCGTTTCTCGGGTCGCCGTTTTTGCGGCGGCCGGTGGGGCTGATTCCGGAGAAGGGATTCCAGTTTTCTCAGGGGATGCTCAACGTGAGTTTGACCACGCTGGCCGGTGCAGATTCTGGATTGGGGTGTGGAACAGCGAGCTATTGCGATGGACTGAAAAAGGCGGACGAAACGTTGGCGAGTGCGCGGGCGGCGGCGCTGCGGTTGGAATGGAAAGAGGCCGCGGCGCAGGTGGCGAAAGCGGGGACGGATATCGATTCGGTTTTGTCGCAGGCGGGAGGAGCAAATGAGTTGTTTCTCGGACAGATTGGATTTGTGAAAAGGCACATCGACCGGGCTCTTGGGCTGACAGCTGGATTCGAACAGACTGCGGATGCCGATCGCGCGTACGTTGTCGTAGGAGAAGCGTTCAAGGTGCGGGCGGGGAGGCGATGCCGGCAGGAGATCGCTTGCGATTTCGGCGCGCTTTCGCTGATGCTGCCTGACGAGAGCAAGCAGGCCGGGCAGGCGGATGCGAAAACGGGCGATGCGGAATTCTCCGTGACGTTGACGCAGAAGCAATCGCAGCGAACTGGGTTTCAGGGCAACTACCCGGAGCCGTCGCCGCTGGTTGAGGTTTCGCAGGTGGTGACGATCGACGGATACAAGTTCGACGCGATGCAGCCGGTGACGCACATAGAGGCGACTTCAACGCGTGTGGATCGTATTCCGTTGCGCACGGTACCAGCGTACACGTTGATGGTCGAACCGAATCAGACCGTGGAGGTGCTCGGCAAGACGGCGAAGCCGTTCGATGTTTTGCTGCGCGTTCATTCGTACGCGACACAGGCGCACAAGGTTTCGGTCGGAGTGGATGCGCCGCAGGGATGGAGCGTCAGCCATCCCGCGGAGTTGACGTTTGAGGGGTCTACCGACAAATACGCGAAAGTTACGGTGACGCCGCCGCAGAAACTTACCGCGGGAAATACAAAGCTCGTGGCGTACGCGAAACTTGGCGACGATAAATTTTCGACATCGCTTGAGCCGCTGCCGACGTTGCCAACGCAGCTATGGAGCGAGCCGGCGCAGTGTGTTGTGCACGCGTTCGAAATCAACGTGCCGGCGAATCTGCACGTTGGGTACATCACCGCGGAGAACGAGCCGGTGCCAGAGGCGCTAAAACGACTTGGAATCAGCGTCGAGATGTTTGAGCCGACGGCATTGGCGTTTGGCGATCTGTCGCGCTTCAGTGCGATCGTAGTTGGCTTGCGAGCCTATGAGTTAAGGCACGATTTGCCAGGAGCAAATCAGCGTCTGCTGGACTACGTATCGAACGGCGGGACGCTCGTCATTCAATACGAGCGCGATTTCGCCTGGGACCGCGCGCAGTACGCTCCGTACCCGGCGAAGATCAGTCCACCTTCGGGAAGTCCATTGCCGCGGGTGACCGACGAAAATTCGCCGGTGAAATTCCTGGAATCGAATGATCCGTTGTTGAATTGGCCGAACAAGATTACGCAGGAAGATTTCAAAGGCTGGGTGCAAGAGCGCGGGCTCTATTTCTGGACGCAATTCGATTCGAAATACACGCCACTGCTGGCGATGAACGATCCGGGCGAGCCGGATCAGAATGGATCGCTGGTCTACACCAAGTACGGCAAAGGTATGTACATTTATACGGCGATCGCGTTCTTCAGACAGTTGCCGGAAGGCGTGCCGGGCGCGTATCGACTGTTCGTAAACCTGATCAGCGCGACGCAACACCACTGACAAAACCAAGAGAGGGCTTTAGTCGCGTCGTTGTCCTCTCGGAAATCGTCTCGCATCAAAAAAGTCGATGTCTGACCTGCGTGCTATTCTTGCCCGAGTGATATTGATTTCCGCCAAAAGGAGTCGCTGATGGAGGAACGGATGCGCCCGGAGAATTGGTGCGCGCGCCGGGCTGTTGTGGCGCTGGGTGTTTGTCTGTTGATGATGGCGGTGGCCGCTACGCAGGCGAGTGCGCAACAGAAAGACAAGAAGAACAAGAACAATAGTCCGATACCGACGGCGACCACGAACGGGCCTACGATCCCGATGTCGGACGAGCAGCTGATCGACTATCTCGTTTCGACGAATCTAGGCGCGTGGCAGGTCGGCGATATAGAGAAATTGCATGGAACGTATGCTGACGATGTGACGATTGTTCAGGGACCGTACATGCCACCTGTCGTCGGGTGGAACAATTATCTGCCGCTGTATCAGCAGCAGAAGGCTCGCATGCAGCAGGTGCGGATGGACCGATCGAATACGGTCGTCAAGCTGAACGGGAACTGCGCCTGGGCGACGTTTCAATGGGATTTTTCGGCGGTAATCGACGGGCAGCCGTCGGCATCACAGGGGCACATGACTCTGGTGATGGACAAGCGGAACGGGAAGTGGGTAATCACGCTGAATCACACTTCAGTGGCGGAGCAATCGGCTCCGAAGCAATTCAGCGCGCCGGGGTCGACGCAGCCTCATTGATTAGATGTGATTCGCATTACCGCAGGCAAGCCATGGACACACTCATCGCACATAGCACGGCGATCTGAGGTTTGCGGAGGCGACTACCGCGAAGCACATTCGTCGCGAACAATGTGCCGAGGCAAACCACCAGCGGCCGGTGGCGGAAACAAACCTCGTCGCCGACCGCGAGTCGCCTAGAAGCTCTTCAAACCTTCCCAGAGCCACATGCCTGCGGCAGTGGCCAGCAGAAGGGCAGCGAGTACACCCGTCGCCATAAGCGGCTTCGAGAGTGAACTAATTTTGGCAACCAGCTCGCGCTGCTCCCTGGCCATGTGTTCGCCAGCAGAGTCGAGGAAGATTTGATCGTCTTCGTGACTGGTGAGCAGGCTACGCCAGATCAGCAAACCGACGAAAACGGCGGTGACTGCTCCCCAAGCAACCATCAAATACAGGACGGGCCCCGTAAGCGTTGATTCCATCGTCTCCATCGAAACCTCCCGTTGGATCCGATCCGCGTATTTGCCATGAGGGTGGAAACGACAAACACGGGGGCAATTCGTTATTCTGAGCGGAGTATAGCACCAAGGATTTGAGTTTCAACTGAATTGCATTTGAAAAACAGGTGGTTCGGTTCCGATAATATTTATAGTACTAGACGGTACACAGGGGCTCTTTTACATGGCGACGGACAAGAGGGTGGCAGTCGTTACGGGCGCGGCGCAGGGGATTGGCCGGCGGACGGCGGAAGTGCTTGCGGAGCGCGGGTACAACGTCGCGCTTAGCGATTTGCGTTCGCCAGCGGAGACGATGCGAGCGGTTGCGGGACGCGGCGGGGATGCGATGGAGTTGGTTGGCGATATTTCGGACGAGAAGAAGGTGGCGAAATTTGCGGCGGAAGTTGGCGAGCGCTGGGGACGCGTGGATGTTTTGGTGAACAACGCGGGAATCAGCATGATCGCGCCGGCGGAGAACTTGACCGCGGCGGAGTATCGGCGGGTGCTGGAAGTGAATCTCGTGGCGCCGTTCCTGTTGAGCAAAGCGTTTGGCGTGATGATGCTGGCGCGACGATTGGGAAGCATTGTAAACGTGGCGTCTGTTGCGGGGCTGGTCGGAGTTGCCGATCGAGCGGCCTATAACGCATCGAAACACGGGCTGATTGGATTGACCCGTACGTTAGCGGCGGAGTGGGGTGGGCGCGGAGTTCGAGTGAACGCGGTGTGTCCCGGTTGGGTGAAGACGGAAATGGATGTGGCCGATCAGGCGGGCGGAGGTTATACCGATGCGGATATTACGGGGCGTGTGCCGATGGGGAGATTTGCGTCGGCGGATGATATTGCGAAGGCGATTGCGTTTTTGGCTGATCCGCAGGAGAGCGGGTTTGTGAATGGGCACGCGCTGGCGGTGGACGGCGGGTGGACTTCGGATGGGAGTTGGGAGTCGCTGCGATTACGGCACAGGTAGGGTGCGAGGATATCGTATCGACGTCGCCATAAGAGGTGTGGTTGGAATCGTGGCAGACCGGGTGCGTTTCGTTGACAAAGGCGCGAGGCGTGGGCAAAATTGAAATGCCTCGCAACGCGGTTCGGATACGGTTTTTTTCTATGGATCCCGAACCGATTCAGTGCCCGAATGGCGGAACTGGCAGACGCGCTAGATTCAGGTTCTAGTGGCCTCACGGCCTTGGAGGTTCGAGTCCTCTTTCGGGCACCATACATTTCAAAGAGTTTACGCTTTTCTTAGGTCACGCTTTTTCACGAAGCGGCTCATACGTTACGAACTGCGAAGCTCTTATACGTTTCAAGCTGTGACTCCCGAAAGAACCCACGTGACTATCTCCCCGGGATCTTCGCCTTTCCACAAAGCTGTTCCCCGAACACTGAGGATCTCGCGCATCTTGGAGACCGGGACGGAGAACGGCGGCTGTTCAAGGAACACTCCCGAGTTCCAATAGAGACGGACATCTGGACCGTGAGGCTTATCGACGTTCGGTGTATAGGATTTGGTTCGATTCGGAATGTGCTCGGTAACGAAAACGTATTTGTATGCAGCGAGCTTTGGCAGGATCTTCAAGATCTGGTCATTCGAGAGGTGTTGAAGTACTTGCCGCACAAAACAGACATCGCCGTCGGGCAGCGGATCTTCGATCATATTGATGCACCGGAATGAAATACCGTCCCGACCGTGGCTTTGTTCGAGATGTCTAATCAAAGCCGGCACAATATCAACGCCAGTATACGAACCAGAGAGGGTTGCTATTTTTCGACCGACGCGAAAATCGCCGCAACCTAGATCGACAAACCGCGCGCCCGACAGCCCCAGTTTTTCAATTTCGCTTCGGACAGTAACTACATACGGATCCACCACACTTTCATCAGCAGTGCCTGTTCCCGAATCGAATTTGCCATCTCCTCCCCAACGTCCAGTGCTATAGATCTGGGAGAAAATATCACTTGTACTTCTAGACTGATTGATTCGTCCTCTGAGCGTGAAGAGAAAACGCTTTGTAAAGCTGGGAAGGAGCTGGTCCGCGATTCGGCGAATCTGTCTTTTGTCCATGGAACCCGAGTCAAATGGACTCGTCGACCTTTCTGCTGAGATTAGGCCCAACGAACGCAGCGGCTAAAGACCAACTCTTCCGGATACTCGACTAACAGGGGGCTCAAGCCGCGTTGAGTTGCTTCTGACGCGGCGGGCTTGAGGAACCCCATTTCCTGGAACCCGCACGGTCAACGCGGGTGGAGCGGTTCTTAAAGGGTCTGGGTTGGCTGGAGTCATCCAGCTTACCTTTCTCAAGGCCATTTTCAAGATGGACTCGTTATCGGACCTTCTCAATGGTGCTTTCTTTACAACCAGCGTGATGAATGATTGTGGGGCTCGCGCAAGCTGCGCCTTGTCGAGAAGCTTATGGGCTTCCGATCGTTTTAATGATCAGTGGACACTCGTATGACTACTTTAAAGACCGGCGTGGTTCAATGAGTTCGAGTATGTTATGTTACCTATGCTGTGCAACCCTGATATCGCTTTCGACATCCATTACCCACAAAGGCCTCAACAGGAGAGTATGATTGTGGGGTCCCCGTTCAGCCCAATTAATTGTCGGAGTGAACGCTATGCCACCTGTAAAGACTGAGGGCATCTCCGCGATCTTGAGTGACAAGCTCCGACTTTCGGATGACACTGCCACTCTGAATGCTGCCTGGAACACAGCTAAGCCGTTTAAACACATCACTTTAGACAATGTTTTTGAGAGTCGTTTGCTGGATAGAGTATGCGAGGAGATTCCCAGAATCGATGACGAGACCTGGGTTCGCGAAAACGACGACCACATCAAGCAGTTTAACCATCGTTCTCCCGTCTCACTTGGGGGAGCGGCTTCGGAGTTAGTCAATCTTCTTCACTCGGCGGCCTTCCTCTATTTTCTGTCGGAAGTAACTGGGATTTGGGAACTGCTACCCGATCCCTATCTCCAAGGTGCAAGTTTCCATGTCGTGCCTCGAGGCGGGTTTTTCCATGTCCACGCCGATAGAAACACAGCATATTCGACGGGTCTTATAAGGCGATTGGCGCTTATGCTTTATCTGAACAAGGGGTGGAAGCCGGAGTACGGCGGTCAGTTCGAACTGTGGAATGAAAACGGCACGCAACGCGTCAAATCGGTAGAGCCGATCTTCAATCGGTGTTTAATCTTTGAAGTGACAGAAACTTCCTTTCATGGGCTTCCGAACCCGGTCGCTTGTCCGCCGGGACAGACGCGCAACTCGTTTGCGGTTTACTATCACACTGCGGCCAAGGCCGAAGATGGCGAAATGAAGACGCACACTTCGGTTTACGCGCCGGCGAACTACCGACAGAAGAGCTTCAGCATGCGCAGCCTTGCCCGAGATCTCACCCCGCCCCTGCTTCTTCGCACCGCAAAAAAAATACTATCCAATTCCAAATAGTAGCTGTTCGACTCGATTCTCCTGATTGGTTTCAACGATTGGTTCGATCCGGTAGGCCTTTCACAAACTCCGCAATTCCACGGTATAGCCCCTCCGCCGCCTGTTGACGCTTTGCCGGATCGAGCAGAGGGCTTTCAGTTTCGGCAAACGGAATCTCTACGAGCACAGCCGGGGAGCGAATACCGTTCAACACGGCAAACACCGGCTGTGCCGGTGCGCGCTCCGGTGTGCTGTCTCCTTTTGGCGCAAACTGCCGTGAGAGAGCGTCCTGTAAATCGCCGGCAAGTTGCAGTGAAGCATGACTTGAGTCGCGGTCACTCACAGGCCCTACGGATTTTTTTTCCGGGCCGCCCCCAGGATAATAAACCCGCAGTCCTTGCCCTTCGCCGAGAGAATCGGCGTGAATCGAGATAAACAGATCCGCGGACGAGTCGTTCGCAAGAGCGGAGCGTCGTTGCGGAGAAAGATTTTGATCCTCATTTCTCGTGTAAATCACGTTCGCGCCGGGAAGATTCTCTTCGATCAATTGCCCCAAACGGAGTGCGACTTCCAAGCAGACACTTTTCTCGAGCAGGCCGTTCGGACCTCGCGTGCCCAGCTCAGCGCCGCCATGGCCGGGGTCAATCACGATGTTTAACGCATTAGCTGCGGGTTCGGCCTTTCCGACGTCGCTTACTCGGTTGCTTGGCGGCGTTGTCTGTTTTACGGCCGCCGGGGGAGCACCAGTTCTTGCAACAGTCGGGCTCGGGCGTGTGTCACTGAGGGCCGCGGCCGAACCGACAATCGGCTGCAGTTTCTGGAGCAACGCTTGACGCAGGGTGGGCGGAAGGGCAAGAGCTGCCAAAAACAGCAAGACCCCGAGCACGACAGTCCATGCGAGCCATTGGTACGAGCGGCGCTGCGGGGGGCGTGGCACCAAATCCGGCAATGACGGCGAAAATTGCGAAGAACCTGGTTCAGGCTCAGCAGCGCCGGGGAGAGGCTGCGCTTCCGGAGATGGAGCGGCAGAGGGCGCGACTGGTTCAGTTTGTGTCGCCTCGCCTGCAGCGGCAACACTTGGCGTAACCGGCGGTGTTGGCGTCGATGGCGCTTGCACGCTCATCGAAGGCACTGGGCGCGGCCGAGCTGCGAACCTTGATTTTTGCAGCTCTTCGATCGTACTGCCCAGCCCGCGATTCGATTTTTCCACGATGGCTGCTGTTACAACGCGGACCTGCTCGACTTGTGCCTGAGAGAGCGCTGCGTGACAGATCCGATTGATGTTTCGTGGAACGCCATGGCTTCGCCTGAAGACGGCTGCCAAGCCGGCCGGATCAAAAAGGTCCGGGCCCGTGTGGCCAGCCAGTTTCAGCCGATGGCGTATGTAGGCCGCAGTTTCCTCGAATGAAAATGCATCGAGATGGGCCATCACCGTGACTCGCTGGAGTAGCTGTGATAGCTCCTGCTGCTGCAACTTGTTTGCGAGTTCGGGCTGGCCGGCTAAGACAATCTGCAATAATTTGCTGTGCGACGTTTCGAAATTTGAGAGCAACCGGATCGTCTCGAGAACCGCGTTGCTCAGGTTCTGTGATTCATCCACGATCAAGACAAATTGCTTGCCGTGAACCATTTCGTTGAAAAGCATTTCGTTGAGCCGGCGATGCATCGCCACCAAGCCCATGCCGGCCGGGTCCACACCGAGTTCGCTGAGCAGGTACTGCATAAATTCGAGTGAATTGCATTGGGTCTGGAAAAGATAGGCAGTCCGGGTGGTCTGGGGCATCTGCTCGATGAGTTGGTAGAGCAGCGTCGTCTTGCCCATGCCGGGCTCGGCGATGAGTGTCATGAAGCCACGTCCGCCGAGGATGCCGTCGCGGAGTGAATCGAGGGCCGCCAGATGAGTGGTGCTTGGATACAAGTAGGCCGGGTCCGGCGTAACGCCGAACGGTTCGTCCCATAGTTGAAAAAACTCGAGGAACATTACACCTCGTACAAATTGCTAATGGCCTAGTCAATTGTGGCGGCCTGCTGCGAATTGCGCCAGAACGGATTTCCTTATCGATGGGACTTATTCTAATGAAATCGAGGATTTTAAGTATCATCAGTCGCAACCCAACCGGCCTAGCTAGAAGGCTCGCGAATCCCGCTAATTAACCGAATAAAGGAGTTCCAGAGATTCGAATGTGACGTTCTGCTATTTGACAGGTCTTTGTCGCTGACCTCGTCATAGATATCTTCCAAACTCATGGCCAGTTTTCGAACGTCAAACCGTTCCCGAACGATGGCCTGTCCCTTTTCTCCCAAGTGATTCCGTAACTCGGGATCTTGAAGTGCACGAATCAGCGCGGCTGCTAACTCGTCAGCGTTCCTTTCTGAAACAAGCAAACCCGTCTCGCCGTCCTTGATTGCTTCGGGCGCGCCGGCGTGCTTTGATGCGACGACTGTAGTTCCCGCCGTCATAGCCTCGAGGATCACCGTTGGCAGACCTTCGCTGTCACCGTCTTCGGCCGTGACGCTAGGAACACAAACGATCGCAGCCTTTTTTTGGTAGTTTTTCACGATTTCCGAAGGCTGAGTTCCCAAGAAAGAACAAGGAATACCTTGAGACTCTGCTTCCGCCATCAACGCAGACCGCAGTGGTCCGTCCCCGATCATCACCAATCGGGCGTCGGGGCATGTTTTTTTCACCACCGACATCGCGCGCAATAGGTAGATGCAACCCTTCTTTTCAACAAGCCGACCGACAAACACGATGAGATTCGGATCTTTGTCTAAGACAGTATCAGTGACGGGATCCGGTTCGATTCCGTTATGTAGAACCCGAAGCTTGTTCGGCGGAAAGCCGGCCTCGATTGCCTTGTCTCGGATCGATCCCGAGACACAGATATAGACCGAAGCCACTCTCCAGAGATTCGAATACTCACTGGGAAAATCGCGCTTCACCGTAACGTCGTGCCCATGGAGTGTGACGACTAGAGGTCGGTTCAATACTTGGGCCAAACGAACTGCGTTCTTGCCGCTCCATGCGAAGTGAGCATGAATTACATCGGGATTGACCTTGCGCAAAGCTCGGAAAAAGTGAGGTGCCAAACCAGTCTGGTAGTACAGAATGCGAAGTAAGTAGTCGAACCTTCCGCTCGACGGAACCGCGATAATTGGACTATTTGGCACATCCAAAGATTTTTTGGATCGAAATACCCCGACATACTGAGGTTTATACCTTCTTAGTGCAGACGCCTGCGTCTGGATAAATGTCTCTGACATCGGCAGGAGTTCGTCCTTGTAAATAAGCACCGTCTTCAAACAGGGGTCCTTTCGGTCTAGAAAAGCTATTCACACTTTCATGCTTGTGGGGATCTTAAACTACCGGCGCAACTTTGTTTTTAGCTGAATGTAGCATGCAGATTTTTAGCAGCGCTGAGTTGAGAAAGCACAGAGACCCATCGGTTGCCAAGCTTGCCCAGGCCGCTCCCAGCCATCCATAAACTGGGATCAGATACAGATTCAACGTGAAATTGAAAAGAGCTGCACCCAGTTGCGATGCCGTGCGATAGCGCTGGTATCCCGCGGCGGTCATAGCGCTGCCCTTCATTTGGTGGAAACTGCGAAAAAGGGGAATTAAGGCAAGCCAACGAAGAGCACTTACACTCTCCTTGTAGTTTTGACCAACAACGAGGGGAATCAAGGGAGCAACAAGAAATGTTCCGAGCGTCAGCAATAACCCTAAGGGAATTGTTCTTCGGAGAAGCTTTTGCGCGAGCTCCGCGGAAGCGGCAATACCGCTCGTTCGGCCGCGCTCGAAAAGCCTCGGCAGGGCTGCGTCGCGAATCGAGAATATGGGTAATGACGATATGTCGATGATGCGATAGGCAACCGTGTAAACCCCGTTGGCATGGTTCATGCCATAGTGGCTGAGCATCGTCTTGTCGAGATCGTTGTAGAAACTGCTTGTAGATCCAGCGATGGAATGGCCGAACCCCTCCAGACCATGTTTGGGGAAGAGGATGGGCCAAAACTGAGGTCTACCGAAAATGAGCGTAACGCAAACGATTCCGGCAATCGCAGCAAGAGCGGAAACCGCAGTTGAAGCCATTGCCCATTGAAGAGCGTTTGCCCGGTGTAAAGTAATCAGCATCGCGCCGGCCGTCAGGGTGCGAACAACGTTTGTCAGCATGTTGATGATCGCCGTGATCCCCATGCGCTCGAATGTTTGGAATACCCGCGCTGTCTCGATCGAAAGCTGTGCACATATGCAATTTGCAATCGCCGCAAGGACGACGAGCGATGCGCTGGCCGGGTTGAGGATGAAATGGCCGAGGACTGTAAGAACGGCCGTCATCAGTCCGCCAAGGATTACCGTCAGGAGGACAATGTTGCCCCAATAGACCGCGAACGCTGGTCTATTTCCTGATACATAGCGAAGAAAGATCGTTCCCGAGCCTAGAGTGCTGTATTGCGCTGCAAGGTTCGTGAACGCGAATGCGCCCACAAAAATGCCATAGTCGGTTGCACCCAATAAACGAGCAAGAACAGCAAAATAGCATGCCTGCATTACCACGCTGATTCCCTGGCCAAGCAACATCCAGGTGGCGTTCTTGCCCAGCCGGCTCGTCCGCAGGTTTTTCCATTCAGTCGCGATGACGCTCATGCTAAATGCGTCATTTCGTTTCCTCGCAACTGTATTCGAGGATTCTGAATTTGCACGTGGGTGTTAACCGCTTGGTTAACACATTCCTCGGTGAGAGCTGGATATATAGAAGCTTTCCTCATATAGATCGTTAAGATCAGGAGCGACAGACGACTGTGTCGTCGCCACCACGAGAGATTCGCGTGATGCGGTGCGTGGAGTTGGAAAACTGCAGCCACTTAAGTGGCATCTTATTTCGCGGCACTCATCACTGCAACATTTTGATCGCGCTTCTCTTGGGAGTCTGAACAATAGCTCTCAATGACATCACGCATTCGGCTTTTGAAGGTAGCCTTGTCGAATTGTTTTGCGTGCTTTTGGATTTCACGAGGCGAAAAGCTATGTTCCTTCGATTCAAACCTGAGAATGGCTTCGATCACTGACTCTGGATCTTGCCGGTCGAAAAAAACTCCCGTATCTTGTGATCCGATACGATCTCCCACGCGGACCGTTTCCAACGAACCGCCGCGACCGTAAGCAATCACGGGCCGGCCGCAGGCTTGCGCTTCCAGGGGGACGATTCCGAAATCTTCCTCAGCCGCGAATAAGAATGCGCGGCAGCGCGCGTAATAGTCCCACAACTGTTCATCTGATACACGCCCGGTGAACTCGATCGTGGGCCCGGCGATCGCGCGCAACCTGTCGCTCTCTCTGCCCGCGCCGACAATCAACAATCTCCGGCCCAATCTATTGCACGCTTCGATCAATATCTCGATGCGTTTGGTGCCCACCAAACGGCCGGCGGAGAGATAGTAGTCGTCGGTGCGATCCGCGATGTAACCGCTGCTGGTATTGACGGGCGGATAGATCACGATCGAATCCCGCCTGTAGAAGTGGGAGATCCGCTTTTTCACGTACTCGGAATTGGCAATAAACTGTGTCACTCGCTGCGCATCGACAAAGTCGGTTGTGCGCGCGTGCGCCGCCAAACTCGCGAAGACGCCCCGCAGATACCAAGGCAAACTGGCGGTAAACTCTGGTGCCAAGTCCCAAATAAAACGGCCGGGGGTATGGCAGTAACTGATATGAACGGTGTCGACGGGGGTGACGACGCCTTTGATTGGCGGCGAGTCCGACGATAACACCAGGTCGTAGCCGCTAAAGTCGAAACTCCCGATGGCGCCCGGATAGAGCGGAAACATCACGCGGTTCATTTTTTTCGCGAACGGAATCTTCGAGAGATACGAAACTTTAAGTCGCTCGGGCGAAAGCTGTTTCGGGACACTTCCTTTGTCTGCGAACAAGCAGAAAACATCCGCCTCGGGGAAAAGTTCGAGCAACGCGTCGACAACATTTTCCCCACCACCGTTGAGCAAGAACCAGTAATGGAGAATGGCAACCTTCATTTGGACAGCCTCCTCAACCGCTTTTGCCATTTGGTCCGAGAACGACCGAAAATAATGATTAGATTAGACCGCTCTTTACATCAGGTTCGCAACATCGCAACAAGGAGTGAACCAACGCCTATTCATTCCGCAGCGGGCATTCGTGGCAATACGGGGTCGGTCAACGATGGTTGTAGCTTTGCCGTGGTGGACATTTGTAAACGAACGGCGATTTTCTTGCCCCAAGCAAAGCACGGACGAGCAGTGCTCACCGCACGGGATGGGTTTTCAATTCAGAGATATTGAACTTCGAGAAGACTTCAAGTCGTCTGAAATATAAGTTGCAGGTAGCGCTCTCGTGCACTCAGCGCAACGTGGCAGGTCTCAATCTGTTGGCGGGCTGACCGGCCATAGTGCTCAAATAACTGATGCGATGAAAGCAACTCTTCCAGCTTCGCGGTCAAATCATCCACATTTCCTGCCCGAAACAGTAGGGCTGCCTGTCCGTTGCTCGTAATCTCCTTGTGAACCGGGAGATCACTCAGTATGCATGTCAAGCCGTGTGACATCGCCTCGAGCGACACCAATGGCAAGCCTTCAGGACCATTCGAGGGATTTACGAATACATCGGCTGACCTGTAGAAAGGCGTTGGATCCGCTTGAAATCCCGCAAACACCACGTTGAGGCCCTTTGCCTCATTTTCGAGTTCTTCTCTGTAGCGGCCTTCGCCCACTATCGTCAAGGAGAGGCGACCGGCATTGCTTTTGCTGTCGATCCTCCGCATCGCTTCAAGAATCGTGGATGCTCCCTTATATTTCTGCAAACGCCCCACATATAGCAGGCGGATCACATCGTTGGACTGCCGGTAATCGTGCGCCGGCTCTGGAAGCGATGAAACCCAGTTCCGAATAACTACCAACTTCTCTGGAGACACGATTGTCACGAGATCGTCCGCTACTGCCTGTGATACGCAAACAATCTTGTGAGCGGTCCCGGCGAGGGCACGGAACATCAGTTCGGCGACTCGACGTTTGGCGTCTCTGTACCACGCTTGGGTTTCGATTTCCAGCGTCAGATGCCGGGTGGCAAATGCTGTGCATCCCAAAAGGCGTGCCAAAGGCGTGGCGACTATGTCGATCGTTCCATTCACCCAAATTACATTTACGCCGTGAAAGATTCGGAAGCGCAGGCACATGAGCAGGCATAGCAGCATATGAAGCGGCTTTCCCAGATTCAACGCCCATGGATACGAAACGGACCGAACACCATGATCTTCCAGCAGCTTCGCCACTTTTGGGTTGATGCAGAACGCGAACAAATCTGCGCGCTCGTGCAACAGGTCTGCCAACTGCAGAAGATAGACCTGCCCTCCGCCGAAGAACATGTTCAGGTCAATGAGAAGGATCGCGGGGCGCTTCATCTATGTTGTCTCCAAGTTGCTTTCATTCGGGGCCATCTCGTGCTGATATGCATACCTATGCTTCTGCAACGCTTTGCCCTGCGGGGCTTCCAGAACGCTGCACATAGCGAAGGCCTTCACCAAGTCGCCGCCTGGTTGCCGGCGGTATCATCCAGATATATAGAAAAATAGCGATGCAGTGGGGCGAGAGCCCTCCGTTGAAAGCGCAATCCTTCAGTAGACCAAACTTAACCTGCCACGGTTCGTTGCACGCGATGGCATCGGTAAGCACTCGCGTAGCGATGCAATATGCGTAGGCTCTACGATCAAAAAGATGCTTGATGGATTGCAGGCAAGTATAGAAACTGCGCCAGTTTGGTTTCGCGCTGATCCTGACGGCGTCGGAAAATCCTGTCGCATTGAAGAAAGACAGGACCTCGGGCACGACATGGAACCCAGCGCCGCCGCGAGTATTTGCCTCGACCATCCATACGAACTCTTGTCCACGCTTCAGTCCGCGCACAAATGGCACTTCCATCAGCAGCGCCCGAGGAGCAAGCAGGGTCGACGTCTGGAGTAGTTCTCCCCCGGTTCGAAGCCCCCGCGGCCGGCACATATAGTTGTCGATGGATTCACCGGATTCCGGAATGCGTGAAGGGTACGTGCGAACTTCATCGTTGGAACGCTCAACGAATCTACATGCGGCAAATGCATGCTTATTGGGAAGGCCTTGAAGCAGAGCCATCTGTTTTTCGAGTTTCTCCGGCATCCATTCATCGTCATCATCGAGCAAGGCAATCCATTCGCCACCGGATTCGCGCACACCGGTATTTCTTGCCTCGCTGCCACCCACGTTTTCTTGCAGGGCTACAATTTTAAGGTGTTCATCCTGAACGCTCCGCAGCGCCTTTACCGACTCGTCGTCAGGGCCGTCCACTACCACAACAATCTGGATGGGCCGATAGGTTTGGCGTCTCGCACTTTCAATCGCTCTGAGCACGAACCCGGGCCGGTTCCGCGTCGGGATGACTACGCTTATCAGCGGATTTTGAGTCATATTTCTTCCTTATACACGACACGAGGCAGGCTCGGTGAGCCTCACTTCTGAAATGTCAACAACGCGGCGCTAGTAATGGGCATTTCTATCTCGAACTGCCCGTCTCTCGCCTTGATCGTTTCTATCTTTCTGGCGCCGAGAAATTTTCCGTCGGCACTCCCGTCGAGCGTCTGGCCCGCGAACGTAACCCCGTTTAAAGCCGTATAGGATGGTGCAAGTAAGCGCTCCACCTTTGCCTCACCATATCCGGTCATTTGGACGACGACCTTTCCAGCCGCGTTCATGTCCTTATTAAGGATGGCAAGCCGGACCTGCCCGCCACTGTCCTTGGTCGCCCATGCTTTGAGGTTCGCTCGCGTGTCTACATCGGCCGCCAGCAACCTGGATTTGTTTCCGGTAGCTTCCTGAAAGAAATAAAGCCCGTAATAAAGAGGCGTCAGCGTCTTCAACGCGAAAGAGTAGGTCTGGCCTGATTGCGTCCTCGTGAATATAAAGGGTGAGCAGAAACCGATTCCGTCTGCCTCCCAATTTACGCCGTCCACTCCGGCTTTCGCATATTCAAACATGTGGTCGATCGACCACAGAGCTGCGGCAAAAGCGTCGCTCTGTCCGTGCACGCCCGCTCCGTAAAACGAATTCAGCTCGGTAATGCGGAAAGGGATATTCCTCTTGTGTGCTTCACCGACGGCGGGCGAAAAGAGCTGAGCTCCGAAGGTTGCAGATCGAGGCCGGAGCAGGTAGTCGGCCGGTGGATTTGAGTAAGGGCTACCGGCATAGAAGTGCAGGCTCAAAATTCCGACGCTGCTTGCTTCCTGATTCAGGAACGTGCTCACACCGGGATAAATATCGAGCATTCCCCACGACGGCGCAGCCAAAAGCAAGCCTTTCGGAAACATAGGAAGCAGCGCCGACTTCCACTTCTCAAAGTCTTGTAGATAGTCAGCGATTGCATATGGCTCCGGACGCATCTTTCTCTTGGGATAGTGGTCGGGCTCGTTTCCCAATTCAAATGCTTCAATCGATCCCTTCGGCATCTCGCTGAGATAAAACTGCACCTGATTCTTACTCAGATCGAGATCATTTGGGCCTAAACCGATACCCAGAATAAACCGCGAGTGCAAGGTTGAAGCTACCTCCGCCATCGGCTTCATGCGGTCACCGGAAGGACGTCCGTTATTGTCGGAGCTGTTACCCCCAATGCGCAGATCGATCGGATCAGAGCCGAACGAAGTGAGATTCTTAAGCAACTGTTGGTAGATAAGGTTTGTTCCGGTCTTTGAGTAGCCCATCATCGGCATGGTGCTCGACCATTCTTGAGACAACCCCATGAAATTGCTCGAAACGCTCGGACCTTGCTCACTGTGTACGCGTACCACGCCTAACGACTCGCCGCGGTCTCTCGAAAATTGCCTTGCTGGCGCTGCGGTTAATGACAGCGCGGCGAGAACGGTTAAGACAACGATTAATTTGGGATTCGAAAGCATAGAAACCTCATGCGAACCCGGATGGAGGCTGGTCGTTTGCTACAACAGAGAGCCTGCCAGGAAGGATGTCTCAGATTCCGATGGCAGGCGAGGATCTCGAGACGGCGATCTCGGCCGGCGCCCTTTGGATCATGACAAACGCTTGCTTCGCGTGCCTGGCTTCTTCAGCCAAATTAACGTAGGCCATTGTCATGAAGAGCCACTCGATTGTATCCGGATGCATAAACTTGTCCCCGTTGATGAGCATCAGCAACGAAAGAAAAACGAGCGAACAGTTCCATCGGGTGAAGTTTGTGGGATTCATTCTTAGACAGATAATCGCTTTTCGAACCGATAAGAAAAGCAACATCGCGAGGATTCCCGTCCCGAGCGCCCCTAACTCCAGCCATGTTTGCAGAATGCCGTTTTCCGCGTTCGCCAAAGCCGTCATGCCCGGAGTCAACCTGATGTTCGCGGACTCACCGTGCAGGCCAAGCCAAAAGGCCTGATAGCCGAAGCCGGTTAGTGGCCGTTTCCAGAGAGAAGGATAAATGGCTTGAAAGATGCCTGCTCGGCCAGTCATGTCGCTCGACTTCCCGAGCGCGAGCGAAATCTGTTCGGTGTGCGTGACCGCCAGTATGGTAATCAACAGCGCTGCAATTCCGGCTACGGCGGGCAATAGAATTCTTTCCATCTTTCCGGCTCGCAGGTAGAGTTCCTCGAACGCGATGTAGAAAATGAGCAGCAACATTTGGATCCACGCCGTACGCGAAAGCGACATCACAATCAAAAGAAGCATCGCCGCCATGTATATCTTGTAGAACAGAGAAACCAACGCAGTTCGTTTCTCGGCATAGTAGGCGCTGGCAAAGAAATAAACGGTCGTTATACCGAGAAGGTTTTTGTGAACATACAAACCCTGCCACGCAGGGCTCGCGTCTTGGTGTCGAATGCCAGCCGAAGGAACAAATAGGATCAGGAGGTAACAACCCAAAGCGATTACAATCCCTGCCAGATTCAGCAGTTCAATCTGCTCGTCCGGTCGGAAACGACGACAGAGAAAAACCGCAAAGAGCGTTAGACATAAGGCCATAACGGCTAAAGACAGTGTCTTCGTCTTGTCTTGCGACCAAGCCGTCGAAAGGATTGCCAGAACGGGTAGACCGAACACGAATCGATGCCGCCATGCGAGGCCAAGCGTTCCCTTGAGGGATAAGGCTATCGCGACGACAGCAGTCCCATATGCAAAAAGTCGTTCGAGTCTGAATAAGAGCGTGTCCGAATCGGATGCGTTGACATTAACGTTGGTGCCTACGCCGGCATTATTTACATACTGCGCGCGATCAAATGAGAACATCCCGTGTAGCGCAAAGAATATGAGCGGCAAGAGGAGCGCCCATGCGATGAGCTTGAAATTGATTGAGGGTGAGGTGACCGTATTCATTTTTCTTTGTAGATGAGGTAATACGCTGTTTGATTCGAGGCAAGGGAGTTCTCAATAACTCCTGGCGGCCGGCGCTGCTAAGTAGCCCGCGCCTGCACCGTCGGACCTCCCACTCGTGGGGATGCTCCTCGATGGGTCTTCATTTAGTTGAACCTGGCTAATTGCTCTTTTCATGGCATAAATAGAACCGGTCTCGGTGAAATGGTCGGTGTCACCCAGCATTGGCACGGTATGCGCTGCATCGGCATACTCAGTGCATGTCCCATCCACGCATACGGCCTGATACAACGAAATGTAAGGAATGTGCCAACGGGATTCAGCCATTGTTCTAAGCAACCTATCCAGCTGGACCGTTTCGGGCACACGATGACGAGAAGCGAAATCGGGCTCGTGCCAAGCGATCGAATAACCGAGCAAACGGGGAAGTGGTGCATCATATTCCGGGTTGGGTCCAAGCAAAATCACTGGAATATTGTGTTGACCTGCCCATTCAATTGTCTCGTTTAAGCCTCCCAGGTCTTTTGTCTCCCACCTGGCCTGCAGCAGAAGCCCATCAATCTTGTATTGCGCCAAAAAATCTTTAAAAACATGATTCATCATCTGCTGGCAAATAGCGCTGACGGATTGGCGAAGAATCGGTCTGCACGAACTCACACTAGCCTGTAGCACATTCGACGGTGCCAATGTGCTTACCAGACCGGGCCATATCCAAGCTGCATGACTGTCACCCAAGACGAGGTAGTTTTTCTTGCCACTTTCGAAATGCATGCACTTCGAGTCGTCAAAATCTTTCATCCTGGATTCCGAAGTTAGAAAACAAGACCCTGTGCGAATTGTGTCAGGCGAAGAATGATAAGACCCAATCCGGTCGGCGGCTGGGGCCATTCGCCCCGGAATGCCCGCGGAAGCGATCGCGTAGATCGAGAATGCGATGCAGGCTGCGGCGGTCCCGCTCGCCATCAAGAATAGCGGTCGCCCGCTAAAGCGCAGTCGACCAGATCGGAAAGGATTTTCGATAAACTTCCAGGAAAGAATCGCCAGAACAATCGAAACGACGATTTCGATAATTTGGTCATAGCGCCTGTGCGATAGGTGTTCGACGACAGTGGCCGGCATCGAGCTCATGCTCAAGAGCAGACCCGTCTTGTGCAGCAAGATCACGGGCCAATGCCAAAGGTACAATGAATAGGATATGAGTCCGATGAAGACAGCCGGACGCCAGGAGAGCACTCTTCCGATGAGTGTCGGCCCCGCTTCTCCCGCGTAAATGATCAATGCCGCGCCTCCGCATGGCACAAGTGCACTTAGTCCCGGAAAAAGCGTCGTCCGCGAGTACGCAAGGACCGAATAAACAATCATCACAATACCCAGCAGCGCCGCGGAATTGCGAAGCAAAGCTGACGACAGCCGTGGCAACACTTCCAGCGCGAGCACGGTTCCAATGAGCAGCTCCCACGCCCTCGTGTACGGCATGTAGAACGCCGTGGAACGGCTGAAATGGACAACGATCGCGCTCGCGATCAGCGATGCGACGACGAGCACGTAAACCGAAAGGCGCAGCTGTTTCGGATAAAACCGCCGCACCGCCCACAGATAGATAGGAAATAAAACATAGAACTGTTCTTCGACTGCGAGCGACCACGTATGCAGCAATGGATTCAGAGTCGGAGCATCGAAATATCCCGAATGCTGCCAGAAGTAAAAATTCGATACCGACGCTGAGGCCGCCAGCAAAGACTTGGCGTAATTCACCATCTCGGACGAGAACATATAAAACAAGGCGCAAACACTGAACAAAATCAGCATTGCGAACAACGCCGGGAAAATACGGCGTATCCGGCGCTCGTAAAACGAAGTAATGGAATAAGTTTCCGCCGAGATTTCAGAAAACACGATTGCGCTGATGAGGTATCCCGAGATCACAAAAAAAACATCGACTCCGACAAACCCGCCGGAAAAGTGCGACAACTCCATGTGAAACGCCATGACGCTTAGGACCGCGACTGCCCGGAGACCATCGATGTCGGGGCGATATTTCAATCGCCCCGAGCGAGCTACTTTAACGTCACGGGGTTGCACACCCGTTCCCGGATTCACTTTCTCTTCATGGCTATTGAGAAGCGTCGAAGACATTTTATGTATCGACCGTCATTACATTGCTCCAGCAACTGCCTGCAAGCGCTTATGCTTACTGGCACTGAAACATCGACGGGCTCCATTTGGAAGGGAAGGCGTGGACGACAGAGTTATCGAAGCTTGCGAGACACGCGAGCATTCGATTACTCCTTGGGTCGAAATGCAGTCACGGACAGCCTCGTCACGGATCCGAAAGCCGTGCCCGCTCGAGACCTTGAAGTCTATCGCTCGCCGAGCCAGTCTTGGGGATCGGCGACTAGTGGATCATGTAGACTGCTGCTCCCGAGGTTGAGGCTGCAATCTGCGCGGCGCTCATGGCAGTGTTCTTCATCCAACTGAACGGCACAAAAACAATGTCGCCTTGTTGCAGTTGGATATCGGGCCGCTTGCCTTTTTGAATCGCGGCAAGCTGCACGGGAATCTCTTTTTGCTGGCCATCGGGTTCTTTGCGAATCAGTTTCAGATTCGATTTCGATGTTTTGTTCGTCGAGCCGGCCATCGAAATGAGCTGCAGCATCGTTAATTTCGAATCGTTGGTCGCGATCGTATACCCACCGGGCCGACCCACGTCACCCAAGATGTAAACAACGGGTGCGCGCGGCACAATCACCGTGTCGCCGGGATTCACCATGACCGAATTCTTAACCGCGTCACCCGCGTTGTTGGCCAGGTAGTATTCGATCTTCTGGTCCGGTTGGTCGTGACGCTGAATGGTGATCTTCCGATCGGCATCGTCGTTCAGGCCACCCGCCATTGCGACTATCTTCAACACGGTTTGTGGAGTCGTGATCTCGTACGGTCCTGGATTTTTCACCTGTCCGAGCACCGAAACGTTTTGCGTCGCGAAGTCTTTGACCTTCACAGTGACCTGCGGCGCCTTCATGATGTTGTGGCTGATCAACGCGTCTTCAATCGTCTTCCCTGCAGCAGCAGCAGTTTGCCCGCCGATTTTTACGTCGCCGACCAGTTGCAAACGAACTTCGCCAGAATCGCTGACTCTGACTTCCTGGCTCATTTCCGGAGTGTCAAACACGGTGATCGTAATGAGATCACCCGGACCCAGAAGAAGGCTCTCGACGGATTGAACCGTAGGTTGACCAGCGGATTGACCGAACGCCAACGCCGGCAACGCGAAACCCAGCAAGAGGACGAGTGAACTGAAAAATACTTTACGCACTGGCCGCTCCATAATATTTGCAGTTGTTATAGCCGTAGTAATCAAAATACGTTCTGGAAGAAGGTTCAACGCAATTTAGTACGAGCGCAAGCTTTTTTGCACCTTGCGATTGCAGGATCGAGTAAGTGCGCTCCAGCGACTGGCGCTCGGTCACCCGGTGACGCGCGACGACCAGCACCAAGTCGGAGTACGTACTCAGAATCACGGAATCGGTCACCGGCAACACCGGTGCTCCGTCGACGACCACGAAGTCGTAGTCATGCCGCCACTGGTCCACGAGCCTCGCCATGCGCTCCGATGCCAGAAGTTCTGACGGGTAACGGGACATCGGACCCGCAGTCATTACGTCCAATCCCCTCATCACCGAGGCCGCGGGCAAACGCGCGGTCCCAATCTGATCCACCTCGCTACCGAGCACTGATGTCAACCCGGCGGAAGTCGGAAGGTTGAAGCGCTGGTGCAACGTTGGCGTCCTCAAATCGCCATCGACGAGCAACACGCGCTTGTTCTGTTGCGCCAAGAGCACGCCGAGGTTCGAGCTAAGCTTGCTCTTCCCCTCACCGGGCACTGAGCTAGTCACGAGGATGATCTGCGGTGGACGCGTCATGCTCTCACGCATGATCGAAGTGCGGAGTGTGCGAACCGCTTCGGTGTATGCCGTTGTGGACAAAATTCCAGGCGCCAATGGTTCCCGCATGGCACCTCGCTCGTTGTCCAACGGCAGCACCGCATATGGCGCTTCTCCAAAATACGCTTCCAATGCAGGCAGGTCCTGGATTTTCGTGTCGGTCGAATCGCGCACCAGAGCACCACACACGCCAAGGAACAAGCCACCCATGAGTGACGCCGCCAGAAATAGCAAAACGTTTGGTTTCGCCGGGCGCGATGTTGGGCGGGCCGGATCGACTAACGTGATGTTGCTCGACCGGAGTCCGGCAAGCACGTCTGCTTCCTTCAGTTTGGTCAGCAGGTTCTGATATAAGGTGCGGCTTTGCTGCGCTTCCTGTCGAGTCATCTCATACTCGATGGCCTTGCTGTTCAGCGTATCCGCCTGCTGCTTTTCGTCGTTGAATTCTGCACGCGCGTTGTTCTCGACGCTCTCTGCAATTTTGAAATCGTTCTTCGCTCGGGTGGCAATCCGGGCAGACTCTTGCTTAATCGACTTCCGGATGCCTTCAAGGCTCGCCGATGCTTCGGCCAACTTCGGATATCCAGGGCCGAACTTTGAAGATAGAGTGTCCACTTGTGATTGCGTAGCCGCTTCCTGCTGGCGCAGGTTCTGGATCAGATTCATGGCATTCGCGACTCCGGGCGAAGCTGCCGCCATCATGCCATTGCCAGTCAATCCGGAAATCAGTTCCGCGTCACCGCTTTTCACGGCCTCGTAGAGCGCGCCCTTCATGATCCGCGCTGACTGAGCCTGCGCTACCTGCGCAGTCGACTGCTGCAATCGATCCAGGATCGGCGTATAAACTTGTTCGCGCCCCTGATTGTCAACCTGTCCCAGGCTGAATACACCAGAGTCATGCTGGAGACTGACGACCTTTGCCTGAAGATCTTCACTCTGCTTACGCAAATCTGCCAGTTGGGTGCTAAGCCAGCCCGAGACTGCTTGCGTCGCGTTGTGGCGCGTCTGGAAGTTGTACTCCATTAAACCCTGAACAAGTGAGTTGACCACTTGCGCTGCAACTTTTGGATCGGGGTTGAGATAGCTGATTTCGATGACGCGTGTGCCGGGTACCGGCTTCACTTCAAGTCGTTTATCGAATACTTTCAACAAACGCGTTCGTCGCGCCGGTGAATCGTCCAGCGACGCATTTGCGGGATCTTTTACACCTGCCGGAGCAACCAGACCCATCGCCCAACTGATCGGATTCCACTTCGGCTTAAAATCCTTGTTCTCTTCTAGATTGGCCTCTTTTATGACTTGCAGTGCCAGCGAATCCGACTGCAGCACTTGGGCCTGCGTCTGCAAAGTCATGTTCGCGTCGAGTGCATCGCTGGCGTTCCCCGCTGCGCCGTTCGGATTATCCAAGCCAAGTCCGTCGGCCGAGTCCTTCTGCACTTGCACCTGGCCTGTTGCCTTGTAGAGTCGCGTTGCTGTAGCGCAGTACGCAACCGCAGCCAGCAAGCACAAACCTGTAGCCCCCAGGATGACCATACGCTGACGAGAACAAACTCCCCAGAGATCTCGAATGGTCAATTCTTTTTCTACGGGGAACGTCGTCAGCGCGCGCGGCGACATTGGCGCGAGTGGCGCCGGCCGCAGCACAATTTCTCTCGAAGAACTCACTTTCTCACCTCTCTCCATCTGCCTATGCCATCGACTTCGTTCAGCAGTGGGGACTTGGGTCTTGAGTCACCCTACTGCGGGCGTATGTTGGCTGTCATTCGCCTGTTTATCGAGGCGTTTAACGCCTCTGGTCTGCCGTAACTCCGGGTTCATATAGCTTGGCCGTATCCTCGCACAAACACCGGGAAACTATGCGGCGCCCGTGCCGCGCCAAACCGCGGGAACAGTCCGCGCCAAGATTTTCAAGTCGAGCCAAATCGACCACTTGTCAATGTACTGTAAGTCTAACTCCATCCATTCTTCAAACCCGATCGAATTGCGTCCAGTCACCTGCCACAGGCAAGTGATTCCCGGTTTAACGCTAAATCGTCGCCGATGAGTGTCGGTATTGAAGAGCAGAAAGTCGCGTCGCGACATCGCGCGAGGACCGACCAAGCTCATCTCGCCCTTCAGCACATTGAACAACTGGGGTAGTTCATCGATGCTCGTCTTGCGCAGGAATCGTCCGAGTGGCGTCACACGCGGGTCATTCTTGATCTTGAAGACCGGCCCACTCATCTCGTTCATCGAGATCAATTCTTCCTGCACTTCCTCTGCGTTCAGGAATCATCGTGCGGAATTTGTACATGTTGAACATTCGCTTGTTGAAGCCAACGCGCGTTTGGCGAAAGAGAATTGGCCCTTCCGACGTGAACTTAACGAGAATCGCAACCCCGACCAGGAGAGGCGACAGAACGGTCAATGCAACAGCTGATCCAACGCAGTCGATAACGCGCTTGATCAAGGAAGGCCATGTGGTGACCGACGTGGATGACGCGGCAACGTGAGTATCCTGCTCCAGGTCAAGCGCACTCGAATCCTGGGATTTCAGGTTATAGATCTGTGTATGTACTCGGACTGCGATGCCATGTTGCTCGCAAAGGGATATCAGTTGTGCTGCATGCTCGTAGTACGACCGCACCGGAAGGTAAATCGCAGCTTCGTCCACAATCTGCTGCCGTAGAAACTCAGCCAATCCATTGAAGTCGCAGCACCGCTTATGTCCGGTTACTTCGAAAGCGCACAGTCCCGGCCATTCATCGTCTACGAAACCGACGATCTGCATTCCCAATTCGGGGCGTTCTCGAACGCAGTCGCCAAACTCGATCGCGCGCTCGTTTGTTCCAACGATCAAAACGTACCGCCTGTTATGCCCGCGGCTCCGCAGATATAGCAGAATCGACCGCGATGCCAACCGTCCCCCGGCCATTATCGCCGTGCAGACCGCCCAGAACGCCAGAATAAACGAGTACGAGAACATCACCATCTGAATGTGCAGCACGCGCGCCATTACAAACAGAAACGCAGAAGCCATCAGCGTTGCTTCCGCCACTTCCACGACTTCTGTCCGTCGACGCACCAATCGCTTCGATACGTACAGCCCGCTCAGAATGAAAATGTTGTGCCACGCCACCAACAGCAGCGCAAAGAGCAGGCAATTTCCGATCGAAATTCTCGTCTCGAAAAATTGCGACAGCGATTTATGTGCCGGCTCCGAACGGAGGACAAACGTCGCCGTCAGGAATGCCGTCACCAAGCGCACACAAATCGTAGAGCTTCGCCGTGTGTTTCAGAATTTGCCATTTATTCGAAACCATGGAGACCTTGTGATGCAGGAATTACATCCCGCGAATTTTCTCGCCGCTCAAAGCACTTTTGAGCTTCGCGTGATTCGCGGTTAACTACGATGAAACGGAATGTGGCGTGAGCCTTTAGCAGACTGCATTGGGGACTGAGGAACTCGTTTTGTCGTAAGCGATCAAACTCGTGTCGCTGTACGGTTCTAGATCGGCTGCGTCCACTTCCACAGCGACGCTTTTCATAATCAGATCCAGGCTCAAAATGAAACGAAGCCCGTTTTTCTTCCGCACCACAAACCCGGTCATGCCTCCAAGCGGCCCTCGGAGAATCGTTGCTCTATCCCCGACGTTCAGATAAGGATGCGGTTCGATCTTTAGAAGGTCGACGCTCCGCCGCAGTGTTTCGATCTCAAAATTCGGCAGGGGAATCGGATCTTTGCCCGTTCCGACGATGGAATGAACGCCAGGCACCGCCAAGACCTGCGTCCGCGCACTTCTCTCGATGCGAACGAACAGGTAACCCGGGAACAAGGGCTCCTCAATCATCATGGTGCAGCCGTTCTTCCAGCGTCTTCGCGTTTTGGTCACCGGCAAAAAGTGTTCGATCGCGTGAATGTCCATGTGGCGCGATACTTGCTTCTCTCTGCATGAGAGGGTATAAACCGCGAACCAATCGTCAGATGCGCCGATCAAGTGCCCCCCAGTCGCGAGCCTGCAAAACGCACAAGGCTTCGCCATTGCCACTTAGAAGTGGCTATTACCTCTTTTTAGAGCGGTATCATCAGGCTGGGTGCCCGACTCGTATTTCCTTGGAGCCTAATTGCCCCCGGCTCCCCAGACAACTTCAAACTTTCGATGCCAGGTATTCTAAAATGTTGTTCGTACTGGTCCGATCGAGCTAGCTACAAAACCTTGCCGAATCAACTGCTTGCGAATACCCCGAGATTGAAGTGGCCAATTTCTTGTCCATTTCCTGCTCCGCACGCGGCAAAACGCCTTGGATAAATTTGATGAATTCTAATCTGGGGGGCGAAGCAATTTTCGATGCTTGGTGCGCTAAAGCGCAATACGGGTATTACCCTAGATTGCGGAAAGCGCTACCCTCCCCCATGGTGCCTTCCCGATCAGGTCTCAGAGACACCCCTGACGAGGACTAGAACTAGGCGGGTACATCTAGTTCTAGTACAGCTTGGTCCGAATTGCAACCCCTCAAAAACCCTAGAACTCGAAATGTTTTTCCGCCGACCCGTCGATTGGGTTCCCCGAGCCTAGAATAAGCCCAGCAGCTCCCAATCGCAGAGTGTTCTCCTACTCTTCGTTGACTCTTACGACAAAAATAAGGCCCAGTACAGCACTCACCTGATCGTAGTACTCCGCAAGGGATGGAATGCTGACGACTGTCGTTACAGCGGATGCAGCGGAGTCGAAATGAACCTCGTCACACTTCTTTACGCCTTGCCATTGGGTTCTGCGGTCATCGCCGGGGCCGGATTTCTCGCGTACCTGATCTATTTGAGCAGCGAATACCACCCGTCGGCCCATCAACGCCGCACGCCGCGCGATTAACGTACCTGTGCCGAGCAGCGAGCGAGTCGCGCCTTCCCACAAACGTCTCGCAACATTTCCCGCGGTAAGTTGTCGGATTTATGCGGTGAGCTGGCGCACCAGTTCTTGCGCCTCGGTATTGGCGCTTTCAAAATCGCTGGCCATCCCCCAGCCAATCACTTGTCTGGGCCGGCGATCTTGCACGACATAGTAATAGCTCGGATGGGTTGCAACCTTGTCGGCGACGATTTCGGTCGCATAGACGCCGTGGCCGATCTGAATGCTCGCAAAGCGGGATGTGGTATCCGGTTCGATCAAATGGATGCGATGCTCTTCTAGCAGCGCTTCGAGCACCCTCGGATCAAATGCGCTCATCCGGTATTGGCACAAACCAACCGCCCGCTTTCCCGGATAACACTGTTCGACCATCTTCTCGTAACCGATCACTTGTTTGCAGTGAGTCGTGTCGCGCGCCGCCCAAGTAAGTTCGCCCGCGCTCCGAAAACCGGTGAATCCTGCCTTGACCGACTCTTCGACCGCGCGCATGAGCCGCTGAATCATCGCATTGCCGTCAAAGGAACCGTTTTCGAAGTAAATCTCGTTTTCAGAGTGAAATTCCAGCGCCCCGCGCGCAATCTCGCGCTCAACGTTCACGCCGATGAACTGTAAATCAAGCGTCAGACGCCGCATGACCTCGTTCGTCTGGACGCAAAAACATCGCTCGCCTTTGCGAAGCCCTTCGGCGATGTACGGGGTGAGGATCTCGAGCAACGCAGATTCCGTGCGGTAAAAAACACAAATGTGATCGCCGTGCTGGAATTGAAAGAGGGGAGCCTGAGGTAGCATCGCGCGTGTGTCCGGTACTTCGGTGACGCCCATTCTAACAGGAGAGAATTGTGCATTCATTAGGGTGTTAACCCGTCGGGCGCTGAAGCAGTAACCTCCATAAGAGGCAGCCCAGTACTCCTGTGATACGACAGGGAAGTGTTTCGCGCCACGAAGACTTCGGTTGCGCACTGAAAGCCACTAAATCACTCCCCGGCGCGGCTTTGCCGGCGCGATTTGTGCAAGCTGAAATTCGCTCGCAATATCGCAGCAATATTACTAACGCAAATTGCGATTTACCCGCGCTGCGACACGCGATTTCGCATCCCCACCTGAAACATCCGCGCCCATTGACACGTACTTACTCACGGCCTACATTCTTTGTCCATCGGCTAGCTCGTCGGCCCAAACCGAGCCCGACAAACAGAAAGAGAGCTCCATGAGTCTGCGCGACTTCATCTCCAAACAATTTATCGATGTCATCGACTGGGTTGAACCCGAAGACGGCATCCTCGCGTATCGCTATCCGATGCAGGATCGCGAAATCCAGAACGGCGGCAAACTCACCGTCCGCGATTCGCAGTTCGCGCTCTTCGTCAACGAAGGCAAAGCCGCCGACGCGTTTCCCGCCGGCCTCTACACGTTGAACACGCAAACGCTGCCCATCCTCACCTACCTGATGAACTGGGACAAAGCGTTCAAGTCGCCCTTCAAGTCCGACGTCTATTTTTTCTCGGCGCGCACGCAAACCGATCAGCACTGGGGTACGCCGAATCCGATCACCATTCGCGACAAGGAATTCGGCGCGATTCGTCTGCGCGGCTTCGGAATTTATTCGTACCACCTGATCGACGCGAAAAAGTTCTACACAAAGATCAGCGGCACGCGCGACCTTTACCGCGTCGCCGATCTCGAAGGCCAGCTCCGCAACACCATCATCGCCAAGATGACCGACGCCTTCGCGCAGAGCCAGGTCCCGTTCCTCGACATGGCCGCGAACCAGGGCGTGCTTGCGCAGAAAATCACCGAGCAGCTCTCTCCAGCCTTCAGCGACTACGGCCTCTCGCTCGACACCTTCAACGTCGAAAATCTCTCGCTGCCCGACGAGCTGCAAAAAGTTCTCGATCAGCGCATCAGCATGAACATGATCGGCGACATGAGCAAATTCACGCAGTACGAAGTCGCCCAGTCGATTCCGATCGCGGCCGCGAACGAAGGTGGTGGTGCAGTTGGAATCGGCGCCGGCCTCGGCGCAGGAATGGCCATCGGTCAAACGATGGCGAACGCCGTGCAAAATGCTGCTGCGGCCCAGCAACAACCCGCTCCGCCTCAGCAACCGCCTCCCGCAACCGGCGGAGCCGGCAGCGCGACAACGAAGTTCTGCTCCGAGTGCGGAAAACAAATTCCGCGCCCGGCAAAGTTCTGCCCCGAATGCGGCAAGCCCCAGGCGTGATCGCGCCGCGACAATATAAATCTCAGCTCATGGCCGCGCGCGCTGCGCGGGGTAGCCTGCCCTTTGCGCTTTCTGCAAAGGGTGGGCTTTGAGGTGCCGCCCATGAACGGCGTCGAGTGGGTCATCGAAGCTTTCGGCTGCTCACCCGAAGCTCTGCAAAACACGCAGACTCTTCGCTCGCTCTTCGATGAAATCATCGCCGAGATGAAACTTCGCCCCGTCAGCGAAACGCAGTGGCACCAGTTCCCGCGCACCGGCGGTATCACAGGCTTGTGCTTGCTCGCCGAATCGCACCTCGCGTGCCACACATTCCCCGAGCACGGCTCGCTCTGCCTCAATCTTTTCTGTTGCGTACCGCGGCCCGAATGGAATTTCGAGGCCGCATTGCAAAAGCGATTCTCCTCGCAAACGGTTACAATTCGCCGGCTTGTCCGTTCCTACGAAATGCCACGCCAACAGGCCGCGAGCGACTGATGTCGACAACCCGGAGCATCCTCCGATGACTCAACCCGTCGCGAATTGTCCCAACTGCGGCGCCAAGATCGTCTTTCAATGGCCGAGCAGCGTGCAAACCGTCTGCACCTACTGCCAAAGCATCCTCGTTCGCTCCGACGTCGACGTAAAAAAAGTTGGCCAGGTCGCCGACCTCCCGCCCGACAGCTCACCCATCCAGCTCAATACCGAAGGCGTCTACAAAAACAAAGCATTCGTCGTTGCCGGTCGAATCCTGTATGAATACGAGCAGGGCGGCTGGAACGAGTGGCACATTGTGATGAACGACGGCAGCAGCGCTTGGCTCTCCGACGCACAAAACGAATTCGCGGTCTCGTTCACCGCAAAAGTACCGCCGCAATCGCTGCCCAGCGCTTCTCAGGTCCAAGTAGAGCAGCAACACACATGGAACGGTGAAACCTACATCGTCACCGCAATCACCATCGCCCACTACAAAGGCGTCCAAGGTGAACTCCCGTTTCAATATTGGGACAAGACCGACGTGAGGTTCGCCGATTGCCGCACGCACACCGGGAAATTCGCGACGCTCGATTACAGCGATGAACAGCCAACCTTATATCTGGGCGAATTCGTCGAGTTCGACGATCTGAAGTTCAAAAATCTCCGTCAGTTCGAGGGTTGGTGATGGGCGCAGGCCAGCCTCCAGTTCCTCCGCAACCGCCGCGGCCACCTCAGCCGCCAGGCCCTCCTGCGTCCCCGGCCAAGCCGCAAGTCAAAGCGCTGAATTGTCCGCAGTGTGGCGCAGCCATCACGCTGCGCTCGTTCACGCAGGCCGTCACCGTCGTTTGCGACAGTTGCCACTCGATCCTCGACGCGAAAGATCCGAACCTCACCGTCCTTCAGCAATTCAAAGCCGCCACCGGCGAACTGAAACCCATGATCCCGCTCGGCACGCGCGGAAAACTACGCGGCACCGACTACGAAATGATCGGCTTCCAGCGCCGCAGCATCTTTTCCGATGGCGAACGCTACGACTGGCACGAATATCTCCTCTTCAATCCGTACAAAGGATTCCGCTATCTCAGCGAGTATCAGGGTCACTGGAACGACATCTCCGTCTGCAAATCGGAGCCGACCGTCCAGCACAGCCTCGTCGATCGCGCAAACTATCTCGGCGAGAATTTCCGCCACTTCCAGACCGCGGAAGCAACGACGAGCTATGTACTCGGTGAATTTCCCTGGCAGGTTCGCGTCGGTGATCCCGTTATCGTCATGGACTACGTCAAGCCGCCCCACCTTTTGTCCTACGAAAAAGACAAGAACTCCGGCGAAGTGACCTGGTCCGTGGGCGAGTACCTCTACGGCAAAGAAATTTGGCAGGCTTTCAAACTGCAAGGCCAGCCGCCCGAACCCATCGGTGTTTTCGAAAACCAGCCGTCCACGAGCACCGTCAACCTCAAACAAGTCTGGGGCACCTTCCTGCTCTTGTGCGCTTGTTTGGTGGGTCTGCTGGTAATGTCCGACCTTTTCTCGAGCAACAAACAGATCTTCAGCGCCACCTATCACTTGGCGTCGGGCGCGCCCAAGGGCGAAGCCTCGTTCGTCACCGACGTTTTCGAGTTGAAAGGACGCGAGTCCAACGTTGAGGTGGCCACCGAAGCCAATGTCGCGAATAGCTGGATTTACCTCAACTACGCGCTCATCGATCAGGACACCGGTCGCGCGTGGGATTTCGGCCGAGAGGTCAGCTATTACTCCGGCACCGACAGCGACGGCCGATGGACCGAAGGCAGCCACAAGGATAAAGTGATCGTTCCCAGTGTCCCCGCGGGACACTACTATTTGCGGATCGAACCGGAAGCCGATTCTCAGCGTCCGGCGATCAATTATTCCGTCACCGTATATCGCGACGTGCCGGTTTTCGGATTTTTCGGCTGGGGATTGCTGATCTTGTTCGTTCCGGCCGCGTTCCTGACTTTCAAAGCCATTAGCTTCGAACGCGCGCGTTGGGCCGAAAGCGATCATCCGATTTTGAAAACGGAGAGTGACTGATGTTCGCGAAACTCTACTTGCTGTACGGATTCATGGTGTTGGGCGGTATCGCCACCGCTCAATATCGCGGAATGAGCTTGGATCGCATCAGCCAGATCAAAAACGTTCCGCGCTCGATCCGCGACAATCCAGGTGCCTATCGTTCGATCTACAGCAGCTACCACCACTACACTGGAGGCAAATAAGATGAACTTGGTCCCGCTCGGCAACATCGTCGCCGCTCTCGCCTACGCGCTAATCGGCATCCTCATTTTTATTTTGTCGTTCGTCATCATCGACAAAGCGACGCCCTACCACCTGTGGAAAGAAATCGTGCAGGAACACAACATGGCCCTGGCCATCCTGATCGGCGCCATGTCCATCGGCATCTGCATCATCATCGCCGCCGCCATCCACTAAGTGCGAGTGGCCGTTGACGATGTCGCGTGACAGAGCGATGTAATAGCGTGCCATTCGACCATCGACGCCAACGTCAAGAACACTGTCATTCCGAGCGAAGCGAGGAATCTGCTTTTGCTTTTTAGGAGGCCAGGGCTTCAGCCCTGGCAAAGAATCGCGCCACAAGAGGGGCTTCAGCCCCTGAAGAAAGCCGCAAGCCACCCAAAATGGGAATCCTCCTCTTCATCTCCGTCCTCCTCATCGCCGCCTGCGGCCTCATCTACGAACTCGTCGCCGGCACTCTCGCCAGCTACCTCCTCGGCGACAGCGTCCTCCAATTCTCCACCGTCATCGGCACCTACCTCTTCGCCATGGGCATCGGCAGCGCCCTCTCCCGCTATCTCAACCGCGGCCTCGTCTATCGTTTCATCTGGATCGAACTTCTTCTCGGCGTAATCGGCGGCTTCTCGTCAGCTTTACTCATGCTCGCCTTCGCCTTCACGCAAGGCTTCAGCATCATCCTCTACGCGCTGGTCATCGTGATGGGCGTTCTCGTCGGCCTCGAAATCCCGCTCCTCATGCGTATCGTCAGAGACCGCTACAATTTTCGCGACGTCATCGCCCACGTCCTCACCTTTGACTACCTCGGCGCGCTAGCTGCCTCCTTAATTTTCCCGATCCTGCTCGTCCCGCGCCTCGGCCTCGTCCGTTCCGCCATGCTTTTCGGCCTCATCAACGTCGCCGTCGCGCTCTGGACCACCTTCATCTTCGCGAATCAACTCGCAACCACGCGACTCATCCGTGGCATGTGCCTTCTCGTTCTCATCGCGCTCGGCGTCGGCATCGCCGAAGCCAAAAAAATCACCGCCACCGCCGAAGACAACATCTACGCCGACGAAATCATTTTCGCCCGCGACACGCGTTACCAGCACCTCGTCCTCACCCGCTTCAAAGACGACATTCGCCTCTTCCTCAACAGCCATCTCCAATTCAGCTCGCGCGACGAATATCGCTACCACGAAGCGCTAATCCATCCCGGCCTCGCCAGCATTCCCACGCCCCGCCGTGTCCTCGTATTGGGCGGCGGTGACGGTCTCGCCGTCCGCGAAATCCTCAAATATCCCCAGATCGAAAGCATCACGCTCGTCGACCTCGACCCCGAGATGACGAAAATTTTCTCCAGCCACGCAATGCTCACCGAACTAAATAAAAATTCTCTTTCGTCTCCCAAACTTCACGTCATTAACGCCGACGCTTTCCCGTGGATCGATTCCAACACCGACAGTTTTGATTTCATCGTCATCGATTTCCCCGATCCGACTAACTATTCTCTCGGCAAGCTCTACACCACCGCCTTCTACCGCGCCGTCTCTCGCCACCTGAGCGCCCAAGGTGTCATCGTCGTGCAAAGCACCTCACCAATGTTCGCCCGCGATTCATTCTGGTGTATCGCCAACACCCTCAAGCAAGCCGGCCTAAAAACTTTTCCGTACCACGTCTACGTCCCCTCTTTCGGTGAATGGGGTTTCGTCCTCGCCTCGCAACACGATTACGTTCCGCCAACCTCGCTGCCTACCGGTCTCCGCTTCATCGACGTCAAAGGCATCCCCGCACTTTTCCAATTCCCACCCGACATGGCCCCGCTCGCCATCCCACCAAACCAACTCAACGACCAAGTCTTAGTCCGCCTCTACGACCAAGACTGGAAAGACATCAGCCATTAAGCGCCGCGATTTCCTGACCACCACCAGCGCCGCCCTGATCGGCCTCTCCCTAAAATCCGACCGCCCAATCGCTGGCTCTTTCGTCAAGGAATCCGCTCAACTCGGCCACCAGCTCCGCGACCACGCCTCTTTCTCCCCACCAACAAAAACGGAAAAGTTCCCCGTCGTCATCGTTGGCGGCGGAATCGCTGGCCTCAGCGCCGCATGGCGCTTCCGCAAACGCGGCTTCACTGACTTCGTCCTCCTCGAAATGAACGACGCCGCCGGCGGCAATGCCCGCTGGGGAGAAAACGAAATCACCGCCTACCCTTGGGCCGCCCACTACATCCCGATCCCTGGCCCCAAAGCAATCTACGTCCGCGAACTCTTCGAAGATCTCGGCGTCCTCCAAAACGGCGTCTGGAACGACCGCTACCTCTGCTTCTCACCGCAAGAGCGCCTCTTCCTCTATGGCCGCTGGCAAGAAGGCATCGAGCCCGCCATCGGCCTCAAGCCCAGTGACCGCGAACAATTCCAGCGCCTCGAAGAAATCTTCACCACTCACCGCAAGTCCGGCGAATTCACCATCCCGCTGGAACTCGGCCGCTCACAAAAATCCGCCAACCTCGACAAGATTTCCTTCGCCGACTGGCTCCGCGACCAAAAATTCGACTCGCCCCTCGTAAACTGGTACATGAACTACGCTTGCCGCGACGACTATGGCGCCCTCGCCAAAGACACATCCGCATGGGCCGGCATCCACTATTTCTCTTCGCGTGAGCAAGAGGAAAAAGGCCCGCTCACCTGGCCCGAAGGCAACGGCTGGATCACCCGCCGCCTCCTCGAACGCGTCGGCGAAAACGTCCGCACAAACCAAATGGTCCGCCGCATCGCCCCGTCCGCCACAAAGAGTTCCGCCTCATCCAAACGCGCGTTACACCGTCACCACCGCCGACACGCAATTCGAAACCGATTTCGTAATCTTCGCCGCCCCAACTTTCCTCGCCCCCTACCTCATCGAAAATTTCCCCGCGCAGCCACAGTCGCAATCAGCAGCCTCAAGCCCTCCGCGACTTCACCTACTCCCCCTGGCTCACCGCCAATCTCACACTCGACCGCCTCCCCGACTCCCGCAACGCCGAACCCGCCTGGGACACCGTCTTCCTCGACTCGCCAACCCTCGGCTACGTCGACGCCACACACCAATCCATCCGCTCCCACATCGAAAAAACCGTCTGGACATTCTATTGGGCGCTCGCCGACGGCGACCCCGCGCAAAATCGCCGCTCGCTGCTCGAAAAAGATTGGTCCTACTGGAAGGAAGCTATCCTCCACGATCTCGAGCGCGTCCACTCCGACATTCGCCTGTGCGTCTCGCGCATCGACATCATGCGCATGGGCCACGCCATGGTGCGCCCCACTCCCGGCGCCATCTTCTCCGCCGAACGCGCCCACATCGCCGCCCAACAAAAATCTCCCGACGCCCGCCTCGCGTTCGCCAACTCCGATCTCAGCGGTATATCAATCTTCGAGGAGGCCCAATACCATGGCGTCACCGCCGCCGAATCCATCCTCAAAAAAATAAGCCGCCGATAGCAAAACGCCACCGACGGCCTCTCAAACTTAAATCCCAATTTAAGACAGCGAGATCTGTTTCAACGTTACGCCGTCCGCGTCCCGCCCGTGAACAAATGCACCACTAACGAAATCACCGCAAAAATCAGCAAAATGTGAATCAAAAATCCCGCCACATGGAAAAACACAAATCCGCCAGCCCACAAAATCAACAGGAGTATCGCCAATCCCAAAAACGGTCCAAATCGCATATCGACGCCTCCTTCAAAATATCGCTTCCAGTATTCTGAATCGGACGTCTGAGTCTCTGCCTGCCATCCCGGGTCAGGGAATACAAGGAAAGATGTACCCGACGCGGTTAGAATCCTCAGTCAAATCGCGACAAAATCGAACGACCAGCACGCTCACTTGCATCTCGGCCAACAACTTCTCCGCATGGATCGCCCCCTCCGGCGTATCCTCATGCTTGAAATACACAAACACATCCCCGCCAGCCGCCAATTTCTCCACCCGCGCCTTCACCGCCGCCTGAGCCTCCGCCGAATAATCCTCTTTCCTCAGCCGCAAATAAGCGAAGTCCGCCGTCTGCACATCCGGCGTCTCCAGCTTCTCGCTCTCCGCCATACACAGCGCCACATTCACCTCACGCATCAGGTCATACACTTCGTCGCAAAACCACGAAGCATGCCGAAACTCAAACGCGCTCTTCAACCCCCGCGGCACCCACGACAAAAATTCTCGCAACACCGCCGCATCGCATTTCAAATATGGCGGCAGCTGAAACAGCACCGGGCCCAACCTACCCTCCGCACCCATCGGCTGCAACGCCGTCGCAAACTCCATCGTAAATTCCGCGACATCCTTCAATCTCTTGATGTGCGTAATCTTCTGATTCGCCTTGAACGCAAACTTGAAATCTTCCGGCACCTGCGCCAGCCACCCGCGCAGCAACTTCTCCGTCGGAAATCTTCGAAACGTGTAATTCACCTCGACCGTATTCAACCGCGAAGCGTAGTGCCCCAAAAATTTCGCCGACGCCAATTTCGCCGGGTAAAAATCCGGCTTCCACGTCGCGTAAGCCCACCCCGAAGTCCCCGCGTAAACTTTTCCCACGCCACCCTCACTCGATCAGAAAGAAACAACCACAAAGCGAAAAGGGAAGCGCGACGTCAGCGCTCCCCTCTCCATCCACTTCCTCGCTCAGTCTTCTAGTTGCCCAACAGACCCTTCCACCTCACCCAACTCTCATCCCGCGCCTTTTTATTCGCCGCACTTGCATCCGGCGCCTCTCCAGCCCGCATAAATCCATGCCCTGCGCCGTCATAAGTCACCGGCTCATATTTCTTCCCAGCCGCCTTCATCGCCTCCACAGCACCCGGCACCGTGGCTCCGATCCGCGCGTCATCCCCTGCGTAAAAACCGTAAATCGGCGCATTGATCTTCGCCATCGCATCCTTCTCTGGCGGCGGCCCATAAAACACAAACGCCGCCGACAAGTCCGCCCGGTTCGTCGCGAACCGAAAAGTCTGCCCGCCACCCCAGCAGAATCCCGCCACATACAATTTTCCGTTCGCCGCCGGAATCTTCTTCGCGTAATCCGCCGCCGCGTTCAGATCCGCTGTCACCTGATCCGGCGGCAATTTGCTCACCGCCTCCATCGTCTTGCCTTCCGCAAACGACGAGCTCCGCCCGCCGCCCGGTCCCATGCCCGACAACAAATCCGGCGCCACCGCGATATATCCCGCCGCCGCCACTTCGTCCGCCAATTCCTGCACCCAATCCGACATCCCGAATATTTCGTGAATCACCAGCACCACCGGCCGCTTATCCTTCACCTCCGGATACACCACAAACGTATCCACCGACCGCCCATCATGCTTCACCGTCACCCACTCGCCGTGCCTCGGTGACTTCGCCAGCGCCGCCTTCGCCCAATCCTGCGCGCCAGCCGGTCCCGCCGCGAATCCCGCCAACAGCGCAGCCACCGCAACTCCAATCACCACCCTCAGCAATCTCGTCATCTCTAAGCTCCTGTATAAGTGAAAAGCCGCCCGCCAACTTTTCATTTTGCTCCTGCACCATTTCTAGGCATGATACATGTTCAGCGTTGTCCCGAATCATAAGCGTCACGCGATAAACGGGCAAGGCTGACCTGACGTCCCCAAGGCGTTATTCGGTCAAACTAAGCTGGGTCTGACGATCCCAGTTTTCGCCGCGCCCCGGTTCCCGCCCTCGCGTGGCTGTAATTCGGCCCCAGCAATAGCAATCAGTGGAGTAGTGCCGGCCCTGCGAACCGTCCGTGTGCAGGAGCCAATCCCAGATGGAATCAGTCGCGGCCAATCGCTGCTTCATTCCTGTGGGAACGTTAGTCGACCGTTAATTAGGATGGATTCCTATGGGCAATCACTCGCGCGTACCTTGGCAACTAAAAATCGCAGCCAAAGTAGTCTTGGCCCGCGTACCCATCAGCCCTAAGTTACTAAGCCGCGCCGGTATCTTCCAGGTCGGTGGCATGCGCAAGCCCGAGTATGCCGCCGGCGTCTTCCGCCGCCATTTCGAAAGGGCCGTTTTCGCGCGCAAGGACCAGCCGTTCGTGACGCTTGAACTGGGCCCCGGCTTCACGGTTTTTTCCGCTGTCATCGCGCGCGCCTTCGGCGCCTCCGCCACCTACGCCGTTGATGCCTCGCCGTTAGCTACAACTGATGTGCAGCTTTATCGCGACTTCGCCAGCTATATGCGCGAGAACAACCTTAATCCGCCGCCCATCGAAAATTGCACCAGTGTCGATGAAGTTCTGCAAAAATGTGACGGGACCTATCTGACCCAAGGGCTGCAATCTCTTAAGACCATCCCCACTGCCTCGGTCGACTTCGTCTTTTCTCACAGCGTTCTTCAGCACGTTCGCCGTAAAGACTTCGTCCCCATGCTCGCTGAACTGCGTCGCATTCAGCGTCCGGACGGCGTCAGCTCCCACATGATTTCGATCTCTGACATTCTCGGCGGCAACCTCAACGATCTCCGTTTCAGCCAAAAAACGTGGGAGTCCGACCTGATGGCGAATTCCGGTTTCTACACCAACCGCATCCGTTACAACGAATACCTGAATTATTTCCGCGAAGCAGGCTTTATCCCCCAGGTCTACCGGACCGCCCAATTCGAAACTCTCCCGACACCCCGCAACAAAATGGCTCCCGAATTCGCGAAACTCCCCGAATCCGAACTCCAGATCTCCGGCTTCGACGTCTACCTCCACTAGCCGCAGTAAGAGTGATTTGAGAGGGAAATAAGCACGGAAGCGAATCTCGCTCGGTTCTGCCTTTGCTTAAGAAGTGTTGTCATCCAGAGCGGAGCGAAAACCTCATCACCTTACTCGCACTCTAACCCGCGCGACCTCCGCGTCACCTCACCGCCCGCACCGTCACAACGTGGCCTTCCATCGCCGGCGCCTTCCGTATCGCCTTCGCACTACACACAAACTCCGCTCCATCACTGAACCGCCCGCTCGCCACATAAAACTTCAGCCGCCCCGTCGTCCCAGGAGCCAACCCCAACTCCCCCGCCGGAATCGTAAGCCGCCTTCCCGGGTTCAGCCCACCGCGCAGCGTCGTGCTCATCCCGAGCGCTGCGTCACCCGGTTTCGCCGATTCGCCAGAGTCCACAATCCATCCGATTCGGATCGAATCCACGGTCTTCTTGCTGAAATTTCTGAAATCCGCCTTCGTCAGCGATCCATCCCGCGCGTTCTCTTGCTGCTCCACAACCACCGGGCAGTCCGCCTGCGGAATACCCGTCACTCGAACCGATTGCGCCGACGCCGAAGGACTGAATAATGGAAGAACGGAGAGCGCAGGCAGGATAAGCAGCGCGAGGTATCTCATCGAAGCGCCTCCACCGAAGAAAACGCCGAACCACCACGAACCTCAAATGTAGATCAAAGCGGAAGGAACCCATAAAAAAAAAGGAGAGGCGGGCCAGGTCGTCCCGCCTCCCAAGTTCCCCTTTCGGGGAATGTCCGGCCAGCCTGACGGAGGGCGGGCAGCCGGTCGTGTGTTGGCCTGCCTATGTAACCCCTTTCCCCCGAAAAAAGTTTCGCGTTCCCCAAAAAAAAGTGAGTAAAATCCGCCTCGCCCGCCAAATCTCGGCCCGCGGGCTCCAACTTATGGCTCGCCCCTCTCACCTGAGTCCCGATAACATTCTTCGTTTTCTGCAAGTTAGGACGGATCCCGCCGTCCTCGACGATATTAGCCGCGGCCTTCACCTCAAGAAGTCCGACCGGCCTCACCTGTTCAAAATGCTCGGAAAACTTAAAAAGAGGGGTGCTATCAAAGAATTTCCCGGCGGTCGATATCATCTTGGCAGGTTCAAAACGGGAACACGAGAGCGCTCCTCGATCCCAGCCCGATCGTCGTCCTCGAACACTCAATCTCGCCCTCGGTCCCCGCCGCGACGAACTCACCGGCCGCCTCGTCCTCCATCACGACGGCTACGGCTTCGTCGTACCCGACATCCCCACCCCTCAATACGCCGGCGACATCTTTATTCCCCGCGATGCCGTCGAAGACGCCATGCACGGCGACCACGTCCTCGCCAAAATTCTCCGCACCGGCACCGGTCACGGCCCTCAGCGCGCCGAAGGCCGCATCGTCCGCGTTCTCAACCGCGCTCATCCCAGCGTCGTCGGCCTCTTCCGTTACGGTCCGCGCGGCAACTACGTCCTTCCTTACGACGCCCGCATGCAGCACTCCGTCGAAATCCTTCCCGGCGATGAGATCACGCCCGCAACTCGCCGAGAAACTCGGCCTGCCCGCGCCAACCGCTCGATCCGACCGAACGATCGCAACGATCGAACGTCCGTCAGCGAGTCATCGCGCACACGCCGCGCTCCCGCACATCGACGAACTCGACGGCGCCGTCGTCAACGTCGAGATTCTCCGCTTTCCTCGCGGCGGCGCATCTCCCACCGGACGCGTCATCGAAATTCTCGGCCGCCCCGGCGATCTCGGCGTCGACATCGAAATCATCATTCGCAAGCATCACTTGCCCTACGTTTTTCCGCCCGAAGTCGTCGCCGAAGCTGAATCGCCTCGCCCAACCCGTCACCGAATCCGACACGCAGGCCCGCGAAGATTTTCGCCATCTCCCCATCGTCACCATCGACGGCGAAACCGCGCGCGATTTCGACGACGCCGTCTACGTCGAGCATCGCCCCGACGGCACATGGCGTCTGCAGGTTCACATCGCCGACGTCGCCCATTACGTTCGCACCACAACTCCGCTCGACAACGAAGCGCGCCTCCGCGGCACCAGCGTTTATTTTCCCGATCGCGCCGTTCCCATGCTTCCCGAAGCGCTTTCCAACGGAATGTGCTCGCTCAAGCCGCGTGAAGATCGCCTCGTCATGAGCGCGTTGATGGAATTCGACGCGCGCGGCAACATGACCGGCTCGCGCATGACGTCCGGCGTCATCAAGTCCGCCGAGCGCATGACCTACACCAACGTCAACAAAGTCCTCGAAGGCGACGCCGAAGCCACCGAGCGCTACAAATCGCTCGCGCCGCATTTCCGCAACATGAAAGAACTCGCGCTGCTTCTCAACGCGCGCCGCAACGAACACGGCTCCATCGATTTCGATCTTCCCGAGCGCGTCATCGAACTCGACGAGCAGAATCGCATGATCAACATCGTGCGCGGCGAGCGCAACATCGCCCATCGCCTCATCGAAGAATTCATGCTCGCCGCCAATCGCGCCGTCGACGGCTATCTCCTCAAGCGCGGCATCGCCAGCCTGCATCGCGTCCACGAAAAGCCCGACGCAAAAAAAGTTCTGGAGTTCGAAGAACTGGCGCGCGCCTTCGGCTATTCGCTAGGCGTGGAAGGCTTGCACCAGCGCGAAGTCGCCGTGCGCCACGGCCGCACTCCCGCTCCCGCAAAAGCCGGCCGCCCCGATTCTTACGGTCACGGCCGCGAGCGCGGCATGCGCGTAGCGTTGCCCGGAGCCGCCGACGATTTACGAATCACTCCGCAACATTACCAACGCCTCGTCCGCAAACTCGCCGGCAAACCCGAAGAGCGCATCATCTCCTATCTCATGCTTCGCTCTCTGAAGCAGGCCCGCTACTCACCCGATCCGCTCGGCCATTTCGCGCTCGGTTTCGCCGAATACACCCATTTCACGTCGCCGATCCGCCGCTACCCCGACCTGATCGTCCATCGCACTCTGAAATGGGCGCTCGCTCATCCCAACGAAGTCGCGCCATCCAATCCGAAGTCCGAGCCAAAATCTGAAGCCGTCCTCTATTCCTACAAGCAGCTCGAAGAAATCGCCGCTGAATCTTCCGAAGCCGAGCGCCGCGCCGCCGGTGCCGAACGCGAACTCATCGACTGGAAGACCGCCCAATTCATGGAGCAGCATCTCGGCGAGGAATACGAAGGCCTCATCATTTCTGTCCAGAAATTCGGCTGCTTCGTCGAACTCTTCGAAGTCTTCGTCGAAGGCCTGCTCCCCATCAACGCCATCGAAGAATTCACCGGCGCCCGCGCACTTTACCGCGAAAAGGATCACGCCATCGTAACCACGTCGAGCGCCGGCGGCGACAATCGCCGCCCCGGCAAAGGCCGCGGCCAACAACGCAGCTCCAAGCCCCAACCTCGCCCCGGCCAACAAATCTTCCAACACGGCGACAAAGTAAAAGTCCGCGCCGAACGCATCGACCCCATCCGCCGCCGCGTCGAATTCGCCCTCATCTGACGGGACGGGTTTAGTCAGGGCACGGCTTTCGCCGTGCCGAAGCGTCTAGCATAAAATAGGCTTTAGCCCCTGAGGGCACTCGAGTCATCGATGAAACACTTTCTCGCCGCATTCCTGGCCGCCGTATCCCTGACCGCCTGCACCCAACCCAAACCCATGCACAATCCCCAACTCGAGCAACGCATCGCCATCCTTCGCGACGCCTACGCCGCCTTCAACCGCGGCGACATCACCGCGGCCGTCCAATCCTTCGACCCAGATATCGACTGGAGCGAACCCGCCGAATTCCCTGGCGGCGGCAGCTATAAAGGCCGCGAGGCCGCCAAGCAATACCTCACCAACTCCCGCGCCTCCGTAGCCGAGGTCATCAGCGAACCCGAACAATTCATCCCCGCCGGCGACCGCATCGTCGTCTTCGTCTACGCCCGCGTCCGACCCAAAAACAGCACGCAGTGGCAAGAAGTCCGCCTCGCCGACGTCTACCTCTTCCGCAACCTCACCCCCATCCAAATGTGCGCCTTCGCCAACCGCCAATCCGCCCTAGATTGGGCTAACTCCAATCCCGCACAGCCCTAACCCTCAGCCGCATGCAACACGGCCTTTGGGTGCCGCACCCTCAGGTTTGAGAGGGTGCGGGTTTAGATCCAACCTCACCCAAAATCACACGACGACCCCCGTGCAGCCGGGATCGTTTCACCGATCTATATCCAGCCACTACCCAGACCGATCCGCCCGCCAAATCCCATATGGAGTGCGGCGCCCCTGCGCCGCTTTTGAGGTGTACACACACAAAGACCCATCCGCCACCACGCCACATACGGGCGCAGCACTGCCGCGCCCCATGTCCGCAAGCACCGCGCGTCTTGAGCTCTTCGAACGGCCCCACGCCACCGATTCGAATGAATACCACTCGATACCTATTGACAAATCCATTAATTCATGCTACCCTGAGCCGTGAAAATCCTCCTTCCAGTTCGCGCAGCCTCCCCGAATCACAAATCCTCACTCAATCCCACTCTACGCACCTCCGCATCTCTCGCATTTTCTGCCACTTGCGCACTCCTAAAATTGGAAGATTTGCAACTCCCACATTCCAATCCACTTGCGCACTCTTCAAAAAAACACCGGGGTGTACCCCAAACCGTCCCAATTTGGAACTCGCATCGCGGCCGCCACGGTTCGGCCCCTCGTCCTCTTCTGTTATTCTGGATTGGACTGCTGACAAAGCACCCACGGCGCGGACCTGCCCTAGCCGCAGATCTCCAACAGCCGCAGGATCTTAACGAGGAGAACTACCCATCGTGAGCACCACCACTGCCCCAGATCGCGCCGTGAAGCGCGTCTTCAATTTCAACGCCGGCCCCAGCGCCCTGCCTCTCTCCGTCCTCGAGCGCGTCCGCGAAGAACTTCTCGACTGGCGCGGCTCCGGCATGTCCGTCATGGAAATGAGCCACCGCTCGCCCGAATTTGAAAGCATCAACGCCGCCGCCGAAGCCGGCCTCCGCAAACACCTCACGGTTCCCGACGACTACGCCATCATCTTCGTCCAGGGCGGCGGCAGCATGCAGTTCACAATGGCGCCGATGAATCTTTGCTTGCCCAACAAGCCCGTCGATCTCATTCACACCGGCACATGGACCGCGAAAGCGCTCGGCGAATTGAAAAAGGGAATTCTTCACAACGTCGCCGCCACCACCGAGCCGCAGAAATTCACGCGCGTCCCAACGCAGGACGAAATCAAACTCTCTGCCGATCCTTCCTACGTGCACATCTGCACCAACAACACCATCGAAGGCACGCAGTGGCACACGCTTCCAAATCCGGGCAACGCCCCACTCGTCGCCGACATGTCGTCCGACATTGCGTCGCGCGCGATCGACGTGAAAAAATTCGGCGTCATCTTTGCCGGTGCACAGAAAAATCTCGGCCCCAGCGGCGCCACTGTTGTCATCGTGCGTAAGGATCTCGCCGAACGCGCCGACAAAAATCTGCCGACGCTTCTCCAATACCGTACCCACATTAAAGAGAAGTCGCTCTATCACACCCCGCCAACCTTCGCGATCTACATGATCAGCTTGATGATGGATTGGATCACCAGCGAAGGCGGCGTCGCCGGCATCGAAAAGCGCAACGACGCGAAAGCAAAGTCGCTTTACGACACGATCGACGGCAGCGGCGGTTACTACAGCTGCCCAGTCGAAAAAACATCGCGCTCGAAAATGAACGTAGTCTTCCGCGTCGCAGGCGGCGACGAAACCAAAGAAAAGAAATTCAGCAAGGAAGCCGAAGCCGCGGGTTTGGTCGGTACGCCCGGCCACCGCTCCGTCGGCGGCATGCGCATCTCGCTCTACAACGCCGTAGCCCCCGAAGCCGTCCAAGCCCTCACCAGCTTCATGCGCGAATTCCAGCGCACCAACGGCTAACGGAAAACAGCGGCGCAACAACGCGAAACGAACCGAGCTGAAGCGAAAGATTCAGCGAGCAAAAACAAAAATGGGGCCTGTTCGCGAAACCGAACAAGCCCCAAGTTTTTTGAATGGACCGACTCGCAACGCAACGAGTCGGCGAATTAAATCACGCCAGGTCGAAGAGCAAGACTTCGGCGTTGTCGACTCCGGTGAGTTCGACGGACTTCTCCGCGGAGATCGCGGCGCCGTCGCCGGTGGCGAGCGCTGTGCCGTTCAGCTTCACGCTGCCGCGAGCCACTTGCACATACGCATGCCGCTCCGGCTTCAGCGCGTGCTTCACCGATTCGCCGGCGCCGAGCACCGTGGCGTACAACTCGTTGTCCTGGCGAATTTTCACCGAGCCTTCGCGACCATCCGGCGACGCGAGCAATCGCAGCTTGCCGCGCTTCTCGGCTTCGCTGAAGTTCTTCTGATCGTAGGTCGGCTTATGACCGCGCTTATCCGGCATCATCCAGATTTGATACAGGTGCACCGGTTCCGTCTTCGACGCGTTGAACTCGCTGTGCGTCACTCCGGTGCCCGCGCTCATGTACTGTACGTCGCCCGGCTTGATCACCGAACCGTTGCCCATGCTGTCCTGATGTTGCAGCGCGCCTTCCAAAACGTACGTCACAATTTCCATGTCGCGATGCGGATGCGGAGGAAACCCGCCGCCACCCGCGACGCGATCGTCGTTCATCACGCGCAGCGTCCGAAACTGGACATGCTCCGGATCGAAATAATCCGCGAACGAAAACGTAAACCGCGTATCGAGCCAGCCGTGGTCAGCGTGCCCGCGTTCTTCACTCTTGCGAATCGTAATCATTTTTTTAACCTCCAAGGACCGGATCCCCAAGTCCCGATCTCATCTGCTTTCACGGATGAATATACTCGTGATAACGACTATTGTCAAGAGGAATGTTAAGATGCGGACGACAAGTGGCTTATTTTCAGCTTGTTCCGGGGCCATCTTAGGACGGTGTTTTTGACTGCGGACGGCATGTTCGCGACAGCTTTCCAGCGACGATTCGCTAGGCGCGATCTGTTTCGCAGTTAGCCCATGAAAAGTAGCGTCGTTGGCCGAAGGTTCTGTCGGCGTGATGCTGCACGGCGGCTGGACTTGGGGGCATTCACGTGGGTGGCTGCTTGGTGTACAGTAGCTAGGCAGCAAGGCTCCCGCCTCGACTGCCTCTCAAGGACCGCTATGGACTCCCCAACATCGACGACGGAAGCGCGCACGGCTGACGCATCGGCCAAGTCGCGGGAAACGCTTACAGTTACCGACAACCGCACCGGCAAGAGCTACGAAGTGCCCATCACGAATGGCACGATCCGGGCCATGGATCTGCGCAAAATCAAGGTAGAAGACGCCGATTTCGGGATGATGAGCTACGATCCGGCGTTCAACAACACGGCATCGTGCATCAGCCGAGTGACTTACATCGATGGAGACGCGGGCATCCTGCGCTATCGCGGCTATCCCATCGAAGATCTGGCCGAGAAAAGCACCTACCTCGAAACAGCCTACCTGCTTTTGAAGGGCGAGTTGCCGAACGCGGAGCAGTTGAAGGACTGGACCTACAACATCACGCATCACACGTTCATTCATGAAAGCATCAAGAAATTTCTCGACGGCTTTCATTACGATGCCCATCCGATGGGCATGCTGATTTCGACGATTGCGGCGCTCTCGACCTATTATCACGACTCGAAAGACATCTTCAGCAAGGAATCGCGCCAGAAACAGACGTATCGCCTGATCGGAAAAATGCCGACGATCGCGGCGTTTTCGTATCGCCATTCGCTGGGGATGCCGTTCGTTTATCCCGACAACGAGCTGAGCTATCCGGGAAATTTCCTGAACATGCTGTTCCGCACGACGGAGACGCGCTACCGCGCGAATCCGACACTGGAACACGCGCTCGACGTGCTTTTCATTTTGCACGCCGACCACGAGCAGAATTGTTCGGCGAACACGATTCGCGGAGTCGGCAGCTCGCACGTCGATCCGTATTCGGCGACGGCTGCGGCGATTGCGGCGCTCTACGGCCCGCTGCACGGCGGCGCGAACGAAGAAGTCGTGCGCATGCTGATGGAAATCGGCTCGGTGCAGAAGGTGCCCGACTTCATCAAGCGCGTGAAAGCCGGCGAAACGAAGCTGATGGGCTTCGGCCACCGCGTTTACAAGAATTACGATCCGCGCGCGCGGATCATCAAGAAGGTGGCGTACGAAGTTTTCGATCTGATGGGGAAGAACCCACTGCTCGAGATCGCGCTGGAGTGCGAACGCATCGCGCTCGAAGACGATTACTTCGTGAAGCGCAAGCTGTATCCGAACGTCGACTTCTACACCGGCTTGATTTACCAGTCGATGGGATTCCCGTCGACGATGTTCCCGGTGCTGTTCGCGATTCCACGAACGTCGGGCTGGATTGCGCAGTGGGAAGAGATGCTGCTCGACCCCGAGCAGAAAATCGCGCGGCCGCGCCAGATTTATCTCGGGCACGACACGCGGCACTACGTGCCGATCGACCAGCGCGCATAACGCTGTATCACATATTGAGAATTCAGGGCCGCGATTCTGAAAACGGATCGCGGCTTTTTAACGTCCGGGCAAGCTGGGCTCAGCGTCTCTTCGGGTTCCACTTCAGGGTAAAGCGGCGCCCCTACATGATTTTGCTGACCCAATAAGTACCATTTGCATGTTGGGATACGGGGTGGAGGGCGAGGCTCGACAGGGGGATATCGGGGGGTATAGTTGAGCCAGTGAGGTTGGGATGGCTCAAGCAACGAATACTACGCCGAATACGGGGGCGCGACGCCGCAGCCAGCGGGTGTTGATGCAAGTGGCGGTGCGGATTCGCGGGACGGACCCACAGGGACACAAGATCGAAGAAGAGACCGAGACGCTGGCGATCAATGCGCATGGTGCGCTGGTGTTGCTTTCCGCGAAGCTGACCAGTGGTTCGAAGGTGATGCTCCAGCACAAGAAAACGCAGGAAGAACACGAATGTCATGTGGCGTTTCTTGGGCCGGTACGCGCAGGCAAGGCCGAGATCGGGCTCGAATTTACGACGCCGCATCCGACGTTCTGGCGTGTGGCGTTTCCGCCGGAAGACTGGACGCCGCGGCACCCTGAGGCACGCACTGCCGCGAATAGTAATCGCGCTGACAAAGTCCAAGCTCCCGTCCCGGAAAAGATTGTCGATAAGTAGAAGTTTTTCCACGCGGTCGCGTTCGATTCGCGTTCCAATGCAAGACTCCTCAAAAAATTGAATCCTCCGACTGCGTTCCGCGAGAGCGCGGATCGGTTGTAGTTTGGCTCGTGCCGAGATCCTCTGCTTCGTGTGCATCAGGTGGCGTTGCTGGATGCGCTTTCAATATCGCGAACGCTCGACGCGGATCAGTTGTGACGGATCCATGAGATGAGCTGCTGCCAGAATCCCAGCCTGGACACCGGAAACAGCGTGAAGATCAGAGTGGCGATCATTCCAAAGGCGACGGCGGTGGTGCGATGAACACGGCGGATCGACCATAAGTCATATACGAGGACCAGCAGAGGAAGAGCCAGAATAACGCCGAGCGTGACGTTGAGGCCGAAGCCCCAGCGATCGATGGCAGGACCCGTGATGGCCATGGTGCCAAGAATCATGAGGCGTTTGTGGAAAGCGCTGGCGCGGTGCGCGAGCATGCCCCAGGAGATGAGGACAATAAAGATGAGAAGGTTCTCCAGATCTCCGGCGAGCAGAATTTCAGGAGGTACGTCGATTTGACCCCGGCGTATGGAGCCAAACAACGTGAGCGTGCCGACGATAACCATCAGTGGTGGCAGGATGAAACCAAGAATACCCAGCGTCATGTGCAGCTTCACTTTGTGCAAGGCCATGAGCGAGGCTTGAAGCATTAATAAAAAAATCCAGGAAACGAAGAGGGCGCCGTGAACGTGCACCACCGCGCTGGGCAATTTGGCGCGCACCATGCCGGCGAGGAAGTAGCTCTGCGCGAAGCCGGTGACAACGATAACGAGGATGAGGAGCGCCATCGCGGGGAAGAAGATGGCGTCGGAGCGTGTTTTTGTCTTCTGTATCGCGATCGTGGCCATGCTTACCCTCGTTCGCTGGGAAAACTGGGGCCGAATTACGGAGAAGATATCACAGCTGTTGCCGGCGCAGTGAAGGCGCGCGGTTTGGGACACGACCGCGGCTTGAGGGAGCAGCAACCAAGGGAAACGCGGTGCGGATAGATTGTGCTTTGGCTCACGTCGGAGATCCTTCGCTGCGCTCAGGATGACGACGCTGGAGTGAATCGTTAGTAGAGGTGGTAGTAGCTGTCGTGGTGGCCGATCTGGACGCGGGTGGCGAAGAGGTCGGTGAGGCGGGGGGCGGTAAGCATTTCGGCTTTTGGGCCGTCGGCTACGATTTTTCCATCGCGTAACAAAACGATACGTTCGATCTCGGGGATGATTTCCGAGACGTGGTGCGTCACCAGCAGGATCCCCAAGCCAGATTGAGCGAGTTCGCGCATGGTTTCGCGGAGCTGCATTTGGGCGGCGATGTCGAGGGCGTTGCTGGGTTCGTCGAAGAGCAGCGTTTGCGGGTCATGGACGAGCGCGCGGGCGATCAGCGTACGTTTCGCTTCGCCGGACGACATGTGGGCGACGCTGCGATCGGCGAGATGCGAGATGCCGAGTCGTTCGAGCGCGGCGTTGCTGCGTGCGAGCAAGTTCGGGGTTCGGCTCGTGATGCGGAAAGATTCGCGTGCTGCTGAAGAAGCCGGAGAGGACGACGTCGCGGCCGGTGGCGTCGGTGGTGCAGGAGGCGAGCAGATCGGGCGAAACGATGCCGAGCAGGGAACGCAGCTCGAAGATGTTCCAGCGCTCTTTGCCGAGGATCGAAATCGACGACCCCTCATTCGCCAGCGGATAGCACTCGCGCGTGATGGTCTTGATGAGCGTGGACTTGCCGCAGCCGTTGGGACCGAGGATGCAGACGTGTTCGCCCGCGCCGATTTTTAGCGTGACGTCGTGAAGTGCGGCGCGTTCGCCGCGCATTACGGTGACGTGATTGAGGGCGAGGAGCGGGGCGTTGGGGGATTGAGTGGCTTGGGCGGGCATCGGAATTTGGCGGACGGCTCCTTGGCGCCGATAGCAGTTCTGGCAGAAACGTCCATTCTAGCTTACGGGATATGGGAGCTTCGAGCGGCGGTGGCTCGTTTGGGAAAAACGCCGGCAGGATGCCGACGCTACCAAATAAAAAGGAGGCAAAAACGGAGTTTTTGCCTCCCGGGGTGGTGGGGTGGTACAGCTAACCCTCGACGGCTTGCAGCCTGCCCTGCCAGGCAGGCTCGCTGCCTCACTCGCGTGATGCGCCGTAGCGTGGTAAGAGACTTACCACCAGAGGGCAGTTGCCGTTTTGTAACACCGGCGGGAGTAGGTGTCAACCGGGCTTTGGGACAGGTTTGAGGGATGCGTTGGCGGGCAGTGGGTTAGTCGCCAGAGGCGAAGCCTACTGCGGTGTTCAGGCCGAGCAGGGAATTGCGGTGGCGGTTGGCGCTGAGTGGCTGCGCGGTACGGCGTTGGGCAGCGATTTTCACTGCGTGTGCTTTTGGCTGAAGCGACTGCTCCATCTTTTCGCGAAGGCGGCGGCGCGCGCGGAATAGGCGAAGGCGCACGGCGACGACGGAAATCGATAGGCGCTCGGCGACTTCCTGTGTCGAGTAGTGCATGACGTCGCGCAGCAGGCAGGCCTGGCGCAGGTCCGCGGGAAGCTGAAGGATCGCGTCGGCGAGCATGCGGCCCATTTCGCGGCGGGCGCACTGTTCTTCGGGATCGGGGGATTTTGCTTCGAGCAGTGTCGCGAGCGATTCTTCGGAGCTGCCGCGCGGTTCCTCGAGCGAGAGATGCTTGCCGTCGCGCCGCTGGCGCAGCGTGTCGATCGAAGTATTGCCCGCGATGCGCGCGAGCCATGCGCGGAACTCGTCGGTGTTGTCGTCGCAGGTTCCAGAGAATTGATCGAGGCGCGACCACGCCTTGAGCAGCGTTTCCTGGCGGACGTCTTCGGCGTCGGCGACATTTCCTGTGACGCGGCGTGCGCGTTGAAGCAGCGTCGGAACGTAGGGCGACACCATTTCGGTGAAGGCTTCGCGATCGCCGCGGCGTGCGCGCGAGATTAGCGTTGTGCGCGGATGCGAACGCAGGAGCCTGAATTCGGATGTGAAGGTGACCGGTGCAGCGCTCATGACGGTATGACAGGTGGCAGGCGGAGCACCATGCCTCGCCATAGGCTAAGTTGCAGTAAATGTGAGGCTTAGTGTTCGGTGGCGTTGCTCGGGAGTTCGCGCGAATCGACCGCTTTTGGGACGGATTGTCGCGAAAGCGGTCATTGTGTTCGAAATCGGTCGGCGGCGAGCCTTTTGTCGGAACTATTCGGGCTGATTGAGATAAAGGTTCTAAGTCGATGGGCTGTTCTGGCGTCGATGTCGGGAAGCTGCCACACGCTCGCCGCGAGAAAACGCTTTCGGTAACTCTATCTCCACGTACTGGCGATGTCAGGCTCTACCTAGAGTCGGAGCCAGCCGATATACTCCGTGCAACTGTTTTAGTGTTGGCTTGTGTTGTCCAAAGGAAGGGTGCACCTAGGCGCATCCGAAGGAGAGATGACTTGAAACCAAAACGGTCCTCGCGCACGGAGGCGACGGAGATCGTGGATCGCACAGAAAGCTTCGCCGCAGCATTTTTTGGATTGAAGCGAATCTTTGCGCCGTACACGAAATCGCTGAACGTAAACGCGGACACACGAACGCGGTTGTATCTGGAAACTAAATCAGCAAGCTACAAAGGGAAGCCACTGTTTTTCGGTGCGGTTATTTCGGGGAGAGCGAACGTCAGCTTTCACCTGATGCCGTTGTATTGGGACGAATCGCTTACGAAAAAATTGTCGGCCGACCTGAAAAAGAAGATGCAGGGAAAGTCGTGTTTTAACTTCACTGTTCCGGATCCGAAGCTGTTTCGCGAATTGGCGAAGGTTACAGCATCGGGATTCGCGCTATATAAGCGGAAGAACCTGTTGTGACGTTGTAAATCGGTAGTTGAGTCTTGTCCTAGCCGGGCGAAATGGTCAATCGGCCGCTTCGTCCCGGCTGCAAACCACGTCGCCCCCTCAAGCATCCACTTAGATAGAGCCTAGCTCACCGGCCCGCAGTCGATCGTGTGTCGGAGGCGCGAATTTCGCTCACGGGGGGGTGCGCATGCAATTCGGAAAGGTGCACGGCATAGCGTTATTCGTGTTGGGACTGGTATTGGTGCTGGTGCAGGCTGCGATCAGCCTGTCGCCACGCAAGGAAACGGAAGCGCCCGCGCGTGACACGACCCCAACTGTCGAGAGCAAAATGACTTATGCGCCAGGGATTCTCGGCGGGGTTTTTTTGTTGGGCGGGATCTGGATTGTTTTCACTTCGCGACGAAGCGATGAGCCGCCGGCGGAACGCGCGGTTAAGTAGGCCGCCGCGAAATTAAAGGCAAACTCTTACCTGATCACCGCAGCCTGATCTCCTTTTACATAGCCGCTTCCAGGCTGCAAGCTGTCGACCACTTCCTGCAATTCTACCTAACGTTGGATACCACGGAGCTGGGCGAGTACCGGGCTTTACGAGCGGTAATAGCTGTACTATTCTTCGCGGGCAATCAGACTTCAGCGTTCGTTCAGGTGCCGCCAATGAAGCGAATGCTTTGCCTCGCTGTGCTTTTTTTCTCACCGCTATTTCCACCAACGCCGCCGACGATTTGTTCGACATCAAGCCGATGGCGGATGGCGTGTACGCTGCAGTTTCCAAGCCCGCATACAAGGTCAATTGCAACGCGGCGATTATTCTGTTCGACGACAGCGTGCTCGTTGTCGATACGCACTCGAAGCCGTCGGCGGCGCGCGCGTTGATCGAGCAGGTGAAGAAGCTCACCGACAAGCCCGTAAAATACGTAGTCAACACGCACTTTCATTGGGATCACTATCAAGGGAATCAGGCGTATCCGAGTTCATGGCCGGCGGGTGTGGAGATTATTTCGTCGGAAGCGACGCGGCTGAACATCGAGCAACGCGGCATTCCACGGGTGAAGCACGAAATCACCACGATGCCGGCCGAGATCGAAAAGCTGAAGGCCGACGCGGCAGCGGCCACCGATCCAGCGCAAAAGGCGAAGCTCAACGGCGATCTGGCGCAAGCGCAGGATTACCTCGCAGAGTTGAAATCGATGCAGGTCACGCTGCCGACGCTGACGTTCGACCACAGCCTGATCCTGCATCGCAAGTCGCGCACGGTGGAGATGTTCTGGCTCGGCAACGCGCACACCAACGGCGATGTGTTTGTGTACCTGCCGAAGGAAAAGATTCTGATCACCGGCGACGCGATGCACGGATGGACGCCGTTCATGGGCGACAGTTATCCGTATGACTGGATTACAACGCTCGACAAGGCCGAGAAACTCGATTTCGATCAGGTGCTCGGCGGGCATGGCGACGTCATGCACGGCAAAGAGCGATTCGAGCTGTGGAAGCAGTACTTCACCGACTTGATGGCGGAAACCGGCAAGGCGTATGCAAACGGAGCCACGCTGGAGCAGGCACAGGCGCAAGTCTCGAAAGTCTTGATCGCGAAATATGCGTCGAAATTCGATGAGAAATTTCCGCACGACATGATCCCCAACGTGACGAAGGCGTATCAGGTCATCGCGTTCCCAAATTGAAGATCGCAGTCTGATCCTCGCGGTAAAGTTGCGCTCGGATGGCACGAGCGTGCGCAATTGACACGATTGAAGCTCTGAATTATAGTGAACCGAATGGTTCACTATTCAACGACCGCACGAAACACCGATCGCGCGTTGGCGGCGATTGCAGATCCGACGCGGCGCGCCATCGTGGATCGTTTGGCGCGAGGACCGGCGCGCATCTCCGATGTGGCCGCTGCCTTCCCGATGACGCTCACAGGCTTCTGCAAGCACGTTCGCATTCTGGAACGTGCGGGTCTGGTTCGCCGGAAACGCCGGGGACGCGAAAACACATTGCGGCTGCAACCGGAACCGTTGCGCGACGTCGCCGAATGGGTTTTTCAATATCGAGAATTCTGGACGACGCGGCTCGATCACCTGGAACAATTCTTTGCGAATCGCCGCGCCGGGACAAAATCTAAAGGAGAATGAAATGCAAACAACCGAAATCACTGTTACTCGCACGATTCCCGCCACACCTGAAGAGGTGTACGACGTTTGGATCGATCCGAAAAGCCCGGGCGGGCCGTGGTACGGCGCGTCAAAGGTTATCGTGAACGTCGTGGTAGATGGTCTGTTCTATGTCGCCATCAGTCACGAGGGCAAGAACTGGCCGCATTTCGGACGCTTCCTGAAGCTCGACCGGCCGAAAGTCGTGGAACATACGTGGATGTCGGAACCGACGAAGGGGCTGGAATCGGTTGTGACGGTAACGCTGGAGAAGCAGGGCGCCGACACGCTGGTCACGCTGCGACACTCGGGCGTGCCCGACGACGAGATGGGGCGGCAGCATAAAGATGGTTGGGAATGGGTTCTGGGCGCGCTCGCCGATTCGATCGCGAAGCGCAAAGGCCACGCTGTGAAATAATGTTGCTTGAAGGATTTCTGGCGATCGTCGAGTTTGATTGGAGTTTAGATGGCTCGTTATTTGACGCAGCACACTTTGTCGTGTCTGACGCGGCAAGGTGCGGAGGGTTTGGCGAAGAGACTCCAGAGCAGCGAAAAAAATCCCGCCGGCCGGATTCTGGTGAACATGTTGGAAGGGAAGATGGTCGTCGAGTTCAGCGCGGCCTCGCGCGAAGCGCTGGAGGCATATCTCAAAGCGGAAAACATGCACTACGACTGGATACTGCGGATCGAGTGGGAGACGCAGGCGCAGGACGGAAAACTGCACGTCGCGCAATAGTTGTGCGCGAGTGCCTTCGCCTAGTTTCTAGTCGTAGCGCAGCGCGATCAATGGATCGACAGTGAGCGCGCGTCGCGCCGGAATGTAGCAAGCGAGCAGCGCGACCGCGAGCAACACGAACGTCACCCCGATAAACGTCCACGGATCGATCGCACTGACTCCAAACAGCAGACTCACGAGCAAGCGCGCAAAAATCGCGGCGAGCAGGAGACCTACGACCAAGCCCACAACCGCGAGGCGCATTCCTTGTCCGGCGACGAGCCTCAGCACATCGCCCTCCTGCGCCCCGAGCGCGCGGCGAATGCCGATTTCGTGTCGCTGTTGGTTTACGGAGTACGACAGCACGCCATACACCCCGACTGCGGCGAGGATCAGCGCCAAGCCTCCGAAAAGCGTGAGCAACGCCGCTCCCATTCGCGGAGCCCACAGCGCGTCGCTCATGATTTCGCGAATCGTCTGCACGTTGGTGATCGCGAGGTTCGAGTCGAGCTGTTGCACGACGCTGCGCACCGTGGAAATCGACGCACTGGGATCGCCTGTCGTTCGCACTTGCAGGGTCCCAAACGGTGCGTATTCCTGAGTCATCGGCAGGTACGCCATCGGTTGCGGATCTTCGCCGACTTGAATCACGACGACGTTGTTGACGATGCCGACCACTTCCCGCATCTGCGTGTCGCCGAAAAAGTGAAAGCGTTTGCCTACCGCCGATTCGTTGGGCCAGAAGTGGCGGGCCATCGCTTCGTTAATCACCGCGACGGCGCGCGTCTCTTTGCGATCGGTATCGGTGAAGACGCGTCCGGCCTGCACGGGAATGCGCAGCGTGTCGAAAAATGTTGGCGTCACGCTGTTGGTCATCGTCAGCGTACCGCGAAAGCCCGAGGCTTCGTCCTGTCCTTCGGGAAAGACGGTGCGCGAAAATCCGCCGCCGACGGGAAAATTGGAAGCGATAGTTGCGCCGGCGACGCCCGGCACCGATGCCGCGCGTTCCGCTGCGGCGCGATAAAACTGCTGCGCGGGGCCTTCCTGGTAATGGAGCGCACCGACGTTGAAAGCCATCACGAAAAGCTTTTCAGCCTCGAAGCCGGGATTTATCTTTTGCGCGTTCATCTGGCTGCGCACGAAAAGCCCGGCGCCGACCAGCGCGACCAGAGCCATCGCCGTTTCAACGACGATCAGCAAGCTGCGGATCGGATTGCTCCGCCATCCGACAGAATTGCCGCGTCCGCCCGCTTTCAGCGTGTCGGCAAGATCGGGCGATGAAGCTTTCCACGCGGGAGCGGCGCCAAATAGTGCCCCGGTGACCAGCGCAATGCCCAACGTAAACAGCAGCACGTGCGAATCGAGCGCGAGGTCAACATCGTTTGCTTCGATGAAGGCAGGGCGATAAGACCAGAGAATATTGCGTCCCCAGTAAGCGATCAGCAGGCCGACCACTGCACCCGCCAGCGAAAGCAGCGTGCTCTCGGTCAGCAACTGGCGCAGGATCCTTCCGCGGCCTGCGCCCAACGCGGCGCGCACGGTCATCTCTTTGTCGCGCGTCGCTGCCTGCGCGAGCAGCAGGTTGGCAAGATTGGCGCACGCGATCAGCAACACCAATCCGACCGCGCCCATCATCATCGCGCCGGCGAGTGTGAATTGGTCGTGGTTGTTGATCCCGACCGCCGCCTCAGCAAGAGACGACAGCGCTACACCTCGGCCTGAGTTTTCTTTTGGATACTCCGTTTCCAATCGCGACGCGATCGTTTTCAAAGACGCTTCCGCTCGCGGCATCTGCGTGCCGGGTTTCAGCCTGCCGAACGCCGTCATCGAAAGGAACCGGCGGTCGTGTGTCGCGTCGACCGGAAATCCCGCGAACATCTGCTGGTACATGCTGATGGGAACCCATGCTTGTTCCGCGGCGGCAAGAGACACCGTGCCTTTGAATCCGCGCGGCGCGACACCGATAATCGTGAACGGCACGGCATCCAGAATCATCGACTTCCCGACGGCGTTCGGGTCCATTCCAAACTTGTTCGCCCACAATGCGTAACTGATCACGACGACCGTGTCGCTGTTGGGATGCGTATCTTCCGCGGGAAGAAAAAATCGGCCCGCGGCAGGCGTCAAGCCGAGAACATCGAAGTAGTTCGCGGATGTCAGATACGCCTGAAGCTGTTTCGGTTCGGCGCCGCCACTCCACGTCACCGGAGTATTCAGCCACGCCGCAAGATCGGTGAAGACCTCGTTCTGCCGGCGATAGTCCTCGTAGTTCGGGTACGACAAACCCAATTTCTCAAAATTGGCTGCCGTCACACGCGTCTTCGTGTCGACGGTATCGAGTTGAACCAGGCTGGAGACGTCGCGCACCGGCAGCGGATGCAGGAGAATCGCGTTCACAACCGTGAAGATCGTCGTGTTCAATCCAAAACCCAGCGCGAGCGAAATCACCGCAACCGCGCTGAACCCGCGATTCTTCAGCAACATGCGCACGCCAAATTTCAAATCGGCGGCAAAATCGTTCGCCCAGCGGTAAATCCATGCACCACGGCTGTCTTCCTGCGCGAGCGCGACATTTCCAAACGAGCGATGCGCTGCCTGCCGGGCTTCGTCGGGCTTCATGCCACCCTCCACGTTTTCGTCGGTTTCCATCTCGATGTGCGTTTGGATTTCATCGTCAATCTCGCGCGCGATCTTGTCCGATCGAAAGGTCGCTCCAAGCTTCGATATATTGCGATTGATGCTCACGATGGTGCTCCGTTCGCAGGCGGCTTGTTTCCGCCGTCTAGGCGTCTTCGGAAGACGCCGGACTCAGAATCCGCGTGATCGCTTCGTTGAATCGCTCCCACTTGCTATGTTCGGTCGAAAGCTGTTTGCGTCCCGTCGCCGTCAATCGATAAAAGCGCGCGCGGCGATTGTTGTTCGACGTTCCCCACTCGGCCGCAATCCAGCCTTCCTGCAAAAGCCGCTGCAGCGCCGGATACAGCGAGCCGTGATCGATGCGAAACGTCTCGCGCGACGTCCGCTCGATGAACTTGGCGACGCCGTGTCCATGCATCGGACCCCAGCGCAGCGTCCGCAAAATAATCAGATCCAGCGTGCCTTGCATGATTTCCAGCCGATCGCTCGATTTCTTCTTGGGGCTCATGGGTAGACAACCTACCACACGAAGGGTAGACGGTCTACCACGAGAAACGTTTCGTGGCGCGCAGGCCAGCCGCGAGCCATCGCTAGACTGCCATTCAGGACACCCGCACGCTACCTCACGTCGGCACCGGCGTGTTGCATCTCGGTAACGTGCTATTTGATATGTTTCGCGACATGACACAGCTCTCTAACGTTCCACTAAAATTGGGCCGTGTACGCGCTATCTTCTCTCCAGCGGGCCCAAGATCCGTCCTCGAAGGGTTGTGGCATGAAAAAGATTCGCGTCGTTGTTTCCCTGATGACCCGGGAAAACGATTACCAGCTCGAACAAGCCGCCTCCGCGCAAGAATCCGCCACGAGTCTCGGCATCGAAGCCCAGATTATTTTTTCCGATAATGACGCCATCACGCAGGGAACACAGCTCCTGAAAATTATCCAGGCCGATCCCACCACCCGCCCCGACGCGATCCTTTGCGAACCCGTCGGCGGCCCATGTCTTCCGCAAGTGGCACGCGCCGCCGTGCAGGCCGGAATCCCGTGGGTGCTCCTCAATCGCGAAGCGGATTACGTTGCCGAACTCCGCCGAAGCACGCCACGTCTGGCAATTTTTTCGATTGGTTCCGATCAAAAGGAAGTCGGCCGAATCCAGGGACTTCAACTCGCATCACTCGTCCGCAATGGCGGTGGCGTGCTGCACATTCAGGGTCCGTCCGAAAATTCCACTGCGAGAGATCGCACCCTAGGCCTGCAAGCAACGCTCCCGCCGCACATTCATGTCACAACTTTGCGCGGCCAGTGGACCGAAGAGAGCGCGCAACGCAGCGTGGAGTCGTGGCTTCGACTCAACACCTCGCAGAAAGTCTCGATCGGTGCCGTCGCCGGCCAGAATGACGCGATGGCAATGGGTGCACGAAAGGCATTCTCAACTCTCGACAGCACCACCGACCGCGACCGTTGGCTGCGGCTCCCATACCTCGGCTGTGATGGAGTTACGAAGACCGGTCAAAGTTGGGTGCGCACCGGAATGCTCGCTGCGACGGTAGTTATCCCGACGACCGCCGGCCGCGCCATTTCGATCTTGCATCAAGCGCTGCTCACCGATCTGCGTCCGCCCGAGCGCACTTTCACCACGCCGGAATCGTTCCCGCCCGTCTCTCAGCTTGGCAATTGAGCAGTTAACCGGAAACGCTCAGTTCGATACCTTTCGCATCCGTAACTTCGACGCGTCGCGGTTTGCGTTGTCTGTTTTTCTGAAGAGCGGGTCATCTCAAGTGGGGCGGTGCAAATGGAAAGGGACTCGAAGGACAATAAAACAAACAAACCAAAGAAGAAAGCCGGATCGATCGTTGGCGCCCAAGTACCGTCCGTCGGCAACGCGCGTTCCGGCTCTCTTCGCGACTTACCATCCGCGCGCCGACGCAAACCAAACCTTCTTGCCTAGCATCTGCCTTGCGGATTCGGCCATCCCGATAAACTAAGCCCCGGCCGCCTTCGCCTTATGCCCATGATGCTCGACGTGCTGCTTCGCCGCTTCCGTTGCGTGGTGCGTCGCATGGTGGAGGTGACCCTGCGCTGTGTGCGCGTGGTGCGCCGCCACTTCGTGGTTGCCTGCTTCGTGGTGAGCCGCTGCTTCGCGGTGGTGACGCGCCGCGTGTTCGTGATGTTCCGCTGCCTTGTGGTGATGTTCTGCTGCTTGCTTCGACATCGTTCCTCCTCGTTTCATTGCTCAGCCGGACTTGCCGGTCCGAGGTAGGGTGCTCCCATGTCTATGAACAAATCGTCAGGGGATTGTGAACGGCGGAATATGCCAGAGGATAAAGCGGAGGAAAAGGTGGAAAATCGCCGTTAACGTACACGGGCGATCGACTCCAAAGAGCAAAGCTGAGATGTTAGACGAATGTTCCGAAGGCTAGCGCGTTGCTTCGCGGAAGTTCCAGCGCTTGTGGTTCACGTCCACGCTCGCAACTTCTTCCGGCGTGAACGGCACTTCGCGGTGTCCGCGGACCTGGATCACGCAGCCTTCGCTGGTGACCACCTGCTCAAAATGCTTGCCACTCTTGAGAGTGACCGACACAACCTGGTATCCCATTCCCGTTTCTTTATGTCCCCGCAGGCGCGACGCGTATTCGTTCGGGATGTGGACTAGCCGTTTCATTGCTCTTACCTCTGTGTTTTTCAGTTTGGATGATCAATTCTAGTCGTCTGCGGACACCCTGTCCAGTCGGCCAGTCGGTTATCCACTGAAATCAACAGAGATCTCGTAAGCTATTATAAATAGTATAGTTACGCTCACCTTGATTGGCCTGTTTACCCGTGCCAGGCGCCATTTCTAGGGAGCAAGAAACCCTCACGCCGAGGGTTTCGCGCCAGTACAACCGCTCACCACTTGGCCCTTCGAGCTGCGTTCGATCCACACCTGTACTCTTCGCTGCGTATTTGCATCGACTGTGTTCGAAGTCAGATATGTTCTCAACTCCGCCGCCGCATCCAGATTCGCGCATCGATTCATCAGCACCTGCGCCAGCGACAGCCGTGCCTCCGGAAAATCGTTCACGGACTCCCGCAGAAGCCGTTCCGCCTCGGGCGAAACGCTGCCTTGCGCCGCCAGAGCTCGCCCCAAGCTGTAGCGCGCAGACTTGTGGTCCGGATTGATCGCCAGCGCCCGACGTGCCGCTGCTTCGGCGTCAACATACCGCCTCATCAAGAAGAAGCCCAAACTCATGTTCCGGTGCGGCGCCACCATCTTTTCATCGAGCGCGATCGCCGCCTCGAACTCGGCAATCGCATCCTCATAGCGCGAAAGCTCGAGGTAGCTCGCCCCCAGGTTGTTGTGCGCCTCGACAAATTTCGGATCAGCTCGCAATGCCTTCTGAAGATGTTGGGCCGCGCACGAATAGTCTCCCGAGCCGACACACTTCTCCGACCGGTGAAACTCCTTGATCGCTCCCGCCGAGAGCTGAAGGCTGTGTACCGACACGGTATCGCCCATCGGTGTCGCTTTTATAACCGGAGTAGGCACGTCAGGTCTCATCGTATTGTCCGCAAGTGGGTCCGACTTCACCCACTGCCGTGCCCGAACATTCGGTCCGGTCATCCGAGGCGCATCGTTCTCTTGAGCAAAAGCGCTCGACCCACCTGCCAGCATCGCAACGCATCCCCAGACTGCAACTCCAAAAACAAACAGCACTCGTCGTTTCGTTTCGGGCCTCATCATGAGATCTCCTCGACGAACGTCTTCTTGGCCCGCGCTCGCCGCTAACGGTTGAAATTCAGAATCGGAGCCTTCTAGAATGAGGCGGGGTTAAATGAAGAAGTGAATGACGAAGCGGTGCGCCCTCTGGGCACACATCTCCGCCACAATCGATCTCGCTCCGGCGGCCAAACCAGGAAGCGATTCGATCCGTTTAACCCCAACCTTCCAAGAGTTCGGGACCCAACAGCTTTAAATCCGAAAACTTCTTTAATTCAAGAGACGCTCCAACCCGGACAACGGATAGTCGCGACATTTGTAAAAATCGTTACTCGTTTTGCAATTCGCGCTCCAACGTTTCCCGCAGCATGCGCGATCGATAAGCGTCGCGAAAATCGCGCCTCACCGTTACGAACTTATCGCCCGGGGCTTCTGCTGCTGCATCGAGCTACGCCGCGTCGATTCACAAAGTTCCACGATTCCCATCGACCCTGGAGATGTAACGGTTACCTGATCTTTGCGAGACAAAACCGTACGAAATTTCCGCGAATCAATCGCGTCAATCCACCTAAACCAAATGTGAAATTTATTAGGGAACTGTGATATTTCGCGAAACTGCGTCCGCTTCCGGGATGCCCGGGCGGATCAATCACAGCTAATTATTGCGGATTCGAAGGACTACTCGGCCCACCCTGCTCTAACGCCCGCAAATTCTCCCGCGCCAATTCATGTTTCGGATTCAACTCCAGCGCCCGCTCAAAATGCCGCCTCGCCTCGGCAACGTTTCCCATTTCCGCCAGCGCGCTTCCCAAATTGGCCTCCGCGTCCGCGTCCTGCGGCCGCAACCGCACTGCTTCGCGAAACTGCTCCAGCGCGCCACCAAAATCTCCGCCCGACGCCAGCGCATTCCCCAAATTGTAGTGCGCGTCAAAATATTCCGGTCGCGTCTTCAGCGCCGCCCGTAAAAAGGGAATCGCCCGCTCTGTTTGCCCCGCCGCTAGCAGCGCCGCACCCAGCCCATTGTTCGCCGCCGCATCGCCCGGCCGCAGCCGCACCGCCTCAGAAAATTGCGCGTACGATCCCGCAACATCCCCACGCGCTTGCATCAATGCCGCCAGATTGTAGTGCGCCTCAAAATCTTCCGGATTCTTCTCCAAATGATGTCGCGCCATCGCCTCCTGAATCAGCGCGCGCGGATCGCCTCCGGCGCCACTCGCCCCATCGGTAGGCAAAACTTGCAGCCACAAATGCGCCATCTCATCGCTCGCCCGATTTCCCGCTACCGCCCGTGCCGGCGGATGATTCGGATTGCGCACATTCTCCGCCGAATTGTCGTACGCAAACCGCATCGTGATCCTCGTCCCCGCCGGCAGCGTCATCGGCTCGGTGTAGCGATACACCGCCTGCCAGTTCAAATCCCAATTCGAAATATGAATCAGCGTCTCCGTTTTTCCGTCAGGCAGCGTCGCCAACGCCTCCAGATTTTTCCCCAAATAGTGTGCGTGCGGATAAATCGCCAGCAGCGACACGCTCACCGGCAGCGTGAACTCGTCGCTCACCACAAAATCCTTAGCCCCGGCCGGAATATCCAGCGCCCCGTCATTCTCCATCTGCAACAAAATCGGGTGCAGCGTCGCCGGCTTGTCCGTGAAATAAAGTCCCAGCGTCGGTTGCAGCGTCTCCGCCTTGCCCGAAGGCTGCAAATGCATGTTCAGCACGAGATCCGAATTCCCATCCAGCGGAATCGCCATCCCATCCGGCTCGACGTAAGGCGCCGACCCCGGCTTCCAGAAAAGAAAATGGCTGTCGGGATCGAAAAGCTCCGACTCGATCGTCAGCTCCATCCCGCCAAATCCATCGCCCGGATTTTTCTCCTGCAGCCGCGCGTTCTGCCCGCGATCCACCATCACATTCGCGTGATGCACCAATCTCTTATCGCCTGGACGAATCTCGATCGCCTTTAACCATCGCGCCCGGTCCACCGGCGCGCGAAACACGAAATTCCAGTAAACATCGCTCCCGCCCGCGGCCAGCGCATATGCTTTCGTCGCCTTCACGATCACGTCCGGCTTGCCCAGTTGCCAGCCCTCCACAAACTTCGGCACCGGCGGCAAGTCCGCCGGATTTCCTTCCACCGCCCCGCTCTCGGCCCAATCGCGCAGGCGCGCAATGTCGGCATCCGAAAGCCGCAAATCATCCGCAAATTTTGGATCGTCCGCCGCAGGCAGCCACGGCGGCATGATGCGCCGCTTGGTCACATCCTCAATCAGCCGTGCGTGAGATTTCGCGTCCGCATAACTCAGCAACGAAAACGGAGCCGCTTCCCCAGGCCGGTGGCAAGGCGCACACGACCGAAAAAGAATCGGCGCAATATCATGTGTATATGTGGGGGAACTCGCTGCTTTCGGATCACCGCGCGCAGCACGAGGCGGCGGCACTGGCGAATCGTTCGCCGCGCGCGCAACACAAAACACAGCCAAGATCGCGACGCCAACCGCAGCGCTCTGCGCCCACCACTTCATTTTAGATCCGAGATATAACAGCCAACGCCTGGCACCGCCGCGTTCGCAACCTCTTTGCCATCCATCGCCGCTCGAATCGCATCCTCAAGCTCATGCGTCGTCGCCGCAGGCCGCGCCCGACCAAAATCCTCAAACAAGTTGTCGATCCGCCCGTGATAGACCAACTTCCGATTCGCATCGAACACCGCCGCTTCCGGCGTAGTCTGCGCGTGACTCTCGCTCACCAGGCTGCGCTGCACATCCCGCAGTGCCGGCAAGCTATACCCGAATTCCTTCTCATGCCTCCGAATCTGCTCCGCCGACTCCGACCGATCCGGATACACCAGCCAAAACGCCACGCGACCCGTATTCGCGCGACTAATCTTCTGAATCGTCGGCGCATACCGATTCGAAATCGGGCAATCCACCCGCACAAAAATCAACACCACAACTTTTCCAGCTGACATTTTCAACGGATCGACAACCGCACCGTCCAGATCGACCGCAGTCCCTTCGCCAACCCCGATGTGGACCGGTTCAGCCACACCAATTCCCGCAAACTCACACAACCCAGATAAAAAAATAGAGAAAACGATCAGAATCCGAATCGCAACCGGAATGGAATAAAGCCTACGACCCATGCGCGCCCGCACCGCTCAGGCTCAAAAATGGTACTGCGCGCCACCTCCACTTGTCTAACCATTCGAAACCGCTGCAAGAACAACAGCTCGTCTCTATTCCATCGCCGAGAGATATAATCCCCACCACCGTGGCACTCACTCCAGGAACGCGAGTCGGCCCATACGAAATTCGAGAACCGCTCGGTGCAGGCGGTATGGGCGAAGTTTATCGCGCTCGCGACACGCGTCTCGATCGCACGGTCGCCATCAAAATCCTCCCCGCTCATCTCTCCTCAGACCCCGTTCGTAAGCAGCGCTTCGAACGCGAGGCCAAAACCATTTCCGGCCTGAATCATCCGCACATTTGTGTTTTGCACGACGTGGGCCAGCAAGATGGAATCGACTACCTCGTAATGGAGTGCGTCGAAGGAGAAACTCTCGCCCAGCGCCTTGAAAAAGGCGCGCTGCCTGTCGAGCAGGTTTTGAAATTCGGTGCGCACATTGCCGACGCTCTCGATAAGGCGCATCGCGGCGGCATCACTCATCGCGACTTAAAGCCTGGCAACATCATGCTCACCCAGACCGGCGCGAAACTCCTCGATTTTGGTCTGGCAAAACCGCTCGTCCTCGCCAGTACCGCGACGCTTACCGCCGCTGCAACGCAAAACACTCCCGTCACAGCCGAAGGCACCATCGTTGGCACTTTTCAGTACATGTCCCCGGAACAAATTGAAGGCAAGGACCTCGACGGCCGCAGCGACATTTTCTCTCTCGGTTCCGTCCTCTACGAAATGGTCACGGGCCGCCGCGCCTTTCCTGGCAAAAGCAATTTGAGTGTCGCTTCTGCAATTCTCGAAAAAGATCCCGCTCCGATCATCGCGCTCAAACCGCTGACGCCACCGGTACTCGATCACGCGATTCGCCGTTGTCTCGCGAAAGATCCCGAAGAACGTTGGCAAACCGCGCGCGATCTACAACTTGAACTCAAGTGGATGGCCGAGGGTGGCTCGCAGTCGAGTGCCACCATTCCGCCGGCTCCGCTCCGCCGCACGCGCGAACGTCTTGCTTGGGCGGCGGGTGCTGGGGTGTTCGCTCTAATTGCACTCGCCCTCGGCATCGGCTTTGTCTCGCGAACCCCCAAGCAGCCTCAGCCCATGCGCCTCACCGCGGAAATTGGCGCCGATGCAAACCTGTACTCGAGCCAAGGACCTTCCGCAATTCTCTCTCCCGACGGCAGCCGCCTCGCTTTCCTCGCCACTGACGCCAATCAAAAGCGGCGCGTTTACATTCGTTCCCTCGATCAGACGCAGGCTACCGCTCTTTCCGGTACCGAAAATGCCCGCAATCACTTCTTCTCACCAGACGGCCAATCCCTCGGCTTCTTCGCCGATGGCAAACTGAAAAAAATTTCCGTGCAGGGTGATACCGCTACGATTCTCTGCGATGCGCCGGATGATCGCGGCGGAAGCTGGGGCGAAGACGGATCCATTGTTTTCACTCCCACATTCGGCTCGCCACTTTTCAGCATCCCATCCGCCGGTGGAACGGCTAAAACCCTAACCACTCTCGACACCGATACCGGCGAGGTCTCTCACCGCTGGCCGCAGGTTTTAGCGGGCGGCAAATTCATTCTGTTCACCTCCAGCGCCATTACTGGGAACTACGAAAATGCGGACATCGTTCTGTATTCGGTTGCCGCGCGTAAGAAAAAAATTCTTCATCAAGGTGGCTTCTACGCCCGTTACCTGCCCTCTGGCCGCGTGGTCTATATGCATGAAGGCTCGCTTCTAACGATTCCTGTCGACCTCAATCGCATGGAGACGACCGGGCAGCCGGTCCGTGTTCTCGAGAACGTCGCCACCAATAACGGTACCGGGGGGGCGCAGTTTGCATTTTCCCAGACGGGCAATCTCGTCTACCTTTCTGGCGGCACCGTGCTTCGAGACATGTATCTCGACTGGATGGATCGCCAAGGCAACTTCACCCATCTCCGTCGAATTCCCGCTCAATATTTCACCCCCGTGTTCTCGCCCGACGGAAAGCGCTTGGCCTTTGCCATGCCCGACGGAGGAAGAAACGACGTGTGGGTCTACGCCTGGGAGAGCGACACTCTCACTCGATTAACCTTCGACGGTGAATCCAATTCAAATCCCGCCTGGACCCCGGACGGTCGCCGAGTCACCTACTCGACCATCGAGAAAGGTACGCAATCGAATCTCTATTGGAAGCGTGCGGACGGCGGCGGCGAAGTCCTGCAACTGACCAACAGCAAGAACGCGAAAAATCCCTTTTCCTGGCGTCCCGACGGGAAAGTGCTGGCTTTCGCGCAGCTAAATCCTCAAACGCGATGGGACATCATGACGCTCTCCGTCCAGGGCAACGAGTCGTCAGGCTGGAAAGTCGAGGAACCGAAATCCTTCCTGAATGGCGCGTACGACGAGTTGGATCCGGCGTTCTCACCGGACGGTCGCTGGGTCGCCTACTACTCCAACGAATCGGGAGGTTTTGAAGTGTACGTGCGTCCATTTCCCGGCCCCGGTGGCAAATGGCAAATTTCCACGGGCGGCGGCATGACGCCACGCTGGTCCGCCAATGGTCGGGAGCTTTTTTATCACACGCTCGACAACAGGCTGATGGTGGCGGAATACACTTCGTCAGGCGATTCATTCACCGCCGCCGGCCCGCGGCTATGGTCACCCGGTCAATTCACGGCGCGTGGGCCAAATCGAAATTACGACGTACATCCAGATGGCCAACGTGTCGTGGTCATGAAAATACCCGACGCCGACATCCCCACCATCACCAAGGTCAGCTTCATTTTTAATTTTTTCGAAGAGCTACGCCGCAAAGTGCAGGGCCAAAGCTGAACGAAATAGAACCAACGACCCATGCATGCCCGCACCGCCCAGGCTCAAAATCAGGCTCCACGCTACCAACGCTTGTCCAACTAAACTCAAAGTCGAAAGTGGCTGTTGCTCCGTCAAAGCTCCTGTTTGCATTCAAAGACGCTGTTATCTTCCTTCATCTGCGAGTCGTAAAGCCGGACAGAAAATCTACCCTTATCGAAGAAGTACGGCCACAGCTCCGGATCGAAAATCTTGAACACAAAGAGTTCTTCGTAGGCATATTCTGCCCTCTCGCTCAGGATTTTATCTGCGACGCGGTAGACTTGAGCAATATCGCTCTTCGCCAACTGAAAGTTTCGACCGGCATCCCGTAAAGTGATCGTCGTGTCTTGCAGATCTACAAAATTCCCGTGACGCTCTGTTCCATCGAGCAATACGACTTGTAGTTCTACTCCGCCTCTGGAGCTGCGAGGAAGGTCTTTCACATCGAGCCACGAACTTCTTCCGCTGTAGAACACTCCGGCCGAATTCGTCGTCCGCTGAGACGCGAAACGGAGCAGGTCTCGCCTTGCGATGCTCACTGTGCCGCCCTGCGAGCGCTTCAGTGACACCCTCTGATCGGTCGCGGCGGTGATCCTTCCATCAGCGCAACGCGATTCTCGCGTGACAAAGGTATAAGTCCTACCGTGGTTCGCCTGTAAGAGGTTTTTCCATTGATTGTCCCGCGTCTGATGATCGCCGCTAGTCGAAAACAAGGCGAAGCTCATGACTACGGTGAAGACGTTCGAACTCAGACTCACGCCCCCTCCTTCGGTCGTAACTTGCAAACGAAGGATGAGGCAACGCAGCTGCCAAGGCACGATGGGAGCATGCCCAGTCGATTGATTGAGTTAGCGGAGCGGCTGGCCTGCGGGGCCACCTATAGCGCAGCCAAATGGTGTCACTGTCGGAGCGATCTTCCACCCCGCCGTATGCCGAGCCTCAGCCGTATTTAACGCCGTCCTTGCTCTGTCCAACCTCGATAATGTAGCCGTCAGGATCGCGGATATAGCACCGCGTCTCCCCATACTTCACGATCGGCTCGGTGATGAACTCCGCGCCTCGACTCTTCCACAACTCATAGCTCGCCTGAATATCCGCCACGCGGAAATTCATAAAACTGTTGATGTGATTCGGATCGGGCACGCTAAGGAGTACCGTCGGCTTGTCGGGCGTTGGCCCTCCTCCGACGTTGATGATCATCCATATATTCGCGAGCTGCAGATACCCAGGGGCGCCCTCTGCGTTGCCTCGGCTCAGAACCCGGGCCCCGAAAACCTTTTCGTAGTAGTTGATCGATCGCTGGATATCGGTGACTGTTATGAAATGCGCGATGCTGAGTCCCTCCTTTGGGGGCATCTCATAGCTTTTCTCTTCGATTCGTACGCTGCCGGTGCTCATCTGACTCCTCCATTCCCGACACGCCGTCCCTGCCCTCAATCAGGGCGTCTCGGCGTTCATCGACTCAGATGCGTCAGCACGCAGTTGTATGCAGGAATTCTTCGCCGCCCTATTCAAAACGTCCCCAATCGACAGTGATCAGAACGGTGCACTTACCCGCGTTTCGAGGATGCCCACCCTTGAAGCGCCCAAGTTTGAGCTTGCGAAAAGCGATACTATGGACCACCACGTACCGATGAAACCCGACTTTGCACAATACGGATTTCCGCATCAAGAAAACCTGATTATGGCTTTTATCGGTGGCTCCCAAGCGCACGGCGCAAAAGTTGGAAGCACCGATGATACCGATTGGTACGGACTTTACATTCCTCCGCCGCCACAAGTCCTCGGCCTCGAACGCGACGAGCATTTTGTTTTCACAACCGGTGGAAAGGTCGGAGGAAACGGTCCGCAAGACGTTGACGTTTGCTTATACACGTTGATGAAATGGGCGGGGCTGGCGGCGAAGGGCAATCCCTCCGCTCTGCATTTTCTCTTCGCGCCACCCGAGTTAACATCGGAAACTTGGGACCTGTTTTCGTCCCGACCGCAGCTTTTTCTCGCCAAAGGCCACGTAAAACCATTTCTCGGATTCGCCGACGACCAGATGAAGCGATTATTCGGGGAGAAAGGCCAAAAGAGTGTTCACCGTGCCCAGATCGAGGAAAAATTCGGGTACGACACAAAGTATGCGATGCATGTGATTCGCCTGTACGGTGAGGCGAAGGAACCAATAGAAAAAGGCTACATTACTCTTCCCAGACCTAATAAGGAGGAGTTGGTCGCAATCCGAAACGGTAAGTATTCTCTAAGCGAAATCAAAGAGTTGGGTGTGCAGCTGGAGTCGGATGCCCTTGCGGCGCAGGCGACTTCGCCGCTTCCTGACGCCGTGGACCGCAGTGCGATTAGTGAACTAGTTGCCGAGGCTCATCTTAGCTTTTGGAGAAAGCGACAAAATTGAACGCGGCGAGGCAACTCACCGCAACTGCCCCGGCTCAATCCCTACCGCCCGAGCCGTATCCAGTAAATTATCCAACAAGGTCTGTTGTGACTTCTTCTTCGCTTTCAGCGTTTTAATCTGGTCCGGCACGGGCTCCATGCTGTACCGCGACGGATCCGACGTCAGCACTCCCAAATTCTTCGAATCACCGTGGCTCGCGCCGTTGAGCTCATCAATCTGTCGATCCAGTTGATCGATGTTCGTCTGTAATTTCTGTACTGCCTGCTTCAGTTCTGCCAGCATCTTCGGATCGATGCTGCCATCGCTGCTCTTTGCATCCGTGCTTTTGCCCGGGCCTGTCTTGCCTGTCGGAACAGCCACCTGAAGGCTCGAAATCTTGGAAGGCGTGGCTGTCGGCTTCTGTTGCGCCGTCCCTACGATCGAAATCGCCCCGGTCACATCGCCCATGTTGTCGTTCGTCCACACCTTCTTGGTCTTCGCCCTGGCCGCTACGCTGTCTGCCGTCGAACCCTGATCCACATCCTGCTGACTCTGCGCCTCGGCACAAACCGCACCGGCTAACGTCCACGCAGCCATCAGTCCAACGGAAACAACAAGCATACGGATCATTGCGACTCCATTCGAACGCACCCGTACAACCTGTACGTTCCAATCGGTCAATCTCACAGTAGAAATTATAGAAACTCGCCTCTTAGGGGTCGCCGGTCGTAAGGGCAGGTTTGCTCAACTCGCTACGGATTTCCGTCACCGCCTCTTTCGGCGGCCCGATGCGCTTGTAGTGCGTATAAAACGTCCGTTCGTGTACCGAAAAACTGATAAATAGCCGCCGACCATCAAAGTCATATTGCGAATACGTCGCGAACCAAAGCCCCGGCGCCAGTTCATACCGCTCCTGCATGAAGTGGCTTCCCTTATAAACCTTAGCCAAAAACCCGCCGATCGAAATATCGTCCGTCACCTCGACTTCAACCTTCGCGAGCTGCTTCGCTTCTTCGTCGATCCACGCCACTCCTCGCACCTTCGCAAAAATCGAGGTCGCGCGCGACGTCGCCTTGTACGATGGATTCGGCTCCATCTTGAACTTCACCAGTGTCCGGTCCCCTCGCAGTTCCCGTGAGTCAAATGTGTAGGTGAAGGCGTTCCGCGTTGCTTCGATCAGCTCGCTTTTATCCTTCCGATGCCTCTCCTGCTTTTCGTACGCGTCGCGCTGCGCTCGTCCGTCTTCGGTCGACCACACCAGCGAATGCACCAGTTTTTCGAGTTCCGCCCGATATGCGTTGATGTCGGTCGGCTTTTCGTCGGGTCCCAACGCGATCTTATCCACGCCGGTCCCGGCGGGAACGTTCCGTGTCACGCGTATCTCGGGAGTCGGTGTCGATCCCTTGCGGATTTCCTTCTTCTCGATGTGTTCGTAAATGCTCTCGGCTTCATCGTTCTTTTTCTGGTTCGCGATGACGCGGTCGAGCATTGCCAGCCGCCGCTCTTCGGGCCAGCTGTCCGGGTTGTCGTCGCCAGCCCTCGCAGCGGTCGCGGGTGCGGTAGAACTCGGGGACAGACCACTTTGCGGAGGTTCTGTCGGTGATTGTGAATGGGATGCCGGCGCACACAGCCCCGCAGCCACAATTAAGATCGAAAAGGGGACAATTCGCGAGGCCCGCATAGTCAGTGAGTAGACCGTCGAAGCTATCTGCACCATGAATAGCGTTGGATTCGATCCCAATCCCGATTGTTGCACATTGTCCCGCCCTCGCCGCACCCCCCGCGGCCTCAATTTTGATTTCCCGAATCATGTAAGAGCGCAGCACCGCTGCGCCCCATATCCGCAAGGTCTACGATTCGGGGTCCTATCCTCAATGCGTCGCAGCCTAATTCACCAGGAAACAAAGCGACAGTCATCCTAAGGCGTCCGAAGGATGCCGAAGGATCTCAACGATCCCCCTCGCCACCAGTGTCCCCCAACAATCTCCCTCGGTCGGTTTCAAGAGCACTTTTAACCGTCAACTCCCGTAAGTCTCATCCCTGCAACAAATTCACCCACCACCAGTGAGCCTTACCCCTTTAGAATCACATTCTTACACTTTTGTGACGCGCATCCCTTTTAAAATCACACTCTTACGCAAAAACCCGGGGAGGGGGAGTCCGAGGTAGTAAACTGAACACAGCGCCCGAAGCGAAGCGCCGCCAAATTCACGTTTCGGTGCGAGCCGGTGCGCGGTAAACACGCGATTGGGCAAAGTAAATCCGTTCTGCCGCGTCTAAAGTTTTGTATCCCTCGCATTTACGCGAAACGAATGGGCTCCCGTATTCGTATTGATTTGTGTCCGCTGATCCTCGGAGGCCGGTTTGGGTGTAACCGCGTTCGACAGCCTGAGTAATTCTGGAAAGTCCGCATCGAGCGGTCTGCGCTCTGGCCTCGCCGTTAAGGGCGGGTGGCGCAGCAATCTCGTCGCCCTGTCCGAAACTTTCAAACTGGCTCTCGACGCCCTCCGCGCCCATAAGCTCCGCAGTTTCCTCACCTTACTCGGCGTCATACTCGCCGTCCTGACTCTCGTCGCCGTCATGAGCGTGGTTGCTGGACTCAATCTTTATGTTGCCGATCGCGTCGCCAACCTCGGTGCCAATACGTACGTATTGGACCGCTTCGGCATCATCACCAGCCGTGATGAATGGATCAAAGCCCAGCGCCGCCCCTTGGTCACTCTCGATGAGTTCGAGTTCCTCCACGACAACATGAAAACCGCCGAGCGCGTCGCCGCAACCGGCTGGGTCGTCAAGGACCTCCGCTACGGCAATCTGCTCCTCGAAAACACCAGCGTGATGGGCGCCACCGCCGACTACGCTGAACTCCGCAACATCGGTCTGCACTCCGGTCGTTACATCACGGAAGCCGACGATTTGCATCACTCGCCGATTTGTTTCATCGGCGCCGATGTCGTCAAAAAGTTTTTCCCCACGGTCGATCCGATCGGAAAATCGATTCGCGCCGGCTCGCATTCTTACGAAGTCGTCGGCGTCGCCGAAGCGATTGGCTCCGCATTCGGACAATCGCAAGACAACTTCATCCTCATTCCCCTGGTCACTTACTACAAGGAGTGGCACACCCAGTCCGACTGGCTCGCCATTTTTATTCAGGCGCCCAACGCCGAAATGATTCCCGCTTCCGAAGATGAGGCGCGCATGCTCTTGCGCGCGCATCGCCACCTCAACTACGGCGACAAAGAGAATTTCGCGATTCTCGGCTCCGATTCGATCATGGCTTTGTGGAAATCGCTCACCGGAAATCTGTTCGCCGTTGCCGTAGCGCTCACCGCCGTGTTTCTCGTGGTCGGCGGCATCGTGATCATGAACATCATGCTCGCCAGTGTTACAGAGCGTACGCGCGAGATCGGCATCCGCCGCTCGCTCGGTGCCCGCAAGAATCACATCCTGCTGCAATTCATGACCGAATCTGCCGTGCTCGCGTCTGTCGGCGGTCTCATCGGTATCATCCTGGCTTACGGCATCGTCGCACTCGGCCGCTCCGTCACATCGATTCCGATGCAGACACCGATGGCCGCCGTGATCTTGTCGCTCTGCGTCTCCACGGGTGTTGGACTTTTCTTCGGCATTTACCCGGCGATGCGCGCCGCCAAGCTCGACCCGATCGAAGCGCTCCGTTCCGACTGAGGACATCGACGCAATGGCGCAATCTCACGGCGAAAATCTCAAGCAGGCGATGGATACGCTTCGCACGCACAAGCTGCGCAGCGCGCTCACCGTTTTTGGCGTCGTTCTCGGTGTCAGCGTCATCATGCTTGTCGCCGCTTTAATCACCGGCTTCGATCAACAGATTCAGGAAAACATTAAGCAATTCGGCGCCGACACCGCGTTCATCTCTCGTTGGGACCAGGGCCCGAACAGCGACCGCCGCCCGTTGGAAGAGCGCCTCCGCAAGCCACTCACCCTGGACGACGCAGAGGCCATCAAGGCGACGTGCCCCGCCGTCCGGAACGTAACCACCTACATCGACTGGTGGGAAAAGCCACACATCATCCGTACAAAAGCTGGCGAAGTCACCGGCATCGACTTCCGCGGCGTGCAACCCAATTTCGGCGAAGTCTACGCCAACGCTGCCACGCTGTCCGGCCGTTTCATCGCCGAGGGCGACGACCTTCATCGTGAAAATGTCGTCATGCTCGGTGAAAACGTCGCGCCTGTCCTCTTTCCCGGGGTTCCTGCCGTCGGCAAAGATGTGATGATAGACGGCCAGAATTTCCAGGTGATCGGCGTCGTCGAAAAACCTAAAGGCCTCTTTGGCACCGGCGACGAAGACCGCCGCGTTCTGATTCCTTACAACACCTTCCGAAAAATCTATCCGGGCTCTTACGAGAATCAGATTCGCGTGCAGGCATATCCCAATCAACTCGATCAGGCTGTTGATCAGGTCACCGAAGTGTTGCGCCGCCGCCGGAATGTCCCATACAACGGCAAAAACAATTTCTTGATCACGACCGCGGAAATGCAGGTCCAGGAATTCCACAACATCGTCGCGATGGTCGCCGTTGCCACCGTCGTTCTCAGTTCGATCGGTTTGCTCATTGGCGGTGTCGGCGTGATGAACATCATGCTGGTCAGCGTTACCGAGCGCACTCGCGAGATTGGCGTGCGCAAAGCGATCGGCGCGCGCAGCAGCGACATCACCTGGCAATTCCTGCTCGAAGCGATGACGCTCACCGGTGCCGGCGGCATCATCGCGCTCATTCTCGTAAATGGATTGGTGCTATTGATTCGCCTGACGCTGGAATGGAAAGGCGCCGTGCCGCTGTGGGCCGCCGCCGCGGGCATCATTGTCAGCGTCAGCATCGGCTTGATTTTCGGCGTGTGGCCCGCCACCAAAGCCGCAAAGCTCGATCCAGTCGAAGCCCTCCGCTACGAGTAGCTCGATGCCGCCACCCGTCGTCGCGCGGACGGTGTGAGTCCGAGAGAAACAGACCCGAAACACACTATTCCACGCGAGCGCGATTTGCGCTGACGACTGCTGTCTGACTTAAGTGAAAATTTACCGCGAGAAAAATTCCGAGTCGTTACTCATGATGTCGTCGCGTCTCTACTTCGCCTGATTTTACTTCTTGCTGCCCGCGTAGTTCGCAGCACTGATCGGCGCCGGACCCATCGCGCTCGGCCACGCCACATCCAGCGAATTCTCGTGCTTCACGAGCATCTTCGCTTTCTTCGACACATGAATCCGCAGCATGTTCGACGAATCGGTACGCATTTCGCCGAGCCCTTCTTTCGCCACCTGCAAGCTCTTATCCGCGCGATACAGCGCGACGCGCAACTGATGTGGTCCCGGCGGAAGCGCCTGCTCCAGCTTCACCGGGGTTCCCGGCGCATTCGCCTTCAAGTCCGTTGTGTACAGCAGCGTCTGATCCGCGAAAATTGCCAGCGCGCCGTCGCCAACCGTTGAATCGATCTCAATTTTCAGCGCCGCCTTTTCAACCGGCCGCGAAATCGGAATCGTCGCCACCGTCAAAGGCATCACCGGCGCCGACACTGTCGTCGCGCTCACGTTCTTTGCCGTGGGCTGCACAGCGTGTGCAGTCCCGATCTTCGCGATTGCCTTCGCCCGTTGTTGCGCCAGCTTGATCGTTTCAGGCGCGACGTTCGCCGCCTCATCGACCGCCACTTCCGTATATTGCGTCTCGCCCGTCAAATCATTAGGAGCATGCGGAGCCGCGCTAGCCACAACCGGTGCCGGCGGCATGTGGTACCGCGCGCGCATCCCGCGAGTCACCGGGACGCTGCACAACACTGCGGCCGCCAATCCCGCCGCGAACCACGCATCGCTCGCCTTCAACGGCCGCGCCAGCCACGAATGTTTCTGCCGTCGCGTATCGCGAGAATTTTGGTTGACCTCAGCGCCACTCGTCGAGCCACTCGCACTCGCCAGATCCGGAGCGCCGACTCCCGCCGTCACGCTAGCGGCGTTCACAGCCGCGCCCACGCTTTTACCGTGGCGCACAAACGCATCCAGCGAAGTCGCAAACGCTTCCGCCGACGGATACCGATCCGCCGAAGTCTTCGCCAGGCATCGCAAAATAATCCGATCCAACTCCGGAGACACCGCCGGATTTCGCTGTGACGGCGGCACCGGCTCAGCCTGCAAAATCTGCGCGCACACCGCGCTTACCGAGCTGCCGTCGAACGGTGCAAAGCCCGTCACCATCTGATATAAAACGATTCCCAGTGAAAACAAATCCGATCGCGTATTCTGCGGTTCGCCCAAAATCTGTTCCGGCGACAAGTACGCCGGCGTTCCCATCATGCGTCCCGAACCCGACACCTGCGTTGCAAAGCGCGCGATGCCGAAATCGCTCAGCTTCACTTTTCCGTCTTCGGTCACGAGAATATTCGCGGGCTTGATATCGCCATGGATCACGCCCGAGCGATGCGCGCGATGTAACGCACCGGCAAGGTCCGAAATCCACGCACACGCGCGCGGTATCGGCATCGGCCCCGTCGATTCCGCCAAAACCTGTTGCAGCGTCTTGCCCGGCACATACTCCATCACCAGGTACGCGACGTTGCCGTCCTCAATTCCGACGTCGTACAGGTTTACGATGGCGGGGTGCGAAAGCTGGCTGACGATCTGCGCTTCACGCAAAAATTGCTTCTGCTCGGTGGGCGCACCGAAAGAATGAACCAGCGTCTTCAGCGCCACGTTGCGTCCGAGCACCGTGTCGCGCGCTTTGTCGACGCGGCTTGTCGCGCCGCAGCCTAGATTTCCGATAATTTCGTAGCGATTCTTTGACATCGTCGGGACTACGACATCCTTGTCGCGAGAATTTGTCGCTCGGATCAGCCGCGATTCGCGGCTGGCCTCAGGCACTTGTTCCTTGTTCTTGCTGGACCAATAGTCGTGGTTACAAATGTCCAATCAAATGGCCTGTTAGTACAGGTGTGTCCAAACAGACGTACTACAGCATTCCCTGTAGACTGTTCAAAATTGAACACTTAAGTCGCTCTTCCGCGCCTGATATCGCCTTGAGCGGAGGAAGCGGACCGCCCGCGAACAGCTCTTTTCAGAATAGGAGGGGGGGAATTTTACGACTTATGCCGACCGCAAGAACCGCGTCGCGCGGTTCCGCAGCGAACCCGTCGCCGTCGTCGGGTTAACCGCCGCCGTCTGTGGCTCCGATCGCCGCCGTGCGAAGGGATACAAATCCAGCGCGAGGTCTTCCGCCGAATTCCGCCGGCGGCCCGGATCTTTTTCCAGGCACGATGCGATCAGTTCATTCAATCCCGCCGGCAACGATCCATTGATCTGCGAAGGCGGCAAGGGTGTTGCAGACATCACCTTCTGACAGATCGCCTGCAATGATTCCGCGTCAAACGGCCGCTTGCCAGTGATCATCTCGTAGAGCACGACGCCCAGCGAAAAAATGTCCGATCTCGCGTCCTGCGCCTTTCCCATAATCTGTTCCGGGCACCAATACGCGGGCGTCCCCAGCAGCGGCGTGTCTTTTGTATCCCGGCTTGCCAGCCGCGCCATACCAAAGTCCGTCAACTTCACTTTTCCGTCTTCGGTAATGAGGATGTTCGCCGGTTTCACGTCACCGTGAATGATTCCTTTGCGATGGGCGACGTGCAGCGCAGACGCAACATCCGCGATCCAGGCGCATGCCCGGGAGAAAGGAACGCTGCCTTTCTCGAGAATGCGATCCATCGGCTGCCCATCAATGTGTTCCATCACGAGATACGGCGTCGAGGTCGCCTCGTCAATGCCCATGTCGTGGAGCGCCACGATGGCTTGATGTGAAATCTGCCCGACCACGCGCGCTTCCTTGATAAAGCGCTCGCGACCTTCACCCTCAGCCAGTTGGGGAGAGAAAAGCTTGATTGCGACGTGGCGTCCGATCATCGGATCGAATGCGCGCACGACTTTGCTGGTGGCACCCGCACCGATGGTGCCTACGATTTGATAGCGGCCTACTTGCACGGACGACGACCTTCCCTCAGGACAAACTTGGTCCTTGCTCACCACAATAGGCTTATCGTCCGTAGCCGCAAATGGCGCACCGGTTCTAAGGTTTTCAGTACGAAAGTACTTCAATTAGAAACACTTAAGGGAAGTAGGGCCTGAGATATCACCCAAAGGTGGTCGGTGAATTCGGCCAATAACCCTGCAAATCGGGCCAAAAACCTTCAAAAAACGAATATCCACGCCGGGACAGCCGCTGTCGTCGTATCGCGGTGCGCCGCCGTGCCGGTTTCCCGCCGCAGAGTCGCGAAGACCGGGCTGAGCGCGAACGCCGCGGGAAAAAGCTTCACGAAATGTCCCATCAAGATCAGGTGCTTATGAAAGTGGTACGCGCGCATTTCGTTGTACGCCTCGTCCGACGTCCAGTGGTCCATCGCGATTCGATATGTCGCTACCATCACACCCGTGCGATCGTCGCCGAAGTAACAATGGACGAAAATTTTCTGCTTCTCGTTGTCCCGAAGCAATTGCAGAAACGTGGCGACCTGGACTTGCGACGGTCCAAAGAATGCGCTCGTCGGAATTTCCACGTAACGCATTCCGGCGGCTTCGACCTTCACTTGTTCGCGGGTCTCACCGCCGTCGCGTTTGACGGGCTTCGAATTCCGCAAGTCCACGACGATTGCGACTCCCAGTTTCTTCAATTCGTCGTAGCCGTCGCCCCGCGGCTGAGCCCCGCGATATAGAAAATCGCTGATTTTTCCTGCGTTTTCGACACCTCGAATCGACAAGCGCTCCACGGCGACAGGCACGCGCTTCGCATAGCGCGCCGCAACTTTATCTTTGTGCGCGCTGTATATTCGCAATCCGATGGCGAACAAAATCACGATCGCGCAAAGAATCGCGATCGACAGCGTGAGGGCGCGGCGTTTGAAAACGGTGGAAAAACTGTTCATGATGATTTGCGAAAAACTTTTTTCAGAGCAACAATCGCATCGCTGCAATTTGATTTCGCGGGTCGAGTGTAACGCGCGATCGGCAACTCTGCGCACGTTCTGCACTTAAATGCCAAACTCGAATCTAATTTCAGTTGTGTGTCCTGAAACCACACCACTACAAATAGACCTCGAGCAAAATTTTCGACGGTATCTAGTGTTTTTCTCTTGACAGTTTTTTCCACGCGGTCTCATACTGCGGTTCCAGATTCGGGGGACGTGGTTGCGCCAGGCGGACCGGGTCGAGGATGTTAAGCACGAGTCCGCACGGGCCACGAAACCAGCCCGGGTTTTTAAAGCAAAAAAATCGAGTGCGAAACCCAACCCGCGCTCGCACGCGTAGTGTGATGCGCAGCTGTGAAGGCCGCGTGTTTTACACCGGCCAATGGCTTAGCGTTGCCCACGCATCGCCTTACGGCCATTTCGACCGCGAAAAAGCGGTCGAAATTTTTGCTTTTTGAGCCCTCACGAGCCGGTCGGATCGAGAAGTTTCAAGTTGGAACTGGGCAAGCCTCTGCTTCGCAGAGGAGTAAACTATATGGGTATCCTCCGCCTGGAGATGCCCGCGCATGGAGGATTGGGATGGCTACGGTGAAGCCCGCATTGAACGGAAAATCGCTGCAGACGGGGGTGAGCCCGGAGAATACAGCTGGCACCCAGGCCGGTCTGGTATTCGAACGCTTCTTCACCGACGGAAAGGTGTCGCCATTCGACGCCGTCGAGTGGGAAAAGCGCACCGCTGCGATCGGCAACGAAAAGGGCGTCACGATCTTCCGCCAGGAAGGCATCGAAGTCCCCAAGAATTGGTCGCAAACGGCCACCAACATCGTCGTCAGCAAGTATTTCCACGGCAAGCCCAACACCGCCGAGCGCGAATCCTCGGTGCGCCAGTTGATCGGACGCGTCGTCAATACGATCGTCCGCTGGGGCCAGGACGGCGGCTATTTCGCGGACAACGCGTCGCGCGACGCTTTCCGCGACGAGCTCACCCATTTGCTGGTCGAGCAGAAAATGAGTTTCAATTCGCCGGTCTGGTTCAACGTCGGCGTGCAGTCCAAGCCGCAGTGCTCGGCGTGCTTCATCAATTCCGTGCAGGACTCCATGGAATCGATCATGGGCCTGACGCGCACGGAAGGCATGCTCTTCAAGTGGGGCTCCGGCACCGGCACGAACTTCTCCACGCTGCGCGGCAGCAGGGAAACGCTTTCGGGCGGCGGCATCGCGAGCGGCCCGGTCAGCTTTATGAAGGGCTTCGACGCGTTTGCAGGCGTCATCAAGAGCGGCGGCAAGACGCGCCGCGCAGCCAAGATGGTCATTCTGAACATCGATCATCCGGACATTGTTGAATTTATCGAATGCAAGATGAAGGAAGAGCGCAAGGCGCACGTTTTGATCGAGCAGGGTTACGATGCGGCGATCGATGGCGACGCTTATGGCTCTATCTTTTTCCAGAACGCCAACCACTCGGTTCGCGTTACCGACGACTTTATGTCGGCTGCCGCAGAAGATCGCGACTGGTGGACCCGCAACATCACCGACGGCCAGCCCAACGAGAAGCTTCGCGCTCGCGATCTGCTGTACAAGATCGCCGATTCGACCTGGCGCTGCGGCGATCCCGGCATGCAGTACGACACCACGATCAATCGCTGGCACACGTCGAAGAACACGGCGCGCATCAACGCGTCGAACCCGTGCTCGGAGTATATGTTCCTCGATGACACCGCGTGCAACCTGGCGTCGCTCAACTTGATGAAGTATCTCGAGCCCAACGGCAAGTTTGATGTCGATGCCTTCCGGCACGCCGTCGACGTCACGATTACGGCGCAGGAAATCTTGGTGGATAACGCAAGCTATCCCACGCCGAAAATCGCCGAAAATTCGCATAATTTCCGGCCGCTTGGGCTGGGCTACGCCAATCTTGGAGCGCTGTTGATGTCGATGGCGTTGCCGTACGACTCCGATGAAGGCCGTGACGTCGCCGGCGCGATCACCGCGCTGATGTGCGGTGAGGCCTACGCGCAGTCGGCGCGTGTCGCCGAGCGCAAGGGGCCGTTCGCGGGCTACGCCGTCAATCGCGAGCCGATGATCGACGTCATTCGCATGCACCGCGATGCGATTCGCGGCATCAAATCTGAAAATGTTCAGCCGGAACTGTACGCCGCGGCGCAGGATTCGTGGGACGACGCACTGAACCTTGGCGAAAAGTTCGGCTTCAAGAATTCCCAGGTCACCGTGCTCGCTCCGACGGGAACCATCGGCTTCATGATGGATTGCGACACGACCGGCATCGAGCCGGACCTCGCGCTCGTCAAGCACAAGCGGCTTGTCGGCGGCGGCGTGATCAAGATCGTCAACAACACCGTGCCGCAAGCCTTGATGAAGATGGGCTTTACGCCGGAACAGACCAGCGAAATCGTTTCCTATATAGATGCCAACGGGAAAATTGACGGCGCGCCGTATATCAAGGCCGAGCAGATCCCGGTCTTCGATTGCTCGCTCGCTCCGATGGGCGGCGGGCGGTCGATTGCTTGGACCGGCCACACAAAAATGATGGCGGCAGCGCAGCCATTCCTCTCGGGTGCGATTTCGAAAACGATCAACATGCCCGAGGAATCCACGATCGAAGACATCATGGACGCGTACATCGAATCGTGGAAGCTCGGCCTGAAGGCCGTTGCGATCTACCGCGACAATTCGAAGCGTTCGCAGCCGCTGTCGGCAGCAGGGAAGAAGGATGAAAAGAAAGCTGCCGCTGCGACCGCCGAACCCGCCGCGATTCCGGTGCAGCAGGAACTTTTCGGGCGCCGTCAGCGCGAAAAGATGCCAACCGAGCGTGCTTCGGTCACGCACAAATTCTCCGTCGGCGGTCACGAAGGCTACATCACCGTTGGCATGTACGAAGACGGGCGCCCCGGCGAAATCTTTATCAAGATGTCGAAGGAAGGCTCGACGCTGTCCGGTGTTATGGATGGGCTCGCGCTCACCATTTCGCTCGGCTTGCAGTACGGCGTGCCGCTGAAGGTGTTCGTCGACAAGCTGGTCAACACGCGATTCGAACCGTCGGGGATCACTGCGAACGCGAACATTCGCTTTGTGTCGTCGGTGCTCGACTACATCGCGCGCTGGCTCGGCGGACGCTTTATCTCGTCGGACTATCTCAAGCTGACCGGCGAGCAGCTCGCGGCTGCTGCGGCTCCGACTTCGTCGAACTCTGCGATGGTGGAGTCGATGCTTCAGGCGGTTGCGAACTCGAGCGCAGGCTCGGGCAGCGCATCGCTCAAGCAGACAAACGCGCACGAAGGCGCTCCGGCATGCTCCGAATGCGGCATGTTGATGGTGCCCAACGGCGCTTGCTACAAGTGTGAAAATTGCGGCAGTACGTCTGGCTGCAGCTGAGGACGCCGCTCATCACACACGACCTGGGTCACACCGATCGATGAGCGCCGCCCTGCACCGCTCAAAAGCGTTCTCCGAGCTTCCCCTTGAGAAGCCTCGCACCCGAGGCTTTCTCCACATTGTCCGCCACGGCTCCGGCGGCGGCACGATGTACGTGGTTACCTATCACAGTCTCGATCGCAATTCGCCCACACTCAGCCAGCTTGCGTTTCCCATGCTGGCCGAAGGCGCAACAACCTTAATCGACATGCTGGAAGGGCTCGGCGTCGATTTTCGTTTGAGCGAAGTGCGCGAGGCGCTCGAAGATATTCTGCGGCTGGGCTCGGCCAACATTCCCGATCTCTGGTTCACCGCCGAGCAGCTCGTCCAGTCGCACATGACCGACACCTAATCCGCAGGGCTCGCAGGCGTTTTCCTCATCGCAGAAACACAATTTCCTCAGCTTGCAACGGCACCCCTACATCTTGTGTCGTTTTCCCTTGACACCACAGTCACCTCGGCGCAACAATCTCGAAAAGTTTGGTCAGGTTTTTCGCGCGCTCGGTTTTTTGCCGTGCCGCGCCACTGAGGGAAATTTCGCAGATGCAATACCTGCCCGGCTTCACCATTCAGTGCATCAACGCGCTCTGTGACCTTCGCGGTCATTGGTTGCGCGCAGACGCATCCGGCCCCGTCAACGAAGACGGCCGATGTCCCTGCTGTGGCGACATGTTGCGCACCGTTCCTCCGCCACTAGGCCCCCATTTCCGGCTCCGCCCGCGCCCCCTGACGGCCCGTCCACCGCTGCGGCCCCGGCCCCGCTAGCGGAGGTCATGCAGTTCTGTTGATTGCTATTGACAGTTCGTTATCGATGTGGTACTATGACGTTTGTAGAACCTTGCATCCCGCCGGTTCAGGTTAAAGGCGAAACAAAAGCGCAAATCGGCCTTAATCAACTCAAACAAAATAAAGAAGTTGTTCACTCTTTGCAAAGAGTGTGCGTCTCGTTTTATGTAAGTCTCTCATTTCAAGACACATATTCACTCTTGGGAAAATAACGGGGGTATGCCCCTTTTGTTCCCAAAACGGACCTCGGCCAATGGCACATCCCTGCGCGGCTCAGGATGCCGTTCCAAAAAGGGATTGGCGGATTCGTTCGTCCTTCGCTCGACACGTCGCTCTCTTCGCCGCCCCGGCCTCAAGATAGACGCAACGGCGCACCCGCCATCGCCCATGGCAAGTCTGGTCGGAAGTCTGATCGAAAGCGGCGATGCGCACGGTCGTGCGTGTTGGAGGGGAAAATGCCAGATTCGCGAACCGGATACACAGGACCGCTGCCGGGCATGCCAAATTTTCGCGGCGGCGGATTTCTACGGATCGTCGCGCTTATCGTCGTCGTACTCCTTTTGCTGTGGAGCGTCACTTCGATTCCCACCGGCAACGTCGGCGTGCTGACGCTGTTCGGCCGAGTCACCGGTGAAACGCTCGGCGAAGGCATTCATCTGATCAATCCGTTGAAAGCGGTGCAGAAACTTTCGGTGCAAACGCAATCGGTGAAGGAAAGCGCCAACGTTCCTTCGAACGAAGGATTGATCCTGGCGCTCGATACGTCGCTCTTGTTCCATCTCGATCGCACCAAAGCCGCGTTCGTATTCCAGACCATCGGCGACAATTACGCGGAAAAGGTTGTCGAGCCCACTCTGCGCGCTGCGATTCGCGCGTCAACTTCGGCGCACACCGCCAACGCGCTCTACACCAACGCGCGCGAGCTGGTACAGCAGCAAATTCAGGACGAATTGAGCAAAGAACTCGCCCCGCGCGGCGTGATCGTCGAAAACGTGTTGCTTCGGGATGTGCAGCTCCCTGCGATGCTGAAAGGTTCCATCGAAGCGAAGCAGCAAGCCGAGCAGGACGCGCTTCGCATGAGCTTCGTCCTTCAGAAGGAAAAGCAGGAAGCTGAACGCAAGCGCATCGAAGCGCAAGGCATCGCCGACTTCCAGAAAATTGTGGCCGCCGGGATCAGCCCGCAGCTTCTCGAATGGAAGGGCATCGAAGCGACCGAAAAACTGGCGGCGAGCAACAACACCAAAGTCGTCGTGATCGGCAATCCGAAAAACGGCTTGCCGCTGGTGCTCGAACCGAAATAACTCTTGTTGAATCGAGCTTTCTAGTTGGAGCGGATCTGGCGCGATCGCAGCGCAGCCGCGGCCACGAGCAGCGCGGTAGCAGTGAGTAGATACACCACCGCGTAGTGCATCGCTTCCGGTCCATTCGATGAGCCGGTGTAATCGATCCCGCTGACGCGATTGATCGGGCCGATGTACCACATGGCGGTCAGGATTCCCTCGAACAGTTTCGATGTTCCGCTCCAGACGCCGAGAGCGAGCGCGAGCGAAGGTAGAAATGCAGCGCCGGCAATCCAGGGCAACAATGCCAAAGCACCCTGCGTAGCAAGAATTCGTAATCCGGCCGCTGAGCCAAACAAAACAGCGAGAACGAATCCAGCAAGCCAGCACGCCAAAAGCTGGCGCGGTAGAATCCGAGCCGACGAAAACAGCAATGCTCGCGTTCCAAATCGCGTTTCGCGCGCGCCCATCGCCGACCAGACCAGCACGAGCCACAACCATGAAGTGCCGAGAAGTTGCTGCCTGGCGACGGCCAGCGGCGCGGTGACCTGCGCAATCAGAAGTCCCGCGGCGACGACGTACCACCACCAGTGCAGACCCTGGATCGCAAGTTTGAGCTCGGCCACGAACAAACGCGCGAATGCGCTGCTGCGATCTCCGACGGCCAGCGCGGCCAGTTGCGCTGGCGCGATTTTCGCTGAAGCAGGCCGAGCGAAAAAGTCGCTCGGCGCCGCCGCAACAACGCCTGTTGCTGTAGCGCCGTTTTCCGTCGCGACACCGTTCGCGAACGCGCCACTCGTTGCCGTTAGGGCAGCTTTTCTTTGTGCTCGCCCGAACCATCGCGCCGAATCGAATCGATCGAACACCGCCGCCGCGAGTAGAACGAGCACAATCGCGACGCCGCACCACGCCAACCGCAACAAAATCTGAGACGCGGTCCACGGCACACCTTCCCACCGAAACGACTGCACAATCTGGACAGGTTTGTCCGCGATCGTGAACGCGAAGCCTCCCTGGTACCCGGGGATATGAGCCCACGCGCCTGCTTTCATGCTGCTCGCCATCGTCATGTTTCCGAGTGGATCAAGCCATTCGATTCCCGTGACCGCCGACAACGCAACGCCGAGGAACGCCCACGCAAAAAACCAGACGACATTGCCGGCGCCGCCCCGCAGAACCGGAAGTGTTTCAAATAAAACCGCCGCCGCCGCGGTCAGCAGCATTCCCGGCAGGGCAATAATGACGAACGGGCTCAGCAACGCAAAAAAATCGAGATGCGAATCTTCGTGGACGAAGATCTGCATGACGACCGCGGCGACGGCGAGAACCAGCACCATCGAAGCGAGAACGGCGAAGTTGCTGAGAAATTTTCCCAGCGTGTAGGTCGGTTTCGACAGCGGCGTTGCCGCCAGGACTTGCCCGACTCCCGTTTGCCGATCCCGATCGATTCCACCTTTCACGATGTAAAACCCGACCAGCGAAACCCAACACGTGGTGACGAGCGCGACCAGCGCGCCGACCCACGCGGAGGTGTACACGCCGCGATGTCCGCCGAGCTGGATCATGATGCGGCCGGTCGCGGCCGCGTAGCCGAGGAACGTGGCGAAGAGCAGCGTCAGAAGAAAACTGTAGCGGCGCACGCGTTCGAGAAAATCGGCGCGCGCAATCGCGGTGATCGCACGAACCTGGCTCACGCAACCGCTCCGGCGACGCGCGGTGCGCCCGTGGCGATTGAGTCGTTGCGGCGGCTGGCAAGGACCGCCAGATACGCATCCTCAAGCGAGGGTTCCAATGGACGCGCTGCACGCGCGCCGGGCATCGTTGGTGGCATCAGCGACACAATTCGGACGTGTACGCCGTCGCTCCGATGCGCGGTGCTGCTGATCGGATATTTTTGTCGCAGCGCCGCCAAATCACCGCTCGGCACGACAAGCTCCCACACTTGTCCGCTTACTCCGGCGAGAATCGACTCCGGCGATCCATGCGTGAGCAATCGACCGTGCGCGAGAATCGCGATGTTCGTCGCGACGGCCTCGACGTCCGACACGATATGGGTCGACAAAATCACGATGCGCTCGCCGGAAAGCTCGGAAAGCAGATTGCGAAATCGCACGCGCTCTTCCGGGTCGAGTCCCGCAGTGGGCTCATCGACGATGAGAAGCTGCGGATCGTTGAGCAAAGCTTGCGCAATGCCGACGCGCTGGCGCATGCCGCCGGAAAATCCGCCGAGCGGGCGCTTCGCAGCGTCGGTGAGATTGACGAGCTCGAGCAGTTCACTGATGCGGCGCTGGGCGGGCATCGCGGCGATACCCTTTACCGCTGCGAGATATTCGAGGAATTCGAGCGCGCTTAAATTTGGGTAGACGCCGAAATCCTGCGGCAAATACCCAAGCACGTTGCGCAGCGCGTCGGGATCGCGAGCGACTTCACTGTTATTCCAAAAAATCTTGCCGGAGGTTGGCTGCGTGATCGTGGCGAGAATGCGCATCAGCGTGGATTTGCCGGCACCGTTCGGGCCAAGCAATCCAAGCACGCCCGGACCGAGCGTGAGTGAAACATTCGAGAGCGCTTGCACGCCGCCGGCGTAGCGTTTTGTCAGATTATCGATAGTGAGCTGCATGTTCCTGTTCTTTGCGCGGTTTCACCGTGCGGGCGCAGCGCGCTGTTATACGCGCGACAGACGGAGCGCTCATGGCCGTACCATCTTCGCGGCGAATATCGCGAACCAAGAGGGACCGATCGCTACTGCGATTTGCTAGAAGAGGATACGGACGGCGGGCGCAAAAAGTTTAGGCTAAATTTAGAGAAAATTGAACGTGCCGAGGCTCTCGACGGCGCGGCTGTTTATGATTGCGGTGGCGCGGGCTGTTGATCGGAAGATGGTTGATCGGAAGCCGGCTGATCGGTGTTCGATTTGTCGGACACCGTGAAGCCGGCGTTTTGTGGCTTCTTGGGTTTCTTCGCCTGATCGGCGGGCGCGTCTGCCGGAAGTCCGGTCCGCTGCTCGTACTTGGCTTTCAATTCGACGAGCTTGGCCTTGAGATCGTCCACGATGGATTGTTGGTCGTTGATCTCGGCTTGTTCGGCGTCGAGCTTCGATTTTCCTGCGTGATCGGTCGAATAGCCAGGCTTGGAATAGTAGGTGTCCTGGTCGAGCGCGTTTGCGCGTTTGAGCAAATCAAGTTTCGCGGCGGCGGCGGCGAGTTCTTCCTTCGCGCGGGCGATTGCTCGATCTTCGCCTGGCTTCACGGTGGCAGTGGTCTCGGCCGCGAGTTGTGCCTCGTCGGATTTTAGATCGGCTTTAACCTCGGCGCCGTTCGGAGCCTGAGAATCGGAAGTCGGCGCGGAGCCGACGTTTAGTCCCTGGGCGCCGGGCTTGTAAGAGTTCGGATTGATGTCGTCGTCGCTGATGACTTTAGCGGTTTTGGCAGCCTTCTTGGCGCGGGCCTGGCGCGCAGCGTCGGCAACTGATTGTGCGTCCTGCGACTGCGAGTCTTGCGCGCGAACGGGCGTTGCAAAGAACAGGAGCGAAGCGCAGGCTCCGGCCAGCGCAATGGCTACGTAGGAATTGGTTTTGTGCGGCATGGTGGTTCCTCGATTTGCTGCGGAACGCTTAAAACGGCTGCGATGCCGAAGGTTAGGATAGCGCTCGGAGTCGGGGCAGGCAATTGGGTCGGCGGGAAGGCGTGCGAATGAGGCACGGCGTGGCGATCGGTGCCTGCGGGGTCTGCGGCCAGGCGCGAGCAAAGGGTGCAAGCAAGTCCGGGGATAAGGCAAAATGCTAGGGGCAAATCGACATCCAACGACAGATGGCACTCACCCAATACATTCGGATCGCTTCGGCGATCGCGGCTACATTACTCTGCTGCGGCTTGATGCGCGGCCAGGACGCGAGCGCTTCGTGGCTGCTGCGCGTGCCGCAGCTTCCGAGCCGGCAGGTTCTGGATCTCTCCGTAGCGAGGATGGATCGCAAACCGAGTCAATCGTCGCCGGCTTCACAAACCCCCGCCACGAATGACCCCGGCGCCGATGCTCGAACGCGACCAATCATCGCTCCCAAGCCGGCCGCGACGAGAGGCGAACTTCGTTCTGACGAGCATCGCTTTTGGGACACCACGAACGATTTACTTTTCGCGGGCGTTGGCGCGGCGCGCACACTCGATTATTTTTCGACGTTGAACATGCGGCGGCGCGGACGGCAGGAAATTTTGCTGACGAACGATATCGTCGACAATCACGCCGCGTTCGCGGTGATCGAAGCTGCGGGAACCGGCGCGTCGATCGGCGTTTCGTATTTGTTCCACCACTACGGACATCACAAACTTGAGCGCGCGACGTCGATCGTGCACATCGGATTGGCGACGACAGGCGCGGTGCGGAACTACTGCTTGAAGACGGCGCATCCTGCGACGGCTTCGCCGGTGGCCGCTTCGGCGATGGTGTTGGTTCCGGTGATGCCTGGGCTTGCGCCGATCACTGGAGCGCATTGAATTCCGCACGCACTTTAGTGCATGTTGCGAATGCATTTTTTGCGGCAGGCGCGCTCTTGCAGTCCTGACAATCACGTTTCATACTCCGCCTAACAATGGTGGACCAGACGGTGGTACCCCCTGCGCGAACTGGCGAGTGGCGCGTCAAATGGGGCATGGGGCAACTGCGTTTATTGCGCGCGGCGGCGGGCTTCGTGCTGTTTGGCGTAGCCGCGATGTTGGCGGCGCCTTCTCCGGCGCAATTCGCGCACGCGCTGATGCAGCGCGCTGGCGATGCGAATGCCGCTCCCGCAGGGGCTGCCGCATCGGCGAAGCGACTGAGCGCGGCCGCGCCGGCGCACAAGCCGCAAGCTTCCGAAGTCCAAACCTATCCCGAGCGACCCACGCCTTCGCAGCCGGCTGTACCGAGCAGTCCCTCCGCGGAAAAAACGCCGTGGCAGACGCCAAAAACTGAAATGTATACGCTGTCCGACGAGCGCTACGAAAAAGCGATCGCGTATTCGCGTGCCGAGTACGTTTTGTATTTCGTTTCGTATTTGCTCGGAGTTTTCGTGCTGTTTGTGCTCTTGCGATTTGGCATCGCCGCGAAGATGCGCAACTTTGCGGAGCGGAAGACTCCGAATCACTGGCTGCAGGGTTTGATTTTTGTGCCGCTGCTTTTTGGCGTGCTGGATTTGTGCAGCCTGCCGATTCATCTCTACGGGCATTCGCTGTCGCTACGATTTGAGCAATCGGTCGAAGGCTGGGCGCCGTGGTTCTGGGACTGGACGAAGAGCGAATTGCTCGGAATCGGCGCCGCGATCTTGATGGTGATGGTGCTATTTCGCGTGATGCGCTGGAGTCCGCGGCGCTGGTGGTTTTTCTTTTGGGTGGCGGCGCTGCCGATTCTACTGTTCATCTTTTTCATCAGCCCGTGGTTTGTCGATCCGATGTTCAATACGTTTCATCCGCTGGCGGAAAAGTATCCGGCGCTTGCCGCGGATATTGAAAAGGTGGTGCAGCGGACAGGGCTCGATATCCCGCCGGATCGCATGTTTTTGATGGATGCGAGCAAAAAGACGAACGACGTCAACGCGTACGTCACCGGTTTTGGTGCTTCGAAACGAATCGTCGTCTGGGACACGACGGTCCAAAAACTGACGACCGACGAGACGATGTTTATTTTTGGGCATGAGGCGGGTCACTACGTTTTGAATCACATCCGCAATGGGTTCACTTTTTTTGCGGTCGGATTGCTGGCGGCGCTTTTTGTCGGGTATCGCTTGTTTGAATTGGGCGATCGCGAAATGGGGACGAAGCTGGGGAATTGAAGGGCCGGAAGATTGGGCGTCGCTTGCGGCGATGCTGCTGATTCTGGAGCTTCTCGTGTTTATTTCGATGCCGATCGAGAACGGTTACAGCCGTATGCAGGAGCATAACGCGGATGTTTACGGGCTCGAGGTGATTCACGGGATTGTGCCGAATTCGGCGGAGGTGGCGGCGCACTCGTTTCAGATTTTGGGTGAGATTGGCTTGGCCGATCCGAATCCGCCGGGGCTGATTACGTTTTGGCTGTACTCGCATCCGCCGCTGGCGCAGCGGCTGGTGTTTGCGCACACCTATGATCCGTGGTCGAAGGGTGAGGCGCCGAAATATGTGAAGACGGCGCCGGCGTCGTCTCCGGTGAGATGATTCGCGGCGGTCGCTCTGAGAGAGGGGCGGCGTGGCGTGGTTTCGGGTAGTTTGCGATCAGGCCCGGGCTGCTGACGCGGCGGGAGGGAAGCGGCGGCGGGCGAAGGTGGCGACTTTGTTGCGGTTGCCGCAGATGGCCATGGAGCACCAACGGCGTTTATGGGTGCGGGACTTATCGCAGAAGAAGAGGCCGCAGGCGGGATTGGCGCAGACGCGGACCTTTGCCGATTCGCCTTCGAGGACGATTTCGGCGGCGGATCGGGCGATGGCGGCGAGCAGCCAGTCGAGGCCGGTCTCACGGGCGACGAATTGAATCTTCCAGCGGCCGTCGACCTCGGTCAGCTCGTCGTGACCTTCGGTGATGCGGAGGACGTCGTTAATTGGCTTGGTTGAATTGGGTGAGATTGGGTCGCGCCGGACGAGCGCGGTGAAAATTTCGCGGAGCGCGTCGCGAAGGTGGATCGCACGGGTTAGCAAGGCATGGGCGGCCCGTGGGTCGGTTACGGGAAGGCTGAGCAGCTGGTCGCTCCGTTCGGCTGAAACGATTCTTGCGGCCTCGAGGAAGCCGACGAATTCTTCCCAAGAGAGTTCGTTGTACGGGGCGCCGGGGTAGGATGGGGCGTTTGCGAAGTCGATGGCGAGGCGGCCGCCTAGAAGGACGACGATTTCAGCGGATGGGGACATCTTCGAGCCTCCAGAACGATCGTAAACGAATTCTGGCCCGAGAAACTGAGTAACCGGTTAGGAGTACAACACTGGTTACAGCGGCAATGCAAGCATTTTCTGTTAGATAGCGTCGCCCAGTTTGCTCGGCTGCGACTCTGCGAGTGAAATGGCCGAAGGCGGTTAGCTGTTTTAGGGAGATTCAAACGAATACGAACGACAGTTCAAAGCAGACCGATGGGGGATTGGGAGACCCATGGTTGAATCTGGCACCGCCGAGCGGGCCGACTCGGGGCGTACGGGGATTTCTGCAGAACACGAACCCCGGACCGGTCATCGTACGGGTGGTCCTGTTTGTAGTCCTCGTGGTTGTTTTCAGTGCGACGCTCGGGACTTTGGCTGCGTGGGCTCGGCTTGTGACGCCTTCGGGCGATCTCACGAACAGCTTGTTTTACTCGGAGCTCACGAAGGCGATTGGGACTTTGCTGGCGGCTTGGGTCATGTCCCGACTGGAGGGCCGGAGACTCGGGGAGTACGGATTGCCTTGGGGTCCCGGCCAAGGGAAATTCTTCCTGACGGGAGCGATTTTCGGGATCGCTGAGATCTCGGGGATCATCGGGGTCCTGGCCGCTGCGGGTTTTTACAGCTTCGGGTCGTTGGAGGTTCATGGCGCCAGCCTCCTGAGGTGGGCGCTGTTCTGGGCAGTGGCTTTCGTGATCGTCGGGTTTTTTGAGGAGTTTGCGTTTCGCGGGTATCTACAGTTCGCGCTGACGAAGGGATTCGGGTTTTGGCCGGCGACGATTGTGACGTCGGTGATCTTCGGAGTCGTTCACCTGGCGAATCCTGGCGAAAGCTGGCCAGGGATCGCGGGCGTCATGGCAGTCGGGTTTTTCTGGTGTTTCACGCTGCGGCGGATGGGCACGCTGTGGTTTGCGTTTGGGATGCACGCGGCGTTTGATTTTGGCGAGACGTTTTTATTTTCGGTGCCGGACAGCGGGGTAGTTTTTCCCGGCCATCTTTCAAGTGCGGTTATTCACAACGGGCCGGTGTGGCTTGTGGGCGGGACGGCCGGACCGGAAGCCAGCGTTCTGGACTTCATAATTTTGGCGATTTTCTTTTTCATCGTGCACATGATGTATCCGGAGAAACCGGAACAGCCTTCAGCGAGCGCAACGCTCGCTACTACTTCGGCGACTGAGTTTGAGGTCTCGGTAGAGACGCCTGCGTCTGACGGAGAAAATCAGCGGACGAGTTCCGAAGCGTAGACCAGGCGCACTCCTTGCGCTTTGGCTTCCGGTAAAACTTCGCGCAGTGCTTTTAATGTAGCCGGATGTGGATGGCCGATCGCAATCGCGTCATTCTTTTCCCGGGCTTCGCGCAGTGCCGTGCGAAGCTGCCGAACCACAGCGGAAACTTCCTCGACATCATCGAGAAATGGGACGTTGCGATAGGCGGTGGGAACACCGGCGTGGCGCGCGGCGTCGAAGGCGACGGTTGCGGCGGTGGTGCGACTGTCGATGTAGAAGAGTTTGTGTTCGCGCAGGACGGGCATGAGTTCGTTCATCAACGCAGGGTTGGCGGTTGACTCGGAACCCTGATGATTGTTGACGCCGGCGACGCCCGGAACGGCGGCGATGAATCCGTCAACGAGCGCGCTGACCTGTCGCTGCGACATGCCGGGGCGCAACTCGTGCGATTCGGCGTGCCGCTGGCTGACCGATTCCATCGGCAGATGGAGCATCACTTCAAAGCCGCGGCGCCGCGCTTCTTCGGCGATGTCGACGGAATGCGGATTGTTCGGTAGCACGGAAATGGTGAGCGGATAGGGCAGCGCGAAGACGGCTTCGGCGGCACCGTAGTCCTGGCCGAGGTCGTCGAGGATGATGGCGAGGCGTGGTCCAGCGACTGGTGCAAGTTCGACCGACGGAATCGCCGATTCCGTGATGTGAATTGTGTGGGTGGCAACATCGCCGTGGAAATACTTGAAGGCGAGCCCATCGCGGCTTTCGATCATGCCGCTTCGCGTGAGCTCATGGCGCGCTGCAACATCATCGAGTGCCTGGAGGACGAGAGTTCTGTCGGCGTGCGATCCCGTTTCGGAAGATGCCTGACGAACTGCGATCGTGACTCGGTCGGTGCTTCCTGACGCGCCGTCTTTTGCGTCCGGGGCGGTGCGAGCGGAGACGTTCAGCGGTCCTTCGGACTTTGCGGCGTTGGCGAATTCACCGGTGATGGTGTGAATCTCGGCTGCGCTCAGCGGCCTAGACTTTTTGCATCCAGCGAAGACTGAGATACACACAAGAGTCGCGGCGAGCGACAGCGCAACGCGTCGATTTCGTCGTACGGATATTCCGCGGCTCAAGAAACATGCGATCACGCGAAATATTCTCGCCAAACGAGGTGCGAAATTGAAATGAGTTTTAGTGTGCAGTTTCCGCGTTGCGTCAAGTCAGGAGCGACTAGGCGGCTTTCTTCGCGGCACCGGGGTTCTTCAGCAGGTCGAGCGCTTTGCGATAGATCTGATCTTCGGGCGAAAGCGGCCGAGGACCGAACTCTTTCGATTTCGATGCGGAAGGAGTCGATGTGGTGGCGGAATCGTCGTCACCATCGTCGTCGGTTTCGGCGGTCGCACGGATGACTTCGGTCGGCTCGACACCATCTTCGAGGATTGGCTTGCCCGCGGCGTTGAAATAGTTCGCGACGGTGAGGAAGAGAGCGGAGCCATCATCCATGGTGATCAATTTCTGCTCGGAGGCGAGACCAAAGGTGCGCTCGCCCACCACGTCGCCGCGCTTGTTCGCAACGATTGCGGAAGCAAGAACTTCAGCGGCACCGGAGGTCGTGCCATCGATGAGAACGGATACGGGGCCCTTCCATACGACTTTTGAGGGCTCGGCGGACATGGTCTGCGCGGAAACGGTCTGGCCGCGCAGCGTGGCGATTGTGCCGTTGGGAATGAAGAGGCGCGCCACGGCAACGGCTTCCGTCGATGAGCCGCGTCCGCACTCGCGAAGATCGAGAATCACTTTGTGAACGCCCTGTTTTTCGGCTTCGAGCAGACGGTTGCGAACGTCGTCGGCGCGACCCGGGTCGAGCGAAATCAAGCGGAGCGCGAGAACATCGGGATCGGCCTTTTGCGCGACAACTTTTGCAGGTGCGAGTTTTTGACGGACGATTTCGACGGAATCCGGATCGGCTTTACCGCGGCGGATCACCCCGACTTTGACGCCGGAGCCGACCTGGCCGTTGAGAAGATTGAGCGCCTGGCCGACAGACATGTCGCGCGTGGTGAAGCCCCCGACGGATTCAAAAATGTCGCCGCTGCGGACGCCGGCTTTTTCGGCCGGGCTGTCGGGCAGGACGGAAATAACGATCACGTAGCCGAAGCGCTTGCTGAGGGAGAGGCCGGTTTCGCCGGTGCCGGAATTCTGCTGCTTCTGCTTGTACTCGGTGAATTCGCGCGGAGTGAGGTAGCTGGATTCGGCGTCGAGCGATTCGAGCAGGCCGTGGAGGGAGCCTGCGGTGACCAGGTGCATGTTGGGCTCGTCGACGTAGTCAGTCTGAATCTTGTTGAGGACCTCACCATAGACGGTGAGTGACTTGTAAGCGCGGTCGTCGGGAGTGCGGCCGAGAACGTGGCCGATGCCGGCGTAACAGAAGATCGCCACCGAAACGGCGATGATTGCGAAGCGCGCTTTTCGATTCATATCCTCACCTTAAAGCAAGTTGAGAAAGAGAAGTATAACACCGCAAACCTATGAGACGCGGTTGGAATGCGGAAGGAAGCCTGTAAGTGGTGACTAGTGAATTGTGACCGGTGAATTGTGACTGGACGGGTGAAGAATCTAAGGGGCTTACGTCCGGGCGAGTTGGGGCGTAGCAGTGCTGCGCCCGTACATGATTTGGGTTTTGGGGCCCTGCCCCCCGGGGTGTTTTGCGTAAGAATGTGATTCTACAGATGTTGCGGACGCGAGTGGTGTAAGAATATGATTTTAAGAGGGTTGTTGGCGTTGGCACTGGACGGCGCACACCGGACGTTCGGGGGGTTCAGGCAGTGGCAGGTTTATGCATGTCGTTGAAAAGAAAATCGATATACGTGTCTGCGCAGCTGGATCGGCACGAATGGCAGCATCGACAAATGGGACGAGCCGGACGAGCCGGGCAGAACATGGAAGTCATGGTGATCGCCGCAGGTACTGGGCTGAACCTGGAAAGACACGTCCTAGGGGCGGTTTGTTGGGTGTTTACCACAGCGAATTGGCGGAATGGGCACTTAGTGTCTATAAGTTGTTGATTGCAAGGAAGAAACTGAGGAAACCCGAGGCGACAATATAGTATCTTATAGACTGATGTTCCAGACCACCATTCAGCGTTCGTCGTCGACTGCCGAGGGCGTCGGACTCCATACGGGAGTCTACGGCCACGTTCGACTGGTGCCGGCGCCTGCCGACACTGGGATCGTTTTTCGACGCATTGATCTCGACAATTTTCCGATTGAAGCGCATGGGCACAACGTCGCGCGCGTAAGCTATGCGACCAGCTTGATGAAGCAAGGCGTGCTGCTGTCGACGACCGAGCACTTGCTGGCGGCGATTTATTCGTGCGGCATTGACAACATATTTATCGATATTGATTCGATTGAGATTCCCATTCTGGATGGGTCGGCCGAGCCGTTCATGCAGATGCTGGAGCGGTCGGGAGTGCGGAAGCTGCGACGGAAGCGGCGCTATTTGAAGGTGCTGAAGCCGGTGGAAGTGATTGAGGGCGACCGGCGCATCGGAATTTATCCGGCGGACGAATTTCGTGTGCGGTGCTACGTGGATTTTCCGCACCCGCTGGTGGGACAGCAGCAAGTGGAAGCGGTGGTTGGGCCGGAGACGTTCCGGCGAGTGCTGGCGCGAGCGCGAACTTTCTGCTTTGAGCGGGATATTGAACCGTTGCGGTCGATGGGATTGATTCGAGGCGGGTCGCTGGAAAATGCGATCGTACTGACGAACGATGGCGTGATGAACGGGCCGCTACGATATCCGGATGAGTTTGGGCGACATAAGGCGCTTGACTTGATCGGCGATCTGGCGCTGGCGGGGTTGCCGCTGCTGGCGCGCGTCGAGGCGTACAAGGCGGGGCATTCGCTGCACACGGCTCTTGTGAGCAAGCTGCTGGCGGATACTTCCTCGTGGACGATTGCGACGGATTCGGGCGACGCGGCTGGCGCTACCGTTGAAATCTGAAATCATGAACATGCGCATGGCGGATTCGACGGGGAGCTGTCTGTAGGCGAGGCGCACCGGCCGGTTCCTGCGTCGGACTAGGACGCCTCATCATTCCTCGAAACCGCAGGGCTGAAGCCTTTCATTTTGATGGCGTTTCGGGACGACTGAAGCCGTGTCCTCCTGAACGGCGCTGATTGGCGCTGATTACATCCTGCCAGGGCGCCCTGAAGGGACGCCCCTACATAAGATCGCCATGGATATGCCGATGAGATACGCCAATGAGATAGAGGTAAGACTTAAGACTTTGGCATCGTGTTGACAAAACGCCACTTTGCAGCAAGCGGCGACTCCTCCAGAATTGAACGCGATATGGCTCCCAAAGATCTAGCAATCGTGGTGTTGGCCGCGGGCAAAGGCACGCGGCTGAAGTCGAATCTCGCCAAGGTGTTGCACCAGGCCGGCGGAAGGACGCTGGTGGAGCAGGTGCTGCGAGCGTGCGCGCCGATGGGCGCGAAGAAAACGGTGGTAGTGATTGGGCACCAGGCCGAGCAGGTGAAGGCGGTGGTCGAACCGACCGGAGCGAGCACGGCGTTGCAGTTTCCGCAGCACGGCACGGGGCACGCGATGCAGGTGGCGCGGCGTGCAATCGGCGGGGCGAAGATTGCGGTGGTGCTGCCGGGAGATGCGCCGCTGATTCGAACCGAAACGCTGCGCGCGCTGGTGTCGGCGCATCGCGCGGGGAATGCGGCGGTGACGATTTTGTCGGCGGTGGTGAGCGATCCGTCGGGATACGGGCGGGTTGTGCGGAAGTCGGAGACGCAGGTGGGAGCGATTGTCGAAGAGTCGCAACTGGCTCCTGAGCAGCGCGAGATCAACGAGATCAATTCGAGCATTTATTGCTTCACGCTGGAAAAATTGTGGCCAGCGCTGGCGCAAGTGAAGCCGAACAATAAGCACAAAGAGATTTACCTGACGGATGCGGTGGGCGTGCTGGCGGCGAAGGGCGAGACGGTGCTGGCGCAGATTGCGCCGGATTCGCGCGAAGTGCTGGGGTGCAACACGCGCATTGACCTGGCTGAGGTCGATGGGATTTTCAGGGAATGGAAGCGGAATGAGTTGATGGCGGGAGGAGTCTCGATCCAGCTACCGCAGACGGTGGTGGTGGATGCGGATGTAACGGCGGGGGAAGATTCGCTGGTTGAGGCGAATGTGCAGTTGCTGGGGAAGACAAAGATGGGCGCGCGCTGCATCGTGCGCACCGGAAGCGTGCTGAAGAATGCGGTGCTGGGCGACGATGTGATTGTGGAGCCGCACTGTGTGATCGCAGACTCGAGGCTGGATGAACGTGTGACGGTGGGTCCATTTGCGCGGCTGCGGCCTGGGAATCACTTGAAGGCGGGAGCGCACATCGGGAATTTCGTCGAGTTGAAGAAGACGACAATGGGCGAAGGAACGAAGGCAGGACACCTGTCGTATCTCGGCGACGCGAAGATCGGGAGCAAGGCGAACATCGGCGCGGGGACAATTACGTGCAATTACGATGGATTTCATAAGTATCCGACGACGATTGGCGATCGCGTGTTTATCGGGAGCGATTCGGCGCTGGTGGCGCCGGTGAGGATTGGCAACGGGGCGTATATCGCGGCGGGATCGACGATCACGGAGAATGTGCCGGCTGAAGGGCTGGGGATTGCTCGCGGGCGGCAGGTGAATAAGCCGGGTTGGGCTGCGAAGAAGCGGCGGGAGTTGGCGGCGGCTGAGCGTGCTGGTGGGAAGAAAGTAGCGCGCAAGCCTTCACGAAAGGCTGCGCGAGCGAAAAGTTCGAAGAAGAAGGCGCGCCGGCGTTAGGATTTTTCCCTCAAATTTCCATTCCTCTATTGCGTAATTTGTGTTCGGTCATCTCTCGCGCGTTGGTGTAGAGTCCGTTCGGTGTATATCACTCTCGGGTCGAGGTGATTTATGACGGAGTCTTCTGCCGCGGCGGCCGGTAGCAAGGCGCGCTTTCAAGGCGTAAACCCTCACTTTGTTGTTGGCAATGTTGTCGCTACCGCTGAGTATTACCGCGATGTTTTCGGATTCAAAATATTGGGTGTGTACTTTGAGCCGCCGGTGTTTGCGATGGTCGGGCGCGATGATGTCGTGATTCAGTTTGGCAGAGTTGACTCAGGGGAAACGGTCGCGCCTAACAGGAAACGTCGGGAAGAGGCGCTTGATGCTTACGTGTGGGTGGACGACGTGGACGCGCTGTACACGGAGTTGAAAGCAAAGGGCGCAAAAATTCTCGAGGGGCCGGTGTTGCGTTTCTATAAGTGCTACGAGCTTGTGGTTGAGGATTTAAACGGATATTGCCTCGTGTTTAGCCGCGACACCGCGAGGGACTGATTTGCGCGCGTTGCCCGCCTTGAGTCGCGAGAAAAAGGCGTCGTGTGGGTTGGCAGGTACGAGGCAAAACGCAGTGGCCGGGCGGAGCAAGCCCGGCCCCTACAATCGGAGTCGGAGGGCGCAGCCTGAAGAATTTAGTCGTTATGCTAAAATAGGATTTCCCCAACTTCTCCGAGGAGCCGCCACCGCATGAAGTTTGGAGTCGTAGTCTTTCCGGGATCGAATTGCGATCACGACGCGTACTACACCCTCGCCAACGTGATGCACAAGCCGGTTGAGTTTATCTGGCACCAGTCGCAGGATCTGGCGGGATGCGACGCGATTATTTTGCCGGGAGGATTCGCGTACGGCGATTACTTGCGGACGGGTGCGATTGCACGATTTTCGCCGGTGATGAAGTCGGTGGAGAAGTTCGCCAAGGGCGGTGGAATGGTGTTTGGGATTTGCAACGGGTTTCAGATTTTGCTGGAGGCGGGGCTGCTGCCGGGCGCGGTGATGCGGAATTCGGGGTTGCGGTACATCTGCCGGCACGTGCATGTGCGGATTGAGCAGACAGATACGCCGTTTACCAGCGCAGCGAAAAAGGGACAGATCATTCGGATTCCGATCGCGCACAACGACGGGAATTTCAATGTGGATGAGGCGACGCTGGCGGAGCTCGAGAAAAACCGGCAGGTGATTTTTCGCTATACGAACGCGGATGGGTCGGACGACGCGGCGGGGAATCCGAATGGGTCGATGTCGAACATCGCGGGAATTTGCAATCGCGAGCGGAATGTTGCGGGATTGATGCCGCATCCAGAGCGGGCGGTGGAGGCGGCGTTGGATTCGGATGATGGATTGGTGATTTTTCAGTCGATGGTCGAAGCGCTCGTTGGCGCTGCGAAGGCGTCGGCGTGAGGCTGGCGCGAGAAAAGAAAGAGAAAAGCGGACCGAGACAGGTTTTTGTGATCTAGCTAGCTGGGGCGCAGCGTGCTGCGCCCCTACACATTCTCAGTGTGATGGGAAATTAATGGCGACGGCACCTACGGAAATCAAAGTTACTCCTGAAATAGCGGCGGAACACGGGCTGACGACGGACGAATTCGCACGCGTTAAGAAAATTCTAGGGCGCGATCCCAACATCACGGAACTGGGAATTTTCAGCGTGATGTGGAGCGAGCACTGCTCGTACAAATCGAGCAAGGTGCATCTGAAGCGGCTGCCGACGCGGGGCAAGCTGGTGGTGCAGGGGCCGGGCGAGAATGCGGGCGTGGTCGATATCGGCGACGGGCTGGTCGCGGCGTTCAAGATCGAATCGCACAATCATCCGAGTTTTGTGGAGCCGTTTCAGGGCGCGACGACGGGTGTCGGCGGGATTTTGCGCGATATTTTTACGATGGGGGCGCGGCCGGTGGCTGTGCTCGATTCGCTGCGGTTTGGTGAGCTTGCGCCGGGCAAGGGAACATCGGGCGACGACGCGGCGAAGAATCGGCGGATTTTGGACGGCGTGATTCGCGGCGTGGCGCATTACGGAAATTGTTTTGGCGTGCCGACGATCGGCGGCGAAGTTTGCTTTGAGCCGTGCTATTCGCAGAATCCGCTGGTGAATGCGCTGGCGCTGGGGATCGCGCGCAAGGAAGAGATTTTTCTCGCGAAGGCGAAGGGTATTGGGAATCCGGTGATTTACGTCGGCGCAAAAACGGGGCGCGACGGGATTCACGGCGCGTCGCTGCTGGCGTCGGCGGAGTTCACGGAAGAGTCGAAGCAAAAAAGGCCGAACGTGCAAGTCGGCGATCCGTTCATGGAGAAGTTGTTGTTGGAGGCGTGCATCGAGGCGATGCAGACGGGCGCGGTCGTGGCGATTCAGGATATGGGCGCGGCGGGATTGACGTGCTCGACGATGGAGATGGCGTCGCGCGGCGGAACGGGAATTGAGATTGATCTGGCGAAGGTGCCGCAACGCGAGTCGGGCATGACCGCGTACGAAATCATGCTGAGCGAATCGCAGGAGCGGATGTTGCTGGTGGCGGAACGCGGGCGCGAGCGGGAAGTTTTGGATGTGTTCAAGAAGTGGGGGCTGGACGCGGTTGTCGTTGGGACGGTGACCGAGGGCGGGATCGCGAAAGTGATGCACGGCGCGAATGTGGCGGCGGAAATTCCGGCGCATCCGTTGGCGGAAGAAGGGCCGGTGTATCAGCGGCCGATCGGGCAGCCGACTTTGCGGAAAGAGACGGCGGCGGATTGGTTCAAGTTTGCGGAGGCTGCGGCCGGGTTGGACCTGACGGAAAATTTTAAGAAGCTGCTCGGGTCGCCGGCGATTGCGTCGAAGCGATGGATTACGGAGCAGTACGACACGATGGTGCGGACGAACACTTTGGCGGGGCCGGGCGCGAGCGATGCGGCGGTGATTCGGCTGAAGGATCCGCAAACGGGCGAAGTGAAGACGGGCGCTGGCGTTGTCGACGGACGGAAATGGGCGATGGTGCCAGTTGAATCCGCGCGTGGGCGCGATGCATGCGGTGGCGGAAGCGGCGCGCAATGTGGCGACGAGCGGGGCGCGGCCGATCGCGGCGACAAATTGTTTGAATTTTGGAAGTCCGGAAAAGCCGGAGGTGATGTGGCAGTTCAGCGAAGCGATCGATGGGCTGACGGTGGCGTGCAATGAATTGGGAACGCCGATCACGGGCGGAAATGTCAGCTTTTATAACGAGACGCTGGGAAAGTCGATTTATCCGACGCCGGTGATTGGGATTTTGGGGATTATTGAGGATGCTTCGCGCGTGGTGAAGATTGGGTTTCGCGAGGCGGGAGATGCGATTTTGTTGTTGGATGGGTTGGCTTTGCCGACAGACGCGGCGAGCAAACTCGTGCCGGTGCTTGAGCCGGCGCAGGAATTTTCGTCGTCGGAGTATTCGAAGCAGATCCGCGAGATTGTGGCGGGCGAGCCGCCGGCGATCGATCTGGCGGCGGAGAAGCGGCTGCAGGAATTGTTGATTGCGCTGGCGACTGAGGGCAGTGTGCAGTCGGCACATGACATCAGCGACGGGGGAATTGCGGTTGCGATCGCGGAGTCGTGCTTCGCGTCGGCGGGTGGCCGGCCGGAAGTGGCGGCGCTGGCGGCGAAAGTTGCGCTCGACGATGCGGCCGGTCTTGCTGGGCCGGCGGAGTTTGCGCTTTTTGGCGAGCGCGGGGCGCGGGCGATCGTCTCGGTGAAGCCGAGTTTAGTTGCCCGCGTTCTGGAGAGTGCGAGACAATATAAGGTGACGGCGGAGCAGATCGGCCAGGTCACCCGTGACACCCGCCTCCGCATCGAATATAAGGGGCACGCGGCGATCGACAGCCCCGTCGAAGAGTTGCGTGAAACTTTTACGCATTCGCTAGAACGCGCGGTACGCGCCAGTTAGTTTGTGCATCGCAAGCTTATGAAAAACAAGCTCGCCTTCGCTGACGACCGTTTTCACGATGAGTGTGGTGTGTTCGGAGCTTTCGGACACGAAGAAGCGGCGAAGCTCGCGTATCTCGGGCTGTATGCATTGCAGCATCGAGGGCAGGAGTCGGCGGGAATTGTATCGAGCGACGGGAAAGATTTGCACCTGCATCGCGCGATGGGCGAGGTCGAAGAAATTTTTCAGCCGCACGTGCTGAATGCGTTGCCGGGGAATTCGGCGATCGGGCACACGCGGTATTCGACGGCGGGCGACAAGGCACTGCTGAATGCGCAGCCGATCCTGATCGATTGCAACAAGGGCAAAGTGGCGCTGGGCCACAACGGAAATTTGACGAATGCGGCGGAGCACCGGCGCCGGCTGGAACATCGCGGATCGATTTTTCAAACGAACAGCGATACGGAAGTGATCGTGCATTTGCTGGCGCGATCGCAGGCGCGGAATCTTTCGGGAGCGCTGGGCGATGCGTTGAATCAGGTTGAAGGTGCGTATTCGCTGCTGGTGCTGACGCCGGATGAATTGTATGCGGTGCGCGATCCGCGCGGATTTCGGCCGTTGAATTTGGGCAAGCTCGGCGATGCGTGGCTGGTGGCGAGCGAGACGTGCGCGTTTGATTTGTTGAATGCGCAGTATGTTCGCGAGATCGAGCCGGGCGAGATGGTTCGGATTTCGCGGTCGGGGATCGAGTCGATTCGCTTTGCGCCGCCGAAACAGCTGCAGCAATGTGTTTTTGAGCATGTGTATTTCTCGCGGCCGGACAGCATCATTTTTGGACGGTCGGTGAACGCAGAGCCGGGAAGCGCTTGGGCGATTGCTGGCGAAGGAGCATCCGGTCGATGCGGACATCGTGGTGCCGGTGCCGGATTCTGGCGTGCCGTCGGCGGTTGGGTATTCGCTGGAGTCGGGGATTCCGTTTCGAATGGGATTGATTCGGAATCACTACATCGGGCGGACGTTTATCGAGCCGTCGCAGGCGATTCGAAATTTTGGCGTGAAGCTGAAGCTGAATCCGATTCGCGGGCTGATCGAGGGCAAGCGCGTCATTCTGGTGGATGATTCGCTGGTGCGCGGAACGACGAGCCGCAAAATCGTGCGCATGATGCAGGAAGCGGGCGCGAAAGAAGTCCACATGCGCATCAGTTGCCCGCCGACGATTTCTCCGTGCTACTACGGAGTGGATACGCCGACGAAGGAAGAATTGATTGCGTCGTCGAATACGCCGGAACAGATTTGCAAATTTCTCGGCGCGGATTCGCTGGGGTATGTTTCGCTGGCGAGTTTGAAACAAGCGGTGAACGACACGGAAAATACGTTCTGCACGTCTTGCTACACTGGTGTGTATCCCACCGATTTAGTGCAGCTCGAGGTGGGCAGCAAGGCATCGGGCAACGAAGAGATTTTCAGAGATTCCACCAACGGCAGCCGCATTGAAGACCCCGGCGCCGAGCGACCCGTCACCGTAGAACGCGAAAGCTAAACGTGAAATCCGAATCGAGCGAACGAGGAAAAGAAGGAAGTAAAGGTCCCGATGGGCCAGCGTGTGGAGCGCGAGATTGTCGCGTGGTTCTGGGTGGCGCTGGCGTTCATGTTGATCAACGGGACGATCGGGCAGGCGCGCGTAATTCCGTCGGGATCGATGGAGAACACGCTGCTGATCGGGGATCACCTGATCATGAGCCGGATCGGGTACGACGCGGGCGTGCCGTTTACGAATTGGCATGTGCCGTTGTGGCGGAATCCGCGGCGGCAGCAGGTGATTATTTTCAAGCCGCCGTTTGCGCCGGATACGCCGGACTATGTGAAGCGGACGATCGGGTTGCCGGGCGACATTATCGATATTCATGGCGGGTCGGTTTACGTGAACGGGCAGAAGCAGCAGGAGAGTTACACGATTGGTCCGAGTGAGCCGGCGCCGCCTGGCAGCGCGCCGCCTGGTTACACCGATATCAAGTTTCCGTACAAGGTTCCGGACAATTGTTATTTCGCGATGGGCGACAATCGGACGAACTCGTACGACAGCCGCTTCTGGGGCTGCGTGCCGCGCAAAGACATCATTGGCACGCCGGTGATGATTTATATGTCACTCGATGTGCCGCCCGATGCTTGGGAGCCGGGGCAGATTCGCGAGAGATTTTTGGCGTATGCGAGCGCGATTCTCCATCCGGGCGAGGTTCGTTGGAAGCGGCTCTTTCGGACGTTTTGACATCTAACAATTGGGCGGGCAATCGAACTGACGGCACCTGAGAAAAGCACAGTCATTGGTGGTGGAACGTGGAAGTGGAATCAAAGCACGAAATAAAAACGGAAAAGGGCAAAGAATCGCGACTGCCGATGAGCAAGCGCATCAGCCGCGAGGCGATCGCGTGGTTCTGGGTGGCGCTGGCGTTCATGCTGATCAACGGGACGATCGGGCAGGCGCGGGTGATTCCGTCGGGGTCGATGGAGAATACCCTGCTGATCGGGGATCACCTGATCATGAGCCGCATCGGCATCGACGCGGGCGTGCCGTTTACGAATTGGCATGTGCCGCTGTGGCGGAATCCACACCGGCAGGACGTAATCATTTTCCGGCCGCCGTATGCGCCGGAATCGACGGACCTGATCAAACGAGCGATTGCGGTGCCGGGCGATACGATTGATCTGCATGGCGGTTCGGTCTACGTGAACGGGAAAAAACTGTTCGAGCCGTATGCGGTCGGCCCGACGGAGCCGATTCCGGCGGGAAACGCGCCGAACGGATTTTCGGAGCTGAAGTTTCCGTATCACGTTCCGGACAATTGTTACGTCGCGATGGGCGACAACCGCACGAATTCGTACGACAGCCGGTTCTGGGGATGCGTGCCTCGCGCGAATATCATCGGGAAGCCGGTGATGATTTACATGTCGCTCGAAGCGCCGTCGGATGCATGGGAGCCGGGCGAAGTGCGCGAGAGATTTTTTGCGTACGCGAATGCAATCCTGCATCCGGGGATCGTGCGCTGGAAGCGTTTGTTCCATACATTTTAGTTGTTTGTCGTATTACTATCGGTTCGAGTAAACGCCGCACCCACCTGGCGATCACCGAAATCCAATTGAGTACGGCCGGCTTTAGGTCGGCCGGACTGGGAAACAGGACCTTACCTCATCCATGAAATACGCTGACGCAGGGGTCGACATCGCCGTAGCCGACGCGGCGAAACAGCGCATTCGCCATCACGCGAGCCGGACGTTTACGAAAGGCGTGCTGGGCGGAATCGGCGGGTTCGGCGCGCTGTTTGCGCTGGACAAGAGCAAGTATTCCGATCCGGTGCTGGTTTCAAGCGCGGATGGCGTCGGGACGAAGTTGAAAGTGGCGATGGCGACGGGCGTGCATTCCACGGTGGGCGGCGACCTCGTCAATCACTGCGTGAACGACATTCTGGTGCAGGGTGCTGAGCCGCTGTTTTTTCTCGATTATCTTGCGATGGGCAAGCTTGATGCGAATGTGGTTGAGCAGCTTATCGAGGGAATGAGCCGCGCGTGCCGCAAAGCGGGATGCGCGTTGATCGGCGGCGAAACGGCGGAGATGCCGGGATTTTATCCGGTCGGGGAGTACGACCTAGCGGGATTTATTGTCGGGGCGGTTGAGCGGAAAAACGTTTTGACCGGCAAGAATGTAAAGCCGGGCGACGCGCTGCTGGCGCTGCCATCGGCGGGGCTGCATACGAATGGGTATTCGCTGGCGCGCAAGCTGGTTTTCGATGTCGCGAAGCTCAAGCCGGATACCTACGTCGCGGAAGTCGGCAACAAGATTGGGGCGGAGTTGCTGAAACCGCATCTTTGCTACGCGCCGGCGCTTAAGAATATTTTGGCGAAGGGGTGGGTTTCGGCGCTTGCGCATATCACCGGCGGAGGGATTCCGGGTAATTTGCCGCGCGTGTTGCCGTCGGGCGTGCAGGCGCAGGTCGATCTGGGCGCGTGGCCGGTACCGCCGATTTTCAAATATTTGGCGAAGCTGGGGAAGATCGACACCGACGAGTTGTTGCAGTCGTTCAACATGGGCGTCGGCATGGTCCTCGTTGTGCCGCAGGCGAAGGTGCAGTCGGTGGAAGCGGATTTGAAGCGACGGCGCGAGAAGTTTTTCCGCATAGGGCGGATCGAGCGTGGGGAGTCGGGCAAGGCACGCGTTCTTTACAATGGGTCTCTTCACCTTTAAAGATCGCACACCGAAAAGCAAACCAGAATCAAAACCAGATTGCAGATGGACTTTGCGGCTGGGGGACCTGGGGCGCAGCAGTGCTGCGCCCGTACATACGCAGCATGGGCATCGAAAAACCGTCCTTCCGTACAGGTTTCAACCACAGCACGAATCTGTAACATGACGCCACCGCGTGGCGCGCATCAAACCTATGATGGTGCGCATCACTAGCGGCTGCGACTGAGGTTGCGTCATGAAGCGATTCGGTTTGTCTGCAATTGTGCTCTTCACTTTGGGCCCCGGTTTCGCTGGCGGGTGCTTCGCGCAGGCGCAACAGCTGACTTCATCGCAATCCGGGCAGCAAGGTCAAGCATCCCAGAATCAAATCGCTCCGCAGCCGCCCCCGCCTCCTCCACCGCAGGGAGATGCGGCGATCACGGTCGCGGCCATCGACACGCCAGACATTGTGACTACGGATTCGTCCGTCGATCGGTCGAAGATCATCTATGTGAGCGATTTCGAGATCGATGCGGTCGATGGGCAGGGCAAGCTGGAGAAGAGCGTGCCCGCGGTTTCGGTCACCAATCCTTCGCCGTCGCGCGAACAGCTTCGTGAGGAAGATGTGCCCGCCGAGCAAGCCGGGCGCCTGGTCGACTTCATGGCAATCACGCTGATGGTGGAATTGAGGCGGTCGGGTTTTAGCGTGCACCGATTGCGGCCCGAAGATTCGCGTCCGAGCGACGGAATTCGCATCAGCGGAATTTTTGCCGAGCCCGATCCGCAGAACCGACTGCGCCGGGCGGTGATGGGTACGTTTTCTCCCGAAGGCAAGATGTCGCTCTTTGTCGGGATCACGAACCTGGCGCGCCCCGATCAGGCGATTTATGCGGCTGCGGAGCCTGGCGGGGCGAATCGAGCTGGGTCGGTGATCACGGTGAGTTCCTATGCTCCAGTGGCGCGGTTTGAAATTGGTAAAGCCACGACCGAGAAGGCGGTTCGAGATACGGCGGCTGGAATCGTCGCCGATCTGAACGCCCTACTCCGATCCAACATCGTCGCTTCTCGCTGATTCTGGCGGACTTGCTCGACCGAGCACCTCTCAAATAAATTCTGTGAACCCGACCAGACCGAAGGGTGTCTTCTATCGTCTATGAACGAGAAAAGGGGAGGTGCGCCGATGCGACCCGCTAAATTTATTGCTTTAACTGGAATTTTGGCCGGATGTGGAGTGCTTTTGGCGGCTGCGCCCCGCAGGCCCCAGTCGAAGTCGGCCTCGCCTGTGATGCCGGCTATGCCCACGATTCCTGCAATGCCTTCGATGCCTCAACTTCCTGCCGTTCCCGCCGTGCCGCCGATGCCTGACGCCGCAATACCCGCCATGCCTGCTATGCCGCCGATGCCAGCCATGCCGGCATTACCTGAAATGCCGACGATGCCCGCGATCGACGCGTTTACGTCAGAGGATTCGTTCCAGCCGGAAAGCGTCGAGACCACTTTTTCTTCGAATCGCAACGGCGAAGCAACAACGTGTGCAGACCTGCACATTCAGTTTGACAGCGAGCCGGCAATCATGGAATCCGAAGAGCGCACGCTTACCAAGGCTGAAGCGAGCACGTTGCGTATCGACAATCTGGTGAACGCGGGCGTGCAGGCGCGGGGATGGGACAAGGACACTTACTCCGTGACCGCGTGCAAGTTTGCCGATCGTGACCGATCCGATGCGAAGGATTTGCTATCGAAGATCAAGATGTCGGTCGACGGCGGACATGTGTCGGTGAGCGGGCCGAGCCACGGAGATCACTGGGCGTTGCAACTGCTGGTTCGCACGCCGCGAGCCGCGAACATGGAAGTGAAGATCCAGAATGGGCCAGCGTCGTTTTCCGAGGTCGATGGGAAAATCTACGTGCGTGGTGAAAACGGGCCAGTGTCGATGTCGAACTGCACGGGGGAAGCGGATATTTCTTCGCAGAACGGACCGATCTCGATTTCAGGGAACAGCGGCAAGCTGAAACTGCATACGGAGAATGGGCCGATCAGCGTGGCGTTACATGGCACGGGTTGGAGCGAAGGCGGGCTCGTGGCCGATGCGGTGAACGGTCCGATTTCGTTGAGCGTGCCGTCGGAAGTGAAGACCAGCTTCGTGCTGGAATCGAAAGGGCACTCGCCGATCACTTGTCACGCGAGCGTGTGCGCTGATGCGCGCAAGACGTTCGACGATGACGACAACCGTCGGATCGAATATGGCAGCGGGACGCCGGTGATTCGACTCACGACGGTGAACGGTCCGGTCACGCTGAACGCGCTGTAGGCGAGAGACGCTTGAGGTTCCGGATTTCGGTTCTCGATTTCGAGGTTCGGAAGTAAGATTTCGCCATGCAGCTGGAAGATCGGGTTGGTCAACCAACCACGGAAGCCGAGGCGGAACGACTCGCGCTTGAACTCTACGGGCTCCACGTGGCGGCGAAGGCGCTGCCCGGAGAATACGACGACAATTTCCATTTGAAGGTGAAACCGGGGACCAGCGCGAGTGTCCCTGCGCCGGCCGCTGTCTCTGTGCCGTCGGCATCGGTCCCGTCGGTCACCGACATCGACGAGAGCGAAGCTGCAACCGGATGGTCTCCCGCGCATGACACTGGCCCAGACGCGAATGAAACGACCGATTCTTTGGCCGACGCCGTTGCAGAAGTGTCGGATGCGGAGGCTTCTGAAACTGAAATTGTGGCACTCGGTCAACTCTCAAAGTCCGCACAATCTGCCGAACACGCGCAGCCCGAATCCGTTTGGCAGCCACCTGCAGGTACCGATTTTGTTCTGAAGGTGATGCACCCCGCGCGCGGGTCGGCGTTGATCGACTTACAGTGTCAGGCGTTGCAGCACCTTGCGCAGCGAGCGCCGCAAATTGGCTTGCCGCGCGTTTGCCTCAATAAAAATGGCGAAGCGTTTACCGCTATCTCGGCCCCTGATGGGTCGACGCGGCTTGTGTGGTTGCTCACATATATTCCTGGGACGTTAATGGCGCATGCCAATCCGCACTCGGCGGAAATGCTGCGCAGCCTGGGCGAATTGCTGGGCGAATTGAGCACCGGCCTTGCGCATTTTTCTCACGGGGCGGCGCAGCGCGAATTGAAATGGGATTTTGCGCGCGCAGGATGGATTCGCGAACATCTCGAACAAATCACGGATCTCGATCGGCGAGCGCTGATCGAGAAATTTCTTGCACTCTACGACTGCGACGTCGTGCCGGTGATGGGCCGGCTGCGCCGCAGTGTTGTTTATGGCGACGCGAATGACTACAACGTGCTGGTCGGCGAAGCGTCGGCGCAGCCGCGGCGCGTCATCAGCGTTTTCGATTTTGGCGATATGCACGAGAGCTTCACGGTCTCAGAGGTCGCGATCGCCGCGGCGTATTCGATCCTGGGGAAGAAAGAGCCGTTGCGCGCGGTCGCCGCGGTTCTTTCGGGCTACTACTCGCGGTTCCTGCTTACCGATGTCGAGATTTCGGTTTTGTATCCGCTGATCGCGATGCGGCTCGCCGTGAGTGTGGTGAATTCGGCGATTCGCGCGAGCGTCAAGCCGGACGACGCTTACGTCACGATCACGGAAGAGCCGGCGTGGGAAGCGCTGTCGCGTCTTGCGCAGGTGCATTCGCGGTTTGCGCACTACATGCTGCGGGAAGTTTGCGGATTGCAGCCGGTGCCGAAGGCGAGCGCGGTTCGCAAGTGGCTGGCGGCCCATGCCACTTCGGCAGCACCGCTTCTCGACGTCGATCTGCGCACGACGACGCCGGTTGTGTTTGATCTCGGAGTAGGCAGCGCTTTTCTGGGCGCCGATCCGGCGGTGGGGGAGAGCGAAAAGCTGAACGACGCAATTTTTGGAGAATTGCGCAAAGCGAAACTGAGCGTCGGAATCGGACGGTACAACGAGCCGCGACTGCTTTACAATTCGCCGCTTTTCGGTGCGACGGAAAATCCGACGGATGAGCGACGAACCATTCATCTTGGCGTCGATTTATTTGTTGCGGCCGGAAGTTCGGTTTACTCACCGCTGAACGGGGTGGTTCACGCTTTCGCAAATAATCCGGAGCCGCTCGATTATGGGCCGGTGGTGATCCTGCGGCATGGTCCGGGTGGTGGCGAAGAATTCTTTACGCTGTACGGGCATTTGACGCGCGAGTCGCTCGGCAAGCTGAAGATCGGGCAGTCAATTGTACGCGGTGAACGCATTGGGCGGATCGGTGCGATCGCGGAAAATGGCGGATGGCCGCCGCATCTGCATTTTCAGGTGATCACGGATTTGTTGGATCGCGGCACGGATTTTCCGGGGGTTGCGGTGGCTGCGGAGCGCGGCGTTTGGACTGATCTGTCGCCCAATCCCAATTTGCTGCTCCGTATCGCGGCGGAGAGAGTTGTCGCGGACGAAAAGGATGTTGCCGACACGCTGGCGGATCGGGAACGAGTGCTCGGCGGGAATCTCAGCGTCTCTTACCGGCGGCCGCTGAAGATCGTTCGCGGGTGGAAGCAGTATTTGTACGACGACACGGGGCGCGCGTACCTCGATGTTTACAACAACGTGCCGCTCGTTGGTCACAGCCATCCGCGCATTGCGCGTGCTGTGGCAGAGCAAGTTGGGTTGCTCAACACCAACACGCGATATCTTCACGATAATGTGGTTCGCTATGCCGAGCGGCTGCTCGAGTTGATGCCGCCGGCGTTGCGCATCTGCTATTTCGTCAATTCCGGTAGTGAGGCGAACGAGTTGGCGCTACGCTTGGCGCGGGCTCACACGAAAAAGGAAGACGTGATCGTGCTTGAGCACGCGTATCACGGGCATACGTCTTCGCTGATCGATCTGAGCCCTTACAAGTTCGATGGACCGGGTGGTCGGGGACGCAAGCCGTGGGTTCACGTCGCGCCGATTGCCGACGATTATCGTGGACCGTACAAACGCGGTGAGACGGGCGTGGGCGCGAAATATGCCGAGCGAGTCGGCGACGTGATCGCGGATGCGCGTTCGGAAGGGCGCGGGGTCGCGGCGTTTCTCGCCGAAACGCTGCCCAGCGTTGCCGGACAGATTGTTTTTCCGGCCGGATATCTCGACGCCGTTTATCAGCGCGTGCGGGCTGCGGGTGCCGTGTGCATCGCGGACGAAGTGCAGGTTGGTTTCGGGCGGCTCGGCACACATTTTTGGGGATTCGAGACGCAGCGCGTCGTGCCCGATATCGTTGTGCTCGGCAAGCCGATCGGGAATGCGTTTCCGCTCGCGGCGGTCGTGACCACGCACGAAATTGCGGCGTCGTTCGCCAATGGGATGGAATTTTTCAGCACGTTTGGCGGGAATCCGGTTTCGTGTGCAGCCGGGCTGGCGGTGCTGGATGTCTTGCGCGAAGAGAAATTGACGGAGAATGCGTTGCGCGTCGGCGAACATTTGCTGAAGCGCCTGCGTGGATTGCAGGAGCGGCATGCGGTCATCGGCGATGTGCGCGGGTCGGGATTATTTCTTGGCGTCGATCTGGTGCGAGACCGCGACACGCGTGCTCCGGCGACGGCGCAAGCGGATTACGTGGTGAATCGGTTGCGTGAGCGGGGCGTTCTGGCGGGCACTGACGGGCCGGGTCACAACGTAATCAAGCTGCGGCCGCCGCTGATTTTCTCGAAGGCGGACGCCGATCTGTTTGTCGATACGCTCGATCTGGTGCTGACCGAGGATGCGGCGCAGGTTCCGCGTGCGCAGAAGCAAGCGGGCATGGCAGCGCAAGCCTGACCGTCTGTCGCTCAGTTATTCTATAATTATATTACTTGACAGTACATTTAGCGACGCATACCATTCCAGCCCACAATGGAACTGGAATCGTCTCTCTCGTGGCTTGCGCTTTCGATGACACAGGGCATCGCGGCGCGGCTTTCTGCGCGGCTGCTCGAAGAGTTTGGCTCGCCTGACGAAATCTTTCGCGCACCGCTACCCCATTTGGAACGATGCAACTTGCCCGCGGCCGTAGCGCAAGCTGTCCACAAGAAGCAGGCCTTCAGACGCGCTGAGAAGGAACTCGCATCGATCCGCGGGATCGAAAACCTGCACCTCGTGAACTGGACCGACCCGGAATATCCCAAGACACTCCGCGAAATCTACGATCCTCCGACGCTGCTCTATGTTCGCGGCAACGTTGAGGTCTTGTCTCAGTGCTGCATCGGCGTGGTGGGCACCCGGAAGCCAACCCTATATGGCACGCAGATGGCGGAGCGCCTTGGCCGTGAACTGGCGGCGCGAGGGTTGGTTGTCGTGAGCGGGATGGCCCGCGGGATCGATGCGATCTCTCATCAGGGGGCGATGGCGGTCAATGGACGTGCGATCGGGGTATTAGGCACGGGTGTGAACATCTGCTACCCGAAGGAAAACAAGAAGCTTTACGAAAAGGTGTTGGAACGAGGCGCCATCATTAGCGAGTTTCCCCTTGGAACTCACCCGGCCCCCGAAAATTTCCCAATTCGGAACCGGATTGTGGCCGGGATGCCCGTCGGGGTCGTCGTAGTTGAGGGCGCCCAGTACAGTGGGTCCCTGATTACGGCGCGGCTGGCGATGGAGTTCGGACGCGAGGTGTTTGCTGTCCCGGGCAACGTGACTCAGCCGGTGAGCTTCGCTCCCAACCTGCTGATTCGCCAGGGCGCCAAGCTCATCACGAACGGCGAAGACGTGATCGAGGATTTGCCGACGCCGATACGCGCCGCCTTGGTTCGGGCCGAGGCTCCTGAGGCCGAACAGCGCAATCTTCTCGCAGCAGCCTGTCTGAATTCGTCCGAAAAGAAGCTTTACGAATTGCTCGCCACCGACCAGCCAGTACAACTTGATGACATCATGGACCGATGCGGCTTGAACTCATCTGACGTTCTGGCTACCCTTTTTGACCTGGAGATGAAAGGGATCGTAAGACAACTGCCCGGCAAGCAGTTTGTGAAGGTCCTGCTGTAGTCCCCGGAAATCATTGTAATCATTGGAGTTGGAAGGCGCGGTGGAATCGTAATGAATCCGCACGCGTATTTGCCGCATCATGTAGTTAGTTAGCGAGAAGGACACAGGCATCTGGTGCCGAGCCTTTCTGCGAGTGAATCCGGAGTTACATAGAAGAAATGGGACGTTCCTTAGTCATCGTCGAATCGCCTGCCAAGGCGAAAACGATCAACAAATATTTGGGACGGGATTATACCGTCAAGGCATCGATCGGCCACGTCATGGACCTGCCGAAAAAGACGATTGGCATTCGCCTGCCCGATGGCCCGAAGAAAAAGAAGAAGAGTAAGCGGAAGAGCAAGGCTGAGGAAAAGCCGCACAAGCCAATTTCGATCGACGACCCAAAGATTTTCGAGCCGACCCTGGAGATCATTTACGGTAAGGGTAAGGTCATCAATGACTTGAGGAAGTCGGCGGCTACCGCTGACGCCGTGTATCTGGCGGGCGACCCTGATCGCGAAGGCGAGGCGATCTCTGCCCACCTGCGTGCCGTTTTGACTAAGCCCAGCAAGTATGAAGAGTCTCAGCCATCGGGCAATGGCCGATTTGGCAAAAACGGTAACGGGATCGGTAAGGATGAAAAGGCCGAGGCCGAAGCCGCTGAAGAAGCAAAGGGCAAGAAGGGCAAAGGCAAGAAGGGCAAGGCTGGCAAGAAAGAAGATAAGGACGAGATTGAAGTCCCAGCCATCGACCCGAAGAAGATTTTTCGCGTCACCTTTAATGAAATCACCCCGAAGGCGATTCGGGCCGCATTCGAGAAACCGAGGCAAGTAGATACGAACCTGGTCGATGCACAACAGGCGCGCCGGGTACTAGACCGCATCGTCGGATACAAAGTTTCCCCATTGCTCTGGGATAAGGTTCGGCGAGGGCTTTCGGCCGGGCGCGTTCAGACCGTCGCGGTGCGACTGATTGTCGAGCGCGAGCAGGAGATTCGCGCGTTCGTCCCGGTCGAGTATTGGTCGATCCACGCGATGCTCGATGGCGGGCAGCCGCCGATCTTCGAAGCCAAGCTGTGGAAATACAAGGGCGAAGATATCGAGGTTTCGAATCAGGAAGCCGCCGACAGGATCGTCGCCGCCGTGAGCAAGGCGAAATGGGAAGTCGCGTCGGTCGCGCAGCGAGAGAAGAAACGGAATCCGCCGCCGCCGTTCACCACTTCGAAGTTGCAGCAAGCCTCGTACAACCGCCTGCGCTACACCGCAAAGCGTACGATGGGGATCGCGCAGCGCCTGTATGAAGGCGTCGATCTCGGTGAAGAGGGATCGGTCGCACTGATCACGTATATGCGTACGGACTCGGTCAACGTTTCGGCCGATGCGCTGACCCAAGTACGCGAGATGATTCCGGAAAAGTTTGGTTCGAGCTATCTTCCTGAGAAGCCGAACTACTACAAGTCGAAGAAAGACGCGCAGGAAGCACACGAGGCGGTTCGTCCGACCGACGTGACACGTACGCCGGAAGACGTCCGCAAGTATCTCGACGACGATTTGTTCAAGCTCTACCAGCTGATTTGGCAGCGTTTCGTGGCGTCGCAGATGATGCCGGCCGTTTTCGATCAAACGACGATCGACATTTCGGCGGGTGATTACACATTTCGCGCGACCGGTTCGGTCCAGAAATTTGACGGCTACCTGCGTGTCTACCAGACGCCTGCGGTCGTGGCCGATCGCGATGACGACGAAAAGGACGACGACGGCGAAGGCAAGAATCTGCCGCGCGTCGAACAGGGTCAGATACTGAGGCTCGATCAGATCCGACCAGACCAGCACTTCACCGAACCGCCTCCACGCTATACGGAAGCGACGCTGGTGAAAGAGTTGGAAGAAAAGGGCATCGGCCGGCCTTCAACCTATGCGTCGATTATTTCGACGATCGTCGAGCGCGAGTATGTCCGCAAAGATCAAGGCCGCTTCACGCCCACAATGCTTGGTGAACGAGTCAGCGCGCTGCTTGTGAAGAGCTTTGACGACGTGTTCGACGTCACATTTACGGCTCGGCTGGAAGAAGAGCTCGACGAAATTGAAGAGGGCAAGCTGCCCTGGCGCGACGCCGTGCGCGAATTCTGGGGAAAGTTTGTCGTCGATCTGGCGAAAGCCGACGACGAGATGATTTCCTACAAGGCGGGTATCCCGACCGGGAAGAAATGCGAGAAGTGCGGCGAGGGTGAGCTCCTGGAGCGCATCAGCCGGCACGGATTCTTCCTTGGCTGCTCGCGCTATCCCGATTGCGACTTCATTCAGGACATGGCGCCGGAACTCTCTGACGACGCCGAGAGCAAGACCGAATATTGCGAAAATTGCGGCAAGGAAATGCTGATGAAGCGCGGCCGTTTTGGTGCGTTCCTGGCATGCAGCGGCTACCCGGAATGCAAGACGACGCGACGACTCGTCGAGGGTACGCGCATCGCGCTACAGCCCGACGAGCCGCTCGAAGAGAAGTGCCAGCTTTGCTCCAATCACTTGATCAAGAAGCACGGGCGCTTCGGTACGTTTATTGGCTGCTCCGGTTATCCGAAGTGCAAGTACACCCGCCCGATCACGATGGGGATCAAGTGCCCCAAGTGCGTTGAAGGCGAGTTCGTGAAGCGCGGCAGCATGGGCAAAGGTGGACGAGGCCGGCCGCGGGTGTTCTACGGCTGCTCGCGCTACCCCGATTGCGACTTTACAACGCCGAATATGCCAATCGCCGAGCCGTGCCCGAAGTGTGCTGCGCCGTTTATCGTCGAGAAGAAATCGAAGATTGGCGTGGTTCACACCTGTATCAAAGAAGGGTGCGACTGGGAGCAGCTAGCGCCGGAACCACAACCGGCCGCCGTACCCGCGCCCGTGCACGTAGAAGAACCTACGCCGGTTGGCGCCAAACCTTAAGAAGCGCGCCGCGGCGCTCCAATTCTCATGTCAGGTCATCCTCCCGCTGATATCAGCGGCCCATCTTCATTCCGTCCGGTTGGTATCCCGAACAAGTCCCAGCGAAACAGTCGGGCCTGGCTTGCGGTCGCTATAGTAAGTTCAAGCGAGAACGCAAATTGCATACGCAAGGCAATCTCGCACCGTCGTTCCGTGTCGATCCACGCATGGCGCGACACTCCGTGTTGGATGCCGGGGCCCCTCTCATGAAGCAGTCCGCAGAAAAGTATCTGCAGTATTTGAGCTCGGTGAGAAATTCCTCGCCGCATACGATCCTGAATTACGGCAAGGATCTGAGCCAATTTCTGGAATATCTTTCGCCGCCAGGAGCACAGCCTCCTGCGCTGAACGAAATCACCCACACGATCATTCGGGAATTTGTCGCGCATTTGCACGATCAAGGACTCGAAAAAAGTTCGATCGCGCGAAAGCTTGCGGCGCTGCGGTCGTTTTTCAAGTATTGCGTGCGCGAAAACCTGCTCGCTGAAAATCCGGCACGCCTCGTGCCTACCCCGAAGCTGCCGAAGCGCATACCGTCGGTCTTGTCGGCTGAAGAGATGAACGGATTTCTGAATCGCGTAGCGGACATGGGGCCTGGAGCGAAGGGCGTGGTGGATAATGCTCGACCAGCTGTCGATCAAACGGCGATGCCACAATTTGAAGCCGGGGGTACGAAGACATCTCATCGGAAGAGTGAGCGCATCTACCTGCGGCGCGACCGTGCGCTGCTTGAGCTTCTTTACGCCGCTGGGCTGCGCGTCAGCGAACTCACTGGTCTGAATCTCATCGACATTGATCAGAAGGAACGAGTATTGCGCGTTCGCGGCAAGGGTAACAAAGAGCGCATCGTCCCCTACGGCACGAAAGCGCAGGAAGCACTCGAAAATTATTGGAGTTTGCGCGAGGAACTACTGATGCAAAAATCGGCTGCCCGCGGGAAACGACAAGGCTCGCCGCACACTCAAGCTGTTTTTCTGAACTATGCGGGGCGGCGGCTGACCCAGCGTTCCGTGGGTCGCCTGGTAAAGAAATATGTGCGGTTGGCGAATGTTGACCAGGATCTCCATCCTCATTCGTTACGCCACGCATTTGCGACGCATCTGCTGGCGGATGGCGCCGATCTCCGAGCGATTCAGGAGTTGCTGGGGCATCAGTCGCTCTCGACCACGCAAAAATATACGCATGCCTCAATCCGCCAGCTGATGGACATTTACGACAAGGCGCACCCTCACGCCTGAGGACACGCCCGAAAAAGACAAACGACCGGCAGTTTGGTCTGCCGGCCGTTTCAGTTTTGTACGATCTGTTAATTTCAGCGAGTCTTAGCGATGTCCGCCACCGCCGTGTCCACCACCGCCGTGCATTCCGCCGCCACCACCACCGTGGAAACTGCCACCCGCTCCACCGCGGAAGCCGCCAACGGAGCCGCTGCGTGCGCCACCGCCGACGAAGCCGCGAGAGTTACCGAAAGTGCCGCCGTGCCCGTAGATTCCTACGCGCCCGCCGCCATAATATCCGCGACCGTAGCCGTATCCTCGACCATAGCCGTAGCCTCTACCGTAGTACCCGCCGCGGCCATAGTAGCCATAGCCCCGGCCGTAGTAGCCGCGTCCATAGTAACCGCCGCGGAACCAAGGACCAGCGCCGATGAAAATGCCACCGCTGAACCATGCCGGACCGTAGTAGCCGTATGGAGCGCAATCATACGGAGCATAGCCGTAGTAGCCGTAAGCACAGACCGGCGCAACGCCATAACCGTAGTCGTAACCGCCGCCGTATCCATACCCGGCGTACCCCGGACCGCCAACTCCAATACCAACCGCAACCCGCTGCGCGTTCGCATTACTCGCGCCCAAAAGTCCAATCGTCAAAAGCAAAGCCGCCACACCAGCAAACCTGAGGTATCGCATTGTAGGACCCCCTTTCGAGTCCTTGCTACATCCGTCGAATCAACATCTTGCGGGGTCGGGGCTTATGGTACCTCCCGGCCTCACCCAATTAAACTCCAAATTGGGCGAAGAGTTGCGGTGTGCCGCAACCTCCACTTTCTATTAGATTTAGAGGAAGCCAATCGGTTGCTACCAGTTTTCATTGACGATTTTGGCTGTTGCCCCCTATAATCGGGGTTTGTCTTAGAGCCTGGAGGAACGATGTTTGCCGTCATTAAGACCGGGGGAAAGCAATATCGAGTAGCGCCCGGCGACACGATTCGGATTGAGCGAGTTAAGGGCGACGTGGGCGAGAAAGTCACTTTCGGCTCCGTGCTCGCGGTGCACAACGAAGACAAGAAGCTCTTGTCGGGCAGCGATGCCAGTAAAGCGACTGTGACCGGAAAGATCATCTCGCACGGCCGCAACAAGAAAGTCACCGTGCTGAAGTTCAAGAAGACAAATCAGTACAAGATTTCGCGCGGCCATCGCCAGAACTATACGGCGGTGCAGGTCAGCGACATCAAGCTGTAAATCTCAACAATTTCAAATCGCACCAAATCATAAAGCGCAGAAGGAATTGTCATGGCACATAAGAAGGGCGGCGGTTCGTCAACAAACGGCCGCGATTCACACGGACAGCGACTTGGAGTAAAGCGGTTTGGCGGTCAGCTCGTGAACGCTGGAACCATTTTGGTTCGGCAGCGCGGCACGAAGCACCAGGCCGGAGTGAACGTGGGACAGGGCAAGGACGACACTCTCTTCGCACTGGTCACCGGAGTCGTGAAGTTTGAGGATAAGGGGCGGCACGGGCGCTTCATCAGCGTTCAACCGGCGGAGAAAGCTGCGCCGGCGGTAGCGGCTGCGAACTAAGCTTTGAGTTTTGACCAGGCGGTTCGGCGTGTGCCGAGCCGCCTTTTTGTTTTTGCGCGACAGTAAATTTCCGCACTGTGGATGGCTCGAAGCGCATCTGATGAGTTGAGAGTAGCGCTGTTGGAGGCTTGCGTTGTTTGTTGATGAAGCAAAAATATTCGTGAAGGCTGGGAACGGCGGCAACGGCTGCGTTGCGTTCCGGCGTGAGAAGTATGTGCCGCGCGGAGGTCCATCGGGTGGGGACGGCGGGAATGGCGGCAGCGTCTACCTGGAAGCGAACCCGAACGACAACACGTTGCTGCGCTATCGATACAATCGCGAGTTCAAGGCCGATCGCGGACGTCACGGCGAAGGATCGAACTGCTCGGGTCACGCCGGCGATGACATGATTCTGCAGGTGCCGGTCGGCACAGTGGCATTCGATGAGCAGACCGGCGTCACGATCGCCGATCTGTCGCACCCGGGACAGCGCGTATTGATCGCACAAGGCGGCCACGGCGGCCGCGGCAACCAGCATTTCGCCAAGCCCTGGCATCAAGCGCCCCGCGAACACGAAGATGGCCACGAAGGCGCAGAGCGCCATCTCCGGCTCGAGCTACGATTGCTTGCCGATGTTGGTCTCGTGGGATTTCCGAACGCCGGCAAATCGACGCTCATCTCGGTGATTTCAGCTGCGCGACCAAAGATTGCGAATTATCCCTTCACGACGCTCGAACCGAATCTTGGCGTGGTCAACGCGGACGGCGGAACCGGCAAGGAAGTCGGCCGAACATTTGTCGTCGCCGACCTACCCGGCTTGATCGAAGGCGCGCACGAGGGTGCCGGACTCGGAATTCGATTCTTGAAGCATGTCGAGCGCACGCGTTTGTTGGCTCATTTGATCGACACGAGCGATTTCACGGTTGACGATCCGGTTCATTCGTTCGAAGTGATTTCTGGCGAGTTGCACGCCTTCAGCGACACGCTCGACGAGAAGCCGATGATCGTCGTCGCGACAAAGGTCGATGCCACCACGGATCGAACGAAGCTTGGACGAATTGCAAAAGTTTTGCGGCGAGCGCGGTTTGGAGTTTCACGCCATCTCTGCGGCGACCGGAGAAGGCGTAAAGGATCTGGTCCGATCAATGGCGGATGCCCTCGACAAGATTCCGAAGGCAGAACCGGACGTCGAAGTGGAGCAGGCGCACGAAGAAACAGCCCCGGACGATTTTCAGGCGCCAGCCTAGCTTCTGGTATCCCCGCTACCGGGACGTGGCACTGTCCCGAAAGTATGAGAAAATAAGAGAAAGACAAAGCTGAGCGGTAACGCTAGGCAAGTCCCTCGAGTTGTTTTTGTTTTTTTTGGGGAGGATTATTGACGACCGCGCAGGCGCAGCGCACCGCCGCAAAACATCACCCACGCCGCATCGCGCTGTTTGGCGGATCGTTTGATCCGATTCATAACGGGCATCTCTCCGTAGCACGGGCCGCGGACCGGAAATTTAATTTCGACCAGATTCACTTTATTCCCGCGAGCCGTCCCCCGCACAAATTGAAGCAGCACTTGGCGCCATTTCCGCATCGATTTGCGATGGTGGCGCTCGCATGTTCCGAGCACCCGCACTTTGTGCCATCGGTTGCCGAGGCGGGTGAAGACTTCAGCGGTGCGCAGCTTCACTATTCGGTCGACACGGTGCGCTATTTCCGGCACACGTATCACGGCCAGGGCGACCGAATTTATTTCATCATCGGCGCGGACGCGTTTCTCGACATTCCGATGTGGAAGGAATACGAGACACTTCTCGGTCTGTGTGACTTCATCGTCGCCAACCGGCCGGGAATTCGCGTCGAAGCATTGCGCCTGGTGATTCCGCCTGACTTGATGGCACGTGGCGGCGTCCGCAGAGACGTCGAAGATGTGCACGAATCAAACGTGGTCGCGCACTTGAATCGGACGTCGGTATATCTGCTGGACAACGTGTCAAGCGAGGTCTCGGCAACCGACATCCGGCGAAAGCGCCATCGCGAACAAAACATTCACGGGCTTGTCTCCGCCCGCGTCGAGGAATACATTTTGAAACAGGACCTATACCGGTGAATCTAAGCTCGTTGCCAGAAACCGTGCGCCTCGCAATCGAGGCCGCACAAGACAAAAAAGCATCCGCCATCTCGGTGATCGACCTGCGCGAAGTCGGAGCCTTCACTTCGTACTTCGTCATCTGCACAGGTTTCAGCACTCCGCAGGTGCAGGCGATCTGTTCGGAGATCGAAGAGCAGCTTCACAAGAGATTCGGCCGCTCTCCTGAGCACCGCGAAGGACGCGGCTCAGCCGAATGGGCGCTGCTCGATTTCGGCGGGTTCGTCGTGCACGTATTCGGCGAACAGGCACGTCGCTTCTACGACCTCGAGCGTCTCTGGCGGACTGCTCCGAAGCTCGAAATTCCCGATGAGCGCGAGAGCGTCGGCAAAACGGTCGTGATGAAAGCGCCCTTTGGCGGAACCCCACCGCATGGAGAAGCGGTTTCGAAATGATGTCCGAGCGGCTGCCATGGATCGCTGCCGATCCGGCTACGTCGCGCCTCTTCGAACTCGCGCAGAAAGTCGCGGCGGCTCCCACCACGCTGTTAATCACTGGAGAAAGTGGAACGGGCAAGGATCACCTTGCGCGGGCCATCCATGAAATGGGGCCGAGGCGTGACGCGCCATTCCTGAAGATCGACTGCGCAAGCCTGCCGCCGCAACTTGTGGAGAGCGAACTTTTTGGACACGAAAAAGGCTCGTTCACCGGGGCTGTCGAGCGAAAGCTTGGCCGGTTTGAGTTGGGCGGCGCAGGAACGATCGTGCTCGACGAAGTCGCGGCGCTTTCGCCGACTGCACAGAGCAAGATGCTGCGCGTGCTGCAAGAGCGCTCGTTCGAACGGCTGGGCGGCAACGAAACCCTGCGCATCGAAGCTCGGCTAGTCGCGTTGACGAACGTTGATTTGTCGGCTGCCGTCACGGCGGGCCGCTTCCGCGAAGACCTCTTTTTTCGACTGAACGTGTTGACCTTGCATGTTCCACCATTGCGCGAACGACGTGCCGACATCCCGGTTTTGGCGAATCACTTGTTGGCCGTTGTGCGAGGGATGCACGGACGACCATGCGAATTAAGCGACATGTCGCATCGAATGCTGACCGCATACGACTGGCCAGGCAACGTGCGCGAACTCCGAAACGCTCTCGAGCGCGCGATCGTCTTCGGACAAAACGAAACGCTCGAGCCGAGGGATTTTCCTGAGAATGTAAGATCGGCGGCTTCTGGAATCGGAGGCGCATCGCTGCACTTGCGTTCGCTGGAAGACATCGAGAAGGATGCAATCGCCGCGACGCTCGAAGCGACGCACTTCAAAATTGGTCGCGCGTCCGAAATTCTAGGCATCAGCCGCAAGACGCTGCTCGAAAAGCGCAAGAAATATCAGTTGAAATAGGCTGTTGCAATCGTGTGCCGAGGCGCAAGTGGAGATATGCCTGTTGATGCTGGGCAAGACGCGCCGGCCCGAAATGCGGGCTGTGCTCGAAGACTACGTCAAGCGCATTGGCCATCAATCCCCAATCGAGATCACCGAAGTTCGCGACGGTGATGCAGCGGCGAAAAGGCTGGATGCAGATCGCGCCGCGACCGTGATGTTGCTGGATGCCGGCGGGAAGCGATTCTCGTCGGAGGCCTTCGCGAAGTGGATCGGCGATCAGCGCGATCGTGGCACCCGTGAGCTGATCTTCGTTTGCGGTGATGCCGACGGTTTCCCCGTGGTCCTGCTGGGGCGCAAGCATCCGAAATTCTCGCTCAGCGAGATGACGTATTCACATGAGTTGGCTCGCGTTATGCTGGCCGAGCAAATCTACCGCGCGTTCGCCATCTTGTCGGGCAGCCCTTACCCGAAGTAGTCCAGCGACACATCGGCTCCGTCAAAATCCGATGTTCGGGATATTAGGCGCAACGGCCGATTTGTTGTACAACGTTAACCCTATGGCGCTTCGAATCGTTCCCGATGAAGGCAAGCCGTCAGCCGCACTCGAGATTTCAATCGAACGCCCGCTGCTCGACTACGATCTCGAGCAAATCGATCAGCCAACGCCACGTGATGTCGATGGCGTGCTCGTCTCGCAGGGTTTCCGCGATTTGATCGACGACGCGCGCGGCATTCTCACCGATCTCATCGCGCACGAACCGCACGCCGTTTCCACCTCGCGCGGCTGCGAACTCGATTTGTCGCACTCCGAGGAGCACGCGCTCCAGCTCGAGCAACTCACCGGCGCGATTTGTCCCGGAGACGACGAGGTCTACCGCCCTGGACTTTGGATTATTTTGCGCGATAGGTATGCGAACCAAAAGGCGAGCCTCCCTCAAGCCACGAAAGAACGCATCGCCAGCATCGGTCGCGAATTGATGAGGCGCTTGCAGCTCGAAGATTGAACGCCAACGAGCCAAGTCACGCCGAAGGAAATCCAGTTATGCCCGAAAACAAAGGACTCCTGATCGTCTATACCGGCCCAGGCAAGGGCAAAACTACCTGCGCACTCGGCACGGCGTTTCGCGCGGTCGGCCAGGGGCTTCGCGTCCTCATGGTGCAGTTCATCAAGGGATCCTGGCACTACGGCGAACTCGACTCCGCCAAAATGCTCGGCGACGACAGATTCGAAATCCGCCCAATGGGTCGCGGTTTCGTGAAAGTCGGCGGTGCTGAGACTGATCCCGAAGATATCAAGATGGCCAACGAATGCTGGGCGGCCGGCCGCGACGCCATCAATGGCGGCAACTACGACCTCGTCGTGCTCGACGAAATAAACTACGTCATTAGCTACAAGATGCTCGACCCCGACGAAATCGTCGAGAGCCTCCGTAAACGCCCTGAGAATGTCCACGTCATCTGCACCGGCCGAAATGCCCACCCCAAGCTGGTTGAGCTCGCCGACCTAGTCACGGAAATGAAAGAGGTCAAACACCCTTACACAAAGGGAATTCTGGCCCAGCGTGGTATAGACTATTAATCTGATCTGACTGGCCGCCTTTCGCACGAATGCGGCGCCTTTCGTGAATTATCGTGAATCATCAGTTGTGTTGCCCTGATCCTATTTATTGACGGCTCGCAGTCACTGACCCGATCTGACTATGGCTTGGTTCAAGCGCGAAAAAAAATCAATCGAGCAGGCCACGCCACCCGAGGAGCGCAAGGTGCGCACCGAGGGTCTATGGGTGAAGTGCGAGTCGTGCGGCACCATCGTCTTCCGCAAGGATCTCGAAGCGAACCTCCTCGTCTGTCCCAAGTGCGGCTTCCATTTCAAAATGAACTCCAAGCAGCGCCTCGAAATGCTGCTCGATGGCAGGTGGACCGAGCACGACGCCGGAATGACGTCGACCGACCCGCTGCAATTCGTCGACACCAAGCCCTACGCCGCGCGCCTGAAGGAGGCGCGCAAAAAGCTTGGCATGAACGATGCCGTGATCACCGCCGAGGGTCAACTCGCCGGCCGTCCCGTGGTCTGCTGCGCGATGGAGTTCAATTTCATCGGTGGCTCCATGGGTGCCGTCGTCGGAGAAAAAGTCACGCGCGGTGTCGAATTGGCCCTCGACACGCGGCAGCCGCTCATCGTCGTCTCCTGCTCGGGCGGTGCGCGCATGATGGAGGGCACGATCAGCCTTATGCAGCTCGCGAAGGTGTCGGCCGCGCTGGCGCGACTCGACGACGCAAAGGTCCCCTATATTTCGGTGCTGACCGATCCAACGACCGGCGGAGTCACCGCCAGCTTCGCCATGCTCGGCGACCTCAACATCGGCGAGCCGGGCGCGCTCATCGGATTCGCCGGCCCGCGGGTCATCGAACAAACAATTCGCCAGACGTTGCCGGATGGCTTTCAGCGCTCGGAATTTCTCCTAGAGCATGGATTTCTCGACGCGGTCGTGCCGCGCAAAGAAATGAAGTCGTTTATCGCGTCCTCGCTGGATCTTCTTCTGAGTTAGTCCGGATCTTTTGTCATGAATTACGAAGCAGCGGTTCGATATCTTCTTTCGCTCGGCAGGGAACTCGCCGCGCCCACGCAGGCGTCTGCGGCGAAGTTCGATCTAGAAAACATCACGTTGCTGGCGGAGCGGCTCGGACGCCCCGATCGCGCATATCCTTCCGTGCACATCGCCGGCACGAATGGGAAGGGTTCGACGGCTGCGTTCCTCGAAGCGATTCTGCGCGATGCTGGCTTTCGAACCGGGCTCAACACTTCGCCGCATCTCGAGCGCATCAACGAGCGCGTTCGCATCAGCGGCGAAGAAATCAGCGAAGAGGCGTTCGCGGATGTCCTGTCGCGCGTGCAGGCGATTACGGAAGAGCTTCTCGCCGCCGGCAAATTGCGCGCGCATCCCACTTATTTCGAATGCGTAACCGCCATGGCGTTCGAATATTTTGCGCAGCAGCGCGTTGAGTTTGGAGTCTTCGAAGTCGGTCTCGGTGGCCGTCTCGATTCAACCAACATTCTCACGCCGGTCGTCTCGATCATCACCCGCATCGATTTCGATCACGAAAATTTCCTGGGACACTCGCTGCGCGAGATCGCCGGAGAAAAAGCCGGAATCATCAAACCATCAGTCCCCGTCATCATGGGGGAGCAACGCCCTGAAGCACGCGAAGTGATCCGGAATCGCGCCAACAGAACTCCTTTCGCCCTTCATTGATACCAGCGAAGCGTTTCGAATCGAGAATGAACCGGTCGAGAACGGTCATGCCCGCGCAAAGATCACGGAAATCGCGTCGGGCTGGTCGATCGATCTGGCGCCGAGCCTGCCAGGGCGCTTCCAGCTTCAAAACGCACTCAATGCGCTGGCGGCCGTGCGTCTGTTGCAGCAAAGAGGTTTTCGCATTTCCGATGAGTCGATTGCGCGCGGCGTCGCCACCACGGTCTGGCCTGGACGCATAGAGAAAATCCAATCGCACCCCGACGTCTATCTCGACGGCGCTCACAATCCTTCGGCGGCCCGGGAGTTGGCGCATTTCGTGGAAGAAAGCCTGAAGGGCAAACGCATCTTCCTATTGTACGGAGCGCTTCGCGACAAAGCGGTTGATGAAGTAGCCGGCCTCCTCTTTCCGCTCGCGGCGGAGGTAGTGATCACGGCTCCGTCCACATCGAGAGCCATCTCTGCATCCCAACTCGAAGAGATCGCCGCGCACTACGCCAACAAGAGCGCGACCATCGCAGACGCCGAAGAGGCAATCGAGTATGCTCTTTCGAAAGCCTCGCCCGACGACGTGATTTTCATCACAGGTTCGCTATATCTCGTGGGCCAGTTGCGACACTATCTGAGGCAGAAAACGCAACTTGCGACGGCCGCGGCTGAAAAACGCTGAGAAACACCGTAGAATGTCGGCTCTCGATTTTTCGAGGCGATGTAAGCGCATCTGAACCAGGCGCAATGACGAAAGAAGACCTGCCAAATCGAAGATCGCTCCGGCCACCGCGACACGTCTGGCGACCGCCGCGAATCGGAAAACCGGCGAATTCGGAGGCCAGTTCCGCGAATTCGCGCCCGCTCGTCGGCATCATCATGGGTTCGTCCTCCGACTGGGAAACGATGGAGCACGCCGTCAAAACGCTCACCGATCTCGGCGTTCCACATGAAACGCGCGTCGTCTCGGCCCATCGCACTCCCGATTTGCTGTTCGAATACGCGTCGACCGCCGAACAGCGCGGACTCGAAGTATTGATCGCCGGAGCCGGCGGCGCCGCGCATCTGCCCGGCATGACCGCTTCGAAAACCGTGCTGCCCGTGCTCGGCGTACCGGTCGAATCGAAAGCGTTGAAAGGATTGGACTCGCTCCTCTCCATCGCGCAAATGCCCGGCGGCATTCCCGTCGGCACGCTCGCGATCGGCAAAGCCGGCGCGATCAATTCGGCATTGTTGGCCGCTGCGATCTTCGGTGCGAAGCATCCGGCGATCCGCGAAGCGCTGCGAAAATTCCGCGAAGAACAGACCGAACGCGTGCTCGCGAATCCCGATCCGTCGTTGGCGCCGGCCTCCGCGTTTCGCCTGACTTCTCCCGAATCCCCCAGCGGCGACGCAGATGAGCCGCCAGCTCCTGTTGCCGCCAACGCGAAAAGGAAACCCGCGTGACGATCGGAATCCTCGGCGGCGGCCAACTCGGCTACATGCTGGCTCTCGCCGGCTATCCGCTCGGTCTGCATTTCCGTTTCTTCGATCCGTCACCGGAAGCGCCCGGTAGGCCGCATCGCATCCCGCGTAACCGCCGATTTTAGCGACGAATCCGCGCTCGAAAAATTCGCCAGCGGTCTCGAGCTCGTCACCTACGAATTCGAAAACGTTCCCGTCGAGGCGGTTCGCTTCCTCGCCGAGCGTGTTCCCGTCCTGCCGTCCGCGAAAGCGTTGGAAGTGGCCCAGGACCGCATCAGCGAAAAAAGTCTTTTCCAGGAATTGGGAATTCCGACGACGGAGTTTGCTCCCGTAACAGGCCGGGACGATCTCGACGCCGCCGTGAAAAAAATCGGCCTGCCCGCGATTCTGAAAACGTGCCGCATGGGCTACGACGGCAAAGGGCAGTGGCAGTTGCGCAATCCCGAAGACGTCGCAAAGGCAAAATCGGAGCTGCCGGAGCAGCCCGCCGGCGCAAAGAGTCCGAAGTCCGCCACGCACGCTACGAGTGCCGTCCCTTACATTCTTGAAAAGTTCGTCCCGTTCACGCGCGAATTGAGTGTCATCGCCGTGCGCGCCCGCACCGGCGAAACCGCCGTCTACCCGCTCGTCGAAAATCATCATCGCGGCGGAATCCTCCGTCTCTCGCTCGCGCCTGCGCCGCATCTCGACCCGGCAATCCAGCGCTCCGCCGAGCAAGCTGCACGCGCCGTCTTCGACGAACTCCAATACGTCGGCGTTCTCGCCATCGAATTCTTCGAACAGAATGGAAAACTCCTCGCCAACGAAATGGCGCCGCGCGTCCACAACTCCGGTCACTGGACGATCGAAGGTGCACTCACCAGCCAATTCGAAAATCACCTGCGGGCGGTCGTCGGCCTCCCGCTCGGCTCGACGCTCGCGATCGGCTCCTCTGCAATGCTCAATCTGATCGGTGAAACGCCCGAAGCCGCCGAAGTACTCGCCGTGCGCGACGCGCATCTCCACCTGTACGGCAAATCTCCACGCGCCGGCCGCAAACTCGGCCACGTCACACTTCGTGCCTCATCCTCCGAACAACTCGCCTCGCGACTCTCCGAACTCTCCAGCTTTTTTCACCGCCCCGAATATTGCCTCGACGCGGTCCTGTCTCGCCCCGCCAGCCTGCGCGCGTAAACGCACACAGGTCCACGAAACACCGCACAAATCACCACCGAAACCCATCCGTCCGCCTCAGTTGCCGCTGGTCACGCCCGAATGCTACGATGCTGACCGATGCTCCCCGCCCCGATGCTCGGAAACTCGTCGCACGCCCTCCGGATCGGCATTCCCTGGCGCACCACCGAAGAGCAGCGCCAAAACGAGCGTACGAAGCTCGACTACTATTTCGCCTCGGTCCGCGGGGCGGGCGCCGAGCCCGTTGATATCCCCCTCGACCAATCTGCCACCGCTCTGTCGATGCAACTCGCTGATTTAGATGGTTTTGTTCTCCCCGGAAGCCCGGCCGACGTTGATCCAGCTCGATATCAGGCCGCCATGCATCCCAGAACAGCCCCATTCGACGCCAACCGCGAGCAAACCGATAGTCAAATCCTCGACCACAGTTTCAAAACGGGAAAACCCGTACTTGCCATCTGCTTCGGATGTCAGATCCTCAACGTCCATCAGCATGGCACTCTGATCCAGGACATTAAATCTCAGCATCCCCGGTCGCTCCCGCACGGCGACACTGACCTGCCGCCCGGAGCGAAAAAAGGCGACCTCCTACATCCGGCAGCCTTCGAAGACGGCAGCTTGCTCGCCAAGCTCAACGGCGGCCCAACAGGCAGCATCAATAGCAGCCACCATCAGGCCATCGCCGAGCCAGGAAGAGACCTGGCAGTCACGGCGCATGCTCCCGACGGCACCATCGAAGCCGTCGAATGGAAGGGCGGCCCGGGCTGGGTCGTCGGTGTGCAATGGCACCCCGAGCGCATGCCCAACGACGCATTAGCGCGTGCGCTGTTCATCGAATTTGTTGCCGCTGCCGAACGGGCCCGAAACGCCCGCGAACTGGTTGGGCACAAAGCCTAGGCTCTGCTTCAAGCACTTCCGGGTTCGATCTTCGTCGGTGCGGTTCCACACTCTCTTGGGGGCTTCATGATTTCACTGGCTGGCAAGGCGGCAATCATCACTGGAGGCTCGCGCGGTATCGGCGCGGCGGCCGTAAAAATGTTCGCGGAGGCGGGCGCCGACGTTATTTTCACCTACAACAAAGCCAAGGATGCCGCCGCTCAGGTCGAACAGGAAGCAAAGAAGCACGGTACGCGTGTCGAAGCGTTCAAGGCCGACGTTAGCCGCCACGAAGCCAACAAAAAGCTCGTCGATCACGCCATCGCGCGCCTCGGCCGGCTCGACATCGTCGTAGCCAATGCAGGCGTCTGGAACCTCGAGGATCTTCCCATCGAGAAGATGACCGAGAAGCAGTGGGACGACATGATCCGCACCAACCTCACGAGCGTCTACTCGCTGATCCACTTTGCCGTCCCGCACATGATCAAGCAGAAGTCGGGCAAGATCATTCCGGTCACCTCGACCGCAGCACAGCGCGGCGAATCCTTCCACACGCACTACGGTGCATCCAAAGGCGCCGTCGTCAGCCTGGTCAAGGGCCTCTCCACCGAACTCGCGCGCCACAACATTTTGGTGAACTCCATCGCCCCCGGCTGGGTCGCCACCGACATGTCCAATCCGGTTCTCGAAACCAAGAAAGGCCAAAAGATGGCTGCCGCTGCGATTCCACTTGGCCGTCCAGCCACCGCCGAAGAAATCGCCGGCCCCATCCTCTTCCTCGCCTCGGACTTAGCCAACTTCCTCACCGGCGAAATCATCAATGTTAACGGGGGTTCGGTTTTGTGCGGCTGAGGTTTGCCCAACTGAAATCACGCGCGACCGCGAAACTTTTCGTGGTGAGTCTGCTATGCGCGGGTGTCGCAACGTTCGCAAACTCCAGCCTGCTACGAGCCCAAAATCCCGACACGCTGATGCCCGAGCAAAGCAACGCGAAGGGCAGGCAAATCCTCGATCAACTGATCACCGGCCTCGGCGGCCCGACTTACCTCGACGTCAAGGACTCCGACTGCGAAGGCCGTCTCGCTCGCTTCGGCCATAATGGCGAGATGACCGGCTACACCAACTTCAAAGATTTCTGGCGTTATCCCGACGCAAATCGTACTGAATATTCGAAAAAAGGCGTCATCATCAACCTCTATGCAGGCGACAAAGGCTGGACGCTCGATAAAGGCGGCGTCTCGGAGTTGAGCACGGCCTCCGTCGCGGATTTCCAGGATCAATCCAAGCGCGATATTCACAATCTCCTGCGCCGTCGCCTCAACGAGCCCGGCATGGTAATTCGCTACGGCGGCGCCGATGTCGTCGATCTGCGCCCGATCGATTGGGTCGATATCACCGACGCCGAGGGCCATAACTTTCGCCTCGCTATCGACAAAACAACGCATCTCCTCGTTCGCTCGGTCGTCAGCACTGCCGACAAAACGAACGAAAGTCGCGACGTCGAAACCAACATCTACACCAATTTTCAGTTGATGGACGGTGTTCGCACCGCGTTGCAGATCGCTCAAGACCGCAACGGCCGCCGCTCAAGCCAGGTTTTCTTCGCCACCTGCAAATACAATTCGAACCTGCCAGCAGATCTCTTCACCAAGGCGTCCCTCGACAAGCGCTTCCAACAAGTCGGCAGCCGCAAATCCAAAGAAGAAAAGAAAAAAGAGAAGGAAGACGAGAAAGCCGACAACTAGGTCGGCGCAGCTCCGCGCCCCACCCAAGCGATAGCCGCAGCTTTTGGTCCAAACGTCCCCGGCTGTATAATGGGGGGATGCGGAACAGGGAAGAGAGCGCACAGATGCACGGCACAACCGTTCTGTGCGTGCGTAAAGACAACAAAGTCGTGCTGATCGCCGACGGCCAGGTGACCATGGGCGATCACGTCATGAAGCACAGCGCCCGCAAAACGCGCCGCCTTTACAATGACAAAGTGATCGTTGGCTTCGCGGGTTCGACCGCCGACGCGATTTCACTCTTCGAGCGCTTTGAAGGCAAACTTCAGGAACACTCCGGCAATTTGCAAAAGTCCGCGGTCGAACTCGCGAAAGAGTGGCGTAAAGATCGCGCTCTTCGTCACCTCGAAGCTCTTCTTATCGTCGCCGACCTCAAGGGCACATTCCTGCTCTCCGGTAATGGCGACGTCATCGAGCCTGACGACGGCCTCTGCGCCATCGGCTCAGGCGGCACTTACGCTCTTGCCGCGGCCCGCGCGCTAACCAAACACTCCAAGCTTCCAGTGAAAGAGCTCGCGATGGAAGCCATGCGAATCGCCAGCGAAATTTGCATTTATACTAATGCCAACTTCACGGTTGAAGAGTTATAGAGAATTGACGAGTTATAGGCGCCTTCAGGAGCTTCAGGCGCTTGACGAGTTGTAAGCGAGAGACCGATTGGCCGGGATGCCGCATCCCATATTAAGACTCAGGTAGGCCAACGCCAGCACGGGAACAGAAGGTTTCATGACTAGCAAGTCCGACAAAGAGATTGTATTCATGCCTGGCGGCAACGGAAACGCTCCGTCGTCCGAGCAGGAGCTTTTGCCCGCGCTCGACGACATGACGCCACGCGAGATCGTCGCTGAGCTCGACAAATACATCGTCGGCCAAAACGCCGCCAAACGTGCCGTCGCAGTCGCCTTGCGCAACCGCGTGCGTCGCCAAAAGCTTCCGCCCGAAATCGCTGAAGACGTTCTTCCCAAAAATATTCTGATGATCGGCCCAACCGGCGTCGGCAAAACCGAAATCGCCCGCCGCCTCGCGCGTTTGGCCGGCTGCCCATTCGTCAAAGTCGAAGCCTCGAAATACACCGAAGTCGGCTACGTCGGCCGCGATGTCGAATCGATGGTCCGCGACCTTGTCGAAACTTCCATCGACATGGTGCGCGAAGAAAAGCTCGACGAAGTCGCCGATCGAGCCGAGCAAGCCGCCGAAGAGCGCGTCCTCGACCTGTTGCTTCCGCCATCTCCGCCGCCCGCTCCAAACACCACCGAATCCGACGCCGCTCAGCAACGCGAACAAACGCAGCGCACGCGCGAAAAGCTTCGCGCCCAGCTTCGCGAAGGGAAGCTCGACCAGCGCATGGTCGACATCGAAGTCCGCGAACGCCAGATGCCGTCCTTTGAGATCATCTCCAATCAAGGCGTCGAGGAGATGGACGTCAATCTGAAGGACATGCTCTCCGGCATGTTCGGCCAGCAAAAAAAGAAGCGCAAGATGACCGTCGCCGATGCCTTCGAATACTTGATTCAGGAAGAAGAAAACAAACTCCTCGACATGGATCAAGTCACACGAATGGCCGTCGAGCGCGCCGAACAAATGGGCATCATCTTCATCGACGAAATCGACAAAGTCGCCGGCCGCGAATCAGGCCACGGCCCCGACGTCTCACGTGAAGGCGTCCAGCGCGACATTCTCCCGATCATCGAAGGTACAACCGTCAACACGCGCTACGGCATGATCCGCACCGACCACATTCTTTTTATCGCTGCAGGCGCGTTTCATGTCACCAAGCCTTCTGACCTGATCCCCGAGCTCCAGGGTCGCCTGCCGATTCGCGTCGAGCTTCAATCTCTGAAAGAGGAAGACTTCGTCCGCATCCTCACTGAGCCCAAAAACGCACTCATCAAGCAATACGTCGCGCTCCTCGAAACCGAGGGCCTCAAACTCAACATCACCGACGACGCCGTCCAAATGATCGCCAAATTCGCCACGAGCGTGAACGAGCAGACCGAAAACATCGGCGCCCGTCGCCTCCACACGATTCTCGAAAAGGTTCTCGACGAGCTTTCGTTCGAAGCCTCCGACCTCAAGAAGAAAAACGTCAAGGTCGACGCCGCCTACGTCAACAAACAGCTCGCCGACATCGTCAAGAATCAGGACTTGAGCCGCTACATCCTGTAAGATCGAAACTCGAAAATGGAAAACCGACACTCGTGGGATAGCCCCGCGCGAGCCGCCGCTACTTCCGTCTCCCGTGAAATTCCGGCGACGAGTTTCGCTTTTCGCTTTTTGAGTTTCGGACTCTCCGCCATTTCAATCGCGCTCGCGACAATCCTCGCCGGCTGCGGTGCCCCCGGAGATCCCGTAGCTCCATCTCCGCCCGTCCCCATCCCAGTCGCCGACCTCTCCGCCCACCAAATGGGCGACGGCGTAGCCCTGAGTTTTTCCTTGCCATCCAAAACAACCCGCGGCGACCGCCTCGTCCAACCTCCCGCAATCGAAATCCTGCGCGGTGAGACAAAGCCCGACGGCTCCCCCAATCTGAAATCGCTCCACGTCGTCGAAACCATCCCCGGCGAACTCGCCGCCAAATATCAGTCCGACGATCGCACCCAAATCGTCACGCCGATCCCGCCCACCGAAAATCGCTCCACCCCCGGCTTCGACGCCGTCTTCGCCGTCCGCACCCGTGCCTCGCGCAAACGCGCCTCCGTCGATTCCAACGCCGTCAAAATCCACATCTACCCCGTCCCCGCACCCATCGGCCAAGTGCAATACCAACTCTCAGAGTCCGCGATCGATCTAACGTGGCAGCCCGTCACCCAAACCTCCGCTGGGGATCCCATCTCCGCAACCGAATACCGCATCTATCGCGGCGAACTCGATCCAAAATCCTACGACCCCAAAATCACCGGCCCCGACGTCCTCCACGAACGCTTTTCCGGGCCGCTCGCTCTCCTCGGCCGCTCCAATGACCCTCACTACTCCGATAAACAATTCGACTTCGCCAAAATTTACGTCTACACCGTCCGCAGCGTCACCACCGCCGGCAACGACGCACTCGCGCTCGAATCCGCCGACTCCGACATTCTCATCCTCAAGCCTGCCGACACCTTCCCGCCCTCGATACCCCAAGGTGTAGTCGCCGCCGCCGTCGAGAACACCGAAACCACACCGCCCTCGCAAGAGGTCGACGTCTCCTGGTCCATCAACGCCGAGCAAGACCTCGCCGGTTACCGCGTCTACCGCAGCGAACACCATGGCGAAAAAGGCGCCCTCGTCACTCAAGACTTGTTGCTCTCCCCCGCGTATCGTGATACTTCTGTGGCATCCGGCCATCAGTATTGGTACAGCGTGACTGCCGTCGACCTCTCTGGCAATGAGAGCGCACCTTCCCCGCAGGTAGCCGCCGACGTCGCGCAACATTCTCCTTAGCTCCGGGTTCAATTTCGCAATGGGTGGTACCCAGCGGTCATGCGTCGTCAAGAAACGCATTTTCAAGATGAGTTGTCACTCGCTGCGCACGACTCCGCGGTCCGCACGGGCGTGTGGTCCGGCATCAGCATGGTCCTCGTCTTCATCGCGTGGCTCTTCATCGCCAATCGCATCCCCGCATCCGAAAAGTTCGCGCTCGAGCGAAACGTCATCGCTGCCTCGATCCTCGCGATCCTCTTCATGGTTCCGGTCGTCCGCTTCATGTGGCATGCGGGTCGCCTTCTCGCTTCCAGCCTCGCAGCCTGGTGGATCTTCTCGATCGCCTATCGTCTGCTCTGTGTCGGCTTTTCCGCGCTTTCCTCGCGCTACACCCCCATGCGCATTTTCATTCTTGGTTCCGTGGTGTGTATGATTCTTGCCACGCTTTCCTGGATCGCTACTCTGATCTGGCGAACGCGCGAATCTCATATGGCGAGCCACCATCCCGTGTCGCACTCCAATCATCACGTATGAAAATTTGCCGGTTCCTGCCGCACCCCAACTCACCGTCTGCTCAAGAACTCGAAACGGCCTCGGCAATCTTCGGCCTGATCGAAGGCGATCAAGTTCGCGAACTCACGGTCGCTCCATGGACTGAACTCCAACGTTGCCCGACCACCTATCCACTCGCCGACGTAAAACTCGTCACTCCCGTCACACCTACCAAAATCGTCTGCGTAGGCCGCAACTACGCTGCCCACGCCGCCGAACTCGGCAACGAAATCCCCAAAGAGCCGATGATTTTCCTCAAGCCGCCATCCTCCATCGTCGGCCCCGGCGACGCCATCGTCCTTCCAAAATTTTCCCAGCGCGTCGAGCACGAAGGCGAACTCGCCATCGTCATCGCCAAAACCTGCTCCCACCTTTCCGACTCCGACGATCCGCTCGGCTACGTCTTCGGCTACACCTGCGCCAACGACGTCACCGCGCGCGACCTCCAGAAAGCCGACGTTCAGTTCACCCGCGCCAAGGGCTTCGACACTTTCTGCCCTATCGGCCCACACATCGAAACCGAACTCGACCCCGCGAACGTCATCGTCGAAACTCGCGTTAACCACGACCTGCGCCAGTCCGGCAGCACTTCACTCATGATCTATCCTTGTGCGTTCCTCGTGCGCTGGATCTCCCGAATGATGACCCTGCTTCCTGGTGACGTCATTTCCACCGGAACCCCATCCGGTGTCGGTCCTCTCGCCCCTAGGGACACCGTCGAGGTCTCTGTCACCGGAGTCGGAGTGTTGCGTAATCCGGTGCATGCCGCGCAAGCGTAACTCCCGCTCCTCTCGCCTTTCGGTAAAATAGCCTGACGTGAAGGGATTCCGACGGTGGAGTCTCTCCGGCCCGCGAGTCCGCAACACTTGGATCATCGCAGCCATTTTTGGTTTGAGCTGAAATACTCAGCCACTGGAGTTCGCTCGTTGCTTCTCTTATTCGCCGATTTGAAAGTAGCGCTGGGCATGGGGGTCGCAGCTATCGCTGCCCTTGCGATGGTCGCTTACGCATTTTTTCGCCCCACCGAGCCGCCTGAAGATGTCGAGCGCAAGCGTCGCCTTCAGCTCAATCAGATTGGCCGTATCGCCGAAGGCCAGGTCGTCGACGTCGTCGAAAACCCGCCCGAAGAGCCCGTGCCGCAGCGCCGCCTTTTTGGTTCAAAGGCGCAACCCGCCCCCGACATGCGTCCGCGTCATCTCGTCTCCTACAGCTACGCAATTTCCGGCGTCACCTATCACACCGCCCAGGACATCACCGGCCTCGAAAGCCAAATCAAGTTCGAACGCCTCGTCACCGGTCAGCCCGCTAGCATCAAGTACGACCCCGCCAATCCCACCGACTCCATCATCGTCGCCGACGACTGGTCCGGCCTCCGCTAACCCCACTTTTTTCGCCTCAATCTGGAGGTTGTTATTCCGAACGAAGGGAGGTACTCTGCGCCATCGCGCGTCTCTTGCGCGATGAATCTGCTTTTTCTTTCCTCCGAAAGCACCCACCCTCCACCACACCATTCAATCTTCCCCCCGCCTGCGCTATCCTTCTCAAGGCCCACCATGAAAATGATCCTCGCCTCCATCTTCACCACCGCCCTGATCATCGCGATGACCCTCGCCGCAATGTTCACTCTGGTCAGCGCAACCGTCTACGTCACCTCGATTCCCTCACCCGCCCAGCGCGCCGGCGCCGTCTGTGCCGAACTTATCCTCGGCGTAGTTCTCCTCCTCGGCACCACGTGGCTCGCTACCCATCTCGCCGTTCGCATCTTCCACAAAGACCAACCCATCGATTCCGGAGCGCCCCTTGCCTGAACAAAAGTCGTCTGCCTCGGCTGCCGCTGCCAAACACAAAGACCGCATGGACGACCTCCGCCGCCTCAGTGCCGAAGCCGAAGCGGGCGGCGGCCCCGAACGCCGCGAGCGTGAACACAAATCCGGCAAGCTCACCGCGCGCGAGCGTATTGATCTCCTCCTCGACGATGGCACCTTCGAAGAGCTCGACAAATTCGTCCGTCACCGTTGCGTCGACTTCGGCATGCAGGACCAGCGTCCCGCCGGCGACGGCTTCGTCACCGGTTTCGGTCGCATCGACGGCCGCCTCATCTATGTCTTTGCGCAAGACTTCACCGTCTTCGGCGGCTCGCTCTCCGAAACCAACGCGCTGAAAATTTGCAAAATTATGGACCTCGCGATGCACGCCGGCGCTCCCGTCATCGGCCTCAACGATTCCGGCGGCGCTCGCATTCAGGAAGGCGTCGCATCCCTCGCCGGCTACGCCGACATTTTCTTGCGCAACACGCTTGCCAGCGGCGTCATCCCGCAAATCAGCGCCATCATGGGCCCTTGCGCCGGCGGCGCCGTCTACTCGCCCGCAATCACCGATTTCATCTTCATGACCCGCGAAACCTCCTACATGTTCGTGACCGGTCCCGACGTCATCAAGACCGTCACGCATGAGGAAGTTACAAAGCAGGAACTCGGCGGCGCCATGACCCACAACGCCACCAGCGGCGTTGCCCATTTCGTCTCCAACGACGACGCCGACTGTCTCGCGATGATTCGCGAGCTGTTGAGCTTTCTCCCGTCCAACAATCTCGAAGATCCCCCGCGCCGCGCCTCTTCCGATCCGATCGATCGCCGCGACGAAGCTCTCAACACCCTCGTCCCCGAAAACGCCCAGCAACCCTACGACATCAAGGACGCTATCTACTCCGTCACCGACGACGGCTATTTCTTCGAAGTCCACGAGCACTTCGCAAGAAATATTGTGGTGGGATTTGCGCGCCTCGACGGGCGCCCGGTGGGTATCGTCGCCAATCAGCCCGCATTCCTCGCGGGAGTTCTCGACATCAACGCCAGCCTCAAAGCCGCGCGCTTCGTGCGCTTCTGCGACGCCTTCAACATTCCGCTGATTACATTCGAAGACGTCCCCGGCTTTCTGCCCGGCACGCAACAGGAATTCGGCGGCATCATCAAACACGGCGCCAAACTGCTCTTCGCCTATGCCGAAGCCACCGTTCCAAAAATCACCGTGATCACCCGCAAAGCCTACGGCGGCGCCTACTGCGTCATGGCTTCGAAGCACATCCGCACCGACGCCAACTTCGCCTGGCCCAACGCCGAAATCGCGGTCATGGGCCCCGAAGGCGCCGTCAACATCGTCTACAAACGTGAACTGGAAAAAGCCTCCGACTCCGAACGTGAATCTCTACGACAGGAAAAAATCGCCGAATTCCGCGACCGCTTCGCCAATCCCTTCGTGGCAGCCGAACGCGGCTACATCGACGCCGTAATCGAACCTGCCGAAACTCGCGCCAAAATCATCAACGCCCTCCGCTCCCTAGAAAACAAGCGCGACACCAACCCCAAAAAAAAGCACGGCAACATCCCACTTTAACCACCGTTTCGTACCTCTCCCGAGAATTGGTAGCCCCGGCTTCCAGCCGGCGTGTGTTGCGCCGAGGCGACGCCGCCGTGCCCGTCTTGCATTTGCCGCCCCATCATCCGTGCAAGACTTCTATTTCTGCTAAACTTAACCCATGAAGCACCAATTCACTTCCGTGATCGAAAAACGGGGCAAGTGGTTCGTCGCCTATATCGAGGAAATTCCCGGCGTCAACACGCAAGGCAAAACCCTCGCTGAGGCTCGCCGCAACCTGAAAGAAGCCCTGACTATGGTCATTGAGGCAAATCGCGAACTGGCCGCTCGCGATCGGTCGCAAGGTGCCCTCCGGGAACCCATCACCGTCAGCATCTGAGCTTCTGAATGAAGCGCCGCGAATTCCTACGTCACTTGACCGCGTCGGGATGTGAATTGCTCCGCGAGGGCGGTAGGCATTCGATATTCTTCAACCCGCGCACTGGAGCCACATCCAGCGTCCCGCGCCACACGGAAGTCAGCGATTTTTTAGCTAAGAAGGTCTGTCGCGACCTCGGAATTTCGTTCCCGCGATAACCATCATTTCTACTTCAACAAATACTCCTTCAAAAACTCCACCGTCGCATAAAACTCAAAATCCTGATTCACCTTCTTTCGATACCCGTGCCCCTCATCCTTCGCAATCAGCAACCAAACCGGCGTCCGCTGCCCCTTCAACGCATCCGCAATCTGTTGCGACTCGCTCACCGGCACCCGCGGATCGTTTTTCCCCGCGATCACAAACATCGGCTTCTTGATCTTCGCGATGTTGTTCATCGGCGCGATCTTCTCCAAAAACTCTCGCATCTTCGGATCGCGCTCATCTCCGTACTCCACGCGCCGTAAATCCCGCCGGTACGCCTCCGTATGCTCCAAAAATGTCACCAGGTTCGACATGCCCACGATATCCACTGAGCACCGAATCCGGTCGCTATAAAACGTCGACACCGCCAGCGTCATATGCCCGCCATAACTCCCGCCCGTCACCGCAATCCGATCGCCGTCGAGATCGGAACGCGTCCCGACCCAGTCAAACAGCGCATCGATATCCTTGTACGTGTCCTCGCGCTTGAACCCGTTGTCGAGCAGCGTGAACGTCTTCCCGTACCCTGTCGACCCGCGCACGTTCGGCTCAATGATCGCGATGCCCATCTCATTCAGGTAATAGTTCATTCGGCCCAGAAAGTCCGGCGTCGATTGCCCCTCCGGCCCGCCGTGAATATCGACAAGCACCGGCCGCTTCCCCATAAATTTCGCCGCCGGCTTGTACAAGAATCCCGAAATCATCTTTCCGTCGAAGCTCTTCCATCGCACCAGCTCCGCTTCCGGAAATGCCTCCGTGTTCACCGCGCTTTCGCTCGCCGTCCATCGATCGACTTTCCCCGTCGCAACGTTCACCGAGTAGCAGTCGCTCGGACTGCGCGCGCTCGTCAGCGCAAACCCCAAATCCTGCCCATTCTTGTGCCATCGCATCGCCACGATGACCCCAATCGGCAGCTTCGGCAGACGAACCTCCTTCTCCGAGGCCGTTTCGATGACGTGCAAAACGCTCACGCCCTCTTCATTCGTCACGAACGCGATTCGCTTCCCATCGTGCGTCACGTCAAACCGTTCCACGTCCCACGGAATCTTCGTCGTCAGATATTTCGGCTGCTTCGTCGCAAAATCGATGTAAGTCAGCCGCTGAAATTCCGACTCGCGATCCGTCACAACATAAATCCCTTTCCCGTCTTTGCTGAATTGCGCATCGCCGTAGAACACTTTCGCGTTCGCATCGCGCGGCATCGGCGCCGTCTTCTCCCCGCTGCTCGTATCCACCAGCCACAAATACGACTCATTGATCGACAGCTCTTCGTTCAACAAAATCTTCTTGTCGTCCGGCGACCAATCCAGCGGCTCCCATCCCCCACCCGGAAGTTGGGTCAGCAGCCGATCGCTCTTCGGATCCGCCGGATTCATCACCCACAAATCCGTATCCTTGCCCGTCCGCCGCGTCGACATATACGCGATGCGATTGCCATCCGAAGACCACGGCCCCTGCAGGTTCCGCGCTTTTCCATCCGTCAACAACGTCACATCGCCCGTCTTCACGTCGTAGCGGTACAGCTGAAACCACTCCCCGCCTCCGATGTCCTTCATGAACACGATGTAGTCGCCGCCGTTCGGATGAAATCGCCCGGTGCGCACCGCATCCGCAAAAAAAGTAAGCTGCTGCCGCGCCCCGCCCGGCGTCTTCACCAGATGCAGTTGTGGCACGTCTCCAAATCGCGTCGCGATCAGCATCTCGCGCGCAACCGGACTCCAGTCCGCTATCGTCGCAGTGCGATACGACCCGTACCGCCCCGCCGTCTCCGCCAGCGAAGCCGGAATCGCCGGCACCCCATCCACCACCAGATTCTCCCCCGGCGTAATCGTGGCTTCCTGCGCCTTCGCGAGTCGCGGCGCAACCATCAAAACCATCAGAAACAGAACTGTCGTCAGACGCGTTTTCATCATTCCACCCTTGCGCGAACCTTAACTCGCGGCACCTACATACACCGCAAACGATTGGACACGCAACCACTCCGTACCATCCGGCCAACCACATCTCGCATGCTAGAATCCTCTCCGCGTCGCGTGGCAACAAAGCCTTCATGTTCAAAAAAATCCTGATAGCCAACCGAGGCGAAATCGCAGTCCGCATCCTCCGCGCCTGCCGCGAACTCGGCATCCGTTCCGTCGCTGTCTTCAGCGAAGTCGATCGCAAATCCCTCCACGTCCGCCTCGCCGACGAGGCCTACCCGATCGGCGCAGCACCCGCGCGCGAAAGCTATCTCAACATCGACAAAATCATCGGCGTAGCGCGAAAAACCGGCGCCGACGCCATCCATCCTGGTTACGGCTTCCTCGCCGAAAACGCAGCATTACCCCGCGCATGCACCGAAGCAGGCATCACCTTCATCGGCCCGACCGCGCTGGCGATGGAAGCGCTCGGCTCCAAAACCGCTGGCCGCCAGCTCGCGCGCCGCTCCGACGTCCCAACCGTTCCCGGACTCAACGACCCCATCGAAAAGCCCGAAGAGGCTCACGCTCTCGCGCAGTCAATGGGTTTTCCCGTGCTTCTCAAAGCCGTCGCCGGCGGCGGCGGCAAAGGCATGCGCCTCGTGCACAGTAGCGCCGAGTTCGCATCAGCCTACCGCGACGCGAGCTCCGAAGCGATGAACGCTTTCGGCGATCCGCGACTCTATCTCGAAAAATATCTCGAAAAGCCGCATCACGTCGAAATCCAGATCCTTGCCGACCAGCACGGCCGCGTCGTTTCTCTCGGCGAGCGCGAATGCTCCGTCCAGCGCCGCCACCAAAAAGTGATCGAAGAAGCTCCATCTCCAATCATGACGCCCGACCTGCGCAAAAAAATGGGTGAAGCCGCCGTGCGCCTCGCGCGCGCAGGAGGCTACACCAACGCAGGCACTGTGGAATTTCTAGTCGACGCGAATCTCAATTTCTATTTTCTGGAAGTAAATACGCGCCTTCAGGTCGAGCACCCCGTCACTGAGCAAGTCACCGGACTCGATCTCGTCAAATTGCAAATCGCGATCGCAGCAGGCCATCGCCTTCCGTTTGCATGGGAAACCATCACGCCCCGTGGCAACGCCATGGAAGTTCGTCTCTATGCCGAAGACCCCGACAACAATTTCTTTCCATCGCCGGGAAAGATCTTGTCGCGGCAAGTTCCGAGCGGACCTGGCATCCGTCTCGACGACGGCGTTTACGATGGCTGGACCGTTCCGAACGATTACGATCCGCTTCTCGCAAAACTGATCGCCTGGGGCAACAGTCGCGAAGAAACCATCGCCCGTCTCCGCCGCGCACTCGAAGAATCCACGATCACCGGAATCAAAACCAACGTCGGCCTCTTCCGCCGCCTGCTCACCGAACCCGACTTCCTCCGAGGCGACGTTCACACCAAGTGGCTCGATGAACTCCTCGCCAAAGATCACGCCGCAAAATCGGCAGCTCCAACAAAGCCTTCGTCAGCGCCTGCCCAAAACGCGAATCCTGACGCGCGAGCTGCGACCGCAACTTCGGTGACTGCGAACTCCACGGCAGACGCGGCGATTGCGAACTCTGATGCCGCGGCGATCGCTGCAGCGCTCTGGCAAGCGGGCGATTCAGTGAAGAACTCGGCATCGTCAAACGTCGCTCCGGGCGCGCAGCAAGAGTCGCGCTGGAAACTCGAAGGCCGCCACGCTCAACTGGATCGCACGCCATGAAGTACGAGGTTCACATCGCCGGCAAAACGCGCACTGTAGAATTGCGCCGCGACCGCGCTCGATGGCAAGTCACACTCGATGGCATCGACACGCAAGCCGACGCCGCGGAAATCGCGCCTGGCATTTTCTCCATCTTGCTGAATGGTGTTTCGCACGAAGTTCGCGTTGCGCCAAATCCAGATGGTTCGCTCACGCTTCAGGATGGTCCCAACGAGTTCAAAGCCGAAGTCGCCGACCCCCGCGCCTGGCGCGGCCGCAAACACGGAGCGGTCGAAGCCGAAGGCCGCCAGCAAATCGTCGCCCCCATGCCCGGCAAAGTAATCCGCCTGCTCGTCAAACCCGGCGACAAAGTCGAAGCCGGTCAAGGCCTCGTCGTCGTCGAAGCCATGAAAATGCAAAACGAAGTCAAATCCCCCAAAACCGGCACCGTAGAAAAACTCTCCGCCAAAGAGGGCCAAGCCGTAAACGCGGGCGACATCCTCGCCTGGATCGACTAACAAAGAACGCACGCCGTTTCGACTTTCGCTTTTCGAGTCTCGAATTTCGCCTTTACTATCCCGCCCGCTCCAACTCCTCCCGCGCCCACTTCCCATTCACCGCCGCCGCCTCATACGTCGTCTGGCAAAAATCAAAAAGCGCCGCACCGGGGTCACCTGCCGTCCGCACCGCCTCATACGGCAACAAAAACTCTCCCATATCCTTCCGATACGAAGCCGCCGGGCCAGGCCCGACGCGATATTCCGCAAATCCGCTCGGCTCCGGACTGGCGTACGAATAATAAGCAGCCTCTTTCACATTCCCGCTCCCCGGCCAAAAACCAACGCTGCTCACCTCGTGCGAATACGCCTCCTGCGTAATCCGGTCCGCCCCGGGTTTTGCCGGTGCCCGCCGCCCCGAGAATCGCGTGAGCGCCAAATCAAAGCTCCCCCAGAAAAAATGCACCGGACTGCTCTTCCCAATAAACAGAGCGCGAAAATCCTGAAACACTCCGTTGCTCGACGCCAAAATCCTCCAAAATTTGTTCACCGCCTCGCGGTCGTAAGACGCATGCGTGCGATCCTGATCGAACGGAATCGGATCGGCAATCTCCACCGGCATCTTCCAGATCTTCGTGGCGATGCCCTGCGCGCGAAGCATCCTGATAAATTCGCCATAGAAATCCGCTACGCTCTTTGGCGCCAGCACAATCGACGCCGACCTCCCATCGCTTTTCCGCAAAATCAATTCGTGCGATACAAAATCAAACTCGAGTTCAATCACCAGATCGCGATAAGGCATCGAGGATGTAGTCAGCCCACGAGCGCTCACATACAGCGGCACATTCCACCAGTGATTCACCAGCGGCGTCAGCGCCAGTCGCACCTTCCCCACAATCTGCGTCCACATATGCAGCGTAGCCCGCGTCGCCTCCCAATCCTCCAGCCGCAACGTCGGCCAGCACTCCGGCGAATTATTCCACCCCCGCGCCCGCACCTGATTCGAACTCATAAGTCGATCTCCCTCGCTGCAACTTCGCCACGACTGAATCTACGTGTAGGGGCATGCACGCCGTGCGCGACCCGTCACAACATACTCGCGTGAGACGCCCCCGGCACGCAGTTTTTACACGTTCCAACGCATCATTCGAATTACCGTACCGTAAATCGTACTTAACAAGTGACCCGCAACGTGATATGTTCGCCCATGAAGTCGCCTCGAACCGTTCGGACGCCTTGCCAACATTGCCAAACCGCCGCGCCCTCGCTTCGTCGTCGCAATAAATCCCGCAGAATCACATCCTTGCGCCACCGCGTCTCGCAACCCTTTTCAAATCACATCCTTACGCAAAAACACCCCGGGGGGAGGGGGCCAACCCCATCTTTTTTACCTCCTTCGCCACTTGTGCTACCGTTTTCTGCTCATGAACAAGCGTATTGGAGTGCTCTTGAGCGGTCGCGGGTCGAACTTTGTCGCACTAGCCGACAGCGTCGCTGCCGGACGCATCCCCAACGCCGAAATCTCGATGGTCCTCAGCAATCGCGAAGGCGCTGCCGGCATCGACCGGGCCAAGGAACGCGGGCTGCCGACGCGCGTTATCTCCTCCAAAGGGCTCGAACGCGAAGCCTACGACCGCCAGGTTGTCGCCGCGTTGCGGGAAAGCAAAGTCGACCTGATTTGCCTCGCCGGATACATGCGCTTGCTCTCGCCGTATTTTGTCGCCGCGTTTCCCAATCGCATTTTGAATATTCATCCGTCGCTGTTGCCGTCCTTCCCGGGACTCGAATCGCAACGCCAGGCGCTCGAGTACGGCGTAAAATTTGCCGGCTGCACCGTCCATTTCGTGGACGAAAATCTCGACGCCGGCCCGATCGTGCTCCAGGCTGTCGTCCCCGTTCACGATGGAGACACCGATGCCACACTCTCCGAGCGTATTTTGCTTGAAGAGCACCGCATCTATTCCGAAGCCGTTAAGATCGTGCTCGAAGGAAAATTCAAAATCGCCGGCCGCCGCGTGGTGCAATCATGATCCGCCGTTACCGACTGACGTGCTGCCACAGAATTTGTAGGGGCGCAGCACCGCTGCGCCCCATGTCCGCAAGATCAACAGAACTTGAGCGCTTTGGTTTTAGCGCCGTGAAAAAAGCAAACCGAGGATCATGAGCGCAACGTTCAAACCCGTCGAAGAACAATTCGCCTATCTGAAAAAAGGCACCGCCGAAATCATTCGCGAGGACGAACTAAAAGCGAAACTCGCCGAATCGCTGAAGACGGGCAAACCGCTCCGCGTTTACCTCGGCGTTGATCCAACCGCTCCCGACTTGCACCTCGGCCATACCGTCGTCCTCCGCAAACTTAAGCACTTCCAGGACATGGGTCACACCGCGGTCTTCCTGATCGGCGATTTTTCCGCGATGATCGGCGACCCGACCGGGGTTTCCGAAACCCGCCCTCCGCTGACGCGAGAACAAGTCGACGCCAACGCAAAAACCTATCTCGAGCAAGTTTTCAAAATTCTCGATCCGGAAAAGACCGAAGTCCGCTACAACAGTGAATGGCTGGGAAAGCTGACGGCGGTCGATGTGGTCCGCCTCTGCTCGCATTACCGTCTCGCTCGCATGCTTGAACGTGAAGATTTTCGTACGCGACTGAATGAAGGGCATCCGATATCCGTGCACGAACTGTTGTATCCATTGCTGACCGCTTTCGACGCTGTGTCGCTGAAATCCGACGTTGAACTGGGCGCGACCGAGCAAAAATTCAATCTCCTCGTTCATCGCGAAATCCAACGCGAATACGGCCTCCCAGGCCAAGCCGTGCTGACGATGCCGATTCTCGTAGGCCTCGATGGCTCGCGAAAGATGTCGAAGAGCCTAGGAAATTACGTAGGCATCACCGAGGCTCCAAACGAAATGTTCGGCAAGATGATGTCAATTCCCGATGAGCTGATGTGGCAGTACTACGAACTCATCACTGACGGCACTCCACAGGAAATCGCTGCGCTCAAAGACGAAGTGTCGAGCGGCAAGCTCCATCCGATGGACGCCAAGATGCGCCTCGCCACCGAAGTCATCGCCGACTTCCACGGCCAAGAAGCCGCCACCAAAGCCGCCGACAACTTCCAGCGTGTCTTCCGCGATCGCTCAGCACCAGCCGAATCTCCAACGAAAGAAATTCCCATCGGTCCGCCGAAAAAGCTCACGGCGCTGCTTGTCGAACTTCAACTCGTGCCGTCAAAGAGCGAGGCGACGCGTTTGATCGAGCAAGGCGGCGTCGAAATCGACGGCGCTCGCGTCGACGACGTTCGCAAGGACATCGACCTGACCAAGCCCGGGGAATTCCTCCTCCGCGCCGGAAAGAAAAAGTTTCTGAAAGTAGTCGTGAAATAAAAAGGAAAGAACCTCACCAGATCGCTGCGGTGCTTCAGGTAACCACCAAATGAATAGACTCCGAATCTTGTTCTCGAGTTTTGGCTTGGTTGTGATTTTGGCGAGTGTCTCTTTGGCGCAGCAGCATCCTGCGGCGCAGCGATCGTCGGTGGCGAACGATCCGGCGGAGCCGCCACAGACATTGCCGAAATCCAAGACGATTCCTCGGCCAAGCGGCGCGATCGCACGGGCCTCGGTCGACGAGAAGGCGATGCGCGCGCTGATCGATTCGATGGTTGCGTGCGGGACGCGCATCGCGATCGGCAACTGGGACGATCCCAAGCGCGGGCCGGGTTGCGGCCGCGACAAGATTGTCGAGCGGTTGAACGAGATCAACAAAGCGACCGGCGGCAAATTGCAGATTGTCGTCGATAAGTTTGAAGCGACATCGGAGCGAACGTTTGACAAGCCTGCGCCGATGCAGAACGTCTACGCGATCTTGCCGGGCACGGACGAGAAGCTGGCGAAGACGGTTTTTATTGTTTCAGGACATCTCGACTCGATTCCGTCGGTGTCGAGCATCACGGATGCGAGTCTGGACGCGCCGGGGGCGGACGATGACGCTTCGGGAGTTTCAGTGAGCGTGGAATCGGCGCGGCTGGTCAGCAAGGCGGCCGCTGTTGGCGGGAAAGGTTTGCGCGCGACCGTGATTTTCGCCGCCGTCGCCGGAGAAGAGCAGGGGCTTCTTGGCTCAACGCACATGGTGGAATGGGTGAAGCAGCAGGGCTACACCGTCGGCGGAATGCTCGACGACGATATCGTGGGCGACGATTTGCGTCCGGGCGCGCCGCACCGCGTGCGATTGTTTTCGGGGAACGGCGAAATCGACGACTGCGACGGGTCGTCGCGCGAATTGGCACGCGCGATTGAAGAAATCGATGGGCGGGCAGCGATTCGGCTGGTGTTTCGGCTCGATCGTTATGGACGCGGCGGGGATCATTACCCATTTTACAAAGCGGGAAACCCGGCGGTGCGATTCACCGAGCCGTGGGAGGACTACAACCACGAGCATCAGACGCCACGGACCGAAAACGGTGTCGAGTACGGCGATTACGCGAAATACCTGAACGCGGCGTTTCTAGGGAATGTGGCGCGTGACAATGCCGAAGCGTTGCGGCAACTCGCGTTGGCGCCGCATCCGCCGACCGACGTGCATCTGGCGGGCGGCGTCACCCAGGACGCGAAGATTTCCTGGTCGGCGGTGGAAGATGATGCGCGCGCGGGATTTGAAATCTTGTGGCGCGAGACAACCGAAGCGCGCTGGAGCGTGTTGACGTTCACGGAGAAGACAGGCGAGACAGTGTTAAAGGACGTCTCGACCGACAATCATTTTTTCGCAGTGCGCGCAGTGGGCAAGAACGGCGCACGGTCAATCGCAGTTCCGTCAGAGCCCGCGCAACGACGGAAAGCTTCGGCTCCAGAGAAGAAATAGAGAACCATTATTTCGTGATTTTGGCGCCCCACTGGTCGGGGCTGAGATCTTTCGCGTGTTGCGAAAAGATCCAGAGGTGGCCTTCCAGATCCTGCACGGAATATTGCAATTCGCCGTAAACCGTCTCATGGAGTTGTTCGGCGAGACGAATTCCCGTGGCTTTGACCTTCCTGTGGTGAGCATCGACGTCATCGAAAAAGATCGTCAGTTCGACCGGCGCCGATGTGCTCGGCACCTTCGCTGGATGCACCATGATGTAGGCATTCGCTAAGCGCAACTGCGCGCCGGAGATCTTTCTGGTGGTCGAGTCGGTGTAGTGATACTGCTCAACGAATCCGAAATGCTTTACGAGCCAATCTATCGCAGTAGGCAGGTCACGATAGCGTACGTGCGGCAAGACCGTGTCGACGGGTACGGAGCGATTTCTCATATCGAGGATGATTGTGGCCGAGATTCCTTGTCGCGTCTATGCCTCGCTGTGCCGCGAGATTTACGCTCCGGTGAACACTGATCAGACCCGCTGGGCGAAGGTGCTGTAATGGCCGGCGGGGTCCTGGTAGCCGATTTCGCGCATGCCGTAGAAGGCGGTGCGTTCGGGCATCGTGACTTTGTATTTCTTTAGCGCGGCGACCACGGCGTCGAGATTGTCGACTTCGATGTAGAGGAAGGTCGGGCCTTTTTTCGCAGCTTCGGCGGTTTGCGGCATGTCTTCGCCGAGGCTAGCGTAAGTCTGGTACATCACTTCGGTACCGTCTTTTTCGAGGGCGACAAAGCCGAGCTTGTCGCCGTGGGGAACTTCGATTGTTTTCGCGAAGCCGAGCGCATCGACCCAGAAGGGCAGGACGGGCTCGATCGCCTGAACAAAGAGAACGGGTGTAATTCGTTTGATGGTCATCGCGGCTCCTTGTGGAGAGATTGCGTGCTTGACGTTGCAGCTAGTCTTATTTAGACTAGTGACAGTCTAGAGCTGCAATCGAATCTCGTCAAGGAGGATTTTATGGTTTCGGAAACGCGCGAACTGCGGGATCTGATCTCGGTTGGCCCGGCGATGGTCCGCGATTTTCATCTACTCGGAGTGCACACCGTAACCGAGCTGGCGCGGCGAAGCCCGGAAAGAATGTTCGCGCAACTGGAGCGCGTCGCCCCTCAGCACATGGATATTTGCGTCCTAGACACGTTTCGAGCGGCCGTTGCGCAGGCGCGCAATCCACGACTGCCGGCGGAACAGTGTCAGTGGTGGTGGTGGAGCGCGCAGAGGAAGAAAGGCCGAGCGGAGAGCAAGTGACACGATCGGAAGAAGGGCGATGAGAGGGCGCAGTCCAAAGAAATTGGCGGCTACGACGCCGGATCTGGTGATTCTCAGCTTGTTGGCGGAGCGGCCGATGCATGGGTACCAGGTCAATCTGGAGCTGGAGCGGCGGTGCGTTCGCGACTGGGCGGCGATTTCGCGTCCGCAGATTTACTACTCGCTGGAGAAGCTAGCGGCTGCGGGCCTAACCCGCGCCGGGGAATCGGAAGATCCCGCGGCGGGACCGGACCGAAGCGTGTTTGAGACGACCGCGAAAGGGCGCCACGCGCTGGGCGATGCGCTTGAGCGTGACGATTGGACTACGCAACGCGATCGCCCGGCATTTCTGACCTGGATGGCGCTTTCGTGGCAAGCGCGGCCGGGTGTATTCAAGAAGCAAATTGCGCGCCGTGCGGAGTTTCTGGAGAGGGAGATCGCACGGGAAAAAGAGACGCTCGATTCGATTCTGGCGGAGGTTGGCCATCCGTATCATGAGGCGGCGTGGATGGTCACGCTGATGATCGAGCAGTTTCAGACGGAACTGAAGTGGTTGCGCAAGGTCGAACTCGAGTTGCCGAAGCGCAGTTCGGCGAAAAATCCAGATTACGCGAAGTAAATTGTTCGAGCGTCGATCTGAATCGCGCTTTTGTTGGATGCGTTAAAAATCTTCATCGTCACCGATGGGCGGGCCATCGGGCGGCTCGTACGGTGCGGTGGCGACAACCTTGGTTGGGTCTTTCTCGAATTGTTCTATCTGTTGAGCGACGAAAGAGAAATACACAGCGGCCGGATCGGCAGCCGAACGCAGGGTCGTTGCGTTTTTCTGTTTGTACAGATGTAGTTCGGCCGTCGCGACGGCGCGAACTTCCGGGAGCGTCGTCGAGTCATTCGCAAGCGCCATCAGATCGTAGATCGCAGCGTTATCGACCGTGCGGCCAATTTCTCCCGAATAGCCAGGGAAGTTGGCCCAATGATGCGTGGAGTCAAGAATCTGATCGATGACCTCGGCGAGGCCCGGATTCGCGGTGTCGCGATCATGAAATTCGACGAGGCGCGCCGCGCGCTGGGGATTGAAAAGAAATTGCATGACGTGTTGCGCGGCGGATTCGGCGGGGGCAACAGCGTCGAACGCGGGGCTGGTGCGGATTTTGAAATCTTCGCGGCCGCGCGGGTACATCACGGGACGCGGCGGAATAATTTTCAGCAGCGATTCGGGCAGCGCGAGCACGCTGCGGATCGAGTGTCGCGAGCACGGCTTTCAGCGCGCGGCGTTGTTCGCCGGCCGCGACGATTGCGGTGGGAATTTCGCCGTCGCCGCGCAGCGCGAAGGTGTAGTCCATGCCGCCGATCAGATTTGCTCGCCGCTTCGACCTGATAGCGATGCAGCATGTAGATCGGGACGAGCGTGTCTTCGAGCGTTGCGAGCGGCGCGCCTTCGCGAATATTGTTTTCGCCGAAGCGCTTGAGCGCGGCTTCGCGCACTTTCATCAGGCGATCGAGTTCGTCGATCGCGTTTGAGCCGGAGTCCCACAGATGCGCGACGCTGCTGGACGAGCTGGCCGGGCGCGCGTCCTGATCGGTGAGAAAGCGCAGATGCCTCTGCAAGTATGCGTCGTTCGAGAATTTTGTTGAGCGCGGCGTGTTCGTCGGCGCCAGCCGGAAAATCTGAGTAGCCCCAAGTGATCGAGACTTTGTCCCACTCGCCGATCCCGGTTGCGTACGCTTGCGACAAATCCGGCACGCCATCGGCGCCGACCATCACGACCGGCGGCGGATAGTCCATCACCGACGAACGATTCACGGTGCTCGCCGAATAATTGTGTTCGAGGCCGAGCGTGTGGCCGACTTCGTGCGCGGCGAGTTGCCGCAAACGCGCGAGCGCCATTTCCTGCATTTTCGCCGAGACCGGCTTTCCTTTTTCATACGGCGCGAGCAGCCCTTCGGCAATCAGAAAATCCTGCCGCACGCGCAGCGAGCCGAGCGAGACCTGCCCCTTGATGATTTCACCGGTGCGCGGGTCGATGATGCCTTCTCCGTACGACCAGCCGCGCGTAGCGCGATGAATCCACTGAATCACGTTGTAGCGCAGGTCCATCGGGTCGGCGCCTTCGGGCATCAGCTCGACGCGAAACGCGTTTTTGTAGCCGGCGGCTTCGAAAGCTTGCTGCCACCAGTTCGCGCCTTCCAGCAGCGCGGAGCGAATCGGCTCCGGCGTGCCGCGATCGAGATAATAGACGATCGGCGTGACGGCTTCGCTCACCGCTGCGCTCGGATCTTTTTTCTGCAAGCGATGTCGCGCGATGAAACGTTTGACGATGGGCTCGCTGATGGGAGTGGCGTAATCCATGTAATGGATGCCGAAGAAGCTCGAGCGCGGATCATACGCGCGCGGCTTGTAGCCGGGCGGCGGAAGCTGCACGAACGAATGATGCTCCCGCACGGTGATCGACTCGGGCGACGGCGTGACATCTTTCACCCATTGGCCGGGATGATCGCCGGCAAAAGTGAGCGTGGCTTCCACTTCGGTGTTGAGTGGGAAATTTTTCGTGCGCGCCAGATAAAATGGCGCAGCGCTTATCGTCGAGCTTGAACGCGCCTTGCTTGGTGCGCGCGAGAACTTCGGGGACGTGGTGCGTGTCGCGCAGGAAGAAGTCGGTCGCGTCGACGAGCACACGCGCGTTGTCGCCGTTCCCATCTTCCGCGGCCAACGTAAAACCCCACAGCGCCGACTCCGCGAACGAATCGCGCACCGCCGCGCGCTCGTCGGGATCGCTGGTGACCGCGCGATAGTCGAGATTCGACTGGATCAGCAGAATTTTTGGTCCGATGCGTTCGAAGCGAACGATCGTGGTTTCGCCCATCTGGCCGCGGTCGAGGCCGATGTCGTTGGAGCCGATGCCGGCGGGCAGCGAGGTCTGATAGAGGAACTCGGTGTTCCACTTGTCGATTTCGAGCCAGAGCTTGCCTGTTTGCCGTCCCAGTAGAGGTTGAAGTAGCCGGGGAGTTTTGTGGCGTCTTTGGTTTTTTCGGCGATGCTGGGGGCGGAAGAGGCGGTGTCCGCGACCGCTGGCGTCGCGCGGATTGCGGTTGGCGCCGATGCGACCGAAAGAGCGACGAAGAGCAAAAGTGTGGTCGAAATTTTCGACATGTTCGACGCCTCCGAAGGCGTAGCTTTTGAACGCGACGAATGGTACAGCGCTGCCGCGCTGTCGCCAAGCTTCAACCCAGCCAACCGTGTCATTCCGAGCGAAGCGAGGAATCTGCTTTTTCTTCGGCGCGATCAGGAAATTCGTAGACATGCGTCTGCTATAATTGTGCTTCGGGCAGTCCGCGCACTCCGAGAAAAAGATCGATCTTGCCGAAACTTCGCATCTCCGTCGTCCAATACCTCAATACGTCTCCGCTGGTTTGGGGATTCACGCGCGGCCTGCTCGCCGGCAAGTACGATCTTTCCTTCACCGTGCCGTCGCAATGCGCCGAAGCGTTGCGCGCGGGCGAAGTCGACATCGCCATCATCCCCGCGATCGAGTATCAACGCATCGATGACCTCGTGATTTTGCCCGACCTCGCGATCGCGTCGAAGCGCCGCGTGCGCAGCCTGCTGCTGATTTCCAAGGTGCCGATCGCGGAAGCGCGGTCGATCGCGCTCGATCGCAGTTCGCGCAGCACGCAGGCGCTCACCAAAATTTTGTGCGCGCGCCACTGGAAGATTGCGCCGCAATTTCGAGAGATGGCGCCCGACCTCGGCGCAATGCTCGCCGCCAACGACGCCGCGCTGCTGATCGGCGACCCCGCGTTGCGCGTCAGCCTCGCGATCGGTGGCGCGGAAATCTGCGACGCCGTAACTTTGAACATCCCCGGCGTCGAAAAACTCTACGTCTACGACATCGTCGAACAATGGCGCGCCATGACCGGCCTCTCCGCCGTCCTCGCCGTCTGGGCCGCCCGCCCCTCCGTCGCCACTCCCGAAGTCGTCGCCGACTTCCACGCCTCCCGCGCCTTCGGCCTCCTCAATCTCCCCGAACTCTGCGACGCCGCCTCCGCCGAACTCCGCCTCCCCGCCCCCGCCCTCCACTCCTACCTCACCGACAACATCGACTTCACCCTCGACCCCGAAAACGTCGCCGCCCTCACCCAATATTTCGTCGAAGCCCCCGCCCTCGACCTAATCCCCGCCGCCAAACCCGTCCTCCTCGCCCCCGGCCCCAAGGCTGTCATCCTCGAACCCATCCTCTCCAAGCCCCGCTAATACTCACTGGAAGATTTTTCGAGCGCAGGCGTCCTGCCGGCGGTTTTCTCTTGTTTAGTTACACCACTTAGAGTCATCGCTAAAACACTGAATTTAAAGGCTTTATTTCGATGGCGTTCTTGCCCGCAGGTATCAAGGTAAGGCATTTCAATGTTGTCTTACAGTCACACTATGACATACTTTTGTCGTGAGGTATGTCATGAAATCCGAAGTAGGAACTATCACCACAAAGGGCCAGCTCGTCATCCCCGCCAAGCTTCGCCGCAAGTACGAAATTAACGTCGGAACACGCGTGGCATTCCTTGAAGAAGGCAACCGTCTCGTCCTGCAACCGCTCACATCCGGTTTTATTCGCAGTCTGCGCGGTTCCTTGAAAGGCCGCTCGCTCGACATTCTCTACGAAGAACGCAAGCACGACCGCGAACTCTGACATGGCTTCCGCAGCGTCGCCAACGTCCGTCGTGCTCGATGCCAGCGCCCTGATGACTTTTTTTCACGATCGCCCCGGCGCTGAAAAAATAGAAGAGTTGCTCGATCGAGCCGCCGCTGGTGACTGTGAACTCGTCATGAGCGTCGTGAATTGGGGCGAGGTCTACTACTCCGTCTGGCGCGGCGAAGGCGAAGCCACCGCCCAAAACATCGCCGCCGAAATTGCCCAGCTCCCGATCGATCTGATCCCCGCCACCTTCGTCCTCACCAAACTTTCCGCCGAACTCCACGCCCGCCACAAACTCCCCTACGCCGACTGCTTCGCCGCCTCCCTAGCCGCCACACGCGACGCCCCTGTCGCCACCGCCGACTCGGACTTCGCCCGCGTCGAAAATCACATCCAGGTTTTGTGGATTAGGTAGTGCAACCATCATTTCCAGCGGAGGTAGATGGGCGGTCTTTTTATGAACTCCCGTCAGGAAGTGAGCCTATACCGACCATTTCCAAAGAATTTGACTAGGCCCAGGTCACGAAGCACCTGAAGTTGCTGACGGATTTTGTCGTGAACATGCTCGTTGGCAGGGTGAATTTTCTTCAATGCGCTCGCGTGGGCATAAACTTCACGAAGCGAAAAGTCTACCTTGCCCAGACTCCGGACAACCGTCAAAACGTCGAGGGTCCATCCGCGTTTCTGGATACGAAGACTTTCAAGAGGGCGAAGGCGTTGAAAAGCGTGGCGTACGTCTCTCGGCTGGACGGGAACTCCATCGCTGACAATGCGAATTTGGGCATCCTGCGGAATTTTGCTGAGAAGAATATTGCACCCGATCCAGCCGGCTCTGCGCGCAGTTGCTGAAAGTGGCGGGCGGCATTCAATCGCCGACAGGGAAAATGCGAAGTGTGGAATCAGGACGATGTCGCGAACCGACCATTGTTCGACATCGTAGTGAAGGACAAACAGGTTGGGGGTTCTATCTTCCAGAATCGCTCGCTTCATTTCAGAATACGCGGCGTCAACGATCTTGGTCCCGAAGCGTTTGGATTGGCTCTTCAACTGGAACGGAGACCGACAAGAATTGCAGAAGTAATCGATCGCGGCGTGATTTCTCGGAGTGGCATTCAATCGAGGAGAAGAACAAGAAGGGCAAAACAAGTTGGTTGCGCCCCAAGCTTCTGTTCCTACTCGCGCCCGTTGGGAGGCGCTCTTGTACTTAGCTAAACTTTCAATCGGCAGTTGCAAATCCACGAGGAGATTAAAGCATACGAAGTCTGGTAGCCAAAATGTACGTCCCGTTTCAGACATCATCGGGAGCGTCAAGGAATCCGTGAACCCCCGAGAAGAAAATGATCGAACCGAAATTCATCAACTACTATCGTTGTCCTTTTGATGGCGAGGAATGGACCGACGTCTGGGACTGTTGTTGCAACGATATGTGTCCGCTGTGTGAGCGGAAAGATATTGAGCCTTATAAGAGCTTGGAGCTCGCCCAGACGCATTAGGTCGAGCGATTCGCAGGCGCGAGAATTGGATTGATATTCGAATCGACTCCGCAACCTATTCAAACCATTCAAATTACAATGTTTACCTTGACATCATCAGCTACATTTGTGGTAACTTTCCGCGTGTTGTCTCGACTCACCTCCGCGCCGCCGGGTCTTCGAAGCCCCCAACCCAAATTCTCCCGTAACAGCCTTTAGATTCACATCCTTGCGCACATGTGCGCGCATAAACCATTTAGAATCACATCCTTGCGCAAAAACAGGGGGAGGGGTGGGTCGATTCCCATTTCGGGAAGGATTTCTCTGGCGGAAAGAACGGATAGAATAGGAACGGAGTCCAAAGGACCATTGTGGGACTGACGAAGCAGCAAGCCATTGAGATGTTGGAGTCCGACGATCTGCTTGGGATCGGGATGGAGGCGCATGCGCTGCGGATGAAGAAGAACGATCCGCGCGTCGCCACCTATCAGATCGATCGCAACATCAATTACACGAATTTTTGCACGGAATATTGTTCGTTTTGCGCGTTTTACCGGCCGCATTGGGGACAAAGAGGGCTACATCCTGCCGCTCGAAGAAATTTACAAAAAGATCGAGGAGATGCTGGAGCTGGGCGGCACCGGCGTGCTGCTCCAGGGCGGGCTGCATCCGGACTTGCAGATCGGCTACTACGAGAATTTGCTGCGCTCACTGAAAGCGCGGTTTCCGCAGGTGTGGCTGCATTGTTTTTCGGCGCCGGAGATTTTGTGCATCGCGAATGTTTCGGAGATGAGCGTTCGCGAAGTGATTCAGCGGCTGATGGACGCGGGACTGCAGTCGATTCCGGGCGGCGGCGCGGAATTGCTGGACGACGAGATCCGGTCGAAGATCGCGCGGCTGAAGTGCACCAGCGACGACTGGGAAGAAGTGCATCGCATGGCGCATTCGCTGGGGCTGCGCACTACGGCGACGATGATGTTCGGATGCGGCGAAGAACTGAAGCATCGCGTGAATCATCTCGATCGCATTCGGCGGATTCAGGAAGATACCGGCGGATTCACGTCGTTCATCCCGTGGATTTTTGCGGCGGACAATACGGCGCTCGGAAAAAAAGTGCAGGAGACGACCGCCGTCGATTATTTGAAGACGCTGGCGGTCAGCCGGCTGTATCTCGATAACGTCGATCACATTCAGTCGAGCTGGCTGACGCCGGGGATCAAAGTTTGCCAGGTGGGATTGCAGTTCGGCGCCGACGACGTCGGCAGCATTTTGATCGAAGAAAATGTCGTCTACGCCGCGGGCGTGCGCAATCGCACGAACGAAGGCGAGTTGCGGCGCATCATTTCCGACGCGGGATTCATTCCCGCGCAGCGCGACACGCTGTATTACTCCTACGCGCTGAAGTGACAGCCAGCAACTAGGCTGTCATCCCGAACGAAGTGAGGGATCTGCTGTTGCTTTTGATTTTTTGGTTTTGAGTTTTGATTTGCGCGCAGCGCCAGCGCCTCGCGCAAAAACAACTTGTCATTCCAAACGAAGTTTGGAATCTGCTTTTTCTTCGGTTTAATTTTTGCGCGCCGCAAGCAGCGATTAAATCAGCGAGCGCGCTCAGACGTTGAATCTTTCCGAAATCCGATTTTGTCGAGCATCGGCTGGATTTCCGGATTGGACATGAAGAGCTTCCAAATCAATCCCGAACGATAATTCTCAATCATCACCACGATCGGCGCTTGATTCAGCCCCATGTAGATCGGTGAAATCCAATCAGCGGATTCGTTGAACGCGTCACGCGGACCGTAAATTCCCCAGATGTCCGCGCCGCGTTCACGATAGAAATATTTGAGCGCAGCCATCGACGCTTCGGGCGTGTACGGAAAACTTGAGAGCGCGCCAGTTGGAGTCATCGTTCCATCATCGTCTTGCGCATCGGGAGCGTGCGCGAGATAACCCTTCGGGCCGTCGCTCGCAGTGAGTCCCCAGTTGTCGGCGCTATAGCCAGCGAAGTGTTTTGGATTCGCGACAACCCACGCGCGATTGATCAGCGCCATGTTGCGATTGTTGGTGAAGTAGTCAGTGAAGCGATCGCGCAGCCCGCGCGGATCGAAACCCATATACGAATAGTGCGTGTAGAAGAGCGGACCGCCGCTGCCGACTCCAACATCGAGCTTGACGCCGAAGTAGGAATGTCCATTGAGATATTCGTCGCCCGCGGTCGCGCGTGATTTCCCGCCCGCATTCGCTACGCCTTTGCCCTTTGTGGCTGCGCTGTCGCCACCGCTCCAGCCGCGGCGATAGTTCACCGCGGCAGCCGATCGTCCCGCCCAACCTGTGTAATACAACTCCGCGGGAACGCCGTGCTTCGGTGACGCGATCGCCAACAAGTAGATGATCATCGCTTCGTTGTAGCCCGTGATGCGGTGATTGATGTGCCATGCGAATTCGGGCGACCAATGCCAGAAGAGCGCATCGCCGTCGGGCGTGCGGCGATACCAATCCCATTCCACCGAAGTCCAGAGTTGCGTGATGCGATCGTACAGATCGCGCTCGGCCGGAGTCTCGCGATGGAAATATTGCCGCGCAGTGAGCAGGCCTTCGACGAGGAACGCAGTCTCGACGAGATCGCCGGCATTGTCGAACATGCTGAACACGGGAAGGCTCGCACCTGTGTGACCGTCCATGAAGTGCGACCACACGCCGTGATAGCGCGGAGCTTTTTCCAGGAACGCGACGATCTTGTCCAGGCGTGCGAGGCCTTCGTCGCGCGTGATGAAGCCGCGATCGACGCCGACGATGAGCGCCATGATGCCGAAGCCGCTCGCGCCGGTCGCGACGATGCGGTCGTCGCCGGGAATATTCTCGAGCGTGGTGCCGGAATCGGGATGCGCGCTTTCGTAGTAGTAGCGGAAGCATTCCTCCTGAAGCATGGTGAGGAGTTCGTCGTCGGTGAAGGCGCGCGTCGTCGCTGAAGCGGAGTTTGAGAGCGGCGATTGATCGTAGGAGGCGTCGGATGCGGCGACTTTGTAGTGCGCGGTGTGCGGCGGCGCGCCGAGATAGTCGGTGAAGCGCGTGATGCCGCGGACTTGCGTGCCGATGGGTTGGTAGCTGCGCTCGTTGTCGAGCGAGCGATAGATGATGTAGCGCTCGACTGCGTCGTCGGGGACGGGGTTCCATTGCAAATCGATGTGGCGCTCGTAACCCGTCGCTCTGAGATTTTGCGGAGTCGGCGGAAGTTGTGTCGCGATTGAATCTGAATTCGATCTCGCGCTCAAATTTTGCGAAGACGGAAGGGTTTGCGTTGATGTTGAATCTAAACCCGCACCCTCCTGAATACTGGAGGGTGCGGCACCCAACAGCCCTTCGAACGCTGAGTTCGCGTTCGTGGCGGCAGTCACGCCTGCTGATGAAGCTGAGGGTGATGCGGTGGCGTTGTCGGTGTCGATTTTGATTTCGTCGATGATGAGGGTATGAGGAGTTTTGTCGGCTTCGTCTTGGGTGAAGACGACGCTTTCGAGCAGGTTTGGATCGAGGTCGTGAATGGATGCGGTGGCAAATTCGGCGAGCGGGATCTTTACTTGCGTCCAATGATTTGGCGCGAGATCGCCGATGAATTCGCGGAGTTTTAGCGCGCGGGAAAATTGTGCGTTCGTGTCGCTAATGCGAATTTCGGGGAGCGCGCGACCAGGAATTCCGTCGGGTGAGTAACACCAGAAGAAAAGATTGCCGCCGATGAAGCTGATTTCGCGATCGCGGAAGCGCATCACGTCGATGCGGGCGTCCCAGCCGCCATTTCGCGCGGAAGTCCATTCGAGGCGGAGCGCGTTTGGTGGCGTGTAGAAGAATTTGGTTTCGACGGGGAGTTTGCCGTGAACGAGAGTGAGAGTGCTGGGTGCGGATGCGTTGCCAGAACTGTAGAAATAAGCGTCGTGCTCGAGGCTATTGTCGAAGAAGATGTGGTGGTAGTAGAGGGTGTCGGCGGTGGTGATGGCGGCCGCTGACGTGAAGAGGAGTATCGCGACGAGCGCGAATGTTTTGACGGAGAAGATTGGGCTGCGAGGGCTAGTCGAGCTAGGAACCGAAATTTTTGATATCGGGTGCACGTCGTAGTGGTCCAGGTTGCGTGGTGTCTAAACCCCGCGATCTGAAAAACGATCGCGGCTACAGGTCTCGGCGGATTAAAGGTGCCGAGATGGGGCGCAGCAATGCTGCGCCCGTACAAAATCCCGCACGGCGGCCGGATTCAGCACGACGGCGGCTACAACAACGGTGTGATGCGGGGAGTGGAGCGACAGTTTCGTTGAGAACGAAAAGTCGTCAGGATTTTTTCGGAAGGCGGAGGAGAACGTCGACTTCGATGCCGTCGGGGAGTTCGACGTCTTCGAGGAGATACAGGACGCCGCCGCGGAAACGGGCGCGAATTTTGCGGATGTCGCTCGGCGGTGCTGCGGTTGAAGCTGGAGCCGGGCTTTGTGGCGCGGCCGCGCGCGGTTCGGCAGCACTCGGCGCACCGGGCTTCGCCAACTTTGCTCCGCGCGGCTTCGCGTCGGGGCCTTCGACCTCGTCCATCGCCTGGTTGGCGAGCGCGTCGGCTTCGCGATTTTGTTCACGGTAGACGTGATCGATGCGGAACGAATCGAGCGCTGTCGCCATTTTTCGAGCGCGTTCATAAAGCGGCGCGAGTTCCGGGCTGCGAACTTTGTACAAACCCTTCATCTGTTTGACGAGAAGTTCGGAGTCGCTTTCGATGCGCAATGCGCGAATGCCCTGCGCCTCAACGTAGTCGAGCGCGGCGATCAAGCCGTAGTATTCGGCGACGTTGTTGGTCATCCGGCCGATAAATTTTTTCAAGCGGGCGACAGGTTCGCCCTTCGGGTCGCGAATGTACACACCGTATGCGGCTGGGCCGGGATTGCCGCGCGAGCCGCCGTCGATGTTGGCACGATACGCGGCGGTTGCCCCTGCGGCGGCCTTGGGCTCAGATGTGGCGTCGCCGAACAAGCGGGCGCCTTCGGGTGGTGATGAGCGTTTTGGCATCAGGAAGTGGTGGCCGCGGCGGTATTCCCCGCGGCATCGGGATTTACGGCAGCGAGCGGTTCGAGCGAATAAAGAATCAAGCCGCAGCTTTCGCAGCGATAGACTTCGGTGTCGTCGATGTCCTGGGTCAGTAGCTGCGAGATGTGCGGAAGCACGCGAAGGCCGCACCCTCTGCACTGTTCGTCTTTCACCTGGGCGAGCGCGGTGCCGTTGTGCCGCTTGGCGATCCGGTCATAGAGAACGCGGAGATCGTCGGGAATTGGAGCGGCGGCTTTTTCGCGATCGGCGAGCGCGGCCTCAAGCTCTTTTTTCTTGGCGGAGTTCTTCACCTGGATGTCGTGGCGAATGGTCCCGACCAGTTGTTCGTCCTGCCTCAAGATGGATTCCGCTTGCTTAAGGCGGCCGTCGGTCTCTTCGGCGGCGACCATGATTTCGAGTTGACGGTCTTCGGCTTTGGCGATTTCCGCTTCGGCGTTCGCGATTTCGTGGAGCAGCGCTTTGTAGGCTTCGTTGGTTTTCACCGCGCCGGTCTGATCGCGATACTTGCGGGCGCGCTCTTTCCACTGATCGACATCGAGTTCGAACTTTTTTCGTTCTTTCTGAGTGTTGAGCTGCGCTTCTTTGGCGGCTGCTACCCCTGAGCGCGCGTTGGTGAGCTTCAGGTCGGCCTGCTGAACCAGCTTGGGAAATGTTTCAAGCTCGGCGCGCAAAGAGGCGATGTGGTGATCGACAACCTGGAGGTCAATAAGACGAGGAATTGCCGGATGCATGAAGTCTTATGGTAGCACAGGGGCTTGGAGGAGGCTGTGTGTTGGGGGGGCAGTTTCCGGATGTCTGACACGGCTGGTGGCAGTACATATGATTTGAATGGCGCGGCGAACATGACATATATGTGCTGACAAGAAGTTCACTGGAGGACACACGGTGAGAGTTCGAAACAGGATCGGGCGCACAGCAGCAGCGTTGTTGTTACTCGCGGCTTTGGCTGCGACAGCGCGCGGGCAGCGGGTGAAGGTGTGGGTGTCGTCGAGTGGCGGGGACAGAATGGCTGCGAAGGACGATCGGGAATTTGGAAAGGGCAAAGACGACTCCTTGGGAAAAGCCGATTTTTCGATCCATCAAGAAGTGAAGGACCAACGGATGGAGGGGTTCGGGGCGTCGATCATGGAAGCGGGGTTGATGACGCTGAATACGTTGCCGGCGGAGAAGCAGGAGGAAGTGTTACGGGCGCTGTTCGACCCGAAAGACGGGGCGGGGTTCACGGCAATGAAGACGCCGCTGGCGGGGACGGATTTTCAGTCGGCGGGTCCGTGGTTTACGTACGACGACACGCCCGGCGATGTGGAGCTTAAGAATTTTTCGGTGGAGCGGGATTTTGGGCCGAACGGAGTGGGAACGTACATTTTGCGGGCGAGAAAGTACGGAAATTTTGCCTTGCAGGCGCCGATGGATTATCCGCCTGACTGGATGCTGTATGACGTGAAGAAACGACAGGACATTCCGCCGAAATACTATCCGGTGCTGGCAAATTATTTTGTGAAGTATCTGGAGGAATACAAAAAGCACGGAATCGTTGTCGACTATCTGAGCTTGTTCAACGAACCGGAAGAGGTCTACACAAAGATCAAATATCCGGAAATTCGCGTTTTGATCCGCGATCATGTGGGGCCGGCGCTAGCGAAGTCGGGGCTGACGACCAAACTGATGATCAGCGAGGCGCCGGAGCGAGGTGTCGCAGCGCGTCGTTATCCTGTCGTGCTCGACGATCCGGAAGTGCGCAAGTACGTTTCGGTCATTGCATATCACGGATACGACTTCAAGAATTTCGACAAGATTGCGGCGCTGGAAAAGAGGTACGCGCAGTTTCCATTCTGGATGGATGAGCTATGTTACGCGTATGAGGCGGGTTATCCGAAGCAGAGGAAATTGCCGATTTACGACTTCGACGACGGAGATGCGTGGGGAAATATCATCTTCAATGATCTGGAAGCAGGGACGTCGGCGTGGCTGTACTGGAATGCGATCTTGGACGAGACGGGAGGGCCGTGGGCGGTATCGCCGGTGCATGGCAATCCGGATCCAAACATTCAGCACCCGGTAGTAATCGTGAACAAAACCACGCATGAGGTGACGTATACGGGGACGTATTGGTATCTGGCACATTTCAGCAAGTTTGTGAAGCCAGGAGCCGTACGGGTCGGGACGTCAGGCGGAAAGAAGGGCGTGCGAGTGATGGCGTTTGCGGCGAGCGACGGCGGGTATGTGGTGGAGTTATTGAACAGTTTGCGGGAAACAGTGAAGGTGAATCTGGAATTTGAGGGCGAGGTTGTGGGGGTGGATCTGGCGGGGCGGTCAATTACAACGATGACGTGGTGAGCGAAGCGCGGAAAGAGCGGAGCGCACTTCCGTTGCAGTCTCCAGGGAGAGCGTCACCCGTACAAAGTGGCGAATAGGGGCACGACATGTCGTGCCCCCCAATATTTGACGCGGCTAACGCTAGTGGGCGCTGGCGTCGCGGCGGATTAACGAGTAGTCGAGGAAATAGCCGATGCCGACGGCCATCGGGATGATTGCGAAGGCTGCGGGAACCCAGACTTCGGGATCGTGCTCGATCTGGGCGATGAACCCAAACGCCATGATGACGCCGAGGGCGCCGGTGCAGAGCAGAATCCCGGCACGGCGGGAGCGGGCCGATTCTGAAAGGTCAGCAACCATCGGGATTTCGACGCCGCGGGCCATGGCGGCGAGGCGCTCCTGGGTGCGCAATTTGCGGACGTGATAGTAGGTGTACATTCCGGCGACAGGGATGCCGAGGGTGAGGACGACTGCGACGAGGCCAATAAATTCTCCGGTCATTTCTTGCTCCTTTGCGTTTGTGCGGAGACGCGTTCCTTCGAGTTTTTTAATTGCTTCGAGTGGGTGCTGCTGGATAGAGATACGGGAAGCGTGGGGAAAAGTTCCGGGAATTTGGGCGCAGGCTACCGCGAACAGTGGTGCGTGCGAGTAAGGGGAAGCAGATTCCTCGCTTCGCTCGGAATGGCAAGCATCTTAGCTGGATGCCTGATGTGGGCGCGCTTATTGGATTTCGGTGACTTGCATGGACTGGTCGATCGAGAGGGTCGGATAGCGAATGGGGGAATTTGCCGGGGCGGGAGCGTGGCGGGCGGTCGCGCTGAAATTGCCGGCGGAGCCGCAGTCGACGGTATAAGTGTAGCCGTCGCGCTCGGGCTGGCGCATGGTGATCGAATTCGAAGAGATGAGTTCGTCGATGTCGGCGCAGTGGTCGTTGAGAGCCAGGAAGCCGCGTTCGGATTGAGCGATTTGCAAGAGGTCGCCGCGAACGCCGGTAAGACTGATCGCCTGGGTTGGTGCGGTGCCTGGGTCGGTTGTGGGCATTTTCTTCAGTGAGTACTGATAGATGCCGAAAGCAATTCCTGCGAAAACCAACAATAGAGCCAATGCACGCATAGAGAAATTGTGTTGCGCGACGGCACACGACGCAACGAAGCGGTGGATCCTGTGTGCGGAAGGAAACAACGCCATGCTTTCGGGGACTCGCATCCGAGTGGAACTGATAGAATGGGTTGCCGCCGTACCTCCTTCCCGGTGTGATCAATAAACAACGACATACGGAAAATTGATGGATATCGGTGCGACTGAAATGGAGTTGAGCGTCATTGAGAGGTTGCACGAAGAGGGGTTGGAGGAAGCGCGTTCGATACAGAGCCTAATGCTTCCGACGGATGCGTTGCATGCCGGGCTGATTGAAATATGCCACGGATTTCAGCCAGTAGCAGCTGTCGGCGGAGATTTCCTGGATTATTTTGAATTACCGGACGGGACCATCGGCTTGTATCTGGGTGACGTGTCGGGAAAGGGGCTGCCGGCTGCGTTGTACGCGGCCTTGGCCGTGGGAACGCTGCGCGGCATACACAAAACGGGGCAGTCGCCCGCGGCTGTAATGTCGATGTTTAATCGGCGGTTGATGATGCGCGGCGTGCCGAAGCGGTACGCCGCGATGCAGTATGCGGTTTACGATCCCCGGACGCGGAAGATGTGTATCGCGGGCGCGGGTATGCCAGGGCCGTGTCACCTTTCGGTGGGGGGAGCCCGCGTACTGGAGATTCAGGGGATACCGCCTGGGTTGTTTGATCCAGCCGTGACATACGAGACTTCGACGATAACCGTCGAGCCGGGCGATTCCGTGCTCTTCTTCACCGATGGAATATCAGACGCATTCAGCTCCAACGACGAATCCTTTGGGCTGGAGCAATTGCGGACGGTGTGCGAAGCGTATCGACGGGCCTCGGCGAGCGAGTTTCTGGCTCATCTATTTTCCGAAGTTGATCTATTCGCGCAGGGAAGAAGCCAATATGACGATATGGCAGCGGCCTTTTTCCGTCTATCAGAACAGGTAGATGAGAACGGGCCGTTGGTGGCGAGCAACGATATTGCCGGGTAGTACGTCGAACGTATGTTGCCTGCAGCTCGTTGCCAATTGATTGCGCGCGATTTGTACGCCCATAAGCGCTGTCGTACACTGAATAATTCGCAGACCCGTCTAAGAGTAAGTGAGGCTCCCTTTGCGTGAATTGAATCGGAACAGAGTCGTATCCGTAGTCGCGGCGTTTGGATTGCTGGCAGTAATCGTGCCGGCGACGGCGCGGCTGGCGCACGCTGCGCCGCGTCCAACACCGCCGCCCGATACATCGACGGCGAAGCGCTCGCCGCTGCTTGCGGCGATGCAGGCCGAGCTCGATCGCTCGTTCAAGGTGTTGAACTCTCAGGAGCCACCGGCGTATTACATCGGCTACACGGTAACGGACACAAACCGGGTGAATGTGTCGGGATCGAACGGAGCGCTGCTGTCGAGCGACGAAAATCGCGCTCGATGGCTGGAAGTTTCGGTGCGCACCGGCAGCTATGACCTCGACAATACGCACAAAGTCGGCACGCGGCAGGAGCAGCGCGGCGGTCCCGGCACGCCTGCACCGATCGACAACGATACGGAAGTGCTGCGTCGCATGATCTGGCTCGAGACCGATAAGCAATATCGGGCGGCAGCCGAAGCGCTGATCAAAATCAAGACGGGCAAAGAAGTGAAGGTTGAGACGGCGGAAGGCGCGGCACCGGACTTCACGCACGAGCAGCCGCACACGGATATTGGTCCTGAGGTTTCCATCAAGGTGGATCGCAAGCCGTGGGAAGAAAAAGTGCGCGCGTATACGAAGGAATTTCGGACTTCTCCGGCAGTGATCAATTCGATTGTGACGTTTACGGCGCAAGCGCAGAACGCGTATCAGATCACGAGCGAAGGGACACAGCTGCAATACGGCCAGATTCGTTATCGGCTCGAGCTTTTCATTCAGGGCAAGGCGCCGGACGGGATGGATCTCGAGCGCTATTACAACTTTGATTGGGTGAATCCTTCGGATGCGCCGGATGACAAGGCCGTGCTCGCGGCGGGCGCAACGTTGCGCAAAGAGTTGGAGGGATTGGTCGCGGCTCCGTTGAACGAGCCGTCGGTTACGCCAGCCTTGCTGACTGGACGCGCGGCTGCGGTTTTCTTCCACGAAGTGTTTGGTCATCGCGCGGAAGGGCATCGGCAGAAGGATGTTGCGGAAGGGCAGACATTTGCGAAGAAAGTGGACGAGCCGATTCTGCCGGATTTCCTGACGATCATCGACGATCCGACGATGCCGAGGTTGGGCAAGGAAGATTTGCTCGGATTTTATGAATATGACGACGAAGGCGTGAAGGCGCATCGCGTGATGATGGTCGATCACGGCGTGTTGAAAAATTTCGAGATGTCGCGCTCGCCGCTGGTTGGATTTCCGCATTCGAATGGACATGGACGGCGGCAGCTCGGCGCGTCTCCGGTTTCGCGACAGGGGAATCTGATCGTCGAGAGCAGCAAGACGATGACGAATGCGCAACTGCGCGTGAAGTTGATCGAGTTGGTCAAAGAGCAGCACAAGCCGTATGGGCTGTTGATCGACGACATCGCGGGCGGCTTTACTTTCACTGGGCGTGGGCAGCCGCAAGCGTTCCAGGTGCAGCCGCTGGTTGTTTACAAGGTGTTTGCCGACGGGCGGCCAGATGAGTTGGTGCGCGGCGTCGACATCGTGGGCACGCCGCTGGCTTCGCTGACGAAGATTGTGGCGACGGGTGACAAGCAGGAAGTGTTCAATGGATATTGCGGAGCGGAATCGGGCTCGGTGCCGGTTTCGGCAGCCGCGCCGGCGATTTTGACGACCGAGTTGGAAGTGCAGAAGAAAGAAAGCTCGACCGATCGGCCGCCGATTCTGCCTGCGCCTGCACAAGACGCAGCGAAGTCGGGAGGTGCACAGTGAGACGCCGGCCGATTTGGGTAGGAGTCGCGCTCGCCACGGCTGCGATGAGCGCGATGACGTGGTTCGCGCCGGTGCGCACGCAGGCTGCTGCTGGGGCGCAGTCGGAAACTCAACCGCCGCAGGACAAAGACCAGACGCTGCACGCGATGCGCGACGAAATGGCGCGATCAAAAACGCGGCTGGAGATCAACATTCCCGGCACGAATCAGCCGGTCAAGCCGTACTACATCGAATATCGTCTGCTCGATCTCGACGTTAGGGAGGTCGTAGCGCAATTCGGAACTTTGCTGAGCAGTAACAAACAACGTCAGCGCTTTATGGACGTCGAGGCACGCGTCGGAAACTACAAGCTCGACAGTTCAAATTTCGTCGGCGAAGAAGGATTCCGCGGATTCATTGGATCGACCGGTTCGGTCGGCATCGATCGCGACTACGACTCGCTGCGGCAGGATTTGTGGATCGCGACGGACCAGGCGTTCAAGGAAGCCGTTGAGACGTATTCGCGCAAGCAGGCGTATCTGAGCAGCCTGGCGCGCCAGGGCGACATCGACGATTTTTCGAAGGCGCAGCCGGTGAAAATTGTCGAACCACTGATAACGCCGGACTGGACGAATCGGAATTGGGATGAAGAGGCACGGCAAGCTTCGGCGACGCTGCGCGTGTTTCCCGAGATTTACGAATCGCGCGTGACGTATTACCTGGTTTACGCAACCGAATATTTGATGACCAGCGAAGGGACGGAAATTCGAACGAACCGCACGTTTGCCGCGATCGAGTCGGGTATGAACACGCTCGCGAAAGACGGTATGCCGCTGAGTCATCTTTACTCGGCGTACGCGCAGAAGCCGGCGGATTTGCCGAACGTCGATACGGTGCGCAAAGGACTGAACGTCACCGGTAGCGAACTTATGGCGCTGCGCGCAGGTTCCATCGCGCAGGATTACACCGGTCCGGTGCTGTTCGAAGCGCGAGCTGCGGCTCCATTGATCGCGCAGATTCTTGGCCCGGCGATGAACGGCGCACGACCGCCGATTTCGTTTCAGCCGATCTTCGAGCAGATGCTCGGGAACCTCGGCGGCAAAAGCGACTGGACCGGACGCATCGGCGCGCGCGTGCTCCCTGCGAGCGTGAGCGTGATCGACGATCCAACCGCGAAGGACTACAAAGGCACGCCGCTGATCGGTGCGTATTCCGTGGACGACGAAGGCGTGAAAGCGGAGAAGGTCGATGTCGTCGATAACGGCACGCTGAAAGAGTTGCTGATGTCGCGGCGGCCGGGCAACGATTCGAATCAGTCGAACGGGCACGGACGCTCGGCGTTGCTGGCGGATGCCAAGCCGACGATGAGCAATTTGTTTTTCAATTCGACGGAGACGATGTCGGCGGCGGACCTGAAGAAGAAATTTCTGGATGAGTGCAAGTCCGAGAAACTGGCGTACTGCATCATCGTGCGCGAAATGGACAATCCGTCGTTGAGCCTGCTGCATCAGGAAGATTTTTCCGAACTGCTCGCGAGCTACGGTGGTGGTGCGGGCACTGGCGATCGGCTGCCACTACTCGTTTACAAGGTTTACCCGGAGGACGGGCGTGAGGAAGTGATACGCGGCGCGCGGATCGTTGGCGTGAACACGCGTTCGTTGCGCAATCTCGCGGGCATCGGCAACGACAACTTCGTTTACAACTACATGCAGAGCCAGATTGCCGGCTTCTCGGGCACGGCGCTCGGCGCGTTTGGTGCGGCGAATGGCGGGCTACCGGCGTCGGTTGTGGCGCCGTCGCTGCTGTTCGAAGAGCTCGAGGTTCGCGGCGCACGTGGCGAGCCGAAACGGTTACCGCTGTTGCCGGCTCCGCCACTCAACGCGGCGAAGTAATCCGCCTGACCGAATTTCGCGTATTTAACCTGTGATGGCGCGGGTGTTCGGGCCTGCTGAATCGAACCTCGAGCCCGGCCATCTAATGCCGGTATGAAGGACATCTCCAGACGTGGGTTGATTTTTGGCGGGGCGACGCTCGGCGGGCTCAGTTTGCTGTTTGGTGTGCAGCGCGTGCTAAGTTCCGCGTTTGCCGGCGACGAGCCTGCGCCGACTTCTGACGATCCAGCACCTGTCACTGTGATTCGTTTTACCGACGCGGGAGAGCGCGTTGGCCCCATCTCTGAGCCGCGAATCCGCAAAAATAAGCAGGAGTGGAAGAAGCAGCTTTCGCCGCTGAGCTACGACGTCACGCGACGTGCCGGTACGGAGTGGGCTTTCAGCGGCGAACTCGACAAACAGCACTCGCCGGGGCTGTATCGCTGCATCTGCTGCGACAACGCACTGTTTGATTCATCCGCAAAATTTGATTCCGGGACAGGGTGGCCGAGTTTTTGGAAGCCGATCGCCGACGAGAACGTCTACGAGCACAAAGACATCTCGCTTGGCATGGTTCGCCGCGAAGTGAAATGCAAATTGTGCGATTCGCACCTCGGGCATGTGTTTACCGACGGGCCTGAGCCGACCGGTTTGCGCTATTGCATGAATTCGGTGGCGTTACGATTCATTCCGCGCGGTGCTGCTGGCGCGCCCTCTCCCACTTCTACATAAGTTACCTCGTCGTTGCGAGATCCCACTCTTGTTCGCCGCGTTCGATCATAGCGGTGCGGTCTTCGGGCAAAATCCAACGCTGATGAATCAATTTATCCAGCGCATTCGTGTATCGCACGAAATAGTCTTCGCGGTCGTCATAGCGATCGGCGATCGATCGGCGCGGGTCGCGCGATTGGCGGCGCTCGGCTTCAGTTCTGGGAAACGGTACAAACGACAATTCGAATGCGACGCGTTCGTTTGGCGCGCCGATGGATGGGTCGCGTAGATTCCAACTCAGATAGCTCGCCAGCGGGACGGTGATTTCGGGCAGGCGGATGCCGTCGCGTTCGTTTCCGTCGGCATCGATTGCCGGCACAAGAACCGGGAAAGCTGGGCCGACTTTGGGCGGCTGCAGACTAAGGATTCCGTTGCGCCAGTCGGGACCGAAATCGATGCGGTAGGCGGCTGTTGCCTCGTGCGGTCTGTGGAGGCCAGGGATCGCGGGCGGATTGTATTTTTCGATAGGAATCAACGTCCCGTCGGCAATTTTGGGATAGCTGCTGTCGGGCGGCGCGGTGTTGCTGCGAACCCAAGCGTCCATGTTGACGATCATCGCGCGCCAAAAATAGCGGACCGGAAGCGGCGATTCGAGTTGCTGCCCGTCGAGGTCACCGTTGCCTTTTGCAGGCGGGAAGAAGCCGCTGAAATGCTGAAGCCCGGCGAAGTGATAGATACGGATGTTTGGCGAGATTTCGGCATCGCGGAGACCGTCGGTCGTGACGTGGATGAGAGCGCACACGCGGCCCCAATATTCGTAGGACGTGTTTGAAAAGAAAATTTTGGGCACGACGTTTTGTTTGGCAGCGACATCGAGTAACCCGCCAGTTTCGCCAGTGAGCGAATCGGTTTCATGCTGGTCGGTGAAAGGGAATATGTCCGTGGGGAAGAAGACCGAGGAAGTCGGTTGCGCATCGCGTGAAGGCTGCGCGAAGCGATAGTTGAAGCTGCCGCGGCCGGCGCCGGCGACGTGGGCGAGCATGCCGTCTAGAGCGCCGCCGCCGTCCTCGTCGGCGTTGAAGCCCTGATAGAGAAGAGCGCGAAGGAAACGACCATTCTGCGAAATTCCCTGGCCGTAGACGCGCTGTGCGGGCGTGATCGATTTCGGATCGTGTTTCGCATACGAGGCGAAGTCGCGAAACATGGCGAAAGCGCCGCCTGCTACGACAGGATCGGCGACGACGTAAATGTATTCGTAAAGCTTGCCTGCCTGAAAGCCACCGTTGAGGTGGATGTGGCGATTGCTCGGCTGCAATTTTCCGTCGACGGTGTGGGCGAATTGCCACTGATCGCGGGGAATTGTCGTACGCGGCGCTTCACGCCAATCTCGCACCGTCAATACATTGCGAGGATCGTCGGGATTCGCGACAGGATATTCGATTCCGCCAATGTTTCCACCAGTGAAGTGGCCAAGAGGGATTTCGTCCATCCTCTTCGAGAGCATCAGGTCGCCGCGCAGCAATCCTGTGATCGTTTTCCCATTTTCCTTGGCGATCGGCGCGTAAAGTTTGAAGCCGTCGCTTGCGTCCCACTGCCAGCCGAGGCTGACGAAGCTGAATCCTTTGCGCAGAAGCCATGCGTCACCAGCGTCGTGCTCGGCGTTCCAGTCGCCACCGTCGACGATGCGCAGAATCGCCGAGTGACCTCGATTTGGGCTTTCGAGAATCATCGAGCCGTTGCCCTTGCTGGGATCTTTGGGTTGGATCGCGACGAAGTCCGCGGAGAACTCGACTTCGCCATTTTTGAGGTTGACGGCATTCGCGAGATCGACGATGCGGCGGTTGTGATCGCTCGCGATGGCGAGCGAAATGTAGACGCGACCGGTGATGCGCTCGTACGGTCCGGCATCGCCGAAAGATTGTCCGTTCATCACGTCAGCGCGCGAGATGATCTCAACCCGCGTCACCTTCGCGGACAGCGGTAGCGGCGAAATGGCGACCAGGAAAGCCAATAAAAAACCGAGCGAACGAATGAGTCTCATCGCGGCGCAGAATAACACGGGTGCAACCGCGAAAAGCGACCACTTGAGGTAGTCTAGACGGCGACCATGACAGGCGACGTTTCCGTCGAAGTGCGCGAAAAGAGACAGGCGGCGCTGCTCAGCGTCGGCTCGGCCATCGTGCTTGTTTCGCTGAAGGCGTTTCTCGTCCTGCGCACCGGCAGCTTGGGCGTTTTGTCGGAGGCCCTGCATTCGGGACTCGATTTGGTCGCTGCGGTCATCACATTTCTATCCGTGCGCGTTTCCGATCAGCCCGCCGATGAGCGTCACCCGTACGGCCATGGCAAGTTCGAAAATTTCTCCGCATTCGTTGAAACTGCTCTACTCCTGATCACTGCGCTTTACATCATTTTTGAGGCGTTCGAACGCCTCTTTTTCCGCGCTGTACACATTGCTCCGAGCATTACCGCCGTCGTCGTGCTCGCCTTTGCGCTGGTCATCGACATGACGCGAGCCAAGGCGCTGGCGGGTGTGGTAAAAAAATATCCGAGCGAAGCGCTTGAAGCCGACGCGCTGCATTTCTCCACCGACGTCTGGAGCACGCTGGTCGTCATCGTCGGTATCGGTTTAGTGTGGGCGGGCGAAACGTGGAATATACCGTGGCTCGTCTATGCCGACGCGCTCGCAGGCCTTGGCGTCGCAGGCGTGATCCTGTGGGTTGGCTCGCAGCTCGGCAAACGCACGATTGAAGCGCTACTCGACACCGCGCCACAAGGCTTGCAGCAAGAGATCGCCGGTGTCGTTTCAAGAATGGACGGCGTGCTCGACGTCGTGCGCGTGCGCGTACGCCGCGCTGGAAATCGCCATTTCGTCGACGCCACCGTCAGCGTTCCACGCACCGCCAGCCTCGAACAAGTTCACGAACTGAGCGACGCCATCGAAAAGCGCATCGGCGAGATCGTTCCCGCCGACGTGATGGTCCACCCGGAGCCTCGCGCTCCAAAAGGCGAGCACCTGTTCGAATCGATTCGCGCCGTCGCCCAGCGCATGGGTTTCTCCATCCACGACTTGAGCGCGATCCAGCAACAGAACATGCTCTTCGTCGAACTACACCTTGAGGTCGACGAAAATCTCAGTCTTCGAGACGCGCATCGCAAAGCCTCCGAGCTTGAGGACGGCATTCGTGACCTGCGCGCCGGCGGCCCAGTCGACGTCAACATTCACATCGAGCCGCTCGGTCATCACATCGCGACACCCGATGCGACTGGCGGAGAGATGAAACAGCTCTCGCGCAACATCGAGACGTTCCTTAACTCGCTGACGGCCGAATACGACGAACTCGTAAACTGCCACGACGTCCGCGTTCGCCAGGTCGATCATCGGATTCTGGCGTCATGCCATTGCGCGATGAAGAGCGACCTGCCAGTCACCACAGTTCACGATGTAACGGCCGCGCTGGAGGATCGGGTCAAAGTGCAATTTCCGCAGGTTCATCGAGTGACGATCCACCCCGAACCCACAGAAGAAGCTTAAACTCCTTATTCGTACAGCATTGCAGAAATGCCATTTCTTTTGCCAAATGACATGCCATATGCCATAATAGATGGCATGAATCTGAAAATTGATTCGGCAGGGCGCGTGATCCTTCCCAAGCGAATTCGCGATAAGCTTCGCCTGACCGCAGGTTCTCTTCTTGAGCTCGAAGAACACCCGGACGAATTGGTGCTTCGGCCAAAAGAACAGGCACCTGCAGTCATTCAGCGCAATGGCCACTGGGTATATGTGGGTGAGGTGCCTGACGGATTTGATTGGGACGCCATGGTGGAGAATGACCGCGAAGAACGAGCCCGCGAAATTCTAGGCTTGTGAAGGTCTACTTCGATACTCCGCTGATCGTGGCGGCCTACATCGCGCATCACCCTCATTACGCTCCGTCTCTGCGAGCGCTTGACGAAGTCGGCGCGGGAGCGATCAAAGGCGTAATTAGCGCTCACGGTCTCGCCGAATCGTTCTCGGTGCTTACGAGAGCTCCCTATGTACCGCTGATTCGCCCGCACGATGCTTGGCTTTACCTGACGAGCGATGTCCTGCCGGTATTCGAGGTCGTGTCGTTGACGGCTACGGAATATCGAGAAGTCGTCGAGAAGTGCTCACAAAATGGATGGTCAGGAGGGCGCGTCTACGACGCACTTCACATCCGGGCTGCAAGAAAGTCGGGTTGCGAGCGAATCTATACTTTCAACCTGAAGCATTTTCACCAAGTGGCTCCCGATATTCGGGACATCATCGTTTCGCCCTGAATGTCATAGGCTGAACGCTCACGAAGGCTTTTCCGTTCGTGCAAAAATCTGCGCGGCAAGAGCGAGTACGATCGGGAAGCAGACCAATACGTAACGCGGTTCCGGCGTTTCGATCGTGGTGAGAAACGCGGTGCGCAGGACGACGAACAAAATCATCATCCCGAGCGCGGGCCGCACCGCCGCGCTGCGCCGCCACAGTTGGATCGCGCCAACGATAGCGAGCGCCACGTACGCAATGTTCACCAGGAAAAATCCGACTGTCACTGATTGATCGACCTTGTCGTCCTGCCACGACTGCACCAGCGGAAACACCGTGCCCGACACGGGAATCAACTCGATCCGGGGCGTAAACCACATTGTCACCGCGCGCGCAAACGGCAGGCACGCATACGTGCGCAGCGGATGCCGCGCAGTCCGCTCGCGCGCCAATCTGCCGAAGGCCTCGTCTTCGTCCGCGGTCAGCGTCAGATCGTTGTTGTATGGCTCCAGAATCGCCGCGACGCGATCCTTCTCTTCATTCGTGTCGAACGCGTATGCCGGAAGATCCTCAACGTGAATCACTTCGTCGTCCAGCTTCCAGGACACGAGATAGACGTCGCGAAATCGATACAGCCACGTCTTCTCCCAATTCATGAAGCCGTAGGGGATCAACTCTCCTGGCAGGTTCGAGTACTTCGGTGCCAACGGCTGAAATTCGTGCAGCGTAGTCGCGTTGCGCGCCGTCCACGGCAGTAACGGAAGCGCGCAGATCAGCCCAGTGCCAACTACGGTCGAGATCCAACGTTTCCCCTCGCGCTGCCGAAATAAAATCACCGCCAGCACGATCCACGTCGCGATCAACAGCAAGGGCGATTCAGGGCGAAACAGTGTGCAGAGGCCGATCAACAATGCCGCCGTCGCCGCAAGATACTGATAATTATTTGCGCGCCACCACTCACGTTTGATGAACAGCCACCCATTGTTCCGAACGCGCCCAATCATCAGGCAAAGGGGAATCAGCGCAGCCGCAGTAAAGAAAATCGCAAACACTTCGGTCAGCGTGACCGCAGTGTAGTTCGCCGTGAACGGACAAAGCGCCGCCAGCCAGATTCCCGCCGTAAAAACACGTCGCGCCGGAGCCTGCTCGCTCACCATCAACGCCAGGATCGCCGCCAGCGCCGCGATCAGCACACACGAAAACAGATCGACAACCACCTGCGCGAGCATCAACCAGAGGTGCGCGGCGTCTCCGGTCTTACCCGTGATCGCATAAACGATCGCCAAAAAAATCGGATATCCCGGCATCCGCAAATCCACCGGCGTAATCTGCCCGCCAACGTCCATCGCGTAGACATGGTGCAGCAGCCAATTGCTCGCCATCTGTTCGTATAAAACCGTGTCGCCGGAGCTAGCCGGAAATCGCAAAACGAACAACAACCGGAGGCACAATCCAGCTACGAGCGCGACACCTGGGCTGGAGAAAATTCGCTTCATCAATGAGTCGCATCTTACAATAGTGCAGACGCAATCAGGCAGACGGACTCCATTGCCCGGCGCTCGGGTGCCCAGCCGCATCGCAATTCGGAAAGGTTGAATGAAGGAACGCGGTCCAATTTTTTACGACGCAGAGCGCGTCCGTTGGCGACGCACGCGCCGCGTCATGGAGGTATCCGGATTTTTGCTGCTGCTGTTGCTCGCGTACTTTTTCGTCAACATCGCCGCTAGCGTCGAGCTTCCTGCCGGACTGCTGCCCGACACGCGCCCGATTTATCGCGCGCTCAAGCTCAAGACCGGTCCGAAAGTCGTGCCCGGCCGCGAAGGCCGCCATCGCCGCGTCGAAAATATCGGTAACGTCCCTGCCAGCTACGATCCCCTCCGCGCCGCCTACTACGTCAGCTGGGACTCGAACAGCCTCGCTTCGCTCAAACGCCACTACAAAGACATCGACGTTCTGATTCCCGAACAGCTTCACGCCGTCACGTCCGATGGCGCGCTCACCATCGTTGACTACGAGCGCTATCAAACAGTGAAAGCTTCGCCGGAAGAAGCGATCTCACTTCTCAAAGACGACAAGCTCCATCGCTGGATGAAATCGGCCAATGTCGAACTGCCAATCATGGGTTTGCTCAACAACTACGATGGCCAGGTCTGGCGCGTCAACGAAATGGTGCAGATGCTGGCGAATCAGGACGCGCGCCATAGCCTCGTGCGCGGCGTTGTCGAATATGCCGTCGAAGGGCACCAATCCGGCATCGTCGTTGATTTCGAGTCGATCCCCGACCAGTCGCAACCTAACTTTCGCGAGTTCGTGGCCGAGCTCGGTTCCGCGCTCCATTCCGTAGGCTTAAAGCTGATGGTCGAATTGCCGGCCCGCGACGACGCTTACGATTACAGATTCTTCGGCAAAGAGTGCGACGCGATCGTGCTGCTGAATTTCGATCAACACTGGGTCTCGTCGCCGCCGGGTCCAATCGCCGCGCAGGATTGGTTCGTCGAAAATCTTCATCAGGTGATGAAAGAAGTTCCGGCGCAAAAAATCGTCGTCGGCGTCGCGAATTTCGCCTACGACTGGCCGCGCAAAGACGATAAAAAGTGGGCGTCCGCCACCGAATTCAGCGTTCAGGAAGCGTTGCTGCATGCATTCGAGTCCGAAACCGACATCGATTTCGACAGCGACTCGCTCAATCCGCGCTACTCTTACGTCGACGAAAACAATCACGAGCATCAGGTCTGGATGCTCGACGCCATTACCGGCTACAACCAGCTCCGCGCCAGCGAGCGCCTCGGCGTGCAGGGCACGATGCTCTTTCGCCTCGGACATTCCGATACTTCCATCTGGCGCATCTGGGACGCGACACGACCCGATGACGCAATGCGCCAGCAACTCACCGACATTCCTCCCGGCCCGGACCTGATCCTCGAGGGCAACGGTGATGTCTGGCGTTTCGTCGACACGCCTAAGCGCGGCAAGCGCACCTTCACCTACGACGCGGCCACCGATCTTTTTACCGACGAAAATTACGACGCGATTCCGCTTTCCTACGACATCGATCAAATCGGCGCCGCGAAGAAAAAGCTCGCAATCACTTTCGACGACGGTCCCGACGCGCGCTGGACTCCGCAGATTCTCAATATCCTGAAACAGAAGAAAGTTCCCGCGGCATTTTTTGTCATCGGCGTGCAGGCCAGCGAAAACCCTGAAATCCTCAAACGCGAATACGCCGACGGCCACGAGATCGGCAATCACACGTACACGCACCCAAATTTCGACGAAATCACCAAAACACAGATTCGCTGGGAGTTGAACCTGACGCAGCGCCTGATCGAAAGCACGATCGGCGTGAAATCAATTCTGTTCCGTCCTCCCTACGGCATCGACCACCAGCCCGAATACGCCGAGGAAGTCGCGCAGCTTCCGATCGCGCAAGACATGGGCTACCTCATCGTCGGCCAGAAAATCGATGCGCACGATTGGCAGCAGCTGCCCGGCGGCGGCCAGATTCCCGAGCAGGAAATCATCGACAACATCATGCGCCAGGCCGAAGACGGCAACATCATTTTGTTCCATGACGGCGGCGGTGAACGCTACAACACCGTGAAGGCGCTTCCAAAAATCATCGACGCGCTGCGCCTCCAGGGCTACGACTTCGTCTCGGTTTCCGACCTGATCGGCAAGACGCGCGCCGAAGTGATGATGCCGCTCACCTCGATGGAGCGCTGGCAGGCTCGCGCCGACGGCTTCATCTTCGGCATCTATCGCTGGCTGCGCGTCGGCATCGCGACGATCTTCATCATCGGAATCGTGCTCGTGAGTGGCCGCGCACTTATCATCGGCATCCTCGCGCTGATCGAAAAACTCCGACCCGACCACGTCGTGATGCCCGTCCCGCCTCCAGCTGTCACTGTTCTCGTGCCCGCGCACAACGAGGAATCCGTCATCGTGCAAACGGTAACGTCGGTTCTCGCGTCCGATTTTCCCGATCTGCACATTATTGTTGTCGACGACGGCTCGACCGATCGCACCGGCGAACTGCTCGACGCGCATTTTGGCAGCGAGCCACACGTGCGCATTATTCATCAGGTCAACCGCGGCAAATCCGCGGCGCTCACTCACGCGATGGCCGAAGCGAACACCGAGATCGTCGTCACGATCGACGCCGACACCGAAATAGAACCCGACGCGATCAGCAAACTTGTTCGCCACTTCTCCGACCCGAAGCTCGCCGCCGTCGCGGGGAACGTAAAAGTCGGCAATCGTTCACGCTGGCTCACGCGCTGGCAGGCGCTCGAATACATCACCAGCCAAAACATGGAGAAGCGCGCGTTCGATCTGCTGAATTGCATCACGGTCGTGCCCGGCGCGCTCGGCGCGTGGCGCAAGGAAGCGATTGCCGCCGCCGGCGGCATCACCGCCGACACTGTCGCCGAAGATGCCGATCTCACCATCGCGATTCGCCGCCTCGGCTGGCGCATCGGCTACGACGAAGAAGCCATCGCCTGGACCGAAGCGCCCGAGACCGCCGGCCAGCTTATTCGCCAGCGCTTCCGCTGGACATTCGGAACGTTGCAAGCCTTCTGGAAGCACAGCGACACGCTCTTCCGCCCAAAATTCGGAACGCTCGGTTGGGTTGCGCTGCCCAACATTTTCGTCTTTCAACTTTTCTTGCCGCTGATCTCGCCGGTCATCGATCTGATGTTCTTCGGTTCGCTGCTGTTGTGGGCGCTCGGCCAGAAAGTCGCACATCTTCCTCAAATCTGGACCACGGCCGACGTAGAGCGTTCGGTGCTCTTCTTCCTGGGCTTTCTGATTATCGACATCCTGACGTGCGCGATCGCGTTTCTGCTCGAACCGAGCGAGGACTGGACGCTCCTCATCCCGGTTCTGCTTCAGCGCTTCTACTATCGCCAGTTGATGTATGTGGTTTTGTTCCGTTCGGTGAAAGAAGCGATCAGTGGCCGCCCAGTAGGCTGGCGCGGCGTCGAGAAGGATCATCCCAAAGTCGTCGCCACCGCCTAGCTACGATCCAACCAGCAACAACCATCATCCCGATCTGGGCCGCGCCCTACCCAGATTTGTCATTCCGACCGAAGCGAGCCGACATTTTTTCTTCGCGTTCGCTCCTGCGAACGTGTCGGCTCGCGCAGTGGAGGAATCCCTCTTCGATTTGTACGATAGGCGCGATCTCTACTTTGTGCTCTTCGCCTTCTCCACCATCTCCCGCACATCTCGCAGCAGCGCCTGCGAGTCAAAAATCACGCCGTCGCGAATCGTATACTTCACGCACTGTTCCTGAACCACTTTGCGATCCGCTCCCGCTCTTGCGACGCCGATGCCGTAAAACACCTTCACATCCGCCAGCGGATTCTCGGTCAACAAAACCATGTCCGCCAGGTATCCCGGCCGAATCAACCCAAGCTCCGGATTCTTCACTACCTTCGCGCCGTTTTCCGTCGCCGCATGAATCGCTTCCAGCGGGGTGAATCCCGCTTCCTCTAGCAATTCCAATTCACGAATCGTCCCGAATCCCCAAATCTCAAATAAGAACCCGGTATCCGAACCCACCGCCACGGTTCCACCGTGATTTTTGTAATCGTTCACAAATTCCATCCATCGCCGGTACGCCTGCGCCCAATCCGCTTCCTTGTTCGACGTCCACTCGTAAAAATACGAAGCGTGATGCGCCGGATTCGGGAAAAACGAATCCATCACTACCGGCAGCGTGTATGTCGAGTGCCAAGGCAAAGTCATCGCGCGCTCGACGTCGCGGTTCGCTTCGTAGATTCCAAACGTCGGCACCATGATGAATCCCGTCTTGTGCATCGAATCGAGCAGGGAATCGATCACTTCGCCGTGCAGCTTTGCCACGTCGGCTTGCAGCCATACGCGGCCAGTTTCCAGAAATCGATCCGGCTCGTTCGAATAGTTATAGCCCGGCGGCAGAATCTGCACGTTGTGCGACTCGAACGACGATTCCGCATATCCGTAGTGATGTTCGATCGTCGAAGCGCCATCCGCCGCTACGCGCACCGCGTTCATCGGATACACGCCGTCCTGCCCGATGTGCACCGCCACTCCCATGTTGTATTTCCGCGCGCGCGTCGTGATCGTCTGAAAAATATCCGGCCACAATCCCGGTTTGCCCAGAATCTTGATTCCGTCCACACCCAGGTTGTGCCATTCGTCCACGATCTGATTCGCGCCTTCCACCGTGCCCGATCGCGGATCCGACTCCCGCCAGAACGGATACACATACATCCGCGGCGCCACAATCTGATTCGCCGCGATCTTTTTCTTCACCTCCACCATTTCTTTCGGCGAGCCGTTGCCCACGTTGAACGTTCGCACCGTCGTGACGCCGTGCCCCAGATAAAGTTTGTAGATATATTCGGCGGGCACATCCTTGCTCTCGTTGATGTGCGCATGCGCATCGATCAATCCCGGCGTCAGGTACATACCTTTCCCGTCGATCACGCGGTCCGGCGCCGCCGGTTTCGCTTCGTGCGCCGCTTCCGCCTTCGACTCTTCGCGCGAAATCGCATCCGACGGCACCACGCGCACAATTCGGTTGCCCTTCACAAACACATCCGCCGGCCCGAACGCCGGTGCACCCGACCCATCAATCACTGTGACGTCGCGAATCAGCAGCGACCCGTAAGGCCCGGCCTGCTCAGGTTCGCCGCCAGGTGTTTGCGCTGCAAGCGCATTAGCGCTCAGCAAAAAGCACAATGCCAAGGTCGATCGATGCAAAGTCAGCCGATACGCCCGCTCCGTCCGCATTTTCATGTCTCCTCGAATTCGCGCGCCATTGCGATTACAAAAGAGCACAGCCCCGTCCGCGCCACACTCGACCAATGAAGCGGCATACTACCAGCGCCAACCCGCGAACGTAGCCCAATTCTTTTGAGTCGCGGCTTTGTGGGTCGCACCTTCAAGTGCGACATCAGCCGCTAACGGGAAAATGGGCTTCAGCCCCTGAAGGCCCTGGCCGACCCGGTGCCTCGCCCAATTCCGCCGTCTATTGCAAAATAACGTGTGCCCAATCCCAGCGTCGTCATCGCCTCGATTTCACTGGCCATTTGGCTCTACTTGGCACTGGCCCGCGGAAATTTCTGGAGTTTCCGTCCATTCGACGGTGACGAAGCGACGCACCCCGCTCCATCGACTTGGCCCGACGTCACCGCAGTCATCCCCGCTCGCAACGAAGCAGAAACGATCGCCCGAACGATTGCCTCGCTCTCGCAGCAAAACTATCCCAGCAAATTGTCAATCGTTGTTGTCGACGACCACAGCGAAGACGCCACAGCGAAGCTCGCCCAGGAATCCGCACAATCGAATCGCACAAACGCAACCGCCGCGCGCGAAGTAACAATCCTCTCGGCGCCACCGCTACAACCGGGCTGGACCGGTAAGCTCTCCGCCCTCAACGCGGGCGTTCTCTTCGCCACGCGGGAGGGCGCAGCTTCAGCCGTGCCGCGATCCGACGCCGTGAACGAGGCTTTAGCCCCTGCGGCCTCAGCACCCACCTACCTCTGGTTCACCGACGCGGACATCGTCCACGCGCCCGACACCCTCACGCGCCTCGTCGCCCGCGCCGAGCGGAACAACCTCGACCTAACCTCCCTCATGGTCCTCCTCCGCGCTCAGACTCTCCCCGAACGATTCCTCATCCCTCCATTTCTCTTTTTCTTCCTCATGCTCTATCCACCTAAAAAAATCGCCAATCCAAAATCACAAACTGCCGGAGCCGCCGGCGGCTGCATCCTCATCCGCCGCACCGCTCTCGATCGCATTGGCGGCCTCACCGCCATCCGCAGTGAAGTCATCGACGACTGCGCCCTGGCTCGCGCTGTAAAAAATTCCGCCGCAGCGAGGAGCACCTTCGCCGCCAAAATCCCAAGACCGAAAATCTGGATGGGTCTGACGCGCAAGAGCCGCAGCCTCCGCGCCTACACCACCTTCGCCGAAATCCGCGACATGATCGCCCGCACCGCCTTCACCCAACTCCATTACTCCGCGCTCCTCCTCATCGGCACGCTCCTCGGCCTCGCCATCACCTACCTCGCGCCCGCCGCGCTCCTCTTCGTGCACGACACCCCCACGCGCGTCATTGCGCTAACAACCTGGCTCATCATGTCGCTGCTCTTCCTCCCCACCGTCCGCTACTACCGCATCTCCATCCACTGGGCCGCCACGCTCCCACTGGCCGCCGCCTTCTACGCCGCTGCCACCGTCCTCTCCGCCCTCCGCTACTGGACCAACCGCGGCGCCCAGTGGAAAGGCCGCTCCCAAGCTCCTCCGTTGTAGAGTTAACGCCGTTGAAGCGCCGCTCCCACCTGGCTACAATTCGCGCCAACGCCCGCCGAAAGGAATACCCATGATTTCCGGCTCCCACATCGTCATCTACAGCACAAACGCTGACGCCGACCGCGCCTTCCTCCGTGACGTACTCGGTTTCCGTCACGTCGACGCCGGCCACGGTTGGCTCATCTTCGCGCTGCCGCCAGCCGAAGCCGCAGTCCACCCCGCCCAAGAATCCGGCCGCCATGAGCTTTACCTCATGTGCGACGACTTGAAATCCGAAATGGCTGCCCTCACAAAAAAGGGCGTCCACTTTTCGGCCATAGAAGAAGCCCGTTGGGGTTCCATCACAAAACTCCGCCTCCCAAGCGGAGCCGAAATCGGCCTCTACCAACCCAAACACCCAACCGCGATCTAGCGGGTGTAGGGGCACATCGCCCCATCCGGCGCCCAACCGTGGTATAATGGGTTTGCTGGTTCAGGGTTATATCCCGCACCTAGGGAATGGCACCGGAGGCCGCAAATGAGCGTTATCCCCACCCAGGGCGACGGTAAGATCACCGTGCCCGCTCTCCTGCAGCGCAAGTCCGATCCCGCTTCTCAAAAGATCGTCTGTCTGACCGCCTACGATTACCCGACTTCGCGTCTGGCCGATCAGGCCGGCGTAGACGTCCTGCTCGTGGGCGATTCGCTCGGCATGGTCGTCCTCGGCTACGACAACACGCTTCCCGTGACGTTGGACGAGATGATTCACCACACCCGCGCCGTTCGACGCGGCACCAAACACGCCCTGGTTGTCGCCGACATGCCTTTCGGCACGTATCACTCCGACATCTCGGAAGCCCTTCGCAACGCTGTCCGCATCATCAAGGAAGCTGGCGCCGAGGCCGTCAAAGTCGAAGGCGGCGAGCGCCGTCTCGAACTGATCTCCCGCCTCACCGAATCCGAAATTCCCGTAATGGGACACGTCGGCCTCACGCCTCAGTCCGTAAACGCGATGGGTGGCTACCGCGTCCAGGGCAAGACCCCCGACGCCGCCGAGCAGCTCCTCCGCGACGCGCACGCCGTCGAGGCCGCTGGCGCCTTCGCGGTCGTCCTCGAAGCCGTCCCGCGTGAACTCGCCGCGCAAATCACCCGCGAGTTGCAAATTCCGACGATCGGCATCGGCGCCGGCCCCGACTGCGACGGCCAGATTCTCGTCGCGCACGATCTCCTCGGCCTCACCTTCAATGCGCCGCCAAAATTCGCACGCCAGTACGCCAACGTCGGCGAAGTCATCTCCGGCGCCGTCCGCGCCTATTGCGACGACGTCCGCGCCGGCACCTTCCCGTCCGACTCCGAGTCCTACCACTCCGGCGAAGCCATCAAGCGCCGCAAACCAGTCCACATCGCCTGCTAGTTCCACGATCTTGTAAGGGGCGGGGTTCACTCCGCCCGGCGTAGACTTCAATCACAAACTTCACCGCGAGGCCTGAAATGACTCCCCACGAAATGCAGCTGCTCTTCGCCTACAACGATTGGGCCAACAAGCGCGCCCTCCAAGCCGCGTCCGCCCTGACGCTCGAGCAATTTGCGAAGCCCCTCGGCAACAGCTTCTCTTCCGTTCGCGACACGCTCGTCCACATGTACGGCGCCGAAAACGTCTGGCTGCAGCGCTTCAAGGGATTTTCTCCACCGGGTTTTCCCGACCCTGCGCAATTCACCGACATCGCCTCGCTCGAGTCGAAATGGATTCCGCAAGCCGCCGATCTTCTCAATTTCATCAGCGGCCTCTCGCAGGAAGACATCGACCGCGTCGTCGAATACAAAACAATGAAGTTCGGCGTCTACTCCAATCCTTTGTGGCAATCGCTCCAGCACGTCGTCAATCACGGCACATATCATCGCGGCCAGATCACGACGATGCTCCGCCAACTCGGCGCCCAGCCGCTGGCCACCGATCTGATGCACTTTTATCGCGAACGCTCTCTCGCCGCATCCGCCTGACGAGCGACGCGCCTGATGCACTAAATTTCAATAAAATAAAATTCCGGTACACTCTTTTCTCGTGGAAACAATCCGAACCGTAGCTTGGATGAAAGAAAGCGCCCGCCTCGCGCGCGCCGAAAACAAAATCGTCGGCCTCGTGCCGACGATGGGCGCGTTGCACGCTGGTCACATGGAACTCGTGGAACGAGCCCGGCGCGAATGCACGCAAGTCATCACGTCGATCTTTCTGAACCCGACGCAATTCGGCCCGAAAGAAGACCTCTCAAAATATCCGCGCACCTTTGAGGCCGATTCGCAAAAGCTCGCTGCTGCCGGAGTTGACGCCATCTTCGCGCCCCAACCCAACGACATCTATCCGCCCGGCTTTCGCACTTACGTCAACGTTGACGGTCTCAGCGATCGCCTCGAAGGACGCTCGCGGCCCGGCCATTTCCGCGGCGTCGCCACGGTCGTGCTAAAACTTTTTGAAATCGTGCAGCCCAATTTCGCTTACTTCGGCCGCAAAGACGCGCAGCAAGTCCGAATCATCGCGCAAATGGCGCGTGACCTGAATCTCAGCGTCGAAATCGTGATCTGCCCCATCGTCCGCGAACCCGACGGCCTCGCCCTTTCCTCGCGCAACGTCTATCTCAATCCCGAAGAGCGCAAAGCTGCACTCGTTCTGAGCCGCGCTCTCACGGCCGCCCGCGATGAACTCGCCTCCGGCACCCGCGACGCCCTGTCGTTGCAAACGACCATGCAAAAAATCTTCTCCGCCGAACCCCGCGCGGCCCTCGACTACGCCGAAATCGTAGACGCCGACACCTTCGAGCCCGTCACCCGCATCAGCCGCCCCTGTTACGTCCTCTTGGCCGCCTTCCTCGGCAAAACCCGCCTCATCGACAACCTTTACATCGAACCAGCCGTCGCAAACCCCGACAACTTCCAGCTTCATCTCTAACCTGCCAGCGCTTCGCTCGTGGATGCTATAATTCGCTTCAACGACAATGGCAAAGGCTGCTGCAGAAACGATGCTTTCTCCCGAAATCCTCGCCAAATACGAGCCCGTTATCGGCCTCGAAGTCCACGCGCAACTCCTCACCAAAACAAAAATCTTTTGCGCCTGCTCAACGCGCTTCGGTGACGCACCCAACTCCAACACCTGCCCCGTATGCCTCGGCCTGCCCGGCACTCTTCCGGTGCTGAACAAGCGCGTCATCGAAATGGCCAGCCGCGCCTCGCTGGCCATCAACTGCACCGTTCACGAACACTCGCGCTTCGCCCGCAAAAATTATTTTTACCCCGACCTTCCCAAGGGCTACCAGATCTCTCAGTTCGAGCTCCCGCTAGCCACCAACGGGTTCGTCGAGATTGAAATTGCCGGCACAAAGAAACGCATCGGCATCACGCGGCTTCATGTCGAGGAAGACGCCGCGAAAAATCTTCACGAAGGATTTTCGCAGTCCGCCACCAAGGCCTACATCGACTACAACCGTTGCGGCTCGCCGCTCGCCGAGATTGTTTCCGAGCCCGATATGCGGACGCCCGAAGAGGCGTACGCCTATCTGACGACGCTCCGCCAGATCCTGCTCTACACCGGCGTCAGCGACTGCAACATGGAAGAAGGCTCGCTCCGCTGCGACGCCAACGTCAGCGTCCGCCTGCGCGGCGCCGAGCAATTCGGCACCAAGGTCGAAATCAAGAATCTGAATTCGTTCCGCTTTGTGCAAAAAGCGATCGAGTTTGAAATCGAGCGCCAGATCGGCGTGATCGAAAGCGGCAGCCGCGTGCCTCAGGAGACGCGCCTCTGGAATGAACGGGAGTCTTCCACCGTCTCGATGCGCTCCAAAGAAAAAGCGCATGACTATCGCTATTTCCCGGAGCCGGATCTTCTACCGGTGCATGTGAGTTCGGCGTGGCGCGAAGAGATTCGCCGCTCCATCCCCGAACTCCCTGAAGCCAAGCGCAATCGCTTCGTCACCGCCTTCGGCATCACGCCCTACGACGCAGAAGTATTGGCGACGACGCAAGCGCGCGCCGATTATTTCGAGGCGATGACTAAGGCCGGCGCGAGCGGCAAAAACGCCGCCAACTGGATGCAAACCGAACTTCTTAGACGCCTGAACGATTCCGGCAAAGAAATTGAAGACAGCCCGGTCGCGCCCGCCGCTCTCGCTGAATTATTGAAACTCGTCGAGTCGGGCCAAATCAGCGGCTCTATCGGCAAAAAAGTTTTCGCCACGATGTTTGAATCCGGCCGGGGCGCCGCCGAAATCGTCGCCGCCGAGGGCCTAGCGCAAATCAGCGACACCGGCGCCATCGAGGCCGCCGCGCGCGAAGTCATCGCCAAAAACCCGGACAACGTCGCCAAATTCCGCAGCGGCAACGAAGGCGTCTTCAAATTTTTTGTGGGACAGGTTATGAAGGCCACCAAAGGCCAGGGAAATCCCCAAGCCGTCAACGATGTGGTTCGCAAACTTTTAACGGAGTCGAGTTGAAATGCTGAAAGTTGGCGACAAATCGCCCGATTTCACCCTAACGTCGGACGAGGGTAAATCCATTTCGCTCTCCGACTTCAAAGGCAAACAGGTTGTCCTCTACTTTTATCCGAAGGCCAGCACGCCCGGCTGCACCATCGAAGCCTGCGATTTCCGCGATCTCCGTCCAAAATTCGCGAAGCAGGACATCGTCGTCCTGGGCGTCAGCGCCGATCCCGTCAAAGCGCTGGTAAATTTCAAGACCAAGCAGAAATTGAACTTTCCGCTCCTGAGCGACCCCGATCACAAAATGATCGAGTCTTATGGCCAATGGCGCATGAAGAAATTCATGGGCCGCAGCTTCAAAGGAATCGTCCGCAGCACCTTTTTAATTGGCACAGATGGCAAGATCGAACAGATCTGGGACGCCGTCCGCGTCAAGGGTCACGCCGCCGAAACTCTCTCCGCCGCTTCAAAGTAATCGGCAGGCGAACCGAGCCCAGTTCCATTTTGGGAATTTTAGTGCTTTGGGTACCCACCCCCCTGTTTTTCAAAGAGTGCGCAAGTCGTTTGAATGCAGACGATTGTGGGAGGGTCAAATTCAAGAGTGTGTAAGTTGCAGATAACGCTAGCGTTGGGGGCGCGCCAAAACTCGATTGAATGCACGATTTGTTCTTGAGATCGTCCCAAAATGGGAAAGGCGCCGGGTTGTCGGCGCCTTGGCATAGTTCGTTACAAGGGAACGTTACCATAGAGATACGGGTTTGTCAATAGCGGTTCGAGGCGCGCAAAGAGGTAAATTGGCCGCGAACCGACCTTCATCGCGCGGGCGCGGATGGCGGGGTTACCAAGACTTAGCTTGTGGGAAGGATCGTAACTCGCGGCCGACCGGAAGACTCGAGCTCCACTGCCAAGGGCGTCTGAAACACCTGCTCCAGCAGCTCACGCTGGTACACCGCGGCCGGCGGACCGACGCGCAAACTCTTGCCCTTGTGCAGCAACACAATCTGGTCGGCATACTGCGCCGCCAAATTCAGCTCGTGCGTCACGATTACGACGGTGTATCGGTTCTCGTTCGCGAGCTTGCGCAGGGTGTCGAGCAGTCCAACCTGCGCGCCGATATCAAGATGCAGTGTTGGCTCGTCGAGCAGCAAGAGCAGCGGCTGCTGCGCCAGGGCTCGCGCCAATACGATGCGCTGCTTCTCGCCGCCCGAAACCTGATCCATCCAGCGATCCGCCAGATACGCGGCGGTGACTTGAGCCAGCGCGTTGCGCGCGATCGTCATGTCGTTCGCGCTTTCAAATTGCAGCGAGCCGCCGTACGCGTGGCGCCCTTGCAGCACAAATTCCCAGGCGCGCGTCGGAAACAGCAGCGGGCTCTCTTGTTGCACCATCGCGATCCGCTGCGCGCGCACGCGCGGGGTCAGCGAATGCGTCGTTTCGCCGTTCAGCAACACGCGGCCTGAAAGCGGCGGCTGCGTTCCCGCGATTAGTTTAAGCAGCGTGGATTTTCCGCTCGCGTTCGGCCCAAGGATGGCAACGATTTCGCCGGCCTTCGCTTGAAAGCTGCTCGCTTCCAGCGTGAAAAGCGGTGCCTGCGAAGGATTCGGGGAATACGCGTAGCTGACCTGTTCGACGCTCAGGCGAACTTCCTGAGTGCGAGGGTTGGTAGCAGCAGTAGAAGAAGGGGGCATCGCGGTTACCGGGCGCTCACGCGAACTTGCGCCGCAACAAATAGATGAATAGCGGCGCGCCTGCCAGCGCCGTCATCGCGCCGACCGGCAATTCGCTCGGAGCCACAACGGTGCGCGCCAGCGTGTCGGCAAGAACCACCGCGATCGCGCCGCCAAACGCCGACGTCGGAATCAGAATGCGATGGTCCGAACCAAAAATCAGCCGCATGACATGCGGCACAAGCAATCCTACGTAGCCGATCGCGCCACTTACGGAGACCGCGAGCCCGGTCAGGATCGAAGCCGCGATGTACACCACCAGCCGCACGCGCGGCACGTCGACGCCAAGATGCATCGCTTCCTTTTCGCCGTTGAGCATCAGGTTTAATCCGACGCCGTCGCGTAAATCACGCCGCTCGCCACCAGAAAGCCCACGCCGAGGAACCAGCGCAACGATGGCTGCAAGCTTGTCGAAAGATCACCCATCAGCCAGAACAAAATCCCGCGCAAATCGCCGCGTCCCGCCAGCGTCGACATCAAAAACATAATGATCGCCGACAAGAATGATCCCGATACGATGCCCGAGAGCAGCAATGTGTTGCTGTCGAGTAGGCCCTGGCGCCGCCCGAGAAAATAAACTGCGGCAATCGTTGCGGCCGCACCAAAGAACGCGCCGACCGGAGTGAACACCACCGAAATCGCAAGCGGCAACGCGATATAGGGCTGCACAATGAGGGTCAGAATCGCGCCGAGCGACGCGCCGCTTGAAGCGCCGAGAATGTACGGATCGGCCAGCGGATTTCGCAACAGCGCCTGAAACGCCGTGCCAGCAACCGACAACGACGCGCCGACTACAATTCCAAGCAAAATTCGCGGCAGACGGATGTCGATGACGATCAAATCGTAGTTGCTCGAAAGCGCGCTGGTCCGGTGAAACAGGACTTTCAACAAATCGGCGGCCAGCCCGTAGAGGGAGACCGGCACCGCGCCCAGTTTCAGCGCAATTACCATCACCACGAACAAGATCACCGCAAGATAGAAACAGTTGATGATGAGTCGCGTGAACGTCAGCGGGCGCATGCCAGCTCCGAAATGCCCACGATATTGAGTTGCGCCTCAGGCGGCGGTTTTATCTGCCCGTCTACTGGCGTGTCTTGCGTGGGTACCAACGGGACGTGGTCGACGTATATGGTTCCGTCTTTGGTCTGCTCCGACTTCTCAAAAGCTTCGGGATGAAACTGTCGCGCCAATTCTGCAATCGCCGAAACGATGCGCGGCGACGTGCGCTCGATCGCATCCGACGTGTTCGCGTAGCGCCGCTCGCGAACTGCATTAAGGATCCGCCACCCGGGCGACTCGGATAGCGTTTCGATGTTTACCGATGCTGATGCCATATGCGATCCAGAAAAAACCAAGAACTCGGGTTGCAGGCGCGCCACTTCTTCTAGGCTGATCTGCGGCCACGATTGCGGCTCGTTGACGATCGATATCGCGCCCGAATAGCGCAGCGCGTCGGCCATGAAGGTATCCTGCCCAATCGAAATCAACGGCTGCGGCCATACCACATATAAGACACGGCGCGGCGGATACGGCGCAACGCGCTGGTGTGTTTCGGCAAGTTCGTGGCGTAGTTGGGTTGCGAGCGTATCGCCCGCCTGCGCGACGCCCATCAACTCCGCAAGCTTTTGAGTCGAGGTAAGAATCTCGGCCACCGAATGTGGGTCCGTCGCATATGACGGAATCCCAAGCGACGCGAGAGAATTCACGGTATCGAGCCGATTGATGCCCTTGTTCACGAGCACAAGATCAGGATGCAACGATGCGATCATCTCGATGCTCGGAGTGATCGTTCCGCCGACGTGTGGCTTCTGCTTTGCTTCGGGCGGATAGTCGCAATAGTCACTGTCGGCGACGAGCCGGTCCTGCACGCCGAGCGCATAGAGGGTTTCGGTGACGCTCGGCGCCAGCGAAATCACACGTTGAAGGTTTTGCGGAATGCGGATCGTGCGGCCCATTTCATCGGTTACGTCACGCATCGACGTGTTTGCAGCCGCTGAAGCCGCACTCGCCGCAGGAGCCGCGCTATCTTGAGCGCCTAGGCGCGAAGAGAACGCTGCGAATAAACAAAACGCAGCTGCGAAACGACCGGCTACGCGAAGATTTTGGGCGAAAGAGCTTCGCTGCACGAATATCCCCTGCTTCCTTTGATTCTTTATTGCGTTCATTTATAGAAAGATGAACGGTGCGACAACAAACTGGCGGCGCGATTTGACCAACGACAAAGAGAATTGAAAGTGTATGGTTCGCCCGCGCGAAGTGTCAACGCGCCCCACACGCGCCGAAAATGACGTCATCCTTGAAACGCCATCAGCGATTCTTCCAGTTCGGCTTGCGCTTTTCGACGATCGCGCGCAAACCTTCCTGCGAATCCTCGAGCTTGTACAGTTGATTGAGAAAAATATCCATCGACTGCATCAGACCGTCACGCAGCGACAAGCCCATTCCGCCGAGAATCGCCTTTTTCGCCATGCTCAGCACCGGACCCGAATGCGTCGTGATGCGCGCCACCAAATCGCCGACCGTCTTTTCGAGATCGGCCTCCGGCACCAGTCGATTGACCAACCCCAATTCGAGCGCGCGTTCCGCGGTGACCGGCTCGCCGGTCAGAATGATTTCCAGCGCCACCTTCGGCCCAACCAGATAGGGAAGAATCGTCGACGCGAGCGGCGGAAACACCCCGATCGTGATTTCGGGTTGCGCAAAACGCGCCTTGGGCGTCGCAATGACGAGATCGCCGAAAAGTGCCAGCTCCGTTCCTCCACCAATCGCCGGGCCATTCACCACGCAAAGCACGGGCTTTCCCACCTCAAGCATCGCGGAAAACGCGCTGTGAAACGCGTCGAGCATCTGAAACACACGCTGCGATGTGTATTCCCCGATGTCGATCCCGCCCGAAAAAACCTTGCACGCCGAATCCATCACGATGAGTTTCGCCGTTTCCGTTTCACCGGCTGTCAGGATCGCGTCCGCGATTTCGCGCAGCATGCTTTCGTTCAAAAGGTTGTGGTCGGGCCGCGAGAGCGTGATGCGCGCGACGTTTTTGTCGATGGTCAGTTTGACGTATTGAAATTCCGACGGGTCGCGGCGCACGACTTGCGTGCTGGCGGTGAAAACGGCGGTCGTGGGGCTGGTACTGCGCTGGACCATGAGGGCCTCCAAGATGAATCGCCGCGCGATGCCGGCTCGAAGCTAAAGTGGGCCGAAATCGATGCTAGCACGCAGGCAGAGCGTCGTTTCGCGCGGTCGCGGCCTGCGTGCGCAAAGAGTTGCTGTGTTTCAGGTCTCAGCGGGCTGAGCGGCCCATGCGCTCACGACGTGATCGGCAAGGCTCGATTCGTGGCAAGATCATGGAGCCATTGGGGAGATTTCGATGATGACCGGCGACGCGGGAATGCCGCCTAAAGCAGATACCGTTACGGCCGTGCGATGGACCGGGTCGATGGATGCCGAAGGATTTCCGCCGGACGCGGCGTGGGAAGCCGTGCCCGGGGTGCAATTCGATTGGGACTGGCAGGGCGCGAACGCCGATCCAACGCGCGAGACGCAGGTGCGCCTGCTCTGGACTCCGGATACGCTATTCGTTGAGTTTCGCGCGAAGTATCGCAGCATTAACGTTTACGATGACGCCGATTCGCGCGGATGGCGCGACAAATTGTGGGACAAGGACGTCTGCGAATTGTTTGTGCAGAGCGATCCTTCGCAGCCGCGGAGGTATCAGGAATTTGAAGTGGCGCCGAATGGGAACTGGATTGATCTCGACATCAATCTCGATGGCGGCGAGCACCATGGGAAGCGCGATTTGACGAGTGGGCTGAAGCGGCGTGCCAGCGTCGATGACGCGAAGAAGATGTGGCGCGCGGTGTTGGCGTTGCCGATGAAGAGTCTGGTTGCTGGAAGTTTCGATCCGTCGAAAGTGTGGCGCGTGAATTTCTTTCGCGTCGAAGGGCCGAGCGAGCCGAGATTTTATGCTTCGTGGCAGCCAACGAAGACGCCGCAGCCGCAATTTCATGTGCCTGAGGTTTTTGGGCGGCTGGTTTTCAAAACACCAGGCGGGAACTAATCGATGACCGAAATGTCCCGGCGAAAACAGCTGTTCGTCCTTTGTGTTGTTCTCGCCGCGATCGCTTGCGCGACGCCGCGTCTCGCCGGCGCGGCACAAAAATCAACTTCGTCTGAGAAATCGCCGGTCGTAACCAAAGTTGAGCCGCCGAACTGGTGGGTTGGATTAACTCCGGAAGTGATGGTGTTGCTTTCGGGGCGCGGGCTCGATGCGAACAAGGTCGAGTGCAATCTTTCGAGCGTTGTTGTTGAGCGGACGCAGGCGACGGCGGGCGGCAATTATCTTTTTGTATGGCTCAAGTTTGGCGCCGACGCGAAATCGGGGACCGTGGTTTGCCGCGTGACGAATTCCGACGGGGGCGTAGCGTCGTTTGAGTTGCCGATTTCCTCGCGCACCGAGACGATTCACCGGTTTCAGGGCATCACGCCTGACGACGTGATTTACCTGATCATGCCGGATCGCTTTGCGAACGGCGATCCAACAAATGATGAACCTGAGGGCGCGGCCGGTTCGCGCGATCGCGCGAAAGCGCGCGCGTATCACGGCGGCGATCTGCGTGGCATTCGCGAGCATCTCGATTATCTGAAAAGTCTAGGCGTCACGACGCTTTGGCTTACTCCGGTCGTGAAAAACGGAGGGACCGAGGATTATCACGGCTACGGCGCCGTGGACTTGTACGCGGTCGATCCGCATCTCGGCACGATGCGCGATTATCAGGAGCTGATCAACGCCGCGCACACGCAGAAGATGAAGGTGTTGTTCGATATTGTGCCGAATCACGTTGGGCCGAAGCATCCTTGGGCGGCGAATCCGCCGCTTGCGGATTGGTTTCACGGAACGGTCGCGCGGCATATTGATTCGTCGATGCCGGTAAATCCGGAATCGGGCATTGCTCCGTCGGCGGCGTTTTACGGCGAATCGAGAGAGCAAGCTTTCGGACACGATCCGTTTGAGGCGATGACCGATCCGCATGCGACGCCGAGTCTTTGGCGCTATCTGACGGATGGATGGTTTTTTGGCGTGCTGCCTGATTTGAACACCGAGAATCCGATTGTCGCGACGTATCTGCAACAAAATGCGATCTGGTGGGCCGAATCGTCGGGACTGGATGGATTTCGCATCGATACGTTTCCTTACGTGCCGCGCATTTTCTGGTCGCGGTGGCACGCGACGCTGAAGCGGATTTATCCGCGATTGACGACGATTGGAGAGGTTTATCACCCCGACCCCAGCGTGACGTCTTTTTTCGTGGGTGGTGAACGGAGATTCGATGGGGTCGATTCCGGTGTCACGACGGTATTTGATTACCCGATGTATTTTGCACTGCGCGATGTGTTGGCGGGACGGGCGCCGGCGGCGAAATTGAGCGACGTGCTGCGGCACGATTCGCTCTACACGCGGCCGGATCAGTTGGTGACGTTTTTCGGGAATCACGATACGACGCGATTTTCCGGTGTGGAGGGGATCGCTGGAGCTGATAGCGATTCGATGGCGAGGCTGAGGCTGGCTTTTGGCTTGAACCTGACGCTGCGCGGGATTCCGCAGCTTTATTATGGCGATGAGATTGGGATGGCGGGCGGCGGGGATCCCGACAATCGGCGTGATTTTCCCGGTGGGTGGCGCGAGGATGCGAAGAATGCGTTCAGGGAAGACGGGCGGACACCGGGACAACAGCAGATTTTTGTGTTTGTGCAGAACTTGTTGCGTGTGCGGCGGGAGCATCCGGTGCTGAGCGAGGGGCGGCAGTGGGATTTACTGTCGGATGATTCGGCGATTGTTTTTCTGCGTGAGTCGGATGAGGAAAAGGTGCTCGTCGCGTTTAACCGCTCGAAAAGTGCGAGGGAATTGCATGTTGCTGTGAGTGAGACGCCGGCGGCGGGGGCTGGGGGTAGCGAGAAATTGTTGGGCGAGGGGCGGGTGAAGATTGACCGCAGGGAGATTGTTGTGAGCGCGCCGGCTGAATCGATATCGATTTTTCTGTTGAATTGAGAAACGCAAACGCGGAGCTGCGAAGCTTCATGCGTCCGGGCAAGCTGGGGCGCAGCAGTGCTGCGCACCTACATGGATAGCCAGGATTCAAACAGGGCGGCGGCTTTGGCTCCTTCGATTTTGCCGCGAGTTGCGTCGAGAACACGGCAGCGGAGCGTTTCCTCCCCGTAGAACGCCAGCCAATAGGGAAAATGCAAGTCGAGCGGTAGGCGCTGGAATATCAGGTTCGCGTCACGCAGCTTGAAAAATCCTTGCTGGAAAATTATCCGAAGTACCTTCTCCCGTAACAGCGCCTGTGCGGTGTTGTCGTCAAGATTTGTGGGCAGCGCATTCTTCGTCTCGACTTCCGAAAGCTCATCCAACTCGGGTGGGGCAGGGAACTCGAATAGGTCGAGCGAGCCTTCTACGCCATCGATAGCGAAGAGGCGCGCCTGGTGTTCGCGGCCGAGGGCGTAGTCGATGCGGTAGAGATGGAACGGAACGTAGACCTGGGCGATGCGTTGGAGAGGGCCCAAGCGAAGAGTGCGGAGCATAGCGGCGGGGCCGAAGGCGGAGAATTTTTGGAGTGCCTCGGATTGGGAGACTTTGGGTTTCAGGGTTTGAATCGAAGAAGGAAGTCTTCGTGCTGAAGTCTGGGCAAACTGGGGCGCAGCATGCTGCGCCCCTACATGTTCCTGCTCGATTTTGAGATCGACGCTCATCGTTATCGGAAGTAAATCCACAACACAAGCAACGTGGCCAACAAGACGTAGGTGAGTGCGACGTTGATGGTATGTCCGGTGCGCGTTTCCTTTGCGAGATGTGCTTTTCTTACGTCGATGGTTTCTATTTTGTCGTCGACGGTGGCGAAGGTGAGGCCGGCGAGCTTGCTGCGCTCCGGTGCCGGAGTCATGAGGCTGACGACGATCAAAATCAGCGTGCACACGACGAACATCAGAATGCTGTAATGGAGAAAGTTCATGTCGATCAAGGCACGCATGAAACTCGACTGGTAGTGCGCGGATTTGTCCAGCACCTCGAACAGGAAGCGCCCGGAGCCCATCACGAAGCCGGCCAAGAGCGTAGTAATCGCGCCAGTTCCGTTGAGCCGTGGCCACAAGATCCCAAAAATGAAGCAGACCGCGATCGGCGGGCTGATGTAGCCCTGCACGCTTTGCAGATAGACCCAAAGCTGCGCGCTGAGGACGTGAATGAACGGCACCCAGAGCAGGCCGAGTACGACCATGCCACCGGTGGCGATGCGACCGAAGGTGACGAGTTGCTTTTCCGTCGCCGAGGGGCGGAATTTTTTGTAGAAGTCGAGCGTGACCATCGTCGATGCGGAGTTGAAGACGGAGCTCATTGCGCCCATGAGTGCGGCGAGGAGAGCGGCGATCATCAGGCCGACGAAACCGGTGGGGAGCAGATTGACGACTGCGGTGGGAAACGCGATGTCGCCATTCGTGACCGCGCCATTTTGGATGTGGAAGAGTTGGGGATAGAGCGCAAATGCGATCATGCCGGGAATCACTAGAAGGAACACGGGAAGAATCTTCAGAAAGCCGGCGAAAATCGTGCCGGCCTTGGCGTGGCCTTCGTCTTTTGCGGAGAGCACGCGCTGCACGATGACTTGATCGGTGCACCAATACCAGATACCGATGATTGGCGCGCCAAAGAAAATTCCCGTCCACGGAAAATCGGGATCGGTGATCGGCTTCACCATGTGGAAGTAGCTGGCGGGCACGGCGGCGCGCAACGCGCCAAAGCCGCCGACTTTGTCGAGCCCGATGAAGGTGAGCGCGATGGCTCCGGCGAGCAGGATCAGCGTCTGGACGAGGTCGGTGTAGATGACGGCGGCGAGCCCGCCAGCGATGGTATAGATGCCTGTCGCGATGACGAGGATGATCGCGGCGGTCCACTGATTCCATCCGACGACGCGCTCGAGCACGATGGCCGCGGCGTAGAGGTGGACGGAAATTTTGGTGAAGATGTAGGCGATGATGGAAATACCAGCGAGATATGTGGCGCAATTGCGATTGAAGCGACGCTCGAGAAATTCGGGCATCGTGAACACGTTGGAGCGGAGATAGAAGGGAACGAAGACCCAGCCGAGCAGCAGAAGGATGCAGGACGCTTGCCACTCGAAATTTCCCGCGGCGAGGCCGGACGTCGCCCCCGAGCCTGCGAGGCCGATGAAATGCTCGGTGGAGATATTAGAGACGAAGAGCGACGCGCCGATGGCGAACCAGCCGATGTTGCGTCCGGCGAGAAAGTACTCTTCGGAATTACGCTCTTTGCGGGAGAAATAGAAGCCGATGCCAAAGACGAGAATGAAATAGACGGCGATGATGGCGATATCGACCGGCGCGAGCGTCCGGTGCGTGACTGCGACTCCTGCTGCGAGGAGCATCGAGCCTCCGTGAAATCAGCGTGACGACGAAACAGCCACGGCTGAGCGCTGCGACCCTGAGCCTGCAAATGACCGCGAGCGGCAGAGACTAGGATGCCGGAATCGCGCGCGGCGCAGTCTATACCAGCGAGTGGGAAGGCTCAATGGGCGGTGTTTCGTTTCGTGCAGTGACGCGGGTCGCGTGGAGCGGCGGATGTCGTAGAATGGAGGGACGCAGCGGCGTCCCGGCGATCGGTTTTGCGGGCGCGCAGGGTTTGGCTCCGAATGGAATGGAAGCGCCGCCCGAAGATGCATCGGAGCAGATCGACTCGCAAGCTAACTGGGAGGAAGGGAAGATGAAGATGATCGCGCCATTGGTGTTTGGTTTGTTGTTTTGCGCCGCGGCAGTAATCGCGGGAGGAAAATCGGTTTACGACTTCACGCTGAATTCGATCGATGGGCAACCGACGTCGCTCGCGACGTATAAGGGTAAGGTTGTGATGCTCGTGAACGTGGCCAGCCGATGCGGATTCACGCCCCAATATACGGCGCTGGAATCGACATACGAGAAATTCAAGGACAAGGGATTTGTGATCGTAGGGATCCCGGCGAACAATTTTGGCGGCCAGGAACCGGGCACGAACGCGGAGATCAAGACGTTCTGCTCGTCGAAATACAACGTGACATTTCCCATGATGTCAAAGGTTTCGGTGAAGGGCGACGACACGACGCCGCTGTATCAGTATTTGACGGACAAGTCGGCGAATCCTTCGACGGGCGGCGACATTCAGTGGAACTTCACGAAGTTTCTGGTCGGGCGTGACGGGCAGATCGTAGCGCGGTTCGAGCCGAAGGTGACGCCGGATTCGCCGGAGGTTACTTCGGCGATCGAAAAGGCGTTGGCGGCGAAGTAAGGGCTGCGGGCCGTTTCGACTGATAGCAGGCATCCGAATTTAATCGGAGCACGTAACACAACGTATTGAGAAAATGGGCGCGGCAACTCTGGGGCAATTGGACTTACGTCTCAGGGTGACTGCGCCCTTCTATTTCTATGCCGATTCTTTCCCTGCGAAATGTGCGCAAAGACTATTCGTCCGACGGGCAGCCGGTGCGGGCGCTGGATGGTGTGTCTCTCGATGTCGAAGCGGGACAGTTTGTCGCGCTGGTTGGGCGCAGCGGATGCGGGAAGTCGACGCTGCTGAATCTGGCGGGCGCGATGGATTTTCCGACGTCGGGAAGCGTGCTGCTGGATGGTGTGGCGATTTCGTCGCTGAAAGATGTGGAACTGACGAAGCTGCGGCGCGAGAAAGTCGGATTCATTTTTCAGTCGTTTCAGCTACTGCATACGCTCACGGTGTTGGGGAATGTTGAGCTGCCGTTGCTGCTTGCCGGGCGATCGAACGCGCGGGACGCGGCGCGGGAGCGTTTGAAGTGGGTGGAGTTGGAAGGGCTCGGCGAGCGTTATCCGCACCAGCTTTCGGGCGGGCAGATGCAGCGCGTCGGAATTGCGCGCGCGCTAATTCACGCACCGAAACTGCTGCTCGCGGACGAACCGACGGGAAATTTGGATACGACGACCGGAAATGTGATTCTGGGATTGTTGCGGCGCTTGTCGCGCGAACAGAACACCGCGACGGTAATGGCGACGCATAGCGCCGAGGCCGCGGCTTCGGCTGACGTCGTAGTGCATTTGCGCGACGGAAAAATCGAGAATGTGGAGCGTCGCTAGTGGCGCGACTTCTCTTATTTTATCGGCTGATGGTGCGGCCGCTGTTTGCCGAGCCCGTGCGCTCGGCGCTGACCGTCCTGGCGATCGCGCTGGGCGTCGCCATGGTGCTCGCAATCGATCTGGCGGGATTTGCAGCGGCGGGATCCTTTCGTTCGTCGATGGAGACGCTCGCGGGCGAGAACGACTTTGAAATTGTGGCGGCGGGTGGAGTGCCGGAAAATGTTGTCGGCAAGCTGGCACAGCTTCCGTATTCGCTGCGGATTTCAGCGCGCATGGAAGATTATGCGGCGATCGATGGGAAGCGGACTTTTCCGCTGCTGGGGCTCGATCTGGTTGCGGAAGGGCAGAATCATTCGGAAGCCGCTGCCGCGTTTCCTCTCGCAAAACCCGAGGAAGCTCTCAAATATCTCGGCGATGACGAAAGTGTCTGGGTAGGGGAGAGCCTCGGCTATCACCCCGACAATCGAATCGCGTTGCTGATCAACGACCGGATGCGGGATTGCGTCGTGCGGGGCGTTTTTCCAGACGATGGCGGGAACGCTGCGGCGATTGTGATGGATTTAGCGGCGGCGCAGCGTGTGTTCGGGCACGCTGGGCGCGTCGATCGCATTCTGGTGAAGGTTCCGGAGAGGGACGCGGGAGGCTCGAGTCATGTTGCGAGTGCCGCCGAGTGGGACCAGCGACTCCGCGGCGGAGACAGCAACGACTCTGGCTCGCGCTCGGCCGAGATTTTGCCCGAAGGCGTTGAGCTCCGCGCGGCGGGCACCGGAACCGAAGAAAATCGAAAAATGCTTGCGGCGTTTCGCTGGAATTTGAAATTGCTCAGCTACATCGCGCTCGTGGTGGGTGCGTTTCTGATCTACAACACGATTTCGGTTTCCGTGGTGCGGCGGCGCGCGGAGATTGGAATTGTTCGCGCACTGGGTGCAAGTCGCGGGACGGTGCTGGCTGCGTTCATCGGCGAGGCTGCGAGCCTCGGGCTCATTGGCTCGCTGATCGGACTCCCGCTCGGGCGAGTGATGGCGAGTGGCGCGGTCAAACTCATGTCGGCGACCGTCGAGGCCCTTTACGTCAGCAGCCGGCCGGGGGCGATTGCGCTGGGAGCTGACTCAATCGCGCTGGCGCTGATTGTTGGAGTCGGCGTTGCGATTGCGTCGGCGTACGCGCCGGCGCGGGAGGCGTCACTCGTTGCACCGGTTGAAGCAATGGCGCGCGGGCGACGCGAGTACCTGGCGCGGGCGCACAAGCTGCGCGATCTCGTGATTGCGATGGTGCTCGCGGTTTGTGCGTTCGCGGCTTCGCGCGCACCAGCTGTCGCGGGCAAACCGCTCTTTGGGTATCTCGCAACGCTGCTGGTGATTGCGGCGTCGGCGCTGGCGATTCCGGCGATCGTGGACTTCACCACGCGAATGCTCACGCGCACTCTCGGCGTTGTACTGGGAGTGGAAGCATCGCTTGCTTCGCAAAGTTTGTCGGCGTCGCTGCGGCGCACTTCGGTGCTGGTCGGCGCGCTCTCCACCGCAATCGCGATGATGACGGCCGTCGGGATCATGGTCGGGAGTTTTCGCGAGACGGTGCAGGTGTGGATGAACGATCAGGTTCCGGCGGATTTATATGTCCGAGCGGCCGGGGTGCCCGCTGCGGATCGGCATCCGAGTCTGGCGCCTGAACTCGCCGACAAGATTCAGCGTCTCGCTGGAGTCGCTGCGGTCGATCGGCTGCGGGACTACGAAATCAGCTACGAAGGCAGGCCGGCAGGGCTCGCGGCGGTGGAACTCGACACGCGGCGTGCGTATCACAAGGCGAATTTTATTTCGGGCCGCGAGACCGGTGACGTTTTGACGGAATTGCGCGACTCGAATGCGGTGGTCGTCAGCGAGCCGTTCGCCAACAAGCATCATGTGCAGCGGGGCGATTCGATCACGTTGTCGCTGGGCGGCGGTAGAGCGGCGTTTCGCGTCGTCGACGTCTACTATGACTATTCGAGTGAGCGCGGAACGGTGGTGATGGATCGCACGACCGCGCTCAAATATCTGCCTGATCCGGCGCCGTCGAGCCTCGCGATTTACGTTTCGCCCGACGCTTCGCTTTCCGGCGTGCGCCGAGAAATCGAAAGTGTCGCGCGCGATTCCCGCATTCTGATCTTCTCAAATCGCGATCTGCGTACTCAGGCTCTGATTATTTTCGACCGCACGTTTGCGATTACCTATGCGCTCGAAGCGGTTGCGGTGCTCGTTGCCGTAGTGGGTGTCGCAGGTGCCTTGCTTGCGGTCGTGATCGATCGGCGGCGCGAACTCGGATTGCTGCGATTTCTCGGCGCCGCATCATGGCAGATTCGCAAATTGATTTTGGTCGAAGCGGGCCTGCTCGGCTTGCTCGCAACGATGGCCGGAGTCGTGCAGGGATTCGCGCTCTCGCTGATTTTGGTTTTCGTGATCAATAAGCAATCGTTTGGCTGGACGATACGATTTCACTGGCCTGTGGCGATTCTGCTCGGCGCGCTGACGCTCGTTTACGTCGCAACGGTGCTCGCCGGCTTGTATCCCGCGAACGTCGCGATTCGACTGAATCCAATCGAGGTCGTTCATGAGGAGTAGCGCCATCACACGTGTCACTCTGGCGTTCCTGTTCGCGATGCAACCGTACTTCAGCTTCGTGACCGCAAACGAGTCTCAATACAGCGTCGCGTTACCAGGATATCGCTACGAATTTCCGCGCGACCACTTCGATCATCCCGACTATCAGACGGAGTGGTGGTATTACACCGGCAACGTGACATCCGCGGATGGGCACCACTTCGGATTCGAGTTGACGTTTTTTCGCCAAGGCGTGAATCGAGGCGGGACGAAGAACAACGCCTGGGATGTACGCGATCTGTATCTCGCGCATCTTGCGCTGAGCGACCTGGACGGCGGCAAGTTTTATCACACCGAGCGCACGAATCGAGCGGGCCCAGGAATCGCTGGCGTGAGCGGCAGCGATGGGCGCATCTGGAACGGGAACTGGCAGATAGCGTGGAACGGAGAAGAGCAGGCTCTCACAGCAGTCGATCCGAGATTTGAATTGCTATTCAAGCTGCGTTCAGAAAAGCCGCCGGTCATTCAAGGAGAGAATGGTGTCAGCCAAAAAGCACTTGGAGCCGGACACGCATCACACTATGTTTCGCTGACGCGTCTTGCGACAAGCGGCAGCATTGTCGCGGGCGGAAAAACATTTCAGGTCACAGGACTCGCCTGGATGGACCACGAATTCTTCACGCATCAACTCGAAAGAGATCAAGTGGGCTGGGACTGGTTCAGCGTGCAACTTTCCGACTACACCGAACTCATGCTGTACCGTATTCGCCGGAAAGATGGCTCCGTCGATCCCTTTTCAGCGGCGACGTTCGTGGATGCGCGCGGACAAAGCACGCATTTGCGTTCCAACGAATTTTCGCTGCAACCGGCTGGCGAAACCTGGACAAGTCCAGTGACGAAGGCGACCTATCCTGTGCAGTGGAAAATCAGAGTGCCGAGATTCGGGCTCGAGTTGGATCTGAAAACGTCGCTACCGTCGCAGGAGCTGACGAGCGATGCGGGAACTTTGACCCCATCCTATTGGGAAGGCGCCGTCCGACACGAAGGAACGCGCGCGGGTGCAAAGATTCATGGCGCGGGCTATCTGGAAATGACTGGCTACGACCGGCCGTTCGAGATGGGCTCGAACTAGAAACTAAAAATCCAAGCTAACAAAAAAGAGGCGAGTTCCTGGAACAAAGAACTCGCCTCTCGATTTACCAAAACGGATGCTCGTAATGCGCGAGCGCCGGCCCGAATTCAACAGGGCCAGCTAGCCACTCGCGCTCCGCACCTTTGCATGGGTCGCAGACGCATCCGCGCCATAAGCGCGAGAGAACTCATCCACCTGACGCTCGGCTTCTTCCTTCGCAACGCCGTAGCGCTCCTGAATACGGCCGATGAGTTGATCACGTTTTCCACTGATGGTCTGGAGATCGTCGTCGGTCAACTTACCCCATTTTTCTTTCACTTTGCCCGAGGCTTGTTTCCATTTTCCTTCAACTTGATCCCAGTTCATGGAACCTCCTATGGACTCCCGTGATACAGCCTCAGGAAACCACTCGAGAATTCGCAGTGAAATACCATGAATCATTCAAGGTGCCGCCGACGTATGTTGTACGGATTCTTAGTACTGAGTTTTTTCGCGGTTCGACGCTCCGAAAAGCGCTTTTACGTGCTGGGCAACAAAAAGGGCGCGGAGTCATCCGCGCCCGTTAAGAAAACCAAGTTGTATCAAGTCCAGCCAAATTCGCCGCTGCTTACGCCTCGATGATGTTGTTCCTCACCGCGTAACGTACCAATTCGCTGATCGAGTGGCAATCCAGCCGCCGCATGATGTTTGCTCGGTGCGTTTCCGCCGTTTTCACGCTCAGTCCGAGCGCCACGGCGACTTCCTTGCTGCTCTTACCTTCCGCCAAAAGCTGCACGATTTCGCGTTGACGCGGCGTCAGGCGGCTGCGTGCGTCGCCCTTGCGCTCTTCGGGCGTCGCTGTTTTCTTCGGTTTCTTATCCAGATATCCGTCCAGCACGATCTGGGCGACCTTGGCCGTGAAAAAAGTCTTGTTGCTGCGCACGGCATTGATTGCGGTGATTAGGTCGCGGCTTGCGTCGGATTTCAGCACATAGCCACGTGCGCCCGCGTCGAGCACTTCGCGGATCAGAGGGTCCGATTCGTGTTGAGTCAAAATGAGAATTTTTGCGCGCGCATCGTTCTTGATCATCTGGCGCGCCGCTTCGAGACCGTTCAATGACGGCATGCTTATATCGAGTACTGTTACGTCGGGCTTCAAGTCGCGCGCTTTTTCGACGGCTTCGCGGCCGTCACTCGCTTCCCCAGTCACTTGCCAGCCCGGCTGAGCCTCGAGCAGCGAACGGATACCCTTCCGCACAATTTCATGATCATCTGCGACCAACAACCGTATGGGTTCCATCTTTACCTCCTAAGATTCCGACCGGCATCGGATGTGTTGCAGCTTGATGCTGCCGAGGTATCTCACTTCTACCGGATGCCCGAACCCTGTCACCAGTTAAGACGGCACAAGGGTGCAAAGCGGTTGCAGCAATCTATGTAGTACTCAACACTCCCTTAGGTGCACCTCGTCCGCCAATCAGCACATTAATTTACGTGTCTCAGAAGGCACACACATGATGGATGTTATGGCGCGGCGCCGTCCTAGTACGTTGCATTGCAGGGCAGTTGAGACGCCGCAATTTTTACACCGACCGCGAAAAACTCATGGGCAAATGTTTTCCCACGCAGACGGTCCTCACGCCGACCATCTCGTCTTCCGAACGTGTATCGAACGTGAACCAGCTGTTACGCAGCGTCCGACTCCTCGACCCTTTCCCAAGTGTTACCGCGAATACAGCGGTCCAGCACGCAAAGAAGCTTGGTGGTTGCTTTCGCAAGCGCTCTCTGACGCCGTTCGGTGCCATTTGCTGCTACACGAAGGTTCCAAATTCACTAGGGTCGATACCGTATGGAGCATGAGACACGCGTCCTGTACAAACTTAGACATCGTGGCCCAAGTCAGGCGTGGTATCGCTTAGCCCGGTTCAGGGCCCCCTTTAAGCGTTTGAAAGATTGTCAAATCAGTAGTACCTGTCGGGAGGTTACGATGTTGCGTTGGGCACTGGCGTTTTTCATCGTCGCGTTAGTAGCTGCACTGCTTGGTTTCACGGGCATGGCCGTAGCGGCGGCGGGCATTGCCAAGATCTTGTTCTTCATTTTTCTGATTTTGTTCCTGGTAACGCTGGTCGGGCACCTGTTTCGAAGGACCTAGGTTCACAGGACTCGAGCAGCCGTCTCAGACACAGGTTAGGAAACGGGCCAACGAATCGACGGAGGGGTGCCGGGCAGGGGAATCGCCGGGCACAACATGTGCGTATAACGCGCATCCAGGAGGAAGAAAATCATGAAGCCGCTCGGATTGATACTCATCGTTCTCGGAGTGCTGGCTTTGATGTACCAGGGCTTCACCTACACCACCCACAAGAAGGTGTTGGACGTCGGACCTATTCAGGCGACCAAGGAAGAGCATCACAGCGTGCCCCTGCCTCCGATTCTGGGAGCGCTTGCGTTGATTGGCGGCGTCGTGATACTCGTTTCTGACCGCAAGGGTTGAGCACTTGAAAGAATGTCGTTCATCGAATTTTGCCGATAGGGTAACAACCATCACATTGCTCATTGGCATTTAATAAAAGGGCACCACAGAAAAAGGAGACTCGTTCATGAAGGAGCAGCACAAGAGGCTTTTCACAATGTTTTTGGCGGGCGCGTTCGTGGTTGCGGGACTTGCGCTGGCGCCGGCGTCCAAGGCGAAAGCCAAGGATGACGATACAAAGGACAACGACCGCATTGAAAATGCGGGCACGGTTTTCAGCGAGATCATCGACATTCCAGATGACATCCCGCAGGACCTGCTCGACAAGGCGCGCTGCGTGATCATCTACCCGTCGGTCGTTAAGGCGGCGTTCATCGTTGGCGGCAGCTATGGCCGCGGCGTGATGGTATGCCGCACGCACGCGGATTACACCGGCCCATGGGGCGCTCCCACAATGATGGCTCTCGAAGGCGGAAGCGTTGGGTTCCAGATCGGTGGACAGGCGACTGACTTCGTCATCCTCGTGATGAACAATCGCGGCGCTGACAGCGTGCTCCACAGCAAAGTGAAGCTCGGTGGAGATGCGTCAATCGCGGCTGGTCCGAAGGGGCGTAATGCTTCGGCGGAAACCGACGCGACACTGCGCGCCGAAATGCTGAGCTATTCGCGTGCTCGTGGCGTGTTCGCGGGCATCTCGCTGGAAGGCTCGACGGTTCGCCCGGACAACGATGCGAACAAGCGTATTTACGGCAAGACCGTCTCGGCCGAAGACATTATCACCGAATCGAAGCTGCATGCTCCGGCCTCGGCGCGTAAACTGCTCGCGCGGTTGCAGAAGGCTTCGCCGCACCTCAAACCCTGAGCGGATTCATCAATCTAAGAGAAAAGGGCGGAGAGAAATCTCCGCCCTTTTTATTTTGGTAGCGGCGGTATCTTTGCCGGCGTTCTTGAGAACGTTTACTCCCGATCAGAGCCAATTCACGTTCGCTTGGATCACTTTCAAAATCCCCGGTAAGATGCCGGCGCCACCTTCAGTCCGCGCTGTCTGAAGCACCCGACAACGTTTCCCATCCGCGGCGCGACAAGCTCCAGTAAATGAAATACCCCGCCACCGCCGAAATGATCAGCAGCACGGTCCCCGTCACCCACTCCTGAAGCACGAGTTCGCCAATTCCGAACATACAGCAATAGACGAGCGTGCATCCCATGATCCAGTCAAACGCATTCGCGCCGAAATCGCGCACCGGCTTGATCTCCGGCGCGAGCTCCGCGATGCGCTTCCAACCGTGAACGGTGGGATGCACTCGACGGTAAAATTTCAGCAGACGCTCGTCGGTCTCGGGCGGCGTCACCAAAGTAACGACCAGCCAGACGATCGTCGTCACTAACGTTGTGATCAGCGCGGTCTTCGCGAATACCACGGTGGTGTTGCCCGAGAACGACATCTGCGCCAGCGAAATCGAGGTGACGAACGCCGCGACCATCGCGGAGATTTCGCTCCACGCGTTGACGCGCCACCAATACCACCGCAGCATCAGCACGCCACCGGTGCCCGCTCCCATGCCGAGCAGAAGCTGCCACGCCGACTGAATCGAAGTGATGTGCGCCGCAGTGTATCCGCTCAAGATCACCAGCAGCACAATGAACAGTTTACTGACCGTCACGTAATGCTTTTCTGTGCCTTTTCGCACCACGAAGCGACGGTAGAAGTCGTTGATGAAGTACGAAGTCCCCCAGTTGAGCTGTGTGCCGACTGTGGACATGAACGCCGCGAGAAAGGCCGCAATCATCAGACCGCGCAATGCCGGCGGCAGAAAATCGCGCAACACCATTACGTAACCCTTTTCAGGTTCGGCTGCGAACTCCGCGCTCGGATGCAATCCGCCATGCGTCGAATAAACCGCAACCGCGACGAGACCGGTGACGATCCAGGGCCACGAGCGCATCGCATAGTTCGCGATGTTGAACCACAGCGTCGCGCCGAGAGAATTTTTCTCGTCTTTCGCGCTGAACATGCGCTGCGCGACGTAGCCGCCACCGCCGGGCTCTGCTCCGGGATACCAGCTCGCCCACCATTGCACGCCGAGATAGAGCACGAACGTGATCACCGGCAACGTCCAGATGGCATCGGTCGTCCAACCGAGATGAAAATTCGGAAAAAACGCCGTGACCGGGCTCGTTTGTTGCCCGGTTTGCCGGACCGCCTCGTCCACACGTGAGAGTTGCAGCTTCAACAGCGTCATGCCGCCGATCTTCGAGACGGCGACCCAAGCCAGCACGATGATCATCGTCATCTTCAGCACAAACTGGAACAGGTCGGTAACCAACACGCCCCAAAGCCCGCCGATAAATGTGTAAATCCCGGTGAACGGAACAAGTAGCAATACGCAGATCAGCAACCCCGTGTGCGCAGGTGTTCCGAGCGTATACGTAAATAGTGTATGGCCGCCGATTCCAATCGACAGCACGCGGCCTTGCGCGATCGCATCGCCCAGCAGCACCGTCGTGATGCTGATCATCGCCTTGATGACCCAGCCGAGAATTAGGCAGTTCATCAGCCCGCCAAGATAAATCGCGCGAAACCCGCGCAAAAACGCGGCGGCTTTGCCCTCGTAACGCAATTCAACGAACTCGACGTCGGTCAAAATTCCCGCGCGGCGCCAATATCGCGCGAAAAAGAAAACCGTCATCATTCCCGACAAGCACTGCGACCACCAGATCCAGTTGCCCGAGATTCCTTGTTTCGCGACTACGCCGGTAACGAACAACGGCGTGTCCGCGGCGAACGTCGTAGCCACCATCGAAGTCCCGGCCAGCCACCACGACACGTTGCGCCCAGAAACGAAAAACTCCTCGGTGCTGCCCGAGGAGCGTCGCCGGTAGTACAAGCTGATCGCGAGATTAAGCAGCAGGTACGCTGCGATGACAATCCAGTCGGTCGAATTCAGTGCCATTTTTTAGGTGTCACCCCAAGATCCCAAAAATCCGAAATCCCCTGATTCCAAAACAACGTTGACCCGGAAGTGTAGACCCAATAGTGTGTTGCGTGGCCAGAAATCTTTCCTGCGGACGATGCGGCTGGAATTATACGTTTAAATCGGTTTAATCTATTATCCGCAAAACCGAAAACTATGCTCCTCATTCTCAAACCTGACAAAGAACAACTCGGCCGCGAAGGCGCCCGCATCGTTGCCAACGCAATCCGCCGCAACCCGTCGATTCGACTCGGTCTCGCGACCGGCAGCACGATGCTCACATTTTACAAAGAGCTCGTTCGCCTGCATCGCGAAGAGGCGCTCGATTTTTCCGGCATCATCAGTTTCAATCTCGACGAATATCTCGGCCTTCCGGCGACGCACCCCGAAAGCTTTCACTATTTCATGCACCAAAATTTGTTCCAGCACGTGAACGCTAAACCGGAAAACATCCACATTCCGGACGGCATGATTCCTGAAAACTACGATCACTATTGCTCCGCATACGAGCAGGCGATTCGCGATGCCGGCGGCATCGATCTGCAAATTCTCGGCATCGGCCGCAACGGCCATATCGGATTCAACGAGCCGACATCGAGCCTCGGATCGCGCACGCGTTTGAAGGTTTTGACAAAAGAAACGATCGACGACAATCGCAAATCGTTCGGCCCGGGCGAAAAAGTTCCCGAGTGCGCTATCACGATGGGCATCGGCACGATCCTCGAAGCGCGTCGCATCCTGCTGATGGCTAGCGGCTCCTCGAAAGCGACTTCCATCGCGCAGGCCATCGAAGGCCCTGTCACCGCGAGCATCACTGCGTCCGCTCTGCAGCATCATCCCGACGTCACATTCATCGTCGATCCGGAAGCTGGCGCCAACCTCAAGCATCACGATTATTACGCTCGGGTGCTGCGCCTCACCGCAGAACTAACGCCCGAACGCATCTGATCGTCTAACCTCACATCAGCTGCGCTAGAATTGAGTGCGTCCCCTGGAGAATGCATGGCGATTCGTCTTGGCGAAAACAGTTACGGTGAGTCGCACGTGCGCCTGCTGCGTGTGGCGCGCCAGGAAGGTCGCGACGACATACGTGAACTGACCATCTCGATTCGCTTCGAAGGTGACTTCGAGACCGCGCACACAAAAGGCGACAACTCCAAAATTTTGCCGGCCGACACGATGAAAAACGCCGTGTACGCGCTTGCGCGTCAGCACTCTGTCGAGCCAGTCGAGGAATTCGGGCTTCACCTGATGGATCAATTCGTCACTTACAACGCGCAGGTCTCGCGCGTGCACATTTGCATTGAAGAGACGCCCTGGGCGCGACTCCCGCACGGCGGAAAGCCTCATGCGACCGCATTCACGCGTGGCGGCGACGAACGCAGAACTGCAGTGCTGGTCGGTACGCGCGGAGGTACTACCATTCGCTCCGGGATTCGCAATCTCAACGTGCTAAAAACATCGAATGCCCAGTTTGAAAAATTCATGCGCGATCCGTTCACCACGCTGAAGGACGAGAAAAATCAGATTCTCGCGACCGCGATCGAGGCCGACTGGTTATATCCCGACGAAGAGATCGAGTTCGGCCCGATGTGGCACGGCGTTCGGCAGATGCTGCTCGAGACGTTCGCCGAACACAAGAGTTTGTCGCTCCAGCACACGCTCTATGCGATGGGCGATACTGTGCTCAATAATTTCGACAATATTCGCGAAATTCATCTTTCGCTTCCCGACAAGCATTTCGATCTTATCGATCTCGATCCGTTGGGAATGGACAATCCGTCCGCCGTTTTTCTTCCAGCGGAAGAGCCGCGTGGGTCGATCGAAGCAACGCTTCGTAAAGACTAAGCGACGTTCCGTAGTATTTTATCGACGCTTCGCAAAGACGAAACTTCCGCAATGCCCGAACTGCCCGACATCACCGCGTACATCGTCGCGCTCGAGCCGCGCATCGTCGGCAAACGCCTGGAACATGTTCGGCTCGGCACGCCATTTTTGCTCCGTACGGCGATTCCGCCGCTCACCGATACAGAAGGTCGCACGATTCGTGAGTTGCGCCGCATCGGAAAGCGAATCGCGATCGGTCTCGACGGCGATTTTTGGCTCGTTCTTCACCTGATGATCGCTGGTCGGCTGCATTGGCGTGCAGTTGGCGCAAAGCTCTCCGGCAAAAACATGCTCGCCGCGTTTGATTTCGCGGACAGCTCGCTCGTCCTAACCGAGGCCGGCGCAAAACATCGCGCATCGCTTCACGTGGTCGGCGGAGCCGACAATCTCGCCACGTTCGATGCAGGCGGCATCGACGTTTTTGCCAGCGATCTGGCCGCGTTTCGCGCAGCACTCACCGCTGAAAATCACACCATCAAGCGCGCGCTGACCGATCCGCGGTACCTCAGCGGCATTGGCAACGCTTACTCCGACGAAATTCTCCACGCGGCGCAGTTATCGCCCATCCTTCAAACCCAAAAGATGACCGACGACCAATGGGATCGCCTTTTCGCAGCGACTCGCAGAACCCTGAAGCTGTGGATGGATCAGCTCGGCGCCGAAGCAAAAAAGGACTTCCCTGAGAAGGTGACGGCATTTCGTCCAGAAATGGCCGCGCATGGAAAATTTGGTAAGCCCTGTCCCCGCTGCGGCGAAAAGATCCAGCGCATTCGCTATGCCGACAAAGAAACCAACTACTGCGCTAAATGCCAGACCGCCGGCAAACTTCTCGCCGACCGCAGCCTCTCCAGGCTGCTCGGCGACGACTGGCCGCGAACGCTCGAAGAATTAGAAATCCTGAAAAAGAAATAGATGCGCGAGAATAAAGTGCCTACTGTTGCGGCGCCGCAGCCGTTTTTGGGTCGCTCTCCGGCAATGCGAACGCTACGTAAACTCCACCGCTCGGATGCTTCGGATCTTTCCCGCCGCCCGCCGCGATCACCACGTACTGCTTGCCGTCGATCATGTAGGTCGCCGGTGTTGCATTCCCCGAGAACGGAAGCTTCGTTTCCCAAAGCAATTTCCCCGTCGTCTTGTCAAACGCGCGAAATTTCTGATCGTAGTTGGTCGCGCCGATAAAAACGATCCCGCCCGCGGTAACGATCGGCCCACCATAATTTTCGCTGCCCGTATCTTTCATCCCTTGCGCCGCAAGCGCCGGATATTCGCCGAGATTGACCTTCCACGCGTATTCGCCGGTATTCAGATTGATCGCGTTCAGCGTTCCCCACGGCGGAGCAATCGCCGGATATCCGTCAGGATCGAGAAACCGTCGATAACCCGTGAACCGATATTTCATGTCGGTAGGTGCTGGCCCAGAGCTCGAAACTTCCTTCTCGGGCGCGCCCGTCAAAAAATCCACAAGCTCCCCAACTTGATCTGCCGACAGGCCCGGAAATCCGTTCATCCGCCCTTTGCCCGCGCGAATCGTGCCCGCAATCTGCGCAGGCGTCAGCCGATCGCCAACACCCACGAGCGACGGAAACGCCGGCGGCGAGCCAGCGCGATTATCGCCGTGGCAAATTGCGCATTGCGTCAAGTAGATCGATTTCGCGGTGTTGCCCGGTTTGTTTTCACCAAGCGACGCCATCCATGCCATCTCATTAGCGTTGACGTAGAGAATATTGGAATCAGGGTCGAGCGCCGGGCCGCCCCATTCCGCCCCCCCGTCGAAGCCAGGAAAAATCACGGTTTCCTTGCCCACGCTGAACGGCACAAATTGCCCTTCGCTCCGCGCCTCGTGAAATTGATCGAGCGACCACTTGTGAATCTCCGGCGTACGATCGCTCAGCATATTTTCGGTCAGTAGCTGTCGTGCATAAGGCGCGGGTTTCGTCGGTAGCGATTGCTCGACCGATGCGATCTCACCGGGAATCGTGCTCGCCGGATATTTTTTCGTCTCCAGCGGAAAAAGCGGCGCGCCGGTCGCCCGATCGAACAAATAAACAAATCCCTGCTTGCTCGTCTGCGCGACAGCTTCAATCTTCTGCCCGTCGCGTTGAATATTTACGAGCACCGGGTGCGACGGAAAATCGCGGTCCCAAATGTCGTGATGCACCGCCTGAAAATGCCAGATCCGTTTACCAGTGTTTGCATCCAACGCGAGCAGGCAATTCCCGAAGAGATCGTCGCCCACGCGATTCCCGCCGTAAAAATCAAACGCCGCCGAACCCGTCGGCACAAACACGACGCCGCGCTGCACATCGACGGTCATGCCGGCCCAGTTGTTCGCCGCGCCGATCGTCTTATACGCCTCCGGCGGCCACGTGTTGTATCCAACTTCTCCCGGCTGCGGAATCGTATGAAATGCCCAGCGCATTTTTCCCGTGCGCACATCGAACCCGCGAACGTCGCCAGGCGCCGCAGGCAGCGTTTCCGAATTCCGCCCGCCGGCAATGAACATGTCTTTGTAGATCACCACTGGACTCGTCAACGACACAAACGGATCGGGATCCTTCCGACTCAAGTTGTCGCGCAAATCGACGCGCCCGCCGGAACCAAACGTCGGAATCGGCTTGCCCGTCGCAGCGTCAAGCGCATAAACAAAATTCATCACGCCCACGATAATTCGCTTGTCCGAATGATCCGCGCTCGCCCAATAAGCCAGCCCGCGAACCGGCTGCGTCCCCTTAATCCCCGAATCGAAATTCCAGATCACCTTGCCCGTCGCCGCATCCACCGCAAATACCTTCTGCGAAGGCGAAAGCCCATACAGCACGCCGTCCACAATGATCGGACTCGTCTGTAGCCCGCCCGTTTCCCCAGTGTCGTAAGACCACGCCACGCGCAGGTGCCCCACATTCTCCCGATTGATCTGCGCCAACGGCGAATAGTGCGTGTTATTCGGCTCCCCGCCATTGACCGGCCAGTCCCGTTTGGTGGGTGAAGACTGGGCCGAGGCCAGCGGAATCGCAATCGAAGTAATCAGGAGGGTCGAAAACACGGAAAAACGGAGTATTTTTGACAGGGCGGCTGGGCTCATTTTGGAGAGTCTACCCGAACTGGTATCTGGGCGGCGCGACATTCTGAGCCAGAGTGACAAGCCGTGTGGCAAAAAATCCAGGCCGTTGCCACATGGTTTCGATATCAAAAATCCCGCGTCTTTATTGGCGATTTGAGCTTTCCACCGATTTTCACAGCAAGCCCTAAAAATATTTTTTGAGGAGGCTTGACGAATCGGATAAATCTTGTATACTCGCAAATGGCTCGGGGGTTGTTGAGCCAAGCAGGGCATCACAGTCGGGTAGAAGAAGCGTCCTTCCCAGCGATTCACCAAGCGAAGGCCTGAAGTACACCCTATAGTGAGGTTCTTTACGAGCACGGGATAGAAACGAGTCGAGCTTCGCGCAAAGCCACCAGAACTGGTGACTTAGCCCGGCGCTCGACGCCGGGTTTTTTATTGTTTGACAGCTTTTTACGAAGCTATCAGGCAAGCCTTCAGCGGAATGCTGGGGCGCTCTGACGGGATCAGGGCAAACGTTCTTTGACAACAGAAAGTGCTGGCAATCCACGCCGATAATTTTGACCCGATTACGGTCGGGCGAAATGCCATGGTGTGGAATATTACAAGTTTGCTCGAGTCGAGCAAAACTGTGGAAGTAACAAACAAAGGCAGCTCAAACAATTGCCTGATGAAATGCGGAATCGAAAGCCAATGTCCGGTGCAGCTGAGACTTACCCAGTCTCAGACAATCCGAAACACAAGGTAAATGGAGCCGTAGACAGTCAGGACGTTTTTGAAGAACTAGATCGCAGCGCTGCAAGGCCGTAAGGTCTTAAAGCAAAACGAGTTAGCGCGGATAAGACGGATTGGGTGAGTTTTATGATTAAGCTACTAAGAGCGTACGGTGGATGCCTTGGCGCCAGAAGGCGATGAAGGACGTGGCAAGCTGCGATAAGCCTCGGGGAGCCGCAAGCAGGCTTTGATCCGAGGATCTCCGAATGGGGAAACCCGACGGGATGAACTCCCGTTACAGCCGACTGAATACATAGGTCGGTATGAGCTAACCCAGGGAAGTGAACCATCTCAGTACCTGGAGGAAAATAAATCACAGAGATTCCGAAAGTAGCGGCGAGCGAAATCGGAACAGCCCAAACCCAAGTGCTTGCACTTTGGGGGTTGTAGGACCGCATAAGTAGAGTTATCAATTCGACAGTTAGACGAATCTGCTGGAAAGCGGAGTCATAGAGGGTGAGAACCCCGTAGTCGACAACTGATCGGACTCGAAGCGGTATCCTGAGTACCACCGGACACGTGTAATCTGGTGGGAAACTGGGGAGACCACTCTCCAAGGCTAAATACTCTCTGGCGACCGATAGTGAACCAGTACCGTGAGGGAAAGGCGAAAAGCACCCCTGCGAGGGGAGTGAAATAGAACCTGAAACCGTATGCTTACAAGCAGTCGGAGGGCAATGTCCCGGTTTACCGGGATAAGCCTGACGGCGTGCCTCTTGCTTAATGAGCCGGCTAGTTATTCTAACGTGCAAGGTTAAGCGCAAGCGAGCCGTAGGGAAACCGAGTCCGAATAGGGCGACAAGTACGTTGGAATAGACGCGAAGCGGGATGATCTACCCTTGGCCAGGTTGAAGGTCGCTTAACCGCGACTGGAGGACCGAACAGGTGTGAGTTGAAAATCGCTCTGATGAGCTGAGGGTAGGGGTGAAAGGCTAATCAAATTCCGTGATAGCTCGTTCTCCCCGAAATGTCTTTAGGGACAGCCTTGCGTGAATTACCACGGTGGTAGAGCTCTGAATGGACTAGAGGCCAACTCAGGCTATCAAATCCAATCAAACTACGAATGCCGTGGATAAATACGCGGGAGTGAGACTACGGGGGATAAGCTCCGTGGTCAAAAGGGAAACAGCCCAGATCGCCAGCTAAGGTCCCTAACTATGTGCTAAGTGGGAAAGGAAGTGTATTCGCTCGGACAGCCAGGAGGTTGGCTTAGAAGCAGCCATCCTTTAAAGAAAGCGTAACAGCTCACTGGTCAAGCGGATATGCACCAACAATCCAACGGGGCTCAAGCACATGACCGAAGCTGCGAAATGAACATTTCTTTGAAATGTTTTTTGGTAGGGGAGCATTGCGTGGAGTCTGAAGGTAGACCGAGAGGACTACTGAACACTACACAAGAGACCCTGCCGGCATAAGTAGCGATAAACGCGATGAGAACTCGCGTCGCCGAAAGTCTAAGGTTTCCTGAGGAAGGTTAATCCGCTCAGGGTTAGGCGGGTCCTAAGGTGAGGCCGAAAGGCGTAACTGATGGACAGCCGGTTAATATTCCGGCCCCGCCTGGTGACGTTTGACGATGGGGTGACACAGAAGGATAGGGAAGCCACCGGATGGAAGTGGTGGTTTGCCAGTGAAAGCCGGTTCCCATAGGCAAATCCGTGGGGGCATTAACGGTGAGACTGGTGACGTGGCCGTATGGCCGACAAGTTTCCGATTTCACGCTGTCAGGAAAAACCTCTAAGGAGTCAACCAGGTGCCCGTACCCCAAACCGACACAGGTAGACAAGGTGAATATCCACAGGCGCTCGAGAGAACGCTCGCTCAGGAACTAGGCACATTAGCCCCGTAACTTCGGGAGAAGGGGCGCCACAGTAGGGTTTATAGCCCGAAGTGGTCGCAGTGAATCGCGATCTGCAACTGTTTAACAAAAACACAGCTCTCTGCAAAGTCGAATACGACGTATAGGGGGTGACACCTGCCCGGTGCCGGAAGGTTAAAGCAAGGGCTCAGCCCGCAAGGGCGAAGGCTTGAACTGAAGCCCCGGTGAACGGCGGCCGTAACTATAACGGTCCTAAGGTAGCGAAATTCCTTGTCGGGTAAGTTCCGACCTGCACGAATGGTGGAATGATAGATCGACTGTCTTGGCGAACGGCTCGGCGAATTTGTGGTTCCGGTGAAGACGCCGGATGCCCGCATCTAGACGGAAAGACCCCGTGCACCTTAACTGCACTCTGGCCATGAATAACGGATTGATCTGCGTAGAATAGGTAGGAGCCTTTGAACTCTTGGTTTCGGCTGAGAGGGAGGCAACAGTGAAATACTACCCTGACCAATCTGTCGTTCTAACCTACCACCCGCGACGGGTGGGGAGACACGGCCAGACGGGTAGTTTGACTGGGGCGGTCGCCTCCTAAATTGTAACGGAGGCGCTCAAAGATCGGCTCAAGCGGATTGGAAACCCGCTGTGGAGTGCAAGAGCATAAGCCGGTTTGACTGTGAGACTTACAAGTCGAGCAGGAACGAAAGTTGGATCTAGTGATCCGGTGGTCCCGCGTGGAAGGGCCATCGCTCAACGGATAAAAGGTACGCCGGGGATAACAGGCTGATCTAAGCCAAGAGTTCACATCGACGCTTAGGTTTGGCACCTCGATGTCGGCTCATCGCATCCTGGGGCTGTAGAAGGTCCCAAGGGTTAGGCTGTTCGCCTATTAAAGCGGTACGTGAGCTGGGTTCAGAACGTCGCGAGACAGTTCGGTCCCTATCTGGTGTGGGCGCAGGAGAATTGAAGGGAGTTGTCCCTAGTACGAGAGGACCGGGATGAACAGACCTCTTGTGTACGAGCTGTCACGCCAGTGGCACCGCTCGGTAGCGAAGTCTGGAAGAGATAAATGCTGAATGCATCTAAGCATGAAGCTCGCCCTAAGATAAGTTCTCCCAAGGTTTATGACCTATGAAGGGCAGTCGAAGACTACGACTTTGATAGGCTGGAGGTAGAAGCGCAGCAATGCGTGAAGCTGACCAGTACTAATCGCCCGTTCGGCTTAATCATAAAACTTTCTCAAACCGTCTTTGAGAAAGAGCAAACAGTTTCATGCCTTTGTTTGCACAGTGAAGTTCGACTTCGTCGAACTTGTAATGCCAGCCAAATTCTGTTGTCGCACTCGCGTGCGATGAGTCAATCCATTCAACTAGATAAGAATGAATGGATCCCCAAAAACGCGCGAGTTTCCAGTTTCCGGTGATCAAACCGCGAGGGTCACACCCGTTCCCATCCCGAACACGGAAGTTAAGCCTCGCAGGGCCGATGATACTGCACGGGCAACTGTGTGGGAACGTAGGTCGTCGCCGGATTAAAATTACAAAGGCCGTATCGAGTACTCGATGCGGCCTTTTCTTTTTCCACCAGGGTCTGCCTTCCTTCGTTATATTTTTTCACTTCCTCCAGCCTCTTTGAAATTCGCGATGCATTTTTTCGCGCGCGTTTTGTCGTTTTGATTGCATTCGTGGAGAAGCACTCGAATCGCGAAGGAGATTCGCTCAAAGGAAATCTCGAATGAAAGAAGGAAGCATGGGAATTCTCCAGACGGCGACACCACTGATTTTGATTTGCACGCGCGATCGCGTGCGTGCGACGGCGTTCTATCGAGACGTGCTCGGTTTAGGATTCGTCAGCGAGGATAAGTTCGCTGTCGTCCTCGATGTCGGCGGAATCATGCTGCGAGTCTCACCGGTCGCGGATTTCGTGCCGCATGAGCACAGTATCCTGGGCTTTCGAGTGGAAGATGTCACCGCGACGGTGAAAGCCCTGCGAAAAAAAGGCGTCGCCTTCAATTTTTATCCTGGTTTCAAACAGGACGAACTCGGCATCTGGACCGTGCCGGACGGATCCGCGCACGTCGCTTGGTTCAAAGATCCCGACGGCAACGTACTGAGCATCACCGACGTGTGAAGCGGAACGACGGCAAATGCCAGCAGTTGAGCTTATGCGGTTGCGGCCGGATAGTTGAAAAACAGCTGGTTGCCGTCGAGATCATCGATCACCAGAAGCCGGTAGCCCCACGAACCTTCTTTAACGGAAACACCGCGATCCTCGAATTCGGCGCGTAATCCGTCAAGGGTGGCAACTTGCTCGTCCGGCTCGACGTTCAACGAAATGAATATCAACCCTTTGCCGGCCTTCTCCGGCCAATTGCTGGCCAGGATGATCGCGCAGCCTTCCCGTTCGACCTGCGCGACGCGCGCTGCACCGTCCTCGTCGTATCGCCATGGGCTCGTGAAGCCCAGCAGGTCAACGTAGAAACGGAGCGAGGCGTCGACATCCTTGACGTGCAGAACGGAACGTGCGAACCAATCGTTCACGAGCCATCACTCCTCGCGCGAGTATTGCACGCAACTGGTTCCTCGCGGGGATGATATTCAAACCGTCGTGAAACATCTACGCGTGGCGTGGTGTTATCTCCAAACCTGAAAAGCAAAAATGGCGCGCGACCGAGGCCGCGCGCCAGTCGCTCTTTTTTCTTCCTTCTACTCGAGTCGTCTAGAACTCCATGCGCAGCGAGAGTTGCAAGTTACGCTCGCCCTGTCCGGAGCTGCCGCTGCCCTTGGAGAGGACTTTTCCAAAGGTCGCAGTGTTCGTCGGGTTCAAACCGATGTTCGTGGTGCCGGTGCACCCGCTGTTGCCGCACCAGTTCGGATGGTTCCACACGTTGTAGGCTTCGGCGCGGAACTGAAAACGCAGATGCTCGTTCACCGGGAACGTTTTGAACAATCCCATGTTCCAGTTCTGGAAGCCCGGCTGGTAGATCAAATTGCGGACGCGCTGCGTGTTGAACGTACCAGGCGTCGGCGCCGTGAAGATTGGGCTCCCGTCCGGATTCGTCGTCGCAAACCACTGGCCGCTCGATCCGAATGTGCCGATGATTTTGGGATCGCCATTCACGACCCAGAATTGTCCGTTGCCGCCGCAACCCCAGTTGGCGTCTTGTCCAACTCCCGCATAGTCCACGTTGGGCGCGATAACGCTGCACGGCACGCCTGTCTGGAATTGTGTGATCCCGCTAAGCTGCCATCCACCGAGAAGTTTCCCCGCCAATCCGTGCTGCCCGCGGAAAAACGGCGCCTGGTAAAGGTAGTTGATCGTGACAGAGTGTCGCGAATCGAATTCCGACGGCCCCCACAGCATGCTTGTGTCGTACGTGTCGGGCACGACGTCCCGCTGGTTCGATCCATTGTCCATGCTCTTTGAGAGCGTGTACGACACTCCGAACTGGAACGACGTGCTGAAGCGGCGATTCCACGAGACTTGCAGCGAGTTGTACATGGAGCTGGCCACGTTGTCGGTTTCGCGAATCGACCCGTACCCCTTGAAGGGACGCAACGCATTGATGTTGATGCCCGGATTTGCCGCGACTACCGCCGTGGTTGGCTGGTTGATGTCCGCTTCGCGTTGCAGATGCAGGCCGCGGCGTCCGACGTAGCCGACCGTCAGTTGCGAGTTCCAGAAGATCTCGCGCTCGACGGTCGTATTCCATGTCCACGCTTCGGGATTTTTGAAATTCTTACTCTGCGTGGTCACCACCAACGGAACGGAAGCAGTGCCGGTGCCGCCGGGGTTGTCCACATTCCCAAACGAAACGCTGGCGTTTGGCTGGAACGGCGGATTACCGCCGAGGAATACGGAATCGCTGACGCCGAGTCGTGTGTAGAAGCTTCCGCCACCCGCTCTCAATACGGTTTTCTTGTTGAGCTGATACGCGATACCGACGCGCGGCTGAATATCTCCCCACTGAATGTCGGAATAGTGATTCGGAAGACCCTGGAACAAACCGTTGTAGAGCCCGGAGTCCGCTACTGGCACACGGCCATTAGCCGACGATGGGAATGAACTACCAGGGATCACCATGCCGTTATAAAGCTGCGCGATCGAAGGGGTTCCCTGAATCAGGCCGGTTGTTGGGCTGATCGTGACGGCGTTGGCCGGATTATACAAAGCGGGATCGAACACGATCATGTTTGCCCACACGGCGTGATAAGGAACGATAACGGTGTAGCGCGCGCCGTACGTGAGCGTGAAGTTTGGCTTCACCTTCCACGAGTCTTGTGCGAACCCTTCCCACATCGTGCCCCGGAATAGCGTGTAAGCTCGCTGGCCGATTTCTGAATAGGAATCGAATAAGCCCAGCGCGGCGTTGGCAACTGCAGCTCCGGAGGACGCGGCTGCGAAGCCCGGACGAGTAAAATTTCCTCCATTGTCGCTGAAGAGAAACTGACCGTTCTGATTGTTCGTGCAGGTCGGGCAGGCCTGCACGTTGATTTCGTCGTTGTCGTTCTCGCCCGAATACTCCCACAATCCGCCGAACTTGAAAGTGTGGTTGCCTTTCACCCAGGAAAAGCTGTCCGACAGATCGAAAATCGGTCCTGCCGAGTGCGACGGATAAGGCCCGCCGTTCAGCCCCGAGAAAGCGGACATATTGACCGTCGGGATGCGCGTAGGAATTTCTTTGCCGTTCGGGAAGATGTAGGGGTAGTTCAAACCTACGGTTGTGCGATCGAGAAAATTCGCCTGGTCAACCGGGATGTGAACGTTGTCCTGGCTGAAAGTGAAGAGCACTTCGTTCACCTTCGTAGGGCTGATGGTCCAGACATAGTCGAGGGAGTTGGTTTGATTGGGGCGATCGAAGAATTTCGGAGTTTCGTTGGTGCCGCCGTCCAGCGGCTGATATTCAAAGAATGTGAAATAAACGCGGCGGAATCGGATGTGCTGCGTGTCGGTGAGATTCAAATCGATCGCGACCGTGTCTTTGCGTTGATTCTGCGGATGCGATGCCGAGAAAAACCAGTTCTGGTTGCCGTTCAGCGGCGTCGTCAAGTTCGGCATCGGGTAGGCATTCAAGATGCCCAGCCCGTTGGGGCTCAGCGAACTCGTCGGAATGATATTTCCAGGGAACGGCAAGCCGGTCTTGGGGTCAACCAGTTGCACTACCTTGTGATAGAAAATGTTGTTGGGATCGAGTAGCTCGCTGAAGTTCCCCGTCCGCATTTCCGCCGTTGGCACTGTCAGGGCGCTCGTGTCGGTGAAAATGTAGCGTACCCATTCTTCGCCCCAGTAAAAAAAGGCTTTTGTCTTGTTCGTATTGAAATGACCTGGAATATAAATTGGCCCGCTGATGTTGTACCCAAACTGATTGTAGTGAATCGGCGCGGTGATCTTTGTCGTCGCCGGGACGGCATTCCGCTGCCACGGATTTGCGTCGAATACCGTGTTGCGCACGTACTCGTAAGCGGCTCCGTGAAACTGTTGGCCTCCGCTCTTTGACGTAATGCGAATTTGTCCGCCCGACGACCGGCCATATTCCGGCGCGTAATCCGCAGTTAGAATCTGGATTTCCTGAGTGGAGTCGACATCCGCTGCGCCGATGCTTGTGCCGTTCGATCGCGTGCGAACTGCGGGCGCGCCGTCGAACGTGATCAAGCTTTCCGGCGTCCGCGCGCCGTTGATGTTCGAGGGTCCCTGCGAAAAGTTGAAACTCAAATTCGCCAGCGTGCCGCCGTGGGTGCCAGGCACGAGATTCGCCATGAAAATGGGGTTGCGTCCGTTCAGTTCCAGCGAATCGATCTGCTGGCGCGTCACGAGCTGCTGCACCGACGCAGACTCTGTCTGCAACGTAACCGCGGATGCCAATACCTCCACCGTCTGATTTGTTGCACCGACTACGAGATTCGCGTCGATCGCCATATGTGCAGCGGGGTCGATCTTGTTGGCTCTCGACTCGAATTTCTGAAATCCTTCCGACTCGGCGCTCATGGTGTAGAGGCCGGGCGGCACGTTCGTAAATACGTAGTAGCCAGACTCATTTGTTGTCGCCGTACGCAGAGTTCCGCTGGGCCCGGTAATAGTGATTTTGGCTCCTGCGACGGCGGCGCCCGACGGATCGCGAACGAATCCGGAAATGGTTGCAAGATCAGACTGCGCGAGTGACAAGCCTGCAGCTACAAGGAGAATGCACACAACCACTGCGATTCGGTAGAACCGAGCTTTCATGGGGACCCCCATCCGCCACGCGGACTCCGCGATTCGACTTGGAAGAGATGAGATAGACGAAGAGACCAGGAAACGAAAAACGGCAGGGCACACCGTCGTTCTTTTCGCGAAGGTGATTCGCGAAGACCTGGCTCACCTCGAATGTGTGGGCTTTTAGCACAACTGTGGAGGTCAGCCGCAATCAGGTAGTTGCTGTATGCATCACGTACCTCATACTACTTTTGTACTAGTCATCCCGCCAGGCTCGCTTCGGGACGAATCTATCTGTGCCTTAGTTTGGAAAGCGGAACGTGCTATCGACCTCCATGAAAATTCTTTTGAGCGATGTCTGAATAGCGCGGAGTGGAACGTCATCGTAGTGAAAGCGAAATTGCAATTAGAGCGATAACGGCAACTTATTGAGAGGAAAGCAGATGAAATACGTATTGCTGGATTATGTGGGCGAGAGCGGCTGGCCGAAGTTGACGCGCGAAGAGCAAAAGCATTGGCTTGGCGCTTACAAGGCCTACATGGAGGCCATGACGCGCGCCGGTGTTTTGAAGAATAGTGTCGGATTGCAGCCGACTTCGACGGCGACGACCATGCGCGTCGTGAACGATAAGCCGAAAGTGCTCGATGGCCCCTATACCGATTCCAAGGAGCAGCTTGGCGGATTTCATTTGATCGAAGTTGAGAATCTGGACGAGGCACTCGCTTGGGCTGCGCGTTCGCCCACCTCTTTGCACGGTGTCGTCGAGGTGCGGCCCATTTTTGAAGGCACCTGGCTTACGCGCGATATCAACGATTTCATCAAGCCGGAGTAGGCCGTGCCTGCGGTCGTGTCACCAAATCTTAAAAATTATGAGAACCAAAAAATTATCAGACGCAAGGAGATGAGATGCGAAAGATGATTGTATTCAACAATGTGACGCTCGATGGCTATTACACCTCACTCGATGGAGACATGAGTTGGGGGCACAAGTTCGATCCGGAATGGATTGAGTTCACGAACGAGAACGCGAAAGGCGGCGCCGTGCTTGCGTTCGGGCGAAAAACGTACGACATGATGGCGGGCTACTGGCCGACGCCGATGGCGATGAAGAATATGCCGGCTGTAGCCGAAGCGATGAACAAGCAGCCGAAGCTGGTCTTCTCGCGCACGATGAACGAAGCGAAGTGGAACAATACGAGATTGGTCAAAGGAGATCTCGTGACCGAAGCGCGCAAGATCAAGCGCGAGCCTGGCGACGACATTGTCATCATGGGCAGCGGGAATTTGATCTCGCAACTGGCGCATGCAAATCTTATCGATGAATACCAAATTGCGCTGACGCCGATCGTGATCGGCAAGGGAAAATCAATGTTCGAGGCCGTCGATAAGACGAACCTGAAATTGACCAAGACTCGCGCGTTTGGCAACGGCACGGTGATGTTGTGGTATCAACCGGCTTAGCGATTTACAGTACTTCCGGCGTGGGGCGCTCTGCGGCGTTAGCACTTTCTGTGTGATGGAACCGAATGAACTCGGCAGAACAATTTGGTGGAACGGATTCGCGGCCGAGTGGCGACGTCGCCGATGCGCAACGCACAGCGGAGATGGTGGCGCGGCGCAGCTACGGGAAACTTGTTGCGTTTCTCGCGGCGCGCACCCGCGACGTCGCTGCGGCTGAGGATGCGCTAGCAGATGCATTTGCCACGGCGCTGGAAGACTGGGCTCGCAACGGATGTCCCGAAAATCCGGAAGCATGGTTGCTGACCGTGGCGCGACGAAAGACGATCGATAACATCCGCCGGCGCGAGACGCGGGATTCTGCTGAGCCGGAGTTGAAACGAATCGCAGATGGGCTCGAAGCAGCTGCGGGAGAAACGTCAGGGATTCCGGATCGACGGCTCGGCTTGATGTTTGCGTGCGCGCATCCGGCGATCGAGGCGAGCGTTCGTTCACCGTTGATCTTGCAGGTTGTGCTCGGACTCGATGCGAAACGAATTGCGTCGGCGTTTCTGGTTTCTCCGGCGGCGATGGGGCAACGTCTCGTGCGCGCTAAAGAAAAAATTCGGCAAGCGGGGATTCCGTTCCGGATTCCGGAGAAAGATGAATTGCCTGCGCGGCTCGATACCGTCCTTGATGCGATTTACGCGGCGTTCGCCGAGGCTTGGAGCGATCCGGCTGGAAACGACGTCGCGCGACGCGATCTCTCCGAAGAGGCAATCTATCTCGGGCGCGTCGTCGTCGAGTTGTTGCCGGATGAGCCGGAAACGCTGGGGTTGTTGGCGTTGATGCTGCACGCGGAGGCCCGACGGAAAGCGCGGCGCAATGGCAACGGCGAATATGTGCCGCTGGCTGAGCAAGATACTTCCACTTGGGATTTCGACACGATCGCTGAAGCGGAAGAATTGCTGCTGCGTGCGAGCAAGCATGGTGTGCTTGGCCGATACCAACTCGAAGCGGCGTTGCAATCGGCGCATGTGCATCGAATCCGTACTGGAGTCTCGAACTGGTGCGAGATCGTAAAACTTTACGACGTGCTTTTTGCGTTGACTGGCTCGCCGGTCGTTGCGGTCAATCGAGTGCTTGCTGTCGCGGAAACCGACGGGCCGCAGGTCGCGTTGGCGGAGTTGGACAAGATCGCGGTGGATCCGCGGCTTGCGGAGTATCAGCCGTATTGGGCCGTCCGCGCGGAATTGCTGGCGAAGATGAAAAAGGGGATCGAAGCTCGCGAAGCCTATCAGATTGCGATTGGCCTTGAGCGCGATCCGGCGGTGCGCCGATTCTTGCAGAGGCGGCAAGACGCGTTGGGGACTTCCAGCTGAAAACCCTCAAGCTAAGACGCCAGGATGGAGCGGGCTTACCCTCCCCCGGCGGTTATTTCACAAGAATTTCATTCTAAAGGGGTTACATCTGCTACTGTGGCAAGGATTTGATTCTAAAGGAGTTATTCGCCCCATGGCAGGGGGAATAAGAAAGCGGCAGATGATCTGCCGCAAGGCGTAGTTTGTTACAGGTGATATGTTACGCCGAAGGTATCCCTCCGTCAAATTGTTTCTGAGAATTCGAACGTTTATCGCGTTCCATTTCGGGAATTTGTCGTCTGGTGCTGGGTTTGCGTGGCGTCTAAACCCCGCGATCTGCGAAACGATCGCGGCTACAGGGTGTTGCGGATTACACGGTGCGGACATGGGGCGCAACGTGCCGCGTCCCTCCATGTTCCAGCGGGGGCACAGCGTTCGGCGAATGCCACCAACGTTGCGGCTTCCGCGGGACGCGCGATGCGGTGGTCTAGGCCGCATCGCGTGTTCGCGAAAGGTTGGGGGTTAAAAAATGATCTTCAACGCGAGTTGAAGGTTGAAGGCTTCGCCGGGGCCTATCCCGGGAGCGCCGTTGTAATCGCCGATGGTGTCGGCGGTGATGCCGAGGCCGCTGCCGTTGGTGCCGCTTGGCGGAGCAAGGTTGATGCGGTTGAAGAGATTGAAGAACTCCATGCGGAATTGCGTACCGATCCGCTCGGTGATCTTCGTGTTCTTCACCACGCTGAAGTCGACCGAGGCGTAGCCCGGTCCGTAAAACGCGTTGCGGCCGCTATTGCCGAATGTGCCCGCCGCTGGATCAGCAAATGCGGCGGGGTTGATCCAGGTGACGCCGCTCTTGCTGAATTTATGCGAGACACCGGCATACGGATCGCCGATGAGGTTGGCGCGCTGCTCGCCTTCTTCGGTGCCGCTGGTGTCGTTGGAGGAGAAGACGGTGAATGGCTGGCCGGTGTGGAGAGACACCAAGCTGCTGAGTTCCCATCCATTGAGCAACAGGCGCATGCGATTGGCATTGGGCAGGTCATAGTTCAACGTCGCCGTGAAGTTGTGGCGCGTATCGAAGTCCATGCTGCCGTAGTCGCCCTTCAGGTTGAAGCTGTCCTGAGGAAGCGTGCCGCGATATGCGGTCATGTCGTCGAGGCCGTGCGCATAGGTGTAGGTGAACTGGCTGGTGAAGCGATGCCAGTCGCGAACCTTGAGTACGGTCTGGAGCGAATTGTAGTTGGAGTTCCCGTTGGTTTCGATCTGGTTGATGATGCCGAAGTTGGGGAACGTCGAGAAGTAGGGCCGCGCGGCTTGTGTCGCAGCCTCGTCCGCGTAGATGCCTGGAGGCGGCTGGTTGATGTCGGCGGTCGTCATCAAGCGATGAGCGGCGCTGCCGACGTAGCCGACCTGCCAGAGCAGGGAACGACCGAGCGACTTCTCAATCTGGAGTGTCCAGTTGTAGTTGTATGGTGTGCGGAAGTCCTGGCTGACGGAGAAAATGTTGAAGACCTGGCTGCAACCGTTGCCGGTGGGGCAGGTAGTCGCGGACGGAATGAATAGCGGCACACCCGATGCGATCGTGAAACCATTGTTCGAAATCGTCTGCACCGGAGTCGGACCCGCCGGGTTGCCTTCGAGGCCGTTCGGCGCGCCGTTGTTCGGGCGGTTATCGAGGAACGGATTCAGGTTCGGCGTATCGAAGTAGGTGCCGAAGCTGCCGCGTACGACGAAGTCGCCCTTCTGGCCGACCTTGTAAGCGAAGCCAACGCGCGGCGAGAAGTTATGAAAGTCCTTCGGGTAGACGCTGTCGATGCCGGCGCCCTGGAAGACGAGTCCGCCCTTGCTCGGATCAAAAACCGAGAGGTCTTTCTTGTCGTTGCCGAGCGGGCCTTCGTAATCCCAACGCAGACCATAGTTGACGCTGAGTTTCTGGCTGACTTGCCACGCATCTTGCGCGAAGAGCGCGAACGTTTTCACGTAGACGGTGCGAACCGGGTCGCCGATGGCGACGCTGGAGCGGCTCACGTCGCCAGCGAGGAAGTCGGCGAGCGCGAGGACGTTACTCGATGCCGTTGTGTCGCCCGCCCATGGACCTTGCGAGCCGTCGAACAAAATGGTGGCGAGTGCGTGGCGGTGATAGAACTCTTCCAGCTGCGCACGGCGATATTCGCCACCGAAACGGAACTGATGCTTACCGGTGGTGTAGGAAACGACGTCGGTCAGGTGGCCCGTGATGTCTTCGCGGCCTTCCGGAGGCGTCAGGCCGATTTCGTCGAAGCCGGTGATCTGGATGTTCGGAGCGCCGGCAAGATTGAAGCCGTTGTAGAGATTCAAGCCGGCGGCGGGCAGGTCGAAGTTGGTGTTGAAGTCGCTGAAGGTCTGATGGAAGTAGTTCACGCCGGCGAGGACCTGGTTGGAAAGTTTCGGCGACCACAACGAGTTCCACGAAGCGGCGTAGTTGGATACGTGAATCGGGGCGACCTCGTAGTAATACTTCAGCTCGGAGGCGGCTTCGGACAGCGCGGTGCCGCCGACGGGCGCAACCTGGTTGCCTTGGCCGGCGAAGTAGTGGAATGAAACGCTGTTCTTGTCGTTGATCTTGTAATCGATCTTGCCGAGGCCGTTGTAGCTGTAGCCGTACTCGGGATCGGGGCTGGAGTAGTTATCGGGAGTCGCAGGGCCCGTCAGCGCGTACGACGGCCAGAGCGTGCCGAGGAGGTTCGTCGACACCGTATTGGGGGTGATGCCAAACTTAGCCATCTCAGCGATCGCCGCCGTCTGATAGTCAGCAGAAGGCTCGGTGCCGAGTCCAGGGAGACCGATCGTGAAACGCTGCTTTTCGAACGACAGGAAGAAGAAGAGGCGATCTTTCAGGATCGGGCCGCCGACGGAAAACCCGTACTGTTGGTTGCGATTTTCCTTTTTGGAATCGACGAACGGCGATGCGGCAGCGAACGCTTCGTTGCGGATGTAGAAGTACGCCGAACCGTGGAAGTCGTTGCCACCGGATTTCAGCGCGAGGTCGACGGTGCCGCCGGGATTGCGGCCCGATTCCGGAGCGGCTTGCGTCTGTACCGAAAACTGATCGATCGAATCGATCGGAAGCACGATTCCGGCAATGTCGGAAACGCCACCCTGATTGACGGCCGGAATGTTGTGCCAGAGGTCGTTGTTGTCCACGCCATCGATTTGCCAGTTGATCTGGTTGGCGCGCGTGCCATTGAGCGAGCCGAAGCCTCCGGCCGAGTAGCCGGCGAATCCCGGCGCCACGCTGATGAGCTGCGTGAAGTCGCGTCCGTTGAGCGGCATGGATTGCAGATCGGCGCCGCCGACCAGCGTCGTTTGCGTTTCCGACGTTGTGTCGAGCGAGAGCGCTGCGGCGGAGACCTCAACCGAAGTCGCCGCTTGTGAAATTTTCAACGAGACAGGCAGCGTGTACATCGCGCCTTGCTCGACCAGAATATTTTCGATGGTCGTGACAGGAAAGCCCGCGGCCGTGACCGTCACGGAGTACGCACCCACAGGTAGATCCTGAAACACGAATTGGCCGTCGCTGGTCGATACGGTGGCGTGATCGATTCCAGTTGCTTTGTTTGTGGCTTTTACCGCGGCGCCCGGCACAACCGCTCCCGAAGGATCGGTTACGGAGCCGTTGATCGCGCCGCGATACGTCTGCGCCGCCGCCGGTAAGACGGCAGAAAATAGAAATAACACCACTGCGAAGAATTTTTTCATCTCCCCGTTCTCCCACTATCGAGTTTTTACAGATGAGCCGACCGATGCTGCCCCTGGCAGCAGGTGTTGAAGTGAATAGAGGTGTGCCGGCGTTATCGCCGGAAGGCAATCTGAATTTCGGAACTTGTTAGAAACCGAAGCTCGAGGATTTGCTACAACACACGCCCATATTCGCCCCTGGGTGATCCGGCCTCAACGAAGAGGTGGATGGAATGAATCGGCGACGTTGCCGAGGTTTGGCGAATGCTGCGCTTATCGCACAGGCAAGTCAAAGTTAAACAACGCATCGCCTGAATTTAGAAATTCAATTCGAAGTGCAAGAAGGAATCGAATAGATCGCGGGGGTGAGGTTCTTACGGTTGCGAAGAGGAAGGCTGCGTTGAATCGAGTTTCGCTTCTGACGGAGGCGCCGAGATTTTCTGATTTTCGTCGACAGAGAAGAGTCGGTAATCGTCGAAATGATGCCGCCGGTGGATTCGACGCCCATTGAAGTCGAAGAACAGCTCGGCATTTTGCGGCAACCACAATTCTTCATGTTTCTTCTGGAATGCGACGGGTTCGTAGTCGATCGAAATATGTTCGGCGGCCAGGCGAATCGCGGGAAGGGGATTCACGAGATCGGTTTCGATGCTAACGACCTGGAAAGTGTCGGTGGCGATCCATGCGCGCCCACGGAGCCCGACCGAGTACACATTTTTGCCCACGCTGTATTCGCGCATGCGCGAAGGCTTGTCTTTGCGCTGGCGGAAGTGCACCTGCCAGACCTCGCGGCTGTGCCAGTGGGTGAGGCCTTCGCAAGTCATTTCGTATTCGTCGCGATAGACAGGATGAAAAATCATGACCATCGAACCGAGGCCGAGCGACGCAAGGCGTTCGGGGAATACGTCGAGACCCATGGTGCCGTCGCGATATTCCTCGACGCGATACATCCCCGGCTTCACTTCCATCAATGACTCGACGTAGCCGTAGTGCCGCGTCTCGTGCTTGGCGGTCAAGCCGAAGCGATCGATGACTTCGTGGTCGAGGGTTTCGGTGGCGCTGATGCGATTGACGTTGTCGATGAACGCTCGGACGCGCTTCGCGGTCTCGTCGCTGATCTGCTGCATCGGGCAGGATGCGACCGTCTCGACGGGAGGCATGCTCTCGTCGATATCGGGTGGCATCCACTTGGACGGCGGCATGAGGTCGGCGCGCGCGAGCGGCATGGTGTTTCCAACCGCGACCTCTTCTGGCGAAGGCGGCAGCGCGTCTCCGCCGTATGTGCTGTGATCCGCGGGGCCTCCCGCCGCTGCACCCGTTGATGCGTTTACTCGTTGTGTTCCAGCGCCGCCAGCGGGACGGTTCATGGCGTCCATCAGCTGATGAGCTTCTTTCAGATCTGCTGGATCGATACTCTGCGCGATGAATTTGCTCAACGCCTGTTCGGCTTCCGGGCGTTTATTCTCACAGACGTAAGCCCGCGCCAGGATGAGCTGCGCCGTCGACGCGCGATCTTTGCCAATCTCGACCGCACGCTTCTCGTGCTTTGCGGCCTCGGCGCATTCTTTGTGAATCAGATAAGCCTGGCCAAGTTGCGCCTCGTAGCGCCAGGAATCCGGCGAGCCTTGCACCGCGCGTTTGAAATACGTGATGGCCTGCTCGACGTGACCATTGTTAACTTCGAGAGATCCCAGCGCCGACAACGAGTACGCGTGCAGCGGATAAATCTGGATCGCTTTTTTCCAATACTCTTCCGCGTGCGCATAATCTTTTTGCTGCGCGTAATACATGCCGAGGATGTAGTTGACGTCGGGATTCGAAGGCGCGCTGTGCACGGCTTTGTCGAGATGCTTTTTCGCCTCGTCGGGCTTGTCGGCGCGCATCGCTTCCATCGCCTTGTTGAGTTCTTTCTGAGCGCCGGGCGCGAGCACTGGCGGTCCTGAGCGGGCGAGCGACAGGTCGGTGCCAGGCAAAGGTTTCAATACGACGGTGATGAATTGCTGGTCGCCACTCGTCAGAATCTCAATCGTTTCGGTGGCAGTCTCGAACCCGGGCGCGATTACTTCGATCGTGTACCTCCCCATCGGCAAATCCTGGAAATGGGCTTGACCTTGGCCGACCGTTGTCTGCGGTTCCGATCATGCCCGCCATTTGTGGACTTAAGGTTTACAACAGCGTTGTCGTAGGAAGATTTGTCGGGTAGCACGACGCGAATGGTAATCGCACCGGAAGTCAGAGTTGCCGTATTCGGCTGCTGGCCAACTCGCCCCTGGCCGAATGCCGCGGGCGAGATCAATACGTTAAGAATGAGGAGCAAAAAAGCGATCGTCACGCATCGTTGCAGGGCGGCAGGCTCGGCAGGGAACTCGTTGATGGACAGAGGGATACGTCTTCGAGGCCGCTTGCGCGCACCGCTGCTGATCTGGGAGCGAACTGTTGAGGAACACGAACCTGGTCTCTGTCCTATCTGGTTAATTGTACGCTGTTCTATAAGACGGCGAGCCGCCTTTTTTGTCTCATTCTTTGTAGGCCTGAGCGCCGCTGCGCCGAGAATATTCCCCTGTTTCGGGCAGGAACGTTCGGAAAAGTACTATTGACCCGGTACGATCGTAGCAGTACGTTGGGTTTTCCTATCCCGGCCTTTTTCCTGCGAAATTCGCGACCACGAGGTCACCCATGGCCACCGTTACACATACCAACCCCACATCGATGGCGATGCAGGAGCGTTGGGCTCAACTGCGCAGTCACAAGCGTGTTATTTCGAAAGTGAAATTGCTCGTCGAATGGGACGAGGAGTCAGCGCAACAGCGCGCGAATGCGGTTACCGTCGATGTGAGCCATTCCGGCTGCATGGCGGTGGTTGGCGCGCCGCTTCCGTTGCACCGGCGAGTGCGACTGATTCACCCCGAAAGCGGCCGCAAGGCTGAGGCGGAGGTGGTTTGGCGCGATCACGAGGCTTGGGATGTGGGGCTTGAGCTTGTTAAGCCGGACGCTTCGTTTTGGGGAGTGAAGTTTTAGGAATTTTTCATTGAGGATTGTTGAGGGCACGTGGGGCGCGCTTTTCAGCGCGCCCTTCGTTTTGTGTGGTTTGCGTCTCGCGGCGGCGTCACCGCGTCACCAGAGCGGCGTCATGGATTCGTGGCTTGAAATGACAGGCTGTTCTCTCGCAACGCTTCCCATTTTTTCGCCCACGCTTCGTGCTTCGGGCTCTCGGCGTAGTCCGCGGCGGCTTCAGGACTCGTGAATTCGATCGCGAAGACGCCGTCGAAATCGCGGATTTGGTTGCGCCCGGTCTTCAGCCAGATATTTTTCACGCCGGGAATTTGAGAGGCGAGCGTCTTGATTCCTTTGAGCGCCTGCTCTTTGTCGTCCTCTGAGGCGAAATTTTTCCATTTGTAAACGACCATGTGTACCACCGTCTTCGGCTGTCCGAAGCGGTTCTGTGCTTCGACGCTGCGTTCGTGCCAGGTTCCGGCGCCAATTCCCGCCGCGAACAGCACCGCGCCTGCCGCTACCCTTGCGATCCAACGCTTCGCCTCAATCATTCCATCCTCCATCTGCATGCCCACGCATCGCGTAAGCGAAAAAATTGGCGCGTCTCTTTTGCTCCAGCCACGTTTGACGTGCCCGCCACTGCAACGTTACGCTCACATCTCTCGACATTTCTGCCCAAAATGAATCCTGCCGACACCGACAATCCCGGATCAACGCATCCGCCTGCTGCCATTCCCCCTCTGCCGATCATTTGGATTGGCTACCTGCTCGGCGTCGCGACCATTATCGCTGAATTTGTCGCCGTCAGCCTGCATCCTGAGCTTGCGAAGGGAGGCGGCATTCCGCCGCTTTATCTTTTTCTCGTCAGTTTTGTGGGAGGAGTTTATTGGTTCGTCTGCATCTATCGCTACCACGTGATTCTTTCGATGGTGCCCGGATGGAAGCATCCGATTTCGGCTGCGCGAGCTGTCGGATTTCACTTCATTCCGTTTTACAACCTGTACTGGGTGTTCAAGTGGCCCAAGGAAATCGCGAGCTTCGTGAATTTTCGCGTCCGCACCAGTATGATGCGGCCTACTCCAGTCGGCGTCGCTGTCCTGGGCGCGCTTATTTTGCGCGTTTTCGATCCTGGGTTTGGGTTGATCCTGCTGTTTTTTCCGCTGTCTTATATTTCGGAATGTTTGAGGCGCGCTTTGGCGGCGCCAAGCGCGCCGAATCAAACGCTGGACCCTAACACATGACGAAGTTGGAAAAGACTCTTGAGCAAGTGCTGCGTGGAACATCGGACGCGAATGTTTCCTTTTCCGATCTCATCGGTCTTTTGAGGCGTCTCGGGTTTCTGGAAAGGATCAAAGGCAGCCATCACATATTTTCAATGTCGGGTGTGGAAGAAATCCTGAACCTGCGGCCATTGGGCTCGAAGTGCAAGCCCTATCAGGTGAAGCAAGTTCGGCATGTTATACTCAAATATCGCCTAGTGGAGCGTTTCGGTGCCTAAGTACGAAGTAATTATTTATTGGAGCGAATCCGATCAGGCTTTCATCGCGGAAGTGCCTGAGCTTGCCGGCTGCGCCGCCGATGGCAAGACTTACCAGGAAGCGCTTGCAGGTGTCGAAGTTGTGATTGGCGAATGGATTCAAACGGCGAAGGAACTTGGGCGTGAGATACCGCAGCCCAAGGGGCGCCTGGTTTTCGCGTAGTTCCCGATGAAGATCGCTTCCGCGTTCTTTATTTTCATTCTTTTGTCGTCATCTAACGCTACCGCTCAGTCAGCGGTCTCGAACCCGGCACCAACCAATCCGCTGGCGCGCGAAATATTTCAGCAGCTCATCGAAATCAATACGACGGATTCGGTCGGCAACGTCACCACCGCGGCTGAAGCGATGGCCGTGCGGATGCGCGACACCGGATTCACCGGCAATGACGTCATCGTCGACGGACCTAACGATCGGAAGAAAAACCTCATGGCGCGCATCCACGGCACCGGTCAGCGCAAACCGATCCTCTTCATCGGCCACCTCGACGTTGTCGAAGCGCGCCGCGAAGACTGGACCACCGATCCCTTCAAATTCATCGAGAAAGACGGCTACTTCTACGGGCGTGGCACCGACGATATGAAAGAAGGTGACGCGATCCTCGTCACCAACTTCATTCGCATGAAGAGAGAGAATTACAAGCCCGATCGCGACCTGATCCTTGCCCTGACCGCCGACGAAGAGGGCGGCAACTTCAACGGTGTCGACTGGCTTGTGAAAAATCACCGCGATTGGATCGATGCGGAGTACTGCATCAATCTCGATGGCGGCGAATTCGAGAAGAATGGCAGCCAGCGGATTCTCACGGCGATTCAGGCGAGTGAGAAGGTTTACGCGGATTTTCAGCTCGAATCGCTGAATCCTGGCGGTCACAGCTCGCTACCGTCGTCCGACAATGCGATCTATCATCTCGCCAACGCGCTCGCGAAGATTCAGGCGTTCTCGTTTCCTGTCGAGATCAACGAAATCACGCGGAATTATTTTTTGAAGACTGCTGATCTGACGAAAGGTTCCGCGGCAGCTGACCTGCGCGCCGCTGCGAAAGAGCCGCCCGACAAGGCGGCCGTCGCTCGTCTTTCGCAGACGCCGTATTACAACGCCTTGTTGCGGACCACCTGCGTCGCGACCATGCTTGCCGGCGGACATGCGCCCAACGCGCTACCGCAGATGGCTCGCGCCAATGTCAATTGCCGCATTTTTCCTGGAGAAGATCCCGCCGACGTGCGCAAGACGCTGGAGCGCGTCGTCGCCGATCCAAAAGTCAGCGTCTCCGATGTTCAGTTGCATGCTGCTGATGGTTCGCTCGTGCGCCTCGTCACCGTGCCACCGTCTCCGCTACTCCCGGAAGTCACGCAGGCGATGGACAAGACGGTTCGTCAGATGTACGGCAACATTCCGGTGATGGCCACAATGTCCACCGGAGCGACGGACGGCCGCATCACGCGCAGCGCCGGCATTCCCACCTACGGCATCTCAAGCATGTTTTTCCAAATGAATGACAATCGCGCCCACGGAAAAGACGAACGCGTCGGCGTCGAGGATTTCTACGACGGCATCACCTTCAACTACAACCTGATCCGCGCGCTCTCCTCGTCCAACTAAAGCTAAAGCTTGTGAAGGGAAGACTCGTCCCGACCTATTCCGCGGTCCGCATATACTCCAGCGTCGCCAACTGCTTCCACGAATCCCCACTCTTTTCTTCCAGCGTCCATTGATACTTGTCGTTCGATTTCTTCAGCAGCTCGACCTGCATATCCGCCGGCTTGCCACCAAAATCCGTGGCGCGGAATGAAAATTTCGTTGTATCTCCAGCGATCGCGATCGGGCCCTGAATGATTTCATTCGCGTAGTCCATGTACCACATCGCGAGTTGGGTCTTCGCGGGCTCCCAGAAAAAATTCCCGTCGTATGTCTTCGCCGTACCTTTATCCGAAACGAAATGCGTGGTGAACCGGATGAACGCGTTATTGTCCGACCAAACGTAGCGCGTTTCGATCCGTTTCATCCCGTCGCCCATCTTGCTCGCATCCGCCGTCCAGACGCCGCCGACCAGCCACGACAGATCTGAAATGGGCTTCGCCTTCGCATCCACCGCCGAAACACCGGCTTTCACCACGCCACCATTTGCCGCTCCACGCGCGACGCCCGTTTCGCTCTTCATCATCGCAATGCCAATCAACCCAACACAAAACACCGCCAACACAATCGCTCGCTTCATCGCCTCACCCCGTCCTGAATTTTTCCGCCTCACTTCGATCTCATTTCAATCCTGGCGACTCCTGACCCTTGGCCCCACCGCTGTCCCCACTTCGTGCCATCATCAACCGAAAGTATTCACGCAGGTGCTCCACCGACGCATCGAACGGCGCCACATCCCGATGTGCCCGCGCCTGCATGACTCCGCCTTCCATCACCGTCAGCACAAACTTCGAAAGCGTCGCGAAGTTCGTCCCCTCCGGAAACCGTTCCCGCGCGTCCTCGAGAAACTTCTCTATCGCCGCCGTCCACCCGTCAAAGTTGTCCGCCAGCCGCTTGTGCACGCGAAACTGCTCTTCCGGAATCTCGAGCGCCAGTCGCCCAATCGGGCATCCGTACGTGCATCCGGTAGCGAGTAAGTTCCGACGATAGAATTCCAGGATCCCGAACACCCGTTCGACCGGGTCGGCAATCGCGCCCAACACTGGTTGCACAATCACCGGCTCCAGTGACTGGATATACAGCTCCAGCACGGCGATCAGCAGCTCTTCCTTCGTCTTGAAAAAGTGATAGAAGCTGCCTGCATTCGCCTCGGCCCGACTCAGAATCTCGGCCATCCCAGTTGCGGCATACCCCTGCAACCAAAAGAGATACAGCCCGGCCTCGACGATCCGATCCCTTGTAGGTTTGCGCGCGACCTTCATTGAGTTGAATGCTCAACTAAGAATTGGGTAAAGTCAACCAGATTTCATCTCCGGAACCCGCCCCAAAAGTAAAACGGCTCGGCGATCAACTCGCCGAGCCGTCAAGAGGTTGAGTTTAAGTTTGGTCGCTTACGGCTTAGCCGTACCATCCGGCGAAGCGTTCGCCGACTCCGGCGTCTTCCCATCCGTAGCGCTGGCATTCACCGGCTTGTTGGTATCCGCCGGGTTAAACCGCGTCAGATACGGCATGAACGGCGTCACTTCGAACGGCATCTTCTCCCGTTCCGCCACCAGGCCCACCGGCTTGCTCTTCAGCAGCGCCAGGTTATCGAACCACGGATCAAGCTTCACACGTCCGCCGATCGGCAGCGCCGCGATGATCTGCGGATTCGCCTTCGTATCGGGCACCGTGCCCGACTTCAGATCGCCGACGTTCGGCACCCGGTTCCCGAGGTGAGCGCTGATCAGGTTCGGCACTTGCTTCTGCCGCGCATCGAGCGCCGTCAGGAACAGCGTCACATTCCCGAGTTGATCCTTGTAGGGAGACTTCTTCAAGATCTCGATCGCCTTGGCGTTCGCCGCTGTCTCTTCTTCCGGCGTGCGCGCAAAGCCAAAGTGACGGAACGAATCTTTGTCGTCGATCAACAGCTGATCGAAGAACGCGAAGTTCGAATCCATCCGGTGACCCAGAACGACGTGTCCCATTTCATGCGCGATGATCATCGCCAGGCTCGCTTCGTCGGGGACGACGTCGATCAAACCGCGGCTCAGCACGATCGTGTGGCCCAGCGTGTACGATTCCAGCGTCGTCGTCATCATCACGCGGCACTGAATTTCCGGCTGAATATCGAGGTTATTCGTCACTTCCAGGTTGTTGACGATAATTTCCAGCGCCTTATCGACTTCACCTGTCGGCGACATCAATCCCAGCCGCTGCAAACGATCCGAAACGTTGTTCTCCGCCTCGCGATCCCAGGAGCGTTGCGCCTGGACCGGTGTCAGGTCGTTCGCCGTCTTCGTACTGTCGTTGACCGGCGTCTCGACCAGAATCTTGCTCAATTCCTGTTCCTGTTGCGCTTTACCGATGTTGTAGCCCCACAGCCGCGTCTGCGCGCGGAAATCGAGCTTCTTCGTCATCGCGTAATGCAATTCTTTTTCTTCGCTGTACACGAACGACGGCAGCCACACGCCCGGCTGCAAATTCGTGCGCCAGCTGTCGAAGTGGAAGTAATACGTGGTTTTGCCCGCGCCGCCGTATCCACCGTTGAACCGCACGATGTGATAATCCTGATCCTCAACCCAGATGCGGCCCAGGAAGCGGCCCTTGCCGGCCTTAGGCAGCGGCGTTACGTCGAAAACGAGGCAGCGCACTTCGCCCAGAAACTCGCGCTTCACATAATCAAACTTGTAGTGCTGCTTATCGAATCCGTTCGTGTCGATAAAAATCATCTGCAGGAAGCCGTCGGGCAGATACTGCATCGCGAACGAAAAGAAATTGCCGACGCCGCCGAGAACTTTCTTGCCCTTGCTGTCGGTGTCCGACAGCGAGACGAGATTCACGCCCTTGCCGAAATCCGCCTTGCCGAGAAAATATTTGTCGCCGGCCGGCACATAGCCCAGCTCGGTGTCGGGCCGCAAATTCTGGATGTACGTCTCCACCAGCGGCGAATACTTGCGGATGTCGGTGTTCATCTGGCCTTCGGCTTTGACGACGCGGTCAGTCACTTCTTCCATCGTCTTCGCCTGATCGGCCGGAAGCGGTTCCGGTGTGGGCGTGGCCGCTGCGGCAGCCACGGTCCCGAGCCCGCTCAACAGCGCGAGCCCTAAGATCCCTTTGTACACAAACGTACGCATTGTTGCTCTCCTCAGTAAAATCCCTGGCTTAGTACGCCAGTCGGAACTGAATTCGAATTCGCGCCGGAAAATCCACGTTCTCGCCATCACGCTTCGCCGGCTTGAATTTAATTTGTTGCGCGGCGCGCGATGCGGCTTCATCAAGTCCGTGGCCGAGTCCACTGACGACTTTGGTCACCTGCACCGTGCCGTTCGCCTGGAATACAACGTCGAGTGCCACGTCGCCCTCAAGCTTCAGGCTGCGACCTTCTTCCGTGTACACCGGCTTCGGCTTCTCAAGCAGCTCCACTGGAGTAGTTCCCGAATCCACCGCTTTTTTCGTTGGAGTCGCTTCCGCCACAGTCTGGTTCGCAAATCCACTCGTCGATACCGCACGCTTCGAACCGCCCGATTCCTGAACTGCGGTACCGTTGCCAAATCCAGAACTCGGCACAATGGCGCGCGCGCCCTTATCGCCGCCCGTGCCGTTTCCATATCCCGGACCGCCAGGCAGCGCCTGCAATCCCGCACGATTCACATTCGTCGTCTTGTTGGGGTCGCCCTTGCCCGGCAATCCGTTCGGATCGCCAAACCCGCCGGTCTGCACATCCTTCGCTGCCAACTTCGTCGTCGGCGTCGCGGCGCTTCCAGTATCCATCGCCATCTTCACTTCTTCGCGCGGCCTCTTCGGCTGGTTCGACTGATCGACGATCTGCGACTGAATCACCGGTGCCGGCGCCAACTCGGGAGCCTTCGCTTCCACCTTTTCGATCTTGGGTTGCAGCACCTTCTGCTGCACGAAGATATGCGGCTGCTTCGGATTCAGCTTGATCTCGACAGGGGGAGCCGGCTTGACCGGTTCAACCTTCGCCTTTACCACCGGAGGTGGAGGAGGCGTGGCAATTTCCGTGACCGGCATCGCCAGCGGTACGACTTGCTGATTCAAAACCGCTTTCAGCCGCTCGGGAAAGAAAACTGGGATCGCTACGAAGAACGCCAAAATAAGAACCTGCAGGATGAGACTGACCCCAACTCGGCCCAGCCGCGATTCTCCCTCCGGCAGCATCTCCAGCCGTGCCGGTACACCCTTATTCCCGATCGAGCGCTTCCACGCTTCACCGCCGCCCTTCGTGCCCTGATGCGCCTCGAAACCCACGTTGAGACGCGTCTGCCTTGTCGGCGTTTCTTCTGTTACCGTATTCATCCTGTCCGCCTAGTTTTATTCCGTTCAGTTTCAGCAAGCGTCCGGCAATGCAGAGTCTTCTAGTTTTCGCCGGGCCGGACAGGCCTTGGGCTATGGCCAAGTCAGAGTACAGATGAGGCTGGGGACCGCCTAATAGGCCAATGGTACTAGCGTCGCGAAGTCGCTAATGCTAGTAGCGAACCATCTTCACCGACTGACCCGGCGAAGGCGTATCGTTGCGGGTAGGGACGCAACGTTAGTCTAGAATACCGCATTCGTACGTCCAGGGGGACATTTGCCGGCTCCCTGGCTGCCTCCGGTATGCCCGGAGGTACGACCTGTGATGCCGGTCCTGCGGAATAGGGTGCCGCGAAATGTGCGCGCAATCAAGTAGCAACGCGGGCGGAATGGACGGTGCCACCCCCGGCTCCGCGAAGCCGGTGCGCCTCCTCGCTTCTCATCCCGATCTTGTCGATCGTCTCTACTCCGAAGTTTCCGCCTCTCCGTGGTCGGTCTCGCGCCAGCGTTTCGAAGATGCCCTCGAACGCAGCGCCTCCAAGCGTTTTGCCTCCTGCAGCCACGATCAAGTCTCCGGCCCAAAGCTGGAAGAATTTCTCGGCGCCCTCCACTTGCAAGATCTCAGCCTCGCCGCCGCATGCGCCAGCGGCCAGCCCGCAGCCTGGGAATTTTTCGTCATCACGTATCGCGGCTATCTCCGCGCTGCCGCGGCTGCCATCCTCCGTTGCAAGTCGGATTCCGTCGCCGCCCAGGATCTCGCTGATTCGCTTTTCACCGATCTGTACGGCATTTCCGCGTCCTCGTCCAGCAAATCCGAAGATCGCTCGCTGTTCCGCTATTTCCACGGCCGCAGCTCGCTGAAAACGTGGCTCCGCGCCGTCCTCGCCCAGCGTCACATCGATTCCGTCCGCGCCTCGCGCCGCTTCGTCGAGATCGAAGATCAATCCACCTCCCCGGATTCCAACGACGGAGTTCCATTTCGGGAACGCGTCACCCCCATCGATTCCGCCTCCTCGTTCCCCAATCCAGCCCATGACTCCTCTCCCGACCCGCATCGCTCTCAATATCTCGCGCTTTTCTCCGACGCCCTCCACAAAGCTCTCAACGCGCTCGACCCGCTCGACCGCCAGCGCCTCCGCCTCTATTACGCCGAACAGCAAACCCTCGCACACATCGGCCGCGAACTCGGCGAACACGAATCCAGCGTATCCCGCAGTCTCGACCGCATCCGCCGCGAACTCCGCGTCTCGGTCGAATCCGCTTTGCGCTCCGGCCAATTTCAGTCCCAAAATGGAACCTATCCCCAGCCATCTCTCAGCGACGACCAGATTTCTCTCTGTTATGAATACGCCGCCGAGGACGCTCCTCTGAACTTCGACCAGGTTTTCCCGCCTGCGCGAGATCTCGGGAAAGCACCCCAACCGCCTCAGGCCGAAAGGCAAGACTCATGACGCGCCAACTCCATCACGCGATTTCGCGCGCTTCCACCGCTTGCAAGTCCCGCTCCGCCGCTCGTTCTAATCCTGGAGTCCCCTATGCTGCGTGACGACCGCGAACAAAAATTCGAAAAAGCGCTCGCCCGCAGCATTGGCTCGTCCAAATCTGCCCACGGTGATGCCGCCCACGCTAACGACTGCCTCGACGCCGAAACCCTCGCCGCCTATCACGAACGCCTCCTCGATCCCGAAGAGATGGCCCAGCGCAAAGCGCACATCGCATCCTGCGAACGCTGCCAGGAAATCCTCGCCCAACTCGAAGCCACCGATCGCATCGCGGTCGAAGCCGATCGCGACTTGATGCTCGACCAGATCGTTCTCGATATTCCCGAAACGGAACCTGCCGCCGCTGTCCCCGAGGGCCAGCCACAGCCAGCGCAGTCGCACGCCGAAGTGGAAGACCTGGTTGCGGCCTCGCCGATCCCCGAAGAGCACGCCGAGGATGCCGCACCTGTCGAGCCCGAACTCGAATCCGAATTCATCCTCGACCCCAAACTGCTGCACGACCCCGAACTCGTGCCAACCTCTGCGCCCTCTCCACCGAGCGCGACCTCTCGTGCTGTCGCGCCAGAGACCATTGCGCTCGTCTCGGCTGCGAAGTCCGCGCCATCCTCTGCGACCATCACTTTCCATTCTCCGCGCCAAGACCGTCCCAAAATGGTCCGTTTCGTAGCGATCGCCGGCGCCCTCGCCGCTGCTCTCATTCTGTGGTTCGTCTACCGCGACCAATCCAAAGAGTCCACGATCGCGCTGAACCAGCCCGCGCCCAAAATGGAACTCCCGCCGCAATCACCGGCGCAGCCTTCGCTATCCAAAGACAAGGCCGACAACTCTCCATCGCCTGAGTCCAACCCCGTCGCCTCGCAGAACTCCGCCGCTGGATCGGCCGCGCAACCTCAACAAGCTCCCGCGAAATCGCCGACCGACTCCCTCACCGACTCACTCGACGACGCGCAGAAGACCCTCGACGCCGCGAAAACGCTCGAGAAAAAATCCCGCAGAGATGCCGCCACGCAAGCGCCCACATTCACCCCCTCCGGTCAGGATGAGTCGGCTGGCGCCCTCAGTTACGCGCGCGCCAATCCTCGCACCGCTCCAGGCTCCGGCACGCGAAAACTCGAACCCGTGAACCCTGTCGATAAGGCTATCGCCGACGCCAAAGCGGTATTGCAGCCAACCGCAAACTCAACCTCTGGAATTCCTGCGACGCCCCCGCCCGCGCGCACAAGAATGAATTCCGGCGTCGTCACTGAACCAGCCACCCTCGATGCCGCGTCTCCCGCGGTGACCCAAAAGTCCGCAACCGCGCCGCAAGAATTGCTCTCCCGCGCGGCGAATAGTCGCGTCGTGGCTTCACTCACTCCCCTCAGCGTTCCCGCTCCCAGCGGCACAACCATTTGGCGCATCGGTCAGGCCGGCATGATTCAGCGCTCCACCAATTCCGGCACCACCTGGTCGATTCAGCCGAGCGGCGTCGTCACCGACCTGATTGCAGGTTCCGCATACTCCGATCAGATTTGCTGGCTCGTCGGCCGCAACGGCACGATCCTCCGCACGACGGACGGCGGCACAACTTGGCAAAAGCTGACCTCGCCTTCCAATGTTGACCTTCTCGCGGTGTTCGCGATCAACGCCGATTCCGCCACGATCACCGATGCCGCGGGCCGCGCCTTCGAAACCGACTCCGGCGGCGCGCGCTGGGCCCGCACAAGAATCCAGCCCGAATAACGAACCGCCGAGAATCCCATGTACGGGCGCAGCGCTGCTGCGCCCCAACTTGCCCTGACCAAAGCAATTTGCGCCTATTAGAACCACTCTTCGATCACAGCGACGCGCAAAACCCCTCCTCTGCACGCTGCCTTTCGCGGTAATCTGCCTTGCAAGATTTCTCCATAGCCTCGTTCTAACTGAGGAACGCATCTTCGAATCGAGGACAAAAATGCTCACTCCCAAACCTACCGCCAAAAAATTCCGCAATCGCTCCATCGCAATCGCCACAACAGCGTTAGCCATCGCCGCCGCCGTGATCGCCACGCACGCTCCCGCCCACGCCCGCGGACAGCACGATTCGGCCGATGCAAAAAATTCCGCCACTACAACGCTCACCGATCAAACCGATCTCAACGTCACCGTCTACAATTCCAATATCGCTCTCGTTCGCGACGTGCGTAATCTCACGCTTCCCAGCGGCAGCTTCCGGCTCAAATTCGAAGACATCGCCGCTACAGTAAATCCCGCCACGGTTCACTTCCGCTCGCTCACCGATCCCACCAAGCTCAGCGTCCTCGAACAAAATTACGAATACGATCTCCTCGACCCCGCGAAACTCCTCCACAAATACGTCGGCAAGGAAGTCACGCTCGTCCACACCTATACCGACAAAGACGGCAACCTGAAAAACGAAGAAATCAAAGCCACGCTGCTCTCCGACAACAACGGCCAGGTCTGGAAAGTCGGCAACGACATCGTCACCGGTGGCTACGCCCAGAGTTATCGTTTCCCCGAAGTCCCCGCGAATCTCTACGACCACCCAACGTTGCTGATGTCGCTCGAAAATTCCGGCGCGCAAAAACAGCAGATCGAAACCTCCTACCTCGCCAACGCACTCGCGTGGAATTCCGACTACGTGCTTACCGTCAATCGCGACGACAAAGCCGCTGACCTCGACGGCTGGGTCACGCTCAGCAACAACAGCGGCACCGCGTTCCACAATGCGCGTCTCCAGCTCGTCGCTGGTGATCTCAATCGAGTGCCCGAAGCTTCAGGGGCAATGAGGGATGAAATTCGCATGATGAAGGCCATGCCTGCCGCTGCTCCGGCGCAATTCCAGCAGGAAAATTTCTCCGAGTATCACCTCTACACCCTCGGCCGCCGCACCTCGATTGAAAATCAGGAAACCAAGCAGATCAGCCTGTTGCAGGGAAGTGGGGTCCCCGTTGAAAAGCTCTTCATCGTCAACGGCCAGAATTTCTACTACCACAACTATCAGAATCCCGGCGCGCCCATCAAAGACCAGGTCATGGTCTTCTACAAATTCCGCAACGAAGAAAAATCCGGCCTCGGCATGCCGCTGCCCGCAGGCAACGTCCGCGTATATCAAAAAGATTCCAAAGGCGGCGTCCTCTTCGTCGGCGAAGACCGCATCGACCACACTCCGAAAGACGAGGACATCAAGATTCACATCGGCAACGCCTTCGACGTCGTCGCCGAACGCAAGCAAACCGACTTCAAAAAAATCGCCACCAACGTCTACGAAATGGAATTCGAAATCACTCTGCGCAACCACAAAGACAGCTCGATCAACGTCCAGGTCAACGAACCCATCGGCGGCACCTGGGAAATCCTCTCCAGCACCTACAAACCCACCAAAACCGCCGCCTGGGCCGCCCAATTCACCGTCCCCGTCGCCGCCAACGCCACCTCCGTCCTCAAATACCGCGTCCGCGTCACCTACTAACCCGCGACCAGCTAAATGGTCCGTTCAGCACAATCATGTAGGGGCGCAGCACCGCTGCGCCCCAGCTTGCCCGGGCCGCAAATCTTCCCAGCCTGTCATTCCGACGAGCAAGGAACCTCTCTTCGATCACTACGACGAGCAACTCCGAATCCACGCCGCATTCGAACATCCTAGTACCACTTGACAAACACTAATAATCTGGTACACTGCTATGCAGAACTCTAGAAAGCGAAAAAGCGCCGGCACTCACCGGCGCTTTTCCCATTTTGGGATGACTTATGGCGAATACGCGATCCCCCAACCCCAGCCAAATCAGCAGCTTCCACACTCTTGATTTTCGCCCTTTTTGCAACCCCCTCAATCCAAACGTCTTATTCACTCTTCAACAAAACACCGGGGGTATACCGCCCAAAAGCGAAACCAAATCGAAGCCTACGCCTCCACGATCGCGTCCGCCTCAACTTCCACCAGCATTTCCGGCGAAATCAGCTTGCTGATCTCCACCATGCTCGTCGCCGGCCGGATCACCGCGAAAAACTCTCCATGCGCCCGCCCAACCTTCTCCCAATCGCCAATGTTCGTCACAAAAATCCGCGTCCGCACCACATCCTTGAGCCCCGCACCCGCCTTCGTCAGTGCCGCCTCGATGTTCCGGATCGTCTGCACCGTCTGCGCATACACATCGCCGACCCCGACTATCTGCCCATCCGGCCCGGTCGCCGTCGTCCCCGACACGCTCACCCAATTCCCAATCCGCACCGCTCGCGAATACCCCACGATCGGTTCCCACTGCGTCCCGCTCGAAATGTTCTGCCGCGACACAAGCATCTCCTTGGCCGCGCTTGCGTCTCGCAAGCGCATGCTAAACTGGATGAATTGTGGCACGCCGCCGTCGCCGACGGTAGCGCCGGTTTCACTCAGAGCGAGCGCGCAGCGAAGAGAAGAGCATCCGTGCCGGCGGTTTTCTCCGCCGCAGTCGAAATTTTAAGTGACGAGCTAACGACCGAAAATGAAATGTAACAATATCCTCGAAGCTATCGGACGCACGCCGCTGGTCCGCCTCAATCGCATCAACCAGGGCTTGAAGCCGCAGATTTACGTCAAGGCCGACTACATCAACCCCGGCGGCTCCGTAAAAGATCGCATCGGCATCACCATGATCGACGAGGCCGAGAAAAAAGGCCTACTTAAGCCCGGCGGCACGATCATAGAGGGCACCAGCGGCAATACCGGCATGGGACTCGCCCTCGTCGCCGCCGTTCGCGGCTACAAGATGGTTTTCACCATCACCGACAAACAATCCAAGGAGAAAGTCGATCTCCTGAAAGCGCTTGGCGCCGAAGTCATCGTCTGCCCCACCGCCGTCGAGCCCGAAGATCCGCGCAGCTACTATTCCGTCGCGAAAAAACTAGCCAAGGAAGTCCCGAATTCCTACTACCCGAATCAGTACGACAACCCCATGAATCCGGAAGCCCACTATCTGACGACCGGTCCGGAGATATGGGAAGACTCCGAAGGAAAAATTACGCACTTCGTCTGTGGGATGGGTACCGGCGGCACGGTCAGCGGCGTCGGCAAATATCTCAAGGAAAAGAATCCCAAGGTTCAGATCGTTGGAGTCGATCCCGAAGGCTCGCTCTACTACGACTTCGTAAAGCGCGGCGAGACGATAAAAGCGAAAAGCTACGTCGTCGAGGGCATCGGCGAAGATTTCTTCCCGTCGACGATGAATCTGAAAATTCTGGATGATTGTATTCAGGTCAACGACGAAGAATGCTTCGTCGTCGCGCGCCGCCTGGTAAAAATGGAAGGCCTCTTCACCGGCGGTTCTGGCGGCGGCTGCATCTCCGCCGCGCTGCGCCTCGCGAAAGATCTCGGCCCCGAAGCGTTTATCGTCGCGTTCCTGCCAGACACAGGCATGCGCTATCTGAGCAAAGTTTACAACGACGAGTGGATGCGCGAACGCAACTACGGTGACTCCGCCGTAAAAATCACCGCCGGCGAAGTCGTCAACGCCAAGCACAACTCCGGCAAAGTTCGCGAACTCGTGATCGCGCGCCCGTACCACACCGTGTATCACGCGCTGAAAACCATGCAGCAACAGGACATTTCGCAGATTCCCGTCTTCGAGGAAAAGATTCCGATCGGCACGATCTACGAAGATCAGATTCTGAATCTCGCGCTACAGGGCAAAGATCTGCACAAGCTCGTCGTCCGCGAAATGATGAGCAAGCCGCTTCCACAAGTTCCGCGTTCCGCTCCGGTCGAGCGCGTTACGCATATCTTGAGTCACGAGAATCCCGCCGTCTTCGTCGAAATGGGCGACGATCGTTTCGAGATTCTCACCAAGTACGACCTCATGAGCACCGTCGCCAGCCTCATGGAAACTACTAAACGCTGAGCGAAGTCCCCCTCGCACAAAATCAGCAGACAGGATGAACGGGTTTGAAGATCCAGGATTTCAATGAACGGCTGAAACATTCAATCTTGATCGCCGACGGGGCGATGGGCTCATATCTGCACGACTCTGTCGGAACGATTCGCTGTTTCGATGAGCTCAATGCGATGGAGCCCGAAGCTGTTTTCCGCGCGCACCAGGCTTACATCGAAGCTGGCGCGCAAATCATCGAGACCAATACGTTCGGTGCGAATCGCTTCAAGCTCGAACCGCTGGGTCTCGGCGACGACGTGCAAAAGCTCAACAGCCGCGGCGTGAAGATCGCCCGCGAAGCGCGCGAGTCCGCATCGCGTGAAGTCCTGATCGCAGGCTCAATGGGTCCGCTTGGCATCGGCGTGCAGGCGCGCCATCCCGAACCCGACGAAATTCTGAATATTTTTCACGAGCAGGCGCTTGCCCTCGAAGAACGCGGCGTCGATCTCTTCATTCTCGAAACGTTCACCTATATCGAAGAATTGACCATCGCGATCGACGCAATCCGATCGTTCTCCGGACTTCCGATCATCGCGCAGCTCACGTACTCCGAAGAGGGAACGGCCTACGGCGACTTGAGCCCGGCAGACGCGGCCGCGCAACTGAAAATGAAAAATGTGCAAGTAATCGGCGCGAACTGCACGCTCGGTCCGCAGTCGCTGCTGCCGATTCTCGGCCAACTCGCCGGCGTGGACGATGTTCGCGTCAGCGGCATGCCCAACGCCGGATTCCCCAAGCGCGAAGGCGACCGCATCGTCTATCCGAAATCTTCGCCGGAATATTTCGCGGAGTTCGCTCGCGAGGCTGCCGCGCTCGGTGTTCGCATTCTCGGCGGCTGCTGCGGCACGACGCCCGCGCACATTCGCGCGATGGCCGACGCCGTGAAATCGCTCACGCCGGTGAAAGCAGCCTCAAGCGGCATCGCTGTGGGAGCGCCCGCGCGGCCGCCGGTCGTCGTCGAGCGCGACCCCGAAAGTAAATTGTTCAAGAAGCTGCAGAAGAGAGAATTCGCGATCAGCGTCGAAATCGATCCGCCGAAAGGTTTGTCACTCGATCGAATCTTTGAACAAGTCGATCGCATCATGGCGTCAGGCAAAGTCGATGTCATCGATGTGAACAGCGGCGCGATGGCCCGAGTTGGCATGGACGCGCTAATGACTTCGGGCGCTCTCGAAGCGCGCGGGGTCGAAACGATTCCGCACCTCACCACGCGCGATTACAACATCATCGGTCTCCAGGCGATGCTGCTCGGCGCGTGGACCGTAGGCGGCATACGCAACATCCTCGCCATCACCGGCGATCCTCCGTCGGTCGGCGACTATCCCGAAGCGAGCGGAGTCTATGAAGTCGACTCCGTTGGCCTCGTCAAAATTCTGCATCGCCTGAACCAAGGCACCGACTGGGCCGGAAAAACTTTAGGCGGCGCCACGAATTTTGCAATCGGCGTCGCTGTGAATCCGGTCGCCGACGATCTCGACGCGGAAATCGAACGCTTCATCGCAAAAATCGAAGCGGGCGCGCGCTACGCAATGACCCAGCCGATCTTTGATCCCGAGCATTGGTATTCGTTCGTCAAAAAACTCGGCGGCAAACCGCCGATTCCCGTGATGATCGGCATCTGGCCGCTCAACAGTTACAAACAGGCGCTGCGTTTGAACAACGAAGTCCCCGGCATCGTGATTCCCGACGCGGTTTTGAAATCGATGGAAGCCGCCGGCGCGAATGCGCGCGAGCGCGGCTTCGAGGTCGCCCGCGAAATGTTGCAATGGTCGCGCACCGAACTCGCCGGCGCCTACCTGATCCCCCCGTTCAAACGCTACGAGGAAATCCTCGACATCGTTTGAGGGCAAGTCAAAAGGCGACATTTAAAAGTCGAAAGAATTGGCGAGCGTTAGGATTTTGCTTCGCTCTTTTTCGGGAACCAGGGGACGAACGCGCTCGTTGTTCGCTGGTACTCGCGATACTCGTCGCCGCGGCTGCGAATCGCCTGGGCTTCGGTGGCGGGAATACCGGTGACGTCGAGCAGGAAATACAAAACCAGCGCCGGCGAAATCAATCCGATCCAACCCCACGGCGAGCCCAGTGCGAAGACCGCGTAACCAACCCAGGTCATCCAGTCGAAGAAATAGTTTGGATGGCGCGAATATTTCCACAATCCTGCGCGACACGTCTTGCCGGCGTTCGCGGGATTTTTCTTGAAAGCGCTGAGTTGCAGGTCGGCGATCGCTTCACCGATCATGCTGACCAGCCAGATGCCGGCGCCAAATTTTTCGAGGAAACCGAGCGGCGCGGCGACATTGAGACACGCGATCAGAAACGGCACGGACAAAACGACACCGAGCAGAGCCTGAAACTCGAAGAAGAAAAGAAATCGCAGGCCGAGATGCCGCTTCCATTCCTTGCGCAACTGACCGTAGCGCCCATCTTCCGGATGGCCGATCACTCGCGAAAATAAGAGATACGCCGCCAGCCGAAATCCCCAGAAGCCCACCATCATCGCGAGCGCGTACTTGCGCGGAACGTAACCCGGACCAGCGAACGCGTAGTAGATCGCCAGAATCGCCAAGCCGAGAGCCCATCCGACGTCGATGATCCCCGCATTGCGCAGCGGAAGATGTATGAGCCACAACACAAACATCATGGCGACAACGATTGCGGCGCCGGTAACTCCAAGGTGAACGGCCTGCTGGACGATCATGCAGCCTCAGGGACAGAGACAGATTTGCGGCGCGCGACGCGGCGCAGCACCGGAATGAGAATCAGATACAAAATAACTGCCGCGAACGGCGCTGTGAGGCACCAGACGATAATCGCATGCCAGGTCGTGGTCCAGAGCGCCCGTACGGCGCCGGTCATGCTCGCGTGAATCATCGCATAAATCTGTGGCACCGAAAGCGGCAGATGCGGCGCGCGGAAAAGTCTTTCGCCAAGGCGAAAAAAGGGAATCAGCAGCGCGATCTGCAACGGATACACGAAATAATTCACGAGCTGAATCGCAGGAAGATTCAAGCGAAACGACAACGCGGCGAGCGCGCACAGCGCCGTGGTTACACCCAGCATAGGGAAGATACCGAGCGTCACGCCAAACACGATGCTGAGCGCAATTCGTTCCGGCGTCACGCCGTGCCGCAACAAGTCGATTACCGGCCGAACCAGACGCCGTTGCAAGAAATTTTCGTGTTTCTCCACGCTCATGCCTTGGATGATTTGTGGCGCGGGTTCGGTAGTCGGAATACTCACAACAGTTTTCAGCCCGTCTATTTTTCGCCTTGGTGATTCGCAGAAGAGCGACTCCGATCGGGCTATTTTGGCGGAGGGATGGCGCTGGTGTGATCGTGGATGATGCGCCAGCCTTCGGGGAAGCGCTGCCAGACGAGGGAGAAGACCCCGCCGATGTCGCCGCCATTCGCTTTTTCGCGGGTGAGGTGCCAGTGGCCCAACACCAGCGCGCCATCGTTGCCGATGAAGTGGAAGTCGAGGTCCGAGAAATCGAGTTGGCCCATCGTGGAGTGATCGGGATAGACCTTTTTGTAGCGTTCACGCACAGCTTCGAAACCGCGCTGGACGCCGCCGGCACCTGAGAAAGTAAGGTCGGGGGAGTGCCAATAGGCCTCGACAAACGTGTCGATGTCGCCTTTGTTCCAGCTAACTTGTTGACTTGTGATGAGTTGGGTGATGACCGCGCGGTCTTTGGCGTGTGGTTCGGCCGCGGCTTGGGCACGCGTTCGCTGGGGAGCGATCACTAAACCTATTGTTATCAGCAGAATGCAACGGATCGTATGGCGCGCAAAGGTTGGAAAGGGCATGGACGGCTCCTGGGATGCCAAATATTGGACCTGGGGGCGCAGCTTATTGCCGTTGGTACGCCGACGCAAGGCTTTAGCTGTGTTGGAGTTGGAACAAGCGTAGCTGCGGGTTCTACTCGGGTGGTACCCCGGGGCTATAGGTGTGAACCACGCGGACGGCGAAACTTACAGGTGAAAGGGCAGGTGAAAGAAGGCCCAGATGTTCGCCGCCATCCTACTTTCGATCTCGGTCGTAGCGCTCTCGCAATTCGCGCTCTACTACTGGCGCGCGGTTTTGGCCGCAGTGGCGGGCCAGCAGGTTTCAGAGGGCGTGTTGGCTGCGGCGCGCGTGGACAATGGCGTGGTGACCGGAGAAGACTTCGAGACATTCGCGACTTTGCACGATTTGACGCCGACGCTGGACCCGCGCGGCGGTGGACTTGGCTTCGTGAAGACGTACCATTCGGTCGTCAAGAAGCTCGCAACGATGGCGAGCGACCGGCTGCCGGGTCTGGCGAGCTGGTGCGATCAGGAACGCGCGGTTTGCGCGCGGTATGCGGCGGTGCAGATCGATATGCGGCTGGCGATGAACTACGAGATGGCCGAGGCGTATCGCTCGTGCTAAGCGGGGCCCGTTAGACGGGATCGAAGTCTAGAACTCAGCCTTCCCTCTCTCAAATTTCTTCCTTCTCAGCGCGACAGCTCACGGTTTTTTCTCCGTGAGCTTTTCGCTTTTTGCGCGTTCGCGGGAAATCCTGCTAATTTGAATCGCTATTCCCTTACGAACGCCTGGAGACCTCATGCCGACTTTTCCGCTGATTGAATATAGCGACGCGAGCCCGGAAGTGCGCGCGGTGTACGACGACATCATGGCGACGCGAAAATCGGACTGGATTAACAATTTCTGGAAGGCAATTGCGCACGATCCGGAAACGTTGAAACGAACGTGGGAGGGGCTCAAGGCGATCATGGCGCCGGGTGCGATCGATCCACTGACGAAGGAGCTTTTGTACGTGGCCATCAGCGTGACCAACAATTGCCACTACTGCATCGCGTCGCACACAGCGTCGGCGCGCAATAAAGGAATGACGGATGCGATGTTTCACGAACTGCAAGCGGTGATCGGGATGGCGAACGAGACAAACAAGCTCGTGACGGGCTATCAGGTGGAGATCGACGAGAAGTTCCGGCAACCTTTGGGGCCTGTGGGGCCGGCCGCGAAGTAACCGAGGGAAATTTCCCAAATCCAGGTTTAAGAGTGATGACGCGCTTTTGCGGGAGGGCGCAGAAATGCGAACGGCGGAGCTGTGGGCTCGGACACTTGGGCTTCGACGGGAGAACCCTAGTTGAAGCTTGCGGCGGGCGGAGCCCTTCGCGGCTCAGGATAAACAAGCCCCGCCCCTACAAAGGCGGCGCAAATCGTTGCAAGAGCGGGAAGCAGCAAGGCGGTCGTGCATCTCGAGACGGATTTACTCGCCCGGAGCGGCGATTTCGTGGTTTCGCGGCGCGAACACCTGTACACAAGGCCAGTATATTTCCGCGTGTTCGGACTCGTACGATGACAAGCGTCCTCAAGCGGCCTCTCATGCCCGGGTCGGTGTGCCTTTAAATCCCGCTTGCGTGACACAAAATTCGACAGCCCCAAGTGAGCGGACAGATGTCTCCAACTGCAAAAGACCTCGAAACGAGCAATTCGCAAACGACTGCCCGAACCGCGGGTGCGGAAGAAGCGAACAAGCCGCAACCCGTGCCACTGGAAGTACCGGTGACGGTAAACGGCGCGCGAACGGTGGAAGGAAGCGACAAGCGCGAGCCGTTTTCGGAATCGACGCAGACCGTACTGGTGTTTCACAACGGCGCAGTGATCCGGCTGAGCTCGTCGGTGACTGCGGGGCAACTGCTGTTTCTAACAAACGACAAGACGAAGAAGGAAGTCGTCTGCCAGGTTGTGAAATCGAAGAATTATCGGAACGTCAGCGGATACGTGGAGCTGGAATTTACGGAAGCGGTCGCGGGATTTTGGGGCATGCGATTTCCCGGCGAGCGTGCAACGGCGCCGAGCGCGCCAGTTGCGGCAGCGCCAGCGCGGCCAGCACCAGTCACTCCGATTGCTCCGGCGGCCCCGAAAGTTGAAGCGCCCGCGGCAGCGAATGTCGCTCCTCGCGTTGAACCGAAGCCGGTTGCTCCGCGGCCTGCGGCACCGGTTGCTCCGGTGATGCCGGCAGCGCATCCGTCGCAGCCTGTTGCGCCCGCGGTGAGTTCGACGATTTTCGCCGCGCGTCCGGAAACACACGCGCCTGCGACACACACGGAGAACAAGCCCGCCGCGAATCCGACGAGCGGATTGCCGTTGCCAAAGGCTCCTGGATTGACCGATGGATGGGGCAAGGGAATGACGTCGTCGGCGCCGATCGCGGTTCATCCGCCAGCGCCGAGCGCACCGAAAGCACCGGTTTCGAGTGTGGCGCCTCCTGCTCCCGTTACACAAATCTCAACGCAAGGTTCTGCGAACGCGCAAGCGACGACGCCTGACGCGTTGCGCCGCGAAAGCGAGAAGCTGCAAGAACAGCTCGCGACGATGTTGCTCGGCGACAACGCGAAGAGCGTGCCGGCAGCGCCGGCTACGCCAGTTTCGAAGGTTGTCGACTTTCCGCGCCCGCAAAGCCAACAGATAAAGCCCGCAGCGCCGGCGAAACCTACACCGCTGACTTCCGCCGAGCAGGACGAAGTGAAAATTCCGTCGTGGCTCGAGCCGCTTGCGCGCAATGCGGCGACGCATTCGCAGAACGAGCTCACGGCGAAAGAAGAAGGCCGCGACAGTGGGGTGTTCGAATTCGAGGTGCAGGATCTGTCAGTTCCGGCGACAACGAAGGAAGAAGCGCTAACGGAAGCCGATCCGATTCTGGAAACGCACTCGCTCGAAGGGGCCGATCTATCGGCGCACGCACCGAAAAAGAGCAGGACAGTTTTGATTGGAGCAATCGCGGCGGGATTGGTTCTCGCAGCGGTGGGTGGGACGTGGTATTCGCGGAATTCATCGGGAACATCGTCGCAGACTTCGTCGACGACTGCGGAAGCGGCGCCTGCTCCAGCGGTAACGGCAGCGGAAACTTCGGCAGTGAACGCGAGCGCTTCGCAGCCCGCGGCACGACCGGCCGACAAGACGCCGAATCGTTCGAACATCAATTCTGAGCCTGTTCCGGTTGCATCGTCGGCAGCGGCGCAACAGAACGCGCAGAGCGCGCAGAATGGAACACCTTCGGCGCAGCTTGCAAAGGGCGTCGACAAGAGCGTATCGGCGGAACTTAACGCGTATAAGAAGTTGGCTGAGCCGGTAGCTGTTGCAGCGAAGAGGCCGAGCCTCGGCGAGGTTCACCTTTCAGCGCCAAAGGCGACGCGAGAAACCGGTGCCGTTGTTGGCGAAGCGGAAGCGCTTGCGCTGAATTCGTCGGGACAGATCGTGCCGGCCGGAGATGCGTTCGGCGCTGGGCTTGTCGGCGGCGCAACGAAACAGCCAGTGGCTCCTGCGGCTCCGTTGCCAATCGGTGGAGACGTGAAGGCGGCTCATTTGATTTCGTCGGTGCCGCCGGTCTATCCGCAATTGGCGAAGACGCAGCACATCTCAGGCGCGGTCTTGCTCGATGCGCTGATCGATGTGAATGGCAGAGTGTCGTCGATGAAGGTCGTATCGGGGCCGGTGCTGTTGCATCAGGCCGCGATGGAAGCCTTGCGGCAATGGAAGTATCAGGCGGCGACGCTGGATGGGAAGCCCGTGCCGATGCACCTGACGGTCACGATCCAGTTCCGGCTGCAGTGAGTTTCAATCGGATCGATTGATTCAAAGCGAGTGAGATTAATTTGACGCCGCGGCTGAAGTATCGGCCGCGGCTCTTTTTTTTGCGAGGAGTTCGGCGCTGCGTTGTGCGACTTCGTTGACGAGGAAGCCCATTTTTGGGTGCGATGGCTCCATGTCGGCGGCGATGACGTGAGCGCGCAATTCTTCGGAGGTCACGGGGCCGATCGAGCCGACGAGAATTTTCTGAAAGGCTGCGACGGTTTCTTTTTCCTTGCCCATTTCTGTGGCGATCTTCAGTAGATGGATGACTTGGATCGATGTGGTGAAGAGAGCGACGTCGATTTTCGAGTTCGTGAGAGCGGTGACCGCGTCGCGAAGTGGCTGCACGTCTTCGGGTAGCGCCCACTCATAGACAGGAACTTGTGTCACCTTTGCGCCGCGTTGGGTGAGGCCGGCGAGGAGTTCGAGGTTGGGGGCGCCATATTCCTGGACGGCGACTCGCTTTGCGCGCAACGGCAGCGTCGTGTTGTTTTGGTCGAGGGCGGCGAGCAGTTCGCGCCAGGTATTCGGTTCGGGTGCGGTGACTACGGGAGCTATGCCGAGTTCCTTCAAAGCGGCGACGGGTTTCGGGCCGCGGGCGACGACGGGGATTTTCTTGAGAGCGGCGACGAACTCTTCGCGGGGGCAGACCGTTTCGGCGACGCGCGTCAGTGCGCGGGTGCCGACACCAGTCAGAAGAATGATGGCGTCGAATTCGCCTGCCAAGAGCTTGCGCGTGAAGGCTTGCGCTTCGGTATTGGTTTCGAGCGGGATTTCACGCATCGACGGCGCGACGATCGCAGTACCGCCGTAGGTTTCAATGAGCTTGGCCATCTCGGCGGCGCGGCGGCTTTCAAGCGATAAGACGCGAAGACCGGCGAAACCGCTCGGCTTTGTGCGAGCTTCCATCGCGGTATGATCACACGAATTTGCGGTGTCTTGCCACGATCCGCGCAAGAAGTCTCACGCGCAGGGCGCGGAGCCGATTTGGACACTCCCGAAGCAGCGCCAACTTTAAACTTGGAGAGTCCAACGTTATACTGGCCACCCGGCTAAGTGAGGTTGCGTGGGAAGGGTAGCCCGCGACTTTCAGCCTTTCTTGGCTCCTAAATTGCCGCCCGCGTGTGAGTTGCGGGCCGGACCGAGCGACGGCAGTACCCGTCAGAGGAGACGTTTGCATGGCGCACGCCCCAGCACCAGAAGAAATGAATGTCTACCAGAACGCGGAAGCGCGTTTTGAAGTGGCGGCTCAAAAGTTGGGTCTCGAGCAGGGCGTCTACCGGTATTTGAAGTATCCGAGCAAGGAAATCACGCTCTACATCCCGATCGGGATGGACAACGGACAGCTGGAAGTGTTCACCGGGTATCGCGTGCTGCACTCGACGGTGCGTGGGCCGGGCAAGGGCGGAATTCGCTTCGCGCCCGACGTGTCGCTGGACGAAGTGCGGGCACTGGCGACGTGGATGACGTGGAAGTGCGCGGTGGTCAACATTCCATTCGGCGGCGCCAAGGGCGGCATCATTTGCGATCCGCGCAAGATGACGCGCGGCGAGCTGGAGCGCATGACGCGGCGCTATACGGCGGAACTCGCGAACTGGCTTGGGCCCGAGCGCGACATTCCGGCGCCGGACGTGGGCACGAACGAGCAGACCATGGCGTGGGTCATGGACACGTATGCGATGCACGTCGGTCAGGCGACGACCGCGGTTGTCACCGGCAAGCCGATCGAACTGGGCGGTTCCGCGGGACGCCGCGAAGCGACCGGGCGCGGCGTGATGATGTGCTGCGATAAAGCGCTGACAAAACTTGGGATCAAGCGCGATGGCTGCCGCGTCGTGATTCAGGGATTCGGCAACGTCGGCTCGCTGGCCGCGATGCTGATGCAGCAAAAGGGCTACAAAATCGTTGGGCTCGCGGACATCGGCGGCGGTCTATATAACGACAAGGGCTTCGACGTTCCGAAGGTGATCGACTGGGTCTACACCCAGAAGAAGCCGTTGCAGGATTTCCCGGGCGGTGGGCAGAAGATGACCGCGCGCGACGTGCTCTTTCAGCCGTGCGACATCGCGATTCCCGCGGCGATCGAAAACCAGATCACCGAGAAAAACGCCGACCAGGTGCAGGCCCGCATTTTGTGCGAAGGGGCTAATGGTCCAACCACGTGGCAGGCCGACGCCATCATCGACAAGAAGGGCATCTTCACGGTGCCCGACATTCTGGGCAATGCCGGCGGCGTGACGGTCAGTTATTTTGAGTGGGTGCAGGATCGTCAGGGCTTCTTCTGGCGCGAAAGTGAAGTCAACGACCGCCTGCTCTTCGTCATGGAGAACGCCTTCGACCAGGTGGTGCGCTACGCCGAACTGCACCACGTGAACAACCGAATCGCGGCCTATATGCTGGCGATCGACCGTGTTGCGAGCGCGCTGAAACTGCGCGGAATTTACGCCTAGTTGTGCGTAGACGCTTGTAGCGACGGTTCGTTTTCGTTAATACACCTCGCGTTCTCCCTGCCCGCGCGAGCTGCAATTTCAGCTTGTGTCTCCCGCTGGTTCCGAAGATAATTCGCGCCAGCAAGGAGTCGTGTCGTGGCGACGGAACATCTCTCAACAGGTCCCGGAAAATCCGAACAGCAGCATCGCGCCGATTTGTGTATCGCGGGGCGCTGGATGTACGAGCGCGGCTACATTGTGGCGTGCGAAGGCAATTTGTCGGTACGACTCGACGACGAGCGCGTACTGACGACGCCGACGTGCATGAATAAGGGCATGCTCACGCCCGAAGATCTGGTGATCATCGATCTGGAAGGGCGGCACGTTGCGGGCGATCGCAAAGCGTCGTCGGAACTGGCGATGCACTTGTTGTTTTACCGGATGCGGCCCGATGTGCGGGCCATTTGCCATGCGCATCCGCCGACGGCGACGGGATTTGCGGTTGCGGGACGCGCGCTGGATCAGGCGCTGCTGCCGGAAGTGATTGTTGGGTTGGGGCAGATTCCGCTGGTGAAGTATGGAACGCCGGGCACGCCGGAATTGAGCGCAGCGATCGAGTCGTACGTTCCGCATTACGATGCGCTCCTTTTGGCGAATCATGGAGCCGTGACCTGCGGGCCTGATACGATCACCGCGTTTTATCGCATGGAGACGATCGAACATTTCGCCAAGATTACGCTGGCGGCGGAACTGGCGGGGACGCCGACGTTGCTGTCGAGCCGCGAAGTTGCGAAGTTGATGGCGGCGCGAACGCGATATTACGTGGTTCCACCTCCGGGCGGCGGCGCAGAACTGCCGGCTACTTCTGATTCCGTGGAGCATTCGGACGACCCGGTGCGGTTGACGCGCGGCGAACTGGATGCGCTGATCGACGAAGCGGTGCGCAAGGATCGCTCGCGGCGCTGAACGCGTTGGCGGCGGAAGTCAAGACCTCCATAAAGTTTCAACCGAAAAATGCAGAACGGCGCGAACGACTTCTGCCGGTACGTCATCCAACTTCCCAGACATCAGGAGCTTTGAATGAGCGACGTGCAGGGATTCTTCGCGGCGATTCGCGGTGGTGACACTGGCAAAGTGCAGTCGATGCTTGCGGCGGATCCTCCTCTAGGCGAATCGAAGAATGAGCAGGGGCAATCGCCAGTGCTGGCTGCGGTGTATAGCGGCAGGACGGCGGTGCGCGATTTGCTGCTGGCGCATGGAGCGCATCTCGAATTTCACGAAGCAGTCGCGTCGGGACAGTTGGAGCGCGTCGAGCATTTTGTCGATAAGGATGCGGATCTAGCTCGCGCGTACTCGCCGGATGGATTTCCGGTGGTGGCGTTGGCGGCGGCGTTTGGACACTTTCCAATCGTAAAATATTTATTTGAAAAGGGCGCGGACCTGACTGCGGTCGCGACCAACGGCACGGGGTATAACGCGCTAACCGGAGCGGTTGCGAGTGGACGCGACGAAATCGCGATCTGGCTCCTCGAAAATGGAGCAGATGCAAATTATCGCTACGGCCCGGGGTATACGCCGCTGCTGACGGCCGCGGCGAACGGGCATCTCAACATCGTCAAGGATTTGCTGGTGCACGGCGCGGACATTCATGCCAAGACGAATGATGGCAAGAACGCGGTTGCCATCGCAGAAGAGCGAAAGCATCCGGAAGTCGCGGAATTTTTACGCAGCAAAGGCGCGTAGGGTCGCGGTCGCGAAGTTATTCTTGAGAAGCTACTCTTCGCGCAGAACCTGCATCGGTTCGACGTGTGATGCGCGAACCGCCGGTATCAACGACGCAACGATGGCCACCAACATCACCACGCCAATCACCGTTGCGAGCGTGACTGGATCGTAGGGCGTGACGCCGTAGAGCATTCCTGCCAGCGTGCGTGCGAACGCCAGTGCAAGCAGGCATCCGGCGATGCAGCCCAGAGCCGCGACTCCTGCGCCTTCGAGCAAGACGCGCTTGAGAATTTCGCTGCGCGCTGCGCCTAAGGCGAGACGCAATCCGACTTCGCGACGTCGCAATGTGAGCGAGTAGCTCAGCGTTCCGTAGAGGCCCACGCAAGCGAGCGTAATTGCCGTCGCCGCAAAAAATGCCAGCAGCACTGTCCGCATCCGGTTCTCGGCGAACGCGTCGTCGAGGTGGTCCGACAGCGGTGTGATGTCGAACACCGATCTTCCCGGTTCAATCTCATGAATTTTCTGGCGCAGTGTTTGCGCAAGCGTCATCGGTTCGTCGCCGGCCGTGCGCACGAGATAGTTCGGATCGGGCATCGGCGCATTCCAGCACCAATACACGGTTGGCGCCGGTGCGCGATTCAGGCCGATTTCACGCGCGTCCTCGACAACGCCGCGAATTTCGGCAGGCTTCAGAAATCCATTGCCGATCGCTGCGATGTGCTTTCCGATACCCGATTGCCCCTGAAAATAAGTATCCGCGAAGCGGCGATTCACCATGGCTTGCATCGCGTCGAAGTTTTCCCGGCAACCCTCACCGGCGAGAATTGGAATCTTCATCGTGTCGAAGTAGGCGTGAGAGACGAAGCGGCCTTCGGCGGCGATTTTGTGATTGGGATCCTGTTCGCCTTCCTGAATTTTCATGTCGACGGTGAATTCACCTGGAACTCCGGGTAGCGTCGCAGCCGTCGCCGCATTCTCGACGCCCGGGACGGCGCGAATCGTTTCGAGCACTCGATCGATGCGTTGTGCGAGACCCTTCATTTCTGCGGTCTCGCCCCACGATCCGCTGATGTGCAGCGTTAAGATGTGACCGAACTCGAATCCCGGCGAGACGCGGCCGAGCGCCTCAAAGCTGCGCAACAGCAATCCCGCGCCGGCGAGGAGCGTTACCGCGAGCGCGACCTGCACCCCGACGAGCAGCCACTGCAGGCGGTTGCGACCCGATACTTGCGTGCGGCTCGATTGCGCGAGCGATCCCGACAGTCCGCGTTTGGTGCCGCTCAGCGCGGGGAACAACCCGCAAAGCAACGTCACAACGACCGAGCACGCCAGCGCATACAGCACGACTCGCAGATCGAGATGAATCTCTTCGACGCGCGGCAGATTCGCTGCGAGCGCGCGGAAGATATCGGCTGCTCCCCACGCGACGAATAAACCGAGCGCCGCTCCTGCAACCGCCAGGACAAACGCCTCCGTCAAAAGCTGCGCTACGATCGCACCGCGCGAAGCTCCCAGCGAAAAACGGACGGCGATTTCATGGCGACGCTGCGTTGCACGCGCGAGCAGCAACGACACGATGTTCGTGCACGCGATGAGCAGCAGCAGCGACACCGAACCAAAGAGAATCCACAGCGATTTGCGAACGCCACCGACCGTGGCTTCTTTCAGCGGATCGATCAATACATCGAGGTCGCCATCAGGTTTGGGAAACTGCTGGCCCAACTGCGCCTGTACCGTCGCCAGATTCGCACGCGCTTGTTCGACCGTCACTCCGGGCTTCATTCGCCCGACGACGAAATACCACGTCGCCTCGCGAAGCTGCGAATATTTGTCATCGACAGGAATCGGTGACCACAGATCGACGTCGCGTTCCGGAAAATGAAACGACGGCGGCATCACGCCCACGATCGAATGAGATTCCGAACCCACGCGGATTTTGCGGCTCAGAATTTGCGGATCGGCGCCAAAGCGATTGCGCCAGTAGCGGTCGCTGATGATGACCGCGCTCGGGCCGCCCGTCAGATGTTCTTCGTAGGTGAAATCTCGTCCCAGCGCTGGCGCGATGCCCCACACCTGCAAAAATCGTGGCGCAACCAAGGCGCGCGAGACCTTCTCTGGCAGCTCACCCGACGTTTCCGATTCCGGCTCGGTGTAGTAGCCGGTCATCGCCTGGAACGTCGTGTTCATGCGGTTCCAGTCTTCCAGCCGCACGGGCGCGACGAACGTCTGAGGCGTTTTTGCGTTTCGATTTGACTGGCCGATCTTGACGAGCTGATCGCCTTCGGGGAAGGGAAGAGGCTTCAGCAAAATTGCATCGATCGCCGAAAATACCGCGCTGTTCGCACCAATGCCGAGGGCGAGAGTCAGAATGACTGCGATCGAAAACGACGGTGACTTGCGCAGAAATCGAAGAGCAGCTTTCAGATTCATCGTCGCAGCGTCGAGAAATTGCACGCGATACACGTCGCGAAGTTCTTCTTTGATCTGCTCGCGGCCGCCGAATTCGAGCTGCGCTTTCCGGCGCGCTTCTGCAGGACTCATTCCTGCCGCGATGTTTTCTTCCGTCAGAGCATCGATGTGGAATCGCAGCTCCGAATCGATCCGCGCGTCGCGGCCGAGTTTTCCGTTGCGTCCACGCCCGAGCTCAAAAAATGTTCGCCAGCTCATGGAATTCTCCCGCTGCGCCTTACTGGGCGGTCTGCATAATTTGTTTCACGGCCTGTGCCAGGCGCTCCCAGTTCGATTCTTCGGACTGCAATTGCTTGCGGCCCTTCGCGGACAATTTGTAAAACTTGGCCTGCCGTCCGTTGTCAGACTCGCCCCACTCGGCGGTCAGCCATCCGCGTTTTTCGAGCCGGTGCAGCGCGGGATACAGCGAGCCTTGCTGTACTTGCAAAACTTCTTTCGAGATCTGGCGGATGCGCAGCGAGATGCCGTAGCCGTGCACCGGGCCGAGCGCGACGATCTTCAGGATCAACATGTCGAGCGTGCCCTGCAGCAGGTCGGACTTGTCGGTCGGCATTCGTCTCTCCTAGATGTTCTACCTATCTACGCCCGCATATGTAGAATGTCAAGGAGAGACGATGAGACGCCCCAGCGAGTTAGGCAGGAAGCGGAGGAAAAGGGGACGGCGTACCGTGCTCCTAAGAGGATCTCACTCGTGGATGGACGGGCTTCGGAATTCCGACAGGTGTCAGCCCATGATAGGACGCCCGCCTCGTAACTTGCACATATAGCTCTGCTTAGTAACCACGCCCTGAATTACGGGAGCGCCCCCTGTAAAGAAATTTCTCCCGTAAACCACGTAGAATCACATCATTGAAGCACCTGTCAGCGCAAACTGCCTAGAATCACATCCTTACGAAAATACCGGGGAGGGAGGGGGTCCCTTTCAGGCAAACACCTACTCGACCCGCAACGCGACCAGTGGATCGACTCGCGTAGCTCGCCGGGCTGGCAGATAGCACGCGAGCAGGGCGACCGCCGCGAGAATCGACGCGACGACAGCCAGCGTCACCGGGTCGGTTGCATCGACGCCGAAGAGCATCGACTGAAACACGCGGGTCACCGCGACGGCGCCCGCGATGCCCGCGACCAGTCCGACCGCTACGACCAGCATTCCTTCGCCAACCGCCATCCGCAAAATGTCGAGTCGCTGCGCGCCGAGGGCGACGCGAATGCCAACTTCGTGCGTGCGCTGGCTGAACGAATACGACATCACGCCGTAGATTCCGATCGCCGCCAGCAGCAACGCGGCCGTCGCGAACACGCCCAGCAATTCCAGCGAGAATCGTCGGTTCGCCATCGACCGCTTCACCATCTGATCCATCGTCACGATGCTGTGCACCGGAACGTTCGGTGTCATGCTTTCAACGACGCTGCGCACCGAATCACCCAATTGCGCAGCGCCGATATTTCGGCTCCGCAAAAACACAACAGCGTTGACCGGCGCAAATTGGCCGAGTCCAACATAAATGTGCGGCACGCTCGGCGATTCGTATCCGTCCGACTTGATGTCGCCGGCGATGCCGACAATGGTCAAGCCTTGCAGTCCGCGGCCAAAATTAAATTTCAGCTCCTGCCCGATCGGATCGGAGTCCGGCCAATATTGTCGCGCGAGCCTCTGATCGATGACGGCCACGCCGCGCGTCTTGTAGCTGTCGAGATCGCTGAAGTTGCGGCCAGCAACGACAGGGACTTCCATCGTCTGGAAATAGCGCGTGTCCACGACAGCGATGTCGGCAACAGGCTGGTGCTCTGCATCGGCCGGCCGCCCGGTGATGGTGAAGAGGGAATAATTTCGCCCCGAATTCATCGGCAGGGTGTCGTTGCCCGAAATCGACGACTGCTCTACGCCGGGGATCGTCGCGACGCGCCGCGACACTTCCAGCAAAAAGTCTGCGCGCTTTTCTTCCACGCTGAAAGGATCGCTCGCGGGATTGTTCGACTGCGGAATCCAGATCTGCACCGTTGTCAAATGTTCCGGATTGAAGCCGGGATGCACTTGCAGCACGTGCCAGAAGCTGCGCAGCAACAATCCCGCTCCGGCGAGTAGCACGATCGACAGCGCGACTTCGGCCACCACCAGCACACGAGACAATCGCGTGTGTCGCCGTCCTACGCCCGATCCGCGGGCGCCTTCGCGCAAATTTTCAACCTGGTCGGCACGCGCCGCCTGGAACGCAGGCACGAGTCCAAACAGAACGCCGGTCACGATCGAAATCAAGAACGCGAAAATCAGGACGCCGGCGCTGATCGAGACTTCGTTGAGTCGCGGAATATCCGCTGGCGCGAGGCTCACGATGGCGTCTTTGAGGAGTAGAACCGTCACCAGCGCGACCACGCCGGATATCGCTGACAGCAACACGCTCTCGGTTAGCAATTGCCGCATCAATCGCGCGCGGCCCGCGCCCATCGCCAGGCGAATCGCAATCTCGCGCCGCCGCGCCGACGATCGCGCCAGCAACAGGTTCGCGATGTTCACACACGCGATCAGCAGGACAAATCCCACCGCGCCCAGCAAAATGAATAACTCGGTTCGCTGTGGACCGACCAGGTCTTCCTTGATCGGGACCAACCGCAATGCCCATCCAGCCGCCGCAGGGTATTCCTTCGGATAATCGCGCGTGAGTTGAGCCACGTAGGCGTTGAGCTGCGCTTGCGCCTGCGCGACGGTCAACCCTGGTTTGAGCCGCGCGATCGCGCCGCCGAGGAATCGCTGCGCGCGATCGGCCGGCGTCGGAAACGGTTGCGCGTTGAAGCCGGTCGCGAGCCACACCTCGACATCGGTGTCGAGCGTCGGTCCAGGATGGCGAAATCCCGCCGGCATTACGCCGACGATGGTGTACATGTCGCCGTCGAGCCGCATTTTTCGTCCGACGACGTTCGGGTCCGATCCGTAGTAGCGCCGCCAGAATCCATTGCTGATCACCACCGGCTCCAGAAATCCCGGCACGGCGTCTTGCTGTGTGTAGACACGGCCACGCTCCGGCTTCGCGCCGAGCACCGTGAAATAGTCCGCGCTCGTCACCAGACTTTCGGCACGCACGATACGATCGCCGCCGGCGACCGCCGAATTCGACGATCCTACGGCCGAAATCTCGGCAAATACGCCGGAGCGATCCTGCAAATCCCAGAGTTCCGGCACCGACATTCCGATATCTTTTTCGTTGGAGGCGTTCTGATCGTCGAAGACGCGCACCAGTTGCTCAGGCTGCGGAAAGGGCAGCGGTTTGAGCAGCACGCTGTAGACGACGCTGTATGTCGCGACGTTGGCGCCGATCCCGAGCGCAAGAGTCAGCACCGCAACGATTGTGAATCCGCGATTTTTTGCGAGAGTCCGAAATGCGTAGCGCAGGTCCTGGACGAAGTTGAACACAGTCCCTCCCCGGCGTGTCTCCGGCGCCGTGAACCAGCACCCCGCTGTTCAACAAACGCCGAACACAACATGCCTCGCGCGTTAGGACGCCTATGCGGCGTCGCCGTGAGCACGCGCATGGAAAAATCAGTGCGGCGTCCCAATTTCGCGCGATGCCGTTGCCCAAGTCCCAAAATCGCACACCGCGTCACACGCGATTGACAATGTTCGGACGAGCGTGCGAGCCTCGACGGCAACCGGACAGAGCTCTTCTGCAAGAGGAAAAAATGATCAAGCAAATTGTGATTGCGCTACTTGCTTTGGTTCTGTGCGCACCCGCCGTGGTGCCGACTACAGGAGACGACGCTGCCGCTCCAGTTCGCCAATTTATCGATGGTTTCAATTCCGGCAACGTGCAATCGGCATTTGCTGCGTATGCCTCCGGGCCAATCACCATCGTCGATGAGTTCGCGCCTCACATCTGGACGGGTCCGAACGCCGCGCACGAATGGGCGGACGCGTACGACAAGCATGCTCGGGCGACAGGCGTGACCGATGGCAAAGTTACTTACAGCAAGCCCACTCGCATCGTGGAAGACGCCAACACGGCGTACATTGTGATGCCGACGCTGTACCTCTATAACGAGCACGGCAAGCCGCTCAAGGAAGAAGGACAAATCACGGCAGTGATGAATCGCGAGTCGGGCGCGTGGAAGATTCGCGGCTGGACCTGGGCCGGCGTCAAGCCACATCCGGCGCAGTAGCAAACGCGGCGCGCTGCGCTTCTTCTCGCGGCATTGCGCCGGCGAGCAGGAAGACGGCGCCGCAAAACATCAGCGTGTCCGCCATGTAGTTGAAGCCGTTGGCGAGACTGGCGCGGTCCACGACTGCGATCGGGAGATAGACGGCGAGCTCCACGAAGAACACCGTGAAGCCCACCCATGTTGCAGCCACGCGCGTTTTTTTGCCGATAAGCAGGAGCACCCCGCCGAATAGATAGACGAAGCCCGCGATGTAGGCCCAAACCGAGTGTCCCCAGATGTAATCAGGAGTCGACCGCTGCAACGGAACACCCGGAAGAAGATCGGCGTGCATGAACTGCGCGATGCTGTAAACGAGCACTGGAATCCCGACGAAAAAGCGCGCAATCGTCGCGAAAATACGAGAACCTTGCACGTTGCTCTGCTCCGCCAGATTCGCGGCGAGCGCCAGTGCGCCTCCGCTGAACGCCAACTCCCGTAGGGTTAGCATCGCAAAAATCCGATTGCCCGGCTGCTGAGCCCAGCCCGGCGCGTCCATCAGCACGACGAAAAGAAAAAATGTCAGTGCTACCAGGCTTGCCGAGAGCCGCGCCTGAATCCGCGTCACCAGGCTGAACGAAGCCGCGATGAAACACGCGCCAATAAACAGCGCCCAGAACATGTGAAACGGAATGAACTTCGGCACGATGGATGCGACTCCTGCCGCTTGTGTGAAGTGTTCGGCGCCGAATCCACCGAGAGGAGCAGCGTAAAAAATGGGGCCGAAGAGAATGAGCTTGTCGATTCCGCGCGCGCGTTCCCAGTCGCCACGCACAAAAATCGTGGCCAGCCCCGCAATGCAGACCAAAGCAAAAACCGTGTATGACCAGATCACATCGCTGGGGAATACGACCGCGAGCATTGTCGCTGCTGAAGAATGTACGAAAATCGAAGTCACATCGACTCCTTCCGCTCCGTCCGCCTATTTCGCGCCTTTGAAGTGGTCTTATACCATGGGGTCGAAATGCTGTCTTTAGCAAACCACTTCGGTTTGGTTTCGCAGACGTGGATATAGCCACTTCTGGCGCCGCGATTTTTGTTTTGGGTAGGGGGTTCGAGAGCGCTACAAATGTTTCACCGGCGCATGATTCGTGGCACAATCCGCGTCACAGAAAGTCGTTTTGTCGTGGGATTTGGCGGCAGCATCGCCCAAGGAGCGCTTCGTGAGCAAGCCAGGATCGAGACGAAATTTCATTGAACGAATCCGGCTCGGCCTGACGGGCCTTGCCATCAGCCGCGCGCTGCCGTTTGAAACGGCCGCAGCCGCGCAGGCGCCCGCAGCAGCACTATCGCCGACTCCTGCGCCCGTTCCTGCGCCCGTGGATTACTACGACAAACTCGGCGTCACCAAACGAATCAACGCCGCCGGAACGTATACCTATCTCACCGGCTGCCTCATGCCGCCATCGGTGCGGGCCGCGGTCGCCGAAGCCGCGAAGCATCCTGTCTTTCTCGAAGACCTGCAGCAGGCCGCCGGAAAATACCTCGCGGAAAAACTCAAATGCGAAGCCGCGATGGTCACGGCTGGCGCCGCATCCGCAGTTACGCTCGGCACCGCGGCGTGCATGACCGCCGCGAACGGACCGACCGCCGGCCATCTGATCCCCACCGACATGGCTGGCCTGAAAAACGAAGTCATCGTCCAGAAAGCACATCGCTACGACTACGATCACGCGATGCGCAATTGCGGCATTCGCTTCGTCGAAGTCGAAACGCTTCCGCAGTATGAAGCAGCCTTCACGCCGAATACGATGATGTGTTTCTTCTACAACGCGGCGGATGGTGGGCAAATCAGCCGGCAGGATTGGGTCCGCGTTGCGCACGGGCACAACGTGCCGTGTCTCAACGACGCGGCTGCCGACGTTCCGCCGATCTCAAATTTGTGGAATTACACGCAGATGGGCTTCGATCTCGTCGCGTTCTCGGGCGGGAAGGGGATGCGTGGTCCACAAAATGCCGGCCTGCTGCTGGGAAGAGCCGATCTCATTGCTGGCGCCACGAAAAATAATTCCCCCAACGATGATGTCGTCGGACGTGGCATGAAGGTCGCAAAAGAGCAAATCGTCGGCATGGTCGCGGCGATCGATTGGTTTCTCAGCCAGTCGGATGCTGGATTCGAGACGGAATTTCGTCGTCGCTGCGAGGTGATTGCCGCCGCGCTCAAAGACATTCCAACGCTGACCGCCGAAGTGTTTATCCCGCCGGTTGCGAATAATGTGCCGCACTTGCTCATTCGCTACGACGAGCAGCGGTTGAAAATCGCTCCCAAGGAAGTCTCGAAGCAGTTGCGCGCGGGGAATCCCAGCATCGAACTGAATCCCGCGACCGGCTCGAGCCAGGCCAGCGCCGGCATCCCGAAAGACACGAACAAGATCATTGTTGGCGTGTGGATGCTCGAACCCGGCGAAGAGGTGATCGTGGCTCGTCGCCTGCGCGAGGTTTTGACGCAAGCTGCTCAGAGCTAGCGATGCTGTCCGTCATTACAGAAATCAATTCCGGAGTCTGTCCAAATAGGTCACAGATCGATACGAATATGCGCGGTTGCGACCACTCAGCGCGATAATATATAGATAAATTGATGGTCCGGTTCGTCCTCAAGGCTCCGACGCAAAGCGCGAGTCCAGAAACACAGAACCAGGTGACGCGGTGATCGAGCAAAAACTCAATGAATTCTTCGGCGATGCCGAATCCACCGGTTTTGGAACCGGTTGGTGGAGCGGAATTCTATCCACCTTCTTTGGCTTTCTTTCGTTCGGCGCGGTTTTGTGTCTGCATTTTCCCCAGTTTCTGACGTCGCCGGAACTGCGCCCGCACTATCCGATTCAAACGATGCGCCTTCTGATCCAATTTCTCATCGTCGCCGCAATTTTCTTCGGAGTCGTCTCCACGATCCTGCGCAAGAAAAAAGTTCTGGCGTTCACGGGAATGATGTTTGCGACCGGCGCAACGGCCTTGGGCGGGTCGAGCGTTCAGATCAACGGCACTTTTGGGAATGGTCCTGCCATCGGCCTCGATTGGTTTTTGCTCGATCTTTTTTTGATGGCGCTTATCTATGTGCCGCTCGAAAGGCTCTGGCCTCAGTATCCCGAGCAAGGCACTTTCAGGAAAGATTGGACGATGGACGTGGTCTATTTCATGTCCACGCATTTCCCGCTGCAAATTTTGTCTTTTCTGGTTTTACTTCCGGCCACGCAGGCGACGAAATATCTGGGCGTTCCGGTTCTTCAGCAATCCGTCGCGCGGCTTCCCTGGCTTCTGCAATTCTTCCTGGCTATCGTGGTTGCCGACCTCGCCGAATACTTTGTGCATTTGGCTTTCCACAAGATCCCGTTCCTGTGGCGCTTTCATTCGATTCATCACTCTTCAAAGGCGCTCGATTGGATCGCCGGCTCGCGCTCTCACTTTGTGGACGACACGCTTGTGCGCGCGTTTGTCCTCTTGCCTCTGATGTTTGGATTTTCGCAGACGATCATCCTGGCCTATTTGATCTTCGTCACGCTTCACGCCACCTGGACGCATTGCAATTTTGGTCCCAATGCGAAGTGGCTCGAAAAGTTTTTGGTGATGCCCAGATACCACCACTGGCATCACACCTCGCAAAAAGAGGGCATCGACAAAAACTTCGCGATTCATTTCCCGTGGATCGACAAGATTTTCGGAACGTACTATTTCCCGGAAACGTGGCCGGAGAAATATGGTTTGGACGGCGAAGAACTCTCGCCCAGCTTTTGGAGGCAGACGATCCAACCGTTCATGAAGAGAAACAAAAGCGCCTAAAAGTCGAGCGCAGCCAGCGGAACATCCTTCGGCAGCTCCTGGCCCCGTTGCGTAGCCTTCACCAGGCCCAGACTCTTCATCACTTTTACGGTCAAGAATCCAAAATCGTATTCCGATTCGTCGTGGCTCAGCCGCAGTAAACCAGGGTAGTGGTGATGATTGTTTTGCAGGCACGCGCTGAAGGTAGCCGTCACCGGCAGCCACTCGCCGATATTCATCGCGTTGTCTTCCTCATCGTGATAGCGCCGGTATCCGAAGTCGCGCGTGTGGGTCCAATAGTTTTGAATCATGTTGACCCACAGCGCAAAAATTCTCATCCCAGCCCATAGCACCACCGCGAACGTCAGGCTTCCCACCAGCTTCCACAAAAGAAAAAAGCTTGCGGCCTGAACGACGATCGCGAACGTTGGGCTGGCCACAATCCGAAACGTGGCTGACTGTAAAATCGGGTCGCCCGCAAGATTCTCGTTGCATTCATACGGCATCATGCAGCGATATAAGGTTCGCCAAAAACCATCGCTGGCGAGTTTATTGGGATCGCCATCGTGATCGGAATTTTTGTGATGCAAGCGATGACGATTCACCCAGGCGATCGGGTCGACGTAGATCCCAAGCGTGTTGTTCACCACCGTGACGCTCTTGATGAACCATTCTTTATAGTCGAGCGCGCGATGCGCAATCCCCATGTGAAGGACGTCCGCCAAATACAGACCGGCCATAAACCAGCAAAAAACAAAATAAATCACGCCGATCAAAAGTCCGACCCACGGTCCCAGGTGAGGCGGCGCAAAAAACATGCACGCCAGCAGGTAGGCGAGAATCAGCAGGTAGCCGTAGACGTTGTAAATTTTCATGAAGGCTCCGAATGCGTGTATTCAAGCAGAAATCGGAGCTTCGTTCAAACGGCAAAATGCTTTGCCATCGCGACCGCGGTTAAAAAAGGGGGCAAGATGTGAAGGGGCAACTCATTTGGCGGCGGCGTTCACCTTCGTGCCATAAGCGAGGCTTGCGGACCAGTTCCCGCGGCCTTGCGGCGTCAAATCGAGGAAATGCCAGACGGGAGCGTACAGATCGATGCCGCGTTCCTTGATCTCCTGTGACATCCTCGGATGCACCGAGTAAAAGTGGCGTACGTTTCCCTTCGCGTCGCGCGTGAAGACGGAAATTGTCGAGTCCTGATCGCCTTCGCGATTTTCGCTGCCCAAGTCGTATTTGAAAGTGCTGTTCGCGGCGCTGACGAGGCGCAACTTGTCCCAGCCACGCTCGCGAGCGAAAGCGCGCAGCGTCGGAACATCGGCCGCCGCAACCACCGCGAAGTCCACATTCTGCGCCAGGTGATGCGCGATGCCATTCGCTCCGTCGAGCCACATGGTGCACATCGGGCAAGCCTTCGCTTGCTTCTTTCCGAACATGAAGTGATAGATGACCAGCGCTCGCTCCGGCTTGGTGAAAAGCTCGCTGAGGCGCACTTTCGTGACTGGTGAATCCCCCGCGTTGAGGTTGCGCGGCCCTTCTTCGAATTCATAGTCCTGAATCGCAGCGCCTTCCGGAAGGTGCCGCCGCATCTCCGCAACGCGTTCGCGCTGCTGCATCAGCTCGATCTCAGCGAGCCGAAGCTCCTCGCGCTTCGCCAGATACTCCGCCGATTCGTTCGTCAAATTCGTCTGCCGATACGTTCCATCAAATGTGGTATTCACGATCTTGTCGCCCATGATGTTGTCCTCCTCAGCCAAATGTTCTCTCCCCCAGCAGCAAGGCCGCAATCGGTGGTTCACCTGAAGCCTTTCGCATCTCATTGTGGAGTTTAGCTGGTGCAAGCACGTGGTCGCGAGTGAACAAGACACCTGCGGGGTTAATGGCTACATATTCGGTGGCCGTAAACTTTACATCGAGACTTGAGTCTCCTCGCAAAGCTGCATCCCGCATCTGCTTATCCATTGTGCGTTGTGCGTAACTGATCTGATGTGCTTCCAAATTGCATTCTCTGCCGAAATCCCCGCGCGAACTTGCGAAGCATAGCTGCATTGGGTACAACAGCCCGACGGCACCTTACCGGTGGGGATTGCGTAAGGGCAGTCGCCATTTCACAGTCGGAGTCACCGGACCACTGTTGATTGACGATACGTACTCGGTGATTGAGGCAGCGCTTGCAGGTGTGGGGCTCGGCCTAGTTTTCGAGCAGCAAGTATCTGAGCACCTGGAGAAGCACCGATTAGTTCGCATTCTTGAGGACTGGTGTCCAACCTTTCCAGGATTCTTTCTTTATTATCCGAGCCGCAGGAATCAGCCCGCTGCGCTCGCTTCTCTGATTAGAAGTTTTCGGTTGACCTAGCCTAGGCAATTCTAGATCGGCTAGAGTTCCGCGTGCCGAGTTCGCCCAAGCTATCCAAACAGATAGCCAATCCACGATCGGATAGGCATTGGCTTCCGCTTACTGCGGGGGCGCGAAGAAGCGAACCCCGTGCCAATCAGCCATTTTCCATGAGATACCCAGGTGCAGGAACCCTCAAAGGCCCTGGTATGTGAATTGCTCACTCTCATACGTGGCTAAATTCGACGGGGGACACTATGAGCGACGAAATCAAACAAGAACCTGTGGACAATCAACCAGCCAAGGAACTTTCGACCGACGAGCTAGGCAAAGTGACCGGCGGTTGTTTTGGATCTATTCTGGTAAGTGCCGCAGTCGTAAGCGTGGCTTCGCCACCTCCCGAACCTCCCGAACCCCCAAATCCCGTGGCAGAGCTTTTCCAGCATTATGTTAATCCGCGATAGGGTTCCGGCTGATTTTTATCTAGCGAGCGACAGCGGCGCAGACCCGGCCGCGCGGGCGGGCAAAGCGTTCTGGCGCTTAGGGGCGCATCCCGCGATCGCCCGGCTTCAGTTTCTCGCCGAGTTGCCCCTTCTCCAGAAACTCGATCGCCCCGCAGTCGTAAGCGCGGCTTCGCCTCAAATCGTCAAACCACGCCGACATAGCAATGACGCACGCCTTGCTCAGTTGTGTCCGAAGTACCGCCCGGCGAAACCGGCGGCTCGAACGCAAAGCAAATTGTAGTTCGTTTCAACTCCCGATAAACGTGGTGGTCTCAATGGGTTCGATGCAACATGCAGCTCGAACGCAATTTGCAATGAAAACAGTGGCTGAAATCGCTCGATAAGGTTAGATCAACCGGAACACTACTCTGGCTAGGCTTTGAGCGAATACAACCAAACAGAAGACTCCTTCTAGAAAAGCATAGTCGAATGAACGTATCGAAAGGTGTTGCACCGACCGGTTGAGCTGGCAGTGATAACCAGACAAGTACGCGAGCGCGGGTGGTCCCTTTTTCGCGTGCATATACGCATACCGCGTCATGTTTGACAGGCGAAGATAAGGCGGCAATACTGGCTGCGATGATTGGCCAATTGCGCGGGCATCTCGCCGACAAGCGACCCAACCAAGTTCTCGTCGACGTCAATGGTGTCGGCTACATTGTCCTGGTCCCACTTTCCACTTACGCGACGCTTGGCGATCTGCACACCGAAGTGACGCTGCTCATCCACACGCATGTCCGCGAAGATGCGCTTTCGCTCTATGGCTTTCTCTCATCGCGCGAGAAACACTTTTTTGAAATGTTGCTCTCGGCGTCCGGTGTCGGCCCATCGCTCGCGCTGAAAATTCTTTCCGGCATGAGCGTCGAGGAACTCGTCCCGGCGATTCGCAACAGCGACCTCGCGCGGCTTACGAAAATTCCCGGCGTCGGACGCAAAACCGCCGAGCGCATGGTCGTCGAACTGAGAGATAAGCTCGACGCGGTCACCGTCGAAGTCGAGCGGCCCGCGCCGTCGACTCCGGCCGGCATCGAAGCCGACGTCGCGTCCGCGCTCGTCAATCTCGGTTACGATCCGCGCGCCGCCGAAAGTGCCGTCGCCGATGCCAAGCGCGAAAACGGCTCCGCCAATTTTGAGAAAACGTTGCGCGCCGCGTTGCAAACTCTCAGCACACCGAAAGGACGCGCCGCTAGCCGCTGACAACTATGGCCGACGCAAGCGCAAAACGAATGCTGGAACGCCGCGAGCCGCCGCGGATCGTCTCGGGCGCGGTCTACGACGAAGATGCACGCATCGAAGCGAGCGTCCGCCCGACGCGCCTCAGCGAATACATCGGTCAGAAGCGGGTAAAAGAAAACATTCAGATTGCCATCGAAGCCGCGCGCAGCCGCGGCGAAGCGCTCGATCACGTTTTGCTTTACGGTCCGCCGGGACTCGGCAAGACGACGCTCGCGCAAATCATCGCCAACGAACTTAACGTTCCGATCAAAACCAGCGCTGGCCCGCTGCTCGAGCGCAAAGGCGATCTCACCGCGATTCTCACGTCGCTTGAAGCCAAGGAAGTTTTCTTTCTCGACGAGATTCATCGCCTGCAACCGGCTGTGGAAGAGGTGATGTATCCCGCGATGGAGGATTTTCGCGTCGATCTCATCATCGGCCAGGGACCCGGCGCGCGCATTCATCCGTTTCCGCTTAGCCATTTCACGCTGATCGGCGCCACGACGCGCGCGGGCCTTATCACCGCGCCGTTGCGCTCGCGATTTGGCATCGTGCATCGGCTCGATTTTTACGAGCCCGACGATTTGCTGATCATCCTCAATCGGTCGGCGAAGATTTTGAATATCGAGATGGATGAAGGCGGCGCCGAAGAAATCGCGCGCCGCTGTCGCGGGACACCGCGCGTTGCCAATCGCCTACTGCGTCGTGCGCGCGATTTCGCGGAAGTTCGCGCCGCCGGCCGCATCACGCGCGCCGTCGCTCAGGAAGCGCTACAGATGCTGGGCATCGACTCCAGCGGCCTCGACGAGGTCGATCGCAATCTGATGCTCGCGTTGCTCGATAAATACGGAGGCGGCCCAGTTGGGCTCGGCACGCTCGCCGCCGCGCTCAGCGAAGAGGAAGACGCCATCGAAGAAATGTACGAGCCGTATCTCATGCAGATCGGCATGATCGACCGCACGCCGCGCGGCCGCATGGCGACCACGCGCGCCTACGAATATTTCGGACGCGAACTTCCGCGCCGCCAGCCGCGTTTGTTTTAAGGACTCGGAGCCACATCGAAGCGTTCGCTTCCGCCGTCTGTGAACTCCGTCCTCTTTGGTGAATCTTTTTGGTTATTTCAGTGATCTGTAGATGTGCAGCTTAAACGCGTTTGATCGCATGCCACGCGACCAGGACAACGATCGCTCCAACTACCGCGACCAGCAAGCTGTACAAATTCAGACCGGTCACGCCGGAATGCCCAAACGTATTGAACAACCATCCGCCTACCACGGCGCCGACGATTCCCAATACGAGGTCGAGCATCAATCCTTCGCCGCTCTTGTTTACAATTTTGCTTCCGATGAATCCAGCCAGAAGTCCCAAGATGATCCACGCAAGAATAGACATGTCCAGATTCTCCTTATAACTGAGGCAGATGTAGCCGAGCCAGACGCAGAGGGAAATGTGATGAAAGTGCTTCTGAGAAGTGGCTGGGCACTATCGCCCAAGCAACTGGACATGCATATACACTACTCGCTGTAGTTACGCCAGGGTGGCGCCGACTTTAGACGAACAGCTCGGATGGTTTTTGGCGGTATAATGGTCCTTATGACGAACCAGGCGTTGGAAATCCTGCAAAAGGCACTTGCTCTCTCCGATGAAGAGCGCGCTTCGATTGCAGGGTCTCTTCTCAAGAGCTTGGATGCCTCCACCGACGAAGGTGTCGAGACAGCTTGGGCGGCTGAGATTGATCGCCGAATAGACGAGTTAGACTCAGGAAAGGCAACGACAGTACCTTGGGAAGAATTGCGCGCTCGGACATTGTCGCGGCTTTCCAATGCAAAACGAAGTCGTTGAGTTTCAACTCAGTGCCGCTCTCGAATATGATTCAGCCTTTGAGTGGTATCTTGAACGAAGCGAGGTTGCCGCTTCCAGATTCATTGTTGAAATTGAACTCGCGCTCGTAGCGATCGGCGAAAATCCGCAACGATGGCCGCTTGGGCGCAGAGGCACACGGAAGTTATTCTTCCCAGTTTTCCATTCTCATGGATTTATCGTGAACTGCCGCCAAAGATTCAGATAGTTGCTGTTGCTCATGGCAAGCGGCCCCCGGACTACTGGAAAGACCGGCTGTGAACGGCAACGACATCGGTGTTTCTGCCAAAAAAACTTTGCACTCTCAATTCGTCTATCTCTCTTTAGGTTCAAATATTGGTGATCGAGCGGCGAACCTGAGTGGGGCGATTGCGTTGCTGCCGGATGTTGGGGTTCGCGTGCTCAAAGTGTCCGCGTTCTATGAGACGGAACCGGTCGATTATCTCAAACAGGATTGGTTTCTGAATTGTGTTGTGGAAGCCGAGACCGAACTGGCTTCCGCTGCGCTGCTGGCAAACCTTCGGGCCATTGAGGCTCAGATGGGTAGCAAGAAAGAGTTTTCCAAGGGGCCGCGGATTCTCGACATCGATATTCTTTTGTATGGCGACGAGACCATCGCTACGCCTGAGCTGCAGGTTCCACATCCGCGGATGACGCAGCGGCGGTTTGTGCTCGTGCCGCTCGCGGAAATCGCCCCGGACCTTCGGCATCCTTCGTGGCATGCCACTGCAGCGGAACTGCTTGCGGCAACGAAGGATCGCAGCGAAGTGCGACGCGTTGAACCGGCGGGATAATTGAGGAAAGCTCAATTCGCGGGCGGAGTCAGCTCGATCAATCTTCGGCGCAGATAATTTTGCTCGATGGGATTGCGCGTGAGTTCCAGTGCGCGCGAATAGGCTTTGATGGCTTCGGGTGTTCGCCCGAGGCGCCGCAGCATGTCAGCGCGGGCGGCGTGAAACAGGTGATAGTCATCGAGCGCGCCATCCGCGCCGATCTCATCTACGCGCCGCAAACCCTTTTCGATTCCTTCCGACATCGCGATCGCTACCGCGTGGTTCAACGCAACTACCGGCGATCGCGATAACGCATATAGTTCAACGTAAAGCGCGTTGATCTGGAGCCAATCTGTGTGTTCCCAGGTATCGGCCTGCGCGTGCAGCGCTGCGATGGCCGCCTGCAATTGATACGGACCGATATTTCGCAGATGCAGCGCGGTATCCACGAGTTCGAGCCCTTCGCGGATTTCGTTGCGGTCCCACAGCGATCGATCTTGTTCTTCCAGCAAAATCAATTCGCCGGCGGGATCCGTGCGCGCGTTGCGCCGCGAATCGTGGAGCAGCATCAGCGCGAGCAACCCAAGCGTCTCCGCGTCGCGCGGCAGCAGTGTGCAGAGCAGTCGCGCCAGCCGGATCGCCTCGGAGCACAGCTCTTTGCGAATCAGCGTGTCGCCCGACGTCGCCGAATATCCTTCGTTGAAAATCAAGTAGAGCACCGCCTGCACCGACTGCAATCGCTCCTGCAAAGTGTGCAGAGGCGGCACTTCGTAAGGAATGTGTGCCTGCGCGATTTTCGATTTCGCGCGAACGAGCCGTTGCGCAAGCGTCGCTTCCGGCACCAGAAATGCGCGCGCGATTTCCGGAGTCGTCAGGCCGCCGAGCGTGCGCAGCGTGAGCGCGACTTGTGCCTCGGTGTTAATCGCAGGGTGACAACACGTGAAGATGAGTCGCAGTCGATCGTCGGGATAATTCATCGACGATGCGTCGAACGCGGCTTCAGCGTCGATATCGTCGGGATGGTAGGACGTCGGCGTTTCATACCGGAGCGGATCTTCTTTCTCGCGCCGCGTGCGATCGCGCCGCAGCGCGTCGATGAGGCGGCGGTGCGCCGCCGTCGTAATCCAAGCCGCGGGATTTTCGGGCACTCCCGATTCCGGCCAGCGCGCAATCGCAGACGTGAACGCTTCCTGTAATGCCTCTTCGGCGAGATCGAATGAGCCTGAAATCCGGATCAGTGTCGCGATGATGCGTCCCGACTGTTGCCGGAACACCGACTCCGCGACGGACTTGGCCTCTATCACCGCGGGTGACATTGCGTCAGTTTACGCGGCCCGTGCGGACGACGCCGTGAAATATGCCCCGGCGAGAAACGCCGCGATCAGCAACTCGGTGACCGCCGGCGCGATGAAGAAATATTTCCAGGCGATCACAGTCGTCGCGAGAAAATTCAAGCAGAAGAGCAGGATGATCGGCCGGATCTGCCCGCCGTTTGTTTTTGCGATCGCGCCAAGCTGCCAGAACAAGATACCTTGCACCAACAGCGTGATCGCCACCAGCCATCCATAGCCGAAGAAGAAATCCCAGTAGGTGCGCATCGAGCCCATGACATTGAACGAACGCGATTTCATCGCATCTATGATGGCAATCTCGGGCGCGCCATTACTCGGTTTGCTCAACATGCCGCCAATCGTGTGCAGAATCGCGTGAATGATCGCCAGCACCGACGCGATGCGCAGAAATAGAGTCGCCTTCATACGGATGCTCTCCTTTGTGAATGTTGGTGATGGAGTCGGTTCAGTCGGCCGCAGAGGTTGCCGCCACGCGATGCGGCTTTAAGATCGATTCGGGCACGCCTTCAAATTCCGTGAGTTTCCGAATCTCGATCGAACCTTTGGCCCCGCCGCACGCCGTCGGAATCCGCCCCGCCCAATAAATCGCTTCGTCCATGTCCGCGCAATCGAGCACGTAATATCCGGCCAATTGCTCCTTTGTTTCCGCAAATGGCCCATCGGTCGTCAGCGCTTTTCCATTTTCTATTCGTACGGTGGTCGCTGTATTTGTCCGACCCAGCCCGTTCACGGCGACGAGCATGCCGCGCTCACGCGTCTCGTGCATGACCGCAGCGTGCGCTTCGCGAATTTGCTGCGCCTCCTCGGGCGACATTTTGCTCAGCTCGCCTTCCCTGGTGTAGATCAGCATCATGTAGCGCATGGCAGCCCCCATTTGGCCTGAAGTCGAGCCGTAGTTTGCATCCGGCGACCGATTCGACAGCCCCGCATCAGTACGACGCCCGAGCTTCCCGAAATCGACACGGTCAGCCGATTTTCTAGCGAGCCAGCCCAAGTTTGTCCCATTGCAGTGCCGACAACCGCCACATAGTAGCACTGGCGCTCTTACGCGGCGGATTCATGCAAGGTTTCCCGCGGGGACCGTTCTAAGCCTCAGCGCACATGCTCGCGCACCGGAGGTTTTTATGTTCAACCGCGGTTTCTTGTCCTCGGTAATTCGCAATCTTATTGGCCTGACGGCTGTGGGAGGCCTGACGTTAAGCGCTGTGGCGCCAGCTCCGGCGACGCCGGGGAATTCGCCCGTGCCGGATCCGGCTGCCGAGAATTCCTGGCGGCTGCTGCCTGGGATTACGTATGAAAACATCACGGTGTTTCCGGTCGTAACGTCTGGTGGAGTCGATACTTCGATGTTTCTGACTCTGGACGAAGGGCTGGCGAGCGGCGAAGTCGTCGTGACGGAGCAAGGCTCCGGCGGGTTGTTCCGTTCGGAAGGAAGGGCGCCGCGCCCGGACTTCAACCGAGGGGCCGCGGTGAATCAGCTGGTGCTGATTAATCGGAGTAAGCGGCCGCTGTTGCTGCTAGCGGGGGAACTGGTGAGCGGAGGGAAGCAGGACCGGATCATTGGGAAGGATCGGATCGTGCCGGTTGGTTCGGAGCCGCTGCCCCTGGATGTTTTCTGCGTCGAGCATGGACGTTGGTCGTCGGGTTCGCGATTTTCGGCGGCGAAGACGATGGTGCATCCGAGCGTGCGCGAGCAGGCGGCGTTGGCGAAGGATCAGAACGATGTGTGGAACGCGGTGCGCGCGGGGTCGACGGCGCAGTCGGCGGTTAGCGGTCGGGGCTTGGCGGACATGGCGCCGATGATTACGGCGGACTCGATCAGCCGAGAGGTAAATGTGGGTGCCCCGACGCAGGCGTATTCCAAGATTTACGAAGGTGGGCGAGTCGGGGCGTCGGTGGACGAACTCGTGGCGCAACTGGAGCGGCGGTTTGAGAAGGCGGTCGATGGGCTCAAGGGCGAGCGGGTTGTGGGCGTCATCGTGGCTTACGGAGACGAGGTCGCGTGGAGCGATATTTTTGCGTCGCCGGAGCTGTTCAATCACTACTGGATGAAGCTGTTGCGCAGCTATGCGGTGGAGGCGCTAGCTCGGCCGCAGGTGCGCGAAGTGGCTACGGAAGGCGATGCGCGTGGGTTCTTGCGGCGGCTCAACGGAAAGCAGGTGGAGGAGAGCGAGCCGAATGTTTACCGGTGGAGGGAGATCACCGAGGGGCGGCTGGCACTGATCGAGCTGGATGCTTTGATGCCAAAGGCGGTGACGATTCACCGTTTGCTGGTTTTGCGGACGTCGTGAATTTTTTTTGGGGGGCGGAGGCACCCCCACCCCCCATGTTTTATGAAAGAGTGTGCAAAGCGTTTGGTATCAGCACGTTGCGAAATTCCCGAAATGGGAAGTATGCAAGATGTTGATTTTGTTGGGGTTCGGGGAGTGCGAGCGTTCGTGTTTTGTTCGGCTTGGAAGGCGTTCACCACAGACGACACGGGGCTAACGGAAATCGGAAAAACGGACTGTGGTGGTTCTGTGGGCCGGGCAAGCTGGGGCGCAGCGGTGCTGCGCCCGTACAAAGACGCATTGAACTTGTGAATTAAAGATGATTCGGTCGAAGGGTTGGACGGATTTCTGAACGAGGCCATGATAACAGACTAGGTAACACTTGTCAATTGGTACTTTTTACATTGTGTCTGTTCGAATTGGTGTGGGGATTGACGTTCGCGCGAGGGTTTGCGATTCGCGATCGGGTATGAAGGAAAAACGCCGGCAGGATGCCCTTCATGGTGAGGGACCCACTGTGGGTAAACCGGCGCTACCAAGACTGAGTTGATTCTGGAAGTTAGCGGGAGCCGGGGTCGCCGAGGTTGGTGCGGACGCGGTTGCGGCGGGACTTGGAGGCTTCGGATTCCTGCTTCTCGTATTCGGCGAGTTCCTCGTCGGTGTAGGAGAAGGAGTCGCGGGCGGCGAACATGGAGTTTGTGCGGCCGTCCTTCTGCCTTTTCTTTCGGATCTGGCCGAATTCGTGGCGAACCTGGCGCAACGGGGCTTCGATGGCTTTGACTTCGACGAGCAGGTCGCTGACTTTTTCGAGGAAATCGTGCAAATGAAATGGGCGAACGACGTAGGGTAGTTTTGCGGCTTCGAGTGGGCCTACGTACTGGCTGCCGGAAAGTTCGGGAAGGATATAGAGAACGCGCAGGCGAGCGCCTTCCGCGGCGGAGACACCGGAAAGTTCGCGCAAGATGGCGAATAAGGGGCTGTCGGGGCCGAGCAAGGCTGCGTTGGCGACTACCAAAGACCACTCGCCGGTTTTCAGTTCGGCCATGAGCAATTGCGTGTCGGGGACGATTCGAACGCTCCAGCCTTCGGAGTCTAAAATCTGGCGCAATGCGCCCTGGCCCGAAAGATCGTCGTCGAGGACGAGGATGCCGACCTGTTTGGCGATGGGGACGGGGGTGGGAGAGCTGGACATAGGCTCATTTTACGCCCCTGGAGAGCGGTCCGGCGGCGGGGGCTGGCGGGTTCGTCTAATCGGTGAATTGGCCTTTAGGACAGGTGAAGTACCAACGGCTTATCTGCCGACGACGAGGTCGGAGCCTTCCTGGTAGCGCTTGGATTCGCTGCCATCCCAGAGTTGGCGGTAGACGAAATACGATGTGGCGGTGAGGCGGCGGGTGTAGAAGATCTGGACGCCGTCGCGGGACCATTCGCCGTGACGGGCCCACTCGTCGGAGGGGCTCATCAACGTGCGGCGTTTTGATTTCACTTCATAGAGAAAGACTGCGGCGGCGAGACCCATCTGGTCGGTCGGGGCGCCTGCGGGAGCCTTGACGTAGGGCGCGGCGACGAGCAGGAGATCGGGATTGATCGGGTTCACGCGGAAAGTGTCAGAGCCGGTGATGTCGAAGGTATCGCCGTAGATTTCCTTGAGCGGAACGGTTTGCGTAGTGCGGCCATCGTCCGTGATCCAGTACGCGTTTTGCATGTCGCTGGCGAGGAGTGTGTGGGCGTCGATCCATCCGTGCAGGGAGGTGAGGCTGCCGGTGAAGACCGGAGCGCCTTGCTGGGGTGCGCCCGCGGTGAAGATGTAGAGCTGCCACTTCTGATCCTGATAATTCAGATATGCGACGCGGGAGTCGTCGGGCGACCAGAATGCTTCGCGCACTCCGCCGTGGACCAGATCCTGGGAGCGGCCGGTTGTCGTGTCGTAGAGAACGATGGTGCGATCGGGACCGGTCTTGTTGTCGGGGCGCGTGTAGAGCAGTTTTTTTCCGTCGTGCGAAAGGGAAGGCTCGGAGCCGTCCTGAGCGGCGGCTTTGCGAATTTTGCCGAGGCCGACAAGGACTTTTGCGCCGGCGACGTAGGCAATCGCGGTTGGCAATTGGAATTTGATGATGTCGGCGGGGAGCACGGCCGGCGGTTTGTCATCGTCATCGGGGTCGGGCTGATTGTTGATCTTCGGAAAAAGTTCGGCGGCGATGCGGGCGCAGCCGTTGAGCGTGCCGATCTGCGCATGCTGAGCCACGACGCGGAACGTGTATTTCGCGCCGTTGGCGTCAGCGGGCGAGCACGTATCGCGCGCGAGGTGCACGGCGATGTCGGCACCGGTTGCGGAATCTTTCGCGCGATAGGTCCACTCGTCGTTCGTGCCTTCGCGGGTGACATCGATCGGTTCGAGAGTGACCGGCGGATAGTTCGGGCGGTCCATTCGCTCCGGGCCTTTAATGCCGATGCGGATGCTCCAGGCAGGCTGCGTTCCTTCGGCCGGACCGAAAGCGAGGAGCAGGATCGGGTAGTGGGTTGATACTGGCGCGTTGGGAGCGGCCGCGGGTGTTGGGGCGTTGGCGGGCGAGGTTGGCGGTTTCTTGGATTGCGAGGGCGTCGATTTTGTTTGCGCTTCGATGCGATGGGCGCCGCTGAAGACGGTGGCCGCCGCGATGGCCAGAAGCAAAATCGCAGAGCGCTTCGAGAAATCCGACACCGTTCGCAAAACTTTCCTCCGCGGGCGCGACGTTTCGTTTCGATGAGTTCGATCAATTGTCGCATGTCCGAAGATGGGTGCCGCGAAATTTCAGACTAGAATTCCGCGCATTGGTGAGCATACCAATCAGATGGCTAACGACGCGGTGGGTGCTGGGCGCTTCTTCGTGATCGTGGTGCGATCCGGTTTCGTCTAAACCCGCACCCTCCTAACACCAGGAGGGTGCGGCACCCAGGAGCCTCGCGCGCGAACCAGAGGGTTACATCTCGGGCAGCGAGATGAAACGTGAGCCGCTTTCATCGATGACAAGCATGAAAGTGTGTACCATGCGTTTATCGGGAGCGAATTCATTCTTCGAACAAGGCGCAGCTTCGACTGATGTAGACTCCCGCCGATTTCACTAAGGACTCCTACGATGAGGCTCTTCACCCTACTGACTACGCTGCTATTCAGCGCCAATCTCTTGGCACAGCAAGCTCCGCCGCCCCAGCCGCGTGTGTTGCTGGCTGTTTTCGCCCATCCCGACGACGAAGTCTTTGCCGGGCCCACCCTCACGCGCTATGCGCATGAAGGCGTGCATGTCTACCTCGCCATCGCTACGAAAGGCGAAAAAGGCGCGAACGACTTTGCCAAGATTCCGGCGGGCGAACCCTTAGCAGCGGCGCGTCGCGCCGAAGCTACCTGCGCTTGCCAGGAACTCGGCATCGAGCCGCCTATCTTTTTCAATCTCAATGACGGCGAACTGGGCGCCATCACCAATCCGCTTGCGAAAAATATCCACTCCGTCGCGGACAATGTCCAAAAACTGATCGATCAGCTTCATCCTGAAGTCATCATCACTTGGGGCCCCGACGGCGGTTACGGCCATCCCGATCATCGTCTCGTTTCCGATGCGGTCACCGAGGTGGTGCAATCGCATAAATCGGGCATCAAACTGTATTACCCCGGCCTTACACCAGCGCAAGCCAAACCGCTCAACTCGATCTGGCCCGCATCCCTTCCTTTCCACACCACCGATCCAGCCTATCTGACGGCTTCCGTTAGTTACACGCCGAAAGATTTCGAGAATTTCAAACGCGCTTTTGAGTGCCACAAATCGCAGTACACTGCCGACACTTTCAAAGCCCTGGAAAAAGCCATGGATGAAGGCTGGCACGGGTCCGTGTCGTTTCGCGAATGGAATTCCAGCAGGCCGACCTCCGACCTCTTCCGCTGAACCACCTTCTGCATTTAGATCAGTTTCTGGAATCGCCACTGCCCTGGCTAAACTCTCGCCGAATTTTCACAATGTCCAATCGCGGGACTTAGCTGGCGTTGAGTCAGCGAGATGTTGTTATTCGAGGCTGCGAGCTATACGGATGCCAAGACCGCCGCTGCGGTAATTTTCCAAGGTGGTTCCGGGCGCCGGAGCGTAGTTACGGAAGGCCGATCGAATCATAGCGGGAGGGTCGCCCCAGTCACCGCCTCGAACGATTCGGTACGCGCAGGAGTTGGTGCCGGTCATGTCGGCGAGATTTCCCGACGTTTGCAGTTTGAGGGAACGCTCGTACGGAGTTCCATCGGCAGGCGCTTTCGCATAGGAAGCGGAGAAGCAGTCTTGCACCCACTGCAGTACGTTCCCGTGCATGTCGTATAGGCCGAACTTGTTCGGAGGGAATGAGCCGACGGGCGAAGTTTCTTCCCATTTATCGTGATCTTTGGCCAACGGGGAGCAACAGTCTTCCTGCCCGTAGTTCGCATGTTCATGCGTTGCGGTGCCCCCCCACGGGTATGCTTTTGTCGATCCGGCCCGCGCGGCGTATTCCCATTCCGCTTCGCTGAGCAGTCGATATTTCTTTCCGGTTTTTGCAGCGAGCCATTGAACGTAGTCCTGAGCGTCGGCCCACGAAACGCACACGACCGGGTGAGTGTCATCCTGCGTGAAACCCAACCTTTCCCATGAAGCGTCAGGATTCAGGTCTTGATTCGATGGAGTCCAGGCACATCCGCCCACCGATTTTCGATTGGTGGCTTTGACGAAGATCTTCCATTCGGCGCGGGTGACGTCGTACTTGCCGGCGGCAAATTGCGCGATCGTCACGCGGTGCTGCGGCCCTTCGATGTCATCTCTGCCGAGTTCATCGGCAGGCGCTCCCATGAGAAAGCTTCCCGCCGGAACGACCACCATCGGAGGGCAGTCCGGGCAGTCGCGAAATATTTGACCTGGATGAAACGTCGTGGAAACCTTTGGGCCTGGCGAACTGTGCGTTGCGAAAAATAGAGTCAGCACTGCTGAACAGAGAAGGATCGAACGCATGTGGCCTCCGTCTGGCCTCAAACGTGTGATGAATTACTGAGTGACGGGAGCTTACCGCTGCTCAGTTGCTTCGTGTTAGCGGAATCTCGCAGCGTTGGCTCGCTGCGCGGCATGTGGACCACTGGCGCATCGATTGAACCTCTCCGGGAGTGGCGCTTGGTCGGGGTCTTCGTTACACTTCCACGGAATCGGCTATGAAGCGCCACGTGCTCATCTTCGGTCTCGTCGGCGGCGTCCTCATCGCTACGCTGCAATACACCGAGTACCGGTTTGTGGTCATCGAGCATTCCGTCGAGCTGTACAGCGCGCTCGTCGCGATCCTTTTTTCGGCATTTGGCATCTGGCTCGGGCTGCGCCTCACGCGGCGTCGCGAAACGATTCGCGAAACGGTGGTAGTCAGGGAAGTGCATGTCCCCGCGGAGGGTCGCCCGCATGAACCCTTCGCTCCCAACGCGGCCCAGCAGCAGAACCTGGGCATCACGGCGCGAGAGCTTGAAATTCTGACGCTGGTCGCCCGTGGCCTGAGCAACCGCGAGATCGCCGCGCAGCTTTTCGTTTCGGAAAACACCGTCAAGACGCACTGTGCACGCGCCTTCGACAAGCTGGGAGCTGCCCGACGCACCCAGGCTGTCCAGCGGGGCAAAGAACTCGGCCTGCTGCCGTGATCGCGTCACTCGAAAGCACGATTTTTGCTTCATCCCTGCAAAATCACCCGAAAGGATGACGACATCTTGCCACGTTACGCCGCATGGTGACTCCGTTCTCACTCGGACAAGGAGCTTCACATGAAGAAAATCGTCTTAACCTTCGGCCTTATCGCAGGGGCCATCATCTCCGCCCTTATGGGCGGCTCGCTGCTCATCGCCAACAAGATTGGCACGAGCCACAGCATGGCGCTCGGCTACACGATCATGGTGGCGTCGTTCCTGTTGATCTATTTTGGAATCCGGAGCTATCGCGACAATAATTTGGGTGGGCAAATCTCGTTTGGTCGCGCGTTCGCCTGCGGCATCCTGATCACGTTCATTACTACCGCGTGCTACGTCGTCTCGTGGGAGATTATTTATTTCAACTTCATGCCGCACTTTATGGATGGATATTTCGCGGCGCAGATTCATAGGGTCCAGGCGTCCGGACTTGATCCGGCCACCACAGCTGCGCGGGTTGCGGCCATCCAGCGCTCTCAGGAGAGCTACCAGAACCCACTGGTCAACATGGCGTACACCTTTATGGAGCCGTTTCCTGTGGGACTCATCATCACTCTCATCTCCGCAGCCGTTCTTCGGCGCAAAACGCCTGTCGAACCCGTTGGCGCTCGCGCAGCCGTGACTTCGTAAGAAGGATGGCCGGGGCTTGGTAACGCCGATCGATCGGGAGCGGTGTCAAATCCGGGCCGAACGACTATTCTGAAGCGTGACTGAAAATCCGGACATAACGCGCGGGAATGCGCCTCGGGAAAGAACTCTCCGATATTTCGGTCGATGGATTCTCATCGGGGTAGCGCTGCTTTGGTCGCTCGGTGTGCTGATGCTTGTGGCGGCTCGGTGGATCGACCCACCGACGACGGCAGTGCACATGGAGCGGCGGTTCCAGGCTTGGATTCATCACGCGGCGTATCACGAACGGTACGAATTTGTTCCACTGAGGCAGATTTCGCCGGATCTGCAGCACGCTGTCGTTGCCGCAGAGGATGCGCGCTTCTATCAGCATCACGGATTCGATTGGCACGCGATGGAAATCGCCGCGGAAGACGATATGGAAGGTGGGCGCATTCGCGGCGGATCGACGCTCACGCAGCAATTGGTGAAGAATTTGTTTTTCGGAACGGGCCGTTCTATTTTGCGTAAGGGCGCTGAGTTCACGCTTGTTCCGGTGGCGGAATTGGTGCTCGGCAAGCAGCGCATTCTGGAGCTTTATCTGAACGTGGTCGAATGGGGGCCGGGTGTTTATGGGGCGGAGGCGGCGTGCCGGTACCACTATCGAGTCTCGGCGCGGAATATCGACCGGGATCAGGCGGCGCGACTTGCGGCGATCTTGCCGTTGCCGCTGAAGCGAAGACCCGAGCGGATGAATCGCTACAGCGGATTAATTGAGGAGCGGATGCGTCAAATGGGTTGGTAGCGGGAGTGGCGTCAGATTGCGCGAGGGTTGGCGTATGCTGGCGGAGTAATGAAGGATTGTGCAGCGACTTCCGCCTCTTTGTGCCGACGTTGGTTGTGCGTCGTTGGGGGAAGTGCGGACGTGGTTACTCTACTCCAGCACCGGAAAAACATGGGGCTTCGCTTTGATGACGTTCAAAATGCTTTGTTCGCTATTCACGCTGCTGGTGATCGCCTCTTGTTTTTCGGTCGCGTCGGCCGCTCAAACGATACCCGATGGTGCGGCAATCGACAGCGAAGTGAAGAAGATTATGTCCAGCACACACGCCAACGGTATTGCCGTTGCGGTCGTCGATCACGGCAAAGTTGGTTATGTCCACGCCTATGGCATTCGTAACGCTAAGGGCGAACCGCTCACGACGGACACAATTATGTACGGCGCATCGCTTACGAAATCGGTGTTTGCATACACAGTGATGCAACTGGTCGATCAGGGGAAAATCAAGCTCGATACTTCGATTAAAGAGGACCTCGACAATCCGCTGCCGACTTATGGACCTGATCCGGTCTTTCCCGACAAATATGGGCCGTACAAAGATCTGGCCGGCGACCCTCGCTGGGAAAAGATCACGCCCGCGATGTGCCTGACGCACTCGACGGGTTTCAGCAATTTCTGGTTCATCGAGCCTGATCAGAAGCTGCACATTCATTTCGATCCCGGCACGCACTTCAGCTACTCGGGCGAAGGCTTCATCCTGTTGCAATTTGTCGTGGAACACGGGCGAAAGGCGCAAGGTCTGGGGCTGGATGTCGGCGATCTGACGAAGGCCAACTTTGATCGTTTAGGGATGACTCGAACGAAACTGACTTGGCGCAACGGGGAAGATCCCAACGTCGCCGACGGATGGAACGATCAGGGCCAGCCGCAACCGCACGATAAGCGCAGCAAGGTACGCGCGGCGGGCTCAATGAATACAACGATCTCGGACTTTGCGAAATTCACCGCCGCTCTGGTCCGCGGTGATGGCCTGAGCGTGGCATCACGTGCCGAGATCACAAAGCCTCGCTTGCAGATCCTGACGGCGCATCAATTTCCACTATTCCAACCCGACTTGCTGGCAAGTGGGTTTCGAAAGGATATAAACGCGGGATTGGGCGTCATCGTCTTCCAAGGCCCGCAAGGACGCGGCTTCTACAAAGGCGGCCACGACGGGCAGACTGCCAACACGATGGTCTGCATCGAAGAAAGTCAGCGCTGTGTCGTGATCCTCTCGAACGATGTTCGCGCCGAAGCAGGCTTCTCCGAACTGGTCAAATTCATCCTCGGCGATACCAACGTGCCGTACGCCTGGGAATACGGCGACTACGCCGGAAAATCATGAGTTCGCAGCGTCTTTCTGTAGTAGTGGGTGAGCCCGACTAGCGGATATCTCGAAACAAACTGACGTTTGACGCGTATATCAGATTGCGGGTGTTCGGAATGGAGTTCGTATGACGGTGAAGATCCTGATCGTCCCGCTAACATTTGTAAGCCTCGCCGGGCTGCTTGTTTACACGCAGCCTCATATCTCCTGTGTCGTGATGGTTTTGACGAGACTTGCAAGCCACATGTCGCTCTAGTTGCACAAATGAAGTGCTACTACCCGGTTGTCAAGTTATCTGCATTGAAGGCTCACAGGTCGAAACGATTCCTACGGAGGGTATCTCGTGAACAAAAGACTGTGTTTTGCGTTTGCTGCATGGATGGTGGTTCCTGTGGTGTTACTCGGGCAGGAGAAACCGGCAGCGCCGGCTGCTCCGCCAGCGAACCCGATTACTGCCAGCGAAAAAGGCTTCTACTCGTTTGTGAGCAGCGGGGTCGTCGGCGCGGCGGTGAAGATGCCGGAAGAAAACTACTCCTTCAAACCGACGCCGGAAGTTCGCAGCTTTGGCCAGCTCGTTGGCCATGTGGCGGACGCTTCGAGCAATTTCTGCGCGCAAGCCGTCGGAGAAACAGTCCAACCGAAGAACATCGAGAAAACCAAGACGTCGAAGGCCGATCTGGTGGCCGCCCTCAAAGACGCAGTGGCGTACTGCAACAAGTCGTTTGACGCCATGAACGATGTGAAAGGCGGCGAGATGATCAAGTTGTTCGGCTTCAACCTGGCGAGGCTCACGGTCTTCTCGATCAATACGGCGCACACGGATGAGCACTACGGGAACATGGTGACGTATATGCGAATTAAAGGCATTGTGCCGCCGACGAGTGAAAACCAGCCGCCCGCACCAGCGCCGAAATAGAGCCAACACTCGATCACGAACGGGTGAATGCGGTTGCCGTTAGGCGAGCCTGCGAGTGCGAAGCTCGGTTCAGTTCGGCGCGTCAGCTACCGGATGTTACCGACTTCGAAGTCTGCGCGGCAGCCGCGATCGACCCAAATGCCGCGGCGATCGTAGCCCCACGTGCTGTTGTAGACGCAATCGGCGTCGCTGCGTTGCCGAACGAGACGAACGCCACCGTGCGTCGCAACCGGGCAAGTGTTGCGGCGCATGTTGTCGGACGAGCACGTGACTACCTGCGTCCCGCCGCCGCCGGGTTTCCAGCCGCCGCCACCGCCGCCGATCTGAAAGTCTGCGCGGCAACCGCGATCGACCCAGATGCCGCGGCGATCGTAGCCCCACGTGCGGCCAAAGTCGCAAGCTGAGCCGCTGCGCTGGCGAATTAACTGCACGCCGCCGCGCGTGTCGGTCGGGCAAGTGTTGCGGCCGCCGTTGTCGGACGCGCAATAAATGTTGTAGCCGTTGTCCCAGCCGCCCCAGTTGGGGCGCGTGATGGCGAAGTCTGCGCGGCAGCCGCGATCGACCCAGATGCCGCGTCCGTTGATGAATCCCCAGGTACGGTTGAACACGCAGGCCGCATCGCTGCGCTGGCGAACGAGCTGTACGCCTCCGCGTACGTCGGCGGCGCAATAATTGCGGCGCATGTTGTCGGAAGAGCAGGAGATGATCTGGCTTTGCGGATCGGGCGCCGCATTTGGTGATGCAGCCGGTAACGCCGCCGGTGATGCGACCGCTGTGGCTGGTGCTGGATCGGCGCTGGCACTGGAATGCGCGCTGAACACCATCGAGAACACGAGCACGATGATTGCGAGCGGAGCTAACGCAACTGCGGACAATCGCTTTACACGATTTGCGGAAAGATTCATAGCTGACCTCACCTCAGTGACCTGGAACTGAGTTGGAACCACCTCAGAAAAAACGCGCGAGGAGCATATCAGAAGAAGAGGGAACAGGCTGCAACGCGTTGAACGGCTGGGGCAAAGAAAAAGCGAAAATAGATATTGACATGGCGAAGAAAAGGCGAAATACTCGGTCGCTGTCTGAGGTGGGCTATGTCTTCCTTTCTCTCCAACTCGGCTCCGGTGGTTTCCAACCGGCGTCGCCTCGCTTCGCAACCCCAGCTTTTCCCCGTTGACCCCCAACCTTCTGAACCGAACATGCATGGCCCTAAACAAGTGGCTGATCGTGGTCCTGCCCCGATTGCGGTTGGTCCCGGTGAAGCTGCATCTCATTTGAACGCGCCACGCTGGAGCGACGGGTTGCCCCCCGTTGTGTTCCGGCGCCGCCCCGGCTGAGCCGTCGGCGGTGGCTCGTTGTGGTGATAACGCTCGCCACAGCGTCCAGGTTCGAGATGCGGAAACGCCGCTGGTCGGCATTGCCCGCCTCGCAGCATCTTCTCCCTCCGCGGAAAGTGTAAGGAAATCGGAGCAGCGACCGGAGTATTTCCTTTTGCCGGTGCGCTCAATTCTGAACAAATGCGATTCGAATCGCGTGCCCTTTGAGTGGACGATCAATCCATATCGCGGGTGCGAGTTCGCGTGCAAATACTGCTACGCGCGCTACACGCACGAATACATGGACCTCGATGGCAGCGACTTCGAGCGAAAGATTTTTGTGAAGCAGAACCCGGCAGCGCTGCTGGCGCGCGATGTGGAACGAAAGTATTCGTACCAGCGGGCGGGTGCCGACGACGGGCGGCCGGAGCACATTGCGATTGGGACGGCGACGGATCCGTATCAGCCGGCGGAGAGCGAATATAAGGTGACGCGGGCGTGCCTGGAAGAGCTGGCGAAGCGCGAGGGATTGAGCGTTTCGGTGATTACGAAATCGAATCAAATTGTGCGCGATATCGATGTGTTCCAGAAGATTGCAGCACGGTCGGAGCTGTCTCTGAACATTACGGTAACCACGCTGCGGACGCGGTTGGCACGATTGCTAGAGCCGCGAGCGCCGCGTCCTGATTTGCGACTTGATGCGATTCGACAGTTGAAGGCGGCTGGACTGCGGGTTGGAGTGTCGGCCTCGCCGCTAATTCCGGGGCTTACCGATCGCGAAGGCGATCTTGAAGCGGTTGCTGCGGCCGTGAAAGAAGCCGGCGCGGAGTGGTTTTTCTCTGGAGTGTTGTTTCTGATGCCGTCGTCGGCGAAGCAGTTTTTGCCGTTCATTCGTGAGAAATTTCCGAAGCTCGCGCGGCAGTATGAGCAGTGGTACTCGAGGAACGTTTACCCGCCGGAAGAGTATCGGCGCAAGATCGCGGAGCGCGTCGCGAAAATTCGTGTGAAGCATGGATTTCATATGCGGCCGTTTGAGGAGTTGCAGCGGCGAGTGCAGAGTCCGCAGCTGAGTCTGGCGTGGAATACGGCAGCGTAGAGTTTTTTTGAGCCCGTTAGTTTTGACAGCGCCGCGAAGCGATCGCGGTGATCGCCGCTACGGCATGATGATGCGGGATTCTTCCCGCTGGAGCTCCTGCGTTTCGGGGAATTGCCTTCGAAGGAATTCGATATATCGCCGCGAACGCAGTCGGCCGTTTGTTCGCAGCAAACCCATCCGATAGAGAAATATAAGCAGATAGAAAATGTCGGCGTCTTTGAGCGCGCCCGAGGAGCCGTGCTGCGCCTGGGCCTGTTTTATTTCGGCGACAAAAGCCGTGAGCGCGCCGTAGAGTTCGCGCCGCAGAATGCCGTCCGGTGGCTTCTCGTAATAGATACCGGTCATCAGGGTGCGGTACATCTCGGCGAAGGCTTCGAGGACGGCAAGCACGTCGGTGTCGGTTGCGTCGTGATGCGCGACACAGAATTTCGCCAGCGTGAACGCGAAGGCGGCCATCACCTGCTGGTGGATGTGAACGGTATCGCGAGGAATCTCTACGTCGAGTAACGGCGTGTCATTCGGCAGCGCCCGCGGGTGTTCGTCTTCGTAGCGATGCGCGGCGATCAGATAAGTGCAATCGACGGGACAGTCGATGCTGACTTCGCGCCCTTTTCCGCAGCACACGGCGCAGATTTTTTCGCCTTTGGCGGGACAGAATCGTTCCGGTCTTCGCTTTTCGCAGGTAGGGCAGGACACGAAAAGCAGAATACGCTGTGTGACAGGAAAATCAAAAAGTGACGATGTGACATCTTGCGCAGCTTACGGCCCGACGAGCAGGTTAGACTCGGGTACGAAAGGCTTCGTTCGCACATGTTCGGGCCGGAATCCCATTCCGAGCAGGCGCGCCGGAAGTCGCCGCAACCACGGGTGGCGATCAAGCAAACGCAGCGGCAACGGCAGCGGTTTGAAATTGATTTTGCCAAGCAGAGTGGGCTCAACAATGCGCTTGTGAGCTTGTACCTGGAAAGCCTGCGTCCATTTTGTCGGAGGAAAGCGGCGCATCTGAACGGCTTCGAGGGCGCCGTCGATGAGTGACTCTTCGCGCAGACGGTCCGCGCAAATGTTCGCCGTGGCAACGGCGTCCTGGATCGCGAGATTGATGCCGATGCCGCCGACCGGTGACATCGCGTGGGCGGAATCACCGATGCAGAGCAAGCCGGGCCGCCACCATTTGCGCAAGCGATCGACGCGTACGGAAAGCAGGCTCACGTCGTTCCAGTCACGCAGCGCCGAAGTTCGATCGCTCAGAAATGGAGCGACATCGCCGATGTCATCGCGAAATTGTTGGATGCCGCGCTGCTTGAGTTCCTCGAATCCGTCTTTGCGAATGATGAACGCACATTGCCAGTAATCGCCGCGGTTGATCGTTACGAGCATTTTCCCGGGCTTGAGGTGGCCGAGCATGAACTCGGCGTCGTTCGGAAGTTTCGGGAAGCGCATCCAGAGGACGTCGATGGGTGCGCCGAGATCCTCGACTTGAAATGCGGCGCGCTCGCGGATCACAGAGTGGCGGCCGTCTGCGCCGATTGTCAGGGAAGCGCGCACATCGAACGCACCCTTCGGCGAAGTTCCGATCACGCCCGCGACGCGATCGCCTTCGTAAACAAGATCGGCCGCCTGATACTGCATCAGCATGCGAAACGTCGAAAACTTTCGGCCATGTTCGGTCAGGTAGTTCAGGAAATCCCACTGCGGCATCAGTGCGATGAATTTGCAGTGAGTCGGAAGATGCGAAAAGTCGCCGATGTTTGCCGGCGTGCCGTCGAAGCGGCCGCCGATTCGGACGTACTCCTGATGCTTCCGCTGCAGAAACCCGTCCAGGAGGCCGAGTTCACGCATTACCTCGAGCGTGGATGGATGTACCGTGTCGCCTCGAAAATCACGCAGAAAATCAGCGTGTTTTTCCAGCACAACCACGTCGACGCCCGCTCGGGCGAGCAGGAAACCACTCATCACGCCGGCGGGACCGCCGCCAACGACGCAAACTCTGGCGCTGATGCGTTCGATCGCTTGCGATTGTTGTTCCATGGCTCGACTCTACTTTGAAACTAAGCGGAAATCACTTTGTTCTGGAAGCGGCGCGCGGCGATGACCAGGAGAAGCGTACCGATAGCAAAAAGTGCGAGGCCGTCGGTCCAGAGATGCTTGATCGTTGCCCCGCGTAAAATGACCCCGCGGGTAATGTTGATGAAATACGTCGCAGGAATCAGATAACTGATCGGCTGAAAGATCGCGGGCATCGTTTCGCGAGGGAAAATATACCCGGAGAAAAAAACGCTGGGCAAAATGGGAAGAAACGCAAGCTGCATCGCTTCCGCCTGCGAGGCGGCCTTGGCGGATATCAGGATGCCGAGCGACAACGCCGCAAAAAGATAAGGCAGCGCAAGACCTGCGAGCAATAAGACGCTGCCGTGGATCGGCACCATGAAAATGAATCGCATGCACGTCAAGATCAGGCAGAGCTCGAAAAAGCCAACACACAGATAGGGAAGCAGCTTGCCGAGCATCAAGCCGTAGGGTTTCACCGGCGTGACGAACAGCTGTTCCAGCGTGCCCCGCTCTTTTTCACGCACGATCGAAAACGCGGTGAGAAATGTCGTGACGTTGAGCAGCATGATCGCGGTCAAGCCGGGAAGGAAAAAATTGGGCGAGCGCGAGTCTGGATTGAAGAGCATTTTCGGGCGCATCTCGACGGCCATCACGTTACGATCCTGCAGCACACGCTTGAGCGATTCTTGCAGGCCGATCGCGTTGCTCACGTTGATCGCTTGGCCCGCTACCGAAGAATCGGAACCATCGATCAGCACCAGCACTTGTGCGCTCATGCCGTGCAGCAGTTTGTCCGAATAGTCGACCGGCACTTTAATGCCGACGCGCGCTTTGCCCGCGACGATGATGTCGTTCATCTCGTGATCGCTCTGCACGTAGCGCATGAGGTAAAACGTGTCGGAATTCTTCAGTTGGTCGATGAGTTCGCGACTCTCGCGACGCCCGTCGGCGTTGTAAACGACCGTAGGAATGTGGCGGATGTTGGTGTCGATGCCGAATCCGAGCAGGAACATCTGCATCAGCGGCATCGTCAGTGAGAAAAATAATGTGCCCGCGTCGCGCCGGATGTGCAGCGCCTCTTTATAAAACACCGCTCCGAAGCCACGGAAAATGTCACGCACGAGTGCCCTCCAGCTTGGCCTGGTGTTTGTAGGTCAGCTCGACGAACACGTCTTCCAGGCTTGCGGCGAGCGGCCGAATCTCGGCGACCGCAATTCCTTCTTTCAGCAGCTTGCTTTGCAGTTCGTGCAGGTCAGTATGATCGTCGATGAGCGCGTGAATCGACTGGCCGAAAATCGTCGCGCTGCGAATGCCGGGCATCTGTCGCGTGAAGCGCAACGCTCGCGTGACTTCTGGCGTCGTGATTTCGACTCGAATGGTGCCGTCGGGCTTCACTTCGGGAAGTTCGCGCAGTGAATTTGGCGTACCGTCGGCGATCAACTTGCCATAGTAAATGTAGGCGACGTGGCTGCAACGCTCCGCTTCGTCCATGTAGTGCGTGGTCACGAAGAATGTGATGCCTTGGCCAGAAAGTTCGAAGAGCAAATCCCAGAGCTGGCGGCGCGCGACGGGATCGATGCCGGCTGTCGGCTCGTCGAGAAAAAGAAGCTTTGGCTCGTGGAGCATGGCACAGCCTAGCGCCAGCCGCTGTTTCCATCCACCCGAGAGCTTTGCCGCGAGGCGATCAAGATACGGCCCGAGACCGTTCAGTTCGATGATTTCATTCATGCGCCGCTTGAGCCGTTCGGCGGGAAGGCTGTAAATGCGCCCGTAAAACGTGAGATTTTCGTTGACCGTCAAATCATCATACAAACTGAACTTCTGCGACATATAGCCGATGCGCTCGCGCACTTCCTCCGCGTGCGTGCGGACGTCGAGGCCTTCCACTTGTGCCGCCCCGCCCGTGAGCGGCAGCAGCCCGGTCAACATCTTAATCACGGTGGTCTTGCCGCTGCCGTTCGGGCCGAGAAACCCAAAAATCTCGCCACGCTTCACTTCAAAACTGATGTCGTTCACCGCGGTGAATTTTCCAAACGTGCGCACGAGATTCTCGGCGGAGATCGCGACTTCAGTCGGCCGAGGTGGAGTTCCCGGACCCATTGCTAACTCGCCGCTTTCAGCTTCACGTCGGCCGCCATCCCGGCGCGCACGCGATTTGACGGATCGTCGATGCGAACTTTCACGCCGAAGACCTGATGCACTCGTTCCTCGCGCGTCTGCACGTTGCGCGGCAAAAATTCAGCCTGTTGATTGATCTGCTCCACAACGCCGTCGAACACCGTCTTCGAAAACGAGTCGACGCGAACTTCGGCTTTTTGCCCAAGCGTTACGTGGCCGATCTCAGTTTCGGGAATATAGATGCGAATGTAAATTTGGTCGCGTTCGAGCAGCGTCGCCACCGGCGTATTCGGCGCGATCAAATCGCCGGGCCGCACATCGAGCACTTCGACGGTCGCATCCGACGGCGCCACAACTTCGCGCTCGCGGTATCGCGCTTCGTCGTACGAAAAAGAAGCTTTCGCGAGATCGACGTCCTCGCGCCGGTTGCCGCGTGCAAATTTTGAGTAGGTCGCTTCCGCCTGCTCATAGCGCGCTTGCGCTGAAGCAATTTCCTCCGCCCGGTAGCCGTGTTGCAGCTCATCAAGTTTGTGCTGCGCGTTCGCCTGCGCCGCGTCGGTCATTCGCCACGTCGCTTCCGCCTGGTCGCGCTGCTGCTTCGACACCAAATCTTTCTGCGACAACGCCTCGTACCGGTCGTAATCGAGTTTCGCGCGCGCCGCGTCCGCCTTCGCGCGATCGAGATCCGCCTGAGCCGCCGAAATATCCTCGCTTCGGTAACCGTTCCTCCGCTGCTCGTATTCCGCCTTTGCTTCGTTCAACGCCGCTTTCGCTTCCGCGATTTCCTCTGGCCGATACCCTCGGGCCGCTTTTTCCGCCGCCGCCTTCGATTGGTCCAGCGCCGCTGCCAATTCCTTATCGTCGAACGTGATCAATACCTGCCCGGCCTTCACCGAGTCACCTTCGCGCACGAGCACCTTATCTATCCGCCCGCCGACTTTCGACCCCACGCGAATGTCTCGCGCCTCAACCGTGCCCGACCCCTGCAGCGACGAGTCGTGCGAAAACCATCCCTCTGAATACGCCAAGCCGGCGAATACCGCCGCCACTACCACCACGATGATCACAATCCGCTTCCGCATTCGCTTCTCCTACTAAACTACGATTTCGCCGCGCCCGAAGTTACGTGCGAAGTCACCGGCTCGCGCGGAGCAAAGCCGGTCCACAAAATATCGATCGCGCGATCGATGCGTTCCGCCAGCGAGTCGTCGCCATACACCGACCACAGCAGCACCGTTCCAAATGTCATCTGCCGAAACACGCGCGCAAGCTCGATCGCCGAAACGTCCCGGCGAAATTCGCCGCGCTCCTGACCGATCTGCACGAGCTGCGACAACAGGTTTTCGCCGCGAGTATTCCTCTCGCGCATCACATTTCTCACCGACAAGGAAGAGAGGTTGGCTTGGAGCAATGCGCGCATGAAGTCGGGCTTCTTCGCCGGCTCGCTGGTCATTTGCTGCGACATTGTTCGGAAAAATGCGCGCATCGGCTCTTTGCCGCTTCGCGCAGCCTCGACAAATCGCTCCAGCTTTCCCAGCTGCATGTCACTGAACGCAATGAGGATGTGCTCCTTGCTCGGGAAGTAGTTGAAAAACGTGCCTTTGCCAACGTCGGCCGCGTTCGTGATGTCCTCGACCGTCGTCTCTGCGAAGCCTTTTTCGGCGAACAATTGCACTGCGGCGAGAAAGAGCCGCTCACGCGTTTCGGCGCTCCGCCGCGTTCGGCGGTCAGGCGTCTCGGCTGCGCCGACATCCGCTTTCGACAGATTGACTTCAGGCAGGAGTTCCGTCATTGACCTTTGCTCATATATGACTATAGGTCATTTATGGCCGCTGGTCAAGTTGATGTCTGATACCTCTGCACCCAAAAAGAAAGGGCCCCGATTTCTCGGGGCCTTATCCAATCGCTTCTAAATCGCTTAATGAGTCTCGATCACTGGGGCGGCGGATTATCCGAGCCCAGATTCTTCGGCGATTTCTGATTCAAATACGACACCAGCCGCTGCGCCGGTGGCGGCACAGCAACCGCGCCCTTGAACACGATCGACTCAGCTTCGACCTTCTTGCCATACACGCGCTCGTTCGCGTCGTTGTCCGGTCGTACCGTCGAACCTTCGAGCGAGATGCCCGCGAACAATCCGCGCGAACGCGAATAGCTCAGCACTTCCGCGCGCAGAGTCACGTCCGTTGCCGCTGCAGCCGTGCGCCCCTTCGGACCCGCCGCCACCGAAGCATCGGCGCCCAGCTTCACCTTGCTGTTCAGAATCGAATGCGCGCCGCGCCCGTTCATCACCAGCAGCACGAAATCCGTCGCCTGTCCGCCAAGCTGAAACCCGACGCTGCCGCCCTCGAGCGCCATCATCGTCGGTGCGCTCCACGGGCCGGTGAAGTGTTCGCCCGTCCGGCAAGTCATCGCGCCGCGACCGTAACTTCCGCCGATCACAAACGCCGCCTTCAGCACCGATGGATACACGATCACGCAGTCCGACTTGTCGAGCAAATCCTGTGGGATATCGTCGGGAATATCGAGAATTTCTTTCAGCACCGTGCCGCAATTTTGCAGCCGGTCAGCTTCCTTTTTGTCCTGCGCGGCCGACAACGGCAAGCTCGCCGCCATCAAAAAGCCCATGAAATAAACGCCAAGTCGCTTCTTCATTTCCTCACCTCAGTGATTTTTGCGGCACGCCGAAAGTCCCCTGCTCTCATTCGCACCACAGGAACGTCCGACCCAGTAAAAATTTTTGCCTCGTATCGTTTTGACTATACTTTCTATCTGCTCAATAAGCTAGCGAAGGATGAACCTATGAAAGAGAGAGAGCGCGCACAACGAACATTTTTGACGATCGTTGCGGCGCTTCTCGCATCTCTCGCCGCAGGACAGACGTTAATCGCGCAGTCGAATCCGGCCTCAGCTCCGCGTTCACTATCTACGAAACGAAACCATGAGCCGGCCACAAAATCCCAGGCGCGTCGCGACAGCGCCGCCACAAATCGATTCACCGCCCGGGTCGACGTCACGCTCTCAAATCCCGCCGCCAGTAAAGGCGAATGGGGCCTGCTGATCGCCGACGCTGCCACCGGCGAGACGCTTTACGCGCTCAACGAAGACAAATATTTCGTCCCCGCTTCCAATATGAAGCTCTTCTCCACAGCGCTCGCTCTTTCCAAGCTCGGCCTCGACTACAAATTCAAAACCACGCTCGAAACGCACGGCACAATTTCCGACGACGGCACGCTCTCGAGCGACCTCGTCCTCGTCGGCCGCGGTGATCCAAATCTTTCCAATCGCAAATTCCCCTTCAACCTCAAGGAAGAATTCGACGGACCGCCCGAAAAAGTTCTCGCCGAACTCGCCGACGCTCTCGTTGCAAAAGGTGTGAAGCAAATCAAAGGCGACGTCGTCGGTGACGACAGCTATTTTCCGCGTGAGCCCTATCCCGACGGCTGGGAAATCGGCGACATGGTTTGGGAATACGGCGCCGCAATTTCCGCGATCGTGCTCGACGACAACACCGCCACGCTCACGCTGACTCCCGGCCTTCTCGCCGGAGACCCGGTAAAAGCCGAAATCGCTCCGGCGACGCCCGACTTCTACGTCGAAAACGACGTCGTCACTTCTGCGGCCGAGGTGAAAGCCGACCTCACACTTACGCGCGAACCCGGCGCGCAACTCGTCATCGTGCGCGGCGCTCTTCCCGCCAACAGCGCGCCACGCAAACTGATTCTCGCCGTGCACGAACCCGCGCTGCACGCCGCCGCCGTCCTCCAGAAATTGCTCACCGATCGCGGCGTCAAAATCACCGGCAATCCACGCGCCGTCCATATCCCCGAAACTCCGGTCGACGCAACGCCGCGCGCAGTCCTCGCCGAACATATTTCGATTCCGCTCGGAGATTCCGTCAAACTCGTCAACAAAATCAGCCAGAATCTCCACACCGAAATGCTCCTGCGCACCGCTGCGCGCCAATCTGGCATCTGGACGAAGCCCGAAGACCTGATGAAGTTTCCCGTCGATTTTTACGCGCTCGCTGGCATCGCCCCCGACGACGTGATTCAAACTGACGGTTCTGGCCTTTCGCGCCACGATCTCGTTACTCCGCGCGCGATCGTCTCGCTTCTGAAATACGCGCAGGCGCAGCCGTGGTTCGCGGCCTATTTCAATTCGCTGCCGGTCGCCGGCGTCGATGGCACGCTGGAAGATCGCATGCGCACTACGATCGCCGCCGGCCGCATTCATGCAAAGACCGGCTCGGTCGAGCACGTCCGCACGCGTTCCGGCTTTGCCGAAACTCCCAACGGCCGCACGCTCATTTTTTCTTTCCTCAGCAACAATCAAGGCGGCAAAAATCACGAAGCCACCGACGCGCTCGACGCGATTTGCGTCGCGATGATCGAAGAGTTCGACAACAAGCCCGCAACCAACGTCCGCGCTCACCCCAAGCCGGCACACTGACCCCTCAGCGCGGGCGCGACCTGAAGTGGTAACGTAGGGCGTGACCTCCTCGCCCAAAATCTCGCGAAAAACCGTCACCGTGTTTGGCAGCTCACGTCCAAGCGAAGGCGAATCCGACTACGAAGACGCGCGCTCGCTCGGTCGCGCACTGGCCGATGCCGGCTTTCCGTTTGCAGCGGTGGTTACGGCGGCGTCATGGCCGCGGTATCGCGCGGCGCAAAAGAACGCGGCGCCCAAACATTCGGAGTCACCGCGGATTTTTTTACCGCCTCCAAAGCGAATGCATGGATCGACGTCGAAGTGCGCATGCACACCTGGCAAGAACGCTTGTTCGAATTGATTCGACTCGCCGACGGTTTCGTCGCGTGCAAAGGTGGCACGGGGACTCTCGTAGAACTCTCCGTTGTCTGGGAAATGATCAATAAATCGGTGATTCAACCGAAACCGTTCGCCGTGCTCGGGAATTTTTGGGAGCCGGTCATCGACCGCGTCCGCGAAGTCGAGGTCGCGCATCAAGCGCCATGGGGCGAATCAAGCGGCCCGCTGATCCATCGAGCCGCCACCGCCGCCGAAGTGGCGTCGTATCTGTCCACCAAACTAAAATAGAAACGATGTCGCGCTCCGCCCAGGACGTTCTCGAATTCGACAAGCTGCGCGAATTCTGCGCAGCGCACCACCTGTGCGCCCGGCCGCCGCCACATCGACGCGCTTGCGCCCATCACCGATCGCGCCGCTCTCGAATCGCAGTTCGCCCTGATTCGCGAAGCCCGCGAATGGCTGCGCTCCGGCCGCGAGCTCGGTTTCGGCGGTCTCTCCGATCCGTACACGTGGCTCGATCGCATCGAAGGTGTCGGCGCCGCGCTCGAGCCGCGCGAATTTCTCGACGCCGCGTCGCTGCTGGACACCGCCGCCTGGCTCAAGCCGCAATTCAAGGAAGACGCCGCGAAATTTCCTCTGCTCGCCGCGCGCGCCGCATCGCTCGCCGATTTTCGCGATCTGCTCGCCGCAATTCGCCGCGCGATTCTTCCCAACGGTGAAATCAGCGATGACGCTTCGCCTGCGTTGCGCCGCATCCGCGCCAGCGTCAACGAAACCCGCACCGCGATTCAGAAAACGCTCCGCCAAATTCTTCGCGCGCGCAACGCCGACGCCGGCGAAGACTACGTCACGCTGCGCAACGATCGCTTCGTCATTCCCGTCCGCGCCGAACAGCGTCGTTCCGTCCCCGGCGTCATGCACGGCGCCAGCGCCACCGGCCAAACCGTTTTCCTCGAGCCGCTCGAAACCGTCGATTCCAACAATCAACTCGTCCAGCTTGCCGAAGAAGAGGCCGCCGAAATCATTCGCATTCTGCGCAGCCTCACCGAACGACTTGGCGCGATGCACGCTCCCCTCGTCGCCGCCGCCGAAACGATTGCCGAACTCGACAGCACTTTTGCACGTGCACGTTTTGCGCAGGATTTCGACGCGGCCGCTCCTGAATTTTCCGATTCGAACGAGCTTCGCCTCGACGCCGCGCGCCACCCCGTACTCGAAAACAAACTCCGTCGCGAAAATCGCGCGATCATCCCAATGTCGCTCCAGCTTGGCGGTGAAGAACGCCTGCTGGTCATCAGCGGCCCCAACACCGGTGGTAAAACCGTCGCGCTCAAAACCACCGGCATCGCCGCGCTCTCCGCGCAATCCGCGATTCCTGTCGCCGCCCAGCGCGCCATCCTGCCGATTTTCGATCGCATTCTCGTTGACATCGGTGACGAGCAATCGATCGCCGCCGACCTCTCGACGTTTTCCGCGCACATGCTCAATCTGAAATCGATGTTGCAGGACGCCACGCCGCAAACGCTCGTCCTCGTCGATGAAATGGGTACAGGCACTGCTCCCGAAGAAGGCGCAGCTCTCGCCGTTGCGCTGCTCGATGAATTTCGCGCGAAAAACTGCATCGTTCTTGCCACTACGCATCACGATCGGCTCAAAACGTACGCTTCCACGACGCCCGGCGTCGTCAATGCCGCCGTCGAATTCGACGACGTCCATCTCCGCCCCACGTATCGCCTCATGGTCGGCGTTCCCGGGGGCTCCAGCGGCATCGCCATCGCGCAGCGCCTCGGACTTCCTGACGACTTGATCGAACGCGCTCGCTCGTTGCTCACTCCAGAATCGCGCGAAGCCGCAGATCTCATCGCCTACCTTCACCGCAGTCGCGACGAACTCGATCGCACGCAGCAGCAAATGAACGCCGAACGCCAGTCGCTCGAAGACGAACGCAAAAAGCTGCGCAGCGAATGGGTCGAGCGCCAACAGCGCCGCATCAAGGAACTCGAACAGAATTTCGCCGAGATGCAGAAGCGCTTCGACGAAAACGTCGCTGCCGTGCTCGAAGCGGTGAAAGATCGCGAACTGCGCGCCCAACTCGAAAAATCTTCGCGCCGCAAAGTACAAGATGTTCGCGGCGAAGCTCGGGATGAACTCAACGCCGCCCTCGTACAAACTCTTTCCGATTCGCAATCCGATTTAGGCATTTCGGCAACGACGACGAACGCGCCCAGTCGCGGCAGTCTTCAGCCGGGCGCAAAGATCCGCGTGCGCGGTTTCAGTAAGCCCGTCGTCCTGCGACGCATCGACGGCAACTCCGCCGAAATCGAAGCCGGCCCTCTCCGCATGAAAGTCGCCGTCGACCAGATCACCGCCGTCGAAAGCGTGCCCGCCGGCATACCGTCCGCAACTCCGCCGCGCCTCAACGTGACGGTCAGCTCGCGGCCGTCCGACAATCCCGCCACCGACGAAATCAACGTCATCGGCTCGACCGTCGAAGAAGCCACTGAGCGCGTCGACAAATTCCTCGATGAAGCTGCCTTGGCAAATCGCCTCCGCATCCGCATAATCCACGGCCACGGAACCGGCGCCCTCCGAAAAGGACTCGCGCAGTTCCTTTCGTCCCACCCGCTCGTCGCCCGCTCCGCCCCCGAAGCCGACGACCGCGGCGGCAAAGCCATCACCGTTGTGGAGTTACGTGCATAAGTGGCAGAGGCTGGTTCATTTGCGGATCGCGTTAAGCAGCAGGCGGACATCGTTCGCGTAATAGGCGAATACGTCCAACTAAAAAAAGCTGGGCAGAATTTTCGCGGACTGTGTCCGTTCCATTCCGAAAAGTCGCCGTCCTTCAACGTTCATCCTGTTCGTCAGATCTATCACTGCTTCGGCTGTCAAGTTGGCGGCGACGTTTTTAAATTCGTGATGGAAATGGAGAAATGTCCGTTTCCCGAGGCGATTCGCATCGTCGCAGAAAAATGCGGCATCGCAGTCCCCGCACAGAGAGAGCGCTCGCCTGAGGAGCGCCGCGAAAATCAAGCACGCACGCTGCTGATCGAAATGCATCGCGTAGCGCAAGCGTTCTTCGCCAAGAATCTAGAGAACACGTCCGAAGGCAAAGTCGCACGCGCCTACCTCGAAGATCGCGGCCTCTCCAAAGCCGTCATCGAGCAATTCGGCATCGGCTACGCGCCCAGTGGAGGCGACATTCTCCTTCGCCAACTCAAAACAAAATATCCCGACAAGCTGCTCGTCGAATCCGGCTTAATCTCGCGCGATCAAAACAGCAATCGTCTTTTCGATCGTTTTCGCCGCCGCATCACGTTTCCCATCGCCAACGAATCCGGAAAGATCGTCGCTTTCGGCTGCCGCGCTCTCGGCGACGACATGCCGAAGTATCTCAACTCGCCTGAAACCCCGATCTATTCCAAGAGCAACCTCCTTTATCACCTCGATCGCGCCAAAGACGCTCTGCGTCGCTCCGATTTCGCGATCCTCGTCGAAGGATACATGGATGCGATTGCCGTAGCTCGCGCCGGCGTCAGCAATGTCGTCGCGAGTTGCGGCACCGCCCTCGCCGAGCCGCAAATAAAATTGCTCTCGCGCTTCACCCGCCGCGTCATCGTCAACTACGATCCCGACACCGCCGGGCAAACCGCCACCGAACGTAGCATCACGCTCCTTCTCGAACACGACTTCGAAGTGCGCGTCCTCGCACTACCCGGAAAAGCCGATCCCGACAAATTTATTCGCGAGCAGGGCAAAGACGCGTACATCAAACTTCTGAAAGAGTCTCCGCCCTATGTCGACTACCTCATCGCTCGCGCGCGCCGCATGGACCTCACCACCGGAGAAGGGAAGCGCAACGCGGTGAATTTTCTGTTGCCTTACATTCAGAAAATTCCGAACCGCCTGTTGCGTTCCGAATGGGCCACACGCATTGCCCAACAGCTGCGTCTCGACGAACCCGTCCTCCGCGCCGAACTTACCAAGGCCGCCGCCGAGCGCCGCAGCGAAATGAAGGTCAAGCCCGAACTCATCGGCCGCCCTGCAAAACCCGCTGAGCGCCGCCTGATCCGCATGCTCGCCGAAGCTGAAGGCTTTCGCCTCGAACTCGCGCGTCGGATGGACGAAGGCCAACTCCACATCGGCCTCGAAACCGAGAAAATCCTGGCTGCGTTGTTGGCTTCGGCGCTGGCGGGCGAACCAGTGCAGGCCACCGAAATCGGCGCCAAGCTCGACGACCGCGACCGCCGCGTGCTCTTTGAGATCCTTTTCGAGGAGTCCAGCGAACTTACTTGGGAAGAAGCCGAAAGCTGCATCGAAGCCCTGCAGCAGCGTCGCGCCGAACGCGAACTTACCGAAGTTCAGCGCAGCATTGAGGCAAGCCCCGCCGGACCGGAGTTGCGGAGCCTGCTTGAGCGCAAACAGATGCTGATGAAGCGCCTCGCCGCTTCCCGGTAACTTTTCCACCCTTGCCTTCATCTATCCACAGCCTTGCTATCAATTAAATCGTTGACTGCAACGGACTTAAGCGTGTAACGTACCAGGGTTTACCGAGTAACGGTTCGGTTCCTAAGCGCATCTAAAGATTGCGGTTAGCGGCAAGGACTGGGACTACGGTAACGCGATTTGCGGGCGAAGCACGGGGCGAGCGGCGGCAACTGGCGCAGGGCAGAGGATTTCTTTCAACGTTAAGGGCGACCGCACCGCGGATTAACTCTTTGAGTTTCCGCACAGCGGAAAAAAAATTGCGATCTTGCGGGGGATTCTCCGTCGGTTTGCGCCTACACGTCAGCCTGTTCATGCCTCGGCAAAATGAAACTTTCGTTCGCAGGTTCGCATCCTGTGTGGTACGAGTGCGCCGGATTGTTGTCTGACTGCGGGAGGAATCTGTGGCAGTAGTAGGCCTTGAAGAAAAATACGACGCAGTACGCCAGCTCATCGCCATCGGCAAAGAGCGTGGCTACCTGCTGTACGACGAAGTAAACGATTCCCTTCCGGCGGAAGTGCATTCCTCGGAAGAGATCGACGACCTTCTCACGACGTTTGAACGCAACGGCATTGAGATTTACGAAGACCAGGCGTCCGCCAAAGCGGCGCGCGCCGTCGAAGTGTCCACCAATCCCGGGGAGCGCGAAGGCGCCGAAAAAAGCGACGGTCACGAGGGCGAAAGCGAACTCGACCTGACGCCCGGCTCACTCGAAAAAACCAACGATCCCGTTCGTATGTACCTGCGCGAAATGGGCACCGTTCCACTGTTGACGCGCGAAGGCGAAGTCACCATCGCGAAGCGCATCGAACGCGGACAACTCGTCGTGATGAAGTCGGTCACGCGTTCGCCTATCGTCATCAAGGAATTGATCGCGGTTGGCGACGATCTGCGCAAGGGCGGCCGCTCGATCAAAGAAATCGTCGTATTTGACGACGAAGAGCTGACCGAAGAAAAGATCGCGAACAAGACGAAGCAGACACTCAAGCACATCGAGAAAATCGCGAAGCTCTACGACACCGGCCTGAAGCAGGCTGTGAAGCTCGAAAAAACGCCGAAAGCAAAAAAGAAGCAGTGGGTGAGCGCAAAGTGGGACGTGGCGCGCACCCGCATCGAGATTTCGCTCGCGGTTCGCGCCATCGAGTTCAATCCGTTTGAGAAAAAGCGGCTTGTCGACAAGATGCGCGGCACCGTGGAGCGTCTTCAATCGCTCGAGCGCGAAGCCGGACGATTGGAGCGCCGCGCTGACGTCGCAAAAGGGGATGTCGCAGCCGAAGCGCGCAAAGAACTTCGCACTCGTCGCGCCGAAGTCAAAGACATCGAGGAAGCCAGCGAAGTCGGCCTTACCGAACTCAAGCGCACGCTCACGATCATCCATCGCGGCGAAGCGGAAGCCGAACAGGCGAAAAAAGAACTGATCGAAGCCAACCTTCGCTTGGTTGTTTCGATTGCGAAAAAATACACGAACCGCGGCTTGCAGTTTCTCGACCTGATTCAGGAAGGCAACATCGGCCTGATGAAAGCGGTCGATAAATTCGAGTGGCGCCGCGGCTACAAGTTTTCGACCTACGCGACGTGGTGGATTCGCCAGGCCATCACCCGCGCGATCGCCGATCAGGCCCGCACGATTCGTATTCCGGTGCACATGATCGAAACGATCAATAAACTCGTGCGCACCAGCCGCCAGCTCGTTCAGGAATTGGGGCGCGAGCCGACCAGCGAAGAAATCGCCAAGCGCATGGACATTCCGGTGTCCAAGGTGCGCAAGATCCTCAAGATCGCGCAGGAGCCGATTTCGCTCGAAACTCCGATCGGCGAAGAGGAAGATTCGCATCTCGGCGACTTCATCGAAGACAAGGCCGTTGTTTCGCCGTCCGATGCGGTCATCAACCTCAACCTGAAAGAACAGACGTCTTCGGTGTTGAAAACGCTGACGCCGCGCGAAGAAAAAGTCATCAAGATGCGCTTTGGTCTCGATGATGGCAGCGAGCACACGCTCGAAGAAGTCGGCCAGTCGTTCGCGGTGACTCGCGAACGCATCCGCCAGATCGAAGCGAAAGCGCTGCGTAAGCTGCGCCATCCGTCGCGGTCGCGCAAGCTTCGAGCCTTCCTCGAAGGCCCGTCGCGCGATTACCTCTAGAAAAATCGGAAACTGGAAAATCGAAGTTGGAGACTCGAAACGCCGCGGCTCAAAACCGCGGCGTTTTGTTTTTGTCGATTGCGAGTCGCTTTGAACGAAGATCTATGCCGGCGTTTTTGAGAAATAGGTGACGAGGCGAATGGTCCAGATGGCTACGAAGCCAAGGAAGGCGATCAGCGCCATGGTGAATTGGGGTCCGTTGAGGTGGCGCGGGACGGATTGGTTGGCGTTGTAGACGAGTTGATTGACGACGATCAGGAAGGTCAGCAGGGCGCAGGCGAACCAGGCCATCTGGATGCGGAACACTGCCAGCGTGTGATCGCGGCGGATGGGTGCGAACCAGAAGTCTTTGTTCGGCAGATTCACGAGCGATGGCGGCGCGGCGCTGATTATCGCCGGAACCCCGAAGCCGATCAGAAGGCAGACGCCGAGCATCACGATTTCGACGATGAAGAATTGTCCTTTGGTCTGCCAGCCGTTCGCCGCACCCGACGCGCCGAAATGGGTGGCCATGACGCCGGGCATGCTTTGCGCGAAATTTCTCGCCTGCAAAAAACCGAGGAACACGAGCAACACAAAAACTGCTTGCGGCACGCGAACCTTGCGCTTTTCGCGTGCTCGCATCGTCGTCAGACCTTTTGTCGTGACCATTTGGCTTCTCGTCGCTGGGGGAACATCCCGTGGTGCCTTTGATGGCCATGCATATTAGAATGACCTCACGTCTTCGGCCATGAAAACCTTTCATAAGATTGCGGGAATCCTGTTGGCGCTGCTTTTGATTGCGGCGGCGTATGGAATTTTCCGCACGCGGACGACGATGCCCGCGGTGCTCACGAACTCGGCCGCGACAGAAGGCGGCGCGAAGACCGCGACCATCCAACCGCAAATCGTCGATCAAACTCCGCTGAAAATCGCGCAACAACTTGCGCCGCTCGCGACATTGCCCGGAGAGCGAGACCTTGCGAAGGAATCGATTCGGCTGACCGATCACGAGGTGGACATTGCGTTCACCTCGGCACTGCGCGATGCAACGCTGCATCCGCCCGCGCTGAGCGCGGACGCGAAAGAAATTCAGGCGCGGATGCTGAAGGCCGAGCACAGCCTGACCGCTACGCAGACGCAGATCACGCAACTCAATGCCGCAATTGCGAAGGCAAACGGCGACCAGAAAGATTCGCTGGAAGACCAGCTTGATATCGCGAACGCGCAGGAAGAGCTGGATCAAGACGAGGTCGATGACTCGAAGCAGGATCTGATTCGCGCGGGCGGCGATCCGCAGGATCGCATCCAGGCGATGGTCAAGGAGCATGAAGTTTCGACCAAAGCTACCGAAACCGCGCTGGCAACGGCGACGACGCCAACAGAGGAGCGTGGGCTGGTTCATCGGGCGATGCAGTGGTGGGGGCTGCACAAGAAGCAGATGTTGCTGTGGCGTGCGAAGGCTGCGACGGCCAACACGATCGGAACTCTTTCGGCGCGGCACGACGCGCTTGACAAAGAACTTCAGACCGAAAAATCGAAGGCTGGCGCGAGCGCGGATGGCTCGGCGTTGTCTCCCGCGGCGCGTCTGGCGTGGAGCGACAATGACGCGGACGCCGTCATCAACGCGACGAAGGATCGAGCGGCGCGCCAGAAGAAGCTGGCGGGCCTGGACAAGCGGATCGACGACGAAAAGGAACTCGACGGCATTTACGACAAGTGGATCGATCTCGTTCAGACGGAGCAGAAGTCGGTTTTGAACCGCTCGCTGCGCGGGATTGCGATCATCCTGGGAATTTTGCTGTTGGGGTTGTTTTTCGATCAATGGATCGCGAGCCTGCTGGCGCGGACGAAGCTCGATCGACGGCAGATTGAGACGCTGCGCGGCGTGACTCGGGTTTCGCTGCAAGTTGTCGGAGTGCTTTTCATTTTGCTGGTGATTTTTGGTCCGCCGCCAAACCTGGGAACGTTTCTTGGATTGGCGGGCGCGGGCCTTACTGTCGCGCTGAAGGATTTCATCGTCGGATTCATCGGCTGGTTTGTGCTGATGGGCAAAAACGGAATCCGGCTGGGCGACTGGGTCGAGATTAACGGCGTAACCGGCGAAGTCGTCGAGCTGGGAATGTTTCACACGGTGCTGCTCGAGACGGGGAACTGGACGGATTCGGGACACCCGACCGGACGGCGCGTGACGTTCACGAACAGTTATGCGATCGAAGGGCACTACTTCAATTTTTCGACGTCGGGCCAATGGCTTTGGGACGAATTGACGGTCGTGCTGCCGGCGGGCCACGATCCGTATCCGATCGTCGATGCTATGAAGAAGAAAGTGGTCGAGGCGACGTCCGAAAGCGCAACGAAGGCCGAGAGCGAGTGGAAGGGCGCGGCCAAGTCGGCGGACATGAGCAGCCTGTCGGCAGAACCGGCGATCAACGTACGCCCGGCGATCGGCGGGACCGAGATTGCGGTGCGTTACATTACGAATGCGCATGACCGGGGCCAGATGAGAGCGAAGTTGAACCACGTTTTGGTGGACCTGCTGGGCGCGAAAGAGCCGGCTGCTGAAGTGGCACCCTCGAAGTAGAGTTTCCTTCGATTCCCGTTTTGGGACGAATACCCCCATACCCCCATGTTTTTGTGAAGAGTTCGCAAGTGGTATGTTTTGTGCGGGTTGCGAGAGTGTCCGGATTTGGGAATGGGGAAGTGATTGAGCAGAGGGGAGTTGCGGGAGTGCGTGAATTGGGTTTTGGAGGATTCGAACGAGGTGGGTGACTTCACGAAGGAGAATAGCATGGACTGTTAGTTAAGTCAATAGCATTATTGATGGGTACTGTTCGAATGTGCTGGTGGATCGAGTGGGTGGAGGTGGCTGGCAAAACCCGCACCCTCTTAAACCTGAGGGTGCGGCACCCAGGGGCAATCTGGGTGGGGGTTTGGATTGGTAGGTGATGGAGGGGAAAGGCCCGCGATCTGGGAAGCGATCGCGGCTACAGGGTGGTGGGGATTAGTGGGGCTGGGCGGATCGATTGGAAGGTAGGGGCGGGTTCGTAAAAGCGGCGCAGGGGCACCGCACTCCATAGGGTGGATGGGAACATTGGGTGAGCGAGGGTTGGCATCCCTTGTGGGGAATCGGGAATCTGAGGGGCAATATAGGTTAACACTAGAGGTACTTGAGGGCAGGCATACCTAGGGCGGCGTAAAATCGGCGGGCGACAGATTGTGGATGCCGTGGATCTGGAGGGTGCATGCGGGCGATGATGTCACGCAGTATGAAGATTGGGATTTGGCGGGCTGCATTCGGACTGGCAGTGCTTTTCTGCTTCGAGGTGGATGCTGGATTGATCTGGGCTGCGCGGCAGGCGACTACCGGTGCGACGGGAAAGTCGAGTGTTGCACCCCTATGCGAAGAGAGCACGGCCACTCGGCACTTCTTGTTTCGCGACCAGGGGGATGCGGAACTGAACGAGGGCTATCACCGCCAGGTGATCGAGGCGTTGGGTGGCTGGATCGCGCAGCATCCGGACGATGTGTTTGTGCGACTCGATCGGATTCGATATGCCGACGATAAGGAAGATCGAGGACGGCAGATTGCGCAGTATGAGGAGAGTCTGGAGAAGCATCCGGGAGATTCGAAATACCAACTCTTCTATGCCGCGTCGCTTATGGAGGTTGACACTCCAGGCGCGATCACACGACTGAAGCAAATTCCGGCGGGGGATCCGATGGCTCCTCTCGCTGCCCTGGAACTGGCGGAGATTTATGGATCAGGGAAGTTCGCTGACCGCGCCGAGGCTCGGACGCGGTTGTCGGCGTTTCGAGAGGCTTGTCCAAATTCGCTGACGGCGTGGCAGGGAAGAGGGCTGACGGATCTGTCGACGCCAGAGATGGCGGCCAAATATGCCGCACAGATGCGCGAGCGCTTGAAGCATGAGCAAGATCCGGTGTGGCTGACTCCTTGGAGAATCGTATGGGAGCTGGAGTTCATGGCGACACCGGCTGCACAACAGGATGCGCTCCGAACGAAGATCGATGCTGAGGTTCGGCGATTGCGCAAAGAAATTCGCTCCGACGACCTCAATTGGCTCGCAACGTTGAAAGGCGGATTCCGCATTGCCGACGACAAGAACTCCATGCACGAGGTAGAGGATCAAATCCTTGCGAAATATCCGCAAAGTTACAACGCGAAATCCATTCACGACGACCGGTGGAGAGCGGAGCATCCCTTTCCAAAACCCGACGCAACAGATGCCGACAAGGACGCTTACGAGCGAGCCGAAATCGCTCGAAACGACGAGCTGCTGAAGAAGAATCCGTCGAACTCCTGGGCGCTTAACGAGCGATTCGACGCTATGTTGGCGCTCGAACGCCGAAGAGACCTGCCGCAGAGCGGAGCACCGAAAACAGGGCCAGCTTCAGACTCCGACGGGTCCTCGGGTCGAACGGACTATACATTCCCGACGTCGGAAATTGTGAGCTACGGCGAGCGATTGCGAACGGCGGTCCAGCGTGACACGAATTGGTTCTCGATGCCGCCCGCGGAATTTCAGATCGCCAAGGCGTATCTGGACCGGGGAGTGCGCGCGGACGAGGTGCCGGGCCTTTTGGAGGAAGGGCTCGCGAATGCGAAGAAACGCGACGCGATTTCGATTTCAGATCGCTACGCGGACGAGATGTTGAAGTCGCTGAAGCTGGAGCATCAGTACCTGGCGATCTCGAGCGCTGAGCTCTTGGTGCAGGCCGCAAAGCAATTGAAGATGCCGGCGATGGCGCAGGCGGCGATGGAGGAATTGTCGACGCAAAAAATCGAAGAGAAGGCATTTCAATCGCGAGTGTGGAAGGTCAAGGCGCAGTGGGCGGAGCTCAACGGGAAGAATCTCGACGCGATGTTCATGTATCGGGCGTCGATCGATTCACGTTCGGCGGGATATAAGCCGCCGAAGGGCGAGGTGGATGAATCGAAGGAAAGCTACGAGCGATTGTGGAAGGAACTGGGCGGAAGCGAGGACGGCAGGCAGGCGTGGCTCACAGGTTTCGCGAACGCTCAAGTGGCGACGGACGCTGGTTGGGAAAAAGTGACGAAAGAATCGCCGGCGTGGGAGTTGGCGGATTTGCAAGGCAAGACGTGGAAGCTCGTCGATTTCAAGGGGAAGGCGATTTTGATCAATGTGTGGGCGACGTGGTGCGGGCCGTGCCGCGGGGAGCATCCGGCGTTGCAGAAGTTTTATGACAAGGTGAAGGATCGCAGCGACATTCAGGTTCTGACATTCAATATCGACGATTCGGCGGCGGATGTGACGCCGTACATGAGGGACAACCACTATACGTTTCCGGTGTTGATGGCGAAGGATCTTGTGTTTGGGATTTTGCCGGAGGTGGGAATTCCGAGGAATTGGATTGTGGATCGGGAAGGGAAATGGAAGTGGGAGGAAGTCGGGTTTGCGGGCGAGGAGGAGTTTGAGAGGGAAGTGATGGAGAAATTGGGAGGGAAGTGAGACGGAAATTGGAAAATGGAAATTAGAAAATGGAAACTCACCTTGGATCAGATCGACCTTGCGGACATGGGGCGCAGCAGTGCTGCGCCCGTACACGTGAGTGGAGCTTCGTTCGGTGGTGTGGGCAGCGACTGCGAATTGCTTCGAGCTAGGTGGTTAGGCGGTTGGGGGAGATTGGGGTTAGTTGCCAGGCGGAGAGTTGGAAGAGGTTTTTGTCGGACGTGTCGGACGAAATTTTCAGGGGGCCGGCGGGCTTGCGGTAGATGCGGGTGGTGATGGCGTGGCGGTTGTCGCAGATGAGTTCGGCGACGCTGGCGTCGAGGAGCAGCGAGAAGTCGCGGAGCGGATGTTTGGTGGGCGGGATGTCGATTGCCTTGCCGTTGACGATTAATTTTGAGCCGTTGGTGTCTGTTTCGGTTGAGACGGTGAACCAAGGGCCTTCCTGATCGGCCAGAGAGAAATTTGAGTTCTGCGCGTCGCTCATCCAGAAAAATTCGCCGCTGACATTTTCAATTTTAATTTGCTGGACGCGAGTTTTGCGTTCTTGCAGCGAAAACTTGTTGGGGATCTCGAATATTTGTTGCCGCATCGATCTTGCTTCGGGCGCGATCTGCATTTCGAGGGTGTTGTCGTCGGCGATGGAGAGAGTGCGTGGGAGGGACATGCAGCCGGCCCAGCCTGCGGCTAGGAGCTCGGGGTCGGGGCGCTTTTCGGTGATCCAGCCCCAGAGGATGCGATTGCCTTTGGCGTCGAGCTGCGTTTTTTGCGCGTAGTAGGCGCCGTGATCGAGGATGCCGCGCGTTTGCGAGCGGAAGACGAGTTCTTTGGGATCGAGATCGCCGACTTCCCAGAAAACGTTGCCTGCGGTGGAGTAAAGCAAAACCCATTTTTTATCGAGCGGGAAAAAGTCGGGGCACTCCCACATTTCGCCGGAGCCGACGGGATCGGTGTGTTCGCGGCCGGACCACTGGCCTTCGGCGAGCGGGTGTAGATATTTCCAGTCGCGAAGATTTTTGGATTCGTAGAGGAGGACACGGCCGCCTTTTTTGACCTGGCCGGAAGCGACGCCGCAATACCAGGGACCAGCGTTGGATTCGGAAGTGGCGGCGGTCGGGACTTTGAACAGAAAAGGATCGCGGAAGCCGGTGAGATTTGGATCTTGCGGCGGCTCGATGACTGGCTTCGAGAGTTTTTCCCAAGTGAGGAGATTTGCATCTTTGCTGGTGGCGAGGAGTTGCGTCTCGCGGAAATTGTGGTGGCCGTCGCGGAGCGTGGCGCGGTCGGCGGCGACGGATTTGACGCCGGTATAGATGATGGTGGCGGTGCCGTTGTCGTTGACGGCGCTGCCGGTGAAGCAGCCGTCGGCGTCGTCGCCGCCGGGAGTGGGAGCGAGCGCGATTGGGAGATGGCGCCAGTGAATCATGTCGTCGCTGACGGCGTGATTCCAGTGCATGTCGCCCCAGACGGCGGAGTTGGGATTGTATTGGAAGAACATGTGGTACTTGCCGCGCCAGTAGATGGGGCCGTTGGGGTCGTTCATCCAGTTCTTGGCGGGGAGGAGGTGGAATTGGGGGCGGAGCGGATCGGCGGCGAGTTTAGACTGGACGGCGGGTCGGTGTTGGCGAAGAGATTTGTTGGGCGGAGTGCGGCGAGAGTTGCTGCGGCGGCGGAGGATTTCAGGAAGTGGCGGCGGGAGTTTGATGAGTTCATGGCGCGCTCCGTAGTAGTTAAAGATGCTACGACAGGTTGGGTGGTCGTGGCTTGCGGATGGATCGAAGAGAGGAGGTCAGCTTCAGCGATAGAGAAACGGGATTCGGGCGATTCGGATTGATCTTGCGGACATGGGACGCAGCATGCTGCGCCCCTAGTCGGAGGCGGCGAACGGGTCGAGAAATGCAATTGGAGCGGAAAACCCGCACCCTCTGGAAACTGAGGGTGCGGCACCCAGGGGCATTCGGCGGCAAGATTTTGGTACGCGCGGAATTATTTGGATTGAGACCAGGCGGCGATTTTTTCTTTCAGGAAGGTGAGGGGGACGGCGCCGTCTTCGAGGATGCGGTCGTGGAAAGCTTTGATGTCGAAGCGAGAGCCCATGGTTTGTTGGGCGGCGTCGCGGGCTTTGCGGATTTCGATGGCGCCGAGCATGTAGGCGGTGGCTTGCCCGGGATAGATGATATAGCGATCGATTTCGGAGACGGCGTCGTGCGCGTTTTCGGCGGTGTGGGCGAGCATGTAGTCGATGGCTTGCTGGCGCGTCCAATTTTTTGTGTGGAGGCCGGAGTCGACGACGAGGCGGACGGCGCGGAGCTGTTGATCGCTCAGCATGCCGAGGCGTTCGACGTCGTCGGAGAAAAGATGGAGTTCATCGGCGAGGCGTTCGGAGTAGAGGCCCCAGCCTTCGCCGTAGCCGCTGTTGCCGAAATAGCGGCCGATGGGATGAATGTCTTTGCGCTCGAGCGCGATGGCGCCTTGCAGGTGATGGCCGGGAATGGTTTCGTGGAAGGCGGTGGATTCGGCTTCGACGCGGCTTTGTTTTTCGGCTTGATAGGCGTTGATGAAGAAGACGCCGGGGCGGCTGCCGTCTTCGGCGGGCGAGTTGTATTCGTTGGGGCCGTTTTTCTCGCGGAAAGCCGGATACGGCTGAATGACGACGTCGGCTTTGGGCCAGAGGCCGAAGTCGGCGGGGACTTTTTCTTTTGCGCGCGTGAGTGCGGCCTGCGAATAGGCGATTAGAGCGGCGCGATCCTTGAACAAATATTGTTTGTCGGTGCTTAGCTTTTTGAGGAGCGCCGGGACGTCGCTGGTGTGGAAGGATTTTTCGGCGATCTCTTTCATCTCGGCGTCGATTTCGGCGACTTTTTTCAGGCCGATCTCGTGGACGTCCGCGGCGGGAACAGGAAGCGAGCTGTGGAAGCGCACGGAGGCGTCGTAGCAGGCGGCGCCGTTGGGAATCGCGGAGACGGCGATCGATTCGCGCGCGGCGGGGAGATATTCCTTCACGAGGAAGTCGCGATATTTTTTGAGCGCGGGATTGATTTGATCTTTGACGAGTGCGTCGAAGGATTTCTTGAATTCGGGATCTTTGTCGCGCGTTGCGGGCGAGTCGAAGGGGGAAGCGGAAATCGGGCCGGCGAGGAGCGTGTTGAACTGGTCGATGGTGATGCGGACGTTCCCTTTCGGCGCGGTGTAGCCTTGCTTGATGCCTTCGCGGAGATTTGCGATTTCGTTGTCGATGAATTTCGGGAGCGAGCCCCAGCGCGCGAGTGCGTCTTTGCGGGCGTCGTCGGTGCCGACGGGCTGGATGGTGACGAGGTAGCCGTCCTGCACTTGCCAGGCGTTGACGAACTGGCTGACGGTCCAGAGTTCGTTGCGGCAGGCGCGGAGGGCGATGGGGCCTTCGAGTTGTTCGCGGAGGATTGCGTAAGTGGCGCGGAGTGGCGGAGCGCTGATCGTGGCGGGATCGACTTGTTTTAGTTCGGCGAGCCAGGCGTCTTCGCGGGCTTGCCAGGCTTTGATGGCGTCGAGAGAGTTGTCGGTGAGTTTGTCCTGGCGATGATTGGGGACGCCGAACATCGTGATTTGCTCGGGGTTGCGTTCGAACGAGGCGGCGAGGAAGGCGTCGGCGAGCGCTTTGACGTGGGCGTCGGATGGTGGCGCGGCGGGCTGTTGGGATTTCTGGGAAGAGCCGTTACAGGCACAGACGGTCACGTAGAATGCCATGCAAATGGCGAGAAATGCTCGTTCTTTAAGCATATGGAATTATACATATGGGGTGCGCCAGCAAGCGCGAGTTTTGTGGCGCAGAAGGCGGCGCGTTCGATTTATTAGCGAGTGGGCCACATCGTGTGTCGAACCGTTTGCCACCCTTTCTGGCCCCTGCAATCATGCGAACATGCCTGAGTCCACGCTAATTGCAGAGCCGCTCGCTCGGATTGAAGCCGCCGCCGAGACCAAAGACTCTCTGCCGAACCGAGAGCGCAATCCGCTTTCCTACGGACTCGCCGTGTGCCTCAGCGCGTTCCTCTTATTCCAGGTACAGCTGATCGTCGGGAAATATATCCTGCCGCTTTTCGGGGGCGCCCCGGCTGTTTGGAACACGTGTATGTTGTGTTTTCAGTTCTTATTGTTGGCCGGGTACAGTTACGCGCATTTTCTTCGAACCAAGTTTAGGCTTCGAGAGCAAGGAAGAATCCATCTCGGACTTCTGGTTATTGCTGTCGCCGTTGTGGCGATTCAGTGGGGTTTGTGGGGTTCGCCATTCACTCCGGGCGTATCGTGGCGCCCGTCACCGGAAGACAATCCTGTCGCGAAAATTCTTGAATTACTATTCGCGACGGTAGCGCTTCCGTTTTTTGTTTTGTCGGCGACTGGCCCGATGCTGCAGAACTGGTTTCGCTACCGGGAAGGCCGACGCTCGCCTTACCACCTGTACGCAGTGTCGAATGCGGGGTCTTTGTTAGGGCTTTTAAGCTATCCGTTTCTTATTGAGTGGGTCTTTACGATTCGACATCAGGCTTGGTTGTGGGCGGCGGGGTTTGGCGGGTTCGCGATACTGTGCGCGATAACGGTGTCGAAACTCACCGATCAACGTGAGGGCTCTGAGATTTCGAGCGAGGACGAGAAGAAGGTAGAAGGAAAGCCACAGCGGAGCCACTATGCCCTGTGGATCGCTTTGAGTGCGTGTTCGACGACCATGCTGCTTGCAACGACAAATATGATTTGCCTGGATTTGGCAGTGATCCCGCTGTTGTGGGTATTGCCACTTTGCATTTACCTGGGCTCGTACATTTTGGCGTTCGGCAGGAGGCGCTGGTACCGGAGGAGCGTCTTTTGGCCTTTATATTTTCTGATGCTCGGCGTCGAGTTGAAGACAATCCGCTTGGGGTATCACCTCGAAACTCCATTGCAGATCAGGTTGCTCGCGGTCGCGTTGTTTGTAGTCTGCATGGTATGCCATGGAGAACTGTCGCTCACCCGGCCTGCCCCGCAACACCTGACATGGTATCTACCTGATGGTTGCAGCAGGAGGCGTCGCGGGCGGCATTTTTGTGGTGATGATCGCGCCGCAGTGGTTCGTTGGACTCTGGGAATTTCAAGTGGGTCTCATCGCGTGCGGTCTCTTGCTGTTTGCGGCGTATCGACTGTCCGACCCGAGCGGGCGGAGCGAAACACGAATCTGGACTGTGGCGTTACTGATCGAAGCCACGTTTTTAATCACGAATCTCCCGAGCCTTTTTCCTGCATTCGACGAAGTATTCCGTTTCTGTCTCGGCCCGAAATTGTGGGGAGCGGTGGTAGCCGTGGTCGCGGGTATTCCATTGCTGCTCGTCATGCGACGGAACGTCGGTTCGAGCCGGACGAAATTCGCGTGGCAATCATTGGCGGCATTTTCGCTTACCGTGGTATTTGGTGTGGTGGCGTGCGTCTACGCAAGGGTGCAGCCTTCGGAAGTGCTGTATCAGGAGCGCAATTTTTATGGAATAAAGAGCGTCGTGAACGAGAAAGAACATATCTCCCTACTCAGCGGCAGCACGATACATGGAAGGCAATTTAAACTTGCTTCGATGCGCGATGTGCCGTTAACCTACTACCGAAACGAGAGCGGAATCGGTTTGTTGTTGACGAACTATCCGCGCGAAAATTCCGAAAAATCTCCGCGTGGGTATCGTGGGGATGGGTGCGGGCACGCTTGGCGGCGTATGGACGACGCGGCGACTACTATCGTTTTTATGAAATTGACCCGGCGATGGTCGAATCTTTCGGCGGGCAATCCATTTTATTTTTCATTCGTACGACGATTCGAAGGCGAAGATTGACGCGGTTTTGGGAGATGCGCGGATCTCCCTGGAAAAAGAATTGAGCGCAAGGGCAGAGGCAAAACTTCGACGTGCTTGTCCTGGACGCGTTCAGTAGCGATTCGATCCCGGTCCACCTGTTAACGAACGAAGCGATCGAACATCTACCTAGGCGCATCTGCGGGATAGTCATTCGGTTCGTTGCGGTGCATGTAACGAACCGTTTTATCGATCTGACATCCGTGTGTCGCGAGCTCACGCAGACTCACATCATCTTGCCGCGTCCCAAGTACGAAGTATGGGCAGCACGTGGATTTTGCTTTCGGAGGATCCTCGAGATGTTGCGATTGCCGGGACTCGTGGAAAAGAGCACGCCCGTGCCTCAAATTCACGCGCCGGTTATGTGGACGGACGATTACAGCAATCTGTTCCAGGTTATACACCGAACCTCGCCGAGGCAAAAACCGTCGTGGCTTCCGCAGAATCCCAGCTAGCCATCCATCGACAACAAGGAATGCTGTAGGAAGGAGTACTCGCGCGTCGCCGCGGCAGGCGAGGTCTTGGCCACGACTAATTCTCTTGCGTCAATAGGGCGCGGGCGCGGGTGGCGAAGGCTCCGGCTCCGGCGTACATCAGGCCGAGTAGGCTGAATCCGGCGAAGAGGCTGATGCGCTGCGCGACCTAGCCGAGCGAGAAGCTCATGAAAATTTGCAGAACGGTGGTGACGATCGCGATCGAGGATTGTGTGCGGCCCATGAAATGGCGCGGGACGATCATCATCAATGTCGATTGCGCGACGACGCCGGAGACGGCGCGGCAGAATCCGAAGACGGCTTGAATGGTGACGGCGCCGACGACGAAGGCGACGAACGGGACGACGATGTGTCCGGCGCAGAGCACGGCGATGCAGCCGACGTAGAACGACATGCGCATCTTGTCGTTGAGCTGGCTGGCGAGCAGGCCGCCGGTGATGGCGCCGATGGCCCAGCCACCTTCGAGATATCCGAGGCCGCGCGCGCCTGCGTGCATCACGTCATTCGCGAGCGCGACGAGGATGACGTTCGCGCTGACGACGCCGGCCATCATCGTGGCGTGGGTGATGCCGAGCGCGAGCACTTGCGGCTGTTTTCTCAGATAGGCGAAGCCTTCTTTGAGATCGTCGAAGACCGAGAGCGCGAGGCCGGCTTCGGAGACTTCGGGATTGCCGCCGGACTCGAGAGCGAGTGCGGTGGCTTCGGTGGCCTCGGAATATTCTCTGGATCGGGCTTGTGCTTTTGCGTAGCGAGGGCGCGGGGAGACGTAGCCGCGGCGCATCTGGTAGAGGCAGAACGCCGAGACGAAATAGGTGGCGCCGTCGATCGCGAGAATGCCGGAGATGCCGATCGTGTCGTAGATGAAGCCGACGAAAGCGCCGGCCATGAGCATGCCGCTCTGCACGCCGATGAGGACGGCGGCGTTGGCGCCGGTGAATTGATTTGCCGGCATGACTTCCTGCACGAGTGCGTTGACGCATGCCCAGTACATCGCGGAGCCGGTGCCGGTGATGAGCGTCATCACGTAGAGATGCCAGATGTCGAGATGGCCCTTCCATGCGAGGTAGGCGATGGTCAGGACGGCGACGCCGCGGGCGAAGTCGAGCGCGATGCCGAGGTAGCGGCGGTCGTAACGGTCGATGAGCACGCCGCCGAGAAACGGAACGAAGAGGCCGGGCAACGTGACGACGATGACCTGCATGCTGACGGCGATCGTCGAGTGCGTGGCCGACAAGATATACCAGCTCACCGCGGTGAAGTTGAGGCCGCTACCGAACAGCGAGACGAACATCGCCACCGAGAAGTAGCGGAATCCGCGCTGGGCCCAGATGACGCTCCAGTCGACTTTGTTGGTTTTGACGGCGGTGGCCATGGGGACAAATATTTTAGAACATGGGATTCAAGTCGGGGAGAAGAAGCGGTGTGTGGAGTTCCGACATTTTCTAGAAGAGAGAAATTGTTGCGAGAGGGCCACCGACGGCCCTCACGATAGCTGAAATTCGAGCGTTTACATCGGCGGCGCCGAAATGTGGTATTGAATGGCGCTGAAAGAGTGCTGTCGGGCACAGGGTGAAACACGATGACCGCCTTGAAGTGGCTTTTGCGAGTGGTTTTCGGGCTGATCGGAGTCGTAGCGATTGTTTGGATGTTTGGGATGTTGTTGCCGCGCGATCATGTCGCTTCGCGGACCGGCACGTATCACGTGCCGGCGGACAAGGTGTGGGCTGCGATCACGGATGTTGATGCGATGCCGACGTGGCGCGTCGGATTGAAAGGCGTGACGCGATTGCCGGATAGGGAAGGAATGCCGGTTCATCTGGAGGACACGGCGGCGGGGAAATTGAAGATAGAGACGCAGTCGATGGAGCCGCCGCTGAAATTAGTGAATCGCATCGGCAGTGACAATTTACCGTTCGGCGGTACGTGGACATTCGACGTGACGCCGACGCCGGACGGATCGACGCTGCGCATCACGGAGAATGGCTACGTGACGAATCCGATTTTTCGGTTCGTGGCGCGATTCGTGATGGGTTATACGAGCGAGATGGACGAGTATCTGACCGGGCTGGCGCAGCATTTTGGTGAAAAGCCGCAGATCGGAGATTGACGCGATGGGACAGGAACGCGAGAGCACGTTGCGATTGGGACGACGAAGAATTGAGGGCGAGGCGTTGCTCGAGACTTCGGAGATTATTTTTCGGCCGATCGACGGATCGAAGCGGCTGAAATTTGCGTTCGCGGACATCGTAAAGTCGGTGAAAGCAGTGGACGGTGAGTTGCGGTTTCACACCGAGAAAGGGCCGGCGGTGCTGGAACTGGGGCCGGCGGCGGAAAAGTGGGCGGAGAAAATACAGCATCCGAAATCGCGCATGGAAAAATTGGGTGTGAAGAGTGGGATGCAGGTGGCGACGGTCGGCGTGCTGGACGGAGATTTTCAGAAGGAATTGCGAGCCGCCACGAAGAATGTTTCGGAAGGGAAGATCGCCGATGGTGCAGAACTTATCTTTGTGGCGCTGGAGTCGCCGAAAGATTTGATCGGAGTCGCCAAAATCGCGAAATCGGTGAAAGACGCGACGGGATTGTGGCTGGTCTATCCAAAAGGCAAAAAAGAAATTAGTGAGAACGATGTGATCGGCGCGGGGCGAAAGAGCGGACTCAAGGATGTCAAAGTGGTTGGCTTTTCGCCGACGCATACAGCGCTGAAGTTTGTGCTGCCATTAAACAAGCGCTAGTCGTCGATTGCCTCATACATCGCTGAGACTAGTGGAACGCTTTGCCGCGGTTTCGCCGGATTGTAGAAAATTGGTGTCTGCATGTCCTCGTATAGCGTTCGCGCCTGATCGGTAGCTGACCCTGTATAGGTTCGCCCGGCGGCATCTTTAAACTCATATTCGATGTTGCTACTTCGATGTTTGCCGCCCGTGAACGACTGTTTGGTGATCGTACCCATGGCAATTCGCCCGGTCGCTACTAGACTTCGGTCAAGGATCAAGGGTCGGATCAGGGTGAACGAAACGATCAGCACTACAAATGCGAATATGCCGGGCTGATACAGGTCTGAAACGATTCGGTGTGTTCCTAAGTTCGCGTTGTTTTTCTCTATAATTGCGTAGGTGCTAAAGCCAAAACCAACAAGTACCAACAAAGCGATCGCCGCCAAAAAACGTGCCGAATTTTTCAATTTCGTTCGACGAGGGGGTGTTGTCGCGAGTAGTCGATCAAACGTGGGATCGTGGAGATATGTACTAACAGGCGAAGAAACCGGCACGGCCATGGAGACACGAACGTAGGGTTGAACTCCCTGAATTGCCTTAAGACGCTGCCACGCCTGTACTCCTGCGATCGCCATAAACAGGCTAAATAGACCGCCGAAGAAGGCGAAGGACGATACGAAGCTGGGTGCGAATTTCGATGCGATCCCGAACACGATCGCGACTGCCACAAGAAAGCGCACAACCGATTTGACCGTCTTCTGGTCCTTGGCCTTGACGCGCTCCAGATTCCAACCGCATACAGTGCAGTAAGGCTTAACGTCGCTCCAGGTGCCGCGACCGCCGAGAGCTACGGCCTTGCACTTTGGGCAGATTGTTTCGCTCATCACAAACTGTATAACTCTCTCGTGCGAGCCCTGACGAGAGAAAGTTCAACGCGTGTGCGTTCATGCGTATCATTTGTGCATGTCGGAGTTGCTGACATTGCGGGGGCTCGTGGTGGAGTTGCCGACTCCGGCGGGATGGGTGCGCCCGGTGAACGAGGTGTCGCTACGAATTGCTGAGGGCGAGGCGGTCGGACTGGTCGGTGAATCGGGTAGCGGCAAGACGATGATGGCGCTGGCGATGATGGGATTGCTCCCGCTAGGCGCGCGCGTGAGCGGAGAAGCGCGGATCGAAACGAGAGATGGCGCGAAAGGGACTCCGCTAACGCGATTAACGGAGCACGAATGGCGCGCGGTGCGCGGGCGCGACGTGGCGATGGTGTTTCAGGAACCAATGACGGCGCTAAATCCGGTGATGCGCATCGGCGCGCAGATTGAGGAAGCCGTCCGCGCACACGAATCGAAACTCGCGCAAGAAGAAGTGCGGCGTCGGATGCTCGATTCGCTGCGACGCGCCGCGGTGCCGGAGCCTGAAGTGCGCGCCGAGCAATTTCCGCATCAGCTTTCGGGCGGATTGCGGCAACGCGCGATGATCGCGATGGCGCTGGCCGGTGGGCCGCGCTTGTTGATTGCCGACGAACCAACGACCGCGCTGGACGTTACGGTGCAAAAGCAGATTCTGGATTTGCTCGATCGATTGCGGCGCGAACTGAAGCTGGGCCTGCTTTTCATCACGCACGATTTGGGAGTTGTGGCACAGGTGGCGGATCGCGTCGCTGTAATGTACGCCGGGCGGATCGTGGAGGAAGGCCCCGTGAGCGACGTGCTGCGTGCGCCGCGGCATCCTTATACGCAGGGATTGCTGGCGGCGTCGCCAACGCTGGAACGCGGGAAGCTCGCGCCGATTCCGGGGACGGTGCCGCAATTGACGGCGCTTCCGCCGGGTTGCGCGTTTGAACCGCGCTGCGCGGTGCGAGTCGGGGAATGCCTGAAGCGCGTCCCGGAGATGAGAGATGCGGGCGCGGAGCATGGAGCGCGGTGTGTGTTGGTCGGTGAGGTGACTGAAGCACGTCGCTGAGAAATTGCGAATCGGATCGATTGAGGTCCTTCGGCCGCGCTTCGCGCCGCCCCAGGATGACAGTTTCTTACTTAACTCAACGAATACGCGCAAGACGGAAAAGAAAAAGGCCCCCAACTTCGGGAGCCTTTTTCTTTGGAACTGCGGTTGATCAGAACTGATAGCGCAGCGCAAATTCCATCACGCGCGGCTTGGTCAACGTACCGGAATACTGGCCGAGCGTCGATGGATTCGTCAGCGCGCCGTTGAACGTGATCGTTGCAGGATCAAAGCGCACGGAGTTGGTCAAGTTATACGCATAAGCGCTGAACCGCAGGGTTTGGCGTTCGGTGATGTGGAAGCTCTTGTTGACGCCCATGTCCACGCCGAAGAATCCCTGCCCACGGAAATTGTTGCGCGTGCCGGATTCGCCGGGATACGGAAGCCGGAGATTATTGGCAGCCGCCGCGGGATCGTTGCCGACACTGAACGCGAAGGGATCGCCTTCGAGATTCAGCGCAGGATTGGTCACGAAGGTGAGCTTCTGCTTCGGTGCGCCGCCATCGACGACGGCGTTGCCAGAAAGCTGGAAGTTCGTATTCCAGGTGCCGCCAGCTGGGATTGAGAAGGGGAAGCCGCTGGTCCAGCGATAAATCCCGCTGACCTGCCAGCCGCCGAAGACGCTGTCCGTCAAGCGGTTCCAGCTGTTGCCGAAATGTTTGTTGCGACCGAACGGAAGGTCGTACACCCAGTTGGCGTTGATCTGGTGCTGCGCGTCGAAGTCCGAGGGACCGCGCAATTGTTTCGGATCCCACGTGTTGATAATCGCGCTCAGGCCGCCGAATGCAGGCACGCGTTCGGCGTCGGATCCTTCGTCGAGAGACTTCGAGAACGTGTAGTTGAAATCGAATTGTAGTCCGTGCGTCGGCGCACTGCGCAAAACGAATTGAGCGGCGTTGTAGGCGCTGGTGCCGATGCTGGACCATCCGTAGAGCGCGGTGAATTGCGGATTGTAAAAGGTGAACGGGGTTTGCACGCCGTTGACGGAAGCGCAAGCCGGGAAGCAGAACGTGTCGAACACGTTGATAAAGTTGGTAGCGCCAAACGTCGACGGGCCCCAGTTGCAATAGAAGAGTTCGTACATCGACTGTGTGGCTGAGGGCGATGCAAGCGAGTTCGAACCGGGAGCGCCGCCGCAACCATTGGTCGTGCCGTTGATTCCCGCAGCTCCGGGGAAAAGATTCTCCCAATATGCATTCTTCCCGATGTTCTGCACCGGGGTGTTCGCCTGAGCCGCCTTGGCAAACATGGTGGCAGCCCCGAAGTAGTCGATCCCCGACTTCGGATCTTTCAGATCGAGAGGCATGGCCATGTCGCGCTGTTGCAAGAGGCGATGTGCGAAGCGGCCGACGTAAGAAGCGGCGAAAGTGAATCCGTGCGGAAGTTCGCGCGTCACGGAGAAGTCCACCATTTCGGAATAAGGAGTCTTCAGCTTGTCGTCGAAGCCGAACGCGATCTGCTGCACTGGATTGTCGGGCGTGCTGACCGGCGGCGTGTAGGGGAACGGCGTCGTCGGCGCGGGATTCAAAAGCAAGCCCTGCGTGCTGCTCGTCGGAATGTTGTTCAAGCCGGTGAAGCGTGCGCCTCCGTCAATCGTTTGAATGGAGGCCGCGTTGGAAATGATGGACGCAAGTCCGAATGCGCCATTCTGATCGTACGTGTCGAGGAGTCCTTCGCCGAAGTGGTCGTATACGATGCCGAAGCCTGCCCGGATGGAAGACTTGCCCGGGCCGCCAAAGAGCGCGCCGAGCAAACCGTTCGAAGCACTGGGCGAGTACGCGAGCGAAAGACGCGGCCCCAAGTCTTTGTAATCATACGGCCAGAACGGCGCTTTACCGTTGCCCTGGCCGCTGGGCGCATACGTAATGATTTGCGAATCCCCAAGGCCCTGGTTCATGGCCACGGCCCGGCTGTTGACGTATTGATTCAAGCTGGCGGTCGGCTGCACCTGATTTCCGCTGGTTTCATAGGGCGGTTCAAGAATGGTGTAGCGGAGCCCTGCGGTGATCGTCAGATTCGAAGTGATATGCCAGGAATCCTGCGCATACCAGTCGAACTCCCACGAGCGGAACGATTTCGGTACAAGCTCGCCTTGTGGAATCTGAACGTTTTTGGCGGTGCGGTTGTACTGGCCGGTGACTTCGGGAATGATGCCGACGAGATTGACGATGGCATTGTCATAGACCTGGGAATTGTTTGGGTCTACTCCCGGGAAACCGAACGCGCCCGGATCAAGGCTGCCGCCGCCACCCGCCGGGGTTGCGGCGAGGAACACGGGATTTGTACTCGCGAAATTGAAATTAGCGATGTCGCTTTCGCGGACGTTGTTGATGTAGCGAATATTCGTCCCAAATTGCAGTGTGTGCTTGCCGTGCGTCCAGGTGACATCGTCCACCCAGTTGTGCACCGGGATATGGAATTTGGTGGTAGCGGAGGTCTCGGGTGAGGTTGTGGAGACGCCGGGATGAAGGTCGTCGATGCCGCGGAAGGTAACGATCGGCGCCGTCTCGATGCCGAGATTGTCCTGGCTCTGGCGCGTCAGGCCGTAGTGAAAGCTGTTGATGAGCGTGTTAGAGAGCACAGCGGTGTAACCGACGGCCAGAGCGCGGCTGGTGTCGCGGAGAATATTGGCCGGCGGCTGTCCTGGGAACTGCGCCGGCAGCGAGTCACGATCGGTCTGATAATTTCCGCGCAGGAACAGACGATGGCTACCCGACTTCGTGATGTTGTAGTCGATCTTGGCGATCGTGGTGTTGAGATTCTGTGGATTCGCCGCGGCAAATGTGTAGCACGAGAAGTTGAAGCCGTCGTAGCTCGGGCAGATGTGCGAGTTGGGCTGCGGAAATTGATTGAACACGTTGGTGACGGCGGAGTTGACGCCGTTGCCGTTCGGGCAGGCGCCGGTGACGAGGCAGCCCTGGTCCATCGCTTTGATCTGGGCGGGGCCGACGGCGCTGGTTCCCGGTGCGAAGGAATACGTTGCGCCGCTGATGCCCTGGATCGAGCCGCCCGGGCAGGCGCTGGCATCTTCGCAAGGATAGGTGACCACGCCATCGCGAAGGTTCGAACTCGGCACGTTGCGAATGACCTGCGTGTCTTCGGCAAGCCGCTGGCCTTCGTAGGTTCCGAAGAAGAATAAGCGATCTTTCAGAATCGGTCCGCCGAGCGCGCCACCAAAAGTGTTGCGAATAATTTTGCCCGGCGTGTTTGCCTCGCCGTTGTTCAACTCGGCATGTTTGTTAAACCAGTCGTTGGCCGCGGTGATTGTCGGGCGGTTTTGTTCATAGAGTGAACCGTGGAATGTGTTCGTGCCGCTCTTGGTAACCAGCGCCACTTGGCCGCCCGAAGAGCGTCCTTGGTCGGCGTTGTCTCCGGCCGTCGTGACGCGAAATTCTTCGATCGAGTCGAGCGTCGAGCGAACGGCGCCGGTGAAAGCTTTACCGGTGCTCTGAGGATTGTTGTCGACGCCGTCCAAAGTGATGTTGGCCTGATCGCTGCGGCCACCGTTAATGGAACCGTTGCGCGTGTCGATGTTGTCGTCGACGTTGGTGCCGATGAAGGTGGCGCCGGGCTGCAGGCTGAGAACGCCCGCGGCGTCGCGGCCTTCAAATGGCAGAGCGAGAATTTGTTTGGAATCAAAGGCGTTGCCGAGCGTTGCGTCGGTCGTGTTGACGGCGGCGACATTGGATTCCGTCACGGTGACGGTTTCGGCGATCGTGCCGAGCTCCAGCTTGATGCTGAGCTTTTGCGGCGTGGAGACGAGAGCCTCGACCTTTTCGGTCACCGCGGCGCGGAAACCGTCGGCTTCGACCCGGATGGTGTAAGTGCCGGGCTGGAGCGAGAGAAACTGGAAGCGCCCCTGCTCGTCGGTCGTCGTGTTGCGGGTGACGCCGCTTCCCGAGTCGACCGCTGTGACCTTCGCGCCGTTGATCGTGGCGCCCTGCCGATCGGTAACCTCACCGGTGATCGCGGTCAGTCCTTGTTGCGCGTAAGAAGTTGTAGCCGACACACCGGCCATCAGTGACAAGACACAAAGAATCGCTAGATACACCCCAAGAGAAATTCGTTTCACGACTCCGCCTCCGCTTACGAATGAGAAATGTAGGGCCCCACCTACAGCGCGGAGAGGCATGTCGATTGCCGAAGTGGAAGTGTTGCAGCGAAAGACGTTGCGATTTCTAAATCGGAATAATTATTCGGGTTCTCGGATTTAGATATAGGTTTGAAGAATTAGAGCCAGAAAGCGAGGATTAGAGGGGAGAGTTCTTGCCGCTGCGACGAATCGGATTTTGGCATTCTGGTGCGACCCTGCTAACGAAAAATTGCATTGCGCGTCGTCTAGCATGGCCCATCATAGGAAGGTGGGCGGCGTCGAAGTTTTTGAGCGGCGCGGCGCGGTAGTTGCGTGAATGGATGTATTTGGATGAGAGCGTGATTCTGGAAGTCCGAGAGCTGCGGAAAAGCTACATGCGAGCTAGCGGAGGATTGTCTTCAGGCTCGGGCGGCGACCGGTTTACCGCGGTCGATGGCGTCAGCTTTTTCGTTGAGGCTGGGGAGACGTTCGCGATCGTCGGTGAGAGCGGTTGCGGCAAGACGACGCTGGCGCGGATGCTGCTCCGCCTGATCGAGCCCGATTCGGGCGAACTGCGCTTTGAAGACGCCGACCTGTTGAGGTTGAGTGGCGAACCCCTGCGCGTCAAACGCCGGCAGATGCAGATGATCTTTCAGGATCCATTCGCGTCGCTGAATCCGCGCATGCGGGTCGGAGCGATTGTCGCCGAGCCGCTCGAAATCCACGAGCCCGGACTGTCGGCCTCAGAGCGGCGCGACCAGGTGGCGGCGATGTTGAAACGCGTCGGTCTAAACGAAGACGCATTGAAGCGCTACCCGCACGAATTTTCGGGCGGCCAGCGGCAGCGCATCGGGATTGCGCGGGCTTTGATCTTGCGGCCGAAACTGGTGGTAGCCGACGAACCGGTTTCAGCGCTCGACGTTTCCGTCGGTGCGCAGGTCTTGTTACTGCTGCAAGAGCTGCAGCGGGAGTTCGGGCTCACCTACATCTTTATTTCGCACAGCCTGCCGGTGGTGGCCCAGATCGCGACTCGCGTCGCCGTCATGCGGCGCGGCCGATTCGTGGAAACGGGAGACGTCGATCTCGTGTTGCACCGCCCTGTGGAGGATTACACCAAAGAATTGTTGGCGGCGGTGCCGGAAATCCCCCGGTAGAAGAACGATATCAGTCGAGTGCGGTTCGTCCGTGCGCCCGACGGGCCTATCTTTAGATCGGCTCGAACCCGCCCACAATCGTCGACCGCCGCTGAAATTTACTTCGGTTCGCCGCGTATTAGGTGTAAGAAGACAGCAAGGCTTGGCCTAATTCTCTGTGGTGGAGGAATACTTATGGCTACGACTATGCCCGCGCCAGAGGCATCGATTCCGGTCAGCCCGATCGGTCGCATCATTGGCGTTTTTACTTCCCCAAAGCAAACATTTACGTCGATCGCGGAGAAACCCTCTTGGGTTGCGCCGCTGCTGCTCATGATGATTTTGGCCGTTGTCGTTGGCGGACTTTTGAATTCAAAGATGAACTGGGGCGAATACATCAAGCACAAGGCGGAAGAAAATCCGCGCTTTGCGGCCATGTCGGAGGAGCAGAAAGAGCAAGCCCTTGTGGGACAGATCAAGTTCTGGAAAGGGTTTTCGTATGGGATCGGCGCCGTCGCGCTTCCGATTTCCATCCTGATCTTCGCTGGCATCTATATGGGTGCGTTCAATTTATTTCGCGGAGCCGGTGTGCGCTACGGCCAGTCCTTCGCGATCACGACGCACGCGTTTCTGCCTTCGGCGATCACCAGCATTCTGGCGATGGTCATCTTACCTCTCAAAACGTACGGAGACGTCGATCCCGAAAGTATCGTGGCGACGTCGCTCAAGGCCTATTTGCCAGAGACGGCGCCTAAGACGTTGTTGGCGCTGGGGAGTTCGCTGGAGCTTTTCTGGATCTGGTGCCTCGTGCTGGTTGCGATCGGCTTCGTCGCCGCAAATCCACGTAAAGTGAAATCGGGCGCGGCCTTCGGAATTGTTTTTGGCCTGTGGGCCGTCTGGGTTTTGGCCAAGGTCGCTTGGGCGGCGATTTAACGAACCGCGCCGCTCGATCAGACGAACTCAACCCCGCTCAGTTGGGACTCCGACGCCTCGCAGCTACAATATATAAGTGAGCTTTGCGTTCGAGGTTACCCAGACCGACCCAACCGGTGCGCGCCGAGGAAAATTCTCGACGCCGCACGGTGCATTCGAGACACCGGCATTCATGCCGGTCGGCACGGCCGCCACCGTCAAGGGGCTGACGCAAGACACCCTCGAGCAGCTCGGCGCGCGCATCATCCTCGCCAATACCTATCATTTATATCTGCGGCCCGGCCACGAGCTGATCCGCAAACTCGGCGGCCTGCATCAATTCATGTCGTGGCCCGGCGCGATCCTAACCGATTCCGGCGGATTCCAGGTCTTTAGCCTTTCCGACCTCCGCAAAATCACCGACGAAGGCGTCCGATTCCGTTCACATCTCGACGGCTCGGAGCATCTCCTCACGCCCGAGAAAGCCGCCGAAATTCAGCTCGCTCTCGGCTCCGACATAGCAATGGTGCTGGACGAGTGCATCGAGACCCCCGCTCCCCGCGACATCGCGGAATCCGCAGTAAGACGAACTTCGCTGTGGGCCCGTCGCGCGCGGCAACATTTTCTGCAAGAGACCGCACGCAGCGGAGCCGCCTCGACGGGTTCTGGTCTCGAGCAATGGCAATTCGGAATCGTGCAAGGCGCGACATTCGCCGACCTGCGCCGCGAAAGCGCCAAGCGACAACTCGAAATCGATTTTCCCGGCAACGCCATCGGCGGCCTCGCGGTCGGCGAACCCCACGCCATGACCTGCGAGATGACCGGGGGCGTCACCGAACTCCTCCCCAAAGACCGCCCAAGATATCTGATGGGCGTCGGCCGCCCCGAACAAATCGCCGATTACGTCGCGCTCGGCATCGACATGATGGACTGCGTCTTGCCAACCCGCGCCGCGCGCCACGCCTGCATTTACACAAGCGAAGGCCGCGTCCTTATAAAGAACGCGCGCTACGCCGAAGATCAGCGCCCACTCGATCCCGCATGCACCTGCGCGGTCTGCAAACGCTACACTCGAGCCTACTTACGTCATCTATTTCACGCCGGCGAAATCACTGCGGCCATCCTTGCGACCCACCATAATGTCCACTTTTACCTTGACATAATGCGCCAAATCCGTGAGGCTATCGGGTTTGGAAACCTAGCGAAATTCTCATCTGCGATGCACGAGCGCTATGCTGCAGGTCCGGCCTGAGGGCAACCGGATCGAAATAAGTAGACGGCGCGCGAGTCCGCGGGACACCACCAGAAGAGAATCGTAAGGGTTGGAGAAAACGGGAATTTTCCCGTTTCTGGCTGTTGCTATCTCCGTAGTTTTTGACTCAGGTTGGTCGCGCGGCTCTCACGCTCGCGCTTGGTGGGCAGGGATCGAGACGGGAAAGGGTTCAGTCACAATGATTTTTGCGGCAACGATATTTCAGTCAGGCGGCCTGGGCAGTGCGCTCGGCAGCCCGCTGCTGATGATGGTGATTGTGATGGGCATTTTCTACGTCATGCTCATCCTGCCGCAGCAGCGCCAGCGCAAAAAAGTTCAGGAAATGTTGGGCGCGCTCAAGACCGGCGACAAGGTCATCACCAATGGCGGCATCTACGGCACCATCAACGGCCTGGATGGCGACACGGTGATTCTCAAAATCGCCGAACAGGTGAAAATCCGCATCGCGCGTTCGGCAATCACGCAAGTGGAGACCACGGAAGATGCGAAGTAGATTTCCTCGCGCTGTCCGCGCAAATTTCGCGGGCAACTACTCCGGACTACACGGAGCTCTTAACGTTCAGCCATGAATCCTAACTTGAAGTGGAAAGTGATTTTCATCACATTGGTCATTGTCGGCTGCATTTATGGCCTTATCGGTCTGCCGACGTTCCCGACCTCGCTCGCGCAGCTCAAAGATAATTTCGGGCACCAGATCAAGCTCGGCCTCGACCTGCAAGGCGGCACGCACCTGATCCTGCAAGTGCAAACGCAGGAAGCCATCGCGCAGGAAACCGATCAGACCGTCGATCGCCTGACGGCGCAGATGCGCGCCAAAAATATTCGCTACGAAGAAGTGCGCCGCGTCGACGACACGCACATTCTGGTGCGCAACGTCGCCTCCGATCAGCTTTCCGATTTTCGCGACCTCGTCAGTACCCAACTACAGAACGTCTGGGACCTCTCGCCCGCGGCAGGCGATCCCAACGGTTACACGCTGACCCTGCGCGCCAACGCCGTCGCTCAAATTCGCGAAACGACGATGACCCAGTCGATCGAAACCATCGAGCGCCGCATCAACGCGCTCGGCTTGACCGAGCCGACGATTCAGCAGCGCGGTGGCGCCAACAACAACGAAATTCTCGTCCAGCTTCCCGGCGAAGGCGACCCTTCGCGCGCCAAAGCTGTCATCCAGGCGGGCGGCCAGCTCGAACTCAAGCTCGTCGAAGATCCCACGACCTATCCTTCGCAAGTTGCGGCGCTCGCCGCGCACGGCGGCGTTCTTCCTCCGGGCAGCGAAATCATGGCGGGCCGCAACGAAAGCAACACCGCCACGACTCCAAATCAAGGCGAAGTCTGGTACGTCCTGAGCCGCTCTCCGGTCGTCACTGGTCGCGACCTGCGCAGCGCCACCGAAAACCGCAGCTCGCAAAATCCCGGTCAGTGGCAGATTAACTTCGCACTCTCCGCCGACGCGGCGCGACGTTTTGGCCCCTTCACCGAACAAAACATCAATCGCCAGATGGCCATCGTTCTTCAGCATCGTGTCTATTCCGCGCCGGTAATTCACGGCCGCATCGACGACACCGGCGTCATCGAAGGTAACTTCAGTCAGGATTCCGCCCACGATTTGGCGCTTGTTCTGCGCGCCGGCGCACTTCCCGCCTCCATCAAATATCTCGAAGAGCGCACCGTCGGCCCATCGCTCGGCGCCGACTCCATCCGCCACGGTGTCCAGGCATCTGTGCTGAGCCTGATCGTCGTGATGCTCTTCATGCTCGTTTACTATCGCCTTTCGGGCGCCAACGCGGTTGTCGCGTTGATTCTCAACCTCGTCATCTTGCTGGCCGCGCTGGCCATATTTGGTGCCGTCCTGACGCTGCCCGGCATCGCCGGCGTCATCCTCACGATCGGCATGGGCGTGGACTCCAACGTCCTCGTCTTCGAGCGTATCCGCGAAGAAATCCGCAACGGCAAATCGTCCGCCGCTGCCGTCGAAGCCGGCTTCGACAAGGCGTTCCTGACCATCATCGACACCCACGTCACCACCGTCGTGTCCGCGTTCTTCCTGTTCCTTTTTGGCACAGGTCCCATTCGCGGGTTCGCTATCACCCTGACCATTGGTCTGATCGCCAACGTTTTCACCGCGATCTACGTGTCCAAAACGATTTTCCAATACCACCTTTCCAAGATGGACCGGCAGGCGGAGCTCAGTATCTGAAGTATCTGACTTGTACTAGGACTCTTAGGAATCTTTCTTCGCAGTACTTTGCGCTGCTCGGGCCATCAAAGTGGCCAGAGATCGCACGGTCCTGGGAACAATTAAATAGGCGTTGGAGTCTAAAGAAGGGACGCATCTCGGCATGATTGAGTTCTTTAAAGAGCCCAATATCGACTGGATGGGCAAGGCCAAATACTTCTACGGCTTAAGCGCCATTCTTCTCATCGCAGGGCTCATCTCCTGGCTGCATGAAGGCGGCCTCCGCTACGGCATCGATTTCAGGGGCGGCACCAATGTGGACGTCCGCTTCGCCCAGACGCCAAACATCGACCAGATTCGCGACGCGCTCAAAACACAGGGTCTGGGCAACAGTGAGATCCAGGCCGTCAGCTCCGGCATCACCGCCGCCAACTCCAACGAAGTCCTGATTTTCGTAGAGCAAAAAGGGCAGGGCGATCAGGCTTCGGATGTCAGCAAGGCCCAGGTGCTCAGCGCTCTCAGCGCCATGTATGGTTCCAAGGATCCCAGCAAACCGGATTTCAATGTGGCGACTCCCTCGTCACTCGCAGAAACGCTCGCGGCGAAAGATCCGCTCAACCTCTCCGTCAATGCGGGAGATCGCTACGATCAACTCGCGCGGCGCATCCTCGCGTATCGCGACGGACCAAGAAGAGGCGTGCTCACCAATTTCGACGACATCACTGGAGTCGAAGGCGTCACCCCAGCCGTCGTTTCGGCCCTCAAGAACAGTTACGCGATCGGAAGTTTTGCGGTTGGCGGTGTGGAAATCGTTGGACCCAAGGTCGGCGCCGAACTTCGCCGTCAAGCCATCTTCGTTACCCTCTATGCACTAGCCGGCATGCTTGTCTACATCGCGTTTCGCTTCGAGTGGGTTTTCGGAGCCGCCGCGGTTCTCGCCGTCTTTCACGATGTCCTCATTACATTGGGCTTTTTCTCGATTTTGCACTTCGAAATTTCGCTCACCGTCATCGCAGCGCTCCTCACGTTAGTTGGATACTCGATGAATGACACCATCGTCATCTTCGATCGCATCCGCGAAAACAATCGTTTGCTCCGCAAAGAATCCTTCGCCGACGTTGTTAACAAGTCGATCAATCAGACTCTTTCGAGAACGATCTTGACTAGCGGCCTGACTTTCCTTACCGTGCTCGTCCTGTTCTTGATGGGCGGCCAGGTTCTGAGGGCATTCTCCTTTGCCCTGGTGGTGGGGATTGTGGTAGGAACGTACTCCAGTTTTGGCATTGCTGCGCCTCTTGTTGTTGCTTGGCATCGCTGGCGCGGCGACCGCGGCACTGTTGTTGGCTCCGGATCTGCAGCCGGAAGCAAACCCCGCTCGAGCGAAAGCGTCTCCGGACGTCTCGCACCGGCGGGTAGGAGGTAGGGAACATGTTTGAAGACATGGTGGTTTCCAGTTCGAACCCCACCAAAACAAACAAGCCTTGGACCGTCATTCTCTCGATGGTTTTCCAGGTTGTGTTTCTCGGCATCTTGATCTTGATTCCTTTGATCTACACGGAAGCGCTGCCCAAGACGATGATGTCCACTCTCCTCGTCGCGCCGCCTCCTCCTCCGCCACCACCGCCACCTCCGGCCGTTGTGCACGTCGTCCAGGTCAAGCCGCAGGTTCACTTGATGGACGCCGGCAAACTCGTGGCGCCGAAAGTCATTCCGAAAGAAGTAAAGATCATTAAAGAAGAAGCTCCCGATATGAACGCCGGCATGGCCGGCGGTGTTCCGGGCGGCGTCGCCGGTGGTTCCATGGGCGGCGTCATTGGCGGCGTCATTGGTGGTATGGGTGGAGCGCCACCACCGCCGAAGCCGGCCGCAGGTCGCATCCGCCAGGGCGGCAGCGTTCAGGCCGCATTGTTGGTCAACAAGGTTCAGCCGGTATATCCGCCGCTTGCACGTCAGACCCGCATCTCGGGCACCGTCCGCCTGCATGCCATCATTTCCAAGCAAGGTACGGTCGAATCGCTCGAAGTGATTTCGGGACATCCGCTGCTCGTTCGCGCAGCGATGGATGCCGTTCAGCAGTGGAAGTACAAGCCGACTCAGCTCAACGGTGAACCGGTGGAAGTCGATACCACGATCGACGTGATTTTCTCTCTGAACCAGTAGCGATCTGTACGGCGTGCTTCGCCAGTCGTGGGGCCGGCGGGGCGCACCGAGTAGCACAGTTTCAATCAATCTCTCGTTGGCCCGGCCCAGCCGGCGTCACCAGAACTTTAAGGAGCAAACGAATGCTAGCCACTTTGTACGTATATACGGCCCTCTTCCTGCAAACTTCGGGAGGCGGTTCGTCTTGGGACCTGCGCAGCATGTGGGGCCAGATGAGCGCCTTGCCGAGAACGGTAGTCGGCATCTTGTTCGTACTCTCGGTATATTCTTTCGGTGTAATGATCGACCGCGCGTTGATGTACAGCGCGGCGCGCAAACAGTCGCGCGTCTTCGTGCAGCAGGTTGCCGGTGCCCTCAAGGACGGCAAGCTCGATGAAGCGATCGCGATCGCGGAACGCAACAAGAAGAGCCACATCGCCAAGGTTGTCGCGACGGGTCTCTCCGAGTTCCAGTCCGCCTCGCAGCAGGTTTCCGACGCCGACGTGATCGAAGCCGCCAAGCGCGGTCTCGAGCGCTCGGTCGCCATCGTCCACGCCGAAATGAAGCGCGGTCTCTCCGCCCTCGCCACCATCGGTTCGACGGCTCCGTTCGTCGGCCTCTTCGGCACGGTCGTCGGCATCTTGAACGCGTTTAAGGGCATCGAGCAGTCCAAAGCGACCGGTCTGTCGGCCGTTGCCGGCGGTATCGCGGAAGCCTTGGTCACCACCGCGTTCGGTCTTCTCGTCGCGGTTCCCGCCGTTTGGGCCTACAACTACTTCACCAACAAAGTCGAAGCTTTCGACGTCGAGATGGATAACTCCTCGATGGAATTGATCAACTACTTCATTCTCCGCCGCGGCGGCAAGAAGTAAGCATCCGAGCATTGAAGGGGTAAAAGTATGGCCTTTGGACACATAGGCGGTGGTGGTCGTTACAAGCCGCAAGCGGGTAGTCAGATGGCGTCTCCAAACGTCATCCCCATGGCCGACATCATGCTCGTTCTGCTGATCATCTTCATGGTGGTCACTCCGATGTTGCAGAAGAACATGCCGGTCGACATGGCGAAGACGGACACCGCACGGGACATGCAGGACGCGGATAAGGATGACGCGATCGTCGTCGCAGTCACTCGCGATGGCGCCATCTATCTCGGACACAACGCGACGCCGAAAGATGATTTGACCAATCAAATCAAGGATCGGCTCGCAAATCGTCTCGACAAAACCGTATACGTGAAGAGCGATGCTCGAGCGAAATACGGCGACGTCGTTGCGGTTGTCGACGAGATCCGCTCGGCCGGTGTTGACCAGGTCGGACTGCTGACCGAAAAGAATCAAAAGGCTGGCCCGCCGAACCCTCCGTCACCGGCTTCGGGTAATCCAACCGGAGACTAGGTCGGAGGCGCTTCGTCGCTTCCCGCAGTTCGTTTAGTATTTTGCAGTGGCTGTCATTCGTTTGCTGATGTTTGAGTGGCCGCGCCGATTCCCACACGGCGCGGCTTACTGGCCTGCAAAGCTCGACACGAGGCAGGCTCATAGGAGAAGTAGCCATGGGTATGAGCGTTGGAGAAAGCAAGGGCGGTGCGATGGCGGAAATGAATGTCGTTCCGCTGATCGACATTCTGCTGGTCCTGCTGATCATCTTCATGGTGATCACGCCGCTGACCCCTAAGGGCTTGGACACGTTGGTTCCTCAGCCCAATCCGAACCAGCAGCAGAACCAGGATTTGGAAAATAAGACGGTCGTCGTTCAGGTTCTCTCGAACGACAAGCTGAAGATCAACAACGAAGACGCGACTTGGGATGGCCTCGGCCCGCGCATCGATCAGATCTTCAAAGACCGCGCCGAGAAAATCGCTTTCGTGAAGGGCGATAACGATGTACTGTTCGCCAGTGTTGCGCGCGCCATCGATATCATGCGTGCGAACGGCATCGACAAAGTCGGTTTGATCACGGCTAAGATCGAAGCTGGCCAGTAGCAATTCAGCGCGGCATCCTCATCACGATGCCGCTTTTCCGGATTTTCGCAGGGTTGTGAGAGTCCTCCTCGCGGGGCAAATGCGGTACAGCGAGGTGACTCATGGGCATGTCTGTTGGTGGTTCCAATCGCGGAATCGTTGCTGAAATGAATGTGGTTCCGTTGATCGATGTTCTGCTGGTGCTGTTGGTGATCTTCATGATCATCCCTCATCATCAGACGGGTCTGAGGGCAGAAATACCGCAACTGGCGACGGATTCCGCGCCACCTTCGGCCGAACCCAACATTGTCGTGATCCAGGTCTTGGACGGGGGATCGCTCAAGATCAATGAACAGCCGGTGACTTGGAATTCCTTGCGCGGCCGTCTGGATGAAGTCTTCAGCCGGCGCGCCGACCGCACCGCGTTCGTTAGCGGCGATTCCGGCGTCGAGTTCCAGGTTGTGGCCAAAGTGATTGACGTAATGGACGCGGCAGGCATATCTTCTGTCGGTCTCTTGACGCCGCAGTTGGAGAAAGGCCGCTAGATTGGCCGGTTGCCCTTCGCAGGGCGGACGTGAATCCTAGCGACGACTGTTTCAGGTCGCGCCATGAGCAGGGATGGATGCTTCGATGACTTACGGATCGATTCGAATCGCTCGCCGGGTGACGGCAATCGCCGCGATGATTTTCGTCGTGGCAGGCGTCTCGGGCTGTAACAAACTCAAAGCTCGCGACCTCTTGAATAAAGGTGTCGCCGCTTTTAAGAACGGCCAGTCCGACGCTGCGATTGAAGATTTCAAGGAAGCGAAGGAAGCCGATCCCGATCTGTTGAATGCCCGGCTCTATCTCGCCACCGCCTACGCCAGCCTCTACATTCCCGGCGCTCCGTCTCCCGAAAATCTGGCGCGCGGCAATCAGGCGGTTGCCGAATTCAAGGAAGTTCTCGACAAAGATCCAAACAACTTGTCTGCCATCGACGGTATCGGCTCGATTTTGTTCCAGATGGCTGGCCAACCCTTCGACCAGAAAAAGTTCGAAGAATCGAAGACCTACCACCAGCGCCACATTCAGTTGAAGCCCGAAGATCCCGAGCCCTATTACTGGATCGGCGTCATCGACTGGACCCTCGCCTTCCGCGCCAACGGCGAAATGCGCCTCGCCTATAACAAAGACAACATCAAGAAGCAGGTCAAGGACACCGACCCGCTTCCCCCGGCGATTCGTGGCGACTACAACACCAAGTACGGCCCCATGATCGAGGAAGGTATCGCCGACCTGCAAAAGGCGATCACGCTTCGTCCGGACTATGACGACGCGATGGCTTACCTCAACCTTCTCTATCGCCGCAAGGCTGACGTGGTCGAAAATCCTGACGAGCGCGCCAACCTGCTCAAGCAGGCCGACGACTTGGTTGACAAAGTCAAAGAAATCAAGCAGAAGCGCGCCGACCAGCCCACGCAGCCGTCCTGATCCAGGGCACGCGTGCATACACCCAACCGCGACGCCTCACCTCGCCGCAATCATCCCGATCCCAAAGGGCGCTCTCACCAAGCGCCCTTTTTACTTTAGTCCGGCCCCAACACAATTCATGTAGGGCGCAGCACCCTGCGCCCCATGTCGGCAGGACGTATGCCTTGCGGCTTCTCGCTTTAGGTTCAACCCAACTCAAATCTCGCCAACGACCTCGCCTCCCCGGGTGCCGCACCCTCAGTTTTCAGAGGGTGCGGGTTTAGACGTAGCCCCACCACTCCCCACGACGACCTCGGCCCTCCACCCTCAGCCACGACACGCTTCCCAGATCACGGCTTGTCCTTTCCGCCCCGCGCCTCGAAGAGCCCCTTGACATCCCGATGCCTCCTTGGTAATATTCCCTCGTAGATAACCGCGTCTTCCCGCCCCAACATTCCAGCATCGAACAAAACACGAACGCTAGCTCCTCCGTAACTCTCACGATCCAAAGAGCTTGCACACTCTCAAAAACGCACTCGCTGGAAGTCATTCCAGCGAAACCACTTACACACTCTTCGGAAAACACCGGGGGTATACCCCAAAGCTTCCCAGATCGGAACCGAGGAAAAACTAGACGGGAAAAAACGAGGCTAAAGGGTATCGACACCGCCCCTCGCATCAACCCTGCCGGAAACACTCTCTTTACGCCTGTCGTATACTAGACTATGCCGTCTCCGGGTAACGTTCCCCTCAGCTTCAACCGCGATCGCACCGAGCGCCAGCTCGACGCCCGCCTGGAGGAACTCCTCGCCAAGCTCCGCAAGCATCGCCCCGCCGAAGACCCCTGGATGGTCCGCCGTGCCTATGAAATCGCTGCCGAGCGCCACCGTGAGCAACTCCGCAAATCCGGCGAACCCTATCTCATGCACCTGCTGGAGGTCGCCCACATCCTCGCCGACCTCCGCCTCGACGCCACGACGCTGACTGCCGCGCTGCTCCACGACGTCATCGAAGACACCGAGTTTCCCGTCTCGCGCATCACCGAACGCTTCGGCGACGAAGTCGCTCACCTCGTCGAAGGCGTCACAAAAATCGGCCGCCTGAAAATGATGGCGCCCGAAGCCCGCCAGGCCGAAACCGTTCGCAAGATGGTGCTGGCGATGGTGCACGATGTTCGCGTCGTGCTGGTCAAGCTCGCTGACCGCCTGCACAACATGCGCACGCTCGAATATCTCGAGGCCTCGAAGCAGCAGCGCATCTCACGCGAGACGCTCGACATTTACGCGCCCATCGCGCATCGCCTCGGAATGGGTTTGATCCGCAACGAGCTCGAAGACCTGTCGTTCCGCTATCTCGAGCCAGAATCGTTCCTCTCACTGCAAAAAGAGGTCACCGACAAAGCGCCGGTCCACTTGCGATTTCTGGAAGAAGTGCAATCGACGATCCGCACCAAACTCGTCGAGGCTGGCATTCCTGCTGAGCTGACGTCGCGCGTCAAAGGTCTCTACTCGCTCCACCGCAAAATCGTTCGCCAGGAGCGCAGCCTCGATCAGGTCTACGATTTGCTCGCCGTCCGCGTCATCACCGACAACGAACGCAGCTGTTATGCCGCGCTCGGCGTGATGCACCATCTCTGGCGCCCCGTGCCGGGCCGCTTCAAAGACTACATCGCGATGCCGCGCCCAAATCTTTACCAGTCGCTGCACACCACGGTGCTGCACAACGGACAACCCTTCGAGGTTCAGATTCGCACGCAGGAAATGCACCACACGTCCGAAGAAGGCGTGGCGGCCCATTGGAAATACAAGGACGACAAGCCGGTCCGCGAAGACGATCAGCGCATCGCCTGGATGCGCCAGCTGATTGAGTGGTCGCAGGAACTCGAGGAACCCAGCGAATTTCTATCGACGCTGAAAGTCGATCTCGCTCCCGTCGAAGTCTACGCATTCACCCCGAAAGGCCGCGTGCTCGAACTGCCGCGCGGCGCAACTCCCGTGGACTTTGCGTACACCGTTCACACCGAAGTCGGCCACCAATGCGTCGGCGCGAAAGTCAACGGCCAGATGGTCGCGCTGCGCCACGAAATCGTCAGCGGCGACGTCGTCGAAATCATCACGCAAAAAGGGCACAAGCCCAGCCGCGACTGGCTCAGCTTCGTCAAGTCGTCGCACGCTCGCACAAAAATCAAGCATTGGATCAACGTGCAAGAGCGCCAGGAAGCCACAGAAATGGGCATCCGGCTCTTGGAAAAAGAAGCGCGTCAGTTTGGCCGCAGCCTGAAAAAAATCCCCGAAGCCGATCTCCTCAAATTCGCTTCCGATTCCGGCCTCTCCAAACTCGACGATCTCTACGCTGCCGTCGGTTTCGGAAAATATTCCGCCCGCCAAATCTTGACCAAGGTTTTGGGTGAACCGGAAAAGGGAAGTCAGACCGACACCGAAGAGTCCGCGCCGACGCTGGTCAAAACCGTCAAGCGCATGCTCGGCTTCGGCGAAGCGCCGCTCGTCGTCAAAGGCCACGACGACCTTCTCGTTTATCGCGCCAAGTGTTGTAATCCCATTCCCGGCGACGACATTATCGGCTACATCACGCGCGGCCGCGGCGTTGCCGTTCACACGCGCACTTGTCCCAACGTGCAGAATTTGCTCTACCAGACCGAACGCCGCATCACGGTCGAATGGGGCGGCGAAGGCACTACCGCAAAATTCCTCGTGCAACTTCTCATTCGCGCCAAAGACCGCGCCGGCCTCCTTGCCGACATCACATCCGTTTTCAGCACCGCCGGTTGTAACATCCACAATCTCGAAAGCCGCCCCGACCGCCTCAACGCCCAGGTCGACGTCAACTTGGAAATCGTAGATCGCCGCCAGCTCGAATCGATCCTCGCCAACATCCGTAAAATTCAAGGCGTCTACGGCGTAGAACGCGTCTACCAGCCCACCGTCTAGCCGGCCGTAAGTCACTCTTTTTCAATAGAATACGCTGCCATCAGACGCGGCGCTCGAGGCCTAAGCCCGGCGCGATAGTGCCATTCACCAGTCAAGAGTTACCAGTCACCTGTCCTTCCGGTCGGGTACCGCGACAACACAACTGGCCTCCGCCGGCGCGCCGCTCCCGACACCACACCCATAGAATAAGGTTGTGAAGCGCTCGCACCTCATGTTCGGCACCTGGCTGTTCGCCCTCGCGGTGGGCTGCCATAACACTCCGGTGATGGACTATCGCCCGCTTGACCAAGCCGGCATGAATTCCGGAACCATCGAGCGCCTCAAGACCCTCAACATTTCCGATTCCGAGCTACAGCAACTTGTTCGCCTCAAGAGCGCCGGCGTCAGCGACGACACCTGCGTCACGCTGATCTCTACCACGCATGACCACAAACGTTCTTTCAGCAGCGCGGATTCCGTCGCCAATCTCCTGAACGCGCGTTACACCGAATCCGATGTCATCACCTACACCCAGGCCGACAAGCTCGACAGCATCAGCGGCGACGCGGTCATGCTTCGCCTGATTGGACTTTCCGACCCAACCGTAACCGCGATCCTGCAACGCGATCTGCAAGGTTTGCCGACCATCAGTTCCGCCGCGATCGGCCGCCTCAAAAACACCGGCCTGAGCGAGAGACAAATCCTCGACCTTATTTCCCAGGGCATCACCGAACAGCAAGCCGAAGCCGAGGCGAATTCCCGCGAAGCCGCGCGCAACCACGCCCACACCGATTTCGTACGAGCCCGCGGCCGCAAGCCGCGCTGAGCAGCGCCTAAGCAGCGCCTAAGCAGCGCCTAAGCAGCACTTTCTTCGCAACACCGAGCTTTTCGACTCACTTCCCAACTTTCACACCAGCGCAGTTCCCGTCTACAATCGACGTCATCGTGCAGCGCGCCGCGAACATCAACGGTCTCCCGCTTTTCCTCATCGCGCTCTTCGCATGTTTCTGCACCATCGGCTGCACTGCCGCACTCGGTCCCGGCTACAGCATCGACAAGCAACAGATCGAAGTTCACTTCGTCGCGGCGCCGGAACCGACGATCCACATCGACGCGACGTACCACCTCCGCAACAATGGCCTTCGCCCGCTCACCACTCTTGAGCTTCGTCTTCCCGGTCGTCGCCGATTTCATTTTGTCGACCCGGTCGTCGAATGGGACGACCGCGCCGTCGCGCTCGATATTTCCCCCGACAATCGCCGCAATTCGATTCTGAATCTGCAAAGCCCCTGGATGGTTTCCGAGAATCACACGCTCAAACTCTCCGTGGAATACAAACAAGCCGCTCCCGGCGAGCGCACGTTCAGTTTTGCGCCCGATGCGTTTTTTCTTCCGTCTGAAGGCTGGAGCCCGCAGCTCATGCCCGCGCGTGGCGCTTTCGCCAAGGGCGGCATTCCGCCCGCGAAATGGGAGATGACGATTCGCGTTCCCACAGAATTTCTTGTTCACGCCAGCGGCGAAAAACCCAAAAAGTCGAAGAACAACGGCGAGCAAGTCATCCGATACACGCAGCGGCTGAAAGACGGATATCCATTCGTGATCGCCGGTCGCTACGTTTCGGCGCAATTCAAGGCTGCGCCTGACACGGTCACGCTCTGGAGTCGCGCACCGCAAAACACCGACCTGTTGCGCCAATCTGCATCCGGACTTGTCTCCACGATGAAGGCCTACGACACGACGTTCGGCAAGCGCGTGCAAAATTCGCGCGACTTGTGGCTCGTTGAATGTCCCGTCGTGCAAAATTGTTTCAGCACAACGGCTTCTTACTTCACTGGCTTTATCAACGAACCTGGCACAAAGCCCACCGCCGAAATGGCATCACTCGATACGGTGATGGTCGACCTCACGCAAGGCGCACCCGACGTTGTCGCCGCCGCTGGGCCTTCGCTCGCGTCCACGTGGCTCGGCTATGGCCAGAATCCCGGTTTCTTTGAACAGGATCCACCGCTGGCCGCGCTGCCGGCTTTTGCCGCGGTTCGCGGGCGCGAAGCCGCCGGTGGTCCGCAGGTCCGAACGGCCGCAATTCGCCGCGCTCTCAAAGCTGTTCCGCTCGATGGGCAATCGGGCAAGCCCGAACCCGACAATGTCGTTCGCGCGAAAAGCTTGCTGCTCTTTTTCGCTTTGCAGGATCGCTATGGCCAGAAAGCATTCGCCGACGCACTCAGCCACATGCTGTACGCGCGCCGCCGCGGTGGCTTCGACATCACCGATCTCATTTCCGCGTTCGACCAGGAGACGCACCAGAACGTCGGCGAATTCGTTCGCCACTGGATGAAGCGCCCCGGAGTTCCACAAGATTTTCGTTCGCGCTATGAAGCTGAAACCAGCGCGAACGCTGTTGCGTTCTAACCCAAGGAGGCTACGCCATGAAAGACATCGTCCATACCGATCGCGGTCCGAAACCCATCGGTCCTTACTCGCAAGCCGTCAAGATCAACGGCCTCCTCTATCTATCGGGCCAGATTCCACTCGATCCCAAAACCAACGAGATGATTGCCGGTGACATCAAGGCGCAGACCGAACGCGTGCTCGAAAACGTCAAAGGCATTCTCGAAGCGGCCGGTTCGAATCTACATCACGTGGTGAAGACGACCGTCTTCCTGAAAGACATGAACGAATTCCCCGCGATGAACGAGGTGTACGCGAAGTATTTCACCGCGGCGCACCCGGCGCGTTCCACCGTGCAGGTTTCGCGCCTACCGAAGGACGCCTCGGTAGAAATCGAAGTCATCGCCTCCGCTTAGGCTTCGCGAGGATTTGAGGCAACTACGTACAACAACATCTAGGGGCGCAGCACTGCTGCGCCCCATGTCCACGAGATCGAAACTTTCGCAAAACTCTGATTTGATTTTTTGCAACGAGACCAACTAGCGCGCGGCCGATTTCATTTCATGCGCAAGGCAACACGGACCACGAAGTTGCTACGGGCGGTCCGGGCTCTCGAGCGCAAAATAAATGCCCAGCCCCGTCCCCACACCAGCAAAAATCAAAATGAACATCAAGAACCGATCGCGCCCCGATTTTCTCGGTGCCTTTTGTTGAAATACCGGCGGTGGATTATCGGTGTTCTGCGCCTGCGCATCGTCGGGATCGAGCACGACGCGATACGCCGTACCTTCGGCAACCACCTTCGTATCGTCTTCCACCGAAATTGCCAGCGCTCCGTGTGAGCAACTGACCGCCAATTCCTTCGGGCTCAGAATCGTCACACTGCCCACGGTGGCCGCATCGCTGTTGGGACGGATGAGCGCGGTGCCTGCGTGCAACGCAAACGCCTTCGAGTTCGCCGTGGAAAAAATCGCAGTGCCGTTTTTCAGCGTCGCCGAAGCTCCGCTTTCTTCGTTTGCCCACGTCACCTGGCTAAGACTGGTCAACAGGAGTCGCGCCGCTCCGGCGCGCACCTGGATGCTGCCGAATTTGTCGGTATCGAGCGTATCGCCCGACAAAACGGTGGTCCCCACGGTGGCCTTTGCGGTTCCCACGCGAGCGCGGTCCGCGGACACCACGGTGCCAAACGCCACAGTCGCGGCGTTGGAAGCCGGCGCGTTCGAGATGCACGTGAAGAGCAGTCCGAACGACAACACTACGGCCGTAGATGTACGTATCAGGTCGCGCAAGCGCGCCATTGCTTCTCCATATGGGCTGGACTCAAGAATACTGGCCGCAGCGCGGCAAGCGGCAAGCCTGTCCAAGCCCTGACACCTAATAGTACAGCCGGTTACTTGCGGGGAAATTCGTACGTGCGGCAACCGGCCGACCGCGGGGTGTTTCGGGGCGAGTACGGCACAGGGTCGGTAACAAAACCCGAGCGCACTGGTAGCGCGCCTCAGTCACTGTTACAATGCCTGCAAGAAATCTAACGCATGGCCGATTGGAAACAAATCACGGCGCGCATTCGCCGCGCACGCACCGGCAAAGACCCCGCGGCACAACTATCTACACTTTACGAAAAAACGCAGGACGCGATGGTTGCGTTCGAACTGGCGCGCGTTTTTGAAACCGCCAGCCAGAACGCCGAAGCCGCCAAGTGGTACTCCACCGCTGCGGCACGCTTCCGTCGTTCCGATTGGAAGACGAAGGCAGAGCAGGCTGCCACGCGGCTTGGCGGTGAGCCATCGGCTCCCGATTCGCAACTCGATTTTCCGCAACTGGTGCCAAAAATGATTCCTGTTCCAGAAGCCGGCGCGCCGTTCGAAGACAGCGCTGCAATTTTTGATGCGCTCGCTTCTCCAGCGGCCGAAGCTGAAACGGGCGAATCGCCCGAATCGGATTCCGATTCCGAAACCGAAGAGGCGCCGGAAAAATCCGCCACGACCGAAAAGCCATCGGCCGAAGGTCGCCGTCGTCGCGGGCGTCGCGGTGGACGCAATCGGCGGAAAAGCCGCAGCACCACGGCAGGTTCTCAAACGGGAACGCATCATTCCCAATCTGAATCAGCATCGCCAACTCCGCGCACTCGGGCGACTTCGGAGTCAGCGAAGGAGTCTACAAGCGAGGAGCGGCCCGTCCGCTCTCACGAATCTTCGATGCCGCGACTTCCCGTCGAAGCCGTGCCGGCCGCAACCGACGCCGGTGGCATTGCACTTCGCGGACGCTACGGCGATCCCGGCCTGTCGTCACGCCTTTCGCTGCTCGAAATGCAGTTTCGGCGTTTGCTGACGTGTTCGCCGATCAAACTCGACGAAGCCGGCGTCGCTCCAGCCGGGCCGGGCGTTCTGTTGCTGACGGATTCCGATCTGACGAGCTACTACTACGTCGAGGCGTGCCAGACATTGCGCATTGCGATCCCCGCTGTCTTGCGCGGAGGAGCGTCGCGCCGCGGCGGCGATTCCATCAAGGCGCCGCTCGCCGAGCATCTGGGAATTCCCGAAGCGCGCGTAGGAAAATATTTGACCGAGCACTGCGTCGTGCGCTGGCTCCAGTTGGACGAAGGCGCGTCGCACTTCGCGCATTTCGTGAACGCCGTTCTTCGCCCTGTGCTCAACGAGTAACAGATCGCCAAAACGGGACTTTTGCCCGGTTCGGCTACCCCTCGTTTAGGCCCTCTTTCTACCGTTCGACCCCCAAAAACGACCGTTCGCCGCAACCCGCTGGCTTGCTTGCCCGTTTACCCTCAAACTATACAGGTTCAAAGACTTAGTGACCGTTCCCGAAGGGGAATGGTAGGCTTGGATGAGTCCGGGGGCCTTCGTTTGGTAGGTACCAACGACAGTGCGGACTGCATCTGAGTATTTTCAGCTTTCTGTATTCTGTGTTTCCGAAGCAACGTTGTTTTAGTTTTCACAGCAGCGTTGTTTCTGTAGAGCGTGGGGCCGAGTAGCTCGCATTTTCCGCAAAGTGGAGGGTCGAAGTTTATGCCTAATTCAGTAGGCACGCAGTTGAAGCGTTCGATGGACTGGGTGATTTGCAAGACCGCTGCCGTTACCTTCAACACGATCCAGCATTTCAACAAGAAGAATCCGAATCCGTCGGTCACTCCGCAGTGGTCCGACAAGCCGCTGCTGAAGTCCTGGGAAAAGACCAAGCCAACGCTGGGCTTCCCGCGGCAAACCGATTCTCTGTGCCCCGCGTGCGTGAAAGAAGCGCGCGAGTCGATCATCGCCGGCAAGAAAGACTGGCGCGATCTGATGCACGAGAAAGTCGGCGAAATCAAAGCGCAGATCATCGAGCGCGACGGTCAGATCTGGATGGTGAAAGACTGCCCGCTGCACGGCCACTATGAAGACATGATGGCCATCGACGCGAAATTCCTCGAGTGGATCGAGCAACAGTTCCCGGGCCGCGACATTCCGGCTCACAACGACGAAGATCTCCACAAGCACGGTTCCTCGACCGTTCGCTACGGCCGCGGCTCCGTTCTGACCGTCGACCTCACCAATCGCTGCAACATGATGTGCGATCCCTGCTTCATGGACGCCAACCAGGTCGGGTACGTTCACGAACTGGGCTGGGATGAAATTCAGGAAATTCTCGACAACGCCCTCAAGATCAAGCCGCGCCGCCAGATGTCCGTGCAGTTCTCCGGCGGCGAACCGACCATGAGCCCGTACTTCCTCGACGCCGTTAAGTATGCGCGCAAGATCGGCTACAACAGCGTGCAGGCCGCGACGAACGGCATTGAGTTTGCCAAGAGCAAGGAATTCAGCAAGAAGGCTTTCGAAGCGGGTATGCGCTACGCATATCTGCAGTTCGACGGCATCGGCAACGACGCGAACAGCCATCGCCAGATCGGCAACCTGTTCGACGTCAAGCTGCGCGCGATCGAAAACATGCACGAAGCCGGCATCGAAATCGTGCTCGTTGTGACCATCGTCAACAACGTGAATAACGATCAGGTCGGCACCGTCGTGAAGTTTGCGATGGAAAATCCGAAGAAAATCGCGTTCGTCAGCTTCCAGCCGGTTTCCTTCACCGGCCGCGACGAAGACATCACGCCGGAACGGCGTTTGCGCCAGCGCTATACGCTTTCGCACCTTGCCAAGGACGTAAGCGATCAGGTTGGTAAGGTCGAACCGACACGCGACTGGTTCCCGATTTCGTTCATCAGCACGTTTGCCGGCTTCGCCGACATGGTGAAGGGCCGCGAATCGACGTGGGGTTCGTTGTCGTGCGGTTGCCACCCGAATTGCGGCGTCGGCACCGCGCTAATGATCAACAAAGAGACCAAAGAGTGGGCGCCGGTTCCGCGCTTCCTCAATGCGACGCAGCTGACGAAGGACGTCACCGCGATCACCGACGCAGCGCGCGGCAAAGCGTTTTCGAACTTCATGATGGCCATGGCGCTCCTGAAGAACTATCAGCCGTTCCAAGGACCGAAGGGTCTCACGCTCGGCTCGCTCTTCAAGAAGTTCGACAAGACCTGGGCGCTCACCAAGAGGTCCACAACCAAGTACGGCCGCACGTCGCCGGATCGTGGAATTGACGACGCCATGAAGCGCCGCCAGGATCCGTGGAACTTCCTGTTCATCGCCGGAATGTGGTTCCAGGATTTGTTCAACTATGACTTCCGCCGCACCGAGATGTGCATCATTCCGTACGCGACGCAGCAAGGCGAAATCAGCTTCTGCGCGTACAACACCGGTGTGGGCTGGCGCCAGATCATCGAGAACATGCACAAGAACGCGACCGTGGCCGAGTGGTACAAGAACCACGGCAAGCACGATATCTACGCCAAGGGCAAGAACGTCAACCTGCAGAGCTTCGAACATTCGCTCCGCATTGACTCCGACGACGCCGCCCGCGTACGCCACCTCGAGCACGACATTCCTCTGACCGCAGCCGAGGAAGATCGCGCGCGCCGCAAGAAGGCGTTCGAAGAGCAGGCTAAGGTTCGCGCGATTTACGAAGAACTCGTCCTCAAGAAGCCGCAGCCGACCGTGGTTCAGATCGGCACGGTGCAGGACATCGCCAAGGCGGTTCCGGCGAACTTCTCGAATGCCAACAAGCCGGTGGGCATTGCACCGGCGGCTTCGAAGCAGGAAGCCGAACCGGTTGCCGGCGACTAACTCTAACTTTTCAACTGAGATTCAAAAGGCTCCCGTTGCCGGGAGCCTTTTGTTTTATTGTTGGGTGCTATGTCCACACTTCAAGATCGGGTCGCTCTTGTAACCGGGGCATCGCGCGGCATCGGTAAATCCATTGCGCTGGCGATGGCCCGCGCTGGCGTGCACGTTGCGGTGAACTTTCAAGCCCACGGCGAAGCGGCCGCGGAAGTTTGCGTGCAGATTGAAGATCTCGGTCGTAAAGCCATCGGGATACAAGCGGATGTATCGAAGACTGCCGATGTCGATCGGCTGGTGTCCACGGTTGAGAGGGCACTCGGGCCCGTTGAGATCGTCGTGAACAATGCGGGCATCGCACAAATCTATCCGCCGGAACGAGTGACCGAGCAGATCTTCGAGCATTTTCTTCGCGTCAACCTCACGTCGGTTTTTCTGGTTACCCAGCGCGTGCTGCCGGGGATGCGTGCCGCAAAATGGGGCCGCATCATCAACGTTTCCTCGATTGCTGCGCAAACCGGTGGAATCATCGGGCTGCATTATGCCGCGTCGAAAGCCGGGATACTGGGTCTCACGCGATCGTACGCTGCGCAGCTTGGCAAAGAGGGAATCACCGCCAACGCGATCGCGCCGGGCCTGATCGAAACCGACATGGCTGCCGGAGTGCCAGCCGACGTTCGGGCCACCATTCCGGCAGAGACCGTCGGCTCTCCCGACGAGGTGGCCGCCATCGCGGTGCTCCTGGCGGAAAACAAGACCATCAATGGGCAGACCTACAACATCAACGCAGGCCGCTATATGTCCTGAATTTGAGCTGGTATAATGTTTGGGACAACTTAAAAACAGGTACGAACATGCCTATCTACGAATACATCTGCGAAGACTGCCAGAACGAGTTTGAAAAGATCGTGATCAACAAGCAGCAGGAAATCAGCTGCCCGAAGTGCGCAGGTACGAAGAATAAGATCCAACTCTCGGTGTTTGCGACGGCGAATGGCGGCGGCGGCTCGTCCAAGGGGCCGTCTTTCTCCGGCGGCGGAGGCGGTGGTTGCTGCGGCGGCGGTTGCGGCTGCCATTAGGCCCCAGCTTCGTTTTGATTTCGTTCGTTCTCTAGTTTGAAAACCAACCGTATTTACCGAACCTCACGAAATGCAGGCTTTCTGCCGCCCGCGTAACCAACTTATCTCCCTCGTCATCGAAGATAAGCCTGCTCGCGCGGTCTTTTGCGAGTTCTCGCCTTGGCGTGACTCCGCCACGTGATTTTCTAAAACTATCGAAATCTCTGGAGGAAATGTGCCTTCCACCGCCAATAAAATTGCGTTGATCACTGGTGCCAACAAGGGCATCGGATTTGAAGTGGCTCGCCAACTGGGCAAGAAAGGCTGCACGGTGCTGGTTGCCGCCCGGGATGCCGAACTGGGGCAAGAGGCCGCCGCCAAACTCAAGAAAGAGGGAGCCGACGCCCGCCCTATCCAGCTCGATGTAACTCATCGTGAAGCGATTGAGGGCGCCCGCGCGCAAATCGAAAAGGAATTCGGCCGGCTCGACATCCTAATCAACAACGCTGGAATCAACGATCGCGGTGACGGACCACCGAGCAAGGTTGATCTCGACGCTGTGAATCGCGTCTTGCAGACCAATTTTGTTGGGGCGCTTGCCGTTGTCCAAGCGATGCTGCCGCTGATTCGCAAGTCGGCGGCCGGAAACATCATTAACGTCTCCAGCGAATTGGGCTCGATAACGGGTCACAGTGATCCCAACTGGAAGTTCGCTCCCGTAAAATTCATTGCCTATTGCGCGTCGAAAGCCGCGATGAACATGATGACCGTGCAGCTGGCGTACGAGTTGCGCGACACGAACATCAAAGTCAACTCGGTGAACCCCGGCTACACCGCCACCGACCTCAACAACCATCAAGGTCCCCAGACGATCGAAGAGGGCTCCGCCGAAATTATTCGGGTCGCTCTGATCGGAAACGATGGGCCGAGCGGGCAATTCCTTGAGACCGGAGGGAGTATCCCCTGGTGACGGGATTGGCTGCCGTAGGGGCGTAGAGACCCATTCGATATAAGGGCCAGCCAGCGGATGAGCTGGCCCTTACCTTTTGTGGCCACCCGGCTTCGATTGTGGGGGGTGAGCCATTGCCCTACCTCCGTGTCCGATAAAAGAACGGACTTTTCCACAGGCTTGTGTTACAACAGTGGACCCAGTTCTGCCGGGTAGTCCCCCACCTCGCTAAAAACTAAGCTGCGGATAAAACCATGCGAAGACCATTGTCGATAGGCCTCTCCCTTTCATTCGTGTTGGCATTATTGATGTTCGTCTCCGGTTGCGGCGGCGGTAGCACGGCTACGGTCAATCCGCCCAATCCGCCCGCGGCCGCCGCTGTCACCATTTCGCCGCAGGCGGTTTTCGTCGCGGCCGGTCAGGTTCAGCAATTCACCGCCACCGTCACGAATGCGAGCGCCACTACGGTCACGTGGTCGGTGAATGGAACGCCGGGCGGCAGCGCGACGGTCGGGACGATCGATGCGATGGGGAATTACACCGCGCCGCCGGTCACGCAGAACGCGAGCGCGATGGTTACGGCCACGAGCACTGCCGATACCACGAAGTCCGCCTCAGCCACAGTCGGCGTCGTCGCCAACGGCGTGGTTACTTCGACCGCGAATGTGCAGGTTGCGTCCTACACCATCACGCCGCCCGCCACGGCAAACGTGAGCATTCAGTTCGGCCCCGACACGACGTATGGGCTCAGCACCTGGCAACAGCCCTCGGCAAGCGGCGGAGGCGCCGTCACGATCCTGGTCGCCGGAATGAAAATGAACACGGCCTATCACATGCGCGCCAACGTCGTATTCGCGGACGGAACGAAGTTCAACGATATCGATCACACCTTCACCACCGGTACGATTCCCGCGGCGAATTTGCCGGCGATCACCGTGACAACGCCGACGGCTGGCGCCAATCCTCAACCGGGCGTCGAGCTTCTGGATCTTTTGGGGGTGACCGGTCCGGCCATGAACGGCGTCGTCACCGACCTCCAGGGCAACGTCATCTGGACGCTCCAACCAACCCTGGCCGCCGGTCAGTTTTTCAGTCCGTTGAAGTTGCTGCCGAATGGGCATTTCCTCGCGGTCATCACCAACCAGGCCGAGGGCATCGGCGCGTCGATTGTCGAATACGATCTGGCGGGAACGGTGATTTCGACGTTCACCAGCACTCAGCTCAGCGCGGCGCTCGCGACCGCGACCTGCACGGGGTGCCAAGGGCACAATATCGGCGGCATGCACCACGATTTCGCCCTGCTTCCTAACGGACATATGATCGTGATGGTATCGGAAACCATCCCTGAATCTGGATTGACGGGCCAGACTGGGACTGTAAACGTACTCGGCGACGATCTTATCGAGCTCGACGAAAATCACAAACCGGTGTGGCTGTGGTCGACGTTCGGTCATTTGGATCTCAACCGTCACCCGTTCGGTCTCCCCGACTGGACGCACACCAACACGGTCGTCTATACGCCCGACGACCATAACTTGATGATTTCGATGCGGAATCAGGACTGGGTGCTGAAAATCGATTACAACGACGGGGCCGGCACCGGAAACATTCTTTGGCACCTCGGCTACCAGGGCGATTTCGCCTTGATCAACGGTGGTGCCACCACAACCGACCCATCACTCTGGTTTTACGGCCAACACGACATCAATGTTGTTAGCCAGAAGAGCGCCGGCGTTTTCAGCGTCACGCTTTTCGACGATGGGGACAACCGCGTCCTCAACAACAACAACGACAACAGCAGCATTTGTGGTGAAGGCTCAGCGCCGCAGTGCTCGAGTGCATCGCCGATACTGGAGCTCGACGAAACGGCGAAGACTGCGACGATCCAGTTTCGCTCCCAACCCCCGGTTTATCCCAACCACAACCCGCAGTTGATAGAATTCGCCACTTTTGGCGGTTCAGCGCGGCTCCTTGCCAACAACGACCTTGAGTACGACCTCTGCGGACTGGCCTTGGTTGGAACCCAGGCTCTGAGCAATAGTTCGGACATTCTGGAGGTCGCGCAGCCTTCGGGGCAAATCGCGTGGCGCATGCAGCTGACCGGCAACTACGCCTATCGCGCGTTCCGGATACCGAGCCTGTATCCCGGCGTGCAATGGTGAGCCAGCCGCGCCGGAAGAAGTGTCGGAGTTACTTTCTTTTCCGCTTCTTCCGAGCTCGTTCGAGCATGTTCTTGACGGTTTGCTGAATGCGCTTGTCGCGCGTCCTCGACTGCTTCGCGCTTTCAATCCATCTCACAATGTGACGCCGTAGCGACGGTGTGACCGCGTTGAACGCTGCCAATGCGCGCGGCGTGCCCGCTAGCTCTGCTGCCAGATCCGGCGGCACCACTGCTTCGCGCGGTTCGCGATCCAGCAGCATCGTCACTTCAACAGCGGCACCCGCATCGATCTGCAACTTTCGCCAGATCTTGCTGTTCACATGGAATCGGTAGTTCCCGCCGCCCCGCGGGACCAGCGTATTTTGGAACGCCAACCCATCAATCCAACCGTGCACCGGAATATGTTTCGGATTCCCGCCGGCCTCTTTCTTGACCGCCTTTGAGATATCGCGCGGCACATCGACACACCGCATGATCCAGATCTTCTGGATCTTCGCGACGAAGACGTAGGGATTTTCTTCGGACGACATCCTGTGCGGCCCTTCCGCTACTGAGGCCGCGTGTAACGGGCAACGTTCAGCGGGACCGGAGCGTCAGGATTGCCACGCGGATCGCGGAGCGGTTCGCCGGGAGTCCACTTGAATGGAAGTACGCCCGTCCACTTCGAGCCTTCGTATTCCTCGATATCGTTGACGGCGAATCCCGTGCGAACTTTGGCGGACGCCTCAACGAGCGGAACCGCGAGGACCATCGTGCCTTTCATCTCCTGCTCGGTGGGCGGACGAACGTCGGCCCAGCGGCCTTTCAAAACGTACTCCACGAAATCGCGCATGGCCGCCATTTTTGCGTCGTGGCCTTCGATGATTTCGGTTTTGCCCATCACCACAACGGAGCGGTAGTTCACGGAGTGGCCGGTAGCCGTCGGTGAGAAAACGATGCCGTCGAGAATGGTCACGTTGATCGTAAAAGGTGCGCCGCTCGACAGCGTTTTCATCAGGCGGCTGGCCATCGAGCCGTGGAGATAGAGTTTGTCGCCGACGCGGACGTAGTTCGTTGGGACGACGATAGGGATGCCGTCGGTGATGAAGGCGATGGAGCAGACGAACGCCTGATCGAGAATTGAGTAGATCAGCTCGCGGTCGTAGGAGCCGCGGTCCGGTTTGCGAGTGACGCGGGTGCGCTCGGTGTGCGGAAAGTCGGTGGGCGGAACGGGTTTGTTCGTATTCATACGCGAGAGCCTAGCTCGCACGGCCCCACCCATCAAGCGCCAATATTGCCGCGTTCTATTTTGAAGCGGCGGTTGCGGCGGCGCCGCGAACTACTCGCAGGCCGATGTATGCCGGCGCAGGTTCGTGCGCCGCGCGTGGATCGGTCGGCTGATCCGCGCTCCCGCCGACGGCTTTACCTTTGCCGTCGCTCGCAATCACCCATTCGGCAACATTTCCTCCCAGATCGAAGATCAACTCTTCTGTCTCCTTGCCTTGCCCGGCGAAACTGCCGACCGGCTTGAGCAACGGCGCATTGCCGCCGAGCTCGCGCCAGTTTTTTCTGCAGCAGCGTGGCGTCGTCGTAGTTCAGTCCGTAGCCGGCCCAGTAATCAAGCGTGTTCTCGCCGTCTTTCTTCTCATACATTCCGGCGACTTCGGATTGCGTCGGCAACCGCCACGTTTGGCCGGTCGTTTTCGACAGCCACGCGGCGTAGGCTTTCGCCTGATCGAACGTGATTCCGCTGGCCGGATAGTTTTCCGTCCCGGCCTCGAATTTGTAACTCTTATCGGATTCGGCGTATTGCGCGCGCGTCACTTCAAAACGCCCGATTTCGAGATTGCCGCGCAACACGACTTCAGGTGTCAGCACAGGCTTGTTCTTGACCGTGACCGTTGCACCGAAATTCGCGCCGACGCGCCCTACGTTTTTCTCTCGCAGCAGCGCTTCGAGCGGCGAGCCTTCTTTCACCGCTTCGTTGTTGGTCTTCGCCGTCTTGAAGAAATATTTGTCGAACCACGCGACTTCTTCATCGACCTTGCGCATCTGGTGCGTCAGCTTGCGCGGCCCGTGCGGTTCGCCGGGGAACACGATGAATTTCACCGGCACCTGGCCGTAATACTGCAGCACGCGGAAATACGACCAGCTTTGCGCCGGCGGAACGTTGGTGTCGGCCGAGCCGTGGAAAATCAGGACCGGCGCTTTCACTTTGTCCATTTTGAAGAACGGCGATTTGTTGATGTACAGCTGCGGATCCTGCATCGGCGATTTGCCGAAATAATACGCGTCAAACGCTTCGCCAAACGCCACGTTACCCCAGTCGCTGATCCATTCGATGTCGCCCGCTCCGACGCTGGCGACCTTGTAGCGCTCGGGATACGTGGTGATGAGACTCGTCGATAGAATCGAGCCGTTGGACCACCCCATCGTCGCGATTTTGTCGGCATCGACGACGCCTTTGGCGATCATGTAATCGACGCCTGCGTTGATGTCGGGCGTTTCGAGATCGTAATACTTGCCGCAGCAGATCGATTCCGACCACTTCAATCCATAGTTGTTGCTGCCGTGATAATTGGGCCGCAGCACGAACGAGCCGCGCTGCGTCAGCAACTGAAGCGGATACGCCCAGCTTTCGCCCCACAGATCCTTATCGGACCCTTGCGGCCCGCCGTGAATCGCGGTGATCAGCGGATACTTTTTGCCTTCTTCGTAATTCGTCGGGTAATAAAGGATGCCCTCGACCATTTCGTCGTTCGAGCCCTTCCAGCGAATCACTTCGGTTTTCGCGTACTCGCGGCCTTTTACGAGGTTTTCGTTCAGCTTCGTGATCTGCGCCGGCGACGAGAGCTTGTTGTCGTCGAGTCCCGCGCGATACAGCTGCGGCATCAGGCTGGCCGTCGAGTATTCGTAAACGATCGTTTTGCCGTCGTCGCTCGCGTTGAAGCTCTGAAAATTCTTGGCGTGATCGCCGGTGATCTGCGTGCGCTTCCACGAGACGCCGTCTTTCGCATAAAACGCGGGCTCATCGTGACTCCCCGCGGCGAGCAGTGCGATGAATCCACCGGGAACGGTTTGGAGATCGTAGCCAAGCCCGTTGGGCCAATCGAGATTCACCTGCGTGGCTTTCCCGCTCGCCAGATCGTAGAAATAGACGATCGTGATTCCGGCGGTCATGAAGCGCGCATCGGTCGAAAACGGCGTCGCCATGTAGAAGCCGGAATTGTCGAAGTCCCACTGAAAGCCTTCAGGACGAATGCGAAGATCGGTGAAAACTTGCTTGTCTTCGCCGCCGGTCAGGCAGTGGATGATCACGATCGGATGCACTTTCTGATCGAAAGCGTAGTGCAGGCTCTTGGCGTGCGACGCGACAACATACTTGCCGTCGTGCGAAATCTCGAAGCGCTCGATCCAGTCGGTATTCGTCGTCAGCCGCGTGACTTTTCCGTCCTTCACGTTGACTTTATATAGACGCACGGGCGGCTCGTGGTCGGCATCGTCGATGACGTCGGAGTCGTCCTTCTTTTTCTTCATCTCCATTTCGTAGAGCGCGGGATCTTCGGGCGCGCTGAAGACGATCGTGTCTTTGTCGAGCCATTCCGCCTGTTTCGGCGAGTGAGCGAGATCCGTGAGATGCCACGCTTCGCCGCCATGCGCATTGATCAGCCAAAGCTGCATCCCTGCAGTGTCTGGTTTGGCTTTCGGGCGGGCGCGCGAACTGAAGAATGCGATTTTTTCGCCGTCGGGCGACCACTTCGGCTGCAAATTGTTGTCGGTGCCGCGCGTGAGCGCGATCTCGTGCGCGTCGCCAGTGAGGCTCGAGAGATATAGATTGGCGATGCGGCCGTCTTTGTCCTTGTCGCCGGCGGATTTCGTCCACGCCAGCCACTTGCCGTCGGGAGAAACCTGATATTGGCCGACGCCTTCGCTATAGATGAAGTCTTCGGACTTCCATGGCTCTTTTTTTGCGGCCGGCTTGGCGTCGTCGGCGATGGCGACCGATGACGGGCGAACGACGCCGAAGATCGCGAAAAGAATCAAGCTGAACAGAGCTGTTGCTAGGGACCGACTTAGCATTTGCATCTTCCTTTGATAACGAGGCTGACGAACCACCGCTGAAATAAGAGATTCTTGCGGCTCGCCGACTCTGTGCGGGCCACCGCGCCTGCGCGTGGTGAATCGGCGTCGCACAGCATAGTGGAATTGACGCCGATTGGGAATCGTGTAGGCTTATCGCCTTGGCGCGGTGCTGGTAGAGGCCTTTGCCCGTTGCGCCGATGCCGCTTACTCCCATGGCCAAACCCGATCCCATCTTCAGCCGCGAAATATTTCGATTTTTTAACGATTTGTCGCGGCACAACAAAAAGACGTGGATGGACGCGAATCGTGAGCGTTATCTGGAGTGTGTGGTGCGCCCGTTCCGGCGATTGCTGGAGGAAACGGCACCCGCCGTGCTCTCACTGGATGGGCGATTCGATACGACCGCGCGCAATGGGCAGAATTTTTCGCGGATCAATCGCGACATCCGCTTTGCCAAAGATAAAACGCCATATCGGGCTCAGATGTATCTGAAATACGCGGTGCCATTCGCGGGGGATGGCGAAACCGGCGAACTGTACGCCGGCATTTCGGCAAAGGTTGTGACAGCGGGGTTCCGGATTTATTCGGGATCGAAATACAAAAATTCGGCGCTGGCTTTGATTGGCTATCCGCGGTGTGTCGCCGACGCGAATTGGGGCGCGAAGCAGAAGAAACGGCTTGGACGAAAATACGAAAGCTATTGGTACTCGGCGGAGAAGAAAGAATGGAAAGAGCAGCCTGGCTGGCCCACGAAGACGGAAGATTGGGAGCGGCTGCGGGCGTGGATTGTGCGCGTGAAGATGACTCCGGCGTCGGCGGCGCGTGGTGAGTTTGCGAAGGAGCTTAGTCGCGTGTTTCGCGATGTGTATCCGCTGCTGCGGTTTACCTGTTTGCCGGACTAAGATGCCGGATGGAAGCCCGGATTGAAAATTGAAGCGCGGGAAGGCTGAGATCGGATGAAGACGAAGCGGATCATTTGTTGCGCGCTGTTTGTGGCTGCGTGCGCGATGTTGAGTCGCCCGACGGGCGCGCAGGCACTGCCCGCACGGGGTTGGCCCACGACGACTCCGGCGGCGGTCGGATTGGACGGCGCTGCATTGTCTGCGCTCGACGCGGACCTCGCGGCTGGCAAGTATGGGCTCACCGACAGCATGCTCGTGATTCGCTGCGGCAAGGAAGCTATTGAGCGCACTTATCAGCGCGACTACGACAAAATCTACGGCGATCGCGCGAAACAATCCGGTCCGCTGAATCACGATCTGAACGGGCCTTACAATTATTTCAGCACCGAATTCCACCCGTACTACCGCCATAGCGATATGCACACGATGCAGTCGGTGTCGAAGACGGTCACATCGATTACCTTCGGTGTCGCGATGCAGCGTGGGAAATTCAAGATTCCTCCGGATTCGCAGATCATTCGATATTTCGACGGGTACAACATCGCGAATCTCGACGACCGCAAGCGACGCATCACGCTGCGCGATCTGCTGACCATGCAGGCGGGGCTGGAGTGGCACGAAGATCTCGCCTACGACGACCCGAAGAATTCGGCTGACGTCATGGAAGCGACGCACGACTGGGTGCGGTACGTGATCGACCAGCCGATGACGGAAGATCCCGGCACGAAGTTTCTCTACAACAGCGGCGCGACGGAATTGCTGGCGCACATCTTCAAGAAGGTGACGGGAGAAAACGTCGATCAATACGCGTCGGAAAATCTATTCAAGCCGCTGGGTATTCAATATTTCTGGAAACATTCGCCGACAGGTTTGCCCGACACGGAAGGCGGTTTGTATCTCGCGCCGCGCGACCTTGCGCGCCTGGGGCAGCTGTTTATCCAGAACGGGATGTGGGAAGGGAAGCAGATCGTCTCGCCGCTCTGGATCAAGGAATCGATTTCGCCGCAGGCCGATGTCGGCGACGGCGGCTGGAAGTATGGATTTCAGTGGTGGCTCGCGCCCTACGGCGATGCGAAAGATAAATTTGCGTGGACCGCGGAGGGATTTGGCGGGCAACAGATGTTCGTCTTGCCGGAATATAACTTGATCGCGGTGTTCACCGGCTGGAGCATTTTGCCGAGCACGGAAAAATCGAAGCACGATCAATTGGAACGAATTCTTGCGGCAACCGACAAAGGTTTCCGCTGCGGGGCGGCGGCGGGGAATTAGATCGCCAGTACTGGCGTATGGGTTTGATGCAGGGATAGTTGCACGGATTGGCTTGGGACATGAATAAACCTCTCAAAGTGTTCGTGTGGGCGCTGGTTTCGCTGCTGGGCGCGACCGCACTGGCGAAAATCGCGCTGCAGCGTGGCGAAGCCCTGAGCGCGATCTGGTTTGTGCTCGCGGCGGTGTGCGTTTATCTCGTCGCGTATCGGCTGTATTCGGCATTCATCGCCTCGAAGCTGCTGGCGTTCGATGATTCGCGCGCCACGCCCGCTGAACGCCACGACGATGGGCGCGATTTCGTGCCTACCAATAAGTGGGTGCTCTTCGGGCATCACTTCGCGGCGATCGCCGGGCCTGGGCCGCTCGTCGGGCCGACGCTGGCGGCGCAATTCGGATATTTACCGGGGACTCTGTGGCTGCTCGCGGGTGCGGTGCTCGCGGGATGCGTGCAGGACTTCATCATTTTGTTCTGCTCCATCCGGCGCGACGGTAAGTCGCTCGGCGAAATGGCGCGCGAAGAAGTCAGCCGTCGCGGTGGATTCATCGCGCAGATCGCGGTGCTCGCGATCATGGTGATTCTGCTCGGCGTCGTGGCGCTGGTGATTGTGAACGCGCTGAAGTCATCGCCGTGGGCGACCTTCACTCTGGCGATGACAATTCCGATTGCGTTGCTGCTCGGCGTGTATTTGCGGTTTGTGCGGCCGGGGCGCGTGCTGGAAGCATCGTTGATCGGCGTGGCGTTAATCCTGTTCGTGGTTGTTGCTGGGGAATGGGTTGCGGATTCTCCGTCGTGGGCGAAGGTATTTACCATCGGCGGAATTCCGCTCGCGGCTGCACTGATTGTTTACGCGTTCGCGGCTTCGGCGTTGCCGGTATGGTTGTTGCTGGCGCCGCGCGACTATCTCAGCGCGTTCATCAAGGCGGGCGCGATTTTCTCGCTCGCGGCGGGCATTTTATTCGTGCGGCCGCATGTCGAAATGCCACCGCTGACGCGATTCATCGACGGCACTGGGCCGGTATTCGCGGGGAAGATTTTTCCGTTCTGCTTCATCACGATTGCATGCGGCGCGATCAGCGGATTTCACGCGCTGATCTCTTCGGGTACGACGCCGAAGATGATCCTGCGCGAAGGGCATGCGCGCTTCATTGGTTACGGCGCGATGCTTCTGGAATCGTTCGTCGGCGTGATGGCGATGATCGCGGCGTGTGCGATGCCGCCGGGCGTCTATTTCGCGATCAACAGTCCTGCTTCGATCGTCGGCGCAACGGCCGAGTCCGCGGCCACGACCATCAGCGGATGGGGTTTTCCGCTCGCGCCGCAAACGATGACCGATCTGGCGCACAAAGTCGGCGAGATCACGCTGCTGAATCGCGCGGGTGGCGCGCCGTCGCTTGCCGTCGGCATGGCGGAGATTTTCTCCAACACGATCGGTGGCGATCGCCTGCTGAGCATCTGGTATCACTTCGCGATCATGTTCGAGGCGCTGTTTATTTTGACCGTGCTCGATGCGGGAACGCGCGTCGGACGCTTCATGATTCAGGAATTGGGCAGTCGGGTTTGGAAGCCTTTTGGGCGTACGAGCTGGATGCCGGGGATTTTGATTTCCAGCGCGATCATCGTCGCGATGTGGGGATATTTTCTGTATCAGGGCGTGATCGATCCGCTGGGCGGGATCAATTCGTTGTGGCCGTTGTTTGGAATCGCGAACCAGTTGCTGGCGGCAGTCGCGCTCGTGGTCGCGACGACGATTTTACTCAAGATGGGCCGCACGAAATGGATCTGGGTCACGATGGCCCCCATGGCGTGGCTCGTGATCATCACGATGACCGCGAGCTATCAGAAGATTTTCGACCCTAACGCGCGCATCGGATTTTTATCGTATGTAAATGTGCTCACCGCACAGCTCGCAGCCGGAAAAATTCCTGCGGAAAAAATTGCCGACACAAAACATCTTATTTTCAATCAGCGCCTCGATGCCGTAGTGACGGCAGTGCTCGCCGGTATGGTCGCTGTTCTCATCATTGAAGCGCTGATTCAGTGGTACGCGCTGCTGAGTAAGCGAAGGCCGCCGGTATTGCACGAGGCGCCGTATGTGGCGACGCAATGGGCGCCGGGATTTACCGGCGTCGCGCACGGAGACGACTGATGGCGACGTCGACGCTGCAACAGCTTACGGATTCTGGCGCGCGAGCAAACGCCGAAAATGCCACGCGCTGGCGTCGCGTGCGAAGGCTTGCGCGCCGTTTGTGGCGCGGCGTGCGTGATTGGTGTGGCGATTCTGCGTACGAGCGCTATCTGCATTCCAAACAACAACTTACGGCCAGCAGCGACGAAATTCTGAGCGAAGAAAAGTTTTACATCGAGCAACTAAATCGGCGGTATTCGCGTCCTAATCGCTGCTGCTGATTCGCGCTTGCAGGTCGCTTGCGCGCTTCAATTCACAGACCTACAATCTGCTTCATCCTTCCCTTGGGTCGGCCTCGGGCGGTTCTTTATTTATTCCTAATTCGACGGAGGCATGATCATGGCTTTAAATCCCGATAAATTGAATGAATTCCTAGGCAGAGCGGTAGTCGATTTCGGCGCCACATTGAGTGCGGCGCTGATTCGGATTGGCGATCGCCTCGGCCTATACAAAGGGCTGGCGAGCGGCGGTCCACAGACGCCAGCGGAGTTGGCGAAACGTACCGGCACGGCGGAACGGTATGTGCGGGAGTGGCTGAGCGCGCAGGCTGCCGGCGGCTACGTTACGTACGACGCAGCGAGTGGAAAATTTTCGCTGAGCGAAGAACAAGCGTTCACGATGGCCGACGAGACGAGCCCGGCGTTTTTGCCCGGTGCGTTTCAGTTGGCGCTCGCGGCCGCCCGGGCAGAAGAACAGCTCGCCGAGAAATTCAAGACGGGCGAAGGGATGGGCTGGCACGAGCACCATCACGAGCTCTTCGTCGGCACCGAGCGATTTTTCCGCCCCGGTTACGCGGCGAACCTGATCGCGGCGTGGATCCCCTCGCTGCAAGGCATTGACGCGAAACTGAAAAGCGGCGGCAAGGTTGCCGACGTGGGATGCGGTCTCGGCGCATCGACAATCCTGATGGCGAAGTCGTATCCGAAGTCGGAGTTTGTCGGCTTCGACTATCACGACAAATCGATTGAGACGGCGCGGCAGCGTGCGAAAGATGCCGGCGTCGGCGATCGCGTGCGATTCGAGATCGCGAAGGCGAAGGATTATCCGGGCAACGACTACGACTTCGTAACGTTTTTCGATTGCCTGCACGACATGGGCGATCCGGTCGGAGCGTCGAAACACGTCCGTGGTTCGTTGAAGAAAGACGGAACGTGGATGATCGTCGAGCCCAATGCGGGAGACAAACTGGAAGACAACCTGAACCCGATCGGGCGTGCGTTTTACAGCGCGTCGACGCTGCTCTGCACGCCGGCTTCGCTGAGCCAGGAAGTTGGCTTGGCGCTGGGTGCTCAGGCTGGCGAGAAGCGGTTGCGCGACGTCGTGACGAGCGGTGGATTTACACAATTCCGCCGCGCGACGGAGACGCCGTTCAATCTCATCTTCGAGGCGCGTCCGTAAGACGTTTGCCGTGTCCCTTCAATCGCTGTGGCTAGTAGGGAGGGGCCCACCCCTCCCCTTGTTTTTTGTAAGGATGTGATTTTAGGGGAGTTGCACGGCGGGTGTGCTCAAGGATGTGATTCTAAAGTGTTTGCGGGCGACGAGAGTCTACGGAGAACACCGGACGCGGAGTTAACTCGTTTGATTCCGGAGACTTAACTCCAGATCGCGATGAGGCTGAGATCCTTCGCTCCGCTCAGGATGACAACGGCTTCTTTGCCGTGGAGCGAGTTCCTTTGCGATGGATAGGTCGAACTTCTTTCGCCATGGCAACGACGGGTTCACTGCACGTGGTTTATAGATCGTCGGGATCGTCGGACTTCAGCTTTGTGATTTTCTGTGTGATCTTGACTCGGTTGCTGCGGATGCCGGCGATGATTGCGCGGCGTGTGTCGGACGGCAACGTTTCGGGCGCGAAGACGCCTTTCAGGTCGCGCGGAAAATTCTTGATGAAGTGTGCTGCGACGTGAGCCGTCGCATAGGCGACTGGCGTCGTGTAAAGACTCTGCTGACGAATCTGGTAGAGCGTCGGGAAATGGCAGTCGGTGCGCACAAGCAAGTGCTCGTCGTCGTTGTTGCCTTTGCCGCGCTTGATACCGCGAACCATTACAGCGGCCGCAAAGCGCGCGTTTTGCAAAACTCCCTGACGGATGAGCTTCGCGATGGCGCGCGGTGACGACGTTTGCGGAAATCGCTGTCGCACGATGCCGCGCGATTTTGACAATTTTCCCTGCTTGTACCAGCGGCGTAGGCGATCGAATTCGTTGCCGCCGATTTTGACGTCCATGTCGCGCATCGGAATGAAATAAGGAATTGTGCCGACTTCGTCCTGCGCGGCGAGTACGACGTTCGCATTGCCGATGGGATCGGCGAAGCGAAATTTTTCCAGCTCGGCGAAGCGTTTCTCCATCTTGAATTTCCCGTTGCGATAGACGCGCGGGTTCGAGATCGCTTCATCAAACGTGACTTCGGGCGACCATTGCGAGATGGGGTCGTCGCTTTCGCTGCTCTCATAGAGGCGAATCTGGACCGACTCGACCTGATCGAGCATTTCGGCGGCGCGGGCAACGAGAAGATTTGTGAGGCCGGGCGCCGCGCCCGTGTTAATCAGAGCGGTGCGCCGCTTCTCTTCAAAGCGCTTGGCGAAAGAAAACTGTTCGGCCTTGAAGGGATTGCGGGTCAGGTGCGAGCTGAGGTCGACATAGTGCGCGCGCAGACGAAGAGCGGCGCGCATCACGATCTGATTGAAGACCGACGCCGATGCGTTGACTATCAAATTGCAGCCGCGCGCGGCTCGAACGATGCCGCGAAGATTGCGCGCGTTGACTTCGGTGACCGCGATAGTGCCGCGTTTGCCAAGGAAGCGGCGAGCCCGCTCGGGGTCGCGATCGCCGCACCAAACTGTGTGCCCTTGCCGCTCGAGAAGTTGTGCGAGGAGCGAACCGGTCGCGCCGGCGCCCAGAACGAAGATCTGCATGGGTGGCGAAAACTGTATCACAAACGTTTGGCCAGCCCGGCGACGGGGTTGGCGTGATGTGCCCGGAAGGTGCCTGAATTGCGGCTCGATTTGATGGGGCGTAGACTGAAGCTTAGCCCCTCGCCGCCCCACCCGGCGGCCTTCGAAACCGGCTTTTGCATGACCCTTCGCGACAAATTCGGGCGAGCGATCACCGACCTGCGGATTTCGGTCACCGACCGCTGCAATTTTCGTTGTGTGTATTGCCGTTCGGCCGATCCCGAGAACTATCGCGATCACGATGAAATTCTAACGTGGGCTGAGCTTGATCGCCTGGCGCGCGTTTTCGTTGGGCTCGGCATCCGCAAGGTGCGCGTGACCGGCGGGGAGCCGCTGGTGCGCGATGGCGTCGAGGATTATATCGGGCGACTCGCCGCGACTTGGGATCGAGGATTTATCGATCACGACGAACGGGCATCTGCTGGCCGAGCGAATCGACAGGCTCGTTGCCGAAGGATTGCGTCGTGTGAATATCAGTCTCGATTCGCTCGATCCCTCAAAATTCGAGAAAATCACGCGCACGAAATCGTTCGAGACCGTGATGCGCGGTATCGACGCGGTGCAAGCGTCGCGTCTCGCGCCCGTGAAAGTGAATGCCGTGCTCGTGCGTGGCATTAACGACGATGAAGTGGAAGCCTTTGCCGAGTTTGCCCGCGAACGCGGCCTTACGATGCGCTTCATTGAGTTCATGCCGCTCGACGCCGACCATCACTGGAATCGCAATCTGGTCGTGCCGGCGGCTGAGATTTACAAGCGCATTCACGCGCGATGGCCGCTGGCGCAAATTCCGCACGAGCGAAGCGAAACGGCGCGCAAGTACCGCTTTGTGGATGGCGCACCGGGCGAGATCGGCCTAATCGCTCCGGTAACGCAGCCATTTTGCGGTCATTGCTCGCGCATTCGACTCACGGCAGACGGCAAGCTGCGAACCTGCCTTTTCAGCAAGGACGATCACGATCTGAAAGGGTTGCTGCGTGAAGGCGCAAGCGACCAAGAGCTAGTGCAATTCATTCGCTCCGTTGTGAACGAAAAAGAAGAAGGGCATCGCATCAACGAGCCCGATTTTGCGCCGCCTTCGCGCACGATGGTTTACATAGGCGGTTAATCGAAGCAGTCTCGTTGCCGCACCGAACCAACGCTGTGTCCGTATCATCCCATGCTAGTGATCGCTCGTTTTTGGAGCGTGCGCACGAATTACTTTAGTGCGACTAGTCCTCGACCCGTCCTGCGGATTACGTTAGCATCGCTGTAGTGGCGTCCCCGACGAAACGGAGATTTGATGTCTGACGAAGACGACGAGCAGGACGAGTCGCCCGACGACGATCCGCAGCCTGAACCTAGATTGTTCACGCTGACCGAGGCCGAGCGCGCGCGCCGCGAACTCGAACCGTTTCTTCTCGAAGCGATGGATTGCCGCAAGAAACTCGCCGGGCTCGAAACCGATCTGTCGGCCGTGTCAACGCGCATCATGATGATGGGCGGAGTGATCGTGCCGTATGAGAAGCTGGCGACGCTGCGCATCGAACATACACAACTCGCAGAGACGATGCGCACTGCGCTCAATCACATTCTCGAAACCGGATGCATTATCAAAGATCTCGACACCGGCCTGCTCGATTTTCCTTCGCGCATCAATAATGAGGATGTGTATTTGTGCTGGCGGCTCGGCGAAGATCGGATTCGGTTTTACCATCGGCAGGATGAAGGTTTTGCCGGGCGCAAGCCGCTTGACCCGCGCGATCTGGGCCCCGGCGATCTCTTGCAATAAATCGCCGGTCGCAGGCAGTCTGCGTGCGCAAACGCAGCGCAGGTTCGAGTCGAATTCGGCCCGAAAGCTCAATCGATTCGTGACACCGGCCACTAACCAGCAGTCGGCCCGCACTTCCCAGTTGTCGAAAGGACTCCGTTGTCCGACCATCCGCAAAATCGCCTGAAAGATTCCGCGAGCCCGTATCTGCGCTCGGCGGCGCACCAGCCCATCGACTGGCACGAATGGAATGAAGACGTTTTCGCGCGCGCGAAATCGGAAGACAAACCGATCCTGCTGGACATCGGCGCAGTGTGGTGCCACTGGTGCCACGTGATCGACCGCGAGAGTTATGAGAACGCTGAAATCGCGCGCATTATCAATGAAAATTTCGTTCCGGTGAAAGTGGACCGCGATGAGCGGCCCGATGTCGATTCGCGTTATCAGTCGGCGATCAGCGCGCTTTCGGGGCAGGGCGGCTGGCCGCTGACGGGATTCCTGCTGCCCGACGGCAAGCCGTTTTTCGGCGGCACGTATTTCCCGCCTGACGATCAATTTGGCCGGCCGGGATTCAAGCGCGTGTTGCTGTCCGTTGCCGACGCGTACAAAAACAAGCGCGGCGATTTGGAGCGTGCGGCGAATTCGTTGGTTGATGCCGTCGCGCAGGCCGAGGTCTTCACCGGAGCGCGGGCCGCGTTCGATCCCGAGGTCGTCACCGCACAAATTCAATCGGTTACGCAGCAATTCGACATCAAAAATGGCGGCTTCGGCCGCTCGCCAAAATTTCCGCATTCATCGGCGATCGATCTGGTGCTGGAACGCTATCAGCAGACGAAAGAAAAGCATCTGCTTGCCGTAGCCGAAACGACTCTGGAGAAAATGGCGCGCGGCGGTGTGTACGACCAGCTCGCCGGTGGCTTTCATCGCTATTCGGTCGACGAGCGCTGGCTCGTCCCGCATTTCGAGAAGATGTCGTACGACAATTCGGAGCTGCTGCGGAATTATCTGCACGGCTGGCAGGTGACGCTGAATCCGTTCCTGCGTCAGACCGCGGAGGGCATCGTCAACTGGGTCAACGAGACTCTGTCGGATCAAAGCGAAGGCGGCTTCTACGCCAGCCAAGATGCCGATTACTCGCTTGATGATGACGGCGACTATTTCACGTGGACGCTCGACGAGCTTCGCGCGGCGTTGCCACCGGTACAAACGCGCGTGATGGAATTGCACTACGACGTCGAGGCTCACGGCGAGATGCATCACAATCCGGCAAAGAATGTTTTGTGGGTCGCGCGGGATGTGCGTGAAATCGCGAAGACGCTGAGCCTCGAGGAATCGAGCGTTCGCCTGGCGATCGAAGGCGCGAAAGGGAAGATGCTGGCGGCGCGCATCGAGCGGCCGACGCCATATATCGACCGAACGATGTACATCAGCTGGAATGCGATGTTTGTCTCGGCGTATCTCGCGGCGGCGACGGTTTTTGAGGGCAGCCTTGGCGGCGGCTGCCGCAGATTCGCGCTCAAGACGCTCGATCGCATGTTGCGCGAAACCTGGAGCGAGTCGCGCGGATTCAGCCATCGCATGGGCGGGCCGGTGCTCGAAGGCTCGCTCGATGATCAGGTGTTCGGCGTGATCGCGTTACTCGATGCGTACGAAGCGACGCTCGATTCGCGCTATTTCGATGCCGCGAAGCGCACGCTCGATAACGCAGTCGCCCGCTATGGCGATGCAGAAGGCGGCGGATTTTTCGATCGGCCGCATGATGCGGCGCCGATGGGCGGACTCGAAGTGCGACGCAAGCCGTTCCAGGATTCGCCGACGCCCGGCGCCAATTCTATCGGAGCAATCGCGCTCGATTCGCATGCACGCCTACACGGGCGACGCGCGGTATTACGAGTTCGCGCAGAAAACGTTGGAAGCTTTCGCGGGGATCGCGCCGCAGTATGGGATGTTTGCGGCGACATACGGACTGGCCGCGACGCTGTTCGCGCATCACCCGATTCAGGTCGTCATCACCGGGCGCGCCGACGATCCGGCTGCGCATGGCGCTCGAAGCTGCGGCCCACCGCGTCTATCGGCTCGGCAAAGCGGTTCTGCGCGTCACGCCCGGAGTGTCGCTGACCAATCTGGCGGGCGCGTTGAAAGAGACGCTGCCGCATCTTTCTGCCGACAAGGCGCTCGCAGTCGTTTGCGCCGGGCAGACGTGTATGCCGCCGACGAACGATCCGACGCAGCTCATGGCGATGCTTGAGAACAACGCCGCGAGCGCCGCGTCGCTCTGAATCTGAACTAAATGTCTGCTTGCAAATAAAAGAGGCGGAGCCGTAATCGCTCCGCCTCTGATTTTTGCGCTAACGCGAGAGTCGACTACTTCTTCGGCCGCGATTCCGGCGGCACCAATCCCGCAACGCGGTAATACACCACGAGCTGGCCGTAGTGTTCGCCCGAGTGCTCGATGAGCCCGTACGCCAAGTCATACACCGGCACCATCTGATTGTTGCCGCCATCGACGACGTCCATCATCCCCTTGTCGCCCTTGGCCTTGATCACCGCGCGCCCGTCCTCGACGCACTTTTTCACGAACGCCACGATCTGGGCCTTCGACTTGAGTTCGTCGCGCTTCGGATCGTCCGAATAGCGTGGCTTTTTCCCGTCGGCCACATCCGTGAAGTAATACATCGACCCCGCCGCGTGAAGGAGTTGCGCGGCAAAGGTGCGTTGCGCCGGCGTCGGCTTGAACTCATATTTGTCTTCGGGGAAATCTTCGGCCATCGCGGTCAGCTTGCGGCCGATGTCGTTCCACTGGTCGAGCACAAGCTCCGAAGCACCTTTTGCCGCGGCTGCCGGCTTGGGCGCGGCAGTGGCGCGTTCCCTGGCGGGTGATGGCGCTGCCGCCGTCACTGCTGGTAGGGCTACAACGGCGAGGCACGTACAGACTGCGAGCCCCAAGGTCAAAATCACTCTCTTCATCTTTTCTCTCCTGAATCTTTGATTTGGCGTCGTTGTCGATTTGGCACACCCGGAAATCGTCTACCCCACACTGTATCTGTTTTTGACGCACGAAGCCCGAATAAGGAATGGTGGCGTCCCCATTTCGACTCGCCTACCCGCCACACGGCGTTCATGTTACGCACGAAGCCGCGCCGCGTCACGGAATTACCGGTGCGGCACGCGGCGGCGGCCATCCCAGCGGGGTACCACCCCGGCATGCTAAAATAGGGGGTGATCAGAACAGCGAGTTTCCTGTGAATTGGGGCTGGCTTCTCCTCCGGATCGGCATCGGAGCGGCATTTTTACGACGGTCTTTCTCTCCCAACGATTCTGGTACCGCGCGATCTGGCGCACCACAGGTCGATGGCGCGCGAATTGGCTGCGGATTGGTGCGCGCGCGGTCGTACTGTGTCGCGCTGCTGCTGGTGATCTTTGCCATCGTCCGCGGCTTCCGCATGGGCACCCACGGCCACCTGAGGCAAAAAGAAGCGTTCCTGGCGATGTTTTGCGGGGCTCTGGTTTTCGAGCGCGCTGTTCGCATTTCTGGCCGTTGAAGTTGTGCACGGCGTCGAGCGGCTGTGGAATTGGCTTCGCAAGCCGAGAGTAACGCTTCGCCGGCACTCGAGGCTGCTGCCGGCGCTTCTGCGGCGAGTTCTGCAGCGGCCGCCAGTTCCGCGACTGCTGCATTCCGTCGGTGAGCGGCTCGCCGATCCATCTCGCCGCTACTTCTTTCGCACCGCGAGCCTGCTTGCCGGCGCGGCGCCTTTTGCGGGAGCCGTTTACGGTTTTGCTGCGGAGCGGCTGAACTATCAGGTTCGCCGCATCGAGATTCCCATCGCCAATCTGCCGCCCGCCATGGACGGCATGAAAATCGCGCAAATCAGCGACATTCACCTCAGCGCGTTCATGAGCCGCGCCGCCGTTCGCCGGGCGGTCGACATGACGAACGATCTCGGCTCCGACTTGACCGTCGTGACCGGAGATCTCATCACAGGCGCGAATGACCCGATCGCCGATTGCGTTGAGGAAGTGAGCCGGCTGCATTCGCCACTCGGCGTGTACGGCTGCAACGGCAATCACGAAATCTACGCCGACGCCGAGCAGCTTGCCGCGTGAGCTTTTCGCGCAACACGGTATGAAGATGTTGCGCCAGGAAAACGCCGTACTCGATTTTCGCGGCGCGAAATTCAATTTGATCGGCGTCGATTATCAGCGTGAGCGCAATCTCAACGGCCATCGCACGCAGATGCTTTCCAATGTGGAGCCGCTGATCCGCCGCGACATTCCGAACATCTTGCTGTCGCACAATCCGAACAGCTTCAATCGCGCGGCCGAACTTGGCATCGAACTGTCTCTTGCGGGACACACGCACGGCGGGCAGATCCAGGTCGAAATTCTGGATCACCGGCTGACGCCGGCGCGGTTCATTTCCGACTATATTGCCGGGTTGTTTGAGCGGCCGCTCTTCAAGCCGTCGCAAGAGATCATGGTGCAAGCCGAACCCGATGCGCCGAATGGCAATCCGAACCCGAATGCGTCGCGGCTCTATGTGAATCGCGGCCTGGGGACGGTCGGGGCGCCAGTTCGCCTCGGCGTGCCGCCGGAAATTTCGCTCATCGTCCTTCGCCGCGCCTAGTGCTCGAGGGTTAACGCGGCGTCTTTTCGTACTCCATGATATGATCTTCCGTTCGCCGCATATTTCCGCGCTGTTACACCCGTGTTGCGCCCTGATGTTTATTCGTGCACAGCCCGCGCACAACTCTAGACGAATCCTCGCACTGGTTCACACTCAAATTTCGCATCCTCTTCCCGCAGGTGCCTCTGATGGACGACACCGCCCGCCTCAACCAGCTCGACCGCGAACAAGAATCACAAGACAACGATTCGAGTGTTACCGAGCGGCTCGACCGCTGGCTCGCCATTCTGATTCATCGCGGAGCCAGCGATCTGCTGCTCGTCTCGGGCGCGCCGCCGTGCATGCGCGTGAACGGCGAAGTGCGCAAGATCGAGCCGGGCGTTGCTCGACGGTCCTGAGATCGAAGCCGCGGTGATTCCCGCATTGCCGCGCCACGCGTTGGTGCAATATCGCGAAGCGCAGATTAGCGATGCGTCGTATCGCATCACCGGGCTCGGGCGCTTCCGCATCAATCTTCATCGCGAACAGGGGCGCGCCGCCGCCGCGATTCGTGTTCTGCCGGCGCGCGTGCCGCAGCTCAAGGAACTCGGCCTTCCACCAACGGTAGAGCAACTCGCGCATTTGCCTCGTGGCTTGGTGCTGATCGGTGGTCCCGCCGGCTCCGGTAAATCCACGACGATGGCCGCGCTCATCGACGATATCAATCGTCGCGAATCGCGGCACATCGTCATCATCGAAGATCCGATCGAGTACGAGCATCAGCACTTGCGCAGCATCATCGAGCAGGTCGAGATCGGCGTCGATGCGCCCGATTTTCCGACCGCGTTGCGTGCCGCGCTTCGCCAGGCGCCCGACATTATTGTTGTCGGCGAAATGCGCGATACCGACACGATGCGCATCGCCGTCGCCGCCGCCGAAACGGGGCATCTCGTCTTCAGCACGCTGCATACGACCGACGTCGCTACGTCCGTCGCGCGAATCACCGATTCGTTTCCGGTCGAGCGCCAGAACTCGATTCGCCAGGAACTCGCGATGGCTATCGCCGCGGTTCACACGCAGATTCTGCTGCCCAAGAAAGGCGGCGGCAGCCGCGTGCCTGCGGCCGAATTGCTGATGGTCGGCTACGGCGCGCGCCACCACATTCGCCGCAACGCGCTCCAGCATCTCCATCAGGAAATCGCCATCACCAAAAAGAAGGGTTCGTTTAGCATGGAAGAGTCGTTGGTCACATTGGTTCGCAATGGCAGCATCGATCGCGAAGACGCCCTGCTCTGCGCGATTCATCCCGACGACCTCGACATCCTGCTCAAGCCGACTTCCACCGCCGCCAACAGCTAGCCCGGTCATTCACTCTGCGCGCCGCACACGCCACGATTTGTCATCCTGAGGGGCCCGAATGACGCCGAAGGATCTCAGCGGCAACTCCCATTGACCCACACGACGACGAAGCGCCACTCCCGCGCCAGGGTTTCTTAGAAAAATATAATCTTGACACTATTACGAATGTGATATTCTCCCCTGCGCGGCACGAGCCTCCTCTCACCTCGTCATCGCCCAAAACGAGAATCAGCGTCGGTCGCACCCCAGCGATCGCGGAGGAATCTATGTCCCCAGCCGATAAAGCCTTGGCAGCTCTGCAACACATCCACTCGGGAGACTACGAAGCCGCGCTACATCTATTTGCGCAAGCGGCCGAAGAAGCGCCCACTACCGAAATCCTCAACGATCTCGGATACGCGCAGCAGACGTGCGGCCGCATCCAGGAAGCTGAGCGCAGTTTTCGCGAAGCGCTGACCATCGCGCCCGACAACACCCAAGCCGCGATCAATCTCGGCGCCCTCCTCTTCAACAAAGGCAAGATCGAAGCCGCGGCTTACTGGCTCGAACGCGGCGTCGCCTCGATCGACACCACTCGGCGCATGACGATCCGCCATATTCTTGCCGACGGCGAAGCGCAGCCCAACGTGTTGCCCCCTGCTCAGCTGCACGTCGTCTCTCGCCACGACGTCCAGTAGGTCGTCGCTGTAAAGTCAAACAACTCGCCGCAACGTGCGGTCGCATCGAGGCGAATACGGCCGCAGCTCGCTTAGGCAAATCGCACGCGTCGGATACACTTTCTCGGCGATGTTTTTCCTCCTCCAGGTATTGCTCCGAGCGCGCATTCTCCCAAGCTGCGCGCTGGCGATGCTCATCACGCTTCTTCTCGCAGGCTCCTGCGCAGCTCAGACGCGCGTGGCCGGCCAAGTCACCGACCCACAGGGCACGCCCGTCGCCAACGCCCACATCACGCTCACTCCACGCAGTGGCGCATCCGGTCCGACGCAAGAAGCCACCTCCGACCCCGCAGGTCGCTTTGCCTTCACCGCCATCCCAAACGGTAGATACGCACTCACCGCAGAAATCTCAAACTTCGCTCCTTCGACCGTCGAAATCGTCGTCAGCTCAGAAAAAAATCCTCCTGAAACCACGCTCCAATTCCACGAACTCGCCTCCCTCCGCCAGGCCGTCACCGTCACCGGCTCGTCCGCTCCGTCCGCGCTCACTCCCGATCCATCCGAACATGTCGTCGTCCACGACCAGGTCCTCGACGCCAATCCCGGCCGCCCCGGCGTGCCCGTCTCGATTCCTGGCCTCCCCGTCGAGACTGCATCCGGCGGCATCAAAGCCCCTCAATATTTCGCACCCGGCGTTGCTGGCGATCACGGCGAGCCCATCGCGCAGTTCTATCAAATCGGCGATTTTCTCTATCCCAACAATCTCCCGGCCAACGCCCACGGCAACGGCTATTCCGATCCCAATTTTCTGGTTGCACCCATCGTCGAAGCGGTCGCCGTCGATGGCGGCGCGTTCAACGTGCGGGAAGGGAATCACTCGATCGATCTCGCCGCCACATATGTTCCGCGCCGCCGCCTCGACACATTCGCGCAGCTCACCTTCGACTATCGTGACGTTGACCTCGTCGCCGGATGGAGCCCGCGCAATCCCGACACGAACGCCTTCGTCGCCATCGAAGTCTCCTACGGCAACGGCTACCTCGATCGCCTTGAGCATCGCCAGCAATACAAGGTCAACTCCTTCCGCGCACTCAAGCGCGGGCGCAATGAACTCACGCTCTTGGGAGTCGGCTACTATGGCTTCTCGTTCAGTCCTGGCTTGATTCCTATCAACATTGCTGTCGCCAACGACACCGTCGACAATCGCCAGCTCGACCGGACGCACACATCGATCTTCATCGCCAGCGACACTTGGCGCATCGGCGACAACTCGCAGCTCACAACGTCCGCGTTTTTTCGCACGTACAACCTCACGCTGCGTTCCAACTTCGCGCCCGACTTCACCCAAAGCCTGACCGCACCGGGCGGCCTGATCGAACAGAGCGAATTCCGCACTGTCGCAGGTGGCGGCGTGCTTTACACTCAAAAAGTTCGGAGCTGGCTGTCAGTTCTTACCGGTGTCGATTTACGACGCGACGCTCCGCGCGATCTCGATCTTCACCGTCTCGACGCGGCTGGCGTCTTCGAGCCGGTCACCAGCAACAACCTCACACTCTCGTTCGTCGAGCCCTACATCGCGCTCGACGGCGCGCTCTCAAAGTATTTTCACTACGACGTCGGCCTGCGCCGCGAGGAAGTCTGGATCGACAACGAAGATATCCTCGCTCCGCAAAATTCCTTCGACCAACCCGCCGCAATCTCGCTGCCCAAAGCTACGCTGACTTTCCTTCCACCCGCTTCGGCGTCAACATTTCTGCCCGCCATCGCGCTCAGCTACGGCGAAGCGTTTCACACCGAAGATCCCCGCATCGGCACCAACGCCGCCGCCAATCCCACCCTCCTCGCGCCGTCGCACGCCTACCAACTCATCATCGACAAACCGATCGACAAATTCGATTTCAAAATCACGCTGCGCCACACCACCAACGCGCAAGAACTCGCCAAGATCGATCCCGACACCGGCCTCCAGGAAGACGAAGGCCCGTCAATCAACCGAGCACTCACCGTCTCGCTCCAACGCAACTTCAATCACGGATCGCTTTTCGCTTCCTACGCGCAAGCAGACGCGCGTGATCGCCTCACCGGCGCGCCTGTCCCCGAGGCTCCGCGCAACCTCTGGGATGTCGTCGGCACCTACGACCATCTCCCGTTCCACCTGCAATCCCGCGCCGAATTCGAGCATGTCGCCGCCAAACCCGTCGGCGACGGCTTCACGGGTCCAAGCGTGACCGAATTCCGCGGCGAACTTCTTCGACCGTTCCGCGACGGCCGACTTCTTCTCTCCACGCAATTCCTGATCGCCCATGGCTACACCGGCGAGACCACCGAGACCTTCGCCTATTCCACCGACCCTACCTATCCAACGCCAATCGAGCGCGTCGTCGGCGTCCCGCTGAAGTCCTACATCACCGCCACGATCACCTACCGCTTCTTCCGCTAGACCTCGAGCTTGAAATAGCGATCTTTCGGTCTCTGTGCCCTCTGCGAACTCTGTGGTGAGTTCGCCTTCCCTCCGCCCACTCCCCTTGACATTCGAGGTGAGTGCTTTTATCCTCCACCTAGAATGTCTACTAAAGACGAACTCAACCGCATCGAAATGCTCCAGGGCACGCTCGATCTGCTCATCTTGCGCACGCTGCTGCTCGGCCCCGCCCACGGCCACGCCATCGCCAAAGCCATCGAATTCCGCTCCGACGAAGTCCTACAAGTCGAGCAAGGCTCGCTCTATCCCGCGCTGCATCGCCTCATCAAGCGCAAATGGATCGCCGCCGCCGACGGCACCTCTGAAAATAATCGCCGCGCGAAGTTTTATTCGCTCACGCCCAAGGGCCGCCAACAGCTCGACCTCGAAACCCGCAAATGGGACAAATTCGCCGGCGCCATCGCCCGCATCCTCCGCCCCGCCAAGCAGGAGAACAAACCATGACCCAGTGGATGAAACGAGGCGATCGCAAGCGCCATCTCTCCGATCTCGAATCCGACATTCAAAATCACATCGAAATCGAAACGCAGGACAACATCGCCCGCGGCCTGTCGCCCGAAGAAGCCCGCTACGCCGCCATGCGAAAGTTTGGCAACGTGACCCGCGTGATGGAAGACACGCGCGAAGTCTGGGCCATCGCCTGGCTCGACCATCTCATTCAGGATTTGCGCTTCGCCATCCGCGGCATTCGCAAATCCCCGCTCTTCGCCACCGTCGTCATCCTCACCCTCGCCCTCGGCATCGGCGCCAACACCGCCATCTTCACCATCATCGACAGCGTGATGCTGCAAACCATTCCCGTCTCCGACCCGCAACATCTTGTCGTCTTCAGCTGGAAAGCGCACAAGGAGCCCGACTTCACCGGCCACAGCTCTTTCGGCGATTGCGACGACCGGCCCGGACAATCCGTTCGGATGGACTGTTCGCTCTCGGTACCGTACTTTGAATCTGTCCGCAAATCCGCCTCCGACTCCTTCTCCGGAGTTGCCGCCTTCTCTGGCCCGCTGCCCGTGAATTTCAGCGGTAGCGGTCCCGCGTCGCGCGCACAGGGAACCTACATTTCGGGCGACTTCTTCTCCACCCTCGGTGTCCCGATGTTTCTCGGCCGCCCGCTCGGCCCGACCGACGAGGTCGCCGGCGCTCCTGCCGCGATTGTCCTCGACTATGGCTACTGGCATCGTGCATTCGCATCCGACCCCACCGTCATCGGCCGCAACGTTCGCCTGAACGATACGCCCGCCACCATCGTCGGTGTCGCCGACCCACGCTTCACCAATTTCACGCCCGGCAAAATCCAGGATTTTTACATGCCGATCTCGGTTGTGACTCGCGTGCGCTCCGAGTGGTGGGAAACCGGCGATCGTCTGTTCGATCCAGCCAGTTTCTGGATCGTTGTCGTCGGACGCCTCCAGCCGGACGTGTCCATCGCGCCTGCTCAAGCGGCGGCGTCCACGATTTTCCGCAACGAGACAATCCACGGGGCCAAGCCGCTCTTTACCGAAGCGGACGATCCGACCGTCAATCTGAAGCCCGTCCAGCAGGGGCTGCGTGGCCTGAGCTCGGAGATCGCACCGATCCTCTACATCATGATGGGCGCGGTCGGGTTCGTGCTGCTGATTGCATGCGCCAACGTCGCGGGTCTCATGCTCGCGCGCTCGGCGCGCCGTCAGAAAGAGATGGCATTGCGCATCGCTATCGGAGCCGGTCCCGGCCGCATCGTCCGTCAATTGCTGACCGAGAGCGTTCTTCTCTCTGCGCTCGGAGGGACGCTCGGAATCTTCGTTTCCGTCTGGGGCGTTCGCGCCATCACGCACTTTGTCGCCGCCGGCATGAACGACACATTCCCCTTTGTGATCAAACCCAATTGGCACGTCTTCGCGTTCACTCTCGGCGTCACGTTCGTCACCGGCATTCTTTTTGGATTGGCTCCTGCTCGCCGGTCCGCGCGCGTCGATCTAAATCCCGCATTGAAGGAGAGCCCCTCCTCGATGCCGAAGACTTCTGCCGGCAGGCGCGTGCGCCTTGGCGACGCGCTCGTCGTCGCGCAAGTGGCGTTCTCGATCGTCGTTGCTGTCGGCGCCGGCCTTCTGGTTCGCACGTTGCAGAATCTTCGCAATGTCGACCCCGGTTTCCGAACGGAAAATATTTTGCTCTTCGGAATCAATCCTGTTCTCGCAGGCTACAACGACGCGAAAACCATGCGACTCTGCAGCGGCCTGCAACAGCGATTTGCGGCCATGCCCGGTGTCCTCTCCGTTTCGTATTCCGGCGAAGCGCTGCTTAGCGACAGCCGTTCAGGCACTGACGTTCACTTCGACGGCGCACCGGCCCAAACCAACGAACAAGTAGACATCATGAGGATTGGCCTCGGCTTTTTCTCCACGATGAAAATTCCCCTGCTTTCGGGACGCGCTTTCATCCCTCAGGATTTCGCATCCGCAGCGGCCACCGACGCAGCCGTCAAATCCGCGCATGTCGCCGGTGACGCTGCCGCCAAGAAAGCGGCTCCCGCCGATCCTCCGCAATTCCCGCCCATCGATGCGGCGCCGACTCCTGTTCTCATTAACCGGTCGCTCGCGCAAAAATATTTTCCCAATCAAAATCCTCTCGGCAAACACATTGGCGTTTCCGATCACCTCCCGGCCCCCGGCGGACTTGAGCCCGGCTATTCGATTGTCGGAGTCGTCGGCGACACGAAATATTCCGACCTGCGCCGCGCGATTTCGCCCGCGATGTATCTGCCGCACGTCAACAACAGTGTTCACTTTGAATTGCGTACCGCGGCGAATCCTCAGCTCTTGATTCCCGCCGTTCGGGAAGCCGTCGCCGCTGCCGATCGCGATCTTCCTCTTTTCGAGGTGATGACTCAGTCCGAACAAGTGGATCGCATCCTGTTTGGGGAACGTCTGGTCACACGCGTCGCCAGCTTCTTCGGCGTTCTCACTCTCGCGCTCGCGTGCATCGGCCTCTACGGCCTGCTTTCCTACGAAGTCGCGTGGCGCACGCGCGAGCTCGGCATCCGCATGGCGCTCGGCGCACAAGCGCGAGACATCCTGCGTCTCGTTATCAAGCAAGTGATCGCCATCGTAGTAGTCGGCCTCGTGGTGGGAGTCGCCGCCGCGATCGGCGTAACTCGTTTCATGTCCGAGATCCTTTACAACGTGCATCCCAACGATCCCGCCACCATAGCCTCCGTAGCTGCGCTCCTTGCGCTAGTAGCGCTGGTAGCCTGCTACCTACCCGCGCGCCGGGCCATCCACACCGACCCCATCGTCGCCCTCCGCCACGAGTAACAACGACCGGTGACGTCATTGGTCATTCGCAAATCGCGTCGTGAATCCTCGTTCGCGCCGCAAGAACCTGTAGCCGCGCTCGTTTCCCAGAGCGCGGGGTTTTAACTCAACACCGCCCAGCCGACAAATACCAACCACCGACTTTGTACGGGCGCAGCACCGCTGCGCCCCAGCTTGCCCAGGCGTAAACTTGAATCGCCGATGACGCGCATCCCTAGCCCACTCGCAGCGCTTACTGCCATTCTATTGTTGTTCGCCGGCGCCACCGCCGCCCAGTCCGGCCCGTCTACCGGGGTCGTGAAGCCGCAGCCTACGGACTCGTGGACTTTCTTCGGGTACATCGACGGATATATCGCGCCGCATTCGAGTTTTCTGGCGTCGCCGGTTTTTACCGCGGACCGCAAGCATCTCCACCTCGAAGCGCGCTACGGGTACGAAGATCGCTATCTCGGATCGATGTGGGCGGGTTACAACTTCAGCGGAGGCAGCAAGCTGAAATGGACGGTCACACCGATGTTCGGCGTGGTGGTCGGGCAGCGAACCGGTGTGGCACCGGGCCTTGAAGCTTCTGTCGCCTACAACCGGCTGTCGTTTTACACCTCCGCCGAATATGTCTTCGACGCTTCCAACCGCACCAACAATTTCTTCTATGCTTGGCCTCAGCTCACCTATGCCCCGACTCACTGGCTCCGTGTAGGCGTCGCCGCGCAGCACACGAAGGTCTATAGCACCAAGCTCACCACCGACTACGGACCTGAAATCAGCGTCAGTCACAAAAAGCTTTACTTCACCACGTACGTCCTCAATCCACGCAATGCGATTGTGATCCTGGAATTCGGCGCCAGCTTCTAGCGGCTTCGCAAGCCGACTTCTATTTCGTTCCGGTACTCGCCATTCGAATGAACTGGGCCGCCGAACCCTAACGAACAAAAGAACTTACAGATAACGATTGACAAACTGGTATACTCGTGCTATCCTTTTCTGTGTCGCTTGACTCACTCTCGCTATTGCTCAACGCGTTGGCCTCACGCGCTCCCGCAACCCCAGTATTTTCAGTAACTTCCACACTCTCTAAAATGACGTTTCTCCAAGCTCAACAAAATAAACCCCTTGCACACTCTTTGAAAAAAGGGGGGGTATACCCCTGTTCTTCCCATTTCGGAACTCGTCCTCGCCGCACAGGGTCGAGTCGAAACAGAGCAGCAGCGATCTGCAAAGGATTGTCACCCGAGATATTTGCTTCTTAGCGTTGAGGCTGGAGGGCGGGGGCTTCGATGGCGATGCTGACTTCGACGCGGTTGCCGCCGGCGCGCTTCGCTGCGTACAGGGCTTTATCGGCTTGCGCTACAAGGGCTTGGAAGGTCGTCGCGCCCGTGCCGCAAAAGCCTGCGATACCGAAGCTGGCTGTGAGCGAGACGTGTTTGCCGGCAAATTCAAATTCGCAGCCGGCCCATTCCTCGCGCAGGCGATTGATGGTGGCTTCGATATAGAGTTTTTCGACGTGCGTGATCACGAGCAGGAATTCGTCGCCGCCCATGCGGCCGCAGATGTCGGAGGCGCGCGTGTTGCCTTTGAGCACTTCTGAAAATCGTTTGAGTACAACGTCGCCGGCATCGTGACCGCAGCTGTCGTTGACCTCTTTGAAAGAATCGAGGTCGGCCTGCACGACCCAGAACGGAAATCCGTGGCGCGCGGCTCCACGCAGTTGGCGGCCGGCCCAATCCTCGATCGCCCGGCGATTCGGCAGATCGGTCATGGAATCGGTGTGCGCGAGGGCTTCGAGCAGCCGATTTTTGGCGTCAATTTCGCGATGCAGTTCGACAGTGCGGCAACCCACGCCGATGCGTGCGAGCAATTCGCCGGCGTCAAAGGGCTTGGTCAAGTAATCATCAGCACCCGCCGCGAGACCTTTGACGACGTTGTCTTTTTCGGATTTCGCGCTGAGCACGATGATGTAGGTGTACTCGCGCTGCTCTTCGGCGCGGATTTTCTCGCAGAGTTCGAGGCCGGAAAAGTCGGGCATCATCCAATCGGTGACGATTATGGAAGGAGCGTGACGACGGAACATCTCAAGCGCCTCGGCGCCGCTCTTGGCAAAGAGCAACGTGTGGCCGGACGGTTCGAGCGCGTGCTCCACCAACTTGCGGGAGACGGCTGAATCATCAACGACCAAGACCTGGCAGCTTGGTAGAGCTTTCTGCATGGGTTCCCGACGCCGGCCTGAGAGGTCTCAGGTTGGAGTTTGCTCATATTAGCAAGCAGAAGCGGGGAACGGGCTCCGGCAATGCCTGTACATAGTCTAAAACGTTATCCCGGTTGACGGGTTCGTAACATCCTGCGGTGATATCAGAGCCGATGCGGAAGACGGGCACGGCAGTGCCGTGCCCCTACGGTTTAGGCGCTGGCGCCTTGGACTTTGACCAGGAGCTCGGCGAATTTTTGTTTGCGCTCGGACTGGTCGTGGCCGCCTTCGGCGTCGGCGAGTTGGGTGATGTTCATGGAGCAGAACTTCGGGCCGCACATGGAGCAGAACTTCGCTTCCTTGTAGAAGTCGTCGGGCAGGTTTTCGTCGTGCATGGCCTTGGCGGTCGCCGGGTCGAGCGAGAGCTCGAATTGCTTATTCCAGTCGAAAAGGAAGCGCGCGTAGCTGAGAGCGTCGTCGCGATCGCGAGCGCCGGGACGGTGACGCGCGACGTCGGCGGCGTGGGCTGCGATTTTGTAAGCGATCACACCCTGTTTCACGTCTTCCGGGTTCGGCAGGCCGAGGTGCTCTTTCGGGGTGACATAGCAGAGCATCGACGCGCCGTGCCAGCCGATCATTGCGGCGCCGATGGCGCTGGTGATGTGGTCGTAGCCGGGAGCGATGTCGATGACGAGCGGGCCGAGCGTGTAGAAGGGCGCTTCGTGGCACCACTCCATTTCCTTTTCGACCTGTTCCTTAATCTTGTCGAGCGGGACGTGGCCGGGGCCTTCGATCATGACCTGGACGTCTTCTTCCCAGGCTTTTTTCGTGAGCTCGCCGAGGACCTTGAGTTCTGCGAATTGCGCTTCGTCGCTGGCGTCGGCGATGCAGCCGGGACGGAGGCCGTCACCGAAAGAGAAGCTGACGTCGTGCTTTTTGAAAACCTTGATGATGCGTTCGATGTTTTCGTAGAGGAAGTTCTGTTTTTTGTGATGCTCCATCCAATGGGCCATCAATGAGCCGCCGCGGCTGACGATGCCGGTGATGCGCTTGCGGACGAGGGGAACGTGTTCTCGCAAGACGCCCGCGTGGATGGTCATGTAGTCGACGCCCTGCTCGGCTTGCTCTTCGATGACTTCGAGCATGAGGTCGAAGGTGAGATCTTCGGGACGGCGAACGCGAGAGATCGCTTCGTAAACCGGGACAGTGCCGACGGGGACGGGCGAGGCGTTAATGATGGCCTGGCGAATTTCAGGGATGTTGCCGCCGGTGCTGAGGTCCATCACGGTATCGGCGCCGTAGTGGACGGCGTGATGGAGTTTCTTTAGCTCTTCGTCGATGTTGGAATTCGTGGCGGAATTGCCGATGTTGGCGTTGATTTTGCAGCCGGTGGCGATGCCGATGGCCATGGGCTCGAGATTGCGATGGTGGATGTTGGCGGGAATGATGCAGCGGCCGCGGGCGATTTCGCTACGGACGAGTTCAGGCTCAAGCTTTTCGCGCTTGGCGACATACAGCATTTCTTCGGTGATGACGCCTTTGCGTGCGAAATGCATCTGCGACATGTTGCGGTTGCCGTTGGCGCCAGCCTGAGCGGCTTCTCGTGATTCGATCCAGCTATCTCTCATTGCCATAGATGCCCCCGTGAAGCGGTGACTGGTGATTGGTGATTTGTGACCGGTTGTTTCGAGCTTCGATTATGGCACCCGGGAATGGGGGCGGCAACTCGGCGCAGAGAGGGAAAATGGAAAAGGGAAAATGGAAATTGGTGGGCGGCGCGGGTTAGAGCTTGCGAACTTTGGGGCATGAGGGATTGATGATCAGCGATAGGGGAAAGATATTTTTTTCGAGGCGACTGTAAAGGCGGCGCCTGAGGGCGCCGCGCTCCATATCAGGCGGATTCGCCGCGGGTGAAGAGTTTGCTGAATTGGTCGATGGTGGCGGGGGGGACGGCGACTAATTTTGTGTTGGCGAGGACGTGCTCGGGATTTGCCATGCCTACGAGTGCAGTCGTGATCCCCGGAGCGGAGCGGACGAATTGCAATGCGCGCTGGGCGTCGTTTTCGAGGCCGAGGGCTTCGGCGACGAAGGGCGGGAGGTTGCGCGTGACTTGCCCCTGCAGAAGGGAGGCGCTGGCGACCAGAGTTATTCCCAGGTCGGAGGCGGCTTCCATCGCGGTTTTATCTTTGCCGTTCACGGTTTGACTTCCTTGCGTGAGGGCTTCGGTCATGCCGAGATTGAAGGGAAGCTGGACGAATCGGAAATGGTGATTGTCGCCGGCGATATCGTGCGCGATGGTGGCGATTTCGCCGAGTTGCATGGCATCGCGAGCTTTGGCTTCCTGGCGGAAGCCGTTCCACGTGGCCATGCCGTAGAACTGAATTTTGCCTGCCTTGACCATGGATTCCAGAAAAATAAACGCGTCGCGAACGCGTTCGTAAAAGTCGGGGCGGGAAACCTCGCTGAGTTGCGATTCGGGATTGTGGAGGTAGTAGACGTCGATGCAATCGATGCCGAGATTGTTGAGACTGCGGCCGATCTGATTTTCGAGGAAGCGCGGGGTCATGCAGTGGCTGCCGCCGACGATGTCGTTGGGCGACAGAATGCCCGGCTGGAGGTACTCGCGATAAAAATAATCGTTGGGATCGGACGGCATGGAGCCGTCGGGCGTGAGGTAGCCGCCCTTGGTGCAGATGACGAATTCTTCGCGAGCGTAGCCCTGTTTCAGTAGATATTTTATTGCGGCGCCGACGCTGCGCTCGCTGCGCTGGAAGCGATAGTTGATGGCGGTGTCGATGACGTTGATGCCTTTTTCGACGGAGGCGGCGATGCATGCGGCGTAAGCCTGATCGGCTTTGTCGATGGGCGGGCCAAGGTAGGTGCCGATACCGATTGACGAGAGCACTAGGCCCTGGGATTCGCGGAAGTGGCCGTCAGCGGCGCGACTTGGGAATCGTTGCGCATATTTTGCGGTGCCTGCGGCGGTAGCGGACGTGGTCATTGAGAGCTCTTTCCTTGATCGGAAGTGTCGGCACCGGGTTGCTGGGGAGCCGGGGCTGCGGTTTTTTCTGCTGCGGGTTCGCTGTCTTTCGGGAGAAGCAGACGCGAACAGGCGCGCAGGATTTTGCGATACGGCCAGTCTTTTTCGCGAAAGAAAATTTCGCCTTCGCGGGGATTACTGTAATACCAGCGGGCCAGAAGCCACAAATGTTCGCCGAGTTCGGTGCGGATGGCGGATGGGGAAGCGCTGGGGCCGGTTGCGGGGGAGTTTGCGTTTGTGCTGGAGTTTGCGTTTGAGTTCGAATCGAGATAATCGCGGAAGATTTGTTCGGCGGAGCGCGGCTGTCCGGCGATTTCGGCGAAGCGGATGTAGCAGGGATCGGAGAATCGTCCGCCGCGGATGGCGAATGCGGCGATGGTTTGGTCTTCAGCGGAGCGCTGGAGGATGACGGCGCTTAGATCCTGGATGCGGCGCGCGAGATCGGGTTTGCCGCGGAGTGCGTCGTCGAGTTTCTCGATGCGTTTGTGAATCGTGGCGGCGCGTTCGAAGTCGAGGTCGTCACTGGCTTTTTCGCGTTCGAGTTCGATGGACGCTCGCAGAGAATTGCCGTCGGTGTCGAGAAATTGGACGAGGCGATTTACTTCGGCGTCGTATTCCTCTTTGGAGCAACCGGCGAAGCAGGGCGCGAGGCACATTTTCATTTCGGAGTAGAGGCAGCCGGGGAACGTGGGATCGCGGCGGATTTTAATCTGGCAGCGGCGGACTTTGAAGAAATCGAGGATGCGTTCGGCGAAAGCGAGCGCGTATTTGCGGGAAGGGTAGGGGCCGTAGTAGGTGCCGGCGGATGGAACGCCTGCTGCGTCGACGGAGATGCGGCGGGTGACGATGCAACGAGGGTAGGCGTTTTTCAGGGTGACTTTGAGAACGGCGGGAGGACGGAGGCGCATCGTTTTGATGTAGCGATGCGGGAGATGGTGCCTGGCGCTTTGGTAGTAGGTGAAGGACTGTTCGAATTTGGAGCCAGTGAGGCGGTAGCGGACGCTGTGCGTGAGGTCGCGGAGGTTGAGGCGTTTGCTTGTGGGGTCCAGCGGGCCGAGGAGGCGCTGCATGCGTTTGCGGAGGTCCTGGGTGCGGATGAGGAGAGGCTCGGCGTTTACTGCGTCTTTTGAATGGAGCTGGATGAGGCAGACGGCGGGACGCGGCGGGAGAGCGGCGAAGAAATCTTCGTCGTGCGATGCGTCGAAATCCTGGCCGCAGTCGAGATCGAGCACGGAGTCAGGATACTACGCGCGATGGGGCGTGTGTTTCGTGTCCCGTGATCCGTGTTCCGTGCAGGGGAAGAGGTTGACCGTCGAGAGTTGTAAAAGTTCAAAGGGAAGAAAAAACGGATTTGTAGGGATACATAAAGCCCGGGCAAGTTGGGGCGCAGCAGTGCTGCGCCCGTACATGAAGCGGGCGAAGGCGGGCTGTTCACGCGCTGGAGAAGGGCACGGTTTGCCCCAACCGTACCCCTCTCTGTGCGTGTTCCAGCGAAGGGAAATCGTTTACGTCAATGTCTTGGCGCGACGCATCATCATGCGCCAGAGGAAGAAGACGAGCAGGGCGCAGAGAACAGCGATGAGCGCCGACCATTGTGAAATGGGATCGCGAAGGAATTCGAAACGCTCAGGCATCTCGTAAGGGACAGCCATTGCGGCGAAAAATGTCTGCGTGTCGGGAGCGCCCGAGCCACCTTTTAGGAAGTCAGCGGCCATTTTCGCGTAGGGATGGTAGGTGAAGTAGATGAGCACGCTCGACGCGAGGAGTAGCCACAGCGCAGCGTCGGCGAAAAGCGAAGCCACGAAATCGGTGAAGCCGCGCTGTTCCAACGGTGATTTTCTTCGGGCGAACACGTAGAGAATGCTGATGAACGCGAGCGGAACGAGTGCGACAAGCAAGAGACCAGCTATGTTGATGAGCAGTCCGCTCCACGCGAGCGAGTCGAGCTCCCAACGGCGGTAGCGGAAAGGTACATTGCGAAAGAGTTTGCTGTCTTGCTCGGACTTCCACTGAGCGAGTTGAAGAGAAACGAAAGAAGCTTCGTTGGCATTTCCGGTCGAAGCATAGAGCGGAACGAGCTGGCCGCAGGCCGACTCGCAGATTTGCCTCGCGAGGAATTGTTCGCCGGCGGTTTGTGCGTGAAGTGCGGCGCGCTGAGCAAATTGCAGGACTTCGGAATACGCGGCGATCGCCTGGTCCTTGTGGCCGGCTTTTTCAAGGTCGGTGCCGCGTTGGGTCACGAACTGGGCGTACGCCTCGAGCACACTGAAGCGCGGCGATCGTTTGGTTTTCAAGACGTACTCGGCGATCGCCGGATCGTGAATGCCGAATCGCGAGCTCACTGATCTGACGAGTTCGATCGCCTGTGTAGTGTAGCTGTCGTACTTTGGCGCCGCAAAGGCGGACTGCATCCTGGAGATCCAATCGGGATTGGTGGCGAGGCGCTTGTCTGCGTCGGAGATAAATTTTCCACGCAGAAGCGCGTCGATTTGTTCAAGCTCCGGCGGCTGTGCCAAGAGTTCCGCGGCCAAAATTTGCGGAACGGAATTTTGCGGATCCCATTTTTCAAGTCGCTCGATACGTTCTTTCGGGGACGGTTGTGGTTTGAATATGCCGAAGAGAGGTTGCGCGGATTGTTCGTAGTCGAGCCAGGTGAGCGATGGGTCCTTTTGGATGGCTTCTTCGGAGAGCGCCAGCCGTTCGTTGGAATCAGCGGAGAGCAAAGAGAGCAGCGCGAGAATGTGCGGATCGCGATTCGATTTCGAAATTTCGCGGAGCTGCTTGACGCTGGACCAGGCTTCGGGTTTCCAGCAGACGGAACTGCTGTAGGCGCAGTGAAGTTTTTCCAGCGACTGGCGGACTTCCGGGTGGAGGAGAATCGCTGCGCTTGAGAGTGCGAGCGCGAGCATCAGCCACAGCGGCGTGCGCGGAGTGCGAGAATAGCGGGGAATGAAGCTGGCGGACGAATCGGCGTCAGCGCTCGAGCCGATTGGGCGGCCGAGAGCGCGCCAGGCGTGCTTCAGCCATTCGCGGAAGAGGAGCATGAGGCCTCCGATCAGCCAAGAGGTTGCGGCGCTTGCCGATTCCACTGCGGGCAATTCTGCGGCGAAGGCTTGGCCCCATTCGCGGGATTCGGCGGGCCAGACGCGGACGATGGCGCGGGCGAATTGTTGGTTGAATTTGGTTGGGGTGGTGGACATGGCGTTCACGCGTTATTTAAGGCTGGCTTCCAGATTTTGCGTTGTTGTGCGTCGGCGAGTTCTTCGCGGGCCCAGGCGCGGGCCTCGGAGGTCAGGCGGTATAAGATGGCGCGGAGGGCGGCCTGCAGCGGCGCCAATGCCGGGTTGCTCCCAGCTGGTTTCGAGCCAGTGGAGTTTTTCGAGGCGCATGAGGATGGGGTAGAGAGTGCCGGAGGCGAGGCTGGTTTGTTGGCTGAGGGCGTAGCCGTGGTGCCAGGAGGTGGGTTTATTCAGGAGCGCTTCGAGGAGCGCTAGGGTTTGTGGGGAGATGCGGAGGCGGCGTCCCATGTGATAAGTCTACATAGGTAGAGATAATTGTCAAGCGGAATTCGAGCAGCATCTCTGCAGGGATCGCGCGGCGATTGAGAATATTGATCGTGGCCGCCATTGCAAACCTCGTTGTAATACCAAAACACCAGGTGTGCCGGACGCTGTTCGGGAGAAAGGTGCTTCGTATTTCTCCATACAAACCAGGTCTAAGAACGCGTTCTGGATGTGTCCGGGCCATTGTTCAACGTCGGCATGCGCCCGTACATCGTGCTTCGGTCTTAAGCGTTGCTGACGGTTCGCTATGCTTCAGGACCCAGGAGGAGATGACGAGGCGCTGGATTTCGCTGGTGCCTTCGTAGATTTCGGTGATGCGGGCGTCGCGGTAGTTGCGTTCGACGGGGTATTCGCGGCTGTAGCCGTTGCCGCCGTGGATCTGGATGGCTTTGTGGGTGACGCGGGTGGACATTTCGCTGGCGAAAAGTTTTGCGATGGCTGCGTCCATGCTGAAGCGGGCGCCGGTGTCCTGCTTCCAGGCGGCTTTGCGGATGAGCAGGCGGGCGGCGTCGAGTTCGGTGCTCATGTCGGCGAGCATGAACTGGATTGCCTGGAATTGCGAGATGGGATGGCCGAACGCCATGCGTTGCTTGGAGTATTCGAGAGCGGCTTCGAATGCGCCTTGCGCGATGCCGCAGGCTTGCGCGGCGATGCCGATGCGGCCGCCGTCGAGAGTGGAGAGCGCAACCTTGTAACCTTCGCCTTCATTGCCGATGCGATTGGATTCGGGGACGACGCAATCGGTGAAGACGAGTTCGCTGCAGGCGGTGGCGTTGATGCCGAGTTTTTTTTCTTCCTTGCCGACCTTGAAGCCGGGCGTGCCTTTTTCGACGATTAATGCGGTGATGCCTTTTTCACCTTTCGGCGGATCGGTGTTGACGTAGACGATGGCGGCATCGGCGGCGCCGCCGTTGGTGATCCAGGCTTTGGTGCCGTTGATGACGTAACTGTCGCCTTGCTTGACGGCTTTGGTTTGCAGCGCGGCGGCGTTGGAACCGGCTTGCGGTTCGGTGAGCGCGTAGCAGCCGATTTTTTCGCCGCGCGCGAAGGGGAGGAGGAATTTTTGTTTTTGCTCGACGGTGCCAAGGCGATGGATGGGATCGCAGTAGAGCGAATTTTGGACGGAGAGGATGACTCCGGTGGACGCGCAGGCGCGGGAGATTTCTTCGATGACGATGGTGTAGGAGACGTGATCGAAGCCGGCGCCGCCTTCGGATTCGGGAATGGCGACTCCGGTGAGGCCGAGCTCGGCGGCTTTGCGGAAGAGTTCGCGGGGGAATTTACCGGTTTCGTCGTTTTCGCGAGCGAGGGGTTTTACTTCGGATTCCGCAAATTCGCGGACGGATTTTTGGAGGAGCTGCTGTTCTTCGGTCAGGGCGAGATTCACCGAGGTTCTCCAGAGGGGGCCAGCACAAAGTATTCGCGGAGACGAGTGTAAGTCGTGTTGAGGTCTTCGGGAAGGACGCGGGTTTCGCCGACGACGGTCATGAAATTGGAATCGCCGAACCAGCGAGGTAGGACGTGGAGATGGATGTGGCCGACTACTCCGGCGCCGCCGGCGCGGGCTAAGTTCATGCCGACGTTCAAGCCGTCGGGTTTGTAATTGGCGCGGAAGGCGCCTTCGACACGTTGGGCGAGGTGCATCATTTCGGCGAGGGCTTCGGGATCGGCGCTGGCGAGATCACCGACGTGGGCGTAGGGGACGATCATGACGTGGCCGGAGGTGTAAGGGTAGCGATTGAGGATGATGAAGACTTTTTTGCCGCGATAGGCGACGAGGGTCTCGTGATCGTCATTGCGATTGGCGGCGTCGCAGAAGATGCACTCGGGGAGTTTGTTGGCCTCGGCTTGCTTCATGTACTGGTAGCGCCAAGGAGTCCAGATGTAGTCCATCGAGGAGAGAGCCTTTCGGATGGTGCGGAGTTAAGGATAGCGTAAAACGTTTTGGGACGAGGGTGGGATTGAGGTGGAGTTTACGTCTGAGATCCTTCGGTTCGCTCAGGATGACAATTATTTGGTTGTGGCGGAAAAACGAAAACGCCGGCTGGAAGCCGGCGCTACGAGTGTTGCGACCAATGATTTGTGGCGATGCCTACGTCTGAGATCCTTCGCTCCGCTCAGGATGACAGCGTTATGACAGGATGACAGCGTATTGAACAACAGCGTATTGAATAGATGAGCCAGTGAGACTAGGCGGCGGGGACGCCGTCGGCGGTGTTGACGAAGTCTTTTAGTTCTTTGCTCGGCTTGAAGAAGGGGATCTTTTTGGGCGGGACTTCGACTTTGGCGCCGGTCTTGGGATTGCGGCCAACGCGACCGCGACGCTGACGCGTGCGGAAGCTGCCGAAGCCGCGAATTTCGATCTTGTCGCCTTTTTGAAGAGCGTCGATGATGCTCTCGAAAATGGTTTCGACGATGGTTTCCGACTCCTTGCGCGGGAGTTCGGTGACCTTGAGGACCTCTTCGATGAGGTCGGCCTTCGTCAATGTAGGTTGCTTCGTCATCTTCCCGTTGCCTCGTGGCACTGCCACTTGTCAGGTACCGAAATCGTTGCAGCTGAGTGATCCGAAACGATTTACGGGGGGCACGCTCTCCCGGTTGCCCTTGTTACTATCACTAAAATGACCCGCAGGTAAAGGATTTATACGCCGGGGCGGGTGAGGCCCCGGCGTTCCCCCAAACTACTTCAGCCCAGCGAGCTTCTGCTTGAGCGCGTCGCCGATCGTCGCGGTCGAAGACGTTTTGGTCGTCGAGCGATACTGCTCGATTTCTTTTCGCTCGATTTGCTTGGCGGCGGCGCGATAGCTGAGACCGATGCGACGCGTTTCCGGGCTGATCTTGATGATTTTGAAGTCGTACTCTTTGCCCGGTTCGAGCGGGCCCGCGCTCTTGAGCGGACCCGAAGAAGTGCGATGCATCGAAGCGGCTGGCCCATCATCGCGGCGCTTGCGGTCTTCAATCTCGGTGTTGTGGCAGAGCGCTTCGATATTGTCACCGAGTTCGACGAACGCGCCGAACGTGGCGATGCGCGAGACTTTGCCCTTCACGATCGAACCGACCTTGTGCTGCTTGAACCAGTCGCTCCAGATGTCGTTGACCTGCTTGATGCCCAACGATACGCGGCGATTTTCGGGATCGATCTTGAGAACCTTCGCGGTGATGGGTTCGCCCTTTTTGAAGACTTCGTGCGGATTCTTGATGCGCTCGGTCCAGCTGACATCGCTGACGTGGACGAGGCCATCGAAGCCGTCTTCGATTTCGATGAACGCGCCGAATTCGGCAATGTTGCGAACTTTGCCGGTGACGATGGTGCCGATCGGATATTTTTCAGCGGTGAGCAGCCATGGGTCGGGCAGCGCCTGCTTGATACCGAGCGAAACGCGGCGATCGCTGGGCTTGATGTCGAGCACGACGACGTCGACTTCATCGCCGACCTTGGCGATCTTCGAAGGATGCTGGACTTTTTTGTTCCAGCTCATTTCGGAGACGTGAACAAGGCCTTCGATGCCTTGCTCGAGTTCGACGAAGACGCCGTAGTCGACGACGCCGACGATCTTGCCTTTGACTTTGCCGCCTGCCGGATATTTTTCGGAGGCGCCGACCCAAGGGTCGTTCGAAAGCTGTTTGAGGCCGAGAGAGACGCGCTGCTTTTCCTTGTCGAACTTGAGGATGATGACTTCAAGTTCCTGATCGGGCTTGACGATGTCGGACGGGTGCTTGACGCGACCCCAGCTGAGGTCGGTGAGGTGAAGTAAGCCGTCGATACCGCCGAGATCGACGAAGGCGCCGTACTCGGTGACGTTTTTCACGTGACCTTTCACCTTGTCGCCCTCGTGGAGCGTTTCCATGAGCTGCGCGCGCTTGGAGTGCAGCTCTTCTTCGAGCAGGGCGCGACGGCTGACGACAACGTTGCCGCGGCGGCGATTCAGCTTGGTGATGCGAACCTGGAGTTCCTGCTTCATCAGGTTATCGAGATTGGCGGTTGGGCGCAGATCGTACTGAGAACCGGGGAGGAACGCGCGAACGCCGATGTCGACGACGAGGCCGCCCTTGATGCGATCGACGACTTTGCCGGTGACGGTTTCCTTGGCTTTGAACGCGGCTTCGATTTTTTCCCAGGTGCGGCGGCGCAGAACCTTTTGATACGAGAGGATGACGTAGCCGTCTTTATGCTCGCCGGTGCGCTGGACTTCGATGGTGGTGTTGGGTTCCGGACGCGGAATATCGGTCTCGGAAAATTCGGCGGCGGGGATCAGCCCTTCGGTCTTGCCGCCGACGTCGACGACGACGCCGTGCTCGGTGTAGGCGACGACCTTCACTTCGATAATTTCGTTGTTTGCGGCGCTCTCGACCGGCTCGCTGTACTGCTCGATCAGCTTGGACATTTCCTCCGAGCCGGCGGCCTCTTCGGCGGCGGCAGCGGCTTCGGGATCGAGGTGCTGCGCCGCTTCGCCGGAATGCACGGCTTCGGCAACGGGTGCGGCGGGAGCGGTGGCCTGCTCGGGGCGAGGATCGCCGTCAGCCTGCGCTACGGGCGCAGCTGTGGCTTCCTGAGCGGCGGCGTCAACTGTCGTAGCGGTCGCGGGTGCCTCGGTGTGAGCCTGATTTTCGCTTGCTTGATCTTTCTCGGGTTCGTGTGCGGGAGCTGCAGCGGCAGAAGTCGGATTATCGTTGTCGGAAAACATGGTTGTTGGCCTCCAGAAGATACTGCGTCTTTGTCTAGTGACCCGGCGGTGCCGGAGTCATGGGTGAAACTTGAGAATCCCTGCGATCTCCCAACTCGACTTTTGAGTGACGCAAGGGGTACAGCTTCGCGGTTGTACTTCTTTACGTTGAGCTACTTAACGGCCGATTCGGTTGGCGATGAGATGGCCCGAGCCTTAGTGCGCAATTGAAGACGCACAGGACAGGACAGTCACCGCTATAGACAACCGGGATGTGGTCCGTTGCTGAAAACGACCGTTATGCGCTCACCGAGGACAAGTGCTGCGGGCGTCCCAAAACGCTGCAACGCCAAGATGATACGCGGCGGCTGAACCCGGTGTCAACGTATTGAGGTAGATGGTTTTGGAGGGCTTTTCGTTGCATCTGTGTTGTAGTTGCAAGGCTTGGGGCGTTCGAAAATTAAGCGTGGGCGCGGCCGGCTTGCGTACGTTCGCGGCGAAAATCGGGTGCGGAGACCTCGATGGTGCGACACATTTCGAAAAGGCGGGATCGCATGCGGCTTCCGATGCGTTGTTCGAGGGAGTCCTCGCGAACGGCGGGGATGAGTCTGCCGCCAGGGCCGCGGGTCGCTTCGCCGTCGGATAGGGGATTGTCGAGATAGTTTGTGGTGATGATGGTGGTGCGCTTCTCGTTGTAACGCGCGTTGAGAACGATGCTGACGATGTCGCGGACCCAGTCGGATGGTTTGCTGGCGCCGAGATCGTCGAGAACGAGGACTTCGATGCTGCGGATCGGTTCGAGAATCGACATCTCGGTAGATTCGCTGGACGGGTTGTAGCTGGCCTGAATTTCTTTCAGAAGTTCGCGGTAGTCGCAGAAGAGGCACGCGTGTCCGCGGACGATCAATTCTTTCATCGCGGCGACGGCAAGGTGAGTTTTGCCCACGCCGGATGGGCCCATGAAGAGAAGACCTTTGTCGGAGCCGCCGGGAAAATCGCGTGTAAAAGTTTCGGTCCAGCTTTTGGCGAGTTTTAGCGAGGAAGTGTGTTGCGCGGTCCAGGTTTTTCCGTCGACGAGGTCGGTGACGTAACTCTCGAAGTCGCAGTGTTCGTAGCGCTTGGGGATGTGCGCGCGGGCGAGAACGCGATTGGCGCGCTCTTCCATGCCGCAATCGCAGGCGGTAGCGACTTTACCGGCGCCGTCGGAACGAGGCACGATGCGCCATCCGGTGCCGCGGCAGAGTTGGCAATTTTCGAGGGCCAATGTATTTGTCTCGAACGACAGAATACGAGGCGGGGGAAGAGACAGCAAGCGGTGCTGTGGACGATTTGTGAATCGAAGCGGTTTAAAGAAGAAAACGCAGGCACCGCCGCAAGCCGCGTTCGGGACTTAGCCTTCGCGCAGATTCGCGCGGGCGCCGCCGCGAAGTGGCGTGGCGCGAACGATGGCGTTACGCGGAGGCGGTTCAGTGCGCAACGCCGCGACGCGCGAGAGTTCTTGCTGGACGACGGTGGCAAACTCCGTCATCTGCTTTTCCATCTCGACCATTTTCTCGCGCATGTTCAAGATGATTTCGATGCCAGCGAGATTGACGCCCATGTCGCGCGCCAGCGTCAGGATCACGTCGAGCCGTTCGAGATCTTCGTCGGTGTAGAGACGCGTGTTGCCTTGCGAACGCGAAGGTTTGAGCAAGCCGACGCGTTCATACAAGCGCAACGTTTGCGGGTGGAGTTTATAAAGCTCCGCCACCGCACTGATCATGTAGCCGGCTTTCGCCCGTTTTCGTCCGCGTATCGCCATACAGATTTCTCTTCGACTGCCTGTCGTGCTTTGTTGTTTCTGTCACTGCTCGACAAATCTGAAACTCTGATGTTTCGGCCGCATGTCAGCCGCCTGCTTTTGCGAACAAATCCTTGCGCGGATCTTCCGGCTCGATCTGCTCGAGTTCCTTCATCAGGTTGCGCACACGTTCGTCGGTCGGCTTCGGGACGATCACCTGAATCTCGACGTATTCGTCGCCGCGCGCGCCATTGCGCCCGGGCACGCCTTTTTCGCGCAGGCGCAGCGTCGAGCCGCTGTTCGTGCCAGGCGGAATTCGAACGAGCGATCGGCCATCGATCGTCGGGACTTCGACTTTTGAGCCAAGCGTTGCTTCGCTTACGGTCACCGGAACTTTCACGTAGAGATCGTTGCCGCGCCGCTCGAAGAATGGGTGCGGCTTTACATCGACACGGAGGTAGAGGTCACCTACCGGAGCGCCCATCGTGCCGGCGTTGCCCTTGCCGGGGACGCGCACGCGCGAACCGCTGGCGACACCCGCGGGAATGCGCACGTCGATCGTTTCGTTGCGCCGAATGCGGCCTTCGCCGCCGCACGTCTTGCAGACGGTGCGGAGTTTGCCGGTGCCGCCGCAACGCGTGCAAGGAACGTTAAAGCGCATTTTGCCAGCTGCTTGTTGAATCGTGCCGGTGCCGCCGCAGATCGGGCAGGTTTGTGGCGTGCCGACCGCGCCCGTACCATGGCACGTTTCGCACGTTTCCATGCGCGTGATCTGAAGTTTTTTTACTGCACCGCGCACGGCATCCCAGAAATCGATTTCGATCTGGTATTCAAGATCGCCGCCGGGTTCCTGCTCGACTTCCATTTCTCCGCCGCGACCACCGCCGCGGAAAAATTGACTGAAGAGATCGCGGAAGCTTGCGCCACCACCGGCGCCCACGCCTGGACCGCCGGTTGCGCCGGGCGAGCCGCTGCCGCCGCCGAAATCGAAGCCGCCAAAATCAAAATTGACGTTCGGGCTGCCACCGCTCGATTCGCTGTCCTGGGGGCGGACCGCCCGGCTGATAGTTGTCGCTGTAGAAGCCAACCTGGTCGTACATCTGCCGTTTTTTTGTGTCGGACAGAACGTCGTAGGCTTCCTGCAACTGCTTGAATTTTTCTTCGGCGGATTTATCGCCGGGATTCAGGTCGGGGTGATACTTGCGCGCGAGTTTGCGAAAGGACGCACGAATTTCTTTGGCGTTCGCTTTGCGCGAGACCCCGAGTAACTCGTAATAGTCTTGTTTCGTTGTCGTAGCCATCGTGTGCGCGTCAACCGCGCGACTCTGTAAATTTTACGCTGACCGCGGGTTGCCGTGCTGGCCAGCTCTCTTAATTTCCCAAAATTCGCGTTATGAACTTGGCGGTAAACCATGTTGGGGCGCAGCCCGTTTCACGTTGCTGCGCCCCAGTCTCACGGTTCAGACCGAACTTACTTCGCTAACTTCGCTGCTTAGTTCGGCCGCTTGTTCTCGTCGACGTCGACATATTCGGCGTCGATCACATCATCGGGCTTCTTGTCGCCCGCTGCCGCGCCGCCCGGTTGGCCTTCGCTCGGTCCAGCTCCCGCCGCACCCGCGCCTGCGCCAGCCGCACCCGCTTGCGCTGCTTCGGCCTGCTGGCCAGTCTTGTAGAGTTGCTCGGCGATCTTGTGCAGCGTCCGCTCGACGTTTTCCGTCGCCGACCGCAGCCGCGCCGTGCCGCCCTCGTTCATCGCCTTCTTCGCGTCATCGATCGCTTCTTCGGCCGACTTCACGTCGCCCTCGCCGATTTTGTCGCGATTCTCACGCACGAGTTTCTCGGCTTGGTAGACCAGGCCGTCGAGCCTGTTGCGCGATTCGACTTCTTCCATTCTGCGGCGATCGTCCTCGGAGTGAGACTCCGCTTCGACCCGCATCTTCTCGGCTTCTTCCTTCGTGAGGCCGGTGGAAGATTGAATGGTGATCTTCTGTTCTTTATTAGTGGCCTTGTCCTTCGCGCTGACGTTCAAAATGCCGTTCGCGTCGATGTCAAAGGTCACTTCGATTTGTGGTGTGCCGCGCGGAGCCGGTGGGATTCCATCCAGCTTGAACGTGCCGAGCGAGCGGTTGTCCTTGGCGAACTTGCGCTCACCTTGCATCACGTGGATTTCCACGCCCGACTGATTGTCCGAAGCCGTCGAATACGTTTCGACCTTGCGGGTCGGAATCGTTGTGTTGCGCGGAATCTGCACGGTCATCACGCCGCCGAGTGTTTCAACGCCCAGCGAAAGCGGCGTCACGTCGAGCAGCAGGATGTCTTTCACTTCGCCGCCCAGCACCGCGCCCTGAATCGCCGCGCCGACCGCCACGACTTCGTCCGGATTCACGCCCTTATGGGGCTCTTTCCCGCCGAAGAAGTTGCGAACCAACGCCTGCACTTTCGGGATACGCGTTGAGCCGCCGACCAGCACGACTTCCTGGATGTCGTTCGGCGACATCTTTGCGTCCTCGAGAGCCTGCTTTACCGGCTTCATGGAACGTTCCAGCAAGTCGCCCATCAATTGCTCGAGCCGCATGCGCGTCAGCTTGACTTGCATGTGGATCGGGCCGCTCGCGCCAGCGGTGATGAATGGGAGATTGATCTCCGTTTCCATCAACTGCGAGAGCTCGATCTTGGCCTTTTCCGAGGCTTCCTTCAGGCGTTGCAGCGCCATCCGGTCCTTGCTGAGGTCGATGTTGTTTTCTTTTTTGAATTCATCGATTAGCCAATCCACGATCTTCTGATCGACGTCGTCACCGCCGAGGTGCGTGTCACCGTTCGTCGATTTCACTTCGACGACGCCGGCGCCGACTTCGAGCACCGAGATGTCGAACGTGCCGCCGCCGAGGTCGTAGACCGCGATCGTTTCGTCGCTCTTTTTGTCCAAGCCGTACGCCAATGCCGCCGCCGTTGGTTCGTTGATGATGCGGACTACTTCGAGACCCGCGATTTCGCCGGCTTGCTTCGTCGCCTGGCGTTGCGCGTCGTTGAAGTACGCAGGGACGGTGATGACCGCCTTCTGCACCTTCTCGCCGAGGAAGTCCTCGGCCGCCGACTTCAGCTTGCCCAAAATCATGGCCGAGATTTCTGGCGGGCTATATACCTTGCCCGAGATCTCGACGCGTGCGTCGTCGTGGTTGCCCTTGACGACGTGATATGGCACGCGCTTCATTTCGTCGGCGACTTCGTCGAACCGGCGACCCATAAAGCGTTTGATCGAATACACGGTGTTTTCGGGATTCGTCACGGCTTGGCGCTTGGCCACCTGGCCGACGAGGCGCTCACCACCCTTGGTGATCGCGACCACCGAAGGTGTTGTGCGCGCGCCTTCCTGGTTCGGAATGACCACGGGCTCGCCGCCTTGCATGACAGCGACAACCGAGTTGGTCGTTCCCAAGTCGATTCCAATAATCTTGCTCATACTGCCCATCCTCCCTGTTGCTGTTTCCGACTAAACTCGTATTGCTTGGCTGGCTCTGGGTTAGAGTCGCTGGCCTGCTTGGTCGACGCGTAGGCCGACTGGGTTGGTTTACCGGGCGCGTCGAGCAGAGCAACTATACAAGTTGAGTGCTTCTTTGTCAAGTTATCTTATAATCTAAATAAAGCTTTTAGTGACAGCGGGTTGCGGTTAGTCTTGGTACCGGCTTTTGTGGTCAAACTTGCGAAGCCTACCCCGAATCGCTCTAGGCGCACCTTCTACTGGGAGTCAGGAACTCGGATTTCTCCGCTCTCCCTCGCCGCCACAAGATAAAGATGCTCCTGGGCCGGAAAGGATGCTGAGCATCGACCTATCAACCTGATTTCTTCCGTTGGAAGCCTGTTTAGAATCAGCGGGATCCAGAGGCGTTTCAGATGGCCAACCATCCGCTAACGGTACAAGACGTCCGAAATCAGTTGGTTAGCCGCTTCCGGCGACGGAAGGTGGATTGGCAGAACGTTCAGCTACCAGCCGGGTTTAGAAGAACGGGGTCGTGTGATACTCTGACCGCCTGTCGGCTTGACTGGCAAGGAGGGGTGGAGTGAATCGTCGCGGAATGCTCTCAGGAATCGGCAGTTTAGCTATTGCGGCCCTGTTTTCGGCTTCGTGTCTTGTGGCGGGTTCAGCGATATCCGCGGCGCCGGCAACGCCGCAGACCTCCGCCTCCGTTCCCGACGTCGATCCGCACGAGGCGCTCGGTTCCAAGACTGCGCCCATCGTGATGGAAGTTTTCAGCGACTTCCAATGCCCCGCCTGCAAGAGCCTATATGACGCGACCAATCGCCAGTTGATGGACAACTACGTCAACACCGGAAAGGTGTACCTGATTCATCGCGACTTCCCGCTGCCGATGCATGCGCATTCGAAGGTTGCCGCGCAATATTCGCGGGCCGCGGCGCAAATTGGGAAACTCGAAGCGGTGGAAGATGTTCTGTTCCAGAATCAGGAAAAGTGGGAAGCGTCGGGGGATGTTGACGGCACTGTAGCAAAAGTACTGTCGCCAGCCGAAATGGTCAAGGTGCGCGCGCTGGTGAAGGGCGGCACAGTCGACGCGATGATCGCCAAGGATCAGGCGCTCGGCAACAACACTTATCGCGTGAGCCAAACGCCGACTACGATTTTTCACGCCAACGGGCAGACCTTACCCTACGCGGGTGTGATGAACTGGGACATTTTGAAGCAGTTCCTCGATCAGCTTCTCGCCGGCAAGTGAACGAAACTGAGTAAGGTTGCGCCGCCCGAAGTGACCCACACGGGTTACAATTCAAACTTGTCATGATGCAATCGAGCCCGCTCAATTTTCGCCGCGCGGTGATGTGGCTTGGCCGCCTGATTCTCGGGCCGATCTTTATTTACGCGGGATACTCCAAAGCGTTCCTTCCCAACAGCCACTTTTGGCCGTGGTTCTTCTTCAAGTTTTCGTTGTCGACCAACATCGCCAACTTTGCATTCCAGGTGGAAGCCTTCAAGTTATTGCCGCCGTGGGGCGTTCAGTTCGTCGCGCACACGCTGCCGTTTACGGAGATCGCTTTAGGTTTTCTTGTGCTGATTGGATGGCAGCTTCGTATTTTCGGCACGATGCTCGCGGCCATCATGGTGGGATTTTCGATCGTCGTTACGCGCGCGTACCTGCTGCACATGAACATTAATTGCGGATGCTTTGCGACTCCGCAGCCGATCGACATGACAAAGGTTCTGGAAGATGCGGCGATGGCGGTTCTCGCTGTCTTGATGGCGGCGTTCGCGATTATGGAAGCGCGCAAGCCACACCCTTGGACAGCGTCGTCCGAAGCTGTCACGGCTCCTGCAACGAAGTAGCGCCCGAATCCCTCCGTCGGTAGACTGATTCTGTGAAGACGCTGGACGAGTATTTGCAGTTGGCAGCCGTGGCGCACGGGCATTTATGCGCCGGGCAGGTGCTGGGTGTGCGTCTTGCGATGCTTGGTTTGCGCGAACTCGGCATCACGGACCCGATTGCCGAGCGGAAGCGCATTGTGACTTACGTTGAAATCGATCGTTGCATGACCGACGCGATTGCATTGGTGGCGAATTGCCGGCTCGGAAAGCGCGCGCTGAAATTCAGGGACTGGGGCAAGGTTGCGGCCACGTTTGTCGACCTGCCGACAGGCCGAGCGATTCGGATCGCTGCGAAGGAATCAAGCAAGCAGATCGCTCGCGACATGTTTCCGGATATGCCGAAGGATGCGGGGCAGCAGAAGGCCTACGCGGAGCTATCGGAAGACGTATTGTTTGAAAAAAAGTGGGTTAAGGTCGAAGTAAAACCAGAAGATTTGCCCGGTTACAAAGGCCCGCGCGTGGTTTGTGCCAATTGCGGCGAAGGGATCAATTTCGGGCGCGAGGTGTTGCAGGGCGGACGCACACTGTGTCGCGCGTGCGCGGGGGAAACGTATTACTCTCAGCTGTAAACCGAACCCAGAGTCGCAATTTTTGGTGGCAGTTATCGTGCATGGCTTCTTGCGTGTGTGATGGAAACTTGAGGCAAGGTGTGGCCTCACCGGGGCGATTCATGTGCGCTAAAATTGGAATTTCATGCTGAGTTTGCCCCCGATTACGTTACGGTTGCGCGGTTGGAAATTGATCGATCGCGTGGCCCTGGCGTTTCTGTTGTTGTGCGCGATTGCATTGGGCGCCGCCAGCGGGCTTCTGTTCGTGTATGCGAGCGATTTGCCGGAGATTCGCGCGCTCGAAACGTACCGCCCCAACGTGGTGACGGAAATCTACGCTGACGACGGGCAACTGGTCGGAAGCTTCGCGCTGCAACGGCGCATCCTGATGACCTATGAGCAGTGCCCGAAGATTTTGTTCAACGCGGTCACATCGATCGAAGACCAGCACTTTGACGAGCATTGGGGCATCGACTTTCCGCGCATCGCCGGCGCAGCGTGGCGAAACGTTTTGCATCACCGCATCACTGCCGGCGCCAGCACGATCACCATGCAGCTTGCCGGAAACTTGTTCCTTGACCGCAGCGACCGCAGCTTCCGCCGCAAGATGCAGGAGATGTTGCTGGCGCTGCAAATCGAGCGGCGCTACACCAAGCCCCAGATCTTCGCGATGTATGCGAACCAGGTTTATTTAGCACACGGCAACTATGGATTCGCGGCTGCGTCCGAGTTTTATTTCGGCAAGCCCGTTGGTGATCTGAGATTGCAAGAGGCGGCGCTGTTAGCCGGCATGGTCAATGGTCCAAGGTTTTCGCCGCTGACCAATCCGACCGGAGCACTGACGCGCCGCAACCTCGTGCTGTATCGGATGCTCGAAGAGGGGAAAATCACAGGCGCTGAAGAAGAAGCGGCAAAAAAGACGCCACTCGGTTTGCACGTGCAGTATCCGCGAAACGATCTCGCGCCGTATTTCTTCGAAGAGGTTCGCAAGTATCTGGAATCGACGTATGGAACGGAAGCAGTGCACGAGCGCGGGCTGCGCGTTTACACCACGCTGAATATCGCGATGCAGCGCGCCGCGAACCAGTCGGTGCGCGACGGTCTACACAGTTACGACCGGCGTCATGGCTGGCGCGGCGGGCTGCCCAATATTTTGCGCGACAATCTCGGCCAGTTGGATACGTACGAAGACGAAGACTGGCGGCATGCGATGGACAAGGGCAGCTACGTCACCGGGCTCGTCATGGCCGTTGGCGAAAAGGATGCCACGATCAAAATCGGGCAGTACCGCGCCGTGCTCGCACCGTCGGATTTTGCGTGGACCGGACGAAAGAAGCCCAGCGAACTACTGAAAGTGGGCGACCTGGCGCAGTTTTCGATCAAAGAGATTCAGGAATCGACGGTGCGCGTGCAGCTGGAGCAGCAGCCAGCGCCGCAAGCGGCGATCATGGCGATCGACAATCCGACGGGCGAGATTAAAGCCATGGTCGGCGGTTACAGTTTCGAAGATTCGAAATTTAATCGCGCGACGCAGGCTTACCGGCAGGTCGGCAGCTCGTTCAAGGTGTACGTGTACGCTGACGCGCTTGAAAAGGGCGCAACGCCATTCGATACGATCCTCGACGCTCCGATGACAGTGATGAGCGGCGGCGTGCCGTACTCGCCGCATAACTACGACGAAAAATTCGAAGGTAACATCACGCTGCGGCGTGCGCTGGCGGGCTCGCGCAACGTACCCGCGGTCAAATTGGCTGAGAAAGTCGGCATCTCGTCCGTGGTCGACGTAACGCGGCGATTCGGAATCACGACGGCGCTGCCTCCGTATCTGCCGCTCGCGCTTGGCGCAGCGGACATGAAATTGTCGGAACACGTTTCGGCGTTCACGGTATTTCCCAATGATGGTATTCGAATCGATCCCCACATGATTCGGCGCGTGACGAGCTACGATGGCGCGCTGCTGGAAGAAGCGCATCCCGAAGTCCACGATGTGATTTCGCCCGAAGTCGCGCATACGATGACGGCGATGCTTGAGGAAGTGATCCAGTTTGGCACGGGAATTCAAGCCAAGGCGCTCGGGCGCCCGGCGGCGGGCAAGACCGGCACGACTCAGGATTACACCGACGCGTGGTTCATCGGATTCACACCGCAGGTGACGGCGGGCGTGTGGGTTGGATTCGACGACAAGCAGATTTCACTCGGTAAAAAAGAAACCGGTGCAAAGGCCGCACTGCCGATATGGCTGGAATTCATGCAGAGCGCGCTCGGGGGCATGCCCGAAGTTGAGTTTGCGAACGTCGTGCCGCTGGAACAGGAAGCGCACGACCACGCCGTGCACGTCGATACACCCGACACGGCGCCAACGGAAGACGAGCCGTCCGAACGCAAAGCAAAGCCGCCGGCGGACGCGACTCCTCCACCACCTCCTGCAAAAACAACTGCCGCGACTTCGGCGGCGAATTCCGCCGAGCCAGTGATGACAGCGCAGGTGCGACCGCGATGATCTTCCCAGTCTATATATTGGTGAAATATCTCGCGTATTCCATCTGGTGCTACCTAGGACTGCGCTGGCTTCGTGACAGAAAGTCGGTGGGCGCGGGAATCGCTTTTGGTTCGGTGCGGCTCGGCCTCGGAATGATTTTCGGAGTGGGGATTTTCGTGATTGGGGGGATGCTCCACCTCAACGCACCCGCGAACTCCTGGGTCGCGTACTTCGCGGTTTATGCCCCGGTGCGCTATGTAGAGTGGGCGATTCTGGCGTCGCTGCTGGGAACGAAGGGCGGGCAAGTCTTTCAAATTACCGGCGCCGTGACGCAGCGTTGGATTCTTGGTGGCATCGTCGTGTCGCACCTCGCCGACGTTCCACTCATTCTCTTCGGCGGCGAAGGTCCAAAAGCATTTCTCCCCGTCGGCCGCTTCCTCTGCTAGCTTATCCTGATATTAAGCGAATGGATCCCAACCGGCTGGTTTCAGCGGAGAAGTGCTTCCATCGGCATGTCGTAGTTCGACCTGATGACCGCTCGTGATTTCACCGATGGCGGACAATTTCAACCCACGAAATGACTTCGAAATTTTGCGGGCCTTGGTCGGGGTCACCGTGAAGAGGAGTTCGTAGTCGTCACCGCCGTTCAGGCGCTAGGTCGAGGGGATCGATGGTTCTTGTGGCGCGGGAACTCAAGTCGTTTCGTTTTGGAACTCGCACGGTAGGAATGTTAGTGGCGTCAATGCGAGCGCCGACTTTGCTCGCAGCGCACATGCGGGGTAGGTCCGTTGACAATCCGTCAGACAAATCCATGGCCGCAGTTGCGAGGCGATTTTTGGCGAGCCATCGGCCAAGTGCGATTCGCGCCTCAGGATATAAATGTTTTCTTAGCACGGGATTGCCAAACGAGCTTTGCCACGAATTGCTCGAAGTCTGATAAGCCAGCGTCGGCTTCGCCTAGCTGACCGCTCACATAAATGATGTCCCCGGGTTTCGCACCAGATCGGAGCAATGCACGTCCACTTCGAATTTCGCCTACGACCGTGACATTGATAAGGACGCTGATCCTGCCGAGTCGTGTCACCGCCAGCGATGGGGCATTGCAATTTGCGCGAAGCGCGGCGCAGCCCTCCGAGAAAATCGCTCAACCACCGCCCAGTCAATTCACCGGGTAGCGCGAGGCTTAACAGGAAGCACCGCGGAACTCCACCCATCGCCGCGATGTCACTCGCCGCCCGAGCCAGACTTTTCCACCCGACCGAGTCCGCTGGATGACGATCGCGAAGAAAATGCGTTCCTTCCAAAAACCAATCACAGGTTAAAATGGTCTCGTAGCCGCTGCGGGCCACATAGAGAGCCGCGTCATCCCCGATACCGAGACGCAGTCCAGAGTGCAAGTCGTTGGATTGCGACGACTTCCCGAGAATCTTTTCGATCAAATTATTCTCTGGGGTGTTCATTCGAAGGTTTTCAGGAATTCGATGTAGTGACCTTTGGCCGCTCTTCACGTCTAGTTTAGCGTAAACAAACTAGACTGGCCGTTCGGGCAGGTGCCGGGCAGTTTTCTCACAGCTGGCCTTGGAGCAGGGAAATACAGGATTGACTCTACGCCCTACAGATTTTAGTATGGCGCACCGTCGCGACACCCTTTGCGCGACGTTATTTTGGCAGCTCTGAGCTGTAACTCGCCGCAGGTTGAGATGAGGTAGGAGTAGCGGCGGTTTTAAGAAAATACAGTCTGTCAGCTATCATTAATTGGCTTTCATAAAGGACTCCGCAGAGATGAAGGGAAAGACCTACACTTTTTATATCGCGTCGACGCCAGGGAAGATGCAGAAGCTAGTCATCCCTGCCTACGTGCTTCACGTGCTGGCGGTTCTGGCATTGATCGGAAGCGTGACGGTTGTGGCGGCGGCCGGGTCTTACTCTCGGATGCTCTGGAAGGTCGGAAACTACAACGCCCTCCGGCACGATCAGGAAACTCTAAAGAAGCAATATCGCGCGCTGCAAAATACGGTTGACGACACCAACCAGCGCCTGGATTCATTGCAGTCGTTGGCCACCGAAGTGGCGATGACTTACGGCGTGCTGCGGTATCACCCGGCAGCGTTCGATCAGAGCGACAACCCTGCGGATGCGCAGGATGCATTCGATCGTTCGGTGGAGCAATACACATTCCTGAAACGGAATGCGGCGGCGATTGCGATTTCGAGCGGCGGGCTGCGGTTGATGCCGTCGATGAGCTTTGCGGATTCGACGTACACGCCGGCGATCTGGCCGGTGCTCGGTCACATCACCGACAGCTTCGGCGAACGGCTTGACCCGTTCAGCGGTGAGGGCGCGTTCCACACGGGCGTCGACGTTTCGGCAGACTACGGCGCGCCGGTTCACGCAACTGCGGACGGCGTCGTCACGATCGCGGAAAATCATGCGGGCTACGGCCGACTGGTTGTGATCGATCATGGATTCGGTATTACGACCTGGTATGCGCACCTCTCGTCGTTCTCGGCAATTCCTGGTGAGCGCATCAAACGCGGAACAGTTGTGGGTTATACGGGTATCAGCGGCCGGGCGACCGGACCGCACGTTCACTATGAAGTGCGCGTCAACAATGCGCCGGTGAATCCGTGGCGCTATATGAAGGCCGCGACGCCAGCTGGCGATTAGTCTTCAATCGCTACTGAACTTCTCGCTCGTCGATCGGCTCCATATAAATTTTGCTTTTGAACGAAACTTTGCCTTCGTCCGTACCCACGCGTCGTAGCTACTTCTTCGAGATGGCAGGAGATTGTTCGTGATGCGCGGGCTCAAGCGGCGCCGCTGTTGATCGAGCGGTTTTCAGAATTTCTGACGTGATCTCCAAAACCAATCGAACCGACTTCGTTTCGCCGCGATCCAGTCGCGTGATGTCGGCGCTGTGAACGAGGTCGATATACGCTTCCCGGGTTTGGTCATCGAGTTGATGTCGAACCTTCGAATCATTGAGTCCAGCTTGCGCGAAGAGCCGAATGCCGTTAAGAACGTCCGCAAGATCATGAGCCGTCGGATCATTCGGACATTCACCTTCAGCAACCAGGCGCAGCCGATTTTCTTCCGGCACACCAGCGAGCGTGATCCACTGCAACTGATCGAGGAGCGAAGCGAGCTGTTGTGCTTGCGCGCCGTTTGGCGTGTGAGCGGCGATTTCGGAACCAACGCTCGCATCCTGGCGAAAGACTGCAAACAAGGGCGAGCCGCCCAAACGATCGAACCGTTCGCGCCACTGATTTGCATCCTCGCCGCGAATGGGATTTCTCAACATCGATGCAAGGTCGGGATCATCGGTCAACGCGATTCGGTTTTGATGCAAGAATACGAATGCAACTTTCCGTGCACTGCCTTTCAGTGGAGCCGTGAATACTTCGCGACCGTCTGTTTTGTCGTGCGTTCCAAATTGTGAAATGTATGCGTTAATTTTTTTCCGATCGAAGCGGCCATCGCCAACCACGAAAAACTCAGTCGTTTGGCCGCGTTTGATCGTGGCAATCGCAACGCGATCGAGATCGCGCTCGTAGTCGAAGCCGGTGTCGCGGAGAAACTTTGCGTATTCGGCGTCGACTTGCTGCGGTTGCGGCACCCAATTGCTGAGCGTCGAAAAAAATGGCGCGGTGCGAAGCTGTTTGAAATCTGCGAAGACAACGGAGTTTGTGTCGGCCGGAATCAGCGCGAGAGCGCTTTCTCTCGGATCGCCGAGATCACTGGAAAAATAGTGATGCAGAGCGAACGCACCGATTCCAATGACGGCTGCCGCGACAAGCAGTACAATCCAGAGGCGTCGATTCATGCGTAGTTCATTTTCCCGCAATTGAGCAGAATAAGGTGGATGAATCGTCGCCGCACCAACTGGCATCAAATCGGAGGCGGTTGACGTAACCTTCGCTTTGCGCAACGCGAGTCGGCGGTTTTCCACAGCGGCCACATGGCGGATTCGGGTAAACGGCGCCTTATCAATACAGTACGGGTTGCCGGAGAAGGAACGGAAGCTTCCTTTTCCACAGTGCTGGCCACTCGCGTGCTGGAAATTTTCGGTTCGCTACTTGCGCTCTCCCGGAACTGTCTGCTATTCTTTGTCGGTTTGAGAGCGCTGGCGTAGCTCAGCTGGTAGAGCATCTGATTTGTAATCAGAGGGTCGGGGGTTCAATTCCCTCCGCCAGCTCCACTAACTGACGCGCGGGGGAATTGAGCGGAGCGAATCCTGCAAGGCAAAAACGACGGGCTGGTGTCTTTTGACACGAGTCCTTTTTGTGTTTTCGCTTGGATGCCCCTCACGTTCTTGAATCGTTTGTCGGGTAAGAAGTTGTGGACAAGCAGTTTGATGACGAACGGAATTTCGAGGACGGGTGGGTGAGTGGCTAAAACCAGCAGACTGTAAATCTGCCGCTCCTTGCGGGCTACGGAGGTTCGAATCCTCCCCCGTCCACCAGTAACTCGGGCTAAAAAAGTTCGGCCAAGAAGCAACAGGACTGATCGAAAAAGATTGAGTAACGAAGATTAAGAAGTGAAGCGCGCCGAGCACGGGATGAAATCGGCAGTCGCTGGGCGACCGAAGGCCATAGGTCGCAAGTACCGCAGGGCAATCGCATGAAGCGATGTTCGAGTGCGGACGGAAACGCGGCACAAGCGCCGTAAGGGAAAAGTGCGCCGCGAAGATGGAGTTGCTGACTGCGCAGGAGTTAGCAGTCAAGATCGAGTTTTGAGGGGGAGTGGGTTCACGGGTTCGGCCTGGGTAGCTCAGTTGGTAGAGCGCGTCCTTGGTAAGGACGAGGTCACCGGTTCAATCCCGGTCCCAGGCTCCAGAGACATAAGACAGAGCCTCCCAGAATTCAGCGGAGGTTGGATGTGGAAGCGGGCTTAAAGGATTTGCAACACCGGGCGGGGGTAACTCAACGGTAGAGTCTCACTCTTCCAAGGTGATGGTTGCGGGTTCAAATCCCGTCCCCCGCTCCAAGTTCCAAGGATGTTGGGCGGATTTAGCAAGAGCAGGGCAAGCAGTCGCAGCGAGTACGAGAACGACGCAGATCTACTGAGGGTAGGGGCATATGGCGAAGGAGAAGTTCGAGCGGACAAAGCCGCACGTGAATATCGGGACGATTGGTCACATTGACCATGGCAAGACGACGTTGACGGCAGCGATCACGAAGGTGCTGTCGAAGCACAACCCGAAGGTGCAGTTCCGGGCGTTCGATTCGATCGACAACGCGCCGGAAGAGCGCGAGCGCGGAATCACGATCGCGGTGTCGCACGTGGAGTACGAGACGCCGAATCGTCACTACGCGCACATGGACTGCCCGGGACACGCGGACTACATCAAGAACATGATCACCGGCGCGGCGCAGATGGACGGCGCGATCCTGGTGGTTGCGGCGACGGACGGCCCGATGCCGCAAACGCGCGAGCACATTCTGCTCGCTCGCCAGGTCGGTGTTCCGGCGATCGTGGTGTTCCTGAACAAGTGCGACATGGTGGAAGACGCCGAGCTGCTGGAACTGGTTGAGCTGGAAGTGCGCGAGTTGTTGAAGACGTATCAGTTTCCGGGCGACACGATTGCGATGGTGCGCGGCAGCGCGCTGCAGGCGTTGAACGGCGATGCCAAGTGGGAAAAGGCGATCGATGATTTGATGGAAGCGGTGGACAAGAACGTACCGCAGCCGGTACGCGACATCGATAAGCCGTTCGCGATGCCGATCGAAGACATTTTCTCGATCTCAGGCCGCGGCACGGTGGTTACGGGCACGCGTGGAGCGCGGCAAGGTCAAGGTTGGCGAAGAAATCGAGATCGTTGGATTCCGTCCGACGCAGAAGAAAGTTGTGACGGGCGTGGAAATGTTCCGCAAGCTGCTGGACGAAGGTCTTGCGGGCGACAACGTTGGGTTGCTGCTGCGCGGCACGGAAAAAGAAGACGTGGAGCGCGGACAGGTGGTTTGCAAGCCGGGCTCGATCACGCCGCACACAAAGTTCAAGGCGGAAGCGTACGTATTGACGAAGGAAGAAGGCGGACGACATACGCCGTTCTTCACGGGCTATCGCCCACAGTTTTACTTCCGGACGACGGACGTTACAGGCGATGTGAAGTTGCCGACCGGCGTGGAAATGGTGATGCCGGGCGACAACGTGAGCTGCGAAGTGAGCCTGATCACACCGGTAGCTTTGGAGAAGGGTTTGCGATTCGCGATTCGCGAAGGCGGCCACACCGTCGGCGCCGGAGCGGTAACCGAGATCATCGAGTAGTTAGGCTTTTTCGGCTTCGCATAACGGAGGCCCGGGTTTTCAGAGAGGAATTTAGGTCATGCGAGAAATCATCACGCTGCAGTGCGCCGATTGCAAAAATCGCAACTACACGACCACGAAGAACAAGAAGAAGCACTCCGACCGTGTAGAGACAAAAAAGTTTTGCAATTCGTGCCGGAAGCACACGGGCCACAAGGAAGTGAAGTAAGGCACCGAATTGCGGGGCGGTTTTGGTTTTAGGGGAGTCGTCCAATGGTTAGGACTCCGGCTTGCCCTGAGGCGTCAAACGCCGAAGGGTCGAGTTAAGGCAGGGAAGTGTGGCGGAAGGTTTAGGTTGGTTCTGCTACATGGTGCGATGTCGGGACGCGTCCTTCTACGTGGGGATTGCGAACGATGTCGAAGAAAGAGTTAAACGGCATAACTGGGGAGTTGGCCCGGGTTACACCGCGAAAAGAAGACCCGTCGAGTTGGTTTGGACGGAGCGCTGTCGAGATGCTAAGGCGGCGCGGTCGCGAGAAAAGGAAATAAAAGGTTGGAGCCGGGATAAGAAGTTTGAGCTAGTTCGGAAGTGGGATCGGGAGCACGGCGGACAACTTGCCGGGTAGACCCTTCGCCCGCTTTTGGCGGGCTCAGGGTAAAGGGGAGTCGTCCAATGGTTAGGACTCCGGTCTCCAAAACCGGGTATGGGGGTTCGAGTCCCTCCTCCCCTGCCAGAAATTGTTAAGGGGCCGGCGCAAGCCGGTGAAGTCGAGAGGAACGATGGCTACGCAGTCGGTAAAAGTAAAAAACGACGATTCACAGGGCGGAATCGGCGCCGGAGCAAGCAAGATCGGCGGTCAGGTTTCCGGCACGATTCAGGACACGCGTGAATTTCTGCACGACGTCCGGCTGGAGATGAAGCAGGTTACGTGGCCGAGTCGCGAAGAAGTCATCTCGACGACGACCGTGGTCGTCGCGACTGTCGCGTTCTTCGGAGTTTTCCTTGCCGTAGTCGATTGGCTCGTGCAGCGCGGTGTTACGTACGTGTTTAAAGTTTTCGGGGTCTGAGAGGTCGCAAAAGCCGATGGCGATGCAGTGGTACATCATCCATACGTACTCGGGCTTTGAGAAGAAAGTCAAAGAGAGCCTAGAGAGCCGCGTGGAAGCGTTCACGCTCCAGGACAAGATCGGTCGCGTCTTGATTCCGATGGAAGACACAATCGAAATGCGCGGCGGCAAGAAAGTGATTTCGTCGCGTATGTCGTATCCGGGTTATGTGCTGGTCGAAATGGACCTCGACGAGAACACCTGGCACATCGTGCGGAACACGCCCCGAGTGACCGGCTTTGTCGGCTCGGCAACTGCGCCTTCTCCACTGTCGGACGCGGAAGTCGACGCGATCATCAATCGCGTCAACGTACCGACGGATCGGCCGAAGCCGAAAGTTGTGTTTGAACGGAACGAGCAGGTTCGCATCGTGGACGGGCCGTTCGCGAACTTCAACGGCACGGTAGAAGAGATCGACGGCGATCACAGCCGTTTGAAGGTGTCGGTGACGATTTTCGGCCGCTCGACGCCAGTGGAATTGGATTTCGCGAGCGTAGAAAAGCTCGGCTAAACAGTTTCAAGAAAGAAGTTGAGGCGGGAACATGGCAAAGAAGATTCAAACGACGATCAAGTTGCAGCTTCCGGCAGGCAAAGCGACTCCTGCGCCCCCAGTCGGTACGGCGCTCGGTCCTCACGGCTTGAACATTATGGATTTCTGCAAACAGTTCAACGCCAAGACGCAGAAAGAACCGGACGGAATGATTTTCCCGGTGCTCGTGACGGTCTATACCGACCGCACCTTCACTTTCATTTTGAAGACGCCACCAGCTTCGGTGCTTCTGAAGCGTGCGGCAAACCTGGCGAAGGGTTCGGCGGAGCCGAATCGCAATAAAGTCGGGAAAGTTACGAAGAAGCAGATCGAAGAAATCGCCAAGATTAAGCTTGTCGATCTCAACACCACAAATCTGGAAGCCGCGATGCGCACTGTGACAGGTACGGCGCGCAACATGGGTCTGGAAGTCGTGGAAGCCTAGGATTTCAGGCGCTACGAGGTCGAAGGAGTGCAGTAATGAAGGTGTCAGGCAAGCATATCGAAAACGCGCGCAAGTTGGTAGAGCCGCGCGAGTACAAGCTCGCGGAAGCTTCCGAGCTGATCAAGAAGACGCATCACACCAAGTTCAACGAAACCGTTGAGCTGGCGATCAATTTGGGCGTCGATCCCAAGCATTCGGATCAGGTCGTCCGCGGCACGGTGGTTTTGCCTCATGGTTTGGGCAAGACAGTCCGCGTGTTGGTGATCGCGAGCGGCGACAAGGTTCGCGAGGCTACAGAAGCCGGAGCGGATTTCGTTGGCGGCGAAGACATGGTCACGAAAGTTGCGGGCGGCTGGACGGATTACGACGCCGTAATCGCGACTCCTGACATGATGAAGTCCGCCGGTAAACTCGGAAAAGTTTTGGGACCGCGCGGTTTGATGCCGAATCCGAAGACCGGCACGGTCACGTTCGACGTCGCGAAAGCGATTGGCGAAACCAAGGGCGGCAAAGTGGAATTTCGCGTCGACAAGGCTGGTATTGTCCACTGCGGCATCGGCAAGATCAATTTTGACGCGGCAAAGCTGGCGGAAAACGCCCACGCGATCATCAATGCGGTGATCAAGGCGAAGCCTGCGGCGGCCAAGGGCAAATACGTCAAGCGCATCACATTGACATCGACGATGGGCCCTGGAATTCAGATCGACTTAGCGGAAGCCGAAGCACTGGCGACAGCGGCGTAGTCGCAAACAAAAAGATTAAGGACAACGAGATCACATCATGAAGAAGCGCAGCGAGAAACAGGAAGACTTGGACAAGTTGAAGGTTGTGCTGGCGAAGGTTTCGACCGTAATTCTGTCGACCTTTCAGGGCATCACTGTTGAAGATGACACGAAGCTGCGGCGCGCGGTGCAGGCGGCCGGCGGCAAATATCAGGTGGTCAAGAACACTTTGGCGGAGCGCGCCGGCTCGGGCACTCCAGCCGAGGGATTGCTCAAGAATCTGAGCGGGACGAATTCGATCGCGTATACCGACACCGATCCGGTCGCGCTGGCAAAGGCGTTGACCAAGATCGCGAAGGATGTTCCGGCGTTTCAGTTCCGCGCGGGCGTTGTTCAGGGTCGCGTGATTTCGGTAGCGGAGATCGATCAGCTCGCGAATCTGCCGTCGAAGGAAGAATTGATCAGCAAGATCATGTTCTTGCTGAACGCTCCGGCACAGCGGATCGCAGTGGTGCTCAATGCGCTGCCGCGTAACGCCGCTGTAGTGATCAACGAAGCGGTGAAGGCGAGCAAGTTTGGTTCGGGCGACGGGGCAGCTGCACCGACACCGAGTCCCGAAGCGGCCCAGTAAAAACTTTTAGTAAAGATTTTAGTAAAAATTTTTCAAATTTGAGAGGAGAAGCACAAGTCATGGCGAAGGTGGATACGATCCTGGAAGAAATCAAGGGGCTGACGCTGCTCGAGGCGTCGGACCTGGTGAAGAAGATGGAAGAGACGTTCGGCGTTTCCGCGGCAGCGGCCACGGTGGTTGCGGGTGGTGGCGGCGGCGCGGCAGCGGCGGCTCCGGCGGAAGAGAAGACGGAATTCACCGTCGTGCTCACCGACGTGGGCGGCAACAAGATCAACGTCATCAAGGCGGTTCGCGAAGTCACGAGCCTCGGCTTGAAAGAAGCCAAGGACCTCGTCGATGGCGCGCCAAAGACCGTTAAAGAAGGCGTTAACAAAGACGAAGCGGCGACCATCAAGAAGAAGTTTGAAGAGGCCGGCGCTAAGGTCGAAATCAAGTAACAGTTATCGGGCTGGTTTCTAAAAACGAGCTTCGAGAGTGGGCGCGGCTCTTGCATCGAACCGCGCCAGAGGACTTCATCACGCAAGTCGAGGCTGGGTACTACCACAACTCCAAACGCCTTGTAGGGGCGTTCTGCGTTCGTGTGCGCGCTGACTTTTGGGCGAAAGTCGCTGCACACGATTCGCTGTCTTTACACAACTGTTCGAGCATTGCCCACAAGGGATGAGGTAATTCATGTCGAACACCAATCAGCATGTCCGGGAACGTCAGCGTCTGGATTTCGCGAAAATCCAGGGCACGATCCAGATTCCCAACCTGATTGAAGTCCAGATGAAGTCGTATCAGCGCTTCCTGCAGATGGATTTGCTGCCGAGCGAGCGCGATGACGGCGGACTCCAGTCGGTGTTCACGTCGGTGTTTCCGATCAAGGATTTTCGCGAAATGTCGCAGTTGGAATTTGTCGACTACGCGATCGGAAACTGGGAGTGCAAGTGCGGCAACCTGAAGGGTCTGCACCACCTTCGTGCGACGTGCCGGAATTGCGGCGCGTCCGTGGTCACCAATCCGTACCAAACGGGCGACGTGATCTGCCACAAGTGCGGCACCTTCAACAAGAATACTCCGACGTTCTGCAATAAGTGCGGCGATCCAGTCGCGATGCAGTTGAAATATGACGTGAACGAATGCCAGGAGCGCGGCATGACGTATTCCGCGCCTCTAAAGGTCACGATTCGTCTCACGATCTACGACAAGGATCCCGACTCAGGCGCGAAAACCATTCGCGACATCAAGGAACAAGAAGTTTTCTACGGCGACATTCCGCTGATGACCGAGAACGGTACCTTCATCATCAACGGTACCGAGCGCGTCATCGTCAGCCAGTTGCATCGTTCGCCGGGCGTCTTCTTCGAGAGCGCCAACAACCGTTCCTACTTCCTTGGCAAGATCATTCCGTACCGCGGATCGTGGGTTGAGTTTGAGTACGACACCAAGAACATTCTCTACGTCCGCATCGACCGTAAGCGTAAGTTCCTCGGTTCGATCTTCCTGCGCGCATTGGGCATGAAGTCGAACGAAGACATCCTGCGCACCTTCTATCAGGTAGAGCGCATTTCTCTGCGCGACAAGGATCTCTACTGGAACATTTCACCGGGTATCGTCGATCGAAAGCTGACGCACGAAATCCGCAATCCGAAGAGCGATGAAGTCATCGTCGGCGCGCACAAGCGCATCACCGAAAACCTCTTCAAAGAACTCATTAAAGCCAAGATCTCGCAGGTTCGTTCGACTCTGCAAGACCTCGAAGGCGCGTACAGCGTCGCCGACGTCGTCAATCGCCAGACCGGCGAAGTTTTGCTGGAATCGAACAAGCCGCTCACTCCGGAACTCTGGCAAGCATTTGCCGAATCCGGCATCACCGAAGTCGACGTCTTCTTCCCGGAACGTGACGACATCGGTCTCGTTCTCTCGCGCACCCTCGACAAGGACGGCATCCGCTCCTCTAAAGAAGCGCTGATCGAAATCTACCGCAAGCTGCGTCCGGGCGATCCTCCAACGCTCGAGACCGCGACCAACTTGTTCCGCGGCATGTTCTTCGATCCGCGCAAATACGACTTCAGCCGTGTCGGCCGCCTGAAATTCAACATCAAGATGGGGCTCGACACGCCGCTCGACAATCGCACGCTCGATACGCCGGACTTCGTTT
>CAWCHM010000008.1:0-1804129 GCA_963795355.1 uncultured Acidobacteriota bacterium
GCTTAATTGCCACTGCGTCTGTAGAAATTCGAAGTTAAAGGACGCACTTTGTCCGAAACAAGCCCGCAACACAGTGAAGAGCCACTCAGGCTATTCATCGAAAATGTGCAGGACTATGCGGTGTTCATGCTCCGATCGGACGGGTGCGTCGCGACGTGGAACCTGGGAGCCGAACGGATCAAGGGATACAAATCCTCGGAAATCATCGGGCAGCACTTCAGTCGCTTTTACCCTGAAGAGGATGTTCGCGACGGTTACCCTCAAAGGCTTCTGGATCTGGCGGCAGAAGAGGGTCTCGTAGAGGCCGAAGGGTGGCGAGTGCGGCGAGATGGCTCGAAGTTTTGGGCGCGAGTGACGATTACAGCGGTTAGAGATTCGACCGGGAAACTCATCGGATACGGAAAAGTCACAAGAGACCTAACGGAGCAGAGATATGCGGAACTTGCTCTCCGCAGAAGTGAGGAACGTTCCCGCTTGTTTGTGGAGGCTGTGCAGGATTACGCAATCTTCATGTTGGACCGCGAAGGCAACATCATCACTTGGAATGTCGGAGCACAGCGGATCAAGGGCTATAAGCCTTCGGAGATAATTGGTCAGCACTTCTCGCGTTTTTACCCCGAAGAAGACATACATAGCGGCAAGCCAGCCTGGGAATTGGAGGTTGCCATCAGGGATGGACGATTTGAGGATGAAAGTTGGCGGGTTCGGAAAGACGGATCAAAGTTCTGGGCGAACGTAATTATTACACCGCTCAAAGACAGCACTGGCGAACTTCTCGGATTCACAAAGGTCACGCGCGATTTCACTGAGCGCATGACAGCACAGAAAGCGTAGAAGATTCACAAAGAAGATTGGAGGAATCCGAGAAATCTCTTAGGGAATTGTCATTACATTTGTTCCGTATACAGGATGAGGAACGTCGGCGAATTGGAAGAGAGATACATGATAGTTTGGGCAGTATCTTCAGTAGTGAAGATGAAACTCGATTCGATGAGTAACGGGGCGAGGCTCGACGAAATCAAAGAATGCTCAGAGTTGGCCGACACGTGTCTGAAAGAAGTTCGCACGATCTCCTATCTACTGTATCCGCCAATGCTGGATGAAGTGGGACTCACATCGGCAATCCCCTGGTATTTGGACGGGTTCTCAAAGAGGAGCGGAATCAAGGCTACATTTGAGGTCGCGAAGGATTTCAAGAGACTGTCACGCGATGCCGAACTCGTTTTGTTCAGAGTTCTTCAGGAAAGCCTGACCAATGTTCAGAGACACTCAGGCAGTCCGACCGCAGAGGTCAGAATTTCCCACACGCAAAATGCGGTCACGTTGCACATCAAGGACAAGGGGAAGGGCTTGCCCGCCTATGTGTTGGAAGAAGGCAGTCAGGACTGGATGGGATCACACGGAGTCGGTTTGCGAGGAATGAGTGAGCGTTTGCGCCAAATGGGAGGCACGCTGCAAATTTCTTCAAATGAGAGTGGGACGGAAATCCTGGCTACTATGCCGATTCAGGATATTACCGTTCCCTCTACAGTTCCATCCTGATGTTTAAAACGACGAGTTTCAGAGAATACTTTTAAGGGGCCGCGCGGATGGCAGCACGAATCCTAATTGTTGACGATCACGAAATCGTACGCATGGGCCTAAGGTCACATCTATCGAAATCTCGATCTGATTGGGAAGTCTGCGGCGAGGCGATAGACGGCGACGAAGCAATCGACCTTACGCGAACGCTGAAGCCAAACCTCATCATCCTCGACATTACAATGCCGCGACTGAGCGGGCTTGAGGCAACCACTCGAATGCGAGCACTAGGTATGGATACACCCGTGCTGATATTTACGACGCACGATTTCACAACCCTCGCCGTGGAGGTTCGTGGGGTGGGAGCGCAAGGCTATGTCCTGAAGTCACAGACTGTACGTGACTTGGTACGAGCTATCGACGTGATTTTGAAGGGAGGAACTTTTTTTGGGACTCCTCAAAAACCCGAAAGAAAGAACGACGACAAACCCAATCTTGGGATTGTGTTTTTCCGGAACCTCGCTTTTGCTACATGACGAGGCCGCGCGACACCCAAGCGATTTTAGAAGTTATAAAGAGGTCTAACGTTAGCCCGGGCTCCCCTGTAGCAAGTCATCGATCCGACCGTTCGCGCGGGCAGCTCGCTCTTCCGTCAAAATAGTAAGGCTGTTTTGCGCATTCCTGATTGCCGTTTCCTCATCGCTGTTGGGTTTCACGGGACTAAGAAGCCTCTCTTCCAGTGCCGATCGCGCTTCCAGAATCCGGCCCGAAATGCGGGTTTCATCAGTCTCACAAATCGCATTCATGTATGAATCGAACCACAAATACTTTGTGAGGTTCATGCTCGTGTTCCTTCCCTTTCGTCCGTTTGGGTATGGATCAACATTGGAGAGCGTTTTAGCGAAATCAAGATTCGATGGCAAATCAGGTAAATCCTGTACCCGGGGGGGGGGCTGATTCGGTCTAGGTGCCTATAGAGTTTTTGCCTTATTCTCTGCGACCTGGGCTTTGGCCGCCAGTATCGCCATAAACCCCGATATCAGGGACCGGACTCAGGGGACCTACAGGAAATACCTTATTTTATACTTTTAATTTTCCTCTAAAACGGATTTTGAAATCCCACGATTGAGGTCCTGTCCCATGTCAACATTCGGCTGTGTTTGCGACTACTGCAACGATATCTCTGATTTGGTAAGTTCGTACAACGGCAGCACTCTTCTCGCCCGGACAGCGCACGGAGAAACAATCGTCGCGCTTCACACCCGTTGCGAAGAAGCATGGGCAAACAAGCACAGCTGCCAAACGCTTGTGCCTCTTAAGAAGATGCGCCACCCAGTCCAATCCACTCCGTTTTCTCATGGGGCTATAAACTAGAATTTCCTGATTCGCTGCAACTGCGTGGTCGCGGATGGTAGGCTAAAACGTCTGTTCTTTCGCCACTTGTCTGGCGTTCTTGTCCTCCCGTAATCCGACGAACTTCGAGTGCCGTAGGTGATCGGCGTCAGTCCATTCCAGGAAATCGATTTGCGCCACGACTTCCGGGCGAACCCATACGCATTCCTTCATTTTCTCCGCTGTCATGGCTTCACCCCATCTCGCCTTCCTCGTCTCCGGAAGATTGGTGAAGGGGCACTCCGCTATCTTCAGTCCTCGCAATCGCTGAAATACGCTCCGTCGCGACGCTGGAACAAAGCCATTGCGGGTCCTCGCGACATAGACCAGATCGCGGCCTCTGTAGTAGCCGACTATGATCGCGTCGATGCCGTTCGCGCCAGGTGTATAGCCGCCAACCACAAACTCTTGGCCGCTGTTCACCCGAAACTTTAGCCATGCGCCTGTCCGCTTTCCAGACTCGTAAAGGCTGTCCAATCGCTTGGCGACGACACCCTCTAGTCCTTGCTCCTTTACGGCAGCAAGCATGGCCTCGGCGGAAACATTCAGGTATTCCGAAACCCTGACGCGCTCGTTCGATAGTTCCAGCGTCCCCAACAGCTTTCGACGTTCTGAAAACGGAACATGAGTCAGATCGCGACCCTTCAGCACTATCACGTCAAAGACGAAATAGCGTATATGCGGTGCTTTGCCACTGTAATTTTGCAGCCTGTTGAACTCAGGACGGCCCGCATTGTCGAGCGCGACCAATTCGCCGTCAACGATGGTGTCTGGAGGCAGCTCGCCCAGTGCTTCCACGATGTAGGGAAATTTCTTGTTCAATGATTTGCCGTTACGGGAGTAGAACGTGACGCCATCAGCGGTACGGATAGCCTCTGCTCGGTAGCCGTCGAGTTTGATCTCGTAGACCCACCCATGGGCATCCGGCAATTTCGGCACGGCGAGGCATTCCATCGGCTCAATGAATTGAGGCTTCATTGTCTCAGTCCACAACTTGGGTTGGGGAGAAATCCTTGCCGCGCTTTTTCTGTTTTCTTCTGCACAAGTGAAGGGGCGCAGGAGACTTGCCCACGCCCCCTTTCCTCAATCAACTACTACTTGCAGCCCGAACAGTCAGCGCAGCAATCCGCCGAAGGGCAGCATCCTGTACTCGCAGCCTTCGCTTTTCCTGCCAGTCCGAGTGCAACAACAGCCATCAATACAATTACTTTTAACGCTTTCATAGTCTTCTCCTTTAGAAGTGGAAAGAGTTGTAGTGAGGCGGAATAAACCGTCCGCAAAGCGGCCTCGTACTGACTCTTCTTTCTAAATACGGAGAATGTGCGTTTGCAGAAGGATATCCCGACCTTCAAGGCGGACGGTTGGCGCTTGCTCAATAGGTGCCGACAGTTGAGCGGAAGGATGGAAGATTAGCAACGGGACTACGGCTAGGAAAACGTACTGACCAACTAACGAGGTTTGGTCTTGTTTCTGAATCAGCGTTGCATCCAGCGGACAGCAGGAGATACTGTGATGTTTTTGGGACGGATGTGACGAGCCGTGATCCGTACAGCAGGATGACTCTCCATCGGCTTCATTACCGTCAACACAGAGTGTCTCGTTTGCTTTCAGAACTTGCGCCGATGGGTGGTGCGTAGAAGCCGAGACAGGATGCGCACACCCTAAAGCGCAAGCCAAGAAACCGAGCCAAATTGAGAGCACGGTTGCGGTCAGAGACTGTGGGCGAAAAACATTCATGCATTTACGATAATACCGTTAGACGGCCCTGTTTGCCATTCGACTCATGCTATCCTGCTCTCCCGTTTCTTCCCAAGATCGGGAGGAATCTTGCGAAAATCGGAACTTCTCAAAGCAATCCAAAGCGAAATCAATCGCCACGGTCTCGATACCTTCCCGGTTCGCGTGGACAACAGCAGCGTCGTGGTGCCGGGATGCCCTGCATGCCGGAAGACGCTGTACACGACCTCGAATTTCATAGATCACATCAACAACGACGTACTCCCGCAGCTCATCAACGGACTATCTTCGGACGATGGAGCCCCACCGGACGAAGAGTACATTGACGTGGATTATTGGGCCGACCCGGACCGGAAAATCAGACGGAAGTCGGGCGAACAAGATGTAATCTTTGCGGCTACGTCGGCGTGCTCGAAGGCGGAGTGGCTTATGTTGTTGGCAGGCTTGGGGATGATTGACGGTGATAGCTGATATTGGCCAGCGGACCCTCGCTCACGACGTGCGCATCTTGCGAGACAGGGCGAACCATTTGCCCCGGGGCAGTGTGATGCTACATAGCCTCACTTTCGAGCGAGGTCCTTCACGTCCGGTGTTACGTACCAGAGATAGAGACTAAGGCCCACAACTAGGGCGACTAGCGCACCGACTACCCATTCGATAGGCATCTCTCACCTTCCATTTAGCGGCCCGATTTTGAACACTTCCGGAAAAGCTGCAATACAGAGATGTACCGATTATCATCAGGAAAGTTCGTAGCCGAGGTGATGCCAATCCTCAACTCGGTCGCGGGACAGTCGTTGAAGTCCTCGCTTGCGACCACCGATCACGCAATGACGGCGATGGAGAAGTGGGGCGACGCGCATTTCAGCGAACAAGATGCACAGACGAAAGCCCAACAGGCGCGGGATGCATACAAGGAGGCTCTCCGCAAAGCGAACTAATGGGATTTGAGAACGGACTTTGAAGTTATTCGGGTCTTAGAAGAGACCTGACCGGAACCACTGACCTTTTCAGGCCGATAAGGAAAAGTTAGGGCACGGATTCGAAGTGTATTTCACGCCGACGCACTCATCCGCCGCTCAAACGTGCGGATAATTCCCTCGAAAACATAAAATAGCATCGTAGGACCGTCCCCGATTTGCACCCACCGGCAGGCTGCGACTTGCGCCGACAGTTCAGGTAATTCAACAATACCAGCAGGAATCACCGTCGTACGTCCATCAACGTCGATTAGACGGACTTCAGCAGGCGGATTTAACGATTGGATGAACCGAAGCAAGACACTTGGCTCGACGTTCATGGCAGGCTCACGCTTCGAGGCTGTTAGATTGTCGTAGGGGGAACGCTAGCGACCAGGCTGAATTGGCAGTAGTCTATCTGAATATGAAGGTTTCCTTAGCGACCGATTAGTGAATTTTGACTCGGTATGGGCGAACCCGAGCGTTAATGCTGAAGGATTCATTATTTTGGCGGCGGTGGTGGGGGTGGCAACTCAATGGTGATTTCTGGAATGTGTGTCCCGTTGGAAACGTGCTCGTAAAGTTTTCCGCCAACGACTTCACCGAGCACCTTCTCGTCAAGTTGCTTTTCTTCGGTAGTGTTGACCACTTCGGGCCTTTTAGTTTCGTCGCTCATTTGATACCCCCAAATCTATGCGTCCTTCATATTTTAATATTTAAGATCGATCTTAAAATGGATTCCTGCATCGAGCGAGCCGTCTGCTTTCTGTGGTTTGTATTCCACAGGAACACCACCCGCAACTTGCTTGAGTTCTTCCTCCGACAACTCTTTGACCACCGGTTCAACGGCCACTTCCTTCAATTCGCCTTGGGGCTTGATAGGTTCATCGCTCATGGAATCACCTCGGCGCAGAGCATAGTCCTCTCCACCGCAAAAGTGAAGAAATTTTCGCCCCACCTAGGTTCTCTGCCTGCTTGACGCGAAGCTCAGCAAGTTTTATGGTTGAGGGAGTTACTCTCGTCGGGCAGTCTTAACGACTCCCAGTTTTTAGGACTGCCTTCTACTCGCAAACTTCGCTATTTCGAGGCTGTTCGTTGCGCCGGGACCGCGCCCGAGAATTCCCGCAGTTTCTCGATCTGCTTGTCTTTCAATTTCAATTCCCATGCTCCGACCTTTAACTCCAAGGTTTTGGCACCCGCCAGCTTTGCGAGCATTGAGCGGTCAGTGTATCCGGCGATGATCTCATTAGTCATGACGCCGCCAGCGGTTGTGAGCGACGCATTGCCTGGGGCGAAATGACCTAAAACAATACGCTCGCCATCCGCTAGAGCTAAGACATCCGCTCCGTCCAGCATCTTATACGTGCTGGCGTAACATGTGATGGTGAGCATTATTTGATCGTTTTTTGAAAAGTATCCCGCTCCCATCCCTAACTGAACGAGCTTTCCGTCAGGATCAACGCCGGACGCTACACTGAACGACTTAAGAATTACTGAACTCTCGCCGGTGAACCGGTCCGTTTTAATTATGAGGTCTTTCTTGTCGTTGGCCGCAGCTGTGCCGCCGAACATGATTAGCGCGGCGAGTACCGATGAGGTTATGCGCATAGAAATCTCCACCTCTTATTGTTGTAGGTTGCGCCGCAGGGGGTAAGGGGATAGTGGCGTTAAGGTGCTGGAAAAGGTACGTAATCACCGCAGCAAAATGACCTTTTCAGATTTTTACGAAGCGGCAAATCCAAGTTTCAACGGTGGCCGCTTGAGGATTCTTGCGGGCGCTTGGGGGTTCACGGCTTCCATGGATTCGGATTCAGGTCGGTTGAAACTGAGTGTAACCGCCTGTTAGCGCTAAATGATGGCGGCGAGTCCCACAGTTGCGGCCCGTTCCATTTCGTTTCCTTGGGCATGGGACGCACTCGGATTTCCATCTTGAACTCACCGTCCCCGAGATTCAGTGCTAGATACCCATTTGTCTTTCCCTCCACTCGGGCAGGGAAGTCAGCACGCCGCTTGAATTCCCGATCACAACTAGGGTCAACCGCGTCGATGTCCTGACCGTCGATGTCAAAGGTGTAGAGGCAGGCCATTCCTTTGTCGATATGGGCCATTTTCGCCAAGTGTGCGTGCTGAGGGTATTCGCCGGACGGCCTTGGCAGGGAGAAGAGTCTATCGTGGAGTCCGGACTGTGCCGGAACTGCGGCAGGAAGCGCCAACAGCAAGACTGCAAGAGCTAGGGATTTCATTACCTTTTCTCCTCCAATTTCGGGGCGCTGATCCATTTCACATACTTCAAGGCGTCTTCATTGGCTTCGGTCAAATTCTTAAAAAGGTACTCCAGTGCAAATCTAGCCTCCGAGAAGACCGTCAGACACTGATCGTCCGACTCTCCGTGAAGGCCGATGCTCAGCGGCCCATAGAGCTTGTCGAGCGGATTGTGGCCGCCCGGCTTCAGATGACTTGGAAGGATTTTCACCGCGAGATCGATCTTGTCCTCGACCCGGTGACTTTTCTTTACTTCTTCGATTTGGGGTAGGTGCTCATCCAGTTGTGCGTTTCGGGCTGTCTCGGCGATCAAATCGAGCAGAGAGTTGATCTTGTTTTCAACAATTCGTCTCATGTATCCGACTGCTCCGATGCCGTGGCCGAAATTAAAGTCGATTAGCCCTTTCTTGTAGAGAGCTGCGTCAGTCTTGTCGAGAACTCTCGCGAGTTCAGGAGAGGGTTCAATCGTTAGTGGCGGATACTGTCCGGCTTTTATGAAGGTGTTACCGCCATCATGTTCATGCCAGATCAGCAGATAGTGCTGATTTCTTACTCCACAGTTTCGACATTTATAGACGCAGTCCTTTATGTAACTAGACCCAAAATAGACATCAGCGGTTTCAGGTTCCCACCACGTCAGCGCTTCGCATTTTTTATTTTCGCAATACATCCTAATTTGGGGCAGGGTTCCATAGCGAGCTTTGTTGAAGGAGTGTTGATTTACAAAGTGACAGTCTGTGCCGAGATAACGAAATGCTTTGTAGAGAGGACCGCTTACGAGAATCTCCGCTATCCTCTCGCCGAGCGCTTCCGCATCTTGGATGATGAATATCTCTTCTTTGGCCAAAGTGTTCCGCCGAAGGCTTCAGTCGCCGAGGTTTGCGAACTCTGCAAACGATTGCTCGGCCCGCAAGCGATTTTCTGGTTTACGGATGTTGATTTTAGCAAGATAACGGAGAATCACCTTTAAATTCTTGTGTCCCACCCAGGACATCACGTCCTGAACGGAGTTGCCCTCCCGCAGCCAGCGCGTGATAGCGGTGGATCGGAACTTATGATCGTCTACTCGCCCGGTGACCCTTGCCCGCTTGGCCACTCGCTTGACAAATCGAAGCAGGTTTTGGTCCGGAGCGTCGAATTTGTTGGGGAATATCAGGTCCGCGTTTGTCCGCTTCTTGGACTGCTTGCGATCTAGGATTTTCTTCGTCAGCCAGGTAGGGACGGGAATCTCCCGCCGTGATGTTTGGGTTTTAGTTTTCCAGTCCGTCTTGTGTCGGACACTCCAAATCGAGTGCTCGAAGTCGATATCGCCAAAAGTAAGGTGCCCGATCTCCCCGGATCGCATTCCTGAGCATAGGAACGAGTTGAGAAGAAGCCTTTCGTCGGGACGGGCTGCTTTGAGCAGGGCTTTTAGTTCTTGGGTCGAGTACTCCTCGACATCGCGTTCAACCCGAGCTGGCCAGTCGCCTTCTTTCACCCCGGTCTTGACCCCACACCATTTTAGAAACGTCATCACGTAGAGGAAGTGATTGGCAACGGTGCGCTCTTTCATCCCGCGCCCATAGAGGAAAGTTTTAAAGCGGAGCAAGTCCTCTCGGTTTATGTCCGTGACTACGAGCTTCTTGCAGGACTCAGCGAAGTACTTAAGAGCATCCCGGTAGAGGCGGGTCGTCGCGGGTGATTTGTTGGCTTTGGTTTCGTCGTTGTACTTTGCGATTTGGACGACCAGTTTATCCGGTGCGGCCATGTCCTCCAGACCGCCTACTTCGAACCCGGCAGCCTTGGCGGCCATACCAGCTTCGAGCTTCTTTGCCGCCTCAATCGCGTCGTCGAGTGTTTGGCCGTCCAGTGATACCCACGACTGCCAACGGGCTCCGATCCGCTTGATCCGACCAAAGAATTGGCTGCCTAAGTTCTCCGGTCGGCGGCCCTTACCAATATTCACGCGAATATAGCGCCATTTTCCCGAATCGTTCTTGATGCGCCGGTATATGGAGAGCATTTGATATACTCCTATAGGCTGCCAACGCGCGATATTCGAAGTGTAGCACGTAGTAGCAAGCCTCGGAAAATCCCCCTTTTACAAGGGTTTTTGATAGGAAACATATAGGGTTATGCTGTCCATGAACAATGTCACTATGCGCTTCGGTCCGCGCGTCCTCTTTGAAGACGCGACCGCCAGCTTTATGGCCGGCCGGCGCTACGCCATCACCGGGCCCAACGGCGCCGGTAAATCCACCTTAATGAAGATCCTTACCGGCGACCAGGAGCCGACCACCGGCTCGGTCACTCGCCCCAAGCGGCTCGGAATTCTGCGTCAGGATCAGTTCGCCTTTGATGACTTTCGTGTGATCGACACGGTCATCATGGGCAATTCGCCGCTCTGGAAGGCGCTCCAGGAGCGCGACGCGCTCTACGAAAAGCCGCACGAGGAGCTCACCGACGCCGACGGCATGCGCCTCGGCGAACTCGAAGGCGTGATCGGCGAGGAAGGCGGCTACACCGCCGAATCCGACGCCGGCGCCCTGCTCGACGGTCTCGGCATCGAGAGCGATCTCCACGAACGCAAAATGGGCGAGCTTCAGGGCGGACAAAAAGTCCGCGTGCTTCTGGCGCAAGCGCTGTTCGGTTCACCGACCGCGCTGCTGCTCGATGAGCCGACCAACAACCTCGACCTCGACTCCGTTCATTGGCTGCAGAAATATTTGAACGAGTACGAAGGCGTGCTGATCGTCATCTCGCACGATCGCCATTTCCTGAATTCCGTTTGCACGCATATCGCTGATATCGACTACGAAGCCGTGATCATGTACGTTGGCGGCTATGACGACATGGTCGTCGCCAAAACCCAGGTTCGCTCCCGCATCGAATCCGAAAACGCGCAACGCGAGAAAAAGATTGCGCAATTGCAGGATTTTATTGCCCGCTTCTCCGCTGGTACGCGTTCCGCGCAAGCGACTTCGCGAAAGAAAGAAGTCGAGCGACTCGCGACGACCGAACTCGCGCGATCCAACATTCAACGCCCCTACATCAAGTTCGACATGAAGCGGAATTCCGGGAAGCATCCGCTGGAGATCAAGAGCGTCGAAAAATCCTACGACGATTTGAAAGTGATCCCGCGCTTCACCGCCAGCATTAGCCGCGGAGAAAAAATCGCGCTCATGGGCCGCAACGGCGCCGGCAAAACCACGTTGCTGAAGTCCCTGGTGTGGAACGCGCCAGGATTCATCGACGACAGCTACAAGAATTTTCCGATCAATGGCGGTCAGGTGAACTGGGGCCATGAAGTTTCGGTTGGCTATTTCGCGCAGGACCACACCGATTCGTTCACCAGGGATAACACTTCGTCGATCGATTGGTTATGGCAGTTCGATCCCAGCGCGAATCAGCAGGAATTGCGCGGCTTAATGGGGCAGATGCTCTTCAGCGGCGACGACGCGATGAAACCGACGCGCGCACTGTCCGGCGGCGAAACCGCTCGCCTGATTTTCTGTCGCTTGATGCTTCAGAAGCCGAACTTCCTCGTCCTCGACGAGCCGACAAACCACCTCGACCTCGAATCGATCAACGCGCTGAACATCGCGCTCCAACGGTACGACGGCACCGTGCTCCTCGTGACGCACGACCACGATGTCATCGATGAAGTCGCCACGCGTATCTGGTCTTTCCGCGACGGCAAGATCGACGACTTCAAGGGCAACTACGAAGAGTTCGTGCCGTACTTCGAGCAGCAAGCTGCGAAGTCAACCGCGGGCCAAGCTCGCTAACGATTTCAATCCAGCAAGTCCATCACGCTTAAGACCGTGAACGACACTGGGTCGTACACCACTACATATCCATCGAAATATCCCATAACGTAGCCTGGTGGCGGAGGCGGCATATATCCGTACAGCCCCGGCGGCACGGGGCGGAAATATCCGCGATCGCCAAACGGAATAAACCCACCGATAGTGAAAATCGGCCGGCGGCTTCGATTGATATAGCCGAAATTCCGCCGATAGTAATGCCGCATTCGATCGCGATCGCCGGGCCTCCACCCATACGGAGGCAGCGGTCCGCCCGGTGGACGTCCCGGTCCAGGTCGCGGCGGCCGATAGCCGGGGCGCCCCGGAGTTGGGCGCGGACCCGGAACCGGAACCGGTTGAATCGTGGGTCGTCCAGGTCTTCCGGCAGTCGGTCTGCCGGGTCTTCCCGGTTGGTTTCCTGGTCGCCCCGGCGGGTTGCCCGGCCTGTTACCAGGTCTGCCCGCTTGCGGCTGAGCTTGCGTAGCCGGCGCTTGTGCCGCTGCTTCGCGAGTTAGTGCCAGAGTTCCCGCTGAAACAAACAGCGAACTCGCGAGCGCGAGACGCCAAAGATTAAATCTGAAGTTAGATGCCATGGTTGCACCCGTTTGAAATCGTCGACGCCATCGATTCTATGACGTAGCGCGAGGTACTGCGTGTACATCTTTGCGAAGAGATGAAACGTTCCTCATACGAAAGCGTCTCGTGTACCATAACGCTCCATCCTGATTCGACAAGAGGTTATTTTGAAAAAGCTTGCGCTGTTGTTGATTTCACTTGTTCTTGCCTCAATAAATTTCGCTCAAACCAAGCACACGCCGACGATCGATGAGCAACTCAGCCTGAAAGGCATCAGCGGTCAACAGATTTCGCCTGACGGACGCTACGTTGCATATCGGGTGCGCGAGACCAATTGGGAAGACAACCTCTATGTGCGTCAGCTCTGGATTGTGAACGTCGCCACCGGCGCCAGTTTCCAGCTCACGCGCGGCAAAAAGTCCGTCGACGGATTCCGCTGGGCGCCCGACGGGAAGTGGATCGCGTTCACCACCGAGCGCGAACAGAGTGCGATTGTGCCACCCGACAAAGAAAAGAAAGATGACCCGTCGTCCGAAAAAAAAGACGAAAAGAAAGACGAAAAGAAAGACGAAAAGAAAGACATCGACAAATCCGATAAGGACAAAGACAAGAAAGACGCAAAGCCAGGTGACAAATCCGGCAAGCCCGCCGCGCACCAGATCTGGCTGATTTCGCCGGAAGGCGGCGAAGCGTGGCAGCTTACGCGTCACGAAACCGACATCCAGGATTTCGACTGGTCGAAAGACAGCAAGCAGATCGCGTTCACCGCCGCAGCCATCGAATCAAAGGCCGACAAAGATCGCAAAGAAAAGTACAGCGACTACGAAGTTTTCGAGGAAGACTACAAACAAGGGCAGATCTGGACTGTTGATGTCACCGCGGCAGCTGAGACGAACTTCCTCCCCGCAAAGGCGCGCCAGATTACTCACGACGAGAAGTTGAACGTCCTGACGTTTTCGTGGTCGCCCGACTCGACGCTGATCGCTTACTCCGCCACGCCCAATCCTTTTCTTGCATTCCGCGGCGACGAAGACATTTATGTCGCCGATCTCGCTCACGAAAACGCCGTCCACAAAGTCGTCGCGCTCGAAGGCCCCGATGGCGGCCCCGTTTTCTCGCCCGATGGAAAACAAATCGCATTCTCGACCGCGCTCGCCTCGCCGTACTTCTATTACACCAACGGCCACATCGCGACGGTCGATGTCGAAACAGTCCTCGCCAAGACGGCTACAACTCCCGCCGACGTTCGTGATCTCACCGCGAAGTTCGACGAAGACCCTCGCCTCGTCGACTGGGGACCCGACGGAATCTATTTCGAGGCGCTCCAGAAAACCTCGGGCCACCTCTTCCGTCTTGATCCTGCGACATCGCAGGTCACTCGGATCACTTCGCCCGACACTTTCATCGGCGAAGACGCTTCGCTCACCAAAGATTTCAAGACGGTGGCCGTGATCGCCGAAGACGGCTCGCACATGAGCGAACTCTACGTCTCTCCGGTCGCGCAATTCACACCGCGCAAACTCACCGACTTCACCGCGCAAGTTCGCGACTGGACTCTCGGCAAGGCCGAAGTTGTCAGCTGGAAGAGCCAGGACGGCGCCACCGTCGAAGGCATCCTCCACAAGCCCGCCGACTACGACCCCACCAAAAAATATCCGTTGCTCGTGCTGATTCACGGCGGCCCAACGGGCATCTCGTTCCCGACGCTCTCTCCGAACGACAGCTACTATCCCGTCCAGATTTTTCTTTCCAAAGGCGCGCTCGTCCTGCAACCCAACTATCGCGGCAGCGCCGGCTATGGCGGGGCATTCCGCGCACTCAACGTCCGCAACCTCGGCGTCGGCGACATGTGGGACGTCATGAGCGGAGTCGATTCGCTCATCAAAAAGGGAATCGTCGATCCCGCAAAGCTCGGCTCCATGGGTTGGTCCGAAGGCGGCTACATCTCCGCATTTCTGACGACCCATACCGACCGCTTCAAAGCGATTTCCGTGGGCGCCGGCATCAGCGACTGGATGACCTACTACGTGAACACCGACATCACACCATTCACGCGGCAATATCTGCACGCGACGCCGTGGGACGATCCCGCGATCTACGCGAAGACGTCCCCGATCACCACCATAAAACTAGCCAAAACGCCAACCTTGATTCAGCACGGCAGCGTGGACAAGCGCGTCCCGGTTCCCGACAGTTTCGAGCTCTATCGAGGCTTGCAAGACCAGCACGTTCCGTCGCGACTCATCCTCTATCAAGGTTTCGGCCATCCGATCACCAAGCCGAAGTCCAACCGCGCCGTCATGCAATCCAACCTGGACTGGTTCAGCCATTACATCTGGGGAGAATCGTTCCCGAAAGATTCGCCAATTTTGGGCTCCAGCGAATTCGCTGTTGAGCCTTCAAAATAGTATCGAGCGAGATACTCCGCTCGATGGGCGTAACAAAAACGCTGAATGCAAACATCTTAACCGCCGACCTCGTACTGTACGTACCAAAACAAATTACCTACGCGTTGGGCATTGTTTGTCACCCGAGGCCATCCGTATAATTTTGACTCTTAAGTCTTCCGCAGACTGACTTCGAGTGATCCACCTCGACGTGTGGCGTTGTCAGTGAGTTGAGCGAAAACTGAAACGCGCCAAATTTGCCCGAGCGGTCCAGCGTCTCGGGTGTTCTTGGGGCCCAAGGACTGTCTCTGATGAAGCATTCTGTTCGTGTCAGCGGTGAATCTTGTTTGGACCACGTCGGCGCGGCGGTGTGCGCCCTGCTGCATGACTCGTTGCGTGAATTGTCGCGGCCGTTCTTGTCGCTCATTCTGCTGGCGCTCGCATCGCTCCCTGCATCCGCTCAGGTCAACGTCCTCACCTATCACAACGACATTGCTCGAACCGGCCAGAACACCAACGAAACCATCCTCACGCCGGCGAACGTCAACTCGGCCACGTTTGGAAAGCTGTTCTCCTTCTCGATCGATGGTTATGCCTATGCGCAGCCGCTCTACTACTCCAACCTGACGATGGGTGCGGGCACGGCTCAGGCTGGAACTGTTCACAACGTCTTCTTCATCGAGACCGAAAACGACTCGGTCTACGCCTTCGACGCCGACTCCAACGGCGGAACGAGCGCATCTCCTTTGTGGCACGTGTCGCTCATCGACGCCGCCCACGGCGCCGGATCTGGCGAAACTCCAGTGCCGACTCCAGCGGTCCCTGACGCGAATGGCGCTAACATCCTGTCGACAAATGACATCGTGCCCCAGGTCGGCATCACCGGCACCCCGGTCATCGACTCCTCTTCCAACACGATGTACGTCGTGGCGAAGTCGACGATCTCGAGCACAACCTTCATCCAACGGCTCCACGCGCTCGACATCACCACCGGCCAGGAGAAATTCGGCGGCCCGATTCAGATCGCCGCGCAGGTTAAGGGTAACGGCAACGGTAGCACGGGCGGTGTTCTCGAATTCGATGCGAAGTGGGAAAACCAGCGACCCGGTCTGCTTCTGCTGAACGGCATCGTCTACATCGGATTCGCCTCGCACGGCGACAACGGCCCTTGGCACGGCTGGCTCTTGGCCTACAACGCCGCGACTCTGAAACAGACGAGTGTTCTTTGCTTTACGCCCAACGGACAGGGTTCCGGCGTGTGGCAGGGAGGCGCAGGACTTGCCGCTGATGTTCTCGATCCCGTGAATCATCCTTACGGCCGAATGTTTGTCACCACCGGCAATGGCACCTACGATGCGAAGACGCCCTTCGGAAACGGGATGGACTACGGCGATGACGACATTCGCGTGGATCTAACCAACGGTGTTCTCACTATCCAGGATTCATTCACGCCATCGAACCAGGCGAACCTGAGCAGCGCCGATAAGGATTTGGGTTCGGGAGGGTCGGTGTTGTTGCCCCCTCAGGTTGGCGCGCATCCGAATCTCCTCGCACAAGTAGGAAAGTCGGGAACGATCTATCTCGTTGACCGCGACGCGATGGGCGGCTTCAACGCCGCGTCCGACAACGTCGTGCAGGAATTCCAAACCGAAATCGGCGGCATCTGGGGCATGCCCGCATATTGGAATGGAAACGTCTACTTCTGGGGCAAAGACGACAACCTGAAAGCATTTTCTTTGACAGGGGGAAAACTGTCAGCCGGACCGAATTCCGTTGGGCCTGACGAAAGCGGATTCCCGGGCCCGACGCCGGCCATTTCTTCCAATGGCACGACGAATGGCGTCGTGTGGGCGATTCAAACGGACAACTACCAGTCCAGTGGATCCGAAATCCTGCGAGCCTACGATGCCACGGACGTCTCGAAGTCCCTCTACAGCAGTTCGCAAAATTCTTCGCGCGACGTAGCTCCGACATCCACGAAATTTGTAACCCCGACGATTGCCAACGGCAAAGTTTACGTCACCGGTGCGAACAAGGTCGCTGTCTACGGTCTCCTCGGCGGAGCGCAGACCGTTGCGACCCCAGTGATCAGCCCGGCCGGGCAGTCGTTCGCGGGAACTATCTCCGTCACCATTACCGACACGACGCAAGGCGCAACTATCTTCTACACCGTCGACGGCACAACGCCGACTTCGGCTTCGACCGCGTACGCTGGCCCAATTACCGTCAACGGCACCGAAACCATCACCACGATCGCGACCGCCACGGGCCTCATCACCAGCCAGCCGGCAACGCAAACCTACACGTCAACCACTCAGACGGCCGCGCCAACGTTCACTCCCCCGGCCGGCACATACGCGGGAACGCAGAGCGTCACGCTCAGCGACACTACTGCAAATAGCAAAATTTATTTCACTCTCGACGGTTCCGCTCCGGCGCCGAACACCGGCACGACAAAACCTTACTCCGCGCCCATCGCCGTGACTCAAACCGCTACGATCAAGGCAATCGCCACATCGACGCTGACGAACAGCCCCGTGGCGAGCGCGGCGTACACCATCGGACCGGCCGCACCTGCGATCAATTTTCCTCAAGGTTTTGCGGCCGCACTTTCCACAATGACATTCAACGGCAGCACGGGCCTCGACGATTCGCGTCTGCAACTGACCAACGGTGGCGTGCAACAAGCGGGCAGCGCCTTCGTGAATACGCCCGTCAACATTCAGAGCTTTACGACCGATTTCTCGATGCAGCTCTCGAACGCGGTCGCGGACGGCATGACCTTCACGATTCAAAATGTCGGACCGACCGCGCTGGGTCCCGCGGGCGGTGGCCTCGGCTATGGTCCCGACTTGCCGCTGAACCCCGAGGCGAGCCCCAATACCCCGATCGCGCACAGCGTCGCCATCAAGTTCGATTTCTTCTCGAACGCGGGCGAAGGCAACGACTCGACCGGCCTCTACATCAACGGCGCGTCGCCCACGACTCCAGCGATCGACCTCAGCGCGACCGGCATTCTATTGAACAGCAACGACACCATGACGGTGCATCTTGCGTACGACGGTACGAATCTGGCGATGACCATCACCGACGCGGTCGCCAACAAGACGTTTACGCAGACCTGGCCGATCAATATTCCGCAGACGATCGGCAGCAACACCGCCTACGTCGGCTTCACCGGAGCTACAGGCGGCTCGAGCTCCAGCCAAAAAATCGAATCGTGGAGCTTTACCAGCAATGCCAGCACCCCGCCGCCAGCCCAGGACTTCACTGTCAAGGCGGACTCGGCGTCTATGACCGTATCCGCGGGAGCGCAATCAATCGCCACGATTATGGTCGCGCCGCCGACGGGCGTCAGTTTCACCAGCGCCGTCGCACTGACTTGCGCGGTGACTGGAACCGCGCCGCTTCCGACGTGTTCGCTCTCTCCGTCCAGCGTCACGCCCGGCACGCAGGGCGCGACCTCCACGCTGACGATCTCGGTTCCCGCGTCGGCGATCGTTCTCGCGCCGCCCTCCGGCAAACTCGGTTACTTTGACGAGTGGAAAATTGTTGGCACGAGCGGCACACGTCTCGCGCTTTTGTGCCTGCTCGCTGGCGCGATTCTGTCGCTTCTCGCGCTGGTGCGCTCCCAGCGCAGCTTCGGCCCGCGCTACGCGTGGCTCGCGGCCACGCTGTTGCTCGCGCTGGTGCAAACCGCCTGCGGCGGTGGCGGAGGAACGTCAGCACCACCAACTACGCCGCCGGAATCCGGCAGCCAGCAATACACGGTTACCGTGACGGGGACATCGACGACGGCGAACTCGGTGAAAATCCAGCACGCCGCGACCATCACCGTTACAGTTCCGTAAGCAACGCACCTTGCTGAAAACAAGGCGCGACAACGTCGCCCGAAGCAAAAAACACGCCACACGGCCGAGTTGTTTCTCAGCCGTTGCGCCACAGAGATGCAACCAAAAGGCCGCCAAGCTTCATCGTCTCTCGCTGTTTGCGAAATCCAGCGCGTTCGAGTGCGCCTTCATAATTCGGCAGCCGGGTCACGCGAAGTCCCGTCGTCATCCGAAACACGCCGTACAGACCACGCACGATTGACGCGTGGATATAGCGCCCGACTCCTCGAGTTGGAATCCGAAAATCCGACAACAGCAGCGCCGCGCCAGGTTGCGCCAGGGACGCGAGCCTGCGCGCAACACTCGCGACTTCTATGCCATTGAAGCAATCGAGAAAGAAGTGCAACGTGATCAGATCGTAGCGCTCACCTGCAGCCGCATCGAAGTCCCGAACGTCGCCCACATGAAATCGCGTTCGAGCGCATGCCTCAGCGCTAAGTGCAGCCACTCTTTCCCGAGCCAGCCGCGCCATCCTCGCGCTCAAATCCACAAAATCGACACATGCGGATCGATTTGCTCGCAATAGCGCGCTGAGAAATCTTCCATCACCGTCGCCGCAAACAAGTGCTCGCCGACAATCCGTCACTTTGGCGAGGTACATCACGCGACAAGCCTGCAGCGCTCCGCCAAATGCCAGATTTTCCGCCGCCTGATAGAACCGCGCGACCCGATCGCAGTTCATCGTCGCGACATGACGCGTCGCTCCTCCGTCGAAAGTCGCAGAGCCCTCAGAAATCGCCGAAGTGTGCATCCTATCCATTAGCGAACCGCCAGCACCGTGAGGGCCGGCAGCAACAATGCCACATCCACCAAAACCCTTAGCCCATCGGCCGAAATCCGTTCTCGCATCAAATCCAGAAGCAAAATCAGCAACGCACTCGCCGCGATCGCCGCCCCGATCGCGCTGAATTCGCCGCGAAGCCGCACCACCGGTGTGAGCAGCGCCGCGCACACCGCCAGCGCGACTGCAAATTTTCCCGATCCAAAATTCGCCGCCGAAAGAGGCCGCTCCGTCGCATCCAGCTCACGACCTCGCGCTCGCGCCCGTTCCCACTCCTCAATCGCCACGCAATTCAGCGTGCACACCGCCGCAAACAAAAGCGCCAACAAGAAAAATTCCCACCGCCGCGCCCCAATCCGCGACCACACCGGCAACGCCACACCCGCGGCAAAAACTCCGCCTACTGCCACTTCTTTGGGCACTCGCGCCAACACTCGTCGGCGCCCCAGGTGCACCCACGCCATGTACAAAAGTAGAATCGTCCCGAGCGGTACCGCCAGCCGCAGCACCGCTTCGCCAATTTGAGTCAAAACAAGAATCGCGGTAAACGTGGCGACACCTGCCGCCGCGCACGCGACCGCTCGCGCATGGATGCGATGAAAAACATGCCTCTGCCGCAGCGCCGGACCGAAAGCCTTCGCCTCACTTCTCGAAACATCTCTCGACGCCGGCGCCCCGCCTGAAACCGCCACCCCGCCCGACTGCCCATCCAGCAATCGGTCCACCGTGTAAATCAGCCACACCACCAGTCCAAGCGCACCCATCTCCGCGCCAGGCAATACCACTCCAGCCGATCTCGCAAACACTAGCGCCCACGCAACCGCCACCATCGGCGCATCGAAGCTCAAAATATTCCACCAAAGCCACCAGGGCGCCGCCGACAACTCCGCCCGCGCAATCTCATCCGATGCGCATTCTCCCACGCGACCATCGACAGATTCCCCCGCGCCGATTTGATCGACAACGAACGGTAACGCCGCGCTCGTCAGTTTTTCGTATCTGTCCAAAGACAACCTGCGGAGAGATATTCCGGCAGCCGTTTCCGATTCAATCTCTGGCCCAGTCAATCTTCTTCCTCAATTCAATTGGCCGCGAACAATCCCGCACGCACTTACGTCCTTCAAAGCATCGCCCTCTTCTTCTAAATTAGAGTCGCCACACCTCTAATCGGCCACACGTTATCTCTCTTACCAGACGCCCGTCGATATCTCACAAATCAGGCAACTTCCCCCCATTTCTAGGGCCAAAACCGGATGGGTCCCTTCGTGTCACCCGCCTAACATCACACATCGTCAAGAGATTCCAGGCCCACACTTCCGCGTCGAGGTGAAACATGAGCGCTCCAACCCGAGCAATAGCGTCTGACCCTGCCGTCTCTACACCTGTTATGTCGACAAGAGTTCCAGGCACCGTGGCGTACGATTCGTACTCACCCGCGCGCACCGAAGCCGCCGCATCCGGCGTATCCTGGGCCGCCGTAACCGCTGGCGCATTTGCCGCCGCTGCTCTCTCGCTCATCCTGCTCGCGCTTGGAGCCGGTGCCGGCCTCTCATCGCTTTCGCCATTCTCGAATACTGGCGCGTCCGCCACCACCGTCGGTTTCGGCGCTCTGTTCTTTTTCTGCATCGTCGAAATCATTTCGTCCGGCGTTGGCGGTTATCTCGCCGGGCGCCTTCGCACCAAGTGGGTCGATCTCCACACCGACGAAGTCTATTTTCGCGACACCGCTCACGGTTTTCTCGCATGGTGCGTGGCTCTCGTGATGAGCGCGGCCTTCCTCGGCGCAGCCGCCTCCGGAATGGTAGGCGCATCCGCAACTACGCGCGCAGCTAACAGCTCCGCCACCTCCGGCGCCGACACTGCGGCGCTCGAAGCCAATCGCTATTACATCGACAGCCTGTTCCGCAGCGGCAAAGCCGCGACGAGCGCCGACGACACCGCCGCCAAGGCCCAATCTGCCTCGGTCTTCGCCCACGCAATTTCTAACGGAATCGTTCTATCACCCGACGATCGTAACTACGTCGCCGGTCTCGTTTCCGCTTCGACCGGTCTCAATCACGCCGAAGCCGACGCGCGCGTGACCAACGTTTTCGAGCGCGATCTCGCCGCCGTCGATCAGGCGCGCAAAGCGGTCGCGCACTCTCTCTATTGGCTCTTCGTTGCGCTCTTGCTCGGCGCATTCACCGCGAGCTTCGCAGCCACTTTGGGCGGGCGCCGTCGCGATCATCTTCCGACGTTGCACGCCGCTTAGGCCCAAACAAGTCAAAAAATATTTCGCGCTCGATCACACCATTAAAAGGAGACAAACAATGCGCTCGATTCTCTTGCTCTTGCTCGGCGTTCCACTCCCCATCATCATTTTGATCGGTCTCTTCTCGCACTTCTAGAGTGTGCTACTCTCCCGGCGGCTGAATTGGGCTTCGCCTCAAACGAAGCCCGTCGTCTACGCCGACAGGAGAGGAACATGCACAGGTCCCAGCCGCAATCTCCGCGCACTCGCGCCGCATTTCACTGCTCTTATCGTCGCTTTCGTTTTTGCAACCCTCATTTGTTCCCAGATCTCTGCCGCCGTTCCCGCGCCGCAAGGGAATCAGGCCTCCGGCTTCCTCGGGCAATGGTGCGCGCAGGGCGATCCTTCCAAGCAAACGTCGATCACCGGTAATGGCGTCTTTCTCACCCTGACCAACGAAAATGGTGACAGTTCTCCCGGCAATACGCAGGGCGGCAATGTCATCGTCGCGCCCGGTTGGCAATTCGTCCAAGGCACCCTCACTCCCGACGGTTCACAAATCAATTGGTCCAACGGCACGTTCTGGGCGCGCTGCAACAACGGCGGTGGTGGCGGCTGGCGACGTCCGAGGATCGAAGGCACGTGGTATCGAAGCGGCAATCGCTCTCAGCGTTGCTATATCCGGCGCCGCGGCGACACGTATAACATCACCAACGAAGCCCATGCTTCCGCCACTGGCTCCTGGGATTCACGTCGCCAGCTCACTACCAATTGGTCCGGCACGATCATCAGCGGCATCGTGACCAGCGGCGGCAATCGCATCAACTGGGACAACGGCACCTTCTGGACTCGCTGACCCCAGCATCCACCGGCTCGTCGAGGTCTGTCTTTGATCTCCCTTGGCAACCTCGTTCGCCCGATTTGTCTTCTCAAGGGATTGACACGTGCCGTCGCGAATTCATAGGATAAAGACTCAACAAATTCTTGAGGACGTAACTGTCAAGAAGGTTGTCGCTGTGACAGTGGGGCAAGTAAGAGCGCTGTGCGTCTGATTTTCAAAATTAAATTTCTATGATTACAGTCACTGATCTGACGAAGAGGTATGCCCGGCATACGGCCGTAGACCACGTCTCCTTTGAGGTTCAAAAAGGGCAGATCGTCGGTTTTCTCGGACCGAACGGTGCCGGCAAGACTACGACCATGCGCATGTTGACGTGCTTTATGCCGCCCACGGCGGGCACGGCCACCGTTGCGGGGTTCGACGTCCTCGAGCAACCGTTCGAGGTAAAAAAACGCATCGGCTATCTGCCCGAAACGCCGCCGCTGTATCCCGAAATGCGCACCTCCGAATACCTGGAATTTGTCGGCAAGCTGAAAGGTTTGTCGGGTGCGGAACTTCAGAAGCGTATCGACTACGTCCAGGAGCGATGTTCGGTCGTCGACGTGAAAGACAAGCTCCTCGGTAAACTGTCCAAGGGCTATCGTCAGCGCGTCGGTCTCGCGCAGGCCATCATCCACAATCCGGACGTGCTGATTCTCGACGAGCCGACCTCCGGCCTCGATCCGAAGCAAATCAACGAGACGCGCGATCTGATCAAGAGTCTGGCCGGCGATCACACCATTATTCTCAGCACGCACATCCTGCCCGAGGTCGAACAGACCTGCCAATCCGTTCTCATCATTAATAAGGGCCGCTTGGTGGCGAAAGACTCCGTGAATAATTTGCAGAATCGAGCGCGCGGTGCCGAACAGTTGTTTATCGAAATCGCAGGTCGCGGGGCGGATGTCGATGCCGCTGTGATTCAGCAGCGGCTCGAGCGCGTGCCGGGCATCACCCACATCATCTTCAAAGAGAAGCAGCAGAATCGCAGCGTCTTCGAGATCGAAAGCCACAAAGACAGCTTCGTTCGTGGCGATCTGGCGCGCGCCGTTGTCGAGTCCGGCTGGGATTTGAACGAACTGCGGCCGGCGGCGGTCAGCCTCGAAGAGATCTTCTTGCAACTTACCGGCGAGCCCGCTGCCGTCGAATCCAGCGACGAGCCTGTCGCGACGGGAGCCGCGTGATGCGCAACGTTCTGGTGATTTTCCGAAAAGAGCTGCACGGCTATTTCACGTCGCCGGTTGCCTACCTGCTCCTGACGATGTTCGCTGTCGTTTTCGGCTTGTTCTTCTGGAATGCGCTCGGTGCTTTCGTCTACTACTCGATGCAATCGCAGATGCAGGGCCAGTCGTTCCCGATGAACATCAACGAAGAGTTGATTCGGCCGCTGCTGTCGAACATCAACGTGATCGGTTTGTTTTTTATCCCGATGATCACGATGCGCCTGTTCGCGGAAGAAAAGCGCTCTGGCACGATCGAGCTGCTCGTCACTTCGCCCATCCACGATCTCGAAATCATCGCAGGAAAATGGCTCGCGGCGCTAGCGCTGTACGGGTTGATGTTGCTGATCACCTTGATCAACCTCTCGTTTCTATTCAAGTACGGCCAGCCCGACTGGAAGCCGGTCGCGGTCGCCTATCTCGGAATGATTCTGCAAGCAGCGGGTATGCTGGCGATCGGCATGTTTATTTCGACGTTGACAAAAAATCAGATCATCGCCGGCGCGGCAACCTTCGGCGTGTGCCTCGTGCTTTGGGTAATGGGCTGGACCGGCAGCTACGAAAACGCAACGTGGACGCAGGTTCTCTCCTATATGTCGATCACCACGCACATGGAGCCGTTCTCCAAAGGACTGCTCGATACGCGCGACACGCTTTATTACCTGACTATGATTTTTGTCGGATTTTTCCTTACGGCACGTTCGCTTGAATCTTTGCGGTGGAGGTCGTAGTGCCAGCGCCCCCTTTCTTGAAGGCTCGACAGACCAAGTACGCCGCGTACGCGACGATGTACATCGTCGTGGTGTTCGCCATCATCACCGTCGCCAACGTACTCGCGAATCGCTACAACAAGTCGTACGACTCGACCTCGAACAAGCGCTACAGCCTCTCCGAGCAGACCGCGAAAATCGTCAAGGGATTGAAGCAGGACGCGACGATCAGCTACTACGATCAGTCAACGAAATTCCAGGGAGCCAAGGATCAGCTCGAGCAGTACGCGAATCTCTCGCCGAAAGTGCACGTCGCTTACGTTGACGTCGACAAGAATCCCCAGCTCGCTCGCGAGGCCGGCATCAAGAATTACGGCACCACGATCGTTAAAATTGGTGCAAAGAAAGAAGAAGCGAAGAGCCTCACGGAAGAGGGAATTACCGGCGCTTTCATTCGCGATCTGAAAAACACGACGCGAACCGTTTGCTTCGTCACCGGCAGCGGCGAACACCAGATCGAAGATTCCGAACGCAGCGGCTATTCGCGCTTCAAGGATTTGCTCGGCAAAGACGACTACGAAGCGAAATCGATTTCGCTGTTGCAGAAGGCGGAAGTTCCGGCCGACTGCACCGTGGTTGTCATCGGCGGCCCGACCGGCGATTACCAGCAGCCGGAGGTCGACGCGCTGAAGAAATACGTTGAGAGTGGCGGCCGCGCTTTAATCATGCTCGATCCGCCGCTGAAAATCGGGCGTTCCGAGATCGCTGACAACGACGCGCTCACCACGTTGCTGACGAGCTGGGGCGTCACGCTACAAAAAGATCTGATCCTCGACTTAAACCCGATCGGCCAGCTCGCCGGACTCGGTCCGCAAGTCGCGTTGGTCACGACCTACGCAACGCAGCCGATCGTCGGCGAAATGAAGGGCACGGCGACGGGCTTTCCGCTCGCTCGCTCGATGGATATCAAGAACGAAGGCAAATCGAGCGTTGAAAAAATGTTCAGCTCGTCGGACTCGAGCCTGGCAACGACGAAACTGAATTCGCCAGACATCGACCCCAACGATCCGAAAAATAAAAAAGGTCCACTGACGATTGCGGCGGCGGGTTCTTACAACACCGGCAAGGAAAATTCTCAAGGGCGCTTTGTCGTAATTGGCAGCTCGGCCTGGGCCGCGAACTCGTTCCTGAATTTCAATGGCAACAAAGACTTGGCGCTGAACACGATGAACTGGCTTTCTTCGGACGAAGATCTGATTTCCATTCGGCCGAAGCCGCCCGAGGATCGCCGGGTCACCATGACCCGTTCGCAGATGAACGTGGTTCGCATCACCAGCCAGTTCATTCTGCCGTTGATTGTGATCTTTGCGGGCGTGTCGGTTTGGTGGCGGCGGCGTTAGCGCGAAATGCTCGCGTCTTCAGAATGTGTGAACTGTCTTCAGCAATGTTAGAACCAGGACTCCATCGATGAAAAGCACCGGACTGTTGATTGCTGCCGCGCTGTTGGCGGCGCTCACGGGAGTTCTGTATTGGTCGAATCATCACGCGGCGGAACCCACGAAGACAGCAGCCACTGCGGATGTGACGAAGCTGGTCACGCTGAAAGATTCCGACGTCAGCCAGATTGAAATCGACAAAAAAGGCGCTGAAGTGGTTGCGCTCGACAAGGGCAGCGACGGGAAGTGGGAAATCACCGCTCCTGAAAAGCTGAGTGCGGATCAGGACGCCGTGACCGGCGTGATTTCCGCCGTGGCTGGTCTGAATTCCGAGCGCGTCGTCGAAGATCACGCGATCGATCTAAAGCAATACGGACTGGCCGATCCGTTAGTGAAGATCGAGCTCACCACAAAGGACGGAAAATCACAGAAGCTGCTGCTCGGCGATGACACGCCGACTGGAAACGCTGTCTACGCCTCGGTCAGTGGCGATCCGCGTGTCTTCACGATTGCGAGTTACACCAAGTCGAGCCTCGACAAGAGCGCTTCTGATCTACGCGACAAGCGACTTCTTACGACAAATTTCGACAAGGTGAGCCAGATCGATCTGGCCGCGAAAAAGCAGTCCGTCGAATTTGGCCGTAACAAGGAATCCTGGCAAATCCTGAAGCCGCGTCCACTGCGCGCCGACAATTTCTCGGTGGAGGATCTGGTCCGCCGGCTCAAGGACGCGAAGATGGATTTGTCGGCGTCGGCTGAGGCGGACGCAAAGAAGATCGCGGCCGCGTTCTCATCGGGGACTCCGGTAGCTACGGTGAAGGTTACAGATGTAACCGGCACGCAGAGCCTGGAAGTTCGCAAGAACAAGACTGACTACTATGCGAAGTCGAGCGCCGTGGATGGCGTATACAAAGTTGCGAATGATCTCGGTACAGGCTTGGATAAAGCGCTCGATGATTTCCGCAACAAGAAGCTGTTCGATTTCGGATTCGACGATGTGAGCGCCGTCGAAATGCACGACGGGTCGAAAGCCTATTCACTGGTCAAAGGCGGATCCGATTGGTGGTCGAACGGCAAGAAGATGGACAGCATGACCGCGCAAGCGTTCATCGACAAATTCCGCGATCTCGCCGCGACCAAGTTTGTCGACTCTGGTTTCACGGCGGCCGCCATCAACATGAAAGTGACTTCCAACGACGGCAAGCGTGTTGAGAACATTTCGATCGCCAAGAGCGGCGACAATTACATCGCCAGGCGCGAAGGCGAGCCTTCGCTGTATCAGCTCGATCCCAAGGCAGTTGAGGAACTCCAAAAATCCGCTGAAGGCGTAAAACCTGCGGCCGAACCGGCGCCAGCGCCAGCGGCTCCTACGAAGAAGTAGCTTCGCTTCGCAAACTTGCTCGTTGTTGCTTCGTCCGTTTACGGCACAAGCTTCTGAACTACTTCAATCGCTTGACGATTTCTTCGACGATCTGTTCCGGCTTCAGACGAACATCGACGACGATCGCATCCGTTGGTTCTTCGAGGTCGGCGAACTGCGCTGCGAGGATTTTGTCGTCGGCGAAGTGTCCTTTGCGGGCACGCAGATGCTCGTCGATCACCTCGTAGGTTCCCTTCAGATAGACGAGCTGCACGGAGAGTCCATCAAAAAGGATCGTGCGATAAGTCTGCTTTAGCGCCGAACAGCCGAGCACAACACTACGTCGCTCGCCGTCCTCTTTGGCAAGGTAATCGTGAATCGACGCAAGCCACGGCATGCGGTCTGAGTCGGTCAGCGGAATGCCGCGATGCATCTTGTCTTTGTTGGCGGCAGAGTGAAAATCGTCTGCATCCGCGTATTCCGATCCCAGCCGCTGCGCGAGCATTTTTCCGACGGTTGTCTTGCCCGATCCCGTCACGCCCATCACAATCACGATCATCCGATTTTTCAGCCTCGTCCAGTCGTCACTTGTTTCCGCGAAGCAATAAAATTACGTCGAGCAACACGAGCACGGCCACGACAACCTCGACAACAAACATCCGCCGTTCGTTGAATTGCGCGACCATGAATTCGTACAACTCGCCTGCCGTTTTCAACTTCTCCGCCACCAGCGTCTTGTAATCGTTGGAGCCGATCCTCGTCGATGCCACGCGGTAAACACGCGCGTAGTACGTGTCGCTGATGAACTTCACCGCGTACTCGGTGCGTTCCGCGAGATCCATGATGTCGAGCCGGAGTTCGTTGAGCCTACCGGCGCGCCGCGAAAGTCGAAAGCGCTTCCAGAAACTCTCGCGACCTTCAAGCGAACTGTAAACGTCGGACAATACGTTGGTGAGCAGTTCGTCGTAATAACGAAACTCAAGCAACTGGGTATTCGCATACTCCAGTAAATCGATTACAGACGAAGTCGCTTCCGGCTTGTCATAGACAAGCGCTGCGGCCCAGCCGACGACTACGAGATCGGTTGGATAGTAGGACAGGACTGAGCGCGCGACCTCTTCACGCTCTCCGGCGGAAAGAGCGACCAATTCTCCGCGAATAGCGCGCGTGATCGCGTCTCCGTGGTTTTGCAGCAGTTCCGCTGCGGTCGCAACGACACCGTCGTCGTTTTTTGCCGACTGGACGTCGATAATCAGATAGTCTTCGTCGAGCCATTTCTGCGATGGCTTGATCATCGCCGGACTGAAGCGCTCGAGCCGGGCGCGCAGCAAATCTTCCGCGGCCTTTTCCACTTCGGGCGCATTCATCCAGCGATACGAATGTGTGGGAAGTGAATCCAACTCGCAATGGAATGGCGTGACCATCTCCACGCAAGCCACTCCAAACCAGTAATACTTGATGCGGCTGTCGAGCGATTCTCCGGACGGAAGTTCGATCGTGCCCGTGGTTTCAACGATGGGTGCTGTCGGCGCCTGGGCATAGTCTGGAGCACGAACCGTGGGGGCCGTCGGCTTTGGCGACGCATCCGGTTTCAGGAGGATGTTGAGGCGGTCGAGCTCAAACGCTTCGCTGACGTCGAAGAAGCTGAGAACTCGGAAGTAGCCTTGAACGAGCATTCGGGGAAAAAGCTGCCTCTCAAAAATTGAGTCAACAAACAGGACCGGTTATTGGAGGAGTAGTTTAGCCGAACCGATGCGCTTATTTGATGAACGGCTGTAAGGCATTGAGAAAAGGATAGTTAGGCGTCGAAGGTTAGCCGTCGTTGTCGCGATAGGCCGGCGGTTGCGGATCGTGTTTTACTTCGCCGTAGCGCGCGGCGAGCCATGCACGCGCTTCTTCCGGATGATAGTTGAATGGGCCCATTCCGCCGGCGTACGCAATCTTGCCTTGCTCATCGATGATGTAGATGCGTTCGGGCCACGCGGAGTAGGCGTCGTTCGCGGCGTTGGTCATATCGTCGATGCCGAAGGGAACCGGATAATTTTGCCGCTGGACGAAATCGTTGGCGATGGCGATGCGCTGCTCGAGAGTTTTGGGTTGCGCGTAGCAGACGTCTTCTTTCACGTTGGATTTCATCTGCCACTCGTCGGTGGGATGGGCTTCGCGCACATAAACGGTCAAGAAATCCGCATGATCTTTATAGTCTTTGTAGATCTGCACGATGTCGCCGACCTGGCGACGAAATGGCGGTCAAGTGTAGCTGCCGAAAACGATCATCAGCGGGCGGCCACCGATGCGTTCGCGGATGTGGAATTGATCTTTTCCGTCGAGTGCGAGCAAAGGAGCGTCGGGCGCGACGTCACCGGGATGCAGCTTGCCGCGATGCATGTGCGGCAGGGCATAGCGGAGCATCATGAAGGCGTCTTTGGGGCTGCCCGCCATCATGGAAAGGGCGGCGAAGCCTGCGAGCAAGAGGACGCCGAAACCGGCGACGATCCAAATCGACATTCGTTTCACTGTGTGATCTTCGGAAAAGCTTCCGGCAAAGTATCACGCATTTAGGCAAACGCTGAATAGTAGGGAAGCATTACTTCGACTCGAAACTTGGATTTGGGAGCGGATGTGGCCCCTCCCCCGGTGTTTTTACGCAAGGATGTGAAACTAAAGGAGATATGTCGACAGGTGGTGCAAGAATGTGATTCTAAAGGCGTTACGGTTCAGGCTGCGGCTTAAGTGGCTGAAAATGAGCTGGTTATCGATGCGGCGGGTAACTGGTTGCCGAGCGCGAGTTTACTTGAAGGGATTGTACCACATTCATTAACTCTCGTCAAGTGGAATTTGGCGCGCTTAAGACCGGGACGGGAAAGCCACTAGCTCGCGGGATCTTCGAGCGGTCGCCACTAAATACCAGGGCGGCAAGATCAACAGCCAATTGAGATACCACAAGGCCGCGTTGCTCCACGCAGAAATCATCGATACCGTCACGGCGACCGCCAGCAGAACCGCGATCGACAGGTTGATCTTGCTCGTTCGGAGTCCACTTTTCACGCCAAGGATGCCTGGCACAAGAAACAGTATGACGGACAGCCTGGGAAGAAATCCCTGCTGGAATCCTGGCCAGTAAAAGAGGATTGGCACGGAGCACAACACGGCGCTGGCCCAAACGGTCCGGCGGGACGTCGATCCGACGATAAAGCCCGCGGCCCACGACCAAGCCAACATCAAGAAAACGTGGCACAACAGCAACAAGAATCCTTCGTTGCCCGTCGGGCCCCAACGGAAGGTCTTGTGCAAGATCAGCCGTTGGGAGGTAAAGCTCACCGAGATGGTGACATACATCAACAAATAGCTGCTCGGCAATACGACGAGCGCCGCCAGCCATGGCCGCCGACTCTTCCATTGAGCCGCTTGCCGCCGCGCCACCAGCCCGATCACGCCGAGGAGCACTCTCCAGGTGCTCTCGCCCGATTCTGCCAGATCCCCAAGCACTACTTCGCGTTCTTCGCTATCCAGCAAGAGCGCAGTCGTCTCCACTACAGACCAGCTTGCACTGCTCATGACGTGCTCCCAACAGGTGCTTAGCGCGCCGCGTTCCGCGGTGGCCTCCCACATAGACGTCTTGAGCAGGCCTTTGGTCTCCAGGCGATCGATTCGTCGTGTAAAGCGCGCCTACGGAGTGAAACATATTCTGCAACCAACTCAGCGGCCATAACTCCAATCCTCATTTCGTGAATTCGTTAGGAAACTTATGAGGGGATCATAGATGGAACGCAGAAGCGCTCTTACCGTAGCAACAGCAGTGCTCGCCGTTTTTGGCGCCACGACCGGGTCAGTATCTGGATCAGGGGCCGGATCAGGGGCTGGTTCAGGGGAGGACAAGTATTCGCTGAAGTCGCCGAGCGGAATTGCATTCTACGATTTCAAGGGATACGAAGACTGGTCGGTGGTGTCTTCTGCGCGGACGGACGAAGTGCTCAAAGTGATCGTCGGCAATCCGGCGATGATCAATGCGTATAAGGCCGGCGTTCCAGGGAACGGGCAGCCTTTCCCGGAGGGTTCAAGGATCGTGAAACTCCAGTGGAAGCCCAAGAAGAGCACGGAGGCGCAGTTTGCCGTGGATGTGCCGGACGTATTTAAACAGGCTTTCGTTATGGAAAAAGACAGCAAGAGATTTCCGAACACTGGCGGATGGGGATACGCAGTGTTCAACTACGACGCGGCGTCGGACAAGTACACGGCTGATGAGAAAAGCCTTTCCGATTGCGGAAACGCTTGCCATACGGCGGTGAAAACGAAGGACTACATTTTTCATCCGTATCAGAAGCGGTGAAGCGCGTCCGCGCCCCATCCCAACAGCGTCCGCAAAGATCGGGCGCACATCTTCAACAATGGTTTCGCGCAGAAGCTTCACATTTCCTTGTATTTGATCGCTGACATCGTTGAAGGAAACTCGCTCATGATCTGATGGGCTACGCGGTCTGTATCTTCTGCGCCTTGCGGGAGGGTGACCCCATCATGCGGTATCCCCAGAAACCGGACTTTTGGTCCGAGAGTTCGTCGGCAGTCAGGCGAGGCCGTTCAATGTGTCCTCCTGATCCTTGCCGTTCGTTACGGCATTGGCGACACGATTAGAGAACACTGCGGGCTTTTCTTCAATCAAAGGAAGGAGGCTGATGGTGCGAGCGGGGCATCGCTACCGTTTCCACATCAAGCACCTCGCCGCGAATCTGGGGTCAGAGGAACCCTGCCGGTAAGTGGGAGACATGGCTGGCCAGCTGAAACTATAACCTCAATTTTCGTATACATTACACCTGCGCGAGGTCCGATGTCCTATTCGCCTTTGCTGTTAGTTCATATCTGCGCTGGGACCCTAGGGTTGGTGTCCGGGACCGCCGCAGTTTGCTTTCGCAAAGGGTCGCCCCGGCATGCGCTGGCCGGAAAGATCTTTGTGGCGTCGATGCTCACTATGGCTGTCGCCGCGGTGTACCTTGCCGTCGTGAGGCATCAGCCGAACAACATCGGAGGCGGGATTCTGACTTTCTATCTGATTGGAACGGCGTGGCTAACCGCCCGACGTAAAGACAGAGAAACGAGCCGTCTCGATTGGGTTTGGCTGCTGATCCCTATGGTGATTGGCGTTCTTGGCTGGATGAATGGGTTAGATGCGATACGTAGCGGGACCGGGGAAAAATATGGAGTTCCTGCCGGGATGCATCTCTTTATGGGTTCCGTGTGTCTGCTGGCTGCCGCCGGGGACGTTCGCATGTTGGTGGGCGACGGTGTTTTTGGAGCAAAGCGTATCGCGCGGCACCTCTGGCGCATGTGTTTTGGCCTGTTCATCGCGGCGGGTTCTTTTTTTCTGGGTCCCTCAAACCGGCCGCTGAGACTGCTTTCGAAGGTCGGACTCGGCGGACATTTATCCCCGGCGTTCTTCAGCACGGGCTTGTATTTAGTGCTGACGGTACTGCCTCTGATCCTGCTGGTTTTCTGGATCATCCGGATTCGGTTCAAAAACGCATACTAGGAAGGACGATGCCGATTTCGGTAGTCCCCAGCTTAATGCTTAGGGGCATGCGTCTTGTCTGTCAGGTGGATGCGGCCGGCCTTTTCGAATTGGGACATGTCGGAGAGGATCACGGTGTCGCCCTCTTTTAGTCCGGCCGAAATTTCGATGGAGCTTACGGAAGCGCGGCCGAACTTCACATTGACGAGCGTTGCGTCGCTGCCGTTGGGATCGATTTTGAAGACGGAAATTTCGGTGTTCGCGGCGGCGTGTACTGGACGTCCAAGTTGGAGGACGATGCCCAAATTCTCGATGTCAATCGTGCCGTCGATTTCGAGTCCTGCGCGGGCCCCTTTGGGCGGGGCATCGAATGCGATATCCACGGTACGAGTGCTGGCTGAAGTGGACGGATCGATGCGGCTGACGTGGCCGTTGGCGGCCATTACGTCCCCCTGCGAGGCGACCGAAGCGGTTTGACCAAGCTTCACGTCGGCGGTCAGAAAGCTTGGAAGTGTCAGTTGGGCAACGAAACCCGCGGAGTCTTTGGAAGGGGCGAGCTTTCCGAGGCCGCGGACCTGTCGCACCATCGGAGCTTTTTTCACCGTGTCGGTCCAGATTGTTGAGGTGTCCACGTCGGGTATGTCTAAGGACGCTGCACTTCTTGCCGAATCCGTCGTGTCAGCACTGAGAGCGCCGGCGACACCGCGATTGATGCCGGCATTCACACCGCCTGTGACTCCGCCGCTGATACCTCCAGGGATACCGCCCGAAATGCCACCGACTACACCGTCGCCGGATAGGGACTGGAGCGCGGCGCGCTTCAGCGGAAAACTCCACGCGCTTAGTCCGACAACCAACGCCAGACAGCATGAAATGACTCCGAGCGATGCGATCAATTTTCTTCGAGACATGTGAACCTCCTTCAACATTAACGAGATACGTTCGACGAGCTGACGCTCGGCGAGAAACGGCGGCGCAGGGATGGCTGCAAATCGCGCGCGGGGAGACGTGAATGCGAGCAGGGCCTCCAGATAAGGTTTACGGGCATTGGTGAGTTGGATGACTTCGAGATCCACGACTTGTTCGCGAGCCAACCTCACGCGCGAGATCAGCCAGGTAATCGCGGGGTGGAACCAGAAAATGGCACGAAGAATTTCTTCGCTTAGGTGGAGTGTCCAGTCACGACGACGAACATGCAGGAGTTCGTGGCATGCGATCGCCGATTGCAAGCGTGCGTCCATGGACAAGAAGGCCTCGGGCAAAAGGATTACGGGCTTTTCCATGCCGAACGTCACAGGCGAGTTGATTTTTGAGGAGAGGCGAAACTCAGCGGCTGCGCGGACCGTCGCGAGCATGTGATTTAGAGTCGCGGCGGATGGATGGCTTGCTGCGATTGGCGCAGAAGTTTGGCGGAGACGACGAAGTCGCAGCAGGCCGAGCACGAGGAGTGCGAATCGCAATGTGATTCCAGCGACGAGCGTGATGGCGACCCCTTCAGCGACGAGTTGGTTGTTGGGGAGATGCCAGTGCGTGACGGTGGGAGCTGGCGCGGCCGGTAGGCGAATGACTCCGGAGTCTGACAAGACCAGCACCGTAGCGGTGTTCGTCACCCGGTGCCATGGCTGTACGAAAGGGAGCACAACGGTCAAGAGCAAGAGAACGCGCCAGTAGGCGAGAAGCACACGCGGCTGGCGAATCTGGAAGAGGCGCGGAAGTAATGCAGCAACCAGGACTAGGACTGCAACCTGCGCGCTCCAGAACAAAAGGTTCGAAAACCAGAGAGGCATGTTCATTGGCGGGTCCGATCTGCCTGGGTTGCTTCCACGGCTTTCATTTCGCTTCCTCGATCATGCGCACAATCTTTTGCAGGTCCTTCTCGCGAATGCGGTGGGACTTGACGAGATGTACCAGCAACGGCTCGGCTGAACCGTTGAAGACGCGATCGACGAATTCACGAATCATTCCGCCGATTACCTGGCTCTTTGGTTGAACCGGGCTGTAGACGAAGGCGCGATCTTGTCGCCGCCTCTTCAGGTAGCCTTTGGTTTCGAGAATTTTCATCATGGTCATCACCGTGGTGTATGCGACTTTGCGCTGCTCCAAAAGAACCTCATAAACGTCGCGGACGGTGGCGCTGTCGCGCTCCCAGACGAGCTTCATGATTTCGAGTTCTTGAGGGGTGAGAGTTGAATGCTTTGGTCTCATATCTTCCTATTAGTACTAATTATTTAGTATGTCAAGCGCAAAATGAAATAGTTTTTTGAGTTAAGGGAGAGTTCCAGCCGCAGGACTACGAAATATTCGAGAGTGGGTACGCAATTAGAGATACATTGTGATACTAATGGAATTGGGATTGAATGTTTGACGGGCTAGCCGAGCAACTCGGTGCGGTCGCCGGGTATGACATCGACGAGGCTTATGGAATCGAGAGTGTGTTTCCAATGAACGATGAGGAACGCCGTCGTCTGGTCGTTGAGGTAAAGATCCTGGCGCAGGAGGCACCAAACAGGAACCGTGCCGGCGTCGGGTTGCGGCCGTGTTGGATCATTGGGATCGTAGCCGAAGGCCTGGATGTCGCTGACGATGTCTCGCTCGGCGGCAAGCACGCGTTCAAATGGGCGGCGAGGACTGATCCGCGCGTCGTGATCGATGGTAAGGACCCGCTCGCGCAAGGCGACCGCTGTTCGGGAGGGAAGCCGTGAACGCAAATGGTAGCGGGCAATCGCCATCGAGCCGGAAAAATGCTGCACGCACGAGCGGTCTTCCTGTCCGTTCGTCGACAGGCAGAACGAGCGGTTTGTCAGACTGTCGCGGAAACGGAAACTTTCCGCCGAGGTCCTTGCGAAATATTCGACGCTCATCTGGACTTCGCATTCGGGTGTTAAAAGGCGATAGGCGGTCTCTGCGTTCGCCTGCGACTTTTTATCGGACTCTCGTTCCGCCGGCGAGGCTGTCGCTGCCAGCCCCAGTATCGCCAGCGAGGACAGGAACGAACGCCGTCCCGGTGTTCGTGACGAGAGCTTTTTGTCCGATGGTGCTGCCATCACCCTCTCCATTCGCCCGGTTCTCGGGGAGTCACTGCATAGACGCTGAATGGGCGTCCGCGGTCTTTGTGATTATAACTACATTGTAGTAGTAATAGCAAGTGGTGATGATGGTCGCCGCTTTTGGCGCGATGAGGTATTTATGTCGTGATTCTTTTGCCTGGCGGAATTTATTTTTACAACGCGACAGGTTCGGACGAAGTGGTGGCTACGGGGCTACACGTATTTCCGTACGGGCTGCGGGTAGTCAATTTCCTGGTGGTGAGTGAGACGCCGCTGAAGTACGACCGCGAACGCCTGATGGCGATCCTGCGGGAGTATCGGATCGATGGGAAATTAATGTTCGATCCGGCGGATCCCGATTCGGAGCGGGTGCTGGCAGGTTATGCGAATTTTGTGGACACCATTGAGCGGCCACCAGACGAACAGGGAATGGAGACGAGCGAGTCTCTGAACGCGCGACTGCGGCCCCGGCTGATCATTACCGACGACAACATGGGCTGGGAATGGCGGGATCTGGACCAGAAGGACCTGCACTAGCGGAATCACGCGACTAAACAAGAGTTAGCTCGGTCCGCGCCTAGTCGCCGCGAGGTGTGTTCTTTTCCAAAGGACGGAGATGGGGCTGAAGCGCTCGGAGTCGAAATACTGAAGAATGTTGTCGTGGAGCCAGTCGCTGCCGGTCAGGACTCGTAGGGATTGTTTCTTGTCTTCGTGGGGCATGGTGGAGTTGAGAACCCCGAAACCGGATACCGAGGCGGCGCCGAACAGTTCGTCGTAAGAAAGGTAGTCGCGCGTTTGAACGGCGCGGCCGGCGGAGGGTTCGAAAAAGTTAAGACCTTTGCCGAGCGCGTGAATGATGGGGTCGTAGGTCCGTTGCGAGAGAAGGCGGACAAGCCAAGTATGGCTGTCATGGCGGTCGTAGGGGCAGAGACTGTTCTCGGTGTCGATGAACAAGAAGCCGCCTGGTGCGACGAGTTGAAAAAGATTGGAGAGCGCCGCGAATTGCTCGCCTCGCGGGATGTGTTCGAGAACCTGATAGCAGAAGACGATGTCGAAGGCCCCGTCCCAATCGTTGATGGGGAGCGGTTTGCGCAAATCTGCATGAAGGACGACACCGCGCATGGCATGCTCACGGAATCGCTCAGCGGCAAGCGCCAAAGCTTTGTCGACGACGTCGATCGAGTAGGTGGTGGCGCCACGCTGGGCGGCAGCGACGGATACGTATGCAGTACCGCAGCCAACCTCGATGAATCGCTTTCCTGCCAGAGTGAAATAACGTTCGCAGAAGGCGAAGAAGCTGTGCGCGTAACCGAGCTTCGTGTATAGCTCGAAGAGTGTTTTCTCGCTGCGGTCGGAGGGGCTGCCGGTAGCGTACTCCGCAACCGCGTCCTCGAATTCGAGCGAGTATCTACGAATTTCGGCCAAGCGAGCCTCCGCGAAGGAGCCAGCGTCAACGTGAGCGTGAACGACTGTATGTGAAGGGGATACTGAGAGGACTACGTAATCTACTTTAGCAAGCGCGTCGCCTTGTGCCGAATCACAGGGTCCGGCTGCTTCCAAAGAATAATCGACGCTTCATTGCGACGGGGATTGCTGCACCGAGCGGGGGATCGAAGATTGGCGCGATTGGTGAGGGTGAGGATGATTTATTCGTATCGTAGCGCGACGAGAGGATCGACGCGCATCGCGCGGCGAGCGGGTAGATAGGCCGCGATCAAACCGACTGCGATCATTATTGCGGCGGCGATGACAATCGGAAGTTGGTTCGCAACTGGCAAGTCGGGGATCAAGCTGGCGGCGATGCGTTTTCCCCAGAATGCCAAGGGTGCTCCGATCGCGAGACCCGCGACGACCATCCACAGCGCGTCGCGAACGACGATGCGCATCACATCGGTGCCTTCTGCGCCAAGTGCCATGCGAACGCCGATCTCATGTGTGCGACGCGTAACCGTGTAGGCGAGCAGGCCGTACAGGCCGATGACGGCGAGCAGTGCGCCTAATACGCCGAATCCGGTGGATAATGTCGCAAACATACGCTGCGGAACGATCGTCGAGTCGATCTGATCGTTCATCTCTATCACTCGCGCGATGGGGACATTTTTCAGCACCTCGGCCTGGGTCGCGCGAACTGGGCTCATAACTCCGCCCGCGTCGATTCCCGTGCGGATCGCCAGTTGAGATCCAATCAACTCTTCTTTGAACAGGTTCGTGTAGATCGTAGGCGGCGCAGGTTGACCAAGGTCGTTATACTTCGCGTCGCCGACGACTCCGATCACCTCGTATGTCTTTTCGCCTTTCGTCTCCGTAATGTGACTGAGAGTGACGCGCCTTCCGATGGGATTTGCGCTTCCGAAACAATCGCGCGCAGCGGACTCATTGATGATTGCGACGGGAGGGCCAGATTCGTCGTGCGCCGAGAAATCGCGACCCGAGAGAAATGGCGTGCCATACGTCTTGAAATAGTTCGGGGCGATCTGATTGAGAGAGACCGGAGTTGTCTTGTCGGGATTTTCTTCGGCGGCGGCGAAACTCGACGCTGCAGGGCCTTCCATGGGACTCATCGCACTAAACGTCGCCGAAGTCACCCCAGGAATAACATTCAACTGCCTAGCCAACTCTTGAGACAGATGCGCATACTGTGCGGGGTTGTAGCCCCTGTGCGCGAAATCGAGTGTGACCAGCAAAAGATTTTTACGCTCGAATCCCAAATCACTTCGAAGATGTGAGAGATATTCCATAAACAGTCCGGCCATGCTCACCAGCACCAGCGACAGCGCCACCTGTGCAGCGACGAGGCCCTTGCCGAAGAAACGTTGTCTCTTGGTCTCACCGAGCTTCGTTCCGGACTGCAGCGCTGAGGCCGGCGTCGTGTTCGACGCGCTCAGCGCGGGTGCGGCTCCACAAATGAGCCCGGTGATTATCGCGATTACTCCGGTGAATAGGAGCACGCGCAAATCGGGATCTCTCAGCACCTCAAATCGAACTGGCACCCCGGGCATCAATCTGCCGGAAGAAAACATCCGGATCAGCGCGCCGACCGCAAAGTACGCCAGAAGACATCCGAGTGCGCTTCCGATCAACGACAGCATCAATGATTCCGTCAGCGTGTGACGCAGCAATCGCGTGCGATTCGCCCCGAGACAAACACGCACCGCCATCTCATGCTGACGCGATGCGCCACGCGCGAGAAGCAGGCCGGCTACATTCGCGCACGCGAGAAGCAGCAACAGCCCTACCGTCGCCATCAGGACTTTTATCGGAGTCGAGAGCATTTGCGTGACAGGCGTCGACCTGCCGTTGCCCGCCGGTATGAGACGCACCTCGTTTTTGCGCATGAATGGATTTGTGTCAGGACGGTCGGCGAAGGTTTGGTACAACGCTGCCAAGTCTGCTCGGGCCTGTTCGGCCGTGACGCCTGGTTTTAAACGTCCGAGCAAGGAGATGGATGGATGACCTCCGAGCGAATAGGGCACCCAGATGTCTTGCTGCGCTTGATTACTCAATCCGTAGAAACCGCGCTGCGCGACACCGATGATGATGAGAGGTTTGTCGTCCGAGATAATTTTTTGGCCGACGACATCTGGATTCAGATTGAAATGGGTTTTCCAAAAAGACCAGCTGATGACGGCTACGGGTGCGGAGGTATCGATGTCTTGTGGTCCAATCAGGCGGCCGATGGCTGGCCGAACGCCGAGCGATTCAAAGAAATTGTCTCCGATGTTCCCGCCGAAGATATTTTGCGGTTCCACACCTTGCCCGCTGACCTCGTAGACGTTGAGCGAGCCGACGATCAGTTCGGAGAGGACACGATTGCCGTCTCGAATCGTCTGATACGCGTCCCAGTCGAATGTACTGAACCCAGGTTCGGGATCTCCGGGATAGTGGACCAGAATATCGACGAGTGATTTCGGGTCGCGTATCGGCAACGTGTGCAACAGAAGGCCGTTCATCATCGAGAAAATCGCCGTGTTGGCGCCGATGCCGAGGGCGAGCGTGAGGATCGCAATCGCGGTGAAGCCGGGGGATTTCCGCATCATCCGGAAGGAATAGCGGATATCTTGAAAAATGCCGGCGAAGAGATTGCTGCCGGTTTTTCCGGGCGCGAGGGGCTCGCCGTACAAGTCGGTCTCGACTCGTTGCAGATTGCGCGCGAGCAGGTCTTCGTCCTTCAATTCATCGAGCGCCGCGCGAAAGGCGTTGTCTGCGGCAAGACCCGTGGCGAGCAGATCCTCATATCGATCGTCGAGGTGCTGCTCGATCTCTTCGGCAATTTCCGATTCGCGCACGGGCGAGAGTTTCAAAGAAGCAAGGCGACGCAGGATTTCTGGCTTCCATTCAGGCATTTTCCGCCTCCGTGATGCTATTGATTCCGGCGACAAATTCGCGCCATCCGCGAAGCTGGGAAGCGAGGACTTTTCGGCCCTCACGAGTTAGACGATAGTAGCGGCGGCGACGCTGTCCGTCTTTTTCTACCCAACGTCCAGACAACCAGCCGCGGTGTTCGAGTCGGTAGAGCAACGGATAGAGTGAGGCGACGTGAAAACGAACGGCGCCGCCGGAACGTTGCTCGATCAGTTTGCTGATTTCGTAGCCGTGGCGCGGGCGCGCTTCGACGAGCGAAAGAATAAGAAGCTCGGCGCTGCCTTTTTTCCATTCGGCTTGCGATGCTGTGTTGTCCATATATGGCTCTGCCACATATTGAATGCCTGCGATTTGTCGAAGTCAAGTGGCTCGTTGCGGAAAGTCAGACGCCTGAGGTTGGAGTCGGAAGATAGGCGGACTATCGCACCTGACGAGCAATTCAATTCGGCAGGACTAGGAATGTGATGAATGCGCCTGCGTTATGTGGCTTTTGTTGTCGCACTGGTCGGGCGGGTTACAGCCTTGTGTTCGTCTTCGACGGTGAAGCCCAGGGTGGCGATGAATTCCTTGATGTTTTTCTCGGTGGTTTGTTCGGCATCGAAGCCGATCGTCGCTACACCCTCCGGATAGGTCGAAGCGCTCGATGTGATTCCTTTTTGTTGATGGAGCATTGTGTCGAGCCCCGTGGCGCAGGTGACGCAGCTAAAGCCCCGAACATGATAGGTGACGGTCTTGATCGGTCCGGCGGACATCACTTCGAGTGGAGCAATGGCTCCGGTGGTCGCTAACGTCACGAATTTAAAAAAGTTTCGGCGAAACATATGTCAGGACTCCTTCAGCTACCAATCTAGAAATCCGCGTGTGGTATCGGCGCAAAATCATTCCGCTGTCGCTATACCGGGTTCGTATCTCCATGGCGTCTGGATACTCGCTTTGTCGGAAAATCGCGTGTCGGTGTATTCGGAGAACTCGAGTTTCTTGTCCAAAACGCCGGTTTCGATCATCAGGTCGCGGACCATATCGAAGTCGGCCTTCCGCGGAGCAAGCGGGCTGTACGTGACGCGATCGAGCGGCTTTGTCAGCGCCCATCGCAACAGCGCCGGCTTCTGGTTGTAATAGAAGCGGCCAACGAAATCGGCGGCGTCCTCGCGGTGAGGCTTGCTCGTATCGAGCCAGAGACCGGAACGCGCGATACCATCCACCAAGGTCTGAACCACTTCCGGGCGTTTGTCGATCAAATCCTGGCGCACGACGAGAATGCAAGACATGTAGTCGGGCCAGTATTCGCGAGCCTGGAACAGCACTCGTCCGAAGCCCGCCATTTCTGCCTGCGAAGGAAAGGGCTCGCCCATCACGAAAGAGTCGATCGCCTTGGCGGCGAGAGCACCGGAAACATCGGGGGGCGCCATCTCGAGCATTTTGATTTCGCCAGGCTTGATGCCGAAAACCTTCATCGCGCGAAAAACCAGAAGACGCTCATCGGAGAAACGGCTTGGAATCGCGATCGTGTGGCCGCGCATGTCCGCAAAAGTTTTGATCGGACCGTCTTTGCGAACCACTACCGCGCTGCCGTAGCGATGCCCGAGATACACGATCTTGATCGGAACTCCCTGAGCCTTGAGCGCTAGCGCCAAGGGCGCAACGATGAAGGCCGCCTGCACACGGTTTGAGATGAGCGCTTCTTTGATTTCGGGAAAGCCCTGAAACATGCGCGGCAGATATTCCTCACCGGACTCAGAGAACTTCGAAATGTAATCGGTCACCGGACAGGTGAGCTGGCAGGTGACGGGGAGGTATGCAACGGTGATTTTTCGCTTTTCGATCGGGCGATAGTCGTTCAGAACGGCTGCCCAATTTACATTGAGGTAAGCGTGCGCGGCCGAAATCAGGAAGAGCCAACCAAAAGCGAACAACAAGATTTTGGACCTGAGACTCATGTCCGAAACCCCCAACGAACCGATTTTATTTTTTCGAGCCGGCGGAAGAGCATGTCGAGCGCGAGCCCGATGACGCCAATCAGCAACATGGCTGCGACGACAAGGTCGTACCGCTTACCGGAATTTCTCGAATCGATGACCAGATAGCCAAGCCCGGAGTCGACGGCGATCATTTCTCCCGCGACCACGACCAACCATGCGATGCCCAAGCGCGATACGCAGACCAATGAGGATTTGTGGCAGCGCAGCCGGGAAGACAACTCTTGTCAGAATTTGCGCCGGCGATAGGCCGAAATTGCGGCCGGCGCGGCGGTAGATAGCTGGCACGCTGGAGACTCCGCTGACGCACGCAACGACGATGGGAAAGAAAGCGCCGAGGAAGACCAGGAATGTGGCGGCCTTATCTCCGATGCCGAAGAAAATAATCGCGACTGGAATCCACGCGATCGGACTGATCGGACGAAGTATCTGAAGCGTGGGATTGAGAACCTGGTTCAGGGCCGGATACCAGCCGAGAGTAAGGCCCAGCGGGATACCAATGATTGCGGCGGCTCCGAATCCAATCGCGACGCGACGGAGTGAATCACCAATGTCCGCCCAAAGCACGTGTTTATGAAACAGCTCGGATAATCCTTTTTCAACACTGAGCGGTGAAGGAAAAACTTTGGTGCCGGTCCAAACGACCGAGTAGTGCCACATGGCCAGAAGCAACGCTGCCGCGAGGAGCGGCCAGAAAAATTTTTCCCAAGCTGCGGGTTTTGCAAGTGAACTCATACGGCGTAGGCCAGACCGATCATCTTTGCGAGTTGATCGCGAAGTTCGAGGTAGCGCGAGGAGCTAAGATTTCTCGGATGCTCGACGTCGATGGTGAGAATATCTTGAATTTTTGCGGGTCGCGAACTTAGGACGACGACTCGATCGGCAAGCTGTACGGCCTCGTCGATATCGTGGGTCACGAAGATGATCGTGCGGCGTTCGGTCTGCCAGATGCGGAGAAGTTCGCCGCGCATCAGGAATCGCGTAACGGAATCGAGCGCTCCGAAAGGTTCGTCGAGATAGAGAATATCGGGGTTTACCGCCAATGCTCGGGCCACTTGCAGGCGTTGTTTCATGCCGCCTGAAAGATCGGATGGATAGGTGTTCTCGAAGCCTTGGAGGCGCACCAACTGAACGTAGTGAGCGATGCGCTGCTTGCGTTCCGCGTCCGAGAGGTGCGACAAACCGAATCCGATGTTGCCTTCGACGGTGAGCCACGGGAAAACACCGTGGTCCTGAAAAACCAAAATCCGCCGTGGGTCTGGTCCCTGGACGATTTCGCCGTCGATTGTGACTGATCCGGCCGTGGGGGAGAGAAAGCCTCCCATCACGTTTAGCATCGTTGATTTGCCGCAGCCGGAAGGACCAACCAGGCAGATGAACTCGCCTTCCTGGACGTCAAAATTGATATTGTCGAGGACCGGAACGGTCTTCCCGTCGCGGTCGAAAACCATGTTCACGTTTTCCATTCGTAGCTTCATACCGGTGGCTGACGGAGTCTGAGTTTTCGTCGACATTCTTAGTTCTCCGAGAAACCCCATCGAAACGATTTCACGCGTTCCAGCGAGCGCATCCCCAAATCCAAAAGCAAGCCGATGATTCCGATGACGACCATGCCGGCGACCACCAGGTCATAACGATTTCCGGCGTTGCGCGCGTCCACGATCAGGAAGCCGAGTCCGGAGCTCACCGCGATCATCTCGGCCGCAACGACGACGAGCCAGGCGATACCCAGTGTGATTCTCAAACCGATGATGAGCTGAGGCGCGACGGCCGGATACAACACGCGGTACACGAAGTCCGGCGTGCTCAATCCGAAGTTGCGACCGACATTTATATAAACAGCCGGGATGTTGTGGACCGCGCTCATTGCCGTGAGCAACAGGGAAAAGAAGCAGCCCACGAAGATAAGAAAGATCGCGGAAAGATCACCAACTCCAAACCAAAGGATAGCGATCGGTATCCACGCAAGCGGTGAAATCGGGCGAAAAATCTGTACGAGAGGGTTGAAGGCCATTTCAGCGCGGCGATACCAGCCAATCGTTAGCCCTAGAGGAATTGCGATCACGGCGGCGAGAAGAAAGCCCCAAGTCACACGGAACAGAGACGCAACGACATATTTAAAGAGTAGTCCGTGATGCAAAAGTTCGCCGATGCCTTGGGTAACTTGCCATGGGCCGGGCAGAAGTTGCCCGGGATGCCGATTGATGGCTACCTGCCAAACAACGAGCAGGGCCGCAATAAAGGCGACTGGGCGGAGACGGACGAGCAGATTCAAAGTCCGCCAACGATCTGCTTTTCCTGGCGTCGCGTTATTGCCACGCTGGCTTCAGCGATTCGCGGGCACAATTGTAGGGAAAGTCGAAGATGCATTCTGACCAAAGCTCACACAAGGGAATAACACCGTCGCTCTGAGCCCCTCAATAATGCAAAACAACTAGTGAGTTCCCGTGGTCAGAAAAGCCGCGTACCTGTGTTATTTCGCGACGAGTTTGGCGGTCAGCTTCTCGCGCTCTTGCTGGTAGCGGGCCAAGGAGCGCTCGATGACGGTGAGGGCGGCGTAGGCGGGACGGATGTCTTCGACATCGACGCGCTTGCCTTCGAGTTGTTTGTAATCGGAGAAGAAGCGCTTGAGCACGAGGAGTCGGTGCTGCGGCAGGTCGCGCGCCTCGACATAATCGCTGAATTCGGGATCGTTGGTGGCGACAGCGATGACTTTGTCGTCGCTGGCGCCGGAATCGATCATGGTCATGAGGCCGATAGCGCGGGCTTTGATGAGCGCGAGCGGCTGGACCGGCTCCTGGCATAGGACCAGGACATCGAGTGGATCGTTGTCTTCGGCGTAAGTCTGCGGGATGAAGCCGTAGTTGGCGGGATAGAAGACCGCGGAGTGAATGATACGGTCGACCTTGAGCATGCCGGTGGGCTTGTCGAGTTCGTACTTGACGTTCGAGCCGAGCGGAATCTCGATCACAGCGGTGAAGTCGCGGGGGAGGTCGTTTCCCGGTGAGATGTCGTGCCAAGCGTGGGGCATCGTGTGACGTTCCTTTGGGAAAGTAGGCGCTGAATATTATCGCCGGGATTGCGCCCGGAACCAAATAATTGGAGGTATGGGGATAGCAGGAGGCAGCGATCGGCGGGCGCACGCGATGAAGAGTTTGCTGGTGGGTGTCGCGCCTTTTGATTTGTGGACGTTCCTCGGGGTGTCGGTGTTGTTGGCGGCGGTGGCGCTGTTGGCTTGTTGGGTGCCGGTGAGACAGGCGACGCGGATGGATCCGGTGTTGGCGCTGAGGTACGAGTGAGGAAAAAGCGACTTAAAGAAGCAATGAAGTAACGAACGGAAAGAACGAAAGACAGACTTGAGATGAGTTTTAGGCCCGGGCAAGCTGGGGCGCAGCTGTGCTGCGCCCGTACATGACCTCAGTTGGGGCGCGAGTTTTTGCGGTGGTTGAGGGACTGAGGAACTAGGCGCGGGCCTTGTCGATCATGTCGGTCCAGAGGCCGCGACTTTTCAGGATGACTTCAACGACCTCGCGGGCGGCGCCTTTGCCGCCGAACGCACTCGTTACGTAGTGCGCGCCATGTTTTACTTCGGGCGCTGCGTCACCCACCGCTACGGCAAGTCCCACGCGGCGCATGACCGTCAGGTCCGGTAGGTCGTCACCCAGATAGGCGACTTCGGACTCTTTGGCGCCGGTCTTTTTCAGGATTTCCTCGTAGGCAGCGATTTTGTGCGGCTGCTTTTCGTAGACAAACTCAATGCTGAGTTCCTGGCAGCGGCGGCGGAGGGCGGCGCTGCCGCGTCCGGTGATGACGCCGGTGCGGATGCCTGCGGTGTGGGCGAGAGTGAGTCCTTGGCCATCGTGGGCGTCGAAGGTTTTAATTTCGAGCGCGGTGCCATCGAGTTGCGAGACCAGGGTGACACTGCCGTCGGTGAGGGTGCCGTCGACGTCCATCAGGAAGACTTTGATTTGTTTGGCGCGTTTGGCGACGGCGGGGGAAATCTTTTTGGTGGTGGGGCTGGCCACTGGAATCTCCATTTTCTTGAAAGATGGTGGCGATGGAAAATCGCCGGAACGACAAAGAAAAGATGGCGACGTAAAGTCGCCGCTACAAAACCGGCTAGATCAGCTCCAGGGTCCAGAGATCGTGGAGGTGGACTACGCCTACCACTTTCTGGGCGTCGTCTACTACGACGATCGAGGTAATTTTTTTCTTCTCCATGACGTTGAGAGCTTCGCTGGCGAGAACGTGCGGGCCGATTGTTTGCGGATTTTGCGTCATGGCGCCGCGAGCGGTCAGGGCCAGGGTTGCGCCGCCTTGTTTTTCCATCAGGCGGCGGAGATCGCCGTCGGTGATGATGCCTGCCAGGCGGCCGTCAGGATGGAGCACTGTGGTCATCCCGAGTTTTTTGTTGCTCATTTCGTGAAACACGTCAGGCATTTTTGCTTCGAGCGAGACGTGAGGCAAGGCTTCCGCGGCGTGCATCAGGTGCTCGACGCGGAGAAGTTTTTTTCCTAAGCGACCGGCGGGGTGGAGCGCGGCGAAATCGTCGTGGCGGAAATCGCGGCGTTCGAGCAGCGAGATTGCGAGCGCGTCGCCCACGGCCATGGCTACCGTGGTGCTCGCTGTCGGGGCAAGATTTAGAGAGCAGGCTTCTTCTTTGACGCTAACGTCGAGGGCAAAATCGCTGGATTCGGCGAGCGTCGACTTTAGATTGCCGGTCAACGTGATGAGAGGGATTTCCAGGCGTTTCAGCGCTTCGAGAAGATGAATAATTTCTTCGGTTTCGCCGCCGTAGGAGACGGCGATCAGCATGTCACCGCGGGCGAGCATACCGAGATCGCCATGCAGAGCCTCGGCGGGATGAAGAAAGAAAGATGGGGTGCCAGTGCTGGAGAAGGTGGCCGAGATTTTTCTGGCTACGAGGCCGGACTTGCCCATGCCAGAGAGAACTACGCGGCCTTTGCAGGCGAAAAGAAGGTCGACGGCCTTTTCAAAGGTGGAGTCGAGACGCGCGAGAACGTCCTGGATGGCTTGGGCTTCGATTTTCAGGACGCGACGCGCGGTGTCGAGGCTCATCGCGAGTTCCATTTTCGAACGAGAGCGGAGAGTTCCTTGAGGCGGGCGAGGAGTTGCGGGAGTTGGGAGAGCGGGAGCGCGTTGGGTCCGTCGGACAGCGCTTCGGCAGGGTTGTCGTGTGTTTCGAGGAAGACGCCGTCGACGCCTGCGGCTACTGCCGCGCGAGCAAGCGGTTCGATGAATTCAGGTTGGCCGCCGCTGGCGTTTCCCTGGCCGCCGGGAAGTTGGACGGAATGCGTGGCGTCGAAGATGACCGGGTAGCCGAATTTTTTCATGATCGGGAAGGAGCGAACGTCGACGACCAGATTCTGGTAGCCGAAGCTGGCGCCGCGTTCGGTGAGCATGATGTTGTCGTTGCCGGTGGCGGCGAGTTTTTCGACGACATTTTTCATATCCCAGGGCGAGAGGAACTGGGCTTTCTTTACGTTCACGATGCGATTTGTTTTCGCGGCGGCTTCGAGGAGATCGGTTTGGCGCGAGAGGAAAGCGGGGATTTGCAGAATATCGACGACTTCGGCGGCTGGCGCGGCCTGTTCGCGTTCGTGAATGTCGGTGAGGATGGGGAGCCTCAGATCGGATTTGATCTTGGCGAGGATGCGGAGACCTTCTTTGGCGCCGGGGCCGCGGAAGGATTTCGAGGAGGAGCGATTTGCTTTGTCGTAGGAGGCTTTGAAGATGTAGGGGACGCCGGCGTCGGCGGCGATTTTCGCGACGGACTCGGCCATTTTGCGCGCGTGGGATTCGGATTCGATGACGCAGGGGCCGGCGATGAGAAAAAGCGGATTCTTGCCGCCGAGGCGCAGAGAGTGAAGCGGGATTTCGCGGGTTTTCGTTTCGCTCATACGATGCGAGAGAAAGATAGCACAGAGCACAGGCAAGAGTGCCCTTGCTGCGACTGCGATTTATGCTGTGGCGTGCGGACCGACGGCAACGGCCTGAGCGCGATGAGACTCAGCAACCGGACGGTTTTTGTTTTTCTTGTGTTCGATGGCCGCGCCGATGAATGCCGAGAAGAGCGGATGCGGTTCGAGCGGCTTGGATTTAAATTCCGGATGGAACTGGCAGCCGAGGAACCACGGATGGTCAGGAGCCTCGACGATTTCGACGTAGTTTTCGTCCGGCGTGCGGCCGGTGATGCGGAGGCCCGCGGAGGTCAGAATCTTCTCGTAGTCGCGATTGAATTCGTAGCGATGGCGGTGACGCTCGCTGATTTCGGTCTTGCCATAGGCGCGATTGGCGAATGAACCGGGTTCGAGTTTGCAGGGCCACGCGCCGAGGCGCATCGTGCCGCCCATTTCGTCGACGCCGAGGAGTTCGCGCAGTTTGTAGATGACGCGGTGCGGCGTTTGCGGATCGAACTCGGTGCTGTCGGCTTGTTTCAGTTCGGCGACGTCGCGCGCGTACTCAATGGTGGCGCACTGCATGCCTAGGCAAATGCCAAAAAAGGGAATTTTGTTTTCGCGGGCGTAGTGAATCGTGTGAACCATTCCCGAGATGCCGCGTTTGCCGAACCCGCCGGGAACCAAAATCCCGTCAAAGCCGCGTAATTTCGTCGCAGCTGTTTCGAGCGAATCGATTTCTTCCGCTTCGATCCATTCCAGAACTGTTTTGTGGTCGTGCGCCAAGCCACCATGCAGCAATGCTTCGCGCAAGCTCTTGTAGGCGTCTTCGAGCTGGACGTACTTTCCGACGATCGCAATGCGCGCTTCGCCCTCGGGATGGCTGACACGATGAACCAGTTCGATCCACGGCTGCAGGTCCTGCGGGTGCGGATGCTCTTCGAGTTTGAGCAGCCGCAAAATTTGCGCGTCGAGGCCTTCACGGCCAAGTTCGACGGGCACCGCATAAATTGTTGCGACATCTTCCATTGAAATAACGCAGGAATCGGCAACGTTGCAGAAGAGCGCAATTTTCTTTTTCAGGTCGGTGGGAATATGGCGGTCGCTGCGGCAAAGCAAAATGTCGGGCTGAATTCCAATGCCGAGCATTTCTTTGACGCTGTGCTGCGTGGGCTTGGTTTTGAGTTCGCCGGCGGCTGCGATGAATGGAACGAGAGTGACATGAACGAAGAGCGTGTTTTCGCTGCCGAGTTCGAGGCGCATCTGGCGGATCGCTTCGAGGAAGGGAAGCGACTCGATGTCGCCGACGGTGCCGCCGATTTCGACGATGACGACATCGACGCCTTCGGAAACTTTTTTGATGGTCGCTTTAATCTCATCGGTGACGTGCGGAATCACCTGCACCGTTTTGCCGAGATAATCGCCGCGGCGCTCTTTGCTGAGAATGGTTTCGTAGATGCGGCCGGTGGTCCAGTTGTTGTCGCGGCTGAGCTTCGCGTGAGTGAAGCGCTCGTAGTGGCCAAGGTCGAGATCGGTTTCAGCGCCATCTTCGGTGACGAAGACTTCTCCATGCTGAAACGGACTCATCGTGCCGGGATCGACGTTGAGATACGGATCGCACTTCTGAAGGGTGACTTTAAAACCGCGACTTTCGAGGAGACAACCGATGGAGGAGGCAGCTACGCCCTTTCCGAGAGAGGAAACAACACCGCCGGTAACAAAAATATATTTTGGCGCCATCCTTAGTTGGCCTCGACCCGTCGAAATGCTCAGACGCGTCGGGCTTGTCCGACCTCCGCAGGAGTGACGTACACATAATTATGGTCGCGAAACGCGAACGTGTCAATGAGACGCCAGAGCATCGTCGAATCAAAAATTTTCTCACGCGTATCGACGCTGCAGGAAAGGATGGGCTGCACGAAAGGACAGGACGTCGAGCGGCTCGCGGATAGCAACTTTTCATGTCGGAGCGGGTTTCTTGCGTGGGGAAGGTTGGCGTCACCTTAGCTAGATATCTGACGCGCCGCCGATCGCGACAGCGGAGTGTAAATAGTTTGTCTTACGACATCGGAAAATGCGCTAGCGAAACCACGTTGGGCACTAATTCCATCTAATTAGGGAATAACGAGGTAGCGCGAATTGCGGTTGTACTGATCGCGTGCGCGGTTCGAGACTTGAGTGGTCGAGTCATTCACATAAGGAAAAATCATGAAACGAGTTATTCGATGGAGTTGGGTGGCTACGGCTCTCGCGGCATCGCTTGCCGGAGCAGCAACCATCGGCGCACAGACAGCGCCACAGGCGGATTCTTCGCAGTATCAGGTAGGCCGCGAAGTCAACCTGGTTGGAACGGTATCGAGTGTTGTTGAGAATTCGAAGACCGGTCCGCTGGGTACGCACGTGATGGTGCAGTCGCAGTCCGGAGTGATAGATGTGCACGTCGGCAGCGCGAAATATCTCGAGCTGAACAAATTGAATTTGAAGAGTGGCGACTCGGTGCGCATCCTTGGTGAGAATTTCACGGTCGGGACCGACACCGTGTTTTTTGCGCGAATCGTGCAGGACGGAACCGCGGCGGTTGCGGTGCGCTCGCCGAAGGGTATGCCGCTCTGGAAAAACGGGAAGCGGCTGGCAGCGAATTCGAATTCGAAGGCGAACGGTAACGCCAATGCGAATCGGGAAGGTGCACTGTGAATCGCCGTTTGACGAAGTATCTGGCGTTGGTCGGCACGGCGGTCCTGACGGTGATGGCGGCGGCGTGCGGTGGAGGCGGAAGCACTCCGGCGCCACCTGCTCCACCTAGCGGGCCGTACTCGGTCGCTTCCTTGAATGGCACCTATGCGTTTGTGCTGAGCGGGCAGGACGGGGGCGGATTCTTCACGCGAGCCGGCAGCTTTACGGCGAACGGAGCCGGATCGATCACCGGCGGCGTGCTCGATTTGAATAGCGGAATCGTTCCCGGCTCAGTGACGGTCGCGATCACCGGCGGGAGCTACACCATCGACACCAACGGTAAAGGTACGTTGAGCCTCATCGATTCGGCTGAGACGGTTCAGGTCAGCGTTGTCCTGACTTCAACGAATGCGGGACTGATTACACAGACCGATGGATCGGCGACTGCCAGCGGCAACTTCACAGCGCAAGACACATCGGCATTCGCGGGATTTCCCAACAACATAGCCGGACCTTATGTCTTCGATTATTCGGGCGTCGATCCGAACGGATTCGGCGAGTCGATCGTCGGACGCATGATCTCGAATGGCGGAGGCAGCTTGACCGCCGGCGTGGTGGACATCAACGACGATTTCACGCCGAGCGGGGAATTGTCGATTACTGGTGGAACGTTCGTCATTGATTCGGCAAATGGACCGTCGTTCGGGCGCGGAACCGCAACGCTGTCGGCTGGAGGCTCCACCTTCAATTACGCGGTCTACATCGTCAGCGCAGGACGTTTACGCGTTATGCGAACGGACTATCCGGCTGCGAGCATTGGCGACGCCATCGCGCAGACCGGAACTATTCCGACGACTGCGGCCGGACTTACCGGCAGCTTCGTCTTTTCGCTCGGCGGTTCGAGCTTGAGTGGTGCGGATGTCCGCACAGGGCGCGCAACGTTTAGCGGCGGGAACCTGAGCAACATCCTGATGGACGACAACAACTCAAGCGCCAGCGGATCGGGAAACAGCAATCCCGTCCCGATTCCCAACGGCACTCTGAGCGCAACTACGTACACGATCGATCCAAGTGGGAACGGTCGCGGAACGATGACCTTCACCGATTCGAAGAAGGGAACTTACTCCTTCATCTTCTACCTGAGTTCGCCGACACAAGGCGTGATTCAGGACGTCAGCAACGGGCTTACGTCGGACGGTTCGATGAACGCTCAGACCGGCGGTCCTTTCACCGCGTCAGCTACCGGTGGAAACTGGGCCTTCAACTGGAGCGGCTTGAGCATCAACTCGAAAACTGGAATCCTGGCGGAAGAGGATTTTGTCGGCCAGTACAGCGAGGATACCTCCGGCAACATCACCGGCGGCGTCGATTTCACCGAGCTTTCTGCGAGCGAGGTGCAGATCGGTGTGGCGGCAAGCGGAATGCTGAATATCACCGGGGACGGGACTGGGAGAAACGGGTACTCGGTCACACTTCAGACGTCGCCGACTGCGACACTGAATTTCTCGGCGTACTACATCAACCCCAACCAGATAATGGTGGTTGGAACCGACACGCACCGAGTCATCACCGGCGTACTGCAGAGAAACTACTAGCCTGCTCTCAAAAACAAACGAAAAGCCCGCCTGACTTGAAAAGCCAGGCGGGCTCTTTTTCGACTGATAAAAGGACGAATCAAGGTTGAAGTAATTTTTCGACGCGAGCTACATCCTCGGGGACGTCCACGCTCACCGCGTCGTGCGCGACCTCAGCTACCCGAATCTTCGTACCGTTCTCCATCCAGCGCAATTGTTCCAGTTGTTCGATCCTTTCAAGTTCGCCCTGAGGCAACGTCGGATACTCCAGCAGGGCATCGCGACGAAAGACATAGAGACCCAGGTGCTTCATGTGGCGAACCTGGACTCCGCTCTTGGTGTCGCGCACCCAGGGAATCGGAGCTCGCGAGAAATAAAGCGCGTTGTCGTCGAAATCCAGGACGACCTTCACCACGTTCGGATCCATGATGTCGGCGGGCGTCTTGATCGGGGTGGCGACGGTCGAAACAGCAGTCTGCGGATCGTCAAGGAGCGCCTCAACCGCGGTGTCCACAGCGGCTGGATCGAGCAGCGGTTCATCGCCCTGCACGTTTACAAAGACGTCCCCTTCGACGTGCGCTGCGACCTCGGCGACTCGTTCGGTCCCGGTGCGGTGGTCGGGCCGGGTCATGCGAGCCTGACCGCCGAAGGCGTTGACGGCCTGGATGATCCGGTCGTCATCGGTCGCGACGATGACCTCGTGTACGGATTCGGCCGATTTGGCGCGCTCATAGACGCGTTGGATCATGGACTGGCCGGCAAGGGACACAAGCGGCTTGCCGGGAAGCCGGGTCGAGCCATATCGCGCAGGGATAACCACCACAACCTTTGGGGAACTCATGGACTTTCGCCTCGGTGGATTTATGGACCTTTGTCTCTTCCGGTCGTTCGCTCGCTTGCTGGTACCTGAAAACCCGGTGGCTTCAGAACTTCCGCATCAACGACGGATGCTAACACACGCCTACCGACAGCCGCTGCCACTCATCTGAAGCACAGCGCCGCCCGTAGACCAGATATCGTGACAAAGCTTTGACACGATCGCCGTCTTCGAGGACGCGAAGGCCCTTGTTTTCTTGCAGGCCGGTGCTATTATCCATCCCAGTCCTTGAACCGCGCGGCCGTTCCCGGCAGGCCAAGGGATCTTCGGAGAGAGCCGTGAAGCGCGAGGTATACCAGGTTCGCGTTTTACCCGTTGTGATTGCTAGCTTTCTGCTGTTCTGGGCCCTTCTATCGGTCACCGCGACCCGAACCCCTGCGCAGAGTCCTACCCCTCCGGACGCCAGTTCCGACAAACCCAAAACGGATGCCACGGCACAGTCGCCAGAGGCACAGCGCGATGCCAAAGCTCAGGAAGATAAAAAGGACGAACCTCAGGTTCCTGCGCAGACCGTCAAGGATGACGTCAAGAAAAACACCGCCGGCACAAAACTCAAACCCCAGCTGGGCCTTAAGCTCGACGTTGACCTGGCCTTGGTCAACGTAACCGTTACCGATCCCTATAACCGGCTCGTCACCGGGCTCGACCCCGATAACTTTCCGGGTCTACGAAGACAACATCGAGCAGGAAGTCGTAACCTTTTCGTCGGAAGATGTGCCCATCTCGATCGGCGTAATTTTCGACATGAGCGGCAGCATGACCAACAAGATCGGGAAAGCCCGAGAAGCCGCCATTCAGTTCTTCAAGACTGCGAATCCGCAGGATGAGTTCTTCCTGGTCAGCTTCAACGAGCGCGCTGAACTGACGAGCAGCTTCACAAACAGCGTCGAAGATCTGCAGAGCCGCATGATGCTGGCCGCGCCGAAGGGCCGAACCGCGCTGCTCGACGCGATTTATCTAGGTCTCAGCCAAATGAGGGGTGCCAAGAACGGCAAGCGTGCCTTGCTCATTCTCTCGGACGGGGGCGATAATCATAGTCGCTACAACGAGAGCGACATCAAGCGGCTCGTAAAGGAAGCGGATACCCAGCTTTACGCCATCGGCATTTTCGACCCGCTCGGCTATCGCAACCGTACTCCGGAAGAGCTCAACGGCCCCTCGCTTTTGAGTGAAGTGACTGAAATGACCGGCGGCCGAGTCTTCGCTGTCGAGAATCTAAACGATCTGCCGGACATTGCGTCAAAGATCGGCATGGAGTTGCGTAATCAATATGTCCTGGGATATCGGCCAAGCAATAAGGCACATGACGCGCGCTGGAGAAAAATTAAAATCAAGCTGCGCGCGCCCAAGGGGCTCCCGCCTCTCAACGTTTACTCAAAGACTGGTTACTACGCGCCGAGCCACTAGCGCCGTCGCGCGTGTTTCGCTTCCAACCCTATTGGTTGTCGCTGTGTGCGTATTGGCGTTGTCTGGACTGCCGGCGTTGTCGCAGATTCCTGCCGTCCCCAGTTCTCAGCCGCTCCCCCCAGGGCAACAGGCTCCCGCCGACCCCAAGATTCGTGTCGACGTAAACCTCGTCGTGCTGCATACGACGGTGCTTGATGATCGCGGGCGATTTGTGGATGGGTTGAAGGAAGAGAACTTCCGCGTTTTCGAAGATAAGGCCGAGCAGAAGCTCTCTGTTTTTAAGCGGGAAGACATCCCGGTCAGCATGGGTTTGGTTATCGACAATAGCGGCAGCATGCGCGACAAGCGTCCTCGCGTAAACGCGGCAGCGATTACGCTGGTGGAAGCGAGCAATCCGCAAGATGAGGCGTTCGTCGTCAACTTCAACGACGATTTCTATCTAGACCTCGACAAAGATTTTTCGAACAGCGTTCCTGAGCTCAAAGAGGCATTGGAGCGGATCGATTCGCGCGGCAGCACGGCGCTCTACGATGCGATCATCGGCTCGATCGACCACGTGAAAAAGGGACATAAAGACAAAAAAGTCTTGCTCGTCGTGACCGACGGCGAAGACAACACCAGCCACAATACCCTCGAGAAGACCATCCGCGAGATTCAGAAGACCGACACCGTGATCTACACGATAGGTTTGCTCGGCGAAGAGAACAAGAAAAACGCGAAGCGCGCAAAACGGGCGTTGGAAGACATTGCCAAGGCTTCGGGCGGACTGTCTTTCTTTCCCGAAAATGTCGGCGACGTAAAGGAGATTTGCGAAAACGTCGCCCACGATATTCGCAACCAGTACACGCTGGCCTACTATCCAACCAACGCCAAGCGCGACGGTACGTTCCGTACCGTGCAGGTCGACATCATTCCGCCACGCGGCCGCGGGAAGCTCACCGCGCGAACCCGCAACGGCTACTACGCTCCCGGTGGCGCGGGCAGCAGTTCCGGCAACTGATCGTTTCAGCTACAACAAATTGAGAAAGCTTGTCCCGTGAGGGAGGGCCGCGCCGAAGTTCGCGGCGACGGTCTGCCCCATGTCGGCGAGTGTGTCTCTGATCCCGAGATCTGCGCCCGCGGAAATCCTTGGCGAATAGGCCAGGATTGGTACGTACTCGCGAGAGTGATCGGTTGTCTTCCAGCGTAAATCGGGGTCGCAGCCGTGATCGGCGGTGGTGATCAGCAAATCGGTCGGACCGAGCAGCGTTAGGAAGTCGGCCAGCAGGGAATCGAACTCCTCGAGCGACTTCGCAAAGCCTGCCACATCCTTGCGATGGCCGTACAGCATGTCGAAATCGACCAGATTGCAGAAGATCAGCCCGCGATTTCTGTCGCGGACTGCTGCCGATAGTTTTTGCATCCCGTCGGCATTGCCTGTCGTCGTCACGAAGTCTTCCACGCCGCGACCGTTATAAATGTCGTGAATCTTGCCGACTCCGAAGACCGGTACAGACCGTTCCTTCAACACGTCAAGCAGCATCGGCTTCGGCGGCTCGACGGCGTAGTCATGGCGTCGCGTTGTACGCACAAAATTTCCCACCGGTCCCGCAAACGGCCGCGCGATCACGCGACCAACCCGATGCGGTCCATCGAGAATCTTTCGCGCGATCTCGCACATCCGGTAAAGCTCTGCGATTGGCACCACATCTTCGTGCGTGGCGATCTGAAACACGCTGTCGCCCGACGTGTAAACGATCGGTTTGCCTGTTCGCACGTGCTCTTCGCCGAGCTCTTTGATGATTTCGGTGCCCGACGCGGGTTTATTGCCGATCGTGCCGCGTCCAATCTGCTTCTCGAACGCCTCGACGATTTCGCGCGGGAAACCGTTCGGGTAAACGGGGAACGCTTGGTCGAGCCAGATTCCCGCCATCTCCCAATGGCCGGTGGTCGTGTCTTTTCCCGGAGATTTCGTAGCGCCCTTGCCGAAAGCGGCAATCGGATTCGAAGGTGGCGTGAAGTGTTTCAAGGGCGCAATGTTGGCGAGCCCCATTCGAACCAAGGTCGGAATCTGAAGCGGTCTCGATTCGGCGATATGGCCGAGCGTGTTGCGCCCGACGTCTCCATAATCCGATGCATCCGGCAGCGGACCGATGCCTACGCTATCGAGGACAATCCAGCTGACCCTTTCGAATGTTCCCATCGCGTTGCTCCCTAGCTTTAACGACCCGACTCTAGCATAGCCGCCGTCCCGGCCTCGTCGCGCGCCGCCGTAAGCCAAACGCCTGCCAGCATCACCAATTATTGCCGCTGCCTAGCCGCCCGGAGTATCCTGCCGCCCATCAGTAGTTTGGCGTCTAAAGCCCGATTCAGAGAAACATTCCCCAAATCCCTACGTATGAATAGGTGCAGAGGTCCGCGATGCCCGACAACGTACCCGAAAACGTCCGCCATGAGCGCCCGCCGCTGGTTTTCCCGATTGTTCTGATCATCGTCGGAGCGCTGTTTCTCTACGCCAACTATCGCCCGGCGTTCGACCCCTGGTACGTCATGAAGACGTACTGGCCGCTGATTTTGATTTTCGTTGGTCTGGCGAAGATTTTCGATTCCGCGCGCGCCCGTCGCTCCGGATCCACTGGGACCAACTCATCATCGATCGGCCCAACGATAGGAGCGGTCGCCTTTCTCGTTGTCGTGTTCATCCTTATCTTCCATGCGCACGGGTTCTCGCACGGCCGGCGTTTCTCTTCGAGCATGAAGCACGAGAGCCAACACATTGATTTGCAGGGCGCGAACTCGATCGATGCGTCGATTCAATCGCCCGCGGGCTTGTTGACGGTAGAAGGCGGTTCGAGCCGCGCGCTCGAAGCGGACTTCAATTTTGCCGAATCGTACGGCGCGCCGGTCGTCGACTATCACGTCGCATCGGGCGTCGGTCAAATCAACGTCACGCAAGACGGCGATTCGCCGCATTTTGGAATTTCGCACAACGACTGGACCTTGCGGTTGAACGACGCAATCCCTGTTGCGCTCAAGGTCGAGATGGGCGCCGGCGAGGGCCGCTTCCATCTTCGCGATGTTCCGGTGACGAGTCTGACGTTGAACATGGGTGCCGGACGCGTGATGGTCGACCTTACCGGTGACCGCAAGAAGGATATCGACGCCGACATCGAAGGTGGCGTTGGCCAAGCCACGGTGCGGTTGCCGCGCAATATCGGCGTAATTGCTCGTGCCGAAGGTGGGATCGGTGGGATATCGGCTCCCGATTTTCGGAAGCAGGATAGCGAGTATACGAACGCCGCCTATGGCAAGACTCCCGTTACGATTCGCCTCAAAGTCGAAGGCGGAGTCGGGACGATCAGTCTGCTGATGGAATAGGTTCCGCGGTTCTTGTCCTGGATGTGGAGCTATGGTTCCGATTTCCGATTTCCGATTTCCGGTTTTCGGTTTTCGGTTTTCGGTTTCCGATTTTCGGTTTCGCCTTCCGTTTGCCTAGAGTCGCTCCGGTCCGTATAATTTAAAGTTTAGGCAGTCGCCACCAAACCCGCCTGTGCGTGGCCGTACTGTCCGGACTAGCCTTGACCATCAACAAACTCATTCCAGCGGACGCGTCCTCCGAGCCGGGTCCCATCGCGAACAACGACACGATCTCCATTCGAGGCGCGCGCGTTCATAACCTGAAGAACGTCAGTGTTGAGATTCCGCACAACGCCATAACGGTCGTCACTGGCGTCAGCGGCTCCGGGAAGTCGTCGCTCGCTTTCGACACGGTCTATGCGGAAGGGCAGCGCCGTTACGTGGAATCGCTGTCGGCCTACGCGCGCCAGTTTCTGGAGCGCATGGAGAAGCCCGACGTCGACGACATCTCTGGCATCGCACCCGCAGTGGCGATTCGTCAGAAGAACTCGACGCGCAATCCTCGTTCGACCGTCGCGACCGCGACCGAAATTTACGACTACCTGCGGTTGCTCTTCGCCCGTTGCGGCGAGACGTTCTGCATCAAATGCGGCGCGCTCGTTCGTCGCGACAATCCCGATGAGATCGCCACAAAAGTGTTGGCGCTCGCTCCTGGCCGCCGCTTCTACGTCGTCTATCAACTCCACTTGGCAACACCGCAACCGGCAACGCCTGCTGCCCGCCGTTTGCTGAAGAAGAAGCCGTTAGCGCCGTCGCAGGAATCCGTGCGCAACGCGCTTGTCGACATCCAGAAGCGCGGCTTCAATCGCCTGTATCAAGACGGCCGCCTTCACGAATTCTCGTCACCCGAAACTCTGCTCGACGTCGATTTCGCAAAGCCAGTCTGGGTGATCGTGGACCGCCTTGCCGTTAATGCCGAATCGCGCCCTCGCCTCGTCGATTCCATCGAAATCTGCTACCGCGAGGGGAATGGCGAAGCGATTCTCGAATTTCCCGCCGATTCGACGGCTGGCACTGCCCCAGAGCGCCTCGTCTTCAACGATCGCTTCGAGTGCAAAAACGACGGCACCATTTATCAGGAGCCTGAGCCGCGGTTATTTTCCTTCAACAATCCCTGGGGCGCATGCCCGCGCTGCCAGGGGTTCGGCAACACGATCGATTTCGACCTCAATCTCGTCGTCCCTGACTCCAGCAAATCACTCGACGACGGCGCGATCGAGCCGTGGACCAAGCCGCGCTATCGCGGTCTGATGCAGGAAGCCAAGAAATTCGCCCGCTCGCAAGGCATTCCCACCAACGTCGCGTGGCGTCATCTCACATCTGATCAGCGCCGCCTGCTGCTCGAAGGCGATCCCGTCAGCAAATTCGAAGGCGTCAAAGGCTTCTTCAATTATCTCGAGCGCAAGAAATACAAGCTCCACGTCCGCGTCTTCCTGAGCCGTTACCGCGGCTACGCTACTTGTCCCGATTGCGGCGGCACCCGTCTGCGTCCCGAAGCTCGCGCAGTCCGGGTCGCCGGCAAATCCATCACCGAACTCTGCAAGCTCACCGTCAAAGAAGCCCGCGTCTTCTTCAGCACTTTGCAGCTAACGCCTTCGCAAGCCAAAATCGCCGACAAGGTTCTCGACGAAATCCGCTCGCGCCTCCAATTTCTCGACGAGGTCGGCCTCGACTACCTCACGCTCGAGCGCCTCACCTCCACGCTTTCCGGCGGCGAGTCGCAGCGCATTCAACTCGCCACGTCGCTCGGCTCACATCTCGTCGGCGCGCTCTATGTCCTCGACGAGCCATCGATCGGTCTCCACCCGCGCGATACGCAGCGCCTCATCGACATCCTCAAATCCCTGCGCGATCTTGGCAACACCGTCCTCGTCGTCGAACACGATCCCGACACCATCAAAGAAGCCGATTGCGTCATCGATCTCGGCCCCGGCGCCGGCGAACTCGGCGGCAAGCTTCTCTTCGCCGGCACCTACGACGCGATGCTCAAGGAACCCAAATCCATCACCGGCCGCTACCTCAACGGCGAGCTCCGCATTCCCGTTCCCAACAGCCGCCACAAGCCGACTGGGAAATTCGTCCGCCTCTTTGGCGCCAGCGTTCACAATCTGCAGAACGTCGACCTGATGATTCCGCTCGGCACGCTTACCGTCATTACTGGTGTGAGCGGATCCGGTAAATCCACAATCGTGCACGACGTCCTCTACAAAGCGCTCACCGCCAAGCGCAACGGCAGCAGCGTCAAGGAATTCTGCGATCGCATCGAAGGCGATGCCGAAGTTCGCGAAATTGTTATCGTCGATCAATCACCCATCGGCCGCACGCCGCGCTCAAACCCAGCCACCTATCTGAAAGCTTTCGACGCCATTCGCGAAGTCTTCGCCGAAACGCCTGACGCCAAACGCCGCGGCTTTACCGCTGGCCATTTTTCTTTTAACGTGCCCGGTGGCCGCTGCGAAACCTGCCAGGGCGACGGCACCGTCACCGTCGAGATGCAATTCCTCGCCGACGTCGAACTGATCTGCGAAGAGTGCCGCGGCTCGCGCTTCAAAAGTTCCGTGCTCGAAGTCCGCTTCCACGGCAAGAATGTTCACGACGTGCTTCAGATGACCGTCCGCGAAGCTCTGCAATTTTTCGCCGCAGTGCCGAAAGTTATCTCCAAACTTCGCGTGCTCAACGAAATCGGCCTCGGCTATCTGCGTCTCGGCCAATCCGCGACGACGCTTTCCGGCGGCGAAGCCCAGCGTCTCAAGCTCGCCTCACACCTCACGCGCACCGAAAACAAAGAAATCCTCTACATCCTCGACGAGCCCACCACCGGTCTCCATTTCGACGACATCGCCAAACTCCTCACCGCGTTCCGCAAACTCCTCGATTCCGGCGCATCGCTCGTCGTCATCGAACACAATCTCGACGTCATCAAATCCGCCGACTGGCTCATCGATCTCGGCCCCGAAGGCGGCGACCAAGGCGGCAAGATCATCGCCACCGGCACGCCCGAGCAGGTCGCTCGCAACCCGCAATCGCACACCGGCAAATTTCTCGCCCGCGCGCTCGCCGCTCACGCTAACGGACATCCCACCACGGGTGCGAGCGCGAACGGCCCACAGGCAAAGCGCCAGCCCAACGCCGCATCCAAATCATCGAGTCCTTCAGCTACAATCGAATCCGGAGCCAACGCCCCGTCCTCGGAATCATGACCGCCGCGAGCCGCCGCGCTATGACTGCTCTGTTGCTATTCGCAGGGGCGCAGCATGTTGCGCCGATATTCAGCGCGCACTTCGCCGCCCTGGCACAGTCCGCCTCTCGTCCCCAGTCCTCGGCTCCTCAATCGCGCAAAGAGAAAATTCACAATCCGCTGAACGATTACTTGGACGAAGCCCAACGCGACATCGACAAAAACGATTTCACCGCCGCCATCGTGCCGCTGCAAAAATTCATCGCCGAAAAACCCGACGTCGCCTACGCGCATTTCCAACTTGCATACGCCTACACCGCGCTGAAGCAAGTCCCCGAAGCCCGCGCCGAATATGAAAAGGCCATCGCTATCGATCCGAAAATGACGGAGGCTTATCTCAATCTCGGAATCCTGTTAAGCGAACCATCGCCGGCAGACGCGGTTGCACCGCTGAAGAAGGCCGTGGAGTTGCTGCCATCGCAATCGCGGCCGAGGATTTTGCTTGGGATGGTGCAAGAAAGGACCGGCGATTTCGCCGGTGCCGCGAACTCCTTCGAAGGCGCCGTCAATCTCGATCCACGAGACACCGAAGCCACGCTTCACCTCGCACGCCTATATCTCAAGCTCAAGCGCCCCGCCGAAGCCGAATCGAAATTTCGAAATCTCCTCACCACCGATCCAAACTCCGCCGTCGCCGCGCTTGGCCTCGCCCAAACCCTCGACGCGGAAGGGAAGCCCGAGGCCGCCGACGCCTACCGCAAATATCTGACGCTCCAGCCCAACGACCAGGCCGCTCGCGCACGCACAATTCATTTTCTCGTCGAGCAGCAAAATTACGACGAAGCCCTCGCCGAACTCGATCGTGCCGAAAAAGGCGCGCCGCCAAGCTCCGACATGCTCCGCCTCCGCGCCGACATTCAAATTGCGCAAAAACATTTCGACGACGCCATCGTCACACTCCAGCGCGCCCTCGCCTTAACGCCGAAAGACGCGCAGCTCGTCGCCGGCCTCGGCCGCATCTATCTCCAGAAACACGACTACGCTTCCGCCGAAAAGCAATTCAAATCGGCGATCGCGCTCGATCCCAACAACGTCGCCTACTGGAAAGACATGAATTCCGCGTACTACCTCGCCGGGGATTGCGTCTCAACGCTCACGGGACTCGACGTCATCGCAAAAGTGGAGCCGCCTCGCGCGGGCGCATGGTTCATTCGCGCCCTTTGCTACGATAAATTGCATCAAATCAAGCCGGCGCTTGAGGCCTACCAAAAATTCTTGTCGATGGACGAAAACAAGAACCCAGATCAAATTTGGCAGGCCAAGCAGCGAACTCAAGTCCTGCAGCATCAACTCGAGGCGAAGAGACAGTAGATGCGCGCGTGGCTCCAGTGCGGGATTTTCGTCGTCGCGATTGCTCTCGTCTTTTGCCTGAATCCGGATTTGCTATCTCCCGCCTCAGCGCGCTCCGCTTCCGCCAGCAACGCCGCTCCAGATAAAGCAAAACCCAACACCAGTGAGCTCCAGGCCCGCTTCGACCACGAGACAAATTCCGTCCACAAAGCCAAGCTCTTCGAAAAACTCAGCGATGAGCAGCTCTCGGAAGTCCGTCGCGCCTCGCAAGCGAGCGATTACAACGCGGTCGGCAACGTCATGGAAAAGTATCGCGACAATGCTCGCGCGGCGGTCGATGCACTGAAAAAAGAACATCCCAACGCCGAACATCAAGTCAACGGCTACAAGCAGCTTCAGATTCATATCCGCCGCGCGATCCGCGATCTTCGAGAAACGGTGCTACTGGCTCCGGATGAATTCAAACCTCCGCTCCAGTTGGTAGAACGAGATCTGTCTTTGATCGACGATGAGCTGTTGCAGAGTTTGTTCCCCTCTCCGCAGCCGCGAGGTGGCGCTTCGCCCGAAAATCAGCCGCTCGCAAAGTCAGACGACACTCCGTCTCCGCAGTCGTCCTCCGCGCCGACAGGCAGCGCGCTCGAGCAATCGCCCAGCGCGGATTCCCAAGCAGCATCACCCGGCGCCGCGCAATCGAATCCGAATGCCAACTCGAGCACGAATGCGGCTGCTCCGTCAGCAACAGATTCAAATCCATCGGCGTCCTCGGATTCCACACAACCATCCGCCGACACTTCCGTCGAAATTCAGGAGAAGTCCGAAATGAACATCCAAAATTGCGTTCTCGCCGCAGTCGTCACCTGCGGGATCACCTTCTCATCGTGCGCCGTGCTCCATGCCCAGCTCGAGCAGAAGGACTACCTTTCGCCGATGGAGTCCGACAAAATTCGCGACGCCGAGACCACCAACCAGCGCCTCAAACTTTTTGTAACGTTCGCCGACGACCGCCTGAAAAAGTTTCAGTACGAGTTGCAGCATCCCTCCCCGAATCGTCACGGCGAAATGCTCAATGCGCTGATGAACGGCTACGTCGGTTGTCTCGATGACGCCGCCGATCTAATGCAACTCGGCATCGAAAAGCAGGAAAACATCCGCGCCGGCATCGACCTGATCAATACCAAGGCCAAGGAATTTCTCGAAGCGCTCAACAAGATCGCCGCCGACAAAATCGACATCGACATTTACAAAGACAACCTCGACGACGCCCTCGAAGGCACAAAAGACGCCATCACCGACTCCGATAAAGCCAAAAAGGCCGTAGCCCCGCCCCCTGTCCGCCGCAAAAGTTAGCGTCCCAATCTTGGGTGCCGCACCCTCAGGTGTTAGAGGGTGCGGGTGTTTTGATCGCTTTCCTGCATCGCTCTGCGAGCGATATCCTCCCGCTCGTTTTTGACCTCTCCCATCTCGATTCGTAAACTATCGGTAAGCAATGCCCAAACTCCCAACAACCGTCCCCGGCGGCGCAGCACTTTTCCAGCGCGTCTACACCCGTCTTAACTGTGAAGGCCGCCCGCCTCGCTTCCGTGTCGATTTCTATCCGTACTCTTCGCTGACACTCACCATCCGTCGCCGCGAAGAAACCGTCTTCGTCCGCTTTTCCGACCTTCTTTTGCGCGCTCCTCTTCCCGTTCTCGAAGCCGCTGCCGCGCTACTCCTTGCCCGCGTGTACCGCCGCAAGGCTGCGCGCGAACTCACCGCCCCTTACCTCGATTACGCCCGTTCTCACAAAACGCGCGCCCGCATCAATCGCATGCGAGGCACACGCGTCCGCGCAGCGACGCAGCCGCAAGGCCGCCACTTCGACCTCGAAAAGTTGTTCGACGAATTAAATGGAGAATATTTCGAAGGAAAACTGACTCGTCCCAAAATCGGCTGGAGCAACCGTTCCTGGCGCCGTCAATTCGGCTGCTACGACCCCGGTCCCAACCACATCCTGCTCAATCGCCGCATGGACCGCCCCAACATCCCGCGATGTGCCGTCGAGTACGTCCTCTACCACGAAATGCTCCACGTCAAACATCCCACGCGCCGCTCCGGCTGCTCCCTAATCTCCCACTCGCCTGAATTCCGCGCCGAAGAAAAACAATTCGCCCATTTCGCCCACGCCCGCAAAATCCTCGACCGCCTGGCTCGCTAGCCCTATCGCAAACCTGTCATTTCGAGCGAAGCGAGCCGACGCTTTTTCTTCGCGTTCGCTTCCTGCGAACGCGTCGGCTCGCGCAGTGGAGGAATCACTCTTCGATTTATCGCGAGCATCCTCCTACGCACCCACCCTCACCGAATATCCTTCTTCTCCTTCTCCGCCTCCTGATACAGCTTCTCAATCCTCTTCCGAATCTTCTCCGCGTCCTCCGCCTTCGGATACAAATCCAGATACCTCTGATACGACTTCGCCGCCGGCTTCTTCAGCCCCTTCTTCTCCTGCGCCTCGCCCAAATACTTGAAAGGCACCGCGTACCCCGGCTTCGCGGTGATCGCATCTTCGAATCGATCGATCGCCGCATCGACATCGCCCTTCTTCATGTAGTACTGCCCAACACTGATGTCCTTCTCCGCTCGCTGCGGATCCCACTTCGGCTGGTCCTCTGTCGATTCGGTAGCGTTGTCCTTATTTTTCTTCGCTGTTTGTTTCTTGTTTGCCGTGGGTGATGGTGGCGAATCCGCCGGCTTATCGCCCGGATCTTGCGCCGGAGGAGGCGGCTCCTGCCCATGACTCGTCGCTCCGAAAACGAAGCTGTTCGCGATCAGTAGTAATGCAGCCACTGTCACCATCCGCCAAATTCTTGTCCCGTATTTCATTTCACCCGTCAGCCTTCATCGGAACTCTATACCCTCAAGCCTGCTGGTGCGGATGCGCCAGATAGTGCTGCCGCAACAAATCCTTCCCATAGTCGTTTCCATTCGGAGTGCGCACCACGCAATGCACATGCTGCTGCGTCGGTTTCTTCGGATCCCTCGCGAATTTCCGCAAATTCGCTGGCTGTTGATGGTCAAACTCGATCAAGATCACCGGACTCTGCACCCGATAATAAAAAGCGCTGTCCGTCTTGGATTCGCCGATCCATGTGAACCAGGTGTTATCGATATGCTTCGTCACCTGATCCATCTTCACGCGCGCTTGTCCGTCAGGCATGTTGCTGACGTAGAGGTGCACCAGATCCGTCAGCCGCTTCTTGGTGCCCGAGTCGAAGTCCGACGCTCGCGAGCCCGCGTAGTCGAGCACCACATTGTCTTTGAACGCTTCGGTCAGGTTATTGTTGCCCGTCTTCGAAAAATTCAAAACCGCTTGCTTCTGCTGCGCTGCCGAAAGCGCATTTAGCATCGCCAGACCATCGGTCTGCTCTTGCTGCAAAATCGTCAGACCTTTGTACTTTCCCGATGGCGCCTTCACCGGTTCCGAGCCGAAAAAGTGCGGCGTCATCACCACCTGGTCGCCCAGCACAAAGTAATTGATGATCGCGTGGTGCCCGTCCAGTTGCCATCCCCACGGCTCGGTCGCCGACGGCCTGCCAAAAATCGACACGTAATACAACCACTCGCCGAGGAATTCGTGATCGTCCGACAACTCCGCCAGCGTTTCGTTCAACCTCATGATGTTCCGCGTCAGTTCAAACCCGCTTTCGCTCAGCGACGCGCGCATCAAGCCAAACGCAAGCTCTCTCTGCGTGTCCGTCATTTCCTGAAAGCAAAGGCCCTGGCTGAAATAAAAATGCTGGTTCATCCACTTCCGCCACTTCACGTCGTCGATGGGAAACATCGTGTGTGCCAGTTGCACGCCCGACAGGGAAGCGATGAATTTTTCAGCCGCGTTCCGCACAGGCTCCGTCGATGTTCCGGTCGGCGCGATCTCGAACAGGTCCGGTACGACCCGCCCATTCGTCGTGATTCCGACAAATGGATCGGCCAATCCCTTCGCTTCGTAATCCTCCGACATTCGCCGGAATTGCTCCGCCATCGCAACGCGCGACTGCTCCTGCCCGAAGGCAAACGGTGCCACCACCGCCGAAGCCAGCATTGATCCGAGAAACGCGCGCCGCGACGCCAACGTTTTACCCGCGCTATCGTGCGAGTGCGGCTGTGAACGCGGATGCGCACTGCCGCTCGAATCCGAGTGAGTATGCGAATGTGAACCTGGGTGTGAATGCGAATGGCCCGGATGTTTCGAAGCGTTGCACATCGTTATCTCCGGTCTCTTGATTTCAACAACAAGTCCTAAAAGCCGGGCCGACCAACTATTGCGAATAATCTCCTTGTAGGCGCGCAGCACGCTGCGCCCCAGCTTGCCCAGTCGTCAACACGACCTGGCCAACTACCCTTCAATCCCCAATCTCTCGCACCCAAATATTCCGATACCTCACCGGATGATTGTGATCCTGCAACGCCAGGGGCAACTTCGCCGCCGTATTCTTGTATTCCGGCGTCGGCGTCGAAGTCGTTCCCTGAATCTCCACGTTGTCCTGCACCAAAACTCCGTTGTGAATCACCGTCACCCGCGCCTTCTTCTCCACCGTCCCCGACCCGCTAAATGTCGGCGCGTGAAACACGATGTCGTACGACTGCCATTCGCCCGGCTTCCGCGCGGCATTCACCAGCGGCGGATACTGCCCATACACCGCGCCGACTTGCCCGTCCGGATAAGTCTTGCTCTCATACGAATCCAGCACTTGAATTTCGTACAGCCCCATCAAAAACACGCCGCTGTTCCCGCGATCCTGATCTTCGCCCACCGCCGGCGACGGCTCGCGAAACTCGACATGCAGCTGCATGCTGCCAAACGCCTGCTTCGACTGAATGATCCCGGTCTTCGGCACAACTTCAAAATATCCATCCGCCACCTTCCACTTCGCCGCACCGCCAGCTTTGTCGGTCCAAGCCGATAAATCTTTTCCATCGAACAGCACGGTCGCATCCGAAGGCGCCTTACCCGCAGCCTCTTGCGATGACCACGTCCCCGGATCAATTACTTTCGGCGCCGGACGATTCCGATCGTGCGCCTTCCACTGCGTCTGCCATGCCGCCGCTCCGCAAGCCATTACCAACATCGCTGCTCCAAATAAACTCCATCGCTTGTTCATTCCTAGGCCTCCGTAGTCACTCGACTCTTGCGTCGAACATCATAGCCCCGCAGCAAAAAATCGTCGTACAAACTTCACTCAAAAACAAAATATCGCGGCGTCCGTGTACGGGCGCAGCACCGCTGCTCCCCATGTCCGCCCGTCGCGGTCAAGCCTCGCCTGGAAATAGTTAGCCGCTGTCGTACTAGCCTAATCCACTAACCCCGACAACTTCGCATACTGCAACAACATAATCGTCTTCCCATCCTGAATTTCGCCGTGCCCGATCATCTCCATTGCCTTATCCAGCGAGACCTCGATTACTTCGATGTCCTCGCCCTCGGTTTCATCGCCTCCGCCCGCCGACTTGCGATGATCCGGCTCATATTCAGCCACGAAAAAGAACAACTTCTCCGTCACCGATCCCGGGCTCATATACGATTCAAAAACTTTGCGCGGATTGTGCACCACGAACCCAGCCTCTTCCTCTGCTTCCTTCTTGATGCATGCTTCCGGATCAGCCTTGTCGAGCAGTCCCGCGCACACCTCAATCAACATCCCGTCCTCAAGCCCATTTACATAAGCAGGGAACCGAAACTGCTTGATCAGCACCACCGTCTTCTTCTCCCGGTTGTAGAGCAGAACCGCCGCGCCGTTTCCCCGGTCATATGTCTCGCGGTTCTGTGTCTGCCAGGACCCATCACTACGCAGAAAATCAAACGTCGTCTTCTTCAGGACGTACCAATCGTCCGACAACGTCTTCACCCGTTGAATCCGAACTCGTTCCGAAGCCACCGATAACTCTCCTCTAACTTCCGTTTCAAATCTCCACAACGCAGCAAAGCCAAAAGCAGGGCCGAAAGCATCAACTTTACGACCGCGCTATCATAGTAATGTGAAGCGACGCTCCTGTTAAATCGCCGCGTCACAGCGCTCCCCAATGGAACCCCGCGAAAAAGCCGCGCTCCTCCCCGACAGTCCTGGCGTCTACCTCTTCAAAGACGCCGCCGGCACCGTCCTCTACGTCGGCAAAGCGACATCTCTTCGCAGCCGCGTCCGCTCCTACTTCCTCGAATCTCGCTGGATGGACCTCAAAACCGGCTCGCTCGCCCGTGAAATCGCCGATCTCGACACCATCGTCCTCGACAATCCCCGCGAAGCTCTCGCCCTCGAAAATAATCTCATCAAGCGCTATCAGCCGAAATTCAACATCCGCCTCGTCGACGACAAAACTTACCCTTACATCAAGCTCACCCTCAACGAAAAATATCCCCGCGTCTACTTCACGCGCAAAGTCAAAAAAGACGGCGCCGCCTACTTCGGCCCCTATTTCCCCGCAAATCTCGCCCGCCGCATTCTCACCTTCATCCACAAGCGCTTCATGATTCCGAGCTGTAACGTCGATCTCACCCGCGATCATCCGCGCCCGTGTTTGCAGTACTACATCAAGCGCTGCCACGGCCCCTGCGTCTCCGGCCTTGCAGCGGATGACGCGTACTCCGAATCCGTTCGCGATGTCCGCCTATTCCTCGACGGCAAACGCGGTGATCTCATCAAGTCGCTCGAAGAGCGCATGTCCTCCGCCGCCGAAAAAGAACTCTTCGAGCAAGCCGCCAGCTTATCGCGATCTTCTCCGCACGCTCGAAGACATCGAAGAACGCCAGCGCATCGCCGCCGCGCAAGGTGACGACACCGACGTCCTCGCCTACTACGCCGAGGCCCCGCTCGTCGCCGCCAATCTCTTCCATCTCCGCGGCGGCCGCGTCGTCGATCGCCGCGAATTTTTCTGGGAAGAGCTCGACGATTTCGACGCCAACGAATTCGTCCCATCGCTTTTGAAACAGCTCTATCTCGATGCCGCCTATCTCCCGAAAGCGATCCACGTTCCGATCGAATTCGAAGATCGCGCACTGCTCGAGGAAACGCTCACCGACCGCGCCGGCCACAAAGTCGAAATCTTCACCCCCCAGCGCGGCAGCAAGCGCGCTTTCCTCGACCTCGTTTCGAACAACGCCAAGCACGCGTTCGAACAGCGCTTCCGCGTCCTCAAGCCGACCTCCAAAATGATCGGCGAGGCCGTCCAGAACGCCCTCAACCTGCTCGAAGAGCCGCGCCGCATCGAAAGCTTCGACATCTCCCACATTCAGGGCAGCGACACGGTCGCCAGCATGGTCGTCTGGGAAAACGGCCGCATGAAAAAGTCCGACTATCGCAAATTCATCATCCGCGGCGACTTCGCCGGCCGCCCAATTCCCGAGCCCGTCATCGACCGTCCTCAACCCGTCGCCGCCGCCCCCTCCGACTCCAATTGTAGGGGCGGGGTTCACCCCGCCCTTGATTCAACACCACCCACCGAACCGTTCGGCACCGTGGATCCCCCTTCCGCGTTCGATGCCCCGCCACCCACCGACTCGTCCATTGTCACGCTCGATTCACTCACCGCCACGCCCTTCGCCGCCACTGCCGGTCCCCCTCGCCCGCGTAATCCCCATCAACTCCCGCCCCGCCTACACCCAAAACGACGACTTCGCCTGCATGCGCGAAGCCGTCACCCGCCGCTATAAGCGCGTCCTGGAAGAAAACAAATCTCTCCCAAGCCTGATCCTCATCGACGGCGGCATCGGCCAGCTCCACGCCGCCGCCGAAGCCCTCGAATCCCTCGCAATCATCAACCAGCCGCTCGCCAGCATCGCCAAAAAAGAGGAGATCCTCTACTTCTACGGCCAGGAAAACGAGCCCATCAAGCTCGACCGCCACAACCCCGTCCTCCATCTGATCCAGCAAATCCGCGACGAAACCCACCGTTTCGCCGTCACCTTCCACCGCCAGCGCCGTGGCAAGCGCCAGACCAAGACCGCCCTCAGCGACGTCCCCGGCGTCGGCCCAGCCACCGCCCGCAAGCTCCTCCGCGAATTCGGGAGCATCGCCAACCTCCAACGTGCCGGCATCGACGGCCTATCCAAGGTTGTGTCCCGCAAGTCCGCCGAAAAAATCCTGGCCCACCTCGCCGATACCCAATCCGCCCCACCCCAAGCTGGCTAGCGATTCGTCGAAGCGCCTTTTATGTAGGGGCGCAGGACCTCCTGCGCCCCAGCTTGCCCGGGCGTAAAACCCCCGCATCGACCTGTTTTCCCTCTCGAATGTGCCTTCCGTTTAATCCAAGCGTTAACCTACTCTGAGCGCACATACCGGTTAGCTCGTATTGCACACTCAAATCCCACGTGCTAATTTTTTTCAGGAGGCAGCTATGGCGGACAACGTTGGTTCCAAGGTCAGTTTTTTCCTCGTAGGTCTCGGCATCGGTGCTTTGGTCGGAGTTCTCTTCGCTCCAAAGTCAGGCGAAGAAACCCGCGACTATCTCAACAAGAAAGCCGATGAAGGTCGCGACTACGCCCAGCGCAAAGCCCGCGAACTCCGCGAGCGTGCCGACGAATTGGTCGAGCGCGGCAAGGATGTCGCCAAGGGCAAGCGCGATTCGATCTCCGCCGCTGTCGAAGCCGGCCGCGAAGCGTACCTCCGCGAATCCAAGTCGTAGTCGTCGTCGTTCTTCGATCTGGAATTTGTCGTCTTTCGGACGTGAAGTTTGTAGGGGCGGGGTTTACTCCGCCCGGCGTAACGTTGAAGCAATTACTTGGGCGGGGAATCAAATCCCCGAGTGCATTGTGTAAGTAGGCGTTGAGCAGGCAGACCCTGTTTAGGCGTGGGTGAGGCAGGAATGGAAACCTGGGTCGTCATATCGGTCGTGATTGTAGCGGTGGCCATCGTGTTTCAGGCCGCCATGCTCACCGCAATGTTTTTCCAAATGCGCAAGACGGTCGAGCGCGTTGACAAGCTCACCACCGACCTGCACTCGCGCGTCGGCCCGATTCTCACGCGCGTCCAGATTCTCCTCGACGACACGCAGCCAAAAATCAGCGAAATGGTTTCCGACGCTGCTCACGTCGTGTATCTTGCGCGCGGCCAGGCTCAAAAACTCGATCGCGTCGTCAGCGAAGCCACCGACCGCCTCCGCGGCCAACTCGTTACCGCCGATCGTATTCTCACCGGCGCGCTCGAAACCGTCGAAGAAGCCGGCACCCAATTCAAACGCGGCGTCTGGCGGCCCATGCAAAAAGCTTCCGCAATCATCAGCGGTATCAAGATTGGACTCGACTTCCTGCGATCTCGCCGCGGCTCCCGCCGCCGCACCGCCGAAGGTGCCGACGTTGAAGACGGCGAAGAACTCTTCATTTAGCTTTCATTTCGCTGACACGTCAAACTTCAAAGAATTTGACGCGACTGTCCCGATCCAATACGGCATAAGCTCATAGCCCCTCATGTCGAGATTCGAACTTCCAGAAGGCATCGCCTCACCAACGTACCGAGCTTCAATCGAATACGATCCCGAGAACTTGTATTCCCATTCGCGCGATTTCGAAGCCCAATAATCCTTGAGGTTTATCGACAACGAGAGCGCCGCCTGCGCCGGTAGCGGTAGCACGAACGGATCGACCCTGCCCGCGATCGCCATTGGCCCTATCAACGTCAATTCTCGCGCTTTACCTTTGGCGTCAGTCACGACGAACGTAATCGCGTCGGCATATTGCTTTTTCCCATTCGCAAGCATCATCCCGAGATTGAGGACCAGATCGGTGTTACCAGGATTTTGAATCGCTAGTCGAAACCTCGGCAACCCGTTCAGTGCCGGCGATAGCGTGTCTCGCTCCAGAAGCAGCGTCGGAGTCCCACCGGATCGTTCTTGGCGACTCTGTGTCTCCGAACCCGCGTTCGGACTTGGGGAAACGGATGCGACACTCCCAACCATAAGCAAAAGGAAGAGTACAAGAACGCTCATTTTCATTTTGTCGCCTCGGTCAGGTCGCAGGGGCGGGTGATGCCGATGCAATCCAGCCGCCGCCAAGGACCACGTCGCCATCGTAGAAGATCGCGCCTTGTCCGGAGGTTATGGCCCGCTGCGGTGCGTCGAACATGACGCGGGCGCGATCATCGCCGATCGCTTCGACAGTGGCGGCCGCAGCCATGTGCTTATGCCGGATCTTCACCGCCGCGCGCACCGGCGCAGCAGGGCGGGCGATCGAAATCCAATTTACATTTTCGACTTCGCAGACGGTCGATCGCAAAGATTCATCGTCTCCAACGACCACACGGTTCTTTTCGCGATCGATCGCCAGCACGTAGTACGGCTTGCCAGCTGCAAAGCCAAGTCCCTTGCGCTGCCCGATCGTAAAATTGTGCACGCCGTTGTGGCGGCCAACGATGTTGCCTTCTTCGTTCACGATCTCACCGCTCGTATTCGACAGCGGCGATCCGCGCTCCAGCGAATACGCCTCGATGAACTGCACGTAGTTGCCGTTCGGCACGAAGCACAGCTCCATGCTCTCCGGCTTTTCCGCCACCGGAAGATTCACGCGCCGCGCCGCCGCGCGAACTTCATCCTTGGTCAGCTCGCCAAGAGGGAACTCGCTCTTCGATAGCTGTTCCTGCGTCAATCCCCACAGAAAATAAGATTGATCTTTGCTGTCATCCCGCGCACGCAGCAACTCCCATCGCCTGGTCTCTTCATTCCGTCGAATTCGCGCGTAATGTCCCGTCGCCAGCCGCTCCGCGCCAATCTGCCGTGCCATGCGCAGCAGCGGCTCGAACTTCACGTCGGTATTGCAGTTCGTGCAGGCGATCGGCGTCCGCCCCGACAAATACTGATCCACAAACGGCCGAATCACCCGCTCTTCAAACTGCTGCTCGAAATTCACCACGTAGTGGGGGAAATTCAGATGCTGTGCCACGCGCTTCGCGTCGTAAACATCATCCAGCGAGCAGCACCGATGCTGCGCCGGACCGTCGTTTTGCAGTTGCGGCAGCCGCCTCTGATTCCACAGCTGCATCGTCAGCCCGATCACGAGCCGCGCCTGTTCCTGTAGCAACGCCGCAACCGTCGAGCTATCGACACCGCCCGACATGGCAACAGCCACGAGTCCAGCCCGCGGCTCCGTGTCCGTCGGCAACGTCTCGAATTGTGCTTCCGTCGTCATGCGCCCTTTATTTTAGCGGATTCAGCGTGCGCTCGCTTCTTTACTGTAGGCAGGAGAGAACTCGCGGAGCTTCGCGACCGCCGCAGGGATTACCTCGAGCGCAAACGCGACCTCTTCCGGAGTCGTGTGTCGGCCGAGACTGAAACGAAGGCTGGAACGCGCATCGGCCCCGTTGAGACCGATCGCCGTCAGTACGTGGGAAGGCTCAACTGCTCCCGACGAACACGCCGCGCCCGTCGAGCAAGCCAGTCCCTTCAAATCCAACGCAATCACCAGCGCCTCGCCATCGATCCCCGCAAACGTGATGTTCGTCGTATTCGGCGTGCGCGCCGCCCCCGCGCCGTTCACCCGGGCATCCGGCACACGATCGAGCAAGCCGCGTTCGAGTTCGTCGCGAAGGCTTTCAACGCGCTCCGCATCGGCCGCCAGCAACTTGCGCGCAATTTCCGATGCCTTTCCCAGTCCAACGATGGCCGCGACATTTTCCGTACCCGGTCGATACCCTCGCTGGTGATGTCCGCCGTACATCAACTGCTGAACGCGCGTTCCCCCTCGCACATACAACGCGCCGACGCCCTTAGGTGCATACATCTTGTGCCCGGAGATCGAGAGCAGATCGAGCTTGAGCGCATTTACATCAATTGCAATCTTTCCTGCCGACTGCACCGCATCCGTATGAAAATAAACGTCCGCCTCGGCCGCAATCTCGCCAATCTCGCGCATCGACTGCACGGTTCCAATTTCATTGTTCGCGTGCATCACGGTAATCAGCACCGTCTCCGCCCGCAGTGCCCGCCGAACTTCATTCAGATCGACAAGGCCATTCCGATCCACCGCCAAATAAGTAACCGCGAATCCCTGCTTCTCCAGTTCCTGGCAGCTATTCAGCACCGCTTCATGCTCGATCGCTATAGTGATGATGTGTGGCGCTTTCGGCTCCTGTAGCCGGTTCGGATACTGCTCTTGAAGTTCGCGCTGAAGCTCGGCGCGCCATTCGCGCTCCCGCTGCCGGCGACTCGCCGCCCGCACCACCCCAAAAATCGCGTGGTTGTCCGCCTCGGTCCCCCCGCTCGTGAAGTACAATCTCCTGCGGCCGCGCGCCAATCAGTGCCGCCACCTGCTCCCGCGCCGTCTCCACGGCCGCACGCGCCTTCTGCCCAAACCCATGAATCGACGACGCATTCCCAAACTCCTCCGAAAAATAGGGAAGCATCGCCTCGAGCACTTCCGGCTCAACGGCAGTCGTCGCATTGTGATCGAAATAAACCCGCTTCATAGCTGCTTCCAGAATACTACCGTTGGCCGTTGAGCTGAGAATGGCGCGCCCGCCAGCGATGTGGTTCGCTCGGGTTGATCGGCCGTTCCAAAACGGGAAGCTTCTCCCCACCCCCCGGTGTTTTTGTAAAGAGTCTGTAAGTCCTTTGTTACAAGGCAGTTCCAAATCCGCGAAAATAAAGAGTGTGGAAGCGATTGATTCCAGAAGATTTGCGTGATCGCGTGAATGGAGCAAAATGGGAATCCGTCAGCGTCCCGTGTGGGGCGGGTTGGTTGGAGGCACAAGTGCACGACGTATTCTAACGCATTTGTTGTATCAAGTCAATATAATAGTGATGTGGTTATCATTCGAATGCGTGGGGACTAGTACACGGTGCGCGATGCACGCCGAGACACCGCAGGTGAGCGGATGCTAGGATGACGGCGCCATGAAAACGCCATTTGGAATTCGACGATTGACCGCTTCGGCTCGCCTATCTCTCTATCTCGTCGCGGGACTGACCCTCCTTTTTTCGAATAGCTCCATTTCGAATGCAGCGCCGGCTGGCGTTGGGCAGATGTTTCGGCTTGATGGCGGCGACACCACTTATGTTTTTGGCGTGAACGAGCGCGGGGAGTTGCAGGCGTTGTATTGGGGCGGCAAGCTTGCTGCGGGCGACAAAAGCGCGGCGGCGCATTCGATGCCGGAGATGGCGTCGTTTGATTCGCCGGGTACGACGACTCCACAGGAATACGCGAGTTGGGGTGCAGGACTCTTCACTGAGCCGGCGCTGAAAGTGACCTTTGCCGACGGCAATCGCGACCTCGTCCTCCACTATTTCAGCAGCAAGTCCACTGCGAACGCCTACGAAGTCCTGATGAAGGACATCTCGCGCGAGATTTACGTCACGTTGCGTTACGCGATGGACGCCGAGAGCGGCATTCTGGCGCGTTCTGCGGTGATTGAGAATCGCGAAAAGGACGCCGTGATCGTGGAGCAAGCTGCCGCCGCCCAATGGACTCTGGCGCCATCGCGATACACGCTCAGCTATCTCACCGGCCGCTGGGGCGCGGAGTGGACGCTGAATCAGGAACCGATTCAGGGCGGCGAGCGGGTGATCGAGAGCCGCCGCGGCACGACCGGGCATCAGGCGAATCCGTGGTTCGCGATTTCACGCGACGATAGCCAAAAATCGAATGGGCCACTCTCTGCCGGCGAAGAGCACGGCGAAGTCTGGTTCGGTGCGCTCGCGTGGTCGGGCTCCTGGCGCTTTACGATCGAAAAAACGCAACTCGAATCGGTGCGCGTCACCGGCGGCTTCAATCCATTTGATTTCGGCTACAAGCTGAAGCCGGGCGAGAAGCTCGAGACCCCGATTTTTTACGGCGGCTACTCAAATCACGGACTCGGCGGCGCGTCACGCATCCTCCACAACTTTGAGCTGACCCACATTCTTCCCCAATCGCCGAATCCCAAGCCACGACCGGTCATTTACAACTCCTGGGAAGCTACCGAATTTCGCGTTGACGAAGCAGGGCAGGAAGCTCTCGCCGAAAAGGCTGCCACGATCGGCATCGATCGCTTCGTGATGGACGACGGATGGTTCGGCCAGCGCAAAGACGACCACGCCGGCCTCGGCGACTGGTACGTGAACAAGGAGAAATTTCCCAACGGCCTGAAGCCGCTGATCGACAAAGTGCACTCGCTAAAAATGGATTTCGGGCTATGGGTCGAGCCTGAAATGATCAATCCCGACTCCGATCTCTATCGCAAGCATCCCGACTGGGTGCTGAATTTCCCCGGCCGCCCGCGTTCCGAATCGCGCAATCAGCTGGTCCTCAATCTTGCGCGACCCGATGTGCGTGATTACGTCCTCGGATTTCTCGACAAGCTGCTCACTGAAAACGACATTGCGTTTTTCAAATGGGATTACAACCGCAACTGGTCCGAACCTGGCTGGGACGCCGTTCCCGCCGATGAACAGAAAAAGGTCTACGTTGAATTTGTCCGCAACGTGTATTGGGTTCTCGCCGAACTCCGCAAGAAGCATCCGAAGATCGAAATCGAATCGTGCTCGGGCGGCGGCGGTCGCGTCGATCTCGGCATCCTGCGCTACACGGACGAAGTCTGGCCGTCGGACAACACCGATCCGTTCGATCGACTCTCGATGCAAGACGGTTTTACGTACGCGTACACGCCGCAAATCATGATGGCGTGGGTGACGGCGTCGCCGCATTGGCAGAACGGCCGGAACACGACGCTCACGTACCGCATGCTCAGCTCAATGCAAGGTTCGCTTGGCATCGGCGACAATCTCAACAAGTGGAGCGCCGAAGATTTCGCGACGGCGAAGCGCCTCATCTCCGCATATCACGAAGTGCAAAAGACGATCACGCAGGGAGATCTGTATCGACTGGTCACCCCGCGCGACGACAGCGAATTTTCCGCGACGCAAACGGTCTCGGCCGACAAATCACAATCCGTCGTGTTCGCATTCTCCGTCGCGACGAAGCAGGGCCGTCTCTTCCCGCTGCTGCAACTCCAAGGTCTTGATCCCGCCGCGCGCTACAAACTCACCTGGATCGAAGGCAAAGCCATCCCCGGCACACCCGAATCCGCCTCCGGCGATTGGTGGATGCACCACGGCATCAACTTCGAGTTGAAGGGTGACTACCAAGCCGCTGCGCTCCGGCTCGATCGGCAACCCTGAGAAAGTCCTATGCTGGCAACTCGGCGGTCGCCACCTGCCATGCGTTTCTGGGGGCCCTTCCGCACCCGAATCGGGTGCCAGGAGCGATCTTTTTTCCTCGATTCCGCGAATTAACCAGACATCGACGCCGCAATGATCTAGAGTGATATCAGCCTGATATCACAAATCAGGTCTCGGTCGTTCTCTCAACTAGTACAAAAAAAAACAATGCGAATACTTCTCTACAACCCGGACAACGGGGTCACGCGCAATTTTATGCCGCATCTCTGGATGTTCCTGCTGCAATCGCTGACGCCGGTGGGGCACGAAGTCGTGCTGATCGACGGAAATGCGCAGCCGATGGACGAGGAGGGCATAGCGCGCTATGTGAAAGAGGAGAACATCGGGCTGGTTGGCATCGGCGCGATGACGCGCATGGTCGCCAAGGCGTATCGCATGGCGGACGCGATCCGCGCGGTCGGAGTGCCCGTGGTGATGGGCGGACCGCACGTGACCGAGGAGTTCGACGAAGCCCTTGGCCGAAGTGGCGGACCGCGGCACGCGGATGCCGTCGCGTTGGGCGAGGCGGATGAAACCTGGCCGAAGATTGTGGCCGACGCGGCGCGCGGCACGCTGAAAGAGGTCTACGCGCCGGTGGACGATTTTGGGCAGGAAAAGAAGCCAGGGTTGCAAAACTATCCAGTGATTCCGTGGGACAAAATCAATCTAGAGCAATTTAACCTCGTTCCTAAAATGGCTGCCAAGACGCTGAAAAAGATCGGCGAAGGGTGGGGCACATTTCGCATCATCCCGATGGAGTCGGGGCGCGGCTGCCCGTATGGTTGCGAATTTTGCACGGTGACTGGATTTTTTGGCGATTCCATACGATTCCGCACCAATGAAAGTGTCGTGAGCGAACTGCTGTTGCTGAAGGCGCGAGCAAAGCGCGAGGGCGGGCAGATCGCGGTATTTTTCATCGACGATAATTTCGCAATCAACATCAAGCGTACCAAGTCTTTGTTGCGCGACATCATTGCGGCGAATGCGCAAGTGCACTGGGTAGCGCAAATCAGCGCGAATTTGCTGCGTGACCCAGAGCTGGTGGATTTGATCGCGGCGTCTGGCGGCAAGTGGGTATTTATCGGCATGGAATCGATCGATCCCGCTAACCTCGCCGACGTAAACAAGGGCTTCAACAAACCGGGAGAGTACGCGGCGGTGCTGGAGCGATTGGCGAAGCGCAACGTATACGCCATTACTTCATTTATTTTTGGCATGGACAACGACACGACCGGAGTCGCCGAGCGTACGCTGGAGCAGATTCGCACCTGGCCGCCGGGACTGCCAATTTTTGGCCTGTTGACTCCGTTGCCGGCCACACCTCTTTATAAAAGACTTGAAGTCGCGGGGCGCCTGACTCGCCCGAAGCACTGGCAGGAATTTATTCCATTCGAAATGGCGCATACGCCGCTGAAGATGACGATCGCGGACGCGCACGCGGAAGTAAAATACGGCTGGGCGAAGTCGTACAGCGCCGAGGCGATCGCGCACGCTGTGGATTCGCTGAAGGAAAAGCAGTTGGGCTATCGCATCAACATATTCATCGCACGGATTTGCTTCCGGGGAATCTACTTCCCTCAAATGAATGCTCGCGCGTGGATGAAGTTGGTGTACCAGAATCGGCGGACGATCTGGAGCCTGGTGCGCGAGGGATTTCAAACGTGGCGCGGCCACCCAGTCCGAACGCCAGATCCAAATCCTGTCGCGCTGAGTTAGGTTTCCGGAGTCTACTCTTGGCTGATGGTTAATGGAGTGACAGTTCGGCACATCTGTGACGAACTTGATCGTCAGGAGAACACAAGATGATTCGAGCATTGATCCTGGCTGCGGGCCTGATTCTGTTTTGCGGTTCGGCGCGCGCACAGCTCGATGAATTGGCGAAGCGCGCGGGCTTGGGCAGCGCTAGCGGACTGAGCGAGTCAAAAGTAGCTTCGGGGCTGAAGCAGGCGCTTCAGGTCGGCTCGGCAAACGCGGTCAAGATCGTTGGCAAGCCGAACGGCTACTTTGGCAACGAAGCGATCAAGATCTTGATGCCGAAGGAGTTGAAGCCGCTCGAAAGTGGGCTGCGCGTCGTTGGCTTTGGGCCGAAGATCGACGAATTCATTCTGAGCATGAATCGCTCAGCTGAAGCTGCTGCTCCTGCGGCACGAAAAATCTTCATCGATGCGATCCTCGCGATGAGTTTTGACGATGCGAAACGGATACTGTCGGGCAACAACACTGCGGCCACCGAATATTTCAAAGAGAAAACCACCGGCCAGCTGACGGAAGCGTTCACTCCAGTCGTCAAGAAGACGATGCAAGAAAACGGCGTGGTGCGCCAATACGATTCGCTCACCGAACAATACAAAAATATTCCGTTCGCGAACAGCCAAAGCCTGAATATCGATCACTACGTGGTGTCGAAAGCTCTCGGCGGTCTTTTTTATGAGTTGGCCGAGCAAGAGAAACAAATCCGGACGAATCCCGCCGCACGCACGACAGAACTTCTGAAAGAGGTTTTCGCCCGAAGCGGCCATTAGGCGGAAAGAGCACGGCGATCCTGTGTCGGTGCGCGGAGGCTCGACTCATGCTTTGCGCTTACCTCGCGCTAGCTACCGCTAGCTACATCGTCAGGACAACGCGGAATTGAGCTTTGCCGCTGACCATGCGCGCCCAGGCGTCGTTGACCTTTTCGAGTGGGAATTTTTCGATCATCGGGCGCACTCCGGTGTACTCCGAGAAGCGTAACGTGTCTTCGGAATCGACAGCGGTGCCGGACGCCCAGCCTTTCACCGCTTTGTTGCCGAAGATCAGCTGAGCCGCAGTAACTGAAATCGGATCGGGGCCGGCTCCGATTACGAGCATTGAGCCGTTGGCCCCGAGCCCGTCAACCAGAGCGGTCATCGCCTTGCCGCTTGGCGCCGTCGAGAGAATTACGCGGGCTCCGCCAAGTTTCTTGAGCTCCGCCGCGGCATCCACCGCTGAACTATCGAGGTAAACGTGCGCTCCGATCTTTTTCGCGAGAGCTTCGCTTTCTTTGCCACGGCTGATCGCGACCGTCTTGTACCCGAACTTATTCGCGAACTGCACGCCGAGATGGCCGAGTCCGCCGACGCCCAAAATTGCGACGAGATCGCCGGGAATCGCGCCGGCGCGGCGAAGCGCGTTGAATGTGGTGATTCCCGCGCACAGTAGCGGTGCCGCTTCCGCTGGCTCAAGTCCATCCGGGATGGCTGCGACCGCTTCCCACGGCGCGACCATGTATTCCGCATAGCCGCCGTCGTAGTGGACACCCGCCCACTTTTCGTTGACGCAGTTGATGAAATCGCCGCGGCGGCAATTGATGCAGGTGAAGTCGTGGCCGCCGTGCCAGCCAACGCCGACTCTCTGTCCCTTTTTCCACGCCGTCACATTCGGACCGACTTCGTCGATCACGCCGGCGACTTCATGACCGGGCGAGCGCGGATATTGAATCCACGGCATCAGGCCTTCCTTCACGAAGTGGTCGCTGGCGCACACGCCGCACGCTTGTACCTTGATGCGTACCTGACCTGTTCCGGGCGTAGGGATTTCGCGTTCTTCAACGACGAAGTCGGCACCCGGTTTGGGGACTACTGCGATTTTCATCTTCGGCATGTTTTCATCCTCGCGAAACGTAGCGTGATGCGGTTTGGATGCCACGCCCCGAGTAGCGGTTAGTAGAAAAATTTTGTGCTGCGAGAATGTCGGCGCGTGCCGTGCCGTCGAAGGGTTCGTGCTAGAGTTTTGACATCGTCGGCGAAGCTCTTTGGAGGAGCGAGTGGCGTATCGCGATTTGCGGGATTTTGTGCGGAAGCTCGAAAAAGAGGGAGAACTCGTCCGCGTGCGGGGCGAAGTCGATCCGATCCTCGAGATCACCGAAATCACGCAGCGCATCGCGCGCGATTCAAAACGCAAACCCGACAGCGTCGGGCCGGCGCTGCTCTTTGAAAAGCCAAAGGGATCGAAAGTTCCGCTGCTCGTAAATACTTTTGGCAGCGTGCGACGCATGGAGTTGGCGTTCGAAGTCGATCGTCTGGAAGATGTCGCCGACCGCATCCGCGGATTTCTCGCGATGGAAACGCCGCAGGGACTTTTCGACAAAATCAAGATGTTGCCGAAGCTTGCGGAACTCGGCTCGTTTTTTCCGAAAAGCGTGAAGGACGGCGACTGTAAAGAAGTGATCCGCACCGGCAGCGACGTAAATCTGCTCGACTTCCCGATTCTCAAATGCTGGCCGCAGGACGGCGGCCGCTTTATCACGTTCCCTCTAGTATTTACGCGCAATCCGGAAACCGGGAAGCGCAACGTCGGAATGTATCGCATGCAGGTCTACGACGCGCGCACGACCGGCATGCACTGGCAGACGCAGAAACATGGCGCCGAACATTTCCGTCGAGCGCGCGCGGCGAATCCCGATGGGAAGATTCCGGTCTCGGTGGCGATCGGCGCCGATCCGGCAACCTCACTGGCCGGAATGCTGCCGATTCCGCCTGACCTCGACGAAATGATGTTTGCTGGGTTTTTGCGCCGCGAGCCCGTCGAGATGGTGAAATGCGAGACTAACGATCTCGACGTTCCCGCGAATGCGGAAATCGTTCTCGAAGGTTATGTTTCGCTGAACGAAATGCGCACGGAAGGCCCGTTCGGCGATCACACTGGATTTTATTCATTGGAAGGGGAGTACCCGGTCTTTCACGTCGAATGCATCACGCATAAGAAAGATCCGATTTATCTGACGACGGTCGTCGGCCCGCCGCCGCAGGAAGACTTTTACATGGGATATGCCGTCGAGCGCGTTTTCCTGCCCGTGATGAAGATGCAGTATCCGGAAATCGTCGATGTGTCGATGCCGGCCGAAGGAATCTTTCACAATTTAATGATCGTCGCGATTCGTAAATCGTATCCGGGGCACGCACGCAAAATCATGAACGCGATTTGGTCGCTCGGTCAGGCGATGTTCACGAAGCTTATTGTTGTGGTCGATCACGACGTAAATATTCACGACTATCGCGAAGTCGTGTGGAAGGCACTGTGCGCGCTCGACCCCGAGCGGGACGTGCAGTTTTCGCTCGGGCCGGTCGACACGCTCGATCACGCGCAGCGCATGCAGGATTTCGGTTCGAAGATGGGAGTCGACGCGACACGCAAATGGCCGACCGAAGGTTTTACGCGGCCGTGGCCGGACGAAATCCTCATGGACGCGAAGACCAAATCAAAGATTGATTCGATCTGGAAGACTCTCGGCCTCTAAAATAAGCGTTCCGACGATCCTCGCTCAGCGCCATTCCATCGTTTGACGCCTTCCTCATAAAAACCTCATTCAAGGCTGTGCATTCCGTGGCCGATACGGACGTTGAGGTCCGTGTGAGCAAGCCACTCGATCGCCAGGAAAGCCCTCTCGCTTCGCAAACCCGTGCGGGTGTTTCAACCGCCGAAAACGCTGTCAACAGTGCAGATTTAGCCGACCGTAGACGCCACCCGAGATACCGCTTCAGCGAGCCGACGAAGGTCTGCTGCGAGAACGGTGCGTGCTTCGATGGAATTAGCGTGGAAATCAGCCAAAGCGGCATGTCGGCGATGATTCAGGGTGCGCTACAACCAGGAGAAGTTGTTCGTTTACAGCCAGTTACAGGGGTCGTTGCGGCCGCGGTCGTCCGTCACAAGCTCGGCATGCTCTATGGCTTTGAATTCCTGGAGTTGGCCCGAGAGCAAGCCGGCAAAATCGCCGAGCGATGTCGTCAGTGCGAGCCATGGAGGACGAATGCCCGCGCGGTGTGAGGCTTAACAATTACTGTTCCCGCGAACAGGCAAAAGCGAGGTAAATCGTCAATATGTAGTGGTACTGATAAGGGGGCTACGCTGGATATAGTAGGATATACCATAGAAACCCAACGAAAGACGGAAAGAACCCATATACATAGGACAACTCGCGCACAAATTCTCTTTGACCCCCTCAACTCCGGGATGTCATAACGTTTTCACGGGGTGCACCTCCGTAGCTCGCAGTGGTCGGTCGGGGTGCGCCAATCAGGTTGATATCGGCGTGCGATGGGCGCCGGGGTTGCGATCCTCGTGAATGAATCTCGAGAAGTCATGAATGTGCGGCAAGCGTCGCAATATCTGGGGATCAGCCCGGATACGCTCTACCGTTACATCACCGAAGGCGAGATTCCCGCATTCAAGTTGGGCAATCGCTGGAAATTGCGCAAGACGATCCTGGACCGCTGGATGGAACGCAAGATGAGCCAGGCGCACGTACGGCGCCGGTAAGTCTCGCAAGGCGAAAGGGAAAGAGGCCGCGAACATGTCGTTATTTGGCGGAAAAAACAAACAGCTGGTCGGACTGGACATCGGCTCGAGCTCGATCAAGGCCGTCGAATTGAAGTCGACGAAAGCGGGCTACGAGCTCGTCAGTTTCGGCACGGAAGCGCTGGCACAGGATACCGTCGTGGACGGCGCCATCATGGACGCGCCGCAAGTCGCCAACGCCATCAGCAAGATTTTCGACTCCGAAAAGATTAAGACGAAGAACGTCGCCACCTCGGTTTCCGGTCACTCCGTGATCGTAAAGCGCGTGCCTCTTCCGCTGATGACCGAAGAAGAGTTGTACGAGCGCATTCCTTCGGAAGCCAGCCAGCACATCCCGTTCGATATCGCCGACGTGAATCTCAGCTACCAGTTACTCGAATCGATGGACGCGCAGATGGACGTGCTGCTCGTCGCCGTGAAGAAAGACAAAATTCTGAATCACACGAACGTGCTCGCGCAGGCCGGCAAGACTCCGGTCGTCGTGGACATCGACGCGTTCGGCCTCCAGAACTGCTTTGAAGTGAACTACGAGCCCGATGCGGGCCAGACGGTCGCGCTGCTCAATATCGGCGCCAGCGTCATGAACATCAATATCGTCCGCGGGGGGATCCCGCTGTTCACCCGCGACGTCAGCGTCGGCGGCAACCAGTTCACCGATGCCCTGCAAAAAGAATTGGACCTCAGCTACGAAGACGCCGAGCGCCTCAAGAAGGGCGACACGCTGCCCAGCGTCACTGACGAGCAGAAGCAACAGATTCTTCGCAGCGTTTCCGACATCCTTACGCTCGAAATTCAGAAGACTTTCGACTTTTTCCGCGCGACCGCCAGCGGCGAAAACATTCAGCGCATCGTCGTTGCCGGTGGCACGGCGCGTGTCCCTGGCCTGGTGGATCTCCTGCGCGAAGAATTTGCGATGCCGGTGGAAGAACTCAATCCGTTCCGAAAAGTGCTGGTGAACCCGGGTAAGCACAGCGACGACCAGATTCGCGAAATGGGTCCGAGGCTTGCCATTGCGGTTGGCCTGGCGCTGAGGAGCTTTGACTAGTCATGATCCGTATAAATCTTCTCGGACAAGCGAAACCAAAAGCGTCGCGACGTCCCGTCGATACGGGCGCCGCACTTCCGGCCCTCTTCATCGGCGCCGGTGTTCTTTTCGGCGCGCTGATCCTCGGCTACGTTTATTACAACTGGCAGCACCAGTTGAGCGACGAAAACGCCAAAATCAAACAGCTCCAGACGCAGAAAACCGATCTCGAACAAGTGAAGCTGCAGGTCGAAGCCTTTGAAAAGCAGAAGGGCATCCTGCAACAGCGCGTGTCCACGATCGAACAGTTGCAGCGCGATCGCACTGGTGGCCAGGAATTGCTCGATCAGATCGCCAGCACGGTTTCACGCACTGAAAATCTCTGGCTCACCTCGATGGTAAAGAAGGACAACAGCCTGACCCTCGAAGGTGCCTCGGCTTCCGTTAACGGCGTGGCCAACTTCATCACCGCGCTCAAGCGTTCCGGCTATTTCTCGAACATCGAAATCAAGGAATCCAAGCAGGACGAGAAGGCTACCGCTGTGCAGACGTTCAATTTCCAGATTTCCGCACAAATTACACCTCCGGGCGCTCCGGCGGCGACGACGGCGAAGCCCGCCAGCGCGCCGGTGGCGGCGCCGAGCGGCGCTATGCCGCCGAAGGTAGGGTAAACGATATGGCGAACCCACTCCGCGATATGTCCGTCATCATGCAGTGCTTGCTGGCCGTGGCCATCACGGTCGTTCTGGTGCTCGTCGGGATTTACTTGCCGTTCTCGCCGATCGCGCAGGAACGCGACGAGGTCGACAAGGCCGTCCGGCAGCGCTCGCAGCTCAATCAGGAAGTCACGCAACTCCAGGTTTACCGCCAGCGCTACGGCGAATTGAAATCGCAGATGGACGCGCTCTCGAAGCAGCTCGAGACGCTGAAGACCATCGTTCCCGAAGAAAAGGAACAAGACGAGTTCATCCGCCTGGTGCAGGGTGCGGCGTCCGCTTCCAACGTGAATATTCGCCGGCTGACTTCGAAGCCCGTCGTCGCGCGCGAATATCACTACGACATGCCATTCGAAGTGCAGGCCGACGGCCCGTACTTCAACCTGCTCGACTTCTTCGGTCGTCTGAGCCGGTTGTCGCGCATCATCAACGTCGGCGACATCGACTTCGAGGATTCCAACGGTTCGAAGGCTGCTAAGTACCCATTGCGGCCAGGAACCTCAGTGTCTGGAATATTTACAGCAACCACTTTCTTCACCAAGCCCGCTGACACGGGAGCTTCCAAGCCCGCGCCGCCAGCAGGAAAAATGTGAACGGAATGAGCAGAAACATGCGTTCTGTAAAGATCATCATCGTAGGGATTTTGCTGGCCGCCGCCCCCGGGTTATTGGCGCAGACCAGCCCTGCAGGCGGAGCTCAGTCGAACCCGCCAGCCAAGGCTGCGTCCAAGCCCAAGACCTCAAAGCCGAAACCGGCTAAAGCCAAGACCAGCGCTCCGGCAACCGCCAAAACCGCTCCGGCCGCATCCGCCAATGCATCTGGCGCGCAGGGCTCCGGGGAAGGCGAAAAGGGTTCACGCCGCGACCCGTTCGAGTCGCTCGTCAACCGCCAGAAAGACCAGAACGCCGGCAAAAATCTTCCTCCGGGCAAGGCTGGCTTGCAGGTCAGCACGCTCCGGCTCGATGGCATCGTTCGCTCTTCGGCGGGCATGATCGCCGTCGTTTCGAATCCGCAAGCGCGCACGTACTTCCTGCGCGAAGGCGATCAACTTTACGACGGTCGCGTCGACAAGATTGCCATGGACGGAGTTTCGTTCCACGAATTGGGCAAGGACGCGTTCGGCAAGCCAGTGGAACGCTCGGTACAAAAGAGAATCTACGCCAGTGCAGGAGAACAGCAATGAAGATGAACCGGCCGGCCTTTCGAATTGGCTGCCTGATACTCGCGGCGGCGGCGCTCTCGGTGAGCCCGTCGTTCGCTCAGACGCAGGAGCCCGGCGGCGCGTCCGCGACGGCTTCGGTGATCTCCAGTGTGGCGGTGACCCAGGCTTCGCAGCGTGAAAGCATTCGCGTCGAAGGCGAAGGCCCGCTCGAGGTACGCGCGTCGCGGATGCAGAATCCTGACCGTCTCGTCCTCGATTTCACCGGTGCGCGGCTCGCCACCCAGAAGACCACGGTGCCCGGCGTTTCGGCTCCCGTGCGCGGCGTGCGTCTCGGCCAGTATCGTCCCGACGTCGCTCGCATCGTCGTCGATCTGACCTCTGCCGCTCCTTACCAGATTTTACGCGAAGGTCCAGCTGTCGTCGTTGCGTTCGACCTGCAACCCGAATCGCCGATCGATTCCAGCGTTTCCACCACGACGGTCTCGAATCGCTCGCGTCGCGACTTCCAATATAACGACTCGACGCCGCACGTTGTTCGCGCTGTCCAAAAAGTTTCGTATCGAGCTCCTCGCTTCGCGTTGCCTGGCGAACTGACCCAGCCCTCAGTCGTCCTCGCATCGTACAGCGGAAACTCCGGTGGGAAAGACCAGCCGGTTCGCCCGATCGCCGCTCAGGAAGCCGCAGCACAGGCAACCGCGCAAGCCGGCAATGCCGCCGCAACGGTCGCTCCCCAGACGACTGCTGCGCCGAGCCGGTACACCGGTGAACCCATATCGGTGAACCTGAAAGACGTCGATCTTCGCGACTTCTTCCGCCTGATTCACGAAATCAGCGGTTTGAACGTTGTGCTCGATCCCAATGTTAAGGGTACCCTGACCATCGTCCTCGACGAAGTGCCATGGGATCAGGCGCTTGACATCGTTCTCCAGAACAACAGTCTTGAAAAGCAACTGCACGGCAACGTGCTCCGCATCGCCACCCTCGACACCATTAAGAAGGAAGCCGAGACGGCGCGCGACGTTCGCAAGGCGGAAAACGATGCGCAGGAAATGGTAACCGTGACCCGTGTACTCAGCTACTCCAAGGCTGAGTCAATGGCTCCGACACTGAAGAAATTTCTGACCTCGCGCGGCGATATCCTGTTCGATACCCGCTCGAACCAACTGATCATCCGCGACATTCCGTCGGTCATTCCGAATGTCGACAACCTCATTCGCCAGCTCGATCGCAAGTCACAGCAGGTTGAAATCGAAGCTCGCGTCGTCGCGGCCACCCGCGCCTTCGCCCAGGACATCGGTACTGAACTGGGCTTTGCCGGCTCCACCACCGGGGGGCGCTCGCTCTTCAGCGGGTCGCCCGCGGTCGGCGGCAGCGGTGTCACCACCGCCCCTGGCGTCCCGGCGTCCCCTGTCACGGTCAGCCAGGGCGCTGTCACCGGCAACGGCGTCGACACCGGTATTCCTCTGAGCGTCAATCTCGGCGCGGGCGTGCCCACGAGCGGCTTTGGCTTTACGACTCGCTCGCCGAACTTCGCGCTCGACTTCTTCATCACCGCAGCGGAATCGAAGGGCGTCGGTAAATTGCTCTCGAAGCCGCGCATCGTGACCCAGAACAACGAAAAGGCCACGGTCAAGCAAGGTGTGAAGATTCCGATTCAGACGACGATTAACAACACGATTTCCGTCCAGTACATTGACGCGGTACTCGAGCTCGTTGTCACCCCGCAGATCACCGCAGACGGCACCGTGTTCATGGACGTGATTGTCGAAAACACGCAGATCGATCAAGGTATCCCGCGCATTCAGGGCGTACCCGCGTTGGACACCGAATCGGCGGAGAGCAAAGTCACCGTTGCGGACGGTGCGACGATCGTGGTCGGCGGCGTGATCGTTACCTCGTCGCAGGTCAACATCACACAGGTGCCAATCCTCGGGAGCATCCCGATCATCGGCAATCTGTTCAAGCGCAATGCAACCAGCGTGAACAGCTCCGAGCTGCTGTTCTTCTTGACACCGCGAATCATTCCTTCGGCATAACTCCCGTCGGCATACCGCTGAAGGCCGCAAGGACTTCGGTTCACTTCAACCCGGATTCAGAAGTTTCAATTCAGGGCTAAATCGAGGAGACTACGGTCTCCTCGATCCTTTTATGACGACTCCATTCGCGCAGCGCCGTCGGGCGCTGAGAAAACAACTCGACGAAGCCGAACTGGGCGCGCTGGTTGTTACCCAGCCGGCGAGCTGGTATTACCTCACCGGCTTTACCGGTGAGGCGGGCGCGCTCGTGTTGTCGGCGCAAAGCACGACGCTCATCACCGACGGGCGATTCACCGAGCAGGCACGCCGCGAAGCGTTGGGTGTGCGTATCGTTCCGCAGGTACGGGCGCTGCCGATAGCGGTCGGTGAATTCCTGAAGGATGCTGCGACTGGCCGAGCCCGTGGCAAGGTTGGTTTTCCGGCTGGGCATCTTACGGTCGCTCAGTTTCGCGCGATGAGGCGAGCGGCGGGCCCTCGCGTCCGTTGGGCTCCCGCTGACGGTTACGTGGAGCGCTTGCGTGGCCGTAAGGACGCGCAGGAACTGGCGGTGATGCGCCGCGCAGCCGCGCTGGCCGACAAAGTCATGGTCGGTGCATTCAAATTACTCAAGCCCGGTGTTCGCGAACTGGAAGTCGCCGCCGAGATCGAATACCAGATGCGTGTCCTCGGAGCCTCTGGTCCCGCCTTCGAAACCATCGTGGCTTTCGGTGAACGATCCGCGTATCCGCACGCGCGCCCTACCGATAAACGCTTGAGGAAAAACGAATTGGTCGTGCTGGACATGGGTGCTATACTCGCCCACTATTGCAGCGACATTACCCGGACCGTAGTAGTTGGTAAAGCGTCGCCGAAGGTTCGCAGCTGGCACAAAGCGGTTCAGGAAGCTCGAACGGCGGCGGTTGCGGCTGTGCGAGCGGGCGCAACCTGCGGGGAAGTGGACGCTGCGGCACGGCAGGTTCTGGCCGGTTACCGGCTTGATCGTTACTTCACCCACAGCACGGGGCACGGGCTCGGTATCGAAGTTCACGAGGATCCCCGCGTCGCGAAAGGGCAGAAGCAGAAGCTGGAGCCCGGAAACGTCGTCACCATCGAGCCGGGAGTCTATGTCCCCGGCGTCGGCGGCATCCGCATCGAGGATGACGTTGCGGTACACTCGGGCGAAACCGAAGTGCTGACCCGCACTCCGCGGGATATCATAGAGATCTAAATAGAAAAGGCATGAAACGCAAACCGTCCTCGAAGTCGAACACTGGTTCCACGATCGGCGCGTCGGATCTCGAACAAATCGAGCAGCTCCTCAACTACATGAGCGAGCACAACCTCGAGGAGTTTGAGTTTGAGAATGGCGAAGTCCGAATCCGGTTGAAGAAGCCGTCAGCCGCGCCGGTTTATGCCGCGCCGCCGCGCGCGCATGCCGCACCTGAGATTATCGTAGCCGGAGCTCCTGCGTCGCAGGCCGCTGGCGGTGCTCCGCCGGCGTCTTCCGCCGCACATGCGCCCGCTGCATCTTCCGAAGATTTGCACCTTGTGAAGTCGCCGATTGTCGGCACGTACTACGGTGCGCCGAGTCCTGGCGCGGAGCCGTTCGTGAAAGTCGGTGGCTTCGTCGAGACCGGACAGACTCTTTGCATCGTCGAAGCGATGAAGCTTATGAACGAAATCGAATCCGATTCCAGCGGCGAAGTGTTGCGCGTCTTTGTCGAAAACGGCCAGCCGGTGGAATACGGCCAGCCACTGTTCGGCATACGTCCGAGCCGGAAGAAGTAGCCGGCCCGCCTGCCTATGTTCCAGAAAATCCTAGTTGCCAACCGCGGCGAAATCGCGCTGCGAGTCATCTGCGCGTGCAAGGAACTCGGGATCGCGACGGTTGCGGTGTATTCCGAGGCCGACCGCAATTCGTTGCATGTTCGCTTTGCCGACGAGGCTGTTTGCATCGGTCCGCCGCGCAGCGCCGAGAGTTATCTCAACATCCCCCAGGTGATCAGCGCCGCGGAAATTACCAACGTCGATGCGATTCATCCGGGTTACGGCTTTCTCTCCGAGAATTCGAACTTCGCCAAAGTTTGCGAAGCTTCTGAGATTACGTTCATTGGCCCGAGCGCGGAAGTCATTGAGATCATGGGCGAAAAGGACCGCGCGCGACGCGAAGTGAAGGCGGCGGGCCTGCCGACGGTTCCCGGTAGCGACGGCGTGGTCGAAGGGGAAGAGCAGCTTGCGAAAGAAGCGGCAAAAATCGGCTACCCGCTGATCTTGAAAGCGGTCGCGGGCGGCGGCGGTCGCGGTATGCGCATCGTGCGCAAGCAGGAAGAATTGCTCGCGATGTATCAGACAGCGCGCAGCGAAGCGCAGGGGGCGTTCGGCTCGCCCGACGTTTATGCCGAAAAATTTATTGAGCATCCGCGGCACATCGAATTTCAAGTTCTGGGCGATAGCCACGGCAAGGTGATTCACCTTGGCGAGCGCGAATGCACGATCCAGCGCCGCCACCAGAAATTGCTGGAAGAGTCGCCGTCGCCGGCAATGGATCCGAAGAAGCGCAAGGATCTTGGCGCGAAAGTCGTGCGCGCACTTGAGAAGATCGGTTACACCAACGCGGGCACCGTCGAATTCCTGATGGATGAGGACGGCTCGATTTACTTCATCGAGATGAATACGCGCATCCAGGTCGAGCATCCGGTAACCGAGTTGGTCACGGGCGTTGACCTCATCAAGGCGCAGATTCGCATTGCGGCGGGTGAACGTCTCGACGACGCGGTCGGCGAGATCAATTTCAGTGGTCACGCCATCGAATGCCGCATTAACGCCGAAGACCCTGTCACGTTCGTTCCGTCGGCTGGACGCATTACGACATTCCAGGCGCCGGGCGGCATGGGAGTTCGTGTCGACTCCGCCGCGCACTCGGATGCGGTCATCCCTCCGTATTACGATTCGATGATCGCCAAGCTTGTCGTGAAGGGCCGCGACCGCGCCGAAGCCATCGCGCGGATGAAGCGCGCGCTCGACATGTTCGTCATCGAAGGGATCAAGACTTCGATCCCGCTCCAGCGCCGCATCCTTGCCGATCCCGATTTCGCCGCGGGCAAATTTGACACCCATTTCATCGAACGGCTTTTGCCGCCAACGGGCAAATAGCCGCGATTTTTGGGCTCGGCCGGGATCTTGCCAAGGCCGTTCCCATCATGCACACTCGCACACCGAACGATGCCGACTCGCCTAGTCCTGCCTCGCCTCTATGTGATACTAGACGCAACCTTGCTATCCGTTTCTGCAATCGAATGCGCGCAGGAGCTTGCCGGCGCCGGAGTGCGGTTGATGCAGTACCGCCACAAACACGCGCCTGCCGGCGAACTGCTCAAGGTCTCCCTCGACCTTATCTCGGAGCTTCAACCGCAGGGAATCACATTCATCGTGAATGACCGGCCCGACGTCGCCGCGATAGCGAATGCCTCGGGAGTCCACGTCGGACAGGAGGATCTTGGTGTCGCTGCGACGCGCACGCTTGTAGGCGACAAGATCATCGGGATTTCGACGCACAATCTCGAACAATTTCAGGCAGCTGCTGACAGCTGCGCCGACTACATCGCTGTCGGTCCGATTTTCGCTACTTCTTCCAAAGCGAATCCCGATCCCGTCGTTGGAATGGATTTAATCCGCCGGGTTCGCAGTCTCACCGACAAACCCATCGTCGCCATCGGCGGTATCAAACTCGAAAACGCAACCGAAGTCATAGACGCGGGCGCCGACTCGGTCGCGGTGATCAGCGACATTCTCGGCGCTTCCGATCGCGGTCGGCGTGCGAAGCAGTATCTCGACCTGCTCGGCGAAGCCCGGCTGCAGGGCAAGTCGGCCTAGGAATCACAGATGGCGGACACCACCACCAACTCGATCCCTCCGCCGGTCGTCACAAACTCTCAATCTGGCTCTCAATCGGGCTCCCAACCTGGTTTCGTTCGCGCCATCGGACTTTTCGACGGCACGATGATCGTCGTCGGTTCGATGATTGGTTCGGGTATTTTCATCGTCGCGTCCGACATTACGCGCCAGACCGGATCGGCTGGCGGCTTGCTCCTAACCTGGATCATCACCGGATTGCTCACTATCGCTGCCGCACTTTCTTACGGCGAGCTTGCCGCGCTGTTTCCGCATGCGGGCGGGCAATACATTTATTTGCGCGAAGCGTATTCGCCGCTTTGGGGATTTTTGTACGGCTGGACGCTGTTTCTGGTGATTCAGACCGGCACGATTGCCGCGGTCGCGGTTGGGTTCGCTCGCTACCTTGGCGTGTTATTTCCTTCGATCTCGCCCTCCGCATGGATCATTCCGCCGATTGCGCTCGGGTCTAAATATGCCATCAGCCTTTCGCTCCAGCAGGTGGTTGGCGTGGTGATGGTCATTTTCCTGACATTTTTGAATATGCAGGGCGTACGGCTCGGCAAATTAATCCAGAATATTTTCACCAGCGCCAAGACACTGTCGCTGCTCGGGCTGATTTTGCTGTGCGTATTTGTGGCGCGAAACGCCGCCGCGATTTCCGATAATTTTGGACATTTCTGGGCGGTGCGCGACGCGCAGCCGATCGAGCCGGGCGCGAATTTTCTGCGCTCGTTGATTCCGACGGTGACCGCGGCGAGCGGCTTTTTCGGTCTCTTTGTCGCGTTCGGAGTTTCACAAGTCGGCTCGCTTTTCTCGGCCGACGCCTGGAACAACATCGGCTTCACCGCGGCCGAAGTAAAAAATCCGAAGCGCGACGTCGCGCTATCGATGGCGTTCGGCACGATCATCGTCATCACACTGTACTGCCTTGCGAATCTTGCGTACCTTTGCGCGCTGCCACTGAGCCAGATTCAAAATGCTCCTGACGACCGCGTCGCCTCGGCAGCGTTGCAAGCAGTGTTTGGTCCCGCGGGCGCTGCGATCATGGCCGTCGCGATCATCATCTCGACCTTTGGCTGCAACAATGGACTTATTCTCGCAGGTGCGCGAGTTTCCTACGCGATGGCGAAGGACGGATTGTTTTTTCGCTCTACCGGAACGCTGAATAAAAAGGGCGTGCCGGCGAGCGCGCTCATTTACCAGTGCGGCTGGATCGTCATTCTGATTCTGCTGCGCACGCGCCATGTATCCGCGATCGGCGCCGTGACCTACGGTAACCTCTACAGCGACCTGCTCGATTACGTCGTTTTCAGCGTGCTGATTTTCTATGCGCTGACGATTGCAGGCATCTTTGTGCTGCGTTCCAAGCGTCCTGATCTAGAGCGGCCGTACCGAGCTTTCGGCTACCCCTTTGTGCCGGCACTGTATATAGTGTCGGCACTCGCGATCATGTTCGTGCTGCTGCTGTACAAGACGCAAACGGCGTGGCCAGGGCTCGTGATCGTGCTGTTAGGGGTTCCGGTGTACCTGCTGTGGTCGCGCGCGGGCAAGCCGGAAAGAGCATAGAATTTTCATACATCGATGATTTGCCAGCACTTGAAGGGCAACGATTTCATAGCGCCGTAGCACGGAGGACTTCGCATGGCCGGTGGTTTGTTTGCCAAGAAGCCGATTAGCACGCTGTTGGCAGAGGCGAAAGAAACAGGGGAACACAGCCTGAAGCGCACGCTCGGCCCGTTCCAACTCACTGCCTTGGGCGTGGGTGCGGTGATCGGCGCTGGCATTTTCGTGCTGTCGGGTCTTGGCGCTCACTATGCGGGACCTGGCCTCATGCTTTCGTTCGTTGTTTCCGGTCTCGGCTGCGCGTTTGCGGCGCTGTGTTACGCCGAGTTCGCCGCCATGATTCCGCTGGCGGGCAGCGCTTATACGTACGCCTACGCGACGCTTGGCGAAATCTTCGCCTGGATTATCGGCTGGGACCTCACCCTCGAATACGCGATGGGAGCCAGCACGGTTTCTTCCGGCTGGTCGAACCACTTCATCGAGCTGCTCAATATTTTTCACATCAAGATGCCGCTGTGGCTGGCCTACGACCACTGGACGGCGATTCGCACGGCCGAAGGCATCATCGCGCGACAGATGGCGCAGGCGTCGGACGCGGCGCTCGTTCCCGGGACGCAGGCGTTCATCAACAAAGTCATGACTGATCACCACGGCGCATTCACCGGAACTCGTTGCGCGTGCGCACGAACTGATGAACGCGCCGACAATCTTCGGCTTCGAGATCGGTTTCAATCTTCCGGCATTCGTGATCGCGCTGGTGATCACGTTCATCCTCTGCATCGGTATCAAGGAAAGCGCGAGCTTTAACGCGACGATCGTCGTAATCAAAGTTTCGGTCGTGCTGTTCGTGATCGCGCTCGGTTCGAAATACATTTCCACCGCGAACTGGGGCACCGACTGGCACAGCTTCGCGCCGTATGGTTTTTCCGGCATAGGGGCAGGAGCGGCTTACATATTCTTTGCGTACATCGGCTTTGACGCGGTTTCGACCACGGCGCAAGAGGCGAAGAATCCGCAGCGCGACTTGCCCATTGGCATCATCGTTTCACTTCTGGTTTGCACGGTTCTGTACATCCTGGTTGCCGGCGTTTTGACCGGCATGGTGCCGTGGCAGGAAGTGAACATCGAAGCGCCGATCGCGCGTGCGTTCCTCGACCGCGGGCTGACGACCGCTTCTCACGTTATTACGCTGGGCGCGCTGGCTGGACTGACGAGCGTCATGCTGGTGATGTTGCTGGGTCAGACGCGCGTGCTGTATTCGATGGCCAACGACGGATTGTTGCCGAAGAAGTTTTTCGCGGCGATCCATCCGAAATTCCGGACGCCGTATAAGAACACGATCGCCGTCGGCCTGCTGGCCGCAATCGTCGGCAGCATCACGCCGATCGATGACATCGGGAAAATGGTGAACATCGGCACGCTGCTGGCGTTCATCATTGTCTGCATTGCGGTGATGGTGCTGCGCAACACGAATCCGGCACAGGCGCGGCCGTTCCGCACTCCGTGGGTTCCTGTGGTCCCGATTCTGGGCATCCTCTTCAATGGCTACATGATGTACAAGCTCGGGTGGATCAACTGGGCCCGGCTGATTATCTGGCTCGTGATCGGGCTGGTGGTCTACTACACGTATAGCGTGAAGCACAGCAAGGTTCGTAACCCACAGTTAAGCGAATAGATCCTCATAAGCCGACAGGCATTCCCGTTTTGGGACGATGAGGGGCATACCCCCCCTTGTTTTCGCAAGAGTGCGCAAGCTGTTTGTATTCAGAGGCTTGCGGATAACGCCATTTCAAGAATGCGCATTCCATTCATTCTTAGGTACTTACAGGACGGCGTAACTTTCGCTTCAAGTTCGCTTGTCGGTGGGTCCAGGGTCGTGAGCTCGTCCTATACGGTCCGCTGTTCGAGCCGACCCAAGGTTTTTTGCAAGGATAGTGCGCCTATTTTGGCGGCAGAGCAAATTTGAAGTTGTTATCGAATGGCCTGTCTCAGGTGCGTTCGAATTTATATAACTTCCACGCAGGCGAGGCGCGGTCGGGGAGATTCGGGTTGGGTTAGAGTTCAGGTAGAGTAAGGTGTTGGCCCAAGGATCGGTTGGCTTGCGGGAATCTTGCCGAAAAATATGAGCGCTGCTCGCCGTCATTTTCAAGATTTCTGGCGCCGGTTGTCGCGACTGGATATGGTCGCGCTGTTGATTTTTGTTGCGGGCACGGTGGCATCGGTCACTTCATTCAGCGGCGGGGCGATCAGCTTTGTAAAGTACCTGGCGATCCTGGCGGGGATTTACCTCGTTGTGCGGATGATCGCCTGGGGTCGCAATCGGCTGCTGTGGAGCCTGCGCAACCGGCTGATCGTCGCTTACCTGTTTATCGCGGTTGTACCCATTTTGCTGATTATGACGTTTGTCGTGCTGGCTGGGAATTTTCTGTATTCGCAGCTCGGTGCGTACCTGCTTTATGAGGATTTGCACCAGCGCGTCGAGATGATGACGGACATCTCGCAGCACATAGCGGCGGCGCACGGGTTTCTGCCGAAGGGAGTTTCGCAAGAGGAGTCGGAGCATGTGCTGGCGGCGCAATCGCACACCGTGCATGACCGCGAGCTGCCCGGGCTGACGATCGAATTTTCGAATAACGTCAGTGAATTGCAAAATCTGTTGAAGAATGCCGGAACGACGGGGCGCGGCTACTTCTCAGGATTGCTGCAGCAGAACGCCACGCTGTCGCTGGTGAGCATGCGAGTGCTGAGCGACACCGAGAACCGGCGCATGGTGCTGTTGCGTGTACCGATGACGCCGGAACTTTTGGCGACGGTGGCGCCCGACCTCGGAGCGATCCAACTGAACCTGACCGAGCCTTACACCGGCGGCCGGCCAAGCGGCGTAATTTACTCGACGGGCGACCTGCACTACCAGACATTGACGCCAATCGTCGCGAAAAATCGGGTATTGCAGCCCGCGGGATTCTGGCTGGAGCCTTCGGTCAACGTGGTTTCGCGGTTGGAAAACGCTGCGTCGATTGCGCCGAACGGAACGGTAGGAGAGCCGAATCCGGTCTTCGCGGTGTTCAGCGCGCGGCCGACGCGGCTGAACGGACGGATGTTCAGTACGTTGGGCGAGCTGCGTGATTCCTATCAGTTGCTGTTTGTGGTCTTTGCGGTGGTGTTTTTGTTGATCTGGATGGCGGCGTTTATCACCGGAGTGGTGTTGACGCGGCAGATCACGAAGGCGATCGCGGATCTGTATCACGCGACGCAGTATGTTCAGAGCGGCGACCTGACGCATCGGGTGCGCATCGAGCGGCGCGACCAGCTTGGTGTGCTGGCGGAGTCGTTCAACTTGATGACGGGTTCAATCAGCGGGTTGATCGAAGAACAGAAGAAGCGGCAGCGGCTGGAGAATGAGATTTTGATCGCGCGCGAAGTGCAGAGCCAGCTGTTTCCGCACTCGATGCCGAAAGTGCAGGGTGTGGAGATTCAGGCGATCTGCAAAGCGGCACGGTCGGTCAGCGGCGACTATTACGATTTCATTCAGCTAAGCCCGACGCATGTGGCGATTGCGCTGGCGGACATTTCGGGGAAGGGAATTTCGGCGGCGCTGCTGATGGCTAGTTTGCAGGCGGCGCTGCGCAGCCAGTTGCTGACCGAGGGGAGCGAGAGGACGAGCACGGCGGAGCTGGTGTCGCGATTGAATAAGCATCTGGTGCGCAACACGGGCGACGATCGGTTTGCGACATTTTTCATCGCGGTCTATGACAGCGCGGCGCGAACGCTGCGGTATACGAATGCGGGGCATCTGCCGTCGTTTTTGATTTCGCGGGATGGGGCGCTGCACCTGAGCGAAGGCGGGATGGTACTGGGAGTGGTGGAAGATTGTTGCTACGACGAGGGAATGGTGCACGTGCCGGAGAATTCGATCCTGGTGGCGTACAGCGACGGACTCGTTGAGCCGGAGAATGTGTACGGCGAGGAATTTGGGATCAAGAGATTGCAGCAGGCAGCGGTGTACGTGCAAGCGTCGCCGCCTAAGGTTGTGGCGGAGTCGTTGATGACGGCGGCGGAAGAGTGGGCGGGAACGCCGGAGCAGGCGGACGATATGACGGTGATTGTGGCGCGGTTGAATTAGGAGAGCGCGGGCGGTGGCTGCGGGTGGGGCGACGGGAGAGAACTTGCTCGTGTTTACGTCTGAGATCCTTCGCTTCGCTCAGGATGACAACGCGCGGGAAACGTACGTGGGAAACGTGCGTGAGACACCCTAGCCGGAGTGCGGTTGCCGGTGCGGGCAATCGCTACTGCGGCGGGGTTATTGCGGGAGGCGGTTGCCGATGAAGTCGGCGGCGCGCGATGCGGCGGGCGGGTCGAGGTTGGCCAGGACTACGATTACGTAGCCTGAGGCTGGGTAGATTCGGAGTTCGCCGTTCATGCCGGGGGCGCCGCCGCCGTGGCCGAAGGAACGGACTCCGCCTTCTGTTTTGTCCATGAAGCCGTACGCGTATTTTTCCCCTTCGACAATCTGGGTGTGACCGGTGGTGAGCAAGTCGGTGTGTTGCGCGTCGAGCAGTTTGTGATTTTGCACGGCCGTGGCGAAGGCGAGCAAGTCGCCGACGGTGGAGTAGCCGCCGCCAGCGGATGTGCCGCGGACCGGGAAGCGTGTCGGTGTTGGGTTTCCACGTTGCGGCGCCGTCGAATTTTGTGTAGCCGACGGAGCGGTCGGGAACGGTTTGGTCCTCGGGGAGGGAATCGGTGGAGTTCATGCCGGCGGGTTTGTAAATGTGTTCGCGGACGTAGGCGTAATAGTCTTCGCCGGAAGCTTTTTCGACGATGAGGCCGAGGAGGAGGAAGCCGTAGTTGCTGTATTCCCATCGCGAGCCGGGCTCGAATTTGGGTTCGCGTGTGCCGTAGAGTTTTACGTAGTCATCGAGCGTTTTCAGTTCGAGGCGATGCTTGTCGAATTCGGGGCCGAAGAAATCGCCGGTGCCGCCGGTGTGGGAAAGAAGTTGTTCGACGGTGACTTTGGTGGCGATGGTTTTGTTCGGGTAGTTGGTGAGGTATTTGCCGACGGGATCGGAGAGTTTGAGTTTGCCGGCTTGCGCGAGTTGGAGAACGGCGGTGGCGGTGAACATTTTGTTCATCGAGCCGATGCGGAATTTCGTGTTGGGCGTGTTTTGAATTTTCTTTTCGCGGTCGGCCATGCCGTAAGCGGACGTGAAGATGGGCGTGCCGTTTTTGGCGACGAGGGCGACGCCGGAGAAGCGGTCGGCGACGGCTTCCTTTTCTAATAATTCGCGGAACGCGGCGAGAGCGTTGCGTTCGGTCATGCGAGGTATGGCAAACTTCGCGGGGCGCGGGACGATGTTCAGCGACAGGCTGGTGATGTGACGTTCGTCGGCGGGGTCCACTTCGATGACGAAGCGCGCGAAATTATCGGAGCCGCGCTCCTTGACGATTCCGACGAATTTAGTGGTGCTCGATTCATCGCGGTCGAAATCTTTGAACTCGAAGCCGCCAGTTTGATCGCGAAACTGCATTTCCATGTCGATGGCGGGTGCGTCGGAACGCGCGGGGTAGTGCTCTTTGAGGAATTGTTCGAGCTTGGTTTTGTCGCCACTGTCGAATGCGTCGAGCCATTCGAAGAAGCGATGTCCTGCGGGCGTGTCGGGAATTCTGGGTGGCCGGCCGTCGTTGGGTGGCGCGGCGTTCTGCTGTTCGCCCGGGGCAGCGGCGGCGGAGTTCGTGAGTGGCTCGCGGCCGTCGTAGTCGCTGCCGCCAGATGTTTGTGGGCCGGAAGCGGCCGGGAGGCCGCTGAAGCCGGAGCCGCTGCCGGAGAGCGACGGCGCGATGGACGGTGTTTGCGTGAAACGCGGCGAGCGCGATGCAGGTGAAAAATGCGAATGCGACTACGCCGCCTTGAATCACGCGCGGCGGCGGGAGCGGGCGATCGTCGAACTCGATGCGTTCCCAAGTGAAGCGGCCTGAGGCACCCGCGGGCAATGGAGCGAAGCGGAATTCACCGATGAGGAGTTTTTGAATCGCCCAGCGTACGACCCATTGGCGCGCGAGAGAAGTGAATGCGTCGGAGAAAAGTTCGACGCGGGCTTCGCGGTCGGCGACTTCGTCGAAGATCCAAAGCATCTCGGGCGCAAATTGCCGGCGGAAGGCGGGCGGATGCAATTGCACGAGACACCGATAGAGGAACCGCGACATGTGGGTCATCAGGCTCTCCTTGGTTTCAACGCGCGGAGGTGCGTTTTCGCTTCACGCAAAACTTGTTCGAGGCGGGTGACTTCGGCGGCGAGGACCTGGCGGCCGGTGGTGGTGAGGCGATAGTAGCGGCGGCGTGAGTCGCGATCATCGGCGGAGGTGTTGACGGAACCGGCGCGGCCGGATTCTTCGACGAGGCGATGGTTCATCAGCTTTTTGAGATTGTCGTAGAGGGTGCCGGGGCCGAGTTTGTACTGGCCCTGCGATTGACGGGTGACCTCTTGCATGATGCCGTAGCCGTGGAGGTCTTCGGGTGCCAGCGCGAGCAGGATGTGGAGCTCGGCTGGGGAGAGGGGGAGGAAGGAATCGAGAGAGCGTTTCATGGTCGGAATCCGATATATCGGAATCCGAGTATGGTTGTCAAGACCCAATGCGGGCGTGCGGACAGCCGTGGGTGTCAGCGGCTGGGCGTTTGGGGCGCAGCGGTGCTGCGCCCGTACATGACCTCGGTTGGGCTTGAGTTGTGGCAGGTGAGGGATTAGCACGATGGAACGGGTGGAATGCTTGCGTGATGGCGGCTAAGTTATACTCGTAGCGTTCTACGGATGTCAGGTGCGCGGATGTTACGTGTGGCGGTTGCGCGGCAGCGGTAAGTGTGTGGTTCGGTGAGGAGATGAATGGGGTTGCAGAATCGAGTGGCGCTGGTGACTGGGGGGAGCCGCGGTATTGGGCGCGGGATCGCAGTGAAGCTGGCGCAGGATGGCGCGCGGATCGCGATTGCTTACCGGTCGAATAAGGCGGCGGCGCAGCAGACGTTACAGCGACTGCAGGCGGCGGGTACGGATTGCGTCGCGGTGGAGATCGATATTAATGATCCGGCGCGAGCGGAGCAGTTGGTGCATACGGTGGTCGATCGTTTTGGGCGGCTGGATATTTTGGTGAACAACGTTGGAGATTTTCGTTGGGGCACGCTGGCGGAGTCGCCGATCGAGGATTGGCAGAACATCATTTCGTCGAACTTGATGACGGTGCTGTATGCGAGCCGCGCGGCGTTGCCGCACATGAGGCGCGGGAGGTGGGGGCGGATTATCAATCTCGGCGCGGTAGGTGCGGAGCGCGCTTTCGGGCAGGCGAAGATTTCGGCGTATGCGGCGGCGAAGGCGGCTGTGGTGGCGTTGTCTCGTTCGCTGGCGCTGGAAGAAGCGAAGAACGGGATCACAGTGAATGTCGTGAATCCGTCGAGCATCGATGAGAACGAATTGACGCTGACCGAGGCTCGGAAGATTCGCGATGCGCGGTTTCCGATCGGGCGGCCGCCGACGGTGGAAGATGTGGCGCATTCGGTGGCGTATTTTGCTTCGGAAGAGGCGGAGTATGTAACCGGGCAGGTTGTGAATGTTAGCGGCGGGTGGATGCTCTGAGGTTTTTTACCGTTTCGAACCCGCGGTAAATTTGAGGCATCCAAGCTGCGTCACGAATTTTGCAGGCGTCAGCTCACAATTTTGAGTTTCACAGCGATCTACTTCGCACTTTCGATTTTTGTCGGGTGTTGCATCGCAAAAGAGGCGCTTGGGGCGCTGCACTCCATAGGGACCAATGAAAGCGTTAACTGCGGCGGAGATGCGTGAGGTCGATCGGTTAACGATCGAGCGCTACGGGGTTTCTAGCCTCCAATTGATGGAGACGGCGGGAACGTTGGCGGCGAATGCGTTCGCGGGATTTATCCGGGATGCAGGGTTGGCGCCGCCGCACGGGATTTGTGTGCTTTGCGGGAAGGGGAATAACGGCGGGGATGGGTTTGTTGTGGCGCGGCATCTGCGGTCTTCGGCGGCGAATGTGTTTGTGGTGTTGTTTGCGCGGGAAGAAGAGTTGAAGGGTGACGCGGCTACGAATTTTTCGCGCTGGCGGGAGCTTGGCGGGGAGGTTCTGTTTGCGACCGACGATGCAAGCTACGACCAAGCATCGCCGCGGATCGTCGGCGCGTACGTGGTAGTCGATGCGATGTTTGGGACGGGATTTCGCGGGGTGGCCAGCGGAGCAATTGGGAAGGCGATTCATGACATCAATTGGATTTCGAAGGATGCGACAGCCGCGCTGCCGGCGCTGATTTTGGCCGTGGATACGCCCTCCGGCCTGCCGTCGGATGGGGAGCCGGGCGAAGAGCCAATATTGAAGGCGCATCATACGGTGACGTTTACGGCGCCGAAAGTGGGGCAGTTGGTTTCGCGGAATGCGGCGGCGGTGGGTTCGTTGAGTGTTGTGAACATTGGTTCGCCGATCGCGCTCGCGGAGGAAGTCGGGCAGACTACGGTCCGGTGGAGCGATCCTGATGAGTTTTCGGATATGCCGCTCGTGCGGAAGGGCGATGGGCACAAGGGCCTGTACGGGAATATTTTGATTGTTGCAGGATCGACGGGGAAGAGCGGCGCGGCGGTCATGTCGGGAAGTGCGGCGCTTTGGGCGGGCGCGGGATTGGTGACGGTGGCGACGCCGGACGTTGTGTTGCCGATTGTGGCGGGGGCGCATCCGGAATATATGACGGAAGCGCTGGCGGCAACGAAGGATGGAATGATTGCGTGTTCGAACTTGGGTGAGCGGTTCGCGGCAATCGCTAAGGGGCGAACCGTGCTCGCGATCGGGCCAGGCCTTGGGCAGGACGAGGAGACGCAGAAATTTGTGCGGTCGGTGGTGAAGTCGACCGAACTGCCGACAATTCTTGATGCGGATGGGCTGAATGCGTTTGCGGGGCGCACGGATGAGTTGCGCGATCGGAAGAGCAAGTTTTTAGCGATTACGCCGCACCCGGGGGAGATGGCCCGGCTGCTGGGTTCGTCGGTGAAGGATGTGGAAGCGGATCGCGTGAAGACGGCGACGGACGCGACGAAGCGGTGGAATGCGCATGTGATCTTGAAGGGATCGCATACGATTATTGCGGCGCCGGATGGGCGGTTTTTGGTGAATACGACCGGGAACGCGGGACTGTCGAAGGGCGGCTCCGGCGATGTTTTGACGGGAGTATTGGCGGCGATGACAGGGCAGTTTAAGACGGATGATTGGCTGCGGACGCTGGCGCTTGGCGTTTATCTGCATGGCGCGGCGGCGGATGTTGCGGGGCGGGGGACGGATTTGTCGGGAATTGTGGCGAGCGATGTGGCGCGGTCTGTGCCGCAGGCGCGGCGCGAACTTTTGCGGGAGTTGCAAGGACGTGGCTGAAAACGGCGCGGCGAACGAGACGAAGAGCGTGGTGACGCGGTCGGCGGAAGAGACGGTCGCGTGGGGCAGGGAATTTGCGCGCGAGTTGAAGGCGCCGCTGCTAGTTTTGCTCACGGGCGATTTGGGGAGCGGGAAGACTACCCTGACGAAGGGGATAGTTGCGGGGTTGGGCGCGGCGGACGAAGAGGATGTGACCAGTCCGACGTTTACGCTGGTGCATGTGTACGGCGACGTAGGTGCAGATTCGGGTTCGGTGACTCCATCGAGTTCGAATGCGGCTACCGCTTCGTCTTCGTCGAAAAGCGTCGTGTATCACGGCGATTTATATCGCATTGAGAGCTTTCACGATTTCGAGACGCTCGGGCTTGAGGATGCGTTTGTAAAGCCGGCGGTAATGATATTGGAGTGGTCGGAGAAATTTCCATTGCAGGCGCCTTGGCCGCAGGTGCGGCTCAAGCTGGAACATATGGGCGGCGATTCGCGGCGGATTACCGTGGGATAGTCTGCTGTCTGGTCGCCGGATAAGTCGAGTGCGATCAGTGTCTTAGAGCGTCATTATAAGACTCGGTAGAGCGCTGCATGCCTCTCTGATGCGCTTACCTTCTAGCCAACGATAGTACCCGCGGCTATTGCTCGGCTTAGGGCCCGCTGTTAGCTTGGGAAAGCCGCCAACTGCGCGACGACATGGCCCCCGAACTCCTCACGCTAAACACGACCGAAGAAGCACGCGTTGAGCTCAAGAGCTACAACGAAACGATTCCGATGGGATCGTTGGCGATCGGCGTCGACAATATTCACCACGACGTTTTCCTCAGCCCTAAATTCGTGCAGAGCGCCCGGGACTATCTGTTCGATCTGATCCGGCAGGGTACAAAGGCGAGGTACTTTCCGGGCATCGAATTGCGCGTGGTAAAGGCGCCGGACAACGCGGCGTTTCGCAAGATTTTGACCGACCTGCTGCAAAGCTCGCTGACCCAGGCCAAGTTTCACAAGAACATCGAGATTGAATTGCTGTTTCGGCTGGCGCTGCTGAAGTTTTTGACGCTGGAGATCGGGAACCAGTTTTCGAATCTGATTCTGGAAGGCAAGGAGTGGATTCGCCAGCGCGGGGAACATTTCGAGCGCAGCCAGCAGGCGCACGTGATCAAGTCGCGGCTGTCGGAGTTGCAGTCGGCGCGGCGCGGTGTGGTGCGCGTGGTGGGGCAGCAGATTGCGCAGCTTCTTACCGACATCGAAGAGAGCGTGATTTCGAAGGCGCGACGCGCGCTGTTTGGCGATGACTTCGCGCCGCTGTATGACTTGCTGAAGAATCGGCTCGTGTTTTTGGATGGGGGAAAAGACGATGTATTTTTCCTCGAGCATTACGTTCTGCTCGGCAACTATGCGCGTGACGCGGATCGATTTGAGGCGATGGACGAGTTGTTTCAGGATTTCCTGCGAGATGCCGGTTTGGGGATGGCGCAGGAGCCGGCCTATGTCGAGGCGCGGCAGGCGCATCAAGCCATGCTCGACCTGGCGCAGGCGATGCGGAATGAGATTGCCAACCTGGAAGAGCAGCGGGAGAGCTTGCGGAAGCGGCTCGATCGCGGCGAGAGCTTTCTCAATAAATTTTTGAGCTCGGCCGATCCGGCGGACGTGAAGGCGTCGCTCAACGACGTCGAAGCGCGGCTGAAGCATCAGGAAACGAAGCTGGAAGAGATTGGTCCGCAGATCGAAGCGGCGCGGCAGAAGCTCGAGTTTTTTACGAAGGACTACAAAGGCAAGCTCGGCGATTTTCTGAATGATCCCGAGAATGCAAAACGATTGTTCGATCAGACGTCGGTAGCGGCGAATGCTGATTCGCAGCAGGGCAAGTTGCTGGCGGCATTGCTGGATCGGCTCGAACATCAGGAAATCATCTATCACGTCATGTCGAGCTACGAGATTCGGCCGATCCTGACGGAATATTGCCCGCCAGTGCACTTGCAGCAGTTGCGGAAGGCGCTCGTTTCGAAAGAGGAGATGAAGCGCGTCGAAAGCATCTTGAAACAGGTTCCGGCGAGACAGCTTTCGCTCAAGCCGATCGAGGAATTGTCGAAGAAGCTGCGGCGCTATTCGCGCGACGAGAAGCTGAGCTTTGTCGTGCGCTTCACGGCTGATTTTCTGCGGTTGCGACGCGACTTGCGGAATGCGGAACATCTGACGGCCTGCATGGAGCGTATCAGCCTGATCACGACCGAGCAGGCGCGGGAACTGTCGCGGATAAACAACAAACTTTACGAATGCCTGCTGCCGGAAGAGGCGAAGCCGCAGCAGGATCAGGTTGTCTCGCACGTGATCATCAAGGCCGATGTGCGCGGTTCCACTCGAATGACGCAAGATTTGCTGGGGCGTGGCCTCAGCCCGGCGTCGCACTTTAGTTTGAACCTACATGAGCCGGTGAAGAAGTTGCTCGATCGCTATTCGGCGAAGAAAGTATTCATCGAAGGCGATGCGATCATTCTCGCGATTTTCGAAACGGAGTCGAATCAAGCCTATGCGCGCGCCGTGGCCAAGGCTTGTATTTTGTCGCGGCAAATTTTAGCGGTGTGTAACTCGTACAACGATCGCGCGGCCACGACCGATCTGCCTGAGCTGGAGCTTGGGTTAGGTGTCGCATTCCAGGGCTCGGCGCCGTCGTATTGGGTTGACGGCGATTCGCGCATCATGATTTCGAAGGCCCTGAATTTGTCCGATCGCCTTTCGGGCTGCGCGAAGATCGCGAAACGCCTACTGACTGGACAGAAGACGCACTTTGCTGTTTTTCAATTTTTGACGGCGATGCAGGGAGCTTCGGCGGAAGAACTCGACGAATTTCTTGTGCGATTCAATATGAATGGAATCGAGCTGAACGAAGAGGGATTTCAGAAGCTGTCTGAAGAGATTTCGCTCGATTCGATCGAGACCAAACTCGACATGCCCTGGGGCAAGGAGAACGTGACGTTGCACTATGGCGAAGTGCCGCTGGGCGATTCAGTCGAGTTGCTCGTGCTGCGCAAAGGCCTGGCACGCGAGCTTCGCGCCGACGGATCGATTGGCGTTGCTTCGTCGCATCCTTACTATGAAGTTTGCACGAGCGCGGCGCTGTACGATTTGGTCGCAGCGCTGATTCGGACGCAGAGCGCGGCGGTCTAGAGATTTCAGAAAACGGAGTGAATTAAGGGCGGCGGATCGATCCGCCGCCCTTTCTCATTGAGAAGTCGTCCTCAGCGTGGACGTCTTACAGGACGGCGTTGTGCTTGATGACTTCGCGATACCACTCCGCACTCTGCTTCGGCGTGCGCTCTTGCGTCTTGAAATCGACATAGCAAATCCCGAAGCGCTTGCTGTACCCGTCGGCCCACTCGAAGTTGTCGAGCAAGCTCCACAGGAAATAACCCTTGATCGGATAGCCTTCCGACGCGGCGCGTCGCATTTGCGTGACGTGGTTGCGCAGGTACATCACGCGATCGGTATCTTCAATGTGTCCCGCGGCGTTTATTACGTCGTCGGACGAGCATCCGTTCTCGGTAATGTAAAACTCTTTCACTTTCCAGATGTCGCTGGGATTGCGGATCGCCCAATACAAGGATTCCGGTGTGACGTTAATCCAGGGCGACGCCATGTGGGGATACGACGTCGGCCGTTTTTCGATCGCGAAACCCAAGCTCGAATCGTCGGCACGCACGTAATCCGCGGTGTAAACGTTGAGCCCGACAAAATCGAGCGGGCTGCCGATCGCCTTCATGTCGCCAGGCTCAACCTTCGGCGCGTTGGCGCCTTCTTTCTGCAAATATTCTTCAGGATATTTTCCTTCCATGATCGGCGTGAGAAAAGGCGCGTTGCCGATACGCGTGGCTTGTCGGGTTGCTTCAATGTGTTCTTTCGTTTCGATGATGGGTACGTAGACGTTGGCGTTTTCCGCGATGCCGACCTTCGTGCCGCTCTTGGCGTTCGCGCGAATCGCCTGCACACCCAATCCGTGCGCCAGAATGCCGTGATGGCGCACCTGGTTCACTCCCGCGTCGTCGAGTTTTAGCCCCGGCGCGAATTGTCCGATCTTGTAGCTGAGGTCGGTGAAGCAGACCAATTCGTTCGTGGTAAAGAAATGACGAACGCGATCGGAGAGATGCTTCGCGACATATCCGGCGTACTCAGCGAACGCCTTCGACGTGTCGCGCGATTGCCATCCGTTCGGGATCGCTTCCGGCAAATCCCAATGAAACATCGTCACGTATGGATCGATGCCGTTGGCAAGCAGTTCGTCAATGAGGCGATTGTAGAAATCGAGGCCCTTCGGATTGGGCTGGCCCGTGCCGTCGGGGAAAATGCGCGACCACGCGATCGACAGGCGAAAAGCTTTGCAGCCGAGCCCCTTCATCAGTTGAATGTCGTCTTTGTAGCGATGATAGAAGTCGTCCGCGACATCGCCGGTGTCGCCGTCGTGCGTTTTGCCGGGAGTGTGCGAGAACGTGTCCCAGATCGACGGCTTCCGTCCGTCTTCCTTGACCGCGCCTTCGACTTGATAGGAGGCAGTGGCGGTTCCCCACAGAAATCCGGCGGGGAATTTGAGTTCGGCCGGCGTGCCTACTTGAGCGAGCGCGAATTTGGGAAGAGAAGCACTTGCGAATGCGGTAGCGGCAGTTGCGGCTGCGGTCTGGGCGAAACGGCGGCGCGTTAGCTTGGTCATGGATGAATACTTTAAATGAATCGACCGCGTTTCGCAGCAAGAAGAGACTTGCGGGTGCGAAGCCGTTACACGGCGGCGGGTGTGAGCGCTTTACGGACCATGGGAGCAAGCTCGGTGCCGAGAATCTCAATAGCGCGCATCATTTTCGAATGCGGCAGCGTTGAGACGCCCATCTGAAACGTCACCCGAGAAATTCCTCCGAGCGCTTCGTTGACGTAGAGAACTTTCTCGGCGACGGTCTTCGCGTCGCCAATCAACAGCGCGCCGGTTGGCCCGCGCGTTGCGTCAAATTGTGCACGGGTGGTACGAGACCACCCGCGTTCTTTGCCGATCTCGTTGAACGTGTGCGCGTAGCCGGGAAAGAAATCGTCGGCGGCCTGCTCGGTCGTCTCGGCCAGGAATCCAATCGAGTGCAGCCCGACGATGAGCTTCTCTGGTGCGTGGCCGGCGCGTTGTCCCGCTTTGCGATAGAGGTCGATCAGCGGGCGGAAGCGATGCGGCTCACCGCCGATGATCGCGACCATGAGCGGCAATCCGAGCATCCCGGCTCGCACGAAGGATTCTGGCGAGCCGCCGACGCCGACCCAGATCGGCAGCCGATTTTGCAGCGGTCGCGGATAAATCCCCTGGCCGGTCAGCGCGGGGCGATGCTTGCCGGCCCAGGTTACGTGCGTGCTCTCGCGGATTTTCAACAATAGTTCGAGCTTTTCCTGGAAAAGGGAATCGTAGTCTTCCAGTTGCAGGCCGAAGAGCGGGTACGACTCGATGAAAGATCCGCGACCGGCGACGATTTCAGCGCGGCCGTTGGAGATGAGATCGAGGGTGGCGAATTCCTGGAAGACGCGGACTGGATCGGCGGCGCTGAGAACGGTGACGGCGCTCGTGAGGCGGATGTTTTTCGTGCGCGCCGCGGCGGCGGCCAGGATGATCGGCGGCGCGGAGTCGAGAAATTCTGGCCGGTGGTGCTCGCCGATGCCGAATACGTCGAGGCCAACTTTGTCGGCAAGTTCCATCTCGTCGAGAAGATGCCGAAGCCGTTCGGACGGTGTCAGCGTCGCGCCCGTGGCCGGGTCAGAGATCGCTGCGGCGAAGCTATCGATGCCAACTTGCATGGGGGTTTGGGTCGCCGAGATCATGCGACTTGGAGTTTTTCTGATTCGTGCATAGCCGCCGGACAGGTTGTCTAGAATTAGATCTGTCGTCCGGATTGGATGCGCCGAGAGGCCCGCGGTCACAGACGAATTTAGACTAAAATAGCGCCGGAGGCGAAAAGGGTCCGGTGATCTTCACGGCCTTCAAAGCCGTCGATTCGGTCCTTCGCGGACCGAATGGTGGGTTCGACTCCCACACGCTTCCGCCATATGTAAGTAGTGTTTATGATGAGCTCTATTTGAGACTCAACGTTCCTCAGGGACTCGAAACCAACGGTACTTGGCAGAGGCGTTTCGGGATTGTTCAAGAATCGCATCCTGGTCAATCCGATACGAGCATTAAGACGGATGATGGCAAGTAGCGTCGAAAACTCTACTGGCCAGGGCCGAGAATCCCGATAAATTCTTCGTCTGTCGGTGACCCATTCATAATGGGCTCGAACAGAGGAACGAAACTGTACACGCGAAAATTATTCGCAACCGGGTCGTAAATGCCTATCAACGTAGCGCCAGTTTCAGCGGGCCCGGTAACGGGCGGGGCACCCGACTCCATTTCCGTTGAATGGGCCAACTCCCGCAACACTGAACGCACCACCCACAGCATTCCCAGCGAAAGTGATAGGCGCGTTGTTGGAACTGCCAGTAAGCGTAACCGCTCCGTTGGTTTCACTGATGGAGAGGACAACCGCTTCCGGTGTGTTGTTGTTGACGCAGACGTGGCTACCGAAATTGTTCTGGGTAGCTTCCCCGCAATAGGCCAAAAGTGTGCCGGAATAGGTGCCCGCAAACGCAGCGGCGCGTCGGCCAGTTATGGTGCCGGAGTCAGGCGGTTGGCCACCGCAATTGTTAGGTGCAGTGGGATTTGTGTAAGTCCCAGAAACAGAATTGCCATCGCTCGAAAATTGCAGATTCGCCGTGTAATCCATCCCCTCATTGACTTGAAGCACGGCCTGATTTTGACTGCTAAATTTGACGTTCAAACTATCCACAAACTTATTTGGACCGGGGGTGATAATGTCGCACGGAGTTGCAAAAGTGACTGCGTCAATTGAACCGGCGTCGGGCGTGCCTGCGTAGAAGATTGTGCTGCCATGTACTCGAAAAATAAACGCCTGTGGATTGCAGGGTCAGATTCGCTTGAACTGCGAAATAATTGCCTGTGACCGAGGACTTAGCGGTAAAGGACCAAGGCCCCGATACGTCCTGCAATTTTAGCTGGGGTCTATGGGGGTGCTGCCGCACTACGGGTCCTAAACCTTCAAGAAGTTACCCTCGCTTCAACGTGATATCTATCGGTTTAGGCCGCGGGAAGGCGCTGGTAGCTCCACCAACTATTTCGTCCAACGCGGGTTCAGACAACTCGGATGAGGGTTCAGCCTTCACTGCTTCGTTTTCCAATTTCTTGATTTCGTCGCTCATTTTGATTCCTCCACTGTTGATTGCTCGAGAGAAGGAATGGCAATTTTCTGGCCGTCCGGGAGCACGCTCATTTATCACTGGAAAAGGTCAGTTGGCAAGGCTTTTGTCGGTTGTACGAGGGACGCTGCTAGCGTTTCCGGATTGGAGGGAGTGAGTGCCTCTCTATCCGTTTCGCGAGCCCTCTATCCGATGAGATAGCGGGGCATCAACATCGTCCTGTCTCGATAGCATGAAATCCTTGCCAATCAGATGGTCCCATGATATCTCGAGGGGCAGGTAGTCTCTGTTCGGCCCTGGCACGGAACATGCTCCACCCAAACACGCAAGCAAGTCCGTCTTGCTGGAGGACATCATGAGCGACGAGATTCAAGAGAAAACAACCGCGAATGTAAAATCGAACGAAGAGCTATCCACTGAAGACCTCAGCAATGTAAACGGCGGCAGCGGCACTGCGAAGGTCACCGTTGAACCAGTGGTCAGCGGTACCATCGTCGGCCCTCGTGACCCGGCGCAAGGTCTTCCGACTGGAAAACGAATGTAATAACACTTCGCACTCATAGATTTAATCCTACGCTGATAGTCGAAGTGCTTTTGAGCGACGGTTTGCTGCCACGAAAAACCTTTTTCCTGCATGAATATTTCAGCATTTTCTTGTGAGAGGTGTTAAAAATGAGCGACGAATTGAATAAAGATTCGAAGGCCCCAGAAGTTGATGCAGATCAGGTACAAGAAGAATTGTCTACGCAGGAACTCGATAAGGCAGCAGGCGGCACGGTATCAAATATTATGAAGACCAAACACGATACCGCAAAAAATACTATATCTAACGTCCACTAACGATTCACAGAACGATATTTTAGCTTACCAAATTGCTGATTCGGAGCGACCGGTGTAGTGACCAACGCTGGCCGTTCGAACCATTGGACTTCTGGTTCGCATTTGTTAATTCGACTCCCACCCTCTTCCGCAAACTGCCTTCAATTCCGGTATGGTTTGCTTGCGCTTTCAACGTAGATGAACTCAGAATCCATGAATGAGTTCGTTGGGTGGCCCATTTTTTGCTTTGCCGTGTCGACAATTGAGGCGATTATCCTCGGGTCCGGCCGGTTGCAATGGGGCGGACATAGGCGCGAAGCTGTGCCAGCGTTTCGTCTGTGACATGAAGGTAACCAATGGAGCCCGCCGATGGATGCAAAGCCGAAGTCTAGAGTTCGCAAGTGGTCCAGGCGCAAATTTCTGACTGAAGTTGGGGGCGGAATTGCCGCCGCGAATCTTGCAGGAGCGCTGGCGAGTGACCGCGCAGCAGCGTCAGACAATGTAGCGGCGAAGACTGCTGGAGCGGCTTCGGCATCGCCTCAACTCGTTGTTCCCGACGCGCCGGGGAAGAAAACCGGATGGGCCGTCGTTGGACTAGGAAGCCTGGCGATCAATCAGATCCTACCGGCGTTCGCCAAGTGCGAGAAGTCTCGCGTGGTCGCGTTGGTGAGCGGACACCCGGACAAGGCGAATAAGCTCGCGCTTCGCTACGGCGTAAACCCGAAGAACATCTACAACTATCAGAATTACGATTCGATTCGCGACAATCCTGAAGTCGATGTGATCTACATCGTGCTCCCGAACGGTCTGCACGCAGAATATACGGTCAGAGGGTTGCAGGCGGGGAAGCACGTGTTGAGCGAAAAGCCGATGGCGCGGACGCCGGGCGAATGCCAGCAGATGATCGACGCGGGCAAAAAGGCGAATCGGAAACTGATGGTGGCGTATCGCTGCCGCTACGAGCCCTACAACCGGGAAGCGATTCGAATGGCGCAATCCGGCGAGTTAGGAAAAACGAAAGTCATTGTTTCCGAGCACGGTTTTAACATCGGCGATCCGAAGCAGTGGCGCCTCAATCGCGAACTTGCCGGCGGCGGCTCGCTGATGGACATCGGGATATACGCGCTGAACGCGGCCCGCTACCTTACCGGAGAAGAACCGACGGAATTGACCGCGATGAGTTTCACGACACCCGGCGACCCACGGTTCAAGGAAGTGGAAGAAACGATCAACTTCCAGCTTCGTTTTCCGAGCGGAATCCTGGCGAATTGTTCGTCGAGCTATGGGTACGACTCACAGAATCGCTATCGAGTGGTCGGTACTGACGGATGGGTGGAACTGGAGCCGGCCACGATTTACAGCAATTTGCGGATGCGCGTTCACAAAAAGAATTTGCTGGAAGAGGTGCAACTGCCGGTGCGTGATCACTTCGCGCTGGAAATGGATCACATGTCGGAGTGCGTGATGGAAAACAAAGAGCCGCTGACGCCCGGTGAGGAAGGGCTGCGCGACTTGACGATCATGATGAAGATTTACGAAGCCGCGAAGAGCGGCGGAACAGTCAAGCTCTAGCGGCACGGTCGAGTGGTGCGTGGCTGCGTGTTTCCGGACTGCGAAGTATCAACCCAGAATTTCAGTTCGAGGGCAGTCGTACGAATCAGCATCGTCGCCTTCGATCTGTTCGATGGAGACATGGACAACCTTCGCGGATTCCATGTTGGCCGCGTCCGTTGGACGGACTGCGATCCGGAATTCGTGGAGTACGGTTCGCCAGAGAGACGGTTTTTTGTCCCAGGCCCCTACGGTTCTGATCTCGGCCTTCAATTCTTCGCGGTTGTCTGCAAGCCAGCCCATAAGATTTGATGATCGCGATCGCTACTGGTGGATCGTTGTGTCGGCTGGAGCTGGCTTCACGGTGACTTGCGCAGGCGTTGGCAAATCTGACGCTTCCCATCCGCCGCCCAGCGCGATGATCAGCTGAACTTCCGACGTCATCCGCTGCGTTTGCAGGTTGACCAGTGTTTGCTGATCGCCGAGCAGCGTATTTTGCGCTGTCAACACGTCGATATATGGATCGATGCCGGTTTGATAGCGATCGAATTCGAGATCAAAGAATTGCTGCGCCGAACCGACCGCTTGTTTCTGCTTCTCGGTTTGCTCGGAGAGAATTCGCTCCGCAGCGAGGAAGTCCTCGACTTGTTGAAACGCGGTGAGCACCGTCTGCCGGTAGCCGGCGACGTCCGCGTTGTAAACCGCGATGAACTGTCGAACCGTGGCGCGACGCAAGCCCGCATCGAAAATCGTTTCCGACAGCGACGTTCCGATCGACCAGAATCGACTCGGCCACGCAAACCAGCTCGTAAATTTCGACGCCTCAAATCCGCCACTGGCCGACAAAGTCACATTGGGATAGTAGGCCGCGTACGCGATGCCGATCTGTGCGTTTGCTTCGGCCATTGTGCGCTCGGCCCCAGCCACGTCGGGCCGCCGCTCGAGCAAGTGCGAAGGTACGCCGATAGGCACCGGTGGCGGCACCGAGTCGAGCGCCTTGACCGGTATCGAAACTTCCGCCGGCGTCTTACCGACCAGCACCGCAATCGCATGTTCAAACTGTGCGCGGCTCAAGCGCACCGCAATCGCCGCGGATTCGGCGCTCTGTAGCGCTGTTTGCGCTTCAACGAGCGAGATTTTGTCGCCGACACCGGTGTCGTATTGCGCTTGCGCGTAATCGACGGTCTTTCGATCGGCCGCGACCGTGTCGTCGAACAATTTTTGTAGCGCGTCCTGGCCGCGAATCTCAAACAATAGTTGCGCCAGGCTGGATTCCTGCGAGAGTTTTGTGTTCGCAAGGTCGGCCGCGCTCACCTGCGCCGCGTATTGCGCCTGCGCAATGGTGTTGCGTACCTTGCCCCACAGGTCGGGCTCCCACGAAACGTCGCCCGGCAGCACGAAAAGATTGTTCGCCGAAACGTTGGAGCTTCCAGTTCCCGTGCCGCCGGCCCCGGCCACGCCGGCACCGAGATTCGCCGACGAACGTTGGCGGGTAATCGCCGGAGTAGTGGAGAGAGTCGGGAAAAATTGCGACCGCGCCTGTAGCACGATTTCGCGTGCCGCGATGAAATTCTGGTATGCCTGCGCAATGTTCTGGTTGCTCGAATCGAGCTGCTCTTCCAGCGTATTTAGTTCGGCGTCGTTGAAAAGCTCCCACCACTTGCCGCGCAGCATCGCCGCCTGCGGATCCGCCGCTTTCCAGACTTGCTGTGCTTCCGGGAAATTCCCTGGATTCTCTTTATAGGTTGCTGTTGGAGGGACCGGCGCCGCAGGCTTGTGATATTTCGGTCCTACCGAGCAACCTGCAATGAGAGCCGCCGCAAGCGGCAGCAAAGCCGCTGACCGGCAGACGCGCGTGACACGCGTGGATAAATTCGTTCGAGATCGAGACAGTCGCATAGGCAAACGGTCGGGCTGTTCTGTCCTTTCAGCCGGCTTGATGCTGCGTGGAGCCGGGCACTTCGTCGTATTCCTTGCCTGAGAGCCAAAGACGCAGCCGGTCCATAAAGAGATAAACCACGGGAGTCGTGTAAAGCGTGAGCACCTGGCTGACGATCAGTCCGCCGACGATCGTAATACCGAGCGGCCGTCGCAGTTCCGATCCAGTACCGGTGCCAAACGCCAGCGGCAGCGCGCCAAACAACGCCGCCATCGTCGTCATCAAAATCGGACGAAAGCGCAGCATGCACGCCTCAAAAATCGAATCGCGCGTCGACTTGTGTTCCTGCCGCTCGGCCGCCAATGCAAAGTCGATCATCATGATCGCGTTCTTTTTCACGATGCCGATCAACAGAATGATGCCGATGATCGAAATCACGTTGAGATCGACCTTGAACAGCATCAACGCGAGCATCGCTCCGACGCTGGCGGAGGGCAGCGTCGAAATAATCGTGATCGGATGCGCGAGGCTCTCGTACAGAATCCCCAGCACGATGTAGACCGCAAGGAGCGCCGTCAGCACCAGGATCGGCTCCGTGCTCAAGGAATCTTGATAGGCCGCAGCCGTACCCGAGAACGAACCGCGCACGGTGCTCGGCGCGCCCAATCGCGCTTTCATCTGCTCGATCTCGGCGGTTGCCTGACTCAACGAAACGTTTGGCGCCAGATTGAACGACACCGTCACGGAAGGGAACAATCCCGTGTGATTCACCGCCAGCGCCGTCGTGCTCGGCCGGTTGGTCGCCACCGCCGCGAGCGGCACGTTGCCCGCCTTCTGTGTATTCAGGTAGATGTCGCGCAAGCCCTCCGGGCTTTGCCAAAACTGTGGCGCAACCTCGAGCACTACGTAATACTGATTCAGCTGCGTATAAATAATCGAGACTTCCTGCTGCCCGAATGCCGAATACAACGTCGAATTCAAACTCTGCGGCGTAATTCCAAGCCGCGCTGCCGTCAAGCGGTCATACGTCAGAACTTCATCGAGCCCGCCGTTCTGTTGATTCGAGTTCACGTCTTGCATCCCCGGCAACTTTCGAATCTCGGCGAGCAAGATTGGCCCCCAGTGCACCAGTTCTTCCACCGTATCCGACTGAATCGTGTACTGATATTGCGCGTTGCTTCCGCGACCTCCGATGCGCAAGTCCTGCGCCGCTTGCAGAAACGCCGACGCGACCGGCAGCGAATTCATCTTCGGCCGCAAGCGATCGATCACATCACTCGCGCTGATCTTCCGCTGATTGAGCGGCTTCAATGCCGCATACAAAAAGCCCGTGTTCGTGGCGCCGTTTCCACCCGTGAATCCAATAATGTTCTGTACCGCTGGATCGGCCTTCACCACTGCCACCAGCTTCTGCACCGAATTGTTCATCACCGCAAACGATGCGTCCTGCGGCCCCTGCAATCCTCCGACAATCGCGCCGGTATCCTGCTGGGGGAAAAATCCCTTCGGGATACGCACGATCAGCAGCACGTTCATGGCGATCAAAACAATCAGCACGACCAGCGTCAGCCCGGGATTATCCAGCACCCACGTCAGCGATCGCCTGTAAAATGCCAGCATCCCCGCGAAAAAGCGCTCGCTCCACTGATACAGCCGTCCATGTTTCTCTTTGTTGTGCTCCTTCAAGAGATGCGCGCACATCGCCGGCGTCGTCGTCAGCGAAATCACCATAGACACTGCGATTGCCGTCGACAGCGTCACCGCAAACTCACGAAATAGGCGGCCGACGATTCCGCCCATCAGCAAAATCGGAATGAACACCGCAATCAACGAAACGCTGATCGAAAACACCGTGAACCCGATTTCCTGCGCGCCCTTGAGCGCCGCCGGAATCGGCTTCATCCCGTTTTCCAGGTGTCGCGAAATGTTCTCCATCACCACGATCGCGTCATCGACGACGAATCCCGTCGAAATCGTCAGCGCCATCAGCGACAAATTGTCGAGGCTGTACCCACACAGATACATGATCGCGAACGTCCCGATCAGCGACACCGGGACGGCCACGCTCGGAATCAGCGTCACCCGCCAGTTCCGCAAGAATAGGAATACCACCAAGATCACCAGGATTACCGACAACACCAGTGACCGCTCGACGTCGTTCACCGATGCGCGAATCGTCGTCGTGCGATCCAGCACAATTTCGTCATCGATGCCCTGAGGAATCGTCTCCTTGATGTACGGAAGCGCCTCGCGAATCCGGTTCACCGTCTGAATGATATTTGCGCCCGGCTGCCGAAAAATAATGATCGGAATCGAACGAATCCCGTTCAAGTAGCCCGCCGCGCGAATGTTCTGCACCGAATCCGTCACATTCGCGATATCCGCAAGCCGCACCGCCGCGCCCTTGCTGTAACCGATGATCAAATCTTTATAATCGTCCGCCTTCGAAATCTGTCCGTTTGTGATGATGTCCGCTGTCACAAATCCATTCGCGATTTGCCCGCGCGGCCGGTCGGAATTCTGCAATCCCAACGCCGACTGCACTGTTGACATCGTGATTCCGTAAGAATTCAGCTGCGTCGGAATCACATCCACGCGCACCGACGGCAAGGCGCCGCCGCCAACCGAAACCTGCCCAACTCCCTGGATCTGCGACAACTTCTGCTCGATCACGGTCGACGCGACGTCGTACAACTTTCCCGGATCGTACTGATTCGAAGTCAGCGCCAGAATCATGATCGGCGCATCCGCCGGATTCACCTTGCGATATGTCGGATTCGCCGGGAGATTCGCCGGCAAATAGGTCCGCGCCGCATTGATCGCCGCTTCCACGTCGCGCGCTGCACCGTCAATGTCGCGGTTCAAATCAAATTGCAGCGTGATCGACGTCGTTCCCAGCGAACTCGCCGACGTCATTTCGCTTACGCCCGCGATGTGCCCGAATTGCCGCTCCAGCGGCGTCGCAATCGACGACGCCATAATCTCCGCGCTGGCGCCCGGCAAACTCGCGCCAACTGCAATCGTCGGAAAGTCCACCTGCGGCAGCGGCGACACCGGTAACACGACGAACGCAATCGCCCCCGCGATCGCAATCGCGATCGTCAGCAGCGTCGTCGCCACCGGCCGTTCAATGAATGTCGAAGAAAGGCTCATATGCCCGGTGCCGGATTTGCATCAGAAATTCCCGGCGTCTCGGACTCCTCCGTCTTCGATTTCCGCGAGAATCGCTGTGCCAGCCGGTCGAAGAAGATGTAAATCACCGGCGTCGTGTACAGCGTCAGAATCTGACTCAACAGCAACCCGCCAACCATCGCTATACCCAACGGCCGCCGCAACTCCGATCCGTAGCCCGTGCCCAACGCCAGCGGAATGCCGCCCAGCAACGCCGCCATCGTGGTCATCATGATCGGCCGGAATCGCAGCAAGCTCGCTTCATAGATCGCTTCGCGCGAACTCTTCCCGTGCTTGCGCTCTGCTTCCAGAGCAAAGTCTACGATCATGATGCCGTTTTTCTTCACGATGCCGATCAGCAGGATGATGCCGATGATCGCCACGACGCTTAGGTCCTGCCGGAACAAAATCAACGCCAGCAATGCGCCGACACCCGCCGAAGGCAGCGTCGACAAAATCGTGATCGGATGAATGAAGCTCTCGTACAAAACTCCGAGCACGATGTACACGGTCACCAGCGCCGCCAGAATCAGCAGCGCCTCGTTCGACAGTGAATTGCGGAACGATGCTGCCGTGCCCTGGAAATCGCCGGCTACCGTCGGCGGCATGTGCAAATCCTGCACCGCCTTATCGACCTCTTCGATCGCCGTGCCCAGTGCCGCCCGCGGCGCAAGGTTGAATGAAATTGTTACCGCCGGAAATTGTCCTTGTCTGTTGATCGAAAGTGGTGCCGTCGTGTTTTGAATATGCACAAACGCGCTCAGTGGCACGGATCCGCCAAATGTCGAACTCGACGGCGATATCGTTGAAGCCGTCGAATTGGTCTGCGCATTGCCAATCGGCTTGATTCCGCTATTTTGCGCGTTCAGTTGACCCGCCGATGGCGAATACAAGACCGACGCCGTTAGTGCGCTCGACCCCGCCGACGCCGATCCCGACGACGCAAACGAGTTCGTTGCCCCCGGTCCAGTCGCGCCCGATGACGCGTTCGATTGGATGTAAATGCTCGAAAGGTTCTTCGGGTCCAGCTGGAACTGCGGCTGCGCTTCCAGAATTACGTGATATTGGTTCAGCTGCGTGTACATCGTGCTGATCTGTCGCTGCCCAAACGCATCGTAGAGTGTGCTGTCGATTGTCGAAGGCGCTATGCCCATTCGCGACGCCGTAACGCGATCGATCATCAGCGAAACCGCTCGTCCACCGCTTTGCTGATCGGTCGCCACATCCTCGAGCTGCGACAGCTGCTGCATCTTCTGCACGAGCTTGTTTGCCCACTCGTTCAGTTCGTTCGCGTCCGGGTCTTCCAGCGTGTACTGATACTGCGTTCGGCTCACGCGGTCATCCACCGAGATGTCCTGCACCGGCTGCATGTACATCTGAATGCCCTGAACATTTCCCAATTTCGATTGCAGCCGCCGGATCACATCCGACGCGCTCACATCCCGATCATCGATATCCTTCAAGTTGATCGAAATGCGCCCGCTGTTCAGCGTCGTGTTCGTTCCGTCCGCGCCGATAAATGAAGACAGGCTCTCCACCGCCGGGTCCTGCAAGATCACCTCGGTCAGTTGCTGTTGTTTCTGCGTCATCGCATCGAATGAAATCGACTGCGGTGCCTGCGAAATTCCCTGAATCACGCCCGTATCCTGAACAGGGAAGAAGCCCTTCGGGATCAGGATGTACAACACCACGGTCAGCACCAGCGTCCCCAGCGCGACGAACAGCGTGATCGTCTGATATTCCAGCACAACGTTCAGCGTTCGCCCGTAGAACGCGATCATTCGCTCGAACATCCGTTCCGAAACCTGATAGAAGCGGCCCTGCTGGTCTTGCGGCTTGTGCTTCAAAATCCGCGAACACATCATCGGCGTCAATGTCAGCGACACCGCCGCAGAAATAATGATCGTCACCGCCAACGTCACCGCGAACTCGCGGAACAACCGCCCCACCACGTCGCCCATGAAAAGCAGCGGAATCAGCACGGCGATCAGCGACACCGTCAGCGACAAAATCGTGAACCCGATCTGCTCCGCGCCCTTCAGCGCCGCTTGCATCGGCGGCTCGCCTTCTTCCAGATAACGCGAAATGTTCTCGATCATCACAATCGCGTCGTCTACCACGAAACCCGTCGAGATCGTCAGCGCCATCAACGACAGGTTGTCGAGGCTGTAGCCCAGCGCATACATCGCGCCAAATGTGCCCACCAGCGACAGCGGCACCGCAACGCTCGGAATGATCGTGGCCGATAGATTCCGCAAAAACAGGAAGATGACCATCACGACGAGCCCGACGGTCAGCATCAACTCGAATTCCACGTCGCGGACCGACGCATGAATATTTGTCGTCAGATCCGTCAGAACCGTCACGTGGATCGCGGCCGGAAGGTTATTCTCCAGCTGCGGCAGCAGCGTCTTGATCGAATCCACCACGCGAATCGTGTTCGCGCCCGGCTGCCTCTGCACATTCAGAATCACCGCCGGAGTCTTGTTCATCCACGCGGCTTGCTTCTCGTTCTCCACCGAATCGATGATCGTCGCGACATCCTTCAGCAAAACCGGCGAGCCGTTTCGGTATGCCACCACGACATTCCGATACTCATCGCTAGTCGAAAGCTGATCGTTCGCATCGATTTGGTAACCCTGCTGCGGCCCGTCAAAATTCCCCTTCGCCGAATTGACGCTGGTCTGCGTCAGCGCCGTTCGCACCGCTTCCAATGTGATTCCGTACGACGACAGCGCCACTGGATTCGCCTGAATCCGTACCGCGGGCTTCTGCCCGCCGCTGATACTCACCAGTCCCACGCCGCTCAACTGCGAAATCTTCGGCGCCAGCCGCGTGTCCACTAAGTCTTCGACCTGCGACAGCGGCATCGCGTCCGACGTAATGCCTAAAGTCAGAATCGGCGCGTCCGCTGGATTCGTCTTGTTGTAAACGGGAGGCGTCGGCAAGTCCGACGGCAAAAAACTCTGCGACGCGTTGATCGCCGACTGCACTTCCTCTTCAGCTACGTCGATGTTCAGGGTCAACGCGAATTGCAGCACGATCACCGACGTCGCGCCCGAACTCGTCGACGTCATCTGGTTCAATCCCTGCAATTGTCCGAACTGCCGCTCCAGCGGCGCCGTCACCGTCGTCGCCATGACGTCGGGGCTCGCACCGGGATAGAACGTCATCACCTGGATCGTCGGATAATCGACTTGCGGCAGCGCCGATACCGGCAGCTGCGTATACGCCACCAGGCCCACCAGCAGGATCGCCGCCATCAGCAGCGACGTCGCTACCGGTCGTTCGATAAATGGTCGTGACGGACTCACGGAGCGTTTGTCTCGGAATTGGCCGAGCCGGGCACTGGCGTGTTCGAAACTTTCACCTGCGCTTTGTCCTGCAATCTCTCAAAGCTGCTGTTCGCCAGCACGTCGTTCGGGTTGATTCCCGTCACCGCGGTCACCCCGTTGTCTTCCGTACCCGGCTTGATGTTTTGGATGTGTGCGGTGTTGTTCTGAATCACGTATACGAATGCGACGTTTCCGTTGTGCTGGATCGCCGAAGTCGGAATAAGCGTCACGTTGTGTTGCGTCGTCACCAGCAGCCGCGTGTTCACGAATTGATTCGGAAACAGTTCGTTCTTCCGGTTGTCGAACTGCGCGCGCAGTCGCACCGTGCCCGTCGTTGTATCGATCTGGTTATCGACCGCCAGCAGTTTCCCCGTCGCCACCTTCTTCAACTGCGCTCGGTCAAATACATCGACGCTCAGCGGCGTTCCTTGATTGATGTGTGGCTGAATCTCGCCGAGATAATCCTCCGCCACTGTGAACACCACCGTGATCGGCTGCAATTGCGTCACGACCACCAGCGGTGTCGTGCTGTTCGACTGCACCACGTTCCCCGGGTCGATCAGCCGCAAACCCACGCGCCCGTCAAAAGGCGCCACGATATGGCAATACCCCAGCTGCACGCGGTCGAAGTCCACGACGCCTTGGTCGTTCTTCACCGTGCCTTCGTTCTGCAGCGCCAATTTCTCCTGATCGTCCAGGATCTGTTTCGCAATCGCGTTGCGCGACCACGCTTTCTGATATCGCTCCAGGTCCATGCGCGACTGTTCGAGGATGTGCGTATCTTTCTCGAGCGTGCCTTCCGCCTGCAACAACTGCGCCTGATACGTTCGCGGATCGACGTCGATCAGTGGATCGCCCTTGTGCACCACTTGCGCTTCCTTGTAGTGCACCGAATTAATGATCCCGTTCACCTGGCTGGTGATCACGCTCGTGTAGACGGGTGTCACCGTTCCGATCGCCGTCAGGTAAACGCCGATGTCCCCTTGCTTCGCGGTCACCGTATTGAGCGTCACCGGTCCGCCGAATCCCTTTTTCCCGCCGCCCTTCGGGGCCGCGGCCTGCGTCTCGTCGTGATGGCGGAATGCCAGGTAGAACACCAACACCAGCGCTATGCCGAGAATGATCCATACCCACGTGCGCCCCTTCGACTTCTGGGGAGGCGGCGCATCGTACCGAGTAGGCCGGGTTCCACGCGCGTCAGTCTTCGAGTAAGAAGATTCTGAAGAAAATGAATCGTCCATATTCTTGATCTTTACCGGCTAAGCCCGTGGCAAATGCAATCTGGCAATTTTGGGCTGGCGCCGAGAGAAATCCTTGTCTAGGTTCAGTTTTTGAACCGAACCGCTTTGGAGTAAGGATGCCTGAGTCGACCTTAAGGTTCCACTGCGAACGAAGGTACGACGTGAAACGCATCCGTCGCGTTTCGTTGCCTGGCCAGCCACGACCCTCTCGTAACCGAAGATAAACTAAGGTCTTTCTGGTAGGCGCTTCGACCGAGTGCCGGGCCATTCGGTGACCAGAGGAGACATCCACCACGGATGGAATACGCACAGGGGCTCCTCCGGGTTACGCTCCGACAAATTTGGCCCGGGGCCTGTCAACCGGCTGCCGGTCGACGGGGTGCCGGTCGACGGGGTGCCAGTCGATAAGTTACGCACTCACCGCTGTGCAGAACCTGCATCGCTTCGCTTGAAGAGGGATCTCGCTCAGGCATTCCGGGCAAGCCCGGGTGGTCGGGTCCGGAGTCTTCTTTACTCTCGCCATGAGCCTGTTCATCGGCACGACCACTAGAAAATAGACCGACAGCGCCGCAATCAAAAACGCGAGCAGTGCATTGAAAAAATCCCCGTAAAGAAACTTGCTTCCGTTCAGTGTGAAGCTCATTCCCGAAAAGTCGGGCAGCATCGCGATCGCTCCCACCAGCGGCGTGAGCAAATCTTTGACGATCGCCCCCACGAGCCCCGCAAACGCCGCCCCAATCACCACGCCGACCGCCAAATCCACCACATTCCCGCGCAACAAAAATTGTTTGAATCCTCGCATGGTCACCTCCCAAAGTGCAGGGAGTTTACCGCAATCCAGAGGACCCACGCGCAGCAACCATCGCCTCGATCTCACTCAACCGCAAAAACTTGTCATCCCGAGCAACGCGAGGGATCTGCTTTTTGTTTCCACCTCCACAAATGTAAGAATCTCAACTCCTGGAAGTAAGATTTTTCAACCCTCCCCGCCGTCCTTTTCGTCCCCGTCTCATCAGACCTAAGACCAGGGATAGGCGGAGACATGCCCAGTTGGATGTTGAGATGCCCGAAGTGCAGTTTCAAATTTCCGCATAGCACGATTGCTTTGGAAGCTCTCGAACAGGCCCATCGCGATCCATTCCGCGTCGTTGCGCGGCCTGCTATCCCAACCGAAGGCGAAAAGCGTCAATGTCCCAGTTGTAAAAGTGAATCGGTCTTCCGCCCCTTCGAACTGTTCTACATCGACGACCGGTCCCAAAGCGCGTAACCTTTGGAGTGCGGCGCCCCCCGCGCCGCCTTTACGGTCGACCCGCACTCAGACGCTCATCCTTCGCCTCCACCTACCCCACGGGTCTCGCTCCCCCGCCGACCCAACGACTACCAATCCTTCATCTGTGCTCTCGGCGTCCTCTGTGGTGCATCCTTACTTCCTCCCGCCCAGCCCTAGAATTCGCAATTCGTACTTGCGCAGTTCTATGTAACTATGGTAAACTCCCCGCGTAGAGAAGTGCGCCTCCCGTAGTCCAAATCCAGCGAAACAAAACCGAATTTTAAGCCCCGCGTAACTGCTTTACGAGCAACGCTTTGCGCACTCGTACACACACCAATTCTCGTAACTCACTGATTCTGAAGGAAATGCGCACTCTTACGAAAAATGGGGGGGGTATACCCCCTTCATTCCTAATTTGGAACGAAGGGATGTTGAGGGTCGAGGACGGAAGAGGTAGCGCTTACTTACCGGCCCGGCGAACCAGCGTGTTCTCCAGGAACAGGAACTCAATACCGGTCCCAAGGAACGTGTCGATCGCCTCTCGGGGCGTGTTCACGATCGGCTGGCCCTTAACGTTAAAGCTGGTGTTGAGCAACATTTCGCGCCCAGTTAGCTTCCCGACAGCCGTTAGCAGCGTGTGAAACTCCAGATTGTCCTTCGACGAAACCGTCTGCACCCGCGCCGAGCCGTTGACGTGGGTAATCGCCGGAAGCTGTGCCCGGAATTGTGGCCGAACATCGGCTGTCATGATCATGTAGGGCAACTCAAATCCCTTTGGCACCTCGAACCAGTCCTGTACCTGTTCGAGCGAAACCGCCGGCGCGAACGGGCGGAACGCCTCACGCATCTTCACCATCGCGTTGATGCGGTCGCGCATCTCCGCATGTCCGGGATCGGCCAGAATGCTGCGATGTCCCAGCGCGCGCGGACCAAACTCCATCCGGCCGCGATACCAGCCCAGCACGCGGCCATCTTTAATCAGCTTCGCGGCTTCCGCGCATGCGTCCGCAAGATTCGCGAATCGCGTCACCTGAATCCGATTGCCCGTTTCCGCAATCGCCTTGTCGATCTCCGCCTGCGTTGCCGCAGGCCCGAAAAAGGGAACAGGGAAGCGGTAATTTCGCACGCCGCCGTTGCGCGAGCCGCGCCAGAGCGCCGCGCCCAGCGCGGTACCGTCGTCGCCGGCAGCTGGCTGTACGTAAATGTCGTCGAAAATTCCGGACTGCAGCAATCGCCCGTTCGCCGTGCAATTCAAAGCAACGCCGCCGGCCATCGCCAGTTTGCGTAAGCCCGTCGTTTTGCCGAAATGCCCGCAGATGTGAAGCATGACCTTGTCGAGGCATTCCTGCAGCGCCGCCGCAACGTCGCGGTGATCGTCGGAAATATCCGAATCCGGAGTCCGCTTCGGAATCAGATGCTCTTCCAGGTAGCGTCGAGTCGCGCCGTAGGTCTCGCGGTCGTCGCGCTGTTCATTCAATCGCAGAATCGGAATTTTGATCGTGCCGTTCGGTAGCAGTTCCACTGCCTGCTCGAAGAAGTGCCGGTAGCGCGACGGATCGCCGTACGGCGCCAGACCCATAATCTTGTATTCGTCGGAATTGAAATCGAATCCGAGATGCAGCGTGATCACCGAATACAAAATCCCGATCGAATCTTTCGCGGTGACCTCCGCCACCTTGTCGATCTGGTTGCCCTTGGCGCGATACGCAGTCACGCTGTGCGCTTCGCCCATGCCGTCGAGCACTACGATCAGGCACTCGTCCCAGCCCGATGTGTAAAACGCGCTCGCCGCATGCGCCAGGTGATGATTCACCTGATGCACCTTTTCCGCGGGAAACGTCGGCAGATGCTGCTTCACTTCTGCCAGTAATTTCTCGCGAGAGAAAACTTCCGTGTACTGTGTCGCGCTCGTCTTATCCAGCATGAACGCCGCGCGATACGGGGAATAGTCGAATCCATGCGCGATTTCGTCGACGTCGTCGATCTTGATTCCCGCCGCATCCAGGCAATACTCAATCGCACCGATCGGAAAATCGCCGGTGTGCTTTTTCCGGCTGAAGCGCTCTTCGGCGGCGCCCGCTACGACTTCACCATCCACCAACAAAACCGCCGCTGAATCGTGACCCTGCGAAATGCGATATTCCCGCTCTTCCAGTCCCGGCCAATGCGCCTTCTTGAAGGGAATGGAATTCTCGAATCCGCTGATGCCCAACACTTTCGCCATGACTCCGCGAGTCCTTTCCTACCGAAGTGCTGCACACACAAACATCCCAATCAGTGGACACGAATCGGCCAAATCGCACTAGGATAGCAATTCGCTTGCCGACTATTCTGCCCGATCCACTTTCATGCTACGTAGCGCACCAACTGCCATGTTCCGTCGTAGCTATAGCATAGCAAGGGTTTGCTCTCGCGAGGTCCTGTGGAAAAGCAAGATGCGGACGCAATGGCAACGTTCTCAACGGCCAATCTGCAGCCGCAGCCGTGCCGGATTGAGGGCATAACGCGGCGGCGCGTAGCCGAAAGGTGACGCGTAACAAGCCGATTTCCGGCTCCTTTGCACAAATTCGGCAGAACATGTCCTGAGAAGGATACGATGGGTTTTAGAACCATGGGGCCGGTTGTAACCACTCATCTAAGTGACTTGTTTTGTGCAATGTGCGAAGGCGAAACCTTTTCGCCGTCTTGGCAGCCGACATGCTCACTTCGATAGGCGTGGGGGAAGTCCGCGTTTTTTGCAGTTTTTTGACGATATTCTCTTCCCACGAACGTAGTAAAGTACTCGCTCAAACTTTATGACCGCACCAACGCCTGCGAAAGATCCGTCCGCCGATGTTCGCACTTCGGTCCTTGTTACCGAAGCCAGCAAGATGTATTGCGACTTGCTGAGCATGGCCTTCCTTGCGGTTCCTGATCGATTTCATGTTGTTGCGACGGCAGTTACGGTTGCCGATATTTTGGCGCACGTCCGAGAACACCGCCCGAGCGTCGCAATTATCAGCGACAACCTCGCGGATGGGCCGCTCGCCGGACTGCGGATTCTGCCTGACGTTCGCAAGGCCAATCCCGAGACGCGAATTCTCCTGGCAATGAGTTCTTCCGACCGGGAACTTGTCATCGAAGCGTTTCGCTTTGGAGCCGACGGTGTTTTCTGCCGCAACAGCCCCTTCGACATGCTGTGCAAATCCGTCGATGCGCTCGCCAAGGGCCAGATTTGGGCCAACTCGAAGGAACTGCGCTACGTCATGGAAGAGTTCATGCGCGCCCCCAAGCAGCGCAAAGTCGACCCGACCGTCGAGAATCGTATGACCAAGCGCGAAGGCGACGTGGTCCGGCTCGCCGTCGAAGGCATGTCCAATCGCGAAATCGCGCACGAACTCGGCCTCACCGAGCACACCGTAAAAAATTATCTGTTCCGGGTGTTTGAAAAGCTGGGCGTATCCAATCGCGTCGAACTTGTTTTGTCGTGCCTGCGGCAGGAGGAGGCCGCCCGCGAGGAAGCACCAGTCGAACCATAGAACGGCGAGTGTAGGTCAACTTCGGCGGAACAGCGATTACCCCGAGTCGCGAAGCCGCAACCCAAGGGAACGCAAAAGGCGATGAATCAGGATCAATTCGTAGAATTGCTGGCAGAGTGGTTTCGGGCGAACAAGCAGACATCCACCGATTCAAAATTACAGCGGAAACCGAACTTCTCGGTTCGGGACTTCTCGACTCCTTCGATTTTCTCGACTGATCGTCTACATCGAGAACAAAACCGGCAAGAAGATCGATCTCTCCGTCGCCGATCCGAATCAATTTTCGCTCGTCAGCGGCTTGTACCAACTTGCGATGGGCGGAGATGAGGGCGCACCGCCGAGCGGCGCGAACGGCTCCTGTTTCAGCGAGCGCACTTTAGTCGCATCATTTTAATATTACGCTGCTCTTACCGATTTTCAACGGCTCCCGATTCGGGTGCCGTTTTCGTTTTTTCGTGGAACTGAAAGGGATTGAAGCAACAGTTGTGCGGTGCTCTAGTTCGCTGACGGGTGGTTTGCGGATGGTGCTTCGGGGTCAAAAGCGGCATCAGGGGCGCCGCACAACAATCTAGATCAGTCGGCGGCGCGGCAGGCGGCTCGGACCAGGTTCAGTTCCGAGTTGATTTCGGTCTGGTGCAATCTCTCGATACGGAGGTTTGAGCGTTCGACCGCCTCGGAAAGTGTGACGCGAAATTCTTCCGCCAGCATGTCGGCACGGGCGCGAAGATCTTCGCTCTGTGACATGTGGAAGAAGGTCGCGTAACCGAGCGTCCCCTGAGAACTCTTTTCCAGCTGGAATGAATACTCCCACGGCGCGTCGTCATTCTTGCGTTCGGACCATTCCAGGAACCAGTGGCCTTCCCAGTCGTAGTGCAGCGTGTGGAACAGCGCGATGGGGAATCCATCCTTACCCAGATTCTTGAGACGCAAGCCCTCGAAACCATCGGGCTGCAAGGTCTCCTGGAGAACCTGGCAGATCGTGCGGAAATCCGAGCATGAATTGAGCGCTTCGGTCGCCCGGCGGATGCTTGCTTCGTCGGTAACGATCTGACGCCGGCGAGCCGCAGGCTTGAACAGATTGGTGAATTCGGGATAGCGCAGGCGCGCGACGCCGATGCAGATGGCGATCAGCACCGCCAAGAAAACGGGAACAAGCAATTTTTCGTCGAGCAAGATCGCTAAACTCGCGCAGACGAATCCGGCGGTCACCGCATACAAAGCCATGACCGCGTGACGATGCGAAAGGCCTTGCCGCTGAAGTTTGTGGTGAATGTGATCGGTGTCACCGCGGAACACCGGATGGCCGCGCAGCGAACGCCGCATGACTGCGAGTGTGACGTCAAGAATCGGCAAGCCGAACGCGAGGATAGGCACCGCCGCGCCCGCGGTCGGAGTAATGCTGCTGCCAGCGCCCATCGCCAACGCGCTCAACAGGAAGCCGATAAACAAGCTCCCCGAATCGCCCATGAAGATGCTGGCAGGGAAGGAATTGAACGGAAGGAATCCGCAGATAGCTCCGATGAGCACCACGACCAGGTAAATCATCAACTCGTGATGACCAACGAGTGCGACGGCAAGAATTGAAATCGCGGAAATCAGCGCGGAGCCGGCGGCCAGTCCATCCAAACCGTCAATGAGGTTGAAGGCGTTAGTGATCAGCAGCACCCAGAAAATCGTGAGCGGGAGATCGATGAACCGGCCGACATCTCGCCCATCAAAGAGCGTCTGAAAATAGTGAATCCCGAAGCCCGCGAAATAGAGAAGGATCGCCGCCGTTGCTTCGACCGCGATTTTTGATTTTGGTTTTAGCGGGCGAATGTCGTCGTATGCGCCCATGAAGAAAATCAACAGGACCGGCACGAGAATGCCGAGGTAATTCCGGATTGAAATTTCAGCGTGGAGAAAACGCGCAATCGGAATATATGCAAGCGCCGCCGTCATGAACGTAACGCAAATGGCGATGCCACCAAGCCGCGGCAGCGGTTTGGTGTGGGTGTGGCGGCCATACACGGGTGTCGCTTTCAGCCCATAAGCGACGGCGGTCGAACGCACCCAGACAGTCAGGAGCGCCGACAAGGCCACAGAACCGATGAGAAGGATTGCGTAGAGGAGCATAAACAAAAGAAAAAGTCAGTCGAAAACCCAGAAGTCGGGCTGGCTACGCGTACTAATGTTGGATGCTTTAAACGTCCCCACCGCGACACCGCGAAGATCGAAATTCGCGGGACTACTATACCTGCGAAGTCCTGTCATCGGGCAGAAAAGACGTGTCGCTCGAAGGCGTAGACGTACTAGGACTTTTTTCCGACACCTCCGTTTTTTCTTCCCCTTTTCCCTCGTTTTCGTTCCGCGCAAAGGCTTCTTTCAGGCGCGGGCGATCAATTTTTCCGTTCGCATTTTTGGGCAACGCTGGGTAGGCGGTCCACCGAGCGGGCATCATGTAGTTCGGCACGAGCCTTTTGAGGTGCTCGCGCAACTCGCCAAGGGACGCTTCTTCGCCGCCACGGACGACGTAGGCCGCGCAGATCATATATCCGCCAAAGTTGTCGGTAGGGATGGCCACGACGGCGCATTCCTGCAATTTGCCCATCGAATTGAGCGCCGTTTCGATTTCGCCAAGCTCAATGCGGTATCCCCGGACTTTGATTTGGGTGTCGGCCCGGCCGACGAAATAGACCAGGCCCTGCTCGTCACGGTAGGCGAGATCGCCGGTGCGATACAGGCGTCGCGTCGCGTCGTGAGGATCCTGGAGGAAGGCACCGGCAGTTTTGGCCGGGTCGCGCCAATAGCCAGGACTCAGACCGGCACCGGTGATGTACAGGTCGCCGATTTCGCGAACCGGCACGGCGGCTAGCTTGTCGTCGAGGACGAGCAGATCTTCGCCATCGCAGGGCGTGCCGATGGGAATTTGAGATTTCGGGTCAGTTGGACAGGAGGTGACGTCGTAATAGCTGCTGGCGATGGTCGCTTCGGTCGGCCCATATAGATTCGAGAAATGGACTTTCGGTAGGCGCTCCATCCAGTAGATCAGCGCGGGTGTCGGCAGCACTTCACCGCACCAGAGAACACGGCGCAGGTCAGGGAAGTCGTTTTGCTGCACGGAGTTGAACTTCGCCATGTAATTGAGCACAGATGGCACGGAGAACCACTGGGTGAGTTTGGACGCACGGATAAACTCGGCGAGCTTCGGGGGAAGTAAGGCGGTTTCACTCGGGACGAGGTGCAACTGTGCGCCGGCAGTGATGCTGCCGAAAATGTCGAATGTCGAAAGGTCGAAGTGAAACGGCGTATGGCCTGAGAAGCGATCGGTGTGGTCGATGCCGTAATGCTTTAAGGCCCAGCCGACGAACGTAGCGACATTGTTGTGCGTGATAACAACACCCTTAGGCACGCCCGTCGAGCCCGAGGTAAACAGGATGTGAGAGCCGTCGCTGGCGGTGCGATGCTGCGGAAGCGGAGTTGAAGGAGCCGAGTGTAGATCGCGGTTGGAAAACGCGATCTTGAAGTTCTTAGCTTCCGGTGTAGCCGTGGGTGCGGGCGATGCATCTGCCGCGCCGCTCAAATTTTCAAGCCAGATGATGGTCGTACGCGAGCGAAGAGTTTCGTCGCTCATCAGTTCGTCGAGTAAGGGAGCGACGCGACCGCCGGCGACGATGACGCGATTTTCGCAGGAGTCAAAGATGTGGCGAATGCGAGCTGCCGGGGTCGCCACGTCGATTGGGACGTGGAGGCATCCAGCCTTGAGAATACCGACCATGCTGACGATAGCCTCTGCCGACTTCGGCATGACAATGCAAACACGATCACCATTCTGACAGCCCGCGTTTTGCAATAAGTGCGCGAGCTGATTGCTGGCGACTTCGAGTTGGCTGTAGCTCAGGCTGTCGGCGCCCGAGACGATGGCCGCCTCACCGGGCCGGATTTCGGCCTGCTGCGTTACCCAACTTTGAAGTAAACGATCCATGACTGGGGCGTCCTTGAGACCAACGTGGTCTTACGAATGAAGGAATGAATCGAAAGCGCTTGGAGCTGCTATTTTTGACTCCCGGAAGGCGAGAGTCAATTGAACGTCCATCGATTCGATGACGTTACTCGATCGGTTGATGATGGCCGATGCGCCCGTTCATTTCGCCGGCTGCGAGGCCTCGGATTGCGAGCTTTGTGAGATCGGCGTCATCGGGTTGGTAGATCTGGTAGAGCGGCAAGTCGCCGTCACGGACGACGTACGTACCGTGTTCCAGATCGAAGCCGTGAGGCGAGACGATGCTGCTGCCTTGCGGCGAAAGGCGTACGCGAAACTGTTTCGATCCGGGTTCGTAGTTCGAATACGTGAAGCACCGGCCGATGCAGGCGCGATCGACGAAGTGACGTGAATTGATCCGGCTAAAATCACCGATGTCGATCGTATAGCTGACCTTGCTTCCGTAAGGCAGGCCCGCAACGAGAGTCTCGACCTTACGCTCCATGCCGTTGAGCACAGCGGTGTCGTGATATTGCATCGCGAAGAAAGCAAGGGCGATCGCTGAAAGCCCGGTAAGAATCCACCTGCGTGGAAGCACCGCGCCCAAAACACAAAGACCCAGGATCGCCGTCAGCGTGGTGATGCGGCTGCTGATCGCGCTGACGGCTGCGGTGTATTCCGGAAGCCAAACGGCGCCGGGCACCATGGTCGCGGCAATCAGGAGGATGACCCAGAGCTCGAGCGGAGTGCGAACGCGTTCCGCCAAGTCCTGGTGGTTGTGGTGGTCGGCACGGGCCGCGGCTACGAATGCAAAGCAGCCGAAGATAAAAGTTACGAGCGCGAGATATTTGTAGGCGGGCCGAAACAGTACCATCTGATCGACGCCATTCATCGCCAGGACTTTGGTGCCGCGCCACCCTTCGACATGGAAAAAATGCGGCAGAGCAAAATGGATCGCAACGATGCAAGACAAAGCGGCGGCGAACACAAACCAGCGCCAAGATGTCGGGACGAGTTCGGCAACGTGTATGTAGAGAGCGAGGGCAACGAGCAGCCCGAAACCCATCGGATGCGCTACGAGCGACATCGCGGCGAGAATCGTGCCCACGAGCCAGTCCAGCGGAGCACCTCGCCATGTGACCGCGGCCGCGAGAAAGGCGAGTCCCATCGAGAGGTAAAAATTCATGAAACCGGCGTAGAACGTGAAACCGTACGCGACGATCGCAATCGCCGGAACAAGGGTCCAGGGAATGCGCCGGGTCGATGCCGCGATGAACGCGAATGCGCCCCAGAAAAATGTCAGAACACAGGCTGAGACGACGATTCTGTCGGCGGCGGCAAACCCGATGCGAGCTCCAAGCCAGCTCAAAGCATAGTCAACCGGAATGTTGTTCCACTGATGCGCGAGAAAGAGACCCGGCGCGCGGCCCTGCTCAACGAGCACTGCGAGCCATGCGATGTAGGTGTGGCTTCCGAGGTCTCCGGCCTCGATGCGGCGTTGCCAGAAGCAGGGAATCAGGATGAGTGCGGATACCAGTAAAACTGCGGTCGAATTTCGCTGGAGAAACGGAAACAGTTGGGCCGTCCGCGACGGCTGCCGAGTTGTCGCATGAATTTCGGTGGCTGGTTCGAGTGTTGTCGCCGAACTCACGTAGCCGCGCCCTTCAGGGCGTGGTCGAAAACGGCTTGAGTGTGGGTCAGCTCTTCCTGGCTGGGTGGGATGTCGAGGATGAACGACTTAAAACCATTGCGCATGTAGCGCGCGACTTCGTCCGCGACCTCTTCGTAGCTGCCGACGAGGTACGGACAAAATGTCTGATAGTTTTGGAAAGGCCACATCCAATAGACGCCTTGTACTTCGCCCGTTTCTTTAATCATTTTCGATAGTTGCTTGTGCCACACAGAGTCGGAAACACGCATGGCCATTTGATGCGCGAGTTGCCCTCTGCGGTCGCCGGGAAATCGTTGGTTGGCAGTGGCCCATGCCTCGGCGCTGGTTGGACGGGCGACGATGCCGACGCGCACGCCGGATTTTTCGGTTTCAGACTCGACGTTGGACTCGGTGTCTTTCGCAGGCTTCGGATATTTGACGGCGGTGGCACCAACGGCGCGTGCAGCGGCCAAGCCAGCGTCGGAGGAGCCCGACATCAGAATTCCGGGAAATAGTTCCGGCGGGAGCGGTGGCGTCATGCGGAGATTATCGATTTTGTAGAACTTGCCTTCGAAGCTGACGGGTGCGGCGGTCGAGAGAAGCAACTTGATGATCGTGGTGTATTCGATCAGGCGCGTGTAGCGCTCGTCGTGGGGCGTTGTGTCGTTGAGCGCGGCGAGATCGTTCTTGAATCCACCGGCGACCATATTGAGATACATACGCCGGCCGTAGAGATGCGCGAAGCTGGCCACCATTTTCGCGACGGAGTACGGGTGCATATACACCGGTTGAATCGCGACGAGCGGGCAGAGCGACTTGGTGCTCTGCAAAATGATATTCGATACGAGCCACGGGTCGACGATTGAATTGTCGGTGTAGACAAGTATCGCTGTGCAGCCGGATTGCTCGCTCCAGCGCGCGACATTGATGACCTGCTGCACGTAGGTTTCGCGGGGGAAGTCTTTGGATTGAGGTGTCGTCGAGAAAATCTCAATCTGCGACCTGTCGAAAGTAGCCATAAGTTACTAATCTCCTACTCCCACCAAAAGAGCAATGCTGAGAATACCGGAAAAGCGGTAATGCCCCTTAGTACAAGTAGAGTACAGGGGGCCGTACCAGTACCGAAAGGTATTGAACACCCGTCCTTAATCTGGACTGCACGCCGGTTGGCGCCAACGAGTACCAAAACTACGATGGTGTCAGCCTGACGCCCCCCTCCCTCAGGTGACCGCAAAGCATTGGATTGATTGGACGAAATTGAAATTGCTGCAGGGAGATTTGAACGACATGAAAGCGTTCCCCGAGAACCGAGTTCTAGTACTTACGAGCTTGCTAGCCCTGGTAATGGCTTGGACGGCTGGATGCGCGGGTATGGCAGAGCCCCTTCCCACGCTGTCTGTGGCCCCAGCGAAGCTATCCGTGAGCACCAAGGTCGGATCGTCAAGTACGCTGCCGGTCTCGGTGATCAACACAGGGACCAACTCCGTGACGGTGAGCCAGGTCGTTGTGAACGGTAAGGGCTTTGCCCTGGCCGGAGCGACGGCACCCATGACACTGGCGAAGAACCAAACGGCAAGCTTCAACCTGAAATTCACCCCAACTGATTCCGGAGGCGTGTCGGGTTCGGTGCGGTTTGTGACCGATGCGGCGCACCGCCCAGCGATGTTGCCGCTCAACGGAGCGGGGTCGAACACAACGCCTGTGGTGAGCACGGTACAGGTCTCACCAGCGATCTCGACGCCTCAGCCCGGTGGCACCATCAAGTTCGCGGCATTGATTCAGGGCGCGACGGCCAATGATTCGGTGACGTGGTCTACGACGATCGGCACGATCACGACGGCGGGCGTGTTTACGGCTCCGATGGCGGGTGGAGTCGGCCGTGTTACAGCGCAGAGCAACGCCGATCCAAGCTTTTCGTCGAGCGCGACCGTAGCGGTTGCCGGCAGCACGACTGGTACCGGTTCGGGCGACGGCACACTCGGCGGCAGCGGCAGCACCGGCAGCGTGACCGCGGTGCTCGTGACGCCAGGGTCGGCCGCTTCGGCCACGGGTGGAACGTTGCCCTTTCACGCAACGGTGCAGGGCTCAACCACCAACACGAACGTCAACTGGAGCGCTCAGCTCGGCACGATCACGTCGGCTGGCGAATATACGGCACCCGCGAAGGCAGGTACGGACGTTGTAACGGCGACCAGCGTTGCCGATCCGACGAAGTCCGGCGTGTCGACGGTCAAGATTACGGCGCAGGGTTCGTCACCGACAGTGACGGGAGTTACGGTCAGCCCGGCGACGACCTCGGTGAAGCTCAGCGCCAGAATGCAATTCTCGGCTTCGGTTCAGGGAAACGTCAGCAATAAGGGGGTTTCCTGGACGGCGGCTCTCGGCACGATCAGCTCGTCGGGGGCCTATACGGCACCGTCGAAGGCGGGTACAGATACGATCACGGCGACGAGCGAAGCGGATACAAGCATGTCGGCAAAGGCGAAGGTTACGGTTTCGGCTGCGACGACCGGTTCGAACCCTCCGCCATCGACTCCGAACGCATCAGCGAACTGCCCCAACTCCGGTTGCCCCGCATTCCCGGGCGCTGAGGGCGGCGGTGCGGAATCGGCTGGCGGTCGCGGTGGCGTGGTGATGGAAGTCACCAACCTGAACGATTCGGGCAGCGGCAGCTTGCGGGCTTGCCTCGAGGCGTCGGGGCCGCGCACCTGCGTATTCCGCGTGTCGGGCTTAATCACGGGCAAGTCGCGTATGCAGATCAGGAATCCGTACATCACGATCGCAGGCCAGACGGCACCGGGAGGCGGGATCGTGATCGGTGGACCGCAGCAGCAGGGCGAGCAGATCTTTATTTCGACCCACGACGTCGTGATTCGCTACCTGACGTATGACGGCAACAACCCGACCACGGCGACGGGGCCGGATGGCGGGACCGTTGGCTTCGAGCTGGCCAGCGGCAACATATACAACGTCGTCCTGGACCACATCTCAGGTCGATGGTGGGGTAACAAGCCGTTCCTCGCACTGTCCAACGACGCGGGTAATGTTCATGACATTTCCTATCAATGGATCATGTGCTACGAGCCGAACGCTGGCCATCCAGTAGGACCGATGGCCGACGCGACGTCTGGCTCGGCACGCAACTCGGTCAACATCGACTGGCACCACAGCTTCTTCGCCAACACTGGTCACCGCCTGCCGTTGGTGGACGTTGGCAGTATGCGCTGGGTGAATAACATCGTTTACAACTGGGACTACTATGCGGCCCTTACCTGGGGCGGCGCGAAGATGGACTACATCGGTAACAAGTACGTGCCGGGAAACCTCAACTCCGGCAACGGCAACCATGAGTTCGATTCGAACCCCAACAACGACGATCCGAGCGATCAGGCGGATAATTGCATCGGCGGAAACCCGTGCGACAACCCAGGGCCACCATCGCTCTACCTAGTGAACAACCTTGGCCCGCACAACTCGTCGGTGACGACGTCCCCTAACGACAGCGGCCAGAAAGCCATGACCCAGCAAGGGTGGGAAGGTGGCGATCGCGGCGGCGATATCCCGAACGGCTGGTTCCGCAGCTCACCGCTTCAAGGCGAGACGTTCCCGATCCAGGCGGATTCCGTCAGCGACCTGGACAACGTGATGCTGAACACCGTAGGCAATTCGCAGCATCTGGATTGCAGCGGCAACTTCCTAGGCAACCGCGATTCGCAGGACGCGCGCGTTATCGCTCAGTACAAGGCGGGCGGATCGGGGAACTTCTTCACCGGGCAGTTCAGCGCGCCGTCGATCGCTTCGGGAAGCCCGTGCACGGAATCACAGCACGATGGAATCCCAGACCAGTGGAAGCAGCTCAATGGACTGAGCACCAGCGATTCGACGCTGTACAAGCAGACCGCCCCGAACGGGTTCACGTACCTCGAAAACTATCTCAACGGGACGAGCAACAACTAACCACCAACGAAACCGGTCTTGAGAGAAGGAGGCGAGATGGTCGCTTCCTTTTTTCATTTGTGGCCAGTTGCTGAATTCTTATGCGTTCCGTCGCTAGGCCTCTGCGTGCACCGCTCGCTGCACGACAGAACGGTCGGCGAGTTCCTCGGCGACTGCGATCACGAGCGCGACTGGGACGATCACGTAGAGAATTGCCGTGTAGCGCTGGTCGCCATTGGGATACAGAAGGTAGGAAACGATGCGCGAGCCCAAAACAACGGCCGCCATCTGAACGTAGGCAGAGGCTTTGCGGAGCCAAAACGCGAGGCAACCGAGTAATGCGTAGAGCGCGAAGCTGCCGTCGACCAGCAACAAGTACACACCCTTCACAACCTGCTTCAGATACATCCCCATGGAGACATGAAGAGTTGTCTCGCCTGGCGTGGTTACGCCACCCAGGAAAGAATTGTAGAAGAGGACGTTCCAGCCGTAGTCACCGGAGTAGCGGCTGATCATGAAGTAGCTAGCGAGTGCCAGGAATGATAGGGAAGCGAACTGAATGAATTCGAGGCGCCGGCGAACGAACAGAACAAAAAGGATGATGCCGGCAAGTACGATGGCGTCGGTGCGAATCCAGACATCGAGGACCAGCAAGGACGAGCCCCAGAAGAACTGCTTGCGAGCCAGGATGAGATAGAGGCCGGCCGCGGCCACGAGCATCGCGAGGGCGTCGGGAGTAGCCCATCGGGAGACCTCCAGCACGTTGGGCGACAGCATGATCAAGGTGCAGGCGGCGAAAAGAACGATGCCTTCGATGTATGCGGAGAGCCAGAACCAGAGCAACAGCGCGAGTGCGAAATTGCTGGCTGCTGAAATCGCGACGGCAGATTTCGGATAGGGCAGGCCGAATCGATGCAGCGTTTTCAGGAGAGCGACGTAGGCGGGTTTGATCGAGTAGAGCGGAAGTTGCTCGGCGAAGTGAAAAGGGTTTGCGGCAACATCGACGCGATACGGATTTTCGAGCTGAAGGCCCTTGTTCGAGCGGATGGGCTGAATTGCGGTGAACGTTTCGCGGTAGATGACCTGCGGGTCGGAGCTGCTCACCGAGCTGCCGATGTAGCCGAGTAGATCCCAGGTATAAGTGGGCTGAGCGAGCGCGAAAGCCGATAGGCCAGCGAAAAGCGCTACGTAAAGCGCGAACCAGAATGTGAGTGGATTTCTCTTCACGGGCTTGGGAGGATGATCTCCGTTGGGCAAAGTGCTGCGTTAATTTTCGGCCCGCGCTACTTCGCGTCGGCTGGAACTTCGAAAACATAGAGCGAATGATCGAGGACCTTTACCGGGTATTGCAGGAGCCAGTGGTAGCCGTTGGGATCGTCGAGGAGCTGGCCAGAGAGATTGGTGGCGCTGATGACGACCGTGCCGGTCACTTTCTCGTTCGGCTTCAGCTGAGTGTAGCGGATGCCGTAGAGCTTGGGATCGATGGTGCCGAAGTAATCGAGGTGAATAGTTTCGTTCGGGTGTTGCTGCTGATAGTCGCGCAATGCAAGCAGACCTTGACCCCAATCGAGGTTGCTGTCACTGAGCAGCTTCCAGCTCGTCGCGGGATTAACGAAAGGCGTGAAGTAAGAGAGGTAGCCGGGAGCGTAGCGAAGTACGTCGACGGCATTGACGACGAGCAATGTGAGGAAGAGCATCAGCACCGCGCGATTTTTTTGCGCGTATTTCCAAAGCGAGGCGATGAAGAGCAGAGCGAACGGATAGACGAGCAAAATGTGGCGCTCGCCGAGGTCGACCTTGGAAAAGATGGCGATGAAGAAGTAGAAGGCAGGGAAGAGCGCGAAGATTAGAAGTTCGGTCGGGAATTTGATGCGACCGGCAATGCCCAACGCAATGGCGGCAAGGAAAAGCGCCAAAACTACAGGCGGCCATTTTAGAGCCACAACTGTTGGGAAGTACGCCTTCCAGCCCTTGTCGTGAGAGATCTGACCGAGGAAGTAGGTTGGATGGCCGAGGTTGAGGTGGTTCGCTACGCGGCCCATGCCTTCGATGTACTCGCCTGCGGGAACGTACGCGGTAAGACTGAAGTGTTTGTGGGTATCACCGGTGGTGGCCTTCGTGCGATTGGGTGAGGTAACGGTGACGAAGCCGTTTTTCACTTCGACCTTGGTCACGTGGAAGAAGTACGTGCCCCACACGAAGAAGAGCGAGATCGCAACCATGGCGATGGCCTGACGCCAATTCCAGTCCAGAGGATTCCACGCCACCGATGTGGGTTTGAGAATCAGGACGAGCCCGAGAGCGAGTACAAACATTGCAGGCAGGCTGAATTTCGTGGCAATCATCGCGCCGAGCAACAAGCCGAGGCCGGCGGCGCGTCCCCAAGATTGCGTGCGGCGCCAATAAACGAGTTGCATAGTAACGGCGAAGGTTACGAGTGCGGTCGCTCCGTCGTTACAACTGATCGAAAAATTCGCGATGAGCGCAGGCGAGAACGCGAAGAGCGCCAGCGCAAAGTTGGCGGCACCTTCCGAGAACATTCTGCGCGCCGTGAACCACAGCAAGACGCCGAGGAGAACTCCGAGGGCGACAATGACGACGCGGCCCGACCATGCGACGACTTCCGGGCTCGGCGAAATTCCATCGGCGTACCTGACGTCATAGCCGATGCTGATCGTGCCGTGGGCGGCAAGAACGGGAAGCGTGGAGAGAAGGAAAACGAGCGGTGGGTGATCGTTCCAGCGCTCGAAACGATTGAAGCGCCACGCCTCGGTCCCAGCAACGATGTGGAGGGCTTCATCGTTGGTCAGCGATTGCGTGCGCATGAACCAGGCGCATTGTCCGACGAATAGCAGAAGCAGCAGCGCGGGAATGATTCTGCTGAACGCGGACTTCGATTCCGAGCCCTCGCGGGCGGACGGGTGGTTCAGCTCAGAGGGAGTAGCTTCCGATTCTAGAGTTGGCATAGGGTTGGGCGTGGGCGATTAAGTCCAGGCCTTTACGGTGTAATGATTTGCGGATATTTGAAAGATCGGTCGATAAAACGGCTGCCGTGACTTTGGCGGCGAATGGCTCTGCGCGTTCGTAGGAATCGCGTCGCGGCCAAACTCTGTATAATCCTTCGGCGATGCCCGCGAGTTTCCAGCCTCTTAATGCGCTCGATCCCGAACTGCTCGTCGAATATCTCGGACGCGAAGATTTTCCCGCCGACATCGTGCGATGGAAATATTTCGATTCGCGCTTCAATCGGGGGCGCGAACGCGGCTACGCCTGGGTGAAAGATGGAAAGATCGGCGGATTCCTCGGGCTTATCCCATTTCAAGTCTTCATCAACGGCCGTTTAGCGGATGCCGCGTGGACTTGCGACTGGTCAGTGCAGGATCAAAGCGCGCGGGGCGTCGGGATACTGTTGATGCGTCAGGCGCAGAATCGATACGAGTTCCTGACGCAGCTTGGCGGCAACGAAGCGACGCAGAAAATCGTGTCACGGCTGTCGTCGAAGACGGTGAATGACGCCGGGATCGTGTTTCATCTGCCGCTGCGGATCGGGTCGGCCCTGCGCGTTGTGAGGCGGAAGAAGCCGAGCCTGCCGGTGGATGCGATCGAAATTGTGAATCGGATTCCGATCCGATGGCCCCGGCGCCTGCCGTCCGGAGCGGTTCGTTTCGAGTCCGGGGTATCGGAGAAGCTTGGCGCTTTCCTTGAGCCCGAGCTTCGGGGCGATTTTTATGCGCGCTATGATTTTGAGTATCTGCGCTGGCAGATTACGGATTCACCGCACCTAGTCGCGGAGACTTGCTTTCACCCCGATGGTTCGGAGCCTCGCGCCGCCGCACTGATCTGGCGGGAAAAGCTACCTGATTTCTGGCGACTGGCGGTCTGGTCGCGCACCGGAGCCGAAAAGGAACTGGAAGTAGTGCTGTCGAACGTGATCCGGCGCGTGTTTGAGAGCGGCGGATACATATTGTCGCTGGTAGCGTCGCGAATGGATCAGAGCGTGATCGAGCTTGTGAAGGGAAAAGGCTTCATCGCGGCGCCGCGGCGACGGCCACTGCACATTATTTCGAGCAAGAGAGACGGGGAAGTCGTGCCGGAGATGTGGCCGCTGAGTTATCTGGATACGGACTACGCTTACAGATTCTAACCTGCCGTTCCGTTCGCAATCGTCCTGATCGAAAAGAAAAAATGGCTGCACCGAAATTTCTTGATCCCGGCGCAGCCGTGATTTGAGCTTAGTTGGTGCCGGCGCCTGCGCCCTTGGTCAGGTGGATCGTCTCGGTGTGACCGCTCGGCTTGGTGCCTAGAACGGCCGCCTCGGACGGGGCGAGGTTCTTGGGAGCGTTGGCGAACGCAGCCATTAAGTGTTCGTCGAGCAGGTTGCGCGTCGGGCTGCCGGCGAGCTTGAGGAACTTCTGGTTGTAGTAGCGCGTGTCGGTGTAGTCGGTGATTTCCTTGTCTTCAAAAGCCTGGCGGAGCTGGCGCATGCCGTCTTCCACTTGCCACGAGCAGGTGAAGCCAAGTTGCGTTTCGATCTTGTCGAACGACACGCGGTAATTGCGGCGATCGGTGTCCTCGATGTGCTGGACTTGCGTGTTGGGGAACATCTTTTTGATCATGAGCGAGATCTGCGTCAACGTGTAGTTGAGGCGGGTGTCGCCGAGGTTGTAGATCTGGCCGCTGACGACGGGAAGCGGGGCATTCAGCGTCTTGATGATGCCGGCCGCGACGTCGTGAACGTGGATGAATGGGCGCCACTGTTCGCCGTTGAAGATGGTGATGACGCCTTCGTTGAAGGCCTTGGCCATCAGAAGGTTGACCACCAAGTCGAAGCGCGGGCGGAACGAGAGACCGAACACTGTGGCCAAACGAAGAATCGTCGGGTGGAAAGTGGACGAACGCGCTGCGAGCAGCGCGTGCTCGGAATCGAGCTTGGTCTGGCCGTAGAGCGAAATCGGCTTCACGGCGGAGTTCTCGTCCATCATGACGTCGGTTGCGCCATAAACGCTGCAGCTCGACGCGAAGATGAAGCGCTGGATGCCGTGGCCCTTGGCGACTTCGATCAGCATACGCGTTGCGGCGTAGTTGATTTCGAGCGCGGTTTGTTTGTCCTGCTCGCAAGCCGGATCGCCGACGATGGCGGCCAAGTCGATGATGGAATCGACGCCACGAACGGCGGCAACCATGTCTTGAATGTTGCGGCAATCGCCGATGCGCATCTCGAGGTTCGGATGGCCGAAGACGCCGCGAAGCGGTTCGTCACCGTACACGAGGCTGTCCACGACGCGGACCTTGCGGCCGGATTCGAGAAGCTTGCGAACCAAGCTGGAGCCGATGTAGCCGGCGCCGCCGAGTACGAGGACAGTGCCTTCGGGATTGGTGGTGCCGCGAGCGCGGATTTCATAACGCTCTTGCAACAACGCCTTTGCGAGGCGCGTGAGCGAGAGGCTGATGATCGTCAACACCGCGAAGAACAGTAGAGCGAGGCGCGGGACCAAGTTGGTGCGGAAAAAGAGATAGTTGACGGCCAGCAGCGTGAGAATACCGATGCCGGCGCCGCGCATTACGACGACCATCTTGTAGCGGCCGATGTAAGCGCGCGAACGTGTGTAGAACCCGTTCAGTAAAAACACGAGCGGGAACACGACCGAGATGCAGAGGAAGTAGGGAATGTAGTAGGAAAGCGCCTCTTCGAGTCGGGCCGTTGCAGCGACCGAGTCACCGCGCGAGAGCAGGAAAACCACCGGAATGCCAAGCGCCATAATCATGCAGACCTGAACCAACGCAAAATCGGCCAGCATGCGAGGTAACGCTTGCGAAGTCTTGAAGTTCCTTAGCGAACTCAACATTTGGTCTACTGCCTCCCCGAGAGCACTTCTTTGCGGCTACCCGCGTGATGCGCCAGACGGCGGATCGCGAGGGACACTTTTTCAATCGTTGAATCGGGCAGGAGTTCGTAAATCGGTAAGCTTAGGATACCCCCTGTAACCTCTTCGGTCACCTTCAAATCGCGGCCGCCGGCCATGTGAAACTGCTTGTAGAGCGTCTGCATGTGCATTGGCGGGTAGAAGTATTTTTTGGTCTCGATATTTTCGGCGAGCAGGCCCTCGGCGAGCTCGTCGCGGGTCATGCCGAACTGCGCTGGGTTGACGAGGATCGAATAGTCCTTGAAGGTGTTGACGTCGCGATGGTCGACCTTCTGGAAGCGTAGGCCGGGCAGGTTCGCGAGCTGTTCGTCGTACATGCGCGCGATCTGGTTGCGGCGGCGTACGCGGTCGGCAACTTCGGCAAGACCGGTGAGGCCGAGCGCAGCGTTAAATTCGGACATGCGGGCGTTCAATCCAATCCACTCGGGATCGTACGCGCCGCCGTCGCCGTAGTTGCGCATCAGGCGAATGGCTTTTGCGAGTGATGCGTCGTTGGTGGTGACGAGGCCGCCTTCGCCCGCGACGAGAAGCTTGGTCGGCGAGAGCGAGAAGACTTCGGCGTCGCCGAAGCTGCCGATGGGCTTGCCGCGATATTGGCTGCCGAAGGCATGGGCGCCGTCGAAGATGAGTTTCAGATTGTGCTTCTGGGCGATCTTCGTGAGCGCTTCGATGTTGGCCGGATTTCCGTAAAGGTGGACGATGAGTAGAGCGCGTGTGCGCTCGGTGATCTTGCGCTCGACGTCGGCGACGTCAACGTTCCAGGTGTCGGGATCGCAATCGGCGAAAACTGGGGTCAGGCCGTTCCAGCGTGCAGAGTGGCCCGTGGCGAAGAAGGTGAAGCTTGGGATGATGACCTCGCCGGTGACGCCGAGGCCGCGCAAAGACATCATCAAGCCGCTGGTGCAGCTCGAAACCGCGATGCAATGCTTGACCTGGAGGCGTTCGGCAACTGCTGCTTCGAATTTTCCAACGATATCGGCGTTGGTGATCAGGCCATTTTCATAGGCCGACTTGTAATGTCCTACGACGCTTTCGAGGGCCGGTAACGTCGGCCGGATAAAGCGAAAGCGCTGAGAAAAAAGTGGCTGGCCGCCGTGAATGGCTGGCAGTTCGTTTTCTCCCTGTCGTTCACTTGCAGACATGATCGCTCCTTTGGAGTTGGGCGCAGATGTCTGCGGGTGAGGACGGCCCGCGAAAACCTGCGCGTTTGATGCTTAACAACCAAAAATTGGTGCGCCTAGTGCGTCGAAACCTGCTGCGACGGCGACTGGGTTACTACTTGGGACTGCGACACTACTTTGTACAGCTTGACTTTGCCGTAGGGGACCAACTCTCGCGGCGTCCAGTCTTTGAACAGTAGCTTGCAAAACGTATGGGCCAGGATCTTGATGTCTATGCTCAGCGAATGACTGCGAGCATAGAAAAGCTGCAGCGCGAGCTTCGTCGGACGGATCAGTTCTTCGTAGGTTTTTTCGGGGTCTTTGCTGCCTTCGAGAACCGCGGCTTCGTTGGAATTCCAGATGGACGCCCAGTCGGTGATGCCGGGCTTCAAATCGAGGATGGCGCGCTCTTCGTCGGTATACATCTCGACGTATTTGGCGACTTCGGGGCGCGGGCCGACGAGGCTCATGTCGCCGAAAAACACGTTAAGGAATTGCGGGAGTTCGTCGAGCTTGTGACGGCGTAAAAACTTGCCGATCGGCGTGATGCGGGGATCGTCTTCCGCGGTCGCTGAACCACCGAGCTTTTCGGCGTCGATAACCATCGTGCGGAATTTACAAATGTGGAAAGGCCGTCCGCGCAGGCCGATGCGCAGTCCACGATAAAAGAGCGGGCCGGGCGAACCCAGCTTGATGATCAATGCGACCGTCAGGAGGACCGGGCTCAAAACGACCAACGCGCACAGAGAGAGCGCAAAATCGAGATAGCGCTTCGCTTTGTCGCCATTGTTCATGAATTCCGCCGTCATCGAGCTTGTTGCTCCACGATATTGAGCTGCTGCGAACCTCGCGGGCCACTTGCGAGCAATTCGCGATACACGCCGAGGGTCTCGTTCACCACGCGCTCGACCGAAAATTCCTCAACCGCGATCTCGCGGCCTTTGGCTGCCATCAGCGCCCGCAACGGCGCGCTTTCAATCAGGAGGCGAAGTGCATCGGCCAAAGCTTTGCTGTCGCGAACAGGCACGAGCAGGCCATTTTCGCCTTCGCGAACAATCTCGCGGCAACCGGGGGCGTCCGTTGTGACGATAGCGCGGCCACATGCCGCTGCTTCAATCAGAACCTTTGGGACGCCTTCGCGCAAGGACGGAAGGCAAACGATGTTCGACTGTGACAAGACCTTGCGCATGTCGCTTTGGTGGCCCCACCACTCGATAATGCCTTGGTCAGCCCAAGCGCGGAGCTGTTCGGCGCTGATTGCGGTGGGATTACCGGGATCGGTTTCGCCAACCAACACGAATCTGGCCGAGACGCCGGCTTCCTTAAGCTGCCGGGCGGCATCGACAAACTCGACTACACCCTTGTCGCGCAGCATCCGGGAGGCAAGCACCACAACGGGGATGCCTTCGGGTTCGGGCGTCGGAACGTAGGTGTGGATATCGACACCAGAGCCTTTGATCAGGACGGTCTGCTCCGCGGGGAGGATCTTGTTTTTAATAAACACGCCTTGATCGTCGGGATTCTGGAAAACGATGCGCTGATTTCCGTGCCGAAACGCTACTTTGCAGCTTAGGACGACTAACTTGCGCATTACCAGGGCCCTGCGGGACTCCGCAATAAAGACGTACCCTAGACCAGTAAGCAATCCAACGACCGCTGGCACACGGGCCCCGTAGGCTGCTAAACCCCCGTAAAGAACGGGTTTAAGTCGAAGATGGTGAACGAGGTCAGGTCTAACCCTTCGGTACAGGCGAAACAAAACCGCTATAGTGGTAAATTCTTTCCACGGTGCTAACCCGCTACGGGTCATCGGGATAGGGTGATATCGGAGACCTTCGGTACGTAAAATTTCGGCGGCTTTGCCTGGAGGGGCAGCTACATGGACCTCGAAACCCGAGTCGCGCGCTGCAAGCGCTAGCTCTATCCTATAGGAATAAAAGGTATTTACGTCATTATCGACGAAGAGAATCCTCGGTTTGGCTGAGGCAGCAAACGGACTGTTGGTCCCCGAGACGGAGCGTTGGCCAGGGGCTTCTAGCGTGGCGCTGGATCGCTGGCTGGGGGCCAAGGAGGCCTCGATTTCGCTATAGAGCGCCTCGTACTTACGAACGACGTTAGGCATCGCAAAATGCGTCTGAACGCGCGCACGGGCCGCATGTCCGAGGCGTTCGCGAAGCTCAGGACCTGCTTGGATCAGCCCGGCCCAGGCTTGAGACAGCGCTTTCGGGTCTTTCGGCGGCACCACGGAGCCTGTCTCGCCCAGAATCGATCGCGAGTCACCCACGTTCGTAACGACTGCGGGAACCCCGCAAGCCATCGCTTCCGCTAGGGCATTGGGGAAAGCTTCACTGGTCGAACTGGAAGTCGCGATATCGAACGCATTGATGACGCGGGGAATATCGTCGCGACGGCCCAGGAAGTAGCAGGCATCGCGGACGCCAGCCTCGTCCGACCAAAGTTTCAAATCAACGTCTTCCCGCGTAGCGCCTTCTCCGCAGAGCACGAAGCGGACATCGGGAAATTGTTTGTGGAGCAGGCCGGCAGCTTCGAGGAAGGTGCGGTGATCCTTCACCGGGTGTTTCCGGGCGACGTAGCCGATCAGCAGTGTCGATGGCGCGACTCCAAGATCACCACGAATTGCCTCACGTGCATCGGCGTCGGGCCGGAAGAGATCGAGGTCGAATCCGTTGGGTATGACCTCCATGCGATCGTGGGCGTATCCGAGTTTCTCGTGGAAAGTGCGAGACGATTCCGAAGCGCAAATGATCCGGCGCGGCAGGCGGCTGGACAGCGCGGCGCAGGCCTTCGCGGTCCAGATCGTGTGGCGCTTGTCGACGCCAGGGTGAAGTTCGCTGTGGCGGATGTTCCAGACCAGTCCAGCGCATCCTGCCAGCTTCGCGGCCAGACCACCGAGGAGATCGGCGTGATACATCCAGGTCTGAATGATTTGTTGTGCGGGCAATTTGCGGAGCCAGCCCGCGAGCTTGGCGAGATAGTACGGGTTAGCGCTGCCTCGGCTCATGCCGAGAGCACGCACGCGAATGCCGGCCGCTTGAAATTTTTCCGCCATCGGGCCGAGGTCGGTCAGCGAAATCACTTCGTTTTCAAAGTGGTTGGCATCCATCCCCGAGACGAGGCGGTGCAGCATTCTCTCCGCGCCGTCGGGCGCGAGACCCGCAATGATGTGAGTGACGCCGATCAAGATACCTGCTCCAACGCCGTCGGAACTTCTCGTACCGATGCGGACTCAGACACCGCGACACTCGGCGCCAACGACGCGACTTCGATCATGGATAGCGATTGCATGCCGTGAACTTGCCGCTGCTCAGCGAAAACCTTCAATACGCTGCGGAGAAACTCGAGATTCTCCGGGATGTTCCTGCCAAAGTTGTGCGGGTGCCACCACAGGTGAAAAATGCCGCGGTTTTTCGCGGCCGCGCGAATCCCGCCGGCGATTCGCCGCAGACGGACGGGCTCAAGGCCTTTTCGTTGCGTCGAGTACGGACGGAGAAACATGCTGGCTCGCACATCGTGTATACCGCTGGACTGCGCGATTTCTTCCCAACGAACGTATTTTCGTCCAGACAAGGAGATGTAGCCGTCAATCAGGCGCGGAGCGCGCACGGCTAGCGTCTCTTCGCCGCGGGGGCGCGGGCGATACATCCAGTTGGGTTCATTCCCGCGGTAACAGGTGATCCCGGCTTCTTTCAGTACAGTTTCGTATCCGGGTCGAAACTGATTTCGTGGGAAGACGATGGACCGAATATCGAAACCGTAGCGGCGGCCGATTGCCATCGCGCTGGCGATGTCGGCGGCGAACGCCTCACGAGACTCACCTGGCTCCTGGCAGTAGTAATGCGAAAACGTGTGGGTCGCGATTTCCTGCTTCGGGGTCGACGCGACGCGCGCGATCAGGCTCGAAGCGTAGTGCATCGGATCGTCGTCCTCGTTGTCGCCTGTCGATTCCGAATACGGATCGAGCTTCGGATTCTTGTATTGTGGCCGCAAAGAAGGCGAGAACTCGTCACGTTCTTGGCGATTTTTTGCAAACAGAAAACCAACCGTTGCCCAGGTAGCAGCGACGCCGAATTCCTCAAACAGATCGAGCATCTGCGGGATCGCCTGTCGCGCGCCGAGCAAATTTTCACGATAAGTGCTATCGGTGGTGCGCTTGTCGCGGACACCCCAGTGCAGCTCGAAATCGAGCGAGATCACAAGGGCGCCAAATGGCGGAGTGTTCTGATTTGGAGACATGAATAATGGATGAGAACAGCTTCAGGAACTACAGTGCAGCTTTGACCCGGTGCGGCTCGTCATCGGCAGCCGGATTGGCTTCACCGGCGATTTCGTGCTCTCGCGCGGGGGGCCCTGAGATTGCGCCTTTGGCGCGGATCGCAAGATGCCAAAGCTCGCCGAACACGCCATCGGTAACAGACTGACGGCGATTCGAGTACGCGGCGACGATTTCGGGCAGGGTAGTGATCGAGCTTCGGAAAAGCCGAATGCGCTCACGAAAGTGCTTCGGATCTTTGTACATCCGGTCGCACGAGTGGATGCAGATCGTCCAGACTCCGAATGGAACGTAGCGAAATCTCCACAGCTGCTGAGGAATCCATACGACGTTTTTGTTTTGGGAATCTCGATGCGGAAAGAGCGACAAACCGTCGCTAATCGTGGTCACGCCCAATTGGGACAGGAGCTTGACCGTATTTTCGTCGAACGAGTGGGCCGGCGCGATCCAGCAATCGGCTTGAACACGTTCGCGTTTGAAGATTTCCAATCCCCGAGTCAGTTTTGCGCGTTGCTCTTCGATGGGGACGCCGGCGAATTCACTGTAGTGGTTCAGGCCGACCATGCCAGGGTTGCGGTTGACGTAGCGGTGCTGATAACCGTGCAGACCGATGGCCCATCCACGCGCCTGCCATCCGCGCACAACATCCCAGAAGTGCTCATGATGCTCGCCTTCGTGCAGGTCCGCATCGACGTTGTCGGGAACGACGGCGAGGATCGGGCGGACGTCTTCGTCGATCATGACCTGCTCCAGCTGCTGCCAGAGAGGCCAATTGACCGTCGGACACATATCATCGAAGCGCACTAAAAACTTTGCACTCATCTTCGCGCTCTGCCTTCGGGGGACTAGTCTAAGTACCAGGGGCCCAGGCGAAAAGCAAATCTGAAATCGGTCCTGTGGATATTTACGTCGCGCTCGGTTGCTCGGATGCAGCGTTGTTCGCGCTGGGGATTCGGATTGCCGGCGTCTCGAAGCTCGAATCCACTTCGGTAAGGGTCTTCTGCTGCTCCAGCCACGCCTGGAACATCAGGACGCCCCAGAGCTGTGCTTGCCAGTTTCGGCGGCCACTGACATGTTCGTTCCATTTCTGCCGAATCGGCCTTGCGGCAAAATAGCCTTCGTTTTTAAGGCGCGATTCGTCGAGCAGATCTTCGGCCCAGGAACGCATCGGCCCGCGCAGCCATTCGTGAATCGGAACGCCGAAGCCCTTCTTCGGACGGTCTACCAACTGCTTCGGAACGTAGCGGTGCAAAAGATTGCGGAGGGGAAGTTTGCCAAGCGCACCCTTCACTTTCATTTCAATCGGGAGTTTCCACGCGAACTCGATGATACGGTGATCCAGCAGCGGCACGCGCGATTCGAGGCTCACGCCCATCGAGGCGCGGTCGACCTTCACCAGAATGTCGTCGGGCAAATACATGATCGTGTCGAGGTACATCATGACGTGCATGATGTCGTCGATTTTCGCCCACTTGGTTTTGTCGGTGAGATGCGTAAGCGGCTCGTTCGCATCGAGCACGACCGACGATGGATCCATCCAGTACGACAGCAGGACCCAATAGAGCGCTTCGCGATCATTCACTTTCAAAATGCCGCTGAGCTTGCTGAGGACTTTGTTGATGTCCTTGCTGCGCAGGCTTTCGGGGACCACGGACTGGCGCCCGTCGAGAAGGGAATTCCAGTCGAGCTTCGAGAGCGGCTTGATGGTTTTTGCCAAGCCAGCTTTCAACGGACCCGGCATCCAGCCGACGTTCTGGTGAACGCTCCGACCCCACTGATAGGTGGTGTAACCGCCGAAAAGTTCGTCGCCGCCGTCCCCCGAGAGGCTGACGGTGACGTTGCGCCGCGCAAGTTGGGAGACAAGGAACGTCGGAATCTGCGAGGAGTCTGCAAACGGTTCGTCGTACAGAGTCGGAAGGCGCGGGATCACCGCCATCGCCTCTTCCGGAGTCACGTAGAGTTCCGTGTGATCGGTGCCGATGTGTTGCGCGACGAGCTTCGCGGATTCGGCTTCGTTGAATTCGCGATTGTCGAAGCCGATCGTGAACGTCTTGACCGGCCGTTTGCTGTTGGCCTGCATGATCGCGACGATCAGCGACGAATCGATGCCGCCAGAAAGGAAGGCGCCCAGTGGTACGTCGGCTTCCATGCGCATGCTGACCGCGTCGTGGAGAAGCGCGTCGAGTTGGTTCACCGCCTCTTCGTCGGTGCCGCGAAATGGATTCGCGAGGCCGTCTTCAGCGGCTACCTTCGCGGACCAATAAGGCTTTGGCGATGCATCACTGCCAAAGCCGCGGATCGCGAGCACGGTTCCAGCCGGGAGTTTGTAGATGCCCTTGTAGATTGAATGCGGTGCCGGAATGTAATTGTGGCGCAGATAAACGGTAAGCGCGCCGCGGTCGATGTCGCCGCGAAAATCGGGGTACTGCTGGAGCGCTTTAAGCTCGGAGCCGAAGACAAGCGTCTTGCCGGCCCAGCCGTAGTAGAGCGGCTTTTCACCGGCTCGATCGCGTGACAGATATAAGGTTTGCTCTTCGCGATCCCACAGACCGAACGCGAACATACCATTGAACTTCTTGAGGGAAGCCTCGACGCCCCAACGGGCGATCGCGGCGAGCATAATTTCGGTGTCGGAGTGGCCGCGGAAAGTTTCGCCGAGTTGCGCGAGTTCCTGGCGCAGCGCCTTGAAATTGTAGATTTCGCCGTTGAACGTGATGACGTAACGGCCGCTCGAGGAATGCATGGGCTGATGACCCATCGGTGAAAGGTCGATGATCGAAAGCCGGCGGTGGCCGAACGCGATTCCAGTTGTGGGATCGACCCACACGCCTTCGTCCTCCGGACCGCGGTGGCGCAGGCTGGTCGCCATGCGTCGCGCGATGAGCGTGAGCTGTTCGCTGGATTTACTACGGGAAGTGTCGAGAAAGCCTGTGATGCCACACATAGTTTATTTGCCTTCGACTACGCGTCTACGGAGCGAGCTACTTCTTCATTCTGCCTCAAATTCGGATGCGACTGCTGGACCGCCTGATACAAAGCGTATTCGCTTTTGTCGCCAAGATGCGCGACCGTGAAATTTTCAAGGATGCGTTGGCGCGCACGCAGATTCAGCGTCTCGGGAGCGTTGAGCTGATCCAGCAGACCTGTGGCGAATGCTTGAGCGTTGTCCGACGGGACGATAACCCCCGTGTCGCCGATGACCAGCGCAGAGTCTCCCACGTCGGTCGCAACGCAGTGACACCCACACGCCATGGCCTCGCCGATGACGTTCGGGAAGCCTTCGCTGAACGACGAAGAGCAAAAAACATCGATGGCGTTGTAAACGGCGCGCACTTCAGACTGCGCTTGGATCCAGAGAACTTTGTTATCGAGCCCCAAGGTGCGAGAGAGTTGCTTCAACTCTTGCAGATACGATTCTTTGCCGTGGCCGACACAAACGAACCGGACGTTGGGTCGTTCAGCTGCGACCAACGCCGCGGCTTTCAGGAACATTTTGTGGTTCTTGATCGGGTCGAAGCGGGCAATATTGCCGACGATCTTCACGTCGTCGCCCATATTCCATTGAGCGCGCACGACCCGGCGTTCGTCTTCATTTGGATAGAACGTGTTGGTGTCGATCCCGTTAGGGACAAACATCATTTTTTCTCGAGGCAGTCCGCCTTTGGCCGCGTGTTCCAATCCGGCCATGGAGTTGACGGTGATGCGGGTGGCGAAGCGCGAAAGTCTCGCTTGCAGCCAGATCGTGAGCTTCTCCGCCCAGTCGAGATGGGTTTCAAGGTTTGAAGCCCGGACGGCCCACACCATGGTGAGCTTCGGGTTAAGAACTTTAGCCACCGTCGCGACGACGTTTTGTGTGTGCATCCAGCCGTGCAAAACGGTTGGTTGCTCATCGCGCACAACTTTCAACGTTTTGAAGAACAGGCTGAACAGATCCCAGCGCGATTTTTTTTCATACGAAATCACTTTGATCCGCTTGGGATCGATCATCTGGGCCAGCGCGCCGCCAGGATAATAAGAAGCGATAACAATCTCGTGTCCACGCGCGGCGAGTTCGTTGGCGAGTGTAACGAGCTGGCGTTCGGCGCCGCCGATATTCAGTTGCCTACTCAGGAACAGAATCTTCAAACTCGCTCGTCCTCGATTCGAAAGGTGCCGGGCGTTCGCGCCCGATTTGACGCTTTTGGTACTTAGCGTTGTACAGCAGATCGCGTGAAGGAATACTCGTCGCAACCCGTGCCAAGAAGACCGATGCACGGTTCGACGAAAGAGCGAAGTTGATCGAAGCCGAGTCCGCGCATGAACGTCTTCGCCTCCTCAGGCGAAATCGATTCGTAAGGATAGCCGCCGAGCCAGTCACGCGTGTCGTAGTACATGTCCATGCCGCGCTGCTCCCAATATTTTTCTCGGCGCTTCTTGTAGCTCTCGCCCTTGAGGGCCAAGCGCGCTCGCACGGCCGTGAGATAAACGGCCTCGATCATCTTCTGGATCCACTTTGGAGACTGCGAATAGATGCGCTTCTCGACGCGCCACAATCCGCAAAAAGGCGTCTTCGAATACAGGGCCAGCGAAATCATTCCGCCGGGCGCGACCATCGTCGATGCTTTCGTGATTGCGTCATACATGGCTCCTGTGTGGTGCAGCACTCCCCACGAGTAGACGACGTCGAACGTTCCCAGTTTCTCAGGACTGAGATTGAAGACACTGATGTTCTGGACGTCCCAGTTTTTACCGGTGGCGTAGCGCGACAGGGTCTTGCGCGTAGTCTCGACACTTTTTGGATCGAGATCTACCCCCAGCAGCTTGCTTGCGCCGAGCCGTACTGCGGCAAGCGAAAAGAGTCCCGAGCCGCAGCCGATATCGAGAAACGTCTTGCCTTCAATCGCTTCGCGCCCGACAAGCCGGATCAGCGATTTCTCGGCCTCTTCGATGCGCGATTCGTCGATTTTTTCGGCGTAGTGCGACCAATTTTCGCCAAACGAAAAGTGTGTGTCGAGTTCGAGAAGGTCCTGAGTCTGAGTCACTTGTTCATTGCTCCCTAAGAATGGCTTGCCTGAATCTCTGCCTAGTAAGCGCGCGCTCGCCGCCGGTAACGAAATCCCGCAAAGCCAACAATCACTAAAAGGAATGCCGCGAAAGTCGGAATCATCCAGTACATTTCCGATCTCGCGCGGGCTGCTCTTGCGCGAAGGTGATATCCGAATCGAACGAGTGACGCTTGAGCCCGCATTGTGAAGGGCGAAGCTCGAACCGCCTCATTTGAGCCTACCCTTGTGGCCGATGCCTCTCCACCGTCGTTCACCAGGGCTGCGAACTGCGTCTCAGCCGTGCCCGAACCGTTGAGGTAGTGCTCCAGGTTGGTGTAGCCGTCCGAGCTCAATTTCTGCGCGTCTGCCGGATCGCTCGGATTCAATCCGTGAGCTTTCTCCCAAGCGTCCGGAATTCCGTCGTGGTCGCTGTCGTCGCACGCCGTTCCCGCTGCGATCCACGGGGTTTGATGTTCGTAATCGGCGTAGGAGTAGAAGTCGCCTTCGGTTCCTTTTTTATATTCGCTGATGATGCGCTGGTCGACCGAGTCGCGCCGCATTACCCACTGGCCGTCGCAATCGAGCCGCAGGGAGTTACCGACCGTCGGCAGGATCTTGACGTCCAGTTCCTGAGCCGCGTCAGCGGCGATTGGATACGGTTCCGTCGGTAAAGGTTCTGCGCGCCGCCATGTTCGCGGAATCGAGCCGGTTTCTTTGCCGTTCTCACCGGTAATCTGCGCGGCCATCGCCCATTGATCGCCGCTGGGATTGCGCTGATTCGGGCCGATGTTACCGAGCAAGTATAGCGTCGGCGCTCCGGGGTTCTCAAAGGCGCCTTTCGATGTCGCTTCGATTTCGCTTCGTTGCGCCTGCCCGTTCAGCGGACCCGCTTTGTACTTGTTGTTGATGAAGTCTGCGTTGATCTGACCGAGCAACTGTGAAGCGTAAAAGTCCCAATTGTAGACGATGTTGTTGACCCAGCGCGTTGAACGATTCCAGAGTTGTGGTATGCGGTGACCGATGTCCGAGAAAAAATTGTGGTGATAGTCGAGATCGGTCTCGAGATTGTCGAAGCCTTGTCCCTTTTCAGGATTTGAGCTGATCGATGGCCCCACCGGATGGCCGGCGTGTGATTCGTAAAACATCGACCACTGCGTTGTGATCTTTGTGTTCGGCCCGACGTAGTTGCTGACGAAAACCAAACCCTTGTTGTCCCACCAGCTCGCCGTGACGTGATCGAAAACAATGTCGTGGCACTGCGCGTTTGCCACTTGAAACGCCACCGCGCCCGTCGAAGGGCCTGGGCTATGCGTCGGCCCGTTCCCCATCCGAATCGTCAGATAACGAACGATAACGTTCGATGCCGAGAGGAATAGCACCGCTTGTTTTGTGGCTTTGCTGCCGTCGAGTGTGATCCCGCCGCCGGGAGCGGTTTGTCCTGCGATTGTGAGGTCGCCCTTGTAAGCGCGCAACCCATCTCCGACCGGAATCACGCCCCCGACACGAAAAACGCAAGTGCGTGCGCCTTCAGCTGCGATGCAAGCTCTCAGGCTGCCGTCGCCGGCATCGTTGAGGTTGGTGACCTCGATGACTCTTCCTCCGCGTCCGCCGGTTGCGGCGGCGCCACCACCCTGTGCTCCTGGAAACGCCGGAACGTCAGCGCGGCACGGAAGAGCCAGTAAAAACAAGATGGGGGCGATTCGCGGAGAAAACTTCACGATATGGCGCGGTCCTCTGAACTCGTTAGCTCGTCGCCAGAATTGCGCGCTGCCGCTTGCGCAGTACGAATGTCAACAAAATCACCTCGCCAGCCAGCAAAACCGCCGACGTGATGATGACTGAATATGCGGCTCCGAGAATGCCGTGCGACTTGACCAGGAACAGGCTTGCCAGCGTCGCTGCGGCGACAGAGCAAGCGAGCACCGGAATCTGCGGCGCGAAGCAGCGCGCCGAAGTTATCGCCGAAGCCATTTGCGCCGCGATATAGCTCATCGCTCCGCCGACCATCATTGCAACAAGAACATCCGTGTGCTCGGCGTATTCAGGTCGGTAGAGATGTGTGAGCAGAAAATGCCCGAAAAACACTGCGACGCCGATTCCGGCGAAACCGAGAGCTGCAGCGATTCCCACCAACTTTATGAGCAGGGAATTGAAACGGCGAATCTCGCCGGTGGCGTATAACTTCGCGAGCCGGACGAAAGCCGATTGGCCCATCGCGGTGATAATCAGATTTCCCGTCGAGACCAGAAACGCGGTCGCGGTAAAGATACCGAGTTGGCGCTCGCCAATCGATCCGGCGATGAAGTAGCGCGGGATGCTCGGCAGCAGAGAAACCAAAAATGCGATGACTCCCAAAATGATCGATGTTCGAAACAGTTCCACCTGTACCGCGCGATTCCAGCGAGGACGCAGCGACTGATCGCGCGCTGCCATCACTTCCGCGGACTCCTGCATTTCTGAAATGCTGTGCGGATCAAAGTGCGTGCGCTTGCGAACGTCGTACGCGACGAGGACAACGGCGCGCGCCAAAACCAATCCAACGGCGCCCCAAATGATGCTTCCGGCGAAATACACGCCCGCCGCCATCGCTGCCAGACCAACCACGCCGCGAACGATCATGGACTTCGCGATGCGGTCCATGTGCTCGTGGAACTGCATTTTCGCGTAGTACAGGTCGCTGACAATCTCCAGCCCTTGCGCGATGCCGATAATCAGCACGACCCAGGTCGATTGCGGCGAATAGTGCATCCCAAACGCCGCGCCGGCGATGACCAACAGCGACAGAACCGTCGTGAACAGCCGAAACCCGAGATATTCGCCAAAGTGAATGCGTTCGTGGACGTCGGTGGTCAGCACCGCGCGAAGTTGCAGCGTCGACAACGCATACACCGGGGTCGCGACCGCAAGCGCCAATCCGTACTGCCCGACGATTGTCGGATTTCCGAGCTTCGCCAGCACCACCAGCATGCACCACTGGCAGCCGGAATAAATTACGTTGCCGACAAAGGTCCAGCTGAAATTCCAGCGGAGTGAAACCGTCTTTGCGGGCTGGCTAACGCTTTCGGAGTTTGTCTCAGTGGCCGGGGCTGACGCGTTCATCCACTCTCGCTGACTTAACGAACTCAACGCTTACCTCGAACCGGACGATAGCTGCGCTCTTCGACTTGAGGACCGCCTGCCTGCTGTTCAAAGTTGGCATTCCAGAATTCGCGAACACGCTTCGGCACGCGCCCAGGCTGGCCGCGATAAGGCTGCCGAAAGCCTTGCGCAGCAAAGCGCTGTCGCGCCGGAGCAGTCGCGTACGCCGCGCTCTGCGCGGCGAGCATCGCGAAAAGAAACCACGTCGGCTTGTAATACTCCCAGTTCATCACGAAGCAGCCGAGTCCCCATGACAGCAGCATCACGAGCCATAAGCTTCGCTCAAGACTTTGCATTCGCATCGCGGCGGTAATCAGGGTAAACAGCATCACCGCAAAGATGCCAAATCCGATTGCTCCGAGCTCAACGAGGACCGAAAGGAAAGTGTTGTGCGGCGCCCAAGCGGTTGCTGTTACTTGTTGTACGGCGACAGGGAAGGCTCCAGCCCCAATTCCCAGGAAGGGATGTTCAAAGTAGACCTCCAGACCGGCGTGCCAGATCACGGTGCGGGCGTCCATCGTGCCTTCGGTGATCTCGCTCCGAGTTTCGCCAAGACGGGTCCACGCTCTTTGCGGAATGATCCGAACGGCAACGATCGATCCGATCACAAGCAGCATTACCGTGGCGAGCTTCTGCTTAGCGGTCCAGGTTTTCAGCGTCAGCGGGATCATCAAAAATGCCGCAATCAGCGCAACGAACCCGCCACGCGATGCTGTATAGAATACGCCGCACGCCACAGCAATAACCGAAGCTCGATAGAACCAACCCCAGAGCTGGTTCTTATCCACCGCCGACAGATACAACGCCATTGGCACGCTGAGCACGATTCGCAACCCGATGTCATTCGGGTTCATGTTGAATGCGCCCTGCCGTACGCCGACGGCCGAACTTTGATTCTGCAGGATCGTTGCAACCGCGAGCACGGCCGCCCCAACAATGTAGGCGCGCATCAATTTCTGCTGCTGGTCGGGCTTCGGCGCCTCCGCCCAAATCAACAGCACCATCGCAATCAACTGAACATAGCTGATGATCTCTTCCGTGGTCTCTTCGGGGCCAATCGTCCAGAAGAACGACAGCGAAACCCAAACGACGAACAGTACCATCATCAAGTGCGGGAAAATCGGCGTCCGAAACTTGCCGGACTCGACCACCGCCACAATGCCGGCGACGAACGCGACCAAACCGATGATGCGGCCGATCGTTCCGATTCCGGGGATGACGATCGAATTCTCCAGCGGTACGGAGAACACAAAGAGGCAGAGCAGCCATAACGCAACGGTGGTAAATGGGCTCTCGCTCGACGAAGACCCTGAAAACGGACGCACGACACTCGCGGCCCGCCGCATTCGTGGATTCTGTCTGTTCGGGAACATGTTTTGTCCGGAAATTCGTGTTACAGGCTGCGCTGGCTGGCGCTTGTCGAGTCGGACAGGGGGATTGCTGCTCGACGGTTAAGGCTGAATCCTGCGACAGAGAAATGGGCGCTTTGATTGATCATGCTGAAAAAAGCGCCCGGCGAATCATTAAGCGTGCGGCGGGTGAGTTGTCGCCTTGGCTTCGACGCTCTGGCCATAGCCGTAGCCATAACCGTAGCCGTAGCCGTAGCCGTAAGTGCGGCCTGGCGTCTTGCGCGGATCCCAGCTGTTCAACACCGTACCGAGGATTCGCGTTCCGTCTTCCGACAGGCGCTGGCTGGCGATCAACGCGGCTTCGCGCATCGTGTGACCCGCGCGAACGACGAGCACGACGCCATCCGAGAGACTCCCGAGGAGTCGCGCATCAGCGAGGTGCATCATCGGCGGCGCGTCGATGATAATCATGTCGAATTCGGTGCGCAGCCGGGCCATGAGCGCTTCCATGCGCGGCGAGTGCAGGAGTTGAGAAATGTTGTTGGTCCGCGTTCCGCTCGGTAGCAACGAAACGCCCGCGATGCGCGTCTCGAGCACGAGCTGATTCAGCGGCAAAGTTTCAAGTTGCGTGTCGGCAAGCAGCACATCGCTGACGCCACGTGCGTTGGACGAACCAAAAATCTTGTGGAGTTTCGGCTGGCGCAAGTCGCCGTCGATCAGCAGTACGCGGCGGCCCATCTCGGCGATTGCGATGCTGAGGTTGCTGGCAACCGTGGTCTTGCCTTCGGCGGGTCCCGGACTGGTAACTACGATGACCTGCGGCCCTTCGGCATTCTGTCCAGGCAATAGGATCGAAGTCAGCATGGCGCGGAACGATTCCGCGACCGCCGACGGCTTGTGCTTCCACGTCACCAGTTCAAGGCAATCGTTCGGATCAGCCGGGGCGAGCGCCTTGGCATTCTTCACCGCTGGCGTGTCGCACACACCTGCCATTGGGATCACGCCGAGTTCGGGCAGGTTCAGGAACGCCTGCATGTCGCCAGGAGCCTGAATGCTGCGATCGAACCGCGTCCGGAAGATCACAAAGCCCAGTCCGAGGAAGATTCCGCAGAACAAACCGACCGCGGAATTTACCGGAACGTTCGGCTTCGCCGGCAGAAAGGGGGGTTTCGCTTCGTCGACAACAAGCACGTTGCTCGCGCGCATTGCCGAGACCAGCTGCGCCTGCTTCACGCGATTCAGCAGCGTGTCATACAACTGGCGGCTCGATTCGACTTCGCGTCGCAGCGTGTCGTAGTGAATCACTTTGTCCGACTGATTCGCGACGGTCTTCTGCTGCTCGATGAACGACTGCTGCAGCAATTTTTCGCGGCGCGTTGCGGAGGCGAACTCGTTACCGACGCGGCGCAACACGTTCGTACGCTGCCGCTCCATATCCGCGTTTAGTTGAGTGATCTGTGCTTGCACGCGCTGCACTTTGTAGTGCTCGGGAGTCAGCGTTGCGCTTAGTTCGACAAGTTGTCGCTGCAACTCCGTCGCCTTCAGGCGATATTCACGCAGTGTCGGATCGTCGATCGTCTCCGGCAGAGACTCCGCCGGCTTACTCTTCGCTTCTTCAAACTTCGCTTGCTTGTCGACGCGATCGGCCTGGGCCTTATCCAGTTCGTCCTGGAGTTCCTTCAGGCGGCCTTCCGTGACGTTCTCTTTTTCCGTCATCGTCAAGCCGGATGAACGCGCATATGCTTGGAGGCTGCCTTCAGACTTCTCGAGGTTGGCCTTCATTTCGTTCAGGTGAGCCTCAAGGCCTTCACCCGTACGTTGGCTGGCCTTCCAGCGCATTTCCTGGCTCTGCTCGACGAATTCGGAGACCAGCGTGTTCGCAAACTGCGCAGCGAACTTCGGATCTTCGGAGTCGTACATCACTTCGACGAGGCGGGTCTGCCCGGTGGCGCGAACGGTCAAGTTCTGGCGCGCCTTCGCCATGAATGCGTCTTTGTTCTGCTCGCCGGCGTGGTCGCCAAGTCCCAGCATGTGCTGAACTTTCGCCGAGAATGCGCCCCAGCCGCTTTCGGGACGTTCTTCCTCGGTATTCATCTTGTTCGTGACTCGTTCGAGCAGCGAATCACTCTGCAAAATCTTGATTTGCGTCTGGAAATAGGAATCGTTGTTCGAGTTCTGGTTCGACTGCGTCGGATCAATCGCCTTCGAATCCATGAAGTCCGAGTTGAAATCCTGAATTTCCATCGACGTGCGCGCACGGTAAATCGGCGTCTGAACCAGGCTAAACAGAATCGCCACAGCCAGACCAGCCAACGCGAAACACAGCAGCGTCACCTTATTGCGAACGAGGATATGCCAGTAGCCAAGCAGGCTGTCGTAGCCCTGTCCGTCCCCGCCGCCGTTGTCCATCGGCATCTGTTCTTCCATTCGGTAAACCGTTGGACGGTTGTCCGAATAGTTGCTCACCTGTATCGCCCGCGTCCGATTGTTCACTCGATCGAAGTGCTTAGACATTTATGACCTGCCGTTCCGCCCTGCGGCTAAAAATTGACTTCTCGCAGCTACGCGTTTCTCTCTCGTGCGATTGGACCCTTACGGGCGATAAATCGCCAAACCTGAGCCGGTCGTGATTGCTGCTTCCAGCGCACGTAATGCGACCTTTCGGCCTGTATTGTCGGGGACGAACAGAATGTCGTTGCCTTGCAAGGGCACGTCTTGCCCCTTGCCTTGCAAAATTACTTTCAGGTCTACCGGGATCTCGGTCCGTTGATCGGCTCCCGGAGTCATTCTCAATATCTTCGCATGCTTTGTATCAGGTGCGGGGCCCAGTCCTTCCGCCATCGAAATGGCTTGCAGGACCGACATATTCTGCTTCTCGCCGAGCACAAACCCGCCTGACTTCTTCACGTCACCTGTAACGTAAACCAGTTCGGCTTTGGGGACAGAAATCACGTCGTGCGGCAGAATCTGAATATTCTCTTCTGGCACCTTCGCTTCCATGATGTCCTGCAACTTCACTTGCGCGACGCTGAACCGCCCCGACGCGTCTACCGTCGCTCCCGGCAGCGGAATACATCCCCATTCGACCTGACGCGTAATACGGATGCTGTATCCTGCATCGGGTCGCACGCCGCCTGCAAGTGAGATCATTTCGAGCAGCGTTTTATGGCCTGCGACTTGGTGTACTCCCGGCTGGTTCACTGCGCCCAGCACTGATGCGGGCTGGCTACGAAGTTCCTTCACGTCAATGGCTGCTTGCGGGTGCTTCACGTAAAGCGACAGTTTTTTGTTCAGCTCCTGCTCCGCTTGCTGCACGGTCATCCCGGCAACGTGAACACGTCCGACCAGCGGCACCTGAATGTCGCCTTCGCCATCGACGCTCACGACTTTCGGTGCGAGGGTCGTTTCATCTGGCTCGGGTCCCGTGATTTGCAATTGGTCGTCTGCGCCGAGAAGATATGTCGAGCGCACCAAGTCCGTCTTGCAAGGCGACGATTGGACATCCGCTGCCGTCGAAATCCCGGATGTCATGAATGCCGTCAGTAGCACTGCCAGGCCGATTGAATTTACCCGTAGAGTTGTCATCGACCCTCCTCTTCGCACTTCTTTGTCGCTGTTGCTCATATCGTTCTTGCTCGATTCCGTTGCCGTAGATCTCAAACCCTTAAACCGCTCGCAATTCGCTGTCCGCGTTCACTGCCTGGACCCACTCGGGATCGACTTCGACCGAGATGGACCGCTGCAAAAGTGTCACCGATACATAGATTCGATGACGGTTTGCGATCCTGGTTAAGACTCCCTCAAGGCCGCGAAGCGGGCCGTGCTTGAGTCGGACCTTCTGTCCCACAACCAGGTTGGGCCAAGGTGTTACCGTCAGGCCCGACCGCAGCACTGCTCGAATTCCCGCGATCTCCGCTTCGTCTACGGGCTCAGGATTCTTGCCAACTCCTACCAGATACAGAAAACCAGGAGTCGTCAACAACGGTAGCCGTTCATCCAGATTCAACCGGCAGAACAAATATCCCGGAAACAGCGGCAGATCCATGATCTTCACACGATCGGACCACTGTCTCTTGCTGCGAATCAACGGCAGAAACTCTTGAAATCCTTTGCCGTGCAGTGCCGCCGCAACAGGCTTCTCGTAGTTGGGACGAACCCGAACCGCATACCAGGGAGCGCTCTGCACCTCGGGAATAACAACCCTGTTGTCGTCCGCATGTTGTTCTGAATCCGTGGGATTGACGCCTACTCCTCCATTGGATTCAAAATTCTCATCGTCCGGAAGCTCGTTACCGCCTTTTTTACCGTCCGTTTGCATTTCCGGGTTTACGCCTCTAGTTCCCGCATACAGGGCAAGCTACCGCCCTTTGACTCACATTCGCCTCGAAGCGCCTTTTAACTATGCACTTCCAAACGATTTGCGAGCCTGAAATTCCGTTGATTCGTACAAATCCTTTTCGCTGCAAACGGTCGATCGGCACGGCGAGTACGTAGCTCCGGCCACGGAACAAGCTTGCCACCACCTGTCCTTTCGGCCAATGGACCTTACGTTTTCAGACTGCAGTACCAAAGTACTCTCCCAGTTTGCCGCCCTTGCATCTCCCTGCCACTAGGCCCGAAGTACCATTGACTACAAACCCGCAACACCGCGTTCAGTTGCTTCAAAAGAACGGTTGCCGAATCCTCGTAACCTACTCTTCCGAAAGGCTTTCGTTGCCTTGCCCGCCTTTTTCGATGCCGAAATCGTCCACCGCGTAATCTTCCGCTTCGAGGTGCCCGTTCCGGGTCTCCCGCAGCCTGGTCGTGTGATTCATGGCTGCGAATCCGGGAACCTCCGACGCTGGAGCTTGTTGTTCGGAACGCACAACCCGTCCGATCGCGTGGATCTCCGATGGCCGCGTTGAGTGACCTGGCCGCGGCAGGAAGACGTTCATTTCGACAGAAGCCCCCAACGGGGGCACCAGCTGCGCTGTGACGTAAATGCCTCGGCTACCGAGGTCGCGGCAATACCCGTCGCACCCGTGAACCCGACCGGCGTCGTCTTGCCATGAGAACACGACCGGCAGCCTCAACGGATAGCGCAGTGCCGTTCTCCGTTCTGCAACTCGGCTCATTGGTGTTGGTCGCACTACCATTGCTTGCCTCCCGCGTTCGCTGGGGTCGAAAACATCTGAAAGGAACACCCGTGCTGTTTACCCACTTTAATCGACATGTCCGCGAAGTAAAGAGGTCGCCTGGAGAGGGCCGGAGGGGCCGGACGACCTGTTCGAATAGGGCCAATTGGATAGAGACTTAAGTCTCTATTGAATGGTCCTAAAGTCTCTAGTAATGCCTCGAAATCGCTGAACCGCAGGGAATCGTGTCGGTTCGATCTTGCGGAACGTGTCAGGCCACCAGCCATAACCTCCGATCGCCAGCTCGCATCTCTAGAAAGCCGAACCGACATAAACGTCCGAATCGAACCGAAGGCTGAACCTTGATTGCAAACTCGAACGCGACTCGTTGGGGACAGACGCCCTGGACCGTGGATTTCGTATCGGATCAGGTGCGGTTGCCGCGCGAGGTTGATATCGCGGTGGTGGGGGCCGGCTTCAGTGGGCTTTCGGCTGCCGCCAACGCCAAGCGTCTTGACCCAACCATGAGCATCGCCGTCTTCGAAGCCGAGTCGATCGGCTCTCGCTCCAGCGGGCACACCGGTGGACTGGCTCTTGCCGAAACTGCTGCAGGCGATTTGCCCGGTCTCGGAGATGTGCTGGGCGGCGTTTCGACCATTCTTCGCGACCTTGCAATTTCCTGCGATCTCGATCTCCCCGGTGTCTATGAGCTCGACCGAACAACCAGAAATCCCAGCTCCCCGGTCCATTGGAAGGACACCGGCGAATTGCGCGTTGGGAAGGAAGTTCCCGGCGGAACGGTAGATCCCGGCAAGATGGTGAGTGGCTTGGCCGAGGCGGCCGCAAAGAACGGCGTCCTCATCTTCGAACACAGTCGGGTAGAGCGCGTCGAATTTGGCGAGCCTTTGACTCTTCATGTCAGAGGGAGCGCCGTTCGCGCCAATCAGGTGCTCTTCGCCGCAAATTCCGAATCGCTTGAACTGACGAGCCTTGACCGCCGAGGCCAATCGAAGCTGACGATGGCGCTCGCCACCGAGCCACTTTCGGACGAAAAGCTCGCAGCGATCGGAATGGCGAACGGCAAGCCGTGCTACACCACAGATCTGCCATATCTGTGGGGGCGCCTGGTCCACAAAAATCAGCTCATTTTCGGAAGCGGTCTCGTCGACGTTTCGAACTGGAAAGACCTGACCGCGATCGACGTCCGTTCCGGAAAGGCAGCGGAGCTGCTGAATAACCTCGGAAACCGGGTTCGAGGCCTGCATCCCGCCTTGTCCGACGTGAAAATTACTCATCGTTGGGGAGGACCTATCCTTATTACTGAGGACTGGAGGCCGGTATTCGAACTGCACCCAAAGAGCAAAAACGCGGTCGTGCTGGGGGGGTATAGCGGCCACGGGGTAGCGCTCTCGGTCTATTTGGGCTCGTGGGCCGCCGAATTTCTCCTGGGCCGACGACCCCTGCCGAACTGGCGCCACAGCCTAGGTCACGAATAGCTTCTTCCGCCTAAGTTATCTTCCCGCCGCAGTTTGGATGATCGCAGGCGCAATCGATGTCCGGTGTTTTCTCCATCGCTTCGCATTCTGCGCTGCAATACTTTCCCGACTCCACCTTACAAGTGCAGGATGGGTGCGCACATTTCTTGCTGTCTGCCATGTTGTGTCTCCTATGAACTTCCGCGCATAGCGCCGGACACTTACATTCCGCCGCAATAGCCGCGAACCGGCAATCAGGCGAAAGCCCTACACGCGCGCTTCACATCGGGTAGGAGCAGCAGCACGACGTGAAGATCGGCGTCGAAAAAACTGGGCGGGGGAAAATCGCGACAACTTGGAACATAAGCTCTCGGCTCACATCATCGCGCAGACAAATCCGCGCCGCGCAGACGAATCCGCGTCGCAAGAGTCCAGTTCGTTTCTCGAACGCGCTTTCCGCTTTTCGGCTCTTAGCCGCGCGGCGGGGATTATGATTCTGGTGAACGCGCCTATAAGCCTAAAATTGACCAGCATCCAATTTTCCGCGCGGATGGGAGCCCGATGAGCACGACGCAATCCCAACTCCTCGACCAGTTCAAGTCTTATGCGAAGACCGCGTCCAGCGCCGACGACTTAATGAGACATATTGCCGACGAACTTCACGAAAAAATGACCCGCTACAACTGGGTCGGCTTCTATGTCATCGACCCTGCCGATCCGAACTACCTGATCGTCGGACCCTTCGCCGGCAGCTTCACACCCAATTCCCGCATCGCGCTCGGCCAAGGCCTCTGCGGCGCTGCAGCCGCCAGCGGCAAAGTAGTGGTCGTCGACGACGTCACAAAAGACCCGCGCTATCTCCCCGGCTCCTCGATGGTCAAGTCTGAGGTCGTCGTCCCGATCTTGGCCAACAAGAAAGTCGTCGCCGAACTCGACGCCGAAAGCTATTTCGCCAACACCTTCACCCCATCCGAGCGGCAATTTATTGAAGCCTGCGCCGAAGTGGTTGCTGGGCGAATGAAATGAGATAGCCGCAGTTCAATTTCCAGTTAAGCGATTCGACACGGTCGCCCCACGCGTCGTCGAATTCGCCTAAAGCCTCTCGAACCGTCTGGCATCATCGACCCACAACCTAGTTTCTTACGAAGTAATCGAGGTCATATGCACGTCGTCGAGCGAAGATCTCCGCGCTTTCCATTCATTGCTTCAGCCCAACTGGTCGAAACTCGCACCGAAGCCCGCCTCCAGGCGCGCACGAGCGACCTTAGTCGCGAAGGCTGCTACCTCGACATGCTCAATCCGCTTCCCACCGGCACTCGCCTCAAAATCAATGTCACGCATCACAACCAGCAGCTCGACGCCATCGGCCGCGTCGTTCACAGTGAACTCAATGTCGGCATGGGAGTTCAGTTCGAAGAAATCGGCCAATGCGCCGTCATCGACGCCTGGCTCGCCGATCTCTCATAAGCATAAGCGCCCAGCGGCGCTCCCAGCCGCTCGCTACGCAACCCACTGACGGCATCTACCGCGGCCCCGCGAATCCGCAGTCCTTCCACAATTTCTCCCATTTCCACATCTCATAGACTGCCTTCGTCGGCAGCTTGTATCCCAGTTGGTGCGCCAGCATGCACACCTGCCCGCGATGATGGGCGTCGTGCACAACCATATACGTAAACATCCCCGCACCCGACGGCCACCGCCGGGCCCACCCGTCCCGATGAAACTGCGGCACGCGACCCTCATCTCCCAACAGCGCCTCGCGAATCATCTCCGCACATCGCCGAGCGCTACCCGCCAGCGCCACTCGCGCCTGCCTCTGTGTGCAACGCGCGCGATCGAGCTCTGCTGGCAATTTCATGTGCGGCGCCGACAACCGAATCCACTTCCGCCGCATGTTATGCATGTGCGTTACGACAGCCACGATCGGCCTCGCACCCGTGCCGGCAGGCTTCAGTCGCCAGGCGCGCGGATCAAGGTACTCGAGAACGAGTTGGTTCATCCCATCGTTGACGATGTAAGCCTCGCCTAGAGCGTCGCGAAATGGCCCATCCAGAGCGCTCGCAGTTCGCTTCATCCTTCCCCCCAGGTGAAATCAACCTTCTCACACCGTAACGTTGTGTCGGTTACGATAGAACACAGCAAGTCCAATAACGGCTGCGCGCATCCAATAGTCGCCGGGGCACTGCGCGACGCTCGTCTCGGTTAGGGAGCCGCCGTGAACAATCGATCGCTAATTCCAATTAAGTCGTCCCCGCAATCTCCGGACGAAACCTCCAAGGTGAATGTCGCCTTTCGACTCCTCGTCGACGCGGTGCAGGACTACGCTATCTTTGTCCTCGACCCCGAAGGCCATATCCTCACCTGGAACTCTGGCGCAAAAGCCATCAAGGGTTACACCGCCGAGGAAATCATCGGCAAGCATTTCTCCGTCTTCTATCCGCCAGAAGCGATCGAGAGCCATTGGCCCGAACGCGAACTCGCTCTCGCCGAAAAGCAAGGCCGATTCCGCGACGAAGGCCTCCGCGTCAAGAAAGATGGTTCCACATTCTGGGCCTCGGTTACCATCACCGCGCTTCGCGAACCGGACGGGCAACTCTATGGTTTCGCGAAAGTCACGCAGGATCTTACCAATCGCCGTGAAGCTGAAGAGCGCCTGCAATCGCTGAATCGCGAGCTGCGAACCCGCGTCCAGCAACTCGATGAATCGCGCCGCATCGTCGAACTCAGAACCATGGAGCTTCAAAAGCTCTCCGCCACGCTCCTGCATATCCAGGATGAAGAGCGCCGCAGAATTGCACGAGAGCTCCACGACGACCTCGCTCAGCACGTCACCGCCGTAAAAATGGACATCGACGCGAGTGGCCGCGATCGAAACCTCAGCGACGCGATGGGTGCAATCCTTCAAAAAATTCGCGAAACCTCTTATCTTTTGCATCCGCCGCTGCTCGACGAGGCGGGTCTCCGTGCCGCCCTTCACTGGTACGTCGATGGCCTGATGCAGCGAAGCAAGCTCCAGATTTCACTCACCTTTCACCCCGACGTGCTCCAGGGCGTTCCCAAAGAAATCGAGATGACCATCTTCCGGATCGTCCAGGAAGCGCTCAGCAACGTTTTTCGCCATGCCGCAAGCGAAAGCGCTCGCGTCGAAATCGTCGGTCAATCGGAACAAATCGTCGTGAGGGTGCGCGACTACGGAAAGGGGGTTTCGCCCAGGATTGCCAGGATGGAATCCTCGGCACAGTTGGGAGTTGGCATCACCGGAATGCGCGAACGCGTTCGCCAGCTCGGTGGTGACCTGTTAATTACCCGCGCGGAACCCGGCACGTTGGTCGAAGCTAGGATCCCCTTAATGGGTTCGGATTTACTCGGACTCTAGGCTTTGAAACCGAACTTGTAACCCACCCTGACGCTTCCATTCGGAAGCACCGGCAACCCCACCGTAACCAGAACGATACACAAACGAGTATCCGCCAGCGCTCTGACAAGCCTCGTTACGCTTTCGCGTCATCACGACGCGCTGAAATCTCCGCGCCCCCAACCGTCGATTTCACCATTAGATACAGCCAAAAAGGCCCACAAACGACCGCCAAAATCCTCACCGCCGCCCTTCCGCCCAACTATTCACAACTTGGTCAACCAGTTTCCATCCCGTGGTGACTCTTGGAAGCAAAAGCCGATCCTTCCCGCGAACCACTCCCGCAATCGCAATAATGCAACTGTTATAGACAGGCAGGCATAACGACTCTTATTAGCAGGCTACCGACCCGCGGAGCTTCGTCACATGACCAAAAAAGTCCCCAACGGCCTGCAGCTCGACGATCAGGCCCCGCGCTACGGCCTCAAGCGCATCGAGCGTCGCGAATGGTGGCTTTGGGGAACCACCGTCGTCGTAACTCTATTGCTTACGGCGGCCGTCGTGTCATTCCTGCCGCCACTTCTGCATTCCGGCGAAACTTGGGAATCACTGTTTAGGCTTCAGCAGGCCGTCTGGGGATTGATCGGCCTCGTCCTGCTTTTCGATCTCTACAGCATCTTCCAACAGCTTCAGATCCATCGCATCCGTCGCCAACTGCTCGAGCGCGAGCAACTCTTTCGCCTCATCGGAGAAAACGCCGCCGACCTCATCGCCGTCGTCGACATGGACGGCAATCGCATTTACAACAGCGTCTCCTACGAACGCGCGCTGGGCTACACGCTCGCCGAGCTGAAAAACTCCTCCGGCTTTCAGCAGATTCATCCCGAGGATCGCGCTCAAGTGCAGGAAGCCGGCGCCGAAGCCCGCCGCACCGGAAAAGGGAAGACCCTCGAATACCGGATGCTCCACAAAGACGGCTCGTGGCGGGTTCTCGAATCGACTTCCAGCGTCATTCTCAGCGCCAAGGGCGTGCCTGAAAAATTGGTTATCGTCAGTCGCGACGTCTCCGATCGCAGGCAAGCCATCGAAGCGCTCCGCCAATCCGAATCCAGCTTCCGATCGCTTGTCGAAGGCGCACCCTACGGCATCTATCGTGCCGCGACCGACGGCCAGTTCCTGCGCGTCAATCCCGCGCTCGAGCGGATGTTGAAGTACACCGACTCGGGTGAACTCATCCAAAAAAATCTCCGCGCCGATGTCTTCCGCAATTCTTCCGACTTCGATCGTCTCGTCGAACTCCTCGGCAGCGAAGGCGAATTCAAAGACGTCGAAGTCGAGTGGAAGCGCAAAGACAACAAGTCCATCACCGTCCGCTGTAGCGGCCGCCACCTCAATGAGAGCCTTCAGGCGGCCTCGGTATTTGAAGTCTTCGCCGAAGATGTCACCGAGCGCCGCGCTCTGGAAAAGCAGCTCAGCATGGCCGCCAAGATGGAAGCGGTTGGCCGTCTCTCCGGCGGAATCGCCCACGACTTCAACAATCTTCTCGGCGTCATCATCGGCTACAGCCAGGTCCTCCGCCGTAAGCTTGATCCCAACAGCCCGCTGAAAGAGCACGCCGAAGAAGTCGAAAAAGCCGCCAATCGCGCCGTCTCTCTAACGCGTCAGTTGCTCGCCTTCAGCCGGCAGCAAATTCTCACGCTCGCCGTCGTCGATCTCAATACGCTCGTCTCCGACATGCAAAAGATGTTGCCCCGGCTCATCGGTGAAGACGTTGTCGTCGACATCGATCTCGATCCCAACCTCGGCAGAATCAAAGCCGATCAAGGCCAGATCGAACAAGTCGTCATGAATCTCGCCGTCAACGCCCGCGACGCCATGCCCGACGGCGGCAGGTTGCAAATCGAAACGGGCAACCGCGAGCTCGACGATCTCTACTGCAGCGAACATCCGGGCGCCAAGCCCGGCCGTTACATCATGCTCGCCGTGACCGATTCCGGCGCGGGCATGACTCCTCAAACTCTCGCGCACATCTTCGAGCCGTTTTTCACCACCAAGGAAGTCGGAAAGGGCACTGGCCTCGGCCTCGCCACCGTCTACGGCATCGTGAAACAGAGCGGCGGCTACATTTGGGTTGATAGTGCCCTAGGAATCGGGTCCTGTTTTCAGATTTATCTCCCGCGCGTGGAAGAGAGTGTTTCAAAACCGGCCGCTGAAGCCCCGACGGACAATCTCGGCGGCACCGAAACCATCTTGCTCGTGGAAGATGCCGACGCTCTCCGCAAGCTCGCGCGATCGTTTCTCGTCGACCATGGATTTCAGGTCATCGTCGCTTCGAATGGCGAAGAAGCGATCCACGTCGCCGAACGCCACGGTCGTCCGATCGATCTGCTCGTCACCGACGTCGTCATGCCCGGCATGAACGGACGCGCTCTCGCCGATCGGCTCCTCGCCAAACAACCAAAACTCAAAGTCCTCTACATCTCCGGTTATACCGACAGCTTCATCGCAGGCCACGGTGTGCTCGAAGAGGGCACCTTCCTGCTACACAAACCCTTCACGGAAGAAGTCTTAGTACGCAAGGTACGCGACGTTCTCGACGGCCGCCCAAGTCGCCGGGATTCGCGCGTTCTGGCAACCGACACCGCCGACCTGGTTCGGCAGAGGAACTGACACACACATGACGCAAAAACTGACGCAAGAACTGACTCAGAAATTGCCACAAACACCCGAATCGAAGCAGACACGCTTGGCCAAGCTCTTGGTCGTCGATGACGAGGAATCCATCCGCCGCCTGATGCGCCTCAATCTCGGAGACAAGTACGACATCATCGATACCGGCGAGCCCGAAACCGCTCTTTCCCTGGCGCTTGAGCACAAGCCCGACGCCATCCTCCTCGACCTCCGCATGCCCAAATATTCCGGCTACGAGCTCGCCCAGACCTTCACCACCTTCAGCTCCACCAAGCTCATTCCTGTTCTCGTCATCAGCGGCGAAGCGGGTTCAACGACAAAAAGTTTTTGCCGCGATCTCGGCGTCACCGCCTATTTCGAAAAGCCGGTAGACTTCGACGCGCTCGAGCAGACACTCTCCCAGCTTCTTAGCAGCGGCCGTAAAGAACGCCGCAGCGAAGTGCGCGTCAAGCTTCACGTCCCGGTTCGAATCACCGGTCAAGCCTCCGACGGCACCCACTTCGACTTGCTCACCACGACCGAAAACGTCAGCCAAAACGGCTTCCTCTGCGCCTGCAACGTCGACATCCACATCGGCGCCATCGTCGAAGTCAGCCTCACCAACTCCACCGTCCCCGTCGGCAAAGCCAAAGTCATGCGCTCCGAGTGGCAAGACACCCAACTCCCCCGCTACGGCTGCCGCTTCACCGAAAAATCCGGCACCTGGGTCCTGCAGTAAAATGGAGTGCGGCGCCCGCAGGCGCCGCCTTTCCGACCGCACCAAATCTCAACTCAATCGCGCAGCCCCATCACGCACGCCATAAGTTCCGCCCCCACCCCTAAAACATGTAGGGGCGCAGCACGCTGCGCCCCATGTCCGCAAGATCCCTTGAGTCTCGTCTTCGGTCCTGCACTCTCTCCACTACTCGTGCCAATGAAACAACTTATGTGTAATCTTCCACTCCCCGTCACACTTCAGCAGCGTAAACACATCCGAAGCGCGCGTCTGCGCTCCAGCTAGTTTGCCTGACCAGCGCTGCACTTCGAGATGCACGACCGCGATTGTCTCGACGATTTCAATTCGTGCAAAGCGCGGGCTGATATTCGGTGCCGGACCATTCTGGCTAATCCAATGGAAGACGTGCTCGATGGATCCGCTGTACTCGATACCCAAGCAGTAGCCCGAGATCGTTGCGGAAGGATGAAACGCGGGCCTCATCAATTCACCGTCGCCCGCTCGGCATCCGGCGATGTAGCGATGCACCGTCCGCGTGATCGCGTCGTGCTCGGTCAGGTACGTATTGTCCGCGCCCCGACTCTCAGGAAGCGCCTCGGTTTCGTCCAGCGAAATTTCAGGTGGGCACTTCGTGCGCACGCGGCTCCACGCATCGATCTCGTGCTTGTACGCAAAAACGGTGTCCTGTTTTTCGTGCTCGCGCCGGTGAACCGGTAGCCTCTCCGTTGTCTCCCAGCGCCTCACCGTGCGTTCGCTGCGTTCAAGATACCCGGCGATCTGTTTCCACGATTCCAGCGTTTTTTGTGGAGTGTTCCGCACGCCCTGGCGTACCTTGCGGGAACTGTATACCACTGCGGGACCAGACGCCAAGATAATCATGCTTGCCCCATCAGTCGCGCCCCATTTAGTCGTGCCCCATTTAGGCGTGCCAATGAAACGCCTTCTGAATGATCCGCCACCCGGTCGGCGTCTTGAGAAGCGTAAACAGATCCGACATCCGCACATCCGAGCCGGCCAGTTTTCCCGACCAGCCGCCGACCTCCAGATGCACCACCGCGACCGAATCCAGAATGTCCACGCTCACGGTGCGCGGTTCGATTTTCGGTGCGGGTCCATTCTTGTCGATCCAGTCGAATAGAAACGCCGGCCCGACAGCCAGTTGCCCTCCGGCATAGCCAAAGAATGAAGCATCCGGATGAAAAGCAGGCCGCATCAGCTCGCTCTTCCCCTGCTTGCTTCCGTCGATATACATCTGGATGGTTTTCGAAATTCCGTCGTACTCGGTGAGGTACTGTGAGTTCGTCATGCGCCGACAGTAGGTCTCGCTCGCCGAGGTCGTCAACAGCCAAACTCGGCCAAACCCGGTCGCCCCATATGGAGTGCGGCGCCCATAGGCGCCGCCTTTCGAAGTGTGCGCCGTCCACCCAACTCCAAAACGTCTCAATTGGTAGGGGCACGGCACGCCGTGCCCGTCTTATTCTGCGCAACCGAATCGTGCATCCCCAAAAATCGATTCGAACCCTCCGAACATCCAGCCGTCATTCGAATGAATACCAGTAGATATCTATTGACAACTCAATAAAATCGTGCTACCATGCAGTGTGAATCGCCCATTCACACCCGATCGAACACTTCTCCCGCCCTCGATCTCAAAAACGCCGAATAAAAACCGAAACATAAGACCTCCGTATCCTCTTCTCTTCATTGCCTTTGTTCACTTCCCAAACTGGGAAATTTCCATCTCCAACATTCCAAACCACTTCCGCACTCTTCGCAAAATGACCGGGGGTATACCCCAGAAGCCCTTCTCAAATTCTCCGTCGATGTCCGAATCGTTCAATACGAGCCAGATGCCGTTCGCCATACTCGCGCCCGGAAGCGACGGAGGGTTCGCGATGGCCCAAAACGGATGGGTTCAAAAACTGGCGGTCTCAGGAGCGCTTGCGGCGTGCGCTATCACGGTTTGTCTCCCGGCCCGCACCAAGGAGCCAGTAATGTTGAGCGCAGACTCTTTCTCGAAAGCGAAGGATTTCATCAACCACACTGGCAGGCCGCTGGAGCGCGCACGCCTTCGACTTCATTTCGAGCACGGAGATGCCGCCGATGTGATCGCCGAACTGGCGAAATTTCAGAATCCCGACGGCGGTTTCGCAACTCTTCTCGAAAGCGATAGTCGTTGGACCGGCTCTTCACCCAACGGAACCAGAGTCGCACTAAAAATCCTGACCGAAGTAAAAGCGCCTGCCCAAGATCCCAGCGTGCAAGCCGCGGTGAAATATTTGCTGGCAAACTTCGACGAGCACACCGGCACGTGGCGAGCACTCCCCAGGGAAGCGAACGCAGCGCCGCATGCGCCCTGGTGGCACGTCCACGAAGACACAGGGAAGTGCGACGTGGACAGCCCCGTCTTTCCGACCGCCGCCCTCGCCGGATACTTGCAGGCATACAACATGCTGCTTCCAAAGGATTTCCTGAATCGCATCACCGACTCGTCGCTGAAATACTTGACCGACGCTCCGGTGAAAATGCAGATGTCCGACATCGATATGCTCACCGAGCTGGTGCGCTTGCTCCCGCCGTCTCGTCCCCAGCGAGAGGCAGCCATTCAGAAACTCAGAACCGTGCTTAACACCGTCGTAGTTCGCGATCCGCATGAATGGACCACGTACGGCATCCAACCGCTCTCATTCATCGACTCACTAAACTCGCCGTTCTATCCCGGCCTCGAAAAAGAAGTCGACGCAAACCTCGACTACATTCTCCAGACGCAGAAAGACGACGGCAGCTGGCCGTTGAATTGGTCGTGGAGTGATAGCAATCCCGCCGCATGGAAAATCGCAGAGAAAGAATGGCGCGCCTTGATGACTTTAGAAAAACTCGAACGATTGGAGGGATTTCACCGAATTCGACACTGAGGAGCGCTTTTTGTGTCACGCGTAGTGCTACGCAGCGACATCCATAAAGCGTCAAGCAGCCGAATCGACAGCTTCACCGTCGTCGTATGGCGCGAGAAAATCCGCCAGCTTCAGTGCGCATCCAGCCGAAGGCAGTAAATCGCCTGGCGATTTTCCCGCGAAGCGCTGTACCTCACGCGTCATGTGCGACTGATCGGCGTATCCGGCGTCGGCCGCCAACTCGGCCAGCCCGCGCTCGCGGACGTTTATGCTGGCGAAATACAAGAGTCGCTGAAAGCGAAGGATCGACTGAAACATCTTCGGCCCGTAACCGACCGCGGCGGAAAATCTTCGCTGCATTTGGCGGCTGCTGATGCCCGCAAATTCGCTGAGCTCTTCGACGTGCGCACCCGGATGTCGCGCAATCCACTGAATAGCGGCGCCAATGGTCGAATCGGCCGATGCGATCATTTCTCATGTGTCGCAGCAGCGCAGCTTCCAACGCGAATCTGCTGCCGCGAAACGTAGGCTGTTCGCCGACGCTTGCAAACGGCGCACGCGCCGCCGCATTCCAGACGTTGCCAATCTCCGCTTGTTGATTGGCGAGCTCCAACGCCGGCAGTCCGAGAATCGCGGCCGCCTTGCCAGGATAGAAACGCGCCCCGGTGATTCTCGTTCCCGGCGCAAGTCGCGCAACGAACGATTCAGTCCACGGCCCAATGACAGCAGGAGGCTGTCCCTGAAAGAAAACAAGATCGACGCAAGCATCTGGTAAAACGCGGTGAGCATACGCCGTCGCCACAGGTTGAATCGATTGCGTCCACAAACATAGAACATGTTCGCGCAACGCCGCCGGCGGCAAAAACTCACGATAGTCGGAAGCAAGCCTTCCCGGCGGGATCACGTTTCTCGCTTGCGGATCTTGGGTGCTCATCGGTCAAAGCATCGACTGGCCCGGCTGCGGCGTCAACCAGAACTCCACGGCTTTGTCCGCCATGCCGGATCATGTGTTGCGCGAACCGACTGGCTTGGATGATGCGCTCGAGTGTCGAGCTACCAGTTTGTATTGATGCTTGGTTTGGTTGGACGCTTAGGATTGTTTGACGTTAGTTGCGCTTGATGATGAAAACTGTTTTGTCGTCGATTTTGTATTGTTCGCCGGCTTGGCGAAGAACTTCGTCGCGTTTCGCAGCGTAGTCCAGCAGCGCATTGCAGATATCCTTCGCGGGTTCGCGGTAGTGGTCGCGCATCACGCCTTCGAGATGTTGGCGCTCTTCCTTGTCGGAGCCGTCGTAGACACCGTCGGTGTAGAGAAAGAAAATGTCGCCTGGGCTCATCAACGTCATTTCCGCGACATCCGAAGCCTTTACTCGGCGCTTTCGGAAATCGAGCGACAGGTATCTCTTCCGGTCTGGATGATCCTCGGGAATCTGCACGCCGAGCGGAAGAAATTGCACCATCCGGCTTCGATCGACATCCATGAACTTGCGATACTCGGCCGAAAAAACAAGCGGTGGTGGATGTCCGAAATTTACGAAGCGAAAAAGTCCGTAAGGCCGCACTTCGCCATACAACATCGTCGCGATCTCTTGCGTATTCTCGTCCTGGCTCTTGCCGAGCGCATTGCGAGCCGTAGCCGACTGCGCCAATCGCAGATTCAGTCTCTCGAAGAATTCCGGCGTCGTCTTCCCGCGATGGTCGAGCTCCGAGAGCATCAGTGCTTGAAAAGTGTCATGCACCGTCGATGCGATTTTCGCCGCAATGATGCCGTGACCCTCGGCGTCCACCAGCAGAACGCCCGCAGTTGTGTACAGTTCCTTCAGATCTTCCGCGACGCGCACTTGCTCGGAACTTCTCGCTTGCCGATACGCGGCTTCGAGCTCCGGCGTAAAGCCGGGCTGTTTTTTCAACCAGAGTACGTGATCGTCCACCGAGTTTCGCGGCGGCGCATTCGCCGGCAGTTTTTCGAGAAATTCTTTCGACAATTGAATGGCGCGCTGAATGCGTGCGTCAACGTCGTAACGTTGCGCAAAATTTATGTATTCAAAAAGATCCCCGCCGACGTTTCCAGCAGGGATGGAATTGCCGTACATCTCGATTCCCTGGACGTGCGGAATCGTGCCTTCCACCGGCATGAGGCGACGGCGCAGATATTCGTCAATACTCGGGGGTGTGTAAGTGTTCGCCATAAAGCCGCATCACTCTATACGACACAGTCCCACATTTCACAAAAAATCCGCATGCACATCCGCACGCGGGTATCCAGAAAGTATCGCCGATATCCTCTTCTAAATTGTTTTGTTTTACTGGGGATTTATGCGATGCGACCGGGGTGCTGAAGCTGCTGTTCTCGTCCGCGCTTCCACGCCATAAAGACCAGATACCAAGCCGGAAGGCTCAGCGCCCAGTTCAGCAGCACGTTTTGCGGGCTCAGTGGCTGAAGTCGAGAACTAGTCCAGAACGGAAGGATCAGCAAAGTCAGCGCGAGGGCAATCGCCAGCGCCGAAGAGAATTTTATCCTGGAGAACCGAAAGCCTCGATGCGCTCCCCAGATCGCGGGCAACAGAAAAATAAGAAGGCAGACTTTTGGCAATGACTCACCGCGAAACTCCGACACACAAAGGAGGCACGGCACATAGCACAACAGTGTGCTCGCCCACAGCGTTCGCTTGGAGAGTGAGCCGACGACAAAACCGCCGGTCCACGCCCAACCGATCAGCAGCAATGCTTGCCACAACAAAACGAAAATCGCCGACGGCTTGGAAAGGGAAGCCTGCGCAAGCAAATCCGGGCACAGCAGCCGCATGTAACTCCAAGACACCGACAGGGAAGCTCCCATCAACAGAAAGCTGGTGGGAAGAGCTACGCCAAACCCCGCGAGCCATGGCCGCCAACTTCGCCAATTTTCGACGTGCCGGCGGACAGTCAAACCAATCAATCCGCGTATTGCCTGCCAGGCGCTTTCATCGGCTTCCACCATGTCGCCGAGAACGGGCTCACGTTCTTCTGGAGGCAGGAAGTGCGCCATCGATTCCACCAGAACCCATCCCGGCTTCATGTTGCGCTCCCGGCTGGTTTTCTGGCCCATGCGACGCCCCGGCTGACGGAAGTGATGGCATTGTAGAAATCGCTCGCCGCCTGAACGCCCTTCGGCGTCACGCGCACCATGCGCTTGGCGCGGCCTCCGCGGGTCGCGGTCGCTTCGCCCATCCACGTTTTGACGAAGCCCTTTGTTTCGAGCCGGTCGATCGTCGTATAGAGCGCTCCAATCGAGCACTTTTTGCCCGTGTGCGTTTCAATTTGCTCGCGAATGGCCGCGCCGTAGGCGTCGTCGCCGAGTCCGGCCGCCGCAGTGATCAGCAGATATTCAAATTCGCCAAGCATGATTAGAAATACATTGTGATACTTATTTGAATTTCCTGTCAAGCTACATAAATCGACGCCGCATCCTCGAAACCGGCGCATGTTTGAATGCGCCAAGTCGAAATGGAAGATCGATCCCGACATAAATTCGGTGAGTAGATGCGGAGGCGACGAGGCCTCGCTGCGGCGCGTTGCTAGTGGTTTTGCACTATGTCGTGCGTACATTTGCGCACTTAGAGTTTTGTGCACAAGTTTCGACCTGCCTGAGCGTCGGAGGATATTCATGGTTGTTCAATCGCTGCCCTTGGGCTTGCAGCCTTCCGTCGCAAGCTCGGCCACGTGGCGTAGTCGCAGCATCGCGATCTTGCTGATGATTGTGATCGCCGGGATCTTCTGGGTTGACTCGCGCTATCCGGCGCTGATGAAGCGTTACAACACCGGCGCGGCGATCACGGCCAAAGGTTCGCTTACGTTTGGGCTTGTGTATAACGTGGATCGCTCCATGCCGCTTGCGACGCGAGTTTGGCGTACTACGGTCAACTGGCTTGACGCAAACCGCGTCGGCATGACGTTTTCTTTTCTGTTTGGTCCTGCGGCGCTGACGTTTCTCGCCATGCTGCGGCGCAGGCGCACGACATCCGTTTACCTCAACACGCTCTTTGGTGCGGCCGCGGGTGCGCCACTCGCAGTCTGTACCAATTGCATCGCGCCGATTGCGCGAGGCTTTTTCGCTTCGGGAATGAGCACCGAGTCGGTGCTCGCGGCGATGTTCGCGTCGCCGGCGCTCAATGTGGTCGTCCTGGCGATGACGTTCGCTCTTTTTCCGACGTCGATCGCTTGGCTGAAACTGTTCACCGTGCTGTTTTTGATCTTTGTGTTCGTTCCGCTCGTTGCGCGCGATCGCGACGCGTCTCTTCCTGTCGAATGCGCGATCGAAATTCCGGCTTCCGAAACATGGGGGCAAGCATTCGTCGCGACGTTTCGTTCTTACTTCAAGAATTTCTGGTACATCAGTCGCGTGGCTCTGCCGCTGATGCTTCTCGCCGCGTTCCTCGGTGCGTTCGTCATCGAGATTTTGCCGGCGCAGGCGCTCTTTGTGCCGGTCAGCTTTATGGGGATTGTCGCCGTCGCCATTGTGTCGAGCTTCCTGCCGGTGCCGATGGCCTTCGACGTGGCGATCGCTTACATCCTCATGGTCAAGGGCGCGCCGCTGCCGTACTGCGTGACGATTCTGTGCACACTGGGCGTCGTGAGCGTTTTCTCGCTTTCGATCGTGGGGAAAACCGCGTCGTGGAAGATTGCCGGTGCGGCGTACGCGACGACTGTGGCGCTCGGCACCGCCGCCGGTATTGTCACCAAGATCCTCCTTTAGACGCAGCGAAACAGGCGAAATTTTACAAATCTGGTGACGGCCTTATCGGGCGCCAACGAATACCGCTCGTTTCTCGCAGGGCTTAATATTCATCGGATTGAGGAACTATCAAGAATGGTTCTTGATCGGAACGGTGACTTCGCCCGCGAATTGCAAGGATTGGGCGACAGGATGCGCGCGCAAAATCCGGGAAGAGTTTTGACGAGAATTCAGCAAGCAGATCTTACTGCCAGGAGAGGAGGCCGCGGTCGATGTCGAAGGTGACCTGGTTGGCGTGCAGGGAAGCGATGCCCAGGTAGCCCGCGACGCCCGTGAGAAGCGCGGAATTTGGCGGGCGGACAACATAAACCTGGCGGTCCAAATCCTGGGTACCGATGCGCAATCGAGGCACCAAGGCGATTTGAGTTTCGACGTTGCCACCGACGCTACGGCCAGAGATGGACGCTTGCCACTGATAAGAAGCCGCTTCGAGTTGCGGCTCGTAAAACACAGCACCGCGCATGCCTGTGTCGGCAATCATCCAAAGTTCGCGGCCATCAAGATCAATGGGAATGGTCAGGCACAAGGAGCTTTCCCGAAATGGAACTGAATGCCCGCCGCTCGCCGAGAGTGCGCCGAACGCGACGCGTTTGTTGGCAAAGTCGAGTCGAAAGCTCTGCCGCCGGAGAAGATCCCAGCCGATGACACCATCCACCGCAACGCCGCTGGTGCGCAGGTAACGCAAATCCTCGACGGCGACCTTTATATTGGCCGCACGCCCCGGGCCATAGACCAATTCGGGCAGGACGCACCATTGGACGTGTACGGTCTTGTCGAAGCTAACCATTTGGCTCGATCGAGTGACCAAGTTGAGTTGTTCGGCGAGTTTGCGGTCAATGGCGCTGGTGGTGGCGCCGGTATCGAGCAGAAAGTTCAGGTCGTGGCGGTCGCCGATGTTAGTTTTGACCACGATGAAGTAGCCATCCACGACATTCATGGACAACTCATTGGCGCCGAGTTTGCTTTTCGTCCTGGCGTCCACGCCCGCCGCTCCCCACAAGAGAAGGGCTGCCACCAGGATCGTTCGAGTTTTCCGCGCCTGCATGACCTCGAAGGTGGGTCAGGCACAAGTACATCTCCATAGTTGGGGCCTGACGGCGGTCTGGAACCTCTCTGACATGGCAAATCACAGATAACTTGGCAGTTACTCGCGCCTCTGACATGCGGTTCGAGAACATTTGGGGCATCTCGAACGTCTATACCGACATCGGAGTCAGCCATGTCAGCAAACTCGCAAGGTGTGTCAGGGATCTTGGTGCGCTATCGGTTTGGCACCTTTGAGCTGGATACGCGATCGGCGGAGCTGCGACGCAACGGTGTGAAACTGAGGCTGCAAGAGCAGCCGTTTGTGGTGCTACGCAAACTGCTAGAGAGTCCTGGAGCTCTGGTCACGCGCGAAGAGCTTCAAGGCGCACTGTGGCCTGCTGACACTTTCGTGGACTTCGATACCAGCCTGAACACGACGATCAAAAGGCTGCGGGAAGTGCTGGGGGATTCGGCGGATTTGCCGGTGTTCATCGAGACGATTCCTCGACGAGGCTACCGATTTCTGGCACCGGTACAGATCCTGCCTAATGGAGACGGGCCAAAAGCGGCGATCGTAGCTTCGGCAGGGGCGACAACGGAAGTGGCCACCGAGGAGGGGCGGCGCCTTCGGTTCGGCCCGATGTTCGCCGGATTGGCCCTAGCAGCAGTTCTTGGCGGCGGAGCAGTAGCGCTGCGGTCGCCACAGCCGATGCCGCGCATCACGGATTCCACACAGCTCACCTTCGACGGGCTGAGCAAAGGCAATCTGCAAACGCACGGCGGCTACATCTATTTCAACGAGCAGTTACCGGACCGGGTGACGCTGGTACAACTACCCATTGCGGGCGGATTGCCAAAAGTGCTCGACGCCTCGGACAACGGGTTGTACCTGGCGGATATCTCGCGGGACGGCGGCAAGTTGCTGGTCCTGACTCCCGACCGCGGAAATCATTCTGCTCGGTTGCGCGTGATGGAACTGGCGAGCGGCTCGATCCGCGATGTCGGCGAGGTTGTCCGCGGCGATGCGTCATGGACGCCCGACGGAAGTATTGTTTACATCGCGGATCAGGATGTCTACGAAGTGGATGGAGACGGCTCGCACCCGCGCAAATTATTTTCGGCCCCAGGACCGGTGGACGATATACGGTTTTCGCCGAATGGTTCGAAGATGCGGTTCACGGTGGGAAGCAAGAGCAACGCCGATCACAGACTGTGGGAGGCGCGCGCAGACGGAAGCAACGCGCACGAGATTCTGACCGAATTGGCCGAGTTTCAAGAGATATGCTGCGGTAAATGGACTCCCGACGGCGACTATTTCCTGTTTCAGGCCATGCGCGACGGAGCCAGTAAGATATGGGCAATGCCGGAGCATCGGTCGCTATCGAATATTCACCCGCGGCCGATGCAACTTACGACCGGGCCGCCGAACTTTTACATGGGTGCGCCGACTGCGGATGGAAAGAAGTTGATTGTGACATCGGCGGAGCCACGCGCGGAATTGGTGCGCTATGACGGAGATTCAGGCCACTACATCCCATTTCTCCGTGGAATTTCGGCGGGCGACGTGGAGCCTTCGCGGGATGGGAAGTCGGTGGTTTATGTGCGGTATCCAGAGGGAACGCTCTGGCGGGCGAAAGCCGATGGAAGCAGCGCGGCGCAGTTGACGGGGCCGTCGCTACGCGTGTCTTTGCCTCATTGGTCGCCGGACGGGAGCCGCATTGCGTTTTCGGGCGCCCGGCCGGGGAAACCCTGGAACATCTTCTTGATTCCTTCGGCGGGCGGACCGGCGGAACAGATCACCAACGGAGCGATTTCCGATCTCGATCCGACATGGTCGGTAGACGGAACGAAGCTTGCGTTTGGTCAGACGCGCACGGTAGGCGGCAAGGACGTAGTTTCCGTCCAGGTTCTGGATCTCGCGACGCGGAAAATGGAACAGCTCCCGGGATCGGAGGACATTTGCTGCCCGCGGTGGTCGGCGGATGGGAAATCCATGCTGGCGACGCACAAGAGCTACGACGATTTGCTGGTGTATGAATTCGCGCGCCAGAAGTGGACGACCCTCGTAAAGGGCAAAGGGCTGATCGGATTCATGGAGTGGATGCCGGATGGGAAGAGCGTATTGTTCGACACATTCGATACGCCGCAGGCCGCGTTTTACCGAATTCGCGTGGCGGATTTGAAATTGGAGACGGTGGCAAGCACGGAGGAGGTGCGGAGGTATTACGGGGCATTTGGGCCGTGGACGGGGATGGCGGCGGACGGGGCGCCGTTGTTGGTGAGAGATATCAGCAATGAAGAGGCGTACGCGCTGGATTTGCAGTTGCCGTGAGAGTCGCGTCTGGGGATGGCAGACCGGTTTCTTTAGCTGGCGGTGACCAGCGCCGCGAGGAGACAGTCACGCCAATTGGGGAGGACCTGCTGCCCGACCTCCGCTGCGAACATATCGGCAAAATGGAGTCAGCGTTAGTCGTTTCAGGTGAATTAGAGCGGAACAATGTCATTCACCAGCAGCCGGGTGTTTTTCCAGCATCGTGCAGTGAACTAGGCGTTTTGCTCGATTGACGGCCGCTATGAAATCCACTTGAGTGCGGTTTTAGGTAACTGGCTTGCATGACCCTTTCTGGCATCCTGGGGACAAATTGAAAGAACGCCGCCGATGGCCGCGACTGTTCCTAGTCCGTGACGCAACGCTGACGAATGCGTCCGGTAGTGTGTTGTTGGGACGAACTTTCGACATCGGCCGAGGAGGGTGCTTCGTTGATGCGCTGCACCCGTGGTCTGGCGGGACGCCGATTCGGATCGGCATCGCGAACGGCAAGGAACGCTTCGAGGTGGCTGCCAGGATTGTCCACGCCGAAATGGACGGCATGGGGATCGCTTTCGATCAGCCGGTACCCCAGTCACAGTTGAACCTATTAGATAGGTGGCTGACTCCATCGAAAAAATAAATCGATTAGCCCGTTCAACACAGGAAGCTTTACTAAGTGTTGCCAATTCCGCGAAAGGAAACGGTTCCCTAGAGAGGACGTGGACATTACCTCTAGAGCGGTGACGTTTTGTAACCGACGTAGAATTCAATTCAATGCGAGGTCCGAGATGCAATCTCGACGCTGCAGCCATTTGGCGCGCTCACAATAGTCGTGAAGGTTGTCTCGAAAATCAGGATGAGCAATTTGGATGAGAGCCTTAGCTCTTTCCCGTATGGATTTGCCGTGCAGATATGCCACGCCATATTCGGTGACCACGTAGCGAACCAATCCTCGAGAAGTGACGACACCGGAACCCGGATTCAGCAGGGGAACGATGCGGGAGAGGCTGCCGTTCCTGGCAGTTGAGGGCAACGCAATAATCGGCTTGCCACCCCGGGATCGGGTTGCGCCACGAAGGAAATCAACTTGGCCCCCAATCCCACTGTAGAAGCGTGTGCCAATCGAGTCCGAGCAGACCTGGCCGGTGAGATCGACCTGCAACGCGGAATTGATGGCGATCATATTGTCGTTGCGGGCGATCAGGAGGGGGTCGTTCGTATAGGCCGTAGGATGAAACTCGAAGGCTGGGTTGTCGCCGACAAAATCAAAAAGTTTCTTGGTCCCCAGTACAAATCCCAGAATAATCTTGCGAGGCTTGAAGTTTTTTTTCGCGCCCGTAAGCACCCCTGCCTCGATCAGCGGAATTATGCTGTCGGAGACGAGTTCGGAGTGCGCTCCCAGATCCTTCCTGTCCATCAGGAACGGCAGCACTGCGTCGGGAATTCCGCCAATGCCGGTTTGCAGTACAGAATAATCTTCAATCAAGGCAGCGACATTTCTGGCGATATTCACATGAATGTCAGTGGTCATCGGGCTTGGGAGTTCGCAGAGTTTCGCTGAGGACTCCACACACGACGTGATCTGGTTGACGTGGATAAAGCTATCTCCATAAGTCCTGGGCATCTGATCGTTTATCTGGGCGATCACAAATGTTGAACATTTTGAGGCGGTCAACGTTGTATCGACACTGACACCGAAACTGCAAAATCCATGGGCATCCGGTGGAGACACCTGAATCAAAGCGACATCGAGGGGCATGGCGCGGGATTCGAAGAGATCTTCGACCTCGCTCAGGTTTATGGGGGTGTAGTCGGCCCGGCCATCATTCACGGCATCACGCACATTGCCGCCAATGAAAAATGCGTTGTGACGAAAGTGCTTCGCCATATCCGTAGAGACATAGTCGGCGCAACCGAGAGTGAGGAGATGGACAACTTCGACGTCGTGGAGAAATGGCGCTCGGCGCAACAATGCTCCGACCAAGGCTTCGGGTTCGCCACACCCAGGCTGAATATAGACGCGCATTCCGGAGGTAATGCAGCGCAGCGCATCGTCCGCCGTCTGAAGCTTCGCCCGGTAACCCTCTAACCAAGACATCGCGGACTCTCCGCCTCCAGCCCGGAAATGGTTCTAGAGGGCAATTCAGTGTGGACCGGGTGCCGGCTTCAGAGTATCGATGACAAGCGCGAGCAGGTAAACCGACACTCCGGAAAAAAGGAACAGCCCGCCAATCACAACAAACAGAACGAAACCGATCGGTTTGGCTAACATCAGGCACGCGGCTTCAATCAAAAGTCCGGTGATCAGCAGGCATCCCGCGACTCGCAGCCTTCTACCCATTCGCTCGGTATCACTCATCCGTCGGTTCCTTCCATAGTTTCGCGCCTTGCAAATGAGCGATGTCGTGCACGACTTCGTGGCAGCCGCTGGACATACAGGAAAGGGTGTTGGACTTTATAGCCGGCAGCGTGGCGGGATCGGCCGTGTGCACGGCGCCCTCCTCGAACGAACGCGCGCCTAAATGACAGTGGAGGCATTCGCGATTGTTGAATGGTTCGTAGAGCTTGATGTCCTGTGGCGCTGGAGGATTGCCGAGGTAGTAGACGTACACATGGCGCAGGCCGTGCATCTTCACCTTCAATGTCCCGAACAAAGCGTAGTCCGCATGACATGTGTAACAGGCTTCGCCGGCAGGCACGCGATGATTCTGGAAGTGGGCCGCGGCAAGGTGGCCGGGATCGTCGACGTGGAGACTTTTCCCATAGGCTTCCATGGTATGGCACGACAAACAGAAGGCGGTTGTCTTGGACCGGTCCATTTCACTGGATACGCCCATGGCACCGCACAGGATCGGCAAGAAAAACAAAACGAGGAAGGCCAGAATTTTGCCGCCCCTCGTCGCAGTGATGCCGGGGCGTGCGACAACAACGCCAATCAATGCGGCGCTGAAGAGCACAAGAATAATGATCAGAGTTGCCGGATGGTGCATCGACCAGGCTCGCATCCCAAGTTGCTCGCGTTACCGCGTGCAACCGATGAGTATTCCCACCTTACTTCTTCGCAAGCGACCTTATGTACGCAACCAAGTCCTTCACTTGATCGGGTTTCAGGCTCTTCCCGTACGCGGGCATTTTGTTCTTTCCGTTGGTAATGATGGTGGTGAGATCGGCATCGCTCTGCTTCTGGACGTCTTCAGAGGCAAGGTCGTGCATCTTGTTGGCTTTCCCAATCGCGGTTTCACCCTTGCCGTCGGCACCATGGCACGCGGCGCATTTCGTCTTATAGAGCGCCGCCGCATCCTGAGCTTCGGCGGAAACCACCATCGTTCCCAGAGCAACCAATGCAACCGCTCCTAGAATTACTCTTTTTGTTCCAGCCGCGTATTGCTTCATGTGTTCCTCCCAAGGACGCATTCGTTTCGACTAGCGCTAGAGGGTTTTGAACTTAACCCTCCAGCGTCCTAAAACGCATAGCGCAAAGACAAAGTCACGAGATTGGCGCGAAAGTTTCGTGGCGCAAAGATGTCCTGAACCACGTTGTCCGAGTCTTCGTGATAGCCGTAGTATCCCCAATAGGCCCTGCCCGTCCAGCCTTTCGCGATGTGATAGTCGATTCCGCCGAAGGGCTGATAGTACGTCGAATTGAGTGGGCCCGACGGAGCGTTCGGCGTGATGCTGATGAGTGCGCTGCCGGAAGTGCCTGTGAGGTTCGCTCCCAGCCGGGCGGTCAGACGCGGAATCGGCGTCCAGGAAGCGTCAAAATAGCCGAAATTGGATTTGTTCACATAAGTGGATAGCTGCTGCACCAGACCCGGCACACCGGTGCAGTTCACGGTCGCGGGACCGGTGACGACCGCGCTGCTGGTGAAGCAAATCAGTATTTGCGAGAAGACGTCGTTGTAGTCGTAACCAAGTTCCAGGCCGACTTTTTCGCTCGGTTGAAAGCCCGTGGAGAAGGCATACACGCGATTGTGCTGCAGATTGTTGACTTCAGCTACGTTGTTTCGACCTTCCCACAAGGTTACCGACCCGCTCAAGTTCACCCAGTCCGCCGGTTTGTAGGTTGTTCGAAGGCGGTATTCCTGCGTCTGCCGGGGGCTGATTCGCGTGAAAGAGTTGTCGGCGCTCATCAATTCAGTGTCGAAGCTGATTTTCATACGGTTCAGCGGCCTGGCCCAGATGCCAAAGACTCCCGAGTATTCGTTGATCAGTATCTCGTCCGGGCTAGCGGCGGCATCCGGTGTCGTAAAGGCGAATGCGCCTCCTCCGATCGGAACGCAGCCTGCCGGGAGTGCGCCGCCTTGAAGGGCGCAGTCACCTCGGTTGGCATTGTCTGGGAAGAAAACTTCGCTGACGGTCTCGAAATCGTTGTCGTCGATGGAGCGATGGCGATAACGAAAGCCAGCCCGAACGCCCACGCGCGGTGAAAACTGGTATTCGAGTTCGGCCAGGTTCGTTTTTTCGTCCTGCTTGAGAAAAAGACTGGAAACGGCAAAGGAAAGATCGGGCGCCGACGACGAGTTGTGCGCCGGCGTGCCTGCGACGCCGTTGGCGGGCGGAACGCAGGGAAGGGACAGGGGCAACGTCCCCGTAGGGGCAAACAGGTTAGGGGCTGTCACGAGGTTGGGCGTGAAAAAGGAGCAACCCGAATTGTTTAGCTCGGCGGGATTGTGCCAGTTGGAGAAGTGAAACGAGTCCACGAAGCTAAGCTTTTCCGTGATGCGCCAGGTCGCGCCGAAGTCGGCGTTAGCAGCGACATGACGGCCAAAAACCGGTCCAGTATTCGTTTGGTTGAACAGATTCGTTCGGGCTTCGCGGCCGGTCAGGGACTCGATCCAGTTATCAACATTCATGTTTCCGGCGGTGTAGTTCAGTTTCGCGGAGAAATCCCAGTTCTTGAAGTAGTTGGACTGCAAACTCAGTTGTTCGGTGGGAAAATTCGTACGAGTCCGGCCGTGACGCAAGTAGTCGATGTAAGCGCTGCACGTCGGGTTGACGAAGCCGCCGGGCAAAAACGCTCCGCCGCACGGCTGTTTCGCGGTCGAATTAAAAGAGACGCCGAGATCGACTGGCACGCCGTTCGGCAGGGAAAAATTCTGGTTGTTGTCGGTCTGCCCGGTATCGCCTTTGTAATAGGTCAGAATCTCGTCGAAGCTGATGTTAGTCCGAGGCAGGAACTTGAAATCGACTCCCAGGCGATAGGCGTTGACGGTGTCTTTCTCATCTTGAAACAGCAGCTGCTCCGTGCCCTGGTGGATGGTCGTAAAAGATGGTCCTTCATTGACGTTTCGCGAATAGCCCATCCGAAAACGAATTCTTGATTCCGGGAGCAAGAGCAAGTTGTAGTCGCTCATCCGCCGACGGGTATCGTACAGGTGGGGCGAATTTCCGATCACGCAACTGCTACAGACCGGAGGTCCAAATCCTGCCGGACCATTCGCAAAAGACGTGGTCGGATTCAGAGGATTAGCCAGTAAGGAATAGTTGGACACATTCTCGTCGCGCCGGAAGAGCGCGTCGAAGTCGTAGAGCTTATTTTTGCTGACGCGAAGTCGCGAGACATCGTTCGGATCGCCGCCGTAGCCGAAATTGCTGAGATACAGGCGATCGAAAAGCGCATCGTGATGATTTAAAGAGTGCATCTCCATCGAGAAACCTAACAGTCGAGGCCCCTGCTGCAGGTTCACGAAGGTGTCATAAGTCGCCAGATCTCCGCCGAGACTAGTGATCCGGCCGCCGAATTCAATCGACTGTTTGATGTTGTAGTTTCCCTGATCCACGCCCTTCTGTTCGTCTTCCTGTGCCTCGGCCGGGGGCGCCAGCCAAAACGTGATCGCCAGCAAGCAGGCGGGCGCGAACAACAGAAGCCGAATTTCATCCAGCGGACTATTCAGGTTTCGCATCGTCATTCCTTATTTGAAGAACACGCTGCTGAAGTTCGATCCGTGAATGGCGGTGTGACAGAGCGTACAGGCCTGGTATTTCTGCGCTTGATTGTGGAACGTCGGCGTGGACGGCGCGCCCGCGTCAACGTTGAAAGAGTGGCACTCCAGGCACATAAGATTGACCTGGCTGCGCTTGAGGAGGCGCGGATTCGATGAACCGTGAGGAGTGTGGCAGGAAGCGCAGCCTTCGGTCTTTACCACTGGGTGCTCGTACACGAAGGGCCCCGCTTTTTCGGTGTGGCACTTGAAGCAGACCGCGTCCTGCGAAGCCGTGGCGCGCAACTGGCGACTGAGGAACCCGCCATGGGGGTTGTGGCAATCGCTACACTGCACCAACCCTTCGTTCACTCGATGATGAAATGTGCGGCTGAACTGCTGCTTCGTTTCAAGATGACAGGTGTAACAGAGTTGCGGCTGTTTCTCCTTCATCAGGAACTTCGCTTCTTTTGCGTAGTGCGGGTCGTGGCAATCGGTGCAGCCCACATTGTTTTGCAGGTGCGCGGAGCGTCCAAAATTGCTGTGTTCTTCGCCGTACTGGTGGCAGCTCAGGCATCTCGCGCTGATCTCTTTCGCGGAAGCATTCTTAAAGGTAAATATCTTCGTCTTGTCTCCGCCGCCATCGACGTGCGCTTTTCCCGGGCCGTGGCACGATTCGCACCCGTGCCATTCGGGCCCTTTTTTTGTATCGAGGGTCGTGGCGAAATGCGGCGATCCTTCGTAATTCCTGAAGAAATCCTTCGTCGGCATGTCTTCGTGACAGGTCTTGCAGGTTTCAGAACCAACGTAGAGGGATGGGTCGGTAGGACGCTCGTAGCTCGGACCTTGTTTGTCTTGGCGGGGTTTGTCTTGGCGGGGTTTGTTTTGGCGGGTGTCGGGTGCCAATGCCTCTAGCGTCGCAGGCCTTCGTTGCGCTCGGCCGGGAGGCAGGGAAGTGGGCAGAAGCAAGAACCCAGACAGTCCGAGAGTGGCAATGATAAGAACCCTAGGGCTGGTGGACCAAGCCATGAGCACCCTCTTTGCTAATCGATCTCGATTTCCGGACTCTTCACGCGAACAGAAGGGGTGACACCGAGCGTGCGGCGTCAACTCGGGAGGGGTAACGCGCGCAATCATAGGGTGATATCAGGCGTGAGTCAACCAAAAGTATGAAGATATAAGTAATTTAATGTTCTTATACCGCACAAGACGTACTTCCAGGTCCCGGCAAATCTCCTGGCTTCGCTCGACGGTGGCATCTCTGCGCGAAAAGCGAGGCCTGGCGGTCGGTGTAGGCGCGTCGTTCCTGGCCAAATACTTGCACCATTTCCGAGGCTGGTCTGTGATTTGCGTCACCACTGAAGCGAAAATCACACCAGGAATTAGATTGTTTGAAGAAAGCAACCGCGAGAAATGACCTCCACCATCGTTGTAGGACAGCTAGAAACCGATCATGTCCTCATTGAACCACTCTCCGAGACATCGGCAGATTGGCGCACCGTGAATATCAGTGTTCACTGCGGTGTTTGGAAAGGCCATTACGCAGGTCAATTCCTAGTGGGTGAGTTGGGTAAATTCGGTCGAGAGATCGGATATTTTCGCGAGAATTTGAGACTCACAGCAACGCTTCATTGTGCAGAACACTACCTGCGGTTGACGCTTAGCCAAGGCGACCTCGGCCACGTCGTAGTAGAAGGTCGAGCTTGTGAACGATTAGGCGACCACACCGCGCTCGAATTCAAATTCAACATTGATCGTGAGTCCTTACCGGCCTTGGCAAGATCGCTGATCGCTGTTGATTGCTAGTCGTGGCGGCCTTGCGCACGCACTGGCGATTACTGCTGATGACTCTAGCCCCACGTCGGGGCATCGGTTTCTTTGCTCCAGTCGTATTCACTGAACTATTGTCATCTGGAGGAATTGCGACGCACATGCGATGTGGCATACAAGTCGCTTCGCGTGCCCAACACCGAAGATGAGCGACGATGCCGTCCTTGGCTCCAAGGGTCCAGCGAGACAGGAAGAGAGCCACACCATCCGCTTCGATAACATGTGTTTTGAGTTGTTTCGCTGAAGAGCCGGCTTGCATCGCCCGCAGATGTGGCGAGGTCCATTAGCGGTCACAAGACGGACGCGTTGTACACGCGCTATAACATCGCCGATGTTAAGAGGAACCGTAAGGCTCTGGAATGCAAGAATTCCGTGAAGTCCAAGCCTCTGAGGCCGCTCAAAAATCAAACGTGGTTGCGATGCGGAAATGAGTTTGGGCACAGTTCCGGCACAATTAGGCGTAATTCAAAAACAAAGGGTTGCTCTGGAGCGAGCAACCCTTTTCTTTTCAACTGCTCAATTGGTTGCGGGGGTCAGATTTGAACTGACGACCTTCGGGTTATGAGCCCGACGAGCTACCAGGCTGCTCCACCCCGCACAACGACTATAACGGTTCGTTCATCTGCCGTCAAATCGCGACGCTGTGGGCGGAAACCGTATATCGGCGCACAAGTGCGACCCGAGCACAAGCAGCGCTCCGTACTTCAAGTTCAATTTTGAGTTTCGGCAAAACTACCAGGTGTTATACGTCGTTCCATCAGTGCGCGAGACCATGGTCGAGCTTGAGTGCACGTCCACGATGCCGTTGTTCGTTTGATCCGGACTCATCACAAGGTCGCCGTAATCGGTGTGCCAGTCCTTCTGGTGAGTCATCGGGTCGATGGGCACTTCGCGCAGATAAGGTGCTTGCGGATTGACGAGATCATCGAGCGATTGCGGCGCGGCTTCTTTGTCGAGAGTGTAGTTGTCGATCGCTTGGCGCATCACCGTAAGATCCGTCTTCAGCGTCGCTTCCTTCGCGCGCTGCACCGACTGGTCGTATCGAGCCGCCGCAATTCCGATCAAAATGAAAATGATCGTAATGACAATCATCAACTCGATCAGCGTGAATCCCTCGTTGCTCGCACCGCGAACGCGTGCGCGATGACCGCCAGCGCGACGCTGACGCTGCGCAATCCCGCCTCGCACCGCCAGGCGCCGATCACGCGCCACTTCCCGAATCTGCGTGAGAAATCCCGTCATGCCTCACCTTCAACCCAAACTGAAATCGCAGCTAATCCTTACCAAAAAACCGCCAAACGACTGCTAGAGCTCACTAAATTCCGTTCACCACTCCGAATACTTTGTTCCATCGCTCGCCGTGCCCTGTGCCTTCGAGTGTACGTCAAACACATTCTTCCCGCCCCAACTTGTCGAGTCGGGATCGTCCTGAACGGCAAGCAGGTTCCAGTCGGTCTGCCCCGTCATCGGATCCTTAGGAATCTTGCGCAGGAATCGGATTTTGCGATCGTTGCCCGCGCCGAGCTGCACGCCTTTCACGAGAGTTTCCAGGTCCGGCGGGTAGCCTTCGCTGCCGACTTCGATGCGAATCAGGTTGCGGTCCGCCAAATCTTTGTAGCGATCGATGGCGTCACGCATCTCACGTAAGTCGTAACGTAATTCCTGTTCTCGCTTATGCACGATCGTGTAGCGCATGATCGGCATCGCCGCCGAAGTCAGGATGAGCAAAATCGAGCAAGCCAGAATCAACTCGATCATCGTCATGCCAGCGGCAACGCCCGCCCGCACTGCGTGCCTACGCCGCATCACGCGATTGGCATCGAGATTTGTGTGTGTGAAATTCATGGAACCTGTCATGTCAGTTCGCTACTTCAGTTAGCAACGGGGCCTGTAACTCAGGTCACTTTGCTCTCAGGTTGGACTACTACTGCACCTGTACCGTCGCCTCGCTGGTCACCAGCGGAATGGGCTTCTGCTGCGAGTCTTTCGCGTTCACTTGCACGATGGACAGGTTCGAAGTTCCCGGCGCAATCGCCTTCACGACGATACCCATGATCGTTCCGGTGCCGCTGACTCCCGCCGTATTCGGCTGGCGCGTCGCGGAAATAATCGCCTGTCCGCGTGTCGGATCGACGCGCTGCACGATCGCGATCTCCTGATTGCCGCCTTGCAGGAATCCGCCGTGTTGCACTTCTTCCACGCTGATCACCGCAGGGTTGTATTGCAGCAAAAAGGGAATTGAGAAGAGATCGTTCACGTTATCGACGACCACTCCGATCGTGGTCTTCTCGCCCGCCTTCAAAGTCACATTGCGCGGCTCAAAGCGCATCTGTGCCGACTGCGCATTCTGCGCTGGATTCGCCGCCGGTGCCGCGGCCGTATTCGCCGCAACGCCAGCCGCCGAAGCGGCCCCATCGGCCTGCGGTGCGCGCACTTCGGAGTCGCGCCTCACTTGCACATTCGCTTCGGACCCCGTGTAGAGTGGCCGCAAATTCGCCTTCGTCCATTCCGGCATACGCACGATCTTCGGCGTCAAAATAATCAGGATTTCGTCGTCTTCGTAGCTCTTCGTATCTTCCGCGAACAAATAGTGAAGCAGCGGCACGCTGCCGATTCCCGGCCAGCCGTTGCGGCTCTTGGTATCGGTCTTCTCGACCAAGCCGCCGAGGATGTTCGCTTCGCCTTCCTTCAGGCGAATCTCGTGATCGATTTTTCTCTGCGAAATGATCGGCTGCTGAATGCCGCCAATGTTCGTTTGACCGGTGACAGACGAAACTTCCACGCTCACCTTCAAACTCACTTCGTGGTTCGGGTGCACACGCGGCGTGATGTCTACGTTGACGCCGACGTCGATGTATTGAAACTGGGTGTTCACCAACGGGTTCACGAATCCCGAACCGGCTGTTGAGCCAACGCCGACGCCCGCCTGAAAGCTGCCCGTTGCCACTGGCACGCGATCGCCGATTCTCAGTTTTGCGGGCTGGCCGTCCACCGATCGCACTTCCGGATTCTGAATAATTTTCGTACTCGAATCGTTCAGCAACGCGTTCGCCGTAAAGCTCGGCAGCGTCACGCTGTAGTTCGAGCCATTGAGGTGCGTCAAATTCTGCAAAGTCAAAATGTTCTGTGTCGTCGAGTTAGTCGTTCCGTTCGTGTTTGTCCCGCTGTTCGTCGTGGTTGTCGTCGTTCCTGGCGGCACGACGCCAATCGACGCGCTCTGTCCCGGCAAAATTCCCAGGTTCCGCATCTTGTCCAGACGCGCTTCGAGCACCTGTACTTGAATCACGACTTCAGGCCGCGCCTTGTCGATGTCGTTGATCATCTTCTCGGCGATCGCCAGCTTGTCGGGCGTATCGCGAATGATGATGGCGTTCTGCGCGTTCAATTGCTGCAAGCGCTTCAGGTCGAGCAACTGGCGCAAGCCGGTCACGATTTCGGTCAAATCCTGCGCCTGAACCGTGTTCGACAAGTAGAAAGTGCGGACAACCTGCTCGTCGTAATCGCGGCGCTTCTGCGGCTGGTCTGGCACAACGAAAACGATGTTCTCGGTGACAGGCTTGACGAACGCCTTGCTCTCCATCGAGACGATGTCTAGCGCCTGTTGCAGGGTCACGCCATTCAAATCCACCGGGATCCTGCGCGCGGGGAAGTCGGGGTCATAGACAATCGTGAGTCCCGCCAATTTGCCAATCGTGTCGAATACGATCTTCGCGTCATTGACCATGTGCAGGCTGATCGGCGCCCGCGAAAGCGGCTTGATCTCGGGAGGCATCGAGGCGAGGGCCGATGTCGACGCGTCGGCCGCTGCGCTGGCCGCGGCATCGGCTGCGGCTGCCTTGTGTTCCTGCTCGCCGAGCAGATCCGCCGTCTTGCGGATTTCCTGATCCGCCATCGAGCTCGAAGGATCGATCGCCGCGGCGCGCTGAAACTCATTCAGCGCCGCCGGCAGATTGCCCTGTTCGCGGAGCTTCACACCCTGCTTGATGTGGAATGCGCCCGCTTCAAAACGCGCTTGATTGAACTTGATTTGATACTCCGCGTTCTCGGGTTCGTCTTTGAGTGCCTTCTGATAGAAGTCGTACGCCGCGTCGTAATCCTGGAGATTTTCGGCCCTGCGTCCCTGTTGATACTCAGGCTTGCCCTTTGGGCAGCCGGCCGCCAATAGCCCCACACCCGCGCACAAAATGATCTTGCTCCATCCTCGCATGTACTCTCCGTGGCTCGGGCTTGAATCGGTAGAACTCTAGCACCGGGTTAGAGGGGGGACAAGCAACCGAAGGTTGGCTGTCTTGCATAGATAACCCCCGAGCATCTAACATTTAATTGTATAGTCACATTGGGTTTAAACGGTGCCGAAGCCAGTTCCTGTTCCTCAAAAGCATCCCACAAAGCAGCCGGTCAAGGGCAAAGACGCCGACAAAGAAACTGTCGTCGCCCAGAACCGCGCCGCTTCCTACAACTACCACCTGCTCGACAAAGTCGAGGCCGGCCTGGTCCTCCATGGTACCGAAGTCAAGGCTCTTCGCGAAGGCAAAGCCAATATTCGGGACGCCTACATCGACTTCAAGCCCAGCGGCCCCTGGCTGGTCAATGCCCACATTGCCCAATACATGCCCGGCGGCCCATGGAATCACGAGCCTCTCGGCTCGCGCAAGCTCCTGCTCCATCAAAACGAAATTAACAAGTTCGCTGGTCGCGTCGAGTCCAAAGGTTTAACCGTCATCCCTCTGCGGATATACTTTCGAAACGGCATCGCGAAATGCGAAATTGCCCTGGCCCAAGGTAAGAAAACCTGGGACCGCCGCCAGGACGAGCGCACCAAGGAAGCTCGTCGCGAAGCGGACCAAGCCATGTATCGCAACCGGAGGCGATAAAACTCAATCATGCAGATCAAGATCGACACCACCCCGTATGCCAATCTCGAAACCGACGCCATCGTCTCCTACGTTTTCGACGAAACCGATCCCATCCAGGGCACCCTCGCCGACATCGACAAATCCGCAAACGGCCTCCTCAAAAAGCTCTCTATCGGAGCCGAGTTCTCCGGCAAGCCTTTGGAAATGACGCTGATCCACGCGCCCGCAGGACTGAAAGCCGCACGCCTCCTCCTCGTTGGGGCAGGGAAGCGCGACAAGTTCGACGTCGCCACCCTGCGAAAGCTCGCCGGCGCCGCCACTCGTTACCTGAAATCGCGCTCAATCAAGAAATTCGCCTTCCTCGTTCGCGAGAACGATCTCAGCGACAACACCGCGCAAGCCGTCGTCGAAGGCGCCGTCACCGCCGACTTCGAAACCGACAAATACAAGTCCGACAAGAAACCCGGCAAAGACATTGAGTCGATTTCAATTCTCGGCTATTCCGACGCCAACAAATCCACCGGCGAAAAAGGCCTCACCAAGGGCCAGATCATTGCCGAGTCGCAAAACTTCGCGCGCGATCTGATCAACGAACCTTCGAACAAGCTCACTCCGAAAGTCCTCGCCGACAAAGCCGCGGCCATGGCCAAGGAAGCTGGCCTCGTCGTAGACATCCTCGACGAAAAGAAAATCGCCGAACTCAAGATGGGCGCGCTGCTCAGCGTCGCGCAGGGCGGCCCTGAGCCTCCGCGCATGATCGTCATCACCTACACGCCCGCCAGCGGCGCGAAACCCGGCGCTCCCGTCATCGGCCTCGTCGGCAAAGCCGTCACCTTCGACACCGGCGGTGTCTCGATCAAGCCCGCCGACGGCATGGAAAAAATGAAGTACGACATGGCCGGCGGCGCCACCATGATCGGCGCGATGCGCGCGCTGGCTGCGCTAAAGCCCAGCGTCAAAGTAATCTGCGTCGTCCCCGCGACCGAAAACGTAGTCGGAGGCCGTGCGCAAAAACCTGGTGACATCCAGACCGCGATGTCCGGCAAAACGATCGAAGTCCTCAACACCGACGCCGAAGGCCGCCTCATCCTCGCGGACGGCGTTCATTACGCCAAACAGCTCGGCGCCACGCACCTCGTTGACGCCGCCACGCTCACCGGCGCCATCGTCGTCGCACTCGCCAGCATCCACGTCGGCGTCTTCTCCGGTGCCGATCAAACCTGGACCGACAAACTCCTCGCCTCCGCCAAAACCGTCGGGGAAAAAATGTGGCAAATGCCGATGGACGACGAATACCGCGAATTCATCAAGGGCAGCTTCGCCGACATTCAAAACATCGGCAGCGGCAAAGGCGGCGGCAGCATCACCGGAGCCTGGTTCATCCGCGAATTCGCCGGCGACACCCCCTGGATCCACCTCGACATCGCAGGCACCGCCTGGAACGACGACGCTAAGCCCTGGCTCGCCAAAGGCCCAACCGGCGTAGCCCTCCGCACTTTAGTCAACCTGGTCATGTCTCAGTCGTAGCGCAACAGCGCAGGGTAGTGCCGGCTTCCAGCCGGCGTTCTTACTTTGCAGGGGCGGGCTTGCTCCGCCCGGCCGCCGCGTCTTTGTCAAAGACCTATTCGTAAGCAGCGACTTCGTAGGGGCACGGCACCGCTGTGCCCTCTTTCGTCCCTCAAACTCTCCTCAAAATCCCTCTTGACATCCCTCTCACTTCCTCTATCCTATGCATAGTAATCCGAGGTATCCATGAATTTCAAAGGCACACTCCCCACCCTCATCCTCGAATCCCTGGCCCAAGGCCCATCCCACGGCTACGCCATCGCCCAATCCATAAAGTCCCGCTCCAAAGGCATCCTCGACTTCAAAGAAGGTACCCTCTACCCCGCGCTCCACAAACTCGAAACCGCCGGCCACATCGAATCTTACGAAGGCTCCGAAAACAATCGCCCTCGCCGTTACTACCGCATCGTCAAATCCGGCCGCGCCCTGCTCGCCAAAGACCGCGCCGAATGGCGCGCCATCTCGCAAGCAGTTACCGTTATCCTGGGGGAGGCATAAAATGGGGCCTGACATGACCGCTCTCGACACCTGGCTCGCGCGCGCAACACGTCAACTTTCCGCCGATTCCGCCGCGCAAGTTCGCGCCGAAATCGAACAGCATTACGATTCCGCGCGCGAAGACGCCATCGCCGGCGGTGCCACCGCCGACGAAGCCGACCGTTCCGCGGTATCCGCGCTCGGCGACCCGCGCGCAGCGAATCGTCAATATCGCGAAGTCCTGATCACGCGCTCCGAAGCAAAATTGCTCCGCAGCAGCGCCTGCGAAGCGCGTTTCTTCACCTCCACTCCGCTTCGCAAGCGTCTCCTCACCATCGTCCCCGCCGCGGCCGCAATGTGCGCCGCCGCAGCCTACGCCATCGCCACTATCACAGCGCCGTTCGCCATTCCTTTCGCCGCAAGCGCAAGCATTAACGCGAGCGCCGCTCTCATAGCGCGCATCTGCGCCGTCGTAGCACTCCTCACCTCCATCATGTTCGCCGTCCCGCTGCTCCCGATCTACACGCCCACCCGCGCCCGAATCTACCGCGCCGCAAAGTGGCTGACGGTGATCGCACTCTCAGTCTTTCTCTTCGAACCTGGTAATCGCCTGGAGTGGTCTTGGCTGGTCCTCAACTGCTTCTCATTCGTCGCCTGGACCGAAATCAAGCGCACATCCCTCCGTCGCAAAATCCCAGCCGCCAACTGGCCCAAGCACCTCTACCTCTGAGTCCCGCATGGACTATATGGAGTGCGGCGCCCCTGCGCCGCCTTTACGATTGAAAAATCCCCCGGACGCAGGGCTTTGCCTCAACCGTGTACTTGCGCAGCACAGCCGCGCCCCATGTCCGCAACCCTTAACCCGCACCACAAATCTGCTGTGATCAATCCCAACCTCACCACAAAAAAACGGCGAGCCAAAAATCGACCCGCCGCAAACTCTTCTCCGAAATCGTTACATCATTACTGCTTTACTTCGTCTTTTTCCCCCTCACATCTTCTCCGGCGCCTCAATCCCCAACAATTCCAGCACCCGCACCAACTCCCGCTCCACAATTTCCGTCATCGCCAGCAAAAACGCCCGCTTCTCCGCGTCGCCTTCCGACAGAATGTGATGCTTGTGATAAAAGTTGTTAAATCCCTGCGCCAGTTGAAACGCATACTTCGCCAAAAACGCCGGCTCCTGCCCTGTAATCGCCGCATCCACAGCCCAATCCAGCGATCCCACCGCCAGCAGCAATTCCCACATCACCGAGCCGTCCGCGCCCGCCAAAAATCTTGCCGCCGCCTCGCGCGTCACCGCAACGCGCTCGCCCTCGGCCGCCTCCGCGCCCTTGCGTCGGATACCGCGAATCCGCACCACCGCATATTGGCAATACGGCCCGGTCTCGCCCTCAAAGCTCAGCGCATCCTTAAAATCGAACGCGATGATCGACCCGCGCGTAAACTTCATCAGGAAGAACCGCAACGCACCGACCGCAATCACGTGCGCGGTCCGCATCCGCTCCGCATCGTCCATATCCGGATGGCGCTCCATCACTTCCGCAAGTGTCGCGCCCTCGAGCTTGTCGAGCAGGTCGTCCGCCTTGACGCCGAACCCTTTCCGCCCACTCACCTCCACGTAAGCCTTCTTCGTTTCCTCCGCCGAAAGCTCGTAGCCCAATTCCGCAGCACATCGCGGCGTCAGCGCCACAATCTCATACGAAAGATGAATCGACCGCTCCGCTTCGTTCGGATGCCCCAGAGCCTTCAATCCTGCCGCCACGACTTGCTGCAAATACGCCTGCCGTGAATCGATCACGTTGTAAACCGCCGCCGCGGGATTGCCGAAATGCGGCGCGTCCGCCTCGCCCTTCATCGAGGTCGTCGCCCAAACCGTCTCTCCTTCCGGCGCATTTTTCCATCTCGCGTAATTAAAATCCTTCCCCAGCAATCCAAACTTCCAAAGCTGGTATGCAATGTCTTTCCCGACGTACGTCACGGTCCCGTTCGAACGCACAATAATCTTGTCCTGCGAATTCTCATCGTCCGGATCACTGGGCTCCGCCGTCGAGCCTTCGCTGTTGCTGCTGTCGTTCCACGGCATCACCCAGCATCCCGCCATCTTCCCGACTTCCGCCTTGTAAATCGCCTTCGCCTCTTTCAACTTCTCAAACGCCGCATCCCAGAAATGCAGATGCAAAATCTCGCTCTCGCGCGCAAGCAAGTCATACGTAATTCCCAGCCGCGCCATCGTCCGCAGATGGAATCCGACAATCGAGTCCGCCACGGTCTCCGCGACCTCAGCCTCTTCGCCGCGTCCTTCTTCGATGGCTCGCAACGTCGCACCGCGCAGTGCTGCCGCCCGCGCCTTGTCCTCCGCGAAAAACGTCGTCGCCGCCGCATACAAATCCCAGCAGAAATAATCGAAGCGCGGCTCCATCGCCATCATCTTCACGCTCACCGGAGTCCGCTTCTCCATCTCCAGAAAGCCGATCACCACATCCGCCACCTGCACTCCCGTATTGTCGATGTAATTCTGCACCTGCACGTTGTGCCCAGCCGCACGCAACGTCCGCGCCATCGTGTCGCCCAGCACCGCGTTCCGCACATGCCCAACGTGCGCCGCCTTATTCGGATTGATCGAAGTATGCTCGACGATAATCTTCCCCGCGGGAATCTTCCCGCTGCCCAACTCCGCCTTCCGCTCTGCGTCGCCTTTGTCTTCTCTATAGGGGGTCGCACCTTCAGGTGCGACATCAGCCCGTGCAGAGGGAAGGGGCTTCAGCCCCTGAAGCGCAGCATCCCAAAATCCCCCACGATCGAAATACGCGTTCAAATACCCGCCGCCTGCCACCTCAACCCGCGCAATCCCCTCCACCTTCCCAAACGCATTGGCAATCTCCTGTGCAATCGCCCGCGGCGCCTTCTTCAACCGCTTCGCCAACTCAAAACACACCGGCGAAGCCGCCTCGCCCATCTCAATCTTCGGCGGCCGCTCCAACACCACCGCCAGCTCCACCCCATACTTCTCCTGTATGTGCGAAGCCAGCGCCGTCCGCAACCTCTCAACCAATTTCAGATACACGCGCCCTCACCCTCGCCCGCAAAAAAATCGAATCAGTATAACCCGCCCACCATTCCATCCGTCGACACCGTGTAGCCGCGGTCGTTTCCCAGACCGCGGGAGTTAGACGACAACCATTCTGCTCCGCCATTCGAACGGTACGTTCTAGTACCTATTGACAACTCGGTAAATTCATGCTACCCTGCAACATGACTCGCCTTCCCGCCCAGCTCCCACTCAATAACCTCATTTACGCGAGTCCGCAACCCCTTCCATTTCAACACCTTCCACACTCTCAAAATCGCTGGTCCCACAACTCCAACATTTCAAAACCACTTATTCACTCTTCGCAAAAACACCGGGGGTATGCCCCCAAACCGCTTCGAAAGTTTGACACTCCAAACCGCCGCCGATAGTATCAATCTGCACCCGTCGCAGACACTATTTCCTGAAATCCGTCCTTGCGCACCGTGCTCTGCCACCATGAATCTCGCCTATTTCGATTGTTTTTCGGGCATTAGCGGCGACATGACCCTCGGCGCTCTCGTCGACGCTGGCTGCGACCTCGCGCGCCTCCGCGCCGACCTGCAATCGCTCCAGGTTCCCGGCTGGGAAATCACCGCCGAGAAAGTCTGGAAAAACGGAATGGCCGCTACCTACGCCAAGGTCAAAAGCGAAGACCAGAAAAAGCATCGCAGCCTGACCGACATTCTCGAAATACTGAAAATTTCCCAGCTCGACGACCAGGTCCGCGAACGCGCCACCGCCATATTCTCGAAATTAGGTGAAGCCGAGGCCCTCGTCCACGACGTCCCGGTGGAAAAGATCCACTTCCACGAAGTTGGCGCGGTCGACGCCATCATCGACATCGTTGGCGCCTGCATCGGCTTCCATCAACTCGGCATCGACAAGTTCGCCTGCTCGCCACTCAATGTCGGCGGTGGCACCGCAAAAATGGCCCACGGCGTCTTGCCCGTTCCCGCTCCGGCGACTGCAACCTTGTTGAAAGGGAAGCCGACCTACTCCAACGGCGTCCAGCGCGAACTCGTCACACCAACTGGCGCCGCCATCGTCGCCACGCTTTGCGACCACTTCGGCCCGCAGCCGCCCATGACTGTCTCTGCGATCGGCTATGGCGCAGGCACCGCCGATCTCGAAGGTCAGCCCAACGTCGTCCGCATCATGATCGGCCACCCCGCCGAAAAGCTCGTCGCCGGCTTCGACGAAGAAATTTCCGTCATCGAAGCCAATCTCGACGACATGAACCCGCAGATCTACGGCTACTTTCTCGAGAAAGCCTTAGCCGCAGGCGCGCTCGATGTCTACACCACCCCTGTGCAAATGAAAAAGAATCGTCCCGGCACGCTGCTCACCGTCCTCTGCAAACCGCAAGACGCCAGCGCGCTGACAACGCTGATCTTCGCCGAAACGACAACCTTCGGCGTTCGCACCACCACCGCGCAGCGCCGTATCTTGCCGCGCGAACACGTCAGCGTCTCCACAACCTTCGGCGACGTCCGCATAAAGCTCTCTCGCATCAACGGCCGCATCCAGCACGCCGCACCCGAATTCGACGACTGCCGCAAACTAGCCGTAGAAAAAAACGTCCCGCTTCAACAAGTCATCACCGAAGCCCTCCGTCGCTATCAGGAAGGCGCGAGTCGCTAAAAACGAAAACATGCCGCCAACGAAAAAATATTACTTAACGACTCCGATCTACTACACGAACGGCCTCCCTCACATCGGCCACACGTATTCCACGATCGTGTGCGACGCCATTCGCCGCTACAAACGCATGCTCGGCTACGAAGTCATCCTCACCACCGGCACCGACGAGCACGGCGTCAACGTCGAGCGCTCCGCGAAAAAAGCCGGCATGCCCGAATCCGAATTCGTAGCAAAAATGGCCGCCGAATGGAAATCGCTCTGGGACGAACTCGGCCTCCAGGGCGACGAATTCATCCGCACCACCGAAGTCCGTCACGCGCGCACCGTCCAGTGGCTCTTCAAGCTCTGCCGCGAAAATGGCTACATCTATCCCGGCCACTACACCGGCCAATACTGCATTTACGACAACGCCTACGTCGACGTGAAAGCCGGCGAGCCTTGCCCCGAGTGCGGACGTCCGACCGAGACTGTCACCGAGGACAATTATTTCTTCAAGCTCTCGGCGTTCCAGAACGTCCTGCTCGACTTCTACAAAAAGAATCCCGACTTCATCCAGCCAGAAGCGCGCCGCAACGAAGTCCTCGCGTTCGTCGAAGGCGGCCTGCGCGATCTCAGCATCACCCGCACCTCGATCCGCTGGGGCATCCCCGTTCCCGGCGAAGAGCCCCACGTTTTCTATGTCTGGTTCGACGCCCTCACCGCGTATCTCAGCGCCGTCGGCGGCCCCGACTTCGAGCGCCGCGGCTTCTGGCCCGCCGATCTGCATCTCGTCGGCAAAGAAATCATTCGCTTCCACGCCGTCTATTGGCCCGCGTTCCTCATGGCCGCGCAGCTTCCTCTGCCCAAGCAAATCTGGGCGCATGGCTGGCTCTTGATGGACAGCGCGAAAATGAGCAAGTCACTCGGCAACGTGGTCAAGCCGCGCCCGATCGTTCACGTCCTCGGTCTCGACGCGCTACGCTACTATCTGCTCCGCGAAACCGTTTTCGGTGCCGACGGCAATTTCAGCTACGACGCCCTCGTCCAGCGCTACAACTCCGATCTCGCCAACGGCCTCGGCAATCTCGCCAGCCGCACCGCCGCGATGATTACAAAGGATTGCGGCGGAAAAATTCCGCGCGTCGGCGATTTGAAGCCACAGGATCAAACGCTCGCCCAGCACGCGCAGACCACGATCGGTGAAGTCCTCGAGCAATACAACGCTCTCGCCTTCTCCAAAGCGCTCGAGCAAATCTGGGCGCTGATCTCCGCCACCGACAAATATCTGACCACCGAGCAACCGTGGGCGTTGAAAGAAACCGAGAAGGAGCGACGCGACGCGATTCTCGCAACGACCGCCGAAGTCCTCCGTATCGTGACCGCGCTTACCTATCCCGTCCTGCCCGAAAGCACCCTGAAAGTCTGGGCGCTGCTCGGCCAGGAAACGCCGCTCGGTTCCGTAAATCTCGAAAGTCTCAGCTGGGGACAGCTCAAGCCCGGCACGCAACTTGGAAAATCACAACCGCTATTCCCGCGCATCGACAAAGCGGAAGCCATAGAGAGGATGGAAGCCATGGAGAACGAAGCACAGAAAGCACCGCCGCCAACCGCGGCGCCAACACCAACAGCAGCGCCGGCCGCTGCCGGAACAGCACCCGCGCCCGAAGGCGTGCAGCGCATCGGCATCGAAGACTTCACCAAAGTCGAGATGCGCGTCGGCCAGATCAAAACCGCCGAGCGTATCGTCGGCGCCGACAAATTGCTCAAGCTCACCGTCGATATCGGCACCGAAATCCGCCAGATCTGCGCCGGCATCGCGCAGTTCTACGAGCCCGAAAAATTGATCGACCGCAAAGTCGTCGTCGTCACCAACCTCGCCCCGCGCAAACTCCGCGGCGTCGAATCCAACGGCATGATCGTAGCCGCCAGCATCGGCCCCGAAGGCCGCCCCGTCCTCGCCGGCTTCACCGAAGACGTAGAAATCGGCGCCCGCTTGAAGTAATCCAGGCGTCTTTAGCAACTTCGCAAATCCGAAACGGATCGGCGGCGAATCCGCCGGTCCGGAATTTCTGACGGAACTATGCAACTCATCGACTCACACGCGCACATTGACCTACCGCAATTCGCTGACGATCGCGACGCCATGTTCGATCGCGCTCGTGCCGCCGGCGTCGAACACATCCTCGCCATCGGCACCGGCCGTCCCGAAAAGCTCGACCTCGCCATCGAATACGCCGACAAATACGACTGGATCTACGCCAGCATCGGGATCCACCCGCACGAAGCGAAAGAGGCCACGCAGCAACACCTCGACAAACTCGCGGAACTCGCAAAGCACCCGAAAGTAATCGCCTGGGGCGAAATCGGCCTCGACTATTTCTACGATCACTCGCCACGCGACGTGCAGGACCGCGTCTTCCGCGACCAGATGGCGCTCGCGCATCAAGCAAAGCTCCCCATCATCATCCATTGCCGCGACGCATGGCCCGACACGCTCCGTGTCCTCGAAGAAGCCTGGAAGCCCACTGGACTCGGCGGGATCCTCCACTGCTTCACCAGCACGCTCGAAGACGCCCAGCGCGGCCTCGACATGGGCTTCCTGATCTCGTTTGCGGGCAATTCAACGTATCCGAAAGCATCGAACATTCGCGACGTTGCGAAAGCTCTGCCGCTCGAGAAAATTCTGATCGAAACGGACTCTCCGTTCCTCGCGCCGCAACCCTACCGCGGCAAGCGAAACGAACCCGCTTATGTCGCAGAAGTAGCGAAGGCGATTGCTTCTGTGAGAAACTTGGGCCCAGAAGAAGTGGCCTCAGCAACCGCCGCAAATTTTCGCCGCTTCTTCAAGTTGGAAGCAACGCAGCAAAGTGCTTTGTGACAAACATGCACTGGGCCTTGACGGAGGCCTCGCCTCTCGCGTTTGCAGGGTGATTTCGCCCAACGTGAATTTGATTGACGGGTTCGCAAGCGCACAGGATACTGTGCGGTCTACTTCGCTAACGGTTTGCGTTTGAAAGGTTTATGCAGGCAGGGAGGAAAGCCATCGCGCTGCTCACAGCCAGGGAGATTTTCGATCTCGTCCGAGACGATCTCGTCCTTGTGGAAGAAGAACTGACGCGACAAACCGCGACCGCTTTTCTGCCGGTTTCCGAAATCACCAGCTACCTCCTCGGCGGAGGAGGGAAGCGCCTTCGCCCTGCGCTGCTGCTGCTCTCCGCCCGCTATGCGGGACATCGAGGCCCTTCCGCAATCAAACTTGCCGCTGTGGTTGAACTCCTTCACAGCGCGACCTTGATCCACGACGACGTCATCGACAGCGCCGACACGCGCCGCGGCCGTCCTTCCGCCAATTCGCGTTGGGGCAATCACCGCAGCGTTCTCGCCGGCGACTGGCTCTACATGCAGTCGTTCCAGATGGCGCTCGAAGAGCGTAATTTTCGCATTCTCGATGTGCTGATCGACTTGACGCAAAAAATGGTCGAAGGCGAACTGCTTCAACTCGCCAAGATCGGCCGCATGGACATCACCGAAGAAGACGCGCTTCAGCTCGCGACCTACAAGACCGCGTGCCTCTTCAGCGGTTGCGCACGACTCGGGGCCGTTCTCGGCGCAGCGGAAGGTGCCGACGAACTCGCACTCGCCGAATACGGCCGCTACGCTGGTCTCGCGTTTCAATTGGTCGACGACCTACTCGATTTCACCGCCTCCGCACAACAGTTGGGCAAGCCCGTCCTCAGTGATCTGAAAGAAGGCAAGGTAACTCTGCCGCTGATCTACGCGATGGAAAACGGCCATCGCCACGCGCGCGAATTGGTCGCCCGCGTTCTGGAAGAAAAGGAATTCGATTCCGTAAAGCCAGAAACCTTGGTCGCGCTTGTGCGCGAATCCGGCGCTCTCGATCGCGTACGTTCGCTGGCGCACGACTACGCGCGCCGCGCAAAAGCCTGTCTGAACGGTAGCGATTCCGAATATGCTCGCGCGCTGCTGACCGTGCCCGACTTCATTCTCGAACGCGAAAACTAAGCTTCCAGCTCTTTTCGCTGTCACTGCAACCCAGGAAGTCCACATGCTTCCGTTCAAACTCATTTATCACCCGCGCTACGATCTGAATCTTGGCGTTCACGTTTTTCCCTCGCAAAAATTCCGGATGATCGCCGAGACTCTACTCAGCGAAAAAATTGCGACGCCCCAGGATTTTCTCGAACCGAAGCCCGCAAGCGATGAAGACTTATTGCGCGTTCATGGCCAGGACTGGGTGCGCAAACTCAGGACCGGAACGCTGACTCCGTACGAGGTTGCGAAGCTGGAAGTCCCGTATTCTCCGGAACTCGCCGAAGCTGTCTGGCTCGCTGCCGGCGGAACCATTCTAGCGGCGCAGTCGGCGCGGCGCGACGGATTCGGCTGCAATATCGGCGGCGGCTTTCATCACGCCCATGCGAATCATGGCGAAGGCTTCTGTGCTATCCACGACGTCGCTGTCGCGATTCGCAGAATGCAAGCCGATGGCGCGATTCGCAAAGCAATGGTGATCGATGCGGACGTGCACCAGGGCAACGGAACCGCTGCAATTTTCGGCGACGACCCGAGCGTTTTCACGCTTTCGATCCATCAGCTCAACAACTATCCGCCGTACAAGCCGCCATCGAATCTCGATCTCGAAATGTGGGATCGCGCCGACGACGAGGAGTATCTCGACGAGTTGATTCCCGCCGTGCAGAAGTCGATCGGAGAATTTCTGCCGGATATGGTGTTTTACGTCGGCGGCGCCGATCCGTTCTGCGAAGACCAACTCGGCGGGTTGTCACTAACAAAAAATGGATTGATCGAGCGTGACCGCAAAGTATTTGAAGAGGCGCGGCGCATCGGCATTCCCATCGTGACGACGCTAGCTGGCGGCTACGCGCGCCGAGTCGAAGACACTGTGCGCATCCACGTCAACACGATCGTCACCGCTCGCGAAGTTGCCGCAATGTATCCTGCGGCGAACGCCGCAACGAACTGAAGACGTGAGCGAACTATTGCAGGAAAGCGCTGGCGGAACTCAACGCTTGATGGATCGCCGAGACGAGCGATTTCTGAAAGCCTTCTTCGTCGTACCCTTCCGCGCGGTAAACAATCTTCCCTGAGCGATCGATGATGACAACCGTTGGGAACGAGTTGATGGAAAAAAGCCGATCGAGCCCATCGGCAAAGACGACATTTGTCTGCGGCTTGGTTTCCTTTACATAGGGCGCGACGAGTGTCTCGTCTTCGTCGCAATCGGCGGAGAGAAATACCAACTCGTGATTTTGCTGGAAGCTGAGCGCGATGCGATCGAATTGCGGTTCGAGCGCCCGGCATGGGCCGCACCATGTTGCCCAGAAATTGACGACGAGGATTTTCCCCTTTTCGCTCGAAAGCGGCAGCGGCGAACTATCGCTTACGCGGCGCAACGTGAAGTCGAACGGATCTTTCGCTCCGGAATTCCTTGCTGCAGTGGATTTCGCCGGCGAAGCATTGAGTTCGTCGTAAGTCTTCAGCAGGTAGGCGCCGAGACCATCGTCCGATCCATGCGCCAGGCGCCAGACGTTGCCGAGCCTCTGCCGCGTTTCGCGGCGCTCCGCGGATGATTTCGATCCTTCCGCAAGAGAGAAGGCTCGCGCGTATTGCTGAATGGCCCGCGGGAAATCTTTGTTCAACTCCGCAATTTCACCCAGCTTCTCCGCCGCGACGGCGCTGGGTTCGAATGCGTAGGCATCCTCAAAATCTTTCTGCGCCTTCGCGTTTTCATGCAGCTTTAGATCGAGGCGACCGCGAAACACGAGCACCGTCATGCGGTCGTGATTCTTGCTTGCGACAAATTCTTCCTGGGAAACCTTCGGCGACTTTTCGTCGCTCGGCCGATTCACGAAATCGAGAACGCGCGTGGAATAACTCACTGCGCGTTTCAGGCCGGCTTCATCCCCGTTTTGTTCGAGAAGCTGAATCGCAATCAACGTCATCGAAATGTCGTCGGGATTGAGCGCGATGATGCGCTCCGCATAGTTCATTGCGCGGGCGTTGTCGCGGAGCTGAATATTCGATTCTACGAGCGCGCGGTAGATGCGGCTGCATTGCGGCGCTTCGGGATATTTCTGGAGGAAGGCTTCGAGATTGCGGACGAGTGCGGCGCGATCGTTGCCGGCGTTGTCGATGGCCTGCTGCAATTCTTCGTCCGGAGTCGGATGAGTCTGCGCGTCACCTTGTTTGCCTGTTGATTTTGGTGGGCTCGCCGGTTGCTGGGCGGGTTGAGAGCCGCAAACGGAGCCAACCGTCAGCAGGGCAGCAAGGGCAGCAAGGGCAACCGTCAAAAATCGCGCGAACCGTCGCATCGTTCCCATTCTATGCAAAATCGGCAGGAAACGCGCGACGGGCGACGAAAACGCCGAATTCTATGACGAACGGCAGAGTGAGTAGGGATGACGGATGAGTCTGAGTAAGTTTATGAGAAAGGCCCCGATCTAGGAAACGATCGCGCCTTCAGGGTGGCGAATTGTGACGTTCTTGCTGAATTTACGAAGCGCTGACGTGAATTTCGCCGGAGATTGTGTGGACTTCGACGCGGCCGCCGCCGTTGCCCATGCGGGCGCGCAGCGAATGCTTGCCCTGCTCTTCAATCACGATCGGCACGTCGGTCTTGATCTGTCCTGAAACCGCTTCAGCGGAGAACCGGAAATTCGCGTTCGCCGGAACGCCGAGGTGCACGACGCCGGACGCGGTCTTCAAATCCCAATAGCTCGAATCGCCGGGATTTCCCTGCACGTTTACGGTACCGGAGACGGCGTGCGCTTTCACGTCGCGCGTCGCTCCTTGCACTTCGACGGTGCCGCTGCCGGTATCAGCATCGACGCGGCCACCAGGATCGATGATCTGCGTTTCGCCCGAGAGCGCGCTGATGCGAACGTCGCCCTTGATTTTCGACGCCATTACACTGCCTGATGCGCTCGACGCGCGCAGATCGTCGCCGATATTTTGCACATCGATCGAGCCGCTTAGCGTATTCAGCGTTGTTGCGCGCTCGACGCCATTCACTTTGATCGTGCCGGACGCCGAGTCCACTTTTACCGGGCCCCGCACGTTGGTGATCGTTTGCGATCCGGACACGACTTGCGTGCTGATCTCAGCGTCGTGCGGAACCTCGATCGTGTATGCGATGGAAACGTTGTGAATCTTGCCGAAATCTTTGCCCACGCGAATCGTGTCACCCTTTTGCTCGACGGGAGGGTTGCTGACGGTCGCATCGAGGCGTTTTTGCTGGCTGTCGAAGCTCATGCCAGACGCACGAACATCGCCGTGAATGTGAACTTTGCTGTCGGAACTGCCGGTGATCTTGACGTCGCCGGAAGCATTGGAAAGTTCGAGGCGGATCGGCGCAGTGACATTGAAGCTGCGATCAAATGCGCCGGAGACGCCCGGGCCCATCTGGCAACCGGACGCGACGACGGCGAGAGCGGCGATCGCAATTTCAAAGATGAGATTTCGTTGGCTGGGCATCATGTTTCCTCCATCATCCGACCGACCGCGCTCGAAAATAGATACGGAGATTGAGGAGATTATGTTCCGAGGAAACACGGGACTCAAGTCTGGCTCGAATTGGAGTTGCGCTCGGAGACCGCATCTGAACGTTTGAGCGCTTCGTTCAGCGAGCCCTGGCGGTAACCTTGGAGGTCGAGCGCGACGTAGGCGAAGCCCGCGGCTTTGAGGCGCGCGGAGATTTCGGCGGCCATTTCAGAAGCGAACGCACGCGGCATTTCTTCGGGCGCGATTTCGACGCGCGCCAGCTTGTCGTTGTCGTGGAGACGCACGCGAAATTGTTGGAAGCCAAGTTCGCGCAGGATCGCTTCGCCACGCTCGATCAGCCCAAGCCGCTCGGGCGTCACTTCGGTGCCATACGGCACGCGCGACGCGAGACACGCCGAGGCTGGACGATTCCATGTCGGCAGATTGGCGCGCTGCGACAGTTCGCGAATTTCGCTCTTGCGCATTCGGACATCGAGCAGCGGCGCGAGCACGCGATGTTCTTTCGCCGCGCGATGACCGGGGCGAAAATCGAGCGTGTCGTCGGCGTTGACGCCGTATGCCGTAGCCGCAAATCCGCGCTGCCGTGCAATCTCATCCAGTACAGTGAAAAGTTCATCCTTGCAGTGGAAGCAACGGTCGGCGGCGTTGGCGCGATACGCTGGATTGTCCATTTCGCGCGTCTCGACGAATTCGTGATGAATGCTTTGTGCGCGAACAAAATCCTCGACGATATTGCGATCGTGCGTGGAGTAGCTCGGCGAAAGCGCCGTGACGGAAAGCGCCCGCGAGCCGAGCGCTTTTTGCGCCGCCCAGGCGAGGTACGCGGAGTCGGCGCCGCCGGAGAGCGCGACGATTACCGACGGGAGCTCCACGAGGCTTGCGAGCAGCTGACGCTCTTTTTCGTCAGCGGAGGGCCCGTCAGTTTGCGGGATTCGGATCTGAACAATGGCAGCCATATCGAAAACTCAGTATAGCGCAACGGGCCTAGTGCCGGTGCAGCGCCAGCAAGCCACCCGAACTACTTAAAATCGAGCAGCACATCCACTGTGTGATTCGCATCGTCCGGCTGCACCCAATGTCCAACGTTGTCGTAGTGCACGGGCAGCGTGCCAAAAATATCGTGCGGCTTGGTCTCCAGCTTGGTCAAAAAATCTTCAAAAATGGTTTTGTCAAAGACTTCGCCCTGCGGAATGCTCCACGCATCGCGCAGCCGCTTCTCCGCACCGGGCGACAATCCAGTGATCGTCAACGCATTGAATTTGAACGACCCGCCTTCATCAATGCGCACGCGGTACGAAACCGTGTGCGCCTGATCGTCATAATTCGCCACCGGATCGACTTTCGCCTCAAGATAGCCGACGTGTGCATACTCTTCGCGAATGTGTTCGAGTCCCGCCTCGATCGCCATCCCGTCGGCAACGTCGCCGGGCTTCAGCCCGAGGTCGCCTGTCAGCGTAATCGTCGAGAGCAGGGAATTGCCCGACCACTCGACACCCTTCCACTTGTAAATTGCGCCCTGCACGACCGGAACGAACACCGGAATCTTTTCGGGCAATTTCTGATTCGGGTTTCCGGTTAGCCGAATTTCCGGCGGTCCCAACTTCGCACGCAGATAGCCCTGCTTCTGATAAATCGGGCGAATCTGCTCGGTTAAAAAGAGATCGATCGCCATACGAGAGAACGGCTTGCCCTTCAATTCCGCGAGCTGTTGCTGCACGGTCTTTGACGAATTCAGTGTCGCGTCGCTGAATTCAAGTTTTTCAATCGAGAGCGAACTGCCTTCGATGTGAAACTCCTGAATGGTGCCTTCGCCATTCGGATTCGCGACGACAGTATGCTCGACGGCGGCCTGCAGCCCATGCGTCGCGAGGAACTGGCTGACCGCGTCGGCCGCCTGATCGACAACCGCTCCCGCGCCAGGCAGCGTGCCGTTGTAAAAGGGAATCTTCCCGCGAATCGCATCATTCAACTCGCCGTCGGTAAACCACGGCAAATTGTCAAAATACGCCGGCATCCGATCGGCCTCGTCGAGATGAAACGTGACGACGATCCCATCGGCGCGCGACTGGAAATTGTATTTGACGTGCGCGAATACGCCCGACGCAACGAGTTTGTCGGCGGCGCCTTGCAGATCGTCGCGGCCAACCTGCTGGCCGATTTGCAGCCCGCTGAGCGCGGTAACCTGCTCGTTGGTGAAGGTCTTCAGCCCGTCGGCTTTGATTTCGCGTAAAATCGCAGTCGAATTATTTTGCGACGCTGACGCACCCGCTGGCTGAGGCGGTGCCTGCGCACCGGCCTTCGAGGCATTCCAGCTACAAATTGACGTCAAAAGGAAAACTGCGAGCGCGACCATGCGCATGCAACCTGGCATGTGCGTAGTTTACCGGAAATGCGTGTATGGGTTGCAAGCGGCGATAGAGATCGCCCGAGGGCCACGAAAGAAAACCTACTCGACCGTAACGGACTTCGCCAAGTTGCGCGGCTGGTCGACGTCGCAGCCGCGCCGAATCGCGATGTGATACGCCAAAAGCTGCAGGGGAATAATTTCGAGAAGCGGCGCCAGCAGTTCGGGAGCCGCCGGCACTTCAAGTACATGGTCGGAAGACTTGCTCGCGAGTTTGTCGCCCGTCGTCACGATCGAAATCACAATGCCGTCGCGTGCCTTCACTTCCTGAATGTTCGACACACTCTTTTCGTAACGTGTCACCGAGTCTGGATCGCTCTGATCGTGCGTCGCCAACACCACGACCGGCAAATTCTCGTCGATCAGAGCGTTCGGCCCGTGCTTCATTTCGCCGGCGGGATACCCTTCGGCGTGAATGTACGAGATTTCCTTCAGCTTCAAAGCGCCTTCGAGCGCGATCGGATAATGAATGCCGCGTCCGAGATACAAAAAGTCGGTGTGGCGGAAAAGCTGGCGCGCCAGCATCTCGTATACGCCCGATTCTTCAGATTGCAGCACCATCTCAATCTTGTGCGGGATGCGCGTGAATTCCTGCATGAATAATTTCGACGCCTCGGGCGTCAACTTGCCGCGCACTTGACCCAAATGCGTCGCGAGCAGTAGCAGAGCAGTCAGCTGCGAAGTAAAAGCTTTCGTCGACGCTACGCCAATTTCCGGCCCTGCGTGCGTCAGAATCGAACCCGCCGCCTCGCGCGTCACCATGCTGCCCATGACGTTGCAGATCGCGAGCGTCGGCGAACCCTTCATCTTCGCTTCGCGCTGGCCCGCCAGCGTGTCAGCGGTCTCGCCAGACTGGCTAATGCAAACCGTCAGCGTCTTCGAATCCAGAATCGGATCGCGGTAGCGGAATTCGCTGCCATAGTCGACTTCCACCGGAACGCGCGCCAGCCGCTCGATCATGAATTTCCCGGCAAGCCCCGCGTGCCAACTCGTACCGCACGCGACGATGCGCACATGCTCGAATTCACGGAACTGCTGCTCCGTAATCAGCATGTCGTCCAAAAAGATTTTGCCGGTGTCTTGAGAAATGCGGCCCAGCAGCGTGTCGCGCACCGCGCGCGGCTGCTCGAAAATCTCTTTCTGCATGAAATGCTTGTAGCCGCCCTTTTCCGCCATGATCGGGTCCCACGCCACGTGCTGCGCGGGCCGTTCGACGGGACGGCCGTCGTGGTCCATCACCTTGACGCCCTGCGGCGTCAGAACGGCGATGTCGCCGTCAGCGAGAAAGAAAATCTTGCGCGTGTGCTCGAGCAGAGCCGGGATGTCGCTCGCTACGAAATATTCGCCGTCGCCAAGCCCGATCACCGACGGCGGACCAAGCCGCGCCGCCACAATCTTCTGCGGCTCGCGCGCCGACAGCAGCACCAGCGAATAGATTCCGCGCAACTGCTTCAGCGTCTGTCGCACCGCTTCTTCGAGACAAACCTTGCCGCCGTTCGAATTCTTCTCGACGAGGTGTGCCACAATTTCCGTGTCCGTCTCGGTGACGAACTTATGTCCCTCGGCCTGAAGCTGCTCTTTCAGATCCAGATAGTTTTCGATGATGCCGTTGTGCACGACGACGTAGTTGCCGGTGCAGTCGCGATGCGGATGCGCGTTCTCTTCGGTCGGGCGTCCATGCGTCGCCCAGCGTGTATGGCCAATGCCGTATGTTCCTTCGATCGGCGACTTCGCCAGCACTTCTTCCAGGTTGCGCAGTTTGCCCGGCGCGCGCCGGATCTCTAGCTTGCCTTCTTTGGTGACAACCGCGATTCCTGCCGAGTCGTAGCCGCGATACTCCAGCTTTCGCAGTCCTTCAACGATGACCGGAACAACTTTTTTCGAGCCGATGTAACCAACGATTCCGCACATGCGGGGACTTCTCCTGGCGCTTGCCGATGCTGCGCTTGCTATCGCGATTCTGCTGCCACTGCTGGTTCGATGCCGAAAACACTACTGCCTGAAGGAAAATCGTAGCATGCGCAAATCCCGTGGACAGGGTGACCTTGGTACTGATGTGGCTTAGGAGTGGCGTACTAGGAGAGCACAGGGCGTAACCGGCGTGATATCAGTTAGATAGCGGGTATAGCACCGGGCTGAGGCTGTGGAATTCGAGGCTCAGTCGACGATCTCGAACCGGTATTCCTCAATCACCGGATTCGTCAGCACTTCCTTCGAAATCTTCTCGAGCTGTTGCTGCGCCTCGTCGCGATTCCACCCATCGAGATTCAGCACAAAAAATTTGCCCTGGCGTACATCTTTAATCTCGCCATAGCCCAGCCCCGTCAGCGCGTGATGAATGGTCTGCCCCTGGGGATCGAGAACGGTTCGCTTCGGCATAACCCAAACGTGTGCTTTCATGGTCGAAATTATAGCATCCTCGATTCGTTCTTTCGGAGCGGACGAACCTCACTGCAGATTCGACACCATATATCCTTTGGACAGCAGCTGCGTGTAGACATAGACATAAGCGTCCGAGTTTTGCGCAAAAATTGGCGGGCCTACGGCCTGAGTTCCAGCCATATCCCCGCCGAATTCCTTCCAAAATTCCATCTTGCCCGTTTTCGGATCGAGCCGAAATATCCGCGAGTGTCTGTCTTCCGAGCCGCCCGATTCCGAATACAGCTGCCGATCGTCGCGAGTCCAGTCATACATGTCGTATTTGGGTTCCAGAGACGGAATCGTCGCAAACTTGCTGTCCGTCATCGTCCACACACCCCACCTTCCATCGGGTCCACGCATCGCGACCTTGCTGCCATCATGGGAAACCGTAGTGCCACGATATCCCTCGGGCGTTAACGGCTTTGAATCGCCTGTCTGCTTATCAATCAGAAAGGTGCGGGCGCTCTTTCCAGGTTCCGCTCCCGTGGCGATCAGATGTTTTCCATCCGGCATGTATCTCGCACCGAAGTAAGTGATGTTGTCGTGAGTCAGCGTGCGTCCTTCGCCGGCACCTGTCGGGACAATCTTCAGCGCCGGCGAGTTGAGGTCTTGCGTGACAACCCATTTCGCGTCGGGAGAAATCGCCAGCCCTACTCCCTCACTCAGTCGGATGGGCGGCGAGCCATCGGTATTGCGCAAGAAAACTGTGTAGTTTGGCCCGCCACCGTCCGCTTCTTCTTCGAACAAGACTTGTTTGCCGTCATTGCTGATGTCGCGGACGAGAGACCATCCGAGCCACCCCAACTCCACTTCGGCCTTGCCACCTGGAGGCATGCCCCGCGCGTTCAGCCGCAGGCGATGGGCAATCGCTAACACTTTCCCGTTCCGTATGTCCTGTATCCACAGACCTCCCGGAACGTTCGCGAGTGTTCGACGCTTGCCATCCAGCGAAACGGCATAGAGTTCGTTCTCGGAGCCAACGTCGGAGCCGGAGAACCAGATTTCCGAACCCGACGGCGACCACACGACACCTTCGGTGGACTTCCATCCACCCGACAACTTTTTCTCTTTGCCATCCATTCCGATAACCGCAACCGAGCCGCGGTCGTCGCCGATGGCGTTTTCGTGATCGAGAAACGCTATCGATTTTCCGTCCGCCGAAATTCGCGGCCAACTGATCCAGTTGATCGTGTCCAGCAATACGGTTCCGATCGGATACTCGAGTCGCCAGTGTCCGGTCTCTGGCAGGAAACGTACGACGGCCAGCTTTTCGCCATCTGCGCTCCAGTCCGCGTCCTCGACATTTTCCAGCATTGACCGTGGTGTGCCGCCGCTGGCGTTGACTCGCGCCAGTGTCCCGGTTATGGCTAGTCCTCCACGCGACGTCGAGTTGAGGCGAATGGCTAATTCACCCTTGCTCGATACGGCGAGGATCTCCATGTTTTTGAACGGCAACTCACGCTCCAGCGGGGAATCGACCGGCGCGGAGTACAACTGCTTGTCGCTGCCTTGCCATGTCGCGCTGTAGATCACGCTGCCGTCAGGTGCAAAGCGGGCGTTGCCCATGAAGCCTGAGCGAAGGGTGAACGGTCTGTATTGAGGCGGCTCCGGTGGCTTAGTGTGGCCCAGCCACCATCCGAGTCCCAGCATCGCGGCCGCCAGGACGATTCCTGCCGAATAAAGTGCCGTTCTTTTTTCGGGTGGCGCTGTGACCGGCATTTGCGCGCCAGTTTTTGCTCCCGAGATTTGCGAAACGGCTTCGAGTGCGAACGCCAGATCTTTCGCGGACTGGAATCGGTGGTCCGGCGCTTTCTCAAGGCAGCGGCGCACGATGCGTTCGAGTGCCGGCGAGACTGGCGTGGCCGTCTCGCCAAATTCGGGAACATCCTCGCGCAGGATGGCCGTCATGATTTCGGGAGCTGAGTCTCGCTGGAACGCGCGCTTGCCCGACAGCATTTCGTACAACACCGCACCGAACGAAAACATGTCGGTGCGCGCGTCGATCTGTCCGCCGCGCACCTGCTCCGGCGCCATGTAGCTTGCCGTGCCCATCACGACGCCGGCTGCGGTTTGCTGGCCGGTGATCGTTGCGCCGTCGACCCCGGGAGTTTCCTTCGTCGCCAGTTTCGCGAGTCCGAAATCCAGAATCTTCACGCGGCCGTCGCGGCAAATATAAAGATTGTCGGGTTTCAGATCGCGATGGACGATGCCTTTGTCGTGAGCCGCCGCGAGCCCGTTTGCGATTTGCACCGCGTATTCGATCGCTTTGCGCTGCGGGATCGGTCCCTTTTCGAGCACCGCGCGCAAGCTTTCGCCTTCGAGCAGTTCCGAGACGAGATACGGCGACGCGTCGCGCGTTCCGACATCGTAGATGCCAAGAATGTTGGGGTGATTCAGTGCGGCGACGGCCTGCGATTCCTGTTCGAAGCGCCGCAATCGCTCGGCGTCCGTTGCGAACGACTCTGGCAGAATCTTGATCGCGACTTCGCGCCCGAGCCGCGAATCCCGCGCGCGATACACTTCACCCATTCCACCGGCGCCAATCTGAGACTGAATCTCGTACGGACCAATCTTCGTTCCCGCTGCGATGGGCATAGCGTCCCGCGATTATACGCACCGCCCCAAGCAAAAACCAACGCACCGCGCTGTCTTTGTTGCGCCGAATAGGCGGAACTGTCATTCCGACCGGAGCGAGCCGACGCCTTTTCTTCGCGTTCGCTCCTGTTTACCCTGAGCTTCGAAGGGCGAACGCGTCGGCTCGCGTAGTGGAGGTACTCTGCGCCATCGCGCGCTTTTTGCGCGATGAATCTCTCTTCGATCACAGCGACTAGTATGGTGCCATCCGAGCAATCTCTATTCATTCACCGCAATAGCTACATCACCTCCTTGACGCCAATCTCCGAATCAAAGACCATGCCCGGATGCAAATTCCCAAATCCTTGCCCTATCGTTCTCTCATTCTCTGTTTAGCAGGCATCGCAATCCTCGTCGTCACGAACATCGCCGCCGCCCAAACCAAGCGCCACCTCGGTCCAGACGACTTCTACCGTATGCGCGAAGTCGGCGACCCGCAAATCTCTCCTGACGGCAAGTGGATCGCGTACACCGTCACCACGATGAATCGCGAACTCGATCGCCGCGAGACTCAAATCTGGACCGTCGACTGGGAAGGCACGCAGACCCTGCAGATGACGTACGGCCCCGAGTCCGCGTCGTCGCCGCGTTGGAGCCCGGACGGAAAATATCTGTCGTTCCTCTCATCGCACAAAGATGACAAGGGCGAAGGCAAAACGCAGATCTGGCTGCTCGACCGCCGCGGTGGCGAAGCGCAGCCGCTCACCGACGTGAAGCGCGACCTCGAAGGTTATGTCTGGTCGCCGGATGGAAAGAAAATCGCACTGCAGCTGAGTGGTGATGACGAAACCGCAACGGATTCCGACAAGAGCAAAAAAGAACACAAGGCGCCGAAGCCGATCGTCATCGATCGCTACCAGTTCAAGCAGGACATCGAAGGCTATTTGACCGACGCTTCACGCAGCCAGATTTCGATTTTTGATGTCGCCGAGAAAAAGCTTGAGACCCTGACCAACGATCGCCGTTACGACGATCAGGACCCGTCATGGTCGCCGGACAGTTCGAAGATCGCTTTCATCAGCGATCGCACAAGCGATCCCGACCAAACCAGCATTGACGAAATATATGTGGTCGAAGCGAAGGCTGGAAATACTCCGCAAAAAATCGCGTCGTTCAATTCGCCTAGTGGTCAACGTTTGCGCTGGAGTCCCGACGGCAAGTCGATCGTCTATCTTGAAGGCTTTGAGCTGAAGTACGGCGCTTACAACCAGAACTCGCTGCACGTTGTTTCGTCCTCGGGAGGCACATCGAAGAGTCTTGCCGAGAAACTCGATCGCGGCATCATCGCGCCGGAATTTACGGAAGACGGACAGGCAATCACGTTCTTGTTCGACGACGATCGCAGAGTTTTCATCGGCCGCGTTTCCGTGAACGGTGGGGAAGTGGAACGCATCACGCACGGCGAAGCTGTCATCGAGAAGCGAAGCTCCGCTGCCGGGTACACTGCCGTCACAGCAACTACCGACTCGGCCGCTTCTGAGGTCTTTGCACTCGAATCAGGCAAACTCCGGAAGCTCTCTTCGCAAAACGATGCCTGGCTCAGCGAAATTCAACTCGGCGCCGTCGAAGATTTCTCGGCAAAAGCGAAAGACGGAAACGAAGTGCACGGCCTGATGACGAAGCCGCCCGACTATCAGTCCGGCAAAAAGTACCCGCTCATTTTATGGATTCACGGCGGTCCCGACATGCAAGACGACCACGGCCTGCCGTTAAATCTGTACCCGTTGCAAGTCGAACGGCAGATGTTTGCGGCACAAGGCTACGTCGTGCTCGCCGTGAATTATCGCGGCGGCAGCGGTCGCGGAGCGGCATACACGAAGTCGATTGCTGCGGACTGGGGGCAAAAGGAGGTTCTCGATGTGCTCGCCGCCGTCGACTACGCGATTTCAAGTGGCGTCGCTGATCCAAACAAACTCGCCGTCGGTGGCTGGAGCTATGGCGGGATGATGACCGACTTCACGATTGCATCGGACTCGCGTTTCAAGGTTGCGATGGCGGGCGCAGGCATTGGCAACGAACTTGGCATGTACGGCAGCGATCAGTACATTCGCCAGTACAACAACGAAATCGGTCCGCCGTGGAAGAACCTCGACACGTGGATCAAGATTTCGTATCCCTTCTACCATGCGGACCGCATCAAGACGCCGACGCTGTTCATGGTAGGCCGCTCCGACTTCAACGTTCCGCTCGTCGGCACGGAGCAGATGTATCAATCGCTCCGTACGCTCGGAATTCCGGCGCAGCTCGTAATTTATCCGGAACAGTTCCACATCTTCACGCGACCCAGCTACATCCACGATCGCATGGAACGCTACCTGGCGTGGTGGGCCAAATATCTGAAGCAGTAAGCTGGTTTGCGTCGCCTCGGAAAGCAGATCGCGAAGAGGCCAGACAGACGCTCTGAAAATGCGAACGGCCGGGCATCGCGTTGAGCGTTGCTCGGCCGTTCGCACGACTGTATCGATTCTGACTCTGTGATCTCCGCCTACTCTGCGTGTAAATCAGTTTTTCTAGTGATGATGTGAGTTAGCGAATTCGGCGGCTTCTTTCAACTCACGGTCCGCCGCCTGCAGATGTTCGAGTGCCTTTTCGGCGTGACCACCCAATTGTTCGTGATTATCGACGCGGGCTGTCTCCGCTTCCTGCCACGCGGCACCGATGTGATGTTGCGCGGCTGCCAGATGCGGATGCCTATGAGCGTCGATGTCCTCTACCGGCCGTTGTGCGACGGCCACGCCAGCCAAAACCAACAGTACGGCCAAGGCACTGCCCCTCAGGAGGTTCGTTTTCATTTGTGATTTCCTTTCGTGTGTGAAGAACACTTCGTAGAAAACGGCGAGGCCGCTCCGTCGATTCGATTCCTACCGGCGCCGTAACGTGTCGAGCACGATAGCCGTTCCGGCGCATGAAAAGCAACCGGATGCGCGGCTACTGTTTCCGAGTCGTAGAGAAGCGGGAATCGAAAGCGAACGCGTGATCGAAACTCGCTTGGCGCAGCGATTCGATTTCAGTTGCGCTGAGGCGCATGCGGCGAACATTGGCGTATTCACCTTGCAGCGTCGTGTGGAACATTGTGGGGTCGTCGGTCGAGAGCACGACTGGAATTCCGTGGCGCAGTAATTTCGGCAGCGGATGATCTTCGATGCGGGCGTATTTCTGCTTGAGCTGTTTCGCCAGCGCGCCGGTGCAGATATTTCCTCCCGGACAAATTTCAAGCGGAATGCGGCGTTCCACCAGGAAATCCATCAGGGCTGGGTCGTGTACGGCAGCGATGCCGTGGCCGATGCGTTCCACGCCGAGCAATTCCACCGCCTCGCGAATTTTGTCCGGGCCGCCGACTTCGCCGGCGTGCATCAGCCGATGCAATCCGATTCTGGCGGCCCTTTCGTAGACCGGACGAAATTCTTTTGTATCGACGGAAAGTTCGTCGCCACCGATTCCGAATGCCACGATCGATTGTGCTTTGTCCTGCGCGCGCCCGGCGGCATTCACGACTTCCATCGCGGCATTTGCACCGAACTGCCGCACCGCGTCGAAAATAAATTTCAGTTGCAGTCCGCGCTTCTCGAACGAATCTGCGACCTCGAGCATCGCGTCAAAATTCGACTCCGGAATTTGTTTACGCAGAATCATCACGCCAACCGAAAGAGTGATCTCGGAGTAGACAACGCGTTGCGTCAGCAAATGTTCGCCGAGATCGTTCAGGATGAGCGCGTAGTCTTGCGGATCGCGCAGAAACGAGGTGACCCACTTGAACGCTTCGAGGAAGCCGGTGAAATCTTTGTAGGCGTACTTTTCGCGGACTTCCGTTTCGGTGAAGACGACACCGTGACGGCGTGTCAGCGCGCAAACGGTGGCAGGCTCGATCGATCCTTCGAGGTGAAGGTGCAATTCCGCGAAGTTAGCCGGGTCGCGAGAAATCGCGCTATCGGCCGCTGGTTCGTTCTTTGGGAACGTGTTCCGGGTTCCTTTCTCTTCCTACTTCACGGCGTCGTGCGGTCTCGTTCGCAATCGCACCGTTCGGGCTCCGCGACTAGTGCTGGGCCTGCGGGACCGCGGGCTTGCCCGCGTTCGTCCATGCGGTCAGCCAGTACGAGCCGACGTCGGTCGATGCATCCGAAAGCTGGCGAATCAATGTGGCGGCAGTCAAATTGTAAAAATGATCGAAGTACTCGTCGTTGTATGCCTTGGCGCTGGCGCGTGCGTTGCGGTCGGCGAGCAGAATCGTTTCGAGGACGCTGTGAGCGCTCAGGCACGCTTCAAACGCGTGGTCGGTCGGATCCGCAATAAAGGATGCGTCGTTGGGCCGAATCGGAAAGAACGACGAGAAGCGATCGATGAGCGTGGCGCCGAAGCGATCGTTGATTCCGTTTTGCAGCGTGAGATGTCCGTCGAAATTTTCCGTGGTGTTGAACGGATCGTGCGCTTCGGCGACGTAACCCGCAAGAATCGCGGCGTTGAGTTTTGCCTCATCCCAGTGGCCTTGCTGAAACGATGTGGTCAGCTTTGCGCTGTAGACGCCGATCTGCCAGGGCAGCAAACCGGTCTGTTCGAGTTTCGATTTGCTGTACTTGCTGACGGCGGTTTTATAAACGCGAGGAAGCGTCGTGTACGGGAATCGGCCATATCGATCGAGATAGATGAAGTGATTATGGCGTTCGGTGGGCGTCTTTCCCTCGGCGTCGAGCGGGTCGGTGACGTGGAGCGCGAGAAAGGGTCGATTTTCGTCGAAGAACGGCCGCAGGTCGGGAGGCAGCGTGTCGACGGCCTTGCCGACAATCATGCGCTGCGCGCCCGATCCCCAGGCGATCGTGTCGCTCGGCGCGAGCAGCGCGATCGCTGCGACGGCGATGCATAGAACGCCGAGGATTGTCGCCAACGCGAACTGCGAATGCTTGCCGGCGCCGCTGTCGTCGTTGAAGCCCGCGCCTCTTGAAGACGTGCCGATGCGGGAGGCTTTTTCGTCAAGCCTTGCTGCAACCGTGTTCGATCTGCGCGTCTTCGATAGGCGGAAGTGCCGCAACATCGTGCAGTCCTCTAGGCCTGATTTGCGGCGCGCAAGGTGCTGCGCTTGCGTCCGTAGTTGTAGTAGAACACGAGACCAATTGACATCCACACAAAGAATCGAATCCAGTTGGTGATCGGAAGTCCGGCCATCAGCAGCACGCAGGTGATGATGGTGATGATCGGCGCGAGTGGGCCGCCGGGCGCGCGGAAAGCGCGTTTGCGGTTGGGTTCGCGGTAACGAAGAATCAAAACGCCGGCGGCAACGAGCGCGAACGCGAAGAGTGTGCCGATGTTGCTGAGATCGGCGAGCGTGCCGATGTCGAGAAGACCCGCGGGAATGCCGACAACGAAGCCCGCCATCCACGTCGAAAAATCAGGGGTGCAGAACTTTCGGATGCACGCGGCTGAAGATACGCGGCAGCAAGCCATCGCGCGACATGGCGAACCAGACACGCGCCTGGCCGAGTTGGAATACGAGCAGGGAAGAGATCATGCCCATCAGCGCGCCGAGAAGAACGACGAGGCGAACGCCAGTGAAATGCAATTTCTTGAGCGTATTGACGACCGGTGCGGCGTCGTCGACGAGTGTGTTCCAAGGCACCAGGCCGGTAAGGACCACGACTACGCCAATGTAGAGCAACGTGCAGACGATCAGTGTGGCGATGATACCGATCGGCAAATCGCGTTGCGGATTTTTGCACTCTTCGGCGGCGGTGGAGACCGAGTCGAAGCCGATGTAGGTAAAGAAAACGATCGAGCCGCCGGTCAGGATGCCGGGCCAGCCGTTGGGCGCAAAGGGGTGCCAGTTCGCGGGATGAATGAAGCGCGATGCGAAACCGATGAATACGAGGATCGCGACGATCTTTAGCAACACCATGACGTTGTTGGTCTCAGCGGACTCTCGGATACCGCGCACGAGAATCACGGTGAGAAGCATCACGATGACGAATGCGGGCCAGTTGAAGCCGAAGTGCCAGCCGGGACCGTAGAGCATGTTGCCCTGCAAATCGGAGAGGCCGCCGGGGAGATACGCCGGGGAAATCCATTTTGGATCCGGGTGAACGCCGAACCAATCGAGCAGGCCGACGATGTGCGCGGAGAAGCCGACGCTGACGGCCATGTTGCTGACGGCGTACTCGAGGATCAGGTCCCAGCCGATAATCCAGGCGATGAGTTCGCCCATGGTGGCGTAGGTGTAGGTGTAGGCGCTGCCCGCGATGGGGATCATCGCGGCAAGTTCGGCGTAGCAGACGGAGGCGAAGCCGCAGACGATGGCGACAAGGACGAACGAAAGGGCAATTGCGGGGCCGGCTCCCGGGCGGCCGAAGCTGGCCGAGTGGTAGATCAAGTATTCGAGGAGCGGCGCGTTGAGGACCGAGGAGGCTTGCAGCTTTTGGCCGGCGATGGCGGTGCCGACAATCGTGAAGATGCCGGAGCCGATGACGGCGCCGATGCCAAGCGAGGTGAGGCTGAGCCAGCCGAGGGATTTCTTGAGCTTTACTTCGGCGTGTTCGGAGTCGGACAGAAGCTGATCGATACTCTTACAGTTGAAGAGTTCTGATGCCACTCGTTATCTCCGATCGTTCATAACTGAGGGCCGAGCCGAATCGGCCGAGCCGCCTGGCGCTGAATTGGAGGTGCGGACGCGGTTCAATGTACATGGAGAGAGGATGGTGCGCAACTGTCGCGGAATGATTGCGATGGAGGGAAGTTGGGCGGTGAGCGGACGCTGCGTTTGAGCGCGCGGATCGCGCTGGCGACGTGGGATTGGGTGTCGGATTGGCGGTTGGTTTCGCCTGGGGTTCGCTTTTTGGGGGTGTACCCCCGGTGTTTTTGTAAAGAGTGGAGAAGTCGTTTGAAATGTTTGGGATGCAGAATCGGGAAAAGGCGAGAGTGTGGAAGGTTTTGATTTGGAAGGAGTTGCGGGTGTATGAGAAAACGGAAGTTGGTGGGAAGTGGGCGGAGGGCGAGTCATGTTGCAGGGTAGCATGGATTTACATGTTTGTCAATAGGTACTAGAGCGTACTGTTCGAACGGGCGGTGATATTTCTTGCGTTCGAGGTAGCACTTGAGTGCTTTGGAAATTTTGAATTGAGTTTGAGGCAATGGAGCGGTCACAGTTGGTCCGACGGCTGAGATCCTTCGCTACGCTCAGGATGACAACGTTTTTGGGGTTGTGGAGAAACGGGATGAGCGAGGAATTGTTGCGGTTTGATGGGATTTTGAAGAGGGATCCGGCGATTGATGCTTGGTTGAAGCGGCACAAGGGAGAATTGGGGGCGATGGCGCGGCGGTGGTTTGAGGTGATGCGGGGATGTGGGGATGAAGTGCGGGAGGTTTTTCATGATGGGTGTGCGAACGCGTGTTTGGGGGATGTGCCGTTTGGGTATGTGAATGTGTTTACGGCGCATGTGAACGTGGGATTTTTTTATGGGGCGGCGTTGGCCGATCCGGCGGGGTTGTTGGTGGGCAGCGGGAAGAGGATGAGGCATGTGAAGGTGGGGGTGGAGGTGGATGAAGGGGCGTTGCGCCAGTTGATTGAAGTGGCGTGGGCGGATGTGAAAAGGCGGGTGGAGAATGGGTAAGGTGCCGAGGCGGCCGGGCTCAAGACGCAGTGATTGTGCGGACTTGGGGCGCAGCAGTGCTGCACCCGTACATGATTTTGCCAAGACGCGGTGACCGGGCGGAGCAATCCCCGCCCCTACAAAGGCGAGAATCGACGACGGCTAGGATTGAAGACGGGCTCGGCCGTGCCGTGCCCGTACAGTGGTGGTTAGGCCTGGGTGAGTTGGGCGTAGCGTTCGATGAATTTTTTGGTGCCGCGGCCGGGGAAGGTGACGGCGAGTTTGCGGTCGTCTTCGTCGCCTTCGACACCGACGACAGTGCCGATGCCGTATTCGGGGTGGCGGACTTTTTGGCCGAGCATGGGATCGGCGGAGGCTTTTTTGCCGAAGGCGAAGGCGGATTTGCCGAAGCTTGGCGTTTTTGATGGAGCCGAAGTGCTGCGCGTTGGCGTGCGCGATGGCGGCGGTGTGCCGCGGACGCGGCGGGCGAATTCTTCGGGGGAGTAGGAGTATTCGGGGTCTGGCTCGTAGCGGCGGGTCTGGCCGATTTCTGCCATGGAGCCGCGGACGGTGTCGACGAGTTCGCTGGGGACCTCAGCGAGAAAGCGCGATGGGAGCGACGCGCGGAGTTGTTGCTCGTTGCCGAAGATGCGGCGGTAGACGGCGCGGGTGAGCGTGAGCGATTTGCGTGCGCGGGTCATGCCGACATAGACGAGGCGGCGCTCCTCTTCGATTCCTTTTTCATCGTTGAAAGAACGGCTGTGAGGGCAGATGCCTTCTTCCATGCCGGTCAGGAAGACGTGGTCGAACTCGAGGCCCTTGGTGCTGTGCAGGGTAATTAGGGTGACGCCGGGTTTGTCTTCGTATTGGTCGGCATCGCTGACGAGAGCGGCGGCGTCGAGGAAGTCGGAGAAGTCTTCGCCGGATTCTTCACTTTCGGCGATGGCGCGCGAGAGTTCTTCGAGGTTTTCGATGCGGGCGACATCGTCGGGCGTGTTGCGGTCCTTCAGCATCTCCATGTAGCCGGTGTCGTCGAGGACGCTGCGCAGGAATTCGGGCGGATTCATCTTCAGATAGTTGTCCTGCAGCTTCGCGATCAAATCCTGAAAAGCGCGGAGTGGGAGCGACGGCGCGGCCGCCGGATTCGCCGGAGACGAATTTGTTGATGGCGTCCCAGAGCGGAGTGTTGTCGGTGCGGGCGATTTCGCGCAGGGCGTCCAGGGTGGTTTTGCCGATGCCGCGCGGCGGAACGTTGAGCACGCGGAGAAGCGAGATGTCGTCTTCGGGATGGAGTGCCAGGCGGACGTAGGCGAGCGCGTCTTTGACTTCGGCGCGGTTGTAGAAGCTGAAGCCGCCGACGAGCTTGTAGCGGATACCGCGGCGGCGGAAGACTTCTTCGAACGCGCGGGATTGGAAGTTGGTGCGGTATTCGACGGCGCAGGTGAGGGAAGAGTCGTCGTCGAGGATGCGGGTGAGTTCGCCAGCAACGAATTCGGCTTCGGCGAAGGCGTCGCGGCCTTCGAAATATTTCAGGTTGGTGCCGGAACCGTTTTCGGCGCTGAGCGATTTGCCGAGACGATCGGGATTGTTGGCGACGACGGCGCCCGCGGCGTCGAGAATATTTTGTGTGGAACGATAGTTGCGCTCGAGCTTGATGACTTTGGCGTTGCCGAAATCGCGCGAGAAGCTCATCAGGATGGAGACGTCGGCGCCGCGCCAGCGATAGATGGATTGGTCTTCGTCACCGACGACGCAGAGATTTTGTTTTGCGTTAGTGAGAAGGCGCATCAGATCGTACTGGACGCGGTTGGTGTCCTGATATTCGTCAACGTGGAGATATTGGAAGCGGTTTTGCCATTTTTCGCGGACGGCTGGAGCGTCGCGGAGCATGCGCACGGTGCGAAGGAGCAGATCGTCGAAGTCGAGCGCATTACTTTGTTTGAGCTGGCGTTCGTATTCGGCGTAGATGTCGGCGACTTTGCGTTCGTCCTGGCCGATGGCTTCGGAGCGGAGTTTCTCGGGTGTGGTGGCGTGATTTTTGGCGTGGCTGATGGCGCTGAGGACGTTGCGCGGCGTGAGCTGCTCGGCGTCGATGTTGAGCTTGCCCATGGCGAGCTTGACGGCGGAGATCTGGTCGTCGGAGTCGTAGATGGCGAAATCTTTGGGGAGGTGGGCGGCGGCGGCTTCGCGGCGGAGGAGCCGGGCGCAGAGGGAGTGGAACGTGGAGAGCCACGGGGTGGCGGGCGGAACTCCGGCTTTGAGGAGGAGATCGGCGACGCGGGTGCGCATTTCCTCGGCGGCTTTGTTGGTGAAAGTAACGGCGAGGATGGATTCGGCGGGAGTGCCGTTGGCGATGAGATTGGCCATGCGGAACGTGATGGCGCGAGTTTTTCCGGTGCCAGCGCCGGCGAGGATCAGGACGGGGCCTTCGGTGGTTTCGGCGGCACGACGCTGTTCTGGATTCAGTTGGTCTAGGAGATTTTGCATTTTGTTTTCGGAGTGTGGGTCGCGCGCGACGCTGTCGTCGTGAATTTTTCGCTAGATCATTTTAGTGGATGGGGGACGAGGGCGCAAACGGGAGACGTTTTGGTTTTGGAACGAGCAGTGGAAAAGTTTTGTGGTTTGTCGAGCCTGACTCAACAAGGTAGTCGCACATTCCATCGAAGAGAGATTCCTCCGCTGCGCGAGCCGACACGTTCGCAGGAGCGAACGCGAAGAAAAGGCGTCGGCTCGCTCCGGTCGGAATGACAGTGTGGTGGAAGGACACCGACGTTGGTGATATCGCGCGTTATTGGTGGTGGCTGAGGTCGATGTCGAAGTAGGTTAGGGTGCCGGTGGAATTCATTTTGGCGATTTGGGGGACGTAGAGGTGGGCGGTCTGGAGGAGATCGAACTGGCCGCCGAGGTCGAAGTAGAGGAGACCCTGGACGGTGCTGTGGGGGGCCACGACGCTTGTGGGCACTTGCGCGTTGTCGGCTTGTTTTTCGAGTTCTTCCCAGTGTTTGTCGCGGCCGTTTTTTTTGCTGGGAAGCGGGACGGGGAGCCGCGGGCCGCGTGAGGCGGTGGGATCTTTCGTTTTTGGTTTGAGGACGGCGTCGGCGAGTTGCTCGGGATTGAGCGAGGGGACTTCCTGGCGATTTTCTTCGTCGATCTGGACGTTGAGGCGGATTTTGTCGAGGTTGACGCGCAGGGATTCGTCGGAGTCGTTGCGAAAATTAATTTGGACGACGAGGACGCCGCCGTCGAATGGGGATTTTTTGGGGAATTTGTCTTTGTATTGGGAGGGGACGGTCCAGGGCAGCGCGGAGACGGTGAGGCCTTCGTGGGACTCGAGGGATGCGGCTTTGAGCGAGTCTTGTTGGGCTTGTGGTGGGGACGGCGGGGGTGGCGCAGCCGTGGCGATGATGGCGATGGTGCAGGCAGAGAAGAGCGCGAGGACCTGGTTTCGCATCGGGTTATAATAGACCTTTCTTATCTTGTCGCCTGAGATTCCTGGGGAAAGAGCGGGGTTGCCCCGCGTTGTGGAAGTTGTGCGTTGCGTCGCCTTGGTTTGGCGGCAAGACGCGGTGGCCGGGCGGAGTGAACCCCGCCCCTACAAAGGCGAGAATATTGATGGAGTTTGACTGAGTGTATTTTCTCTACAGTTTGTTGACGGCGTTGGCGGCGGCGGTGCTTTCGCCGGTTTGGATTTGGAAGGGGTTGCGGCAGGGGAAGTATCTTTCGAATTTGGGCGAGCGGTTGGGGCGATCGTTTCCGGGGTTGAGCGGGTTGCCGGCGGAGCGAGCGGGGGCGATCTGGATTCACGCCGTGTCGGTGGGCGAGGTTTTGTCGGGCGTGGCGCTGGCGCAGAAGTTGAAGACGGCGTATCCGAATCGGCCGCTGATTATTTCCACTACAACACAGACGGGGCAGGCGTTGGCGCGCGAACGAGTGAAGGCGGCCGACGCGGTGATTTATTTTCCGTTCGACTGGGCGTTTTGTGTGCGGCGGGCGTTGGACGCGGTGAAGCCGGCGCTGGTGATTATTTTGGAGACGGAGATATGGCCGAATTTTTTGCGTGAGGCGGACCGGCGCAAGGTGCCGGTGATTTTTGTCAGCGGGCGGATTTCGGATAAGTCGTTCGCGCGGTATCAGGAATTTTTTGGGTGGGCGGGATTTTATCTGCGGCCGTTTTTGCGGGATGCGTTGGGGCATGCGCGGGCGTTTTTGATGCAGAGTGGGCGGGATGCGGAGCGGTTGCGGGAGTTGGGGGCGCCGGTCGATCGCGTGTTTGTGAGTGGGAACTTGAAGTATGACCAGGCGCTGCCGGATGCGACGCCGATGTCGGAATGGCTGGCACGTGAGATTGAGCGCTCGGGGCGGCGGCCGCTGATTGTGGCGGGGAGCGTCGTGTCGAGCGAAGAGCCGCTGGCGTTGATTGCGTTTGGCGTGGTGCAGGGGGAGTTTCCGAATGCGCTGTTGGTGCTGGCGCCGCGGAAGCCGGAGTGTTTTCAGCAGGCGGCGGATTTTATTCATGAGTCGCGGAGGAAGTTTTTGCGGCGGTCGGAGTTGAAGGTCGGGGGAAATGGGGCGAGTGCAGCTTCCGGACCGGCTTCCATTACGCCGGACGTGACTGTGTTGTTGCTGGACTCGATTGGGGAGTTGGCGTCGCTGTATCAATTGGCGGATGGGGCGTTCGTCGGCGGATCGCTGGTGGAATCGGGCGGGCACAATATTTTGGAGCCGGCGGCGTTTGGGAAGATTCCGGTGTTTGGTCCGTCGATGGAAAATTTTGCGGAGATGGCGTCGCGATTCGTGTCGGCGAAGGCGGCGGTACAGGTGGAGAGTCCCGAGGATGCGGGCGTGGCGTGGATTGAGTTGCTCCGCGATCCGGAGCGCGCGCGCGGAATGAGCGAGACGGCGAAGCGATTGGTGGACGAGAGTCGCGGGGCGACGGCGCGGGCGACGGAGGAGATCGCGAAATATTTGGGACGTCCGGCGTGACGCGGATTCCGCGCGCGCTGGCAATCGCGTTGTGGCCGGTGTCGATCATTTACGGCTTGGTGGTGCGCGCGAAGAATTGGATGTATGACACGGGGTGGCTAAAAGCGCGGCGATTGCGGGGGACGGTAATCAGCGTCGGGAATTTGACCACGGGCGGGACGGGCAAGACGCCGATGGTGTTGTGGCTGGCGGAGAGATTTTTGGCGGAAGGGAAGAGCGTGGCGATTTTGAGCCGCGGATATAAAGGGTCCGGTGGAACGAGCGACGAGATCGAGTTGCTGCGGAGACGGTTGGGGGAGGGCGTTCGATTCGGAGTGGGGCCGGACCGATATGCATCGGGAGCGAAGCTGGAGGCGGAGCGAGGTGTCGATGTATTTTTGCTCGACGATGGGTTTCAGCATCGAGAACTTGCACGTGATCTAGACATCTTGATGCTCGATGGTTCGCGAAAGTTGAAGAACGAGTGGTTGTTGCCGTCGGGTTCTCTACGCGAGCCGATTTCGGCGCGCCGGCGCGCTGACCTGTACGTTGTTTCACGGAAGGCTGAGGCCAGTCCTGTTGAAGCGGAGGACGGGCACAAATATCGGATTTTTTACGCGCAGACACGGTTGGTGGGATTTCGGCCTCTGGGAGAAGGAGCAGGGCCTTCTGACTACAAATACGCGAGCACGATCAGCAGCGCGCCGTCGTTTGCGTTCTGCGGCATTGGAAATCCGGAAGCGTTTTTTGCGGATCTGGTGAGTTGGCGCGTGGAGTTGGTGGGGGAGAAAACGTTTCGCGATCATCACGCGTATTCCGACCTCGATGTCGAACAGTTGGAAGCAGAGGCCGACAAAGTTTCGGCGGCGGACTTTGTGACGACGGAGAAGGATGCGGCGAATCTCGCGCTTGCGGGGAGGGCATTTCGGCGGCCGGTGTGGGTGGCGGTGATCGATTTTGTGATCTCGGCGGAGAGCGAGTTTGTGGCGGCGATTGAGCGCGTCTTGCGGGAGAAGCGTGGGGCGGCGGCGTGAGGATTATGGTGCGCGCTACGAATTGGGTGGGCGACGCGATTATGGCGCTGCCGGCGTTGCGCGCAGTGCGCGCGAAGTTTGCGGGAGCGCATATTGCGATCGTGGCGCGGCCGTATGTGGCGGATATTTATCGCGGGCAGTGCGTTTGCGATGAATTGATTGCTTACGATCCGCGCGGTGCGGAAAAGGGATTCAGCGGGCGAGAGGCGTTAGCTGCGCGGTTGCGTGCAGGCAGGTTTGATGCGGCGTTGCTCCTGCAGAATGCGTTTGATGCGGCTTGGTTGGCGTGGCGCGCGGGGATTCCGGAGCGGATTGGGTACGCGACGAGATGGGCGTGGGATTTTGCTGACGAAGTCTGTGCCGGTACCGAAAGCGGGAGAGATTCCGGAGCACGAGCAATTTTATTATTTGGAGTTGGTGCGGCGGGCGGGGTGGGCGGAGCGGGTTGAGGGGGAGCGGGAGATTTCGCTGAGTGTTTCGCGAGAGGCTCGCGAGGCTGCGGAGCAGAAATTGATTGCGGCAGGTGCGCGTTCGAACGGCAATGGCGGCCGGGCGATGCGCGTGGCAATCGGAGCGGGCGCGTCGTATGGATCGGCGAAATGCTGGTTGCCGGAGCGGTTTGCGGAAGTGGCGAATCGGTTGATGGCGGAGTCGGACGCGGAAATTATTTTGTTTGGGACCGCGAATGAGACTGCGGTTTCGACCGCGATTACCGCTGGGATGAAGCGGAAGCCGATCGATTTGACGGGTAAGACCGCGATTGCGGAATTGCCGGCGCTGCTTTCGCGATGCCAACTTTTCATTGGGAATGATTCGGGGGCGATGCACGTTGCGTCGGCGGTGGGATTGCCGGTGGTGGCGATTTTTGGGCCGACCGATCCATTTGGGACCGCACCGGTGACGCCGAAGTGCACGATCGTGCAAGAGAAGCCGTATTGTTCACCATGTTTTTTGAGGCGATGTCCGACCGATCATCGCTGCATGAAAGGTGTTTCGACGGAGAGTGTGACGGTGGCGGCGCGTGGGTGGCTTGCGAGTTCGAACGCGAAGGCGGAGGTGCGTCCTGCCTAAGGCTGCGTTGTCGCGGCCGGCGGTTTTTCTCGATCGCGACGGGACTATTTCTGAAGACGTCGGGTACTTGAATGACGTCAGCCAATTTCGTATGTTTCCGTTCGCGGCAGGGGCCATTCGAAAACTAAATGATGCGAACCTGCCGGTGATTGTTGTCACCAATCAATCGGGTGTGGGTCGCGGATTTTTTGACGAGGCGAGCGTGCATGCCGTGCACGAAGAGATGACTCAGCAACTCGCTGCGGCGGGAGCGCATCTTACGGCGATCTATTATTGTCCGCATACCTCTGACGATGATTGCGAATGTAGGAAGCCGAAGCCGGGAATGATTCGACAGGCGGCGCACGAGCACGGAGTCGATCTGGCGCGATCGTTTGTGGTTGGCGACCGGTACGGCGATGTGGAACTGGCACAGGCAAGCGGCGGACGGGGCGTGCTGGTGCGAACTGGATACGGCGAAGAAGATTTGCGTTCGAACGGCACCGAGTGGGCTCGGCAGCCGGATTTCGTGGCGGATGATTTGGTGAGCGCGGTGGAATGGATCTTGCGGACCGTGGGGCAGACGAGATGAAGCGATCGCGAATCGCGGCGACAGCGGCAGGGTCGAGTTCGGTCGATCTGGTGGCGCTGGCGGACCGCGTCGAGCAGTTTGCGAATAGGACGGTTGTAGTGTTGGGCGACTTTGTTGCGGATGAGTTTCAGTTTGGCGAGATTTCGCGGGTGTCGCGCGAGGCGCCGGTTTTGATTTTGCGACATCGCGAGACGCAGTTAGTTCCAGGGGGCGGTGCGAATGCCGCGAACAATTTTGCGGCGCTGGGTGCGAAAGTGCTGCCAGTGACAGTGGTAGGGCACGATGCTGCAGGTGACGCGCTCGTTGCGTATTTCCGCGAGCGACGGATGGATCTGTCGGGCGTCGTGCGGGTAAAAGGGCATACGACGCCGACGAAGACGCGATTTTTGGCGGGTTGGGCACATACGGTGGCCCAGCAGGTTTTGCGGGTGGATCGCGAACCGCAAGGGGAATTGCCTGCCAGTGTTCGCGCGAAGATTGCGAGGATTTTGCGGGCGAAGTTACGACGCGCGGATGTGCTTGCGGTGTCGGACTATGGTTTTGGCGTGGCGTCGCCAGAATTAGTACGTGCTGCGACATCGAAGAAAAACTCGCTAGTGACGACGCTCGACAGTCGCTATGGATTGGGATCGTATGCGAAGGCGGGGATTACGTCGGCAACGCCGAATGAAGCGGAGTTGGAGGCGCTGCATCACACCTCCATCGGGCGGAACACGGTGGAACTGGAGCGATGCGGGGTCGAGACGCTGACTGCGATGAAACTGGATTCGCTGCTGGTAACGCGGGGACGCGATGGGATGGTGCTATTCGAATCGCCAGCACGGGCAATACACATTCCGATTCACGGAAGTAATCAGGCAGTCGACGTGACGGGTGCGGGCGATACGGTCCTGGCCGCTTACTCGCTGGCGTTGGGAACGGGCGCTTCGGCGCTGGAAGCGGCGCATATCGCGAATATCGCCGGCGGGCTAGTAGTGATGAAGCGCGGGACGGCGACGGTATCGCGCGCGGAATTGCTTGCGGTGATTCGCGCCGAGGCGTCGGGAGCGGGCGAATAGGAATGCCGACGTCGACTTCATCGAAAATCATGTCGCGGGAAGAGTTGCGGAAGGCGATCGCGGATCGCAAGCGCACCGGAGAACGCGTGGTTTTTGCCAACGGGTGCTTCGACACGCTGCACGTGGGGCATGTGCGGTATCTCGAAGGCGCGCGGCGCGAAGGGGATGTTTTAGTTGTGGCGGTAAATGACGACGCGAGCGTTTGCGAGCTGAAAGGGCCGGGGCGACCGATTTTGAACGAGGGGGCACGGGCCGATTTGGTCGCGGCGTTACGGGCTGTCGATTACGTTGTGTTGTTTCACGAACCGAACGTCGAGCCACTCCTCGAATTGTTGCGGCCGGACGTGCATGCGAAGGGCACGGACTATTCGACCGAGACCGTGCCGGAGCGCGAGGTCGCGGCGCGGTTGGGAATTCGCGTCGCAATTGTCGGTGATCCGAAGGATCACTCGACGCGCGGATTTATCGAGACCGTGCGCAAGGCGCTGCATGACTGAACCGCGATTCCTCGTAGTGCGATTGGGATCGTTGGGAGACATCGTGCATACATTCCCTGCCGTCGCGGCGCTGCGCGACTCTTTTCCCGCCGCTGAAATCGTTTGGTTGACCCATCCAAGATGGAAGGGGCTTGTCGAAAGCAGCGGGCTCGCTTCGGAGATTCGAAACGTCGAATCGCGCAATATGGGATCGGTACGAGCGACGATTTCGGGAATTCGCGGTGCGCGGTGGCAATCATCGATTGACTATCAGGGATTGTGGAAGTCAGCGGCGCTGCCATTTTTGGGCGGCGTGAAGCGAAGGATTGGGTTTTCGTCGCACACGATTCGCGAATTCGGGGTGCCGATTCTTTACAACCAGCGCGTGAAGCCGGAAGCGATTCATATTGCGGATCAGAATGGCGAATTGTCGCGGCGGGCTGGTGCGCGACGACGTGTTGGGCATGTGAAGTTGTCGGTTTCCGGTGAGAGTGTCGCGGAGGCGCGTGAGGAACTTTCGCGTGCGGGCTTCACCGGTCGTTATGTGGTGTTGAGTCCGGGCGGCGGATGGCGCGCGAAGTGTTGGCCACCGGAACGGTTCGGCGCGCTGTGTCAGAAGATTCGCGATTCGTTCGGAATGCGGTGCGTGGTGAATTGCGGGCCAGGCGAAGATGATTTGGCGGCGGCGGTTAAAGCAGCGAGTGGAGGCGCGGAGCCGCTGATGTGGAACACGCAGCTTGGGCCGCTGATGGCGTTGCTGCGGTCGGCGACATGCATCGTTGGCGGTGACACTGGGCCGCTGCATTTGGCGATCGCGTTGGGGACTCCGGCGGTCGCGTTATACGGGCCTACGGACCCGGCACGCAATGGGCCTTACCGGAATCCCTCGCTTGTGACGCGAGATCCGATTCTAGACTCGGGCGAGGCGCGTGATACCGATCCTTGCACGGGAGATATTGTTTTGCGCACGCCTGGCAGCGCAACATCGCATAGTCGGAACGATGTGGTCGATCCGTCGATGCTCGCGATTCAAGTCGATTCGGTATTCGAGGCGGTACGACGACGCATCGGTGTAGCGGGATGAGTTCGACCGCTCCGAATCTGCCGCGCCACACGGATTTACCTACGACTGAAAAGCCGACTGGGCCGACTTTTTTTGCGCGCTGGCGGGTGCGTTTGGGGTATCCGCTCGCGATTGTAGTGCTGATCCTGGCGCATCCGGATTCGCGGAGCATCGCTGTCGGTGGACTTGTTGGCGCGGTCGGATTGTTGATTCGTGCCCTGGCGGCCGGGCATCTGCATAAGCAGGACATGCTGACTGTGAGCGGGCCGTACGCGCACACGCGAAATCCGCTTTATTTTGGCAGCGCGATTTTGACGGTGGGAGCGGCGGTGGCGATGAATTCGTGGATCGCAGCGGTGCTCTTGTGCGGATATTTTGCGTTGTTTTATTCGGTGGTGATGCGGCGGGAAGAGGGCGAACTTCGCTTCCACCATGGCGCGGCGTTTGAGGAATACGCGAAAGCTGTGCCGCTGTTTTTTCCGCGGCTGATCGCGGCGAAGTTGGGGCCGGGCGCGGCGGCTTCGTTTTCATTCGCTCAATATAAGAAGAACCGCGAATACCGGGCAGCGATCGGATTTCTGCTATTGCTCGTGCTGTTGGTGATCGACTGGCGCTTGCGCTTGATTTATTGATGGCGTGGTAGGGTTGGGGCAGGCGACGAAGCATGAGACGTCGATTTGTTTGCCGTCGGTGAGGATGTGAATGGCGCCGTTGGTATCGGTGCGCAGCGTGCGAACTCCCGCACTTTCCAGACGATCAAGAACTTCAGGGCTTGGATGTCCGTAGGGATTACCTTCTCCGGAAGAGATGATTGCGATTTGCGGACTCACGGCTGAGAGAAAGCTGGGCGTCGTGGAATTCTTGCTGCCGTGGTGGCCAACCTTCAAGACGTCCGCGTGGATGCTGGCCTCGTCGTTTTCGGACAGCATGGTGCGTTCAGCGGCTTTTTCGGCGTCGCCGGGTAAGATCAATGTGCGGTCGCCGAACTTCAAGCGGAGGACTAGCGAGTCGTTGTTTTTTGCAGAGGGCGCGATTTCGGTCGTGGGAATTTCCGGCCAGAGGAATTCGCCTTCAACGCCATCCCAAACGAATGTTTGACCACGGGTTTCGTGTTTGACTTGAGTGCCGTGCTGTTTTGCCATGGCTTCGAGCTCGGCCAGCGCGCGCGAATTCACTTCGCGACCAATCCAGAGTTCTACGACCTTGAAATTTTCCAGAATCGCGGTGAGTCCGCCGAGATGGTCTTGGTGTGCGTGTGTGAGAATCGCGACATCGATTTTCTGGAAGCCGCGAGACCAGAGATACGGCGAGACGGCCTCTTCGCCAGGATCAGTGCCGTTGTGTTCTTCGCGACCGGGGAAGCCCCGGAAGGCGCCGCCGGCGTCGATCAAGATTGTTTTGCCGTGCGGTGAGACGAGGAAGATGGAATCGCCTTGGCCTACATCGAGAATGTCTGCCTCGAGGCGGCCGCCTGCGTGACTGGGTGGGAAGGGAAATGTCGCGACTAGGAAAGCTGTTGCGATGAATGTGGCGGATAGGGTCGAGAGTGCGAAACGTCGAGGGCGGTTTGCCGGCGCGGCGCCTGTGCGCGCAACGGCCCCGATTGCGATGGCGAGTGTAAAGAAAAGGATTGTGAGCCATAGGGGCGGCGTCGGGATGCGATAGCTCCAGTGCGGGAGCGCGGCGAACCATTCCACTACGTGGAGGAGTAGCGCGGTTATGAGCGCGAGCGGCGCGGCCAGGAGCTTGCCGAGTGGCGCCCAAATCAGTCCGGTGGTGACGGTGAAAAATCCCCACGGGACGATGATGCTCGTGAGCGGGACGGCAGCGAGATTTACAGCGGGAGACGACAGCGCGATGCGGTGGAAGTCTGCGGCCATCAACGGAAGCATCCCGAACTGAAGGACAAGCGTGAGGGCTAAGAGCTCCCAGATACGAAAGCTGATAGCGAGGGTGCCGGCGAGCGCGTTTTGAACTGGCTTAGCGACTTGCCCGGGCGAGTGCGAGGCGATCCAACGGAGTGCGGCGCGAACGTCGAGGCGAAACTGAGCTGCGTGGGGTTCGTGACCAGCATCGCGAGTTATGTCGCGCCAACCGCGAAGGGCGCGGGCGTAGGGTTGCACCGTGGACGAGAGCCACGGGAGCGCCAAGCCCGCGATGCAGCCAATGGCTACGAAGGTGAGCTGAAAACTGGAATCGCGAATGGCGAGGGGGTGCGCGATAAGTACGGCTAACGCCGCGAGGGCCGCGGAGTTGAGTAGGTCGAGGCGGCGATAGAAAAATCCGCCTAGGACTACGGCACAGGCCATCAAAGTGGCGCGGAGGACGGGGGCGCGGACCTCGACGACGCCGACGTATGCTGCGAGTAGGGCCACGACAAAGATGATCGTCAGCGTCGGTGTGAAGCGGAGTTTGCGCGTCACCCAGAAGATTAGAGCGGCGAGCGCTCCTACGTGGAGACCGGCGACGACGAGAATGTGGAAGACGCCGGTCTTTTGAAACGCGATGGATTCGTCGCGGTCGACGAAGCTGCGGTCGCCGAGAAGCATGGCTCGGAGCGTCGCGGCGGAGCGAGGATCGCTGGCGAGAAGAGTGTCGATTTCGTCGCGGAGCTTTGCTCGCGCCCGTGCCAATCGATTGGCGATCGTTTGCGATGTGGCGTTCGATGTTTTTTGCAGGAGTTTTGGTGAGCGCAGGGTGGCGATCAGGTCGATGCTTTGCGTTGCGAGATAGGAGCGGCGGTTGAAGGCGCCTTCGTCGCGAAAGAAGGGCGGGCGTCTGGCTACGGTGACGACGTCGATTGCGTCGCCGGCGTGGAGTTGCGGCAAAAGCGCCGCATCGGTCGCGGCGTGGGGCGTGAAGCTGAGGCGGAGACCGCCTGCGATCGGTATCGAAGTGCCTTCGTAGTTGACGCCGCGGAGTTCGATTTCGTAGCCGGTGCCCCACGGGAGGTGAGTCGGTTCGTCGCGCAGAGTGCCGTGCCAACGCAGTGGAGTTTTGAGGCTGAGTTGGTTGTGATCGAGAAGTTGGGTCACGTGATTAGACGGGAGACGCTGTTGCGCGATCACGGCGCCGGTTAACCCGAGTGAGAGCCAACAGAGAAGCGAAAAGGTCCCGCTCGCGGTGAGCTTATCTGATCGCAGTAGAATCAGGGCGATGAGTCCGAATGCAGCGCTAACAACAAAGCAAAAGCCAAGCTTCGCGGGCGACGCGCTGAATCGTGTGAACGGAGGATAGAGGCCGAGCGCGATGCCGCATACAAGAGCCGCGACAATGGCTACGGCCGGGGCCTTCACGGGACACGTCTCAGGCAGACCAGTGTTTCGATGTGAAAGGTTTGCGGGAAGAGATCGAAGAGGTGCACTTCGGCGATTTCGTAGCGAACCGATGGTGCGTCGCCGATTTCTGCGCCTGGTTTTTTGGCTGAGCCGGTCAGAACGGCCAAGTCGCGGGCCAACGTGGACGGATCGCACGAGAGATAGCGGATTTCCGGTGCACCGAGCGCCAGCAACGCTGCGGCGGCTCCTGCGCCCAACCCTGCGCGAGGAGGATCGAGAGAGACAAAGTCTGGCTTCTCTTGGGTTTTGCGGAGAAATTCTTCGGCGTGTTCGTTATGCGACGTCACAGCCATGCCCGCCGCTTCAGCGTTGGCGTAGAGATCTGTTGTAGCAGCGAGATTGGCGTCCACGCTGATGACTTTGTTGAACGCCTTGCCCAGCGGCAGTGTGAAGAAGCCGACGCCGGCGTAGAGGTCGAGAGCGAGCTCACCCTTCGTACCGGCGGTCATTGTTTGAAGAAGATCTTCGACCAGGAAGCGGTTCGTTTGGAAAAAGGAGAGATGGCTGACGCGGAACTTGAATCCGCCGGCGTCGTGCATGAGATAGCCGGGGCCGGTGAGCTCGAAGCGATCTTTGCTTTGGTCGAGTAGCAGCAGGCTTTCGAGTTGCGGCACGGCTGTTCGAAATATCGCAGCGATTTCCGCGGCGGGTTTGGGGAAGCGTTCGAACGCGACGTTGAGCGCGACCTTTTCGTCTTTCGAATCGACGAAGGCTTCGATCTCTTGCAGTTTTTCGGGCAAGGCGCCGGTGCGCGCCAGATTCTGTAGCTTTTCGAATGTCCGATGCAGCGTCGGAGAAAGGATCGGGCAGACGTCGATCGGCACAATCACTGAGCTTTCGGGGAGAAAGTATCCCAGCGCCATCGGCTTGGCGTCGCGGTAAGCCCACTGCGCGCGATTGCGGTAGCCGAAAGGCTCGGCGGAGTGGATCTGAATCGGGCCGTCCCATTGAACACGGCCGAGACGCGACAGAGTTTCGCGCAGGATCGATTCCTTAAATTCGACCTGGTTTGGTGTTGGAATGTGCTGGTAGTGGCAGCCGCCGCAGGTTCCGAAATGAGGGCAGTGTGCTTTCTGCCGCATTGGCGACGGCTTGGTGATCTCTTCCGTCTTACCCCAGATCAGCTTGTTGCGCTTCGTCTTAACGGACGCCCGCGCCTCTTCGCCGGGGATAACGTATGGCACGAAAACGGTGTTGCCATCGGCGTGAGACAAACCATCGCCTCCATAGACAAGCTTCTCAATCGATAACTGTAACTCATCTGACATAGAATGCAATCCATTCCGCCATTCGGCGCGTGGGTGGTTCGTCTCTTAAGCAAAACCGGTTCAGGAGAAATAGTAGAGGCTAAGCCGCGGCAATCCAAACTCTTCCAGCAGTCGCTTCTGTAGATATTGTCGCTCAACCAGCGCGATTTGTTCTGCTTTCATTTTGCGGCGATATTGCGTGAGCTGGCTGTCGACTTCGCGGCGGATGCGGAGCATCTGGTCTTCGGTCGCGTGCTGTGTGAGCGAGGATTGGATTTTTTCATCGAGGACGGTCAGACGGCGCTCGAGGTCTTCGAGATCGAGCGTGCCGGGGGTGTCGAGCAGCGCCAAGATCGCTGTGAGTGAGGCGGCGAATTCAGTAAGTCGAATCGCTATGTCGGGATGTGTAGCTCTCCGTTTATCTGTCGCGGCTGCGATTTGTTTGATGTTGCGATCGAAATAGGCGCGCAACTCGTCGCGAGAGAAAGGCTCGGGAGCGGGCTTCTTCGTTTTCGGTGTGGCGCCAGCGGCGGCTTCCTGAATTTCTGTCGCGGCGTCGAGAACGGCGTCGGTGCAATAGGCGAGGCTCTTGAGTGGTTTGCCGGCGCCGCGCCGCGAGCGACCGTAGCTTTCGAACGCGCTATCGATCCCTTTGAGCGCGGCTTCTAGCGGCACGCCCGCCTTCTGCCACGTTTCCATGATCGCCCAGTCGAGAGGCGACACGAGCAGATGCGCGCCGCGTTTCTTCCAGAAATATTCCTCGATCTCAGTGAAATAGTTGAAGTAGTTCCAGCCGTCCATGGCGGGAGCACTGCCGGCGTCGGGTGACAATTACTTATACCTAGGCTTTCTTCGCCTGCGGAGCGGCAGGCTTTGCGATCGCTTTGCCGTGCCCGTCGGCAGGCTGGTTCTTTTCCCAGATTAGGCGCAGGCCGGTGAGCGTGAGGAATTCGTCAGTGTGTTGAATTTGCTTCGAACCTTTCGCAACGAGCGGGGCCTGGCCGCCGGTTGCGACGACGGTTGCCGGTGTTTTCAGTTCGTCTTTAATGCGCGTCAACATGCCATCGACCATGTCGATGGCGCCGTAATAGAGGCCGGCTTGCATGTGGCTCACGGTGTTCGTGCCGATGACGCGACCGGGATCCTTGATCTCAACCCGCGGGAGCCGGGCTGCGCGCGCGAAGAGCGCTTCGGAGGCAATGCCGAGGCCCGGCGCGATTACGCCGCCGAGATACTCGCACTTCGCCGAGATGACATCGAAAGTGATCGCGGTTCCGAAGTCTACGACGATGCAGGGACCACCATACTTATGAAACGCGGCGACGCCGTTGACGATGCGATCGGCGCCGACTTCCAACGGATTGTCGACGAGTACCGCCATGCCCGTTTTCACACCGGCTTCGACGAACAAAGCTTTGTGTCCGAAATAGATGCGCGACATTTCGGCGAGCGTCCAGTTCATCGGCGGAACGACGGAGCTGACGATCACGCCGCCGATCGCGGAGCCGTCGAGCCCGGCGATGGTGAAGAGATTCCGGGTGAGCACGCCGTATTCGTCTACGGTCTGAACGCGCGCGGTCGTTAGGCGCCAGTTCGCGATGAGCTCTTCATTGCGAAAGACTCCGAGGACGGTGTTGGTGTTGCCCACATCGACTGTAAGTAGCATTTCTGGATCGTTGTGCCTGATTCTATTTTTTTGGTGCGCCGGCTGTTTCTTTGTAATGCACGACCACGGATCGATCGAGTGTCACGTCCCCGGCGATCACCGTGACGACTCCGACGCCATCCCGGTGAACGCGCAAGAAACCTTCCGGACTCAAACCATCTGTCGCCCCGCCAAAGGTTTCCGTCCCATTTGTGACCCGAACGCGCTCGCCCTGGGTGAAACTCGACACCGATTGGAAGCGGCGGATCACATTTGCAGGACCCTCGGCAACAAATTGATTGTAGTCGGTCTCGAATTCGCGCAGCAACCGAACCAGCAACTCTGAACGGGAGTGTGACTTACCGGTCTCGGCGCGGAGCGAAGTCGCGATCGCGGCAAGGTCTGTGGGGAGCTTCTCCTGATTGACGTTGATGCCGATCCCCGCGATGACGAATCGGACCTGGTTGGGCTCAGCGTGCATTTCGGTGAGGATGCCACCGAGTTTCTTGCCTCGATACAGAATGTCGTTTGGCCATTTCAGATCGAGGTGTAAGCCGGTTTGTTCGCGGATAGCCGTGAATGCGGAAACGCCGGCCATCATTGTGAGCAACGGCGCCTGCACGGGAGCGAGTTTTGGCCGCAAGAGGATCGTGACGTAAATTCCGGTGGCACGTTCCGAATGCCATGAGTGCCCGGCGCGACCGCGGCCTGCGGTTTGTTCCTCTGCGATTACCACGGTACCTTCGTGCTCGCCGGCGTGGCCAAGCTCCATCGCGACGCGATTGGTCGAATCCACTTTAAAGAAATGATAGACGCGCTTGCCGAACATGCTGCCTTTCAATCTCTGGCGCAACATGTCGGGCGTGAGGATGTCGGGAACGTTTTCGAGAAAATAGCCGGTGCGCTGCTCGCCCTTCACGCGAACGCCGAGTTCGCGCAGTCGGTTGACCCAGCGCCACACCGTCGAACGAGAAACGCCGATCTCTCGTGCAATGCGTGCTCCGCTGACGACAATCGTCGCGTTTTCAGCGAGAAGGTTCAGCAGCGCGGCGATGGGGCGTTCGGTCGTTCCGGGGAGCGTTTGTTGGACGGCTCGCTTGGCCATGAGAAGAGGGAAGTGTAAGCCCGAAAGCCGCGAATCGCGAAACTACAGCTAAAGGCAAGTCTTAAGCGATCCGCGAAACATCGCGAAGCCGCGCGTGCAGTTTCTCCAACTCGAGCCGCTGTTCCGCCATCGTTGCTTCCATCCCGCTGATAATCTTCGGCGGTGCCTTGCTGCGAAACGTCGTATTGCCGAGCTGATTCTCTTTCGAACCGATGGATTTCTCAAGCCCTTCGATCTCTTTGCGCAGCCGCGCCTTCTCAGCATGTGCGTCGACAGCATCGGTAGAATGCACGATGCGCACGTCAAACCGGGCTGTCGAGCGGACGGTGCCCCCGGTCTCGGAAAGCTTGGCGGCGGAGACCTTTAAATCCGACAAAATCGCGAGCCGTTGGATGCCTTCACGGTTGCGCTCGATCGTGTCGCGAATGTATCCGTACGAACTGTGGAACTCGGCCGCGATCTTCTTCTTCGGATCGAGCTTCATCTCCGCGCGGATATTCCGAATCTCTCCAATCGTGTCCTGGATTAGCACGAATTCATTCGCGCGCGGCACCTTGCCTGATTTCTGCCGGTTGGTCGCGAACTCCTGGAGTGCAATCGACTTGGCGCCGGCTCGCTGCGGCAATTGATGCCAAAGTTCCTCGGTCAGAAACGGCATGAACGGGTGCAGGAGGCGCAACGCGTCATCGAACACCGCGAACAGATTTTTCCACGCCACTTCCGCGCGTTCGCGATCCGCATTCAGCAAGTCAGGCTTGATCCACTCGATATACCAGTCACAGAAATCGCCCCAGAAGAATTGGTAGACCGTTTGAGCGGCCTCATGAAAGCGATAGCTGCGCAGCGCCGTGTTCACGGTCTCGCGCGCGGATGTGAGCCGCTCAAAGATCCACTCGTCGATCAGCGGCACGCTGTCTTTGTAGGCGTATGGCGCGCCTTGACGAACGTTTGGGCCCGCGAGTTCCTCAAACGACACACCGCCGCTCTGTTCGAACTTGTCGAGGTTCATGAACAGAAAGCGCGAGGCGTTCCAGATTTTGTTCGCAAAGTTGCGTGCGCTAGCCAGCCGGTCGTCCGACAAGATGATGTCTGTGCCAGGCGCCGCCATCGAAGCCAGGCAAAAGCGCATCGCATCCGTGCCGTACTGCTGATTCAGCTTCACCGGATCGAGGCCCGTGCCCTTCGACTTCGACATCTTCTCGCCGCTCGCCGTTCGAACCAGCGAGTGCAGATACACTGTGCGGAATGGCGCTTTGCCCGTGAAATGAATTCCCAGCATCGCCATCCGTGCGACCCAGAAAAACAAAATATCGTAGCCCGTGATCATCAGGCTCGTCGGGTAATAGCGTTCGAAATCAGGCGTCTTCTCAGGCCAGCCAAGAGTCGAGAAGGGCCACAATCCCGAGCTAAACCACGTGTCGAGCACATCTTCGTCCTGCTTGAGGTGCTCCGAGCCGCACTCCGGACATTTTGTCGGCGCCTCGCGCGCCACGATGACGTGATGATGCTCCTTGCAGTACCACGCCGGAATGCGATGACCCCACCAAAGCTGCCGCGACAACGTCCAGTCGCGAATATTTCGCATCCAGTTGAAGAATTCTTCGCGGCGGTTGTCTGGGACGATGTGAATCTCGCCTCGCTCTACGGCAGTGATCGCGGGTTCAGCAAGCGGCTTCATTTTGCAAAACCACTGCGTTGACGCGCGCGGTTCCACGATGGTGCGGCTGCGCTCGCAGATCCCGATGGCGTGCGTGTGGTCAGTGACCTTTTCGAGCAGCCCCATCCCTTTGAGGTCCTCGACGATCTTCTTACGCGCCTCAAAGCGATCCAGCCCCGCGTAAGTACCCGCGGCGGCGCTCATTTTGCCCTCATCGGTCATCACATCGATTTCCGCGAGCTTGTGACGGCGACCCACCTCGAAATCGTTCGGGTCGTGCGCTGGCGTGATTTTCACAGCGCCCGTGCCGAACTCGCGATCCACCATCTCGTCGCCGATGATGGGGATTTCGCGATTCACGAGCGGCACGATCGCGCTGCGCCCGATCAGGCGTTTATATCGTTCGTCCTCGGGATGCACGGCGACTGCGGTGTCGCCAAGCATCGTTTCCGGCCGCGTCGTGGCGACTACGAGGAATTCTTTGCTGCCCGCCACCGGGTACCTGATGTTCCACAAATGCCCCATGCGTTCTTCGTGCAACACTTCGAGATCGCTCAGCACCGTGAGACACACCGGGCACCAGTTCGTCATCCGCTTGTCGCGGTAAATCAGTCCTTGTTCGTACAGGCGCACGAACACTTCGCGCACCACCTGCGACAATTCGGGAGATAACGTGAACTTCTCGCGCGTCCAATCGCAGCTCTCGCCGATCTCCTGCATCTGCCGCTGAATGGTCCCGCCGCTTTCTTCTTTCCATTGCCACACGCGCTTCAAAAATTCTTCGCGTCCCAGTTCGTGGTAATTGATCCCTTGATCGTAAAGTTGTTTGACGACGGCTCGCTGCGTAGCAATCCCCGCGTGATCCGTGCCCGGCAAAAATAAAGTGTTGTAGCCGCACATCCGGTGCCAGCGAGTCATCACGTCGATTTCCGTATGTTCGAGCATGTGACCGATATGCAGCGATCCGGTCACGTTTGGCGGTGGGATTACGATCGAGAAAACTGGCCCTGGAGCCTTCGGGTCGGCTTTGAATAGCTCTTCCTCGACCCAATATTTCGCCCAATGTGGTTCGATCTGGTGCGGTTCGTACGCCTTGGCGATTTCGCGAGCCATTCCGGCCAAAAACTCCTGTCGATTGCGTTCTGATCTCTACGGTTCGAACTTTCACCGTGAGGGTAATCCTTGACTATACGAGGCCGCGCGAACGCGGTCAATTCAACGGGGAGAATGTGCGATTACACTCGCAAACGATGCGCTTGGTAGGGAGAAATTGAACAGGGAACTAAGACTTCCGATTGAGTTCGTCGCGAACGATGCCCTCGATGACGGGCTTCAATAAATCGCGAGTCAACTCGTGAAGCTTTTCGGGGCTCATGCGCGCCATCACTTTTTCGACGACCACGTTCATGTCGACCTCGGCCGATCCATGCGCCTCTTCGCGCGCGGTTTCAACGGCCGCAGGAATAACCGCGCTGGCGACGGCGCCAGATACAACTTCAATTTCGTCGGGAGCAGTTACGGGCGCCGGTTCCTGCGCCTGAGGTGGTGGTGGTGGTGTCGGCGCATCCCAGGTTGACGCCAGCTTGTTCGCCTTCTGGGCTTCTACTTCCCATGGCGTTGGTGCCGTCGAGAACCACGAAGCTGCACTCGACGACGGAGCTTCGGAGACAAACGTTTGCGTCTTGGCCGCTTCTTCGTGTGATGTTTCTGTCGTAGGCTCAGCAACTGTCGATGCGGAGTTCTGCTCTCGAGCGACATCGACGACAGGCGCAGACGCCGGAATTTCAGTCACGAAACTCTGTTCTTCGATCGCTGGAGTCGCCGCCTCTGCAGGATCTGCGTGGCCAACAAGCGTATCCAAATCGGAGGCGGGAGAATCCATGACAGCTGGATGCTCGGCTTCCGCGACTGCCGTCTTGGGCATACCCGCTTCGATCGCCGCCGCCCAAGCCTCGCCTGAAAAGGGCGCCGCTGGCATGTTTCGAAAGTCAGAAATCGGCGAAGAGGCAACCACCGTGTCCGACGAACCGGCGGCTTCACTCAAATCTTGTTTCTCGCGCGTCGGCGTCCAGTGCTCGTGGTGTTTTGCGTTGGCGTGGACGGGTTGCTCACGAGAAATCGAATCGCGCCAGCCGCCTTCTCGCGCCGGAACATCGTTGCTGAGTTCTTCGTCGCCGGCATCGCGCCGCCACGACGGTTTGGCTTCGGTCTCTTCTTCTTCCTCTTCCTCAACTTCTTCCGTGCGCCAATCGCGCTCCAACGCGGGATGTGCGGTCACTGCTGCGTCCGCTTCTTCCTCGTCGGTGCCGAGCAGGTTGCCAAAAGCAACAGGTTGTTGCTCCGAATCGATCTTGACCGCGGCAGGACGCGAGGGAGTTTCGTCAACGGCCGGCTCCGGTTCAGAAAATGTTGGTAGCGCTACTTTGCGCTGAGCCTGGACAGGTGGCTCGGGAGCTGGCGGGGGCGCTTCTTCGACAGGCTTCGCTGGGGTGAATCCTGCATGTGCAACACCGGCGCGCACGAGCGCCGACTTCACCATCGAGATCAGCGGATCAGGTGGAACGAAAGGCTTCTTCAGGACACCGTCTGCGCCAGAACGCTGCGCTTCCTGCTCGTCCAGCGGATCGAATGCGCCTACCAGCAAAATTACAGGAATATGCGAGAGTGTCGAATCGCCTTTTACAAACTGGCAGACTTCGTAGCCATTCCGCACCGGCATAAATATGTCCGCCAGCACCAGGTCAGGACGTACGTCCGCAATTTTACGCACTGCCGCTTCGCCGTTTCCGACGGCGATCACGTCGATTCCGTGATCTTTCAGCGCAAGACCCACCATCTTCTGGATATTGCTGTTGTCGTCCGCAACCAGAATCTTGGCCACCGAAATTCCTCCGGGAATTTTCCCGTTTTTCGCCCGATTTTCCGCTGCCGGGCTCGCTACCCGCGTACAGCCGGTCGTCTCCCATGGTCAGCGATATTGCGTCGCTCTCTTGGCAGACTCTCGTTATTCAAGCACCGCGGTTTGGGGGCGTCAACGCAAACGCAGGATACGTGTGTCGGAAGGGAACACCCTGAATGGTGATTTCGGGATCGCCCGCGAAAATTATCTAAAATCGCGGCCTAAAATCGAAAGAGCACAGCCGACGCTGCGCTCTTTCGGATAAGTGTCAGATAGGGTGCCTGTTCTACAGAGAAGCCGAATGGGCGGTCTGGCGGCTACCAGGGAACGATCTTTTTGATTCCCTTCTTTTTCTTGCTGCTTGATTCTTTTTGGTTGGTGTTGGAGGTTGTCGATGAGTCCTGGGTTCCGTTGGCATCCGTGCCAGTAGCCGCGGGAGTCGAACCATCGACCGGCTTGGCGTCGGTGCCCGTAGTGGTAGTCGTCGTGACCGCGTTCGTTGCCGGATCCGTTGCCGCTGGTGCTGGAGCCGGTGATCCGGCCGCCTTCGGGTCGCCGGTCGCTGGAGGATTGCTGCCAGTGCCTTCGGCCGGCTGTGTCGCCGACCCATCTGTTGAACCCGAACCGGTCGTACCAGTGGCGCCTGATGCCGCTCCGCCGCTAGTAGCTGTCCCGTTGCCGTCCGTATTCGTGGAACTCCCGGGGCTTCCCGGGGTCACGATCTCAACCACTGCAGCGTTCCCGGATGTCGGGCTCGAACCGCCGAGCGTCGACCGATTCCCGGGCGTAAGTATGTCCGTCGCCGAGGTGTTGTCCGACTCTGGTGTGAGATTCGGCGCACCACTGCGCGCCGCGGCGATGAATTCGTTGTGTGGGCCCGACCGGACCAATGCCAGGGGTCTCTTGATTAGAGTGTCATGCTCGCGTGGAGTGTTTTGCTCCGCGACCATCCACGCCTGAGCTTTCGGGTCGGGCTGCGGAACCGGCACATTGAATGCCTTCAGCTTGCCCTTGGCATCGGGCGCCAATGGCGACAGCGGATAATTCCGCACGATCTGCGCGTAATACTGCTGCGCGATTTCTTTGTGCTCGCTGCTTTCGAAGACGTCGCCCAGCATCCACAGCGCATGGTCCGACTTGCTATAAAGCGGATACCGCTTCGTCAGCGCGATCAACCGAGCCGCAGCCGCGCGCTTGTCGCCCTTCACATAGTAGAAGTAGCCGATGCGGTAATCGCCTTCGGCGATGATCTCCTGCACGTTGCGCAATCGCTGCTCCGCCTGCGGCGCCAGCGGATCCTTCGGATATTTCTCAAGGAATGTCTGGTATTCCTCTTCCGCCATCTTGGCTTCGCTGCGGTCGCGGTCAGGCTTCGCCATTTCCTTATAGTGCGTGTTCGCGACTTGAATCTGTGCGTACGACGCTTCCGGCAGGAATGGGAAGAAGATCTCGAAATCCTTGTAGGCCTGGATCGCCTGCGTCATGTTGGCCGATCCGCCTTCCTTATAAAAGGAATCCGCGATCGCCAGCTTGGCCTTTGCCAGGTATTCGCTGTCGGGATAGGTGTTGATCAGGGTTTGGAGACTCAGCCGTCCGACTTCCTGGCGGCCGCGCTTGATATCGTCCATCGCGCGCTCATAGAGCACCTTGTCGGGCTCGGCGCTGTTGTCCGTTGAAGTCGACTTATTTAGCTTCTTTTTCTTGTGAAGGATCTGGGCGTCGCACTGGGTCGCGCTGAGCGCTGCAAACCCACCAGCCAGAAGCAAAATTGTCAGGAATTTCCCGGTTTTGATTCGAAACGCAGAATGCAAGCTTGCACCTCTCCCAAAGTGTGGACTGGCCGGAGTCTTACCCTGCGTCAGACTCGCGCTCATCTATTTCTAGGCGTGTCTGGGTTCTGGGCATGTCTGGGCCAAACTACTCTCAACTGGGATCGAGTCCCATCCAGTATACCTGATCGGAAGTACAGGTCCGCCGGTTTTTCCCATTCGTATTGCTGGACTTACGGTGCATTCCGATCGCAGCACATCCGTCTGTCGTGAGAGCCAGAGGCGGTGAGGAAAGGTTGCCTCGCCAATTCAGAGCCACGTGACGGCTGCCCACCTGGCGACAGAGCGCGCGACCCGGTCGCCCCGGCAATCCATCTTTCTTCGAAACACAAACCGACTTTTTTAAACAAACTGTTACATTCCGCGCCCGCTCCGCCTCTAAACTTTCGTTACTGCTCGCCGTCTGAGACGAGCCTTTCTAAAAATGGAAAAACGCAAATTTCTCTTCGTTTCGCTTTCCGCATTGATCGGCGATATCGCCTGGCAAGTCTTCAAGGAAGGTCACGAAGTCCGCTATTACATCGACAACGAAAAAGAGCGGGACATCGCCGACGGCTTCGTCCCCAAGTCCAACGATTGGGAGAAGGACGCCAAGTGGGCTGACATTATCGTGTTCGACGACACGCTCGGTCAGGGCGCCAGGGCCAAAGCCTTGCGCGACGCGGGCAAGCCGGTCATCGGCGGCAGCGAGTACACGGATCGCCTTGAAGACGACCGCTCCTTCGGCCAGGAAGAGCTGAAAAAAGCCGGCGTCAACATCATCCCTTACGAGGATTTCGAGTCCTTCGATCCGGCGATCGAGTTCGTGAAGAAAAATCCCGACCGCTACGTCATCAAACCGAGCGGCGAAGCGCAGAACGTCAAGCGCCGCCTCTTCGTCGGCGAAGAAGAAGACGGTGACGATGTCGTCCGCATGCTCGAGGCTTACAAGCGCGCCTTTGCCGACGAGATCAAAGTATTCCAGCTGCAGCGTCGCATCCACGGCGTCGAAGTCGCCGTGGGCGGCTTCTTCAACGGCAAGCATTTCATAACGCCGATAAACATCAATTTCGAACACAAGAAGCTTTTCCCGGGAGAAGTCGGACCGCCAACCGGTGAGATGGGCACGTCAATGTTCTGGAGCGAGCCCAACGCGATCTTCTACCGCACGCTCCTCAAAATGGAGCCGAAACTCGCGCTTGAAGGCTACGTCGGCTACATCGACCTCAACTGCATCGTCAACAACAACGGCATCTACCCGCTCGAATTTACATCTCGCTTCGGCTATCCGACGATCTTCATCCAGCAGGAAGGCATCCTCACGCCGATCAGCGATTTCTTCTGGGAGCTTGCCAACGGTCAGGATCCCAAGTGGCGCACGCGCAGCGGCTTTCAGATCGGCGTTCGCATCGTCGTCCCGCCGTTTCCGTTCGACGACGAGCCGACGTTCGAATCGTTCTCGAAAGACAATGCCATCGTCTTCAAGCGCGGCACACCGGAGCAGATCCACATCGAAGACGTGAAACAGGTCAACGGTCAGTGGCTGATCGCGGGTACGTCCGGCGTCATCCTCACCGTCGTCGGCACCGGTCAGACCATGAAGCAGGCGCAAGCCCAGGTCTACACCCGCATCAAAAACATCCTCATCCCCAACATGTACTACCGCACCGACATAGGCGACCGCTGGGCGGAAGACTCCGACAAACTCCACAACTGGGGCTATTTGCGCTGAGTTCAGGCGTGAACAAGATCGCTTCGTTTTAGCGTGGGAAGCGCTTTGATGGATTTACCCGCCTTTGCCTGCGCCAGGCGTATCTCATAGAGGCTCTGGAGATTTAGCCAGAACTCGAGCACTCGTACCGAAGAAATGAGCGAGGCGAAGGGCAGTGTCGCCGGTGATGGCACGGGTTCCGTTCAGAATCTGGGTAATGCGGTTTGTCGGCACGTCGAGTTGACGCGCGAGTTCGGCGGCGCTCATACCGAGCGCCTTGAGCTCTTCTCTAAGATGCTCACCGGGATGAAGTGCAGTGACTGCCATGTCGATGCTCCTAGTGATAGTCAACGATCTCCAAGTTCGAAGACGAGAGAAGACGAGGGACAGACGGAACGTTTCCTCGGACATATCCCGCGCCATCGTGCAATACGGCGATCCGGAAACGTTCCGTCTGTCCCCCAGTTTCCCCCAGTTTCCGTTTCCCCCAGTTTCCAGTTTCCCAGTTTCGTCCAACTTGATCGAATGTTCCCATCAGTTTTATGTCCTTGAAACTGTCTCGGTGTAGTCGCTCTTGGTCCCTTAGATCATTGACCGCGTCCGTCAAAATACGGATCGTCTCTAGGCGTTGCTTTTTAATTAAAGTCTCGATTGAGATGTAGTCGAAGCTCCTGTCTTGCTTGCGCGGATAAGAATGTAACTCGAACCCTTCTTTAGACATCGAGTGCCGGACTATTGCATGTGCTGACAGCACTCCATTTCGTCTTAACTGAGTTGGATGGCCAACGCTTGCGTTGCGAGCTTCGCGTATATCCTTCAAGACATCGCTCTCTTTAATTTTCTTCTTTGGATGAATTGCTTTAATCAGATCGAGTAATGCATCTTGCTGGAGAAACAGACCCTGCATAACGCCGTACGTCCGAAGGTATCGTTCACCGTCGTTGCTTGGAAATTTACTTGCGAGATGTGCGGTCAGTGCGAGATCTACGTCATCGATAATGTCGACCGCAGTCCAGATTTGATGCCAAAGGAACTCGTTCGAAATCAGGCGAGGCAAGTGTCTCGCGTCGTGACCATAGTCCCGAATCCACCGTGTCAAATCATGAATTGTTGTCACGGTCGTTGCTCGCATCCATTGTAGAGCCGATTGCCTCAGAATTCCGCTGAATCAGTCCAGTCGACGTGGGACAGATCGCGCAGTGCGTGACCCCGATACCGTGTGGCGCCTTGGGCTTGAAATAGTAGTCGAGGTGACAAGTCCAACCGCGAGAGTCCACCCTCACAAACAGGAGTTGGGCACCCGGGGAGGAGTCGCGTGTTATGAGAGCGGGGAACATGGGGACAGACGGGATGTTTCTGAAGACTTGCGCCTATTTGACGAAGGACAGTCGTGGCTGCTCATCGGCGAAGCGTCCGTCCCGGGGGCGGCCCCCTTTTTGCGGCAAGAGGTTTCGATTTGTTGCCATTTCGATATCCCGTACGAATTCCTCCTGACCGAGAGGCCTGCCTGTGTGAGTGCTCTTGCGAATCGCGCGCAGGTGAGTGTCGCTCTCGATTTCCGCAGCATAATTGGTCCACGTTTGCGCTGTCCATCGGTGGCTGAATCTGTTCATGGCCAGCCATGACGGCGCGATTTGTGTTCCGCAATGGACGGCCGCGCTCGACCACTTCCACAGCTCGGGGCGATGGGCCAATTGCGCGCGCACCGGATTTCGTTCCACGTACCTCAGCGCGATCCACAGGTGAGCATCATCGAGGGGGCAGGAGTAGAAACGTCCTTGCCAAACATGGCCACTGGAACAATGCGTGGCATTCCAGAACGATGCAAAGCGTCCGTGGATTTGTTTAAGTGCGACCGCTAACGCATCGCGTTCGCCCGGAACCAAAATCAGATGCACGTGGTTGGACATGAGGCAATATCCGGCGAGCGCGACGGAATAAAGGCGCAGATACTTTTGTAGAAGATCGAGATAGACGTTTTTCTCGGAGTCGGCGGCGAGCAAGAATTGGCCGGCGTTGCCGCGCTGGGTGACGTGGTGTGGCATGTTAGCTATTGTGATACGTGCCATGCGTGGCATAGAATGAGGATAGCAGAAAACGTTCCAGATGAGGGGACAGACGGAACGTTTCCTTGGACATATCCCACGCCATCGTGCAATGCGGCAATCCGGAAACGTTCCGTCTGTCCCCTTGCTTGTCCCCTTGCTTCTCTCTTCCCCTTGCTTCGCGTTAGCCAACACGGAGCGCGCTCTTCGGAAGACGGGGGCGGAGGTTGCCGGCGGCGAGGGCTTCGAGGGCGCGGAGGCGGGAGGCGAGCAGCCTGGTGGTCAGGCGACGCTCGCGGAAGAGGCTGCATAGAAAGTCTGCGGCGGGCCTCTGCGCTTTGCGCGAATTGCACTCCATACAGCAGGCGACGAGGTTGCGATAGGAGTTGCCGCCGGAATGCATTCGGGCGATGACGTGGTCGAGGCACCGGGTGGTTTTCTTGAGGCGACGCAGGCAGTAGAAGCAAGAGTGCCGCTCACGGACATAGATGGCTTCGCGCAGCGACTGAGCGGCGAAGAAGTCGAGTTCATCGAGTGCCGGAGCGGCGGCACGCGAGCCGGGTGAAGCCTTTGGCGAGCGACAGAGCGAAGGGTGTTGTGGCGAAGCGGTGAAAGCAGCGCGAATCTCCTCGGGCAGCAATACCTCGACGACGTGGCCGCCGTAGCTGTTTTCGATCAAGCGAACCGCGCCCCGATCGACAAGGCGACGCAGGGAAGTACGAGCGGTGTTACGGCAAACACCGATGCCTTTGGCGAGCCAAATCTGGGAGAAGCAGATGCGATGGCGGCATTCGAGCCGGGTGTGGCGAAGAAGGTGAGAGTAGACGGCGCGGTCGGTGACGTTGAGACGCAGGTTGGGCACGACGAAATCGTCGAGTTGTTTCCACACGTGTACCGCGTTGGGTAGTTTCCTTTTCATGATGGATGTCCAGAGAAGCAGAATTCCGGCGGTGGCGACCGAAGGGTTCGGCGCGGGAGAGATCAGGGAGATCGCAGAGGCGCGGTGGCCGGTGAGGGCGCGCCGCTGAGCTGGAAAATAAAAAAGGCGAGATGTGCAGTCGCACTCTCGCCTGAATTCAGTATAGCACGCTCTGTAGCTTCGACCCGGAAAACGGTGCAAGATGCCGGGCGTTCGAAGCGAAACCGGCCGGCGGCTCAACGGGCCGGGCTATCAGCACTCCGTAACGTCCGACGTAGATGTGACAATTCCGTTCTTTCGGCGGAAGCCCCAGCCTTCTATGATGTCGAGCGGTAGGCTGTTCAAATCCCAACAGGAGGCAGAATGAAACGTTTGCTCGCAGCGTTCGTGTTCGTCGGCATGACGACCGCGATTGCGGCACCAATCGCACTGACTCAAAAGCAGGAACTTGCCAAGACCTCGCTGAAAGTAGGCGATAGCGCGCCGGACTTCACTCTTCTTAGCGACCAGTGGAAACCCGTGAAGTTGAGCGACTTCAAAGGGAAGAAAAATGTGTTGCTCGCGATTTACGTCCTCGCTTTCACAGGTGGTTGAACGAAACAACTCCAGGCCGTGCAGTCTGGAATAACCGCAGGAAAGATTGACCTCTCGGACACCGCAGTCTTCGGCGTGAGCATGGATAGCCCCGCAGCGAACGCCGCATTCGCCAAACAGATCGACATCAAGTTCCCGTTACTCAGTGACATGAACAAGAAGATGCTGAAGGAATACGGCATCCTCAAGGGCTACGACGTCCAGAACGAAAGCTATCAATGGGCGCAGCGAGCCAACATTGTCATCGACAAGAACGGCGTGGTGCAGCACATCGAGGAAGGCGACAGCGCGGTTGATCCCAATACCGCAATGTCTGTCTGCACCGATCTGCACAAAAAAGCAGCGAAGTAAGCATTCGAAAAATCGTGGGAGGCAGCGTAAGCTGTCTCCCTTTTTTACAAACTGATTTCGCTACAGGTTTTCCTGTATTGGAAAGCTGATATCGCGACCCCACAATCGACCGGCGCGGGTAGCGATCTCGACGGCAATTGTCCTCAGCGAGTAGGACCACCTTCGCAAGTTGCACAAATCCAGTCCCTGACAAGGAATTTTTTTGCGAATTTTAGTGGCCGATGACCAGCCGGGCATCCGTAAGCGCGTCTGCTTGATGCTTGCTTCATTGATGGCGCTCGACGTCTGCGACGAAGCGGCGAACGGGCTCGAAGCCGTCGAAAAGGTCAAAGAATTCATCCCTGACCTCGTCATCCTCGACGTCACCATGCCGCTGATGAACGGACTCGACGCCGCGCGTCGCATCCACGCCTTCACTCCGGAAACACCCATTCTCATCCTCACCATGCACAAGAGCCGTCAGCTCATGGAAGAGGCGCAAAAGATCGGCGTTCAGGGTTACGTTGTGAAAGGTGAAGCGGGGCAGAGTCTGGCGTCCGCAGTCACCGCGCTCATGCAGCACCAGACGTTTTTCCCCACCGAGTTTTGATTGAGAAACAAATAGCGGCGCCGACGCGACGCCGCTATCGCAAGTCGCTATTTAATTATTTCATCGCGTCGGCACTTCTTACTTCTTGGGCTGCGCGCTTGGCGGCAAAATTCCATTCAATCGCAGACCCGTTGCCAGCGCCGCATAGTGATCGAACCACTCGTCGCTTAGCAAAATGAGCACGCCGGCTCGCGATGTTTGAAACGGGCCAGCCGACATCGGGTCGCTGAGTTTCGAATCGTCCGCGTTCGCCAGCGCCGTTGTGCAAAATTCAAACGAGTCCTTTAGTCCCGCCACCAATTTGTCCTTCGAATCGGCGTCAGTCAGTTTGACCTCCGGCGCTGCCGTACCGGAAATCTTCGAACATAGACCGTAGTTGGCCTGTAGGCTGTGCGCCACCATATGCCCAAACGAAGCGCTCTCTGGCGTCGCCTTAAACGAATACTTATCCGGCGGCATCAACTCCGCCGCTCCAACCATGTTCTTCTGAAATCGCGGCAACTGCGACTTGACCATCGTCGTCACCGGATTCGCCACCGGCCCACTTGCAGGGGCCGCCGCTTGCTGCGCCTGCGCACTTGCCGCACAAAGCGCCAACCCTAGACCGACCGCCACCCATCCCAAATTCTTCATGATTTTTCCTCGCTGTAAGTAAATGTGTGAAGTATCGCCGCGCAAAGCATACTCCTAAATATCCAGAGCCGCAGCCTGCCTTGAGGCGGAGATCAGATTCTTATTACGCGGATTTTTCTGTATTGGATGGAAACTCGGCAACGATCTAATTCGCGACCGTCAATTCCACCGGCGCCGAAGCCCCAACCCGCGCCCCCGCCAGCGGTGCCTGGTCAATCACAGACCCGTGCGGCCACTGCGGCGCTGTCACGTAATTGACCTTCTTCTTCAATCCCGCAGCGTCCAATCTCTTCGAGGCGTCGGCTTCCGCCATCCCCACAAAATGCGGCATCACATACGCCGCATCCCGCGGCCCCTGCGAAACCAAAACATCCACGCGCGGCGTCGCCGCTCCGGCGCCCGGCCGTGGCGTTTGCTGCACCACCTGATCGACGGGCGCATCCGGCATCGTGACATTCGAAACTTCGCCGACCTGTAAGCCCGCACGCAGTAATTCAATCCGCGAAACGCGCAGCGAACTCCCCTCGAGCAGCGGAATCTCCAGTTGCCGCTGTCCCAGGCTCAAAACAACATGCGCCTGTTGCGACACCTTCATCAATTGTCCCGAAGTCGGCGTTTGGCGCACGACCACGTTGATCGGCTCATCGCTGTACGCCCGGTCCGCCACGCGCAGCACCAGTCCGCGCGAGCTCAACATGCGGTTCGCCTCGCTTACATTTTTCCCAATGATGTTAGGCATTGTCGTTTCGCGGCCGTGGATCGCAATGCGCATGGCCGTGATCGCGCTCAAAAACGCCGCCGACGTCAGAATGAAAATCAGCAGCGCCGTTTGGCCGAGCGCTTCCAGTCGTTCGCGTAAGGGGGACATGTCGAAAAGTCAGAATGTCACGGATTTCCGCGCATTGCCATGCATTCGGCGCAGGCGCGTGAAATGTTGGTTACTTCTTCGTCGTAGACTGCGATTGCAGCGGCGGCGCCGGATAGTCGGGCAGCTTGTCTTTGCTCGTGTCCGCGCGCTTCACTTCAAGCTCGTCGAACAGCAGCGACGGCGAAATCACCGTCGTCGCGATCGACCCCTGCCGGTTGCTGACCAGCGGATCGTTGCCGACCAACATCAGATCACTCCGCAGCGCCCGCACGTCCAGCTCATTGAACACCGCGCCGCGCACAAGTTCCTCATGCCCATCGGGGTAAACGCGATACAAAAGCCGCGGCGCATTGCCCGCGCCCAGCGTCTCTACGCGATAGCCATACGGCTGGCCTTGATCGGTGATCATCGAAATCACCTTCTGCCTCAACTCTTCCGGCGATTTCGCATCCGAACTCTTCACCATCAACACGCCCAGGCTCGGCGATGGAAAGCTTCCCGCTCCCGCGCGATCATGCCCGTTCGAAGCAGGGAAGTCACGAATCGGCTGGCGTCCTACCAGATAGCTGACCAGCATCCCGTTATTAACCACCGTCACCGGTTGCGCCTTCACGCCGTCGTCGTCCACTGCATAATTCCCGACAAGACTCTTCCCGCCAAACTCTTTCATCGTCGGGTCGTCGACCACCGTCAGAAACGTCGGCAGCACGCGCGTCTTGTAACTCGTCGCAAACGCTCCCGTCGTGCGGTTCGGCCTACCAAGCTGCGGCTTCCGGCCCAGCACGTTCGTCCCAATCAGCGACGCGATCACGTCGTTTGCCGCATCCGGCGCAAACAACACTGGCCCGCGATACTCTTCCTCAACGATCGGTGCCTTCCGCAGCGCCACAAGTGTATCGAGCATCTTCTTCGACTCGCCAATCAGCTTTTCGCGCGACGGCAATTCTTCCGCCTTCGCCACCATCCAGTACGGATTTCGTCCCAGCCGCATCCCATCATCCGCCTGCGCCGTGCTGTTCAGCGTCACGCTGTATGTGGTCCTTCCATTGCGCGTGACCGTGCCTTCCGAATTCACCAGGTACTCATTAATCGCCGAGAATCGCAGCGACGCCGACACCGTCTGCACATCCGGATATTCACGGTACAGATTCGTCGCATCCTCGATCGTCTTCTTCCACGCGCTCTCGTCCAGTTGCAGTTTCACCGTCGGCTCAATCGCGCTTACCACTGGTGCCTTCGCGAAGTCGTCCACCGCGCTTACGTCCACGCTGAACTGCTTCAGCGCCGCTTGCTTCTCGGTCAGCGCCTGCACCGCTTCCTTATAAGCATCATCGGTAGCCAGCCAAATCTGGTGTCGCAGCGCGATTGGATCGTCGTCGAGCGGCAGGATGTTCGTCTCACCCATCCCGATCCCGTAATAACTGTCCTGCTTGTAGTCCCCGATGCGCACCACCACCCGCAGCACGCGATACCGCACGCGCTGGTTTTCGCGCACAGCGCCAAATGCCGCCTCTGCAGAATAGTCGTCAACGTCGTTTACGCGATACTCGATGTAATACAGCGGCTCAACCTGGTCCATCTTCAATTGCGATTTCGATCGATCCAATTCCGTCATCAGCGCTTCCAGCAACGCATCGCCGTTCGCTGACGGGTGTGCCTCCGCCATAGTCGCGTGTGAAGTGGGAGTGCCAGCATCATTCGGCGAAAGGGAATTCACGTTTCGCCCCGACCCAGCCGCACCGAAACTCACAGCCGAGGAAACCAGCAGCGCTCCAAGAAAGCTCGCGCCGCAAATCATCCGTGTAATCTTCATGGCTTCACCGCCTGCTTGGCGGCATCGTCCTGCAAATTTGCTGTCTTCGTCTCAAATCCCGGCGGCGGCAAAATCGGTGGCCGCTCGTGCGAATGCGCTCGCTTCTGCACTTCCATCTCAGAAAAAAGCATCGCCGGCGCAACTGCCGAAACCGGAACGCTGCCGCTTTCCGCCCCGCAAACGCCATTGAACACGTGCTGCTCATCGCCGGTCGAAACAATCCGCGTCAAAGCCGCCAGCGGCGTTCCGACGATATCCACGCCGCGCACCAACTCATCCGGCCGCCCGTCCGCGTACACCCGATACACAATCACCGGCAACACCTGAAACGCCTGCGGCAAAGATCGCGTCGTCAGCGTGAACCCGCCCTGAATATCGTCGAAATATAGTCCGTACGGCTTCCCCTGCTTCTTCACTTCATCGATCAACTTCTGCCGCATCTCCGCTTCCGGCGCACTCTTCGTTGAAGTAACCAGCAGATTCCCCTGCCGGCCGGTCGGCATCAGCCCTGGTTGATTTCGTCCGTGTCCGTTCGAAGTGTCAAAACCTTTGATCGGCATTCGCGACAGCAAAAAGTTCTTCAGCACGCCATCCTTGATCACTTCCACGCGCTGTGCCGGCGTCCCTTCGTTGTCGAACTCATAGAATCCCGCGAGCTTCGTGCCCTTGATCTCTCGCAGAGTCGGATCGTCCGTCACGCTCAAAAATTCCGGTAGCACCAGTTGATTCACTTTCTTCGTGAACGTTTGTCCTTCATCTTCATCGCGCTGCCGGTGACCTTCCATGCGGTGCCCCAGCACTTCGTGAAAGAAAACCGCCGCCGCGCGTCCGCTCAACAACGCCGGCCCGTCATAAGGTTCCGCCACCGGAGCCTTCCGCAAATCGCGAAGGTCCGCCGCCATCTTTTCGATCTTCGCCGTCAACTCCGCTTCGCTCGGCAATCCACTCGCCGCCGGCGCTTGAAACGTCTCCACGCGCAGCAACTCCATTCCATCGTCCGCGCGAGTCGACGCCTCCATTACCATGCGCGCTGACGCGCTCGGTGTTGCGATCATCGTTCCTTCGCTAGACACCAGTCGCGCATTCGAATTCGCCACCTGCAGCGACACCGTTCCCGAGTAAACATCCGCATACTTCCGGAACGCGCCCGACAATCTTCGAATCTCGCCTTCCCACGCCGACCGATCGAATCCCGGCACCGTCAGCGGCTCGCCCGTATGCGTCTGCGGCGTCGCCTTCGAAAAATCCGGAGACTTGTCTTCTTCTTCCGCCCGCACCGCGGTATTCGTCTTTACATTCAAATACGCAGGCGCCGCCCGCTTATATTCACGGTCCGTCAACTCCCACAAAACTCGGCTGATCGCGTCCGGATCATCACCCAGCGGCAACGCACCCGAAGTCATTCCAGACGCTCGGCTCTGTCCGTGCGTATTGTCCAGCGCCGGCGATCCAACCCGCATCACCACGTCCGCCTGTCGCCGCTTCAATCCCGCATCCGTCAGCAAACTCCCGTACGCTCCGATCAGCACCACCACATCCTGATCGTTCACCGTGTAGCTGAGGTAGTAAGGCGCCGGCTGAGTCTTCGCTAAGTCCGTCGTCGCGCGCGTCAATTCCGTCTGCATCACCTTCAAAATCGCATCCGTCGGTTTCGTCGCCGCGGCACCCGCCTTCGCGTCAGCCGTCCCTACCGTCCCCGCCGCCATCAACGGCGACGACGCCAACTGCGCCGCGATCGCGACGCACGCGCTCGCACGCACACATCGTTTCCAATCCGCCGTTTTCCGATTTTTTGTAGAGGCGGGTTTACCCCGCCAGGCGTAAGGCGCAAGCGACAACTCAGCGATATTCATCGACCAAATTCTCCCACTCGTTTTGTTTCGGATCTCAGGTTTTCAGGTTGCAGCGTCTTTCGTTCTGCTCGGCGATTCTGCTCTGCGTTCTTGCCAGAGATGATCTAGCGTCCCGCGCAGCAATTCTTCGTTTCGGCTCGGAGGTGCCGTGAAAGGCGAGTATGCCTGACCGTTCCAATCCCTGCCAACTACACGTTTCCGAAGCGTTCCCCTTCGGTCAACCGGGCTCCGCGCGCATACTCCACCGCGTCCATCGCGCGTCCGCCCTCCATTTTGACGGACAACACACGCATTTCGGTTGCTCCGCCGCAAGAAACGTACATCCCGTTCTGCCTCACATGAATCGCTCCCGGCTCTCTTCCATGTAGGGGCGCAGCTTTATCCTGAGGCGTGTCGCCGAAGGAATTGCTGCGCCCCATGGCCGCAAGGTTGCCGTCTTCAGAATCCTCTTCGCCTTTAGACACCGGCCGCCCCAAAATCTGGCACGTCTTCCCCCTCAACGTCGAAAACGCCCCCGGCCAAGGCGCAAACCCCCTCATCCGGTTGTAGATCTCCGCCGCCGTCCGCGACCACTCAATCCGCCCATCCTCGCGCTTCATCATCGGCGCGTACGTCGCCGCTGCAGCATCCTGCGCCTTCCCGCTCAACGTCCCCGCCCCAATCCCGCGCAACGTCTCCATCATCAGCGGCGCCCCCGTCTCCGACATCCGAGCCGCCAACTCCGGTGCCGTCTCGTTCGTACCAATCGCCATCTCGTGCCGCAACAACATCTCCCCTGTATCCATCCCCGCATCGATCCGCATCGTCGTGATCCCGCTGACCGTCTCGCCGTTTACGATCGCCCAATTGATCGGCGCCGCCCCGCGATACTTCGGCAAAAGGGAAGCATGCAAATTGATCCACCCATACTTCGCGATCGGCAGCAGCCGTCCCGGAATAATCTGCCCATACGCAATAATCACAACGCAGTCCGGCGCAATCGCCTCCAGCGTAGCCTGCATTTCCGGCGCGCGAATCTTCTCCGGCTGATGCACCACGACGCCCGCGGCGACCGCCGCCTCTTTAACCGGCGACGCGGTCAGCTTCATCCCGCGCCCGCTCGGACGGTCCGGCTGCGTAATCACCGCCGCAATCTCAAACTCTTCGTGTGTCAGCAAAAACTTCAGCGTAGGAACGGCAAACTGAGGAGTCCCGCAAAAAACAATCTTCATCCGTTTACGACCCGGCTTTTCGACTCGCGCCTCTACCACTCGCCCTGTTTCCGCAGCTTCTTGATCTTCCGCTTGATCAAGTCGCGCTTGAGCATGCTCAGGTGCTGAATGAACAAAACCCCATTTAAATGATCGATCTCGTGGCAAAACGCGCGCGCCAGCAAATCCTCGCCGCGAATCTCAAACGATTCGCCCTTCGCGTTCTGCGCCCTCACCGTCACGAACTGCGGCCGCACCACATATCCGCGAAATCCCGGAATCGACAGGCATCCTTCTTCTTCGCGCTTCTCACCTTCGCCGTGAATTACTTCCGGATTCACCAGCACAATCTTCGCTTCCGGATTTTTCCCGCTCGTCACATCCACGACCGCCATCCGCATCCCGAGTCCGATCTGCGGTGCCGCCAGCCCAACGCCCTGCGCCGCGTACATCGACGCGAACATATCTTCCGCAAGCTGCTCCAGCTCATCGTCGAACTTCTTCACCAGCCCGGTCGGCTTTTCCAGGATCGCATCGCCATACTTCACGATCTTATAAATCTTCCGCGCAGCGCTCGGCACACTCGCCGTCGCCGCAGCAACCTGCGTCTCTTGCGTCTCCGTCTCAACCTCGGACTGCGACGCGCTCTTAGAACTCTTCAACTTGTCGGGCATAACCTTCGAAATTCCGCCTCATCTCGGAGAGCGAGTCTCCTCCAAATTTTTGCAGAAAAGCATCCGCCAGGACAAGTGCGACCATCGCCTCAGCCGCAACTCCCGCCGCCGGCACCACGCACCAATCCGACCGCTCATACGCCGCCTGAATCGGCTCCTTCGTCACCATGTCCGCTGTTCCCAGCGGCTTCCTCAGCGTCGAAATCGGCTTCAAATATCCGCGCACCACAATATCTTCGCCGTTCGTGATGCCGCCTTCCAATCCGCCCGCTCGATTCGACGACCGCCGAAATTTTTTAACTGCCCTGTCGTAGGAAATTTCGTCCTGCACTTCGCTGCCAAACGAATTCGCAGCTGCGATCCCCGCGCCGATCTCCATCCCTTTCACAGCCTGAATGCTCAAAATTGCCTGCGCCAGCCGTCCATCCAATTTCTCATCCCATTGCGCGTGACTTCCCAATCCGATCGGTACGTTATGCACGACCACTTCAAAGACGCCACCCACCGTATCGTTCGCCGTGTTCGCCGCGTCCACTTCCGCCTTCATCCGATCCTGCAGCTTCGCATCCACGCAACGCAGCGGCGAATCGATATCCCCATTCGCCATCCAGATTTCATTCCACGTCGCCGCGCGCTCCAGCTTCACGTGCCCGACCTGCACCGAGTGGCTCGCAATCTCCGTCCCAAACTCGCGCAATAATTGCTTCGCCAGAGCGCCCGCCGCCACCCGCGCCGCCGTTTCGCGTGCCGACGCCCGCTCCAGCACATACCGCGCATCGTGGAAATTGAATTTCTGCGACCCCGCCAGATCCGCATGACCCGGCCGCGGCGCTGTCAACTTCTTCAAATCCACAGCGCCGACTTCGCCCTCCGGCAACGCCTCCACCGGCAATATCTTTTCCCAGTTCGCCCAGTCCCGATTTTCGATCCGCATCGCGATCGGCGCCCCAATCGTCTCCCCGCGCCGCACGCCCGCAAAAATCTCGGCCTTATCCTTCTCGATCTTCTGCCGCCCGCCGCGCCCATACCCCAACTGCCGCCGGTGCAACTCATGATTGATAAAATCCACGCTCACCGGCAACGACGCAGGCAGCCCCGACACAAACGCCAGCAGCGCCTGCCCGTGCGACTCCCCCGCCGTATAAAAACGCAGCATCCGCCCTTATCCTCTAATCGCGATAGCTAAATTGCGCGTGATCGCTAAATGCCCAGCGAAACTCTACTCGCCAAAAATTGTTCCGTCGAATCATCCAGTGTAAAGCCCCTCCACATTCTGAACAACAGCGCCCTGATCGCCCAGTCTCTCGCTCTTGTAGGGGCGTCCCTTCAGGGCGCCCAGGCACGATCTCAACACATCGACTCCGTCCGTAAACCGCCTCCGCCGTTGTAGAATCCAAACTCAACCTTTCAGGAGCCTCGCGAATGTCACTCGTCACGCCCAACGTCCGCAAAAATCTCCCAATCCGAATTCTCGCCGCGGTGACAGCCTCGCTCCTGATCTTCGTACCCACTCCCACGGTCGCCGCTCCCGACGACTCTGCCGCCGATCAAGCCATGGCCACCATCACCGCCGACTCCATCCGCGGCTCCATGCGCTTCCTCTCCGACGACGCCCTCGAAGGCCGCGGCACCGCCACACGCGGCCACGAACTCGCCGCCAAATACATGGCCACCCGCTTCGAAGGCATAGGCCTTGCGCCCGCCGGTGACAACAACACCTACTTCCAGTCCGTGCCGGTGCGCTCGCTCCGCACCGATCTCGCTAAATCCTCTCTTGTCATCACACGCAACGGCACGCCGCTCTCCCTCACCTCGCACATTGACTTCATCATCGAGCCCGATCCCGCGCGGCCCGATGTTTCCGTCGACGCCCCCGTAGTTTTCGCCGGCTTCGGCGTCACCGCCCCCGACCAGCACTACGACGACTACAAATCCCTGGACGTCAAGGGCAAAATCGTCGCCCTCGCGCAAGGCGCGCCCAATTTTCCATCCTCGATCAAGGCCCACTACTCCTCGTCCGAAGTGAAAGCCAAAATCGCCGCCGAACATGGCGCCGTCGGCATCATCGCCATCGACGATCCTGTCTCCGAATCCATGTATCCCTTTGCAAAATTCGTCCGCGACCTCACCAATCCCGAATTCCGCTGGCTCGATAAACAAGGCCAGCCCAACGACTACTTGCCGCAAATCAAGGCCGTCACGTTCCTCAGCATCGAGGCAACACACCAATTCTTCGAAGGCTCCGGTCACTCTGCCGACGAAATCTTCGGAGGCGCGAAAGATGGCAAGCTCCCCGTCTTCCCGCTCCCCGTCACCGCCAAAATTCACGTCGTCACCGAAGCCAAAGACCTTCACAGTCCCAACGTCGTCGCCAAACTCGAAGGCAGCGATTCAACTCTCAAAAACGAATACCTCGTCTACACCGCGCACCTCGATCATCTCGGCATCGGCGAACCCAAAAATGGCGACACCATCTACAACGGCGCTCTCGACAACGCCTCCGGCTCCGCCACCATTCTCGAAGTCGCCCAAGCCTTCGCGCGCATGAATCCGCGCCCGCGCCGCTCCATCCTCTTCGTCTCCGTCACCGGAGAAGAAGCCGGCGAACTCGGCTCCGAATATTTCGCACACTATCCAACCGTTCCCAAACATTCCATCGTCGCCGACATCAACATCGACCAGGTTTTCATGCTGTATCCCTTGGCCGATGTCATCGCCTTCGGCGCCGAACACACTTCGCTCGAGTCGGTCATCCAGCGCGCCGCCAAAAAAATGGGCATCGTCGAAAGCCCCGATCCCATGCCCGAACAAGTCGTCTTCATCCGCAGCGATCAATACTCCTTCGTCAAGCAGGGCATTCCCGCTGTCATGCCCTCGCCCGGATTCAAGTCGCCCGACGGCAGCAAAAAAGCCTTCGGCATCGCCATGAAGTGGATGGACGACACCTACCACGAACCCAACGACGACATGACTCAGCCCAATCTCGATTTCGACGCCGCCGCAAAATTCGCCCGCTTCACCTTCCTCTGCGGCTACTACGTCGCCCAGGGCCCCCAGCGCCCCACCTGGAACAAAGCCGACTTCTTCGGCGACCAATACGCTCACTTGGCGCAATAGATGGCGCAGAAATGCAGCCCGCAACAGCAGTGACCGAGTTGAAATCCGGGGATACCTTTTTACGTAGTTAAGGTAGCCGTATGGAACAAACGAATGCTGAGCCAAACAAGGGGCGCGGGGGCAAGCACTGGACATGGTGGCTCCTCGTTCTGTTGTTCCCGATCCCGTGGACTCATTGGTGGCTTGGTCTGATTTTTTTCGCTATCTTTTGTTTCCTGGCTTTTGGCCTTTCGCACTACATTGACGATTAAGAAGGACGCGCCGATGAGCAGCCTGTTTGCTTGACGCATCCCGCCAGCCCAGTTACGCTTTCGACGTGGTTGTGCTCTCGCACCATAACCCCTTTGCCTGTAGCGTCATCCAAACGTAACAACCGTGCCCGAAGCCCCGCTCCAACTCTCGACACCCGACGCGCAAGTAGTTGAACAAATCTCCATGGTCGAGGTGCTCACCGACGCCTCGAAGCGCTTCGTTCTCAACGTCCAGGATTATTTCCAGCTTGCCGGCCGCTCGCTCGCCAATCTCGCCACCAGCCCGCGTTATTTTCAGGACGTTCTCGACCAGATGGACGACATCGGCGTCGGCTCTCTCGCCATCGTCCTCATGTCCGGCTTTTTCATCGGCGCCGTCATGGTGCTGCAAACCGGCTCCCAGTTCGTACGCTTCGGCCAGACCGGCCTCACCGGCGACATCGTCTCGCTCGCGCTCGTCCGCGAACTTGGCCCCACGATCACCGGCATTCTCGTCGCCGGTCGCAACGCCAGCGGCATCGCCTCCGAACTCGGCTCCATGCTCGTCACCGAACAGGTTGACGCCATGCGCGCCATGGGCACCGACCCGTATCGCAAGCTCGTCACTCCGCGCGTCGTCGCCAGCATCCTCGTTCTTCCGTTGCTCACCGTGCTTTCCGACTTTGTCGGTCTTCTCGGCGGCTGCCTCGCCTCCGTCTTTTCGCTGCGCCTCGGTGCCATCGAATTCTGGACCCGCGCCATCAACGCCCTCGATTTCGCCGACATCATGCAGGGCATGATGAAGCCCTTGGTTTACGGTTTCATCCTCGCCACCGTCGGCTGCTACAAAGGCCTGACCGTCCGCGGCGGTACCCAAGGCGTCGGCCGCGCCACCACGCAAGCCGTCGTCGTCTCCAACGTAATGATCATTGCCTGCGACGTTTTCCTCACAAAAATCGCCCTTTTCTTGGGAGACAAACTGTTTTGACAACTCGTCCCCCAATAGTTCCGCCGCGTCGCACGCCGTACGACACCGATCCCGTCGTAACCTTCGACAACGTCCGTCTCGGCTTCGACGAAGGCGACATTCTCCGCGGCCTCTCCTTCAAAGTTCTTCCACGCGAAACGATGATCCTCCTGGGCGAAACCGGTACCGGCAAAACCCTCACACTGAAACTCGCCGCCGGTCTCCTCCATCCTTCGCAAGGCAGAGTCAATGTCCTCGGTCAGGAAGTCTCTTCCATGTCCGAAGTCGATCTCCTCAACTTCCGTCGTCAGATCGGATTCGTCTTTCAGGAAGGCGCTCTCTTTGATTCGATGACGGTCGCTGACAACGTCGCGTACCGTCTCCGCGAAGATCGCGTCGACGAAGTCGAAGTCGATCAGCGCGTCCGCGAAGTCCTCAAATTCGTCGAGCTCGAGCACACGCTCGAGCAACTTCCCTCCGAACTCTCCGGCGGTATGCGCCGCCGCGTTTCGATTGCTCGCGCGCTCGTCAGCCGCCCGCAAATCGTTCTCTACGATTCGCCCACGGCAGGCCTCGATCCTGTTACATCGCAAACAATCATTACGCTCATCCTTCGCCTCCGCGACGTGTACGGCGTAACCGCTCTCCTCGCAACGCACCGAATTCAGGATGGTTTCGCGCTTGCCAATTTCAAGTTCGATCCGCAAACGAAGCGCGTCGTCCGCGACCCGGCCTCCCCAGCGCGCGTCCAGGCCAATCTCGACGAGCCCGTCACGCGTTTTGTCGTTTACAACGAGGGCCGCATTTATTTTGATGGCACTCCGGAGGAGATAGCATCGACACGCGACCCATATCTCAAGCGCTATCTTGTGTGAAACATGCTGTACTCTGTTTCTCAGTAGATGTGGCTGGCAGTAGCGGTCGGCATCAGCGGCCAGCATTAGTGGTGGAACACTCGAACTCGTAGTGGAATTCAGGATCCCGGCAGTCTATCCGGCGGAGGAACTGCATCGATGGCGATGCGCAAACAATTGACGTGGACCGAGCTGCGTGTCGGCCTGTTCGTCTTGGTTGGCCTGTTCGTTCTCGCTGTCGGCATTTTCTACGTCACGGGTGCCGGCTTCTGGGGACCCAAGTACCGCCTCAAGACTTATCTTCCCGACGTCGCGGGCCTCGCTACCGGCGCGCCTGTCCGCATCGACGGCGTGGACGTCGGCAACGTTGAGACCTTGCGTCTCGTTCCGCGCACTGCCAATAAGATTCCCGAGAAAAATAAGAGCATCGAAATCAACATGCGGCTCGATCGCCGCTTCCAGAACGACATTCTCACGGACTCGACCGCGACTCTCGTCACGGAAGGTCTCCTCGGCAACAAATACATCAATGTGACGCGCGGTTTCACCGGCACTCCTCTGAAAGAAGACGCCGAAGTCCGGGGCGTCTCTGAAAAAGGAATCTCCGAGATCATGGCGCAGAGCTCCGACCTGCTCAACAATCTCAAGGTTATTACCGTCGATGTGCAGTCGATGGTTGCTGGCGTGAAGGCCGGTCAAGGCACGATCGGCAAGCTGATTCAGGACGAGCAGGCTTACAACAACCTGAACGCAACTCTCGGCAACGCCAACAAAATGATCGCCGATATCCGCGGTGGCAAAGGCACGCTCGGCAAGCTTGTCACCAGCGACGAGCTCTACGACAACGTCAACACGATCGTCGCCGACCTGCGCGCGCAAAAGGGAACGCTCGGCAAGCTGCTCTACGATCCGCAGCTGTACGATCAGCTGAAATCCACCGTCGATAACGCCAACGGTATGATTGGCGACGTCCGCGCCGGAAAGGGAAGCCTCGGCAAACTCGCCACCGACGACGCCCTTTACAACAAGCTGAAAGATACGAGCACGAATCTCGCGACCGCGACGGCGAAACTGAATGACAACACGACAACGGCGGGCAAACTTTTCTCCGATCCGCAACTTTATGACAATTTGACTGGGCTGACCGGCGACCTTCGTTTGCTTATCGGCGATTTCCGGCAGAATCCGAAGAAGTTTCTGAGCTTCAAAATCTCCATCTTCTAGCATCAACGCAGAACGCATCTAAGGCCGTGGTGTCACGCCGCAGTGTGCGAACTTCGCAACAATCACTAGGTCACAGCGCAGAGATTGCTGCACCAACCGCAATCGCATCCGCATCACAATAGTTGAAAAGAAAAAGGAGATCGAATTCAAATGGAGTTGTACATTGTCCGTCACGGCATCGCTATCGACCGCGAAGATCCGAAATCACCCGCCGATCCCGATCGCTACCTGACCGAAGAAGGCATCGACAAGACCAAGCAGGTTGCCAAGCGAATCGCCGGATTTAAAATCAAGCCGGACCTTTTGATCAGCAGTCCGTATGTGCGCGCGATGCAGACGGCGGAGATCTTTGCGAGTGCGTTCGATTATCCGAAACAAAAAATCCATCGCTCCGATTCGCTGCTCCCTGGGACTGAGCCTTCGCATTTTTTCAAAGAGATCGCGAAGGAGAAAAACTCGTCCGTCGTTTTTTGCTTCGGCCATGCGCCGCAACTCGATGATCTGGTTGCCGCCGCGATTGGCGCGAAACATCATGTCACCGCTTTGAAAAAGGCTGGAGTCGCCGCCATCGAACTGAAGCGACTGACGCCTCCGAGCGGTCAGCTTCTATGGCTGGCTACACCCAAACTCCTCCGCAAGTAGTTCCGTCTCTGTGCCTGCGCCTTCCCGGTTCCGTTTTGGGAAGGAAGTGGGTACACCCCCTATGTTTTTGAAAGAGCGTGCAATCGGTTTGTTTACTTGAGGTTGTGGAACGCTCACTTTTAAGAGTGTGTAATCCCATGTAAACAAGCGGTTTGCAGATGCGCGTGAAATTCCCATTTTGGGAATGGAGGACGCTGAGAGGCTTGTTTGAGCTGAATTTTGGGTGCGAGCGACCGGTGCTGCGGGTGAGGGGCTTCGTTTTTCGGTGCTCGCCGCTGGTTGGCGAGACTGCATCTTGTCGATACGACGTTCGATTCGAGTAGCGATTCCGTGGACGAAGCCCTGAAGCCTCGAGTGAAGCCGACGGAAAGCACTTGCTAAGCGACATTATAGCACGACGATTTTTGTGACCTGGCGGCGCGGCTACTGGTCGGCTTGGCGGAAGTAGAGGCGGACGTGGAATTCTTTTTCGAAGAGTTCGGCGCTGCGATTGGCGTCGACCAAATCTTCGGCGGCATCGCCGTGGGCAGTGACGCGCAGGCCGACGGCGTCGCGCTGAAAGGATGCGCGGAGATTGGTGACGCGCTGGCGGTGCGAATGGTCGAGGGCTTCGGCTACGCGCAGCAGAGCGGCCAGCCGGCGCGTGATGCGCTGTTCGGCGTTTGTCAGCGATGAGTACGCCACGTGGTGGCCCGCGGGAACGGACTTGCGGTTGTGGTAGCGGACGGCGGCGGCAACGATGCAGCGATCGTGGCCATCGAGACCCTGGATGTCGCCGTTGAGGGCGAGATACTCCCCGTGTTTGTGGTGGCCGCGGTGGCTGATCATGTGCCCCACGTCGTGCAGCATGGCGGCCGCTTCCAGCAAGACGCGCGCATGCGCCGGCAAGTGATGCACGGGTTGCAACTGATCGAAGAGCATGATGCTCAGTTCACGGACATGCTCTGCATGCTGCTGGTCGTACTTTAGACGTCGAGCGAACGCGCGCGTGCCGAGCAACAGCTGCCGTTCGGGTGCGTTGTAGCGATGCGGTTCTTTGCGCGAGAACGCGTCGCGGGCGATTTCTTGCAGTAACCCTTCGCGGATGCCGATGCTTGGAACGGCCACCGTCCGCAAATTCAAATAACGCCCGATCATGATGAAAATGATCGCGGCGATTCCCAGTACGTCGGCGCGATCGCGTCGCACAGCGTAGGCCTTCATGCGTTCGCGCACATCGCGCTCGAGAATCCCGGACAGTCGCTCGCGCAGCAGTGGAAGCGCCAGCGTCGGGATGCCGTGCTCGCGCGGACCGGGAGCGATCGCCGCAAGCGCTTCGGCGCTGCCACCGAGCGCGACTGCGATGCTGTCGGCAAGATTCGGCCGGTTCGGCAGTTTCGATTCCAGCAAGGCCTTGACGTAGCGCCGCACCTGCTCGGACTGCTGGGTGCGGATGACGCCCGGAATATTGAGCGTGGACATGAGTCGCACGGTGCCGACCGGGATCTGCGCATTCTGCTCGACGGTGTGGTCGTGCAGGATGTTGATCTCAAGGCTGCCACCGCCAAGGTCGATGATGCAGCGCGGGGGGGCTTCGGGACCCATGACCGCGATTGCGGCCTCGCGACCCAGTCGCGACTCTTCGGCGGTGCCGATCACCTCCAGCGAAATTCCCGCCTTTCGCCGAATCTCACGAACAAACGCTTCACGATTGCGCGCTTCGCGCGACGCGCTCGTCGCCACGGCGCGGTAGCGAGTGACGCCGTACTCGTCCATCACATCCTTGAAATGACGAAAAGCTTTCACACCTTTTTTGAAAAGATCTTCGGTGAAACGGTGCCGCAGAAAAACGCTTTCGCCGAGGCGCAGCGAGTAGCGTTCGCTGTAGAGGGGTTCAATATCGAGAGCGGAGTAGGCGCGGGCGACGGAAAGGCGCACTGCGTTGGAGCCGGCATCAATCGCCGCGATGTGAACTGGCTCGGGCATGCGAGAGAGTTTAACGCCAGAGGTGCTGCAATGCGGATGACGGGGCGTATTTTGTGGCGCGAATTCCGAGGCGCTCGCCGATGCGCTGGCGCAATTGTTTGTTGACCGAGGAGACGCTAGCCTCGCCGTCGAGTTCGATGAAGCTGTGGCGCTTGGCCATGACCTCGAACTCGCGCTTGATCATCGTCTGGTAGCGGATGAACGACCAGTAGAGGTCGTGAGAGAGTGACATGTCGCGGCCGGCTTCCCAGTAGCTGATGGCCTGGGCTTTTTTGAATTCGCGGGCGAAGGCGGTTTCGGGGCGAACGTTCAACCAGAACGTGAGGTGAGGGCGAAGCGCCATGGCGTAGAGGCCGGAGATGTAGTCGCGATTGATGCCGCGGACGACGCCGCGGGCGATCAACGTGAAGATGAAGCGATCGGCGAGAACGACTGCGCCGGAGCGAAGCGCGGGCAGGATGCGGTGCTCGATCTGATCGAAGAAGTCTGTGGCGTACATCAGGGAAAGTGTCAGGCGCGTCACCGCGTTTTTCGCGAGGAGTTCGTCGATGTCGCGGCCTACGAGGTTCGAGCGGCGGAGGCCGCTCGTTTGCACGGCGAAGCCTTCGGACTCGAGCCATTCTTGCAGCAGCGCGATCTGCGTTGAGCGGCCGGAGCCGTCCATGCCTTCGATCACGATCAGTGTGCCGGTGATTTCGCTGGGATCGAAGCCGACGAGCGGCTCACCGAAGAAATATTGCGAAGGGTCTTCTTCCGCGACCGGAAGTTTGGCGGCGGGCGCGGGCTGTTCCGGAGGGGCTGCCTGTGCGGCGGGAATCGTCGCGGGGGCGATCTTGTCTTTCTCTTTTTCTTTTTCGTGCTCGGGCATTCCTGCGGCGCCCTCTTCGTGTTGTTTCTTCATTCGGCTTCCGGTGCGTGCGGCGCAAAGCGCTTGAGATCAATTTTGGAGGCGACGATGTCGCGCATCTGTTTTTGCAACTTGTTCACGGGCAGGGTGCCATCGAGAACGACGAAATTGTCGGAGTCGACCATCTTGTCGTACTCCTCCAGGATACGAGCCTGGAAGAGGCGGAAACTTTCGGAACGATCGTACGAAAGGCCGAGATCCATGCCGGCTTCGTAGTATTTCAACTTCGGGCGGCCGCTGAGAATGCGATGCACCGCGACGTCGAGCGGGGCGCGGAAGTAGAAGGTGATGTCGGGAACCGGCGCAAAGCGATAGAGGTTGCGGAGCCAGCGCGCAGGGCATCCGCGAGCGGCGTCGCGGGCGAAGGCGGTGTAAACGTATCGATCGGCGAGGACGAGATAGTCGCCTTGGAGGAGCGGCATGATCTGGCGTTCGCAGCGGTCGGCGAAGTCGGCGGCATGCAGCAGAGAGAACGTGGTTGGCGTAAGCAGACGGCGCTGCTTGCCGCGTCGCGTCGCGGACTTCACGAGCGGTGATGAATTCCACTCGGTGAAATGCAGGCGGTAGCCACCGATTTCGAGCCAGCGCTTCAGAAGATAAAGTTGGGTGCTTTTGCCCGAGCCGTCGGTACCTTCGACGACGATGAGCGCGCCAGGGTAGGCGCGGCTAGGGACGGGGCGTCCCGGCTGGGGCAAAGTGGATTTTGCTGCCTCGGTTCGAGACAACTTTTGTGATGATTCCGGATTTTCGACGGAGCTAGTTGGCATCTTTACGTTGGAGATTAGATGGCGTTTGTTACATGGACATTACAACACAGGGGGATGGGGCATCGCAAAGTTGGGACGCTCTATAGCCGAGTGACATATGAATCGACGCTGGGCAAACAGGTGCGTTTCTGAGCGTCGCGTGTAGAATCGTGCGACGCGATTCCGAGAAGTCTTCACAAGGGGACACGACCAGTGATCGTCTTAGTCATTCCGAGCGGGGCGAATAGCGTCGCAGGGGCGCGAGTGAAAACGATCTCATGACGCAGACTTCCGTGACTGGGAATCGGGGGATTCCTTCGCTGCGGTGGTGGATTGGCGGGATTCTGTTTGCGTCCACCGTTATTAATTATGTTGATCGGCAGACGCTGTCGATTCTTGCGCCATTTCTGAAGCAGGATTTTCATTGGACGAATACGGATTACGCGAACATCGCGATCGCGTTTCGCGTGGCGTACTCGATCGGGCAGACGGTTTGCGGGCGGCAGATCGATCGGATCGGAACGCGACGAGGTCTGACGATCAGCGTGATCTGGTATTCGGTGGTGTCGCTGCTGACTTCGCTGGCGAATGGATTTGCGAGTTTTGCTGGATTTCGCTTTCTACTGGGATTGGGTGAGTCGGCGAACTGGCCGGGAGCGAGCAAGGCGGTGTCGGAGTGGTTTCCGAAGCGCGAGCGCGGGTTGGCGGCGGCGTTTTACGACAGCGGATCGTCGGTGGGCGGAGCGGTGGCGCCGTTCATAATTTTGCCGATTTATTTGCACTGGGGCTGGCGAGTGGCGTTCGTCATTCCTGGATTGCTGGGATTTTTGTGGCTGATTTTGTGGCGCAAGATGTATTACCGGCCGCAGGAGCATCCGCGGATTACTGCGGAAGAGCGGCAGATGCTGCTGACGGATATCGAAGCGGAGTCGATCGATAAAGGTGAACCGGGGACGCGCAAATTGCCAGGGTGGGGCGAGCTGTTGAGGCTGCCGCAGACGTGGGGAACGCTGGTGTCGAAAGGGCTGACCGATCCGGTTTGGTTTTTTGTCACGGATTGGTTTCCGATTTTTCTGGTGGCGAAGGGAATTGCGTTGAAGAACGGGTTGGTCGCGGTGTGGATTCCGTTTCTGGCGGCGGACCTGGGGAATTTTTTTGGCGGTTGGATTTCGGGAGTGCTGATCAAGCGCGGATGGTCGGTCGGGGCGGCGCGGAAGTCGATGGTGGTGTTTGGCGGACTTGGGGTGATGCTCCTGATCCCGACGATTTTTACGACGAAGCTTTGGCTGATCACGTTGTTGTTTGCGATCGCGACGTTTGCATACGCTTCGTTTTCGACGATTGCGAACGTGTTGCCGACGGATTTGTTCGAGAGTCGCGCAGTGGCGACGGTCAGCGGGATGAGTGGAACGGCGGCGGGGATCGGGACAATTATCGCGTTTGAATTGATTGGGCATTTTTCGGATGCGAATGTGTCGGCTGGGACGCATGCGTTTGATCCGATCGTGGTGGTGGCGGGGTTGATTCCGTTTGTGGGGATGATTTTGGTCTTGTTGTTGGTGAGGAATACGGAAGCGACGGATCAGGGATTGGTGAAGAGGATTTGAGTGCGGTTGCGGGAGGTGTGTCTCATCGAGTCGCGCCGGGTGAGATCACCGCCAAGGTCCCTCCACTGCGCGAGCCGACGCGTTCGCAGGAGCGAACGCGAAGAAAAGGCGTCGGCTCGCTTCAGTCGGGATGACAGTTCTTAGGTGAGGTGGAGAAGTGAGCGAGACCGTAGGGGCAAGTGCTGGGCGACCCGGCAAGAAATTGCTGACGCTGACGGACCTGGTGTTTTTCGGGATTGTGCTGATTCAGCCGATCGCGCCGGTGCCGTTGTATGGCGTGGCGCAGAAGCTTTCGAACGGGTATCTAACGACGATCATTTTATTTGCGATGTTCGCGATGATGATCACTGCGGTGAGTTATGGGCGGATGGCGGCGTTGTTTCCTTCGGCGGGGTCGGCCTATACATACGTGGGAAAGGGAATCAATCCGCATCTGGGATTTTTGGCCGGATGGGCGATGTTTCTGGATTATTTGCTCTTGCCGCTGATCAATTGCGTCTGGATTGCGGCGGCGATGCACAACGTTTACACGCCGAAGGTGCCGTTCGCGGTTTGGGCTGCGATTGTGGCGATCGTCATCACGCTGTTGAACCTGCAAGGGGTTCGTTCTTCGGCGCGGCAGAATCAGATTTTGCTGTTTGGCATGTTCATCGTGATTGGATTCTTCATCGTGCTCGCATTGCGATATTTGTTTCTTGGGCAGGGATGGGGCGGAATTTTCTCGACGCAACCTTTCTACGATCCGGCGACCTTTAACATGCGGCAAGTCCTGGGAGCGACTTCGTTCGCGGCGCTTACTTATATCGGATTCGATGGCGTGACCACGCTGACGGAAGATGCGGAGAATCCGAAGCGGAATATTTTGCTGGCGACAGTGATTGTTTGCGTGTTCACAGGATTGTTTGGCGGGTTCGAGGTTTACCTGGCGCAGCGGGTGTGGCCGGACTGGCATTCGTTCAAGTCGATGGAGACGGCGTTTTTGGATGTGTGCGGGCGAGTTGGCGGGCCGGCGCTGTTCAATGCGATGGGAGTTGTGGTGATTGTCGCTGCGTTTGGCAGCGGGCTGGGTGGGGGATTGGGTGCGGCGAAACTGTTGTTTGGCATGGGGCGCGACAATGTTTTGCCACGCAAATTTTTCGGGTACGTGAAGCCGGGCACGAGTACGCCGACTTACAACATCTTGTTGATCGGATTATTGAGTTTTGGCGGAGCGGTGCTGCTGAATTTTAACGGGAGCGCGTATCAGCAGGCGGGGGAGCTTTTGAATTTTGGGGCGTTCCTTTCGTTTATGGGAGTGAATGCGGCGGCGTTTTATCAGTTCGGGATCTTGCAGAAGGGCGGACCGCGGAGAATTCTTATCGATATCGTGCTTGCCGGTGATCGGATTTATTTTTTGCAGCGTGATTTGGTGGAATCTGAACCCGTTGGCGAAGACGTTGGGCGGGATCTGGTTCCTGATCGGTGCGATTTATCTGGCGAGCAAGACGAAGTTTTTCCGCGAGACGCCGGCGATCATCGATTTCAGCGAAGGATAAGATAAAAGCACGGCGGCACGATGAGTGCCGCCGTGCTTTGTAGTGCATGGCTGCAGCTGTTACAGCGCGACCCGCTACTTGCGGGTCATTACGCCGACTCTCGCCAGAGTGTCGGCGTGTCCCTTCTCATCGAGCGTGGCGATCATACCTGCCCATGCCGCGGGATTGCTCTTTTCGGCGGCTTCGAGAGCTGCGTCGAATTTGTCGATGCCTTCGCCACCGTTCGCGACGAGTACTACGAACATGGTTCCGACGGGTGCGGTGTGAATGGATTCCGTGTCGATCGTGTAGGCGTGCAAGGCACCGTCGGCCAAGAGTTTGTCGAGCAACGCGACCATCGTGGCCTTCAGGATTTTTCCGTCGGGATCGGTTGCTCCGTGTGCGGGAGTCCAACGGCCAACGCGCAAGATGCCATTGTTGAATGTGCCTGAATGCCCGGCGTAATCGTGGCTCTGCAGGATGTAGTCCCAGTGTTTCGAAGCGGCGAGAGGGGCATCGGTGGCTCCGGGCGCGTTGCGCAGAGTCTCGAGGAATTTGAGCAGGTTGGCGATGGAAGTGGCGTTGAACCAGGTGCCGTGGGTGGGCTCGCCTTCCTGGTGATTGAGAACGGCAAATGTGCCGAAGCCGGTGATGACGCCGTCGGAGACGGCTTTTTTCATCATGTCGAGGTCGGCGGCTTCGCCTTTGTTGTAGTCGCCCCACATCGCGCGGGGGACGGCCCACTCGGAGACGTAGGTGTACTGCGTGGGTTTTTCGGAAGACTGCGACTGCGCGGATGCGCGATTCGCGGCAACGGGCATGATGAGGGCACACAACAACGCAAGGGCACCAAATCGATCGAATACGCATTTTTTCTTTCTCTCTGCTTTCTTCCGCACGAAGGCGGACTGCGAGTGCTGCGATTTCCTTGGACTAAGAACCGACCAGGGGAAGGATCCGGAAAGTGGACCGACCGACGTTCCGTTGGGCGAAGCGTACACCCGGAGAGGGTGGCAGGCAACTGCGGGGTTGTGAGTGGGAATTGAAGACGCCAGCAGGATGCCGGCGCTACGGGTGGTAGCGGGGCTGCTTTTAGTGTTGGCAACGCGGGGCGGAGCAATACCCGCCCCTACAAGAGCGAGGGATGTTTAGTCGGACGAGGAGCCGGATGCGGCGGCGAAGGTTTTTGGCGGGTCGGATTCCTGGTGGCGTTGGAAGTCTTCCAGGAGGTCGATGACGTTTTTTGGATTTTGAATGGGGGCTGGGACGGCGCGTTTCGGTGCGGGCTTGAGGAGCAGCGGCTTGCCGATGTAGGTGTCGAGTAAATGTTTTGCGGCGGCGAGGCGTGCGGCGTTTTCTACGGAGTCGGCGAGGCCGGGGACATGAAGGATGACGGCGTCGGAAGTCTTCTCGGCGCGGAGGCCTTCGCAGGTTTCGAGGCGGCATTTGCGGAAGGCGCGCGCGAGGCGGAGGACTCCGGCGATGGCTTGAATGTTCTTTTGCTGCTCGTCGGAGAGCGTCGAAAATGTGCCGCGTTCCGGGCTTGGTTCGGGGCCGCGATGAAAGCGGACGGCCCAGCCGAGGAGGTCCCACTCTTCGTAGGTCCAGCTTGGAGGCATGGGAAGTTCGCGGAGGAAACGGCGCGCGGCTTTAGGACTGGATTTGCGCACAGGCTTGGCGTGGCGGACTCCGCCGACGCGATGGAGTCGCGCGGCGGCGCGCATGACGCGGCGCATGTTTTGCTCGCCGAAGGCGGGTGCGGCGTGCGCGCGACGCAGGGCGTCGAAGAGCGTGATTGCGAAGCGAGAAATTTTTGCGGTGCGATGGGGGCGTGAGTCGGTGGCGCGGGCGGTGGCTCTCAATCGCGCCATCGAGGCGAGCGCGAGGCGCTTGCTTTGCGGGAGACCGTGGCGCCAGTCGTTCCAGAGGCTGGTTTTGCCGAGTGTGAGCTGGCGATAGGTTTCAACGCGCTCCGTACGTTCGCGATGGATGATTTCCTGCCATACGTGGTGCGCATCGGTGAGCGCGTGCTGCGCGGATTCATCGTCTGGGACGTTTTTGGCGACGACATCTTTCAGGAGCGCGGCGAGGACGTCGAGATCGTGAACTTCGCCGAGGAGATCCTGGAGGCGCTTGAGATTCTTGCTCCAGAGGACGTAGTGATTCGGAAGGAGATTTTCGACGGTGTAGCGGAAGCGCTTGATGCCGATGCGGAGTTCGTGCCAAGCGGCGGGATTGTCCGTACGCTGCGCTCGGGCGTGCAGTTCGCGGGCTTCGTCGATGCGTTCGACGGCGAGGCACTGTGCCGCGAGGCTCGATGGCGGAACGAGGCGGACGCGGCGGCGGAGCTTTTGCTCGAGGCGCGTCCAGGACTTGATGTCAAATTTTTCAACTGAGCGCAGGGCGTGGTCGCGGAGGTCGGGCTCGGTGTCGATGAAATTGGAATGGAGCTTGGCGCGGAGTGGGTCGCCTTCGGGCGCGAGATGCTTGACCCAGTCGTCCATGACTTGGGCGTCGCGGAGGGCGCCGAGGCGGCGGAAGAGTTTGCGCGGGACGCGGCGGAGTTCGTTCCATGCGGGGTCGGGGTCGACTTCCTGGAAGACGGCGCCGACGGAACGGCAGCGGCGAATGGCGACGCGGAGGTCGTGGACCGGGTCGGGCGCGGGATCCTTGCGGACGGTTTCTAGCTCTTTGAGGACGCGCTCCATGGATTCGCGGAGGCCGCGCTTCGGGACGGAAGAACCGGGAATGGCGAGGACGGTGGACATACCTGCTGGCTTTAATGCCTCTGGCGCGTCAGCTTCTTGCGCTGGCGCGACTCTGGTTGCTCGTGTTGATGCGAAACTCATCGCGCCCCTGAGCGCGAATCCAAACGGTCCAACGGCTGTGGCGGAGACAGTCGCGGGATTCGGAGGAGCTATAGGGTATCGCTTGGGCGGAGACACGTCCAGTGGAGGCCGCGGGAGGCATTGGCGGAGGCAGTCGCGGGATTCGGAGGGGCTTACCGGGTATCGCTTGGGCGGAGACGCGTCCAGTGGGGGCCGCGGGAGGCAGTGGCGGAGGCAGTCGCGGGATTCGGAGGGGCTTACCGGGTATCGCTTGGGCGGAGACGCGTCCAGCGGAGGGCGCGGGTGCCGAGGGAGGGCATCATGCGCAATAAAAGGATGCCCATGACGAGGCTCATCGCGGCGGAGACGACGAAAATGCGGGAAGGATTGGGGTGGCCCAGGCGGATCATCGCGTATTGGGCGAGAGGCTGGAGGGCGACGCCTACGAACGAGAGGAGGTTGGCGACGGCGATGGTGCGGCCTTTTTCTTCGGGTGGCGGGATGTGTTGGATGAGGGCGTTGATGGGGACCACGAAGAATCCGCCGAAGACGCCGACGAAGGCGAGGAGGACAGCGACGGTGACGAAGCTGAGGCCGGGGATGGAGAGGATTGCGGTCACTATTATCAGGCCGAGCAGGCCGGGGAGGATCATGCCTTGCTCGATTTTGCCGGCGGAAGCGTATCCGGCGAGGAAGCTGCCGATTCCGATGCCGAGGCTGAGGGCGGCGAGTAGGTAGCTGCTGTGCTGATCGTCCACGCGGAGAATGTCGGTGGCGTAGAGGACGATGTTGAGGAGGAGGAGCGAACCAAGGAACCAGAAGAAGGTGTTGGCGAGGACGGCCATGCGGAGTGTTGCGTTGCGCCAGACGCGACTGGTTTCGGAGACGAATTCGCGGGGGAAATTCCAGTCGAAGCGGCGCGAGGGATCGGCGGCGGGAAGGCGCGGCATCAGGAGCGCGAAGAACATGCCCGTGAGCGTGAGTGCGATGAAGACGCCGCCCGACCACACCTGGCGGCCGCGGAAATGTTGGGCGAGAAAGCCTCCGGCGAGTGCGGCGAAGATCGCAGAGAGGAGGGTGGTGAGTTCGATGATGCCGTTGCCCCAGCTCAGTTTGGACTCGGGGAGGAGTTCGGGGAGCAGGGCGTATTTTGTGGGGCCGAAGATCGCGCCTTGGGTGCAGGCGAGGAAGAGAGCGAGGCTGGCGAGGTCGACGCGATTGTGGGCGAGCGCGAACGCGGCCAGCGTCATCACGATAAGCTCGAAGACTTTTACGCCGAGTGTGACGCTGCGTTTGCTGTATTTGTCGGCGAAGTAGCCACCGGGGATCGAGAAGATCAGAAAAGGAACCGCGAAGAGGAGGGGAACGACCAGGACAAACCAGAGATCGCGCTGATTCTTGTCGGGGAAGGATTCGAGAATGAGGAAGCTGACGAGCCACTTAAGTGCGTTGTCGCTGAAGGCGTTTTGAAATTGGACGGCGATGAGCGCCCAGAAGCCGCCCAAGCCGTGCGGCGGAGTCGGCGCGCCACCATGGAAGGAGGTCGTCGCGGAGATCGGCGCAGTGGAATTTTCGGTTGTTGGCACGGGCATCGCGAGTGTAGCCGCCGAAGAGTGAGGCGAGCAAGGCGTGCGCAGGGGCGACGTGACGTAAGACGTAGGCGCTACGGGTTCGCTTTCGAGCTGGGGTTTCGAAAATCGAGGAAAGTAATTGGTCCCGGAGGAGGGGGTCGAACCCACACGGCACCAGGTGCCACTGGATTTTGAGTCCAGCGCGTCTGCCAGTTCCGCCACTCCGGGCTTTCGTGATTGTACTTAAATGTTGACGCGCTCCGCAATCACGTGGACACGTCCGTGGGTGCCAGTCCATCCAGCGATTCCAAAGTTTCGACCGTTCCGAATCTGCGCTCCAGCCTAGATCCAATTCCGAACTGACGCTTCTTGAGCATAGCGTTGATCGGGCGTTCTGGTACGCCATAATGCTTCGCTGAGGACATTTCTGCAAAAAATCGGGATTGGATGGTATGGCTTCGCGCGGTTGCATGGCTAACATTCATTGCTATGGAATCGGCAATTTATGGAATTGCAGTCGTGGTTGCGATCGTCATTTTGAGCTTGGCGGGATACATGTGGTATCTGACGCCGGGCAAGAATGACCGACTGCGGTAGATGCGGTGCAGTGATACGCAGGTAAGAACAGATTAAAAGTGGGAAGAGGGGGCGCGGCTGGTAGCGCCCCCTCTCTTATTTGCGGTGAAATGCGTGGGTTGGAGCCTGCGCCGGCTTTAGGGGATACGTCGGTGGGGGAGCCGGACGCTAGCGGAAGGAAGTCGATGACGGCGAGATGCGTTGGGCAATCGAAGCCGCACGTGCCGTACGAATTCTTGTAACTGCTTGATTCTCCTTGGTACATCGCGGGCGTCGAGTGAATCGCCCCGCGCAATTCAAAGATAGAAAAATAGCCGTGGAGCGACCATAGAGCAGGCGTACCGATCTGGATGTGACTTTGGTTCTAAGGGAAGAGAAAGCTTTGATCGGGCGCGCGGTCTGGAGCTGAGCTATGGCCGCGCGGTGATCAGGATTTAGTGGGTTGGGGTCCTAGCGATTCGATGCGGGCGATGTACTGCTTCAAAGTATCGGCGGAATGATGGAGAGCTGCGCGCTCGGCGGGGCTCAGCGTAAGGTTCAGCGGACGGCTGGCACCCTCCAGTCCGAGCGTCACGGGAAGCGATAAGCAGACGTCGCCGAGGCCCAATTCCGGCGGGACGAGCCGGGAGACGGTGAGAACAGTGTTTTCGTCTTTCCAAATGGCGCGGACGATGCGGGTCAGCGCAGTCGCGATGCCGTAGTAGGTCGAGCCTTTGGCTTGCTGGATGGCATAGCCGGCAGTGCGCGTTTTATTTGCGATCGCGAGAAACAGGGATTCGTCGTAGGGCAAGCCCCGGTCGTGACAGAAATCTTCGAGCGACATTCCGGCGATGCGAGCAGAGGAGAGAACGGGGACCTGAGTGTCGCCGTGTTCGCCGATGATGAAGGCGTGCACATTTTCGGGTGCGATGCCGAAATGCTGCGCGAGGCGGCGCCGAAAGCGCGACGTGTCGAGCGACGTCCCGGAGCCGATGACGCGATTTGGCGAAAGTCCTGACCACTTGCCGACGGCGTAAGTGATGACGTCGAGCGGGTTGGACGCGACCAGGATGATGCCGCAGGGATCGTGGCGGCGGATTTCATCGACAATTCCTTTGACGATTTCGCTCGCGGCTTTGATGTCGTTGATGCGCGAGTTGCCCATAAGCGCCTGGTTGACGCCAGCGGTGATGATGATGATGTCGGCGGTGGCGCAATCAGAGAAGTCGCCGGCGAAGACGCGCGCGGCGCGGGAGTAGAGTTGCGCGTCGCTTAAATCGTCGGCTTGTCCTTCCGCGAGGGATTGATTCTTGTCGATCAGTACGATTTCGGCGGAGATGCCCTCCAGGAGGAGGGCGTAGGCCGTGGTGGAACCGACCATGCCAGAGCCGACGATGGCGATGCGGCGCGCGCGGCTGGGACTGAACATGGGGCCCTCAATTCGAGTTCGGGATGTTGGCGAAAATGCGCGTGCGGATTTTACAACGGATTCTGGTGAGCGGTAATGAATGAGCGGTGGACTTCAGGGGCTGAAGCCCCTTTTGCTACCTGACTTGAATGTCGCGGTTGAAACCGCGACCCACAAAACCCGACCCACAAACCGGAGTTCACAATCTGGGATTCACAAACTGGATTCGCAAGCCGGATTCAAAAGCCGAACCGCGAACGAGGCTGCTCGGGCTAGCCGAAGAGCCATTCGAAGAAGGATTTTCGGCGCGGAGGATCGGGCGGGCGATTGGGGCGCGCGGGTTTGCGGGGAGTGGGAAGACGCGGTGGAGCGACTGGAATCGTGCGATCAATCGATCGCTCCCAGTCGGCGCGGCGTTGTTCTTGCGAGCGTGGCTGCGTTCGCGGTTGGACAAAGAGTTCGGTTTGTCTGGGGCTCAGCAAGCGGCGCGGTGGTGGCTGCCAGTAGCCGTAGACGCAGCGCTTGCCGCGGCGCGAGCAGTCGTGCGTGTCGTGGATGATGCCGTCGATCATGGCGGTCAGGTGTTTCGAAACGCTTACAACCAGGCGGCCGTGCGGAAGTTCACTCGGGCGGAGATGCACGGTGCAGCCCGAGCCGATCTGCATGGTCGGCGTCCAGACCCAACCGAGTTCTTTCATGACGCGATGAATAGTGGATTTGTAGACGCCGGTGCGCGCGTTGCTGATGCCGCGTTTGCGCGTGCCAGTGCGTTCGCGCGTAGAGGCGCGGTTCACCAGGTCATAGACTTGTTGATAGGGAAGACCGGTAGCTATCGCGATGGAGCGTACGACGCAGTCACCGGTCTTGCCGCGATATCCGGCAGCCGCTCGGCCACCGTCATGGAAACGGAAATATTTCGCTCTCGCCATGCGGGGAATGGCGACGCGAGGTCACGCGCTTGCGGTGGATGCGGACGCGGATTCTTCGGCCGACTTGTGCGCTTCGGGCGAACCCTCGGGCTCACTCGCCTTGTCGGTATTTACGCGAAGGGCTTCGATCTTGAGACCTTTGTTCATGTCGAAGCGCTGCTTGCGATCGAGGCTCTTGACGAATTCGCGCGTGGCTTTGCCGATTGCGCCTGCGATGCTTGAGGCGTCGATTTTGATAGTGCGGCCTTCGGAACCGGCTTTACGGTCTTCGTAGCGGAGTGTGACGTTGTATGTGTTCATAGTTAGCCCCCAATCTTTTTTCTCATCTTAAGGGCGGTCTGTCCAGTCGAACGGGAAAATAATGTGGAAAATTTTTCACAGTGTTATCAGACGGGGTGGGCGGGCACAGACGGTTTCATGGCGAGGGAGAGGTTGAGATCCTTCGCCGTCCTTCGGACGGCTCAGGATGACAACGCAAAAAAAGTGGCGAGGCAGACGGTACAACGATGCAGGGTGCTATGTGAATGGGAGAAAGGCGGGGACACGGGCGGCGTAATCGTCGAATTTTTGGCCGAAGGATTCGCGGAGAAGTCTTTCTTCGGCGCGGATGCGGACGTGATTGCCGACGAGAAAGAAGATGATCGCGATCAGCGCGAGCCACCAGTGCGAGAAGACGAGTCCCGTGCTAAGGATCATGCCGAACATGCCGAGATAGATGGGATTGCGGACGATGGAGTAGGGCCCCTGCGTGATGAGATCGTGATCTTTGAGCACGCGGGCCTGGTACGTCCACTGCTTGCCGAGGGTCTGCACAGCGCGCAAGGAGAGCAAGGCGCTTGCGTAGGCGAGCACGACGGCGACGACGGCGACTGCGATTTCTGCGGTCTGCGACGGAGGGAGCGCCCACCAATTGTGGCGCGGCGTCAGCCAAATCGCGGCGAAGGCAACGCTTTGCAGCGCGATTCCCCATTTTGACTCGGGCCCGTATTTGGCGCCGGCTTCGTCGCCTTTTGAATGCGACTTATTGATCTGTCGACGCAAAACGAAGGCGAGTCCGAAGATGAGCCAGGCGATCATGACCAAGGCTAAAGCGGTGAGGCCAATGGCGTCCGTTTGCAAAAAAGTGGCTCCCAAAAGTGTTTCAGCACGGTGGCGGGAAATGTATCACGTACGGCGGACGACCATGCAGGTGATGTCGTCGTGCTGTGGAGCGGCGCCGACGAAGTCGTCGAGGTTACGCATGATGTTGGAGAGAGTCATGGCGGCGCGTTCGGAGCCGGTGGCTTGCGCGATGGAGAGCAACCGCGCGTCGCCGAATGCGGAACGATCTTCGTCCCAGGCTTCGGTCACGCCGTCGGTATAGATGATCAGCAGATCTTGGGGCTCGAGGCGCGTGAAGCCGGTGGCGTATTTCTCGGTGAGTTCGATGCCGAGTGGCATGTTGTCGGACTTCAGACGTTCGATGGCGCCATCGGCGCGACGGAGAATCGGGGGATTGTGGCCGGCGCAAAGGTATGCCAGTTCGCCCGTGTTGGGATTGAGTTCGGCAAGGAACGCAGTGGTGAAGCGGCCGTTCTGGGAGTGCGCGCATGCCTGGCGGTTCAGGCCATCGACAAGTTCAGCGAGGGAGTTGGGCGAGTTCGCCAGTGCGCGGAGGCTGGCTTGAAAGGTGGCCATCATCATCGCGGCGGGAACACTTTTGCCGGAAACATCGGCAACTGCGATTAGCATTGGACCGTCGCCCGGGCGAAGGAACGCGTCGTAGTAATCGCCGCCGACAGTTTTCGCGGGGCGCGTGGAGAAAGCGACGTCGATCCCCGGCACGTTGGGCGGGCGGCGCGGGACGAGCCAGCGCTGGATCTCGCGGGCGATTTCGATGTCGCGCTTCATGGAAACGTGATCGCTTAGTACAAGCGCTAGCAAGATCAGCAAGCCACCGAAGGCGATGATGAACTCGACTTCCTGCGTGAAGATGAGGAAGTGGACGTGAAGGATGGCCATCAGGGCGATCGCGACGGTCAGTAAAAAGAAAACTCGGCGAGCCGGAGAGAGTTTCTGAAGGACGCTCGAGAAGAGATAGCCGAAGACGCGGATGGGGCGAGTCCAAGTGCGGACGAGGGGACCTGTGCGAGCGCTGACGTCTTGCCTGTAGAGGCGCGAGCTTTCGCCGGCTTCAATTTTGAACTGTGTCCAGAGTTCGTTGACTTCCATGCCGGCGGTCAGGCGATACCATCCCTCTTTCGACCGAACAATCGCGCGGCGTATCGATACGCTAATCGGGGACCATGGGCGTTTTATGCTGGGAGGCAAGGGTTGCAACGCGATAGGAGGCGCGTCGGGTGTGCTAGGAATGGGTTGGGCCACGAATAGATGGTACGGGGCGGTTGCGAGCAGGGTTATCAGGTGTATTGCGTAGTTCTCAGGGACAGGTTACAGACAGTACGATCGATGGCACTGGTGAAGGAACGGAGCCGAAGAAACGCATACAAAGGGTATTGAATCGGTTTAATATACGGGCGAACTTGTCGTCTTCGAATACTTTCGATACAAAACCGCGTTCGTGAATTTTAATCTGAGGGAGCGATATGGCACGTCTTCGAGTGCGTTTTGGGTCCGTCATTGGGCCGGTGTTGGTGTTGTTGCTGTGCGTGTCGGTGCTGGCGTCACCGAGTAAGGCCGCCGAGGAAAAGGTATATCTGCATCAGGATTGGCGGCTGGAGTCTTCGTGCGATGCGAAGGCGACCGGCGAACAGGTGTCGGCGGTGGGATTCGACGTGAGTAAGTGGCATCGCACGAATCTGCCGAACACCGCGGTCGGCGCACTGATCGATGACGGCACGTACAAAGACCCGATGATGGGGACGAACCTGAAGTCGCTGCCGGGGATGGACTACCCGACCAAGCATTTCTTTGCGATTCAGGATATGCCGAAAAACAGCCCGTTCCTTTGTTCGTGGTGGTGGCGAACGGAGTTTATCGCGCCGGCGGATTTTGCGGGCAAGGTGCAATGGCTGCATCTGCTGGGAATCAACTACCGCGCAAACGTTTGGGTGAACGGGAAGAAGGTTGCTGACGCGAAAGATGTGGCGGGGACATTTGTGACGTTTGAATTCAATGTCAGCAAGTATCTGGAGCCGGGGAAGGGAAACGCGATCGCGCTGGAGATTTTTGCGCCGCAGAAATACGACCTCGGCATCACATGGGTCGATTGGAATCCGACGCCGGCCGACAAGGACATGGGGATTTGGAAGGAAGTGTTTCTTACGGCGGACGATGGAGTGTCGGTTCGAAATCCGTATGTGATGAGCAAGCTGGAGAACGATTACAAAGCGGCGGCGCTGACGGTGAGCGCGGACTTGAGGAATACGGCGGATAAGCCGGTCGAAGGCGTGCTGGCAGCGGATATTGAGGGTGGGATTCGCATCAAGCAGGACGTGAAGCTGTCTGCGGGCGAGGCGAAGACTGTCACATTCAGCGCCGACAAGTTTTCGGAGTTGAAGCTTGCGCATCCGCGGCTGTGGTGGCCGTATCAGATGGGCGAGCCGAATCTGTACAAGGCGAAGCTGACATTCGAAACCGGCGGACACGTTTCGGACTCGGCGGATGTTACGTTCGGCATTCGCGAAGCCACTTCGGAGCTGACCGATAAGGGCTATCGGCTCTTCAAGATCAACGGACGAAAAGTTCTGATTCGGGGCGCGGCGTGGGCGCCGGACATGTTCCTTCGCTATTCGCCGGAGCGCGTCGACGCCGATCTGTCGTACGTGCGCGACATGGGACTTGAACACGGTGCGGCTCGAAGGGCGCATCGATCACGAAGATTTTTTCAACAAGGCCGACAAGCTCGGGATTTTGATCATGCCGGGCTGGACTTGCTGCGATGCCTGGGAGCGCTGGAAAGTCTGGAAGGAAGATCAGCACAAGGTCGCGGGTGAGTCGTTGAAGAGCCAGATTCGAATCCTGCGCAATCATCCGAGCGTGTTTGTGTGGCTGTACGGCAGCGACGGGCCGCCGCCAGCCGACGTGGAGAAAATGTATCTGGGTATTCTGAAGGATCTGGACTGGCCGAATCCGTCGGTGTCATCAGCGTCGGCAGATCCGACGACGGTAACGGGTGCTTCGGGCGTGAAGATGACCGGTCCATACGAATACGTCCCACCGATGTATTGGTTGGCCGACACGCAGGCCGGCGGCGCGTATGGCTACAACACGGAGACGAGTCCGGGCCCGGCGATTCCGCCGAAGGAGTCGCTCGAGCGATTTATCCCGAAGGATCATTTGTGGCCGATCGATGAAGTCTGGAATTTCCACGCGGGCGGCGAACGATTCACGACGGTGAATGTTTTTACGGACGGATTGACGAAGCGTTACGGCGCGCCAACGTCGCTCGATGATTACGAGCGCAAAGCGCAGGCGATGACGTATGACGGGCAGCGCGCGATGTTCGAAGCGTATGGCCGCAACAAATACACGGCGACGGGCGTGGTTCAGTGGATGCTCAACAACGCGTGGCCGTCGCTGATCTGGCACCTCTACGACTACTACATGGTGCCGGCGGGCGGATATTACGGGACGAAGAAGTCGACCGAGTTGGTGCACGTGCAGTATTCGTACAACGACAATTCGGTTGCGGTGGTGAACGGGGAATACGAAGAGATCAAGGGCGTGAAGGTGTCGGCGAAAATCTACAACATCGATGCGAAAGAAAAAGGCTCGAACGAGGCGACGATCGATCTGACGGCCGACAGCGCGACGAAGGCGTTCGACCTGCCGAAGGTCGACGACTTGTCGAAGACGTATTTCCTTAAGCTCGAGCTGCACGATGCGCACGGAAAACTGCTCAGCGACAATTTTTATTGGTTGTCGACCAAGCTGGACACGATGGACTGGAAGCACAAGAAGGACACGGTGTACACGCCGCAAGCGGAGTTCGCCGACCTGAGTGGTTTGAACTCGTTGCCGCCCGCGAAGCTTGTAGTCTCGAAGCAGTCGCTGGGGAAGAAGAACGGCGAAAACTGGATGTCACTCACCGTCGAGAACAAGGGCGACGGCGTTGCGTTCATGATTCATCCGCGAGTCACAAGAGGAAAAGGCGGGGAAGATGTCACTCCCATCATCTGGAGCGACAACTATTTCTCGCTACTGCCCGGCGAACAAGTCAGCGTTCGCGCTCGATACGACGACCGCGCTCTGGCAGGGAAGGAGCCCGTGTTGGAGATCGAGGGGTACAATGTGGAACCGGGGACGGTTGCCGTCGGGGAATTTACCGCAGTGCGTGACGACGTGCCGTAAGCGGAGATTGGCGGCAGCGGTCCGGGAGAAACATTGTCTCGCGGAGTCGTACTCGTAGTTCTCTTTGTTGTGGTGGTACTCGGTGCCGGGTTCTGGGCGCAGGAGCACTATTTGATGACCGCAGTCAGCACGCCGCCGACAGCGGGGACCGTGCCTGCGGCGGCTTCAATCGATTCGAAGGTCATTGCGGCGATCCAGGATCGCGTTGCGAAGAGCGGTGCCGACGTCGGAATCGCGTTCGAAACGCTCGACGGGCGTCTCATCTGGTCGTCTCGCGGCGACGATGTTTTTCACGCCGCCAGCACGATGAAAATCCCAGTGATGATCGAGCTGTTTCATCAGGTACGCGAAGGCAAAGTCAAATTCACCGATTCGCTGCCGATCAAGAATGAATTTCACAGTCTGGTAGACGGCTCTGTCTTCGCACTAAAACCGTCTGACGATTCCGAAACCGATCTGTACAAGTCAGTCGGGCAGACTCGCACACTCGATCAACTGTGCGACCTGATGGTCACTGTCAGCAGTAATTTTGCGACAAACCTCCTGATCCAGAAACTTGGCATCGAGAATATCCGCGCGACTGTAAAGTCGCTGCACGCCGATGGCATGGACATCAAGCGTGGCGTCGAAGACCAAAGGGCATTCGACAAAGGGCTGAATAACACTACGACCGCCCGGGGCCTCGCGACATTGCTCGTGGCAATTGCCAACGGAAAAGCGGTCGACGCGGATTCCTCCGCGAAGATGGTCGAAATTCTCGAGCGGCAGAAATTCAACGAGGGCATTCCCGCCGGAGTGCCCGTGAATATCCGCGTCGCGCACAAGACCGGCGAAATCACCAAGATTCATCATGACGCCGGGATTGTCTATGCGGAGCGGCCGTTTGTGATCGTCGTGTTGGTGCGCGGCATCGAAGACTTCAAGCAAAGCAGTGCGTTGATCGCCGACGTGACCCGCGATCTCTATCGAGCCAGCCAAAGCGCTGGGAGCGGTCAAGGGAATGCGGCTGTTGGCCCCGACCCCAGATAGATACATCCTGCGCGATTGTTTCACCATCCAAAGCAACAGGTTCTATTTGCAAGCAGGCGGCGCCAGAAATTCGCGTTACAATCGCTTCAAGCTGAAGGAATAATTCTTGCGCGAATCTATTGCGCTTTGGCGTTTGGAGGGAAGAACGATGACACGCTTTGCACGTTCGATTGCCGCGACGGCGCTGGGACTTCTATGCGCGGGTGCGGGCATCGCCGACACCTTGGAACTTAAGGATGGCCGCTTGCTGACAGGCAGGTTTTTGGGCGGTACACAGGCGATGATGCGATTTTCGGTGAACGGTGAAGTGCAGACGTTCAACGTCACCGAAATCGTCGCGTTAACCTTCACGAGCGACTATGGCAATCCGCCTCCGCCACCACCTCCTCCTGCGGCTCCGGCTCCGCAACCTCAAGCCGCAGTCGCACCAGCTCCGGCGCCCGTGGGTAGCCAGATCGTCATCCCCGCTGGGCAGCCTCTCTTGATCCGCATGATCGACGGCGTCGACTCCAAAACAAATAATGTGGGCGATATTTTCCATGCGAGCCTTGAGACTGATCTCAACGTGAACGGCACACTCGTGGCGCGAAAGGGCACTGACGTCTACGGACGCCTCGCGAACGCGAAAGGCGCCGGACGTTTAGCCGGCAGTTCGGAATTGCAACTGGAACTGACGCGCATGGTCATTAACGGACAGGATTATCCCGTCGTGAGCAGCGATTACACGCTCAAAGGCAAGGGCCGCGGCAGCAATACTGCCGAAAAAGTTGGTGGTGGTGCAGCACTCGGCGCGATCATCGGTGCGATTGCCGGCGGCGGCAGAGGCGCAGCAATTGGCGCGGGCGCAGGTTCCGCGGCCGGAGCCGGAGTGCAGGTTTTCACGCGCGGCCAACAGGTCAAAGTGCCGAGCGAAACATTGCTGGAATTTCGCCTGCAACAGCCGGTCACGGTAACGGCTCAGGGCTAAAAAGGCCCACTTTCTCAACATCCGAGTACCGTTGCCGATTTCGCCTCATCCCCCCCAAATACCGTCTTGCGGCCCCTGCTGTTAGCGACTAAGCTACCCCAGTAGATTGGGGGTAAAGGCCGTGCCAAAAGAGAAACCACGAGTCAACATCGGAGAAGTGATCAAGACGTACCGCAGCCAGCGCGGGCTCTCGCAAGGTGATATCGAGCGACGCACCGGTCTGCTGCGTTGCTATCTATCGCGCGTGGAAAACGGCCATACCGTGCCGTCACTGGAGACACTGGCGAAGATCGCCGAGGCGATGGACATCTCCCTGGCTGATTTCTTCCCGGGCACCGAGACGCCGCGAGATCGCGAATCGCAGAAGATGCTGGGCGAGCTTTCGCAGGATGAAATTCGCTTCCTCGCCGAAATAAAGCGGTTCAGCACAACGCTGTCAGATGGCGACAAGCGGCTGGTGCTGGCGATGATCCGCAAGATGGCGAGCTTGATTCCACCGCCCACGGCGAAAAAGCCCGTCGTGCGCCGACCTATTGCGGTCTAACCGATTCAGGTATCAATTCGAACCGTGAGAGGGCGGGATTCTTCCCGCCCTTTTTATTGCTTAGATAGTTTCGGCTGTGAAGTGAGCCTACGGATTGGGGTTTCGCCTTGGCGGCTGCGGACTATTTGATCGGGTTCGGAGCACCGTTGTCATTGCTGCCCTTGTGCGCCGGTCTGCACCTTTTCCCCGTTGATATCGAGAGGTTCCGGATCGCCTTCACCGGGCGCGAGGAAGAGATTCGCCTGCACAGCGTGCTGTTTCGTATATAGATCGTAGTATCGGCCGCCGGCGGCGTAGAGCGATTCATGTGTTCCGCGCTCGATGATGCTTCCGGCCTCGACAACCAAAATCTGATCGGCGCGCCGAATCGTTGAAAGACGGTGTGCGATAACGAATGTCGTGCGGCCGCGCATCAGGAAGCGCAAGCCTTCCTGAATCAGCGCCTCGGATTCGGAATCGAGGCTCGACGTCGCCTCGTCGAGAATCAGAAGCCGTGGATCGGCGAGAATCGCTCGCGCAATCGAAACGCGTTGCTTCTGCCCGCCGGACAGCTTTACGCCGCGTTCCCCGACGATCGTGTCGTACTTCTGATCGAAGTTCTCGGCAAACTCGTCCACGCGCGCAATCCGGCACGCGTTCATCACTTCTTCGTCCGTTGCGTCGGGCCGGGCAAACGCGACGTTCTGGCGAATCGTTCCGTCAAAAAGAAAAGTCTCCTGAAGCACAACGCCAAGCTGCGTGCGATACGAATTAAGCTTCACCGTCGCGAGGTCGACTCCATCGACCAGCACGCGCCCGCTCGATGGAACGTAGAACGCCGCAATCAGCCCGATGATTGTCGATTTCCCCGCGCCCGAAGGGCCGACCAGCGCCGTGACGGTGCCCGGTTTCGATTCGAAACTTACTCCGTGCAGAACTTCCTTCCGCGTCTCGTACGCGAAGTCGACGTTTTCCATCGTGACGTAACCTTCGATGCGTTTCATCGTTACGACACGTCCGGCAGCATCGTCTTCCTTCTCTTCGTTCAAGATCTCGCGCGTTCGCTCCAGGCCTGTGATCGCTTCCGTCAGTTGTGTCCCAATCGCCACGATCTGGAATACCGGCGCAATCAGCAGCACCAAAAATGCATTGAACGCCAACCATTGCCCGGCCGTCATCGTTCCGTTCGCGATCGCGTGACCGCCAAATTCGTACATCAAACCGCCGACGATGCCCATCATCGTCACGCCAGACAAACTCATCAGCGACGTCGCCGTGATCGTCTTCAATATGTTCTGGAGCAAGCGTTCCACGCCCGCCGCGAAGATCGAGTCTTCGCGCTCCTCCGCGTGGTATCCCTTCACCACGCGCACGCCGCCAAGCGATTCCGTAAGCCGGCCGGTGACTTCCGCGCTGATTTTTGGGCGCGCCCGGAAAATCGGCCGAATCGTCTTGAACGCCCTGCTGATTCCGATGCCAAAGCACAATACGATGGTGAACGCGATGCTCGTCATCTTCACGCTGGTGTGAAGCAGATAACCGAGCGCAAGCACCGCCGTCATCAATCCGCCGACAAACTCCACCAATCCCGTTCCGATCAGATTCCGAACGCCTTCAACGTCGCTCATGATGCGCGACACGAGAACGCCCGTCTTGTTCGCATCGTAAAACGAAATCGGCAGCCGCCCGATGTGCGACTGCACCTGCTTGCGCAGCTCCGTGATCATTTTCTGCGCCGACTTCGACAAGAGCTGCGTCAGCGTGAACGAGGTCAACCCTTGAACAATCGTCGCCGCCAGCACGGCCAAAACGATCGGCGTGAGTAGCCCGACCTGTTTTTTCGTGATGACATTGTCCATGAAGTATTTCGTGGAGGCCGGCAGCACCAATCCCGAAAGCCGGTTGATCGTCATCAACAACAGGCCGAGTGCAAGGATCGTCCGGCGCGGGCGAATCATCGCCCAAACCTCAGGCAGCGCCTTCCAAACATCCGTCTTTGAAGGCTTGGCGCCTTCGGTGGAATTCGTTGGCATTCTGTATCGGGGTTGGTCGGCCCTCATCGTTGGATGCCTGTGGTCAATCGAAAACTACAAGTTGTCATGGGTCAAGGTTTCGGTCGAGCTCGCCAATCTGTATTTGCCGATTGCGCGTACTGGAGGCTGGGAGCCTGTTTTCAGGCGTCAGTCGGCGCCGGCGGTGCCACGCGGAGCCGCCACTTGCGCAGGACGTTCGATGTTCAGCACGCTGGCGACGAAGTCGCTCAAGGTCACGCCAAGCTGCCCCCACAAACGTCGCTTCAGGCTCGTATAATCCTGCGTGCCGCTGAATACGTCGCCCATCAACTGGCGAAATACGGGGCTGCGCCGCAGGAACTGCACCATTCGCGTGGTGACTGCGGACCCGAGAAACGAGCCGCGATAGAAGCGGCGAACGATCCGTGCCGCGAATTCCAGTTCTGCTGAAAACTCCGCCTTCACCCACGCCGGATATTTTTCAGGTGAGCCTTCCGCGAGAGCTTTGCCGAGCAAATGGCCCGATTTCATCGCGTAGAAAAGCCCTTCGCCGGTTAGCGGATCAACCCACGCGGCGGCGTCACCGATCAGCGCCCAGTTTTTGCCGAGTACGTTGCGTTCTGAGAGCGTGCGCTCTTGCGGTGACGGCAGCACGTGGCTGTAAAAGGTTGCGCCTTCGGTGGAAATTCTCTGCTTATCGACGAACTTGCTGAGGTGAGAGCGCAGTTCCGCGCTCGTATGTGCGGACATGCTGCCGCAAATTCCCACAGACAGATGGTCGCAACGAGGAAACGACCAGATGTAACCCTCGAAATTGCGCAAAAACTTGATCGTAATCGCGTCCGCAGTCTGCGGCACAAAATAACCCTGCGTCATTTCGAGTTCGTCGCGTTGTAGTGCGCGCGTCTCGGGTACAAGCTGATTCCGTGCACCACCGGCTAGTACAAGAAAATCCGCCGTTCGCCACTCGCCCTCGACGCAAAATCTTGGCTTCGATGACGCGGTGTCAACGCTGAAGACGTGCGACCGATGTACCTTGCATCCCGCTTCCGCCGCGCGATTGAGCAGCATTCCGTTTAGTACGGTGCGCGAGTAGATGACGATCGGATGCGTCATGTCGAGCGTCGCGCGATGATCGTCGCTGCTGATCAGATCGATCGAGTGCACCAATTTTTTTGGATATGGATTGTCCAGCAGGAAAGGGAAGTTCTGGATGGCTTTGTGCGTGAGCCCGCCGCCACACGGCTTCTCCCACGCCAGATGCTGATCGAAAATGTTTACAGTGTGCCCGGCGCGCGCAAGCTCCGCGCCGCACATTGCGCCCGAAGGTCCGCCGCCGACGATCGCTATGTCCGCCATCTTACTTTTCTCCGACTGTGTCGAAGTCCGTCGCCGGGTTGAGGTCCTGGCCCGAGTTACAACGAGGTTGCGATGCCCGTTTACCTGTTGCCTCGCCACAAAACGGGCAATTCAACTGATCGGGAAGACAACCACGCTAAAACCAGCGAGGAGTATAGCACCGAAGATAGCCGCTGCTATCGCGGACCCGGTGCTGCTTCGGACAACATCCATACCTGTACGTTGGAACAGGCAGAAGAGGGCAAAATAGGGTGCGAGCAACGCCAGCAGGATCACTCCGTTATGCAGCCCGACGATCCCTACGAGCAAGACGCCCCACATCAGCGCGCGCAGCATTAGCGCATAAGCCAGTCGAGTCTTGTTCAGCCGTGTTCGCATGGCTGGACCGAGCGCTAATTCTTCGGCTGCGTGAAATGGCAGCGCAAGCAACAGAACGACAGGGAAGCGCAGCCACCGCGCCGGCGTCATCCATGCCTCCGTAAGCGTCAGATCGAGCCATGCGTAGATCAACAAAGGCACGACAACGGCCGCAAACGCCGCGCCGAGCAGATGCTTCCAGTTCGAAGGTCCACAGCGTCGGTATTTTCTTATAGTGTGCGCCGAGCAACCCGATGCCGGCGATCAGCAGAAAACCCGCCAGGTAGTCGCCTTCGAACAGATGAACGAAGCCGAACGGATTCCAGACGCGAAGAATCAGGACGGCGGCGAGCGCAAAGGCTACGAACTCCGCGATGCACGTACAGAAATATCTTGCCGTCGAACGGCGATGGCATCGTATGCGGGCGCTGGGTGTGCCGGTCGAAGATTTCGCTGCGTTCAGAGAGAGAGTTTTTGCCTAACGCTTCGCGCAGGAACGGCCCTGCGAGCAGGAGGATTCCGATGAGTCCGAGGAATCCGCCGATCATTGGCAATCGCGGCGGAATTTTCACACTCGCGTCGATTCCGAGCGCCTGCGCCGCCCAGCGTTGCGACTCCGCGACGACATCCCGATTGAACAGCAAGCTCAGCGTGCGTTGCGCGCGGGAATCACTTCGTATTTTCCGTTCGCCGCATTCTCTCCCGAAAGCAGTGACCGAGCCGAGTCGCGAACGCTGGCGGCGCCAAGCGACCCACTGAGCACCAGCGTGATGCGGTGGTACTGGCGGCGGATTGTGAAAGATCAGCATCGATCTTCTCGACGCCATACGTCGTCACCATCGGCGCCGGCGAAATCGCGACCACTCCTGCAACCGGCACGCGCGCCGCCACCTTGATTGCGATCGCTCCGCCCAGCGAATGCCCAGCCAGAATCGTCCGCTTCGGATCAACCGCGCCACGTCCGATCATCTGCTTCACAAACGAATCGCCGCACGCCTCTGCCCGTTCGAATGAAAACGGCCCCTGCGTCCGCCCGTGCCCCGGCAGGTCCGGCACAAAAACGCGCAGCCCCTCGAGAGCAAATCCACGCGCGACGAACGACATGATCTTTTTATTCGCCGCCAGTCCATGAAAAAGGATCACGTACCCCTGCGCGTCATCTTCACCCGCGTCCACGACATCGGTCACCAGCCGGCACCCGCCCGCATCGACGATCACCGTCGTCTCTCGAAACAGTGGCGCCCGCGCGAGTAAAAAACCAATGCCGCACAGGAGAATCGCAGCCACCGCCCGGAGCCAACTCCGTTGCTTGGGCGACTTGTCCTTCACATCTTTATCTTGCCGTCCGCTATTCCGCGCCAAATTTGCCTGCGTGATAAACTAGAGTTTCGCGATTCACGGTCACACCGCGTCTTCCTGCTGGAGATTCTTTGACAGATTCCTTGAGTCATCCATCGGTACTAACTTTGGACGAAGCGATTTTGCGGTTTGGCCGCGCGAAACGCAACGGACGCCGCATCGTTTTCACCAACGGCTGCTTTGATGTGGTGCATCCGGGGCATATCCGTACCCTGGAGCACGCCCGCGACCTGGGCGATGCGCTCATCGTCGGCATCAACAGTGACGCGAGCGTGCGTCAACTCAAGGGCGCCGGACGTCCCCTGATCCCTCAGGACGAGCGTGCCGAGATCCTCGCCGCCCTTGCTAGCGTCGATGCCGTGGTGATTTTCAAGGAGCCGACTCCGCGCGAAACGATCGCAGCTCTCTTGCCTGACGTGTTGGTCAAAGGCGGCGACTGGGCGGACGACAAAATCATCGGCCGCGAAGAGGTCGAAGCCGCCGGAGGCCGCGTTGTCTCGATCCCGGTCGTGTCCGGATATTCCACCACCGAAATCCTAAGAAAGATTCGCGAAGGCGCGCCTTCAACCGCAACTCCAGCGCCCGCCTCTCCGTCGAAATTGTAAAAGCTCTCTCGAATGATCCTTCCCGCCGTCCGAGAACGTCTCGAAAGCATCTTGCGCCATCCGTCGATGGATGCGGCGCTCGCCAACCTGCGTTCAGGCAGCAACCACATCTCGCTCTCGGGTTTGCACGACGTCGCCAAAGCCCTCGTAACGGCATACATCACGCACGAACTTCGCCGCCCGGCTTATTTCGTCACCGAATCAAACCGCCGCGCCGAGTCGCTCGCTGAAACTCTGCGCTTCTTCGCCGCCATCTTCCCGGGCGCGCTCGGCGGCGTAACAACTCTACCTGCCTTCGACACGCTGCCCTGGCAAGCCCAAAGCCCCCACGCTGACATTCTCGAGCGCCGCGCCGCCACGCTCTTCCGCCTCGCCGACGGCCAAATCTCCCTAACGATCGCGCCGATCGCCGCTGCCCTATGGCGCTACCAGGACCCCTACGTTTATCTTTCGCTCGCTCGCACTCTCGCCCGAGACGTCGAGATTCCCCTCGACGAATTCCTGCTCCATCTCGGCTCCGTCGGTTATACGCGCACCGAAATGGTCGAGCTTCCTGGCCAATTTGCCGTCCGCGGCGGCATCATCGACGTCTTCTCGCCAGAGTCGCCGCGTCCCGTCCGCATCGAACTCCTCGGCGACACCGTCGAATCCGTGCGCGAATTCGACCCGCGCACTCAACGTTCGGTCGCTCCCGTCGTCCGGACCACTCTTCTTCCGCTCGCCGAATGGTCCGTCCCGCCGCCTGAGCAGTCCACCGGAAACGAAGAAGCCGCCTGGGAAAATCCATCCTATTTCGGCCCGCGCTCCGAGGCCGGCCAATCCTCGCTGTTCGAACTCTCCGAAAGCTCTCTCCGTCCGATCGTCTTTCTCGACGAGCCAGCCGCCCTGCGCGAAGCTGCGACCAAACATCTCGCGAACGCCGTCGAGAACTACGAACGCCACGCGCAAGCCAACGCCCCCACCGCCGACCACTATTTCTGGACTGAACAACAATTCGCCGCAGCCCTGCAAAAAACCTCGCAGATCAATCTCGAACAGCTCGCTCTCACGATCGGCGAGATGCCGCAGTTTGATCTGCCATCCCGACCGAGCCCTCGCTTCCACGGCGACGTCCCCGCCTGCATGGCCGAAGTCAAATCCCGGCTCGCCGAAGGCGGAAAAGTGCTCCTCACCGCCGCCAGCACCGGCGAAATCGAGCGCCTCGCCGACATCTGCCGAGAATACGAAACGCCTTACGTGCTCGGCGAATCCGAAGACGCCGCGGCCGGCTTCACCTCCGAGCGCGCTGACGAGTCCGCCGCCCTCTTGCTCATGCGTTCGCCATTCGCCGAAGGCGTAACTTTCCCCGACGCAAAGCTCACCCTTTTCGGCAACTCCGACCTCTTCGAAGCGACTCCCGCCGTCGACCGCCCCAGCCGCAAAATTCGCACCTCCGGTTTCTTCACCGATTTCGCCGAACTCAAACCCGGCGACTACATCGTTCACGTCGATCACGGCATCGGCCAGTTCGAGGGCCTGCGCCAGATTCAATCCGACGGCCGGAGCGGCGAATTCATGCTCCTGCGCTACTTCGACGACGCTCGCCTCTACGTTCCCCTCGAGCGCATGGACCTCGTCCAAAGCTACCGTATCGTCGAAGGCGCCGAGCCAACGCTCGACAAACTCGGCGGCACCGGCTGGAACACCCGCAAGACGCGCGTCCGCAAATCGCTCGAAGACATGGCCGACCAGCTTCTGACCTTGTACGCCGCAAGAAAGACCGCCGAGGGTAACGCGTTCTCTCCCGACGGCAACTTTCAGCGCGAATTTGAAGATGCCTTCGAATTTGAGGAAACCGCCGACCAGAACTTCGCCATCGCCGACATCAAGCGCGACATGGAAAGCGCCACGCCGATGGATCGCCTCCTCTGCGGCGACGTTGGCTACGGCAAAACCGAAGTTGCCATGCGCGCCGCGTTCAAAGCCATCGCCGATTCGAAACAGGTCGCTCTCCTCGCGCCCACCACCGTGCTCGCTTTCCAGCACTTCGAAACATTCAAGCGCCGCTTCGGCGCGTTTCCTGCGCGCATCGAGATGATGAGCCGCTTCCGCAACGCTTCTCAGCAAAAAGAAACGATGGCCGCGCTCGAGGCCGGCAAAGTCGACATCGTCATCGGCACCCACCGCCTGCTTTCGAAAGACATCAAGTTTGCCGACCTCGGCCTCCTCATCGTCGACGAAGAACAACGCTTCGGCGTCGCGCACAAAGAGCGCCTGAAAGAAATGCGCAAAAACGTCGACGCCCTCGCTCTCTCAGCCACGCCCATCCCCCGCACCCTCCACATGTCGCTGGTCGGCCTTCGTGATATGTCTCTGATCGAGACTCCGCCTCGCGATCGCCTCGCGATCCAAACCGTCGTCGCGCCCTTCAACGAAGAACTCGTCCGTACCGCTATCGAAAACGAAATCGCGCGCGACGGCCAGGTCTACTTCATCCACAATCGCATCGAGTCGATCTATTCGCTCGCAACCCTGGTCGGGAAGCTGGTCCCCAAAGCCCGCGTCGTCGTCGCTCACGGTCAGATGGGCGAAAAAGAACTCGAGAGCGTCATGCTCAAGTTCATCCGCGACGAAGCCGACGTCCTCGTCGCCACCACCATCGTCGAAAACGGCCTCGACATCCCGCGCGCGAACACCATCCTCATTAATCGCGCCGACCGCCTGGGCCTCGCTGAGCTTTACCAACTCCGCGGACGTGTCGGCCGCTCGTCCCAGCGCGCTTACGCCTACCTCCTCGTCCCGCCTGAGACTACCCTCAGCGAAATCGCCCGCAAACGCCTCTCCGCCATGAAAGAGTTCAGTGAACTCGGCGCCGGCTTCCGCATCGCCGCTCTCGACCTCGAACTTCGCGGCGCCGGAAATATGCTCGGCCGCCAGCAGCACGGCCACATCGAAGCCATCGGCTTCGACCTTTACTGCCAGATGCTCGAGCGCGCCGTCTCCAAACTCAAAGGCCAGGACTCCGTCCCCGACCTTCGCACGACCCTCAGTCTCGGTACCGACGTCCGCATCCCCGAAAACTACATTCCGAGCGAAAATCTCCGCCTCCGCACCTACAAGCGCATTTCCTCCATAACCACCGATGAGGAGAAGGCCGACGTCCGCAAGGAACTCGAAGACCGTTTTGGCACGCCGCCGACCACCGTCGACAACCTTTTGGAGTACGCCGTCCTCAAATCCATGAGCGAGCGCCTGCGCATCTCCGCGGTCGAGCGCCAGGGCACCCGCATCGCAATTCGCTTTCATCCCGAAACAACCATTGACCCCGCGGCTCTCGTCAAGGTCGTGCGGTCGCGCAAGGGCGTGAAACTCGATCCCAGTGGCGTCTTGTGGATGGAAGTCGCGCGCGGCGAATCGGTGCCGGGAGCGCTCAGAAACGTATTGCTCAGTCTCAGCGGGCAGGACTAAACTCTTAAGATATGAGGAAAGTAATGCGAAACACGTCGTTTTTAGCGGCCCTCAGCCTCGCAGTTTTTTCACTGACGATTGCCAGGCCCGCCGCCGCACAGGATCAGCCCGCGCCTCCTCCCGCTCCGCAAAGCCAGGACGCCGACAAGAAGCCGGACAATCCGGCTCCGTCACAGCAGTCCGCTCCCACACTCGAGAAGCCCGGCACCGCTCCCGAAACCGAAGAGCCTGCGAAGCCCGCCGCAAAAACGCCGCCTAAAAAGCCCACCAACGCCGCCGCTGGCGCGAAGGCAGGCACCACAAAGGAAGGCGAAAAGATTCCCGAGGGCACCAACTCCAAAACCGTCGAAGAAATCATTGCTCGCGTGAACAACGAAATCATCACGCGCTCCGACCTCGATAAAAAGAAGGAGAGCGCCCAGGAAGAAGTCGAAGAAGATTGCCGCAGCGGCAAGTGCTCGCCAGATGAGCAAAAGGGGCGGATAGAAGAGGGCCAGAAAAACGCGTTGAAGGAGCTAATTGACCAATCCCTGCTCGTCCAGCGAGGCAAGGACATGGGTCTCAATGTCGAAACCGACGTCATCAAGCGTCTCGATTCGATCCGCATTCAGAACAATCTGAGCAGCATGGAAGACCTCGAAAAGGCCGTCACAAGCCACGGTATTAACTGGGAAGATTTCAAAGACAATATCCGTAAAGGTATCCTGACGCAAAAAGTCATCAGCCAGGAAGTCGGCTCTCACGTCAACATCAGCAAAGAAGACGTTCAGAAATACTACGACGAGCACAAATCCGAATTTGTCCGCCCCGAACAGGTTGCTCTGCGCGAGATCGAAGTCACCACGGAGGGGAAGAAAGACTCCGAGCTGCCTGACCTGAAGAAGAAGGCCGAAACCGCTCTCAAGCGCGTGAAAGACGGCGAAGACTTCGGCGAAATCGCGAAGCGCTTCTCCGACGGCAGCACCGCCAAGCAAGGCGGCTTCCTCGGTGTTTATAAGCGCGGCGAGCTCTCCAAAGAACTCGAAGACACCGTCTTCAAGATGAAAAAGAACGACCTCACGGACGTCCTCGATACCAAACAGGGCTATCTCGTTCTTCAGGTCCTCGAACACTACGACGAAGGGCAGCAGTCGCTGAGCAAGGTCGAAAGCGAAATCATGGACAAGATGTACTCTTCGCGCATGGAGCCCAAGCTGAAGGATTATCTGAAAACTCTCCGCGAACAGAGCTACGTCGTCATCAAGCCGGGTTACGAAGACATCGCTGGCGGCGGCAATTCCGAGATTCAGGAAGTCAGCGCAACACCCGAAGCAAACAAGGCCAAAAAAGGCCGCAAGAAATTCCTGCTCTTTGGCAAACGCGCTGCTACGGCTTCAGGCGACTAACTAAATGAAGACAGGCTTCGTTACGGAGCTGCTCTCCGAACAATCGATCACCACTTTTTTTCTCGTTCACGAAAAGGAAGTCCGCAACACGCGCGAAGGCCGCGCCTATCTTCGCCTCGAACTCGGCGATCGCAGCGGCACCATCGAAGCCCGCATGTGGGATCAGTTCGAAACCATCGCGAAAGACGTCAATCGCGACGACTTCGTCAAGGTCCAGGGCCGCGTCGAAATTTATCGCAATCGCCCGCAACTCGCTGTGATTCAGGTTCGCGTCGCCCGTCCCGACGAAATCGACATCGCCGACTATCTTCCGCACACTCCGTACGACGTCGAGAAAATGTGGGCCGAGTTGCTTGGCTACGCAAACTCGATTCAGAATTCGTGGCTCAAAAAATTAGTCCTGCAAATCGTCGCCGATCCTGGCACCGCCAAGTGCTTCAAACGCGCTCCTGCCGCGAAAGTTATGCACCACGCCTACATCGGCGGGCTGCTCGAACACGTCATCGGCCTGTGCGGCATGGCGAAGCTCGTTGCAGGGCATTACCCCGAGCTTGATCCCGACTTGCTTATGACCGTCGCCATTCTCCATGACGTCGGCAAGCTCGAAGAACTTTGCTACGAGCGAGCGATTAGTTACACCACGCCCGGGCAGCTCCTGGGCCACATCGTCATGGAACTCGAAACCGTGACCCGCGCGATGGACAAAATCGAAGGCTTTCCCGCTCCGCTGAAAACAGTTGTCCAGCACCTGCTCATCAGCCATCACGGCCAATACGAATTCGGCTCGCCCAAACTCCCCATGATCCGCGAAGCCATGGTCTTCCACTACCTCGACGACCTCGACTCAAAAATGGCCGCCGTCCGCGTTGCGCTAGCAGCGCCCTCTGGCGACGACGAATGGTCCTCCTACAGCGGAGCCCTCGGCCGCAAATTCCTCAAACTCGACGCCTACCTGAAATCCGCCACACCTGCTCCAGACCTCGACTCAAAACCAACCGAACCCGAACAACTCACCCTGCATCCCGGCAACGCGCCCGAACCGAAGTTGTAGGGGCGGGGCTCGCTCCGCCCGGCGTCAACGCGTTTTCTACGTATTCGTTGCTACGCCACCCATCGCAACGTCAGCTTCTTCCGCTTCTTCGCGCAGTCGAGCAAATACAAGTCGATCAACTTCTGATAAGGAATCTTGGTCTCCAGAGCCAATTCCTTGAAGTAGTCGATCACCTCTGGACTCAAGTTGATCCCTATCGCCAACTTCTTTCCGGCGAATGGGTTCTTCAATTCTTTCATCTTCGAGAAATCATATTCCTTCTTCATAGATTGCTGTCTCCCTTTTGGTCGCTCTTCTGGCTGAGATGACTCGCACGATCGAGTCGCGGTCGCGATAACAGAGAACGACGACCAGTAGGCGCGACACTGCGCTGACACCCAGCAAAGTTATCCGTTCTTCGTGCTCAGAGTGCTCTACGTCTGCGAAGAAACGAGCATGAGGGTCCATAAATGCGCTTTGCGCCTCATCAAACCAGATTCCGTGCTTCTTGCGGTTGGCCCGGTTCTTACTCTCATCCCACTCGAACCGAATCATATCTAGATATTATCTAGACTCTACGAAGATAGCAAATTGAATGGAACCACCACGTAGCCCGGTAATCCTGTGACCGCGTCGCTTGCTATACTGAACAAATCATCATGATTCCGCAGTCCTACCAACTCCGCGACCTCACCATCCGCCCGGGCACGATCCTCGCCCCCATGGCCGGAGTTACCGACACGCTCTTCCGCCGCGTCATCCGCGGCCTGGGCAGCTGCGGCCTGCTGATGACAGAGTTCACCAGCTCCGAGGGCATCACTCGCAGCGCCAAAAAAACGCTCCGTTATCTCTATTTCCAGGAAGACGAGCACCCGATCGCCGCGCAACTTTTCGGAGCCAATCCGCAAGTCATGGCCGACGCCGCGCGCATGGTCGAGGACCTAGGCTACGACGCCGTCGACATCAATCTCGGCTGCCCCGCCAAAAAAGTCGTCAAGTGCGGTGGCTCCGGTCTCCTCCGCGACTTCCCGCTGCTCCTCGAAATCTTCCGCTCCGTCCGCGCCGCCGTCAAAATTCCGCTCACGATCAAAGTCCGCGCCGGCTGGGACGAAAATTCTATCGTCGCCGTTGATGTCGCCAAGATGGCGCAAGAGGAAGGCGTCGAAGCCATTGCCGTCCACCCCCGCACCCGTACCCAAGGCTACAGTGGCGCCGCCGATTGGAATCTCATCGCCGCTGTAAAACAAGCCGTGCGCATCCCCGTCATCGGCAACGGCGACATCAATTCGCCCGAAGACGCCGAGCGCATCGTCGCCGTCACCAACTGTGACGCGGTGATGATCGGCCGCGCTGCTGCCACCAATCCCTGGATTTTCCGCCAAATGGAGCAGTACGCCGCCACCGGCCGCTACGATCACCCCACCGACGCCGACCGCGCCCATTTACTTTCTGGCTATTTCCAGCAAATTACCGCTGCCAACCTCCCCGATGGTCTTGGCAAAATGAAGCAGTTCGCTTGCTGGTTTACGCATGGCGTGGGGAACGGCAGCGAACTCCGTCGCATCGTGCACGAGGCGCGCACGCAGCAGGAAGTCCTCGACCGTGTCGAGCATTTCTTCGCGCATCCCGCTGCCGCTGCGCACGTCGCCGTCTCTGCGACTTCGGATCTCTCAAACTCCCACGCAAATAACTAAGGGCCCCGAAGTAGCCGCAGGAATCGTCGATTCTGATTTCTAAGCGCTCGCTGAAGGAGCGTCCAAGATTGGAACCGATGCCATTTCGTCCTGACGGCAAGACTTCACTGTTCAGAGTCTCCGGAATTCACGTCGTGAAAGCTGAGAGCCAAGACATGATTCAGGAATTGAGTACTGGCGGCGCTTTATCGACAACCAGGCCCCGCGCCGAGCGCCGCATCGCAGTACGCTTGCCCATCACCGTCCGTGGCCGCGACGCTGCTGGCGTCACTTTCGAAGAAGTTACTTCCAGCGAGAATCTCTGCCGCGGGGGCGCAGCCTTCAAAACTCGTTTCGACGTAGCCGTCGGCATGGACCTCGACATCTCGATACCGCTCTCGCAGACTGGCGCCCGCCGCAAAACGAAAGGAGACGACTTCGCTGCCCAGGGCCGCGTAGTCCACGTCCGCGACAACGAATCGGGCGAACGCGTCGTCGGCGTCCAATTCACGAACAATCGTTTCCGTCGCTTGTTCGTTCCAGAGTCAGCCTCCCAAGGCCCAGTCGACTAGATTACTTCGCCGACTCCGTCTTTTTGCCGATTAGTAGTGCCCGAACCGACCGTCAGCTTTTGTGGGTCGCGGCTTCGGTCGCGACATTGGCGCGCAGTCTTGAGAGGGGCTTCAGCCCCTGAAGTCACTCCGACTCTTGTTTTTCCTCTAATACGCGATCGTATGCCTCTCGCCGCGTCAGCCCCCGCTCCTTCGCCGCCAACTTCAACGCCTCTTTCCGATCCAACTTCGTCTGCCGCATCAACTCCTCAACTCTCTCGGTCAGCCCCTGCGATAAATCCACGCCCGCACCAACCTCGGCGACTCCCGCCCCGATCAAGAACGTGATCTCGCCCTTCGCCGGCCGCTCCCGCAACGACTCTTCAATCTCCGACAATTTCCCCCGCCGAAACTCCTCGTGCATCTTCGTAATCTCCCGCGCCAGACAAGCCGGCCGATCCCCCAAAATCTCCCGCGCATCCGCCACGCAGTCCGCAATCCGATGCGGCGCCTCATATAAAATCAATGTCCGATCCTCGATCCGCAATCGCTCCAACGCCCGCCGCCGCTCCCCGCTCCTCTGCGGCAAAAATCCCACGAACAAAAACTCGTCATTCGGCAGCCCTGACGCCGACAACGCCGCCAGCAATGCCGACGCTCCCGGCACCGGCACCACCGCAATCCCGTGCCTCAAACACAGCGCCACCAGCCGATGCCCCGGATCCGACACCAGCGGCATCCCCGCATCGCTCACCAGCGCAATCTTCGCCCCCTGCTCCAGTGCCGCAACCAACTCCGGAGCCCGCGTCACTTCGTTATGTTCGTGATAACTCACCAGCGGCCGCGAAATCTCATAGTGCGTCAGCAACTTCTGCGTATGCCGCGTATCCTCCGCCGCAATCTGATCCGCCTCGCGCAAAATCCGCAGCGCCCGCAGCGTAATATCCTCCAGATTCCCAATCGGCGTAGCGACAAGATACAAAACCCCGCCAGCGGTGCCCGCCGCCGATCCGCCAGCCTCACTCACAGTCCACTCCTGAAGTTTTTTCGCCATCGTCATCGCAGGTGATTTTTCTTTAGGGGGTCAGGGCTTCAGCCCTGACATTCAGCCAATTCGGCTTCAGGGGCTTCAGCCCCTGAAGAAAGCCTTTCCATCGCCGAGTCTAGCACGCGCCCAAACCCCAAAATCTCCGCATGGTATACTTACCGATTCGCACCTCTACCAGGAGGCCATCCGGTGCCGTTGTACGAGTACAGATGCCTGAAGTGCAATCGCAAAACGGAAAAGATCGAGCCGGTCAACGGTCCGCATCTCAAGAAATGCCCCCATTGCGGCGGCAAAGTCGAATCGCTGATTTCCGCCTCGGCCATCCAGTTCAAAGGTTCCGGTTGGTACGTCACCGACTACGCAGGGAAGAGCCCAGCCGCAGAAGCCGCCAAAGAAGAAAAATCCTCATCCGACAAAAAAGATTCGAAAGATTCCAAGGACTCGAAGGATTCGAAGGACTCCTCCTCGAAAGACTCCTCGTCCTCATCCAAGGATTCGTCGTCGAAAGATTCGTCCAGCAAAGACTCCAAAAAGGAAAAGCCCGCCACCAAAAAGTAGCGGGCTTCACTGTTTCTGTCGGCGAAAAAAACCTCGCCCTTTCTTAAAGCTTCAGCGTCTTCAAATACTCCCGAAAATCCTTCCCCAACTCCTCATTCAGCAGCGCCAACTCCACCGTCGCCTTCAGAAATCCCAGCTTATCCCCCGCATCGTACGAAATTCCCTCAAAGATGTACGCCCACAGCCCGCGCTCCAGTGCCAAAATCCGCATCGCGTCGGTCAGCTGAATCTCGCCGCCCGCGCCAGGCTTCGTCCGCGCCAGACAATCAAATATCTCCGGCGGCAACACATACCGCCCCGTAATCGCCAGATTCGACGGCGCATTCTCCGGCTTCGGCTTTTCCACCAGATCGCGAATCCGCAGCAACCGATTCCCAAACGGTGGCTGCGGCGCCGGCTCGCCCGCCACAATCCCATACAAATACGTCTTCTCGCGCGGCACTTCCTCCACCGCTATCGCGCCAACTCCCGTCGCGTTCCACACGTCGATCAGCTGCTTCGTCGCCGGATTCTCCCCCGGAATCAGCACATCTCCCAGCAACACCGCAAACGGCTCATCGCCCACCAGATCCCGCGCCACCAACACCGCGTGCCCCAATCCCAGCGGCTGCTTCTGCCGCGTATAACTCACCTGCACCATGTTGCTGATGTCCCGAAGCATCTCCACCTGCTCTGTCTTGCCCTTCGCTTCCAGGTGGCTCTCCAGCACCGGCGAAAAATCGAAATGATCCTCGATCGAGTTCTTGCCCTTGCCAGTCACGATAATGATGTGCTCGATCCCCGACGCCACGCACTCTTCCGCCACATACTGAATCTGCGGCTTATCGACAACCGTCAACATCTCCTTCGGTTGCGCTTTCGTTGCTGGCAAAAACCGCGTGCCCAGTCCCGCCGCGGGCAACACTGCCTTGCGCACTCTTTTTGGAGCTGGGTTTTGCGAGGAAGCTGAATCGTTTGGCGCCATATCTGTCTGGTCTCGTCCCAAATTAAAATTTTTATCCGCCCAACTGGGCAATTTCCAAAACCGTTCGACAGTAGCGACCCCAAGTCCCAAAGTCAATCCAGCCAACTCCCGTATGTAACGAAACGCCACCGGTAGCGCCGGCATCTCTGCCGGCGTTTTTTCGCTCCCCAGCCGAATTCTCTCTGCGAGCGCGATTCGCTCCCCAACCACGATCATGTACGGGTGCAGCACCGCTGCGCCCCAAACGCCCGGCCCGTACGCGCAGCCTCTCGCACTTCGCTCTCTTTCCCCCATGCTAAAATGAAAAAATGCCCATTCGCATCCTCGGCATCGAATCCTCCTGCGACGAAACCGCCGCGGCCGTCGTCTCCGACGGCCGCGAAATCCTCTCCTCCATCGTCGCCTCCCAAATCGACATCCACCGCCAATACGGCGGCGTCGTCCCCGAACTCGCCTCCCGCGAACACCTCCGCCAAATCGTCCCCGTCGTCCGCGAAGCACTCACCAAAGCCAACCTCACGCTCAACGACATCGACGCCATAGGCGTCACCCAAGGACCCGGCCTCGTCGGCGCGCTCCTCGTCGGCATCACCTACGCCAAAACGCTCGCTCAAACTCTCAACAAGCCTCTCGTCCCTGTAAACCATCTCGAAGGCCACGTCCACGCCGTCTTCCTCGAAGCCCACAAAGCAGGGAAGTGGCCCGAACTACCCGCCGTCTGCCTCATCGTCTCCGGCGGCCACACCGTCCTCTACGAAGTCACGCAAGACCCAACGCAACCCACCTTCGCCTACAAAAAAATCTCCCAAACGCGCGACGACGCTGCCGGCGAAGCCTACGACAAAGTCGCCAAACTCCTCGCCCTCGGCTACCCCGGCGGACCCATCCTCGACCGACTCGCCGCCGCCGCGCCCGCCGCAGCACCCGCCCCCGTAAAATTCGGTCCCACCAAAACCCGCGGCAACCCACTCGATTTCAGCTTCAGCGGCATCAAGACCGCCGTCCTTTACCATCTCCGCGAGCACTGCGAATACGGCTCCGAAATCATCGCCCGTCAGGAAGCCCTCGCCCGCGGTGAACGCAAATTCGAACAACTCCTCCCGCTCTGCTCCCCGCAAACACTCGCGCTCGTCCGCGAATTCCAAAACTCCGTCGTCCGCGATCTCGTCGATCGCACCATGCGCGCCGCCCAGCAATTCAACGCCGCCTCGGTCCTCGTCTCCGGCGGCGTCGCCGCCAACTCCCAACTCCGCACCACCTTCGAACAACGCGGCCAATCCGCCGGCATCGCCACCTATTTCCCCAGCCGCGCCCTCAGCACCGACAACGCCGCCATGATCGCCGCCGCCGCCTTCTCCCAATTCCAAGCCCACCACCTGGCCGGCCCCACCCTAAACGCCAACCCCAACCTGAAACTTGCCTGACGGTTGTGCGAGTCAGGGCGCCTTCTCTTTAGGGGGGCGCGGCTTTAGCCGCGCCATAGAGCCGCTCTAGAAATGGAAGGAAGGTCGTTCGCTCCTGCGAACGACCTTCCTCTGTGACCGCCCAGGCCAATATGTATCTGGTCCTCCCGCCGATTTCAGCCATCCTGACCGCGATCAACGATGACGCAACTGATCCATCCCGATTCCCCCGCACTCTGGGAAACTGCGCGAACATTGGTCCGCGAATACGCCGCCTCCCTCAACGTCAGCCTCGATTTCCAAAATTTCGACGAAGAACTCCTCCATTTCGAACAAGAGTACGCTCCGCCCGGCGGCACATTCCTGCTCGCCCGCCAAAACATCGAATTCCTCGCCTGTGGCGCCTTCCGCCGCTTTTCCGAAACCGAATGCGAAATGAAACGCCTCTACGTCCGCCCCGCCGGCCGAAACTTAGGCATCGGCCGCCAGCTCGCCGTCGTCCTGATCACAGAAGCGAAAGCCCTCGGTTACAAACGAATGCTCCTCGACACTCTCCCCACCATGCAATCCGCCCAATCCCTCTACAAATCCCTCGGCTTCGAGCCCACCCCACCATACCGCTTCAACCCCATCCCCGGCTCCGCATACCTCAAACTCGACCTCTAACCAACGTTCGCCCAATCTGCTCCTGGGTGCCGCACCCTCAGCTTTTAGAGGGTGCGGGTTTTCCGCCGCGTTGCCACGCTCGATCCGCTTCCGCCCGTGCCCCAAACTCCAATGTCTTTCCCGGCAATTCAAACCACAAACGAGATCACACGCCGCCCGCCACCCCAGAAAATAGCTAGAGGAGCATCTCTCTGTGCGTCGGCTCATTCTCTTACTCGCAATCGCCACCGCGTCCCTCTGTGCCTGCCACAGCACGCTCGACACGTCCGCCCCACCACAACCAGCGAAAGACTCCGTCCAAATCACAAAACTCCCCGCCGCCTACGCCTCACACAAATTCGACCCCGCCGCTCCGCCGCCCAACATGCCCCCGCTCCATCCCGGCGAAGCCGCCGTCTGCGACGCCGACTTCATCGCCCGCTCCAGTATCCGCGCACAACCCCACCGAACCGACGCCAGCCACGGAATGCTCACGATCACGCAGGTCTTGATGACGCTTCAGCTTCAGACGAATGTATGGCTTCCAACCGACGCGCCTCAGACCATCGCCGACCACGAAGAAGGCCATCGCGAAATCGCCGAGTATTACTACCAAACCGCAGACAAGCTCGCCGAGCGCATCGCCGCGAGTTACATCGGCAAGCGCGTCGAAGTTACCGGCGACGATCTCGACGTCGCCTCAAACCAAAAGCTCCTCGAAATCGCCACCGAAATCACCAACGCCTACACCAGGCAAATCAACTCCAGCCCCACCCAACTCCTCTACGACGACATCACCGACCACTCCCGCAACGGCACCGACCCCAAAGACGCCGTCACCCACGCCATCAAAAACGCCCCCATCGAAGCCACCCCCGCCGCAAACTAGAAACCCGCAGCAATCTCAACACGACTGAACCCGCCTCAGTACGAACCAAGTCTGTGAGTCGGCACCCTGTAGCCGCGATCGCTTCCCAGATCGCGGGATTTAAATTAAACGCCGCCCATTCCCCAACGACGACTACCTTCCCCTACGCCGACTACCTCGCCCGAGCCCCCAATAGTGTTGTCATCCGGAGGCGCCCGGAGGACGCCGAAGGATCTCAGCTCAAACATCAGCTCCAAACTTCACAAGCGTCGTCTTCACACGTTTGACAAGTTTTCCTTCATCATTTACAGTTAATTGTTTGAGCATCACACCTTAAGGAGCGATAGATGGCGCAGGGAGCAGCAACAAAGGTCAAGAAGCGGAAAAAGTCGGTACTCAAGCGTGCGAAGCAGTCCCTCGAACGCGCCGACATCAACCGCGCCAATCGCACTCGCGTACGCACCATGATGCGCCGCCTCCGCACCGCCATCACCGCTGGTGACGCCACTGCCGCAGGCAATCTTCTCCATCCCACGATGTCGGCGATCGACCGCGCGATCACCAAGGGCGTCCTTCACGAAAACACCGGCAACCGCTACAAATCGCGCCTCACCCTGGCCTTCAATCACGTCAAAACCGCCAAGGCGTAAACCTAGCTCGACACTGCAACGAGCAATCTCCGAGAAGGGCACCTGTCCGGTGCCCTTTTTTAATTCCCGTAAGCACCTGAATCCACGCGGCTTACGCGCCCCGAGTGCCACCCCCAGTGAGCCTAAACCCTCTAGAATCATATTCTTGCACTCAGGCACACACTAAGTCCTTCAGAATCACATTCTTACGCAAAACAGGGAGGGGGGAGGGTAACGCCCATTCCAAGTCAACGCGACGAGAATCGATCGGTAGGAACCCGGACGATAACGGAGTTCGCTACGAATCAGCCCGCGGCGGAACGGGCAGCGCCTGTGCCGGTCAGTTCGACGATAAGGAATTCCATCGCGGTGCGCGGATCGTCGGCGCCGCCCTTCAGCAAGCTGTCCGCACGCTGCAACGCTTGCAGGCCTTGCAACAATCGCGGCTTGCCGATCTTGCGCGCGCTACGCAGCGCTGCTTCGGCTTTCGCGGGAGGCATCGCCAATACACGTGCGGCCTGGAAACCGTTCGAGACGCCCTTCGCGTCGGCAGCTTCAATCAGTTTGCGATACGTCCAGGTAAGCGCGCCCAAAATCATCACCGGCTCTTCGCCCTGGCGCAGAATTCGCTCCAGGAATTCCATCGCGGGCCCAACTTGCCGCGACGCCAGCATGTCCGCAAGTTCCCACGCCGTCGAAGTCTTTTCGGAAATCACGAGCAGGCTGACATCTTCGCGCCGAATAAGTTTGCGCTCCGCCACATACGTCGCGACCTTGCGAATCTCCGTCTTGAGCCGCATCAAATCGCCGCTGACGTATTCCGCTAAATCCTCCGCGGCGCCGTTTTCTAGTTCGACGTTCTCTTCGCGCGCAAATGTTTTCGCCAGCGTCGTCGCAGCCGCAAGTCGCGCTTCAGGATCATCGCCCAATCCGACCTCGACGACGAGCGCCTTATCGAGTAGCAGCTTTCCCAATTTCATCCGCTGATCGAGAGATTTTGCCTCGAGCACGAGCGCCGTGAACGGCGCCGGATTTTCCAGATACGCACTGATCGCGTCCACAGTCGCTTCGCGATTTTTCTCGCCAAGTTTTTCGACGCGCTCAAGATCTTCGATGAAGATGACTTGCTGCTGCGCGAGCATCGGCAGCATTTGCGCCGCCCCAAGCGCTTGTTCGATCTCGCCGCGATCCGCCGAGAAGCGCGACACGCCCCACATCCGCGAACCTTCTGGCACAAACTTCTCGATCAGTTCGGCGCGGCACGCATCACGCAGATACGGTTCATCACCGAGCAGCAGAATCGCCGGAATCAGCTTTCCGCTCTGCAGTTGCGCCAGAAATTTTTGCTGCGACATCCGCGCCATGAAAGGCTCCGAAATTTGAAACTAGAAAAAAAGCGAACTCAGTAATTCTCGACGACCGCCGCTACCAATCGCTGCGCGAAATCCTTCGCCACGCGATCCAGCGCCGGATCCTGCTCGCTGAAGAAGCTAGTCACGTCCGTCGAGATTTCATACTCGCTGCGAAACACGAAGTTGTCCGTATGATAAAGAATCTTGTCGTTCGATGTTTCCGTCAGCGTGACGTCGCATTTCATCGTCACCAGCATCGTCGTCGCGCGTCCCGTCGTCGTATCAAACAGCAGCGGCACCGCTTCCAGGCTCACGACTTTGCCTTTGAGCACCGCATCGCCGCCCGAAGGATTCGACACGACTTTGTAAGGCGTCCGCGACAAGAACTCATGCACCGTCGCCGACGTCAGTCGCTGCTCGATGCGATAACTGGTCGTGGCATTTTCCAGTGCCGGCACCGCGATGACGTGAATCTCGGGCGGCAGCGCGCTCGTTCGCCCAGCGACGTGATACCCGCAGGAAATCGCACCAAGAGAGAAGATCACAATCGCCGCCAGGACAGAGAGCTTTGACGAGAAGAAGAACTTCGACGAGAAGAATAAAGACGAGAGCCGCTTCGGCCGCGCAAATTTCATTCGGCAAGTTTCTCCGCGAGCGTCTCGACCAGCTTGACCGCATTCCACGCCCTCAATCGAATATTATCCGCCGCGCCCCAGAACCACCAAATTCCCGGAACCGCTTCATCCCGCGCAGGTCGAGCAAGTCCGATAGAGGTTTCCTCTGCCACGCTGATATTGTTCGGAGGATCGGCCGGAGGTTTCACCGAAAATCCCGCAGCCATGACCGCGGCTTCCACCGCATTCACATCGGCCGTCGGATCCAACTCCGCGCACATCGAAAACGTGATGCCGTAGAATGCCGGCACGTGAACCAACTGAATCGCAGGCACAACCGCGCTGCCTCGCAGACACGAACTCACTTCAGAGCGCAGCGTCGCGCCCGCCGCGCGCAAATCAAACCGGCTCGTTTCACCGTACTGCACCATGGTGTTAAACGCGACTTGAGCGTCGAACAATTCCTTGCCTGCCGGCTGAAATGAGAGCAACTGGCTCGTCTGCTTTTCGAGTTCTTCGATGGCGAATTTCCCCCACGCGGAAATCGGTTGCAGAACCGTGACCGTGAGCGCCCGCAGTCTCAGATCCGCGAGGCCGAACGCCATGCGCACAATCCCCTCGGCTGCCGCTGACGGTATCGAAACCAGTTTCGATTGCGTATCCGCCGCAGAGAGTTGCCCGTGCAACGAATCGAATCCCCGGAACCATGGAACCGCCTCCGCAATCGATGCGGAATGTCCCGAGAGATCGATCACGAGCGCGCCGCTGCGCAGCGCGAGATCGAGATTTGCCTTCGTGAAGGCAGACGAGCCTGTAAAGAACACAAATCGCGCTCGGTTGAAACTGTCGACTTCCACCGGTTGAATCACGACCGGCTCGCCGCCGGCTTCAGTCAGCGTGCCTGCCGCGAGTTCCTCATCGAGCAGGCGAAAATCGGCGATCGCAAAGGGGCCCTGTTCGAGCAGCGATTTCAGCTCGACGCCAAGCAAGGACGAAGCGCCAGCAATTACGATTCGAGTGGAATCTCGTTCAAGAGGCATGGATCACGCAGTTCGAGTGACGAAGCGGTGCCGCACAAAACGCACCACATGCAGCGTCACGCCGACTGCAGTATACGTCGCGGCGAGCAGAAGCAAAACTTCTTCAGACCAACGCCAGATCGCCGCGCCGAACAATGCGATCATTACGATCGCGAGCGATGGCTGTTTGCGCGTCCATGGCAGGTCCTTGAAGCTGTAGAAACGGATCGTACTGGTCATCAGATATGCCAAAGCCAGCACGAGCAAAATCCATGCGACGGACCAGCGCCAATCCTGGATCGGATCTTTGAAGGCATGCACGGTGGCCGCGATCATTCCCGCCGCAGCCGGCGTCGGCATCCCGACGAAATATTTCGAGCCGCCCGGAGCCATACCTTGCACGTTGAAACGAGCCAGCCGCCACGCGCAGCACACGACGAAGGCAAGGCAGAACCACCATCCAAAATTTGCCGCGCTTATTGCCCAGTGCGCCCCGGTATGCATGAATTCCTGGGCGCCCTGAGTCGATTCGAGCCCCGGAAGATTACGCACCCCCCAGGAATAGGCGAGCAGGCCGGGAGCGATGCCGAAACTAACGACGTCAGCGAGGGAGTCGAACTGTACGCCGAATTCGGTGTTGGTGCCGGTGAGCCGCGCCACGCGTCCATCGAGCGAATCGAAGACCATGGCCAGACCGATCGCCTTTGCAGCGCGATCGAAAGGATCGCCGGCTTGCGCGGTGCCCAGCAGCGTCGCCACGCACGCGTAGTAGCCACAGACGAGATTGCCGGTGGTGAAAAGGCTTGGCAGCAGGAAGATCCCGCGGCGCAGTTTCGGATTCCGAATACGCCTGCCGCGAAGCGAAACCTCGGGTGGGTCCGGGTTCGCTACCTGCTGCTGCTCGTCAGACATTTATTTCAGGTTTCCCGTCGCCGTCAGATTTTCGATCGCCGAACCGTTTTGTTGCCCGCCTGAGTCTGAACCAACGCGAACCGGCCAGTTTGCGAGAACGCTGGAGCCGCCCTTCACGTTGTCGCCGAGTTTGACCATGATTTCCGCGTCGCGAGGGACCCAGAGGTCCACACGAGAGCCGAAGCGCACCAAACCGATGCGCTCGCCGCGTGCCACCACATCGCCTAGTTTCTTCCAACAGACTACCCGGCGGGCAATCAGCCCGGCAATCTGTTTGAACATCATTTCGCCGCGCGCTGTCGAAAGGGAAATAACGTTTTGCTCATTTTCCGCGGAGGCGCGAGCGACCATGGCGGCGAGGAATTTGCCCGGACGATAGTCCATCCCGGTGATCGTGCCGGCTTCGGGCGACCGATTGACGTGCACGTTCCAGATTGCGAGGAAGATGCTGATGCGCTTGCCGGGAGTGCCGTGATTGGCCTCGTCGGTGATGACCACGATGCGGCCGTCAGCCGGAGAGACGACGGCGCCGGGATCGCTCGGAATTTTGCGCTCGGGATCGCGGAAGAAGTAAAAGACGAAGAGGGCCAGCGCGACAAGAATTACGCCGATGACGACCCAGTCAGCGAGAAATGCACCGACTCCCAGGACCAGCGGGGGTAGTCCGAAGTAGTATCCCTCTTTGACCATGTGCCTTAGACAATACCACAGCCACTTCCGGTGCGGCCTCCCTCAAGCGACACGAAATCGACGAGTGGGTGACTTGCGCTCCGGAAATGAGCACACGTCTAGTTCCGGCGGTGTCACGCCGTGGCGTCCGGCAGATTTACTTCAACTGGCTTACGTCGCGCCAGCGGTAGCGCGATGGACGCGGGCGGCTATGCGTTCCATCTCATCCTTGCAGTGCAACTTCATTTTTTTGAGATTTACTTCTTCGACGAGGACTTCGGAATTGAGGTAGGGATCTGAGGTGAGTCTTTGTAGTTCCGATTCGTACTGCGCATGCTGCTCGGCCAGACGCTGATACTCGGCGTCTGTGCCGAGGAGTATGTCCCGAGGGTTGCGAGCCAGACTGGCCATGCGTTCCTCCTGACGACTCCAGGTGAATTTTGGATGACTACTCCATGACCGCAAGGTAACACTTCGCACGCACGCGTCAAGAGGGAAGTAAAGAAAATCGGCGTATCGGGTCCTAGCCTGTGAGTTCTTTCATCATTAGTACTGCGGCCTCGTCGGGGTCGCGATAGTAGGCGGGGCGGCGGCCGGTCTTGCGGAATTTGTGTTTTTCGTAAAAGGAAATTGCGGGCGTATTGGATTCGCGGACTTCGAGAAAAAGCCGTTCGACGCGAGTGCGACGGAGTTCATCGACCGCTTCGTGGAGCAGCGCTGCGGCGAGTCCCGTGCGGCGTTTCTCGGGCGCGACGCAGAGATTGAGGAGTTCGGCCTCGGCGACGACCGCTCGCACGACGAGAAAGCCGGCTAATTTGCCGGCGTTTTCGTCTTCGATTACCCAGCCGAGTTCACCGCGTAGATTGAGGCGCTCAAGAGAATTCACGCTCCACGCGGCGGCTTCTGGAGAACTGGCGAGAATTTCTCCGACGGCTGCGGCATCGCGCGCGTCGAAGCGGCGGATCGCGTGTGACATTTAGTGATTCGCTTGCGTTGCTGGAATGAAGTCCTCCGTCACCGCTTTGCGCATCAGGTCTGGCGGCAACAAGCCCTGTCCGAGAATGAAGTCGTGGAATTTTTTCTGGTCGAACTTTGCGCCGAGCGCGGCCTCGGTGTCTTTCCGAAGCTGCAAGAGCTTGGTGTATCCGTAGAAGTAGGAATTCGCCTGGCCGGGCATGCGGAAGGTGTAGCGCTCGACTTCCTGATTGGCGAACGGAACGGAGAAGCAGCCATCGACGGTGAGCGTTTTCATCACATCGGCAGGCTGCACTTTACCGGCTTGCAGTTCGGGATCAGAGAAGGCGCGAATGGCGCGCAGCAAACGGAATTGCAGCGAGATGAGCTGGCCTTCGAGCGGCATGTAGGGCTTGGTGATGTATTCGGCGTAGAGTCCCCAGCCTTCGACGTTGGTGCTGTTGAAAGCGTAGCGCGAGCGCGCGATGGAGACGCCGTGCTCGAGCATGGAGTCGAATTGCAGTTCGTGGCCGGGGCGCGCTTCATGCGCGATCAGCGTCCAGGAACCGGCGTCGAAGGTGTAGTCGTCGACTTTCTCGGCTTTGGCTGAACCAGCGCCTGCGGGCATGTTCAGCGGGAGAACGAATTCGCCTTGCTGACCGGTGTTGTTGAGCAGTGGCGGCGGCACCATGTGCGGCGCAGGCTGCTGCGCGCTTTCGGCGGGCGTGCCAATGCGAATGCGCGCGGGGCGGTCGGGCAGGCTGACGAGATTCTGTTTGACGATGATGCCTTCGATGACCTTGAGGCGATCCTTGTAGAAGGGAAGGATGCTGTCACCGACGAGCTGATCTTGTTTCAAGCGTTTGATGACTTCGCGATAATCGCTGTTGGGCCAGCCGCGCTGCTTGGCGATTTGTGCGGCGATGGTCTGCATCTCGCCCTGATATTCGGTGAAGGCCTTGTGAGCCATCTGTGCGAGCTCAGCGGGTGGGATATCGATGCCGAAGTTTTCGAGGTTGAGCGCGTAGAGCTCGGCTGGCTGGCGGAAATCGGTGCGCGTCTTGGGCAGAACGGTCGCCTTGATCCAATCGTCGTAAGCGGTGAGCTGAGCTTTGAGCTTAGCGTACGGCTCTTCCCATCCTTGCAGGTTGTATTGCTTGCAGAGCGAGGCGATGCCGTCGACGTAAAGGCTGTTTCGCTGGAGCGCGGTTTCGACCCGCGACCTCGCCGAATAAATCACGTTCGGCTTGGCCATCTGGAGTTCCATGAGTTTCTTGAGCTGATCCGTAGTCGGCGTGAAACCGGGCTCGATGCCGGCGTATTTGCGGAGGCGGACGACGGCGGCGGGTCGGCGGTCGGCGGAGACTTGATCGTCGAGAAGCACCTGGATGCCTTGAAACACTTCGGCGCTCGCGTTGCGGTACGTCACGAGGTGGTCTTCGGAATACTGGTGACCGCGAAGACCTAACTCGACGCTGTGAATCATGATCTCGAGGTCTTGCTTGACGTTTTTATCCTGCTCTTGCGCAAGAGCCGCCTTGAGCTTGGCGAGCGCCTCGCGGTTCTCGTTGTTTTCGGCGACGTCGTCTTCGTGAGTGTCTACGGAAATGAGTTCGTCGTATTGCTTAAGGCCGTCGTGAGACGCGGATTCGGGCGAGTGTTTTTTCTCGATCTCGATCAGGAGGTTGGCGTAGTTGTTGCTTTTGGCGATCCACGCCTTGTCGGAGGCCGAGGCAGTGGTTTGTGCGGAGGAGCGTGCACCTCCGGAGCCCAAGGCTAACGATGCAGCCACGCCCGCGATGAGAATTGCTGCGCTTGTACCAACGATTCGACGAATCACTACGTACCCCCTAATTGCTATGGAACTTGGCTTGGTGCGTTGACTCCACGTGCTCGGCTAGCCGGCGGTTTTGCTCGCGCGTTCCTGGCGGTCGATCCAGGCGACTTCGGCGTCGGAGCGGCGAACGTAATTGGCGTCGAGCCGGAGCGGATCGACAAATTGCTTCAGCGTTGCCAGATGATATCCAAGTTTACCGATCGCCGGCGCCAGGATTGGAGATGCGGATTGGACGCGAGCGTTTGCGTCGTTGTCCACAGAGTCCACAGGGCGCACGGCACCATTCTTCTGACGCAGCGCCCAGGCTTCCGTTTCGGCCAACATCTCTGGATCGGTGGAGATCCAATGGATGGGTGAGCCAGCGGAATTCTCCACAGCCCATGCTAAGAAGGCCTCGGGAGAGATGACGGCTTCTTCGGCGACGCGCGTGAGGACGTGTCCGTGACGACCGCCGCCTTCGCGTTCGTGGCGGTAGAGCGCGCCATAAATCTGCTTTCGCTGGGCGTTGGTGAAGGCGGCCACAAACTCCCCTGCGCCGGACACGGCTTGGGAGGCGAGAGCTTCCAGACGCGAGACTCCGACGATCGGCTTGCCGGTGACTTCGGCCCAGGCTTTTACTGTAGTGAGTCCAACGCGGACGCCCGTGAAGGAACCGGGGCCGGAGGCGGCGACGTAGACATCGATGTCGGCGAAGGTAAGAGCGCTCGTTTGCAGTGCGTGGTCAATCGCGGGGAGCAGCCAGACGGAATAGTCGTCGGTCGTGTCGTGCTCGATGGTTTGAAGGACATCGCCATCGCGGAGCACGGAGACGCTGCCGCGAGCGTCGCACGTATCGAGCGCGAGAAGATTCATCGGGGCGATTGTACCTCAGCGCGCTGGTTAGCTGTGCGCGGCGGGTTAAGTTATTCAGTGAGCGGCAGTTGCGTTGCGCGGTGTAGCGAAATGCTTCGAGTGGGTCAGAAGGGTGTCACGGCGATGTTCGAGGATTGTCCGCAGTCGTACCGGAATTGCCCGTTTTCTGGGAGCAATTTGAATGCCAAATTGGTAGACCTGCTTCTCTAAGCCCCTGATTCTGCTGGATATACCTTGACTCTTACAGAACACCTGTCCTACACTAGTCCCTGTACGCATGCCTAGGGGGGCAACCGAAGCTATGGATTACAAAATTGGCGATAAGGTTGTGTATCCGAATCACGGAGTGGGGTTGGTGGAGCAGATCAGCTACGGAGTTTTGAACGGAAGAACCGAGCGCTACTTCATGATTCGAATTATCTCCAGCGGGCTGCGTGTGATGGTGCCGCAATCGAACGCGGAAGTGGTTGGGTTGCGGTCAGTGATTCGTACTGCCGATGCCTCGAAAGTTTTGGGATTCCTCGAGACCGGCAAGTTGAATTCACACCACGATTGGAAGCACCGCTTCAAGGAAAACTCCGAGCGCATGCGCACCGGGTCGCTGTTGGAAGTAGCCGTCGTGTTGAAGAGTCTGGTTTCCCTCAGCCGGAGCAAGCCGCTTTCGTTCCGAGAGAAGAAGATGCTGGAGCGCGCCAAGTATTTGCTGGTCAGCGAAATGGCGACGGCGCGGAATACGACTTCAGAGACAGCGGAAGGTCTGGTCGTGAAGTCACTTGCGAAGGCTAAACTTACCTTCCCGGTGATGACGGAAAAATTTGAGTAGAGAGCGGCGCCGCAGGGCGCCTTTTATTTGTAGTAATGGAATTTTTTAACGGCGAGCACCTAGTGCTCGCCGTTTTGATTTTGGGGCGTTCTTTGCCGGGTCGAGAAAACGGTTTCTGGCAATCGTTTTCTTGGCAGTGGGGTCTTAGCGGGCGTTGTCGCGAGCTTTCGATTTCTTCGGCGGCGGGGTGCTTTGCCCCAGCCTCCGCCGCCGGGGGTTTCGATTTTCAGGATGGAACCCGCTTTCGCCTGGAGCGAACACTTGCCGGGGAGAGCGGTCGATTTTCCGTTCGGCGTGCGTGATGGAGTTTTTTCCGGGCGTGCCGTCTTCGCCGCCTTGCAGTCCGTATGGTCCGCGCAGGCGACGGTCGCAGAGCAGGCCGACTTCGGTGTCTGTGAGCAATTCGATTTCGCGGACGATGCCGTCGCCGCCGTTGTGGCGGCCCCGTCCGCCAGAGCCGCGGCGGACTTCGTAGCGGCGCATGCGCACGGGGTAGACCTGCTCGAAGACTTCGATCGGAGTATTCCAGGAATTTGTCATGTGGGTGTGGGTCGCGGCCGCGCCGTCTTTGGTTGGGCGTGCGCCCATTCCGCCGGCGGTGGTCTCGTAGTAGGCGAAGGGTGAATTGCTACGGCGAGGGTCGCGGCCACCGAGCGTGAGGTTGTTCATCGTGCCCTGGCTGGCGGCGGGGATGCGGTGGGGCACTGCTTTCGCGAGGGCCCGAAGCAGCGTGTCGACCATCCGCTGCGAAGTCTCGACGTTGCCGCCAGCGACGGCGGCGGGTGGCTGGGCGTTGACGATCGTGCCGCGCGGCGCAATGACTTCGATGGGAGCGATCAGGCCCGAAGTCGCGGGGACATCTTCGGCCAGCATGCAGCGGAAGACGTAATAGACGGCGGAGATGGCGATGGCTTCGACAGCGTTAACGTTACCGGCGCATTGGGGCGAGGAGCCGGTGAAGTCGACCTTGGCGCGGCCGCGGGCGATTTCAATCCGCACGCGGATGCGGAGCGGGGCGTCGCCATCGCTCACGCCGTCGCCGTCGAGGAAGTCGTCGGCGGAGTAAACGCCGTTCGGCATGTCGCGAAGGGCGGCGCGCATCATCTCGGCGGAATAGTCGAGCAGGTGGCGTGCCGTAGGCGGAGACTTCGCTGGCGCCATATTTCGCGACGATTTCGGTAAGGCGGCGTTCGCCGGTGCGGCAGGCGGCGATTTGTGCGGCGAGGTCGCCCTCGCGCTCGGCGGGGGTGCGGACGTTCGCGAGGAGGAGCGCCATGACGTCGGCGTTTAGCTCGCCGCGGCGGAAAATTTTCACCGGCGGGATGCGGATGCCTTCCTGGAAAATTTCTCGCGCGGGTCCCATCGATCCCGCGAGCGCGCCGCCAACGTCAGCGTGGTGCGCGCGATTCGCGACGTAGAACTGTGGCTGAAGTCGCGGCTGCGGAGGCGCTTGGCCGAGTTCGCGCGGCTGATTTCGAATCGACGAAGATCGGCATCACCATCGTCAGGTCGGGGAGATGCGTGCCGCCGGCGAAGGGATCGTTTAGCAGGGCGATGTCGCCTGGCTGGAGCGCGAAGGCGGCGCGTGCCGCTGCAACCGATGCCGGCATCGAGCCGAGATGCACGGGCATGTGATCGCCCATCGCCAAGACGCGGCCGTCGGCGTCGTAGACGGCGCACGAATAGTCGCGGCGCTCTTTGATATTTGGGGAAAAGGCGGAGCGGCGCAGAGCGGCGCCCATTTCTTCGGCGACAGAGTGGAAGATGTTCTTGAAGATTTCGAGGCGTGTGGGATCGACACGCGATTTCCTTGCGCCTGCGGTAGCCTTCGCTATGCGAACGTGCTTAGGCACGAGCGCCTCGCTTCGGAGTCAGCAGGATCTGACCGTAAGCGTCGACGCGGCCGGTCCATCCGTGCGGTACGAGGGTTGTCGCGCTGTATTCGGAAATCACCGCCGGGCCGGAAAGGGAATCGCCGCTTCGGAGTTTGTCGCGCGCGATCAGCGCCGCGCGACACCGTTTGCCACCCAGCACGCAATCGATCGTGCCGCGAGATTGCGTCATCGCCCCACCCGCAACCTTTTCGCTTTTCGATGCGCCGGCAATTTTTCGCAAGCCCGGTTTGTCCGTAACACCTGTGGCTCGCACGCGCAGATTCACAATTTCCACGCGTTCGCTTCGAGTCGTGCATACCCGTACCGCGCCTCATGAGCGCCATGAAACGCGGCGACAAAATCTCCCGCGGCCGGGACGCTCAGCTCATACGCCTGCCCGGCGTATCGCAAATCCAGCCGCCGCTCGATGCGAATCTTCGACGCCGCGAAACCCTCCGCTGACATCGCGCGCTGGCCTTCCCGCTCCAGCGACCGGAATCCCGCAGCAATTTCCGTTTCTGCGCGCGCGGCCGAATCAACCGTCAGCAACACCGTTCGCGAAAATTCCGTCACAACATCCGCCCGCAAAATCCCGAGCGCCGATAGCGCTCCCGGAAAAATCGGCAGCAGCACGCCGCGCATCCCCAGCGCCGACGCCAGCGAACACGCATGCAGCCCGCCCGCGCCGCCGAACGCCACCAGCGTGTAGTCGCGCGGATCGTGGCCGCGCTCGACCGAAATCACGCGAATCGCTTTCTCCATCACCGCGTCGGCGACCGCGAGAATCCCCTCCGCGAATTTCTCGACGCTCGCAAACGCGCCGCGACGCTTTCGCCGCTGCGGCTCCATCGCGCGCCGTGCCTTCGCCACGTCCAGCGGAAAACTCCCGCCCAGCAATCCTTCTTCGCCAAAATGCCCGAGCACCACATGCGCGTCCGTGACCGTCGGCAACTCGCCGCGCCCATAACAAATCGGCCCCGGCTCCGCTCCGGCACTCTCTGGTCCGACACGCAACGCGCCGCCGCGATCGAATCGCGCAATCGATCCGCCTCCCGCGCCAACAGTGTGAATCTCCAGCATCGGCACGGCCACCGGAAATCCCGCCGCCATCGACTCGCTCGTCGTGCGCAATTCTCCCGACAGTAAGGCGACGTCCGTCGAAGTCCCGCCCATATCGAACGTAATGACTTTCTCGATTCCTGCCAACAGCGCCGCGTAAGCCGCGCCAGTCACTCCGCCCGCTGGCCCCGATAAAATCGTCGTCACCGGCTGGTGCGCCGCTTTTCCTGCCGACACGACGCCGCCGTTCGATTGCATGATGTGGACGCGCACCTTCGGCGCGCCGAACGTTCTTGGCTTCGGCCCGCTGAACCACGCCGTTCGCGCGCGGCTGTGAATGCCCGCAAGATAGCCGCTCATCACCGGGGCGAGATACGCGTTGATCACCGTCGTCGAAGTGCGCTCGTACTCGCGAAACTCCGGCAGAATTTCGTGCGATACCGACACAAGGTAGCCCGCGCGGCGCAATGCGGCCGCAATGCGGGCTTCGTGCTTTGCGTTGCGAAACGAAAAGAGGAAACAGACTGCGACCGCATCGGGCCCAGCGCGCTTGACCACGCCAGCGACGCGCGCAATCTCTCGCGCCGTCAACGAGGTGACAACCGTGCCATCCCAAGCCAACCGCTCCCGCGCGCCAATCCGTTCGTGCGCGCCGACTAACGGCTCCGGCTTATCGACAAAAAAATCGTAGAGTTTCGGCCGCGCCTGCCGCCCAATCTCCAGCACATCCTCAAATCCAGCCGTCGTTACCAGCGCCACGCGTCCGCCGCGCCGTTCCAGCAGCGCATTCGTCCCCACCGTCGTGCCACACACCAATTCCAACCCGCGCTCATCGCTAAAAACTTGCATCGGCTTCAGCGGCTTCCGCACCGCGCGCACCGCCGACGCAATCGCCTCCTCCGGCATCGCGCGCTGCGACGGCACTTTCACAATCTCCAGCCGCCCATCGCGCACAAACACGCAATCGGTGAACGTCCCGCCGGTATCGACCGCTATCCGCATGGATTTGTTTTTCTTGGACCGCGCTACGGCACTGCCGGCGAAGCATGCTCCGGCGCCGTTTTCGGAAAATGCTTCACATACCACGCAATCGAGCGATTCAAACTATCCACCGTGTGTCCCGATTCGCGAATCCCATGTCCCTCACGCGGATAGCGCACAAAAACCGTTTCCACTCCAACATCTTTGAGTGCGATGAAGTATTGTTCCGCCTCCGCGATTGGCACATCGTTGTCGTTTTCGCCGTGCATCAACATCGTCGGCGTCGCCACTCCAGCAATATGCTTCAACGCCGAGCGTTCCCACATTAAATTCATCAAATCGTCCTGATGCGGCAACTGGCCGAATTCCATCTGTTCGTACTGGTTGTAGTACGTCATGTAGTTGTAGCTGATCAGGTTGGAGATGCCCGCGATCGGAATCGCCGCGCGAAACATGCGCGTCTGCGTGATCAGCCACATCGTCAGTTGCCCGCCGTAGCTGACGCCTTCGATGCCCATGCGCTCGCGGTCAAGCCACAAATATCGCCGCAGCGCCGCGCTGACACCGTACAAAACATCCTGCCCTTCGTTGCCGTCCTGATCGCCGAAAACCGCGTCGGCAAATGCCTGCCCGTATCCGGTCGAGCCGCGATAATTCACGTGCAGCGTCGCCCAGCCGAGCGCCGCGAACGCCTGATCGCGAAAATTGAACATTGGACCGTTCTGTCCGTGCGGTCCACCGTGAATGTTGACGATCAGTGGATGCTTCGAGTCCGCCGTCATACCCAGCGGCTTCACTAGGAACGCTTCCACTTGAAATTTGTTGTCGTTGCTGACGAACGTGAAGGGCTCGATCTCAGCGATCTGCTTTCCGGCCATCACGTCAGTGTTCAGGTCCGTGATTTGTTTTGCTGACCGCGGGCCGCCTGCACTGCCGCCGCGCACGTAGAGTTCGCCCATGTCGCTCGGAGTCGAAAGCGTGTAGGCCATCGCGCCCGATTTCGCTACCGACTCGCGATCCGACGCTCACCGCGCCGTCGATGATTTTCTCCGCTTTCGCACCGATGTCGATCGCCTTGCCGATACAAATGCACACTCCCGCGCTCCTGCACCGTGAAATAGACCGCGCGCCCGTCGCCGCCCCAAACCGGCGCGCCCTGCCGATTGTCGATCGTCGCAAACTCACGCCGCCCCGATCCGTCCGCGTTCACCACCCAGACGTGCGTGTCCTCCATCGTCGTCTCGCGGTCCGTCAGCCCACGCTTCGTCGCGCGAAACGCGATCATCTTCCCGTCCGGCGACCATTTCGGATCGTACTCTGCATTTTCCGTCGCGGTGATGCGCCGAATCGAGCCGTCGCTCACTTTCAGCGCAAACAAGTCGTAGTTGAAGAATTGATCCGTCTCCGGCGAGCGATCCGACACAAACGCGATCTCATCGCCGCGCGGCGACCAGTCGATCGAATGCTCGTACGTGTCGCCGTTCGTTACTTGTCGCACCGCCTTCGACCCAACATCGACGATGAAAATGTGCAGCCGGCGGTTGTCGTTGAATCGCGTCATGCCTTCGCCCGCGTCGGGCTTGTACATGTAGCGCGTGATCACGATCGGATCGCCGGTCGCATCCGCCGTCTCCGGCCCAGGTGCCGCCGAGATGAAAGCGATCTGCTTGCTGTCGGGCGACCACGTCACCTCCGCGCCCGTCCCCGGCAGCGGCGCGTTCGTGCCGCTCGCTTCGGTCAAGAATGTGGCTGCCGATCCATCCGGACGCACCATCGCAAGCCCATGCTTTCCCTCCGCCGCGCCGTCGTACGCGATCCATCGCGAGTCCGGCGACCACACCGGCGACCCCGCGACGTCTTGCTCGCCGCCGATGCGCGTCGACTTGCCGCTCGCGACGTCGAGCACCCAAAGCTGTGGCCAGGGTCTCCCGGGCCGGTCATAGCGCAACACCGTGTACGCCACAAATTTCGCATCCGGCGAAATCGCCGCCTGCACCACCGACCGCATCCGCTGATAGTCCGCTGGCGCGAGCCCCGCGCCATCCGCAGCTTGTGCGCGCACCGCGCCCGAAAAAACTCCCACCGCAACCAACAGAACAAAACTCTGGGCAAACGCTCGGGCCATCATCGTCGCTTTAATCCGCATCGCAGCTCCTCGGCACAACGAAACCCTCGCATTCTACTGTACGGGCGCAACATTGTTGCGCCCCATCTCGGCAAAAACTTTACCGCCGCCTTCCCTCGCTCGCTGGCATAAACCCCTTCCACCTGCACCCCGTTTTCGCGTACCCTCCCACGCGGAGCAAATCGCACAAATGAAAATCATCGGGTCTCTCATCGTCGCCGCAGTCTTCTTCACCATTCCCGTCGCGCAAGCGCAAACACCAGCTGCGACCGACAAACCTTGCGACTGCGATCAACTCAACACCAAGCTCGCCAACGCGCAAAAAACTCTTCAGGACTGGCCCAACATCGCCCGCTACCACGACGCCAACGCCTCCGTCCAACCTCCCACAAAAGACGAAAAGCGCGTCGTCTTCATGGGCGACTCCATCACCGACGCCTGGGCCCGCCCGAGTACGGCGGCTTCTTTCCCGGCAAGCCGTACCTCGACCGCGGCATCAGCGGCCAGACCACGCCGCAAATGCTGATCCGCTTTCGCCCCGATGTGATCGCGCTGCAACCGAAAGTCGTCGTCATTCTCGCCGGCACCAACGACCTCGCCGGCAACACCGGTCCGATGACCGTCGATCAAATCGAGGGCAATCTCCAGTCGATGGACGAACTCGCGCACGCCAACAAAATCCGCGTCGTGCTCGCCAGCGTTCTTCCCGTCAGCAACTACGGACATGATCGAGACGGCAAGCCCGTCGACATGCGCATCAAGCGCGAGCCCGCAAAAATCATCGAGCTCAACGCCTGGATCAAAAAATACGCCGCCGAGCACGGCGACATCTACCTCGACTATTTCTCCTCCACCGTCGATGAGCACGGCCTGTTCAAAGCAGAAATCAGCGACGACGGTCTGCACCCGAACGCGAAGGGCTACGCCATCATGGGCCCCCTTGCCGAGCAGGCCATCCAGCAAGCATTCAAGAAGGCCAAAGTAAAATAGCTCCACTCAATTCATCCCAAACAAAATCATTCATCTCAATAGAAACCGTTGTCAGCCTGAGCGTAGCGAAGGATCTCAGACGCCAACCCGTCACAATCTCATCCGACGTTAGTCCCTCCTCGCGACTACCACCTGTACCAAGGGTCTGCTCCATCGTGTGAGCCACCTCTAAATACCCCATTGGCCACCGCGTCCGCGCTGTTTCTTTGACCTCACCCGCTCACCCGCCCAAACTAGACTCATACAAACGGAGAAGAATCGTCGGACTCCGCAGGGGCGATCCGCGTAGTTCCTCTCGCATCGAGAAAACACATGAACACACGCACAACCTTCTCGCACGCACGCGCCGCACTGTGTCTCGCGCTCGCACTGACGTTCCTGCCCGCCGCACTGGTCCCGCAGGAAACCGAGCCCAAAGTTTTGAAGAAGGTTCTCCCTGTCTATCCCGACATCTTGAAAAAAATGGGCGTCAGCGGCACGGTCCGCGTCAAGCTCACCATCGGCGCCGACGGCTCGGTGAAAGACGTCGAGGCCCGCGGCGGCAACGCCATCTTCATCGACTCCGTGGCCGCGGCCGTTCGCAACTGGAAATACGTTCCAGGCGAGCGCCAGCGCACCGCCGATGTCACCGTCACCTTCACCTGCTGCACCACCGTCACGACGGTTCCGTAACGCAGATTCGTTCACAGGACCGTAACTTGACCTCGCAATTCGCCTGCGCTAGGGTGTTAGTTAGCTCACCGCTGAACGCGTCGGAGACGTTGCTAAAGGAATCCGTGAACGAAAACGCAGGCCGCACGACCTCCCGTACCGCAAGGCTCTCTTCCAACTGAATGCGACGTACCGTCCACATCTCCGGACAAATTGAATCGTTTTTCGGCACGCTCGATGAAAATGTGCGCCTGCTCGAAGACACGCTGCGCGTGCGCACGCACCTCAACGACAATCGCCTGACCATCGAAGGCGAACAGGACAGCGTGGATCACGCGGTGAAAATCGTGGAAGAGTACAACCACCTGACCCGTCACGGCCGCAAGCTTTCCAGCACCGAAGTGAATTCGCTGATTCATGTCGCCACCGACGATCCGCATGAATCACCGCGCGGCGCTTTCGAGCATGGCCGCCAGCGCTCGTTCGGCAAGAAAGTCGTCACGCCGAAAAACAACAGCCAGCGCCATTACATGGAAGAGATTGAGAAGCACGACATGATGTTTGCGGTCGGCCCCGGCGGCACTGGCAAGACGTATCTCGCCGTCGCGATGGCCGTGAGCGCGCTGCTTACCAAGCGCGTCAACCGCATCATCTTGGCTCGCCCAGCGGTGGAAGCCGGTGAACGTCTCGGTTTTTTACCCGGCACCCTTCAGGAAAAAGTCGATCCGTATATGCGCCCGTTGTATGACGCGCTCTACGACATGCTCGAGCCCGACAAGCTCGATCGTTTCCTTGAAAAGGGAATCATCGAGGTTGCTCCACTCGCTTTCATGCGCGGGCGCACGCTCAATGATTCGTTTGTGATTTTGGACGAAGCGCAAAACACCACCAGCGAACAGATGAAGATGTTCCTGACGCGCCTCGGGTTCAATTCCAAGGCGGTCATCACCGGCGACGTCACGCAGATCGACCTGCCCCAGGGCAAGAAATCAGGCTTGATCGAAGCGCTCGAAGTCTGCGGCAAGATCGACGGGATCGGCGTCACGCAATTCACCGAGAAGGACGTCGTACGTCACAACCTCGTGCAGCAGATTATCCGTGCCTATGAGGAGTATGATGGCACTCAGCCGCAACGTAGCGGCAACGCTCTGAACGGTAAGCCCGAGTCGCGCTCCAACGAGCCAGGGAAAGCGCAGACGAAAGAGATTCACTGAGCGGAGCGCTCAGACGAGACCCGTTGATATTCACTTGAAAATGATTCTGAACCGCCAGCGAACCGTCCGCGTCGCCAGGCCGCCACTCGAAGCATTTCTTGCTCGTGTGCGCGAACAACTCCGACTCAAAGGCTCGGAGATCACCGTCTGCCTGGTCAGCGATCCGGCAATCGCGCACATGAACGAAACCTTCCGCCACAAAAAAGGCCCGACCGACGTTCTCTCCTTCCCCAGCGAAGACTCCAAGCAAGGTTTTGTAGGGGCGTCCCTTCAGGGCGCCCGGGCAAAACGTCAACGCGACGCCGCCCCGAGTTCACGCCGACTCTCCAAAAATTCACCACCAATCGTCGATGCCCATTCTCTCGGCGACATCGCGATCTCCCCCGCTACCGCTCGCCGCTATGCAAAAAAGAACGGTCGCACTCTCCCAAACGAACTGCAAATTCTGATTCTCCATGGCGTGCTCCATCTTCTCGGCTACGATCACGAAACCGACAAGGGCCAGATGACGCGCGTCGAAAATCGCCTTCGCCGAAAGTTGGGACTCCAGTGAAGGTCTATTTCTGGGCCTACACGATTGGCACCATCCTACTCGCGATAGGGCTGCCGGTTTTTTCGTACCTGACGCTGATCTATCGCGAGCTTGGCCGTATGACCACCGGTCGCGTCCACGCGCACCTGGATATCTTTGAAAACGAAATCGAGCCAAAGCTCAAAATCAATCGGCGCAGCGGTGGCCGCACGTTCCGTATCCTCGGCCATTTTTGGCTCGCGTTTCTCGTTCTCGAAACAACGCGCGGCGTCGTCTATTTTGTTCCCGGCACGTGGGAATCGTTTGTCGAGTTCTGCGTTTTCTTGACGCTCGAAGTCGTCATCCTGATGCATTTCATTCCCGACATGCTGCTGTATCGGACGACGGGACGCTGGCTGCTGCCGTTGACTCCGCTCATTCGCATCGCGATGTTTGTCGCCTGGCCGGCGCGCATTTTTCTCGAGGCGGCGGAGTCGCTGGCGCGGATCGCGGAACAGGAATTCGACCGCACGCCGGAGCAGCGGACGGAAGAGGGAATCGAAGCGTTGGTCGAGCAGGCGGAAGAAGAAGGTATCATCGAGCCGGAGCAGGCATCGCTGATCGAGCAGGTCGTGGAGTTCAGCGATAAGCGCGTGCGCGAGGTCATGACGCCGCGCCCCGATATCGTCGCCATCGCGGCGGATGCGACCCTGGAGGAATTGCACACAAAGATTATCGAGACGCGTTTTGCGCGTTTGCCGGTGTACGAGCGCTCGCTCGACGATATTTTTGGCGTCGTGAATTCACAGGATTTACTGCAGATCGCGGATTCTGATTTGCCGCGGCGCAAGGTGCGCGAACTAACTCGAACGGCGCTATTTATGCCGGAGACGAAAGTCGGCTCTGAACTTTTGCGAGAGATGCGGCAGAAAGATCAGCCAATGGCGATCGTGATCGACGAGCATGGACTTGTCGCGGGCCTCGCGACCGTCGAAGACCTCGTCGAGGAAATCGTCGGAGAAAGCGGCCGCAACGGCGCGAATCCCGCTCCCGATGTGATGCGTGAACCGGACGGCAGCTTGATCCTGCGCGGCAGCATGGGCATTGGCGACGTCGAAGAATTGTTGAGTGTTCAATTCGGTGATAAGTCCGACGAAGCGGTCACCACAATTGCGGGATTGCTGAGCCACGTGCTCGGCAAAGTGCCCGCACCGGGCGATGCGATCGATCTGGAAGGGCACCGTTTTGAGGTGCTCGAAGCGAATCAGCGCAAGGTGCTTCGGCTTCGTGTGCGGAAACGCGCGACTCCGATCCCGGCGCAGCAGGCGTCAACCCACTAAGTGAAAAGATTGGTTGAAAATATTGAGCAAAAACATTGAGTAAAAAACCAGGTTTCCGAGCAGGTTTCGTCGCGATCGTCGGCCGGCCGAACGCCGGCAAGTCCACGTTCGTGAATCGTGTCGTCGGGCAGAAAGTCGCGATCGTAACGGACAAGCCGCAGACGACGCGCAATCGCATTCAGGGCATCGTGACGACGGCGAAGGGCCAGATTATTTTTATCGACACGCCGGGTTTGCACGAAGCCGATTCCGCGCTTGGCCGCCAGATGATGCACGAAGTTGCCGCCGCGCTCGAAGGCATCGATGTCCTGCTCCTGATGGTGGATGCGAGCCGCGCGCTGCCGTATGCCGATTCGCTGCTGCTGCAAAAGGCAAAACGCTTCGAGGGCAAGACGATTCTCGCATTGAACAAAATCGATCGGCTGCCGAAAGCGAAGTTGCTTCCGTTGATCGACGCGCTGCAGAAATCGTTTGAGTTTGCGGCGATCGTTCCGATCTCGGCGCTGAAGGGAACGGGCATCGACGAACTGCAGCGTGAGATTTTGCAGCGGCTGCCGGAGAGCGAGCCGTATTTTCCCGAAGATCAAATCACCGACCAGCCTGAGCGATTTCTCGCGGCAGAAATTATTCGCGAGAAGGCGATCAAGATCATGTATCACGAGGTGCCGTACGCGCTGGCCGTGTTCATCGACAAGTTCGAGGAGTTGCCGAAGCTGACGCGCATCGAAGCCACGCTCAACGTGGAGCGCGATTCGCAGAAGAAAATTCTGATCGGCCAAAAAGGTTCGGTTCTTAAGAAAGTCGGCACCGAAGCGCGCAAGGAACTCGAAGAACTTCTCGGTACGAAAGTGTACTTGCAGACTTACGTGAAGGTCGCTCCCAACTGGCGCGAAAACCCGACGCGCGTTCGCGAACTCGACTGGCACTTCCAACTCGAAGGCCTGAGCACCGCGCAGTCCAGCTTTGGTCTCGATGCGGATGCGTCCGCTCCCGGCGAAGCGGCAGCCGACGAATCGAATCTCCCGGAAGATGCCGACGAAGAGTTGGACCGCCCGTCCGCCGATGCGAAAGCAGACGCCTACAAAGGTCTTCACGACGGTCCTGTCGACGAGGATGATATTGACGATGGGCCCGTCAACAAAGACGACGTTTAGTTTTCTTTCTTAGGTCTCCTCTCGTTTTCTCTGCGAAAAATCTCAAGGTAGCGCCGGTCCGATCAGTCGGGGGCGGCGATGCCGAGGCTTTTCATTTTGCGGTAGAGGTGGCTGCGTTCCAAGCCTAGCGCGCCGGCGGTTTGGGTCATGTTCCAGCGGTTTTCTTGCAATTTGCGCAGGATGAATTCGCGTTCGTAGGCGCTGCGGGCTTCATGCAGAGTGTTGTAAGGGTGCTGAGGGCTTTCGGCGACGCCGCGGAAAAGTTCGGGGGGCAGGTGGTGCGGTTCGATGCGCGCTTGCGGGCAGACGATGACCAAGCGCTCGACGAGATTGCGGAGTTCGCGGACGTTGCCGGGGAACGGATAGCGCATCAGGATTTCCATCGCGGTGTCGCTGAGTTCGCGCGTGCGCTTGCCGTACGCTGAGCTGAATTCGTTTAGGAAGTAGCGGGCGAGAATTGGGATGTCTTCTTTGCGATCGCGCAGAGGCGGAACGAAGAAGGGAATCACGTTGAGGCGATAGAAGAGATCCTGGCGGAAGGCTCCGCGTGCGATTTCCTGTTCGAGATTTTTATTTGTGGCGGCGAGCACGCGGACATCGACGCTGGCGTTCTGGCTGGAGCCGACCGGCTCGATGCGGCCTTCTTCCAGAGTGCGCAGAACTTTGGATTGCGTGCGCAAGCTCATGTCGCCGATTTCGTCGAGGAAGAGCGTGCCGCCGTCGGCTTTTTTGAATTTTCCGATCTTGTCTTCGGCGGCGCCGGGGAAGCTGCCTTTCACGTGGCCGAAGAGTTCGGACTCGATGAGGTCTTCGGGGATCGCAGCGCAATTCACTTCGACGAAGAGGCCTTTGTTGCGCAGGCTGGCCGCGTGGAGCGCGCGTGCGACGAGTTCCTTGCCGGTGCCGCTTTCGCCGAAAATCAAGACGCGGCCATTGGTTGGTGCCGTGACAGCGATCTGCTGGCGTAATGCCTTCATCGGGACGCTTTCGCCGATGACCTGATAGCGATGGCCAAGTTCGCTGCGCAGGAGTTGGTTTTCTTCCTGCAAGCGGCGCTGCTGGGTCGCATTGCGAACAAGCACGATAATTTTTTCGAGCGAGAGCGGCTTCTCGATAAAGTCGAACGCGCCGAGTTTTGTGGCGCGCACCGCGGTTTCGATTGTGCCGTGGCCAGAAATCATAATGACGGCGGGTGGCCGCGGCTGCGCTTGCAAGCGGCTCAGGGCTTCGAGGCCGTCCATGCCGGGCAGCCAGACATCGAGAAGAATCACTTCAATGTCGCCGTGCGAGGCGCGTTCGAGGGCCTCTTCGGCGGAGCCGGCGGTGTCTACGTCGTAGCCTTCGTCTTTCAGAATCGACGCGAGCGATTCGCGGATTCCGGCTTCATCATCGACTACAAGCAATTGGGGGCGAGTGGTCATTTCTTCGGATGCATTCCTTAGGTGGCTTCGACGCCGTTGCGTTCGGTAACGGTCGCGGTTGCAGGTTCGGCAGACGGTAGTTGGACGAGAAAACGCGAGCCGACCGGAAAATTATCTTCGACGTGAATCGTTCCACCGTGCTCGGCGACGATGCGCGCGGCGATAGCGAGGCCGAGTCCGGTGCCGCGATTTTTGGTGGAGAAGTGCGGCAGGAACAGGCGGTCTTTGTCTTCGGGCGAGATGCCGTGGCCGGTATCCTGCACGCAGATCTCGACGGTTTCTGCATCGCCGTTCGTGCTCGTCGAAACGGTGATCTCGCGGAGCGTCGCGGTCTCGAGCGCTTCGGCGGCATTGTCGATCAGATTGACGACGACGCTGCGCAGCAATCCGCCGTCGGCGCGAACCGGCGGAAGATTTTCGGCGAGGGAAGTTTTTAGAGTGATGCCGTCGAGGCGGCCGGAGAAAACTTCGACGGCTTCCTGAATGACGACGTTGGCGCTGGTAGGCGTGAGCTTGGCGGTGGGGAAGCGGACGAACTGCGAGAACTCGTTGACGAGCTGGGCCAGCGTGGCAACTTCGCGTTCGATCAGGCGCGAGCATTCCTGCGTCAAACGGGTGAGTTCGGGATCGAGCGGATCGGTAATTTCGGCCGGATTGCGGCGATCGAGGAAGCGCGTCAGGCGCTGGGAGGAGAGCTGAATCGGCGTGAGGGGGTTTTTGATCTCGTGCGCGATGCGTCGGGCGACTTCCTGCCATGCGGCGGATTTTTGCGCGCGCAGCACTTCGGTCAGGTCGTCGAGCACGAGGACGAATCCGGTGTTGGCGCGGCGGGGGCCGAGCGAGCTGACAGTGACGGCAAGGTGAAGGACGCGGCCGGCGATAACCGTTTCGATTTCGCGCGAGACGACGCCCATGCGGAGGCTGCGGCGCATCAGGAGTTGTATGGTGCGTGTAGCTTCAGAGCCGAGAAGATTTTCGAGCGATTCGATGTCGCGGGTGCTGCCACCGAACATGCGAGTGACGGCGGCGTTTTCGCGAAGGATGTGGCCTTCGGAATCGAGTGAGATTACGCCAGTCGGAATGTTTTCGAGAATCGTTTCCATCAATTGACGGCGGCGTTCGAGTTCCTGTACGGCCTGCTGCAGGTTGCGCGTGAACTGATCGATTTGCGCGCGGGAATCGCGTAGCTGCGTGGTCATCGCGTTGAACGAGCGGATGAGAATGCCGAGTTCGTCCTGCGATTGTTCCGGGACCTGGTAGTCGAAATTGCCTGAAGAAACTTCGCGCGTGCCTTCGGCGAGAGCCTGAATCGGGACGGTGACTTGCTTGGCGAGGAACGTCGCGATCCACATCAACGAGAACAGAAGCAGCATTGTGAAAAAGAAGAGGATGAGAAGCATCTGGCGCTTGAGGGCGCGGAGGTTTTGTTTTTCTTTGTCGTATTCGTCGCGGTGTGCCTGGATGTCGGTGAGGCGCGTGAGGAAATTCGGACTGGTGAGATATCCGGCGGCGATTGCGCCGACGGGCTGTCCCTTGTCGAAGGCGGGAACGCGAGCGACGAGATAGTCCTTGCCGCGGGCTTCCCAAATTTCCACGCCGGAAGGTAACACGCGCATCTGTTTGCCGAAGACTCCGACGCTTTCGCAGATTTGCGCGGAGCGATCTTCGGGCTGATCGTCGCAAACGACTCCTCCGCGCGATACGTTTCCGTTTTTGTCGAGAAACCAGAGAGCGTCGAGGCCGGATTTGAATGCGTTTTGGAGAACTTTTTCAGTGGGCTCGGCGCTGTCGGCCTGGACCTGACGAGCAAGATTGCGCAGGCGAGGGAGCGAGCCGCGGCCAAAATCGTTCATCAGGGATTGCGTTTGTTCGGAGGCGATTTCGAGAGGGCGCGGGAACCAGCGGCCGAGCGTGCGATTGAGCAGGGAATAGCTGACGAAAAACATAAAGACGACTGGGAGGAGCGAGAGCGCCATCGCGCCGACGACCATTTTTGTTTTAAAGCGGGCGCCGAGATGGTCTTTGCTGCGCTCGGCCCACAGGCGAAGGATGGTGCGCGTGAGGATGAGACCGAAGACGAGGAGCGCGGCGGTGATAAAGCTGGAGACGGAATACAGCCCCATGACGGCGCGCCAGTTGCCCGGTTTGATCGGAACGTCGAGCGAGCCGAAGGTGAAGATGGCGGCGAGGAGAAGAGAGATGGCGACGCCGCCGAGAACGAGTGTCCATCGTTGGCGAGGGCGGAGGCTCATGCGGGCACCGACCCGGTGAAGAGCGCTTCGTAATATTCCCGAAATGGATTTGAACGTACGGGTGCCCGCTCCGGGGCAGCAGCGGGGTGTGGTTGGGATGCCACAGGTGTCTCGTTTGCACAATATCGGGGGCTTATGGCCAAGTCAAGGCTGGGAAGGGATGGATGGGAAGTGGGTGCCACCCCCCATGTTTTGTGAAGAGTGCGCAAGTCTTTGCAGGTCAGCAGGTTGCGGGAAGGGACGAAATCAAGAGTGTGGAAGCGATTGATTCGGTTGGGGATGCGGGAGCGCGTGAATGCGGTTTGGGGCTGTTTCGAGCGGGACATGAAGGAGTGTAGCACGGTTGAGGTAGTGAGTCAATACCTATTATCGAATGGTATTCATTCGAATGCGGATGGGTGGTGGACGGGCGGGTGCGATGTTGCCGCCGGCGGGGATACCGGCGGCACTAGCTCGAGACGCGGGATCTCGCGGACATGGGGCGCAGCGGTGCTGCGCCCGTACATGGTTGAGGTGACGGGTCAAGTTGAGACAGGAGCGGGTAGCGGTGAGGATCTCGGTGGTTTGGATGAGATGAGATTGGGGATCGAAGTTTGCGTTTGGCCCGAGTTGAGGGCTGGTCGAATGGACGGAGTTTCCTTAAGAGCAACTTAGGATTTTGAGGCAAGCGGAGAGGCGATGAATAGCGGCGAGTGACGAAAAATGGCTATGAATATGCAGGATTCGTGAAGTGTTGGCGGAAATTGCCGATGTTGTTGAAGGACCTGTACTTGAGGGCAGGTATTAGCGACTTCAAAACGGAGTGACAAGTTCCGGCTACCGTTGCGAGCGCCGATTGCATAACGTGAGCGTTGGGTTCGAACGCTCTGGGAGTGTGTGGATGTCTGTCCGGCTCGGTGAAATCCTAGTTAAGGAAGCCCTGATCACGCAGGATCAGCTGACGAAGGCGCTGGAGTTTCAGCGCTCGAACGGCGGCAAGCTGGGGTCCTGCCTGACGAAGATGGGATTTATTACGGACGACGACATCACAGGGGTGCTGTCGCGGCAGTATGGCGTTCCCTCCATCAACCTGAAGTTCTACGAAATTGATCCCACGGTCATAAAGCTGATCCCGCAGGATACCGCGTCACGATACCAGGTGATTCCGCTGTCGCGCGTGGGGTCGGTGTTGACGATCGCGATGACGGACCCGACAAACGTCTTCGCGATGGACGACATCAAGTTCATGACCGGCTTCAACGTGGAGCCGGTGGTAGCGTCGGAATCGGCGATTGGCGAAGCGATTTCGCGGTTCTACGGCGGGCAAGAGACCAACCACGAAGAACTCAGCAAGATGATGAAAGACCTGGCGATGGACGACCAGGAGCTGGAGCTCGCAGCGGACGAAGCGGAGATGGACACCGCGACGCTGGAGCGAGCGGCGGAAGAAGCGCCGATCATCAAGCTGGTCAACTTGATTTTGACCGATTCGGTGAAGCGGGGCGCGAGCGATATTCACATCGAGCCGTATGAGATGGAGATGCGCGTCAGGTTCCGCGTCGACGGCGTGCTGCAGACGGTGATGAGTCCGCCACTGCGGCTGAAGGATGCGATCACGAGCCGCCTGAAGATCATGGCGAAGCTGGACATCGCGGAAAAGCGGCTGCCGCAAGACGGCCGCATCATGATCAAGTACAAGGCGGACGGGAAAAAGAAGGAACTGGATTTTCGTGTTTCGACGGTGCCGACGCTGTACGGCGAAAAGATCGTGCTCCGGTTGCTGGACAAAGAAAACCTGCGACTGGACATGACGAAGCTGGGCTTTGAGCAGGAATCGCTGACGAAGTTTCAGCGGAACATCGCGAAGCCGTACGGAATGGTGCTGGTCACCGGCCCGACAGGATCGGGCAAGACGAACACGTTGTATTCCTCGGTGGCGCAGTTGAACCAGGTCGATACGAACATTATGACTGCCGAGGATCCAGTCGAATTTCAGCTGGCCGGAATCAACCAAGTGCAGATGAAAGAGCAGATCGGGTTGAATTTCGCGGCGGCACTGCGCGCGTTTTTGCGGCAAGACCCGAACATCATCCTGGTCGGCGAAATCCGCGACTTTGAAACGGCGGAAATCGCGGTGAAAGCGGCGCTCACGGGCCACCTGGTGTTGTCGACACTGCACACGAACGATGCGCCTTCGACGATCAGCCGCTTGATGAACATGGGTATTGAGCCGTTCCTCGTGGCGACGTCGGTAAACCTGATTTGCGCGCAGCGCCTTGTGCGGCGCATCTGCTCGAACTGCAAGACGGAACTGGAAGTGCCGGAGCAGGCTTTGATCGATGCGGGCTACACGCCGGAAGAAGTAAAGACAGTGAAAATTTATCACGGCAAGGGCTGCACGACGTGCAACAAGGGCGGGTACAAGGGCCGCACGGGTTTGTACGAAGTAATGGAAATCAATGACGAACTGCGCGAATTGATCCTGGTGGGAGCGTCGGCGCTGGAATTGAAGAAGAAGGCGATCGAGCAGGGAATGATCACGCTGCGGCGAAGCGGGTTGATCAAGGTGAGTTTGGGACATACGACGATGGAAGAGGTTCTCCGCGAGACAGTGCTGTAGGAGATTTTGGCTGGATCGTGAAGGAAGGATTTACGGGCTTAAGGACTTAAGGAGAAGTTATGGCTGGAATGACGCTGAGTGAGTTGCTGAAAAAGATGATCGAGATGGGCGGGAGCGACCTGCACATCACGACGAACAGCGCGCCGCGCGTGCGCGTGCACGGCAAATTGCGTCCGCTGGATATGCCTCCCCTGACGGCGGCGGACACGAAGTCGCTGGCGTACAGCGTGCTGACCGATGCGCAGAAGCACCGGTTCGAAGAGAATCTGGAGCTCGACTTTTCGTTCGGCTTGAAGAACCTGGCGCGCTTCCGCGGCAACGTATTCAATCAGCGCGGAGCGGTGGGCGCGGTGTTCAGGACGATTCCCTGGGAGATCAAGGGCTTCGACGCGCTGGGATTGCCCCAAGTTGTGAAGAACATGTGCGACAAACCGCGCGGACTGGTGCTGGTGACCGGGCCGACGGGTTCGGGCAAGTCGACGACGCTGGCCGCGATGCTGGACAAGATCAACGCGGAACGCGAAGAGCACATGATCACGATCGAAGACCCGATCGAATTTTTGCACAACCACAAGAAGTGCCTGGTTAACCAGCGCGAAGTGCACGCGGATACGCATTCGTTTTCGAATTCGCTGCGCGCTGCGCTGCGTGAAGATCCCGACGTGGTGCTGATCGGCGAAATGCGCGATTTGGAGACGATCGAATCGGCGCTGCGCATCGCGGAAACCGGCCACTTGACGTTCGCGACGCTGCACACGAACTCGGCGGCTTCGACGATCAACCGTATTATCGACGTTTTTCCGGCACACCAGCAGCCGCAAGTGCGAGCGCAGTTGTCGATGGTGATCGAAGGAATTCTTTGCCAAGCGCTGCTGCCGCGGTCGGACGGGCGAGGGCGCGCGATGGTGATGGAAGTGTTGGTGCCGACTCCAGCCATTCGCAACCTGATCCGCGAAGACAAAATTCACCAGATTTACTCGGCGATGCAGACGGGTACGGGGCAGACGGGTATGCAGACGTTCAACCAGAGCCTTGCGAATACGTATCTGGCGAAGCAGATCACCCTGGATGTGGCGCTGGCACGGTCGTCGAATCCGGATGAACTGCAGGACATGATCAACCGTGGAGTGACGGGAACGACGACGCGAGTTCCGGTGGGGAAGAAGTAAGAGGTATTTTTCGGCTCGAAGAAACTTAGCAGGTCGGTTCAGAGAAGTGGTCGGAATCAGTGGTTGCGGGCGCAGGTGAGGAGGAACGGAAATGCCGGTCTATACGTATAAGGGCACGAATCGGTCGGGGAACAACGTCAGCGGCGAAGCGACCGCGGCAAGCAAGTCCGACCTGCAGAATCAATTGAAGCGGCAGAACATCACGCCCACGAAGATGTCGGAAAAGGGCAAAGAGTTCAACATGCCCACGTTCGGCGGTGGCGTGAACTCGAAAGAGCTGGCGATCTTTACGCGACAGTTCTCGGTGATGATCGATGCCGGCTTGCCGCTGGTGCAGTGTCTCGAAATTTTGGCGGGTCAGCAGGAAAACAAGATGTTTCAGAAGGTGCTGGCGGCGACGCGAGCTTCGGTGGAAGGCGGCGCGACGCTGTCGGCAGCAATGCGGGCGCATCCCAAGGTTTTCGATGCGTTGTACGTAAACATGGTGGAAGCGGGCGAGACGGGCGGTATTCTCGATACGATTCTGCAGCGGTTGTCGACGTACATCGAAAAGAACGTGAAGTTGAAACGCGCAGTGCAGTCGGCGTCGATTTATCCGATCGGCGTTATGACGATCGCAGGGGGCGTCGTTACGTTGCTGCTGTGGAAGGTCGTGCCAATTTTCGCTACGTTGTTCGCGGGCTTGGGCGTGGACTTGCCGCTGCCGACGAAAATCGTGATCGCATTGAGTAATTTCATCGGTTCGATTTTCGGGTTCCTAATCGTGGTTGCCGAATAGTGGGTGGTGTCGTCGGCTTGAAGGTGTGGTACGGGACCGACAAAGGGCGATTCATAATCGACACGATTGTGCTGAAGCTGCCGGTCATCGGGATTTTGATGAGGAAGATTGCGGTGGCGCGATTTACGCGGACGCTGGGAACGTTGATCGCCAGCGGCGTGCCTATCCTAGAAGGGCTGGATATCACGGCGAGAACGGCGGGCAACGCGGTTGTCGAGCGGGCGCTTCAGAAGGTGAGGAAGTCGCTGGAAGAAGGCAAGAGCCTCACAGAGCCGCTGAAGGAATCGGAGGTTTTTCCGGGCATGGTGACGCAGATGATCAGTGTCGGCGAACAGACCGGTGCGATGGACGCCATGTTGCAGAAGATCGCGGACTTCTACGAAGAGGAAGTCGATGCGGCGGTGAAGGATTTGTTGACCGCGTTGGAACCGATCATGATCGTGTTTTTGGGCGTGGTGGTCGGCGGCGTCGTGATCTCGATGTACATGCCGTTGTTCTCGCTGATCGGCAAGTTGAGCGGAAAGTAACCGAGCGGCACCGGTGGCGATGAAGGTGGAACTGTAGTGTTCGAGTCGGGGCAGGGAGGGGGACTTCCTGCCCCGGCATATTTTTGGCAAGCGCAGTAACCTAAAGCCGTGCGAACGGCGAAGTACGATGGTAACCAGGCAAGCCAGAGCAGCGCAGATGCGGAGTATTGACCAGAATCTGGCCACGAGGGAATGGCTGGACTGGTTGACTCGCGTGCGGTTGCTTCTCGTCGCGTTAATCCTTGCGGTCGGAGTGATATGGCCGCGTTCGGTCACGAGCCCAAAGACGGGCCACTACTTCCTGCCGCTGATCGTTTTCTGGATCACCCTCGGAACAATTCACATCATTTTTCTGCGCTGGATACCGAATTCCCGGTGGCTCGGCGGAATTCAAGTTATTGGCGACATAGCGATGGTGTCGGTGCTGGTGTATGAGACGGGTCTGCACGACAGCTATTTCGTGTCGCTGTACCTGCTGGTGATTGTCGTCGGCAGTATTTTGTTTTCGAGACCAGTGGCGTTCACGATCGCCGGCGTCATGCGCGTTGATATTGGGCGGACTGACGGTGCTGGCTTATGCGGGGAAAATTCCGCAATACTTTGCGGCGGAATATACCCGAGAAGAATTGCGGTTCTGGTTTCTCGAGCAACACATTTGGTTTTTTTGCGATCGCGTACCTGGCGAGTCTGTTGGCGCAGTCATTGCGGCGGAAGGGGCTTGAACTCGAGGCGAAACGTGAAGAACTGCTGGAACTACAGGAGTTCACTGAAGACATCATTCACTCGATGCGCGGCGGACTGATCACCACCGATATGGATGGGCGGATCGTGCTGCTGAACCGGACGGGTGAGGAGATTCTGGGACATCGGTTCGCGGACATTCGAGGTAAGACGCTTTCGGAGTTGAACGAACAGTTCTGGCTGCCGGGATTGCCAGATGTCAGCGATCGGCTCTCGCTGCGGCGCGAGGTCGAGTTCCGGATGCCGGATGGGCAGCAGCGATTTTTGGGCATCAGTATTTCACCGTTGCGTTCGCGCGATGAGCATCGCAGCGGATTCGTTTTTAATTTTCAGGATTTGACGGATTTTCGGCGGCTGGAGAATGAAGTTGCGACGAAAGAGCGGATGGCGGCTCTGGGGCGATTGTCGGCCGCGATTGCGCATGAAATTCGGCAACCGCTGACGGCGATGGCGGGCGCAGTGAAAGAACTCGCGCGACTGGCGCCGCTGGAAGAGGACCAACTCCATTTGGTCAGCATCGTGAGCCGCGAATCGGAGCGGTTGAATCACATCATTACGGACTTCTTGAATTATTCGAGGGAGAAAACGTACGAGTTTGCTGAAGCGGATGTGGCGGATCTGCTGAACGAGACGCTGACGCTGATCGAAAAGAAGCCGGAGATTGGGACGAAATACCACATCACGCGGAGCTACAACGGGCACGAGATGCGGGCGCGAGTGGATTCGAGCAAGATCAAGCAAGTGTTCTGGAATTTGTGCGACAACGCGCTGCGGGCGATGCCGGATGGCGGAACGCTCACGGTTGGATTGGAAGAGCGTCCGTTCTGGTTGAGGATCGCGTTCCGGGACACGGGGATCGGCCTAGATGCGAAGCAGAGGTTGAAGATTTTTGAGCCGCTGCAATCGGGGTTTCCGGGCGGGACGGGACTGGGGTTGTCGATCGTATATCAGATTGTGCAGGCCCACAGCGGGCGGATCAGTGTGGTATCGCAGAAGGATCGCGGGGCGGAATTTATTGTGGAGTTACCGCGGGTGGCTTGAAAGGAAAGCGAAGTAACGACGCAATGAAATAGAGAAGTAACGATTAGGGGTAAGAGGGAAGAGTGGAAACGCGCGGCCGGCGTTGGGCGGCTGATGGTTTTTGGGCCCGAAGACGGAGTTAAGGCATCGAGGGCGCTTATGCAAGGCACAAAGACAGCGGTCAAGGACCAACAGAGAGAGACGGCGCGGATTCTCGTTGTGGATGACGAGAAGTCGATCTGCGAGTTGCTCGAGATCACGTTTCGCAAGGAAGGCTATCGCGTTGAGGTGGCGCATAACGTCGAGGCCGCGAAGCGAAAGCTGGAGTCGCAGATTTTCGACATCGTGATTTCGGATTTTCGGATGCCTGGGCAAAGCGGCGTCGATTTGTTGAAGCTGACGAAGGAGATTGCGCCGGATTGCTTCTTTCTGCTGATTACTGGCGTGCCGACGGTTGAGACCGCGATTGCGGCGATCAACTCGGGTGCGGATCGGTTTGTGATCAAGGATCACGAACTCGTAGAGCAGTTGCGGCGAGCAGTACGCGAGGTTGCGGAGAACCTGAAGTGGAAGAAAGAGGCGGGCTATCTGCGGCGCGAAATTCGCCGGCTTACGGGACTCGACAACATCATTGGGCAGAGCCCAAACATGCGTGCGATTTTTGAGTTGATTCAGACGATTGCGCCGCAGTCGAGCCGAGTGCTGATTACCGGAGAAAGCGGAACGGGTAAGGAATTGGTGGCGCGTGCGATCCATGAGAACAGCGCGCGTGCGCAAGCGCCGTTTATCACGATCAACTGCGGCGCATTTCCGGAGACGCTGCTCGAATCGGAGCTGTTTGGATATATGAAGGGCTCGTTCACGGGCGCGAACGAGAACCGGCAGGGGCTGTTCCAGGCGGCGCACGGGGGAACGCTGTTCATGGACGAGATCGGCAACATGAGCCTCACGATGCAGGTGAAGCTCTATCGCGTGCTGCAGGAAGGAAAGGTTCGACCGATCGGGAGCACGGAAGAGAGCGACGTCGATGTGCGCATCATCGCGGCGACGAACAAGAATTTTGAGAAGGAGATCTCGGAAGGGCGGTTTCGAGAGGATCTTTATTACCGATTGAGCGTGATTCCGATCCAGCTGCCGCCGCTGCGGGAACGGCGCGAAGACATTCCGTTGCTGGCGCGGCACTTTCTGGAGACGTTCCGCAAATCGATGGAAAAGCCGGTGACGAGCATTTCGCCGGAAGCGATGAGCCGGCTGGAGTCGTATGACTGGCCGGGAAACGTGCGCGAGCTTGAGAATACGATGGAGCGCGCTGTGGCGCTGGAGACGGCCGGCGAGGTGACGCTGCGGGTGATGCCAGACCGCGTCGCCGGATATTCGGGGAGTTCGACGGGGGCTGCCGGGGACCATGCAACGGCGTTTCCGGCGGAAGGTGTGGATTTTGAGAAGGAAGTGGCGGAGACAGAGCGGAAGTACTTGCAGGCCGCCCTGGAGCGGACACACGGGGTTCGAACGCAGGCGGCGGATTTGCTGAAGATTAGCTACAGGTCATTCCGCCACTACGCGAAGAAACACAATTTGTAGGCGCCTGATCTGCGGGCACTTGACACCTCGTTAGGCCCCTGCTTTTTGTGAGGATTTCTCGTTCCGGTTCGAGTTGCGTGCGCAGATTCAGCCCCGCAGGTGCCCACCTGCGCCTCAAATGCGCAAATCCCGCGGTCGAGGGCGAAGAATGGCCAAATCGGGGCCTCACGCCTGTTTTGGTCGTTCGGAGGATGACAAAAACAGTCACTTTGGGACTCCCAGGAGGCTTTGCCGGGGGGCTGGCAACCCGTAATTAAGGCAGGGCATCTTAATGCCTTTGTTTTGTTATTGTTATGGAGGTTCCAGCCACTAGTACCAACGGTTTGGAGAATGGTCTCCGCCTTGCCCTAGTGTATGGCGTGCTCTGGCACTTACGACAAACTCTCAAGGAGATGTAAATGAAGAAGCAGAAGGGTTTCTCTCTTATCGAGCTTTTGATCGTCGTGGCGATCATTCTGATCATCGCGGCGATCGCAATCCCGAACCTCATCAAGTCGAAGATGGCGGCCAACGAAGCGTCGGCAGTCGGTTCGGTTCGTACGATCAACACGGGTGAAGTGAACTACGCGGCGTCTTGCCCGGCGATCGGCTACTCGGCCACTTTGCCTGAGCTGAACACTGGCGCGCTTTGCGCCGGCGGAACGGGCATCATCGACGCAGTGCTCTCGACCGGCAAAAAGAGCGGTTATGTGTTCACGTATACTCCGGCTAAGGGCGGCGACAACCTGTTCGACACGTACCTCCAGTTGGCGTTGCCGGCCACGGTCGGCACGACTGGTCAGCGCGCATTCTGCGGAGTGCAGGACGGCGTCATCCACTACAACGTTGGTGGCGCGGGCTGCAACCCGGCAGTTGGCGGCGACCCGAACCTGTAAGACAAAGCTGTTTTGCTGTCGTGAAAAGGGGAAGTCTTGGGACTTCCCCTTCTTTTTAAAAGAAGGGAGGGTAATCCAGTGAATTCCAGTCAATCGGAAAGAAAAGATTCGAGCCACGCGGTCTACCGACTGCAAAAGGGGTTCTCCCTCATCGAACTCCTGATCGTTGTGGCCATCATTCTGGTCATCGCCGCGATCGCCCTTCCGAATCTGTTGAAGTCGAGGATGGCAGCGCAAGAAGCTTCGGCCGTCAATTCGATCCGGACGTATACGAGCGCGAACGTAACATACGCAGCTTTGTGTCCGGGGGTTGGATTCCCCGCGACGCTAGCGGACTTGGGTCCTGGAGGCGGTGCGTGTGCCGGAGGCGCGAACCTCGTAGATCCGATTCTCGGCAGCGCCGCTCCGAAGAAAGCCGGATACTCGTTCACCTATACTGCGATTTCAGGAGATGGATCCACCAACACGAACTACGTGATGAACGGAAACCCGGTCGCTGTCGGAGTTACGGGCCAACGATATTTCTTCTGCAACGAGACGGGCGTGATTCGATACAACCTCGCTGTGATCGCGACGGTAGCGGACCCGTCCCTATAATCGGCTCGGTCGGCTTGGGCGGCAGGCCCGCGCAATTTGCTCTTAATTGGTTAGCCCAATCTTGCGGCGACAAAGGCTCGACGTCTTGGGTCGTGGTCTTTACCGTCCGCCTGCGAATCCAAACTACTGATAGAAATGTGAGAAGGTGGCTACCTTTTGGGTGGCTCGCGTCTTGATGCGTAGTACGCTTGTTTCCGGTAATGCTCTCCACAACAATATCCGACGTCGCCAAGAGGGTTTTTGCGTGTGTGGGGGGGTGTTTTATCCTGATGTCCTTGGCTGCTGTTTCAAGTCCTTCCGATACCGAAGTTCAACGGTTCGTCAAACTGTTCGAGAAGCGGTATCAGGCGGCGAGGACGCTCCAGGCGACGTTTCTCGAGCGGTACACGGAGAACGGGACAGTAGTTCGGACGGAAGCGGGGACGGCGTTTTTTCGGCGACCGGGGAAGATGCGGTGGGAGTATGAGGCGCCGGAGAAGGATCTGTTTTTGGTGGATGGCAAAACGGCTTGGTTTTACGTGCCAGCCGATCGAACCGTGACTCGGGTTCCGGCGAAGCACAGTGCAGATTGGCGGACGCCGTTGGCCTTGTTGGCGGGCGAGATGAAGGTGTCGAGGGTTTGCGCGCACGTGGATCTGGCACCGAATGAACGGGCGCTGAGCGAAAACGATGTGGTGTTGCGGTGTCGGGTCAAAGGGGCATCCGCGAGTGGGGAAAAGGCTGCCAACAGTTCGAACGGCGGGCAGGATACGTTGGCTGCTCCAACAGGGGCACAGAACGACGTGGTGTTCTTTGAGATTGACCGGCGGACGGGCGAATTGGCCCGCCTGATCGTGCGGCAAAGCGGAGGAGTCGAGGTCGAGTTTCGGTTTGAGAACTGGCACCTGGACCCGCCGCTGCCCGAGTCGCTTTTCAAGTTTGATGTGCCAACTGGGGTGGCCATCGTGAATGGCGAGTTACCGCAGGGCGACGAACCGGTGAAATGATGGGCCGTCGAGGCCAGGTCGCCCCTAAACCGCTCGAAAAGGTCGTGTTACGTACAAGCTACGGCCAACCCTTCAGGTGTTCCCTGCATATCAGTTACTTGAGGTAAACTGACAGGTATGGGGGAGTTTGTCTGCCGCGTCGCTGACGCGAACGGGCGTGTTTTTTCGCATGTCGAGGCTGCCGGAACTCTGGCGGAAGCACGCCAGAAGCTGGTGGACCGCGGGCTGTACGTGTATTCGGTCGAGTCCCGCAGCGGCCTGATGTCGGGTATGCGGCGCCAGAGCGGTCGGACCATCGGCGGCACCGACTTTCTCATCCTCAATCAGCAATTCAATACACTGATCAAAGCCGGTTTGCCCATTTTGCGGGCGTTGGATCTCCTGGCCGACCGCGCTTCGTCGCCAAAACTGCGGCCGGTCATCTCTCAGATTCGCGATCGCGTGCGAGAAGGGAAATCGCTGTCCGAAGCCGTCACCGAAGCAGGCGTCTTCTCGAAGGTGTATTCGACCGCGATTCTCGCGGGGGAAAAATCCGGCAACCTCGCTGGCGTACTGGACTACTACATCGCGTACCAGAAGGTGAGCACCGGGGTGCGCAAAAAGATCCTGGCAACGCTGATGTATCCGGCGTTGCTGGTCATCGTGGCGATCGTCATCGTTACGTACCTGGTGTCGGCGGTGATTCCGAAATTCGCGCTGCTCTATCGAGATTTGCACGTCGATTTGCCGTTGCCCACGAAGATCCTGATCGCGCTGACCGTGGATTACCGTTACGTGTTCGTCTCGGGGGTGGTGGCGCTGATCCTCCTGGGGGTGGCGATATACTTCTGGTCGCGGACCGAAGATGGCGGCGTGGCGTTCGACCGGTTGAAATTCCGGTTGCCCATTGTGGGCGATACGCTGCTGAAGTTTCAGGTAGCACAATTTTCGCGGACGCTGTCGACGCTGCTGACCGGCGGAACACCGCTCGTGGCGGGTTTGCAGACAGCGGCGGACGCGATCAGCAGCAAGTTGGTGCGAGGCTCGGTGTCGCAGGCGACGCAGATGGTGCGTGAAGGCGAATCGCTGAGTGGCGCACTGGGTGCGACGCGAATCATGCCGCCGATGGCGCTGGACATGATTGAAGTAGGTGAATCGAGCGGCGCGCTGGCCCCCATGCTCACCAGCGTTGCTGAATTTTATGAAGACGAAGTGAACTTGAAGCTGGGAGCGATGGTCGCGTTGATCGAACCGATCATGCTGATTTTCATGGGAATTTTGGTGGCATTTATTCTGATTTCACTCTATCTGCCGATCTTCTCTCTCTCATCGTCGGGTATCAACAGGTAAGGGAGTTATGGCTATCACAGACCAACACTCACACGTAATTGCGGGAATGGCGACGGCGGCCGACGAACAGGCGGAGCGCGATCAGACGCGCAAGGTTGCGGATCGTTACCGCAAGGAATTCATCGACTTGCGAGAGCAGCGGATCGATCCGGAGTTGTTCCGGGCGATTCCTGCCGACCTGATGTTTCGTTACAACTTCGTGCCGCTGGAAGTACAGAACAATTTGCTTTCGATTGCGGTGGCCGATCCGAGCCACGTGCTGCTCAGCGACGAGCTGTCGCTGCTGCTGGGCAAGAAACTGCATATTAAAGTAGCCACGCTGCGGCAAATCAGCGATTTGCTGAAGCGCACCGAGCAGTCGCAACGCGTTCTGGAACAGGCGACCGAAGCCTTCACGCTGCAGATCGGGAAGGACGACGTCGAAAGCGAAGAGACGATCTCGGGCGATCGGCTGACCCGGGATTCGACGGCGAGCCCGGTCGTTCGATTGGTCGAAACGATCATTTTCACGGCGCTTGAGCGGCGCGCAAGCGATATTCACATCGAAGCGCGCGATGCGGAAGTAGCGGTCAAATACCGCATCGACGGCGTTTTGCAGCACGCGATGCAGCCGATCGCGAAAGAATGGCATTCGACGGTGCTGTCGCGCATCAAGGTGCTTAGCGACCTCGACATCGCTGAACGGCGCGTCCCGCAGGACGGCCGCTTCCGCGTGAAATATAAGGGTCGCTTCATCGACTTGCGCGTCTCGATCATGCCTGCAAGCCACGGTGAAGACGCCGTGCTTCGCGTGCTCGACAAAGAGACGCTGTCGGAGAAATTCCAAAGCTTGAGCCTGGACGTCGTCGGATTTGCCGCCGACGAAATGAAGAAGTTCCGGCGCTACATTCGCGAGCCATACGGAATGGTGCTGGTGACGGGGCCGACGGGTTCTGGCAAAACGACCACGCTGTACGCCGCGATCAACGAAATCAAGAGCGACGAAGACAAGATCATCACAATCGAAGATCCGGTCGAATACCAACTGCGCGGCATTACTCAGATCCCGGTGAACGAGAAAAAGGGACTGACCTTCGCCCGCGGGTTGCGTTCAATTTTGCGTCACGATCCGGACAAGATCATGGTCGGCGAAATCCGCGACCAGGAAACGGCACAGATCGCGATTCAGTCGGCGCTCACCGGTCACCTTGTCTTTACGACCGTACACGCGAACAACGTGACCGACGTCATTGGCCGCTTCATCAACATGGGTGTCGAGCCGTACAACTTTGTGTCGGCGCTGAACTGCATCATGGCGCAGCGCCTGGTGCGCGTTGTTTGCGAGAACTGCAAGCGCCCGCGCAGGTATAATTCAGCGGAGTTGCAGGAAGCCGGGCTCGATCCGGCCGAATGGGGCAATGTGCTCGTCGCCGAAGGGGTTGGATGCCTGGAATGCTCGGGCACGGGCTATCACGGCCGAACGGCGATCTGTGAATTGCTCGACTTGACCGATCGGATTCGCGAGATGATCATTGACCGCCGGCCGACGTCGGAAATCAAGCGCGTCGCGCGCGAAGAAGGCATGATCACGTTGCGCGAAAGCGGCTTGGCAAAGATTCGCGCCGGAGTCACGAGCGTGAAAGAAATCAACAAGGTGACATTCGTTGAGCAGTAGCGCGACATTTCGGCAAGGAATTTACCAGAGCGCGTTTGCGCGGAAGATCGCCCGGTGGCTTGAGGCGATGCCCCATCCGGCACTGGCGCTGGAAATTTCGCAGGATCGCGTTGCGGGCGCACGCTGGACACGCACTGGTGCGCTCGACAGTTTCGCGATCGAGACTTTGCCGACTGGTGCGCTCGTACCCTCCGCTGTGGAGACCAACATCGTCGACCAAACCGCGGTGAAGGGCGCGGTTGCCGGTGTGATGTCTCGCCTTCGCGCCAAAGACGAAGAAATTGCGCTGATCGTGCCCGACCCGGTGATTCGCGTCTTCGTGCAGCACTTCGATCAGTTCCCGCGCTCTCCGCAAGAAGCGGAACCAATGTTGCGCTGGAAGCTCAAGAAGAGCGTTCCATTTGAGGCGGATGAAACGGTAATTTCCTACATGCGGCAGGCGCCGCGCGAAGATGGCGTCGATGTGGTGACGGCGTTGGCTCGGCTGCGTATCGTTCGCGAGTATGAAGGGCTTGCCGAGGGGCTTGGACTCTTTCCCGGCGTGATTCTTAGCTCATCGCTGGCGGCCATCACACTGCTCGACGATCATGCGCCGACATTGCTGGCTCGGGTCTCGGGGCCCGCGCTGACGACGGCGATCGTGCGCGAAGGCGTGCTGTGCGGCTATCGCTGCACGGAGCTACCGGCGCAGAACATCGAGTTGACCCCGCAGATGCTGCTTGAAGAGATTTATCCGGTTGCAGCGTATTATCAAGACACCTGGCGCGAGGGCATTCAGCAAGTGCGGGTGGCAGGTCTGGGTCCACGGCTCAACGAGTTTCTGCGGCCACTCGAGGAAGAATTTAAGTGCGAGGTGCGCTCCCTGTTGCACACGGCGATATCCGAAGGGCGTGTGCCGGAGAATGTGCACGAATTAGCGGATCGGGAATCGGACGGGTTGGTCGGGTGGATGTTGCACCGTAGCTAGAAGGTAGTTCGATCGAGGTCGCGTTTTCAATGACGCGAGGCGAGAAGGAATTGAACTGATTCGATGAAAGTCCGGCTGAATCTATCGACAAAGCCTCTCCTGACGCACCGCAAATTCCTTGCGGGTGCCGGCATCGTGGGTGTGCTTGGGGGATTGTTTTTCATCGGGCTCGGACTGCACGTCTACGCGGTGCGCCGCGGAGATAAGGTGTTCCGCGAGCGAGTCGTGACTGTGCGCTCGGAAATGGTGAGCCTCGAACGGCAACGGGAAGAATTGGAAGGATTTTTTAGCCGGCCAGAGAATGCGAAGCTCCACGATCGATCGGCATTCCTGAATACGCTGATTGACGAGCAGAGCCTGAACTGGACGCAGATGTTCATGGACCTGGAGAAGATTTTGCCTGGTGGCGTGCGCGTCGTCAGCATTCAGCCGAAGCACGAGAAGGGCGTCGTCGAAGTGAAATTGATTATTGGCGCAACGACGGACGAAGCAAAACTCAAGTTTCTACACGCGCTGGAGCAGTCGCCGTCGTTCACCAAAGTACGAATGCTGAGCGAGAAGCAAGCACAGTCGGCGCCGGGAAGTAACGACAAGATCGACGTTGAGTTGTCCGTAGTGTATTCGAGGATCTGACCGAGATTATGCGACACGATTTCAAACTCGAACGCCGCCTGATCATTTTCGCATTGGTGCTGCTGGTGGCCGCCGATGTCGCGTTGGCTTTCTACGGTTGGAATTTGTCTGCCGGGCGGCAACCGCAGGACGAGCTTGCAATCCTGACGCGCAATCGCGACCTGCTCCGCGCCGACATTACACGTGCACAAGAGATCCGTAAGAAGATTCCCGCGATTCAGGCAGATTGCGATAAGTTCGAAGAATCGCTGTATCCCGCGACCAAAGGCTATTCGTCCGTCAGCGCAGAACTCAATTCCATCGCCAGCAAATCCGGCCTGGCGATTGAGAGTAGCGGGTTTCACGAGTCTGACGTCAAGGGACGCGACATGCAGGAAGTGGAAATCGACACGGTTGTGGACGGCAGTTATTCGCAGGTGGTGCGCTTCCTGAATGGCTTGCAGCGATCGGAGAATGTTTACGCGGTGGAATCGCTGGAAGCCAAGGCTGACGCTACGCAGGGCGCGAACGGCCGCGTGCGCGTACAGATGCACATTAAGACGTATTTCCGGACGACTTGATGAACGAGCGAACAAAGGGCATGTTGCTGGCGGCATTGGTGGTTGTTGCGGCGCTCGTTTGGTATTACGAGCGCGGTGGCAATTCGGTCGCAACAGCGTCGGCGCAATACGGCGAGATGGCGTACAAGCCACTCGCGGTCGAGAACCCGGCATTGCAGCGCGACAAGCAGCGCGCCAGCCAGAAGACGGAATACAAAGGCAACGGCCGAGATCTGTTCAGCGAAATCGCACCGCCTCCTCCTGATACGGTGCGCAAAAATGTGGCGACGTCACGTGGTCCCGTTGGGCCGCAGATTCCGCCTCCGCCCCCTCCTCCGACCCTGCCCGGCAACATGAAATTTTTCGGGTACGGCACGATTCCCAACGGCACCGCGAAACGCGCCTTTCTCAGCGACGGCGACAATATCTATATCGTAGGCGAGGGCGACACGCTGCTCGGTAAGTATCGCGTTACGAAAATCGGAAATGCGAATCTCGATTTCGAAGAAATTGCCAGCGGCCGGCACGGCTCGACAGTGTTGACCGAGGACCCGGTCGCCGCCCCCGCATCGTAAGCGCATGACCCCAAAGACCAAACCGGGATCCGTCCCGACCGCGCTTCGCCCGGCGAAACAGGATGGCTACGCCATTTTGCTGGTCGCGTTTATGACGACACTCCTGTTGCTGACCGCCATCGTCGCTGCGCCTTCGGTGCGAACCGAACGCCGCCGCGAGCAGGAAGAAGAGATGATCTGGCGTGGCAAACAATATGTGCACGCGATCAAGCTCTACTACCGCAAAAACGGACGTTTCCCGACGAACGTCGACGATTTGACCAAGCCGAAGAATGGCTCGCTGCGGTATTTGCGTCAGGAATACAAAGACCCGATGAACAAGGAAGACGGAAAATGGCGATTCATATACGTCGGCCCGTCGGGTCAATTGATCGGAAGTACAAAACCACAGCAGACGATCCAGATCAGCGGCGGTGCTAACGTCGGCACGCCTGCTGGACAAGCCGGATTTGGTTCCATGCAGCAGGGGCAGGGCAATTCGCAAAGCGCGTTTGGTGGTAGCAGCTTTGGCTCGACGAACGGCAATTCCAACAGTAGCTTCGGGAATAGCAGTTTCGGGTCGCAAGGCGGATTTGGCGCGCAGAACAACAATCCGAACGGAAACAATGGCAATGGCCAGCAGAATCCCAACGGCGCGACGGGCACAACTCAGAATCAGGACCCGAACGCACCGCAGTCAGGAAATGGCAATGCGACCGCCGATGTCGATACCTCCAGCTTCGTTGGCGGCAACATCATTGGAATTGGCAGCAAGGCCAACCACAAGTCGGTGATCGTCTACGAGAAGGCGACCAACTACCACCAGTTCGAATTCATCTGGGATCCGTCGAAGGACACGATGGGAATGGGCGGCACCGGCACGGGAGTAGGCACCGGCCAGTTCGGGCAGAATCCGGGGCAGGGTGTGAACGGCGCGAACCCGAATGGCTCGAGTTTTGGCGGCTCGAGCTTCGGCGGATCCAGTTTCGGTCAGCCCAACCAGCCAAATCAGAATCCGAACGGCAACGCGCCTCTGCCGCCGAACGGCGGCCAGAATCCGAGTTCTCAGCCACCGCCGGACCAGCCGCTCACACCGAACCAGCCGTAATTTACTTAGTCAGATTCATTTCATTTAGTTAGAACAGCAGGATTTTGCAGACGCAGCTACGAGCCAGCGGGCGATGCCGCTGCTACGACGGCGGCGTCTCGTGGAGCCACGGCGACGATCTTGGAGTTGGCGGGAATTGTCGCTTTCCGCTTCGCGTAAGCGGTCCGCACCTTTCGAACATAAAGCTGGGTTTCTGCAAATGGCGGGACGCGTCCGTATTGCTGGACGCGAAGCGGCCCGGCATTGTACGCCGCCAGCGTGAGGGCGAGATCGTTCTTATAGTGCCCCAGCAGATCACTCAGATAGTGCGTGCCTGCGTCGATGTTTTCCGCGGGGTCGAAGATGTTATGAACGCCGAGATGCGCTGCGGTCTGCGGCAGCAACTGCATCAGCCCGCGCGCGTTACGGCGCGAAATCGCTTTCGGGTCAAAATTAGATTCGGCCGCGATGATGCTCGCGATCAGTTCGGCGTCGACGTTGTAGCGCGACGCGGCCGCTTCGATCAGGTCGCGAAACGGACCCTTTGTTGTGGCAACTGGAGGGTTCGAAACGAACACATCTTCAGGTTCGATCGCGACCACGTCTTCGGCCTGCATCTCGGCGAAGCCGCCTTCCATCTGCAAGCGGTATTTGCCGCCGGCCAACTGGTAGCCGGTCACATGCAGCCGCTGTCCGTTGCGCAGAACGAAGTACTCCGCTTGTGCAGGCGTGGCAAAACTCGCACATGCGATGGCAAGGATACCTGTCGCGATAAAGGCGCCGATTGCGCCGCTGGGCCGCCGCAATATGAAATTCACGCGCACGATGCCGCCTCGCGCAACGCGAATTGTTCGATCGCGACCGCGACGCCGTTCTCATCATTGCTCGCGGTCTGGTGCCAGCCGAAAGCCTTCAGTTCTGCAACGCCGTTGCCCATGACGATCGGAATCCCGGCATAGGACAGCATCTCGATGTCGTTGTGATTGTCGCCGACGGCCATGACTTCGCCGCGATCGTACCCGCGAATCGCTGCCCATTCGGCGAGCGCGGCGCCCTTCGAGCATTCTGGATGAAGCACGTCGATCATTGCGAAATCGCGGCTCTCATAAACGGTAGCAGCGAGCCGATACTCATCGGAGAACGTTGCCTCGCGAAGGGTTGCCTCGGCTTCGCGCATCGGCTGGACCTTGCCCGAGAGCATGACCTGCAGCGGATCTTCGATGAGGCAACTTTCGAGCGGCTTGGCGCAGCCGAGAAATTCCTTATTGCGGTCGTAATACGATTGGCGAATCGGGTCGTCGGTGTCGAACGTTTCCAGCATGAGCTGATTTTCCCGCGGACGGTCGAAGACCACGCCGACACCTTCGCGCCACGGCAGCGTCAGATCTAAGATTTTCCGAGCCGTCTCCAGCTTCAGCAGGTTGCGGACGTGCGTTTTGCCGTCTTGCGTGCGGACTAGCGCGCCGTTGCTCACAATCATCGTCAACGGGGAGTCGAGTTCGACCGCGATGGGCATGGCGAAGTCGTAGCGGCGGCCCGTGACGAGCGCCACCTCAATGCCGCGACGCGTGGCCTCGGCAACTGCGGCGCGGTTGGCGTCGGACAATTTCCAGCGGCTGTCAAGTAGAGTGCCGTCGATGTCGAGCGCGATGAGGCGTACAGGCATGGGTTCTCGTGCTGTTCATTGTAGCCTGAAACGGCTTTGCTCTCAGGCTGGCCTGAAGGGCAGGGAGGCGAAAGAATAGCCAAAAAAGGCTGTGTTAAAATTGCGTCCTATGACAGCGACGACGAACGTTCTGGAGTTGATCTGCTCGAATTGCCTGAAGCGCTTTGATGCAAGCGTGGAGCAGCACGTGTGTTTGTGCGGTAGGCCTTTAATGGCGCGGTACGACCTGAAAAAAGCTGCGGCGACGCTGACCCTGAAAAATCTGGAATCGCGGCCGCGAACGCTGTGGCGCTACAGCGAGGTCTTGCCAAACGGCGACACCGTTTCTCTGGGCGAAGGCATGACGGCCCTGATTCCCACCGCGAAGCTTGGCGCGACGATGGGACTCAAAAACTTGTTTGTGAAGGACGAAGGACTCAATCCGACGGGTTCGTTCAAGGCGCGCGGGATGACCGCGGCTGTAAGCCGAGCGAAGCAGCTCGGAGCCAAGACGCTGGCGGCGCCCACTGCCGGAAACGCGGGCGGCGCCTTGGCCGCCTACGCGGCCGCCGGAGGGCTTGGTGCCGTCATCGTGATGCCCAGTGACACGCCCATGGCAAACGTAATGGAGTGCCAGGCGTTCGGCGCGAAGGTCATCAAGATCGATGGCTTGATCTCCGACTGTGGGAAATTCGTTGCCGAGAACAAAGGGAAAGAAGGCTGGTACGACGTTTCAACGCTCAAGGAACCATATCGCGTTGAAGGCAAGAAGACGATGGGTTACGAACTCTGGGAACAATTCGGCGGCAAGTTGCCCGACGTGATTTTGTATCCGACGGGCGGAGGCGTCGGTCTCATCGGAATGTGTAAGGCATTCGACGAGATGCAGGAAATGGGCTGGATCGGCGCCGAGCGGCCGCGCATGGTCGCGGTGCAGGCCGAAGGCTGCGCTCCGATCGTGCGCGCGTGGGAAGCGCATCGCGACAAGTCGGATTTCTTCCCCAATGCGGCGACGATGGCGTCGGGTTTGCGCGTACCTGGCCCGTTGGGTGACTTGATGATGCTGAAAATGCTCAAGACAGACCAACGGCACCGCGCTGACCGTTAGCGATGACGAAATGCTGGAGGCAGGGAAGCAGCTTGCGTCGCGCGAAGGGATTTTCGCTGCACCCGAAGGTGCCGCGACCGTGATCGGCGCGCGCAAATTGGCGGCTTCAGGTTGGATCAAGCCCGAAGAGAAAGTCGTGCTTTTTAACACAGGCACGGGATATAAGTACGCGGAAGCGTGGCAGCGCGCACTGCAAAATTAGCACGCCGCGAGAGAGCTGGCGACAGAACGATGGCGACTCACCGAATCTATTACGACGATTCCTTCGCGCGAGACTTCGAAGCGAAAGTGCTGACGTGCGAGCCATGTTTGCATGGCACGACGCCGGCATGGGAAGTCGTGCTCGAGGAGACGGCGTTGTATCCAACGTCCGGCGGGCAGCCGTGCGATCACGGCAAGCTCGGCGACGCGAACGTTCTCGACGTGCGCGACGACGGCGATGAGATCGTGCACATCGTTGATCGTGAGTTGCGGCCCGGGCCGGTTCACGGCTGCGTCGACTGGGTGCGCCGGTTCGATCACATGCAACAGCACACTGGGCAGCACTTGCTCTCGGCGATGTTTCAGGAGCGATTCGGTCGACCCACAGTTTCATTTCACCTTGGCGCGGAGCTGAGTTCGATCGATCTGCGCGGTGCCGAGCCAACCCTCGAAATACTCGAGGGTGCGGAGCGCGCGGCAAACCGTGTCATTTTCGAAGACCGTCCCATCAACGTGCGTTACGGCACGCAGGAACAGCTCGCGCAGATGGGCGTGCGCAAGGAAGTCGACCGCACTGGAATTTTGCGCGCTATCGAGATTGAAGGCGCGGATCTCCAGCCGTGTGGCGGAACGCATGTTCGCCGCACCGCGCAGATCGGAATGCTGCTCGTGCGCCGCTGCACCAAGATGCGCCAGGACTGGCGCGTGGAGTTCGTGTGTGGTGCTCGCTCGGAGCGACTAGCGCGCCACGATTTTCATCTGATCGAGCGGACCGCCGCGAAACTTGAGTGCGCAACCGACGAGTTGGCCGATGCCGCCGCTCGAGTGGTAGCGGAGCGCGACGCGAACTTCAAAGAGGTTCGAAGCTTATTGCAGAAACTGGCTGAGATGGACGCTGCAGCGACATTGCAATCGACATCTGCAAGCGGGTCGTCTACTCGAACCATCGTTCGCGCATTCGGCGAGGATACCCAACCGGATTACCTTGGATTTTTCACGACGCAACTCGCGAAAACGGAAGGCGTTATCGCGCTGGTTGGTCTGAAGGGCAGCGGTCAGATTGTTTTCGCCCAGCATCCGTCCGTCGGCAAAGACTTGAACGCGCTTTTGAAGCGGACGTTCGAAAGGTTCGCCGGCAAAGGCGGAGGGAATCGCGACTTTGCGCGAGGTCGGCTCGCCGATGGTTCAAATGTCGATCGAGCACTCGAGTTGGCGCACGCTAGTCTTGAGGAACAATCCCAAGCAAGCGCCGGCTGATCGGGTTCTTTATCAGAAAAAGCGAGTTCGTAAACGTTGCGGAATCGCTTGTAAGTCGAGCAACGTCAGAAAGTCAATCGTTCCGAACTCACGATCGATCGCCGGCGGTCCACAGAGTCTCGCCGAAATATCGAGATAAGCGCGAAACAATCGAGGCGGCGCGGGAATTGCAGTACGCAAATCAGTTTCGCTGGCAAAACACCGATGCGATTTCTTCGGCAGTGTTCGCAACTCCACCGGCGCCAGATATTTCTCCCGTAGCGCTTCGAACAGCCCCAATCCTTCGGTTTCATCCTGAGAACTAATCGAGCTGCAACCAATCATGTATCGCGCGTTGCAAAGCGCCGCATACGACGCGATCCCTTTCCACAACATCGCCAGAGCCGTCGTGCTCCTGTAATCGCTGTGAACACATGCCCGTCCAAGCTCCAGCAACTCGCCGCGAATCGGCTCAAATGGAGAAAAATCAAAAAGTTGCTCGCTGTAGTAACCAAGGTTTCCTTGGGCGCGGAACCCTGTCTGCATCCGGTAGGTTCCGACCAGTACACCGCTGGCAACATCGCGCACCATCAGATGGTCGCAGACCCAGTCGAACCGGTCTCGATCCAATCCGCTGCGCTCTGAGGCCGCAAGTCCTTCGCCCAGTTCGCGATTGAAGACCTGAAATCGCAGGCGTTGGCATTCCGTCAGATCGGCCACGCTCTGCGCGAGCGACACGGAGAAGGAGGGACTCGATGTAATCGGTCCGTCACAATCCTGAACCAGAACCGCAGTGGTTGGCATGCGACCAGTGTGTCTGGCGCCGGATTACGACAAGGTTGCAACGGCGTGATTTGCGTGTTTCGGTGGCCTAAGCGTATCTGGTACCAGTATGTGATGCCGTGGCGCGATATCACGGCAACAATGCGTCTCGGTCAGCGGCTAGGTTCGATCATTGCACATGGCAGACCGTCGGCAAACGCGCGAAGTTGACCGATGACGGCCCGTCAACTGCCCACGTAAAATTCACGTTGCCAAACTTATCGACCGCGAGCTGTTGTTCGAAGTCCTGATGTGGCGGCCCTGAAATATCCACTGGCGCCGCAAATGTCAGCCCGCCGTCGACTGAACGCTGATAAGTGGAGTCAACCTGTCCATTTCCGCCGAATACCGTCACATTTCCGCAAGCATCGACGGTGAACGACGGAGGTCCCCCATCGAGCGAGACTCCGAGCGGTGTCGCGTTCGTCGTGAACGACGCTCCCGAATTCTGTGAGCCGGCGAACATTGCGCCACCCGTTGCCGTCCAAAGCACATAAATTCCGCCATCCGGTCCTGCAATGACTTCGTCTCCAGTCGGGGTCGCGGGTGTCGCGATCTGGATGGGTGTCGAAAAATTCGCTCCGCCGTCAACCGACCGCGTGAAATACAAAGACATCGCGTCCGCGACCCACGTCACGTCCAAATTGCCCATCGAATCCACCGAAGCTGCCGGCTGCGAATTGCACGTGCCTGCGCCGCCAGAAATCGTTTTCGCCGCGGAATAGGTCGTCCCGTCCGCAGATGAGCTAAACGATATCGAGCAATTCGACGCAGCGGGCACGGTTTCCCAGAGGACATAGACGTGGCCGTCTGGCCCGACGACCGCCTGCTCTCCCGCCGCTCCAGGCACAGCGGCTGCAATCGTAATCGGCGCCGACAAAGTCACGCCATCGTTCGTAACTTCGCCTATTACGTTCGATGAACTGTCGACCCACGTTATGACCAATTTGCCGTCTGGACTTCCAACCATCGATGGCGGTGCAAGCAGGCCCGTCGTGAATTGCAGAGGTGGCGTAAATGTGATTCCGTTGTCCGACGAACGGCTGATGTAATAAGCAAGGTTTGTGTCGGAAGAGTCGAGCGCCCGAAACCACAGCAGATTGACGTTGCCAACCGGATCGACGACCATCCTCAACAGGTTATTTTGAACATTGAGTGAAAGATCGCTGGGAATCAGCACAGAGCTGGAAAAGTTTGCACCACCATCGGTCGACCGGATGAAATGAACTCCATCAAAATTGATCCAGGCAAGGTCTATGTTCCCAGTCGAATCCGTGGCAATCGCCGGTATGCCGAAGCCGGCGTCGACAGCTACGGGCGTGAAGGACTTCGTTGCGTTTACCGTCGGCGCCGCAGGCGCCGCCAGAGTGACGGCTGCCGTCCCGAATGCTGAAGCGTCCGCGACCGACGCCGCGGTGATCGTTACAGTTCCAGCTGTTGCGCGCGCCGCCGACGTGTACGTCACCGCCGCACCCGCCGCGCTGGTTGTCGGCGAAATTGAACCGCAACCTGCGCCCGTGCAATTTGTGCCCGACAGCGACCACGCCACGCCAAGATTCTGCGCGTCGTTCGTTACGTTCGCCGTAAAAGTTTGCGTGACTCCACCCGTTGCAATGTTCGCCGTTCCCGGCGTCACCGACACCGTCGGTGGCGATGGCGGCCGCGGAGTCAACGCAATCGTAGCCTTCGCGGATTTCGTTGTGTCATCGACCGACGTCGCGGTCAGCGTGACCATCGGCGGATTCGGAACTGCCGCCGGAGCTGTGTACATCACCGCGGTCCCTGATGCAGCTGTCGTCCCGGATAAAGTGCCGCAAGCCGCGCCGGTGCACCCCGCTCCCGAAAGTGTCCATGATGTCCCTTTATTTTTCGGATCGTTCGATACCGTGGCCATGAAGCTCGTAACTTGGCTCGCCTGCACCGTCGCCGTACTTGGAGAGAGTGTCACCGCGACGCTGGCAGGCTGCGGTGCCGGGCTGGTCGAGGATCCTCCGCCGCATCCGCAAAATATCGCCGCCGCCATCATCACGCATGCACTGATTGCCGCGACGCCTGTTCGATCTACGCCACGCGGAAAAACCATTTACCCTCCAGAAAAGCGATCGGGGACGGGAGCGGCATTTTAGCATGCAGCTATTTTCCGACGCTCCCCGGAAGGCCACGTTCGCGGAACAATTGCAGGTTGCGCAGTGAATTTTCGCAAGTTGGATGCACGAAGGAGTCCGATGTTCTCGGCAAACACTGCAAATAACCTCCCTCTTCACAGCCGAGTACTGTGAGTAGCATTCCTATCCCCGACGGTGATAATTTGATTGACGCGCAGGCGAGGACGTCGCGAAATAATCCGTCTCGTCGCAAAAAAACAGCTTCTCACCCCAGGAGAAATCAACGTGAAGTCTATGGCCCTTCGAATTTTTTCGCTTCTCACGATTGCACTGCTTCTTGCCGCGGGAGCGTTTTCGACCGCCGCGCAGGATCGGCTCAGCGACAAAGACGTCGCGAACATGATGAACAACCTCAAAAACGACGCCAAAAATTTCCGCCAGGTCTGGAACCACGCGCTCAGCAAGAGCACCATTCGAAAGACCAGCCGCGAAAAAGACGCGCGCAATCTCGCCACGCAATTCCAGAATCAGACCGAAGGCATGCTTCGCCAATTTCAGAGCAACAAAACCGCCGACACCTCGTTGCCGTTGGTTCAGCAAACCGCGCGCAACATCGAACAGGTCAAGTCCGACGTCTCTCTGGGCCCTGTTGTCGATCAGCAATGGACCAAGATCCGCACCGAATTAGACCAAATCAGCCAAACCTTCAAACTTCCTTCGAACTGAAGCACCGGGGCTGATGCTGCACGATTTAATTCGCGAAACGCGCCGAACAAATCACGCCAAATTCTGGAATCGTCGCGACCCTGTGAGGTATAATTACAGCTCCCAATGAGACGTGGGCGAGTAGCTCAGCTGGGAGAGCGCCTCGTTCGCAACGAGGAGGCCGAGGGTTCGAATCCCTTCTCGTCCACCAGATTCCGCGCAACTCGAATCGCAATTCCACATCGAGATATTCTTCCGCTGCGGGCCAGCGCGTCCCGGCGATAGCGGTTGAGTTTTCATTCCGCGTTTCGCCCGATTAGCGGTACATTCGTCTTCGAATCTCAGGACATCGAACCCAGCCATGGCCAACGAAAAAGAAAAAGAAGCCGCATCGCGCGCCAGCCTCCGTTTCGTTCAGGACGGTCAGATCGTCGGCCTCGGCACCGGCTCAACCGCCGCGTACGCCGTCCAATTCATCGGCGATCGCGTCAAAGCCGGGCTGAAAATCCGCGGCATTCCCACCTCGATCAACACGCGCGAAATGGCCACGAAGCTTGGCATTCCGCTCACCAACTTCGACGAAGTCCAACAAATCGACGTCACCATCGACGGCGCCGATGAGTTCGACCCGCAGCTCAACCTGATCAAAGGCGGCGGCGGCGCGCTACTCTACGAGAAAGTTGTCGCCTCGGCCTCGCGCACACTTGTCATCGTCGCCGACTCCAGCAAACAAGTTCCGATGCTCGGCAATTTTCCCGTGCCCGTCGAAGTCATCACCTTCGCGCTGCCGTTGGTCCGCCGCGAAATCGAACAGCTTGGCGCCGCCGTTCTCGTCCGCCAAAAAAATGGCAAATCCTTCATCACCGACGAAGGCCACCACATCCTCGATTGCAACTTCGGCCGCATCCCCGACCCGCCCACGCTCTCACGCAAACTGAGCGACATTCCCGGCATCGTCGAGCACGGCCTCTTTATCAATCGCGCCAGCGTCGTCCTCGTCGCCCACGGCGACAAAGTCACCGAACTCCACCGCGCAACTAAATAAAACGAGCCACCCAAGAGCCACAATGCCCACGCTCAGCCGCCGTCAAGCTATACACCGGATCGCCTGCGTCACGACCGCTGCTTCGATTGCCGGTCTCTCGTCTCCGGCGAAGCTTCTCCTCGCCTCCGCGCCGCTGCCGCAACCTCAAGCCTCTCGCGCCGATCTCCCCACCGGCCAGGAAAACGCCGCGATGTTTCGCATCGGCCGCGCCTTCATGAACCAGTTCTTCGCCCCCGCTCTCTCCGTCGCCATCGTCCGCGATTCCAAATTCGTCTATGAGCGCCCCTTCGGCATGGCCGATTCCAAGCAACACGAGCAATGCTCCAACACCAGCCTCTTCCGCATCGCCAGCGTCACGAAACCCATCACCTCGGTCGCCATCTTTACCCTCCTCGAACAAGGCAAACTCAACCTCAACGACAAAGTCTTCGGCCCTGGCGCGATCCTCGGTCTCGACTACGGCAAAGACTTCCGCCAGTACGTCACCGATGTCACCGTCGACCATCTCCTAACCCACACTTCCGGCGGTTGGCCCAACGACAACACCGACCCCATGTTCAAGAACAATTCCTGGGACCACAAAAAGCTAATCACCGACGCCATCGCCAATCTCCCGCTCACCTACCAACCCGGCACGCACTGGGCCTACTCCAACTTCGGGTACTGCATCCTCGGCCGCGTCATCGAGAAAATCACCGGCCAGACCTACGAGAATTTCGTCCAGCAATCCGTCCTCGCGCCCTGCGGCATCACCGACATGCGCATCGCCGGCAACAGCTACCGCGACCGTGCGCCCAACGAAGTCGAATACCTCGGCCAGTTCAACGAAAATCCGTATAACATGAACGTCCGCCGTATGGATTCACACGGCGGCTGGATCGCAACTCCCAACGACCTCGCAAAATTCACCGCGCATCTCGGCGGCACGCCCACCATCCCCAGCATCCTCAAGCCGGAATCGATCAAGCTCATGACCACGCCCGCTCCCGCCTATCCGCAAAATTCCGACGCCAAATACGCGCGCGGCTGGATGGTCCGCAACAATGGAGCAGGGAACTGGTGGCACGCTGGCAGCCTCCCCGGCACAACCTCAGTGATGGTTCGCACTCCCGCCGGCATGTGCTGGGGCGCGCTCACCAACACGCGCACCCAGCCGAGCGATGCCATCGACACCGGTCTCGATCAAATGGTTTGGGACATGGTCCACCAGGTGCCCGCATGGACTCCCTGACGTGCATCCGCTTCAACCGCAAAATTCGAAATCGCCGGAGACAGAAATGAAAACGAGAATATTCCAGCTCGCAACACTCGTCCTGCTCTTATTTATCTTGGCTGGCCGCGCCACAGCACAAGAACCTCTCCCCAACGCCGAGCCCGTCAACGTCGAAGGCAAGTGGACCATTTCCGCCAAAAATCCCGAAGGCACCGTCGACACCAAATACGTGGAACTGAAACAAAACGGCAACCAGATCACCGGCCACTTCAAAGGCCCCAATCAATCCGGCGGCCTCCAAGGCACCGTCAACGGTCACCACATCTTCTTCCGTACCAAAACCCGCCAGCCCCTCGGCTTCCGCGGCCAGGTTAACGGCGACACCATTGAAGGCACCTTCCACACCCGCCGCGGCACCGGCGAATTCCACGCCTACCGCGAACCCGCCACCCCCGCCAACCCCTCGTGATTTCCGCCACGATCGTGATCACAGTCATCTAGGGGCGCAGCACGCTGCGCCCCAGGCCCGCACGATGTATTCAACGCCGCGACCTTTCCTTAGCTTCTTGCCTCGATCCACCGTTATGCCCGTCGGGCTTATTCACCCCAAAAACAAAAAGGGCGCGGACTTTGTCCGCGCCCTTTTCCCCTTAAACTCCAAAATTAACTAGCCGTTGCCATCCTGAGGCGCCCGAAAGGCGCCGAAGGATCTCAGCGCTAAGTGCCACCTCAATCCAACCCGCCAAGCCTCAACGCCCCCAAGCAGAAAAACCAACCGCCAGTCACCTACGGTTGATCCGGCGCGTTCCCACCCATCCTCTGCGCCACAATCTTCCGCGCGTTCTCATACAGCGCTCGCGCCTGCGGAATCGAATCCACCGCCTTCTGCACCTGTGGATCCGCCTCCAACTCCACTTTGAACCCTTCCTGTTGGCCGAACACCGACATGAACACTTCCTGCTTGATCTTTCTCTTGATCCAATCCATGTTCTCGGCAAGTTCAGGTTCGGTGTACTTCACGTTGTGCTTTTCCAGATACGAACGGAAGTCGTGCATCACCGTTTCGTCCGTCGTGAATTCCTTCGTCACGTTCGGCCGCGTCCCCAGGTAATGCCGCGTGAATCCGCCGACGCCCGCTTCGTACGGGAAGAATACGTCCGCGCGAATCAGCGTCTCCTGAAATTTCGTCAGCTTGGGCGCCGCGATCACGACGTCCGGTGTAATACCGCCGCCGCCTGTAACTTGCCGTCCGCTATCCGTCAGTTTCACTTCCGTCGGATGCTCCGGCACGTGGCGCTCGTAGTGATATTCGTACAGCGAAATCGATTTGTAATCGCGCTGAATCAATCGTCCGCTCGGCGTGTAATACCGCGCCGTCGTCAACGCCAGCCCGGTGTTCTCCGCCAACGGCGTCACCGTCTGCACGAGTCCCTTGCCGAACGTCGTCTCGCCCACAACGATTCCGCGATCGTGATCCTGCACCGCTCCCGACACAATCTCGGTCGCCGACGCCGAATTTCCGTTCACCAGAATCACCAGCGGCACCGTGTTGCCCTGATTCCCGCGGATCGCCACATACTTCCGCTCGCTCGACGAACGCCCGTGATGCGAAACGATCAGTTGCCCCTTCTCCAGGAACATGTCGCCCACAGCCACCGCTTCATTCAGCAATCCACCCGGATTGCCGCGCATATCCAGAATCAATCCATCCAGCGAAGGCGCATTCAGTTTCTTCAGCCCTTCCGCAATTTCGCGATCGGTCGTCTCGTTGAATCCCGACAGGCGGATATATCCAACGCCCGGCTTCAGCATGAACGCGATGTCCACCGAGTGCCGCGGAATTTCATCGCGCGTCACCGTGAACGTCAGCGGATCGTTATATCCTTCGCGCGTTACCGTAATCTTGACGATCGTGCCCTTGGCCCCCTTCAGCATGTCCGCGACGTCGCTGGTCGTCAGTCCATCCGTCGTCTTGTCATCCACTTTCATGATCACATCACCCGGACGAATGCCGGCGTTATAAGCAGGTGCGCCGACGTACGGGGACATCACAACCGTGTGATTCTCGCGCGGCGCAACCACCATGCCCACGCCGTAATACTTGCCGCGCTGGTCTTCCCGCAGCAGCGCAAATTGCCGCGCATCAAAAAAGTTCGAGTGAGGATCGAGCATGCGCAGCATGCCCGGGATGGCGCCCTGATACACCGCTTTGTCGATGTCGACCGGCTCGGCGTAGTTCGCCTGCACTACATCCAGCACTTTCGTAAAGTCCAGAACCGCTGACTGGTAGTCATCGGCCGATGCCGTCGTTGCCCGCACATTCGGCCCGTAAACCGCGCCTAATACGGCAGATACGACCAGCACCGCCACTACAATAAACAGCCCGCGGCGTTCAGCTTTCATCCGTTACCTCACAGTTTCCAACGAATTCTCAATTATACCATCACACCACAAATTCTCACCCACCCCAAGTCCCGCCGTGCCTTCCTTTGTAGGGGCGGGGTTCACTCCGCCCGGCCACTGCGTCTTGCCACCAAAGCCTCTGCAAAGCTCCCTATGGAGTGCGGCGCCCCAGGCGCCGCCTTTGCGGTCGCCCCTTCCTACCCAAACGCCCCCATCGACCACTCATCGACCCCATGCCAACACTGTCATCCCGAGCGCAGCGAGGGATCTGCTTCTGTTATCTCTCTAACTCGTCGCTTGCCTACTCGCCATCTTCCGTTCCGTTTGACACCATCAAACACCGTTCTCTATGATGCCAACAGGCCGCCGTCCGGTCACCCGACTACATGCTCAGCATCCCCCACATGATTGTGGTGTTTATCGTCGTCCTGGTGGTCTTCGGCCCCCAAAAGCTCCCTGAACTCGCCAAGGGCCTCGGTAAGCTCATGGCCGAGTTCCGCAAAGCCTCCACCGACTTCAAGTCCGCCTTCGAGAACGAGATGCGCGATCTTGAGCGCCAGGCCGCCGAAGTCGAACGCAAAAAGCGCGAGCTCATCGCCAAAGCCAACGCCGCTCTCGAAGCGCCCGCGACGCTCGCGACCCCTTCAGGAGCTCAGACGGACCCCGCTCCAGCTCAGTTAGCCGAAACCTCCTCCGGTTCTTCCGCCCAAGGCGACCCGACCCAAGGTGAACGAGTCACCGAGGCCGATGCCGGCGCGGTCATGACGCCTGTCATCACCCCCGCTGCTGAAGCCGTCTCCCGCGAGCCCTACGCCGAGCATTCCACGCAAAGCGCGACATCGACGGACCCGTCCACAAGCGAGTCGACAAACGCGAATGGCTCCGCACCCACCGCCGACCACGCTATCTCGCAGGCCGACGCCGACGCGATCGCCGAGAAGCCACAGCGCACCGCCGCCGATCAACATTCCGAAGACGCTCCTCATGACTACAGACCAGCCTGACGCTATCGTCAAAAAAGGCGACACCGAAGAAGGTGGTCAGATGACCTTCTTCGAGCATCTGGTCGAGCTCCGCAAGCGGCTCATCCATTCGTTGATCGCCATCGGCGTCGGCGCGTTCATCGGCGTATCCGTCGCGAAATACGTCATCGATTTCATCACGCGCCCGATGCTCCACGCGCTCACTCTGGCGCACCTGGAATCCAAACTCGTTTACACTCACCCGGCCGGCGTCTTCAATCTCATGATCACGCTCGGCATTTACATCGGCATCGTCCTGGCCTCGCCGGTCGTCCTCTATCAAATTTGGCTATTCGTCGCTCCCGCGCTCTATAAACACGAACGCAGCGCCGTAACCGGCTTTCTTTTTTCCACGGTTTTTCTGTTCCTCGCCGGCATCGCCTTCGGCTACTACATCACCCTGCCGTATCTGCTCAAATTCCTCGTCTCCTTCCAGAACGTCAGCCTGCCCGGCATCGTTCCCATGATCACCGTGAACGAATACTTCGATCTCACGCTCATGGTCTTACTCGGTCTCGGCCTCGTGTTCGAACTCCCAGTCCTCGTCTTTTTCCTCACCCTCTTCGGCATCGTTACGCCGCAGTTCCTCTGGAAAAACGTTCGCTATGCCATCGCGATCATCGCCGTAGTCGCCGCCATCATCACGCCGACTCCCGACGCTATGACCATGCTGATCTTCATGGCGCCGATGCTCGGACTGTATTTTGTCGGCATGGGCGTTTCTTGGGTGGTCGTCCGCAACAAAAACAAAAAGCTTGCCGCCGAGTCCGCGGCAGCGGCAGGGAACTGGCATGCCCGAGATGCACAATCATCTGAGCCCACTTCTCCGCCCATTTCGATTCCGCACCGCGATCCTGGCGACCTTGGCTGCAATCTCGTTTACTGCCGCATGCAATTCCAGCGACGCCTCCAAAGCCTCAAATTCCGCCCCGGTGGTAAGCGCCGCCGCCAAAAAACCGGCGCAAATGCCCGACGAAAACACTCCCGCTCCCGAAGCCACCGGCGGCTTCGACGGTAAACGCGCTTTCGCCGACGTCGCCAAGCAAGTCGATTTCGGTCCGCACCCGTCCGGCTCGCAAGCGATCGCGCAGGTTCAGGAATACATCCTGTCTCAACTCGGCAGCGCCGGTTGTACCGCCGACATTGATCCCTTCACTTCGCAGACTCCCGCCGGCGAAGTCGCGATGAAAAATATTTTGGTGAAAATTCCTGGCGAACGCCCCGGCATCATCATGCTCGCCACGCATTACGACTCAAAGAAAATGGACAATTTCGTCGGCGCCGATGACGGCGGCTCATCCACCGCAGTCATGTTGGAAATCGCGCGCAATCTTTGCAGCCAGCACGGCCGCTATCAGGTTTGGATCGCCTTCTTCGACGGCGAAGAAGCCGTCAATCTCGAATGGAAAGATCCCGACAATCGCTACGGCAGCCGCCAGATGGCCGCCAAGCTCAACATGAGCGGTGACCTCAAAAATATTCGCGCCTTCATCCTCGCCGACATCGTCGGCAGCCGCGAACTCCGCCTCAAGCGCGACGCCAACTCCGACAAATCCCTCAACGACTTGGTCTGGTCCACCGCCAACCGCCTCGGCTACTCCGGCGTCTTCGTCAACATGCCCACCGCCATCGACGACGACCACCAATCCTTCGGCACCCGCAACGTAAAAACCGTAGACATCATCGACCTCGAAATCCCCTACTGGCACACCCCCCAAGACACCCTCGACAAAATCAGCTCCAAGTCCCTAGCCGTCGTCGGCCACGTCATCCTCGAAACCGTAAAACAACTCCAAACCAAATAACCCAGACCCACCCTAATCGGGACCGCCGAACGCGCTGAGGCGTGTTTGTTCTTGTAGGGGCGGGGCTCGCTCCGCCCGTTGTCAGCACGACCACGCTGTGTCCGTTCGGCAGAATCCGTGTGTGCTATAATCTTCTCGTAGGAAATTGCGTCCAGTCTTCGGTAGCGCCGGCTTCCTGCCGGCGTTTTTGTTTTGGAAGAGCACCAACGTCCCCGCTCGCTCGCGACCTACTGGCGAAACCTCTTTAGGGGGTCGTGGCTTCAGCCACGACATAAGCCGAGCCAAGGAAGGGGGGCTTCAGCCCCTGAAGCAGGCCTTGGAGTACAGGCAGTGTTGCCCCAAATCGCGCAAAGCGAACATCCAGCGAAGGATAACGCAGCCGCAAACACAGTCACATCAATGCTTTACACATACCCAAAAAACACAAATCCCGAACTCATTGAAACTGAAAGCCTTACGCACTCTTTCCAAAATACCGGGGGGTATACCTCAAAGCTTCCCAAAATGGAACGCCATCACCGCGAAGGACGAACACCAACATGCAACGCCACCGTCCCCAACGTCCAAACCTTGTACTCGGCAGACTGATACCCGACCGTCGCAATGAGCGCAGCCAGTTCCGCTGGCCGAAAAAACCGTGACACCGAAGCCGGCAAATACGAGTATGCCGCGCCGTCCCCTGAAAGGAACGCCCCGATCCGAGGCAAAACATTCCGAAAATACCAGCGATACAAATCGCCCATAAGCCCCGGAGGCGGCTCCGTAAATTCCAGAATCGCCACGGTCCCACCGGGCCGCAGCACGCGATAAATCTCCCGCAACCCATTTTCGTAATTCGCCAGGTTGCGAAATCCAAACGCCGTCGTCACCAGATCGAACGATGCGTCCGCAAACGGCATTCGCAAAGCATCCGCCTCAAACACAGGCATGGCCTCAGCCGGCTCGCTGGACAAACTCTTCGCCCGAGCGCGCACCAGCATCGCATGCGAAAAATCCGCGCCAATAATCCGCGCCCTCGTCCCCGGCGCGCGGCAAAGCGAAAACGCCAGATCGCCCGTGCCGCAACACAAATCAAGCACACGCGCATCGCCACGTTGCAAAATCGGCCGCACAATTCGCGCAACACGCCGCCGCCACACGCGATCCAATTGCATCGACAGCAAATGATTCAGCAGGTCGTACCGCGGCGCGATCTGCGAAAACATATCGCGCACCGCAAGCCCGGCATCGGCCTCCGTGGCAGCGCCCTCAAAGCGCGTGCCCTTTGGTGGAATTGCTGGTGGAATCGTCGGCGGCGCCATCGGTTCAGCCATTTCGTTCCGCCGTTGCAAGCAGTTCTGGCTTCGTCACAAACTGCGGCGCAAATCGCAAAACCTTGCGAACCGCTTCCAGCGGCACATTGTCGTACGTTCCGGCTTTGCCAAGTCGCGGCGACAAAACAAAGCGCAACGTGCCGTGCAGTGTCTTCTTGTCCGACCGCATCGCATCGATCAACGAATTCGGTTGAATGTTCGGCCAGGCAGGGAAGGGCCCGATCTGCCGCACCAGCGCAACGATTCGCGATACGTACTCCGCGCCGCAAACTTTGGTCTCGTGCGCGAGCAGCGCCGCCGCCATCATGCCCCACGCGACGGCTTCGCCATGCTGAAAACGCTGATATTTTGTCGTGCTCTCCAGCGCATGCGCGAATGTATGTCCAAAATTCAAAATCTCACGCAGCCCCGATTCTTTTTCGTCTTTGCTGACTACCCAGGCCTTGATCGCGGCGTTTCGCGGAATCAAATATTCCAGCGCCGCCGCGTCGCGCTTCAAAATTTTCGCGATGTTGCGTTCGATGTACCCAAACATCTTCGCGTCCGCAATGATCGCGTGTTTGATCACTTCCGCCAGCCCGCCGCGAAATTCGCGATCGGGCAAACTGCGCAGCACCGCGGGGTCGGTCAGAATCAGTCGTGGCGGATAAAACGCGCCGACAAGGTTTTTCCCGTCGGGCAGGTTCACGCCGGTCTTGCCGCCAATCGAGCTATCCACTTGCGACACAAGCGTCGTTGGTACGTGCACGAGCGCCACGCCGCGCAAATACGATGCCGCCGCAAATCCCGCCACGTCGCCCGTAACACCACCGCCGATCGCGATAACAAGCGATTTGCGGTCCGCCCCGCCGCGCACCAAGTTGCGGCACAGCGTCTCCACGTTGCGCATGTCTTTGTGGGTCTCAGCATCGCTCATCAAATGAATCGCTGATTTATTTGCGACCAAATCCGTCGGTACGAGCTTCGCCACCGCGCGCCAGACCTTCGGCGCCGTAATAATGTGCACACTAGAAAAGTTTCCGAGCGCGGCAATCTCTTTGCCCGCGCGCTTGAGCGCGCCCGTGCCGCACACAATGGAATATTTCCCGGCGTGAGAACGAACAGAAATTCGAGTAGGTGCCATCGGATTTTAGAAATTTAGCACAGACGGTGCACTCTGCGCTGATCCGCCGGTGCGACCAATGAGCGATGGCACGGTCTCGAAATGGCTCTCCGCAGCACGGGTTCTGTGCCCAATGCTTAACCGTGCCGACGCTCATCCTTAACGCACATGCGTTCGCGATGGTTCAAATCCCCGCTGTTTTCCATGTAAAAATCGAGTCACATGGAATCCCTGCTTCTTGTCGAAGATAAAAACGAGCTGCGCGCCATGCTCCGCAAGGCGCTCGAGCGTGCGGGCTATACCGTCGACGAAGCGCCCGACGGCGCCGCCGCCATTCAAAAACTGCGCGCGCGCCGCTACCTGATGATCCTCACCGATCTGAAGCTTCCTGGCGCGTCGGGGCTCGACGTGTTGCGCGCCTCCAAAGCGGCCGACGCGACGATTCCGGTGATTCTCCTCACGGCCTACGGCTCGGTCGAAGAAGCCGTCTCCGCGATGAAGGACGGCGCATTCGATTTCATCCAGAAGCCCGTCGATCTCGATCATCTGAAATTGCTCGTGAAACGCGCCACCCAGCAGCAGGAACTACTGCGCGAGAATCTGTTGCTGCGCGAAGAGTTCGCGGCGCGCTACGGATTTCCCCGCATCGTCGGCGAACACGAATCGATCCGCGAAATGAGCAAGCAGATTCAGCGCGTCGCCGCGACCGATTCCACCGCGCTCTTGCTGGGCGAAAGCGGTACCGGCAAGGAATTGTTCGCACGCGCGATTCACCATCTTTCCTCGCGGCGCGAGCAGCCTTTCGTTGCACTCAATTGCGCTGCGATTCCCGAAGGGCTCGTCGAAAACGAATTGTTCGGCCACGAGAAAGGCGCATTCACCGGAGCGGGTGCCCGCAAGGTCGGCAAGATGGACCTTGCGCATCGCGGCACACTGTTCCTCGATGAAATCGGCGAGCTTCCGCTGGCGATTCAGGCGAAGCTATTGCGTGTGCTGGAAGAACGACGTTTCGAGCGTGTCGGCGGAACGCAATCGATCGACGTCGATGTGCGCATTGTCGTGGCGACGAATCGCGACCTGCGCAAACATATCGAGGAGAAGCTATTTCGCGAAGATTTGTACTTCCGTATCGCAGCCGTGCCGATGACGATTCCGCCGCTGCGTGAGCGCGGCGAGGATGTTTTGTTGTTGGCACAGCATTTCCTGGAGAAATTCAGCCGCGAATTTAACAAGCCGGGCCTCGAACTTTCGGAATCCGCCAAGGAGCATCTGCTCAGTTATCGCTGGCCGGGCAACGTCCGCGAACTGCAGAATTCACTGGAGCGCGCGGTTATCCTCGCGGACGGCGTCAGCATCAACGCGAAAGAGCTGCAGCTTCCCGTCGCGAAACCGGATGCCGCGGCATTGCCGGCCGGAATGCTGCCCGACAATTTCAACTGGGATGGCTCGCTCGAAGACATCAGCAATCGCGCGGTCGCTCACGTCGAGCGCGTGGTGCTCGAAGGCGCGCTGCGAGACTCGAAGTGGAATAAGACGCGCGCGGCGGAGCGCCTCGGCGTGTCCCCAAAAACTCTGCTGGCAAAATTGCGTGCCGTCGGCCTCGAGCAGTAAAAATTTCCACAACGCTCCATGGCACCAGCCGCCAGTGTCGCAAACCTGAACGGCCGGCTAAAAACGGAAAAGCATAGTTCGGAAGCCAGCATCCACTGCAAATTCGCACAGAACTACGCGAACCTACCGATGCGCTGCGCGATCGTTTGAGTAGGGAAGTAAAGTTTGTAAAAGCGGCGCCGAGCCGCCGCACTCCAAATTAGCGGGCCCAGCCGGAATCGCCGCCAGCGGCTCGCAGTTGATCTTCCAGATCCGAGAGTCCCTGTTTCAGCTTGGCGATTTCGTCTTTCTTCGCCTGGATTTTGGCATCCTGGTCGGTGATGTCTTTGCGCGTATATTGCTCGGCGAGAGCCTTCTGCGGATCGTTGTAATACTGCGTCTGAAGCTTCGTTGACTCGCGCTGCAAAACATCGAGTTCTTGTTCGGCCTGGCTGATTTTCGCGCGTTGTTCCGCGAATCGCTTACGCCAGCCGGCTTCGTCTACCGGGGCCTTGCTGTCCTTTGCGTCGACGGCTTTCGCGTCGCCAGCTTTTGTGGCGTTGGTATCGCCTTCCTTGCCGTCCGTTTTGGTCTCTGTCGGACTCGTAGGCGCTGCTGGGGCTGGCGCCGGAGCAGGTGCTACGTCATCATTCGTGAAAACCTTTTTCGGTTTCGCTTCATTTTTCTTCTGCTCGCGCGCCTTTCGCGCAGCATCAGCAACGGGATCGCTAGTCTGTTGCGAAGCGTCCTGAAGTTTCGCCATCACGGCGATTCCGGCCAAGCCGAGCACCGGCAAGAGCACCAAAACATAAACGCCGGTCTTGCGCCAAGTTACCGCACCCATGATGTACCTCCCCGGTGGCGAGCTGAACGTTCCTGCTGCCGCAAGCAACTGTCAGATTTGCGGTTCATGTGGATATGACGTCCTTCTTCAATTCTACCGCTTCAGCCGACTGGGCTCGGCGAGCGGGTAGCGTAACGATAAAGACTGCACCACCGGACGGGTGGTTCCTTGCTTCGATCTGACCGCCGTGCTGCAAAATAATTTTCTGTACGACCGCGAGTCCCAATCCGGTTCCTCGCGCCTTCGTCGTGAAAAACGGATGGAACAAATTGGGCAGCGCTTCGGGCGAAATTCCGGAGCCGTTGTCCTGCACGGTGATTCGCTGCGAGGGAGAATCACCTCCGCGAACGATTTCGCCGCGAACCGAAACCTGCCCGTCGTTCCTGCCTTCGCATGCTTCGGCGCCATTGCGCGCCAAATTCAAAATCACTTGCCGTAGCAAACCTTCGTCGCCGGCGACGATTCCAAAATCACCTTCGCCGCGAACCGAAACGCCGGGAGCCCCAGACGCGATTTCGTCGATCGCCCGGCCGATTAACGGCTGCAACTCGACCGGCTCGTCCGAAATATCGAGTGGCCGCGCGAACTTCAGGAACTCGGTCACCACATGTGTGATGTTCCGAGTCTGCTCAAGGATGCGCTCGGCGTGATCGGAAATTTCACCGTCGGAGGACTCCGATCGGATCATCTGCGCGTAGCCAGAAATCGTGGCGAGTGCGTTCTTAAATTCGTGCGCGATGCCCGCGGAAAGCTCACCGAGCGCCGCGAGGTTTTTCTTCAGTTCGATCTGTTCCTGCAAAGCGGCGAGTTCTGTGAGATCGCTGAGCAAACAGATTGCGCCGCTGATTTTTTCATCCGCGGTACGAACCGGTGAAATCGTTACGCCCAGGCGCCGGGTATCGCCGGAAGGTGTTTTGTGATCGACCTGCTCGCGTCGAAAGATTTTTCCTTGCGCGATGCATTGGCCGACGAGGTTCGTTAGTTCGGAGGATTCGCCGAGGACTTCGCTGTAGCGGCGATAGCCAAGGCCGCGCACGCCGAGAACCTGTTCGGCTGCCGGATTTGCGCTGGCAACAATTCCTTGCGCGTTCACCATAACCAGACCGGCGGGCATGTTGCGGGTGACTTCTTCGCTGAGGCGCTCGTTCTGTTCGGCGCGCTCTTTCTCGATGCGATGGAGGCGCTCGAGTTCTTTTTCCTGTTCGCGGAGCTTGCGAATCACTCCCTGCATCGACGCGGTCATGAAGGCGGCGGAATTTTCGATGCGCGGCGACGCGTCCGTGCTTTCACTCTGCGCTTCTCGGGAGTTTTTGAAGACCCGGCGCACGATCGCGAAAATCAACCAGGCAACGGCGGCAAGCAACAACGCGAGGCCGAATGCAAGCACGTGAGGACTCGGCATGGCGCTGGTTTCCTGCCACATCAGGAATCGAGTTAGGAACGCGAGGCTCATAGCGGCCCGCTTCCCGGAAAATAACGGAGGACGATCGGTGCGAGATAGACGATCAGCAGCGCAGCGACACCAAGAAATGTGCCGAGCGGGAGTTGATACTGGCTGGCGATGGCCCAGCGCAGATCGCGCACCGTGCCCAGATTGCGGCGACTGGCGCGTTGAGCCAGCGCAAGCTGCCAGCCCGACGCGTAAAGAGAGAGGATTATGGCGCCGCCGACAACGCTGCCGAGAAGTGTGCCGAAGAGAATCGTGAAAAACGTGCCGCGGAGGCCGAGAAACGCGCCAACCATGGCCATCATCTTGACGTCGCCCATGCCCATACCTTCGCGGCCACGCCAAACCTTGTAGAGTGCCGCGATGCCCCAAAGCAGAAGGCTGCCGAACGCGGCGCCGAGCAGGCCATCGATCAGGCCGACCAGATAGGGCGGCGGAACTTTGTGAAACCACGAAACGCTGGCGATAAAAATGAAGTCGGCGTCGGGTGGCGGCACAAATGCTGAGAAAAATAGGCCGAGTACGAAGCCCGGCCAGTTCACTAGATCGGGCAGAAGTCGGACGCGAAGATCCGTGACGGTGAGCACGACGATCAGGCAGGTAAACGCAAGCCATTTCACGGTGGCGTGGCCGATGCCGTATTCGAGATAGCAGACGACGAAGAGGCAGCCAGTGGCGAACTCCACGAGCGGGTACATTGGCGAGATCGGATAGCCGCAGGAGCGGCATTTGCCGCGAAGCCAGAGCCAACCGAAGACGGGAACATTGTCGTAGGACTTGATGGGGGTCTCGCAGCGAGGGCAGCGCGAAGGCGGCGACACGATGGACAAACCTTCTGGAATCCGCGTGATGCAGACGTTCAGAAAGCTGCCAAAAACGATGCCGAAGATGAAAAAGAGGGCGACGACCACAAATTGACTGTGCCACAGGCGGTGGGGAGGCTCAACGCGGGTGAACGGAGTCGTGTCGGATACTTAACAGGTAACGGGTAGGTAGCGCGCTCATGTTTTCGGTAACGGCGTTCATCCAAGAACTAACCTGCAAATGGGTTCTCTTCGTTGACTTGGCTCCCATCGCAACCTAAGATGTGCGGCGAATGGTGGACTCCTCCTCTTTAATCGGCCGTACCGTCTCCCACTATCGCGTAATCGAAAAACTCGGGCATGGCGGCATGGGCGTGGTGTACAAAGCGCAAGACACCCGGTTGGATCGCGCGGTTGCTTTGAAGTTCCTTCCGGATGGCCTGGCGCACGACGAAAGTGTCCTCGAGCGTTTCAAGCGAGAGGCGAAAGCCGCCTCGGCACTCAACCATCCAAACATCTGCACGATTTACGACATCGGTGAAGACGCCGGGCACACTTTCATCGCCATGGAATTCCTGGACGGCATGACGCTGAAAGAACGCATCGGCGGCCGCCCGATGGAAACAGATACGCTGCTCGGCCTCGCTATAGAAATTGCGGATGCCCTCGACGCCGCTCATACGGAGGGAATCGTCCACCGCGACATCAAGCCGGCTAACATCTTCGTAACCAAACGAGGTCACGCGAAAATCCTGGATTTCGGCCTGGCCAAGCTGCAATCGAAGGCGGGAACCGATCACGACGTGACGCAGGACGCGATGCAATTGAGCACGCCAGGCACGGCGATGGGCACCATGGCGTACATGTCGCCTCAACAAGCACGCGGTCAGGAACTGGACGCTCGAACGGACATTTTCTCGTTCGGTCTGGTGCTGTACGAAATGGCCACTGGACAGCAAACTTTCACCGGAAACACTTCAGCGGAAATTTTCGACGCCATTCTGAATCGCGCGCCGGTAGCTCCGGTGCGGCTGAATCCTGCGGTGCCGCCCAAACTGGAAGACGTCATCAATCGTGCGCTCGAAAAAGATCCGAATCTCCGCTTTCAGCATGCGTCGGACATGCGAGCGGATTTACAGCGCCTGAAGCGCGACACGGATTCGGGACGTTCGGTGGTAGCCAGTGGATCGCTAGTGCCGGCGAGTTCTGATCAATCTCTATCGCAGGCGGCCGCGTTACTTGAATCAAAATCTGCCGCCGTTTTAGCGGCGCCGGTCAAAAGCAATCGAGCGAAGTGGGCTGCAGTTATCGGCGCCGCGGTCCTGCTAGCCGTGGCATGCGTCGCCGGTTGGCTGCACTTTGCGCGACACGCTCAGGCCCTAACCGACAAGGACACCATCGTTCTCGCCGAGTTCGCGAACACCACTGGCGATCCTGTCTTCGACGGCACACTGCGGCAGGGGCTTTCAGCGCAACTGGACCAGTCTCCGTTCCTGAGCCTTATTTCCGACGAGCGTATTGCGCAAACGCTCGCGCTGATGGCCAAGCCAAAAGGCGCGCGGCTTACGCCAGCCGTAGCACGCGACGTTTGCCAGCGCACCGCCAGCGCCGCCACCCTTGAAGGGTCGATCTCCAGCCTAGGCAGCCAGTACGTCTTGAGTTTGCAGGCTGTGAATTGCCGAAACGGCGACCTGCTCGCGCAAGAGCAAGTGACAGCCAGCGGGAAGGAGCAAGTTCTTAACGCCCTGGGCGATGCGGCGACCAAGCTGCGCAGGAAAATGGGCGAATCGCTGGCTTCGGTGCGCAGATACAATGCGCCTCCCGAAAACGTCACCACCGCTTCGCTCGAAGCGCTGCAGGCTTACACGCTTGGCAATCAAACCATGGACGTGGCAAACGACTACGCTGCTGCGATTCCTCTCTTGGAAAGGGCCGTTTCACTGGATCCAAACTTCGCCATGGCTTACTTGCGCTTGGCCCAGAGTTATCAACCTCTCAGTGAAAACGACCGCTGCGCCGAAAATACGCGCAAGGCCTATGCATTGCGCGAGCGCGTCAGTGAGAGCGAAAAGTTGGCCATCTCCTCATACTACGACCTTGTCGTCACCGGAAATCTTGAGACTGCCCGCACGTCCTTTCAGGCCTGGGCACAAACTTACCCCCGCGATGAGGAACCGCAGGTTTATCTTTGGTTTACTTACACGTCGATGGGCGACTACCCGAAAGCGAATGCCGCTGCACTGCAGGCGCTGAAGCTGAATCCCGGCAGCGGTAACAACGTCGTGAGTCTAGCTTACACCTATCAGTGGATCGACCAGCTCGACCAGGCCAAGAACACCATACGCGAGTCACGCGCACATAACATTGATTCGCCTTGGCTGCCTCTCGTTCTTTACGTCGTGAGCTTCCTCCAGCATGACCCGGCCGAAATGCAGCACCAGGCCGCCACCTCGACCGGAAAACCAGGAATTGATGATCAGATCCTTTTCCTCGAATCTGAAACCGCAACATATTATGGCCAGTTCGCCAAGAGCCGCGAACTGACGCGCCGCGCCGCCGATTCCGCACAACGCGCCGGTGAAAAAGAAGCGGCTGCGGAGTATAGGTCACACTCCGCAGTCCGCGAAGCGCTAGCCGGCGAAATGTCCTCTGCGAAGCAGGATGCCCAAGCCGCACTAGGTCTTGCCCATGGCAGACAGGTGGAAGGCTTCTCGGCCATTGCGCTCGGACTGGCTGGCGATTCCGCACAAGCTGAGCGATTAGCCGCCGATTTGGGTAAACGCTTCAGCGAAGACACCATCGTAAAGTTCAATTATCTTCCGATGATCCGCGCTGCGACCGCGCTGCACAATGGTGACGGTGCGCGCGCCATCGACGCGCTGTCTGCGTCTACCCCTTATGAACTGGGAGAAATGAATACTTCCTTCACCTTTGCCCTCTATCCAGTTTACTTGCGGGGAGAAGCGTACCTGGCAGCGAAGCAGGGGGCTGCGGCGGGCAACGAGTTCCAGAAAATTCTCGACCATGCGGGCGTGGTCGGAAACGAACCGTTGGCCGCGCTCGCGCATCTTGGAGTTGGCCGCGCCTATGCCTTGGCTGGCGATAACGCGAAATCAAAGACCGCTTATCAGGATTTTCTCGCGCTCTGGAAAGATGCCGATCTCGACGTCCCCATCCTCAAGCAAGTCAAGGCAGAGTTCGCGGGATTGCATTAACTCGGTTAGCCGCGTCGCGAGCTCCGTGAGGAGCGGAGTCTGTTTCACGTGCCAGTTCGTCGCGGGTTGGTTAGGGCTTCACTTCTGCTGTGCCTCGGCCGTCATCTTTCGTTTTAGGTGCATTGATCTGTTGCTGGTCGTCTATACCGAAAAGGAAGTAGTTACTGAACTCGTGTCGACGGTGAATCCGCTTACCGAGCCACGCGAAATAGACCTCGGCGCTTTCGGGAAGCCACAAAGTTGTGTTGCCTTGACTAAAATTGACGGGACCATACTCGATGACGGTGTGGTCCGCAAGCAGACGAATTTGTGGGACTGGTGCGACGATGTTTGATTCCAACCGGATGATGTCGTAATTCTCAGCGGAGATCCACGCTCGACCTCTGAGGCGCACCTGATAACTCGGGCCGTTCATTCCAAACTGATAGGACTTGATCCCGTTGGTTTTGTCAGGCTGTTGCCGAAAGTGAATCTGCCAGGCCAAGCCACGCCTGGTTCGCGCCAAACCTTCGCACACCATGTCGTAGTTCGTCGCGTAATACGGGTGAAAAACGAGCACCAGTGCAGGTAAGCCGCTCGTTACGATTCCTTCGGGAAATTGTGGTTGGATGCCGCCGCCATTTCTGTATTCGCTGACGCTCAGCGGTCCAGAGAGCGGGCTTTGGATTGAAACAACGTAATCGAATTTCCGTTTTTCGGGGAGCATAGCGATCCCGAACTTATTGATGGATTCGTGCGTCAGCGTTTCGGTGGCGGTGAAACGATCGACATCGTGAATGAGATTGACGAGTCGGGCTCCCGCTTTCTGGACCACTTCGTTTGCAACGCATGCTGTGCCGGACTCGACGGGAGGGATTTTTTCGTCGATGTCTGGCGGTAGCCAATTCGGCGGGAGAGGTTCCGCGGAGTCGGTGTTCGCTTCGGTCACGTCGATGGCCCAAGGTTCAACCTTCGCAGCGTTTCCATTGCGCGAGATGGTTGTCGTCCGAGGCGCGTTTAAGCGTTCGAAGAGGTGGGCCGCGTTCTCGTCTTTAGGATGTGCCTTGATGTACGTCTGCAAAATCTGACTGGCTTTTTCTTTTTCGCCAGTTTCAAACAACGCATGGGCCAGGAGAGGTTGAACTGAGTCCGCGGCGTCCTGGCCTAGTTCGATCGCACGTTCGGCCTCACTCACTGCCTCTGCGTTCCGGCGATCGAGCAAATCCGTTTGAGCGACCAGCATGTGCACGCGCCAGGACGACGGCTCGACGCTCAAAGCACGATCCAGGTAGGTCCTTGCCTGCTTGGTGTCGCGTTCGTGGAGCAAGTTTTGGCTGAGTGCCACTAAGGTGCTCAGATGGCTGGGGTTCAAGCCAAGAGCGCGCGTCCAGTGTGTCTTGGCGAGTGCAGAATTATTCATTTTTGAGGCGCACACACCAAGGAGGTACTCGATCTCGGCGCTGTCGGGAGCGAAACGCTGTGCCGCAGTGAGGTCGGATTGAGCACCGGCGAGTTTGTTGGCGCGCATGTTCTCTAATGCTTTGCCAACGCTTTTTTGAGCTTTGGGATTTAGGGCGGCGAGGCCACGGTCCGCTATGGCGGCTTCTTTGTCGGCCATCGGCCGCAAATCAATGCGGATCTTTACTTCGTTTCGATCGAGCACTTCGAACTTTTTCGTTGCGGTGTCATATCCGGAGGCCACGACCTGGACCGTAAGCGCCGACTTGGGAACGTCGGCAAAGTGTGCTTTGCCGGAAACGGCCATGGAGGTCGCAAACACTTTTCCATCGTTTTTGATCAGGGAGACATACGTTGAACTGGCTAGTGCTGTGCCGTCAGTCGCGTAGACGTCAACCTCAACCGAAGTTCTTGTGAGCATAGCTTCCGACCCGGACGGTAGGCTTGGCCGGGCTTGCCTGGCCCAGCACGTGGAGGGTAGGAGCGCGGACGTCAAGAGAAACAATCCCGCCACGGTAATGCATGACACACCGTGCTTGGACACGTTCGGGCTGCGCTGTCGTGACATGGTCATAACCAGTCGGGGTTATCAAGGCCCTTACAATGTCCATGAGGTTAGCATGACCGGCTTCGGTTACTGACACTGGTGGCTTTGCGAAGAGCGGGCGGCCCGAACGATTTGTATCTGAAATCAAGCCGCAGAGCATTGTGACATCGCGCGTGTTTGCTGCGAAGATGGGCGGTGGCATTGATTCGCGGCAAGTTGTGGGGAGTCTTGTGAATGCATTGGTTTGAGCGGCGGATTCGGCAGTATGAGCACCGGCGATGGACGACCGACGACAATCGGCGGGTGATGCCGTTTGACTGGGGGCTGGAGCATATTGGCGGGCAGCGCGATGCGACGGATCCTGCGGCATATGTGCGGGAGTATTCGCGGTGGGCGATCGAGCATAGCCGGGAGTGGTTCGCGGTGACGCCGGCGACAGATTATTCGCTGGATGGGGAAGGCGTGCTGACGTTTACGAGTTCGGTTCGGTCGGCGTGGGCGGAGAACAATACGGTACATGCGCAGTTTTTTCCGGCGGGGGCAAAGGGAACTTCGGGGCATGTGACGGGCGGCGGTGACGGCGCGCATCGGAACGACGGTGGGGCGGGGAGGAGTGCTTCGAGTATTGCACCGAACGGGTCGTCGAACGGAAACCGCAATAAAAATGCAAACAAGAGCGGCTTGCGGCCGGCGGTGGTTTTGCTGCCGAACTGGAATGCGAAGTGGCATGGGCAGCGCGGGCTGTGCGAATGGTTGCAGCGGATTGGTGTAAGCGTGCTGCGGTTGAGCTTGCCGTATCACGATCGGCGCATGGCGCGCGGGCACGAGCGAGCAGATCAGCTTGTCGGGCCAAATATCGGGCTGACGCTGCAGGCGAACCGGCAGGCGGTGCAGGATACGCGGCGGTGTTTGCGGTGGCTGGAGCAGCAGGGATTCAACCGGCTGGGAATTTTGGGGACGAGTATTGGGTCGTCGGTGGGATACATCACGCTGGTACATGACGATGCGCTGCGGGCGGGCGGATTTTTTCACGTGTCGACACATTTTGCGGATGTGGTGAGCCAGGGGATGACGACGACGCACGTGTGGGAAGGGCTGCGCGAGCATGTCTCGGTGGATGACTTGCGGGAGTTTTGGGCGCCGGTGAGCCCGATGCCGTATGTCGAGCGGGGAATGGGCGCGGGGAAAAATGCGTTCATGGTGTATGGGAAATACGATCCGACGTTTTTGCCGGAGCTGACGGAGCAGATGCTGGCGGCGCTACGGGCGAACAACGCGACGCCGCGGACGCTGGAGCTGCAATGCGGGCATTACTCGCTGGAGTTGGCGCCGTTTAGTCATATAGCTGGGTACAAGATGTTGGCGTATTTGCGGTCGACGCTGCTGGCAGGATAGATGGTCTTAAGGCGTGAACCTTAAGGCTTGAAGCGCTGCTGGTAGAATGGTAGAATGCCGTCCACCGAGGTGGAAGTATGTCGCTGAACATCAAGAATCCCGAGACTCACAGTTTGGCACGCCAAGTTGCCAAAGAAACGGGCGAGACGCTCACTGAGGCAGTCAATATCGCGTTGCGCGAGCGGCTAGACCGGCTCCACGAGGGCCGCCGGAAAAAAAAGAAACTCGCCGCGCTTCTCGAGATTGGTCGTCAAGGTGCCAAGATGTTTCCTGGGCCGCACGTCGACCACGCGGAATTTCTCTACGATGAAAACGGATTGCCGAAGTGATCGTCGATTCGTCGGCGCTTTTGGCTGTGATATTCGGCGAACCCGATTTCGAGGTCTTTGTTGAAACACTCACCGAGACAGAAGCCTGCAAAATCTCGGCGGCTAACTTTGTCGAGGTGATGATGGTGTCGGAACGTCGTGGCAGTGACAAAGCGGTGCGTCAGACGGAACGGCTCATCCGTGACGGAAACATTGCCATCGTACCGGTGACCGCTGAACATGCGTTTCTTGCGGTGCGGGGTTTTTCGACCTACGGCAAGGGCAGGCACGCAGCGGGATTGAATTTTGGCGATTGTTTCTCATATGCGTTAGCGAAAGCAATGGACGAGCCGCTTTTGTTCAAGGGCGATGATTTCCGCAAGACGGACATCACGCCTGCGATTGCTTGAAGTGCCTGCGTTCAAAATCTAATCAAGAACCTACTGCAAGCCGGCCTGCGTGATTTTGACGGCGCAGCCGACTCCGGTGGTTCCTCCACATGTGGCGGCTGCTGTGCTGTTCCCTTGGATTCGAGAAGTAGAGGCTGGAGGCTTGGGGGAAGCCAGTTGTTAGCGCTGTGTTTGCGTTGTTGTCGACGATGATGCCGCTGGGGCCTTTCACTTCGGCGATGGAGGAGTTGATTGTCAGCGTCGCTGGTATTCCTGTGATGTTGACGGCCATCACACAGCCGATTGTGGCGGAGCAACCGGCGCCTGCGCCGTTGGAAGCGACACCGAAGAAGATCTGATCCTGATTGAGCGTGGCGTTGGTATTAGAGAATTCGGTGAGCGGAGAGCAATCTACGGCGGCCGACGCAATTTGTAATACCGGTGTGGCGTCGACGGTAGTGTTCATCGTGCCAGTTTTATTCGCGAAGGTCGTAGCCGTGTTGTTGAAGCCGATGCGCTGGAGCGTCGGCAAGCTGGTGGCGGACGAGCCACACAAGTAAAGACGTCCGGTGTTGCCGGTGCCGGTTAGATAGGTGTTGTCGAAGGCTCCCGCGTGCATATGGCGCTGGATGCCTTTCAGGCCGGTGAACGCGGCGACTTTGTTGCTGAGAGTTGTGTCGGATTGAACGACTGCAGTGTTGGTTCCGTCGTAATTCCCATAGAAGACGAAAACCTTTTGTGTCGAGGAATCGACGATTGGCGCATCGATGATTGAATGCGGCTGGCCAGCGAGCACCGTCGTGGAGCCGATACAGGGAGGAGCGCCGGTCTTGCAGGTGCCAGCCGAACTGAACGTCTCACGGACGTACGTGAGCGTTCCGTTCGCATCGCCCACGAAGATGTTGCCAGAGGTGCCGTCGAGAACCGGCGACGTCAATGCATTGGTACCGTCGATGGTAAAGGGCCAGCCGCCGGTCGTGACTTCGCTCGGTGTGGCGCCGGCGATGCCGAAGACGTTGATGAATTTGTGGAGCACGCTGAGATTGTCGCCGACGTAGAGGGTGTCATGCGTGTAATCGTAGAAGGGCGATGAGCCGTCATCGGGGTTGGCGCTGGCGAAGGTGATCGAGATCAGGCACGCGGTCGCGGGGCACGCGGTCCACGATGTTGCCACGGTGGGGTTGATGGCGGCGGTGATCGCTCCGCCGTCGCCTGCTTTCCACTTCAGAAGGTGAAGAACGGCGCCGGCGCCGCCGTCATTTTCGATGAAGGCGACCTTGGAGCCATCCTGAGAGAGGATCGGAGAGGTTGCGACTGTGCCGGTCGTTGCTGCGCCGGCGGCATTGAAATTTGTGTTGTAGGACCAATAGACCGCAGGAGTCGCGGTGCCGCAGAACGCAGTGAGTGCTGGCGTGCCTGAGTAGAGTTTGTTGTAGGCGATGATGCTGGCCTGGCCGTTTTTCACACCGGCGAGATTTGTGGGGAACACGACGTAGTCAGTGGTGCAGGTGGGCGTGGCGGTGGTGTCGAAGGTGAATTTCGCGGGGTAGACGGGGAACCATGTGGTGCCGTTGACGGGCTCGCCGGTTGAGCCGCCTGCGCCGAGGGATGTGCCCCAGTCGCGCTCCATGGGGATCTCACGCATGTGGCGCCAGCCGGGCGGGGTGGGGCCGTGGAAACGGAAGGGGTCGCGGGCCCAGTCGGCGCCGGGAGAGTCGTCGTTGGATCGTTCCCAGCGGCGTGCTTCGGCGGTGTCGCGCGATTCACCTGAATTTCGGGCTTCGCTCGTTTCGCCTCTGCGGATTTTCTGCTGCCAGTAGCGCGGTTCCTGCTGCGCGTGCCATGCGGAAACCCAGGTGGATGGCTGAGAGTAGATGAGGTGGTGGTGCGTCCAGTCGTGGACGGACGAAATGTGTGGGCGGGGGAGTTGCGCGGCGCCGATGAGAATGAAAGTGGTGGCGATAAGCACGGCGGCGGAGATAGAGAGTCCGAATCGGCTCAAGGGAAAGCGAGGGCGGTTCACGGTTGACGCTCCTTGCTACGCACAGACAACTTCGGGCCCGCCTGGAAATGCGGCGCCGCGCGGAAAATTGCGCGGGCGGCGTTGCGATTGCGAACGAGAATTGAAGTGAGTTTAGCGGATGGGTGAAGTTTGGAACGGACGTTGTGCGCGGAGCTTTGTTAAAGGGTCACTATGCGGCGGCGAGTTACGCGGCTTGGTATGTCACGGTTTCATCAGCGATCGTGCTTGGCACAAGAAAAAAGCAGATCCCTCGCTGCCCTCGGGATGACAATTTTTTGCTGATGCGCAATCTTGCACTCGTCGCTCAAACGGAACACGTAACTCTCGAACGGAACACGTAGCTCTTGTCGGCAGCGCGCGCCAAGCATCTCAGGAAAATCTCGATGCTCGACGCGGCTCGGCAAAGCTTGTGCGTTCGCGTCGCGTGGGTCAGTGCAGGATTGCGGAGAATGTGCCGTCGGTGATTCTTGCGGTGACGGCTACGATATCGGGAGCGAGCGGGCGATCCTCGACGACTTTTGCGGACACGGCGCGAACGGCGGCGATGGCTTTCTTTGCGAGCGTGCCGGTTTGCAGCGGCGCGAGAAGCTCGATGCCTTGTGCGGAGCAGAGAAGTTCGATGGCGACGGTGTGGCGGAGATTTTCGAGCATGCGGCCGAGGCGGCGCGCGCCGCTCATGCCCATGGAGACGTAATCTTCCTGATTACCGGAAGTGGAAATCGAATCGACAGAATGCGGTGTGGCGAGCGCTTTGTTTTCGCTGGTGAGCGCGGCGGCGGTGACCTGCGCAATCATGAAGCCGGAGTTGAGGCCGGGCTCGGGCGTGAGAAATGCGGGGAGCATGCTGGTGAGCGGATTGGTCATCTGCTCGATGCGACGTTCGGAGATACCGCCGAGCGTGGCGATGGCGATAGCGACTTGGTCGGCGGCCATGGCGAGCGGCTGGCCGTGGAAATTGCCGCCACTGATGATGTCGCCGCCATTTTTGTTAGTGGCACGGACAAATACGAGCGGATTGTCGGTGGCGCTGTTGAGTTCGACGGCGGCCATTTCGCGGGCTTGCGCGAGGGAGTCGCGGACGGCGCCGTGGACTTGCGGTGTGCAACGGAGGCTGTAGGCGTCTTGCACGCGGGGATCTTTGTTGGAGTCGCGATGCGATTCGCGGATCTGGCTGCCTTCGTTGAGGTGCGCGAGGTTGCGCGCGGTCATGGAGGCGCCGGCGTAGGCGCGGGCGTGCATGATGCGCGAGTCGAACGCGCCGGGACTGCCGCGAAGGGCGTCGAGGGAAAGAGCGGCGGCGACGTCGGCAGTGTCAGTGGCGATATCTGCATCGCGCAGCGCGAGACTGAGCAGGGCCAACATGCCTTGCGTGCCGTTGAGGAGCGAGAGACCTTCCTTGGCTTCGAGTGCGACGGGCTTGATGTTGGCCTGGCGCATGGCGGCGGCGCCGGAGACGATTTCTGTTGAGCCGCCGAGGCGGGCGTGGCCTTCGCCGATGACGACGTGCGCGAGGTGAGCGAGCGGGGCGAGGTCGCCGGATGCGCCGACGGAGCCTTGCGACGGAATCACGGGATGAACTTTGGCGTTGAGCATCGCGCAGAGCGTTTCGACGGTTTCGGGGCGGATGCCGCTGAGTCCTTTGGCGAGCGCGTTGGCGCGGAGAAGCATCATCGCGCGGGTTTCGGCTTCGCTGAGCGGAGCGCCGACGCCACAGGCGTGCGAGCGAACGAGATTGACCTGGAGCTGGCGAACTTGCTCGGTGGAGATGCGGACGGAAGCGAGTTTGCCGAATCCGGTGTTGATGCCGTAGGCGGTTTCGCCGCTGGCGACGACGCGATCGACGATGGCACGCGAGGCTTTCATGCGTTCGATGGCGTCGGGCGCGAGCGAGACTTTAGCGCTGCGAAGCGCGACATCGTAAAGCTGCGCGAAGGTGAGATCGTTGCCTGTGAGCTGGACGGCGGATGCGGCGGCGGTCATGCATTACTCCGGTCTGGGTTCGGAACATTCAAGTGAAGCAGTACGTCGCGATATTTCGGCGGAAGCGATTTTGGGCGGCCGTTGCGGCCGCAGACGACGTGCGTCGTGTAGCCGGTGGCGAGCAACGTTGAGTCTTCGTCGAGAAGAATCTCGTAGGAAAATTTCACGATGCGGTTGCGCCACTCGGCGATGCGAGTGCGGACGCGAAGTACCTGATCGTAGCGCGCGGGCTTTTCGTAACGGCAATGCGCTTCGGCGACCACGATGAAGCAGTCGTCTTGGGTTTCCATCACTTTATAGTCGAATCCCGTGGCGCGCATGAGTTCGACGCGGCCAACCTCAAACCAAATCAAATAGTTGGAGTGGTAGACGACGCCCATCTGGTCGGTCTCGGCGTAGCGCACCCGTAGCGTGGTGTCGTGATATTCGATTGTTCGCATGTCGTGGATTTATTCTTCTGGTTTACTCTGCCAGACCGGCTTGCGTTTTTCCAGAAACGAGGAGACGCCTTCCTTGAAGTCGGCGGTGCAGCGGATGCGCGCGTTTTCTGTGATGGCGCGCTCGAGGTCGTGGTCGATGCCGGCGGCCGCGGCGGAAGTGAGCAAATGCTTCGCGCGAGTGAGGCTGTTGGGACTGGCGGCGATGAGGTCGGCGGCGAGTTCGTGGGCGCGCGACATCAAGTGGTCGGCGGGGACGACTTCCGTGACGAGGCCGAATTCCATGGCTACCTTTGCATCGATGATGCGGCCGGTGAGCAAGAGATCGCGTGAGCGTTTTTCGCCAATTTGTCGCGTCAGAAAGACGGAAACGATCGCAGGAAGGAAGCCGATTTTCACTTCGGTGTAGCCGAATTTTGCTTCCGAGACAGCGAGGGTGAAATCGCAGAGCGTCGCGATGCCGCAGCCGCCGGCGTAGGCGGCGCCGTTGACGGCGGCGATCATCGGGCGAGGAAAAGCCCAGATACGTCGGAGCAGCTTTGCGATGCGGCGCGAATCTTCCTGATTTTCGGCGGGCGATTGCTTGGCGATCGCAGCGAGCATGTCGAGATCCATGCCGGCGCAGAAGGCTTTGCCCGCTCCGGTGAGGATAACGACGCGCGTGGCGTGATTTTTTTCGATCGCATCGAGCGCGGACTGGATGTCGGCAATCATCGCGGTGGAGATCGCGTTGCGCTTGTCGGGGCGATTCAGCGTGATTGTGGCGATGTCGTCTTTACATTCGAGAAGAAGTGTCGAGTACATTTCGAGACCTCCACTTTCGTTCAGAGCCCATCAGTTCACGAGCGGCGCGTGGGCGTACGTGGCCCGGATCTCGTTAGTCATCGCCAGAATCTTGCTGAGGCGAGCGGGATCGATGCCAGGATCGGCGCCGGCTTTCTGGAGTGCGGCGATGACCTGCTCCGTCGCGATGTTGCCGACTAAATTGTCTCCTGCAAAGGGGCAGCCGCCAAGTCCGGTGAGTGCGCTGTCGAATCGGCGGCAGCCGGCTTCGTAGGCGGCGAGAATTTTTTCTTCGGCGTGCTCGGGGCGACTGTGGAGATGCACACCGAGTTCGATTCCGGCAACGTGATCCTTCACTTCGCGATAAAGATCGCCGACGAGTTTGGGATCGGCAGTGCCGATGGTGTCGGCGAGAGAGACGGTGCGGACGCGGATGTCTTTGAGCCACTCCAGCGCTTCATGCACGATTTCGGCGCCCCAGGGTTCCTCATAGGGATTGCCGAAGGCCATGGAGATGTAGATCACGAGATCGCGGCTTGCGGCGGCAGTGTCCTTTTTTAGTTTTTCGACGAGGCGGCGCGATTCGTCGCGGCTCATGTTGGCGTTGGCGCGGCGGAAGTAGGCGGAGATGGAATAGGGGTAGCCGATGGTGGTGACGCCGGGAGTTGCGAGCGCGCGCTCGAGGCCTTTTTCGTTGACGACGATGCCGATGATCTCGGGGCGGTCGATGTCGATGGAAAGGGAAGCGTTGAGTTTGGACATGACGTCTTCGCTGTCGGCCATTTGCTTGACGTGTTTGGGCGAGACGAAGCTGACGGCGTCAATGTGTTTGAAGCCGGCGGCGACGAGTTCTTTTAGATATTCAGCTTTTAGTTCTGTCGGAATGAAATCAGGCAAGCCTTGCCAAGCATCGCGCGGGCATTCGATGAGTTTTACGGTCTCCATCAGGTTTGCAGGACTCCGGTTTTGAATTCGGGGATGACGGGATTCAGAGATGCGGCTTCGAGGGCGGCGACTAGCGCGTCGCGCGTGTGTGCAGGGTCGATGATGGCGTCGACCCAGAGGCGGGCGGCGGCGTAGCGCGGGTCGGATTGTTCGTCGTAGGTGGCTTTGACCGAGGCGAGGAGCTCCTGCTTCGCCTTCTCGTCAACTTTTTTTCCTTCGCGCTCGAGTTGCTTGAGCTTGATTTCGGCGAGCGTACCTGCGGCAGCATCGCCACCCATCACGGCGTAGCGTGCCGTGGGCCACGCAAAAATAAAACGCGGGTCGTAGGCTTTGCCGCACATGGCGTAATGTCCGGCTCCGAAGCTGCCGCCGCAGATCACGGTGATTTTTGGCACCACACTATTGGACACCGCGTTGACCATCTTTGCGCCGGCGCGGATGATGCCGCTCCACTCGGCGTCCTTGCCGACCATGAAGCCGTTGACGTCGTGCAGGAAAATCAGCGGGATGCGATTTTGATTGCAGTCCATGATGAAGCGCGACGCTTTTTCGGCGGATTCGGTGTAGATGACGCCGCCGAATTCAATGCGCTTTTGATCGGAGCCGCGAGTGAATGTGTGAACGTGTTTTTTCTGGTTGGCGACGATGCCGACGGCCCAACCGCCGATACGTGCGTAACCGCACAGGACGGTTTCGCCGTATTCGGGGCGGTATTCCTCGAACTCACTGGCGTCGACGATGCGCGCGATGATTTCGTGCATGTCGTATTGTTTGCCGGGGTCGTTGGAGAAGACGCCGTAGATTTCGCTGGCGGGGTACAGCGGCTCGCGCGACGCCACGTGGCTGAACGGCGAAGGATTGGATGCGCCCATTTTGTCGACGAGGGCACGGATGCGTCCGATGCAGGCGTCGTCATCGGGTTCGCGAAAATCGACGGTACCGCTAATCTGCGAGTGCATTTTGGCGCCGCCGAGTTCTTCGGCGGATGTTTTCTGGCCGATTGCGGCTTGAACCAGCGCTGGACCGGCTAGGAAAAGGCCCGAGCCTTCGGTCATCAAGATGTGATCGCACATCACGGGAAGATAGGCGCCACCGGCGACGCACATACCCATGATCGCGGTGAGCTGCGGAATGCCCATCGCGCTCATCACGGCGTTGTTGCGAAAGACACGCCCGAAGTCGTCGGTGTCGGGGAAGACGTCTTCCTGGAGCGGAAGAAAAACGCCGGCGGAATCGACGAGATAGATTGTAGGGATGTGATTCTCGATGGCGATGTTTTGCGCGCGAATGACTTTTTTCGCGGTCATCGGGAAAAACGCGCCGGCTTTTACGGTGGCGTCGTTCGCGATGATCATAAACATGCGGCCGCAGACGCGTGCTAGTCCCGTGACCGTGCCAGCCGCAGGTGCGCCCCCCCATTCTTCGTACATTTCGTACGCGGCGTAGGCGCTGAGCTCAAAAAAATGAGAACCGGGATCGATTAGTTTCGCGATGCGTTCGCGCGCGGTGAGCCGGCCCTTTTTGTGCTGCGACTCGATCGCTTTTGCGCCGCCGCCCTGCGCGATCTGCGTTTCTTCGTTCTTGATTTGGGTGACGAGATCGACGACCTTGCGGCTGTTTTTGGCGAAGTCAGGCGACTTGGCGATAACACTGGTTTTCAGGACGGACGCAGACACTCGCAAGCCCTCGCGACGAAATGGCGGATATTGCCGATCCCGGAATGGCGGATCGTCCTGGTAAATGGCAGCAGGCAACTCAGTATACGGGCTTCGACGGATGAGTGCGAGCGCGAGACAGCGTCGCGCGAACAACTTGCAACGGGATCATCGGCACGCTGAACGCCGAAAAGACGCATGGACGGAAGAATCTGGCTGAGTTAGACTTCGTGGCAGCGGTGACAGCCGCAATTCTTTTCTGGAGGTGCCTGTGACGACCCTTGTCGAAGTTCTTGCGGGCGGGTGTGCCTCCGGTCATTCCTCCTCAGGCAAGTAGCACCGCCCTTTCTTTCCATTCATTGAGTCGTTGAGTTTGCGATTGCGCCAGTATGCGTTTGTCTTCGCTTACTGGTGAGTCGCGCTGCCGCATTGCGTTCTCGCGGACGCGGTGCCGATTGCCGTTCTTTGCGGCAGGAGGGTGCGCGAGTGTTTCTAAAGGAATTGGGTTGGAACGGATATTTCGAGGCGTCGTGGAAAGATCGATTTGGAGATGAACGGAGTGCCGCGCCCGCGCGGGTCGTATCGCAGCAACGAGGATTGTGGCGAGTTGCGGGCGAGTTTGGCGAGGTGTGGGCGGAGCCGTCGGGAAAATTGCGCGGCATCGCTGATGTGGAAGGAGAGTCAGCGTGGCCAGCGGTAGGGGACTGGGTTGCAGCCGAGAGCGTTGGCGGGGAACGAGCGGTATTGCATTGGGTGCTGCCGCGGCGCGGCGTGTTCTCGCGGAAGGCCCCGGGCAAACGCGTCGAGCAACAGGTCATCGCTGCGAATGTCGACATGGCGTTTCTGGTGGCGGCGCTTGATATGGATTTCAGTCCGCGGCGGCTCGAACGCTATCTCGCGCAGTGTTGGGATTCGGGAGTTGCGCCTGCGATTGTGCTGAATAAGGCGGACGATTGCGACGGCGTGGCGGCTCATATTGCCGCGGCCGAGCGCGTCGCGATCGGAGTATCCGTATTTGCGCTGAGTGCGCGAACAGGGGAGGGAATGGGTGCGTTGGAGGCGCTTCTCTCGCCGGGAAAGACGATTGTGCTGCTTGGATCATCGGGAGTGGGGAAGTCGACACTCGTGAATCGATTGCTATCGGAGGAGAAGCAGGAGGTGCGTCCAACGCGCGAATCGGACAGCAAGGGGCGGCACACGACGACGGCGCGGCAATTGTTTCGTCTGCCCGGAGGCGCGTTGCTGATGGACACGCCGGGACTGCGCGAGTTCGCGTTGTGGAACGTCGACAGTGGCATCACCGAGGCGTTTGCGGACATCGAGGAACTGGCGCGCGAATGCCGGTTCAGCGATTGCCGGCATGAGAATGAGCCGGGATGCGCCGTTCAAGTCGCAATGGAAGCTGGAACGCTTGATGCAGGGCGCGTCGAAAATCGGAAGAAGATCGAGCGCGAGCAGGAATTTCAGCGGCGAAAGAGTGATCCAGAGGCGATGCACGAGTACAAGACGAAGGTTTCGCGGATGATGCGCGGTGTTCGCGAGAAATACAGAAGCCGAGAGAAGGACGGAAAGCAATAGATTGCTCAAGGTCGGCGGGATCGCAGTTGACCGAAGGCCGCTCGCTAGTGGGCAATGCGTTTGTGGATGAAGTCGACGATGTCCTGAGTCGAAGTCCCAGGAAGAAAAATCCCCGAGATGCCGATCTTCTTCAATTCGGGAACGTCGGCTTCGGGAATGATACCCCCGAGGAGGACGGTGACGTCAGTCATGCCTTTTTCTTGGAGCAGGTTCATGAGTTGCGGGCAGATCGTATTGTGGGCGCCCGACAGAATCGAGAGGCCGATGACGTCGACGTCTTCCTGCACGGCGGCGGTAGCGATCATCTCGGGCGTTTGGCGCAGGCCGGTGTAGATGACTTCCATGCCGGCGTCGCGCAGCGCGCGCGCAATTACCTTTGCGCCGCGATCGTGACCGTCCAAGCCTGGCTTGGCAATCAACACACGAATTTTCTTTTCTGGCATGGGTTAGGTGATGGCGACTTCTTCGTAGGTGCCGAAGGTGTCGCGCATGGCGTCGCAGATTTCGCCGAGCGTGGCGTAGGACTTTACGGCGTCGATGATGAACGGCATCAAATTTTCTTTGCCCTGGCTGGCTTTGCGCAAGGCGGCAAGTTGCCGGGCGACTGCGTCGCTCGACCGTTCTTTGCGCAGCTTGCTGAGGCGCTCTGCCTGGCGGTGCGCGACGGATTCGTCGATTTGCAAAACCTCGAGGGGCTTTTCCTGGGCGACGTAGTCGTTAACGCCGACCATGATCTTTTCTTTTTTATCGAGCGCGACCTGATAACGATAGGAGGCTTCGGCGATCTCGCGCTGCGGATAGCCGCGCTCGATTGCCGCGACCATGCCGCCGAGGGCGTCGATCTTTTCGATATAGTCCCAGGCGCCGCATTCGACCTCGTTGGTTAGAGTTTCGACGAAATAGGAGCCGCCGAGTGGGTCGACTGTGTTTGTCACGCCCGTCTCGTGGGCGATGACTTGCTGTGTGCGCAGTGCAATCGTCGCCGCGAATTCGGTGGGCAAAGCCCAAGCTTCGTCCAGCGAATTGGTGTGCAACGACTGCGTGCCACCGAGAACTGCGGCGAGGGCCTGCAACGCGGTGCGGACGACATTGTTGTATGGCTGTTGCGCTGTGAGCGAGCAACCCGCCGTCTGCGTGTGGAATCGCAGCGCCCAGGCGCGCGGGTTCTTCGAGCCGTAACGCTCGACCATCGCTTTATGCCAGATGCGGCGGGCGGCGCGGTACTTGGCGATTTCTTCGAAGAAGTCGCTATGAGCGTTGAAGAAAAACGAAAGCTGCGGGACGAACTCGTCGACGTCGAGGCCGCGGCGCATGCCCCACTCGACGTATTCGAGACCATCGCGCAACGTAAATGCCAACTCCTGAATCGCGGTCGAGCCGGCTTCGCGAATGTGGTATCCACTGATCGAAATCGTGTTGAACTTCGGCGTGTTTTTCACGCCGAACTCAAACGAATCGATGACGAGCCGCATCGACGGCTCTGGCGGATAGATGTATTCCTTCTGCGCGATGTATTCCTTCAGGATGTCGTTTTGCAACGTGCCGGAAATTTTCTTCCAGTCGGCGCCTTGTTTTTCTGCGACGGCGAGATACATCGCCCAGATCACTGCGGCGGGCGAGTTGATCGTCATCGATGTGGTGACGTTGGCCAGCGGAATCTGATCGAACAAGACTTCCATGTCGGCGAGCGAACTGATCGCGACGCCGCATTTGCCCACTTCACCTTCGGAAAGCGGATGGTCTGAGTCGTAGCCCATCAGCGTGGGCAGGTCGAACGCCGTCGATAAACCGGTTTGGCCTTGCGCCAGCAAATACCGGAAGCGTTGATTTGTGTCTTCGGCGGTGCCGAAGCCAGCGAACTGGCGCATCGTCCAGAGACGGCCACGATGCATCGTCGAGTGAATGCCGCGGGTGTAGGGCGGCTCGCCGGGATAACCGAGATCGCGCTCGGGACTCCAGTCGGGAAGATCAGCGGGCGTGTAGAGGCGGCGAATCGGATAGTTCGAAATCGTCGTGAATTCGGCTTGGCGCTCCGGGCTTTTGGCCAGCGTTGGGGCGAGCGTGTTCTTTTCCCAGGATCTCTCTTCAGAGGATGGATTTCGAGGGGAAGCCGGAGATTCGGGGGGACGACGGTTTGGCTGCCGACCTTGAGTACGTCGCTCATAGTTGTTGGTCGCGGCGAGGAGCGGCAAGGCCGCCTCGAAACGCCCAATACAGAAATGCTATGCGAATCAGGTGTTTAGGGCAATACCGGGGAGCCCGCTACGAGGATTGCCGGTGCCAGAAGGTCAACGGAGATCGTTGTCGCAGCTCCGAAGGACCAAATCGAAAAAAGCCGACGGACTGTAAGTCCGCCGGCTCGGAATTCTATTGGTGAGTAGGTTCGGCGACTAGCGCTGTCCCTGGCTCTGGTTGGAGTTGGAGAAGATCTTGTCGACGCCCACGACTTGCCCGTTCAGGGTGCCCGGAATCAAGCTCTCGTGATCGACCTGTCCGTGCTTCGCATCGGCAATCGTGACGCGATTCACATCCAGCGTGCGGCCGACAGCGCGCTCGTAGTTGGCCTTCGCTTCGACGAGGTTCGCGAGAGCCCGTAACTCATTACCCTGCGCGCTGATCAAGTCGCGCTGCGTCAAGATGACGTTGTACACGGTCGAAGCGCCGAGCTGATACCTCTTCTGCTCCGCGTCAAACGTCTGTTGTTGCAGCTCGCGAGCTTTGCTGGCCGACTGCACCTGCGCTCGATCCTGCGTCAGTGCGATGAACGCGTTTCGTACGTCGAGCACCGCCGCATTTTTCATCTGCTGCAACTGTGCTTCGATCTGTCGCTGGTTCAGCGTGGCGCGTTGATAGGATGCCTGCGCTACCCGGTTGCGAATAGGCAAAGTCAGATTGAGCCCGACGATGTAGCTCGGGAAGTCGTTGTGGAAGATCTGACTCTGTGTCGTGCCAAAACCCTGCTTGGTGATGCCGTTTGTAACTGCGCCTGTATTTGGAGTGAAAACTTCCACCGGCGTGCCGGTCGCATCGAGCACCGTAATTGGCGCTCCATCCGCACCGACGACAGGTGCTCCGGCAACTGTCGTAGCCCCGGTGACGATCGGTGCGTTTCCGGCAAGGCCGGTACTCTGGTATTCCGCGAAAAGAGTTGCGACCGGCCGCAGCGACTGTTGGTTGGCCTTCGCCTCGATGCCGGCGTTTGTCACGTTGATCGCCTGTACTTGCAGGTCTGGCCGCTTCGTAAATGCTTCCTTAACGGCGTCCTCGAATGTTGCGGCCTCCACTGCCTCGGGCGGGTTTGGATGGTCGAGCGGAACGATCTCGACATTGGCCAGTGTCGGAGCCAGTGGATCGCGCACGATCGCATTCTTAAGCGTCTGTTCGTCCGTCAACTTGACGGTCTGCGCGACGATCAAATTCTGCCGATCCGTGGCCAACTCCGATTCGGCGCGCGTTACGTCGAGAGGTGCCATCGTTCCAATCTCAAGCTGCTTCTTGTTGTCACCGTAAAACTTGGTCGAAACCGTGACGGCTTGTTCCTGCACCTTCACGTTTTCGCGCGCGTACACCAGCTCCCAATACGCGTTGATCGCGTTGGTTACCGTCGTGATCGCCTGCAATGCAAACTCATAGTCGGCCAGTTTTCGGTTGTTTTTGGAGATTAGAATGTTGCGCCGGTTCTGGGCGAATCCGAAGCCGTTCAGTAGTTGCTGCTGGAACGTGATCGACAACGTAGACTGAACCGATGGATTGAAGAGGTTGGCGGGCGAACTCGACGAAGAACGCGTGTTGTCCCACGAAGCCGTCAATGATGTGCCCGATGTGAATCCCTGGTTGTATGTCCAGTTGTATTGAGCACTGTGATTGATCAATCCGACGAGTTGATTCGATGCCGTGCCCGTGCCGGAAATAAAGGGGTTGTTGATCGGTGTCGAAACGTCGGCGAATCCGACGCTGCCTGTCAGCACCGGGTCCAGCGCCAACTGCGGGACATTCGCCGTCGAAAAAGGGATCTCGACGCCGTTGGTGCCTTGTCCCACGCCTCCGCCTGTGGTTGCGAGGATGTCGGTATCCGCCAACCACGGTTGGTATCGCGCAACTGCTATGTCCATGTTGTTTTCGAGCGCGAGTTCAACGGCGTCTTGCAGCGTAATTTCCAGCTTACCGTCGTGAATGAGTTGGTCGACGCGCGGTTTGTTGTTGATGCTGAAATCCGGGATGTCTATTCCACGATACGGCGCGAGCAGGTTCGGAAAAGGCTTGGGCGCGTGCTGGTAGTTGTATTTCGACACGCCGAGCGACACGGGAATCGGAGGATTCGTGGGGCCAGGTCCATAAACCGGCTGCGGCGCCTGCGTAGGCGCGTTCGGATCCTGATACGGGCGATTCTGTTCCGGTGATTGAGGAGTGGGCAGCTCAGGATGCTGCTCTTGCTGCGAAGGCGGTGGACTCTGGCCAGGATCCTGCGCGAATGCTGGTGTTCCCGCTCCTCCGGCGAGCACAGTGGCCAGTAGAGCGGCGGTCAGGGCGCGGATCGCCTGTCGCGAATTCCCGGAAATCGACTTTGCCGCTGCGCGCTGGCGCGTAGCCGGCCGCTTTGCCGACACACCTAGGGATGACGGCTTTGCGGTCAACCGTAGCAGGTTCATATCTTGTGTCACTCCTCGAATTGATCTTCGACCAAGCGCAAAATGGTGTTCATCCTGTTACAACGTCAACAGGACTCACTTTGTTTCATGCAAGACCACGAAAAAAGGGCACGAACAGGTGTGCGATCAAGCAAAAACTCGAAACTCGGAGTCTAGCAGGCAGCCGCTTCCTTGACAACGAAACACACGGCGGCTAGGCTGCTGACGATTCGACGTTTAGAGGCTTTTCAGGTTAGCTCCATCACACAGGTTTACGTGTCGATTTCGGCGCCTTTGTGGTGTTCGATGCGAGGCTGACGCGACCCGTTATCCGGCGAGCGGGTCGCTCGGCGTGAGGTCTTGGAGACAGATGTTCAAACGAGAAGAATTGCTGAAGATGTTCGAGAGCGCGGGAGCGGTGCGGCACGGGCATTTTGAGCTTTCCAGCGGGCTGCATAGCGGCAGCTACGTGCAGTGCGCGCAGGTGCTGCAATATCCGCGATTCGCTGAGAAATTGGGGCAGGAGCTTGCGGCGTTGTTTTCCGACGCGACGATCGAAGTGGTCGTTTCGCCGGCGATGGGCGGCTTGATCATCGGGCAAGAAGTGGCACGCGCTCTGCCGCAGCCGAAGGCCGGGTTGCCGGGTGGAGGGGTGCCTGCGATGTTCGTCGAGCGCGACGCCAGCGGGACGATGTGCCTTCGACGTGGATTTTCGCTGAAGCCTGACCAGCATGTGCTCGTGATTGAAGATGTGTGGACAACAGGCGGATCGACGCAGGAAGCGATTCGAGTTGTCGAAGAAGCCGGCGGACGCGTCGTTGCAGCGGGCGCGCTGATCGATCGTAGCGGAGGCAAAATCGAATTTCCGGTTGAATCGCAGTCGTTGCTCGATCTGCCGATTGCAAGCTACGAGGCCGACGATTGCCCTCTGTGCCGCGACGGCAGTGCGGCGGTGAAACCCGGGAGCCGGTTCGCCCGCTCCGCGTGATCGACTCTTTCAAATTTGGATCTGTATAAACTTCCCGGGCATGCGCTATTTCAAGCTCACCATTGCATACGACGGCACCGATTTTCACGGCTGGCAGTTTCAACCCAGCAAGCCTACGATCCAGGGTGAGGTTGTCGGCGTCCTTCGCAAACTGACGCAGGAAAATGTGCAACTCGCCGGCACCGGCCGCACCGACGCTGGTGTTCACGCGCTCGGCCAAGTCGCCAGCTTCAAAACGCAATCCGGCCTTTCCGCGAATCAATTCCAGCACGCATTGAACTGTCTGCTGCCGCCTTCGATTCGCATCGTCGGCGCGGAGGAAGTCGGGCCGGACTTCAGCGCGCGCTTTTCCGCCCGCGGCAAGATCTATCGCTATCGCATTTATCGCGGACGAGTTCTTCCGCCGATGATCTGGCGCTATGTCTTGCACTATCCATTTCCGCTCGACGAAGACGCGATGCGCGCGGCAGCGGCGAAATTTGTCGGCGTCCATGACTTCACGTCGTTTGCGGCTTCTACCGGATCGGATGAAGACGACAAAGAGCGCGTGATGGAGCGTGAAATTTTCTCGACGGAATTGGTGCGGTCGGCGGTCGATGATCAGGAACTGGTGTTCACCGTTCACGGCCGCTCGTTTCTGCGTTACATGGTGCGCAAAATGGTTGGAACGCTCTTGCACGTCGGGCAAGGGAAGCTGACGCCGGATGACGTTGACCGTCTTTTCGAATTGCGAGATCGCTCTAAATCCGGGCCGACCGTTCCACCGCAAGGTTTGGTGATGGTCCGCTCCGAGCACACCGAATCCTACCGCGTCACCTAGTTAACGACCCCTTCATGAACCGATTGTCAGACGGCAGGTTAGCTAGTATACTTAGCTAACCATGTACACTGTTCACCAAGCCAAAACCAACCTGTCGCGCCTTATTCGGGAGGCATGCGGCGGCAAAGAGGTAATCATCGCGCGGGGCAAGAATGCCGTAGTGAAGCTCGTCCCCTTGGGCAAAGAGCTCAAAAAACGTGTGCCGGGTCGATTGAAAGGCCAGATTTCGTATTCGCCCGACGCTTTTAAGCCTCTTACCCGAAAAGAGCGCAAGTTTCTAGGTTTCGAGTGAACGCAATCCTGCTCGACACACACGCTCTGCTCTGGTGGTTGGACAACGACCACCGCCTGTCGACCGGGGCCCGCAAAGCCATTCAGGACCCAGCCACACAAGTGCTTGTGTCGGCTGTTTCGCTCTGGGAAATAGCGATAAAACACCGCCTTGGAAAACTTAAAGCCCCGAAACTCGTTGACGATTTCCAGAGAGAACTCGACGCCGAGGGTTTCGTCGAGCTGCCGATTTCCGCGAAGCACGCTATTCGAGCCGCGTTACTGCCCACGAATCACAAAGACCCCTTTGACCGAGTATTGATCGCGCAGGCTGAAATCGAAAACGTTCCGATCGTTACTCGCGACTCCCAATTCGACGACTATGGCATCCGCCGAATTTGGTGAGTTTCCAATCTCGCGCCGCTTCAGGCAGAATATCGACGCAAAATTTGGAGCCCAAATGTTTCGTCGAGTGACTGTTGCGTCCGCAATTCTCTTTGCAGCTACGTTGTCTCCGCTTGGCCGTCACATCGCGGCCGATGAGCCGACGCTCGCCGGCTTCTCGGCGGAGTCATCCCGCATAGAACGAAGTTGGGAAGATAAATTCCGCGCGATGCCCGATCAAACCAAGCTGCGCGAGTATATGCAGCGGCTCAGCGCTCGACCGCACAATGTCGGTTCACCGTATGACAAAGACAATGCGGAATGGCTGCTCGCCAAATTTAAGGAATTCGGCTTCGACGCGCACATCGAATCGTTCAACGTGCTGTTCCCGACTCCAAAGGAACGCCTCGTTGAACTCGTCGATGGCGGACCAAAGTTCACTGCGAAGCTGCAGGAGCCGCCTGTTTCGCAAGATCCGACGTCGGATCAGCAGTCCGAGCAGCTCCCGACCTACAACGCGTATTCCGCCGATGGCGATGTGACCGGACCTCTCGTTTACGTGAACTATGGCATTCCCGAGGACTACGAAACGCTCGCTCGCCACGGAGTTTCCGTCAAAGGCGCGATCGTTATCACTCGCTACGGACACGCGTGGCGCGGCATCAAGCCGAAAGTCGCCGCCGAACATGGCGCGATCGGCTGCATTATCTATTCTGATCCGCGCGATGACGGATACTCCGCTGGTGAAACTTATCCGCAGGGCGGTTTGCGGCCGCGCGAAGGTGTGCAACGCGGCAGCGTGCAGGACTCTACGGAGTTCATGGGCGATCCGCTGACACCGAGCATTGGCGCGACCGCGGATGCGAAACGCCTCCCGATCAAAAACGCTCCGACGACTACAACGATTCCCGTGCTACCGATTTCTTACGGCGACGCAGCGCCTCTGCTTTCAGCGATCACCGGCCCAGTTGTTCCCGAAGCGTGGCGCGGCGGATTGCCGATCACGTATCGCATCGGCCCAGGGCCGGCCAAAGTGCATCTCAAGATGTTCTCGAACTGGAACATGAAGCCGTTGTACGACGTCATCGCGAAAATCCCAGGTTCTGAGTTCCCCGACGAATGGGTTCTGCGCGGCAACCATCACGATGCCTGGGTCAACGGTGCCGAAGATCCAATTTCCGGCTTGAACGCAGTGCTCGAAGAGGCGCGATCGCTCGGTGAACTCGTGAAAGCGGGCTGGAAGCCGAAGCGAACAATCGTCTATTGCGCGTGGGACGGCGAAGAGCCCGGCCTGCTCGGCTCCGTCGAGTGGCTTGAAACGCACGCCGACGAACTTCGCCGCAAAGCGGTTGCCTATGTGAACTCCGACACGAACGGCCGCGGCTTCCTTGGTGTGGACGGCGCGCATTCACTCGAAAAATTGGCGAACGACGTAGCACGCGATATCCCCGATCCCGAAACTAAACTGTCCGTCTGGAAACGCTGGCAGCTAAAGAACCTCACGGATGCGACTTCCGATGAGGCGCGGGCCGAACTGCGCTCGCGCTCCGAGCTGCGCATCGATATTTCCGGAGGCGGCTCGGACCATGCCGGCTTTCAGAATTTCCTCGGCATCGCGGTGTTGAATTACGGATTTGGCGGAGAGGATCAAGGCGGCATCTATCACTCGATCTACGACGATTTTTATTGGTACACGCACTTTAGTGACACCGACTTCGCCTATGGCAAAGCGCTCGCGCAGGTTGCGGGCACGACGGTGATGCGTCTTGCCGACGCCGATCTCTTGCCGTTCGATTTTTCCGATCAAGCCGAGACCGTCCAAACATATGTTCGCGGGCTACAGAGCTACGGCATCCAGCAGCAAAACGAAATTCGTGAGCGCAACCTGGAGATTGACGAAGGCGCGTTCACGGCGAGCGCTGACCCGAAACAGAAGTACGTCCCGCCCGCCAAGCAGGACATGCCGCCGCACCTGAACTTCGCGCCCCTGCAAAACAGTGCGGACGCGCTCACTCGCGCGGCGAACGAATACGGGAAGGCGCTGACGCAAGCGAACGGGAAGAGCGGGGCCGCTCTGTCGTCGACATCGATGCGCCAAGTTAATCGGATGTTGATCGACACCGAGCGCCGGCTCACGAATCCCGAAGGTTTGCCGGGCCGTTCCTGGTACAAGCACCAGATTTATGCGCCGGGGGTTTACACCGGTTACGAGGCGAAAGCGATTCCCGCCGTGCGCGAAGCGATGGAGCAGAAACAGTGGAACGTCGCTGAACAAGCGATCGCGAGCGCCGCAAAAGCGCTGCAAGACGAGGCGGCGCAAGTGAGCGCTGCCGCAGCCCAACTGGAAAAGTCGGCAACAGGGAAGTAATCGTTGCCCGTTACGCGAGGCAACGCGAGCGTCACGACGCGTCCAATCAGCGAGTGATCCGTCGGTCGCGCGCCCCGCTGCGCTATTGCCGCATAAGAAAGACTCCACTCAATACTTGCCCGCTCGGCGAAGCGCGCACTATCATTAAAATTCCAGTGTCCGGGTCGAGTCTTCGCACCGCCCTCGCGAAACGCTCCGGAAAAACACGCATTCTGCTGGCGGCATGCGGTGTGCGCAATGCATCAAACAATCAGGTAACTGACGCACATTGCCCTGCGTCTCAAAACTAGAAAACGTTCGGCGTGTATGTCCAAAATTACCCCGCGTGAGTACTCCTCCTTCACGCATTTAGGAGCAGTCGCAAAATGGTTTCCGGTATTACACGCGTCCCTAAGAAGCGGAGCTCGGAGCTGAAACGAGAAGGCTTCTGCTCAAATCGATGGCGAGCGTGTGTGACGCGATTTGCCGTCGCCGCGACGCTGCTTCTCTCCATCGGTCTTTCCACTCGCGCTGACAACAACAGTTTCGACCTGCTCGGTCCGCGCATCGAGATGAAGGTGTCGCGCAACGGCAAGTCTCTGCCGATCTCTCAAGTCGCGAACTTGCAACCCGGCGACCGCCTCTGGCTGCATCCCGATTTTCCCGACGATCAATCCGCGCGATATCTGCTGATCGTCGCGTTCCTGCGCGGTGCGACAAATCCCCCGCCCGAGTCGTGGTTCACAAAGGCCGAGACCTGGACGAAGCCCGTTCGCGAAGAGGGAATCGTTGTCACTGTGCCGCAGGACGCGCAGCAGGCGCTCATCTTCCTCGCTCCCGAAACGGGCGGAGATTTCGGCACTCTGCGCAGTGCTGTGCGCGGCCGCCCCGGCGTTTTCGTCCGCGCCTCTCAGGATTTGAGTCAGGCGAGTCTCGATCGATCGCGGCTGGAAAAATATCTCGCCGACGTGAAAACGATCAATGATGCCGATCCCAAAGCGCTGAAAGAGCACTCGATGCTGCTCGCGCGCACGCTTGGGATTCGCGTGGATGAAGCATGCTTTGCGAAACCGCTCGAGGAGCAAAGTTCCTGCCTGACGCGTAACACGGAGAACCTCGTTCTTGATGACGGTCACAGCCAGTCGATGGTCACCGCTCTGGCGTCTGGACCAAGTTCGGATCTCGCCGGCGCCGTCAGCGCTACATCGCTCGCTGGCAGTGGGTTTTACAGCGCATATGTGGGCGCAGTCGTCGACCTTGCTCGCGTCCTCGGCAGTCTTCACACCGCGTCTTACGTTTACATTCCGGCGCTTGCTCTCCCGAAAAAAGAGCAGATGAATCTCAAGCTCAACAATCCGCCGTCATTCCGCAAGCCGATGTCGGTCATTGTGGTTGGCCTGCCTTCGGTTGAGGCCGCGCAGCTACCACCTCTGCGTACCATGAATTTGGATTCCGTTTTCTGTTTGCAGAAGTCGTCGCTTGTTTTGCCGGTTGAAGGCGCTCCGCTCCTTTTTTCGTCTGACATTGGCCACGATTTGTTTCTGTACGTTCCCGGCAAAGATGGCAAAGAGATCAAGTTGCCCGCGAAGGCCGATGCCTCCAGCGGGGGAATTCTCGTCGATACCCACACCGTCGAAGGTTTGAACCTCGATGGGCAGGTGACCGGAACAGTTCGCGGCATGTGGGGATTTGAGCCATACGAGGGACCGAATTTTCGTCTTCGCACATCGCGCTCTGCGCCGTGGATTCTCGCTGCCACCGACCAAAGCGCGCTCATCGTCGGGCGCGAAGACACGCTGCATCTTCAGTCCGACTCCGCCGTCTGCGTCGATGACATCAAGATTCATGACGCGCAAGGCAAAGAAGTGAAAACCACGTGGAAACTGACCAAACCTGACGAAGTTGAGTTGAAAGTCGCCCTAAAAGATCAAACTGCCGGCGCGATGCGTGCGCAGTTGCGTCAATTCGGCCTCGCCAAGACCGACGATCTATCGCTTCAGGCCTATGCGGAAGCCGCGCATCTCGATGGATTCACGATCAACGCTGGCGATAAGCAAGGCGTGCTAAAGGGCACCCGCCTCGACGAAGTCGATCATTTCGAGTTGAACGGCGTCCATTTTGTTCCCGCGAAGCTCACTCGTTCGAACGAAAAAGACGAACTGCATCTTGCGTCGCAGACCGACACCGATGGATTGAAGCCCGATCAAACTGTCGTCGCGAAAGTCGCGCTGAAAGATGGCCGCGTTCTCGACCTGCCGACGAAAGTGGAGGCCGCTCGTCCAAGACTCGCTCTCGTTAGCAAAAACATTCAGCCCGGCGACACGCCGACAGCGATCACCCTCGGCAGTCAAAACGAATTGCCGCTCGACGGACAAATTTCCTTTCTACTCAGGAGCGAAGTGCCGCCGCGCTTCCCACGCTCTGAGCGCATCGAAGTCGCCACGACCGACGAGTCGTTCGCAACCATCTTGAGCATCTCCGACGGGACGCTGGTGATGCGCGACGCCGAAACGCTCTACGCCACAATCAATCCGAAGAAGGCTTTCGGTCCATCGGCGTTCGGCCCGTTGCAGTTCCGTCCGATTCAGGATGACGGCACGAAAGGCGATTGGCAGCCTCTCGCGACGCTCGTTCGCGTTCCCGTCCTGAAGGAAATTCATTGCCCCGACAGCACCGACCAGCCCTGCCGTTTGAGCGGTAGCAATCTGTTTTTGATTGATTCCGTCGCGTCAGACCAGCAATTCGCGCACAACGCGCCTGTTCCGACCGATTTCATCGACTCGACCTTGAACGTGCCGCATCCTGGCGACACTGGGCTCTTCATCAAACTGCGCGACGATCCGTCTTCCGTCAACACGGTCGTTCTGCCGGTAACGAAAGATCCGAAAGTGACCGGGCCGGAGCCGCCACCTGAGCCGTCGCAAAACGAATCGCAGAGCGAACAGCCAAAGGAACCGCAAAAACGGCAGTAAGCAACTCCACGTCGGCTTTCAGCTAGAATCCTGACATGTCGACATCCGTCATCGCCGCCGAGCGGATTCCGTCCGTCAATCCGGCTACCGGCGAAACTCTCTCGTGGATCGATGCGACGCCGCCGGAACGGATCGCCTCGATCGTCGCTCGAGCCCGCGCCGCACAAAAAGGTTGGGCCGCCCGATCGATCTCGAATCGCTGCTGCCTGCTAAAAACGCTGCGCGAGCAATTGTTCGCCGCCCGCGACGCGTTAGCCGACGCCGTCGTTCGCGAATCAGGCAAGCCGCGGTCCGAAGCGCTTTTTTCCGACATTTTCGTTTCGCTCGATACCACGGTTTACCTCGCCGGGAACGCTGAAAAAATGCTCGCGCCCGAGCGCATCCCGCATCACAACATCGCGGCCAAAGCGAAAACCGGCGAACTCCGCTACGAACCTCTAGGCGTAGTCGGCATCATCAGCTCATGGAACTACCCGCTGGCAATTCCGCTAGGCCAGATCATTCCCGCACTCGTGGCTGGCAACGCTGTCGTCTGCAAGACAAGCGACTTCACGCCCCAATGCGGCGCCCTGATCGAAAAGCTTTTCGTCGATTCCAGTTTTCCCAAAGATCTTGTCACTGTGATTCAGGGCGGTGCGGAGGTAGGCCGCGCACTGATCGACGCAGCCCCGGACAAAATCCTTTTCACCGGCAGCGTTGAGACCGGCCGTCGTGTCGCGGAAGCCTGTGCCTCGCGACTAATTCCGACCGTCCTCGAACTCGGTGGCAAAGACGCAATGATCGTTCTAGCCGACGCGAATCTCGACATCGCCGCAAGTGGTGCGGTCTGGGGCAGCTTTACCAACTGTGGCCAGGTGTGTCTCTCCGTAGAGCGGATCTTCGTGGAGCAGGCCGTCGCCGAAAAATTCGCATCGCTCTGCGTCGAAAAAACGAAAAAGCTCCGCCTCGGCCCCGGCTCCGATCCAGCAACCGACGTCGGCCCTCTCGTCCGCACGCAACACGTGCAACGAATGATCGCGCTGATCGAAGATGCCGTCACACGCGGAGCCAAAGTTCTGTGCGGAGGCCAACCACGGCCCGATCTTGGCCAAAATTTTTTTGAGCCCACGGTATTGATCGATGTCGACTCTGCATCCCGCCTATTTCAGGAAGAGACATTCGGCCCCATCCTCGCCATTCAGCGCGTAGCGAATTCCGACGAAGCCGTCGCCCGCGCGAACGACTCGCGTTTTGCTCTAGCGGCAAGCGTCTGGACCGCCGACGCCGCACGCGGCCGCGCAATCGCCGCACAACTCCGCGCCGGCTCCGTCATGATCAACGACGCCATCAGCTACTACGCTATCGCCGAAGCCCCGCACGGCGGCTGCGGCCTCAGCGGCTGGGGCCGCGCGCACGGCAAAACCGGCCTTCTCGAAATGGTGCAAACAAAATATATCGATGTTGATCGCACGCCCGGCCGCGCCAAGCCCTGGTGGTTCCGCTACGGCAGCGAACTCGAACGGGCCGCCGATGCATTCCTTCAATTTCAATACGCCAACGGCCTAGGCGCCCGCCTGCGCAACGCTGGCGCCGCCTTGAAAACCATATTCCGAGACCACGGCATATAATGTTTTTGTCCCGGTTGTAGCGGTCATTATTCGAACCACGGGCGTCTCACTCACATGGCTCCGATCAACAACTCCGAATACATCTACGACTGGAACACGGTCGTCACGCTCCCGATTCCTCCCGGCACGCGCGTCCTTCTCAACGACGAAACGCTTCGCGATGGCCTGCAAAATCCGTCCGTTCATGACCCAACCATCGAAGAGAAAATCGAACTCCTCCATTTAATGGAGTCTCTCGGTCTTGAGTCCGTGAACATCGGCCTCCCCGGCGCCGGCCCGCGCGCCGTGGAGCACGTCGAAGCGCTCGCCCGTGAAATCGCGACGCACCGGATGAAAATCCGCCCGAACTGCGCAGCCCGCACCGTTGAAGCCGATATCCGCCCCATCGCCGAAATTTCGCAGCGCGTCGGCATCGCCATCGAAGCCGCCACGTTCCTCGGCTCCAGTCCGATTCGTCGCCTTGTCGAAGATTGGACAGTCGATCATCTCGAACGCACCACCGAAAAAGCCGTCAAGTTCGCCGTCGATCACAATCTCCCGTCGATGTATGTGACCGAAGACACCATTCGCACCGATCGCGATACAATCAAACGCCTCTACACCACCGCAATTCGCACTGGCGCCCGCGCGATCGTTCTCTGCGACACTGTTGGCCACGCCACGCCGCAAGGTGCTTATAACCTGATCAAATTCGCTGTCGATGAAATCGTCAAACCCAGCGGCCAGGAGATCCGCATCGACTGGCACGGTCACAACGATCGCGGTCTCGCTGTCGCAAACTCTCTCGCCGCGATTGCCGCCGGCGCACACCAGATTCACGGCGCCGCAAATTCGCTCGGCGAACGCGTCGGCAATACTCCGATCGAATTAATGCTCGTCAACCTTCGCCTGATGGGCCTGATCGACCGCGACCTTTCGCGCCTCAAGGAATATTGCGAAAAAGTCGCCGTCGCGACTCGCACCACCATCCCACCCAACTATCCGGTTATCGGTCACGATGCTTTCCGCACCGCGACCGGCGTTCACGCCGCCGCCATCGTCAAAGCTTTTCACAGCAAAAATCCAGAACTCGCCGATGTCGTTTACAGCGGCGTTCCATCGAGCCTCTTCGGTCTCAGCCAAATCATAGAAATCGGCCCGATGAGCGGCAAATCCAACGTTTTGTTCTGGCTCGAGCGTCACAAAATACCCGCGAACGATGCTGTCGTGACCCGCATTCTCGATGCCGCGAAGCAGTCCTCACGCGTCCTCGATGAAGACGAACTCTTCGCGCTCGCCCAGGAGTCGCGACGAAATTGATTTTGCGTTCCGCATTGAGCGTGCGTCGGAACTCATCCGTGAAACATCTCCTTCTTTGCGTTATCCTTTCGATCATGCCCGTTCGCACCGTCGGCGCGACGCATCGCGCTCACGCCAGCCAGATCACTGAGTCCCCCGAAGTCCGCGCGGCCCTCAATTGGTTCTCGCGCAATCTCAGCTGGATCAACGATCAACAAGTCCGTATCACCGAAATTCCCGCGCCGCCTTTTCAGGAGTCAGCTCGCGCCGAGTTCGTAAAAGCCCTCCTGACCGATTGCGGTCTCTCCGTGTCGATCGATAAGACTGGCAACGTCATCGGCGAACTCCCCGGCGCAACCGACAAAGAAATCGTGATGCTCACAGCGCATCTCGACACCGTTTTCCCTCCAGGTACCGAAGTAAACGTTCGCCGCGATGGCGATCGCCTCAACGCTCCGGGAATCTCCGACAACGGCACGGGCCTCGCCGGCCTCGTCTCCATCGCGCGCGCCATTCACGAATCCGGAGTCAAGCCGCGTCGCACCATGCTCTTCGTCGCAGACGTCGGAGAAGAAGGCGAAGGTAATCTTCGGGGCATGCGAGCGTTGGTCGACGCATATCGTTCTAGGCTGAAAGCCGCGGTCGTCCTCGACGGTTCCGGCACCGATCACGTCACCACAAAAGCGCTCGCCTCACGCCGCCTCGAGGTCCTCATCAACGGCCCCGGCGGCCACAGTTGGTCCGACTTCGGCATGCCCAATCCCATCAACGCGCTTGTCCGCGGCTCGATTCGTTTCATCAACACAAAGGTTCCGTCGAGCCCGCGTACAACCTTCAATCTCGGACAGATCGAAGGGGGCACCTCCGTCAACTCGATCCCGTACGAAGCGAAATTGAAAGTCGACATCCGCTCGGAAAGCGAAGACGAACTCACCAAGCTCGAATCAGCTTTGCGCGAATCGATAACCGCCGGCGTCCGCGATGAGATGGAATCCGCCCGCGACCGTTCGAAAGGGAAGCTCGAGTGGAAGATCGATGTCCTCGGCACGCGACCCGGCGGGGAACTCGCAGCCAACTCGCCGCTCTTCGCCGCGTTGCGCGCCGCTGACGATTACGTCGGCAATCAATCGCGAGTTGAGCGTTCATCAACCGATGCGAACATTCCACTTGCCGCGGGCATCGATGCAATCTCCATCGGCGCAGGCGGAACCGGCGGCGGCGCTCACTCGCTGCAAGAGTGGTACGAACCGACCGGCCGCGAACTTGGGCTCAAGCGCGCCTTCATTACTTTGATCGGTGTTTCTGGCCTTGCGGAGGGAAAAACTAAATGACCCAAGAGACGCCACCCACCCCGTCTCCCGAATCTTCCGCACACCCATCATTCAAAATTGCGCCCCGCCCTCGTAGGGGCGGGTTCGAGCCCGTGCGGGCAACCAAGCCACGTTCTATCGGCCACTCGTTTTTTCTGCGTCTTTGTCTCGTCGCGCTCGCCTTAGTTGCGCCTTCAATCTCTCCCGCCCAAGCCCCGCCGCCTTCGCCTCACACCACGATCTATCTACACGGGCGCATCTACACGAACGATCCTGCACATCCCTGGGCCAGTGCTATGGCCGTGCGCGAAGGAAAGATCGTCTGCATCGGCGGTATCGAGCAAATCATGCTCGAATGCGGTACCAGTGAAGACGTCGAGACCATCCAGCTCAACAATCGCTTCGTAATGCCCGGCTTCAACGACGCGCACGTCCACATGGGCAGCGCGGGCGAGGACATGCTCGCCGTTCGCCTCAACGGCGTCGCCAGCGTCGAAGAATTGCAAAAAAGCGTAGCGACCGCCGTCGCCGCTCACAAAGAAAGCGACTGGATCACCGGCTCCGGGTGGGATCACACGCTCTGGCCCGACAAAAAATTCCCCACGCGTCAGCAACTCGACGCCGTCAGTCCAAAAAACCCTGTTCTCCTGGTTCACATTTCCGGCCACGTCGCCGTCGCAAATTCGCTCGCACTGGAGCAGGCCGGCGTCAGAAAGGGCACGCCCAATCCGAAGGGCGGTGAATTTGAGCACGACGCCAACGGCGAACTCACCGGTATGCTTCTCGAAGGTTCCGCCATCAGCCTCGTTCGGCAGTACGTTCCTGAAACCGGCGCTGCCGATCGTCGCCGCGGTATTGAACTCGTCCTCGCTGAGCTCGCCAAGAACGGCGTCACCTCGGTACAAGACAATTCCGAGTGGGAAGATTTTCTTGCCTATCGCACTCTCAAAGACGAAGGCAAACTCACCGCGCGCATCACCGAATGGTTGCATTTCACAAACGCGCTCGAAGATTTGCAAAACATGCGCAGCGAAGGTGGCACCACCGACCCCTGGCTCAAGACCGGAGCATTGAAGATAGTCACCGACGGCGCTCTCGGTTCACGCACCGCCGCCATGGCTGCGCCGTATTCCGACGATTCTTCTACAAACGGCATCATGACCATCGATCCTGCCAAACTAAAACAGATGGCGATCGATCGCGACAAAGCCGGCTTCCAACTCGCGTTTCACGCCATCGGCGATCGCGCCAATACGATTGCGCTCGACACATTTGAAGCCGTCGCCAAAGCCAACGGCCCTCGCGACCGTCGCGATCGTGTCGAGCACGCGCAGATCGTCTCCCCCGCCGACTTTCCGCGCTTTGCAGCGCTTAACGTGATCGCCTCGATGCAGCCTTCGCATCAGACCACCGACATGCGCTGGGCCGAGTCGCGCGTCGGCCCCGATCGCATCAAGGGTGCCTACGCCTGGAACACGATGCTGAAAAACAAAGTCCATCTCGCGTTCGGCACCGACTACGACGTCGAGCCCATCACCCCGATGCGCGGTCTCTACGCCTGCGTCACCCGTGAACTCCCAGATGGCGGTCCCGCCGGCGGCTGGCAGCCACAGGAAAAAATCACGCTCGATGAATGTATTCGCGCCTACACCACCGGCTCCGCCTACGCTCAATTTGAAGAGGGGAAAAAAGGCGCTCTGATTAACGGTCAGTACGCCGACTTCATCGTCCTGAGCGCCGACCTGACAAAAATCCCGCCAGCCGAATACACCAAGACCAAAGTCCTCCGCACAGTAGTAGCCGGCCGCACCGTCTACCAATCCCAATAGCCGCGTATCTCAAAAGTTGGGAACGCTTAGATCGACGACCTATCTCAGTGCGCGTTGTAGTAAGTGTGTCATCCTGAGCGCCTCCGAAGGAGGCCGAAGGATCTCAGCCTAAATTCCAAGCACCCAAGTCAGCGATTCAGATGCCGAGCCTCGAAATCATCCTTCAATAAAAATAGATCCTCATAATCTCCCCCAAAAATCCTTGCCCCTGTGCCATTCGAAACCAAATCTTCACATTCCGCCCCGTCCAGCTCTTGCAACTCGCAATCGCTGGCACCGATGCCGCGCTCTGCCCGCTCACTGACACCGAGCCAAAATCCTTCGCATGAAAATCCATCGGCCCGCGCGGCAAGTTCAACGTCAGCGTCAGCTCCGGACTTCGCGCGCAATCGACAGATGCAATCGAGCCTTCGACCGCCATCCACTCCGGCGGACCCAACTGCCTCCGTGAAACCGGCATACTCCCAGTCGTCGAGCCCGTCGAACCCCCGGCGTTTGCCGCCGCCGCAGTCCCAGCCGCAGTCCCAGCCGCCGTCTTCGCATCGCTTCCAGGCGGACCAAACTCCCGCGTCACTCCCTCGCGCACTCCTGCCTTCTCCCACTCCTCTTCATCCGCAATCGCCTCCAGCACCGATCGCGCCGACCTCTCATCATCTTTCGAGCGAGCAGTCGCCTCCAACTTCTCCGCCACCGCCCGAGCCTGTTCCGTTCGCCCGTTGTTCAACAGTGTGTACGCCAGATTCGTCCGATAACTCCTCGACTCCGCATCCAACTTCGCCGCCGTCTCCGCCGCCGCCAGCGCCTTCGCCTGCGTCTCCGCCGACCGCGAATACACCTGCGTCAACGCCTCAAACGTCGGCGCAAACATCGGATTCAACTCCGCCGCTCGCTCCAGATTCTTCCGCGCTTCGCGAATGTCGTCGTCCGACTCCGCCACATTCCTCAACTCCAGCGACCCCAGCACAAAGTACGGCACAAAATCATCCGCCCCCAGCGCAATCGCACGCTGCATCTCTTCCTGCCCCAAAGCAAAATCGCTGTTTCGAAAATAAAAATATCCCAGCGCCTCATGCGTCGCCGCAATCTCCGGACCCGTCTTCGCCGCCTCCTCCAGCAATGGCCGCGCCTCGTCCATCATTCGTCGATGCGTAAAATAATCCCCACGCAAAGCCAGCACTTCGGCGGGCGTCAAAGTCCGCGCCTTCCATGACGCTGCCTGCAATCCCGCAAGCCCTGGCAACACAACTCCCGGTCGCCAATTCCCCTGCCCGACGTATTTCTTCACCGCCAACTCAAAGGTATCTAAATTCCCGAGCGCCGCGCGTCCCGCCGTAAGCGCGTCCATCCCCGAATCCCACACCACCAGATATTTCTTGAACAGATCCGCTCGTCGCGCTGCTGGGTCTAAAAGCAAGAAATGCACCGTCGCCCACGACTCCGCGTAAAACACCGACGCCGGATTTTTTTCGTTGTAAAACGGCGAAGTCTCCGAAACCTGAAATAACGTTTCCATCGGCAGCCACTCGTTCTTCGACAACACAAACAAGTGCCCGCGATCGACAGTCCCTGTCGTAGCCCTCGTCTCGCTCAAAAGGGAATTGCCGAAAAACTCCGCCACACCTTCTCGCACCCACAGTGGTAGCCGCGAAAAGTTCAAATGCATCAACGCGTGCGTGTACTCGTGATAACTCGTGTGAAACGCCGTCGTGCCCTCCGCATCCAGCCGCAGCACGACGTAATCCTTCTCCCCATCGCTGTGAAACACGCCCGAAGGATGAACATGCTCCGGTCCGCCCCATTCGTCCGGCGTGATCATCCGCATCGTCGCTTCATCGCGCGCCACAATGATTCGAATCGGCTGAGGTGGATCGAGGCGCAACTCCGGAAACGTCGCGTGAAACAGCGCTCGAATCTGTTCGAAATCGCTCGCCACGCTTCGCGCCGCCGTCTCTCCAGCGTCACTGCCCACCACAAAGTGTTGGCTCCGCACTTCGACCCACCCAGGCGTTTCTGTAGCCGCGGCCGAAACCGTCGCCGTCTTCTGCGCCGCGCCTGCATTAGCCGAGCACGCCAGCCCCGCCCCCAAAACACCGAGAGCTAGTACCGACACCCAAACCCTCCGAGATTTACATTTTTCCACCATATTTACAGAACCTGTGGCACAGCGCGCCCGCTGTCAAGCTACCTTACGTTAACGAAACATCCCGCTTCTAACTCCTATCTGCATCACCAATCAACCTCATGTAAATATTTCGTCAACTTCCTTATTGACATTATCTCGCCAGAGTTTTATACGTCGCCTCAAGTTCTTTCGGTTGCCGAGTTTTCCAGGGTCCGTTTGAAAATCTGACTCGGAGGTGGGTGGGATGCCCCTTGCTAGGCGTGTGTCCAGGTCCGTGTGTATGGGTGTCTTCAGTTGTTTCGTGCTTCTTCTTCTCCTTGCAACAATCTCATTTGGGCAGGCAGTTTCAACCGGTACCGTCAGCGGCGTCGTGACCGATCCATCGGGTGCAGCCGTCAGTGGTGCCACCGTCGTTATGGTGGATAGCACCACCAATATCGCTCGCAGCACCACCGCCAACGACGACGGCCAATACATCTTCTCCAACTTAACCCCAGGTTCGTACACGATTTCCGCTACTCGAACCGGCTTTCGCGCCACCAAAATCAGCGCCCAGGACGTAAAAGTCGGCGTCACCTCCACCGTCAACATCCGCATGGAGGTCGGTTCCGTCTCCGAAACGATCGAAGTCACCGCCACCAACGCCGAATTGCAGACCGCCAACGCCACCATCGGTAACAGCGTCAGCGGCGCCGCCCTCGATGCTCTGCCAAGCATCAGCCGCGACGCTTCTACCTTCGTGACGCTTCAGCCCGGCGTCGCTCCCGACGGCTCTGTCGCTGGCGCCGTCTACGATCAGAACTCCTTCCAACTCGACGGTGGCCAAAACACCAACGACATGGACGGCAGCATGAACATCTACACGCCGAGCTTCGCTGGCGACGTCACCGGAGGTCTCATCTCCAAACAGACCACCGGTAACCCTGGCGGTGGCCCCACCGGCGTTATGCCGACTCCCATCGACTCGCTCGAAGAGTTCAAAGTCAGCACCACCAACCAGACCGCCGATTTCAACAGTTCCGCCGGCTCTCAGGTTTCGATGGTCACCAAACGTGGTGGTAACCAGTGGCACGGCACCGTTTACGAGTATTACCTCGATAACAATTGGTCTGCGAACACGTTCGACAACAACGCCTCTGGCACGCCGGTTCCCAGCTTCCACTATTCGCGTTTCGGCGCCGCTGCGGGCGGTCCGATCATCCCCAAGAAAATCCTCGGCGGAAAAACCTACTTCTTCGCGAACTATCAGGGCTTCCGCTGGCCGAACTCCGAAACCATCAACCGTAACGTCCCGACAGACTCGCTGCGTGCCGGTCTCCTCTATTTCGGCGGCACCTACTACAACTTGAATCCCACTGCCGTAACTTTCAATGGTGTTACCTATCCCGGGACGACTCTCGATCCTCGAGGCCTCGGCATCAATCCGGTCGTTCAGCAACTCTGGAAGCTCATGCCCGAACCGAACGTCTCCGGTTGCAACGGTCTCACCCGTTGCGACGTAACCCAGGCGGGGCTCGGCAACGTTGCGGCTTTCACCGGCAATATGTCGATTCCACAAAACGACAACTTTGGCGTTGCCCGCCTCGACCACGACTTCGGCGAAAAGTGGCACTTCATGGCCAGCTATCGCTACTACAAGCTGACTCGCGTCACGGACAGCCAGTACGATGTCGGTGGCGTTCTTGCCGGTTCGCTGGGCACTCCCACTTCGCTTTCCAACCGCCCGCAGGTGCCGTGGTTCCTGGTCGGTGCACTCACCACCAACATCACCAACAACACCACCAACGACTTTCACTTCAGCTACCTGCGCAACTATTGGTCGTGGGGCTCTGCAGCCAACCCGCCCCAGATCGACGGATTGGGAGCAGCGCTCGAGCCTCTAGGCGAACTCAGCGCCGGCAATGGCTACGCGCTCACCCCCTACAACGTGAACACCCAGAGCGTTCGCACCCGCTTCTGGGATGGACATGACACCATGATCCGCGACGACGTCAGCATGCTGAAAGGGAATCACCTCTTTCAGTTTGGTGGCACCTATCAGCGCAACTGGGACTTCCACCAGCGCACCGACAACGGTGGCGGCATCAACTATCAGCCCGTCTATCAGCTCGGAACCAGCAGTGGTGCCGGCATCGATATGACCGGCATTATTCCCGGCGCTGTTCCGACCAGCTCGGCGAGCACCTTCGGTCGCGACTACGCCGCCGCTCTCGGCATCGTCTCTCTCGCTCAGACCGCATTTACTCGCACCGGCGCAAACCTCACGTTGAATCCGCCGCTGACTCCCGCTGAAGACAAAAGCACCATCCCGTTCTACAACGTCTACTTCAGCGATTCGTGGCGCATGAAGCCGTCCATCACCTTGACCTACGGTCTCGGTTGGGCGCTTGAAATGCCGCCCGTCGAGGAGCAAGGCCGTCAGGTCGAGTTCGTCGACGCGGTCGGCCAGCCCGTCGACACCATGACCTACCTCAAGCAGCGCGAAAATGCCGCGCTCGCCGGACAGGTCTACAACCCAACCGTTGGCTTCGCGCTCGTCGGCAACACCGGAGCCGGACAGAAATATCCCTATAATCCGTTCTACGGCGGCTTCAGCCCTCGCATCGCTCTTGCCTGGAATCCGGGCTTCAGTGACGGACTTCTGGGAAGCGCGCTCGGCCACGGTAAAACCGTTGTTCGTGGCGGCTATAGCCGCATTTTCGGACGCCTCAACGGCGTCGACCTCGTTCTCGTTCCCCTACTCGGAACCGGCTTGATCCAGCCGGTGCAATGCTCCGCTCTTGCTAACGGTACCTGCGGCGCCGGCAATCCGCTGACTGCCTTTCGTATCGGCGTCGACGGGAAAACGGCTCCGATCCCGGCTCCCAGCCAAACGCTGCCTCAGCCTGACTTCCCAGGCATCAACGCGATTGCTGCGGGCGCGGGCGAAGCCCTCGATCCTAACTTCCGCCCCAACCAGTCCGACCAGTTCGACCTCACCATCCAGCGTCAGATCAACACGCGCGTCATGGTTGAAGTCGGCTACATCGGCCGTCGCATCGTGAACGAATATCAGCCCATCAACGTCAACGTCGTGCCGTACATGATGACTCTCGGTGGACAGCGCTTCGACAAAGCCTACGCTGCCGTCGAGCAACAATACTGCGGCACTTCCGGACCGAACTGCGCTGGCAATGCCGGGGCAGTCAAGCCTCAGCCGTTCTTTGAATCAGCCTTGTCAGGCACCGGCTTCTGCACGGGCTTCTCGAGCTGCACGGCAGCGATGGTTTCCAAGGAAGCCGACGCTCTTGGCACTCAATCCGTCTGGAATCTCTGGAGCGACCTCGACAACGGCGGCTTCAATTTCCCACGTTCGATGATGAACACTCCGATCCCTGGTTCGGCGCTCGGCTCGCAGGGCCAGTTGACCTCCGGCGTCGGCGTCAACGCCAGCGTCGGATATGGCAACTACAACGCTGCCTTCGTCACCGTCAAGATGTCCAATTGGCACGGCTTCACGATGCAGCAAAACTTCACGTGGGGTAAGGCGCTCGGCACGCAGGCCGTCGTTCAAGCGACCAGCCAGCAAACCGTTCCCGATCCCTTCAACCTGCGAAACGGCTACGGTCTCCAGCCGTTCGACCGCAAATTCGTCTACAACATCTTCCTGCTCTATGAGCCTCCGTTCTTCCGCGGCCAACACGGTTTCGCCGGTCGCGTTCTTGGCGGCTGGACGTTTGCTCCCATCTTCACCGCAGCCAGCGGCTTGCCCATTCAGCTTTCCACTCTGAATGGCGACGCGCAGGCCTTCGGTGAAGGAGACGGCGTCAACTTCGCCGTAATCCCCGGTGAAAACGGAATCCTTTCCAACCACGCCGGCGTCTCCAGCTCACGGCATAACGGCGTGACCGGTGGCACCGACAGTGCTGGCAACCCCGTTGGCACGAACGGCGACGTCAACATGTTTGCCGATCCCGTCGCGGTCTGGAACAACCTTCGCAACCCGATTCTCGGCCTCGACGGCAACACCGGCGGCGCCGGCCCGTTCCGCGGCATGCCTTTCTGGAATATGGATTTCCAGGTCAAGAAAAACATCCACATCACCGAACGATTCAGCGCGGAATTTCAGTCCATCTTCACCAACGTGCTGAATCACAACCAGCTCGGCGACCCCAGCCTCGACCTCAGCAACCCGGCAAGTTTCGGCGTGCTGTCGACGCAGGTGAACGCTCCGCGTTCGATCGAACTCGGCGTCCGCATCCGCTTCTAGCACCAGGTCACTCGAGCTGCGCTCGGCTCCGCACCGCGGAGCCGGACGCAGTAAGAGCGACAGCAATCCACGGAGGGATTGCTCTTCCAGCGAATTCCACCAGGTCGAAAAAAAAACCACCACCACCGAAAAGCGGGAAAGGCCCCAAGCCTTTCCCGTTTTTTTTTCGTGGTAGCCCTGGCTTCCAGCCGGTTCTTTTCCTCGTGTACGGGCGCAGCATTGCTGCGCCCCAACTTGGCAAGATGCAAGCAACTCCATTTCACGCATTCGTCACATTGCATCCGCTCAACACCCTCGCTAATCTAGCCCCCACTCGGAGGCGCGCCCACAGCGTTGAACCCACATCAACTCTCCCGCCCCAAACTCCCAACCCGCCTCCATCAAAGCCGACCTCGCCCTCGTCCTTTGCACCCTGCTCTGGGGTGCAACCTTCGTCGTCGTAAAAAACGCGCTCTCCCACGCCAGCGTCTTCATGTTCTTGGCCCTCCGCTTCTCGTTAGCCGCAATCCTGATGACCGTGTTCCGTCCGAAGGTTTTTCGGAATTTAAACAGGGAAGAACTCCTCGCCGGCGCCGCTCTTGGCTTCTTCATGTTCGGCGGCTACGCCTTCCAGACTGCCGGTCTCCTCTACACCACGCCCGCGAAATCCGGTTTCGTCACCGGCTCGAGCGTCGTTCTCGTCCCATTGCTTTTGGCAATTTTCTGGAGAAAACGTCTCGCGCGTTGGGCCTACGCTGGCGCATTCTGCGCGGTGATCGGTCTGTACTTCCTTACCGTCCCGGTCGAAGGACTCGCGCGCCTGAATCGCGGCGACATCCTCACTTTCGCCGCCGCTGCGCTCTACGCTGTACACATCATCCTCGTCGGCGACTACACGCAGCGACACGCGCATGGCGCGCTCAGCGTCCTGCAAGTCGGCGCATGTGCCGCACTCGCGTGGATCTCGACGGGTGCGCTCGCCGTCACAGGCTGGGAGCCGGTGCGCTTCGACGCGAGTAGGGAACTCTACGTGGGCATCGCGGTCTGTGCGATCTTCGCCACCGCCGCCGCCTTCTCGATCCAACTCTGGGCGCAGCAATACACCACGCCAAGCCACGCCGCAATTATCTTCACCCTCGAACCGGTCTTCGCCGTGATCACCTCATACCTGGTGATCGGTGAACGCCTGAACGCCCGCTCCATCGTCGGCGCAACATTTGTCTTAGGTGGAATCCTGATCGCAGAAATGCTCGGCGCACCCGCCGCCCCCGAATCCCCCGAACCCGTTTTCGAAGGCCGCATCTATTTCGAAATGTGGTGGCGTCTCTAAGGTAGCGCCGGCTTGTCCTGAGCCCCGAAGGGCATCCTTGCCGGCGTTTTTTAGGTGTAGGGGAGCAGCACGCTGCGTCCCATCTCGGCAAGATGTCAACCGTTCACGAGGGCGTCTTATTTCGCGCGGAAAGCGAAACGTCCTTCGGCTTGCCCGCCTTCTGAAACGGCGGCTTGAACTCACGATCCGATCGCAACCCATCGAATCGCGGATCATAAGGCAAATAGATCAACCAATTCGAGCGATGCTGCTCGGCACGCCGCAGCGACTCAAGCGCCTTCGCCTTGTGCAAAAGTCGAGCCGGCCGACTACCGGCAATACCGACGATCTCTCTGAGAAATTGCGAGTGATTTTTCGCAGGAAGCGGCGCCTGGCGCTTGCCAGGCAGCGACAAGGAAATCGATGTTCGTTGTTAGTTCTGATTCGCGTAATGCTTCACGTCTACCGGCGTGTGCATCGTCGCGTTATGAACAGGTTTGTTCGCGCCTTCGTAGGCGGAAATTTTGTCCGCGTGCTGCAGCGACGTCCCGATGTCGTCAAGCCCCTTGATTAGGACTTCTTTGCGCGACGGCACGATGTCGAAGTGATATTTCAGCCCGTGCTTGTCGCTGACCGTTTGGCTCGGCAGGTCGATCGTCAGCGAATAGCCTTCTTCTTTTTCGGTCCGCTTGAAAAGCTCTTCGATCTCTTCTTCGGTGAGGGTGGCGGGCAAAATTCCGTTCTTGAAGCAGTTGTTGTAGAAAATATCGGCGTAGCTCGGCGCCAGAATCACGCGAAACCCGTAATCCTTCACGCCCCACGGCGCATGCTCGCGGCTCGATCCGCATCCGAAATTCGCTCGCGCCAGCAACACGCTCGCGCCCTTGTAGCGCGGGAAATTCATCACGAAATCCGGATTCGGCCGCTCCCCCGGATTGAAGTACCGCCAGTCGTAAAACAAAATCCGACCGAACCCCTCGCGCGTCAGCGCCTTCAAAAACTGTTTCGGCACCATCTGGTCGGTATCCACATTCACCCGATCCAGCGGCATCACCATTCCGGTATGTGTGCTAAACGGCTGCATTCGTTTCTCCGCGATTCTGTTTTCTCTTGCTTCGTTACTTCACGATTTCGATGCTTCGTCTTTACTCGACGTTGGCGACGTCGAACTCGCGCACATCGACGAAGTGTCCTGCGATCGCCGCAGCCGCTGCCATCACCGGCGAAACAAGATGCGTCCGCGAATCGCGTCCTTGCCTTCCCTCGAAATTACGATTCGATGTCGAGGCGCTGCGCTCGTGCGCCGGCAGCACATCGTCATTCATGCCGATGCACATGCTGCAACCCGCGTCGCGCCACTCGAAGCCGGCCTCGCGAAAAATCTTGTCGAGTCCTTCTTTTTCCGCTTGCGTCTTGATCCCGCGCGACCCGGGCACGACCAACGCCTGCTTCACGCTGCTCGCTACGTGTTTGCCCTCCACCAAATGCGCCGCGGCGCGCAGATCATCAATGCGCGAATTGGTGCACGATCCGATGAACACGCGATCGATTGGAATATCCACGATCGGCGTTCCCGCTTTCAATCCCATATAAATCAGTGCCCGCTCCGTTGCCTTCTGATCGTTCGGGTCGCTGAACGAGCCGGGTTCCGGCACGCGCGCCGTTACGCCGCTGACCATTCCCGGATTCGTCCCCCACGTAACCTGTGGCACCAAATCTTTCGCATCCAGCGTCACCGTCGTGTCGTATTTCGCGTCCTTGTCGGTCACCAGCAATTTCCAGCGCTCAACCGCTTCCTTGAATTCGGCGCCGCGCGGCACAAACGGACGCCCTTCCAGATACGCAAACGTCGTGTCGTCCGGCGCCACCATTCCCGCGCGTGCTCCGCCTTCGATCGTCATGTTGCAAACGGTCATCCGGCCATCCATCGACAGGCCGCGAATCGCTTCGCCGGTGTACTCGGCTACGTGCCCGTTCCCGCCGCTGATCCCGATCTTCCCGATGATTGCCAGCACGATGTCTTTCGCGGTCACGCCCTTCGGCCGCTTCCCGTTCACCACAATGTTCATCGTCTTCGAGCGCGATTGCACCAAACACTGCGTCGCTAGCACGTGCTCGACTTCGCTTGTGCCGATGCCAAACGCCAGCGTCCCAAAGGCGCCATGCGTCGAAGTATGCGAATCACCGCAGACCACGGTTTGCCCTGGCTGCGTGATCCCAAGCTCGGGCCCGATTACGTGCACAATCCCTTGGTTCGCGCTGTGCATGTCAAACAGGCGCACGCCGAACTCGTCGCAGTTCTTCTCCAGCGCCTCAAACTGCAGCCGCGCATCCGTGTCCACGATCGGCAGCAACCGCTGCTTGCTGACCGTCGGCACAGAATGGTCCATCACGGCAAAGGTGAGATCGGGGCGGCGCACAGTGCGTCCTTCGGTCCGCAATCCCGCAAATGCCTGCGGCGAAGTCCCTTCGTGCACCAAATGTCTATCAATATAAATAAGAGCCGGCTTTCCCGGCTCTTCGTAGACCACATGGTTGTCCCAGATCTTCTCGTAAAGTGTTTTGCCAGCCATAGCTTAGCCTCGCGACCATTTTAACACCGCAGCAACAAACCATCCACTCACGCCCCCGCGCCACGTTCCCGAAACAGGTCTATAATCCGACTATGGCCAAAGAAACAGCCGACCTCCTCAAGGAAGTTCTTTCTCTCCCCGTAGAGGCTCGCGCGGCCTTCGCAGATCGCCTGCTCGAAAGCCTCGACGACACCGAAATCGAACCAGGCGCGTACGAAGAATGGCAGCGCGAAATCAAGCGCCGCGCCGCTGAACTCGACTCCGGCTCCGTGAAGGCTATTCCATGGAGCGAAGTTCGGGCAGAGTTACGTTCGCTCCAGCGTGATGGCGAATAAAGCGCTCGAATTTCATCCTGAAGCACGCGCCGAAGCTCGTGTTTCATTGCTCTGGTATCGCCGGCGCAGCGTCCGAACTGGCGAAGCATTTCTCGCCGAACTCGATCAAGCCATCGAAACGATTCTTCAAGCTCCGGATCGCTGGTCATTGGATGCAAGCGGTTTATCGTCGCTTCCGTCTCCGACGCTTCCCGTTTGTCATCGTCTACGGAGATAAACCAGCGACAGTACAAATCATCGCGATAGCGCATGCGAGCCGTCGGCCTGGCTACTGGCAGCATCGCCAATTTTAAACCTGCGCGCCCTAATCATTAGTTGTTGTGGGCGCGTCTACCAGCGCCTTCCAGGAGCCGTCCATTTGCTTGCCCCAGACTACGACGTAGGTTGCCTTGAGGGTGCTGGGCTTCTTTTTCTTGTCGCTGGTTGTGAGCTGGAAATCGCCGAGGTCGTAGGCGAGGTCGCCGGACTTCGCGACGACGATCTTCGTTGGCGAAAAGGACAGCGCGAAATTTGGATCCTGCATCATCGTGGTGAAGGCTTGCTGGATTGCGTCGCGGCCTTTCGTTTCGGCGCCGCCCGGCGGCATCAGCACCGCGTTCTCGGCGTAGAACGATGCCGTCTTCGCGGCATCTTTATCTCCCGCCGCCTTCGACCACGCCAGGTCGGCGGCGCGGATCGCTTCCTCGTCGGCTGCGCGCGTGTCTCCGGTCATCGCCGCGCCGGGTGCCGGATTCGGGGGCGCCTGGCTCGAGCCGCCGCACGCTGCCAATCCCATGACTGCCGCAATTCCTGTAAGTCCCATCGCTAAAGCTCGCATTCGCATTTCGGTTTTCCTCTCTCCTGAAGAAAATGACGAAAACTCCGCCGTCAGCGGCCCAAAGATAGCGTTCGCCTTGGAGAGAGTCAAACGAACTGATTGGGCCGAGGGCGGGGCGGAGGGCCGCGCCGGGCGACGCCACCGAAAGAAAAAGCAGATCCCTCGCTGCGCTCGGGATGACCGTTGGGTGGTGGTAGATCATCAGGGGCGTCCTTGTTCGGGTTGCGGGGTGGGGGAAGGCGCGGGGTTGTACAGCGCGGCGATCCTCGCTGTGTCGGAGATCGGAGCGGGGGTCGGGTAAGGGTCGGGGCGATCGAAGATGATGCGGGGGATTTCAGAGTCGTTGCGGGCGTCCTGGCGATCTTCGTAGCGGTCGAGGGCGGCCATGCTGCTGAGGAGGAGTTGGCTGACGTAGGCGATGGCCATGGCGTCGCGGCGCTGGATGCGTTTGCGGGCGAGCTGGCGGACGAGGTTGCCGAGAAGCGCGTTGACGGCGTTGGGTGTGGAGAAATCGGTCATGTCGCCGAGGAGTTCGGCGGCGGAGGCGTCGTTGCGACGTTGTTTACGCTGTTGTTTCTGGCGAGCGTGATGGGGGCACAGTTCCAAATCGGGAATGGTGGAGAAGAGGCGGCAGTGCTGGTTGCGGCGGTTGATGTAGCGGCATGGAGTCAGGGTTACGGGACGGGAGGTGGTTTCGGACTGAGACATGGTTACGGCAGAAACGGTTGCGGGAGAGACCGGTTCGGAGGATGGAGAGACCCCTCCCCCGGTGGTTTTGACGCAAGGATGTGATTTCATGGGAGTTATCTTTCGTAGAAGTGTAAGGATGTGATTCTAAGGCGGTTGCGGATTGTGATGCGAGGATCACAGGGCATGGTAGCACGGATTGTACTGAATGTCAACTAATATCTTATTGGTGATTCGAACGACGAAATGTATGATTCGAACGGCCCATGGGAATGGGATTGTGATTTCTCGTTCGAATGACAAGTGCGGGCTACTAGGGAAATGCATCCTAAGAGATTCGTTCCCGGATTGACGAGATGTCTCAGATATGAGACATTGTGGCGATGAAGGCCGCATTGTTTCATCCGGCGGCCATAGCTGCTATTCGATCGTTTCCGGGGGGCGTGCGGCGCGACTTGGGCAAACTGCTGTATGACGTACAGATGGAGGTGAGGCCTGGGATGCCGCAATCTCGGCCGATGCCATCGGTTGCGCCTGGCGTTGAAGAGTTGCGTGTGCGGGATCGTAGCGGAGTGTACCGAGCGTTCTACTATGTGAGATCGGCCCGAGGGATTCTTGTCGTGCATGCGTTCATGAAGAAGACACAGGCGACATCGCGGCAGGATATCGAACTGGGACGCAGGCGGCTGAGGGAGATGATCAATGAAGAAGTCTAGGGTGGTGGTGACGCGAACGGCTGAGGAATTGGCGAAGGCTTTCGGATTGACGGCCGCCGATGGTGCGGAGATCAAGCTACGCAGCGACCTGAATTCGAAGATTATTGAAGTGGTTGCCCGGAAGGCGTTAACGCACGCTCAAGTGGCCCGACTCGCGCGCACTTCACGCACGCGAGTTACGGCGATCATGAACCGGAATACGACAGAAGTCTCGACCGATCTTTTGCTCCGGGTGTTGTATGCACTGGGGTACACGGCGAGGATTACGTTTCAGAAGGCGGCGTGATGAAGGCCCACCCTTTGCAAAAAGCGCAAAGGGTAGGCCACCCGCCGCTCAGAGGCCGGAAACGTGCGGTCTGTCCCCATGCCCCGTCCCCATGCCCCGCCCATGCCCGTATGCCCCGTGGCCGAAGCCACGCCCCCTAAAGAGGGCGGCACTACAAACATAGAAGAAAAAGCAGATCCCTCGCTGCGCTCGGGATGACAGTTTGGGTGGTTTAACGAAGAGCCGGTGGTTGCGTTGGTGGAGTTACGCGGCGCGGTGGAATTTGATGGTGGCGGTGTAGCCGAGGGAGTGGAGGACGCGGAGGAGCAGGTCGGTAGAGATGGGAGTTGGAAAATGGAAAAGGGAAAATGGAAATTGGGAGTTAGCGGCGCGGTGGAATTTGGCGGTGATGCGGGTGCGGAGGTTTGGGCCAGGCGGGCGACGTGAGAAGGTTGGAAATCGGAAAACGGGGAAATTGGAAATTGGGGGGAAAGCGAAAGACGAGCGGCTGAGTGGGGTTCCTTCAGGGGCTGAAGCCCTTTTCGCCGGGGTTGGTTTGTCGTGGCTGAAGCCACGACCCCCTAAAGAGGGCCGCACTACAAACAATAGAAGAAAAAGCAGATCCCTCGCTGCGCTCGGGATGACAGTTTGGGTGGTTTAACGAAGAGTCGGTGGTTGCGTTGGTGGAGTTAGGCGGCGCGGTGGAATTTGGCGGTGGCGGTGTAGCCGAGGGAGTGGAGGACGCGGAGTAGCAGGTCGGTGGAGATGGGAGTTGGAAAATGGAAAAGGGAAACTGGAAATTGGGACTTACGCGTGGCTTTGGACTTCGGCGGCGATGCGGGTGCGAGGTTTAGGCCAGGCGGGCGACGTGAGCGGTTGGAAATTGGAAAAGGGAAAAGGGAAAGTGGAAATTGGGGACTACGTGGGGCTTTGGAATTTGGCGGTGATGCGGGTGCGGGAGGTTTGGGCCACGCGGGCGACGTGAGCCAGTTGGAAATTGGAAAAGGGAAAATGGAAATTGGTAAGAGGGAGGCCATGACGGATGGGTGGCTGGGCTGCGTGATGCGGCGGGTTGAAGGCGGTATTCTTCAGGGGCTGAAGCCCCTTTTTCCGGCGGCTTGGTTGTCGTGGCTGAAGCCACGACCTGCTGAAGAAGGTGCGCACCCTGCAAAGCGCAGGGTGCGGCACTCAAGCAGAACCAAAAACGGCGGCAGGATGCCGGCGCTACCAAATGCGACTCGCGCCCCGGGATCTAGCGGGTGGAGGGGTTTTCGGGGCTGAAGACGCCTTGCGGGTTATCTTTCCAGATCCAGGCGTGGACGAGCCATGGGGTTTTGGCGGTGAAGTGGCCGCCTTTTTCGCGGCACTGGGATTCGGTGAGGGAGTGGGGATTGTCGAGACCAGGGAGCATGCAGATGTTGTCGTGCTGGTGCCAGAGGGCGAGGGATTTGGGGAAGGGCGGATTGAGGGGCTGGCCGTCGGGGCCGGCGGGGGCGTCAAAAAGGTAGCCGACGCCGGCGAGGGTGTAGCCGCCTGGGGCGTCGGAGTTCTTCACGTAGAGAAGGATGGGGGGCTTTTCGACGTCGAATTTGGTCGGCTCCATGGTGAGGACGTAGTGGGTGCCCATGCCGGGAAAGTCGCCACCGAGTTTTTGGTAGCCGGCGGCTTCGGCGGCGTGGACGTCCTGGAATTTGGCGGTGGCTTGGTGGGCGCGCTGCAGGTCGGTGGCGGTTTGCTGGAGTTCGGTGAAGCTGAGAGTTGAGGCAATGGCGTGCATGGCGTGTGGCGCCGCGGCGTGCATGGCGTGCGGGTTCATGTCTTGCGAATGCGGGCCGTCTGGGGATGCGTGTTGCTGATAGGCGAACGCGGTCAGAGCGACGGCGCTCAGACTTAGTGCAGTGACAACAGCTGTTTTGCGGCGGATTGAGTTCATTTTTGTTTCCTCCTGTTTTTCGAACCTTTCAAGAGACTGCGAAGTTCTTCATTCGGACCGCTGCGCGGCTTGCGCCCCAGGCGCTCTTGACTTCGTGCGAAGAGAGGCGCCATAAAGTCGCCGCTACAAACGCTTGCTGGAATCCGGCACTAACGGTGGGCCGCGCTGCGATCACGGGTGGAGAATAGCGAGGCGCGTCTGAACAAGCTCTGAATGGGGCGTTCAGGTGGCGTTCAGGGTGAATCGAGTCACATTGATCTTGAGGAAGAGGGAGCGAGATGCGGGTGCTGGTCGCGGAAGATGAAATGTTGCTGGCGAAGCAGCTCGTTGATGGGCTTCGACGCGCGGGGTATGCCGTGGATCATGCGGCGGACGGCGAACGAGCAGATTTGCTGGGGCACGACGAACGGTACGACGCGGTTGTTTTGGATTTGGGATTGCCGAAGGTCGATGGGTTGACGCTGTTAAGGCGCTGGCGCGAGGCGGGGCAGTCGATGCCGGTGCTGGTGCTGACGGCGCGGGGGAGTTGGCACGAAAAGGTGCAGGGGATCGATGGCGGGGCGGATGATTACATGTCGAAGCCGTTTCGGATGGAGGAGTTGCTGGCGAGGTTGAGGGCGCTGATCCGGCGGGCGAATGGGCAGAGTAGTCCGGAGCTGCGATGCGGTGGGCTGGTGCTTGATCCGCGGTCGGGCAAAGTGACGCTGGAGGGCGCGGAAGTGAAGCTGACGAGTCACGAATTTCGCGTGCTGTCGTATCTGATGCATCGCGGGGGGCAGTTCGTGTCGCAGGCGGAGCTGACGGAACATATTTACTCGCAGGATTTTGCGCGCGATTCGAATACGGTGGAAGTTTTTGTGGCGCGGTTGCGACGAAAGTTGGGAGCGGGATTTATCGAGACGGTGCGAAGCCTGGGTTATCGGATGAAGGGTGAAGCGTGAGTTGGCGGCGTTCGTTCCGGTGGCGGATTTTGGTGGGGACGTTTCTTTGGTCGCTCGGGCTGATTCCATTTTTGCATGTGTTTTTTCTTGCGATCCATCGGCAGCTGCGCCGGCAGCTGAACGCGTCGGGCGTCGAAATTTTGTTGGTTTCTGGGGCGATTTGCATCGTGGCGGGGATTTGGCAGTTTCGCGCTGCGTGGGTACCGTTCGGGCGGCTGCGGGAGCAGTTGTTGCGGCTGCGGGATGGCTCGGGCGAGAGGATCGAAGGGGAGTATCCGACGGAAGTGCAACCGCTGGTGAACGATCTCAATTCGTTGTTGGAGCATCGCGAGCGGATTGCGCGGCGGGCGCTGGCGAAGGCGGGCGATCTGGCGCATGGATTGAAGACGCCGCTGGCGGTGCTGGCGCAGGAGGCGGAACAGCTGGAGGCGACGGGGCAACGTGAGAGTGCGGCGACGATTGGCGTGCAAGTGGAGCGGATGCGTCGGCAGGTGGACTATCACCTGACGCAGGCGCGGGCGACGACGCCTGGGAACGTAGCTGGCGCGCGATGTTCGGTGTTGGTGTCTGTGGAGGGGCTGGTGCGGACGCTGGAGAAACTGTATGCGGCGCGGTCGCTGAGGGTTGAGGTGGATGTTCCGGCGGGACATGTTATTCGCGGGCGGCGGGAAGATTTGGACGAGATGCTGGGAAATTTGCTCGACAATGCGTGTAAGTGGGCGAAGTCGCGCGTGGCTGTGAGGTCGGAGGCGGAAGGCGGGATGGTTGTTGTCACGGTGGATGATGATGGGCCGGGGTTGGCTTTGTCGATGCGGGATGAGGTGATGCGGCGAGGGGTGCGTGCGGATGAAGCGGCGCCGGGATCGGGATCTGGGGTTGGCGATCGTTGGCGACCTGGCACAGCTTTATGAGGGGACGATTGCGTTGGAGGACTCGCCGCTGGGTGGGCTGAGGGCTAAGCTGCGGCTGCCGGGTTGAACAGTGGCGTGGGGTCGCTTCGCGCGTCACGAACTCGAGAAAAAGCCGATCCTTCACTTCTTTGGGGATGATAGTGAGGCGGCGATGCGTTGATAGATAAAAAATTATTCGGTGATGATGCGGTCGGCCCACTCGACCAAGCCGACGAAGATGGTGGGGTTGCCGAATTTGGCGTTCCAGGTGGCGAGGTCGGATTCGGTGATGCCACGTGCGCGGGAGCAGACGCCGCAGGCGAAGACCTGGATGTGTTTGGCGACGACTTTGTCGCGGAGTTCGCCGATGGGCGGCCAGCCTATGGGCGTGGCGGCGTCGGCGGTGACTTTGCGCATCAGGTAGGTCGCTTCGCCCAAGAGAAAAATCTGGACTTCGTGGCCGGCTTCGGCCAAGGCGAGGCTGTGGGCGAAGACGAATGCGGCTTTGGTTGGGTCGTCGGAGCCCCAGGCACTTTTCGTCATGATGTGGAGAGGCTTTTTGGATTGCTCGGCTTTTGTGGCGAGGGCGAGAAAAGGCAAAGCGGCTAGGCGGGTCAGGAATTGGCGTCTTGCCATGGTGGGTGCTCCGTTATTGGGATTGGGGCGTTGAGAGTCGGGGGGACTGTACGACGGGAAGTGGGAATTGGAAAAGGGAAAATGCAAATTGGAAATTGGGAAGAGGGGAGGCTAGAGGCTACGGGATGAATCGAGCGATGGTTGGGAGCACGGGCGCTGAAGCGACGCCCTACAACTTCAAGAGGCAACGGAAGGCACGGGCGGCGTAGTAGGATTCGGCGCCGTTGTGATAGGTGAAGACGGTGTCGAAGCGGCGGTCGCAGAAGAGGGCGCCGCCGAGTGAGCGGATTTTGGCGGGAGTGGCGATCCAGCTGGAGGTTTTTGTGTCGAAGGGTTCGAGTTGCTGGAGTTCGCGATATTGAGATTCGGTGAGGAGTTCGACGCCCATGGCGGCGGCTACGTCGAGGGCGGTGTTTTTTGGTCTGGCTTCCTTTCTTGAGTTCCAGGCGGCGCGGTCGAAGCAGAGGCTGCGGCGGCCCTTGGGGCTTTCGGCGGCGCAATCGTAAAAAATAAATTCGTTAGTGGACTTGTCGTGGGCGACTACGTCGGGCTCGCCGCCGGAGGTTTCCATTTCGCTGAGGGAATGGAGTTTGGCGGGGGCGGATTGGAGTTTTTGTTCGATCGGGGGCCAGGTCAGAGATTTGTGGCGGTGCATGTTTTTTTCGAAGCGGGATTTGATGGTGGAAAGGAGTTGTTTGGCTTGGGCGGGGGAGAGGGATTTTTTGGGGGGCATGAGTGGTGGGGCTCCCTTTATTGAGAGTGGCGTTCGAGAATTGGCGGTAATGATAAGGCAAAAGCGGACACGTCAAAACCCGCTGCACCCTGAAAGCTGGAGCCCTTCGAGGGAACATTCAGGGTAAAGGTGCGGCGCCCGGGCGGAGGCGGACAACGGCGAAGGCCCGCGGTCTGGGACACGACCGCGGCTGCAGCGCTGTGCTACTTGAGAAAGAGGGCGATGTAGGCCCAGCGGACGACGGTGCCGAGGATTAAGCGCGATCATGGCGATGGCGGTCAGGTTGAGCAGCCAATCGCCGACGCCGGAATCGAACAGCGGCGCGGGGTCGCTAGGGTCGGCTTTGTGTCGATGGAACAGTCGGTCGGCTACGTGAGGCATTCGCATGACAACCTCCTTGCGCGAGCGGCGTGGGCTGCGCACAGTCAGGCGATCGAGGGGAACGCTTACATGGAGGGAATGTACTCGCGTGGCGCGGCATTGTCCAGAGGAGAGAGGCTCGTTCGCGTGAGCGAACGAGCTACGGTAGTTTGTGACTGGATGGAGCGAGATTTTACTCGGGGCTTAACAACGTGGCGGTAAATCGGTGGTAGGATGCCGCGGATTGTTTTCCTATTGTCCTCACGAAAAATAATTGTCCTGAAGAAAAATAATCGTCCTCACGAAGGAGGATCACAATGGTTTTGACAAAAGATGAATTGATTGCTGCGTTTCAGAAGGAGGTGCAGATCTTTGTGCACCTGATCAGCAAGGTCGATCCGGCGAAGATCGACTATCGGCCGACGGCGAAACAGCGGAGCGTGCTGGAGTTGATCCAGTACATGACCGTGATGGCGCCGGCGATGACGGAGTCGATCAAGGGCGGGGAGTTTACGCGCGAGGCGATGGGTGCGATCTGGGGGCCACGCGACGCGGCGTCGAAGGCGATGAATTGGGAGCAGGCGGTGGCGGCGATCGGCCGTCAGAGCGACGAGATGACGCGCTGTATCGGGGCGTGGACCGACACGGAGTTTCGAAGCGAGATCAACATGTTTGGCAACAATATGACTCGTGGCGCGGCGCTGGTGAACATGGTGCTCTGCGGCTACGCAGCCTACCGCACGCAGCTGTTTTTGTATTTGAAGGCGATGGGCAGGGAAGAACTGAACACGATTAATTTGTGGATGGGCGCCGACGGGCAGATGTGAAGGAGCGGTGCCTGCTGGCTCGTGAACTGTGCAACGGAGTCGCACGAGGGGTGATGGGCGCTTGATCCAAAAAAACGGGGAAGACCGGGGTTTCTCGCCGGGGAGCGATGGGGACAACTCGCTCTCCGGCGAAATTGTTCAGGTTGGACGACCAGTCAAATCGCATGCAGTGAAGCGAGATAGACGAGTCAGCAACCGTCGGTCAGTTACAAATCACTTTTGTACGGCGCCGCAGTTCGGGACGGCGGCGAAGACGATGCTGTCGGTCGCGGTGCCGCCGCCCTGGTTGTTGTCGGTCACCCAGCTGACGAAGACGTTACTTTGGGCATTCACGGCGATTTGCGGGTGGCCTTCGGACGCGCTGGAGTTGGTCAGATTGATCGGCGTGCCTACGACGCCGTTGAGAACGTGGACGACGAAGATGTCGGGATTCGTGCCGGAGAAGTTGGCGCCGATGCCGTCGTCCTGCCAGGCGACGGTGACGCCTGCGCCGCAGGCCGCGATGACCGGCTCCTGGGCGCCGAATCCGCTGGCGCGAGTCGGTAAGCTCACTTGAATCGGCGCCGACCACGTCGCGCCGTGATCGATCGAACGAACCAACTGCACCGACTGGTTGCCGAGGTGTCCGGGGCAATTCGCGGGCAGGCATGGATAGACGACGTCGATTGCGCCGTTGCGTTCGGATGCGATGGTCACGCCAAGAGGGGCGGGCACAACCGATGGAACCATCGGCAGGGAACTGGGCGCGCTGAAGGTGAGGCCTTGATTGGTGGACTCGCTGAACTGGTAGGAGGTGGCGCCGGTCCAACCGAGCTCGATGGTCCCGAACTCGTCGAGCACCATGGTTTGCGCGGTGCCGGTGCCGACAACCACCGACTTCGGCGCCGCCGGTCCGCCGGTACCCGCGGTGAGCATGTCCCCGCCAACCCAGCCGGAGGGTGCCGTGGCAAAGTTCACCTGGTACCAGACGACGGAGTTGCCGGATACGGTGACCGGCCCGGCGAGGATGTTTCCAGTCGCACCCTTAGGCTGAGTGCCGACCTTGGTGCCGTCGGCGGTGGCGCGCACGTTGGTGACACCGTCGGTGCCGACGAGTTGGCCTACTGAAAATGTTGGAGTAATTGCGAGAGTGGAAGTGGGCGCGAGCGCGAGAAGGAAAAGTACTGCGACAGCGGCAAAAAACACGGACACAACGACACGAGCGGGGACAGGTCGCTTCATGGGTATCTCTCCTGGATGAACTCCGGACGCTGGGCGCGGCGGAGTCATAGCACAAGGTACCCAGGAGACAGCCGTAAAAATTTGCGTTAGAGGTAACAGTACTCGGTCGGTATTCTTGTTGTGAGATTTTACAAAGGTGGTTCCAGTACCAATCTTGCGAAAAGCCAAGCCGGGCGCGGCGATTTCACGGAAAATTTTTGCGACGACGAAATTTCGTGATGTGATTTTTACGGAATCGTGTATGCTCTCGGCCAAACTTCGGTACCAAGGAAATGAACCCAGCGCACCATGGTCGGGCGCGAAATCGGGTCGTATTCTGACAACGTAGCGAAGTAACAAAACGGAGGCACAAAGTGCGTTTTCACGTACTGAGAGCCGCTTACGAAATCCCGCTGTGCGTGTCGTACTTGTTCCTGGTCGTCAGGAGTCTGCAGGCGACGCTGAACGAGATGCGAACACAGTACGTCGGCCAGACGCAGTCGCGCTAAGCGGCCCGCAGCGACGAGCGCAGGATTTCCATTCACCGCAGTTATCTTCGATCAGCCTTTCTCCTCTGTTTTCTCCATCCGAACTTCCACTCCTGACTGAATCACGTCCGGAGACGTTCGCCTTTCCAACGACCTTCCAAGTTCCAGCCACCGCAACTTTCGGGGCGCCCGTAGTGTTTATCTATATGGCTATGTGTCGCTGCCGATTTGGGGATCGGCTAAGTCTCATTGGCACAGGCGGATGCCGGGCATCCAGCGCGACTCGCCGCACATCGAATGCAGCAAGAGGGCGGAAAGTCTCGAGCAGCTGGTCCGGGTCGAGGAGCCAAGGATATGGTGCAGAATTCGTCGGGCAAAAGCAGGGAAGAGTTGGGGCAGAACTTGGGGCGCGGATTCGGGGCGCGCATCGTGTGTGCGTTGAGCCTGGCGCTGTTGCTGGCGATGGGCTCGTACGCGCAGCAGCCCGAACAGCAACAACAGCAGGATCAGCAACAAGGGCAGGCGCAGCAGGATCCGAACGCGCAGTCGGGCGATTCGAGCCAGACGCAGTCGCCTCCGCCTGCGGCTTCGGCGTCGCAGGATCAACCTCCGCCACCGTCGCAGGATCAGGCGCCGCCACCGCCTCCAACGAAGAAGCCGAAGTATGCGCCGCAAGATGCGAACAGACCGCCCTACGCGAACGACTATCCGGCGCAAAAGGCTGGAGTTCCGGCGCATGCACCGAGCCCGGATCAATATGATCCAGACCAGGATTTGCCGCCGGGCGAGCAGGGTTCGCAGGATGCGCCGAACGGTCCGGGCAACGGCAACGCGCCCAACGGCGACTCCGATCGCGGCCCCGGTCCGTATGGCGCGCCCCTCCGAACCGTCCTTATAACGATAACGGAAATGGCGCGCCGAACAACACGTACGGGCGTCCGCAGAATGCGCCGTATTCGCGGAATGCTGCTCCGGCGACGCCGCCTCCGGCAACTCTGACGATTCCGGCCGGCACGGTCGTGTCAGTGCGGATCAACGAGTATTTGTCGAGCGATCAGAACCAGGTGGGCGATCGCGTCACCGCGACACTGCAACAACCGGTTGTAGTGAACGGTTACGTTGTGGCACGGCGCGGGCAGATGCTCGTCGGCCAGGTGGAAGCGGCCGAGAAAGCCGGGCGAATCAAGGGCACTTCGCAGCTTGGCGTTGAGCTGACCGATATGACGATGGCCGACGGACAGTCGCGGCCGATCCTGACGGAGCTGTGGAAGGGTTCGGGCGGGACGTCGCACGGCGCGGACGCGGCTACGATTGGCGGCACAACGGCGTTAGGCGCGGCGATCGGCTCGGTTGCGGATTGGGGCCGCGGCGCAGCGATCGGCGCCGGCGCGGGAGCGGCGGCGGGAATTGGAGCAGTGCTGCTGACTCGCGGGCGTCCAACGGTGATTCCGCCAGAGACGTGGCTAACATTCCGGTTGAAAGAGCCGGTGACGGTGGACACGACGCAGAGCGCGCGGGCGTTCTTGCCGGTGTCGCAGTATGACTATGACAGTTACGGTGGGCGACGCAGTTCGCGATATGCGGGTGGGTATGCAGGACAGGGGCCTTATGCTCCGGCGCCGTATGCTTGCGGATATGACGCTCCTTGTTATCCGCCGCCAGCGTATGCGTATCCGTATGGCGCTTATCCGTATGCGGGTTACTACGGGTATCCAGCGTTCTCGTTTGGCTACTATGGCAGGTATGGTTACTACGGGCGCGGCCGTCGTTGGTGAGTTGAGACGACGCACGACAGAAGTTCGGTAGAACAATCGGCGACAACATTTGAAAACTGGCCGAGATGGGGCGCAGCGTGCTGCGCCCCTAACCTTTTCAGGGGTCGTGAATCGCTCGATGATGTATCGCTTGACGTGCGGGATTGTGGTTGGACGGTCAGAACTTGAATTCGATGACTTCGACGGTTTCGGAGGCGGCTGGTTCGAAAGTGGATTTTTCGGCGGCGCGTTCGGCTTCGGCGGCTAGAACGGGGTGACCGCCGAGCACGCGGGTATGCTTCACGGTGCCGTCGGGGCCGATGGTAACCTCGATGCGAGCGGTGCCGGTGAGGTTCAGTTTTTTCGCGAGCTCCGGATAGCTCGGCGTGACCATGTGGCGCACAGGCCGGCGCGTCAGCGGCGCGGATTGTGCGCCGAGCGGCGCCACGCTGATGGCGCAGACTGCCAAAGCCAGGGCCAAGATCCTGATAGGCAGTTTCGTTAGCTCTTTAAGTTTCGTCGTCAGGGCTTCTTGCATCGCCAGCTCCATAGATTATTTGCGTAGAGGCCCATGCAGAACAGGTTTGCGGGCACGAAACCGAACTGAGCCGTCCGCATCCCGATGAAGCAGATGATGACGCTGTTTGCCGCCGCGACCACCCATCCATGCCACAGCTTTTTCCCTACCAGGACCGTCGAAATCACGGTCAAAACGCACGAAATATAATCCAGGCCAGGCATAAACCAACTCATTTCCGGAAGGGGGTAAAAATGACTGCGCTGACAGAATAGGTGTTGCAGGATGCGAGCAGAAGTTGAACGGACGGACAGGTGAAGCGAATCGGGAACCTGTCTCAGCGGGGGGTTACCAAGGTCCCATCACTGTGAACACCGCGTAGATTTGACTTCGCGGAGCGCATCAGCAAGTCTGTTTCACAACTTATTGCATCCAACCGCCAGGAAATCGGGCAACAGCGTCCGGGCCAGAAGTGTGTGTGAGTTGATCTGGGGGGAATTTTGAATTTGAAGCGCTGGATACTGATTGTACTAGGAGTGTTTGTCGTCGTGATTGCGATTGGAGCGACCGTGCTCGCGATGCATTGGCCCTTCACGCGGGCGAGCGTTGTAACTGGACTGCAGCAGAAATTTAGAAGTCATGTCGAGGTTAAGAGCTTCCGTTCAAGTTTCTTTCCGCCGAGCTGCGTAGCCGAGGGCGTGACGATCCGGCGAAACACGCAGGCCGGTGTGACGCCGATCGCGACTGTCGCACGAATCACCATCGAGGGCAGCTACCCAGGATTTTTTGAAGTACCGAAACGCATCTCGCACGTGACCGTCGAGGGGCTGCATGTGTTCGCATCGCCTGCGAGCGAGAAGGCTCTGCCGGCTGTGCTGCCCGCTCAAAGCGGGGACCAAACGATCAAAATCGGCGACATCACTGCGGACAACAGCGTCGTGGAGTTTTCATCGGGTGAGCCGGGCGCGACGCCTTTGCGTTTTGAGGTTCACAAGTTGACCTTGAACGATGCCGGCGATGGGGAGTCGATGGCATTTCACGCGGATCTCAGCAATCCGCTGCCACCGGGCGAGATTCGCGCCGAAGGGGAGTTCGGCCCCTTGGACACGAGCAAACCGGACGAAACACCAGCGTCGGGTTCTTACACGTTTGAGCGCGCGAACCTGGGTGTATTTCCCGGGATCGGCGGGACGTTGTATTCGACCGGAAAGTTCGACGGGAAGCTGAACCAACTGGAAGTCGCGGGTATGACGGACACACCGGATTTCAACGTTTCTCCGAATCCGCACACGGTGCACCTGCGCACGCAATTTCATGCCGTTGTGAATGGATGGAACGGCGACGTGTCGCTGAAAAACGTGAAGGCGCAGATGGGAAGTTCGACGGTGTTGGCGCGCGGGGAGATCGCGAGCAAAGAAGGATCGAACGGCAAGACCGTCTCGCTGACGGGAATTGAAAACGATGGGAGCATCACGGATTGGCTCGAATTGTTGGCGCACAATCATCATCCGAAGATGACTGGGACGATGAAGTTTCGCGCGATCGTTTATGTGCCGCCGGGAGAACAGGACTTTATCAAGCGAGTGAACCTGCGTGGCGACTTCGAAATCGGCCAGGCGAACTTCACCAAGCCGGCGACGCAGGAGAAGGTGAACAATCTGAGCCGGATGGCGCAAGGGCAGAAATCAGACGACAACCCGGAAAGCGTATTTGAAAATATGCGAGGTCACGTAGAGATGGAGAACGAGGTCGCGAATGTCAGCGACCTCTATTTCGGCGTACCGGGCGCGCTGGCGCATATGCATGGGACGTACGGCGTCGATAACGGCAAGATCGATCTGCACGGGAATCTGCGGGTGGATCAGAAATTGTCGAAGGGCCAGACGGGATTGAAGTCGGTGTTTCTGAAGGCGATCGAGCCGATGATGAAGAAGAAAAGGACGGGCGAGATCGTGCCAGTGAAGATTACGGGTACAATGCGGGAACCGTCGTACGGGCTCGATGTTTTGAAGTAGAGTTGGTCGGACTTACCAAAGGGCACAGAGCGGAATGAAGACTTTTTATAATGTGACGTTGGTGTGTTTTGCGTTGGGGTTGGCGATCATTTTGTTTTATGCGCCGTGGACGTCCACGCCGCCGGGAAGCCCTTACACGCACGTGATGCTCGGCTATGCGCCGGTGTGGTCGGCGAATTTCGCGAATATGCCTGGAGCGCGCGTGGACTGGGGCGGGTTTGCGTTGATGGCGGGCGGAGTGGGATTTTTTGCGATTGTGATTGGGGCTTCGGCGTATTTTTTTCGCGATAAGCGCGGGCCGGAGAAAGATTTGGACGATTAAAGAATGTGGGTGTTCGAAATGTCGGCTCACGGCCGGGTGTAAGTTCGGAAGCTTGCTTCAGCGGCTGAAGCCGCTCTTTGTTGCTGCGATCTATGTTGGGGCTGAAGCCCCAACCCCCTAAAGAAAAAACAGCGGCGGCTCCGTCCCTGACTCTGCGTGCGACTGCGGTGGCTATCGGATGTGCGGAGAGAAGGGCGTTAGCGCCATGTAAGTGGAATCGACATGGTCAACGAGTTTGCCGTTTTCTTCGGATTTAGCTTTCACGGCCTTCCATTCTTCATCGTCTTCGAAGGCTTTCCAGTTCGTCTTGGCGGCTTCGCGGCTGGGGTGCTCGAGGATGTAGATGAGGGTGTTGGTTTTTGCTGGGTCGTCGGTTGGGGTCCAATAGGCGATGCTCTTCATGTGGTGCTTGGTGAAAATTTTGATGGTGTGGTCGCGGAAGCGCGCGAGGAGAGCGTCGAGTTTGCCGTCCATGGCGTGATAGATACGCAATTCGTAGACGGTAGTGGAAGAGGCGGGTGCGGCGGCGTTTGCGATTGCGATTGCGCCGGGAATAAGTGCAGCGAGTGGAAGTGCGGTGAGTACGGTTCGTCGGTTCATGGCGCGGGATTTTAGCAGAGAATAATCGTTTTGGGTTACAGGTTGGAAGGTTGGAGACGAGAAAACCGAACCGTGGAAAAGTTACACGGCTGGGCAAGCTGGGGCGCAGCGGTGCTGCGCCTGTACGTGAGTTTCGGCGCGGTACTGCCGAATTGGAGTTTGTATTCGGTGTTGAGACCGAAACGGGTGCGGGGGCGCCGCAGTCCATATTAGTAGCGCCAGGAAGTAAGGTCGGCTCCGGTGGGGGCGGTTTTCTGGATGCGGTCGAGAATCATCGGAACGTACATGGTGTTGTAGTGGAGGCGCGAGAGATAATTGGGCTGCGTGGGATCGCCGTTCCAGCAATGTTCGGCGCGGTCGCCGTATTTGACTTCGCCTTCGTACGGGGGGTTCGTGGTGGACTTTAGAAAATCTTCGATGAGGTAGACGGCGTTGTTGAGCATGTAGTTGTCGGCGCTGCCTACGTAGATGCGGAGTTTGCCGCGGAGTTTGGGGCCGAGCGTGGGCCAGTTGCGCTGGAGAATGTCGCTGAGGTCGTAGTGTTCTTTCCAGTAGGCGGCGACTTTTGGGTCGATCTCGCCGGTTTCTTTATTGAAAATTTGCGTGGGATAGCCGTCGGGGCCGACTGGTCCGTAGACGGCTTGCCAGATGTCGAATTGTTCGCCGGAACGGGCGTGGTCGCCGAGAGCGAGCTCGTACTGGTTGGCGCTTTGTGTGGTGGCGATGGTGTGGCCTAGATAGTCGCGATAGTCGGGCTGAGCGACCTGCGTGTGCGGACCTTGAATGAAGAAGGCGTTTTTGTCTTTGTAGAGATTGATGTTGGTGTAGGCGCGGAAGTCGACCGGATCGGGGCAGGCGATGAACGCGCCGTTGTAGTGATCGGGGTAGAACATCTGGACGGCGATGGATTCCCATCCGCCGGTGCTGCCGCCGTAGACGAAGCGCGCCCATCCCTGGCCTATCGCGCGAAATTGTTTTTCGATGGCGGGGATTAACTCGGTTTCGATGGCTTCGCCGTAGGGGCCGAGATTGGCGGAGTCGACGGCGTAAGAGTCGTCGTAGTAGGGATTGGCGTGATTGATTTGCGCGACGAGGAGGCGCGGAAATTTTGGTGCGATCCACTGCTGGTAAAACTTGTATTCCTCTTCCTGTTGGATGCGGTTGTAGCCGGAGATGTGGAAGCGCTCACTGAAGTCGGGTTTGAGATTTGGGTCGGGTGGTTCGGTGCGGAAGCCTTCGAAGTCGTGATTGAAGTGATCTTCGAAAATGGCGAGAGGGAAGTGCGCGTTGGGATGCTCGTCGAAACCTTCGGGGACGAGGATGTTGGCGCTGAGAAACATCGGGCGGCCCCAGAATTTAGTGAGGAGCGGGCTCTGGATGCGCATGTGACGGATGTACTTGGTGTCTTTGGGCGCAGGGATAGCGGGGATTTCCTGGTCTAGGGAGACTGCGATGGGCTGAGCGTTTGCGTTCCCGCCTGCGCCGATCGTGATTTTTACGGGCTTGCTGTAGAGATTGGTGGGCGAAATGTTCCAGTGCTGGCCTTCTCCCTGGTCCATGTGGAGCTTGACGGTGTGGCCGTCGGCGCGATGGAAGGTTTCGTAACGATTGAGGACGACCTGCACGTAGTATTCGCCGGGTTTGACGTCGTGGAGGTAGCGGACGGGGTAGCCGAAGGCGGTGTCGTCGATGGTGGCGGATTGGCCGGGCTGAAGTCCGTCGATGTCGGTGCCGAAGATCATTTGGGTGCGCGGCGCGAGCGAGATTTGCATGCGGGGTTCTTCGCTCGGGTCGTTGGAGAGGATGAGGAGGAGGCGGCCGTCGAGCGGTTGGGCGCTGCGCTCTTTGGGCAAGGAGACGGAGAATTTGGGCGCGGTGGAGTCGGGCGCGGCGTTAGCGGGTGCGGTGATAAAGACGCTGAGAAGCGTAAACAGCGAGATAGCCGCGAGGCGAGCGGAAGTCCACAACAGGGTGCGCGAGCGCGAAATCATTTCGAGTGTTCTCCGTGTGAGCGGGCTGGACGCAATGGGCGATCGCGGCAGCCGGAAAGCGGGGAGAGAATACTGCGTTTTGCGGCGTGGAGGAAGGTCAGGAAAAATTAATCTGGAAATGTGGATGGTTGGGCTGATAAAGGTTGAGGCTGGCTGGAGGCCAAATGTCGAAAAAGGGTCGAGTGAAGTGGGGCGTGCTTGGGGCGGCGTCGATTGCGGTGAGGAAAGTTATACCAGGGATGCAGCTGGGGGAGTTGAGCGAGGTGTATGGGCTTGCGTCACGCGATCACTTCAAGGCGCAGAACGTGGCGCGGACGCTGGGCATCACGAACACGTACGGATCGTACGAAGAGCTTTTGGCCGACGAACACATCGAGGCTGTGTATATTCCGCTGCCGAATCATTTGCATGTGCCGTGGGCGATCAAGGCGTGCGAAGCGGGGAAGCATGTGTTGTGCGAAAAGCCGATCGGGTTGAGCACGGCGGAAGTAAAGCAGTTGATGACCGCGCGCGACCGCGCAGGAGTGTTGGTTGGCGAAGCGTTCATGGTGCGGACGGCTCCGCAGTGGGTACGGACGCGGGGGCTGATTCGCGCGGGGAGGATTGGTGAATTGAAGGCGATCGTTGGGGCTTTTAGTTATTACAATCGCGATGCGGCGAATGTGCGAAATGTGTTGGAGTGGGGCGGCGGCGGGGTAATGGACATCGGATGCTATCCGATTTTTACTTCGCGGATGATTTTCGATCAGGAGCCGCGGCGCGTGGCGGCGGTGGTGGAGCGCGATCCGGAATTTCGCGTGGACCGGTTGGCGTCTGCGATTCTCGATTTTCCTTCGGGGCAATCGATTTGGACTTGTTCGACGCAGATGGTGCCGTACCAGCGGATGCAGTTTTTTGGGACGCAGGGACGGATTGAGATTGAGATTCCGTTCAACGCGCCGCCAGATCGGGAGACGCGGATTTTGGTCGATGATGGGCATGACGTGTTTGGCGGAGGCGTGACGGCGGATATTTTTCGGGCGACGGATCAATATACGGTGCAGGGCGATGCTTTTTCGCGTGCGATTCGGGAGGATGTGCCGGTCCCGGTGCCCCTGGAGGATTCGCTGAATAATATGGCGGTGATCGAGGCGGTGCTGCGGGCCGGGGAGAGCCGGCAGTGGGAGGATGTTCGGGTTTGACTTGCCGACGCTAGTTTGAAGCCCACTGCACTGGTTCGACTCGGTCGACGACGAAGATGTAGCCGGCGGCACCGAGAAGGCTGACGGCGCTGGTCATGGCGAAGGCCCAGAAGAATTCGCCGGTGTATTCCAGGATGAGCCCGACGAGAAGAGGCGCGACCATGCCCGCGATGTTGCCGCAGAAATTCTGCAGACCTGTCCAGCGACCGGCGGTTTGTGAGCCCGCAAGAATCTGGGTCATGGTCCAGAGATTAGCGGCGCCGAGGCCCAGTGAGACGCAACTCAGAAACAACGCCGTCATCGCGATGGTGTGATCGTGTATCAGGAAGACGGCGAAGAACGCCGAGGCTGAGAGCGCCAGGCCGCCGCCACAAAATGCCTTGAGGACGCGGGTCGGATTACCGGTAGAGATGATCCAGCGATCTGCGAGCCATCCCGAAAGCAGCGCCGAGATGCCGAGCGTGAGAAATGCGCCGCCACCGATAAGCGACATCGTTTGCAACGAAAAACCACGCTGGCGTACGAGGTAGAACGGCAGCCACGTAATTTGGAAATACCAGATGTAGTTGAACGAAAAAAGGCCGATGAATGTGCCCCACGCAGACCGTTGAGAAATGATTTCGAGCATGCGGGCCGGGCGCTGGTCTTTTGCTATGGGAAGCCCCGGGCCGCGGGGCATCCAACGAATCCACGCCGGTAGCCAGATCAGGCTGGCGCTGCCGAGGACGATGAAAAAGAGACGCCATCCGACGTGGGCAACGAGCAATCCGCCGACCAGGGTCCCCAGTGCAGGGCCGCCGGCCCATCCGGCGGATACCATCCCGTTGGCGCGTCCGCGCAGCGACTCCGGAAAATGTTTCGCGACAATTTTGTTGTAGGACGGATAGGCGACGGACTCGCCGATGCCAAGAATCAGCCGCACGACAAACATCAGAGCGAAGCCGTGCAGAATTCCCGTGGTCAAGGTGGCTACCGACCAGATGAGGAGGCCCGTGGCCAGCAGCCAATTGACGTCGAATTTGTCGACAAGCCAGCCTGAAACGATCTGGAAGGGAGCGTAGGTCCAGAAAAACGCCGAAAGCAAAATGCCAAGTTGCGATGGCGAAAGGCGGAGGTCCTCTTTGAGAAGGGGCGCGGCGATGGCGAGAGTGCCGCGATCGACGTAGTTGATCAGGACGGAGATCGAGAGAAGTAAGGCGACACCGAAAAGGGCTGGCGAGAGTTTGGTCGGAGGTGTGGTGCTTGACGATGTAGGTACGGACGATGAGCCGCGGGCGGGATTCATCCGGCGGCCCTGGATTCGAGCGCGGGTGCGTCGCGAAGCGTTTGCCGATGATCGCGATAGTCGAGCACGACGAAGGTGATGTCGTCATCCTGGCCACCCTGGGCGTGGCCGGACCATTGCGCGAGGTCGGCGAGTAACGCGGTGGAAAGGGAATCGGGAGAAGCGGTGAGATGCGTTTTGAGGAATTGCTCGACGCGGGCTTTGCCGTACTCTTCGAATGAGGAATTCATCGCTTCGAAGGCGCCATCGGTGTAGAGGAAGAGGCGATCGCCAGGGCGAAACGGGATTTCGATGGCGGAGTAAGGCGCTTCGGCGAACATCCCGAGGATCGGGCCGTTCTCTTCGACGCGGCGCACGGTGCCGTCAGCGCGCGACGCGAGCATGAGCGGCGGGTGGCCGCCGCCCGCGTACTTGATGGTGTTGCGGTCGCAATCGATGTAGACGTAGGCGGCGGTGACGTATTGTTCCTCGAATTTGCCGCAGAGCGCGATGTTCACTTCCGTCAGTAATTTCGCGGGATCGCTGGCGTAAACGGACTGACCGGCGAACGCCAACTTCACCATCGAAGCGATCAGCGCGGCGCCCACCCCATGCCCGGCCACATCGGCGATGAGTACGCCGAGGCGGTTCGGGCCGTCTGGCAGAAAGTCGTAGAAGTCGCCGGCTACGGCGCTCATGGGGACGTAGCGGGCAGCGATGTCGAGGTCAGCGAGTTTTGGAAGCTGCTGCGGAAGGGTCGAAGCCTGGATTTGCCGGGCGATTTGCAGCTCCGCGTCGATGGCGAGCAGTCGCTCTTCGTTGGCGAAGGTACGGCGGAGTGTGATGTAGGCGAGGCAGCCGACGAACCCAAGAAATCCGATGAACTCAAGGCCGTGCGAGCGCGGCGGGCCGGAGATAATTCCGAGGCTGCTGAGATTGTTGTGAATCACGAAGAGAAACCAGAACATCAAGCCGCCGAAGAAAACTCGGATGTCATGGCTTGAAGGGCGTTTCGAGCGAACGACCAGGATCCAAATCAGGGAAGGAATGACGGTCCCGATCGTGACGATGCTATTGGTGGCGTTGAGACGGTCGATATCGACGCCGTAAATTGCGCCGACTACTTCGCCGACGGCGCAGGCGGCCTGTAGGCCGATGACCCAGGGGAGGATGCGTTTGACTTCGGGTTCGACCAGTTCGTAGAGGTAGAGGCCGAAGGGAATCACAATGAAGGCGCTGATGAAGAAACTGAAGTACTTCCAGAACATTTTGGAAACATCGAAGACCGAATCGATGAGCATGCGGTCGCCGAGCAACCGGACAGCGTAGAGGATAGTGAAGACGCCGAAGTAGATAAGGGAGCGGTCGCGCCATTTAAGACGGAAGAAAAAGAGGATCGAGACGGTGAGACCGATCACCAGGAGGAGGACGCCGACGCCGACGTTGACGAGGTCCCAACGGAGTTCGGTGGGCGTCAGAGTGACGGGTTTGAGCGTGCAGAGGGTGAACGGCGACATGGCACTTGGTTATACGCAAAGTGAAGAGTCAAGGCAACGCTCGAAGTGGCGAGGTTCATGGCGAGGTTGACGAGCGCGGACAGGTTTTGAGCGTGGCGGACTTCGAACCAAGAAAAAGCAGATCCCGAGCTGCGCTCGGGATGACAGGTTTTGTTGTTCTCGATCAATCGATCGAGAGTAGCTCTATTTGAGGTTGAGGTCGCCGGCGCCGACGTGGGCGTGGAGGCGGTAGCGGCCGGTGCCGGATTTCTCGAAGGAACGGAAGAGGCCGTCTTTGCTTTCGCCGAAGGGGCCGGCGGACAGATCGCCTGCGTTCACAGAGGCGTCTACGTGGCCGTAGTCGGCGGGATTGCCGACTTCGATGTTCAGATCACCGGCGTGCATCTCCACGTCTTTGTCGCCGGAAACGCCTTCGATGTTCAAATCGCCGAACGGTAGACGCACGTACAGATTCGACGCCTTGGGCACTTCGATCACGATGCTCGGGCCATTGTTGATCGGGCCGCCAGTCATCTTGAGTTCGGCGTGGTTGTTCATGTGTTTGAAGGTGAGCGAGACCTCGCGGCCTTTTTCGGCGCGATCGCCAGTCGTGCGGACGGAAACCTTTTCGGCGGTGCTGCCGACGACGCGATAGTCGCCGGAGCGAAGGTCGAGGGTCAGCTTTTGGTCGTAGGGAAGATCGACCTCGAAAGGGTGAGTGTAGATGTCGGTAATGGACAGGCGAGTTTGCGGCGACGGATTGCCCGGGCGTCCCGGCAAGGCTCCGGCTACGACTACCAGAATGAAGCAGGCGAACAGGGCGATCGCGTTGCGCATTGGCACACCTCTCTCGTGCAGTTAGGAACGCAAATCAGGGCAAGAAAGTTTCCAGAATCTTCAGGTGTCGACCCATGAGGCCGGCACGGCTCAGAACGTCAGATCGAATGGTGAATCTGCGAACGCTAAGTCGAAATGCTGCACGCGTTTATCGAAGCTGCTGAGAAAAGCGGTGACATTGGGAGCGACGACGGCGGCTTCGCGGTCGGTGCCTGCGAAGGCGTCAAGCGCCTCCAGTGAGCGCCAGAAGCTCAGGACAGTGATAGCGATTTCATTGCCGTCTTCGCGCTTGAGCAAGTTGGCCGCGACGTAGCCTTTTTGGGTGCGAAGCTCGGGCACGACGTGGTCGATAAAGTGTTTTTCGTATGCGGGCCAATTCTGCGGCGTAGCGCGGGCGGACCAGAGGCGGGCAATCATGCGACCTCCCTCATCGCCGCATTTATAGCACGAGCCGAAGGCATTCCTGGCTTCCGTTGCGGGTAGTTGTGATGAGAATCGAAACTGCGCCGATTCGGGTCTCCTCTTGGGCGTCGAGACTGCTTCGGGGAGCCCCCCACCGCTTTTTTGTAAGAATGTGATTGCAGGGCAGTTAGTCCGACTGGAATTCTAAGGATGTGATTCTAGGGAAGTTACTTCGTCAAAACGCGCATGGATGTGATTCTAAAGGCGTTGGAAACGAAAAACGCCGGCAGGGATGCCGACGCTACCAAGCCAAAGCACAGCTATCTACAGATACCATTATCTCACAAAATAACTGTTGTGTCAAGATACCTTTTGAGGTATTCGAATTATGGTTAGGCATTCGAATTGAGCTGTGGGCCGCTACTGATCGCGCAGCGCGGCCATGGGATCGACATGGGTCGCGCGACGGGCGGGGATGTAGCAGGCGATCAGCGCCGAGAGCAGCAGGATTGTCGCTACGGCGCTGAAGGCGACCGCGTCGATCGAGCCGATTCCGTACAGCATGCTCTTCATCAGCGGCCGATCCGTAGGAGCCCAGCAGTCCGATCAGCAGGCCGATGAATCCGAGCGTCATGCCTTCCTTCATGATCAGCCCCATCACCTGGCCTTCGCCGGCACCCAGCGCCATGCGCAAACCGATTTCGCGGGTTCGCTGCGCGACCGCAAACGACATCACTCCGTAAATTCCAAACGCCGCTAGCGCCAGCGCGATCAGCGCAAATCCGCCGAACAGGACCGCGCCAAATCGTTCGATCGCCGACCGACTCCTCGAGCAGATGATCCATCGACTTCACGTCAGCCATCGGGAGATCGGGATCGACGGAGCGAATGACCGCGGCGATGCTTTTCGCCATACTGTCGGGATCGGCGGCGTGCGCACCGCCATCGAGACGCCGGGCCACGGGCTCTGCGCGAACGGCACATCGACTTCGGGGAAAATTTCGCCTTGTGGCCCAGCCGTTGCGGACGTTTCTCGTAGACGCCGACGATCTGCCAGTTGACTGGCGGACCGAAGTCCGTGACTCCCGGAATCAGTTGTGTCGACTGACGATGCGCTGGGTGAGCGGATCGACATCGGGAAAATATTTTTTCACGATCTCTGAATTGACGATCGCGACAGGCATACTGCCGGCAGTATCCGCGTCGGTGAACGCGCGGCCGCGAATGATGCGGATGCCGAATGTCTTGAAGTAGTCGGGCGTGACCATGTTGAAGCCCGTGTCCGGGCGGCGCGAGCGGTCGGGAGCCGGCTTGCCTTCGAGCTCGAATCCCATGCCGAAACTTGTGCCTTGCACCGGAATAGCCGGTCGATACCGACGCCGCTGTGATTCCGGGCAAGCGCCTCCACCCGAGTAGTTAGCTCTCGATAGAACGCGGTGATCTGCTCCGGAGTTTTCAGTCGCTCTGCCGGCATCCGGCAGACCAAACGTGAGGATGTGGTCGGTGCGGAAACCCATATCGGCATGCGTGAGATTCCAGAAGCTGTGCACGGCGAGCCCGGCGGCGGCGAGCAATGTGAGCGCTAAGCGCGAACTCCGCCAGCACCAGCGCGTGGCGGACACGATGCTTGCCGGCCCCGCCTGATCGGCCGCCTTCTTTCAAAGTGTCGTTGAGATTGAGGCGTGCAGCCTGAAGCGCGGGCACGCAGCCGAACAGAACGCCGGCGAGCATCGTCGCCGCCATCGTGAAGAGCAGAACGGGAACATTGAGCGTGACGTCGGCTTCGGACGGCAGCGTGTACTGCGGCATCAGCGCCATGATTATTTTCAGCAGCGCCCAGGCGAGGCCGACGCCCAGCGCGCCGCCGATTGCGGCGAGCGCGAGGCTTTCGGTGAGAAATTGTCCGAAGAGTTGATTGCGCGTTGCGCCGAGCGCCGCGCGCACCGCAATCTCCGACTGACGTGCCGTGCCGCGCGCGAGCAACAGATTGGCGACGTTGGCGCACGCGATCAGCAGAACGAAACCAACCGCGCCAAGCATCATCCACAGAGCGCGCTTCACGTTGCGATCGAGAAAATCGTTCTGCAGCGGTTCGACGGTCGCGCTCCAGCCCTGATTCGATTTCGGAAATTCCTTTGCGATATGCGCCGTGACCGACTGCATGTCGGCGTTTGCCTGCGCCAGCGTGACGCCCGGCTTCATCCGCGCCATGACCAGAATGAAGTGGAAGTCGTGATTGATCTGCTCCGGCTTGAAAGCGAGCGGGACGTACATTTGACTTTGCAATGCGGTCGGTGGCGCCAGGCGCGAGAACGCCGACGACGGTGTATTGCTGGCCGTCGAGTCGAATCTGCTGGCCGACGATGTTCTTGTCGCCGCCGAAGCGGTCTTGCCAGAGTCGATAGGTGAGGATTGCTTCGAGCTCTTTGCCGACTTGTCCTTCTTCGGGAAGAAAGTCGCGGCCGAGGAGGAACGGCTGGCCGAGGACGTGGAGGAATTGCGGAGTGCAGGCGGACGCCTGGATGCGTTCGGGCTGCGCGCCCGTGCTCAGGTTGATGGTGCGGCCGTTCCACGCCGCGATCGACTCGAACGTCGTGTTCTGGCGCTGCCAGTCGAGGAAGTCGCCGGCGGAAACGCCGTTGCGGTTCTCCGTTGACCTTGGACCAGACCATGACGATGCGGTCGGGCTCGTGGTAGGGAAGCGGCGCGAGCAGCGTGGCGTAGACGACGCTGAAGATTGCGGTGTTCGCGCCGATGCCGAGCGCCAGGGCGAGAACCGCGACCGCCGTGAAGCCGGGATTTTTCAGCAGGAGTCGGAAGCCGAAGACGAGGTCACGCCAGCGATTGCGCATAGAGGCTCCTGCCGTGTCGCGCGATAGGAGGCACACGGGTCTATGCGTGACTAGACGAGGGCAAGGGGGCTTTCGTTTGTATGCGGCAAGGAGATTTTTTGTTTTGAATCCGATCCAAAGCAAAACGAGTTAACCGGATCGGGCGTGCGGACATGGGGCGCAGCAGTGCTGCGCCCGTACATGAAGCTTGTTTAGTGACGGACCGAGCTTAGTCGGCAGCCGCCGGCGATTGAGGGGACGAGGAGGACGCGGTCGCCTTCCTTAAGGGAGCAGTCTTCGCCGCCGAGGAAACGGATGTCTTCCTCGTTGAGGTAGACATTCAGGAACTGGCGGATTTGGCCGGACTCGTCGCGGACATGCTTGCTCAGGTCGGGGAATCGGGTGGTGAGCTCGGTCAATGCGGCTGCGACCGTCGTTGCGCTACAGTCGACCTTTGGTGCGCCGTCGGTGAAGCGGCGGAATGCCGTTGGGATTTCGATCGTTACGCTCATCTCTTCTCCTTGTTTTGTGAGGCACGAGGACGCGCCTGAATTTCTTGTTCTTACTTTGCCGCGGCAACTGCGTTCGCGGTGGTTAGCTGGCTATCGAGCAACGCTTCGAAGGCTTCCAGCTTCGGTGCGATGGCTTCGCTCAGCGGAAATTCACTGGCGATAGCGTCGGTGGTCTTCAGGCCGTTGCCGGTAATCGAGAGAACCGTGGTTTCATTCGCGCCGATGCGGCCTTGTTGGATGAGTTTCTGTGTGACGCCAACTGTCACGCCGCCGGCGGTTTCGGTGAAGATGCCTTCGGATTCGGCGAGCAGTTTGATGGCTTCGACGATTTCGGCGTCGGATGCGTCTTCGGCCCAGCCGCCGCTTTGCAGGATTTGCTTTGCAGCGTAGTTTCCGTCGGCCGGATTACCGATGGCGAGCGAGCGGGCGATTGTGTTCGGCTTTTGCGGTTCGAAGCGCGCCAGGCCCTTTTTCACAGCCGATGAAATCGGCGAGCAGCCGGTCGCTTGCGCGCCGAAGAATTTCACGGGCTTGGCTTCGACCCAGCCGAGTTCGACGAGTTCGCGGAACGCCTTGGAGATTTTTCCGATGAGCGAGCCGCCGGCCATCGGGCACGACGACGTTGTCGGGCAAGCGCCAGCCGAGTTGTTCGGCGATTTCGAAGCCGTGCGTCTTGGAGCCTTCGGAGTAATAAGGGCGAAGGTTCACGTTGACGAGGCCCCAATGGAAACGGTCGGCGATCTGGGCGCAGAGACGGTTGACGTGGTCGTAGTTGCCATTGATGCGCACGATGCGCGCGCCGTAGACGGCAGTGTTCAATACTTTCGCGGCTTCCAGATCGGCGGGAATGAAGACGCAGGCGTCGAAACCTTGCTGCGTCGCTTGCGCTGCGACGGCGTTGGCGAGATTTCCGGTCGAGGAGCAGCCGACGGTTTCGAATCCGAAGCGGCGGGCGGCGGCGAGAGCGGTTGCGACGACGCGATCTTTAAAGGAAAGAGAAGGGAAGCAGACGGCGTCATTCTTGACATAGACCTCGCGCACGCCGAGGCGCTTCGCGAGCTTTCGCGCGGCGACCAGCGGCGTCCCGCCGACGGCGTTCGGCGGCGTGAAGCCTTCCGAGAGCGGCAGGAATTCCGAGTACCGCCACATATTAAAAGACCGCGAAGCGATGTCTTCGCGGCGAACTTTCTTCTTGATCGCGGTGTAGTCGAACGAAACTTCCAGCGGCGAGAAGCACTCTTCGCAGAACGACTTGGGAACGTTGCCCCAGGTCTTTCCGCACTCTTTACATCGCAATTCGAAATTTTCAGCCATGTCTTTCCCCTCAGCAATTTTCGTGAGCTTGCAATGCACTTGATGCTGCCGGCGCTTGCCAAAGCGACCAAAGTGGTCGATGGAAGCGCGACCGCAAGCAGCTCAACGGGTACAACTCACAACTTGTATGGATTTAGGGTCAGCAGGGAGGGGGCCAAAAACGAAAAAACCCTCCGTGCCAAAGGCTTGGAGGGATCTCAGAAAATCTTCTAAGAAAGCTCTGAAGCTCTTTAGCAGTTTTTTACGTGGAGCAAGTTGCCCTAAATCGCCACGTTTCAAGCGCGAAGGCGTGAACAGCTCGCCGACGCAACTGCATCTTTTATCCGACAGAACGCGCCCGATGTCAAGCGGAACGTCCGAAGGCCGGAAGAAGGCAAATCCAAGGGCTCGCCCTCGGAAGAGATTTTGTGTCATGGCTACAACAAAACGTCTTGTTCTTGCGTCCAATACGCATCAGCATACGAGATCGTGATTTTAGGAGTACTATTTCCCGGCGAAGTGCACGGTAGCGACCGAAACCTCTCGAGACCCGGCCTTTCGTACAGTATCGGTTCTGCCTCAGGCTTTTGCATCCGCAACCCGGCGTGAATGCTGGTGTTATACTTTACCGGCGGCGGGCTTTTTTCCGGGAACCACAGGAGTAAATACGCTATGGGGCAGCAAGTAAGAGAGATTTTTGACTGGGCGCGCCGGCGGAAGCTTCTCGCGTCGGGCTTTCTGGTCCTGACACTCGTGATCGGTATTCTGATCGGCTCGATTGTGTCTGGCCGCACGTCGGCGATGAAGGCGATGTCGACCTTTGCGAAGAACAATGCTACCCCGCTGAGTCTTCCCGATCCGATCCCGTCCTCGGCATCATTCTCCGGAATCGTAAGTCGCGTCGAACCCGCCGTCGTTAACATCGCTACCACGCAAGTTTTGGAGCGCAAGCCTACTGTGAAGAAGCGCCGCTCCGCGCCGGGCGGTCAGGGCAATGGGCAAGGTTATGGCAACGACCAAGACGATCCCATGCAGGATTTTTTTGACCGCTTCTTTGACGGGCGGCAGGATGCTCCTCCTCAGGCGGAACGCAGCTTGGGCTCCGGCGTGATCGTCGACAAGCGCGGCTATGTGCTGACGAACAATCACGTGGTCGAGCAGGCCACCAAGATTCAGGTGCAGCTGGACGGCGACCCGAACAAGTACACCGCGAAGGTGATCGGCGTCGATGAAGACACCGATCTCGCGGTCATCAAAATTGAGGCGGCTAAGGATCTACCGACCGCCAAGCTGGGCAACTCCGACGGCGTGAATGTCGGCGATTGGGTGCTTGCCATCGGCAGCCCGTTCGGTCTGAACGCCACCGTTACCGCCGGCATCATCAGCGCAAAGGATCGCGGCGGCATCGGCGGTTCGAATCATCAGTTTCAGCGATTCATCCAGACCGACGCGGCGATCAACCCCGGCAACTCGGGTGGTCCGCTGGTCGACCTCGCCGGCGAAGTCATCGGCATCAACACCGCGATAATCACGGGCAGCCGCGGCTATGAAGGTGTCGGATTTGCCCTTCCGTCGACGGCGGCGATTAACGTTTATAACCAGATCATCGCGCAGGGCCGCGTTACGCGCGGTTCGATCGGTGTCAGCTTCCAGGAAGAACTCGGAACGAACGCCATCACGCTGAAGGAACTTGGCGCGGCGAACGGCGTCGTCATCATGGGCGTCGAAGCCGGCAGCCCGGCGGAAAAGGCCGGACTGAAGGGCGGCGATGTGATTACCTCGGTCAACGGCAAGCCCGTCAAGACCGGCAACGATCTCGTGAATCCGATCGCTCAGGCACCGATTGGCAGCAAGGTGAAGATCGACTACGTACGCGATCGCGCGGCCAAGGAAACTACCGCCGTGGTCGAAGATCGCACGCGCGTCTTCCCGACGCAGGCGGGTCGCGTGGGTGATCAACCCGGCGAAGCTGCTCCGGCCGAGTTTGGCTTGCGCGTCGAAAGCCTGACGCCCGATCGTGCATCGCGTGTCGGCATGGACGGCCAACGCGGCGTGCTCGTTGTGGACGTCGATCCCGCCAGCTTCGCCGACGATCTCGGCTTTGGGCGCGGCGATGTCATTACTGAAATCAATCATGCCCCGGTAGCCTCGATGGAGGACTACAAGGCGGCGGTCGCCAAGCTGAAGCCCGGCGAAAACGTCGTGTTCAAGGTTATGCGTCGCGCCGATAACGATCACACGCTTACGGTGTTTTTGCCTGGCGTGGTTCCGGCGGATAACAAGTAAGAATTGCGGGGAAGGGGGCGCGGGAAGCTGCGCCCCTTTTTTTAGCGATACACAAACTGGAGGAGCGTTACGCCATGCAACTCATGCGACGAGTGTCGGTTGTAATTTTAGGACTCGGCGTAGCTTTGTGTGCAAACACGCTCTCGGCCCAGACGCAGACGTCGAAATCGAAAACCTCCACTTCGTCGAAAGCGCACGGCACGACGAAGAAGACGTCCCGCAAGAAGAAAGACAAAGGGCAGTTGGCGCCGACGTCCGATCGGATCACCGAAATTCAGCAGGCCCTCGCGAAGGATGGCTCGTATTCAGCTGCTCCCAGCGGCAAATGGGACGACAACACCGTCGACGCGATGAAAAAGTTCCAGACCACGCACGCACTGAATCCCAGCGGCAAACTCGATGCGCGAACGCTGGAGAAGCTCGGCTTAGGCTCAACGACCGCCGGCGTCGCCGAGCCGATCGCGCCGCCCAACTCCACATCCCGCCTGACCGGCAATTCGCTCCAATCCAGCCGTCAGTAGTTTGTAGCGATTGTCGTCTTCCAAGCTACCGAATCACGAAAGAATTCTAGTTGCCTCCGAGCTGGCGCTCATAATCGGCTGCGTCGAACTTTCCTTCGGACGACGCGATCAAGCCATCGTTCTCAAACTTCCATCGCTCCATGCCGCTGATGCGCACTGGCTTTCGGGTGCCGCCCGGTCCGGTGTTCGTGCCGACCAGGGTCCAGTGGTATTCGACGCGGTCATCCCTGACCACCAAATTGTCCAAGTAGACTCGCAAATCTGGGAACGCGGTCATGAACGACTGCACGGTCTCCTCAATCGCTTTTCGTCCAATCGCCGCCGCACTGTCGTTCACCGAGAGGCTGCCGTTCGGAGAGAAAAACGCGGCGACACGCGCAGCATTCTGACTACACCACGCCGAGGTGTAGCGCGCGGCGAAGTCTCGTAGGTCAGCGGGGGTTCCTGGCATGGGCGCTCCTCTCGCAATCCGAAATCATAAAACTGCTCGCCAGATACGCAAAAATTCGGCCAGGGAAAGAGTGTGCACCCTCTCCCTGGCCGATTGAGTTCGTCGATTGTCCTGTCGACCTACTGCTTGTCGTAAATCTGAAGCGACTTGACCGGCTTGCCGTCTTTGTCCGTGCCTTTGCCGTTCAGCGTTGCCGTCTTTCCGTCGTGCGAAATTGTGGTGTGGCTGGTGCCAACAACCTTGTCTCCCTTTTTCAGAGTGGCTTCAAACATGTGCGAGTTGATGCGCTTGATGGAAATGTGATCTGCGCCGTAAGGGGCTGATCCGGTGATTTCGTAGTCCTTGTCGCCGTACTGAACCGTGAAACTGTACGTGAGTGTCGAGCCGTCTGCCGCTTGTCCTTCGAAACTATATTTCACGTTGTCGCCGTCCGCGGTTACCGTACGCGTCAGGCTTTTGGGTTCCTGACCTGCGGCATACTTCGACTTTTCCACGTTTAGTTTCCAGGTGCCGACGTTCGGGTTGGTGTCAGCGGCCAGCATCGCGCTGGGAATTCCCAGACAGAGTGCGGCCACAGCTAAAATGAACAGAATTCGATGCATTGATTGTCTCTCCTCAGTTTTTAAAGCGAAGGGTCTTGGCCTGTGCAGAAACGAAAAGTCTCGTTGCCGACGAGCCTATGCCCTCGCGACTGCGTCGTCAAGGAGAACGACCGCGCAGATTCTAAGCTCGCGAGTTCGCGCCAGGCTTTCGAACGACGATGCAAGCACGGGTGGAAGCTCTTTAAAGCTCCGAATTTTCCACAGGCCGTCGAAAAGAGCAGGGAGGCGATCGTTTCGATTAATACTTGAGCGCAAAAGATATAAAGGCGGGAGTTTGCCTGCGCAACCTCCATCAAGCGTGGGACTAACGGAGCCGAGCTGGCGAGATTCAAATTCGACTGTGTAGACGTATGGCGATGCCGCGCTTGTTGCCGGATAGCTGATCGACTCGGACTACTTCGGCGACCCACTCGGTTTTCATCGGGTCATTCGGCGCGGTGAACGGATAAGTTACGAACAGACGCAGGCCGACGCGGTAGCCCGGCAACTCTGAGTAGAAATACATGCCCCGCTTTGAGACGTTGACGCTGCTCGCGACCTCGTCGAAGTCGTCTTCATAGGCATCGGAAGGGCGAATGCGCAGCTTTCGCGCGAGCTTGGCTCTCGGGTTTACGCGTTTTTCGACGCTTTCAACTGCCATGGGATCGGGCCTCATTACATCTACCCTTTCGATGGTAGGAGCACCGCTTTGGGCGGCAGATACCAAAGCTGTACTTGTGCGTAATCGGGAAGTAATGGACCCCTAGGAACTCAGGTAATTTTGCACGGGATGACCTGCAATCGGTGGGAGAAGCGGCGCGATTTGAAAAATTAGAGGGCTAAAATGTAGAAGGCTGGAGTTTGCGGGCGCAATCTCCAGCCTTCATTTGTGCCCAAGGAGAATCACTCAATTGCTTGAGTACGAACATACCGGGCGCAACTTCAGCATTTGCCACGACTTTGTAACAACGGTGTAAAAAAGGACGTTACCGATTCGCGCCCCCCGAGAGCCGGCGCGTGAGAAGGTACTGAGGAAACACCCGGGATACGGGTTTGACGCTCATTCCAACCCCGGCTAAACTGGTGCCTCCGGCGGCATCTTCCCGCGTCGATTCCACCCGAGAGGCAACCGCGCAAGCTTTCAAGAGGGGTATCGCGTCAGGCTGCCATAAGTTGAGGCGGTTCAGGGGTTTAGCGGCCAAACGTCGAAAATGGCCGGCAGTTCCGGCTCGGCTGGAGCCGAATTTGGCGCATCGATTTTAACGAAGAATTCAGGAGGCATTACATGGCAACAGCACCAGCTCCGCGCGTTTATCGCAACTTCATCAACGGCGAATGGGTCGAGTCCCGAAGCGGGAAGGCCTACGAGAATCGCAATCCCGCCAACACCGATGAACTGGTCGGAATGTTCGTTTCGTCCACGTCGGAAGACGTTGACGCGGCTGTCGAGGCCGCGAACAACGCGTACAAGAAGTGGAGGCTGGTTCCAGCTCCGAAGCGTGCCGAAATTCTGTACCGCGCCGCCGAGTCGATGGTCGCGCACAAGGAAGACTTCTCGAAGGACATGACGCGCGAGATGGGCAAAGTGCTGGCCGAGACGCGCGGCGATGTGCAGGAAGCGATCGACATGACCTATTACATGGCTGGCGAAGGCCGCCGCCTGTTCGGTCAGACGACGCCGTCGGAGCTGCCGAACAAATTTGCGATGAGCGTGCGCCAGTCGATCGGCGTCGCGGGCCTGATCACGCCGTGGAATTTTCCGATGGCGATTCCTTCGTGGAAGATGATGCCGGCGCTCGTGAGCGGAAACACCGTCGTGTTGAAGCCCGCGGAAGACACGCCGCTCTCGTCGTATCACCTCGTTCAGGCGCTTGTGGATGCGGGTTTGCCGGCTGGCGTCGTAAATCTCGTGAGCGGCGACGGCCCGAATGCCGGCGCTCCACTCGCGTCGCATCTCGATGCGCCGGTGATCAGCTTTACGGGTTCGACGGCGGTCGGGAAATTGGTCGCGCAGGCGTGCGCGCCTCAGTTCAAGCATTGCAGCCTCGAGATGGGCGGCAAGAACATCATCATCGTGCTGGAAGACGCGAATCTCGATCTCGCCGTGGACGGCGCGGTCTGGGGCGGCTTTGGCACGACCGGACAGCGCTGCACGGCGGCGAGCCGCATCGCGGTGCACAAGAGCGTGTATCACGAATTCGTGACGCGCTTCATCGATCGCGTGAAGAAGTTGAAAATCGGTGACGGTCTGGATGCCACCGTTGAGATGGGACCCTGCATCAACGAGCAACAGCTCAAGACCGTGATGGATTACGTGTCGATCGGAAAGAGCGAAGGCGCGAAACTCCTGACAGGCGGAAAACGGCTCGATTCCGGCGCCTACGCGAAAGGCTGGTTCCATCAGCCGACCGTTTTCGGCGACTGCAATCCGAAGATGCGCGTCGCGCAGGAAGAAATCTTTGGCCCGGTCGTTTCGATCATTCCGATCGGCTCGTTTGAAGAAGCGATCGAAGTTGCGAACGGCGTCCCGTACGGGTTGTCAGCGTCGATTTACACGCGCGACGTGAACCGTGCGTTCCAGGCGACGCGTGATCTTTTCACCGGCATCGTTTACGTAAACGCACCGACCATCGGCGCCGAAACGCACTTGCCTTTCGGCGGCACGAAGCAGACCGGCAACGGCCATCGCGAAGCCGCGATCGCGGCGATCGACTTCTACACCGAGTGGAAGACCATCTACATCGACTACAGCGACAAGCTCCAACGCGCGCAGATCGACAACAACTAGTCGCGATCCACGTAGGGGCGCAGCACTGCTGCGCCCCAGCTTGCCCGGGCGCTAAGAGTCGATAGCGATTTTTCTATTTCGTGAAGTTACTGCTGCTGCGCCGCGATAGCCGGAATTCGCGTCGACAAGCTCAGCAACTGCTTGCGCGCGGCCCAGGTGTGGTGCTCGTGCGTGAAGGTTTCCGGCTCGACCCAGATGAGTTCGTGCTCGGCCGTTGAGTTGATCGCATCGCCAAACTCGGCCGCGTAAAACGTCGCATAATGCGCCGCCAGACCATCGTCGATAGGGATGTAGTGCACGGCTTGGCCGATGCGCTCACCGAGGGTGACTTTGCAGGCCAGCTCTTCTCGAACTTCACGGTGGACCGCTTCGACGGGCGTTTCCGGGAAATCGACGCCGCCACCGGGCAAGTGAATATGACCGCCAGCGCGGGTGCCGGCGACCAGCCCATTTTCGTTGATCACCACCGCGTACGCGCACTCGCGCGTTTTCTTCAAAGCTTCGCCAGATCGCTGGCCAAAAACGGGGACATTTGGCTCCATGACTCTAGGATGCACGGATGTTTAGGGAACTGCAACGCTGGAAGCGGAGAAAAATCTTGCCGAAAATTTCGATTTCAATTGGATTTGGTATCAATCTCACCGCTTCGAAACGCCAGCAGTTCAACTGCGCATCGCAGCTCGGCAAACACGTCTTTAACTTCAATCCCGACAGCGTGTTGCGATGTGCTTTTCGCGAGCATACCAGCGGCGCGCGTTGACGGGAGTTGACAGCGTTCCTACAATGGTATCTATGCACTCTAGGCCGAGTGCCACCCTATGAGAACTCCCGCGCTGCAGGAACGTCGGAACCGGCAGATTCTGGCAGACGTCGTCCGCACGTATATCGAGACCGGCGAACCGGTGTCTTCACGTTTGATCTCGGCGCGCTTTGAGGAAACTCTCAGTACCGCGACGATTCGCAATGTAATGGGCGAGCTCGAGGATGGTGGCTTTCTGTTTCAGCCGCACACATCCGCGGGTCGCGTGCCGACGGCCGCGGCGTACCGTTTTTTTGCCCAAGAAATCGCCACGCAGGCGACGCTGAGCACCGCCGATCGCGAATGGATCCAGCGCGAAATCGGTGCCGCGACCAACGCTTCGGAGGTTAGGGAGCGCGCGGGGCATGTGCTTGCCGAGGTATCGAACGGACTTGGAATCATCGTATCTCCGCCGATGGGCAGGACGGTCATCGAGCACGCGCGGATGTGGTTGCTGCCCGATGCGCGGGTGGTCGTTGTCTTGATTTCACCCGGCGGAAATACGCGCGACAAAATTTTGCGGCCCGCGCGGCCGTTCACGCAGGTCGAACTGGACGCGACTGCGGATTTTCTCAATCGTCATTATTCCGGGTGGACGCTGGAAGCGATTCGCGGCGACTTGTTGCAAAAACTGGCAAATGAACGCGAGCGTTACGAGGGCATCGTGCAGAACGCGTTGACACTCTGCGATCCGGTCGTACTCGGCGAAGATAGGGCCGGGCAGGTTCACGTCGAGGGCGCGGCGCAGATGGTCGGCGCCGGCGATTTCTCAGACCAGGCGCAATTGCGCGACGTGCTCGCCGCAATCGAGGAAAAGCACCGCCTGGTGACAGTTCTGAATGCGTGCATCGAAGGTCCCGAGCCCGTGCACGTGCAAATCGGCGTGAAGGAAATTTCCGAGTCGGGCGAAAATCTGGCGCTTATTAGCGCTCCCTACATGAGACACGATCTCGTGCAAGGATCGCTTGGGGTGCTTGGCCCGACGCGCATGCACTACGAACGCGCGATCACTGCTGTTGCCTACGTGGCGCAACTATTCAGCGAATCACTGAGCAAAATTTGAATAACTTTTGGCAGAAGAGAGGCAAGAAGGTGCCCGACAAGAATATGAATGCGAATTTGGAGCCCGAGGATCCGAACGAAGGCTCGCAGCGCGGTGGTAATGCTGCGAACAGCGATCCCGAGCTTGCCGGCGCGGAAGCCGCAGAAACGGCCAAGTTGGTCGGCGAGCTGGATGATCTGCGCCAGACGCTCCTTCGCCGGCAAGCGGATTTCGACAATTACCGGAAGCGCATCGAAAAAGAGCGCACGGAAGATTCCAAGCGCTCGACCGCTCGCGTGATCGAAGGCTTGATCCCGGTGATCGATGGATTTGAACATGCGCTGGCAGCGCACGGCCAAAACGACTACGAGAATTATCGCAAGGGCTTCGAGCTGATTTATAAGCAACTGATCGAGAACGTGACGAAGCTTGGTGCCGAACGCATCGACCCCGTCGGCAAACAGTTCGATCCGCACCAGCATCAGGCGATGGATCGGCTGGAGACCACCGACCACGAAGACGGAACCATCGTGCAGACGTTTCAGCCGGGATATCTATTCCATGGCCGCGTCCTGCGCCCCGCAATGGTGCGCGTAGCGGTACAGGTCACTCCCGCATCCAAGAAGACCGTGAATTAGAAGACCATAAACCGACGCGGCACAGCTTCGCGCCGATTGAAACAAATCCACATCCAAACCGTAGAGAATTGTGAACGGCTCTAGGAGAAAGAAGTCGAATGGCGAAGGCGAACCAAAGGGACTATTACGAAATACTCAGCGTGTCGCGCACCGCGAGCGTTGAGGAAATTAAAGCGTCGTACCGCAAATGCGCGCTGAAGTATCACCCGGACCGCAATCCGGAAAATAAGGCGGAAGCCGAGATCAGGTTTCGCGAAAGCACCGAAGCGTACAGTGTGCTGAGCGACCCCCAGAAGCGCCAGGTTTACGACAATTACGGCCACGCGGGATTGTCCGGGCAGCCGGCTGGCGTCGATTTCAACGGGACGATCTTTCAGGACTTCCACGACATCTTCGGCGATTTCTTCGGATTCGAGGATATGTTCGGCGGCCGTCGTGGCGGCGGTGCGCGTCGCGCACAGCGCGGTGCAGATCTGCGCTATGACATGACGCTGACGTTTGAAGAGGCTTCAACCGGCGTCGCGACGAAAGTGAAGTTGCCGCGCCAGGAAAATTGCGAGTCGTGCAACGGCACGGGTGCGAAAAAGGGAACCGGCGTCACGACCTGCGCGACTTGCGGCGGCCGCGGCCAGTTGGCCTACCAGCAGGGATTTTTCACGATCACGCGAACGTGCCCCGCCTGTCAGGGCGCGGGCCAGATGATCAAAGAGCGCTGCCCCGATTGCCGCGGCCAAGGCCGCATTGAACGCGAGAAAACGATCGAGCTGCGCATTCCGCCGGGAGTCGATACCGGCACGCGCTTGCGCGTCGGCGGCGAAGGCGAGCCGGGACCGAACGGCGGTCCAGCCGGCGATTTGTACGTTGTTCTCGAAGTCAAAGAGCATTCGTTTTTCGAGCGCCGTGGCGCCGATTTGTATTGCACGATTCCGATCAGCGTCGTGCAGGCGACGCTCGGCACGGAACTGCAAGTCCCGGGCTTGATCGGCGAGGAAAAGCTGAAAATTCCCGAAGGTACGCAGGGTGGCGCCGTATTTCGCTTGAAGGGCAAGGGCCTGGCCGATCCGCGTGGCGGCGGCAAAGGTGATCTGTATTATCACGTGCGCGTGATGACGCCGACCAAACTGACGCGCGAGCAGCGCAAGCTGATTGAGGAGCTAGGCTCCTCGCTGAAGGTCGACAACAAGCCAGCCGAGCGAAATTCTTCGATCTTCGACAAGGTCAAAGACATTTTCGGATAGCAATTGGGGCGGCGGACGTTTCGTCGAATGCAAAACCGAGTTCTTGGGCTGAAATTCTGCCGAGGTGGGGCGCAGCATGCTGCGCCCCTAAACGTTTGTGGCGGAGATACGCGTGCGGCGGCGATTTTTCGTACAACAATTTAGCGGCGATCGCGCTGTTATAGGGGGCGAGGCCGCGCATCACGTCGGTCGCGTGCTGCGCGCGCAGCCCGGTCAAGTCTACGAGTTGAGTGACGGCACCCACGTTCGATTGGGACGAGTCGAGAATGTTACGCGCGACGAAGTCGATTTCGCGCTACTGGAAGAAATCCCTTCGTATCAGCCTGCGGTTTACACCACGCTATTGCTCGCCCTTGTGAAATTCGATGCGTTTGAGTGGGCGCTCGAGAAAGCCACGGAACTGGGTGTCGCCGCTATCGTACCGGTCGCGACGGCGCGCAGCGAAAAGGGACTGATAGCAGGTGCGGCCAAGCGCGCTGAACGCTGGCAGAAAATTCTCGCCGGGGCGTCGGAACAATCTCGACGTGTACGTGTTCCCGCCCTCTCTGAGGTGAAGCGGGCCGCCACCGCTTTTAGCGCCACGGACGCGGAATTGAAGATCTTGTTTTCTGAGCGCGACCGAGCGCAAAGCCTGCGCGAAATCCTGGCGGGCCCGCGAACCAGCCAAGTAGCCTTGGCGATCGGCCCTGAAGGTGGCTGGACCGAGGAAGAGTTCGACGCGGCCGGAACGGTAGGTTTTCGAGAAGCTTCGATGGGCAAGATGATCCTGCGTACGGAAACTGCCGTCACCGCAGCCCTGGCCGCTCTGAATTTCGCCCTGGAACACTGACCACGTTGAGCACACTCACACGTCAGCCGGGCAACGGGTGCCCGCTCAAAAGCGTCTGATGCCCAAGGTGTTGGTGGCGCGGCGTATCGTGGACGTGTTATAAATACGAGGCAGCACAAAATGGAAAGCACGGACGAGCGACATCCCTCCGGATCCGGTGGTGGAGACACCGGAAACACGGAATCCGGCGCGCCAGCAACGAATTCCGGCGCGGCGTCTGAGCATTCCCCCTCGAATTCTTCCAACCATTCACATCATTCCCTCCGAAACGAGATTAGGATTTGGACGCGCGATCTTCTGATCGCGATCGGCCTTGCGCTCGTCATCATCGTGTTTTTGTACCAGCCCGTGAAGGTCGAAGGCACGAGCATGGCCCCGCTCCTCTCAGACCAGGAGCGAATCTTCATCAACAAGTTTGTGTATCGCTTCGAGCCGATCGAGCGCGGCGACGTGGTCGTCTTTTGGTATCCGCTGGACCGCTCAAAGTCGTTCATCAAACGCGTAGTCGGCCTGCCGGGCGAAACGGTGGAAATTCGCAAAGGCGTCGTCTATGTGAACGGAGTGACGCTCCCCGAACCTTACGTGCCGCCACAGTACGAAGATTTGAGCGACTTCACGCCGACCAAAGTGCCCGACCACGCCTACTTTGTGATGGGCGACCACCGAATCAGCTCAAACGATTCACGTGTTTTTGGTACAGTGCCAAGTCACTTTATTTACGGACGCGCCGTATTCGCGTATTGGCCCGTGGATCACTTCGGCTCGCTGTCGGCGACATCGACGACGGAAGCGAAAACGAAATGAATTTCGACGGAGGACACACTGAACGAGGTTCAACACCGACCCGCCATACTTGCGCTGGAAGACGGGCGCATATTTAACGGCCGCGCGGCCGGCGCGATCACGCGCCGCGGCGGCGAAGTCGTTTTTAATACCAGCCTCACCGGATACCAGGAAGTCTTCACCGACCCAAGCTACGCGGGACAGATTGTCTGCCTGACGTATCCGCATATCGGAAACGTTGGCGCGAATCTCGATGACCAGGAATCGGCGCGCCCGTACATCGAAGCACTGGTGGTGCGCGAGTTTTCGCAAGTGTCGTCGAACTGGCGATCGGCGGAGACGGCGCAGCTCTATTTGAACCGGCACAAGATCCCGGTGATCTGGGACATCGACACGCGCGCGCTTGTCAGGCATCTGCGACTGCATGGAGCTTTGCGCGCGCTGGTGGCGACCGATGGAACTCCAGCCGAGCAATTGATTCACGAAGCCAAACAGTTGCCGTTGATGGCTGGACAGGAATTGGCGAGCCGCGTTTCGACCGAGAAGGGCTACAAGTGGGACACGGGCTCGATCGAGCTGGCGATTTCTCCGTGGACGGAGCAGATGGGTGAAGCTGGCTCGGGTTCCGAAGGTGGACGCAAGTTGCGCGTCGCGGCTTACGACTTCGGGATCAAGCAAAACATTTTGCGGTTGTTGATCGATCACGGTTGCGAAGTAGTTGTCGTGCCGGCGCAGACTCCGGCCGAAGATGTTCTCGAATTGGGTGCGGACGGCGTGTTCCTGTCGAACGGGCCTGGTGATCCGGAGCCGGCGACGTACGCGGTCGAAAATATTCGCAAGCTGCTGGGTAAGGTTCCGGTGTTCGGAATCTGCCTGGGTCACCAACTCTGCGGCCTTGCGCTGGGCGGCAAGACGTTCAAGCTGAAGTTCGGACATCACGGCTCGAATCATCCGGTGAAAAACCTGCTCACCGAGCAGGTCGAGATCACCTCGCAAAATCACGGCTTCTGTGTTGATCCCGAATCTCTGCCATCGAGTGACGTGGAGATCACGCACTTGAATTTGAACGATCACACGAACGAGGGCTTCCGGCACAAATCAGTGCCGTTGTTCAGCGTGCAGTACCATCCGGAAGCTTCGCCGGGTCCACACGATTCGCATTACTTGTTCACGCAGTTCACCGATTTGATGAAAGAGTTCGCGTCGCCGGGGAGCTCGCGGCGATGAAGATGTTCACGATAGCTGCGAGCACTTTGCTGGTCGCGACGATCGCTAACGGCGACTGCGTCGTCGTCGTGCCCGCTGTCCCCTCGAAGCAAAATGCGCATGCTACGGTAACGGTGGACGGCAAGCCTGCGGTGCGACTTCCGATCCATCTCGTGATTGCGTCGTTCGCAGGTGGAAAACAGTCTGAGATGCGGATTGCGACAGATGCGCACGGCGCGATCGATCTGAAAGGTTTGCCTGCGGGGCAAAATTGCCTCACTGTCGACGCCGATCCGAGGTTGGCCGCAGCGCTGTGTTTGGACGTGACGGCGAGCCGTGACGCAACGCCGACACAAGTTCCTCTGATCCTCACCGCATTGCCTGTTGAACCGACGCTTGATGAATTGGCAAAGCAGCACGAAAAATCGCCGATCGAACTGAGTGGACCGGCGTTCGCGGGTACGGTCATGGATCAGGCCGGTGCTGGAATCATGAAAGCTGAGCTTACCGTTTATCGCCGCGATGGCGCAGCGAAGCCCGCTCCTTTCAAACTACAAGCGGACGAGCATGGGAACTTTGCGGCCGCGCTGGAACCGGGCACGTACACCGTCGTCGTCATGTCCTCGGGATTCAAGTCGCGATTCGTGGGTGTCGAGATTAAGCAGGACGCGCCGAAACAAGGCATGTCGATCGAATTGAAAATTGGGAGTATTTGCTAAGGATTTAGCCACGAGATATGCCAAAGCGTACAGACATCAAGAAGATTTTGATTATCGGGTCGGGGCCGATTGTGATCGGGCAGGCCTGCGAATTTGACTATTCGGGAGCGCAGGCGTGCAAGGCGCTGCGTGCCGAAGGGTATGAAGTCGTGCTGGTGAACTCGAATCCGGCGACGATCATGACCGATCCGGAGTTAGCCCATCGGACGTACATCGAGCCGCTGACCAAGGAATATCTCGAAGAAATTATTTCGCGCGAACGGCCGCAGGCGATTTTGCCGACGGTCGGCGGACAGACGGCGCTGAATCTTGCCGTCGAGCTTTCCGAGAGCGGCATCCTCGAGAAGTACAAAGTCGAAATGATCGGCGCGTCGCTGCGCGCGATCAAGGTCGCCGAAGACCGACTGTGGTTCAAAGATGCGTGCCGCAAGATTGGGCTGGAAGTGCCAGCGTCGGCGCTGGTGAACAACGCCCAGGATGCGCTGCGGCTGTGCGATCAGATGGGATTTCCGCTGGTGATTCGGCCGTCGTTTACGATGGGCGGGTCGGGCGGATCGATCGCGTATAACCGCGAAGAGTTTGGCGAAGCGATTTCGCACGCACTCGACATGAGTCCGGTGCACGAGGCGTTGGTCGAAGAGTCCGTGCTCGGGTGGAAAGAATACGAGCTCGAAGTGATGCGCGATTTTCGCGACAACTTCGTGGTCATCTGCTCGATCGAAAATTTCGACCCGATGGGCGTGCACACCGGCGATTCGATCACTGTGGCTCCGGCGCAGACGCTGACCGATAAGGAATACCAGCGCATGCGCGACGCCGCGGCCGCAATCATTCGCGAAGTCGGCGTGGAGACCGGCGGGTCCAATGTTCAGTTCGGCATCAATCCGGCGAACGGCCGCATGGTCGTCATCGAGATGAATCCGCGCGTGTCGCGCAGTTCGGCGCTGGCCAGCAAAGCGACTGGGTTCCCGATCGCCAAAATCGCTGCCCGCCTCGCGGTCGGCATGTCGCTCGACGAGATTTCCAACGACATCACGAAGGCGACGCCGGCGTGTTTTGAGCCGACCATCGACTACGTCGTAGTAAAGATTCCGAAGTGTCAATTCGAGAAATTTCCCGGCGCCGACACCACGCTCGGCACGCAGATGAAGTCGGTCGGCGAAGTGATGGCGATCGGCCGCACCTTCAAAGAGGCGCTGCAAAAGGGAATTCGTTCGCTCGAGCCGCACACTCCGTGGCGCGCTCCTGCCGAAACGCCGCAGTCGTTGCTGCGCGAGAAATTGGCGACGCCGCGTGCGGATCGTTTGCACTGGATTCTGACCGCCGTCGAACGCGGACTTCCCGCTACCGAGATTTGTGACCTGACGAAGATCGATCCGTGGTTCATCCAGCAGTGCGAAGAGATCAACGCGATGAACCGGCGCGCCGCGAACGTGACCGTCGAAACCGCGTCGAAGGATTTGCTGCGCGAAGTGAAACGCCACGGCACGAGCGACGAAACTCTGGCGCAGATCTGGAAGACGACTCCAGCCGCCGTGCGTTTGCAGCGTGCGCGCTATGGCGTCGCACCGGTCTTCAAGCGCGTGGATACGTGCGCCGCGGAATTCGAGTCGTTCACGCCGTACATGTACTCGACGTACGAGGACGAAGACGAGTCGGAGCCAACCACCAAGCCGAAGATCATGATTCTGGGCAGCGGTCCGAATCGCATCGCGCAGGGAATCGAGTTCGACTACTGCTGCTGCCATGCGTCGTTCGCGCTGCGCGAAGACGGCTACGAAACGATCATGGTGAATTGCAATCCGGAGACGGTGTCGACCGATTACGACACATCGGACCGGTTGTACTTCGAGCCGCTGACGCTGGAAGACGTGCTCGCGATCGTCGAGAAAGAAAAGCCGGTCGGCGTCATCGTCCAGTTCGGCGGGCAGACGCCGCTGAATCTTGCGCTGGAACTGAAGCGCAACGGCGTGCCGATCATCGGGACGACGCCGGAGTCGATCGACCTCGCCGAAGATCGACGGCGATTCGGACGCTTGCTCGAAGAATTGAAAATTCCGCAGCCGCGCAACGGGACCGCGCTGATCCCGGAAGAGGCCGCTCGCGTCGCTGGCGAAATCGGTTTGCCAGTTCTCGTGCGACCGAGCTACGTCCTCGGCGGCCGCTCGATGGTGATCGCGTACGACGTCAACACCGTGCAGGAATATGTCGCGCAAGCGGCGCTGATGGGCCCGGCGCGACCGGTGCTGATCGATCAATTCCTCGAAGAAGCGACCGAAGTCGATGTGGATGCCCTCGCCGACGGAACCGACGTCGTCATCGGCGGCATCATGGAGCACATCGAAGAAGCCGGCGTGCACTCCGGCGATTCGTCGTGCGTGCTGCCGGCGGTAAGCCTTTCGCCCAAAATTCTCGACACGATCCGCGACTACACGCGGCGTCTGGCCCTGGCGCTCAAAGTCGTCGGCCTGATGAACGTGCAGTATGCGATTCAGCGCGACACCGTGTACGTGCTCGAAGTGAATCCGCGCGCCTCGCGAACCGTTCCGTACGTCAGCAAGGCGACCGGCGTGCCACTGGCGAAAGTCGCGTCGCGACTGATGGCCGGCAAGCGATTAGCCGACATGAAGCTGCCGCTGGTGAAAAACAACGGCGTGCTCGAAATCGCGGTCCACGATTTCTACGCGGTGAAGTCGCCGGTGTTCCCGTTCAACAAATTCCGCGGCGTCGACACCATCCTCGGCCCGGAGATGCGTTCCACCGGCGAAGTGATGGGCGTCTCGACTTCCTACGGCCAGGCGTTCGCCAAAGCCCAGCTCGCCGCCGGGCAGACGCTTGCCGCTCAAAGGCACAATCTTTTTGAGCGTGAACGATCGCGACAAGCGACAAGTCGGCCCGCTCGGCAAAGACTTGAAGGAACTCGGCTTCCGCCTGCTCGCGACGCGTGGCACAGCTGCCGCGCTCGAAGCCGCCGGTATCGAGGCCGAGCCCGTGTTCAAAGTAAACGAAGGCCGGCCGAACATCGTCGACCTCGTTAAAACGCGCAAGATCGATCTGATTATCAACACGCCGCTGGGCCGCGAATCGTTCTACGATGAGAAGTCGATCCGGCGCGCGGCAATCCGCCACAATGTTCCGTGCATCACGACGCTTTCCGCGGCGCACGCGGCCGCGCTGGGGATCAAGGCGTTGCTCGATCAGCGCCCTGAAGTCGGCGCCCTCCAGGATTTGCATCAAGGCAGCGTGCCCGCATCAGGCACCGCAGCACATACGACGACGGGAGACTGATTTCGTGGATCTGGGTGGCGTATATCCCGCATTGACGACGCCGTACGCGGCGGACGGCGAAGTCTCGCTCGCCGACCTGAAGTACAACATCGAGCGATATAACTCGACCGGTGTGGCCGGATTCGTCGCGCTCGGCTCGACCGGCGAATCGGTTTTGTTGTCGCGCAGCGAGATGGACGGCATCCTGACGACCGTGCGTGACGCCGCGGGGCAAGGGAAGCGCCTGATCGCTGGCACCGGCGCCGAATCCACCCAAGATACGATTGAGCGAACGAAGCGCGCGGCCGACCTCGGATACCATTTCGCGCTGGTGAAGACCCCGCATTACTACAAGCCCGCATACAAGCCCGAGGTTTTGATCGCGCACTATCGCCGCGTGGCGGATGCGTCACCGATTCCGGTGCTGCTGTACTCGGTGCCGATTTTTACCGGCGTGACGCTGGAAGCGCCCGAAGTCGGCGCGCTCGCCCAGCATCCGAACATTGTCGGCATCAAGGAAAGTTCTGGACACGTGATGCGCGTGGCCGAAATTGTCTCCGCGTGCCCGGCAGATTTCCAGGTTCTGACGGGCTCGGCAGGAACGATGCTCGCCGGTTTGACGGTCGGCGCGAAAGGCGCGATCTTGGCGCTCGGCTCTGCTTTGCCGGAAATGTACGTCGCCTTGTACGACTTGTACCGCAGCGGTGAGGTCGACAAGGCTCGCGCGCTGCAGAACACGTTGCTCAAAGCGGGGAAAGTGATCCAATCCGAGCACGCCATCGCGGGCATCAAGTTTGCGATGGACCAACGCGGGTATCACGGCGGAGTCCCTCGCTCGCCGCTGGTTCCGCTGCCGGACACTTACAAACAGCGCGTTGTCGAGACGTTGCAGAGCCTCGAGCCGGCATTGGTTCGGGCGTGACCGGCGCGTTTGTTTGAGCCCTGCGGCCTGGTGAGCACTTGGGCTATCTTCGCTTGGTCTAGCGCGTCCAAACCTTGGACACCGGATTGATTTGGCAACTGTCCCAGTGACATGCAGGCAAATCGCCTGCCAGCATGTAACATCGGTACAACGATAAGCGGCTGGCAGTGTGACCTAAATCGACAAGGATCATCTAAGCACCGATGGGCTGTCTTTCGATACCGTTCCAGCGCCTGCCCCACCAGCCGAAGCTGTTCCTTCGGTTCCTGAGCGATTTCTCCAGCGTTTCGCAGTTTTATCCTCATCCGCCAACACTAGAAGCGATTCAACAGGCGGCGAAGACCGTGGACTATCCGGAGAGTCGTCGCAAGGAAGGTGCCGCTGTGCTGCGCGAGACGAACGTATCGCTTGGCGCTGGCGACGCTACGGCTAAAAACATCGATCGGCTGGCCAACGGTGCTGTAGCCGTGCTCAGCGGGCAGCAAGTCGGACTCTTCGGCGGGCCGGCTTATGCGTTCTATAAAGCGCTGAGCGCGATTCAGATCGCGCAGGAACTCACACGGTCCGGCGTCGATGCCGTGCCAATTTTCTGGATGGCGACCGAAGATCACGATCTCGACGAAGTGCGCCATGTTTCCTGGTTTCACGCCAAAAAGCGGACGCGGTTTGAGCTGTCCGGAGAAGGCGCGCCTGGACGTCCCGTTGGTCAAGTGAAGCTCGGCCCGGCGGTGGAAGAAATCGTCAAGTCGGCGACGGAACTCCTTGCCGGAACGAGCAGCCACGGCCGTTGCGAAATATCTGGCCGAGAGTTACACGCCGGATGAAAGCTATGGCAGCGCTTTCGGGAAATTGTTTGCGCGCGTCTTCGCAGACTACGGATTGATTCTGGTTGATCCGCTGGATGCACGGCTGCATCGCATCGCAGCGCCAATTTATCGCAGAGCTTTGTCGGATCGCGCAACCCTCAACGCGAAACTGCTGCAACGCGACAAAGATTTAGAGGCCGCCGGATTTGCGCCGCAGGTGAAGGTCACTCCGGAAACGACGTTGATGTTTCAGATTCGCGACGGCGTGCGCCAGCCGATCGTTTATCAAGGCGAGCACGGCGGCAAAGCCGGCACGTTCAAGATCGGCGACTCCGTTCTGACCGAAGCCGAAGTTTTGCAGCTCGCCGATTCATCGCCCGAAACGCTGAGTCCGAACGCGCTGTTGCGGCCTGTCGTGCAGGATTATCTGTTTCCGACCGTCGCCTTTTGCGTCGGACCGGCTGAGATTTCGTATCTGGCGCAATCCGAAGTGATCTATCGCGATATCTTGGGGCGCATGCCTGTCTTGCTGCCGCGCGCGGACTTCACGATCCTTGACGCCAAAGCGGACAAGCTGCTGCAGAAATATAAGCTGTGCATCGAGAACCTATGGAACGGCCCGCAGCAATTGCGCAAGCAGATGGAATCGGTGTCGCTGCCGAGTCAGCTTGGCGAAAACTTCGACAAAAAGAATGCGTTGATCGATAGCACGCTGACGGAACTTGGCGCCGAGATTCAGAAGCTCGATGCGACGTTGGCGGGTGCGGTCGAGACCACGCGCGAAAAAATGTCGTTTCAACTGAACAAGCTACGCGAGAAGACTGGCCGCGCGCTTGATGAACGCGCTGGATTGATCGCCGAGCACAGCGAATTTCTCGAAAATCTACTTTATCCAGATCGCATCTTGCAGTCGCGCGAGCTTAGCTTCCTGCCTTTTCTCGCGCAGTGGGGACCTGCTGGCCTCGAAGAACTGAAGAACCTCAGCGAAAGCTCAAACCTGAAAGAACACCGCATCGCTCGGATCGCACAATAATTCCGGCGGGAGATCAGGGGACACCCCCCTCCCCCTGTTTTCGCGCAAGGATGTGATTCTATGGGAGTTACATCTGGCAAAAGTGTAAGGATGTGATTCTAAAGCGGATAGCCACTCTGTAGGCCGCCGGTGCATCCTATAAGTCTCGGTAACTCAGCGAATTACGAACTCGCAGATTCACCGCGGGACTTCTTCAACTCTTCCATCACCGACTGCATAAGCTCCTTGGCGTGCGTCAACTCCTGAACGACCATGCGCAGGTCCATCGCAGGCACCGTTGGGTTGCGCTGGCTCGTGCAATACACGCCGTGCTGGCCGACCAGCACCAACGCATTCGTCAGGCGATCGAGCGACACTGCCAGGCGGCCGCGATCTCGACCAAACATCTGCTCGTAATGCTCCAGCTCGTCTTTATGCTCGTTGAATGCGGAATTTTGCGACATGTAATCTTTCTCAAATCTCGCTGATTTTCAGCCACTTGGCGATGATGATGTATCGGGCACACAAGGGCTGTTGCTAACTTTACCGCACGTGTACCGCATACCATAATTCGCCCTGGCCACCTGTGTGGCCATTCGTTCGGTCCAGCGACACAGATAGGAAAATCTAGGCGAAGTCCCTGGGTGTACATGGGGAAGGGATGAGCCGGAGCAACCAAACATGCGACGTTCCGACCTGGTACAGCACAAAGAGAAAGAAAAAGGCGCGACAACGCGCACCTCTCAAATCGTTTTTGGCGAGCGCCAGCATCTGCTGCGCGTGTTGGATTCGCTGGAAGGGACCGAACTTCCGATCGCGCGCATGCAGCAGGAGCGTCGCGTCCTCGAAGAGCTCATCCACGCACGAACCCGCGAACTGAACCAGATCAACACGGCCTGGGACGAAAAGATTGGTCTCGTGCTGAGCGCCGACGCGAAGCCCGAAATGCTCGAAAAGTTAGTGAAGCAGGCGCCACAGACCGATTTCTATTTGCTACGGCTGATCAGCGAGCATCCGCGGGCGAATTCCAAGACTTTGAACAAGCTGGCCAAGCATCCGTATGGCGCGATTCGCGAGAACGTGGCGCGGCATCCGAATGCGGACGCAACGACTTTGACCTGGTTGAGCCGGGATCGCAGCCAGCCACTGTGGTATCTCGTGGCATTCAACCCGAATACGCCGACTGTCTTGCAGCGCAGATTGCGGGATCGCCTTAAGCGGCTGGGCGAGAACCAGCTCTCGAAGTAAGAACCTACTAAATTTTGGAGAAACGGGCGCCGCGAGTGCGGCGCCCGTTTTGTTTTTCCACAGACGGCCATCGGTGGACGAGTGCCCCGTTGACATACTGAACTGAACCGTTTAGTATGCGAAATTCCTGAGCATGTTTCTTCGTACAAACCCATAACGGCCCCAGCGAGCCAGAATCTCTGCGCGGCCGTTTTCGACTGCCCTGGAGGATTGCGTTTCAATGATCCGTGTACAACAACTGGTGAAGAAGTTCGGTGACTTTACCGCAGTGGACAACGTGTCTTTCGACGTGGCCAAAGGCGAGATCTTCGCTTTTCTTGGGCCGAACGGCGCAGGCAAAACAACCACCATCAAGATGCTGACGACTCTGCTGGCTCCGACGAGCGGGACGCTGGAGATCGACGGGATGAACCCTGTCGAGAAGCAGCACGAAGTGCGCCAGCAATTTGGGATCGTGTTTCAGGACCCGAGCCTCGATCAGGATTTGACCGCCTGGGAAAACATGGAGCTGCACGGAGCGCTCTATCACGTGCCGCGCAAGGTGCGGAAGCAGCGGGCGGAGCTTCTGTTGAAGCTCTTCGAGTTGTGGGATCGCAAAGATAACCTCGTGAAGACATTTTCGGGCGGCATGAAGCGCCGGCTCGAGATTGCTCGTGGGTTTCTGCACACACCAAAGATCCTCTTTCTCGATGAGCCGACCCTCGGCCTCGATCCGCAAAGCCGAAATCAACTTTGGACCCACGTGAAAAGCCTCAATCAGAACGAAGGCGTAACCGTATTTCTGACGACGCACTACATGGACGAAGCCGACCGCGTCGCGAGCCGCATCGCGGTGATCGATCACGGAAAAATCGTAGCGATCGGTTCTTCGGCCGAATTGAAAGGGCAAACCGGTAAAGAATCGCTCGAAGACGCGTTTCTGGCGCTCACCGGAACAGCCATTCGTGATGAGAGTGCTGGATCGGCAGAACAGATGCGCCAGGTTGCGCGGATGTGGAGGCGATAAATGGAACCGGTCTACATATTGTGGCTGCGCGAGGTGAAGCGATACACGCGATCGAAGCCCCAGATCATCGCTTCGTTGGGGCAACCCCTGCTGTATTTGCTCGCGCTCGGCTTTGGACTTGGCGCGGTGTACCAGAAAGCGAACGGCGGATCGTATCTCCAATTCATCTCGCCGGGGATCATCGGCATGGCAGTCCTGTTTTCGTCGGTGTTCTCAGGCATAGCGTTGTTGTGGGACCGTCAGTTTGGCTTCTTGAAAGAGACGCTGGTGGCGCCGGTACCACGCCTTGAGATCATGATCGGGCGGACGCTCGGTTCGGCGACGACGTCGATGTTTCAGGGACTGCTGGTGTCGGTCGTATGCCTCATCGCAGGATTTCGACCGATCAGCCTCGCCGGGATTCCTGTTGCGCTCTTCTTTTTATTATTGATCGCGATTCTTTTCGCGGCGTTGGGAACGACGATTGGTTCCGTCATCCCCGACATGCAGGCATTTCCGATCGTGATGAACTTCCTGGTGCTGCCGATTTTCTTCCTGTCGGGTGCGCTATTTCCGCTGGATACATCCCCGAAAGCGTTGCAGATCATCTCGGCATTTGATCCACTGTCGTACGGCGTCGATGGAATGCGCGGTGCACTGGTGGGTCACTCGCACTACGGTCCGCTGGTCGACATCATCGTGTTGTGTTGCGTGGGCATCGTTCTGTTGTGTATCGGCGCGTGGCGATTCTCGAAGATCGAGATTTAAGCGCGGATCCTTCTGCTATGCCTAAAGGACTCAGCCAACGCGCCCATCAGAAAGTACTCGAAACCGCAGCGGAATTGTTTGCCGACCGTGGGATCGACACGACGAGCATGGACGCCATCGCGGCCAAGTCGCGCGTTAGCAAAGCGACGATCTACAAACATTGGTCCGACAAAGAAGCGCTGTGCATGGAAGTCATGACCTATCTGGCGGGTCTGGACGCGGGCCCACCCAGGACGGACAGTGGCGACTGGAAAGCCGACACGGTCGCGTTTCTGATGTACGAAGCCCCGCCTCGTACTGAAGCAATCAAGCGGCGATTGATGCCGCATCTGATTGCGTATTCGGCGCGAAACGAGGAGTTTGGCCGGGCATGGCGCGCTCGGGCGATGGAACGTATTCGCGCCGGGTTGAAGGAACTCGTGCGCCGCGGCATCGATCGGGGAGTTTTCCCCTCCGTGCTGGATGAAGAGCTTGCCGTTGCATTGCTCGTCGGGCCGATGATGTTCCGGCACATTTTCCGTGGGTCGCTGGACAAAGAATGGCTGGCCCATGGCGCTGTCGAATCGTTCTGGCGAGCGAACGCGCGAAATGGGACGCCGCCGCACGAGGGCGCAGGCGCGCCTGAGGCGAAGGTTCATAAGCGGCTGGTTCACAAAGGAAACGGGAAACCAGCGACCGCTCACTGAGTGAATTCGATTCTCCCACGACGCAGAATCCTGCCTCTTTCCGATGTGAGTTTCCCAGAATAGGGTGTACAGTCTTGCCGCTTGTCGAGGCTACAGGGGGCTTTAATGATCCGACGGAACGGTCGTGCCTTCTTTGCGTGGGAAAATTCCAACAGAACAAACAAGCAAAATCTGAACGCGTTGTTTAGCGCTTTGCTGATTCTTTCGCTGTGCGTTTTTGCAGCGCCGATCTTGCGCGGGCAGACGCGCGAAGCCACGAAGTCGAATCCCGCCATTCCCGAGGCGAAAGTCCGTTCACGCGCCAACGACCTCCTGAGGCAGATGACGCTCGACGAGAAGGTCGCTCAGCTTGTGCAGTTACCCGGGTTCCCGATTGCCGAGTTCGCCGCAAATTCCGACGGGCTAAACGCCGAGCAGATCATCGAGCAGCGCGGTGCCGGTTCGATGCTGTGGGTGTCCGACCCAAAAGAAATCGACCGCTTCCAGCACATCGCCGTCGAAAAATCGCGCCTGCACATCCCAATCCTCTTCGGCCTCGACGTAATCCACGGCTACCACACTATTTTTCCATCGCCGATCGGCACAGCATCCTCGTGGGATCCCGCGATGGTCGAACAAGGACAGACGATCGCAGCTAGGGAAGCCCGCGCCGTCGGCATCGACTGGACATTCGCGCCAATGGTCGACATTGCGCGCGACGCTCGATGGGGCCGAATGATCGAGGGCGCGGGCGAGGACCCGTACCTCGGTTCGGCAATCGCCCGCGCGCAAGTGCTCGGATTCCAGGGTCGCGAGTGGGGAAGCCCCGACCACGTGCTCGCCACCGCAAAACACTTCGCGGGATACGGTGCCGCCGACGGCGGGCGCGACTACGACGCGTCGTACGTTCCCGAAGAATTGATGTGGAATCTCTATCTGCCGCCGTTCAAGGCGGCGCTCGATGCAGGCGTGGCGACGTTCATGAGCGCCTACATGGATTTGAACGACGTGCCCGCGACGGGAAATCGCTTTTTGTTGCACGACGTGTTGCGTTCGGTGTGGAACTACAACGGCTTCGTCGTCAGCGACGCGAACGCGGTGCACAGCTTGATCGTTCACGGCTACGCGCGCGATTCACAAGACGCTGCGCAGAAGGCATTCTCGGCAGGCACGAACATGGATATGGCAAGCGGCACGTATTTGAAGTGGCTCGCGCCCGAAGTAAAAGCTGGGCGAATAAAAGAAAAAGAGATCGACGACATGGTGCGGCCGATCCTCGAAACGAAAGTGAGAATGGGGCTCTTCGAGCATCCATACGCCGACCTGTCAAAGATGGAGCAGACGCTGAACTCGCCGGAGTCGAGACAAGCAGCGCGCCGCGCTGCGCAACGGTCCATGGTGCTTCTGCGCAACGAAGGCGATCTCTTGCCGCTCGATAAAACCGGCGCGAAGGCGAGGTCCATAGCGGTGATCGGCCCGTTGGCCGAAGATCCCGACAACATGATCGACATGTGGGGTTCGATTCTCCTCGCTCCCGACAAAGCTGTCGGTGCGCTCGACGGCATTCGCCAGAAGGTCGGCAGCGCGGTTCGAGTCGAATACGCGCACGGACCGAACGCGCACCGCCTTATCCCATCGCCGTTTGAAGGCATCCCGATCATGAAGCTGAAAGAGCAGCCGACGCAGACCAACGACGAAGTAAAGAAATCGATCGACGACGCTGTCGCAGTCGCTCAGCGGAATGACGTTGTCGTCATGGTGCTTGGCGAAATCGGATTGCAGAGCGGTGAGGCGGCTTCGCGCTCGTCGCTGCGCTTGGCGAACGGGCAAGAAGAATTACTTGAAGCGGTGGCCGCGACCGGAAAGCCGATCGTGTTAGTCCTCGTCAGCGGTCGCCCGCTCGACATCTCATGGGCGTCGGAACACGTCGGCGCAATCATCGAGGCCTGGTATCCCGGCGTCGAAGGCGGCAACGCCATTGCCGATGTCCTCTTCGGCGACGCGAATCCCGGCGCGCATTTGCCGGTAAGCTGGCCACGCAATGCCGGGCAGCTGCCGCTCTATTACAACCACAATTTAACGCAGGCCCCCGAGACCGCGCCCGATTTCAAATCGCGCTACTGGGATTTGCCAAGCACTCCGCTGTATCCCTTCGGCTACGGCCTGAGCTACACCAAATTCAGCTACGACAATCTGAAGCTCAGCACGAAGCAGACGAACGCCAACGGCGGAAAGATCGAAGTCAGCGTGGATGTGTCAAATACCGGGAGCCGTGCCGGCGACGCCGTTGTGCAACTTTACATTCACCAGCGAGCGGGCAGCGCGTCACGTCCGGTACGGCAACTGGAAGGGTTCGAACGCGTCGCGCTCGAAGCCGGCGCGAAGAAGTCCCTGCACTTCACGCTAAGCAAAGACGAGCTCCAATTCTGGAGCCCGGTCGAAAAAAAATGGGTTGTCGAACCCGAGCACTTTGACGTGTGGGTCGGCGGCGACTCGACGGCGCAATTACACGACGAGTTTCAACTCACAAAATAGGCAGTTGTAGAAGATCGACTGCGATCCACCAAGCGTCTAGTGCACTGTCACGGTGACAGTCGACTTCGTCTGCCCAAACGCATTCGTCGCGTAGAGCGTGTAAGTTGTGGTCGCAGTCAGGCTTCACAGTCGCGCTCGACCCGCGAACCGCCCCGACCTGCGGCGAAACGATGACGTAGCCCGCGCCAGTCTGCTGCCACGACAACGTTACCGTCGTGCCCGACGCAACCGACGCCGAGCTAGCGGTGAACGATGTGATGTGCGGCGCGGCACCCGTCGGCACGTTGGCCGCCGTATATACCGTGGACATCTGCACCACTTCAAAATCCGACGCCGTCACCGTCCCAAGATTGTGCAATCGTCGTTGTCCCAACGCGAGTCAGGCGCGCCGCCGATATACATCGACGAGCCGTTGTCCGCCATGATGATCCCGTATTTCTTGAATGCCTTCAGAATCACCTGGTTCGCAGGCGAGAATCCCGAAATGTTGAAGCTCGCCTTCAGGCGCAACTTCATCCCCATCGGGGCTGCGAGCGAGTTGCTCGAGTTGGCCGCCCAGTGCGACGCCGGAGGAATGAATGCCGCGCGGCTGTGTTGCAGCGTAAATCGAATCGCGTGATTGATCGCACCGGCTGCCACGTCGTCGTAGCGCACGAGCCCAGGAAAAATCGGAAGCCCGGCGGCGTCCGCCGAAGTCCACGTGTACGGCCGCTGCTCGTTCCCCAGCAAATCCCAAACTGCTGCCGAATCGGCATTCCAGCTCGTAGCCTGTGGATACGAGCTATCCATTTCGTAAAGAAAGCAATTCGCGTTGTCGAGCACGAGCACGTGGCGATCGCCGGTGCCGGGATTCGGATCGCCCTCGATCGGATCGGTGAGCGCGATCGGCATCGGGCCAGGATCGCTCTCATCGCCATACGCAGTGAAGTTGACCGGAATCTCCGGCTGCTGCGCTCCTGCGACGACGTACGGAATGCCGATCGTCGAACCCTGATATTGCCCAGAGCCGAAGTCAGCGTGCAAACCTATGCTGCCGCCGATGAAATTGATAATCGCGGTGGAATTGGAATCAATCGCCGCGGTGGAGATGTCCTTATTCCACCCGCTCGTCGGCGAAAAAGGAACGAAGCCGTTCAAGCTCCCGCCTTGGCCAAGGGACATCTGGCTGCAGCCGGAAGCCTGCTGTGATGCGCCGATCTGAAAATTGAGGCTGTTCGAGCTGCTGCTGCCGGGATCGGGATTTACCACCGTGATCGAATAAATTCCGGATGTGGATTCGCTGCCGCTCGCGGTGAGCTGCGTCGAAGAAACGAAGGTCGTCGTCAGCGGTGTGTTACCGAGCATTACCTGCGCGCCGGAGATGAAATTCGTGCCGGTCAGCGTGATGGAGAAGCTGCCGGTACCGGTGCTCGCCGGATTCGTGCCCACCAGTGTCGGAGTCGGATTCAGAATCGTGACGGCACTCGAACCGCTCGCCGACGCTGTCGCGGCGCTAGTCGCCGTGATCGTCAAGGCGTTCGGACTAGGCAGCGTGGCAGGCGCGGTGTAGTTTCCGCTCGAGGAAATCGTTCCCAGTGCAGCCGAGCCGCCGGCTGTGCCGTTAACGGTCCAGGTCACTGCTGTATTTGAGTTACCGGTCACCGTCGCCGTAAATTGAAACGAACTGGCAGCGCGGATGTTGGCGGTGGTCGGGCTGACCGTCACCATCATCGCGCCTGGAGAGCTGGGGTTAGATGGCGATGTCGGGCCGGAACTGGTCGTCGTGGTTTTCGCAATGCCGCCGCACGCGCAAGCTACGAGCGCAAGAAGGAACGGCAACACCTGCACCGCCCAAGGCCTCGTCGAACAGTTGACCTGACGCATCGCTTTTACACACCTCGACTGGTTTTATCCCTGTAAACATTGTCGAGTTTCAGCGGCACAATGCGCTACTGGACAAAGGTGTAGTCCCCGGCCAGTGTCCGCAACGCTAAGAATTTCAAGGAAAAACCTTGTAAAATGTCGCTCGATGCGGCGTAGTGCGGCATGCAGTTTGCTTCGTGCTCGCGCGATGTCGCTTCGCAAATGGGGACTCTCGGTTGACCGTTAAAAAACGAGCTCATGTTCGCTGACGATAGCGCCATCGCGTCCGCGTGGCGCTTTTTCGGGCGCTATTGGACGCGCGTCGCCGGCATCTCGGTCGTTCTTCTCTTGCCGTGCTTCTGGCATCGCCACATCGAGGCCGGTGATCTCGGCAGCCACCTCTACAACGCCTGGCTCGCGCAACTAATCGAAAAAGGGCAGGCGCCGGGACTCCATCTCGCGCGTCAATTCAGCAACGTTCTTTTCGATTTTTCACTGCTCCATCTCGCGAATATTCTCGGATTTTGGCTGGCCGAAAAAATTGCCGTGTCGGCTTGCGTGCTGATTTTCTTCTGGGGTGTCTTCGCGCTGGTCAGCGCGGTGACGGACGACGCGCAATGGGTCCTCATGCCGTGCATTGCGACGCTGGCATACGGCTACGCCTTCAACATGGGCTTTATGAACTACTACCTCTCGCTCGGGCTTGGAGCCTTTTGTCTGGCGCTCGTATGGCCCATGACAGGGTGGAAAGGGAAGGAAGCCGACTGGATTGCCGCAGTTTTATTGCTTGGGGTGGCGTGGCTCGCGCATCCGATCGGGTGTCTGTGGGCGATCGCGACCATCGCTTACGTTGCCGTGCGCAACCGGCTCGACGGCTGGCGCAAACTCGCGGTGCCTGGCGCGGCGGTGCTGATGCTGCTGGGGTTCCGTTGGTACTTGCATCATCGCGCGGAGTTGGCGGCGGATTGGAACAGCGGGCTGCCCTTCTGGTATTCCACCGGCGCCGATCAACTGATGGTCTACGGCGACCGCTACGAGAGGCTGGCGTGGGTTGCGCTGGCGTTTGGCGTCGTCTGCCTGCTGATCGAAATTGTGCGCAATCTCAGAAATCGTTCCTGGTGGAACGACATCGCGCTGCCGGTAGAGTTGTATCTTGTGGGGTTTTTCGCGGTTGCGACTTTTCCCGAAAACTTTCGCGTGTCGATGTATGCGGCATGGATTGGCTTGCTCGTGTCCCGGCTGACGGCAATCTGCGCAATTCTTGGACTTGTCGTCTTAGCCCGGGCGCAGCTACGGCAGTGGACCATCGCTGGCTTTCTCCTGATCGGCATGGCGTACTTCGTTTTGCTCGCACGGGATACGCGCGGATTGAGCGACCTTGAGGCCAGTGCGGAAGCCGCCGTTGCCACGCTGCCGCCCGAAACGCGCATCATTCCCACGCTGCGCGCCGACGCGAACTGGCGCGTCGAGTTCGTCTCCCATGTTGCCGACCGCGCCTGCATTCGCCGCTGTTTCGTCTACTCGAATTACGAGCCGTCTTCGAAGCAGTTCCGTGTACGCGTCGAGAAAGGTGGCACTTGGATGGTGACCGACTCGGCTGACGACGCCGACGACATGCAAGGCGGCAGCTACGAAATCGAGAAAAAGGACCTCCCCCTGAAACAGCTCTATCAGTGTGATCGCACCGACTGGATCAAACTCTGCCTCCACGACCTAAAAGAAGGCCAAAACACCGGCCAACTAGGCTACGCCCGCCACTAGCTCTGTTCGACGCAGACAATCCATTTGCTTCGTACCCACATTGCAACCCGGCAGTTGGGTGCCGCACCCTCAGCCCTTAGAGTGTACAGGTCAAGACGATCCTTTACAGATCTGGATCCCTAAACGAGTCCGTTACACTCCGGCGGCGTTTTGCGCGCCGAGAGGTGGACGGGATGGTGGAGGCTAGGATGTTCGTTGTATTCGGTCTCCCATTTTTTAAGCTTTCGAGCAAGATCCCTTTTGTGTTTGAAATGCCTTCCCTGATAGAACTCCTGCGAATCGGTTTTATGGCTCCGCTCGACCTTCCCGTTCACCTCAGGGCAACCTGGAGGTATGTGCCGGTGTGAGATGCGGAGGTCGGAAAGGTGCCAGGTGAACTGTGGTCCGAACGAAGAGCCGTTATCGGTCTGAATTTTCTGAATCGCGAAGGGGAAATGCTCCTGGACCTCCCGAAGGAAGTCGATCGCGGTCTTGGTGTTGTCGTGGTCGTAGATGCGCAGCACGCGGAATCGCGTCGCTTCGTCAATGGCCGTGAATTGATAAAAGCGCTGACGCGCCCTTCCCACGCGGGGAACGAACTTCACGTCCAGTTGGACAGAGCGGCCTGGAACCTGCAGAGGTGCATCCGGTGGTTTTGGGCCGGGACGATACTTCTTCTGCGAGACAGGGCCAACGTGATGACGATGAAAGATTTTCAGGATAGTCGTCGGTGAAACGTAAGCGTGATAGTGCCGTTGCAGATAGAGGCTGACTCGAACGGCGCCGTAACGACGCTCTTCCCGAATGCGAAGAATTAGCGACACGATCTCGGGCGGAATACGAAAGCGGATCTTGTGTGGTCTTCGAGGCAAATCCCGGAGGCCAGCTGCCCCGCGCTTCTCATAGCGCTGCTTCCAGATGTAATAGAGCGCCCGCGATACTCCGAAAAATCGGCAAGTCTGGCTGACGTTGCCGCTGATGCGCTGCGCATGCTGCAGCATGCGCAGCCTGGCCTTCACCTTCCTTGCCTGGATCTGCTCGTAAACTGGATTCTTCATCCCGAACCTCCTGAGGTGGGCTGTGAGAATATCCCACCTGTCCGGGATGTCTATTAGCAGCTACATTTTAGAGGGTGCGGGTTTAGATTCACCTCCACTCATCTCCTACCGACGACCTCGCTCGTCCGACGCCACCCTGTAGCCGCGATCGCTTCCCAGATCGCGCGGTTTATATCCAGCCTCACCCACCTCTCCGCGACGTCTTCGCTCCAGCCTATCCTTTCCAAGTTAACGTAATCCATGATTCTGTTAACCAGCCCTACGAAGAGACAAATTGGCTCTTGTTCCAGTCCATTCTCATGTAAGATTGGCTCAGGGTGAGAGACAATGCTCCCAGTGCATCTCCAGCCAGAAAGCCACGTTCCACTATACGTTCAGCTTCGTGACCAGCTTCGCGCTTTGGTCCATGCCGGCGACTTGCGCCCCGGCGATCGCATTCCCGCGAGCCGTGAACTCGCCACCATGCTGGGCGTTCATCGCACAACCGTCGCCAACGCCTACGCCGAACTCGAATCCGAAGGACTGATCCAGGGCCACGTCGGGCGCGGCACGTTTATTCGCGGCAACGGTAACGGACTCAAAATTACGCCACCGGCTCCCGCCGTCCTCAATGGCCACAATGGCATCCGCTGGGAATTGCTGTTTGCCGACGAGCGTGGCGACGAAGTCCTGAGCCGCCTGACCGCGGCCGCGCCAGAGGATGCTCTCTCGTTCGTCATGGCGCGCCCTGCCGAAGAATTTTTTCCCGTCGACGAGCTGGTCAACTGCGTCAACACCGTGCTGCGTCGCGAAGCGGGCGACGTCCTGACGCTCGGACCGTCCGACGGTTACGCCCCGCTCAAAGAGGCGCTCCTGGAACTGTTGCGACGCGAAGGCATTCCGGCCAAAGACGAGAACCTGCTGATCACCGGCGGCTGCCAGCAATCGCTGGATCTCATCAGCAAAGCGTTTGTCCGTCCCGGCGATTCGGTCATCCTCGAAAATCCCACGTATCCCGGCGCGGTAACAATTTTCAACAGCGCTCGCGCACGATGTCTCGCTGTTCCCGTGCGCACGCATGCGGAGCCGGGAAGCGCGCTCGGCGTCGATGTGGAAGCGCTCGAAGCGACGCTTGCCGCCAATCGCGTCAAATTAATCGTGCTCACGCCCGATTTTCAGAATCCGACCGGCACTTCGATGCCGCTGGCTTCGCGCCGCAAAGTCTTGGAACTTGCCGCGCGGCATCAGGTGCCAATCGTCGAGGACCACATCTACGCGCGCCTACATGCCCACGACGAGCGTATTCCTTCGCTCAAGCAGCTCGACCGCTCGAATCTTGTGATTCACATCGACAGTTTCGCGAAAGTTGCGTTCCCGGGCCTGCGCGTAGGCTGGATCGTTGCGCCAGCCGCGGCCATCGAGCGTTTGCGCGTCGTGAAGCAAGCCACCGATCTGCACACCGATCAACTGGCGCAAGCATTGTTCGCGGAGTTTCTGCGCCGCGGCCTGTTCGGCAAACACGTCGCAAAAATGCGCAAGGTTTACGCGTCGCGCCTGCTGGCTCTCGATGAAGCGTTGCGCAAATATATGCCCGAAGATGCGCGCTGGACGCGGCCCGAAGGCGGCATGTGCTTCTGGCTCGAACTACCTCCGGGGTTCGACGCGAGCGAACTGCTGATTCACGTCAAAGAACGCGGTGTGCTCTTCGCCCCGGGCCGTTATTTTTACGTGCAAGGTCCACTGCCCAATACGCTGCGGCTTGGCTTTGCGGGGTTAAATGAGAAGCAGATCGCGCGAGGTGTGCAAACCCTTGCCGAGCTGCTGAAAATCGAAATGAGGAAGCGCGAGCGTGGCGTGCGGCGCGCGGAACGCAGCCGCGTCGCTCTCGTCTAAGCCCGGCGCGTAGGGGCACGGCACGCCGTGCCCGTTCCGAGAGTTTCGTTGTAAGTAGCAACGATTTTTAACATGAGTTTGAATATCACGAGGAGAATCAAGATGGACCCGAAGAAGTCGAACGGAAAGAAATCGAACGGCAATGGTCACGCACACAGCGGCAATGGCGCTAATCTTGTTGGCGAAAATGCCTGGCGCGTGAAAGTCGGCTTGGCCGAGATGCTCAAAGGCGGCGTGATTATGGACGTCACGAACGCCGCACAAGCCAAGATTGCGGAAAAGGCCGGCGCATGCGCCGTGATGGCGCTCGAGCGCGTTCCTTCGGACATCCGTAAAGAGGGCGGCGTCGCGCGCATGGCCAGCATCAAGGTCATTCGCGAAATCATGAACACCGTCACGATCCCCGTGATGGCCAAGGTTCGCATCGGTCATTTCGCCGAAGCCGAAGTGTTGCAGGCCCTCGAAGTCGACTTCATCGACGAGAGCGAAGTGCTGACGCCTGCTGACGAAGAAAATCACGTGTGGAAACACGACTACCGTGTGCCGTTCGTTTGCGGTGCTCGCAACCTTGGCGAAGCGCTCCGTCGCATCGCGGAAGGCGCGGCGATGATTCGCACTAAGGGCGAAGCGGGTTCCGGCAACGTAGTCGAAGCCGTGCGCCACATGCGCACCATCGTCAGCGAGATGAAGCGCCTCACGACCTTGCGCGACGACGAAATCATGCGCTTCGCAAAGGAACTCGGCGCCCCGCTCGATTTGGTTCGCGCTGTCGCCAAGACCGGCAAGTTGCCGGTGCCGAATTTCTCGGCAGGCGGAATCGCCACTCCAGCCGACGCCGCGCTCGTACGCAGCCTCGGCGCCGAAGCCGTATTCGTCGGCTCGGGCATCTTCAAGTCCAGCGATCCCGAAGCCCGCGCAAAAGCCGTCGTGAAGGCCACAACCCACTTCAATGATCCGAAAGCCGTGCTCGAAGCCAGCGAAGAACTCGGCGAAGCCATGCCCGGCATCGATGTCCGCCAGTTGGAAGAGAAAGACATGCTCTCCACCCGCGGCTGGTAACGACCCTCTGTTGCGGTTCGGTGAAATTCGCAGTGTGGCCGCGCCACCCGCCGCCGCAAGGTACGAATTGTAGGGGCGGGGCTTGCTCCGCCCGACCTAGGCAACTTCGATCTGCTCAAGACCTGTAGCCGCGATCGTTTCCCAGATCGCGGGATTTAGACGCGAATGGTTCCCAGCGCAAAGCATGTGTGCCAACCGGCTCAACTATTTCCTCTCGCTCTGGAGCTCGATTGAAAATCGGAATTCTGGCAGTACAAGGTGACTTCGCCGCGCACGCTCGAATGCTCGCCGACCTCGGCGTCGACACCGTCGAAGTGCGAACACCCGCCGACTTGGAAGGCTGCGAAGGCCTGATCCTTCCCGGCGGCGAAAGCACTACGCAACTCCAATTTCTGAAGGAAGAAGGCCTCGACAAAGCGATTCGCAAATTCGCCGCCGAAGAGCGCCCAATTTTCGGCACCTGTGCCGGCGCGATTCTGCTCGCCTCCGAAGTAAAAAATCCGAAGCAGGAATCGCTCGGCCTGCTCGACATGACCGTCCTGCGCAACGGCTACGGCCGCCAGGTGCACAGCGACGTCGTCACCGGAGAGACCACGCTGCACGACGAGCCGCTCGAAATGGTTTTCATACGCGCTCCGGTCATCGAGCGCATTGGCAAAGGCGTCGAAGTTCTCGCGAAATATGCGGGCAAGCCGGCGCTGGTGCAAAAGGGAAGCGTCATGGCCGCGGCATTCCATCCGGAACTCACAGCCGACACAACCGTACATCGCCGATTCCTTGAGATGGCGCAGGCTCCGGGTCGCTCAAATGGAAACGGATCGCGTTCATCTTCAGCGAAAGCAACCCGCAAGCCCGCAGAGCCGAAGCGCAAACGATAGCGTTTTGCCATTTCCAAGAGAGCGTCAACGCGATGTCTGGCGGCCAATCGATTTCACTCCTTTCCTCGAACTCGTGTAAATTGAAGATTCCCGCAGAATAGGGAACGGCGAGAACCGGAGAATTTTTGAGACGCGAGAAAACCAGCGTATCCCAGGAAGATTACCTCAAGGCTATTTGGGAAATGCTTGAGGAAGATCACACGCCGATCAGCGCGCGCCTGGCCGAAGAATTGAATGTCACGCCGCCCGCGGTGACTGCTGCGCTCAAGCGCATGACACGCGACGGCCTCGTCAAAGTCGAGCGCACCGGCCGCATCGATCTCAGCAAAAAAGGCCGCCAGATCGCCGAACGCATGGCGCTGCGCCACCAGCTTGCCGAAATGCTGCTCACCGACGTGATCGGTTTGTCGTGGTCCAAAGCGCACGATGAAGCCGAACGGCTCGAGCACGCCATTTCTCCCGAAGTCGAAGCCCTGCTGCTCAAGCGATTTGCCGACAAGAAGAGCTGTCCGCACGGAGTTCCGATCCGCGGCGGTATTGCTTCCTTAAGGAAGCAGGGAGCGGTGCTTCTGTCGGACCTGCGCGCCGACGATCAAGGCGACATTGTCTGCGTGTACGAAAAAGATCCACAGTTCCTCGAATTTCTCGAGAATTTGGATTTGCGGCTCGATACGCGCGTCGAAGTCAAGAAGCGCGAGTACGACGAGACGATGACGCTGCGCTCCGGCAACCGCACAATGCATCTGGGAAAGCCAGCCACGAGCCGCATCTGGGTCCGCCGAGTCGGCGCGTAGTTCGCTTTGCTTTGGTAGCGCCCGCATCCTGCCGGCGTTTTTCGTCCTTACGCTCGATCGTCGAGCAATGTCTTCAATCTGGCGTAGCCGGCGCGGCTCACCGGCAAGCGGGTCCCGTCGGCCAGAATCGCCAGGCGGCTGTCTTTTCCGTAGGGCTCGATGCGCGCCACGCGCTCGAAGTTCACGATGTACGAGCGATGGATGCGCACGAAACGCTCCGGATCGAGTCCGGCTTCGATGCTGGCGATTGTTTGCTGCTTGAGATGTTTTACTCCGTGGCTGGCGAGCGCGATGTAGTCGTCCTGCGCCTCGACGTAGTCGAGTTTCGCTGTCGGAATCAGCGTGACACGCGTGCCGTCGCGCACGACGACGCGCTCGAGAAATTGCTGTGGCGGTCGAGCTGCCGCCGATAGTTCGGTTGCGTGTTGCACGGGTGATTCAGTATTGGCGGCAAGGTTCGCTTGCTGCGCTTTCATTTTTTCGCCGACGCGCTTTTTCACGCGCTCCAGCGCACTCTCGAATCGTTCCCCGCCAATCGGCTTCAACAAATAGTCGACGGCGTGCACCTCGAACGCTTTCATCGCGTATTGGTCGTAGGCCGTCGTAAAAATCACCGCGATGTCGCCCTCGATGAGTTCGAGCACATCGAATCCGCTCAGCTTCGGCATCTGCACGTCGAGAAAAATCAGATCGGGCTTGTGCTCGGTGACGGCCTTCACCGCCTCGAAGCCGTTTGCGCACTCGGCGAGCACGTGCACTTCCGGATGCGCTTGCAGTAATTCACGCAAGACCTGCCGGGCCAACTCTTCATCGTCCACGATGAGCGCGCCGATTTTATTTTCCGTCCCGGCGCTCACGATGGGATCTCCAACGATTCAGCGGGCAGCGACAAGCTAACCTGGAATTGGTCCGACGTCGTATTCACGCGCATGCTGGCTTCTTTGGGGTAGCGCGCGTCCAGTCGCTGGCGGACATTAGCGAGGCCCATGCCGTTCCGATGCGTCGGCGTGGCTTCGGGATCGAAAGTGTTTTCGACGACGATCGACAGTCTCCCGTTCTGGCATTCCGCCGCAAGGTGCACCTGTCCGCCGTCGGGTAAATTCGCAATCCCGTGTGTCACTGCGTTTTCGACCAGCGGCTGTAACAACAACGGCGGAATCAGCAAATTCTTGCAGTCTTCAGTGATGTTCTCGGTCATCTGCAATCGCGATCCGAACCGCACTTTTTCGATTGCCAGAAATCGATGAAGCAACGTCAACTCCTCCGAGAGCGGTATCGCCGTTTTTTCGCCAAGCCCCAAGGTCATCCGCAAAAAATCCGCCAGCAGGATGCACATCTCGCGCGCCTTGGCGGGGTCGCTGCTCGTCAGCGCGCTGATCGAGTTCAAACTGTTGAACAAAAAATGTGGATTCACCTGCGCTTTCAGCGCTTTCAACTCCGCATCGCGCGCCAGAACGGTTGTCTCGATCACTTGCGCCTCGGCAGCGCGAGACTCTTCAATCGCGATCAGTACATAAAAAAATCCGACAACGATCAAGTCCAGCAAAACGCCGCTGATAACGATGATTGCGAAATGCGAGTTGTAGCGCACATCCAGCCCCGCAAATGACGGTGAAGTTGCCAGTGCGCGCGCATACCATTTGCCGATTTCCGCCCACGCGAAACTCAGAATCAGCGCGCCCAACATATGGGTTACGAATAGCCGCGTGATGCCCGCGCTTCGCAAGGGCGTCGCCCGACACGAATACCAAGCCGAAAGGGAAGCCAGCGCGAAAATGATCGCCATCGGTCCGAACAGCAGAGCCGACTCCCACGTGCCCATCCCTCCCGAAACGCGAACGAGAAAAATTAGCAAGCACGCGAGCGGCAGCCACACTGCAAGGTAGGCGCCCAGGTACGACCCTCGAGTCAAAATCGGATGCATGGGTGCGCTTAGTTTTTGACCTCGACGCCGCCGAACATGATTGAGCCGCTGATGACCAAAGTTTTCTTTCCGGTGATCGTGGCGTCATTCGCGCGATTCGCATTCCGCGTCTTGTCGGAATATCCGCCGAAGACGGTCTGGTTCTGGGCTTCGACGTTCCAGTTGTCGGGCACGCGAAGTTCGACGCCGCCGAAAATTGCGTTTATTTCCAACTCGGCTCGGTCGCCGTCAATGTCGGCGTCGCTAAAATCGAGCTCGGCGCCGCCGAATACAGCGCTGATGCGACCGAAGCGGAAGTCCTTGGCGGTAACGCGCCGCTCGACGCCGCTGAAAATTGCGTGTGCATTCATGGTGGAGGCCGAGTCCGGGATTGTGCCTCGCCGGCGCTGCCCTTCGATGGAATTCCAGATCATCATGCCGCCCGCTACGATGATCACGATAGGCCACAGCTCCGACCAGTTAAAGCGCAAGATGTTGAGGTTATTCAGAAGGAAGAGCGTTCCGACGAACAGAACGACTGCCCCCCACTGGCGGCGCCCGGGTTCCGCGATGTGAGCCGCGCCGACGGCCATCACGATCACCGGCCAAAATCGCCAGAGATGGTCGACGGTGATAAACCCGAGATGGTCCATCAGGAGCAGAACGCCGACCAGGCAAACGATCGCACCGATGATGGCGCCCTGGGCGGGGCTGTGTTCGCGGTTGCCCTTCTGACGTCGCCGCAGATCCTTGATTTCCTGGCGCCGGTCGCGTATCTCATCGTGGATTCGGTCGCGAATGTCTTGCTTGAGCGAATCCTTGTACGCGTCTTTGTCGAAGTCTTTGTTGAAGTCCGTCATCACGCGTTCTCCACGGCGCGGGTGCGATCGCGCAACAAGATCAGTCCACAGAGGACTCCCGCGAACGCGAGGAATAGTACCAATATCCCGCCCGCGAAGGGGAGGAGCGCCGCTGGGTTGAAGGCGGCATCGTGCAGGACACGGAGGATCGCGAGGGCCGCGGCGGCCGGGGCGCCGATGGCTTGGGCGTTCAACGTGTCGATGAAATTGGCGACGACGCCGACATTGGCCAGAATCAGGACTGTGCCAAGCGCGATGAGCGCCAGCCCGATGTGTGTTTTGCGAGCCCGGTTTGTGGTTGTCTGCGTCATTTGTGTCTCCCTCAGTGCTGCCTGACGAGCCCAGACTACGAGAGCCCACAAAAGGGGGCACGGGCTATTCGGGGAGAAGCGGGCATTTACCGGCGAATGACGGTTCCGAGACGGCGAACAGCGTTCCGGGTCGAGTTCCGAAATGGGACGAAAGGGGGTATACCCCCCTATGAAAAGCGAAGAGTGGGAAAGTGGCCGGGAATCATTGAGTTGCGGAAGGCACGTTTTGAAGAGTGCGCAAGCCGTTGAGAATGAGGCGGTTGCAGACGGGCCAAAAACGGGTAAATCGGAGAAGAGTGCGCAGGTTCTTTGGAATGAAGGGGTGGCTAACCGGCGCTTGAAGGGCGATTCGAATAGGAGGGTTGACTTCACGGACGAGTGTAGCACCGAACTGGGTACTTGTCAATAACGATTTATCGGATGGTAATTCGAACGCGAGAAGCGGTGTTTCGAATGAGCTGCGGCGCGATTCGAATGGCGACTGCGGGGAGTGAGAAGGATTGGTCGTCGTTACGGCATGGGTGCGGCTGAGTCTAAACCCGCACCCTCCGAAAGCTGAGGGTGCGGCACCCAAATTCCAATTTAGGGTTTGCGGCGTTGGATTTGGCGGCGTTCGGTGGCCCAGTTGAGGAAGCGCTCCATCTGGTCGCGGTATTTCCAGCTCAGTTTGAAGAATTTGGAGGCGGTCATGTCGGCGGCTTCGGCGCCGAGGTAAGTCTCAAAGCGCCAACGAAGATACGGGCTGTTCCAGGGATTCAGGCGATAGCCCTTGGCCGTCAGCCAGTAGTAGCGGAATAGCTTCCACATGCGGATGCGTACGGCCGCATTATCGCATGGAGCGGCCAGGTAGAGTGCAGCCCGAATTGTTTCACCGAGCGTCTGATGATGTGGAGGTGCAAGGAATGAAAATCACAGAGTTTTTTCTTGGTGAGCTCGAGCGCGAGGGAGCATCCACGCGAAAAGTGCTGGAGCGCGTGCCGGAAGGGAAGAATGCGTGGAAGCCGCACGAGCGTTCGATGAACCTGGGTTATCTCGCGGCACTGGTTGCCCAGATGCCGGCGTGGGTCGAATTGATGATCAATTCGGACGAGTTCGATCTGATGGCACCCGACGCAGGCAAGTTCCGTGCAGCGGAACAACCGTCGACGAAGGATCTGCTGGCGCAATTCGACGCGAACATTGCAAAAGCGTTGAAAGCGGTAGCCGCCACGACGGAGGAGCACATGATGAAACCGTGGGCTCTAAAGATGGGAGGTAGTATCGCCAATCAAGGTCCACGGTACATGATGATCCAGGAAATGACGATCAATCATCTGGCGCACCATCGTGGGCAGTTGACGGTGTTCCTGCGTTTGAACGAAGCAAAAGTGCCGGCAATCTACGGGCCATCCGCCGATGAGAAGATGTGACGCCATCGAGACGTGTGTCTCGCAGGCGATGTGATGGCACGCGTACAACTCCGTAGCCTATAGAGGCGTATTCTGGAGGCGGTAGTTCGACGTCGCTATTTGTTGTGGGTTCAATGTGGACGACCTGAAAATATTGCAGAAAACGGAGACGCTGCACGAGGGGCGCTGGTGGGAGCCTATTGGCGGCGGCAAAGTCCATTGCTACCTGTGCCCGCGGCACTGCCGGATTCACGACGGGCAAGCGGGCTTCTGCTTCATTCGCGTGAATCGCGGCGGGACGCTCTACAGCCTTGGCTACGGCGCGCCTGCGGCGCTGCAGGTCGATCCCATCGAGAAAAAGCCGCTTAATCATTTCTTGCCGGGCACGCGTGTCTTCAGTCTGGGGACAGCGGGCTGCAACATGGGCTGCTTCTTCTGCCAGAACTGGGACATCTCGAAGTCGCGGCAGGATCAGGTGCGCTCTCAGCCCGTTGCGCCGGAGGATGTGCCGCTGCTGGCTCTGCAATATGGTTGCGACTCGATCGCATTCACCTACAACGAGCCGACCATCTGGGGCGAGTACGTGATCGACATTTGCAAGGCGGCGCGCGAGCACGGACTGAAAACGGTGATGGTGTCGAACGGCTACATTACGCGCGAAGCTTTTCACGACATTTACGATTGCGTGGATGCGGCGAACATCGACCTGAAAGCGTTCACCGAAAAGTTCTACGGCAAGATCACGCTGACGCATCTGGCTCCGGTGCTGGAGACGTTGAAGTGGCTGAAGCGCGAGACGAATGTGTGGTTTGAAATTACAAACCTGATGATTCCGGATCTCAATGACGACCCGGACGAGACGCGCCGCTTGGCGGAGTGGGTTTTGCGCGAACTAGGCCCCGACGTGCCGTTGCATTTCACGGCGTTTCACCCGGATTTCAAGCTCAAGGATCGCGGCCGAACTCCTGCCGCCACGCTAGACCAGGCGCGCGAGATTGCGCGCGAAGTCGGTCTCCACTATGTGTACGAGGGAAATATTTTTAGTGATGCGGCGAATACGAGTTGTCCGGAGTGTGGGACGGTGCTGATTCGGAGGTCCTGGCACGACGTCGTCGAGAACCGGCTTGTTAACGGGACGTGTTGTAAGTGTGGATTCGTGGTTGCGGGGCGGTGGGAGAGTGTGGGGTTGGCGCCGACAGGGAAGGCGGAGAGGCTCCGGCGGTATGGTCATTTGAATCTGTGAATGGGGATTGGTGCGGGACCTCAGAAGCGTTTGGGCTAAATCGGATGTCGCTGTGCGGTGGGTAAAGCTGAATCAAAACCCCGCGATCTAGGAAACGATCGCGGCTACAGGGTGGCGAAGGTGGGATCGAGGCGAGACGCGTCGGCCGGGTGGAGCGAGCCCCGCCCCTACAGAGGCGTGTAAACGGAAGAATCGGCGCTACCAATTCACCAAACGTTTGGCGAAGGTGTAGTAGCCGGGGCCGACGCGCATCGAATGGTGCCATGCGATCGGGAATGCCCACCAGACCAATCCGCCCAGAATGGCTTGCCCCAGCGTGAGAGGCAGGATGTTGCGCTGGCGCGCGAAGAGGAGACACATTCCGAATCCGCCGATGAGCGTTACCGGAACGAGCACGGGATTGGGCCAGTGCAGGGCGCCGAAAATGAGACTCGAGAGCGCTGCTGCGACGATCGGACGTTCACGGCTTTCGGCACCGGAGTCCGGACTCGCAATCGTCGACGTGGCGAAAAGGAAGCGATTCATCAAATACGAGTTCACCGCGACCTGCTGCAGCAGGCAAAACGCGAAATATCCGACGAATCGATGATGGTCGAGCGGATGTTGCGGCGTGCGATGCAACGCGCCGAGCGAAATCCCAGCGATGACCACCGCCCCGATGAACGCTGCGAACATCCACAATCCCTGCCTCGTAGCAGGCCAAAGATTGTCCGCGCGCCAGCCGAGCGTCTTCGGAGTGTCGCGATGCAGTAGAAAACTCGCCAAGAGCCAGATCGGGAAAGCAATCCAGGAATAGGGATCAGCGGCCTGCCAACGCCAAATGAACATCGCTACAGCTAAAGAAAATAACAGCGCTTCCATGAAGGTCAGCGCTCGTACTGTTCGGGCCGGATTGCGGGCCATCTAATGGATCGTTTCGGGGGAGGACTCGTCGGCTTCATCTACGTCGATCAGACGGAGCGCGCTCTGGAACAGTTTCTCGATGTCTTCTTCGCTGACAAGCTTCGGCGTAAGCAGTTCGTCGAGATCGAAATCGGGAAAGCCGCGATTGGTGACGCGCGCCGGCAGCATTTGTAGCAGCAGCTTGGCATCGACCTGACCAAGCGCGCGAATTTCTTCAAAGAGCACGCGCTGAACGGGATCGACAAACTTGTCGGGATCGACCAGACGACAAAGTTCGACGCGCGTCACGGGTTTCACCAACATCGAGCAGAGCAATCGTAGTAAATCGCGCTCGGCGGCAACATGTTCGATGGAATTGGGAACGTTCATTGCTCTCGCGTGGAAGTGGCTTCCGCTGGCCGCGCATTCGACGCGGTCGCATTCGTCGACGTTGGTTCCGGCGCTGACGAACTGCCGATCGCGGTTGGCAGCTGCTCACGAATCAAATTCTCGACGCGCTGCCAGACTCTCTGGTCGCACTCGATTTCGATGTGGCTGCGCATAAAAAAGCGCGTGTACCACGGATATTCCGGACAGGCGATCGGATGCGCGGTGTAGTCGAAAAAGAAATTGCCAAGGATTTTGGTGCGTGAAGCGTCGGCCGCGACGATTTTCTGTTGTCCGCGAATGATGCCCTTGTCCTGATAAAAGTTGGCGGCGTAGCGCACGTTGTCGGGAATGGTCTGATCGTCGCGGCCGGCTTTCGAGACGCTATCGACCTGCACGGTTAGGACAACGGGAATGCCTTCCGACTTAAGCTGCCGCGCCAGGGAAACGACGGCACATGCGCCCCAACTGTGCCCGTACAGAATGATGTGCGCGGAGTGCTTCTGTTCTTCGGTCAGTGCCGCGGGCGATTTAGCGCCGAGCAAGCGCACGATCAAGTCGTGGGCATCGCTCATCCTGCGGTTTTCAAATGTGGCGACATGAATTGCGTTGGGATATGTTTCCTGGAGGCTCTTTGCTACTTGGACGGTCGTGTGCACGGCGTCGTCGTGGCGGACGTAGCCGCCGAGGAAGCCGATCACGATTGGGCGCGAATCGTCACCGGTGCGGACCGCGGCCGGCTCAGCATTCGAACTGGCACCAGATGCACGAGAGCGCGAATTGTTCGAACTCGCCGACGAATCCGGTTGATTCGCATTCGCCGAAAAGAGCGGCAGGAGCAGCGCTATCGCCATAATTGCACCGCGAAATTTCGGCACCGGAATGCGGCCGCCGCGAATCCAATAAGCAGAGATAGAGCGCACACAAAATGAGATGATCAGGGCCAGGACGTGGTTACCTGAAAATGGAGGCAAGGCATGGCGCCGCGCCATCGGGTGTTGATTCTGGGCGGAGGTTTCGGTGGATTGAACGCCGCGCAAAAGCTGAAGCGCGCTCCCGTAGAAGTGACTCTGATCGATCGCCGCAATTTTCACTTGTTTCAGCCCCTGATGTATCAGGTAGCGACGGGTTCGCTGTCGCCTGGCGAAATCGCGGCTCCATTGCGCGGGGTCCTGAGCAAACAGAAAAACACTCAGGTGCTGCTCGGAGAAGCGGTCGACATTGATCCTGACGCGAAGCGCGTCATTCTGCGGGATGGCGCGAATTTCGAGTACGATTCGCTGATTGTCGCGACCGGCTCGAAAACTTCTTACTACGGTAAGGATAGCTGGCGCGAATGGGCGCCGAGCCTCAAAACCGTCGAAGAAGCTACCGCAATTCGACACAAAATACTATATGCATTTGAGTGGGCCGAGCGGGCCAAGACGGAGGCCGAGGCGCGGGCTTGGCTGACGTTTGTGATCGTGGGGGCTGGCGCCACGGGTCTGGAATTGGCCGGGGCGCTCGCGGAGATCGCGCGAGAGACGCTCAAGCACGATTTTCGACGGATTAATCCCACGGAAGCGCGGATCATTTTAGCCGAAGGCGGACCGCGGGTACTGGCGGGATTTCCCGAGGATTTGTCGGCGAAGGCGGAGAAGTTGGTGACGAACTTGGGCGTCGAGGTTCGCAAGGGCGTAATGGTTACGGACATCGACCAGGATGGAGTTTCGTACAAGTCCGGGGATCAGACCGGGAAGCTAGCGGCGAAGACGGTGCTGTGGGGTGGCGGCGTCATCGTAACGGAGTTCGGCAGGAAGTTGACCGAGAGGACGCATGCGCCTACGGACAAGCAGGGAAGGATCAAGGTCAATCCGGATTTAACGGTGCCGAACTATCCGAACATTTTCGTGGTTGGGGACCTGGCGACGGTCGATGGGAAAAATGGAAAGCCGCTGCCGGGGGTCGCGCAGGTGGCCATTCAAGGGGGCGCCTACGCAGCGAAGGTGATTCGAGGGCGACTGGAAGGAAAGAGCGAGTTTCCGCCATTTCATTATTTCGATAAGGGCGACATGGCTGTAATCGGGCGTAACCGGGCGGTCGCGAACATTTTTGGCTTTCATGTATCGGGCTTTCCGGCATGGTTTGTATGGCTGTTCATCCACCTGATGTACCTCGTGGAGTTTCAGAATCGCGTGATCGTTTTCATGCAGTGGGGACTTGAGTATCTGACGTTTAGCCGCGGGGCGCTGTTAATCACCGGGCCGTCGGCGACGGATGTGGATAAGCAGACGAAATCGGAGGTCGCAGCGCAAGCGACGGGCAAAGGTTAGCTATCGCGTGATATCACTAAATCGAGGCTAGGGCAGCCTAGATAGCTCGATGGTATAACGTTACGACCTCAGGGAAACGTTGTATTGCCCCGTAGGGCTGACGCTCGCATGCTGGCGGCAACTGGCGCGAGTTGGCCAACGAGGCAAGGATGCTGGGGAAGACGCCATCCCGATTGCCGAGAGCCGCGACGAAAAGGCCGCGCGCGAATCACGTCTATCCGACGCATCACGCGGCGCACTTAATTCCCGATCAACTCATACCCTGGTTGCTGGCAGCTTTGCTGCTATTTGGGCTGGCGATGCTGACGCTGGCGCTCTCCGCGCGTGCGGATGATGGTGCGCCGGGGAAGAATGCGAGCGCCGGCGGCGGAATTCTAGCGCAGCTTCCCGCGAACGCCAACGACTTCGCGCGCGATTTTTTTCATCACGAAGTCGAGGCGCAAGGCCAGGACCATTCACTCTGGAGCTTTCGCGAAACCAAACGCGAAGGTGGCAAATTGAAGCTGTTCGACGTCTATCAGACGCGGGAAGGCGAAATCGAAAGGCTGGTTGCAATCGGCGGGCGACCTTTGACGCCCGATCAACTGGCCAAAGAGGATTCGAGAATTCAGAACGCCATTTCTGATCCGTCACAGGTGCGCCAACGTCAGAAGAAGCAACGTGATGACGGCGAGCAGGCGCGCAAAATGCTGCGTATGTTTCCAGAGGCGTTTCAATTCCAGTACGGCGGCACCGACGGGGCACTTGTGCGATTGCAATTTTCGCCGAATCCAAGATTTCGGCCGCCCGATCACGCCGCTCAGGTCTTTCATCACATGCAAGGCACCGTGCTCGTCGACGCGGAGCAGCGCCGCCTGGCCGGCATCGACGGCAGGCTCACCAGCGAAGTGAAATTTTTTGGCGGTATCTTTGGTCACCTGGAGAAAGGTGGCACGTTCAACGTCGAACAGAAAGAAGTAGCGCCGCAGGTTTGGGAAGTCTCCGTGATGCATGTCCACATGAACGGAAAAGCGCTGCTTTTCAAAACGATCGACGTGCAGGAAGACGAAACGTATTCGGATTTCAAATCGGTGCCGCCCGATACTTCGCTGGAGGAAGCAGCCCAGCGACTAAAGAGCACGCCCGCCGAATCAGCGCAAGACCTCGCTGTTAACTGAGCCCAACCGCACCTTCATTTGTTCTAAATTAGCCTCCGACTGGATTCGACCGTCGATACAAATAACGATTACTGCGACCCGTTGAATCCGGTCCGGAGGATATTCCGATGTGGGCAATTCATCCATGGCTTGCGCTCGGCGTTTTGGTCTCAACTGCGGCAACCGACGCGGTCTACGTGATGTTCAATGCAGCGGTCTCGTCGCGAAAACGGGTGCCCGCTGCGACGTGGAGCAGCGTTTGGTATTTGTTGTCCGCCTTCGCGGTGATCAGTTACACGAAAAACTGGGCCTACGTCGGCTTCGCCGCAGCCGGCTCATGGATTGGAGCCTATCTGTCTGTGACGTATTTGCGTCGCTCGAAGGAAGCCGCCGCGTCGCACGCGATTCCTTGATGGGCAGAGCGTCTACTGGAACGAGTTGACGGATTCACCGGCGCCTTTGCCGGTGTCTGCGGGGTCGGACCAGCCGCCGGGGGGCTCGACGTGTTCGTTTACTTCTTTGGGGCCCCAGGTGCCGGGGTCGTAGGTGTAGACGGGCGTGTTGGCCTTCAGGACGGGGTCGACGATGCGCCAGGCTTCTTCAACGTAGTCCTGACGAGCGAATTGGGTTGCGTCGCCAGCCATCGCGTCACCCAGCAAAACTTCGTACGCCTCCATCTCATTGCCATCGGGGTGGTGATGCGCGAGCAATTCCGTCTGTTCGCCGACGAGCGCTTGTCCCGCGGCCATCACCGTGACGCCGAGCGCGAGATCGACGTCGGGGCTGATCCGAAAGCGAAGATAATTTTGTGCGAGCGTGGTCGACTGAATCGTCGTGGGCGGCAGCTTGAGGCGCGCGATGACTTCGGTGCACTCGACCGGGAGATTTTTGCCGGCGCGGAGGTAGAAGGGAACGCCGCGCCAGCGCCACGAATCGACCTCAAGCTTCATGACTCCGAAGGTCTCGGTTTTCGATCCTTTCGCAACGCCGGGCTCGTCGAGGTAGCCCTTGAACTGGCCGCGGACAACGTCTTCGGGTTTGAGCGACGGAATCGCCTTCAGGACTTTTACCTTTTCGTCGCGCACGTTCTCGCTGTCGGTATGCACCGGCGGCTCCATCGCGAGATTGGACATGATCTGAAACAGGTGATTTTGCATGACGTCGCGAATCGCCCCGGTCGGATCGTAAAACGCACCGCGTCCCTGCACGCCGAAATTTTCCGCCATGGTGATCTGAACGCTTTCGATATAGTTGCGGTTCCAGAACGACTCCATGAACGAATTCGCAAAGCGGAACATGAAGAGATTGTTCACCGGGCGCTTGCCTAGGTAGTGGTCGATGCGAAAAACGTTGGTTTCGTCGAACGATTTGCTGAGGATTTGATTCAGGGCGCGCGCGGATGCGAGGTCGCTTCCGAAGGGCTTTTCGACGATCACGCGGGCGCCATCGGCTGAACCCGATTTCTTGAGTTGCTCGATCACTTCTCCAAAGAGCACCGGCGGAATCGCCAGATAGTGGGCAGGATGCTTCGCATTGCCCAATTGTTTGCGCAATTCCAGAAACGTGGCCGGATCCTTGTAATCGCCATCGACGTACCGCAATAGCCCCAACAACTTCTCCCAAGCACCGGCATCGAGCCCGCCGTGCTGTTCAAGGCTGTCTTTCGCGCGCGCTTTCAGTTGGTCCAGATTCCAGCCCGCTTTCGCGACGCCGATCACCGGGACATTCAGGTGACCTCGTTTCACCATCGCTTGCAGGGAAGGGAAGATTTTCTTGTAGGCGAGGTCGCCTGTTGCGCCGAAAAAAACTAATGCGTCGGATTGCACTGCAGTCATCTACGTCATTCCTCTCTGAACTCTGATATCGGCGTTGCCCAAATCGCTCGTACTGCTTGCGTTTCGCGCAATGTTATTGGACGCGATCTCGCTGGGTCATCATCGTACTCGAAAGCTTTCGATGCAAAAACTCGGGCTAGGGCCGTAAATTTTTGCGCACCGCGGGTTGCCTACCGGGTTTCACCGGGTATCAGCCTGTTACCTGCGTACTCCTACCTATCGCATGGTTATCCACATAAATCGACAAGTTATCGACAGGTATCGACAGCATTAGGGGTCAATGCGACTAGTACCTTCGCTCCAGCCGTAGTAGAACAGCCCGCCTTCAACGACAAATAGCGAAACCGTTTCTTTCCGGTGACGCGGGCGTATTGGTGTGTGAACACATAAACGGAGACGCTTTGAACAAGCAGCCAATAAGCCCTTTGTCGTCAGCACCGCAAGGCGTGGCCAATCGTATGCATTCAGATGCGGCGACTGTCCCCTTCCTTGGTGGTCCAACTTTGACTTTGCGCAAGCTGTATCTCGCTTTGGGGATTTGTCTCTTCGCCGCGCTGCAAGCGCCGGCGCAGGAAATGGCGTATCACGCGAACGCGCTGGTACGCCCGGGAATCAACCCGGCGCCGGCTGACTTTGAGCAGACCGTCATTCCCATTTCAGAACTGAAAATCGGCCTCGGTATCGAAAGTAGATTCGGCACCGGCTTCTGTCTCGACCCGGGCTGCCGCCTGATTGCCACCAACTATCACGTCGCTGCGATCGCCAAACCGTCCAAAATCGATGGCCAGCCAATCGTCGATCGCTTTCTTGCGACCGGACCCGACGACGACGGCGCCACCCTCAACATGGGTCCCGCATCCGCTCCGATCAAGTACACCCTGAGCCGCGACCTTGCGATTCTCGAACTGCGCAAGCCGTTGGCGCATCATCACGGGGCCGCATTCAGCCTCGACGAACTCCAGCCCGGCCAGAGCATCGAGATTTACGCCTACCCGAAGGAAGCGAATCACGCGTCCCGTAAACTGTTGCGCTTCACTGGCACTTTCAAAGGCGAAACCACATCGGGGTTGCTGGCGTTCGATTATTCGTCCGACTCCGGCGCCACCATTCGCCCGGGCGCGAGTGGCGGCGTTGTCGTCGATGCGCAGAGCCATCGCATTGTCGGCGTGCTAAACGGAATCGACGAAAACAATCCTTCCACCGTCGTCGCCGTGCCCGCGCAATCGCTCGCCGATTTTGTCACCAAGGTCGAGCCGTTTCTCGCGATCACGCTCTTTCCGTTGCATGGAACAACGCCGCCCGACGCCGACGATATTTACCCCGAGTACCACGCGCAGCCGACCGAAGGCCTTCAACATCGCGGTGACGAACCTGCCGTGGTAAAGCAACTTCGCGAAAACGCACAGCAACTTTCCGACGGCATGCGCAACCTGATCGCCGTACAGCGGCTGGCCTGGGGCTCAGGCGATAAAGACGCCGCCATGCGCGCCGCGTACGAAGTGCGCATCGTCGATGGCTCGCAGAAATTCCGCGAATATCCCGAGGGCAAGGCCGAGCTCGGCGAAATTCCGCTGCCGCCACTGAGCCACTCAATCGTGCCCGCCTCGGAGTGGTCGGAACTGCCCGAGATGGTAGGGAAGCAGCTGCACCTCAAAGTGCACCAGGCGCCCGCCGCCGTCGTGAACGATAAAAAGCTCAAGATTTTTCAATACGGCGCGAGCATCGAAGACGGTGCGTGCGGCTTCACCTACATCAACGATCACATTCTGTTCAAGTCAAGCAAGACGGTGCGAACCGGCTGCTACGGCGAAGTGTGGACCGACGAAGACATGAACATCGTGCGCATGTCGGAACATTACGAACTGCCGGGCGATCGCAAGATCTATCACGTCGTCGTCACGTACGGGTTGTTGACTCGCGCCGGCGAAGCGCCCCGCACGATTCCGATGACGATCGCCGCGAAGACCGAAGACAAGAATCGCGTCGACTGGTGCCGCGGCCAGTTCACCGACTATCAGATTTTCGGCAGCCAGGTAAAAATTCTCGCCCAGAAGTAATCGGCGGACGGCCCCCTAGGCAAGGTTTCGGCCGGTGACTTCGCTTCCCTGAAGCCAGCTCCGTTCACTTCAGCCCTTGGCCATACCAGCCAAAATGTCATTGTCTGGAACGATGCCATCGCCGTTTCGCGCCCCGGATCCGATCATTCCTTCGTGTAAACTGTATAAGTCAAACTTAGTGTCACTATAGGCCGCGCTTACACATGCCTCACGCCGCGCGAAGCCGCAGGCGACACGACACCAGACTCGACACGACACGAGGGCCAACGTGGATTTTTCCTTCACCGACGAACAGAATCAGCTTCGCCGCAGCATCCGCGAATTCGCCGAGGGCGAAATCGCGCCCCACGTCATGGAGTGGGACGAAGCCTCGAAATTCCCAATCGAGATCATGCCCAAGCTCGCCGACATGGGCCTGCTCGGCGTCATTTTTCCTGAGCAATACGGCGGCGCCGGCCTCGGCTACGTCGAATACGTCATCGCCATCGAAGAGCTCTCGCGCATCGACGGGAGCGTTGGCATCATCGTCGCCGCGCACAATTCGCTGTGCAGCAATCACATCTTCAAGTTCGGCACCGAAGAGCAAAAAAAGAAATATCTGACGCCGCTCGCGCAGGGCAAAAAGATCGGCGCATGGTCGCTCACTGAGCCCGAGGCGGGCTCCGACGCGGGCGGCACGCGCACAACCGCGAAGCGCGACGGCAACCATTGGGTCATCAACGGCTCCAAAACGTTTTGCACCAACGGCCACTACGCCGATTACTCCGTCGTGATGGCGCTGACCGACAAATCGAAGAATTCGCACGGCATCAGCGCGTTCATAGTCGAGAAAGGAACGCCCGGCTTCAAGCCCGGCAAGAAAGAGAATAAGCTCGGACTGCGAGCTAGCGATACGTCGGAGCTCATCTTCACCGATTGCAAAGTGCCAACCGAAAATATGCTCGGCGCGGAGGGCGAAGGCTTCATCGGCAGCTTGAAAATTCTCGACGGCGGCCGCATTTCGATCGCCGCGCTCGGGCTCGGCATGGCGCAGGGCGCGCTCGACGCTGCCATCAAGTATTCCAAGCAGCGTAAGCAGTTCGGCCAGGCGATCAGCGAATTCCAGGCCATTCAGTTCAAGCTCGCCGATATGGCGACGCAGGTCGAAGCTGCTCGCCTGCTTGTCTATCAGGCGGCATGGCTTGCCGATCGCAAGGACGTCCGCTTCACGCGCGAATCGAGCATGGCGAAGCTTTTCTCCAGCGAAGTCGCCGTGCGCGTGGCCAATGAATGCGTCCAGATTCATGGCGGCTACGGCTTCATCAAGGACTACCCGGCCGAGAAGTTTTACCGTGACGTCAAGCTGTGCACGATCGGCGAGGGCACCAGCGAGATTCAGAAGTTGGTGATTGCCCGACAGCTACTCGGCAAGAAATAATAGGGGCGATGCCTTCGCCTTCAGCCGCGGCCACTTGTGCCGACTCGCAACAACAGGAAATCAATGCCGCAGCCGCTTGAGAATTGGGCGGAGCGCGTTTGCGCGGGCGAAACGCTCGCGGTGGCGCGCGCGATCACGGCCATCGAGAATCATCAGCCCGAGGCGGAAGAATTGTTGCGCAAGGTTTTCCCGCGCACGGGGAAGGCGTATCTTTCCGGCATCACCGGCGCCCCCGGCACGGGCAAGAGCACGTTGGTCGATCGCCTTGCGACGCACTATCGCCGCGCGAACGAATCGGTTGGCGTGATCGCGGTCGATCCGACGAGTCCCTACACCGGCGGCGCAATTCTCGGCGATCGCATACGCATGCAAGCGCATGCCGGCGATGCGGGCATGTTCATTCGCTCGATGGCGACGCGCGGATTTCTCGGTGGCTTGGCGCGCGCCACAGCGGAAGTGGCCTTGCTGCTCGATGCCGCGGGCAAAGACCACGTGCTGATCGAGACCGTCGGCGTGGGGCAAGACGAAGTCGATATCGTGCGCCTTGCCGACTGCGTCGTTGTGGTGATGGTGCCTGGTCTCGGCGACGACATTCAGAACATGAAGGCCGGACTGATGGAAGTAGCCGACATTTTTGTGCTGAACAAATCCGAGCGCGAAGGCGCGGATCGTCTCGAGCAGGAATTGAACGCGATGCTTTCGCTGGTGATGCCGCGCGACGGTTGGCATCCTCCGGTGATTCGCACGGTGGCCACCGAGAACAAGGGCATCGACACGCTCGCGGCGACGATCGCGAAATTTCGCGCGCACTTTGAATCGAGCGGCGAACGCCGCCGCAAACATATCGAGCACTGGAAGGCGCGTCTTATCGAGTTGACGGAATCGCGGCTGCTGCAAAAAGTATTGGGCGGGCCGGATGCTGATGCTCGCCTTACCGCGCTCGCCGGCGAAGTCGCGGACCGAAAGAAAGACCCGTTCTCCGCAGTGACCGAAATCCTGCAAAAGGGCGGGTCGCCGCTCTGAGATTTTCCTGAATCGTCATAAACTTTGTAGGGGCGGGGCCTACCTGGTAGAAAGTTCCGCCCGGCTGTTACACGACCGAGGTGAAATGCCGAAGGCAAAGAAGTCCAAAGCAAAAGCTTCCGTAGCGAAATCGACCGCGCCGAAGGCCGAAATCGGCATCATCGGCGGCAGCGGACTGTACACAATGGAAGGCCTCACGAACACCCGCGAGGTCCGCATCAAGACGCCGTTCGGCGATCCGTCGGACGCATTTGTCATCGGGACGCTGGAAGGCAAGCAGGTTGCGTTTCTGGCGCGCCACGGGCGTGGCCACCGGTTTCTTCCTGCCGAGGTAAATTACCGCGCCAACATCTATGCGATGAAGCTGCTCGGCGTCGATCGCATCATTTCCGTCAGTGCGGTCGGTTCGCTCCAGGAAGATTTGCGCCCCGGCGAGTTTCTGGTGCCCGATCAATTCTTCGATCGCACCAAGAACCGCGTGTACACATTTTTTGGAAATGGCATCGTGGCGCACATCGCATTCGACAAGCCGACATGTCCGCAGGTTGCGGGCGTGCTGTCCGATGCCAGCGAGCATTCCAAGGTGAAAGTGCACCGTCGCGGGACGTACGTATGCATCGAAGGGCCGCGGTTCTCGACGATTGCGGAAGCTCACGTGCATCGACAACTGCGGTTTGAAGTGGTTGGTATGACCAACGTCACCGAAGCGGTGCTCGCGCGTGAAGCCGAGATTTGCTATGCGACGATCGCGATGATTACCGACTACGATTGCTGGCATCCGGAGCACGACGCTGTGACGGGCGCGCAGATATTGGCTACGCTGCAACAGAATGCGCTGAATGCGCAGCGCGTTTTGCGCGAAGCGGTTCGTTCGATGCCCACCGAACGTAAGTGCAAATGCGGCTCGGCGCTGGGCGGCGCGATTTTCACCGATCCCAAAGTGATTCCCGCGGAAACCAAAAAGAAGCTCGCAGCGATCGTCGGCAAATACCTTAAATAGGACCTTAAATAGAACTCTAAATAGAAAGACTGGAGAAAAGCGTGTCCTTACTCGTTGTAGGTTCTGTTGCGTTTGATGGTGTCGAAAGTCCGTACGGAAAGGTCGATCGCACGCTTGGCGGCGCCGCAACGTATTTTTCCGTCGCGGCGAGCTTTTTTACGCCGGTGCACCTGGTCGGAATTGTTGGCGACGACTTCACCGACGCTGACGCCAAGGTTTTCAAGGGCCGCAAGATCGACGTTGAAGGACTTGAGCGCGCGCCGGGCAAGACGTTTTTCTGGGCTGGGAAATACTCCGAGAATCTCAACGATCGCACGACGCTCACGACGGAATTGAACGTCTTCGCCGATTTCAAACCCAAGCTGCCCGAGAAATATCGCAAGTCGAAGTTCGTTTTCCTCGCTAATATCGCGCCGGACCTCCAACTCGACGTTTTGCAACAGGTCACCAAACGGCCGAAGATCGCGGCACTCGACACCATGAATTATTGGATTGAAGGCACCAATGCGGACCTGATCAAGACGCTGAAGCACGTCGATATCCTGATGATCAATGACGCCGAAACGCGCCAGCTTTCCAGCGAGCACAACCTGTTGCGCGCCGCGAAGCGCATCTTCAAGCTGGGTCCTTCGACGCTCATCATAAAGCGTGGCGAATACGGCGCGATGATGGTCGATAAGCGCGGCGTGTTTTGTGTGCCGGCGTTTCCTCTGGAAGAGCCACATGATCCGACGGGCGCGGGCGACAGCTTCGCTGGCGGCTTCATGGGTTATCTCGCCTCGGTTGGCAACAAGTCCGATCTGTCGCTACGCCGCGCGATGGTGTACGGCTCGGTGATGGGCAGCTTCACCGTCGAGAAATTTGGCCTTGACCGGCTGAAAACGCTGAAGACCAGCGAGATACACGCCAGGGCACGCCACTTCGCGAAATTGACTCAGTTCACGTTGTAGCCTGTGTAAAATCGGGGCATTGTCGGCGTTTGTGTTTGCGGCTTTTTTCGCGGAACAAACCGAATGCTCTCACTGACCACAACCTTCTATCGACTTGGCTGGGCGGCGTTGCTCGGCTCCATCATCGGAGCGGAACGCACCGTGCGCCGACGTCCCGCGGGCATGCGCACGAGCGTGTGTCTCACCGTTGCTGCGGCTCTGTTCACGATTGTTTCCGTCGAAATTGCGAAGGCCAGCGGCGATACCTCGACCACACGCATCGCTTCCAATATCGTGCAGGGCGTCGGATTTCTTGGTGCGGGCGTGATCATGCGCGAACGCGGAAGCGTCGTTGGGTTGACAACGGCTGCGGCGATCTTCGCCGAAGCCGCGATCGGCATGACGGCGGGTGGCGGTCTGTACGCCGTGTCTGGCGGCGCCACATTGTTGGTGCTATTCGCGCTGGTGGTGCTCTTTTATTTCGAGGGCGCGCTTAATCTCAAGCCGCGCTACATGCTCTTCCGCATTTCGTCCGGGCCGACGCAGGATCTGGTTCCCGATGTGCATGGGCTTTTCACGAAGATGGGAATCAACCTCGACAATTTTCAGGTGTCGATGGCGGGCGATAAGAATTTGATTCAGTTCGACGCGGATGTGAGCCGTCGGCAGCAGGAGCGCATTTTGACGGCGATGACGCGGCCGGGAATTACGTTCGAGATGCTGCCCGTCGAGAGGCAGGCGTAATGGGTGCTTCGTCTACCGCAAGCGAATCGGAGATTGGCGTGAAGGGCGGACCGGTTACGCGTGTGCGAAAGCCGAAGGCGTTGCGTGCGGGCTCGCGGCTCGCGGTGATTGCGCCGGCTTCGCCGGGGAACAGTGAACCCGAAGAGCGTGGCGTTGCGGAGTTGCAGCGACTCGGATTTGTTGTTGAACGCGGCGCGGGAAGGACTTCGACGGGATATTTTGCGGCGTCGGCTGAGGAGCGACGCGCGGAATTGTTACGAGCACTGCGCGACCCAAAGATTGATGCGCTGATTTCGTTGCGCGGTGGGTATGGGTCGAATTATTTGCTCGATGAGACGCTAGCTTCGGAACTCGGTGCGAGCGCGCCGAAATACGTGATCGGATTCAGCGACGTTACGTCGCTCCAGATTTTCTTGTGGCAGAAGCTCGGTTGGACTTCGATTTACGGGCCGATGGTCGCCGCAGGACTCGACGGTAAAGCAGGCGGCGCCAAAGGCTACGACGAAGCGAGTTTTTACAACGCGACCGGCAATACGGATGGCTCGTGGTCGATGAATTTGCAAAGAGATGTGCTTTCGCCCGGCTCGGCGGAAGGGATTTTGCTCGGCGGCTGCCTGACGCTCGTTGCGACGACGCTCGGAACGCCGTGGGAATTGGACACGCGCGGCGCGATTTTGTTGCTCGAAGATCGCGGGATGAAGCCGTGGCAAGTCGATCGCGCGCTGATTCATTTGCAGCAGGCCGGCAAGTTTAAGGATGTTCGGGGCATCGTGCTCGGCGATTTTCCAGATTGCGCGGCGCCGGTGGAAGGTAGCCCGACAGTTCTGGATGTTTGCGAGCGAATTTTGAAGCCGCTGGGAATTCCGATTGTGTTTGGAGCGCCAGTCGGCCATACGGTGCGTCCGATGTTGACGGTGCCGCTCGGTGTGCGTGCGCGGCTGAGCGCATCGGGAGCGGGAACGCTTGAGATTCTGGAGGGTGCGGTTACGCCATGACCAAAGGGAAGCATGTCCACGTGATCGGAATCGGCGGGTCGGCGATGTCGCCGCTGGCTGGAATGCTGCGCGAGAAAGGCTGGCGCGTGACCGGATCGGATTCCGGTGTTTATCCTCCGGCTTCGACATTTCTCGAAAGCATGGGGATTTCCTTTTTTCACAGCTTTGACGCGAAGCATCTCGATCCGAAGCCGGACTTGGTTGTGGTTGGGAACATCATCGCGCGGGGGAATCCGGAACTGGAAGAAGTGCTCGACCGCAAGATTCCGTATCGATCGCTGCCGGAAATGTTGGAAGAAGAATTTTTGCCGGGGAAGCATTCGATCGTGGTTAGCGGGACACACGGAAAAACTACGACGACGGCGATGCTGGCTTGGATTTTTCACGTTGCCGGACACAAGCCGAATTTTCTGGTCGGGGGCGTCGCGGAGAATTTCGGCAAGAGTTACGGGCTCGAAAACGGAGACGAATTTATTCTCGAAGGCGACGAGTACGAAACGGCGTTCTGGGATCGCGGGCCGAAATTTTTTCACTATCATCCTGACAGCCTGATCATCACTTCGCTCGAGTACGACCACGCGGATATTTACCCGGACTTCGATGTGTATCAGTTGGCGTTCAAGCGACTGGTGAATCTCGTGCCGCGCAGCGGGCGCGTTGTGATTTGGGGAGACGCCGAGCAGTCGGGGCCGGCATTGCGAGTTGCGGCGGCGAAGGCATTTTGTCCGGTCGAGACTTACGGATTTACTTCTCAGAATGATTGGGTCGCGAGCAAGGTTGCTCCTCACGATGCCGGAATGAGCTTGCAATTGAAATATCGCGGCGCGCCGTTCGGCGATTTTGAGTTGGCGGCGACCGGAAGCCACAACGTGCTCAATGCGTGCGCGGCAATTGCGGTGGCGCATGGGCGCGGGATTTCGGTCGACGTTTTGAAAGAGGCGCTCTCAACGTTCCGCAGCGTGAAGCGGCGCATGGACGTAAAAGGCGAGCGCGCCGGGATTCTGGTGGTCGACGATTTCGCGCATCACCCGACGGCGGTGGAAGCGACGATCAACGCTGCGCGTGGGCGCTGGCCGAAGAAGCGGCTGTGGGCGATTCTGGAGCCACGGTCGAATTCGATGCGGCGCAAAGTGTTTGAAGAATCGCTGCCGAAGGCGCTGGCGCTGGCCGATCGAGTGGTGCTCGGCGGCGTGTTTCGCGCGCAACAGCTTGGCGAGGACAACCGTCTCGCGCCGGAAGCCGTGGCGAAGAGCGTGCGTGCACTTGGCAAAGATGCACGCGCGTTTGAGGGCGCCGATGCGATTGCGGATTATCTTGCGGCCGAGGCCAAAGCCGGCGATTTGTTGCTGGTGATGTCGAACGGCAGCTTTGACGGATTGTGCGACAAGCTGCTCAAGAAATTGGGCGCCGAAATTCCAGTTGAGGCGACTCGCCGGTGATCGCGAATTGCGCGCGGGGCGCAGCGGTTGGGGGCGGGAACACAACCCAAGACGTTCTCAACATCGGCGCAACTTTGCTTGAAGTTCGCGCCGGGCGGAGTAAACTCCGCCCCTACAAACTTGCGGGATGGATTCTGCTCTTCGGTTTGATCTTCTCTGTTAGGCCGGTTAATGCGGCGATTCATTACACGGTTTCGGTGGCGCATCCGGAACAGCATTTGTTTCACGTCACGATGGAGATTCCGGACGTTACGGACGAAGTGGTCTTGCGGATGCCGGCGTGGAATGCGTTGTACCAGATCCGGGATTTCGCCATGCACGTCCAGCGCGTGGAAGCGGCCGCGGGTGGTAAGCCTGTGCCGATCGAAAAATTGGACAAGCAGACCTGGCAAATCACCGCGAACGGCACGGTAACGGTTCGCTACGATACATTTTGGGATGACGGCGGGCCGTTCGGAACGCAATTGAACGGGGACGTCGCGTTCATCAATCCTGCGATGATTTTGATGTACGTTTCCGACCGACGAACCGAGGAAGTGAGCGTCTCCATGAATGACTTGCCCGATGGTTGGGAAGCCGCCAGCGGAGCACGGTTTCAATTGAGCGAATATGTTGGGAAGGCCCATGCATTAATGTTCGGTGCGGACAGCTATGACGAAATGACGGACGCGCCGATTCAAGCCGGGAAGCTGGAACAATTTGACGTGCCGGACGCGCAGCCGCCGGTGCATGTTGCCGTGCTTGGCGACGAGTGGCGAAAGAAAGTTCTTCAGGAGGAGTTGCGGCGCATTGTGGCGTACGAAGTGAAGATGATGGAAGGGGCTCCATACAAGGAGTACACGTTTCTGCTGCGCTTTGGAAAATCGGCGACCGGCGAAGGCGGCGGAATGGAGCACATGGATTCCACCGCGATTTCAGTGCGGTCGGATGAGGATTTTGCCAACATCGGCGCGCATGAATTTTTTCATCTGTGGAACGTAAAGCGAATTCATCCGGCGTCGATGGACCCGATCGATTTCACGAAGGAGCAGTATTCGCGGGCGTTCTGGTTCGCCGAGGGTGTGACGAACACGTATGCGGCGTACACCATGGTGCGCACGGGACTATGGAGCAAATCGCAGTTTTACGATGATTTCAGCCAGCAGGTTGGTGAGTTGGAACCGCGGCCGGCGAATAAATGGCAGAGCGCGGAGCAGTCGAGCCTGGATGCGTGGTTCGAGAAATATCCACTCTACAACCGGCCGACGAACAGTATTTCGTACTACACGAAGGGGCAAGTGCTTGGGTTTTTGCTCGATATTCTGATTCGCGATCGCACCGACGACGAGCACAGCCTCGATGACGTGATGCGTTCGATGAACGAAGAGTTTGGCAAAACCGGGAAAGGTTATCGTGACAGCCTGGACGTGCGGCTGACGGCGGAGAAAGTAGCCGGCGGATCGTTTCAAGAATTTTTCGATCGCTACATTGCGGGGTCGGACCCGCTGCCGTATCGCGATGTGTTGGCGAAGGCTGGATTGGAACTGCGCAGCGACGAGCGGAAACATGCCTCGCTGGGATTTTCGGTTGAGCGCGAAAATGGTGCGCTGACGGTGGAAGTCTGTCGATCCCGAGAGCGCGGCGGAAAGAGCCGGGCTTCGGCGAGGCGACGTGATCGTGAGTTGGAACGGTGGCGAGCCACCGCGCGGTCTGGAGCGCTGGGCGAACACGCACAAGAAGGGAACGAGCGTGAAAGTCGGCGTGCGACGCGAAAACGGGCCGGCGACGGTCGAGTTTGTGTTGGGCGAAGTGTCGGAAACATTTTATCGGACCGTGGAAGACGAACATGCCGGCGAGAAGGCGCGGCGGATTCGCGAAGGGATTTTGCGCGGCGTTACGCAGCCGGTGACGGTGTCGACGCATTGATTAAGCGGCACGAGAGAATCGGAAAGAACAGGCTCTAGCCGAACGGAGCGATATTGCCGAGATAGGGCGCAGCGTGCTGCGCCCCTACACTTGCATCGGCCATTTCTTTTCGTTGGTGAATCGAATTCATGTTGCGGACTGCTTCTTGTCGCGGTGTTTCTCTCGATCTATATCCTGATTGTTGGGCCGCCGCTGCTGGTGTGGACGCTGGTCACCAAGAATCCAAATGCGATTTATTGGGCGGGGATTAACGGCGTGATGTTTTTCGTGCGTGCTCGTTGGGCGTGCGCGTTCGCGTTGTTGGAACCGAGAGGATTCCTCCAGAGACCTGTATTTTTGCGGCGAATCATACGAGTTCGGCGGATGCGCCGGCGGTGGTTGGGGCGATTCCGCGGCGGATTGCGATTTTATTGAAGAAGTCATTGTTTCGGTATCCGATCGTGGGTTCGGCGTTTTTGTCGGCCGGATTTATTCCGGTGAATCGAAAAGAACGCGATTCGGCGGTGGAGAGTCTGGATAAGGCGATCGAGTCGCTAAAGGCCGGGCAATCATTTTTGATTTATCCCGAGGGGACGCGAAGTCCAGACGGGCGGCTGCAGGATTTTAAAAAGGGCGCGGTGGTGATGGCGATCAAGTCCGGGCGTGCCAATTGTGCCGGTGGCTTGTTCGGGTGCGCATCGCGTGATGGAGAAGCGATCGCTGGAGATTCATGCGGGCGAAATCCTGGTTGAGTTTCTGGAGCCGATTTATCCGGGTGGATACGACTATGAGCATCGGGACGAGTTGAACCGGCGCGTGCATGATGCGTTGGCGGCGGGGCTTCCGCCGGACCAGCGGCCGCCCGGATTTGCCGGGGCTGCGTGAGGCGATGGCGGGACCGCGCGATCTTCAGATCGGTCACGGCAGCGTTGCGGGCTTCCTGACGGTTCCAAAACAGGACAATAGGGAGTATCCCCCGGTCGTTTTCCAGAGAGTGCGCAAGTCGATTTGAATCAGAGATTTGCGAAAAAGACCGAAACCGAGTGTGTGTACCCTGCTGAAAATGCTGGAGTTGCGGATGTGTCTGAAAATGAAAGAGCCGGCTTGCGCCGGCGAGTTGTTGGTACGCAGTTTTCTATGGAGGTAGTGTACCAGAAAGCAACAATTTGTCAAGGCCATTGTGAGCCGGCGACGAGGCTGATCAGGGCTGACGAGATGCGCTAGCGGCTTTGGGGGCCGGGGCTGGCTGCGTGGGTTGGCGCCAGGACTCTTGTTTTGTGGACGGTAGCGGAGCCGAAGTGTGTGGCGGTGACGGAATTGCGGATCGGTCGCGGAAAGATCGTTGCGATGAAAATACCGATCACCAAGACAGCCAGGATGACGATCATTACGCGGTTCACTCGGCGGAAGGCTGGGAATGCTTCGGGCTGGTCGGGTACGAAGTGGTACTGGCTGTCGAAATCGTCGATACGCATCGGGATGCTCCTTTTCGATGGGCTGGGAGCCTAGTTGTATCGTACTGCGATGTTTTGAGAAGGGGTAGGGGAGTTTTTTGTGTGAGAGTGCAAAAAGTTGAAGGTTTGAGATCCTGCCGAGATGGGGCGCAGCAATGCTGCGCCCGTACATGTTTGGCGTTAAGTGCGGGGGGATAGTGCGAATTCAGGGAGTGGAGATTGGCGGAGGAGTTTGGGTGGGGTGTGATCTAAACCCCGCGGTCTTGGGTACGACCGCGGCTACAGGGTGGCTGACGGATCAAGAATGGCAAGACGCGGTGGCCGGGCGGAGCCCTTCGGGGCTCAGGATAAACGAGCCCCGCCCCTACGAGAAAGGCAAGATGGCGACGTAAGAAAGGCGCGAAGGCGACGTGGTTAGGGGGTGAGTTTGTCTAGGGCGGATTCGAGGTCGCGGACGCGTTTTTGTAGGTCGGGGAGGCGGGAGAGGGCGGCGGTGTAGCGGAGCCAGAGTTTGTTGTCTACGGCGGGGGAGCCAGAGCGGATCTGGTTGGAGTCGACGTCGCGGGGGAGGCCGGATTGGGCGGTGACGATGACGTTGTCGCCGACGGTGAGGTGGCCGGAGGAAGCGGACTGGCCGGCGAAGATGCAGTTGTCGCCGATCTCGGTGGAACCGGCGAGGCCGGTCTGGCCGCAGATCATGTTGTTGGCGCCGAGTTTGGAGGCGTGGCCGACGAGGACGAGGTCGTCGATCTTGGTGCCGCGGCCGATGCGGGTTTCGCCGACGGTGGCACGGTCGATACAAGAGTTGGCCTGAATTTCTACGTCGTCTTCAAGGACAGCAGGACCGGACTGCGCCATTTTGTACCAAGAGCCGTCACTTTGTTTGGCGTAGCCGAGGCCGTCGGTGCCGATGACGGCGCCGTTTTGCAGGATGACGCGATTGCCGATGCGGCAGTTTTCGCGGACGACTGTGTGGGAGTGGGCGAAGAAATTGTCGCCGATTTTTGCGCCCTGGTAGATGGTGACAAAGCTGTGCAGGACGGCGTTGTGGCCGATCTCGACGTTTTCGTCGATGAAGCAGTAGGGGCCGATGTGGGCGCCTTCGGGGACGCGGGCGGTGCGGGCGATGACGGCGGTGTCGTGGACGCCGGGGGCGTAGCGCGGGGCGTCGTAGAAGAGTTCGATGGCGTGGGCGAAGGAGAGGTAGGGGTTGTTGGTGCGTAGGGCCGCAAGCGGGGCGAGGCCGGGGGCGCGGTTGTCGAGTGGCGTCTTTTCGTCGATGAGGACGGCGGTGGCTTGCGTGGTTTTCAGGAGCGGGATGTAGCGCTTGTTGGCGATGAAGGTGAGTTGGCCGGGGGTGGCGTGGTCGATGCCCGTGACGGAAGTGATCTCGGCGTTGGGGTCGCCTTCGAGGCGGCAGCCGAGTTTTTCGGCGATAGCGGAAAGCTTCATGACGTGCGGCTCCTGTGAATGGGAGGAAGTCTCGCATAGCGCCGGGAGGGAAGTACAGGGAGGCGGGGGAGAAGGGAACGGTGGCTGCGTCGGAATATCAGGCGTCATCGATTGAGTCAGGGCTGAGTTTTGCGCCAGGGTCCCTCGACTGCGCGAGCCGACGCGTTCGCTCGGAAGCGAACGCGAAGATAAGGCGTCGGCTCGCTCCGCTCGGGATGACAGACCGCTTGGTTGCGATGGGCAAACCAGCGGTCATTGGTCGATAGGCTCGGGAGAACCCACCTAGGCTTCAGGAGAACCCACCCTCACAAACCGAGGGTGGGGCACCCAGAGGCCGAGCGAGTTGTTACAGGTTAGTCGGTGAAGAGGCGGGGTTGGGTTGGGGCGGGGGCGGGTTTGCGGCGGGCTACACCGACAACGCCGAGGACGGTGAGTTCGCTGAGGGCGGGGCGGGGGACGAAGATACGGTCGGTGCTGGAGTTCAGATCGGGCGGGGTGATGTGGAGGCCGTTGTCGAGGAGGCCGAGGAGGTCGTTGGGGACGACGCCTTCAAGGGTGTCGCCGTCGATGAAGCGGAGGCGGACCCAGAGGCCGTCGAGTTTGGGGCGACTGAGGAAGGATTTGCGCTCGGGTTCGAAGTCGTCGGAGAACTCGCGGACGAAATAAATGGAGCGGATTTTGGCGAGCGGGATCTCTTCGTGTTCACCGTCCGGAGTGAGCAGGTCGATGGGGTCGGAAACGCCCAAACGAGAAGGATTTAGATAGCCGCGGAGGCTCTTGCGGTCAGCAAGAGCGACGACAACTTTCTTGTGCGTAGAGGCTGGCGCGCGCGTTTTCAATTTTTTTCTGGGGAATCAGTACGTCCAAAACTTAACTATTTGCGAAACAGGTCCATGTATGTTATGTTAAGCAGGATTTGCTGTCAAGTCATTGTTTTGATTGGGGTTAGGCCACGGAGAGCCGCCCGTTGACCGAAAAAAAGCAGATCCTCAAGTCCGCTTCGATCATCTCGCTAGTTACAATCGCAAGCCGCATTTTAGGGTATGTCCGGGATCAACGGATTGCATTGTTGTTGGGTACGGGTCCCGCCGCAGACGCGTACGTTCTCGCGTACCGAATTCCGAACCTTTTCCGCAGATTGGTGGCCGAAGGATCGATGACGGCATCGTTTATACCGGTTTTTACCGCGTATATGCGGGAAAAACCGAAGAAAGACGTCTGGGAGTTCGCAAACAAGTTATTTTGGACGCTGGCCCTAGTGGTAGCGGTGATCACAGTGCTGGGGATGGTATTTTCGCCGTTTGTCGTGCATATGTTTGCAGGCAAAGGAGTTGCGAGCGGCGAGGCCGTCGAGCTGAACCGGATCGTGTTCCCGTATTTGTTTTTCGTGGCGCTAGCGGCGCTGGCGATGGGGATTTTGAACTGCTTTCACATGTTTGGGCTGCCAGCGGCGACGCCGGTGGTGCTGAACGTGGCGACGATTGCGTTCACGGTGCCGGCGGTCTGGAAGTATTTCAAGGATCCTGCGACATCTATCGCTGTGGGAGTGCTTGTCGGCGGCGTGATGCAGTTTTTGATTCAGGTGCCGGCGCTGGTACAGCGGGGAATGACGTTTAAATTTGGGCTGTCCTTTTCGCATCCGGCGATTCGGAACGTGGCACGGCTCATGATTCCGCGGTTGTTTGGCATCGGCATCGGGCAGATCAACCTGCTGGTGGATACGCGGTTCGCGACGGCGGCGAAAATGCCGGTAGGCAGCCTCGCGGCGCTGTATTTGGCGGATCGCGTCATGGAATTGGTGTTGGGCGGGTATGCGATCGCGGTGGCCACGGCGATTTTGCCGATGATGTCGCACCAGGCGGCCGCGAAGGACTACACGGGGCTGAAGAAGACGCTGACGTTTTCGGTGCGGATCGTCGCGTTTATTACGATTCCGGCCATGCTGGGGCTGATGATTTTGCGCGAGCCGATTATTCGCGTGCTCTTCCAGCACGGGCAATTTTTGGCGTCATCGACGCGGCTGACGGCGCGGGCACTGCTGTACTATGCGATTGCGTTGCCGGGGCTAGCGACGGTGAAGCTGGTGGTGCCGGCGTTTTATTCGACACGGGATACGCGGACGCCAGTGATTGTGGCGGGCATTTCGATGCTGATCAACGTCGGGCTGAACCTACTGTTTTTGAACAATGCGTGGCTATTCGCGAGGGTGCAGAACGGCGGGCCGGCGCTGGCGACGGGATTGGCATGTTATTTCGACTTTTTCGCGCTCTTCATCATTTTTCGATTGAGGCATGGGCGATTGGGAACGAAAGAGATTGTGGCGTCGTTCTCGAGAATTTTCTTGTGCTCGGTGGTCATGGCGGTGGCGTGCTGGTTTGGTGAGCACTACACGCAATTCACGATGCACTCGCGATTTTTTGTGCAGTTGTTGGTGTTCCTGGGGTTGCTAGGCGGGGCGACGGCGCTTTATCTGGCGACGGCGTGGTTGTTCCGATGTCGTGAAATGGAAGAGATTTATGGGATTGCGACGCGAAAAAATCGCGGCGATGAAACGTACGCAGAGGCCTGATGGAGATATTGGCGACCATTTCGTCGTTTGTGACCCACGTAAAGGTGGAGAAGGGGCTGTCCGCCAATACGGTGGAGGCTTACCGGCGGGATCTGTTTAAGTTTGAGGCGTTTGCGAAGAAACGGAAGCTGACGCTGGAGGCCGTGAGTAAGGACGACCTAATTGATTTTCTAGCCGGGCTGTACCGGGTGCAGCTGGAGAGCCGGACGGTGGCGCGGCATCTGGTTACGCTGCGGAATTTTTTTCGGTTTGCGCAGATACAGGATTTGATAGCGACGGATCCGACGATCAACCTGGAGTCACCGAAAATTCGGCGGACGCTGCCGGGGTATTTGAAGCTAGAAGATGTGGAGAGACTATTGAACCAGCCGGATCCGAAGACGGCGATGGGCGTGCGGGACCGCGCGATGCTGGAAGTGTTGTATTCGACTGGACTGCGCGTCTCGGAACTGGTGTCGCTGCGGATCGGGGATTTGGACAGCAAAGCGGGCTGCGTGCGCACGATCGGCAAGGGCGACAAGGAGCGGATTGTGCCGGTGGGGCGCAAGGCACTGGCGATGGTCGAAAAGTATTTGCAAGAGGCGCGGCCGGAGTTACTGAAGAAGGCGAAATTGTCGCAGAGCCACGCGCTGTTTGTGAACCGGCGAGGGGTTTCGTTGAGTCGCGTCGGAGTGTGGAAGATTTTGTCGGCGTACGGGCGGCGGGCGGGACTGCGCGTTGCGTTGACGCCGCACATGTTGCGACATAGTTTTGCGACGCATTTGCTGGAAGGCGGCGCGGATTTGCGGTCGGTGCAGCTGATGCTGGGCCACGCGGACATTTCCACGACGCAGATTTATACGCATGTTGTCGAGGAGCGGTTGAAGCAGATCTACAGAGCACACCACCCGCGCGCGTAGCGGCGGAGGTGATGTCGCTGTTGTAGTTGCGATTACGAACCCAGGGCTAGGAATTCAGCGGAGCGGCTGTGGCCGGCAGTTGGTCAGTGGAGGTTGACTGCGGCGGTAAAGCGGGCGCTCGAGAGGCGAAGGAAACACGATGCCAGACTATATGTTTTTATTGGAGAGCCGACTGTCGCCGGAGCAGCGCGCGGTGATGATGCGCGTGCAGGAGTTGGCGGCGGCGATGGGCTCCAACCTTTATTTGACGGGCGGGACGGTGAGGGATTTGATCACCGGCGCGTCGCTGCGGGACCTGGATTTTACGGTGGAAGGCAATCCATCGAAGATGGCGCGCGAGCTGGAGAAGGGCGGCGCGAAGATCCTGGAAGAAGACGAAAAGCTGCGGCACATCGAGGTGCTGTTTGCGGGCGATGTGGAAGGCAGCATTTCTGCGGCGCGCGACGATCACTACGTGCGACCGGGGACGCGGCCGGAAGTCCGGTGGTCGACGATCATGGAAGATTTGCGGCGGCGCGATTTTTCGCTGAACTCGATCGCGATTTCGTTGAATCCGGCGTCGCGCGGATTGCTGCTCGACCCGACGAATGGATTGTCGGACATCGAACGCGGGGAAGTGCGGGCGCTGACTATTCACAGTTTTACGAATCAGCCGGTGCGATTGCTGCGACTGCTGAGGTTTTCGGCGCGGATGGGATTCAAGCCGGAGTCGCGGACGCAGGAGTGGTTTGACCTGGCGATCGAGCGGGATTTGCATCACACGATAACGCCGGAGGATGCGGGCGGAGAATTGAAGGCGGTCGCGCGCGAAGAGCGGCCGGTCGTGGTGCTGAAGGCGTGGGAGCAGAATCATTTGCTCGAGGCGGTGAACGCGAATCTGGCGAAGCGGCATCCGGATTACGAGGCGATCAATCGGTTGATGAAGGTGCGCGAGGATTTGTTTACGGCGGGATTCCGACCGCGGCTGGCGACGCCGATGATGCTGGCGGTACTGGGGAAGATGAAGGATCGGGAGCTGAACGGAGCGCTGTCGAAGGCGGGATACCGGTCGGCGGATATCGATAGGGTCGAGAGTTTCGTCGAAGCCGCGGAGAGTTCGCAGAAAGAATTGGTCGGCAAGAAGATGAATGCGCCGATCGATGCGTACAGGTTTCTGGAATCGATGCCGCAGGATCAGATGGCGTATTTGCTGGCGGAGTCGAGGAATTCGGCCGCGCTGTCGAAGATCAAGGCGTATTTGAATAAGTGGCGGCCGATGAGGAGTGGGTTGGCGTTGGTTTCGAATGAACTGGCAACGCTGGGGATGGAGCGCGGGCAGAAATTTGACTCGATCGTGGAGCAGGTTTTTGCGATTCAGCTGACGGGAAGAGGGAGGACCCCCGAAGAGCGCGAGAAGATTTTGCGGAAGCTGTCTGGGATTAAGGAACCGCCGAAGAAGAAAGAGCCACCGAAAAAGGCCGGAAAGCCTGGCGCCAGCAAGGCGGAGGCGGCGGAGGCGATCGCGCACGCCAATGCGGCGAAAGTCGGAGCCGGGTCTAGCGCGAAAGCGCACGGCAAGGATCGCGCGGCGGCGAAGCACGCGCCGGCAAAGGCGGGTGGCGGGCACGCAAAGAGTTCGGGTGGAAAAAAGAGCAGCGGGCGGAAGTAGGTTTTCGATTGCTGAGTCGACTTCCGCGTTGACGCATGGTTTTTGAATGAACGTGTGTCGTCATTGTGCTTGCGACGACGAAGTTTTGAGTCGGAGGCTGTGGGAAAGTCGGAGAAAGTTCAGAATCCGGGTCGCAAAAAGTTTTAGAGAGAATTAGAATTAAATTCCATGGGGCAGCCGCAGTTTGTTCACCTTCACGTTCACACCGATTACAGCCTGCTAGACGGGGCTTGCGAAACTACCGAGCTGTTAGACGAAGCTTCGCGGCAGAAGATGCCGGCGGTAGCGATTACTGACCATGGCAATATGTTTGCCGCGGCGAAGTTTTTCAATGAGGCAAGTAAGCGCGACGTAAAGCCGATCATCGGCTGCGAAGTGTATGTGGCGAAGGGGAGCAGGCACGAGCGCGGCGAGAAAACGAACGGCGGGGCGCCGGTCGCGGCTGGCGGGGATCGCAACGAAGAAGAACCGGGGACACGCGGCAGCAATCACCTGGTGCTCCTTTGCGAAAATCTTGAGGGATACCAGAATCTCATCAAACTGGTGTCGGCGGGATTTCTCGAAGGCTTTTATTACAAGCCGCGCATCGACTACGACTTACTCTCCAAACACAGCAAGGGGCTGATCGCGCTGGGCGCGTGCCTCAAAGGGCCCGTCACCGAGCCGGTGATGCATCAGAAGATGGATCTCGCGCGCGAGAACGCCTACAAGCTGCGCGACATATTTGGCAAAAACAATTTCTTTTTGGAAGTGCAGGATCAAGGGCTTGACGTCGATAAGCCTGTGAATCGCGATCTGGTCCGGTTGTCGAAAGAGACCGGGATTCCACTGGTCGCGACGAACGATTGCCACTATTTGCATCACGAAGACGCGCACGCTCAGGAAGTTTTGCTTTGCATCCAGACCGGCAAAACGATGGGCGATGCGAACCGGATGAAGTTTCAGACCGATCAGTTTTACTTCAAGACGGCTGCTGAGATGGCGCAGGTGTTTCGTGAGCTTCCCGATGCGCTGAGCCGGACGGTGGACATTGCGCACAGATGCAACGTCAAGATCGATCGGATACCGAATCCGTTTCCGGAATTCAAGGTGCCTGACGGTGAAACGCCGGGAAGTTATTTTGAGCGCGTGGTACGCGAAGGATTTGCGGCGCGGGTGCCGGCGCTCGATCGGCTTCGCGCGGCGGGACAGCTCGCCAATCCGCTGTCGGAGTATGAGAAGCGGCTAACATCGGAAATCAAGATGATTCAGCAGATGAGGTACGAAGGCTACTTCCTCATCGTGTGGGATTTCATTCACTACGCGCGAACGCAGGATGTGCCGGTCGGGCCGGGGCGCGGTTCGGCGGCGGGCAGCCTGGTGAGTTATGCGCTGCGGATTACGGACGTCGATCCGTTGCAGTACAACCTGCTGTTTGAGCGATTTTTGAATCCAGAACGCGTATCGATGCCGGATATCGATATCGACTTCTGCATGCGGCGGCGCGGCGAGTTGATTGACTACGTGACGCAGAAATACGGGCGCGAGAACGTCGCGCAGATCATCACGTTTGGAACGATGGCGGCGAAGGCGGCGGTGAAGGATGTCGGCCGCGCGATGGATATTCCGTACGGAGAAGTTGATCGGCTGGCGAAGCTGATCCCGACAACGCTTGGCATTGAGTTGGAAGATGCGCTGAAAGAAGCGCCGCAGTTGCAGGCGGCGGTAAACGCCGACCAGCGGTTAAAGGATTTGATGGCGGTGGCACTGCGGCTGGAAGGATTGTCGCGGCATGCTTCGACGCACGCAGCGGGCGTGGTGATTTCGCCGAAGCCGCTTACGGATCTGGTGCCGGTTTACAAGACGAACCGCGACGAAATCACGACGCAGTACGACATGAATGCGCTCGAACGCATCGGCCTGCTGAAGATGGATTTCCTAGGGCTGACGACGCTGACCGTTTTACACGATACGGTGCAGATGATCGAGCGAAACCGCGGAGTGAAGGTCGATCTCGACAACCTCATGTTGGACGACGTGGAGACGTACAAGCTCTTCACGCGCGGTGATACGACGGCGATCTTCCAGTTTGAATCGCACGGCATGCGCGACATCTTGCGGCGTTATCAGCCCACGCGCATCGAGGATTTGACGGCGTTGAACGCGCTTTATCGTCCGGGACCGATTCAGGGCGGCATGATCGATGACTTCATCAACCGGAAGCACGGGAAGAAGAAAGTTGCGTACGACCTGCCGCAGCTCAAAGACATTCTGGAAGAGACGTACGGCGTCATCCTGTATCAGGAACAGGTGATGCAGATCGCCAACCGGCTAGCCAGCTTTTCGCTGGGCGAAGCGGACATTTTGCGCCGCGCGATGGGCAAGAAAAAGAAAGAAGAGATGGCGGCGCAGCGCGCGAAGTTCATGACAGGCTGCGCGGGGAACAAGATTCCGGAAAAGAAGGCCGAAGGGATCTTCAACCTGATGGAAGAATTTGCGGGGTACGGCTTCAATAAGTCGCACTCTTGCGCTTATGCGCTGCTTGCGTATCAGACGGCATTCCTGAAGACACATTACCCCGTGGAGTTCATGGCGGCGTTGCTGACGTCGGAGACGGGTAACGCCGACAAAGCGGTGAAGTACATTAACGAAGCGCGCGGGATGAGCATTAAGATCCTGCCGCCGGATGTGAACGAAAGCGATCTGTATTTCACGCCGATCGGTGAGGCCATTCGGTTTGGATTGGCAGCTATCAAGAACGTCGGCGAGAACACGGCGAAGGCAATCTGTGAAGCGCGTGAAAGCGGAGGGCGATTCAAGTCGCTGTACGACTTCTGCGAGCGGATTGAGGTTCGCTTCCTGAACAAGCGCGTATTCGAGAGCTTGATCAAGTCGGGTGCGGTGGATTCGATGGGGGCTCGCGAAAGCATGGTGGCGTCGATTGATGACGCGGTCGCAGCGATCCAGCGTGCTGCGCGGAATAAGGAATCGGGGCAAGGCGGATTTTTCTTTGGCAGCGCGGGCGAACCGACGCACGTTGAATTTGAGATGAGAGATGCCGCGCCGTGGAGCGAAGAGGAGCGGCTAACGAGCGAGTACGCGATGCTCGGATTTTATGTGTCGGGGCATCCGCTGGAGAAATATGCCTCGCGGCTCGAAGAGATACAGGCGGTGTGCCTGAGCGAGATCGAGGGCATGCGAAACGGCAAGGAAATAACGGTGGCGGCGTTGATCGTCGGGACGCGGCCGATGCGATCGAAGAAGGGTGCGCGCTGGGCGATTTTTACGGTTCAAGACATGACGGGAATCCAGGAGTTGCTGGCGTTTCCGGAGGCGTTCGGGAAGCTGGAAAACACGCTAAAGCCACGCGTGCCACTGCTGATGAAGGTACGGGTGCAGGTGGAAGAGGCGGGGACGCGGCTGTCGTTGCAAGAAGCGCGGTCGATGGAAGGCATGGGCGAGAAGGTGGCGGCGGCACCGGTACGGATTCGCATGAATCTGGAAAATATGGCGGGCGATCTGGTGGATCGGCTGCAGGATATATTTGTGACGTTTCCCGGGCGAAACCCGGTGGTATTTGATATTGTGCGACCCGACGGAACGATCGCGGAGATGGCGACGGAGCGTCGCGTGAAGGTTTCGGCTGAACTTTTGAGCGCGATTCGCGATGCGTGCGGTCCGCAAGCAATCGACATGGTTGCCTGAACGCGTAGCTGAGCACCTTCCGAGCTGATCCAGACACCGACCTAGACCTTGATGGCACACAAAGACAAACAGAAAAAAACAGCAGCTCCGGAAGCAGGTGATCGGCAGAAGGAAATCGATCGCCTGGAGAAGGACGTCGAAGAGCTGCGGCAGATGGCGAATAGTCCCGGCGCCGAAGCGGAATTGGAAAGGATTCGGCAACAGGTGTCGGAACTGCGGCATGAGTTTTACTCACATCTTGGAGCGTGGCAGCGAGCGCAGATTGCGCGGCATGCGCAACGGCCCTATACGCTGGATTACATTGCGCTGTTGTTTACTGACTTCATGGAATTGCACGGCGACCGGGCCTATGGGGATGACAAGGCGATCGTCGCGGGTTTGGCGAAGTTTCATGGGCGGCCGGTAGCGGTCATTGGGCACCAGAAGGGGCGCGACACGAAGCAGCGCGTTATACGAAATTTTGGTCAGCCGAAGCCGGAGGGATATCGCAAGGCGCTGCGCGTGATGCAGTTGGCCGCGAAGTTTGGGCGGCCGGTGATTACGTTTATCGATACGCAAGGTGCGTACCCGGGTATCGACGCGGAAGAGCGCGGCCAGGCCGAGGCGATTGCGCGGAATCTTCGCGAGATGTCGCGGCTACCGGTGCCGATCATCGTCACGGTGACGGGCGAGGGTGGTTCGGGCGGCGCGCTGGCGATCGCGGTGGGCGATCGCGTGAACATTTTGGAGAACAGCTTTTACTCGGTGATTTCGCCGGAAGGTTGCGCGGCGATTATGTGGCGTGATGCGTCGAAGGCGGAGACGGCGGCGGTTGCGCTGAAGATTACGGCGAATGATTTGAAAGAGTTCGGCATCGTCGATGAGATTGTGGACGAGCCAGAAGGCGGCGCGCATACTTCGCCGGAAGAAGCTGCCAAGCTACTCGACGAGGTATTGGACCGGCAGTTGATGGCGCTATCGAACGAGTCGACGAAGGATTTGCTCGACGCGCGGTACGAGAAGTTCCGGAAAATGGGGCAGTTCTTCGACTTGGGCAACTGAGATTCCGTTTATCTTTCCTCGCTGAAATCGGTCGAAAAATCTTCGAAAACTGACCGCAAAAGGCCCTTGGCGGATTGGCCAACCCGGGGCGGACATAGCGTTGGTTACAGCGCTGTGAACGGCCTATCCTGAGGGTGTCATCATTCATTCCATGCGCCGGGGTCGTGGACTGCCTCGTTTGCAGCAACGCGGCGCAGAGAGATCAGGGTCATTATGTCGGAGCCATTCCGGCCTTACGAAAAACTGGTCGATATCACGATCTACGGCAAGAAATTTCAGGTGCCGGAGCGGAATTCGTTGTTGCGGTGCTTTCAGTTTATTAGCCCGGAGACGATCCCGTACGGGCGATTCTGCTGGAATCAGGATTGTCAGTATTGCCGCGTGAGTTGCCAGCTGCCGGACGACGATGAGCCGCGAGAGATGCTGAGCTGCAAGTTTATTGTGATGGCGGGGATGGAGATTACCGAGCTGAGCCAGGAGTTAAAGTGGTGCTTGAGGGCGAAGCTTCCGAGTGATGCGCCCGTGGGACATGGGTGATCGGTTCTGAATTTCGCCGGCGATCAGGCAACTTTTCCTTTGTAATTGTGTTTTTTAGACAGGAAGTACCGATCGCGTGGGCGGCGGTGGTGCGACGTTTACACCCTTGAACCACCCCGGCGCACTGCTGCCGCTCTAATAGCGATTCCTTCGCTGGATTAGAATTCTTCCCTAAAGATTGAGTGACTGCCATTTTTGAGATGGGTCGGGCTGGGTGTAAACGCCACAGTCTGAAGTACCACCGCGGCTACAGGGTGGCCGATTTGCGATTCGGCGGCGGGTTTACTACGATTCATTCTCATGACGACTCCAACTTTGCTTTGCGATGGGTGTGGGCAGGCGGCTTCGGCTGAGCATGTTACGCGGCGGCTGCAGCGGCTGGAGTGGATGACCCGCTATCGGCCGGTGCATGTTGGGACGGTGTTGCTGGGGGCGTATTCGCCGGTCGCGGACTCGGATTTTCTTTACGCGCAGACGGCTGAGATTACGGGGGAAGGGAGGCATCTGCTGAACGCAGCAGGCATCATTGCTACGGGCAAGACGAGGGAAGCGATCCTGACAGAGTTTCAGCGGGGCGGATTTTTGCTCGGGTACGTCCTGGAGTGCCCGTTGGAGCCGGAATCGCGAAATGAAGTTGCGCTGACGGCGCTTTTGAGGGCGCGGATGCCGGCGTTTCTGGCGCGATTGCGGAGATCGTTTCAGCCGAAGCGCGTTGCATCGATTTCGAGCACGCTCGACCCGTTTTTCGCAGGATTGACCGAGAGCGATCTTGGCTGCACTTTGTTGAGCGACGGCGGCAAGTCGTTCGCTCTCGATGGACGATCACCGGAACAAGAGATTGATAGGCTTCGCCAAGCGCTGACGGCGACCAAGGTTGCTGGTCGGTAGGAGCGCCCCTGTACCAGTAACTGGTCATCGTCTGGACTTTCGGTCCATTTGGCCGATGGAGTGCTATGCTACACTCGGCGTCTGGCGAGCGAGGGTCGCGAGTCGCTTCCGGAGTTCACTGCGTGAAAAAACAAGCCAAATTCGGCATCGGAATCGGCGTGATCGTCGTATCGATGGGGTTTCTGGCGTGGCTGGGCTACGGTGAAAGCAAGACGTATTACCACACGATCGCCGAGCTTCCGACTCTGCAAGGCGATGCGCGGGCGCACCGGATTCGCGTGGGCGGAACGGTTGAACCGGGGAGCATTCACCGGGCGCAAGGGCGCGTGGATTTTGTTCTTGATGGCGAAGGGAAGTCGCTGCCGGTGAGCTACGTCGGGAGCGATCCGCTGCCGGATACTTTTATCGACAAATCGCAGGCGCTGGTTGAGGGGAGCCTCGAGCGCAACGGAAGCTTTGTGGCGGAACGCGTTCAGGCGAAATGCGCCTCGAAGTATGAGGCGGCGCCGACGGCTGATCCTCCGGCGAAGGCGGCTGGGGCGGTTGGGTCGGCGAGTAATGCGGCGCCTCGGAGTTCGATGTAGTTTTTAGACGGGGCCAGCATGACGTGCCCCTGCGAGATTTGCGTCATTTGTAACGCGCTTCGGCGCGGGTCTACGGAGAGCGAACCTTAGTGGATGTATTCGGTTCATTCGCGCTGCTGCTGGCGTTTATTTGTGCGGTGTATGCATTCGTCGGCGGTATTTTTGCGATCCGTACGCGGCATCCCCTCTTAGTTAAAAGCACCCGGCAGGCCGGCATGGCGACATGCGGGCTGATTTTCATTGCGACGTTTAGCCTCGTTTATCTATTTTTTAGCGATAGCTACTGGGTTTCGTACGTGGTTGCGCACAGCAACCGCGATCTTTCGACTTTCTATAAAATTTCGGCGCTGTGGTCGGGGCAGGAAGGCTCACTGCTGTTCTGGAGCTTTCTGCTCGCGATTTATGTTTTCTCGGCGCTGTTTGCGTACCGAAATAAGAACGGCGAGTTGATGCCGTATGTTGGCGTGGTGCTGGCCGGTGTGCAGATTTTCTTTTTGACGCTGAATAATTTTGTGGCGAGTCCGTTCAAGGTGCTGGCTTCGCCGGCGGCGAATGGCGCGCTGGAGATCTACACGCGGGCGGATGGGAACGGGCTGAATCCGCTGCTGCAATACCCGGAGATGGTGATTCATCCGCCGAATTTGTATTCGGGGTATACGGGGTTCGCGATTCCGTTTGCGTTTGCGCTGGGTGCGCTGCTGGCGCGGTATCCGGGCGAGAAGTGGATTCACCTGACGCGCAAGTGGACGATGATCGCGTGGTGCTTCCAGACTGCGGGCATTTTGCTCGGTGCGCATTGGGCGTACGCGGTGCTCGGTTGGGGCGGTTATTGGGGTTGGGACCCGGTTGAGAATGCGTCGCTGCTGCCGTGGCTGACGGGCACGGCGTTTCTGCATTCGGTGATGATGCAGGAAAAGCGCGGCATGATGAAGGTCTGGAACGTGTGGCTGGTGTTCCTGACGTTCATGCTGTGCATCCTGGGAACGACGCTGACGCGCAGCGGCATTGTGAGCTCGGTGCATGCGTTTGCGCAGTCGAGCATCGGGAATTGGTTTGTCGGATTTTTGGTTGTGATTCTGGTTGTTTGCCTCGCGGCGTATATCAAGAATCGCGATTACCTGAAAAGTGAGAATCAGCTGGATTCGATTATTTCGCGCGAATCGAGCTTTCTGTTTAACAACCTGATTCTGTTGGTTTCGTGCGTGGCGGTTCTGTCGGGCACGTTGTTCCCGGTGTTCTCGGAATGGGTGTCGGGCTCGCGAATCAGCGTTGGGACGCCGTTTTTTAATAAGGTGAACATTCCGATCGGGTTGTTGCTGTTGGCACTGACGGGGCTGGGGCCGCTGCTCGCCTGGCGGAAGACTTCGACGGAAAGCCTGAAGCGAAACTTTGCCGGGCCGCTGATTGCGAGCTTGATCGCCGCCGCGGTTCTTTTTGCCTTGGGGATGCGCGAGTTCTATGCGCTGGTGTGCATGACGTTGTGCGCGTTTGTGGCGGCGACGATCGGGATGGAGTTCTTTCGCGGTGCGCGCGTCGTACGGGCACGATCTGGATTGTCGTGGGCGTCGTCGGCAGTCGACCTGACGTTGCGGAATACACGGCGATACGGCGGCTATATCGTGCATATGGGCATGGTCCTGATTTTTGTGGGGCTCGCCGGAGCCGCGTTCAACAAGGATGTGCAGAAAGAAATGAAGCTGGGTTCGACGCTGCAGATTGGCCGCTACAATTTGCTGCTGCAGAGTTTTGAGTCGCACCCGGAGAAGAATTACACCGCGGAACGGATGATCATCGAGGTTTCGGAGAACAATAAGCCGAAGATGATGCTGTATCCGGAGCGGCGGTTTTTCCCGACGAACGAAGAGTCGGGGACGATGGTCGCGATTTACTCGACGCTGCGCGATGACTTGTATGTCGTTTACAGCGGGCAAAGTCCGGATGGGCAGACTCCGGTGATTCACGCGTACTTGAATCCACTGGTGAAGTGGATTTGGCTGGGTGGCGCGATTGTGGTGATGGGAACGTTTGTGGCGCTGCTGCCGAATCGGCGGACGGTGCTGGCGCTGGCGGGCTCGACGGAGCCGGCATCGGTTACGGAGCTGGGGACAGTGCTGGCGCCGTCGCGCCCGGCTATGTTGAAAGAGGGCCATGACTAGGCGGCGCATTGGAGTTGTAGGGCTCGGATTATTTGTTGCGGCGTCGGTTGTCGGCCTAATGTTTCCGCTGGTCGCTGGTGCGCGACAGGCACAGGCTTCGACTAGTCGCGGGCAGAACATCGGCGGCAAGTTCATGTGCATGTGCGGCTGCAACCAAGTGCTGACGCAATGCAATCACGTGGGCTGCACGGTTTCGACGTCGATGCTGAAGCAGGTCGACGACGCGGTGACACGCGGCGATTCGGATGACCTCATCACGCAGAGCCTGGTGCAGGAATTTGGGACGAAAGTTTACGCCGAGCCGCCGAAGAGCGGGTTGAGCCTGGTGGCGTGGATGCTGCCGAGTATTTATCTGGTGATCGGGACGGTCGTTGTGATTTTTGTGATTTCGCGGTGGCGTGGGCGCGTACACGAGGATTTGACCCCGGCCGGCGTGGGCGGCGGTTCGCATCCGGGAATTTCGGCGGCGGAGCTTGAACAGGCGCGAAAGCGCGTTGCGCGAGAGACTGAGGACTGATTTTGGGTACGGTTTCCATTGCGGCGATGTTGTTTGTGCTGACGTCATCGGACGGTGCTGTGCTTGGCGCTTGCCTGGCGCTGGCGATGGCAACGGTTTTATTCATTTTTTATATTCAGCCGGACGCATCGGATTTGGCGCCGCATCGCACGAAGCTCGATCAGTTGATGGAGCAGCGCGACACGATTTATGAGAATTTGCGCGATCTGCGGTTTGAGTTCCGGTCTGGCAAGTATGCTGAGGGCGATTACGAGGCGATGAAGACCGGGCTCGAGAATGATGCGGCGATGGTGCTCGCGGAGATCGATCGGGTGACCGAGGCGCAGGTGCGGCGGCCTCGTGGCGCGCGTCCGGCGGATGCGGAGCGTGGCGCTTGAGAGTTTGGCGAGCGGGCGTCGCGGTGCAATTTGCGATTTTGGTTGTGGCCTGTGCGGTAGCGGCTGGCAGTGCGTCGGCCGGGACGCTGCACGGAACCGTCAAGAACGGGACGACGAGCAAACCCGGAGCCGGCATTGAAGTGATCCTCATTCAACTGCAAGGCGGCATGCAGCCAGTTGCGAATACGAAGACGAACGAGCAGGGGCAGTTTACGTTCGACAACCCGACGCTCGGTACTGCGCCGATGCTGGTGCGCGCGGTGTTTCATGGCGTGAACTTTCATCAGCCGGTGCCGCCGGGCAGAAGCGACGTCGAGATTGAAGTTTTTGATCCGACGCAGGATGCGAAGACGGTTTCGGTTCCCACGCATATCGTGATTTTTCAGCCGAACGGATCGCGGCTTACCGTGGGCGAAGAATATTCGGTGCTGAACAACGCGAATCCGAAGCAAGCGTATTTCCGCGCGGACGGAAACTTTGAGTTCGCTCTGCCGGACGGAGCGCAGATCCAGCAGGCTGCGGCTTGGGGGCCGTCTGGAATGCCGGTGGTGCAGTCGACGATCGACAAGACGAAGAATCGGTATGCGATCGCGTTTGCGTTTCGTCCTGGCGAGAGCGGCGTGCGGTATTCCTATGAGATTCCTTATGCCGGGAACGCAGCGTCGATCAAGATCCCGACGGTTTATCCCGATGCGAAATTGTTGGTGCTCGGAGCGCCGACGTTGCAGATCACTGGCGATGGACTCGAGCCGAACGGGCAAGAGCAGGGGATGAATATTTACGGGCGCGGGCCGCTAGAAAAGGGCAGTGTCTATAGCGTCAGCGTTTCGGGCACGGCGCCGGCGCCGAACGTGCGCGGTGGAGGAGATGCCGACGCCAGCGCCGGCGGACAGCAGGACCCGAACGGCGGAGCGGCAGCGAGCCAGGTGACGGTGACACAGATTCCGGGGCGGCTTGATGTGTTGAAGTGGCCGCTCGTTGTTGGGTTTTTGGGGTTGTTCGCGCTCGCTGCGATTTTTCTTGCACGGAAACCGGTCGCAGTTGTGGCTGGCGTGACTGGTGCTGAAATTCCCGTGGCGCCACCGTCCAGGGCGAGCGCAGCCGCCAAAAAGGTCACACGCGCAGGTAGTGCGAGCGGGATCGCGGCATCACCGACACTCGATGATGTTGATGCTGCGGTTGGAACGAGCCTCGACTCGTTGAAGGATCAAATTTTTCGGCTCGAACTACGGCGGCAGGCCGGCACGATTTCAGAGGAAGAGTACGCGCAGGAGCGAGCCCGCGCGGAGAAGGTGCTCCGCGATCTCGTGCGGGGCTGAGCAGTGATGGCATTCGCGTGGCGCGAGGGGCATCGTTGACGCCGCGCATTAGTTCCGCAGCTAGAATTCGCTTTGAAAATGTAGAGAAGAGATATGGCGTATTGTACGCGCTGCGACGGGTGTCGCTGGAAGTTGCGGCCGGCGAGTGCGTGGTGCTGGCGGGGCGAAACGGCTCGGGCAAGACGACGTTGCTGCGGATTGCGGCGCGGCTGGTGAGGCCGTCGGGCGGCCACGTGAGTTACTCGGACAAATCGGACGGAGAGAAGAATTCGGATCGGGTGCGGCCGGGATTTGTCGCACACGCGACGATGGTTTACGACGAATTGACGGCGGAAGAGAATTTGCTGTTGTTCGCGCGGTTGCAGCAAGTTGAGCGGCCGAAAGAACGCGTCGCGGCGCTGCTGGACGAGGTTTCGCTGACGGAACGAAGCAAGTCACTGGTGCGGACGTTTTCCCGCGGGATGCGGCAGCGGGTTGCGATTGCCCGGGCGCTGCTGACTGCGCCATCGGTGATGCTGCTGGATGAGCCGGCGACGGGGCTCGATTCGCAGGGGATTGCGTGGTTGGCGGCCACGCTGCGTGGGATGCGCGATGCGGGTTGCACGCTGTTGATGAGTTTGCACGGTGAGTCAGCGATTTCGGCACTCGCCACGCGAGGCATTCGGCTCGACGCTGGGGCGATCGTTGGGGATACAAACGCCGGGGCGGACATGAGTTCGGTGTTAGCCGGGGCGGGTGAATGAGCCTGCTGGCGAGCACGGGCGTCCTGCTTGGCAAAGAGCTGAAGACCGAGTTTCGGTCGCGCGAACTGCTGACGACGACCGTAATTTTTGTGGTTATCGTGCTGGTGTTGTTCAGCTTCACGTTTGACCCGATGTCGGATGAGGCGCGGCGGTTTGGATCGGGCTTGTTGTGGCTAGCGTTTTTGTTCGCGGCGTCTTTGATGCTGCAGCCGTGCTTTTTGCGCGAGCAGACGAATGACACGTTGAGCGCGCTGCGGCTTTCGGTGTCGGACCCGTTCGCGATTTTTCTGGCGAAGCTGGCGGCCAACACTCTATTTTTAATGATTACGGAACTGCTGCTGCTGCCAGTGTTCGCGGTAATGTACAGCGTTCCGGTCATCGGCGTTTTGCACTGGCTGGTGCTGGTATTTTTTCTCGGCAGCCTCGGCGTGTCGATCGCTGGTACGGCATTGTCGTCAATTTCGGCGCAGGCGCGCATGCGAGAACTACTGTTGCCGATGTTGCTGCTGCCGATGCTGACGCCGATTCTGATTGCGAGTACGGAAGTTACGGCGGCGCTGCTCGATCGTTCGCCGTACGTCTTGTGGAAGGGCATCGGGTTTCTTGTGGCGTTCGACATCGTGTTTTTGACCGCGTTGTGGCTTTTCGGCGAATATCTTCTGGAGGAATAGCGAGCTATGTGGAAACGGGCCATCTTTGCCGCAATCGTGGTTTCGCTGATGGGCGCGGCCGCATACGCTTCCTTTTTTATAGCGCCCACCGAACGAACGATGGGGACGCTGCAGCGGATTTTTTATTTCCACGCAGCGGCCGCGTGGGCGGGGATGACGGCGTTTTCGATTTCATTTCTCGCAAATCTTCTTTATGTGTGGCGGCGCCAGCCCCGGTGGGATTCGCTCGGTGTTTCTTCCGCGGAAGTCGGGCTCGCGTTTATTACAACGGTGCTGATTACGGGGCCGATCTGGGCAAAGCCAGCGTGGGGGATTTACTGGACGTGGGACGCGCGGCTGACTTCGACCTTTGTGCTGTGGCTGCTTTACGTTTGCTATCTACTACTGCGCACCCTCATTGAGGAACCGGACCGGCGTGCACTGCTTAGCGCTCTGTTTGGGATTTTTTCGTTTCTGGATGTACCGTTAGTGTTCGGGTCGATTCGATGGTGGCGCACACAGCATCCGGCCCCAGTGATCATGGGCGACGGGAGCTCGGGGCTCGATCCAACGATGAAGGCGACGTTTTTCTTCAGCGTGCTGGCGATGCACGTGTTGATGGCGTTTCTCATCGTCGAGCGCAACCGCCTGGAGAAGCTGCGATTTGAAGTTGACGTGATTCGCCACGAACTGGAGGTCGCGTGAAGAACCTCGGTAGCGTGTTCGCGGCGTACGTCATCGGCTGGGCGATATTTTTCGTATTTTATTTGACGGTGGCGCGACGGACATCGCACCTGAAGGAAGAATTAGATCGGCTTCGCGATTCAGTGAAGAAAGGGAAGTAATTGGCGGCCAAGAAGCGCATCGGGATCGTTTTGTTTCAACTGGGCGGGCCGGATTCGCTACAGTCAGTCGAGCCGTTTCTGCTGAACCTGTTTCTCGATCCCGACATTATTCCAATGGGGCCGCTGGGATTCTTGCGACGGCCGATGGCGAAAATGATTTCGTCGCGGCGGTCGATTCCGGTGGCGAAGAAGTACGCGGAGATCGGACGGCGGTCGCCGATTGGATTGTTGACCGAGCGGCAGCGGCGCGCGTTGGTGAAGGCCGTGTCGCCGTACGTCGATCCTGTTGCCGTGACGGCGATGCGATATTGGCATCCATTGACTTCAGAGGCGATCGACGCGTTGAAGGGTGCGGGACCGCTGGATGAGATTGTTCTGCTGCCGCTGTATCCTCATTTTTCGTATGCAACGACGCTGAGCAGTTTGAAGGAATGGAATCGGGTTTACGGCAGCGCTGGCGGCGGACCCAAGGTCGTCACGATTTCCCAGTTTTACAATCATCCACTCTACATTGAAGCTCTGGTGGAGCGCATTGGGTCGATGCTGCGGCAGTTTCCGGATAGTTCGCGAATACATCTTGTGTTCAGCGCGCATGGGTTGCCGATGAGCCTGGTGGAAAAGGGCGATCCCTACCCGAAACAGATCGAAGAGTCGGTGCGACTGGTGAACGAGTCTGGAGAAAAAAAATATCCCGGTTGGCCCAAAACGCATCTCCTGTGTTATCAGAGTCGCGTGGGCCCGGCAAAGTGGCTACAGCCGCCGCTGACGACTATGATCGAGCGATTGGGGCACGAAGGCGTGAAGGAGATGCTGGTTGTTCCGATTTCGTTTGTGACCGAGCACATCGAGACACTGCACGAGATCAACATCGAGGCGCGTGCCGATGCGAAGAAGGTTGGCATCGAGATGTTTCGGATGATGCCGGCGGTTGGAGATTCACCAATCTTCATCGAAGCGTTGAAAGATCTGGTTTTACAGGCGGCCGGCGTGGAAGCACCTCCAAAGGGGTTTATGCCGCTGGCGGCGCAAACTCCGAATTTGTTTGTGAACTGACGACGCGCCGATGCCGGTTTGACGTTAGCAGCGCCATGAATTTCCAGAGTTTTTGAAACTTTTGTCGCAGCGGAATTTCGCGGAATTTTCAACGGGAACAGACTGATTTCAAGCCGGATAGCGAATTCTGTGCAGAGCGGCGGCTGGGGTATAATCCACGCGTGAGTTTTCGTTTATGACATCCAAGTACAATCCGTTGGTTCATCGATTCGCAAATTTTATTGTGGCGTGGACGGTTTTGCTGTTCGTTGCGGGCGCGCTGGTGACGTCGAATGACGCGGCGCTGTCGGTGCCGGACTGGCCGAAATCGTTCGGGACATGGTTCCCGACGCTGAGCATGCTGGCGGGCGGAGCGTTTTTTGAGCATTCGCACCGCGTGATCGCGGGCGTGCTGGGCGTTCTGGTGTTGATCGAAACGATCTTGATCTGGATGAAAGACGACCGCCGTTGGTTGCGCTGGTTCAGTGTGGTGGCGATCGCCGGGATCGCGGTGCAGGCGGTGCTCGGCGGGGAAGTGGTCCGCCAGTTGCTTCACTATTGGCTGCCGGTGCTGCACGCATGCTTCGGGCAGATCATGTTTGGCGCGCTGCTGGGGATCGCGGTGTTTACGAGCAAGTGGTGGATGACGGAGCGGCCACCGTTGAGCGATAGCGGGTCACCGTCGATTCACGCGGTGACGATCGCAAATGCCGAAGTGATCTTCTTGCAGGTGGTGCTTGGCGCAGGATTTCGTCATCAGGAAATTCCAATCTGGCCACACATGGTTGGGGCCCTTCTCGTTTTGGGAGTGGTGATCTGGACGGCGGTCACGATGCGCAAGCGATTCGGCAATTCGCCGGAGATGACGCGGGCGCGAGTGCTGTTGCACTCGATTTTTGGAATCCAATTCTTACTTGGATTCGGCGCGTACTGGTCGCGACTGGCTACGGTCGGTGCGGCGCAGCCGATGCCGGTCATGATCTGGCTCACGGTCGTTCACACGGTGGTCGGAGCGATCTTGTTCGCGTTTTCGATTTTGATTGTGTTGATGGTGTACCGACTCGTGCCGCGACGAGGCACAGTTGCGGCGCATGAGCCGCGGCAGGTTGCCGTCTAGTGAGCACAGCGCGCACGACCGAGATGGCGTTGCCGTCGAGATCGCGCGCGGGCGCTTATGTTGCATTGACCAAGCCGGATGTTTCCTTCCTTGTGTTGATCACTACCGCGGCGGGCTATTACATGGGTGCGCGCGGACCGGTGAATTGGCTGCACATGCTGCAGACCGTGTTTGCGACGATGCTGATCGCTGCGGGGACGGCGGCGCTGAATCATTACATTGAGCGTGAGTCTGATCGCTACATGCGGCGGACGGCTATGCGGCCGCTGCCGAGTGGCGTGCTGCAGCCGGCGCAGGCGTTAGTGTTTGGCACCGTGCTCAGCTTTGCAGGAGCTTTCGCGCTGTATTACATCGCGGGATGGCTCGCGGCTGCGCTCGGCGTCATCACCTGCATCGGATATTTGTTCGGCTACACGCCCCTGAAAAAGCGGACGGTGTGGGCCACGTTCGTCGGCGCGTTTCCTGGAGCGATTCCGCCGATGATCGGATGGGTTGCGGCCACGGGCTCGCTCGACAAAGGAGCGTGGCTGCTATTCGGGATTTTATTTTTGTGGCAATTTCCCCACTTTCACGCGATCGCGTGGATGTATCGCGAAGACTACGCCCGCGCGGGAATTCAGATGCTTCCGGTGGTCGATCCGGAAGGGAAGCGGACGTTCCGGCAGATTATTTGGACGGCGGTCGGTTTGATCGGCGTCAGCTTGCTGCCGTCGGTCGTCGGATTGACCGGGCTGATGTATTTCTTTGGCGCGCTGGTGGTGAGCATCGGTTTGTTGCAAGTGTGCGTTTGGGCCGCGTCGCAGAAGACGAATGTGCGTGCCAAATGGCTGATGCACGCGACGGTGATTCATATTCCGGTGCTGCTGGGATTGATGGTTTACGACAAGATTCCTCGCTGAGTCTGCCCTGGTTTCGCACGATCTTCGATTTTCGTACTCAAGAAGAAGGAAGTTGGCCCGCTCCCATGATTTCGCATGCGGCTCTCAACGCGTCTCTAAACGGAACAAGCGCTGTGTTGCTGACTTGCGGCTACGCGGCGATCCGAGCCCGTAGGATCGCCGTCCACAAGGCATTCATGATCGCGGCGTTTTTGACGTCGACCGCGTTTCTGATTTCCTACCTGCTATACCACTATCGAGTTGGACATGTCGCGTTTCAGGGGCAAGGCTGGATTCGCCCCGTTTATTTCACGCTCTTGCTAACACACACCGTTTTGGCAATCGTGATCGTGCCGATGATTATTGTTACGTTGCGACGGGCATGGCTGGAGAAGTTCGACAAGCATCGAATTATCGCGCGCTGGACTCTACCACTCTGGATGTATGTGAGCGTGACCGGCGTGATCGTCTACTTGATGGTGTACCAGATCTACTCCGGGAAATAGGCCCACAACCAGCGTGCCTCTGCAGTTGAGTCGTAGAGGCTAACGAGCTGGGATCGGAGCTAGTGCACCGATGATGGCGTCGGTGAATTCGGCGGTGCCGGATTTGCCGCCTACGTCGCGGGTGGTGTGCTTGGCTTCGGTGTAGACCTTGTCGATGGCGTTTTCGATGCGGAGCGCGGCGCTGCGTTCGCCGAGGTGCTTGAGCATCATGACGGCGCTGAGCAGTAGGGCAGTGGGATTCGCCAAGCCTTTTCCGGCGATGTCGGGCGCGGTTCCGTGGACGGCCTCGAACATCGCGCAGTCGTCGCCAATGTTTCCGCTGGGGACGACTCCCAATCCGCCGACCAAGCCCGCGGCCAAATCGCTCATCACGTCGCCATACAAATTCGGCAGCAGCAGGACGTCGAACTGGCTCGGGTCGAGCACGATCTGCATGCACGCGTTGTCGACGATGAGTTCCTTGTATTCAATTTCCGGAGACTGCGGCGCGACAGCGCGGATCGATTTCAGAAACAATCCATCCGACAACTTCATGATGTTGGCTTTGTGGATGGCGTGAATTTTCTTGCGGCCGTTTTTCTTGGCGTAGTCGAATGCGAATTTCGCGATGCGGGTCGAGGCTTTCTCGGTGATGATTTTCAGGCTCTCGACGACGCCGGGGACGACTTCGTGCTCCAGGCCGGAGTAGAGATCTTCCGTATTTTCGCGGACGATCACGACATCGACGCCGTCGAAACGCGACTTCACGCCGGGTAGATTCCGCACCGGGCGCAGGTTTGCGTAAAGATCGAGCGTCTTGCGCAGCGCGACGTTGACGCTGGGAGCGCCGCCAGCGACGGCGGTGCCCATGGGGCCCTTGAGTGCCACCTTATTGCGGCGGACGGACTCGAGCGCGCCTTTGTTCAGCAGGGCAGCGGGATCGGTCACCCTGTCTTGGGCGCCGCCGGAGGTATCGGCGCGGGCTTCGATCTCCTCCCAATCAATATGGACGCCAGCCGCCTCAAGAATGCGCTGGACGGCGGCCGATACCTCGGGGCCGATGCCTTCACCGGGGATCAACGTGACTTTATGTCTCATGGCTGCATCGTATTGTAAGCGATGGGCTGAAGCTTGTCGAAAAGGGCCACGCAGCGTGTTGCCAGGAAAGAAAGCGGCGGCGGATCGCCCGGGATGCACTTGGTTTTAAGTTTTGCTATACTGGGGTTGGTAATCCGGTGCGATCGGGCGCCGGCGATATCGAAGTCGAGAGGGAACTATGATCAATTTGACGCCTGTAGCCAGCACCAAGGTTAAGGAAATCATGCAGATGCAGAATCCTGTGCCCGTGGCGCTGCGCGTGGCAGTTGTTGGCGGCGGATGTTCCGGCTTTCAGTACCACATGGCGTTTGAGAACCAGACCAACGATACCGACGAAGTGGTCGACTTCAACGGCCTGAAAGTGGCCGTGGACCAGATGAGCTCGATGTACCTGGAAGGCGTGGAAATCGACTACATCGAGACCGTCGAGGGCGCCGGGTTCAAGTTCAACAACCCCAACGTGAAGAGCACCTGCGGGTGCGGCAGTTCGTTCAGCGTTTAGTCATCGCTCGAACTTGAGAATTGACAGTTTACGAGGCTCCCGGGTTCGCCCGGGAGCTTTTGTTTGTCCGCGACACACCGGTGGTTATCGTGGTTTGCAAATCGCCTCAGTGCGACCGTATCCTAAAGTGCCAGCATGAAAATCGCTCTCGCGCAGTTCAATCCCACCATTGGTGATTTTGCCGGAAATTCTGCCCGCATTATTGCGCTAGCGGCTCAGGCGAAAGAGCGCGGCGCGCAGTTGGCCGTCTTTTCTGAGCTGTGCCTGTGCGGATATCCGCCACAGGACTTGCTCGAGCGGCCGGCCTTCATTGAACGCAACCTCAAAGAGCTGAAAGAGCTGGCGAAGAAGCTGCCTCTGCCGTCAATCGTGGGCTTCGCCGGCAAGGTTGCGAAGAGCAGGCGATCGAAGGCAATCGCGAACAAAGCGGCGTTACTCAGTGGCGGCAAGATCGTTTTTGAGCAGAGCAAGATGCTGTTGCCGACCTACGATGTGTTTGACGAGTCGCGCTATTTCACGGCTTCGGAGAAACAGGCGACGTACGAGTTTGGCGGCGATCATCTGGGAATCACGATTTGCGAAGACGTGTGGGCCGACAAAACGTTTTGGCCGGAATCGCGGTACGACCGAGATCCTGTGACGGAATTGTTTGAGCAGGGAACTACGCTGTTTGTGAATATTTCGGCTTCGCCTTACACAATCGACAAGCGCGCGCTGCGATTCGACATTTTGAAGTCGATCGCGATGCATCATAAAAAGGCAGTGATTTACGTCAACCAGGTTGGCGGCAATGACAGCCTGATTTTCGACGGCGCAAGCATGGCGGTCACCGCGGACGGCAAGATGGCGGCGCAGGCGCTTGCGTTTGAAGAGGACCTGGTGTTGTTTGAAACAACGACCAGCGTAGGCGATATTCATCCGCAGCCGAGCGAAGAGATTGAGTATGCGTATCGAGCGCTGGTGACGGGGACGCGCGATTACGTAACCAAATGCGGATTCAAGAAGGTTTTGGTCGGGCTGAGCGGGGGCATCGACTCGGCCGTGGTTGCGGCGATCGCTGTCAGCGCGCTGGGCGCGGAGAATGTGCAGGGTGTCTCGATGCCGGGACCGTACTCGTCGGCGGGCAGCAAGGACGACGCGATGACTCTAGCGAAGAATCTCGGCATCAACCTGATTACGTTGCCCATTGCTGACGTTTTTGATGCGTATAGGAAAGCGCTGGCGCCGGAATTTCACGGATTGAAGGAAGGCGTCGCGGAAGAAAATATTCAGGCGCGTATTCGCGGCAATTATCTGATGGCGTTGTCGAACAAGTTTGGTTCGATGCTGCTGAGCACGGGAAACAAATCGGAACTGGCGGTCGGATACTGCACGTTATATGGCGACATGGCCGGCGGCCTCGCCGTGATCTCCGACGTCCCGAAACTGATGGTGTACGAACTGGCGAAATGGATTAACCGCGAGAGGGTACTCATTCCCCAGTCAACCATCGACAAGCCGCCGTCGGCGGAGCTGCGGCCGGATCAGAAGGACGAAGACAGCCTGCCGCCTTACGATGTGCTGGACCGTATCCTGAAGCTCTATATCGAGGATTTGAAGAGCCCGCAGGAGATTGCGGATCGTTATGACTTCGACCTCAAATTGGTGAAGGATATAGCGCTGCTGGTCGATCGCACTGAATACAAGCGCAAGCAGGCGGCGCCGGGATTGAAGATTACGTCGCGCGCGTTTGGGTTCGGGCGGCCGTTTCCGATTGCGCAGCGGTTCATTCCGTAGCGTCGGGCCATAGAAATTTCCAAGGAAGAGGAATTTGTGAACACGTCACCGAGATTCTGGACGCTGACTGCAGGGGCGATTTTGAGCGTGCTGGCAGCCGCTATGGTGGTCCCAGCGGGTGTCCGGGCGCAGGGAACTCAGGCTTTTCAAAGTGCCGCCGGCGCCGGATCTGCGTCGGCCACCGGGTCGGCTGCCAAGACTTCACCGGCCACGCCCCAGTCACCGCTTCAGAAGACGATCGAAGCCTACCTGCGGAACCTGTATGCCTTTGGGCCGGACGTTGAGGTGACCGTGTCCGAGCCTAAGGATGCCGGCATGGCCGGGCTGCTCGAGACCTCCGTGTCGGTCAAAGTCGGCGGCAATAACGAAGACGCGAAGTTTTATGTCAGCAAGGATGGCAAGTACTTGGTGCGCGGTGAAGTTTCGGACTTGTCGAAAGATCCGCTGGCTGCGAATCGAGCGTTGATGGATCTGAAGGATTCACCGTCGGTCGGCGACCCTAAGTCGGCTGTGACCCTGGTCGAATTTTCGGACTTCGAGTGTCCCATCTGCCGGAGCCTTCACGACATCATGCGCGGGATCATGCAGAACTATCCGCAGGTGCGGGTGGTCTTTAAGGATTACCCGATCGAGGTGCTGCATCCCTGGGCCCGGACGGCGGCCATCGCCGGGCGATGCGCCTACCAGCAGAACCCGGCGGCGTTCTGGAAAATGTATGACTTGATCTACGACAACCAGGACATTATCTCGGCCGCGAACGCGTGGATGAAGATGAGCGAGTTTGCGGGTCAGGCTGGGCTGAACGCCGATACGTTTCGGGCTTGCATGGCGGGCCCTGAAGCCGGCGCGGCGGTCGATGCGAGCCGTGCGAACGGACAAAAATTGGATGTGAATTCGACGCCAACAATTTTTGTGAACGGGCGGCGAATGGTCGGCGCGGATGCGCATTTGATCGAGCAATACATTCAGTATGAGCTGGCGAAGGCGAAGCAGAGTGGGGACCGGAAGTAGAGCGGCGAGGTCGCCGGAGGGCCCTCGAAGGGCCGGCGGAATGGGCAGTATTCCAGCCTGATTTCGTAGTTAACATAATATAACTTATAGGAAGCAGTGTCAAGCGGAATCTGCTGGGTTTGCGCGGATTGCTGTGGATATGTGTGCTTTGTAAGGCTTGCTGTGGGATCTCCTGGGTGGCTAAGGGGTGGTTGTTGTTGGGGTTCTGGTGTGGGTTGATCGGCTGGCGCGGGGGGTGCGCCAGCCGATCGCCGCGCTACTTGATTGTTGCTTGCGTGGTTGAGCGTGAGTTGCTTTTTGCGCATGTGCGGATTTTTGTGACGGACTGCCGTTTGGTCCGCCGCGAGAATTTTTTGATCGGAACATGTGTGATGTGATTTCTGTCTGCGACCTGGTGCTGCGATTACTGGTCGTTCGTTCGTCTTGCAAGGTGAGCGGGGAAGTCGTAATTCCCTTTCGAGCCTCTTCCGATCATCGAGTGGCGCGGGCGGCTAGGGTGCCGGCGGCGGCTCCGATGAGGAGCCACTTGGCGGCGCGGGCGAAACGCTGGAGGGTGCTGCCGCCTTTGGCGGTACGGACGGCTTCGTCGCGCTCCTTGGTTAATGTGGCGGTCTTTGATTTTTCGTCGGTCAGATCGGACTGGGCGGCGGCTAGTTTGGCCTGGCAGGCCTTGCAGTCGAGGGCGAAGTCGTACAAAGGCTTCAGGTCGGCGGTGGGGATGACGGCTTGGGGCTCGGGCGCCGCGGGCTTCGCTGCATTCTCGTGGAGGGGATCGGCGGGTTTGGAGTTTGTGACGGGAGCTAAATTGGTTGAATTGGCGGCGGGCGAGTTGGGCGGCGTGGGCCCGGATTGCTCCAGAACAATTGGTTGTGGCAGAGGGATTTGTTGAGGCAGCGCTTTCAGGATTTGTTCGGGAGTTTGGACCGTGCGCTTTTGCTCCGTGAGGCTCGCTAGTGTGCGGAGCAGGTCGGCGTCGCGGGATTGTTGGCGGTCGGTGGCTTGGGTCAGGGATTGCTGGGCGGCAGCGAGTTGGGCGGCCAGCTTGGCGCGGTCGTTGCGTTCAGCGTGCCAGGCTAGGAACAGGGACGTCGCCAGGATCAGGCTGATGGCGAGTTCGCCGAGTCGGAGGATGAGTTTCCAGGACATTTCGGTGGCGTTTCTTCGATCAACAATCTGTTTGTCAGTAGCGTTGTTTGCGCGCTAGAACTTGGGCCGCGTAGGTTGGGTTGGCGCCGCCGTTCCAGGCCAGGAGCGCTTGGGTTGTGTCGCCGCGGGCAGCGTCTAGTTTTTTGCGCAGGACTTTGCAGCCGATAGCTAGGCCGTTTTCGGGATCGCAGAGTGAACTCAGGAATGATGCGTCGAAGCCGGATTCGCGGGCGACTTGTCCCATGACTTGCATAAGGCCCCAGCTGAAGCCGCGCGCCCAGGCTTCGGTGGCGGTGATTTTATTGTTGGTATAGAGCGGCGCGACATATTTGGCGAAGAACGCCGGTTCGTAGCGCATTGCCCACGGGTTCCAGCCGGATTCCTGTTCGACGACGGCGCAGACAAGCGCGGGGTCGAGCGATTGAAGCGCGGCGGCCTTGTGCGCCACGGCGAGGAGTTGCGGTGGGATGCCCATTCGGAAAATAGAAAATCGATAATGGAAAATGGAAAAGCAAAACCGAACCAAGGCGCGGCTGAGGCCGGGCAAACTGGGGCGCAGCGTGCTGCGCTCCTACAGAAGCGCCGACGAGCTTCAGGCGGAGTGGCGGCGGTTGCCGAGATCGACGAAATGGATGACGGGGAATTCGTGGAGCGTAATTCCCTGCTTGGCGCCGATGGCTTGCAGCGAATTGTAGATGTGCGGCAAGTGGTTGAGCGCGATGTCGCGGACACAGGCGTGGACGATTTCGTCTTCGCGCATGCGGCGATGGAGCCAGCGGAGGAAGAGCGCGAACTGCACGGCGACTGGCAGCAGCGTGGTGAGCAGGCCGGTTAGAGTGAGTTGGGATAGCGTGAATGTGTGGAGTGGCATGGGTTTGTTCGCCGATGCGAGATTCAAAAAAACAATTACGACGGAGCGACTGCGGCCGAGAGTTTTGTTGGTCAGCGGCGCTGAATCTAAACCCGCACCCTCCTAAAACCAGGAGGGTGCGGCACCCAACTGCAGTTTTGCTGGCACGAATGTGGTCGATTGGACTTTCGTCTAACCACGCGATTCGGGAAACGATCGCGGCTACAGGAACATGCCGGGGAGCGCGGCGAGCGAGCTGCCGAGACCGGCGCCGGCGGAGTTGCCTAGCGCGCTGAAGAAGCCGCTGGGACGGGAGGCGTTGGCGCGCACGCTGAGAAGTTGCGATGGGATTCCCAGTGTGCGGCCGAGAAGGTTGGAGTCGACGCCGTAGAGGCCGCTGAGTCCTTGCAGGGCAGCCATCTGTCGTTGGAAGGCGGTGTTGCTGAAGCTGAGTTGATCTTGGGCGGCCTGATTCCCTTCCGCGACTCCCTTTTGGCGCGCGAGATCGTCGGTGAGGTCGGCAAAGCCGGCGGAGTTGCGTGTGCGCGCGACGCGGTTGGCGGCGGATTGTTGCAGTGAGTCGAAGGCGCTGGCGATCGAGCCTTGCGAGTTGGAAGTGACGGCGGCTTTGTCGGCGGGGCTGAGGCCGGGGTTGTTGAGGATGCTCTGGAATTGCGGCGTGAGGACGCCGCTGAGTTGCTGCTGCTGGCCGAGGAAACCTTGATTGAGTGCGTTGATGCTGGAGAGTTGCTGGTCGGTGAGATTTTGTGTTTGAGCTTGTGCGCCGCGGGACATTTGTGGGCCTCCAGTTTCTTTTTTCACTTCGTGCCGTCAAGTCTTTTGCAGTACGGCGTGTAGCTGTCGTCTCGAATCCAGCCGAGGCGTTGAAGACGGCGGCCGAATTTCGTTGCGATCGATGGTGGCAGCCATGCGTGGACATCTTCGAGACCGCGGTGCCAGGCGTCGCGGTGTGTTGCGGCGTGAAGCGCGAGCAATGATTTCCAGCGTTCTCGAGGCGTGCCTGCTGCCGGGTCGAGTAGCAGGTACGTTTCTGCGGTTAGGCGGAGCAGTGCCGCGCCAAGGATTTTTTCGCCGCTTTCGTTAGCATCGCCCGCATCTTGCCTGCGATTTCCGTCAGCGTCAGTTAGAACAATTTTGGTGACGAAGAGCGGATTACTGAGATCGGGAAATGCGTAGTCGAAACCTTGCGCCGCGTGAATCGATTTGAGCTGCGCGAGATCGGACTCTTGGTATTCGCGAACTTGCATTGAGTGGCGTTCGTGCAATGACCTCAGACGGGCACGGCATGCCGTGCTCCTACTGTGCAGTCGTAAGGTTGAATCACAGCGTCGAGGATTTTGTGATGCGGGCGCCGGAGTTTATGCCGAAGCCGTTTCCGCCGCGGAGCAAACCGTTGGGCAAGGCGCCACTGCCCTTCGAGGCTTGCGGCGTCGGGCCGGAGGCGCCTCCGCCGACCACACCAGTTGGTGGCGAGCCAAATGTGCGCGGCGCGGATGCGGCCGAGCCAATGTATTGGCTGAAAGCGCGCCAGTAAAGCGTCTGATTCCCCAGTTGGACGTAGAGATTGCGGCTCGCGCCGAGAAAATAGACGCGCGGCGCGCTGAACGAGGGAGTCGTGTCGGACTCTGCGAAGTAAAACAGCCCGGGGCGCGCGTCACTTGGGTCGGTAATGGCGACATCGAACCAACCGTTCGATGCCTGCACGTCGATCGATGCGACTGGAGTCGGCGCGGGCGACGGCGTGGAGCTATCGACTCCGGCGGCCTGGCTCGCCGAATTCACCGCGGACACAATTTTCGTCAGCGTCTCGTAGAGATACGGATCGCGATCCTTCAGTGGCGCGAGTTGTGTGACTGTTAGCATGAGAATTTTATGTGCGTGTGTATTTATAAGGTACGTAGTCGTATGGTACTCTTAGGTGATGGCGATCGACATTCGCGATCAGTTGATTCGCTCAGGTCACCTCGCGGCTGCTTTGCGCGAAGCAGGCGTATTGCTCGCCATTTTTGGTCCAGTGTCTGTTTCCGAAATCTTCAAAGCCATCTCGCTGCCATGGGCTGGTATAATACGGTTTGCGTCTGCGCTCGTGCTGTTTACCGGGATTGATTGGGATGTCCGGTTGGAGCGCAAGAAGCGAAAACTCGCTGCGCGAGGTTTGCTGTGACAATGCTACTGCCTATCTTGCCGGTTTTGTTGCTGGCTGCGACGTGCTGGTTGGGATGCTATTGGTCTCAACGCAAGATTGATCAGTATCTGGCCGAATTCTCTCCGGTCGATGGCGTGGACCACCTTCCTGCGGGCAGCACTCCTACTGTTCGCCTTCCCCACTAAATCGAATCGATCAGTTGAATCCGCGGACGGGGGCCCAGGGGTCGGGGCGCACGCTGGGGATGAATTTTTGCAGGCGGAACCAGGAGCCGGATTGATTTGTGCTCACCTGGAAGGCGACGCGTTCGCCCAAGATGTTGATTGGTAGCTCGAGATCGCGCGTCGAGGGCGAGCTAAGCGGCAACGATGGCTGCGCCTGTGGTGCGCTTTGCGTTTCGACGAAGCTGGTCAGCGAGAGCGAGCCGGCGCCTTCGACGTACATCGTGAGATAGCTGAACAATTTTCGGTGCGCGCCGAGATCGAGTGATTGTTCGACGGCGCGTTCGGGGAAAAAGTGCGTCGTGTAATAGCTCGGGATGGCGTTGCCGTCGTCGCTGAGCTGCGATGCGTTGACGAGATACACCTTCCCTGTCGCGCCGCCGCCGCCGATGCCGGGGATGCCGCCGCCCATCAAGACTAGCGTTGTGCCGTCGGGGCGCTCGATCAGCGCGCAGGAGTTTGCGGCGACCGTCCACGGCGACCATTTGCGGGTCTTGTCGGTCGCAGTTTTGCGCCCGGTGTAGGTGATGTTGATCGGCGGGCGGCCTGTGATGTCTTCGGCCGAATCGAGGTCGCGATAGTCGAGCACGATGATTTTGTTCGGCGACGTCGCTGTGCCGATCGGAACGCCGATGAAGATGCGTCGCTCTTTCGTGTCGACGGTGACCCACAACGTGTGGCCGTACTGCCAGTTGATCGTGTTCCACGTCGGCTGAATTTCCTGCGAAATCTTGACAGGTTCACCGCCGCTGAAAAGGTAGAGGCCGGTGCGATGCGCGATGACCACCCAGTCTTCGCCGATGCCGACGCCGCGAACCGACGGAGTGCCGAGCTTGCGCGAAATCTCCGAGATGCTCCAGAGCGCGGGCTCGTTTGTGCCGTCGTCCTGCGTAGCGTAGAGCGAATGCTCTTTGACGAAGTAGAGGCGTTCGCGCAACTTGAACGCGGCGCGAATCGCCTGGCCGTTGTTTTCAGCGATGCTGAGCAAGCCGTCGATGCCATCGTAGCTTTCTGGATCTTCGACGCGGCTGGCGCGGACGATCGAGGCGTTGACAGGCTGAGCGGTCGGCGTGATTTCGATGCAGTCGATGTAGAACTGGCCATTGAGCGTCGGCGTGCCGTCGGCGTAGACGCGCAGCAGGAGATCGGACGGAATTGTTGTGAGCGGCGCTGTGAGCTGGGCGGTGAATTCGGCGTAGGTTGTTGAAAGCTGCGACACGCTCAATTGCAATGCGGTCGTGTTGATTCCGGCGCTCGCGCTGAAGAGATGAATGTGCAGCGTGCCTTGCGCGAGCGTGGAGTTGATCGCGATGCGAGCGCGGATCGCGTAATCGGTATTTACCAGAAGGAGCGGCGCGCCAAGCGAATCCTTCACCGCGCTTTGCGTGATGAGACCGCGCGTGGCGGTTGCGCCGTTGCCAACGATGGAATACGCAGCGCCCCACACGGTGAAGGATTGTTCGTCGGTCCCGCCAGGCGCGAAGGTCGGATCGGGCGTCCAGCCAAGCGGATAGTGCGGCAACGACGGGCCGGTGAAGCCGCCGTCGAAGCTCAGATTCGCGAAATTGTCGATCCTGTTTCGCTCGCCCCACCAGAACAGGCGCTCGGAGTAGTCGATCACGCCGGCGCAATCGCTGAGTTCGACGAGGCGGGACATGTTGTCGACATTCGTTCCGGCGAGCAGAATCGCGTCGGAGAAATCGACGGTAATGGTGGTCGTTGTGTTGTCGCTGATGATGAGGTTGCCGCTGAAGAGCGACGCGCCGGAACCGACGTAGAAGAAACTGTCGCCGCCAGCGCCGGTGAAACAGAGGATGCGCGCGGTGACGTTCGATGGGCCGGTGGGAATGTTGGTGACGACGGCGCGTTTGGCGCCGCTCGCTGTCCAACTCGTGGCGGGGCCGGGAGCGGTGAGATAGCCCTGACGCGTCTGGAAGATCACGCACACCTGATGCACGCCGCTGTCGATATTGCCCGCGGCTGCGGCGGTGCCTCCGCCGGACGGCGAAAGACCACCGGAAGTTGCTGCGTAAGTGAAATGTGTTGCGTCGGGGACGCTCGCGATCGTGAATGTTCCGTTGTAGGCAGAGACGGCTACACCCGCGACGGTGACGAGCTGGCCGACGCTGAGGCCGTGTGGCGTGAGCGTCAGAATCGTTGCGGTCGCGGAGGCCGCCGTGCCGCCGCCGGAATTCGCGAGGCCGGATGCTCCGGCGAGATAGGTGAACTGCGTCGCGAGTGGAACGCTGACGATGGGAAACGTACCGTTATAGCTGGTCACGCCGACGCCGGAGATTGTTACCGTTTGTCCTGCGCTGAGGCCGTGGGCAACGGTCGTGGTGATGGTGACGAGGAAACCGTTTTCGACGGCGCCACCCGGGCCTGCGGCGATTGTGATGGCGACGAGTTGCGTCGCGCCGGTTGGGCTCGCGGCGATTGCGACGATCGTGTTTTCGTCGATCGCTGTGGGAGCGCCGCCCGGACCGGTCTGGCTTACGCGATCGAAATTGGTGTCGTCGTACTGGCGTGGAAGATCGTCGCCGACTTTGCCGTCGCTGATGGCGATGTATTCGCGGCCGAAGATTGTGGTCGAGCTAGCGTATGAGTTTTGCGCGAGATTGGCCGCGACGGTTGCGAGTGTGCCGGGCGTGGTCTCTTTGTACAGATTGCCGTTTGAGTCGAGCACCATCGTGCGCAGTGTCGCGTTGAGCGTCTCGTAGGTCTTGATGTAATTGATGGTGGGATTGCCGGCGAGCGGGCCGAAGAGCGCTTGCAGGCCGGGGCGCGTCAGCACGTTGCCGTTACTGAACACGACGTCCTGGCAATCGGGCGAGACGCCATGCGGCAGATCGGCGGGAGACATGTCGGTGACGAGGCCGCCGAAGATTTCGATGGGCGCGTCGAATGAGCCGGCTGTAGTCATTGGATAGGTATAGTATTATGTGATATATCTTTATTGCTCGTACGACGTTTGGAGAGTGCTGTCAGTGAGGGTACTGAACGGCGTATGAGAAGCGCTGAGGGGTTGCCTTGTCAGCCTCGGAGTTCGAGTCTCCCACTCTCCGCAGTGTTCTTCAGCGCGCTAAAAAATAAGACTTGTTTAACGAAGCGTTACTCACCCATTGACAAAGCTCTGAATGATGGCAAACTGAATGTGCTTCTCATACGCTGTTCAGACCTTCAATAAAAGCGGCGAAACTCTCGCCGCTTTTTTTATTTCTTGTCGTGGGTTTGGTGCAGTTGGGCCGACAACGCGCCTTGAGCTGGCACCAGGCCGTATTGCGCGGCTTTCTCGCGGTCGAGGATTGCGCCGCAGGAGCGGCAGACAGCGACTCCCGGCTTGATCTTCTCCGCGCACACCGGGCAATCGTCCAGCGGCTTCGGATCGTAGAGCCACGGCTTCTCGAATCCCAGATGGCGCGCGGCACGGCGCTCGAGATCCGTGATGAACATCGGATTCTTCGTGCGCTCCCATTCCAAATCCGCGGCGGCTACGAGCTTGCGGTGAAACGCCTCGAGCCGTCCTCGTGCGTCGGCGAGCTCGCTATCGGTCGGCATCTCGCCAGACGCGACAAACACGCCGTGAAAGCTTCCCTCTCCCGAATCACCGTTGATTTCGCGGGCGATGTCATCGGCGATTTCGCGTGCGGTGATGCGATATTCCATCGTGCGTTTGTCGCCGAGGTCCATAACGGCGTTGCAGCCGCGGATCGGCGTGATCGCGAATGCGTCGCCGGACTGCGGCGAGCGAATTTCGAGCGAGCCGAAATATGTGCGATGGCGCGGCGGCCACTTTTCCGTCGAGATGTTGACGAGCGCGACAATGTCGGGCGTCTGTTGCGCGATCTGATGTGTATTCAAGTGCTTTATCCTCCACTGCGATTCTGTCGGTCGTACGCCGCTATTAGCTCGACCCGCGAACCGGCTCCGAAGCGGCCCAGCAACAGCGAAACGTGATATTTCACGGTGCGTTCGGTGATGAAAAGCTGGGTCGCGATCTCTTTATTTGATTTTCCGGCGGCGACAAGATCGAGAACTTCCTGGTGGCGCGATGAGAGTCCCTTTCGAGACTTCAGGTCGCGCAGATGGAACTCGATCGGGACTGCGCCGAGCACGTGTCGTTTACCGTCGACCAGCACCGAGATTTCGACGGCGAATCGCATCGTTGAGATGTTGTTAGCTGGGATCGTGCTTCGTATGTGCCAGGAAATTACTGAGGGCACGCGACCGGAACAGCGGAAAGCAATTTAGGCGGATTGCTAAGTTGCAGATGTAAATTTAAGCAAAGTTGGCGCCCCGGGAAGTATCACCGCGGACGCTGTATTGCTCGGCACGCTCTCCGCCCCGTTGAGCGTCGCCGTCACGTAGTAGCAGAAGCTGCCGAGTCCGACTGACGCGTCGGTATACGTTGTCGTTGAGATCGGCGTTGCATTGAGTTTCGTAAACCCTGCCGTGCCGGATGCGGGGCAAGCGCCCGAGAGCCGGTAAATGTTGTAGCCGAGGCTCGGATTCGCAGCAGCATCGGGCGAAGCGGTCCAACTGAGAGATGCGGAGTGTTGCGCGCGTGCGGGCGCCGCGACAAACATCAGCGCGAGGCAGAGCGCAATGATGGCGGAAATATGTTTCACGACTGCTCCTTTTCACTACCAGTGTTGACGCGCCCGCCCCGATGGCGACGCTCATTCCAACGGATTCAAGTGACTGCGATCGATTCGCGACCTAAAAAACTAGGATGCCCCAAGTGCTCGAGTTGGAGCTGGCGGCGGTGACGGTCAGTGTCGTGCCGGATATGTTGCACGCGGCGGCGCCTGCCGCGGCGCTCGTGCCTTGCACTTGCGCGATGCAGCCACGCCATTTTGCAGACGATAACGTAGCGGTGCAGGTCGTGCCGGCGGACATCGTACAAGTCATTCCGTTGCCGTCGAGGTGTTGCGGCTTGACCCAGCTCTCTTCGGAATCGAGCTGGGCGAAGGGATGCAGGTTGCCGCCCGACCAGTTCGATTCGCTGGCGACGGTGCCGAACAAGAACAGCCCCGGCGAGCCGGTCAGATACGGCGAGCTGGAATCGGTTGTGGTCAGCGTCGATACGCCGTTTTTGTAGCAGGTCAACACCGTGCTCGTCGCTCCCGGTACCGCTTCCAGGCGCAGTGTATCGCCGGTCGCGCCGGTCGTCGAGCCACTGGTGAGCGTGGTGTTCGATGTGCCGGAAATCTTTTGAATAAAAATGGTCGTCGTATCTTCGACGCACTCGTAACCTTGCGCCCCGCCGCCAGTGCCGCTCATCAGCGTGACGATGCCGGGGAAGTCGGTGGTGCCGTTGAATGCGGTGATCGTCGCCTGGGCGAACTGAACCGGATTGAAGGTAGACGCGCTCCAATAGGCGACGGAGTTTGCGCCTGTTCCCACGAAGTTGTTCGACGCAATGTTGATCGTGTTGGCGTTCGTGACTGTCCAGTTCGATCCAATCGCGCCGTTGGCGCGTGTGGCGTTGTCGAACGCGGTGTTGACGTAACCGCTCACCATTGCGACGCCCGACAGGTCGGGCAGCGTGACGTTGCGGCTGGCGGTGAGCGAGGTGAGGAACGTTAGCGTGTTGCCGTTGTTGACCAGGCGCAGCGACGGACCCGAGACTCCGTTCGGTCCGATGATCGAGACTCCGGCAAGCGGGGCACGCTCCTGTTGGCCGCATGTGAAGCTGAATGTGTCCACGTACGTCGAGGTGATGGGAATATATCCGAGCGCGCAGCCGCCCGGCGGTGCGTTGACCTCAGCGTCGTTGCGATAGGCGACCCAGAAGACGGCACCAGCAGGCGCGGTCGGCGGCGTGAGCGTGACCGTCTGATTTCCTGTCGTTGTGACGGCGTTCACGAGCGGGCTGACGGGGCTGTAATTGCCGTCGACGTCCACCCACTGAAGCCGATATGGAATCGTGCCGATGGGCACACTGCCGCCGGAGCTGACTGCGACGCTCGGCCCGGTCGTTGCGGCCATGAATGTTTCGACGCGGCCCGTGCCACTCGCCGCGAGCAGGCCGGTGCTGATGACTCCGGCGCCGCTGACGTTGGTGTTCGGTGTGTTACCAGGATTTGTGAAGGGCGCGTTCATCAGCAGCAGGCTCGGCAAATTTGCCGATGTAACGAACGCCGGCTGCTGCGGTCCGTTTACGGCGCCGCCTTTCCACAGCACGGAGCCGATCGAGGCGTCGTTCTGCGCATCGATCGACGGCGTGCCGAGGCCAACGACCGAGTCGGCTTGCACCACATCATCCATCACGATGCCGTTGAAGATTCCCGTCGGGCAATTGAAGCGAAGATACGGCGCGACCGCGCTCTCGAAGATTGTGGTGTTGAAAGTGAAATCGACGGGCGCGACGTTAGTTCCGTCGGGCAGGCAGTCGATGTCGATCGCGTTTCCAGCGAAGTAGAGGCCGTTCACTTTCACGCGGCCGGGAACTTGGGCGGGTGTCGAGCCGGTGACCGCGGGGCTCGCGTTGGTGAATTGCAGGCAGCTCTGCGGCACGAATGTTGCCGCGCCGCCCTGGCAATTTCCGCGATTGAAGAAAAAGTCGAAGCCGCCCTTGATGATAATCGGCGTGCCAGCACCGTTCGCGTTGAAATTGACGTCGTCGAAAACCAGGCCGGAGACGCCGCCACCATCGGAGCCGGAATCGGCGAGCACGACGCTCTGTTGCGGCTGGTTGCCGGTCAGCATCAGGCGATTCGAGGTGCACCGAGGTGACCGCCGCAGTACTCCGGCAGGATCAGCATCGGATACGCGGTGTTGGCGAGCATCTGCGCGCCATTGACGTACGAAAAGCTGGTGATGTTATGCGGCTCGCCTTCGAGATCCATGCCGCCACGCAACAGCCACGGCTGATTGAGAAACACGAAGCCGGTGTTGAGATGGATGCGGACGACGAGCGAGCCCGAGATGCTGAGGCCGCTCGTGAAATCGAGCGTGGAGTTGAATGTCCAGAATTGCAGCGAATTGGGAATGTAGACGGTGCCGCCGCCGGCGGTGTACGCGGCTTGCGTGGCGTTTTTCAGCGGGACGGAGTTGTCGTGCAGCACGGTTTGACCGCTGGCTGCGGTGGACGCTGCGTTCGCGAGCGTGAGTGTGGTTGTGCCGCCGCCGCTGGCAATGGTGGTCGCGAGATAACCGGGTTGCGTTGTGCCTGGCGGCGTTGCGGGAACGTACGCAGGCGCGTTGGGTGCGGCGAGGCCGCAATCCTGGAACCACGGATCGACGCCTTGCGCTACGCCGATCAGTGAAAATGTACCGGCTCCCTGCGAGCGATAAATCCAGTAGTGAATTGTGTTGTTGCCGCTGAAGCTGGCCGACGGAAATGTGAGCGTGTTGCAGGCAAAGACGACGGCGGTCGGCGTGCCAGTGGTGTTGTTTTCGTTACCAAGCGGGCCGTCGTTGGTGGTGAAAGTGGTGCCGGTCGGAGTTGCGGCGATTGTTTTCACGCCGTTGCAGCTGTCGAAAACGCCGCCGGAGAAGCCCTCGATGTTGATCTGCGCGCCGGCTTGCAGGTTGTGCGCGGCGCTCGACGTATACGTTGCAACGCCGGTAGTGCGCACGCAGCTCGTCAGCGTGACGGTGTTCGCGCCGATCGTTGCGGCGCCGGTGGTCGTGGTTCCGGCGGTGCCTGCGGCGGTGAGCGCGCCGTTGCGATCTTCCGCGACAGCTTTGTAGTTCCAGGTGGTCGTGCCGTTGAGAAGATTTGTCGGAGTGACGGTTGGCTGACCGGGCGTCGTGACCGTGGGTGACGGGCCCGCTTTGTAGACGACGATTCCCTGCCCGTTGGCGAAGTCTTGCGCGGCCGCGAGCGTCAGCGTTGTGCTGCTGGCGCTGATCGAGCCGGTCGTCGATGGGGGCGTGCTGGTCGGGCTGCTGTATCCGCCGTAGCGCGACAGGCTGAATGTTGGATTCGGCCCTTTGATCTCGAGGTCGGAGTCGAAGTTTTGGGTCGCGGTGAATACGTTGACGCTATTGGTTTGCGCGCCGCTGGAACTGGCGATCGGGCCGATCTCCGTGCCGGTATCGTCCTTGTAGTAGAGGCGCTTGTCGGCGTTCTTGGTGTAGAGATTTACCGTGCCCGATCGGGGCGCGCCTGGCGATGTGGTCTGGTTGGTGAGATTGATCGCACCGGAGAATGATGGATTTGACGGGTCGCCCGGCAGGATCACGCTTGGTAGTTGTTTTGTCGTGATGCCCGGACCGGAGATTTCGATCTCGTATGTCCCCGGGGCGGCAAAGAAGGAATAGTTGCCGAGGCCGTCGGTGGTCATCGGATTGGCGATGGCCTGCGTGAGGGCGGCGTCGGAGTAAATTTGCGCGAGCGGAGTGCACGGTTGTCCGGATGCGGGCATGGTGCAGACGCGCACAGTTGCTCCCGCCAGCGGAATGCCGCGCGAGTTGAAGACGATGTCGTCCTTGCGCGAGCCCTGCGCGTGGGCGGGCGGTACAAACCCCGGGCTCAGGTGCAACGCGACCGCGATCGTCAGCAGCCACAGCATGTTAACGAGTCTATACCGTATCATTACTGTTCCTAAAGTAAGAGTGTGATCGCTTGTCGAGGCCTGATGACGCCGACTTCTTAAAGAAATTTGCGGGCGGTGATGCGGACCTGGACGGTGTCGCCTGTGACCCCGCCGGGATAGGCACCGGCGGCGATTTCCGTGCCTCCGGCGCTGAACACTTTGAGTTTGTGATTGTTGAGCGCGCTGCCGAGGACGGCGACGTAGTACATGTTGTTCCCGTTCAGGCTGTCGACGACGATTTGCACGATCTGGCTGCTGGAGAGTTTGTCGGCGACGGGTGTGAGGTCGAGAGTGTCGCCGTTGGTCGCGTAGCTTCCGGTGAACGTGAGTATGCCAATGGCGTAGACGAGGTTGCGGCCGGAGGCGTCGACGTTTTGCGACGGAATGGAAATCGAAATTGGCATCGATTGGCTCCGAATGAACAGAAAGAAAAAACGCCGGCAAGATACCGGCGCTACCGGTGCATCGTGTTTCAGAATGGGGTGTAGCCGCTGCGGGCGGAGAAGGGGCGGCGGCGGCGCGAGGATTGCTGTTCGCGTCGGACGGCGGCGGTGACGAGATCTTCGATCGCGTCGGTGGCGGCGTCGTCCCAGCGCTCGGCGAGTGGGCTGCCTCGCGACCAGGCGGCGAGCGCTGCGGTGGCGTAGCCGATGGCTTCCTGCGCGTTGCGCACGAGCACCGGCGAGGTCGCGTCGGTGAAATCGGGATATGCCTTGAGATAACGCAGGCGGACCTGCGTGTCGACCGTTGCGCCGAGCAGATAGATTCCGTCGGCGCGCCACTCCCAGACGCTCAGCGTAACGTCTTGCGCGCGCGACGGCAGGCCGCCGTGTTGCGACAGGTCCACCATTTCGAGAAAGTCGTCGGTCGAGCCGTTGGGGCGCTCCCAGAGTTTCAGCGGGAGCAGGAGATCGGTTGGAAGTTGATTGGGCGGCGCGGTCGCGTCGGTGATCGCGACTTGCAGGGATGTGTCGACGCCGCTGACTGCGGGAACGACGAGCAGCGCGTCGTCCTGGATGAATCCGCCACCGCCCGCGTTACCGATGGCGCGCTGGACCTTGCGGTACGCGGAGTTGGCGTAGGGCAAAAGAATCGCGTCGGTGAAGAGATTGCCCTGCGAATCGTTGAGCAGCGAGCGAACGAGCGCCGTGATCTGTCCAGCGGTGTTGTATGCGGATGAGCCGACTACGGGCATGTGGGCCTCGCGGCGAAGTAAGTTGGTACGAAATGCGTACTACGAGCGTGTTGACTCGTGCTGTGGAGCTGTCTACGCTGAATTTCGACAGGGGGCTGTGCTGACGATCTCGGTCGTCGATATCACCGGCGCCACCATTTGGACTTGAGAGGCGTGTTCAACTCACGCAGCGTTCGGGGCGGCTAATCCAGCCGCCCTTTTTCATTCGATCGATCGGCAGAAAAACCGCCGGCAAAGGTGCCGGCGCTACCAGTCACTAGTCACCACTCGGCATAGGTGACTTCTGCAGATAGGCGGCGACACCGATAATCGAATTGATCAGGGCGGCGGCGGCGCCCATGCGCATCGTCTCGCGCATTCCCGATTGCAGATTGAAATGTTGCGGATCGATCCCGACCGCGGCGAACCCCGTGAGGATGCCGCCGGCTGCGCCGCTGATCGCGGCGGCGACGATACCCTTTAGCCAAATCTCAACTTTGCGCATGTTTGTGCTGGATTCTTCGTGTTTCTGCGGCTACGCTGATTTCAATATCGGCTGTGGTCGGAAACAGCCGGGTCGAAACGATTTGAGGGTGATGTATGAATTGGCGATGGATTGCATCCGGGATCGGGTTGATCGTCACCGCCGTTTTCGCGGTGGTGATGACGAATGCTCAGAGCTACACATATTCGGACCGAAGATTGTGCTCGGTGCTGCTGGTCTCGTTCGGCTATCTGTTTTTGAGCCACAACACGCACAAGGAGCCCGCCGAAGCACCCTGGTGGTGGTAACGAGATTCTGTTTTCACAAGTGAAAGGTGAAACGGACGGCCAAACGGCCGCCCGTTTCGTTTTTAGAGAACCGTCACAAACGGCTGGCGGTGGAACGCCGGGACGGCATCGTCAAGAATGTCGTAAGCGAATGCGTCGTAGTCGCGATCGCTGCGGTCTTCGCGGTCGTAGAGCGAGCTACGCCATTTCGATCTCGGATGTTTGCGCGACCATTCGATCGCTCGTGCAATGTGTTCGGCTGCCGTCACGGTGAGCTGCACAAATTCACCGGTCTTTCCTTGCGATGCCGGGCCTTCCAACGTCAAACAATGCTCGTAGTCGCCACGCGCTGGATACGGACCGAGGGCGGGAATGCTGCGGCCATTGGCAACCTCGATCGTTTGCGCCCACCATGCGCGCGGCGAACCGTATGCTTCGGCGGGCAGCCACTTTTCGATGTGCCAGCGATTGACCGCTGGATACTTCGGTTCTTTCCGTAGCTCGACGACTTCGCGAAGCAGCGAGCCCGTGTCGGGATCGTGCTCCTCGAATTTGCCGCCGATCCACGCGAGGCGATTCCATCCCCACACGGCGCGATAGTTCGGCTCGCCGAATGGATTGCGTCCCCCGGCAAGCTCGAGTGCCCGCGTGACGGATTCTGGCGGCTCGTGCGTTTCGCGTAAGACGACCACGCGACGAGAAAGGGGCGGCGAACCGGGGGTGTTGCTCCGTGTTGGGGACGCGGAGCGAGCGATTCGCCGCCTGTTGTGTGCGGTGGCTGGCAAGGTTTTCTCGACGGCTTTCGACAAACGTCCGACGACTAGTAGCCCGTGGGCCGCGCAAGTGTGTCGATGAACGCGCCGGTACGCGGCGAGTCGTCCCACACCTGGAACGCGGTGTCGAAGTAAAAGATGTAGCTAGCAGCGAGGCCGCCGCTGGCGCCGTAAATCGGAAACACCGTGTTGCCATTGACTTCGTAGAAGTCGATGTCTTTCAACACGGCGCGGCCCCAGTGCGACAGATCGAGGAAATCGACGCGCGTTTGATCGGCGTTGACGCTCGACTTGATCGGCACGCCGCTCATCGTCTTGCGGCCGGTGAAGAGCAAGTCGAGATCGTTGCCGCTGCTTGCTGCCGCCTTCCTTGATGATCTGGCTGACGGTGATGCCGAGATTTTCCCACGCGTGCTCCTGCTCGACGGCCATGTAGGCGATGAGCTTGGAAATGTGATTGATTCCCAGCGATTTGCGAACTTTGTTGATAGCGAGGCGCACGTTGCTTGGCGTGAGCGCAGCGTTGCCGGCGTTGACGCGCGGCGTCGCGAGCTGCACGGGATACGTGGCGCGGTTGAGGTTGAGCCAGGTGCCGGTGGTCGCGTTGTTCTGGTGATATTTGACGCCGAACAACGAAACCGGCTGCGCGCCGGTGAGGCCGTCGTGCACGATGACGTCGGTGGCGATGGTGCCTGCGGGCACGTTGTCGACGGTGATCGTTTGCGCGGTGACCGGATCGGCGTTGGTTACTGTGGTGGTGACGCTGGCCGCGACGTTGCGATTGGTAGTGAGCGTCGAGTCGTAAATCTGGATCGTCTGGCCGGGATAAACGAGCGCCGCACCGCTGGGCACGCTCATCGTGAACGTGGTGCTGGCGATCGAGCCGATCGTGCCGAGCACGCCGTTGCCGGCGGTCTGCATCAGCTTGTCGAGGAACGAGCGGAACTGCTTCATGCCGTTGGCGACTTCGCGCTTGGCAGCGTTTTCGATGGCGCGCTCGCGGCCGGTCGTCGCGTATTCCACCAGCTTCGTGATTTCAATCGCGAAGCGGAAGAAAATCGGCGAGACCTGCGCGACGTCGTACTGCGTGCCGGAACCGCGGCCAAGATCGCCGCCGTCGGCGTTGTACGAGCCGGCTTTGCCTCCGGGATTGACCTGCAACGGCAGGCGCATGTTGCGGCTGGAAACTTTTTCGACATCGCCGCGCTGCTGAATCATGGTGAGCAGAATGTCGTCGCGTTCATAGAGCAGGGGCACTTTGTCGCGCACCTTCTCGAGCTGCAGCGCGATGACATTCGCGTTTGCTTGGGCTGGCATTGGTGTTCTCTCCTTTGAAAATGCGCGACCGGTGGGCGGTCGTCAGAATGAATTGAATGGATTGCGGTTGTGCTGCGATTTACAGCGAAACTCGAAAAGCGAGGCTCGAAACTCTGGATGATACGAAACGGTGCCAGGCGAGTTTTCGTGATTTGCGTGGTGATGCCGGTTCCCTGTTCAGTTCCAACTACCAGTCCAGAATCTGCTCGTCGCTTACACGGCGGTAGTCGACTTTTTGCGCCCGTGGTGATGCTGCTTGAGCGGGACGTCCGGAGGACGTTCCGCGTTGTGATGTAGCTGTCGCCGGTGTCTGCTGCGCTCTCGCGGCATGCGCTGACGCCGTCGCCGATCGATCTCTTGGGCCGTTCACGGGATCGAGGTCGCGGCGCAATAGCGTCGCGTCGGTGCGTCCACCACGCTCGCGGTGAGCCGCGAGCGTGGTTTGCGTCCACTCGCCGAGAACACGTCTTGCTGTGCCAGGCACCAGCTGCTGTGCTCGTTCGCCGATCAGGCGAACGATTTGAGAGCGCGTCGCCTCATCGAGGCGGCGCGCGGACAACACTTGCGCGACTTGCTCGCCGAGTTGGCGGTCGCCTTGCAGCGAACGCTCAACATCTTGGCGGATACTCGCGGCCAGGCGCGTGCGTATGGCCGTGTTGTCGGCACGATTATTGTGAGGAAGAGCTCGGTCAAGCGTGCGGTCGATTGTGCCGCCGACGATCCGTTCGAGGTCGTCGTTGGTGGAGCGCTCGAAGGCCGCGTAATTGGCGGCGATGTGGTCGGTCGTTGCGGGATCGGTTGAGCGTGATGCTTGCGTCGATGGTTCGTTGCTCGCGCGGTTCGCTTCCCGGGAGCCGGTTCCGTGTGGGTGCCGCGCGTCGCGAGCGGAATCGCTCGCGACGCGGTGTGTGCTCTCGTCCGATGCGGCGGGGGCATCCGCCGCATCGGATGTTTGTGATGGAGCGACAACGCGGTTCACCGCGCTGTCGCGATCGGTTTGCCCCGGTCGAGCAGGAGCAGCCTGGCTCGTGGACGAGACAGGCTGCGGATTCGACGCTGCGTCATTGACGTCGGGAATTCGGGCTCGGGAACGAGCCCGAATTCCCTGCTGCGGCGTCGGGTGCAACCTGGTGAGCGCGTGGCGATGCGTCGCCACGCGCGGTTGAGGCTTGCGCGCCCTCTTCGAGGGCGCGCAAGCCGGCGAACACCATCTCGCGAAACGCCGCCGGGTCTTCGCGCAGCATCGACGCGGCGAGCGAAGCTCGCAGCGTCGCGTCGCCGGCAAAGTAGGCGTGGTCGATGTCGTCGAGCAGCCGCGCGCGCTGCGCGGCTGCTCGAGCTTCTTCGGGTTTCGCGAAAATTTCGCGAAACCCGGCAGCTTCCGTCCTCGATTGCTGCACCGAGTCCCAAAGCGCCCGCGCCTCGGCTCCGGCTTGAGGGTCGCTCATGCGATCCGCAAGCCACTGTGGTGGCGCCGCCGGATCGACCGCAGTCTCCGGCGTCGGGTGACTCGCGGTGTGATCGCGCCGAGGCTCGCGATTCGCGAGCCTCGGCCACAGTCTAGATCGCGCGTGTCCGATCACCGTTTCTACGAGGACAGCCCGATCTGCGTCGTCCAGAATAAACGTCCGCGATCTCGATATCTTGCGGCTCCGCCTCGATCTCAAGAATTTGCTCGTCACTCAACGCGAACAGATCATGCATCGTGCTCGCGTCATTCGTTGGAGTCGCAGTCTCAGGCATCGTCATTCCCGTCATTAAAGAATCCTTGAACAACGAAATCCTTATTAAAGGAAACCGCGAAAAACTTTAGTTAGCGCCCTACCCGACTAGGGTTGCTGCGATTTGGCCGCGTTCTTTGCCGGAGTCGCGGCGGCGTTCGCGATTTGTTGCGTCAGCGCTAGCTGTTGCATGGCGCGGAGATGTGCTTCGGCGTGGGCGCGGACGTTGGCGAAGCCGGCGGGGTTCGTCATGTGCGCGGCTTGGCCGGCGTCGGAGTTTGCCCAGCGTTTGCACTCCTCGAATTCGGTGGCGTGATCGTCGAGGAGTTGGTCGATGGGGACCGACGGGAGAACGAATTCCGCGGCTCGGCTGACATCTCGCCAGGCTGGGGCGCAGCGTGCTGCGTCCCTACATCAGACTCGGCGGCCACGTTTGCACTTCGGGCGGACGCTTGCGACGGTGGAACGGATGCGAACCGTGGATCACGTGCGTCGGGCACTTGCACTGGCACTACGATCGGCGGGCTCGTCAGCAATTGCTGGATTTCGCGCAGTTGTTTGTTGCGCGAGTCTTCGCCGGGGATCACGAGCTCCGTTAGGCCGAGAACATTCTTGATGTAGCCGAGATTCGCTGGTTCGACCAGCGCGCGCTGGATCGCGGGATCGTTGACGCTGAAGAGTTGCTGCAGCACTGCGCGTTGCTGCGATTTCAATCGTGGGAATGTTTCGTCGGCTTCGGGATGAACGCTGATGTTCCCTTTCAAGTCGATCAAGCGGATCGCGCGCGAATCGAAAAGGCCGTCGGGGCCGAGCAGCGGAATCTCCGACATCTTCTGGGCGATTCTTGCGGAAGCAATCGACGGCGAGCAGCATCACGTCGGCGTAAAACTGTTTCGTGCGGCGCCAGACGAGGCCGAGGCGGCCCATCGCCTGATCGCGCGCGAGCGCGTAGCCCGACGCGGTCTTCACGTCTTCCATGTTGCCGCCGAAAATCGCGGGAAACAGGCCGGTGAGAAATTGCGCGACCGGGCCGATCAGATCCTGCTGATGACGCAGCATGTCGGGCGGAACCGTTGCCGGCGCAGGCTGAAAAAATCCTGCGGCGAGCGGCTGGCCGGGACGTGCGCGCGCCGGAAAATGTGCGGCGGGCTCGGCGACTTGATTCGCGAGCGCGTCGAAATCCAAAACTTGCGGATCGGCGTAAATCGGCGGGATGCCGTATTCGTACGTCTCCGCCTGCATGTTCGAGAGAACGTTGTAGCGCTCCTGCACTTGCACGAGCGAATCGCCGACGCTCGGCCGATTCTGTCCGTCGCCCGGCAACGCATGCAAAACACGCCAGTGATCGTCCATCGATTCGCTGCGCGATTCGCAGTAGGCGTCGCCGGCGAACGCGATGTAGCAGCCATCGGGAAACAGCGCGAGCAACTGATTGCGCGTGTCGACATCTTCGACCGAGTAAAACGCCCACGGACGCAGCCACGTGCGATCGAACGTGATGAGATTCATCAGCGCGTCGCCGGGATGAATCGATGGCAAGCCTTGCTCGACGCTGAGCCGCGACACGCGCGCGTAAACATCTTCGGCGCCTTGCGACGGCGACGTTTCGATTTTGTCGGCGGCGTGCGGATACGCGGCTTTCAATTTCGCGCGATGCACTTCCGCCTGCCATTGCAGGTACGGATATTCGTGCATCTCGTTGGCCCAGACGGGCGTGTTGAGTTCGAGGCCGCCGGCGATCGAGATGACTTCCTGGCCGTTGGGAACGCGGCGCGTGCCGATGACGCGCGGCACGGTGACGCGTTCGGCGCGGCGGATGTGGCTCGCGCTGAGCTGAGTGCCGCAACCGGCGCATGACGGTTTGCTGATCGTTGGCGCTTCCCTGCTCGATCGACGATTTCTTTGCCGCACTGCGGGCAAACATGAACGTCGTCGCCGAGCGGGATTTCGAGCGCTTCGAGCATATTTTCTTCGTGGAAGCCGAAGCGCTGGCCATCGGCGACGTAACGAACGTATGCGCCGAGTTTGCCGTCGGTCCAGAGGAAATAGCCGATGTGGCTGAGAAGCTCTTCGACTTTGTTGTTCTGCTCGATCAGCGTGGCGACATCGCTCGCGGCTCGCGCGGCGGAAATATCCTGCAGAGACTGTGCAGAATTGTGGATAGAACCGCACACTTGGAACGTCTTGGCTGAGCACCGCGACGAACGACAAGCCGAATCCCTGATAAAAATTCGTGACGAACTGATACCGCGGCATGTCTTCGAGCTGCCGATCGTCGCTGGAACGCGACTCGTACGGCAGATGCCAGTTCATGTCGTTCGGATTCCACCAGGCGTACTGCAAGCCTTGCCAGAACAGGCGCGCCTGGCGGATGCGGCGAATTTCGTTGCGACGCGCGACGACGCCTTCTTCGCGATATTGGCGAACGAGTTCGCGCAGCGCGTGAACGACTTTCGGATTTATGTCCTCGAGTCGCTCGTTGTTGGGCCCGAGATCGATCGGAGCAGTAGCGGCGGCATCGCCGTTGCTTTGCTGATCGAGTATGTCGTCGAAGTCGCGTTTGCCAGCGCCGGCACCTTGCCGGTGTTTTTGCGTTGCGGCACCGCCGCCGAAACCCGCCGGCAAGGATGCAGCCGATGCCGATGCCGGACGCGTAGTTACCGTCCGCCGGCACAATCTCGCCCAGCATCCCGGTCCAGGTTCCTGTTGCGGAATACGATTCCATCATAAGATCCTATGTAAATCGATGAGTACTATATTTGTATTGCAATATATCTGATGACTTGCTAAAGTCACGACGCTCGGAACGTGTTTCGGGGAGTGCTCCCAGTGGGGGTACTGGACACGGCCGAGAACCGTGGAAGGCTGCTCACAGCCCCGAGAGTTCGAGTCTCTCACTCCCCGTGTCTCACTTCCGCGGTATCGATTGACTAAGTATTCTGTTGTGATACTCTGATGATGGTTCTCGGCTGTGTCCAAGACACAGAAAAAGGGCGACTCGCAACGAGTCGCCTTTTTTATTTCTCAGCTACTTGGACGCGCGGCCCCATCAGAAGACGTCGTCCCAATTCTTCCCGCCTCGTTCTCGCGCCAAGCCTGAGTCTGGTGCCACGAACGTTTACGAGCGCGCGGAATCTCGCGCGGCGGCGTTGATGTTGCGGGATAGTCGACTGGAGGAAACCCCGCCGTCCCGAGCAGCGAATTCGTCAGTGCGCGATTCTCCGCGCGCAGCCGTTCCACTTCCCCTTCGAGCAACCCGACGTAGCGACTATTTAACAATCTTTGAATAAAATCCTTCACGATTCCTCGTTCTTCATGACCCACTCGATGTTCACCAGTGACGGCGGCCGGGGAATTTTTGTGGGCGGAACTGGCGGCGCGCTTCGGCTTCCAATCGCTGGTAGTGGATTGCTTGCGATGTCGGGTCGGTGGCGCTGACCTGGCGCGCGATTTGTTCGGCGAGCGGCATGCCGGTGACGAAGCGTGGTCCCCTTTGTAGGGGCGGGGCTTGCCCCGCCCTGGGCGCTCCGCCGCCGAAGCCGCTCGGATCATCGCCGCGATCGAAATCGCTGCGCGATCCGTAGCCGCCTGTGCGCGCGAGTTGCGCTGTGATGCCGGCGAATCTTCCGCCGGAAACCAATCCGTAACGAGCAGCGTCGGCGGAGTCATCGCCGTCGACTTTGCGAATGTCTTCGACGCGATCGTCGTCGCGAATCAGCAGCGGCAAATTGTCGATCAATTTCGCGCAATTGTCGGTGATCACCCACGCGTCGGACTCGAGCAGCTGATACATCAGTTGCCAGCCGCCGATGCGGTCGTCGTCGGCTGCGCTTGGCCGTGGCAAGCCGTTCACGACGAGCACTTCGCCGAGTTGCTCGGCGATCGACGATTCCGATGTGCGATGCGCGAATGCGTCGGGCGAAAGAAATACGTCGGTGATGCGCTCGCGGCCACTGCGCTCGGCGATCGCTTGCGCGAGCATGCGCGGCGAGAGGCCGGATTGCACGAACTCGCGATAGGTGACGATGCGCGGTGACTGACTCGTGACTGGTGACTGGTTTCCGCTTGCCGGCACTGCGCAATGCCAATAGACGGCGCTGTTGTGTTTGAAGCCCCAGTCGATGGAGATCCAGCGCGGCCACCACGGCTCAAGGCGAATATCTTCCGGACGCGCGGTGTGACGGCCGACGTCGAAGACATCGAAATATTGGCCGGCGAAAACATTCCAGTCGCCGTCGAGAAATGCGCGGCGCAGGTGTTCCGGCAAAATTTCGAGCGTGCGACGATAGGCGGCGTCGTTGGCGTAAATCGGATTGTCGGTGATGCGCGCGCGAATGAAATCGTAGTCGCTCGCGTCGTAGAGCTCAGGGCGATCGAATCCCGGCGGCGGAGTGTGATCGACCCACAACGCTTTCACCCAGGCGTGGCCGATGTTGCCGGGGTTCGTCGCACCAGCCATGTTGGCGCGGCTGCCGCGAACCGGGCAGCGATTGCGCGACGTGAGAAATTGCCACTGCTTCAGCGTGAAGTGCGTCAGCTCATCGACGCCGATGAACAAGAACTCCGCGCCTTGATATGCGTAGACGTCGTTCTCGTTGCGACAGTGGCCGAAGCGCGTGGTCGATCCGTTCTTCCACGTGACGATGTGTTTCGATTCGTTGTACTTGCGATAGTACGAGCGCGGCACGTCGCGGCGAAAATAGGCGAGCAGCGACGATTCGAGTTCGGGATACGTACGGCGCAACAGGAGCGAATCGGAGCTGTCGACCGCGTGCGCCTGGCGGATCGCTTCCCACAGCAGAGCTTTTGTTTTGCCGGGACCGGCCGCGCCGCCGAAGAGGCGATACTTCGCTCGCGATTCGTGAAATTCGTGTTGTCGCGGGAAGGGCGCGTAAATGTCCTGCGATGTTGCCGTGGACGACTTCTGTTGCTGCGAGCTGAGAATAGATCGGCGCATCGGACGAGTCGGAGTTATTCGATCGGTTTGGATAGCTCAGCGTTGAGCGTCGCTTTCGTTCGTCCACCAGAATTCACCGAACGCGGCGAGAACCGACGCGTGTTACATCGCGCGGAGCTTTTTGCCGATGATGTAGGCGACGCCACCGCCGATCAGTGCGGCTGCGGCGGGCCAGTGGTGCAACGTCAGCACAACGCCGGCAACGGCGCTGGCGACACCGGCGATTTCAACGATTGTGCCGATGCTTTCGAGATGTGCGTTCGAGGGCATGCGGATTCCTTTCGTTCCATGTAAAGCAGATATTCAGGTCTCGCCCGGATGATGCAGCTACGGCAGCGGATCTGGCCGATCGAAGACGATGCGCGGCGGCAAGTCATCGTCGGTGGCGAAGCTGGCGGTTTTGCCGTAGCGCAGCTCGCGCAGATACGCGAGTTCGCGCTGGACGATTTTTTCGTCGGCCGAACGCAGCAGCTGCTCTTCGAGGGCTATGAGGTCCACGCGTTCGTGCACCGCTTCGACGAAGGTCGCTCCGTCGAGCGGCAGCGGCTCGGTTCCCGGAGGCGTGAGGCTGAAGGCGGATTCGGATTCTTCGGCGCGCGACGCACGCGGGCTCGAAGTGCCGTTGCCGCTGGCGTTGCCACGCGACGCTGTGTTGGCGCTCATCTGCGATTCTCGATTCGCGTCGCTCGCGGTGTTCACTGAATTCGCGGCTCGGGAAGCGGCTCCGGGAGGGCGAAGCCACTTCCCTTCCGCTTCGGCCGATTCGGCGGGGTCGGCCTCAGCCAGCTCAGCGTACGCATCGTGGTTCGCGCGCGCCCCGGCGGAGGATGCGGAGCCCGCGACGAGATCCACGGTAAGTTCGTCAGAGCCAGCCCGATGAAGATGTGCGGCGAGGCCGTCGGATTCGGCGGCGTTTACCATGCCGGCTGACTCAAGTGCGGCGGCGTGGCTGCTCGTTCCGGTGTGACCGTTGGCGCGGCCATTGCTGCCGGTGCTACTGGAATTTTTGCGGCGAGTCACTTCGTACGACCGATCATGCGGCGGCGTGCTCGCAAGTACGGGCGCGGTTGTGCCGCGCCTCTTTCGCGCCGGCGAGCGCGCTTTGGGTCTGCGCTTGCAGGATTGGTCGCGGATAATTTCGGCGTGCCCAATTCAGCACGCGGTCGGCGGGAATTTCGGCGAAGCCGCAGACCATGGCGAGGGCCGCCGCTTCCGGTTTGTTATCACCGCGCAGGTAGCAACGGGCGCGGATGCGTTCGGGCGGACCGTCGCCGTCGTCGTCGCGTTCTTCGCCGGGCTCGCAGCCGCTCTCGGCATCGGTATAAGCCTGTTCGAGAACCGCGCGCCACAGTCTGTTTTCCGGAGTAAGCAGCGGATCGTGGAGTGTCGAGCGCATTTTTTGCAACTCCGCTCAGACTAGAATTTTTGCCGTTAGACCGGACCCGCCGGTAGACGAGATCACCTTGATCCGAAGAAATTTCGCTTGAACGCCAGCGACGGAGCGCGCTTCGCCAGTGAGCGCGGCTGTGGTGTCGATTGTTTGATACTCGGCGTCAACATCGCTCATTGCACTTTGCAAGGCGATGCTCACGGCGCTGGGAGCGCCGCCAAAGATTGTTTGCCAGCGCACCGCGGTTCCGCCGTCCGCGATCCCCGTGTAACTCGGCAGCGCAAACTGCGACCCTGCGGTATTCGCGGCCGGAAACGCTTCGTTGTTGAAGCTGAAGCCAACGTCGCCCGACGACAAGGCATACGGAGGAGTGGAATTCTGATAGATCGGCATGTCGGCTCCTTTGGCGCTGCAAGATGCGTGAGGCGTGACGAGACGCACGGGCGCGAACACTCGTTTACCGGCACACGGCCGCGCCGCTCTAAACTTCTCTGCGTTACTTTCGGGTTGGTAAGTCGCTGGAAAATCGAGGCTAAAAATAAAAACGCCCCGACGGATTGTCGAGGCGCACTTTTCTACATGGGAAAGTGTATCACAGTATAAAGTTTTGTCAAGAGCATTTTTCAACTTTTCTGCAGATTTCTTGACAAGCCTTTGTTTTCAAGAGCATAGTCGGGGGCACCCCCGGCATACCCGCCCCGCTAGGAGAGACCTATGCCCTATTTCTGCCATCAAGTGACTTATACGAAGGAAGCCTGGGCCCGGCTGATGGAAAATCCGCAGGATCGACTCGAGGCCGTGCGCGCGCCGATCGAAAAGCTCGGCGGCCAATTGCAAACATCGTTCTTCGCGTTTGGCGATTTCGACGTGCTGGCCATCACCGAAATGCCCGACAACATCAGCGCCGCGGCGATAGCGATCGCCTTCGCGGCGGGCGGGTCGGTGAACACCATCAAGACCACGCCGTTGCTGACGGCGTCGCAGGCCGTCGAGGCGCTGCGCAAAGCGGGACTGTGCGGCTACAAATCGATCACCGAGATCTCAAAAGCCGCGACTGCGCCTTGAAGCTCAGTTCCCGTTTAAATAGGTCTCCAACCAGGTGTAGCCAGTCGGCGCCAACTTTTTGTACAGGTTTTTGTCGCTGGTGCTGAGTTTTTGCGCTTGCTTCCATTGATCGGGGATGCCGTCGTGCAGCGACTCGACGCAGGGCGTCGCGCTCGTAATCTCCGGCGCGGCGAACTGCCCCTTGAACATCGTCCCGGCTCCAACCGCCTGATACTGCGCGATGACGCGCGCGTCCTGTGAATCGCGCGATGAGCTCCACGTGCCATCGCAGCCGAGCCGGCGCGAATTCCCTACCGTCGGCAACAACACCGCGTCCAAATTTTCCGCGGGGTCCGCGACGATCGGATACGGCTCGGCAGGCAGCGGCGTCGATCGGAACCAACTCGCCGGCACCGGGGCGATCGTGATGCCGTCCTTCGGCTGCTCGCCGCCTTCCCACCCTTGATACGTTTGATCGGTCTGCGTCGCGTCGTTCACTTCGTGCGTGTTGCCTTCGGTCGGCCCGCCCGTCTGATTCCCTACGTGGCCGATGTTATTCACCATATAGATCGACGGCGGCCCGGGATTATCGCAGGGATTGTTGTTGACGCAGTTGTCCGACGAATCGACGCCATCCTGCTCGGCGTTGAACAAATATGTGTGGACCTTGATCACCGACTGCGGACCATCGACATATTTGTTGCCGATGTAATCGCCGTGCAGCCCGCCCCACGCCAGGCTCGAGAAGTCGCTGGTGTTCTGCAGGTTGTTGTACGAGAGATTGTTGACCCAGCGCATCGAGTGAATATTGGTGAGCGGCCAGCGATGTTGATAGTTGGCCGCAAAATTGTGATGAAAATCCTGATTGATCGAACTGAGCGAAGATCCGCTGGTGGCATCGAGCTCCACGACGACGGGGTGCGCGGTGTTCGGTTCGTACAAGAGCGACCACTGTACGGTGAGATTCTGAACCGCTTGCATCACGTTATTCGCGGTTGTGACGAACGGCTTGTTGCCCCACCAGCGCGCGGTGACGTGATCCCAGACGACGTTGTAGACGTTGCCGCTGCCCATCTCGCAGCAGACGGTGCCGGTGTCGGGGCCGGTCGGCGTCGCCGCGCTGCCGTCATAGGTGAGGTAGCGCACGATTACGTCGTGAGTTGAGACGAAAAGCGTCGTGCAGTCTCCGCCGCACTGCGCCTTGGCCGCTGACGCGAGCACGATGTTTCCGGGCGCGGTTTGCCCCGCGATCGTGATGTAAGGATTCCCGATTTGCAGCCGCTTGGAATTGGTGATGCGCCCCGCAACGCGAAAAACACAGGTGCGCGGACCGCTGGCCTCGATGCAGGCGCGCAGCGAGCCTCCGCCGGAATCGTTGAGGTTGGTGACTTCGATCACCACGCCGCCGCGCCCGCCGGTCGATGCCGCTCCGCCTCCCTGAGCGCCAGGGAATGCGGCGATGTTCGACGGCTTTTTCGATGGATCGGGATCGGGCGTAGGAGTTGGATCGGGAGTCGGTGGCGGAGGCGGCGTGGTCGTTCCCGTGCCCGTCGACGTTGGCGGCGGATTTGGAGCGGCCGCCGTGACCGTCATCGCATCCTGCCCAACCCATCCCGACGCGCCGCTCGCGAATTGAATGTCCCAGAAAACTGTCCCGCTGCTGGCGACCGGACCTGCTTGCACTGTGCCTGCGACGGAGCTTGGCTGGGTCCCGGCTAGCGTGGTCACACCGTTCGTGCTGGTGACGGCGTTCCATACATTCGCCTTTTGAACTGTCTCAACCGTTGCGCCGAGAGCAAATGGTACCGGCGTGGGCGCCGGTGGAGGCGTCGTCGGCGGAGGTATCGTTGGTGGCGGCGGAGGCGTTGCCGCCGAGCAGCCGCTCACGTTGATCACCGGTACGGTGCCCGACGAAGAAAACGCCACCGTGCATCCCACCGGTGCGACGACCTGAAATGGAATCGTTACGCTCACCGAGCCGTTGCTCGTAGCGGTGGATGCCGTTGTCGTTGTCGATGGAGTTTGCGCCGCGAGCTGCGCTCCGCGCAGGACTACAAAAATTACAAACAGAAATACCGGCACCAGGTGCCGCGTCTTCGCAATCATATTGGACCCTTTCTAGTATCGCTTGTCTTGCAGAGAAATTCGCACGCGAGTTATGGCGAGATTTTGCTGGGCCGATTCACCGAGCGAAGTTGCTGGGCGAAGTTCGTGATGGCGGCGCGCGATGCTACACTCCGAAAAGGCCCGGCAAATCGCCGGTGAGGGAGACTTCGTCATGCGTTCGAGCGCAACCTGCGGTGGAATCGCGTTTTTGAAAAGTCTGGTTGTTGTGGCGGCGCTCATAGCGTTTTGTGCGATTGCACCACACGCGCAATCGACGCAATCTCCACAATCAACGCAGCCATCTACCCAATCTGCACAGCAACCCGCGCCCGCAGCGACGCAGCAAGCACACGAACCCACCGCCGCCGAACTCAGCAAAAACGAAACCGTTGGCGGTGCGTTGATGCGCACATTCGGCAGCCAGGAATACGAATTCCGCTCGGCCGCCGAGGCGATGCCCGAAGACAAATACAGCTTTCGCCCGGTCGTACCTACTTCAGCGGGCACCGCGCCGACTTCGATAGGTCCGACGCAGATGCGATCGTTTGCCGATCAGGTGAAACACGTCGCATGCGCGAATTTTGCTTTCGCCGCCGAGTTGGACGGAAAAACGCCTCCACCGGGTTGCGAAAACGGCGGTCCCGATCCTGCAAAGACGCGCGCGCAACTACTGACGTATCTGCGCAATTCCTTCGCCGCGATGAACTCGTCGCTCAACGCGATCACCAGTAAAAATATGTACGACCCGATCGAGGGCCGCTATGCGGGTCCAAACACGCGGCTCGGCCTAGCAGGCACGGCGATCTGGCACGTCGCCGATCATTACGGTCAGATCGTGTTGTATTTACGATTGAACGGCATCGTGCCGCCGGCCAGCCGCCCAAGCCCGCCCGAACTCAAGGACTATCCGGCGCACTGACGCCGAGAAGACGCCGCGCGCCGGCGATTCAATCGGACTCGCCTAACTGCTCGTCGGTGAAAAATATTTTCGAGGCGGAAACATGCCGCGCCGAATCAACTCCGCGCCGCAACGCCGCCGAATCTCATCCGTCCAGTTCAACCAGGTGTGCTCGCTGATGCCGAGGAACAGGCGCGACTTCTCATACGGCGCCAGCCCCAGGTAATACACGCGCCATAGCGCGATGCGCGACGCGTTTTGCGGTTCGTTGAGCGCAGCTTTGCCGGCCAGCGTGAAATCGGTGACCCACTCTGTCAGGCGAGGCCGAAAATCTGGCCGCCACGTGAACTTCGTGACTTCTTCCGGTTTCAGCGCCGAAATTCCCCGCTTGCTCTCCAGCACTTCTTTCGCACCTCGATACACTTCCCAACACACATCGAATGCCATTTCTGCTTTCGTGCTCATCGTCGGCCCTCCGCCGTCTTGCTGCCGGGTGGTCGGCGCACACGACGCCGCAGCGTCCGAGGCGGCATCCTCGGGCGAGCAGACACACGTCTGTGCGCGAACGAGTTGTGTTTTTTTGCGGGATCGCGCGAAGGTTTGCGCGGTGAGAGTTTTAGATCTGAATCGTCAGAATCGTAATCGGTAGAATTGCGATCGCCAGAATCGCGATCTTCAGCAACTCGGCGCGGCGTTTGCAGCTACACCGTTGCTCGGCAGAGCTTTGCGTGTCCAATTGCGTTGTCCGCCGACGAAAACTTTGCGCCGTAGATGATATTCCCAGATGGCGCCGTGTTCGGCGTCGCGAAGCACGACCCCGCGTCGCACGCGCTTCTCCACGACGTAGCTGCCGAACTTCGGCTTGCGCAGATGCCGCAGTTGTGCCGAAATGCTCGCCTCGCCGTACTGCGTGAGTTGCGACAACTCTCGCAATGTGAGCCACGATCCGCACTCCGTGGCGCTGAGCAAGACATCGCGCAGCACCTCGCGTTGACTTGGCACGCTTGTCCTCACTGAACGTACTCTTGTGATTCTCCGAGTTGTGATTCTCCGCATCGACCTATCCTCCTCGCTTCGCCCTTTCGGGCCCCCTCTCCCATTCGCGCGTGCCTGAACATCACCCGCGTCAAACAGGAACCTCATCGCGGTCACTCGCCGGTTTTTTCTTCGTCCTCTGGAGTCGCGGGTTCTTCCTCGATTGGCAGAGCATCCGGATCTTCGTAGTCGCCACGACACGCGCTGCAAAGACGCACCCCGGGCCCGTTTGGGTGGGTCACCGAGTGATTACTCCGCATTCCGCCACGATCGTTTCTCGCGTCCTGTAGCTCTCACATCTCTCAGTACTTCTGGGATTTTCCACATATTTCCACAGCCATTTCACCAAGGACTTCCCTTGACGCGTGTTATTAAAAGGGTAACGTACAGCATTCATCAGGAGGTCGGTCCCTTGACTCAACATTCCAAGCAGGAAGTGAATTGGGATTTTCTTTTGGCTTCGTCCAAATCCACGTTGCAAGCGTTCGAGATGTCTCGACTGAATCTGGCGGCCAATGTCCGAAAGGAAATCGTGCAGTTGCTGGACGCGTGGGTGAACGAGAACAGCAATGCCCTCCTGGCTCGATGGTTGATCGAGCGGAACCTGGCGGCGGACGGCGACACGATTTGCCCGAACGCGGGATCTGGCCTGGGCGAACTCCAACAACAACAAAATGAGCAGCAAGGGACCCGCGTGGCGCACACTGTGTCGAAACTTGCCGTCGCGTACAGCTCCGCATGGGGCCGCGCAGGCACAGAGCGCGTCCGATAAAATTTTTAGCGACAAATCGTTCACGGCGTCGCGAATTCACGCCACGTCTTAGTGTGCGAGCGGTAAAGCGCGGGTTTGGAGCCGCGAAAAGCGCCGCTCCGTCGCCATCGGCTTTCGTTTTTGCCTTAGAAAGGTCAGTAACATCGACGCGTCGAAGTGTGCTCAGACGTTGCCCGCAAACCACCCGCCGCCCCGTCGGAGCGACACAGCGCCCCGGCGCCCCGCCCCTCCACGCCTCGCCGCAACCGATGGTCCCGTCGCCGCCGCCCCCACCGTTCAAATCCCATCGAGCCATGCCGCATCTCCCCCCGCATTACGTCTTGCCCCCCTTATATTCTTTATAGGACGTGAAGATTTTCAGGCGCGAGACATCAGGAAACAGAGTCGAACACAAAGGGATGAGCGAGCAAAAAAATACAACCGACGCCTGCTGGCGTCGGTTGTGGATTTACGCTGATTTTGCGATTCGAATCAGGTGGCGGCAGGCGCCGACGACGGAGTTTTCTCGAGCAGTTGTTCTTTTCGGTAGACCAGCGCGTTGATGTCGTACGTGGCTAGTTCGAATCCATGTCCGTGCGTGATCGCATCGGTCGGGCACGCCTCTACGCAGTAGCCACAGAAAATGCAGCGCGAATAATCGATATTGTAGACTTCCGCGTAGCGTTCACCTGCTGAAATGCGGTTCGCATCGGTATTTTCGGCAGCCTCGATGTAGATGCAGTTCGCGGGGCACGCCGCGGCGCACAAAAAGCAGCCGACGCACTTCTCCAATCCGTTTTCATCGCGGTGCAGAACGTGAATGCCGCGGTAGCGCGGCTGAAAATGAACCGGCTCGTGCGGATAGTTCTCGGTGACCGTCTTCCGAAACATGTTCTTGAATGTCACGCTGAAGCCTTGCGCCAGCGTCGAGAAAGTTTCGGCAACTTCGCGGATGATCGAGGGCATAGGCAGGCAGTTTAACAAACCCGCGCGAGTCGGGCAATTCGCTCGTTCTTTGGGGGCTCAATCGAGGATTACGGGAAATGCGCACGTCTTGGATTGGTGAATGCTAATCCGGGCTACTTCTCTGTCGGCGCCGCGTTATGTATAGGAGACTCGTGCTGGTCGCCGCAATCAACGGTGGCTCTTCGCGACAGCACTTTCATTCTTGTGCTGCAACGCTTCGATGATCTGCTTGCCATGGAAGCGCCCATTCTCGATGAAAATCTCGCCGGTAAAGCGTCCGCCGATAATCACTCCTGCCAGATAAATCCCCGGCACGTTGCTTTCCAGAGAGTTGGGATCCAACGCAGGCCGCCGTCGAATCCGGATCCAGCTTGATCCCCAGGCTCTGAATGAAGTCGTAATCAGGATGGTGCCCGGTCAGCAAAAACACCCGCTTCGCCGGCAAACGTGTTTCGCCCGACTTATTCACAACGACGACTTCGCTCGTCTGTGATTTCCTTCACCTTGGTTTCGAACATCGCCTTCACTTGGCCGGCCTTGATTCGATTCTGTATGTCGGGTCGCAGCCAGTATTTGATCGACGCTCCCAACTCCGCATCTCTGTGAACGAGCGTGACCTTCGCCCCGTTGCGATATAGCTCGAGCGCCGCTTCCGCAGCCGAACTTTTTCCACCGACGACCACAACCGGCTCGCGCCAGTAGGCGAAAGGCTCGGTGTAGTAGTGTGAGACGTGCGGCAGATTCTCGCCCTTAACGCCGAGTTCATTCGGCAAATCGTAATAGCCGGTCGCGACCACAATCTTTTTTGTGCCGTATTTGTTCTCAGCGCCGTTTTGCGTCCGAGTTACAACTGTGAAGTGGCCGTCGCTGCCTTCCACGTGCAACACCAATTCGTACAATCGAACGTCAAGCTCATAGTGTTCGGCGCATTTGCGGTAATACTTCAGCGCCTCAATCCGCGTCGGCTTTTCCGCTTGCGTGGTCAGCGGCAGATCACCAATCTCCAACAGCTCCGGCGTCGTGAAGAAAATCATGTTCGCCGGATAGTGATAGATCGAATTGCAGAGACACCCTTTGTCGATAACCAGCGGCCGCATTCCCGCGCGTTTCGCTTCAATGGCACTCGCCAGCCCGGTTGGACCAGCGCCAATGCAGATTAGATCGTAGTTTTCCATGGGATTTCGAGTTTGCAGGGAGTCGTACTGAAAATCAAATTCAGCGGAATTATTGACCGGATGCGTTTTGCAGGATGCGAGTGAGGTCTTCGCGAAACGTCGCAAGCTCGTTCGAACGCTCAGGCGTGACTTCGAGTCTCGGTTTTCTTCCACACGAAGACGTCCTTCGTGCCACGCCGCAGCTTGACACTGAGATTTCCGTCGATGATGAACGACGGCGGCGCCAACATGTGCAAGCCTCCCGTTGGCTCCGGGCTCAAGACAACCGCGCAGTCTCCTCGGCGCAGGCACAACGCGCTCTCATAGGGCGGGATGGCCACGGGCCGAAAGCCGGAAGCGACCAATTCCTCCAAAGTCTTCATTTGTCGAGGAGTGAATTCGAACATGGAGTGCGTCGGTGCAGACAACGCGTATCGTCGTCTGCCAATAACTACTCGTCGGAATCGAGTCGAGCGATGTGAACGTTAGGCCGCCGTGGAGTCTGCTTGGGAATCCGACGCGCCCTCAAGCTGCGACAAGATTCCGCGCAAAGTGACGATCAACTCATCGCGCGAGACGTGGCTCTTCTTAAACTGAATCCGAAACTTGAATGTTTCGTTCTCCGGCTCAAATTGAAAAATAAACGGCTGCGGCCGGTGCGGAATCGCTTGCTCTTCCTGTCGCTCGCGCCGCGCTTCGTCGCGAGTCAACCCGCCCGAAAGGATGCGATGCATCATCTCCATCATCTTCTTTTCGGTAGGTTGCCGAGCAATTTGTAACAGCAGCGACTTCGAAACGATGCCTTGATCCGCACAGCGCTTGCGCAAAGACTCAGGAATGTTCAGCAGCGAAAGCGTCTCGGTCACCGATGACCGCGCGCGTCCAATCTTCCGCGCCACATCTTCGTGGGTGTAATCGAATTGCGTCGCCAGGCGGTGCAACCCATCCGCCTCTTCGAACGGCGTCAAATCTTTGCGCTGAATGTTTTCGATCAGGCCGATCTCAAGCGTTTCCGCATCATCGGCAACTTTCTCGATGCAAGGAACTTCCGTCAGGCCCGCCGCGCGCGAAGCGTGATACCGCCGCTCACCGGAAATGATGTAGTAGCAATCCTCGCGCGGCACAAACCGCACCAACAGCGGCTCAAGCACGCCCTTTTCGCGAATCGAATCGGTGAGTTCACGCAGATCGCCGATCGCCTTGCGCGGCTGATCGGGGTTGGGACGAATCTGATCCACCGGAATCATTCTCCCGATGGCGGCCCCACTGTAGCTTGTCAGCGATTCGACATAGTGCGCGTCATGCCGCATCTTCAGCGTGACGGGCAATCCCGTTCTCTTCAACACGTTGAACGACCTCCCCAGCTAGCTTTTTGTATTCCTGCGCGCCCGTGGACTTCGGCGCGAACGTTAGAACAGTTTCTTTGTACGCTGGGCTTTCCTCGAGCCGAACGTTTTTGCTGATTTTCGTCTTGAACAAAGTCTCGCCAAACACGCTTCGAATCTGACCATGCGTGTCGCGCGAGATGTTTGTCCGCTTATCGAACAGAGTAATCACTACGCCCAACATTTTCAGCTGGGGGTTGGGGCGCATGCGAATCCGTTCGTATGTCTCGAGCAAATCGTCAGTGCCTTCAATCGCGAAGTACGCGGCCTGAATCGGCACGATCAGATGCGTTGATGCCACGAGCGCATTGACCGTCAAAATTCCCAGTGAAGGCGGAGTATCGAGAACCACGTAGTCGTAATCCTTCAAAACCGGAGCGAGCGCATCCTTCAATCGGTACGGCGCGTCGAATTGTCCAGCCAACACTTGTTCGAGCTTCGCCAGCGCTAATCGCCCCGGACCAAGGAACAACATTCGGATCCTTCGTCGGCTTGATGACGTTTGCCATCAGCGCGCGATTTTCACTGAGAACATCGAACATCGAGGCGGGAATTTCGCCGGAATCGTAAAACGCTATCGTGGAGTTAGCTTGCGGGTCGAGATCAATCAGAAGCGTGCGCTTGCCTCGTTCGGCAATTGCAGCGGAGAGGTTTATGGCAGTGGTAGTTTTGCCGACGCCGCCCTTTTGATTCGCAATGGTGATGATGGCAGTCATGGCCTTCTGCCTACCTCCGTGCGATCAAATTTACTCTGCCGCGCTTCCGGCAACCGAGTTCCTATATATAGGTGCCTCCCGTAAAATACCCCCAAGGCCCAGCCTCACTTTAGAATCGTTAAATAGGCGAAGGCAAGGAAAAAGTGAGTTTTCAAGCAAATAGCGGTGGAAAAAGTTAAAGTGCCGATTCGGGAATTGCTCAGATGAGGGGAGGAAATGAGAAAACCGAACCCGGACGGCGACTGCCCAGCCTAGAAATCCAAGCCCCAGAACTCTTCTGTCGCGTGCTGAAGCTCGAGCCCAAGCTCCCAACCACTGCGGCCTTCATGCCCGCGCCAGACCAGAATCGCTTCGCAAACATTCTGATTGGTCATATTAATAAGGTGTAGTCGCTGCCCAACGGTAAAGCCTTGTGGCAGGATCGCGAGGCATCCCTTGGAGCTGATGTCGACGGTGTAGCCCTCGGCGTGCAGCGTCCGTCCAGCCTCGGTCCAGGCGATCGCTACCGGAACCCGCGAATTCAGGCGAATGCCCGCGCGGATTTTCTTCATCCGCTGTTCGAAACTTAGCTCCTTCGTGATTGCCACTACGCTTCTCCTAAGCCGATCTGGCCGCCGGTCAGACTAAGGCACGATCTCGTTCGCGTCAGGAATAAATCTTGTCTGCACACAGTCTTACTCGTGTGCTCAGGTTACGAACCATGCCCACAACGGTCAATGGAACTTCCCGCTGCTTTCCCTCGACAAGTTACCTGTCCTTTCGCACGAGCCTCAACTGCAACTCGGATTTGCTCCTGTGACGACCCGCCCTTACACTGCCTTCCTGTTCCCGATGCTGACACTCAAAGCGCTCCGAAAAGAGATCGGTCCGACTTTGCATCTCGCCACCCCGCTCGTCCTCGCCGAAATCGGGTGGATGGTGATGGGCATCGTCGACACGATCATGGTCGGCCATCTTCCCAACAGCGCCGTCGCCATCGGCGCGGTCAGCTTGGGCTCCGGGATTTTTACCGTTTTGGGCTGGTTCGGTGGAGGAATCCTACTGGGACTCGACACGCTGGTTTCCCAGGCATTCGGTGCCGGCAAACGTGAAGACTGCCATCGCTCCATGGTGCAAGGGATCTATCTAAGTCTTGCGCTCACCCCGCTTTTGTCGGCGCCAGTTTGGCTGCTGCCTCGCCTGCTTCGCTCTGTGCACGTCGATGCTTCAGTGCTCTCGCTCGCAATTCCCTACACCAAGGCGCTCACCGTCGGGCTCTTGCCGTTACTCCTCTACTTTGTTCTACGCCGCATGCCTTCAGGCGATGAACATGGTCAAGCCGGTCGCTTTTGCCTTGGTCACCGCAAACATCATCAACGCCCTCTTCAACTGGATTCTGATCTATGGACACTGGGGCGCGCCCGCGATGGGAACGGTCGGTTCCGGCTGGTCCACCGCCATCGCGCGCGTCTATATGGCGGCCGTCCTCGTTGGCTATCTTCTTTGGTACGACCGCAAACATCGCACGGAGCTTCTGAAGACCCCCGTCGACCTCGATCTTTCTCGAATCAGCGCCTCCTCGCTCTCGGCCTGCCCGCAGCATTGCAGATCACGCTCGAAACCGGCGTTTTCGCTACGGTCACGACCCTCATCGCGAAGTTGGGCGCCGTGCCACTCGCCAGCCATCAGATCGCGCTGAATACCGTTTCGCTGACGTTCATGGTTCCTCTTGGGATCTCATCCGCGGCGGCAGTTCGCGTCGGGCAGGCTCTCGGCCGCAAAGATCCCATCGGTGCGCGAGATTCCGGCAGCACGGCAATCGCGCTCGGCGCCATTTTCATGGCTTGCTGCGGCGTCGCCCTGATCATGTTCCCGCGTTGGATCGCCCGTATGTACACCCCGGATGAAAACGTTATCGCCGCGACTGTCGGCTTACTCGCCGCAGGCGCCGCATTTCAACTCTTCGACGGCATTCAGACCGTCGCGACGGGTGCTCTTCGCGGCGCAGGAGACACACGTACGCCGATGCTCTGCCACTTCCTCGCGTACTGGGTGATCGGCCTGCCGCTCGGAGCATGGCTATGCTTCCGCCGCGGTCTGGGTGCGATCGGCCTGTGGATCGGCCTTAGCCTCGCGTTGATTCTGATTGGCATTGTCTTGCTGCTGGTGTGGCGCCGCACGGTGGAAAAACTGGCGGCTGCCTGAGTCGCATCGATAGCCGTCGGCTATCCCTACATCTTATATCGACCGAGATCGTCGTCCGACAGCCCTTCCAGATACGACCTCAGCTGTTCGTTCGTGCTGCGCTCCGGATATAGCGCTCGACACTTTCGAATTCTTCAGCACGATTTCATCGACAAAAATCGGGCAATCGACTCGCAGCGCCAAGGCCAGCGCATCGCTCGGCCGCGAATCGATCGTCATCATCTCGCCGTCGCGCTCGACCCAGATCAGCGCGTAAAACGTGTCGTCCTTCAAATCGTTGACGACCACCTTCTGCACCCGCACTTCAAGCCCGAGCAATACATTCTTCAGCAAGTCGTGCGTCATTGGCCGGGGCGTCTGAACCTTCTCAATCTCCAGCGCAATCGCGTTCGCCTCGTACACGCCGACCCAGATCGGCAGAATCGCCTGTCCCTGCACATCCTTCAGCACGACGATGGGCATATTCGTCACCGGGTCCATCATCAACCCCCGGATTTTCATCTCGACTTCCATCGAGACCTCCCTCGTCTGACCGACCTGATTACTGACGTGCTCTCCATTTAGACTGCTCGAACTGACGTCTGTGATGCGCACCGGCACATAATTTCCTAAAAGATCCGGCTCCTGCGAAGTGAAACGCCACCACGCGATTGCACGTCGTGTGCCCGCTCCAATATTTTCGCGCCGCGATTTGTTGCTCACCATAAGCTCGAACGTGGAACCGAGCCAGCGCCAGATTGTGATCGGTCTGAATTTCCCGCTGCCGCTCCTGCAAAGCTTTGAGCCGCCGGCTCTTCTCGTCTTCGCTGACGTCATCGCCCATCGCAAGCGATGCCGTGTTCGGCCGCGGCGAATACTTGAACGAATATACGCCCTCGTAGCGCACTTCATTCATCAAGCGATAGTGTCTCTTCAAACTCTTCTGCTGTCTCGCCAGGAAATCCAACAATGATGTCCGTCGTGATGCTGATCGGCCGCTTCGCGCCACGCAGCATTGCGATCCGATCCAGATACTCTGCACGTGAGTAGGTGCGCTGCATCGCGCTCAGCACCCGGCTCGATCCCGATTGCACCGGCAGATGCACGTGATTGCACAGCTTCGGCTCCGACTCGATCGCCTCAACAATGTCGCGCGAAAAATCGCGCGGATGCGAAGTCGTAAAGCGCACGCGTCGAATTCCCGGAACATCCGCCACCGCCAGCAGCAAATCCGAAAATCGAAGTTTCTTCGGCGACGGATCGGCATACGAATTCACCGTCTGCCCCAGTAACTGAACTTCGGAGTACCCCAACTCCGACAGCTCCCGCACTTCTTTCAAAATCGACTCATGCGTCCGCGAACGCTCCGGTCCTCGCGTAAACGGCACAACGCAATACGCGCAAGCCTTGTCGCATCCTTCGATGATCGTCAGAAACGCCCGCCACGGATTGTCGCGACGCGTAATCTCGGTTTCGAACGTCTCGTCCGTGTCGGTATCAAGTCCGGTGACCCGCCGATTCCCTTCCTCCAACTGCGCAATCATCTCCGGCAACTTCCGGTAGCTCGCCGAGCCGCAAACCAAACTCACCCACGGCGCGCGTTCGAAAATCTCTTCGCCTTCTTGTTGCGCCAGGCATCCCAATACACCGATGATCTGCCCGTCTTTTTGCCGCGTCCGATACTCGCCGAGCCGCGAGAACACCTTCTGCGCCGCCTTCTCGCGAATGCTGCAAGTGTTATAGAGAATTAACGACGCATCGTCCGGCGAGGCAACCTGCCTATACCCGCGCGACGCCAAGACGCCCGCGACTTTTTCCGAGTCGTGGTCGTTCATCTGGCATCCGAATGTCTCGAGGAAGAAAGTTCCGCTCGTCCTCCGCCGAATACGGCGTTGCCTGCACCACGTCCTAACGCATCAGGATTAGCAACCGAGCGGCCCTGGAGTGAGTCCAAGCTGAATGTCGAATGCTTGAGCCATCTTCAAGCTCGCAGTTTAGCACAAGTAACTTCGTCATCTCGGCAGTCGGGCAGCGTTAAAACGGGCTCAGAATCAGCGTCGCACCGTGTTTCCAGAAGCGACAACTGTGTTTACCTTTCGTTGCTTCACCTAAATCGCGTGTGCTACGGTTCTTGAAGTCGTAAAATTTTCATCGTACTGAGGGGAAACGTCATTTATTTGTTCACGACAGTCGTTCTGATCGACCTCGGAAACATTTTGCAAGACACCGGATGGGTTGCGCGCGTCGTCCTCGCGATTCTTCTTCTGTTTTCCATCATTTCCTGGACCATGATTTTTCAGAAGCTCGGATTCTTCGGCCGCATCCGTCGCGAGAGCGATAATTTCTTGCGGGTCTTTCGCGCAACGCGCGGTATAGCCAATCCTCAGGGACTCGCCGCAGCGGGCTCTCCGTTCGCCTCGGTCTATGCCGCGGGCTACCGCGAGCTCCAGAGCCAGGTGAGCTACGCTCCCGGCACGACACAGCCTCCTAAGCTGAAGAGCCTTCAGGCCGTCACCGCCAACATGGCCGTCGCTTCCTCCGAAGAAGTCCGCCGCGCCGAAAAAGGTATGTCGTGGCTCGCAACGACCGGCTCCGTATCTCCGTTCATCGGCTTGTTCGGTACGGTCTGGGGCATCATCGACGCCTTTTCCGGTCTCGGTAACGCGAACGCCGCCAGTCTTCGCGCTGTAGCGCCCGGCATCTCGGAAGCGCTTCTGACCACCGCCGCCGGCCTTTTCGTCGCGATTCCGGCCGTGATTTTCTACAACCAATTTTTGCAGAACATTCGCAGTTCTGGCGCAGCGCCTCGACACGTTCACGATGGAAGTCGCCGCGCAAATTGAAAAATCCTTCTAGCTGATTGCGTTCCGCGGACCTTCAGCCGGCCGCACCAGGAAACATATGCCGCAAACATCCAGATCGACTCAATCGTCCTTGTCCGAGATCAACATGGTCCCGTTCATCGACATCGTCCTCGTGCTGCTGATCATCTTCATGATCACGGCGCCGATCCTCCAGTCCAGCATCGAGGTCGACGTACCCAAGACCAAGACGACCCACGAGATCAACGAACAAAAGATCGTCGTCACGATGGACAAGAATCAGCTCGTCTATCTTGGCAATGACCCGATCAACGTTCACGACCTCGGCACGAAGATCTCATCCAAGATGAAAAAGCCCAACGAGGGCATCTTCCTCCGTTGCGACAAGACCGTTCCCTTCGGCGCCTTTGCATCCTTAATGGATGCTCTCCGGCAGGCTGGCATCAGCAACATCAGCATCGTGACCGAGCCCCTGCCCGAAAAAGCGAAAGGTTGAGCTTGATCCCCGTTCTAACGAGGGGAGCATAATTTTCAATGGCAACCGCCGTCGCCAACTCGCAGGATGTTCCCTACAGCAAGCCTGTCGCACTGTCGCTGCTGCTGCACTTGGCGCTTGCGGGCACGGTGCTTGTCTCGGCCTATCTCCATCTCCGCGGCGACGAATGGGCTGGTGTCGGCGGACAAATCGGCCAAAGCATCAACGTGACGATGGTTCCCAGCGCGGGCATTCCGATGCCCCAGCCGCCCGCGATGGATTCTCCAAAGTTTGACCCTGACAACGGCATGTACAAGGTCGCGCCCCAGCCTAAGGCACCCGCCCCTCCCGAGGATGCCGTGCCACTCCCGTCACCAGAGAAGGTCAAGACCAAGCCTCAGCCGCAGCCACCGGCCCCGAAGAAAGACAAGCTTTTCGATAACAAGACTCCGACTCCTAACAACGCCGTCGACTATGGCAAGGGTGGCCGTTTGAAGAGCCTGGTGGGCGACGCCAGCTCCAACCCTGGCGCGACTCCCTCTGCCGGAGTAAATACTCCTGGCCAGGGTGGCGGTGACTTCGCCACACGCTTCGGCTGGTACATTCAAGCCGCAAAGCGCCGCGTTGACCCCAATTGGGACCGTCTCTCGATCGATTCCGGTGTTCGAAACTCCACATGCACTGCATGCCGCCGTGTCGTTCAGCATCAACCGTGACGGCAGTATCAAAAACGTACGCATCACTCAATCGAGCGGCAATCTCTCTTGGGATAACGCAGGCTTGCGAGCCATCATGAACTCTAACCCGCTTCCGCCACTGCCGCCCGATTATCAGGGTTCCGAAGTTGCCGTTACTTGGGATTTCCCCGAGCAGCGTAGGTAGCCAGCCCCTGCTCGCGAACGAAACGGAAGCATGCAGCGTAAAAAACTATGGGAGGTTCGCGTGATACGCGAAACAAAACTCGGCTTCGTCGCTTCGATCTTTCTCGGCCTGTTGGTATTGCTCGCAGCAGGTTCGGCGCAAGCCCAGAATCCTGCTTGGTTTAACACGGGCACGGGCTTGGTAGACAACGCTGGCAAAACACGGGTTGCCGTGCCCGACTTCGTTCCACGCGAAGATCCCACGCGCCAGCATTCCCAACTCTTTAGCCAAGTCGTCCGCGACGATCTCACCTTCTCCGGCATCATCGACGTCGTTAGCCCCAGCTTCTACCCGCAACAGGTTCCCAGCGTCCCCGGCGAACTCAAGAACACCGTCTGGACCGATCAACCTCTCAACTCCAGCATGGTCGCCTTCGGTAACCTGACCCAGTCAGCCTCCGAAGTCGCCATCCAGGCATGGCTCAACGATGTCCGCAACCCCTCCGGCCAGCCAATCATCGGTAAGGTCTACCGCGGCGCTCCAACAGACGATCAGGTCCGCAAGTTCGCTCATCAATTCGCCGACGAAATCATCAGTAAACTCTCTGGCGGCCTACCCGGCATCGCGTCAACGCAAATCGCATTCGTCAGCTCGCGCACGGGCACAAAAGAAATCTGGGTGATGGACTACGACGGCCAGAATCAACACCCGCTTACTTCCCTGAAGACGATTTCGCTTACACCGCGCTGGTCCCCCGACGATTCGCGCATCGCATTCACCTGCTTCGCTCCGTCTCACGGTGTCGTGAGCCCGCAAATCTGCATGTACTCCGTCGACTCCGGAAAAGTCATCACCTTTCCTCGTTTTCGCGGCACCAACAGTTCTCCTGCGTGGTCGCCCGACGGTTCCAAGCTCATGTTCTCGTCCTCCATGCTCGGCAATCCCGAAATCTTCGTTTCCGACGCCAATGGCGGCGCGCCCAAACGCCTCACCTTCGCCAACGGCGCCAGCACTTCGCCGGCATGGAATCCAAAGACGGGCAACTCCGTCGTCTATGTCAGTGACCGCGGCGGCATTCCCAAGCTCTACATGATGGGAGCGGACGGCACCAACTCCACCGAACTCGACCTCCCCGACAAGGGTTATCTAATCGACCCCGCGTGGTCACCCAATGGTCAGATCCTCGCCTTCAGCTGGCGTCGCCCCGACAACAACTACGACATCTACGTCATGGATCCCACGTCGCGCAGCATCGTCCAGATCACCCGCGACACCGGACGCAACGAGCGCCCCAGCTGGGCCCCCGACGGTCGCCATATCGTCTTCGAATCGACCCGTACCGGCACTCGCCAGATCTGGACCATGCTGGCTGACGGCTCGCAGGCGCACATGCTGACCAGCCAAGGCCACAACGAGTCGCCCAACTGGTCTCCCCGTTAATCGTTCTGTTACAGGGGAATGTGTCCGATATATAACCTATCGTGACACGAGATATCTCCGGAACCCTCCCGCCGATGCTACGATGTCAAGCAGCCGTGGGACGAACACCGGGATTACATAACTGAGGAGGATTTGAATGATCGAGGTTCCCCGATCACTGTATCGTGCGGGTCTGATCGCAGTGCTCGCCGCTTCCGTTTTTACATTTGGCTGCAATAAGAAGCCGAAACAAGTTTCTGCGCCTCCAAGCGCGCCGCCACCACCGGCTGCTGCTCAGCCCACCGTGTCGCTGCAAGCGAGCCCCACCGCTGTCGAAAAGGGTGACGCTGCGACTCTGAGCTGGACCTCTACCGACGCTACGCAGCTCACCATTGCGCCCGATGTCGGCACCGTTCCCGCCGAAGGCCAGAAGTCCGTCACGCCTTCCGCTTCGACCACTTACACGATCACCGCCAGCGGTCCGGGCGGTTCTGCAACGGCCAGTGCGCGCATCACCGTTGCGACTGCTTCGGCGCCAACAGCCGAGCCCACCCAGGAAGAACTCTTTCACCGGTTAGTGAAAGATGCCTACTTCGACTTCAACAAGGCCGACATCCGTGCCGACGCTCGCACTGCTCTCGCCGAGACCGCTCAGTACCTGCGCAACTATCCAACCGAGCGCGTCACCATCGAAGGCCATTGCGACGAGCGCGGCTCCACCGAATACAACCTTGCTCTCGGCGATCGCCGTGCCAGCGCCGCGAAACAATACCTCGTCTCCTTGGGCATCTCCGCCGATCGCATCAATACCGTCAGCTTCGGCAAAGAAAAGCCCTTCTGCATGCAGTCCACCGAGGATTGCTACCAACAGAATCGCCGTGGACACTTCGTCAGGGTCGCAAAGTAACCGTACCTTGTCGGCGTCCATTCCCGGTTTCTCACGCATCAAAAAGCCGCGCGGACGAGCACTCTATTGCTCCCGCGCGGCTCTGTCGTTAAAGTGGAGTTAGGCGCTTCGTCACGTCGAGGATTTCTCAAGCTCACAGGAGGAGTTGCATGCGTCTACGTAACATCGCGATATTTAGTGCGGTCATGCTCGCTGCCGCCATTGCCGGCAGCCTCGTAGGTCCGCGGCCTGCCCAAGCGGTAGCCCGCGAAATCGTCGAGCTCCAGCGCGACGTCACTAGCCTGCTCCAGGGACAGAGAGATCTCTCCACTCAGATGACGCAGGATCACACCATCATGAAGACCCTCGTCGAGCAGACCAACGACAACGTTGGCAAGCTTAACGGCACGATGAGTTCCCTGCAGAAGTCCGTGCAGGACGTTCAGGCTAACTCCGGTGCGCGCCTTGATACCATGTCCACGCAGGTCCAGGGTCTCTCCGACAATCTCGAAGAGATCAAATCACGCCTCGGCAAGCTCAACCAGCAACTCGTCGACCTTCAGAACACGGTTCAGAGCCTCGACGCGAAAATCTCCGGCACTGCTCCGCCTCCGTCGACCACTCCGACTTCTGGCAACTACAACACTGCGCCTCCTGCGGGTGGCGTCGTCCCGGCGGGCGGCTCTGCGTTGCCTCCGGGCGGTGCGCCGTCAGCCGACACGCTCTATTCGAATGGCCTGCGCGACATCACCAGCGGCAAATACGACCTCGCTCGCCAGGAATTCCAGGACTATCTCAAGTATTACAGCGACACCGATCTCGCTTCGAATGCGCAGTTCTATCTTGGCGAAATCGCCTATTCCCAGCACAATTACGATCAAGCCGTTCAGGAATACGATCGCGTTCTCACCAACTATCCCAAGAGCTTCAAGCTCGCTCCGGCTCACCTCAAGAAAGGCATGGCCCAGCTTGAGCTCGGCCAGAAGACCGCCGGGGTGAAAGAACTCCGCGAAGTCGTCAAGCGCTACCCCGGCACCGAAGAAGAGCGACGCGCTCGCGCCAAGCTCAAGGAACTCGGGGTCGCCACGACCGCCGCTGGATGAGTCGCATCGATACCAGAACCCTCGCACAGAAGCTAATGCAATAGTTTCTACCGGCCCAGAGATCCTTGAGTCTGATTTCCGCTCTTCAATCGTCCATCACCGTCACACCTCGTCCCGCTCGCTGGCCTCTCGCTTGATCCCGTGCTATCGTCCTCACCGGAGGAGTACATGTCCGTAAACAAAGTCATTCTCGTCGGTCGTCTCGGCCGCGATCCCGAAACTCGCTACACCGGCGGTGGTCAAGCCGTGGCGAATTTCTCCATCGCCACCGACGAAACCTATAAAGACAAAAACGGCGAGCGCCAGAAGCGCACCGAGTGGCACAAAATTGTGGTCTGGGGCAAACAGGCCGAAATCGCGCAGCAATACCTGAAAAAGGGTTCCCTGATCTTCATTGAAGGCCGCATTCAATCGCGCGAGTGGCAAGACAAGGAAGGCCAGAAGCGCACGAGCTTCGAAATCGTCGCAACGAATTTCCGCATGCTGGGAGGCCGCGCTGACGGCGCTGCGGCTGGAGCGGGTGGCGGCGCGCATCGAGGTGGCGGCGGCGGCGACTTCGACGATCAATCCGGTCCGGAAGAGAATTTCGGCGGCAGTGGCGGCGGTCACGCGCCATCTTCGGGCCCCGAAATTTCGGATGAAGATATTCCCTTTTAGCTCGTTCTTCGATCTCCAAGATAAAGAGGCCGATCCTTTTGGATCGGCCTCTTTTATTCGTGGCTGCCCAGAAGGTCCGCCGCTTGGCCCTATTGCGGCGGGGTCATCCTCTTCCTCTCATCGTCGATCTTCCGCAAAAACTCTTCGAATCCCGGAATCTGATCCTGCGTCAAAATTCCGCGAATCTTGCTCCGCGACTTCTGTCTCGCATCGTCGCGTTCGTCGTCCAGCGTCTTGTACTGGGCGTGCAGGTCCGACAATATCCCTTCCAGTTGCCGCCGCTGATCCGGCGTGAGATGCGCCATCCGCGTCAACTCTTCCACTTTCTGCGCGCGTCGTTGCGACACGGTTACCGTGATATTCGCCGACACCGCGCGGTGCGCGAAGATATAGCCCACCACGCCGCCCAATGCCGCGCCAAGCAAAAACACCACCGCTACCCAGACCGCCGCTCGCTGCTTTGCGGTCGCTTCGCTCATGAACCCTGCTCCGCCAGACTCATCAGCACGTCATCGTTCGTCAGAGGCGCACCGTTCTGCACTGGCTCACCCGTAATGTCTGTAGCTGGCCTCGATGGCACCGCCGGCCGTTGCAGAAACCACGCGCTCGCCAGCACCAGCGCCAACGCCGAAATCCACGTTAATCGCCGCGCCAGTTTCGGGATCACCGTCCACGCATCCAGCGACTGCCTCAACTCTGCTTCGCGCGCCGCAATCGCGGCCATCACGCGTGGCGCAAACCACGGCAGTCGTCCCGCGGATTCACGCGGCAACGCGCGCAGCAATTCCCTGCTCTCCAACAATTCCTCCGCCGCAGCGGCGCAATCCTCGCAACTCGCCGAGTGCTCCAGCATCTCTCGCGACGGCCCCCCGCTGGCGACTTCTTCCAGCGAGTCCCGGAATCGGTTGCAATCGTCGTCTTTTCTCTTCACAAAGTTCCACATAGTACCTCCACCTGACCGCAACAACCACCGCCACCAATTCATCCGGCGCGCTTCCGCGCCTCCGTTACAATCTTTCTTCGTGCCCGAAACAATCGGACCTTTACCGTATTCGCATTGAGATCCAGTATTTCCGCGATCTCCTCTACGGCGAATCCTTCAACTTCCTTCAGCACCAACATCATCCTGTCTCGCTCGTCCAGACATTCCAGCAACCGCTCAACCTTCTGTCGTGCTTCAAGCGTGTCGCTGATGTCCGGCGCTGGCGTCGATCGCTCTTCCGGTGCGCCAAATTGCCGTGCCTGATCCTCGCTCAGGTCCGATTCGTAAACCAGCGGCCGGACCTTTCGTTTTCGCAATAAGTCCCAGCATTCATTCACCGTGATCTTATAAAGCCACGTGCTGAACGCTGCTCGCTGGTCGAACCGCTTCAGCGAGAAGTACGCCTTAACGAAAACCTGCTGCGCGATGTCCTCGACATCTTCGCGCTGCCGCAGAATACCTCCCGCGACCGCCACGACCCGATGCTGGTGCCGGCGCACCAATTCCTCGAACGCGCCCTGATCTTCGGCCTGCGCACGTCGCACCAGCTCCCGGTCGTCGACCGGCGCCGCAGCTTTGCTCGCCGCCGCAGCCACCGCCACGTTCGGGCTTATTACCGCCGTAGCCATCACTTTTGGGACGCGTCCCATGCTCATTAGGTTACGCCTGCTCCCAACACAGTTGCCACACCCGTACCGGTCCCATCTTGTCTCGGTCTCTCAGTGAGTACGCCCCCGCGCACCAGGTGTTTCATTTCATCACAACTAAAAAATTGTACTTGCGAGCATCTTACCTACATGCAATAATGGCTGCATGATTATTGGTGACCGCCTCCGCGCTTTGCGTGAGGAAAAGAAACTCTCCCAGGGCGACATCGAAAAGCGTACCGGCTTACTTCGTTGCTATATTTCCCGCGTCGAAAATGGCCATACCGTCCCAGCCATTGAGACTCTGGAAAAGCTGGCTCGCGCTTTAGAGTGCCCACTTTATCAACTCTTCTACGACGGCGAAGAACCGCCCCAATTGCCTAACCTGCCCAAGCGCAAGTCGTCTGACGACATTGCGTGGGGCAGCAGCGGCAAAGAAGCGCGTTTCCTCAACAAACTTCGCCGCCTGTTGAGCAAGGCCGACGAGGAAGATCGCAAACTGATTCTGTACATGGCCCAGAAAATGGCCAATCGGTAGTTGCGAATTCTCTGCTGGTATTGCCAGCTTCACATCTAGAATCGAATGCTAGGCCGCACAACCCCGCTGTGCGGCCTTTTTTGTGGTGTTTCAATCTGAAACTGTTTCCGCTCTCTATTTCCCCAACTTCGTAAACCTACCCCTGCTCTTTGTTGAAACTCTGCGCCGCTCTCTTACTCCCATTCAATCGTGCTGGGCGGTTTCGAACTGATATCATAGACGACGCGCGTCACGCCCGGCACCTCGTTCACAATCCTCGTCGATATCCGTTCCAGCACATCGCCCGGCAGTCGCACCCAGTCGGCCGTCATGGCATCGTCCGATTCCACCACGCGCACCGCCACCGTCAGTCCGTAGGTGCGTCCATCGCCCATAACACCCACGCTACGTACCGGTAACAGTACCGCGAACGCCTGCCAGACTTTGTTGTACAACCCAGCCTTCCGAATTTCCTGAATCACCACTGCGTCCGCTTCCCGGAGCGTTACCAGATGTTCACGGGTGATAGCACCAAGGAGCCGAACAGCCAATCCTGGCCCCGGAAACGGATGTTTCATTAGGATTTCATCGGGCAACCCCAGCTCTTTCCCGATTCGACGCACCTCATCCTTGAACAGGTCCCGTAGGGGCTCGATCAGCCCAAAGGGCATGTTTTCCGGCAATCCACCTACATTGTGATGCGATTTGATCGTCGCGGAGGGGCCTTTAACCGACACCGATTCGATCACGTCCGGGTAGAGCGTCCCCTGCACCAAATATTCGATCTCCCCCTGTGCGTCTCCATGCTGGAGCTTCAAAGCCTCCTCGGCAAACACCGAGATAAACTCATTTCCGATGATCTTCCGTTTTCGTTCCGGGTCGGTTATCCCGTCCAATTCCTTCAAAAATCGGTCGGTTGCGTCCACTCCGATCACGCTTAACCCCAATCGTTCCCGATACATGGCCAGCGTGTCTTCGAACTCGTTCTTCCGCAGCAGCCCCGTATTCACAAACACATTCGTCAGCCGGTCGCCAATCGCCCGGTGTACAAGCACCGCTGCCACCGTCGAGTCCACGCCCCCGCTCAGCGCGCAGATTACCCGCCCGGTGCCCGCCTTCTTTCGGATCGCCTCGGTCGTCTCTTCAATAAAAGCTGCCCCGCTCCATTTCACCTCCGCCAGGCAAACCTTGAACAGGAAGTTCCTCAGCAGCTCCGTCCCCTGGTCGGTGTGCCGCACCTCCGGGTGAAACTCCACGGTGTAAATCTTGCGTATCGGGTCTTCGGTTGCCGCAACCGCGTTCTCCGTATGCGCCGTCGCGTAAAAACCGTCGGGTAAACCCACCACATGGTCACCGTGGCTATTCCAGATTCTCACCGCCTTCGGCAGCCCTGCAAACAGAAGTGACTCCCGCCCCTCCGCCACATTGAGTACCGCGCTCCCATACTCGCGACGCTCCGCCGGCACGACCTTCCCGCCCATCGTTTTCGTGATCCAATGCATGCCGTAACAGATTCCCAAAACGGGAATCCCCATCGCCAGCACCGCGGGATCGCAGTGCGGTGCTCCCGCGTCATACGCCGAGCTCGGCCCGCCCGACAAGATGATCCCTGCCGGCTCAAACTTCTGAATGTCACTGATCTTGGACGTAAAAGGCAGCACCGCCGAAAACACCTGCTGCTCGCGCACTCGCCGCGCAATCAGCTGCGTGTACTGTCCTCCAAAATCGATCACCACCACTCCGCCCAACTCCGACTTCGGCCGTTTCGCGTCTTCCGTCATCTGCGCCCCGCTCGCCATTAGGTTACCCTCGCTCTAAACAAACTCTCGTCTTAAAAAAATGTAGGGGCGCAGCATGCTGCGCCCCATCTCGGCAACCCCTCAAATTTTCTAGGTCTTCCGTTTTTCTCTTCATCGTTACTTCATTACATCATTGCTTCGCACTTCGCAGCTCGCCCGTCCTATTTCACTACAAGATTCACAAGCTTGTTCGGCACCACGATCTGCTTCACCACCTGTTTACCCGCCACATGAGCGGCCACCGCCGGATCAGCCAGCGCCTTCGCGACAACTTCGGCATCGCTCAACCCCGTCGCCACGACGAGCTTCCCGCGCACGCGCCCATTCACCTGCACAACAATCTCAACCTCATCTTCCTTCGCCAGCGCCGCATTGAACTCCGGCCACCCCACTGTCCACATCCCACCGCCGTGCCCTAGCATCTCCCACAGCTCTTCCGCCAGGTGCGGCGTCATAGGCGCCAGCATCAGCGTCAACAGTTCCAGCACTTCCTTCCGCACCTCCGGCCGCACACCCTCGGTCAGCGGTTCCGCGCCGTCGATCTCGTTATAGAGCGTCATGATCAACGCGATCGCCGAATTAAAATGCCACCGTGCATCGAAATCTTGCGTAACGCGCCGCAGCGTCTCGTGCGTCACCCGCAGCAGCTTCCGCTCTTTCGCCGAAAGCCCGGCCACATCAGCATCCGCAACGCCAGCCCTCACGCCAGCAAGCTCCGCGGCATGTCGATCCACTAATCGGTACACCTTGTTCAAAAATCGCCACGACCCCTCGATGCTGTCCTCACTCCACTCGAGGTCCCGCTCCGGCTGGTTAGCGAACAGCATATACAGCCGTCCGGTATCCGCGCCGTATTTTTGCGCCATGTCGATCGCGCCAACGATGTTCCCTTTCGATTTCGACATCGCCGTCCCGCCCTTGGTCACCATGCCCTGCGTAAAGAGGCGCGCCGCCGGCTCGCTATGCGTAATCAGCCCGAGATCCCGCATCACCTTGCACCAGAATCTCGAATACAGCAGGTGCAGAATCGCGTGCGTAATCCCGCCAATGTACTGATCGATCTGAAACCAATACGCGACCTTCTTCGAATCAAACGGCGCCTTATCATTATGGGGATCGCAGTACCGATAGAAATACCACGACGAATCCACGAACGTATCCATCGTGTCCGTCTCGCGCCGCGCCGGACCTCCACATTTCGGGCAACTCGTATTCACGAACGACGGCGTCGCCGCCAACGGTGATCCACCCTCTCCCGTCAGCGCCACACCTTTCGGCAGCACCACAGGCAGCTGATCGTCCGGCACCGCCACGATCCCATCCTTCTCGCAATACACCACCGGAATCGGCGTGCCCCAATACCGTTGCCGCGAGACTCCCCAATCTTTCAGCCGATACGTCGTCTCACGCTGACCAAATCCTCTTTCGGTCGCATGAGCCGCCATCGCCACGATCGCATCATCCACGCGGAGCCCGTTGTACGGCCCCGAATTCACCAGTTTCCCGCCGCCATGCTCGACAAACGGCGCCTTCATCGTCGCACCATCGAGCGCAGCCACGCCTTCCGGCTGCACCACAACTCGTACCGGCAGACCGTACTTCCGGCAAAATTCGAAATCGCGCTCGTCGTGCGCAGGCACCGCCATAATCGCGCCCGTGCCGTACTCCATCAGCACGAAATTCCCAACCCAGATCGGCAGCTTCTCGCCACTAAAAGGATTGACCGCGTGCCGCCCCGTGAAGAATCCAACTTTTTCCGCGGTCTCGAGATCTTCCGCCTTCACCGAAGCCAGCCGCATCTTCGCCAGCGTAGCTTCCGCCTCCGCGCGCGCGGGCGAACCTTCAATCAGCTTCGCCACCAGCGGGTGTCCCGCCGCCAGAATAATCGCCGAAGCCCCGTAAATCGTATCGATGCGCGTCGTGAAAATCTCAATTGGCTCCGCGCCCGCTACATCCGCCACACCAAACTTTACGCGCGCCCCCACCGACTTCCCGATCCAGTTCCGCTGCATCGTGATGACCCGCTCTGGCCACCCGCCTTCCAGCGTCTTCAAATCATCAATCAATTGCTCCGCGTACGCCGTCGTCTTCAAAAACCACTGCTCGATCTCGCGCACTTCCACCAGCGTATCTTCATGACGCCAGCAATATCCGTTCACCACCTGCTCGTTCGCCAGCACCGTGCAACATTTCGGACACCAGTTGACGCGGCTCTTCTTCCGGTACGCCAGCCCGCGTTCGAACATCCGCAGAAAAAACCACTGATTCCATCGGTAATATTCCGGCTCGCAAGTCGAAATCTCGCGCCGCCAGTCATAGCTGAACCCAAAGCGCCGCAGCACTCGCTGAAATTCCGCAATATTGTTGTTGGTCCAGACGCGTGGATGCGTCCGATTCTTGATCGCCGCGTTTTCGGCAGGCAGCCCGAACGCGTCCCATCCCATCGGATGCAGCACGTTAAATCCGCGCATCCGCTTTACGCGCGCAACCACGTCCCCAATCGTGTAGTTGCGCATGTGCCCCATGTGCAGCGTCCCCGAAGGATACGGCAGCATCTCCAGCACATAATATTTTGGTTTCGACGGATCGGCTTCCGTCTCAAAGACCTTCGCTTCTTCCCACTGCTTCTGCCACTTCGCCTCAATCGCCCAGGGATCGTACTTCGACCCCTCCTGAAACGCCCGCCCAGCGCGTTCCGCGTCCTGCCGCTCGGCGTCCCGTCGACCTTGCTCCCCGCCCTGCATATTCTCCGCGGCCAACCGAATCCCCCGTAACTTCCTTACTTCGTCTTTTTCTTTTTCGCAGCCTTCGCCAACTCCGCGGCCTTCTTCTTCGCCGCCGCCGTTAGCATCGAATATCCCTTTTCCGGCGCCGGTGCCTTCTCGCTCAATCCCGCCAGCTCCCACAGTGCCGCCACATTCTTCCGATCATCTCCCGGATCATCAATCGGCGTCTCCGCAATAAACGCCCGCCCCGGCAAACCCTCCGGATACGTCGCGCCCAACCGCGGATGCGTCAAAATCCGCCGAAACGCTTCCGCCCCGATCTTCCCCTTGCCGAGATGCTCATGCCGATCCACTCTTCCGCCTAGCGCGATCTTCGAATCGTTCGCATGAATCACCGGCACATTCTCCAGCCCAATCGACCGGTCAATCACCTCGAGCGTCGACTCAAGTCCGGCCGTCGTTCGAATGTCATAACCCGCTGCGAACAGATGCGCAGTATCGAGACAAGCCCCCACTCCCAACCCACTTAACCCAGCAACAATCTCTCCAACCTCTTCCAGGCGCGACCCAACCGCGCTTCCCATCCCCGCAGTATTCTCGATCAAAATTCGCATCGACGTCGGCTGCTGACGTTTCACCGCCTGCTTCACCGAGTCGATCACCGCGCGAACCGCCTGCTCGGGCGTCGAATCTGCGTAGCTTCCCGGATGCACCACGAGAAAATCCGCGCCCAGCGTATTGCCGCGCACCAATTCATCATGAAATGACTGAATCGATCGCGTCCGCAACATCGGCGCCGGCGCCGCCAGATTAATCAAATAATTCGCGTGGATCACCAGCGGCCCAAGCCCCAGCACCGCTCGCCGGTCCCGAAACGTCTTCGCCTCGGCTTCGGTAATCCGCACCGCAATCCCTCCGCCAGACCACATCCGCGGATTCACCGAAAAAATCTGCAGCGCCGTGCAGCCCAGTTTCGCCGCCGACTCCAATGCATTCACATGACTTCCCGCAATCGACGCGTGAATGCCAATCCGCAGCCCGCCCTCAAGCCACGCCGGTGGCAACGGCTCCGGTTCCGGCTCTGGCCGGTACTCATCCTCAGGATCAAACACCATCACCGGTAAATTCATCTCATCTGACATATTCATTTCCGCTTCTGATGCCACGACCGCCATTCGGCCCAACGTATTCCTACCGCCGGTCACCAGGACTCGCATCCAGCCCCGTGAGCACAATCAGCCCACTTTTTCGCCTCTTCTATAACCACCCATCATATCACACACACCAACTCCGTCCTTCGTGGCGCAAAACACTCCGATCGTCGGCCTTTGGGTGCCCCACCCTCAGCCTCCAGAGGGTGCGGGTTTAGATGTAACCCCACCCACCCCAAAACACTCGCCACCCAACTCACCCCTTTTGTCATCCCTATGGGAGCGGCCCGACGCTTCTTCTTTCGCACTCGTCCCGGGGGTGCCCAACCCTCGCCTTCCAGAGGGTGGGGACTTTGACTTCTCCTGATTCTGCAGGGATTTTCTCTTTAGGGGGTCGGACCTTCAGGCCCAACATACCCAATCCGCAAAAAAGGGGGCTTCAGCCCCTGAAGAAATGCCGGGTGCCCCACCCTCGTCTTTCAGAGGGTGGGGACTTTGACTTCTCCTGATTCTGCAGGGATTTTCTCTTTAGGGGGTCGGACCTTCAGGTCCTACATAATCAATCCGCAACAAAAGGGCCTTCAGCCCCTGAAGAAGGACAAGATTCATTTTCGTTTGGTCTGCGCCTTGATTTTCAAATTCTTCGTTGGAGGAAGCATTTTAGCAAGTGCGGCAATCGACTTCCGCGAATGGCAGTGGAGTTTGTCGCCATTTTGAAAAAATGTAACACCGCGCAGGAACACTTCGTAGTCGATTTCACCCGATGGCTTGGGAAAATAGCTGATTAGCCACAGGCCCCCACCACTCATGCCGCGCCAATCTACGATTGGGCTATCGGAATCTTGCGAAGGTCTCATCGTAATGAAACCCAAATCTCCTTCTGTCTCCTCTTGAGTTTCCCCGTCCGCAAAGACTGCGCGAATCTCAAAGAACAGAGTGTTGCCTTCCAATTTTCTCAGGACGCCGGGTGCGCCCACGGCAGCTGTCTCTTGAACGAGCTGGTCTTGCCTTGCTTCGAAGGCCTTGGATAAAGCCGCAAAGCTTAAGCGGGTTTCGATGAGATCGGCATCGACTGGACTAAGTTTCTAAGAGCGTTAGGTCTGGTGACGTGGGAGTCAAATCGTCATACGGGATGTCATCCAAGGAGTAGGGCTTCAAGTCGGCCCGACGAATAGTCGATGTATGAGTCAGGTCCCTGGCTTTGGTCAAGTGGACCAAGTCGTACTTCCGTAGCTTCTGCCAAACGTGTGTGGCGGTCAAAATAAATCGTTTGTTCCGGAAGAGGACCAAAGTGCCGCTATCAACCAGGTGAACACCACTTGCCGAAACCGCATCGGGTCTCAAGAGTGCAACGGTGTGCTTGCATATAAAACTAGCCGCAGCATGTGCCCGTTCGGTTGAGATTGTGTTGTTCATGGAGCTTCCCACAAGGAAGGAGCATACTTAAATGACTGTAAGAAACGCAGCGGCAACAAAACTATCATGCTTCTTCATTTGGGGCGTTCATGCTCTCAACCTCGAATGATTCGACTTCCTCCTTGCCTGAATCGAATGTGAGTCGGCACTTAAATCTCACGGTCGTATGAGACTCTACGCGCATCACGTGGTCATTCCATTCGGTGTCCAACACCGCGATGTCGTTAGTCTCCTCATCAGACATCGTGAAATAATCGCTTCGATCAAGGAAATATATGAAGTAAACGGTTGACTGACACTCAAATTCGACGAGAAGGACGTCATCGGAGACTTCTGAAGCTTCCTGAACCTGGAAGTCGGAGGGGGAGTCGATGACGTCTACTTCTGGCTCGTGCTGATCGGAGTCGCTCATCAAGACGGACGGATTATCGTTTACTGCTTGAATGAAGGCGTCGATATTCTGGTCACAGACATCTGGTAAGGCGAGTCCCGAAACCTTTCCATTTTGTACGAGCACTGCAAAATCTTTACGCTTTTTCAAAAACGGCACAATGTAAGTATCGGTGAAGGTAGGCAAGTCCCTAGAAAATGCAAGAACATCTTGAACGCCATTTCTCAAACGAAGATCTTTTCTCAGGTCAGAATGTATTTCACCAGTTGATTCACAGAAATCACGCACGTTCGCAGTGATGAGTAATGTGCTTGCGTCTTGCTTTATGCAGTTGCGAACAATTGTTTCCCACAACAGGGTATCGCGATAGCCTTTGCCACTCTCCCTCTGACCTGATCCGGCTTGAATTAAGTCCAGCGGGAGTGAGAGAAAATCACTCAAAGGAGGGCTGGACAGCCGATGAAGAAACACAATCCAAAGCAAACCGGCGAATCCTCTCGTGTGGCTGCTGCCACAGACTGAGGTACAAATGTCCAACGGGAAGACCACCCCGCAAGCGTGCAAGGAAGTAGTGATCACCGTTCAGACGTTCGACTGCCGGAGGTAAGAGTTCGGGGCCTGAAGCTGGACCAAGCCAAGCGACTGAAAGAAGTGGAGTCCGGGAAGGCAAGCTCAAGAGCTGGGAGCGGAGCTGTCACTGAGAAGCAGATCCTGAAGGATGTGGCCTCGGGAAACTTAAAAGCCCTGAGCGGCGGCGTCGTGCGGTGGAGCATGCACGCGAAAAGTACGAGGTGAGAGATCGAAATGCCTGACGGTCGCTGGGGGAGTGTGCGGAGGACACAACGCGATGGTGCGATTCACAGGATCGATGCAGCGGCGTTGACGACAGCGATCGTTGAGCTGACTAGCGAAGAGGCCGCACGGTAACCGGCGGATCACGGAGCTACTGCGAGAAGCGGTGGCAGGCTGGCAAAAACCGCGTGTATCGCATCTGGCGTTGCGAAGGACTGAAATGTTCCCGTGAAACAAAGCCGCGAGTGAAGATATGGGTGAACGACGGATCCTGGTGCGCTGCGACCTGCGCGGCCGAAGAAAGAGTGGAGCTACGACTTTGTGAGCGCAAGAACCCCCGATGGCAGAATCATTCGCATGCTGACATGATCGAGAATACACGGGTGAGTGGCTGGCGATCCGGTGGCGAGAAGGCTGGGGAGATCGAAGTGATCGAAGCGTTGCCGGACCTGATGCGGTTCCGGGAATCCCGGAAAAAATTAGTTCGGACCAATGGCACCGAGTTCGTTCCCGAGGAATGCGGAAGTGGCTAGCGAAGGTAGGAACGGGAACGCTATACATCGAGCCGGGCAGTCCGTGGGAAAACGGCTACTGCGAAAGTTTCAATGGGAAGCTGCGGGACGAGTGCCTGAACGGAGAGATCTTTTATTCGCTGAAGGAGGCTCAAGTGGTGATCGAAAAGGGGCGGGTTCTGTACAACTCGAAGCGTCCACACGGCTCGCTCGGCTACAGGCCGCCTGCCCCCGCGGTCTATTGCCTTGGAAAGCGAATCCGATTTCACTGTCGATGGCTGCGGTATAAATTTTGTTCGACTCCTTTAGGACTAACAAATTAGCGCCGGACACTTCACACCTGTCGATGTCTCGTCAGGGCTGGTCGTGTTGCGGAGTAGCTGGTAATGAAGGTGAACGGACGAACGGACTCTTACGGCGGATTTTGCCATTTTGAAGCTCCCTGTCGCGATCTCTTGGCCAGTCCCGCATCCGCGGCACTCGCACGATCGTCGACACGAGGAATGCTACGAGGTCCGGACAACCAAGTCAAGAATTGCCGCGTTCGGTGCTATTCGTTTTGCAAAATGGTGCCGGAAGGCGCAACGTCAAAAAGCGCCACAATGCCGAATCAATTTGCGGAATGAAGGATTTGAAAGGGACATGGAGGAACCCACGGACAGACGGAACGATCCTTATTTTTGCGGCCGGTTCACAAGGTCCGCTCATTCGAAGAGCCTCCCTACCGGCTCGAACAGTCCTACTCAGTTGCTAGCTGATATTCGACATTTCCGTCCCACAGTCCGTTGAACACTCCGGGCGCCAGACCGTTCATGGCCCCGGGTTCCCGATGGACGCCCGGCTTGTCTACCGTTCGGCAACCTGCGGCTCACGAACAGGCGCCGGCGCTTCTTGCCTCGCCGGAAGCAGCGCCAGCAGCGCGACCCCAATCGCGCCAAACATCACAATGTCCCAAGGACTATCGCTTCTGTGCATCCCATGCGCCGCCGCCTCCGCCGATTGAATCGTCATCGTGAACGCATGCGCAAGGCTTGACCACGCCCCATAAGCGATCAGCGACCGATGCTGGGCCGGCCGCTTCACCGCCACCAACAGACATACCCCAAGCAGCGTGTTCAGCGTCAGGAACATCGGCAGCACATCGTTGTGCCCGGTAAGCCAACTGGAGTGCCACAGCGCACCGAACAGGAAATAGCCCCAAGAGGAATAGAGCAAGCCCACCACCACCAACAAGACCTGTAAGGCGCGCTGACGCTTCATGCCATCCTCCGTTTTGAGCAGCTTCTGACTTATGCTCCCGCCCGGATCCCGTGATTCATTTCCCGTTTGAAGGGGGATCTCCCCGACTGACCTATACGAGCACGCCAACAAAAAAGACTCAGGCGACCACGTTTCCTCTGTCCGACCCGTCGATTTCGATTCAACTCCCGGTTAGTTGCGCGACCGGACAAAGGCCGAGCGATCGGTCTCAGCTTCCGGTAGCGGCGTTTACCTGGAGCTACCGAGATTTTTCTCGGTTCTCCGTGTCGATTCTGCGCCTTCTCGTTCGACGTGTGGGTAGAGCAACAATTAAGCTCTGAACTTGAACGTCGGACCAACTTAACCCGAAAGGCCAAACAGAATGCGATTCATGGTCATCGTCAAATGCTCGGAAGAACCCGAAAACCAATCCCTCGATCCCCAGCTCATGGCCGACTTGAACAAATTCAACAACGATCTCTTAGAAGCCGGAGTCTTGATAGGCTACGACGGTCTTCACCCCTCGTCCAAAGGCGCCCGCATCCACTTCTCCGGCAAAACCTGCGCCGTCATTGACGGCCCTTTCGCCGAAAGCAAGGAAGTGATCGCCAGCTTCTGGTTCTGGCAGGTCAAGTCTCTCGAAGAGGCCATCGCGTGGGTCAAGCGCTGCCCCAACGAAGGCGAGACCTACATTGAGATCCGCCAGGTCTTCGAGCCCGAAGACTTCGCATCTGCCTTCAGCGACGAGGAAATTCAGCAGGAAAAAAACTTCCGCGCTCGCATGGCAGCGAACGCAGCCAAGAAATAGCCCCAGTTGCACCGTCCAAACTGGTGTGATCTGTACCCGACTAGTCGCACTACCGGACATCTCTAACAATGCCGGCCCTGTCAAACACTTTTTGAGCAGACGTATCCATCGACTTAGAAGAGTCTTTTCTCTTTCGCTTTCTTCGGTGTCTTTCTGACTGGGCCTGGGCAGGTTCAGTTCGTTCGTAATCTAGCGGTCGGTTTCAGTCCGACCCAAACATCTCTTCGATCAAAACTTCGACCATGATTAGTTCTTCGAACTCCCTCTCACGAGGGAGCGGGATGCTCCATCAAGTGGACGACGCCTTTACTGCGCGCCATGTCCGGCATCGAGCTGTCCCGCGTACGAACCGAACTCCGGCTACTTCCTCACGAGCCTATCAATCAAAGTCTACTCGTGTCGAGAGGGCCGGCATTGTTATGCAATCATGTGGTTTTGACCCGATTTCCACTTCTCCGGTAACGGCGTTAATCGGGATGCTGGTTAGCGAGATGGTGATTTAGGTTAGTCTGTTTTAGGCATGGAACAAGGAAAACAAGCACAGAGCGTTTCGATTCGGGGACGAATACTCGTCCTCGCAGGTGAGATTCTGTTCGGAATCGGACTCGTGATTCTGACTCTGCTGTATGCCGTCCACAAAAACGACCCGTGGATGCCACGCTCGTTGGTGCTGAATGCCGGTTTCTGGTTGGTTTTTGGATTGGTCGCCGTAGGGTTATCCATACGAATGAAGCGGCTTCAACGCAGACTAATGGAGCGCGATGGAGTTAGGTTTTCAGTCTTAGACTCGTGGCTGGTATGGCTGACGTCGGGTATAGCCGCCGTGGTTTATGCAGCATCTCGTCTGAATGATGTATTTGGACGCGGAACCACGCCAAGCGGCATCGGTCGCACCGCGCTTCTAGTATTCTATGCGCTGTCCGCAACCACATCACTCGCATTAGCAACCAACCTCCTTCGATGGAGTTTGAACCGAGAGGAGCAGACCATCGATGTCGCAAATTCAGAGGCGTTGTCGTTCAAGGACCGACTGCTAACGGTGCTATCGGGAGCGTTTCTCGCTTTCCAGGGAATCCGACTGCTGATGGCAGCGTGGACAATTTTGCGAGCCTAAACCGCTGAGTCCCGATCCGTCGCGTTACCGGAAACTTGAAATCCACATGGACGGTAACGGCGTTTATCGGGAGCTGAGTTCTGTTTCTTACGGTTGATAGGAACGGGCGAATTGGTATTCAAACCGGCGAGGTACAAGAACTCGATCTACTTAGTCGGAATACCTTCGTAAACAATCGTTATGGACCCGCTTTGCTTTGCCTGGAACTCAATGTGATCCAAGCCCACCATGCCGTCCATGCATGCGATGACCAATTCATTTGGGCTTTTCCAGTGCACGGTGACGCAGCTACTAGCGGCCTCAAAGACAGGAGCCTTGCCGTAATAAGCTTTCCGAAGTTCTGGTGGCAACGGCAGATGATCTGTGACTAGCACGAAGTAGATATAGCTCGTCAGCGCCGCTTGGTCAGATCGTTCCGCGACAATTGCAATTTTCCCATCAGACGACCGTGCAGTTTGCTATATCTCAAATCGCACCTTGTCGAAAAATCCCTGAAATACACCGTACGCCAAAAGCACAACCACAACTGCCAAGACCGCTAACGCGATTAGTATTCTCTTCAACGCGCTTCTCCTTGGCTGCAAACACGCGGCCTTGATCCCGATCAGTTGCGTTACGGTAACTTGAAAATCCACATGTCCGGTAACGGCTGCCGGCTCAGACGGTCGATGCAACACTTGCATGAAGTTTACTCGCCGGAGTCTGAAAACCTAAAGTCTGTATGGGGCGTTGATTCAAGCGCAGTGCGACCCGATTGAGCTGTGCTTGAGAGTGGACAGATAAGTCGGTGCCTCGCGGGAAGTATTGCCTTAAAAGAAGGTTGGTGTTTTCGTTCGTGCCGCGCTGCCAGGGACTTTGCGGATCGCAGAAATAGACCTGCACATCCGTAGCTACCGTAAAGTCCTTGTGTTTGGCCATCTCCAATCCGCGATCCCACGTCAGCGAGCGCCGCAGGGTAGCGGGGAGTTTACGAATATGCCGACTCAATGCCGTCACCACCACGGCGGTGTCTTTGCTGGGCACCTTGATCAGCATGGCAAAGCGTGAGTGACGCTCCACTAACGTCACGATGTGACTGTTCTGTGAGCCGCTCAGGAGATCGCCCTCCCAATGACCAGGCACCGCGCGGTCCGCAACTTCAGCAGGTCTTTCCCGGATCGAAATGGCCTCTGGGATTTGACCGCGCGCGTCCTTGAAGATACGAGCGTGCCGCGAGCGACGCATACGCCGCTTGGTTCGCAAGTGGTCCAACAGCTCTTTTTTCAGCACACCGCGCGCTTGGATGAACAGGCTGCGGTAAATGGTCTCGTGGGACACACGCATCCCCTCGTCCTTGAGATACTCCGTCTTCAGCCATCCGGAAATTTGCTTGGGCGACCAGTCCAAGAGCAGTTTACTCGTAACGACCTCTCGCAACCTGGGGTGCAGGGCCAGAAGACACTTCTTGGGCCGCAAGGCTAAGTTCCAGGCGTGGTCATCCGCCTCATGCGCCCGATAAGTGGGACGGCCACCATGGCGCGTGACCTCTCGGCCCACCGTCGAAGCCGCGCGATCTAGGTGTCTGGCGATCTCACGAAGCGACGAGCCGGAAGCAATCCCGCGCGAGATGTCCTCGCGCTCGGCCCGTGTGAGGGCTAGCCGGGAGCGTCGGCGCGCTTTAGGAGGAATCCCTCCACGAGGCAACAACAAACAGCGAATGGAGCTATGTGGCTTGTCAAAGGCGCGCCCGATCTCATGCAGCGTCTGCCCGGCCTTCCAGCGACGCCAGATTTCGTTCTTCTCGATCGCAGAAAGTCCAAACCGTTGTCCTGGCCTCATATCACACCACCTTTAGAGAGCAGCCTTACATCAGATGGTGTTGCATCGACCTATTGAGACCACCGCGTTTATCGTCCAAGTTGACCTGTCCGACAATCATTTCATAATCTTATCGCCGGGCGCCCGTTCTACGTGAGTAGTCTGGTTTTTTCAGCTTGTACCGACTGACGTAGTTCAAGCGGGGAACCAACCACTCAAGGTAGGTGTCTATTGGCTGTGAGACTTCTCTTCGTCCTCAGATGCGCGTTGGTTATCTGCGTTGCGTCGGTCTTTGTAGGTCCAGCGGTCGCATGTAAATGCGCCGGAGGCTACTACGACAAGTCCGGTTGGGAGGCTGCCAAACTTGAGACCGACGAGTCGAATGCAATTTTTGAAGGGACGCCTGAACACTTCGAGGTCACGTGGAGTGTATTGAGTGCGAAAGTCGGTGCGTGGATTCCAACGGAATCCTGTGGTCCTAGTCCATTCGATGGTCCGGCCATGATGGTGACCTTTCGAGTAGAACGAACCTACAAAGGAGATTTGGGTCCAGAAATTAAAATCAGAACCGGCCTAGGCGGAGGAGACTGCGGAGCGGTTTTCGCACCGGGGCTGAACTACTTAGTCTTTACTCGCAATTCTCCTTCCGGCGTTCCTGTAGTCAGCATGTGCAGCCCGGGCGGCTGGGTCGGAAAACAGAACGCTGCGGTCGAATTGCGGTATCTCAGGAAAGAGCGCCCATTGGCCGGTGATTTGACGCCACCACGTAGAGCAGACCCCAAACACTATGCAGGAGAGCAAGAACAACAAAAGCGCGAGTTCGAGGAATACCAGAAGCGATACGCAGAAGTGAGCGGAGAAATCTGCGGAAAAGTTGTTGCCGAAAATGCGAAAGACGGCAACGGCGGACTCATCTCATTTCTGTTTGCCGGAGGCTTTTCCCCGTTTGACAAACCGATGGTTAACGTCGGCGCAGACGGTTCATTCTGCTCGGGGCGGCTTGGGCCGGGAAAATATTTCTTGTACTTCAATAGCCACTGGGGTGAGGAGCCAACTTACGCTGCGTACTATCCGGGAGTGGCAGGCAGAGAACAAGCGGCGACTATCGAAGTGCATGCCGGTGAAATCGTGTCGGGTATCACGTTCAAGGCACCCGGTCAGAAGACGTACTCCGTGCGAGGACTTCTCTCGGTTTACGGGAGTTCTCGAACCGACCACTACCGAACGTCCATCGAGCTGGTAAATCTAGATGCCGTTGCTTTCCCAAACGCACGCAGCACCAATATCGAATTTGAAGGCTCATCTGCCATTCCCCAAATTAGGTACTTTCGCTTCGAGAACGTGCCGCCAGGGCGTTACACGGCATACGTCTCAATGCTCGGTCAGGGGTGGCACACGAAGAAGGAAGAAATAAACGTCACCGACCACATGAAGCTCATTTCACTCGAACTGATGCATCAGAAATAGAGAATATAGCGCGACTGGTGCGGTGCGCTGGTTCAAGTCCCGATAAGTTTGAATGTATAGGTCGGAGGAGGAGCGCTTGGTGTAGAAAAAGCTGAACTCAGCGGACGCTGATTCAGAAACACCAAGGAGGCTCCCCCATGCAACCTATGTATTACATCGGACTGGATGTTCACAAGCGCAAGATCAGCTTTTGCGTGAAGGACGGCAGTGGCCGGATTCATGCCGAAGGATCGATTTCCGCCACGCGCCTGGAGCTGGACCACTGGATGCGATCGCTGCCGCAGCCGTGGAGCGCGGCGATGGAAGCGACGATGTTCACGGGTTGGATTTACGATCATCTCAAGCCACATGCTGCCACTCTGAAAGTAGCGCACCCGCTGATGCTGCGGGCCATAGCCGTCGCGAAAAAGAAGAACGACCGCATCGACGCCAGCAAGATTTGCGACTGTTTGCGGTGCGATTTCCTGCCGGAGAGCCACATGGCGTCGACGGCGATTCGCGAACGGCGGCGCACGCTGCGCTATCGCAACCTGCTGGTGCGCCAGATGGTGCAGATGAAAATCAAAATCGAAACGTGGGGACGGACGGGACGTTTCCTTTGCTTCAGGAATGATAGCTTCTCTCACTAAGATTAGGTCCCCAATTCGACCAACCTCATTCGAACAGTCCTACTCAGTTACCGGTTGACATTCGATAATTTCCATGCTATAGTGTGTTGAACGATTCGGGTGCCAGCCCGAATCCGCCCTCAGGTCCCCGATGGACGCCCGTCCTGTCGCCATTGTCGCCAATGTAAACCCTTCAGAATCAATCCGCGCCAAAACGCAGACGCACCTTACCCGTTTAGAATCACATTCTTACAACACTGCGGAATATAAAAGCTTTAGAATCACATTCTTGCGCAAAAACCCCCGGGGGAGGGTCCCACTCGCCACTTCCCCCATCCTCGGCTACACTCATTCCCTCTCACTCCAACCGAGGTCTTACAAATGTTAGTCGTCATGCAGTCCCACGCCACCGAGGAGCAGGTCCGCGCCGTCTGCCAGCGCATTGAAAGCCTCGGCCTCAAAGCCCACCCAATTCCCGGAGCCGCCCGCACCGCCATCGGAATCACCGGCAATGACGGCGCCATCGACCTCGGCGTCCTCGAATCCCTTCCCGGCGTTATCGAATGCATCCCCGTCAGCAAGCCCTACAAACTCGTGAGCCGCGACGCCAAAGCCGAAGACACCATCGTGCGCATCCCCACTCCACGCGGCGACGTCCTCATCGGCGGACCAAACGTCGCGCTCGTCGCCGGCCCCTGCGCCGTAGAAACCGAAGCCCAATGCATGGCCATCGCCGAGCAAGTCGCCAAGACCGGCTGTAAACTCTTCCGCGGCGGCGCCTACAAACCGCGCACTTCCCCATACTCCTTCCAGGGACTCGGCGAACCCGGTCTAAAAATTCTCGCCAAGGTTCGCGAAGTCCACGGCTTAGGCATCATCACCGAAGCCATCGACAACGAATCCCTCGATCTCGTCGAGGAATACGCCGACATGATTCAGATCGGCGCGCGCAACATGCAGAACTTCTCTTTGCTCAAACGTGCCGGCCGCGCCAAAAAACCCGTCCTCCTCAAGCGCGGCATGTCCGCCACGCTCGACGAATTCCTCATGGCCGCCGAATACATTTTGTCCGAAGGAAACTATCAGGTAGCGCTCTGCGAACGCGGCGTCCGCACCTTCTCCGACTTCTCGCGCAACACTTTGGATCTCGCCGTCGTCCCCGCGGTAAAACGCCGCAGCCACTTGCCGATCATGGTCGACCCGTCGCACGGCACCGGCAAGCGCCACAAAGTGCTTCCCTTGTCGCTCGCCGCAGTGGCCGTCGGCTGCGATGGTCTCCTCGTCGAAGTCCACCACGAGCCCGAAAAAGCGCTCTCCGACGGCGTGCAATCCATCATCCCCAGCGAATTCGCCACACTCACCGACGAAGTCCGCCAGATCGCCAACGTCCTCCATCGCCAAATCAACTGACGCCTAACTGACGATGCCCGCGCGCCGCCCAACCTCCCGCAAAAATATTCGCGTCATGATTTTGTGCGCAGCATTGCTGCTCGGCGCCGCCATCATCATCGCCCGCGAGCATCGCCCTTCTTTCCTGCGCCCCGGACTGCGCCTAAACGCCTACGTCACCACGCAAGACGGCAACGTCAACGTCATCGACCTCGTGAACCTGCGCTCCGTCGCTCGCGTCCAGGTCGGCCCAGCTCTCTCCGGCCTGCGCGAACATCCCACGCGCCCCGAAGTCTGGGGCGTCAGCACTCAAGACGGCTACGTCTTTGTCCTCGGCGCATACCCGAATCAAGTCATCGCGCGAATCCCTGTCGGCCCTGCGCCCTACGCTCTGGAGTTCTCCCCCGACGGCAGCCTCGTCTACACCACATCGAGCGGCAGCGATCGCATCATCGCGATCAATGCGGAAACGCACGCCATCGTCGCCTCTGCGCAGACCGGCAAGCATCCCGTGCTCGCTCGCCTCGCCCCCGACAAGAAGACTCTCGTTGTCCTCAATCACGACGACGCCACGCTAGGTGTTTACGACGCCTCGTCGCTCGCGCATATCGCCAACCGTTCCTGTCGTTGCGAATCCCGACGACGTCGCGATACTCCCCGACAGTTCGCTCGCTTTCGTGATCAGCCGCAGCGAGCCGCGTCTCTCCGTCGTCGATCTGCGCCGCAAAGTCTTGCTGGCGAATCTTCAGTTCGTGGGCAAGCCGATCGGACATGATCCTCAAGCCCGACGGCGGCGAACTCTACGTCATCTCGCCCGAATCCCACGGCTTGCAGGTCATCAACACGGAGTCGCACGAGGTAGGTGACTTCGTAGTCTTGGGCGACACGCCGACCCGCGCCATCCTGTCCGCCGATGCGGGCATCCTCTACGTCACCGACGCCACCGCGAACCGCGTCACCGCCGTCGACATCAATAGCCGTCGCGTCATCCGCACCATCAACGGCCGCGAGCTGCTCATTTCCGCAGGCCAAACCCCCGACGCCATCCGCTTCGACCCCGAAGAAAATCTCTTGTTGGTAGTGAACAAAGGTTCGAGCGATTTATCCGTGATCCGCGCTCGTCTGGGTGAGCAAAGCCTGCTCACCATGATCCCGGTGGGCGATCGCCCCCAGGAGTTAGCCGTGAAGTTGTTCTAAAAGATTGAGAGGATGTTTGGCACTAGCAATTCTTGGTAGCGGGGTAGCGCCTCAAGTACACCTTGATGTGCTACGAATTCTCGATCGGCCAGGAAGATTCCTCACCGAGCGGAATCTCAAGAAAACCTTCAGATGGCAAAACATCGATCGGCAGGCCGCCATGCCACAGCGCCACTCCCAATCTTAATTTCTGCTGACCCTTCAAATTGATTTCAGATCGACGAATTGAAAGTTCAAGTATTCGTTCAAATGCGACCTCGGCGATTTTCTTCGGATTCAACAGGCAGGTCTTGCCGCTCTCGATCGCGAACTCCTGCAGATGTCCTCTTTCAAGTTTTACTACAACAGTCAGCTCCTCGGCTCCGCCGATCGTAATGCGAAATTCCGGATTCTCCATCTCGCACAACGCATCCATGAACGAATCCACGCGCACGCTTAGCCGATCGCTCTCAAATCCATACCGCAATTCCTTCAAGTAGAAGATGCGACCATGCATCGCTCCACCACGCCGCTCCGGCGAATATAGCCCCGCACCGAGCCACTCGAAGTACGAAGTGTCGCGCCCATCCACCGTCGTCTTCAGGAATCCCGTCGGCGCCACCTGCAGTGCATGCTCCGGCTTCCGTTTGATCGGCTTGGCGAGATCGGGAGGCGCGACTTGCCCAAGCGCCAGATAAATCCCTGTGAGGTGCTTTCGGAACAGTGCGTCGAACTCAGCGTCGTTTGCGGTGCTGTGCTCGGGCCCGTACCACCAACACCAATCGCTTCCCTCCGCCGCGAGGAGGGATTCAAGTGCTGCTTGAAGTGCGTTTTCGGTCGGAGCGTCGCTGCGGCCTTTTGTTTTCGCATCGACACCGGCTGCGTACACTTGCCGGGCATCCCACAACAATTCCCACGCGGTGACGTCTTCGGCGTCGCCAATCCACACGTCGAAGTTTGCGTTGATCCAAGAGCCTGGAAAAATCCCGACATTCGTCGGGACGTTAGGCGTTGCGGCGATCGCTTCGCTCGCGGTTAGCGCGCGGAAATCGGGATCGCTCTCGATACGCTTGTAGAATTGCCGCAGGAATTCGCGACCATTCCCGTAGAAATATTCCCAGGCATTTTCACCGTCGAGAAAAATGCAAACGGTAAGCGGATCGGCGCTCTGTACGCCTTCGCCGATATGCCGCAGTCGTCCATGAAGATCGGCCGCGGCTGTGCCCGCATCCATGCGGCTGTACACAAAGCCGACGAGATCGGAGAGTTGGTGATCGCGGAAAAGTCCTGTAATTGCCCGCCCTTCGAGCTGAATGCGCCACGGTTTGTACAGACGCTCGGCGTTCGCAGGAAGCCCGGTTGTGTCGCGGAAAAACCCAATGTTAAGCGTGCGGCCGAGAACTCCCTCGTCCGTACCGAACCATTGAAAGCCTTCGTCGATTGCGATGGAGAGCGCCTGATCGGAGACAGAGCCTTCTGACGGCCACAATCCCGCAGGCCGAACGCCGAAGACACGCTCGTGGTAGTCGCGTGCGCGTCGAAGCTGTTCGCGTGCATCTTCCGGTTGGCGAAACGCGCGGCGCGGCAAGGGCGTTCCTGGATTTGCAACGCGAGCGATATCGGAATCGCACAGCAACGGAAGGATCGGATGATAGAAAGGAGTCGTGCTGATTTCGATCTGGCCGCTCTTCGCCGCCTCGCGATAGATAGGAAGAACCTTATTCAGCAAATCGGCCTGGCGCTCTTTCAACGATTCCTTGTCTTGCTCGCTGAAATCTTTTCCCTTGTCGGCCAGCCGACTTGTAATGTTGTCCTTTGAAAACCACTCCTCGTCCATCCAGGCCAGCTGAGAAAGTACTTGAAGATCGCGCCAGTCGCGGGCGGTAAATGTTACGAGCGCCTGTGCGCCGCCGGCCGGACGGGACCACTCATACAATTCGACGAATCGTGGGAATCGCGACATCAGCCGTTCATGATTGAGTTGAAATGCCCGCGCCAGAATTTCTGCCTTGCATTCGCGCGTGAGGTCGTCGGTGTTCTTGAATGCGAGGGCGAACCACGGCTCGTCGAATTTGCCGCTGGCGTATTCCTCGATCTGCATGCCGAGCGACGGGACGACATTAAAGGTCGCGTGAAACTTCGGCGTTTCTTGCAGGACGCGCACCATGCCCCAGTAATCCTTGAGTGCATGAAGCCGCGTCCAAGGGAGGACGTAGCGGCCGGTTTCGGGATCGCGGTACTGCGGTTGATGCATATGCCAGAGCAGAACGAGGTTGATGCGATTCATCAGGCGCAATTCCCCGCTGGCTGGAAGGACGCAAGTAATAGAATTTGCGCGCACCGTTGGCGCGGGTCGCAACTTCTTTCGCAGATCGTGTTTGTTCGCAAGCGACTCAAGCCGCTCGTGCTACACTCGCGGTTTCGATTGAACATGCGCATCCTGGACCGTTACATTGTCCGTGAAATCTTTCGTCACGCACTCTTAGGCCTTGTCGTTTTTACCTTTGTTTTCTTCGTTCCTCAACTTGTTCGTTTGACGGCGTTGTTTGTTCGTCATACCGGCTCAGGCTTCCAGATCGCCGAACTGTTCCTGTGCATCTTCCCTGGCGTCCTGACGTTCACGATACCGATGGCCATCCTGATCGGCGTGCTGCTTGGGCTCGGGCGCATGTCGAGCGACAGCGAAATCATCGCCATGACGGCTCTGGGCATTGGCCGGCGACGAATTCTGCTCCCTGTCGCTGTGTTGGCCGCGACTGGATACGCCGTGACGATGGCGATGACGCTCTGGCTCGCTCCCCTGGCGTGGCATACGTTCCGGGGACTCGAAACGGAACTTGCTGCTTCGCAGCTGAATTTCGCCATTCAACCGCGCGTCTTCGACGAGCGCTTTCCTCACGAGATCTTGTACGTCAACGACATCTCGGCGAGCGGGACGCAGTGGCGCGGCGTGTTTCTGGCGGAGACCGGCGGAGAGAATGCGTCGCGGATTACTTTAGCAGAGAGCGCTGTGGTTGTGGCGGAGCCTAAACAAGGAAAGTTAGAGCTTCACTTGAAGGGTGGATCGACACACGACTTTAATCGTGATGATTCCGATCATTACTCGGTCACGGCGTTCGGACAGAGTGACTGGCCGATCGAAGTCACCGGGATCGTGCCGCCGCAACAGCTGAGGCAAGCTAAGAATGACGAGAGGCCAGTTCGTGACTTGGCGAGCGACTCTGGCCCGAACTGGCGAGAAGCTCGAGTAGAACTTCAACGTCGGCTGGCGTTCCCTGCGGCCTGTTTTGCGTTTGCTTTAATCGCTGTTCCGATTGGATCGCAGCCACGGCGCGGCGGACGAGCGGCTGGCTCGCTAATCGCGGTGTTGCTCATTGCTGGATATTACCTGCTCTTAATTTTTGGCAGCAGTCTGGCGCGCGAAGGCACCGTTCCGCCGGTGATTGGGCTGTGGATGGGAAATATCGCGCTCGTCTTGTGCGGATTGTATCTGCTCCCTCGCATGGAACAGTTTCGCGGGGAAATTCGATGGTTCGGCTCATATAACCGAACCCGTGCATGGCTGCGATTGCGGAAGTTGAAGAGGGCGCGGGCGCGGGCCGCTGCGGCACGCGCTGCGAACGACGCTCGCGTAAACGGGGGGCGAGATGCTGTCGCTTCGGCAGTCGCAAACAGCGGCAGCTTCCCTCGACTGATGGACATTTATCTTCTGCGACGATTCTTTTCGTACTTCCTGCTACTGATGCTCGCGTTCATTTTCTTGTTTGAGGCCTTCACCTTCTTCGAGTTGTTGGATGACATCGCGCGGCATCGCATCGCGTTCTTCGTCGTGGTCGATTACTTTCGGTATCTAACGCCTTACCTTTTGTATCAATTGGCGCCGCTGGGCGCGCTGGTGGCGACGCTGGTCACGATTGGCGTGATGAGCAAGAACAACGAGATCGTGGCCTGCAAGGCCAGCGGAATCAGCTTGTATCGCCTCGCGGCTCCGTTGCTGCTGGCGGGGATTGGCCTCGCTTCGACGATGATTCTGCTCGACGACACGTTTCTTCCCTATGCGAACCAGCGCCAGGACGCACTACGCAACCAGATCAAAGGGCGGCCGGCGCAGACGTATGCACAGCCTCAACGCTGGATCTTTGGCGATAACGCAAAAGTTTATAACTACGACCTGTTCGACCCGAACCAAAATTTGTTCGGAGGATTGAGCGTGCTGGAGATCGACCCGGCGACGTTCGAGATTCGGCGCCGCGTATTCGCTTCGCGCGCGCAGTGGTCGGACGCGCAGAACTTGTGGGTGCTGGAGAGCGGCTGGGTTCGCGACTTCACTGACGGAACGGTCGCGAAATACGAGCCATTCAAAGTTAAAGACTTACCTGAGCTCACGGAACCGCCGAATTATTTTCATCGAGAGGTGCGGCAAGCGTATCAGATGAACTGGGCGGAGCTTCGGCGCTACGCGGCGAGCCTTCAGAAGGCGGGATTCGACGTGTCGGCGCTGCTGGTGCAGTGGCATCGCAAGCTGGCGTTTCCGCTGATAGCGCCGATCAGCATGTTGCTGGCGTTTCCGTTTGCGTTTCTGGTGGGCACGCGTGGGGCTGTGGGTGGCGTGGCGATCGGTGTTTCGATTGGGATTCTTTATTGGCTGGGTGCGGAGCTTTTGACGGCGATGGGTGGAGTGGGACAGTTGCCGCCGTTTTTGGCGGGGTGGGCGCCGGATATTATTTTCTTTTTCCTCGGAATGTATTTCTTCTTCAAGATGCCGACGTAAGACTGGGCGAATTTATGAATCGAAGAGGGCGGACTGAAGCCCGCCCCTACAAAGACAACGGCCACGACTTCGTTGTCGGGAATGCCGCGGTGGAAGCTCAAGCGATAGTTCACTTCGATTACTACTAAAAATGTCGGCGCGGGACTTTCGTCGCCGCGCCGACAAGTGATTCGTTGGTTTAAATTCCTCCCGAAACGGGAGCGTCTGACGTACCTTTACTTCTTCTTGCCCTTGGCGGACTTCTTCGCGGCGTTCTCTTCCACGACAGCTTGAGCTGCGCCGAGGCGTGAGATCGGAACGCGATAGGGCGAGGCGCTGACGTAGTCCATGCCGACTTGATGGCAGAACTTGACGCTGTCGAGATCGCCGCCGTGCTCGCCGCAGATGCCGACCTTGAGCTTGTTCCGCGAACTGCGACCCTTCTCGATGCCCCACTTGATCAACATGCCGACGCCCTTGGTGTCGAGCGATTGAAAGGGGTCGGCTGCGAACACGCCGGCCTTCTTTTCGTCAACGTAGTCGGGCAGGAAGCGGCCGGCATCGTCGCGCGAAAGGCCCATCGTGGTCTGCGTTAGGTCGTTGGTGCCGAAGGAGAAGAACTCGGCACGTTCGGCAATCTCGTTGGCGAGCAACGCAGCGCGCGGGAGTTCGATCATGGTGCCGACGATGTAGTCGAGCTTTGTGCCGGACTTCTTGATGATGTCATCGGCAACGCGACGGGTGGCGTCCTCGAGAATCGAGAACTCTTTCTTGTCGAGAACGAGCGGGTGCATGATCTCAGGCAATACTTTAATGCCCTGCTTCTTGCACTCGACCGCTGCTTCGATGATGGCGCGGACCTGCATCTCAAGAATTTCAGGATACGTGATCGCCAATCGGCAGCCACGATGACCAAGCATCGGGTTCGATTCGTGGAGTTGCTCGACGCGACGCGCCACGACGTCTGCGCTGAGGCCGAGTTCCTTCGCGAGCTCTTCCTGCTTCTTGCGCTCGTGCGGGACGAATTCATGGAGCGGTGGATCGATGAGGCGGATGGTTACCGGGAATCCATCCATCGCTTTAAATATGCCGATGAAGTCGCGGCGCTGGAATGGCAGGAGCTTATCCAAAGCTTTAACTCTGGCTTCCTTGTTGTCGGCCAGAATCATTTCCTGGATCGCGCGTTGGCGCTCCTGTCCCTTCTCGGGGAACTCGAAGTCCGTGAAGAACATGTGCTCGGTGCGGCAGAGACCGATGCCTTCGGCACCGAACTCACGGGCTTTGCGCGAGTCTTGAGGTGTGTCGGCGTTGGTGCGGACGCCCAAGCGGCGGACGCCGTCGGCCCACTTCATCAGCGTCTGATAGGCTGCCGGGAACTCTGGAGTGACGAGATCCATCTGGCCGGAGTAGACGAGGCCTTCGCCTCCGTCGAGCGTGACCCATTCGCCTTCCTTCACGGTCTTGCCGGCGACGGTCATGGTCTTCGACTTATAGTCAATGTTGAACTTTTCTGCGCCGACGATGCAGCATTTGCCCCATCCGCGGGCTACGACCGCGGCGTGCGAGGTCTTACCTCCAGTAGCGGTTAAGATTCCCTGCGCAACGGCCATGCCGCCGACATCTTCAGGACTGGTTTCACGACGGCAAAGAATGACCTTCTCACCCTTCTTGGTCCATTCCTCGGCGTCGTGCGCGCTGAAGACGACTTTGCCGACTGCGGCTCCGGGAACGGCGTTGATGCCGCTGCCCAGGATACGCGATTCCAGGGTCTTCTTATCCAGCTTAGCGTCGATGATCGGGTAGAAGAGGCGCTCGATGTCTTCCGGCTTGATGCGCATGATCGCTTCTTCTTTGGAGATGAGCTTCTCGTTGGCCATGTCCACAGCCATCTTGAAGGCTGCGGAGGGTGTGCGCTTGCCGGTGCGGGTCTGGAGCATGTAGAGCTTGCCGTTTTCGACGGTGAACTCCATGTCCTGCATATCGTGGAAGTGCTTCTCAAGTGTTACTCGAACTTTCTCGAGCTGCCCGTAGACCTTGGGCATGAGGCGCTTCATCTCGGTGAGAGGCATCGGAGTACGGATGCCGGCGACGACGTCTTCACCTTGTGCGTTCACAAGATAGTCGCCGTAGAAGATCTTCTCGCCAGTGCTGGGGTTGCGCGTGAAGCAGACACCGGTGCCGGAATCGTCGCCGGTGTTGCCGAACACCATCTGCATAACGTTGACGGCGGTGCCGAGGAGGCCGGTGATCTTCTCCACGCGGCGATAGGTGACAGCCTTTTCGGCCATCCAGGACCCGAATACGGCGCCGACGGCGCCCCAAAGCTGCTCCATGGGATCTTCGGGGAAGTCTTTGCCGGTCTTCTGTTTGAAGACCTGCTTGTATTCGCCGACGAGTTCCTTCCAACCGCTCGCGGGGACGGCGGTGTCGTCTTTCACATTGAGGCGGTGCTTCATTGCGTGGAGGCGCTCTTCGAGGTCGCCCTTGGGGAGTTCCATCACAACGCTGGAGTACATCTGGACGAAACGGCGATAGGCGTCGTAGGCGAAGCGCTCGTTGTTTACGCTGGCGGCGAGGCCTTGGACGGATTTGTCGTTGAGGCCGAGATTGAGAATTGTCTCCATCATACCGGGCATGGAACGTGCGGAGCCGGAGCGAACGCTGACGAGGAGAGGATTCTTGGGATCGCCGAGCTTCTTCTTGGTGACCTTTTCGAGTTTGGCGACATTCTCGCCGACCTGCTTTTTCAGCTCGGCGGGATACCTCTTGCCGTTCTTGTAGAAATAATCGCAAGCTTCGGTTGAGATTGTGAAGCCGGCCGGAACCGGGAGGCCGATCTTGGTCATCTCGGCCAAGCCAGCGCCCTTGCCTCCTAGGACGTCACGCCATGAAGCGTCGCCTTCTGCTTTACCTGCACCAAAGAAATAAACCCACTTTGTCACTTTGTCCTCGCATTTAGTTTAAGTTTCAGATGAACCCTGAAATTTTTGGTGACCGCTTACGGTTATGATCGAATGCCCGTTCGCGCGACTACTCAAGTGCTTAATGAGCTGTCGGCGTGTCGACTGCAGCTCGTGCGACAATTGAAGTCATACGTCACGTCAGCCTGCCTGGTTCTGCCCATGGTTAAGCTCACAACTTGATTTGATACTTTAACTGTGCCCGGCTCACACGGCAGCGACCTCTACATATCGATTCACTTCTCGTCGGCGCCGATCTCAGAGAAGTCTGCAATCGTGGTGAATTCGCGGAGCAACTCAGAGAGCAAAGCCAAGCGGTTCTTGCGGACCGCTTCATTTTCGGCCATGACCATAACCTCTTCGAAGAAACGATCAACAAAGGTGCGCAGCCCTGCGATCTGATCCAAGGCGCGACCATAGTGGCCATTGCGCTTTTCCGTCTGCACGCGTGTGGCGGCTTCCCTTCCGGCCTGGAAGAGATTGCGCTCGGCTTCACTCTCGAAAAGTTCAGTGTTTACGTTGCCGCCGTCTTTCAGATTCGCCTTCTCCAGGATCTTGCGAATGCGCTTGAAGGAGACGGCGAGCGGTTCGAAGTTCTTGGATTTCCGCACGCTCTTGAGGGCTTCGAGGCGGCGCTGCGCGTCGATCAGGTCGTCGACGCCGCTGCGGAAGACGGCGTTCACTTCGTCGTAGGCGAAGCCGTATTTTTCGCGGAAGACATACTTGGCGCGATCGAAAATGAAATCTAATGCTTGAACTTCTTGCGCATGATGGGACTGAAAGTTGCGGTGGATGATGGAGTAGAGCTTTAACTGCCGTGCTGACCGAGTTATGAAGAGGCAAGGTCAATTTGCGATCGAGTAGTACTTTAACTATGCCGAGTGCCGCGCGTCGGAGTGCGTAAGGGTCGCTTGACCCTGTCGGAACGACACCTACGGCAAAGCAGCCGACGATGGAATCGAGTTTGTCGGCGATCGATACGGCACAACCGATGACATTACGGGGGATGGGGTCGTCAAGGCCGACGGGACGATAGTGGTCGTAGACGGCGTCGGCCACATCGTTGGATTCGCCTTGGGCGCGGGCGTATAGGCCGCCGACGATGCCTTGAAGTTCAGTGAATTCGCGAACCATTTCGCAGGCGAGGTCGCATTTGGCGAGTTCGGCGGCGCGGTCGGCGTCCGCGACGTGGGCTTTGGCAACGCCCAGGCTGGTCCAGTGTTCCACGAGCCAACGTGAGATGTCGCGAATGCGCTCGACTTTATCGGCATAGCTGCCAAGCCGCGACTCGTAAGTGACTTTGGCGAGCTTGGGGAGATAGTCGGCGAGCCGACATTTTTGATCGGACTCCCAGAAAAATTGTGCGTCGGCGAAACGTGCGCGGAGAACGCGTTCGTGGCCGGCGGCGACGAGGCCTTTGGTGTCTTTCGCGAGATTAATGACGGCGAGGAAGTTTGGGGCCAGCTCCCCGTTCTTGCGTTCGAGTGCGAAGTACTTCTGGTGATCGCGCATGACGGTGATGAGGATTTCGTCGGGGAGGCTGAGGAACTTTTCGTCGAAGCTGCCTTCAAGTACTGATGGAAATTCATTCAAGTAAACTACGAGCTTTAGGAGCTCGAGCGTCGTGGTGGAGTTTGTAAGCCGTTGCGTTTTGTCGCGGCGGCGAGTTCACTTTCGATTTTGGCGCGGCGATCGGCGGGTTTGACGATGACGCCGTTGGCGCGGAGCTTCTTTTCGTAGTCGGCGAACGTGGTGACGGTGATAGCGCTGGAGCCGAGGAATCGGTGGCCGCGCGTGACGTTGCCGGAGATGATGCCGCCGAATGTGAATCGGAATGGCTTGCCGCCGAGCGTGGCGACGATCCAGCGGATCGGGCGGATGAAACGGGCGCCATCGAGGCCGGTCCAAGTCATCGAACGGGGCCAGGTTAGGTCGTGGATGACGCGGGGGAGGATTTCGGCGAGGATTTGCTCGCTCGTGCGGCCGCGTTTGGTGTGTTTGGACGCGAGATATTCGCCCTTGGGCGTTTGGATGAAGTAGACGTCGACTAGGCGGATGCCCTGCTTCTCGGCGAAGCTGACGGCGGCGCGCGTTGGCTGGCCTTGGGCGTCGTAGGCGACGGACTTTGGCGGGCCTGTCACTTCGCTGACGACGTCCTCCTGCTTCGCGGGCAGGCCGCGAACCCAGGCGGTGAGGCGGCGTGGGGTGGCGAACGTTTCGACTGTAACGCCTTGCATCAGGTTTTCGGTGGTGAGCAATTTTTCGATGATTACTTTAAGTTCTTCTTCGGCGCGCGGAAGCATTCCAGCAGGGATTTCCTCGCAACCGATTTCAAACAATAACTCTAACTTCTTTGAAGCGGATGAAATCTTGGCAGAAAGTGAAGTGTTGGTTGAGGATTTCTGAGGCGTCATGCGAGCACCTCACGGCGCTGCGCTGGGCCGCCGATTTGTTGAAGATAGGCAGCGGCGGTGCGGCAGGAGATGTTACGCACGCGACCCATGAGAGCGGCGCGTTCAGTGGTGGAGATGACGCCGCGAGCGTCAAGCATGTTGAAGAGGTGCGAACATTTTAAGCAGTGATCGTAGGCGGCGAGGACTGGGAAGCGCGATTGGGACTTCCCTTCGGCGCTCTTGAAGGCTTCAAGTAGTTCCTTAGCTTCTTTTTCGTGAAGCTCGAACTCCTGGCGAATGGCTGCGGCGTCGCTGCGGTCGAAGCTGTATTCGGAGAGTTGCTGCTCTTCCGCGAGTCGGATATCGCCGTAAGTTTTGTCGGCGGACCAGCGGAGGTCGTAGACGCTCTCGACGTTTTGGAGGAACGCGCAGATGCGTTCGAGGCCGTACGTGAGTTCGACTGAGATGGGATCGAGGTCGAGGCCGCCGCTTTGTTGGAAGTAGGTGAATTGCGTAATCTCAAGTCCGTCTAGAAGTATCTGCCAGCCGATGCCCCAGGCACCGAGTGTGGGCGATTCCCAGTTGTCCTCCTCGAAGCGGATGTCGTGTTCCTTGAGTTCGATGCCGATGGCTGCGAGGCTTTGCAGATAGAGGTCCTGGACGTCGACGGGAGCGGGCTTAAGTATCACTTGAAATTGCATGTGCTTGTAGAGGCGATTGGGATTCTCGCCATAGCGGCCGTCTGCAGGGCGACGACTCGGTTGGACGTACGCGACGCGGTAGGGAGAAGGGCCGAGGACCCGGAGGAATGTTTCGGGATGCATGGTGCCGGCGCCGACTTCGACATCGTAGGGCTGTTGGAGGACACAGCCCTGCTTCACCCAGAAATGAGATAGTTTGAGGATCAGGTCCTGAAAATCGAGGCCTCGCGGCTTGGCTTCTAGTTTTGCTTTAGCTTTCAAGTCGTCTCCAGAAGCGCCCGGGTATGCAGCCTTCTCTCGGTATGAAATTCAATCCAGTCCAACGTCGCCTCACGAAGTTCCCTTGCTGCCGCTTTCTGTTCGTTCGTTGCCGCAATCTTGTCCAGGCTCTGCGCCGAGAATATCTCAATCAACTGACGTGCGCCGATGTGCAGCGGCTTCATGCCCTGCCGACGGCACTTCTCGCATTGCAGGCCTGGCTCCCACGGCGCGAAAAAGGCAGGTCGATCGCCGAGAGGCTCGCTGCAAAGAGCGCAGCGATCAAAACGTGGTAGCCAGCCACCGAGTTTCACGGTCCAAAAGCCGAAATAACTCAGCGGAACGGCCCAGTCCGCGGTGCGCTCGATTTCGCGCGCGACCAGCAGAATCAGCCGAAACATCGATTCGGCGACTTCGTGCTCTGGCAAAACGAGCTCGGAGATTTCGCTTACGACCGCGAGGCCGGTGCTGAGCTCGTAGTCGCTCTGCGCCTTGTTGAACGACTCGATCAGCTCGCACTGCTGAATGCGGACTAGATCGCGCGTTTCTTTTTCAACGTACCAAAGCTGTACGTGAGAAAGGACCTCAAGCGTGGAACCGTAGCGGTTCTTCAGGCGCCGAGCACCACCGGCTACGCCGCGAATGCGGCCGGAGGTACGCCCCAAAAAGCTCACGAGGCGGTCGGCCTCGCCCAGAGGGAAAGTCTTTAGGATGATGGCTTCCGTTTCCCGGGCGGGCATTCGTTGTCGGCGCGCCGACGCTGCGTTGAACGGACTGCTTAGTTCTGTTCGAAACGCACGCACACGCAGAACTAACTTAATTATCACACGCGCTGGCGCTGCGCAAATAAATCTGAAGAGAAATTAGAGAAGAACAATTTCGGTCGAAGCAATTGCAGTCTTCGCGGCGGTCAACTCTCCGGCCTCACTTGCCGTCCACTGTGCGTTTGGTTTCCACGTGATTGCGATGTGAGAATCCCATTCGCGGACAATCTCTTGTAATGGTTGAAGTGCTCTCATCTTTTCCTGTCACACATCTGCCCACGCCGTGCTGACAATTCTCAAGTCATACTTGCAATGTCGTCAGGGATATATATTTTCATTTCCGCGACTGAGATCGAAAAGCGCTCGAAACGTCGTTGGTGTCAGGGCTGGAGCGGACCGGCCCTGCGATAGAATGCAGATTGTAGAGCCTTATTCTGTTAACTCGGCAAAAGGTCACTGGAAGTTATCGGACGCGACTTGGCGAACTGTGGCCGTGTAAGCGATGCGGGGTTGCGGAGCTTCAAGGCATTTGAGCGAGTTGCAATTTTGATGGATTCCAGTAGGCTGCGGGCGGACCTGTCATGTTCATTCCGCTAAAGGATCTAAACCCTCGCCGCAGCTATCCATTCGTCAATACGGCGCTGATCCTGATCAATATCGGCGTCTTCATTTATCAGGTCACGTTGCCGTCGCGGGTGTTCAAGGCATTTGTCCTGGCGAACGCCACGGTGCCGGCGCGCTTCCCTGCCGTACTGAGCGGACATGGGCATTGGGAGGCGGCGCTCGTGCCTGTGCTGACGAGCATGTTTCTACACGGCGGGGTCGCCCATCTCTTGGGTAACATGCTGTTTCTCTGGATCTTTGGCGACAACGTCGAGGACTTTTACGGCCACGTTGGTTATCTCTTTTTTTATTTGTTTTGCGGTGTCGCGGCCGGGTTCCTGCACATCGCGTTCAACTGGCACTCGATGCTTCCGTCGATTGGTGCGAGCGGGGCGATCTCCGGTGTGATGGGAGCGTATCTTCTGCTCTATCCGCGTGCGCAAATACTGACGCTCGTGTTCATCTTTCTTGTGCCGATCCCGGCCGTCGTGATCCTTGTGCTTTGGTTTGTGCTGCAGTTTGCTTCGGGAGTGTCGTCGTTAGGCGCGGTGGCGTCGTCTGGCGGTGTGGCCTGGTGGGCGCACGTCGGTGGATTTTTGATGGGGATGTTCATTACGAATGTCGTCCGTCGACAATCCGAGTCTTAGTTGAAGATTGCTGACGGGCGCTGTGGAGAACGATTCTGTGTCTCCACTACTATCGAGTTTCACTTTAGATTTCTGGATCGGGGAAACGCTCTGTGATTTGTTCAGGCATGTTCAGGGAGCAGACGCGGCGCAACTACACGTTCGTCGCGAGCCAGTCGCCGACTTCGACGGTTTTTTTCTCGCCGCCCAGATCCGGTGTGAGATGGTTTTTTAAGAAAGCCGATTTAACTGTCTTGCGTATACGGTCCGCTTCCGGCTGCCAGCCGAGGAACTCGAGCATCATCGCTGACGTTAGGACCGAGCCGAGTGGGTTTGCGATGCCCTTTCCGGCGATGTTCGGCGCGGAGCCATGGACGGGCTCAAAAAGCGATGTCTGGCCAGGATGAATGTTTCCCGACGGCGCCAAGCCTAGGCCGCCGATCAGCTGGGCGCCGAGATCACTGATAATGTCGCCAAATAAGTTGCACGTGACGATCACGTCGAATTGTGACGGGTCGCGAACAATCTCCATCGCCAGCGTGTCGATAAACAGGTGACGCGACTCGATCGCGGGATATTCCTTGCGGACTTCCTTGAATACGCGCTGCCAGAGGTCGTGAGCGAAGGTCATCGCGTTGGACTTGTCGCTCATGCAGACGCGCTTGAGATTGTGGGTGACGGCGTACTCGAAGGCATGCCGAATGATGCGTTCGACTCCCTTGCGGGAGTTCACGTCTTCCTGGACGGCGATCTCGTCAGCAGTGCCCTTCTTAAAAAAGCCGCCGACCCCGACGTATAGACCTTCGGTATTTTCGCGAAAGACGATCAATTGAAGATCTTTCTCCGTGCGACCACGCAACGGGGTCATGCGTTCATGTATTAGTTCAACTGGGCGTGCGTTGACGTAAAGATCTAGTTTAAATCTCAGGCCGAGGAGAATGTCGGCGGCGTGCTGGTTGGAGGGAACGCGAGGGTCGCCGAGAGCGCCGAAGAGAATCGCGTCGAATTCATCGCGAAGCATCTCGACGGCTCCGTCTGGAAGCGAAATGTTTTCCTTGAGGTATTTGTCGGCACCCCAATCGAAGTCTACGAACTCGACTTTGCGGCCGGTGGATGACGTGACGGCCTTGAGCACCTTCACGGCTTCGGGCGTGACCTCTTTGCCGATGCCGTCACCCGGGATGACGGCGATACGCGCTGCCGGGCCGCCTTGGCGAAGAGGTGGGTTTGGCACGGGACGACTCCTAGGATGGATTGGAATTCCCTGCCGAACATTCTATGGCGTCGGCGCGTCACGATTTCGGCAGGTCTCGCTACCTTAACATATGCGCGCGATCAGGTTTCGCGACGCGGCTGGATCCAGTACACACCGGCCAATGCCAGCGCGCCACCGACGATTTCCATCACGCTACCGCGCTCGCCGAGCAATACGATTCCAAGGATGGTGGCAATAACGGGCAGCAAGTATGTGAATGCGGCGAGTTGCGAGGCCTGCAGATACTTCAGAAGCCAAAAGTAGAGGACATACGCGACGGCGGAGCTGAAGACCGCCATGTAGATGACAGACGTCCAGCTTTGCCACGGGACTTGGCGCCATCGTGCGTCGATTCGTAGCAAGTGCGCTTGGTAGAGCACGACGGGAAGCGCGACAATCGCGCCGGTGAAATGATTGAACGCGGTCATGGTCAAGGCGTCGTAGCGCGCCGCCACACGTTTGCCGAGCACACTGTAAACGGCAAAACCGATCGCGCCGGCCATCATGATCGCGTCGCCCATGAGCGAAGACGAGCGCTTCGTCATGCCGTTAGCCCCGGCGAGAACCGCAATGCCCGCGAACGCCAACGCGATGCCGGTGAGTTTGCGTTGAGTTACTTTCTCGAGGCGAAAAATCACCGCGAGCGCCAACGTGTAGACGGGCGCCATGCCGACAATCACTGCTCCATGACTTACGGAAGTGTGATTGAGGCCGATGGCGAAGCACATCTGGTTGATGACGACGCCGAAGAAGCCGAGATAGAAAAACGTCCAGAGATCGCGCGCGTGGAACCCGCGTGCCCGGGTCTTCATCGCGTCGGCGAAAGCTGCGGTTCGAGAGAAAATCAGATAGGCGGGCACCATCGCAACAGCGCCTAGAAATACGCGGAATGACGCAACGGCTGCTGAGGGCAAATTGCGAAGAGCGATTTTACCGGCGATGAAATTAAACGCCCAGAGAATGACGACGACGAGAACGGCGAGTGCGATGGTGCTGCGCCGCGGGCCGCTGGAATGGTGCGGCGTTACCTCTGGTTCGTTCACTGTGTGCGGCTCAGACGAGTTTTTCCGTGCGGGTGGTGAGTTTTTCGATGAGATCCATCTTCAGGCTATAGCCGATGCCGGGCGCGGTGGGCACGGTGATTGTGCCGCGACTCGAGACGACGACTTCAGGCTCGATAATGTCTTCGACCCAGTAGCGCTTGCTGGCGGAAACGTCGCCGGGCAGCGTGAAGTTGGGCAGTGTGGAAAGCGCGATGTTGTGGGCGCGGCCGATGCCCGACTCAAGCATGCCGCCGCACCAGACGGGAATTCCGTTTTTCTCGCAGAGATCGTGGATGCGCCGCACCATCGTGTGCCCGCCCACACGGCCCAATTTAATATTGATGATCTTGCAGGCGCCGAGCGCGATCGCCGCGCGTGCGTGCTCCAGGTCGTGAATGCACTCGTCGAGGCAGATCGGAGTGTTGAGTTTTTTCTGGAGCTCGGCGTGGCTGTAGAGATCGTCCCAGCCCAGCGGCTGCTCGATCATCATGAGATAGAAACCTTCAAGTTGTTTGAGAAGTTCCCAGTCGTCGAGCGTGTAGGCGGAGTTCGCGTCGACCATCAGTTTTATTCTCGGGAAATCCTGCCGCAGACGTTTAACCTGATCGAGCTCTTTGCCGGGCTTGATCTTGATCTTGATGCGCTGGTAGCCAGAATCGAGTTCTTTCTTCACTGTGGCTGCAAGCGTGTCGAGTGAATCTTTAATTCCGATCGAAACGCCGGACGCGATTTCGGTTCGTGAGCCGCCAAGAAGCTTCCAGAGCGGCATTCCCTTTTGCTTGGCTTCTGCGTCCCAGACTGCGGCTTCGAGTCCGCCTTTCGCCATGTTGTGGCCACGGACGAGTTCGAGCATGTCGTACACATCGGCGGCCGCAGCGAAATCTTTGTCTTTGATCAGTGGCCAGAGGTGATCACGCAAGATGTGCCAGGCAGTCTCGACGGTCTCCGGGCTGTAGTTCGGAGCTTCACCGGCGACGCATTCGGCCCAACCAATGACGCCGTCCACATTGGCTTCGACGAGCACGATGCGACGGTGATAGCTGACGCCGGTGCTGATCTCGAACGGAGCGATCAGCTTCATACCGATTTCGCGTAAGGTGATTTCGCGGATGCGCATGAGTTAGGAGATTCTCCTGGACAGCAGCTGCCAACCTGATTCCCGAGTTGAGCTACGCTAAAGAGCTAAAGCTGTTTCTTAGAAATCACTCCACGGAACGAGGAGGTAAGCCGACCCGGTTGGAGTGGTCTGAGTGCCCACCGCAGCGTACCCTCGATTAAAGCAATCCGTGAACTCTTGGCGGATGCGATCCTGGGTGCTTTTCACGGCTGCTGTATTCGCTTGCTTCCATTGTTCAAGTTCTGCTGGAAGTTCAATGCGCGCACCTAGCGAGTAACCAGATTCCTGAGTAGAAGGCTCGGTTACCAGATTGTTGATCGCGCCTATAGCTCGCTTCGAGTCGAGATGCCACTCGGCCACGAGGCGATCCGTTGCGAGTCCGCGGTGCAACGGGCTCGTGGTGATGCCGTAGAGATTGGGCTTGTACTCGCGCGCGATCGCGCCGAGACGGTTCAAGTTAAAGTGAGCATTTCGAAGTTCGAGTGGGTCGAAGGTCCACCGGACGAGGCGAACGTCGCGAGAGAGGGCTTCGTCGCGCTGGAAGAGCTTGAGCTTGCGGCCGACGCCGCGGTCGCGGTAGCTGTGATGGACGCCGGTGTGGTGAGAGTGAATGTAGATGACGGCGTCGCGGTAGCCGACCACCGCGAGTGTGTAACCGACGAGTCGCGTTCCGTCAAAGGCACCGATGACCTGGCCGCCCGTTTCCGAGGCGACGATAAATTCCGAGACCGGCGCGATCTCAAGATCTTCCTCACCCCAGACTTCGCGCTGCAGCGTGACGCACGCTTCAAACTCAGCAAGAGTTGTGCACTTGCGTACGACGATGCCGTCGCTCATCGATGCGGGGCCACCTTGCGGATGCCGGCGAGGCTTGAGACCGGCGTGGCGGCCACGGCCTGTGCGACCTTCAACTCTTTGGCGGAATTCCAGAGCGATTCTTTCTCTGGACGCGGAACGTCTTCAAATTTGCGGCCACGAGTGGCGGCCACTCGCTCCATTTCGTGAAAGCGGCGTACGAATTTGCCGTTGGCGCGCTTGAGGGCGATTTCGGGATCGATGTGCAGGAAACGGGCTAGGTTAACTGCGGCGAAGAGCAGGTCGCCCAGTTCTTCCTCCGCTTCGGCGGCAGTGCCGTGTTCGAGAGTGTGTTCGAGTTCGGTTGCTTCCTCGCGGACTTTCTCGAAGATGCCTTTGACGTTCTGCCAGTCAAAGCCAGTGCGAGCAGCCTTTTTTGTGAGCTGCAAGCCTTCGAGGGTGGCTGGAATCGACTTGGGTACGCCATCGAGCGCAGACACAGGCTTCGGCTCGCCAGCGGCAGGGCCTTCTTTCTCGAGTCGCTCCTGAGTCTTGATCTTTTGCCAGTTGCGCAGCACTTCTTCGGAATCTTTGGCCTGAACCTCGCCGAAAACGTGCGGATGGCGGCGAATCATCTTGTCGTAGATGGACTGGATGACGTCGGAGATGTTGAAGCGATCAGTCTCGGACGCAATCTGCGAGTGAAAGGTCACCTGCAACAGCAGATCACCGAGTTCTTCGACGAATTTGTCGTCCTGGCCGCTTTCGATGGCGTCGAGGACTTCGTACGCTTCTTCGATCAAGTAGGTGCGCAGAGTCTGGTGCGTCTGCTCGATGTCCCACGGGCATCCGCCCGGGTCGCGGAGACGCTTCTGGATCGCGACCAATTTATCGAACCAATCGCCCGCCGACAGTTGTTTGGGAGCGGCGCTGGACTCGGTTATTTTCGAAACTTTCGGTGAGGCTGATTTCTTTGCCGCTGCTACAGGTGCAACCGTGGACTTCCCTGTTGCTTTTGCAGTTTGCTTCGAAGTTTTCTTTGGAGAGACCATGTACCTTCCGTGGATAAAGAAAGAGTGTAGCAAACCGTCAGAAAGATTGGGCGAGTTCGACCGCAAGAGTGGTCTCGAAGGGCATCGATGCAAGCAAACTGACGTGGGGATTTGTGCGGTCGGGACGGGTTGTTGGCGATCCGGGGGCGCTACACAAAGCCGCGGCACGATGCTAAAATGATGGTGTACCCAGAAATAAAGGATTCTCACTTGTCAGAAAACAAGCACGAAGAAGAAGCGTTTCGAGTTATCGACCGCCGACCGTTCACGGCCGAAGGTGAACTGCGCCAGGAAGTTGTGGAGCAGGAAAAGATCGACGCTGCTCGAGAAGTTGCGGCAGAGGCTGCTGCGCGCAAGGCTGCGCCGGCACCAGTTGCGAGCAAGAGCGAAGATGCTGAAGAGGCGATCGTTCCTCCGGAAGACGCTCCGAAGCGCATTCCCGCGTTTGAGAATTTGGTCCGCATGTTGGGGAGCAACGCGGCGATGGTGCTCGGTGCGTATGCCGATCCACGCACAGGCCAGCCGATGATCGATCCCGATGCGGCGCGCGAACTCATCGACATGCTGGATGCGCTGCGTGAAAAAACGCTCGGCAACCTTGCGCCCGAAGAAGACACCTTGCTGCTCGATCTGCTCGGCAAACTGAAGATGACCTATCTCGAGGTCAATCAGGCGATCGCTGCGCAGGCGCAAGCCCAAACACAGGCCAAGGCAAAAACACGCTGATCATCGCGTCGCGAATCCGCCTCGGCCAATTTCCGGATAATCTTAGATATTTGCATTCTTCGCGCGCGAACTGATTGCGTATGGCTTCCGCTCCCATAAAAGTCACGATTCTTGGCTCCGGCACTTCGATGGGGGTGCCTTCGCTCGCGTGCCATTGCAAGGTTTGCACTTCGGCTGACCCACATGACAATCGGCTGCGGCCGTCGATTCTCTTGTCGCGCGGCGAGCAAAACGTCGTTATCGACACGACTCCCGATTTTCGGCAGCAGGCATTGCGCGCGAAGATCGAAAGGCTCGACGCGGTACTGCTCACACACGGGCATGCCGACCACATTCTGGGATTCGACGACATTCGTCCGTACAACATCCGGCAGAACATGGCGATGCCGGTATACGGAAACCTCGAGACATTTGAAGTATTGCGACGGGCGTTCGCGTATGTGTTCGACGGGCGGCCGGTAGTCAGCGCGGTGCCGAGCGTAACGCTGCATGTCGTGGACGGCCCATTCCCGTTGATGGGCTTGGAATTTGTGCCCGTCCCGCTCCAACACGGCGACCTCGAAGTGTTGGGTTTTCGCTTTGGGCGCGGCGCGTACCTGACCGATTTCGGGTCGCTGCCGGATTCGTCGCTCGCACTGCTGGAAGATCTCGATGTGCTGATCATCGACGCGTTGCGCGATATCCCGCATCCGATGCATCAGACGGTGGATCAAGCCCTCGCACTCATCAAGCGATTGAAGCCGAAGCAGTCATGGTTCACGCACATCGCGCATGATTTGCCGCATGCGGAGACGAACGAGCGTTTACGCAAGCCGGGCTTAGCGAATGTGGCGCTGGCTTACGACGGGCTGCAATTTGAAGTCGGCGTGGACGATGAGAATCGCGCGCGTGCCCGTGGCCGGTCGATCTCACTCCCTGCTGTGAATGCAAGCCATCGCAAGGTTCGGCAGTTTGCGACGCCGGCGGATTGGTCGGCGCATTATGCTTTGTCGAAGCGCGGCAGTGTGTTGGCCATTGGAAATTTCGACGGTATTCACCTGGGCCACCAGGCAATCCTGCGCGCTGTCGAGCAGCGAGCGATTGAGACTGGTTGCGTCGCGACGGCGCTCACCTTCGATCCTTCTCCGCGAAGAGTGCTCAAACCCGAGGCCGCACCGCAGCGGCTGTCGACCAGCGTGCAGCGCATGGATTGGTTTGGAATGGTCGGCCTCGAAGCGGCCGTGGTGATGCCCTTCACTCTCGAGTTGGCTCGCCTGGCGCCGGAAGACTTCGTCGATCAGATTTTGGTTCGCGATCTTCAGGTTCGGGCGGTGCTTGTCGGCGAGAATTTTCATTTCGGTCATCGGCAGGCCGGCGACGTTAAATTGTTGCGCGAATTGGGAATGCGTAAAGGCTTCGACGTGGTGGTGATTCCGCCGGTGGTGTTCCGTGGCGAAATTGTTTCGAGCACGTGCATACGAAAGTCGATCAGCGAAGGCGACGTAGCCTATGCCGCGCGCTTGCTAGGCCGTCCGTTTGTGCTCACGGGAGAAGTTGTCAAGGGCGCCGGGATCGGCAGCCGATTCACATTTCCGACGCTCAATCTCGTTCCGGAGCAGGAGATACTGCCGGCGCAAGGCGTTTATGTGACGCGGACTCGCATTGACGGCGAGAGTCAGACGCGTCGTTCGGTGACGAACATCGGCATGCGTCCCACGTTCAACGGTTCGGGCGTCACCATCGAAACGCACCTGCTGAATTTTTCAGAAGAGATTCAACCCAAGCGAATCGAAGTGCATTTCTGGAAGCGGCTACGCGCCGAAAAGAAATTCAGCGGCCCCGATGAATTGCGAACGCAGATCGGCAAAGATATCGCCAACGCCGACCGATTTTTCTCGAGGTTCCGCCACATGCGCTCAAGCTTTGACGCGACGAATCCCACGCGCGCATAACCGAACACGCATCGACCACGCTCCCAACGCGGAGCCACTCGCTAAACTGGCTTGTTGTGAAATCTATCCTGAAACTTTAGGCAGGCAGTCCGCGCAATATCCGCCCACTTCCGTGCGCGAAACTGTAACTTTCATGTTGAAGTCGCGAGCAATCTGCTCCTTCAACTGCTCGTACAGCCGACTCTCAAACTCTCGCACTTTGCCGCAGCGCAAGCACGCAACATGGATGTGATCGCGCGGCCCGTGCGTCTCGTAATAGTGCCGATCGCCGCGCAAGTGTAGAAGATCCAGTTCATCAATCAGACCGTGTTTCTTGAGCAGATCGATGGTCCGATAGACCGTAACCAGGTGCACGCCCTGATCGATCTTTTGCGCGCGTTCTAAAATCTGATCGACATCCAGGTGTTGCTCCGCGTCGTCCATCACTTGCAAAATCACGCGACGCTGCCGGGTCAGACGAATCCCTTTCTTCGCCAGTGTCTGCTGCAGACTGCCGGTCGTTTCAGCTGTGTTGATCCGCTCGCCGGTGGATGCTCGGTGATTGGGTGCCGCGGGCATTCAGCAAGGCTCCTGTGCGCGCGCTGAAAATACAGGGCTAGGAGTGGAAAAGCCGCGCGACGTCATTGTACATAACGATCGCAAACAGCACCAACAGGAAGACCAATCCGACCTGCACGAAGCGCTCTTTGAACGCCAAGCTGAGATCGCGACGCAGGCCGCCTTCGATAGCAAGCAATAAGATATTTCCGCCGTCGAGGATCGGAATGGGCAGTAAGTTCAATATGCCGAGGTTCACGCTAATCAAAACCATCAGCGTGATCACGGCCCACGCACCCCTGTGTACCGCTTGCCCCGCTGCGCGGGAGATTCCGACGACGCTTTGCAACTGCTTTACCGACACGCGTCCGCTGAACAGCCTGCCGACGACGCTGATCGTACTGTCGATCGTTTCGTACGTGCTCACCGCGGCAAATTTGACGCTCTCGCCAAAAGCCACGCGACGGTATGCAGTATCTTCGTGCACCTGCACGCCGATCTGATAAACGCTCTCGCCACGCTCGGTCGAGCCCGCCTGGGGCGTAACGACCAGGTGAAGCGGCTGTCCCTTGCGCTCGATATCTAGCGATAATGCCTTGCCGCCTGATCCGCGCACGCGCTCCGTAAATTGTCCCCACCACTGAATCGGTTGCCCGTCGACCGCGACGATAACGTCGCCTTCCTTCAGTCCCCCACGCGATGCCGCCATGCCGGGAGCCACATCCTCGAGCACCGGCTTCATCGGAGCGAAGCCCAACACTTGTTCGGTGTCCTTTTGCGGGCCGACGGGAATTTCTAGCGTCCTCCGCTGTCCCGCACTCTCGACTTCGACCGAAACCTTCGTATTCGGCTCCGCCGAGGCGACGAGCTTCGCGGCTTCCGTCCAATCCGGATGTTGCGAACCGTTGATCGCGATCACGCGATCGCCGGGAACGAGTCCCGCGTGCGCAGCCGCCGAATTCGACGGAACTGCCGTCACAACGACCGGCTTGTTTTCGAAAATCGGATATGGAATACCGATCGCCACGAAATAAACCGTCAGCAGCAGAATCGGAAATACGAGGTTGACGGCCGGCCCAGCAGCCGAAATGACAGCGCGCTGCCAGCGCGGTTTGCTCATCAACTCATCGGGATCGCCGGTCGCATGTTCGCCGACATCGGTCGGCGGGACGCGCAGCGCGGTTTCCGCTGCCGTCTGGACCGTGTCCATTATTTTACCGGGCGCTTCCGCCGCCGCGGCAGCTTTAGATCCGGACCATCGATCAGGCGAATCAATTTCGGTGGGATCCTGGCCGGCCATGCGCACATAGCCGCCCAGCGGGATGATGCTTATGCGATAGTCCGTGTTGCCGCTCTTCCAGCCAAACAGCCGCGGCCCAAATCCGATCGAAAAGACGTCGACGCGCACGCCAAACATCCGTGCGGCAATAAAATGTCCCCACTCGTGTATAAGGATCATGACTCCCAACACGAGGCTGACGCCGATCAACAAATCCATACGAGCGATTCTCTTTCCGTCGCGCTCTCTTGCGTAACTTCGCCAAGAGGCCGCACCTGAATCGAATTTACGACGCTGCGGCAGCCGTCACTGCCACTCTCTCCACTTCTTCCTTCGCCATTCGACGCGCTTCCAAGTCGGCTGTAAGCACATCGTCCATCTTCTCAAATTTAACTCGCGGCATCCGGCCGAGCACCCGCTCAATCACCTCGGTGATCCCGAGGAACGGCAGCCGCCGCTCCAGAAACGCCGCCACCGCAATCTCATCGGCGGCATTCAAAGCACATGGCATGGCGCCGCCCTTCTTCATCGCTTCCCTGGCCAAGCGTAAACATGGGAATCGTCTCGTGGAAACACGCGCAAAATCGAGACGGCGGAGCTTCGACCAATTTAAGGCTACCTGGTTCGATGCCACCCGCTCTGGATAGGTTAACGCATACTGGATGGGCATCCGCATGTCGGTTGGGCCCAGTTGTGCCAAAACAGAACCGTCCACAAACTCAACCATAGAGTGAATCGTCGACTGCGGATGGATGACCACGTCGATCTGGTCGGGCCGCACTCCGAACAGCCAGCGCGCCTCGATCACCTCGAAGCCCTTGTTCATCATGGTGGCCGAGTCGATCGTGATCCGGCTGCCCATCTTCCAGTTCGGGTGATTTAGCGCCTGCTCCGGCGTCACATCTTTCAGCGAAGCCAGCGGCGACTTCCGAAACGGCCCGCCCGACGCCGTCAGAACTAGCCGAAGCACCTCGCAATGCTCGCCTCCGCGCAGGCATTGGTGTACCGCGTTGTGCTCGCTATCGACGGGCAACAGCTCGCGTCCAGCCTTCTTCGCCGCCGCCATCACCAGCTCACCAGCGGCCACGAGTACTTCCTTGTTCGAAAGCGCGATGATTTTGCCGAGCTTGACCGCCTCGTAGGTAGCCTCAAGCCCGACAACGCCAACAGCCGCCGACACGACAATGTCTGCCGCGGCATTGGTGCCGACTGCCAGCATGCCTTCCCGCCCATGATGAATTGCCGGCAGCGGCGACACGCCCTTCGCCTTCAGCCGCCCAGCAAGCTCATCGACTTTCGCGGCATCTCCCACCGACACAACTTCCGGCCGATGACGCTCGATCTGTCCGACCAATTCATCCAGGTTCGAACCCGCCGCCAGCGCCACAACACCAAAGCGTTCCGGCATCGCTTCGACGACCGACAAGGTCTGCCGCCCGATCGATCCCGTCGACCCCAAAATCGCCAATTTTCGAAATTCCGCCATCAACCCTCTTAAAGGATCAGCTTCCGAACAGAATCCAATAGTAGCAAACGACAGGAATCGCCAATATCAGCGCGTCGATGCGATCAAGTATGCCGCCATGTCCAGGTAGCAGCGTCCCCGAATCCTTCACGCCGGCACTGCGCTTGTAAGCCGATTCCAATAAGTCGCCAACCTGTCCGGCCACATTGCCCACTGCAGCCATCGCTAGCATCTGCCCCATTGGCACGGCAATCCATTTCGAAAACGCGACTCCAACCAACAGCGACCCAAAAAATCCGCCGACCGCCCCCTCCCACGTCTTCTTCGGGCTAAGAATCGGCGCGAATTTGTGTTTTCCAATCGCTCGTCCCACAAAGTAAGCGACGGTATCGCCCGCCCAGGTGATCACGAGCGCAAACAGCAGCAATTTCGGCCCGAGTGCCCCCATCCCATGCAAGCGCACCGCGAAGCTCAGCGGAAACGCCACCAACAACAGTGCACTCGAACTGATCCCCGCCGCGGGCAACGCCTCAACCATCGGTCGCTTCGTCGCCAGCGTCAGTGTTGCGATGCCCAACAGAAACAAGAAAAATACACCCTGCGTGAATCCGCCGCCTTCACCCGAGATGTGACCCGGATACCACGAGCCCCAACTCGCAAGCAGTGATGCGCGAACCGACGCCAGCCACTGCGAGTAAACCAGCAGCCCGGCGCAAATCAACGTCCACACGCGATATGCCCGATGCCCAATCGCATCACCGAGTGCAAAATACTCGATCATCGCCAACGCAATGATCGCCGCGAGCGCCAGCGCCACCCAAGCGGTCGATGCAAACAGCACCAATCCCACCACAAACGGGATCAGCACCACCGCCGTTGCCACTCGCTTCCAAGTCATTCCACGAATTTCCCCTGATTCCGAAAACCAGTCGATCTAAGCGTTGTCCTCATCCAAGTGTCAAACAGACCACCGCAAAAGCGCGCTCGTGTTTCCGCACGCTACAAACTTCATCTGTCAGTCGCAATCCGACCGTTAACTAACCTACGACAAAGGCTTCAAATGAAAAAGGAAGGAATGCTCCAAAGGTTCTGACTACTCGCCCGCGACACGCGGCACACGCGAATCCGTCCCGCCCTCGCCGATTCCGCCGTAGCGTCGCTCTCGTTTCTGAAAGTCCAAAAATGACTCCAGCAACCGCGCCCGATTGAAGTCCGGCCACAGCGTCTCGGTCACAAAAATCTCGGCGTAAGCGATCTGCCACAGCAAGAAATTGCTCACCCGCATCTCGCCGCTCGTACGAATCAGCAGGTCTGGGTCAGGCAATCCGGTCGTGTAGAGCCGCCGCGAAACTTCCTCTTCCGTCACCGGAGCCGTGCTTCCCTGCGCATTTCGATCCGCCAGAATCGCGTTTGCTGCATCGACAATTTCCGCGCGCCCACCGTAATTCAGGGCCAGACACAAAACCATCCCGTCGTTGCCCGCCGTCTTTTCCTCGGCGGCCTTCATGTCTTGCTGGACGCCGATCGGCAGTTCGCTCGACCGCCCCAAAAATCGCATCCGAATATTATTCCGCTGAATCAGCGGCATCTCCGTGCGCAAATATTCACGCAGAAGCTGCATCAGAAAATCAGTCTCCGTTTTCGGTCTTCGCCAATTCTCCACCGAAAACGCATACAGCGTGAGCGCCTCGACGTTCAACCGCGCGCACGTCTCGATGATCGTCCGCGTCGTCTGCGCCCCGACTTTATGCCCCGCCACCCGCGGCAAGAGCTTCCGCTGCGCCCAGCGCCCGTTCCCGTCCATGATCACCGCGACATGCCGCGGCAACCGAGCCAAATCCAGCTTGGCTAACAGTTCGGCTTCTTCCGCAGTGACGGTTCCCAGGGCAGCTGGAGTGGCAACTTGGAGTGTGACGTGCGATTTCATCAGGTCGCGAAGGCGCGTTCGAGCAAGTTTGAGCAATTCTTCTTTACGCCGCAAAGTTAACATGAGCCTCGGCGGCGGCGCAACGCTCGAGTCCCCGACGCGCTTTCAACCAGCTAACATTACGAACCGGCAAAGGCCTGTTCTTCGATGCATCGGCGCGTCCGGAATGCTCAGGTCATTCGAGGATGCTCAACTTACGAAGCCGGCGGAATTAGGGCGGAGACGCCCCAACCGCGCTCGGGAACACCGACGTGTACACCACCACGAACGTCAGCAAAATCATGGCGATCGCGGTGATCCACGCAACGATATTGAACGTCATCGTGTTGACGTATTCCCCCATCAAATCGCGGCGGTTCACCAGCAGTAAAATGAAAATCAGCACGACCGGCAGCCACACGCCGTTGCCCACCTGCGAAAAAATCAAGATCTTCCACAACGGTGCATTGGGAATCAAAACGATCCCCGCTCCCACCGCGATCAGAATCGTATACAGCCAATAAAAAATCGGCGCTTCCTTGAATTTGTTGTCGATCCCCGCTTCGAAGCCCAAACCTTCGCAAATCACATGCGCCGTGGACAGCGGCAAGATCGATGCGGCAAACAGCGACGCGTTCAGCAATCCAAACGCAAACAACACGCCGGCCCACTTCCCCGCCAACGGCACCAGCGCGCTAGCCGCCTCCGCGGCATCCCCAATTGACCGCTGCCCGCTCGCATAGAGTGTTGCCGCCGTGCAGACGATGATAAAAAACACGATCGCCATGCAGCTGACGCTGCCAATCAATACGTCCCATCTGGCTTGCGGGTACTGTCGCACCGAAACTTTCTTTTCGACGAATCCCGCCTGCATATAGAAAAATTGCCACGGCGCAATAGTGGTACCGACTAATCCGGTTAGCATCACCAGGTACCCGGCGTTGAAATGCATCGTCGGAATCACGGTGTGCCGCGCCGCCTCGAGCCAGTCCGGCTTCGCAAAAATCGCCGACACCACGTACGAGAGGTACAAGACGCAGGCCGCCAGAAACACCACTTCTACCTGCCGGTACGTCCCGCGTAAAACCAGGACCCACACCAATACCGCCGCGATCGGCACCGAAATGTATTTGCTCACGTGAAAAATCTGCATCGCCGCCGCAACGCCCGCAAACTCTGCGACCACGTTCGCCAGATCGACGAAAAATCCCGTAATCATCACAAAAAACGTTGGCCGGAATCCAAACTCCTCGCGAATCAAATCCGACAATCCCTTGCCCGTTACCACACCCATGCGCGCGCACATTTCGCCTGTCACATACAGCGCAATCGTCATCGGGATCAGCGACCACAACAGCGCGTAGCCGTACTGCGCACCCGCCTGCGTGTACACCGAAATCCCACCGGCATCGTTGTCGACGTTCGACGTGATAATTCCCGGCCCGACCACCGCCAGCAGCAGCGCAATACGCCTGCGCGTCGAACGAAGACGCTTCTGCAGGTCCGTGCCGCGATCACGCAGCCCGTCGACCCTCGCCGAAATGTCATTCCACTTCATCGCGCTAACTGGCTCTCATTTCTCAAAACGCCACAGAATGACCCGTGGAAATCACTTCGCCACCAACCGCGACACCACGTCATCCACCGCAATCGTCCCAATCGGCCGCTGAGTTTCGTCCACCACCGTCAACGTCCGCAAGTTGTATTTGTCGAACAACTCAAACACGTCCGTCTCGTCCGCGTTCGCCGGCACGCTCAAGAGCGGTTCCAGCTTCAGCTCGCTCATCGACTCTTCTGGCGCCGCCAGCAGCAGTCGCGCGATCGTCACAATCCCCGAAAATCGCGCCGCGCTATCCAGCAACACCACCGAATCCAGCTGATCGAGATTCAAATCCTGCGTCCGCATCCAGCCCAAAACCTCGTCCCGCGTCGCGGTCTCGCCCAAAAACACGAACTCCGTATTCATCATTCCGCCCGCCGTCGACGCGTCGAACGACAGCAACTCGCGCACGTCCTCCGCTTCCTGCCCCGGCATCTCTTCCAGCAACTCTTCCGACGTTTCTTTCGGCAAGTCCGCCAATAAGTCCGCTGCCGCGTCCGGCGCCATCTCCTCCAAAATATCTGCTGCCTTCTCGGGATCGAGTTTCTCCACGATCTGCCGCGTCAGCCGCTCGTCCAACTCCGCCAAAACCTTGCCCGCCATCTCTTCGTCCAGCGAAGCGATAATTCCTTGCCGCTCCGCCGCCGACAGCGACTCCATGATCTCAGCCAGATCCGCCGGATGCAGATCCTCCAATTTCTCGTGGGTAATCCGCAGCTTCACTCGCCGCAGCGGATCCGGTTCGATCAAGTTCACAAATTCCCACCGAATCGTTCGCTGTGGCAGCCGCCTCTGCAATTTCCGCACAACCGACGGCGCCACAACTCCCTGCAACAACCGACGCACCGCCCCCGGCAGCCCCACATCCACCTGCGTCAACCGCAATTCTACGTTTCCGTTCGTCCGCAGTTCCGTCAGATCCACATCGTTCACGCGAACAACTTTTCGCCCCTGCGTATCGATGATCTGTTGATCGAGCAAATCTTTACGCACCGCCAGCCAGCCTTCGTTCGGCTGATACAACTCCAGCGCCCGCTCATTGCAGTTCAAGCGAATCGTTCCCGGCGCCACTGTCGCCACCTGATCGTGCCGCGCCACCAGCGGCTGAAATCGGCCGCGCGACAGCAACAGCCACGCAATCCGGTTCGGCTGGTCCGCCGGCTCAATAAAAAATTCCCGCACGCGACCCACAAAATTTCCTTGGTCGTCGTACGTCTCGGCTCCCATCAACTCCGTCGCATACAACTGCATAACCCAACCTCCAACTTCTACGTCGGCAATTTCAAGCGCTCACCTGAGCCCGCCGCACTCAGTCGATCGCAATAAAAAGCGAATCAATCGCCCAAAATAAAAACGCCCGCCGACCGTTAATTCATCCGGCCGCGGGCAAGTGCCTCATACGAATGAACTTACCTCTAGCCGGACGTGAACCCTCCCCATGCATCCGCTCGCACGCTCATCCACATTTCGTGCGACGCCTCTCGAACACCCTCAGCCTGCTGTGCCGCAACTTCGGCAACCAGTCTGATCCTGCGGGGCCCAGGTTCGAGTTCGCTAGACGCGGACATCGGTAGAAAATTCACTCCAACTGCTTGATAAGCCTTCGTGCGCTGTATTGTCAAGAAAAGAATGGAGAAAGTCGCTTTTTCTCGCCACATATTCCGCGGTTCACGACACATCGCGTTCGGAGCTTCGAAAATGTGAGTTCACTCACCACGATTTGTGATCGATCCGGCAAAACGCAGGCCAATTGCGCTTCACTCACGCTTCCGAAACACCATGTCGCCAACTTTTTCTCCGCGCCCGATGCATTTTTCCGCATGCAGCCCCAAATAATTCGTCAACACATACTCCTCTTTGGAATATCCCAACAATTTCGCCGCGCGATCGATCGCCGCTGCCGGCCCTTCCAACTCCACAAATACTCCAATTGGTGTTTCGTCCAATTCGATCAGCAGCCTTTTCGCCCATCGCGCCGCTGTAGGCATTCGGAAAGTCGTCCGATATTTCTCGTAGTGAAACGACTCCCGCATCCCCAACCTCGCAAAAATCGTCCCCAGCGCCTTCGCATCCCTCACTTCCAATTCAATTTCTTCGCGAACCTTGTGATCCCCTCCGAAGCGAGGATCACTCGCGCTTCGCTTCGCCGCCCAAGATCCGGCGCTTCCCTTCACAGGTCCTTTAAACGTCAAAAGGAAACGTTTCTTGCCCTTTGATCTCGCACCCTTTGAACCTGTTGCCCCAGTCGGCGTCTCCGCCCGAACGCGCAACAACTGATCCCGTCCACGTAAATCGGCCGCTGCCGTGTCATACAAGGTGTTCCACTCATGCACCCGCCCCGATCCCGGCGCAACCGTCTGCGCCCCAATCCGTCTCAACTTCATTCGAAATCCGGCAATGCTCTCCACCCGCAACTTGATCTCAGTCTCGCGCGCCATTACCGTCTAAGCCGTCCTCTCCCTCGCCACTCTCATCCAATATTTTTTCGATGTAGTATAGACAGAAGCGCCCGCGCAGGTTTCAGCACCGGCCAGCCAATCCAAATTCAAGCAAGAGGCCCATGACTTCGGAAGCCAAAGCCAACACCGCCACGCCGCCTACGCCAATCGCCGACCCAGCCCTTCCTCCGGTTGCGCGTCGCCATCCCGTAGAGCACGTCATCCACGAAGACCGTCGCATCGATCCCTACAACTGGCTTCACGACAAACAAAATCCCGAAGTCATCGCCTATCTTGAATCCGAAAACGTCTACACCGACTCCGTCCTCGCCGGCACCGAAGCTCTTCAGGAAAAGCTCTACCAGGAAATGCTCGGTCGCATTCAACAGACCGATTTGTCCGTTCCCTATCGCCTCCGCGGCTACCTCTATTTCTCCCGTACCGAAGAAGGTAAGCAATACTCCATTCACTTCCGAAAACGCGACGCAGAAACCGCTGCCGACGAACTGCTTCTCGATCTGAATGCCCTAGCCGAAGGCCATTCTTTCCTCGGCCTCGGTTCTTTCGATGTCAGCGACGACGACGCGTTACTCGCCTTTTCGCTCGACACCACTGGCTTCCGCCAGTACACGCTCCAAATCAAAGATCTGCGTACCAACGAAACTCTGCCCGAACGCCGCGAGCGCGTCACCAGCGCCGCCTGGGCCTCCGACAATCGCACGCTCTTCTACACCGTCGAAGACGAAACCACAAAGCGCTCGCACCAACTCTATCGCTACACGCTCGGCTCAACCGGCCCCGACCAGCTCATCTACGAAGAGCACGACGAGCGCTTCCGCATCCAGGTCGAACGCACACGCAGCGGCGCCTATCTTCTACTCACCACCGCAAGCCACACGACCAGCGAAGTCCACTACCTCCGCGCCGACCAACCCACCGGCGAGTTCCACATCGTCGCCGCCCGAGAAGACACGCACGAATACTACGTCGACCACCATCCCGGCACCGACTCACAACGCAACGGCACCTTCTTCATCCGCACAAACTCCCTCGGCCGCACCTTCCGTCTGATGACCGTCCCCGTCGAAGATCCGCGCCGTAAATTCTGGCGCGAACTCATTCCGACGCGGCCCGAGGTCATGCTTGCGTCCGCTGACGTCTTCGAATCCCACCTCGCTCTTTACGAGCGCGAAGGTGGCCTACCCTATCTATGCATTGTTGATCTACCGAAAGCGCTCGAACTCGCCGCCGCAAAATCCGATCCGCTCGAAGCCTCGTACCGCATTCAATTCGACGAACCTGCTTACAGCGCGTCCTTCGGGGCAAATCCTGAATTCGCGCCCACGCACGTCCGCTACTACTACGAATCCTTCGTCACGCCGCGCTCGGTTTTCGACTACGACCTACGCTCGCGCGAAAGCATCCTCCTCAAACAACAGCCGGTCTTGGGCGACTACGATCCCGCGAAATACATCATCGAGCGTCTGCACGCCGAAGCCGCTGATGGCACCGAAATTCCCATCTCGCTTGTTCGTCGCCGCGAACGTATTCCCAATCCGTTTTCTAAGTCGCCGCTCCTCCTCTACGGCTACGGCAGCTACGGAATCTCGATTCCCGTCTCCTTCAATTCCAACCGCTTCAGCCTTATCGATCGCGGCTTCACCTTTGCCATCGCCCACATCCGCGGCGGCGGCGAACTCGGCAAACCGTGGCACGATGCTGGCCGCATGCGCAAAAAGCTCAACACCTTCACCGATTTCATCGAATGCGCCGAACACCTCATCGCGCTCCATTACACCGAGCAGAGCAAACTCATCATCGAAGGCGGCAGCGCCGGCGGTCTGCTCATGGGTGCCGTCACCAACAAGCGCCCCGATCTCTTCAAAGCTGTAATCAGCCATGTTCCGTTCGTAGACGTTCTCAACACCATGCTCGACGCAACGCTTCCGCTCACTGTCGGCGAATACGAAGAGTGGGGCGACCCCAACAAGTCCGAAGACTATTTCTACATGAAGCGCTACTGCCCCTATACCAACCTCGAAGCCAAAATTTATCCCACGATGCTCGTAAAAACCTCGCTCAACGACAGCCAGGTCATGTACTGGGAACCCGCCAAGTACGTTGCCAAACTGCGCACCTTAAAAACCGACAAGAATCCTCTGCTCCTCAAAATCAACATGGGCGCAGGCCACGGCGGCGCCTCCGGCCGCTACGACTACCTCCGCGAAATCGCCCTCGACTACGCCTTCGCCCTATCCCAACTAAAAATCCGCCAGTGAATTTTCTCTTCGTTTTTGTAGGGGCGTCCCTTCAGGGCGCCCATGCAAGCTCCAAGCGTCTTGAGGCCAACGTCAGCTCGATTGACGCCACACAACAAGCCCTTGAACCATCACCGTCCGTCAGACTCACCTCCGACCTAGTAGCCCCCTTCCTTGCAAACGCCTCCCCCTCGAAGTACGATTCCGCCAGCCCATCCTCAAAAATCGAAAAGGACATCGCACCCACAACAACCCGTCAACACGCGCCAGCGAAAAAATGTCCGATCCCACCACACCCCTGATGCAGCAGTACCAGACGATCAAATCCCGCTATCCCCACGCTCTCCTTCTCTTCCGCCTCGGCGATTTCTACGAACTCTTCTACGAAGACGCCATCCTCGCCTCGCGCGAGCTCCAGATCACGCTGACCTCGCGCAACCGCGAAAAGGGCCAGCCGATTCCCATGTGCGGCGTCCCCTATCACGCCGCCGACGGCTACATCGCGCGCCTCATCCGTGCCGGATTCAAGATCGCCATCTGCGATCAGATGGAGGCTCCCGGCCCCGGTAAGAAAATCGTCCGCCGCGAAGTCGTTCGCGTCATTACGCCAGGCACCGCAACAGACGGCGCCGTCCTCGACGCCCGCGAAAACAACTTCCTCGCGTCCGTCGCAACGCACAACTCTGGCTCGCCAATCGGCCTGGCCTATGTCGATCTCTCCACCGGAGAATTCCAAGCTACGGAATTCGCTGGCCCACGCGCCGCCGACGATCTTCGCGACGAACTCCAGCTCCTGCGTCCGCGCGAAACTCTGCTCCCGCGTCCGCAAGCTCTCTTCGACACCGCTAAGGATTCGCTCCCCGACGGCGTTGGCGGTGTCGAATCCCGCCTCGAAGACTGGATCTTCCAATACGACTACGCCTCGCGCATCCTCCGCGAGCAATTCGGCGTCGCCGAACTCACCGGCTTCGGCCTCGACGATCATCACCAATCGCTTTCCGCCGCCGGCGCAATCATTCACTACTTGCGCGAGAACGCTGCGCGCGGCGATCGTTCTGCGCCTTCTGATTCGCGCGCCGCTTTTGTAGATGCGCCTTCGTCTGCTTCCGCCGCTTCGGGCGCTGCAGTCGCGCCCGCGCGTGCCGCCGTCGATGAAATCGCCAGCATCGAGGCACTTCGCCACCTTGACCGCATTCGCTATTACGAGCAGCACGACGCGCTCATCCTCGATCCGGTCTCCGTCCGCAATCTCGAACTCATCAATCCCATTTTCAGCGAAGAAGCGAGCCGCAGCGGGCCAACAACACTGCTCGCCGCGCTTGATGTCACTGTGACTGGAATGGGTGCGCGGCTGATGCGCTCCTGGCTTCTGCGCCCGCTCATCGATCGCGAAGCCATCGATGCCCGTCTCGGAGCCGTCGCGCAACTGGTCCAGCAAACCGTAATACGCGGCGAAATCCGCAAAGAGCTCAAGGGCATCCTCGATCTCGAACGGCTCACGAGTCGCATCACGCTCGGTCTCGCGACGCCGCGCGAACTTGTCGCTTTGCGCAGATCGCTAACGCAACTTCCGACGCTCAAGAATTTTCTAACTGCTCCGCCTAAGGGTGGCAGCGATCTTCTCCGCCATCTGCACCACGAAATCGACGAACTCGCCGACGTTCGCGAACGCCTCGAAATCGCGATCGCCGACGAGCCCCCGGCGCTCGCTACCGATCCCGGAATGATTCGCACCGGCTTTCACGCCGAACTCGATGAGCTTCGCAACCTGAGCCAGCACAGCAAGCAAATCATCGCCGCGATGGAAGAGCGCGAGCGCAAACGCACTGGCATCAACTCGCTCAAGATCCGCTTCAACAGCGTCTTCGGCTACTACATCGAAATCTCGAAAGCCAATCTCCATCTCGCGCCCACGGACTACGAGCGCAAACAAACGCTCGTCAACGCCGAACGTTTTACAGCTCCTGAGTTAAAAGAATACGAGCGCAAAATCCTCGCAGCCGACGAGCGCATCTGCGAGATCGAAAAGCAGCTCTTTATCGAAATTCGCACCGCGGTTGCATCGCAAGCCGTTCGCCTCCGCAAGACGGCCGCGGCGGTCGCGCAAATGGATGTACTCACGACGTTCGCGAAGCTCGCTGCTGACCGAGGCTACGTTCGCCCTGAATTCACCAACACCGGCGAACTCATCATCATCGGCGGGCGTCATCCCGTCATCGAAGAACTTCTGCGACAACGCGGCGAGCGCTTCGTCCCCAACGATCTCTATTTCGATCAGCAGACGCAGCAACTCCTGCTGATCACTGGCCCTAACATGGGTGGCAAATCGACGTACCTGCGCCAAACCGCATTGATCTCACTAATGGCGCAGGCTGGCAGTTTCGTTCCCGCGCGCCAGGCAAAGCTCCCGCTCACCGATCGAATCTTTACGCGCATCGGGGCTGCCGATAATCTTGCGCGCGGCCGTTCCACCTTCCTCGTCGAGATGAGCGAAGTCGCGAGCATTCTCAATCACGCGACTCCTGCGAGCCTCGTCCTTCTCGACGAAGTCGGCCGTGGCACCGCGACCTTTGATGGGCTTAGCATCGCCTGGGCTGTCGTCGAGCATCTGCAAAAGCACACGCGCGCGCGCACGCTCTTCGCCACGCATTATCACGAACTCACCGAACTCGCTGAGCTTTTGCCTGCCGTGAAAAACGTTCACGTCTCGGTAAAAGAAACGCCCAACGAGATCATCTTCCTCCGTCACGTCGAACCTGGCAGCGCCAACAAAAGCTACGGCATCGAAGTCGCCCGTCTCGCCGGCCTCCCCCGCAGTGTCATCGAACGCGCCCGCGAAGTCCTAAAACGCCACGAACAGAGCGAGCACCAACTCAGCGAAAAACTAACCCCAGGCGCAATCGATCCCGTCGCAGGCTCGCCTGATAGTGCGATCCCCACCAACGGCCATCGCCGCACTCATCAGGAAATGCTCTTCACCCCGCTCGATCGCGAAGTCCTCGACAAGCTTCGCACCGCCGACCTCGATCAACTCAAACCCCTCGACGCCCTAAACCTCCTCGCCGACCTGAAAAAGCAAATCTCCTGATCCTTCCTCTTTGTAGGGCGGGGCTCGCTCCGCCCGGCGTCAACACGACCACCGTTTGATCCGATCGCAGCCGGCATCGTCGCCGGTTTTGTAGGGGCGTCCCTTCAGGGCGCCCAGGCACGATCTCAACATGACCGACCACCCTCTTTCTCCTCCCCGCCAACGCGCGCGATTACCTTCTCTCTCCACCCGCTCGTTTCTCCTCTGTGCTCTCCGCGCCCTCTGTGGTGAAATCTCTTTGCCCCATGCCGCCGACCAAAAACTCGCTCTTCGTCCTCGGCCTGATGTCCGGCACCTCCACCGACGGCATTGACATCGCCCTAACCAAAATCTCCGGCGCCCCGCCCAATCTCAACGCCAAACTCCTCAATCACACGGGCGTCGACTTCCCCAGGCAAGTCCGCAGAGAGATCCTCCGCATTGCCGAACAAACTCCCATTCCCGCCGGCGATCTCAGCCAACTCAACTTCCGCCTCGGCGAGATCTACGCCGAAGCCGCCCTCACCGCCTGCAAGCGCTTCCGCATCTCCCCGAAAAAAATCGCCCTCCTCGGCAATCACGGCCAGACAATCTTTCACCAAGGCACACCGGTCCCCTACCTCGGCCGCCCAATAGCCTCCACACTTCAAATCGGCGATGGCAACGTCATCGCCGCGCGGACCGGCATCACCACCATCTCCGACTTCCGCCCCGCCGACATCGCGCTCGGCGGCCAAGGCGCTCCGCTCGTGCCCTACGCCGACTATCTCCTCTATCGCCACGCGAAACTCGGCCGCGTCTCTCTCAACCTCGGCGGCATCGCCAACATCACCGTTCTCCCCGCCGCGTGCAAGCCATCGCAAGTCTTCGCCTTCGACACCGGCCCAGCAAACATTCTCATCGACGCGCTCGTCCAACATTTCACCCGCAGCCGCCAGCGCTTCGACCAAGACGCAAGACTTGCGCTCTCCGGCCGTGCCGCACCCGCACTCGTCGATGAACTCATGCACGATTCATATCTCACGAAGAAGCCGCCGAAGAGCACCGGCCGCGAATACTACGGAACTCCGTACGTGAAGAATCTTCTCTCAGCGGGCCGCCATCACCATGTGAAGCCTGCCGATCTGGTCCGAGCCGTCACAGTCTTCACGGCGCTCTCGGTAATCGATGCCCTCAATCGCTTCGTCCTGCCGAAACATAAAATCGACCAACTCATCGTTTCCGGCGGCGGCGCGAAAAATCCGCTCATCATGGCCCAGCTACACGCCGCGCTTTCGACGCGACATTCTCAAGGCAAACAGAAAGGACCTGCGATCGATATCCTTCCTTCCGACGATCTCGGCGTTCCGACTGCGGCGAAGGAAGCCTTCGCGTTTGCGCTCATGGCCTACGAAACATTTCACCAGCGCCCTTCCAATCTCCCTTCCGCGACGGGTGCGAGCGGCCCGGCAGTCCTCGGTAAAATCTCTTATGCGCCTCCGCGCTAATCGCCAAGCGAATCTTTGCCAAGGGGAGATTCGGCAACGGCTTCTCGTGAAGAAGACGCCTCGCCGTCTTTCGCTTTTCGTCGTTACATCATTACTTCTTTACTTCGTTGCGTCTTTCTCCGTTGGCTGCTCGTCCAACGCGAGCGCCAATCCGAACACGCTCACGTTTTTACTGGAATCGAATCCAACCAACCTCGACCCACGTTTCGCGACGGACGCAGCATCACAGCATATCGACGGGCTCCTCTTTTCGAGCCTGCTCTCGCGCGACGCGAACATGAATCTGCGCGGGGATCTCGCCGAATCCTGGGAAACGCCCGCCCCGCTTACTTGGGTCTTTCATTTGCGCAAAGGAGTTCAGTTCAACGACGGTCGCCCCGTCACTTCGGCTGACGTGAAAGCGACTTTCGATTTCATTCGCACTCCGGGAAATAAATCCGCCAAACGCGGAGCGTTTCGCCTCGTGACTTCGATCGACGCGCCCGACCCGGCGACCGTCGTCTTTCATCTCAAAGAACCGTATGCATCTTTCCCAATTAATCTTGTTCGTCCGACAACCGGCATCGTTCCCGCGGACGCCGGCGCGGACTTCGGAAGAAAACTCATAGGTTCCGGTCCGTTTCAATTTGTCAGCCAGTCGCAAGACGACGAAGTCGTCGTTGAGCGCAATCCGAAATTCTCCGGCGCGGCGCCTAGTTTGGAACGCATACGCTTCCGCATCGTGCCCGATGCTATCGTTCGCGCGCTGGAATTGCGCAAGGGTTCCGGCGACATCGAAATCAGTTCGCTGACGCCCGACATCATTCCGGTTCTCGTGAAGCAGCCGACACTGGCTCTGGCCGATCGCCCGGGAACAAACTTCACGTATCTCGGTGTCAATCTCGAAGACCCAATTTTAAAGCGGCGTGAAGTTCGACAAGCGCTCGCCTACGCGACCGATCGGGAGACGTTGATCAAATATCTGCAGCACGGACAAGCACGCGTCGCCGCTGGAATCCTGCCGCCCAATCACTGGGCCTATGAGCCCAACGTCACGCAGTACACCCTCGACACCGCGCGAGCGGAGACGCTGCTCGATGACGCCGGATTCCCACGCAAGGCAAACGGGATTCGCTTCGCGGTCACGCTCAAAACTTCGACCGATGAACAGTTTCGCGTCCTGGGAGCGGCGCTGCAGGAGCAATGGCGACGCGTTGGCGTCGATCTGGAATTGCGGCCGCTCGAATTCGCAACCGTTTTGTCGGACGCGATTAAAGGCAATTTTCAACTGAATTTGTTGCGGTGGGTTGGCGCGAACAACGATCCCGATATTTTCGAGTTTGTTTTCAACTCGAAGCGTTTTCCTCCGGATGGCGCGAATCGTGGGCACTATCGCAATCCTCGCATCGACGCGCTCACGGATCAGATTCGAACCGAGATGGACCAGGAAAAGCGCAAAGTCCTATGCAGCGAAGTGCAAAAGATTCTCGCCGACGACTTGCCGTATCTTCCGCTTTGGTTCACCGACGCAACGTCCATTCATCGGAAGTCGCTCGGGCAGGTTGAACTCAGCCCTACTGGCGATTTCGATTTCCTAGCCGCGCTGCAACCCGAACACTAGTTCATCCGCAGAAAAATCCACCGGCAAGGATGCCGGCGCTACCGCTCCGCGCTGTCGGGCCATTTCCAAGCAAACCTAACGTTTTACGCGACATAGCACGCGCGAACGCAAAATCACCGGTGTGTCCCGTGAACTCTTAGCACCCGCAACTTCCCTAGAATGACATTCTTACGCCACTTACAAATGCAACCCCTTTACTTTCACATTCTTGCGCAAAAACACCCCGGGGGGAGGGGTGTCTTATCTCTGTTGTCGTCCCTGTTGCCACTCTGTGTAGGGGCTAGCTTCACCCTGCCCACGGTCTAAACCTCGCCACCAAACTCCCCGATACATCGCCGCGCCCACGGCAAGAGCCTCACTGAAGGACAGCCTTAATGTCGGCGATCGGGATGGCGCCTTCGCGGAGGACTTCCCAGTTTTCGTCGTGGATGCCGATGATCGTGGATGGAAGACCCGCGCCGGTTTCGCCGGAGTCAAGAACCAGCGGCAGGCGTAAGCCGAGTTGCTTCATCACTTGATCGGTGTTGGCGCAGGCTGGGAAGCCGGAAATGTTTGCGCTCGTGCCCGTGATCGGGCCGCCGAATTCGTCGATGAGTTGCTCGACGACGGGATGCTTGGGCCAGCGCAGCGCGACCTTGCCGGTGTTCGCGGTGACTTTCAGGGGGACGCGGTTTGCAGCCTCGACTACGAGGGTCAGGCCGCCGGGCCAGAAGGCTTCCGCCAATTTAGTGAAATTGCGCGGAGGATGCTCCATGGTGGTGCCTTCGAGGAGGCCCTGGCGCATGAGGACGAGGGCTTGCTCGAGCGAATTCACGAGAATCGGCAGGGCTCGGGTTTCGGGGCGGCCTTTGACGCGGTATAGCTCATCGACGGCGGATAGATTGAAAGGGTCGGCGGCGAGTCCGTAGAAGGTGTCGGTGGGGATGGCGATGACACTGCCGCGGACGAGGAAATGCGCCGCGTATCGCAGTGCATCGATTTCCGGTGTCTGCGGATTGACGCGCAACAATTCTGCCGGCAATGGATTGGCCCTCGGCGAAGTCGTAGTAACACCCCGCAGCGCTCCGCCGCGCTGCCATCATTTGGGCGACGCTACCATGGATGGTTCGGGGGAAGCAATGGAGAAGGCTCCCGGCAGGCCACGGTTTGCGACAGTCGAAAATGACCGGCTTGTTTGTATAAATCGTGATCGTCGGTTTGGCGTGGGTGGGTTTGCATCTAAACCCGCACCCTCCAAAATCTGAGGGTGCGGCACCCAAATTCCGGCTTCGTGTTCGCGAAGGAGCAAGGCTGACGCGGGAGTGGGAGCATCAAAATGGCCTTGGAGGGACGGATTTGCTAGGCTCGCTGCTATGGCTTCACCTGTAAAGGCCGGGGGAAATGCGCGCGGTTCGCGCGGCGGAGGGGCGGCTGCGCCGCCGATTACGTCGCGTGACAATCGCTGGCTGAAGGAATTTCGATTGGCGCTGCGCGGCGGGCTGGCGACGGAATCGGGTGCGGTCGGTGTTGAAGGCGTTCGGTTGGTCGAGGAAGCGCTGCGGTCGGGATGTCCGATTGATGCGGTGTTGTTCAGCGAATCGGGCGAGCGGCATCATGAGCGGCTTGCGCCGGTGATCGACCGGCCAGAAATTGCGTTTCCGATTTTGCGAACGACAGATCGGTTGTTTGAAGGTGTTGCGGACACGGAGCATCCGCAAGGCGTTGCGGCGCTTGTACGGCCGCGTGCGGGGACGTTCGATGATTTGTTGAAAACACCGGTGGGCGCATGTTCCCCGCTGCTGGTTGTTTTGGTTGGCGTGCAGGATCCGGGAAACGTCGGGACGATTATCCGCACGGCGTCAGCCTTTGGCGCGACAGGGGCGGCGACGGCGGCTTCGGGACAGAGTGGGACGGCGAGTCCTTATTCGCCGAAGGCGTTGCGCGCGTCGGCGGGAGCGGCGTTGCATTTGCCGATTGTGGCGGGGATGTCGTTGCCGATTTTGCTGACGCAGTTGCGGGTGGCGGGAGTTAGGACGCTGGCTTCGGTGGCGCATGCGAGCGCTGACGCGGGTGGAGAAGCTGGCGATGAGGTGTTCGCGCCGTGGGATGTGGATTGGTGCCAGCCGACGGCGATGCTGGTGGGAAATGAAGGAGCAGGATTGCCTGTGGAAGTGGAACAGAGCGCGGATGCGCGGATTCGGATTCCGATGGCGAGCGGGATTGAGTCGCTGAACGCGGCTGCCGCTGCGGCAGTTTTATTTTATGAGGCGGCGCGGCAACGGAAAATTGTGGTGAACATTGGGTCCAATAGGGGCGGCGCTAAAGCGTGAGCCTTTTCTCCAAATTGCCAGAGCCGATCGATCCGGATGTGCCGTCGGCGAACCAGCCACTTGCGGAACGGATGCGTCCGCGGACGCTGGATGAATTTATCGGACAGGAGAAATTGCTCGGGCCGGGCAAGCCGCTGCGGGTGCAGATCGAGAACGACGACGTGAGCTCGATGCTTTTGTGGGGGCCGCCGGGATGCGGCAAGACGACGCTGGCGCGCATGATCGCGAGATTGACGTCGTCGGAGTTCGTTTCGTTCAGTGCGGTGCTCGCAGGGATCAAAGAGATTAAAGAAGTGATGGCGAATGCCGAGCGGAAGGCGCGCGGCGGGCCGCGGACGATCGTGTTTGTGGACGAGGTGCACCGGTTCAATAAGGCGCAGCAGGATGCGTTTCTTCCCTACGTGGAAGCCGGGCACATCACATTTATTGGGGCGACAACGGAGAATCCGTCGTTCGAGGTGATTTCGCCGCTGTTGTCGCGGACCAAGGTTTACATTCTGGAGGCGTTGCCGACGCCGTTGATTGCGACGCTGTTGCGGCGCGCGCTGAACGACAAGGAACGCGGACTCGGCAATGAGAATGCCGAGGCGAGCGATGAAGTTTTGTTTCGGATTGCGTCGTTCGCGAATGGGGATGCGCGGTCAGCGTACAACACGTTGGATCTGACGGTGCGCGCCGCTGTGCCGGATGCTTCGGGCATGCGGCATCTGAATTCAACATTGCTCGAGGACGTGTTGCAGCGGAAACTGCTGCGCTACGACAAATCGGGCGAAGAACACTTCAATCTTATTTCGGCGCTGCACAAATCGGTGCGCAATTCCGATCCGGATGCGGCGCTGTACTGGCTGACGCGGATGCTGGAATCGGGCGAAGATCCGCTGTATCTGGCGCGGCGGATGGTGCGGATGGCGAGTGAAGACATTGGATTGGCGGAACCTGGCGCGTTGGCGGTGACTCTAGCGGCGAAAGAGGCGTTTGAGTTCATCGGACCGCCGGAAGGTAATCTTGCGCTGGCGCAGGCTGCGGTATATCTTTCGCTCGCGCCGAAGTCGAATGCGCTATATACGGCTTACGGCGATGTGAAGGAAGATGTGCAGAAGACGGAAGCCGACCCGGTGCCGCTGCATTTGCGCAACGCGGTCACCGGCTTGATGAAAAACGTCGGCTACGGCAAAGGCTACCAGTACGCGCACGATACCGAAGAAAAAGTGACGAACATGTCGTGCTTGCCCGACAATCTCGCCGGCCGCACATACTATCAGCCGACGGATCAAGGTTTCGAGGCGCGCATTCGGCAACGGCTGGAAGACATTCGCAAGATAAAATCCCGAGCATCCGAATCTTGAGGTGAATATGCGTTCTGTTCGGCACGGTGTGTTGTTGTGTGGAGTTGCGATTTTGGCGGCGGTGAGCGCGACTGCGATGTTTGTGCCCACTAAGGTTGCGGCGCAGAGCAAGGGCGCCGAACGGCCGGCGATCACGAATATTGCGCTGGTGCGGATTCGTGTGACGAACATCAAGGCGTCGCATGTGTTTTATTCAAAAATTATTGGGTTGCCGCAGGCGAAACAGGGGTGTTTTGCGAAGACAGGCGCCAACGTTGAGTGCTTCAATGTGAATTCGTCGCAGAAGATTGAGTTGGTGGCAAATGATCCGGGGGATGGGAAGGATGGGATCGAGGCGGTTGGGTACGACGTGCGCGATGCTGGATTGATGCGGGAGTATTTGACTTCGCGGGGCGTGCAGGTCAGCGAGGTGAAGAAGGATCAGGCGGGAGACAAATACGTCGAAGTGCGCGACCCGGAAGATCATCGCGTGATTTTTATTTCGCCGGGGACGGGAGTTGTGAGCAACATCGCGATTTCGCCGAAGAGCAATCAGCTGATTCACACGGGATGGGTGATCAAGGATCGTGGCGCGGCGGACAAATTTTACAAAGACATTCTTGGCTTCCATTTGTATTGGCAGGGTGGGATGAAGGACGACGAGACTTCGTGGGTGGCGATGCAGGAGCCAAACGGGAATACGTGGCTGGAGTACATGCTGAATATTTCGCCGACGGCAGACCACCATACGCTGGGCGTTATGAATCATATTTCGCTGGGCGTGACCAGCATCAAGGAAGCCGAGGCGCGATTGATCAAGAACGGGTGGAAGCCGACGGAGAAGCCGAAGGTGGGGCGCGACGGGAAGTGGCAGCTGAACGTTTACGATCCCGACGACACGCGCGTGGAGTTCATGGAGTTTAAGCCGGCGGAGAAGCCTTGCTGCAGTGAGTTCACGGGAACGCATCCCGGGCCGCAATGATGACGAGGATTTTTGTGGGAGTAGGAGTTGCGATTGTCGCGGCGTTCGTGTCGTTGCACGCGGGCGGAGTCGATAATGTGCCGGTGCGTCCGAAGATTACGGGCATCGATCACGTAAGGCTTTATGTGAGCGATGTGGCGAAGTCACGTGCGTTTTACTCGGGCGCATTGGGATTGCCGGCGAGCGGTGGGAATTGCCCTGGCGACACAAGGCCGTGCTTTGCGGTGAATGCATCGCAGTATGTTGAACTGGAGACAGTTCCCTCTTCAGCCCCGCGGAATTGGGTAGCGGAAGTTGCGTTTACGACGGACGACGCGGACGGCTTACGAAAATATCTGACGGCCCACGAAGTTCGCGCCGGAGCTCTTTCGAACGAGGGCGGGGCGCCGCATTTTGAAGCGCGCGATCCGGAAGGCAATCGCATCGCGTTTGTGCAGAGAGCGGCGAAGGCGGCGGACTTCAAGATCTCAGCGAAGCAGGTTAGCGATCGCATGTTGCACGCGGGATTCGTTGTGAAGGACGTGGCAGCGGAAAATAAGTTTTATCGCGATCTTCTTGGGTTTCGCGTGTATTGGTACGGCGGATTCAAGGACAAAGATATCGATTGGTATGAGATCCAGGTGCCGGATGGTGGCGATTGGATCGAATACATGCTGAACATTCCGGCGAATGCGGACCACAAAGAGCTGGGCGTGCAGAACCATTTTTCGCTGGGTGTGAAAGACGCGGGAGTCGCGGCGACGCAACTGAAGAAGCAGGGCTTGTCTAAATTTGATGGCCCGGAAGTTGGGCGCGATGGCAAGAACAGTTTGGACGCGTACGATCCCGATGGGACTCGCGTGGAAGTGATGGAGCTCACACCAAGGCAGACGCCTTGCTGCCATGCGTACGAGGCGGCGCATCCTATTCCATGACGATGGCTGGGGCTGCGTTGCGAAACAGAAGAAATTTACTTCTATGGATGGGGACCGCGCTGCTGGTGTGTGCCGGCTCGTGTGTTACGGCTGCGTCGAGCGGTGCACAGGAAATTGAGAAGCCGATTTCGACCATCGACGAGGACATTACAGCGTTTGCGTTCGGTCCGGACGGACGGATTATTTACGCGGTGAACCGGCCATTCAAAACGAAGCAGTACGACCTCGAACACGACGATGTCTGGATTCAGGACGCCGGCGGGAAGAAGCGCCGCATTTTTGTTGGCGAAAAATTTCAGCGCGGCGCGGCGGCGTTTACGTACAGCGTAAACTCGTTTCGCTGGTCGCCAAACGGACATTTGATTTTGGCGGAGTTGTTTACCGCGACTGTTGATGAGAGCGGGAAGACAGTCGATGCGCCGATGACGCTGGTGCTCGACGAGTCCGGCAAAGAAGTGAAGATGGGCGAAGACAACGTCATCAAGGACGCGAGCAAGCCGACATGGCTGCAAGACAACGCGACCGTCATTTATTTCGCCGAAGTTCTGAAGCCAAAAGTCTTGTTTTCGTTTCACTACGAGAACAAGGCGGGAGCGCCGGGATTGGTGTTCGAAGGGCGCACATTTCTGGATGCGGTGCCTGTGCCGGGGACGAACTACGACTACGCGGTGGAACGCGACAAAAATATGTCGGGGCCGCCGCGGCTACAGAAACTCGAGATGCTGGCGCAGGACGACAAAGAAATCGCGACGCTCGAATCATTTGAGGGTGGATTGGCGTTGTCGCCGAGCGGGACGAAAATTGCCTATTACATCGATAAGGAAGTGATTGAGATCCGCGATTTGACAGCGCCGACGAAGATCGCGCGCGTGCGTGCAGGATACGGTGTGTTTCGGTGGGCGCCGGATGAGTCGCGGCTTTTGTTGAAGCGATCGGTGGAAAAGAAGTCGGGAGATCTAGTGTGGATCGAGATTCCGCCGTTGGTGGCTCATAGCGGCGATGCAAGCGTCAATGTCGCGCAGCCTACGCCGGTGCCGATCCTTCGCGGCCTGACGTTCCGAGAGTTTGCGATTTCGCCGGATGGCAAATTTATCGGGGTGATCGCGGTTGGGCGGAGGAATTTGCAGGTTTATCCGTTGCCGAGATAATCGAATCGCAAGCAAAGATCGATCCGCATCTGTGTAGGGGCGTCCCTTCAGGGCGCCTTCAATGCTATTCTATATACCTATGAGTACAGAATACCGGAGAGACATCAGACTGTCTCTGCGATCCTACGTGGGCACAGGCACATACTTCGTTACTGCCTGCACGTCTCAAAGACGTCCAGTGTTCACTTCGGCCGAGCTCTGTAGCGTAGTGGTCGATTTTCTTCGGAGTGTTGCAGCCCATACGGCGTTCGCGGTCCACGCATACTGTCTAATGCCCGATCACGTTCACGTTTTGGCCGAAGGGGCCGAGCCAGATTCCCGTCTCCAGAAGTTCATATCACGCTGGAAACAGATTACGGCGTACAAGCTTAGAGATGGAGATGGAATCGGCTTATGGCAGAAGGGTTTCTTCGATTGCATCTTACGAAAGAGCAGTGATGTGGATGCGGTGGCTCGATATGTCTGGATGAATCCTGTTCGGACGCGCATCGTTCGTCGGCCCGAAGAATATCCATACTCGGGTTCCTTCACCGTGCCGTGGCCTGTTTCGACGCGAAGCAGCAAGGTCGCATGGGTGCCGCCGTGGAAGAGCAAGAGCGAGAGTTCACGCACCGAGGTGCGCGATCAAGTGGCGGTTGATGACTCGTCGATTCGCGGCAGGGTGGTCGATAAGGTTTAGATCGTGCCAGGGCGCCCTGAAGGGACGCCCCTACAAAAGCTGGGCGCGGCGGAGTTTGTGTTCTACGAAGAAGCAGGCGTCTTCCACGACGATCAGGCCTGCGGCGACGGCTTTTGCGGCGGCTTGTTCGTGTTCGACTCCTAACTGCATCCAGATGACTTTGGCGCCGATGGCGATTGCACTGTCGACTACCGGCGGTATGTTTTCGGGACGGCGGAAGATGTCTACGATCTCGATTTTCCTCGGAGCGATTGCGGCCGCCGCGGATTCAAGATCTGCGTAGGACTTCTCGCCGAAGACTTCCCTTTCATTCGGATTGACGGGAATCATGCGATAGCCAACCGCCTTGATGTATTCGCCGACGTGGTTACTGGCGCGTTCGGGATCCGACGAGAGCCCGACTACCGCGACGGCGTGATACTTCCTCAGGATGTCGAAGATTGGGTCGGCGCTGAATTCTTGCTTTAGATTTTCTGGGATTAGGATTTGCATCGGCGAGTTTGTTTCGAGTTCCGCTCTTAGAGTGCCTTCAGTTGGGCGACTTCCCTCACGGTCAACGCGCGAAATTTTCCAGGCTCGACGTCGAGCTTGAGCGGGCCAATCTTGATGCGCTTGATTTTCTCGACCTGAAATCCGACGACGGCGAACATGCGGCGGATCTGTCGATTGCGGCCTTCGATCAACACGACCTCGTACCAGGGATTCGGCGCGTCCTCAACCAGTTGGATAGACGCGGGCGAGGTTTTGACGCGTCTGCCGTCTTCGAGTTCGATGGTGACTCCGGCACGGAGACACGCGATGTCGGTGGCAGCGGGCTTGCCGCTGATTTTTACGAGATACGTTTTGGGCACGTGTGATCCAGCTTTCGTCAGTTTCTGTGCCAGCGCGCCGTCGTTGGTCATGAGCAGCAGCCCTTCGCTGCCGTAGTCGAGGCGACCAACGGGATAGAGGCGGGCGGGAATGTCTTTAATGAGGTCCATCACAGTAGCGCGGCCTTCGGGGTCTGTGACGGTGGAGACGTAGCCTTTAGGTTTGTAGAGCGCGAAATATTGAGGGGCTTCCTTGGCGGCAAGAGGCTTGCCGTCGATCGCAATCTTGTCGATCGCCGGGTCGGCTTTGGTGCCCTGCTCAGTTACGACTGCGCCGTTCAATGTGACACGGCCGGCGGCGATGAACTCTTCAGCTTTCCGGCGTGACGCAATGCCGGCGGCAGCGATTATCTTTTGGAGGCGTTCAGCGGACATCTCAAACGAGTTTAGCGTAGAAGTGGCGACTACTTCTTCTTCGTGAGGTTGGACGGACGAGGTTTGGGTTTGGCGGATTCGGCTAGGGCTGTGACTTCGCTGGGTTTTAGGGTGCGGTAGCGGCCGCGGGGGATGCCTTCGACCATTAGGGAGCCGAGGGAGATGCGGATCCATTTTTCGATGGGGTGACCGGCTTTGTACATTACGTTGCGCAGGGATTCTTTTTTTGTGTCGCGCATGCGGACTTCGTACCAATAGTTGGCGGCGTGGCCTCGCGTGGAGTCAGGCTGGCGCAGCGTTTGCATGCGGACACCGGCTTCCTTGCCGAGATGCGCGAGTTCGTCGCGCGTGAGCATGCCTTTCACCTTGATATGGTAGCCCTGTTCAAGGTGCTCCCAATTCTTGAGAATCGCTGCGGCGAAATCGCCGTCGTTGGTGAGAAGGATCAGGCCGCTGGCGGCGTATTCGAGGTTTCCAACGGGATAAACGCGCGCGGGAAAGCCGCGGAGCGAGTTGCGCAGAGTCTTGCGGCCTTCCGGGTCGGCCATAGCGGCGACGACTTCGGTAGGTTTGTTGAGCGCGAGGTAAACGTGATCTTCGGAGGCGGTGATTACCTTACCGGCGGCTTCGACTTTATCGGTGGCGAGGTCGGCTTTTGTGCCGAGTTCGGTGACGACTTTGCCGTTGACGCGGACCTGCCCGCTGAGAATGAGTTGCTCGGCGTGACGGCGGGAGGCGATGCCGGCGCGGGCGATTAGTTTTTGTAGGCGTTCAGAGGGCATGGCTGGAAGATGGAAACTCGAAAATTGAAATTGGAAAATCGAAACTCGGCATCCGGATAACTATGTGTTGCGCGGATCGCGGTTACTTGCGGTCGCGAATCCTTGGCGCGTCCGCTTGATCTTATCCTGCCCGCTCCCCTATTCGCCGGCGGCGGCTTTGCGGGATTTCTCTGGTTCGGTCGGATGCTCGCTTTCTGGAGAAGTGGCGTTCTCGGCTTCGGTTGTTGTTGCTTCCGGGGTCGATAGTGCTTGTGCCTCGGGCTCGGCGTCGGATGAATAGAATTGGGCCGGAGCCTCTTTAGTCGGGACGTCGGTCGAGGACAAGGCGGCCAAAGAGTCGGCGGAGACTTCGATCTCGATGCCCGAAGCCAGCTGAGCCAGAATTTCGTCGGAAATTTCGCGTTCGGTGCCTTCTTCGTCGGTTGAGGATTCGTATTCGGTTGAGGGCTCCGGAGATCCGGAAGCTTCCATGCTGACACTCTCGGCGCGGGCTGGTTCGGGTTCGGCGTATAGCGGCTCGACCGAAATAGAAGGATCCGCTTCGTGAATGTCCGCGACGGCGTCGACGATTGGTCTGCTAGCGGGTTCTGAAAAGTCGTCGGCCGTTTCCGCTGTTGCTTGTGGCCCGGCGTGAACTGGCTGTTGCTCGGCCGGGGTTGGTTCGGATTCGCTGACGTTTTCCGCCGTGCGCTGTGAAGTGGCGACTACGTCAATCGAGTCTGCTTCGGATTGCGGCGTTGCGGCGGTCTCTGGGGGACGCGAGGCGATCACCTCGGCAACGTCAGCAGAGATCGATTGCTCGTATTGCTTCGGCGTTGAAGCCTCTTCGGCTCGTGCAGCCACTGCTTCGGCGTTCGGAGCTGTGGCATCGCCGGGTTCGGCGCTGTTTGCATCTTCGGATGCGGCGGCTTCGAGTTCGGCGGCGGCTTCGGCTTCGGTCGGTTCCAACGAGTCGAGCACGCTTTCATCGCCGGCATCCGATTCGGCGAGGCCTTCGTCGCTGCCCAGGGCTTCGCGAGCGAGGGCTTCGAATTCCTTGAGGCTCGGAAGTTCACCGAGATCGCTCAGACCGAAGCGCATCAGGAATTCTTTCGACGTGCGATACAGGATCGGGCGGCCGATGACTTCTTTTCGGCCCGCAGTGGTGATGAGTTTCTTGTCGAGGAGCGTTTTGATGACGCCGGAGGTGTTGACTCCCCGGATCTCCTGGATTTCGGGAGCGGTGACGGGCTGCTTGTAGGAGATGACCGCGAGTGTTTCGAGCGCGGGCATCGTGAGGCGCAGTGGCGGGCGCAGGCTCTTGATGAAGCGGCGCACAAGATCGTGGTGCTGCGGCTTGGTGTACATCTTATAGCCGCCGGCGACTCCGCGAATTTCGATGCCGCGGGTATCGGACGCATAGCTGGCGACGAGTTCGTCGAGCGCCACCTGTACGGCGGCTTTCGGTTCGCCGAGAGCGCTGGCGAGCTGCTCGATCGTCGCAGGTTCGTCGGCGGCGTAGATGATGGCTTCGAGCGCTGCCTTACGCTCGTCGTCGCTCATCGAGCTGACGGGTTCGGGCGGAGCTGATGCGGCCGACTCTTTGGCCGCTGAGGCTTCCGGTGGCGTTTCCTGCCCCGTGTCCGAACTGGCGTCCCGCGTGACGCCGTTCGTGACCTCGGGAGTGGCATCGGACTGCGGGTTGTTACCGTCGAGTTGTTGGGTATCTTGGTCCACTATTTGTACTCTTCATCGATCTGGCGGAGCCCGCCGGTTTCGTCAAACACAAGGTCGAAAGACTTGCCCTTCTTGAGAACAATTTCGCCGAATTGCTTTTCCTGAGCAAGAGCAATCGCTTGCATCTTTACCATTTCGAGGACGGCGAGAAACGCGACGATCATCGCATGTCGCGAGGGGCAAGCTTCAAAAAATTCGATCAAGCGGACGGTATTGTCGTCGCTGGCGAGAACTTGGGCGCGAAGCTGGGCCATCATCTGCGCGACGGTGAACGTTTCGTGCTTGAGGTCAATGCGAACGTTTTCTTTGCGACGCTCGAGAACCTGCTGGAAGACTTTGACGAGGTCAACAAGAGAGACGACGAGGTCGCTTTCGGTACCTTCGTCGTTGTAGAGCGATTTGTCGGGCCGCGACCAGACGTTTTCTTCGATTTGCTGCTTTTGGTAGAGAAGCTGGGCGGCGTTCTTGAATTTTTCGTGCTCGACGAGGCGCTGGACGAGTTCGGCGCGTGGGTCGGCGGATTGCTCTTCCGGGCCGGCGAGCGGGTCGGGAGGGAGAAGCATCTTGGACTTGATGTAGATGAGCGTGGCGGCCATGTAGATGAAGTCAGCCGATACATCAACGTTTAGTTCTTCGAGCTTGTGAAGGTAGTCGAGGTATTGCGAGGTGATTTTGGAGATCTGGATGTCATGGATGTTCATCTCCTGCTTCTTGATGAGGTCAAGCAGCAGGTCGAGGGGGCCCTCGTAGGTCGGGATCGTGATTTTGTAGGGCGATGCCATCTTTAGTGACTGGAGTCCGATGCTATCTCATTGCGTTTCTTGTCCCAACCGAAAACAGCTTCTCGGACGCGAGACATTGTGGATTGAGCTTCGATTCGAGCCACTTTTGAGCCGGCGTCAATGATTTCAAGGACTTGACGCTTACCTGCCGGAGTTTCGTAGGCCAGCCGGCGTTCGCGGACTGGGGCGATCCACTGAATGAGATGATCGGCCATCTTTGATTTGCATTCAATGCAGCCGATGCCGGCTGTGCGACAACCGTGAGCGGCCCAGTCGAGGGTTTCCTGTCGCGAGAAGAGTTTGTGCCAGTCGTACACGGGGCAAACGTCTGGATTGCCGGGGTCGGTACGGCGTTTGCGCGCGGGGTCGGTGACCATCACCTTCGTTTTCTTGCGGATATCGTCGTCGGATTCGCTCAGCGTAATGGCGTTGCCGTAAGACTTCGACATCTTCCGGCCGTCCAGGCCGGGGATGCGCGGAGTTTTAGTCAGCAGCACGCCAGGCTCATTGAGAATCTCGACCAGCGGAAGCTTTACGAGTTGGTCAAAATGTACGAGGAAATTTTCGATCGCAGGCACCAGTCGCAAAGGTATTCAACTGTCTTTTCATACATCGGTCGAGCAGTCTGCTCGCCGGAAGGAGATTCTGCAGCCGCTGGATAGATGCGATTTCGCGAGGACGGCCTTCTCCACGGCCTTTACCGAGATCATCTGAAGACCGAAGAAGACGATGAAGCGGCGGACGATTTCGCGACTGAGTTCGACGTGGCTAACTTGGTCTTCGCCGACGGGAACGAAGAGCGGCGTGCCGATCTTGCTATAGATCACGATGTCGGCGGTTTGCAGGCACGGATATCCGAGGAAGCCGTAAGTGTGAAGGTCTTTATTCGTGACATTTTCGAACGCTTCTTTATACGTGGGGACGCGCTCAAGCCAACTGAGCGGCGTGACCATCGAGAGCAGCAGGTGAAGTTCGGCGTGTTCGGGGATCAGGGACTGCTGGAAGATTACGGATTTTTTCGAATCGAGGCCAGCCGCCAGATAGTCGGTGACGATTTCGATCGTGTTCTGGGCGACTTGCGAGGTGTCGGCATAGTCACTGGTAAGCGCGTGCCAGTCGGCGACGAAGTAGAAGCAATCGAAGGTCGGGATCGTTCTGAAGGCGGACCCAATTTTGCAGTGCGCCGAAATAGTGGCCGATGTGGAGACGTGCCGGTGGGACGCATGCCGCTGACTACGCGCTTGGTCTTTTCGGTTGGGCCTGTTGACAAGCTTGCTGCTCCGGACACGTTGATATCCAAATTCAAACTCGGTGGCGATGTAAAGTCGCCACTACAAAACCTTCGAAGCGCGTTTCTACAAGCCTAATTCGCGCGCGATGATGACCCGCTGAATCTCGCTGGTGCCTTCGTAAATCGTCATGACCCGCGCGTCGCGATAAATGCGCTCGACATCGGTCTCGCGCGAGTAGCCAACGCTGCCGTGAATCTGCACCGCTTTGGCGGCGACGCGATTGGCCATCTCGCTGGCGTAGAGCTTCGCTTTGGAAGCCGCGCTGCCCATCCGTCCGCCGGAATCTTTCAACCATGCCGCGTAGTGAACGAGACCGCGCGCGGCTTCGATTTCCGTCTGCATGTCGGCGAGCATCCACTGAATCGCTTGAAACTCGGCGATATTTTTACCGAACGCGCGGCGCTGCTTGGCGAATGCGGTCGCAGCTTCAAGCGCACCCTGCGCAACTCCGACGGCCTGCGCCGCAATACCGATGCGCCCGTTGTCGAGCGCGCTCAACGCGATCTTCAGCCCCTGCCCCTCTTCACCGACGCGATTTTCGGCTGGCACTTCGCAGTCGTTGAATATGATTTCCACCGAAGGCGAAGAGTGTTGCCCCATCTTTTCTTCGTGACGGCCGACGCGGAACCCTTTGAATCCGGGCTCGACGAGGAAAGCGGTAATTCCCTTTCCGCCCGAGTCGGGATCGGTTTTCGCGAAAACGATAAAGACATCCGCGACGCTGCCATTGGAGACCCACGTCTTGGTGCCGTTGAGAGTGTAGGGCGCGTCGGGCGAGTTCGCCGCGCGAGTGGCACGAGCCTGGAGGCCAGCAGCGTCGGAACCGGCCTGCGGCTCAGTGAGACAAAACGAACCAAGGATTTCTCCAGCTGCCAGGCGATGGAGATATTTCCTTTTCTGGGCGTCGTTGCCAAAAGTAAGCAGCGGCACCTGCACCGCGGAGTTCGTCACACTCAGCGAAGTCGCCATCGCCGCATCGACGCTCGCGACCTCTTCGATCATCAGGACGTACGAAATCGCATCCAGCCCCGGCCCGCCCCACTCCTCCGGCATGAGCATGCCGCAGCAGCCAAGTTCAGCGAGTTTTTGGATTTCGGCGGTGGCAAAACGACCTTCGCGATCTCTTTGTTTCACCGAGGGCCGCACTTCGTTCTCCATGAACTGGCGGACGGTGTCGCGAATCAGTTTTTGGTGGTCGTTGAGAGAAAAATCCATCGTGTGTTGAGTACGAACGATGCTACCACGAGGCGTGGGCATCCCCAATGGCACGAATACTTTGGGTTGTGGATTTCGCGGCGCGCGCGACGGAATTTTTACGATGGTTTGCCGTCGTGCCGATCGGCGACTGATAAAACCGTCGCCATCCCGACCGAAATGATCACGCCGCCGACGATATACCGCCAGATCGACACCTGCGGCAGATATTGAACGGCGACTTTGTCGATCGACCAAAGAATGAGCACAAGCACGCCGATGCCGATGGCGCGCACGATAGGCGGAAATTTATTTTGCGCGGGACCTCTCTGGGTGGCGTTAGGCGTTTGATCCATGTAACATGCGCTCGGCAACAACTAAAGTTTGAAAAGCTCCCGCAGCCGTTTCGTCTGAACGCGGCTAACCGGCACTTCACTCTGCTTCTTGTCATCCATCTTGAGCATGTAGCTCGACTTGAACCACGGCACCACTTCCTTGATGTGATGAATGTTCACCAGATGCGATCGATGCGGCCTCCAGAACGTCTCCGAATCAAGCGCCGCGTGCAACTCCTCGAGCGTGCGATAATTCGATGTCCCCTCGACATCGCGCCCGACAACAGAGATCATCCCGTCTTCGATCGACGCAAAAATCAAATCCTCTGCCGCGACAAGCAGCAACCGCTGCCCCGATTTGACCAAAATCTTCGCAGGCTGGACATGCTGTTTCGCGTTCCCATTTAGTTGACTCACCAGCTGTTCGAGTCGCTCCGCCGTGCTCGTCTGCGTCTCCATCACCTTGCGCGCGCGCTGGATCGCCTTGGCTATGCGAGCCTTGTCAAACGGCTTCAGCACATAATCGACCGCATTCACATCGAACGCCTGCACCGCGTAGTGATCGAACGCCGTTGCAAAAACAACGTGCGGCACTTTCATCTTCCGCTCGACCAGCTTCCGCAACACGCCAAAGCCATCAAGCCCAGGCATCTGCACATCCAGAAAAACGAGGTCAGGCGAATGCTCTTTAATAAGATTGACGGCGTCGACGCCGTTCTTCCCCTGGCCGATTACGTTGATTTCGGGAAACGCTTTGAGGAGAAACGCGAGTTCGTCCCGCGCCGGCTTTTCGTCGTCGACAATGATGGTGTTGATGGACATGCCCCAATGCATTGAGTATAGGTGGCGGGAACGCCGACGGCAATCGCAGCGAACGTGCTATGAATGCGCTGCAAACGGAGTGATAGCGCTGCCCGACACGCCCGTTTCGCGGGGTCGCGGTAGAGTTGCATGGATTGGAGCGCCTGTTAAAATTGCGCCCAGCAAACTTTTCTGAGGGATCATGCCGGCAAAAAAGGCAAAGAACTCCGGTGCGAGCAAAGCAAAAATTATCAGCAGCAAAGTCGTATTCAATGGAAAAGTGTTTTCGGTCCGTCGCGACGAAGTGCTGGAACCTCTGGGCGTAAGAGCGACCCGCGACGTGATCGCGCATTCAGGCTCCGTCGTTGTGATGCCGGTGTTGGACGATGGCAGAATCGTCTTGATCCGCCAATACCGATATGCGGCGAAACAATATCTGTGGGAATTAGTCGCTGGCCGCGTTGACCCCGGCGAGAACATCAAACAAGCTGCCAAGCGAGAGCTGATCGAAGAGACCGGCCTTCGCGCAAGAAAAATGCGCCAGTTTCTCGATTTCTGGCCGAGCCCAGGATTCTTGGAAGAACGCATGTTCGTCCTCCTCGCCGAAGGCGTGACGCAAGGCGAAGCCGAGCCTGAAGAAGACGAACGTATCGATTCAAAGGCTTTCAGACGATCTGAACTCGAGAACATGTTGCGGACCGGCGTAATCCGCGATGCCAAAACGATTTCGAGCCTACTTTACTATTTCCAATTCATGGTGTGACTCTGCCCTCCCCGCGATTTGTCCGATTCCTGTATTCGCTCACGGTCGCTCTCGGCGCGTTCCTGCTCTTTCTGCTCGAGCCCCTCTTCGCGAAAATGATTTTGCCGAGGTTCGGCGGATCGGCCGCTGTCTGGTCGACGTGCCTCGTCTTTTTCCAGTCGGCCTTGTTACTAGGCTACTACTACGCCGACTTTTTGACGCGACGCTTGAATGCGTCAAGGCAAGCCTCCACGCATATCGCTCTCATGGTTGTGAGCCTCGCGCTCCTCCCGCTGGCGCCTCACGCCATTCTCAGTTCACCCATCTCGAACTACCCGGCGTTTCACATCCTGGTGCTGCTCACCGCTTCCATCGGATTGCCGTTCGTCCTCCTGAGCGCAACGAGCCCGCTAATCCAGGCGTGGAAAGCGCGAACGGGCGCAACGGCCTATCACCTTTTTGCGATTTCGAACTTCGCCTCATTCGTCGCCCTGCTGAGCTTCCCTTTCCTCATCGAGCCGCGCGTGTCGTCGCATCGGCAAGCGCAGTTATGGTCGACCCTGTACGCGCTTTTTATGCTTCTGTGTTCACTCGCGGCTTGGATGTCGCGGCGTGAAGGTACAGTGGCAATCGCAGACGCGGCCATCGCGCCGGTCGCGGAGCGGGTCGAAAAAGAGCCACCGGAGCCCGCCGCCACCGCCGCGACAGAGCCGACTTCGCTATCCCACCGCCGCGATTGGATTCTGTGGTTGGCCCTGTCCGCATGCGGCTCCGTCCTGCTGCTCGCGACAACCAATCACCTCACCGAAGACGTCGCCCCTGTCCCCCTGCTGTGGGTCTTGCCGCTCGCCTTATACCTGCTGACGTTCACGTTGGCATTCGCGCGCCGTAGTCTGTATTCCCGATGGCTCGTGGTCCGGCTCGTCGCGGTAATGCTCGGCAGCCTCGGGTACGCCATCTACGATCCGTCGATCACCGAGTCTATCCAGGTCGCAGTCCCCCTCTTCTGCCTCGGACTATTCGTCTTCTGCCTCTTTTGTCACGGCGAGTTAGCGCGTCTCCGGCCCGAGCCCGCGCGCCTCACCACGTTCTATCTCGTGATCGCTGCAGGCGGCGCCCTGGGAGCAATCTTTGTTGGGCTGGTCGCGCCACTGCTCTTCGCAGCGACCTACGAATACCCGCTGGCACTCTGCTTTACATCGCTCGCCGCCGCGGCAGTTTTGTGGGACACCGTCTGGCCGCTACGCGCGTTTTGGACAGTCGCGACGGCAGCGCTCGTCGCCGTACTCGCCTACCACGTTCACGCCTACGAGAAGAATTCGATCCTCGTCGAACGCAATTTTTACGGCGGGCTGCGAGTCCAGCTTCACTACGACTGGCTCAAACGTCCATATCACGCGCTGTATCACGGAATGATTGAGCACGGGGCGCAATTCCTCGATCCGCCAAGAAGCGCGGATCCGACCACGTACTATGCGAGAAATTCGGGAGTCGGCATCGCATTGGATTTCTTCGAAGACCAGCCGTCTCGACATATCGGCGTCGTCGGACTCGGCAGCGGCACGATCGCAGCGTACGCCCAGCGTGGCGACGAGGTGCGGTTCCACGAGATCAACCCGCTGATCGTAAGAATCGCCAATCAAGAGTTCTCTTATTTAAAGAATGCGCGCACGAACGGCGCCGATGTTGCTATTCGAATGGGCGACGCGCGGCTCTCGCTGGCAGCCGATGACTCCGAACGATTCGACGTGCTCGTGATCGATGCTTTCTCCGGAGACGCGATCCCGGTCCACCTTCTCACCCGCGAGGCGGTGGCGCTATATCTTCAACGCCTTAAGCCGGACGGAATTCTTGCCATCCATACATCGAACACCTATCTCGATCTCAACCCGGTTGTGAAGCTATTGGCCGACGACGCGGGAGTCGAATCGCGTCTGATCTCGAATAACGATGACAACCGCAAGCTCATCGATGCAGCCGACTGGATGCTTTTAACGCGCAATCAGGATTTCTTGCTGAACCTCGATGAATCTACATTGCAGGATTCGATCGATGTTCCGCCGGGACTCCGGATTTGGACTGACGACTACAACAATTTGTTCCAGATTTTGCGGCCCATGAAGTTTCTGAAAAAGGGGCTTAGCTGAGAATCTTCAAAGCCCTGATATCACGATTTCGGCGGCGCGATACGATATGTCAAATCCCTTGCGAGGCGTTCTTGGCTTGCCAACCATCGATTCCACTGCGCTTGCGCAGCGCGTGTTTTACACGTGTCCTGGACAAATTCTCAAGAAGCGATTTCGCCAGGCAGGGCGCGACGAAAAGCGGATAACTTTTCGTAAATCATTTTGCTTTTTACTTCCAAAGCCATCACTTCGCGCGCCTCGTATCTAAACGGTTTAATACTGCGAAAGAGCTCGTGCTTGCTTTACCAACCGCCACCTTTGTGTCCTTGACTCGGAAGCCTTTTCTGCTAGACTCCGCGACATTTAATTTCCAACGGGTGCGTCTCCTTGGTGCAGATAGCAGTAGTCCGTTAGGTTTGTAAATCTCAGTCGCAAATACGGGAGGGGAATCTCGGTGCGAGGAACGGTAAAGTGGTTCAATAATTCGAAAGGCTATGGGTTCATCGGGCGCGATGACGGTCCCGACGTTTTCGTCCACTATTCTGCCATCACGGGCGACGGCTATCGCACTTTGCAGGAAGGAGATCCGGTCGAGTTCGAGATTGTGCAAGGTCCCAAGGGCCCCCAGGCATCCAACGTTCAAAAGGCGAGCTAAGTTTTAACTCAGGAATGATATCGGCCGGCAGAATTTCTCTGCCGGCCTTTTATTTTGTGCTGGGGCTTTCGTGCTCGTTTCCGGATATGTCCTCCCCGCCCTTCTCGCACTATAATTCCGCCATGGACAATAAAACACTCGCCAGAATCCTTCGAGAAACCGCCCAGTTACTGGAAATCGACGGCGCGATCATTGGCCGCTACCGAACCTACGAGAAGGCTGCGGAGCTCATTGCCGGAATGCATGAGTCCATCGAACAACTCGCAAAGGAACCCGGCAAGCTGGAAGAACTCCCCGGCATCGGCGACCGGATGGTCGAGCATATTGAAGAGATTCTGAAGACCGGCGACTACAGCCTGCGCCAGAAGCTGCTGAAGAAATTCCCAGTCACATTGCTCGACATTTTGAATCTGCAATCGCTTGGACCCAAGAAAGTGGCGTTCTTGTGGTCCAACTTCAAGGCCGCGACCGTCGCTGACGTCGAAAAACTCGCGAAAGAAGGCAAGCTCCGCGACCTGCCTGGATTTGGCGAAAAGAGCGAACAGAACATCTTGAAAGCAGTCCAAACGCACCAGCGTTCCAGCGGCCGTTTCCGCCTCGACACCGCCGAGAACGCCGCCGCCCAAATCATCGAGCACATCAACAAGTATCCGAAAGGCGTCGCCTCAATCACAACCGCCGGGTCGTTGCGCCGCGGCCGCGAGACGGTAGGCGACCTGGATCTCTTGCTTACGCTGGCCGACGGCTTCACCGCTCAAAAACACATCGACGCGGTCGCCGCACATATCCTGACTTACCCGCGAATCGATCAAGTTCTGGCCAAAGGCGAAAACAAAGTCAGCTTCAATCTCGACAACGGCTTGCAGGTCGATGTTCGCCTTCTGGACAAAGACTGTTTCGGCGCCGCACTGCTCTATTTCACCGGATCGAAAGAGCACAACGTCAAGCTCCGTGGTCGCGCCAACGACATGGGGCTCACGTTGAACGAGTACGCTCTCGCCACCCTCAAAGGCGAGAAACGCGTTGCTGGCCGGACCGAAGAAGAGATCTACTCCAAGCTGAAGCTCGACTACATCGCTCCCGAACTGCGCGAGAACACCGGCGAGATCGCCGCCGCCGAAGCTCACAAATTGCCCAAGTTAATTGAACTGGCCGACGTCAAGGGCGACCTCCAGATGCATTCGACGGCCAGCGACGGCAAGCACACGGTTGAGCAGATGGCCGAAACCGCAAAGTCGCTTGGCCACGAATACATCGCCATGACCGATCATTCGAAGTCGGTCACGATCGCCAACGGCCTGGATGAAAAACGTGTCGTTGCTCACATCAAAAAGCTGCACGCGATCGACGCCAAGGGCCTCGGCATCCGGGTGCTCGCCGGCTCCGAGGTCGACATCCTCAAAGACGGGGAACTCGACTACTCCGACGAAATCCTGGCCCAGCTTGATGTGGTCGTTTGCTCCATCCACTCCTACATGCAGCTCGATCGCTCCGCGATGACCGATCGCATGCTCGCCGCGATTGAAAATCCGTACTGTCAGATCATCGGCCACCCGACCGGTCGGCGTCTTCTCGTGCGCGACTCTTTCGATTACGACATGGAAAAAGTCTTGGCGGCCTGCGCGAAACATGGCGTTGCGATGGAATGCAATTCCTACCCCGAGCGGCTCGATCTCCGCGAGGTCTACCTGCGGATGTGCAAAGAACGCGGCGTGAAGGTCGTCATCTCGACGGACTCTCACAACACCATGCACCTGCCTTACATCCGCTACGGGGTCACGATGGCGCGCCGCGGCTGGCTCGAAAAGTCCAACGTCATCAATACCCTTCCCGTAGACAAATTTTTAGCCGCCCTCAGACCAAAGCCCGGTTCGAGCGTCAAGACAGTAGCCGCAAAGAGTTCACGGTAGCTCGAAGCGGGTGTGGAACCTTTTTCGGACACTTTGCGTACCTTAGTCATCACGACCGGGAGCTCAGCTAGGGCGCCCAGACAGCCCAACGGAGGCACCAAGAAAATGAATCGACTCTCTTCCCGACGCGCCATCTGTATGGCTCTCCCCCTCGCCGCATTGGTAGCCGCGAGCGCTTTCGTGGCGCCCTCCGCCAGCGCTGAGGAGTGGAACAAGTCTTACACCGTCTCCGGTCGAGCTCAGGTCCGCGTCGATACCAATGACGGCTCCGTCCAGACCTTTACGGGCGATACAAAGCAGGTCGAATTTCACGTCACCTACGACGGCTATCAGCTCGACAAAAACCTGCACATCGAGTCCCGCCAGGATGGGGACAGCGTGCAAATCACCGCGCGGGTCAACGGCCACTGGGGCTTCTCCTGGGGCGCACATAACCGTGGGCTCAAGATTGAAGTCCACATGCCCAAGGAGGGTGACCTTCAGGTCGATACCGGTGATGGATCGGTGACCACGCAGACCCTCAACGGGAAGGTCAAGATTCACACGGGCGACGGCTCGGTGCGCGCCGACCAGGTTGCCGGCGACGTAGACATCGACACCGGCGATGGCAGCATCACCGTGAACGGCGCCAAAGGCGACATCCGCCTCCGCACCGGCGACGGTCACATCGACGCCCGCAATCTTGACGGCAAGGTCGATGCTTATTCGGGCGACGGCCACATCACGCTGGACGGACGGCTGGATTCCCTCACCGTTAAGACTGGCGACGGAAGCATTGACGCTCGCATCCGCGCCGGCTCTAAGATTGACTCCGGCTGGAGCATCCGCACCGGTGACGGCAGCGTTGACGTCGTACTGCCCGCCGAGTTGCAAGCCAACATCGAAGCCAGCACCAACGACGGCCACATCAGCCTCGGCATCCCCGTAACGGTCGAAGGCACCTTCAGCAACTCCCAGATCCACGGCAAAATGAACGGCGGCGGCCAACCCATCGTGATCCACACCGGCGACGGCTCAATCCGCCTGAGCAAAGCTTAAACGCCAGCCGCCACAAAGCCTCAATCACAACCATCAATCGCCAGGAATGGCCGGGTTCATTTGCCCCGGCCGTTTTTTTTCTTGCGGGCGAAGCCCACTCCGATCTTTTCCCGAGCGGCAAGGCTCACCCTGATCCGCCGTCGCCTTCGCCATTTGTAGGGGCGACCTTACGTCGTCATCTTGCCTTTTCTTACGGCTGATGCGGCTCGCTCCGCCCCGTACGCCGTTTCATTCCCGCCCGATGACACCTACCCATCCTCTGCTAAGTCCAATCCCTACAACAAATTCACCCGCCACCGGTGAACCTTACCCCTTTAGAATCACATTCTTGCACCGACATCACAAGCATCTCCCCTGGAATCACATTCTTACGCAAAAATCGTGGGGGGAGGGGGGAGGCGACGTCCTTCCGGCGACTCCGGGAAGTTGGCTGTTCGATCGGCCAACTACTGTTCTGGATGGCTACGTCCGGCGATCTAGCCATTTAGGCTTAGGTACCAGTACTGTAAAATATTCGCTGTTTAAAGCCCTCACCTGTCCCAGAATTCCTTACAGGATAGTTTGTAGTTTCGGGCTAACTGCCGCATTTTGAGGGGCATTTTTTTGGACCCTCAGATGCCCTTATCCGTGTGAGTTCTGGAGACAGAATGATCATCTTCGCACTGACTTTCGCCATCATTTCGCTCTTCGCGCTGACCCTCACGGGCTCCATCGCGGCCACAGCCACTTCACGCCGCCGAAGCTAGTCCCCGCTCGGACGCTCCTGTCGAGAGGCATCTCAGTCTCTTCGTCGCCCACCAGTCTAAGGCTCTTCCTCGTTCCCTAAACTATTGGTAACGCAAGGCCACCAGCGGGTTTACTCGTGTAGCTCGATGCGCCGGCAGCCAGCACGCCACAACCGCCACCAACGCCAGCAGTACGACCACCGATAGGAACGTCGCTGGATCTGTCGGCGAAACTCCAACCAGGAAGCCCGCTACCAATCGGGTCGCCGCGAACGCGAGTCCCAATCCGACCACGATTCCCACTCCGACAATCAGAATGCTTTGCCCTAGCACCATTCTTAGAATATCGACTCGCCTCGCACCCAACGCGACACGAATACCGATCTCATGCGTTCGCTGGACGGCGGCGTAAGAGACCACGCTGTAAACCCCGACAATTGCTAGCACCAAACCCAGCAACCCGATTGTGCCGGTCAGCTGCGCTCCCAGCTTGTAGAAGAGGTAGCCGTTGATTCCGCCGAGGTCTTCCGACAACGATCTCGCGCCGGTTATCGGAAGCGTCGGCGCAAGTTCCTGAATCTGGGCGACGATCTGACGCTTGATCGACTCTGGTGGAACCGAAGTGCGCAGGTGAACGGTCCGCAACGGCATGTAGCTCTGTTCCAGCGGCACGTAGAAGAACGGCGTCGGCTCTTCCGTGAGGCTCTTGATCTTCGTGTCGCCGACAACGCCCACGACTTCCCACTGAAGTCGGCTCGCCAGCTGCGAAGCGGAAGTGACGGCCAATTACATCCTGAGCGGGCCAGAATTTCTTGGCCAAGGCTTCGTTCACGATGGCGACCTTCGGAGCCTTGTCGCGGTCGGCAGCGGTGAAAACCCGCCCTTGGCGCAACGGGATTTGTAGAGTGGAGAAATAGTCCGGGCTGACCATGTTGAACATCACGCTTGGTGGCGTATGTCCGGGCTCGGGCTCGCGGCCGTCGAATACGAGGCCTTGGTCAGAACTGATCAGGCTCAGCGGAGTGACGAACGCCTCGCTTTCCGACGCCACTCCGGGCAAGACGCGGAGGCGCTCATCCAGCGTTCGGAAAAACTCTTTGCCCTGCGCATCGGTGTATCCGATCTGTTTCACATCGATTGGAACATCGAGGACATGGTCTGGATTGAAGCCGAGCGCGATGTGTTCCGCTTTCTGGGAGCTGCGAACGAATAGCCCGGCGACGATGAGTAGCAGCAAAGAGCCAGCCACCTGCGCCATAACGAGCCCGTTGCGCACCCAATGCCGACGGCCACCGTCCGTGGTGCCACGCCCGCCTTCACGGAGCATCGAGTTCACATCGGTTCGCGCAACGCGCAGCGCCGGCAGGATGCCAACCACAGTGCCTGTGACCAAGACCACGCTCAACGCAAACAGAAAGACGCTTGAATCTGGATCGAAATTGAATCGAACCGGCAGGTCGGTCCCCAAGTTGAGCGATCCGAGAAATCCAGCCGCCCACCAGCCCAGCAACATTCCTGCGCTGCCGCCAAAAAGAGCGAGCATCAGGCTCTCGGTCAGGTGCTGTCGAATCAGGCGGGCGCGTCCTGCGCCGACCGCGGCGCGAATCGCCATTTCACGCTGGCGAACCGTCGCACGGACCAGCAGAACGTTTGCGATGTTGAAGCAAGCGACGAGCAAAACGAGGGCCCCGAGGGCGGTAAATGCCAGAGCAGCATTCGGAATGGTGTTGTCAGGATCGGGTTCAGGCCGGGCGAGTTTTTCCGGGAAGACTTGAATCGAGACGCCTTTGTCAGTGTCGGGATGCTGATCGGCAATGCGGTTTGCGATGACGCCAAACGTTGTGTTGGCCTGCTTCAAACCGATGCCGGGATTCAGCCTGGCCAGGAGCGAAATGCTGCGCCGATCGCGTTTTTCCCAAAACTCCTTCACGCCATCCTCGGCGCCAGTGCCGATCGTCGCGCTCATCGGTACGAACGCATCCATGCTCAGGAATGCGTACGTGCCCAGGAAGCCTTTCGGCGACACGCCGATGACTGTCATCGGGCGATCGTCGACCTGCAAGGTCTTACCAACGATGTTCGGATCGCGATTGAATCGCTTTTGCCAGTAGACATAGCTGAGGACAATCACGGGATCGGAGTTTGGCGTTTGCCCTTCTGTCGGCAGAATCAGGCGGCCGAGCGCCGGCTGAACTCCGAGCGCGGAGAAATAGTTGCCGCTCACGCGGCTGATCACACAATGATCGCCACGGTTGTCGGCGAGGATGCTTACCAGCGAGGTCCGATAACGCGAAGACTTCCGCGGTCGAAGCGGACTGCGTGCGAACGTCGAGAAAGTCCGGATAGGAAAACGTCTGGAAGCCGTCGGTGCCCTGCTGCTTCAGCGCAAGGACCGTGATCTGTTCGGGATGCGGCACCGGAAGTGAACGCAGCAGCAAGCCGTTGATGACGCTGAACACCGTCGTGTTAACCGCCATCCCGAGACCCAGTGTCACGATGGCGATCAATGCGAATCCCGGCGCGTTGCGCAGAGAACGCATCGCGTACTTCATGTCCTGCCAGAAGCCTTTCATCGTTTGCTCCTCATCGGCCGACCCAGCCAAATGGATCGAGTGCAACTGGCCGTCCTCGGCCGCACTCCGCAGACCTTCCTAAGTCTCGCAGAATCAGAGTGTCGGGCCGGCTCGCAGATCAGTTGCCGCGGTGACTTGCCCGGTTATGGGAACTTTTGTCCGCTTTTGAACAGCCGCGCCACCGCTCCTCATCGGCGCCGCTTTCCCTTCGGCGCTGGCAAGGAGTATTATCCACGTGCTTTGCGGTGGGATGGGTTGTCTCTCCACGATGTAAAGTCTTGGGAGGCCCGCATGGAATCGCAAAAGGCAATTTCCAGAAATGACCACGAACGCGTCGCGGCCCTCCAGAAATACGCCATCCTCGACACCGAGCCGGAGCAGGCGTTCGACGATCTAACCCTGATCGCCTCGGCCATCTGCAAGACGCCGATCGCGCTGATTTCCCTGGTAGACGAAGACCGGCAATGGTTCAAATCCAAAATTGGAATGAAGCCGTCGGAAACGCCTCGCGACATCGCGTTCTGTTCGGTGGCTATCGAGCAGCCGGACGTGATGGTCATTCCGGACACACTCGAAGACGAGCGATTCCGTAACAATCCATTCGTGACATCGGATCCAAAGATCCGATTTTATGCGGGCGCACCGCTGATCAACGAAGACGGTTACGCACTCGGAACACTCTGTGTGATCGACAAGACGCCCCGCCAGTTCGAACCGGAACAGAGAGAGGCTTTACAAGCTCTAGGGCGCGTGGTGCTGGCGCAGTTGGAGTTTCGGCGGAACCTGCAACTCCTCAAGGAAGCTCTAACGGAGCGGACGAAAGACGAGCACGACCGCGAGCGCGAACTCGTGAAGCTGCAGCAGCAATTGACGCGCGTGCTTGGCCTGAATGTTCAGTAGGCCACTACGAAATAGTCCCATTTTTTGGTCATAGCGGCGGTGTCAGTCGGCGCCGTCTGCGCTCGCTGGTGCGGCGGTAATACTTCCCTCTCGGCGCATCACGCTCCAGGCAATCGCCAGACTTCCCAACATCAGTAACGCAGCCAGCCAATACGGCGCGCCGGGGAGATGAAATCCCCACTTCGGCGAAATCGCGACGCCAAACACCTGCGTGAAAACCAGCGGTGCGATCATCCCGGCCACGCCAAACATACTCATCATTGCGCCTTGCAACTGTCCCTGTGCCGATTTATCGACACGGCGCGTCATCAGAGACTGCATCGCCGGACTGCCCAGGCCCCACAACGACAGGAGTGGAATGGAAATCAGTGAAGTTGCGGTGGTCGGCGCAACAGCCAACACCGCGAAACCGGCTAGCCCACACAGCCAACCGGTGTACAGCGTTCGAACTTCACCGAGCTTCTTGATCGCGAAGGAAATGAGGAACGCCGACACGATCGTCGAACCGACTCCCACTCCTGTGAACGCGTATCCGGTCAGCTGCGGAGTAAAGTGGTATCGATAATCGGTGTACAGCACGTACATGCTGGGCAAGGACTCGTGGGCGTTGTAGTAGAGAAACATCGCCATCGCGAGGCCAGCCAATTCTGGATGCGACCGCAACAGCTTCAATGCGCCGAGCGGATTCGCGCGCTTCACGCTGAACGGTGACCGTCGGTCTTTCGGCAGCGACTCTGGCAAAACAAATAACCCGTAGAAAGCATTCGCCAGGCTCAAGATCGCGGAAGCCCAGAACGGATAGCGCAGTCCGTAGCCACCGAGAAATCCGCCGACTGCCGGCCCAATAATAAATCCGAGGCCAAAAGCTGCGCCCAACATTCCAAATTTCGCGGCACGTTGATTTTCCGGGGTCACATCGGCGATGTACGCATTCGCGGTCGGTATGCTCGCCGCGGTGATTCCAGAAATCACGCGGCCGACAAACAACCATCCCAAGGTCGGCGCCAGCGCCATCAGGACGTAGTCGCAGCCCAATCCGAAGTTGGAGAGCAGCACCACCGGGCGGCGCCCAAACCGGTCGGATAGCGCTCCCATCACTGGCGCGAATACAAATTGCATCGCCGCCCAGACAAACGCGAAGATGCCGGTTTGCGTGGCCGCCATTCCCATGTCACCGTTTTCGAATTGCACAATCAATCGCGGGAGCACCGGGATGATAATTCCGAGCGCCACCATGTCCAGCGCGACGGTCACAAAAATGAAAGCAAAGGCGGCGCGTCCGTGCCTCGCGCCTCCAGGGGGCGTAACAGGTGTCACAGGAATCGGCGGAGTTTCGCTTACAGGTCCAACTTCATTCGACATCGACTGCCCTCCAGCGCGTAATACGTGTCCGACGCTGCTTCACTTTCACCGATGGGTGGCACAAACGTATTGTAAAAATTTGACGTGGCTCTGGCGACCGGCTTTTGAGCTTCGATGGACTTATCGCCCGAGCGTCGAGAACAGTCCAATCGAAGCAGCAAGCATGACCGCCGTCGCCACCCAGCCCATCACGCGCAAATACGGCGGCAGGGTAAACTCGCCCATCACTTTGCGGTTCGCGGCCATCCGCATCGTCACGATCATGAGTGGGACCGACACGACTCCGTTGATCACCGCCGACCAGAACAACGCGCGGATCGGATTCAATCCGACGAAGTTCAGCGCGAGTCCGACGATCGTCGCAATCGCCAACACACCGTAAAATTGTTTCGCCTTGTTCGGCCGCGACTCAAGGCTCGCATGCCAGCGGAACGTTTCCGCGACACCATACGCAGCCGATCCCGCGAGCACAGGAACCGCAAGCAGTCCGGTACCGATAATTCCCACAGCGAAGAGTTCGAACGCGAATCGCCCCGCCAGGGGTTCGAGCGCCTTTGCCGCCTGCGCTGAAGTTTCGACATCGCGAATTCCCGCCGCATGCAACGTTGCCGCCGTCGTCAGAATGATGAAGAGCGCGACGGCGTTCGAAAGTCCCATGCCAACATATGTATCGACGCGAATTCGCGCGAATTGTTCGTGCGCTTGCCACGGTGCGTATTTCAGCGCATGGTCCTTACGGTTATTCCGGACGTCCTCGGCTTCCTCGGAAGCCTGCCAGAAAAACAGATACGGGCTGATCGTCGTGCCGAGGACAGCCGTGAGCGTGGTGAAATATTTCGTGTTGAATGAAATCGAGGGTAAGAGAGTCGACCGCAGCGCCTGGCGCCAATCCACGTGAGCGACAAACGCAGTCAGCACGTACGCGAACAATGCCAGCGTCAGCCACTTCAGATATTTCACGTACGTCGTGTAGGGAATGTAGATCTGCAGGACCAGCGACAACGCCGCAAAGCCAACGACATAAGGCAACAGCGATCCGCCCAGGAGCAGTTGGCCCGCCGCTCCCATTGCGCCCAAGTCGGCGCCGAGATTGAACACGTTCGCGAGCCAAAGCAGCGACACGATCCCAAACAAGAGCGATCGCGGATAGTGGCGACGCATGTTTCCGGCGATGCCTACACCGGTTACTCGCCCAATGCGTGCGCAGATCTCCTGAATCACGATCATCAGGGGATAGGAGAACAGCATCAGCCACGTCATACCGTAGCCGAACTGAGCTCCCGTCTGCGAATACGTCGCGATGCCGCTGGGGTCGTCGTCCGAAGCGCCGGTAATTAAACCCGGCCCAAGTTTCTGTAGAAATGTTTTGTCGTTCTTAGAGGAAGATTTGGGTGCGCTGCCCTTCGCGCGCTGCGAGGGCTTGGAACTTGGCGTGGTTGCGGGCACTCATCGCAATCTACCGGGAAACCGCGACGCATGCTATGCAAATGCGAACAGCTACTACTTCCGCAGGAAATCCGATATTGCCGCGGCTAATTTCGTCCCTTCGCAGCCCGGCGCGAGATGTCCGCAATCGGATTCCAATTCCAACAACGGCGCGTGTAAGAGCTCCGCAAAATTGCGGGCGGGCTGAGGCGTCACCGTGTGATCCTGTTTCGAAACGACGACAAGGACTTTCGCCTTTACCGCCGCGGCTGCTTTTTGCATCGATCCGTCGTAGACGTCCGCGACATCCAGAGCCAACATCGCCTCGCTCTGTCGGATTGTGTTGTTTGCATCCTCGGCCTTGTCGGTTTCCGATTTCTTCAGCGCCTTCAGGACCTGCTCTCGTGTGTGCGTGCGGTTGTATTCCGTCGGAGTTTGCAGCATCAGTTCGCCAATCTCGAAATGGACGAGCTTCGCGGGATTTTCTGTGTAGTCGCCGTGATTCCAACCGGCGCTGTCCTTCAGGGCGTCGATGTTAAGGCGCCACATCACGACATCATAGGGCGCGACGTGCGGTGACCCGACGATGGGAATGGCCTTGTCCATGAAACCGGGGTACGACACCATCCACTGAAAGATCTGCATGCCGCCCATGGAAATGCCCATCACAGCTTTGACGTGATTGATGTCGAGCTTCTTGGTGAGGAGTTCGTGCTCGGTGTTGACCATGTCGCGCACGGTGATCCCGGGGAATTTCATGTGGGGTTGAACGGTGCTGTTCGATGGAGATGAAGAGACACCGTTCGCGAGCGCATCGATCAATATGACGTAATAGTTGGCGTCGTTGATGAGCTTGCCGGCGCCGACGTTGTCTTTCAGTTCTTCGGTCGTTCCGCCCGCCCAGGTGGGAAAGACGACGATGTTCGACCGGTCGGCATTCATTTTGCCGAAGGTCCGGTATCCGATCCGCGCGTTGCGGAGCGTTTCGCCGCTAACTAGCTTGAAGTCGCCGATGTCGGCGAACTTTTGCTCCTGCGCGTGGCTCGACGTCGCCAGACACAGCACGGCCATCAACAGCACGAAACCGCGTCGTATGTTTTTCATATCTTGTTGCGACGCGCTAAACGTCGCAGAGATCGACGGCTTGCCGCAATGAAATGAGCGGGTCGCGATCCTTCGAGGGCACAAATTCATGCGCCACGTAACCCTTGTAGGTCGTCGCCGCGATTCCGCGCATCACGCCATCCCACTGCACTTCCTGCGTCCCATCGAGTTCGTGCCGCCCGGGGACGCCGCCGGTGTGGAAGTGCCCGATCAGGTCGATATTTTTCTGGATGGTGCGGACCAGGTCGCCTTCCATGATTTGCATGTGGTAGATGTCGTAGAGAGCTTTCACGCGCGGAGAATTGACCGCGGTCAGCACTTCGAAACACCAGGCGGAGTGGTCGCACATGTAGTCGTGGTGATCGACTTTGCTGTTGAGTAGTTCGATGACGATCGTTACACCGTTGTCTTCGCCGATTTTCTTGAGCTTGTTGAGGCCGATGATCGTGTTCTTCGCGCCCTCGGCGTCGGACATGCCGTCGCGATTACCCGAAAACGTGATGACGTTAGGCACGCCGGCCTTTGCCGCCAGCGGAATGTTCTTGCGAAAGTTTTCTTCGATCTTCGCGTGATTCTCGACGCGATTCAGCGCGTGCGGAATATCGCCGCCGCCCGCGTAGCCCATCGCGCAAATCAGTCCGTATTGCTTCGGCGTGTCCCACTCTTCCACCGGCAACAGATCGATCGCCTTGCAGCCGATCTCCGCCGAGTACTGGCACAGCTTGTCGAGCGGGATATCCTTGTAGCACCAGCGCGACACCGACTGCTTGATCGCACCCTTGCGTGGAATCGGCACAATTCCCTTCCCGTCTGCCTGTGCGGCGCCTTGCGCCCATGCCGCCGCGGGCAACGAAGCCATGGTCGCCCCGGATACCGCTGTTTTGATCAAATCGCGTCGCGTTAAGTTGTTCATAGCGGACCGAGTTTACTCAAGAACGATAATTCTGCAAACGTTTTCTCGAACGCCTGCTTCCACTCGCTGTGCGCCCTGGAAAACCTTTCCGCCATCCCCGCGTCTATTGGACCAATCGGAGGGTGTGCCATGAGAACGCCGCTACTGCCCGTGTTTCTGCTCGCTCTGCTCTCAGCTTCTTCGGTAGCGCTGGCGCAAGACGCCACTTTCAGGGGCAACGCCGCACATACCGGCGCCTATCAGGCCCCCGGTGTTCCGAAATTCAACAAAATCAAATGGCAGTTCCAGACGAAGGGGCAGGTGCTCTCATCGCCGGCCGTGACGTCGGACACGGTTTATGTCGGGAGCAGCGACCACTTTCTGTACGCCATCGATCGCAACACTGGCGCCGAAAAGTGGAAATTCAAAACGGAAGGGCGCGTTACGTCTTCACCGGCGCTTTCAGGTGGCTTGGTTTATTTCACGTGTTACGACGGGAATGCTTACGCCGTCGATGCGATAACCGGTGCGCAGAAATGGAAATTTGCGCTGGCCGGCGAACGGCGCTTCGCTGCCGCCCACCTTCACGGCGCTATGCCGATCGGTGAGACGATGCCTGACCCGTTCGACTTTTATCTATCTTCGCCGGTGGTCGTTGATGGCGTCGTGTATTTCGGTAGCGGCGATACGGATGTCTATGCGGTCGATGCCGCGTCTGGTCAGCTGAAATGGAAATTTAAAACTGGGGATGTTGTTCACGCATCGCCAGCGGTCGCTGACGGCAAGGTCTACATCGGGAGTTGGGACAGCTATTTTTATGCCCTCGATGCGAAATCGGGTAAGGAAGTCTGGCGTTTTAAAACGGGCGAGGATCACGAGATTCATAATCAGGTCGGCATTCAATCGTCCGCTGCGGTTGCCGACGGCGTCGTCTACTTTGGCTGCCGCGATTCCAATTTTTATGCGGTCGATGCGGCGACGGGCAAAGAGCGATGGCGCTTCAACAATAAAGGCTCGTGGGTTATTGGTTCGCCGGCTATTGCGGACGGTAAGGTATTTTTCGGTACTTCGGATACGGCGCTTTTCTACGCGCTGGATGCGAAAAGCGGGGCGCAGCTTTTCTCGCTCGGATTCCACGGATGGCCACTCTTCTCGTCGCCCGCTGTCGCCGGCGACTTTGTATATATCGGCTCCCATGAGGGCAAGCTTTTTGCGATCGATCTCAAAACGCAGAAACTCGCGTGGACGTTTGCTACGGATGGCTCCAAGAAAAATGGCGCGAGCTTTACGAAGGCCGACGGTACGACGAACTACGATCTTGCTTTCACGGATTTCTTTTACGATGACATGGTGTCGGGCGTGCAGAAACTCATGGCTGTTGGCGCGGTGCTCTCCTCTCCGGTAGTTGCGGGCGACACCGTCTATTTTGGTAGCACCGACGGCAACCTCTACGCGCTGAATTAGCTCGACGTCGCACGAGAAAAGCTATCACATCGGTGAAACGCTTCAGCGCGTCGCGGCTCCGTCGTTTGCAAATCCGAATCGCTTCGCGCATCATTACTGTTTCGTTTTACTTACAACGGCGCGCAGGGGATGATCGCGCGAAGTGACCGCGTTCATGCACGGGCGGTTGGTCGCAAAACGGCCACAATCGACGACATTATTCTGGATTTTTGAATCTCTGAGGGAGACGAATGGATAAGCCGCGAAAAATCGAGCCCGCAAAAGGAAAATTGGGCGTCTTAACGCCCGGAATGGGGGCCGTCAGCACCACATTCATGGCGGGAGTCGAGCTCGTCCGCAAAGGCAAGTCGCAACCCGTCGGCTCGCTCACCCAACTCGGCACGATTCGCCTCGGCAAGCGCACCGACGGCCGCTCTCCGCAGATCAAGGAGTTCGTTCCGCTCAGCGGACTCAACGACATCGTCTTCGGCGGCTGGGATATTTTCAAAGACAACGCGTATCAATCGGCAGCCAATGCCGGCGTGTTGAGTCTCGAAGATCTCGCCAAAGTGAAGCCGTTCCTCTCCAAGATCAAGCCGATGAAGGCCGCCTTCGATCCCGAGTACGTGAAAAAGCTCGACGGCCCGAATGTCAAAAAAGCGAAAAACAAGTACGAACTCGCGCTGCAGATCAAGGAAGACATCGCTAATTTCAAAAAGACCACCAAAGTTTCGCGACTCGTTATGTGCTGGTGTGGCTCGACGGAAATTTTTCTGAAGGCTGACGAAGTTCACTCGACGCCAGAAAAATTCGTCGAAGCGATGAAGTCGAATCATCCCGCGATCGCGCCTTCCATGCTCTACGCCTGGGCTGCCGTCACCAGTGGCGTTCCGTTCGCCAATGGTGCTCCCAACCTGACGGTCGACTTCCCTGCCATGCTGCAACTGGCGCAGGAACACGAAGTCGCGATCTGCGGCAAAGATTTCAAGACCGGGCAAACGCTGATGAAGACCATCCTCGCGCCCGGTTTCAAGGCCCGCATGCTCGGCCTCAATGGCTGGTTCTCCACCAATATTCTCGGCAATCGCGACGGCGAAGTTCTCGAGGACCCCGGCTCGTTCAAAACGAAGGAAGAATCAAAGCTCGGCGCGCTCGAATACATCATGCAGCCCGAACTCTATCCGATGCTCTACGGCAAGATGCACCACAAGGTCCGCATCAACTATTACCCGCCGCGCGGCGACAACAAAGAAGGCTGGGACAACATCGACATTTTTGGCTGGCTCGGCTACCCGATGCAGATCAAGGTCGATTTTCTCTGCCGCGACTCGATTCTCGCCGCACCAATCGTGCTCGATCTCGTTCTCTTCCTTGACCTCGCTCAGCGCGCCGGCATGCGCGGTATCCAGGAGTGGCTCAGCTTCTACTTCAAGTCGCCGATGACCGCTCCAAAGCTCTACCCCGAGCATGATCTCTTCATTCAATCGATGAAGCTCAAGAACACGCTCCGCTGGATGATGGGCGAAGACCTCATCACCCACCTCGGCCAGGAATACTACGACTAGCTGCGAATGATCACCTCGTAGGGGCACGGCACGCCGTGCCCTTCTGTCGCCCTTGCACCAAGTCGCTCCCATTCGCTTTTCCGATTCTCTCCATCTAATTTTCGCGGCAACCCTGTCCTTCTTTCAAATTGACCACCATAAACACCACGCGCTATCCTCCACTGTTTATGGCGTGTCCCGCTCCGCTCACCATTCCGCCACCGGCTTTCGCAACAACTTCCTCAGAGGAGAAACATGACGACTGAACTGCGTAATTTCCTGTCCCTCTCGTACGACGAGCTGGAAGAGCTGAATCTCAAGGCCAAGAAGCAGCGCCTCGACCGCGTGGCCGCGCACACCATTCAGGAAGAGCGGATCAAGTACCTTGCCGATGAAAAGCGCATCAAGGCTGTCACCGTGCTCTTCAGCGACCTCGAAGGCCGGCTGCACATGCTTGATTACGACAAGAAATTTCTCGTCAAGAGCTACGACAACCTCACCTTCGACGGCTCCTCCATTCGTGGTTTCACCGCACAGCGCGAATCCGACCTCCGACTCGGCATCGACTGGGGCGCATTTTACTGGGGGCCGGCCGACATCTTCGGTTCCGGCAAAGTGCTCGTATTCGGCGAAGTCATCGACAAAGACGGCTCGCCCTACAAGGCCGACATCCGTGGCGCACTGAAATCCTTCGCAACTGAACTGTACGAAGAAGAAAACTACACGCTCAACGCCGCCAACGAAATCGAAGGCTTCCTCTTCAACGGCGCCGACGCCGAAGCCCGCTATCACGAGACCGGCAAGTTCGACTACGTAAACACCGGCGGCTACTACCACTCTCTCCCCGGAGATCCTCTTCGCACGTTCATCGACACCTGCGCCGAAGTGCAGCGCGCGATGGGCTTCCAGAACGAGAAGGATCACCCTGAGGTCGCGCCGTCACAATTCGAAATCAACTACGGCTACGGCGAATGCGTCGCCGCCGCCGACCAGATTCAAATTTACAAGCTGATCTGTCGCCAGGTCGCCACCCGGATGGGGCTCACCGCGTCGTTCTTACCCAAGCCAGTTGTCGGCGTCAACGGCAACGGCATGCACACCAACGTCTCCATCAGCCAAAAAGGCAAAAATCTTTTCTGGGATCCGAAGGGCGAAGAGAAACTCAGCAAGACCGGGTGGGCCTTCGTCGATCGCATCCTCACCCACGGCAACGACATTTGCTTGATGCTCAACTCCAGCGTCAACGCGTTTCGCCGTCTCGATCCGCACTTCGAAGCGCCGAATCAGATCAAAGCATCCGCCGTCGATCGCGGCTCGATGGTTCGCATCCCCATCGGCAACGAAAAGAGCATGCGCGTCGAAGTTCGCTCGGTCGCGCCAGACGCCAACCCCTACATGGTGCTGTACTCGATCTTCAAGACCGGCATCCAGGGCGACACATCCAAAACGAAAAATCTCCGTCAGGCCGAGCGCTACCTGCCCGACAACATCTACACCGCGCTCGACGACTTCCGTAAAGCCAAGTGGACCAGCGAACTCCTCGGCGAAGACGTAAAAGGCCGCTACGCCGACCTAAAACAAGCCGCCGCCGACCGCTGCGCCCGCCAACTCGGCACCTTCGTGAAGGTTCCCGAAGTCCAATTTCATCACGAGGTCTACAACCAGTTCCTCTGGAACATGTTCTAGTCCTCAGAACCTCATCAACTCTGAAACAAAAGGGGCGCGATCACCGCGCCCCTTTTCTTCTCCCCAGTGTTGTTGCTAGACAACCAAGAATTGTCGCGGCACAACTTACAGACTCGTCCTCAAATCCAAAAAACGCTGTCATCCCGAGCGAAGCTCGGGATCTGCTTCTTTTTCACTTCAAGGAAGATGTAAACTCTCGTGTGAGCCTGACCGTCCAACTCCTCACCATGACTCAACCAAAGACCTCGCTAGCCCCTTGGCTCACCGTACCGGACGGCGAAATCGCAGTCTCCTTCTACAAATCCGCTTTCGGCGCCACCGAAGCTTATCGCCTCGACATGCCCCCCGAAGCAGGCACGGTTGTACGTCTCTCGGTCCACGGCGCCGAATTCTGGGTAAGCAGCGAAGCCGCCACCGAACCTCAGTCCTCGCGCCAACCGGTCGGCGGCGGAACCGTTCGCATGATCCTGACCGTTGCCGATCCCGACGCCGTCTTCGCCCAAGCCCTATCCGCCGGCGCAACCGAAATTTTCCCGGTATCCGAAGACCACGGCTGGCGCCTTGGCCGATTGACGGACCCCTTCGGCCTCCACTGGGAAATCGGCAAGCCGCTGGACGCATAAGCCGTCCCGAATCATGTAGGGGCGCAGCACCACAGCGCCCCACGTCCCCACGATCTAAACTAAACTTCTAGTTCTTACGCCTTTCCGTCACCCAGCCGCCGCGCTCGTCTTCGCTGCGATGAACTCCAGCAAGTCCGCGTTGATCTGCTCCGCGTGTGTCGCCGGCATCCCGTGCGGGAATCCCGGATAGGTCTTCAGCGTCCCGTGCTTCACCAGTTTCACCGACTTCGCCCCACTCGCCTCAAACGGGCAGATCTGATCGTCCAGTCCATGCTGCACTAGCACCGGCACATCCACGCTCTTCAAATCCTCGAAGAAATCCGTCTCCGACAACACCCGAACGCACTCGTAGTGCGCTTGAGCACTGCCCATCATTCCCTGCCGCCACCAGTTGTCGCGAATCCCCTGCGAAATTTTCGCGCCAGGACGATTAAATCCGTAAAACGGCATCGTGATGTCCTGATAGAACTGCGAACGGTGGAACCCAGTCCCATCACGCAGTTGATCGAACACCTCCATCGGCAGCCCGTCGGGATTCTCCTTAGATTTCAACAATTTCGGCGGAATCGCGCTGATGAGCACTGCTTTCGCTACCCGCCCCTTCCCGTACTTAGCGACATAACGAATCACTTCGCCGCCACCCGTCGAATGCCCGATGTGTACCGCATCCTTCAAATCCAACGTTTTCGTCACTTCGGCCACGTCGGCCGCATACGTATCCATATCGTGCCCATTCGCCGTTTGCGTCGACCGCCCATGCCCGCGGCGGTCATGTGCAATCACCCGATACCCGCGCTGCACGAAAAACATCATTTGTGTGTCCCAGTCGTCCGCCGACAGCGGCCACCCATGATGAAAAAACAGCGGCTGGCCCTTGCCCCAATCCTTGTAATAAATCTCCGTTCCGTCCTTCGTCGTCACCGTAGCCATAACTTGTTCTCCTCTTGTGGTCTTTGAAGTCGCAAACCCGCCGGCCTGGTGCGCCATCTCCATGCTTTCCCAGCCAGTTTCGCGATCTCCAAGCGATAGATGACCGCCACGGTGAGAGTGATGCCCTGTTTCAATTTTATCCGCGTCAATCGTGAATATGCCGAGTACCGCGCACCCGCGTCTCGCGTTTGCCTCATGATCGCCGCCGAACTGCCATCTCTTATCGGCACGTGCAGCGGAGCAGCACAACTCGAATACAATATCCCTCGGCAGCTTTCCAACAGCCACTCCGCGGCCGCTCCAAAACAAAATCCATAAGGTTTCCGAGAATGGCATCACATCTGCGATACTAGATAGACAGGCGATTCTCTTTCGCGCGCAATCGACACAATCTGCACCCGAGCAAAACCTATGACAACGACATTTCAGAAGCGACAGAAAGAACTCAAGCGGCAGGAAAAGCAAAAGGCAAAAACGGAAAAGCGTCGCAACAAGCCCGCCGTCAAACGCGAAGATGGCCAGCATGGACCGCCCATCGCCGACGCCAACGAATACAACGACTTCATGGACACAGATGGCCGCGATATCGAAAACCCGTCGTAACGTGTGAACGCGGCGTCTGTCTTCGTCATTGGCGCGCTGGTTCTCCCGACTTCCCACCTGAAACCACTGGTCCGATGGGCGCATTCATCAATGGATTGACATCCCCACCCGGGGGGTATCCAATTGCCCCGTACATCGGCCATTCCTGTCGATTCCAAGACAACTGAGGAGAGATGCTCTATGAAGAGGACACTGGTGTTGTGTTTGACCGTTTTCGTTTTATTGTCGGGTGCCGTGTGGTCGCAAGCTCAATCATCCGCCGGCACTGAGAAGGCTGTTGCCGCACTCGAACAACAATGGCTTAAGTCGCAAAAAACAAATAACCCCGACTTGGTCGCCCCACTGATAGCCGAAAAATTCGTCGGTACCGGCGCCGACGGAAAAATCACCGACCGCGCTCAACTATTGGCAGACGCCAAAGCCTCCAAATACGACAGCATGGAGTATGAAGACGTGAAAGTAACGGTTTTCGGTAATGCGGCCATCGCCACCGGCGCCTCCAAAGCCAAAGGCACCGACGAGGCGGGAAAGCCCATGGACACACACGTCCGTTGGACCGACACTTGGGTAAAGATGCCCGGCGGCAAGTGGCAATGCGTGGCCAGCCACGTCTCCCCAATCAAGACCTGAGAACGCGTACAACGCAGTCTCGAGATGGCCGCGCTTATGGCGGCCATTTCTCTTGTCTTCGCGTTCTGGTCATGCCGGGCGCAACGTCCCGGAGACGTCCCGATAAATTTCACCCTATCCCCGATTCGAAACTCTCACTTCACAGTCCCAGCGCGCATAGCCTCTAAGGCATACCCGACTTCATCTCTGCGTCGGTTCCAAGTTGTAGTAAAACGTAAAACGCAATTCGATAAACGGCGCAGTAAATTTCTCGGGAAGCTTGGCAAATGGCGCAGCCGACCGAATCCCCTCCAAACTGGCCGCGTCCAAATCATCCTTCCCCGAACTACGCGTAATTTTTAAAAAATCCTTCCCGACATTCCCATCCCTCTCGATGCGCACCTCCACCGAGTTCACTCCTCGTTCGCCTTCTCGAACCGAGGGCGGCAATTTCGCAAGCCACTGTTTCTTGACCGCGATATATGCCTCGTGAAGGTAAGGTCTGAAATCAACACCCTCGGTGTGGGAAAGCATTTCCATGCTCGCAGAACCCAGCACCTCGGGGGCAGTGTCTCTGGCTCGCTGCGCCGCATCATTCGCCGAAACCCTCATCCCACCATTCCAAAAAGTCACTGAACCCAACAAAACGACCGTCAACAGATAGGTCATAGTCTGGAAATTCATCGGTTCACCTCGACAGAACTACCCCAACGCAAACAGCAGCCCGGCGCCGGGCCTCTGGAAGTCTCGATGCGAACTTCAAGCCAAAAGTTGTTAGTCCTTGGCCTTGGCCCCCTGCTTCGCTTCCACTGCATCCAGCACTCGCGTCGAGTAAATCAGCGCCGCCCCGGCATTCATCGCCACGGCCACACCCAACGCCTCCGAAATCTCTTCCTTCGTCGCGCCGGCCTTTAACGCTAGATCCGTGTGCACCGTGATGCAGCCATCGCATCGCGTCGTCACCGCACATGCCAGCGAAATCAATTGCCGCGTCTTCTCGCCCAGCTTCGACGTTTGCGCATTTGCCGCACCCAACGTCATGTAGCCGCGCACGGTGTCCGGGCTAAGCTTCTTCAACTCGCCGAGCGTCGCGCCGATCTGTTTCTGGTATTCATTCCAATCGAGCATCATCGCAGTATCTCCAGTGTGTAGTTTTGATCCTGTGGCAGCTTGCCGAGTATATCAATCAGTGTCACCTACATCCTCAAATCGGCGGCCGATCTTGCAGTCCGAACCTGCAACTTGGCGAACCCCTCGACGGCGACGCCTCTGCCCAATTTCCCTTTTCCACTTTCCAATTTCCGCCCCGCCCTATGGTATGTTTTCTAGTTCGCGCTCACTGCGTGAAACCGCTGAGCGGCGGCAGGCGTCAGTTTCGTTTAGTGCACTCATCCCGGAGGATGTGAAAACTCATGAAGAACGCGTACAACGGTCAAACCGTTCCGGCCGAAGGCAAGGCCATCGGCTACAGCGGCGGATCACTCCAGGTTCCCGACTCGCCCATCATTCCTTACATCGAAGGCGACGGAACCGGCCGGGATATCTGGAAGGCTTCGCGTCGCGTTTTCGACGCTGCTGTCGAGCACGCTTACGGTGGCAAAAAGAAAATCGCCTGGTTCGAGGTCTTCGCTGGCGAAAAAGCGTTCAACACTTTCAAGGAATGGCTACCCAACGACACCGTCGAAGCCATCCGCGACTTCCGCGTCGCCATCAAAGGCCCGCTCACAACTCCAGTCGGCGGCGGCATCCGCTCTCTTAACGTCGCCCTTCGCCAGCTTCTCGATCTTTATTCCTGCGAACGTCCGGTGCGCTACTTCCAGGGAGTTCCTTCTCCCGTCCGCGAACCCGAAAAGATGGACGTCTTCATCTTCCGCGAAAACACCGAAGACGTTTACATCGGCATCGAGTGGCAGTCCGGCACGCCCGAAGCGAAAAAGCTTCTCGAATTTTTGAACAACGACATGCTCAAGGGCAGCAAGAAACAGATTCGCTGGGACTCCGGCGTCGGAATCAAGCCGATTTCGCCGACCGGCACCAAGCGCCTCGTTCGCCGCGCCATCAAGTACGCGCTCGCCAACAAGCGCAAGAGCGTCACGCTCGTCCACAAAGGCAACATCCAGAAGTTCACCGAAGGCGGCTTCCGCGACTGGGGTTACGAACTCGCACAACAGGAATTCCGCGCCGATACAGTGACCGAGCGCGAGAGCTGGATCATCGACAATCTCGACAAGAATCCGCAGCTCACCGTCGAGCAAAATGCCGCGATGATCGAGCCCGGCATCGAGCAGGCCACCGACGCCTTCAAGAAATCGCTCTACGACGAAGTGAAACAGACGCTCGACGCGATTTACGCGACCCACGGTAAAGGTCAATGGAAGAAAAAACTAATGATCAACGACCGCATTGCCGACTCCGTCTTCCAGCAGGTCTTGATGCGCGCCGACGAATACAGCGTGCTCGCCACGTCGAATCTCAACGGCGACTATCTTTCCGACGCGTGCGCCGCGCAGGTCGGCGGTCTCGGAATGGCTCCCGGTTCCAACATCGGCGACGGTTACGGCGTGTTTGAAGCCACTCACGGCACAGCTCCGAAGTACGCCGACAAAGATGTCATCAATCCGAGCTCGGTCATGCTCTCGGGCGCGATGATGCTCGAATTTCTTGGCTGGAAAGAAGCAGCTCAACTGATCGAAGACGGAATCGCGCGCACGATCCAGCAGAAGAAAGTCACCTACGACCTCGAACGCCTGATGCCCGGCGCAACCAAGGTCGGCACCTCGGCATTCGCAACCGCGATCATCGAAAACATGAAGGGCATGGCCGCCGGAAAGTAACCGCTGAGACGGCGATTAGAAGATTTCAAATCACATTTAGAAAATTCACGGAGAAGAACGGATGAGCCGAAAGAAAGTAACGGTAGTAGGTGGTGGATTCGTGGGTTCGACGACCGCACAGCGCATCGTCGATCTCGAACTGGCCGATGTTGTGCTGACGGATATTCTCGACGGTCCTCCGGCTGGTAAAGCGCTCGACATGGTCGAGTCCGGACCGATCACGCGCACCGATTCGCATGCATCGGGACTTTCGACCGCGACCGGCGACTACAGCGGAACCGCGGGCAGCGACGTTGTCGTGATCACCGCAGGATTCCCGCGCAAACCGGGAATGTCGCGCGACGATTTGCTGAAGGCGAACTACGACGTCGTAAAAGCGGTCGTCGAACAGATCGTCAAGCATTCGCCGAATTGCATCATCATCGTCGTCACCAATCCTCTGGACGCGATGGTGCAAGCCGCGTTCAAAGTCAGCGGCTTCCCGAAGAATCGCGTGCTTGGAATGGCCGGCGTGCTCGATTCCGCGCGCATGAGTTCGTTCGTTGCAATGGAGTGCAAAGTCAGCGTAGAAAACGTGCACTCGTTCGTTTTAGGCGGTCACGGCGACGATATGGTGCCTTTGCCGCGCTATTCCACGGTCGCAGGAATTCCTCTTCCCGATTTGCTGCCCGCGGACAAAATCGAAGCGATCGTGCAGCGCACCCGCAAAGGCGGCGCCGAAATCGTGAACCTGCTCAAGACCGGCTCCGCGTATTACGCGCCTTCCGCCGCCGCCGTCGAAATGGTGGAAGCAATCCTGAAGGATAAAAAGAAAATCCTCCCTTGCGCCGTGTATCTCGAAGGCGAATACGGAATCAAGGGCCTCTGCGTCGGCGTTCCCGTAAAATTGGGCTCCAAGGGCGCCGAAGAAATCATCCAGATCAAACTAACCGCCGAAGAAAACGCCGCGCTGCAAAAATCCGCAGGCAGTGTGAAGGAACTCTGCACCGTCCTCGGCATCTAGTCGCTTCGATTATTCAGCAGTAACTCAAATCCATCGAGGGCGCCGACTTGGCGCCCTCTTTTTCTTGCGGCCTAGGGAGATACAAAGCGAATTTCGGAGACCGGGAATCAGAGTCCGAAGATTTTGTCGGCGGCGACGACCAGGCCCAGAGTGAATATGGCGATGACGACTTCGCCGATGGCGCCTACGGCGAACGGACGCAATCCCTGCTTTTTCATTTCGCGGAAGTTGGTGCGGAGACCGACTCCGGCGAAGGTGAGCAGGAAGGCCCAGCGCGACAGATTCGCGATCGAGGTGATCTGTTCTTTGTTGAAGAACTGGAGCGTCGCCAGAATCGAAATCAGCAGGAAGCCGAGAACAAATTTCGGAAATTTCTGCCAGAGGAACGCTGCCTTATTCGTGATTGTTTTGGCCTGACCTTGACTCGCCCAGTAAATGGCGTACGCGAGAACGACGAAACCAATCATTGCGTTGCGCGTCGTCTTGGCGAGCACCGCCAACTTCCCTGCCGCGTCGGAATACAACGCTCCAGCCGCAGTCGCTTCGGCGGTGTTATCGACAGCCAAGCCTGCCCACAAGCCGTAGGCGTGATCGCTGAGGTGCAGCCAGTGGCCGATAAGTGGAAATGTGAAGAGCGAGAGTGCGCCGAGAGCGAGAATCGCGGCGATTGCGAAAGACGAATCTTCTTCGTCGGCTTCGATCGCGCCTTGCGTCGCGATGATGGCGCTGACGCCGCAAACTGCGGAACCGACCGCGAGCAATGAAGTCAGCTTCGGCCGCAACCCAAATGCGCGGCCAAGCCAAAGCATGAACAGTGTTGCGCCGCCGATTTCCAACGCGACGAGGCCGAGGCTGAGGCCACCGAGCTTTGCGACGTCACCGAGTAGAAAGCGCGCGCCGAGTAGCACGATTCCGGCTTTGAGCCAGAATTCATACGTTGCAACGCCTGCGCGGAAGATTGTTGGAACGCCGACTGTGTTTGAAATTGCGAGGCCAATGAGAATCGCCCAGAGAACGTATTCGATATTCGGGAATGTCCAGTGATGGGCTTTTGCGTATCCGCCGACGTTTTTTTCGAGGAGTTTGCCCGCGTAGCCGATCGCGGCGAGGAGCGCGACTCCGGGGATCAGGCGGACGAAATTGAGAACCGGATTGTCGGTTCTGGTTTGCGGTAATGCTATCGATGATGCCATTTGCTTCTAAATCCTCCGGTTTTCGACCTGTGATTGCTGACCTGTGTTTTTTGATTTCGTGGGAGAGCCACCCCCCCCGGTGTTTTTTGCTAAGAATGTGATTCTGGGTGGTTTATTTGGTGCGTGAGCTCAAGAATGTGATTCTAAACGGGTTAGGCTCACTGGGGGCGGCACTCTGGATTCGTAAGTCTACCAAGGGACACGGGTTAGCACGCCGGAGCGGACGAGGAGTGCGGCGGCTAAGGCTAGTAGGACGGCCCAGGTGTCGAGGGAGAGCAGGCGTTTTTTACGTTCTTGCAGTGGCTGAGAGGTGGTGCTCATTTTATTAAAATGCTCCTTGTTATTTGGATCGAGGTCGTCGTGGCGGTATGAATTTATTGACATCTAAGGCCCGCGTTCTGAGAAGCGAACGCGGCTACAGGGTGCTTCGCGGATCGGGCTGCTATGCGATCTACGTCTTCAGTGGTGACGCGGCCTACAATCAGCAATGCGGGTGCGGGGAGTTTTTCCACGGTCGCGAGGGCGGCTACCGTTGTGTGGCGGACTTGTTGGTTGGGGCGGGTGGCGTTCGAGATGATTGCACACGGCAGGTCTTCGGGTTGGCCGGCGGCGAGGAGTCGGTGGGAGACTTCGGCGTAATCGGCGCCGGGCATGTAGAGGACTAGCGTGGTGTTGCTGGAGATGGCGGCCCAGTTTAGAGATGGCGTTGCGGCGAACGGGTCGGAATTGGCGGCGTCTTTGCCGCGAGAGTACGTGGTGATCACGAGTTGCGAGGCGGCGCGGCGGTCGGTCAGCGAAATTTTCGCCGCGGCTGCGGCACCCAATGCTGCGGTAATGCCCGGCACAATCTCGAACGGGACTTGAGCTTCGCGCAAGGCTTCGATCTCTTCACCCGCACGGCCGAATAGTGTTGGGTCGCCACCTTTCAGGCGGATCACGATCTCGTGGTCGTTGGAGTACGAAACGAGCAAGGAATTAATCTCATCCTGCGTGAGCAGTTTCTGGCCTGCGCGCTTGCCGACGTCGATGATCTCAGCGCTTGCAGGAATCAGCGCGAGAACTTCCCTGCTGACGAGCGAATCGTGGAGCACAACCGTCGCGCGCTCCAACAACCGCGCGGCTTTCAGAGTCAACAGCTCCGGATCGCCTGGGCCCGCGCCGACGAGGTAGACCTTACCCATTTACGCGTCGACTCCGACGGGGACGGGACCGGTCGTTGCAGTGTCACGCGCTACGGATGCGGTAGACCCACCCGCCAAGATCGCACGAAGGTCGTCGTTGGAGTGGCGCGCGAAGAATTGGCGGAGATTTTCGCCGCTCTGGTGATTCTGGTTGAATTGATTCATCAGCCGCTCGATAGCGTCGGGAACGTCGGTGGCGGCACAACGGTAGCCGACCGGGCGACCGATCGAAGCGAATTCGCCGACACTTCCGCCGATGCAGAAGTAGTAGGCGTCGACCATTGTTCCGTCCTGCTTGATCTTCTTGCCTTCCAAGCCGATGTCGGCGATCCAATGCTGACCGCAGCTATTGGGGCAGCCGGTGACGTTGATGCGGAGCTGCTCCTGGAAGCCGGGTATGCGTTCGTCAAGTTCGCCCGCGAGCCAGCGAGAGAAACCTTTCGTTTCGGTAAGAGCAAGTTTGCAGAACTCTGTGCCGGTGCAAGCCACCGCGGCGCGAGCGAATGCAGCCGCGCGCACGGGCAACCCTGCGGCGGTGAGCTCGCCGGCAACGCGAACAGCGTTGCGATCGGGGATGTTCACGATGACAAGGTTCTGCATCACGGTGTTGCGGATGTGGCCATCGCCGAATTGGTCGGAAAGATCGGCAACGAGGCGAAGCTGATCCGGCGTGATGCGCCCGCTCAGGACATTCGCACCGACGTAGGAGAAGCCGAGTTGCTTCTGCGCGTGAATGCCGACGTGGTCGCGGTGAACGTCGGACGGTACTTCTTCCGACTCGCCCTGATCGAGTTTGAAGCCGATGCGTTCTTCGAGATCGGCGAGGAAGCTCTCGGCAGTCCAGCCGTGCTGCAGGAAAAGGAATTTCAGGCGGGCACGTTCGCGATTTTCACGCAGTACATCTTGCGCTCGGAAGAGTTCGGCGATGCCGCGTGCGACGGGAACGACCTGGTTCCATGCGACGAAAGCGTTGAGTCGAACGGCGAGGTGGGGATTGGTCGAGAGTCCGCCTGCGACGCGGACCGAAAAACCGGTTTCGAGGCCGCGCGAGCGACGACGGGTGACCGGCGTGAAGCCGATGTCGTTGATCTCGGGATAATTGCACCACGAGCGGCAGCCGGTGATGGACATTTTGAATTTGCGCGGCAGGTTGTAATAGTCGGCGTTGCCGCCCAGCGTGCGATTGATTTCGAGCGCGAGAGGCGAAGCGTCGCAGAATTCATGGGCATCAAAACCGGCGATCGGGCAGCCGGTGACATTGCGGGCGACGTCGCCGCAGGCGCCGATGGTGGTGAGGCCGGAGGACCAGAGCGATTCGATCAGTTCGGGCAGCGATTCGACGGTGACCCAGTGGAGCTGAATGTTCTGGCGGACGGTGATGTCGGCGATGCCGCGTGCGTGACGGTCGGCGAGGTCTGCGATGGAGCGGGTCTGGCTGCTGGTGAGGAGGCCGTTGGGAATGCGGATGCGCACCATGAAGTAGTCGGTGGCTTTGCCTTCGCCGCCCTTGCCGCCGATAACGCCAACGCCGTCGCCCTGTGTGTAAATGCCCCAGGAACGGAGGTAGGTGCCGGCCCATTCGGGGGTGACCGCGGCGCGGCCCTGGCGGGCCATTTCTTTTATCTCGTCGAAGCGTGCCCACGCGTACTTTTCGCGTTTGAGGCGTTCGACCTTTTGAGCTTTCGTTTCCGTCGTGTTATCAGCCATTTGCGGTATTCCCCGTTGAAAAGGCGCGCCCTAAAAACAAAAAACCCACGTTGCCTGGACTCTGGCACGTGGGCTTCGGAACTTGAGATTGATGACTAGCTAAGTTCGATAGCTCGGGAGGCCAGAGATGTGTGGGTTGCAACACGCAGCGTTACGACACGCAGCGGTGCACGTGAGCGGACAACACACGGTCTGGCGGAAAGATGACATATACAGCACAAGAATATGGCCAGGGGTAGAGGAAGTCAAATTAGGTTTTGCGATGTTACAGATTGGGAAATTGGATGGAGTGGGGGAGGCTGTCAAATCTAGAGTCGGCGTCGAGCTTCAGCCGTGCTTGATGGCCGGCGGCTTGCTCGCCAACATTTCATTCCGCCCTTTGGCCTGAATACGTCTCAATGTGCGCTCGCCCGTACCTGGCCCTGCCGACCGCACCACGAAGAAAATGACTAACAGAGTGAGCGAGATCTTCTGGATCAGATCGACGAGATTTCGTTGATGGCGATACATCACGACCGAATATGGGATGGAGCACACCAACGCCGATATGAAGACGACCAGAGCAAAGGTCTTCAAACGACTCCAATAGATCAAGAGACCTGACCGGAACCCGAATTCGAAAGGCAGATTGTCGGTCATCATTTGCCTGAGCCCTGTTGACCGACAGGCCTTTCGGCCTCAGCCGACGCCATTGCCTCGTCGATCGACTGAATTTTTCGGTTTGCGCGTTTCACCATGATCCGAATATCAGTATAGAGCCAGACACAGATTGGTGCCAGTGTGGCGACGCCAAACAGCACCTGAACGCATCGCAAAACGACCTCATCTATGCCGGCGAGGTGTAGCCTTTCAACGAAATAGTCGGCGCCAAAGTTAATAAATGCCCAGAAGACGAGGAACAGCGAATCGAGGAAGACGGTTCCAAGATGTTCGGTTCGCTCTGCGGCCTTTTCTCGAAGAGAAGAACCGAGGTCCGGGTCGGGCATGGACCAATATTAACATATAATTACGTACCCTTAGTGACATAGACGCAGGGTGAGGTTGAAGGTCTCGCAGGGCGCGCGTTCGGGTGCAAAGCGCCGGGAACATTGAACCCGCCATCCCACAATTTTCGAGAGAGTTCGAATCAAGTCCCGACTGATCGAAGCGGGCAGAATCACCTTGCGTCCAAGACCGACCGCCAGATCGGTCTACTTGTTAGCGCAATCCGTGCGGCCCGTATCTGCGACGCTGGCAATAATCCATGTACGACCGACGCGAACAAAGTTGAATAGGCCGGATCCGCAGTGTTCCACTTTGCCATCGATCCAGAATGCGTTGTTCCGTGGATTGCTGTAGGATTTCTGTAAGGTACGGTTTCAACGACGAAGCGAGAGACTTTTGGAGGGCACAGTGAATCACGGAATTTTCTGCAGAAATACGGTTACGCCAACTTCCCGGTGGCGAATGATCTTCCTTAGCGCAACAGGCGCTGCGCTCCTGTTTCTGGCGTCTTGTTCGAACAACAGCACCGGCCCAGGCCAACATGCCACCGTACTGATGCGCGATGGCTCGACGCTCGCGGGAATGGTCACGGCCAGCTCGCCATCGGAAATCACTTTGGTCGGCGACGATAAGGTTACGCACACGGTCCCGATGACGCAGGTGAAGTCGGTCGAATATGATGACGCGCAGGCTGCCCAGGCCCCAGCGACGGAAACTCCGGCCGCACAGGCTCCGGCTCCGGCGCCAGCGACTTCGGCTGCACCAGCCGCGGCAGCCACCAGCGCGCCACCGATACCGCAGCGATCGGCGGCATCTCGAGCGGACGATGTTGAACACGAGCGTCACTATCATCCGACGCAAGCCCAGATTCGAACCAAGACCTACGTATTGCCTATAGGCTCCAGAGTTCCGGTGCGCACGGAAGAAACAATTGATTCGGGCACGGCAGCCGAGGGACAGACCTATGCCGCCGAAATTGCCGACGATGTGCCTGACGCCAACGGAGATACGGTCGTGCCGCGCGGCGCAAACGCGCAGGTGATTATTCGATCGGCCACCAAGGGAAACCGCTTTCACGGGCAATCGGACCTGGTGCTCGATCTGCAATCGATTTCGGTCGGGGGCAAAGAATACCTGGTCAGCACAACCGATCTACAGCAAAAGGGACGGCAGGGGGTTGGCGCGAACAAGAGGACCGCGGAGTTTACGGGCGGTGGCGCTGCACTCGGAGCGATTATCGGCGCGATTGCGGGCGGCGGTAAAGGTGCGGCTATCGGCGCAGGAGCTGGTGCGGGGGCGGGCGTGATAGGCCAAGTCGCAACGAAGGGCGGCGCAATTAAAGTTCCAGCGGAGACGCTGCTGACCTTTCAGCTCGACAAGCCGGTGCAGATCGTTTCGGCGCAGTAACAGCTGGATTCGAGCGTTCCTCAGTTGTGGCGCGAGCGAAGTCTATTTGTGAGCGCAATCCTTGCGGCCCGTGTCTGCGACGCTGGCAATAATCCACTGACCATCCACGCGGACCAGATTGAATAAATCTGTGCCGCAGTGGTCCACTTTGCCGTCGACTAGAAACTCAAACGGGGCCCACACGACAGCCAGGTCATTGTCGATCCGTATCAGCGGATCGTGAATTCGCTCTTGAATTTTCGTGGTCCCAGGCTTACCTACCCTGGTCGCAAAATCCTCGAACGTCATCTGTGTTGGCTTGCCGTCCCTCATCAGCACCATCACGCCGCCGCTGAGTACCGGTTTCTTGATTAGGGCGGCGTCGCGTTTCGACATGCCATCGAACATTTGCGTGATTGGCGCGAGGACAGCTTGCTGCTCTGTGCTGTCGCTTGAGGGAGTCTCGTGCGCGAGTCCTGAGGTGGAGGGTGCGTGAGTGGTCGCGCCACGCAACGAGGAAATCAGCAAGACCGCAGAGACTGTTGCAACAGCGACGGAGAAAAACGCGAGGAATGAATGTGATGTGATTTTCATGGGGGCCGATTCTAACCTGCCTCATCCGCGATTCCAAAGGTTTGCGCTACCGGGAGTCCGCGATCGTGCTCGCCTGCGTGGTAGACGTATGGCCCAAGGCGCGTCAGCAACGCCGTCGCTACCAGTGTTGCGGCGAGGAAAAACAGCAAGGGCGCACGATAGGAACCCAAACGGTCGAACCCAACTCCCATCAGCACGGGACCCAATGCTCCGGCCAAAGTAAAAGTAGCGAACAGATACCCGTAGATCTCGCCGAACGAGCGCAGGCCAAAATAGCGGCTCGTCAGATACGCGATGATGTCTGCCTCTGCTCCCATCCCCAGGCCAACCAGGAAGACTGCCAGCAACGGGAGGCTTCCGCCGGCCCCTGTCCAAAGCAACGAAATACCTACCGCGACTCCGCTGAAGAGACATACCGCCACATATGGGCCAAAGAAACGATCGAGGAGGTAGCCGGAGAACACTCTGCCAATCAGCAGAGCAACGCCCAGCAAGGAGCTGGCGAAAGCTGCGCGCTCTACGCTTATCCCGTGATCGGTAAGCATCGGCACCAGATGGATGACGCAGGCGTGGACACTAGCGCCGACGAGGAAGAACGCAGTCGCCAAGAGCCAAAAAGCGGGTTCGCGCCGGGCATCGCTCCAACTAACACCTTGCTTGTTGGTCGGGTCTTTCGATCCTGCATTCAAATCCGGGACGCCGTCGGGCTGAAGATCCATTTTCTCTGGGGAATCCTTTAAGAAAATCGCGACGACCGGAACGGATACCGCCAGGACGGCGCACCCAATGATTGCGTACGCATTACGCCACCCGTACAGGATGATCAAGCGCTGTGCGATGGGCGGCAGCAGAATCGCGCCTGAAGAAAGCCCCAGCATCATCAGACCGAGCGCCAGGCCGCGCCTCTTGTCGAACCAACGCGAGACCACGATGCCGTACGGCACAGGCGCGGTGCCCGTGCCGATCAATCCGATCACGATGAAAAAAGCGTAGAGGTGCCAGAGACTCGTTGAGGAATATTTGAAGGATATGAGGACGAGGCCAAAGATCACGGTCGATGGAATAACGACCGTGCGTGCGCCGAAACGGTCAACCAATCGCCCGACCAGAGGAGCACACACGCTTAGCATGATATTGGCGAGAGTGAAGGCGAACGAGATGCTTGTACGACTGGAGTGGAAATCCTGAGCGAGCGATTTGATGAAGATGCTGAACGAATATACAAAAACCGGGGCGTAACCGAGGAGAAGTCCGATGCCCGATGTGAAAACGATCACCCATCCATAAAAGATACGCGGTCGTTGACTGCTCATTCCGAATCTCCGATAGAGCGACTTCACGGCTGGAACGCAGGTGCATCGTGCTGGGGCCGGCTTCTGTGCTGCATGATGGAAACGGGAACCGGATCTTACCTGGGGAATCGTACCCAGGAAGAAGGAACCATTGGGCGGGGATTATAGTGCAGGTCGGGGAGTTGGTGGTGCGGTTATCGAGATTGTTGATTTGCCGACGCGCGTGAAGGATTGGTTGGCTGGAAACAGCGCAATCTTGCTGAATGGGGCGCAGCGGTGCTGCGCCCCTACACTCATGAGTGATTACTGGTTGGGTGTTGCGGCAGGTTTCGGTTTGGGAGTCGTGGACGCGGCTTTCGGTGTTGTGGCGGTCGCCTTGGGCTTGGCGGCTGGAGTGGCCGTCGGAGCTGGAGAGATGATTGTGGCAGATTTGATGACGTCGAGTTTGGAGAAATTTTTGTCGAGGTAGGACTTGCCGGTTTTTTCGATTTGCTCCTGATCGATGCCGGCGCTGTCGCCGTACTGGTCGTAGAACATTTCTACGACTTTCATGCCGTCGCCGTCGACGGTGCCGAAGGGAGCAAAGCCGCTCTTGTCGAGGGGGCCGTTGTCCTTGAGATTGATGAAGACTTGGGTGGTGCGGGTGTTGGGGCCGGCGGTGGCGAAGACGATCGAACCTTTTTTATTGGTTTGGGAGACGGGATCGTCCTTGAACTCGGTCTTTTTCCAGGCGGCGCTGACCGGGGGATACGAGCTGATGCCGAATTGTGTGACGAAATTGGGGACCGCGCGGAAGACGACAATGTTGTCGTAGAAGTGGTGTTTGACCAGATTGTAGAAGCGGTCGGCGCCGAGCGGAGCCCAGGCGCGAATGACGGTGATGGTGAAATCGCCGCGGGTGGTGACGAATTTGACGACGTAGGTGTCGGGGGCTTTGTCTTTGAGCAGAGTGGGGTGGAGGAGGGCGCGATCGTAGGTGGAGTGCGTTGCGGTGGTGCTCGACGCGGGCTTCTTTGTGGTCGTGGATTGCTTGGGAGCAGTGGTGGCTGGAGTTTGCGCGGAGGTGATGAAATTCAACGATAACGACAGCGCCAGCGCGAGCGCGGCATGGTGAATGGGACTTTTCATTTTTGCGGTTTCTCCGTCGAAATTTTGAATTTACGAATTTAAATCTGGGTCGTGCTTGATCTAAACCCGCACCCTCTAAAACCTGAGGGTGCGGCACCCAACACCCAAATACTCAACACCGGAAATTTCGGAAACAGTCCACCAATAACTCAGAAACAATCCCCGAACATCCGAAACGCAGAGACCTACTGAGCCGATTTGAGATCACGGCTGACGCGCTCGACTTCATTCAACAACCGAAGAGTATTTTCGCCGAGAATCTTCTTTACGTCACCTTCTGTGTAACCTTTTTGTAATAGGGCGTTGGTGATTTTTGGAAGCATGGAGGCGTCTTCCATGCCGAAGGGCATGTTGGCGCCGTCGAAATCGGAGCCGATGCCGACGTGGTCGATGCCAGCGATTTTTACGGCGTGGTCGATGTGGTCGATGATTTTGGTCCAATCGACGCGCGGGAGTTTGCCGGCTTCAACGTATTCGCGGGTGATGCGGTCGCCTTCGATGAGCTGGCAGCCTTCTTTTTCGCCGCAGCGTTTGTGGATCTCGAGGCCGATGGCTTGATTGATTTTTGGATCGGCGCGTTCGGCGTTGCGGAATTCCTGGCTGAGGAAGCCGACGTGGAAATTGATCTGGATGAGTCCGCCTTTAGCGGCGAGTTCGCGAATCATGGCGTCGGACATGTTGCGCGGATGATCGCAGAGTGCGCGGCAATTGGAGTGAGAGGCGAAGACCGGGGCTTTGCTGGTGGCGAGGACGTCGTGGAAAGTTTTGTCGCTGACGTGGGAGACGTCGACGATCATGCCGAGGCGATTCATTTCGGCGATGACTTGTTTGCCGAAGGGGCTGAGGCCGTTGCTGGCGGGCTTGTCGGTGGAGGAGTCGGCCCACTCGGTGTTGCCGCTGTGGGTGAGGGTCATGTAGCGGACGCCTTGTTGCGCGTACTGGTGGAGAACGGCGAGATCGCTGTTGATCATGTGGCCGCCCTCTATGCCGAGGAGAATGGCGATTTTATTTTGCGCGCGGGCGGCGCGGATTTGGTCGGCGGTCGTGGCGAAGACGAGATCGTGCGAATGTTTTTGGACTTGGGCGTGGACGGCTTCGATTTGGGTTAGCGCTTTTTGGACGGCGATGGAGCCGCGGACTTTGCTGGGCATCCAGACGGCGAAGAAGATGGCGTCGAGGCCGCCTTCCTTCATGCGTGGGATGTCGACGCTTCCCTTCTCGTTGCGCGGGGCGAGGTCGAAGTCGCCGTCGATGAAGCGCTGGGTGGTGTCGGCATGGGTGTCGATGACGATCGAGGAGAAATGGAGGTGACGGGCTTGAAGGGAGATATTGCTGGTGTTGGATTGGCTGGTCATCGTGTGCGGGCCGAGGAGAAGGCAAGACAAAGAGAACAGGAGTAACGCGAGGATCGATTTTTCACGGGGCATTCTTTTTGTGAGCGGATCACGGTTTAACGCAAGTAGTTTACAACGAGGCGCGCGTTGAGGATGAGATGCTTCGCATCGCTCAGGATGGCAATGTGCTGGAAGGGTGACGAGTTTCGAAAATGGCTACGGGTTCTGCGCTTTCATTTCGGCGCTGACTTTTTCGGCGGCTTCCATGACGCGGAGTGTGTTTTCGCCGAGGATTTTTTTGATGTCGGAGTCGGAATAGCCTTTGCGCATCAGGGCTTCGGTGATTTTGGGGAGCTTGGAGGCGTCTTCGAGGCCTTCAGGCATGTTGGCGCCGTCGAAATCGGAGCCGAGACCGACGTGGTCGGCGCCGACGAGTTTGACGGCGTGGTCGATATGCTCGACAACTTTTTCCCAGGTGACGTGGGGAAGTTTGCCTTCGGCAGTCAACTGATCCTCGATCCTCTTCATTTCCCTTTCGAAGCATTCGCCGTCATCGCCGCACTTCTTCTTGAGGCCATCGAGATTCTGAACGACGCCGCCGGTGGCTTTCGCGTACGCGTCTTTGTAGGCCTGGTCGATGAAGCTCTTCTCGTAATTGATCTGGATGACGCCGCCTTTTGCGGCGAGCGCCTTGATCATGTCGTCGCTCATGTCGCGCACGTGATCGCAGATCGCGCGGCAAGAGGAGTGCGATGCGATGAGCGGAGCTTTGCTGACCTCGAGCGCGTCGTAAAAAGTTTTATCGGAGACATGGGAAATGTCGATCATGATTCCCTGCCGGTTCATTTCGCGGACCACTTCTTTGCCGAAATCGGTGAGTCCATTGTGGGCGGGTTTGTCTGTGGAGGAGTCGGACCACTCGGTGTTGTAGAAATGCGAGAGCGTCATGTAGCGGACGCCGAGGTCGGCGAAGATGTTCACGATGTGGATATCGTTGCCGATCATGTGGCCGCCTTCGACGCCCATCAGCGCGGCGATTTTATTTTGCGCGTGGGCGCGGCGGACTTCTTCGGCAGTGCGCGCGAGGACGATGTCTTTCGGGAATTTTGCGACGTTGGTGCGGACGAGATCGATTTGGTCGAGCGCTTGCTGGATCGCTTGCGGGCCCATGGTTTTGCCGTCGATCCAGATCGAGAAGAAGATGCCGTTCATTCCGCCTTCGCTTCATGCGCGGAATGTCGATGGAGCCGGTGTCGTTGCGCTTGCTGAGGTCGAAGGTGGATTTCGAGAGGAAGCGCTGCGTGGTGTCGTCATGCGTGTCGATGACGTAGGTGGAGAAGTGGAGTTTCTGTGCGCGGGCCGCGATGTCGTCGGCAGCGTTGCTATTTGCGCTCACGGTTGCGTGCTGTGTACGAACGAGCGCGTTTGTGGCGATGAGAAGTGCGACAGCGAAAATGAGCGTGCCGATAGCGCGGGCTGAGCGCATCTGAGCCTCCCTGGGCTGAGCTTCATCAACTGCGAAAAAGTGGTGAGAGTTTACCCTATCAGCCAGCCGAGCAGCGCTTGTTTCCACGCGGCGCGTTGAATTTCGGCGAGCGATTCGGTGAGCGGGATTCCTTTGGGGCAAGCGACGACGCAATTCTGCGAGTTGGCGCAATCTTCGATGCCGCCGTTGCCCATCGACGCTTGCAGACGTTCTTTGGCGTGCATCGCGCCGGTGGGATGCATGTTGAAGAGGCGTACCTGACTGAAAATCGCGGCGCCCATGAAGTTCGAATGCTCGTTGACCTGAGGGCAGACTTCGAGGCAGCTGCCGCACGTGATGCAATTCGAAAGCGGATAGGCTTTTTCTTGCTCTTCGGGCGACAGGCGCGGGCCTTCGCCGAGATCGTAGGTGCCGTCGATGGGTATCCACGCCTTCACGCGCTTAAGACTTTCGAACATGAATTGGCGATCGACGGCGAGATCGCGCACGATCGGAAATTTCGTCATCGGCTCGATGCGGATAGGTTGTTCGAGCTGATCGACGAGCGCGGAGCAGGCCATGCGAGCTTTGCCGTTGATGAGCATCGCGCAGGAGCCGCAGATTTCTTCGAGGCAGTTGGAATCGTAGGAGATCGGCGTGGTTTTTTTGCCGTCGCGCGTGACCGGATTTTCAGCGATGTCGCGCAGGCAGATGATGACGTTCATCGACGGGCGCCATGGGAGCGCGAATTCTTCCCAGCGCGCGGGTTCTTTCGGGCTTTGCTGGCGCTTGATGCGGAGGATGACTTGTTTTTCGGCCATGGTCATCGTAGCTCTGCTTATTTCGCGGCGTCGTAACGGCGCGGCCGCGGCGGAATCTGGGAAATGTCGACGGGCTCGTAGGTGAGCTCGATGTCGTTGTTGACCCACTTGGCGCGCGTGGTCTTGAGCCAGTTGGCGTCGTCGCGCTCGGGGAAATCGGGTTTGTAGTGGGCGCCGCGCGATTCGTTGCGATAAAACGCGCCGATGGTGATGACGCGCGCGAGGATGAGCATGTTTTCGAGTTCGCGCGCGAAATTGAGCGTTTGATTGGACCAGCTGGTGCGGTCGCTGAGATTGATTTTGCGATAGCGCGCGTTGAGTTCGCCGAGCTTGGCGTACGCGAGCTCAAGATTCTTGTTGATGCGCGTCACGGTGACGTGCTCGGTCATCACTTCGCCGAGTTCTTTCCAGATGGTGATGGGATTTTCGGAGCCGTCTTGCGAAATGAGGGCGGCGTTCTTGGCTTCCTGCCGCTTCTGCTCGTGCTCGAAAACGTGAGAGGAGATGGACTCGGTTCCCTTTTCAAGGCCTGCGCGCGTACTTGACCGCCGCGGGGCCGGCGATGCCGCCGCCAAAAATGCAGCTGACAAGCGAGTTGGCGCCGAGACGATTTGCGCCGTGATATTGGTATTCGCATTCACCGGCGGCATAGATTCCGGGGATGCTCGTAGCTTGATCTTCCGCGTTCACCCACATGCCACCCATCGTGTAGTGCATGGCGGGGAAAACCTTCATCGGCTCTTCGCGCGGATCGACGCCAAGGAACTTTTCGTAAATTTCGAGGATCCCTTCGAGCTTGCGGTTGAGCGTTTCGCGCGGAATGTGCGTGACGTCGAGATAGACGGCGGCCTGGCCGTTGAGCCCGAGTTTTTCCTGATAGACGATGCGATGAATCGCGCGCGTGGCGATGTCGCGCGGAACGAGGTTGCCGTATTTCGGGTACCACTCTTCGAGGAAGTAGAAGCGCTCGGCGTCGGGGATGCTTTTCGCGGCGCGCTTTTCTTGCGGGTTGCGCGGGACCCAGACGCGGCCACCTTCTCCGCGCGCCGATTCGCTCATCAGCCGGAGCTTGTCTTCACCGGGGATCGCCGTCGGATGAACCTGAATGAATTCGCCGTTGGCGTAGTCGACGCCTTGCTGGAAGAGCGCGGATTGCGCGGAGCCTGTGCAAACGACTGAATTCGTCGAGCGGCCGAAAATTGCGCCGACGCCGCCCGTGCAGAAGATGACCGCGTCGGCGTGAAAGGTTTTGACTTCCATCGAGCGCAGATCCATCGCGCATATGCCGCGAGCAACGCCGCCTTCGTCAATGACCGCGGAGAGAAATGTCCACCCTTCGCGTTTCGTGACGCGGCCTTCGGATTCGTGACGGCGAACTTGTTCGTCGAGCGCGTAAAGGAGTTGCTGGCCGGTTGTCGCGCCGGCGAATGCGGTGCGGTGATACAACGTGCCGCCGAAACGCCGATAGTCGAGCAAACCTTCGGGCGTGCGATTGAACGTGACGCCCATGCGATCGAGCAAATCGATGATGCCGGGCGCCGCTTCGCACATGCGCTTGACGAGCGGCTGGTTGGCAAGAAAATCGCCGCCGTAAATTGTGTCGTCGAAGTGCTTTAGCGTCGTGTCGCCTTCGCCTTTTTGATTTTTCGCGGCGTTGATTCCGCCCTGCGCGCAAACCGAGTGTGATCGCTTCACCGGCACGATCGAGAATAACTCGACGGGTACGCCCGACTCTGCCACACGAATCGCGGCCATCAAGCCGGCAAGTCCTCCGCCTACGACGATGATCTTGGGATGTTTCATTTGGAAGTGAGATATCCCGCGAATGGATGCCAGTCGAAACGGAAGCTCAAAATAATGAGCACGCCGACCAAACTAAATACGACTCCAACCAGCACGCCGAGTTGCCCCGCGGCTCGCTGTGCGCGCACGGTCGCCGCCAGTCCCCATTTGCAGAGAAAATTCCAGATTCCGACGCCAAGATGAAATGACGACGCAAGCACGCCGATCAGAAAAAATGTGAGATACCACGGATTCGCCATGTCTTGCGCAACCGTTGCGTAGGTGGACGTGCCGTGAGTCAGCCAGCGCTCGGTGTAAAGATGCCAGCCGATATAAACGAACGCGATCAGGCCGGTGTAGCGCTGCAGCGTGAAAAGCCAATTTTTGACCCAGGGATAAGCCGACACGTTCGACTTCCCGCTCAACCATATATAGACGCCGTAGCCGGCGTGATACAGGAGCGGGAGAAAAATGAAGCCCCATTCAACGATGAGGCGAAACGGGATCGTCTGGAGGGTCTGCGAGGTTTCATCATACTTCTGCGCGCTCACCAGAGCGGCGCTATTCGACCAAAAATGTTCAGCGAGAAATGCCCCAACAGGAATAATGCCAGTCAGCGAATGGAGTTTGCGGAAGAAGTAGCTTGAGTCAGGCCGGGTTGCCGTAGCGGACATGCCCTCTCCGCCGCGTCCTTGCCTTCTCGGCGCTCAGAATCGCGGCAACAGCAAGTATAGCAGGCGAGGCGGATGATGCAAAATTTCGAACGCCAAAATTCGTAAAAAATCGCCTTCAATACGTGCGAAATCAAAGTGTTCCCGCGATCGAGGGGAATTTGCGTCCAAACAGTAACTCCGACTCGGCCCGATTTTACATAATGCCGAGAGTTCGCATGCTATTCTCGCGTCATTAGCAGTCCAGCGGGTGCCTTCCCCTTGGTCCCGTCACGACTCACACCGCGCCGCGGGACGATCCATGAGCCTTGTTACCGAACTCGAACGCCTCGCTGACGCGCTGGGTGACACCAGCGCCGAAGCGCCACCGATTGCGTGGACTTCCGTCGCCGAACGCATTGCTCGCAATCTCAACGTAAAGACCGAAGAAGTCGGCATTCTCGGACTCTCCGTGAAGTGGCGTCACCTTTATTTTCTTTTTCCGGAAGCGCTTCGCAACGTTGGCTTCATTCCGCTGACCAGCAATTCCGCTCTCGCCGCGCGCACCGTTCGCGAAAGCCGCCCCGAGATCAACAACAGTTTTGCCGCGGCGCGTCACGCGACCGTTTTTGAAGGTGTGAAGACCAGCGGCGTCGATGCGGGCGAAGCGATTCAGAAAATTATCAGCGCGCCGATTCTGTCGGGCGACAAAGTGATTGGTGTGATTCAGATCAGCCGCAAGGGCCCCGGCATCGGTAGCGCCGGCGCTGATTTCACAGCCGCGGATCTCGGCAAAGTTCTCGCTTTGTGCAAACCGCTCGGCAAATTACTGCAACACGTCGCCAAAGATTGATTCGTTCATCGGGCATTCACAATTCTCGCAGCATGTCGCGTCGTCCAAAATCTCCTCTCGACCTTAAATGCGTTGACAGTACAAAACCTTCTTGTTACTTTTCCACAGCAGCAGAAAACTTTTTCTCAGCCCAACTCACGGAGGCACCCACACCGGCACCATGGCGTTCGTCGCGAAGAAAATCTTTCTTACCAAAGGCGTCGGGAAACATCGGGAGAGGCTGTCGAGCTTTGAGTTGGCTCTACGAAATGCGGGAATCGCCGCGTGCAACATCGTGCGCGTTTCTTCGATCTTCCCTCCAAACTGCAAACTGATTTCGCGTAGCGAAGGTTTGAAACATATCAAGCCGGGACAAGTCGCGTTTACCGTCATCAGCGAAAATTCAACCAAAGAGGCGCATCGCCTCATTGCTGCGAGCATCGGTCTCGCACTCCCGAGCGATAAATCGATGTACGGCTATCTTTCGGAGCACCACTCTTTCGGCGAAACGGAAGAAGTCGCTGGCGAATACGCGGAAGAGCTCGCAGCCGAAATGCTCGCGACGACTCTCAACGTGGAATTCGATCCGGATCTTTCGTGGGATGAGAAAAAAGAAGTCTATCGCATTTCGAACAAGATCGTTCGCACGATGAACGTGACGCAATCCGCGGTTGGCGATAAGCGCGGACTGTGGACCACGGTGCTTGGCGCAGCGATTTTGATCGGCGAAGACGACTAACCGAAACATTTTCCAAGAAAACAAAAAGGGGCGCAGGACTCTGCGCCCTTTTCATTTCACGCGCGTCGTTGAATCACTCTCCGTCGAGGTCGTAAGCCGTCTTCAACCACTTTCGAACATCGTCATCAACCTGGCCGATCTCGCTAATCTCGATGCGATGCGTAATCCGGTCCTTTTTCGCCAACCCGCCAGTGTCGATCAATCGCTTTGGCAATTTCCCTTTGTGCTTCGCCAGCGCGAACCCCAGATCGATTCGTGAATTCGTCGTCGGCTTGATTTGCGCGAACACGTGATTTCGGTAAAATGGCACCATCGTCTGACACGGGCAGGCTTTTGCGTCATCGGCAGTCGATTTTCCTAACTTGAGCAATTCGTCGTACAACGGCCGGAGCTGTTCTTTCTTTCCGGAATACTGTTGCTCGACATATTTTGCCGCGACTTCGAGATAGCCTTCCGGTGTGTCCTCTTCACCGCTTTTTCCCTCCGCGCGCTCCGCGATCCACCAGGCGCTGTTGTTGCCCATTTTGTGTTTCGCCTTGAGCCACTCGACACGAGCTTTGTGCCCGGTCTTTGGCCCTTCTTTTTGAACGAGCGCGATCCACTCTTCGACGGTTCGTCCCGTCTTCTCTTTCAACTCGCCGATCCACTTTTGCACCATCGCGACGCCCGGATGAACGTCGTACAAGCCAGAACTCTTCCGACTCGGCGCTTTCGATTTTGTCGCTGCCGTTGCCGTTCGCCATGCGACCTCCCAAACAAAGGGCCCACGAAACTCAGCTGGGCACATCTGTCATTTGCAGAACCCCACTACTTCCCGTTACTAGCGTTTGAAATATCCGATTCTCTCCAAGACTGCACCCACGACGAGCGGCAGCGCAACGGTGGCGTCTTCGAGAATCTCGGCAAACTTACCACCTTCATGAGGCGGAACAAATTTCCCCCACGAGACGGCTTCGGTGTACGTACTCCCGCTAAGCCCGCCCCAATTTACGGGCTCAGGGCAAATGCGGAGTCCGTAGTTGTAACGCTTCAAAGGCAGCTTCTTCAGCCCACGACGCGCGAGCAGCTCGGCGTATACGCCAAACTGCTGCGACCAGTTGCGCGGCACGCCACCGCCAACTGTGAAAATACCCATCCGCTTCGTCGCCATCATCGTATCTGCGAATGTCTCGAAATCTTCGAAGGGATCGAACCGCAGCAGCGGACGCTTGTCGCGCTGGCGCGCCATTTTATTGAGTGCAAAATCGATTCCAAGCTCGGAATCCGTGAATGCGGGTACAAAAACCGGGATGTTGTGTTCATACGCCGACTTTAGAATGCCGCGGCCGCCACCCTGCTTGTGGAGGAATTCGCCGATTTTGCGATGCAGCTTCCAACTGCAAACCACATCGGTTGGATCCCACTTATCGAGAATGCCATCGACGACTTCTTCGACGTGATCGAGGTTCGTTTCGGGCTCGAGCGAATCGTAAACTCGGTTGTAGCCGGCCTGGAACAATTCCTCATCGTTCATCTTCGAGGGATCGTATCGGAAATGTGAGAGGCCGGTCGCTTCGACGAGGCCGTGCGCCATCAGCGCGCCGGTCGAAACGATCGCTTTGACGATGCCGCTCTCGATTAAATCGCAAAAAACGAGCCCCATTTTTCCAACGGTGAGCGCGCCGGCGAGCGTCATCACTACGAAGCAATCCTTGTCGCGCGCCATAATTTCCAGCACGTCGGCGCCGTCGCCAATTTGCCGCGCCGTATACGCCGTGTTGCCCATCGCGCGTACCAACTCGTCGATCGTGCGCGTCTTCGACAAGTCGAGCGGAAAAATCGGCCGGAGCTTGTCTTTTACCGGGTCATGCAGCACACGCCCCGTCACTGTCTTTTTTGGCTTTGCCATTTATGCTCCTGACGTTCGCTTCACAGTGTCATCTTGCATTCACATCACAGTGACAATATGAGTTTCGCGCTGGTAGATTTTCACCGAGATTGATAATACAAACGCGCGCGGAAGGAAAGAGGATTCGCGCGATAAATCAGCGTTGCGCGTCATGCTAAACTAATTTTCTATGACCAACAAATTCACCGTCGGCCTGATCCAGATGCGTTCGACGACGAATGCGGAAGAGAATCTCCAGCGTGCGATCGAAAAGATTCGCGAAGCCGCCGCGCGTGGAGCGCAGATCATCTGCATGGACGAACTTTTTCGCGGAGAGTATTTTTGCCGCAAGGAAGACGCCGAGCTTTTCAACCTTGCCGAGCCGATCCCCGGCCCATCGACGCAAGCGATCACGGAAGTTGCGCGCGAGAAGAAGGTTGTCGTCGTCGCTTCCCTTTTTGAGCGCCGCGCTGCCGGCGTTTACCACAACACGTGCGCGGTGATTGACGCCGACGGAAGTTTTCTCGGCAAATATCGCAAAATGCACATTCCCGACGATCCGCTCTACTACGAAAAGTTTTATTTCACGCCGGGCGATCTCGGATTCCCAAATTTCGATACCAAATACGGAAAAATCGGCGTGCAGATTTGCTGGGATCAGTGGTATCCCGAAGGTTCGCGGATTACGGCGCTCAGTGGGGCGCAGGTCATTTTCTATCCGACGAGCATCGGATGGCATCCGCACGAAAAGGCGGAGTTCGGCGCCGCGCAGCTCGACGCGTGGCGGACGATTCAGCGCGCGCATGCCATCGCCAATGGAATTTATGTCGCGGTCGTGAATCGCGTTGGCTACGAAGGCAAGCCCGCTACCGGCGATCCCGGTCTGGAATTCTGGGGAAATTCGTTTGTGGCCGATCCGTTTGGGCAACTTGTCGCTGAGGCTTCGAACGACAAAGAGGAAATTCTTGTCGTCGAGTGCGATCCCGCGAAAAGTGAAGATACGCGCCGCAACTGGCCGTTCCTGCGGGATCGCCGCATCGACGCTTATCACCCAATCACAAATCGCTGGCTCGGCGAGTAGACCGAATCCGCATGCCGACAAAAAAGTCTTCCTCGGTCAAAATACCTGCTGGCAAACACACCGAAACCGCTCTTGAAACGCAGACACCATTCGATTTGGGCTACTCGATGCCCGCAGAGTGGGAGCGCCATCACGCCACATGGCTCGGCTGGCCGCATGAAGTCACCGACTGGCCCGGAAAATTTCCCGCGATTCCCTGGGCTTACGCCGAGATCGTTCGCAACCTCGCACGCGCCGAACGCGTGTACCTTCTCGTCGAAAATAGCGCTGAAGAAAAGAAAGTACGCGACATTCTAGCCAAGTCGGGAGCGAATCTCGCTAACGTCGATTTCTTTCGCGTGCCGACCGATCGCGGCTGGATGCGCGACTCCGGACCGATTTCCGTGAAGAATTCGAAAGGCGAACTCGCGTACACGCACTGGCGATTTAATGGCTGGGCGAAATACAGCAATCACAAGAGGGATGCGATTGCCGCGGACCTCGTCAATAAAACGCTGAAGCATCGCACGTGGCAGCCGATGCACAAGGGGCGTCGCGTTGTGCTCGAAGGCGGCAGCATCGACGTCAACGGTCGCGGCTCGCTGCTGACCACGGAAGAATGCCTGCTGAGCAAAACGCAGGAGCGCAATCCCGGATTTACGCGCGAAGACTATGCAGCGGTGTTTCGAAACTATCTCGGAATTGAGCAGGTGCTGTGGTTGCGCAATGGTATCGCCGGCGATGACACGCACGGCCACGTCGATGATCTCGCGCGCTTCGTGAATGCCAACACCATCGTCGCCATCGAAGAAGAAAACAAATCCGACGTGAATTACGCCGCGTTGCAGGAAAATCTCGACTTGCTGCGTTCGATGAAGGATCGCGACGGACGCCCGTTTCGCATCGAGACGCTCCCCATGCCGTCGCCGATTGAGTTCGATGGGTTTCGCCTGCCTGCGAGCTATGCGAATTTCTACATTGCAAACAATCTCGTGATTGTTCCGACCTTCAACGACGCGAACGATCGCATCGCGCTCAACAAGCTCGCTGAACTATTCCCCGGGCGCGAAGTCGTTGGTATCGCATGTCGCGATCTCGTCCTCGGCCTCGGCACGCTCCACTGCATGACACAGCAGCAACCCTGATCGACGACCGCGGACCGCCCCTGAACCTTGTCCACGGCATCTCGCCGCAGTTGGCTTTCCGCGCTCTCAACGCTACAATGCCGCATCGAAAAATCGTCAACCGCAGTCAGCCCAAGGAGGCCGAATGCTCGCAGCCCTAGCTCTGTCGCTTGTCGAAGAACGTGTCGTGTATGTGCAATACGAGCGCGGCCTGATCGGCTGGATCGTGATCGGTCTCATCGCCGGTTGGCTCGCTGGAAAAATCGCGCGTGGCGCCGGCTACGGCTGCGTCACCGACATTATTCTCGGACTCGTCGGCAGCGTCCTCGGCGGCTGGCTCTTCATGAAGCTGGGCATTCTCGGCGGTGGATTCCTCTACAGCCTCGCAGCCGCGACGGTTGGCGCCATCATTTTGGTCTCGATCGTGCACCTTTTCGTGGGCAATCGTTCGTAACAAGAATCCTATGTGGGGCGCAGCACGCTGTGCCCTATGTCCGCGCGATCTAAGTCTGCGTGCTTGACTCGGTTCTTCGTCACAGCGGCCGATTCACAACCTCTTCCTTGGGGATTTTCTTCAGCATCTCTTGCCCAACGCCGAGGTGCTGATCCACCAACAGCGCCGGTGTGTGCGCCAGCCACTCCGCCAACGAAATATCCTGATAGTGCGGCGTCTTGAACATTTCTAGGAACACCAGCTCGCCGTCGCCCTTGTTCTCGATGTAGTGCGGATTCGACTGCAAGACATAGCCGACGTCTCCCGCCTGCACATCCATCGTCCGAGCGCGCCCGCCCGCGGCAAACACCGTCATCCGCCCCTTACCGCTGATGTAGTACTGCCATTCATCCGCGTTGGGATGCCAGTGCATTTCTCGCAGTCCGCCCGGCTTTAGCTTGACGATTGCCGACGTGATCGTCGTGATCGGAAAATTCTTCGCGTCGATGATCTTCACTTCCCCGCCCGTCGTGACTTTCGTCGGCTTCATGTCGCTCGTTCGAAAATCCATGCGCAACGGCACCGAGCCCGTGCCTCCCGAGACGTATGATTCTTCCTTCTTCAAATCTTCGGGCAGTCCCGTCTGAAAAATAAACAGCTCCTTCTTCGGCACTTTGTCGAACGTCGCTTCACTCACTCCAAAATTTTTCGCCAGGACCTCCTTCGGCGTGTGCGTGAGCCAGTCCGTCAGCAAGAACGTCTCGAACTCGTTGAAGTTTCCGTCGTCGAACACCAATAGAAATTGGCAGCCATCCGGCCCCAATCCTTGAATCGAGTGCGGCACGCCCGGAGGAAACAGCCACAAATCGCCGACCCCGACATCCGAAACGAAACTCTTCCCTTGCACATCGACCGCCGTGATACGCGCATTCCCGTACAGCATGTACGCCCACTCCGAAGACACATGCCAATGCAACTCGCGCACTCCACCCGCCGTCAGCCGCATCTCGACTCCCGCGATCGACTTCGACACCGGCAACTCGCGCACCGTAACTTGCCGCGTCCATCCGCCGCTCTCCATGCGTTTCCGTGCCATGCCGAACGGATATTTGAACGGTGGCACCGCGCCCGAATCCGTTTCCGTCGCCCATACCGAGCTCGGATTTTCCGCTTCCACTGCCGCGTTCTGCGGACCGTGATTCTGCTCGTTCGGCAAATGGTGATCCTGCGATCGTTGCGGCTTGGTCGCTTCCTGCGCCGAGACGACACCCGCAGAGGCCGCTGCCAACATCGCTGTGCCCAAAAATTTGCGCCGCGTCAAATCCGTTTCGATTTCCTTCCTCGGCTGCGCCCCACCTTCCTCACGCATCTCGCTCCCCTCAGCCCCGGTCACATCACGCATTCCCTGTCCTCCGCCATCGCCCTCGAAATTTACTTTACGCTTTTTGTCATCACCGCTTGAGTCGGCGCAACCGACTCAAGCTGCTTCAATCCAGTGCCAAACGAAACGTCACATGCCGCCCTATGATACGATTCTTATTCAATAGATCGGAGCACGCGCGCATCTTGAGTAACTCCAAGCAGTCCGTCACAGTAATTCCTCTCGGTGGTCTCGGCGAATTCGGCATGAACATGATGGCGATTCGCATGGGCGACGCTATCATCGTCATCGACGCCGGAATGATGTTCCCCGAATCCGAACTCCTCGGAGTCGACCTCGTCATTCCCGACATCACCTACTTAAAACAAAATCGCCACTTGGTCAAAGCGATCGTGCTCACCCACGGCCACGAAGACCACATCGGCGCGCTTCCCTACATTCTTCGCGACATCAACGTGCCCGTCTACGGCTCGCGCTTCACGCTAGCGCTCGTCAAGAAGCGCCTCGAGGAAGCCGGTCTGCTCGATTCCACCACGCTGCGCGAAGTCACGCCCAGCCGTCTCGTCGAAATCGACCCGTTCGAGATCGAGTTTATTCCCGTCACGCACAGCACGATCGACTGCGTCGCGCTCGCCATTCGCACGCCGCTCGGCGTCATCATTCACACCGGCGACTTTAAGATCGATCAAACTCCCGTGGACGGCGCCGGGTTCGACCTCCACGCATTCGCGCGTTACGGTAACGAAGGCGTTCTCGCACTTTTCTCCGATTCCACCAACGTCGAGCGTCCCGGATTCACACCGTCCGAACGCGCCGTCGTCTCGCGCCTCGAAGATCTCTGCCGCTCCGCTCCCCGACGCGTCATTCTCTCCTGCTTCGCCAGCAGCATCCACCGGATTCAGCAAGTCATCGACATCGCCACCCGCGTCAATCGCAAAGTCGCATTCGTCGGCCGGAGCATGGTCGACAACATCGAGATCGCGCACTCGATGAGCTACCTTCGTATTCCCGACGGCATGGTCGTCCGCTCGCAAGACATTCGCAGCTTCGACCCGCGCCGCATCATCGTGCTCGCCAGCGGCAGCCAAGCCGAGCCGATGTCATCCATGTCGCGCATCGCCGTCGACAATCATCGTTTCGTGTCGGTCGACGAAAACGACACCGTCATCCTCTCCGCGCGCATCATCCCGGGCAATGACAAGCCCATCTTCCGCATGCTCGACCACATGTTCCGCCGGCGCGCGCTCGTCTATTACGACAATTCTGGCGGTCTCATTCACGTCTCCGGCCACGCCAGCCAGGAAGAGCAGAAGCTCATCCTTCAACTCTGCAAGCCAAAATATTTCATCCCCGTTCACGGCGAATATCGCCATCTCTTCCGCCACGCCGCGCTAGCGCATCAATTGGGAGTTGTTTCGGGCGAAATTCTGCTGATGGAAGACGGCCAGCAAGTTGAATTCACCGAAGAAGGCGCGTATCGCCGCGATCCCGTCACCGCCGGACGCACTCTGGTCGATTCCGGTTCACTGGAAGAAGTCGAAGAAGCCGTGATTCGCGATCGCCGTCACCTCTCCGAAGACGGCGTCGTCGTCCCCATCATCGCCATCGACAAACACACCGGCCGCGTCGACCTCCCACCCGAAATCGTTACGCGCGGAATGTTCAGCGACAACGGCACCGAACTAATAGCGGGCGCCCGCGAAGTCGTTCTCAAAACGGTCGAGCAATCCAACGCCGAAGAAAAAGTCGACTGGAGCATCCTCAAAGAAAAAATCCGCGTCGACCTCAAGCGCTACATCAACAAACACACCAGCAAGCGCCCCCTGATCCTTCCCGTCATCCTCGAAGTCTGACGCCGCGCCCATCGCTCGGCCAATCACCAGCCATACGTATCCTCAATGTTGGGGCCGGGGTGCCCCACCCTCGGTTTGTGAGGGTGGGCTCTTACGGTTCGACCTTTCCTCAAAACGAAACCCGCTTCTAACCCACGGGAACAACTTCTCTCAATCTCCCCGACTGCACATCGAACACGAACCCGCGAATGGTCAGTTCTTCCCGCACCCAACTATGAGCATTCAGTTTTTCCAATTGCTCTCGCACGTTTTTTTCAACATCGCTGAACGCGTAAAAGCGAACCGGAGAGCTCGCCGCGACACCTGCTTGCCGCTCGACACGTTTATGCATCTCTTCTTCGCTGGCTTTCATGAGCCCGCAGTCCGTATGGTTGATCACCATCACCTCGTTCGTTCCCAGAAAGTAGTGCGAAACGAACAAGGAACGCAGCACATCGTCCGTGACGATTCCCCCGGCATTGCGAATGAAGTGTGCGTCTTGCGGTTTGAGCCCGAGCGCCGCCAGCGTAATGCGCGTATCCATACAGGCAATCACAACCAGCCGAAGCTGCGGCTGAGGCGATAGCGCCGCCGCGTCATAATTGAGAGCAAATTCTCGATTGCGAGCCAGAACCTTCTGAATCGTATCCCGTTTGGTTTCCATGAGGTGTCCCGCGGCGAGAATAGCATGATCTCATCGCGCCTTCGTTGACACGCCCCCGAGTGCCTTGTAAACAAGTTCGAGCGGTCGATCCCGGACGCAGATTTTGCATGAAAATCCAAAACCCACCAACGCGGAGGGTGCCCCACCCTCGGTTTGTGAGGGTGGGCTCTTGTTGTTTGACTTTTCCTCGTGTTCGAAGCGCAGGTTGGTCCATTCGAATTACCGTGTAATAAATCGTCATTGACAAGTACTCCTGTGCGTGTTATACTCCTCTGTGAAATCCGCTCTCTCATTCGAACAAAACCAAGTCAACAGCGTTCCACGCCCGTCTGCAACCGCTTCATTCCCCAAGCCTTGCACACTCCCAAAATCCGTAGACCTGCAACCCGCTGATTCCCGGCCACTTTCTCACTCTTCATTATTTATAGGGGGTGTGCCCCTGTTCTTCCCAAAATGGAACTCGGCCCTGCCCTCCACAGCCGCGCCTCGCCGCATCATCGAAACAGCACGCCGTCCGACTACGACGTTTGCCTTCCGTAACCGTCGCGGCTATCGTTATCAAGTCGTTCGGACAAACTGCTATCTGTCGCGTCCCGCCACGAAAGCGGACGCCAAAAATCTTGCCGGCCGCCTTGCCGGTGCTAAAGGAATCTCATCTTCTTGGAATCGCTTGCCACGAACGCATCCCTCTCAGGAGCTATCGCTTGAACGACTACATCATTTCCATTCTTCTTGGCATCGTCGAGGGGTTGACCGAGTTTTTGCCCGTCAGCTCGACCGCGCACCTGCGCCTCACCGAAGCGCTGCTGCACCTCGATCTCGGCAGCGGCTACTGGAAGATGTATACGATTTTCATTCAGCTTGGGGCCATTCTTGTCCTCCCGATTTATTTCCGCGAACGCATTGCCAAGCTCTTGGGAACCTTTCCGCAGGGGGAGCGCGGCGATCGCACCGTGCTGACACATCCTCTCGGGCTCACCTGCGTTGCGTTTCTTGTGACGGCGCTCCCGGCATTCTTGATGACCAAGATCATCGGCAAGCATCTCGAAAGCCTCTACATCATGGGCTCTTCGCTTTTGATTGGCGGCTTAGTGATGTGGGCTGTCGATGCCGCGAAAGCAAAATCGGAAGCAGCCGGACCTGGCGCGCCGGGATCATCCATTCACACCTGGCGCATGGAAGACATGAGCCTTGGCCAGGCGGTATGGATTGGTTTCTGTCAGATCTTCTCGGCTGTTTTCCCCGGGACCTCGCGTTCCATGTCCACGATTACGGGTGGACAGCTGGCTGGCATGTCCCGGGCATCGGCACTCGACTTCTCGTTTTTCCTCTCGATTCCAACGATGACGGTGGCCACGCTATACGATCTGCTCAAATCGATACGCGGCAAGGGAGAAAACGCAATTGGCGTCACCCACATCGATCCGCATGGATGGGTAGTCCTCGCGATTGGCTTCGTCGTGTCGTTTATCGTGGCGTATGCCGCGGTCGCTTGGTTTTTGGCCTGGGTCAAGAAGCACGGGTTCGTCCCTTTTGCAATCTATCGCATCGTGGTCGGCCTCTTGGTTTTGGCCTGGGCGGCTCACGTGATCGGCTAAGCCGCACTCGCAGGTCCGCCACGGCGCGTGCCGTCGTGGTGGAAACACCGCCTGCAAAAGTTTGGTCCGCGCTCAAATATTTGCTATATTTTCCGAGCATTGAAGGCCAGCCCGCGATAGCGCCAACGGGTTTGCCACCGCTCAGCCTTCCCCAAATGCTGAGGAGATATCTGTGCGCTTCCTGACACCTACGAACAACAAGCGGCTCAATGAGCTGATAGGCTTTTTGTGTATTGTCTTCGCCGTCTTGGCGGCATTGGCGCTGATTTCCTATTCGCCTCACGATGTTTCCCTCAATGTGAGCGCCGCGCCGGGGGAAAACGGCATCATGACCCGGAACTGGATCGGGCCCGTTGGTGCCTATTGCGCCGACCTGATATTCCAGATTTTCGGCTTTGCGGCGTTCCTGCTCCCGATCGCCATCAGCATCCTCGGCTGGCGCTGGTTCCGCAGCCGCTCGATCGACTCACAGACGGCCACGGTCATCGGCTACATCTTAATGTTGTTGTCCCTGCCGGCCCTTCTCTGCCTCTGGAACCTGCCCGGTATCCGCGGCGCCGTCCCTCCCGGCGGCCTGCTGGGTGCCGTGATTTCCAGCGAGCTCCGCTCCGGTTTCAATATGTGGGGCGCGAACCTGCTCGTCATCGCGATCTTGATAACCGCGCTGTTCATGACCACGCGATTTTCTTTCACCGGCGCTCATGAATGGGCTGCCAATACTCCGCTCGGCGGCGTGGCGAAGCTGAATATTTTGTCTCGCGTGCAGACTCGCTGGCACGATTGGCGCGACTCGCGCGAAGACGAGCGCATGCGGCGCCGTTTGCAAGAGACGCGTACTTCCGGCCGTAAGGCCGTGAATCAGGCCACTGGCAAACAGGTGGAGATCGCGCGCGATGAGCGTGGTTCCAAGACTGCCGTAGCGGACGAAGAAGAGGACGAAGCGAAGACGATCCATCTTCAGGATCAGACCGACATTTTTGGCCGCGCCAAAGATGCCAAGTCTCGCGATGCGGGTAAGAAGGAAAAGCAAGACGACGAAGTCGAGTCTCGCGGAGTCCATAAGGCTCCGATTTTTGTCATGAACGACGAGAAGGCTTCCGACAAAGCGGCGAAAAAGCTTGGCGATGCCAAGATCGCGAAAACTGGCGCGACGAACTACAAGCTGCCACCCGTTAGCATGATGCGCGAAGGCGAGCGCAGCCAGAAGATCGACGAAGACGAACTGAAGATGCGTGCCCGCGCGATCGAAGAGAAGTTCGCGGAGTTCGATGTTCAGGGCCGCGTGACCCAGATCAACCCTGGGCCGGTCGTTACGACCTTTGAGTTCAAGCCGGAAGCCGGCATCAAGTACAACCGCGTCCTTGGACTGACCGAAGATTTGTGCCTTGCGCTACAAGCCGAATCGATCCTGATTGAGCGCATTCCTGGGAAATCGACGATCGGTATCGAAGTTCCGAACGTTAATCGCCAGACGATCGCTCTACGTGAGATCGTTGAGGCACCCGAATTCTTCAATTCGCCGAGCAAGCTCACGCTGGCGATGGGCCGCGACCTCCACGGCCGCATTCGCGTGACCGACCTGGCCGCGATGCCTCACTTGCTTATCGCAGGGTCCACCGGTACCGGTAAGAGCGTCTTCATCAACTCGTTGATGATGTCGATTCTCTATAAGGCATCGCCTGACGATGTAAAAATGGTGTTGATCGATCCGAAGCGGCTTGAGTTGAATCTGTACGAGAACATTCCGCACTTGATCGCGCCGGTCGTTACGGACCCGAAGGTCGCATCCAACGTTTTGCGCAACGCGACGCGCGAAATGGAAAGCCGCCTGAAACTCCTCGCGCAAAAGGGCGTTCGCAACATTGAGCAGTACAACCGCACGTTCCAGAAAAAGGAATCGCTCTCGCTCTTTGAGAACGTTGAAGAGTCCGAGCACAAGCCGCTGCCCTATCTCGTGATCGTCATCGACGAATTGGCCGACCTTATGATGGTCGATACCAACAACGTCGAAGAGTCGATCACACGTTTGGCACAGATGGCCCGCGCCGTGGGCATCCACTTGATTCTCGCGACGCAGCGTCCGTCGGTGGACGTCATCACCGGCTTGATCAAAGCGAACTTCCCTGCTCGCATCTCGTTCCGTGTAGCCAGCAAGATCGACTCGCGGACGATTCTCGACTCCAACGGTTCCGAATCGCTGCTCGGCAAAGGCGACATGCTCTACCTGCCGGCCGGTTCTTCGCGTTTGCACCGCATTCACGGGCCGATGGTCAGCGAGGACGAGATCGTCGCCGTCTGCGATTTCTGGCGCGCGCAAGCGCAGGCGAAATACAACGAGCAGTTGCTTGAACCTCCCAAGGATGAAAACGGCAAGCCGATTCCTGGGGCTGGCGGTGGCAGCGATGCCGCCGAAGGCAGCGAAGCTGACGATGAGCTCTTCCAGGACGCCGTGCGCGTCGTTTGCGAAGCCGGTCGCGCTTCCACTTCAACTTTGCAGCGGCGCTTGCGCATCGGCTACGGCCGCGCCGCGCACCTCATCGATTTGATGGAGAGAGACGGAATCGTCGGTCCACCCGACGGAACGCGTCCTCGCGAACTGCTGAAAGGCCGCGACTGGATGCGCGAAATCGACGAATCGCAACGCTGATCAGAGATCGCATCGATACAAAGGCAAGCTTTATCTTTGCTTCACGAGCATGCCCGCTCTTTGACAATTCAAATCACTGAGCTTTGCCCTCTGCACCGGAGAACAACTCAAGATTTTTATCGGCTGGATAGGTGATCTGCTGACCGTCGACTTTCGCGAAGTCCGTGAGCTTGTGCGGACGAACTGATGTTGTAGTCATGATGTCTTCGACTGCGATTCCGCGAACCAGCAGCGCATCGCCGATCAGCGAACGATGGCAGCGCCACGGCACCGCTTCCGCGCACATGATGACGGTGCGCTTTGCTTTCGCGAGTTCGACCAAACGATCGATTCCCGGCGCGAATTCCTCGGTGGACATGTAATCGGCGTAGCCGCGAAAAGATGCATTGCGCCAACCCATGTTGACGGAATCTTTCTTGGCGTGACGCAGCCCGCCGAGAGTCTTCAGGTGAACGTATCCTATTCCCTGCTCGCCAAGTGATGCGGCGAGCGCGTCGGAATTGAATTGCGGCACGTGTCGCGACTTCGGAACCGTCCGCACATCGACGAGTTGCTCGACGCCATAGTGCTTCAGCAGGGCGATAAATTCATCGATCGGATGCGTCGAATGCCCAATCGTCAAAATCGTCAGATTCCCGCTCGCGGAGTCTTGTGGCCGGCTCGTCGCATGAGTTGAATCGGTGCCACCAGGTTGAGATGGCTTTGCGGATATTTCTGCGGGCGGTGGCGGTTGCCTGCACGAGTTCTTGCGATCGCGTTTGGGAGGAGTGGCCAACGAATTTAATTCGCACACCGATAAATTCTGCGCAGTTTGATTGACACTCCGTGCGCTCGCCCCTAAAATTAACAGACTCCACCGTGCCGGGGTAGCTCACTGGTAGAGCGCCGCCCTGAAAAGGCGGGCGTAGCCAGTTCGATTCTGGCCCCCGGCACCATTCATCCTCACAAAGTTGTCATCACCGAAAACGCCGCCCTCTGCTGCAGCGCCTGCCTCCATTTTTCGTTTCCCTTCACCTCTCAGTCGCATCGCAGCGTGAAAAGGAGGGTGGGAATCGAACACCGGGCTTGGTGACAGTCAACGTTTGTTCAGGTGCACCTCCGATCGGTCGGTCGGACTCGTTAGCTTTTCTTCATTTCCAGATCCATCTGGCGGAACCAAGCGGCTACTGGTAAGCTTCGCCCCGGAAATCAGCGGTGCGATCCGGTACCCGGCGCCACCTGAAGTTCGGCTCCGCGGAAACTGGGATCAAAGGAGACTTTCAAATGGCGAATGAAGAGAATGTGCCAAAGGCTGCCGACGAAATTTCAGAAGAGGATTTGAAGGAAGTTGCGGGCGGCATGGCGGTAGGCAAGCCAGTTATGATGCAGAAGGTCAAAAGCACAGACGGTGGCGCAGTGAGCGGTGGCTGGGACATCAGCGCCAATAAAGAATCGTAGAGCGGGTTGTCGCTGAATCCAGCGACAGGCGCGGCGAAATCGCCACAGCAAGCTTCTCTCTCATGCGGGAGCATTGATTCCGGTAACCGCGAGTGTGTCTCGTTTCGGAAAACTTACCGCCGGAGCGTTTCGCCTTCTGGGCTAGAGAACACACTGGCACGAGGACGGGCCGGTTTCGTTACGATAAGGATTGTGTTTTCAGTAGATCCAAACGTCTGCGGAGCTTAGGGCCAGCGGGCGTCAGGATGACGCGGATTGGTGTTCTTGCGCGTTGTCGAACTTTGGCTTCATTTCTCGACCCCACTTCTTGGGGTCTTCGTTGTGCATCTTTTCCATTTCCTTCGCGACGTCTGGGTGTTTTGCCATGACGTGTTTCGTCATTTTTTGCACCATCTCGTCCCAAGTGTTGGCGGAGAGCTTTGCGTCGCAAGCGCCACCCAACTCTTTACAGGTCAATGATTTCATGGAGGCCTCCGTTACAGTTGCCAGCTTACAGGCACGCTAACAATCGCGGTGAAAAGCCTCAATACGGCGGATTATGTAGTTCTCCTTAAAAGAAGTTGATTCGCGCACAGGGTTTTCTGGTTTGGTGCGCGTTTCCAGATTGACTCGCCTGCCGTGCGGGCGGGACACCGATATATTGCGGCAATGATGAAGCGACTGTTCCTTTTCGCATGGCGGCTGTTGCCCAGCACGTCTGAATGCAGAAGACGCGGATCGAATCGCCGCCGAATTATTCCTGGCGTAGAGCCTCAAGCGGGTCGATTTTTGTGGCGCGGCGAGCCGGGATGTAGCAGGCAACGAGAGCCGACGCCAGTAGGAGGAGAGCGACGCCGGTGAGGGCCCGCAGGTCCATGGCGCCTACGTTGTACAGCATTGTCGCCAGCGCTTTTCCGACCAAGTAGACGCCCGGGATTCCGACGGCCATTCCTATCAGAGCGGTCCACATTCCTTCGCTGACGACCAAGCGGATGAGCTCGAACGACCCGGCGCCGAGCGCCATGCGAATGCCCATCTCGTGGTTGCGCTGAGCCACGGAGAAAGTCATGACGCCGTAGATACCGATGGCGGCCAGGACTAATGCGAGTACGGCGAAGCTGCCGAAGATCAGGATCGTGAAACGGTCGGTGACGAGGGATTCGCTCACGACCTGCTCCATCGTGTGAACCTGGGTCATCGGGAAATCGGGATTTACGGAACGAACGGCCGCAGCAACGCTGGACGTCACGGCGGAAGGTTCTCCATTGGTTCGAACGCTGATGATCGCCTGGGGCCAAGGGCTCTGATCGAAGGGTACGTCGACTTCGGCGGAGTCGGCTGTCGGGTGGCTGTCGAACTGGACGTCGTGAAAGACGCCGACGATTTGCCATTCGACGGGAGCGCCGAACGGCGGAGTGCGGTCCGGGAGCAACTCCACGATTTTTACGCGTTGGGTAAGTGGGTCGAGCCCTGGCAGGTATTTTCGAGCGAAGCTCTCGCTGACCATGGCGACGCGCGGTGCGCCGGCGAGATCCGTGCCATTCAGGAATCGACCTTTTGTGAGGCGAATGCCAAAGGTCTGGTAATACCCCGGTGTTACCGGCATGTAGATGGTTTCGGGCTGCTTCTGTATGTCCTCTTCCGCTGGCTGGCCGACGACTGTGAAATGCAGGTGCGCCGCGCCCATGGACGGCAGGCCGAGGGAGAAGCCTATGTTCACAACGCCGGGAACTGCGGCGATTCTCTCCTCGAGTTGTTGGTAAAGCGATCGAATCTTCGCGGAGGTCGCAAGGCGTTCATGCTGGATGGGCACGGTGAAGGTGAGAATGTGGTCGCGGCGAATGCCCAGATCGATTTGGGTGACGTTCCAGAAGCTGCGGAGGATGAATCCGGCGCCGGCGACCAATATCAGGGCGAGGGCGAACTCGGCGACAACCAATGCGCGGCGAAGGCGATTGCGATTGGCGCCGCCGGAGGACCTTCCACCTTCCTTGAGCATGTCGCTGATATTTTGACGGGCGGCATGCCACGCGGGGAAACAGCCGAAGAGCACGCCGCTGAGAAGCGTGGCTCCGAGGGTAAAGAGCAGGACGGGTACGTTGAGGTGCGGGTCCGCTTCGTAGGGGATTCCCAATTGATTTCTGGGCATCGCGGCCATCAAGACGCGGAGAATGGCAAAGGCGAGAAGCGTCCCTAGAGCGCCGCCCACCACGGCGAGGGAGAGGCTCTCGATGAGAAATTGGCGGAAGATGCGTAGCCGCGTAGCGCCTTGCGACGCGCGGACGGCGATTTCTCTCTGGCGAGCGGTTCCCCAGGCGAGGAGCAGGTTAGCGATATTGACACACGCAATCAGGAGCACGAAGGCGACGGCTCCCATCATGAGCCAGAGGCCTAGGCGAGTGCCCTTGGGGAGAAAATCGTCCTTTAGAGGCTCAACACTCAAGGTCAGATCTTTGTTCGACTTCGGATAGGCTTGGGCGAGATTCTTCGCAATTACGTTCATCTCCGCATTTGCCGCGTCCAGGGTCACACCACGCTTTAACTTTCCCATTACGTAGAGATAGTGATCGTCGCGAGTGATCTGGTTGGGTTTGAAGACCAATGGGACGTTCATCTTGGAGTCGCCGTGGTCGGAGGCGCTTGGGGCGGCCACGCCTAGTACGGTGTAGAGCTCACCGCTCATGCGGAGCTTGGTGCCGACGATGTGCGGATCGCTGCCGAACCGGTCGTGCCAGAACTTGTTGTTGAGAATGACGACGTGTTCGTTGCCGGGCTGCGCGTCGTCGGCGACGAAATGGCGGCCGAGGACCACGTTTTCTCCAAAGAGGAGGTCGAAGAAGCCGGGGGCGACGCGGCTGGCCGGGACCTGCTCCGTCCAATCGGGCGTGGAGATGGTGAAGGTGTCGCCAGTCCAGGCGTTGAGAGAGTCGAAGACGGTGGCTTGCTTTAGCCAGTCGAGGTAGTCGCTGGGCGAGACGCCGTTGCGCTGGCCTTTTTGCTGTGACCAGACCATGACGATGCGGTCGCCGTCGACGTAGGGCAGCGGCGCGAGCAATACCGAGTAGAGCAGGCTGAAGATGGCTGTCGTGGCGCCGATGCCTAAGGCCAGTGCGAGGAGGGAGACGGAGGTAAAACCGGGGCTCTTCCAGAGGAGTCGCAAGCCATAGCGAATGTCCCGCCAAAGTTCGGTCATGGCACACCTCGTTATGCGTATAGAACGACTCTGATTCGTAAAAGTTTCACGGAGTTGTGTGGATAGTGTGATTTTTGAATGGACCGGTCGGGGAGGCGATCGCCCCCGCGTTTCTCAGGACATCCGGATAGGGGTCGGCGTGTGCCGCGGGGATACCCTATTACCAGATGTGGAAGCAGTGGGGACCGGACTTGTAGCGGAATCTTGTTACGAGAAGGAGGACCAGGCCTGCAGCAACCAGGAAGGCTAACAAGAGGTAGATGTCGATGAAGGAGAGGAGGCGGCTCTGGACTACTACATTGTTTTGAAAGATTTGCAAGGCGCCGAAGCCTGGGATGCTGCCGGGGCCGCCGTTGCGGTGGATCAGGTTGCTGTAGGTGGACAGGGTTGAAGTGACGGTGGGATCGATGCGGTTCGCGACATCCAGCAGGCGCGATGAATGGAAGGTCATGCGGCGATCGAACATGACAGTTACAGCAGTTACGCCCAAGGTGTTTCCCAATTGACGCAGGAAGAAAAACATCGTCGACACATCGTTGAGGTCGGCGGGCAAGGTATTGGCCGTACTGATATTCGCTGCGCCAAGCAGTCCGGGAGCCAAGGACAGACCCTGGAGAAAGATGAAGGCCATGAGGATGTGCGTGGGAGTGGTGGGGGTCCAGAGGTAAATGAAAGTGGAGAATGTAACGAGCATGGCGCCGAGGCCGATTGCGACCGTTTTTGGTCCGCCGAGACGAGGCAGGAGCAAGCGCAGAGCAAACATGTCACCGAGGCCCAGGCCGGCGGTGAAGCACGAGATAAACAAGCCGGTCTGAGTCGAGCTGAAATCCTGTACGGTTCGCAGGTATTGCGGCAGGACAAAGAGCCCGGCGCCAAGAATCCCGCCAATGATCAATACCAGGCCGAAAGACGCGCGAATGGCAGCCTGTCGCCAGATCATGCGCAAATGAAACACAGGCGAGCGATTTGCCGGGCGAGAGTCCCACCACAAGAACAAGATCAGAAAAACGATCGCGGAGATCATGGTGACGGTGATTAACGTCGAATCGAACCACTCGTCGCGTTCCCCGCGACTGGTGGCGACCTGCAGGCAACAGAGCGATGTGATCAGGAAGAGAGCACCTTTCACATCGACGTGGCCTTCTTCCCTTCTGCGGAAGAGATAGCCGCGTGGAATGAATTTCCAGACGAGAAGGGCGCCCAGCGCGAGAAACGGAAAGTCGAGGAGGAACGAATAGTTCCAATGGATCTGATCGGCAATCCACCCAATGGCGATCGGGTAGGTGACCAGGAAAAAAAACAGTAAGGCGTATAGCCGTGTGACTGCGGCGACGCGCGCTTTGCCGGGAAACATCAGGCCGGCGAGAATCACCGTGCGGACGAGAAATGCGCCGCCGCCGAATCCCATGATAAGGCGAGCGATCAGTAAGGATTCCAGACTGCGTGGGCTGAGAAAACAGCCGAGGGCGCCGATCGAGTAGAGGCCGATGCAGCCGAGGAGATGCCTGCGGGCGCCAAGAACGCGCGTCATCCACCCCGAGAGCGCCATCGAGCAAAGGAACCCGAGGTTGTAGAGGGTCACCACCCAACTGACCTGGTCGGAATCGGCGGCAACGTTACCTTGAAGATCAGGAAGAATCACATTCACCGAGAGGCGATTGGAGATTTCGATCGCGGTGACCAGGCCGACGCTCAGCATGATGATCAGTCGGCGTCGATGGGAGAGGGAGAGAAGCGAGTCCGAGATGAACTGGCTTTCCTGGCGCTCCCACGATTCCAACATTTTCGGGGTGCCACTTCCAAGGTAACTCATCGCGTTGGCCTTGCAAAGCGACCCTGAGCCGGATTGCTTGTGATGTCGATCATCGCGTGTAGATGGTTGCTTCGACGTTCATTCCCGGGCGCAAGACGAGCTGAGAATCGTTCGTTGGCTTCACGAGGATCTTTACGGGGATGCGCTGCACCACCTTGATGAAGTTGCCGGTGGCGTTTTGCGGCGGAAGCAAAGCCTGGCGTGAACCGGTGGCGCCGGCGATGGAATCGACTACACCTTCAAATACCTCGCGATAGGTGTCGATGTGGAGGCGCGCCTTCTGGCCGGGGCGCACGTATTCCAGCTGCGTCTCCTTGAAATTTGCGGTCACATAAACTTTGTCGAGCGGGACGATGGTGCACAGGAGTTGGCCCGGCGATACGTACTGGCCGAGGTCGACGGATTTTTGTGTGATTTGACCAGTGATCGGGGCGGTCATATGGGTGTAGGCGAGGTTGAGTTCCGCTTGCTGGAGGACGGCTTTCGCATGTTCGACCGCGGCGAGCGCTGACTTGTACGTGGCTTCACTGATCGGGATCTGCTGCTCGCGCGCTTTCGTTTCGAGAAAGGCGGATTGCGAACGATTCAGGCGAGCTTCGGAGGAACGCGTGTTCGCGCGCGCGATGGCAACGGATTGCTCCGCGGCGGCGAGCTGTTGTTCGGCGGCATCGAGGTCGCTCTTTGCCACGCGGGCTGTGGCGTCAACCGAGTCGAACTGAAACTTCGAAACGTCGCCGGTTCCGAGTAGGGGTGTGTAGCGTTCTTTGTCGCTTTGAGCGCGCTCGTTGGTGGCTTTTTTGGCAGCGACGTTGGCTTCGGCGAGTTTCAGATTCGCGGTTGCGGATTGTTCGAGCTGCGCCTGCGCTCCGGCGAAATCGGCGGCATCGGACTTTGTTTGAGCGGTGGCGCCGCTAGTGCCGTTGAGGGTGGTGTCGCGTGTCAGACGAATCTGTAGCTTGGCGGAGTTGGCTTGCGCTTCGGCGACGGCGAGCATCGCCTTGGCCTGCTCGACCTCGGCTTCGTAGGTGCGCGGGTCGATCTGAAGAATCAGGTCGCCCTCTTTTACGAGCGTGTTGTCGTTGATCGCCAGACTCACGACGTAGCCAGGGACCTGTGGAGCAACAGTCGTGATGTGCGCATCTACCTGAGCGTCGTCGGTGGTGACGCGGCCAGAGTAGATATACCAGGCGACCAGGGCGAGAATGACGAGCACACCGATGGAGAGTTTCGCAACGGGGCCGAGCGAGCGGAACCCGTCGCGAAGCGAATCGAATAGAGATTGCTCGGGCGGGGTGGCGGGCGATGTGGCGGGCGATGTGGCGTCCGTCGTTGTTGTCGTCGCGACGTTGGTTGACGGAGTGGTGGGCGTTGAACTCATAGGTTCGGGCGTCCTGGCTGGCTCCTGTGGCAGTACCTGCTCAAATTCTTTCGGCGCATCTTCATCCGATCTCCATTCATTTGGAGTACATCGATTCAATCTCGCCGGTCGCGCGAGCCAGGTCCGCACGCGAGATGTTGAAACGATACAGCGCGTCGATCTGGCTGTCGCTGGCGCGGGCCAAGGCGTCCTGCGCGGTGATGACTTCGACGTTTGTCGTGACACCGGCGGCAAAGCGGCGCTGGGCCTGCCCGACTTCATCTTGCGCAAGTGTGAAACCGAGATTCGCGACGTCTACAGCTGCGCGCGCCGCGGTCAATTCGTCGAAGGCGGTCTTCACTTCTCTGGTGATACGCGCCTCCAACGCGCGGCGATTCTGTTCGATGCGATCCTCTTCGAGTTTTGCACGAGCTTCCTGCGCACGAATGCGTCCGCCGGTGAAAAGCGGAAAATCCAAAGAGAACTCGTAGGTGTATGCGGGGATCCCGTCGTTAAAATGCGCGCCCTGGTAATACCAGAAGCCGCTGAAGCCCAGCTGTGGCAGACGTTGTTCGCGATTGGAGTCGGTCGTAAGCTTCGCGACGCGCTTGTCGGAATTCTGGGAGCGCACTTCCGGGCGCTGCTTCATGGCTTGATCGAGAAGAGCTTCGCGTGCCAGCGCTGGTAAATCGTAGAAGTCGAGATGGTCGGTGACCTCGAGATCCTGATCGCGAGGAAGATCGAGCAGCTCCGCGAGAACGTATTTGGTCGTTCTGGTTTGCGTCTCGGCATCGATCAAGTTTTGCTTTTCGTTCTGAAGCTCGACGTTGGCGCGAGTTGTGTCGATGTTCAGTCCGATACCCGTCGTCTGTAGTTCATTCGCCTGGTCGTAGAGGCGCTGGGCGAGCGCGACCCGCGAACGGACAGCGTCGCGATTGGCATAGGCGCGTAGAACGAGAAGATATTGACTCACGACGGCGGAGACGACGTTCTCACGTTGCGTTTGTTCATCGGCGCGGGCGCCACGGACTTCCTCCTTGCCGATCTGATAGCCGCGAATCTGCGGGAGGCTCAATATGGTTTGCGAAAACGCGGGACCGGCTTCGATGAATTGATATGGTCCGGCAGCAGTTCGCGGTCCGGCTTCAACGCTCTGTAAGTTGTACTGACTCACCGCCACATGCCCGTTTATAGCGGCTTGCGGAAGCAATGCGGATCTGGCGATCTGGCGATTGCGATCGCTCTCCGCCACGAGAATTTGCGCGATGATGCGCTGTGGATTCTGTTTCAGCCCTAGCTGAACGGCTTCTTTCAGCGTCAACTTTAAGAGAGTCGCGGCTGCGGCCGCTGTGTGCGCGCTCGGGTCAGGCGACTGCTGTGCCAACGACGTGCGGGACAAAAGGCTGAGCGCAATGAACAGGAGTGTGAAGGCACGGCGCGCCGACATCGGGAGTCTCCTGGCCGCGAGATAAGAATGCAGCGAGGATGAGCATTATAGGGGATGGAGACCAAATTTCGAACAAACCGAGGTGACGCGCAACGAGCGCAGCGTAGGTATTTGCGACTTTACTTAAAAATGATGTGCCAAGCGCTCGGCCCGGCGAATGCCTGTCGAACTGGGCAGAGCGGCTGTGTCCTTTCGGGCATCCGGGAAAGCTGGTATTCCTGCGATACACGCAACTACGTATGCTTTGCACGATGAGTTTACGAATATTGATTGTCGACGACTCTGAAACAACGCGGCGCATTCTTCGGGCGATTGTTCATTCACGCGAGTGGACAGTCTGTGGCGAAGCGGAGGATGGACGGTCGGGCGTCGCGAAGTTTGAAGAATTGAAGCCGGACCTGGTGCTGATTGATCTCGCGATGCCCGATATCAACGGGCTCGAGGCCGCGAAGAGTATGTCGGAAGTAGACCCGACAGTGCCGCTGGTGCTGTTTACGGTGTTGGACATGCCGGAGTTGAAGGAACCCGCTCGAACCGCCGGGATAACAGAGGTGGTGTCGAAGGCGCAAGCCTGGAGTCTGGTCAGCACCATTGAACGTGTCGTCGCCCAGCGCTCGGCGCCAAACCAACCTCACTGACATCCGGTCGTCGCTCAAACCCTCGCAGTATCGCTTTCGAACTGGCTAACGTCGCAGTCTTTAGCCGTCTCAACAATCCAGGTTTGCGGAAACGATTCGTGGACCGAATGTAACCGGAGGCAGTCTCCGCTTATCTAAGGATTCGGAGTCAGTCTCCGTTTTGCTTGATCGCGGCTGGCAATGCCTGGCTGGGCGCCGATACGGCGGGACAGAGTGCTCCCAAGGAGGAAGGTATGCGCGTATTTGTTACTGGGGCTACTGGTTTTATCGGTTCCGCCGTTGTGCGTGAACTGATGGACGCAGGGCACAAGGTGCTCGGGCTTACCCGCAGCGACGCGGGCGTGAAGGCGCTCACCGATGCTGGCGCGGAGGTGCATCGCGGCGATCTACTCGACCTCGAAAATCTGCGCCGCGGAGCCGCCGGCGCGGACGCCGTGATTCATCTGGCTTTCAATCACGATTTCTCGAAATTTGTTGCGAATTGTGAAGACGATCGACGCGTCATCGAGGCTTTGGGCGCCGAACTCGCCGGTACGAACAAACTTTTGATCGTGACTTCGGGGACAGCGATGGCGAAGCCGGGTTCGGGCCAACTTGGTACGGAGAACGATCCGCCGGTCAGTTCGAAGCAGATTCCGCGCGCAGCTTCGGAAGAGGCGGCCGCTGTCGTAGCGGATCGGGGCGTTCGCGTGTCCATCGTTCGGCTGCCGCAGGTCCATGACACTTTAAAGCAAGGGCTTGTCACGTATGCGATCCAGATCGCTCGAGAGCAGGGTGTGTCGGCTTACGTCGGCGATGGGCAGAACCGGTGGCCAGCGGCTCCGTTGCTTGATACCGCGCACCTCTATCGGCTGGCTCTGGAGAAGACAGACGGGCGCGCAACGTACCACGCCGTCGCTGAAGAAGGCGTGCGAAACCGCGACATTGCCGAAGTCATCGGTCGTGGCTTAAATGTGCCGGTAGTTTCGATGACGCCGGAACAGGCGGCGGAACACTTCGGGTGGCTCGCGCATTTTGTCGGATTGGATCTTGCAGCCTCGAGCGCGCAAACACGCAAGCAGCTTGGCTGGAATCCGACGGGTCCGAGTCTCATCACCGATCTCGAGAATATGCGCTATTCGTGAAACGGCCCGAACCGGGCGCGGCCGCGCTGTTCAGATAGACGAGATCCCCGTACGAGTGGGCCTAGCTGTTTGCCTCGTGTGCAGCGCTCTTGTGGTGAGCGCCATGACCCTTGTGAGCGCTACCGCTTTTCGTCGCGTCGGAACCGTTCGCTTGCGTGCCCGACGACAGCGACTGCAGCATCCCCGCGCCATTCGGCGTGCCGAAACCGGTGCACGGATCCCAACCCGCGCCCGCCGTGTAGGCACCATTGTTACCCGACGTGATGTCGCGAAACGCGTTCTTGGAAAATTGAGTCTGGTAGATCAAGGCATTCAGGAAGCCACAGTTCGCTTTGAGCCCCTGATTGAGTCGAGCGATCAACGACGCCCACATCGGCGCAGCCGCGCTGGTCCCGCCAATCGCCTCTAAATTCTTGCCATCCACGTGGATGACGATGACGCCGGTCTCGGGATCGGCGACTGCGGCCACATCGGGAACTCCCCGTCCGATGCTGTGAGGCTGGTTCGCCGACGCAGGAACGTTCACCGTATTTTGATAGGTAGGCTTGGTGAAGACGGCGCTGACGCCGCCGCCGGTGGCACCCTCGCTTTGCATCGTTTCGTTCCAGACGACCTCGGAAGCGATCGTCTGCGGTGATGCCGCTTGTGGCGACGAGTTTTGTGCCGCCGACGCCAAGCACGTATGGGCTGGACGCCGGAAAATCCACGTGCGCGCCCGTGGGTACCTGATCGCTGGAGCCATCGTCGCCCGAAGCACAACAAATCGTAATTCCCTTCGCGGCGGCTCCCTCGAATACCTGGTTCACCTGCTGCACGCCCATCGCAGTCCACGCGCCGTCAGGATCATCTTCGGGATTTCCATAGCTGATGGAGATCACATCGATTTTATTTCCGTCGGTGATGGCCTGGTTCAGCCCGTCGAGCCAGCCTTGGCTCGTGAATTCGGTGAAGTACATAAAAATATTGGCGCCGGGCGCGACTGATCCGACGACGCACATGTCTAGCATGACTTCGCCGGTAGCATCGCCCTGCGAGCTCGATGCCTGCGAGTCAGGGCCAGGATCGTTGCCCGGTCCTTGGACCACAACATCTTTGATCGAGGGGGTTTTGCCGCCCAGAACCTGCTCGAAATAACCTTGAAGGGCCGCCAACCTATATCCGCCGTGCGGATCGGGCCCCGTACCGTTGAACGCGAAAATCGCTACGTTTTGGCCCGTGCCGGTGAAGTCGCCGGGATAGTTATACAGCTCCGCGACGGTCGGCGGAAAAAACGTGCCCGGAAAAGGTGGCGCCGGCAAGGCATGAGTCACGGTGCGCGCGTTTCCTTTACTGAATTTTCGAAACTGGTCGACGTCGACAGGTCGCACATTCGCTCTTCGAATGCGGGGATGACCGACTTGCCGCGTATCCAGGCCGAAGACGCCCGTGATGATGCCGGCCAGTGCGGCGGGAATACGAATTTCGCCTACGCGCCCGCGAAATTTGCCGCACTCGGGGTGATCGTAGTCGTTGAGCTGAACGCCGAACGCTTTACTGATATTGGCGATAGTGCCTTTGACCATCACGCGCCGCATCGGGATGCTCGATTCGCTGACGCTTAGCCCACTGCTCTTGGCCCACGCCGCTACTTCGTCGAGATCGTCCTGGGCAGCGCCAAACGTGTCGTTGTATTGCGCGTCGTCAACGTACTGCCTCTGCGACGGCAGCTTGTCGTTCATGTCGCCGAGAAGCGCCAGGCTCTTGCCCGGCGGAGTCGGATTTCGTCGAACGTAAATGCTGACCTGAATCGTGCTCTTCGGATCGGACTTTTTCAGGAGCTTGGCTTTCGGTACCGCGTGTCGAGTGCTGCCGGGCAGAACTACCATGGCAACGGCGCCCTTGGCGCGAGGCTTACCTGCGGATTTGTTTTTCATGTCGATCCCCTTTCGAAGTGAAGGACTGGAGAAAAGCTTGGCCGGGCGTCTATCTCAAGATCGTCGCCCTCGAATCCGGCTTCAATTGGCTGGAGTTCTATTCGTACCGCTGCGTTCAGATCGATTCCACAGGCATTACACTGATGGTTGCCAGCAGAGCAACTGTACCCACCGGCTGTTCCCTGCCGTCGTATTTGCGACTGGCAAGTTGTCCGACGGAGGTAATTCAATGCGTCGCCCAGGTCGTACTGTTTGCATGGCAATCGCTTGCTTCTTTATTGGGGTCTTCCCGCAAAACATTCTGAAGGCCCAGCAGACGGGATCCGCAGCGAATGTATCCAGCGCAATTCGCCTGGATGTGGTCGTCGCGCATAAAAATGGGCCGCCAGTTGGCGGACTGGAGCAAAAAGACTTCACCGTTATCGACAACAAGCATACCCAGCCGATCACGTCTTTTCGCGCCGCCACCGGCCGCGATGCCAAGGCCCGCGTCATTGTTGTATTGGACGCGGTAAACATCGACTTTCAGCGCGTGGCGTATGCCCGAGAGGAAATCGAAAAGTATCTCCGCGCGGAGGGCGGCCAACTCACGCACCCGACATCTTTTGCGATGCTGACCGATAACGGTATGAAGATGCAGGAGCAATATTCAACCGACGGCAACTCGATTGCCACGGCGGTCGAAGCGAATGTAACCGGGCTTCGTTCGATCCGCCGAAGTTCGCAATACGGTGGATTTGAGCGGTACAACATATCGATCGAGGGGGTTCGCGAATTGGTGGCGCAGGAAGTGTCCACGCCAGAACGTAAGATCGTGTTGTTTGTTTCGCCGGGCTGGCCGCTTCTGTCGGGCCCAGCCGTGGAGAACTCGCTCGATTCGAAGCAGCAAAAACAGCTGTTTGAGACACTCGTCAACCTCGTCTCCCAGATGCAACGCGCAAACATGGCGCTCTACAGCGTCAACCCGCTCGGCACCGGCGAAGGCGAGGCTCGCGCCTCGTACTACGAAGCGTTTTTGAAGGGCGTCAGCGAGTCGAAAAAGATGGAACCCGGGAATCTTGCGTTACAAGTCCTTGCGGTGCAGAGTGGCGGGCGTGCGATCGATTTCAACAACGATGTCAGCGGCGTGTTGAGGCAGTGTGTCGCGGACACGCAAAACTACTACGAGATTACGTTCGAGCCTGCGCCTCCGGATCCGAAGAATTACTATCACCCCGTCGAAGTGAAATTGGCGAAATCGGAATTTACCGCACGCGCGCGGACGGGTTATTACGCAGAGGCCGGCAACACCAGCCATTGATTCAAGCTGCTTGCTTGGTCGCAGCGGCCGTAAGCAATCACCAACCTACGGGGTAGTTGTTTTTCTTATTCTGTTCGTCGAGCCACGTCTTGAGCGGCGCAAAATAGTCGGCAATCGCGGTCGCATCCATCTGATGCTCCCCAGTCAAGGTCGCAAGTGCATCCTGCCACGGTTTGCTGGAACCGAGCGCCAGCATTTCGTTGAGCCGCCGACCTGACTCTTTATTTTCATAGATTGAACAACGATGCAGCGGGCCCGAGTAACCCGCTTCGCGGCACAGTGCCCGTTGAAACTGGAACTGCAATACGCGCGCCAGGAAGTAGCGCATGTACGGCACATTTGCCGGAACGTGGTATTTCGCCCCGGGGTCAAAATCCGATTCCGTGCGGGAGACCGGTGGCGCAATGCCCTGATACTTCAGGCGCAAATCCCACCACGCCTTGTTGTACTGATCCGGCTTTACCTCGCCCGAGAAGACTTCCCACCGCCACTTGTCGATCGTCAGTCCGAACGGTAGGAACGCAATCTTCGAGAGCGCCTGCTGCAGGAGGTAGTCGATGTCGCCAGACGCGGACGGCACGGTTTCGATCAGGCCGAGATTTTTCAAATATTCCGGAGTGACCGAGAGCGCGATCGTGTCGCCGACCGCCTCATGAAAACCATCGTTGGCGCTGTTTTGGAAAAGCACCGGCTGGGTATTGTATGCACGCTGGTAAAAGTTGTGGCCAAGCTCGTGGTGAATGGTAACGAAATCTTCCTGCGTGACCTGAATGCACATCTTGATGCGAAGGTCGTCTTTCGCATCGACATCCCAGGCGCTCGCGTGGCAGACCACATCTCGGTCAACAGGCTTGGTGAATAGCGAGCGCTCCCAAAATGTTTTCGGCAGCGGTGCAAAGCCGAGGGAGGTGAAAAATCCTTCGCCGTAACGCACCATGCCGCGCGCATCGGTATGCCGATCCTGCAAAATCTTCGTGAGGTCGTAGCTTTGCTCGGGCTTCGCTGAGTCCATCAACGGGTAGACGTTGTTCCACTCCTGTGCCCAAATGTTGCCGAGCAAATGCGCCGGGATCGGCCCATTCGCAGGCACGACCGATCCGTATTTCTTCGCGAGCTGGCCCCGCACGTACGCGTGCAGCGAGAGATACAGCGGCCGCAACTGGTTCCACAACCGATCGACTTCCTTTGCAAAATCGTCGGGCGGCATGTCGTAATTCGAACGCCAAAGCGCACCGGCATCGACGAAGCCAAGGTCGCGAGCTCCCTGGTCGCCAAGTTGCACCATGCGCGAGTAGCGGTCGCGCATCGGTGCGCCAACCGCGTGCCAGCCAATCCACGCCCGCTTGAGCTCCGCTTCGTCGCGACTTTCCGCCATCAGCTTTCCGACAGCGGTGACATCAAGACACTTCGCGTTCGCACCGTCGGGGCACCACTTCCCTCTTCCGTAGTCCCCATCGAGGGAGGCGAGCACCTGCGCCAACTCTTTCTGTTCGACCGGATTGCTCGGCGCTGGGAATCCTGCGGCCAGCTTGAGCAGCAACATCTTTCGCGCCATCACCGGCGGCAGCGGCACACCGTCAAACCTCTTTGCTCTTTTTGCGAGGTCAACGCTGAGCGCGTTGAGCATTTGATTCGCGTCCGCGGAAATCTGCTCGGTGTCTTCGGTAATGAAGTTCTCTTGCACCCAGTTCGCGTGGCTCGCCTTCACCCCGACATCAAGCAAGCGAGCTTCGGCATCCGCAAGAAATGCGGAAGCCTCGTCTACTGTCGGCGCACCGAGAGGCTTGGTGTTGTAGTGAGCCTTGCGAACATCGTTCTTCGGCGCCTGCTTCGCTGAAGCCGTGCTACATAGAAAGAGCACGGATATGACGACGGTAGCGGACATGCTCTTGCCGATCCTCATCACGCGCCCACTCCTTGCATCTTTCCAGCAGCTTCCCGCAACACCTCAAGCGCCTGCTCGATCTGCTCTTCGTTCACATCGCAGTGCGTAACAAACCGAACCGAATACAGCGCCGTGTCCTGTGCCCACAGTCCGCGCTTGTAAAGAATGTCGCACCACTCCACTGCGTTCTTCCCCGTCTGTTCGCAATCGAAAATCACGATGTTCGTTTTTACTTTCGCCGGATCGATCACAAACCCAGGAATCTGCGCCACTCCCTCCGCCAGGCGTTTCGCGTTCCTATGATCGATATGCAGCCGAGCAGGCGACTTCTCCAGCGCAATCAATCCCGCCGCGGCAATCACGCCGGCCTGCCGCATCCCCCCGCCGTACATCTTCCGGTAGATCCGCGCCCTCTCGATAAATTCCCGTGACCCTGTGATCACCGATCCCACCGGCGCGCCCAGACCCTTCGATAAGCAAAACATCACCGAATCCACGCCACGCGTCATCGTCGCAACGCTTTCCCCGAGCGCAGTCGCCGCATTAAAAATCCGCGCTCCATCCAGATGCACCTTCAACCCAACCCCATGGGCATGCTTGCAGATGTCATCCACCTGCGCCGTCGGATACACCGTCCCGCCCCACATGTTGAACGTATTCTCCAGACACACCAACGCGCTCTGCGAGTCGTAATAGATTTTCGGCCGAATCACCGCCTCGATGTCCTTCCACGTCAGCAGCCCATCCTCCGCACGCGCAACGCGCGGCATGCATCCCGCAATCGCCGACATCGACGCCAGCTCATACATATTTACGTGGCTGCGCTCTTCGCAAATCACCTCATCGCCGTGATGCGTCCACACCTTGATCGCGATGAGATTTCCCATACATCCCGTCGGCACAAACAGCGCTGCCTCTTTGCCAAAAAGCTCCGCTGAGCGTTGCTCCAGTTTGTTGACGGTCGGATCCTCTCCATAAACGTCGTCCCCGACCTCCGCCGCAGCCATCGCTGCGCGCATTTCGGCCGTCGGCCGCGTCACCGTGTCGCTGCGAAGATCGATAATATTTTCTGGGTTGCTGTTACCGGCAGTCACGAACTCCTCCTGGGTTGCCGCGCAATCGTCGCGCGGCCAAATCGCTACTTCATCAGCTCAACAAAAACCTCATTCGCTATGCTCAGCTTCCCCGGCGCCAGTCGAACCCAGCTGCCTTCCCTTTCCACAAGCCCCGCCGACATCAACCGTTCGAATCGCGGTTCCACCGCAACGCCATACTGCCGTTCAATTTGCGCGATGTCGATCCCATCCAGTTTCCGTAACCCGAGAAACAACTCCTCCTCAAGCGCCGACTCCCGCGTGACCTCTTCCAACTGTTCGATCGGCAGCTTTCCCGTCCCGATTGCCGCAACATACGCCGCCGCGTCGTGAGCATTCGCCCACCGTTGTGTCCCCGAAAACGAATGCGCCCCCGCGCCAAATCCCAGATACGGCTCGCGTCGCCAATATTTCAGATTGTGCCGCGATTCGAATCCATGGCGCCCCCAATTCGAAATCTCATAGTGACGAAATCCCGCGCGCTCCAAAAACTCGCACGCCGTTTCATAAAACTCCGCCATCTCATCTTCCGCCGGCACGCGCGCCGCTCCATACCGCACTCCTCCTTGCAAAATCTCCAAACCAAGCCGGCTCCCCTCATCCACTTCCAGCAAATAAATCGACACATGCTCCGGCCGCAGCGCCGTCAGTTGCTCCAGCGAATCCTGCCAACTCTCCCGCGTTTGCCCCGGCAAACCCGCAATCAAATCAAAACTAATATTCTCAATGCCAGCGCCGCGCAGCAGCGGAACCGCCCGATAAACATCCGCACGCCGATGCATCCGCCCCGCCGCCTGCAACTCACTATCGCAAAACGACTGCACGCCAAAGCTCACGCGTCGGATCCCCGACGCCACCCAAGCCGCCGCCTTCTCCGCGGTAATCGTTTCCGGATCAGCTTCCAGCGTCACTTCTCGCAAATCGCTCGCAAAAGTCCCGCGAATCGCATCCATCATCCTCTGCAGATGCGCAGGATCGAGCAAACTCGGCGTCCCGCCGCCAATGTAAACGCTATCGACCACCACATCCGCCAGCGCGCCGGGCAACACAACTCCCGCCTCAGCATAAAATTTCCCGTGCCCCGCGATCTCCGCACAAACCGCATCCACATACGGCGCAAACCGCGCAGCCGAGACAACTCCCGTATGGAAGTTACAATACGTACATTTCGTCTGACAAAAAGGAACTTGTATGTAAATACCGATGGAACTCACGCCAAAATCGTAGCACAAGCGCTTCGGCGAACTGTCCCGACCGGCTCAACACGCCGCGCGATGTAGCTCAGTCCTCCGCCAGCACCTTCACCCAAACCTTCCGCTCCCGCGGCCCATCAAACTCGCACAGAAAAATCCCCTGCCACGTTCCGAGCGCTAATCTCCCGTCCTCCACGAACACAACCTGGCTCGTCCCCGTCATCACCGTCTTCGCATGCGAATCCGTATTGCCCTCGGCATGCCGATACGGCCCCTTGTGCGGCACCAGTCGATCGAAAATCCCCTCCAGATCCGACGCTACATCCGGATCGGCGTGCTCATTGATCATGACCCCCGCGGTCGTATGTGGCACAAACACGTAGCAAACTCCATCTCCAGCGCCCGAATCCTCGACTGCCTTTTCCACCTGCCGCGTCACATCCAACAGCTGCGTCCGCCGCGAAGTCTTGACGCGAAACGTCTCCATAAAATAGCTCCTCGTTCCTTCGAATGACCAGGAACGCAAAAGTTTATCACCCGACTCAGCGTACAGCCTGAACGAGGCTAAATGATTGATTGATCGACCTTTAGTTAAACAGAGGGTTCGAAGGAAGGAGCGTTCAGCAAAGAAGAAAGGGGACGGCATGAAGCGCAGAGCGCACAATCCCATCCCCCCTAGGCCAACTACTTTAACGAGACTCTAATTTAAGGGACATAAGGAAGTTGTTAAGATGCCCGGAAATTTTTCCGCCGCGTCGCCGCACTCAAAAACCACCGCCACCGAATCACCGAATCGTCAAAAACGGATTCGAATCCCGCTCTTCCCCAATCGTAGTCCGCGGCCCATGCCCCGGATGCACCACCGTCTCATCCGGCAGTTGCATCAACTTCCCCCGCAGCGAATCCATAATCGTTTTCATTGATCCACCCCACAGATCGGTCCGCCCGATGCTCCCCGCAAAGAGCGTATCGCCCGCAAAAAGTTGAGGTACATCAATCGCTTTCGCGCTCTCAGGCGTCGCAACAACCTCACCGACCTTCGCCGGCAAATACAAAGAAATACTCCCCGGACTATGCCCCGGTGTATGCATCACATTCGCGGCCATCCCGCCCCACTGCACCACATCGCCATCCTTCAACAACTGATCGATCTCCCCGGTCTCCGGCTTCTCCACGCCCAAAAACGCCGCCTGCTCGTCCATAATCTGGTACAGCGCCAAATCATCGCGATGCATCATCACCGGCGCGCCCGTAAAGCGTCGCAACTTCGTCAGCCCGCCGACGTGATCGATATGCGCGTGCGTGCTGACAATCGCCTTCGGCGTGAGCTTGTGCCGCCCGAGCAATTCCAAGATGCGATGCGTCTCGTCTCCCGGATCGATCACGAGAGCTTCCCCGCTCTCCAGATCGCCAAGAATCGTGCAGTTGCACTGCAGCATCCCAACCGGAATCGTGATCTGCACAAATCGCTTGTCGTTTGCACCCGACGTGGAAGCGCCCTTCAGATCCGCCATGTCGCGCAGTATACATCGCCCTTTCCGCGCTCTGCTAAACTGGATCGGAGTCACAAATCATCATGGAAGCCACCGGCACACAAACCACCATCATCGAAACGCCTTTGACGTCCGCCCACAAATCCGCCGGCGCAAACATCGGCGTCTGGTTCGGATGCGCTCTCCCCGATTCTTTCGGCGACTGGCAACGCGAATATGCACTCGCCAAAGAATCGGTCGCGCTCATCGACAAAAACTATCTCGCCTACTTCTCTTTCGCCGGCCCCGATCGCGCCCGCTACCTCAACGCCATCCTCACCAACAACATCAAGGATCTCCAGCCCGGCCAAGGCAACATCTCTCTCCTCCTCAATCCCCAAGGTCGCATCCTCGCCGAAATCGAAACGCAAGCCCTCCCCGACCAACTCCTCTGCATCTCCCACGCAATAATTCGCGAGAAACTCGCCGAGACGTTGGAAAAATTTATCATCATGGACGACGTCACCCTGACCGACGAAACCAATCGCTACGGCACGCTCTCTCTTCAAGGCCCGAAAGTCGGGCAGTTGATCAAGGACCTCGCCGCTGGCGCTGATCTCGACACAATCCCCGAGTTCAACTCGATCGACGTCAATCTCAACTCGATCACTTGCGCGATCACCCGACAATCCTTCGGCAACGTTCCGTCCGCCGACATCCGTGTCGACCGCAAAGAAATCGAACCCCTCTGGAATTTTCTTGCGGAAAAAACGCGAGCCGTCGGCGGCGCTCCCGTTGGCTACACCGCCCTCAACGCCCTTCGCCTCGAACAATCCATCCCCTGGTTCGGCTACGACTACAGCGACAAGCAAATCCCCCACGAAGCCGGCCTGCAGGATTCCCACATCAGCTACGTCAAAGGCTGTTACACGGGCCAGGAAATCGTCGAACGCGTGCGCTCGCGTGGCCAGGTCAATCGCCGCCGCATCTCGCTTCGATTCGCCGCAGACCATCCTCCAGCCGCAGGCACGGCCCTCACCGTCGATGGCAAAGAAGTTGGCACCATCACCAGCAGTTCACCACTGCCTGCCTCGCATCAATCAATTGGAATGGGATACGTCCGAAAAGAAAGCGCCGCATCAGGAACCGAACTCACGTTCACCACGCCCGAAAGCTCCGGCAAAGCCACCGTCATCTAACTCATCGTTCGTGACCCGGCAGTTGGGTGCCGCACCCTTTTGGCTTTAAAAGGGTGCGGGTTTAGATTCAACACGACCGGTCCAAAACCGCTCACCACGGACCTTCCGTCTACGGCGACGCCAGCAACTCCGCACCTGCCAACGACAACTCAGTCAACATCTCCACCCGATACCCGCACCGTTCCAGAAACCCAACGCACTGCGCATGCAATTCCCTATCATGCGTAGACAGCAAAATCCGCGGCCGATACTTTTCAATCGTCTTCGCCGCACCCAGCAGCAATTTCACTTCGCTGCACTCAACATCAATCTTCATCACGTTCGGCGCTCGAATCTCCCCCCGATCAAGCAGCGAATCCAGGCGAACCACACGCACCGCAACGTCGCCACCCTCCGACAAATGCGCCGTCGCCGGCGCCTCCGACGATTCGAATCTCATCTCCCCATCGAAATCCGCCACCGCCGCCTCGATCACGCAGCAATTCTTCAACCCATTCATCGACACGTGCTTCCGTAAAAACTCTAGATTCCGAGGAAGCGGCTCGAAACTGTAAACCGCGCCCATTTCACCCGCCAGCCGTGCCCCCAGCAACGAATAAAACCCGACATTCGCCCCCAGGTCATACACCACATCGCCCGCCCGCACGAGCCGCGCAAACGCACGCTGCGTCTCAAACTCATAGCTCCCCAGCCAGCATCCATGCGTGGCGGAGCCAACGATCCAACGTCGCCCACGCAGCGGCCCCTGCAAAATCGGCACCGTCGCCTTCGCAGGTATCAGCCGAAACGGGCTGCGCAGCGCCCGCCCCATCAATGAGCCATTCGAAATCCCTGAAAAATTCATCGCGTCGATTTTGATCGATCAACGCGCCTCAACCACCCGTGAATACCCTTCGCGTTCCAATTCCTCAATTGAACCCACATGCATGTTTGTCACTCGCCACCCGATATGCGAAAATAGATTCGCGAGGCCCAATGAGCACATCGCTCGGCAAGAACGTCACCCTCACCAAGCCAGACGACTTCGGCAAGCTCCTCGAAGACGAAGGCATTATCTTCACGACGCTGGACAAAGCCGTCAACTGGGCGCGCCGCAGCTCGATTTGGCCCCTCGGTTTCGGACTCGCCTGCTGCGCGATCGAAATGATGTCCATGGCTGCCGCCCGTTTCGACGTCGCCCGCTTTGGCGCCGAAGTATTCCGCCCCTCGCCGCGCCAGGCCGATCTCATGATCGTTGCCGGCCGCCTTTCGCAAAAAATGGCACCCGTCGTTCGCCAGCTCTACGATCAAATGCCCGAACCCAAGTGGGTAATCTCCATGGGCGCCTGCGCCACTTCCGGTGGCGTCTTCAACAACTACGCCATCGTTCAAGGCTGCAATCAGGTGCTCCCCGTCGACGTTTACGTTCCGGGCTGCCCGCCGCGCCCCGAAGCCGTTCTCTACGCCATCCTTCAGCTGCAGAAGAAAATCGATAACGAAAAGGGTTCCTTCAAACGCGCCCTCAATCTCGTTTAACCGTTCGCAACTCCTTCGGCGCGCTTCTCACTCTCACCTGCGCCGCAATAGTCTGTAGGGGCACGGCACCGCCGTGTCCGTCTTGCGCAACTGATCCCCAGTCGTCCTCCGCCACGCAAGCGAAACCCACTCAACCTTCGACTCTCAAAAATTTCACTCTCGTGTGGTCCGACGAATTTGACGCCCCCAACGGCTCTGCCCCCGATCCGAAAAAATGGACCTACGACCTCGGCGGCGATGGCTGGGGCAACCACGAACTCGAGACCTACACCAATCGCCCGCAAAACGCCCACGTCGAAAACGGCAATCTCGTCATTACGGCCCGCAGAGAAAACTACGAAGGCTCGGATCACATCGCGCGCGAATACACATCCGCCCGCCTGAAAACGCAGGGTCTGTTCGCACAAGCGTTCGGTCGTTTCGAAGCGCGCATCAAAATCCCCGAAGGGCAAGGCATCTGGCCTGCCTTCTGGATGCTCGGCGACAATATCGGCTCGGTCGGCTGGCCCAAGTGCGGCGAGATCGACATCATGGAGAGTATCGGCAAAGAGCCCGCAACCGTCCACGGCTCCATCCACGGCCCACTCTCCAACGGCACCGCCACCGACCTCACGGCTCCCGCAAAACTTGCCAGCGGCAAAAACTTCGCCGATGGCTTCCACGTCTACGCTGTCGAATGGGAACCCGTCGAGATTCGCTTCTACGTCGATCAGACGCTTTTTGCCACGTTCACGCCGCAGTCCCCGATCCTTTTACCGGGTTCGACCATCCCTGCGACGCCAGCCGAATCCGCCGGCTCGTGGGTCTTCGATCACCCCTATTTCCTGCTTCTCAACGTAGCCGTCGGCGGCGACTGGCCCGGCTCACCCGACGCTACCTCCAGCTACCCCCAAACCATGCTCGTCGACTACGTCCGCGTCTACGCCCCCAAGCGCGAATAATACGGAGTGCGGCAACCCTCGGGCGCCGCTTTACGATTGATCCAAACTACCCAAACGCGCCCGTTTGTAGGGGCGGGCTTGCTCCGCCCGGCGTAATCACGTTCTCGCCACATCCGTTTGGCTATTCCGACCCTCGTCAAAAGTGCGGCACGCCCACCTCGTCCCCAACCTTGCAAAACCCTAATCTCGCGACATCATTTCTTCCGGCTGTACCTCGGTACGGTAGCGATTTCCTCCGCGTCATGGCACAGTATCCGCCATGCTCGACGAAGGCGTTTGGGCCGAAATCAAGGTTGGCAACGAACACCTGCGACTCTTCTCCGAGCGCAACGCCCAAGGCATCCAAGCCTCGGTCTACAATGTCGCCGCCAAACAGTGGATTGCCCCGTCCCAAGAGGTTCAAGACATCGAGCATGGCAAAGAAATCGCCGCCACGTATGCCGAAGCCTATCTCCGTAAAGTAGCCGCCGCCGAACTTCCCACCCTAAACTGGAAAAGCGCCCGCTCCGTCTGACGCAAACGACCGGAAGTTTTACAGACAATTCGGCTCTCTATTGCTGAGTGGCTGGTCCAGGTTCAACGTCGCGTCATTTTGATCTCAACATCCGTCCGCTTCACCCAGCACCCCGCCATCAAATCGTGCACCGCCCGCCCATCCCTCGCGAACGCTACCCGGCCACAATCGACCAGGAAGTAGTAAACCCCCACGTAAGGCACATGCAGTAGCGCCCGCCCGAACCAGAATCGCAAACTCGCTCTCCAAAACGTAACCTGATCCCCGGCTTCGTCCATTATCTTCAATCCAAATAGCCGCTTTCCCGGTGTCCCCTGCCACTTCGAACTTTCGAACCCCGCGAAATAAACCCAGCTCATCACCACAAAAAACACCAGCGTCCCCCAGATAAATCCGCCGCCGAATTTGCGCAGAATTTCGTGAGGTGTCAGTCCAGGCTGCAAATCCAGAAAGGCCGTGGAAATCCCAAGCCCAACCGACAAAAACGAAATGAAGCACGACAACGGCACAGCCAGAATCATCAGGTCGATAGTCCCAGCGAACAGTCGCGGGAAAAATGCTGGTCGCGTCCGTATCAACGGCGCTGCTCGGCGTTCGGAGATGACATCGCTAGTCAAACTCTCTCCGTGCCGCCACCTGGTCCGCTCCAGTACGTCCCGCCACGATCTCCGCCACCGCGTAATTCTCCGCTCGAATGGGCGCTCCCGCCACGCGCCGCAACATCGCCAGTTGCCCGACATGCGTCAGAGCATCCGCCACCGGCCCCTGAAATAGCTTCTCGGTCGTCACCTGAAGCGGCGCATCCGACGCCAGATAGTCGTCGAATGCCTTCAACGTCGCGAAAAACCGTTCCAATTCCCGATCCCAAGGCAATGGCTCTGAATCTTTCCAGACGTGCTCGCCCTTGGCCATCGACAGCGCCCAATCGAACAGATCCCCCACGTGGGCCACCAACTTCACCGGTGCCCGCGTCGCATCTCCAATTCGAAACGAAGCGAAAGACTCCGGCGCTCCGCGCAGTGCTTTTCCTCCCCGATAAGCTATCGTCGCCACCGCATGCCGCAATAATTTCTGCCCCATATCCGCCGTCTGATTCACTGTCTCCTCCTCGGGATGCCCACAGCATCCGAACACGGTTTTACCATACGAATAGGGCACGGCATTGCCGTGCCCGTTTTAACGCCGCCCCGTCTCAACTCTCTGGAAAGAGAGGTATTTAACCCGACCGATCTGCGCGAATCGTGATTACCACTTGACAAACATAACGCTCCGTGTTACTATTCCAGATGTCGCCCCTACACCCACGAAACCCAAGCGAAGACACGGGTGCCAACAACCCCTGTCTTTTCAGTAACCTACGCACACTGAAATTCAGCCCTCGCCGAACCCATTCACCGCAAACGACTTATTCACTCTTGGAAAAAACAGGGGGGTATACCCACTTCGTTCCCAAATTGGAACCAACCATTCAGTCCGTCCCCGGACCTTCCGCCCTATGCTTTTTTCTTTCGCGAAGTCAACAGGCTGGCCGCAACGGTCGCCGCAAACGCGGCGCACCACAGCCAGGGCAAGCTTACGTAAAATTTGCCGAAGTTTGGATTGAGGTAGACGATTTGCCCCATCCGGTCGTGCACCGGAAACGAATGTGTGGCGGTAGGCATATACGTCGAGAAGTGGTGAATGCGCCAAGCCAGCACCGGCCAGACGCAGACAATGGCGAGGAAAAATGCCAGTGCGAGCACAAACAGAACGTCGCCAATAGAAACCATGTCCGGCGGCCCGGACGACCTGGCGCTCGCTTCCATAACCGCATTGTAACCAGTCCGTAACCTGAGTGTCTAGATGGCGTATCTGGCAGCAAGGCCCGGCAGAACACTGTAGACGATCAGCCCGTTGCTCGGTGGGCGGCAGTAGGCTAAATGGAAAGTGTTCTTCGGCCTATTTCTTCGGCGGGAGATATTTTTTCTCGACGGACGCGATCACAACGTAGTTCGGATCGACCATCTCCGTGAGATGAACCTTGCCGACCTTCGACAACAATTCGTACGCGTCGATCTCGCTGAGGCCATAATCCGCATGAATCCACGCAACCAATTCGGTAAACGCAATGCGCAGCGCATCATCCACCGGACGATAGATTCCCGCGCCCATAATTTCCTTGTCGTTCTCGAAGCGCGGCCAGGCGGTTGCCTTGCCCTTGATGAGATCGATCTGCAGCCGCGCATGCATCGGAACTTCGATCGCGCTGCCGTCGATTTCGCCGTCGCCCATCGCGGCGTGTCCATCGCCGAAGTAAAGCAGACCACCCGCGACGTTCACCGGGAAATAGATCGTGTTCCCCGCCGACGCTTCCGGAGCGTCCATGTTCCCGCCGAACGCTTCGGGAACGATGGAACTGCGCGCTTCGCCACCGGCCGGCGCAACGCCAATGCAGCCAAGGAAGGGATGCAGCGGAATCTTCACCTTGAAGCTGGAATCGAACGCTTGAAACGTCGCGGTGCCGTTCGCGTGATCGATCGGATAGAACCAGTATTTCTCGGGCAGAGCCGGATGGATCATCGCCGTGTATTTCGTTCCGTTCAACGCGCCAAAGTACGGGCCCATTCCGCCGATTCCCTGATCTCCGTCCACTTTAAGATCCAAAACCTTCACGACAAGCGTGTCGCCGGGTTCCGCGCCATCGATGTAGAACGGTCCCGTCAGCGGGTTATCACCCTTGACCATCGCCATCGTGTCGCCTGGTTTCTTGATTGCATTGCCGAAACAGTCGAGCGAATTCGCGTCGAGAATGTTCGTCGGTTTCAGGTGCGCGACCGGTGGAACCGTCGCATAGACATACTTCACGTTGTCGATCGTCGCGCGATACTGGACCGTTTGCGGATCACCCAACTGCGCGCGCGACGGCGTGGGCAACAGAGATGCATAGCACAACAATGCGAAAGCGCACACAGCGCGAATGAACATGCACTCACCTCAATTAAGAATGAGCGAGTCCATCACACGCACGGAGCGAAGTCAATCCTTGGGGAACTATTCCTCGCGCAATGCGGCCATCGGATCGAGCCCAGCAGCACGATGCGCCGGCAAGAAGCTGGCGATGGCCGCCACTAACGTCAAGGCCACGACGGCGAGCGCCAACGTTACTGGATCGTGCGGCTTCAGACCGTACAACAGCGACGCCGCCGCTCGCGCCACTACCAGTGTAAGCACAGCGCCGACAGCGAGTCCGATCACGAGCATCGTGCCCGCTTCGCGCATGACCATGCCGATGACGTCGCTGCGCTGCGCACCGAGCGCAACACGAATGCCGATTTCGTTCGTGCGGCGCGCAACCGTGTACGAAATCACTCCGTACAAACCGATTGTTGCGAGTACGACCGCGAGAAAACCGAAGAAGCCGGAAAGAGTGGCCATCAGGCGCTCGCGCAGCAGCGAATCGCGAACCTGCGTCTGCAACATGCTGAAGTCGATGATCGCCTCCGGCGCGAACTGCATGATCGCTTCCTTGATCGCGGGCACGGCTGATGCCGTGGAGATACTCGAGTGAATCACGAACTGCGGATAGTTGTCGGGTTGATCGTCCTGCATTTGAGGCACAAAGACGATTGCGCGCGGCTCTTCGCGCAGGTCCATGTATTTGGAGTCTTTCACGAAGCCAACGATCTGGTACATCGGCGATGCTTGACCGACAAATACGTCCTCGCGAAAACTCGTGCCAATCGGGTTTTCGCCATTGTGAAGAAATTTCCGGACGAATGTTTCGTTGACGATGGCGACTCTGGGAGACGTCGCGGTGTCGCGGCTGTCAAAATCGCGCCCTGCCAGAAGCGATGTTTTCATTGCCGCAAAATATCCGGGGGATATGCGATCGAAAAACGACATCCCATTACGCTTTTCGTCGCCGGCGATCCAGAGGTTTTCGTTCCAACCGTTTCCGCTTACAGGCACGACGCTGACGTCCGCAGCAGCATCGACTCCGGGAACCGTGCGAACGCGCTCCAGCAGATTGCGTTTGAATTCCTGGCGTTGAGCGGTCGGGACGTTATCGCGACTCAGATCGAGCGACGCGACGATCGTGCTCTCCTGACGGAAACCGGGATCGAGCGTAAGCAAATTTCGCAGAGTACGAACAAAAAGGAGAGACCCAACGAGCAGCACCAGAGAAAGCGCGACCTGCGAGACCACGAGCATGCGCCGCAATCCGAAGCGTTCGCGCCCGGCGGTCATACCTCGCGATGCGGTTTTCAGCACCGACGCTGGTGCGACACGGGTCGCACGCAGAGCCGGAGTTAGGCCGAAAAGCACGCAGGTGAAAACAGCGAGGGCGGCGGTGAAACAAAAAACACGCCAGTCCGACTTCATATCCATGAAGAGTGGCGAGCCTTGCGTGCTAATGAACGCCACCATGAATCGGCTGAGCAAACTCGCCAGGCCAGCGCCCAACGCGGCGCCAATTGCAGCGAGCAACAAACTTTCGACGAACATTTGGTGGAGGAGGCGCGAACGCGAAGCACCCATAGCCAATCGAACGGCCACTTCCCTTTCGCGCGCACTGGCGCGCGCAAGCATCAAATTGGCGAGATTGGCGCACGCGATCAGCAATACGAGCGCGGCGATCGCGAGCAAGATCCACAGCGGATTTTCGTATTCCTGGCGGAGCTGCGAGAAACCATTGCTCGCAGGGATCGCGTAAAAGTTATAAGCCATGTACTTCTTGACGTCTTCGACTTTGTAAGCTTCCGGGACAGTCGCTTCCAGAATCGCTGGCGACACGGCGTTGAGTTGGGCGGTTGCTCGTTCGACGGTCCATCCCGGTTTGAGGCGGCCCATCGAGGCAAGCCAGTAGCCGTGACGCATGTTGAGCATGCCGTCTTCTTTGTTAATCATCGGCTCGGAACAGATCGGAATCGCAACATCATACCTGCGACCAATCTCGACGCCGAAGAAGCCCGGCGGTGTCACACCGACAATCGGAAAGGGGTTGCCATCGAGTGTGATCTTTCGGCCGACGACGCCTGCGTCGCCGTTGTACTCGTGCTGCCAGAACGCGTAGCTGATCACTGCGGCTTGCGCGCCGCAACCGCGACGATCGTCTTCGGCGGTGAGCAAACGGCCAATCAGCGGCTGAGTCTCGAGAACCTTGAAAAAATCGCCGCTGACGAACATCCCGTGCGCGTAGCGGGCCTCACCGCTGCTGGCGAGGTTAAAGTCGTTTTCCGCCCACGCGAAGATGCTGGAGAAAGCTTCCTGACGGTCGCGGATCTGTTCCCATTGCGGGTTCGTGACGTGGGAGTAGCGGCCATGGTGGCGACCAGCAGACCAGTTGTGGTTTTCGAGGCGGACGATAGCGAGCTGCTGCGGATCTTTGACGGGAAGAGTGCGAAGCCGGACAGCGTTGAGAAGCTGGAAGATGGCGGCGTTGGCTCCGATGCCGAGCGCGAGGGAGAGAATTGCGACGATGGTGAATCCCGGATTGAGGCGGAGGAGGCGGAGGGAATGCCGGATGTCTTGCCAGAGAGTTTGCATGGACGGACCTCCACTCGCGGTTCGGTCTGAGGAATAGACGATAGCGGAAGCTGTCGGTCTCGTGTGTTTCTTGTGCCGTACTCAGTTCGAGGCGATGTCAGCGTGCGGCTTGGTTGCTGGAAACAGGGCACGGGCCGGGGTTTTGGCGTCGAAGACGAGGTTGAAAAAGCCGACCATCATTTCGTCCCAGCTTTGCTGGCCCCAGATGACTGTTTTGGTAGGGTCGGGATTTTCTGGGTTGTCGGCGGAATTGTCGAAGTGGGCGGTGCATTCGATCTTCGTGCCTTTGGGCAGATTGAGCGGCGTGTCGAGGTTGTACCAGAGTTGCCAGCGCCAATTGTATTTGGGGACGCTGAGCAGCGTTTCTGTGCGGCCGTCGGGATAGACGACGCGGTATTCGAAGTCTTTGCCGCGCGTGTGCATGTGCGGATGCAGGCCGGTGAGTTTCACGTCGGTGAGGACGTCGAACGTGGCATCGACTTTGTAATTTGGATCGTTGGGAGGAATTTTGAATGTGCCGTTGACGGCCGAAAGCGTGAGAACGCGTTCCTTCGGCGGTTCTTTCGCGAAGACTAAACCGATTTTTGTTTGGTCGGTTTGGGGCGTACCCATCGCCATGTAGTGGACTTCGATCACGAGGTCGGAGCCGGCCTTGATGAGCTTGCCTTGTCCTGGCGCGAGAATTTCTGGCGGGCTGACCGGGTGCGTAGCCGATCAGGAAATCGCTGGGCAGCGCGCTGGTGTCGGCTTTCTCGTCTTCCTTCGCTGGTGGCGCGGTGAAAAATTCGCCGGCTTTGTGGCCCGCGAAATAGCTGGAGCCCGGTTCGCGCACGTAGGCGATGATGTGATGGACCATCGGGCGATTGGTCGGGACGAGCTTCGGCCATTTGCACCCATTTGTCTTCCGTGAATCCCGTGGGAACGATCATGTACTGATAGTCGATCGTGCCGCTCGCGGGAATGTTGAAAGGCTTCGCGAGCTGGAAAATCGACGTCGGGCTTCGGGATCCCCCACCCGTCCAGAAATTCAGCGGGCGGAGGCATGTCTTTCGGATCACCTTCTTGCGCGCCGCCGTTGACCCAGGTGACGAGGGTCGCGATATCCTTTTGCGAGAGCGAGCGGTTGTTAGAAAAGTGGCCATATTTCGGATCGGCAAACCACGGCGGCATGATTTTCTGGCTGACCACGCGCTTGATGCTCGGCGCCATCGGGCGTACCTGATCGTAGGTGATGAGCGGGAATGGGCCGCCTTCGCCAGGGCGGTGGCAGGTCTGGCAATTTTTTTGGAGGATCGGCGCAACGTCTTTGGTGAAGGTGGGCGCTGGCGGCGGTGCGGTCGACTGAGCGTGGATTGTCGCGGCGGCGAATACGAATTGAAGACCGAACGCGATACAGTGAGTGCCGAAACGGCTCATGGACTACTCCTTGCGACGCCCGGGCACGGGCCGATTGCTGGAGTGGAAGTTAGCACGCTGAGCTGACGGCGTAAAGAATTTCCGCGAGGGATTTTGACGAAGAAGGGGGAATTAAATCGATTGAAGGGGCTGCCGCGGATCGTGTCGCTGGCACCAAGCGCAACTTCGATTTTGTGCGAGGTAGGCGCGCGGAAACTGCTGGTTGGCGTGACGAAATGGTGCTGCGACGTGGCGGATGTGCGCGGATTACCTCAGGTGGGCGACTGCTGGCACATGGGCGATGTCGCGGAGCTTATGAGGCTGCGGCCGACGCTGGTGATTGGGTCGGTGCCTTACAAGCAGGAGACGGTGGCGAAGATTTTGGCGGAGCCGGTGAATTTTTTGGCGATGAATCCGCGGTCGCTGGCGGATGTGGAGAGCGATGTTCGGTTACTGGCAGGGATCGTGGGGAGGAGCGCGGCGGGCGAGCGGCTTATTCGGAAGATGCGGGCGGAATTTTCTGCTGTGACGCGTCGGGCGAAGGATCGGTTGCGGGGCAAGAGTCCGGTGCGCGTTTATTGCGAGGCTTGGCCGAATCCGCGGATTAGTTCGCCGCCTTGGGTGGCTGAGTTGGTTCGGAGTGCGGGAGGCGAGATGGTGGTGCCGCCGGGTGAGAAGGTTTCCGATGAGCGAGTCGCCCATGGCCAGCCGGATGTGATTGTGCTTGCCTGGGCGGCGACGGGGACGCGCGCGAAAGCGAACGAGACGTACAAGGTCGCGGCGTGGAAGGACGTGCCCGCGATTCGCGAAAGGCGTGTTGTTGTAATCGCCGATGAGTTGCTGAATACGCCGGGTCCGCCGCTGGTCGCAGGAGCAGAAGCATTGTTTCGCGCAATTCACTTGCGTTAACGCAAGCGTTCGGATCAATCGACCGAGAATCGAGGGAATGTGGTTGTGGTAGCAGCGGTGATCGAACGCACGGATCGGCGGATATTGATCGGCCAGCGGCGACGAGGAGATACTTCGCCGCTGAAGTGGGAATTCCCCGGAGGCAAAGTCGAACAGGGCGAGACGGACGAAGCGGCGCTGGCTCGGGAGTTGCGCGAGGAACTCGGCGCGACGTTGGTGAAGTCGGTGCCGATCGCGCGGGTGGTCCACAAATATGCTGAGACTGCGACGCCACTCGAAATTCGATTTTTCGCGGCCGAGTTGGGCGAGGGGAAGATCCTCGGGGCTGCCTTCGAGCAAATTGCCTGGGTGCTGCCACGGGAGCTCAGCGAATACGATTTTTTGGCGGCGAACCGGGAGTTAGTGGCGAATCTGGCAACCGGCAAAATCAAAGCCGGTGAGCTCCTGGGCAGCGCCCGAGGCTGATCGATTCGGACATCATGTGCCGATTGCGTTCGGCGAAATTAGATATTAGGATCGAGAAATGCCTCACCCGAAGAAACCAAAGGTGGCAAAGTCCTCGCTTCGCGGCGAGGAAGACGCCGAGACTCTTGCCGCCATCGATCGAGGTCTCCGCGACGTAAAGGCCGGTCGAGTCGTTTCTGAGGGAGAAGTCCGAAAGCTCGTGCAAGAATGGACTTCCACCTCATCTACTCCAAAGAAGCGCTAGCTGATTTGGAGGCCATCCTCGATGAGATTAGCGCCGACGATCCGGGCGCGTCTTCACGCTTTGGAACTTCCCTGCTTGATCACATTAGTCTCCTGAAGCTCTTCCCTCATATGGGAGCCGCCGTTCCTGATCGCACAAGAGTACGCAAGCTGACCCACACCCCGATCATCGTGTACTACATCGCGAATATGAATCGACGCGTCATCGAAGTACTACACTTACGCCACGGTACGCGTTCAGAGCCGGAGCACCTATAGATTCGGACGAAAGCTGATTCACGGCGTACCTACGAAGTAACCGGGTTTTGTTTTTCGGGGTTGATGCCGAGTTCCTTGATGGCTTTGTCGAGGACTTTGGTTTCGAGTTTGCCGTCGAGGTGTAGCTCGTGCAAGGTGGCGAGCGCGATGCTGCGCGCGTCGACTTCGAAGAAGGTGCGCAGCGACTGGCGGCCTTCGCTGCGGCCGAATCCGTCGGTGCCGAGCGATGCGAGCCTGCGCGGAAGCCATTTGCTAACCATGTTGGGTAGCGTCTTTAAATAGTCTGAGGCTGCGACGAGAACTCCGGGCGCGTCACCGAGCGTCTTGGTGATGTACGGAACGCGCTGCTTTGAACCGGGATGCAGGCGATTCCAGCGTTCGGTCTCGATGCCGTCGGTGTAGAGGTTTTTGTAACTGGTGATGCTCCAGACGTCGGCGGCGATGTTGAACTTTTCTTCGAGGATGTCTTGCGCCTGTAGAGCTTCGCGCAAGATCGAGCCACTGCCAAAGAGTTGCGCTTTGAGTTTCGCCTTTTTGTTCTTCGATGCGCGGAAGCGGTACATGCCCTTGAGGATGCCGTCCTTCACATCGCCCGGCATCGACGGCATGGCGTACGGCTCGTTCATCAGCGTGATGTAGTAGAAGATGTCTTCGCCGTCTTTGTACATGCGGCGAATGCCGTCCTGAATGATGACGGCGATTTCGTAGGCGAACGCAGGATCGTAGGCGCGCAGGTTGGGGACGGAGAGCGCGAGCACGTGGCTGTTGCCGTCCTGGTGCTGCAAGCCTTCGCCGGAGAGCGTGGTGCGGCCGGCGGTGCCTCCGAGAAGGAAGCCGCGCGTGCGCATGTCGGCTGCGGCCCAGATGAAGTCGGCGATGCGCTGGAAACCGAACATGGAGTAGTAAATGAAGAATGGAATGGTGTTGATGCCGTAGGCGGCGTACGCCGAACCCGCGGCGATGAACGAGCCCATCGAGCCGGCTTCGGTAATTCCCTCTTCGAGAATCTGGCCGTCGGTGGCTTCCTTGTAATACATCAGCGTGCTGGCATCGACCGGATCGTATTTCTGCCCCTGAGCTCGAATAAATGCCGACGGTGCGGAAGAGCGACTCCATGCCGAAGGTGCGCGCTTCATCGGGGACGATCGGGACGATGAGCTTGCCGATCTCAGGGTCCTTAAGCATTTTGCGGAGCATGCTGACGAAGGCCATCGTGGTGGAGACTTCGCGGCCCTCACTGCCATCGTAAAATTCCTTGAAGAGCTCGTTGTGCCCAGCAGCGGTGATCGGAGTCGCGCGGACTTTGCGCGCCGGCGTGTATCCGCCGAGAGCTTTGCGACGCTCGGTCAGATATTTAATTTCCGGGCTGTTTTCGGCCGGACGATAGAATGGAACTTCGATGCAATCCTGATCGGTGAGAGGAATGTTGAAGCGCGAGCGGAAGATGCGGAGCTCTTCTTCGTTGAGCTTTTTCTGTTGGTGCGTGACGTTTTTGCCTTCACCAGCTTCGCCGAGGCCGTAGCCCTTGATCGTGCGGGCGAGGATGACGGTCGGGCCGCCCTTGTGTTCCGTAGCGGCTTTGTAGGCGGCGTAAACTTTCCGCGGATCGTGACCACCGAGACGCAGGCGGCGGAGCTCTTCGTCGCTCAGAGGTTCGACAAGTTTGAGCAAGCGCGGATCGGTGCCGAAGAAACGCTGGCGGACGTACGCGCCGGATTCCACGACGAGCTTCTGGTATTCGCCGTCAACAAGTTCGCCCATACGTTTGACGAGCAAACCTTCGGTGTCGCGCGCGAGGATGTGATCCCACTCGGTGCCCCAGAGAACCTTGATGACGTTCCAGCGTGCGCCGCGGAAAGCGGACTCGAGTTCCTGAATGATCTGGCCGTTACCGCGGACCGGGCCGTCGAGGCGCTGCAGGTTGCAGTTGATGACGAAGATGAGGTTGTCGAGCTTTTCACGCGAGGCGAGCGTGATGGCGCCGAGCGATTCGGGCTCGTCGGTCTCGCCGTCGCCGAGGAAGGCCCACACTTTTGCGTCGGTCTTTGGCTTGAGGCCGCGGTTTTCGAGATAACGAGCGTAGCGGGCCTGGTAGATAGCCATCAGCGGGCTCAGGCCCATCGAGACGGTGGGATATTCCCAGAAGTCGGGCATCAGCCATGGGTGAGGATAGGAGCTGAGGCCGCCGCCGGGCTTGAGTTCGCGGCGAAAATTTTCGAGCTTTTGCGTCGAGAGGCGACCTTCAAGAAAAGCGCGCGAGTAAATTCCGGGCGATGCGTGGCCCTGGAAGTAGACGGTGTCGCCTTCGAATGAGTCGCTGCGGGCCCGGAAGAAATGGTTGAAGCCGACCTCGTAGAGCGTTGCGGCAGAGGCGTACGTCGAAATGTGGCCGCCGATATTGTGTTCGACGCGGTTGGCACGGACGACCATGGCGATGGCGTTCCAGCGGATGAGGCTCTTGATGCGACGTTCGAGTTCCTGATCGCCGGGGAATGAAGGTTCGAGTCGCGCGGGAATGGTGTTGACGTACGGGGTGTTCGCGGTAAACGGGAGGTTGAGGCCGGCGACTTTTGCATGAACGCGCAGGCGCTCGAGAATTTCGACGGCGACTTCGGGGCCACTCGATTCGAGGACCGAATCGAGCGATTCGAGCCACTCAGCAACCTCGTATTCGTCCATGTTGTGGGGTAGAACGTGTGTGTCGTTTTCCATGACTCTCGGCGGGTCCCTTTCGTCTTTCTGGCGGCGCGCATACAAGGCGCGCAAAATTTATGCTCGCTATAAGGACAATAGAATACACCTGAGGGAGCAAGTCTGCATCCTGCGATGCGATGTTAAATTTCCAAAATCTTGGATGAGGCGGATGCTTTGTTTTCAGAGGTCGCCCAGACCTCGCAAGCTGCGACTGGTGCTATAGAACTCGGCCGCCATCGACGACCAGCGTGTGGCCGGTTATAAATTTTGCGGTCGCGAGATAGGTCACGGCGTCGACGATATCGTTTGGGCGGCCGCTGCGCTTCAGTGGAGCTTGCTTGATGAAGTTCGCTTCGAGTTCCGGCGCGTCGTCGGGCAGCGTGATCGTGCCGGGCGCGATGGCGTTCACGCGGACTTCCGGCGCGAGCTCTTTCGCAAGGCAGCGCGTCAGCATGATCACGCCGGCTTTGGAGATGGAATGCGGGATGTAGCCGGTCCAGCCAAGGATGCCGCCGACGTCAGCGAAATTCACGATGCAGCCGCTGCGTCTTTTTTAGCAGTGGTGCGGCGGCTTGGGAGCAGAAGAAAGGAGCTTTTAGGTTTGTGTCCAGCGAGTCGCTCCACTCTTTCTCGGTCGTTTTGGGGAATTCCGTTTGCACAAAGCTGGCGGCGCTGTTGACCAAAATATCGAGACGGCCGAATTTAGCGGCGACTGTTTCGAAAAGCGAGCGAATCTCCGCGAGTTGGTCCAGGTCGGCTTTCAGTGCGACCGAACGACGTCCAAGTTTTTCGATTTCGGCGACAACTTTTTGCGCGTCATCGGCCGACGAGCGGTAATGAATCACCACGTCGGTGCCGCGCGCCGCGAGACCAAGCGCAACCTCGCGGCCGAGCCGCTTGCCTGCGCCCGTCACCAGTGCGACCTGATTGAGTAGTTGCATTTCCATGACGCAGAAACGTTAACACATTCAATTCACCGGGAGTCGCGCCGATGGTGCGAGGCACCGCAAACACGAAGCTGCTAGAATTCTTTTTGTGCAAAGAAAAAATGAAGGAGCTTCAATGAACTTAGATGTTCTAGCCATCGCCGCGCATCCTGACGATGTGGAACTCACCTGCGGCGGCACAATGATCAAGATGGCCAAGCGCGGATACAGAACCGGCGTGCTCGATCTCACCGCCGGCGAAATGGGAACGCGTGGATCGGTCGAGACGCGCGCGAAAGAAGCTGCGACCGCGGCCAAATTCATGGGCCTCAGCTATCGAGGCATCCTGGGCGTGCCAGATTCCGATGTCCAGGCCAGTCGACAACACAAGCTGCGCCTCGCCGAAAAAATCCGTGAGCTTCGCCCGCGCACCGTGATCATCCCCTATTGGGAAGCGCGCCATCCGGATCACTACAACGCATCAACTCTCGGATACGAGGGGTGCTTTCTCGCCGGGCTCAAGAATTTACCCGCGCAAGGCGAAGCGTATCGCCCGCGCAAAATCCTTTACTCCACGGCGTTCGCGCAACATCTGCGTCCATCGTTCGTCGTCGACATCACGCCGCACTATGAGCGGCGGCGGAAGGCGATCCTTTCCTACCGCTCACAATTTCTCCCGAGAAAGGGCGAAGCGAAAAGCAAAGTTTACCTTGGACTCGAGCAACTGGAAGACGAGATGAATCGCCTCGCGCGCTACTATGGCCACATGATCGACGTGCAGTACGGCGAGGCGTTTGTAATTAAAGAGATGATTAAGGTCGACGATATCGTGGATATGCCCGTGAGGTCGGTTTAGGTTCGCGGTTGCGCCGGAAAATAAAAACGCCGACAGGGCTGCCGGCGCTATCAATCGAGGCTAAGTTTTCGAGGTACCCTACATCCGCTCGTCTTCCTGCGCGGGGGAAAACCCGGGCAGCGTCTGACCGTCCGGCGTTCGTCCGACTTTCACACGAATCAGCGGCTCATTCTCTGCGCCCGACTTCCGCAGCACCACCATCGTCGACAGCGCTTCACTGTAGACACGCGTGACCAAATACGTGTCCGCAGTGCCATCTTTCTTCCAGAGCTGTCCTATCTGAATTTTCGAGACGGGCATGTGTAAACCCTGACTTTAGAGGCGTTAAGCCGGACTGTCAACCGTTAACGGCTTGCGCTAATCATTACGAATGCGATTGTTTCGATTCCGCATCGTCGGTGCGGATCCGATACACGAGGTAAGCCACCACGGCGAGATTCAGCAGCAACGCCACGAATTTCAGTGCGGTTGGATGCCGGTAAATCTCATAAATTTCGAACGGCACGAGCGAGCTGGTGATGATCACGCTGAACCACTCCGCCCAGCGTTTTGCCATCAACAACCCGGTGCCTTCGGTGAGGAAGAGTGCCGCGTACACAAAACTGCCCAGACCCGAGCGCGCGGATTTTGTCCGGGCGTCAGATTCGCCGTCTCGAGCAGTAACTGACCGACGTGGCGCCCGCCTGGGTCGAGCCCCAATCGCATGACGAGCCTCGTCGCAATATCGGTGACGTCGCTGTGGACCATCTTGAAAAGCGCCAACGCCCACCGCGATGAGCAGGATTCCCTTCAAGAGCTTGAACAAACCGATGAGCCGAATGAGCCGGTTATTGTGGGATGCCATGTGCGAAATATGATAGTCGAATCCGCCGATTCGACCGCAGGCGCGTTGAAGCGGCGGTCGGTGAAATTGCAAACCCGTCTTCGAATCGCGATCAGGCGATTCCGCAAGACCTCGGACGCGCGTCTTTGCTAGACTCTGGCGCCATGAAATCCATCTTCTTGCGAACTTTCTGTGTTGTGTTGTTTCTGGCGTCGAGCGCGGTCGCGCAAGACGTAGTTCCCCTTTATCCCGGCACGCCGCCAGGTTCGTCGCCCGAAAACTATCCTGAGAAAGAATATTTCTCAAAGCTGTGGGATACCGAAGTCGTCAGTAATGTGACGAAGCCGACGCTGACGGTGTTCAAGCCGTCCGCCGCAACGAAGAACGGCACCGCCGCGGTGATCTGCCCGGGCGGCGGATTCATGGCGCTTTCGATCACCAGCGAAGGCACCGACGTCGCGAAATATCTCGCCGAGCGCGGCGTGACCAGTTTCGTACTGAAATATCGCCTCGCGCACACCGGCGAAGACGCCACTCAGGAATTCGCGACGCGCGTTTAGCCGATCGCGAGCAATTTGATCGAGACGATGGCGAAGGTGATTCCGCTGTCGGTGGCCGATGGAGTCGCAGCGGTCGCTTACGTAAAGCAGCACGCGGCCGAATTCGGGGTGTCGCCCGATCGCGTCGGCATCATCGGATTTTCCGCCGGCGGCGTGGTGGCTGCCGGCGCCACCCTCCGCCCCGCGCCAGGGGGCACACCCGCGTTTGTCGCTGTGATCTACGGCTCGGCTTCGATGTTCAAAGACACGCCAGTTCCCGCTGACGCGCCTTCCCTTTTCGTCGCCGCCGCTACCGACGACAACCTCGGCTTCGCGCCTGACAGCATCGCCCTGTACCAAAAGTGGGTCGACGCCCACAAATCCGCCGAACTCCACATGTACGCCAAGGGTGGCCACGGCTTCGGCATGCGCAAACACAACATCCCCACCGACCACTGGATCGACCGCTTCACCGACTGGCTCCAGCTCGAGGGGTTTCTGAAGTAGCTTCGCTTTGGACCGCCCACTTCACAGACAGCTTACCCGTGCGAGCAGTTCGTCCGTCGCAACCCATTTACTGACGCGATGTCGTGCTATTGTCGTAACTGATTGATAATGATACGATTGTAACTGAAGAGTGGTTACTCTTCAGGTCGCGAACTGACGAAGAAAAGCAGGTTCGTGGCACCCCGCAGATGCCGCCTGCCGAGGAGTCTGCGTGAGACTGCCCGCAAAGCGCTGGCTTGCTTGCATCTGGGTTCCGTTGGTTGCTTTTCTCTTAAACGCTTTCACGGCGTCCGCGCAAACGTACTCTTTCGGTCAGTTATCTCTTCCGGCCGAACAACAAACCATCTCGATCGCCTCGGGCGATTTCAACGGAGACGGCACACCAGACCTCGTGGTGGCAAACCTCGCCGAGAATACCGTCTCCGTGTTTTTAGGCAGCCCTGACTTCGGTGCGTTCGAGGGAAAGTTCGATTACCCGATGGGCATGCAGCCCTAATCTGTGGCCGTTGGAGACTTCAACGGTGACGGCAATCTGGACATCGTCGTCACCAACGAAACCTGTACGGTGAACGGCCACATCTCGACGATCACGTGCAGCGTGGATCTGTCAGCGTCTTGCTAGGAAATGGCGACGGCACATTTCAACCGCGCGTGGATTACGCCGCCGGACTAGCTCCGATCTCAGATCCTCAACCGATCTAAATGGCGACGGCAAACTCGATCTGGTAGTCGTCAACAGTCAGGACAACTCAATCTTTGTATTACTGGGCAACGGCGACGGTACCTTCGAAGCCCACGTCGATTACCCGGTCACGTCCCCGACCGTCGCCATCGTCGGCGACTTTAACCATGACGGGAAGCCTGACGTAGCCGCCGCTACTGGAGCGGGATTCTCGGTTTGGCTCGGAAATGGCGACGGCACACTACAGACTCGGGCCGATTTCCGGCTGCAAGACCAAAGCGCGGCAAACTCTTTGGCGGTGGCGGATTTTAATCGCGACGGAAATCAGGATCTCGTCGTTTCGGGATCGCCTGCGGGCGTCAACATTTTTCTTGGAAACGGCGACGGTAGTTTCACATTCAAGGCGACTTACGCTGCGGCAACTGGCGCGGTAATCGCCGTCGATATCAACCACGATGGTAAACCGGATCTAGCAATCTTGAACACCGCCAGCCTCTCGCATAATCCTCCTTAGGTTTCGCGGTTCGACCAGGCAACGGCGACGGCACATTTCAGCCGTCGGTGAAGATTGCATCCGGCGGCCTTACCTCCGCCGTTGTGGCAGCGGACTTCAATCGAGATGGCCACCTAGACTTAGCGATCTCGAACGATCCCTGTTTCGCGGCCCGACTTCGCCGATGCCTCGTGCGGTTCGGGATCGGTGACAGTTTTGCTCGGCAATGGTCAGGGCGCCTTTGGCACAACGGCACAGAACGTCGGCACCGTGGGTACAAAACCCCACCTCTCTTCTCCATGTGGATCTGAACGGCGATCAAAAACTCGATCTCGTTGTCTTAAATCACGCGGACGACACCATCTCGGTTCTTTTGGGGAACGGCGACGGCACATTTGCGCCCCAGGTCACCTACGCGACAGCTCATCTGCCGGTCGCATTGCAAGCTGCTGATTTTAAGGGCGACGGAAAAATCGGCGTGGCGGTCGTGAACCAAATCTGTGTGATTACCTCGAGCAGTTGTGCGACGGGCTCAGTCTCTGTATTGCTCGGAAACGGCGACGGAACGCTGCAACCTCATGAGGATTTTCCAGTGGGCGTGACGCCCGCGGGCTTGGCAATCGCTGATTTCAACGGCGATGGCAAACCCGATCTAGCCGTTACTAACGCCAACTTGGGCTTGGGTAACACGGTTTCGATATTGACGGGCAAAGGCGACGGGACATTCAACCCGCGTGTGGACTACACGGTAGTAAACGAACCCGGACCAATCGTCGCGGCAGATTTCAACAACGACGGGAAGATCGACTTGGCGATCGCTTGCGAAGACACGGCCAATACGGAGGCCTGCCCATCGCCTCTCTCTCTGTCGATCCTTCTCGGAAATGGTGACGCAACGTTTCAGCGCCACGACGCGCAATTCGCCACCTCAAACTTTCCCCACGGCCCGTCCTCGCTGGTCAGTGCTGATCTAAACGCGGACTCCAACTTGGACTTGTTAGCTGGGGATCTCACTGGCAGCGGGTTCAGCACTTTTCTTGGCAAAGGCGACGGCACCTTCCAAGCGGCGGCAACAGGCGCTGGCACAGGAGTAGGCATGGATTATCTTGCGGTCGGCGACTTTTACGGTGATCACAAAGTGGATGTGGCTCTGGCCGAAGAAACTCCTCGCATCGTCATTTTTCACGGGAATGGAGACGGAACGTTTCAGACGGCACAAGGACTAATGCCGCCTGCTGACGCCACTTTTAGCGATCCGATTCTTGATTCAGCCGACTTCAACGGCGACGGCGGGCTCGATCTCGCAGTGCTTCAACCCGGCAGCGCCAAGCTCTCGATTTTCCTGAATCAACCCTTCAAAGCTCTCTCCCGAACATCCCTTAATTTTTATTCGCAAGGTGCAAACACCACCAGCGAGCCGTTGTCCGTTAACGTCTCGAATCCCAGCGGTGCGCCTTTCTCGATTACCAACATTGCGATCAGCGGCGCCCCATTTTCATCGATCAACGTCTGCCAAGTTCAGCTACTGCCGGGACAGAGTTGCACCATCAATGTCACCTTTACCCCCACCGCTACCGGCACGAGCAACGGTTCGCTCACCATTACAGACACGGCGAGCGCCATGCCGCAGGTCATCCCTCTCACGGGAAGTGGTGTCAACGGCCCATCCGTTCAACCGTCAGGGGATCTCGGATTCCCGGCCACGGCAGTCGGGTTACAGAGCCAGTCCTTGCGGGTTTCTTTTTTGAACACGGGAAACGCCGCTCTCACCGTCTCAAATATTGCCGTCACCGGCGACTCTGGCGATTTCGTCGTGACAGGAGATTCCTGCGCGAGTATCGCACCCGGAAATGCATGCGGCCGAGTGGTGGCCTTTATGCCGACGGCTGCGGGACTTCGTTCAGCCAGCCTCGTCATCACGGATAACGCGCCTGGAAGCCCCCATATCGTGAAACTCATAGGCACAGGCTTGGGTTCGGGCGTCACTCTTACTCCTTCTTCCCTGACGTTTGCTCCCCAATCGGTTGGGACGACGAGCGCGGCGCAAGCCGTAACGCTGACGAATGCTAGCTCGCTTGGCGTCTTTCTCACGCAGATCACCGCCTCTGGCGATTTCAAGCAGTCCAACAACTGCGGCGGCTCGCTGAGCGCGACGGCCACTTGTCAGGTATCGATCACCTTCATGCCGGCAGCAGGTGGCGCCCGCACGGGCGCGCTAACAGTCGCCGCCGGTGCGGGAAGCCCGTTAACGCAAACGCTCACGCTCACCGGGACGGGTGTCGATTTCAGCGTATCTGGCGGCAGCGGGGGCTCGGGCGGATCTGCAACGGTCGCCGCGGGCGCGACGGCCACGTACCCCATCTCGTTGGTCGGCAGCCCCGGTTTTAGCGGCACGATCGCTCTGACGTGCTCAGGATCCCCGGCCAACTCCACATGCTCGATATCGCCGTCGTCGGTGACCTTAAATGGAATCACGCCCTTGATCGCAACCGTGAGCGTGACAACCGCGGCGCGATCGCTCGTTAAACCGGTAAGTAAAGAGCCTTACGGCGGACCTCGAAGAATATTTGTTGCCCCGACTCCAGAAGTTGCGGTAGCTCTAGCCGTAACGCTCGGTCTTCTTCTCTTCTGCCTATCGGCTACACGCCGGCGCCGGTTTGTATGGGCGCCACTCGCCACGCTTTCTTTCCTCAGCGCTCTCTTAACTGTGGCGATCAGTGGCTGCGGCGGCGGATCGAGTCCGACCGGTCCGAGCGGAGCGACCGGGACCGCCGCTGGAAACTACACGATCACGGTGACCGCTACGGCAGGATCAGGGGTGCACGCCGTCTCTCACCCACCAAACTCATCCTCACCGTGCAATAGTGCCCGTCCGGCACATCCACAACTTGGCCTCAGAACGGCATCCGGGCAAAGAAATAACAAAAGTCCGTTGCGACAGGAAACCCGTATACTGATACTGACATCGTAAGGATGAGGGTTAGGAAGCCATCCGGGCAGTTGGGGTGTATACTACCGGCTGGCGGAGGTGGGACTATGCAATCAATTCTCCGGCAAGCCACGAGACTAGCGGCTTTGACCACTTTAGCAGCAAGCGTCAGTTGGGCTCAGAGCCCCCCGCCGACCTCAGATCCAACCAAGGCGCCGCCACCTTCCGAAGGTAGTCAGAAATCGCAGGATAAGCCTGTCGCGCAGCAGGACACGGTCAGCCCCAAAAATACCAAGGAAGACGTCGACGCCATCGGCAATCGGAGCGTCGGCAAAGGCATCAACTTCTATTCGATCGAGAAGGAAATCGCTCTCGGCAAGGGCCTCGCGCAGGAAGTTGAGCGTTCCTCCAAGCTGATCGACGATCCAGTTGTCACCGAGTATGTAAACCGCGTTGGCCAGAACCTGGTGCGCAACTCCGATGCGCGCGTTCCCTTCACCATCAAAGTTATCGATTCCGACGAAGTCAATGCGTTCGCGCTTCCCGGCGGCTTCTTCTACGTCAACAGCGGTTTGATTCTGCGCGCTCAGGAAGAGTCCGAACTTGCCGGCGTCATGGCCCACGAAATTTCGCACGTTACCGCCCGCCACGGCACCAAGAACGCCACCAAGGGCGAAATGATGCAGCTCGCCACGATCCCGCTGATGCTGCTTGGCCCCGCAGGTTGGGCCGGGTATGGATTGTATGAAGGCCTGAACATCGCGATTCCGCTGACTTATCTGAAGTTCAGCCGCGACTCCGAGCGCGAAGCCGACTTCCTCGGTCTCCAATATATGTACAAGGCCGGATACGACCCGAACGCCTTCGTGACCTTCTTTGAGCGCATTCAGGCCGACGAGAAGCGCCGCCCCGGTACCATCCCGAAGGTCTTCTCAACGCATCCCCCGACGCCCGATCGCATCGAGTCGGCGCAAAAAGAAATCGCGCGCATCCTGCCCAACAAGCCGGAGTACATAGTAACCACGTCGGAATTCGACAGCGTGAAAGCGCGCCTCCGGAACATCATGTTCGCTCGCAAGGTGCAAGATAATCAGCCCGGCAAACCGAGCCTCCGCACTCGCACCGAGCAGCAGCAAAAAGGCACGCAGCAGCAAGATCCCAACGCTACCCCGGACGACGACCGTCCAACCCTGAAGCGCCGCCCCGATTCACAGTAGTCGCGGCATCCAACTTGAAGTTTCGACGGGCGGCCAAATCGGCCGCCCGTTTTTTTCCGCCGCGTTGGCATCTTGTCGACCGCGCAGAATCAGGCTTTGCAAGGAACTCCGTCGAGCACATCTCGTCAACCTCGTGCGCGCGGCGGGTTGCACTCTTTCGGTGCTGCCAGTACACTGAATTCCTCGTTTTTTTAGGAAGGTATCGGTCGGAATGCTTATCAATCGGGACTACGTTGCCCACATGGCTTCGGAAGTGGTGAAGCGCCTCGTTGAAGGAAATCAAATCGAAACAAAAGCGGTGGAGACGGTCATACCGCGAGTGCGCGCGAAGATGATGGAAGAAATCACCGTTGAAGATCGGCTCAACGACGAAGTGCGCGAAATACTGACGCAGCATCAGGATGAAATGCGAAGGACCAACGTCTCGTATCAGGAAATGTACAAAAAGGTGAAAGGACAGCTCGCTCGCGACCGCAAGCTTGTTTTGCGCTAACGCCGGCCTCTATTGCATGCGACTCAGCCGCGAAAAAATTATTCGCCTCTCCCACCAGATTACGGAAGTGCTTGTGTCCAGCGACGAAGTGGAATTCGTCGAAGATCGCGACACGATTCGGCAGCAGGTCGTACAGATTTTGACGGCGACTTTGCGCGAAGAAGAAAAGGCCGACGCGGAAGTGCGCAAGAAAATTACGTCGCAGAAGAAGGAAATTTTGGAAGGCAGCGAAGAGTGGGACGTGCTCTATCGCAAGTATTACGTCGATGAATTGCGGCGGCTTGGCATTGCAACAGCGCCGGATGAGCGGCGTCCTCAGCACTAATTCCCAAATTGGGAATTTCCAAACAAAGTTTTCGAATGGGTACCCCACACCCCCGGTGTTTTGTTGAAGTGTGTGCAAGCGCATGACGCGATTGGGGTTACGGGACAGTCCCATTTGCGGGACTGTGGAAGTTATTGAAACTGCGTGCGTTGCGGGCGGTCGTAACTCGCAGGGGGTGGTGCTCGAACTCGATGGCTCGGAGCCGATTCATACTGGCTCAGTCCGGTTGGGAACAATTTAGCTGACCGGAAATGCGACGCGGCTTAGCCTGCGCGCATGAGATACCACACCGTTGTACCCAGCACTTCCGTTAGACATTACTGTTCCCCTTCAACTAAAACTTCCACTGGCTCCGCTTTTGGAAATCGAATCGTGCGGACCGCATTCCTGCTGGTGACGGCGGGTCTTGCGGGGCTGGCAGGCTCTGCGATGGCGGCCGATACAAACTCAACCGAGTCGAATGTGGGGGACAAAGCAGTTGCAGCGGCTGCGGCGATCAAGGTGCCGATGACTGCGGAACATTGGCAATCGGATTCGGCGGCCTTCGAGAAGATTCAGGGGATGGACGCGATTGCGTTGCATCAGGGCGGGACGGCGATCGCGAAGGACATTACGTTGAAGGATGGAACGATCGAGTTTGATGTGCAGCCGATGGTGATGGGGACGGGCATGGTGTTCCGGCGACGGGACGAAAAGACGTACGAAATGTTCTATTTCAGGCCGAATGGAAAATGCGCGGAGGCTCCTGATTGTTTGCAGTATGCGCCGGAGACACACAACATCTTGTTGTGGGATGTTTTTCCGCAGTATCAGGTGCCGGCCCCGATTCATGATGGCGAGTGGAATCACGTGAAGCTGGTGATTTCGGGCAAGCGGATGAACATGTATATCAATCACAGTTCGTCGCCGACGCTGAAGGTTGGACGGCTGGAAGGCGATGCGACCGAAGGTGCGGTTGGGCTTTCGGGGCCGGGATATTTCGCGAACGTTGTGGTGATTCCAGGGGCGACGGAGGGATTGTCACCGGAGCCGGAAGCGGATCCGACGGCGACGGACGCGCATCTGGTGCGGAACTGGCAGTTGTCGGCTGCATCGCAACTTGCCGAGGGCAAGGATGCGAGTTATTCGGAAATGCCGGCGGCTTCCGCGGAATGGAAGCCGATTGCGGCGGAGCTTGGCGGGCTGATCGACATCACCCGCGAATATGGATTGCCGCTGGAACGTCCGAAGCGTTCGATGGCGTGGATCAAGACGACGATTGAGTCGGATAAGGCGCAGACGATTCACACATCGTTCGGTTGGGTGCGGGAGGCGTGGGTGTTTGTGAATGGGAAGCAGGTGTTTGCGGACAAGAATTTGTATATGCCCGCCAGCGCGAGGAAGAGTCCGGATGGGAGACTGGCGTTGACGAATGGAGGGTTTGATTTGCCGTTGCATGCGGGGAGCAATGAAGTTGCGATTGCGGTGGCGAGCAATTTTTATGGGTTGGGAGTGGTTTGGAGGTTGGATACGGTGGAAGGGGTGAAGTTGGCGGGGAAATAAGTCCTTTCAACTCTGGGAGACGCAACTGCCGGACACAAAATCCGGGTGGTTGCGTCTTTGTTTTATTGGGGGAAGAATTGTGTCGACACGTGGAAGAAGAAAGAGGCGAGGCTTTTTGGGGCTGAGATTGCGCATGGGCGCCCTGAAGGGACGCCCCTACATTGCAAAGAATCAGGGTTGTCGTTGTGGAACGGGCGGAGTTTCATCTAAACCCGCACCCTTGAAAAACACAAGGGTGCGGCACCCAAAGGCCGGTTTGAGATTGAAATGAGCGAACACGACAAATCGAGCGTGCGGAAGTGGGCCGGGCGGCTGTTGTTTGCGGCGGTGCTTTGGACTTCAATTGGGTTGATTTTTGCGTTGCCGAATTTGGGGATGGGACCGCGGAAGATGGTTGTGCTTTCCGCTTTGGCGTTGTGGTGGTCCTGGGGGTTGCTGGCGTTTGTGATTATTGCGGTGGATGCGCGGTTGCCGTTTTCGGCGGCGCAGCTCGGGCGGAGGATCGGGGCGCACGTGATTCTCAGCGTGATATTCACCTGTGTTTTTGTTTATGTGCTGGTGGCGATGCGCGCGACGCTCGGGTTGGGGCACTGGTCGGCGTTGGGAGACGCGAAGTTGTTGCCGAGCGCATTGCGCGGGATGTTTTTGTGGAATTTGCTGATTTATTGGGTGATTGCGGGAGGGTGGCAGGCGTATCGGTATAACCAGAGCTTCGTTTCGAGTGAGTTGCGCAGCGAGCGGCTTGAACGGCAATTTTCGGAAGCGCGGCTGAATGCGCTGCGGATGCAGCTTAACCCGCATTTTCTTTTCAATGCGCTAAATACGATTTCGTCGCAGGTAGAGCGCGATCCGCGGCTGGCACGGGCGATGATCGAGCATCTGGGCGATTTACTGCGTCTGTCGTTGGAATCGAAAGATAAGCAGGAAGTGCCGTTGGCGGAGGAGATGGAATTTCTGGAGCATTACATTGCGATCCAGAAAATCCGCTTTGGCGAGCACTTGAAGATTGAGGTCGCAGTGACGCCCGAAGCACGCACGGCGTCAGTGCCATCGCTCTTTTTACAGCCGCTGGTGGAGAACGCGATACGACACGGGGTTTCGCGGCGATCGAGCGGCGGGACCGTTGAGATTTCGGCGTCGCGCGTGGACGGGCATGTAAAAATTCGCGTGGCCGATGATGGCGCGGGTTTACCGGCGGGATGGGAATTGCAGAAGTCTGCGGGATTGGGACTGACGGCGACGCAGGAACGGATTGCTGGGCTCTATCCGGGCTCGCGAAGCCGATTTGCGATTCGCAATCGTGAAGGCGGCGGGACCGAGGTCGAGGTTGAACTTCCCTTTCGGGTGGCAGGCGGAGATCGCGTGTGACGTCGCCGAAGCTGGAGCCGATTCGCGTGTTGATTGCTGACGATGAGTTGCCCGCGCGACAGCGGTTGATGGATCTGCTGCACAAAGACAAACAGGTTGGCACGGTTTCGCAAGCGGAGAATGGCGCAGCGGCGGTGGAGATGATCCGGGCGCAGCGGCCGGACATACTTTTTCTCGATGTGCAGATGCCAGAACTGGATGGTCTAGGAGTGATCGATGCGATTGGCGCGAAGGAGATGCCGCTAACGGTTTTTGTGACGGCGTACGATGACCACGCGATCCGAGCATTTGAGGCGAACGCGTTGGATTATTTGCTGAAGCCGTTCAGCGACGAGCGGTTTGAAGCGACGATGGCGCGGATTAAGGCGCGACTGGATGAACGCGGAATGCGAGAGTTCGGAATGCGCGTACTGGAGATGGTGTCGCGCGAACCGCAACACGAACAGTGGCTGGACAGGTTGGTGGTCAAGGCGGCGGGGACGACGCGCTTCATTCGCGTGGCTGATATTGAATGGATCGAGGCCGCGGGCGTGTATGTGACGTTGCACGTCGGTGCGAAAGAGGTGCTGTATCGGGCGGCGCTGAATGATCTCGCGCGGAAGCTTGATCCGATGCGGTTTGTAAGAGTGCATCGATCGGCGATTGTGAATATTGAGAGCGTGTCGCACTTGCAGCCGATTTCGCATGGGGAGTTTGAAGTGGTGATGAAGAGCGGGACGAGGGCGAGGATTAGCAGGACGTATCGGGCGAGGTTGGAGAAGAGGCTGGGGCAGTCGTTGTAGCGGGTGGACGTGATTGTGCTTGGACTTTACGTTGAGATCCTTCGGCCGTCCTTCGGACGGCGCTCAGGATGACAGCATTTCAAAAGTTTTCTCTATTTCAAAAAAAGCGCAACATTTGGGTTGACATGAATTAGACGGCACCGTATGTTGTGGTGCGATTGCTGGTGACGTTCCTCAGTGGAACGTTAAAGGGAATCCGGTGAGAGACCGGAACTGCCCCGCAGCGGTAAGCAGGAACGAAACCCCAAGCACCACTGGTTTTCCTAGAAACCGGGAAGATGGGTTAGTAGAACTCCCGTTTGATTGAAGGGCGTTTGAACTTCGATTGAATGGTCACGCCTGCAAGTCCGAAGACCTGCCAGCAGCCACGCCAAACCCGGCGTGAAAATTAAGAGCGAGCCTCCGAGGGGAGGTTGGCGATGATCTGGCGCATTTAAAATGCGTGCCTGCCATTTCATTGGCCTTCCCTTGCGTATTGGCGGAAAAGGTTTTCAGATGGCAACACCCGTTCGTGTAGGCGTGGCCGATCCAGTTGTTGCATTTCCCGCAGCAGGTGGTCACTCGCAAATGCAGGTTCGCAAGCGAAACGGCAACCTCGAACCTGCTGACGTGAACAAGATCGTACGCGCGGTGGAGCGATGCTCGGAGGGATTGAACTCCGTCGATTCGATTCGCATCGCGAGCAAAACGATTGGCGGCCTGTATCACGGAGCGACGACCCGCGAGCTGGATTTGCTGTCGATTCAGACGGCAGCTTCGCTGATCGCGGAAGAGCCAGAGTATTCAAGGCTAGCCGCGCGGTTGCTGGATGGATTCATCACGAAGGAGGTTGCGAACCAAAATATTTATTCGTTTTCGCAGTCGGTCGCGGCGGGAAAGCAGCACGGGCTGGTGTCGAGAGATCTGGCGGCATTCGTTTCAGAGAACGCGCGGAAGCTAAACGATGCGATCGATGATCGCAGGTCGGAGCTATTTGAGTACTTCGGGATGCGGACGGTGTACGACCGGTACTTACTGCGTCATCCGGAGACACGGGAGGTGCTGGAGACACCGCAGCAATTCTTTTTGCGCGTGAGCTGCGGATTGTCGCGAACGGTGCAGGAAGCGGTGGAGTTTTATCGGGTGATTTCGGCGCACGACTATCTTCCCAGCTCGCCGACGCTTTTCAATTCGGGGACGAAGCATTCGCAGATGTCGTCTTGCTATCTGCTTGATTCGCCGCAGGACAACCTGGAAGCGATCTACGAAAAGTACAAGGATGTGGCGCTGCTGTCGAAGTTTGCAGGCGGCATCGGCCTCGCGTATCACCGCGTGCGCGCCCGTGGTTCGTTGATTCGCGCGACAAATGGACACAGCAAAGGGATTGTGCCGTGGCTGAAGACGCTGGATTCGTCGGTGGCGGCGGTGAACCAAGGCGGGAAGCGCAAAGGCGCTTGCTGCGTTTACCTGGAGAGCTGGCATGCGGACATCGAAGAGTTTCTGGAGCTGCGTGAGAACACTGGTGATAACGCTCAGCGCACGTACAACCTGAATCTGGCGAACTGGATTCCGGATTTGTTTATGAAGCGGGTTGAAGCGGACGAAGTGTGGGCGCTGTTCGATCCCAAAGTTGTTCCTCACTTCCCTGATTTGGTTGGCGAGGCTTTCGAGAAGGCGTACGTCAAGGCGGAGCAGGACAAACTCTTCAGCCGGCAGCTCAAAGCGCGTGAGTTGTACGCGCGGATGATGAAGGTGCTCGCGGAGACGGGCAACGGTTGGATGACGTTTAAAGATGCGTGCAATTTGAAGTCGAACCAGACTGCGAAAGCGACGAACGTCATCCACCTGTCGAATCTGTGCACGGAGATCACCGAGGTCAGCTCGAAACAGGAGACGGCGGTTTGCAATCTGGGGTCGATCAATCTTGCGAAGCATGTCGGCGCCGATGGATTTGATTTCGAGAAGCTGGCGCAGACGGTGCGGACGGCAGTGAAGTTTCTGGACCGCGTGATCGATATTAATTTCTACCCGATCGGGCAGGCGGCGGACTCGAACAAGCGGTGGCGGCCGGTTGGGCTGGGCGTGATGGGATTGCAGGATGTGTTTTTTATGCTGCGGCTGCCGTTTGATGCGCCGGAAGCGCGGGAACTGTCGCGTCGCATTCAGGAGGAAATTTACTTCAACGCGCTGAGCACATCGTGCGGGCTGGCGGCGGAGTACGGGGCGCACCCGGCGTTTGCGGAAACACGGGCGGCGGACGGAGTTCTGCAGTTCGATGTGTGGGGTGTTCGTCCGGAAAATGCGCTGCGCTGGGGTGATTTGCGCGGACGAGTGAAATCGGTGGGACTGCGCAATTCCCTGCTGATCGCGATTGCGCCGACGGCGACGATTGCGTCGATTGTCGGGTGCTGTGAGTGCATCGAGCCGCAGGTTTCGAATTTATTCAAGCGCGAAACGTTGTCGGGCGATTTTTTGCAGATGAACCGGTACCTGATTGCGGAATTGAAGCGGCTGAATCTGTGGAATGAAGCGATGCGGAACCGACTGAAGATCTCGGACGGATCGGTTCAGGGGATCGGTGAGATTCCGGAAGAGATTCGAGCGGTGTATCGCACGGCGTGGGAGATTCCGATGCGATCGCTGATCGATATGGCGGCGGAACGTGGAGCGTTTATCGATCAGAGTCAGTCGCTGAATTTGTTCGTGCAGAGTCCGAACATCGGGAAGATGTCTTCCATGTACATGTATGCGTGGAAGAAGGGGCTGAAGACGACGTATTACTTGCGGTCGCGGCCGGCGACGGAGATTGCGAAGACGACTACTTCGACGGTTTCCAGTGCGCGTACAAATTCGGCACCAGCTCCAGCGAACCAGGCGGTGGCGTGTTCGCTGGAGAATCCTGGGAGCTGCGAGGCGTGTCAGTAAGAGGCGCGGAGAATTTTCGATTAGGGCGATTCCACGTTACAACCCGCACCCTCAAAAACCTAGGGTGCGGCACCCGGCGCCTGTTCCGGCGAGCCAAGCCGTAGCTTGCTTATTGGAAAGCCCAGGTTCGTGCGAAACGTGCCAATAGAGATTGCGAAGAAAGAGGAGACGAAAATGATTCTCGATCCAGGATTTGATTTGACGCTGCGGCCGATGAAGTATCCAGTGTTTTACGAGCAGTACAAAGCCGCGATTAAAAACACGTGGACGGTGGAGGAAGTGGATTTCTCGACGGATGTTAGTGATTTGCGACAACGGATGACGCCGGCGGAACAGCATCTCATCAACCGCCTAGTGGCGTTTTTTGCGACGGGCGATTCGATCGTGGGAAACAACCTGGTGTTGAATCTTTACAAGCACATCAATTCGCCTGAGGCGCGAATGTATTTGTCGCGACAGTTGTTTGAGGAGGCGCAGCACGTCGAGTTTTATTTGACGCTGCTGGATACGTATATTGCGAATCCGGAGGAGCGGAAGCAAGCGTTTGACGCGGTGGAGACGGTTCCATCGATTCGGCGGAAGGCTGAGTTTTGTTTCAAGTGGATCGATTCGATTCAGGCGATGGACCGGATTAGGACGCTCGACGAGCGGCGAAACTTTCTGCTGAATCTGGTCTGTTTTGCGTGCTGCATTGAAGGGCTGTTTTTCTTTGCGGCGTTTGCGTATGTGTATTTTTTGAGGTCGCGCGGATTGCTGCATGGGCTGGCGACGGGGACGAATTGGGTGTTTCGCGACGAGAGTGCCCATATTCAGTTTGCGTTTGAGGTGATTCGAACGGTGCGGCAACAGCAGCCGGATCTGTTCGATGCGCGGATGGAAGAGCGGGTGGTTGAGATGCTGAAAGACGCGGTGGATTGTGAGATGGCGTTTGCGGAGGATGTGTTGAGCCTTGGCGTGGGCGGGCTTTCGGCGAAGGATATGCTCGAGTACTTGCGATACGTGGCGGATCGACGCCTGGAAGCGTTGGGGATTACAGCGGTGTTTGGTTCGAAGAATCCATTTGGATTTATGGAGCTGCAGGACGTGCAGGAGCTGACGAACTTTTTTGAGCGAAGAGTGTCGGCGTATCAAGTGGCGGTCAAGGGCGAGGTGGCGTTTCACGACGATTTTTAACCGACGAGAGCTATTGCCGCGTGTGCCAGCGAAGGACTCTCAATGCCCGCACCGTGTTCCAACGGCTTGGTTGACCAATCGATTCGGTCAGCGGCAATGCGAGAGCTTCGTCATGCGAGTTGTCGAGCAGCCATCGGCCGTCGGGCTGGCGTTTACTTTCGAGATTTTGAACAGCTTCGCTCATGCGTGCGTCCGGTTGGGCCCCGCTGGCGCGGAAATAGTCGAGGGCGCGGAGAATGTCGTAGTGATAGCGCGGCGGGAAGGCGAGTTCGAGGAATTCGGGACTCGCGATTTCGCCGGTGGTGCGGCGGCGGAAGAGGGAGCGCTGGAGGAGATATTCTTCGGCGCGGTGGCGGGAGGCGGCGATTTCTTTCGCGTGGATGGGTGCGACCGCGTTCGAATGGGCCGATGCGGCGCTCGCGCTGATTGCACGCTCGTATTCGAGTAGTCCTTCCAGGACACAAATTGTGGTGTGAAACGAGGAGCAGTTGCTCTTGGGCGCGTCGCAGTTCCAGCCGCCGTCGGGCAGTTGCTCGCTCAGGAGACGGCGCGCGAGTTTTTCGTTGGGATGGCCGAAATAGCCACCGAGAGCGAGGATGCCACCGTTGATGCATGGCTCGACTTCGCCTTCGAAGAATGGGTTCGCGCCGTCTTTGACCGGGCGCAGATCCCAGTTGCCAGGGGTGCTGTCCCAACGCAAAGTGGATTCGAGGCGGGTGATTGCGTTTTCAACGCCGGGATCGGTCGGGTCTACGCCTGTCGAGCGCAGCAGAAGCAGGGTGAAGAGTGTGGTCAGCCAAGCGGGGGCGTCGGGCCGGCGCCAAGAGCCGTCGGACTGCTGGCTCGCAAGGATTGCGGAGCCGAGTCCTTCGCGCGCGACGCGAGCGCGCTCGGCGGCGAGTGTCGACGGAGCGGCGTCGGTCAGGTCGCGCATCGCCTGCCAGCGGATGGCGGGATCGGAAGAAAGAAGCCAGTCGATTGCGTTCACAGGGAGATATTACCTGGGATTCGGCAATCTATTCGTCCGAACATTGGAGGTGGACGGAGTTGAGTAGATAGCTTCGAATGGCCGCACTCGGAAGACAGATTCGTGCCCGAAAACATCCCACCTGATGTTCGTCGATTTCAATCCGACGCCGGGAGGGAATGGTGTTCGTGCATGATGCGCCATTTGCCGTCGATTTTCTTTAGGCCCAGCGTAAGGCGAAAATCGAGGGGTTCCCTTTTTCCGGTGCGATCGATGTTCACACATCTTCCTTTGGCTGTGGCAAAGGCGACGTCCGATCCAGCTGTGATCTCGACGTCTTCGAAGTTGAAGGTGACGGGCTTTTCCACGTTTGCGAAGAAAAGCTGCCAGGTAGCCATGTAGGCGTCGATGCCGCGGGAAAGAAACGGCGGCGGGACGTCGAACATCAAAATGTCGGAGTCGTGGTCGGCGCGAATGGCTGCGAGGTTTTCTTTGCGAACCGCCCCTGCCCATCGGTCGATAAGCGTGCGGATCAATTGCTGATCGTTGTCGTTCGATTTATCTGACATATCGGCAAGTTAGCACCGTTCGAAACGACCGACAAATCCATGGCGAAGGACGCCGGGCGGGCAAGACTGTCTACCCTACGTTGCCGCCGATTTTGTTTACAGCGCAGGGTCGGTCACACTGTTCATCGGAGCCTAGCCTTTCGTGGTCGAATCCATACCCCCGTCTCTTCTCAATCGCGTCTTCCGAGCGTTTCGATACCGTGATTTCCGGATCATGTGGTTCGGCGCGTGCGTCTCTACAATCGGAACGTTCGTACAGCAGTTTGCGCAAAGCTGGCTGGTTTACGACCTCACCAAGAACCCTTTTTACCTTGGCCTGGACCTCTTCCTCGGTCAACTGCCCATTATTCTCTTCTCCCTCGTTGGCGGTGTATTTGCGGACCGTCTCGACAGGAAGAAGATGCTGCTCGCTTCGCAATACATCCAGATGACCTGCGCGTTTGTGTTGACGGTGCTGTTTGCCACTCACGCCGTCAAGGTATGGCAGATCCTGAGCCTGTCTTTCATTGTCGGGGTCGGGCAGTCTTTTGGAGGGCCGGCCTATTCTGCACTATTGCCAACACTGGTCGATCCGGAAGACCTTGCGAACGCAATTTCAATGAACTCCATTCAGTTCAATCTCGCGCGGATTATCGGCCCGACGATGGGAGGACTTGCATATACCACTCTTGGCGCGACGTGGTGTTTCGCTCTGAATGGCGTTTCCTTCATCGCCGTTATCTGCTCTCTCTTCGCCATCAAGGTGCGGTTCGTCGCACCGAAGACCCAAGCATCGGTCTTAGCCAGCATGAAGGAAGGGATTAAATTCATCCGAGACCGCGAAGGCTTGACTTCACTCATCGTGCTTAGCTTTTGCATGACTCTGTTTGGCTTCTCGCTGACCGGGTTTCTGCCGGTGATCGTGCAGACCATCTTTCATGGAGGTCCGAGCACCTATGAGCTACTGCTGGTTTCCTCCGGAGCCGGATCGATCTGTGGTGCGCTGCTGGTCGCCGCGATGGAAAAATCCAAAGGACAGGCACGTCTCGGGGTGCTTGGGCTGTTTGCGCTTGGACTGACGACGGCTGGATTTGCAGTGTCTAAATGGCTCCCACTTTCCTGTGTCCTTATCTTTCTGACGGGAATGGCGATCATGGCATCTGCGTCCCTCCTCTTGTCAGTCGTTCAACGGACTGTTCCTGACTCGGTGAGAGGGAGGGTCATGAGCGTGTACAACCTTGCGATTCGCGCTGGAATACCACTGGGAGCGTTGCTCCTGGGCAAGCTGATTCCAATCCTTGGAATCTCAATCGCCATCGCTGGTTTTGGGTTGTGCCTGGTGACTTTAGCTGCTTATTTCCTCATCGTCGGAACGAGAGTGTCGATCTTCCAACGCAGCGCATAGGTTGTTCGCCCAGTCTCGCCGGCTTCAAATATCCGCAATGCTCGCGCATCTTGTAAAAACGTCAGGTAAATGAATGTTGCACCCATCGATTGTAGGGTGCGGACTTGAATTTCGGGTTTTTGAAGGAAATGGCGGGGACGACGAGACTCGAACTCGCGACCTCTGCCGTGACAGGGCAGCGTTCTAACCAACTGAACTACGTCCCCACTGAAAGTAATGCGTCACTTGGTGGGCACTGAAGGATTTGAACCTTCGACCTTTCGGGTGTAAACCGAACGCTCTAACCGCTGAGCTAAGCGCCCTTGCAAAAACAATCGTACAGGAAGAAGTAAGGGTGGTCAACGCATCTGGCCAATTGCGCACCAGAAACTTGCAGCGTTTCGGAACGGTTGCCGCGCCCAGTATCGAACGTTGATCGCAGAACGACGCGTCACTTTCCGTGAGTCAGGTACGGGACGAAACCCTTGGTCTTTGTGTGAAGTTTATAGACCGAGTGTGTCGCGGTGATGTAGAGCGTGTCGTAGTGCACACCGCCCCAGGCGAGATTGGCGGGCTGTTCGGGCATTGCGATGGTGCCGATGTGATGGCCTTGCGGGTCCCACACCCAGATGCCTTTTGGGCCAGTGACAAAGATATTTCCCTTTCGATCGACACGCATGCCGTCGGGAACGCCTTCGCCCTTGTTTCCCTTTTCTTCTCCGAAGATGCGGCCATTTTCGAGCGTGCCGTCGGAGCGAACGTCGTAGACGCGAATGTTTTTCTCGGCGCTGTCGTCAACGTAGAAACGCTTGCCATCGGGTGAGAATGCCAAGCCATTGGGTTGCGTCAGGTCCTTGGTGAGGAGGGTGACCTTGCCGCTGTCGTCGAGGCGATAGACGCCTTGATAGGGGATTTCCTGAGTCTCGCCCTTCACCAGATCGAGCGTGGGATCGGTGAAACAGATCGCACCGTCGGGACCGATGACGACGTCGTTGGGGCTGTTGAGCTTCTTGCCTTCGAAGTGGTCGGCGAGGACGGTGTACTTACCGTCTGGAGTGATTCGAATGATGGCGCGCAGGACGCTCGCGGTGTCGATCAGACGGAGTTGACGGTCGTAGGTGTTGCCGTCGGGATCGCCGAGTGCGAGCAGCTCTTCTTTGTGGCCGTCGGGGTAGACGCGAAAAAGTTTGTTGATCTCTTCGTCGCTAACATAGACGAAACCGGATTTGTCCCAGACAGGACCTTCGGTGAAACCAAAGCCGGTGGCAACGGTTTCGAGCTTCGCTTGTTTAGGGATGAGCTTCCAGAAAGCTGGCGAGTTCGCTTCAAGTTCGAACTTTCGTGGCGACTTGTCCTGAGACCTGATGATGGCGGGATTCAGCAGCGACGCCAAAATGGCGACGACGAACAGCGACATGGCTCGCGATGACAGGTTATTCAGCTTCATCTTGCGGCTCGGAGTTGAGTTTGCCATCGGTTGAATTATTTTTCGTAGCAGTCGACATCAGGAAGCTGATCAAATCGTTGAGTTCGGCGGTGCTTAGAGTTGAACCATAGTCGGTGGGCATCAGGGGAGTTGCGCTGCGCGTAATCGAGGCTATGTCGGATTTCATCACGGAATGAAATGCGCCGTCGGGCGATTGCAGTTGAAGAGAGAAATTGTCTTCGTTACGCAAAACACCCTTGAGGGGCTGGCCGCTCCGAGGCGTCACGGCGACTTCGTTGCGACCGAGGGCCGGGATGGCTACAGGCTTCGTGATCGCATCGCGAATTTCGTCCGCCGGACGGCGTCGCGCGAAAGTCGACAGGTCGGGACCGAGGAAACCACCCGAGCCAGCAGCGAGGTGACATTCAGAGCAACGCGCTTTGCCGAAGAAAATCGTCTTTCCGGTCGCCGGATTGCCCGGCATCACAGCGCTATCCGACTTTCCTTGAAGGACGCGGAGATATTTAACGAGGGCGCGGACCGTCGGCGCGTCCAGGCTGCTAAACGAAGGCATGCCAGCGGTCACGATTCCGTTGGTGATGATCTGAGTGAGCGCAGCGTCGGTGCGGTTTTGAGTCTTCTGCGAAGTCGCGATGTCGGGAGCACGCTCACCGCCCCGGCCGTCGAGGCCGTGGCAGGCGGCGCAGCGATTTTCGAACGTCTGGCGAGCTTCGGCGATCGGACGTTCACTTTGCGATGCGTTATCCTGCGCCGCGGGTGTACCTTTAGCAATGAAAGCGAGCGCGAAGAGAATAACGGCAATCGCAACGACTGCTAACCGTTCGAAAGCAAAGAGCCGGCGTGAATGCTTTGCAATCCGCTTGGAACGCCGGCGGACTGTAAGGAAAACTTTGAATCGTTGGCAACGGGTCATGGGCACAATTTTTCGCGACACGCAGAATTTTCGGACGCACTCGCCTCTTGACAAGCTGTATTAATTCGAATTAATAGCACACTACGGTCTCGTGTCCAAGCGCCACGAATTTTGGCGACACCCGCGACGCCCAAGAGAGAAGAATGAGCGCTCGAATTCCACAGTACACGATTTCGATTGGCGTTGGAGTATTGCTGTTGGCTTTCGCTCTGCTGCCGGTGATGCCCGCTGCTCGACACAGCTTCGCGCAGGCCAGCCAAGTGAACGCTGTCGCCCCCACGGATGATGCTTCCCTGCTCGATGGTTACCGCCACGTCGAAGTGGCGTCGGTATCGGACGCCATGGAGAAGGTGACCGGGAAGCGCGCGTACATGTCACACCACATGCGGCCGATCTTTCCGGCGAAATTCGCGGGATTCGCAGTAACGGTGTTACTTAAAAAAGAAGAGAACAAAGATCCGAACGCACTCGGCGGGATGCTGACCGCGATTGACCGGGGCACGACGAATTCAGTCTATGTGATGGTCGTCGAAGATGGGTCGGACATTGCCGGCATGGGCGGCTTGATGGGTACGGCGATGGCAGCGCGGAATTTTTCGGGCGCGGTGATCGATGGCGGCGTGCGAGACGTGGCTTACCTGCAGAAGATCGGCTTCCCGGTATTTGGACTCGGCATCGTGCCATCGACCTCTGTCGGCCACTATCGCTTCGGGGGAGCGAACATTCCAGTCGTGTGTGACGGAGTGCCTGTAAGCGCCGGTGACATCATTGCCGCGGACAGCGACGGAGTCGTCGCGATACCTCGTGCATCCGCTGCCGAAGTGCTGAAAATTGCGCGAGAAATGGATTTCAAAGAGCATTCGATGTACGCGACTATCGAAAAGCTGAAATCGATCGTCGAAGCGGTAAAGCAGTTCGGTCGGATATGAAATCGACCGTTCGAATGCGGCGTCTCCAAATCAACCTGGACGGACGGATTTAAACGAATGCGGAATGTGGCTCGAATTGCCGTCGTACTCCTCCTTTGCGGATTTGCGTTGAGCTTGTGGACCAGAAAAACCAGCGGCGGAACTGAGGATCAGACGGGCGTCGTGTCCACGTCGGTCGATGTCACGCCGCAGGCGATGCTGGCGAAGGCTGGGGAGAATTGGCTGTCGTATCACGGCGACTATTCTGGCCAACGATTTACACGCCTGAATCAAATCACGCCCGACAACGTAAACAAACTGGCCCCGCAGTGGGTTTTTCATGTGCGCGACGCAAGCGACATGGAAGTCACGCCGGTCGTCGCGGGCGGCGTCATGTTCGTCACGGCGGCAAATGACGCTTATGCGCTCGATGCGCGCACGGGACGCACGATCTGGCACTACTCTCGACCGATAACCGAAGGTCTGATCGACGACGCGTCGTCGCATCACAATCGCGGAGTCGGCCTGTGGCATTCGCGGCTGTTCATGGAGACGGACAACGCCCACTTGCTGTGCCTGGACGCGCGTTCAGGGCATTTGCTTTGGGACGTAGCCTACGCACCAAAGGACAATAAAAATTACGGTGCCACCAGCGCTCCTCTGGTGGTGAAAGACAAAGTCATCGTGGGCACCTCTGGCGGCGACGACGGCGTGAGAGGCTTCGTCGTCGCCTTCAACGCAGAGACCGGCAAAGAAGCGTGGCGATTCTGGACCATTCCCGGTCCCGGCGAGCCCGGCAACGAAAGCTGGCCCGGCCAGATGTATTTGCGCGGCGGCGGTACGACGTGGATGCCCGGCACTTATGATCCGGAATTGAATCTGATTTTTTGGGGCACGAGCAATCCTGCGCCGGATTTTGATGGCGGGCCGCGGCCGGGCGATGACCTCTACACCGACTGCGTTCTTGCGATTGACCCCGACACCGGGAAACTAAAGTGGCATTTTCAATTTATGCCGCACGATCTTTACGATTACGACGCGACGGAGTCGCCAGTTCTTGTCGATGCGACGTATAAAGGCCAACCGCGCAAATTATTGGTGCAGGCTAACCGCAACGGATTTTTGTATGTGCTCGACCGAACGAACGGAGCGTTTCTGAATGCAATTCAGTTTGCGGACAGGGTGACTTGGGCCAAGGGCATCGACGGCAACGGCCGGCCGATCTTGACCGGCAAAATCCCAACCGCCGAAGGCACCGAGATCTGCCCGAGCTTTTCGGGTGCCACGAACTGGTATTCGCCTTCCTACAATCCTGACCAGAATCGCTTGTATGTTCTTGCGCTCGAAGATTGCGGGACATTTTTCTTGAAGCCGGAAGAATTCGCTGAAGGAAAGGCTTACTACGCGACCGGGGTGCGCCGCAGCCGCCACGCGAAGTCGGAGAAAAAGCTGCTCGCATACGACCTCGCCACGAACAAATTTGTGTGGGAGTACGAGTTGGTTGGCGAAAGAGATTCCTCGGCGGGAACTCTGGCAACCGTGACCGGGCTCGTTTTCTTTGGCGACAACTCACAAGCGCTCGAAGCTATCGATACCACAACCGGCAAGCCTCTTTGGTATTTCACGATGGGCCAATCGATTCACGCTTCGCCGATGAGCTATTCGATTCTCGGCAAGCAATATGTGGCCATAGCAGCCGGGACCGACATTTTTAGTTTTGCGTTGCCCTGATCTGAGAGTTTCACGATCGGAGTTTCGTGGACAAACCTGACAACAAAGGAGACTCACTCATGCTTTCGAATCTATTCACCCGTAGGGCCTTCGCGGGGCGTTTCGCGTCGCTCGTCTCAGGACTCGGCCTCGCCGCGGCAACCACAGCTGCCGCCGAAGCAGGCGAACCCAAAAAATCGGGCGGTGGCGGCGTCAAGAAAATGGACTACGACGGTAAGCCGGCGGAAAAAGGCTTCATCACGCCGATCATCACCTTCAATGATGTGATCTACATCGCCGGGATCGGCGCGCACTCGCACGATCAAAGCGAATTTCCGAGCGATATCGACACGCACATCAAGAAGGTGATGGAACAGGTCAAGCATGTTGTCGAGGTCGCGGGCGGCACGATGGACAGCATTCTGCAGCTCACAGTATTCCTCACCGACATCGCAAACTTCGAAGGCATGAACAAAGTCTTCAAGACGTACTTCCCCAATGGTGGTCCGGCGCGCACGACCGTTGCGGTGGCCGCGCTCCCGGGCAATTCGTTGGTCGAGATCAACTGCACGGCCGCAATCGTCAAGAAATAAGAGTTCGCTCGACCGGTGGACGTGTGCGGACCGATCGCAATCGGATCATGCCGTCCACCACGACAGAGAAAATCTTGCACAGATTGGAATCACCTTGTTGAAGCCAGGAGAAGAGAAATCGCCGAGACACATTTGAAACAGATGCGGCTCTCGCACTCAGCATGACGCCCGGACCCAGAAGCCGCGTTCGATGGCTGCTCATCGGCTGGCTGTTCGTGCTGAGTGCAGTCGCGTTCCTCGATCGAGTAAATCTATCGATCGCGGGCGGCGCATTGTCGGCCGAATATCACCTCACCAATGTTCAGTTCGGGTTTTTGTCGACGGCACTGCTGATCGGCTACACGCTTTTTCAGACTCCGGCGGGCTGGCTCGCGGACCGCTTCGGCCCCAGGCGCGTGCTGACGAGCTCGGTGTTGTGGTGGGGCGTGTTTACGGCGATGACCGCCGCAATACCGGTATCCCTGGTTTCACCGTTTGCTGCACTGATTGCAGTTCGTTTTCTGCTTGGCGCGGGCGAAGCAATCATGTATCCCGCTTCGAATGCATTTGTGTCGCGGTGGATTCCTTCTCAAGAGCGCGGCGTTGCGAATGGATGGATCTTCGCTGGAGTCGGCGTGGGCTCGGGTCTATCGCCGTTTGTCGTGATTTACACAATGACGCATCACGGTTGGCGGTTTTCCTTCTGGGTCTGCGCGTTGATCGGTTGCGTTGCGGGCGTCGTTTGGTATCTCGTTGCGCGCGATAAACCGGAGCAGCACCCACGCGTCTCACCGATAGAGTTAGCGACAATTAATGCGGGACTCACGCTAGGTTCGCCGGCGGAGAAATTCGCGGCACGAACCTCGCCTCCCTGGGGCTCCATCCTCACCGACGCCAACATCTGGCTCGTCACACTCAGCTATTTTTGCTACGGCTACGTCGCCTGGATCTTCTTCGCATGGTTCTATCGCTATCTCAGCGAAGTGCGCGGGCTCAACCTTAAAGCGAGCGCGTTTTACGGCACGCTTCCCTTCCTTGCGATGGCGATCGCGTGTCCGCTCGGCGGTTTCATTTGCGACGTGTTGACGCGCCGCGTCGGCCGTCGCATCGGGCGCTGCGTCGTTGCTGGAGTCGCGGTCGGTCTTGCAGGCGTCTTCATCGCTTTTGGGTCGCAAGTAGACAACGCGCGTCTTGCCAGCGTGGTGCTCGCCGGTGGAGCGGGCGCGCTCTACCTTTCGCAAAGCTCTTTCTGGGCTGTGAGTGCCGACCTCGGGGGGCGATTCTCAGGCTCCGTGTCCGGATTTATGAATATGGGCGCACAAGCGGGCGGTGCGCTCACGGCTTCGCTCACTCCCTGGATTGCTTCCCGTTATGGCTGGACCGCGTCTTTTATGGTTGCGGCATCGCTGTGCGCAGCCGGCGCGGTGGGCTGGTTCCTGGTCAATCCGGATTCGAACAAAGTCGCTGTCGCAACAGCGGAGTCATCGGCATGAAACTGAAATCTACTTTGACGCTGATCGCGGCATTTTTCTTTTGTGCGCAGGCCGCGCGGGCTCAAGCTAAGGACGAGGTCCCGACAATTCACGTCGACGTCACTCCCGGACACGAGATCAACTCTTTCGATCCTGACGTCGCGCTGGGCAGCTCAATCGACGCGCTCTCCCATTTCGGAATCGACAAAGTTTACACGCCGCACATTATTCAGGAATCGCTTGGGGCTGGATGGGGGCCCATCAGCTACCGCAACAACACCGAACTTCGCATGGCCGCGTGGCATTGGACCGAGAACGGAACGTGGAGCGATGCTGCAGGCAAGCGCGGATACTTTACGGGAAGCCCGGAGCTGAAGGAGCCAATTCGCTACATCCTTCCCTACGCTCTGCCGCATCGTGGTTTCTCAACGAGTGGCGACCGCCCGATAACAGGGCCGAATCTTACGTACTGGAAGAGCAATCCTTATCTCACTTCGAAATTCACTGGGGAGAGTGACGCGCTACATCCGCAGTGGGTGGTTGTTGATCTGAAATCGCAAAAGTCGGTCAATGCGATTCGAATCGCGTGGGCGGCGCCATTCGCGACGACGTATCGAATCGAATATTGGGTTGGCAAAGATCCCCTCGAATTCGATAAGGGCCCGGAAGGCGAGTGGAAGACGTTCGATGCAGGGACGCAGAAGAACGCAACCGGCGGCACGGTGACGCTCAGGCTCGGCAGTTCTCCCGTTACAGCGCAATATTTTCGAATTTGGATGACTGCATCCTCGAATACGTGCGACGAACACGGTTCTGGCGATATCCGCAATTGCGTCGGGTATGCGATCAAAGAGATTGAGCTCGGAACCGTCGATGCAAACAGCGAGTTCAAGGGTGCCGCGCAAGATGCCACAGAGCAGCAAAAATTCACCTACTGCTCTTCGTCGATCGATCCGTGGCATTCGGCCGACGACGTCAACGCAAGCGGCAACGGCCAGCACAGCGGGTTCGATTTGTTTTACACCAGCGGCATAACGAACGGTCTCCCGGCGCGAATTCCGGTCACCATGCTCTACGGGACGCCCGACGATGCCGCAGCACAGATCGCCTACATCGAAAAGCGCGGTTATCCGATCTCCGGGATTGAGCTTGGCGAAGAGCCGGACGGCAAACATGCGTTGCCGGAAGACTACGGTGCCCTGTACATCCAATGGGCAATCGCCATCCACAAAATCGATCCCAAACTGAAACTGGGCGGACCGATTTTCGAAGGGGTCAACGAAGACATCACCGTCTGGCCCGACGATCAGGGCAGAAAGTCCTGGATGGGTCGCTTCGTCGCCTACCTCAAGTCGCACGGCCACTTACAGGAATTGGCCTTCGTCTCGTTCGAACACTACCCCTTCGAGCCGTGCACGATCACCTGGAAGTCGCTGTATCAGGAACCACAGCTGACGAAACATATTTTGCAGGTCTGGCGAGACGATGGAGTGCCCAAAGACATCCCTCTGATGATCACGGAGGACCACCTAGCCGCCGCCCTGACTGGCCCGATGAGTACGATTTTTTCGGGATTGTGGCTCGCCGACAACGTCGGCTCGTTCTTCGAAGGCGGTGGCGCGGTCTTCTACCATTCGCCGATCCAACCGGAAGCTCTTCACAACACCTGCCTTGGCTGGGCCACCTGGTCGAACTTCATCGCCGATGCCAACTACGACATACTTGGCTACACGGCGCTTTACTACGCCGCCCGTGTGATTAATCTGGATTGGGTGCAGCATCACTCCGGCATACATCGAATGTACCCAACCGCGAGCAAGATCGAGGACAGCGAGGGCAATCAGCTCGTCACCTCGTACGCGGTCCACCGCCCGGACGGACAGTGGGCATTGATGCTGGTCAATCGCGACGAAAACACACCGCACGCCGTTCGAATCGCGTTCGACGACAAGCAACACAAGAAGTCTGAAACGTTTGTCGGGCCTGTTTCGTTCACAACATTTGGAAGCGAGCAGTACGTATGGAAAAACGACGGCGAGAATAGTCACGCGGATCCCGACGGTCCGCCGTTCACTACCATCGTTCCTGACTCAGACAAACGCGCGTTTACGCTACCGAAAGCGTCCGTTACAGTTTTGCGAGGAAATACCGTCAATCCGCCACGGTAACTACTCGCGACATTTATCGGCAACTCACTATCAGCCTGCGCCAGAGCGGGTTCGCACACATTTGTGCTCGTGCGATGTTCGGATAGATGCCAAATTTCGATTAATTTCGATTTGTTTCGATTAAACCGATTCAATACTTGACAAGGCCTGTTGACAAGCATACATTTTTTGCCATCGGGAGCTATAGCTGCGCAGAATTTCATCCCTTGAGAGACTGCGAAGCGGCTCCTCCTCGATCAGAGCATTCAATTTAGGAACGCGCATCCGAATTCGGACGATATTCGGAATTGCTCTATCCGATTGAAGCTCTTGCAAGTGCCTGAAGTGGTTTGGGGACCGCAACCCCAAGGAGGGTGTCGGATGGTACGTCGTTTCATGATTTTGTCTCGGGGTGTACTTCTGTTGTTGGCAGCGCTCTGTTGTTCGACCGTCATGCGCGCCGATGTTACAGGCTCGGTCCAAGGAACAGTTCACGATCGATCTCAGGGTGCCATCGTCGGCGCTCGCGTCCTCATCACTAACGTCGCGACGAACTCAAGCCAAGAGACGGTCACCGCTGCGGATGGCTCGTTCCGCATGCTGGCCCTCGCGGCCGGATCCTACAAGCTTACTGTGACGGCGAGCGGATTCCGCCCCTCCGTCATCAACGACATCACCGTTCAGGTCAACGATCAACTCCACTACGACGTCACGATGGAGGTTGGCAGCGTCTCCGACAAAGTCGAAGTTGCCGCCAACGCGGTGCAAGTCCAGACCGAAAGCACGCAGCTCGGCGATGTCATCGATTCAAAGAAGATGCTCGCCCTTCCCTTGAACGGCCGCAGCTTCATCGACCTCTTGGGCTTGCAGGCAGGCGTCGCCCCAGGCACAGCATCGACGATTCAACAGGATCGTCCGGTCTCCGGGTATCTCGCGAACTCCGGCAACATCTCAGTGAACGGTCAGCGTGAAACCGCGAACGCCTTCCTCGTGAACGGCGGCGACGTCAGTGAGGGCCGCAACCTCGGCGCTGGCTTGGTTCCCAACCTCGACTCCATCGAAGAGTTCCGCCTGATCACCAACAGCTTCGACGCCGAGTATGGCAAATTTAGCGGCGCAGTCGTCAATGCCATCACGAAGTCGGGCACGAACGGATTCCACGGCGACGCGTTCGAATTCCTGCGCAACGACAAGATGGATGCGAAGAACTACTTCACTCCTCAAAGTCGGAACTGCGTCGCAATCAATTCGGTTACGCCGCGGGCGGCCCAGTCCTTAAGAACAAGCTGTTTTGGTTCTCGGATTACCAAGGTACGCGGCAGGTGCAAGGCGCCGAAACCGGGCTTGTTTCGGTACCGACCGACGCGCAGCGTCTCGGCAATTTCTCCCCTGCGGATCTGACCGGCACGAGTAGACGGTCCTTATTGGGCGCAAGTGCTCAGCACCCGTTTGGGCTACGCTGTCGCGCAAGACGAGCCTTACAGCGCTCCTGGATGTGCCAGCACGGCGGCATGCGTGTTCCCTGGCGGCGTGATTCCCAAATCGGCATGGTCAGCGCCGGCAGTTAACATTCTTCCCTTCATCCCGGCTCCGACAAACGCGGGCCTGACCACAGAATTATTCCGACAACAGCCAGCGAAACATCGCCAACGACAACAAGTTCGGCGAGCGCATCGATTTCAATAACCAAAAAACTGGCAATTGGTCATGGTACTACCACCTCGATAACACCAACGTCACCAGCGGTCTTGCTGGTTTCGCCAGCGTGCCGGGTTTCGGGACGACAACGCCTTCACGCGCCCAGGAATTTGTCATGAGCAACACCAAGACAATCGGGGCGACAGCCGTAAACGAAGCTCGTATCAGCTTCTTCCGCACGGCGCTGCACAAAGATCAACCTACAGCAAGCTTCGCGGACTTGTCCTCGCTGGGTTTCGTAACGGGAGCCGGCACACTCGGCATCGTGCCCCTCGCTGGATATCCGCAATACGTGCCCCAGACCAGCTTCGGTCTGCTTGGCCTGAACATCGGCGTACCGACTCTGGACACGATCCAGCCCGATACCACCTACACCGCCTCGGACGTATTTCTCGAAGAGCCAAGGTCGGCACACTTGGAAAGTCGGTGGCGAATTCCGCTACTTCCAGATTAACGAACGCAACTTCGCGAACCCGAACGGCGGTTTCACGTTTCGATGGAACCGTGACCGGCAGCGACGTCGCGGACTTCCTCCTCGGCGCGACTTCAATAAACAACGCGCCTTACACTCAGGCCGCTGAGCAATTCCTCGATTCGCGCACGCGCTACGGCGGCGCCTTCGTCCAGGACTCCTGGAAGGTGAAGCCAAATCTCACACTCAACTTGGGTTTGCGCTGGGAAGTCAGCATGCCGCTGTACGACACGCAGGGAAAAATTCAAACCTTCGTGCCCGGCTTGCAGTCCACAGTGTATTCCCGCTCGCTCCGTCCGGCTTGGTGTTCCCGGGCGATCCGGGCATCCCCAAGACTCTCGCTCCGACGAAATACAACAATTTCGGCCCGCGCCTTGGGACTTGCGTACTCTCCGAACTTCTCGGACGGAATTTTGGGCAAGATATTCGGCGGACCGGGTAAGAGCAGTGTTCGCGCATCCTACGGTCTCTATTACACCTCGATCGAAGACTTGAACCTCTTCTATGAAGTAGCCGATGCGCCGTTCGGCCTCTATTGGACTTCGCCGCTCTCGGTCATGTTCGACGAACCGTTCCGGGTACGCACCACCGGTGCATCTCTCAATCAGCGCTTCCCCTTCACCGCACCAACTCCGGGCGCCGCTTCGAACAAGACTTTGGACTTCTCGGTCTACGAGCCGTTCAACTTCTTCCCGGGCTACAACATCAACAACAAGCTGCCGTACGCTGAACATTTCAACCTCTCGATCCAGCGCGAGCTCTCGAGAAATACGGTGCTCACTCTCGCTTATGTCGGCACCGAAGGTCACCGCCTGATTACGCAAAATGACGCGAACCCCGGCTCGGCTGCTCTTTGCAACCAGCTCACCGCGCAAGGCGCAATCGACGTAACCCAGGGCAACACCACTCCTGGCTGCGGCCCTGGCAACGAAAACGACGTCTTTCAATTGCCAGCCGCTACTGCTGCGGGTATCGACTGCACCAACAATGCCGTCAAAACAGCCCAACCTGGCTGCGTCTACAGCACGCGACAGACGATCCTGAGTCCCAACTTCTGCCCCGGTGGAGCGCAGGTTTGCTATGGCTCCAACAATACGAACACACTGACCGTCGCCAACTCGATCTACAACTCGGCGCAGGTTAGCCTAGAGCGCAAAGCCAGTGACTTCACCTTCCTCTTTGCGTACACGTTCGCGAAGGGTCTCGATGACGCCTCCGCCTTCAACGACCTGGTCAACTTCGCAGACCCTGCAATCAGCCGTGGCTTGTCTTCGAGCGATATTCGGCACAACTTTGTCGCCAGCTACGTCTGGGCCGCGCCGTTCGATCGTTGGTTCGGCAACGCACCGAAGCGCTTGACGCAAGGTTGGCAGCTACAAGGTATCACTCGTTTCTCGACGGGCTTCCCGATCCAGTTGAATCAGGATACTGGTGACGCTTCGTTGTCAGGGAGCTCGTCGACGGACATGCCGAATCTCATCGGCAAGGTCTCGACTCTGAATCCCCGCGACGCGAATCCAAGCTGCCCGACAGCGGATCACACAGGGTGCTACTTCATCCCGCCAGATCCCAACGCCGTTGATCCATGCACTCCGACCACAGGTGCGTTCGTTCAAAACTGCGACATCGGCACCTTCGGCACAGCCAACCGCCGTTTCTTCCACGGCCCCGGCTTTAACAACACCGACTTCGGTATCCTGAAGCGGACAACAATCCACGAGCACTATGCCTTCGATGTGCGTCTCGAATTCTTCAACATCTTCAACCACACTCAGTTCCAGAACCCCGGTGGGAACATCACAGGTTCGAGCTTCGGCATCGTGACGCAGGCTCAAGCCCCACGCATCGGGCAGCTCAGCGCGAAGTTCTACTGGTAAGCGCTGGTTCGAGTAGATCCAGGGTGGGCGGGCACGAAGTCGCGTGCCCGCTTCGCCGCCGAGCCGTTGCGTCGCTGCAGAACGTCGATCAGAGTTACGAGTGCACTTGGTGCGACACGGCGCTCATAACTCACTCGTTCCCCGGCCGTGACGCTTGGCCAACGATACAGGACGGACTTGTTGTTCTACTTCGGCAGTCGAACGGTGGTTCTGGTGGCATCGGCTCTTCTCCTCTCCGCTCCGTGCTTCGCCCAAACCGCCGAAACCTATCGCAAGCAGGCCATCGAACTTTCGCGCGCGAAGTCCTGGGATGCTGCCATCGCCGACTATCGCAAAGCGCTCGAACTCGAACCGAACGACGCCGACACCCATTACAATTTGGCACTCACGTTGAAGTACAAAGGCGACTCTCGCCTTGCCGCTGAGGAGTTCGGCGAGGCTCTTCGCCTCAAGCCGCGCTGGGCCGACGCCCACTTCGCCCTCGGCGCAACGCAGTACGATCTTGGCGACCAGACTGCCGCCCTCAAGGAACTTCAAGCCGCTATACAGATCGATCCCGCAAACGTCGGCGCTCGCGAGCTTATCGCCCGAATCGACCTGCAGCAAAACAACCCCTCCGCCGCCGAAATTGAGCTAAAAAAAGCCCTTGCCACCAAATCGACGTCCGAACTTCACTTCGAACTCGGTCTCGTCGAAGGACAACTCGGCAAACTCGATCTTGCTGCCGCGCAATTTCGTCAAGCGATCGCTCTGAATCCAAAATTCGCCCGCGCGCATGCCGTCCTCGGCGTGACGCTCCGTCGTCAGGGTAACCATGCCGCGGCACTCCCGGAGTTTCGAAAAGCCGTTGCCATCGATCCCAACGATCCTGAGACGCAGTACGACCTCGGCATGGAGCTAAAGGCCAGCGGCGACAACGACGGAGCCATCGCTGCATACCGCAAAGCCATCGAGCTAAAGCCCGATCTCGAAAAAGCCCACTACGCTCTAGGTATTGCTCTCCGATCCCAGGGTCAAACCGACGCTTCGAATAAAGAGCTCAACGAACTCAATGGCTTGCACGACTTCCGAACCCATCTCGCGCAGGCAAAGATGCTCATACTGAAGGGCGTCGATGCACTCAAACAGCAGCGCCTCGACGACGCGCAGTCGCTCTTCGAAAATGCGATCAAAGAGGGTCCTTCCCTTCCTACCGGCTACTACTACCTCGGCTTGACGTGGGAGCGAAAAGGAGACGCCGAACAAGCGCGAGCAGCCTACGCGAAAGCTTTGGAACTTCAACCCGATTACGCCCAGGTCCATTCGCGCCTCGGCCTCGTCTACTGGCGCCAGGGCGATCAGCAGCGCGCGCTCGAAGAATTCCATCAGGCTGTCCTCGCCGATCCCGACCTCGCCGAAGCTCACTACGATCTCGGCCTCGCATTCGCCCAATCCGGCCACCCAGACCAGGCCATCCCCGAATTCAACGAAGCCATCACTCTCGATCCGAAATACACCGACGCCCGCGTCCAACTCGGCCTCGTACTCAGCCAGAACAACGACCTGGCCGCCGCCACCAACGTCTTCCGCGAACTTGTACGCCGGGAACCGACCTTCGCCGAAGGCCACAACAATCTCGGCCTCATGCTTCTGCAATCCGGAGATGCCCCCGGTGCGCACGCCCAATTCGTGGAAGCCATTCGCCTCAAACCCGAATACGCCGAGGCTCACTACAATCTCGCTCTAGCCCTGCACCAGGAAGGAAAGGAGGATGAGGCGCACGCGGAATTGGAAAAGGCTTACGCCATTTCACCGGAACTCCGCAACGCACCTCACCCATAAGCGATGAAAACGATTCGAATCGTGCTCATGCTTCTCACGCTGCCGATCGCCGCGTTCGCCATCGACGTGTGCCAGGTCACGCCTCCCACAGCGTCTCTGACCGTCCCGTACGTTTCCGGCTCGCCCGAACTCAACACCGATCCCCAGTCACCGACTTGGGCCCACGCCGCATCTGCATGGATTGAAAAGGATTGCACCGACAAAATCAGCTACCCCGACATCAAAACCGAAGTCCGCGGTTTCTGGACCGACACCGATCTTTATCTCCTCTTCGTCTCGCCGTACAAAGTTCTCAATCTCTGGCAGCCGGCCGACAACAGCAAAGATCGCCTTAAGCTCTGGGATAAGGACGTCGTCGAGTTTTTCCTCGGCGACGACTGGCAGAACATCCGCCACTATCGCGAATTCGAAATCGCTCCCACCGGCGATTGGGTTGACCTCGCCATCGATCTCGACCACGACACTTACGGCGCCGAATGGAACTCCGGCTTTCAGCACATGGGCCGCATCGACGAAGCCAAGAAGATCTGGTACGCCGCAGCGCGCGTCCCCCTCAAATCTGTGAGTGACCAGCGCGTGAAAAACGGCACGATGTGGCGCGCGAATCTGTACCGCATCGACGGCCTCGGCGAAGATCCGCAGCGTCATTTCATGTGCTGGCAGCAGACCTGCGTCGTCAATCGCGACCCCAATCACGTTCCCGAAAATTTCGGCACGATCATGTTTTCCCAAGATCCATCGCTCGAGAAACACAAGAAGTAATCCTCAGCCCGGAGAAACCGAATGATCACTCGGAACGGTTCGAATCGTCGCTCGTTCATGAAATATCTCGTCGCCTCGCCGCTTCTGGCGCAGATTACTGCAAGGGACCTCTCCGCCAAGTCCCTCGCCGCGGTCGGTCTCGCACCAAACGAGAACCCCTACACTAAGATCGGCGTCCGCACCGTCATCAATTGCCGCGGCACGTGGACGTATCTCAGCGGTTCGCTCGAATTCCCTGAAGTCCGCGCAGCCCAGATCGAAGCCGGACATCACTTTGTGAACATGGTCGAGCTTCAGCAGGGTGTCGGCCGCAAACTCGCTGAGCTCACCGGCGCCGAATCCGGAATGATCACCAGCGGCGCGGCCGGCGCAATGGCCACTTCGACCGCAGCCTGCATGGCTGGTACCGACGGCGCGAAAATCTGGCAGTTGCCCGACACCACCGGCATGAAGCACGAAGTCATCATGGTCGGCGGCCGAAGCGCGTTCGACAGCGCCATTCGCCTCACGGGCGCGAAACTCATCTTGGTCGAGGGTCCCGACCAAATCGCCAACGCCGTCAACGACAACACCGCGATGATCTACACCACCGACCTCGGCGACAAACTCGTCAAGGAAGTCGCCATCGCAAAAGACAAAAAAGTGCCGATGCTGCTCGACGACGCTGCCGGCATCCCGCCTGCCCAAAACCTTAAGCTTTATGCCCAGATGAAGATCGATCTCTACACCTTCTCCGGCGGCAAAGGACTGCGCGGCCCTCAGTGCAGCGGCGTCCTCCTTGGCCGTAAAGATCTCATCGACGCAGGTTTGCGCAACTCTGCTCCATGGGAAGGCGCCGTTTGCCGTGCCATGAAAGTTGGCAAGGAAGAAATCATCGGCTGCCTCACCGCCGTCGAAACATGGCTCAACCTCGACGAGAAAAAACAGTTCGCCGAATGGCAAGCCCGTATCGACAAAATCGCCAAGCTCGTCGAGACCGTCCCTGGCGTCCGAACCGACGTGTTCGTTCCCGACGACGGCAATCGCTATCCGACGCTGCGCGTGTATTGGGATCAGGAAGCTTGGGGCTACACGATCGACGATTGCGTCTTCGCTCTTCGCAAAAGCGATCCGTGCATCGAAGTCCTCGGCGCGGACAATCCAAGTCTCGTGCCTGCAGTCCATGAGGGTATTCAGAAACCGACGCGCAAAACGCCGCGCCCAAAGGTCGATCACATTGAGCTCGTCTCGATGACCATTCAGGACGGCGAGGAAATGATCGTTGGCAAGCGCCTGCGCGAACTCCTCGGCGCCGCGCAGAAAAAAGGCAAGTCCGCATGAGAAGCGCCTTCCGCTATTTCGCCAGTGTCGGCCTGATTGCGCTCGCCGCGGCCAGCAACGAGCAGGCGCAGGCCCAAATCAAACCGATCACCTCGAGCGAAGTCCCAGGAAAGCCCGACGCCCTCGGCTCCCCGGCGATTGACGCCGGCGATTACGTTTACATCTCCGGCCAAGGCCCGTACAAAGCCGACGGCAGCACGCCGTCCGGCTTCACCGACCAAGTGAAGCAATGCCTCGAGAACATCAAATCTCTCGTCACCACCGCCGGTCTCACGATGGACAACATTGTCTACGTCCAGGTCTACACGGATGATACGACCAAGTACAACGACCTCAACCAAGCCTTCGCCGCCTACTTCCCGCACGATCCACCCGCGCGCGGCATTCTCGGCGTTGCCGCCAATCCGAACTCTTCGATCCAAATCAGTGCGATGGCCGTTCGCGATATCACCGGCAAAAAATCCGTCACGCCGCCGAACTACAAGCCGAACAAATCCTTCTCTTGGGGCGTGCTTACCCACGACCGCCTTTTCATCTCCAACATGCCAGGCATCGACCCCGCCACCGGAAAAATCCCTTCCGATCCCGCTGCCCAAGTTAGTCTCGCGCTCGACGGCCTCAAAGCCGTAAACGAAGCCGCTGGCCTCACGCTCGCCAACATGGTCTTCGTCAATCCCTACCTCACCGACGAAATTCCGCACGGCGTGATGAATAAGCTCTACGCCGCGCGATTCGAATTCGGCAATACGCCCGGCCGCGCCACCATCGAAGCATCGAGCCTCCCCGAGGGCGCGCACATCGCCTACACCGGCATTGCCGTCCGCGATATCAGCCAGCGCCACTCGATCAAGCCTAGAAACATGCCGCCCAGCCCAACCGCCAGCCCTTGCGTCTTCGCCGGCGACACGCTCTTCTGCTCCGCAAAAAGCGGATTCATTCCCGGCCCCAACCTCGGTATGTTCATCCAGGACGTGCCCAATCAAACGCGCCAGAGCATGCGCAATCAGCTCGACAATCTCGAAGAAGCCGACATGAAGTACGATCAGGCCGTCTCGACGGTCATCTATCTCGACAATCTTTCCGAGACTCCCGACTTCGCCAACGTCTACAAAAAATTCTTCGGCAAAGTCCTGCCGGCTACAACGGTCGTCCAGCAAATGAAGCCCGTCGATCGCAAACCCGACGCCGAAGGCCACGTCCCCGAGGTCGAGCAATTCTCGATTTTCGCCATCCGCAGCCATCCAAAGCAATAACTAAAGAACGATTTGAAAGTCAGCAGTGAGGGCACGACATCGCTGTGCCCATCCGAAGCTCAAGTTGTTGTTACACTTCTGCCTGTCAGCGTTAAAATGCAAACCGCATTTGCAACACTCGCTTCTGCTCGCGCCCAAGGAGGAGTCTTGCTTCACCGCAGAACGTCATCCGCTATCGTGTCGATGTTTGTTTTCGCTTTATTCGCAACACCACGCACCGCTCGCGCGCAGCAACCCGCTCCCGCCGCGCAATCCGCCCAGCCACAAACCTACGAAGTCATCGTCCAAACCGGCGTCAAGATGGAAACCCGCGACGGCGTGACGCTCCGCGCTGACATCTACCGGCCCAGGGCCGAAGGCAAATTCCCCGTCATTCTGATGCGCACGCCCTACGACAAAAGCGTCGGCTGGGCCGCTGCTCCCGCCTATCAGGTCGCGTCGCACGGCTACGTGATGATCGTCCAGGACGTCCGCGGCCGCTACACCTCCGACGGCGAGTTCTACACCTTCCGCCACGAAATCGCCGACGGCTACGACGCCGTCGAATGGGCCGCCGCACTCCCCTATTCCAACGGCAAAGTCGGCATGACCGGCGGCTCCTACGTCGGCGCAACTCAAATGCTTGCCGCCGTCGCGCATCCCCCACATCTCGCCGGCATCATGCCCACCGTCACCTCTAGCAACTATCACGCGAACTGGACCTACCACGGCGGCGCGCTCGAACAGTGGTTCGACCAGAACTGGACCACGCAGCTCGCCACCAACACGATGTGGCGCGAGATCGAAAAAGACACAAACGCGCTCGTCGGTACCTCGACGCTCCCTCTCACCGACTTCCCCGCCTTCAATTACAAAGAGCTCCCCGCCGGCGCCTCCATCACAAAAGCAATCGCCCCTTACTATCTCGACTGGCTCGCGCATCCTTCCTACGACGCCTACTGGAAGCAGTGGTCGATCGAAGAGCACTTTCCCGACGTCCAGGTCCCCGCACTCCACATCGGCGGCTGGTACGACATCTTCCTCAACGGCACGCTCCGCAACTACATGGGCGTCAAAGCCCACAGCGGCAGCGAAGCCGCGCGCACTGGCCAGAAAATGCTGATCCAGATCGGTGGCCACGCCGGCTTCGGCAAGAAAATCGGTGACGTCGAATTCGGCGATCACGCCGTCGAATTCCCTCCAGGCCAGGTCCTCATCGATTGGTACGACTTCCTCTTCAAAAGTATTCAAAACGAATTCGCCACCGACAAGCCCGTCCACGTCTTCGTCATGGGCGAAAATAAATACCAGCAATTCTCCGACTGGCCGCCGCCCGAAATGCAGGCCACGCGCTACTACATCCATTCGAACGGCTCCGCAAATTCCCTGCGCGGTGACGGCACCCTCTCCACCACCGCGCCGAAAAAAGAATCCGCCGACAAATTTACTTTCGATCCCGCAAATCCCGTCCCCAGCATCGGCGGCTCGCTCTGCTGCGACATGATTCACTACGAGCCCGGCCCGCGCGATCAGCGCTCCGCCGAAGGCCGCAACGACGTCCTGATCTACTCCACCAAGCCGCTCGACGCCGACACGCAGGTCACCGGCCCCGTCACGTTCGAAGCCTGGGTCAAATCCTCTGCCGTCGATACCGACTTCACCGCCATGCTGGTTGACGTCGCCCCCGACGGCTTCGCCAAAAATCTCGCTGACGGCATCCTCCGCATGCGCTACCGCGATTCCGACGAAAAGCCCGACCTCATCAATCCCGATCAGGTCTACAAAGTCACCGTCGATCTCTGGGCCACGGCCAACACCTTCCAGAAGGGCCACACCATCCGCCTTCAGGTGAGCAGCAGCAACTTCCCCCGCTTCGACCGCAACCACAATACCGGTGCCGACCAAGCCACCAGCACAAACTTCGTCACCGCCACCAACACTATCCTCCACGACGCAGATCATCCGTCAGCCCTGATCCTCCCGGTGATACCGACATCCACAAAATGATCGCCTAACAATGCCATGTAGGGGCGCAGCACCGCTGCGCCCCATGTCCGCACGATTTCAACTAGAGCGTTAATCTCCCGTTTAGGAATCTTGTGTAAGTTTCGTAAAGTGGTTTATGTTATGAAGTGGCAGCGCTTCGGAGCGACGACGAATACGCCGAAACTACAATCTGAGTGCGTCGCGGAGGCCGACGATATACGCGTTACCGCAGGCGAAATCATCGAAGTCCACAACCTGACGCTGAAAGAAGCACTCCATATGGCAGTGCTGTCACTCGCTACCGCTTCGCCGTCGGTAGACCGAAAAGAATCTCCTCAGTCGCAACTGCCCCTCGCCCCTCACGAATCGTGACAAACGAATTCGCCTTGAGCTTTTCAACCGTCTGCTTCGCCCCGCTCGGCCAAACAATTTCAAGCCTCACCGGCGCATTCTTCCCCGGCTTCCCCAGCCCGAACGTCACCGGCAACTCGCTCTGCGACAAATAGCTCGACCCACTCTTCACCATCCGCGTCAAGCGTAAGCCACCGCTCGTCACCAGCGTCACCCGCGCCCCAATCCCATCCCGATTCGACTTCGCTCCCTGTAGCCTCACATGTAAAAAATCGTTCTGATTCGCATTCTCATTCCGCAGCAGCCGCGCCGGCCCATTGCTCGTTGTCACCACCAAATCCAGATCCCCGTCATTATCGTAATCGCCGTACGCAACTCCCCGGCCCACGACTGGCTTCTGTATCGCCTTCCCCAGCTTCCCCGACACATCCTCAAACTTCTTGTCACCCAAGTTCCGATACATCCCCAACGGCTGCGCATACCGCACTGTAGGCTGCACCACCGCAATGTCATCCGACACATGCCCGTTCGCCGCCGCGACATCCAGCAACCCATCCAGATCGTAGTCGAAGAAAAAGCACCCAAACGTCAGCGATCCCGACGTCATCGCCCCCAGCCCCGACTTCGGCGCCTCATCCGTAAATAATCCCGATCCATCGTTCCGATACAGCGCCATGCTCTCGTTCGTAAAATTCCCGATCACCAATCCGAAATTTCCCGACCCATCGAAATCCGCCGCATCCACCCCCATCCCCGCCCGCACGCGCCCCGACTCGCTGAACGCAATGCCCGCCGTCAGCCCCGCCTCTGTAAATGTCCCATCGTGATTGTTCCGATAAAGTTTGTTCGGCTCCGTATCGTTCGAAACAAACAAATCCATCCATCCATCATTCTCAAAATCAATCAGCGCCACTCCTAACGCCTTGCTCGTCGGATCCCACAGCCCCGCCTTCTTCGTCACATCCTCAAAAACTCCGCCGCCCTTGTTGTGATACAGATGCGAACTCTCGCCCTTGTACCTCTGCGGCGTGCAATACGACTTATTCTTATTGTCGAGGGAACAATATTGATCCGACTCGATCGACCACTCGATGTAATGCGTCACAAACAAATCCAGCTTCCCGTCATTGTCGTAATCCACCCACGCCGCGCTCGCCGAAAATCCCGGACTCGCCACCCCCGCCTTCGCCGTAACATCGACAAACTTCCCATTCCCCTGATTGTGATAAAGATGACTCGAACCCACTGCCGTCAAATACAGATCGTCAAATCCGTCGTTGTCGTAATCCCCAACCGCACACCCCATCCCGTAACTCTCGACCGCTAATCCCGCCGCGCCCGTCACATCCGTAAACGTCCCATCATGATTGTTGTGATACAGCGCCGGATACGATGGACCCGCGACTTTGTGCCCCTCCCAGTCCTTCGAATTCACTAGAAAAATATCCTGCCAACCGTCGTTATCGTAATCGATGAAGCAAACTCCGCTCCCCATCGTCTCCGGCAAATACTTCTTACCGAACGCGCCACTGTTATGTTTGAAATGAATCCCCGCCGCCGCAGTAACATCCGTGAGCTGAATCGGTCCCGAAGGGCGCACTGCTGGCGAGGAGGTAACAGGAGCAGGAGTAAGGGAGGAGGAAGAATTGTTACTCGAAACTGAGGCTGGCGGTTCCGGCTTAGCCGTCTCCGGGTTGCTGGCCTTTCCGTCGGCGTTCGAGTCGGAGGCCGCCGGAGAGGCAGTAGGCCCGGCCTGCTCCGCACCAGGCTTCGACGAACACCCGCAACTCCAGATCGCCGCAACCGACAAAATCAAGAGTCCGCGAGCCGCTCTCAAAGCACCGATCATGCTGTAGCGCGAGCCATCGAGACACTCTTCCGCGACCGCGACTCGAACCAATACTCGATCAACAGCGCTGTCGGCCCAACGAGGAACAACGCATAAAACGGCGCATACACGACTTGGTCGAGTCTCAAAATCATCTCAACGATCGCCACAATCGCCACCACAATGCACTGCCACTTTTTCGACTTCACCGTCGTCTTCGGATCCGTAATCATAAAAAATATAAAGAGCTGATACATCGGCCCCGTCAACGGCGCCACTTCCGACTGCCACGGGCTCCCCGTGATCAAACTCCTCACAAACGCCAGCGCAATAAAACACGCCACATATGTCCCCGTGATATGAAATCTCTTCAGCCGCGCAATAATCACCGACCCCAAACACCAGATCACGATCATCGGCAGCAAATAATTTCCCCACTGAATGCTAAGGGTCGCCACGGTCTCCGGCGCCAGGAACACCAGCACCGCAATTCCAAAGTTCGACGGATTCCAAATATGCCGATTGTTCACGCGCAACACATACTTCGACATGATCGAAACAACGGCACACACAAAATACGGCCATACCGCCGGCGACCGCACCAAAATCCCCACGCTGATACCGCTGATGTACGCGCTGGCTAAAATCGGCCACTTCCCAAAATAGATCTTCGACAGAATCAGTTCCGTAATCAGGCTCGCGACAATCGCGATTCCCGTCTTCCGGTAACTCTCCAGCATCCCGAACGAAAAATTCCCCACGATCAAAATCGTCGTGATAAACATCGGCGCGATCCACTTGTTGTCGAGGCTGAAAAACTTGCCCCAGTTGAACGGCGCATCCGTTCCGCCAGTCATCGGCATCGCTTGCCCGCTCATGACGGCTCCTTTACCGCATTAATCTCGCCGATCTTCACCGACGTCAGCGTCTGTGTCTTCCCCGACGGCCACTGAATCACAACCTTATCGATCTGCGGCGTCTTCCCCAAGCCAAAATGAATCCGCCGCTGGTTCTGCGCAGCAAATCCGCTCCCGCCCGACACCTCTTGCACCTGCTCCTGCCCGTTCCAATACAACGTCACTCGCGCCCCGATCGCGCTCCGGTTGCTCGTCGTCCCTTCCAGCGCAAATTCAATCCACTTGTTCTCCGGCGTCACCGTATTTTTGTAGATCAGCAGCGGCCCGCGTTCGTTCGCCACCACTACATCCAGCGCACCCGTATTCCACAAGTCCGCCATGGCCACCGCGCGCCCATCGTACGTATCGGTCGCGCCCGCCGACTGCGCCACATCGATAAATTTCCCGCTCCCATCGTTCAGCCACAAATGCTTCGACTGATATCCCGACAAGCTCCGCCCTTCCATTGCCGGCCAGTTCTTCGCATCCTCGATGATCAACGCGTGTCCGCCCGCAATCTTCGAAAAGTCATACCAATAACTTTTATTCCGATCGAGCGACACATACCCATTCGTCAAATACAAATCCAGCGTTCCGTCGTTATTCAAATCGCCGAACTGTGCCCCAAAACTCCACCCGCCAATCTCCACCCCAAACTCCCGCGCCAGATTCTCAAACTTCAAATCACCAGGGCCCGTCCCTTCCTTCGGCACCCACAAATTATTCCCCTGAATCAGCACACCCTCTTCCGAAATGTTCGAGACGTAAACCGAATACTTCCCCTGATTCAAAATATCTCCAAAACTCGCATTCATCCCGCTCTTCGGCGCAAACCCAACCCCCGTCGCTTCACCCGACTCATGAAATTTCTTCCCGTCATTCAAATACAGTTCTGAAACGCCGTAATCATTCGACACAAACAAATCCGGATGGCCCGTCCCGCGCAAATCCGCCGCAGCAGCTGCCAGCGCCCATCTCCGGCTGCTAATCCCCTCTTTCTCGCTCACCTCTTCAAACTTCCCGCCGCCCAGATTGTGGAATAGATATTTCCGCCCGCCGTTCTTCGCGTACTCAAAACTGTCCGGCATCATCTTCGTCGAAGCCAGATGCCACAAATCGACGTTCTCGTTGTAATACCCGCCGATAAAGAAATCGAGCAGCCCATCCCCGTCGTAATCAAACCAGATTGCGGTATTCGCATTCACCCACGGCGGCAATCCAACTTGCTCCGTCACTCGCGTAAATCCCTTGCCCGCATCGTTGTGAAATAGCTCCGGCTTCCCCCACTTGATCAGCAGCAAATCCTCGTACCCATCGTTGTCGTAGTCGCCCCACACCGCGCCCATCGACACACCGGTCCCCGAGCGGTTCACATCCGCAATCCCCAACTCTTCCGCCACATCTCCAAACGTCCCGTCATGCTGATTCCGGTAAAGAGCATTCTTCGCGCCCTCTTTACTCGTCGTCACGTAAATGTCTGGCCATCCATCGTGATCGAAATCCACGATCGATACCGACGCACCCATCGACGCAACCTGCGGCATGATGTGCTTCAACCGCGGATCAAGCTCCGGCGCCTGGTGCACAAAATCCACTCCCGCCGCATGTGCAATTTCCTGCAAATAAAATCCATGCCGGGCCAGTGCCGACGCCGCGTCCAGCCGCGTCCTCGACTCCGCCCGGCTCGACTCCACTCTTTTGATAATCAGCGGCGAAAATACCAATCCAAAAAAGATTATCGCCAACACAATGCGCGCGAATGGGCCCCGTTTCACTTCGTTTCCGTGCTCCTCAGTGAATTCTGAAACACATATGGCGTGACGTACCGCGTGTGATAGTTCTGCCAGTCGTCCGGATGATGTTTGTACACATACTCATCTTCCAGCGATCCCGGCGGCGTCACATACAAATCCTTCGCATGGTATGGAAGTGGAAGCACGGTCTTGGAGAACGTCGAATTGAAATCCCCATCCTTGATCCAACCATCGCCGATCAACACAAAATCCCGCACATACCCCGGCGGCGGCGCCTCCTGCTCTGGGAATCGCAGCGACAATTCATCGCCTGAATTAACAATCACGTATCGATCATCAATCTGCGAGAGCAACTCCTTCACATCTCCGTACCGCGTGTAGTATCCGATCAAATCGCGCCACTTCATTTTCGTGCTCTCGATCTGATTGTAGTTCGGCACTTCGGGAGCCGGTGCATTCGGATCCGGATGTTCAATCACCGAATATCCCCGATAGTGCAGGTCCGCCACATTCGCATCCAGCGTGACGGCTCGGGTCGGCGCCGCAGGCGCACCTTCCGCCCACTCGATGCAATCCCAATAAATCTCCAGATTCGTCCTGATTCGTACCTTCCGCGGCGTCCCCGGCTTGAACGCATCCGTCAGATCGAACACCACCGTCTTCTTTCGCCCCGCCGGAAATCCTCGGTTTGATTCCGCCGCAACCGGAGCCCATCCGCCTTGCGCGTCCGGCACCTCGATCGTCATTCCCTTCGCGTGCCATCGATCGCCTTGCGTGATCGCCACATTCAGCGACGATTCCGTATCGTGAATCGATCCCTGCCCGATCAGATACAACGCCCCGGAAGTCGGCGCATCTTTCCCTAAATCCACTTCCAGATAGTGGTCGCGCGTGATCCCCTGAAACTGCCCCTTGCCAAATGACGACAGCGCCCGCCCATCCAGCGCACTCACCAACTCCGTCACATCCTTGCCCAAATCATCCGTCGCCGACGCAATCTTGTGTGGCGTCTTCACCGTCGTGTACGCCAACTTCGGTGGCGGAATCGAGAATCGCTCATCGACGTAAATCTCGGTGTTCGCCGGGTGATCAACCGCCATCAACGCAATTCGATCGTAGTAATAAACCTCCCAAAGCTCCGCAGAAACTCGCAGATCGTAATAACCATCGTGCGGCACCAGCTGATCGCGGCGGATCTTGTACCACTCGCCCGTCGTAGCAATTTTCGCCGTGCCCAGCGTATTGATCCGCAACCCGATCGCCGAGCCCCACGGCACAGCGTCCTTCACAAACTCCATCTTCGTCCCGTTCCATGCGAACAAAAATGGGCACGACGCCTTCAATCTCTGTTCCGTCACAACTTCCTGATCCGCATTCACGCCAAATTCCGCGCGCACCGTCCCATTCGGCCACACCACTCGCACAACTTCCGCTGTCGTCTGATTTCCCAATCCAAAATGCACTTGCGGCCCATTGATCGGCTGCTTCTGCACCAACAATCCCGATCGAATCTCAATCTCGCCGCCAACGCCGAATGGATTGATCCTCTGATCGCCCACCGCCTGCACCGCATGCGGCCGAATCACCTGCCAGTGATAATTCTTCGAGCCTTTGCTCGCCGCCTGCACCGCCGCGCCGTTCCATCAAATCCAACCAAACCCAATTTGCCGCCGCCACTCAGATCCGCGACATCAAAGACCGACGGCAGGCGCCGGGATGACTCAGAAGCGTGAACTTCGCCGACGGCATCGCCGAGCCACGTACCATCTGTCCGTAGCTCGGCTTGCACCACCGAACCAAATCACGTTACGGTGGGCTTTGCGCTTGCAGCCTGGTCCAGTAATCCCGCTCACGACCAAATCCATCGCGCCATTGTTATCCAGGTCTGCTACCTACAACCGCACTTCGCCAACGAGCGCTCCAACCCCCCGGGAATCCGCACCACGGGAAGCACGCTCCATCCGTTGTCATTCGCGATACGAAACTCGCGCGACCATTCCATTGGATTGCACCGCCAACAAATCCAGTACGCCATCCGAGTCTGGATCGGCGACGGCAATCGCTTTCACCGTCGACAGAAGCCTCCGGCAACTTCACTTCGCGAAATTGTCCTTGCCGCTCGTTATGAAAAATATGCAAGCCGTTCAGCGCTATCGACGATCGCTGCATCGGCATTGCCATCCCCATCAAAGTCCGCCCAAGCGAAAGCACGCAATCCTGAAATTCCGGCAAACGGCTCGATCTCCTTGAACGTGTCGTCGCCGTTGTTTCGCAACACTTTCGGCGTGCCGTCTTTCGTGCCCAACACGACATCGAGATCACCGTCCGCTTCGATATCAGCAGCCCACGCGCCTGTGTACGCCGCGCTCCTTACATTTTTCGGCAATTTCGTTGCTGCGGTCACATCGGTAAATTTGTCCGGTGCGTCCTGACGCATGAATCGCACGCCGATCGCGTCCAGCCAGAACCAGATCCGTCTTGAAGTCGTAATTGAAATCGATCTGCAGAATCGATTCCGGTAACAGCGCGGTCGAAGCGTTTCCTGGAAACGCAAACGTCGCGCCCGAAGCGAGTTTCACTTCACGTCCATTCGCGAAAGCAGGGACAGGATTGCCAGCACTTTGCAGCTGCGACCGCGCCGAGCCCAACTCCATTTTTCATCGCGTTTCGCGCCCGGATGCAGTGACCGTGTTCAATCAAACGTCAGCGACATATCCGCCGGAGCCGGAGAAAAATCCGGCGTCTCCATCTTCAGAAAATGTGTGAAAGGCTCCGCCTCTTCTCCTGCAGGCGCTTTCAAAACCGCTAGACTCTCGCGAAATTCCGCTACACGCATGAGCGTATTCCGCAAAAACACAGTCCGCGTCGCCGCCGTCTTTACATTCGTTCCATCGGCCGCCGCTTGCAGCGCCGCGAACTGCGCCTTCACCTCCGGCGGCCAATTCGCCGAACGCGCCGTCACTTTCGCTAGCGCCGACTTCACCGTCGTCGAATTGCCGCTTTTCGCCGCCGTCCGCACCAATTCCAGTTGCGCCGCGAGATTGTCCGGCTGTGCCGCCAAAATCTTCTGGATCAGCTGCTCGAACTCCGCGTCGCTGTTCGGCCCAGCCTGCCGCTCCACTTCTTCGGCCAGTTGGTACGCCGCCCGATAATTCTTCGGATTCAGCTCGACGGCCTTCCGCCAATCCGCAATCGCCGCCGTCGAATTTCCGCGACCGCTCTCCAGATACCCCAAAATTTGATAAATCCGATCGTTATCCGGCGCCAACTTCCGCGCGCGCTCCATGCGTTGCGCCGCTTCGTCCAGTTTCCTTTGCCGTAGCGCTAGGACACCCCAGTTGGCCCAGCCCGCTGGCTCGCCCGAAGCCATCTGCGTCACATCCGCCAGGTTCTTCTCCGCGTGAATGTCGTCCCCAACCTGCAGCGCGCCAAGTCCGATGTAGAACGCCGAGACGACCTTTGCGTATTCCGCCGAATTCTTCTTCGGCACGCTTCCGCCACCGCAGGACGCTTGCATCAAAGAGAGTGCGCACACGAAGGCTAAGGACGCAGCAACGGCGAGACGGTGCATCGCAGATTCCGACCGCGATCGCCAAAACACGTTTTCTTTTCGCAATTTCTCTCTCGGCTGCCGAATAGGGCCAAATCTCGCCCGACGCCAATCTATCCAAAATGGGATATTTCTGGAGCTCTAAGAGAATCTTCGCGGCCTTCACAGCCTTCAATAGTGCATTTATACTAGGTGCGTTCTGAAGCTGACTCGAGCATAGGTCTTTGATGGACTCCGTTACATTCCATGGACGTCCTTCGGGGCTTGGCTCTTCTAAAAATACTATTGCAGCGCCGCTGCGAGCTTCGCCAGAATTGCATCGCGCTTCAAATTCAACTCTGAGGGAGTTTCAACATGTCCGAAGCCAATGTCGCAAACCAGAAGAAGATCCTTTCCAATCAGGCCACGATTATCGCCAACCAGAAGCAGATCAAGGCGAATCAGGAGACGATCAAAAAGAATCAGGCAGCAATTTTGAAAAACCAGGCGACGCTCAATACCATCGTCGCGAACCAGAAAACGATTCTCTCGAAACTGAAGTAAAACTCGAATGCCGGGTTGTCCATTTCCCGCATCTCGTTCACTTCGGATGGCGCGTCGGAGTAATTCGGCGCGCCATCGTCGTTTTAAAGCCCCTCGATGTGGTCCCCGTGAGGTCTCGGCGACTTGTTTTGATTCCAGCGTCACCCCTCCCCCCGGATGGATTTTGCGCAAGAATGTGATTTCAGGGGAGTTAGATGCGAGGAGAAGTGTAAGAATGTGATTCTAAAGCTGTTTGCGGGATTTGATGGTGAGGCTCACAAAGAGACGATAGCACAAATATATCTACATGTCAATAGTAACGCATGGGTTATTCGAATCGCATGGTCGAGGGTTCGAATCGACGGACGGACAGGAGAAGACGGAGATTTGGTTTTCGAATCGGGCGATGCTGGGAACGGATGTGTCGCGGAGACGAACGGTTAAATCACGCCATCGTGGGGAAAGGCCCGCGATCTGGGAAGCGATCGCGGCTACAGGGTGGCGATTGTTCGGGCCCCATACTGCTAGGGATTCGAGACTTTTACGCCGGTTACGCCCAGGACTTTGCCTTCGTTGGATTCTTGTATGAAAGCGATTATTCGGAGGTTTTTGGTATCGGTGTCGGGTTTCAATCTGACGGCTACATCCTGCGAAAACGGCTTTCCTTTGTCGAGCTTGCCGACTTTTCGTAGTTCTTCGACTACGGCCACGTGTTGTAGCTGTTTCCCCGAATTTTCTCCCGCAGACACTTGCGATGCCGCGTGATCGAGTGCGACTGCGAGCCAGATAGTGCCGCCGTGTTTTTCAGGAGCGTCGGCTTCCACTTTTACTTTGAGCTGTGACGGCGCTTCGATTTTGGCCGAGGCGATGCGGACGGGGATTTTTGTCACCTTAAGCTCTTTGGCGAAAGTCTGCTCGATTTCGGAACTACTTCCCTTCAACTCGATATAGCCGTCGAGAACCATCTGTGGCGTGTACGCGGTTTGCAGATTCATGGCGTGAACGTACCCGTTTTGGCGCTCGGTGAACTGAGAGGAGGAGTATTTGTCTTTCCAGCCGTCGTGGTCCCAGTAGTCGACGTGCTCGCTGAGGACGATGATTTGCGCGCCCGCGACAGGCTGGCTTTCGTCCATGTGGCGGACGAATTCGTCGACGGGAGGGCAGCTTGAGCAGCCTTCGGAGGTGAAGAGTTCGAGAAGGATAGGAGTGGGGGGCGTGTCGGGATTGGCGGGCTGGTTCTCGGCGCGAGACGGGTGGAGTGTTAGCGCGATTCCCAGAAACAGGGATGCCCATCGGGCGGATCGAGGCAGTGACAGCCGAGCTGAACGGATGAAGGTTGTGCAAGCTGGGGCGCAGCAGTGCTGCGCCCGTACATGAGCTTGCTTGATTTTTTTGTGCGAATCTTTTTTCATTTTGGATCCACCCGAATGGATTCACTCGCCTGTTGAACTTGTTCCATTAGACGCGGTTAAGGCAAAACCCGCACCTCACCGCGATTTAGTCCTGGCCACACCTGGGTGAAGTTGAGTCTAAACCCGCACCCTCTGAAAGCTGAGGGTGCGGCACCCAAGAGCTGTTACGAATCTTACGCCCGGGCAAGCTGGGGCGCAGCGTGCTGCGCCCCTACATGAACACGGTGCGAATGCATCCAAATGCCCCTTACAAAGGGGTGTCCCGCTCGCGCTGGTTAGGCGCGAGCGGGTCGACCTGCGTATTTTGCCGTGGGGGGCTTAGAAGTAAATCTTTCCTCCAAGCTGGAAGACACGCGGGTCGAAGGCCGAAGTAACTTGTCCAAAGTTGGAGGAACCCAGGCCGTTGCTGACCTGATTGAATTCGGTGTGGTTCCAAGTGTTGAAGGACTCGACGCGAAGCTCGAGTCGGCTGCCGCGAGTTTCGCTGAGCACAAAGCTCTTGAAGAGCGAAATGTTCCAGTTATCGCGACCCGGGCCGCGGAGCGAGTTGTGTCCGGCATCGCCGAAGCTGCCAACGGCTGGCAACGCGAACGACGACGTGCTGAACCACTCGCCAACCGAGTGCGGGTAGCTAACGGATGCCACCTGGTCGGGACGGTTGTTGGCGTTGGGCAAGGCGTTGCCGGACTGGCCGCCGGTGAGTTGCGGGTTGATGGGGAGGCCGGACGTGATGGTCACGATGCCCGAGACTTCCCAACCGCCGAGAGCCGACTTGATGAAGCGGTGCTCGGAGTGGCGGAAGATGGGCAGGTCGTAGATGAAGTTGACCGAGGCGTTGTGCGTGCGATCGTAACCGCCGGGGCCGACGTCGTAGAGCCAACCCGCGTAGGGATTCGAGACGTTTTGCAGGTCCTGTCCGCCGTTGCCGGCGCCTGGATCGATGGTGCGCGACAGAGTGTAGAAGGCGCGCAGGGATAGATCTTTGCCGACTTGCGAGCTGAGGTCGACCTGCAAGCTGTTGTAGTGCGAGTTGGCTTCGTTGGTCGATAGATTGATCGAGTGAAAGCCGGGGTATGGAAGACCGGCAGCCGTATTGTAATTCGCACCGCCGATGCCGTTGATGATCGGGGCCAACGCGGACTCATCGGGCAAGTTGTTCTCGCGATAATCGTTCTGGAAGCGATTGGTGTTGCCGACGTAGGCGACGCTGAGAACGGACCGCGAGCTGAGCTGGCGCTGGATGCCGACGCTAAACTGATAGCTGGCGGGCTGTTTGTATTCGTTGATGGCGAGGCCGGTGATGGTAGCCGGGTTGATCGGCAGCGCAGCGGCTGTGCCGGTTGCGAGCGAGAGGCTTGGGTTCACGAACTCCACCGGACCAGGTGTGTTGACCTGGAAGCTGAACGGAATGTTCGGGCCGGCGTTGTACATGTCGTTGCCCTGAATGCGCTCGTACATGATGCCGAAGCCGCCGCGGACGACCATTTTACCGGAGCCGGTAAGGTCATACGCGAAGCCGAGACGCGGACCGAAGTTGGCCCAGTGGTTGTTGACGAGGCCCTTCGGAACGCCGTTCTGTTCGGGGATGCCGATGCCGTTCAAGTAGAGAGGAACGCCAGCGAGGATGGGGTTGGGGCTGGTGCCGAGGCCCGGGCTCGCGGGATTGATCGTGCCGTCCGGATTGAGCAAAGCCGCGTTGGCTGGATTGTAGAGGGACGGATAGAAGTTGCCCATCCGGTCGTTAGCCTCGTAGGTGTGCGGAACGCCATCCCAGCGGACGCCGAGGTTGAGCGTGAGCTTGCGATTGACGCGCCAGTTGTCCTGAACGTATGCGGACCACGAGACGTTGTTCCACTTGCCAGCATCCTGCACAGCAAGTTCCTGGTAGCTCTTGGCGTCGCCGAGGAGGAAGTCGGCGAAGTCATTGCCGGTGAAGGTGCCGTCGAAGTTGAAGCCGCCCTGCGTTTGGCCGAAGAGGTCTTGGGTCTTTTTGTAGAGCGCCCAGCCGAATCCAGTTTTGATTTGGTGCGCGCCTTTGGTGATGGAGAGGTCATCGCGCAGTTGGTAGTCATCGGCGACGTTTTTCCAGGGCCAGCTGGAAACTTCAAATTGGGTGCCGGTCGAGCCTTTAAGGTCGATATTGGGGATGCGGTCGAGGTTGTTGGCGCCGGTGAAGATGCGCGAGTTGGTCGAGTCGTAGCCTGCGGGAAGTGCGAGGCTGCTGAGTCCGGCGGCGGCGAACGGAACGATGTTGATGCGATTGCCGTTGTAGTTGAACGCGATTTCGTTCAGCAGGTTCGGGCTAATGGCATAGGTGGTATGCACGACCGCGCTGTACGACGGGTTGCCAAAAGTGTCGCCAACGGTCGGAATGTTGGCCCCGGACCACTGGGAGATTGGGAAGCCCTGGGAGACTTGTTCGGCGATGAAGTGGCCGAACACCGAGAACTTGCTGGTGAAGTTGTGGTCGATACGGACGATCTCTTCCTTCAGGTTCGTCGGTGCGGTCGCCGGCCCGTTGAAAATGTTACCCGCGGAAGTCGGAGCCGGGAAGATGCCGGCACTGAGCAATGCGGCCGAGTTCGGGCTGATCATGCAGGCGGGGATTTTGTTGCCCGGAAATGGATTGCCTTGCACGATTCCTGCAGGGAGAACGCCGCCGGGGCAATTTTGCGCAAGCACGTTTGCCGATACCTGGTCGGCTGCCGGAACGAGAATCGCTTTCGTGAGAGCGCTGAAGTTGCCGCCGTAGGTCGTTGGGTCGGGCACAGGCTGTCCGTTTGTAATTGAGCCCTGAATCAGGCGGCGCCATTCCATGTTGTAAAAGAAGAAGGTTTTCTTGCGGTCGCGGTTGTAGAACTTGCCGAGAGTGACGGGGCCGCCGACGTTGAAGCCGAAAACATTGAGGCGGAGTTCGGCGACGGGCTGGGGCGCGGGGTTGAAGAAACCGCGCGCATCGAGAGCGTCGTTGCGATTGAATTCCCAAGCCGATGCGTGAAGGGTGCTCGAACCCGACTTGAGCACCATGGTCATCGTGCCGCCGGACGAGAGGCCATAATCGGCGCTGTAATTGGACGTGAGAGCGCGGAACTCGGCGATTGCATCGCTGGACGGAGCGATGCTCATACCGCCCGCGCCCCCACGATCGTCGTCTTCACCACCGTCGAGAAGATAGATGTTGTGGTTCTGACGCATGCCGTTGAACTCGACACTGGCGTCGCCGCCGACTGGAGTGTTGACTTCGCCGCTCGACATGCCGCCGGCGCCGATGGCGCTGGATGCACCGGGCGTGAGAGCTGCAAGCTGGTACATGCTGCGGCCCGCGACGGCGATCTGAGAAATCTGCTGACCGGTGATGACGTTGCTCTGTTCGCCGGAATCGCTTTGCACGCGAATGGCGTTGGCTTCAACAGTGACCGTTTCCTGCGCGCCGCCGAGTTGCATCTGGAAGTCGACACGGGCGCGGTCGCCGACCTGAAGGATGACGTTTTTCTGCTCGGCGACTTTGAAACCTGCGGCCTCGGCCTTAGCGTCGTAGTGACCGATCTTGAGTTCGGGGAGGACGTACTGGCCGGAGTCGTTGGTGACAGCGGTATGAACGAGATTGGTCTCGAGGTTGATGACGGTGATTTTGACATTGGGAACGGCGGCGCCGGAGGGATCGGTGACGGTGCCGACGAGAGTGGCGTCCTGTGCCATGACAGACGATGAGAGGCAGAGAAACGCCAGAGCAAGAATTACCAGGTAAAGCGAACGGATGTGTCTGAGAGCATCGAGGCCCTTGAGCATCCGTGATGATAAAGACATTCTTTCCTCCACACCCCGACAAAGATTGAGTGCATGGTCGATCCGGCCCTAACGGAAGGAACCGGGAACCGGCAGCTCGCGCGACCGGCGTAGTTGAGATCAAGGTAGGGTGGGTAGTGGTCTGTGGCAATATCCACTTGATTGAAATCTGATATGACCACTAAAATATCGTTCATGCCACAAGTACAGAACGTGTCGGATGGATTGGCGCCGATCCTGGCAATCGACCGAAAAGAAGCGAAGCCGCTGCACAAACAGATCTATGACGGGTATCGCGCGGCGATCGCGGTGCGAAGTTTGCGCGCGGGGCAACAGATTCCGTCAACGCGGGATTTGTCGCGGGAGTTGAAGATTTCGCGGATACCGGTGCTGACGGCGTACGCGCAATTGCTGGCGGAGGGATATTTCGAAACGCGCGTGGGGGCAGGAACGTTTGTGTGCAGTTCCCTGCCGGATCAGCCGGCGCGGAGCGAATCGAATGGCGGAGGACGAAACAAAGCGGCGGCGCAGTCGGGGCCGAGGCGTATATCGAAGCGGGCACAACTCATGCCGAAACATGAGATTGACCCGTGGGTGCGAGGGATCGGGGCCTTCGGATTGAGCCAGCCGGCGTTTGACCAATTCCCTGCGCAGATCTGGGCGTCGCTGGTGACGCGGCACAGCCGTGGAAAAGGGGCGCATTCCCTGCACTATGGCGGGCCGATGGGATATGAGCCGCTGCGAGAAGCGATTTGCGTTTATTTGAGGACGGCGCGCGCGGTGAAGTGCGAACCGTCGCAGGTGATGATTGTGTCGGGATCGCAGCAGGCGCTGGAGATTTCGTCGCGAGTTGTTTTAGATCCGCGAGATGCGGCGTGGATTGAGGAGCCGGGATATTGGCTGACGCGGAGTGTGTTGCGGGGCGCGGGGGCGAAGATGGTGCCGGTGCCTGTGGACGCGGAAGGGTTGAATGTGGCGGCGGGGATCAAGATGCGGCGGAAGGCGCGAGCGGCATTTGTGACGCCGTCGCACCAGTATCCGCTGGGAGTGACGATGAGCGCGTCGCGGCGGATGCACCTGCTGGATTGGGCGCAGCAGGCGGGGTCGTGGGTGATTGAGGATGATTACGACAGCGAATACCGATTTGAGAATATGCCGATCGCTTCGCTGCAGGGGTTGGATGGGCATTCGCGGGTCATATATATAGGTACGTTCAGCAAGACGCTGTTTCCGGCGCTGCGGCTGGGGTATGTGGTGGTGCCGGCGGATCTGGTGGAGAGATTTGTGGCGGTGCGGTATGCGCTGGATTTGACACCACCGTATTTGCCGCAGGCGGTGCTGAACGATTTTATGCGCGAGGGGCATTTTGCGCGGCACATCCGGAAGATGAGGGCGCTGTATCACGAGAGGCGAACGGCGCTGGTGGAGAGTATTGAGAAGGAGTTTGAGGGAGAGGTGGAGATTTTGGGGGCGCAGGCGGGGATGCACTTGGTTGCGGCGCTGCCGGAAGATCGGGAGTGGAATGATGTTGAGATTGCGACGGCGGCGGCGGCGAAGAAGGTTTGGTTGTGGCCGTTATCGCCGGCGTATGTGGGGGAGAAGAAGAGGCAGGGATTTATATTGGGGTTTGGGAATGTGGCGGCGGAGGAGATTCCGGGGGCGGTGCGGGTGATGAGGAGTGTGGCAAGGAGTCGATGAACGCCGCCCGTAGGCGGCGGGCACGGCAAAATGTTGGGCGGCGGGATCGGGAAGAAGAGGCGCGGCGGTAGCCGCGCCTCTTTGGTTTTGGAGTATGATGCGGCGATTTTTGGGTTTGCGCGATTTTGGAGATGAAGATGAATCGAGTGCGAGTGGCGGCGGTCGTGGCGGTTGTGGGAGTGATTGCGGCGGTGGGTGGGACGGGGGTTTGGGCGCAGAAGTCTGCGACTGGGAAAGGCGCGGGCGGCGGAGCCGAGCGCGCCGCTACGATTGACATGACGGTGGTGAAGCCGGAGACGGTGGGATTTTCGGCGGAGCGGCTCGAAAATTTTCATGCACTGATGCAAGGAACCGTCGACCGGAAGGAACTTCCGGGCGCGGTGACGATTTTGGCGCGGCACGGCAAGGTGATCGACTATCGCGTTTACGGTGTGAAGGATCTGGAGAGCGGCGCGAAGTTGGAGAAGGATTCGATCTTCCGCGATTTTTCGATGACGAAGCCGGTGACAGCGGTCGCGATGATGATTTTGTACGAGCAGGGGAAGTGGCTGCCCTCCGATCCGATTGCGAAATTTATTCCAGAGTTCGAACACCTGAAGGTGTTCAAGGATGTGGATGCGGCTGGAAATATGGTGGTCGAAGAGCCGAAGCATGCGCCGACGATGGGAGAATTGATGACGCATACGGCGGGATTTACGTACGGCTTTTTTGGGAATACGGCGGTCGATAAGGAATACGCGAAACAGAATGTGATGGGGTCGAAGTCGCTGCAGGAGTTTATCGACAAGCTGGCGAAGATTCCGCTGATGTATCAGCCGGGCACGAAATGGTCGTACAGCGCGTCGATGGACGTGCAGGGATACATCATCGAGAAATTGTCGGGAAAGAGTTTGCTGGAATTTTATGCGGAGCACATTTTCAAACCGCTGGGGATGAAGGATGCGGGATTTTTTGTGCCGGCAGATCAGCGGTCGCGATTTGTGACGCTGTATCAGGGGTCGGAGAAGGAGCCGCTGAAGGCGGTGAAATTTGGCGGGGGCTATGAGGCGGCGCCGGGGATGGCGTCGGGTGGCGGCGGAATGGTATCGACGGCGGAGGATTATTATCGGTTCGCGTCGATGCTGGCGAATGGCGGTGAGTTGAACGGAGTGAGGATAATTTCACCGGAGTCGGTGGCGCTGATGAGTGCGAATCATTTGGCGCCGCATCTATTGACCGGAGAGTTTGGGATTGGGATTCACACGATGCGCGCGGGATTTGGATATGGGTATAACTGCGCGGTGGTTTTTGATCCAGCAGCGGCGGGACTGTCGGATGGCAAAGGGGAATTTTTTTGGGATGGGGCGGCGGGGACTTGGTTCTGGGTCGATCCGGCGAATGATGTTGTGTTTGTGGGGATGATTCAGAGAATGCTGGGGCCGTCGAGTCCGAATGTGGAGTATTTGAGCCGGTCTACGATTTATGGGGCGTTGTTGGAGCCGAAGAAATAGATCGCGTCGATAAATTCCAAAGATCTGCGTGTTGTGATTCAGCGGTAGCGGCGGATGACCAGGTTGTGGCGGTCGGAGCGGTAGAGGCCGAGGACGTAGAGGATCACGATACCTTTGGTGGAGTATATGACCTGGCGGATGCGCAGGAGAGGTTCGCGCCTTGGGACCGCGAGGAGTTCGGCGGTGCGCGGGTCGGCGACAGTGGCGTCGACTTCTTCGTCGGAGTAACCGAGTTCGAGGCCGTACTCGCGCTCAAGCGTGGAGAAGAGCGACGTGTTTTGCAGTGGGGCGGAGAGCAAGCCAGAGAATTGGGCCGCGGAGAGGTAGCAGGTTTCGAGAGCGAAGGGTTCGCCGGCTGCGGAGCGAAGGCGTTCGAGCTTGAGGACGCGGCTCTTGGGAGAGAGCGAGAGTCGTGCGGTGGCCTCTTCTTCGTTGTCGATAATTTTGGCGAAAAGGATTTTTGAGACGGGCGAGAGGCGGCGGCTGCCCATCTGCTCGGTGTAGGACATCAATTTGTTGAAGTGAATTTTGGGGGCGGAGACGAAAGTGCCGACGCCGCGGCGGCGTTCGACGACGCCTTCGCGTTCGAGAGATGCGAGGGCATGACGCGCGGTCATCAGACTGACTTCGTGGAGGCGGGCAAGTTCCCTTTCGGATGCGACCGCATCGCCGGGCTTGAGATCGCCGGCTTCGATGACGCTGCGGATCGCGCCTTGAATCCGGCGATACGCGGGAATTCCATTGTTACTTTTGGTGAGCATTTCCGATTTCCTCGACTCAATTACCCGGCCACACACCGATACTCCGCTTGGCACCACTAAAGACGAAGCAATCGTGAAAATGTCTGTTTAAGCGGCCAACCATCGTCGCGAGTTACTGGATTTTCACGAGCTGCGAAAATCCCGATCGCCAGCACCACGCACACCTGCGTTTCGCACAACGTCGCCAAAGGGCAAAGCCTCTGTCCTGGGCAGAGTACCCCCCGGAGCAGAGAGAGTGATATAGAGCACTTATAATTCAGTGCCCTAGAGCAGCGCAAGAAAGATTTTGTGATTTATAGTTTTCCCTTGACCTTTAGTACAGTTCCGCTATATAGCTACGGCATACGGGGTTCGTGTTGTGCTATGGGGCAATGCAGTCTTCTTCAAAATCTGGAACGAAAAAGAGCGGTTGCGGGGTGGACGGGCAGCAACCTCCTCCGAGGGAGCAACTCAATGAATAGAGTACGTGCAGTGTGTTTTGCAGTGACGTTGTGTCTACTGGCACTGGTTTGCGGCGTGGATTTGCGGGCGCAAGAAGTGACCGCAACCGTTACCGGCACAGTGACGGACACGACGGGATCGGCGGTAACGGGCGCGAGCGTAGCGGTCAAGTCGGTGGAGCGCGGAGTAGTCTATAGCGCGGTCACCAACGAGGTCGGCTTGTATCGCGTGACGAACCTGCCGATCGGAAATTATGAAGTGAAGATAGAAAAGTCGGGATTCGCGTCTGTTGCGTACCCGGCGTTTCAACTTTCTTTGAACCAAGTGGCGCGCATTGACGTGACCATGAAGGTTGGCCAGGTCAGCGAAATCGTGGAGGTCACCGGCGCGGCCCCCGTGCTGAAGACCGAAAATACGCAGGTCGATACCATTATCGACGCGGCTACCAACGACGCACTTCCCTTGGCGACGCGCAACTACGTCGAATTGACGCTATTGGCGCCAGGGTCAGTGCATCCGGATCCGAGCAACTTCAACAACGGCGACAACGTGGCCAACGGCGCGCGACCTTTCATCAACGGCAACCGCGAACAGGCCAACAACTTCCTGCTCGACGGCATGGACAACAACCAGGTGTCGGATAACCTGCTGGGTTACACGCCATCGCCGGACGCCATTCAGGAATTCAACCTCATCACGAACAATGCCTCGGCCGAATTCGGCAACTACATGGGCGGAGTCGTGAGCGCGACGCTGAAATCGGGAACGAACTCATTCCATGGCGACGTGTGGGAGTTCTTCCGGAACGACAAGCTGAACGCCAACCAGTGGGAAAACAAGATCAACCCGAGCTCGCCTGCAATTCCGCGCGCTCCGGTTCGCTGGAACATGTACGGCGGCACGCTCGGCGGCCCGGTAATCAAGGACAAGCTGTTCTTCTTCGTTGATTATCAGGGACAGCGATTCGATCATCCGCCAGCCGGCAGCTTCATCTCGGTATTCACACCAGCCGAACAGGCGGGCGATTTCAGCGCATTGTTGAATCAGTCAACGCCGGTACAACTTTACAACCCGTGCGCCGGAACCAGCGGACAGAACGGAACACCTTGCGTTGCGGCGGCAACCCGCACGCCGTTCGCAGGCAACATCATTCCTGCCAGCATGATCAGCCCGGTTGCGGCGGCATTGTTTGCTTCCCCGCTGTATCCGAAGACGATCAATGGCAACCTGACGAACAACGCCCTTCAGGAAATTTCGAACCAGTACAATTCCGACCAGGGCGACGTGAAGATCGATTACGACCTGAACAGCCATAACCGACTTTCGGGCCGTTTCACTCGCGCGTTCCAGAACGATCCTGGATCGAACTCACAACCGCTACTCGCAAACGGCTTGGCCACCGCGCCAATCTGGAGCGCGGTTGGCGACTGGACGCACACCTTCACGAACGTCGTAAACGACGCACGTTTTGGCTGGAACCATGTGATTCTGAACACCGGCAGCACGTGGGATCCATCCGTTGGTGCGTTCGGCGAATCCATCGGTATCGCGAACTCGAACCCGGGCGGTGTTGATGGACTTCTCGGTATCGGATTAAACGGCGGCAACGCCGAGGGACCGAGCGGCGGAACCTTCACCAACCTGGGAAACAGCATCGTGACACAGAGCTTTAACAGCACCGTATATCAAGCGGACGACACCGTGAGCGTTACGCGCGGCCGCCACAACTTCAAATTCGGCGGCTTGCTCCAGTACGACTCGATCAAGGTGTTCTACTCGGGGAACAGCGGTGAACTCGGTAACATCGTGTTCGGTCCGGACTACACGTCCTCTGCGGCAAACAACGCTCTGGATAACACTGGAAGCGGCGGTGCGGACTTCTTCCTCGGCTTGCCGACGGCCTTTGGTCGCGGTCTGAGCAGCGGTTCATGGACACAGACGTCGAACTTGTTCGGCGTATTTGGCCAGGACACCTGGCGCGTTTCGGACCACCTCACATTTACGCTGGGATTGCGGTACGAATTCCATACGCCGTGGGTTGAGACCAACAACCAACAGGACAACTACGACATTCAAACCGGCCAAATCATCACGGCCGGCGTAGATGGCGCTAGCCGCTCCCTCTACCGGGGATCGTATGGCGTGAAGGATCTTCAGCCACGCATCGGTTTCGCGTACACGCCAGGATGGTCGGGTGGGCACACGGTTTTCCGCGGCGCCTTCACGATCTCGGATTATCTCGAGGGAACGGGCACGAACCTCCGTTTGCCGATTAACGCACCGTTTAACGGGGGCGCGACGGCCGGCGGCGAGTTCCAAACCGTTTATCAGAACCAGGCCCTGCCGAACACGACCGCGTCCGACGGACTCATCGTGCCACCATCGACAGGCCTCGCTTGCCCGAACCAGTCTTGCTTTGCGGGCCAGATCTTCCGGCTGTGGGATCAGAACGTACAGCCGGCGATCGACGACCAGTGGAACCTCACCGTTCAACATCAGTTCCACGGCGAGACCACCCTCCAGGTCGGCTACGTTGGGCAAGTCGCGTATCACCTGATGGTGCCGTTCAGCTATGGCCAGCTTCAGGTTGCGCCGGCAGACTCCTGCGCCAAGGCTCCTTGCACGACGCCAAGTCCGTTCTTCGCGAACGACCCGACGCTTGGCACGCTCATCGGCAACACCAACGTTTCGGGTACTCAATCGAATGGCCGCATGATGTACAACGCGTTGCAGGCCGTATTGAAGAAGAACATGGGACACGGGCTGGAATACCAGGTGTCGTACACGTACGCAAAGTGCATGTCGAACAACACTGGCTACTACGGCACGTGGTCCAACGCACGTTCCTCGAATACAGCATCGCCCTACTGGCAGAACGTATATGACCCACAAGCTGAATGGGCTCCGTGCTACTACGACGAAACCCACAACCTGACCGCATACGCGGTGTATGACCTGCCTGTCGGCCGTGGCCGTCAGTTCGGTAACAACATGGGCCGCGCGATGGACGCAGTGGTCGGTGGCTGGCAAGTTAGCCCGATCATGACGTTGCACACCGGCTTCCCCCAGGCGCTCTATACCGGCGCAACGGATCCGACCGGGACCGGTTCGCGCGGTTTGCGACCGGATTGCAATGGCACCAATACCGTGTTCGGCCGACAGAACGCCAGCGCCGCAGTCGGCGGTGGTTACCTCTGGTTCGATCCGAGCAACTACACCGACCCAAGTTCAACCTTCGGAACGTGCGCACCGCAGCTAGGTGGTTTGCGCGGACCGGGCTATTACAACTGGGACCTCAGCGTACATAAGGATTTCCACTTCACGGAACGCTTCAAGTTGGAGTTCCGCGGTGACTTCCTGAATGCGTTCAACCGAGTGAACCTGGCGGCGCCGAATACGACGGTGCAACAGAACAACACTGGCGTGATCAACGTGTCGCAACCAGCGCGAAATATTCAGTTCGCGTTGAAGTTCTACTACTAAATAAAACCGCGTACAATGAGGCAGGCGCCCAAACGCCTGCCTCATTTTTTGTTTGTGCCCGTTTGCAGTGCCCGCAAGAAATTGAATCGCCGGTCTACCATCTAACGTGCCGATCTCACGAATCTTAAGCATCGCTTTCACTGTTGGCGGCCTGGCGACGTCGCTTGGGTTGTTGGCTGATTCCCTTCCCGCCCAACAGGCGCCGCCACGGCCACCCGCACCGGCTTCCGGAGGACAATCCGCGCTCACGCCCGACAAAGCTATCGCCCTGGCGCAGCAGGGGCATTGCAAGGAAGCACTGCCAACATTACGGCGAGTTGTTGCGAATCCGACAGGGCCGCTGGAGAGCCGGAGAGCCGCTGGAATTGCCGGTCTACGTTGCTCCATGACGATTGATAGCGTCAATTCAACGCTTGACTTCGTGAAGTTGCTGGAGCATCAATTCCCGAACGACCCCGAAATTCTGTTTGTGTTGGTGCATACCTACTCGGACCTCTCCTCGCGTGTGGCGCAGGAATTGGGGCGCAACGCCCCGAACTCTGTGCCGGCTCACAAATTGAACGCGGAAGCGCTGGAGATGCAGGGCAAGTGGGACGAGGCGCAGCGCGAGTACGAAGAAATCCTGGCGAAGAATCCGGACCAGCCGAGCATTCACTACCTGCTGGGTCGATTGCTTTTGTCGAAGCCTCAGGGCGATGCGGCTGCGATTCAACAGGCCAGAGAACAATTTCAGAAAGAATTGCAGATCGATCCCAACAACGCCGGCGCTGAATACATCCTGGGCGAAATGGCGCGGCAGGGCGGGCAGTGCGACGAAGCAGTTCCCTATTTCACACGGGCCGCGAAGTTGGATGCTACGTTTGGCGACGCCTTCATGGGCTGGGGATTCTGCCTGGTGACGCTGAAGAAATATGAAGACGCGATCGCGCCACTCCAGATGGCCACGCGGCTCGAGGAAGGCAATCCTTCAGCCCACTACAATCTGGCGGTCGCGTTCAGCCGCACGGGTAAGCGCGACGAGGCTGAAAAAGAATTTGCGATTCACCGCAAGCTGACTGCGGGTCGTCCACCGGAAGAAGGGAGCGCGCAGTAGTTCCGCTGCAACGACCTTGAGCCGACGCAAATGCTTCCGCAACAGGTTGCTGAGCCGGCGCGAGATGATCGCGGGGCTGGGGGCGGCTTCCGCGATTTCGGCGTTGGCGGACTCGGTTTCGCCGGCGAGCCTCCTGCACGCTGTTACGGCGCCACCGCAGTATCCATTCGAGATTGTTCCTGCATCCATCAGCGGCATTTCCTGGACGCATTCCAACGCACATTCGCCCGAAAAATACCTGCCGGAGACGACCGGAGCAGGTTGCGCATTCTTTGACTATGACAACGATGGATGGATGGACATCTATCTGGTGAACAGTGGCAAGTGCGATTTTTTCACGCCGGACCGGCCACTGCGAAACGCGCTGTATAGGAACAATCGCGATGGCACGTTTACCGATGTGACCGAGAAGGCGGGTGTCGCTGCTGGAGGCTTTGGGCAGGGCGTGGCCGTAGGCGATTACGACCGCGATGGATTTCCGGATCTCTATGTGACGCAGTACGGGCGCAGCATCCTTTACCACAACAACGGCGATGGTACTTTCACGGATGTGACCGATAAGGCCGGGGTAGGCGTCGCGGGTTGGGCGTCGAGTGCAGTCTGGTTCGACTATGACAACGATGGCCTACTCGACCTCTTTGTCGGACGGTTTGTCGAATTCAGCAAAGAACTCAATAAGCCTTGCGGCGTGCACGACGACGGGAAACGCCACTACTGCATTCCGCAGATTTATAAGCCGATGCCGAGCTGGCTCTTTCACAACAATGGCGACGGGACGTTTACCGACGTCTCGAAGGCGTCAGGGATCGCGTCACATCCGGGGAAGGTGTGGGGCGTCGTGGCGACGGACATCAACAACGATGGGCGCATGGATTTGTTTGTAACGAACGATACCGTGGCGAATTTTCTGTTCGTGAATCAGGGTGACGGAAAATTCAGCGAGACAGGCACGGAGGCCGGCGTTGCATTCGGAGCGACCGGTAAGGCGCGGTCGGGGATGGGAGTCGACTCGGCGGATTTCAATCAGGATGGGTGGCAGGATCTATTTGTCGCCAATATCGATCGAGAGAATTTTGCGATTTATCAGAATGGGCGTGATGGTACGTTCGATGATCTCGCCATGCCGACTGGCATCGCCAAGGCAACGAGGCTGATGAGCGGGTGGGGATTGAAGTTTTTCGATTACGACAACGATGGCGACACCGATCTGTTTTTGTCGAATGGGAATCCCGACGACTTGATTAACGTCCTGCACGGCGAAGTGAGCTATGAAGAACCGCTCATCCTGTTTCACCGGAACGGGAAGATGTGGGAAGACGTGAGTTCGAAGAGCGGGCCGGCGTTTTCGATGCCGATCTCGGCGCGCGGGCTGGCGCTGGGCGATTTCGACAATGACGGCGCGGTGGATGTGCTGATTTCGGTGAATGGCGGGGCGCCGGTGTTGCTGCGCAACCTGGCAGGCAAGCAGAATCACTGGTTGGGAATTCGATTGATCGGGAAAAAATCGAACATCGACGCGATTGGGGCGGAGATCAAGTACAAAGCTGGGGATCTGGTGCGGTCGCGATTTAAGGTTGGCGGCGGAAGCTATCTTTCGTATCACGATCCGCGGGTGGTGCTGGGGTTGGGCAAGCACGAGGCGATTGATTGGGTAGAGATTAGATGGCCGCAGCCTGGCGGCGGGACGCAGAGATTTACGGGGCTGCCGGTAGATCGGTACATCACGATCACGGAAGGTGAGGAGAAATGGCGGTGATTGCGAGGGAGCGGGTTGCAGTTTGGGCAGGTGTATTGGGCGCGGTGGTCGCAATTTTTGCACTGTGCCCGCTATTGGGATGGGGCGGCACAGATATACGCGCGGCGGAGCCAGTCCCGGCGGTGGATTCGCCTCATTTTCGAGTAATCGCGATTGCGGAACACGGCGGGATTCACAAGCCGTTCGTCGATGCGGCTAAGATTTGGCTCGACAATCTGGCGAAGGAGAAGGATTTCAGCGTCGACTACATCGAGGACACGTCGAAGATCGACGACGCGTTCTTGGCGAAGTATAAATTATTCATTCAGCTGAACTATCCGCCTTACGGATGGACGGATACCGCGGCGGCGGCGTTTGTGAAGTATATCGAGCAAGGCAAAGGCGGATGGATCGGATTTCATCATGCGACGCTGCTCGGCGAGTTTGACGGATTTCAGATGTGGCCGTGGTTTCACGACTTTATGGGCGGAATTCGGTTTAAGGATTACATCGCGACATTTGTTACGGGGACGGTCACGGTGGAGGCTCCGGGTCATCCGGTGATGCGGGGCGTTCCGTCGCCATTCGTGATTAAGGATGAGGAGTGGTACACGTACGACAAGTCGCCGCGGCCAAATGTGCATGTGCTGGCGAGCGTCGATGAGAAGACGTACACGCCGGCGACCGATAAGACGATGGGGGATCATCCGGTGATCTGGTCGAACGAACACTTGAAGGCGCGGAACGTTTACATTTTCATGGGACATCGGCCGGAGCATTTTGGGAATCCTGCGTTTACGAAGATTTTCACGAATGCGATTTTCTGGGCGGCGGGCGAGGAGGGTCGATGAAACGGCGGGCTTTGATTTTGGGGTTGAGCGCGATTGCTGGGGCTCTTGTGGCTTCCATGCTGATCGGGAGTGGCTGGGGCGTGACTTCAGCTGGGGCGAAAGAACCTGCCTTCAAGGTATTGGCGTTTTACTCGACGGATGTCGAGCCGGATCACGTGAAGACAGCGACGGATGCGCTTGCGTTCTATCAGGAGCTGGCGGCGAAGAATAATTTCGTCATGGATACGACTACCGACTGGACGAAGTTGAATGAAAACGACCTGAAACCGTATCGGCTCATTTTATGGCTGAACGATTTTCCGAAGACGCCGGAACAGCGGGCGGCGTTTCAGAAGTACATGGAGAATGGCGGGGGATGGATCGGGTATCACGTTGCCGCGTACAACGACAAAGATACGCACTGGCCGTGGTTCGTGGATTTCCTAGGCGGCGCGGTGTTTTACACGAACAACTGGCCGGTGAAGCCGGCGAAGTTGCGGATTGACGATCCGCATCATCCTGTGACAGCTGGATTGCCTGCGACGTATGATTCCCCTGCGAATGAATGGTACTTGTGGAAGCCGAGTCCGAGGCTGGATTCGCGGGTGCATGTGTTTGTGACGCTGGATCCTTCGAATTATCCGATTGGCGTCAAGGATGTGATTACAGAGGGTGATTTGCCGGTCGTTTGGACGAATACGAAGTATCGGATGCTGTACATCAATATGGGGCATGGGCCGGCGGTGTATGAGGATGCGACGCAGAATCGATTGTTTTCGAATGCGATTCTGTGGGTCGCACGTGGAAAATAGCTGGAAACAGACTGGTGCGATTGGATGATTGTTTTGGAGGCATGCCGGTGAGAATCATTCGGGCGACAGCAGGTTTTTTGTGCATAGCGCTGGGTTACGTCTCGATTTGCAATTCGCAGAATGGTCCGGCGACGCACGGTTCGACGGCACCGATGAAGCACCTACTCTTTTTGGGTGAAGAAAAAGGCTATCGGCACGAGTCTGTGTCACACGCGATGGCGACGATGGAACGTTTGGGACGCGAGAGCGGGCTCTGGACGACCACGATTCGAACCGACACGGAAGTCTTGACCAAGAAGAAGATCGAATACAACGCGAAGACACTGAATGATTTCGACGCCGTGATGTTTTACACCGGCGGCGATCTGGAAATGAACGACGAGCAGAAGGCGTCGTTGCTTTCGTTCGTACACGATGATGGCAAAGGATTTATCGGCGTCCACAGCGCGACGATCACGTTCACTTCATGGCCGGAGTATGGCGAGATGATTGGCGGGTATTTCGACGAGCATCCGTGGGTGACATTCGATGCGCCGATTATCGTGGAAGATCCAAGTTTCCCGGGGATGGCGCAGTGGGGCAAGTCGTTCGTGCTGAAGGACGAGATTTATCAGATGAAGGATTATTCGCGCGAGAAGTTGCGCGTGCTGATGCGGCTCGACACTAACAAGCTGGATTTGAAGAATTCGCACGTGCATCGTACGGATCGAGATTTTGCCGTGACATGGGCGAAGATGTACGGCAAAGGACGCGTGTATTACACGACGCTGGGGCACGTCGAGCAGAATTGGGACGATCCGCGGTTCCAGAAAATGATGGTTGAGGCTGTGAAGTGGTCGATGGGGCTGGAGAACGCGGATGTGAGTTCGCGGCCACTGCCGAAGGATTGATCGGCGGATTTTGTAGTCGTCGATTGCTTGATTCTGGGATTCGCAATGGGAGGTCGATGTGAAGTTTGGGCTTATTGTGTCGCTGTTGTTGACCCTGATTTTCGCGCGAGCGATCCGCGCGCAGGATCCTGCTGATGTCGCGCCGACGCCTCCATCGCCGCTACACCCGATTTTGGCGCTGGGATCGAAGGCGCCAGATTTCTCGCTTCCGGGTGTTGACGGCAAGATGCACAAGCTTGCGGACTATGCGGCCAGCCCGGTGCTCGCCGTGGTGTTTATGTGCAACCACTGCCCGATCGCGCAGATGTATGAGCAGCGAGTTCAGGCGCTTGCAGATGACTATCGCGACCGTGGAGTTGCGGTTGTGGCTATCCAGCCGAACGATCCGAAAGCAATTCGAATCGATGAGTTGGACTCTTCGGACATCAGCGACACTCTCGATGAAATGAAGATCCGCTTCGAATACAAACATTTGCGATACACCTACCTGTACGACGGAGAGACCCAATCGGTGACACGCGCCTATGGCCCGCAGGCTACGCCGCACGTCTTCGTTTTCGACAAAGAACGCAAGCTGCGCTACGAAGGTCGGATGGACAACAGCTATCGCAAAGAGATGGTGAAGTCGCAGGACGTTCGCAACGCCATCGACGCCGTGCTCGCGGGACGCGAAGTTACCGTCAATCACACCGGCGTCTTTGGCTGCTCGACAAAGTGGCAGGAGAAGTCGGCGTCGCGCGTCGCTGCGCTTCACAAAATCGAAGAGCAGCCGATCACTGTGGACATGGCAACGGCCGACGATTTGAAGAAGCTACGCGCGAATCCCTCCAAGCGAATGACACTGATCAGCTTCTGGGCGACGTGGTGCGGGTCGTGCATCGACGAGTTCGACGATCTCGAAGATACCTTCTTGATGTATAAGGTGCGCGATTTCGATCTGGTCACTGTGTCTGCGAATATGCCTGATGAAAAGGAGGGCGTGCTGCGGATGCTGAACAGAAAGCGTGCAACCAGCAAGAATTTCCTCTTTGCTTCGAGCGATACGGAGGCGCTGCAGAAGGCGTTCGACCCATCTTGGGAATCCGCGGTTCCGTATACGATTTTGCTCGATTCGAACGGCAAGGTCCTCTACAAGAATCTCGGCACCGTCGATATTTTGGAGCTGCGACGCACAATCTTGGCGAATATGCCGTCGGCATATATCGGATTCAATCAGTATTGGCAATCCGGCAGCGCAAAGAGCCCGACTACGACGACAGGCGGCCGATAGTCGGCTGGCCGACGATGCGATTCGAATGGCTCAAGCCCTTTCGACTGCTGACCTAAAAATAACGACGGCAGCAACCTTCGGTGAGTTTGAGAAGTGCCCACAGATCATTCGCCGTTTCCGCCCTCGGAGGATAGATGACAAAGCATTTGCTCGTTGTAGCCGTCGTGTTTTCAATGTTCGCACCGCTCTATCCGCAGTTGACGCGCGGCGACGAGATCCCAAAGATCGCGTGGCGACGGCCACTCGGCAAGCCGCTTGAAAACCCAGGCGTCCGAAAGAACAAATCCGACATCGACGATGGCTATTGGCAAGGCGCGCCGGTCGGCGGATTTGGCGCAGGTACATTCTCGCGCACGTATCGTGGCGATTTCGCGCGGTGGCACATTAAGGCCGGTGTACACAAGTACGTTTCGGTTCCTGCGAATCAATTCGCGATGTTTCAGCAAGTTGCGGGCGAATCGCAGGGCGTCGCGCAAGTCCTGACGAACGATCATCCGAAAAACGGCGAGCTCTCCGGTTGGAAGTGGGATTATCCCGTCGGCGCCGGTGACTACGCCGCGCTCTTCCCAAAATCGTGGTTCGACTACCGGTGGGACAAATTCTCTGCCCATGTCGTTCTCGAACAGTTTTCCCCGGTTTTGCCGAATAATTACAAAGAATCGAGCTATCCAGTCGCGGTCTATCGCTGGCACGCCGAAAATCCGACCAATAAAGCGGTCACCGTCTCCGTATTGCTCTCCTGGACGAACATGGAGGGCTGGTTCCGCGCCCACACGCACGATTTTCAGTCGGCACTCAGCCAAGGCAACGCGAATCGCCCACGCAGGGAATCCCTCAGCGCTAGTTCCGGCGGCGGCACGATGAAAGGCGTCGTCTTCGACCGTGACCGCGCCAACGGCACGCTCAACGAGTGGGACGGCCAGTTCACCATCGCAGCTCTCGAATCGCCCGGCGTCGAAGTCTTCTACCAAAATGAATTTCTCGCCGATGGCGACGGAAAATCCGTCTGGGCTCCGTTTTCAAAAGACGGCTCGCTCGCCAACAGCGACACGTCGTGGGTCAGCGCCAGCGAAAAAATCGGCGGCGCAATCGCTGTCCGCTTCACGCTTCAACCCGGCGAAAAGAAAATCATCCCCATGGCCATCGCCTGGGACTTCCCTGTCGTCGAATTCGGCCTTGGCCGCAAATGGAATCGCCGTTACACTGATTTCTACGGCACCGACGGCAACAATTCCTGGGCTATCGCCCGCGACGGCCTCCTGCACGCCACGGAATGGTCAAACGCGATCGAGGCATGGCAGAAGCCCTACATCGACGAAGACAGCAAGCCCGATTGGTATCGCGCGATGCTGTTCAACGAACTCTACACGCTGACCGACGGCGGCACTTTCTGGGGTCGCCAGCAAGGGTCCGATCGCAACGCGCCCGCAACCTTTGCGCTCCTCGAATGCTTCGACTACGCCTACTACGGCACGCTCGACGTCCGCTTCTACGCCTCAATGCCGCTGCTAAAATTCTGGCCCGACATTGATAAGCGCGTCCTGCGCGAATTTGCCGACACCGTACCGCGTGAATATCCTGAACTCGGCCTCTGGGTCGCAAAGACGCAAGAAACTGGCAGCCCCGTCTTGCACAAGCGCAAGAAAGTTGGCGCCGTGCCACACGATCTCGGCGTGCCCGAAGGCGATCCATTCGTCCTCGTCAACGAACCCGGTTGGCAAGACACCAACGACTGGAAGGACCTCAACTCGAAATTCGTCCTGATGGTTTACCGCGACTACGTCCTGACGGGCAAAACCGACAAAGAATTCCTGCGTCAGATGTGGCCCGCGATGCAAATCGCGATAAAGTACCTGCAACAGTTCGATCACGGCGGCGGTATCCCGGAAAATAGCGGCTATCCGGACCAGACCTACGACTCATGGATCGTCCGCGGTGTCAGCGCGTACTGCGGTGGCCTGTGGCTGGCCGCTCTACGAGCAACGGAAGAGTCGGCCCGTGCGCTCGGCGATGAAAAGGCCGCCGCCGAGTACCACGCTCTTTTTCTTAAGGGACAGGAAACTTACATCGACAAACTCTGGAACGGCGAATATTTCCGCTACGACGAGCAAAGTGAATATCGTGACGCGATCCAGGCCGACCAGCTCGCGGGCCAGTGGTACGCGAATATGACTGGCCTCGGGGATCTCGTCCCAAAACAGATGCAACTCTCCGCGGTCAAGAAAATCTATGCAACCAACGTCATGAAATTCGGAAATGGCGAAATGGGCGCCGCGAATGGCATGGCCGCCAACGGCAGCATCATCCGCGACAACGAGCAGGCGCAAGAAGTCTGGGTCGGCACAAGCTTCGGCCTCGCCGCGCTGCTTCTCAGCGAAGGCCTGACGAAAGAGGCCTATCACACCGCGTGGGGCATCCATCACGTCGTGTACGAGACGAAAGGCTACTGGTTCCGAACTCCGGAAGCATGGGACGACACCGGCAACTTCCGTGCCCCGATGTATATGCGCCCCGCCGCCGTCTGGGCGATGGAAATGATTCCATCCGCGAAGCAGTGAGCAGCATCCAATGCGGGGTCATTTCAGAAAGGTCTTCACATGACTCCCAACGACTCACCTGCAAGCGCGAGCAACGAGCACAAAGTTCCACAAATACATCGCAAACGCATTGAAGCCGACGGAGTTCGGGTCTTCTATCGTGAAGCCGGCGACCCAAACGCTCCGGTAGTCCTACTCCTTCACGGCTTCCCTGCTTCATCGTTTCAGTACCGCGAGTTGATTCCGCGACTCGCCGACCGCTATCGCGTCATCGCGCCTGATCTTCCCGGCTTCGGCTTCACCGAAGTCCCCGCTGATCGTGGTTACACCTACACGTTCGAAGCACTCGCGAAAACGATTGAAGCCTTCACGGACGCTCTCGCGCTTGAGAAATATGCGCTCTACATATTCGATTATGGCGCACCCACTGGACTTCGACTTGCGATGGCACACCCGGAGCGGGTCACTGCGATCGTATCGCAAAACGGAAACGCCTACGAGGAAGGTCTGGGCGATGCATGGGCGCCGATTCGCCTCTATTGGAACGATCCGTCCGCCGAAAATCGCAACGCGATTCGAGGCGCTCTGACCGCCGAAGGTATGAAGCGTGAATACTCCGTCGGCATGCCCAATTCCGAGGTCGTTGCGCCAGAAAGCTACACGCTTGATGGTGCGCTCCTGGCTCGTCCCGGCAATGTCGACATACAGCTCGACTTGTTCCTCGACTATGCGAACAACGTCAAACTCTATCCAAAATTTCAGGAATATTTCCGGACTTCCAAGCCGCCGCTACTGGCGATATGGGGAAAGAACGATCTTTACTTTATTCCGCCGGGGGCCGAAGCATTCCGCCGTGACATTCCAAACGCCACCGTGCAGTTTTTAGACACGGGTCATTTCGCGCTCGAAACGCACTTGGAAGAAATCGCAGCCGCCGTGCGCGCCTTCCTCGCAGCCAACATCGACCGTACACAAACCGCTAAGGCCTAGTCGATTTCGAGTCCGGCCAATTCAGGCGTAACTTGCCGAACCTTGCGAGTTCCGGTGCGACCGCTCCGCCTTGATGCGCTCCATATATCCACTGGCGCGAAACTCCTGCATGGGATCGGCGGGTAAATTCTTCGACCTGCGCCATTCACGAACCGCGTCTCGGACATCGAGCCAGAACGCGCCGCGCAACGTCTCTTCCGCGTCCACCAGCGCACATTTTTGCTGCAGCCCTGCCAAGCGTTCGTGATCGACGAGCGCCGCGCGGGCGTACAACTCCTGCGCCGTACAAACGGTCTGAATCATCGCCTCAATCTTGTCTTTTAGGTTGTGGCTTTGGTCGATCATGTACGCAATGTCGGCAGCCGCTTTCGTCTCCCATTCAAACATCCGAATCTCGTGGAAGATTCGAAATACCTGATACGGATCGATCGAGCCCAGGGTCAGGTCGTCATCCGCATAGCGTCGGTCGTTAAAGTGAAATCCACCCATCATTTTGTGATGCAGCAACCACGCCACAATCTGCTCGATGTTCTGCGCCTGGTAGTGATGCCCTGTATCCACGAGAACGAATGATTGCGGCCCCGCATTTTTTGCCAGAAGCAACGCCATGCCCCAGTCCGCAATGTCCGTGTGATAAAACGCTGGCTCAAAAGGCTTGTACTCGATAAGCAGCCGTTGACCCGGTTTCAGCGCCCGATGAACTTCCGATAAGCATTCTTCGAAAAAACCAATCCTTTGGCGAATATTCTGCGTCCCCGGATAATTCGAACCATCCGCGAACCAGGGCGAAACGTCCCGCGATTTCAATGCGTCGGCAATCGCTACGCAATCCAGAATGTGATCGACCGCCATGCGGCGGATCTTCGGATCCGGATTCCCGCACGACCCGTACTTATACTCCTGATTCTGAAAGATATTGGGATTAATCGATCCCGGCCGAATTCCGTATTTGTTCGCCAGCCGTTCGATTTCGTGGACGTCCTTCAGACCGCGACGCAAATCCCATTGCACATGCAACGCCAGCGTTTTGCACGCGCCGGTCATCGCATTGACCTGGGCAGCGTCGCTGAATTTTTCGTCGATGGTCGTCGCGGCGGTCGCCTGAATAAATTTCCCGAAGCGCGTCCCGGTATTCGCGAATCCCCACGACGGTATCTCGATGTTCAGCTTATCCAGCGCGTCGCCAACCACTTCAAGCACACGATCGTTCATGCAAGGGGCTCCGACCTACCACGGGGGACCGCTGTCTTCTTATCGCGCTCCAGCTGGGATAGCAATGGGAATCGGCATCAATCGCTGCGCCCAGTTAGCCACAGCCTCCGCCGGGACACCGATACCCGGAACCCACTCGCCGTCCAGCGCTGCAAGCTGGATCGCAAAATTTCCAATCGTCGTGCTCTCCGACGCACCTAAGACCACCTCGAGCCCGCTTCGCTCGTGCGTGAGTCGGTTCAGCAATCGGTTCTGATTGCCCCCGCCGACGATAAACACTCTGCGCAGGTGTTTCTTCGTGATCGATTCGATCGAGCGCATAACTTTCGCGTAGCGGTCCGCCAGGCTATGAAAGATCAAATTAGCAAGGGCCGGAGCTCCGATGGAATCTGCGACGACAGCTTTTGAACCAGCGGCCGTCAATTGCGCGTTTATCTTTTCCACCGCGTTACCCGGCACCATTAATTCCGGCGCATCCACATCGATCAAATGACTCGGCGCCGCCAGCGACTCACACGTGTTCAGCAAGTCTTCCAGTTTCCACATAACGCCGCGCGATTCCCATTCGTCCATGCATTGGCGCAGCAGCCACATTCCGTTCACATTTTTCAGAAAGCAAATCTTTCCGCCCACTCCACCTAAATTTGTGAAATTCTGAGACCGCGCGTCGTCGGAAACACACGGCGAATCCAGCGTCGTTCCCACGAGGGACCAGGTACCTGAGCTTATAAACGCCCAGTCGTCCCCGGTCGCTGGAATTGCCGCGATCGCCGAAGCGGTGTCGTGGCATGCGGGAACAAGCACCTTCGTGTCCTGCAGCGCCGAAAGCTCCGACAAATCACCACGAACCTGTCCCACCGTCGTGCCACTCGCAACAATTCTCGGCGCCGCCGAAAGACTCAATCCAAGCGAATCGAAAACTTCCTTGCTCCATCGATGCACCCCAACCGCGACGAGTCCCGAATGTGTCGCGTTCGTATATTCGGCGACGACGGCACCGCACAGGCGGTACGTGATGTACTCCGGAAGATTCACCCAGGGAATCGCCTCGTCCTTCCCCGCCAGCTTGTCGGCGAACAATTGATAGATTGTATTAATCCGCAGTATTTGCGTTCCGGTCAGTTCGTATAAGCGCGATGGCGAGACCAACGCATGCACTTCGTTTTCTGCGCGCTCGGTGCGCGCATCGCGATAACAAAATGGATCCGACTCGGGATAACCGCTCTCATGCATGCGAACGTAATCGACGGCCCATCCATCCACACCGATCGATGCGATTCCTTCGGGCGCGAGCTTAGCGCACGCGCTTATGCCGGCTTGCACGCCTCCCCAAATTTCCTCGATGCTCCAGTGAAGCCCTTTTTCGGACGAGATCGGGCCATTCGCAAAACGATGCACAACTTCGACGACAGGTTCGTCATTGTGAAAGCGCAGCAAAGACACGCGGCAACTCTGCGCGCCCAAATCTACGGCGATAAGCGCCTTCCGCTTCAACGTCGGCTCCATATGGCCCTCGAAATGTTCCGTGCGCCAAAGACTAACGCAAAAACGCTTCGGTCAGCCCGCCATCGACCGGTATCAGGTGTCCAGAGGTGCAACGGGACTGAGGACCAGCCAAAAACAGGATCGCCGCGGCACAATCGAGTGGCTCGATCGGTTGATGGGTCAACGTGCGGCGTGCATAGAATTCCGCGAGCGCCGACCGCAGCGCGTCATCGGAAGCTGCCTCATCGAACGCGATGGTGTATTTTTTTAGTGACGCGATCACGCGGTCGCGCGGAAACATCGTCGAGCCCTTTACGACGGTTGCAGGGCTGATTCCGTTGACTCGGATCTTCGGCGACAGCGAAATCGCAAACTCGCGCACCAGATGATTCACCGCGGCTTTGCTCACGTCGTAGGCCTCGCTGCCGTGCTTCGGCACGATCGCGTTCGCCGAGCTCACCAACACTACGCTGGCGTTCAGATCTTGCGCCTTTAGCACCGTCGCAGCTTCCTGCATCAACCGATGATTCGCGGTCACGTTGATGTCGAGCGTCACTCCCCATTGCGCATCGGTGATCTTGCCGTCGGGCGACGACGGAAAGATCGCGGCAGTATTCACGATGATGTCGAGTCCGCCGAATGCAGCAAGCGCTTCACGCAACGCCTTTCGAATCGATTCGCGATCGCGAATGTCGATGGTCACGGCGACAGCCGCTTCTTTGCCGCCGGTCTTCCGCGCTTCTTCGGCAACCGCCTTCGCTGACTCGAGATCCTTGTCCGCCACAACCACATGCGCACCACGTTGGATCGCTAGTAGCACCGTCTCGCGACCGATGCCATTTGCTCCGCCGACGACCAGACAAATCTGCCGGCTCAACTCTTTCTCTGGCGGCTGGCGGCGAATTTTCGCCTCTTCCAGCGCCCAATACTCGATGCGAAATGCTTCCGATGGCGGCAGCGCGACGTAGTTCGAATGCACTTCGAACGCTTCCGTCTTCGCGGCCGGTCCAGCCTGGGGCAGAACGCTCGGCTTGGCGGCGCCGTTCGCGGAGGCTCCCAGCGCGGTCGCTCCTTCCATCACGTGCACGGCGTTCGTATAAAACTCGCCGGTAATGCGCGCCTCGGTCTTGTTCTTGCCGAAGCTGAACATCCCAACGCCCGGCACCAGCACGACCGTCGGGTTCGCGTCCCGAATCTTCGGCGAATCGGCGAGCGCGAACGTCGTGTAATATTTCTCGTATTCACGTCGATATTGCTCCAAGGCCGAATCAAGCGCCGACTGGAAGCGGAGACGCCTCCAGTGCCATCCCAGCGCACAAACAGCGGCCGAATCTTGGTTCGAATGAAGTGATCCGGGCAACTCGTCCCCATTCGCGACAGCGTCTCGGCGTCCGCCGAATTCACAAATCGTAAAACTTCCGGCAGATCGTTGAAGTTGCCGATCAACCGCTGCTTGCTCGATACTCGCCCACGAATCAGCGGAAACAGATCGAGCGCGATCTCGCGATGATTCTCCAACGTCTTCGCGCGCGGACCACCGAAAATCCGGTCGCCTAGTTTTTCCACATGTCCCACAACAAACTGCCCCAGCTGATCGATGATCATGATCGTGTTCACATAGCATTCGCGCTGCGTCGCGCCCCACGTGAACAATCCGTGCCCGCCGAGCACGACACCGTCGCATCCCGGCGTCTTCGCGACGGCGTCCCTCAGCATCATCGCCAACTCAAACCCTGGTCGCTGCCACGGTAGCCACACCAATTTGTGCCCGTAAGTCCGATTGAACTCGTCCATCTTCTCCGCGCCGTTTGCCGCTGCTGCCAGCGCGATGCCCCAGTCGGGATGCAAATGGTCGATGTGTTCGAACGGCAAAAATCCATGAAGCGGAGTATCGATCGAGGCCGCGACTCCGTTACTCCCAAACGTGCAGATCGGATAGAAATCCACCATCTCATCTTCGAACTCGACACCGCGATATCGCCCGGTCAGCGACTGCAGCCTGTCGAGATACAGCGTCGCAAATCCCTTGCGCTGGATGCTGCCGATGTCGCCGCCGCTCCCCTTGATCCACAGTACGTTCTTGTTCGATCGATCAATCGGATCGACATCACTAAGTTTCGAACTCGTATTCCCGCCGCCAAAATTAGTGATGCGAAGATCGGAGCCCAGCAAATTCGAGCGATACCGCAACAACTCCGCGGGGTCCAGCTTGCTCGCGACGTTCTCGTCCCAGCGGTCTTCCAAATAGCGCAGTTTTGCGGTCACTTTCGCTCATTCTCCATGGGGCCAGTATATCGTAGGTGCTGCATCTCGAAGCCGTACCAGAATTGCACCAGCGCCGCATCGCAGCCGCACCAAATCACTGCTTTGGCATTGACGCCCGCCGCCGACCCAATTACAGTCACGCCTCGTGCTGCGACCCAACCTCAACCCGCCAAGCCACGCCGCACCAATTACCCAGCCGCGACCCGCCGCCGAAAGGATTCTCTAGCGTGGACTCCAACCCGTTGTTGGGCGTCGTCTTTCACTGGCTCGGCGGACTTGCCTCCGGCAGCTTCTACGTCCCGTTCCGCAAAGTGAAGCGCTGGTCCTGGGAAACATACTGGCTCGTCGGCGGTATTTTCAGTTGGATCTTCGCACCGTGGATTCTCGGTTCGCTCCTGACGAGCGACCTCCTCGGCGTCTTGCGCGATTCGCCGCGCTCGGCCATCGCGTGGGCTTACATCTTTGGCGTTCTCTGGGGACTCGGCGGCCTCACCTTCGGCCTCACGATGCGCTACCTGGGCATGTCGCTTGGCATGGCCGTCGCCCTCGGCTTCACCGCCGCGTTTGGCACGCTTGTGCCGCCGATTTTTCGCGGCGAATTCGCCACGGAAGTTCTCGGCACGCGCTCCGGCGTGACAATTCTGATCGGGGTTGGCATCTGCATGTTGGGCATCGTCTTCGCCGGTGCCGCGGGCACGATGAAAGAGCGCGAAATGTCCGAAGAGCAAAAGCGCGCCTCGATCGCGGAATTCAATCTGAAAAAAGGCCTTCTCGTCGCCACATTCTCCGGTGTGATGAGCTCCTGCTTCGCATATGGCCTCGCAGCCGCCGATCCCATTAAAGCCGAAAGCGTCCGCCACGGCACAGCCATTCTCTGGCAAGGACTCCCCGCCCTCGTGGTCGTTCTTCTCGGCGGCTTCACGACAAATTTTCTCTGGTGTCTCTTCCTTAACATTCGAAACAACTCCGGCCACGAATATTTCTCTTCTTACACACGCCGGCCGCACAACCGCACCGACGAGACGCCCACGATCGAAAATCCCACCGACGCGCCTGCCGAGGAAATGGCCCGGGCCAGTAAATCCGACGCGGCCGCGTCGGGTCGCGCGCCCCTCCCCTTCGCCGTCCCCATGCTTTCGAATTATTTGTTCTGCGCCCTGGCAGGAACAACCTGGTACTTCCAATTCTTCTTTTACACGATGGGCGAGACACAAATGGGCCGCTATAAATTCTCCAGCTGGACGCTCCACATGGCCAGCATCATCATCTTCAGCACGCTGTGGGGCATTGCCCTCAAAGAATGGGACGGCGCCGGCCCGCGCACAAAATTGATGGTAGCCCTCAGCCTCGCAACGCTAATCGCCTCAACCGCCGTCGTCGGCTACGGCAACTATCTCGCCACTCAATCCTGACGCGACGCCCGCGAGTGATCCGCTACTGTAGCGTCGCCTCAAACGCATACGTTCCCGCCGGCACTTCATACACACTCTCGCCGCCCTCATGCACTACGTGCACCCGCGGATTCCCCGCCAGCGCCTTCCCATCCAGCGTCAGCTTCCCATCTGCAAGCCCCGCCGGCAGCCGCCCCGACGAATTCGCCGGTATCGTCAGCTTCCAGGACGCTTTGCCGCCCGTCACACTCCACTCCGACCGAATCGCCCCATACTTCGACTCATACGAGAAATTCAACGCCCCCAACTCCGCCGCAAAATTGGGATGCAGATAAATCGTATGAAATCCCGCATCCGAAGCCACGGTATCGATCCCCGCCGCGTACCGATAAATCCAATCTGCCACCGCTCCGTACGCGTAGTGATTGTAAGAATTCATGCTCGGATCGCCGCGCATCTGATCGCCGTTCCACCGCTCCCACATCGTCGTCGCGCCATGCTCCACCAAATATCCCCACGACGGATAATTCGTGTCGAGCAGCAAGTGATACGCAACATCCAGATGCCCCGTATCCGTGAGCGCCGCCAGCAAATACGGCGTTCCCAGAAATCCCGTGCCCAGCTGCCCCTTATTCGCCGCGATCCGATCCGCCAGCCGCCGCCCCGCCGTTTTCCGCAACGACTCCGGCAGCAAATTCATATTGATCGCCAGCACATATCCCGTCTGCGTCTCCACCGGCTGATCGCTCAATTTCGTTGCCGTCGCGGAAGCAAACACCGGCGGTGGCGGCACGCCGCCAACAAATCCATCCGGCCTCGTGTACGCCTTTCCAAACGCCTCCTTAATTTTTTCAAACAACTCCCCATACTCCGCCGCTTCCGCCGTCCGCCCCGTCGCAGCCGCCATCTGTTTCATCAACGTCACGTCGTACGCCCAATACGCCGTCCCAATCAGATCCACCGGCGTCACCCCTTCCGGCGACAACCAATCCGCAAACGGAATCCCATAGTTCTTCTTCCACAAATAATCCGGATTCGCCTCATGAATCGCCGCAAGATATTTCTTCATCCCGTCCCAATTCTGATCCACAACGGTCCGGTCGCCCGTCTGAATCCACGACGTCCACGGAATAATCACGCCCGCATCACTCCATCCCGTTCCGTACCCAGGACTCTCGTGATTCGTCCCCGGTGCAAAAATCCCATACATCGCCGTACCTACTTGCGTCCCGCGCAAATCGCCGCTGAACTTCCGCGAAAACGCCGCCAAATCCATGTTGTAGCTCGCCGCCCGCCAGAACACCTGCGCATCCGCCGACCATCCCAGCCGCTCATCACGCTGCGGACAATCCGTCGGCAGCCCAACAAAGTTCGACCGCTGCCCCCACAAAATATTGTTCCACAACTTGTTGAGCATCTCGCTCTTCGTCTTCAACTCAGCTGTAAAAGGCGCATCCGTGTGAAACACGATCGCCTGCACATCTTCCGCCCGCGGTTTGCTCGACACGCCCGACACTTCCGCATACCGAAATCCGTGATACGTAAACGCCGGTTCGAACTCCTCCTCACCCTTCCCCGCCAAAATAAAATGATCCGTCGCTTTCGCCGTCCGCAAATTCTCCACGTACATCGTTCCATCCGCATTCAACACTTCCGCGAATCGCAACTTCACATCGGTCCCGGCCGCACCCTTCACGCGAATCCGCACCACGCCAGAAAAATTCTGCCCGAAATCAAAAACATAAACCCCAGTCGCAGGCGAAGTAACCGTCTTCGCCGTCAGCGTCTGTTCGCGCCGAATCGGCTGAAAATATTGCCACTCAATCTTTGGCTCCCCCGCCTTGGCCACCGAGCCGGGGCCGCCCAACATCGGCTCGATCACTTCAACAGGCTTCCACGCGCCATCCGCAAACCCCGCCGTATCCCATCCCTTCTGCACCTTTCGCGCGTCAACCGTCTCGCCGTCATAAATCTCCGCAAAGCGAATCGCCGACGAATCCGCCTTCCACGACGCATCGCTCAAAATCTCGTCCGCCGAACCATCCCGATACTCAATCCGCATCTGCACTCGCACCGCGGGCGGCGTCGCCCCGTAATTATTCCCTTCGCGCAACCACTGTAGCGGTGTCGAATACCAACCCGGAGCCAGCATCGCTCCGATCGCATTCTTCCCCTGCTTCACCAAATCGCTGACGTCATACGCCTGATACACCACGTGCTCACGAAAATCCGTCCACCCCGGCGCCAGAATCTGATCGCCCACCGCGCGCCCGTTCACGAATAATTTGTAAGCACCCAGCGCCGTCGCATACACCCGCACCGCAGCCACCGGCTTCGTCACATCAAAATTTCGGCGCAAAGACTTTACCGCCCCCGTAGGCCAAGGCCGCGACACTCCCGAATCCTCAAAATTCGCCGACTTCTCCACATACGGAATCGCATCCCGCCAGTTCGAATCATCAAACACAGACTGCTGCCACGACCCCGAAACGTTCAGCCCACCCTTCCACCCCGCGTCTCCCGTCTTAAAAATTTCCGTCGTCCCATCGCCCTTCTCGACATACAGCAGCGCATTCATCGGCGTCTGGCTGATGTCCGGAGCCTCACGCCCGCCGCCATATCGAATTACCTCCACCGCCAACACATTCGCGCCGCTCTTCAGATCCGCCGTCACATCGCGCACAAAATAAGTCTTCCACGGCTGATGCCCATACGCAGGCAAGGGCGAAGTCTCCATCTCCTGCTTCCCATTCACCCATGCTCCAGTAGTGTCTTCACCGGTCGCATACAATACCGCCCGCTTCACCCCGCCACTCACCGAAAAATGAAAACGAAACGCATGACTCGACTTATCCTTCTCCGCCGACCCCGTATCCGCGTTCGTGATCCACTTGGCGTCCGACTCACGCACCGCGCGCTCTTCCTTCTCCTCAAACCCAATCCACTTCGCCTTCCAGTTCTCTTGCCGCAACAACCCCGTCTCCCACCAGCTCGCATCGCTCGCTGGATACGCCTTCCCGTCGCGATCCCACGCCAACACGCGCCAGAAATATCGTTTGCTCGCCTGCATCGCCGGCCCGCCATAGACGACGCCAATCGAATCGCTCGACTCCACTTTCCCGCTGTCCCACACATCCGCCTTCCCCGCAGCCAAATTCGCCGCCGAAGACGCCACTTGCACGTCATACGCAGTCTGCTTCGCCCCATCACGCGTATCGCGCAATTGCCAAGACAACACCAGCTTCTCCGCATCCATCCCCAGCGGCGTCACCAGCGACTCGCACTCCAACTTCTCCGGCTTCCCACCCTGCGCCATCGTCGCGACACAACCCGCCAACATCAGCAATCCAACGCCAGCCACACGCGCGCTCGCCCGCAACCAGTTCTTCGCCACTCTCATCGCATCTCCTCGACTTCAAACTTCCCGCCATCCAGACTCTTCACACGAAAAATCTGATCGAAACCTTCGTCCACTCGCATCGGCTCCAACCGTTTAAACGCACCCGCAATCGCCACCGCCGGCACTTTCGCCTTCCCGCTGCGCTGCCCATTCCTCCGAATCGCATCCTTCAAACTCGCGTCCAGAAAATACCCCACAACGCGAAACCCCGCTGCGCGCGCCGCCGCGATATACCTCGCGCGATCAGCCGCTTTCATGTTGGTGTTATCCACCACGAACGACCGCTTCTCGTGCAAACATTCCTCGAAAAATATCCGCTCGCGCTCGCGAGTCTTCAATTCATCCAGATTGATCCGCGCATGTGTCCCCGAAAATCGCTCCTTATAAAACGTGCTCTTCCCCGCTCCCTGAATCCCCACCAGGATCACCGCTTCCATCGCGCTGTCGATGGTTTTTCTCTTATGGCGGCTCTTGGGTGCCCCACCCTCGGGTTTCAGAGGGTGGGTGTTTTGACTTTTCGCCGCTGTCCCCAACTTCGCCAACTTCGGCGGCCGCGTCCCATGTCTTACCGCCGCCACCGGCACATACGTCAGCTCTTTCCCCTCGCTCGCGTACCGCAGCATCAACCCGCCGCGACTCATATCCCCGCGTCCCACAAACTCCTGCGGAAACAACAGCCGCTCCCCAAAAATCTCCAGCAACGGTTCGACATACTTCGGCGTCGCCACACTCCCCAGCAGCACGACCTCGCACTCAGCTCCCATGTGCTCCGAAAGCAGCCGCGCATCGCGCTCCAGCGGAACCCGATACGCAGGCTCGCCCGCCCCAATATCTCCGCTCGTGATTTCCAGCAAATCCGGCAACCGAAATAATCGATCCGGCGACACCAGCCCACCCGACGCCGTGATCACCACAATTCCCGGCACTCCCCTCGGTGGCGAAGCATGCGCCCGCGAATACGCCAGCTTCCCCCGAAAATACAATCCGCTGATGAAGCTAAAAATCTCCCCGAGCGGCAACCCTTCTTCGCGCAGCCGCACCGCCAGCGGAAACGTCGCGGCGTCACGCAAAATCATTTTCGCGCGCACCCCGGCCGCGTTCGCCGGCGACAACAAAAAGATCCTCCGTCTCCCGCTTTGTTGCGGCGACTTTACGTCGCCACTCTCCGGCTCCGTATTCCCAACGCGCGCACTCGGCCCCGGCGTGTGCCCCACCAATCGTATCGACTTCACCATTTCCCCAGTATCACGCGGGTGCCCCACCCTCGGTTTTAGAGGGTGGGGTTCTTGTCCGAGTGCTTTTCACCATCACAATCACCGGTGCGTTCTTTTCGGAATGCGCGCCGCCTACTCGCCGCCGCACCCGTTCCCCTAAACCAACGTCACCGTCCCCGTCGCCAAGTCATACACCCCGCCGACGATCTTCACCTTGCCCGCCTTCGCCCGCGGCCCCACGATCGGTTCAAGCTCCTTCAATCTCCCCACTCCGATCTCCACATTCTTCTTGATCGCATTTTCCAGCGGATCACCCGGCATTCCCGCACTCTGCGTCACCGCCGGCTTCACCAGCTCCACCAATCCATTGATCGCACCCGGCAGCGAATCCTTGTCATGCAAATGCGCAATCGCCGCCTTCACCGCACCGCACGCGCTGTGCCCCAGCACCATAATCAGTGGCGCATTCAACTCCGCCACCCCGTACTCAATGCTGCCTTTCACCATCACTCCCGATCCATACACAACATTCCCCGCCACGCGAATCACAAAAATATCGCCGACGCCGGTATCAAACAAAATCTCCGGCGCAACGCGCGAATCCGAACAGCTCACAATAATCGCCTCGGGATATTGCGCCTTCGCCAGCGCCTTGAAGTCCTCCGGCTTCCGTCCACCAGCCTTCACCTGCCCCTTCACGAACCGCGCGTTCCCTTCCATCAATTTCTTCAACGCCGCATCCGGATCAATCGATTTCCCGCTCGGTTCATCCGCGCGAATCGCACCAAATATCTCTCGCGGCATCGCCAGTCCCGCTCCAGCCGCAAACCCTGCCGCCACACTTGCTCCAACCAAAAATTCTCGCCGAGAACTTTTCACGTTCAACCCTCCTTCAGAATCGTTCATGTTAAAACTTTGGCCCGCAATTGCCGCAGATTGTCCACCGCACGCTACAAACAAGCAAGCACCTTCCGACCGCCACCGGTGGCGCCGGCATCCCCGCCGGCGTTTGTCGCTCGCCAAAGCTAATTCTCAGCGACGCACCTCAACACCCATGTACGGGCGCAGCACCGCTGCGCCCCATGTCCGCAAGATCGATCCGTTGAGTTCCGTCCCGCTCGCGCTCAATCCAAAAACTTCCCAATCAACCAAATATGTCCCGACGGATCCGTCACCGCCCCCTGCAACATCCTCCCAATCGGCTTCGGCCCGACCACCGGATACTTGTGCTCCTTCACCTCGCTGTGCTGCTTCGCTCCGGCTGACAACGCCGTCGCATGAACCGCAACCGGATCATCCACAAACAATTCAATCCTCACCGTCGTAAATCCCGCTCCAGACGGCCCGCGCGTCCCGAACTCCGGCGACTCCGTCGCCAGAAAAAACCGCGCCCCATCAATCGCCATCCCCGCCACCATGTGGCCGTCACCGCCAACCGTCCAATGCACCACCGCCCCAAACGCCTTCTGATAGAACTCCACCGCCGCCGCTGCGTCCGTAACCGCCAACATCACCGTAATCTCAGTCATCATCGCTCCTCTGAGTCGCAATTTGATCTTCGATAAGCATTCCTGAACCGCAGCTGAATTTTTTATCGCCGGCGCAACGCGTCCTGCGTCCATGTCCGCAGCACGCGTTTGGGTGCCGCGACCTTGCGGCTTTTTCCAGCGTGCGGGTTTTCTCGAGCGACAGTCACTGCCGACAATCGCTTGAATCCTCTGCTCAACCGCTGTAACTTCCCAACCGCCCTTCGCGTTTCATTTCTCAACCGAGGTCCAACGAGTGCGCGTCAGCCGCCTGATCATATACGCTTCCATTTCCGTCTCCGCCCTATTCGCGATCAAATCCGCGGCGCAGCAGGCCTCCGACGCAAAAACTCCCGCCCACCTCACCGCCGAACAAGATCACCAACGCCTCATGGACGCACTCCACATCAAAGAAATTCGCCCAGCCGCGAATGGCGCCTCTAACGCCACCGACCACCTCCCTAACTACGACGAATCCAAAGCCGGCCCCGACCCCCCTCTTCCCGATCCTCTCCTCTTCAAAAACGGCAAGCCGGTCAAATCGACCAAGGACTGGCAAGACAAGCGCCGCGCCGAAATCTTCGAAGACTTCGACCGCGAAATCTACGGCCGAGCCCCCGCCCACACGCCCAAAGTAAATTGGGAACTCATCAACACCACAAACGAAACAAACGGCGACATCCCCGTCATCACAAAACACCTCGTCGGCCACGTCGACAATTCCGCCGACCCATCGATCACCGTCAACATCGAACTCACGCTCTCCACTCCCGCCAAAGCCACCACGCCCGTCCCCGTCATGATGGAACTCGCCTTCAGCAAAGAAGTTATGGAACGCATCGCCAAGCTCTACCCCGAAATGGCCAAGCAAGCCACCGCGTCGCCCACGTGGCAGCAGCAACTCCTCGCCAAAGGCTGGGGCTACGCCATCTACATTCCCACCAGCGTTCAGGCCGATAAAGGTGATGGCCTACAGGAAGGCATCATCGGCCTCGTCAACAAAGGCCAGCCGCGCAAACTCGACGATTGGGGCGCGCTCCGCGCCTGGGCTTGGGGAGCCAGCCGCTGCCTCGACTATTTCGAAACCGACAAAGCCGTAGACGCGAAACAGGTCGGCGTCACCGGCCACTCCCGCTACGGCAAAGCATCTCTAGTCACCATGGCTTACGACCCGCGCTTCGCCATCGCCTACATCAGCTCGTCTGGAGCCGGCGGCGCCGAACTCTACCGCCGCAACTTCGGCGAGCAAATGGGCAATCTCGCCGGCACCGGCGAATACCACTGGTTCGCCGGCAATTTCATCAAGTACGACGGCCCGCTCTATCCCAAAGATCTCCCCGTGGACTCCCACGAACTCATCGCCCTCTGCGCCCCGCGCCCCGTCTTCATCGGCGGCGGCGCCACCCAAGGCGACGGCTGGGCCGACGCCAAAGGCACATTCCTGGCAGCAGTGGCCGCCGGCCCCGTCTACAAACTCCTCGGCAAAAAACCCGTCGGCATCGTCGAAAGCGGTCAGTTCGCAATCGTCACCGCCGCCCAATTCCCACCCTTCGAAACCCCACTCATCGATGGCGACATCTCCTTCCGCCAACACAGCGGCGGCCACACCCCCGCCCCCAATTGGCCCACATTCCTCACTTTCGCCCAGCGTTACATCCACAGCTCCTACACCCCGCAATAACCGTGTGGCTTTTGGGTGCCGCACCCTCAGCAGCTCGAGGGTGCGGGTTTAGACGAAACACCGCACATGCCATAACGACGATCATATTCGCGGGTCCGCCCCCCTAGTAGCCGCGATCGCCTCTCAGATCGCGGGGTTTAGATCCAACACGACCGAGCCCAGATCCGAATTAACCAATCGATTCGGACGACTCTCACCTGCCATTACCCTCTCAACACACATCAGCCCAGCGGGCTTTTTCCCGTTGTATGATCTTTTCAACGCAGTCGGTCGGAACGTCGAGTCAAAAGAGGGTTGAACAATGATCATCGCCGCAGGCATCGTCGCCGTAGTCTCTCAAATCTTTCAAGCCAACGATCACACCAGCGTCTGGCTAGCCTTCGCCCTGGCCTGGGTCGCCTGCGCCTTGGCCGCCATCGCCAGCTCCTCGCTCGTCTTCCGTGTGGCCGAAGTGCGAAAGCGCATCACCCGCCAGCCGATTCGTCGCACCCGCCGCTAGACCAAGGGATGTATCCTGAGCGCCATCCCCGGGGATGCCCGAAGGAGCTCAACGTCAACACCGCAGACACTCGCCGTTCGAAACGCAAACGCACCTCACCATAAAAAACTCTAATTGGACAGACTTCCTCCCAAGCGTAAAATCACACTCGTAGAAACCTGCGCCTGAGCGAAACTCGAGCCCTTTCTCAGGGCACTCCGCGTACCCTGTGGTCAATATCCGTTCCAAAGCGGACAAAAAGCGAAGATAAGCGCATCCGCATCCCCAACATCTCAAAGACTTTGCGCACTCTTCAAATCAAGCAAAACGCTATCTAGCTTAGAATCAATAACAACCGCACTCTTCGGAAAAACACCGGGGGTGGTACCCTAAGCTTCCCAAAACGGAACTCACTGTCGCACAATAAGTCGACCAACCCATGATCCAAGGCCGCCCGAGCCGAACCGCACAACGCGTCGCCCTCCGCCGCGCCGCACACCAACTCTTTGACACTCCCAAAGTACTCGAAGACCCGCTCGCCGTCCGCATCGTCGGCCGCGAAGCTGCCGCCTCCATCTCCTCGATCACCGACCGTTTCTCCCCGCCCGCCCGCTACATGCGCGCCTTCATGGCCGTCCGCGCCCGCTTCGCCGAAGACGAACTCGCCCTCGCCGTTCGCCGCGGCACGACCCAATTCGTCATCCTCGGCGCCGGCCTCGACACCTTCGCCTATCGCAACCCGTACCCCAATCTCCGCGTCTTCGAGGTCGACCACCCCGCGACGCAAGAGTGGAAGCGCCAGCGCCTCGCCGCCGAAGACATCGCGATCCCCGACTCAGTCACCTACGCCGCCGTCGACTTCAACACCCAGACGCTGGCCGACGGTCTCCGCGCCGCGAATTTCCAGGCCGCCGAGCCGGCCTTCTTCTCCTGGCTCGGCGTCACCATGTATCTCGAGCCGCAAACCGTGCTCGACACACTTCGTCTCATCCACACGATGTCCGCCGAAAACGGAATCGTCTTCGACTACACCGTGCCGCGCCATTTGCTCAACACTGTTGGGAAATTGGTCTTCGACGCCATCACCAGCCGCGTCGCCGCCGCAGGCGAACCGTTCCGCGGCTTCTTTGTCCCAGGCGAACTAAACACCGCGCTAAGCGCAGATCGGCTACCGCCACATTGAAGATCTCGACAGCGCCGCCATCAACGCCCGCTACTTCGCCAACCGCACCGACAATTTACGCGTAGCGGGCGCCATGGGCCGCCTCTGCCACGCTCGCGGCTAACATCGCTTTTTGTAATCGGGTTTTTGTAGTTGAAGAAAATTTATAAATCGCTGTCATCCTGAGCGCAGCGAAGGATCTCAGACGTCAACGTCGGCAATCGCTCATTTGCGCCAGCGAACGCTCAGACGCTGCGCTCCAACCAGTCATTGGTCAGCGATCACGCGTTCAAACGCCCGGATCCGGAATCAACACGAACAGATGCAACGACCGCGGCGCCACTTCATACTTATCGCCCGACCGAAAATTCTTCGCTTCGATCGCCAAATCGTCGTTGTTCGTATCGAGCAGCAGGCACCAGTGCTCGCTGCCAACGGTCGTCGGAATTGCAAACGGCACAGGCTCGTGAAAACTATTGAACAGAATCAGCAACGTTGCATCCGAACCGCGCCGCCGCAATCCGGTCGGCTGCGCGCGCCCATCGATCAACATGCCGAAGCATCGGTCCGTCTTCCAGTTCTCTTCCTTCATCTCTTCGCCGGAAGGATGAATCCACGTGACATCCTTGATGCCGAGTTCCTCGTTAAATGCGCCGGTGAGAAATCGATTGCGACGCAGAATCGGATATTGCTTCCGTATCGCCGTGAGCTGCTGTGTAAAGTCCGCCAGCGAGCGGCCCTTCGCCGCGAGCGCCCAATTTACCCAACTGATCTCGTTATCCTGGCAATAGGCATTGTTATTTCCGCCCTGCGTTCGCGCGAATTCGTCGCCCGCCGTGACCATCGGCGTGCCTTGCGACAGTAAAAGCGTTGCCAGCATATTCCGCATCTGTTTGGCGCGTAGCGCAGTGATCACCGGATCTTGCGTCGGCCCTTCGACGCCGCAGTTCCAGGAATGATTGTTCGAGCTACCGTCCTGATTGTTTTCCTTATTCGCTTCGTTGTGCTTTTCGTTGTAGCTGACCAGGTCGTTCAGCGTGAACCCATCATGCGCGGTCACAAAATTTACGCTCGACCACGGTTTGCGCCCATGCCGGTTGAACATATCCGCCGAAGCGCAAAGGCGCGGCGCCAACGCACCGGAAGTGTCGTCGCCCTTCCAAAAACTTCGCACCGTATCGCGGAACTTGTCGTTCCACTCCGCCCAGCCTGGCGGAAATTCGCCGACCTGGTATCCGCCCGGACCGATGTCCCACGGCTCGGCAATCAGTTTCACCGTGCCTAGAACGGGGTCCTGGCTGCATGTTTTCAAGAATCCGCTCTGGTGATCGAACCCGCTCGGCTCGCGCGCTAGAATCGTTCCGAGGTCGAATCGGAATCCATCGACCTCGGTCTCCTGCACCCAGTAACGCAAGCTGTCAGTCACCATCTGCATGACGCGCGCATGCGACAAATTCACCGTGTTGCCGGTGCCGGTGTCGTTGATGTAGTAGCGCGGCTTGTCGGGCATCAAGCGGTAATAGCTCGCGTTGTCGATGCCTTTGAATGACAGCGTCGGCCCAAGCTCATTGCCCTCCGAGGTGTGGTTGTACACCACGTCGAGAATCACCTCAATGCCCGCGTCGTGATACCGCGCGATCATCTCTTTGAATTCCAGCAACGCCGCCCGCGGCACGGCCGCGTAACGCGGATCGGGCGCGAAGAAACCGATCGTGTTGTAGCCCCAGTAGTCCGTTAAACCTTTATCGAGTAATATTCGATCGTTGACGAACGTAAACACGGGAAGAAGCTCGACCGACGTAACGCCGAGCGCCTTGATGTACGAAATCACATCCTTGTTCGACAATCCGGCAAACGTGCCGCGCTGTTTCTTCGGCACTTTGGGGTGCAGCTTCGTGTAGCCGCGCACGTGTAGCTCATAGATGATCGTTTGATCCCAGGGCACTTGATGCCGCCGCGTCTCCTGACGCCACTCAAAACGCGGATCGACCACCATACATTTTGGAACAAACGGCGCGGAGTCGCGCTCGTCGAAAGACAAATCTCCTTCCGGCGATCCGATTGTGTAGCCAAAACACGCGTCGTCCCACTTCAATGTGCCGATGTGCACCCGCGCATAAGGATCGACCAACAACTTGTTGTGATTGAAGCGATGTCCTTTTTCCGGTTCGTAAGGACCGTAAACGCGATAGCCATATACCGCGCCCGGCTCGAGATTCGGAACGTAGCCGTGCCAGATTTCGTCGGTATATTCCGGCAAGTCGATCCGCTGACGCTCCTCTTTGCCCTCGTCGTCGAATAGACAAAGCTCGACGCGGGTCGCATTCGCTGAAAACAATGAGAAGTTCACACCCTTTCCGTCCCACCACGCACCACGCGGAAGCGGGTTTCCCTCTCGAATTTCAGCTTTTCGGCGTTCCTTGGTCAATTGCGGTTTCGCAGCGGCCATCGCACCCATCGTTCGATCATCATCCTGTCGGGGAAAGGTTGTAGCACTTCTGATGCAATCGGCCAAGTTTGAGGTACGAGCTACGAGAAAAGGATGAGGAGAATCCTGTAGCGGCCACGTCGGAATGCTGTATCGACAGAAAACTTTTGCAAACTCGTTCCGATGTAGCACAAGCATTCGTGCATGAGTGTTTCAATTCGAGCTGAACGATAGCCGGCCGAAGCAAATTATCGGTCTCAGGCTGACGGTCTCGGATTCTCCTCAATCGATTTAACTATGCGATTTAAGCATGACGAAATCCCCACTCGGAGCTAGAATGCGCACGTTCGGAGGACTGAGGAAATGCATCGTCGCTTTGTTGCAATCGCTACCTTCACTCTCATCATGTTGTTCACTCCGCGGATCACGCCTGCGCAAAAACTTTCCGTCAAGTGGGAAGAGCTCACGGCCGGAGACTTCGTAAAAGGAATTCAGCAATCGAAGGGTGTTTGTCTGCTGCCCATCGGCATTATCGAAAAGCACGGCCCGCATCTGCCGCTCGGCACGGACCTGCTCAACGTTCGCTACGTTTCGGAACATTCGGCTGAGCAGGAATACGCCGTGGTCTTTCCCTCCTACTACTTCGGTCAAATTTTTGAGGCCAGGCACGAACCGGGCACCGTCGCTTACAGCATCGACATTCAGCTCAAACTCCTACAAGAAACTACAGACGAGATGGCGCGCAACGGCTGCAAGAAGGTCATCATCGTAAACGGACACGGCGGCAACGAGCACCTGCTTCCCTTTTTCGCGCAATCGCAAATGGATCGCCAGCGCGACTACGTGGTCTACGTGTTCGACGGGGAGCGCAGCAAAACCGGCGGGCCAGCGAAGAAATCAACCGGGGTTGATTACCACGCCGGCGAGAACGAAAGTTCGAACCTCCTCTACACGCATCCAGAACTCGCCCATATCGATCGTGCGAGCAGCGAGTCCGGCGCGGACCAAAAACGCATCATGCTTCCCTCCGACTTGTACACCGGAATTTGGTGGTACGCGCGATTCCCGGAGCATTATTCCGGCGACGGTTCGGTGGCGGCGAAAGAACTCGGGGAGTGGAACATCAAGAATTGGGTCGATGCCGTCGCGGAATGCATCAAGGCCGTGAAAGCCGACGACAATAGTCTGAGAATCCAGAAAGAGTTCTACGAGAAGAGCAAGCATCCGTTGGACACGAAGCAGTAGCGGGCACGATAGAAACAAGGAAGAACCAGAGTCGATAACTTTTAAATCGTGAGGTCCTGGGGCGCGGCAGTGCTGCGCCCCTACACGAGCAAAGCTTCTGAGGGATTAGGGATGGCGGATGGGATTACTCGGAGGGATTTTCTAGGGTCGACGCTGCTGGGGTCGGGGGCGATGCTGCTTTCCGGGTTCACACCGGCGCAGATGCTAGCCGCCTCCGATGAATGGAGTGGGTACGGTGGCGTCGGCGAGTACGCCAAATCGAACGGCAACACGTTTGAAGTTCTCACCGCCGGGCACAAAATGCGCGACAACGCGGAGCCTTCCGAAACGATCGACACCGGCGAGACTTATGACTGCGTGATCGTCGGCGGCGGGATCAGTGGAATCGCTGCGGCATTGTTCTTCCGACGGATCGCCGGGCCAAACGCCTCCGTCCTCATTATCGAAAATCATCCGATTTTTGGTGGCGAAGCCAAGCAAAACGAATTCGAGGTCGATGGAAAACGAATCGTTGGCCATCAAGGATCCGCGATTTATTTTGCGCAATATCCGCACAGCTTTCTCGAGCGCTTTTACGACTCCATCGGACTCCACACGCCTCGCCTTCAGTATCAGAAGCCTGCGGGCGCCGTCGCCGACTGGAAACTGAGCCGCACACCGTATGACTCTTCCGGCCTCGGCCAAGGGCAATACGGATTCTGGTTTGGCGCCAAATTTGGACAAAAGGACGGAATGTGGCTGCTCGACAAGGGCGGCAAGGAATTTCAGAACGCACCGGTAAGCGAGCAGTCGAAGAAAGAATTGGAGCGTTGGTTTTCAGGAGCGGCGGCTCGTGAAGCAAAATGGGAGCGGCCGAAGGTTGACGGCGATGCGGCGTCGCGAGCGCTCGACGCGATCACTCTGGAAGAACACTACATCCAGCATTACGGAATGACGCGCGAATTCTGCCGCGAGTATCTTGTCTCCGGTGGAAGGCGGCGGCTCCGGGCTCGGTCCCGACGCGTTGTCGGCATACAACGATTTCGCCTTCGAGTTTCTATATCCATTCGACGACAAGTCTGGCGACCCGCCGGTGCAGATGTTCCCCGGCGGCAACACGACGATTGCGCGTCTGATGACGAAAACGCTCATTCCCGATGCGATCGATGGCCCTCCAACCGTCGATGGCGTGACGCGCGGCAACGTGAAGTTCTACGCGCTAGACATGAATGGCGCGAAAGCGCGGATGCGGCTGTCTTCGACTGCAGTTTCCGTGCAGCATGACGGCGATCCCGCGAAGGCCTCAACTCTTTCGATCACCTATGCTCGTGACGGCAAAGTCTATCGCGTGAAGGCGCGCTCCGCAGTGATGGCCGGCGGAAGCTGGACGGCCAAGCACGTTTGTCGCGATCTGGGCGAAGCGCAACGCGCCGCGTACGCGCAGTTTTATCGCTCGCCGTGCATGATGGCGAACGTGGCGGTGCGCAACTGGCGATTCCTGCACAAAATGGGCATCAGCGGCTGCCGGTGGTTTGAAGGTGTCGGGAAATTATTTTGACGTCGTGCGAAGTTCGCTCGTGGGAGACGTCGAGCCGACGATCACACCAGAGTCGCCGATCGTGCTCGCGCTCAAAGTTCTATATGCGTATCCCGGACTTCCGACGGAGGATCAGGGGCATCGCGGCCGTGCCGAAATGCTCACGACTTCGTACAAAGAATACGAAGAACGCATTCGCGTGCAGATGGATCTGATGTTTCGCGGATCGGGTTTCGACGCAAAGCGCGACATCGCCGGAATCGTCTTGAATCGCTGGGGACACGCCTACTGCAATCCTCAACCGGGCTTCTTCTTTGGCAGGGACGGCAAGCAAGCCCCGCGAGAGGTTTTACGCAGCGCGCCATTTGGACGAATTGCGTTCGCGAATACAGATCTCGCCGGCGCGATGGATCATCGCTTTTCGATTCTCGAGGCACACCGCGCCGTCGGCCAGTTGATGGACCAAGTTTTGGAAAGTTAAGAAAGACAGTCTCGAACATCGCCAAGAATCGATTCCGCGCGCAACGGAAGCAACGCGAACCTGTTGACGCCGGGCGGAGCAAGCCCCGCCCCTACAAATCGAAGGCCTTATTTCTTGCCGTAAGTGAAGATTTTTCCGCCGTAAACTACCACAACGTAACGCCCGCCCTGCAAAAACTGCATCACCTTTTCGCCTTTGCGCGCGATCTGCGCCCATCTCGACTGCGTTTTCGGGTTCTGCTCGAGGCCGCGAATCGGCTCTCCCTGAAATTCAAAATCAACTTGAGCCAGTTTGTTCTTCGCCGTTCTGCGGACGGAGTACGTGTCGCCGCCGACAGCAACGCTCTTTGCAGATTCGACGAGCGCCTGTTTCCAAACTGAGACGATGCAGGCCTCAAATTCCGGCGAGCGCAAATCGATACCCATGCGAAGATTCTAGCGCAGTGGGAACATTGGGTCGTGCGAGCGAGTTGCCGGGGTGGCCTACGCTGTAAAGGCGGCGCCGGGGCGCCGCACTCCATATTTAGCGATTCTGGCGGATCTGCTCGATCCAACGGCAGAGGAGGTCGTGGTAGGCGCCTTCGACGTCGATGAACTCGATGCCCATGCCGATACGCGGCTTGAGGATGCGCACGACAGCGAGCGCTTCGATTCGTTGGCCCTTGCGCGTCAGCGTAATGCGCACCCGGGTCGCAACCGGGAGCGGCTTGCTGGTGCAGACAAAGCATCCGCCCAGCGAAATGTCGGAGGTGACGCCCACGGCGCGCGAGCCCGATTCCATGTCGATGATTTCGACGTCAGCGGCAAAAGGAAAGCGAATCGCGTAACGACGGTCGCGCACCCCAGTCCGGCTCGGCTGGTTCTTGGAGATTCGTTCGTCCATAAAGATCACGTTACTTAAGGTCATTGCAGTTCGATGCTCTTTATTGGCGCGCTCAGCGCGGCTGCGGAGCAGCGGCCTCCGCGACCAGTCTTAACGGCTCGCTGCTTATTTATTGAGCCTCTATTTTGACGTGAATCGCTGCAGGACACGACTGTTTCCATCGGCCGCGACCGCCAAAAGATTAATAGCGGCGCGGTTGAGTGCGCCCCGGCGCGGGTGAATTTTGGACCTCAAAAGTGGCATCAAAACCCCCTTTCGACTGTCCTTTGGTACAAGCGCTCGATGTTATTAGTCCTAACGACAAAGGCGGCCGGATGCCACAGCAACGCGAAACTGACGCGTGTTACGCTGAAAATGTCAGCAATTCCTGTGAACGAAGCGAGACTATGCGACCCGAAGGCCTTCGGCAAAGCGACCGTGTCAGTTTCCGTATGCCCGTGGAAGCGTCGTGGGCGAACGGAAGCGGCGCGGAAACCAAACAGAAGGCGGAAACGATGCTGGTGAGCCGCAATGGCGGCGTTCTCCGGCTCGCGGAGAAGCTTTTCACCGGGCAGGAACTGACGATTCGGCGACAGCGCGAAGGCGACCACTGGAAGGTCGCGCGTGCCCGCATCGTGGCGGAAATCGACCAGGACGGGGACGGCTACCTTTACGCGATCGCGATTCTGGATCCCCGCGCGGATTTCTGGGACATCGACTTCCCTGCTCCCCAAAGCGCTCCGGAAGCGCTGGCGCGGCTGCTGATGGAATGCAGCTTTTGCCAGCGGCGCGAAGTCGTTTATTTGAACGAGCCGGAAGTGAAATCGTTCGAGGTGCGCAAGTGCGTCGCGCGCCTTTGCACGCATTGCGATTCGCCTTCGATCTGGATCGAGGCGCAGCAGGAAACGAATGGCGACAACTGCGATGGCTATTGCCGGCGACGAGCGCGTGATACCGCGGCGGAACCGGACGAGAGTCAAAGCGCGGGTGCTTGCATGCATCCGCCGGCGCGGGTTCCAGGAAGAAGTGGCGGTTTGTGAGGATTTGTCGAAGGGCGGGCTGAGTTTCCGCAGCCGGAATCAGTATGCGGAAGGTTCGCGCGTCGAGGTGGCGGTGCCGTTCACGCCGGGCAGCGCGGCGATTTTTGTGCCGATCCGGATTGTGTTTTCACAGGCGATACCGTCGGCGGGGTTGTATCGGCATGGGGCGGCTTATTTGCGGCCGCCGAATGAGGCGGGGGCGTAGGGACCGCATGATTGAGGAAGGTTGTGGGTTCACGGGCTGGCGAGGCCAATACCACTAAAACTTTGCGTATGCGACTGCTGTTGAGAGCGGCATTCGGCCTCCTGATCGGAGTGCGCGCAATTCGGTGCGAATTCAGAGTTAGTCGACGGCGACGGCGTCGCGTTCTTTGCGGCGGCGGCGCATGTAGTGCATTGCGATGTTGAGGAAGACGTCGCCGCACGGCGTGGCGATGCAGATGACCATCGCTTCGGTATCGTGATCGCCGGAGAGGCCTTCTTCTTTCATATGAATTTCGGGCGGGAAAACTTTAAAGCGAAAGCCCTGATCGTTGAGCAGTGTGACGGAGTTGCCGATCACCATGTTCGCGAGTTCGCAGACGGTTTCGCGCGCGATCTGTTCGCCTTCCTGAACGGTGCCGCCGGTGAGATGGCTGGCGATTTTGTAGGCGACTTCGGGAGCGATGTCGAGGACGACGCGGCCTTCGATGTCGCCTTTGAACAAAATGTGCGCGGCGACGCCTTTGCGGCGATAGGTCTCTTCGTCCATCGAGAGATCGTTGATCTTCGTCGGCGCCTGGAGCATTTCGGAGAAAACGGCGTCGGCGGCATTGATGAAGGGCTGGATGAGTTCCATTCTCATGCGCGTCGTTCTCCTGCCAGCGCGACGGGAGCGCCGACCGCGTTCGGGTCGTCGCTGAGCACGTAGCGCAGAATTTCGTAGAGCACTTCGGCCTTCACGGGTTTCTGGACGAAGTGCTTCGCGCCCTTTTGCAAAGCGGCGAGGATGTTTTCCTGGTAGCCGACGGAGCTGACCATCACGATGCGTGCGTCGGCGTGTTGACGCACGATGCGTTCGACCGCTTCGATGCCTTCCATCTGCGGCATGGTGATGTCCATGAGCACGATGTCGGGCTTGGTGCGGTTGTACTCCGCGATGGCGGTAAGGCCGTCGCCGGCTTCACCGGCCACTTCGCCACCGAACATCTCGATCATCTTGATGAGATTTTTGCGGGCGAATACGGAGTCGTCCACCACAAGGTAGCGGACGGATTGATTGTCTTTGCGGTGCAGAGGCGCGAATTGTTGCATGGCCTTCTCCTTCATCCCGTTGCAGCGTTAACTGCGCTGGGAAGAAACTGGTGTCCTTTCGTTCTTTTCAAGCTTTTCGGTCTTGTCGGAACGATCTTTTTCGGATTTGTCGGATTTATCCGCCAAGACGATCGACTCCATATTGCGAAGCGAGGAAATTTCCAATCTGTTCGAGCGCGATGATGCGATTCGCGTGGCCCTTGCTGATGGCGGCGCGCGGCATGCCACTGACGACGCACGTTTCTTCGCTCTGCGCGATGGTGAAACCGCCTGCGGCTTTGATTACGCCGAGACCTTCGGCGCCATCTTCACCCATGCCGGTCATGAGAACGCCGACCGTTGAGAGCGAGAATTCCTGCGCGACGGAATGAAACAGAACGTCGACGGATGGGCGATGGCCGTTGACCGGCGCGCCGTCGGACAGGACGCCATATCGCCGCGAGGCATGCGGCGCACCATCATGTGGCGATTGCCGGGACAGATGAGCACGCGGCCGGCAAGAAGGAGGTCGCCGGACTTCGCTTCGCTGACGTCAAGCGCACTGCACTCATCGAGGCGTTTGGCGAACATCTCGGTGAAGCCTTCGGGCATGTGTTGCACCACAAGGATGCAGCAAGGGAAATCCGATGGGATCTGCGAGAGCACGAATTGCAACGCGTTTGGACCGCCGGTTGAGACGCCAATGGCGATGATGCGGGTTGGAGGCGCGGTGGAGCGTGCGCCTTTTTTCGGCAGCCGGAGGAGTCGATCGGCACAGTGGCCGGCGGAAGTTTACGGCCGGTAGCGCGCTTGGCAACTTTGATTTTTTCAATTAGGACGTCGGCGATTTTTTCGAGATGACCTGCGGCGGCGTCGGTCGGTTTAGCGATGAAATCGACAGCGCCAAGGGCGAGCGCTTTCAGCGTTGAGTACGCTCCTTCTTTGGAGTGCGTGCTGAAGAGAATCACCGGAAGCGGAGCGCGGCGCATGATCAGGCGCAAAGTCTCCATGCCATCCATGCGCGGCATCTCGAGATCGAGGGTGACGACGTCGGGGCGTAGCTCTTCGATCTTTTTCAGGGCGAATTCGCCATCCATCGCCGTGCCGACGACTTCAATTTCGGGATCGCGGGCGAGGATCGACGGGATGAGCTTTCTCATGAGCGCCGAATCATCGACAACGAGAACGCGGATCTTTTCGCTCATGCGATGGCCCCCAAGGGTACGGTGCGAGACAGACGCTGCAACACGGCCGGAACGTTGAGGATGAGAACGACGGTGCCATCGCCCAAGATCGATGCGCCGCTGACGAGGTCGCTGGCGATGATGTCGGACGGAAGCGCCTTAATGACGAGTTCTTCTTCGCCGACCAAGGTGTCGACGAGCAAGCCGAAACGCTTTTCGGCGGCGCCGATGACGATGACGAAGTTGCGTCTTCTTCTTGTTGCTTTCGTCGTGCGCCGACTCGACGGCATGAATCTGGCTCAATTTGTTCAGGCGAACGAGTGTCAGCACTTGTTCGCGGAGGCGCAGAACTTCGCGGCGATCGACGCGGTGAATTTCTTCGTCGTTGATGCGAGTGATTTCGACGACGGAAGACAGAGGCACGGCAAAGAGGCGGCCGCCGATGCGGAACAGCAAAGTCTGGATGCTTGCCAAAGTGAGCGGCGCGCGGAGTTGAATCGTGGTGCCGCGGTTCTTGCTGGAGCTGATCTGAACAGTGCCTTTCAGCCGATCCATCACGGTGCGGACGACGTCCATGCCGACTCCCCGGCCGGAAACTTCGGTGACTTCAGCGGCGGTGCTGAAGCCGGGCTCGAAAACCAGGTTGAGCACTTCGTTGTCAGGGAGGCGCTGCGCGTCTTCTTCTTTGAGCAGGCCGCGCTTCACGGCGTGCTGGCGAATCTGCGCGAGGTCGATGCCGCGGCCGTCGTCGCGGACTTCGATGACGACTTGGGTGCCCTGATGATAGGCGTTGAGATAAAGCGTGCCGCGCGCGGCTTTGCCTGCAGCGATGCGATCTTCGGCGCTTTCAATGCCGTGGTCGACGGCATTGCGCACGATATGCATCAGTGGCTCGGCGAGCGAATCGAGGATGCCCTTGTCGAGATCGGTGTTCTGACCGGAGAGATCGAGAGCGACGTCTTTGCCGCACTGCTTGGCAACATCGCGGACGAGCCGCGGAAAGCGACGGAAGAGCTGTTCGACGGGCACCATGCGGATTTTGAGCACGCACTTGTGGAGTTCATCGAGGACGCGCGACTGGAACGCCATCGCGTCGGACAATTTGGCGCGCAGCGGATCGCGCGAATGGGTTTTGTCGAACTCGGTCAGCGTGCGGTTGAGCATCGACTTGCCGATGATGAGCTCGCCGACGAGATTCATGACGGCATCAATGCGTGCGGAATCGACGCGGAGCGTGTTTTCGACGACCGCAGCGGCGGCGGAACCCGGTGCCGCTCCTTTCGCGGCTTCGCCATTCGGGCCGTGATCTTTCGCGTGAGCCGTGGCGTCGGCGGCTTGCGCTTCAAGAATGTCGCCGAGGAGTTCGTGCTCGCTGGTCTCGATGTGGCTCATGCGCTCGACGCGGAGTTCGGAGACGATCGCGGGGATTTTGCAGCGCTGGGTAATGCGTTCTTCGGGTTGCGTGGTGGCGAGAGCGGCTTCGACAATTTCGACAGTCGCGGCGGCTGAATTGTCTTCGGGACGCAACGCGATGACGGTGCCGCAGCCGTGGAGCACGTTGCGGATAAGCTGGAACGCGGCGGCATGCATCAGGCTGTTCGGATCGATGCGCAGCGCGATGTTGTAGACCGTTTCGCCGCGATGAATCGCTTCGGAGACCATCAACTGCTCGTATTCGGTCCACGCAGAATTGCGCGGCAACCTTCTGGCGCGGGCCCTTTCTTTTCGGGCTGAGCGGGTGCGTTCAAGAGCGAACGAATCAAAATGCGAAGGTGTTCGGCCGGCGGGGGCTCGATATTGCGCTGGTAAGCCGAGAGCATCGCCGAAAAGCTGTCGGCAGCTTCGAGGACGACTTCGGCGAGCTTCCCTCCGCTCTGCTGACCAACCTGTGGCGACAAGACATCTTCCAACTCGTGTGAGAGTTCGCTGAGCTGGTAGTAGCCGCAAGCAGCGGAATCGCCCTTTAAAGTGTGCACGGCGCGGCGAACGCGACGAATCACTTCGTCGTCGGTCGGACGCGACTCGAGTTCGAGTCCAGCGTCATTCAGCGACTGCAATAGCTCATTCGCGCTCTCAAAAAAGAGCGCGCGGAGCTCTCCGCTGCGATCGTCGGGCAGTTGACTCAAGAATTGACCTCGAGCTTTTGATACGCGGTGCCGTTGTTTTCGTGCACCATGCGGAATTTTTGCGTCAGGCCGAACAGGCTTTCGGCGTGACCGACGAAGAGGTAGCCGCCGGGATTCAAGCAGTGCCAGAACTTTTCGATGAGGCGCTTCTGTTCGGCTTCGTCGAAATAGATCATTACGTTACGGCAGAGGATGATGTCGTTGCGGCGTGGCAAGAATTCGGTTTTCAGGTTGTGAAAGTCGAACTGGATCAAATCTTTGAGCTGCTTTTTGACGGCGTACTTGTCGCCGACGCGCTCGAAATAGCGAAGGCGGCAGGTGTAGTCCACCGGCTCCATCTGCTGCTCGGTGTAGGTCGCCTTCCTGTCCGGCGCGGAGGCTGGCATAGCTGATGTCGGACGCGACGATTTCCAGCCTCCACGGCGGAGGAATAAGGGGCTTGGGCGACGGCATATCAAACGGAAGCGGATTCCGCAGGTAGTAATACGCGAGAGCATCGCAAATCAGGATCGCGACCGAATAGGCTTCCTGGCCCGAGGAACAGCCGGCGCTCCAGACGCGCAGAGTCCAGTCGCGACGTTCCTGCTTTTTGCGGAGCAATTCTTCGAGAACGCTTTTTTGCAGAAGATCGAGTTGCGGCCGATTGCGGAAGAAACTGGTTTCGTTGACCGTCAGGTTTTCGAGCAGGGCGGCCAGTTCGTTCTTTCCTTCGCGGCTGGTCAGCAGGCGATAGTAGTTATAGAAGGAATCGATCTGGCAGGCTTTGAGACGGCGCTGTAGACGATCCTTGAGAAAGTGCGACCGGCGCTCGTCGAAGAACATGCCACATTCCTGATAGACGAGCGTCTGGAGGAGCTTCAGCTCCGCTTCGGTTAATTGAACTTGGGCAGTTATCGTTCCCATATAGGCGCGTGCCTCGCTGAAATGAGTTAGCGTCGTCGGCCAAAAATGCAGACCGACGGTACTACCTCACGGTGGCGAGGGTTTCCGCGGCCTCCTCGAGTCTCTTAACTTCCTGGTGCTGCAAGAGCTTTGAAACGTCCAGCAGGATGATCAAGCGGCCCTTGAGCTTCCCAACGCCGGTGACGTAGTTCGATTCGCCTTCGGCGAAGACGCTGCCGGGAGGTTCGATGTCGGACGGGGGAATTTTCAGAACTTCGGAGGCGGCGTTGACGATCAAGCCGATGAGTTTGTTGTCGAGCTCAACGACGAGAATGCGATTCTTTTTGTCAGGCGCGATATCAACCTGACCGAAGCGCTTGCGCAGATCCATCACGGGGATGATCTTGCCGCGGAGATTGATGACGCCTTCAACGGTCTCGGGAGCGCTCGGCACAGAAGTGATCTCGGGAACGCGAACGATCTCGCGCACCGATCCAATCCGCACGCCGAACATCTCGTTGCCGATCCGAAAACCAACGACCTGGAGATCTTTGTCCATGGCAGCGTTTATGACTCTCAGCGCGTGAGCTCGGCGTATTCGCTTTCCGCGTCGCGATGCGTTTCGCGGCGGCGCGAGTTTGGTGCAGGAGCTTCACGACGCGTGCGGGCTTGCGCCGAAGTGTCGAGAACGAAGCGATCCATGCTGTCGAGGAGGTTGCGCGAGAGCTTGAGCATCTGCTCGGCGGCGGCGGAGAGCTCGGTGGAACTCGATGCGGACTGCTGCACGAGTTCGCGCATCTTGTCCATGGCGCGAACGACGGCCTGCGCACCGGATGCCTGCTCTTCGACGGCGGAATTGATTTCCTGGGTGATTTCGGTGAGTCTGCCGGTGGCTTTCGCGATCTGCGACGAGCCGACAGACTGCTCGGCTGTGGCGGCACCGATTTCCTGGGAGAATTTGTAGACTTCGGTGACGACGTTGGAGATCTTGTGCAGCGCGGAACCTAGGTCGTTGCCGAGGCTGAGGCCTTCTTCAACGATGCGCGTGCTGCGCTCCATGTTTTCGACGGCCTGGCGCGCTTCGCGCTGGATGCTCTGGATGAGGTCGGCGATTTCCTTGGTGGATTGCGTCGATTTTTCAGCGAGTTTGCGGACTTCGTCGGCGACGACCGCGAAACCGAGACCGTGTTCGCCGGCGCGAGCCGCTTCGATCGCAGCGTTCAACGCAAGCAAGTTCGTTTGTTCGGCGAGATCGTCGATGACTTCAATGATCTTGCCGATGTCGTCGGCGCGATGGCCGAGAACGTTGATGATCTCGGCAGACGACTGAATGGCGTGGTTGGTGCGATTGAGGCCGTCGGTCGCCTTTTCCATCGTGGCGATACCGGTGACGACTTCTTCGCGCGAACGGTTGGCGATATCGAGCAGGACTTTTGCGGTGTCGGCGACCCGTTGGATCGAAGTGACCATCTGGTCGATCGATGCAGAGGTTTCCGCGACGCTCGATGCCTGAATTTGCGTATTCTTCACTACGTTCTGCACGTTGATGCTCATCTCGTGCATCGTGCTGGTGACTTCTTCGATCGCGGAGGACGCCTGCACGCTAACCTTCGCGGATTCGTCGGCGGCGCCTGCGACCTGGTTCGATCCAGCGGAAACCTGTCCCGCCGAGTCGCGCGTGGTGCGGACGAGATCCTGCAATCCGTGTTGCATGCGTAGGAACGCATTGCCGAGCGTGTCGCGTTTCGAGCGCGGCACAACTTCGATCGCGAGGTCGCCTTCCGCGACGGCCATCGAAACTCCGGCCATTTCTTTGAGGTAGGCGACCATGTTGTTGAATGTGGTCGCCAAGGCTCCGATTTCGTCGTTGCGATGAATGTCGATGTTCTGATCGAGATCGCCGGAGTCGCCGATTTCGCGGGCGACCGTGATCAGGTGCGTCAGCGGCTCGGTGATCGATTTTGCGGTGTAGAAGGCGACGACGAATCCCCAAACCAAAGCGAGGAAGGTGCCGCCGGTCGTGAGCGTCGTGCTCAAGGTGCTGGCGCGAGCCGCAGACTTGCTCGTTTCGTCGAGCGACTTCGCGATTTCGGCAGCGGCCTGATCGAGCACGGATGAGGATTTCACGAGCCAGGAAGTTGGATCCTTTTGGAGATAGAAGATCTGGAGGTCGGAAACGGTGGCGTCGCCGGAATCGACTTGGTGGCGCTTGGCAAGCAACGGCTTGGCGAAATTGTCGCCCCAGCTTGCTTCGGTGCTTTCGACCTGGATCAGCGAAGTGTGAAGCAGATCGTTGCTGGTTGTGTTCGATTCGCCGTGCTTGATGATGTCGGCGATGTCGATCAAACCTTTGTTGACCTTCTCCTCGTCGCGCGGATCGCCGCTCAGCAGGAAGTTGTTGAGGTTGTTCCGGTTGAGCATGATCTGGTAGCGCACGGCTTCGATGGTGCGCACGCTTTGCAGCGCAGCCGTAGCGTCGGAGCGCGCAGACTGTTCGCGCAGGCCGGCGATGATGTTGACGACGAACAGCCCGATCAAGATGAAAAGGATCGAGCCGAAGCCGATATAAAGTTTCTTGCCGATCGTCATTTCTAAAACCCTCCACCCCAGAAACCGCTGCCCTACGGACATTTGAAGCTGCGCCGCGATCTCCTCGCAACGCGCTGTTCGTGCCTAATTGCTTCCTGAACCGGTGAAATCGAACTCCACGACCTGCGTTGACTCTTCGGGAGCCGGAAAGAACTTCCATTCCTTGACCGCGTCCGTGCAGGTCTGCACGAGCAGCGGATGGCCGCCGATCGCGCGGGTGCTCTTGACGTGGCCATCGGGAGCGATGATGACCTCAATTTTCACTTTGCCGCTGACGCTCATGCGTTTGGCGAGTTCCGGGTACGTCGGCGACACGCGCGTTTTGACCTTGCGCTTACCTTCATCTGTGCTCGAGCTCTGAGCGAAACCCGTTGCCGCCAGCAGTCCTGCGAATCCCACGCTCGCCAAGACAATCGTTATCCACTTCCGTCGCTTCGACACCACGCCTCCTCCGATTGGGACAATCCCCCACCGCAAGAAAGGCACGTCGATGGCCAGGACTGGCGAAAGAAAAAAAATGGTATTTTGCGAGCCACGAGCCGCTACAAGTGCTAGGCAATAGTGAAGTTAGGTTGAAGGTGCGAGTGCAATTGCGCGCGCGGGGCCTTTTGTAAGTTGTCTCAGACGACCTGTGATTCGCGCTGTGGGGTCTCACGCTGAGACGCGATTTGGTGAGGCCTTTGTGCGATGGAAGTGATTCTTGTGTTTCTGCGAACGAGCGTGGCGGCAGCTTTTCTCATCGACACGCGAAAAACGGCGAGTGTCGAGTGCGAAACACCGAAATCTATGGGCGATTGACTCACATTGAGATGGGTAGGTAGCGTAGAAGCACCTGAGAAATCGTCAAATTGAGACGCCGGAGATGCGTCTCAATCAAATATGCCTAGAGCAACGGCCAAACCCTCGCCTCGTCTTGCGCGGAAGCGCGTGAAGAAACCCGCCTCTGCTCGTCCTGTTATTCATGCGGCCGATGAACTGATGGAATTGGCGGTGGACGCCGCGCACTCGCGGAATTTGCCGGCGTTTTTAGAGCGGTTTGCGCAACGCGCGACGCGAATGTTGGACGCGCGCTGGGGCGGGGTCATGGTGTTTCGCGGGCGCGAGACGGATTTGTATCAGGCAACCGCCGACGCGGCTGATTTGCAGGCCTCGCATCAAGCGACACTTATTCGGATAGGCCGCGAGGCGCGGCGCAAAGCGGAAACGCTGCCGGTTTCGTTTGATTCTCCACTCGCGGTGGGCGGGCACACGGACGATCAGGTTGCCGATGTGACGTTTGTGCCGATCACGGCAAGCGATGAAGAGAGTCTGGGCTGCCTGTGTCTGATTCGGGCAGGCGGGACACCTTCGCGGGACGAGCGGCATTTGTTGCATGCGCTGGCGAGTCACGCTGCGCTTTCGCTCGAAAATTTCAGGAGATTTTCGCAGTTGGAGCGGTCGAAACGGCAGTGGGTCGAAGATATAGACGCGATAAGCGACTACATCGTGGTGCATGACCGGTCGTTCCGCATTGTGCGCACGAACCGATCGCTGGCGTCGCACCTGGGCGTGCCGCCCGCAGCGCTAGTTGGCGACCCAATGAGCAGCCTGCGACAGATTGCCGAGACGCGCAGCGAGATTCCCTGCCCGTTTTGTCGCGACACCCAGCAGGCACGCGAGGAATATATCGTCGCGTCGCCAGAGCGGATTTTCCTGGTTTCGACGTCACGGACGCCCGGCGTCTCGGATGACGACACCCGCACGATTCATGTGCTGAAGGACATGACCGACCGGCGAGAGGCCGAGCGGCGCTATCGCGAGTTGTTTGACAGCATCCAGGAAGGATTGTTTTTTGCGAGTCCTGAGGGTCGCTTTCTGGATGTGAACGATGCGATGGTCCGGATGCTTGGTTACGATTCTCGCGAAGAGCTACTGCGGGCGGACGTAAGCACGCATCTTTATCCCGCCGTGGCGGAGCGGGATCGATTCTTTTCGGCGCTATCGAAGCGCGGGGTGTTACGGAACTACGAAGAGACGCTGCGGCGCAAGGATGGCACGCTGCTGCATACATTGCAGAACATTACGGCTGTGCGCGACGCGAGCGGGAAGATTATTCAGATCCGCGGGTTAATGCTGGATGTAACCGAGCAGCGGACTTTTCAGTCGCAATTGCAGCGCGAAAGGGACTTCAACCAGAAGATTCTGAACACCACGCAGAGCATGATCGTGGTGCTCGATACGGCGGGATTGATTAGCTACGCGAACCGGCGGGCATTTGAATCGGGTTATAGCGAGCACGAATTGATAGGACACCGACTGGTCGATTGGGTGGAAGCGGGCCAGCGGGAGGATTTTGAGGCGGCGCTGGAAACAACGGCGCATGGGCATCAGGTAGAGAACATTGAGCTGCGGGTGCGACGCAGCGATGCGTCGATAGGACATTTCTCGATCAGCTTGAGCCCGATGCGCGATGAGCAGGGCGCAGTGAACAGCGTGGTCGTAGTTATGACCGATATTACGGATGCTGTGCTGCTCCAGGCGAAACTAGCGCACTCTGAGAAGATGGCGACAATCGGGCGGCTGGTTTCCGGCGTGGCGCATGAAGTGAACAATCCGCTGGCCGCGATTCTGGGCTTTACGGATTTGTTGCTGGAGAACCCTGCAATTCCGGCGAATGCGCGCGAAGACCTCGAGATTATTTTGCACGAGACGCAGCGAACGAAAGATATCGTCCAGGACTTGTTGAGCTTCGCAAGACAGCGTCCCGTGCAGCGCGAACTGGTGCATGTGAACGCGGTATTGCGGCAGACCATCAAGCTGCGCAGCTACGATTTTGCGAGCCATGGTGTCGAGGTGTTGGAGGAATTCGACGAGAATCTGGCGCACGCGCTCGGGGATGGGCAGCAGCTCCAACAAGTGTTCCTAAACATTCTGAACAATGCGTACGACGCGGTGCAGGAAGTTGAACAGCGCGGACGGATTGCGATTCGGACTTCGCAGCAGGGATCGAACATCGAAGTGACAATCGCGGACAACGGCCCCGGCGTGACCGACACCGAGCGAATCTTCGACCCGTTTTATACGACCAAGCAGGCCGCGAAAGGCACCGGGCTCGGTCTCAGCATCTGCTATGGGATTGTGCGGGCTCATGGCGGCGAAATTCTGTGCCGTAACAATGAAAACGAACCGGGCAGCACGTTCATCGTGCGCGTCCCTGTGGCAACCGAAGCGGCTACGGCGGCGGCGATCGCCAAAGAGGCGGGGAGATGAGCCCTTCGCCGATTCTCACATCGCCGATTCTGTTGATTGAGGACGAGCCGTCGGTTACGGCATTTCTGCGCGCGGCATTGGAACGGCGCGGATATGCAGTTGAGGACGCGGCGTCGGGTGCGGAAGGGCTAGAAAAACTTGGCGGCCGGGAATATTCAGGTGTGATTTCCGATATACGTATGCCGGGTTCAGTGAATGGCGCAGAGGTTCACGCGTGGATTCAGCAAAACCGGCCGGAGCTTTGTACGCGCATCATTTTGATCAGCGGCGATACCGCGAACAGCGACACCCAGATGCTGTTGAAGCAAAGCGGAACGCCGTGCATTGAGAAGCCGTTTCGTGTGCAACAACTACTCACAGTCGTGGAGAAGACCTTCGGGAAACCATGAGCACCGACCTAAAAATTCGCATGATGGTTGTGGATGACGAGCAAAGCATCCGACGTTTGTGCATGACGATCGGAACGTCGCTGGGATTTCTTTGCAGCGAGGCGGAAAGCGCCGAAGCCGCGGTCTCGCGGCTCGACGCCGAGGCACCGGATTTGGTGCTGACCGATCTCAAGTTGCCGAATCAATCGGGCGTCGAGTTGTTGCGGCAGGTGAAAGCGCAGCTTCCACGCGCTGAAGTGGCGATTATGACGGGGCACGGCTCGATCGAGTCGGCAGTCGATGCGATGAAGCTGGGTGCCTACGACTACATCGAAAAGCCATTTCGCGTCGAGAAGATGCGGCTTCTGTTACTGCGGATGGCGGAAAAGATCCGACTGGTTACCGAGAATGCGTTTCTGCGCGAGCGCGTCAGCACGGAAGAGAATCTGGATGGAATTATCGGCTCGTCCGCGAACATTCAGGACGTGTTGCGGATGATCTCGCGACTGAAGGATACGCGGACACCGGTGCTGGTGTCGGGCGAGAGCGGGACGGGCAAAGAGCTTGCTGCACGGGCGATTCACTTCCGCGGGGCGATGGCATCGACACCGTTTATTGCGGTCGATTGCGGCTCATTAGTACCGACGCTGATGGAGAGCGAGCTTTTTGGCTATGAGAAGGGTGCGTTCACGGGCGCGTCGAAATCGAAGGCTGGCTTGTTCAAAGCGGCGGACGGCGGGACGATCTTTCTCGATGAGATCGGTGAATTACCACTCGAAATGCAGGCAAAGTTGCTGCGCGTACTGCAGGAGAAGGAAGTGCGGCCGGTCGGCAGCAATGACAAGGTCAACATCGACGTGCGCGTGATCGCGGCAACCAACCGCGACCTCGAAGCGGCCTATCGAGCGGGAACGTTTCGGAAAGATCTGTATTTCCGGCTCAACGTCGTGACCATTCACCTCCCTGCTCTGCGCGATCGGCGATCGGACATTCCGGTGCTTGTGCATCACTTCCTGGATCGTTACGCACGCGGCGAAAATCTTCAGGTGACTGCGGCGGCGATGAAGAGTCTGTTGCAATACGATTGGCCTGGGAATATCCGCGAACTCGAGAACTGTGTTGCGCGCGCGGTGACACTGGGAGACCACCGGACGATCGATGTTGGAGATTTGCCGCCGGCTATTCGGACGGAATCGTCGATGCCTTCCACGGCTTCGATGGACGACGGAGCATCGCTATCCACAACGGCTTTGGCTGAGATGGAGCGAATGACCATTTTGCGCGTCTTCGAGCAAGCCGGAGGAGACAAAGCACTTGCGGGCAAGATGCTGGGTATCAGCCGAGCCACGCTCTATCGCAAGCTCAAACGCTACAACATCCCGATGCGACCGGAAGCCGCCGCCGAAATCGAAGAAGAAGAGAAAACGCACGCGGCCTCACGCTGACCGAACGAACAGGTTTTTTCTGTCTCAGGCTGGGCGCCGGCTCATCACGACTCGCGACGACTGAGACGCACAACGTGTCACGGTGAGACGAGCGGCTGACTGCCGAGCGCCGATGTCGACGTAACCCTCGCCCTTTCAACGCCTTCATCCAATAACCTAACGAATATCCCTTTGGCGTGCGACGTGCATTTCTTCACTTGGGAATTTGTCCGTCTCTGTGTGTAGGCCGACGTCAGCAACGGCCTATGCTAGCGACGGAATCGAGAGGCGAAGTGAAACCATCGGGCCAGCTGGACGGAACCGAGGCATTTTCGGCATCAAGTCATGTCGGAGTCCTCGATCAACAGGTAGCGCAAGGTTGTGTGGAGCAATTGGCTCGATTTTTTCCTCAGGCGTTGCCGGTCCGTTTGCGAGCGCAGGTGAGTGCGGTTCGTTCGGGCAGCGCAAAGTTGCACGAAGCGGTGACCGTCGAATTCGCGTCGCCAGAGCTTGCAATTTTCGCTTCCAGTCTCCCGTTGGAATTTGATGATCGAGTTCGCCTGGAACGTGAAGGGAAATCTCGCAAGGCCGAAGCAACCGTAATCGCCATGCAATACCACGAAGGGCGAAAAGCGGTCGCCGTGAAGTTTACGCAAGCGCCATGCGAATGGGTGATGCTGCCGTGAAGATGACTACACTGAATTTATCAATGCCGGCTCCCGCGCGGCCTAGCGGTCCGCGCCCGGAGCAATGGGACGAGACTCGTTCGGTTTTCCCGATCTACATCGCGCTCGCAAAGCAACTGACGCTTGAGATTCCCTTTGCGGCCGACAAGCGCATCTTGCCGGAAAAGGCTGACACCGAGCTTTATGCGCGAATCCAGACTTGGCTCGATTCGATGGATCAGCAGGTACTCGTATATCAACTGCGCCACCTGTTACAGATGACGACGCTCAACGCGAGCGAAGCAGGTCTGCGGGCGTTGATTCAGCGACACTGGCGCAAGACCTCGAAGTCGAACATGGACCGTGACAAGGTCGACTTTCTGTTGGTGCAGTACTTCGCGCTGTGCGCCCCACCAAAGGTTTATCACAAGCAGATCGAACTGGAAGACGTGGCACAGGTGATGAAGCCGGTGCTCGGCGAGGCCAGCATAGCGCCGATTTCGTGGTGCGAGCCCCTTGAGAAGATGATTGTTGCGCTGCGCGGATTCCGCAGCCTGCGCGACATGCTGAAGACGAGCTTCGTCGAGCAGGGCCGCAAGGTGAAAGACGACGCCGGAAAGATGTTTTATGAGCCGGCTTCCCTCGTGGCATTTGTTCGTTTCAATTTTCTACTGCGCCGGACGCTGATCGAACTGATGCACGCCGATCTGATCGCGATTCGGGCCGGGCTGAGCCAACTCGATTCACTGGATGTTCAAACGGCCGACTGCAGTTTGTTTGGTTTGTCGAAGGAAGAGCCGATCGCTCGCGTTCGTCAATTGGCGGATGAGTGGAAGCAGCCATTCCAGCAGGAATACACGGAGCGTACCGTCAACGAGGCGTTCGAGAAGTTGCTGTGCCTGCGCACGGACGTTGAACGAGCTTTGGAACGTGTCGCGCCAAAGGCGCCGGAGACTCAGGCTCCGGTATCGATTTCGCACACCCCTTCTGCACGCGAGAAGGAGCCAGCGGCCGCCCCGGCGAAATCAGCCGCTAAGGAATCTTCGAATAGTGGCGATACGTTGAATCTTTTAGATTTCGACGCTTGCCTCGAGCAGATTTGGGAGCAATTGATCGCAGTGCCGCCAACGCGTGGTCGATCGATGACCACGGTGAAAATCGGCAACGCGAGGATTTTGATGTCGTCGTGGGAAGTGACTGCATTTGTGAGCGAAGACAGCCCTTCGGCAGAAGATCTGCGCCGAGCGGTGGTCGCCCGCGCCATCGTTACGGCAGCGACCGAATCCGCACGTGAAAGTGGCAATGCAACTTCACTCGAGCGCGCCTTGTCGATTGCTCGAATCGAAGTATCGCGCCTCCAGGAACGCGTCGACATCGCCAAGCAGACCAAAGACACGGAATCCGCGGTGAACCTGGGCATCAGCACGAAGCGTTTGTTATCGGCGCTGGACGAAGCCGAAAAACTGTAAGCCGCACAGACATATTTGAGGCGCGATCCGCGCCGAGTGGAACGAGAAATCGGGAGCCGCCTTCCTTGCAGAATGCCAGTGTACTGATCGTCACGGATGAGCCTGAATTCGCACGGCTTCTGACTGCCTGCTGGCGGGCAGAACGAGACGTCCCCGCGATTACCGTGCTTGCCAGCGATGTTTGGAATGAACACGAGGGAGTTGCGCACGAACTCGCGGTAGTGGGGCCGCTGCGAGAAGGCAAGTTGCCAGAAATTCTGCAGTCACTCGCGCCGGCGAGCGCCGTGATTCTGTGCGCTCCGGTCGAATCGAGCGAACTAGCGCAGCTTCGCCGACGGCATCCACGATTTGTGCATGTACCTCTGCGTGAGGATTGGACGCAGACGCTTTTGCTGGTGGCGGGTGAGTCTTTGCGCCGAGCTGAAGCGCTACGTGCCGTACGGCAGGCGGAGTCACGAGCCGCTCAGAGCGAAGCGCAGGCGACTCTTGGCCGCTACATGATCGACATGAAGCCGAGTGTCAACAACGCGCTGACCTCGATGCTCGGCAACGCCGAACTTCTGCTTCTGGAACCCGGGCAGCTCTCGCAGCAGTCATTGGCGCAAATCAAAACCATCCACAGCATGGCTTTGCGTATCAACGAAATCATGCAGCGATTCTCATCGCTTGCTAGCGAGATGCGTGAGGTTGAGAATGCATCTCAAGCTGAGACGCAAGCCGTGTTGCCCACACGACCCGGCCGCCGCTAAGAGTTCCCAGTCCTGCCGCAAGTACAGCAAATTCAGCCGGTTATACCAACGCGACAAGCGTTGAGACGACGGCATAAAGCTGGCCGCTGACGTGCACCTCTTCGCAGCGGAGAACTGTCGGGAGACCTACGTCGTGCAGAAAAAAGTGCTCATCGTCGACGATTCGCCTTCGCAAGTGCGGCTGATGCTAGGCCTGCTCGAGACCGAAGGCTATCAGGGCGTCGGTCTGAACGACCCGAAGTTGATCGAGCAGACCATCACGGCCGAGACACCGAGTGTGATTCTTCTCGATGTAGTGATGCCCGAACGCAACGGTTTTCAAGTTTGCCGCGAGTTGAAGAGCAACACAAAATTCAACGCGATCCCGGTGATTCTGGTGACGTCGAAGGATACGCCGAGCGACCGCTACTGGGGCGAGCAGCAGGGCGCGGATGGCTATGTGACGAAGCCGTTCACGCGGGAAGAACTAATTCGCGCAGTACGACGCTTCGCTTGAGATTTTCGGGGCTTGTTAATTCTGAGTTCGGAGAACGACTGAGGACAGTGCAGGCATGATGGACGAATTTCATCTGACACCGCTTTCCGCCAACACAGACTCTGCCGATCTGCTGGAAGCGCTCGGCCCGATCGAGGAGAGTCCGGCCGAGTCGCAGTTTTGCGTTTTCCGCAGCGGTCGCGAGCGTTTCTGCCTGCCGGTGCTCGATGTCGAGGAAGTCCTCGACTGGCCGTTGCTGACCAAAGTGCCGCTCGCGCCTGCGTATCTGCTTGGGATTTTCAATTTGCGAGGCTCAATCGTTCCGCTCATCGATATCGCACTGACGGAAGGGCGACGTCCCGGGCTGCTGCCCAAACATGTCGTCGTCGCTTCCCTACCTGGCGACGCAACGCACGATGTTCTGCGGGTCGGCATCACCGCCGATGAAGTCATCGGCACGTATTCGGTCACGTCGGAGGATTTGCTGGAGCAGGCGCCTGAGAACGTTCCGCATTGCACGGGTATGCTGCGCCACGAAGATCGACTGGCACTGCTGATCGATCTGAGGAAATTGCTGGAAGTGTTTCCTGGACCAAGTATTTGAGATTCGGGGCATTTGAGATTGCGGCGAGAGGCGGAACTTCCGCCGAATCGTCGAAGGAAGATTTGGGAGGAAGGCATGAAATCGCGACTCAGTTCTAAAATCTGGACGCTAGTCCTGGTGAACGGCGTCATCTTGTTCGCCGTGCTTGGCTTCGCGTACAGCGCGGGCCGGCAGTCGGGCGGCGCGTCGATCTTTGATTTTGGCGCACTGCCCAGCGGGGCCAGCGGGGCCGTAATGATCGCGCTCGTGCTTGCCGTGGCTGGCGCGCTGTTCCTCGCGTGGCGGCTGGGCGGTACGCTGCTCAAGCCCGTGCAGCAACTAACGGAGTTCTCGGAGCGCTTCGCCGCCGGGGACGGCCGTGCCCGCGCCGAAGTCAGCTCGTCGGATGAATTGGGCTTGATCGCGGAGAACCTGAACCGCGCCGTCGCGAAAGTCTCGAAGGCGACGAGCAATCAGGAAGCGAACGAGAATCTGCAACGCAGCATCACCGAATTGTTGACGGTCATCAACCAGGTGGCGCGTGGCGATTTGTCGCTTGCGCGGCAAGGTCACCAACGATGCGCTCGGCAACGTAGCGGACTCGATTAACTACATGCTCGACAACTTCACCAAGGTTCTCGAGCGCGTTCGCAAGGCCGCGATGGAAGTAACCGCGTGCTCGAACAATATTCTCGTTGCTGCAGACGAAATGCAGGCCGGCGCGACGCAACAGGATCAGGAAATCACGAACACGTCGAGCGCCGTCGAAGAACTCACGGTTTCGATGAAACAGGTGTCGAACAACGCGGAAGCCAGCGCCGAAGCGGCGCGCCGCGCTCTCGATGCCGCCGAACAGGGCAACCGCGCCGTACGCGACACACTGGAAGGCATGCAGCGCATTCGAGCTTCGGTGCAGGCGACCGCGAAGAAAATCAAGTCGCTCGGCGATCGTTCGCTGGAAATTTCGGAAATCATCAACGTCATCAACGACATCACGGAACAGACGAACTTGCTCGCACTGAATGCGGCCATCGAAGCGGCGCGTGCCGGTGAGGCTGGCCGCGGGTTCGCGGTCGTTGCCGACGAAGTTCGTAAGCTGGCCGAACACTCCCGCAGCGCGACGAAAGACATCGCGGCCCTCATCAAGGCGATTCAGGCCGAGACAAACGAAGCGGTCGTCGTCATGGAAGAAGGCACGAAGGAAGTGGAAGGAGGCGCAACGCTGGCCGACCAGGCGGGACGCGCTCTCGACGCGATTTCGAGCGTCGTTCGCCAGTCCGCCGAACTCGTTCAGGAAATCTCGCTCGCTTCGAAACAGCAGGTGCGTGGCACGGAAGGCGTCGCACATGCAATGCAGATTATCTCGAGCATCACGCGCCAGACGTCACAGGGCACCCGCGGTACGGTTGCGACGGTGAGCCAGCTCGTGAAGCTTTCCGATCAGCTCAACGAAGCATTGGCACAATTCCGCGCAGCCAAGCAAGGTGCGGGCATTGCCGAAGAGTCCGAACGGCATCCTGTTCCGGTGGGCGCGACACGCTAACACGTCGCGATTGATTCTCAGCTCCGGCGCGGGCACGAGGTTGGCCGCGCGGAGCGGTGAGGACCCTCCGGAGCCGAAGCGTGACCACGATGAGCGAACGTCAGGGACCAGCGGTCCGTTTGAGCGAACACGAGTTGAGTGAGATCCGCATGCTGATTCAAGAGCGGACGGGCATTTGCTTCGACGAGTCGCGCGAGCGCTTTTTCTCGACGCATGTGCGTGAGCATATCTCAGCGAAGAAGCTCAGCAGCGGCACGGAACTCTTGCGGCTCATTCGCAAGACGAACGTCGAATACGAGGCGCTGCTCGAACGCGTGCTGACTCAGGAGACTTCGTTCTTTCGGTATCCCGGCGTTTATGAAGCGTTTGAGAAGCGCTTGTTGCCCGAACTGCACGTGAAGAAGTTCTGGAAGAATCCGCGCACGCTGCGGGTCTGGAGCGCGGGTTGTTCGACAGGAGAAGAACCGTACTCGATCGCGATTTCGATAGCCGATGCGCTCTCGTTTGCGGATTCCTGGAAGCTGGAGATTCTGGCGACCGATGTCAGCCGAGTCGCTCTGAAGCACGCCGAGCGTGGCCTGTACAAAGGCCGCAGCCTCGCGGGCGTCAGCGAAAAGCAACTTTCGGCATATTTTACGGAAACCAAGGATGGCCATCAGGTCAAACCGCGGCTTCAGAAAATGATCACTTTCACGCAAATGAATCTTGCTTCTGCGGTGTACGTGGGCCGCATGGACCTGATTTTTTGCATGAACGTGATGATTTATTTCACCGAGGAACGCCGGCGCGCTCTGGTGCAACGCTTCTACGACAGCCTTGAACCCGGCGGGTATCTGTTCCTCGGCCACTCGGAGTCGATTTCGAAGATGGCGGTCAAGTTTCAGGCAATCGTCTTGAACGACTGCATTCTCTACCGCAAGCCGACTACGGAAGAACTGCGGAAGTCCGAACTCGTTCTGGAAGGAGGAGCCGCGTGACCATTCCCGAACGCGAAGCTGTCGAACTGTTCCTCCAGGAAGCTTCCGAGCATCTGCAATATTTGCGCGAGTACGTCAGCGTCCTGCAAGAGATTGAGCCCCGTCGCGAAGATCTCGAGCGGCTGTACATTGCCGCGCACACGCTTAGCGGCACTTCGGCTAGCTATGGGTTTCCGCGTTTCTCGGAGATCGCGGGCAAGCTTGCGCACGTCTTCCAGTATTCGCTGAACGCGACTCTCGGCGAGGATCTACACGGCCCACTAACCGAGTTTCTTTCCGACGGTATTTCGCTGCTCGAGACGGATTTGCTCGAGATCAGCGATACCGGCAACGAAAACGTCGAGGACATCACAGCGTTCAAGGAACGCTACCGCTTTGCCTTCCCGGTTGAGCCGGTACCACTGAATTTCAACGTTCGCGATACTGTTGCCGAATCTCTATCGGCGGAAGGCCCACAAGCCGGCGTGACTGGCTCCTACTTTGATGCGCTTCCTCTCGATGACGAAGTCGGTCCCGAAATTCTTGAGTTTTTTCAGCCAGAGGCGGAAGAGCATCTTCAGGTTGTCAGCGATTGCTTGATCTCGCTGGAGGGCAACAACAACCCCGAAGAAATCAATCGGCTGTTCCGCGCGATTCATACCGTCAAGGGATCGGCCGCCCAGGTCGGGCTGAAGCGGCTTGGCGCGATCGCACACCGAGTTGAGGATTTGATTGGCCGATTGCGGGATGGCGAGATCGAACCGTCGCCGGCCGTCGTGGATATTTGCCTTGAATCGGTCGATGTTTTGAAGAAAACACTTCACCAGCAGTGGGCCGACGAATCCGAGATGCGCAACGGAGTCGATTCCCTGCTCAACCGTATCGCAGAGTTTGCGCCGGTCGAGATCGAAGAAACCGCCGCCAGTCAGATCGCGGCGACGGAATCGCTCGAGCCTGTTCGTCAGCAAATTTCGATGCCGGTCATTGCACGCAAAGCTGGCAAGCAGGTCGCGACTCCGGCGCAGTCGGCGAAGTCGGTCCGCATCGCGCTCGAACGGCTCGACCGCATGATGAACACGGTCGGCGAGCTCGTCATCAACCGTACGCGCATGGTCGGCCGCGTCTCCGAGCTTGAAAAACTTGTCGACACGCTGAGCTTTTCAAAGGAACGCCTGCAAGGCAAGGTCAACGAGTTCCAGGAGAAATACGAGTTCAACAAGATTAGTTCGTCGCGCAACATCTCCTCGTGGAAGGCGGCAACTACCCCGCAGCGTTTGACCAGCGCGGCTGCCGGTGATGGCCTGTTTGATGACTTCAGCGAACTCGAGATGGATCGCTACGACGACTTCAATATCCTCTCGCGTTCGATGGCGGAAATCTCCGCCGACGTGAACGAAGTTCTGACACAGCTTGAGGGCTACATCGGTCGCGTCGAAGGCGACATCGACGAATTCACCAAGCTCGCTCATCACTTGCAGGACGAGTTCACCGCGGCGCGCATGGTGCCTATCGGCACTCTTTATTCGCGCTTGTCGCGCGCGGTTCGCGACGCGGCGCAGTCCGCCGGCAAACAGGTCGATCTCGACTTCGTCGGCAACGAAACAGAACTCGACAACAACATCATTCAACAGATTTCTGATCCTCTGGTGCATCTCGTTCGTAATTCAGTCGCGCACGGTATTGAACGAGCCGAAGCGCGGCGCTCAGCCGGCAAATCCGAGATCGGCACGGTGTCGCTCCGCGCCTATCATCGCGGAAACCATATCTATATCGAAGTCGAGGACGACGGCGGTGGTATCGACTACGAACGCGTGAAACACGCGGCGATCGAACGCGGTCTGGTCTCTCACGATACTGCCGACCGCCTTACCGAACGCGATCTGCGCGAGATGCTATTTCATCCGGGCTTCTCGACAGCGCATTCTAAGACCGAACTTGCGGGTCGCGGCGTTGGTCTTGATGTCGTTCGCGCGAACCTCAATGCGCTAAACGGTGAAGTGGAAATCCAGAGCACGCCCGGTTCGGGCACGAAGTTCACGCTCAAGGTTCCTTTGACACTGATCATCTCGCCCGCGCTCTTCGTTCGTTGCGGCGGCGTCAGCTTTGCGCTCCCTCTCGCAGTGGTCGAAGAAATTCGACGCATTCGCGCGGATGAAATCGAAGACGTCGGTGGCAAACTGCTCACGAAAGTGCGCGATGTCGTAACCGAGGTGGTGCGGCTCGATTCGTATCTTGGCCTGCCTCCGCTAGAGCCGATCAACGGCTACTTCCGGATGGTGGTCGCGAATACGGGCAACCGGCAGATCGGTCTAGTCGTCGAGGAAGTTCTCGGCAAAGACGAAATCGTCATCAAGAATTTGGGCGAGTACCTCCGCCGCGTGAAGCTCTTCCCTGGAACGACGATTGCTCCGGACGGCAGCTTGATTCTTTTGATCGACCTTAACCGCATGGTTGCGGCCGAACCGAACGAGCGTCGCATGCTGCAAGCCAGCGCCGGCGCAGCGCGCATCTTCGCCCCGGGATCAGAAGCCGTCGCCCGTGGCACGATTCCTACCGATGCCATCGACCGCGTCGAACACGAGCGCGTCATCGTCGTTGCCGACGACTCGATCTCCGTCCGCAAGTTCGTCGGGCGCATGCTCGAAAAGAACGGCTACCGCGTGAAACTCGCCGCCGACGGTCTCGAAGCCGCAGAACTCGTGACGCAGCACGGCTGCCACCTGGTCATCACCGACCTCGAAATGCCACGCATGACCGGCTACGAATTAATGGTTCAGCTGCGGCAGAATCCACAGACGCGCCGCATTCCGGTGATGGTCGTCACGTCGCGCGCAGGCGCAAAGCATCGCGACCGCGCGATCAAGGAAGGCGCGACATCGTTCCTCACCAAGCCAGTGCAGGAAGATCAGCTCATCGCCGCGGTTGAACAACTCATAGGATCGGAGGCAACGCGACCTGCGGTTCCGGTTGCCTGAGCACGACTATGCCTCCCATCATCGTCAACAAAAAGTTCCGCGTACTGATCGTCGACGACTCGGCGTTCATGCGAAAAGTGCTCGAGAACATCATCAGCTCCGACGAAGCGCTACAGGTCGTCGGCCAAGCTAAGGATGGCCGCGAGGCAGTGACACTAGCCGAATCTCTGAAACCCGATGTGATCACGATGGACATCAACATGCCGCACGTCGATGGACTTCAAGCCACCGCGCAGATAATGACGACGAATCCGCGGCCGATCGTGATCGTCAGTTCTGAATCGCGCGAAGGCGCTGACAGCACGTTGAAGGCTCTCGAACTCGGCGCGATTGATTTTGTCTCCAAGCCGTCGAGCGGCATCGATCTCGACATGCAGAGCGTTCGCGAAGATCTCCTGCGCAAGGTGCGCATGTCCGCGAAGGTCCGCGTCGTTCGCACGGCATCGCGGCTCGCGTCCACCTTGCAGAACGCCAGCCCCGCACAGTCTGCGCCACTTTCAAATCCAAAATCATCGCCATCTGTTACGGCGCGGCCGGCATCCGTTGCGTTGGCTTCCCTCGATCAGCGTTTCCCGGTCGTAGTGCTCGGCGCTTCTACTGGCGGTCCCGCCACCGTAATGCGCCTCGCTCCAGGATTCACGCGCGATTTTCCGGCGGCGGTCTTTCTTGTCCAGCACATGCCGGCGTCGTTCACCACGCAATACGCGGCGCAACTCGCAGAGTTTACCGGCATTCGCGTTAAGGAAGCTGAAGCGAACGAACCAGTGCAGCCCGGAACGCTCTACATCTGCCCCGGCGGACAACACCTTCGCATCACGCCGACGGGTCGCATCCAGCTCGACGCGACCTCCGGTCGAATCAACGGTTATCTCCCCAACATCGATGTGACCATGGAATCCGCCGCATCCTTCGCGGGTTCGCTAGCCATCGGCGTTGTGCTCACAGGAATGGGCAACGACGGCGCAGCGGGCGCCAAAGCGATTCACCGCGCGGGCGGACTTGTCATCGCGCAAGACGAAGCGACCTCGGTGATCTTCGGCATGCCGGCGGAAGCCATCAAGGCCGCCAACGTCGAGCAGGTTCTCGGAATCGACGACATTTACGCCGCGATCGAAAAGCGCGTCATCGGTCTCAGCAAAGTCATCCCTGTGGGAGTCAACACACCGGTTGGAGCGAAATAATGCGACTCCCCGCTCCCGTCAAACCGCAACCCGTTCGCAGCGAACAGATCATTCTGTTTCGAATCAGCGGTCAACTTTTCGCGGTTTCATCCGCGTCCGTCCAGGAAGTCCGTAGCGTCGATACGCTGGCGGGCTCCGCGCACGAAATTCCGCAATCGGATATTCGCAAAGTCCGGCACACAGTGCAGCGCGGCGAACACAATCTCTACGTCGTAAACGGCGCGCTGCATTTCAATCTGCCGCCTTCACACGCCGCGTTGGTTTTTGTACTTCGCCGCACGCGTACGGCTCTTCTCGTCGACGGCATCGAGAAGATGACGACGATGACGCGGCTTCAGGCTCTACCGCAGGCGTACTGCAACGAAGAACGCAACTGGTATCGAGGCATCACCGCAATCGATCAGATCGTCGTGCCAGTCGTTAAACCCGAGGGATTTTTGACGCCAGACGAACTCTTCGCCCTCGATTCCGTGGTCGACCCGGCGCTGACGCCAACCGGCGAAGATGCTGACCCATCTTTAGCTTCCGACATCGTTGCGAAAGACCCAGTCATTTCCGATGCTGAGTCGCCATTCTCGGCCGGCTCAACCGTGGACGCCGCGAGTTCAATCCAATGACGCCCCTCCCAGAGTCCGAGTCGTTCGTGCTGCTTCGCCTTTCCGAGCGGCGCTTCGCCGTTGCGGCGACCGATATCGCCGAACTGGTGGCACCGAGCAGAATCTTTCGTTTTCCCCACATGACGAAAGAAGTCGAAGGTGTGGTCGTGCGCCGTGGCCGCATCGTCCCAGTGATCGACGTCGCAGCACGGCTCATTGGGCGCAGGCTAACGTCACGCCGCTTCTACTTGATCGCGCAGCGCCGCTACACCACGGGCACCGAATGGATCGCTCTTCCGGTGACCGGCGATTGCGAGCTCATTTTTGCCGAGATGATTCCCGCCAGCGAAGCCGACCTTCCGCACGTTGCAGGCTGGCTCTCGCACAATGGCGACGTCATCGAAGTTCTCAATCTCAATGCGCTCACACCGGGGCCAAGTCCCGCTCCAACGCGCGCACCTGCAGCGACCGGCCAAGCACAGGAAGCGTTCTCATGACAGATACGGCGCGCATTCCTAAAATTCTGCTGATCGACAGCAACGTCTATTTCTCGAAGCGGCTTAGCGATGCCTTGAAAAAAGAAGGCTTCCAGGTTCTCGCCAGCACCCAGCCAGAGTTTGCCTTGACGACGATCGAATACGACATCCCTACCGCAGTCGTTTGCGCGACAAACATGCGCGGTATGGGTGCTCTCGAAATCGCGAGCATCATCAAGGCCGACCCCAAGAACGCGAACCTGCCAATCATCGCCCTTGGTGACGGCAGCCAGCGCGCCCTGATGGAAGCGTTCCAGGCGGGTTGCGACGACTACATCGATCGACAGCGGCAACCGGCGGTCATTGCGTCTCACATTCGAAACATCATCACCAGCAAGTCGGAAGGCTTTCAGCCGACCCAGATGCTGGCGCAGGCCGACACGAGCCTCAGCGGCAACCTGACGCATCACGATCTTCCCGGCGTGTTGCAGATGCTCGGCCACGCTCGGCAGACCGGCGCGCTGCACATCAACGCGGGTGCGACCGACGCAGTGCTCTTCTTCGACGCAGGCAACATCAATCACGCCGAATGCGGGTCGCTGTTCGGTGACGAAGCTGTCATACACATCGTGAAAAGCTGCATCCACGGTGGCGAAGGCGTCTATAAGTTTGTTTACGGAGCGACCACACCGCGCACGACGGTACTGCGCTCGGCGACCGATCTCATGCTCGACGCCATGCGCGAATACGACGAGAGCGCGATGAACTCATCAGAGGAACCGGAGCCGCCTAAATCCGCTTTCGATGATTTGGTCGGTGTGCATCTTCCAGCGACCGAAGCGCCGTCCGAAACGCCGGAACAGGCCCCCGAGGAACAATCTGCCGTGGGCGAGACGCCTGCGCTTGAATTTCAATCCGAGGCAACGCCCGTCACGGTCGAACCACCTCCTGAGTTTGTCGAGGCAACTGAATCGCACTTCGGGGAACAGTCTGCGATCGAGACGCAATCCGAGCACGCTGAGGCCGCCCTGGCGTCGGCTGCACCGGATGCTCATGGATCGGATCCCACACCTTCCGCAGTCGAAGTCGAACACTCCGAGGAAGCCTCCGCGACGGGTTACACCGAGACCTCAGCGGATTCGAGCGACGAACAACACGCGGAAACCGCCATCGTCCTCGGACACGAGGAAGAAGTCTCCCTGCTCGAAAAGATTCTCACGGAACTCGCCGCACGTCACATCGAGGAAGAACAACACCCCGCGGATCTCGCAGACAAGGAAGCACAATGAGCGAAACCATGGCACTGCCACCGTTGACCGACGCGTCCCCCAAAAAGACGCCGACCGTTTATTTCATCGACGACTCCGCCACGATGCGCGAAGTCATCAAGATCGCGTTCCGCCGCGAGAATTTTAACGTCATCACCTGCGGCGACGCCGCTTCCGCGCTGTCGCAGTTCGACCAGAATCCGCCCGATGCGGTCATCACGGACGTCATCATGCCCGATCAGGATGGATATTCCGTCTGCACGCAGGTCAAGCAGCACGAGAAATTCGGCCACATTCCGGTCATCTTGATGTCCGGCGTGGTGAACAAGACGGTCGCTGACAAAGCTGTCGGAGTAAAAGCCGACGAATTGATCCGCAAGCCGTTTCAGCCGCAGGAACTGATCGGGCGTGTGAAGGCTTTACTGAATCCGAAGGCGGCCGCCACGCCATCCGCGCCCTCCGAGCGTCCATCGATGCCCAGCATCCAGCATCAACAAATGCCGGCGCAGTCGCCACCCTCGCTATCGAGCCTCTTTGCGCCGCCACAGCCGGTCTCAACGCCGCCTCAGCCACACGCAGCGCAACCGCTTTCACCCAACGCAGGTATGCAGCCGCCACCAGAAAACGCGTGGCCGCGCGCCTTGGCCGACGCTTTTACACCGGCGCCGGTATTCGCCAATCCTCAGGCTCAGAGATTTCAGCCAAATCCGGTGCCCCCGGCTCCGGCTAACCCTGCATATCCGCAGCAGCCTGCGCAGCCGATTCATGGTGGCTTCGCAAATCCGAACCAGCACCCGGGTCATCCGCAACTGGTGCCACAGGCACCACCACAGCCGCGCCCGGTTAGCGCCGACCTTACCAAGCTTCGCGCGGAGATCGCGCGCCTCGAACTGCAAGTCAAGAAGCTTCAGACCGAGGTGCAAATCGAGCGCCAGTACAACCAGGCGCTCGAAGCGCAACTCCACGCCTACACGCATTCGGAATAGTTCAGTCGTGGCGCTTAAGGGTTTCGGCCAGCGCGCGTTCGATCGCGCTGGCCATTTTTCTCATCCCGAGCGGTAAATTCTCTTCGAGTGTTTTTGCGTAGCCTAAGTAGCTCCGCGCATTCTCTCCGTGCAACACGATTCGCTGGGTAAGTAATGTCATCCCCTCTCCCACCGAGTCGAATCTCCACTCAAACACCATCACAGCGCCGTCGACTGGAATCTCGATTGTCGCTGCGCTTTCCGGCTTCGCTTCAAGCACAAACCACTCAATCGCAGGCTGTCCCGGTAGATGCGTCAAGCCCCGCGCCCCGGCGACAAACGGACCACTGAATTCGAACCGTGCAGGAGGATCGTCCCAGTTCCTCACATTCGTCCAATATCGCCACGCAAATTCAACGCTCGCTCCGACTTCAATGGATTGACTCGTTTCCCAAACAACCTCGTTCAATTCCGCGCCTCCAACTTCTCCACCCATCTCCGCGCCCTCGCCGCTTCCGGTCGATCGCCGTGCTCTCGCAAAAATCCTCTCAACACTTCCTCCGCCTGAACGTATTCGCCATTCGCAGTCAAAGCCTGCGCAACCAGTAAGGCAATTTCCGGCGCTCGTCCGTTCGAATCCGTGAGCGCTTTCCTCGACATCGTCAGCGCACCCGAATACCGTGCCGCCCCGTAGTACGCCCGCGCCAAAATGTATTCCGATTCCCAGTTGGCTGTCGCTCCGTCGAGTTCGGCCGATTTTTCCAGCGGCACGATCGCCGCGTCGAATTTCCCCTGATCCGTCAACGCCATTCCCAACGCAGCAAAGGCTCGCGCGTGCCCTGGATCGATTTGCGTCGCTTTTTCCAGCACCGCTTGCGCGTCGCTCCAATCCTTCAGCTTCAAATACAGGACGCCCTGCGCATACAAAACATCCGGATGTCCGGGTGCTAAGCGCGCCGCCTCGCCCACGAATTTCTCCGCATCGCGCATCTTTTCCGCGCTTAGCGCTCGCAGCCCCTTGTCAAATGCATCCTGCGCTTTCGGCGCTAGAACGAACTTCCCTGCTGCGCCGACACCTCCGGCCGAGACGCCTGCTGTCACACCGGCTACTTTGTTCGCGACCGGCCGCAAGAACAAATCGACCTGGACTTGTCCCGTAGCCCGAACCGAAACATCTTTCTGCAAACTCGGTTGACCCGCAGGCTCAACCACCACGGTGAATTCGCCCAGGCTCGTCACCACAAATCGCACCCGCCCGTGCGAAGTCGCACCTTCGCCGCTCGGAATATTTCCATCGCGATACAACCGCACCATCGCCGTCGACGAAATCGGATTCCCGATTCCGTCGTGCACGATCACATTGATCTCCGCGCCGTTTCCAAAGTACTCCGTGGCCTTGCTTCCCGAATCCTGCTCCGACTCCGACTCTACACACCACGCCACAGGGGCACACCACACCAACGCGCCAGCAAGCATCGCCACGTCAAACCGTGCGACGCGCAGCCGCGCATAAATCTCGCGCTGTTTGGATTTCGTCTTCCTGGCCCAGGGGAAATGACGCATGCGGGCCTCGACTATGGCCCGCGAGGCTACGCCCGCGACTCTTCCCGGTCAAGCAAATTTGTCTTGGTCCTCGTCCCGCAGGTATTGAGACGCCTCGCGATCCCCAGCGTCTAACCGAAAAGGTGTAACCTCCACGCCATGCCTACCACCAGTTCGGCTGCCAAAACGATCCTACTCGCAGGCTTCGTCGCCGGCTGCTGCGACATCACGGCGGCGCTCATCGTTTACTGCGCGATGGTCCCGACCACCCCGATGCGTCTTCTGCAAGGCATCGCGGCCGGAATCCTCGGCCGGCAAGCGGCTTACGCCGGCGGAGCCAAGACCGCCGCCCTCGGTTTCGTCTGCCACTTCGTCATCGCGCTCGGAGCGGCGGCCGTCTACTTCGCATTGAGCCGTGCCTTACCTTTCCTGAACCGCAACCTCATTTTCTCCGCTGCAATCTGGGGCACCCTCGTCTACTTCTTCATGCAGTACGTCGTCTTGCCCCTTTCGCGCATCGGCATGCCTCATTTCAACGTCAAGTTCACTATCATCGGGCTCATCATCCACTTTTTCTGCATCGGCCTCCCGATCGCCGCGATAACCCGCCGCCACAGGTAGCAAGACCCGTTTCAAAATCGGCGCTCGAACGTCGCGGCCTCAAATTCGAATTGCGGTGCGATCTGTTGCGCGAACTCTCCGTTCGCCTGCTCAAAACTAAGCCCTGCTGCTATTTCATTTTTTCGTTCCCGGTCTTCTGAATGAACGCCGCCACGTTATCGTGCAACGCCTTCAGCGAAGCCTGATGCGCGTAAACCATGTGACCCGACTCGTAGAATTTAAATTCGATGTTGCTCTGCAGCTTCTGCGGAATCGGCAGGTGCTCCATCTCATACTTCCCCTCAAAAAACGGCGTCGCCAGGTCGAAATATCCCGCGTTCAACAGCACCTTCAGGTTCGGGTTGTATTTCATCGCGATCGCCAGATCGACCATCACATTCGCCGATTGCGGCAACGGAAATGGCGATCCCGGCGGTTGATGGAGCATATTCCAGGCTGGAAACACGTTTGCTTCGGGTTTGTATTCCCGATTTTCGCCAAACTTCAAATCCTTGCGCACGTAATCATTGAACGCCGAGACGTAAGCCGACCCAATCGCCGCCGACTGTGGATCGTACTCTGCCTCCTTGCTCAACGGATCGAAGCTCGGCCCCGAGAATCTCGAATCCAGCCGCCCCGTCGTCGTGTCGCTATCGTCCTGCAAATTCTTTTCAAATTGCCCGGCGTTGACTCGCAAGTCCGACTTCAAGATGTAATCGACCGGCAACCCAGTGTAGCTGTGAAGCTTTTCGGCAATCGCCTTTCGCTGATCTGGCTTCAACGCAGCGCCTTCGCCCAACGCAACCGCGTAGTCATTCATCGCAAAATGCTCGACCTCTTCCAGCAGTCCCGGCAAGTCGCGTTGCCCTCCCGGCAACTTCTTGTGATACCACGCCGTTGCCGCATAAGTCGGCAAAACAAGCTGATAAGGCTGGTCAACACCCGGGTTGAATTGCGGCGCATCAGCGCTGAAATCGAAATTCAAAATCTGCGACAGCAAAATCACGCCGTTTAGATCAAACGACTTTTCCGTCTCTAAAATATTCGCCAGCACCGCCGACCGCGTCGTCCCATAGCTCTCGCCAAACACATACTTCGGCGAATTCCACCGCCCGTACTTCGCCAGAAACTGCACGATGAAATCCGCGAACGCTTCTCCATCCGCATCGATCCCGTAGAACGCCTTCTCCTTGTCCTTCCCCGCAATCCGGCTGAAACCAGTTCCCGGCGCATCGACAAACACCAGGTCGCTCGCATCCAGCAAACTGAATTCGTTGTTCACCACCGAATAAGGCGCCGCAGGCGTGTGCGAATCATCCGCCGTAACGACCCGTCGCGGGCCGAACGCCCCCATATGCAGCCACACCGTCGAAGATCCCGGCCCGCCGTTGTAAAGAAACGTCACTGGACGCGGCGCGCCCTTCGTATCCGACTTGAAGTACGCGATGTAAAACATGCTCGCCTGCGGCTGCAGCGACTTATCGTTCGGATCGCGATTCTGCGCCACATCGTCGTACCCCTTGGGATGCACCACGATCGTCCCGGCATAAGCGTCGTAAGGAATCGCGACGCCGCCAACCGTGACCGATCCTTTCGAAGCCTGCTGCTCCGGTTTGAAGTCCGCAGGCTTCGTCGTATCCGTCTTCTCAATCTCAGCCTTGACCACTTCCGCTTTATCGTCCTTGGACTGCCCCCGGACCAATCCGGGCGCAATGACAATCCACGCAGCCGCAATAACCAGAATCCACACGCGAGATCGAGACATCGAGCACTCCTTCAAAGTGTTTTCTATCACCTGTACAGTTTGCCTACCGTGGCATCATCTATGGCGGCAGAAAAATACCCCGTGCGGCCGCCAGATGCAATGTTTCGACGCATGGGATCGGGCAATGTATCGAAACAATAGACAAGTGGTCGCTGAATGCCAAAGTCGGATACAATTTGGCCGGTCAAGCAACCAGCCGCAACACCACATCAAGCGCACACCCAGGGAGGCATCGTGGCACCTTCACGTCGAGAATTCTTAGTTGTGAGCGGCGGAACGCTGGCAGCAACCGCGTTGAATCTGGCGCATCCTTCCTCTCTCCGCGCCAATCCCCTCGGTCGACCCATCGGCCTCGAACTCTACACCGTCAACGCCGAACTCGACAAAGACTACGACGGCACGCTGAAAAAAGTCGCCGAAGTCGGATACACCGAAATCGAAGCCGGCGTCTCGCCCAAGCACAGCGCTGCCGACGCAAAAAAAGCATTCGACGCCGCCGGACTCAAGTGCCACTCCATCCACATCGGCATGGGCGGCATCGACGAAGCCATCCCCTACGCCAAAGAAGTCGGCGCGAAATATGTGATCTCGTCGGTCACCTTCCCAACTTCTCCAAAGCCCGGGCCGGACGGCAAAGTCGACATGAAGGCGCTCTTCGCCCAAATTTCCGCGTTTACGCCGGACGATTTCCGTCTCATCGCCGCGCGCTGCAACGACATGGGCAAGAAGGCGAAGGAGGCCGGTCTCCAATTCGGCTATCACAATCACAATTTCGAATTTAAGCCGCAACCCGACGGAAGCATTGGCTACGACACCGTGCTCAAGGGAACCGATCCTTCGCTGGTCACTTTTGAACTCGATTGCGGTTGGATGGCCGCCGCAGGCCACAATCCCGCCGAATACCTGACGAAATACCCGAAGCGCTATCGCCTGCTACACATCAAGGATTTCCATCCGACGTCGGCGCCATCGACCGGCCTCGCCGAAAGCGATCGCCCCAAACCCGCCGAACTCGGCCGCGGACACATAGACTACAAGCCCATCTTCGCCGCCGCGAAAAAAGCCGACATCGAGTTTTACTACGTTGAGCAGGAACCGCCATTCACCACGACGCCCGCTCTCGAAGCCATCAAAATCGATTACGATTATCTGCACGCGATGGCCTGATCGAATCTCGACGCGAACAAACTAGCTGAATGAGCGCACCCACGATCCGTCGTCTCGCTTCCATAAAAGACGTCTCCGCATTCCAGGAATATTTGCGGACACTCAATCTAAATATCCCGTGCGACGCTAATGTCGAGAGCGCATCCTCCGGCGCACCATCGTTGCTTCTCCAACCCATCGAACGCGGCGGCATCAAAATCGGCAACCGCATCGCCGTGAATCCCATGGAAGGCTGGGACGGCACTCCCGATGGCAATCCCAGCGACAACACCGTTCGCCGCTGGCAACGCTTCGGCCAGAGCGGCGCCAAGCTCATCTGGGGAGGTGAAGCCGCCGCCGTCAATCACGCCGGTCGCGCCAATCCAAATCAAATCGTAGTCGCGCCCCACACGCGCGACGGCCTCGCCCGCATGCGTACCGCCCTCATCGACGAACATCGCCGCACGATGGGTAGCACCGACGGACTCGTCATCGGCCTCCAGCTCACCCACTCCGGCCGCTACTGCCGCCCTAACGCCTCGAACAAGCCCGAGCCGCGCATCCTCTATCACCATCCCATTCTCGATCGTCGCCTCAAACTCGCTCCCGACTACTCCGTCCTCACCGACGCCGAAATCGAAGGCATCATCGAAGACTTCCACCGCGCCGCGCGCATCGCCGCCGATCTCGGCTTCGATTTCGTCGACGTCAAGCACTGCCACGGCTATCTCGGGCACGAATTCCTCAGCGCCCGCTCGCGCGATGGCAAATACGGCGGCAGCTTCGAGAATCGAACGCGTTTCCTACGCGAAATCGTCGCCGGAATCCGCCGCGACACGCCCTCGTTAAAAATCGGTGTCCGCCTCTCGGCTTTCGACACCGCGCCATTCCATCCCGACCCCGCGCGCTCGACTCCCGGCAAACCCGGCCCCGGCGTTCTCGAAGCCGAAGCCAGCTCGAACACAATTCCCTACCATTGGGGTTTCGGCGTGGACGTGGAAAATCCGTCGCAGTTCGATCTCACCGAGCCAATCCAGTTTCTCTCGCTCCTGCAAGAGCTCAACATCACGCTAGTAAATCTCACCGCAGGTAGCCCTTACTACAATCCCCACATCCAGCGACCCGCTCTCTTCCCTCCATCCGACGGCTACCAGCCTCCCGAAGATCCGCTCGTCGGCGTCGAGCGCCAGCTCCGCGTCACGCAAAAGCTCAAACAAAAATTTCCGAACCTCATCATCACCGGCACCGCCTACAGCTACCTCCAGGATTTCCTTCCCAACGTCGCCCAAGCCGCCGTCCGCGAAGGCTGGGTCGACCTCGCCGGCCTCGGACGCATGGTTCTCTCCTATCCATCGATCCTTCTCGACGCTGCGCAAGGAAAGCCCCTCCAACACAAGCTCGTCTGCCGCACCTTCAGCGATTGCACAACCGCCCCGCGCAACGGCCTGCCCTCCGGCTGCTATCCGCTCGACGCTCACTACAAAAATTCTCCGATGATGGCGCAACTCGCCGCCGTAAAAGCCGCCGCGAAACCGAAAGCCACAACATGACCATCGAAAATCTCCTCAAACGAAAAAAGCCCCGCCGCAAAATCGAAGGCATCGCCGCCGCCTTACTCCCCTATCGCGAAGACGGAAAGATCGCCGTCGACGAATTCCAAAAGCATCTCGTCGCCACCCAAGCCGCAGGCCTACAGAACGCCGTCAACATGGACACCGGCTACGTCAACTACCTCTCCAACGCTGAAAAAGCCGATGTCCTCCTATGGACGCGCGAAGCCCTGGGCCCAGACACCCCGTTCGTCGCCGGTGCCTACATCGAACACGACCCCGGCGACGACGTCGTCGCCCTCTACCGCCGCCAAATGAACGAGATAAAAAAACTCGGCGGCACGCCCATCCTCTTCCAAACGCGCCGCCTCCACGGAAAATCCAACGCCGAAAAAGCCGCCATCTACGCCGCCGCCGCTAAAGGTCACGCCGCAGTCCTTGCCTTCGAACTCGGCCAAATGTTCGCCCCCAACGGCGAAATCTTCGACGACGACATGATCCGCCGCCTCCTCGACATCCCCGAAATCAAAGGCATGAAGCACTCCTCCCTCGATCGCCTCGTCGAACTCAAACGCCTCGACGCGCGCGATAAACTTCGCCCCGACTTCCGCATCTACACCGGCAACGACCTCGGCATCGACATGATCGAGTACGGCTCCGACTACCTCCTCGGCCTCGCCACCTTCGCCCCCGAAAAATTCGCCGAACGCGATCGCCTCTGGCAGGCGGACGACGACGCCTACTTCGCCATCTCCGACGCCCTCCAATATCTCGGCAACGTCGCCTTCCGCGCCCCCGTCCCCGCCTACAAACACTCCGCCGCCGCGTTCCTCCACATCACAAAGCGCATCTCAACCAACCGCACCCACCCGCAAAGCCCCACCCGCCCGCCGTGGGAACCCGAGATGATGCAAGACTGCGCCCGCCGCCTCGGTCTCTAAAAGAGAGCAAGTTCATGTACGGGCGCAGCACTGCTTTACCCTGAGCTTCGAAGGGTGCGCCCCAGCTCGCCCGGGTGTAATCGCTGCCATGGTTCGCGTTTTCTGTTATTTCGCGCGATCAGCGCGATTTATCAAACGTCGTTCGTCTTAAACCGCTCAATCAAATGCGAACACCCTCGCACCGTAATCGCCATCATCGTCAACGTCGGATTCTGGCAAGCCGACGAAACAAAGCTCGCCCCATCCATCACAAATAAATTCTTCACATCATGCGTCTGGTTAAACGGCGTCAGCACCGACTTCTTCGGATCATTCCCCATCCGCGCCGTCCCCAGCTCATGAATCGCCATGCCCGGCATCTCGGTCCGCGCCTGCATCTTGATATTCTTCGCGCCCGCTGCCTCCAGCATTTCGGCGCCCTGCGCCGCGGCATCCTCCATCAACGCCTTCTCGTTGTCTCCATGCGTCATCGAAATCCGCAAGGCCGGAATGCCCCACGCATCCTTCAGCGTTTTATCGATCTCGATGTAGTTGTCCCAGCGCGCCAGCGATTCGCCAAACGCACCAACTCCGATCGTATAGTTGCCTTCCTTCACCGCCTTCTTATAAACCGCCCCGTAGCCACCTGCTCCGAAATTGAACACCGCGTCGCCCGATCCCTGATACCCATATCCGCGGATGAATCCCGACGACTTTTTCACCGACGGTGAATTCCTAAATCGAGGAATATAAATCCCGTTCGGCCGGTCCGGCTCGTTCGCATTCGGCTTCTCGTTCATGTTCGGGAGTTCGCCGCCAGCCCCGCCGCCCGTGACGTGGTCCATCAAGTAGTGTCCAAGCGCTCCGCTCGAATTCGCCAGCCCGTTCGGGTATTCCTTCGTCGACGAATTCAGCAGAATGCGCGTCGACTCCAGCGCCTGCGCGCACAAAATCACCGCCTTGCCGCGCACTTCTTTCACCTCGCGCGTGATCCGATCCACGTACGTTACGCCGCTCGCCTTGTTCGAACTGCGATCCATGTTCACGTGCGCCACAACCGCATTCGTGATCAGCGTGCAATTCCCCGAATTCTGCGCATCTGCCACCGTCGTAAACGGGCTGCTGAAATATGAAAACGTCCTGCATCCCCGCTCGCACGGTCCGCAATAATGGCAAGCGCTCCGTCCGTTCTGCGCCTTCGTCAGCACCGCCGCCCGCCCGATCGTCACCGTCCGGTTAAACTTCGCCTTCACCTTATCGCGCAGCAAAATCTCGCCGCAGCTCATCTTCATCGGCGGCAGAAACTGCCCGTCCGGCAACATCTCGTTCCCTTCCGCTGCCCCTGTAATCCCGACGTACTTCTCCACGATGTCGTACCACGGCGCCAAGTCCGCGTACGAAATTGGCCAATCGACGTCGTACCCGTCGCGACTCGCTGCCTTAAAGTCGTTGTCGCTCAGCCGGTAACTCTGCCGCCCCCAAACGAGCGACCTTCCACCCAGCACACGCAGCCGCTGCCACGTGAACGGCTTGTCCGCAGGCGTGCTGTACGGATTTTCCAGATCGTTCACAAACCACGTGTAGTTGTATTCCATGCACGCATAACACTGTTTCTGAATCGGCCGCGTCCGCGCAATCTCCGGGTCATGATCGCGATACTTCAACTGATACGCAGGCGTGTGCTCCGTAAATTCCGCTGGAGTCACCGCTCGGCCCGCTTCCAGTAGCGCCACTTTCAATCCCGCTTCCGACAGTTCCTTCGCCGCCCATCCCCCGGTCGCCCCAGAGCCCACCACAATCGCATCATACGTTTTCGTCAACGGATCATCTGCAAAGTTGAAGAGACTCACTTGTGGCTCCCGTCGGTATGGTCGCAACCCTGATACACGCCATGCGTGAAATTATCGTCTCGCCCCAGCTCTTTCATCCCAATCTGCGATGTGTAGTACGCCACTCCAATGTGCGTCTTGAGCTGCTCGAAATTCGTAAATCCCGGATCCGCGCCCGCCGCCTCGCCGGTCCACAGGCTTCCTGTCAGCGGATACGCGATCGAATGCAGCAAATCGTCCTGATCTTCGCGCGACAAATATCGAAATGTGTTTTTGTACTTCCGCATGCTCTCGCCATCGATATAAGCGAGGTTGCCAAGGAAACTCTTCTGGTTCTCATGCGTTTCTGCCGCCATCACCAGATCGATATACCGATTTACCAGCGCATCCTTCGCGCCCGGAGTATCCGTCGCAGGAATGATCAAATCGCTCAAAATAATCAGCGTCTCGTTCTGGTGTTCATCGAGAAACAGCGGCCTCCAGTCCGCGCCCTTCAATTCGTTCGACATGTCCACGCCACGCTGCGCCGGCGTCAATTCCGTCTTATCCGCCGCCGCATCAGCCGCTTTGCTCTGCTTCGCCGCCGCGAGTGCCGGCGTCAAAGCAGCCGCCGCGCCGCCAAGCACGCTCGCCCGTAACATCTCTCGTCGTTTCATGAAGGCTCCCCTGGAACACCACCGCTTGCCGCATCAACCCAACGCGCGTCCGCCAACACCGCCCGAAAGTCTACATCAACCACACCGCGATACCAGACGCGAACTCAATCCAAAACGCATCAGTCAATTGCGCACAAGTAAACGGCCGTTGGGTGCCGCACCCTTTTTGGTTTTCAAAAAAGGGTGCGCGTTTAGATCCAACCCACCCATTCCCAAACAACCACCGGTACGTGTACGGGCGCAGCACCGCTGCGCCCCATGTCCGCACGATGTTCACCTGATGTGACGCTCCATTCGAGTTTTCGTTTCAAAGATCGCGCAATGCGTCACTCCCCGAGCGCAAAAAAAACGCGGCCGGCAACCTCGCCGGCCGCGCTCCCATTTTCCAGTTTCTATTTTCCAGTTTCCATCTCTACTGCTAATTCTGCGCGATCGACGCCCCCGCCACGACAATCTCCACGCGCCGGTTCAACTGCCGTCCCGCCGCCGTATCGTTCGTCGCCACCGGCTTATCCTTGCCAAACCCATGCGCCGACACCGAGTCCGCCTGCACACCCTGCGACACAAGGTACGCTCGCACCGAGTCCGCACGTTCCTCCGAAAGCTTGAAGTTAAACTCATCGCTTCCGACGCTGTCCGTGTGCCCGTCTACCTCCAGCGTCAACCCCGGATGCGAAATCAAAATGCCCGAGATCTTCGCCAGCTTTTCCTTCGCTCCCGGCTTCAACGTGTATTTGCCGGTATCAAACAACACGTCCGACATATTCACGATCAGCTTGCCCGCCGATTCGCGAGTCTCCAGCACCTGGTTTAGCTGCGCACGAAGCTCCTCGCGGAGTCGTGCCTTCTCAGCCTCGGCCGCAGCCACCTGCGCCTGCGCTTGTTGAGCCGCAGCCGCACTCGCCGCCTCAGCCGCCCGCTGTTGGTCCAACGCGCGCTGCGCGTCGGCATCCGCTTGTGCCTTCGCCTGTTCCGCCGCCAACCGCTGCCGCTCCGCCTCCGCTCGCTGGCGGTCCGATTCCGAAGCTTGCGCTGCCGCATCCGCTTCGCGCGCTGCCGAAGCCGCTTGAGCATCCGCCGTCTGTTTGTCTTCGATCTTTCGAATCGTGATCAGCCGCGCATCTTCTGCGGTCTGCGCCGCGTCGCGTGAATTCTGCTGAATCGTCTTCTTGTTCGACGACCGTCCCGCAAACTCATCTTCCGCATTCTGCAACGCAACCGCAGCCCGCTGATATGCGTCCGGCGCCCACGTATCCGCGCCAGTCCATTTCGCAATGCGCACGGCGTTCCGCGCCTCATACAGTTCCAGCGGAGTCTTGCGGTCGAGCGTGTACGGCGTGATCTGCGAGCGATCGACGTTCAACACATACTGCCCGCGCTCCAGCAATTCGTAGTGCACGTTGATCGGCTCAATCGTTCCAACCGTCTTGTCGCTCACCACGTTTTCCATCACCACCACGTTGCTCGGCTGCGTCACCGCAAAATACGGCTCCGCCGTGATGATCAATCCAAACGTCTGCAAGTCCGTCGTCACTTCCATCGAGCTGTGATCGTTTCCGCCGCTCAGCAGCACTTCGCCTAGATTTTTCGGCCGCCCCTCCGGCGTGACCGCCCACAGCACGTACGTCAAAAATTCCGGGCCATACTGCGTAGGGGAATTCATCTTCTCCACGTGCACTTTGATCTCGATCCGACCCTGCCTGCTGTTCACGTTCGCTTCGCCGCGCGCTTCCGGCATCAAGTCCGTTCCACGAAAATCAACCTGCGTCGATCCGCTCCGGTGCTGATAGTTGATCGCCCGTGTCGAGCGCTCCACTACCGTCACTTTGTAAATCACTTGGCCGTTCGCGGTGTGATCGACAACTACGCCCTGTTGTTGTTCTTGCGGCGCGCCGTAAGCCGCGCTTCCGCCGAACAACAAAAATGCGGGCAAAACGATCCAGGCGGCACGCACCTTCCGGCTATGGCCTGCCACACTCTTCGTCATATTGATTTTCATTGGGACTCCTCTCGCTGGTCAGTGGAGAACTTCATTTCATGCAGTGGGTGCGGGCTCGCTCAAGCCGTCCTTGGGAGCGGCTTTCACCGGCGATTCCCGCCATTTACATTGTCCGTGTTCGCGGCTCCCCCGACCATCAGGCAAAGACAGGACCCCGCTCCCGAAAACCCTTGATATCAGAACGGAACATCTTGCGGGACATGCAGAAGAGGACGACCGCGGGCGCGGCGATACATGAGGATCTTAATCTATTAATTTTCCTACAGGCTTTGCCGTAGTCCAGTCCCAAGGCGCGCCCTCACGCCTTCCATAAGGCGTTCATTCAAATGAAGTGCGCAGCATTCGTCGTCCGAGACCACTCGCTTCCTTCCTCGCCCCCGCTCCGCTAATATGCTCGCCATGTCCACCCCAATGAACCGCCGCACCTTCATCGTCGCCACTGGAATGACCGCCCTTGCTTCCACCCGCGTTCTCGGCGCCAACGACACGCTTCGCGTCGGCGTCATAGGCGCCGGTGGGCGCATGGGTGCGCTGCTCGACGCCGCCGACCGCGTCGGCGGCTACCAGATCGTCGCGGTCAGCGACGTCTACGCTCCTCGCCGCGAAGCCGTGAAGCAACGTGCGACCGGCAATAACGCCACAACGTACGCCAACTATAAAGAAGTCCTCGACCTTCAGCTCGACGCCGTGCTCATCGCTGCGCCCGACCACTGGCACGTCCGCATGGCAGCCGACGCCATCGCCTCCGGGAAGGACGTCTATCTCGAAAAGCCCGTCACCCACACGCTCGAAGAAGGCGCGGTTCTCACGAAAGCCGTCCGCTCCAGCAAACACATTCTTCAGTGCGGCATGCAGCAGCGCAGCTGGAGCCACTTCCGCGATGCCGTCGATCTGATCCAGGGCGGCAGCCTCGGTCGCATCCCGCAAGTACGCACCTACTGGTGGCAAAACTATCTCGCCCACGGCCCGCGCCAAGTTGTCGACACGCAAGCGCTCGACTGGAAGCAATGGCTTGGCGGCGCGCCCGATCAGCCTTTCAGCGAAGAAAAATTCTTCCGTTGGCGCTGGTTCTGGAATTTCGGCGGCGGCGCAATGACCGATCTCTTCACGCACTGGATCGACGTCGCTCACTGGGCAATGAAGCAAGACGAGCCGCGCAACGCGATGATGCTCGGCGACAAATATTTATTCGAACAATGGGATTGCCCCGACACCGTGCAGGCCGCGCTGCGCTATCCCGGCTTCGATGTCGTCTACGAAGGAATGATGGGCTCGTCCATCGACGACGGCGGCCTCGAATTCCGCGGCACCGACGCCACTCTGAAAATCAATCGCAGCGGTTTCACCGTCTGGCGCGAAGGCGTGCAAGGCAACTTAAATCCCGTCATCAAAGCCGAGAGTTTCCGCGACGGCACCATCTCCCACATGGAAAATTTCTTCGACTGCGTCCGCAGCCGCAAAGAACCCAACGCCCCCGTGGAAACCGGTATAGCCGCCGCCCGCGCCGGCCACATCGCCAACCTCGCCTTCCAACGCAACGCCCAAATCACCTGGCCCCTCAATCGCGGGGTTTAAACTCAGCCGCGCTCGAGCGCATCCATGCGAAGCGGCCTTTGGGTGCCGCACCTTCAGCTTTTAGAGGGTGCGGGTTTAGATGAAACCGAACCAACCCTTTTTGTCGACCACCATGCGAACCTCACGTCTCATCAATTTCACACCGCCCAAAAAGCGAGAGGGGCGCATTCGCGCCCCTCTCCTCTTCCCAACTTTCGACTCTCAACTTTCAAGTATCGACTTCCCCGCCTCAGTGCGGCCGCCCACCCTCAGGATGTCCTCCTCCTCCCGAAGGCCGCGGCGCCTGATGCTGCTCCATGCGCGTCTGCTGCTGTGCATGTTGAGTCTCCATGTGCTGCGTCTGCTGCGCGTGACGCGTTTCCATCTGCTGTCTCTGCGTATCGCTCGCCTGCTTTCGCTCCAATTGCTGATGCTGCTTCTCTTGTTGTTGCTGCAATTTCACATGCTGCTCATTCTGCTTTGCAGCCAGCTTCTGCTGTTGTTGCTGATACTTCGCGTCCGTCTTCGCGTTGCCGGTATTTGGCGGGGTGAACTGGTGCTGTTGCACCTCGCTTGCGTGGTTGTACGTCGCCTTCCGCGTGTCGTTCGCCGGACGGTCGCCCTGATTACCGTGAGCCGCGTTCGCTGGTGGCGCGTGATACTCGCCGCCCGCTTCCCGCGCGGCTACCGAGCCATTGTGAAAATCGTTCGGACGCTGCGTGGCCGCGATCGGAGGCCGCCCCTGGTTCGCCGATGCACGCAGCTGCGGATTCCCACGCGCCGCTTCCCGGTGTTCCTGTTGCGCCTGAACGGCTCCAACATGCCGTTCGCTCGCCCATCTTTCCTGCTCCGCCGACGCGCGTGCGTTGATGCCGCCCTGCCCGCCGTTAAACGCAACACGCGACCGGTTGTTCTCGATAATCGTCGTCCGATACGTGTTGTGAATGATCGTCTCGTTCACGTGCACGACCGCCGTGTTGTAATAAAAATGATTGTTCTCCCACCGCCCGCCTTCAAATCCATTTCCGAAATATCCAAATCCATAGTTAATTCCGCCGTAGAACCCAACGTGCGGTCCCCAATAGCCGGCGTGCCAGAGAAACGCGCTGCCGCCCCAGCCCCAAAATCCGGGGGTCCACAAATAACCTGGCTCGGGCGCTTCCACCCAGGTTCCGGGCACCCAGTAATATCCATCCGCATCGTCGTAAGCCCAATAACCCGGCGTCCACAAATATCCGTCGCCCGGGCAAATCGGCTGGTCATACACGGGAATTGCCGGTGGCCCGAAACCCACCGAAATCGACACTTGTCCGAACGAGGCCTGAGAGAGCACCAGTAACACAAACGAGAACAGCAAAGACCGTATAGCGGTCGCGTACCTCATTGCGCTTCCTTCTGCCCGCTCATCCATAAATTTGCCGGCGTGCTGTCGAAAAATGGTACGGAGTATCTGGCAAGTGGATCGAGAGGCGATTGTGGTTTGGGCACCCGGCCGTACCGCGCCGGAAGGCCACGCTAGATGATACTCCGCTAAGGCACCATCGGGTCATACCTGTAGTTCGCACGGTTGCGCGTGGTAGACAACACCCTACGCTTTTCAGTTTTCTTCTTCATCGTTTTATTATTCGTCCTTCAGCGCAAAACGTTAGACTAGGCCGCGCAAAAAAGCATCGCACCATCAATCCAGGCGAGGACTTTCAGACCATGCCCCGTACTTTTCTGATCGACACCGACACCGGCTCCGACGACGCCGTCGCGATCATCATGGCGCTGCGCTCTCCCGACGTGCGCGTCGCCGCGATCACCGTCGTTGCCGGCAACGTGCCGCTGGCGCAAGCGACCAGCAACGCGCTCTACACTGCCGAACTCTGCGGCTCCGATGTTCCGGTATTCGCCGGCGCGAGCCACCCGTTAAAACGCGCGTTGTGTTGCGCCGACTGGTTCCACGGCGAAGACGGACTCGGCGATCACGGCTACGCGCCCAAAAAGCGCAAAGTCGAACCAACGCACGCTGTCGACGCGATGATCGAAACGATTCGCGCCAATCCGGGCCTTACAATTGTGACGCTCGGCCCGCTCACCAACGTCGCGCTCGCACTCCAGCGCGATCCCAAACTCGCCGAATCCATCGGCCGCTGCGTCATCATGGGCGGCAATCCCTGCTGCGAAGGAAACATCACACCAGCCGCCGAGTTCAACATCTACGTCGACCCCGAAGCGGCACGCATCGTCTTTCGCGCCGGCATGCCCATCGAAATGGTCGGCTGGCATCTTTGCCGCTTTTCCGCGGCGCTCAATCAGCAGGAGATCGATTTCCTGCTCGCCACAAAAAAGCCGCTCGCCGAATTTGCGGTTCTGTCGAACAGCATCGCCGCGGAATCGTATTTCACGCAGACTCATGAACGCGGCATCTGCCTGCCCGATCCAACGGCCATGGGCATCGCCATCGATCCCAAGCTCTGCATCGAGAACAGCGACCACTACATTGAAATCGAAACCGACAGCGAGCTGACGCGTGGCTTAACGATGGTGGACAAACTGAACGTTGCCGGCGACCGCCGCAACATCGACATCTGGAGACCCACGATCGAAGCCCAGTCACGCAAGATTCACGTCTGTTGGAGTCTCGACGTCCCCGCCTGGAAGCAAATGCTCTTCTCTCTCCTAACGGAGTAATGCGGCCCCACCCTTTGCAAAAGGAGCAAAGGGTAGGCCACCGGGATGTTAAATAGTGCGCGGCCGGTTGCGCCGCCTCGCTCCTCAGAGCAACTTGGGATGCCGCTTGTGAAAGTCTGTACGCACCTGAAACGTCCGCGCCGCCTGAATCACGCCAAAGTCATCTCCGGCACGCGCGACAAACTGAACTCCCACAGGTAGATGTTTGTCGGTGAAGCCGCATGGCACAGACAACGCCGGCAACCCACACAAATTTCCAATAGCGCCGAGCGGATCGGGGAACGACAGCCCTGTCTCGAGATTGAAGTCGAGTGAAGTCGCGGGAATCGGCTGCGAGACTGTCGCGATCACATCGAACGAGTCGAACAAATCCGCCATCTTCCCCTGAAGATGCTCGCGGATTTTCGACGCCTGCCAATAATCCGCCGCCGAAATCTGTTCGTTGACGTAGCCGTTGATCTGCGCGAGCGGATCGGCAAGCTCGCTGACCTTCCCGCTGCGAATCAGTTCGCGGAACGATGAGGCGCCTTCCGTCCCCATGATCACGTTCCCGACGTCGTCCCAGGGCCCCTGCGGCAACGCCGCTCGGTGAACGACCGGAAATATCTTGTGCAGTGACTTTTCTGTCGCATCCGCGATCTTCGCCACCGACGGATCCATATTCTTCCACGCGTTCGTAAGCCAGCCGACCGTCAGCGAGCGTGCCTTCAACTCCATCGACGGAGAATACGTGAACGCCGCTTTATCCACCGCGAGCGTGGAGTGATCCTTCGGATCGTGTCCTGCCAGCACCGCGAAGATGCGCGCGCAATCCTCCGCCGACCGCGCCATCGGTCCAATCTTATCCATCGACGGAGCCAATGCCATCGCACCGTACTTGCTCACACGACCGTACGTCGGCCGCATGCCGGTGACTCCGCAAAACGCCGACGGACAAATGATCGAGCCCCACGTTTCGGTGCCAATCGCAAACGCAGCCAGCCCCGCTGCGACGATCGCGCCGGATCCTGATGAGGATCCGCAAGTCCAACAGTTGGTGTTCCAGGGATTCTTCGCTTCACCTTGCAGCGAAGCCGATGCAAACCGGTAGTTCATGCCGCCGGCAAGCTCGATCATTGAAGCCTTGCCGATCATCACCGCGCCGGCGCGATTGAGATGTTCAATGACCGTCGAGTCGTAGTCGAAAACCTGGTCGGCGTATGGCTTCGCGCCCCAGGTGACGGGCACACCTTTTACGGCGAGTAGATCCTTGGCGGCGTACGGAATCCCGTGCAGCGGACCGCGATAATGCCCGCGTCGAATTTCTTTTTCCGCGGCCGCCGCCTGCGCCATCGCAATCTCGGGCGTGAGCCGCGCGTAGGCGTTCAACTTCGGCCCAAGCTTTTCGCTGCGGCTCAGAAAAAGCTGCGTGAGATCGACAGGCGAAACGGTTTTCGCCTCGATCCGTCGAGCGAGTTCGGTGACCGGCAAATAGAAGAGCTCTTCAGCGGGCATCGGTCGTGTCTCGTCGGAGGCTCATGGTTTTTTCGGGGCGCTCGCGGCTGCCGCGGATTTTGATGGCGGAACTGATTGCCCTGCCGACTGCTTCGCAGGCGCGGTGGGCGGAGCCTTGGGTTTCTTTTCGCGCTCGTACTGAGGTTTCAGGTACAGCGCGGGGCCGTCGCCATTTTCGATTTTGTAGGCACGAATGTGGTCCAGCGACGGCTGGACTACGGCGCAAAGGCGATGAAGGTCGTTCTTCTGCTCGTTGGAGAAGCGCGAGCCGTAGAGGACCAGGATTGCCTGAAAGCGGGCATCGGCCTCGGATTGGCTCTCTGCCGAGAGCCTGGGGCCGCTGGCAGGCGGATTCTGCGGAGCGACCGCGGCCGACGGCGCAGGGGGCGGCGGATCCTGGCTGTTGGATCGAGCTGTGGACGAGGCCGGGGAACCATGCGCCGCGACGGCGGCGACCGGAGCGAGCGACGCGACGGCCGATGCCAAGGCGGCGCGGCGCGCGAATTCGCGGCGTGAGATGGCAGCCCGCGGCTTTTCGACCGCGGGCGCGATGTCTGGGCTCGGCAACGGGTCGAGTTTGTCGGCCATCGGTTCCTTTCGGAGTGCGGCGGCCAGGGAGGGACTGGCGGCTGGATGCGGCGCGCAAGAAGACGGGCTCGCGAACGAGGCTACTGAATCCCTCCAACACCGTCAACTAGGCGATGGGCCAGTTGTTACCGGCGTTTCATGGATTGCGGGTGCCGGCGGATCTGAGGATTCGAGAGGTTGAGGGCGATCGAAGATGATGAGAGGAACGTCATCGTCGACCCTCGTGTGACCTAGTTCCTGGTCGATCTCGGGAAGGGTACGAAGTTCGAGGCTAGCGACGTAGGCGAGGACCGAAGCGCGACGGACTGGGATGCGATCTTCGACCAGAAGTTTGGCGAGAGAGCAGAGGAAGTCGTTTACCTCGCATGCGGATCGGAAGTTGAGAGGGTTGGGGCCGAAGTGACGCGTCAAGTCGGCGTCGAAATTGGCTTTGAGCTGGGACTGGATGTGACGGACGCAGAAGTTCGCGTTTTGCAAAACGGGAAAGCGGCAGCGCCTGCCGGAATCGTAGATGTGACGGCAGGCGTTTTGAGACAGGAGGATGCTGGGTTGCGGTTTCATTTTGGTCCTTAATGGGGGTATACCCCGGTGTTTTTGTGAAGAGTGCGGAAGTCGTTTTGAATGTTGGGATTGCAAAAATGGGAAAAAGCGAGAGTGTGGAAGTGATGGATGGAGTTGGACTTGCGGGAGGGCGTGTTTTGGCGGGTGTTCGAACGAGGGGCTTTCATATTTCACGATAGCATGGGAATTATAATTTGTCAATAGCATTATTAAGTAGTAGTACTTTCGAATATGTTTACATGGCACGATTCGAATGCGCGCGTAAGTTGTTGAAGGCGCTTGGGTAGAGTGGACTGGGGAGAGCTCGCGGGTTGCGGACGGGCTTTTAGGGTGGGCGACGTTGAGGTCCTTCGGCCACTTTCGGAGGCGCTCAGGATGACAAATTTGCGGGCATGGACGTGGGACTCACTGAGGAGGCGGGACGATTGGGCGGAAAATCTTGGTCGGCGGGGTGGGGTTCGGGCGGTTGGCTCGGGCCAGTGAGTTTAGGTGATTGGGCGGTTAGGCTCAGGTGGTAGAGGCGGCGCCGCGGGCGCAGTACTCCCTATTATTTTGCGATCGGGGTGCCTAGGACTTCGCGGATAGTGCGGAGGAGGGCCATGCGGTTGAAGGGCTTGGTGAGAATGCGGACGGACGAACCGGCCTGGGCGGCTTCAGCGGCGGCGTGCTCGCTGTAGCCGGACATGAAGATGACGCGCAGGCTTGCGTCTTGCTGTTGAAGCAGGGCGGCGAGTTGCTGGCCGGTCATGCCGGGCATCACGAGGTCACTGACGAGCAAATCGATCTCGTCGGAACGTTCGGCAGCGAGCTTGAGCGCTTCCTGGCCGTTGCGGGCTTCGATGACGGTATAACCTGCAGCTTCCAGGAATTCACGGGCGAGTTCGCGGACGTCGTTCTCGTCTTCGGCGAGCAACACGGTCTCGGTGCCGCGCGGAACTTCGGCGTAGGTGAGTGTCGTGCCTGTCGCGTCAATCGGCTGATCTACGCGGGGCAGATAGATTTTGAACGAAGTGCCTTTGCCGACTTCGCTGTAAACCCAGATGAAGCCGCCGCTCTGCTTTACCACGCCATACACCGTAGACAAGCCCAGGCCGGTTCCCTTCCCTTGTTCCTTGGTGGTGAAAAAAGGCTCGAAGATGCGCGCCTGGGTGTCTTGATCCATGCCGGTGCCGGTGTCGCTGACGGCGAGGAGAATGTAAGGTCCCGGGGTGACCACGGGACGCGCGTTGACGTAGGAGCGGTCGAGCTCAGTGTTGGAAGTTTCGATGACGAGGCGGCCGCCGCTGGGCATCGCATCGCGGGCGTTGACCGCCAGATTCATGATGACCTGCTCCATCTGGCTGGCGTCGGCGCGGATGGCGCCGAGATCGGGAGAGGTGCGCACGACGAGATCGACGTCTTCGCCGAGCAAGCGCGGGATGAGCTTGCCCATGTCTTCGACGATCTTATTGAGATTGATGACGCGCGGCTGCAGCACCTGCATGCGGCTAAAGGCAAGAAGCTGGCGCGTCAGGGAGGCCGCGCGATCGGCGGCGCGATCGATCAGCTCGACCTTGCGGGCATTTGCATCGCCATTCGGGAGCGCGTTAAGCAACAACTCCGTGTGGCCTTTGATGACCATCAGGAGGTTGTTGAAGTCGTGCGCGACGCCGCCGGCGAGGCGGCCGACGGCTTCCATCTTTTGCGCCTGGCGGAGCTGGTCTTCGAGGAGCTGGCGTTCGCCGACGTCCTGAGCGACCACGAGATAGACGGGGCGACCCGAGTATTCGAGGCGATGGGCGATGACTTCGGCATCGATGACTTTGCCGTCTTTGCGGGTGTGTTTCCACGTCGGTTTGGCGTGAGGACCGAAGCTTGGCTGGCGGAGAAAATCGAGGAATGCCTCGTGTTCGGTTGCGGGCCGGAAATCGAGGATGGTCATGGACTCGAATTCGGTCGTGGAGTAACCGAAGAGTTTTACAGCAGCGTTGTTGACCTGGAGGCACAGGAGCGTTTCGCAGTCGAAGACCCAGGTGGGCAGCGGATTGTTGGAGAAAAAGAGGCGGAACATCGAGGCGCTGTTGCGGAGCGCGTCTTCGGCGCTGCGGCGCTCGATGGCAAGGGCGATGTGTCCGCCGACGGAGTCGAGAAATTCGAGATCGCGCTCGTCGTAGATTTTTTCGTTCTGGTAATGCTGCACGACGAGGACGCCGATCGTAGCGGTCGGAGTTTTGAGCGGAACGCCGAGCCACGCTGGAGACGGAGAGCCAACGAGTTCGACTTCGCCACGCTGCGCAAGCTGGTCAAACGCGGATTGCGGAATGAGCATCGCGCAGCCGGTGCGAAAGACAAGCGACGTGCATGTACGCGTGTGCTTTTGGGGAGGAGGCGGCGGATCGAACTCGTCCACGAAAAAGGCGAAATTAAAAGTGTCGGTCTCTCGTTCGTGAAGAGCGACGAAACAGTTGTCCGCGGGGAGAACCTTATTGAGCGATTGGTGGATCTTGAGGAGAAGCTGGTCGAGGTTCGAGGTTTCGTTAAGCGCGTGAATGATGTCGGAGATAACCTGACGCTCTTCCTGCATACGGCGGAGATCGGTGATGTCGAGGAAGCTGACGACGATGGCTTCAACGCCGGGATAGCGGAGATGGTTCTGGCAGGAGACTTCGAACCAGCGCCAAGTGCCATCCTTGCGCTCAATGCGATAGTTGTTGCTGACCCATCCGCCAGGAGTCGCGGCAAGTTTGTCGATGCATTCCTGAGCAGCGGCGCGCTGGTCTGGATGAAGCAGGCTGACGACGGAGCTGCCGACAAGCTCGCTGTTGAAATAACCGAGGACACGGCCGAAACCTTCACTGGCATAAAGAATGGAGCCGTCGCTGGAAAGCAGGGCGAGGAGTTCGCGCGTGGAGCCCAGCAAAGACGAAAGCTGCTCGGTGGAGAGCTGTTGAAGGCCGAAGGCGGAGAGGTCGGTTGGGGGGCGCTGAGGCATGAGGTCGCTGCGTCGCGTTGGCCCGAGCGAATTCGATCGATTCGATCCGCTACGGACGGAAAATCAGGCAGCCTCCCTTGTGCTGGCGATTTCGCAAACGGCGGCGAAGGACACAGTTCGAGCCGGAGAAATCGCGGTAGGAATAGTTTAGTGGAGGGTGCCGTTGGGCGAATGTGCGAGTTAGGAAACGGCACCGTAAGGATGACTGTACGGAGGGACAGGCGATGGGACGGCGACTGCGGATCTAACCCACAATCTTTGAGGCAGTTACCGACCCAAGGAAGAAACCCTCCGTCGGACAAGATGAATGGCAAAGTGAGACTGGGATAACGGTTTTTTGATGATCGGCGTGATAGGCTCGCGGCGAATCTGGGGATGCGACTTACGGTCTTGGTTTGGGTTGTGAGCTGAGGATTTCGGCGGGAGGGTGAGCGTGGAACATACGATTTGGAAAGACATGTTTGTGATGGGATTGCCGCTGGCGGAGAAGATTTTGCGGCCAGTGGTGGTATATGCGTTTTTGGTGATCAGTTTGCGGTTATCGGGAAAACGGGAGCTGGTGCAACTGAATCCGTTTGATTTGGTGGTGTTGCTGACGCTTTCGAACACGGTGCAGAACGCGATCATTGGGGACGACAACAGCGTGAGCGGCGGGTTGATCGGGGCGACTTCCCTGCTCGTCGTGAATTACTTAGTGGTGCGATTTTTGTACAACCACCGGAAGCTCGACCGCCTTATTGAGGGCAAGGAAGACGTGTTGATCGATAAGGGTAAGGTGAAGACGGATCGGTTGAAGAAGGAACTGATCTCGATACAACAGTTGGCTGCGGCGGCGCGGAAGCAGGGGTTCGACGATTTGTCGGAAGTCGAGCAATGCATCCTCGAACCAAGCGGCACGATGACCTTTATCAAGAAGAAACCGGACGAGGAGGACGTTCGACACAGAGAGATTTTAAGGCGATTTGAGATGGTGACGGAGGAGTTGGCGCGGATGCGGAAGGCGCTGCCGGAAGAGGGGTGAGTGGCGACTGGTGCCTGGTCGGTGGCATGGTGTGGTTCGTGCGCACGCGGATACGCTTTGAGTTGGACGTCACGCTGAGATCCTTCGGCCTCCTTCGGAGACACTCAGGATGACAACGCTTTTTTAGAGCCCTATTTTTGCGGAGCTTATTTTGAGGTGATGTTGATCATGTTGTCGTCGGCGGTGCGGTCGATCAGTTTGTTGTAGGGGTCGATGCCGGCGCGGGTTGGTTTCTGATCGACGATGATTTCGAAAGTCTGGTGTTCTTGCGTCAACTTTTCCTTTTTGAGCGAGAGCGGCTTTTCGTGATCTTTGGCGCCGGAGAATACGCCGATGTCGATGTAGTCGTTGAGCGGCATCGGGGTCTCGTTGCCGTTTTCGTCGGCTTTGGCTTTGCGGGCCTGGACGGCTAGTTCGACTTTGTATTTGTGGTCGGGCGTTTCAGTGACTGTGGCCGTGAGCGCTTTGTTATCGTAGAGGACGATGGACTCGAACATGTCGGTGATGAGGTACTGCATGTCGGGCGGCGTCTGTTCGCGGAGAGCGGCGACGAACTGGCGCGTGTCGGGATACGGAGTGGTCTGGGCGTCGGTTGCGTTCGCGTAGCGATATTCGTCAAGAAATTTTTTGAGTGCGGCGTTGACCTTGTCTTCGCCAATGTAGTCGGCGAGCGTATACATTACCAACCCACCTTTTTGATACCAGACGTAGGGTTCGCGCTGAACGAGGATCAGTGGCGGTTCCTTGCGGATTTCGCCGGCGCGACCGCGGAGATACGCGTCGAGTTCGTGTTTCAGATATTTGTGGATGTTGTCGGCGCCGTATTTTTTCTCCATCACTTTGAGCGCGGAATATTCGGCCAACGTTTCGGACATCATGTTGGAACCGCGCACCTGCGCGCCGATGAGCTGGTGTCCCCACCATTGATGGCCTAACTCGTGAGCGGTGACGAAATAGGTGAAGTCGATGTCGTCGGGTTTTTTCATGCGGGCGATGAAGCCCATGCCCTCGGAGTACGGGACGGTGTTGGGGAAGGATTGCGCGAACTGGCGGTAGCGGGGAAATTCGATGATGCGGAACTGGTCGAACTGGTAGGGGCCGAAGCTTTTGTCGTAGTAGTCGAGGCCGGATTTGGTGGCCTGGAGCATGTCGTCGAGGTTGTACTCGTGTCCGGCGGTGTAAAAGATCTGGAGATTGATGTTTTTGTATTTTTCTTCCTTCACCTGGTAGCGACCGGAAAGGTAGGAGAAAAAGTCGGCGGTGTGGGTAGGGCCCATGTCGTATTCGTAGAAGTGGCGGCCGTTTTCCGTCCATTCCCTTTTCAGGTAGCCGGGTGCGATGGCGGTCTGGTCACCGGAGGTGCTGACGATGGTGTGGTAGGTGATCCAGTCGGACTGGGCGGTGAAGAGATTGACGCGCTCCCAGTAGGGATCGCCGCGTTCGGCGAGCTCTTCGAGCGCGGGAAGTTTTTCTTCGGCGCGGCGGCGAGGATCGTCGAGTTCCATGTTGCGGTCGTAACCGATTGTTGGGAGATAGCCGCTGTCGAAGAAGGTGCCGTTGTAGGCGAGTTCGGGGCGCTCGTTGTTGTCTCGGAAACCGCGGGACTCGTAACCGACCTTGAAGGTCATACGCGTGGTTTCGCCGGGCTGAAGAGGCTTGTCGAGCGCATAGATGGTGTAGATGTCGCGCGGGCCGGACGAGAGCTTGTGAAAGCCGCGATCGAAGTTGACGGACGCGACGCTTTGCAGCGAGTCGGTGATGTGAATCTGGTCGATGGGCTTGTCGGATTTGTTTTGAAGGACAAAAGAGCCAGTGCCTTCAAAGGATCGGCGCTCGGGGAAAATGTCGATTTTTGTGTCGACGGCGGTGATCTTGGGTTGCGGCAACAGCTCGTATTTCTTGTAGTCGCGCTCGTAGGCGGCCTGGATACCGCGGCGCTGCTTGGCACTCAGGAATTCGTTGCGAACGTGGGAGTTGAAGTAATACCAGGTGCCGCTGGCGATGGCGACGACAAGGAAGAACGCGAGTGCGGGAACGAGACGCGGGAGGCGCTGTGCAGCGACTTTTGTGCGCGCGGACCAACTATCTTCGGAACCACGGCGTGACAGCGCGATTGAGAACACCGCAAGTATCGCCATGATCGCGAACCAGTAGACGATGGCCCACGTGAGTGCGGCGACAAAGTGGCCGTAGCCGTTCATGTCGCTGTAGGTGTAGGTGGGAGTTTGGCCTGGGAGATAGAGGGTGTTCTCAAAACCGTAGCGGAACAAGATCGGGAGCGAGACGAAGAGTCCGATCACGATTCCGTGGCCGACGAATTTGTTGCTGACCATGGTCTGGACGAAAAAGGCAAATAGGATGAAGAGAAGAACCTGAGGGTAGGTGACGACGAAGAGTTCCTTGATGTATTGGCCAATTTCGAAGTGATAGTAGCCGGCGATGGTTTGCATGAAGATGCCGCAGAACATGGTGATGGCGATGAGGATGAGTTCGGCGATGGCGAGGGCGAAGAATTTGCTGAGCCAGTCGGTGGTTTCGCGCATGGGGAGCGCGTCGTGGATACCGTCGAAGTGGGTGTCGCGCTCGCGCCAGACGAGTTCGGCGGCGTAGAGGGTGGCGACGATGTAGAAGAAGAGCGTGGCGGAGCCCTCGACGGCCTGAACCATGAGATAGGTGACGGGCCATACGTCGCGGCCCGCGATGCGTCCGGCGAAATAGCCATTGTTGATGGCGAAGGCAATGAGGAGGCATACGAGCGCCCAGAACGGAATTTCGTGAAGGATGTTGGAGAGGCGAAGGCGCGTGAGGGAGATGAGCTGACGCCAAGTTGTTGCGGGGCCGAATATCTGATGAACGGATGGGAGTTTTGCGGCGACGAGATTGCGCTTGGGGCGAGGATCTTCTTGTTCCAGCGCCTTTGCTTTGGCGGCGCGACGCTTGTTGCTGACGGCGGTGAGGGCTTCGACGGACATCGGGAAAAGGGCGAAGCAGGCGATCAGCGAGACGAGGCCGAGACCACACCAGACCAGGCGGTTGTAGAGGAACACTCCGGTCCAGTTCATCAGCAGTGTATTTTTCTCGACGACAGTCCAGTAGCGCGTGACACCGTCCTGAAGAAGGAGTCCCGCAGGGTCGAAGATTCCGCTCCAGAAACGCTCGAGGCTGCGCGTGGCACTGAAGACAGTGATGCCGATGACGTAGACCATGAAGATGGCGACGCCTTGCAGATAGACGACGATGATTTTGCGGGTGAGCGCGGCGACGCAGAAAAAGAGCGAGCCGAGGAAGAAAATTTGCGGGACAACGAAGTAGAGGAACGGTTGAAAATACCACCAGATGTGGCCACTGGTAAGGCGAGTGTGATCGGACCAGGGGACGGAGGAGCCGGCCATGGTGCCGAAGATCATGCCGCTAAAGGCGAAGGTGATGGCGACGAAGGAGCCTGCCCAGCGGCCGCCGAGGTAGTCGAATTTTGAAATGGGCTTGGTGAAGAGGAGTTGATAGGTGTCGCGCTGGAAGTCGCGAAGAATGGATGTGCCGAAGATTGCGGCGATGATGATGATGCCGAACAGGCAGAGTTGAATGTAGACGGTGGAAATGGCCCAGGGACCGTTGAGGAGAACTTTGCCGTTGCCGACGGGGCCAAAGTCCTCGGCGGCGACGGAGAGGAAGGCCATGCCGAAGAAGAAAAGGAAATAGGCGTAGGTGGAGATGCCTTTCAGCCGGAACCTGAGTTCAAAGAGGAAAAATTCCCAGAACATTTGCGCGTCTCCGTTAGTTTTTGGCGTTAGTTCTTGGCCTGATTTGAGAGGCTGAGGAAGTAGACGTCTTCGAGATTGGCGCCTTCCTGTGTGAAGCCGTCGCCGGGGTTGGAGTCGCTGTAGACGCGGACTTCGTGAAGGCCGCCTACGAGGTGGGTGGAGACGACGTGGAATGCGGAGTCGATGGCGGTGAGTTCGGCGTCGGTGCTGACGACTTTGCTCCAGATTTTGCCGCGGAGCCCGTCGAGGGCTTCGGCGGGCGAGCCTTCGAGGAGGAGCTGGCCGTTGCTGATGATGGCCATGCGCGGGCAGAGTTCGCGGACGTCTTCAACGATATGGGTTGAGAGAATGACGATGACGTTGCGGCCGATGGAGCTGAGGAGATTGAGGAAGCGATTGCGTTCGGCGGGGTCGAGGCCGGCAGTGGGCTCGTCGACGATGATGAGTTTGGGATTGGCGAGAAGGGCTTGCGCGATGCCGAAGCGCTGCTTCATACCGCCGGAGTAGGTGCTGAGTGCTTTTTTGCGGGAGTCCCAGAGATTGGTCTGGTTGAGGAGAGCGTCGACCATTTCTTTGCGCTCGCCGACGTTGGTAACTCCCTTCATGACGGCGAGGTGGTGGAGCATGTCGACGGCGTTCATTTTGGGGTAGACGCCGAATTCCTGAGGGAGATAGCCGAGGACCTGGCGGACGGAGTTTTTCTGTTTGAGGACGTTGAGGTCGTCGAGCCAGATTTCGCCGTCGTCGGGATCTTGCAGTGTGGCGATGGTGCGCATGAGGGTGCTCTTGCCGGCACCGTTAGGGCCGAGGAGGCCGAACATGTTGTTGCCGATCGTGAGGGAGACGTTTTTGAGGGCTTTGACGCCGTTGGGATAGGTTTTGGATAGGCCGGAGATTTTCAGCGACACTTTTGCGGCTCCTGATGTCAGATGTGATGCGTGGACTGTATATCAATTGGACGCGCGGCTCCAGTTTCGGGCAGTTGGGATGGCTACACGGGCTGGAGGTGTTGCTCGCCGGTGTAGAAACGGATTCGGGCGGGGATTTGTTTCAGTCGAATGATCGATCGTGAATGTCGCTGTGGGGCTGAGTGAGGCTTCATCTAAACCCGCACCCTCTAAAAACTGAGGGTGCGGCACCCAACTGTCGACCAGAGGATCGATTGTGCGGACATCGCGCGCTGCGATTTAGTGGATTAGGAAGCCGGTGGCGGCTAGTAGGACGCCGACGGCGGCGATGGTTATGCCGCTGAACCAGAAGAAGCGCTTTTTGGTGAGAAGCGTGATTGAGCAAATGACCAGGCCCATTTCGAGGAAGACTTCGCCGCCGTCGAAGCGGTCGGCGCGGTGGCTGACCTTGTCGCGCTCGGCTTCGAGCTCTTTGGCCTGATCGCTGATGGTGTCTTTGTCTTTTTCGTAGCGCTCGACTTCCTTTACGTATTTTTCGTGAACGGTGGCGACTTTTTCTTTGTCGCTGGGGGAGAGGACCGCGAGCATGTCGGCGACGGCTTCCATTTCGTGGAGGCGGATATTTTTGGCTTGGTAGTAGGCCCACTGGTCGCTGGCTTTGGCTTGCAGCAAGAGTTCTTCGGTGTGGGAGCGGTGGCCAAGCAACGTCACGATGGCGCCTAAGACGGCGATGATGGCGATGGTTACGGTGACGGGGACGGTGAGCGGGTGATGTTTTTCGTGTTCTTCGTGTTCGGGCAGTTCGATGCCTTCGGACATTGGTTGGGCGTCCTTTCGGGTTTTGGAAACTATCTCATGGAACTGGATTTCGGGTGAAGAGCGCGATCAGGCGTCGTTGGCGACGGCTTTTAGGGAGTCGGCGGCGGCGGCGATGGTGTCGTCGATGTTTTGTGGGGTGTGGACGGCGGAGACGAAGGCGGCCTCGAATTGCGATGGAGCGAGGAAGATGCCGCGGTCGAGCATTTCGCGAAAGAAGTGGGCGTAGCGCTGCGTGTTGGAGCGTTTGGCGCCGGCGTAGTCGCGAACGGCGTGATCGGCGAAAAAGAGCGTGGAAAGCGAGCCGGAATTGTTGACCTGGCCGGGAAGTTTTGCATCGGCCAGAGCCTTGCGCAGGCCTGCGGCGAGACGATCGCCTTGTTCGGCGATGCGATGATAAAGACCTTCGGCGCCGAGTTGATTGAGTGTTGCGATGCCCGCGGCCATCGCGAGCGGATTCCCTGCCAGCGTGCCGGCCTGATAAACGGGACCCAACGGAGCGACGTTGTTCATGATTTCGGCGCGGCCGCCGTAAGCGGCTACAGGCAAGCCGCCGCCAATGATCTTGCCGAGCGTGGTGATGTCGGCGTCGACGCCGAAGAATTTTTGAACGGCGCCATTGTGGATGCGAAAGCCGGTGATGACTTCGTCGACGATGAGCAGCGTGTCGTGCATGCGGGTGAGTTCGCGCAAATCCTTGAGGAAGCCTTGCTCGGGGAGAACAACGCCCATGTTGGCAGCGATAGGCTCGACGATGACGGCGGCGATTTTGCCTTTGTGTTCGTTGAAGATGCGGGCGGTGGCGTCGATGCTGTTGTAGGGAGCGTTGAGCGTGAGTTGCGCGAGCGCTTCGGGAACGCCGGGACACTCTGCGATGCTGAGGGTGGCGAGGCCGGAGCCGGCGTCGGAAAGAAAACTGTCGGCGTGACCGTGGTAGCAGCCGCGAAATTTGAGGATGTAGTCGCGCTTGGTGATGCCGCGGGCGAGGCGGACAGCGGACATGGTGGCTTCGGTGCCGCTGGAGACAAAGCGGATTTTTTCGAGCGAGGGGATGGCGCGATTGATGAGCGTGGCGAGTTCGACTTCGAGTTCGGTGGTGACACCGAAGCTGGTGCCGCGGGCGGCTTGTGTGGCGACGGCTTGCGTGACTTGCGGATTGGCGTGTCCGAGCAGGAGTGCGCCCCAGGAGCAGACGAAATCGAGGTAGCGGTTGCCGTCGGCGTCGTAAAGGTATTGGCCTTCGCCGTGATCGATGATAAGCGGGTCGGTCTGGACGGAGCGGAAGGCGCGAACGGGGGAATTGACGCCGCCGACGAGGAGCTTTTCGGCGCGGGCGAAGATTTCGCGCGAGCGCGGGCGGGAGAGTTTGGTTTTTGTTTGCGGGGCGGTCATGGGCGATTCTCAGTCTAAAGACTTTGGGTAAAAGTTTTGGGCGATGGACACATTGTAATCGTGTTTAGGCCGGGCGGAGCAAGCCCCGCCCCTACAAATGCAGAAGGCCAGTTCATGAAGATTTGAGCCAGCGGGCGATGTCTTTGGCGTGGTAGGTCAGGACAATGTCGGCGCCGGCGCGCTGGATGCTGGTGATGAGTTCGAGGACGGTGCGCTTTTCGTCGAGCCAGCCGTTGGCGGCGGCGGCTTTCACCATGGCGTATTCGCCGCTGACGTTGTAAGCGCCGACGGGTACGTCGAATTTGTCACGAACGCGGCGAATCACGTCGAGATACGGGAGCGCAGGCTTGACCATTACCATGTCGGCGCCTTCTTCGATGTCGAGCGCGACTTCTTTTAGCGCTTCGCGCGCATTGGCAGGGTCCATTTGGTAGCTGCGACGATCGCCGAATTGCGGTGTGGATTGGGCGGCTTCGCGAAATGGACCGTAGAAAGCCGAGCTGTATTTCGCCGCGTAGGCGAGGATCGGGAGATTTTCAAACCTGTGATCGTCGAGCTTGTCGCGAATGGCGGCGACGCGACCGTCCATCATGTCGCTGGGCGCGACGATATCGGCGCCGGCGCGGGCGTGAGAGAGGGCCTGGCTTGCGAGAATTTCGAGCGTGGCGTCGTTGGCGACTTCACCGTTTTCGATGACGCCGCAGTGGCCGTGGTCGGTGTACTCGCAGAGGCAGACGTCGGTGATGACGACGAGTTTTAAATTGGCGTTGCGGATGGCTTCGATGGCGCGCTGGACGATGCCTTGCGCGTGAGTGGAGCTCGAGCCGGTCGCGTCCTTCGATTCGGGAAGGCCGAAGAGAATGACGCCGGGGATGCCGAGTTGTTCAACTTCGCGGCAGTCCTCTAGGAGTTGATCTACGGATTGTTGCGCGATGCCGGGCATGGAGCTGACGGGCTGGCGGATTTTTGTGCCCGGGCAGGCGAACATCGGGTAGATGAGCCCGCTGGCCGATATGCGGGTTTCGCGGACGAGATTGCGAAGAGCTTCGGTGCGACGCAGGCGGCGCGGGCGATGAGTCGGAAAGCTCATCCGTAGCTGGCTCCTGAGGCTTGGTTTTGAGCTTCGAGTTTTTGTAGCCGGGAGAAATGAGTTTCTAAGGCCGAGATGACCGCGTCGGACGTGGTGTCGGCGGCGGTGACGACGTTTGTGACGCCGTGATCGCGGAGCGCTGCTGTGGTGACGGGGCCGACGGCGGCGATGGCGATTTTTTTCTGCAAGGCTACGAGCGATTCCCTTCCGATCAAGTCCGCGAGATTGTTGACGGCGCTGGGGCTGAAGAAAAGCGCGGCTTCGCAATTTTCGTCGAGGATTTCGGTGACGCGCGCGCGATCGACGTTGCTTGGCGGCAGCGTGTGATAGGCGACGACTTCGGTCACGTTGGCGCCGAGTTTTTTCAGAGCGGCGGGCAGGTCGGGATTGGCGCGGTCGCTGCGCGGGAGGAAAATGGATTTGTAGCGGAGTTGCTGCGCGAGTTCTTCGGCGAGCGCGACTCCTAGATGCGTTTTTGCGACGTGGGTGACGACCCAACCCGCTTTGACGGCGGCTTCGTTCGTCGCCGGACCGACGGCGGCGATGAGCGGGCGGCTCGACGGGCGAAGAATGCCTGAATTCGTGCTGGCTGCGCGCTGAGCGATCGACTGCACGGCGTTGGCGCTGGTGAAGAGCACCCAGTCAAACTCCTGCCAACGGTGAAGCGCGGCATCGAGCGGAGCGAAATTTTCCGGCGTCGAGAACGCGACGAGCGGCAAGGAGATCGGAATGGCGCCGCGGCGTTCGAGTTTGGTGACGAGGTCGGAGGTTTGCTCGACGGCGCGGGTGATGACGATGCGATGGCCGAAGAGAGCGGACGCGCCGTTGCGCGAAACAGAATCAGCCACGTTGGCGGCTCACTTCTTGAAGGATGGATTGAGCGCCGGCGTCGATGAGCAGGCGGCCCATGTGTTCGCCGAGGGCGCGAGCCTGATCGGGCGGAGCGGCGGCGCGTTGCTTGATGTACTGCGTGCCGTCGACGCTGCAGACGCATGCTTCGAGGACGAGTTCGTCGCGTTCGAGGCGCGCCCACGCGCCGAGCGGAACCTGGCAGCCGCCTTCGAGCGTGCTGAGAAGAGTGCGTTCGGCAATGATGGCGCTGCGCGTTTCGGCGTCGTCGAGTTTTTCGAGCGTGGCGGAGGTTTCGGCGTCGTCAGCGCGGCATTCGACGCCGATGGCGCCCTGGCCGACCGCGGGCAAGAAAATTTCAGGTGAAAAGACTTCGGTGATGCGATGTGTCGCGCCGAGGCGATCGAGGCCGGCTTTCGCGAGCATGATGGCGTCGTATTCGCCGCTTTCGACTTTGCGGAGGCGCGTGTCCACGTTGCCGCGAAGATCGCGGATGTCGAGGTCGGGACGAAGATGAAGGAGTTGGGCGCGACGTCGAAGACTACCGGTGCCGACGCGGGCGCCCTCACGGAGCCCGGCGAGATTGGCGCCGTTGTTGGAGACGAGGCAATCGCGAATGTCTTCGCGACGGAGAATCGCGGGAAATGAGAGTCCGGGCGGCGTTTTTGTCGGGATGTCTTTGACGCTGTGTACGGCGATGTCGATGGAATTGTCGAGCAGCGCTTCTTCGAGTTCTTTGACGAAGATTCCCTTTCCGCCGATTTCGGAGAGCGAGATGTGCTGCATTTTGTCGCCGCTCGTCTTGATTATGACGATTTCGCCTTCGATGCCAGTGGCCTGGAAGACCTGGCGGTGGACGAACTCCGCCTGCCACCTGGCGAGGAGACTGCCGCGCGTGCCGATGCGGAGCTGACTCATCGCTTCTCCCGGTCGGAGAGGAAAAGGTCGCGAAGGGCTTCGACGTTTTGAATTTTGCGACGGAGTTCGCGTTCGTCGCGCAGGCGCTCAGCGGGCTGGACCAGAAATTTTTCGAGCATCTCTTCCATGATCGATTCGATGTGTTCGCGGTCTGTCGGCGAGAGATTCGTAGCCTGAGCGAGGCGGGCGTGGAGAAATGCAGCGCGGTCTTCGCGGAGGCGCGAGCGCAGAGCGGTGACGAAGCCGACGAGTTCGACGCTGGCCTGCCAGGACAAGAACTTGGTGACGTGGTCTTCGATGATGGCTTCGGCGCGAGGGACTTCGCCTTCGCGGGCTTGGCGATTTTGCGCGACGATGGAGCTGAGGTCGTCGAGATTGTAGAGGTAGCAGTTGTAGATGTCGGCTGCGGCCGACTCGATGTTGCGGGGCATACCGAGATCCATGAGAAAGAGAGCGCGATTGCCGCGGGCTTCCATTGCGGATTCGAGAACGAGGCGCGAGAGGACAGGATCCTCGGTCGAAATAGAAGAGACGACGACGTCCGGCTTGAGCAATGCGTTCTGCCAATCGGCCCACTCGACGACGGTGCCATTGAATCTGACGGCGAGTTCGACGGCTCGGTCGCGCGAGCGATTCATCACGAAGAGATCGGTGACGCCGCGATCGCGGAGAGTCGAGACAACTTGTTCGGAGACGGCGCCTGCACCGATGACGAGCGCGGTGTGGCCGGCGAGCTTACCGAAGATGCGCTCGGCGAGCTTCACTCCGGCGGCGGCTACGGACATTGGTCGCATGCCGAGCTGCGTGTCGGTGCGTACGCGTTTGCCAACTTCGAGCGCGCCCTGAAAGAGGCGATTCAATATGGGACCGGTCGCGCCTTGTTCGTGCGCGGACTTGTAGGCCTCGCGCACCTGGCCAAGTATTTCAGCTTCGCCGAGGAGCATGGAGTCGAGTCCAGCGGAGACGCGGAAGAGATGGCGAACAGCGTTGCGATCGTAGTGGTGATAGAGCGAACTGATCAGAACTTCGGCGCCTACCGAGTGGAACTCGCTGAGGAACGAGGCGAGTCCTTTAAGGCTGTCGTGCGAGGTTTCGGGTGGAACACCGTAGACTTCGCTGCGATTGCAGGTGGAGAGGACGAGCGTCTCTTCAAGGATGCCACGTGCGCGGAGTTCGTCGGCGGCGCGGCGCGCCTGTTCGGCGGTAAAGGACACACGCTCGCGCACCTCAACGGGCGCGGTGCGGTGATTTAGGCCGACGAGGACGATTTCCATTCCCTGCTCGCTCGATCCTTTCCTGGCCACCTTCGGGCGTTGCGGGCCAAAGATTCAGTGTATTCCGACCGTGAGATACCGACCTTAAAAGTACCGATGACTGTGCGACAAGTATAAGTTCACCACGGTGAAACTGAGTACGACGATCACAAAATTGAATATGCAGAGACGGGAAGCGCGCGCACCGCGCCAAGCCGTTGTGCGGGAGAGCAGCCAGTAGACGGCGTAAAGTAAAACTACAAAAAGGGTGACGACGTATTTTGGATCGAAATATTGGCCGGTGAGGCGGTCGACCCAAACGAAGCCGAGCGCGGTGCCGACGGCGATGGAGATGATGCCGACGAGGACGCTGGAGCGGCTCATGCGTTCGAGCAATTCGAGCGGCGGGAGGCGCCAGACGACGTCGGTGAGATTGCGATTGCGGAGCAAGCTGTTTTCGACGAGGAAGATGAGACTCAGGACGAAGGAGAGAGCGAACGCGGCGTAGGCGAGGATGCTGAGCGTGACGTGAAAGGCGAACAGCGGGCCGTGAGCTGGAGGCGGGGAGAGCTTATCGCCAACGGTGAGATTCGCGCCTAGAAAGAACGCGAGGACGAACGGCATCACGAACGCACCTACCGAACGCTGGCGATGGAAGAGTTCGAGACCGAGATAGGTCAACGCGAGAAGCCAGCCGAAGAGCGATAGCGAGCCGCTGAGATCGTGATAGGGCACGGTGTGGGAGCCGCGCGAGCGTTCGAGAAGTGCGAAATAGTGGGCGACAAGGCCGAGGATAAGGAAAACAGTGCCGAGGCGGCCGGAAATCTCGCGACCCGAGCGCAGATAGCGACTGTACGAACCGAGGCTGAAGACATACGCCACGATCGTCAGGAATAGGAAGAAATGAGGCATCGGGTTGTCGCTTGCGGATCGCGGCCGGAGATCGCTTGCCGGTGGCACGCCCACTCCGGCACCAAACCGGCAATTATTGAGTATAGCCCAGCCCATAGGAGACCGCACGGACGCGAAGGCGGGACGCACGTTTCGATGGGGAGAGCTTAGCGCGGGGCGATTGGAGTTTGCGACTGTACTGAGGGACAGAAATCGACATGGTCGCGGACTTGCCTTGCCAGATTTGTTATTCTTGGTGGCGAGCCACTATGAGCGACGGTGTGAGTGTGACGAACGGTTCGATGAGCCGGAAAGAGCTGTTTTTGCGGGCGTGCCGCGGCAAGGCGGTGCCGCGTCTGCCGGTGTGGATGATGCGGCAGGCAGGGCGGTATTTACCGGAATATCGAGAGATTCGGGCGAAGCGGGCGTTCTTGGAAGTGTGTAAGACGCCGGAACTTGCGATTGAGATTTCGCTGCAGCCGTTTCGGCGGCTGGGCGTTGACGCGATTATCGTGTTTTCGGACATATTGATTCCGGCGGAAGCGATGGGCATGAAGCTGGAGTTGGGCGATGCGGGGCCGAATCTGCCATCGCCGGTGCGATCGGAGCGCGACATCGAGGCGCTGCGGATATTCGATGCCGAGAGCGAGACTGGATTTTTGATGGAGGCGATTCGCGGGATTGTGCGCGAAGTCGGGCCGACAGTGCCGGTACTGGGGTTCGCGGGGGCGCCGTGGACGCTGGCGTGTTACATGGTCGAGGGGCGAACGAAAGAGGGATTCGCGACGGTCAAGGCGCTGATGTGGGAGAAGCCGCGCGCGTTCGAAGCGCTGCTGAAGAAGATTGCGACTGCGACGATTGAGTATTTGAAGGCGCAGATTGCGGCGGGCGCGACGGCGGTGCAACTTTTCGATACGTGGTGCGGCGAATTGAATCTGGAGGATTACGAGCGGTTTGCGTTGCCGGCGGTACGCGAGATTATTTCGGGCGTTGGCGGAGCGGTTCCGGTGATTTATTACACGAAGGCGTCGCATCACTTGCTGGGGGCGGTGGCTCGGGCCGGCGCCGATGTTTTGAGTTTGGATTGGCGGATTGATTTGGCGGAGGCGCGGGCGAAGCTGGGGCCGGGGATTGCGTTGCAGGGGAACGTCGATCCGGCGGTGCTCTTTGCTCCCGCGGAGAAGATTCGAGCGACGACGCTGGAGACGGCGGAGAAGCTTGGTGGCGTCGGACATATTTTGAATTTGGGGCATGGGATTTTGCAGGGGACGCCGGTGGAGAATGCGCAGTTGTTTATTGAAACGGGGCAGCGCGTGGAGTTCGCTGAGACTGGACGGGCTGTACCTTCGCGGTAGTTGCCGTTGTCGGACTTAAGTATCGTGGCGAAAATCGACAATTCGGAGAAGCTGGGCGAAGAGCTTCGCGTCAGCGCGGAATTTCTGGCGAAGTATAACCGGCCGGGGCCGCGGTACACGAGCTATCCGACGGCACCGGTATGGAATGACGCGTTTGGGCCGGATGATCTGGAGCGGGTGCACGAGCAATCGGACCGCGCTAAGGCGCCAGTGTCGTTGTACATGCATCTTCCCTTTTGCGAGAGCCTCTGCCTGTTTTGCGCCTGCAACGTGATCATTCAAAAAGATCATGGGGTGACGAAGCCGTATCTCGAAGTACTGAAGCAGGAGTTGGCGAGGGTGAGCTCGCATGTGTCGCGCGAGACGGCCGGTCGTGCAGTTTCACTGGGGCGGAGGAACGCCGACATTTTTGTCGCCGGCGGAGATCGAGGATTTGTTCGGCGCGACGCAGGAGAAATTTACGTTCTCGCCGGACGCGGAGATCGGGATCGAGGTCGATCCGCGAGTGACTTCGCGGCAGCATCTCGAGATGCTGCGGCGGATGGGATTTAATCGCCTGAGCATGGGCATTCAGGATTTTCATCCTGAAGTGCAGAAGGCGATTCATCGCGTTCAGCCGTTCGAAATGACGCGTGATCTTTTTCAGGCGGCGCGGGAACTGGGATTCGACAGCATCAACGCGGATTTGATCTATGGGTTGCCACATCAATCGCCGGAGAGTTTTGCGAAAACTGTCGATCAGCTTGTCGAGCTTGCTCCGGATCGCGTGGCGCTGTTCAGCTATGCGCACGTTCCCTGGCTGAAGAAGCAACAAGGCGCGTTCGCGATGTATTTGCCAGAGGGGATGCAGAAGTTCGAAATTTTTCGCGTCGGACTGCAGAAATTCCTCGAGGCTGGCTACCTCTATATAGGGATGGATCACTTTGCGAAGCCCGGCGATGAGCTGGCCGTGGCGCAGCGCGAGCGCACGCTGCATCGCAATTTTCAGGGCTACACGACGAAAGCGGGCGCCGATCTTTTTGGGATGGGCGTCACGGCGATCAGCGGAATCCAGGACGCGTACGCGCAGAATCATCGCGACCTAGCGTCGTGGGAAAAAGCGGTCGCCGATCGCGGCATCGCTACGATGCGCGGGTATCACCTTTCGGATGACGATCGCCTGCGGCGGTCGGTGATCAGCCGGCTGCTCTGTCACACCATCATCATCAAGGACGAAGTCTCGCGCGAATTTGGCATCGACTTTGACGAGTATTTCGCCGAAGAACTCCGGCGGCTGGAGCCTTCGCGCGACGACGGGTTAGTTTTGCTGGAACGCGACCAGATTCGAACGACGTGGCTTGGACGGATTTTCATACGCACTCTGGCGATGGTGTTCGATCCCTATCTCGAACGGCAGCAACTGGCTGCCAAGCCTCTCTTCTCGAAAACGCTCTGACATGCAGACGCGATGGGTTGCGGCGTGACGTCTCGAGTCGCAGCGCTGGTGATCGGCGGCGGAATCTCCGGTTTGGTGTGCGCGCACGCGTTGCGGAAAGCCGGAGTTGATGCGCTGGTGGTGGAAGCTTCGGGTTGCGCAGGCGGAGCGGTTCGAACGGAGCGACGCGACGGATACTTGCTCGAGCTAGGACCGCAGAGTTTCAGCGGCACGACGCAAATGCTGCAGTTGTTTGACGATCTCGGAATTCGTCAACACCTTGTGCAGGCACCGGCGGGAGCGCCGCGTTATGTGCTCGTGAACGGAAAGCTCCAAAAGGTTCCCATGAGTCCGCCTGCCTTCCTGACTTCCGGCTTCGTCGGCCTTGGCACGAAGTTTGCCGTCTTCCGCGACCTGATCGGGAAAAGTACGCCGCCAGAGCAAGATGAATCAATCGCCAGCTTTGTACGACGGAAATTCTCGGCCACGATGTTGGATCGCCTCGTGGGTCCGTTCGTTTCTGGTGTTTACGCCGGAGATCCGGAACGATTGAGCCTGCGCAGCGCGTTTCCGATGCTGCACGATGCCGAGAAACGCAAAGGCAGCGTAATCCGCGGGTTGTTCTCGAGAGCCGAAAAGCAAAACCCAGATCAACCGCGACAGCGTCCAACACTCCTCAACTTTCGCGAGGGAACGCAAACGTTTTCCGACGCACTCGCGGCAAAATTGGGCGATCGACTGTTGCTGAATACGAGCGTTCAAAATCTCGCCCTAGACCGTTCCGAACCGGCGCTCACCTTCCGTGTAACTGCCCAGGTCGGCCAAGAGCAACGATCGTTCATCGCCGAGCACGTCATCGTCGCCACGCCAACCGATGTTGCCGCGGCCCTTCTTCGCGGCATTGAACCAATTGCCTCCGACCGCCTCGCAGAAATCGAATACGCGCCTATCGCCGTCGTTTCGCTTGCCTTCCAAAAGGACAAGGTCGGCGATCCCCTGCATGGCTTTGGCTTCCTCCTCCCCCGCTCGGCTGGAATCCGAACGCTCGGCACCGTCTGGAACACTTCCCTATTTCCAAATCGGGCTCCCGAGAGCGATGTTCTGCTCACGAGCTTCGTCGGGGGCGCTACCGACCCGCAGGCGACGCAGCTCTCCAGCGAAGAATTGGTGGCCATGGTGGAACGCGAGATCGGACCTCTCGTCGGCATTCGCCAAGACGCTGCGGCCGGGCGGAGCAAGCACCGCCCCTACAAGAGTGACTTCTCGAACGTCACGGTTTATCCGCACGCCCTGCCCCAGTACAACCTCGGCCACGGCGAACGGCTTGCCGCCATCGATCAGTCCTTAAAAAACCATCCAAATCTCGATCTTATCGGCAACTACCTCACCGGTCCGTCCATCGGGTCCTGCGTGGAACGCTCCCTCTGGGTCGCCGAACAAATCATCCGCCGTCAAAATCCCTAGCTGCTGTAAACTCATCCGGCCTGCGCACTTAGCCGTATATTCGACAGGAGACGAAGACCTCAACCCGTGTTCCTCGCGGCCATAACTGGAAAGTTTGGCGGTGGCGAGTCCTCTGACTCGACATTGGTGGAGAGGTTTCTTCGCAAAGACGTGGGCGCCTTCGAAGAGCTCTACGACCGGCATTCCCGGATTGTCTACGCTCTGGTGGTGCGCATTCTCCAGCAAGGCTCGACGGCGGAAGAAGTTGTCCAGGACGTATTTCTTCACCTGTGGCGCAACGCCGGACAGTATCAAGCGAGCCGCGGCCCATTCGTACCCTGGTTGCTGACGTTGGCGCGCAACCGGGCGCTCGATCAACTCCGACTGAAAAGTGAACGCCAGCGGCGCCGTGAAGATCAGACCGAAGTCCTTCCGGCGATCGCACAAGTTCCCGACTATGAGAAAGCGCTGGACCAAAAGCGCCGCGCGGAACGGGTGCGTTCGTTGATGGGCAACTTGAGCGCACCGCAGAAAAAAGCGATCGAGATGGCGTATTTCGAAGGACTGAGTCACAGCGAGATTGCGGAATCTCTGCATGAGCCGCTGGGCACAGTGAAAAGTTGGATCAGGAACGGTTTGTTGCGGTTGAAGGAAGGATTGCAGACGGCATCGTGAGCGAACACGACCAATTCCGGGAGTTGATCGAGGGATACGCCCTCGGTGCGCTCGACGCGAATGAGCGAGCGGCGCTGGAAGCGCATCTCGCCAGCGGATGTCCGGAGTGTGCGAAAGCGCTGGAAGAAGCGCGCCTCGTGGTGACGCAGTTGGCGTATCTTGCGCCGCCGGCTGAACCTTCTGAGATGTTGCGCGCGCGCGTTTTGCGCACCGTGCGGGCGGATGCTGCGAGCACGAGCGGTGGGAGCGGCGGCACCGGTTCGCAAGCGATGCAGGCTGGATCTCAGCGGTCGGCGATTCCGATGTGGATGTGGGCGGGATTCGCGGCACTGCTGCTCGTTTCGCTCTATTCCACCTGGGAAGCGCGCAAGATGCAGCAGGATGTTGCGGACATGAACCAGCGCGCGGCCACGGAATTGAAAGAACGTAAGCAGCTCGAAGAGGAGCTGACCGTCGCGAAGCACGAGGCATGGATCCTGACCGATCCGAGCTCGAAGAAAATCGAGATCATGCCGAGCGATAAGAACATGCCGATGGTCGAAGCGATGTGGCATCCGAAGATGGGGATTTACGTGACGGCGCAGAAGATGCCGATGCCGAAGAACAACATGGTTTTGCAGTTGTGGCTGATTCCGAAGACGCCAGGCGCCAAGCCTATGCCCTCGCATGTCTTCTGGCCGGATGCGAACGGAAAAATCGGCGAGATGGTGGCCGATCCGCCGGAAGTTATGGCCGAGACCAAGGCGCTCGCGATCACGGAAGAACCGGCCGGCGGAAGCCCGCAGCCGACGAGCACGCCGATGTGGGTAGGTGGGGTTAGTTGACGCTTTTTGAGCACTCGGTCTGCTTGCGCGTTTGATTTTGCCGCTCGCCCCACCCGCCCTATACTGGCGTCATGACTGAACAAAAGAAGACTCGCCGCCAAATCCTGGAAGAGTTTGTCGCGAAAAAACCCGACGACGCGTTCTCACGCTACGGGCTCGCCATGGAGTGCATGAACTCCGGCGACACAGCTGCTGCCAATCAGCAATTCCGCGAATTGCTAAGCCGGAACGCAGATTATGTGCCGGCCTACCTGATGTACGCGCAGATGCTGTCGCGCGAATCGCGCATCGACGACGCGTGCAAGATTCTCGTCGACGGAATCAACCAGGCGAGTCTGAAGGGCAACCAGCACGCCCGCTCCGAGATGGAATCGCTCCTGGCGGAACTGCAGTAAAATTCATCGCGGGAATCGCGCAACTCACGTGCAATGCCGCGACTCGCCTCTCGCGATTTCGACCCATCTTGCGCCGTCTGCTATGATGAGCCATGGGTTCAACGCGGCCCGAACGAATCCCACTCTTCCCTCTCAACGTTGTTCTGCTGCCCGGCGGCGATCTCCCGCTGCACATCTTTGAGCCGCGATACCGCCGAATGGTGCAGGACTGCATCGAAGCGAAGAGCGAGTTCGGCATGTTGTACGTGTCGCCGAAAGGTCTGGTGCGCGTCGGTTGCACGGCGGAAGTGCTCGATGTTGCCACGCGCTATCCCGACGGGCGAATGGACATCATGGCAGTCGGCCGGGCGCCGTTTCGCATCGTGGAACTGATCAACGCCGAGCAATACGACGACGGGTTGCTGCTGGAAGGCGCCGTCGATTATCTCGACGACCATGAGCGACCGCTCGATCGGAAAAAACAAAGCGAGCTCGTCCAGCTCTACGAGGTTTGCCACACTATCGTGTATGGAGACTATCCGCGCAACGTCAAAGCTTTGGAGCCTGAAGAGTTGTCTTACGTGATCGCGGGCACGCTTCCCATGGAACTCATGTGGAAGCAGCAAGTGCTGGAATTGCGGTCGGAGGCGGATCGGCAGGAGCGACTGGTCACGTACCTGCGAGAGTGGGCGCCGCATCTACAGAAGATCGAATCGCAACGACAACATGCAGAAGGAAACGGCAGTTCTGTGAATTAGTTCTTGCACAGCTGCACGGCTACGCAGAATGGGGAACTCATGACAAGCACTACCGGTACATCGCAGTCACGATCGGGAAATCCGAAGCCGAAGACGCTCGGCGAATTGCGCAGCATTCCGGATTTCGACGCGCGCACAGCCGCAACGTCGGTGAAAAACGAGCTTCGACGCAACTTACTGCGCGCGATCGAAAAGGGCGAACCGCTTTTTCCCGGCGTGCACGGCTACGAAGACACCGTGATTCCGCAGATTATCAACGCACTGCTGTCGCGCCACAATTTCATCCTGCTCGGGCTTCGCGGTCAGGCGAAGAGCCGCATTCTTCGCGGCCTGGCGAACTTGCTCGATGCCGAGATTCCGGTCGTTGCGGGATGCGAAATCAACGACAACCCGTTCGCTCCACTTTGCCGCGCATGTAAGGACAAGATTGCCACCGAAGGCGATGCGACTCCGATCGCCTGGATGGCGCGCGACCAGCGCTATGTCGAAAAGCTTGCTACTCCCGACGTGACCATCGCCGACATCATCGGCGACGTCGATCCGATTCGCGCCGCACGTGGGGGACGCGATTTGTCGGATGAGTTGACGATTCACTACGGCCTGCTGCCCCGCGCCAACCGCGGCATTTTTGCTATCAACGAACTGCCCGATCTCGCCGGCAAGATTCAGGTCGGTCTCTTCAACATCATGCAGGAAGGCGACATTCAGATTAAGGGCTACCCGCTGCGGTTGCCTCTCGACGTGCTGATCGTCTTCACGGCAAATCCAGAGGACTACACTGCGCGCGGAAAGATCATCACTCCACTGAAGGATCGCATCGGCGCCGAGATTCGGACGCACTATCCCGCAACCGTCGCGGAAGGCATGACTGTCACGAACCAGGAAGCGTGGGTTGGCCGCGATCCGGCGCGCAAGATCGACGTTCCGGATTACCTGCGCGAAGTAATCGAAGAGATCGCTTTCCAGGCGCGCGAGGATAAGCGCGTCGATAAGCGATCCGGCGTCAGCCAGCGCTTGCCGATTACGACACTCGAAAGTGCCGTCAGCAGCGCGGAACAGCGCGGCGCTCGCACCGGCGAAAAGTGCGGCATCGCGCGCATCGCCGACATTTACGCCGCGCTTCCGGCGATCACCGGCAAGCTCGAACTCGAATACGAAGGCGAGCTCAAGGGCGCCGACACCGTCGCACGTGAACTCATTCGCTCGGCCGTGGGACGCGTTTTCAGCAAACGTTTCGGCGAAGTCAGCTTCCAGCCGGTTATTCAGTGGTTCGAACTCGGTGGCGAATTGAAAATGCCGGAACTCGCGACAACCGCGGAGCGCTACGAGCAACTTTCGAAGATCCAAGGCTTGATGGATCAAATCGGCAAGCTCGGCGTCAATGATCGCAAAGATGCGGGCGCTGCGGCAGCCGCCGCCGAGATGATCCTCGAAGGTCTATGGGCGCATCGCCGGATCGGCCGCAGTGAAGAACGCGGCTACTTCGCGGAGAAGCCGCGGCAGCCCGAACAGCGCGAGCGCGAGAATCCGAATCGCCCGCGCCGGCAATTCAACTAACAGTCATTTAGGAGTGCGATCGTCGCATCGCGCGAGGCCAAACATGAGATTCATCAAGTACGGCAAATATGTAGGCGAGCCGGCAGACGCCGTCGACCTGGAAGAACTGGTCAAGAAGCTCGGGGATTTCTTTCTCCAGAGCGGCTTCGAGTCGCAATTTTACGGCGTCTCTGAAATGGACCCCGAGAAATCGATGGAGGCGCTCAAAGACGCCATTCTGCGTGCATTGCAGGAAGGCGACTTGATGCCCGAAGGGGCGATGAGCGACGAGCTTCGCGAGATGCTCAAGAATCCCAACGCCCGGCAAAATCAGGAAGTGCGCGACTTGATTGAGAAGTTGATGGAGCGCATGGCGCAGGAAGGCTACATCAACCCGCAACAGCCGCCGCAAGTCACGCCGCCGCCACAGTCAAGCGCGCGCGGCCAGGTCGGCGATGCTCAGGAACGCGACACCGATGCTCGTTTCGAAATCACCGACAAGACGATCGACTTCCTCGGCTTCAAAACGCTCCAGGACCTGCTCGGATCGCTCGGTCGCAGCAGCTTCGGGAAGCACGCCACGCGCGATCTCGCTACCGGCATCGAGTCCAGCGGCGCATCGCGACTGTATGAATTCGGCGACACGCTCAACCTCGACGTCAGCGAAACACTCTTCAACGCGGTTCGCCGCGATGGCGCGAAGGTCCCCGTTGAGATCACTTACAAAGATTTGATGGTGCATCAGTGCGAGTACTACAGCTCGTGCGCCACGGTGGTTCTGCTCGATTGCAGCCACAGCATGATTCTCTATGGCGAGGATCGCTTCACGCCCGCAAAGCGCGTCGCGATGGCGCTGTCTCACCTGATTCGAACGCAATATCCTGGCGACACGTTGAACCTTGTGCTTTTTCATGACAGCGCCGAAGAGGTGCCGATTGGCGAGCTTGCCCGCGTGCAGGTCGGCCCGTATTACACAAACACGCGCGAAGGTTTGCGGATGGCGCAACGCATCCTGCTCCGTCAGAAAAAAGACATGCGCCAGATCATCATGATCACCGACGGCAAGCCATCGGCGCTCACTCTCGAAGACGGCCGCATCTACAAAAACGCTTTCGGGCTCGACCCGTTCGTCGTCGGTCAAACCCTCGAGGAAGTGAACAAGTGCAAGCGCGCCGGCATCATGATCAATACCTTCATGCTGGCCAGTGATTACAGCCTCGTGCACTTCGTTCAGAAAATCACCGAGATGTGCCGCGGTAAGGCGTACTTCACGACTCCCTACAACCTCGGCCAATATCTGCTGATGGATTACATGCAGCGGAAGACGAAGCAAATTCACTAGACAGAGCCGCTGCACTATACTCATCGCATGTCATTAAAGCGCTGGATTTCGCGCGTTTTAGGATCGGAAGGTGGGATGACTCACATCGTGGCCGGGAACAAAGCTCTCGGATTTTCGCTCCAGGATTCGAACGGCAAAGACTATTCCCTTTCGGCTCTCCTCGACAAAGGCCCGGTCGTCGCGGCATTCTTCAAGATCTCTTGCCCCGTCTGCCAGTTCACATTTCCCTTCCTCGAACGATTGCACCAGCGCTATGGCATGACCGCGACGTTCCTCGGCATTTCGCAAGACGATGCGAAAGCTACAAAAAAGTTCACCGACGAATACCACGTCACGTTTCCCGTGGCTTTGGATGAGAGTGCAAAGAATTATCCCGCATCGAACGCATACGGACTCACCAACGTCCCAACAATTTTTCTGATCGAGCCCGACGGAACAATCTTAGTCGTGAGCAACGGTTTCAACAGAAAAGAGTTGGAAGCGATCGCCGCATCTCTCGCCGAACGCGAACATATCGCGCCCGCCGCGCTATTCCGCCCTGACGAACGCGTCCCCGACCACAAACCCGGTTGAGGTTCCAAAAACTAGGTCCGGTCGGACCTAACCTTTCAAAGCCTATGTCGAATCGTCTCCACGAAGCGGCTTCTTGTGTTTCGCCGCCCACTCCCGTTTATCTTGAATCACGCGTGTCGAACTCGGCGCAATTCCCGACTCTCGCGCACGCCGTCGGGCAATCTGCCCGACGTCCAGCTTCTTCTTTTTCCGCTTCTTCATCGATCTAACCGCAATCCTTGCAGTACAAAAATAAAAGCTAAGCCCGCATCGCGAGCTTAGCTCAATATTTCCTCACAAAACAACGCGCTTGTCAGAACGTAAACGTAGCCTGCAGGTCGATTCTCCGATTCGCAGTGCTCGAGCCATACGGCCCGGTGGCCAACCCGTTCGACTGCCCAAATAGCGGAGAACTCAAATCGCCCACCGGCAACGCCAGGTTCACGTTATTAAAAATATTCCGTCCCGATACAGCGAGCGTCAACGCGTATCGCCGGTTCGTCGCACCCGCATCGATACCGCCCGGCCCGCCGCCACCTCCTCGATATCCGCCTCGCCCACCGCCACCGCCGCCAGGACCTCGCCCAAACGTACCGCCGCTCGGACCATTCGGGCCTGTAGGCGCTGACTCCTTCTTTTTGCCAAATCCAAACGTCTTGCTGACTCGCAGGTTCATCGTAAATCGGTCCGACCCAGTGAAATCGTTTATCGGAATCGTCGCCTGCCCCGCCGCCGGCGTCGTGTTGAAGCAGCCAAACTTCGTCTGAACCAGATTCGGAGCCGCGACCGAGCAATCCCCGAACGACGGCCTCGCATTGAACTGCGCATCTCCAAATAGATCATCGCCCGTCGTAATGTTAAATGGCGGTCCCGAACTCGCAATCAAAAACGGGCTCAGGCGAAATCCCCTCGGCAACGAAATCGTCCCGCCCATAAACAATCGATTGCGATAGTCGAATGCCGCGCGCCCATAGTCCGCGGAAGGATCGAGTGGATCCGATGGCACATACGTCGGCCCCGAGGTATCGCTATTCGCATAATTGAGTACGTAAAACCCGAACAGCGTCAGCCGCGTCCCCATGCGAATGCTGCCGTTCGCAATCAACTGGTTCTGCTTGAACTCGCCTTCCGACTGATACTGATAAAAAATCGAATCCGGCGGCGCGACTCCCGGCTCATTCGCATTGATGAAATTGGTGTAAAACGCGTGAACGCCGCGAGAACTCAGGTACGTCACCGAAACATTCGCCGACTTGGTAAGCTGCTTTTCCAGGCTGACGCCCGTCTGCATCGTGTACGGCGTCCGCAGATTATTATTCGGCTGATAGATCGTCTGCGGCGTGAGCGTCGCCGAATTGAATCCCGACGGCGGCACCACCGCATTCGGATTGAAGAATGCCGGGTTCTGCACCAGGAAGGTCTGCTGCGTGATTCCATTATTCAGCTGCTGCGTCAAAACCAAATCTTCCGTAAATCTGTCGTAGAAAATTCCGAATCCCGCCCTCAGCACCATCTTCGGTGAAGCATTCTTTGCCCCGCCACCGATGCCCCAAGCCAGCCCCACGCGTGGCGCAAAATCCGCATGATCGCCCAAACTGTTTTGTGTCTCGTACCGCAACCCGCCGCTCAGCGTAATATTCGGGCGCAGTTTCCAATCGTCCTGCACAAACAGCGCGCCATCGACGTACGTCAGGTCGGTCGCAGCCCGCCCCGTCCCATTCACCGCCAGCGTATAAAAGCTCGCTCCGCCGCCCATCGCCTGGATCGTCGCAAACGGCAGCCCCGCCGCCTGCCCTTTCACCGTAATCTGATACGCCTCCAGCGGCGTGATCTGGCAGTTGTCTACCGTCGTCGGCACGCATCCCGGCAGCTGCCGTTTTCCGAACGAATACTCGCCGTTAAAATTCGCGTTCGTCGAGTTGCTGTCGGTGGTCGCGCGCAAGCGGCCACCGTATTTCAGTGAGTGCTTGCCGAAATTCATGTAGGTTTCGTTCTGCAACTCAAACCGGTTCTGTGTGTCGTCGTTGATGCCGGTCGAATTTCCGCCGTTCCCAAATGCGTTGCTGACCTTCACCTCGGGCGCGGTACTCACCGGCGTCTGATTCGCTACCTCATGGATGTACTGAAATTTCGTCTCGTTGATCGTTCGCGGGCTCAGCGTCTGCGTATCGTTGATCTGGAACGTATTCTCCGCGTCGTACTGATTCGTACCCAGCGACGCCAGATTGAACGCACCAACGCTCTCGTTATCCTGCGTTTGCCGGTAATACTGGTAACGCACCGAAAGCGTATTCGTTGCGCTGACCTGATAATCCAATCTCGGGCTCAGGTTAATGCGAAAATCCGGGTTCGGCACGGCCTGGCTGAATGGCACAACTTCGAACGTCGTTGGATCCACAACCTGCGCGCTCACCACGTTCAAGTTATTGATGTTCCGCTGCTCATAGTTGAAAAACACAGACGCTTTTTTGCTGAGCGGCCCGCCGATGCTCCCGCTGAATTGCGTCGACTCATATCCCGGCGGCTCTTCGCCGTCCGGCAAATTCTCAAACGGGTTCCGCGAGTTCAACCCCGCCGTCGTCCCGCTCATATACAGCTGCCCGTGCCACTGATCGGTCCCCGGTTTCGTCAGAATCTCGATCCGGCCGTAACCCAGCTTGTCGTACTCCGCCGAAAACGGGTTCTGGTTGATTCGAATCTCGCGAATGGACGCTTTCGGAGGCAGCGTCCCAGCCGTAAATCCATCGATATAAATTTGTCCGCCGTTCGGGCCTGCCGATGGCCCCGCTAGCGCCTGCAAGTCCGACTGCAATTCATCCGGATCGTCCGACAGCGCTTCGAGATCCTTCCCCTGAATCACAATTGCCCCGGCATTCGCCGCCGGGTCGACACTCAAAGCCGCCCCAGCCTGATCCGTCACCATCACTTTTTCTTCTTGCGTCTGGATCGCCAGCTTCACATCGAGCTTGTTCACGCCCGCGCTGACATCGGTCCCATCTTTCTCAAAATCCGTGAATCCTGTCGCAATGACCTTCAGCCCGTACTTCCCCGGCGTGAGGCCCCTGATCTCGTAATTTCCGTTCTTGTCCGTCGGCGCTGTGATCGCATCGCCGCTGGGCGTCGTCAAAACCACCGTCGCCGTTGTAATAAAGCTTCCCGAAGGATCAGTCACCTGCCCACGTAACGTCGAATTGCCGGTGGAAGCGCCGCCGCCCGCGTTCTGCGCCGCCGCCCTCCACGGAACAACCAACGCAAGCAGAATGAATAGAAATGTAGTGTTCAATCGCCGGGCCGAACTGAAACTCATCAACTCTCCTGACTTTTGACTACGCTGGATTGATATTTCTGTGATGCATCTTCACTGCGCCGCGTCGCCGCCCGGAGCACCGCTCATTGTCCAAGGCGTTAGGATCGACTGGCCGCTGGGTGACGCCTGCAGAATCGGTTCGACGCCCGACAGCAGCGTGATTGCGACAACACCACCCGCCGCGCCCGCGCTATCTGCTGAGGTACTTCCTGTGGCGACAATCATCACCGCGTCGCCCTTCTGCAAATCCGTGATATTCGACGCAGGCATTCTCGTGATCGCCTGCTGCAAATCTCCGCCTTGACCACCGGCACCGCCTCGTCCGCCACCCTGACCGCCGCCTGCACCTGCTCCACCACCCGCACCCGCCCGTGCACCAGCTTGTCCCGCCGTGTCTCCGCTCTTTTGCTCGAGCGCCGAGCCGCCAGCAGGCGCCTGCGCCTGAGTCGAAGCTTGCGCGCCAGCCGCGCCGCCATTCGAACCTTCGCCTCCCGCCGCTTCCCCTGAACCGCCCTTCAATCGCGCCGCAATCCTCTGCGCCATCGGCGCCGGCAATTTCCGCAACTGCGACGTTTCGGCGATCTTCACTACAACAGGCTTTTTCGTCGCCAAATCTTCCACGGTGATCGTTTTGGCTCCGGCATCGATCGAATTGATCGTCCCCGAAATATTCCGGAACGATCCCGACACCACTTCATCCGCCGTCAATTCACCGCCGTCCGCGCTGCGCTGACCGCGCGCACGCAGCTGATCTCCCGACTTGATCTGATCGATCGGAGCCGCTGTCGCGTCGTCAAATTTCACCGAGCCCGGCGCGTACCGCCGCAGCACCGTGTTCTTCGAAACGTGCACCACGACGTTCTTGTTCGCCCCCAGCGCCGATGTCGAAACCGTAATCGTTCCCGCCGCCGGATCGACCGCACTCACCAACCCGCCAATCCCGTGACTTTGCCATTCCGGCCTGATCATGCGCGTGCTTCGCCGCAAGATCCGCCTTCTTCATCGCGATCACGCTCGCCGCCAGAATCGACTTGCCATCCGGCCCCGCGCCGCCGCGCACCAGAATTCGGTCGCCCGTCTGTAAATCGCTCAGCTGCAAAGCGTCGCCTTCTTTAAGATCCGTTTCACCAGGTTCGATCTGCAGCAAACGCGCTCCGTCCTGCACGACGACGTTCGTGTCTCCGCCGCCTTCAACTGCCAGCACAATGTTATTCCCCGAAATCGACTTAACCGTTCCAACCGCTTTGGAAGTCGCAGCAGCCTGCGGCACAGCCTCCCTCGTATCGTGCTCGCAAGCAGCCACGACGCAAAACAGCCCCGACACAAACACCGTCGGCAAATACAGCCGTTCTCATCCACTTGCTTCTTGTTTGCTTTCATTTCCTCGACCTGACGCGCGAATACCTTCAGCGCTGGATCAGCATCCATTTAGACGTATTCCCAGCCACAAAATGTTACACGCGGCGAAGATAACTGCACGCTTAACGATAATCGCGCCGCTCATGTGTTTGAGATGCTCCGACAGAGCTTAGAGAGGTCTATCGGTGTGGAAGTACTTCTTGTAGGCAACAATCCAGTCGGCGGAGATATCGTGTTGCGCCGTGCTCAGGTCGATTTCCCCATTGCAAACCATGTCCCGCAGCCGATCTTCCAGCTGATCTTTCACATGCGCATTCCAGACCGGGGCGCGATACGGCTCAGGCCATAAGATTTCGAATGTCGTTCGAGCCACCAAGCTCCGGCGTAATCAGAGAAATCGACCTCGAAGTTCTGCGGCCTCGCCGCGCTCATTCCATACTCGCGAAAAACTTCTTCCTTCACCGAAGCTGGAATCGCACGCAGCTTCATTCTTTTCAGTCCTGGCAACGCAAACGTCCGACGCATTGACCGTCCGCACCGCTCCGGGAGTCAAAGTCGGCCGCGGTTCCAGCGGTCCCTCTGCATAAACCTCGGAGTTCTGAATTCGAATGCGCGCCACGCCGCCAACGATGAAAGTAACCGCGGCAGCCGTCGCCAAAGCGATCACCAGCGCGCGCCGCACACGAGCCGATCGAAATCCCACGACCGCGAGATTTTTCCTTCGCCACCGGCTCCGCAGCGATCTGCGCCATGTTCGCTTTCAGCAGCGACGCGCAGCCCCGCACTCGGCTGAACCTGCGCATCAAACTCGCCATGCCGCGCATCGACCAGATTCGAAATCGTCCTCTCCAGGCTCTGCTTCCGCGCCCGGCAATCCCAGCACTCCGCCAGATGCTCTTCGACCTTTTCGCCGCGCGAACCAGACAGCTCGCCATCGATCGCCAGCAACAACTCTTCGTCATTCAGATGTGATTCGAAGTGATGCATCGTTTCAACCTCGGTCCGCGCGTTCCAACCTCGCCAGCGACCGGCTCAACGAAATCGACTACCGCTCCCAGCGACATTTCCAAAATTTCCGCGATCTCGCGATAACGCAAACCTTCCGCCCGCAGATGCAAACAATATTGGTCACGCTCCGGCAACGCCCGCACCGTCGCCATCAGCCGCTTCTGCCGCTGCCCCGCGGCAAGTTGCTGCTCCGGATTCGGCTGCGGATCGACGTGCGCCGCCGCAATCTCCTCATCAAACTCCGCGCGATCCGGCCGGGTTTGCTCCGTCTCTCGCGTCTTCAACGATAGATTGTGCGCAACCCGAAAAATCCAGCCGCGCAGATTGTCCTTCGGCCTCCCCAATCGCAAATGCCGAAACAGCGCCAGAAATACCTCCTGCACAATTTCTTCCCCATGCGCCGCCGTCAGCCCAATCGACAGCACATACCGCAGCAAGCCGCCCCCGATACTCATCGAATAGCGCCACAACCTCGGCTTCAATCTCCGACGAAGCAGACTCCGCCCCCACATCGGCAGTACGCGCCAACACCACCGGAAAGCCAAATTGCGACTCAGGAAGCGCCATAGATAGGACAAAGCTGCTCACATATTCTACATTCCCTGAGCTGCCCCTTTGTTCACCCTTTTTTGTATGCCACCCAAGGCATGTACGGGCGCAGCACCGCTGCGCCCCGGGCCCGCACGATCTCAGCCTCAAACTAGTCCGGTTTTCCGGTCCCTTAACTGTTCCCTAAGAAAGTGATCCAAAGAAACACTGAACAAATCCCTCCCCCCTCGAATATTCAAGCAGGGGAATTGTCGTCTCTCGATCCTGATATATAGGTGTGGGTGCCCAACTTGGTCCGTCAATCTCTGGCGCATTAAGCTCGTCTATCTCTTTCTGTTTCTGCTCGCTTACCGCCAATCTCGCCCACGCCCAAAGCAACACCGGCGACCTCCGCCTCAAGGTCACCGACCCCTCCGGCGCCCCCGTCCGCACCTCCCTCACCGTCGCCAGCGCACGTCAACAGTTACCGCACCACCTACTCCACCGACGATTCCGGCGCCATCACCGTCAAGCGCCTCCCCTACGGCCTCTACACCGTCGAGATCCGCCGCGACGGCTTCGCCCCCTACTCCGAAACCGTCGAAATCCGCACCGCCACCCCCACCGACTTCACCGCCAAACTCGCCATCGCCACCTCCAGCAGCTCCGTCGAAGTCAAAGACTCCGCCACCCTCATCGACCCCTACCGCACCGGCAGCATCAACCGCATCGGCACCCAACAAATCGAAGACCGCGAAAGCTCCCTCCCCGGCCGCTCCCTACAGGATCTCGTCAACTCCCAGCCCGGCTGGATCTACGAAGGCAACGCCGTCCTCCACCCACGCGGCTCCGAATACCAGACCCAGATCGTCGTCGACGGCATCCCCCTGCAAGACAACCGCTCCCCCAGCTTCGGCCCCGAAATCGAAGCCGACGACATCAGTTCGCTCAGCGTCTTCACCGCCGACTTCCCTGCCGAATACGGCCGCAAGATGGGCGGCGTCGTCGAGGCCAACACCACGCGCGATCTCGGCGACGGCTTCCACGGAAAAGTCGTCCTCTCCGGCGGCAGCTTCGACACCGCAGGCGGCTTCGCCTCCGGTCAATATCAGTGGGACAAAAACATACTGGGTGTCACCGCCAGCGGCGACATGACCAGCCATTACCTCAATCCCGTCGTCCCGCAAAATTTCACCAACAAAGGCACCACCGGCGATTTCTCCGTCCGCTACGAGCGCGACCTCACCGATCGCGACCGCATCAGCCTCAGCGTCCGCCACGAAATCTCCCGCTACGAAATTCCCAACGAACAAATCCAGCAAGCCGCCGGCCAGCTCCAGAACGGCGACAACTTCGAGACGATGGGCATCGTCTCCTATCAACACATCTTCAATCCCGACATCATCGGCGATTTCCGCGGCATGGTCCGCGACAACGCCAACAATCTCTACTCCAATCCGCTCTCAACGCCCGTCATCGCGTTCCAGCACAACTATTTCCGCGAGGGCTATTTCAAAGGCACCGTCGCCATCCACAAAAGCCGCCACGAAATCAAAGTCGGCATCGAGTCCGACAACACATTCCTCCACGAAAAGTTCAACGGCCTCATCACCGACCCCGACGACTTCGATCCCGACACGCCGCAGACCTACGCCTTCACCGGCAACAAGCCCGACCTCGAACAGTCCGCCTTCATCCAGGATCAGATCCGTCTCGGCAAATTCACGGTAAGCGCCGGCCTCCGCTGGGATCACTACCAATTGCTCGTCAATCAAAACGCCGTCAGCCCGCGCCTCGGCGTCGGCTATTTCATCCCCAGCCTCGACATCGTTCTTCCACGCCACCTACGACCGCATCTTCCAGACTCCGTCCAACGAAAATCTCCTGATCTCCAGCTCGCCTTCGATCGTCTCCCTCAGCGACCAGGTCCTGCGCCTGCCCGTAAAACCCTCTCACGGCAACTACTACGAAGTCGGATTCAGCAAAGGCTTCTTCGGCCAGCTCAAGCTCGACGTCAACGGCTACAGCCGCCGCGTCGACAATTTCGCCGACGACGATCAACTCCTCAGCACCGCCGTCAGCTTCCCAATCTCCTTCGACAAGGCCTACATCTACGGCGCCGAAGGAAAACTCGAACTCCCCGCGTGGCATCGCTTCAGCGGATTCGTCAGCTATTCCTACATGGTCGCCTCGGCCTACCTGCCCGTCACCGGCGGCCTCTTTCTCGGCGACGACGCCTCCGACGCGCTCAGCAACATCACCGGTCGTTTCTGGGTTTCGCAGGATCAGCGCGCCACCGTTCGCACCCGCGTGCGCTATGACTTCACCAAACGCCTCTGGGGCGGAGTGGGCGCCGAATACGGCAGCGGCCTCCCATTCGAATTCGAAGGCACCGAAGCCGATGCAGCAGCCACCTACAGCCAGCAGGTTCTCGATCGCGTCAACTTCGACAAAGGCCGCGTCCGCCCATCCCTATCCATCGACGCCACCCTCGGCGCCACCCTCTACAAGAAAGAAAAGTTCAACATGCGCATCCAGGCCGACGCCTCCAACCTCAACAACCGCCTCAACGTCATCGACTTCGGCGGCCTCTTCTCCGGCAACGCCATCGCCCCCAACCGCAGCTGGTTCCTCCGCCTAACCACCAACTTCTAACCGCGTCATTGTCCGCAGCCATCTGCCTCGCGCGCCTGACATATCGACGCCAACGATCGGCCTCGTTCCGTGTACGGGCGCAGCACCGCTGCGCCCCATGTCCGCAAGATCGCCCCGAAAGATCCGCAAGTCGCTCCCAAGCAAAACACCTTCGCTTAGCGCGCCGCTGAACTCACCGAGACTCGCGCCTGGAGGTCGCCGGTTTCGATTAGGGGGTCGCGGCTTCAGCCGCGACATTAGGGTTCACTACAATGAGGGGCTTCAGCCCCTGAAGTATCCGCCGGCCCACCACCACTTGATCCCGCGCGCAGTGGAGGAACTCCGCGCCATCGCGCCACGCGATGAATCGCTCTTCAATCTATCGCGCAGCGGCGCACGCAATCTACCTCACGCCGGCAACCCGAAAATCTTCGACAGCGTCCCACCCAGCACCAGTCTCCGCGCCGACTCCGGCACGCCATTCGCATCGAACATCGCGTTGTACTGCCCCAACACATGCTCCGCCCCCGCCGGACTTGTATCCGTCCCAAATACAATCTTCGTAAACGCGCTGGGATTCTTCTCCGGCGTTTCTGTCCCTTCTTCCGTCTTCGACCACCAGAAGAATTTCGAAAACTCATCCAGCCGCCCGCTCAGCTTCGTCAACGTCGACCCGCTCAGATCGAAAAACACATTCGGATTCCACCGCGCGATTTCCGCCGACCACTGATAGTCCGGATTCCCACAGTGCGCTCCGATGACGGTAATCTGCGGAAATCGCCGTGCAATCTCTTCGATAAACTGCGAACTCATCCGGTATGACGCCACGTTTTCGGGTTCGGTAAACTTGGCGCGCAGCACGATTCCCGTATGAAAAAGAACCACCCACTTGTAGCGATTCGCGAGTTCATACACCTTCATATATGAAGCATCGACGTAGGTTTTCTGCGGGAACTCCAGTTCGCCAAGCCCCCGATACCCCATATCGTGAAGCTCCTCAATCTGTTGCGTCACATCCGGCGCGTCCAGCAGCACACTCCCCATCGGAATGATCCGCGTCGGATGCTTTTTCGCCGCCTCCGCAACCTCTTTCCGATCTTCAAATGGCGTCAGCATGCATGCCGTGACATTCAGATGCTCGGTCGTCCGCAGAAAATCGTCGATGAACCCCGGCGTCCTCTTATAGTGCAAATGAATATCGACAATCCGCCCTCCTCCCGCTGCGGATGCCGGCGACGCATCCTGCGAAGTGGGCGCCGAGTTCGCCCGCTCTGCCCCGGAAAGCGCCAACGCCGCCCCAGCCGCCGTCCTGAGCGTGTGCGTCATAAACGACCGTCGTGACAGTTCATCTTTCATAGCATCTCCAGAAATCGTAAGTCGCACCACAATCTACCCCACCTTCGACCAAAACCTTGTCCGATCGTTCGAACCAATCCCGATTGCTCGAGCAGATTTCGAGAACATTTGTCGGCAGTCACCTTTAGCTTAGGGTGCCAATGGACATCTTTTGCTATTGACCTAAGGTGTCCAGTGGAGTACAAGTTAAAAATGCAGACAGTCGTTGAGACCCCCACCTACCTGAAGGCCGCTGTGAAGCTTTTCAGCGCTGAGGAACGTGAGGAAATCGTCGCGATGGTCGCATCCGATCCCGAGTGTGGCGAAGTCATCCAGGGGACCGGCGGCTTTCGGAAGGTTCGTGTTGGTCGCAGCGGCATAGGTAAACGGGGTGGTGCGCGAGTGATCTATATCCTCCGCAACGAGAGCTTCCCGGTTTTCCTCATTGCTGTGTATGGCAAGAATGAGAAAGCGAACCTGAGCAAGAAAGAGCGCAACGAGCTCGCGAAAATCGCAGACGTGATTTTTACCAGGTACGTAAAATGAGGAGCGACATATGAGCAAAATGTTTAACGATCTTAAGCGGGGCTTGTCGGAAGTTGACGCGTTCCTCAGCGGCCAGAAAGAAGGCTTCAAGGTGACGGTGCCGGCCGGGATCAACGTTAAGGAGATCCGTGCCCACCTGAACATGACCCAGAAACGCTTCTCCAATTGCTTCGGCTTCAGTCTCGACGCCATCAAACATTGGGAGGGCGGCAGACGCACGCCTGAGGCCCCTGTTCGCGCCTTTCTGACAGTCATAGCAAGAAACCCGAAGGCAGTCCTGATCGCTCTTCACCCGAAGGCCCTCGGCACAACCCGCTTGCCAAAACCCGCACAGAAACGCAAAGCCACTCGCTCAGCCGCATCGAGCGCCTCATAGTAGCGAATACGCCGGGTTTTGCCGATCTGGACTAACTTTTCGGATTCGTAGAAGCTTGGGTTAGTGAAACGTCCCGTCTGTCCCCCATTTTCCGATTGCGACCGCACCCTTGTCGTGATGTTCCAACCAATCGAGTTCGATCGGCAGTGTATGATGGCGCCGCGCCTATTCTGCGAAAATGACGGGGAAACGACATGCAACGGAAAGCATTGAAATTGTTGGCTTGCGTTCTGAGTGCTACAACGATCGTGGCAGCTGCACCGCCGCGCAACTGGAAGTCGGGTGTGCTCACGTCGATGGAACAGCAGAAAGTGAATGAAGGGTCTACGACAACAACAAATAGGGACGGCCAGATAAAAGACAAAGGCAACAAGACAGATTACTCGTCGAACTCAACGACAACGTCCAGCGATAATATCGAGACCTATCAGATGTACACCATCGAGACCCACAAGGTCGTCTATGTCGCCAGCGAACATCTTCTTTTTCCCTGGTCGAAGCCGGCCAATGTGAACGTAGGCGAAGACATCAAGTACGTTGTCGAGAAAGGAAAAATCATAATTCTCGACGACGACAACAAAGAGCACAAAGCCACGATCGTCAAGACTTCGATAAAGCACAGCGATTCACACTCAGGTAATCCGCCAAACTAGGAAACGGTGAGGATCACAGCAGGGTTAGGCGCGTGATCTTTCGGCAATACCGGGGGCAATACCGGGACAGACGGGACGTTTCCTTACTAGGGGCAATACCGGGACAGACGGGACGTTTCCTTACTACGGGCAAGGGACTGAGACCCGACAGTCATCTAGGCTCGGACTTCAGGTTCGTTTCGTCCGCCCATACGATCCGATGTCATCGGATCGCATAACCCCCATCCACTCGAATCGTAGTCCCCGTCACAAAGTCCGAAGCCCGCGAGGACAAGTACACTGCGGTTCCCGCAATTTCCTCGGCCTGGCCCCATCGCCCGGCCGGAGTCCGCGAAAGAATCTCTTCATTCAATGGCATCGTCTTAACCGGCGCCGTCATCTCCGTTTCGATCCAACCCGGTGCTATCGCATTCACTTGAATGTTATGCGGTGCGAGCTCAATGGCCATGGACTTGGTCAACTGAACGATCGCGCCTTTCGCTGCGCTGTAAGACGGAATCAGCCCAGATCCAAAAAACGAGTACATGCTGCCAATGTTGATAATTTTTCCATTCCCCTGGGCCAGCATCATTTTCGCTGCAAGTTTCGAAAGAAGAAAAACGGAATTGAGTTGCGTCTCGATGACATTGTCCCAATCCTCAGGTTTTTCGTTCAGTATTCCTCCGCTCAGCGACACGTTGCCGGCATTGTTGACCAGGATGCTGATTTCACCGAGCTCGGCCTTGACCCTGTTAAGAGCGGGTTCCAAGCCGGCGCGATCCGTTAAATCAACCTTCACGGCAAGTGAAGGAACACCGAGCGTTTTCAACTCGGAGAGCACCTGTTGGTTCTTGTCGTCGTTTCGTCCAAAGATCGCAACCGCGGCTCCCGCTTCGGCCAACCCGAGCGCAATACCGCGACCAATTCCGCCATTGCCACCAGTCACGACCGCCACCCGCCCGGTCAAGTCAAAGAGCGCAGGCATCTTCATCAAATTGTCCTCATTTCGAATTCTTCGTGACGGAACCGACCTTGCTCTTGAGACAGGCAGTATAAGCTCGAACCACGAGCACCTCCCGACTATCGCGGTGATCTCAACCGAACCAATCTAGTAGACTGGCGCGCCACCCGCTCAGCCTCGCAAAGGCCCAATCGCGCACCACTAAGTCCAATCCCTACAACAAATTCACCCACCACCAGTGAGCCTTACCCCTTTAGAATCAAATTCTTAGCACATCGCGCCGTGCATCTCCCTTGGAATCACATCCTTACGCAAAAACACCCGGGGGGAGGGGGGTGTCATTACTTCCGCCCTTACTCTAACGAAATCCTTATCCCCCGCTGACCACTTCCTAAGCATGAAAAACCTATTCTTCCGTTCGTGACCGACACAATTTTCACCGTCGCAACATCGTCTTCTTCGCCGCCGCAATCCTGTATCTCCGCGCCTGCGAACGCCTCAAATAGCATTTTGAACCAAATTATGCTCGAAAACATCACTCTAATCGCCATCACCATCGCCCTTTTCGGCTACTTGCTCGTAGCCCTGCTTCGCGCCGAAGACTTCTAACATGACCACAAACGGTTGGCTCCAGATCCTCTTTTTCCTCGCCGTCATCCTCGCCATCACGAAGCCTCTCGGCGCGTTCATGACGCGCGTCTTCAATCGCGAAAAAACATTCCTCGATTTCGCTCTCCGCCCCATCGAACGCCTCCTCTACAAAATCTGCGGCGTCCACGAAGACCGCGAAATGCACTGGACCGAGTACGGCACCGCGATGCTCCTCTTCAGCGCCGTCTCGATGTTCCTTCTTTACGTAATCGAGCGCACGCAACACATCCTCGGATTCAATCCGCAAAAACTCGCCAACGTCGCCCCCGATCTCGCTTGGAGCACAGCCGCATCGTTCACCACCAACACGAACTGGCAGTCCTACGTCCCCGAATCCACGATGAGCTATCTCACGCAGATGGCCGGACTCGCGTATCACAACTTCGCATCCGCCGCCGTCGGCATCGCGCTCGCCATCGCAGTCATTCGCGGCATCGCGCGCCGCGAATCCAAAACCATCGGAAATTTCTGGGTCGATCTGACGCGCTCATTTCTTGTGGATCTTGCTGCCGATCAGTTTCGTCGTCGCGCTGATTTTCGTTTCGCAAGGCGTCGTGCAGAATCTGAAGCCCTACGCGACCGCTCAACTCGTCGAACCGCAAACCGTCCAGACGCAAACTCGCCGACGGCAAAACCACAACGCAAACAGTGACGCAGCAAACCATCGCGCGTCGGCCCAGTCGCCTCGCAGGAAGCCATAAAAATGTTCGGCACCAACGGCGGCGGCTTTTTCAACACCAACAGCGCGCACCCGTTTGAAAATCCCACTCCGTTCACAAATTTCCTGCAAATGATTTTGATCTTCGCAATCCCCAGCGGCCTCACCTACACGCTCGGCCGCATGACCGGCGCTCCGCGCCACGGCTGGGCCATCTGGTCCGCCATGGCCGCTCTCTTTCTGATCGGCGTCGTTGCCGCCTACACCGCCGAATCGCGTGGCAACCCTGAAATCGCGTCGATCGCATCCGCGCAAACTAGCGCTCGATCGACCAGTCCGCAGGCGCGCTGCAATCCGGCGGCAACATGGAAGGCAAAGAAACCCGCTTCGGCATCGCCAACTCCGCGCTCTTCGCCACCATCACCACCGACGCCAGCTGCGGCGCCGTCAATTCCATGCACGATTCGTTCACTCCGCTCGGCGGCATGGTTCCGCTGCTCAACATCATGCTCGGCGAAGTCATTTTCGGCGGCGTCGGCTCCGGCCTCTACGGAATGATCGTCTTCGTCATTCTTGCGGTCTTCATCGCGGGATTGATGGTCGGCCGCACGCCCGAATATCTCGGCAAAAAAATCGAAGCCTTCGACGTAAAGATGGCGATGCTCAGCGTTCTCGCCGCATCGCTCACAATCCTGATTTTCGGCGCGATCGCCGTTGTCACGAAGCCCGGCCTCGCCGGAATCTCCAACGCCGGCCCGCACGGTTTGTCGCAAATTCTCTACGCGTTCACGTCGTCGGTCGGCAACAACGGCTCCGCGTTTCGCCGGCATCAGCGCCAACACCCCCTGGTACAACACCACGACCGGCATCGCCATGTTGCTCGGCCGTTTCTTCGTCGTCATTCCGATTCTTGCGATCGCCGGCAATCTCGCCGCAAAGAAAACTACGCCCGCTTCGCTCGGCACATTTCCCCGTGACCGGTCCGCTCTTCGCCACGCTGCTCGTCTCCACGATCGTCATCGTCGGCGCGCTCACTTTCTTCCCTGCGCTCAGCCTCGGCCCGATTCTCGAGCACCTTCTGATGAACGCCGGGAGAACTTTTTAACATGCCATGGAAACCGCCGCTCAATCCAAACCAAAGCCGCTCGTCGACAAGGCGATTGTCGTCCGCGCCATCGGCGATTCGTTCCGCAAACTCAATCCGCGCACGATGATCAAGAACCCGGTGATGTTCGTCGTCGAAGTCGGCGCCGTTCTCACCACCATCGAACTCGTCATCGACACCGCGCGCCACGCCGGCCTCTTCGGCTTCGGCCTGCAGATCACGCTCTGGCTCTGGTTCACCGTGCTCTTCGCCAACTTCGCCGAAGCCATGGCCGAAGGCCGCGGCAAAGCCCAGGCCGACACGCTGCGCAAAGCGCGCGCCGAAACTCAGGCCAACAAGCTCTGCTCCGACGGCACGACCGAAGTCTGCGCCAGCTCTAAGCTCCGCACCGGCGATGTCGTCGTGGTCGTTGCCGGCGAATTCATCCCCGGCGACGGCGAAGTCATCGAAGGCGTCGCCAGCGTCGACGAATCCGCCATCACCGGCGAATCCGCTCCCGTCATTCGCGAATCCGGCGGCGACCGCAGCGCTGTCACCGGCGGCACGCGCGTGCTCTCCGACTCGATCAACGTCCGCATCACCTCCAATCCCGGCGAAACATTTCTCGACCGCATGATCGATCTGGTCGAAGGCGCCGCGCGCCAGAAAACGCCCAACGAAATCGCGCTCAACATTCTTCTCGCCGGCCTCACGATCATTTTCCTGCTCGCCGTCGTCACGCTGCAGCCCTTCGCCGTCTACTCCGGCGCGCCGCAAACGATCTTCGTACTCGTCTCGCTGCTCGTGTGCCTGATTCCCACCACCATCGGCGGCCTGCTCTCCGCCATCGGCATCGCCGGCATGGACCGCATGATTCAACGCAACGTCATCGCCATGTCCGGCCGCGCCGTCGAAGCCTCCGGCGACGTCGATGTTCTCCTCCTCGACAAGACCGGCACCATCACGCTCGGCAATCGCCAGGCCACGATGCTTCATGCCTGCCCCGGTGTCGCCGAAGCCGAACTCGCCAACGCCGCGCAACTCGCGTCGCTCGCCGACGAAACTCCCGAAGGCCGCTCGATCGTCGTCCTCGTCAAAGAAAAGTACGGACTCCGCGGCCGCGAACTCAGCAGTCTGAATCCGACGTTCATTCCCTTCTCCGCGCAAACGCGCATGTCCGGCGTCGATCTCGACGGCACGCAAATCCGCAAAGGCTCGCCCGACGCCATCGCGAAATACGTCGCCGAGCGCGGCAACAAGATCCCCGAGCCAATGCAGAAAACCGTCGCCGACATCGCCAACGGCGGCGGCACGCCGCTGCTCGTCGCCGAAAACGGACACGTGCTCGGCGTCGTCGCGCTGACCGACATTGTAAAAGGCGGAATGCGCGAACGCTTCGATCATCTGCGCGCCATGGGCATTCGCACGATGATGATCACCGGCGATAATCCGCTGACCGCTGCCGCGATCGCGCGCCAGGCCGGCGTCGATGATTTCCTCGCCGAAGCCAAACCCGAAGACAAGATGGCGCTCATCAAGCGCGAACAAGCCAAAGGAAAACTCGTCGCCATGACCGGCGACGGCACCAACGACGCTCCTGCGCTGGCTCAAGCCGACGTCGGCGTCGCCATGAACACCGGCACGCAAGCCGCAAAAGAAGCCGGCAACATGGTCGACCTCGATTCCAATCCGACCAAGCTCATCGAGATCGTCGAGATCGGCAAGCAACTTCTCATCACGCGCGGCGCGCTGACCACATTTTCCGTCGCCAACGACGTCGCGAAATATTTCGCGATCATCCCCGCGATGTTTGCCGGCGCATTTCCCGTGCTGGGCATTCTCAACGTCATGCATCTCGCGACGCCGCAGTCCGCGATTCTTTCCGCGGTCATCTTCAACGCGCTGATCATCATCGCGCTGATTCCGCTCGCGCTTCGCGGAGTGCGCTATCGCCCCGCCGGCGCCGCCGCGCTTCTCCGTCAGAATCTGTTGATCTATGGGCTCGGTGGGCTCGTCGCACCATTCGTCGGCATCAAGCTCATCGACATGCTCATCACGTACCTGCATTTCGCGTAAAGAGGCGAAGAAAATGTCCACGCACACACTTGAACCCAAAATCGCAATCGGCGCCACTTCTAACACAGCCCCAGCAGCCCCGTCGGCTCCCGCCGAGGCGACGAAAACACAAGCCTCTTCGCTCGTGGCCAGTCTCCGCACGGCCGTCTTGATCACCCTCGCCACGACCGTAGTCTTCGGCTTGCTCTATCCGCTCGCCGTCACCGCCATCGCGCAGATTTTCTTTCCGCACCAAGCCAACGGCAGCCTCATCGAGAAAAACAATCAGGTCGTCGGTTCCGCACTGATCGGGCAAACTTTCGCCGGTCCCGGCTTCTTCCACTCGCGCCCATCCAACGCCGGCACCGGATACGATGCTTCGCAATCCTCTGGTTCAAATCTCGCGCCGACCAATCACCAACTCATCGATCGCGTCAAATCCGACGCCGCCAAGCTCCACGCCGAAAATCCAAACGCGCCGATTCCGATTGATCTTCTGACCACCTCGGGCTCCGGCCTCGATCCGGAAATCTCTCCCGCCGCCGCGGAATTCCAGATCCCGCGCATTGCCAGCGAACGCCACATCTCCGAAACCCAAGTGCGCCAACTCATCGCCAAACACACGCTAGCGCGCCAGTTCGGCTTCCTTGGCGAACCGCGCGTCCGTGTTCTCGAACTCAACCTCGATCTCGACGCAACACATCCCCTGAAATAGCAACGGGAAGCAGCGCGTCAAAGCGCTACTTCCCGTCCAGCATCTTCATCGGCCAAATTTCAGCCGCGCAGGCCTAGCCAACGCCATCGCGATCAATTCACGTTGCTGGCGATCTTCTCCGTCTCTTCCACTTTCTTGCGCAGGTCCTTCACCGCACCTGTCGCGGCCGTCTTCGTGCTCCAACTCCTCGACCAATTGTGCGCCACCGAAAACAAAACCTTGCCCGATGAAGGCTGGATCACATCGATAATCGTGTACATCGAACCCAGCGTCACAGAGCCGGTCACACTGGCGCTTCCCGCAATCGTGCTGTGCCTGTCGTCGCGATTGCTGACGCGCAAAATCAGGTCCGCCTCTTTCGGGTTGGTCACCACTTTGTACCGGCCCCACTTCCCGAGTTCCTCCCGGCACGGCTCAATGTTTGAAGCTTCGCCGGTCGGATCGTGCCTCTGTTGATAGACCATCCCCTTCTGAATAAATACGGTCTTCGCTTGCAGCATCTCCGCCGGGACTTGTTGGTCATTGGCCCGTGCGCTGCTCGCCAGCCCAGCACCAAGAAACAAAAGCAAAACACACTTAGCCGTCGTCGCATCGAAATGGCCTCTCGCAGGACTGGGATTTCAGGGATTGCAGCGCTGTCATTTGTCCGTCGCCTAAAAGCGTCGCACCTTGACTCGGCCCTGATACTTGGGCCAAATTTAGCTGCGCCGCGAACAGTGGTCGATAGCCGCAAAGTACCAAAATCGCCAAAATGAAGTGTCGGAATGAGCACACAGCAGCCTGACCCGGCGGCCAGCGAAACCCGCCTCACGCACAGAACGTCTGTCTAGCAACGGTGGTCCCAGCCCGTCAGGAGTGACGAATGCTCAAACCAACGCGCTCTCCTGTTGTTGTATTTGCTCTGATGACAATCGCGCTCTACGCCGTGCCGCTAGGCGCTCAACAAGAACAGCCCCCGCCGTCGCAGTCCGCGCCTTCCGCGCCGATCCCGCCCGCAATCTTTGCAGCGAAAAAGATCTTCCTCTCCAACGCAGGCGCCGACAGCGGCCTCTTCCCTCACCCGTTCAGCGGGACGCAGGACCGCGCCTACAACCAGTTCTATGCCGCGATGCAAAAGTGGGGACGCTACGAACTCGTCAGCGCCCCCGATGACGCCGATCTGATTTTTGAGCTTCGATTGTCCGCGCCGAGCGGCCCGGCAAATCCTGACAAACAAAAAGGAGCGTCCGATCCCCTTCCAACTTTTTATTTAGCGATTGTGGAGCGCAAATCCCACTACACCCTCTGGACGATCACGGAGTCTGTCCCGGTGGCGTTTTTGCAGAAAACACACGATCGCAATTTCGACGATGCGCTGGCTGCGTTGCTCGCCGACGTGCAGACGTTAGCCAGCAGTCACTGACGGCGACAATGGGCACGCCGCCGGAAACGCACGGCGTGTCACCGATTCCTGACGCTGATTTGCCGGTGTTCGAGAAAGCAGATTTTTTTACGCAAATGACATTTTTACTTGCGAGGTGAGGTTGGCCGCGCTTTTTACGCGCGGCGGGCGGTTATGTCCATCTGATAGAAGCGAAACGTGTGATCGTCGCCTGAAACCTCGCGATACCGCCCGAGCGCATCCATTACAAACTCCTCGCGCTCCGGCTCCGGCACATGCTGCGACCATTCGACGAATGTCACCGTGCCGAACGCCGCGAATCCGGCTGGCGATCCAAAATCCCAGGCGTGATCCTTCGTCCGGATGCTGTCCACGTGAAAGCCGCACTCTTCTGCCAGCGACGCATACGCCCCTGGCGCGATGTGCAGATACGGATCGTGATGTCCGACAAAGTACCTGTTCCACCGCGTCGACGTCGCCGTTTCCTCAATGATATTTTCCAAACTTTTTCGCTCGCCGCGGGCGACCAACCGCAACCGCGCCAACGCACCTGGCTTCAACGCCGAGCAAATTCCGCGCAACACCAATGGCTGTTCCGCTTCTGCAACCCAATGCAACGCATTGAATGAAACCACCAAATCGAACTCTTCGCGAAATGTAAGGCGTCGCGCGTCCATGACCGCGAAACTCAAATTCGTTGCAGAGGCCGTTTCGTCCGATGCGCCGGCATCCGCCATCACTTCCGTCGGCGAAAGCAGGTTTCGCGTTCTTCGCAAACTCAACCATCTTCGCCGAAGCGTCCACGCCCACAACATTTCCGCGAGGCGCCAGCGCCGCAATCTCTCGCGTTACCTTCCCGTTCCCGCATCCCACGTCCAACACGCGCTCATCGCCCCTCAGCCGTCCCCGCAACAGCGCCAACACCTCTTCCGCCATCGCCGCCTGCAGCGCCGACAACTTCGCGTATTCTGCCGCATTCCATTCCGTCACCGTTTAAGCTCCGCGAGCATGATGTCCTGGTGATAATCGCCCCACTGGGACAGGAGTGCGTAGTGCCCGTCGCTTGATATAGAAAATCCAAAGCCCATGGTCCGGTCCGTCTTTAATACTTGTTTCGACTTTCGCGTCGCAAAATCGAAATACCACAACGTCGTGTTATTCACGGCCGGTAGGAAATAAATTCCGTCCCTTACAACGTAAAAAGAGTTATAGCTATCGAGCTTCGGAATTTCCGTGATCTGTTCTCTTGCTCAATGTCCGTTGTTCGTGTTTTCGCGGAACAACCTCATGTCGTCCTCTCCGTCCGCCCGACGGATGCAATACCAATACCTTCCATCTTCCGATTCCTGCATATTGAGGCCGCGCCATTCGGGTGCGCTGAACACGTCTGGGCCTTCGCGCACCAGGGTCTCCTTTTTCTCGCAATTGACCGCGCACCGCCAAAACTTATTCAGCGACGAGCTTTGATCCCGAAAATAAATCCACTGCCCATCGTGGGACCAGAAAGGTGATTCGGCATCCTGGGTTGCGGTCAAGAGTTTGTGGGGCACGCGCTCATCGACGTCGACCACGTAAATGGAATTTGCGGCTTCTCCATTTCCCGTACACATATTTTCCGCGAGTCCGGTGACCACTGAGGACTGCCGCTGTCTCTGCCAGTTGAAATTTGCGTCAGGTTTTTCTGGTCAGCGTCCCCCAGCCATATGGTCCACCTTCCTGCTCGGTCCGAACTAAAGAGAATGTGTTTGCCGTCGGGTGAATAGCTCGCGCGGCTCTCACTCCTCGACGATTTCAGTATCGCCTCCGGCGGTTTCTGTAAATTCTTCAAGTCTGCGCTCAGCAAATCCATGTGAAAACGCCACGCGCACCATGTCACCGCTCCGGTTTTCGCTGAAACATTTGGCCAGTTCGCATACAACTGGCCTGCGGCTGCCGGCGAGCGTGTCATTTTGCCATCGCTTAACCTGACCTCATAAATCTCGCTGTACAGCGGACCCTGCTGCGCCATGATGATTCTCGAATCATCGGGTGCCCAACTCATGCCTGAAGCGAGGAGATGCACTGTCTTCACGAGGCGTCGCCATTGCCCCGCTGGGGCGCCGACCAGAAGATCGGTTTCATCCAGCTTTTTCACGCATACCCATGCCAACTGATTTCCGTCGTTCGAAAATGTGAGGTTGCTTTCGTGGGTGCACGTGGGGTCGTGATAGAAAAGATGACTTTCTCGTGATTCCATCGAAAACAAATACATGCGACTTCCGGGCGTTCCCGCCGGACGATCGGCGTAAGCGATCCACTTTCCGTCCGGGGACCAACTGATTGGAGTTGCGAACTCATCGGGTGTATGCGTCTCCAGTAACTTCTGTTCGGGACCGCCCAGCGCTGGCACGACATACAAGCCTGTATCCGATCCGGCGATCCGCATCAGCGCGATCCGGGTTCCATCCGGCGACCAGGCAGCGCTGATCCAATGCGAGGGGTGATGGGTCAATTGGAGGATTGCTTCGCCGCCGAACGCCTTCACGACCAGTTCGCTTTTCCCCGAATTTGTCGGATCGAATCCGAACGCGATCCTTGAACCGTCAGGCGAAAACGCAGGAGCGTTGGTCACTCCGGGGTACGACGTGAATTGGCTGGCCTCCATTCCAGCACTGGCGGTTGCGGCGGCATCGGTTTTTCCAATGAGATTATTATGCCAACGACCGCAGCGAGCGAAGCCAGGACTACACCCAGTGCCCAAGCGCGCACTCGGTCATCTTGAGCGACTTCCGTATGCCCTATGGGACTCGAAGAGCCCTTAGAGACAGGCACCCGTACTTCTTCCAGCCGCACAGGGATCTCAACCGGGGGATTCGGCTCGATCTTTCCAATGAAGCGATAGCCACGACGGGGCAGCGTCTCTACAAATTTGGGCTTATCCGCCGAATCGCACAGCGCCTCCCGCACCTTGTTCACTGCCGCGGCTAGCCCGTGGTCGAAATCGACGAACGTGTCGCCTGGCCAAAGTTCACGACGCACGTCTTCGCGGCTCACCACACGGCCAGCGTTGCGCAGGAGCAGCGCAAGCAACTGAAACGGCTGCGCCTGGAGGCGCACCTTGCGTCCTTCTTTGCGCAATTCACCCGAGTGCGCATCGACCTGATACCGGTCGAACCGGATGAGCTGGCCATCGTGGATTGGAAATTTCTCTTCCTGGCGTAACTGCGAGGGCATTCCGTCTTTCCTGGCTGGGAACTGCCGCGGATGCTAACAAACCGCTTCTGTAGGGTCAACGCAATTGTCTATGTAACATCTGGCTAACCCTATTGCCCTTAATTGCTTTCTCGATGATGTCGAATGCATACGAAAAATATGGACGGAGCATTGCGTAGTTTTCGCATAGGCGGCATGGTGCGCTCAACTTCACCGTCGCAGGAGCATTTCTCGGAGACAACCCAGCGCACGTCCGCAGCGACGTGCGCTGACGGTGAAGCAAATCAGAAGAAAGTCCGGTTTCCGGGGAAACTCGAAGGAGGGAAAATGAGCTCAATTCCAAATCGCATCTATTCAGCAGTTGCATCGCCGCGGCTGGCCGCCATTGTAGCCTTGTTGGTCGCCGCGCTGTCCGCCGGCGTCGGCAGCGCCAAGGCTTGTGGTGAGCCGAATAAAGGCACCGCTCCGGCGATGCCTTGGATGGAACATCAGGACGAAGGCAACTGGCACCCGTCCATCGTCGGGTTGTGGCACGTTGTGTATACGCAAAGCGACGGCTCGCCGTTCAACCAGACGTTTAAAATGTGGTTTTCGGACGGCATCGAGTTTGAGAATGCGCTTATCCCGCCGCCGGGTGGAAATATTTGCTACGGCGTCTGGAAGCAGACCGGCAAACGATCCGTGAAGCTGCACCATATCGGCGTAGCCTGGACTCCGGATGGAAAGATCGCTTTCACATTTACGATCGATGAAGAAGACACGGTTTCGGAAGACGGAAAGTCCTACACCGGCAACTTCGAATTCAATCAGTTCGATCCGAGCGGAAACCCCGCGCCTGTAATTAAGGGCTCGGTCGCAGCCAAGCGCGTCACCTTCAAGACGCCGAGCACCGAGGTTGACTGACGATTCGCCTGCGGCGAATTTCGGGCGACCACCGAAAGTGCAATCGGCGCACTAAGTCGAAGGAAGAGTTGTTCAACGCTCTTCCTTCGCGTTGTGGCGCGGATTGAACGTTGTGCGGAGCGCGTGCTAGCATCGGATTGCGCAAACGCGTCGTCCAGGTCGACATTCACCATGCCTAAATTCGTAATCGAACGTGATGTTCCCGGTGTCGGAGATCTCTCCGAGGCGCAACTCCGGGAGATGTCTGAAAAATCGATTGCGGCTCTTCGCAGTTTGGGCCATGACATCCAGTGGCTGCACAGCTATGTGACGGGCGACAAGGTTTACTGCGTCTACCTGGCCGCGGATGAATCGTTGATCCGCGAACACGCCAAACGAGCGGGAATGCCGGCGAATCGTATTTCCGCGGTGCGTCGTTTGCTTGACGCGTCGAGCGCCGAATAGCGGCTTCACTATAAATATTCCATTCGTCGTGCAACTCATCCGACTGCGCCAAGCCCCGACCCAACCAGAGCTTCGTCCACAGCGGCGCTGAGCGGCAATCCCCAACCGGCGAGCCACGCCATGGAAGACGCATTGCTTCCGAGAGCGACGCGCGCGGACTCCAGATCTTCTTCGATCCGCAACTGATCGGTGGGTGCCAACGGTGCGCCGATATTTTGCCGCAACGCCGCCGCAGCGCCCGCGAGACGCAGAGCCTTTTCCGCACTCGCTTGAATGGCGGCGAGTGTGGCGAAACATTCCAGCAGGCGAGCGATTCCACGCTTGTGCTCCATCTCGCAAAACAGCTGAATACTTTCGCGATAGAGCGAATGCGCGGTCGAGTAGTCTCTCTGCTGCCGCGCCAATCCGCCAAGATCGGCAAGTGTGCCGGCGATGCCCCAGCGGTCTTCGAGCTCGTAAAAAATGGCGAGGCCTCGTTCGTAGAGCGACCGCGCGCCAGCAGTGTCGCCCTGATCGCGCGCGACGTCACCTTGATAGTTCAGCGACCAGGCAACGCCTTCACGATCGCCGACCGCACGGAACGCGGCGAGGCTTTCGCCGTAGAGCGCTCTCGATCGCTCGTAGTCGCCGTCCAGTTTGGCGACGCTGGCGAGATTGCTGAGGGTACGTGCGATGCCCTTCTGTTCGCCGAGTTCGCGCCAGATAGGAAGGCAGCTCTCGAACAATTGCTGAGCCCCGGTGAGGTCCATTTGTTCGCGCCGCATAACGCCGAGCGCGTTCAGGCCAACTGCGAGGCCGGCCTGCTCGCCGAGTTCGCGCGCGATGTCGATGCCGGCTTTGACAAATTTTTCCGAAACAGCATAGTCACGTTGCGCGCCAGCGAGAACATTCACTGCGAACAAAGCGCGCATGCGCGCGTTTGTGGGCGCGGCGGCGGAAGGCAAATTCAAAATGCGGACAAGCTTGTCACGTCCTTCGGCAAGATGCTCGCGCGTCTCCCAGAAACGAAAGAGGGCGATGGCGAGCCGCATACCCCAGTCGGCGTCACCGGATTCGGTTAGCCACTCGAGGGCTGCGCGAAAGTTGTTGTATTCCAACTCAAAGCGCTGCAACGACTCGGCGCGCTTCGCGGCGTCCTGCAAGGCCGAGTCTTCCTCGGCGAGGACGAGGCAGTACGCGGCGTGCGCGCGTTTGGTGTGCGGCCCTTCGCCGCTACCTTTGAGTCTGTCGAGAGCGTATTCGCGAATCGTCTCCAGCATCACGAATCGCGATTCGCCGTCGGGCTGCTCGACTTGCTGAACGAGACTTTTGTCAACGATCGAAGCCATGCCGTCGAGCAAGTCGAGTTCGAGATCGGCCTTGGCGTCGCAAACGGCTTCGACACTTTCGAGATTGCAGCCGCCGACGAAGACTGACAGACGGCGGAATAGTTTTTGTTCAGCCGGATTGAGGAGGTCGTAGCTCCAATCCATCGCGGCGCGGAGCGTTTGCTGACGCTCGGGCAAGTCTTTGGCGCCGCCGGTGAGGAGTTGCAGGCGGCTGGCAAGACGAGCGAGTAACGCAGCGGGCGACAATACCTTTACTCGCGCGGCAGCGAGCTCGATCGCGAGTGGTAATCCGTCGAGACGCACGCAAATCTCGCTGACGGCTGCGGCGTTTTCCTGAGTCAGCTCGAAGTCTGGTTTGGCTGCAGAGGCACGCTGCACAAACAAGGCAACACCGGAGTATTCGGCAAGGACATCAAGGGGCGGGAGCGCTTTTGCATCCGGCAAGGTCAATGGCGGCACGGGGAAATCGTGTTCGCCGTAGACGTGGAGCGCGGCGCGGCTGGTCACGAGAATTTTCAGATCCGCGTTCACGGTGAGCAACTGCGAGACCAGCGACGACGCGGGCAGAAGATGCTCGAAGTTATCGAGCATGAGCAAAGTGGGATTGCGAACGTATTCCTTCAAATATTTTTTCAGGACGTCGAGCGCGGATTGCTCGCCGATTTCGCGGATTCCGAGAGCCTGCACGATGGCGGAGGGAATCGAATTCGGGTCGGTCAGCGGCGAGAGTTGAACGAAATGAGTGCCGCCGGGGAATTGTTCGGCCAGGCCGCCGGCAATTTCGACGGCGAGCCGTGTTTTTCCGATGCCGCCGGGTCCGGTGATCGTTACGAGGCGAACGTCAGCGCGAGAGAGGAGTTCGCGCGCGGCCGCGGCTTCCCTTTCGCGGCCGACGAATCCGTTGCGCGCGACGGGAAGAGTTGTGGTGCGAAGTTCAGACTGGCGCGCGGGAGCTTCCTGAAAGAAGTCGCGAATCGCGCAAAGTTCGCGTGCGAGCTCGCGCGTTGCGGAGAAACGTCGCGACGGATCTTTTTCCAAACAGCGCTCGATGGCCCAGCAGAACGGTGCGGGAGCATCGCGCTGCGCTGCGACGATCGGTTCGTGCGGCTCGCGCATGATGGCAACGAGCGTTTCGGCAGCGGTGCGACGGAGAAATGGGCGGCGGCCGGCGACGAGTTCGTAGAGGACGAGACCGAGCGCGAATTGGTCAGCGCGGAAATCGGTGCCGCGAGATCCCTCGGCTTGCTCGGGAGACATGTAGTTGATGGTGCCGACGACGACGCCAGACGTGGTGAGCGAAGTGTCGACGGTTGAGAAATCGGCGTTGGTGTGGGAGCCGGTGCTGGGATCGACGAGTTTGGCGAGACCGAAATCGAGAATTTTGACGAGGCCGTCTTCGGTGACCATCAGATTTTCGGGTTTCAGATCCCGATGAGTGATGCCGGCTTCGTGAGCTTTGGTGAGACCCTCGGTGACCTGCACCGCGATGTCGAGAACCTGGCGCATCGGAAGCAAGCCGGACTTCATTAATTGGCGAAGAGTTTTGCCGGCGACGAGTTCCATCGCCATGTAATGACTGGAGCCGTCGCGACCGAGTTCGTAGATGGTGACGATGTTGGGGTGGTTGAGCGCTGAAGCAGATTTGGCTTCCTGCTCGAAGCGGAGCAGGCGCTCGGTGTGGGTGGAGAATGCGGCGGGCAAAATTTTGATGGCGACGGCGCGTTCGAGGCGCGTGTCGACGGCGTGATACACCTCGCCCATGCCGCCTGAGCCAAGCGGGCCGATGATCTCGAATGGGCCGATGCGGCTGCCGGGTTCCATGGCTAGGTTGCCCTGCCGGTTGCGCGCTTTGGGCCAGTTCCATTTTGGAAAGAAAGGGGGTACACCCCCCAGTGTTTCCGAAAGAGTGTGCAAGTCATTGTGGATGTATGACTTCCAAACGCACTCTTTTTGAGAGTGTGGAGAGCATTGATTCGATTGAGGATGCGCAGGTGCGTGATTTGTGATTGTTTCGCCTCGGAGGGCGAACCCGTGCCATTTTTGAGGCTCGGAGGCGGGTTTGGCAGGGGTGGGCGCATGCGAAAAATTGTGACGCGGGGCGGCGCGTCGATGAGAAATAGCAGCGAAGGACGCCTTTCGCTGTTTTACGGGGCCGGCCCTCGGACTCCGGGCACACCGGCGCGAAGTACGCGCTGCGGGTACAGCATGACGCGGGACAGGAAATGGGTCACCGGACGCCAGGTAATGGCGGGAGTATAGCACACGCGTTTTTGGAGGCCGATGGTCTGCGGCGCTGAGACCATTTTCACGCCTGCGGCGCTATGAGGATTTTTTTGATGGGGTTTTGGCGGTGTTGGGGCGGGCGGATTGGAAACGGTAGCCGATCCAGGGCTCGGTGAGGATGTATCTGGGTTTGGCTGGGTCGGCTTCGAGCTTTTTGCGGAGTTGATTGATGACGACGCGGAGGTTTTCGGTTTCTTCGCCGTAGTCGGGGCCCCATACGGCTTGGAGCAGGCGGCGGTGGGTCAGCGGCTTGCCTTGATTGGCGATGAGATGCTTTAACACGTCGAATTCTTTCGGCGTGAGATGAACGTCGCGGCCGCGGACGGTGACGGTGCGGGCTTCGAAGTCGATGCTCATATCTTTGGTGACGAATGGGGCGACGGCATCGCCGGGAGCGTAGCGGCGGAGCGCGGAACGAATGCGCGCGAGAAGTTCCTCGATGCCGAACGGTTTTACGACGTAGTCGTCGGCGCCGGCGTCGAGCGCAGCAACTTTGTCTCGTTCGGCGTTGCGCACGGTGAGCATGATGATTGGCGCATCGGTGGACTCGCGAATCTCTCTGCAGGCTTCGAGACCTCCGATACCGGGCATGTTCATGTCGAGCAGAACGAGATCGGGTTTCGTTTTGCGAACGGCGTCGACGCCTTCTTCGCCGGACGTGGCTTCGGTGATGACGTAGCCGTGACTGGAGAGCGTGCTGCGCATGACGCGGCGAATCTGCGGTTCGTCGTCGATGACGAGGACGTTTTCAGCGCTCATCGTGTTCCTTCTTGCGGAGTAGTTTCTTGAGGTACGCGCTCGTTGGCGTCCTGCGTCTGCATCGGAGTTGATGCGCGATCGGATGATTTGGCGATGGGCAACGTGAAGGAAAAGACCGAGCCGTGGCCAAGCTGGCTAGTGACGCTGACGGTCCCCTTGTGAGCGGTAATGATGGCCTTGGCGATCGGTAAACCCATCCCGGTGCCGCGAACGAGATAGCGCTGATCTTTGCCGCGATAAAATTTATCGAAAATCATGGTCTGTTCGAAGTCGTCGATGCCGGGACCGCGATCGGCAACGCTGGTGCTGACACAATCACCCGTGAGTTCAGCGGTGATGGTGATGGGCTGATCTTTCGCGGAGTAGAGATTGGCGTTATCGATGAACTGGACGACGGCTTCCTTGACGCGCTCGAGGTCAGCTTTAACAGGTGGGAGAGTGTCGTCGACCTTGACGATGATTTCGCGGCAAGCGAGGGCGGACCTGCAGTGAGCGAGCGAGGCCTGGATGATGTCGGAGATTTTGGTGGGCTCGATATCGAGTTCGAGTTCGCCGGCTTCGAGCTTGGCCATTTCGCCGGCTTCTTCGACGAGACGATTCAGACGGTCGCACTCTTCGTCGATGATGGTGAGGAGTTCGCGACGCTGCGCGGGATCGGGATGCTCGGAAGTCAGAAGGCTGCTGACGGCGGCTTTCATGGAGGTGAGCGGGGTGCGGAAGTCGTGAGTGATGGAGTCGAGTAGCGCGGATTTGAGGCGTTCGCCCTGGCGCTCGGCTTCGGTCTGGCCGAGTTGTTCGACGGCGCGGGCGCGCTCAACGGCGATGGCGACGAGAGAGCTGACGGCTTCGACGGACTGGCGCGAGAGGAGCGAACCGGAGATGCCGAGACTGCCGATCGGGCGGACACCGAGGCGAATCGGCAAGAAGTAAACGCCGGTCTCCTGATCCATGGAGATTTCGTCGTTCACAAAAGCAGCTTTCATTTTGTCTTCGTCGAGCTGCGCGTCGCCGAAGCCAGAGCGGTAGAACTTTTCTTTTTGCGGCAGGAAGAGTTCGGCGGCACCGGTTTCGAAGCTTTCGACGATGTAATTGGGGATGGCGTTCATCAACTGAATGACGTTGCCTTCGCCGAGTAGCTTACGACTGAACCGGTAGAGGCGTTCGACTTCGCGGCGGCGCTGGTTGGATTCGTCGGCTTCCAGGCGGATACGATTGGAAAGCTGGCTGCCGGTGATGGAGACGAGGAGAAAGACAAGAAGCGCGACCCAGTTTTGCGGGTCGGCGATGGTGAACATGTGGACCGGCGGGAGGAAGAAATAGTTCAAAGAGAGCATGGCGAGGACCGACATGAAGACGGAAACGGCCATGCCCCAGACTGCTGAAACTGCTAGAATTGCGAGAAGAAACGAGAGAGCGACAGTGGTGTGGTTGACGTGGGAGAGCCGAACATAGACATAGGTGACGCCGACGGTGAGAAGAACCGAGGCGAGGAAACCGACGACTCGTCCGCCGAGGAATCGCTGCATGAGGTTTGAAAGTCCCACACCCGGACGAACCGGGCCTGAAATAGTGATCCAGTGTATCGCAACCATTATATAGCGTCTGGGCGACGAACCGGAGAATAGAGCGCGTGCCGAAGAAGCCTGAGGAGTGGCTCGAAGTTGCTTCCCCTTCCGCGAAAACGCGCGGGATTTTTAAGCTGTTTTTGGGGTACGCGCCGGGTGTGGGAAAAACGTTCAGCATGCTGAGCGAGTCGATTCGTCGAAGGAGCCGGGGCGAAGACGTAGTGATCGGCGTGGTGGAGTCGCACGGGCGCAAAGGGATCGAAGAGTTGATCGCGGGAATGGAAGTCGTGCCGCGAAAGAAGATGGAGTACAAGGGCACTCTGTTTGAAGAGATGGATGTCGACGCGATTCTGGCGCGGCGGCCGGCGGTGGTGCTGGTAGATGAACTGGCGCACACGAATATTCCGGGAAGCAAACATCGGAAACGATATGAGGATGTGCAGGAGTTGCTGGCGGCGAACATCGATGTGGTGTCGACGCTGAATATCCAGCATATCGAGAGCATCGCGCCGGTGGTGCGGTCGATCACGGGGATTGTGGTCCGGGAAACGGTGCCGGACTGGGTGCCGCTGACGGCGTCGGAAACGGTGATGGTGGATTTAACGCCGGAAGCTCTGCAGAACCGCATGAAGCGCGGCGACGTTTATTCGACGGAGAAGGTCGAGCGCTCGCTGAAGAATTTCTTCCGGCGCGGGAATTTGATCGCGTTGCGCGAGCTAGCATTGCGGCAGGTGGCGGAGCAGGTGGATCGCAGCCTCGAGACGTACATGGAGGATCAGGACATCCGCAAGAATTGGGGCGTACGGGAGCGGATGGCGGTGTGCGTGTCGGCGAATCCGGCAGGGCAATATTTGATTGCGCGGAGCGCCCGGATGGCGCGGCGCATGGATGCGGAGCTGTATGTCGTGCATGTGGACCGGGAGTTTGGGCCGAAGGAATCGAACCAGAGCGCGCTGTCGGCGAATTTGAAATTTGCGGAGAATCTGGGCGCGAAGGTGGTGCAGCTGAAGGGCCGGAGCGTTGCGGATTCGGTGGCGGATTTCGTGCGGTCGAAACATATTACGCAGGTGATTTTCGGGCGGGCGCCGGTGCATGACTGGCGGAAGTATCTTTACTTGTCGGCGGTGCATCGATTCTTGCGGGAGTCGCCCGCGGTGGATGTGCATATTGTTACGCAGGAGCCGGAGGAGTGAAGAGGATTCGGCATTGACGTTGGCATCTTGCGGACATGCGGCGCACCCTTCGAAGCTCAGGGTAAAGCAATGCTGCGCCCGTACATGAGATTGCGCGGGCTTGAGGCTCGCCTTCGGTTGAAGCAAATCTGAGACATTGATTTAACACGGCTTTGATGCGTGGCATGCGGCAAGACACGGGGCGGACGCATCTCACTTATATGTAGACGCCAAGACCGATTACTACGGCGCGATGCTTTCGCGACGTAGTCCAAAAGACAAAAAATGCAGCGTAGCGATTGTCGGCAATCGATTCGGAGAACGAACGATTGTTGAGCGTTGCATTTCGGATTGAGTAACTAGAGCTTTGGCGGTTCGGAGGAAAATTCGTGGGCGGGGCGCAAACAGGGTGCGTTCAGTTCACGATGAAGTGTCATAGGCGAGACGGATGATCGAGCAAACTGACGTGTTTGTGATTGGTGGAGGTCCGGCTGGACTTGCCGCCGCGATAGCGGCGCGGAAGAACGGATTTCGCGTGGTGTTGGCGGACGGCGCGGGCTGGCCGATCGAGAAGGCGTGCGGCGAAGGGCTGATGCCGGACACGGTTGCGGCGCTACGGGAGCTGGGCGTCAGCATGAGCGCGAGTGACGGACAGGTGATGCGCGGCGTGCGATTTGTGGGGCGCGAGAGCGAGGTTGCGGCACGGTTTCCGGCGGAATGCGCGATCGGGATGCGGCGAATCGCGTTGCACGCGAAGTTGGTGGAGCACGCCCGGAGTTCCGGCGTGGAGTTGCTTTGGAATGCGCCGGTGACGGGGATTTCGCACGACGGCGTTGCGCTGGCGATGGGGCGGCAACGTGAGTTTGGCGAGGGCATCCGCGATGGCGCTGGGGTGGATCAGCGCGCGGCTTCGGTTGCGGATTCTATACATCGACATCAGAGCGCGTTTGTACGCGCGCGATGGATTGTTGGGGCGGATGGGATTGGGTCGCGCGTGCGGCTGTGGGCTGGACTGGATGCGGCGACGCGGCGCGATAGCCGCTATGCGGTTCGGCGACATTACGCGATGCGGCCGTGGTCGGACTTCATGGAAGTGCACTGGGGAGATCGGGCGCAGGCTTACGTTACGCCGGTGGGTGCGGATGAGGTTTGTGTGGTGACGATTTCGGGTGATCGCGGGGCTAAGAACGTGTCGCTCGACGCGGAATTTCCAACGCTTGCGCGGCGGTTGGAGTCGGCGGTGGAGACGGGTCATGAGCGCGGCGCGATCACGATGATGCAGAAGTTGCGGCATGTGCAGCGAGGGAATGTCGCGCTGGTGGGCGATGCGTCGGGCAGCGTGGACGCGATCACGGGCGAAGGATTGTCGCTGGGATTTCGGCAGGCGATGGCGTTAGCGGCTGCGCTGGAGCGTGGAGATTTGTCGAAGTATGAGGCGGCGCATCGGAGGTTGGCGCGACGTCCGGCGTTGATGGGGCGACTGATGTTGGTGCTGGATGGGCGACCGCGATTGCGCGAGCGGACTCTGCGCGCGCTGGCGACGGATGCGAGAGTGTTCGCGCGATTGTTGGCGGTGCACATCGGAGCGAAGTCCGAAGCACATCTGGCGGCAACCGGGGCGATGCTGGGGTGGCGGTTGGTTGGGGCTTGATTGATTTTGTTCAGGTATGCGTTTTTGAGATGGCGATTGTGGAGTTAGCGGTCGTGGCGCTCGCGGTGACTTCAAACCGATGACAACGGGACGAAAAGTGATGTGGCTGGCCGTGCCGGTCGCGCTGGTCGCGGTGTACCTGGGTGAACCGCGGGGTGTCGCTCGTGAATTTCGCGATGATGACGAGGCGGCGCTCGCGCAACGGGCGCAAACGTCGGATGGAGTGGTCCTTGCGGTGGATGCGGCGCAGAGCCAAGGTGAATTTCACGCTGGGGACTACGCTGCACACAGTGCATGGGACGTTTGTGTTGAAGCGAGGGACGATTCGAATCGAGCCGGACGGAAAAGCCAGCGGCGAGTTTGTAGCGGATGCAGCGAGCGGGCAAAGCGGGGATTCGGGGCGCGACAAGAAGATGCATAAGGATGTTCTGGAGAGCGCGAAGTTTACGGAGGTTGTGTTTCGGCCGGATCGCGTGGACGGGAAGTTCCCTGCTAGCGGAGCGGTCTCGGTGCAAATGCACGGGAAGTTGGGGCTGCACGGATCGGAACATGAAGTGAGTGTGCCGGTGAGCGGCGAGATCAACGGAAATAACTGGCACGGCAAAGGGACGTTTAAGATTCCGTATGTGGAGTGGGGACTTGAAGAGTCCGAGCAATTTTATTTTGAAGGCGGATCCAGTGGTGGAAGTGGAATTGGAGTTGGCGGGGACGATTCAGGCGCCGTGAGTTCGGGCGGCGGGTTGATTTGTTTCGCGAACGGCAACAGCCGCGACAGCGGACAAGTTGGTGGTTGGGCTGAAATCGTAAAGGCGGTGCGGAGGCACCGCACTCCGCATTTGGCAGGATTCGTTCGGTTCGCGAAATTGCTCGATAAGCTAAATTTATCCTCTTCCTGACAACTATTAATTTGACTGATTGACTTCCCGAAACTCATCCTGTACATTCATGGCGTTGTCATGATCTGCAACGCCATCACGCACGCGCGAGCCAACACGGCCGTTACAACGGTCGAGGTATCCCGCGTAGTCGTACGAATTCAGCCCGTAATTCGACGGGAAAGTTCAGGATGATGGCGGCCTAGCCAAACGGCAGCGGAAATATCGGCCATCATCCAAAGCGATGATGGCTTTTTTGTTTTGAGGCGAAAGAAATTCGGAGGAATAAGTGACTGAGCCTTTGCCGAAGCCGAGAAGTCATGCGTTGGTCGATGGCCCGAACCGGGCTGGAGCGCGCTCGATGCTGCGGGCGTGCGGATTAAAGGATGGAGATTTCAGCAAGCCGCTGATTGGCGTCGCAAATACCTGGATCGAGATTGGGCCGTGCAACCTCCACTTGCGCGAACTGGCGGCTCAAGTGAAGGAAGGTATTCGGGCGGCGGGCGGAACGCCGTTGGAGTTCAACACGGTCTCGATCAACGACGGCATCACGATGGGCACGGAAGGCATGCGCGCTTCCCTGGTGAGCCGCGAGGTGATTGCGGATTCGATCGAGCTGGTGACGCGCGGGAACATGTTCGACGCGATTGTGATTCTGGTTGGGTGCGACAAGACGATTCCGGGCGGAATCATGGCGGCAGCCCGGCTGAATATTCCAGCGGTCGTGTTGTACGGCGGATCGATTGCGCCGGGACATTTTGAGGGGCATGACGTCACGATTCAAGATGTGTATGAGGCGATCGGATCGCATGCGCGCGGAAAGATCTCGGACGCGAAACTGAAAGAGATCGAGAGTGTGGCTTGCCCGGGTGCGGGGGCGTGCGGCGGACAGTTCACCGCAAACACGATGGCGCTGGTCGGGGAGTTTCTGGGGATTGCGCCGATGGGGCTTTCGGGTATTCCGGCGACAAACAAGGAAAAAGGTCATGCCGGGTATCGCGCAGGCGAAATGGTGATGGAGCTTTTGAAACGGGATGTCACGCCGTCAAAGATCATCACGAAGACGGCGATCGAGAACGCGATTACGGGAGTGGCGGCGACAGGTGGTTCGACGAACTCGGTACTGCACCTGCTGGCCATCGCGAACGAACTGCGAATTCCTCTCAATATCGATGACTTTGATCGGATCAGTACGCGAACGCCGATTCTCGCGGATCTAAAGCCGGGCGGACAGGTTCGTTGCGGTCGATTTGTATAATGCGGGCGGAACGGCGATCGTCGCGAGGCGGCTGCTCGATGCCAAGTTGCTGAACGGCGACTGTATTACGGTTACAGGGCGCACGATCGGCGAAGAGGCTAAGGCGGCGAAGGAAACGGCGAAGCAGGAAGTCGTCCACGATCTCAGCAATCCGCTGAAGCCGACGGGCGGGCTGGTGATTCTGAAAGGCAACATCGCGCCGGAGGGCGGTGTCCTGAAGGTTGCCGGACACAATTACACGACATTTAGCGGGCCGGCGCGCGTTTTCGATAACGAAGAAGCGGCGTTCGCGGCGGTTGGCGACGGAGGGATCAAGGCGGGCGACGTTGTCGTGATCCGCTACGAAGGGCCGAAGGGCGGTCCCGGGATGCGCGAGATGCTCCAGGTAACGAGCGCACTGATCGGTGCGGGACTCGGCGATCAGGTGGCGCTGCTGACCGACGGCCGATTCTCTGGCGCGACGCACGGGTTGATGGTGGGCCATGTGGCTCCCGAAGCGATGAATGGAGGGCCGATCGCCGCGATTGCGAACGGCGACATCGTCGAGTTCGACATCGGCAAGAGGTCGCTTAACGTAAAACTGACCGACACCGAGATTCAGAAACGCATGTCTACATGGAAAGCGCCTGCGCCGAGGTTCCGGACGGGCGTGATGGCGAAATATGCGGTGATGGTGTCGTCCGCTGCGCTGGGCGCGGTGACGACGCCTTCATTTGGTGATAGTTCGACTTCAGGCGTGCACGCGAGGACTCTATGAAGCTGACAGGCGCGGAAATAGTTTGCGAGACGCTGACGCATCTTGGCGTCAAGACGGTGTTTGGGTATCCGGGCGGGGCGATTCTGCCGATCTATGACGCGCTTGGAAAGTCGAAGCTGCATCACGTCCTGGTGCGGCACGAACAGGGCGCGACGCACATGGCGGACGGCTATGCGCGGGCGAGCGGCGGAGTTGGCGTGGCGATGGCGACGTCGGGCCCGGGCGCGACGAATATGGTGACGGGAATCGCGACGGCGATGCTGGATTCGTCGCCGGTGGTCTGCATCACGGGGCAGGTGAGCAGCAAGTTGCTGGGTTCGGATGCGTTTCAGGAAGTGGACATCACGGGCATCACAATGCCGATCACGAAGCATAACGTGGTCGTGACTCGAGCGGAGGATGTGGCGCGAACGATTCGCGAGGCGTTTGTGATTGCGGAGTCGGGGCGACCGGGGCCGGTGCTGGTCGATATTACGAAAGACGCGCAGCAGGCGACGTGCGAATACAACTTCGATGCGGCGGCGCCGAAATTGCCGGCGAAGCGGCAGCGCCCGAAGTACGACAAGGCGGAGTTCGATCGCGCGGTCGAAATGTTGAACACCGCGAAGCGGCCGCTGATTCTGGCGGGGCACGGAATCATGATGTCGGGTGCGATGAAAGCGTTCGATCAGTTCGTGCATTTGGGAAATATTCCGGTGGCGATGACGCTGTTGGGCATCGGCGCCTTCCCTGCCAACGATCCGCTGAACCTCGGCATGATGGGCATGCACGGCGAAGCATGGGTGAATCACGCGATTCAGGAAGCGGATTTGCTGATCGCGGTGGGCATGCGCTTCGATGATCGCGTCACGGGGGATCTGAAGACGTACGCACGCGACGCGCGGAAGATTCATATCGAGATCGATCGCTCGGAAATCAACAAGAACGTGAAGGTAGATTCGGCGCTGGTGGGCGATGCGCGCGAAATTCTGGAAGCGTTGCTGCCTCACATCAAGCACAAGGAGCACGCCGACTGGTTGGCGCATATTCGCGAACTGAAGGGCGATTCGGCGGTGCGCGACATCCAGGGACTGCCGGACAACGGGCATCTCTATGCGGCGCATGTGATCAACGATTTGTGGAAAGAGACGCACGGCGACGCGATTGTCGTGACCGACGTGGGCCAGCACCAGATGTGGGAAGCGCAGTATTACCATCACAACAAACCGCGTACGCTGGTGACTTCCGGCGGCCTCGGCACGATGGGATTCGCGACGCCGGCGGCGATTGGCGCGAAGTTTGCCAAGCCGGACGCAGATGTGTGGGTAGTGGTCGGCGACGGCGGCTTCCAGATGACGATGTGCGAGCTTGCGACGATCGTGCAGGAGAAGATTAAGGTCAACATCGCCATCATCAACAACGGATATCTCGGCATGGTGCGGCAGTGGCAAGAGTTCTTCTACGACAAGCGGTATGTCGCCACGCCTATGATTGCGCCGGATTTTGCAGCGCTGGCGAATGCGTTTGGGATTCGCGGTGAGCGAATTACTGCGCGCGGCGATGTGTTACCGACGATTCGCGCGGCGCGTGAGAGCAAAGATTCGTTCCTGATCGACTTCCGCGTCGAGCAGGAAGATTCGGTTTACCCGATGGTGCCGGCAGGTGGATCGCTGCATGAAATGATTCGGCGGCCGGATAGCCCGTTGGTCGAGACCGCGGCGCAAGAACTCTAGAACGGATTAGTTCGCGACAAGATCTGGCGGCCGGGCGGAGCAAGCCCCGCCCCTACAAAGAGGAAAAGATGCAGACACTAGTGGCGTATGTCGAAAATAAGCCGGGCGTGTTGAATCGCGTGTCGTCGCTCGCGCGGCGCCTGGCGATCAACATCGATTCCCTGACGGTCGGACCGACCGACAATCAGGAGATCGCCCGCATGACGATCGTCGCGCATACCGACGAACGCGGTGCGCATCGGCTCGAAGCGAGCCTCGAAAAGCAGGTCGACGTACTGCTCGCGGAGAACGTGTCGGAGCGGCCGTTGCTCGAACGCGACTTGGCGATGATCAAGGTGACGGCAGACCAGACTTCGCGGCCGCACCTGATGGAACTGATCAAGGTGTTTCGCGCGCGCGTCATCGATGTGGCGCCGCAGTCGCTGATTCTCGAGGTGTCGGGGACGGTGGACAAAATTGACGGTTTGCTCGAAGTGTTGCGGCCGTTTGGTGTGCTGGAGATGGTGCGGTCGGGACGCATTGCGATGACGCGCGGAGGCGATTTGTTGCAGCCGCCGGCGGTGCCTTCGGCGGACGGGGCGAAGAGCGCGGCCTAGGATTGGCACCTGAATTTTGCGATTAGATTGCTTCTGAGATCATTCGCTTCGCTCAGGATGACAAGCTTTATTGGATTATCATTTACTCCGCAAAAAAGGAAAAAGAGGAAACGATCGAATGGCAAATCTTTATTACGACAATTCCGCAGACCTCTCACTGATTCAGTCGAAGAAGGTCGGGATCATGGGCTACGGCTCACAGGGACACGCGCACGCGCTGAATTTGCGCGACAGCGGCGTTCAGGTTCGCGTCGGACTCCAGCCGGGCAGCGGATCGCTGGCGAAGGCGCAGAAAGAAGGGTTGACGGTTGGCACGCCAGCGGAAGTGGCGGCATGGGCTGATGTGATCATGATCCTGACGCCCGACACGAAACAGCCGAAGCTCTATAAGGATTCGGTCGAGCCGCATCTGACAGCGGGCAAGACGCTGATGTTCGCGCACGGATTCAACATTCGCTACGGCACGATCAAGCCGCCAGCCAACGTCGACGTTTCGATGATCGCGCCAAAGGCGCCGGGCCATCGCGTCCGCGAAGTTTTCACCGAAGGCGGCGGCACACCCGCGCTGATCGCGATCGAACAGGACGCCAGTGGCAACGCGAAGGCGCTCGCTCTCTCATACGCAAAGGGACTCGGCTGCACGCGCGCTGGAGTTCTTGAGACGACATTCACCGAAGAGACAGAGACCGACCTCTTTGGCGAGCAGGCCGTGCTGTGCGGCGGTGTCAGCGAACTGATCAAGGCTGGATTCGACACTCTCGTTGCGGCAGGCTATCAGCCGGAAGTTGCCTATTTTGAGTGCATGCACGAACTGAAGTTGATCGTTGACCTGATCTATCGCGGCGGACTGAGCTACATGCGCTATTCGATCAGCGACACCGCAGAGCAGGGCGACTACACCGCAGGGCCGCGGCTGATCACGAAGGAAACGCGCGAAGAGATGAAGAAGATCCTCGGCGAGATCACCGATGGCACGTTCGCGAAAAAGTGGATCAAGGAAAACGAAGACGGCTGCCCGAACTTCCTTGCAACACGCAAACGCGAACAGGGTCATCAGATCGAACAGCTTGGTCCGAAACTGCGCGCGATGATGCCGTTCCTTCAACCCGTAGTTGCGCCGGGACTCGCGAACAAAGCGGCGACTTCCGATAAATAGCGTTCATAAATAAACGTTCCCATACGATACTTTTTTGCTATCAGAGGACGCGCAAATCCGGTTGACAGCCACTCGGATTTGCGCGATTCTCTCGCGCCATGACTAAGCAAGAGCCCCGGGCCAATGGGTCACCCGTAAACCTGGCAGAACGACTCGAAAATCTCACAAGCAAACGACAGGAAATCATCCGCCCGATTCTGGAGAATCCGCGGGAGTACGTGTTATTGAGCGTGCGCGCGATGGCGCAGCGCTTGAGCACCGACCCCGCCACGATCGTACGCATCGTGCGAGGGCTTGGTTTTGCGAGCTATCGCGACTTCCAGCACCATCTGCACGCGCTATCCATCGCGTTCGCGAGCCCGCTCGACTCGATGATGAGCACTCCCGGCGATTCGAGCATTCCCACAGTAGTTCAGGAGTCGCTGGCGCGGTCGGCGAAGAATCTGCAGGCGCTGAAGAACAGCCTCGACGCGGCAAGGCTTGCCAAGGTGGCGAAGCGGCTGTTTGAAGCACGGCGCGTAGTGGCGTTCGCGGCGGACAGCGCCGCGATTTTGGCGGAATATCTCGAATATCACCTTTCTATCGTTGGCGTGCCGATCGTGGCGGTTACGACGGCGGGAGGCATGACGCACTTGGCGCGCGTGGTGAAAAAGCGCGATGTCGTGATTGCGATCAGCTTCCAGCGCGGCTTGCGGCAGACTGTTGAGGGAGCGCAACAGGCTCGAGCGCACGGCGCTTATTGCATCGGGATTTCGGATACCTATTTATCGCCGTTGGCTCGGGCCTGCGACGAGGTTTTTTTGGCGTCGGTCGACGCGCCATCGTTTGGGCGGTCTTACACAGCGCCGATTTCGCTGATGGACGCGATTATCGCGATCTGTGGGCAATACAAGCGGCCGCTTACGATGGTTGTGGCTAAGGAAATTGCTGAGGAACAGAAGAAGGGCGTGAGATGGTACAACGCGTAGCAGATCCCAAGAGTTGTGCGTCTAAATTGTTTGAATAATTGAATCAGACTTAGCTCAGCGACGTTTTGCCGAGCTCGGCGACGCGGCGCTCGTAGATCATCTCGCACCAGCCATGCTTGCCGCGATAACGAAACACAATCTTGTGGCCCGGTTCCATTTTCGCGCGCGAACGCACGACGGAATCGGACAACTCCACCCATTCGCCGTCGACGAGGTAATTCCCTTCCCAGCCCCGCAATTCGAATCGGCCATCGGTTTTGAGCGTCAGTGGAGCCGAGCTGCACGGGACCGTCTTGCCTGCGACATGAGCTTCGGCGCAATGATACCGGCCAGAAACCGTCATCACTTGGGCGTGGGCGGCGGGGATCACTAAGAGTGCAAAGGCAGCCACTGGGGCCAGGCGGGCGATATTTTGGGCCAGGCGGCGAAGGGTCATTTCCGGTCCTCCGTATTCGGGAGCGGCGCTGGGGAAGGCGCCCGTACCTTAGGACAGGTAACGGTAAAGCAACTGACCCTCCACGGATGAGGTTCGCCTAAGCGATTGCAAATAAGCCATTTAGATTAGGCAAAGGACAGGTGCGGGGCCGGAATGGTCCGTTCAAGTTCCGGCCCGGAAGACCAAGGGAAAAAATTTGCAGACCTGAGAGCTATGCCCACGCCGACCGCTGTCTACTGGGCTTCGATCTGGGGGATGGCTTCGCCGTCTTTTCGCGGGTCCGACGCTCCGAAATTGACCCCGGTGGCAAAATCGCGCTCTACGACTTGGCCGCCTCCCATCGAGCTCGAGTAAGCGCCTTTCACATCGAGCTTGTGGCCGAGGTTGGTGAGCTCGTTTTGCGTGGATCGCGAAAAGCGGTTTTCGACGAACAGGTCACAACCAGTGAAGGTGTACTTCGAAAAGCGCGGGGCTTCCATCGATGCCTGAATGTTCATCTTGAAGTCCACGAGGTCGGCGACAAATTGTGCGTGGGCCTGCGCCTGATTCCAGCCGCCCATGATGCCGAAGGCGAGGCGCACGTCGCCATGCTGCGCGAAGGCCGGAATGATGGTGTGGAGCGGGCGCTTGTGGCCGGCCAGCGCGTCGGGCGACGACGGATCAAGTGAAAACAGGCCGCCGCGATTTTGCAGCGCGAAACCGGTGCCGGGCGCGACCACTCCGGAGCCGAAGCCGGCGTAGTTGCTCTGGATCAGCGAAACCATGTTGCCGTCACGATCGACGACGGTGAGATAGGTGGTTTCGGAGCCGGGTGGCAAATCGCCGGCCTTCGCGTCGCAGTTCGCGTGAGCAGGATCGATCAGTTTGGCGCGCTGCTCGGCCCACTCTTTTGAGGCGAGTGTTTTGATCGGCAATTTTTGGCCGCGCGGATCGCCGATGTATTTAGCGAGGTCGGTGTAGGCGAGTTTCTTCGCCTCGATCATCGCGTGCAGCGCTTTCGGTGAGCCGAATCCCCAGTCTTTTTCGCCCAGTGGAAATTTCTCCATGATATTCAGCATTTCGAGGGCGGCGATTCCCTGCCCGTTTGGCGGCAATTCGAAGACGGTCCAGTCGCGATACGTGGTGGAGATCGGCTCGACCCATTCGGCGGAATATTCGGAGAGATCCTGCGCGGTCATCGCGCCGTTGTGGCGCTTCATTCCTTCGATTAACTTAGTGGCGATTTCGCCTTTGTAGTAGGCGTCGCGGCCGTGAGTTGCGATGGCTTCGAGCGAATTCGCGAGGTCGGGGTTGCGGAAAATTTCGCCGAGTTTGGGCGGACGATCGTTGGGGAGATAGGTCGCAGTGGCGGCTTCGTCACCGTGGAGATAGTCGACCTCGGAGGCCCAGTAGAGCGCGTCCCACTCGGGAATCGGGAATCCGTCGCGCGCGGTTCGAATGGCGGCGGCGAGGTCTTCGCCCAATTTCTTGCGACCGAACTTGTCGGCGAGCTTTTGCCAGCCATCGACGGTTCCCGGAACTGTGACGGAGTTAATGCCGCGCTGCGGCATCGACTTGATGCCCTGCTTTTCGAGGTACTCAATCGTCAGGCCTTTTGGTGCCCAGCCACTTGCGTTCAGTCCATAGAGCTTGTTGGCTCTTGCATCGTAGACGATCGCGAAGAGATCGCCGCCGATGCCGTTCATCATCGGCTCGATCACGCCCATCATCGCGTTCGTGGCGATAGCGGCATCGACGGCGTTGCCGCCGCTTTCGAGGATTCGAACGCCAGCCTGCGAAGCGAGAGGAGACTCGCTGGCCACGATGCCGCCGCGCGAGACGACCATTGAGCGCCCTTGGCTGCGGTCTTGCGCTTGTGTCGCGACGCGTGGACCAGCGAGAAGCAACAACGACAGCGAGACGATTGCGACAGCAACACCGAATTTTTTCGAAGTTGGCATGAACATCCCGAATTCTCTGTCGACGAAGTCGATGCGTATCAGTTGTTTGGATCTCCGACAGCCGCCTCAGCGACCGATGCCGCAAAGGCAATGACGAACTGGCGACCGCCGCACTCTATCGCGCCCGAACCGCCCTCGCAAGCGGCACAATTGACGTACAAGGCTCCGGCATCGCAAACTGACTCGGCGCCCACGGGAACCCCGCGCACCCCGAGAGTCGAATGGGCGCGCATTCGCATCAAAACTGGGCCTGCCCACATTTGAGTTAAACGTGTGTTTCTTGGGAGATAGCAATCGTGCCTGAACCGCGCACCGAAAAAACCGCAACGCGCGAAGTGAACACAGCGCAAGCCAAAGTCGAAGCGCAGATCGATTCGTTACTGAGCGCCCGCAACGCCGACCCTTTTGGAGTGCTGGGCCCGCAACCGGTCGCCACACCCTCCGGGCCTCGATGGGTCATCCGATTCTTCAATCCTCATGCCTATTCGGCGACGATTTCGGGCCCGGGTATCCCGAACAATCTTGAAGCGCAGAAGCGCCGGCCCGAAGGATTGTTTGAAGCGACTCTGCCTGAAACGTACAAAGACAAACCCGATCCGGCGAACTATCGCATTCGTTACAAGACAGCCTCCGGCGATTCCTACGATCGCTACGATACCTACGCGTTTCCCTTCTTGCTGAGTGATTTCGATCTGTACCTCATGGGCGAAGGCCGCCACTACGACGCCTACGAAAAGCTCGGCTCGCATATCAGTACAGTCGCCGGAGTTAAGGGCGTCAACTTCGCCGTCTGGGCGCCAAGTGCGCGCCGCGTCAGCGTCGTTGGCGACTTCAACCACTGGGATGGCCGCATCAACCCTATGCGGGCGCGAGGATCATCGGGCGTCTGGGAATTGTTTATCCCCGAGCTCGATGAAGGCGCGATCTACAAATACGAAATCATTGGCGCTCGCGGCGACATGCTGCCGCTCAAGCAAGATCCATACGGATTCCGAGCTGAATTGCGGCCCAGCACCGGCTCAATCGTCGCCAGGCTCGACACTCATAAATGGGCTGACGCCGAGTGGATGACCCGACGAAAAACGACCCCGTGGTTGGAAAAGGCGATCTCGATTTACGAAGTCCATCTCGGCGGCTGGCGCCGCAATCCCGAAGAAGGCAATCGCTGGCTCAGCTACCATGAGCTCGCCGAGCAGCTGATTCCGTACGTGAAGGAGCTCGGCTATACACACATCGAGTTGCTGCCGATCATGGAGCATCCTTTCGACGGTTCGTGGGGCTATCAGACCATTGGCTATTACGCCGCAACGAGCCGCTACGGCACTCCCGCAGAGTTCATGGAGTTTATCGATCGCTGCCACGCCGCCGGTATTGGCGTTATCCTCGACTGGACGCCCGCCCATTTCCCGCGCGACACCTTCGGACTCGCTGAATTCGATGGCACGCATCTCTACGAGCATTCCGACCCGCGCCAAGGCTCGCATCCCGACTGGGGCACGCTGGTCTACAACTACGGTCGAAACGAGGTCGTCAACTATCTCATTTCGAATGCGCTCTTCTGGCTCGACAAATATCACATCGACGGCCTGCGCGTAGACGCCGTTGCCTCAATGCTTTACCTCGACTATTCGCGCAAGGCGGGCGAGTGGGTGCCCAACGAATTCGGCGGACGCGAAAATCTGCAAGCGATCGCGTTCATCAAGCGGCTGAACGAAGTGGCGTTCGAACGCTTCCCCGGCATCCTGACGATCGCGGAAGAATCGACAGCATGGCCGGCGGTCTCGCGCCCGACCTATCTCGGCGGCCTCGGCTTCAGCCTGAAGTGGAATATGGGCTGGATGAACGACACGCTCAAATATTTCTCGACGGATTCGGTCCACCGCAAATACGAGCAGAACAAGTTGACGTTCTCCCTGCTCTACGCCTTCAGCGAAAACTTCGTGCTGCCCTTCTCGCACGACGAAGTCGTCCACGGCAAAAATTCGTTGCTCCACAAAATGCCCGGCGATATGTGGCAGCAGTTCGCGAACCTGCGTCTCCTTTACGGATACCAATACGGTCATCCGGGCAAAAAGCTGCTCTTCATGGGGCAGGAGTTTGCGCAACGCACCGAATTCACCGAGGCGCACAGCCTCGACTGGCACCTCCTCCAATACGAGCCGCACCGCGGCTTGCAGAACCTGATCGCCGATCTCAACAAGCTCTATGCCGCCGAACCAGCGCTTCACGAGGTCGATTTCGACTGGCACGGGTTCGAGTGGATCGACTGCAACGACGCCGACAACAGCACCTTCTCGTTTGTCCGCCGCGGAAAGAATCCCGACGACATTATTCTGGTCGTACTAAATGCAACGCCGGTCCCGCGTCTGGGGTATCGCATCGGCGTCCCACGTCCTGGCTTCTACCAGGAAGTGCTCAATACGGATGCCGGCATCTACGGCGGCTCAAATTTGGGCAACATGGGTGGCATTCACACCGAAGAGGTGCGACACATGGGCCGCGATCACTCGTTGCCGATGACCCTGCCCCCTTTGTCGGCCGTTTTCATGAAGTTCAAGCCGTAACCCTGACGTCTAAAGGTCCCAAATCTTCCCTCGACCGCCCGGTCACCGGGCGGTCGACTCCTTTTACAGACCCGTCCGCACCGAATCTCTGGAACTTTTCTACAGGCACCCTCGTATATGTGACCAAGGCGCCCGGATCCGGCCGATTCAGCCCGGCTCCCACGTTCCCTCAGGCGCGCCCTCGAAGGAGACAGTCAAATGAACGAACGCATTCGCAGGATCCCGGCAGTCGCCCTGATCGCAGGGGCCCTCGCACTGATGCCGATCTCCGGCTCCGCGCAGAACGCCGCCAAATCGTCCGACACATCGTCGCGCGACCGCTGGCTTCACGTTCGCGTCGAGAATCCCGACTCCAAGGATGAAATTGTCCGCGTAAATATCCCGCTCGAACTCGCCGAAAAGATCCTGCCGACCATCGACAAAGATAAGTTCCACAACGGCCACGTGAAGATCGATCACTTCGACTGCAACGGCATCGACTTCCGGGCGTTGATGAGCGCCGTCCGCGACGCCAAAGACGGCGAGTTCGTCACGGTCCAGAATAACGAGGAAGACGTTCGCGTCGCGAAGCAAGGCAACTACTTCCTTGTGCATGTGATTGAGAAAGATAGAGATTCAAAGGACAAGGATGCCAAGCGCTCCAAGGTCGAGGTCAAAGTTCCGATGAAAGTCGTTGACGCGCTGTTCTCCGGAAAGAAGGACGAAGTCGACCTCGTCGCCGGACTCCACGCGCTGGCGCTGCAAGGCGACACCGAACTCGTTTCGGTCAAGGACCGACGAAGAGACCGTGCGCGTCTGGCTCGATTCGAAAAACGTATCAGACTAACGCCGTTCTGGCCGCAACCACAGGTCCACTCAAAGCACGGGAATGCAATTCCGCAACGGAATTAGAGGAGAAGGATCATGATCGTGTTAGCAAAAGTAGCCTTAGCCTTCGGGGGAACGGTCGCCGCAGCGGGAGCCTATACGCTTCACGATGGCATCGCGCAGGTTCAGGTCGATGACAACCATGGCACCCACGTTCACATTTGGGCGCCGGCAGCAATCGTCCCGATGGCAATGCATGTCATCCCGAAGCGCGAACTGCACAAATTCCCTCGCGAAGCCCAGCAAGCAATTCCGATACTTCGCGTGCTAGCTAAGGAACTCGAAAACTATCCCGACACAGAATTCGTCGAGGTTCGGGACTCCGATACACATGTTCGCGTCCGCACTGTGGGCTCGAAAATAGTCGTGGATGTCCTCGATCCCGAGAACAAAGTCCACGTGGTCTGCCCGTTGGCAATGATTCAGGATGTCGTCGAATCGCTGAACGACATCAAAGTCGAAGCCGACGATTCCGATTCTGATTCAGGGCCGGCCGCCTAGCCAACTTCCAGCAGCATTCAGAAAATGAAAAACGCCGGACATGAGTCCGGCGTTTTCACTTTTACGCGAATTTTCGTGTGCGAGGTTACTGCACGAAGTTTCCGCATGAAGCTACTGTTTCTGTGGCCGCGCAAACGCCTTTGGGTCAAACGGCGTCACCGGCCCCGTGATATGGTCCTGCGCACTCGTGATCTGCCGCACCAGCACCATGCTGTGGGTCTTTCCAACCTGCTTCACCATCGCCAGAGGCGATACCTTGTCGCTGGTCCACACTTCGTCGGTGCCATCGTCCTTCTTCCAGTGCGCGCAGCTGAACGTCCCAGCCGGCACCGTGATCGTTTCCGTCCCGACCTGACTCCACTTCGACATCTCTTCTTTCATCTGGGTGCGATCTTTTTCGTTAGGGTTCATGGGCATCTCCATGGCGCCCTGTCCCGGCATCTGAAAAATGATCTTTGTGAACTGAAAATCCTTTGTCATCAGAACTTTGGAATACATCTTCTGATCGCCGTCGCGATTCATCGCCATTTCCATCCAATAGCCCTCGCCCGATGGCGTCATTTCCTTACCGACAATCGTCATCTCCATCTCGTGCGGCGGGCGCTTGCCGTCCGCCGAGCCTTCCTGATAGACGGCTCCCCGTCCGACGACTGGTTTGAAAATATCGGCGATATTTGGCTTGCTGAAAAATTGCACCCCGCCCAGTTGGGCGGCAGCTCCGCTGGCTAGGCACAAACTACATGCAGCCGCCAGCAAAACAAGTTGCGGTCGCTTCATTCGTCTCTCCTTGGGTGGATCGTTCTCGGGGGCACAACCAGAGAAATTATACGGCGAAGGTTTTGACGCAATTAACGCTTTTTGCGGCCAGGTGGCCTACAGGTAGCCTATTCGTATGCCAGAGCGACGACCGGGTCGTAGCTCGCGGCGCGCAGAGCGGGGTACGCCACCCCGAGTGCCGAACCGATGATGGCCAGCACGATGGCCGCCGCGACCCACCGCCCGGTGATCAAGATCGTCAGACCCGGATTTACTTCCTTCAGGACCGCCGCGGTCAGAAACGTACTCAGGATTCCGACGCCAGCCCCAAGCAGCGTCAGCACCATCGTCTCACCCAGTAACATCTTCACGATATCGAATCGCGAGAAGCCCAGCGCCTTCAGGATCCCGACTTCCCGAGTCCGCTCCATCACCATCGTGTGCATGTTCAACAAGATCACGAGGAAGCTGATCACCACACCCAGTCCAACCATCGACCGCACGAACGGCTTCAACTGCGGCAGGTTCGACGAACTCATCAGCGTGACGTACTCCGCCATCGACCGGACGCGATTGGTCGGCGACAATTTCAAAATCGCAGCGCGCGTAGCTTCGGTATCGCCTTTGCTTCGAACGTAGTACATCGATACGCGGTCTTCCACGCCCGCAATCTCTTGCGCTGTCTTGAGCGGTATGAAAAACCGGGCGCCCTTGCCGTGCGCCACGATGCCACTCACCGTGAATTGGCGGTTCAGCAGCGTGATCCGGTCGCCGACTTTCAAGTGCCGCTGCTGCGCCATGATATCGTCGGCGATGACCTGGTCAGGTCCGTCAAACGGCTTGCCCGCGCGGAACAGAAATCCCCGGCTTAATGCGTTATATCGCTTGTAGTCAATGCCGTAGACCATCACCAGGTTTTTTGGCTCGGACAAAATCACGACGGGAGAAACTTCATCGACCAGCGGCAGCGCCTCGATTTGCGGTCCGAGCGATTGCGGCATCACAGCGCTCGCAAACGCCAGAAAAATCGAAGCGTTCGGCGGCTGCACCATGATATCGGCGCCGACCCCTTCGGCGCGCTTGCCCCATTCCGACACGATGCCCGACGTCAGCCCCACAATCATCAACACCAGAATCACTTGGATCGCGATCGCAATAATGCTGAGCGCTCCGCGCAACGGCCGCGCCGCGATGTTGCCCCAAAACATCTGCAACAGCGAAAAGGGTCCCTCGAACGTATCGTTCTTCATGGTTGAGATCCGTCAGTTCTCGTTATCATCGCGACCGCGCACGCATGCAAACGAAGTTCCGAATCTTCGCCACAATATTTCTGCTCTGTGAAGTTTTCAACACAAGTGTTGATAAGTCGGTGGAAAATGGTGGTTTCTCTAAGGCTAACTACATATATCTCAGTAGCCTGAAGCGGTTTGCACCATTTGGGTGCAAGAAACTCTCATCCGACAACTCAAAAACATTTTTCGACGTAACGTAATTTCAATGGCTTCCGCGAACCTCATGCCGAAAACTTCACGCAACACTTCAAAATTCGACTCAATACCACTTCGGCGGCCTGTCCAAGTGAATCTTGATGACTTGCTTCGCCTCGTTGATATCGTACCAGCGTCCGTAGGTTTTCCAGCCATCGGCAACGACCTGAATCAGCGCTCGCCCCGTCGGCGCTTCCGGCACGTGCGCCGCGCCCTCGCGATTCGTCTTCACGTTCAACTCGACGGTCTTGTTCGACTTTATCTTCCGCTCTTCGACGTACTTGATGTAAACACTGGCGTTCTCTATCGGCGTCGACTTCTCGCCGCCGGATACCTCAATCGTGATCTTCGAGGTCTGATCGATGGACGGTTTTGCGGGTGGCGGCGTTTCACCTTGCGCAGCGGCCTTTAGAGGCGCCAGAAGCGCCAGGCCCAACGCGATCGCCGTGACTAGTATCGAAGTTCTCATTTCCGTCGTTACTTTATCCTCCACGGACAGCGTGCCGCGGTCAAGCCCACTCTCCCCTCCCAAATTGCTTCCTTTTTTCGTTCGCCCGGAAACATCTATCTGGAAACATCGCCGCCGCCACGTTTGACTCACCTCGTTTGCTACGTTACCTTTTCCTCGGGATCCGCCCTGCTGACGAGGCCTTCTTGCAACGAGGATTCATTGGGATCTCGTTCGCGTTTGGCCAGGCGCGGCGCCGCACTTCGAGTGGCGGGGCACGCGGGCGATCTCAACTTCCGCGGCTTTATGAAGTTCTTCGCGCGCGCGGACCGCACGACGGGAATCACCGAATAGCTTTATTTTGTGTTTGTTCGAGAGACAGGAGTCCTCATGGGTTTCGCCACAAACGCCATCCACGTCGGTCAGGAGCCGGATCCTTCGACAGGCGCCGTCGTCGCGCCGATCTATCAGACGTCAACCTACGTGCAATCCGAGTTCGGAAAGTATAGAAACGGCTACGACTACGCCCGCACCAATCATCCGAATCGCAAAGCGATCGAGCGCACTCTCGCAAAACTTGAAGGCGGCACGGGTGCTTACGCTTTTACCTCCGGCATGGCCGGCATTGACGCTGTGTTTCGGCTCCTGCGTCCCGGAGATCACGTCGTTCTATCCGAAGCCGTCTACGGCGGCGTCTATCGCCTCTCGACGCAGCTTCTCGTTCATTTCGGCCTCGAGTTCAGTTTCGTGGACACGTCTCAGCCTGAAGCCGTCTTCTCTGCCCTTCGCCCCAATACAAAGATGTTGTACATCGAGACGCCGACCAATCCCACGATGCGCGTCACTGACATTGCGGAGATGGCAAAGATCATCGACAAGCGCGATATCAGGCTCGTCGTGGACAACACCTTCCTCAGCCCCTATCTCCAGCGCCCGATTGAACTTGGTGCGCACATCGTCGTCCACTCGATGACAAAGTATCTCAATGGCCACAGCGACGCGACCGGCGGCGCTGTCATCCTCACGCGCCAGGAAGACGCTGAGAAAATTTATTTCATCCAGCGCTCCGCGGGTGCCGGCCTCGCGCCCATGGATTGCTTCCTCATTTCGCGCGGCATCAAAACGCTCGCCGTACGCATGCTTCAACACAACGCTAATGGCGTTTCAGTGGCTCGCCATCTCGACGCCCATCCGAAAGTGAAAAAGGTCTACTACCCGGGACTCAGTTCTCACCCGCAACACGAACTCGCGCGCAAGCAACAGCGCGGGCCAGGCGCGATGCTCTCCTTCGATCTTGAAACGCTCGACGCCGCGCGCCGCTTCCTCAATCAAGTCAAACTTTGCTCGCTCGCGGAAAGCCTCGGCGGAGTCGAAACACTGATTTCGCTTCCTGCGTCGATGACCCACGCTTCTATGCCCGCCGACGTCCGCAATCGTGTCGGCATCACCGAAGGCTTGGTGCGCCTGTCCGTCGGCCTCGAGGACGTTGACGACATCATCGCCGACCTTGACCAGGCACTTCTCCACATCTAGCGGGCCGCCTGCTTCTTAGGTGACCGTGCGCCCGCAGCGGCAACGTTGCAGCACCGCTATCCCACGCTCGAATTGACTCCGTTTCCCGCTCAACCTAGAATCCACCCCACATGTCCGAGCATTCCTCCCTGATTGGCCAAACCGTCTCGCACTATCGCATCGTCGACAAACTCGGCGGCGGTGGCATGGGCGTCGTCTACAAAGCCGAAGACACGCGCCTCGGCCGCTTCGTAGCTCTCAAGTTCCTTCCCGACGATCTTGCGCACGATCCCCAGTCGCTCGACCGTTTCAAGCGCGAGGCCCGCGCCGCCTCTGCGCTAAACCATCCCAACATCTGCACCATCTACGACATCGGCGAAGACAGCGGTCGCGCCTTCATCGCCATGGAATTCCTCGACGGCTCCACGCTCAAGCACGTCGTCACCGGCCGCCCTCTTGAAATCGAACGTCTTCTCGAAATCGGCATCGAAGTCGCCGACGCGCTCGACGCCGCGCACCGCGCCGGCGTAGTACATCGCGACATCAAGCCCGCGAACATTTTCGTCACCAAACGCGGCACCGCAAAAATCCTCGACTTCGGCCTCGCCAAGATGGCCGATTGCCCGGGACCCAGCGGAGAAACCGAAGTCGATCCCGGCGCGACGCAAGGCGCACGCGACGAACATCTCACCAGTCCAGGCACAACACTCGGTACCGTCGCCTACATGTCGCCCGAACAAGTCCGCGGCAAAGACGTTGACGCCCGGAGCGATCTTTTTTCTTTCGGTGTCGTGCTATACGAAATGTCCACTGGCACGCTTCCCTTTCGCGGTGACACCAGCGGCCTCATCTTTGACTCCATTCTCAATCGCGCTGCCGTCTCCCCAGTTCGCCTCAATCCCGATCTCCCAGCAAAACTCGAAGACGTCATCAACCGCGCTCTCGAAAAGGATCGCGATCTCCGTTATCAAGGCGCCGCCGAGATGCGCGCCGAACTCAAGCGCCTCAAGCGCGACACCGACTCCGGCCGCTCCACCGTTCTCCCTGCACTCGAAGACATTCCGCCGGCGAACGCCTCGTCAACGGACGCAGCAAGCGCCTCAGTCTCAACCCGTCGCGCTTCATCCGACTCCGGCTCGTCGGGAGCTTCGCGCGCTCCGATCGCGCCAACAGCCGCACCGACTGCATCCGCGACCGATTCACCACCTCCGGTCACCTCGCGGCGCGGCCGTTCTCGAGGCCGCCAAGCCTCCGCTGGCGTTGCCATACTCATCGCCGCCGTCGCTTACTTCTACTTCCACACCACGCACGCCGCCAAACTCACCGAAAGAGACACCATCGTCCTCGCCGACTTTACAAACACCACCGGTGATTCCGTCTTCGACGGAGCCCTTCGCCAAGGCTTGGCCTCTCAACTCGAGCAATCCCCTTTTCTCAATCTCCTCTCCGATGAAAAAATTGCACAAACTCTCTCCCTCATGGCGCAATCCAAGGACGCCCGCCTGACCACCACTCTCGCGCGCGACGTTTGCCAGCGCACCGCCAGCGCCGCCACCATCGAAGGCTCGATTTCCAATCTCGGCACGCAATACGTCGTCGGCCTCAAAGCCGTCAACTGTCACAACGGCGACCAACTCGCCTCCGAGCAGGCTACCGCCGCCGGAAAAGAACAAATCCTCAAGTCCCTGGGCGACGCCGCTTCAAAGATGCGACAAAAGCTTGGTGAGTCTCTGTCCACTGTGCAGAAATACGACGCGCCCCCCGACAGTGTCACGACCGCTTCGCTCGAAGCCCTACAGGCTTACAGCCTGGGCATGCAGAACATGCTCGTGAAGGGCGATTACGTCGCCGCTGTGCCCTTATTTCAGCGTGCCACCCAACTCGATCCGAATTTCGCCATGGCCTACGCCAGGATGGGCACCAACTATTTCAATTTGGGCGACCAGACCCGCGCCCAGGAAGCGATTCACAAGGCTTACGCTCTGCGCGAGCGCGGCAGCGATCGCGAAAAGTTTTACATCGATTCCCACTATCAGGACTTTGTCGCCGGAAATCTCGACGCGGCCCGCGTCACTTACGAGACCTGGGCTCGCACCTACCCGCGCGACGACGTACCACCCGCCAATTTGAGCGTCGCTTATCAAAATCTTGGCGACCTGGAAAAGTCCCTTTACTGGGCCCGTGAATCTTTCAAGCTCAGCCCCGATGCAATTGGCTACTCCAATCTCGCCTTTAGCTATCTGATTTTGGATCGGCTCGACGAAGCGAAATCGGTCATTCAGGAAGCCGAGACTCAGGATAAAAAGAGTCCATTTCTCTACTTGGCACTTGCAAACCTCGCTTTTCTCCAGCGAGACCCTGCCTCGCAGGCCCGTGCGCTCCAACACATGACCGAATACCCGGGCTATGAAGATCAGCCACTCGGTTTTCAAGGCGGCGTCGCTGCGTACTATGGGAAGTTCGCTTCGTCCCGTGACTTTGCGCGCCGTGCGACCGACCTAGCGCTGCATGCAGACGTCAAAGACCGCGCCGCCTGGAACCAGGTCGTCGGCGCCGCTCGAGAACAGCTTGTCGGGAATTCACCTCTCGCAATTCGTCAAGCTCGCGCCGCATTGGCTATCACGAAACAACGCGACATCGCCGGCACCGCGGCGATCGTTTTTGCTCTCGCTGGGGAAACTGCCGAAGCGACCCGATTGCGCGACGATTTAACCAAGCGCTATCCCGAAGACAGTTTGACCCAGCAACAATTGCTCCCATTGATCCAGGCTTCTCTTTTCCTGCACGAAAATAAACCGGCTCAGGCCGTTGACGCCTTGGCTTCCGCAACGCGCTACGAATTCGGCGTATTTCAGCCCGGTTTTCATATCGTGCCGCCGTATATCCGCGGGATGGCGCTCTTGCAGGAAAAGCAAGGCGCCGCCGCGGCGATTGAATTCAAAAAGATCATCGACCGGAACGGTGTCGTATCTGATTCGATTGTCGGCCCGCTCGCTCGCCTCGGACTCGCACGATCCTACGTTCTCTCCGGCGACACCGCCAAAGCCCGCACCGCCTATCAAGACTTCTTCGCCCTCTGGAAAGACGCCGACCCCGACATCCCCATCCTCGTCCAGGCCAAATCCGAATACGCCAAACTCCAGTAGCACACGTGTACGGGCACAGCACTGCTGCGCCCCATCTCGGTACGTCGTCAGCAATGTCTTCCTCTGTCTTCGTAGGCTATTGTCCCCCCCTCACATTGACTCCCCGCCCCTATCCCCCTAGAATCCACTCGCCCATGCCTGATTCGTCGTCTCTCATTGGTCAAACCGTCTCCCATTACCACATCGTCGAAAAACTCGGCGGTGGCGGCATGGGCGTGGTCTATAAAGCCGAAGACACGCGCCTCGGCCGCTTCGTCGCCCTCAAATTTCTCCCAGACGATCTCGCCCACGATTCCCAATCGCTCGAACGCTTCAAACGCGAGGCCCGCGCCGCCTCCGCACTGAACCACCCCAACATCTGCACCATCCACGACATCGGCGAAGATAGCGGCCGTGCATTTATCGCCATGGAATTCCTCGACGGCGCCACGCTCAAGCACGTCATCACCGCGAGCCCGCTCGAACTCGAACGCCTCCTCGAAATCGGCATCGACACCGCCGACGCTCTCGACGCCGCCCACAACGCCGGCGTGGTCCACCGCGATATAAAACCCGCCAATATTTTCGTTACCAAGCGCGGCTCCGCAAAAATTCTCGACTTCGGCCTCGCCAAAATTTCCACTGGCGCAGTCAGTCCCGACACTATCTCCGACTCCACCACGCAAGGCGTCCGCGAAGAACATCTCACCAGCCCCGGCAGCACGCTCGGCACCGTCGCCTACATGTCGCCCGAGCAGGTCCGCGGCAAAGACGTCGACGCTCGCAGCGATCTCTTTTCTTTCGGCGTGGTCCTGTACGAAATGGCCACCGGCGCTCTTCCCTTCCGCGGTGACACCAGCGGCCTCATCTTCGAATCCATCCTCAACCGCGCTCCGGTCTCTCCCGTTCGCCTCAATCCCGATCTCCCCGCGCGCCTCGAAGACGTCATCAATCGCGCCCTCGAAAAGGATCGCGACCTCCGCTATCAGCACGCCTCCGACATGCGTTCCGAACTCAAGCGCCTCAAGCGCGACACCGATTCCGGCCGCTCCGCCGTCCTTCCCGCTCTCGATGCAAACGATGGCTCCGTCCCACCGTCGAAAATTTCCAGCGACCGCCACAAAACTCCTTCGCCTTCCGCCGCGGCGCGATCCGCAAGCCACTCTTCGCAGCGCCATTCGCTCGCCGATTCGCAAGCCGCCACGCCATCATCCGAAAAACCGAGCCGTTTGCCTGTCATCGCGGGCGTCGCCTTGATCGTGCTCCTCGCCGCCGGCGCCTTCTTCTACTACCGCTACTCGCATTCCGCCAAACTCACCGAGCAAGACACCATCGTCCTTGCCGACTTCACCAACACCACCGGCGATACGGTCTTCGACGACACCCTCAAACAAGCTCTCGCCATCCAACTCGAACAATCTCCATTCCTCCGCATCGTCTCCGAGGAGCGCGTTCAACAAACGCTTCGCCTCATGAGCCAGCCCGCCGACACGCACCTCAATCCTAAAATCGCACGCGAAATCTGCCAGCGCACCCAAAGCGCAGCCGTTCTCGAAGGCTCCATTGCCAGCCTCGACAACGAATACATCGTCGGCATCAAGGCAGTGAATTGCGCAACCGGAGACGTTCTCGCGCAACAACAAGCCCGCGTCGAAGGCAAAACCAAAGTCCTGCAAGCGCTCGACGGCGCAGCCATCGACCTTCGCCAAAAGCTCGGCGAATCCCTCAGTACCGTTCAGAAATTCGACACACCCATCGAACGCGCCACCACTTCATCGATCGAAGCCCTGAAGGCTTTCAGCACCGCCCGAAAGATCATGCTCGGCACGGCCAATTACGCTGCCGCCATCGCGCCGCTGAAAAAGGCCATTGAGCTCGATCCAAACTTCGCTATGGCTCACGCAGCTCTCGCCACGTGTTACTACGACTTGGCGGAGATTAGTGGCGCAGCCGAAGAATCTCGCAAAGCCTTCGACCTCCGGGATCGCGTCAGCGAAGTCGAACGGTTCTACATCGAGTCGCACTACTACCAATACGCAATTGGGGACCTGGAAAAAACCGCCCAGGCCTACAACGCTTGGGCTAAGGCTTATCCCCGCGATTTCATCCCACTCAACAATCTTTCCGTGACCCATCAACTTCTCGGTGATTTGGACAAAGCCCTTGCCGACACTCGGGCGTGCCTAAAGATAGAACCCGGCAACGCCGCGATGTATTCGAGCCTCGCGCAACTCTACATTGGAATGAATCGCATCGAGGAAGCGAAGGCATCGGTAGCGGACGCTTTGACCAAGAACCTCGACTCTCCCCTGCTTCACTTCATCAAATTCCAGATCGCCTTCGTGGAAAACGACACAGCGGAAATGGCCAAGCAGGTCGATTGGGCACACGGTCAGCCTGGCGTCGAGGACACTCTTCTGAGCGCCGACGCCGGGGCAAATGCCTATTTCGGCCGAATCGCGAAAAGTCGCGACGTTCAACGCCGCGCCGCCGACTCAGCGATTGCTGCTGACGAGAAAGAAACCGCGGCGTCCTATCTCGGAAATTCCGCTATCCGCGACGCATTTGTCGGCGATTCATCTCGCGCTCACCAGGAAGCAGTCGCAATTCTCACGCTGTCCAAGGGACGCGATGTCCAGCCAGTTGCGGCGCTCACCTTTGCTTTGGCCAACGATTCTGCTCGCGCCCAGGCATTGGCCGACGATTTGTCCAAACGATTCCCTCAAGACACTTTGGTTCAATCGATCTATCTTCCCCTCATCAACTCTCAGATTGCGCTCAGTCACAACGATCCAGGCAAAGCGTTCGAAGCGCTCGCGCCATACGAAAAATACGACTTGGCGCAGGGACTGTTCCCACTGCTGCAACCTTACCTGCGTGGCACTGTGCGCCTTGCGCAAAAGGAAGGCCCCGAAGCTGCCGCGGATTTCAAGAAAGTTCTCGACAATCGAGGCCTTGGCCCGAATGAGATCGTTCCCGCTCTCGCCCAACTCGGCCTCGCCCGCGCCTACGCCATCTCCGGCGACGCCGCCAAAGCCCGCACCGCCTACCAGGACTTCTTCGCCATCTGGAAAGACGCCGACCCCGATCTCCCAATCCTGAAACAAGCCAAATCCGAATACACCAAACTCCAGTAGCCCGCATTCCTACCCTATAGCGTTGTCCTTCTGAGCGAAGGATCTCAGCAGGCCGCCTCACCTCCCATCGAACAGCTCAGCGCCCGGCGCTTTCAGCCCACCCCAACCTCCATTTCTCAAGATCACCTCAAGAAATCTGTAGCCTTTAGTTTTCGCTACTGTTCTAACTTCATAAACTCCCGCCTCCCCATCCAAAAGTTATAAAAGTATCCCTAATCCCGCCCTCACTTAGCTCTTCATCGCACACTTAGCAACAAATGACGTACCAATTTGTCCTTGTGGACCTACGTCTGCCTTTTATCCCGCCAGCATAAGGTTGGGACGAATCGGTCATTCCCGGGGGGATTTTGTCCGTGGCCGCACTCCTCGTCTCTTCCCCACAGCAATTCCTTTCCTAAGGAGAGAAGCAACTATGGTGAGAATCACCAGGTTTGCGCTTTTCGTGTTGTTGTCTTGCCTGCTCGCAACGCAAGCACTTCACGCCCAGCGTTTGGACGGCACCCTTCGCGTCACCGTAACCGACAAGACCGGCGCGTCTGTCGAGGACGCCCGCGTCACTGTCACCAATGAAGCTACCAATGTTCCTAAAACGGCTACCGCATCGAGCGCTGGCACGTACGTTTTCCCTGATCTGACCGTCGGCATCTATTCTGTCACCGTCGAAAAAGCCGGATTCCGAAAATCCATCTCCAAGGGAATTCAGGTCGAGTCGAACCAGGTCGCCGAGGCTAACGCGACTCTCGAAGTCGGCGACGTTTCTTCCGTCGTCGAAGTCGAAGCCGGCGCCGAACTCGTCAAGACCGAATCTTCCGAACTCGGCGCGACTTTCGCCGGTCGCGTCGTCAACGATCTCCCGGTAAATACGCTTGGCGGCGACGTAAAAGAATTCGCCGTATTCGCGCCAGGCACGACCACTCAGCAAGGCGGCGTTCAGGGCTCCGGAGGTTCCGTCGGCGGCTTGCGCCCGCGCTTCAACGGATTCTCGATCGACGGCGTCGATGACAATCGCCTCGACGTCAACGGTCCTACCCAGCCCGTCATTCAGGAATCGGTCGCCGAATTCACGATCATCACGAACCAGTTCGGCGCCGAGTACGGCCACTCCGCTGGCGGTCAATTCAATATCGTCACCAAATCTGGCACCAACGATTGGCACGGCAGCGCGTGGTGGTACAACCGCAATCGCGATCTCGATGCCGCTACAAATCAGGAAAAGACCGCGTTCACTGGCACTGGCGATGTCAAAAACCGTTTCGACTACAACCGTGAAGGTGGCAGCATCGGCGGCCCCATCAAGCGCAACCGCCTCTTTATCTACGGCGCTTACGAGTTCCAGGGCGAGGGCCTCGGCGCACAGGGCGCGACGGTCACCATGCCCACGGCCACAGGCCTTCAGCAACTCGCGGCTCTCAATCCCGACACAGCGGTAGCCGACATACTGAAGCAATTTCCCACGGCTCCAGCGAAAAGTGGCACAACGCTCGTCAACGGTATTCCCATTGACGTCGGCCAGTTCGCCGGTGTCGCTCCGAACTTCTCCAACCAGCACGATTTCACCATCAACACCGATCTCAATCTCGGCTCGCATCAACTCCGCGGCCGCGTTCTTTACGACCGGTTCCGCGCGCCGCAGGTAAACCCGATTCAACCGCAGTCCCAGTTCACTGGCGCGCAAACGTCGGATGCGCGCAAAGTCATCCTCACTGATTCGTGGAGCATCAACAGCCATTTCATCAACGATCTCCGCGCATCCTATTCGCGCCTGAACGGCCCGAACAGCGTCACCCCAACGGAGTTCTCGAACTTCCCCAACGTCGAAATCGACGAGTTCGGCAGCAACGTTGGTCCGAACAGCCTCGCGCCCCAGTCCTACGCGCAGAACATCTATCAAATCGTCGACAACCTCAGCTACATTCGCGGTAAGCACACCTTCAAGTTCGGCGTGGAGGGTCGCAACTACATTTCCCCGAGCAACGTTTTGCAGCGCTCCCGCGGTGAATGGGATTACGCGACGCTCAATACCTTCATCAACGACATGGTGCCCGACGGGGCCAACGGCGCTCTTCGCGGCGCGGGCAGCGGTTTCGTTGCCGACAACTACAGCGGCATCTACGCATTCATTCAGGACGACTGGAAGATCACGTCGCGCCTCACGCTCAACCTCGGCATCCGCTATGAATACACCACGGTGCCGCGCGACGAAGCGAAACAGGCCCTCAATGCCATCTCCGACGATCCGGCTATCGGCCTTTTCTTCCATAAGCCCAAAGCCGACACCAACAACATCGGCCCGCACATCGGCTTTGCTTGGGATCCGACAGGTCGTGGCCGTTGGGCAGTTCGCGGCGGCGCGCAAGTTTCTTACGATGTGATTCCCAATAACTTCCCGACCAATTCTCTGCCGCCACAATTGCAGACCGAACAGAACCCGGCGATCACCTGCTCTATCTCCGGCGCTCCCGCGTGGTGCGCCACCGGTACGGGATTTCTCGCCGGCGGTGGGTTGCTTCAGGTCAACGTGCCGCCGACCACCCAGGCCGACGCTCGCGCCGCAACCGCCAGTATTATTCCCGACATCGTCGATCCGAAAATCTTCACCTGGTCACTCGGCGTGCAGCATCAGATCTTGCGCGACTCCAGCTTTGAAGTCCGCTACGTCGGTACCCGCAGCCTCGAATTGCCGGTGCAGACGCGCCTCAACTCCGCGTCGGCCTTCAACCCTCAGACTGGGATTGCGCCGCTCACTCCGTTGCCGACGTACGTCAACGCAAGCGACGTTCCCGCCGCGGTTGCGGCTCCAGTCGCCACGTTGGCCAACTTTGACGCGTTCTGCCCGGATCCCTCCGTGCAGCCCGTCGCACCGTGCCGCAATCTTTCAGCCGCCGGATTCCTCGGCAGCATGACTTCGTTCCCGCCGATCGGCACCGGTATCTATCACGCCGTGTCCGGCGACTTCATTCATCGCTTCTCGAAGAGCTTGTATTTCCGCGCGAACTACACCTTCTCGAAGAACATTGACACTGCAACCAACGAACTGTTCAGCAGCTACGTGAATCCGCGTCGCGCGCAGGACGGCTTCGACTTCGCGAATGAGCGCGGCCGCTCGGCGCTCGATCTGCCAAGCAAGTTCGCGATTACGTGGGTCTACGACCTCCCGAACATCCAGAACGATCACGCGTTTGTTCGCGCGCTCGCACACGGATGGGAGTTCAGCGGCACCTACTTGGCGCAATCGGGCCAGCCGGTTACGCCGCTCTCGGGCACCGACGCCAACGCCAACGGCGACGTCGCCGGCGACCGCACCATCTTCAATCCCGCGGGCGTCGGCAACACCGGCTCGATCGTCAATCCGGTTTGCAACGATGGCGCAGGCGGCGCGACGCGTATCGCCACAGCCACTTCCGCAACGTGCGCCGACGGCAACATCGTTGGCTATGTCGCAGCGAATCCGACCGCTCGCTTCATCCAGGCCGGCGTCGGCACCAATCCAAACGTGGGCCGCGACACCGTCAGCACGCCCGGACTCAACATCTGGAACATGTCGGTCTTCAAGACCAACCATCTCACCGAGCGGGCTTCTCTCCAGTTCCGCTTCCAGACCTACAACACCTTCAACCATCGCAACCCAAGCATCGGTCTGCCATCAAACAATGGCGCAAACGACTCGAACAACAACGCCAACCCGTTCAACGCCGGCTACATCTTCGTAACGTCGCCGACGTTCCTCAACAAGTTCTCGTTCGACGGCGGCTCCCGCACCATGGAGTTGGGCCTCCGCCTAGTCTTCTAACAATCCACCGCGAGAGATCGCCGCTCCTCGGCAATCTCTCGCTCAACTCCCGGCGCAACACACGAAGGGCGCAGCAAAACGCTGCGCCCTTCTTCGTTTCAGACGCACGTGGTTTTCTCTCTAGGGGGTCGCGGCTTCAGCCGCGACATTGAGCCTCAGCAGAAAAGGGCTTCAGCCCCTGAAGTCCCCAAACAACTCAAGCTTTCCGCCCAACGCTCTCTTCAACCCACTGCAAATACTCCCTCGCTCCCGCCGACACCTCCAGCACAACAAACTCCGGCACATCATAGCTGTGCAACCGCGTTACTTCCTTCTCCAACGCACCGAGCCGCGCCGCAGTCGTCTTGATCACCAACAAAAATTCCCGCGCCGTCTCAACCTTCCCCTTCCACAGATAAACCGATTCCACCGGCGCCGTCCCAACATTCACGCAAGCCGCCAGCCGCGCCCCGACCACCCCCGCCGCAATCTTCCGCGCCTCTTTCAGCGACCTGCATGTCACCAGCACGACCCGCTTCCCTTTTCCGCTCACCATCGACCAGCCTCCACTCACAGCTCAGTGCTGTGCCCCTACAGCATCGCCCCAACTATTTTTTCCCGGCGCGTCCGCGCTAGAATACCTCGCCATGACACCTTCTCCGACCCCTTCACCCGCATCCCCCATCAAGTTCGGCACCTCCGGCTGGCGCGGCCTCATTGCCGACGACTTTACGTTCGCCAACGTTCGCCTCGCGGTCACCGCAATCGCCGGTCACGTCAACGACGCCAAGAGGAACTCCACCATCCTCGTCGGCTATGACCCGCGCTTTTATTCCGAAGAATTTTCGCAACTCGCCGTCGATATTTTGCAGCAGCACAAAATCAAGACGCTGCTTTGTGAAACGTTCACGCCGACGCCCGCGATCGCATACGAAATCATGCGCTCGAAACTGGATGGCGCGATCAACTTCACGGCCAGCCATAACCCGGCGCAGTATCACGGCCTAAAGTTTTCCGGTCCAGACGCTGGCCCCGCGCTGCCTGAGGTTACGAAGGACATCGAGGCGCGCGCAGCAAAACTCGAAGCCCAAGGACCAATCGCGAAGCCGCCGCGGCACGAAAACACCAAATCGGAAATGGTCAATCTGCGCGACGCCTATCTGAAGCGTCTCGGCGAACTCGTCAAATTCGATGTCCTGAATAAAGGCAAAGCGAAATTCGTCGTAGATGCGCTGCACGGTTGCGGCGCCGGCTACCTCAATAAAGTGCTGGCCGATCACGGAGTTGAAATCACCGCGATGCGCACCAATCGCGACACTCTTTTCGATGGCACAGGGCCCGACGTCTCCGAAGAAAATCTCGCGCCGTGCAGGGACGCGGTGAAGAAGTCGGGTTCGACCGCGGGACTCGCGACGGACGGTGACGCCGACCGCTTCGGCATCATCGATCGCGATGGAAGCTGGGTCTCTCCGAATCATATTCTCGCTCTCGTCTACGACTATCTCGTCGAATCGCGCGGCTGGAAAATGCCCGCCGCCCGCAGCGTCGCGACTTCGCAGATGATCGACGCCGCCGCGAAATCGCACGGACAGAAAACATTTCAGACTCCCGTCGGCTTTAAATACATCGGCCAGCTCATCCGCGAAGACAAGATCGCCATGGGCGGCGAAGAAAGTGCCGGCCTCACGATTCGCGGCCACGTTCCCGAGAAGGACGGAATTCTCGCCTGCCTGCTCGTCGCCGAAATGTTGGCAGCGCGAGGCGGCTGCATCGCGGATCAGGTTGCGGCGCTTTTCAAGAAACTGGGACGAGAATTCTGGCCTGTACGCGAGAATCTCCACCTCAGCGACGAACAGAAAGCAAACGCGATCAAGAAGGTTGCCGTGGACGCTTCGACACTTCTTGGCCGAAAAGTTGTTTCCGTCGATCGCACCGATGGCGCAAAATTCGTCTTCGACGATGGGAGTTGGATGCTGCTGCGGCTTTCGGGCACGGAGCCGTTGTTGCGGTTGTACGTCGAAGCGGATAGCTCGAAAGCCTCCGCGAAGCTCGTGGAAGAGGCGACGAAGTGGGTTCTCGCGACGTGAACGAGTCGGTTGAAAATCAGATCAGCGATTTCCTGAAGCAACACGGCCGGACCGTCCTCGGATTGTTCTTGCTCGCATTAGTCGTGCACGACATCTTCGGCACGCACGGCTTTATCGCCATGCGCCGCACCCAGCTCGAAATCCGACGCGTCCGCAGAGACATCGACAAACTGAATTCCGAAAACATCCAGCTCAGCGATCAAGTCAAAGCCCTGAAGTCCGACCCTCACGAAATCGAACGCATCGCCCGCGAAGAACTCCAACGCGCCAAACAGGGCGAAGTCATCATCCGCGTCCCCCAACTCCCCCCACCCACCGACACTCCCCCTAAGCAGTAGTCTGCAACCTACCCGGAGCCACAACGAAAGCTCGTAGCCACTATAAAATGGCAGTCATCCTGAGCGCCTCCGTAGGAGGCCGTAGGATCTCAACCTAAACCCGAGCTCAGAACGATCCCGGTGCGCCGCCATGTACGGGCGCAGCACCGCTGCGCCCCATGCCCGCACGATGTAAGCCGTCCCCTCCGCGCTCGCCTCCCACAACCTCATTCGAATCGATCATTCGTTCGAACACCCCATCAAGCCATTCGAATGCCTACTCGATAAATAGTAATTGACACGCCATCATTTCCATGCTACCATGCCACGTGTTAGTCGCCCTCCACGTCCGAACGCATCCCCAACCCGCCACTCTCTTCACTCAAAACACATTCACGCACCGCCGCAACTCCAGCAGAATCAATAACCTCCACACTCTCAAAAACGACCCGTCCACAACCCAAACAAAACAAATCCTTTGCACACTCTTTGAAAAACAGGGGGGTATGCCCCAATCTCTTTCCAAAATTTTTCTCAAGGAGCGGAGAGCGCTCAGACCGTCCGAAACAGGAAATGCCAAAGTGCGTCGACGAGGGCGTGAACAATTGCGGAAGCAAATATCGAGTTCGTCTTGCGCCAGGTCCACCCGTAAAACATCCCGGCGATCGAAGCAAGAATCACGTAGCGCCAGTTCGGGAAGCCCATGTTGGTGATATGCGAGAAGCCAAACAAAATCGAGGCGAGCACCCAGCCGGAGGTTTCGCTCTTTGTGGTCCTCTGCAACATGTTCTGCAGCAATCCGCGAAACAAAAACTCCTCGGGCCAGGCGGTGAAACAAAGGATGGCGAGTGACATGAGCGGCAGGATCCTCAACTCTCGCCAGTGAGGATCGAACTCGACAAAGTGCATCGCGGTGGCCAGCGGAATCGCGATCGTAGCAAATACGAGGAAGCTGCCGAACACGTAGACTGACCAGCGCGGCCCCCAGCCGATGTTGTAGCCGACGCCGTCGAATTGGCGCACGAGTAGAAACGCAGCAACCGCAACGGTCACGCACAGGAGCACCGTCAGGATGTAAGCAAAACGGATGCCGCCGGGCGTTGGCCACAACTCATGCGTTGGTGAAAATTTTACAGCCGTCCAAACGGCGGCAACGGTGACATAGTCCTGCCAAGCTCCGGGCGAAGCGCGCCGCGCCGTAGCGGCAAGCGCAAGCGGGACAAAAATGAATGCGAAGACCGCTGCAACCCGTGCGAACGTGAAAACACCTGTTCCACAAACAAAGATCAGGTACGCAAGAAAGGCACACGCGCCGAGAAGATAGCCTGCGGCCGACCCGAACCTGGAACGAACGAACTGGACAACGTCGGCGTTGGCAAAGAAAACTGCGGCTGCCAAATAGATGGAGAATGTGGCGAGAGTCGCGGCAGAATCGACGCGGCCAAATCTGACAGACAGTGCGTAGCCGACGCCAATCAGTGTGATGCCTGCCCAAACTGCGAAGGCCCCGACGGGACCGATTTGATGTTTGGGAGACAAGAGCGGATTGTATCGCAGGAGTTAGAAGTCGACAGTCGGCACCTGAAGTCGCGGAAGATTCTTCGACTTTGAAAGCGTAGCGAGTGACTGAATTCTTGAGACGGAGAATGCGCGTGACAACATCGTGCGCTCGCGATTGAAAAGATTCGGCTACATCGACTGGATGCGAGGACTAGCCTGCGTGCTGATGTTTCAGACGCATTGCTACAATTCGTGGCTCGGCCCCGACGCAAAGCGGTCCGCGTTGTATGCATGGTCGCAACTCGGCGGAACGCTTCCGGCGCCGCTGTTCATTTTCCTGGCAGGCATTTCCTTCGCGCTCGTCACCGAAAAACTTCGCGACCGTGGAACCGACCGCGGCGCAATCGCAAATCAAACGATCCTCCGCGGCGCAGAAATCTTCGGCCTCGGAATTTTGTTTCGCATCCAGGAATTCGTGCTCGGCATTGGCGTCGCGCCGTGGACCGACCTGTTTCGCGTCGATGTCCTGAACATCCTCGGCATCTCCATGATGTTGATGGGCGTCCTGTGCTGGCTGACTGGCACGCGAAACTACAACGTCACGCCGGCAGAACCGACCCGAGCGAATATCGTCGCGCGGATGCGAAATTACGGCATTGCAGCAGGGCTCGCAGCAGCATCGGCTGTCGCGCTGGCGACGCCTCTGATCTGGAATCGACGTTTTGAGAGGTTGCCGTGGGAACTCGCGACCTATTTCAATGGCGTCCACACGTTCAAAGCGCCTCAGCCATGGCTGTTTCCCATGTTTCCGTGGATTGCATTTGCCTTCGCTGGACTGGCTGTCGGATTTTTCCTCTTTTCTGATTTTGCGAAACATCGGCAAACAGCAGCGTTCGTTTCATTGGGCGGTGCTGGAGTCGCCGCGTGTTTGCTGGCAATCGCCTTCGACCTCGGCCCAGTGCGGCTGTACAATTCGGCGATCTACGACTATTGGCACACCAGTCCGAATTTCGTCCTCGTGCGGTGCGGCATCCTGTTGATCATTCTTTTTCTCTCCTATGCCTGGTGCCAATGGGGTTTCGGACAGCGCGGACTCAGCCCAATTATTCAACTGGGACAGACTTCGCTGCTCGTGTACTGGGTCCACATCGAATTTGTCTACGGACGACTTTCGTTTTTGCCTAAAGGAAAATGCGGAATCGCACTGGCTAGTTTTGGCCTGGCGATTATTTTCGTTGCGATGCTCGGGCTGTCCATATGGCGAACGCGATCTAAACAGAGGGCCGAGCATCAAACGGCGCCCGCTGAAGCTTGAGGGAAACACTGTAGGCGAGGTTATTTTTGAGCGCTCGCGATTCCCGAAGCAGTGCGTCTGATTTTCGAGGGAACATAGCGGGCCGGTTGCGCGTAGCTAAATAGGAGTGGGAGGCCAGATGGAAACGTTTAAACAGGATCTGTGGTTTGCGCTGCGCATGATGCGCAAGAATTTCGGGTTCACGATGGCGGCGGTGCTCTGCCTGATGCTGGGGATCGGGGCAACGACCGGGATATTTACCGTGGTGAACGCGGTTTTGTTGCGGCCTCTTCCCTACTCGCACCCGGAGCAGTTGGTGCGGGTGTATACGGAGTTTCCGACGTTTCCAAATGGCGGGTTGCCGCGCTTCTGGACGTCGCCGCCGGAATTTTTTGATCTGCGGAAGGATACCAATTCGTGGGCAACGCTGGATGCCTGGGGCGTCACGGGCACGAACATGGGAGGCAAGACGCAGCCGGTCCGGGTGACGACAGCCTACGTAAGCGGGTCGTTGATGGAGACGCTGGGCGTTTCGCCGATGATGGGAAGGCTGATTACTCCCGCCGATGATGTGACCGGCTCGCCGCTAGTGGCGGATATTTCATACGGGACATGGAAGTCGGTGTTTGGTGGCGACGCGAACATCATCGGGCACGAGACGATGCTCGACGGCAAGAAGGCCACGATCATCGGTGTGATGCCGACGAGTTTTCAATTTCCTCCGGGAGAGAGCGATCCGGCGCGGGTGTGGACGCCTCTGCAGCTTGACCCGGCGAACCCTGGGTCGCGTGGATCGCATAATTACTATTTGCTGGGACGCCTGAAGCCGAATGTGACGCCTCAGCAGGCGCAGGGCGAGTTGGCTTCGCTGGTGCAGTCGTATGGCGAGCACAAGGCTCCGAATACGCACAGTTTTGATCCGAAGAATCACACGCTGGTGAGTTATCCGTTGCAGGCAGAGGTCGTAGCGGGGGTGCGTCCCGCACTGCTGATGCTGCTGGGCGCGGTCGCTTTTGTGTTGCTGATCGCGAGCGTAAATGTGGCAAATCTTTTGCTGGCGCGGGCAGAGGCGCGGCGAAGGGAGATTGCGATTCGCGGGGCGATGGGCGCGAGTCTGGGGCGATTGGCACGGCAATTTGTTACAGAAGGCATTTTGCTGGCGCTGTTTGGTGCGGCGCTGGGCCTGGCGCTTTCGTATGCGGGGATTCGGCTGGTGCAATTAACGAATGCCGGCGGGATTCCGCGCGCGGATGAGATTGTGATGGATTGGCGCGTGTTGGTGTTCACGCTGGTAACGAGCGTCGTCACTGGAGCGTTGTTTGGTTTGGCGCCGCTTGTGCCGTTGATTGTCAGCGGGATTTCCGGGTCACTCAAGGACGCAGCGGGGAGCACGACAGCGGCGGGCGGGGCGCAGTGGTTCCGACGCGTGCTTGTTGTCAGCGAACTGGCAATGGCGCTGGTGCTGCTGATCGGTTGCGGGCTGATGCTCCGCGCGTTCTGGAAGCTGCAGGAAGTGCATACGGGAATGGCGCCGGAGAATGTGATCACCATGCGCGTTTCGTTGCCGAGCGGCACGTATTCGGACAACGCAAAGATCGCGGCTTTCTGGAACCGGCTCGATGAACGGATTACGCATATGCCGGGCGTACAGTCGGCGGCGATCGTTTATGGGCTTCCTCCGCTGCGTCCGCCGAATATGGACGACACCGGGATCGAAGGGTTCGTGAAACGTGAGGGAGGGCCAATTGAAAACGTCGATTTCTATCAATCAGTGAGCAAGGATTATTTTGCGACGATGGGAATTCGGTTGATGGATGGGAGATTGTTTGACGATCGCGACGTGGCGGGCGCGCCCGGAGCGGTGATCGTGAATCGGACGATGGCGAATACTTTCTGGCCGGGACAGAATGCAGTCGGACGGCGGGTTGCGCCGGGCATGGGGAAGGACACGCCATGGTTTACGGTGGTGGGCGTCGTCGATGATGTGAAGAACGCGGGACTGGATCGGCCGGCGGGGACGGAGCTTTACATTCCGTACAAGCAGGCGGCGCCGCTGGGCGTATCGGATATGTATGTGGTGTTGAAGTCACAGTCGGGAAATCCCGGTGGGCTCGCGGGGTCAGTGCGCGAGCAATTGAATGAGCTGGACTCTGCGCTGCCGCTGGCCGATGTGCGACTGATGGACGATGTGTTGGAACGGGCGCAATCGCGGCCACGATTTTTGACGCTGTTGCTGACGCTGTTTTCGATCACGGCGCTGGCGATTGCGACAGTGGGGATTTATGGCGTGGTGTCGTACTCCGTCGCTCGGCGAACGAAAGAATTCGGCTTGCGCATGGTACTCGGCGCCCAAACCGGAGACGTGCTTGGACTGGTGATGAAGCAGGGCGCGGCGATGGTTGCGGTTGGTTTGGTCGCAGGGCTGGTATTTGCGCTCCTGTTAACGCGGTTGATGGCGAGCTTGTTGTTCAACGTGGCGCCGACGGACGCGGCGACGTTCGCGAGTGTCACAGCCATATTGGCGGTGGTCGCGCTGGCGGCCTGTTATGTGCCCGCGAGACGGGCGACCACAGTGGACCCGATGCAGACGCTGCGCTACGAGTAGAAACGCAGCTCGGATGCTCTACTGATTATTGGTTGCTGTCGCCTTGGCGCGGAAGCCCCAGAGTAGTAGGAGCGTGCAAAGTACAATCGCGATGCCAACGCTCATGAAGCCGGCTGTGATTAGCTTTTCTTGCCAAGGCAAGGCATTGCGGCCTGGCGCGGTGATGGGAGAGAGAGCGCCAGTGCCGAAGACGGCGGCAAGTGCAACGAAAAACCAATTCATGTAGCAACCGTAGAGCGCGAGCCAGAACGTGGCGGACTTTGGAGGTGACGCCAGGCGGAGTTCGTTCCATGCGGCGCCTAGCGCGAGAAGAAAAATTCCGTTCATCACGCCTTCTAAGTGAGCGGCCAGCCCCATGCGAACGTTGGCGAAGTGAGTTTCGGCAAATCCGGTGAAAAGACCGAGGAGGAAGAGGAACATGCCGTGCCACATGAGGCGGCGGTTTTGATTTTGCATGGTGCGGATGGTCTCACTGGGGAAATGCGGGAGTCAACGTGTAGGATTCGGGCGGGCGTGGAGGCGAAGTTTGTGGAGTGGCGACGATTGTTGAAGTGTTCGCGAACGTAATGTCTAAACCCCGCGATCTGAGAAGAGATCGCGGCTACAGGTTGATGATCGTTTTGATCTGAGAGGCTGAATCTAAACCCGCACCCTCTAAAAGCTGAGGGTGCGGCACCCAGGAGGTGCGTGCGTTAACGCACGACGCCGGTTAGGGGGCTGCTGGCGGCCGCGTAGAGGCGTTTGGGCATGCGGCCGGCTAGGTAGGCTTTGCGGCCGGCGCTGACGGCTTCGCGCATGGACTCGGCCATGAGTTCGGCGTCCTGGGCTTCGGCGATTGCGGTGTTCATGAGGAGGCCATCGGCGCCGAGTTCCATCGCTTGTGCGGCGTCGCTCGCGGTGCCGACTCCGGCGTCGACGATCATCGGGACTTCCGTGATGCGTTCGCGGAGAATGCGGAGGTTTGCGGGATTTTGGATGCCGAGGCCGGAGCCGATCGGTGCGGCGAGCGGCATGACGGCAGCGGCGCCTGCGTCGATGAGTTTGCGCGCGGCGATCAGATCGTCGTTGGTGTAAGGGAGAACGACGAAGCCTTCTTTCACGAGGACACGCGTGGCTTCGATGAGGCCTTCGGTATCCGGGAAAAGAGTTTGCTGGTCGCCGATGACTTCGAGTTTGACCCAGTTGGAGAGGCCGACTTCCCTGCCGAGGCGAGCGGTGCGGATGGCTTCGTCGGCGGTGTAGCAGCCGGCGGTGTTGGGAAGAATGAAGATTTTTTCGCGGTCGATAAAATCGAGCAGCGATTCTTTTGTGCGGTCAGTGAGATTGACGCGGCGAACCGCGACGGTGACCATGTCGGCGCCGGATGCGGCGTGGGCGCGCGCCATTTCCTGAAAGCTGCGATACTTGCCGGTGCCAACGATGAGGCGGGAGTGAAACGCGCGGCCCGCGATGATGAGTTCGTCTGCCATAGTGTGTCCCCAACAGGAGTTTAAACGTGTTGCGAGCGGAGGACAAATTTTGGTGCGTTATTAGCGCTGCGCGACGCGGCCGAGACTGCTATCTGCTGTTCACCCGGGTTTAGGATTCGCTATTGCGATGATTCTAAACGGGTAATAGCACTGCTAATCCTATCAGAACGGAACAATTACCGTAGATTCAGGCATCAGTACTGGACGCGCGTGCATCGCTTCATACAGAGTATGTCTTGTCGGAATTTGTGCCCGATTGGACGCGCGAGAAGAATTGCGGTAATTGTATAAAGTGCCCTGCAGGGTGTCGCTCATGACATTTCTTCCTGCATGGCGTTGCTGTCCGCTACGCATGAAAGAGTAATACGAATGCATTCGAGTGTTTTGAATGGAGTTATGTTCGCGGAACGAACCAACTGGAATCTTGCGCCCAATCGGCTGAGCGAAGCGCTCGCGGCGCATCTTGCTGCGGGCAAGCGGCTGTACGATTTAAGCGCGTCGAATCCGACGGAAGTCGGATTTTCGGTGAACGCCGAAGCGCTGATGCACGCGCTGCAAAATCCGGCGGCGCTGACGTATGTGCCAGACCCGAAAGGTATTGTGCGCGCGCGGCAAGCGGTGGCGGAATATTACGCGGACCGTGGCGACACAGTTTCGGCAGAGGATGTGATTCTGACGGGGAGCACGAGCGAAGCGTATTCGTTTGTGTTTCGCTCACTGTGCAATCCAGGCGACGAGTTGTTGGTGCCGGCGCCGAGCTATCCGCTGTTTGGATTTCTTGCGGACATTCACGATGTGCGACTGGCGCACTATCCGCTGATTTACGATAACGGGTGGCAGATCGATTTTCATGCGCTCGAGGGAGCGATTACGCCGCGGACGCGCGGGATCATCGTTGTGAATCCGAATAATCCGACCGGGCACTATGTGAAGCCGGAAGAGTTGGCGACGCTGAACGAGATTTGCGCCGCGCGCGACCTAGCATTGATTGCGGACGAAGTGTTTCTGGATTTTGCGCACGATGCGAATGGAATGCGACGCGATATTTTGAAAGCGCCACGACCTCCAAGGCCGGGCGGGGACAAGAAGCCGCCGTCGCTGAGTTCGAACACGGGCGCGCTGACGTTTACGATGAGCGGGCTGTCGAAGATCGCGGGACTGCCGCAGATGAAGGCGGCGTGGCTGGTGACGAGCGGGCCGGAGGCGTTGAAGAAGCAGGCGCTCGACCGGATCGAAGTGATCGCGGATACGTATTTGTCGATGAATGCGCCGATTCAACTAGCGCTGCCGGCGTTTCTGGATCAGCGGCATTCGTTTCAGAAGCAAGTGCTGACGCGGGTGAAGAGGAATTTGGGCGAGCTTGATCGACAGCTGATGATTCGGAAGTCGTGTTCGCGGCTGGAGATTGAAGGCGGATGGTATGCGATCGTGCGTGTGCCAGCTACGCGGACCGATGATGAGCTTGCGGTGGATTTGCTGACGAAGAGAGGGATTTACGTTCATCCGGGGCATTTTTATGATTTTGCGAAGGATGGGCATTTGATTGTGAGCTTGATCATGCCGGAGCGGGAGTTTGCTGAGGGGTGCCGGCAGATGTTGGGGATGTTCTGACCGAAGTAACGACGAACGAGTGGAGTTCGCGAGACCCAGTAGTCCTTTATTTTCGTAATAGACCCAATTGTAGCATGTAGTGGCGAAGATGCCTGCTGTCTGGTCAAATCACACCCCGTTCGGACAAGAAATGAAACCTCCATCAAGTAACCGATCGGTCCCGACAGCAACAAGATGTGCTTCGCTCGAAAGTGGGCACGGTAAGATCAATATCACGATTACGACATGTCAGAGTTTCAGTCTCGCCAACGGTAGTCATGCCGCCGCAAACTGTCTTACTCCCAAGGGTAGAGGCGCGTTTAGCGCGCCCAATGACGAAAGCCGGAAGCGGCACACCTTCTCGTTTGTTCGGGATTGGCACGCTCCTTAGTGCGTTTCTTCTGTTCCAGCTCGAGCTCATCGTGGCGAAAGGTATTCTGCCGTGGTTCGGCGGAAGTCCAGCTGTGTGGACAACGTGCATGTTGTTTTTTCAACTCACGTTGTTGGGCGGATATGCATTCGCCCACTGGAGCGCCACGCGTCTATCGTCGCCGAATCAAAAATTAGTGCTGCTCGCCCTTGTAGTTGTGGCGGTCACATCGTTCACCTGGACGGTTATGGCATGGGGCTCACCTTTGACCCCCGGAACGATTTTGCGGGATATACTCCGAGAACATCCGATCGCTCATATTTTCCTACTGCTTTTGGTTTGCGTAGGATTGCCATTCTTCCTGCTTTCGACGACGGGACCACTCCTACAACATTGGTTTCGAACCGAGGGACAGGGAGAATCAGCCTACCGGTTGTACGCCCTGTCGAACCTGGGGTCCTTATTCGGATTGATCAGCTATCCATTCTTGCTGGAGCGATCACTAACGCTTCACCACCAGTCATGGCTATGGGACGGGGGGTTCCTCGTATATGTAGCGGTCTACGCGATTCTTTGTTGGCGAACCGGGGTATCGGAGTACGCCGCTAAAGTGACGGTCGCGAAGTCCCCAGGGGCAAGCGCGGGCGCACGAATGTTGTGGATCGGCCTCGCAGCGTGCGGTTCTACGATGTTGCTGGCGACGACAAATCTGTTGTGTGAAGATGTAGTGGTCACGCCGATTCTTTGGGTTCTGCCGCTGTGCCTGTACTTACTGTCGTTCGCAGTGTGCTTTGATCACCCGCGTTGGTATCGGCGTCGAGTGTTTTACCCGCTATATGCGGCATCGATTGGCAGCGCGTTGTGGATATTCAACAAAGGCATCGCGGTGGACTTGATTCATCGCACGGACGCATACCTCTTCATCCTGTTCGTGGTTTGCATGGTGTGCCACGGCGAACTGGCGCGAAGCAAACCTAGGGCCTCAGAGCTGACGTTTTTCTACCTCATGGTGAGCCTAGGTGGAGTGTTGGGTGGGGTGTTTGCAACTATCGCCGCTCCGCGGATCTTTAACGGTTATTGGGAATATCACATCGCGCTGATTCTGTGCGGGGCGCTGGCGCTATGGGCCCTACTAGTAGACATGACCGCCCCTCTGGCTCCGAGCAAATCGATTAAAAGCTTCGCGATTGCGCTAGCGTTGCTTGTTGCGGCCGGAGGGATATATCAAGCCGCGATCGGGCTCAAATGATCGGGACGGCTTCGCCTGCGTAATTTTTTTGGGGTGAAGCAGGTCTTTGAAAAAGACGGCATTCGTTACCTTCGGAACGGTGGCGTTGAGCACGGCGGCCAATACCTCGATCCGACTCGACGTCGCGAAGGGCTTTTTTACTACACGAAGCACACCGCGGTTGGCACCTTGCTGATGAACTATCCGCAACCAGAGGGGCGAGGGCGACGTATTGGAATCCTGGGACTGGGAACGGGAGTGCTTGCCGTCTATGGCGAGCCGCGAGATACGATGCGGTTCTGGGAGATTGATCCTCAGGTGATCGAACTAGCGGACGGGCCACAGGCGAAGTTTTCGTACCTTCGAGACACCAAAGCGAATGTCGAAGTCATTGAAGCCGACGGGAGGTTGGCCCTAGAGAGTGACACGGGACCCGGTTACGACGTTCTAGTTGTCGATGTATTTAGCGGGGACGCAATACCAATTCACATTGTGACTCGCGAAGCTTTTGAACTCTGCATGAGTCGCTTGAGCGGACCAGATTCTGTTCTCATTTTTCACATCAGCAATCGGGTCGTTGACCTTACGCCCGTGATGCTCGGATTCAGTCGAACGGCGCACGTGCCGGTTCGCTTCTATATGAATTACAACTCGGAATACGCGGTATTTTCGCGAAATGCAGCCATGCTGGATTTGGCAGGACCGGATCTCAAAACGTACACATGGGACGAAGTCCCAAGTGTGTTTTGGACGGATGACTTTAGCAGCCCCATGGATGTGATGAGGCACTGAGGCGGCTATAGGGTAGTCGTCGATGAGGGGTGGGCGGCGGTTCATCTAAACCCGCACCCTCCGAAAACTGAGGGTGCGGCACCCGAATTCTGTCTGGCGATGAGTGGGGCGGGGGTCGGCCACGTCGGAGTAGAGGGATTCGATGGTGGCGGCGAATTTTTGTTCTACGACGCGGCGCTTGAGTTTCATGGTGAAGGTTAGGCCGCCGTTGTCGAAGGTGAAATCGTCGGGGAGCAGGGCGAAGCGTTTGATAGTTTCCCACTGAGCGAGGTGCGTGGTGAGACGGGTGACTTCGTCTTCGATGAGTTTGCGGACGAAGGGGTGGGCGACCATTTGCTGATTCGAAGTAAAAGTAATTCCCTGCTCTGCGGCTTTGGCGTCGACGGTGACGGGATTGGGGACGAGCAACGCGACTACGAATTTGCGCTGGTCACCGACGACCATCGCGTTGACGATGTACGGGCTCGTCTTGAGTGCGTTTTCGATGGGCTGGGGCGCGACGAATTTTCCGCCGGCAGTCTTGAGCAAATCCTTTTTTCGATCGGTGATGAAGAGGTAGTTTTCGGGATCGAGATAGCCGATGTCGCCAGTGTGGAACCAGCCGTCTTCGCCCAGGACTTCGCGCGTGGCGTCGGGGCTCTTGTAATAGCCCTGCATCACGCAAGGGCCTTTGGCGAGGATTTCGCCGTCGGGCGCGATGGAGATCAAGACATTGGCGATAGGGCGGCCGGAGCTGCCGACGCGATTTTTTGGGTAGTTCGAAGTGAGGACCGGCGAGGTTTCAGTCAGGCCGTAGCCCTGATAAATGTTCACGCCGACGGCCCAGAAAAATTCGGCGAGGTCGCGGGAGAGCGGAGCGCCGCCGGAGAAGACGATGCGGAGTTTGCCGCCGGTGCCTTCGCGAATCTTGCTGTAGACGAGTTTGTCGGCGACGGCCCATTGGAGTTTCAGGAATGGGCTCACTGAGCCGATGCCACATCGCCACTTGGCGGTGTGCCTGGCGACGTTCATTCCCCAATCAAAAAGCTTGCGCTTGACGCCGGTGTTTTGTATGCCCTTTTCAAGAATGCGCGCGTACATCTTTTCGAAAACGCGGGGAACGGCGGCGAGGATGGTCGGCTTGATTTCGAGAAGGATTTTGGAAAGTTCGTTGACGTCTTCGACGTAGGCGATCGAGATGCCGCTGCAGAGCATGACGTAATCCATGGTGCGGCCGTAGATGTGCGCCAGCGGGAGGAAAGAGAGGGTGCTGTCGAGGCCGGGATTCATGTCGGACGTCACGCAGGAGTCGGTGATGTTCGAACAGATGTTGGTGTGGGTGAGCATCACGCCTTTGGGCTCGCCGGTGGTGCCGGAGGTGTAGATAATCGAGGCGAGCTGGCCGGGGAGGACCTGGCCGGCGCGGAGGCGGTATGCTGCGACTTCGGCGCCGCCTGCAGACGCGATGAGCGTTTCGTACTGAAGGCACTCGTTGGGGATGTTTGGGCCGCCCTCGGCGACGATGATGTGGTCGAGTTCGGGGACGCTCGCGCGGCAGGCGAGGAGCTTTTCGAGTTGCTGGGCGCCGGCGACGACGATCACTTTTGCGGCCGAATGGTTGAGGATGTAGACCATGCGGTCGGTGGATTCGTTGAAGTAAATCGGGACGGTAATGCCGCCAGCGCCGGTGATCGCGAAGTCGGCGGTGTGCCATTCGGGGCGGTTGGTGGCAAAAACGGCGACGCGGTCGCCCGGCTTGACGCCGAGTTCGACGAGGGCCATGGAGAGGCCGGCTACGCGACGGAGAAGTTCGGCGGAGGCAATGGGATGCCAGATATCGTCGCGGCGGAAGAGTTGAGCACGCGGATTCGGTAAGGAATCGATCGCATTCAAGAACCGTGACGGGAGGGTGCCGTAGTTCATGGGCGGTGCGGGTAATGTACCGTTTTGTGGGAGGAAATCCTAGGGGACGGATGGGCTAGAACTGGGCGGCGCGCGAAAGAGAAAAAGACGGGCACGGCGGTGCCGTGCCCCTACCGGGGCGATAGTAGATCGTGGGGATCGCGGACGTGTTTACGCCGGGCGGAGTGAACCCCGCCCCTACAAACGGAGGCGTAGGGGATTCACCGAAGATGCGGTGGCGGAGACGATTGAGTTGGCAATCGGGGTAAGATGAACTTGCGGAGACGACTATGAGTGCGATTGTTTCGGGGGCGGTTGGGGATACGGCGGGCGGGTTGTCGAGGGGGCCATTTCGCGCGGCGCGCGGGACTACGCTTTCGTGCAAAGGGTGGCAGCAGGAAGCGGCGCTGCGAATGTTGATGAACAACCTCGACCCGGAGGTCGCGGAAAATCCAGCGGAATTGGTGGTGTACGGCGGCACGGGCAAGGCGGCGCGGAATTGGGAATGCTTTCACGCGATCGTTCGAACACTGAAAGAGCTGGCGAACGACGAGACGTTATTGGTGCAGTCGGGGAAGCCGGTTGCGGTGTTTCGCACGCATGAGTATGCGCCGCGGGTGCTGCTGTGTAATTCGAACATCGTGGGACATTCGAACAATTGGGAACGGTTTCATGAGCTGGATCGCGCCGGATTGATGATGTACGGGCAGATGACGGCGGGGAGTTGGATCTACATCGGAACGCAGGGGATTTTGCAGGGGACGTATGAGACGTTCGCCGCAGCGGCTGTGAAGCATTTTGGCGGAACGCTTTCAGGCAAATTGGTTGTGACCGGCGGCATGGGGGGAATGGGCGGAGCGCAGCCACTCGCGGCGACGATGAATGGCGCGGCGTTTCTGGGAATCGACGTCGATCCGGAGCGGATCAAGCGGCGCGTCAAGACCGGATATTGCGATGTGATGGTGAATTCGCTCGACGAGGCGCTGCGGATTTTGAAGAACGCGGTGCGGCAGGGCGAAGCGACGTCGGTTGGGCTGGTTGGGAATTGCGCCGACTTGATTCCGGAAATGGCGAAGCGCGGCATCGTGCCGGATTTGCTGACCGACCAGACGAGCGCGCACGATCCGATCGGCGGTTATGTCCCGAATGGGATGACGTTGGCGGCGGCGCTCGAGCTGCGGAAGAGCGAACCGGCGGAATACAAAAAGCGTTCGATGGCGGCGATGGCGCAGCATGTTCAGGGCATGCTGGATTTGCAGAAGTTGGGAGCGGTGACGTTCGATTACGGAAATAATATTCGAACGTTCGCGTTCCAACACGGTGTAAAGAACGCGTACGACTTTCCGGGTTTTGTGCCTGCGTACATCCGGCCGCTGTTTTGCGAGGGCAAGGGGCCGTTTCGGTGGGCGGCGCTGTCGGGTGAGACGTCGGATATCGCGCGGGCGGATCAACTGGTGCTCGATTTGTTTTCGGAGAACGAGCATCTGGCGCGATGGATCAAGCTGGCGCAGAAGCGCGTGAAGTTTCAGGGGTTGCCGTCGCGGATTTGCTGGCTAGGTTATGGAGAGCGAGCCAAGTTTGGATTGGCGTTGAACGACTTGGTCGCGAAGGGCGAGTTGAAGGCGCCGATTGTGATTGGGCGCGATCATCTCGATTGCGGATCGGTAGCTTCGCCGTATCGCGAGACGGAATCAATGAAGGACGGGTCGGACGATATCGCCGACTGGCCGCTGCTGAATGCGCTGGTGAATACGGCGAGCGGCGCTTCCTGGGTTTCGATTCACAACGGAGGCGGCGTTGGGATCGGCTATTCACAGCATGCAGGGCAGGTCACGGTGGCGGACGGAACGAAGGAGATGGCAGCTCGCATCGAGCGCGTGCTGACCAACGATCCTGGAATGGGCGTGGTGCGACACGTCGATGCGGGGTATGACGAGGCGAAGGAATTTGCGAAGAAGACGGGAGTGAACATCCCGATGGCGGAAAAGACGAAGTAAATAATCGGCGGCGGAACGAAGTAACGAGAAACGACAGACAAGCTCGACATTCCCTGCCCCACCTTGCGTGACCTGCGGCATGGGTGCAGCATCGAACCTGAGACATTCGAATGAGGAGGCTGACTATGTATGTAATCGTGGGTGCTACTGGAAATACGGGTTCGGTGCTTGCTGAGAAGCTGCTCGCTAATGGCGAGAAGGTGCGCGCGGTGGGACGAAATAAGGAGAAGTTGGCCGCGCTTGAGGCCAAAGGCGCAGAGATCGCGAACGGCGAGGTTACTGACGCGGGTTTCTTGACGAAGGCATTCGAAGGCGCGCGAGCGGTGTACTTCATGGTGCCACCGAATCCCAGCAGCGACGACTATCGAGGCTTTCAGCGCAAAGTGTTCGAAGCAGGAGCGACGGCGATCGAAAATGCGAAGGTTCGCTACGTTGTGGCGCTCAGCAGCTATGGCGCCGACAAACCGTCGGGATGCGGGCCGGTGTCGGGTCTGCATGAGATGGAAGTACGGTTTGCGAAGATTGCTGGACTGAACGTTTTGTTTCTGAGGCCCGGATACTTTTTCGAGAATCTTCTCGGCCAGGTCGGCGCGATCCAGGGTTTCGGAGTGGTCGCCTCACCGGTGCGAGGCGATCTCAAAACGCCAGCGATCGCAACGCAGGATATTTCCCACGTCGCGGCCGAACGCCTGCTTAAACTGGATTTTTCGGGGATCGAGACGAAGGAGTTACACGGGCAGCGCGACCTGAATTACACGGAATTTGCGAAGGTTTTGGGTGATGCCATCGGTAAGTCCAATCTTCAGTACATGCAAATGCCGAATGATCAATTCATCGACGCCGTCGCGCAAATGGGCATGAGCCGAAATGTCGGGGAAGGTATCACCGAGATGTGCGACGCGCTGAACAGCGGACACATGAGGGCGCTTGAGCCGCGGAGTGCGGCGAATACTACGCCGACGTCGATCGAAACGTTTGCGAGAGATGAATTTGCGCCGGCGTTCAAGGGTAAGGCGGCTTCAGCGTAGGGTTGGGGTTTTTCGGAAGAGAAACTCAAGGGAAGAAAAGCGGACCGCGGTAAGACCTGCGATCTTGCGGACCTGGGGCGCAGCAATGCTGCGCCCCTACATTTTTGAGGTGGGGTTGGGCATACTTATCGGCGTCTTGGGCGGATCACTTCTCATCACAGGGGCTTCGCAGGTACTTACGCTGCGCGGACGCGGTCCGCGGCGGGGCGCGGCGCTTTCCAATCTCGGAATCGTTAAAGATGGGGCTGTGTTGGTGCGCGAGGGACGGATCGCTGCGATCGGAGTTCGTTCGAAGATCGAGGCGATGCCGGAAGCCAGGGGCGCGGAGAAGTTGGATGTCGAAGGGCGCGTCGTGCTGCCAGGGTTTGTCGATTCGCACACGCATTTGATCCATGCGGCAAGCCGCGCGGAAGAATACGAGTTGAAGATCGCAGGTGCGAGCTATGAGGAGATCGCTCGCAAGGGCGGCGGGATTCTCAATTCGGTGAAGAAGCTGCGCGCGGCTACGGCGGCGGAACTGAAGGCGCGAGCGCTGGCGGCACTCCGAGAGTTTGCGGCTTACGGTACGACGACGGTCGAGGCGAAGAGCGGGTACGGGCTCGATGTTACGAGCGAGCTGAAGATTTTGGGGCTGCATCAGGAATTGAATCCGCGAGCAGCCACTCGACATCGTCTCGACATTTTTGGGCGCGCACGTTGTGCCGGCGGAGTATCGGAACACCCCGGGAGGGCCTGCTCGATATGTATCGCTGCTCGTGAACCGGCTGATTCCAGAGGTTGCGGAGCGGAAGCTGGCGGAATTTTGCGATGTGTTCTGCGATCGCGGGGCGTTTTCGCTGGCGCAGTCGGAGCAGGTGTTGGAGGCTGGGGCGAATCATGGGCTCGCGCCACGACTGCACGCGGAGCAACTGTCACGCACAGGCGCGACACAACTTGCCGTGCAGATGGGCGCGGCGAGTTGCGATCATCTGGAACAGGTGAAGGCCTCAGATATTCGGGCGCTGGCGAAGTCGAAGACCGTGGCGACGCTGCTGCCTGGCTGCGACTTTCATCTGGGATTGAAGCAGTACGCGCCGGCACGAGCGTTGATCGATGCGGGAGCGATTGTGGGCTTGGCTACGGACTACAACCCTGGGACTAGCCCGACGCTGAGCATGCCGATGGTGCTGTCGCTGGCGTGCACACAGTTGCGGATGACTCCGGCGGAAGCGATCACTGCGGCTACGATTAATGCGGCGTACTCGCTACGACGGGATAAGGAAATCGGGTCGATTGAGGCGGGCAAGTTGGCGGATCTCGCGGTGTTCGAAGTCGAGGATTATCGCGAGATTCCCTACTACTTTGGCGTGAACCATTGCTGGATGACGATCAAGAAGGGCGAGATTGTGTATCGGGCGGATGCTCAGCCTGCGGTTTGACTTGCGAACTACCGAACTACCCCTCCGGTACGCCCGCGGAGTGGCTGAGTCGGGTAAAATTCAATATCATGAGCACAGGGCGGCCGGGCCTAACCTAAGGAAACCAGCGCGATGAAGCGATTGATCGAGTGTGTGCCGAATTTTTCAGAAGGACGCGACGCGGCCAAGGTGGACGCGATCGTTGCGGCGATGAGCGCCGTGCCGGGCGTGTATGTGCTCGACAAAGAGATGGACGCGGACCACAACCGGTCGGTGGTGACGCTGGCGGGCGACCCGGACCCGGTGGCCGAAGCGGCGTTGCGTGGCGTGGGTAAGGCATTGGAACTGATCGACTTGACGGTGCACACCGGAGCGCATCCGCGGGTTGGTGCGGCGGACGTCATTCCTTTCATTCCGATTTCGGGTGTGACGATCGACGATTGCGTGGCGCTGGCGCGGCGTGTCGGCAAAGAGATCTGGACGCGCTATCGGATTCCGGTGTTTTTTTACGAGGCGGCGGCGACGCGGCCTGACCGGGTGAATCTGGAAAATGTGCGCAAGGGGCAGTTCGAAGGGTTGCGCGACGAACTGAAGCGAAATCACGACCGGCAGCCGGATATTGGCGAGCCGAAGCTGCACCCGACGGCGGGAGTTACGGTCGTTGGCGCGCGCAAGTTTCTGATCGCGTACAACGTGAACCTGAACACGTCGGATGTCGGAGTAGCGAATAAGATTGCGAAGGCGATCCGATTTTCGTCGGGCGGGTTGCGTTACGTGAAGTCGATGGGCGTGGATTTGAAGGCGCGGAATCTGGCGCAGGTGTCGATTAATTTGACGGATTTCGAACAGACGCCGATGCATCGCGTGTACGAGATGGTGAAGCGCGAGGCGGCGCGGTACGGCGTGATGCCGGTGGGCAGCGAGATTGTCGGGTTGATTCCGAAAAAAGCGATCGAGATGGCGGCGGATTATTTTCTGCAGGTGGAGAATTTTTCGCCGGAGCAGATTTTTGAGAACAAGCTGGAAGGCGCGTTGACGGGAGCGCCTGCCGCCGAAGCGGGAAGCAAGGACGGTAAGCTCGGCGCACTGGCCCGGCCATTTATCGACGCAGTTGCGGCGCCTTCGGCTACTCCAGGCGGAGGAAGCGTCTCGGCGCTGGCGGGAGCGTTGGCCGCGGCGCTGGGGCAGATGGTGGCGGGGCTATCGCGCAAGAAAAAAGCACAGCTCACCGTAGTGGATAAACTGTCGGATGCGCTCGAGCAGATGCGGAAGGCGGCGGACGAACTGACGGGCGCGATTGATCGCGATTCTTCGGCATATGATGCGGTTTTGGCGGCGTTTAAGATGCCCCAGGGCGATGGCGAAGAAATCAAGGCGCGCGACGCGGCGATCCAGACGGCGACGCGCGGAGCTACCGAGGTTCCGCTGGAAGTGGCAACCAGTACAGTTGCACTTTTCGAACGGATTGGACAACTTGCGGCTATCGCGGCCGCATCCATGAAGTCAGACTTAGACGTAGCGCGGCTGATGGCTGCCGCCGGAGCCCGAGGGGCGCTGGCCAACGTCGAGATTAACCTCGACGGCATCAAAGACACAGGGTACGCGACGGCGGTACGTGAGAAGGTAGCAGCGCTGCGTGAGCGCCTGGGCGAAACTTCCCGAATCAACGCTTAGCCATCGTCAATCCACGCCGACAGACGAAGGGAGAATCACATGAAGCGAGTTTTGACATTGGGCCCGAGAGTGGGCATGCGGCAGCTTTTGGCTGTCGTAGCGCTGGCTTCCCTGACGCTGTTCGCGCCGCGTCCGGCGCGCGCTGGACAGCTTGGCTCGGACGTCATCGCCCTTTTCCCGAAAGAAGTCGGTGAATTTGCCTACGCGGATCTGAAGAAGGCGCGCGGTCTCCCCTGGTTCCCTCAATTGCAGGAACAGATGTTGCCGGATCGTTTTCGACAGTTCGAAAAGTTCCTGGCTTCAGCGGGAGTCGATCCGAACACCCAGGTGGAGGAGTTGGCGTGGGGACTCGTGGCTGAAGGTGTGACCGCGAAAACGGCGGGTGTCGGCAACTCAGCGGTACCGACTGGCGAACAGATCGTTGGCGTAGCGCTAGGAAATTACAACCCGGAACAGACGGAAAATTATTTCAAGACGCAGAAGCTGCCAACTTTCAAGGTGCGGAACTACACGCTGTATGCGTTCGGGAGTGGATCGGGCGCGAACGATTTGTTTTTCTTCTTCGTCGATTCAAGCACCGCGGCTTTCGGTCATCGTGCTTTGCTGGAGAAGATGATCGACGTGCGGTTTGGCGGCGCGGACGGACTGATTCGCAATGACAAATTTTTTCCACTGGTGAATGAAGCGAACGGGGCGGGAGGTGTTGTTTGGGCTGTGCTCAATCCAGCCTATACGCGACTCGCGATGCAACAGCTTGCCCCGGAAATCAATCAGTTCCCCGACGCCGCGAAGCTCGTACAGCGGATGCAAAACATGATCATCACTGTGAATGCGAGCAGCGGAGTCGATGGAAAGTTCCAGGCAATCTGTAGCTCCGTGGACGACGCCAATAATCTGGGCCAGCTTCTGCAGATGGGATTGATGTACAAGCAATATCAATCAAAGCAGGACAATCCGGACATGGCGCAACTCATGTCACAAGCTTCGGTTACGCCGGCGGGCGACCGGATTGTGGTACGCATGTCGCTGACGGACGACCAGATGGCGTCACTCATCAAGAAAAACACCTTCGCGATCAAGATGTAGAGACTCGCGAAAATCGTCATTCGAAAGAGAGCGGGGATTGATTCCCTGCTCTTTTGTTTTTGATCGGGATTCTTGTTGCGGCGCGGGCGATCGAACTTATCGGCTCGGGGCGCCTTGATTGATGAACTTGGTGAGCCGGGTGATCACGACGTTGCCTTGCGTTTCATGCTGAACGCGATCGACGCCGCCGAGTGAGGCCTTGGCTTGTCCGGGATTCGAAGCGCACTCGCAGGACAGCACAACCTCCAGGCGGTCGGACAATTTCGAAATCGCAACGGCAAGGTGCGGACTCGCTGGGGTAAGTAGCTGGAACGCATCGATGCAAGCGGTGACGACTGCGGCCTGCAGCTGCGCGATGGCGTCGTTTTCCATGCCGGCTGCGTCTGCCATGTAACGCGCAACGCCACCGACGGCGGCGGCCAGGCGAGGGTCAGCGTCGACCTGCACCTTGATCGTTTTGGATTCAGTTTCCACGGTCTCCACGTTCATTGGCGAGTGCGACGTCGCACGCCTCTCGGCAATCGGGACAATAATATAGTCCGTCGGCACAGAGGCGCACCTTGTCCTGCCCCTTGCAGATCGTACAGTACTTTTCGCAGGTGCATTCCTGCTCGGTCTTGTCGCACTGGGTACAAACGATCGGCCCGGGCATGGGAGAGCCTCCGGAAAGAATGTACCTGACGGGGGCGCAAAGCGGCAAGCCGTGCGCCGCCGGTGGGGTGCGAAATATCCACTTGGGGCTTGTCCCGAATTGAGTGGTGCTGTGAGCGTCTTGCAGCGGGGTTCTTTGACGCGTTTTTGAGCGCGTGTTAACATCGATTTCCGCCCGAGGTACTGCCCGAGCATGAGGAATGGAACCCGCCAACTCGCCTAAAATCAGTGAACTTCGCAAGACGCCTCTCAACGCCACGCACCGGCGATTGGGAGCGAAAATGGTTAATTTTGGCGGCTGGGATATGCCGGTCGAGTACCCTTCCGAGCGGCGGACTTGTGGCCGAACACAAGGCTGTTCGCGGGGCTGTCGGCGTATTTGATGTCAGCCACATGGGCGACATTCGGATTCATACCGGTAAGCTGGCCGGCGGTGCGCTCGCTGCGGTGCAGCATCTCAGCATGAACGATGCGTCGAAGCTTACGATTGGTCAGGCGCATTACTCGGCGCTGCTTTATCCCCAAGGGACGTTCGTTGACGACGTGATTGTGCACCGGCTCGGTGAAGACGACTACCTGCTGGTCATCAACGCGGGCACGCGCGAGAAAGACATCAACTGGGTTCGGGAAAATACGAGGGGCTTCGACTGCGTCGTTGGAGATCTGAGCGACAGCTACACGCAGCTTGCGATTCAGGGGCCGCGCGCGATCGATGTGATGCGCAAGCTGACTGACGCAAATCTCGACGTCATCAAAAATTATTGGTTCACGCGTGGGACGGTGTGCGGACTGAAAAGTATTCTGATCGCGCGTACGGGCTACACGGGTGAAGATGGATTTGAGATTTATGTTCCGTCGGATCAGGCGACCAGTGAGAACGTCTGGAATCAGGTGATCGACGCTGGTCGTGAGTTCGGCATCGTTCCCTGCGGACTCGGTGCGCGGAATACGCTGCGGCTCGAGGCGAAGATGGCGCTGTACGGCCACGAGATCAGCGACACGATTAATGTTTGGGAAGCCGGGCTCGATCGGTACTGCAAGATGGACAAGGGTGACTTCATCGGTCGAGCGGCGTTGGAAAAGGCGCAAGCCGCAGGACTGAAGCGAACGCTTGTCGGGATTGAGATGGTCGATCGTGGAATCGCTCGGGACGAATATTGCTGCTGCAGTGAATCAGGCGATGCGATCGGCGTGATCACGAGCGGCTCGCCATCGCCGACACTCGGCAAAAACATTGCACTGGCTTATGTGCCGCCGCAGATGTCGGCGGTCGGCACAACGATATTGGTGGAGATTCGGGCCAATAAATACAGAGCAAAGGTGGTCCCGACTCCGTTTTACAAACGGCCGAAGCTGGCCGCCGCATCACCGACGACGAAGACCGCGTAACACATCCGCTGCACTGCGCATGGCTGGAATGCCCGCGCAAAAGGAGCAATGACATGGCGTATCCAGCCAATTTTCGTTACACGAAGCAGCATGAGTGGGCCGACGTCAAAGGCGACGTCGCCACGATCGGAATCACGGACTACGCGCAGCACGAACTGGGCGACGTGGTGTTCGCGGAATTGCCGAAGGTCGGCGCCAAGGTCGAAGCCGGCAAATCGTTCGGCACGGTTGAATCGGTGAAAGCGGTTAGCGAGATTTATTCGCCGGTGACCGGCGACGTGACCGAGATCAACGGCGACTTGCAGAACACGCCGGAGACGATCAACAGCGACCCGCACGGCGCTGCGTGGCTGATCAGAGTGAAGCTGGCGAATCCTGCCGAAGTGAAAGACATGATGGACGCGAAGGCCTATGAAGCGTTTATCGCCGAAGCCGACAAGAACAAGGAAGCGTCGGCCTGATGCGCTATCTCCCCAAGAGCCCGGCGGAGCGCCAGGAAATGCTGGCGGCCATCGGCGCGAAATCGATCGACGATCTTTTCTCGAGCATCCCCGAGCGGTTTCGACTGAAACAGGCACTCAAGCTGCCGGGGCCGTTTTCGGAAGCGGAAGTCATTCAATATTTCAAAGAGCGTGCTTCGGAAAATTCTTTCGGGTATACGAGTTTTCTTGGGGCTGGTGTCTACAACCATCTGCGCTCGGTTGTGACCGACGCGATCATCCAGCGCGGCGAGTTTCTTACCTCCTACACGCCGTATCAGGCCGAAATCACGCAGGGCACGCTGCAGGCGATTTTTGAATTTCAGACGCTGATGTGCCAGTTGACGGGTCAGCAGGTCGCCAACGCTTCGATGTGGGACGGATCGACGGCGACGACCGAAGCCGTGTTGATGGCGGAGCGCATCACGGGGCGCACCCGCGTACTCGTTGCCCGTTCCTTGCACCCCGAATATCGCGATGTACTGAAGACTTACGCGAAGAACTCCGGCTTGCACGTAGAGGAAATTCCCTACGGCTCCGACGGGACGCTCGATCAAATCATTTTGAAATCGGCACTGAAGGATGATGTCGGCGCGGTCGTTGTGCAATCGCCGAATTTCTTTGGAGCGATCGAACCGGTCGCTGCACTAGCGGACGTCGTTCACGCATCTGGGGCGCTGCTTGTCACGGCGATCACGGAAGGCGTGTCGCTCGGCCTCGTTAAGCCGCCCGCGGAAGCCGACATCGTCGCAATGGAAGGCCAGAGCTTCGGATTAGCGCCAAGCTACGGCGGTCCATTCGTCGGTGTCCTCGCCTCGCGCGACAAGTTTGTGCGCCAGATGCCCGGACGCCTCACCGGGCAAACGATCGATACCGAGGGTCGCCGAGGCTTCGTCCTGACACTCGCAACGCGCGAACAACACATCCGCCGCGAGAAGGCGACTTCGAACATCTGCACTAACCAGGCATTGTGCGCACTCGCGGCAACCGTTCACCTCACGCTGCTCGGCAAAGAAGGCTTGCGTGAAATGGCGCATCAGAATCTTTCGAAGGCTCAATTCGCACTGGATTTGCTGACAAAAATTCCGGGCGTGAAACGCACGTTCACTGCTCCCTTCTTCAACGAATTCACCGTCGAACTTCCGCGTTCGGCGCGAATGGTCAATCACGAACTCCTCAAGGACAAAATCGTCGGCCCCTTGCCACTCGGCCCTTCTTATCCCGAACTAACCAAGCACGCGCTCGTCTGCGTCACCGAAACCACAACGCGCGCCGATATCGAACACCTGGCCAAGAGCATTACGCGCGCGCTGCAGCAGCCAGTTCAATAAATTTGGCGAGAGAACTCAAAGGACACAGTGAGTCACAAGATCAAGAAAGCAACGCGCCACACTAATCAGAACGAGGGGCTGATCTTCGAAAAGTCGTCGCCCGGAAAACGCGCGTTCGAATTGCCGCCGCTCGACGTGCCTGCTGTCGATCCCGCGAAGGCCCTCGGCGCGAATCATCGCAGCAACGGCGTGAAGGACTTTCCCGAAGTCAGCGAAATCGAAGTCATCCGCCACTTCACGCGCCTCTCGACGTGGAATTACGCCATCGATCTCGGCATGTACCCGCTCGGCTCCTGCACAATGAAGTACAACCCGCGTGTGAACGAATTCGTCGCACGGCTTGATGGAATCGCAACCGAGCATCCGCTCCAACCGCAAGAGCTATCGCAAGGCTGCCTCAAAATCCTACAACTACTCGAAAACTGCCTACTCGAAATCACCGGCATGGACTCGATCACACTGCAGCCCGCGGCCGGCGCGCAAGGTGAACTCACCGGCCTGCTCTTGATCCGCGCCTATCTCGAAAAGCATGGCAATCCGCGCAAAAGAGTTCTCGTCCCCGATTCAGCGCACGGCACGAACCCAGCTACCGCGGTCATTGCCGGCTACGAAGTCGAAAACATCAAATCCGAATCGCACGGCCAGATCGACGTAGAAAAACTCCGCGAACTCGTCACCCAAGACGTCGCCGCGTTGATGATCACCAATCCTTCGACGCTCGGCATCTTCGAAGAGCGTATTCCCGAAATCGCCGAAATCCTGCACGCCAAAGGCGCCCTACTCTACATGGACGGCGCCAACATGAACGCGCTTGCCGGCGTCGCGCGCCCCGGAGATTTAGGCGTCGACGTGATGCACCTCAACCTGCACAAGACTTTTTCCACACCACACGGCGGCGGGGGACCCGGCGCGGGTCCCGTCGCGATGAAGAAAATCCTCGAGCCGTTCCGTCCGACACCGATTCTCGTCGAAAAAAACGGTCACCTCGCCCTCGAACATGTGCGCTCTCAGTCGATCGGCAAAGTAAAAGCCTTCTCCGGAAATTTCGGCGTACTCGTCCGCGCCCTCGCCTACATCCTCGCCTACGGCCCCGGCATCCGCCAAGCCACCGAAGACGCCGTGCTGAACGCCAACTACATTCGCAAACACCTCGAAGGCGTCTACGACCTGCCTTATTCCCTTCCCTCGATGCACGAAGTCGTCTTCAGCGACGCAATCCAGAAACGCAACGGCGTGAACACGATGGACATCGCAAAACGCCTCATCGACTACGGCTTCCACCCGTACACGACCGCATTCCCGCTCATCGTCCCGGGCGCGCTGATGATCGAGCCCACCGAATCGGAATCGAAGGAGGAGTGCGACCTTTTCATCGACGCGATGAAATCCATCGCGCACGAGGCCGCAACCGACGCTAACCTGGTAAAAACCGCGCCGCATACAACACGCGTCCGTCGCCTCGACGAGGTCGGTGCTGCTCGAAACCCAATCTTGCGATGGGATCCGTCCCGTCCCGAAAAGACGGCCAGCCAGAAAAAACACGAAGTCTCCGAAGCCAAGCACCGCGAGCCCGCGCAAGTCACACCGACAGCCTGAGCCCGCCGTTATTCATCCGCCGATTCAGCTCCGGACACAGCCGCTACTGACAACGTCCGGCCCCGCGCCTGAACCTGATAACTTCAAAGTGGAGCGATTTCTGCCCATTTCTCTCGATGACTTCCGCACTCGCCGCATGGCTGCCTAAATCCGTCCTGCTTTTACGCGATTACGATCGCCACAAGTTCTTGAGCGATCTCATCGCAGGTGTGACCGTCGGCATGGTCGCCCTTCCTCTCGCCATGGCATTTGCGATCGCTTCCGGCGTCACCCCGCAGGCCGGGCTGTATTGTGCGATCGTCACCGGCTTTCTGATCTCCGCATTGGGTGGATCGAAAACGCAGGTCGGCGGCCCGACCGGCGCGTTCGTCGTGGTCGTCTCTGGCATCATCGCCAAGTACGGACTCGAGGGCCTTTTCACCATCACGATGATGGCCGGAGTGCTCCTTCTGATCCTCGGAATCACCGGCATGGGCTCGGCCGTAAAGTATTTCCCGCGCCCCGTCATCATCGGCTTTACCAACGGCATTGCCATTCTGATCGCCAGCACGCAAATCCGCGATTTTTTTGGATTGAAGATGGATCGTGTGCCGGGCGATTTCTTTCATCGCATGCGCGCGTATGGGGAATCGTGGCACAGCATTTCGCCGTCCGCGACTCTCCTCGCAGTCACTTCGCTGATCATCATGATCCTTTGTTTGAAGTACGCGAAGCGGATCCCGGGAGCGATCGTCGTCACGTTCGGAGCCACGATTGCCGTGACGCTGCTGCATTTGCCGGTCGAAACGATCGGCACCCGATTCGGTGGAATCCCCAGTGGCCTTCCGTCATTTGCGATTCCAAAACTGCACTACAACGTCCTGAGCCAACTATTGTCGCCGGCATTCACAGTAGCGATGCTGGGTGCAATCGAGTCGCTTATGTCCGCGGTTGTTTCCGACCGCATGAGCAAGGATAAGCACAACCCGAACGTGGAGCTGATGGCGCAAGGTATTGCGAATATCGTCTCGCCTCTGTTTGGCGGACTGCCCGCAACCGGGGCAATCGCCCGTACGGCAACGAACGTGCGCGCCGGGGCGAAAACCCCGGTCGCCGGAATGATCCATGCGCTAACGCTCTTAGCGATCGTGCTATTCGCCGCACCACTCGTGAAAAACGTGCCGCTCGCCGCGCTCGCCGCAATCCTGCTGATGGTCGCCTACAACATGGGCGAATGGCACGAGATACCTGAAATTCTCAAGCTCACACCTGCCGACATTACCGTGTGGCTGCTGACGCTCACGCTTACAGTGGTTGCCGATTTGACGTTCGCCGTCGAAGTCGGGATGGTGCTGGCTGCCTTAACCTATATTCGAAAAGTCTCCCGCACGACAACCGTCACGAGGGTGACTCGTGGCTACGTCGAAGACAGCCGAATGCATATCCTGCAAGGCAAAGACATTCCCGACTACGTGGCCGTTTTTCGTGTCCATGGACCGTTCCTGTTTGGATCAACCGACAAATTTTCCGAAATCCTGGAGGGCATATCTCAATTGCCGCCGATTGTCGTGTTGCGCTTGAGGAATATGACGGCAGTCGATGCGACCGGGCTGGGCGCGATCCGCGATCTCGCGGATCAAATTCACGCCTCCGGCAGAGCTTTACTCCTGTGCGGCGCTCGCGAACAACCCGCGCAGCTCATGAGACAGGCCGAATTCGAACGCCACATTGGCGCGCAGAACATTTGTCCGAGCATTCAGGACGCGCTGGCCCGTGCCGCCGAACTCCATAACGCGCCATAAACCACGATGCGGGCGTGCTGGCCGGCACGAAAAACTGACTCTGCTCCGATTGTTTGGCTGTCGGGTTAGAAGACTGATGCGCGGACGTTTATTTGGGTAAGCGAACGGTATCCAGGATTGCGCTGAACGTTTTGTCGTAGTCGCTGTATTTCGCCTGCGGCGCGACACACAAAAACGACATCAGACCCTGCGGTTGCATTACGGTGATCAGCCAGTCGGTTTCCTGCCCGCCGACCGGCGAGTCGTTAACAAGATACGTCGAAAGCCCCGGCTGCCCATTCAACCGCACCGACGACGCGCTCTGCACAATCTTCATGTGTGGATTCGACTTCTGCAAATCCCCTATGAGCCGCTGCGTGGCGTTGGCGAGCGCGTTCGAATCGCTCGAGCCCTGCTCTGCTCGAACATTCACGATCAAGCCGTAAGCCAGTGCGCCTTGGCCGTCGCCGCCCTGAACCACGCCGTTCGGCGGCGCAAACGCCGCCCCTCCGTCGCTCTCGGATACGCCCCAGTTTTCAGGATAACTCAGCGCGAACTTCGAACCCTTGTAATCGGCCAAGTGCGTCGATGGTGGCGGAGGTGGCCCAACCTCTCCAGCCGCCGCGGCCGCCGGAACAATCTTTTTCGGGGTCGGCAGCGCAATCACTTCCCGCTTGATCGACTCAAACTCAGCCGAATCTCTCTTCGCGTTCGGCGCTATGCCGCCAAGCTTGTCGATCTCCTCGTTCACGCGCTCGACACGATTCCCCGGATTCGGATGGTCTGACAAGAATTGTGGCGGATTCTTCCCTTTCGACTCCGCTTCGAGCTTTTCGAAAAACTGAGACATCGCGCGCGGATCGTAGCCCGTGTCATACAAAACCTGCGTGCCACTGACATCCGCCTGCGTTTCATCGCTGCGCGAATAGTGCAGCAAACCTCCGCTCGCTCCCACCGCGACACCTTGCGTCATCAGGGCTCCTGCCGTACTGCCTCCAAAAATACCGCCGAATATCCCAACCGCGCCCTGCGCTAACTGGGCCTTTGTCGCCTGCGCCGTCCCGTGCCGAAGCGTCACGTGAGACAACTCGTGCGCCATCACCGCCGCAAGCTGCGATTCATTGTCCGCCGCCTCGATCGCGCCGCGGTTCACGAAGACATACCCACCCGGCAACGCGAACGCGTTGATCGACTTGTCGTTCACGCAGTGAAATTCCCACGGATACGTCACGCCCCGCTGATCGAGCTTCGAAACGAGCTTCATACCGATATTGGTCAGGTATTGATCGACTTTGGGATCGTTGCACATCGGCAGCTTTTGCTGCGTTGGGCTGCCTTGGAGCATGAGCTGCGCATTCTGCTTCCCCACCTGAATATCGGTCTGCGGCGAGTAGATGTTCCAGGGTGGCTTGAGCTGCGTCCGCTGCGCGCGGGCGGGAACGCAATACACGGCGGAAGCCAGCAAAAGGATAGGTGCGAGCCGGACGAAACCTGGAAGAGTGCGACGCATAGTTGAGCCTAGTGCATCAACTTTACACCGCGCCGCCGTAAAAAGAAAAAACCCGGGCGAAGTTGCCGCCCGGGCTGCCTAGCGTTGGGGAATTGTTTGGATTAGCGCGCGATTCGCGGAGCCGTTTCCGGCGCCAGCGCAGGCTGCGGAGCTTCAATCGACTTACCGCTACGCGCTGCCGCTTTCGGAGGAGCAATCGCAGGCTCGAGCTTTCGAACCGGCATCGCAAGATTTTCGCCTTCGCGAACGAACGTCAAACGATCTTGACTCTTGTCCCAGTCGATGCAGACGAGGTCGCCGAGGTGAACTTGCTCGGTCGCGAGCAAATTCGCCAGAGGATACACGACGTGGCGTTCAATCGCGCGCTTGAGATGACGCGCGCCATAACGCTGGTCGGTACCTTCCTGCAACAGGAACTCTTTTCCAGGGTTGGTGACGCGGAACAGGAACTGCCCCTTGGCCGTCTCGAGAACGCGCTGCTGTACCTGGCCAAGCTCGATGTCGAGCACTTCTTCGAGTTGTTCACGCCTCAAAGGATGGAAGCAAACCACTTTGTCCAGCCGGTTCATGAATTCTGGGGAGAACTTGCGGCGCGCCGCTTCAATGGCCGTGCGCTCCACTTTCTGGTTCAGCTGCGCGTCAGGCTTTCCGGTCGGCTGCACAAATCCCATGCCGCCGTTCATGAGTTCCGTGATTTCGCCGCCGCCGAGGTTCGACGTGAGGAAGATCACCGTCTGCGACAGGTCCACGCGGCGATTGTCGCCGAGCGTCAGTGTCGCCTTGTCGAGCATTCCGAGCAGCAACTGCCACAGTGCGTCGGACGCCTTTTCGATTTCGTCAAACAGCAGGAACGACAGCTTCAGCTTGTCGGTATGGCTCTTCGCCAGTTCTTCCTGGGTAATGAGCGGATGAGTCTCGCGGTGCCCGAGGTAGCCTGGGGGCGAGCCGATCAATTTCGCGATTTCGTGCGAATGTTGGAATTCCGCGCAGTCGACCTTGATGATCGCGCGCGCGTCGCCGAACAGAATCTCGGCGGCAGCCTCAACGATGCGGGTCTTGCCCGAACCGGTCGGCCCGAGGAACAGTAGGTTGCCTACCGGGCGTCCTGGCGAGTTCAGGCCGGCACAGAAGACCTGGAACATATCGACCAGCGCCTGCACACCCTCTTCTTGCCCGACGATCTTCGAACGCAGCGAGCCGTGAAAATCCCGGGTGTCGTTGCTGCGGATTGTCGGGTCCAGCTGTTGTCTGACTGCGGCTCTCATGTGTGTTTCCCCCAGACCGCTGTATCAAATACCGGGCGACTGGGTTAGTGCATGGAGCGTGCCATTTACGACATAACCTTATAAGCGCCGGAAATGACATAAACTCAATAACATCCGTGAGTTGCATTTCTGGAAACTGTCTCATCCGATGAGACAGTGTTTCATCGGGGCGCAAAGTGAGAGAGACAAAACAGTTTGTGTCAGTCCTCAAACGACAAAAAAAGGCGAGCCGAGCCAGAACGACATTTGAGGTTTAAAGCGCTACTTTAGAAATCACCAATAGAACTGGTTTTTCGAGGGTTGAGCGGCTATTAGCCCGCAGCTAGGACCGCGACGTCAGGATGCTCGCCTGGTGGCACTGCTACACCGTCGCGGAATGCCACCTTGCGGCCGGAATTCGCGGCAACTCGGTCGCCTGGCACGACGATGCCAACCAGGTTCAGCGGGTCGGCGGCAGAAACTGTCACCGTTTCGCCAGTTCGGGCGAGGTTTCGAGTTGCTCGCAGGGATTCCACCGCCAGCGGCAGCGCGAATTGCTCGCCGAGGAAGCCGCTGACGAATCGTCCGCCACGAATTTCGCCTCGATCTTCGAGTCGTCTCATTGTGATTAGCACCTCGCGCCATTTCGGTACGATGGTCTCGCGGGCAAGAAGCTCGCGAAACACGACGCCGTAGCGTCGCAGCAGCATCCAGCAGGTCGCCTCGAGTGCCTTCGTGCGCTCCACCACGCTCGCCCGGATACAGGAGGGACCATCGCCCGCCGGTATTGCGAGGCGCGGCAGCGCGCCCGCTCACCGCTTCCGAGCGCCGTTTCGGGTCGATCAGTGCTCGCAGGTTGTCGAAGCCATCCGCGGTCAGGATGCCGGCTCCAACCAGGTCCCAAAGTCCGGTTTCGACCTCGTCCTTGAGCTTGGCGGTTCCCCGAACGATATCAGCGAAGAAGGAGGCACCGCGGCGTCTGAGAAAGTTCAAAACCGCCCCGGCATCCTCGCTGAGACTCCCGCATTCGTCTTCGCCCTCGGCACGGCGCGGGATCATCCAGTCGGACTCCTCGCGCACGAAAAACGCGATTGGCGCGACGCTGGTCGGCGCGATTCGGCGGCGTTCGGAAGAACGCTCCGAGGAGACTGCCTCCAGGGTCGAGCCGAGGGTCGCGGGATGTGGTGACACCCGCCCCCAGCCCACAACCCCGGTCAGGCAGAGGCCATCCAGCAGATTCGAACCGTAGTCGGCGATACGTCGCGCCAGAATGTGCCGCTCCCAGCAGTTCGCGGGAGCCTCAAACCCCTGTAGCTGCTGCATCACTTCCAGGGCACCGTGTTCGCCGAGCGCCTGACTTCCGGGCGCGACATGCTGCCACCGAAGCAGCCAGCGCATAAACTGGGCGGCGTTGACCGACTCTACTTGCTTCCTCAGCGCACCCAGGGTCAGTCGATGAATGCGGGCGAGCAACCGGCGGTCGCACCACTCGGTATCCTCTGACGCTGTGCCTGTGAACTGACCACGCAGCACCGCTCCGCTCGCTTCAAGCCGCAGCATCGCTCGATCGATATCGCTAGCAGTGATGCCAATGATCCCAGCCAGTTCGCGCACAGTCATTGGCCCCACATGAAGCATCCAGCCTGTTGTTAAATCGAGAATGAGTTCGTCGCGGGTCTTCGGCGCGCCAATGGGAATCGACGGCAAATTTGTTTCGAATGCAGCACCCGGGAAAATCTGTTCGAACGCCGCCGCCTGCTCCGCCGCGACCCAGTAATTGGCACCACCAGCGGAAGCAACCGCGACGCGACGTTGCGCCGCGAGGCGTTCGAACGGCGTGCGCCAGCTTTCTATCGACGCATTCAACCGGTGGAACAATTTGCCGCCGCCCTGTGCGTCACTCAATGCCACCGGCAGCGCAAACAAACTCAACAACGCATCATGCAGCTCTTCCTCATCGCGCACATCCGGCCACGCGTCCGCGCAAACTTCTTCGATCGCCGCCGGATCGAGTCGCCCAACCTCCGACAGCACCGCCTCCGGCAACATACGCCGCATCTCGACGGCCCGTGCGCGCCTCTCCTCCAACGGAGCGTCATCGAGAAATGCATACGGATTCGCATTCAAAATCTCGTGCGAAAATTGCGACGGAATCGGCGTATCGACCGCCAAACACTGAATCTTCCCCTCACCGATATCGCGCAGCACGCGCTCCAGCCCGTCAATATCCATCGCCTCAGTTAAAACGTCCTTCATCACCTCATCGACCAGTGGATGCTTTGGAATCTTGATCTCTCCAACGAGATTCTCCGGGCACGCCGACGCCTCCGGAAACACCGACGCCAGCAAATCATCCGCGCGAATCCGCTGAATCTGCGGCGGCACTTTCTTCCCGCCCTGAAATCGCAGCAGCGCCAGCGCTCGCCCCGCATCCCATTTCCATCGCGTCGCAAACAGCGGAGAATCCAGCACCGCCTGCGACAACACCTCACGAACCGAGTTCGGATGCAAAAAGTGGAAGACATCGCCCAGCGGAAAGCTGTGCTGCTCCGCGAGCGAGATGTTCAGCCCGTTGTCCGTCGCTGCCGCTTGCAATTCGAAATTGAACGACCGGCAAAATCTCTTCCGTAGCGCCAGTCCCCAAGCCTTGTTGATTCGCCCGCCAAACGGCGCGTGAATCACAAGTTGCATCCCGCCACCCTCGTCGAAAAACCGCTCCGCGACGATCGTCGTCTGCGTCGGCACCCCTCGTAACACCGCGCGCCCCGCGATGATGTACTCCACCATCTGCTCCGCCGCCTCATCGCCGACGCAGCATTCCGCCTTCAACCAGTCCACTGCGGCTGCCACCTTCTCCGACGTGTCGCGATTCGCCCCGACCTCGACATTTTCAACGAGCGCTCCGATCGCCTCCCGCAAATCCGCAACCGCCGCTGACAACTCCGCAGTCCGCGCCGGTGCCTCGCCCAACCAAAACGGTACGCTCGGCGGCGCACCGTGCGCATCCTCGACCTCGACCCTTCCAACGGACGACACGCGTCGCACACGCCAAGAAGTATTGCCCAGCAGAAAAATGTCCCCCGCCATGCTCTCAACGGCGAAGTCCTCATGCAGCGTCCCAACAACGATGCCTTCGGGCTCCGCCACCACCGTGTACAGCGCGTTCTCCGGAATCGCGCCACCACTCGTGATCGCCGCCAGCCGCGCTCCGCGCCGCGCCCGCACCATTCCATTCACCCGATCGCGATGGAGATACGCGCCATACCGCCCGCGCCGCGCCGTAATGCCTTCCGAAAGCATCTCGACAATCTTGTCGAAATCCGTCCGCTCCAATTCGCGATACGGATACGACTGCCGAAACCGTTCGAACAACTCCTGCTCGTTCCAATCCTCAGCCGCGCACATCGCCACAATCTGCTGCGCCAAAATATCCATCGGCGAATCCGGAATCTCGAGCCGATCCAACTCGCCCTTTCGAATCGCCCGCACCAGCGCCGCGCACTCCATCAACTCATCGCGCGTCGTCGCAAAGATTCGACCCTTAGGAATCGCCCCGCGCCAGTGCCCCGCGCGGCCGATACGCTGCAGCCCAACCGCAATCGCACGCGGCGAACCGATCTGACACACGAGATCGACGCTGCCGACGTCGATGCCCAGCTCCAGCGAAGCCGTCGCCACCAGTGCCCGAATCTGTTCCTCTTTGAGCTTCTTCTCCGCCGCCAGCCGCAACTTCCGAGACAAACTCCCGTGGTGCGCCGCGACGTTATCCTGCCCAAGCCGCTCGCCCAGGTTGTACGCCACGCGCTCCGCCAGCTTCCGCGTGTTCACAAAAATCAGCGTCGACTTGTGCGATATCGCCAGCGACGCAATCCGGTCATAAACCTCGCCCCACATCTCGTTCGTCGCGACGGCGCCAATCTCGTTGTGCGGCACCTCGATCGCAATGTCCATGTCGCGCCGATGTCCCACGTCCACAATTACCGGCCGTGCCCGCCCGCTTCCCGTCAAAAACTCCGCCACCAACTCGATCGGCTTCTGCGTCGCCGACAATCCAATCCGCACCAGTGGCCTCCCCGCAAGCTGCTCCAGCCGCTCCAGCGACACCGCGAGATGCGATCCGCGCTTGTCGTCCGCCATCGCGTGAATCTCATCCACGATCACCGTCTCGACCGTTCGCAACACTTCGCGGCTCCGCGCCGCCGTCAGCAAGATGTAGAGCGACTCCGGCGTCGTCACCAAAATGTGTGGCGGCCGCACCAGCATCGCGCGCCGATCGCGCGCCAGCGTGTCGCCCGTGCGCACCGCCGTTCGAATCGTGGGCATCAACAGCCCGCGCCGCCCGGCGAGCTGCAGAATCTCGCCCAGCGGCGCTTCCAAATTTTTCTGGATATCGTTTCCGAGCGCTTTCAGAGGAGAGACATACAAAACTTCCGTCTGGTCTACCAATTCACCGCGCAGCGCCTTTCGAACCAGCGCATCAATGCAAACCAGAAACGCCGCCAGCGTCTTGCCCGAACCGGTCGGCGCCGCAATGAGCGTCGCCTTCCGCTCCACAATCGACGGCCACCCGGCAATCTGAGGCTCCGTCGGCGTGCCAAACCGCCCGACAAACCACTCCTGCACAATCGGGTGCGCCCACTCGATTCCAGCCACGCCTGTTCCGAATTCCAACTCCGCGTTCATACGACCCGATTATAGGCGCATCGGAAAAAATTTTGCAGGCGAGCCGAACGACGCGCCGCCGCGCGTCGTTCGAATCCTCATCGCGCATAAAAAATCGGAGCCATCTCGCTTCGCAAGATGGCTCCGATGAATTTGCAAAATTGCTTTCGTCTGCCGGCGAAGTCTACGACTTCTCCGGCTTCTTCTTCGCCTGTGGCGCACCCGCCGGCGCCTGAGCCGCAGCCGGCAAAGCCGCCCGCGTCTCCTTCGTCTTCGCGACAGCCTCCGACGGAGTTTCGACCGTCTTCCCATCCTTCAGGTCAACGGCCACAGCCTTCGTCTCCGCCGCTTCATCTCCGCTAGGCACAAGCGCACCTTGGCTCTCGCGCACAAACGTCAGCGCATTGTGTACGCCGTCCCAATCAATTCGCACGAGGTCCCCGAGATGCACTTGTTCCGTCGCTAGCAAATTCGCCAGCGGATAAACAACATGCCGCTCGATCGCCCGCTTCAGATGCCGTGCGCCATATCGCTGATCGGTCCCTTCGCGCAGCAAGAAATCGCGCCCCGCCGGAGTCACGCGAAACAGAAACTGCCCCTTCGCGGTCTCCAGCACGCGCTGCTGCACTTGTCCCAGCTCGATGTTCAAAACTTCTTCGAGCTGCACTCGCTGCAAAGGATGAAACACCACGACCTTGTCCAGGCGGTTCATGAATTCCGGCGAAAACTTTCGCCGTGCCGCTTCCACCGCCGTCCGCTGAACTTTCTCGTCCAGACCCGTCTCGGCTGCCTTGCCCTTGGCAGGCTGCACAAATCCCATGCCGCCCTGCATCAGCTCCGTGATTTCGCTGCTCCCCAGGTTCGACGTCAAGAAAATCACCGTCTGCGACAAATCGACGCGCCGGTTGTCGCCCAACGTCAACGTCGCCTTATCCAACATCCCCAGCAAAAGCTGCCACAACGCGTCCGACGCCTTCTCAATCTCGTCGAACAACAAAAACGACAGCTTCAGCTTGTCTGTGTGGCTCTTGGCGAGCTCGTCCTGGGTGATCAGCGGATGCGTCTCGCGATGCCCCAAATATCCCGGAGGCGAGCCGATCAGCTTCGCGATTTCGTGAGAGTGCTGAAACTCCGCGCAGTCGACCTTGACCAGCAGCCGCGGATCGCCAAACAAAATCTCCGCCGCCGCTTCCACGATGCGCGTCTTGCCCGAGCCGGTCGGCCCAAGAAAGAGCAAATTTCCCACCGGGCGGCCTGGCGAGTTCAATCCCGCGCAGAACACCTGGTACAGATCCACGAGCGCCTGCACGCCCTCGTCCTGTCCCACGATCTTCGACCGCAGCGAGTTCTGGAATTCCAGAGTTCCCGTGCTGCGCTGACTGGGATCTAACGGAAGGATGTAGTCTTTCATGGCCGCCTCCTCACGCCCCGCGAACGGGACGCAATACCGAATCGCTCGCGCTGATACTCAAACTGCGCCAGTTTTACCTGCAGCGTGGACTGCAACAGCCGCAACTGCAAAAGCAGCTCGTTCGCCACGCCGGACGACTCAGAAATTCGGAGGATCGGCGGAAACAGATCCGCGAGTTCCAAATTCATTTCGCGTAATCCACTCACCAGCTTCTGCACAGCTCGTGAGTCCAGATCCGCAAGATCCACTCCATTGCCATTCACTTGCTCTCGCAGAGCTCTCCAATTCAGCTCCACGAACGGATGCTTCTTGGAAACTTCGCGCACCACTCGCTCGGTGATCTGCGCGTGTTCCCCGAGGCGTGCGAGATGGATCTGCCGAACCTTCTCGCCCCGGCGCACATTGTGCACCAGATAGAACTTGTTCCCTTTGCGGCGAACAAACGCCATGACTTTTGCCTCGTGCATCCGACTCGCGCGTAGTGTACATACCTTCCACTACACGCTCTAACGAATATTACGAATCTTCGCTACAAATGTTTCAGATACGTTATGACTAGAACTTACCGCCAAACTTTCGAACGGCTCATTCGAATTTTCGTTCGGTTTCATTCGTCTCACGCATCCTCTTCCACTCAATCCAAACTACCCTCAATACACAAGTACGAATTCCCCTACTACTTAGATGCCGCCGCTTCCGTGTAGTGCCAAAAATCGATCCGCCGATTTGATTCGGATATGTCGCGGTGTTGTAAATTCCTCAGCCGCTTGTTCGCCCGCTTTCCTCATCGGCCAATTGCCTCACATTGTTAAACACGGCTGCCGCGATTTTGTCTTTATGGCTATCATTCCGTACCGTTACCATTCTCCAGGCCGCAATTTTGGCCTCGGTAGAACCGCAACGCCCGAATTTGGGCCGAGCAGAATCCACTACAATTCTGGTAGGCAAATTTCGCCTGAGGAAATCGCCTAGGCAAATCGAATCGCCAAGGAACCGAAAATGTCTCTCTGGGATCCGGTCTACAAACTCGTGAAACAAATCCCCCGCGGGCGGGTTCTATCCTACGGAGCCGTTGCGAAAGCTCTGCGCCTCAAAGGCGGCGCTCGCAGCGCCGGTCGCGCTATGTCCGCCACGCCTCAAGGCAAAGGTATTCCTTGGCACCGCGTCCTCAACGCCGCAGGCAAAATCGTAATCCGCGAACCTTACTCCGGGCTCCAGCGCAAACTCCTCGAATCCGAAGGTATCGAAGTCATCGAAAATCGCGTCAAAATGAAAAACTATCTCTGGAGTCCATCCCGCAAGAAGCCGCGCAAATCGAAGAAAGAGAAGTCTGCCGTCAAACGCTAACACAAATACAAACGAACATCGAAATAGGCAGTTGGGTGCCGCACCCTCAGGTTTTAGAGGGTGCGGGTTTTGACTTTGACTTTCGCGAGTCGATACCGCGGCCAATCCTCAACGCATTCTGCTGTATGCTGTAAGCGCTACCGAACATTCGAACTCACGTATATCTATGCCCGAACCGGTCATTCAGGTCGAAAATCTCATCAAGCGCTATGGCGAACTCGAAGCCGTTCGCGGCGTGAGCTTCAGCGTCAACGAGGGCGAAGTCTTCGGTCTCCTCGGCCCCAACGGCGCCGGTAAAACCACCACCGTCGAAATCCTCGAAGGCCTCCGCAATCTCGACGGCGGCCGCGTCAGCGTGTGTGGCCTCGACCCGCAGCGCGACGCCGAAAAACTCAAAAACGAAATCGGCGCTGCTCTCCAGTCCACTTCCCTTCCCGACAAACTAAAAACTTTCGAAGCCATCAAGCTCTTCGCCGGCTTTTATTCCCGCCGCCGCGACCCCGAAGAACTTCTCAAGCGTTTCGGCCTCGTCGAAAAGCGCGACACCTTTTACAGCAAGCTCTCCGGCGGCCAGAAGCAGCGCCTCGCCCTCGCCATGGCCCTCGTCAACAACCCGCGCGTCCTCTTTTTCGACGAGCCCACCGCCGGTCTCGATCCGCAGGTCCGCCGCGAAATCTACGACATCATCGACGAACTTCGCCGCGAGAAAAAAACCATCGTGATGACCACGCATTACATCGAGGAAGCCGAGCGTCTATGCGATCGCGTCGCGATCGTCGATCAAGGTAAGGTCATCGCCCTCGGCACTCCCAACGAACTCAAGGGCCGCTCGGGCGATAAGACTCGCATCGAAGTCCGCCTCACGCGCCCCGAACCGCCGGAAACGCTCCGCGCGCTCGACGGCGTCACCGACTGCCGCGACCTCAACGGCGGCTACGCGCTCCATACCCAGCGTCCCCCGCAAGCCATCGTCTCTCTTGTGAAATATCTCGAAGCCCAGGGCAACGAACTCGTCAGCCTCGAAATCGCCACTCCATCTCTCGAAGACGTCTTCATCGAGCTCACCGGAAGGAGACTCCGCGATTGAAGCACTTCCTCACACTCACCGCGATGCGCATCCGCCTCACGCTGCGCAACAAAATGTTCCTCTTCTTCAGCGTGATCATGCCCTTCGGCTTTTTCTTTCTCTACGCCGGAGTTTTCGCCAAGGGCGATCCGCACATCATTCGCTTTTTTCTTGGTCCGGTTGTTTCACTCGCGGTGATGGGCAGCTTCTGGGGACTCAGCGCTGCCCTCGTCACCTTCCGTGAGCAAGGCATCCTTCGCCGCTTCCACGTAACTCCCGTCACCGCCGCCGACATGCTCGCTTCCAGCATCGTCGCCAATTACATCCTTACGCTCCCTACCGTCATCATCGAGCTCATCTTCGCGCGCGTTCTCTTTCACGTCACTGAATTCGGCAATCTCATCTCGTTTTTCCTGCTCGTCACCGTCGGCGTCGTCGCCTTCGCCGCCATGGGTCTCATCGTCGCCAGCGTCACCAACACCATGCAAGAGACGCAAGTCCTCAATCAGCTCATCTGGCTCCCGCTGATTTTTCTTTCCGGCGCAACCATGCCGCTCCCCTATCTCCCGCACGTCGCGCAAAAATTCGCGCTATTCCTCCCTGCCACCTATTTAGTCTGGGGACTTCAAAGCGCCACATTCTTCAACCAACCCGTCTCGAGTGTTTGGATCGAGGCGGTATCTCTCGCGTGCTGGGGCATCCTTGCATTCTTCGTAGCCGCCCAACTCTTCCGCTGGGAGCCCGAATCCAAAATCCCCCGCAACGCAAAACTCTGGGCCGCTGCCACAGCCATTCCTTTCGTCATTCTTGGCATCTGGGAAAATCACCAGGGCACGCTGCTCCTCCAATCCCAATCTGCTTACTACCAGGTCGAACACCCCGAAAAATACAATCAGTCCCCGGTGCAGCCAAACAAATCCGACACAGCCGACCCAAACCCAACCGACGAATCCAAACGCCCCTTCTAGCGCCAACGCAACTCAGGTAGGGCCGCAGCATTGCTGCGCCCCAGCTTGCCCGGACGTAAGCCGAATCTCAGCCTGTTTTTCTTTTTCTCTCTCCTGCTCTCTTTTTTCCCCGCCCACCATCCCCGCCCAATTTGGTTTCCATCTCGCCGCATCAACCCTCGCGTTTCGTTGACGCCCTCAAACTCCGTGCCGTATCCTCAAAATTGAAGGGGTTCTATCTAAAGGGAGCGAATCATGCCTGTCACAAAGACTGAAAAAATCTGGCACAACGGAAATTGGATCAAGTGGGACGACGCCACCCTTCACGTCCTTTCCCACGTCGTCAGCTACGGCTCCGCAGTCTTCGAAGGCATTCGCTGCTACGACACCAAGCAGGGCCCCGCGATTTTCCGCCTCCGCGAACACATGCAGCGCCTGATCAATTCCGCGAAAATTTATCGCATGGAGTTGCCTTATTCCGTCGAGCAGTTCGGCAACGCCGCAACTGAACTCGTGCGCCGCAACAAGCTCGACGCCTGTTACGTCAAGCCCATCGTTCTCCGCGGCTACGGCGAAGTCGGCGTCAACCCGCTGAATTCTCCGATCGAATGCTACATGGCATGCTGGACTCTGGGGCGCGTACCTCGGCCCCGAAGCACTCTCCAAGGGTGTCGAAGTCGGCGTCAGCTCCTGGACGCGCATCGCGCCAAACACTCTGCCCGCCATGTCCAAAGCCGCCGCGAACTACATGAACTCGCAACTCATCCGCATGGAAGCCACCTTCAACGGCTACACCGAAGGTATCGCGCTCGACACCGACGGCCACGTCAGCGAAGGCTCCGGCATGAACGTTTTCCTCGTTCACGACGGCAGCTCTACACACCGCCTCTGGCCACCAGCATTCTGCCCGGCATCACGCGCGACGCCGATCGTCACCATCGCGCAGGACCTCGGCATTCCGGTCAAGGAAACCGTCATCCCGCGCGAAATGCTCTACATCGCCGACGAAGTTTTCTTCGTGGGCACCGCCGTCGAAGTCACGCCGATCCGCAGCGTCGATCACATCCAGGTCGGCAAAGGCTTCGCCGGCCCAATCACGCGCCGCATCCAGGAAGAATTTTTCGCCATCACCAGCGGCACAAAGCCCGACCGCCACAACTGGCTAACCCCGGTCAACGCACCAGTCTCCGCCGCCCGCTAATTATGTGGAGTGCGGCGCCCTAGGCGCCGCTTTTGCGGTCAACTCCGAGCCGCCCAAACTCTCGCGTTGTGCGGGCGCACGTCCGCGCCCTTCTTTTCCGCCGTCCGCCCAACCCGTCTCGCTTCAACCTTGCCCGCGCCTCAATCATGTACGGGCGCAGCACCGCTGCGCCCCTTGTCCGCACGATCTCATCGTTACTCCCAAGTTTCTTCACTTCCTCGCCCCCAATTCTTTACTCCTTCGCCTCTCCAAACTAACCGTTCTCTCGCCACCAGCCATCTCTTCCCTTACAATCTCGCCCATGTACAATCTTCCCCAACGCCTGACCGCCGAATTTCTCGGCACGTTCGCTCTCGTCTTCTTCGGCGCCGGCGCCATCTGCGCCGATCAATTCCTCCACGGCGCCGGCGGTCCCAACCTCTTCCTCATCGCCGCCGCCCAAGGCCTCATCATCGCCGTCATGTACTCCGCGCTCGCCCACATCTCCGGCGGCCACTTCAACCCCGCCATCACCATCGGCTTCTGGGTCACCAAGCGCTCCAGCACCGTCGAAGTCGTCCTCTACTGGGTCGCCCAACTCGCGGGCGCCATCCTCGCCGCGTTCCTCCTGAAAGCCGTCCTCCCCGAAGACGCCTGGCGCGCCGCCACCCTCGGCACCCCCGAACTCGTCCGCGACTTCCCGCGCCTCTCCGCGCATGATCCTCGAAGCCGTGGCAACCTTTTTCCTGGTCTTGGTCTTCTTCGCCACCACCGTCGACGAAGGCACCCTCGCCCGCCCCCTAGCCGGCTTCTCCATCGGCCTGACAGCGATGCTAGGCGTCGCCGCCCTCTATCCCTTCACCGGCGGCGCCCTGAACCCCGCCCGCGCCCTGGGCCCCGCCCTGGCCGCCAGTCACTGGGCCAACGCCGGCGTCTTCTGGATCGGCCCCCTGGCCGGCGGCTTCCTCGCCGGCCTCCTCTACGATTCCCTCTACCTCAAAAGACCATAGGCCCAACTAGACTTAAGCCAGCCGCGCCGATCTCCCCTTCCCCTCGCTTGTTATCCAGGCGCCCAAAAGGCGCCGGAGGATCCCAGTCGCAACCCCTTTAAAAACCCGTCCGCCCCCACCCCAAGTCACAAGTCGCCAGTCCTCATCCCCCCGGCCAGTTAACTACCGCGCCACGCCCCCTCACCGCTCTTCTTGCCGTCCCAGTACCCCGATGCTAGTTTCACTGTATTGCGGCACCGTGAAGGGTGTACTCCGAATGGCACTGAACATCGACGACCTCCTACGCCGCGCCGTAGAAAACAAAGCCTCCGACTTGCATCTCAAGGTCGGTAACCACCCCTATCTGCGCGTCGACGGCCTCCTCACGCCGCTCACCGACGTCGCCCGCATCACGCCGGAAGAAATGCTCTCCATGGCGTTCAGCATGATGACCAACCGGCAGAAGCAAAAGTTCAAAGAAACCGCCGAGCTCGACATGGCTTACGGCGTCGCTGGCCTGGGCCGCTTCCGTGTCAACGTCTTCCAGCAGCGCGGCAACGTCGGCATGGTTCTCCGCGTCATCCCCACCAAAATTCGCACCACCGAAGAACTCAATCTCCCCGCCGTCATCAACAAAATTTGCGAAGAGCAGCGCGGCTTGGTCCTCGTCACCGGCACCACCGGCTCCGGTAAGTCGACCACCCTCGCCGCCATGATCGACCGCGTTAACGCCAACGCGCTCCGATCACCTCATCACCATCGAAGACCCCATCGAATTCCTGCACCGCGACAAGCGCAGCTTCATCAACCAGCGCGAAGTCGAAGTCGACACCGCGAACTTCTCCACCGCCTTGCGCGCTGCTCTCCGTCAGGATCCCGACGTGATTCTGGTCGGCGAAATGCGCGACCTCGAAACCATTTCCACCGCGCTCCTCGCCGCCGAAACCGGCCACATGGTTTTCTCGACGTTGCACACTCTCGACGCCACGGAAACGATTCAACGCATCATCGCCGTCTTTCCCCCGCCCGAGCAGAAGCAGATTCGCCTGCAAATGGCCGCCACGCTCAAAGCCGTCATCTCGCAGCGCCTCGTGCGCCGCGCCGACGATCAGGGCCGCGTCCCCGCCGTCGAAGTCATGATCACCACCGCCTACATTCGCGATTGCATCATCAATCCCGACAAAACGCGCCTCATCCACGACGCCATCGCCGCCGGCGGCAGCCAGTACGGCATGCAGACCTTCGATCAATCGCTCTTCGATCTCTACACTAAGCAACTCATCACGCTCGACGAAGCGCTCTCACGCTCTTCGAACCCCGACGAGTTCAAGCTCCGCATCCAGGGCATCCGCTCCGCCGCCGACTCCGCCCGCGAAGAAATGGAACGCCAAATGGCCGACTTCGAACGCTTCGCCCGCAAATAGCGGACATCACTGTATCCACAATCGCCCGAAACGTCCGTGGAAACCCCTCCTTCATCGACGCCAATTCTTGATTTTCAGCAACCTTTGCCTCAGTCACTCGAATCTCGCGTGACGGGTCCGCTGCGTCTCCATTCTTGATGCTGGTTGGAGCGATCGTCGTCTCGGAGAACTACGCCGCTCTCGCAATCCCTTTTGGCATCGTCTTGACGCTCTTTCTCACAAGTCTCTTTCATGAGATGGGTCATCTCGTCGCCGGACGAATTGTCGGAATGCGCTTCAGCGGAGTTCTGGTCGGCCCGTTTGCGCTCGACCGTACTCGCACAGGCTTCCACTTTCGATTCACTCGATTCTGGGCTCGCGGTCTCGCCTACATGACCCTCCCAGATATTCGCAACGTTCGGCGGCGTCTCATTGTTTTTGGTGCAGGTGGCCCGGTCGCTAGTCTTGTCTGCGGAGTGGCAGCATTGGTTGCCGGGGAAATTCTACGCGCTCGAAGCGACGCAGGAGTTGGTGTGTTGGAATTATTCGGACTCTACTCGGTACTGATTGGAATCGTGTCGTTTCGCTCGTTTCGAGTTGGGCCCTACGCCGGAGACGGAATGCTCTTGCGTGCGCTCACGCGTAACCGCGAAGGCGCGAAGCAACTCGTAGCGATGTACGCGTCTGGCGCACTCGCACACAAGACTCCGGACGGCGTGAACTGGAACGACCGCTGGTCACGCGTCGCCGAAGTCGGGCCTTTCACGACACAGTATCACCGCGATTTTTCAGCATACTCCCGCGCGACCAATTCGACGGAGGCAGCGCAGATGCTGGAGAAATGCCTGGCTCAGTCGGCCTTTCTCCGTCCCAGCGATCGCGACATCCTTATCGCCGAAGTCATCAAGGTAGTCGCCTGGGATCGCCGAGACTTGGCGTCGGCCCAGCGGTGGCTAGGCTTCCTCCAGTCGCCGGAAGAACTCACCGAACTCACGCGCGCACGGATGGAGGTCGCTATCTGCGCAGCAGGCGGAGATATAGGTAAGACGCTGCATTATTGGAATATCGGCCTCCAACTGATTCAGGCGTCAGCAGATTCACCAACCAAGGAACGCTATGAGGAATATTGGTTCAGATGGAAGGACGAAATCATCGCTCGATTGAACGTTGGTCGCGGGCCGCAGAACGGTCTGGCGACGCACCCAGCAGAATTCGTCGGATCAGTTGTCGCTGATTAGGGTTACCACTGGCCGCTGCTCGCTACTTCGGCACACCCGCAAAGATCGACCACTCAGCGAATTCCATCGTCCCCTATCATCGAAATAGACCGATGCGATTCAGGACACCCATCGCCGCTGCGCTTGCGCTCGCCGCACTGAGCTGTGCCTCCTGGTTATTCGCTCAACAGCCACCAGCAGCACCATCGTCGTCATCCATTCCCGATGACTCCAGGCACAGCCTGGGTCTATCAAGGTCAAGTCCGCTGGCAAGACCAAAACAACACCACGCACGAAGAACAAGTTTCGTGGAACACCGAAGTAACGAAGTTCGTCGAGCATCCCGCAGTAAATGCGCGCGTCGCCGCGATTCACGGATACCCGTCTGACCTCGACTGGACCGACGGCCGACCCGACGCCGAGTATCGACCCCTCGTCGAATCCGCCGGCCGATTCTATCTACTTTCCGCAGACACCTTTCCGGCAACCCTGAAGCGCCTCGACGATCCCACCGACAATCTTTCTGGCTTGCTGAACCCCGACGATCTGATCCTGGAGTGGCCGTTGGGTCAAGGCTGGCGTTTTTGCGATCCCAAAGGCATCGTCAGAACAGATCAGCTCTATTGCTGGTTCGTCGAAAACGTTGCGCCATCGACTCTCGGAAAAATGCCCGGAATGAAAACAGCTCCGCGCGACGAATATCAACTCAGCTACAAGACCAATCCAGATCACGTCAGTGTTTCGTTCGTCCCCGGGATCGGCGTAACCCACTACGAATATCATCATCACGGCGCTATTGCCGATACAACGCTAAACCTCGCCGAATTCCATCCCGCGGAAACCAAGAAGTAGAACCAGGACGTTCAAGTCCCCCGTTACAAAGCAGTTCCTTGCTCCAACTCTCGTCGCGACATATCATCCAGAGCATTCGGTCCCACGCTTCGCACGAGGGCTAACAACAATGTTTCAATCCGAGTGTCTCCCCAATCGCCGCCTATTTCTCAAGGCCGGAATCGGCCTCGCCGCCGCATCGACCGCGCTAAGTTCGCTTGCGGTCACTCCCGTCGTTCGCGCAGCCGACGAGAATGACGAGTCATGGATCATCGGGCCGCGCGCCGGCTACTCGCCGCAAGTGGGCATTCTCGTCTCCCAGCTTCACTTCACGCGCCAGCAGGTCGAACATAACGTCAAAGGCATGACGCAAGCCGATCTCGATTTCCTGCTCGACGCAAAGGCGAACACGATTGGCGCAATGCTGTGGCACCTTGCCGCAACCGATCACTACTACGGCTTGAACTCATTCGATGGCTTGAAGTGGGATTCATGGCCCGACACCGAAAAGAAGAAGTGGGACATTCCCATGAATCTGGGCGAGAACGCGCGCAAAGCCATCAAGGGTAACAGCCTCGACTACTATCTAAACCTTCTGCACGAAACGCGCGAGCATACGCTGGCGGAGTTGAAGAAGCGTGACGATAAGTGGCTGATGACGGTCGACAAAGAGTTCGGCGCCAACAATTACGGCAAATGGTTCCACGTCGCCGAACACGAATCCAACCACGACGGCCAAATCAAATTCCTGAAATCTCGCCTACCCGGCGCAAAACCCGCTTCCGAATAGTCAAAAACCATGTAGTCCGGCGAATTAACACCGCATCAAATCAAAGAGAGCCGAGACTCCGAGTCTCGGCTCTCTGTCCATTTTCTATCTTCCAATTTTCATTTCCCAATTTCTATTTTCCTACTCACGCGACGCCCTTCAGCCTCGGTGCCAGCTCCTGCGCAAACTCATCCACCCGGCGCGCGATCTCGTCGCGCACGCGGCGAAACATCGCCCTCTTCCTCTCCGGCGGCCCATCCTCGCTCGCCGGATCCGGCAAATTCCAATGCACAATATTCCGCGTGAACGGCCACACCGGGCTTCGCTCCTGCGAATCGTCCGACAACGTCACCACGCACGCGAAGTGCTCGCGCAGCGATGCCTTCACGTCCCACGCCTCACACGGCGACATATCCACGCCGACCTCCTGCATCACTTCTTGTGCCAGCGGACTCGCTTCCGGCGATTTCACCGCCGTGCTCGCCTCTTCCACGAAATCCCTGCCCAGCTTCCGCCGCAAGAACGCCGCCGCCATGCGACTGCGCGTCGCATTTCCGGTCGAGAAAAACAGCACTTTGGGTTTGTGATTCATAGCAGCCTCCTGCGTGTGAAGTCACCTCCCCGGCATGTTCGCGCGCGCAAAAATCCGCGGCAATATCGCAAACGCTGTACGCAGACATAAAATTCGCTCTTCTTCGGCACAAAAATTGCCCGCACAGATCTCCTGGTCAACTCTTCACAGCCACGAGTTCCACCGGCTCCAAAATTCCACTCTTCATACCGCCCAAAACGTTTTTCATCATTTCCGGCGCCTTCTCTCCCATCAGCAAATGCAGCCCAACGACCGGCGGACCGCCATCCTTCGCCGCGCGCGCCATATTCCTCTCGATGAAGTCCACGCCGAACTCCCGCCGCCCACGCTCGTGCACAACTTCAAATCCTGCCGCCGCCAACGCCGTGCGATAACTCTCAACGTGAACAACAAAGCTCGTCGCCCCGCTCACCGCCCACGGCACCGGATACGTAATCGGCTCGTCGCTGGTCCGCATCAAATCAAAAATCGAAAATCGCGCCCCCGGTTTCAGCACCCGCGCCACATCTAGAAACAGCGCGTTCTTATCCGCGATGTTCATCCCCACATGAAACATATACGCCGCGTCGAAGCTCCCCGCCTCAAGCGGCATCGCCAGCGCGCTCCCCTGCTTAAACGACGCCTTCCCATCCAAATGCACCAGCTTCGTCAAACTCTCAGCCGATCTCACAAACTCTTCCGTCAGGTCGATCCCCGTCACTCGCACTCCGTGCTCCGCCGCAAAATAACGGGCCGGTCCGCCAATCCCGCAGCCCACATCCAGCACGCTCATTCCCGGCTTCAATCCCATGAACTCGGTGAACGCCTTCGTCGCCTCCAGCCCGCCGACGTGAAACTCATCCATCGGCGCTAAATCGGTCGCTGTCAACGTTTCGGTATCCAGCCCCGCGCGCTTCATCGCGCCTAAAATGGTCTCTTCCAGTTGCGGCCGCGTGTAATGCTCCGCCACCGCTTTCGCTTCCGACATGTCACTCTCCCTGAACGCTGAGCGCGTAACTCCCGCTACCAGCGTACTCCTCTTGATTCTCAGCCCGCCGTTTTGTTCCTTCTTTACTTCACGATTTCATTCCCTCATCCTTCCCTCGTGTTCACTTCCACAAAAAAAGTCGACACCGAGCAGGAGCTATACGATATCGCTTTGCGCGCCCTCATGCGCCGCCCGCACTCCGTCAAAGAAATGCAGCGCCTGCTCGACCGCCGCGCCTCCCACAAACTTCTCGCGCAAGTCGTCATGGCCCGTATGAAAGAAAACGGCCAGCTCGACGACACTCGCTACGCTCAACAATTCACCCGCCAGCGCACCGAAATCCGCCGCCAGGGAAAATTCCGCATTACGCGCGACCTCCGCGCCCGCGGCGTCTCCGACGCCGACATCCGAGCTGCCATCGAAGCCTCGACCGACGATGAGTCGCAACGGCTTACGATTCGCCACCGCATCGAACGCAAACTCAAGCTCACGCGCGGCGAAGTCTCGGATAAGAAGATCGCCAGTTTGTATCGCAGCCTCCTCGCCGCCGGATTCCCTTCCGACGCCATCCGCAAAGAACTCAAGGCTGTCACCAGCGAAGAAGTTCCTGAGGTTGACCCCGACGAAGCTGAAGCATGACGGGCAGGGCGGCGCCGTGCCCCTACGGTCGACTCTGCGAAGGGCGCGAATCGGCGGCGGCGGTTCCATTTTGGGAATCGGCAAGAGCGGACCCACCCCCGGGGTGTTTTTTGTAAGAATGTGAATTTAAACGGTTTGGGTGTGAAGGAAGTGCAAGAATGTGAATTTAAGGGACTTACGGACCTGCGGACTTTCGAGCGGGAGTGTTTTGTTGAAAGGAAAGGAGTTGCGCGGCTTGTCGGCAGCGTCATAGCGGAGCATAGCATAAGATAACCGAGTTGTCAATAGATATCTTGAGGTACTGTTCGAATGCGTGCCGGAAATGGGGTTGCGGATGAATTCGCAAAAGTTTATTCGAATCGCCTATATGATGCCCAACGTCTGACAGACCGGTGCTTAAACCTCGCGGGCCTGGGGCGCAGCAATGCTGCGCCCGTACAAAATCGAGGCGATGGCAGGTTGAGTCCGATTCGACGAAAAACGCTCCGTTGGTCAAGGTGGCGGGCGGATGCGATAATTCCCTTTTGCGACAAACTCAAATGACGAGGCTGACTTGAGCGGCGACACTCCCAACCTGAAGTGGAGCGGCAACAATATCCGAGAGACCTTTCTCAAATTCTTTGAGAGCAAAGGCCATCGCCGCGTCCGCAGCTCTTCGCTCGTTCCTCACGGTGATCCCACGTTGCTCTTCACCAACGCCGGCATGAACCAGTTCAAGGACGTTTTCCTCGGCCTCGAAAAGCGCGACTTCAACCGCGCCACCACCGCGCAGAAATGCGTCCGCGCCGGCGGCAAGCACAACGACCTCGAAAACGTCGGCTTCACAAAGCGCCATCACACCTTCTTCGAGATGATGGGCAATTTTTCGTTTGGCCCTGTCGGTGTAGTTGGCAACCAAGCGAGCTACTTCAAGGAACTCGCGATTCCCTATGCGTGGGAACTGGTCACATCGCCCGAATGGTTCGGCATTCCAAAAGACAAGCTCTACACCACAGTGTTCGGCGGAGCCGAAGTCGCGCCCGGCATCAAATCTCGGCGTTGATGAAGAAGCCCGCGGCTTCTGGCTGGAACAGAAGATCCCAGCGGAGCGAATCGTACCGATTCCCGGCTTGAAGGATAATTTTTGGGCGATGGGCGACACGGGACCCTGCGGCCCGTGCAGCGAGATTTTCTACGATATGGGTGTTGAAGCTTCAGAAGAAGGCCATACCGACTGCAAATTCCCCTGCGAGTGCGGCCGTTACGTCGAAATCTGGAATTTGGTCTTCATGCAATACAACCGCGCTGTGGACGGTGCGAGCGCAAAGGTAAGTCCCCTCCCAGAGCCCTCGATCGACACTGGCTTGGGTTTGGAACGTACCGCTGCCGTCCTCCAGAATGTCATCTCAAACTACGACACCGATCTCTTCGTTCCATTGTTGAAGCGCGCCGCCGAACTCTGCGGTGTCGATGAAAAGAAAGAAGAAAAACTCGAAGAAGGCCGCGGCGGCGCTGCTTCCCTCCGCGTTATCGCCGACCACGCGCGCGCCAGCGCATTCCTCATCAGTGATGGTGTCGTGCCTTCAAACGAAGGCCGGGGCTATGTCCTCCGCAAAATCATGCGACGGGGCATTTATCACGGCCGCGTGGTGGGCGCGAAAAAGCCATTCCTGTTTGAAATGGTGCGAACCGTCATCGACTTGATGGGCAACGCGTATCCGGACTTGCGCGAATCTGCCGGTCGCGTAATCGAGACCGTACGCGGCGAAGAACTCCGATTCGCGCGCGCACTCGAAGCGGGTCTTCCGAAGCTCGAAGCCGATCTCGGCAAGCCCAATGAGAACCCCGGCAGCGTTTATGGCGGCGAAAAAGCGTTTCGCCTCTATGACACATATGGACTTCCGGCCGACTTCATTCGCGATGCCGTTCGCGACCGCGGTTTGAAGTTCGACGAAGAAGGCTTCGACCACGCGATGCAGGAGCAGAAGACGCGTGCGCGGGCTTCGTGGAAAGGGGCGCACAAAGAGGCGGCGAGTCCGGCGTTCTCAAAAATTGCGGAGACGTTCAAGACGGAGAAAGATTTTTACAACGCGACCAGCGGCAAAGATATTCGCGTTGAGGCGATCATCGGCAAGAACGGCCCCTTCAACGAACTAAAAGCCGGCGAAGCCGGCGAAGTAGTACTCGATCGCACGCCGATCTATGCGGAGTCCGGCGGACAAGTCGGCGACACCGGCGCGTTCTACGACAACAACGGCTCGCAACTCCTCGCCGAAGTCACCAGCGCTTACTACCCCGTCGGCGGCCTGGTCGCGCACAAGGTGAATGCGAAAGAGACGCTACGCGTTGGCGACCGAATTTCTGTCGTTGCCGATGCCGATCGTCGCGCGCGCATCGTGCGCAACCATTCCGGCACGCATCTTGTCCACGCCGCGCTGCGCAACATTCTCGGCACGCACGTCAAACAGGCGGGTTCGCTCAACGCGCCCGACCGCATGCGCTTCGATTTTTCGCATTTCGCCCACGTCGATGCCGAAGAACTCCGCGACATCGAGCAGCAGGTCAACGACGAGATTCGCCACAACACTGAGGTCGACACGACCGTCACGAGCATCGATCAGGCTCTGGCTTCCGGCGCGCTCGCCTTCTTCGGCGACAAATATCCGGAGAGCAACGTCCGCGTCGTGACTATTCCCGACGAACGCGCGCCGCGCGGCTTTTACTCCAAGGAACTCTGCGGCGGCACGCACGTCCACCGCATTGGCGACATCGGCGTCCTGAAAATCGTCGGCGAACAATCCGTCGCCGCAGGTGTCCGCCGCATCGAGGCGGTCACCGGCATCGGCGCGCTGGAACATTTCCAGAAACAGGCGCAGGTTTTGTCGCAGGTCGCCAGCAAGCTCAACGTCGGCGAAGACGATGTTTTGGCCACCATCGAAAAGCTATCGCAGACCGTGAAGTCGCTGGAAAAAGATCTCGAGACGCAAAAGCGAAAAGGCGCCCTCGGCCAGCTCGACGAACTCATCGGAAAGGCCCAAATCATCAAGGGCGTAAGAGTGATCGCCGAAGAGGTGCAAAACGTCGATCGCGAAGGTTTACGACAGCTGGTCGATAGCTTGCGCCAGAAGCTGGGCTCAGGCGTAGTAGCTCTGGGAATGCCCGATAACGGCAAAGTCGCCCTCATCGCCGGGGTCACCAAAGACCTGACCTCCAAAGTCCATGCCGGCAATCTGATACGGGCGCTCGCCCAGCAGGTTGGCGGCTCCGGCGGCGGCCGCCCAGACCTCGCCGAGGCTGGCGGAAAAGACACAGCAGGCCTAAAAAAGGCCCTGCTATCAGTTCCGGGCTTAGTCGAGCCTTTGCTATAGTTTGCCTCGCCAGGAACGTGTCCGTCACAGGGCACCCGTTCGTACTATCGACACCCCACGGACCAACCCCTAGCCTTTCATGAGGGGCCTAGTACTCCGCCCGACTTTGACTGATGAGGACTTTTGTGCGCCTTCCCCGGCCGACGATAACCCGACGCAGGCTACTCTCAACCTGCGCCAAGTGCTTTGCCCTCATGGGCTTTGCAGGCGTCGGATTTGGCGTTATGGCGCAGCCCGCCGCCGCGCAGATCGCCAAGGTCACCGACGATAGCGGCCGCCGCTTCTTCGTAAACGCCGAACCCGCTATGCAGACCCGGATTGCCCCGGCGCGACAGCGCAACGCGATCTATATGCCGAGCGAGATGTCCTTTACCGGACGCAGCGACCGCCCGGCTGTCAGCATCGATCGAGACGGAATTGAGCGTATCGTCCACGAAGCCGCTGACCGGCACAACGTAGACCCGGCGCTGGTTCGCGCCGTGATCGAGACTGAGAGCAATTGGAATCCTTCTGCTATTTCCCGCAAGGGTGCGGTCGGCCTGATGCAGTTGATGCCGACCACCGCGCAGCGTTTTGGCGCGAGCGATTTTTATACGCCGCAACAGAACGTCGAAGCCGGTGTTAAGTATCTGAAGACGCTGCTGGAGCGGTATGATGGTAATCTCGATTTGGCCCTCGCGGCCTACAATGCGGGAGAAGGCGCCGTTGACCGGGCGCACGGTATTCCCCGCTTTCGAGAGACGCGCGACTACGTACAAAAAGTTCAGAATGCATATTTTCGGCCAGGTTCGGGACGACTTTCGTCAGGGTTCACTTTTAGTCCCCGTTCCATCCGCAAGAACGCCGATCCCACCGGCCGCGTCATCTTCACCAACGACTAGTCTTCCGGCTACCGAGCCGTTCCTCCCGCAGTCTAATTCTTTGATGAACAGCGTTGCGCGTGCGACGAACGCTTGCGTAGATTTCGCTGAAAGCGCGATGAGCTGCAACCTAGTTTTAGTCCCCGACGTTTACTCTTACCGTTCAGCAAGGATGAGGTTTTAGGTTGGGTATGGGGGCAAGGTCTAGAATCCCTAACATGAGGTTCGCCCGGTTTTCGCCGGTTTTTGCGACGCGCACTCTCGGCGCGCGATTCTCGCGCGGTAGCGCGGGGCTGATGTTGTTGCTGAGCGCGTGCGCGATTCCCTTCCTCGCACTGAATGCTCGTGCTGCGGGAACTACAAGAACTCCTGACTCAAAACGAGCGGCTGCGACGGCGCAATTCGATCGCGCGGAAGAACAGCGGTCTACGCTCAATGAAAAACCCTCCAATAAGCGCACGCTCGCGGAATACAAACAAGTCGTCACGACATATCGCCGCGTGTTTCTGATTACGCCGCGCGCGCCGGAAGTTCCCGAATCACTTTCCGCCGTAGGTCAGCTTTACACCGAGATGGGCGACCGTTTTGGGCGCAGCTACTACCAGTCGGCTGTCGATTCGTATCGATTTCTGATTCGCGAATATCCGGCGAGCAAGTTGTCGCAGGACGCGATGCTGAAAGTTGCGGCGTTAGAAAAGGATCAGTTGGGCGACCCGAAGGCCGCTGCGAAGATTTACGAAGATTTTCTGAAGAAGTATCCGCACTCCACGCGGCGGCGCGAGGCACAGGAAGCACGCGCGGAATTGGCGCTGACACAAGGCGAATCGGCGAAGAGCGGCGACAATTCCGGAAGCAAGAGTTCGCGTGGAAATTCGGTCAGCGCGAAGAACAGCGATGATTCCGACGATGAGTCGACGGAAGGCGTAGCGCCGCTGCCACCGGCGACTCCAAGTGGCGGCACGCCGCGTGTGCGCCGCATCACCACGAAGGCGACGGCGGAATCAACGCGGGTCACGATCGATCTTGAAGATACGGTGCAGTATTCGTCGGCGCGGATTAAAAATCCCGATCGCATTTTTTTCGATATTCATGACGCGCGGCTGCCGGTGGAAGTCGCCAAGGCAAATGTGAAGGTGGAAGGCGACCTGGTGACGTCGGTGCGCGCGGCCCAGAATCATTCGGGGATTGTGCGCGTGGTGCTCGATGTGAATGGCGTGAAGGAATACAACGCTTCCCTGCAGGACAATCCGCCGGCGCTGATTATTGATTTGTATGCGAAATCGAGCGGTGGCTCGCGGACGGCGAAGGGGCCGAAGAATCCTCCGGTGGTCGATGCTAAGGGCGAAGCGGAATTGGCGGATGTGCTGCCCGCTGGTCCGGCGAACGCCACGGGGAAAACCAAAGAAAATATTTTGGCCACGACGCCGAAGGGAGTGGATGCGGCTGATTTGCCGTCGGATGCGACTGCGGGCAGCACCACTGCGACGAAACGTACTAGCTCCGCGGGAAATCCGATGGCCGGATCGAATCCGAACACGAGCACGAAATCGAATGCGGCACCCGACTCGGCGGGCACCACGACCGCGGCATCGAATGGCTCGGGATCAGTCGGGACATCGAATCTGCCGCCATCGCTGGTGCGGAGCGATAGTTCGTCGAAGAAATCGAAGAAGGGCGCGAAGCCCGATCTGATTCAGCCGGCTTCGTCGGCGCAGCCAACGAGGGATGGGCAATCGACGCTGACGCGCACGCTGGGATTGAAAATTGGGCGCATTGTGATCGATGCAGGACACGGCGGGCATGACACCGGAACGATTGGGCCGACTGGATTGATGGAGAAGGATCTGTGCCTCGATGTGGCGCTGCGACTGGGCAAGATTATTCAGCAGCGGTTGCCGGGGGCCGACGTGGTCTATACGCGGTCGGACGACACGTTTATTCCGCTGGAAGAGCGGACGCATATCGCGAACGAGGCTCGAGCGGATTTGTTCATCTCGATTCATGCGAATTCGTCGCACGATCATGGCGCGCGCGGGATTGAGACTTACTATTTGAATTTGAAGGGGTCGCCGGACGCGATGGAAGTGGCTTCGCGCGAGAACGCGACCGCGAGTGAGAGTATTCACGACCTTGACGACATCGTGAAGAAGATTGCGCGCAGCGAGAAGATCGACGAGTCGCGCGAGTTTGCGTCGGATATACAGGACTCGCTGTCGAAGAGGATTCAGAAGCAGTACAAGCCGGTGAAAGATCGGGGCGTGCGCAAGGCGCCGTTCGTTGTGCTGATTGGCGCGGATATGCCGTCGATCCTGACCGAGATTTCGTTTTTGAGTAATCCTGCCGATGAACAACTGTTGAAGAAGCCCGAGCACCGGCAGCGCGTCGCCGAGGGGTTGTACCAAGGCGTTGCGGACTATTTGCAGAGTTTGAACAGCATGACCGGAATTGCGCCTCGAGTGCCCGTCTCTTCCGCCGCAAAATCGACGGCGGCCGCCTCAGTTGATTCGCCCCGGAACCAGCGTTAGTCTGGTGGTGTCTAACAAAGTTGGATTCATGCGAACAGGTACCAAGCTATTTGTCGTTTTTGCCGCGATTTTGTTGATTGCGCCTCTGGTTTGTGCCGCCGAATTGCGATGGCCCGCGAAGATCGGAAGCTACAGTGATGGCGGGGCGCCCATTCAATTTGCTGACGTCCCGGAGAGCGCGGATGCTGTGCTGCGCGAATCCGGATTCTTGACAGCGGTGTCTCGAGGTTATGTTCAGGGAAGCCACCACGTAGACCTGACGCTGTACACCTTCCATGACTCGAGCGGCGCGTTCGAGGCGTTGAACAGGCTACGGTCGAGCGTTGCCAAAGACGGCGATCCTGCTCCGCACACGATTTACAAGAGCAATCTCATCTTAAACATCTCGAGCGATTCCGAACTCGATCCCGAAACGCTGACCGCCGCCACGAAGTGGGTGCAATCCATCTCAGACGGCGTTGCAGCGCCGCCCATAGCGGATTACTTGCCGAATCAGAATCAGTCGAGCCCGCGCTATGCCCTCGGTCCGGCAGGATTTCGGGTGTACGCCAACGAGATCGGGCCGCAAAAGGCTGCAGCGTTGACCGATTCAATGGGATTTGATTCGCATGCAGAGGCGATGCTGGCGAAATACAAAAGCGGGAAAGATGAGGCGACGCTGCTGCTGATCGAGTATCCGACGCCGCAGCTGGCGGAACTGCATCTGCGGCATTTGCGCCGGGCGCTGGCGGACGCGAAGTTGACTTCGAGCAGTATTGAACGGAAGGGTTCGCTGCTGTCGATCGTGCTGGCGCCGACTTCGCAGGAGTACGCGGAGAATCTGCGAAGCTCGGTGAACTATGAAACGTCGGTAACATGGAACGAGCCGAGTTCGACGGCGACCGATCCGCCGATCATGAGCACGCTCGTGAAGATCATCGTCGCGACGTTCGTATTCATGGGAGTCACCCTAGTCCTGGGGATTGCCTTTGGCGGCGTCCGGATCATTACGAAACGACTCTTCCCGGGCAAGGTTTTCGATCGCAAAGAGCAGATCGAAGTGCTCCAACTGGGGCTGAACAGCAAGCCGATCGACCCGAGCGACATGTATTAGGGATTCGCCTGAAGGCGGCGAGGACGCAAGAGATTCCTTCTCGCCGCAAGCCGGCACGCTCGCTCAGACCCCAGCCGAACGTATTACGTCGCCATTGGACCTTACGCCGGGCGGAGTAAACCCCGCCCCTACAACCCGCGTATCAGTTTTTAGGCGCGATCGACTCCTTTTAGCCCCCTCCCGTTGACTGAAATACGCTCAGATAACCTCATTTTAGGTAAGTTCGGGACGAAGTAACGGATTTTTCCGGCTGGCGTCTAATTCAGTCACGGCTTGGGTGTGTCTAGGCGGGGCAGCTAAGTTCGCGTAGGATTTAGAGTTGGACGGCATCAGGCCTTGTGGGAGTGGGACGCAGTGTATGCCCAGGCCGGCGCTTACGGGGGAATCGGGTCGTATGGTGGAATCACAAGACAATTTGAGCTGGAGAGGGTTGAGCCGCAACACTCGGCTCGGCGCGGCGGCGACGGCATTGGCGGTGGCCTCGGTGTTCGCAGGCGCCGTCGGGTGCGGGAAGACTTCGGCGGGTGGCGAGGGCGCGGCGGCGGGCGCGATGCAAGCCATGCCGGTGCAGGTTCAGGTCGCGAAATCGCAAAAAATTTTCGATCAGACGGAGTATCTGTCGATCCTGAAATCGCGGATTTCGTCGGTGATCAATCCGCAGGTCGAAGGTCAAATCACGAAGATCTTTGTGAATTCGGGCGATCGCGTGAAGCCCGGTCAACCCTTGTTACAGATCGACCCGTTGAAGCAGCAAGCGACGGTGAGCGGCCAGGAAGCATCGCGTGTGGGGCAGGAAGCGAACGTCAACTACGCGAGAGTGCAACTGGACCGGCAGAAGCGCCTGTTCGATGCAGGCGTGATTCCGAAACAGGATCTGGATAACGCGCAAACGACCTACGACGCGGCAGTGGCGCAACTGAAATCGATGGAGCAGGCAGTCACGTCTCAGCAAGTGGAATTGCACTACTACACGGTGACGGCACCCGCGAATGGGATCGTAGGCGACATTCCGGTGCGTGTTGGCGATCGCGTGCAGGTCACGACGATGCTGACGACGGTGGATCAGCCGGGTCCGGTCGAGGCGTATATCTACGTGCCCGCAGATCGCGCGCGTAATTTGCGGGTCGGCGTGCCGGTGCATCTGGTGGACACGGCCGGAAAAGATCTGGCGGACTCGAAGATTACATTTATTTCGCCGCAGGTGGATACGGATACGCAGACGGTTCTGGCGAAGGCGACGGTTCAGAATGCGAGAGACACGCTGCGCATTTCGCAACAGGTGCGGGCGCAATTGACGTGGGGAACGCACGAAGGCACGGTGATTCCGATTCTGGCGGTGACGCGCATCAACGGCGAGTTCTTCGCGTTTTTGTCGGAGAAAGAAAACGGGAAGACGGTCGCGCGGCAAAAACTGCTAAAGGTTGGCGACACGGTCGGAAATGATTATGCGGTCCAGGATGGGATCAAGGCCGGCGATCACATCATCGTGTCAGGCTTGCAGTTCTTGCGGGACGGCGCGCCGGTGATGGAGACCGTGGTTGATGGGCAGTCAGCGCAGGGCATGCCAGGGGCGCCGGGTAAGTAGCAGAACGTGATTCGTGTTCCGCGCTGTGTTCTGTGGCGAAAATCGATCGAGCGGCTCTCGAGTCTCGAGATAATTTGTGCTCGAAGGTTACGCCGGGCGGAGCAACCCCCGCCCCTACAAACGGAGTTTTCGCAGAGCGATACTAGAACGATTCTGACGGGGTGAGTTGACCAGTGTTTGTTGATTTTTTCATTCGAAGGCCGGTGTTCGCTACGGTTTGCGCGCTGCTGATTATTCTGGGCGGCGCGATTTCGATTCCTTCCCTTCCCATCGCGCAATTTCCGGATTTGGCGCCACCACAGGTGGTGGTGTCGAGCGGGTACATCGGCGCGAATGCACAGACAGTGGAATCGGCGGTGACGATTCCGCTGGAACAAGCGATCAACGGCGTGCAAGGAATGAAGTACATCACGTCGAGCAGCGGCAACGACGGAACGAGCCAGATCACGGTGACGTTTGACGTGACGCGCAACGTCGATCTGGCGTCGGTGGACGTGCAGAATCGCGTGAGCCAAGCGCTGGGCCGCTTGCCGGACACGGTGAAGAACACCGGCGTCATCATCACGAAGCAGCTGGGCGGATTCGTTTTTGGCGCGGGCGTGTACACCGAGAACGGGCAATACGACAGCCTGTTTCTGAGCAACTATCTCGATATTTACGTGAAGGACGCGGTAAAGCGCGTGCCGGGCGTCGGCGACGCGATTATTTTCGGTGAGCGCAAATATGCGATGCGGTTGTGGCTTGATCCGGCCCGCATGGCGCAGCGCGGCCTCACCGCGACGGGTGTGCTGGCCGCGCTGAACGAGCAGAACGTACAGGTCGCGGCAGGTGAAGTTGGGCAGCAGCCTTCGAACGACGGCCAGTCGTACGAGATCAGCGTGCGAGCAATCGGGCGGCTGACGGAGCCATCGGAATTCGACAACATCGTTTTGAAATCGGGGACGGATGGCACGTTGGTGCGGCTACGCGACGTGGGGCATTCGGTCCTCGGGGCCGAAAGCTACGCTTCGCTGCTGCGTTTCAACGGGCACGACGCGGTCGGCCTGGCGGTGACGCAGTTGCCGGGCGCGAATGCGCTGGACGTGGACCGAGAGGCGAAAAAAGAGCTGGCGCTGCTGTCGAAGAATTTTCCGCCGGGGATGAAGTACGCGGTGGCGTTCGATTCGACGACGGTGGTGGGCGAGTCAATCAAAGACGTGCTGCAGACGCTGCTGGAAGCGGTCCTGCTCGTGATCGTGGTGATTTATCTATTTTTGCAGGATTGGCGCAGCACCTTTATTCCGGCGATTACGATTCCGGTTTCACTGATCGGAACATTTATTTTCGTGAAGCTGTTTGGATTTTCGATCAATACGCTGACGCTATTCGGGATCACGCTGGCGACGGGATTGGTGGTCGACGACGCGATCGTCGTGATCGAAAACGTCGAGCGGCATATCACCGAAGGAATCACGGAGCCGCACAACGCGGCGTCGGTGGCGATGAAAGAGGTGGCCGGCGCGGTCATTGCGACGTCGCTCGTGCTTGTCGCGGTGTTCGTCCCGGTGGCGCTGTTCCCTGGGACGACGGGCATTTTGTTCCGGCAGTTCGCGCTGACGATTGCGTTTTCGGTGTCGATCTCGGCGTTCAATGCGCTGACGCTGACGCCTGCGCTGTCCGCGATTTTTCTGGGACATCACCGGGAACGCGCACAGGGCGCGTTCTTCCGCGCGTTCAATCGCGGCGTCGAGTGGGTGACCGAAGCATATCGAACGACGGTGCGTCACGTGATCGGGTGGCGATTCGCGGCGCTGCTGGTGTTTGCCGCTGTGCTGGGCTTGACGTATTGGGTCTATCAGATTGTGCCTCGCGCGTTTATCCCTGAGGAAGACCAGGGATTCATCATGTTCATCATTCAGGCGCCGCAAGGCGCGTCGCTGACGTACACGCGGGATATCTGCGCGAAGGTGGAGCAAGTGCTGGCGAAGACGCCGGAAATTTCGGCGGCATTTACGGTGGCGGGATTTAGCCAGGCGGGCAACGCGCCGAACCGCGCGATTATTTATGCGAACCTCAAGCCTTTCGACGAGCGCAAGGGCGAAGCACATTCGGCGCAAGCGGTAATCGAGAAATTGCGCGGGCCATTGTTCGGGATTCCTGGTGGGCTGGTGGTGCCGTTCAATCCGCCGGCAGTGCAGGGCTTGGGGCAATTTGGCGGATTTTCGTTTCAGCTCGAGGATTTGGGGCGTAATTCCCTGCAAACGATCGCGAATACCGCGAATACGTTGGTGGCGCAGGGCAATGCCAGTGGAAAGCTGACCGGCTTGTTCACCAGCTTTACAGCGAACGATCCGCAGTATCTGGTGCGCATCGATCGAGAAAAGGCGAAGAGCTTGCAGGTTCCGTTCAGCCAGATCACCGACGCGCTACAGGTTTACATGGGGTCGGTGTACGTCAACGATTTCGACTTCAACAATCGCTCGTATCGCGTTTATGTTCAGGCCGACGAAGGATTCCGCTCGAAGGCCAAAGACATTCGCGAATATTATTTGCGGTCGGACGCGGGAAAGATGATCCCGCTGGACAACGTGGCGTCAATCGAACAAACGGCCAATCCGCAAGTGATCACGCACTACAACTTGTTTCGCTCGGCGGAAATCGACGGCAACGCTGCGCCAGGGCGTAGTTCGGGTCAAGGCATCGAGGACATGGAAGCGCTGGCGAAAAAAGTTTTGCCGAACGGCATGACGTACGAGTGGAGCGGCTTGTCGCTGGAGGAATTGGAATCTGGCGGCAAGGCGACGGTGCTGTTTGGACTTGGATTGGTCGTCGTGTACCTGACGCTGGCGGCGCAGTATGAGAGCTTTGTGCTGCCATTCATCGTGCTGCTCGCGGTGCCGGTTGCTTTGCTGGGAGCGATCGGGTCGCAGGCGCTGCGCGGATTACAGAACGACGTGTTTTGCCAGATCGGGCTGGTCATGTTGATCGGCCTGTCGAGCAAGAACGCGATTTTGATTGTTGAGTTCGCGGAGCAGTTGCGCGAGCAGGGATTGTCGATCGTTGAGGCGTCGATTGAGGCGGCGCGGATTCGGCTGCGACCGATTCTGATGACGTCGCTGGCGTTTATTCTCGGCGTTGTGCCGCTGGTACTTGCGCAGGGCGCGGGCCGGGCGGGGCGTATCTCGGTGGGTACGACGGTGTTTGGCGGGATGATCGCGGCGACCACACTGAACCTGCTGTTTATTCCGGTGCTGTATGTGTTGGTGCGGAGCCTCGTGCCGAGCAGGCGGACACATACGGTGATTGCGGCGGAGCCGGCGGACTAGATTAGGCTTTCCTCATTTGTTCACGCACCGCTGAAGTTTTTGCCGATCCTGCCGATAAAGCTGGGTGAGCAGTAGTTTGTCTGGTTTTCACCCAATCGGGCCAAATCAACTGGTCTGGAGCAGGAGTCCCTATGTCGGTCAATCGCATTAGCCAATCGCACGCAAATCAAGCCGAGGCCGTGCAGAACGTGAATTCGCGGAAGTCGCCGAATGTCTCGACGAAGGCGAACGCGGTGGATGGGCAGAATTCGCGCTCCCGCACCGAGCCGGCGGCCCAAGCACAGACGCACCCTGCGGCGACCACGGACAACAACGCGGGCCGCCAGCAGGGTGAGCATCAAAATACCGGGAACGATACGAACGGGACCCGGGTGAATGTGTTCGCATAGGCGACGTCGCTTTTAAGAGAAAAGCGGCTTTGAGCTGCAAACTTGCCGAAGGTGGGGCGCAGCATGCTGCGCCCCTGCAACGTCCATTTTGAGGGAGCATGAGTCTTCGTACGCTGTTCCCCCTGCCTTGTTTGAACCCCCCACCGCCCTACCAAATCCAGCCAGCCGACGATGTTGTGACTCAGTTTTGACGAGTCATTGACAATCGTCGGCCTCGGCGCCCGTAACTTTGTTAACGAATTGTCTCGAAGTTGTGTAATAGGCGGCGAGGTGCCGTCATTTCGGCATTCGGCTACGCACTGACGTTGATAGTGCGCAGAAGCCGAAACTCGATCAGAGGCCAGTTGCGTATTGTCACGAGTTGCGCTTCCAGGGGGGATTGACGCGCAGTGCGATCTCACAAGCTGGGAATAAAGCGCGCGGCGGGCGGGTCAGACAAGTCGGAGACAAAACGCAGGTCCTGAACATTTCGATACCCGGGTAAGGCTAAACTAATTGGCACGAGCGTCGCAGTCCAAGGAGGCTGTTTCTCATGACGTACCCTTCTCGCCGCGCCTTCCAGCGCATAAGAGGATTTTTCCCGGGGATCCTAGGGTGCGCTTTGTTGTGTTGTAGCCCTGCTGCGTTTGGTCAGTCTGAGCAGGCCGGAGCGCCCGGCTCGATGACGGCGCAGAGCGCCGCGGACATCTCCGACAAGATCGACCACCTGACGCGCTCGCTGGAGCAGACGCAGGTCGAACTGGCGCAGTCGCGCACCGAGATTCAGGAGTTGCGCGCGACGTTGAAGCAGGTGTTGGAGAAGATGAATTCGGACGCGAATGGCGGCAATGGTTTGACGGCGAGCGCGGGAACCGGAGTGCAGCCTGGCGGGCAGGCCGCCGTGGCAACCTCGGGTGGCCCGACGCCGCAGGCTTCAACGGATGAGTCGAAACCGGGTCCGGCACAAATCTCGCAGGACGACTGGGACATCCTCAACGAACGCGTCGAGGAACAGCGGCAGGTGAAGGTCGAAAGCGTATCGAGGTATAGGCTCAAGCTGTCGGGACTGGCGCTTTTCACCGCGTTTGCGAATTTCGGGCAAGTCGATAACACGAGCCTTCCGAGCATCGCGTTGCCGAAGATTCCGGGATACTCCGACGGCAGCGTCGGAGCTTCGGTGAGGCAGTCGATCATCGGGTTGACCGGCTACGGGCCGACGGTTTTCGGCGCGCACACGAGCGCCGACCTGCAAATGGACTTTTTCGGTGGCGTCCCAACGACTTATGGAGGTAGCAGCTCAGGACTGGCGGAGTTGCGACTGGCACGCTTTCGGATGGATTGGAAACGTACCTCTCTTGTGGCCGGCCTCGATTATCCCTTCTTCGCGCCGAACCAGCCAACGAGCTATATGAGCGTGGTTGTGCCAGGATTCGCCTCGGCGGGCAAAATGTGGTCGTGGACGCCGACGATTCGCGCCGAACATCGGTTTGACGGGGCGTTTTCGGCATTCAAGGTGGAAGCTGGATTCCTCGACCCGTCGTCGTACACCTACTACGCGCCGAACACCAACGTTCGCATCACGTCGCCGACAGAAAATTCGCGGCAACCTACTTATGCAACGCGAGTTTCGGCGAGCACGAAGTCCGAAGATCGGCCGGCTACGATCGGATTTTCGGCGGTTTATTCGCCGCAGCGATTCGTCGGCGGGTATGACGTGTCGGGCTGGGCGGGAACGATGGACTGGCGGCTCCCGCTGGCTCCTCACACAGAACTCAGTGGCGAATTCTTTACGGGACGCGGCATCGACGGATTCGGCGGGCTGCCGTTGAGCCCGCTGCGACCGGCCGACGCAACCTACTACGCTTCGGTAACGGCGGCACAGTTGGGAGGCATGGGCGTCATCGGCGGCTGGACGCAATTTAAATATCGGGTCAGTTCACGCAACGAATTCAACTTTGCCGCGGGTACAGGCGGACGAAACTCGTCCGACCTTCGCAACGCTGCTCTGACAGATTCGTTTTTGCTGTCAGTACCGGCACGAAATCAGATGTTCTTCGCGAACTACATTTTCAAGCCGCGCTCGGATCTGATTTTTTCCGTCGAGTACCGGCGGCTGCGAACGTACGACGTCAACGGACCATCGGATTCGGCGGGGCAATTTGGCTTGGCCGTGGGGTTCCTCTTTTAAGGTATGAGAACCGCTACGAACAATTCCCGGCTTCTATACTGTGCGATCGTCGGCATTGGATTTGCGATCGGCGCGTCGAACATCGTTTCGCACGGCGCGAACGCGAGCGGCGCCCCGAGCCATGGCGGCGCTACGGCCAAAACACCACGCCCCGACGAAGTTACCGGTGAGGTTACGCTCACGCAATCGGGCTCTGACGCTGCACCTGACGCTTCGCAGGTCGTCGTGTGGCTCACTCCGAGCGGATCCACGACCATGCCACACGCCGCCATCGACAAGCCGCGATATCGGCTCGTCCAACATAACAAGCGATTTGAGCCCGGTTTACTGGTCGTGCCGGTCGGCAGTGTCGTTGATTTCCCCAACTACGATCCGTGGTTCCACAATGTGTTTTCGCTCTACCGCGGCAAGCGCTTCGATCTCGGCCTCTACCAAGCGGGCGCGCAGCGTTCGGTCCGCTTCGACCGTATCGGCCCGTCGTATCTGTTCTGCAACATTCACCCAGAGATGACCGGCGTCGTGTTGGCGGTCGACTCGAGTCTGTACGGGATTTCCGACAAGACTGGCCATTACGTCATTGGCGGTGTCCCGCCTGGTCGATACACAATGCATATCTGGTACGAAAACGCGAAGCCCGAGTCGCTCGCGAGCCTTCAGCGCAGCGTCGTGGTCGATGACGCGATTCGTTCGCTGCCAACGATTTCTGTCCCCGTAGTAAAACAATTACAAAAGGAACACAAGAATAAGTATGGGCAGGATTACGATCCCGACGCACTGAATCCTGATTACTAAGAGCGATTGCGAGCGTCGAATCGAGTTCACACGCGTCGAGCAGGCAACAGGTTGAAGTACAGATTGCCGGGCCGACACGAAAGGAAATCACAAGGACGGAGCTATGGAAACTGTACTGGTCGTGGAAGACAGCCGCGCGATGCAGCGCACGCTGCAACGCCTCTTGGAGGCGGATTCGCTGAGCGTGCAGATCGCCTCGGATGGAATCACGGGCCTCGAATATTTTCGCAAACAGCAACCGAACGCCGTGTTGCTCGACCTCAAGCTGCCCGGCCTCTCTGGCAAAGAGTTGTGCCGCGAATTCAAGTCGATCGCGTCGTCGGTGCCGATTGTGGTGCTGAGCGCGAACGCCGAGGTCGAAGACAAGGTGCTGTTGCTCGAGCTCGGCGCGGACGACTACGTCACCAAGCCGTTCAGCCCGCGGGAATTGCTCGCGCGCGTGCGACGGGCGATGCGACGCGGCGCACCCAAAGCTCCGCAGACCTCCAGCGTTCCGGCCAAGTCCGTGAACCACGAGATTCTTGTCTTCGGTGAAGCCAAGGTCGATTTCACCAGCATGGAGGCGGAGCAGGCCGGCAAACCGGTAACGCTGACGGCTCAAGAATTCAAGCTGCTGAAATTTTTTGCGGGATCGCCAGGACGCGTTCTTTCGCGCGACGAATTGCTCAACGAAGTGTGGGGCTACCAGAACTATCCTTCGACGCGCACCGTCGATAACCACATCTTGCGACTGCGCCAGAAGCTCGAACCAGACTCCGCGAATCCGCGTTATTTCCTGACCATACACGGTGCGGGCTACAAATTCGTTCCTGGCGCCGCTAACACCCTGAATCCTCAATGACCCTACGCCGCGCCGCCATGTCGCATCTTCGCCTGCGCACGCAACTCTTTCTTGCGACGCTGCTGACGATCTGCGCCTTAACGGGCGGTTTATTGCTCATCATCCGGCACACGGTGATCATCGAAACCGATCGGCAGGTTCGCGACGGCACCGAGGATTCGATTCGTGCATTCGAGGGCGTGCAGCACCAGCGGGAGCGCCAGCTTTCCGGCAGCGCCGCGATGATCGCCGACCTGCCGCCACTGAAAAGCTTGATGACGACGGGCCATCCGCCGACGATTCAGGACGCCTCGACAACATTTTGGAAGCTTGCGGGTAGCGATCTCTTCGTTCTCGCCAAACCCGATCGCGAAGTCGTCGCGCAACACGTCACCGATCCCGGCTTTCCACCCGAGGCCGCCGAACGCGATTTGAAGCGCTCGGTCGATCAGGGCGACACGGCGTCGTGGTGGTACGACAACGGTCGTCTGTATTGGGTCTTTCTTCGCCCGATCACCGCGGGTGCCGGCCCCGAATCGCAGGAGCTTGGCATTCTCGCAATCGGCTATCAGGTGAATTCGAGCGTCGCGCAGCAATTGGCGCTCGTGGCACAAAATCAGATCGCGCTCGCCACCGATCACGAGGTCATCGCTTCGACGCTGCCACAGAAAGACGAAGCGCTGCTTGCCGAGCTGATTCGCAAATCCGATCCGCAGGTGCGGCCCGAGTCCACGGAAATCACGCTCGAAACAGATCACTATGCGATTTCGTCGGTGCTTTTGCACGGCGCGCTGCCATCTCCAGTTCGATGTTACGTGATGATGCCGCTCGCGCCCGTCGACGCTTTCATGAGTCGACTGACGCGGACGATTTCAGTTCTCGGCGTTTCGGCGGTCGTATTCGGCGCCCTTCTATTTGGCTTCGTTTCGCGCACGATCACAAAACCGCTCGACAATCTCGTCGCCGGCGTCCGTGCGCTGGCTGCGGGCGACTATAACTATTCGATCGTTCCCGAAGGCACCAGCGAAATCGCGGAACTGAGCACCGCCTTCGCAAAAATGCGCGGCGAACTTGCGGCATCGCAGCAAAAACTCATCGAGAACGAACGCATCGCCGCGCTCGGCCGAGCTGCCAGTTCCCTTTCGCATGACCTACGCCACTATCTTGCCGCCGTCGTCGCCAACGCCGAATTTCTCTACGAAGCCGACGAGCTGCACCTCGACAAGAGCGAAATCTACAAAGAAATTCAGACCGCCTCGACGCAGATGACCGATCTGATCGACTCTCTGCGCGAGCTTGCCATGCAACGCTCAGCGATTTCGCCTCAGCCCACCGATCTCGATCAGATCGTGCGCCGCGCCGTCGAAGCCGTTCGCGTGCGCCCCGAATTCCGCTCTCGCTCGATTTCGCTTACCGCCGCGGGCGCGACCGAAGGCGTCTTCGATCCCAAAAAACTCGAGCGCGCCTTCTTCAATCTCGTTCTGAACGCCTGCGAAGCGACTCCCGACAGCGACGGCCGCGTCGTCATCGACATTCAAAATCATAAAGACACTTTCGAAGTCCGCATCATCGACCAAGGCTGCGGCATTCCGTCCTCGATTCGCGCGACCGCCTTCGACCCCTTCGTCAGCTCCGGCAAGCCCAACGGCACCGGCCTCGGTCTCGCCATCGTCACCAAAATCGTGCAAGACCACGGCGGCTCCGTCGCGCTCGAGCGCAGCTCCGAATCCGGCACCGTGATGCTCGTGCAGCTTCCGCGTCAGCCCATCCCCGTCGCATCTCACTCCGACTCCGCTTTCGCCTGATCATCCTGCTGCTGCAAACACACGAGTACGAGCCGCGAGCGCGTCATAAATCTAAATTTTTTCGTGAAATTAAAACGGGAAGGAAAACCGCGACCACATTCACAGCAAAATTTTGGAGGCGCGGGCGGGAATCGAACCCGCGAATAGCAGCTTTGCAGGCTGCCGCCTTACCACTTGGCCACCGCGCCTCATCACGGTGACGCGAGCGTTCTATGAAAATCACGCGCCACCGCAAAACTCCAAACTCAAAAAATCGTCGTACTCTACTTCGACCCGCCCGCCGCAGCCGCAGCACGCCAGACACCGTCTGGTTCACCACCGGCGCGCCGATCAGGTTACCCCACTCGGTCCACGACCCATCATAATTCTTCACATTGTCATAGCCGAGCAAATACTTCAGCACAAACCACGTGTGCGAGCTGCGCTCACCGATGCGGCAATACGCAATCGTCTCGTCCGCGCCGCCGGTCACGCCCTTGCCGCCATACAACGCCGCAAGCGCGTCCGCCGACTTGAACGTCCCATCCTCCGCCGCTGCCTGCGACCACGGAATATTCGCCGCGCCCGGAATATGTCCCGCGCGCTGCGCCGTCTCCGACATTCCCGGAGGCGCAATCACCTTCCCCGTGAACTCATCGACCGACCGCACGTCCACCAAATGTCCCTTCGTCTTGCCCTGCACCACCGCCAGCACTTCGTCGCGTCGCGCGCGAATCGAATCGTCCGGCTCGCCCGCCTTGTACGAAGTCGGCGTCACCTTCGCCGCATCCGTCGTCACCGCGCGCTTCTCTTCCAGCCATTTCTTGCGCCCGCCGTTGATCAGCTTCACGTCCTTGTGTCCGTGATATTTCAGTTGCCAGAACGCATACGCCGCAAACCAATTGTTGTTATCGCCATAGAGCAAAATCGTCGTGTCGTTCGAAATCCCCGACTTCGACAGCAACACCTCCAGCGCCTCTTTGCTGATCAAATCGCGCCGCACGTTGTCTTGCAGCTGCGTCTGCCAGTTCCATCCAACCGCACCGGGAATGTGCCCCTGGTCATACGCCGTCGTATCCACATCGACTTCCACCAACCGCGTGTTCGGCGCATTCAGATTGTCCGCCACCCACTCCGTCGAAACCAAAACTTCAGGATGCTTGTAGTCCGCCATTTTATTTCTCCTCTTTCTTGCTTTTCAGAAATTCGCGGCTTGGGAACATCGAGTCCATAAATTCGAATTCGCAATCACGCCCAAAAACAAAAAACCCACCTGCCATTCACTGGCGGTGGGCTAACAGAACCGAATTGAGCTATTCGCAGCTAATCCGTTCGCTTTGCCTCGCCAGAGGAGACACACATGCGACAGAGACAGCAACAAGCTGCCGCACTGCGCGTCATCTGGTGGAAAGCGTTCACATAAAAAGCATACACAGGATGCACTCCTCGCGCAAGGGTACGAAAATCAACGCGCGATCTCCGCTTCGATTGCCGCACCCAACTCTCGCGTCGTCGCCGCCCCACCAATATCCGGCGTCCTCACCGCCCCACGCGCCAAAACCGCAGCAATCGCACTCTCGACCGCATCCGCCGCCTCGCCCAGCCCAAAATGCCGCAGCATCATCGCCCCCGACCAGATCTGCCCGATCGGATTCGCAATCCCCTTGCCCGCGATATCTGGCGCCGATCCATGCACCGGCTCAAACATCGACGGATATTCTTTCTCCGGATTCAAATTCGCCGAAGGCGCAATCCCGATCGATCCCACCACCGCCGGCCCCAAGTCCGACAAAATGTCGCCAAACAAATTCGACCCCACCACGACATCGAACCAGTCCGGATGCCGCACAAAATGCGCCGTCAAAATGTCGATGTGATACTGATCCGTTTTCACATCGGGATAATCCTTCGCCACCTCGCGAAAAATCTCATCCCAGAACGGCATCGTGAAAATAATACCGTTCGATTTCGTCGCCGATGTCAGATGATTCTTCCGCGTTCGCGCCAGTTCAAATGCGTAGCGCACAATCCGCGTCACACCCAGCCGCGTGAAAATCGCCTGCTGCACCGCCAACTCGCCAAGCGTCCCCTCATACATCCGACCGCCGACGTTCGAATATTCGCCCTCGCAATTCTCTCGCACGATCACAAACTCAATCTCGCCCGGCTTCCAATTTTTCAGCGGTGACTCGATCCCCTCGAAAAATTTCACCGGCCGCAAATTCACATATTGTTGAAACGCGCGCCGGATCGGAATCAGCAATCCCCACAGCGAAACGTGATCGGGCACATCCGGATGCCCCACGGCGCCCAGGAAAATCGCGTCGAATCGCCGCAGCTGATCGAGGCCGTCGTCCGGCATCATCTTCCCGGTCGCCACGTACCGCTCGCAGCTCCAATCAAACGGCGTCCACTCGCAGCGAAATCCAAATCGCTTCCCGGCCGCATCCACAACTCGAATGCCCTCCGGCACAACCTCCTTGCCGATCCCATCTCCCGCAATCACCGCTACCTTGAACGCTTTCATCTCGCCTCGATCGCCTCGCGTGGACCGTTATTGCTCGCGGCCCGGAGCCCCAATGCCAAAGCTCCGCCCGCAATCGTAATCAGCCCCAGAAAAATAAATCCCGAATAAAAATTCCCCGTTCTCTTATTCAGATAACCCACAATCAGCGGCGCAAAATACGCACCCAGATTTCCCAGCGCATTCACCAGCCCCATCACCGATCCCACAATCCGCGATGGGAGCGTCTCCGTCGGAATCGCCCAGAACGGCCCCATCGGCCCATACGCACCGATTCCGCTCAGCGTCAGAAACGCGAACGCCAGCACGAGTGAATGCGAAATCGACACCACCGCAAGCAGCAAGCAACACCCGCCGAAGGCCATCGTAAACGCCGCGTGCCGCCGCCGCTCGTGCGCGCGATCCGACAATCGTCCGATCACCAGAAGCCCGATCGCCGCCGCAATGTACGGGAGCGTGAACAGAAATCCCGTCGCGAGCGAACTCATTCCCTTGAACGCCGCCATCGCGCTCGGTAGCCAAAACAGAAATCCCATCTGCCCGGCGACAAAACAAAAATAAACTGCGGCCAGCAAAAACACCTGGGGCCGCAACAGCGACGACAAAAACGAGCCGCTGGAAGCGCTGCGATCTAACCCGCCGGCCTCCGCCCGCAGCGTCGCCACCACCTGCTCACGCTCGGCCGCAGGCAGCCACTTCGCTTCGCTCGGATGATCCTGAATAAAAATCAGCCAGATGATCAGCCACAAGAACGGCAGCGATCCTTCGGCGATCAGCATCGATCGCCAGTTCCAGTGATCGAGCACCCACCCCGAAATCGGCGATGAGATGATCACCGCACCGGGCAGGCACAAGAGCCACAACGCATTCGCGCGCGCTCGTTCCGCTTTCGAAAACCAGTGCGACAGCAGAATCAAGGTCGCCGGGAACACGCCGCTCTCGGCCACTCCCAGCAGCAACCGCAAAATCAACATCTCGTGATACGTCCGTGCAAACCCGCATCCGACGGCGCACACCGCCCAGAACACCAGCAGCACACTGATAAATTTCTTCGGGCTCCAATATTTCGCCAGGTGCCCGCCCGGGATCTGCAGCGCCAGGTATCCCCAGTAAAAAATTCCAGCCACGTTCCCAGCCTGCGCCGGGTCCAACCCCAAATCGCGACTGATCCGCGGCAGCGCCAGCGAAATATTCGTCCGGTCGATAAACGCAATCGTGTACATCACCAACGCCACCGGAATAATCCGCAACCACCGCCGCGAAATCCCCGCGTCTCCGCCTCAGTCACCGCTGTCGTCACCGACAGGCCCGGATTCTCATCGCCGCCTCGTAGGCACGGCATTGCCGTCACGATCATGGAACCCTCCAACGTGCTGCCGAGATATGCTAAGCATCTCGCCAGATTTCTCCCCGCTAGCGCGATGCCGCTGCATGCTTGCTTCGCATCGAACCCACTCCTCTGTGGCTTGTGTCAGCGCTTCAATGCGCTTTCTTCCCGCATGCGGCGACGTGCTTCCACATGTCACGGCCGCTGCGGCCGATCCCGGCCTTTGTGACAGATGATCATTCGACAGCCAACGGATAGGATATCCAGTCAGTTCTTCCGCGATCCTGGTCGATTGCACGATCTTTGTCTACATTTAAAAGTGTCGACCGCCGGAAGACTAACTCCCTTCAATTCAACGAGCCCACCCGCGCTAAAATTCCACCAGAGGCCACCATGAACATCCAAGACTTCCGCCGTCTCGCCCTCTCCCTCCCCGGCGCCGAAGAAAGCTCCCACATGGGCTCCCCCGATTTCCGCGTTGGCAACCGCATCTTCGCCACACTCGCCGCCGCAAAACTCGGCTACGGCAACATCATGATCACTCCCGAACAACAAGCCGCCTTCGTCGGAGAACTCCCCGCAATCTTCATCCCCGTCCCCGGCGGCTGGGGACGCGGCGGCGCAACGCACATCAACCTCGCCGTCGCCACCGAAGACGTCGTCCTCGGCGCCCTGCAAACCGCTCACAAACTCCGTGTCGACAAAAACGCAGCGACCGGCTCAAGACCTCCCGCCAAAGCAAAATCAAAAAAGCCCGAACAGAAAACGAAGCCCGTTCGAAAGCCCAAACCACAAATCGCGCCGCTCGAGACCCCGTTCGAAAAAATAAACGCACCCAGCGTCAAGCTCAAATTCCCACCCGCAAGCAGTGATTCGAATACGATAAATAGGTTGACATAACAGTTAATCTGTGCTATCGTCCCTTGTGTTTGTCGCTCCCACCTCGGCTGTTTCCCCTCAACTGCGGCTTCCCTGCCTCACCACTGTGTCTAAAGAGTGCCGCCGCAACTCGCTCAACCGCTGGCGTTTGCGCATTCCCATTTCCGACCACCTCGCCAACCCTCTCAATCGCGACACCTTCCCCACTCTTGCGAAAAATAGGGGGTGTATGGCCTATGACCACAATTGACCACACCTCGCCTCGAAGCAGTCCGCCAATCAACGAACGTGATCGCTGATTCGTGGCACGTTAATGTACGGGCGCAGCACCGCTGCGCCCCAGCTTGCCAAGACGTCATCCGCACCTCGATCTGTTTCTTCCCTCGCATTACGTATCATTTCTTTTTCCTTCCTTTCCTTTCGCCTGTAGTAGACTTCCGCGCCAGTCGAAGGGGCAAATATATGAAATCGAATGTGAGCCAGGTACTGCGATCCGCGGTCTCCGCCGTTGCCATCTTTGCGATGGTTGCCGGCGGCTGCTCGCAGAAAGAATCGACAGCGCAAAAAACCGACTCGGCGCCAACCGTATCGAAAATCAGCGTCAAGCCAGGCCCCAAAGGCGTCGTGATCTCCACCGGCCAGGCGCAGTTCACGCTCGCTCCCGATGGCGGCCTCACCGCGACCCTCGACCAAAACGGTTCCTCAGCGACGCTCGAATCTTCTTCAGCCGCAGCCGACAGCACCGCTCCCATCGTCACAATTGCCAAGAAGGACTACACCGGCGCGACTCTTGATCTCGAACACGCTAAGCTCCGCCAGGCCGCCGGCAAACTCGGCAAATTTGGCGAGCAGGTCGAAGCCACCGGCAAAATTCCCGGCACCGATCTCGAAGAAACTGTCACCGTCGAGGTCTACGACGACTTCCCCGGCATCGCGATTCTCTCCACGCGCCTCACCAACACCGGATCGAAAGACGTCGCGCTCGATTCCGTCACGCTTCAGCGTCACGCCTTCGACGCCAGCGTGACCGATGGAAAGCTTGCTCCGCACGACATGTGGACTTTCATGGGCTCCAGCCTCGAGTGGGGCCGCGATGAAATCTTCCAGATGCCCGCAAAGTTCACGCAAGAGAATCCGTTCGGCGCTCCAGTCGCGGTCGGAGGCGATCTCGGCAGCGCAGGAGGCGGTATTCCGGTCGTCGCGTTCTGGACGCGCCACGTCGGCGAAGCCATCGGCCACATCGAAACCATTCCTCTCGTCATCGACATCCCGGTGGAAACCGCAAAGAACGGCCAGGTCGAAGCCGGCGTAAAAGTCCCAGTGAAGTCCACTCTCAAACCCAACGACGTCTTCTCTTCCCCACGCACCTTCCTCGCAATCTACAGCGGCGATTTCTACAAACCGCTCAGCACCTGGTCGGACGTAGTCGAAAAAGAAGGCCTCACCAAGACCTCCAACAACAACGAAGACTACGCGGTCTCATGGTGCGGCTGGGGCTACGAATTCGGCGTCACCACGAAGCAGATGCTCGACACGATTCCGAAGCTGAAAGAACTCGGCATCCACTGGGCGACGCTCGACGACGGTTGGTTCAACAATTACGGCGACTGGCTGCCGCGCACGCCAACCTTTGCGAACAACGCGCTTCCCGACATGGTGAAGCAGTTCCACGATCAAGGAATCAAGGTGCAGCTCTGGTGGTTGCCGCTCGCCGTCGAAGATGGCCACTACGGTTACGGCGGCCGCAAATACGTCGAGGCCGACGTACTGAAGCAGCATCCTGACTGGCTGATTCTGAATAAGGACGGCAAGCCGGCCCGCATGGCCCGCAATCTCGCCACGCTCTGCCCTGCCGTTCCCGGAGTCCAGGAATACTACAAGCAGCTCACCACGCGCTTCATCAAGGACTGGGGCTTCGACGGATCGAAGCTCGACAACATTTATTCCGTCCCGCAGTGCTACAACCCGGCGCACCACCACAAATCGCCCAACGATTCGATCTACGCGATGGGCGACGTCTACAAAGTCATTTTTGAGACGACCCGCTCGCTCAAGCCCGACAGCGTCACGCAAAGCTGCCCGTGCGGCACTCCGCCGAGCCTCGCGTGGATTCGCTACATGGATCAGGCCGTCACCGCCGATCCCGTCGGCTCCGTTCAGGTTCGCCGCCGCGTCAAGATGTACAAAGCGCTGCTCGGCGCACGCTCGGCCGTTTACGGTGACCACGTAGAACTGACGCGCATCTCCAACTCCACCAAAGATGAACAGGATCTCGGCGAAGACTTTGCCTCAACGCTTGGAACGGGCGGCGTGCTCGGCACAAAATTCACCTGGCCCGACTACGGACCGAAGTTCAAAGAGGTTTATCTCAACAAGGAAAAAGAAGATCACTGGAAGAAGTGGATCGGCTCTTTACAATCAAAAACTTCTGTCCAAGGGTGACTTCCGCGATCTCTACGTCTACGGCTACGACACGCCCGAAGCCTACGCGATCCAAAAGGATGCCGACATGTACTACGCATTCTTCGCGCCGCCGTCCGAAGATGTCAGCGAAGGCGGAAGCACCGGAACCCTCAAAGCCGCCAAGAAAGAAAAAATGACTAGGCCCGTGCCGCAAAAATACAGCGGCGAGGTCGAACTGCGTGGCCTCGACGCAGGCAAAATCTACAACGTCACCGACTACGTCAACCAGAAGGACTACGGCACAGTCACCGGCCCGACCGGCAAACTCAAAGTCGACTTCACTGGCAACATTTTGCTGGAGGCTTCGCCGGCACAATAGTTCGCCGGCGCGATCGGAAAGAGGAACTCAACGAAGTTAGTTGCTGGATTTTGGCGAGACGAACTTCGGCGCATTCTTCGCGATGAACCCGTCGCGATAGCTCGCATCGCGAAACGCTTCGGTGCCGCCGCCACGCGTCGTAGACAACGCGGCGATCACGTTTCCAAACGCGAGGCAATCTTCGAGTTTCGCGCCGCGAACGAACTGATGTAGAAACCCGGCGTTGAAGCTGTCGCCCGCACCAACCGGATCGACAACTTCAACGGAAAGCGGCAGTGCCGTAAATCGCTTGTCGCCGCTAACAACCATCGCACCTTTGGAGCCACGCTTGAGCACCAGCGTCTTCACTTTTTTCGAGAGAATCTCGATCGCCTTTTCCACGTTGTCGTCGCTGACGCCGGCCATGCGGCACGCTTCGTGTTCGTTGGGCATGAGCAGATCGAGATGCGCAAATAATTTCTGAATCTCGGGCGTCCAACGATCATCCGGATCGTCGTTGGTATCGAGCGAGGTCGTCAGTCCCGCAGCTTTTGCTTCGCGGAAGATTTGTTCGAGGCTCGGCTGAATCGCGCGTTGCAAAAAGTACGACGCAACATGCAGGTGCTTCGCGTCGAAAACGTACTTCAAATCCAAGTCGGCGATGCTGTATTCCGCCATCGTTCCGGGGTAAGTCAGGATGTAGCGTTCCCTTCCCTGCGGCAAAATCACGGTGAGCCCAGTGATTTTCCCGTCGAACTTGCGAACGCGCGTCAAATCGATTTTCGCTTCGGCTAAACGCTCGATGCAGATTGGTCCAAGCGAATCGCTGCCGATGCTGGAGCTGAAACCGACGGTGCTGCCGAGCCGCGCGAGATTGTGCGCGAAAATTGCGGACGAACTGCCGAGCGTCAGACTTAGATTGGTTGCGAGGTGTTCGCGGTCGAGTTCCAGCTTTGCCGGCAAGCCGTAAAAAATTAGATCGAGATTGAGCTCGCCAATCACGCTCACGTCAAATTTGGGCACCGCAACTCCTCTCGTTCGTCTGTTGATTTTGAAGGCTCGGCGTCTCGCTGTTCGTTATCGTCGTTAACAATGTGCCGTCGCACAGAAAAGACGCCGGCTGGATGCCGGCGCTACCAATGCGACTCTAGACGAGTTTCACTTCGACGTTGGCTTCGCGCAGAACCTTGAGGTCTTTTTTGGGGATGCGCTTGTCGGTGATCGTCTCGTGTACCGATCCGGTCGGCATAATTAACGCAAGGCTGCGCTGGCCGAATTTGCTCGAGTCGCAAACGACCACGACGCGGCGCGCGGATTCGGCCATCACGCGGTTGACACGGGCTTCGAGCACGTTCGGAGTCGTCAAGCCGTAGCGAACATCGAAACCGTCCACGGCGAGAAACAGCAAATCGGCGCTGAGCTTTTTCAGCGACTCTTCGGCCAACGGACCAACAAGCGAAAACGAGTTTTTGCGCAGCACACCGCCCGTCAAGATTACTTCAACGGAAGAGTCTGCAAGTTCCGCAGCGATATTCGTGGCGTTCGTGATGACCGTAAGATTTTTAATATTTCGCACGGAGCGCGCGATGGCGGTTGTCGTTGTGCCGGAGTCGAGGATGATGACCTGGCCCTGGCGAATCATGTGGACCGCGGCTTCGGCGATGCGCAGCTTTTCGCGGCGGTGCATCTGCTCTTTTTCCTGGATCGAACGGTCGCGCAGCGCGCCGGTTTTTACGGGCAGGGCGCCGCCGTGCGTGCGTTCGAGCTGGCCCTCGTGCTGCAAAAATTCGAGGTCCTTACGAATCGTAATTTGCGACGTGCGAAAACGGCTGGCAAGCGCGCCAACAAGTACGCGCCCTTCGGATTGGAGCATTTCGAGAATTTCTCTGCGGCGTTCTTCGCTAAGCATGGCTGGGAGTTTTTTTCTCCTGTGAAATCGTGCTCATCGTTGTTTTGTTCGTCGTTGTCGTATTCATCGGAGGGCCTGAACCTGAACCTGATCGCGGAGACGTTCGACATCGTGCAACCGAACGCGTCCAGGAAGATCGGCCAAGACATTCGCTGCGCCGCATGCGACTGCCAGGCGCAGCGTATCCGCCGGCTCCAGATTCTGGCTCGCGGCAAACGCGAAGCCAGCAATCGTAGCATCGCCGCTCCCTACTGCGGAGGCGGCTTCCAGCTTTGGCGGGATGGCAAGAAAGGCGTCGCTGCTGCCTGCCCCAAGCCACACCAGGCCGTTGGCGCCCAGGCTGATGGCGGCGCTGTGCGGCCCTTCACGGACCAGATTTTTCAACGCCGACGCGGCCGAGGCAACACCGTCGATCGTGCGGCCAATCAGCCACTCGGCTTCTTCCTGATTGGGTTTGGCGAAATCGGGGCGCTGTTGCAGGCCGAGCTTCAAAGGCTCGCCACTGGTGTCGAGAAAAATACGCGCACCGTTTCGCCGCCCAATTTTTACAAGCGTTGCGAATTCGTCTTTCAGAAGTCCGGGAGGCAAGCTGCCCGACAGGATGACGATTGCGTTCGGATTGAGTTCGAGAGCGGTCTCAAATGCCCGAAGGAGCGATTCCCTTTCCGCAGGCGTGACGCGAGCGCCGGGCTCGAGAATTTCTGTGACCGATCCGTTCTCTTCGAGAATTTCGAGATTCATGCGCGTTTCCGACGCGGTCGGAACGCCTTCGGCGCGAATCGAGAGAGCCCGCAAGCCTTGCAGCAGCGATTCGCCATTCGGACCGCCGGTGAATCCGAGCCAGAGCGGATCGGCGCCAAGTGCGCGGAGCACCATCGCAACGTGCGCGGATTTTCCGCCGGGCGCGGGAATTACTTCGGTAGCGCGGTTCACGCGCCCGGGTTTCAGCGTGTCGAGACGAAGACGCTTATCGATGGCGGGATTCAGGCTCACGCAGACGAAAGAAGCTTGCGCGCGGCTGTCGCCCGCAGTCATTTCGCTTGTGCGCCCGACTTCAACGCCGGATGAATCGCATGCCACGGCGTCGCGGCTTGCAGGCGTGCGTTGACGTTCTCAATGTTCTGCGTGCCGACGGTGTTCAGCCATTCATCGAGCGCCGCCTGGCCCTTTTCCACATACACGGCGACGCCATCTTTCCACGTCGCGCGACCGCAGAGAACGCCGGAGAACTTGGCACCAGATTCGGCGGCGAGTTCGAGACCGAACTGGAATGTTTCGTTGCTCACGCCTTCCGACAGGTAGATGAACGGCAATGTGGACTGTTGCGCCGCATTCAGAAAATGCTGCTGCGCTTCCTTGCGCGAGTAGACGATCTCAGAGGCCGGCGACGGCGCGCCTTCGACGGCGGCTAGATTTACCGGCATGCCGACTTTCAAAATGTCGATGCGATATTGCGGCTTGGTGAATTCGGCCATGCCTTTCGAAACCAACTCGGGCTTCTTGCGCGCGAATTCGGACGACTTGCCGTCGAGTCCATCGACGTAGCTCACAAGCTCCAGGAAAAACGGGACGTCGGACGCGGCACATTCCGCACCAATGCGTTCGACGAAGGCGTATTTGATGTCGTTGATTGCCGGTTCACTGAGCGCGGAGTAGTAGAGCAAAAGCTTGATGCTATCAGCGCCTTCTTTCATCAGGCGTTGGACCGACCAATGATCGAGCAAGCGAGGAAGTCTTCCCTTCACCGCTTTGTCGTAGCCGGTTATCTCATAGGCGAGCAACAGACCAGCGGTTTTCGCGCGTTCGCGCGACGCAGGCAGACCAAATTCCGGATCGAGCAAGATCGCGCTGGCGTGGGGCGTCAGAATGCGGCTGACGGCCTTTTTATACTCGATGAGCTTTTCGCCCGGAACATCGGCTGGGTCTTTGCCCATCGGCTTCGAGAAAAGCTCGCGCATGGCGCCGCGCTGATCGATTGCGAGAGCGGCAATTACACCGCGTCCGTCGGAAACTGCATCGAGGCCGCGCTTTTTGCCCGGCGTGAGTTCTGCTGTCATTGTCTCTGTCTTCCCTACTATCTAGTGGGCCGTTGTCCAGACGATTGCACCACGTTTCACCGGCGGCAGCGTGAATTCAATCTGCCCGCCATGTTGCGTGCCGTGCAGCGTCTGAGTTTCGCCCATAAACGGCAAATATGCGAGCGTGTCGCCATCGGAGGCCGGCACGCGTATTCGGATGCCGGTAACGGGCGTTTGGGTGGCTATTTTACCCGGGACGAGGCCGGTAAAGTTGGCCAGGAAGACATGCGGCGAGCCATTGACCTGAGAGATGTTCGCGGCCACCGTTGACGGCGCATCGACTTCGATTTTGGCATTCACGTCCATCGCCGCGAGGAAATCGGTCGGCGGCTTTTGGGACGCTGATGGGAAGTCTTTTTCGAGCGCATCGAAATAGGCTTTGCCCGGGCAATCCTTGAAACGGACGACCGCGTCGGAATTTGGCAACCCCGTGGCATCGGCGCCGGTGACAACGAGACGGCCGCCATTTTTTGCAAAAGCGGTGAGCTGGCCCCTTTCGATGTCGTTCAGTGTGGTGACGTTGGGGAGGACCAGAGTCTTTCCCTTGAATTCACCCAACGTGCGTGGAGTGACGACTTGGAATTCACGATGCGCTTGCAGCAAGGCAACGAGTGTGCCGCGGTAGCTCGGCAGGAATTCGGCTGCATCGTAGTCGCGGCTCTTATTCGAAAAATAAACGCCAACCGGCTCGATGGGAGTACGCGGTGAGTAGAGAGTTTTCTCGTTCGCGGCGATCCAGTCGAAGATCGAGCTTGCGCGTCGGCAAATCGTTGGAACCGCCCATGCTGTGGCCGGGAGCGTCCCAGAAGTTGGAACCGGTGACGACTTGCGACATCGCGAGATTTTTCATGGCCTCGCGCTTGTCGACTACTTTGTCGCCATCCCACGAGTAATTCAGAATCCACGTCGCTTTGCCTTGTGCGAAGCCGCGGAAGGTCAGCATGCCTGCCTGATAGAGGAACCAGTCGATCTGCGTGCGGCCGGATGCCATGTGTTCGCCGTTGCCGAATTCGTATTCGTGGGCGATGGCGTCGGTGACCGCGTACAATTCGTACACATCGGCGCCGACGCGTGTGGCCTCATCCTCGATGCCGGGATAAATCTCGGGAATAACCATGATGTCGGGTTTTACGCTGCGGGCGTTCTTGCGAATGTCGGCCATGAAGTCGGTCAGCGTGTCGATGCGGAAATCGACCCACCTGCGGAAATTCTTGTCGGAGAAATCGCCAATCTTAAGATCCTTTTTCGCGTCGAGGCCGGTCTTCTGTTTGAAGGCAGCGACGGTAAAGTCGTCGAAGCTGGCCCAGGTTTTCTCCCAGCCGTCGAAGTGCGTCATCCAGTACGGAATATCGACGTAAATGCCGTCGATGCCGGTTGCGGCGATCTGGCGGACGCGCTCCATGTACGTCTTGCGCCACGGTTCGGCGTAGGGGCTGATCCAGACGTCTTCATCGCCTTTGCGAATCCAGAAGGCCGCGCCGCCGGTAAAAGATGCGGGCTCGCCCGTGGCTTTGCGCTGGACCCAGTCGGGATGATCTTTCATGACAGAGTGGGGCGCTTTGTCGGCGTTGGCGGTGATGCATTCGGTGCCGGCGATGTAGACGAAGGCGCGGTTGCCGACTTTGTGTGAGGCTTCGGCGACGGCATGAATGGCTTTGAGCTTTGCCGTTGGATCGAGGAAGCTTTCGTAACGGCCGGGGATGTCGTTATCGACCTCGATGCCGAAGACGTTGCTCTCGGTGGCTTTGCGGACGATTTCGTCGGCTTGGGCGTCGGAGCGTAATCCGAAGGCGCCGATGCGAACCCAGTGAGTCCAATCGGTTGGATGTTCCGGTTCTTTCGTTCGAGTAGGAGCCGGAGTTTGCGCCTTGCGTGGCGCGCGGCGTCATACTGACCGCCGCGAGGCACACAAGTAGAGCTGGGAGTAGAGTCTTCTTCATTGTTGGCGGCCGCCCGTCCGCCGTTCGTCAGAACTGGAACCGCAAACCAAACTGCATGATGCGCGGCGTGCTGCCCGACGCGGTCGAAGTTACGTCGCCAAAGGTGCTGTCGCCGAAGTTCAAGTCGGGAAAGCCGAAGCGCGGCGTGTTGGTGAAGTTGAAGAATTCGGCGCGAAGCTGGAGTTTCATCTCTTCACGGATACTGAATTCCTTGCTGAACGAGAGGTCTACGTTGTGGATGCCGTCGGAGCGCAGGTTGGAAAAATAACGCGGCGCATTACCGGGAGTTTGGTCGCCAGGATCGGCGAAGCAAGAGGCGTTGAAGAGCGACGCATTGCCGGTGCCGTTGAGGAAGTTGGACGCAGCAGCGTGGTAGCTGATGCCGGAGGAAACTTGCGGGCAGACCACATTCGGACGCTGATTGCCGTCTTCGAGACGCGGCTCGGCCATGGCGATGGCGAGAGGCTGGCCGCTCTGGAACGTCAGGATGGTGGAGATGGACCACCCGCCGACGACGCCATCCACGAAGCGGTTCATGTCTCGACCGATCCAGCGATTGCGACCGATGGGAACCTCGACGATGGAAGCGAGGACGAAGCGATGCGTTGCGTCGTTCGCGCTGATGGCGTGCTCGAGATTGAGGCGATCGAGTTGTTGCGGATTTCCGAGGTTGAGGCCGCCTACGAAGGCGTTGAAGCCAACCGAGGAGTCGTCGGTGGATTTGGAAAGCGTGTAGTTCCCTTCAAAGCTGAGGTAGTGGCTGGCACGCTTCTGAAAGCGAACCTGCAGCGACTGATACCAGGAGTTGGCGCCGAAGTTCGGGAGGCCCTGGAACGACCCATCGAACTGGGGAAAAGGACGCAGCAAGTTGACGAGCGGTACGGTCGGCAAATTGTAGGCCGAGGCGGGCTCGTTGAAGATTGCGGTCGGCCCCTGGAAGAACGGTTGGAACGGATTGGCGACCGGAGCTGAAAAGAAAGTTGCTGACGTCGTTGCTGCTGGGATCGTGCGACGGGTTCATCGTCGATACCAAGTTAGCGAGGGCATCGGACGGGACGAAGTTGCGATTGCGCGTGCTGGAGTAGCCGCCCCAAGGCAGATGCGTGCTGCGATTGGCGGAGTAGTCGACGCCGATGGTGATCTGCGCGGGGAGCAGACGCTGGACGCCGAGGTTCCATTGGAAGATGTCGGCGTTGTGCGCTTCTTCGGTGCCGAGGTTATTGCCGTTGTCATAGCCCCATTCGGCGAGCGCACCGTACTTGTTGCCTTGCGGCTGTCCGATGCCCAACGGAAATGGATTCGCCAGCGTCGCGAATGGTGTGGCGAAGTTGTCGGTGGTGAACAGAACCGGATCCGTAGTGCTGAACGCCGTGCCGGTGTATTGGTAGTTGGTTGCCGGGCTGAGGCCATAGTAGACGCCAGCGCCGCCGCGGATGACGGTTTTCTGATCGAAGGACCACGCGAAACCGACGCGCGGAGCCCAATTGTTGCGATCGGTGGGAACGCTGCGACCCAGGCCGCCTTGGTTCACGAAGAGCGTGGTGCCGTTGATCGGGGTTGCCGGTTGTCCGGGAAAGAGAACGACGGACTGGCCGGTGCTGCCGGAGAAATCGCTGAATTGCTGATCGTTGTTGCGATTGGTGTAGGGCGAACTCCACTCGTAGCGGAGGCCGAGGTTGATGGTCAGTTTGGCGTGACCTTCCAGTCGTCCTGGACATAGAACGCGGTTTCCATCGATTTATCCGCAACGCTCGGGGAGATGCCGAGGCTGCCGGAATCGCCATAGCCCATGAGGAGACTGGCGAAGGAGTTGCCTTGGGTGGTGTCGCCGCTCTGAGGAGCTTGCGCGGTGACATTTTGCGCGAAGTGGAAACTGCCGGTCGGATCGGAAGGCTGATCGAAGTTGTTAAAGAATACGCGCTGCTCGAAGCCGACTTTGAAGGTGTGGCGATTTTTGATGAAGGAGACCGCCGACGAGTAGCTGAAGAGCGTGTGAGCAAAGTTGGTGTCGGTGCAGCATTGCGTGTACATCGAAAGCTCGTCGTTATTGGAGTCGAGGTTGATGGCAGGCATGCGAGTGAAGCCATTGACATCGAGGCTCGACGGGAAACCAACGCTGGAGAGATCGGGCAACGAAGAGTGCACGGGAGCGTTGACGCGATCGAGCGCGAAACGGCTGGTGACGAGCGTGGTCGGGTTGAGTGTCCAATTCATTTCTACGCCGACGTTATGGACGTCGGTGAAGGAAGTGTAGCCGTCGCCAAACTCATCGCTGCCGAGGATGAATGGGACGTCAAATTCGGAGTGAAGCTGGCTGTAGCGAACGCCGACGCGGAGTTTGTCGCTGAAATGGTGATCGATCTTGACGTCGAACTGGTAGCCAGGGGCGACGGAGAGAGTCGAGGTGCGGAAATTGTCGGCGCCGGTGACGGGATCGCCGGGCTGATTTGGCTCGGGATAGAGTTTGAGGAGCGCCTGGCCGATCGGATTGATCAGACCGGCCGTAGCGATATTGTTTCCGGCAACCGCTGTGCGGTTACAGCCATCGGCGGCATTGCCGCTGACCGGCACGCAATTGAACGGATTGAAAATTTGCTGGAGCGAGCCGTCTGGGTTGAACGTTTGCGAAAAATCGCCGGCGCGCTGCGCGTCGGTGGGGACAGTGCCTGAAAGATTGACGGGATCGTTTTGGCGCGTCTTTTCGAAATCGACAAAGAAGAATGTTTTCTGTTTTTTGATCGGACCGCCGAGCGAGAAGCCGTATTGGTCGCGGACGTGGTCGGGCTTGGGGACGCCGCCGGCGTTGTTGAAGAAGTCGTTGGCGTCGAGCGCGGAACGCTGGCCGTACCACCAGCCGCTGCCGTGATAATTGTTGGTGCCTTCCTTGAGCACGATGTTGACGACGGTGCCACCGTTGTTGCCGTATTCGGAGGAGAAGCTGTTGTTCTCTACCTTGAATTCCTGAACGATTTCGACCGATGGCTGGTAGTAGACGTTGGTGGTGCCGCCTTCGCCCTGCTCGGGGGCGCTGGTGAGCGCGCCGTCGAGTCGGACTTCGGCGGTGGAGTTGCGCTGGCCGTTGGAGACGAAGTTCGTGCCGGAGGGATAGGAGTCCTGCGTGCCGGAGCCGGAAGTTTCGGTGACGCCGCCGGCGAGAAAGACGAGGCCGAAGAAGCTGCGATTAATGAGAGGAATGTCGCGGACGTATTCGTTGGTGACGTCGGTGCCGAGCGAGGCGTTACCGGTGTCGAGAAGCGGGGCCTGGTCGGTGACGTTGATGGTTTCGGTGGTGCTGCCGGGCGATAGCGTGAAATCGAGCGAGGCTTGCTGGCTGACGGCGAGGATGACGCCTTTGCGCTCTTGCGTCTTCAGGCCGTCGGCGGAGACGCTGATCGTGTAAGTCGAGGGACGAATACCGGTGAAGACGAAGGTGCCGCGCTCGTCGGTGTTGAGATTAGAGGTGACGCCGGTGCCTTCGTCGGTCAGCGTGACTTTGGCGCCGGGGATGACGCCGCCGCTGGAGTCGGAAACGACGCCGGAGAGTTGCGCGGTGTAGCTCGATTGCGCCGCGGCAGGCGCGGGCGTCAGCAGGGTCGCTGCCGTTGCCGCTAAGAGCGACACTGCGAAGATTGGTGTGATTGTTGTGATCGCGAAGGCACATGTGGTTGCTGCTGCCCTGCGTAGACTTGCAATGCTGCCTATGTTGCGGAGATTCGAGTACATACCCACCCCACTTTCTAGCGTTACCTGCGTTCGTGGACTCCCGAGTTAAGGCTTTAGCCCACTTCGACTCGGGATCGCGGTTAAGCACCACTTTCGATTTGTTTCATTTACTTTCCTTTGGTTGTGATTGTCAAGAGTTCGTTTATGGGATGGCTACGGGACGTCACGGTTGCGGACGACGGGGCGGAGGTGTTGGGGCGCTGAGATATTTCGAAGAGGATGGTGCTAATCAGGATTTGATACGGATGGAAAGAGGCCGAGAGATTTAAGACGGCATCAGTAAATATGCGGAATCAGGCGCCAGGTCCGCGCGAAATAGGCGTCGTACTGAGCGCCGAAATGTTCGCGGAGGAGGCGCTCCTCGGAGTGCATGCGCGCGACGAGTGGGATGAGCAGGAGAAATGCGATCGCGACGCCGGTCAATCCGCGGAAGGCGAGCCCCCAGCCGATCATGTTGACGATCATGCCGAGATAGCTGGGATTGCGAATGACGCTGTAGATTCCGTGGGTTTCGAGTTGGTGGCCGGTCTGGATCGCGACCAGTCCGCTGAAGCGGCGGCCGAGGACGAAGACCGGATACAGGCGAAGCACTCCACCGAGTGTGTACACGATCACGCCGATCCAGCGCGTGGTTTCGCCGTCGATGGTCCAGAAGCCGATGCGATCGGCGTACGGGGGAATGGTTGCGCTAGCGAGCGCGATCACGCTTATGGCTATGAAGATCCAGCGATTGGCGCGATCTTCTTTTTCGCCAGAGCTGAGGTTGGCGCCGGTAAAGGGCGCCACGAGCATCATCGCGAGGGTGACAACGATCAAGGTGATCAACGGAGGATGGCTGGCGAACGATTTCCATCCACCGAGTAGAAAGATCGCGATCGCGAATTGCAGAGCTCCAGCGATGAGGCTGCCGATGAGAATTTTTAGAGGAGTCTTCGAGTCATGCATGGCGACACTTCTACATCATAATCGAGATAATCGAGGCACGAAATTGCGCGATCAAGAGGAAATGGCTGAAGGCCTTTTGGACCAACCGAGCGCCTAGTGAGGCTGGCGGCAATTTCGACCGGCTAATTTGTTTCTATCTTTTTGGTTGCAATCTGTCCATTCGAATAGGCTGCGACGCTCTGCTTCCAAAACAAAATCATTGAAATTGAAGCAATTCAGATGTCAATTACTGCAAATCACGTTCGGCTCCTATATTGCAACAACAGAAAGCGGAGGTCCAATGAGCGACGAAATCAAGAAAGAGCAGTCTGCTGAATTGGTGGAGCCTGCCCCAGCACAGGCAGCAGGCGAACTATCGGAATCCGCGCTTGAACAGGTCGCGGGTGGCAGCAAGGCCGCGCCTATTCTCGCGACGGCATGTGTGACTGGCAAGCATATCGCGAAGGTCACTATAGCGTTCTAAAAGTTGTGTCACGCGGCGGCCGTAGCTAGACTTCGTCCTTTAAAGTTTAGATGATTATTCGGAAAAAGAGTGGAGCCGAGAGTGGGAGTTGAACCCACGACCTGCCGATTACGAAACTGTACGTTTGACCAGCTAACCGTCACAGAACCAACAAGATACGCTACAACACTTCGCATGGCACTGTGCATGCAAACTAAGGTGCATGCAAAAGGGATACACGTATCTTGAACGAGGCAAGTGGCGTCTCCGCTGGCGTGAGCGTGACCAGAACGGAAACGTAATCACGAGATTCGCAACTCTCGCCACGAAGGACGAGAACTACCCTTCGAAACGTTCCGTTCAACTATTGGCGCAGAAGCATCTGGAATCGCTGAACGCTGGTCGCACGCAGCCAGAATCGCTGATGCTGTTGACCGACTTCATCGTCAATCATTACCTTCCGTTCGTGCAGCAAAATCTCCGGCCATCAACATATAAGGACTACCGCAGCGACATCTACGAGCGTCATCTTGTGGACCGCATCGGCAACGTGAAGCTGCGTGATTTCCGCACCGTCATGGGACAGCGGCTCATCGCTGCCATCCACAAGGACAACCCAGAGATTGGCCACAAGACCTTGCTCCGCATCAAGTCATTCCTCAGCGGTGTCTTCCGCTAAGCTCGAACCGAAGGACTGCTGGACGATAACAATCCGATGCGTGATGTCACGCTTCCACCCGGAGTTCGCCGGAAGAAGTTCATCGGTCCGACGTACACTGTGCCGGAAATCATCAAGATGCTCGTCACCATCGGGAATAACGAACTGGCCGCAGCGGTCGTCGCTGTGGCAGCGTTTACCGGGTTGCGCCACTCGGAACTCCGTGGCCTGCAATGGGGTGATTACGACGAGAAGAACCAGCGGCTCCACGTCCACCGTTCGGTGTGGCGCACCCAGATTCAGCCGACCAAGACCGACGCATCCGAGGCTTCGGTTCCCGTTCTCGACATCGCCAAGATGTTCTTGGAGAACCACCGACATCATCTGATAGGTCTCGAAGACGAAGGCGATCTCGGCAAGACCCTCCAGCCGACCGACTGGATGTTCGAAGGCGAGAAGCGTCGAACGAGCCTGAACCTGAACAATCTGGTTCGCCGCACTATCAGTCCGATGCTCAAACTCTGCGTCACTTGTGGCCTGCGATTCGACCAGCACGCCGAACAGAAGCATGAGTTCGAACTCAACCCGGAGATTCCACAGTGGCGAGGCTGGCACACATTCCGTCGTAGTCTCGCCAGCAATCTCTACTCACTAGGTGTAAAACCCGCATTAATACAGGCGATTCTTCGTCACGCCGACATCAACACCACGCTGTCATATTATGTGCAAGTTCCTGAAAAAGATGTGAAGGCCGCGCTGGACGAACTCAATTCGCTGATGCGATAATCTTTCAAGCCGAGCCGAGGTAGCTCAGTGGTAGAGCAGTCGATTCGTAATCGACAGGTCGTCGGTTCAATCCCGACTCTCGGCTCCACTTTCCACCAGCATGGACAACAGACTCGTTGCGCCGGATTCACCGGAGAACAAGCCCAGAATAGGGATTCTGGTCGGCGTGCTGGCTTGGTTCTTTTTCCCTGCCATTCTTGCTCTGTTCGTTTGGGCATTCTTTCATTTTATTTAGGCCGCCCTCCATAAATCCGATAGAGAACCCACTATCGAACGTCAGAGAGAAGCCCCAACTTTCTGAAGCGAACTGTTCACAGGCTCGTTGTCTACAACAGATTCTCCGCACATCTTGCAGAATTTGGAACCGGGAGCGCCGTATTTGCCGCAGTGAGGGCACAACACGGGTACGCCCGTTGCGACCGGAGCCGTCTGATTGACCACCACGGTCGTCGTCGTGTCTTTTGTCATCGCCCACACCAAAGCCACAACCCACCCGACTAGGGTCCATCCGAGGAATAGATTCAGCGCAAAAATCGCCCCAGCGTTTTGCTTTTTATGCCCAGCGAGGGCGGGAATGAAATAAAAGAACGCACCGATAATCAAGACGAGGGCCATGTCTCACCTCAAACCGAATAGCTTCACTGCCATTATTAGGCAGCCGGGGAGCCGGGTATATACGTACCTTTCTGGTTAGCAATAATGAGTTACCTGATCGATGGACCGGGGGAGGGGGCGAGTAGCTGCGGCGGAAATTTCTTCACTTTTGCCGTGGAGAGGACTATGCTCTGCGCCGAGGTGATTCCATGAGCGATGAACCTATCAAGCCCCAAGGCCAATTGAAGGAAGTGGCCGTTGAACCGGTGGTCAAAGAGTTGTCGGAGGAAGAACTCAAGCAAGTTGCGGGTGGTGTTCCTGTGGAATACAAACCACAGAAAGCAGACGGCACGCTCGATGCAGGAATCCATTTTAAGATCGATCTGAAATATTAAATACCCGTAGCCCAGTCTAACTTGGTGTCCGCCTTGCTTCCCTTCGCGCATCACCGTTTGGCCTAGGCTTTGCTACTGCTCCGGGTCAACCATCCCTAGTCCGGCCAAAAGCATCAACCACTCCGCCTTCGAACACGCCGTCGTCGCCTTTAAAATCGTTTCCTGCTCACCGGACTTCCGCCTGATATGTCGTTCCGGGTCCGCCCGACTGCAAGGCCCAGTCAATTAACTCTAACTCACCGGTCGAATCTCAGCCCAGTTAAAGATAAGGCACATGCCGGTGTTTTTATGCAAAATTTCGTACGTATCGGATTATCTATAAAATAGTTTAAGGATATGAAGATAACGGTTTTGCTTTTGATTGCATCAATAGCTTTTTTCTCGAATTCGTGTGGCTCAGCAAAAGCGCAGGCTCAAACTCCGGAAACCACGAGCCCGACCGGGGTCGCACTTCTCAACGGTTCATACACTTACTGGGGCGAGGGTCAATATTGGGGGCCGGGACAAGACGGTACCACCGCACTGCCAACCGGCGTGCCCAGTTACATCCCGAAGGTGCTGTTCGACTCTGGGACGTTTCAAGCTGATGGACTGGGACACGCCACTCAATGCGGCGGCGGTGCATGGGGCACATGGTCTACGCCAATCAACTGCGTTACGCATTGGACTGTTAAGTTTGGTTTCGATGACAATGGGAACCCTGTCAATCCTCGCATGGGATTGATTAGTTCCGACCAAGGTGACAAGGCTACGATTGCCTGCACCGAAACAGGCAAGCACTGCGTGATGACCTCACACGGTGTCGGATGGGCTTGGACCCAAACCCTCGACCGCGAGTAAGTCGAACCAAATAAAAACAAAACAACAACAAAAGCGGGGCAAGGATTTCTCCCCGCCCCGCCGTTCCCCGGACGATTTTTCACCATCCGGGACAATCATTTTCCAGCTTGCGGCTTAAATTCCGAATACGTGAACGCAAATCTGATACAACTTGGCTGCCGTTAAGTTAACGCCGTTGTTGCTCCAAGAAAATACAAACGTCGTTCCCGGCAGACTCAAATTATTGATGACCACCGTGGAACCCAGTGTCCATAGACCGCTATTGTTTAGCAACGTCATTACTGGGATACAAACCGTCGGTCCTAGAGTGCTCGAAAATGTCACTGTCACGCTTCCTTGATTGCCCGGGACTCCCGCAGGATTTAGGTTCACGATAAAACATGAATCGGAGCCCCCGGAAGAGTCGAGACTGGCGCTACCCGTGCCCAAACCGGCAGTTCCCGTCACGGTCGGTCCAGTACCAGACGCTAGGTAGTGATTCGCAACTACTTGCGTGGAGGGTGTAGGTTTGCTAGCGAAGAAGCTCGTAACTTTGCTTGCGGATAAGACCGCCGTAAATTGTTGGAATTGTTCCGCTACTGATTTGGCTGTCACCACTTAAGAATCCTCCTTGACCGCCTATCTGGAATACCTGCGTGGCGACCCGTCCTGGTGCGGCGCTAAGATTGAGTCCGAATACCCCCAACCATGAAAACCCAGTCGAATCCAAGTTTCCGTTAGAAAACCAATAGTCGGTTGTTCCAGTGTTCCCGTCGTCCCCAGCATCGCCACCGTGAATCGTCGTCTTGGCGCTCTGAGCATAGTGATAGTGACTTGTCACCGCAGTACCGGCGTTCTCGAAGTGGCAGCCCGTGTAGTCGATGTTGGCGTTGGTTCCAGACTGAAAGACGCCGAAAATGGTGTTCGCATCGAAACTTAGGTCTGTGAATTTAAAGTCCCCGGAGTTCTGACTATTAGAACCTGAAATTTGAACTCCTACTCCGTTCGTTAATGGGGTACCGCCCCTCCATGAGTAATTCTCAATACCGTCATGTACGAGAAGCCCGACATTATTGCTCCACAGCGTCATATTCTCATCGTTCGTCCCCCAAGAACTTACGCTGTTGATGATCTGCTTACCTACACCGAATCCCGATATTCGCACGTTTCGCGTCGTGAGTCGCGCTGAGGCCGTTTGATCCAATCCAATCGTCGCATTGCCATTTCCACCAGGCTTAATCATAGGCGTGGAAATATTGTCGTTAGGCATATCCCTTCGAAAACCTGCGAAGGGGCACCTCCGTCTCCTCCCGGGGGTTCAGTCGCCCAGGTTATAGCTGTGTTTGAGAGTAATGCTGCGGTCCCCCCAGTTGGCTGCACGATGGCGAGTCCATTCGCAAGAGTTAGGGTCGTAGCCGAAGATGCGTTGCAGACGAAAACCCCATTGTTGACCGCGTTCGCACAACCGCTGATGTAAAACACTTTCCCTTTGAAAGCGTTGGACCCGCCGCCTGTGATGGTCCCCGTGTATACCGCGCTTCCGTTGCTCGCCGCAGCGACCGATGACACGGTCAAAGTCGTACTTGAAGAGGTAGGCGTAAAGTTAAGCGTAACTCCGCCCATAGTGCCTGCTACTCCCTCCGGTCCGCTCTGGTTCGCGGGAGCCAATCCGATGAGACTGACGTATTTTCCGATGGTGCTGAAGACAATCGGCGTCACGAAACTGTATGGACCGCCACCAGGCTTTGGCGCGATGCAGATTGTACCGCCTGTGTTACCTGCTACTGTACCGTTTGACGTTGCTGAGGCATTGGCGTGAGTAAGTGCATAGCTGATTGAAGTCGTTGTTACGGCGGTAAGGGTAACGACCCCGTTGAAGTACGTATCAGCGCCTGAGAAACCTGCGACTGTCACACTCTCGCCGACTGCGAATCCGAATGTCTGTGGGTTCGAACCCCATCGTCAACGTCGGCGATGTTGGATGCGACGGTGTGACCTGACCGGCTTGAATTAGTCCAGCGGGAGTGAGAGAAAATCACTCTAAGGAGAGCTGGACATGCCGATGAAGAAACACAAGCCGGAGCAAATCGTGTCGCTGCTGCGACAGATTGAAGTAGAAATGGCCAACGGGAAGACCACCCCGCAAGCGTGCAAGGAAGCAGAGATCACGGTTCAGACGTTCTACCGCTGGAGGAAAGAGTTCGGCGGCCTGAAGCTGGACCAAGCCAAGCGACTGAAAGAACTGGAGCGGGAGAACGGCAAGCTAAAGAGGCTGGTAGCGGAGCTGTCTCTAGAGAAGCAGATCCTGAAGGATGTGGCCTCGGGAAACTTCTAAGCCCTGAGCGGCGGCGTTGTGCGGTGGAGCATGCGCGCGAAAAGTACGAGGTGAGCGAGCGCCATGCCTGCCGGTTGCTGGGGCAGTGGCGGAGGACACAACGCTATGCTGCGATTCACAGGATCGATGAAGCGGCGCTGACGAGAGCGATCGTTGAGCTGGCTAGTGAATACGGCCGCTACGGTTACCGGCGGATCACGGCGCTACTGCGAGAAGCCGGTTGGCAGGTTGGCAAAGACCGCGTGCAGCGCATCTGGCGTCGCGAAGGGCTGAAAGTACCCCAGAAACAAAGGCCGCGAGGAAGATTGTGGCTGAACGACGGATCCTGCGTGCGGCTGCGACCAGAGCGGCCGAATCACGTGTGGAGCTACGACTTTGTGAGCGCAAGAACCCACGATGGAAGAATCATTCGCATGCTGACGATGATTGACGAATACACGCGTGAGTGCCTGGCGATCCGCGTGGCGAGAAGGCTGGGGAGATACGAAGTGATCGAAGCGTTGGCGGACGTGATGCTGTTCCGGGGAATCCCGGAAAAGATTCGTTCGGACAATGGGTCCGAGTTCGTTGCCGAGGAATTGCGGAAGTGGCTAGCGAAGGTAGGAACGGGAACGCTATACATCGAGCCGGGCAGTCCGTGGGAAAACGGCTACTGCGAAAGTTTCAATGGGAAGCTGCGGGACGAGTGCCTGAACGGAGAGATCTTTTATTCGCTGAAGGAGGCTCAAGTGGTGATCGAAAAGTGGCGGGTTCTGTACAACACGAAGCGGCCACACAGCGCGCTCGGCTACAGGCCGCCTGCCCCCGCGGCCTATAGCCCCTGGGGAGCGAATCCAACTTCACTGCCCATGGCTGTGGTATAAATTTTGTCTCACTCCTTTTGGACTAACAAATCAGGCCGGTCATGACTCACCAATCGGCACGCGTGCCGTTCGCTCATGCGGTGCTGCTGACACGCGTGCTCGACTGCCGTCCGACGTCGCTCAGGGCTTAGAAGTTTCCCTCCGCGATATCCTTCAAAACCTGCTTCTCCAAAGACAGCTCCGCCACCAGCCGCTTCAATTTGCTGTTCTCCCTTTCCAGTTCTTTAAGTCTTTTCGCTTGATCCAGTTTCAATCCGCCGAACTCTTTCCTCCAGCGGTAGAACGTCTGCACGGTGATCTCTGCTTCTTTGCAGGCTTGCGGGGTGGTCTTTCCGTTGGCGATCTCCACTTCAATCTGCCGTAGCAGCGTTACGATCTGCTCCGGCTTGTGTTTCTTCATCGGCATGTCCAGCTCCCTTTCAGAGTGATTCTCTCTCACTCCCGCTGGACTAATTCAAGCCGGTCACGTCACATCGCAAAGCGTTTTCATCGAACCGCAGCCCCACGGCTGCGCATATAACGACGCTCCTCTTGGGGACAAGCATTGCCACTACGAGAAGGACGTAAATATCGTTCGGGAATGTGAACAGCCGAACTGCAAGGTTCGCGAGGTGTACGTCTCTTGGCGGAAGGTTTCCGAATGAACTGGAGGCACATGCGAATAACGCTTTTGATGGTAGTAGCACTAGTCTGTGGCGGCTGTGAAGGCATATTACACAACCAAAACCACTGTGCAAACCACTGTGCATGCAGCAGCCAAAATAGACCACTTTCGGCGACATAGGTAACGCTAAGTTGTGTCTTTTCAGTGGTTCTAGGACGGGAGCTAAAATTTACGAATCGGCTGCTCTACCACTGAGCTACCTCGGCCTTGCAGGAGGCGCCGGCTAGCGGCGCACGAGGACTGAATCCAGCGTTTCTAATTTAGCAAAGGACAAGCGATCTCGCCAGTGGCGTCGGCTTTGCTTTTTTGGCGTGGGTTACGGAATGACAATAGCTGAAACGTCCGATAGGAAGAGCGGGCTGAGCAGTGGATAAGCAGGCACCAAGCAAAAGGCGCCATGGCAGCCTTCGGTTCTGCCACAACGCGCATTGTTGATCCGAAGAGGAAACTTGCAGCAGTTTGAACGAGCTGACTTTGATCGTGTCGCCTGCACGTCGCTCGTAACATCCGCGCCAGATGATCCTTTTTGTCCGTCGCGTGCAACGCCTCGGTGACTTTCGTGTTGCCGTCCGCGTCGAACTTGAGGAATTTCTTGTCCGACGTATAGATTCCGAAAGCCGCTCGGCGCTGGTCCAATCTAAGAAGTCGGATTCGGGAGAAGAGGGGTCGGTTTCGCGGTGAGCCTCTTGAACTCGTCAAGATGTTGGCGCATCTGGCGTGTAGATTCGAGAAGCTCGTTCGAGAGGGCGGAGGTAGCGCCGCGGGTTTGTCTCAGCAGCTGGCGCGACGTAACAACGGTGGCCCGAAACGTTTCGCCGGCAAGGATAGCCGTCGCGACGTGACGGGAATCTCTCGACTGCACCTGATCATGATCAGGGCTATGCTCGCGCGCGAGGCGTTCGCGCGTGAACACCTGGCCGAGCTGAAATCCGACATTCGCGATCGCGCGAAAGACATGCTCGTCGAGTGGAAGCAAGCTTTCCGACGAGAATTCCAATACACCGCGGAGAAAATCGCTTTCAACGACGGAAAACCCGACCGATCGAGTGAGTCCGGCCTTGTGCCCCTGCATGGTACGGTATTCGAGCGCGAGTTTGTTGGTAAGGTCGCGTTCGAAAAGTTCGGTTGCCTTGCGGAAAACCCTGAAACGATTCGTGTCACTCAAGTGCCACACCGGGTTGGGCAGAAAGTGCGACCCGCAAGCCTCATCGGATAAGAAGAAATGCCCGACGGGCCATCCGATTTGCGCGCAAATCTCATCCACGCAAAATTGCGCTGCCTGCAGCAAAGCCGGCATTTCATTCAGGTGAACGGTCACGCGATGGAGAAGTTGAAGCGCGCGTGTCTGATTCTGGGTCGTGCGTTTACGCTCCGTAATGTTTTCCAACGCAAGCCCGACCGATCGGTCGGGTAACGGAAAAACATCCGCCCAGAAAACGCCTTCCGGGATGCGGGCGTCGCGATACGCAAATTCGCCGAGTGTTTCAGGCTTACCCGACAGAACGACGCGGCGGCACCGCTCGGGTAACGGCGTATCGAGCAACTTGGGAAAGCACTCGACGATCGGCTTCCCGACGGCGAAACCCAACGGCGCTCGGAATTCGCGTTCCGCGGCCGGATTGGCGTCGATTAAGCGGAGGCTTCTCAGGTCGTTTGGATCGCGGAGTTGCCAGACGGTAACGCCTATGGGCAGAGTGCGAAACGCGCGCAAACTCGAACTTAAATCGATCTCACGGAGACTGCATGCCTCAGTATGCATCTGGTCATCCCCTCGCAATAGAAATCATTCGACGGTATTGCAGGACCCGCGGCACATCTTCTATTACGTAGCCGACCTAAACTGCGTAGACCTAATTCGCCGGACTATATCCGGCGATTAGATATTCGATTGGTAACACATAACCATAAAACAGCGGGCAGGGTCAATTCAATAGTTACATACTATTGTTGGGAATAAATAACGAATGGTACTAGCCCGAAACTAGGGTATGCTTCGTCGCAACGGGTGAACCCAGGAATCGTTATACCGGAGGCACTACAGATGATTGTCGCGGATCGTTTGCGTTCTCTTAGAGAGAAGAAGAAGTTGTCTCAGGGCGACATCGAGGAGCGGACCGGGCTCCTCCGATGCTACGTTTCACGCGTGGAAAATGGGCACACCGTACCCGCCGTGGAAACACTCGAAAAGTTCGCGCGCGCGCTCGAAGTACCTCTATATGAATTATTGTATGAGGGTGATGAGCCGCCACAGCGGCATCCAGCGCTCGACATAAAGGGTTCCGGAGCCGACGCGTGGGGAGTGTCCGGCAAGGACGCTCGTTACCTTAAGCAGATCATCCGGTTTCTGTCCAAGATGGACGAGAAAGATCGCAAGTTATTGTTGTACGTGACCGCCAAAATGGCGAAGGGAAAAGAAAAATAACGGCAGGCTTGCGAATGAGATTCTGAACGGATCTGTTGTTGGGGAACGGTTTCGTCTTTGCGTTCTTGCGCCGACATTAGCGCGAGAATGGATACATCATCCAGCCGATTCCGATTCCGATCATCACGAACAACAGAAACGACCAGCCGATATATTTCGCGCGTTCTCGCATGGGTCGCCGGCTCAAAAATCCGAACGCAATCGAAACCATCAGCGCGAATAAGACCATCGATTGAAAGTGGCTGAGGTTGAAAGTCACTTGGAGCGGTTCCTCAGATCGACCTTACTCTGAAGCACAATTCTCAGCATCGCGAATCTGTCAGGCCTTGCGGCCACGGGCGGCTTCATATGCGTGCAAAGCAGCGAGCAAATTTAGTACTCCGGCGGCGGCTAAAAAGCGCGTGCCGTAATCGCCGTCGGCTCGCGACACGTCGGGGCCTTTGACCTCAAGGGCTTTCGCCAGCCAGTAAAAGCTTCCCGTGCCGACGTCGGCGATGTAGCCAAGCCTGCCGAACGCGTCGGAATCTTGGGACTGAAACAGATTTCCGCGCATCCCTGACCCGATCACCACAAGAAAACCAACCGCGAGAAAACAAGCTAATGCCCTGCCCCACATCTTTTGCAGGGCGTGACCCAGTCCCGGCACGAGCCATCCAGCAATGCCAATTCCGGCTGCGGCGGCGTTTGTTCGCTTTACGTGCGGACGGACGCGCTGCAATTGCGATGCAGGCTCGGATTCTGACGGCGGAAGCGGGGCGGAAAACTCAGGGTCCGGCTGCTGGCTTTGGGGTTCGTCGTTCATTCGCGAATTCCATCATCCGCCATCCGGCGCGGCGCGTCGACCGATTTCAGTGGTGCACTTTCCGCCTACGCTGAGGTGTCGGTATGAACTCAGGCCAGCAACGGCAGAATCTCTTTCTGTATGGCGCCAGTAACCCGTGCTTCTTTCTCATCAATGTAGACATTCACTTCCGTGCGCATTCCGAATTCCGGCAGATATATTCCGGGCTCGACCGACGTGCACGTCTTGGGAATGAGGTGGCGGATGTCGTGCGTTTCGAGATTGTCCATATTCGTGCCATTCCCGTGAATGGTCTCGCCAATGTTGTGGCCGAGGCGGTGAAAGAAATATTTTCCGTAGCCGGCTTTCTCGATGATCGTGCGCGCTGCCTTGTCGACCTGCCATCCTTGCAATGGCTTACCGGCGGCAACGCTGGTGCGAATCAGATCGACGGCTTTGTCGCGCGCATCGCGCAAAACCTCGAACACCTTCGCATATTTCTCTGGCACTTTTGCGCCGAGATAACCGATCCATGTCACATCGTAGTACACGCTGCCGGCGTCCTTGGTTTTTCCCCAGACATCGAGCAACAACAAATCACCTTCGCGAATCGGCGCAGCCCTCCCTTCCGCCGGTCCGTAGTGCGGATCGCTCGCGTTCGCGTTGACCGCGACGTCCGGTCCTTCCTCGCGTTGAATTCCGTTCGCGGCAAATTCCTTCAAAATCCACTGCTGTAAGTCGTACTCGGTGAACTTCTGCTTTGCGCGAACGTGCTTCGCAGCTTCGTCGAATGCCCCGCGAATCACGCGATCGATAATTCTTCCCGCCGCCAAATGCGAATCCAGCTGTTGCGGACTCCAGCAAGCCTCGAACTTCTGAACGAGATCGGCCGAACTCACCACCTTCGTTCCAGTGCCACGAACCAATTCAATCGTTCCCGCATCCACCATCGCAACATATGGGACGGCGGCCTTGGGCGAATACTGCATCGCAATGACCTTTGCCCTCCCGATTGTCTTTGCGAGATTTTTGCGCAGTTCGTCCTGGCCAGCGTAATAGAGAGTTTCGCCAGGCAGCGCAGCCAAAGCCTCGGACTCGATCTTGTGCACCAACTTGCGCGGCGTGCCTTTCGCCGGGACGAAGTAAAACCAGCGGCGCGTCCGCATGCCCGGCGGAAGGCCAAGTATTCGAAGCGCAATCGGATCGCGCCCACGAAAATCGTAGAAGAGCCAGCCGTCAATTTTTGCCGCTCGGATGTCGCTTTGAAGTTCGGAAAGTTGGAAGGCCATCGCGCCTCGTCGGTATGACTGAGATTGCTTATGCTTCGTGCGAGAGGAGCGCCAAAACTTCTCGCGGCTGAACTCCGCGAATTTCCACGCGTTTCACGCGGCTGCGCTCGCCGCCGAGGATTCTAACAGCGGATTTCGGTGTTTTCAAAAGTGATGCGAGGTATTCGCAGACGGCCTCGTTCGCGCGATTTTCGATGGCAGGCGCCTGGATCCTTACTTTGAGCGCGCCTTCGAGGACACCTGCAATTTCATCGCGACTCGCCCGTGGCTGCACCCGGATTTGAAATATGACGCAGCCGTCGCTTGAGAGGTGATGTCGAGTTGCTGCCCGGCGAGCGGAGGAAGAGTCCGAGGCTGGATTCGGTCGAACTGGTCAAGACGTCACCAAGCGCGTTGATACTGCACCGGCGGCTCGATCTTTGCGTGCAATTCCTGCGCTGCACGCCGCGGCCAGTAAGGATCGCGCAGAAACTCCCGCGCCAAAAACACGAGGTCCGCCTGACCAGTCGTGAGAATCGTATCGGCTTGCACTCCATCCGTGATCATGCCCACGGCCCCTGTCAAAATATCTGCCTGTTTGCGGATCGCCTCCGCAAACGGGACCTGGTAGCCGAAGCCCACTGCAATTTTCTGAAACGGCACAAGCCCCGCGCTCGATGCATCAATCAAGTCCACGCCGACCGGCTTCAGCCGCTTGCTCAGCTCTACGGTCTCGCCGATGTCCCAGCCCCCTTCCGCCCAATCCGAAGCCGACACGCGGCAAAACAGCGGCAAATTCGCCGGCCAAACTTCGCGGACCGCCTTCGTCACTTCCAGCGCAAGCCGAATCCGATTCTCGAAGCTCCCGCCATACTGATCATCGCGTTTGTTACTGAGCGGCGACAAAAATTGGTGAATCAAATATCCATGCGCCGCATGAATCTCGACGACCTGAAATCCCGCCGCTAACGAGCGCTGCGCCGATTTGCGAAATGCTGCCACGATGTCCGCAATCTCATTCAAGCTCAAGGCATGCGGCGTGGTGTATCCGCTGTCATACGCCACCGCGCTCGCTCCCACCGGCTCCCACCCGCCATTCGCGATACTGACAGGCTTGCCGCCGAGCCACGGCTCCGCCGTGCTCGCTTTGCGCCCGGCGTGCGCCAACTGCATCCCGACGACGGCACCCTGCGACTTCACAAACTCCGTGATCGGCTTCCACGATGCGATATGCCCATCGTGATAAATCCCCGCATCCGCCGCCGAAATTCGTCCGCGCGCCTCAACTGCACTCGCCTCGGTCATGACCAGCGCCGCACCGCCAACCGCGCGGCTCCCCAGATGCACCATGTGCCACGGCTGCGGATGCCCATCCTTCGCGGAGTATTCGCACATCGGCGAAACCGCGATTCGATTTTTCAGCTCAATGTCGCGAATCTTCAGCGGCGTGAACAGCTTCATGCGTGAGGGGCTCCCTGGCCGAACTAGCGCTTTTTCTTCGGCGCTGGCCTCTGCCCGAAGAGTGCGGTTCCTACGCGGACTTCTGTTGCGCCTTCTTCGATGGCCACTTCAAAATCGTGCGACATCCCCATCGACAGAACCGGCAACCGGTGTCCTACCTGCGCTTCCAGTTGATCGCGAAGCTCCCGCAGCCGCCGAAAATATGGCCGCACTTTCTCCGCGTCATCCAGAAGCGGCGGAACGCACATGAGTCCACTTAGATGTAATGACGCGCACTTCGTTACCGCTTCCGCAAGCTCTGGCAAATCCGCCGCTTCCGCGCCGCTCTTCGCCGCTTCTCCCGCGATGTGGACTTCCAGCAGCACACGCAATGGTCCACGCGCAGAGTCCGTCCCTTGCCGCGTCCGATCCAACCGCTGCGCCAGCGCCAGATCGTCCACCGAATCCACCGAGTGAAATATGGTCGCCGCGCGCGTTGCCTTGTTGCTCTGCAGATGCCCGATCAAATGCCAGCGCGCATCGCTGAGATCCGTCAGCGCCTGACGCTTCCCTTCCCACTCCTGTACGCGATTCTCGCCAAACTCTCGCAGCCCCGCCTCGTACGCAGCGCGAATCATTTCTGCGGGATGCGTCTTCGACACACCGATCAGCGTGACGTCACCAGGATGCCGATTCACGCGCGCCGCTGCAGCAGCGATACGTTCGCGAATGCGCGCGAGGTTGTCGTGCAACAGATTTGGACTGGGAATGGGCGCGGAGGACATGGTTCTCTCGACCTATCCGGACTCTCCGTTCGGACTCATCCAAGATACCATGCGCAGCCCCCGCGCTCACCTTGCGACCATTTTGCGGCTTGGGCTGCCCTGGGGTTACACTGGTCCCAACGTGGCGACCACCTCTGGCAGACTCATCGCAATCGAAGGAATCGACGGCAGCGGTAAGGGGACGCAGCTTGAGCTGCTTCAGAAAGCCCTGCGCGCGAACGGCGTCGCGGTGCACGCAACAAACTTCCCTCATTATCAATCTTGGTTCGGCTCGATGGTCGGCCAATTTTTGAATGGCAAATTTGGCGCTCTCGAGACTGTCGATCCCCATTTCGCTGCACTGCTCTATGCAGGAGATCGCTTCGAGGCCAAGCGCGAACTCACCGACGCCCTCACGCAGGGCAAGCTCGTGCTCGCCGATCGCTACATCGCCTCGAATCTCGCGCACCAAACCGGCCGCGTTCCCGCCGCACAGCGCGCCGAATTCATTACCTGGCTCGAACATCTCGAATACGACATCTACGGCCTGCCGCGTGAAGATCGCGTGATCTACCTCCGCGTCCCGCCTGCGCAAGCCCAAGCGCTCGTCGCGCAAAAAACCGCGCGCAGCTACACCAACGCCAAACAAGACATCCAGGAAAGCAGCCTGCGCCACCTGCAAGACGCCGCCGAGATGTACGACCAACTCGCTAAGCGGCCGCACTGGGCGACTATCGAATGCATCGACCGCCTAACGAACACGATGCGCGCTCCCGAAGCGATCAGCGCCGATCTTCGCGAACTTGTCGAATCGACGCTCGCGCCAGGCGCCGCAAGCTCCGCGACCGCAGCCGCCCAGGAGGCCCGCTAACATGGGCTTCTCCGAGTTCATCGGCAACTCGCACATCGTTGCCGCTCTCCGCGGCGCTATGCGCGCCGAACGCGTTCCGCATGCACTGCTCTTCACCGGCCCGCGCGGCGTAGGCAAATTCACGCTCGCCCGCATGTTCGCGCAAGCCACCAATTGCGAACGCCTCAAGGACGACTTCTGCGGCGAGTGCGACACGTGCCGCCGCATCGCGCCCCTCGCCGACCCGCAAAGACTTCTCGAACAGGGACTCACCGAGCGCGGCGAGAGCGCCGACGCCGCCACCGTTGAGCGCATGCCACTCATTCTGCAATCGCATCCTGACGTCTGGGCGCTCTTCCCCGATCCCGTTCGTCTCAAGACGCCCGTTGTGCGCCCACTTCTTCGCATTGGTCAGATCCGCGCTGTACAACGCGCCGCCTACTTCCAGCCAATGGGCAAGCGCCGCGTCTTCATCATCGACAGCGCCGAAACCATGCGCGGCGACGTCGCCAACGCTTTCCTGAAAATCCTCGAAGAGCCGCCCGGCAGCGCCACGCTGGTCCTGACCGCGCCATCGCCCAACATGCTCTTGCCGACGATCGTATCGCGGTGCCTCCAATTTCACTTCGCGCCGCTCGGCACCGCCGAAGTTGAAAAAATTATCGAAGAGAAAACCGATCGAAAACCCGCCGAACGCCGCCTTGCAGCACAGCTCTCCGAAGGCAGCCCCGGCCTCGCCATGGAGATGGACGTCGATCAAGCCGTCCAGCGCCGCCGCGACGCGCTGCGCATCCTCGATCGTTCGGCCAAAGGCGAAGGCTTCACCCAGCTTTTCGCCGATACTGCCGCCCTAGCGAAAGATCGCGAATCGTCCTTCGACGATCAACTCCTCATTTTCTATGGTCTATTGACCGATCTGCTCGAACTAACTTCTCACGCGAAGCAGCCCCAGCTGCGTAATCCGCATCTCGCGAAAGAACTGGAAGCTCTCTCCAAATCTATTGATGTCGATTGGGTGATGCGCGCGATAGCAGGTTTCGACGAACTGCACGCCGGCTCGCGCCGCAACCTTAATCGTCAACTCGGTCTCGACGCGTTGGCCGCCTCTTTGGCGCCAAATTTACAACGCGAAGTGGGTTCCCATCGGTGATATCGACTGTTCGAAAAGGCTAGCCGGATGTGCGCAACTTTCTTTCGCGCACTGTAACCCGGTTCGGGGTGCATGCATCATACGAAAAGATACCACCCCCACCTTTAAGGAGCAGTCATGGTGAACCGCAGGATGTTCCGCCCTGGATTTGCGGACATGAAGGATCAAGTGCCTCCGAGACAGCACGGCAACAACAACAGTAGCAACGGCCCTGCCCCGAGCAAGAAGCCTGCTCCGCCGGAGCTCACTCACGCCGAAAATTTCTATTGGGTGAAGCAGATGCAAGCGCGCACGCCCATGGCAATCGTGCTTGATACAGGCGAAATTCTGCGCGGCACTGTCGAGTGGTACGACCGCGATTGCATCAAACTCACTCGCCACGGCGAGCCCAATTTGCTCGTCTTCAAGCGCGTGATCAAGTACGTCCACAAGGATGGCGACGAAGGTTCCGAGGAATAGTTCCTTCGCATTCGCTCGACGCGGCCTCAAAACCGCGTCTTGGCCGCTAATTCCCCCGCGTCTGTGTCCGATAAAATCCGCCTTAGCTCCTCTCCGGCCCCGCTATATCTCTCTCCATCGTATGTCCGCTCGCCGCTCCGTATGTAATCAGCGCTTTCGCCGCCAGCTCACCTGCCGGACTGAATACGTCGCACTCCGTCACCACAAAATTTCGCCCGGCGCGTAACACTCGCGCTTCGGCACGCACGCGTCCCACCGGCACCGGCTCCAGATAGTTGATCTTCATCTCAATCGTCGCGATTGCGGTGCCTCTAGGTACCACCGTATACGATGCCATCGCTCCAACCGTATCCGCGAGCGCCGCCAGAATCCCGCCGTGCACCACGCCGTGAATCTGCTTGTGATGCGTCCCGGCTTTCAATCGCAATACCGCCCAACCCTTGTCGATCGCCTCCAGCGAAAACCCAAGAAACCGCGTCGCATGACTCTGCCGCAGCGCCCGCCGCGCAATCGCCGCCATCTCGGCAGAACCCTTCGCCACTTCACTCCGCGCCCCTCCGCCTCGTGTCACGTTTTGCCTTCTCTCCGCGTCTAATCCGCTCAGAAGAACGCCCGCCATGCCGGCGCCCGAGTCTCGTCGAACGAAGTTCGGTCGAACCGGGTTCAGTCTCATCGTCACGGCCCGCGGACGCGCTGTCACATCGCGATAACAGTCATAGTCCTCGAACAGTGTAGGATGACGGAATCTATTCTATGCGCATCGGCATAACCTGCTATCCCACCTACGGCGGCTCCGGCGTCGTCGCCACCGAACTCGGCCAGGAACTCGCCGCTCGCGGCCACGACATCCATTTCATCAGCTACGCCCCGCCGATCCGCATGAACGCCAACGATCCGCGTATCCACTTCCACGAAGTCGAGGTCGCTTCTTACCCGCTCTTCGACCACCCGCCCTACACGCTCGCGCTCGCCACAGAGATGCTCGAAGTCTTCGAATCCGAGTCGCTCGATTTGCTCCACGTCCACTACGCGATTCCCCATTCCGTCAGCGCCATGCTAGCCCGATCGATGGCCGCGCCACGCCGTCTTCCCTTCGTCACAACGCTTCACGGCACCGATATCACGCTCGTTGGCAGCAACCGCAGCTACCTCCCCATCACGAAATTTTCGATCGAGCAGAGTGACGGCGTCACCGCTATATCCGATTACTTGCTGAAGCAAACGCTCAAGGAATTTGACATCAAGCGCCCCATCGACGTCATCCCCAACTTCGTCAACTGCGACCTCTACACGCGCATTCCCAACGAGGCGCAGCGCGCCCAGTGGGCCCCCAATGGCGAGCCCATCCTCATGCATCTTTCGAATTTCCGCCCGGTCAAGCGCATCACTGACGCCATCGAAATCTTCGCCATAGTTCGCGCCAAAATGCCCGCCAAGCTCGTCCTCATCGGCGACGGCCCCGACCGCGGCGCCGCCGAATACCTCGTCCGCAAAAAGCGCCTGCAAAAAGATGTCTTCTTCCTTGGCAAACAAAATTCCGTCTACGAAAAACTGAGTTCTGCCGATCTCTTCCTCCTTCCGTCGGAACTTGAATCCTTCGGCCTCGCCGCGCTCGAAGCCATGGCCTGCGAAGTCCCCGTCGTCGCCACCAACGTCGGCGGCATCCCCGAAGTCGTCACCCATGGCGTCGACGGTTTTCTCGTCGAACCTGGCGACGTAAAAGCCGCCGGCCAATACGCACTCGACATCCTCTCCCGTGCCGACCGCGGCCGCGAAATGGGCCAACTCGCCCGCAAAAACGCCAAGGCCCGCTTCTGCGCCAACGACGTCATCCCCCAATACGAGCGCTACTACCAACGCGTCCTCGCCGAAACCCGCGCCGCCTCCGCCTGATTAAAATTGCTTTTTTGAATGAAGGAAAAAGAGACTAAGAACGAGCGCTCTCACAGCGCGTAGACGCACATTGGCGTTTCGCTGCGACCCACTCGTACGCTCGCCGCAACAAACCCATCACACCCGGCACCTTGGCCAACCACACCAGCGGTCGCGCCCACCAAATCTCGCGGGCCAACGCCACCCCTGCATCCGCTCCGCCGCTATGCGATCCGTCCGCCATCACCACGCGCATCTCGCGCAACAACTCCGTCGATGACAGCCCGAGCAGTGCTCCAACTCGCGGATCCTGCAATGGCGCCAGCCCAATCTCGCGCCGAGCTAGAATCGGCGCCACCCATCGCGCGATCCGCGTACAAAACCCGCACTCACCGTCGTAGAAAAGCCACCCACGCGCGTGCCGCCCTTTTCCGTCCGTGAATTCCGAGGCAAGAGAAATCATCGCTGCTTCCACCTCGCTGATAGTCTCTCCAAGAACCCCGCCATCACATAAGCGGCGATGCTGTAAAACACGCCGTCCCCGGCCGTCACCAACACCCGTGACAGAGTCGGGTGCAAGCCCCACTGGATTTCCGTAGTCCACAGCGCGATCAAAAGCAGCCAGATTCCGGGGAGATCCAGGTACAACAACAACTTGGGATAGGCAGCTATGATTGGGATGACTTCCTGGCCATTGGAAATGCCGCGCATAATCGTCATGTACGTGAACGTGGCCAGCGCTCCCGCGATTGCCGTCCCGATCCCCAGCGCCACCAATGCGCGTCGCATATGGTCGTTCACCTGAATTCAGGCGTGCGTTCCGATCGATCGTAAACCCGGTCAACTCGAAACAAATGTGGCCGTCGATTCTCAGCCGTTCGCAGCCTTCTTTTGTCCCAGCAACGTCACAACCTTGCCACGCAGTTTCATCGCGCCCTTCAGCGCTCCCGTTGGCATCCGCACCACTTCCTCAAACAATCCCGTCATCCCCGTCAAAAACTCGAGCATGCTCTCCAGCCGCTCCCGCGTATAAACATCACCCAGCGGATTCGCCTTGAGTTCCACCACACACTCGTTGATCACTCGCAGGGTCGGATCGATCTCACGCCGCTTCCGTTCCTCCGACACGATGCGGAAAATCTCGTACACGTCTTTCGTCGACTCAAAGTGGTCTCGCCGATCCCCGAGCACATGCACAACACGCGCAATTCCCCATCCCTGCAACTCGCGCAAGCTCGTGCTGATATTCGACCGCGCCACCGCCAGCGTCTTCGCGATCTCATCCGCCGGCAACGGGTGCGGCGACAAAAACAGCAGCGCATGCACCTGCGCCACGGTGCGGTTAATCCCCCACCTCGTTCCCATCTCTCCCCAATGCAAAATGAATTTCTGCGCCACCGGCGTCAGCGTAAATTTATTCCCGTCCGTCATTCGCATCTCCTTTGGAGTGCGGCGCCCCTGCGCCGCCTTTACAACCAAATCCGCCCAACCAAACCTTGCGTTCGCCAAGAGCTAGCCCGCCCACCCGGGAGCCGCGACCGTTTCCCAGATCGCGGGCCTTTTCTAGCCATCCGGCACCCAATCCAGCCCGCCAGCGACACCTTCCTGTCCCTACCGTCCTGCCATTCACAACCGTAATTTCTGTCTGTACAGAACATACTGCACGCACAAACGCCCTGTCAAGCCCCCTCCCCCTCTTCGTTGTAGACTGGAATCCACGCGCGCGATACTCCCCGCACACCCAAAAGGACTTACTCCATGACCGACGCCACCTGGACCGCCGTAGACGACTACTTCGCCAAACTCCTGCTCTCCCCCGATAAATCGCTGGACCAAGCCCAAGCCGACAGCCAAGCCGCGGGCTTACCCGCAATAGCCGTCTCCCCACTCCAAGGCAAGCAGCTGCTCGTCCTCGCGCAAATGCAAAACGCCAAAAAGATTCTAGAAATCGGCACTCTCGGCGGCTACAGCACCATCTGGCTCGCCCGTTCCTTGCCTGACGACGGCCGCCTCATCACCCTCGAATTCAGCCCCAAGCACGCCGAAGTCGCCCGCGCCAACATCGCCCGCGCCGGCTTGTCGCAGAAAGTTGAAATCCGCGTCGGCCCCGCGCTCGACTCGCTCCCGCTCCTCGCCGCCGAGAAGCGCGGCCCCTTCGATTTCATCTTCGTCGACGCCGACAAGGAAAATAACCCCGGCTATTTCGAATGGGCACTCAAGCTCTCCCGCCCCGGTACCGTAATCCTTGTCGACAACGTAGTCCGCGATGGCGCCGTTGCCGACCTGAAAAACACCGACCCGCACATCGTTGGCATCCGCCGCATGCACGAACTCATCGCCGCCGAGCCCCGCGTAACCGCCACCGCCGTCCAAACCGTCGGCGCCAAAGGCTACGACGGCTACACCCTGATCCGCGTCAACTAGTATGGAGCGCGGCGCCCCCCCGCCGCCTTTACGTTCGCATCCACCCCGCCCATCTGATCCGCCGCTCTGCCCCTATGGAGTGCGACGCCCGCAGGCGCCGCGTTGACAGTTTCTAAATGGGCCGCCATTCGATCCCGCTCAACAATCGTGTACGGGCGCAGCACCGCCTTGCCCCGAGCTTCGAAGGGTGCGCCCCATCTCGGCAAGTTCTAATCCACGCATTCGAATAACCCATCAATAACTTGACAAACCATCAAAATCGCGCTATCATTCCCTCGTAGAAAATCGCGTTCGGCTCCCCAATCCAAGAAGCGAAACAATAGCGAACGACCACCCGTCCGCAACGCATTGATTCTGCGCCCCTTGCGCACTCTTTGAAAAAAGCGACACACTAAAATCGCCGAACTCTCTGTTACTAAACGACTTATTCACTCTTGACAAAAACAGGGGGGGGTGGGTACCTCTTCTTCCCAAATTGGAACACGGCAGCAGTCTCGTTACATCGGGTGGTCGGTAGGATGGTCAGGCAACTCGCCCGTGAGCACAACCGTCAACGAACTCGGAACCTCGCCTGCGACAAACGGATGCCCCATCTTTTCCAGGTCAGCACGCTGTTCCGAGCTGAAGGTTTCCGGGGCCCAACCCGTCAGTGATCCCTCGATGCGATACCTTCCCGGTGTCAGATGGAACTCTTTCGCTTCTAATCGCAGCGGTCCGTAAATATGTTCGCCGGGCTTGAGCAACACCGCCTCTTTGCCCATGCGTTCCTCGATCGTTTGCTCATTCCGGAAGCAATCACCCAAATAACCAGGGTTAAGGTGATTGCCGGAACTATCCAGAAACCAAACCCAGATGTGTCGGACCGGCGGGCAAGTTGCTCCCCACTCTCGAGGAACATACAACGGCATTTTGCTGATATTCGTGACGCTGTAGTTCAGTTGAACCGTTTCGTTCACCTCGTAGCTCTTTTTCTCGCTGGAAATCCGAAACGATATCCGTGTAGCAGGTACAAAAATGTCATCGCTCGCGACCGATGATGCCGCAAGCAAAAGGCATAGAGCACAAAACGATAAATTGAGCGCCAATCGCTTCACGCGGATCCCCCGCTGCGAACTTGGCCGACGAATTTCCAATTTCTATTTTCCATTTTCCATTTTCTAAACGACTGTCTGCATCGTCGATACCAGCTCCGGAATATTGATCCGAATGAGCGTGCCCTCGCCTGGCCGGCTCTGAATCTCCAGCCGGAAATCAGTCCCATAAAGCACGCGCAGCCGCTCGCGCACGTTGCTCAGCCCGATCCCCTCGACGTAAACGTGCGGCATCTTCTCTTCCGAAATACCCGCGCCGTTATCTTCGATCTCGATGTGCAGCCGCCCATCCGTATTCGTCGTGCGCAGCTGAATCCGCCCGCCTTCGAGCTTCGACGCCAACCCGTGCTTCAAACAGTTCTCCACGATCGGTTGCAGCAACATGCTCGGTATGAATACTTCGAGCGCAGCGTCATCCACATCGCGTACAAATTCGAGATTGTCGCCGAAGCGCGCGACTTCGATGTCCAGATAGTCGTCGATGAAGTTCAACTCCTCCTTCAGCGGCACGAATGTCTCGTGCTTGCGCAGTAGGCGCCGCAGGATGTTGCTGAGTTTTAGTACGACCCCGCGAGCCAAGTCAGGATCAACGCGAATCAGCGACGACACCGTATTCAGCGTATTGAACAAAAAGTGTGGATTGATCTGGCTCGATAGCGCGTCCATGCGTGCCTTCAGCAACAACTGCTGGTGCCGCTCGAGATTCATCTCGATACGCGTGTTGTTCCAGATTTTCAGCGGCACCGCAACAGCCATCACCGTCGCCAGCACCGCCAGAATCAGCCACCAGTTCCACGCCGGATCAATCGCAAACAGCCATTTCGGCGTCGTCGCCCTCACAAGCGCGACGCGACCTAGCTCCAGCCCAACGCACGCCAGCAGCGGCAGCAACTCCCACGAAGTCTTCACGCGCCGCGCCAGTCGCACCAAATCGCGCGGAATGTTCAAAAATGTGAAGGGTCCGAAGTTCCAGAGATCTTCCTTGGTCGGAATAATCTGCCGAATCAATCCGCCCAGCAGACCAGCTGTCGCGGCCGCGGGCATGCCCAGCCACTCATGCGCCATCAGCGCTGGAATCGTGATGATCGCTCCGCCGATCGGCCCGACAACGCGGCCACCGAGCAATCCCATCAAGAAAGCGCCTTCGAGCGACAAGTCCGCAAACCGGTACGGCAAGCCGACCAACCGCAGCGCCACGCCCACAATCAGCGGCGGCGTCATGAACAGCATCAGCTTCAACTTTTGATCGGGATCGCGCTCTTCCGTAAAAAGCACGCGCCGGAGCGTGTTCCAGCGGGCCAGCAGCGCCGCAAACGATGCCGCGACGCCAACCTTGAGCAGCAGCGTGAAGAGCAAATCGCGCGATGAGATCGGTGGATCGATCATTTCTGAGGTGCGGCCTGGAAACAGAGCCTACTGTCTCGCTTCCGCGCGCGTATCTCTCGTGCGAGCATAAGAAAGGCAGTCGCTCCCTTCGAAGTTTACGCTAGACGTTCCGCAAAGCGTTGTAAACCCTTCGCCTGAAACTGCAACGGATACGTGACCGCCGCATCGAATAGCATTAGGACCGAACCGATAGAGAAAAGACGATGTCTGTACTGCTAAACTCGTGGTTGCCGATGGCTCGCACTTCACGAAGGAAAACTTTGCCAAAGTCGACAGCGCATTCCAAAAACGGCCGTCCTGCGGTGCAAAACGTGGCACAGGCTGAACTGCCGACACGCAATGGCCGATTCAGGATTTACGGTTTCAAGGGCCTCGGGCCGCAAGATGAAGCCGTCGCGCTCGTCCGCGGCAAGCTCAACGGCAAAACGGCTCCGCTCGTGCGCGTCCACTCGCAATGCCTCACCGGCGACGTGCTCGCTTCGCTGCGCTGCGACTGCCGTGCCCAACTTGAACTCTCGCTCAAAAAAATCAGCCACGCTCCTTCGGGCATCCTGCTCTATCTCCCGCAAGAGGGCCGCGGCATCGGTCTGATGAACAAGCTCCGCGCCTACGAACTGCAAGACGGCGGCATGGACACAGTCGAAGCCAATCAGGAACTCGGCTTCGCCGCCGACGCGCGTGACTACGACTTTTCTGCGCAAATCCTCAAGCAGCTCGGCGCGAACAAAATCCGCCTGCTCTCCAACAATCCCGAAAAAGTGCGACAGCTTGAAAATTCCGGCATCGAAGTCGTCGAGCGAGTTCCCTGCCAGCCGAGAGTTCACAAAACTTCGCGCGCCTATCTGCGAACCAAGAAGAAAAAGATGGGCCACCTGCTCGACCGCATCTAACGCCGTCCCCAGATATACGTCCAAACTCATAGCGGGCTTGTCCGCGGGGTGCCCAATATGGATCTCCGCAGAAACCCGGCGTCAAATTCTCTTTGATTGCCAGTTTGCGCCTTATGCATGAAGATAGGGGCCAAAGGAAACCGCCGTGTCACTAGAACTGGCTAAGCGCGTATCGGGCGACATCACCATCGTCGATCTCCGGGGCAGGTGTACGCTCGGCGACGAAACCGAACTCCTCGACCGTGAACTCAAGAAATTGCTCGACGGCGGCTGCCGCAAGCTCCTTCTGAATCTCACCGACCTTTCACAGATTGATAGCACCGGCGTCAGCACCGTCGTAGCAACGTATGTGTCGCTGCGCCGCCTCAAAGGCGAAGTGAAATTGCTGCACCCCACCGGCAGAGTGCAGACGGTTCTGGAAATCACGCACATGCTCCAGGTGATTCCCAATTTTGAGGACGAAGCGGCGGCGATCGCGAGTTTTTCGGCGCGCAGCGCGACCGCGAGTTAGCAGGGCTCATTTTCTAGGCGGACTGCAAGTACAACCCGCACCCGTTCTTGAGAGCTGCAAGTACAGCCCGCGCCCTCTCACGGAGGTTCCTTCCATGCCCGCTCCCTGCGCCCCTCCTAAAATATCGGTCTCCCAGACTGCGCTCATCATCGACTCAGGCGCCGAACTGAACGAATTGCTCACGCATGTCCTCTCCCAAGACAACTGGGCCATCGAGCACGCCGCAAACAATGAGGACGCGCTGGAACTCGCCAAGCGCGACGCGTTCGATCTTATCGTCACCGGAAGAAAAGCGCGCGGCGCCGAAGACGTGGAATTCTTGCGCAAGATTCGCGGGAGTCGCCCTCATGTTCGGCTGATCATCCTCGCGGACCAATGGACGCCCGGCGACGTGCTCACGGCAATGCGCGAAGGCGCTTTCAGTTACTTCTGCGCCCCGTTTGAGCGCGAGACCCTGGCGGAAACCGTGCGCGCCGCGATGCACGAACCGTGCTGGGACGACGGCATCGAAGTTTTGTCCGCCACGCCCGAATGGGTTCGCCTGATGGCCCGCTGCGACGTCGACACCGCAAATCGCCTCGTGCTCTTTCTTCAAAACGTACGCGATCCCAATATTTCGGAGGAAGATCGCTCCGCCCTCGTCACCGCTTTTCGCGAGATTTTGTTGAATGCGATGGAACACGGCGGTCAATTCGACCCGAGCCAGCACGTCGAAATTTCTTTTGTAAAGGGCCGCCGCGCCGTGATCTGCCGCGTGAAAGATCCGGGCCATGGATTTTCGCAGGACGAACTACGGCACGCGGTAAACACGAAAACGCCTGAGGATTTGCTCAGCCATGTTGCCGTTCGCGAAGAAAAAGGCATGCGCCCCGGGGGCTTCGGGCTCTTGATAGCGCGCAAACTGGTGGACGAATTGATTTACAGCGAGCAAGGCAATGAAGTGGTGCTCGTCAAATATTTAGACAAGCCCGCAAAATCGGCTGTCTGAAATTCTTGAATTGAAATTACCCGCCGCCGACGAAGTGAACGATCTCGTAGCGATCGCCGGCGACGATTTGCGTCTCGGTCCATTTTTGGCGCGGAAGAATTTCGAGATTGCGCTCGATGGCCACGCGCCCGTCATCGAGGCCCAGCTCTCGCAATAAATCGACTACGGTGGCGCCTGGGATTGCGGGGCGCGTTTCCCCATTCACATAGATTGTCGTTTCCATCGTATTTATCCTGCCACCCGCGTGTTCATCCAGCCTCCGGCGTTTTTGGCTTGGCGCGAAGTTGAAAGCGCAACTGGCCGCGAGCATCGCGGGTTGCGACATCGATCACAAGCGCCGGGTCTTCGCCGCCGAGCCGTGGCATATCGAATTCAAGTTTAGCGTGGCCGTCTTCGCTCGATTGCGTGGTCACCTCGGTCGGCTCGGAAGCGCCCACAATTCGCGCGACCACCAGAGCGCTGCCGGCGGGCGTCCCAGTCTCTCGATGACGCGCGACAACATACAATGTGGCGTGCTTGCCGGTAAGCCAGGTGCGGGGATTCAGCATTTCGATGGTGAGCATTCTATCGGAAGGGGCCGATGCGGGAGCCGGCGCGGACGCCGCCCCCATCGATGCGGCGCTCGAGGGAACATTGGGCTGCAAAGCCACTGGCGCAACCGGCCGCGCCGGGGGTAGCGGTGGCGCTTCCACTTTGAGTGCGCCCGTTTTCAATTCATCGACTACGCCGAAATGCTGCTCATCGAGCCGCGTCTTCAAAGTTTTTTCTTTTTCTGCATCGAGCGGCAATAGATCGTGATACTTATTCGTGCGCCGGTGCAGCACGCGGCCCCGGCAATGCACGGTAGTATCGATCGTGGCGGAGTTCACTCCGCGATCTTCCGTTTGCACGTGAAAAACCGTGCCTTCCAGTGTGACGTTGGTGTTATGACCGAAAAGCATTCGTTAACACATCCTAATTTGACCGTAGCCGATATCGCTCGCAGGATTTTTTCAGAGGCCGCATTGACCATACGCCGCCCGCTCAGTATTATAACTCTTCGCCCATGAGTGAATCAGGTCTCCACGCCTACGCTCCACTTCTCTTACACCTCATCATCGCGGTGGCGCTGGCCAGTATTCTGACAACGCTGTCGGTTGCAATCGGCTGGAGACGGCCAAACCGCGCAAAACAAACCGCCTACGAATGCGGCGTGGAACCCATCGGCGACGCTCACCAACCTTTTTCGGTAAAATTTTATCTCGTCGCGATGGTCTTTATCCTGTTCGACGTCGAGGCGATCTTTTTGTACCCTTGGGCCTACATTTATCGCGATATGTTCAAGATATCGCATGCCTTTGGAATGTTCGGCTACGTAGAGATGCTCATCTACATCGCCATCCTGCTGGTCGGTTATATCTATCTGTGGAAAAAAGGCGCGTTCGACTGGCATAAATAACGGTCGACGCAAGCGGGGATTCCGAACCTGTGACGGACAGTGGTGGTCAAACTACTAATCCTGTAGTCGCGAAGCTCCGCTCGTGGAGCGCGAACGCGATCGAGGAAGTCATTGAATACCGGGGCGAGACGACCATCGTCGTTCCTCGCAAGGTGCTGCGGAGCGTTGCCGAGCAGTGTCGCGACATCGCCGAACTGAAGTTCGATCTCCTCACCGACGCTACCTGCATCGACCGCTACCCTCTCGAACCGCGCTTTGAGCTGAATTACCAGCTCGTTTCCATTCCTCTGAGACAGAAGTTGCGCATCCGCGTGAAGCTGAGCGGCAGCGACCCCGTCGTCGATTCCCTCTTTCCGGTTTGGAAGGGCGCGAATTGGCTCGAGCGCGAGATTTTCGATCTGTTTGGGATTCAATTCACCGGACATCCCGATTTGCGGCGCATTTTGCTTCCCGACGACTGGGAAGGCCACCCGCTGCGCAAGGATTACCCCGTCGAGGGCTATCGCGACATTCCAGCGATCGCGACCCGCTATACCAGGAGTCGGCCATGAGCGCGATCGGTTTACCACCGTTTGGTCAAGAAACCGTCGAAACAGCGATCGGCCCGACAAAAACGATGGTCCTCAATATGGGGCCACAGCACCCGTCGACCCACGGTGTGCTGCGCATTTTGCTGGAATTGGACGGCGAAACGGTTCTGAAGGCGATTCCGGACCTGGGTTATCTGCATACCGGCATCGAGAAATCCTGCGAAGACAAGACGTATTCGCAGGCGATTACACTGACCGACCGGATGGACTACCTCAATCCGCTCGGCAACAACCTCGTCTATTGCCTTGCGGTCGAGAAGCTGCTTGGAATCGAAGTCCCCAAGCGCGCGCAGTATTTCCGCGTGCTGATGGTGGAATTGCAGCGCATTTCGTCACACCTGGTCTGGCTCGGAACGCATGCCATCGACATGGGCGCGATGTCGGTCTTCCTTTATTGCTTCCGCGAGCGCGAAGAAATCCTGAAGATTTTCGAGTTTGTCGCCGGCCAGCGCATGATGACCAGCTACATCCGCATCGGCGGATTGGCGCTGGAACCTCCGACCGGCTGGGCGGAGCGCGTCGAGAAATTCCTGAAAATGATGCCGGGCCGCATCGATGAGTATGAATCGCTGCTGACCGGCAACCGCATCTGGCTGGGCCGTTTGAAGGGCGTGGGCGTGATGAATGCCGAGGACGCCGTTGCGTACAGCATGACGGGTCCGACGCTGCGCGCCGCAGGCCTCGCACATGACGTGCGCAAGGCGTTTCCCTACTCGAGCTACGAAGAATTCGAGTTCGACGTGCCGACGCGCACGGAAGCGGATTGCTTCGCGCGATATCTGATTCGCGTCGCGGAAATGCGCGAAAGCCTCAAGATTGTTCGCCAGGCGATCGACAAGTTTCCTGCGGAAGGCCCGTTCCGCACCGAAGCGCCGGGCATCATTCCTCCGGGCCGCGAAAAGATGAAGACGGAGATGGAAGCGCTCATCTACCACTTCAAGATTTTCACCGAGGGTTTTGCGCCGCCGCCGGGCGAGGCGTATGCATCGATCGAATCGCCGCGCGGCGAATTGGGCTGCTTCATCGCGAGCGATGGTTCGCCGAAGCCGCTGCGCTGCCATTTCCGTTCGCCGTCGTTCATTAATTTGCAGGCGTTACCGAAACTGGTGACTGGACAGCTGATTTCGGATGTGATCGCGTGCATCGGCACGATCGACATCGTGCTGGGCGACGTCGATCGATAAAGTCGACCGCTAAAGTCGATCGGTAAAAAGTTTTAGTCGTGGGTTGGTTGGGAAAGAGGAATCCGCAAAGCATGGAACTTTCACCGCAACTGTCGGCGCGGTTTGAACGGCTGCAAAACCTGTACCCGGCCAAGCGCAGCGCGTTGATCCCGATGATGATGTACGCGCAGGACGAGTACGGCTTCGTCTCGGACGAGATGATCGCCGAAATCGCCGGGCGCCTCGAAATTCGCACCGTGGCCGTCGAGGAAACACTCGAATATTACTCGATGCTGCGGCGCAAGCCGATGGGCAAGCATCACGTGCAGATCTGCACGAACGTGGCATGCATGCTGCGCGGCGGCGCGGAACTGCTCGAAGCCGCGAAGAAACGCCTGGAGATCGGCCACAAAGAAACGACGGCCGACGGCGTGTTTTCGCTGGAAGAAGTGGAGTGCATCGGCGCCTGCACCGGCGCGCCTGCATTGCAAGTCAACTACGACTTTTTTGAGAACGTGAATCCACAGAAATTCGACCGCTTGATCGAAGATCTGGACGCCGGGCGCAAGACGACCCCCGAGCCGGTGACTTCTGGTGCGCTGCATCCGCGCGACAAGGCGGAGACTCCGGTCATCAGCCGGCGCTTTGGCATCAAGGATTCGCACACCATCGACGTATTCCTGGCGAACGACGGCTACAAAGCGCTGGAAAAGGCGCTGAAGGAAATGGAGCCGGCGGCGATTATCGACGAAGTGAAGAAGTCGGGCCTGCGAGGACGCGGCGGCGCCGGCTTCCCGACCGGCATGAAGTGGTCTTTCGTGCCGAAAGATTCCCCCAAACCGAAATATTTGATCTGCAACGCCGACGAATCAGAACCCGGCACGTGCAAAGACCGGCCGCTGATGGAGATGGATCCACATCAGATGATCGAAGGCATGGTCATTGCCGGCAAAGCGATCAACGCGCATCGCGGCTTCATCTATATACGTGGCGAGTATCGCTATGTGTTGGACATCGTGCAGGGCGCGCTCGACGAGGCGTATCAGCGCGGCTATCTCGGCCAGAACATTCGTGGCTCGGGATTCGATTTCGATTTGTTGGTTCACACCGGCGCAGGCGCGTACGAATGCGGCGAAGAATCGGCCCTCATGGAATCGCTCGAAGGTAAGCGCGGCTATCCGCGAATCAAGCCTCCCTTCCCCGCCGTGGTGGGTCTGTACGGTTGCCCGACGATCATTAATAACGTTGAGACGCTCAGCAGCGTGCCTGCGATCATCCTGGAGGGCGGCGAGAAATACGCCAGCTACGGCCCTCCGAAGAATGGCGGGACGCACCTTGTGTGCATCTCCGGGCACATCAACAAGCCAGGCATTTATGAAATTCCGCTCGGGATGAACATGAAGAAGTTCATCTATGAGATGGCGGGCGGCATTCCTGGCGGAAAGAAACTGAAGGCAGTCATCCCGGGCGGCAGTTCGTGCCCGTTGATGAAGGCCGACGAGATCGACATTCCGCTGGATTACGATAGCGTCGCGAAAGCCGGCTCGATGATGGGCTCGGGCGGCATGGTCGTGATGGACGAAGACACCTGCATGGTCGATATGGCGCGTCGCATCATGCATTTCTACGCGCACGAATCGTGCGGCTGGTGCATTCCCTGCCGCGAAGGCACCACCTGGCTGCGCAAGATGTTGGAGCGGTTCCACGCGGGCTTCGGGCGGCCGGAGGACATCGATCTGGTTGGCGACCTGGCGAAAAATATGCTGGGGCGGACGTTCTGCCCGCTGGGCGACGCTGCGGCCTTGCCGACGATCAGCATCGTCACCAAGTGGCGCAATGAGTTTGAGGATCACCTGAACGGAAAGTGCGCCTATAAATCCGCTGATGCATTGGTCGGATCACGCTAGAGTGCAACCCAGAGTCAGCTACAGTCAGGGCCCAAGCGAAACGAGATGAGTGAACAAAAGCTGGTAACGCTGAAGATCAACGACCGCGACGTGCAGGTTCCCGCGGGAACGACGGTGATCGAGGCTACGCGCCTCATCGGCACGGAAGTGCCATCGTTCTGCTACTACCCCGGACTTTCGCTGCAGGGCGCGTGCCGCATGTGCCTGGTGGAAGTCGAGAAGATGCCGAAGCTGCAAACGGCGTGCACGCAGGTGGTCAGCGAAGGCATGGTCGTGCGCACGAACACCGAACAGGTGCGCAACGCGCGCAAATACATGCTGGAATTTTTGCTGACCAACCATCCGCTCGATTGCCCGGTGTGCGACAAGGGCGGCGAGTGCGAGTTGCAGGACATGGTGTTCACCTACGGCGCGGATACGAGCCGCTTCGTCGAAGAAAAAATTCACCGGCCGGAAGAAAAGTGGTCGGAACTGGTTTATTACGATGCACCGCGCTGCATCCTGTGCTTCCGCTGCGTGCGCGTTTGCGACGAAGGCATGGATGTGAAAGCGCTCGGCGTCGGTATGCGCGGCGCGAACAGCGTCATTATTCCGAATCGCGAAGATCATCTCGAATGCGAAGAGTGCGGCATGTGCATCGACATCTGCCCGGTTGGCGCGCTCACCAGCGGCACGTATCGCTACAAGACGCGGCCGTGGGAGATGCAATACGTCTCGACAATCTGCACGCACTGCTCGAACGGCTGCAAAACGACGTTGAGCGTCCGCAATCACGAGATTCTGCGTGCGAATAACCGCGATCTTTCGGGGATCAACGGCGACTTTCTTTGCGTGAAGGGGCGATTCGGATTCGATTTCACGAAGCATCCCGAGCGCTTCAAGCAGCCGATGGTACGCAAGGGCGACAAGCTCTACCCCGTTTCGTGGGAAGAAGCGGCACAGACCGCAGCCACCAAGCTGAAGCTGATCGTCGACGCGAACGGGCCGGATTCGATCGGGTTTATCGGCTCGAACCACACATCGAACGAAGAAAATTATTTGTTCCAGCGGTTGGCGCGCGCGACGTTTGGCACCAATAACATCGACCATCACCGAACGATCGACTATTCGGGATTGGTGACCGCGTTGGGCGATCGCGCGGGCGATTCGTCGCTCACGATGAAGCAGCTTTACGATATGCCGGCGGTGCTGCTGATCGGAAATGATCCGACGGAGCAGAATCCGCTCGTGGCGTGGCAGATTCGCACCGGAATCCGGCAACACAATCAACGGCTCTATATTTTGAATGCGCGCGACGTGAAGCTGGAGCGCAAGGCGACGCAGTTCGTCAAGGTTCCGGAAGGCCACGAAACCGCCGCGATTCGGTGGATGGGTAGCGAGCAGGGACAACTTGAACCCGCGCTGGTCGAGAAGCTGACGCAGCTTAAGGCTGCACTCGACGCAGAGCCCGAGGTCGCGATCGTTTTTGGCGCGGAGATTTCGGGCGCAGCGATTGCGGAGCTGATTACGTTCGGTTCGCGATTGCAGGGCAAGGTGCGCTACATGGCGCTCGGCGACTACGCGAATTCGCGTGGTGCGGCCGACATGGGCGTGCTGCCAGATCGGTTGCCGGGCTACGCATACATTGATAACGCGCAAACGCGCGAAGCGTTTGAAAAACTTTGGGGCGGCGTGATCCCGTCGAAGCCGGGCATGACGACGCAGCAGATGGTGGAAGCGGCGCAGTCCGGCAAGCTGAAAGCGCTGTACGTGATGGGCGCGAATCCGCTGACGCACTTCGGCACGCTGGGATTTGGCCGCGGCAACCTGAATTTGCTCATCGTACAGGAACTGTTCCCGACCGACACTTCGCGTCCGGCGGACATTGTGTTCCCCGCTGCATCCGCATACGAAAAAGACGGCACGGTCACGAATACGGCCGGCGAGATTCAGGCGTTGCGCAAAGCGGCGGAAGTCATGGGCGCGCGCAGCGACTTCGACCTGCTGCGGATTTTGTCGCACCAACTGGAAAAAGTTGGCCTCGGCAAGGCGTTCCACTACCGGACGCCGCAAGCTGTGCTTGAAGAAATTCGCAAAGCGGTGCAGGGCTACGACGTGGCGCATGCGGGTCTTCTCACCGGCGGCGCCGAACTAACGCACACGCAGGTCTCGCGCAACGGGCACGCGCCGTATGACGTCCCGGTTGGCGTGATTCGCCCGGCGCAGGACACCTTATTCACCAGCGGCACTCTGGGCCGTTTCTGCACCATGATGGATTCCCTGTCGGAGGCCGACGCCAAGCCGTGATCGACACGCTCACCCAGTTCCTCAACGAGCATTGGGACGTAATCATTTCGCTCGTGAAGATCGCGCTGCTGGTGTTCATCGTGCTGACGGTGAACGCGTATCTGACGTGGTTCGAGCGCAAGGTCGTCGCGCACATGCAATCGCGATGGGGCCCGCACCGCGTCGGTCCGCACGGATTGCTGCAGCCTGCGGCAGACGGACTGAAGTTTTTGCTGAAGGAAGATCCGACGCCGGCGGGCGTCGATAAGTTCACTTATTATCTGGCGCCATTGATGGCGTTGGCGCTGGCGCTCACCTCGATCGCGATCATTCCCTTTGGGCCCGATCCAATCGTGGTATTCGGGCACAAGGTTTATCTCGGGATCGTCGACCTCAATATTGGATTGCTGGCGTTGTTTGCGATTACGGCGTTGAGCGTTTACGGCGTGGCGCTGGCGGGCTGGTCATCGAACAGCAAATATCCGCTGCTGGGCGGGCTGCGCAGTTCGGCGCAGATGGTCAGCTATGAATTGGCGCTTACGATGTCGGTTGTGGGCGTGCTGCTTATGGCGGGCAGTTTCAGCTTGCGCGATATCGTCAACGTGCAGGCGATTCACGCGGACCGCGGGATCTTTGCCTGGAATGTGTTCCCGCAGATTCTCGGCTTCCTGTGCTTCTTTATCGCGGCCGTCGCGGAAACCAACCGCGTGCCGTTCGACTTGCCGGAAGCGGAATCGGAACTGGTCGCTGGCTTTCACACCGAATATTCGAGCTTCAAGTTCGCGATGTTTTTCATCGCGGAATACACGAGCATGATCACCGTCTCTTCTCTTTGCGCGATCATGTTCTTCGGCGGCTGGTTGTCTCCCTTCCCCACCGACTGGACGTTCACACACTATATTCCGTCGCTCATCTTGATTCCGTTCGGCTTGTGGGTCATCTGGGACGGCATCCGCTACGAAACGATTTTCGGCCGCATCATTTTGCCGGGCATCGGTACGGTAATCACGATCATCGGCGCCCTGTTGATTGCGTTCCCTGTCATCAACGAATTCATCCAGGGGCCGTTCTGGCTGCTGGGCAAGATCTTCTTTTTCCTCTTTGTTTACGTGTGGATGCGCGGCACGCTGCCGCGCTTCCGTTACGACCAGCTGATGTCTTTCGGCTGGAAATTGCTCCTGCCCGTGTCGCTGGCCAACGTCGTGATCACGGCAACCATCATCATGCTGAGGGGGCACTAGAATGAACGTGCCTCTGATTGTTTTCTTCGTGCTTGCCTTGATCGCCGTACTTGGCGCGATCAGCCTGATTTTGCAGAAGCATCCGATTCACAGCGCGCTGTCGCTGATCGTGGTCATGGTCGCGCTCGCGGGCTTGTACCTGCTGATGGGTGCGGAATTCGTGGCCGCGGTGCAGATCATCGTGTATGGCGGCGCCATCATGGTGCTGTTCGTCTTCGTCATCATGCTTTTAAATGCCGGAGCCGAAGAGCGGACGAGTTTTTCGTCGCTGGCAAAGTTTGCGGGTTTGCCGCTCGCGGTCGCGTTGATGGGATGCCTGTTCGCCGCTATCTACGGTTCGCATGAGCAGGTTCAGGTCGCGGCGCAAGCCGGAGCCGTTGCGCCCACCAAAGCGCTCTCGGCACAACTGTTTCAAGAGTTCGTTTATCCGTTTGAGCTCACTTCCTTCTTGATCCTGATCGCCATTATCGGCGCGATGGTGCTCGCGCAGCGCGACCGTAAGGAAAGCCATCTATGATCCCCACGAACTATTACCTGATACTCAGCGCCATTCTGTTCGGACTGGGCGTTGTGGCGTTCATCTTTCGCCGCAACATCATCACGATCTTCATGTCGATCGAATTGATGCTCAACGCGGTCAACCTCGCGTTCGTCGCCTTCAGCCAGGCGTGGAATCATCTGAGCGGACAGGTTTTTGTCTTGTTTGTGATCGTTGTGGCGGCGGCGGAAGCTGCCGTCGGACTCGGCATCATCATTCTCATTCAGCGTAATCGTCAGTCGCTCAACGTCGAGCGCGTGGACTTGCTCAAACTCTAATGCCGATACTCGAAAATCTCTGGATCATCCCGCTGCTGCCGCTGCTCGGCTCGGCAATCAACGGATTGCTGGGCGCAAAGTGGCCGAACAAGATCGTCAACGCCGTGGCTGTCGGCTCGACGGGGCTCGCGTTTGCCTTGTCGCTTGAAGCGGTCCGCGAATTTTCGCAATTGCCTCCGGATCAGATTCCCTATGTAAAGCAGTTCTTCACCTGGATTTCAGCAGGCACGTTCCGCGCAGGATTCGATCTGCAAGTCGATCAACTGACCGTCGTGATGCTGCTGGTCGTGACCGGAGTCGGCTGGCTCATCCACATTTATTCGACTGGGTACATGGCGCACGAAGGCGGCTACTACCGCTTCTTCTCGTACTTGAATCTGTTCATGTTTTTCATGCTCATCCTGATTCTCGCCGCGAACTACGTCTTGCTGTTCGTCGGATGGGAAGGCGTGGGCCTCTGCAGCTACCTGCTAGTCGGGTTCTACTTCCTGCGGAAATCGGCGGCGGACGCGGGCAAGAAGGCGTTCATCGTCAACCGCATTGGCGACTTTGGCTTCATGCTCGGGATGTTTTTGTTGTTCAAGACGTTCGGCACGCTGGACTTCGTTCCACTATTCGCCAAGGCTGTGCCGATGCCGGCCGAATCGATCGGCCAGTACGGCACGCTGACGATTGCGTGCTTGCTGCTGTTCGTCGGCGCGACCGGTAAGTCGGCGCAGCTTCCCTTGTATGTGTGGCTGCCGGACGCGATGGAAGGCCCGACACCGGTGTCCGCTTTGATTCACGCGGCGACGATGGTCACCGCGGGCGTTTATCTCGTTGCGCGCTCGCATGTGCTTTTCCTGCACGCGCCGAGCGCGATGGTGATCGTCGCGATCGTTGGCTGCGCAACGGCGCTGTTTGCGGCGACGATCGGCCTCGTACAAACCGACATCAAAAAAGTTTTGGCGTATTCGACGGTCAGCCAGCTCGGCTACATGTTCCTGGGCTGCGGCGTCGGCGCGTTTTCCGCGGGCGTCTTCCACCTGATGACCCACGCGTTCTTCAAAGCACTTCTGTTCCTCGCGGCTGGCAGCGTGATTCACGCCATGGGCGGCGAGCAGGACATGATGAAAATGGGCGGCCTCAGCAAGAAGATCAAGTGGACGTATATAACGATGCTGACCGCGACGCTGGCGATCGCGGGATTTCCGCCGCTGGCTGGTTTCTTCTCGAAAGATTCGATCCTGCTCAGCGCATATCAGAGCGACAACGGCGGCAAGATTTTGTACGGCGTGGGCTTGTTCACCGCGCTGCTCACTTCGTTCTACATGTTCCGGTTGATCTTCCTGACGTTCTTCGGCAAGCAGCGCTATGACGAGCACCACGTTCACGTCCATGAATCGCCGAACAACATGCTCGTGCCACTGATGATTCTGGCGGTTCTGTCGCTCGTTGGCGGCTGGCTGGCCGCGCCAGCGTTCTGGGGCGGCACCGACTACTTCACGAAATTCCTCGAGCCGGTGTTTGCTGCGGGCGTGACGGAAGCGGCGAGCGCCGAGGCTGCAGCTCATGCACTCGAGATTCCGTTGGCGATTGTTGCCGTAGTCACCGCGACGATCGGCTTAGTCATCGCGTATTGGCTCTACTTGAAGAAGCCCGAGAAGCCGGGCGAACTCGCGAAGTCGATGAAGGGCGCGTACAACACGCTGCTCAACAAATATTACGTCGATGAGCTTTACGCCGCCGTGGTGGTCAAGCCGCTCCTGTGGTTCTCGACCCACGTGCTATGGCAGACCGTCGATGTGCAGATGATCGATGGCGCGGTGAACGGCATCGCTCACGGCACGACGGAAGTCGGCGACGGCGTGCGTCACGCGCAGTCGGGCAACACGCGCAGCTACGCAGTTTGGGTGGTCATCGGGGCAATCGTCGTGATTGCGATTATCTTCTGGCCGTATCTGCGACCGACGGCGATCGGGATGGTGCGCTGATGCCTCTTCCCGGATTGCTCTCGGTCCTGATCTTCTTCCCGGCTCTGGGCGCGCTGGCGTTGTTGCTGCTGCGCGGCGACGATCACGTGTGGATTCGGCGCCTCGCGCTGACGATCTCGATCGTCGAGTTCATCTTCTCGCTCTTCCTGGTTCCGAAGGTGCCCATCGGCGTCGCCGGCTATTCGCTGGTCGAGTATTACAACTGGATCGCGGTTCCGCCGATTCACTATCACCTCGGCATCGATGGCATCAGCTTGTTCCTCGTCATTTTGACGACGTTCCTCACTCCGATCTCAGTTCTCGCTTCATGGAGCAGCATCAACCATCGCGTGAAGGAATTCTTCGTGATGCTGTTGATGCTCGAAGTCGGCGTCATCGGCGTGTTCGTTTCGCTGGATCTCTTCCTCTTCTTCCTCTTCTGGGAAGTGATGCTGATCCCGATGGCCTTTCTCATCGGCATCTGGGGCCACGACCGCCGCATCTACGCCGCGATCAAATTCGTGCTGTACACGATGGCCGGCTCGATCCTGATGCTGGTCGGCATCATCTGGCTCTACAACCTGACCGGCAGCTTCGACCTGCCGAAGATTCAGCAGGCGTTGCAGGACGGCCGGTTGTTCACGCTCACTTCGACGCAGGAGATGCTGTTGTTTTTGGCGTTCTTTGGCGCGTTCGCGATCAAGGTACCGCTCTTCCCGTTGCACACGTGGCTGCCTGATGCCCACGTCGAGGCTCCCACCGCGGGTTCCGTGATGCTCGCAGGCGTTTTGCTCAAGATGGGCACGTACGGCATGATCCGCTTCTGCCTGCCGCTCTTCCCCAACGCCGCTCACCGCGCCGCTCCGTGGGTTGCGACGCTGGCGATTATCGGCATCGTCTACGGCGCTTTGGTTTCACTCGTTCAGCCCAATCTCAAAAAGCTCGTCGCGTATTCCAGCGTCAGCCACCTCGGCTTCGTCGTGCTCGGTATCTTCGCGTTCCACAACATCTCGATGCAGGGCGCCGTTTATCAGATGCTGGCGCACGGCATCTCCACCGGCGCGCTCTTCTTGCTGGTCGGCATGCTCTACGATCGCCGCCATACGTTTGAGATCACGCAGTTCGGCGGACTCGCAACCCCAATGCCGAAGCTTGCAGCTTTCTTCCTCTTCATCGCGCTCGCAAGCATGGGATTGCCCCTGCTCAACGGTTTCGTGGGCGAATTCCTGATCCTGCTCGGCACGTACCAGGTGCACGCAAGCTGGGCAAGCTGGGCCGCACTTGGCGTGATTCTCTCAGCGTGCTATTTGCTCTGGGCGTACCAGCGCGTGTTTTTCGGTGACGTCACCGTCGAGAAAAACAAGACATTGCCCGATCTCAGCCACCGCGAAATCGGTATTCTCGTGACCATGGCGGTCATCACCCTCTGGATGGGTGTCGGCAGCACGTTCTTCACGCATCGCACTGCCGCGTCGAGCCAGAATATTCTCGAACAGATGCAGCGTTCCAACCCGCAAGAGGCGCATCTTCACCCGAGCGTCATCAACTCCGTGGAAAGGCCCGCAACGCGCTAATGATTCCCCGCCCCGAAGACCTGATCCGCGTTCTGCCAGAGACGATCTGGTGCATCTTCGGCGTCCTGATGATGCTGATGCAGCCGATGACGCGGAATCGCCACGTATTGAGCTTCTTCGCCATTCTCGGCACAATTCTGGGCACAAGCGCTTCGATTTACGCGTACCAGACCGTCGGCACCGGACCGGCGTTCAGCCAGTTGATTCAGTTCGATGCGTTCAGCATCTTCTTTCACTTGTTGATCGGAGTGGTTTCGATTCTCGTTGTGCTCGCGGCTGGACCATATCTCGAGCGCGAGGGTCTCGAGTCGGCGGAATTTTACGCGCTGGTGCTCTTCGCCACCGCCGGCATGGGCGTGCTCTCGTCAGCCCAGGAACTTCTCACCGCGTTCATCGGACTCGAAATGAGTTCGATTTCAAGCTACATCCTCGCCGGATATCGCCGCGACACGCTCAAGTCCAGCGAATCGGCGATGAAGTATTTCCTGCTCGGTTCATTCGCGACGGCGTTCTTCCTCTACGGCATCGCGCTGGTTTACGGCGTCACCGGCACCACAAACCTGACGCAGATGGCCAACGCCGACACGTCGGGCAACCTGATTAAGCTGGGCCTCGCGCTGATTCTGATCGGCCTCGGCTTCAAGGTCGCCGCCGCTCCATTCCAACTCTGGACGCCTGACGTCTACGAGGGCGCGCCGACTCCCGTTACCGCGCTGTTTTCCGCCGGACCGAAGGCTGCAACATTCGCATTGATGCTGCGCATCTTTGCCACCGTCCCGGCCGCGACGCACTTCTGGTTCTGGGCGTTTTGGATTCTCGCAGCGCTCACGATGTTCGTCGGCAACCTCGGCGCGCTCGTGCAAACTAACGTCAAGCGCATGCTGGCGTACAGCTCGATCGCCCACGCCGGCTACATTCTCGTGGCGTTCGCTGCAGTCACGTACATGCAGGGCAATTCCGAAACCGGCGGAGCGTCCGCGTATGCGGCCATTCTCTTCTACCTGCTCAGCTACGCGCTGGTGAAACTCGGCGCGTTCACGATCATCGGCCAACTAGGCGGAGCCGGCGAAAAACATCTCTCGCTAGACGATTACACCGGTCTCGGCCGCCGCCAACCGGTCGTTGCCGCGGTTCTGAGCCTGTTCCTGCTTTCGCTGCTCGGCCTCCCAGTCACCGCCGGCTTCTTCGGCAAGTTCTACGTGTTCAAGGCCGCCGTAAACTCACACCTGATCTGGCTCGCGGTTTTGATGGCCGTCAACAGCATCATCGGCGCCTACTACTATTTCCGGCTCATCGTTGTGATGTACATGCGTGACACAGCGTCCGACGCTGCCGCCGACGCCGCGCTCAGACCACAGCGAGCACGCTACGACGGCGCACCCTGAAACAGCGCGCAACAGGCGCTCCTCTTACGCCATTCCCGATGCCGGTCAACATCGTGCTGTTCGTTTCGGCCGCCGGCACCGTGTACTTCGGCCTTTTCCCCAACCAGGTGCTGAACTTCGTCTTGCAATCCAACCTGCTCGGCAAATAGCCGCTATGCGGCAACCTCCATCGCGTGCACCCGATATGCGATGGACACGTCATTCTTCGGGCCAGTATGAAAAACGAGACGCCTGCACCTCCAGCCGGGTTCCAAACTGACCAGCTTCATGTTCTGCTAGATGCATGGGAATCGGCCTCACGCTCGCATCCTGGTGCGTCAAAGGGACGATCCTGGCGACCGCGCTCGCGGTGCTGGCCGGCTTGCTCGTCGCTCGATTGCGTCCCCCACGGACGCCCCAGACGCACGCGGTTGATTCTCTGGACGTGCGTCTTCCCGTTCGCCTGCCTTGGCTGGTTCTTGGCGATCTTCGTGTTTCAGGCATACGTCAACGAGACAGTGTTCTATCGTGATCCCGAGTGGGACATATCTGGCAAGCGCCTCTGCCGAACGGATACGCGGTCCTGCTGATCGACGAGAGACACGACGGAACAGTGTTCAATCCCAGAACGCATTTCTCGAGCAGCTCAAACAGCGAGATTCATCCCGACGGCACCGACGCAGTGAGCGGTGTCCGCGTGATCCAGGTCGCAGGAAACAAAATCCTCGGCGGCGCCGGGCCCACTCGGCCAATATTCTTCGCCGCAGGCTCAAAACCGCGTCGACAATTATTTCCTGCTCGATACCGAAGCCCACACGCGCGCACAATTTCGACACCTATGATGCGTTGACGCGCGCATCGCAAGCGTTCGGCGTTGAGCCACACCTCGAACCGCTGTACCGCGTCTACAAACGCTATCGCTATCACTTGGTTCGATGGCTTCAGTGCGATCGTCCTGTTTCTCGTACCCGGTCTTGGGAGTGGGACTTCTCCTGGCGCGTCGCGTCTCGCGGCTCAGAAAGTCGGCGGCACCAGCCGATCGAGGCTCGAGAGCTGCACTACGCGAGTTATCTAGGAAGTTCATCGCTCATCCATCACAATCTCTCGCCTCAAAAAAAAACCGGCCCGGGAGAAATCTCCCGGGCCGGTTGCATCTAGCGCGCCACCGATGTCTTCGGCGGCTAAAATCCCAAAGTTACAGCTTCGAATAAAGCAAGAAGCCGAGCGCGAATGTAAACAGCGTCAACGTTTCAACGAACACCAGGCCGAGAATCATGGCTCGCGCGAACGCCGCCCGTTGCTCCCGGATTGCGCGCGATGCCTTCGCAAGCCGCTGCCGCGATGCGACCCTGACCGAGTCCGCCGCCGAACGCCGCAACCGCGACGCCGAAGCCGACTGCGAGAACCAGCGTAGTCGTATTAATTGGGGCCTTTTCCGCCGGGGCGCTGCCCTGCGCGAACGCTGCTGGCGCGATCAACATCACGGCCATCAGCAACATGCAAACGATAGCTACCTTCTTCATTTGTACTGCCTCCTTCGTGAATTGCCGGCAGGAGGTGGTTCCCGGACACCGAGCAGCCGGGCTCACACTGACGGCTACAAAATCAAACTTGCATGCCGCACAAGTCGCGATTAGTGCTCGTCGGCAGTTGCCAGGCCAATGTACACGGCCGGCAGAATCGTAAAGACGTAAGCCTGCACGACGGAAACGAAAATATGCAGCACGATGAACAAGATTGGAATGAGCGCCGGCAGAATGCCGAGCGCGATGCCGAAGGCCGGGTGTCTTCGTCCAGCCCGCAATCGCAGGCGCAGCGAAAAGTCCCACGAACAATCCGTAGATCAAATCACTGGCGAAGATATTGGCCCAGAGACGCGCGGTCAATGAGAGCAACCGGGCACAGGTGCTGAGAATTTCGACCGGGAAAATCAGTGGAATCAGCCACCAGTCGAGGCCGCCGGTGAAAGTCTTCACATACCCGACTGGGCCGTGATGGCGAATACCTTGCCAGTTGAAGTAGCAGAACACGATGACGGCGCAGGCAAGCGGCACAGTGACCTGCGCGGTCGGCGACGTGAAGCCGGGAAAAACTCCGAACAAATTGGCGAGCAGAATAAACAGCGAAATCGAGCCGACGAGCGGCACATATTCGCGCCAGTGATGGCCCGCGTTTTCCGAAAGAATGTCGTTGATGCCGAAGCTTTCGCGGTTGGTCAGCAGCAATTCAGCAATCTGCTGCGTCGCGCCGGGGTTTTCGACCGACAGCTTCGAGCGAACCAGTAGCGCGAGCAGCGTCCCGATGATCAGGACCAGAATGCCCATGCAAACATGCTCGGGAATCGGAAGATCGGGATGGTCCGGCTGGATGTGCAGCGCGTGCAACAGGGCGAGCGCTGGCCCACCAAGTACGTGATTTACGATCTGTGTGATCCAGCTTACGTGTTGTTCCATGCGTCTTGTGCGCGCCTCAGACGGAGCCTTTTCGCGTTACCAGCTCCAGGATTTTGAGCTACCGCCCTTCGTGCGTTCCGCTAGCAGCGGGGTGCCAGATTTCGTACACACTTGCGGCAGTCGCCGCGGCACCTAAAGCGAACAAACCAAAGACCATACTTACGAGAGGGATGGCTGACGATTTAAAAATAACATAGACACAAAGAGCGATCAAGGCGTAGCGGAATAGCGCGCGAAAATACGTGCCAATCGGTACACGCGTCTTGGCGGCGTCGGATTGGGCATTGGCGGCTGCGGCGAGAGCGTCCATGCCCTGCCGAAGCCAGCGGAAGTTGAACCAGGCGAGGATGGAGCCCACGACGACGCCGGCGGCCCAATCGCGACGACCAGCGACGGCGATGACAAGTGCTGCGATGACTCCGATTGTCGGTGTGAGCCATGCAATGCGGCGTTCCGTTGCCGTTCCGGCGAGATCGCCGAGCGCTGGTGCGGTTGCGTCCATCGAACTAGCCTAGCCGCCGCAGAACTTCCCTGATGCCGCCGGCGAAACCGAGCGCGCCGAGAATGAACGTGAAAATAACTCCGGTGTGCAGCCAGTGGTCGATGAAATATCCGATCAGGCCGCCAAAAACGACCGCGCCGACGATTGTGAATGGAAGTTCGATCGCCAACGCGGTGTTGGAAGCGTATTTCTTGACCTTCTGCTCGTTTGGCGTCAAGGGCTTGGTCTCGTTGGATGGATCCAAATCGTTGTGCTCCACGTCCCAAAACTCACTAAACGTTTGTCATCCTGAGCCGCCCGAAGGGCAGCGAAGGATCTCAGACGTCAACACGAGCAAAAGCTAATCCGCCGACGGCTCTTACTTCTCAAACAGCAACTCGCCGGCTCGCTCCTTGGCCTTCACTACCGCTTTGATGAGCGTGACCCGCAGTTTGCCCTCCTCGAGTTCGAGGATGCCATCGATCGTGCACCCGGCCGGAGTGGTGACGGCGTCTTTCAGCAATGCGGGATGATCGCCGGTTTCAAGGACAACGCTGGCGGCGCCCTTCATGGTTTGGGCAGCTAGGAGCGTGGAAACATCGCGCGGGAGTCCGATTTTCACCCCGGCTTCGGCGAGCGATTCGAGAATGATGTACACGAAGGCGGGGCCGCTGGCGGAGAGGCCCGTCACCGCGTCCATATTTTTTTCGTCCACGACGACGGTACGTCCGACGGCGTCGAACATCGCTTGCGCGATCTCGAGATGATGTTCGGAAACATGCGCTCCGCGACAGATGCCCGTCATGCCGCAGCCCACGGCGGACGGCGTGTTGGGCATGGCGCGAATCACGGGAACTTTGGAGCCGGCATGTTGCTCGATGTAGCTGGTAGGAACCGAGGCGGCGACGGAGATGATGAGCGTTTTTTCGCTGAGCTCCGGCGCGATTTCTTTCAATACCTCGCCGACGACTTGCGGCTTCACGCCTAGCAACACGATGTCGGCGCCGTGGACCGCCTTCTTATTTTCGGTCGTGACTGAGACGCCCAATTCTTTCGCCAGCGTCGACGCTTTTTCCGGGTGCTTTACCGTGGCGGTAACGTTTTTCTGGTCGAACAGATTCTGCTTGAGATAGGCGCGCAACAGTATTCCGCCGAGTTTACCGGTCCCGAGGACCGCGAGTTTTTTACCGGAGAGTTGGTCGGCAAACGATTTCTTTTCGTGAAGCTTCGATGTCATAGTCCAATCATTGTTGACGCGATTAGCAATCCGGTCAACCAAGGATTCCGCAGCGGAGCGTTTCCGTTTGACGGCGCGGCTCTCACGTTGAGTGCTGTTGATTGAAGCGGCAAGTCACCGCACGCGATTTTACGCACGTTGCCTGAAGCTGCGAAGATAGCAGCATTCGTCATGTCCTTTGGATCGCAGTCTCCGCGCTCTTCAATCGCTACACCACCGGCCGCGCCCCGTGCGGCAAACACTGGGGTATTTGCGTTCGCACACAATGCGATCGGATTCTGCATGGAGTGGTTCATCGAGCTTATGGTGCGAGTAACCGGCAGGCGTGTGCGAAAGATCGACGCGCCATGGCTCCAATGTTTCCTAGGCAAGCCCGGATTGATCGGAACCGGCATCTACGAGCGGATCGCGGCGGAATCGGGGCTACGCATCCGAGCGCCGAAGGACGCGGGCCTGGTTACCGATTTCAACGCGCTGCGCGGTCCGTCGTTCAATCCATATACTGTTCGTCCGGAGATTCGCGATTTTTACGAGCACGCGGCGCAATATCAACTGGAAGTCTGGACGGAAGTGTCGCTCACGGGACGATTTTTCCTGTGGCTCCTAGTGGAATTCATCAGCCGCCGCATGGACCAGCTCAATTTTCCGATTTCGTCTCTGGAAGTCGCCAAGGGAATGAGCAGCGAGGTCCTTCAGCTCTTCGATCCGAACTCCGGAGCCGTCGAAGCGACGGGCTGGTTGCGGCGACTAAAATCGTCCGGAAACGTAATCTATGCGGGAATTTATTCCGTCGTGCAGGTACCCGGCGAAGATAATCCTTGCGTGAAGGTGACATTTCCCTGCCGTGGAAGCGCGAATGTTTATTTGCGCCCTGTGGCGCATGCCGACGGCTCTTTCGGTCTGGATTCTTCAGGCAGTGGATTCGGACGGTCCGGTTTTTATCGCGTCGTGGACGCGGGTCCCGATCATTGGCGTGTGAGAAATTTCACGACGTTGCATGAATTGTTTCACGTGTACATGGACCAAGAGGGTGTGCTTCGCTGCGACCACACAGTTTCGTTTGTCGGGCTCACGATTATTCGGCTGCACTACAAGATGATTCCTCTCGCCGACAGTGGTGTTCGCGATTCTAAGTCGGGCTCGCGAACATCGGCCGTACAACCGGTTTAAATATTCAAATATTTCGAGAATGAGGAGAAACCAATAGCCGAGCTGTGCTTTGGCTATTGATCGTGAGTGCCGCCGGCTAGCACATCTAGCGCGTGCGGCAGCAGTTGGGCGATGGATTCCAGCGATTCCACGGCGCCGGTGGGGCTACCGGGGAGATTGATGATCAAGCTACGGTGGCGCGTGCCCGCGATCGCACGCGACAGAAGGGCGGTTGGAACTTTGGCAGAGCCCTTGCGCCGCATTTCTTCGGCGATGCCAGGGACAATGCGCTCGACGACAGCCTGCGTGGCTTCGGGAGTGTTGTCGCGGGGTCCGAGGCCCGTACCACCAGTGGTCAGAATGAGATCAACGCGACTCTTGTCGGCCAGTGCGCGGAGCTGTTCGCGAATGTCGGCAGGATCGTCGGCAACGCGAAGGCTGGTGACGACTTCCCACTTCTGGCCGCGGCAAAAAGCAATAACGGCAGGGCCAGAGAGATCTTCGCGTTCGCCCCGGGAAACGGAATCACTGACGGTGAGAACTGCGACGCGCATCGTGCCACTCATCGGGAGTCATTGCGTCTCGACCGGAGAATCTTCGCGGCTCGCTTCGTCCATCAAGCGCATGGCTTCCATCAGGAGGCCGGTGGTGTTGCGGGTGGTCGTCGTGCGCGTGGACGCGTTCGCGGCGTTGAAATCGATCTCAAATTCCCCTTCGGTCCAGAGGATGACTTTATACACCGCTTCGTCGCCTTCGAGATCGCCGATCTTGGCATCGCGGCACTGGCCGCTGGCGAAGTACATCTCGCCTCGTTCGGGACCCTTACGAACGATCAAGCGGCACGACTTCTGCCCCATTTCCAGCGACTGCAGCAGGTCGGTCATGTTCATTTCTTCGAGGCGACCCTGAATTACTCCTGGGCGCGACGCAGACTTCTGCAATTTTTCGAGGTGCAGGCGATCGACGACTTTCTTGGTGATGCGGACGAGATCTTTCACCAAAAAAGGCTTCACGATGAATTCTTCGACGCCATCGACGAGAGGACGTAGGCGCTCTTCGATATCGGTGCGGCCCGCCATGAACAGAAACGGGATGTGGCGCGTTTTGTCGCGCCCGCGGAGTTTTTCAAATAGCTGGCGGCCGTCGAGCCCGGGCATCTTGTAGTCGCAAAGGATCAAGTCGGGAGGTTCGTCGATGACCTTCAGGAGCGCGTCGGCCCCGTCAGCGGCGATCTGAACTTCGCAAACGTTGTCGAGTCCTTGCTCGACGAGCTTACGGATCAGCGGATTGTCGTCCACGAGAAGCAGCGTGACGCTTTTTCCGGCCGCGGCTGCGGCGGCGCTCATCGGAGCCCGCGCTTGGAGCGGGATTTGCGATTATCGCGGTTTTTCGCAGTGCGACCGACAGTGCGGGTTGTCGCGGACGGCAGATCACGGTGAAAATCGCCGCTCTTGCCGCCAGTCTTGCTGACCAGCGCGATGCCGGCGATCTCAATCGCTTTGTCGAGAGCTTTGCACATGTCGTAGACCGTGAGGGCTGCGGCTGTCACAGCGACCAGCGCTTCCATTTCCACGCCTGTTTGCGCGGTCGCAACCACACTGGAGCGAAGTTCCACGCCATTCTGGCATAGGGTAGCGGTCACATCAATGTGAGTGAGCGGCAGTGGGTGACAAAGAGGTATCCACTCCGCAGTGCGTTTCGCGGCCGCAATACCTGCTATCCGCGCGACTTCGAGCGGATTTCCCTTGGGATTCTTCAGCCTGCGGACTGCAGCGACGACCGACGGCTTCATGCTCACGAAAGCTTTGGCTTCGGCGGTGCGCGTGGTGACCGCCTTAGCTGACACGTCGACCATTCTTACCCGTGCGGACGCGTCGTAGTGGGAGAGCTTTTGCGGCATCGGCTGCGGTCTAGCTTATAGGAGACCTGTATGCAGGGTTTGATGCGCGCGGCTCACGCGATGTCCTTGCGGAGCAGCACGGGCACAGACTCGCCAGCGGGAAGGTCCTCGCGGTCGGCGGGGATAATGAGGAAGCAGTTCGATTTCGCCAGTGCGGCAAGGTCGCCTGAACCGCGCCATTCGATTGCAGTGACCTGTGGCTCAGTGCCCTGCCATTGAATGCGCGCCGGAAGGAAATGCGTTAAGCCTGGCTTTTCTTTCAGCGGAGCGGCGAGCGATGCGCGAAGAAGCGGTAGCGGACGCGCGTTCGTTCCGTTCAGAAGGTCGATTGCGGGGCGCACCAGGAGTTCAAACGTGACCATGGTCGACACGGGATTGCCGGGAAGGCCAAAGACGAATTTGTCTTTACAGCGCGCAAAAACGGCGGGCTTCCCAGGGCGAATCGCAACCGCATCGAAAAAAATCTCAGCCCCGAGCGACTTGAGCACGGATTCGACGAGATCGTACTTCCCCGCCGACACGCCGCCAGACATCACAAGAATATCTTCTTTAAGGCCGCGTTCGATTTTGGCGCGCAACTCGTCGGCGCGATCGCGCGCGTTGCCAAGGAGAACAGGTTCGCCGCCGGCGGCTCGTGTCTGAGCGGCGAGCGAAACGCTGTTGCTGTTGCGAATCTGAAACGGGCCGGGCTTTTGCTCCACCAGAACGACTTCGTCGCCGGTGGAGAGAATGGCGACGCGCGGCTTCACAGCGCACAAAGGCTCCGTAGCTCCAACCTGAGCGGCGAGAGCGACTTCGGCATGGCCCAGGAAGGCGCCGGGCGCTAACACAATTTGGCCTCGATGCGCTTCGCTGCCCCTGGGTACGATGTTCTGGCCGGCGTTGGCGGTGCGATCGAAATTGACGTTGTCGCCCTTGCGCGCAGTGTGCTCGACCATGACGACGGCGTCGGCACCCGGCGGGACACCAGCCCCAGTCATGATTTGCACGCAGGTCCACCGGCCGAGCGGAGTTGTGGCATTGTCGCCAGCCTTGATTTCACCGGCGCAGCGAAGCGTCGCGCCTGTCTGGGCGTCAAATGCGCGAACCGCATAGCCATCGCGTGTGGCGCGGTCGAACGGCGGATATTCGCGCTCGGCTTTGATTTCCTGAGCGAGGACGTAGCCGACGGCGTCCCAGATGTGTACGGGTGCGGTCGCGCGCGGGCCTTTCTTTTTGGAGACTTCGTCGATGACGGACTGACGGGCTTGATCGTAAGAAAGCATGTCGAGCGATTGCGAGATGGTGGCCATAAGTTTGAAATCTTGCGGACTTTGGCCGCAGCACGGTGCGCCCGGCAAAACCTCGAAGGCGCTTGGGCCGAAGTCCCGGCGAAATTGCTTGGACTGTTGCGACCTGGCGCAACGCCCAGCGTAATCACAGTATAGAGTTGCAGCGAGGGTTCGTTACAGCCAGCGCGAGAGGATTGTTCCCTCAGGAACAATGGTGGCGTCGCGCTCGGGCCCCGTCGAGATCATGCCGATTTCGACCTGTAAGAAATCGCCAATGAAGCGCAGGTAGTCCACGGCAGCTTTCGGCAGCTTGGCCGCGTCTTTCACTCCATAGGTCGATTGGCACCAGCCGGGAAGGGTTTTGTACTCGGGCTTGACGTGCTCAAGCTCTTCGGCCAGGGCGGGCATCTCGTTGAGTGGCTTGCCCTTGTAGGTGTAGCCGGTGCAGATCTGAATTTCGCGCTGGGTGTCGAAGACGTCCAGCTTAGTGACAACTAATGAATCAATGCCATTGATCATTTTTGCGTAGCGCAGCACCGCGAGATCGAGCCAGCCGCAGCGGCGCGGGCGGCCGGTGACGGCGCCGAATTCTTTGCCGCGCTCGCGGATAGCCTGCGCATCGAGATCGGGCATTTCTGTGGGAAACGGGCCACCGCCGACGCGCGTCGTGTATGCCTTCGAGATCCCGAGGACATGCTTGATCTTTGTCGGAGGAACGCCGACACCGACGGTTGCGCCGCCGGAGATTGCGCTCGACGAAGTGACGTATGGATATGTGCCGTGGTCGATGTCGAGCATCGTGCCCTGCGCACCTTCGAAGAGCACCGACTTGCCGGAGTCGAGGGCGTGGTTTACCAGCTCAGCGGTATCGCAGATGTATTCGCGGATTTTTTCGCCGAGCGCGAGCGTGCCTTCGACTTCGTGGGAGAAATCGATGTCGGCGCCGTAGGCGCCTTTGGCGAGGCGATTTTTCTCGGCAACAACACGCGCTGCTTTTTCGCGAAATGAAACTGGATCGAGCAGATCGCAGGTCCGCAGTCCGCGACGCGCCATCTTGTCTTCGTAAGCAGGTCCGATGCCGCGCGATGTGGTGCCGATTTTGTTTTCGCCGCGTGCTGTTTCGGCGGCTTTGTCGAGTTCGCGATGGTACGGAAAAATCAGGTGCGCGCGATTGCTGATGTGAAGGCGGCCTTTGACGTCGATGCCGACTTTCTTCAGCATTTCAATTTCAGCGACGAGGGCGCCGGGATCGATGACGACGCCGGTGCCGATAACGGTGTGCTGCTCGGGTCGCAAAATTCCGCACGGAATCAATTGGAGCACGTAGCGATCTTTGCCGATGATGACGGTGTGGCCAGCATTGTGGCCGCCTGCGACGCGCGCGATGTAATCGAACGAGCCGGCGAGATAGTCGACGACCTTGCCCTTCCCTTCGTCACCCCATTGCGCGCCGACTACAACCACCGATTTCATTCGCGGGCCTCTCCTCAGTCACACGTCATCGCAAAGTACGTTTGCGGCGTGGATACTCGAACTGCTGAACTTCTGTCTAGAACTTCCGTGGGAATCTGGACAACGGTGTTACGTCTAATCGTAAGCTCGCCGGAGTTTCAACGCAAGATTGGTCGTGAGGCGAACTACTTCGCGGCTTTGCTCGGCTACTTCGCGGAGCGGCTCAGGGATCGATATCGGTAGCAGTCGGCGGTGTGGTCGTTGACGAGGCCCGTGGCTTGCATCAGGGCGTAGATGATGGTGGTGCCGACGAAGCGGAAGCCGCGTTTTTTCAGGTCTTTGCTGATGGCGTCGGAAACTTTGGTGCTGACGATCATTTTGGCGCCGGACTGCAGATTTGACTGCAAGGGCTTTTCGTCGACGAAATTCCAGATGTACTTGTCGAAAGTGCCGAATTCTTTTTGGATTCTGAGGAACGCTTGCGCGTTGGTGATCGTGGAATCGATTTTGAGGCGATTGCGGATGATGCCTGGATCGGCCATCAGCGATTTCTTTTTTTTCGCGTCGTAGCGGGCGATTTTTTGGGGATCGAAGTTGGAGAAGACTTTGCGATAGCGCTCGCGTTTTTTGAGGATGGTTTCCCAACTCAGTCCGGCTTGCGCGCCTTCCAGCGTGATGAATTCAAACCAAGTGCGGTCGTCGTGGACGGGAACGCCCCATTCTTCGTCGTGATAGGAGATGTTGGGTTCGCGTGTGGCCCAACGGCAACGCGTTTCGGCGGATGGTTCGGGGTTTTTGCTCGGGGGCATGGACGCAGATTCTAGCAGGAACCGTGGTGGCGACGAGACACGGATCGGTTTGGGACTTGGACCCTCCCCCCGGTGTTTTTGCGCATGAATTTCATTCTAAAGACCTTGCACGCGCGCACTGTCAAGAATGTGATTCTAGGGGAGTTACGGGCGCGGATTCCCGCCATGGCACACCGGTGTTTTCGCGAGTCGCAGAAAACGAAGGGCTTAGAAGGTGCGAACAAAGAAGCGCGCCGCGTTCGAGTCGCGGCGCGCGGAGTGCTGCCAGTGGGGACCGTTTTGATGCGATCAGGCGGTTGTGGTGACGTGGCGCTCGAGAGCTTTGGTGATCTGCTCTTTTGGCACGGCGCCTACAATCTGCTCGACGACCTGGCCGTTTTTGAAGACGAGCAAGGTCGGGATGCCGCGAATGTTATAGCGGCCGGCTGAATTCATCGCCTCATCGACGTTGAGCTTCATGACCTTAAGTTTGCCCGCATAGTCGTGGGCGACTTCGGCAACAGTTGGAGCCAGCATGTGACATGGGCGGCACCACTCGGCCCAGAAATCTACCAGCACGGGTTGCGTGCTGCTCGCCGTGATCACTTCAGCTTCAAAGTTCGCGTCGGTAACTGCCGGGATGCTATTATCAGCCATGTCTTTTGTCCTTAACGGCTTACGGTGACTACGCCGTCTATTCCCTCTCCAGTTTTAATTAGATGTTGCAACGGGCAATCGGTTTCGTGAGGCACGCGCCGCGGTGTAGACCTTTTCGTACTCCACCGCCGAGCCCTTCCACGAAAAATCCTTGGCCATTCCATTCAGCTGAATGCGTTTCCAGATGCGCTCGTCCTCGAACAATTGAAGAGCGCGACGAACGGTCTGCACCAGCGCGGTTCCGGTGTACTCGAGAAACTTGAAGCCGGTGCCGGTGCCGTTTTCGAGGTCGAACGGCTCAATCGTATCATCGAGGCCGCCGGTCGCCCTCACAATCGGCACGGTACCATATTTCAAGCTGTAAATCTGGTTCAAGCCGCAAGGCTCGTAGCGGGAAGGCATGAGAAACATATCGGCGCCGGCTTCGATTTGATGCGCGATCTTGTCGTCGTAGGCGACCTTGACGCCAACGTGCGCGGGGTAGGTGGTGGCGAGCGAACGGAAGAGATCTTCGTATTTTCGCTCACCGGTGCCGAGGACGATCAGCGTCATTTCTTCCTGCATCAGTTCGTGAGCGCGTTCGGCGATGAGGTCGAAACCTTTCTGATCGGCGAACCTGGAGACGATGCCGACGAGCGGACGATTCAGCTCTATCGGCAGCGCGAAGAGTTCGAGGAGGGCTTTCTTGCAGACTTGCTTGCCGCTCAGGTCCTTCGCGGAAAATTTCGCGGCGATCAGCTTGTCCGTCGCGGGATTCCACGCGGAATAGTCCACGCCGTTGATGATGCCAACGAGATGGTCGGCACGATTGCGCACGACGCCATCGAGGCCGTAGCCGAATTCGGGCGTCTGAATTTCCTGCGCGTATTTGCGGCTGACGGTGGTCAGGTAGTCGGAATAGACGATGCCGCCCTTGAGCAAATTGACGTTGCCGTAAAACTCGAAGCCGCCGGGATTGAACGCCGCGACCGGCAGGTCGGCTGCGGCGAGCGCGCCGAGGCCGAATTGTCCGTGATAGCCCATGTTGTGAATGGTGAAGACGACGGGGAGGCTTTGCGCAATGGGATCGGCGGCGTAGCTTGTGCGCAGCAAGATCGGGACTAACGCGGCTTGCCAGTCGTGGCAATGGATGACATCGGGCTGCCAGAAGTTTTTTGCGATTTCGATCACGACGCGGCAGAACTCGCTGTAGCGCTCGGCGTTGTCGGGGAAATCGCCGCCGCGCTCGCCGTATATGCCTCCTCGATCGAAGTAGTAGGGATCGTCGACAAAGAAATAGCGCACACCGGCAAGCGTGCCGCCATCGGCGACCGCGGGGAACCTAAGTCGCCCGCCCATGGAAATAGTGATGCTGGGTATTGCGACGCCACTCGCCTTTGTTCCGCGATAGCGAGGCAAGACCACCGCGACTTCATGGCCCAGCGCGACCAGCGATTTGGGCAGCGCTTCGACGACGTCCGCCAAACCGCCTGTCTTCGAAAATGGCAGTCCTTCCGATGCGACGAAGAGGATCTTCACAGGGTGGTTATCAGAATTATCAAAGGAGATGGATTCCAGTCTCGGGACGATTTAACGCTATCGAACCGGCTAGCGGTGCGTCAAGTTTGGGGTTGTCCGACGATTCGTGGGTGAAAACCTGTCCTTAATATTCTGAATTTAGAGAGGAGCCAGCGCAATCTTACATGGAACCCGGTACGCGCACCGGCAACGCAATCGAAAACTTTTCCGTCGAACCCGTGTTTTATGAATGTGAACACAAACGCCATTACGACGGGCAGGCTGGGGACTTTGGGGGCCCTGCTGCGACCCGAGAACTACCTGCTGCTACTGTTTACGATTTCCACGACCTTGTGGACGGTGGCATTCCTTTTCTACTTCTTGTCGGCGCAGGCGGCATCTTTCGTCGCCACAATGGCGCGGGCGGCACATATCCGTCGAGCACGCGCTTAGCACGGACGACCGTGTGACGTTACACTGGGCGGGCATGGCTCGCCAACGCCTCGGGCAACATTTCCTTGCAGATTTCGACTGGCGCGAACAAATCGCGCGCGCGATTCGCGTTTCGGCGCACTCGCCGGAGTTTTCCGTTTCGCCGAATCGCGCTGCGGAGAAATCCTATTGCTGGATCGAGATCGGTGCGGGCCACGGCGAGATGACAGAACATCTCGCGGCCACCGGCGCCCCAGTAACCGCGATTGAGATTGATGCGGCGCTGGTGCGGCGATTGAAGAGCCTGACGCAACAATTCCCTAACTTGCAGGTGATCTCGAACGATGTGCTGAAGACCGACATTGGTGAGGTCGCCGCCGGGCGACGTGTGCGGATTTATGGAAATTTGCCGTACTACATTACTTCGCCAATCCTGCATCACTTATTCGAGTTTGCGCCGATCATCGATGAGATCCACATTGTGATTCAGTTGGAAGTCGCGGAGAGGCTGGCCGCGCAACCGGGCGGCCGGGACTATGGCTATCTGTCGGTAGCGACGCAGCTCTATTCGCGGCCAGAACTCGTGCTCAAGATTCCGCGTGAGGCGTTTGATCCACCGCCGGAAGTGGCATCGGCGCTGGTTACGCTGCGATTGCCGGGACAGATGGCAAAGCTCGGCGACATCGGCAAAGAAGAATTCCTGGATTTCGTGAAGATTTGTTTTGCGCAAAAGCGAAAAACGTTGGTCAACAATTTAAAGTCGCTTGGTAAAGGGGACGAAGTGCGCGCCGCACTGGAACGGTGCGGCCTGCGGCCGGACGCGCGGGCCGAACAGTTGAATCTGACGGACTTTGCCGCGCTGGCCCGAGAGTTGAATACGTTTTCGTCGGAATAAAAGCGAAGAAAGCCGTTCTTACTTGGGAAGCGCCGCGACCAGGCGATCGGGATAGTCGCTCATGATGCCGGCGACTCCGGCCTCGATGAGAAGGCGCATATGTGCCGGCTGATTCACCGTCCAACATACAACTTGAAGATCCTGTTTACGCGCCTCGGCGAGCAGCGTCGGCGTAACCAGGTCGCCGCGAACCGCCAACTGGCGCGCACCTATTTCAACGGCGCGCTGAATCGGATTCTCCATCTGGCCATCGAAGAGCAGCCCGGTCATCAGAGTCGGTTCAATTTTGCGGAGAGCTTCGAGGATTACAGACTCAAACGAAATTACAATCGTGCGGGCGATCTCGCCTGAGGTGCGCAGGGCGCCGATCAAGGCATGTTCCCCGCCCCACGAGCCGGTCGGCTTGAGTTCGAGATAGAAGACGACGTCGTGCTTCTTGGAGAACTCGAGAATATCTTCGAGCGTGGGGATGCGCTCGCCGCTGAATTCGCTGCCGAACCAGGAACCCGCGTCCAGACGACGCAATTCATTCAGCGTGAGATCGTGCACCTTGCCATGACCGTTGGTGGTGCGGTCGACGGTGTCGTCGTGAATGGCGACAAAGCGGGTATCGCGCGAGAGCTGTAGATCGGTCTCGATGAAAGTAGCGCCGAGCGAAACGGCACGGCGGAATGCAGCCAGCGTGTTTTCCGGCGCGTGTCCGGAAGCACCTCGATGTGCGATTAAAAGCACTGCTTGGGTTTATTCCTCTCCGCGAATCCTGGCGAAATGATGTCGACTGATGAGGTCGCGGCTTCACACTGCGACCTGCTTTGATTCATGCTAACATCCGCGACCTAGAGTACCGATGCAGGAGTTGAAAGCCGCATCGTGAGTTTAAACTCCAAAACCTTAAGACGGAAAACATTGAGGAGAGAAAATGGTCATTCAACGTCGCATTGCGTTTGCGCTTGCCACGATTCTTGGCTTCGCGTCTCTGTGCGTTGCCACGACGGCGCGCGCGCAGGAACCGAAGGCACAGCAGAACATGATCAAGGAGATCCGGCACCAACTGGTGCTGCTTCCCTATTACTCGGTGTTCGATAACCTGTCGTTTCGCATTGAAGGAAGCAAGGTGGTTTTGCTGGGACAAGTCGTCCGGCCGACCTTGAAGTCAGACGCCGGAGCCGCTGTGAAAAGCGTCGAGGGCGTTTCGAGCGTGCAAAACGACATTGAGGTGCTGCCGAATTCGCCGATGGACAATCAGCTTCGTCGAGCGGTCTATCGCGCGATTTACAATGAGCCGGGACTGTCGCGGTACGCGCTTTCGGCGGTGCCGTCGATCCACATCATCGTGAAGAACGGCAACGTGACGCTGGAAGGCGTGGCCGACAACGATGCCGACAAGAATCTGGCTGGGCTGCGGGCGAACGGCGTGCCGAACGTGTTTTCGGTGACGAATAATCTCGTCGTCTCGAAGTAACGCTCGCTGAACGATGACGAGTGCTAAAATTCGAGCCGGCGCCCCTGTATCAATGTGGGGCGGCGGCTCTCTTTTTGGTGACGGAGAAAGTCAGCCAATGCTGTGGATGGTGGTCGGCATCCCGACCACGGTTGGTACCGTTAACGAACAGGCACATCGTGGAACCCCGGTACCATTCAAGTTTTCATCCAGCCTGCCGATGATGATCCGGTATGCCCAACCTCTACTTCTGCCAGCCTCACGCGCAAAACCAAGGAATGCTACGGGCGGTGATATCAACCGCCGACTGCAAACGGCTTATCGGCACGGGTGTGGCTGAGTACGTTGGGGAGCGGTTTCCGACGGTTGCTGGGGCCGCCGACAAATCCAAGGATTTCGCGGTCCTGGGATTTACTCCAAGCGAAGCCCAAGGGGAATGGCGGGCTGGCTACTACTGTTTTGAGGCCGACCTCATGGAACTGAATGCTCAGCTTTTGACGTTGACGCGGTAGATAAACCACATCTAGTTAGATGGTTAGCCAGAAACCTGTCCCTGTGAAAGCCTCTCCCCCTCCGCAACCTATGTCGGGTAAACGCCCGATATCATTTCGCGCACAAGGCGTGATATCTCTCACCATCCAGTCCAACAGAAGGGTTCTCTGCTGCTTGGGGGCAACGCATGGCGCCACTCCGCATCTTCTTGGCTGATGACCATGAAATCGTCCGGTATGGGCTCCGGACCCTGCTGGAGATCCAAAATGAATGGGTGATCGTCGGGGAGGCTGCGGACGGTGCCACCGCGGTCGAGGGCGTCCTGAGCTGCGATCCCGACATCGCCATACTGGATATCGGTATGCCGATCATGGACGGACTCAGGGTGGCCCGCAACATATTGGCGAGAGGTGGGACGGCGAAGATCCTGATCCTCTCTTTGCATGACTCCAAGAACGTGATCCGGCAAGTGGTGGACTCGGGAGCCAAGGGGTTCGTGCTGAAGTCGGATGCGGCGCGCGACCTGATTGCCGCAGTCGAGGCGATTCAGAACGGCGGGACGTTCTTTACTCCGAAGACGGCGGAAATCATCCTGGACCGGCGATTCGATCGCATGCAGGAGCAACAGGCGCGGCCCGCGTCGAACAAGAAAAGCCCGGTTCGACACAACTAGAGATTTTTTTCCTTGGCTGTCGTACGGTCGAGCACACCCTGCCGAATTTGAAGCATCTGCACATTGAATCTTTGTAATGTGGGGCTTGTGCCTATAATGCGGCATGTCTACCGGCCGCGCTGCCCGCGGATTTCTATCCGCTGTTTTATTCGCGCTCACAATTGAACTCGTTTGGGTGAATTCTGTTGCGGCGCAGCAGAGCGCCACGTTCGAGCAAGATCTCGCCACGTGGCGAACGCAGCACGCGGCCGAGTTGCAAAAGCCGGATGGGTGGCTTGCGCTCACAGGATTGGTGTGGCTCGAGCCGGGAGATAACTCTGTCGGTTCGGCGGCTGACAATAAAGTGCGACTACCGGCGAGCGGGCCGGCGCATGTCGGTGTGCTGCATCTCGAAGGAATGATCGTGTCGTTGCGTCCGCCTGCCGGTGGATTTCCGGAAGGGCTGCTCGTCGATGGGAAGCCTGTGCAAGCGCAGGAGCTGCACACGAATCCTGGGAACGATAAGGGGAACCCGCGGATGACAATCGGCGGGCTGAACTTTTATGCGGTTCGGCGTGGTGACCGCTTCGCATTGCGGATCAAGGATGCGAAATCGCCGGCACTGGTGGGATTCCACGGATTGAATTGGTATCGGCCGAATGTGCGCTATCGAGTTACCGCGAAGTGGATTCCTTACAATCCGCCAAGGACTACGAAGTTTGTGACGATGATCGGGACAGATTTTCAGCAGCCGGTACCCGGAGTGGCGGAATTCAAGCTTGGCGGGAAGACTTATCGGCTGGAGCCGATGACCGAGGACGAGCCGCCGGTGAAATTGTTTTTTGTTTTGAAGGACACGACGAGTTCGTCGACGACGTACGGCGCTTGCCGATTTCTCTACACGCCGCTGCCGGCGGGTGGGCTCGACAACTCGGGTGAACTTGTACTCGATTTCAATCATCTGGAAAATCCGCCTTGTGCGTATACGCCCTTCGCGACTTGCCCGTTACCGCCGCCTGGAAATCGGTTACCTATTGCTTTGCCGGTGGGCGAGCTTCGGTATCACCAGTAAGAGTTCGTCGCCTTAGATGATGGGCGGAAGATCGCCGCACGGCGGAATTCTTGCGCTTGGCGTGGAGCGCGTCCTGTTCCACAATAATTATCAGATCGTCGCTGCGACTCGCGACGAATTTGACGCCAATGCCCACACCTGATCCATACGCTGCAAATACCGGCGGACCGGCTAATCCTGCGCGCGAAAAACTTGTCGCGCTACGACTCAGTTTGCTGCGATTGCATAAAGAATTGCTCGACATGGAACGGCGCGACTATGAACGGGTGCACGGCAAGGTCAACTCGGGTGAATTGTTTCGGTTGGTGATCGACCACGAGCAATTTGCGTGGCTGCACAATATTTCGGAGTTTGTGGTGCGGATCGACGAAAGCCTGGCGGGGGAGAGTCCGGTGACGGCGGAAGACACGCACAACGCGATCATACTGGCGCGGAAAATGTTCTCGCCGTCGGAGTCTGGGGACGCGTTTCAGAAGCGCTACTACGACGCGATCCAGCGCGATCCGGCGGTTGTTATGGAGCATGCCGAGCTTGCCAAGATTTTCGCGAACGAGCCGGGTGAAGCACCGGCGGGCTGACGTCGCGCCGGCGGAGTAGCCGCCTCCCTTCGCCTTCGCCCATTGGCCGCATACCGCTCTCGCTTGAATTCGGCGTGCGGAAAGCGTCGCCAATCTCTATAATCCATTGCGCTGGAGGCCCACTGATCGATGCTTGGACCTCGTCCGTCCGATGGTGTTTTTAAATTCGGCTTAGCGCTTCTGTTTGCGCTTGCTGCTAGCGCCGCTGTGCCGGCGCGAACCGCCCCCATGGCGGTCGCCTCTCACTCGGAATCTTCCGCGACCGAATCATCGCGGCAGCTATCTCTAAAAACGCGGCAGGAAGTGTTTGAGCGGGTCTGGAAGGAAATCGCGGACCACTACTACGATCGCGCGTTCAACGGAGTCGATTGGAATGAAGTGCACGCGCGCTACAAGCCACTGGTGGACGCGACGAAAGATGACCGCGAGTTTTATGGGCTGCTGAGCCATATGACGGGCGAACTGCACGATGCGCACACGCGATTCAACTCGCCGGAGCAGTGGCGGAACATCAAGAAACAGCAGGGCGTGGGGTCGGGGCTGAGTCTCGACGAAATCGATGGGAAGGTAGTGGTCACGTCGATACGGCAGGATTCGTATGCGGCGCATGTGGGGATCGAGCCGGGGATGGTTATTTTGACCATTGACGGCAAACCGGTCGGGGAGCGCATCGCAGAAGTGGAGCGCGCGAAGGCGGTGTCTTCCACCAGCCGCGCCACCAGCATGTTTACGTATAGCAGGCTGCTCGCGGGGCCGGCCGACTCCGAGGTCAAGCTGGGGCTCGAACGCGCCGATGGGTCGCGATTCGAAACGGAAGTGCGGCGGCAAGTGTATTCGGCGGTACCGAATCTGGCGACCGACACGACACCGGCGGGCAATGCTTATATTCGATTTGACGCGTTTCAGCCGTCGATTACGAAAGAGTTCCGTCAGGCGCTTGAACGATTTCGGAATTCGCCCGGCCTTATCGTGGATTTGAGGCGGAATGGCGGCGGCGATCTCGGAGTACTCGTTCCGATCGCGGGATATTTTTTCGACAAGAAAATTCTCTTCGCCAAAGATGAAACGCGATCTGGGAAACCGCTGTCCGAATTTGTGGGGATTTGGCGATTGCCGCTGGATTTATATGTCGGGCGAAGCGGAGATCAGATTTACTCGGGGCCGGTTGTCGTATTGATCGACTCACGGTCGGCGAGTTCGTCGGAAGTGTTCGCGGCGGGCATGCAGGATTCACAGCGCGCACGAATCGTAGGAAGCCAGAGTTGCGGCTGCGTTCTGGGGATTGCGAAACCGCGGGTGATGAAAGGCGGCGGCGTGCTGGAGATGAGCGAGGTGCTCTGGTTTTCGCCGAAGGGTAGGCGACTGGAAGGCACGGGGATCATGCCCGATCAAACGGTGCTCCCTACGTTGAAGAGCTTGCAAGCGAAAGAGGATCCGGCGCTAGAGGCTGCCGACCGGGCGCTGGTGAAAATGATTGCTAGCACGCGGCGTCCACAGCCCCATCTCTAGGGACAGAACGACAAGCATGAGCCGGCTTTCCAACATCTTTGAGCGGACGATCATCGGGGTTGTGGCCGCGGTGGTTGTGTTGTTTGTGCTCGACTATCTGGTGCTGCGCGCGAGGGTGATGTTTCCGAAGCTCGGCGCCGCGACTGGAACCGTGCAAATGACGCGCATGTATGCGATCGCGCAGAAGAACGGGCGCGTGGAATACGAAATGGACGTAAACCAGCCCCAAGTGACGATGCCGTGCGTGCACTCGCTATTTCCGCACATGGGAAACCGCCCGTGCTGGTACCTGGAACAGAACGCGAACAAGCCAATTCCGGTCGTAATCCTCCCTGCTCTGCCCCACTAATCTCTAACGAATAACGCGACGGCGACTGTTCTGGAGGTTACGCGGTTAACCTGCTAAGATTCGCGACATTAATCCGGCGGCGCAAATCTTTGAATCGGGCCGGGCTGTTTCAGCTTCCGGTTACCGGCATTGCGTCTCCGCGAGAAGGAGCCTCATGGATCGACGCGACTTTCTTCTGACAACGGGCACCGTGATTGCCGGCGCCACCGTAGTGCCCGCTGTGCTCGCCCCCAACGCGGCCGCGGAGGACTCGACGGGTCGCATCGTCATCCCGATCAATCGCAACTGGCGTTTCAGCAAGAAGTACGCGCAGGGTGCGCACGGCAAAGATTTCGACGACTCGTCGTTCGATCGCGTCGTCATCCCGCACACGAATATCAAGCTTCCATGGCACAGCTTCGATGACAAAGATTACGAGTTCGTTTCGATCTATCGGCGCAAGTTCAAGTTGCCGCCCGAGGCCAAGGGGAAGCACGTATTTGTCGATTTCGAAGGCGTGATGACCGCGTCGACGGTCTGGATCAACGGCGAGAAACTTGGCGAGTACAAAGGCGGATACACTCCGTTTTCGTTTGACCTGACGCCGCACATCGATTTCGACGGCGAGAACGTTTTGGCTGTGGATGTCGATTCAACAGAGCGCGCCGATATTCCGCCGTTTGGGTATCAGATCGACTACCTCACGTTCGGTGGGATTTATCGCGAAGTCGCGCTCCGCATCGTTCCGGGAACGTTCATCGAAAATATTTTTGCGAAGCCGAAAGACGTGATGAGCAAGCCGACGCTCGACGTCGATTGCCACATCCAGCATCTCGAGGCGTCGCGTGAACCGATGACACTGGAAGTCGAACTGCGTGACGGCGACCGCACCGTTGCCAAAGGATCGCAAAAGTTGCCGGCCGCTCAAGCCGCAGCCGAGCCGGTAGTCCACACCGTCCGTCTCGACAATCTCAGCGGGATCAAGTTGTGGGATTTGCAGAATCGCAATCTGTACACCGTCCACGTGCGCTTGCTGAAAGGAACGCAGCTTCTCGACAGCGATCAGCGCCGGATCGGTTTCCGCCACGCCGAGTTCACCGACCACGGTTTCGAGCTGAACGGTAAGGTGATCAAGCTGATTGGACTCGATCGTCACCAGACATTTCCGTTCGTCGGGCAAGCGATGCCGGGGCGTTGCCAGCGCAGTGACGCAAATATTCTGCGCAACGTAATGCATAACAACATCGTGCGCACGTCGCACTATCCGCAGTCTCGTCATTTTCTCGACGCCTGCGATGAGATGGGGTTGCTCGTTTTGGAAGAGATTCCCGGCTGGCAGCACATCGGCGACCTGCCGTGGCAAGATATTTCGGTCGATAACGTCTCACGCATGATTCGCCGCGACTGGAATCACCCGAGCATTGTTTTGTGGGGCGTACGCATCAACGAGTCGAAAGACAATCACGATTTCTACGTGCGCACCAACGCCATGGCGCACAAACTCGACCCGACGCGGCAAACCGGCGGCATCCGCTACTTCCAATCGTCGGAGTTCCTCGAGGACGTTTTCACGATGAATGATTTCGGCTTCCCGTTGAAACCGCCGAATCATCCGCGCTACCTGAATACAGAATTCGTGGGTCATACCTACCCGACCAAAACGATCGATCAGGTTGAGCGGATCCAGGAACATATGCTGCGGCACGCGCGGATTCACGACCAGCTTGCGTCGAATCCGCAATACGCAGGAGGCATCGGGTGGTGCGCATTCGACTACAACACGCACGCCGATTTCGGCACCGGCGACCGCATCTGCTACCACGGCGTGACCGACATGTTTCGCGAGCCGAAATCCGCGGCCGGCTTTTACAAATCGCAGTGCGATCCCGCCGAAGAAATCGTCCTTGAACCAGCGTTCCATTGGGCGCGTGGCGATGAGTCGATCGGCTTTACCAAGGCGTGGGTGTGCTCGAACTGTGAGCAGCTCAAGTTCTACATCGGCCAGAAGATGGTGGCGCAGGTCGATCCGAACCGCACCGAATTCAAGAGTTTGAAGTACGCACCGTTCGTCGCGGAGCTGGGCGATGCCGTGGGCAACTGGGGCGACCTGCGGATCGAAGGCTACATCGGCGGAAAGAAAGTCATCGAGAAGACGATGTCGGGCCGCGGTGTCGATCAGAAGTTCGCGTTGATTCCCGACGATACGAAACTGATCGCGGACGGAGCCGACACGACACGCGTGGTGCTGCGTGTAACCGACGAGTTCGGCGCGATCCGTCCATTCGCAAACGATGCGGTTAGATTCCAAATTGAGGGACCAGCCGAGCTGATCGGCGACAATCCGTTCGCATTGATCGGCGGCACCGGAGCGGTTTGGGTCCGCGCCAAGGAAGAACCTGGCACGGTCAAGCTGACCGGGACGCATCCGCTACTCGGCGCGCAGTCAGTCACGTTCGAGATCACCGCCGCGCCGCCCGAGAGGGCATAGCCCTAACGAGACGCAAAAAAGGCCACCTTTCGTTAGGTTCCGTTTTCTTCCCTTCCCTTTCTTTCGTTGTGTTATGGTCTCTCCACTTCAGCGTGGAGAATCGGAATGCAGCGAAGAGACTTCCTGAAAAGTAGCGCCCTCCTGGCAGCAACCGCGGGTGCGGCCGCCAAGGCGTCGAAGGCCGACGTTCCCGCGCACAACTGGGGCAAATACGATTTTGGCTCCGGCCCGAAAGTATCCGACCGCCTGAATCAAGGCCCCTTCCCTCAGTACCCGCCCACCGCAATCATTCCCACCGACGACGTCACGATGACGACGACTCCTTCCGACGAACCCGTTCCCAACTATGGCAAGGGCCTCGTCACTTACATCACCGCCGACTCCGGAACCGACGAAATCAAGTCCGACAATATTCCGCAAGCGATCGAAGATCTCGTGAAATTCCCTCTCGGACAGCAAGTCTACATCCGCCCGACCTGGCGCGAAGTCCAGCCACGTCCCGGAAAGATCCAGCTTCCCGACTATCTGAAACTCGTTTTCGATCTCGCCAAAAAGAACGACAAGCGCATCGGCCTGCGCGTCCAGATGTGCGCTCCCGATTACACGCATTCCGCCGCGCTACCCGATTTCGTCCTCGAAAAAGTTCCGAAGGTCGATTCCATCCTGAAGGATCAGGCCGAAGCGCGCTCCGCGAAACGCTATCTCGAAAACCCGCACTCGAAATATCAGCCCCGCTACGACGATCCGTTCTTTCAAAGCGCGTTTGCCGACTTGGTTGGAGCGCTCGCAGCCGAGTTCGACGGCAATCCTCAAATCGAATTCATCGACACGTTCATGTACGGCTTCTGGGGAGAGGGTCACACGTGGCCCTTCGCCAACAATCCCTTCCCCGACTACCAAACCGCCGAACGCACCTGGATGCACATGATGGAAGTGCAGATCGAGAATTTCAAAAAGACCCCACTGCTCACCAACACGCAGCCCGACTTCAGCCGCGTCGGCAATTCGGAAATGCTCGATCGCACCGTGCGCAGCAACAACTGGATTCGCAGCGACACGATTTTCATCGAGAACGAACAGATCGAAGCGCTCAGCAATCGCCCGCCGTGGATCGCCGCGTTGCTCGAACAGGGCATCCCGGGCAAACCGCCCGACCCCGCTGCGGTTGTCGAAGGCATTTCGCCCGCCGAAAACATGATTTCCCACGTCATCGACATCGGCGCAAACTACTTCTCACTCTGGAATTTCCACCAGATCAGCGCCAACAATCTAGAGACCTACTATCAGGCGTATCCCGCTGCGTTCGATCACATCAACCGGCGCATCGGCTATCGCGTGCGCCCGTCGTTTATCTGGAGCTACGAAGACACCGGGTATCTCGGACTCATCATCGGATTCGCAAACGACGGTGTCGCCGGCGTGCCGGGAGTTTTACGCGTCTCGGTCGAGAGCAAGGACGGCAAAGTTTTGCAAAGCGGCTGCCTCGATCCCGGCTATCCGTTGCCGGGAAAAATTCGCCAGGCGCAGCTCGTGCTTCCGAAAGGCACGCAATTCGAAGGCTTGAAACTTCGCGCTGAGCTGGAAGTCAAAGCGATGCGGTATCCGGTGCGCTGGGCGTGCCATCAGAAGTTGAACGACGACGGCAGCCTCACGCTGCGAAAAAATCTGCGTCAAGCGGTGTAGAGTCGTGCGACAGACTTACCGCCTGCCGTTCGACGATTCGAAAGGATCTGTCCGTGGAAAAACCCGAACTCAATCGGCGTGAATTTGTGAAAGTCACCGCGGGAGCGGGCGCTGCGCTGGCAATGCCCTCGATCGCATTTCCCGGCGAGTCCAAAAAAATGGTCGGCATCCAGGTCGGCGCCATTTCGTTCGTCGATGAAGGCACGGAGCAGGTCCTCGACACTCTGCAGCAGCGAGGCGCGGTCAACACGCTCTTCCTCGCCGTCTTCACGTACGGCCGCGGCATCGCCGGCCGGCAGATTCCCGGCCAACCGCTGCCCGATCACGGCAAGCAGGAATACGACCTCAACTTTCACGGCGGGAATTTCGCAACTCCGCACCCGGAGTTCTACAAAAATACCGTCCTGAAAGAGACGCGCGCGCCCGATCACGGAAATCTCGACATCCTCGCCGAAGTCATCCCCGCGGCGAAAAAACGCAACATGAAGGTGATTTGCTGGCTGGAAGATGTTTTCCGCAAAGACCTGCCCAACATTCAGAAAGTGCAGGAGCGCGATCTTCACGGGCGGAATGCCGAGACGCTGTGCGTCAACAATCCCGAATACAGAAATTTTCTGACGGGCCTTGTCGAGGACTACGCGCGTTCGTATGACATCGACGGCCTCATGTGGGGCTCGGAGCGCCAAGGCGCGCTCTGTGACAGCATCGGGGCAACCCACGACACGCCTCCGGTCGATCCGGGCGAAGTCACATGCTTCTGCGAATTCTGTCGCGCGAAAGCAAAACAGCGCGGAATCAACCCCGATCGAGCGCAAGAGGGTTTTCTCGAACTCGAAAAATATGTGCGCGCGTGCCGCGCCGGCAAGCGTCCAGTCGATGGCTACTATCCGCAGTTCTGGCGATTGCTACTGAAATATCCCGAACTCGTTGCGTGGGAAATGCTTTGGACCGACAGCTTGCGCGAGACGTATGGAGCGATCTACACGACCGTCAAAAATGCGAAGCCGTCGATTCCGGTCGGCTGGCATATCTGGCACAACAATTCGTTCAATCCGATTTATCGCGCGGAGCAGGACCTGCATGCGCTTTCGGTGCATTCCGATTTCATCAAAGTCGTCATGTACAACAACTGCGGCGGCGAGCGCATGGCGCTGTACGCCGACAATATCGGCTCGACGATCTACGGCGATCTTTCGAAAGAGCAGATCATTGAGACGAACTACGCCTTCATGAATATCAAGGAGCGCAGCTACGCCGAGATTCCGAAAACAGGTCTGTCGGCGGATTATGTGTTTCGCGAGACCAAGCGAGCGCTGGCGGGGGCGGAAGGAACGAAGACGCTGATCTGGCCGGGCATCGATATTGACATTCCGACGGAGAAAGGCAACAGCAAGTGCACACCGGAAAGTGTGAAGGCGGCGGTGACGGCGGCGTTTCAAGCAGGGGCGCCCGGAGTACTGTTGTCGCGTAAATATTCCGAGATGCGGCTGGCGAATCTGAGCGGCGCCGGCGACGCGATTCGAGAGCTGAAGATTACGACGTAATCGCTGACTGCTTCCATTTGAGCCGTGTATCTAGTCCACCTGGATCGTAACTGCACTCGCGCAGGTTTGATCGAGGAGTTCTTCCGCTCCACCACGATTCTCCGCAGTGTCCAGAACGTAAAAACCGTTGTTCTTTTTTCCGCGAACGACGGCGATTCCCTGCTCTCTCATTTCTGTTTTTGTAGATTGCGCGATGGTGCGTGCGATCGTGAAGGGGCTGTTTGCTCCATCGAGTGTAGGGACGGCGACGACACGGTACGTCGTGTGGTTTGGTCCGAGTTTCACGGAAGTTGCGTTGTTCGGGTCGGAAGAGATCCTTTTCTTCCAGAGCGCTCTTGTGACATCGGGGAGCACGCACGAAATGTGGATATGGAGCTGGTTTTGCGTTCGGGCCAGCGCGGAGTTCATTGCGAGACCGGTGACGGCTGACGTGCGGCCGGGATACTTTTCGGACCACAGCCAGGCGCTCGACCACAAATCGACAAATGGCGGCGAAAAGATCTTTTCGTCTTCGACGCCGGCAATAGGATCGACTGGAATCAGCAGGTAAGCCTGCGGTTTGTGGGGCGCGTTGTCCTTCAGGATGATGTACTCCTGCTTCTCGTTGGTTGTAAACGAGCGGCAGTCGGAGACAGCGGAGATGTCCTTCGAGCATTGCACGGCAAGCCGCAGCAAGACGCTCGTCTTTTGCCCGGTTGTTTGCGGCGCCTGATTGGACTGTGATTTCTCATCTTGTGCGAAAAGTGGAAAGCTGGCGAAAAGCAGAAAGCCGAATAGCAGCGCGGCTCGGTATGTACGATAGGTTCGTTTCACACAGTTCCCTTCAGTGCGCCAGTCCTGGGCCAAGATTCTAAACTACCTTCGTGACGCTGCGGTTACGCGACCGGCTTCGCCGTAGTATCATGCGAACAACGCACCCCTAGCTCAATTGGATAGAGCATCACGCTTCGAACGTGAGGGTTGGGGGTTCAAGTCCCTCGGGGTGCGCCACCTCTTTGACTATTTTCAACCAACAAAAACGCTGCGTTCGAACAACAAAAACGTAGCTCGCAAGCCGCCGGTGCCCTAGGTCACGCAATAGTAAATTCGTACTAGTCCCGACCCGTAGGAACAGTACTTTTTGCAGCGGGAAAGTACCATGAATGACCGCCTTCCGGTTCTACGCGCTCGCATCGCGACGTGCTAACGTTTCTTAACTTCACAATGGGATCCAACGAAGTTCGTTCCTGAGGACGGGTCCCCAATTTCCGCAGAGAAGTCGAACCGCTGTTCGCTAGAGGTGTCGCCTGACGCAGGGGACTACAACACCGCCGCGACGCAGGGATTTACCTGCGCTCACCGGCGTCCGCTTTTTCGCTGCCTGGTACGTGGTGCTGTTCCACGCCTATCCGGGATTCATCCGGCGTTATCCGCTTCCGCACGCGCTCGAAACGTTTCTGAGCCACGGTTATCTCGCAGTCGGCCTCTTTTTTCTGCTTTCCGGTTTCATTCTCGCTTACACCTACGACGGGAATATCGATGGCCACGCCAATCGTGTGCGCTTCTGGGAAGCGCGCTTTGCGCGGATTTACCCCGTCTACCTCCTTTCGCTCGTAATGGCATTTGCGTTTGCCGGCGAACTCGCGTTCGGCACGCGCGCCGCTGTGGTCGCGATGGTACAGGCGTGGAATCCGTTCAATCCCGATATGGCCGGCGCGTGGAACTATCCGGCGTGGACGTTGTCGGCGGAAGCGTTCTTCTATATCTGTTTTCCATTTGCGCTGCCGTGGCTTTCGCGCCGGAGTAGTCGCGCGCTGTACTGGCTCACTGCGGCGCTGCTTGCCGTTTGCGTCCTGGGCCACACGCCACTCAAGGGACTGGGAGACTGGAAAAATCACGCCGGCTTTTTCGTCCATTACGTACCACTCCCGGCTTTGCGCATTCCTGAATTTTTGGTCGGCGTCGTGATGGGCTTGCAGTTTCTGCGCGCCGGCAGGACGGAGAGTCGTCCCGCGAGGCCGCTGGTTGTCTATGCGGCGGTTCTTGGTACCATCGCGTCGCTGAGCTTGCCGATTGGCGATTGGGTTTCGCTCGTTATCGTGCCCTTTTCGGTTCTGGTCTACGAACTCGCGTGCGGCGGAACGTTGCTGACGGAATTTTTCTCGACGCGCGTTATGGTATTGCTGGGCGGTGCGAGTTATTCGGTGTACCTGCTACGCTATCCGGTCACGATGTGGATGCGTGCGGTCGTGGAAAAACTACCGCCGGCTTTCGTACGCGTCGGTGAGTTGCTGACACCGCTTGTTCTAGTTCTGTTCTCGATCGCGGTATTTCGCTATTGGGAGGAGCCGGCGCGCAAGATGCTGCGCAATTGGTTTACGAAGCAACCGCTTCCGTCGGTGCGGCTCGTCGGCGCTTCGCTCGCGCGGGCGAACGGCGGACGACTCTGGAACAGCAAGCTTCCAAGCTCGTGAGAAATTTTGGCCGCATCGGCGGCTGACGAGCTTCTCACTCACGCACACGGTATTTCAGCCGCGTCCGTTCAGTGCAATATTCCGCGAACAGCGGATGCTAGCCGGTTATCGGCGGCCTGAGGGCATCTAGGGTATCTGGGGTATGGATTCGCTCCAAGAGGCTTGCGAGTATCGCAGTGCGGGCTCTTAAGTTCGCAAAGTTGGAGGGGGAGCGGCGTGGTACGCTTCGAAAGAGGCGGTAGGGCTGGGACGCGACGCTTCTCCTTCTTCTAACGATTTCCTTCCTGACGGTTTCCGACAAATCAGCTGGGTTGCGACCGCGAGACTGTACTGCGGCATGCTCGTATAATGCAGTGGTGCGCGGGCGATCTCAGCACAAAGGCTCTCGTCGTTCTAAGACTAAGAACCCGTCAGCATCGAAAAACTCCGATCGTCGAGTCGGCCTCGCACGCGCCCTCTCGAAGCTGGGGCTCTGCTCGCGCTCGCAAGCTTGCGCATGGATCGCAGCGGGACGGGTGCGTTTGGCGGGTTCCGTTACGAGAAATCCCGAAGCTCCGGTGCGGATGGGAATCGATCGTATTGAAGTTGACGGTCAAACAGCCGCCGCGGCGGGAAAAGTCTATTTCGTCCTCAACAAAAAACGGGGCGTGGTCACATCGGCATCGGACGAGCACGGGCGAGCAACAGTTTATGATTCCCTTCCCGCCTCGACGACAGGCAAAGAGGCGGGTCACGTAAACTCCTGGATCGCCCCGGTCGGGCGACTCGACAAAGCGAGCGAAGGGCTCTTGCTGATGACCAACGACTCGGAATGGGCTGCGCGCATCACCGCGCCTGAATCGCACCTCGACAAGACGTATCACGTGCAGATCGCGGCAGTTGCGGACGACACAGTACTCAGAAATCTGCGAAACGGAATCGATAGTCGGGGTGAAACCCTTGCCGCCAAGCGCGCTTCATTACTTCGCTCGGGCGAGAAAAACTCCTGGATCGAGATCGTTCTCGACGAAGGGAAAAATCGCCAAATCCGGCGCATGCTGGAGGCGCTGGGAATCGAAGTGCTGCGTCTAATACGTGTGTCGATCGGGCCACTAGCACTCGGAGATTTGCAGCGCGGTGCGGTACGACCGCTGACTCCACCGGAGAAAGCTTTGCTCGACCGCGCGCTGGCCGAGCGCGCCGGCTCTCGAGAGAAACATCGCACATCGCCATAACTTGCAAACAGGAGCGCGAACCTCTACCGTAACCCGCATGTCTGATCTTTCGCCCGAAATTCTCGCGCTCGGCTTCATTTCCTACATCGTTTTTCTTTTCTCGACCACATGCCACGAAGCCTCGCACGCGCTGGTTGCGAAATGGGGAGGCGATTCGACGGCGGCGCTGAACGGGCAGGTGACGTTGAACCCGATCCCGCATATCCGGCGCGAGCCCTGGGGGATGGTTGTCATTCCGATTCTTGCATTTGTTTTCATGCGACAAATGATTGGGTGGGCGAGTGCGCCTTTTGACCCGTCGTGGGAACGCCGCTATCCGAAGCGCGCGGCATTGATGGCGTTGGCAGGTCCGGCGGCGAATTTCATTTTGATGTTCATCGGCGCGGCGGGCCTTCGCATCGGCAGCGCGCTCGGCTGGTTGCACTGGCGCCCGGGAGAAGGGCCGGATTTTGTCATCGTCACGTTGTATGTTCTGTTTTCGCTGAACCTTCTGCTTGGTACGTTCAACCTCCTGCCGCTGGCGCCGCTCGACGGCAGCACTGGAATCATGCTTTTCATGAGCGAGTCGACCGCGCAGCGGTATCTCGACTGGCTGCGCGAGAGCAGTTATGCACGGCTTGGGCTTCTGGTGGGATTACTGGCTTTCCGCTATCTCTACGGACCGATCGAAATGTTTGCCACGAACCTGTTGCTGCGCGGGCATTTTTAATTCTTTTCCTTCTTCTTTGTGAAGGTTGTTTCAGTCACGAACAGTGGAACACGCCCTGTTTCGAACAGGAACACCGCACATCTGAGGCGAGTTCCTGACCCTTATGTTCTTCGGAATCTATGTATCCGCGGCACTGGCCACGCGCCTGCACTATGCGGGCCCGGAGGTAGTGGATGAGCCTTTCTGCCCGTTTACCTATTACCAGCCTGTATCGCGTGGAAGTGTCCGGCTGGGACAAATCGCGAACGTTTTTCGTCGAAAAATCTGAACTCGAATGGAATGAAGAGTCCGGCAAGCACGTCACACTGAGCAGGCCCGTTCCTGACGGTTCAGTCGTTTTTCTGAGGCTGATTCAGCCTCTAAGCGCCGACAGGTCACAGTCAGTCCCCTATGAGATCGAGTTTGTCTCCGTCACTCCCGCCGGGCAGAATCAGTTTCGACTACACCCGGTAAGGCCACGCGCAGCCGATCGCTGCAGCGTGAATTGAATTCATTTACTACCCGTCAGCGTGTGTTCGGTCGATGGAGCACCGAAACGGAACAGTGGTTCGATTTGGTCTCTGGCCGCGATGCCGGTGAGCGTGTTGGATCGAGGCGTTGTCCACTGGGCCACGAAAACACCGCACTGCCGGTGCATCCCGTAGCCTGTTGACCCTGGACATCTTCGCTCGCGCTTGGGCGGGGCATCTCTAACCTGGAACCGTCGTACATGGCGGGTACCACGTTGGCAGCCAAGCTGCGCTGACCGACGACGTGGCTCAGGTTCTGACCAAGACCGTCGAAGCTCCGCCAGCCAAGGGCACGCTAACGCCATGCATTCTCGATGAAGATCCGGAGCAGCTCGACGCGCTCGCCGCGCTGATCGGTGAACTCGGATACCAGTCGATTACAACATCCGATCCCGACGAAGCGCTCCAATGCGTCCGTTATGGCCGCAGCCGTGTATTGTTCGCCGACCTGCGCGACACCGGCCTCTACAGTTACGAATTTCTCGACCGCGTCCTGCGCACCGATCCGGGCGTGAATGTGATCGTTGTGACGCGCGAGTACACGCTCGAGTCCGCCCTCGAAGCGATTCGGCGCGGCGCCAGCGACTTCCTGCCGAAGCCGGTCGACCGCGAGCGCTTGAAACGCACTCTCGACGACATCTCGGCGCTCTATGACCAGCGCCGGCGTGTCCGCGCTCTTGAGGAGCAACTCTTAAAGGATCTTGAATTTCACGGTATCGTCGGAAAAAGTCCGGCGATGCTCGAGGTATTCGACTTTGCGCGCAAGGTGGCCCGCCACTACACAAACGTCCTTGTCGTCGGCCAGACTGGAACCGGGAAAGAATTGGTTGCCCGCGCGATCCATCAGATCAGCCCGGTCAGTACGCAGCGTCTGGCGGTGTGCAACTGTTCGGCGCTCGTTGACACCTTGCTCGAAAGCCAACTCTTCGGGCACCTCCGCGGTTCGTTCACGGGAGCCACCGACACTCGACCCGGCCTGTTCGAATACGCGAACGGCGGCACTGTCTTTCTCGATGAAATTGGCGAGACCTCGCTCGCCATGCAGGCCAAGCTCCTGCGCGTCATTCAAAACCGCGAAATCCAGCGCGTCGGTTCTCCTGAGGTAAGACAGATTAACGTGCACCTGATCGCCGCCACAAACCGCGATCTCCGGGCAGAAGTCCTGGCCGGCCGCTTCCGCGAGGATCTCTTCTATCGCCTGAATTCGATTCAGATTCGAATCCCGCCGCTGAGCGAACGTCTCGAAGACATTCCACTTCTGGTGCAGTTCTTTCTAAAGAAATACAACGAAGCCTACGGAAAAAAGATTCCCGGACTCGCGCGCCGGGCCCAAGCAGTGCTGCTTCAGCACCCTTGGCCGGGCAACGTCCGGGAACTCGAAAACGTTATCTCCAGCGCTTGCATCACGGCCACCGGCGATTTCATCGACCTCGCCGACCTTCCCGAACACCTGCAACACCACCGGGCGTCCCGCACCGAAACGGGCGATGAATGGCAGCCGATCTCACTCGAAGAGGTTCGTAAAGTCCACATCCAGCGAGTCCTCGACATGTGCCAGGGCAACCGCGTGCGCGCGGCGCATATTCTCGGCATCGGCCGCACCAGCCTGTACCGTTACCTTAAACGCGATGGCGGCGCCGAACGGCGGAGTGCGCAGGTTGACACCGCTAAGGCCTAACGGTCTGTTCCGCCATGGAACGCATTCTCGCCCAGGTCGCAAAATGGACTTTGGTTGCAGCATCGAAACACGAAAAACAAAAGACTTAAGCCCAGCAGATTTGGCACGCGCCCTGCACTTAGTACCTGCACTGAGGACCGCGATACGAAGCATAAGAGATTTTTTAGCAACACCGGCAAACCGTGACACCGCAAAGCTGATCACGACAGAACGGCGAAACCGGTAACTCAACATTTCGAAAGGATTTTATCTGCCGCGCCGCAGTGCGCTTTGCGCAAATGCCTCGGCGATGAAAAAGTTCCCACCAACTGTACTACCTCAGCGAACCCACTACCCACTTGCCAACACCCCCGAGCGCCGTGTGACGTCCCCGTAGTTGTTGCGCGGCGCTCTTTCCTCCCGCCAAAAAACATCGAAATTGGAAACTGGAAATTGGAAAATCGAAAGGCGGTGGCACACCGAAACCGCTGACTTCAGGGCTGCAACGCCAAGAGCGCAGCAATCTTGCAGGGCCCTCGCGTTTCGACGCGAGTTCGCCTGTTAAGAAGATGTCGAGTTTCCAATCCCAATTTCCAGTCTCTAGTTTCCAATTTCCAATATCAGCCGCGCATTGTCCGATACGTCTTCAAACACTCCCGCGCCGTGTCCAGCTCCGACATCCGCGAGCCTTCCTGCTCGATCAAATAATATTCCACGCCGCCGCCATGCTCCGCCGCCGCAAAGATCGCCTTCCAGTCCGCGACACCCTCGCCGAACAACACGGTGTACCCCTTCCCCCCGTCCGGCGACCAATCTTTACAGTGCAGCGACCGAATCCGCCCCGGATTCGCCTTGATCCACGCCACCGGATCAGCCCCGGCCTCGAGACACGTCCCCACATCGAGCTGCAACATCACTGTCGGCTTCGTATTCTTCGCCAGCACTTCCATCGGCCGCACGCCATCGATCGCCACAAACTCCGCCTTGTGGTTGTGATACCCCGCATGCATCTTCGCTGTCGCGAGCCCTTCGTTCGCCTCGTTCAACACATCCGCAAACTTCCGCCACCCATCGATCCCCTGCCCCTCCACATTCGTCGAAGCCACCACCACATACTTGCAGCCCAAAATTCCGCAGCGATCGCGAGTCTTTCCGATATTTTCCTTCGTCACATACGACGACGCGTTGTGCGTCGAGTAGCATTTCACGCCCGTATCATCGAGCAGCTTTCTCATGTCCTTCGTCTGCTGCTCGCTCCACTCCCAATACGGCGCGTAGAATTCGACGCACTGATACCCCATCCCCGCCACGGCCTTCACCGTGCCGTCGAGATCCTTTTTCAATCCCTCGCGCACCGAATACAACTCCAGCCCAACGGGAATCGCCGACTTTGGCGCCGGTGAACCCACGGCGCGTATCGCAAACGGCGCAATCGCCGACATCGCCAAAAAAGATCGCCTCGACAAACCGCTCATCTCGCGCGCCAGGCCTTTTCCAAATCCACCACTCGTGTGTTTTGCCATAGCCGCATGCTACGCCGAATCGATTTCGATTTCACGCGTTCCTTCAAACACAAATAAAAGTTCCCGCCAACGGCGCAAACAATTCCCTAATCCTAATACACCAACTCCACCCACCGCGTAAGCAAGTCGCCGTATGGCTCGAGCCCCGTGCACTCTGTTCCTATGCACGCGGAGGTTGTGAATGCACAAATTCCAAAAAACGCACAAGCCTATCGCTTCGCTTTTGCTGACGGCAGCTCTGACCGCTCCGCTCGGTGCCGCTCTCGTCATGGCCCCGTCGGCGTCGGCCGCAGCGCAAGACGACCGCGATCACCACGACCGTAAGTGGGACGACCACGAGCAAGCCGCATGGGGCCGTTTCCTCGCCGAGAAACACCGCAAAGATCACGAATACGCAAAATCCAAGAAAAAAGAACAAGAGGAATACTGGGCCTGGCGCCACGACCACCCAGATTGATACCCGTCGCGATTGCCAACGTCACAATAGGTTCGCAAAGTTCGCAAAAGAAAACGGCTGGCCGAAAAATTCGGCCAGCCGTTTTTCCGTTCGCAACGATCTTCAATCCTTCAAGAATGCCGCCGTCTCCCGCAAGAACAGCCTCAACGCATCGTGATGCACCCAGTGCCCCGCCCCCGGCACCTTCACCAATCGACGATTCCTCACCGCCTGAAATCGCGAGTCATCTTCCGGCACCGGCAAAAAGCTCTCCAGTCCCCAAAAAAACAAAGTCGGACACGTAATCTGCCCCAGAATCTCCACCGAGTCCGCGATGTTGTGCCCATACGGCGCAAACACGCGCGCAAAATTATCGAACTTCCAAAACAACGACCCGTCCGACTCCCAATTCGTCCCGTGCAGTGTCAGATGCCGAGCCACGTCGTCGCTCAGCCGCGGATTGACTTCCTGCATCCGCTTCATAGCCGCCGCCAGACTCGGATACGACTTCGGCCGCCGCTTCTCCATGTCGCGAATATTTTCGATCCACTGGCGCACACGCTCCGACGCCGGCCCGTGCATCGGATGCTCGCGCGGAAACCCCATGCCCTCGATCGAAACCAGCTTCTGCACGCGCTGCGGATAAACTCCCGTATAGTGGAGCGCAACTCCGCCGCCCAGCGAATGCCCCACCAGCCGAATCGGAAAATCGTTAATCACATCGAGCAGCGCCGACAGATCGAGCACGTGCTCCGCGACGGCGTACTCCGCGCCCGGCGCCCACGCGCTGTTTCCGTGCCCGCGCAAATCCAGCGCAAACACGTGATAGTCGCGGCACAATTCCTGCGCCACCCAATCCCAGTTGCGCGCGTGATCCAGCGCGCCGTGCACCAGCACCAGCGACGGTTTTCCATCCTGGCCGTAATCCCAGAACTGCAGTTTTAAACGGTCGGAATAGAAAAAGTGCGAGATCGGTTCCACGGTCGGAATTTTCCTTTCGCGCAAACGCACGCCTCGCGCCCAGCTACACCACGATTGGAAATATACACGGTGCCATTCGCCTAACGCGCAATAAACGCCATCACGCGGACGGAAACAGCACCGCCACATCGGTTCGGTCCGAAAAATAAAAGAGGCAGGACACATCGCTGTGTCCTGCCTCCGATTTCAAACGAAATGTAAAACTTAGTCGGCTTCGACCTGAAACACTTCGCCCGGCAAACGCACCATCGTCGATCGCGCCGCAACGGACTCAACACCGCTTGCCGTTGCGTAATGCCTCGAATCGCGACGCGAATCGCGTCCCGAACCCCGATTTGATCCGTGACCTGACTTATGTCGTCCGCCATAGCTGTTGCCGCCACCCGCGGGCCGCTGCTCGATGTATTCGTGCAACTTCCCGGTGTGTTCAGCAGCTGGCACCGACACGCCGTCTTCCGCGCGCAAACGCTCCATCTTGATGCCCAACGTTCGTTCCATTTGGAAGAGTTCCGACCGCTGCTCGCGGGTGAACAACGTGGAAGCCACGCCGTGCTTCCCGGCGCGCCCCGTCCGGCCAACGCGGTGAATGAAATTCTCCGCGATCTCCGGCAAATCGAAATTGATCACATGCGCGACGTCTTGCACGTGAATCCCGCGCGACGCCACGTCCGTGGCAACCAACACCCGAAAACGCCCTTGCTGAAATCCGGCCAGCGCCGAATTGCGTTGCGATTGCGAACGATCTCCGTGAATCATCGCCGCCGAAAATCCGTCGCGATTCAGATTCTTACAGATACGGTCCGTTGCGCGCTTGGTGCGGGCGAATACCAGGCAGCGTCCGGTTTCTTTCGCCAGCAAGCGATTCAGCGTCTGCTGTTTGCGATCGGTCGAAACTTCAAACGCCTGCATCCGCACATTCTCGGAAGGTTTTAACGTCGAGCCGAAGGCGAGGCGCACGGGGTTGCGCATGTAGTCCTTCACCAGATGCGCGACCGACGCTTCCAACGTTGCCGAGAAGCACATCGTCTGGCGTTCTTTCGGCAACGCCGCAGCGATGCGCTTGAGCGCTGGCAGGAATCCCATGTCCAGCATCCGGTCCGCTTCGTCCAGCACCAAAATCTTGAGATCGCGGAAAGTGAACAACTTCCGGTCGAGAAAATCCTCGAGCCGTCCCGGAGTGGCCACGACGAGCCGGGCACCCCGGCGAATAGCGCTGAGCTGGGCGCCTTCGCCCATGCCTCCGACAACGCACGCCGCCTGTTGCAATTGCTTGCCGCGCAGCAAATTGTATTGTTCGACGACCTGCATCGCGAGTTCGCGGGTCGGCACGAGAACGAGCGCCGCGATCCCGGGCGTGCTGCCCTGGAGCAGTCGCTCCATTACGGGGATCAGAAACGCGAGCGTTTTGCCCGTTCCGGTCTGCGCCGTGGCGAGAACATCTTTGCCCTCAAGCGCTTGGGGAATCGTGGCAGCCTGCACCGGAGTAGGCGTCGTGAAACGAGCCGACGCGAGCCGCTCCTTGGTGTAGGCGGAAATGATTGATTCTGAAAAACTTAGCATTCGATTTATAGCTTTCTTGCTGGCGGAACAGTAGCGGCGCACACACTTACAGCGGATGCGACTCGGCAAATTCATCGCCAGTCTGTTTGATTACACCTAAGACGAACGGAGGAAACTGGAGGCGGGTATTCTTGGTACTGCGTTACAGATCCTAGAGCAGCCGCACTGCACAACCGCGGTATTAAGCGCAAGTGAAGTATAGCACAGATGCCCTCGGTCTATCTTATCTATCCGTCGTGCGACCTACTTTGCACCTCCCTCTCAGGGGAGTAAGCTCGCCACGTGGTGTCCTACCGCTACAAGCCGCGCCCTCCGCTCGACCGCTTCGTCGAGGTAATCTGGGTCATGGAGTCCGGCCCATCTCCGCACACAAAGGAGCGCCTCCTGCCGGACGGCTCCGTCGAGTTTGTCTTCGATCTCAACGAAGGCGCTTTCCCGATTTTCAGCCACGAGAATCTCGATCACCGCGAAATCTTTCGCGGGAATGTCCTCTGCGGGCCGCACTCCCGGCACTTCGCGATCGACACGTCCGTAGGAACCAGTGTCGCGGGCATTCACTTCAAGCCCGGCGGCGCGCGTCCGTTCGTCAATCTGCCGTTCGGCGAACTTCATAATGCGCACATCGGTTTGGATTCGGTGTGGGGTCAGACCACTGCAAATCGCATCCGCGAGCAACTTCTCGAAGCCGCAACTCCGGAATCGAAAGCGATGGTACTCGAACGCGCTCTCCTGGCCGCCGCTCCAACGCCTTCACGTCATTCCGCCGTTGCGTTCGCCCTGAACGAATTTCGCATGGTGCCCGAAACGCAAAACATTTCCGAGGTTACAGAGAAGATCGGCCTCAGTCCGCGCCGCTTCATCGATCTCTTCCGCAACGAAATCGGTTTGACGCCAAAGTTATTCTGCCGCGTTCGCCGGTTTCAGAGGGTTCTGCGCCAGATTTCGGCAAGTCAGCCAGTCAATTGGATTGATCTCGCCCTGAAGTGTGGCTACTTCGATCAAGCTCACTTCAACCACGACTTCCGCGCCTTCTCCGGCATCAACCCTTCCGCTTACACCGCCGACTACCTCGGCCACGTCAATCACGTCCCGATCAAACCCACGTCAATGAGAGGCTGATGCAGCGCCTCGTTATCATACGGAGTGCGGCGCCCCCAGGCGCCGCTTTTGAAGCGTCAGCCCCACACCAAAATCTTTCGCTCGCGCGCGAACGCCAGGTCAATTTTTTACAATACGCCCGCAACCCGCCTCCGCCACGATATCCTCAGCATCGAAAATCATCGTCCCAAGTCCAAGGAGAACTCAACATGGCCAAGAGCAAAACTCACATCCCTCCCGGCTTCCACACGGTAACTCCCTACGTCGTCGTTCCCCGCATCGCCCAGCTGCTCGACTTCCTCAAGCAAGCCTTCGGCGCAGTCGAGAAAGAGCGCATGAAGCGCGAAGACGGCACCATCGCCCATGCAGCGGTCACCCTCGGCGACTCCATAATCGAAATGGGCGAAGCCGTCGACAAGCGATCGATGCCCATGACGTTTCACGTCTACTTCTCAAACGTCGACGAAATCTATAATCGCGCTCTCGCCGCTGGCGCAAAATCTCTGAGCGAACCCAAAGATCAGTTTTATGGCGAACGCAGTGCTGGGCTCGTAGACGATTGGGGCAACCACTGGTACATCGCCACCTACACCGAGGATCTGACTCCCGAGGAATTATCGGCTCGTGCCGCGGCACAAGGCGAGTCAAGCCACTAGCAACAGGCGGATCACCATCACCCCACACACGATCCAAATTTCGTTGTAGGGCGGGGCTTGCTCCGCCCGGCCGCCCCGGTTACCACGATGCATCCGTACAAGTCGGCCTCTCTAGTTTTCGCGCCCGCGCCAGCCTCGCAGCCCCTTGCCTTTCGCCAAAGACAAAGCTATCTTCTCCCGACACATACCCAGCATCACGATCCTTAACAACGGAGAGAACTGCAATGATAAAAAATTCGCTCTCTCACGGTTGCGCGTTACTCTTTCTCGCAACGTGCTTGGCCACCCCGCTCCACAGCCAGACCACTCCGGATCCAACGCACATGATCGTTAAAGCCTCTGACCTGAAATGGACGCCCATCATCAAAGGATGCGATCTCGCCGCCGTTCAAGGCAACCCCGACGCCGATGGCTCCAATTTCGTCATTCGCCTACGCTGCACCGCCGGATCGCAAATCCCTGCCCACTGGCACCCCACCGACGAAAACGTCACCGTCATGAAAGGCATATTTCAAGTCGGAATGGGCGACAAGTTCGACCAGTCCAAGCTGTTAACGATGAGCATCGGCAGTTTCGCCAGTATGCCGAAAGAAATACGTCACTACGCCTTCAGCAAGACGGACACGATCGTCCAGGTCCACGGCGTCGGCCCCTTCAAGGTAATCTGGGTCAACCCCGCGGACGTAATTCCACCCGACACAAAACCTAAATCCTGATTCGAATGACGATCGAATCGACCGTCGGGACACGGCACCGCCGAGCCCGTCCGACATGACAGGCACCAAGGTTTGTCATGCTGATTGAGCGGGGCCGGCGTTTTTTCTTCTCGTTCGCTTCGTGCGAACGTGTCGGCTCGCGCAGCAAGTGATCCTCGCGCAAAAGGTTCACGACTCACACACCGCGCGTGCCACGAACAAAACAAATCCCAACACAACACTCATCGCCGCACTTCCATTCCCTTCATACCTCTGTGCTAAACTGAACTCGCATTCGCGCTCTTCGCTTTTCGCGACTGCCCGCTCATGGAGCTTCGGGCTCTGTGCAACGAGGTCCCGCGAACCCCGCCAGGCCCGGAAGGGAGCAACGGTATCGGGATCGCCTCGGGTGCCGCAGATCACCCGAGGTTCCTTGAACGGGCAGCCGGCAAAATCGGCGAACGCGATGAACTCAAATCCGAACCACCCCGAACACCCAAAAAATATATAAATGGCTTATCAAGTCATAGCCCGCAAGTGGCGACCTCAAACTTTTCGTGATCTTACAGGCCAGGGTCATGTCACCGACACGCTAGCGAACGCCATCCGCAACGATCGCGTTGCGCATGCCTACATTTTTTCCGGTGCGCGCGGCGTCGGCAAAACCACGGCGGCCCGTATTCTCGCCAAAGCGCTGAATTGCGTTCACGGCCCCACGCCGGATCCGTGCGGTGAATGCGACTCCTGTAAGGAAATCGCCACCGGCTCTTCGCTCGACGTCATCGAAATCGACGCCGCCTCCAACCGCGGCATCGACCAGATTCGTGAACTGCGTGAAATGGTCCGCTACGCTCCCGCCGGTTCGCGCAACAAGGTCGTCATCCTCGACGAAGCGCACATGCTCACCAGCGAAGCATCCAACGCTTTGCTGAAGACTCTCGAGGAACCGCCCGATCGCGTCATCTTCGTGATGGCGACGACCGAGCCCGAAAATCTCGTCGACACCATTCGCTCGCGCTCGCAACATTTTCATTTCCGCGCGCTCACGTTTGCCGAAATCACCGCGCGCCTCGAAGAAATCGCCTCCAAGGAAAACCTGCAGATCGAACCTGGCGCACTCGCTGTCATCGCCCGCATGGCGGAGGGCAGTATGCGCGATGCACTCTCACTGCTTGAACAAGCGCGCGCCTACTGCGGCGACACCATTCCCGCCAAACAAGTTCGCGAACTTCTCGGAGTCGTTCCCGAAGATGCGCTCGAAGAACTCGTCAACGCCATTGCCGCCGGCTCGGCTGACCGCGCTCTCGCTCTCGTCCACAGCTTTCAAAAAGAAGGCCGCAACCTCCAGCACTTCTGCCGCGAGGCGGTTCGTCACATCCGCAACATTCTCATCGCTCGCGTCTCTGGCGCGGATTCCGATTTGATCGCAGCCACACCTGACCAGCGCCCCGCACTGGAGCGCGCGGCGGCCCTCTTCAGTGAAGAGGACCTCACGCGTTTCTTCCAAATCTTGTTGCAGACCGACGAAGACCTCCGTCGCAAACTCGATCCGCGCGTTCATCTCGAAATGGGTTTGTTGCGCTTGATCAACGCTGCGCGCTTAGCGCCGCTCGAAGAATTGCTGACCGAAGTTCGCAGTGGCGCGCCGTCGTCTTCAGTCGCCAGCCCACCGCGCAGGGCAGCGCCATCTGCGGTTTCTTCTACGACGACAAAGCGCGAGCTACCGTCCGCGATCGCATCTCCTTCGCCTTTCGCGCCGCCACCTCGCGCATCCGCGGCTGCAGCAGGAGTTTCGCCGTCGCCCCAACCAGTTCCCTTTCGTCCAGCGGAGCGCGCGCCGCAATCTTCTTCGTCGATCTTCGCTGCGCCCGCCGCTGCTCCTGCTCCCACGCCGATGGCGGCTCGACCCGCCGCAACCGCTCCCGTCGAAAATGTCGCGGAAACTTCTGACTCTTCCGCCGATTCCGCGAAAACAACCGCAGCAAGCGGTCTCTCCGAAGAACAAGTCGCCGAAATTAAATCTTCAATCCAGTCGCAACAGAAATTTCTCGGCGAACTTCTCGAACACGGTCATCGTTGGGAACTCGAAGGCGCCGAACTCAGAATTTATTTTCCGACTTCCGCTCGCACCTACGCAGAAATGATCGAAGGCCGCGACTCTCTGGAAAAAGTGCGTTCCATTTCGAGCAAGGTGCTCGGTCGACCCGTGCGGGTCTGTGCTAAACTGGAGTCGGTTGCAGCGACCGCTGTTTCAGCTTCTCGCGGATCGGCGTCGCAGGATTTGCGTGATCAGTTCGAACGCGATCCAGTCGTGAAGTCCATGATGCAGCGTTTCGGTGGTAAAATCACCGAAGTGAAGCGCAACCAGGAGGAATCCTGATGGAAGTCAACGCTCTCCAACAGATGCTCTCCCGGATGAAGCAGGTCCAGGAAGATATCCAACGTCAGGTAAACGCCGTTGCAGTCGAAGCCTCCGCGGGCGGCGGCATGGTCGTGGTCCGCATGAATGGCCAAAAGCAGTTGGTCGACGTCCGCATCGAACCCGAAGTCTTCGCCAACAAAGATCAGGAAATGCTTCAGGATCTGGTCCGCGCCGCGGTCAACGAGGCCTCGCGCCGCGTTGACGAAGAACTCTCCAACCAGATGAAAAATCTCTCCGGCAACATCCCCGGAATCTCCGGCCTGAAAATTCCCGGCCTCTTCTAAATCGTTCCATCACCCCCGCACGCTGCGCCGCAAAATAATTCCAGCAGTTTCAACAACAACCACAGTCCCGAAATCGAACATTCGCACAACTCGAATTCCCTCAATGCATTGCGCACTCTTGCACAAATACCCGGGGGTATACCTACCCTGTTCGAAAAAATTTGTCGACCGCCGACGAATTTGCGCCAAACCCTTGCCTATGCTACACATCACTCATGCCTGATTTTGCCGCACCAGTTGAACGACTCATCGACGCTTTAAAACATCTTCCCGGCATTGGACAAAAGACCGCGCAGCGCCTCGCATTCCATTTGTTGCGCGCTAAGCCGGAAGAAGCCATGGCGCTCTCCGACGCCATTCGCGACGCCAAAGAAAAAATCCGAGAGTGCACTACCTGCGGAAACATCACCGACACGAATCCGTGCCTTTACTGCATTGGCCCGACGCGCAATCACAAGACGATCTGCGTCGTCGAAGAAGCCCACAACATTCTCGCGATTGAAAAGACTCGCACTTACAGCGGCATGTACCACGTTCTCGGCGGTTCGCTCTCTCCTCTGCAAGGTCGCGGGCCCGAACAGCTGCGTATTAAGCCTCTCGTCGAACGATTGAAAGAAGGCACCGTCGAAGAAATCATCATGGCCACAAACCCGACCGCCGAAGGCGAAGCCACCGCCGTCTATCTCTCTAAATTGCTGAAACCGCTCGGTGTTCGCGTCTCCCGCATCGGCGTCGGCATCCCGGTGGGCGCCGACCTTGAATATGCCGACGAAGTCACCATGATGAAAGCCATGGAAGGCCGCCGCGACCTCTAATTTCGCCGCGAGCTACTGGATTGCGACGTTGAGCGCAATCGGAATTTCGAGACCACGGCAATAATTTTTGAGTTCGTCCCGACGCAAAAAATTCCCATTTTTCCACACGTTTGCCGCCTAGAATTTTGGTCCATTTGGGTATACAGTGTACTTCCGCAGGCAGCGTCCCCACGCGGAGTCCGGCTATGCCAGGTCTGGCGAGCTACATGGAGCGGTACGATCATGAGCACACCTCCGCCTGGAACAAGGTCCTGCACGGCGTCGGAATTCCGTTGATTTTCGCTGGTCTCGTTCTTTTGTTTCTGATGAAGTGGATTCTGGGCGCTTCGCTGTTTGTCGGCGGCTGGATTTTTCTGTTCCTGGGCCATCGTATCGAAGGCAATCACCCAGCGTTCTTCCAGGGACCGATCTATCTGCTCGTTGGACCCATCTGGGTCGTGAAAGAGTTTTGGCATTTCCTGAGTGGCACGCAGGCGTCCCCGCCGCCGAGCGCTCCGGAAACGAAACGGAATTGACCGGCATTTCAGCAATACAAAATTCAACACGGCGGGCCCTCGTATGGATGAACTGAGCAGCAACCTAGCCGGTGAAACTACCGAAATGGCGCCAGAGACTGCAGTGAACCCTACTTCTGAACTCCGAAAACGACGCAGCACCCGCATCGTGCAGGCCGTGCCGCTCCAGGTGACCGGCGTCGATGCGCTCGGTCGTCCCTTTATGGAGCGCACGTCATCCTTAATATTGAACTGCCACGGTTGCCGCTATCAGTCCAAGCATTACGTCCTGAAAAACATGTGGGTGAAACTCGAAGTGCCAAACCCGCAAGAAGGCGAACCGGCGCGAACGGTGCGCGGCCGCGTCGCATGGATTCAGCGACCACGCACGGTCCGCCAGCTTTTCCAGGTTGCGCTGGAACTCGAAGCGCCAGGCAACGTCTGGGGCATCGCATTTCCTCCAGAAGATTGGTTCGCGCAGTCCGACAGTGCCGCCGCGCAATCCGCCTCTGCTCCGATCGGCACGCACACAACCGCGCACCTCGAATTGCCGCTTCCTCCGCTCGCGCCGCCGCCGATGCCGCCTGCGGAAGCTTCCGAAACCGAATTCCATGTTTCGCTCACCGATTCCGACGCAGCCGCCGCGACAACGTCCGCGCCCGTGAGCCCCGACAACGTTCGGGTCTTCCCTTCTCCGGCGAGCACAACCGACGCATCGCTCCAACTCGCGCGCCACGTCACGCGACTCCTCGCCGAAGCACGCCAGCAGATTCAAGCCGCGGCACGAGAGGCTGCTTCACAAGCTGTCGCCGCTGAGCGCACCGCCAGCGCCGAACAGTGGGACCACAAAGTTGCGGAAACGCGCGACTCTCTGCAGCGTGAAGTGGCAGCCGCGATCGAAGAAATCCAGGAAGAATCGCAATCGCGAAGCCGTGAAGCCCACGATGCCGCTGCAGTTGCGCTCCAGGAAGAATTGCCGAAACGGCTCGCTCCTCAACTCGAAGAAGTGGCGCGCAATCTCACCTCGCACCTCACCGAGGAAGGACGAGCGTTAAGCGCCGCGCACACCCAGCAAGTCACGAGCGCAGCCGAAACACTGAGCGAGGTCTGCCAGCAAGCCGAAGAAACGACCGCGCGCCTTCTTTCCGCGTCCGAACAGGCTGACCAGCACATTTCCGCGCAATCCGAAGCTTTACAAAAAACGGTCGCCGAAGTTGCCGCGCAACGCGAACAACTACTGAACGCGAATCGGGACAATCTCACGGCCGCCGCCAACGAAACGCAACAAAAGACCGATGCCATGATGGCCGCCGCACTCGAAAAGTGGCGCAGCGACCTCGGCGGAGAAGTCGAATCCGCCCAGCATCGCTGGCAAGCCATCGTTGACGCCGCGCTGGTTTCGGCACAAGAAGTCGCCGCCGCGACAGTAACCGAGCGAGCCAACGCCCTACTCTCGGCCTTTCACCAGGAATCCGATTACCACACCACGAACCTGCGCGCCGCCGCTGCCGAACATTCGGAAAAAGCCGACCGCCAGGCGCAAACCGCGCGTGAATTGCTCCAAAGCCAGACTGAACGCGCCGAAGCTGCCGCCACCCGCGCGGCTGAAACCGCTGACCGCCTCGAACAACTCGCATCGCGACTCGAAACCGTGCAGCAGCACGCGCTGACCAATTTCCAATCGCAAGCCGACGACGTCCTCAGCCTGCACCGCAACGAACTGCACCGCCATTCGGAATTGGTTCTGGAAGAGATCAATGGCCGCATTCGCACCGCTTTCGACAATTCGAGCCGCGAAGCGATCGCGCGCTTCAGCGAACAGGTGGAAGGCGTGCTCGAACCGCACGTGACGAAAGCCGACGAAGCGATGCAACGCATCGCAGGCGGGCGCTCGCTGCTCGATGCAGCGGTTTCGCTTCATCAAGATCGCATCCGCGCCAGCACCGACGAAGCCTTCGCCGAGGCGTTACAGCAATTCCGGTCCAACCTCGGTGGCATCGAAGAAATCCTGCGCGTCACCACCGACAGCGTCACGTCGCGTGGCATGTCCGACTTCGAGATTCGCCTCGAAGACCTGAAGCAACGCACCGTCGAAGACCTGAGCAAGTCCGCCGAGTGGTACGAGAAGCGCGCACAAACGCAGACGCAGTCCACAGCTGACAAAGCCGGTGAGCAGGCCGCTAAGCAATTGCGCGAGCAGGCCAGTCACATCACCAACGAATTTGCCGGCGAGCTTGACCAATCGAGCCGCAACTTCGTTGCTTACGCGCAAACGCAAATCGCGGACGTCGTCTCGGAGGCATTCGACCGCGCGCGTTCGCTCTTCGCCGAAGCCGCAGAAACGACGACAGCCGCCTTCATCGACGAAATCCAGCAACATGCCCGCCGCGATCTGGATGGTTTCGAAGCCGAACTCAAGCGCTCGACTTCCGAAACGCGCTCGCTCATAGACACCGCACATTCCGAACTCGCGCAGCGTGTTACGGTCGAGCAGGAAAACTTCCTCCGCCGCTTCCAGGATTCCCTGCACGGCACAATCGAGGCCGGTGTTGCCGAAGCCAACGAACGCGTGCAAGCAGGTTTCCGGCCAGTAATCGAATCGTGGAAGGCGATGACCGCCGCGCAGCAAGACGAGCTCAAGACTTCGTATGGACGTATCGGCGAACAGGCTGCGGCGCAGTTCCGCGATCGGCTCGACAACGTCTCCAACCAGTGGATGCTCGCGACTGTAACGTCGTTCGACCACCAGTCGCGCGATTCTGTCGCCCGCGTCACGGCTGGCGCCGAAGAGAAATTGCGCGATACCTTCACCAAGGTATTCGCCGACATGGGCGACACACTGCGCGATCGCATGCGTGAAATCGCCTCGAATCTGAATATCGCGGCAATACCGGCAGCGCACACGCCATCGTCGGCAGAGTCGCAATCCGCCGCCTCCACCGAAGCGAAGGCCGCCGACTCAGAGCAGCAGTAACCTGGGTCCACACTGCGGACCAAATGCATCGAACCATCGCGATCTGCGTTAGCAGCCACGCCGTCGCTATTGCACAATTCTCCCTATCGCGGTGAGGTAGAACAATGCTCATCAAAGCTGCGCTCAATGGCGGTCGCTCGCGCTCCGAACACTCCGCAATCCCCATCACACCACAGGAGTTGGCATCTTCGGCTAAGGAAGTAGTGGCAGCCGGCGCCGGTGCGATTCACTTTCACGTCCGCGGCGTGGACGAGCGTGAGTCGCTCGACGGTGCTGGCTGTCAATGCGGTGAAAGCCGCCGTCCCTAAGACGCCGGTCGGCATCAGCACCGGCGCGTGGATCCTAAACAATACAAAGCTCCGCTACGACAAAATCTCCGCGTGGAAGACCTATCCCGACTTTGCGTCGATCAATTTTAAAGAGGACGGCTCGATCGCACTCGCGCAATTGCTGACGGCTCGCGGCTTGCCGATTGAAGGAGGCGTGGCCGATGTGGACGGCACAAAGATTTTTCTGGCCAGCGGTTATGCCAATCGATGCATTCGCCTCTTGATTGAGCCTCTCGAAAAAACTCTCGATGACGCAATAGAGACTCTGAATGCGATCGTCAAGCTTCTCGACGACGCCAATAACAGTACTCCTCGTGTGCTCCACGGCCTGAACGACCTCGCATGGCCGCTCATCGATGAAGCCGCAAAGCGGGGCTACGACACACGCGTTGGATTCGAGGACATACTCACGCTATCTAATGGCGAAGCAGCGCAGAACAACGGCGCTCTCGTCGCCGAGGCTGTCCGCCGCATGCACTACGGTGGAAAAAACTAAGCTACTTGCCTGCCAACATAATCGGCTCGGTCTCGATGAGTTTCAGAGACTGCACCATTCTCTTCGTTGCATCCTTATACTTCTTAAAGTGCGGAGATTGTAGATGTGATTCGTATGCTGCTTGGTCTTTGTATAGCTCGAAGATTCTGACCTGATTTGGATGATCCTTCACGGAGACCGCATACAGGTTTAGCACTCCCGGTTCTTCGCGAATCGAAGTCGCGATCTCGTCCGAAAGCGCGCGCGTGTACGCTATGAGCTGATCCGGGTCAATTTCCAACTCCGCGATGCGAACCAATGGTGGTGGTTTCCTCATTTGAGTTTGGGCGTTCACCGATATCAATGCGCAATAAATTGCACTTGCCACTACAGCGCCGCGCAAGAACGATAAAACTTTCTTCAAGATGCCCTCCAAAACATTCCTCGATCCATTTCGTCGCACATCATTTGGTCGCAAACCACATTATCGGACGCAAAAAGCTCAATCGGCGGCCAAAAATACTGATTATCGTTGGAAATGTCTAATTGACAGATTGCTAATCCGGGGTGTAAACACTCGCCAACCGAATCGCCGCCGTCACGTGTCAATGGCGGTAGTCCTCGATTCAACAAAGATTTCGGCCCTGTAAATCTTTCCTCGAGGTGAAACCCATTGAAACTCCCTGTACGAATGTTTGTGTCGTGCCTTGTTTTGTTGGGATGTGTATCGCCTGCGTTCGCCCAATCCGACGCCGCCGTTGAAGGGCGAGCCGTCCAAGGGCGAGTCGCTCTTCCCTATCCGACTCGCGATACTCCCAGACCGATCGATCGTGGAACGTTCAGTTCCGAATCTTCACTCAACGTCACCGTAGCGCTTCGTCTGCGCAATAGCGACGAAGCGGAAGCACTCATGACCGCGGTCCATACCCCCGGCAGCGCCAAATTCCATCAATTCCTGACGCCCGAACAATTCGACCAGCGTTTCGCCCCAAACCCGGCGGACATCGCCAAGGTCATCGCTCACTTTTCCAAACTCGGACTGAGCGTGGAACGGTCCACCTCCACTACGCTGACCGTTACGGGCAGCGCGGCGGCGCTCGAACGAGCCTTCTCCGTCAGCCTCCATACCTATGAGGTCCCCGCCCATGGTAGAGAGATGGGGTACGCGTATCACGCGCCATTGACCCGACCCACGGTCCCGGAGGAAATCTCAGGCTCCGTCATGGCCGTCGTCGGCCTCGACTCGCATCCCAGTCTCCGGCCGCACCACGATTTCGCTCCGAAGGGCCTGACCTTGCCGAAGCAACATCCTGTCAAGAACCGAGGCGGCACCACGACGAACCCGCCGGGCCTGCTCACTGTCACCGATTTCGCCCAGTACTACGATGCTCTACCACTTTATAACCAGAACATTACCGGCGCGGGGCGCACTGTGGCCATCGTCACGCTAGCTTCCTTCACTCCCAGCGATGCATTCGCCTACTGGGATTTTGTCGGCCTCGACGTCAATTCGAATCGCATCAAGATCGTGAATATCGACGGCGGGCCGGGCGCACCGAGCGACAAATCCGGCTCGGACGAAACCACCCTTGACGTCGAACAATCCGGAGGCATCGCTCCCGGCGCGAAAGTTATTGTCTATCAGGCGCCCAACACCAATCAGGGCTACGCCGACGCGTTTGCCAAGGCAGTTCAGTCAAATGCCGCCGACAGCATCTCCTCGAGTTGGGGATTCTGGGAGTTCTACCAAGGTGCCGAGTTCTCACCGGTCACCGATCCTTCCACGGGCAGGAACGTCGGCCTGTTGCAGGCGTTCCACGAACTGTTCGTTCGTGCGGCGCTACAGGGGCAGTCTCTGTTCACCGCGTCCGGTGACGGAGGAGCCTTCGACGTCAACCACGACCTGGGTTGCAGTTCAGAATCGACTCCAACTTGCACGGCGCCCCTCACGGTGGACAACCCTGCCAGTGACCCGGCGATCACCGCAGCCGGCGGGACCACGCTCCCGGGACTTCTAGAGTTCTGCCTCAACGCGGCGTGCACTCCTCCTTTCTTCGACATCAACATCCCCGCCGAGCGCGTGTGGGCATGGGATTACCTACAACCACTCTGCGTAGTCCTTGGCTTTCCCGATCCGATCCAGTGCGGCACTTTCGCAGTCGGTGGCGGCGGCGGCGTCAGCATCGACTTTCCCATTCCGCTCTATCAACTTCTCATTCCCGGCGTGCAAAGCACTCAGCCGGGACAGAAGTGGGTGCTCAGCGGAGAACTCGACGGCACACCACCTATCTCAACGACCTTGCCGGCACATTTCCCGGGCCGCAACGTTCCCGACGTCTCCTACAACGCCGATCCGGAAACGGGTTACATCCTGATCTACACATCGGATAAAGACGGCTTCGAAATCCTTGCGGGCGGCGGGGGGACCAGCTTCGTGGCACCGCAGCTCAACGGTGTGACGGCGCTGCTCAGCCAGTCGCTGCACGGCACGCGCCTCGGGCTCCTCAACTATCCGCTCTACGCCTTGGCTCTCACCGGTCAGGCGTATAAGGGCTCACATGCGCCGCTCCACGTCATCAGTGCCGGCAACAACGGGTTCTACCAGGGTCGCAACGGCTATAGTCCCGCGGCAGGCCTTGGAACTATCGACGTCGCCAACTTCGCGCAATTCCTGCGAGAACTGTTCTAGCTCGTCAGGCTTCGCGCATAGACGTGCGTCTCAGGAGACCCCGCAACGTAAATCGCGGGGTCTCCCCTTTTTGATACTCAGCTCGACACGACACATTTTCGTTGCCTAACACTGCCGCTCTCGCCGCATCCAATCGACGCAACTCAGAGGGAATCAAAAATGTCCGCAGAGGCGAGTCCGCAAAACGAAAATACAACCGCTATTCCGGCCGACAATCCGAAACGAAGCGCGGTCACGTCGCGAAGTGAAGACGGACGGCATATTGGCATCGTCGGCGACACGTACACGATTCTGGTTTCCGGCAAGGACACCGCCGGCCGTTTTTGCCTCATCGACATGTTCGTGCCGCCAGGCGGTGGGCCGCCTCCTCACCGCCACGATTTCGAAGAGACGTTCAGTTTGCTGGAAGGCGAGCTTGAACTGGTTTTTCGTGGAGCCAAACAGAAATTAAAAGCGGGCGAAACGGTAAATGTCCCGGCGAACGCGCCCCATCAGTTCCACAACTCGTCGAACCAGCCGGCGCGTATGCTGTGCGTCTGCGCACCCGCCGGGCAAGACGAATTCTTTCTTGAACTCGGCATTCCCGTCGCAACTCGTACCACACCTCCACCGAAACTGGACCAAGCCGCGCAAGCTGCGTTCGTGAAAAAGGCCGAGACCCTTGCTCGGAAATATCGCACGGAGTTATTGCCTCCTGCTTGAACGCGTGGCCTAGGCAAAGCGAAATGCTGTTCTGCATTCGCGTTCCCGAATCGCGCTCGTTTATAATGTTGTTTCCAATATGGCTAATCATTCTTATCTACGCGTCTGGACTCGAGACTTCTCGACCGAGACGATGATCGCGGAATTCGCGCGCTTTCTGACGACAGCGCCGCTCTCCACCACAAAAGGCACATTCACGGAACTCATCGTGCAACCGGTCGCTCCGACCGAGCCCGCTGTTGCCGAATGGGATTTACGCGCCGCCAATGCAGGGCCCGCTCAGGTCGCCGCGCTTGCCGCGCAAAGCTTGGACTCCGACTCTGCGTACATCGCAACGGCGAGCTGGGATCTCTGGAATTTCGATATGGAAACGCTGAAGTGGCGACAAGACCCGCAGCCGCTCATCCTTACGTGCCACGGAAAGGACTTCGAAGACGGCATCGCCGCGACCTCCGGGCACTTCTCCGCCGACCTCGGCTTCGAGTATTTTTTCACCGGCCACGCGGGGTTGCTGGCTCCCGGCGCGGCTTCGAATCCATTTGATTCCTCGGACCATCCGTTGGAGCATACGTTCCGCCAGTGGATGGCGGTTCCCGCCAATCTGAAGGAATATCACGCAAAGACGCGCGAAAACATCCAACAGCTGTTCAGTTGGGTGGAAGGCGTGCAGCGCGCACTGCCGGTCGAACGCAGCGAGCTATGGTCCGAGGGAGAAGAAAATTTTGAAGCGCGGCTGGACGCGATTCTGGCGCGGAGGTAGCGCGCTGCGGCCATCGCCGTCACGTGCGCTCGCGCAACGAATGACGTTCGCGTTAAGCTGCGCTTCGTACGCGACGCTTGCTCCTCATTGCGCCGCGACCCAGACTTCGCCGCCCCCGCTGAAAGCGCACATCGATACCAAACGTCCAACATCTGGGAATCCGACGGCGACCATCTCGGCGCGCCGGAACGACGAACTTACTCTCGCGGGCCTACGCCCTGGTCAGGACGATTTCGCCAAAGCACAAAAATTATTTCGCAAGCCGACGCTGACTAAATTCGACGGCACGAATCCGATCTGGCGCGATGCCTGCCACAACCAAAGTCTTTCGATCATCACCGATGCCGACAACGGCACGATCCAGGAAGTCCGCGTTTCTGAGAATAGTTCGAAATTTACGTCGGGAACGCCGTCTTCGACAATCGCGGAACCCGGCTGCGCGGCGAGTGGGAATGGTTCCACCGCATCGAGCGCCAGTGCACGGTCGCGCTGGGTCACTGGCCACGGACTGCTTGTCGGCGCCTCGTGCTCCCGCGTTTTTGAGTTGTATGGACAACCAGGATCGCGCGGTCCTTCCACGAAGGACGGTCAACAGTTAGAATTGTTGTACTACGCCTTCGATTGGGCGGGTCCCGACGTGCCGCAGGTCATGGCGGTGCTTTGCACGCCGGGGAAGAACGCAAAACCCGGTCGAGTGGTGGAAATTACCCTGATGGCGCCAAGCCTCTGATGAATTCACCGACACAGAAGGATTCCGCAAGCGCAGCGAACGAGCCTTCCTGCTGTAGCAGCAGCATTGTCGGCGCAGATGACGTGAGGTCGGTTGCTCACGACACCGTTCGGCTGCCGTCCTTTATCTTGTGTGTCTCATCCATCCATCGCGTCCGCAAATTCGCTCATTCTGGAGGCTTCACCCTGAGACACCGACGATTCACGATCGCATGCGCTATGGCATTTTTGGTCGCGGCTGGACTGGCAGTCGGTTTGGTGGCGGGTTGCGGCGATGCGCCGAAACCCGCCGAGACAAAATCCGAGCCGGCGCCAGCTTCGGCTGAGCCGGCGAAGCCCGCTGTTCCGGATGATATTCAGGCTGGCGCCGCGGCTTTGCTCGGAAATGAAACGACCGTGCTTCTCTACGGCGACTTGGCGAAAAACGGCAAGCAACAATTCCTGGCGGCGAACATCGTGCCCAAAACCACGAAGAACAACAATATCCCCGGCACGATCATCACCCGCGCTGTCATTGCACAGAATGACGACGGCCAATGGAAGGAAATTTTCCGCTGCGACGAGCACTTAAAAAATGCGAAGGGCTTTCTCGGGCTGACGCCGCTCTCTGACGTCAGCGGATGGCGCATCGCCACCGAGCAGGATCCGGCCAAGGGACTGTCGCTCTACCTGACGCCGCTCAAAGGCTCCGACGATCCGGCACACTCTCTGCCGATCGGCGTGCGCTGGAATCCCCAGACGAAGCGCTACCAGTCGCTCGACCGCACTTACGAACACTTTTTGCTGGAGCAGCCGACGATGGGCGGCACACCGAAATCGGTTCTGCATTGATCGGACATCGCGTGCGTTTGTAGCGATCGCATTGGCTGCACTGAATTGTCGAATGAATTGAAATGACCGCTGGCACGACATCAACGAAGACGAAAGCGAAAGCTACGGCCAAGAGCGTGGACGCAGCGCCATCGGGATCTGCGTCCGCAAATCCGGCCAAAGCTGCGCCCGCGAAAACTTCTTCGTGGCGCAATCTCGTCGGTTTGCTGCCCTATCTCAGGCGTTATCCCGGCGGAATCACGCTGGGCATGCTCTGCCTGCTGCTGACCAGCCTGGTCGGAAACATCATTCCACTCGCCACCGGCGTGATCACCGATGTGGTCGCCGGCAACGCGCGCCCCTTTCAGTCCGCGGCGCAAACGCAACTCGGTGGCTCGTGGCTGGGCAACTCGATTCCCTTTTACGCGCCGCACAGCCGCCACGCGATCGGCATCTACTGCCTGATTCTTCTCGTGTGCGTTTTGCTGAAGGGATTTTTCTCGTTCAGCACGCGCTGGATTTTGATCGGCGTGTCGCGCGACATCGAGTTCGACATTCGCGGCGACCTGTTCAATCACTTGCTCCTGATGGAGCCCGAGTTCTACGTCCGCAACCGCACCGGCGAGCTGATGTCGCGCGCCACCAACGACTTGAACAACGTTCGCATGGTGATCGGTCCGGGAATCATGTACACGGGCCAGACCCTGGCGACGATGCTGCTCGCGCTCTTTATTCTCGCGCGTCTGTCGGGCTCGCTCACGCTCTGGATTCTGCTGCCGGTGCCGATCGTTTTCTTCTCTGTACGGCATTTCGGCAAAGTCATTCACGATCTTTACGAAAAGATTCAGGCCTCACTCGCCTCGCTTTCCGCGAAAGTTCAGGAAAATCTCTCCGGCGTCCGCGTCGTCCGTGCTTACGCACAGGAAGAAGCCGAGATTCGTGGCTTCGACGAGCCCAATCGCGAATACGTCGCGCGCAATATCAAGTTGATTCGCACCTGGAGCATGTTCATGCCGTCGCTTCAGGCGCTGATTGGCACTTCGTTTCTGATCGTCCTGTGGCAGGGCGGCCATCAGCTTCTGAACGGCAAGATCACGCTCGGGGCGCTAATCGCGTTCTACACCTATCTGGGGTTGCTGGTCTGGCCGATGATTGCGCTCGGTTGGGTCACCAACATTTTCCAGCGGGGCGCCGCCAGCACCGGCCGTCTCAACTACATCCTGCGCGCGAAGCCGCAAATTGACGACAGCACCGCGACCATTTCAAAACAAACGAAGGTTGCCGGCGAAATTGAATTCCGCAATCTCACGTTCACGTATCCCACGAATCTCGCCGGCAACGGCGCGAACGCGCCCGTCACGGCGGCCGCGGGCAAAACCAACGGCGCTGCCGGCGCGCCCACGGTATTACAAGATATCAATCTCAAAATACCCGCCGGCTCGACGCTCGCGATCGTCGGCCCCACCGGCAGCGGCAAGACAACGCTCGCCTCCCTCATCGCGCGCCTTTGGGAAGCCCCTAATGGGCAGCTATTCATCGACAGCCATCCGATCCGCGAATGGCCGCTCGAAAATCTCCGCCGCGCGATCGGCTACGTCCCACAGGACACCTACCTCTTCAGCGAAACCGTTGGCGGCAACATCGCCTTTGGTCTCACGGAATTCGGTGTTGATCAGATAGGCGCTGCTGCAGAAGTTGCGAATCTCGATGCCGACATCGAAAGCTTCGCCAATAAATACGACACCGTCGTCGGCGAGCGCGGCGTCACCCTGTCCGGGGGTCAAAAGCAGCGCAGCGCCATCGCACGCGCCGTCATCCGCGATCCGCGCATCCTTATCCTCGACGATTCCCTTTCCGCCGTCGACACGCAGACCGAAGAGCGCATCCTCACGCGCCTGCGCGGCATGATGGAAGGTCGCACCACAATCTTGATTTCACATCGCATTTCGACCGTGCAAAACGCCGACCAGATCATCGTCCTGCGGGACGGCCGCATCATTGAGCGCGGCACGCACGACGAGTTGCTCACTCGCGAAGGCTACTACGCCGACTTGCACCGCAAGCAACTGCTCGAAGAAGAGCTCGAGAACGTATGAGCAATATTCACGAAGAAGAAGCGTTAGGAAAGGCGTACGACTCGCACCTGCTGCGGCGCTTGCTGGAATATCTCCGCCCGTATCGCTGGCGCGTGATCCTGGCTCTGACCTTCGTTGCGATCGTTACGCCGCTCGAGCTCGCGCCTCCAAAGCTCTTTCAGATCGCCATCGACAAATATCTCGTCCCCGGCATGCGCCATCAGCTCGTCGAATCCGCCGCATGGCGTGGCATCGCCGTCATCAGCATCGTTTTCTTTGGCGTTCTGCTCTTCGATTTCCTCGCGCAATACATCCAGATTCGCATCATGCAGCGCGTCGGCCAGCAAACGATGTACGACATGCGCACCGCGATCTTCCGTCACATCCAGCGGCTGCCGATGACCTACTTCGACCGCAACCCGGTAGGTCGCCTCGTTACACGCGTCACGACCGACGTCGACGCCCTCAACGACCTCTTCGCAGCCGGCGTTGTAACGATGATCAACGATTTCTTCCTGCTCGCGGTGCTGGCCGGCTGGCTCTTTTCCATCGATCACCGGCTTGCGTTCGACGCGCTCGCCGTACTGCCGTTCATCCTTGTCGTCACATTTTTCTTCCGCAAGTACGTTCGCGACGCCAACCGCCGCATTCGCACCGCCGTCGCCAGCATCAATTCTTACTTGCAAGAATACATCTCCGGCATGAGCGTCGTGCAGCTCTTCAATCGCGAACAGCAGGCTCGTGCTGAATTCAGTCGCCGTAACCGCGACAATATGGTCGCCTGGCGCGACGCGATTCTCGCCTTTGCGCTTTTCTATCCCGCCGTCGAAATTCTGAGCATCTTCGCCACCGCGCTCATCTATTGGTCCGGCGGCAATCGCGTTCTCAACAACACGCTCAGCCTCGGCGTTCTCACCGCGTTCACGATGTACGCCACGCGCTTCTTCCGCCCCATTCAGGATCTCAGCGAGAAATTCAACATTCTGCAGTCCGCGATGGCCGCCTCCGAGCGCATTTTCAAGCTCCTCGACGAACCAACGCCGATCGCATCGCCCGCTGACGCCATCCGCCTCGACGCTCCCCGCGGCGAAATCGAATTCCGCAATGTCTGGTTCAGCTACGCCGACAAGACCGAATTCACCGAAGACGACTGGGTTCTCCGCGACGTTTCCTTTCGCGTCGCGCCAGGCCAGACCGTCGCCATCGTCGGCCACACCGGCGCAGGCAAGACAACTCTCATCTCTCTACTTCTCCGCTTCTATGACGTCCAGCGCGGCGAGATTCTTCTCGACGGCATCGACATCCGCAAAATCAATATCCAGGACCTGCGCCGCATGTTCGGCATCGTCCTTCAGGATCCGTTCCTCTTCAGCGGCACCATCGAGTCCAACATTCGCCTCGGCTCGCCTGGCATCGATCGCGAATCCGTGCTGCGCGCTTGCGAAGAGATCGGCCTCGCCGATTTCATCACCGCGCTGCCCGAAGGCGTCGCCTCCGCCGTCAACGAACGCGGCTCCACGCTCAGCGTCGGCCAGCGCCAGCTCATCAATTTCGCACGCGCCCTCGCACACAATCCGCGCTTCCTCATCCTCGACGAAGCCACATCGAGCGTCGATACCAAAACCGAATTTCTGATTCGCGAAGCGCTCAACCGCCTACTCAGCGGACGCACCGCGCTCGTCATCGCGCATCGTCTCAGCACCATTCAATACGCCGACCGCATCCTCGTCTTCCACAAAGGCCGCCTCCGCGAACAAGGCGCGCATCAGGAACTCTTGGCCCAACGCGGCATCTACTACCGCCTCTACCAACTCCAATACAAAGAGCAGGAGCTGCATCTCCCCGACGCGCAGCAAGCCCCGCTCCCGTCGCTGCCATCGCCGCAACCCGCCACCGACTGACCGCACGAGACATGATTCGAGCGAGCACAGCTCGTAGCGCCAATCCAAAGCACGAACCGACAATTTTTGCGGCAGACAAACTGATCGAGGTGGGAAAGAAGCGAATGGGAGCCTCCCGATGAGTACAGTCGCCGCATGGTGCTCAACAGCGCTGCGGCATTGATCGTCCTCGGCGGCCTCTACGATCTCCTCACTCCAAAATTGCCGCCCAACCTCGCCGCAATCTGCGGCGACAATGACCGCGCTCAAAAACTAGTTCGTGAATTGTTGCGCGCTCTGGGCGGATCTTGGTCGCGGTAGGTGCAACCGTCGCCGCGCTCGTCAACACCGCCTCTCCGGAAACCACCCACCACACCTTGCTGCTGATCCTGCTGCTCGTCATTCCGGCCGAAGGCATCAACTCCTTCAGCATGCGCAAAGTCGGCTCCCCATTTTTCATTCCTCTCGCATTCCTGCTTCTGACCGTTCTCGGCGTCGCACTTGCCTGGCCCGCCTAACTTCCTCGCACCTCGATTCGCCCGCCCATCCCACCGGACTTTGGGTGCCGCACCCTCAGTTTTTAGAGGGTGCGGGTTTAGATGCAGCACAACCCACTCCGAACGACGACCACCCTGTAGCCGCGATCGTTTCTCAGATCGCGGGGTTTAGATTCAACCCCGCCCATCCTTCAACACCCATCTCCCACGCCGCGATTCGAGTGAATTGCACCATACCTTGACCTTCTACCTATCCAATGCTACCTTCCTCTCGTCCAACCTATAGAAGCCCGAGGTATCGCATCGCAATCATGCCCACCCCACCCAAATCCGACCTCCCCCAGGGCACCCTCGATCTCCTGATCCTAAAAATCGTCGCCCTCGGCCCCGTCCACGGCTACGCCATCGCCCAACGCCTCGAACAAGTCTCCCGCGGCGTAGTCCAGGCCCCCGAAGGCTCTCTCTATCCCGCGCTCCATCGCCTCGAAAATCGCAGCCTCCTCGCCGCTGACTGGAAACAAACCGACACCGGCCGCGAGGCCAAGTTCTACCGGCTGACGCGCAAAGGCCGCGCCGCACTCGTCTCCGAAGAAGCCAGCTGGAATCGCCTCACCGAAGCTGTCGCGCAAATCCTCGGCTTGGCAAACGCGGAAGGAAACGCAAAATGACTTGGCTCGCCCGTCTCTTCCGACGCGACAAAATGGAGCAGCAACTCGACAAGGAACTCCTCTTCCACATCGAACAACACGACGCAGACCTGATCGCCCGCGGCGCAACACCCGAAGAAGCCAGTCGCCGCGCTCGGCTCGCGCTCGGCGGCCCCGAACAAGTCAAAGAAAAATGTCGCGACGCCCGCGGCACCCGCTGGCTCGAAGACCTCGCGCAAGACACGCGCTATGCCCTCCGCACCTTCCGCCAGAAACCAGCGTTCGCCGCAATTTCAATTCTCGTGCTCGCGCTCGGAGTCGGCGCCACCACACTGATGTTCGGCGTCATCAACGGCGTCCTGCTCCAGCCGCTCGCCTACCCGCACCCCGAACAGCTGCTCACGCTCCACGGCTCCCTCCCCGAATTCGGCGACTTCTGGGGCTACTCGTATCCCGATTTCGCCGACATTCGGCGCGAAAGCCGCTCGCTCGAAATTGGTGCGTGGACCTACGGCGGCGGCACCATCAGCCACCCCGGCGATCCAGAAGTCATCCCCGGCTATCGAGTCTCCTCGGAATTCTTTTCGATCCTCAAAGTCCCGCCCCAGCTTGGCCGCACATTTCGCCCCGACGAAGATCAGCCTGGTGCGGCTCCCGTCGTCGTAATCAGCTATTCCCTCTGGCACCGCCGCTTTGCCGCGAACCCTGCGGTCATCGGCACGACACTTACCTTCGACGGCCACCCGTGGACCGTCATCGGTGTCATGCCCCCTGGCTTCCAGCTCTACTTTGACGTCGACATTTACACGACGCTCGGTCTCAGCGTCGACCCGCGCATGCAGAATCGCCACGCCCACTTCATCCACGTCGTTGCGCGTCTCCGACCCGGTGCAACCTTGCCGCAAGCGCAATCCGAACTCGCGCTCTTCGCAAGCAATCTCTCGCATCTGAACCCAGCAACCAACGCCAATCTAAACTTCACTACGCGCCGCCTTCAGCAAGATCTCGTCGGCGACATCGGCTCAACCCTCTGGCTGCTCCTCTCCGCGGTCGGCCTCGTCCTCCTCGTCGCCTGCGTCAATATCGCCAGCCTGCTCCTCGCGCGTGCCGTCTCCCGTGAACGCGAACTCGCCATGCGCGTCGCCCTCGGCGCCGGCCGCGGACGCCTCATCCGCCAGTGCCTCACCGAAAGCGCCGTCCTCGGCATCTGCGGCGGCCTTCTCGGACTCGCTATTGCCGCCGTCGGAGTTCACCCCTTCGTCGCGCTCTGGCCCGGCAGCCTCCCGCGCGCCGAAGAAATTCATCTCGACGCACGCATGTTCCTTTTCGCCGTTGGTATTTCTCTCGCCAGCGGTTTTCTCTTCGGCCTCGCCCCCGCCTTCCGCGTTCCCGTTCGAAATCTCGAAAGCGCGATTCGCATCGGCGGCCGCGCCATCGCTGGAAGCTCTCGCCGCTTGCACAGCGTCTTCGTCATCGCCGAAATCGCTCTCGCGTTCGTCCTGCTCATTTCCGCCGGAATGCTCGGTCGCACGCTGCTTCGCCTTTCTTCCCTCGACCCCGGCGTCAACGTGCACAACGTCCTCACGGCACGATTCGCGCTCTCACCCGCAACGCTCGCAAATGCCGATGAGATTCGCCCCGCATGGCTCGACGTCCTCGAACGCATGCGCACTCTTCCCGGCGTTCAGTCCGCCACGCTGTCCGACATTATCCCGATGCGCGAAGGCGAAAATTCCCTTCCGTACTCAACCACGCCCGCGCCCCCGTCCACCGACGCGCCTCTCGCTCTCGCATCCTGCGTCACGCCGGGATACATCGATGTCACCCAACTCCCGCTGCGCGAGGGCCGCTTCCTCGGCGATCAGGATCGTCTCGGCTCCGAACCCGCCGTCGTCATCGACGAAAATTTCGCGCGCCACGCTTTTGGCTCCGCGCACGCCGTCGGCAAATCTCTTTGGATTCCCGCGCTCACCAACGACCCGATCAAAATCGTCGGCGTCGTCGGCCACGTTCGCCACTGGGGGCTTTCGGGCGACGATCAATCGCGCGTCCGCGACCAGTTGTACTACCCCTTCGCGCAAGTCCCCGTCCCCTACCTACGCTTTTTCTCAACTGTGATGTCGATTGCCGTTCGAACAAAAGTCGATCCCGTCAGCATCGTGCAGCCGCTGAGCCAGGCCCTGCGCGGACCTGTCGGCGATCAAGCGCTCTACGGCGTGCAAACGCTCGAGGAACTCGCCACCGCATCACTCGCGCGCCAGCGATTTCTCTCTCTGCTTTTCGCCATTTTTGCCGGGGTTGCTCTCTTGCTAGCCTGCATGGGTCTGTACGGTGTGCTTGCCTACCTGACCGGAGAGCGCGTACCCGAATTCGGCGTCCGTATCGCTCTCGGAGCATCCGCGTCCGACGTAGTGCGCCTGGTCCTGCGCCAAAGTTTCTCGATGATCGCCATCGGTATCGCCGCAGGCCTACTCGCTTCGATCGCCGCCGCGCGCATCCTGCGTCGCACTGTGGAAGGCATGCAGCCCGCTCAAGCCTCCACCTTCGCTCTGATGATCGCGCTGCTCTTGACCACCGCCCTCCTAGCCAGCTTCATTCCCGCCCGCCGCGCCAGCCGCGTCGACCCAGTCGAAACCCTCCGCCAAGACTAGCGCCGCCTGCATTCTTCCTCGTGGAATCCCTCGGCAATCACAGTCTCAGCATCAACTGCGCTGCGGCATGCAGGGTTTTCAAATCCGCCGCCGACAGTGCCTCGAAACGCCCTGCGAGTGCATTGACCCGTCGCGCCTTACCTGCCTGCATTAGTTTTTCGCCCTTTGCCGTTGCGCTGACACGAACCGTCCTCCGATCCATCGCGTCGTCGACCCGTTGGACGAGTTTTTTTCTTGCGAGTCCCTCGACGATCCTGCTCATCGTCGGCGGACGAACCTGTTCCAGCGTCGCGAGTTCGGTCACCGTTTTTGCGCCGCCAAAAACCAGCACCGATAGCGCTGAAAGCTGCGCCGGACCGATCCCCGCCTGTGCATCCTCGGTCCGCACCAGCCGTAGTAACCGAATCGAAGCGGCGTGCAAAAGGTCGGCCGTTTCCACTTGTGACGAATTTCCACTTGACATGAATTACCCTTAGCAGCACTATTAGTTAGCTATGCTATCTAATAGCCTAGCTACACAAGGAGCCTATCATGTTCACGCCTCGAAGGAAATCGCACAAACTCCCGCCGCACGAACACCCCGGCCAAAACCCGTCTACCCCGCTGAATCTCCGCCGCAAGGAGGCCGTCTGACCATGAGCGCATCTCTGACCGGAATCCTCCAGGTCGCTATCACCGTGAACGAAATCGAGCGCGCCACAGTGTTTTATCGCGATGTGCTCGGTCTGCCCGTCCTGATGACCGCCCCGAACATGGCGTTCTTCAACTGCGGCGGCGTCCGCCTTTACCTCTCCTCTGGTGACAGCTCGGAACAGGCCGGACGCAACTCCTTCCTCTATTTCAAGACCACCGACATCGCCGCCTTCCTGTCTGACGCGAGAGCCAAAAACATCTCGATCCATCAGGAACCCCAGGTGATCGCGCGCATGCCCGATCACGATTTGTGGCTGATGTGGATCAAGGATTCCGAAGGCAATCTTCTCGGCATCATGGAAGAGCGCCGCCAGTAGCTTTGCGTGCGATTCAGCACCTGGCGCGCACATGTCTTATGATGTTTCCCACTGATCACAAATGCCGCCCATCCCTCTCCTACTCTCCGCCGGCGAAGCCTCCGGCGACATGTACGCCGCCCGCCTCGCCACCGCTATCCAGCAACGCGCCGACGTAAAAATCTTCGGCATGGGTGGCCCGCAAATGCGCGCCGCCGGCGTCGACATCATCACCGACTACTCCGAAGTCTCCGTCGTCGGCATCACCGAAATCCTCAGCCACCTTCCCTCTCTCGTCCGCGCGATGCGCAAACTCGTCACCGCTGCCGACCAACACAAACCCGCGCTCGCCATCCTCACCGACTTCCCCGGCTTCCATCTCCGCCTCGCTCGCAAATTAAAATGGCGCGGCATGCGCAACGCCTACTACATCTGCCCGCAATTCTGGGCCTGGCGCCCGTGGCGCGTTCGAATCGTCCGCCGACGATTCGCCCTCGGCCTCTGTATCTTCCCATTCGAAGAGAAGTTTTATTCCGACGCCGGCGTCCCCACAAAATTCATCGGCCACCCGCTCGTCGGTCACGTCAAGCCGACGCTTGATCGCGCCGCGTTCCGCGCCGCTCACCAGTTCCATCCCGAAGAACCGCTTGTCGCGGTTCTTCCCGGCAGCCGTTCCGGCGAAGTTCGCCAGCACCTGCCGGTGCTGCGCGAAGCCTGCCTCCGCATCCACCAAGCCGAGCCCCGCGCCCAATTCGTCGTCGCCGCCGCCCCCGGCGGCAACGCCACTTCCGCGGCCACGCTCCGCAGGGACTGGCCCCCGGAGATTTCGCTGCGCGTCGTCGCCAACCAAACCTACGACGCCCTCGCCGCCTCCGACGCCGCCATCGTCTCCAGCGGCACCGCCACCGTCGAAACCGCCCTCCTCGACGTCCCCATGGTCGTCGTCTACCGCGTCACCCCGCTCACCGCGCTCCTCGCCAAACCGCTCGTCCGCACAAAATTCTTCAGCATGGTCAACCTCATCGCCGAAAAGCGCGTCGTCCCCGAGCTTATCCAGTCCGACTTCACCCCCGACCGCGTCGCCAGCGAAATCCTCGCCCTCCTCCGCACGCCGTCGCTCCGCGACGCCATGCGCTCCGACCTCGCCGAAGTCCGTCGCCGCCTGGGTCCCCCAGGCGCCGTCGACCGCGCCGCCGACGCCATACTAAATCTCATCCGTCAAACGAACTAATGAGTGTATTTGTCATCCTGAGCGAACGATCTCAGACGTCGGCACCTTCACCGTCAAACCGACGCGCACCGAGTCCGCGCATCCCGCTGGCAACGCCAACTGCCCACTCTGCTATCCTATACACAGCCCTGGTTACCACGCCTGAACTGCGTCCCGTCGCCAGTCGCCTGAAAGGGTTCCGATGAAGCGCCTCGCAAATTTTCATCCGTCGCGCCTCGCGCTAGCTGTTCTCGCGATGTTGTTCGCGCTCACAACCGCGCCGATTCCCGCTCGCTCCCAAGCCCCCCGCGGCCCCGCCTTCCTCGCCCAGCACTACGACATCTCCGCAACCATCGACCCTGGCGGCCAATCCCTCTCCGCCATCGCGAAAGTTGATTTCGTCGCCAACGAAGTCTCCGGCGGCATCCGCGTCGAACTAAATCAAAACCTCGATCTCAAAGACGTAAAAACCTCCGACGGCAAAACACTTAACTTCGAGCGCGACTCCGGCAACACACTCTTCGTCACTGTTTTCCTGCCGCAATCCGTCGCCACCGGCACAAAAGTCACGCTCACTTTCAACTACGCCGGCCTCCTCGCCAATCAAGACAACAGCCCCGTCCCCGGCCTCCGCACAGCCGTCATCAGTAAGGAAGGCACCTACCTCTTGCTCCCTGCACGCTGGTTCCCGCTCACCAACTTTCCCGCGAACCGCTACAGTGCCGTCTTCCATCTCAACGTTCCCGATTCCATCGCCGTCGCCGGCACCGGTAAATCCTCCGCCCCCACGCCGATCGCCGGTGGCCGCCTCCTCTACACCTTCGAGGGCACCACGCCCGAGCCTTACGGCACCTTCGTCGCCGGCGATCTAAAACTCAGCCCCGAGCAGTCCGAAGGCGTCAACGTCGCCGTGTACGCGCCGGCAGGCGCTCTCGGCAAACCGTCCGACTTCGCCGCCGACGTCTCTCGCGCAGTCACGATGTTCTCCGACCTGTTCGGCCCACTCCACAATCCCGATCTCTCGCTCGCGCAGCTTCCCGACGGCACGCTCCGCGACTTCGCCGCCCCCGGCCTTCTTCTCGTCTCCAAGCGCCACTGGGATCCCAAAGGCGCCGATCGCACCATCTCTCATCTCGTCGCCGCGCAGTGGTGGGGCAACGCCGTGCTGCCCGCGACTCCCGGCGATGTCTGGGTCAGTGACGGCCTCGCGCGCTATTGCGAATCTCTCTACGCCGAACAGCAGTCCGGCCGCGAAGCCGGCCTCAAAGCCGTCGATGACTTCGCCGTCGGTGCATTGATGGGTGAAGACGCTGCGCCCGTGGCGCAAGCCGCTCGCCTCGCTCCCTACTCCAGCGACTACCGCGCCGTCGTCGAAAACAAAGGCGCGATGATCTTCCACATGCTGCGCGCGCAGATGGGCGATAACGCATTCAAAGCGCTCCTCCGCGACTTCTACTTCAAATACGACGGCAAGAGCGCCACCATCGACGAGTTCGCAAATCTCGCGCAGCAAAAAGCCGACGCCGCTGCCAAACCGCCCGAACTCGCCCCGCAACTCCGCGGCTTCTTCACCCAGTGGCTCAATTCCACCGGCGTGCCAGACTTCACGCTCGAATACGTCGTCTATCGCACCAAGCAAGGCTTCCGAATCGTCGGCAAAATCAAACAGCCCATCGACACCTTCAGCATGCCCGTTGCGATTCGCATCGACACGGAAGGCAATCCCGAAAATAAAGTTGTCGACGTCGTCGGCACCGAATCGCCGTTCACCGTCGAAACCTTCGGCCGTCCCAAACCCGGCGGCATCAAGATCGATCCCAACAACGTCGTATTAAAAGGCAGCACTTCCCTCCGCGCCCGTGCCGCAATCGCACGCGGCGAAGAACTCGCCGAACAGGGTCAGTATTACGACGCCATCGCGCAATACCAGCGCGCTCTCTCGATTCAGCCCAATCGCCCGCTCGCGAATTTCCGCATGGGCGAAGCGTTCTTCTACCAAAAGAATTATCAGGCCGCCGCAAACTCTTTCCGCGAAGCGTTGCAGACCGTCCCCGAGCCGTCCGAAAAATGGACCGAAGTCTGGGGCCACATTTACCTCGGCAAGATTTTCGATCTTCTCGGCCAGCGCGAACGCGCCGTCAACGAATACAGCAAAGCAAAACAAACCAACGACGACACCGGCAGCGCACAGGAAGTCGCCGAATCCTTCCTGAAAAAGGCCTACTCCGAAGGCTCCATCGCAGCCCAAGTTCCGACCGGCACATCGAGCCCGAGCAGCAACGCTCCCGCCGCGATCAATCCCGACAATCGCCCCGTCCTCAAGCGCCGCCCCGATTCACCCTGATCCACATGGAGTGCGGCGCCCCCGCCGCCGCTTTTGAGATCGAAGCCAATCACCTGCTCCTCTCCTGGCTAGCCCTTAGCCAATTCGCTGGGTGCCCCACCCTCGGGTTTCAGAGGGTGGGTCTTAGATTCAAATTCATTTTCGCTGGTCCTCAGAAACGACCCTAGCTTCGAGATTCAACCCTGATTTACACTTTCCACGACCCATGCCCAAGAAAATCGCCTTCTACCAAAAACCAACCTGCACCACGTGCCGCAAATCCAAAGCCTACTTGGAAAAGCGTGGCGCCAGTCTCGAACTCCGCAACCTCGACACCGAACGCCTCTCCGAATCCGAACTCGACAAACTCATCGGCAAGCGCGATCACCGCGAATTTCTCAACACACGCAACGAACTCTACCGCTCGCGCAAAATGAAAGACAATCCCCCAAGCCGCGCCGAAACCATCAAGCTCATGTCCGAATTCCCCAATTTAATCCGCCGCCCCGTCACCATCTCCGGCTCCCAAATCATCCTCGGCTACGACGAACCCGCCTTCAAAAAACTCACCGCCTAACCAACCCGCGTGCCCACCGAAGTCCCACCAAACGATCCGCGCCATCTCATAACAACAGGACTCCCCGTCACCATCGCCCTAATCGGCGCCACTCCCATCGCCGAGCAAATCGCCGCGAGAGCACTGCGCGCCGGACTCAACGTAATAATCGACGACGTCTCCGACTATCGCCTCCAAGCAATCTCGCTCGATCTCCGCGCCGTTGTACGGGCGCAGGACTCCTGCGCCCCAGGCCCGCAAAATCAATCCACCTCGCCGCAATCTGATTTGTCTTCGCCTTCAATCGCCGCTTCCCCACTCTCCAGCCTCAGCCCCACTCTCACTCTCACCCAATCCATCGAACCCGCCATCCGCGCCGCCGACTTCCTAATCGACACCCTCCCCGACGACCTCGAAGTCAAACTCGAACTCTTCACCCTCTTCGACAAATTCGCCAAACCCAACGCCATCTTCATCACCACCGGCTCCATCCTCATCGACGACCTCGCCGAAATCACCTTCTGCCCCGACCGCTGCGCCGCCCTGCGTCTCACCGTAGCGCCAGACAATGCCGAGCCCATCTACCAACTCATCCCTGGAAAACAAACATCTCCGCAAACCCTCGCAATATGCACTCAACTCCTGGGCAAGCTTTTGTCATCATGAGCGAAGCGCACGATATCAGCCCGATGCCGCCCCCGAACGAGCACACCATGCGCTGCACGTGGAGTTCGTTCGAATCGCTTTCGTAATCTTTTTGTCAGGAAGCGCAGAAGACCTTGACCGTCATATTAGAAACCGGTACACTACCTTCGTAGACACCTACGTTCAGTTTCCCCTGCGCTCAACCGCACAAAAGCAAAAATAAGGCGAAACTAACGATCCTCTAAGTCAGTGAAACTATTGGCGTTGTACACTCTTCGGAAAGAGCGAAACGCAAACGCAACAATCCTAAAGACTTGCACACTCTTTACGAAAACAGGGGGGTATACCCGAGAGCGTCCCAAATCGGAACTCGCCCGAGCGTAATTCGCCAAAGTCCGTAGATTGTGGATGAAGCAGAGTTGGAAATCTCACCGCCAAGGTTCCGTCAACCTGGCTTGAATTAGTAGCGCGGCACCTTGGAATCAACTTCCAGCGACCACCGGTCAATCCCGCCGGCCAGCGACCGCACATTCTCGACGCCTTGCCCGCGCAGCCACACTGTTACATCCAGGCTCCGCATCCCGTGATGGCAATAGCACACCACCGGATCGCCCGAATCCAGCGATTGCAGATTCGCCGGAATGCTCCCCATCGGAACCAACTTCGCGCCACCAATTCGTGTGAGGTCGAATTCCCAAGGCTCGCGTACATCAATCAACAAAATCTTCTCGCCGCGATCCAAACTCTGCTTCAACTCCGATGGTGCAATTTCCAGGTTGTTATCCATGTCCCTCTTGGATGCAGCAATCAACTCCGCGGACCGCATGAAAGTGTAGGGGCGTCGCTTCAGCGCGCCCAATGCAAGTTCACGCATCTCAAGACGCTGCAGGAACTCGAAAAATGTTGTGGGAATCGAGGACGAACCGCCAAACTACTTCCCCTGAAAATTCGGCTTCCGCTTCTCAAAAAACGCGCGAAGCCCTTCGGCGCAATCTTCCGACGCAAAACACCGCATCTGCTCTTCGACTTCATACTCAAGTGCCTTCGCTAATTCAGCCCGCTGGTTGCCAAACAAAACCTGCTTCAACGCGCGACTCGCCATCCGCGGCCCATGCACAATGCTCATCGCAAACGCCTTGGCTTCGTCCAAAACCTTATCCGCCGCCACCAACTTATTCACGATGCCAAGCTGCAACGCCGTCTTCGCATCAAACATGTCGGCGTTGTAAAACAACTCCGCAGCCTTTGCATGCCCGACCAGTTGCGGCAGAAAAAATGTCCCGCCGTAATCCGGAAATAATCCGACTTTCGCAAACGTCTCGCCAAAACTCGCTGTCTCTGAAGCGAAGCGAATGTCCGCAGCCAGCGCAATATTCATCCCCGCTCCAGCCGCCGTGCCGTTCACCGCAGCAACGACAGGCTGCCGCATCGTGCGAATCTTCAACACCGCTCCCATCCCCGAGCGCAGCAGCGGTTCCAGATCTTCCGTATCGTTGTTCTGCCGCCCTTCCCAGATTTCCTTCAGGTCGCCGCCCGAGCAAAACGCTTTGCCCGCGCCGGTAATCACAACGGCGTGAATATTTTTGTCGATGCTGATCGCTGTCAACGCTTCGTTCAGCGCCACCGCCATCTCGGTGTTGATGGCGTTCATTCGATCCGGACGATTCAGCGTGAGGATCGCCAGTCCGTCTTCCACCGACTGCAACACAGGCGCGATCGGATTTTCCGGCACTGGTTGCGGCGTCGTGCTCATCGCGACTCAATCTCCACGCGCGAGCTGTCTTCCTGTTCTTTTTCCAGGCGCTTCAGCAACTGCGACAGCTTCCGGAAATGCAGCACCTTTTCCGACCGCTTGTCGTCAACCGCGCCCGGCGTCGCCGGCAAAACGTAAACGCGCGCGCCGTACAGCGAGTCCTTCTGCAACCCGAACTTGCATTTCCGTTGAGCGAATTGTTCGTACGTCAGTTTGCCGTTGAACGCGACCACCCGCGGTGCAAACTCTTCCAGCTTTTGCGACAGCACGATCCGCCCCTCGGCAAAATCCTCGCGCTTCAATTCTTCCACCGTCTTCGACGGCCGCTTCACCAGGTCGGTCAGCCCGATGCCAAACTCGATCACCCGCTTGTCGTCGTGATAGTCGAACGGCTCTGGCACCACGCCGCTCTCAAACAGAATCGGCCAGAACGGGTTGTCCCGCCCGGCGTAGTAGTGGCCGACCCGCACCGACGATTCGGTCGGATTACAACCGACGATCACCAGCTTCATTCCCTTACGAAGATGGTCCGGCAATGTACGCATTTGATTTGGTTACCTGGAGATCAGAGTTTCGGCCCCGATGACGGCCGGATCGCAAGTGCTGGGACGCGCTTGGGATACGATGCTCCGAATTGCTTGCCGAATGAAATCTGCATGAAACAAAAGATCGAATAACCCCGCCGCGATTGGGCACCTCTTCCGCGGCCTGCGAAAAGCGAGCATGATCGCCATTCGCTGAAAAACTTCTGCGGACCCAATGTAACCCGCAGCCCGGATAGCGTCAACAACGGCTCAAGTTAGACGTATGCAAAGGGTCCTCAGATTCCTGAATCTCAGGGGACCGTCCCATCATCGAAAGGTTGGGGCTTTTTATCTCTCTTTGTGACTCCGCCGGGCTCATAGCTCGTCGAAATCGGCAGGCTTGGCTGCGGACACTCGCAGCCTCGGGATTCACCAATTCATCTTATGCCCGCAATTCGGGAACTTTGATGCAGTGTGCTACCTTAAATGTCGGAGCCAGCTTCGGCCTGATTCACTCGGCCTCGCTGACCACTCGACTTTTGGCGAAGAACCCGAAATTGAGCGCGCCCACCCCCAACCGCATACCGTCGAAGGTCGCTCGCGAAGACGAGCCTCTTCTCGTGAAAGCGGCGAAGTCCGGCGACGCGGCCGCGTTTGAAGAACTCGTCAACCGCTACGAGACCAAAATTTTCCGCCTCACGATGAACATCACGCGCAATCGTGAAGACGCCGAAGATTCCATGCAAGACGCCTTCATGAAGGCTTATTCTCACCTCAATACTTTCCAGGAAGACTCGCGTTTCTACACCTGGCTGGTGCGTATCGCCGCCAACGAAGCGCTGATGCGTCTGCGAAAGCGCCGCCCCAATCAGGTTTCGCTCGACGAGCCAGTCGAAGGCGAAGACGATTTGATTCCTCGCGAAGTCGAAGACTGGGGACCAAGCCCCGAGCAGCGCTACGCCCAATCCGAACTGCACGAAATTCTCGATCAGGTGATCGACCAGCTCGATCCCGACTTCCGCACCGTGTTCGTGCTCCGCGACATTGAAGAGCTTTCGACCGAAGAGACCGCGCAAGCGATGGGAATCTCGGTTCCCGCCGTGAAATCGCGATTGCTTCGGGCACGACTCAAATTGCGCCAGAAACTCGACCGATTCTTGCGTGACAGGAAGCCCAATTGAACTGCACCGGCGCCATTCACGAAATCTCGAGTTACATCGACGGCGAGCTCGAAGCTTCGGTTCGCATCGAGTTGGAAGAACATCTTCGCGAGTGCGAAGGCTGCGCGATCGTCGTGCGGCAGACGCAACTGACGGTAGAGATTTTCTGCAACGACAAGCCGGTCGAACTGCCAAAAGATGTTCGCTCTCGGCTCCACGAAAAACTAAAACACAAAATTCACAAATCGAAATAATTCCCGGATCCGGCATCCGGCCCGCCCCGATTCCAGGTAACCCTTCCCCGTTCCCTTTCATCCATTGCAGGAGCACAATCCGAAACACAGGAGGTTCAATGGCCACGAAACAAATCATTCTCATCACCGGGGCAAGCACCGGCTTCGGCCGGCTTTTCACCGAGACGCTGGCGCGTAAGGGACACACCGTCTTCGCGACGATGCGCGATCCCGGCGGCAAAAACGCCAAGAATGCCGCAGAGATCGAAGCGCTCGCCAAGAAAGAATCCCTCGCAATTCACATCCTCGATCTCGACGTCACAAAGGACGATTCCGTCGACAAAGCGATCAAGACCGCAGTCGACAAAGCTGGCCGCATCGACGTGGTCATCAACAACGCGGGCTATCCGGTCGTCGGACTGACCGAGACGATCACCGTCGAACAAGCAAAAAGCCAGTTCGACACCAACTTTTTTGGCTGCGTGCGTGTGGACCGCGCCGCGCTTCCTTACCTCCGCAAACAGAAGAGTGGGCTCCTGCTGCACATCAGCAGCGGCGCCGGGCGACTCGTGTTCCCGACGTTTGGCTTTTACTGCGCCAGCAAATTCGCGCTTGAAGCGTTTTCCGAAGCGTACAACTACGAACTCGCGGGACAAGGCATTCAGTCGGTCACCCTCCAGCCCGGCGCGTATCAGACCGCAATCTTCGGCAACATCCAGGTGGGCGAGGACAAGGCGCGGGCCGAGACGTATGGAACCGCGAATCAGATTCTGCCAAAGATCAACGAAGGGTTGACCAAGGGCGCCGGCAATGCGCAGGAAGTCGCCGATGCGGTGCTTCGCATCATCGAAACTCCGGCCGTCCAGCGCAAGGCGCACTATCGCGTCAGTCCGCAAGACATCGGCGTCGATGCCATCAACGATCTCTGCGAAAAGACACAAGGTACGCTGATTGAGGCGTTCGGTCTCGCCGATGACGTAAAGTTCGTGACGGCAGCCGCCGCCAAGGGCTGACACCAGCTTAAGGAGTAAGCAGGCGAGCAAAGTGCAGGAGGACTATACTGCGCGGCATGAAAGTGCCCACCCGCTTTTTAAAAACTTCTGCAATCGTGGCCGGCGCAATCACAATCACACTTGTGATTTTCGCCGGCCATTTTTATCTCAACGCGCAGGACAAATCCGGATTCCCCGACGGCCACGACGCTGTGCAAGCCGCGCCAAACAGCCACCGAGTGATTTTTGAAAACGCGTTCGTGCGCGTTCTGGAAGTAACGATGCCTGCGCCTGGCCAGACCGAACCGATGCACCACCATCGCTGGCCGAGTTTCTTTCTCGATTGGGATACAGGCGGGCCGTCGCCTCACATTCGGTATCACCGCAGCGATGGCACCGTCGTGGATCAACCGAGCCAGCCGTCACCAAAACATCCCGGGCACTGGACTGTGCATTGGATGAGGCCGGAACCACTGCACGGAATCGAAACTGTGGAATTGCCTGAAACACAGCCCGATGACCCGGGGATCATCCGCGTCGAACTCAAATTTAAACCGTAAAGATCAGTTCACACTCTTCGCTGTCGGATACTTGATGTCGAGTTAATGAAAGTGTGCAGCGCATCAGAACGCGAATCTGTGCGAAGGCGGGGCGGAAAGAACGAACGGCGAAGCACGATGTCGAGCTACCCGAAGGCAGTAGTGATCTGCGGATTGTTCCACAGCGGAAGTTCGCGGCCGATGTCTTTTTCGCGGGCCGCCTTATAGACCTTCATTGCGACGGCTAAATCCCACGATGCGATGCCGTTGGACTTAAAGAGCGTCGCTTCGGAGTCGCTGGTGCGGCCGGTCACTTTGCCCGCGACGATATCGGAGAGGCGCTTCACGCCCGTCCAGCAGGATTCATCGCCGTGGAAGGCAATGATGAGGTCGCCGGCTTCCTGGCGCGACTGTTCGACGGAATCCACAACGATGACGTCGGCACTGGCGACGGCTTCGTCGTCGAGTTCGCGTTTGTTCGCGTGATTCGCGCCGATCGCGTTGATGTGTACACCTGTTTCGAGATCCGCGCCTTTGATCACAGGATTTGCGGCCGTCGTCGCCGTGCACACGATATCCGCGGCGCGCACCGCTTCGCTGGCTGACGCCGCGGCGTGCACCGGAACGCCAGTTTTCACAGACATTTCCAGGCAAAAAGCTTCCCGCCGCATGGGATCGCGGCCGTAGACGTGCACGATTTCGAGTTTTCTCACGGCGGCGATCGCTTCCAACTGCGTCTTCGCCTGCCCGCCCGTGCCGATGATCGCAGCTGACTTCGCATCGCGCGACGCCATGTACTTCGTTGCGACGCCGCTCGCTGCACCGGTACGGAGTTGACCCATGTAGTCGGCTTCGATCAAGGCCAACAGATGGCCGGTCGCCATTTCATATAGCGGAACGAGAAACTGCAGCTTGCCGTTCACGTAGGTGTATTGCTTCATGGCGATGAAGCCGTCGGTGTGATCGGCGGCCGCCATGTAGTGGAAAAATTTGCCGCCTTTGAACTCGAAGCGGCGGCGCGGGTGCACGACGACTTCTCCACTGGCTTGTTTGCGCGAAATCTCTTCGACGGCCTCGACGGCCATCGGCATGGTCAGCAGGCTGCGGACTTCGTCTTCGCTAATATGCAGCGTCATTCGTGGGACTCCGACGGGTGATCGCGTTTTGTCTATCTTACATGAAGAGGGGGCGGGGGTTGTTTAATGGGATGAGGAAGAGAGAGCGACCCAGGTGGAAATGAGGTTTTCGCCCGGGGGGCAAGCTGGGGCGCAGCAATCCCTTCGACCGCGGGCCTCAGGGTGAAGCTGCGCCCCTACACGGGCTCACGGGCCACGAGAAGACAGCTGGTTAATGAGCGCGACACGGTTGACAGACTTAGTGGGACTTGCCTTTCACGGACTTGGCGCGGTTCGATTTTGGCGGGGCTTCGCCGGGTTCGCGGACGCGGCGGATCACCGTCTGGATCAGGCGATAGGTGCGTTCTCCCTTATCGCCGTCGAGCGTGCGGAATTTGAATTCGGGCTCGCCTTTGGCGTCTTTGCCGACAGTAACCGGCAACGCGCCGCACAAATTGTTTTCGATGTAGGCAGTCTCGTAGCGATTCTTCTTCGCATCCCAGGTGTAGGCGCGCAGCGTGGTGAAATCGCACGGCTGGCCTTCTGGGCCCTTCGTTCCGGCAACGAGATATTGTGGCTTTTCACCGGAGGGATCGGGCACCCGGTTGAGTTCAAACCATGCAACCGCTCGCACGTTGGCCGAGTTGAGTCCTTCGCGAACGGGATCAGGCAGATCGAGTTCGACGAAGCGTGAGATGACCCAGCCCGCGATCGGAATGCTCTGGTCGCCCGGGCGCGTGGTCGTGTTTGTTTCCGCGGTGCGGGCGGAGGTTTCTCCCGGCGGGCGCGTCGCTACGGCGCGGACGAGGTACCAATCTTCTTTTTTTGTGGGTACATCGGCGCCGGTATCTTTTTCGTCGCTGGTTTGCACCCAGTCGGCGACCGTACGGCCGACGACTTCCACGGGCACGCCGCGGCCGAATTGATAGAGGCGCGGCTCGGTGCGGCCTGGCTGCACGCGAAGGTTGGTTTGCACTTTCGTGCGGCCATGCGCTTGCGACGGAATGGCCTGCGCTTGCTGCAACAACTTGGTGCTGCGGGTCCACAGCGCGGGCTCGAGGAGGATGCGGCCGTCGATCCAGCCGACTTCGCCGCTGGCGGTGCGGACTTTCACGTTGTCGTTACGGCGCGCGAGAATTTCGACGTGGTCGCCATAGTGCAGCGCGTCGAGCGGTTCGCGCACCTGCGCGACGCTGCTCCAGAGGGTGACGCTGCGCTCGCTAATGTAGCCGTCGCCGAGAGATTCGTGCTTGGGGCGGAGAAGAAATGCGACGACGCCGACGATGATCAGGAGCGGGATGGCAACGAGGAGCTTGCGCTTCATGCCGCGCTACCGGGGCGTGACGCGTGACTCGTAACGAGTGCCTGGTGAAAATCTTCGCCAACGAACGCGGCTTGCTTGTTGTGGGGACATTCCACGAGCTGAGTTGCTCCAAGTGTTGCTGAATCGGCGCCGATTTGGCTGGGGTGGCGCTGTCAGAATTGAGTGAACCAGCGATTCTTCGTCTGAAAGATTGTAACCGATTCGGCGGCGGAGGATACGGGCACGCCGTCACCGATTGTGCGGCAGTTTCTTGCACGCGAATCGCATCTGAACATTTGCGAAGAAAATCGAGGCGGAGAAAAACGAGAAGCTGTTAGAGTTTGGTGCGAGGTGCAGAACGAAGTGGAGAACGTTCGGTGAAATTTTTCGACCGGTTGCAGCCGTTGGCGTTGCTGGTGTTGCGCGTGGCTCTGGCGCTTATTTTTATTTTTCATGGGTATCCGAAGCTGACGCATACGCATGGCGATTTGCAGAAGATGTTCGTCGACCACGGGATGCCGGGGTATTTTGCGTTGCTGGCTGGAGTGATTGAGACGTTTGGCGGCGGATTGTTGCTGATCGGGTTGCTGGCGCGGCCGGCGGCGATGTTGCTGGCGATGGAGATGAGCGTGGCAATCTGGAAAGTGCACAGCCTGCATGGGATTTATGCAGTGCGGGACTATGAGTTTCCGCTGGCGCTGGCAGCGGGATGCTTTGTGTTGGCGAGCGTGGGCGCGGGGCTGATTTCGGTGGATCATTTTGTGTTTGAGGGCGGAGCAGGCGGTGGTGGGCGGACTGGCGGCGGAGGCAGGAGTTATAAGGTGCCGAAGATTAAATACAAGGGGCAGAAACGGGATCGGGATTACGACGATTAAATAGACGCAGAAGCAGGAATGGGCGAACGGGGCAATCTTGCCGAGATGGGGCGCAGCGTGCTGCGCCCCTACAGGTTTTAGACAAGATACAGCGGCGGACAGTTATCGCGGAACGGGTTGCGATGTGACCGGGGCACCGGATGGCTGCGCGTAGACCGTGCCGGTTGGAGCTAGGGGCAGGGCGATCCAGAGAATGATGTAGGCCAAGAGGCCGGTGCCGCCGAGCAGGAATGCGAGTAGCCAGCAGACGCGCACAATGGTGACGTCCACATCGAAATAATCCGACAGGCCGGCGCAGACGCCGCCGATCTTTTTGTCGGTGCTGCTGCGGACGAGGCGCTTCTTGCCGCCGGCTTCGTAATCCGCGCCGAAAGCGTGTTGAGTGGGCGGCTGCTTGGCGCCGCAGTTGTAGCAGAAGTTCGAGCCGTCGGTGATGCGCCGCTGACAGTTCGTGCAAATCATGGTGGCACCTCCACAGAGCTGAAAACTATTTCTACCACTAGATACGAGTGAGGGGGAAGAAAAGTTTCCTCGGCGTGGCGCCAGTTCGCCCGTAAACCGTTGATTGCAAGCTGGTTGGATTAATAGTCGAGGATGTTTTTTACGGCCGTGACGATGGTTTCGGTTTGGGGGAGGATCACGTCTTCCAGCTTGGGCTGGTAGGCGCAGAAGGTGTCCATGGCGGCGATGCGTTTTACCGGGGCGTCGAGTTCGTGGAAGAGCTCTTCGCCGATGCGCGCGGCGATCTCGGCGCCATAGCCGAAGCTGAGCATGTCTTCGTAGGCGACGATCACGCGATGGTTTTTGCAGACGGTCGCGGCGATCGCTTCCCAATCGTAAGGAGAGAGCGAGCGGAGGTCGATGATTTCGGTGGAGATTCCTTCGCGCTGGAGCTGCGCGGCGGCGACTTCGGCGCGGTGGACGATAGCGCCGTAGGTGACGATGCTGACGTCGGTGCCCTCTTTGACGACGCGGGCTTTGCCGAACGGGACGGTGTAGTCGGGTCCGGGATATTCGGAGCGGTTGTACGGCTGGCGATAAAGATGTTTGTGCTCGAGGAACATCACCGGGTCGTCGCAGCGAATCGCCGTGCGCAGCATTCCAGCGACGTCGAGCGCGGTGGACGGCATGACGACGCGCAGGCCGGGGCAATGCGTGAAGATCGATTCGCCGCTCTGGCTGTGATACACGCCGCCGCCGGTCAGATAGCCGCCTATCGCGACGCGAATCACCGCGGGGGCTTTAAAGTTGCCGTTGGAGCGCCAGCGCGTGACGCAGAGTTCGTCGCGCAGCTGCATCATCGCGGGCCAGATGTAGTCGAAGAATTGAATTTCGGCGACGGGTTTCAATCCGCGGACGGCCATGCCGATGGCGCGGCCAACGATCGCGGCTTCGGCGAGCGGCGTATTGAAGACACGGTCGGCGCCATATTTGCGCTGCAAGCCGGCAGTTGCTTTGAAGACGCCGCCCTTCCCTTTTAGATCTTTGAGATTTTCTTCGCGGCTGGCGTCGGCGACATCTTCGCCGAATACGGTGATGCGTTCGTCGCGCCCCATTTCGTCGGAGAGGGTGGCGGCGACCATCTCGACCATCGTTTTCGGTGCGCCGTGAAGCTGCGGCTGCGCCTCGAACGCGCGCGAAGTGGGATCGATGTCGGGCGAGTAGATGTTTACAAGAATGGAGTCGACGGTGGGCTGCTCGGCGGCGAGCGCTTCGTCGGCGGCGTCGCGGACTTCGCGGTCAACTTCAGCTTCGAGACTTTCGATGCTCTTTTGATCGAGCAAGCCTTCGCGAACGAGGAACAGGGAGAATTTCGAGAGCGCGTCGCGATGCGCTTCTTTTTCGCGCTCCTCGGCGGTTTTGTAGAGCTTTTCGTCGTCGGAGAGCGAGTGCGAGTAGGGGCGCGTGACGTGCGCGTGAATCAATGCGGGACCGCGGCGAGCTCGGCAATATTCGACGGCTTCTTTGCCAACAGCGTAGCTTTCGAGCGGGTCGGTGCCGTCGCATTCGGCGACGTGTAGTCCGGGGAAGCTGCGGACCAGGCGCGAAATGCTGCCGCCGGCGGTCTGGACTTCAACGGGAACGCTGATGGCGTAGCCGTTGTCTTCGATCACGTAGAGCAGCGGAAGTTTCTTGGCGCAGGCGGCATTGAGCGATTCCCAGAATTCGCCTTCGCTGGTCGCGCCGTCGCCGGCGGAAACGTAGACGATTTCGTCGCTCGTGTGCGCAACGTGCTCGCCGAGCGGAGCCTTCTTGGCCTGGGCGAGCGCCTTCTGGCGATGCTGATAGTACAGCGTCGATTCGGCCGCGCCGACCGATTGCACGAATTGCGTGCCAGTGCAGGACGAGCGGCTGACGATATTCCACTTGTTGTGGCCCCAGTGCGACGGCATCTGGCGACCGCCGGAAGCGGGATCAGCGGCGGCGCCGACGGCCTGCATCAACATTTCGACGGGGGTGACGCCGAGCATCAGGCAAAGGGCGCGGTCGCGGTAATACGGAAAAACCCAATCGACTCCGGGACGAAGAAGCAACCCCATTGCGGCCGTGATGGCTTCATGGCCGGCGCTGGAGATTTGGAAGTAGATCTTGTTCTGACGCTTGAGCTGGATTTCGCGGTCGTCGAGGCGGCGGGAGAGGAACATCGTCCGGTAAAGACGGACGAGCTTGTCACGGTCCAGGCCGTGATATTTGCCCAGGTCTAGCTTGGTGTCGAGCTTGGCCACTTTGACGCGAGTTTGCACTGCCATTCGGTTTGCCCTCGTGTGGAAGTGGGAATGGTGCCGCCCGCGGAAACCTAATTATACCGAAAATCGCGTTTCGGTGGGATGGGTGGCAAGGGTTCGGTGCCCGCCTGTGGATTAATGCTTTAGGCTAAATTGGCCTGTTCCTGAGGGCATGGCTGCTATCAGGGAGAAACATTGTACGTGCCTATTCGAGGGTGTCGAATTGCTTCAGAGTTTCGTCGAAAGTCGCGTCTTTTTGGTGGATTACGTGCGGCTGAGCGACCTTGAAGAGCTCATCGGCGGGGATGCGGTCGAGCCATTGCTGCTCAGTAATCTTTTCGTGGCTGGAGAAGTAGAGGCGGACGAGGAGCTTTACCGGGCCGGAATCGGAGGTCTCGTCTTCGGAGTTGTCGGACTTTTTTGATTTTGATGACTTAGCGCCCTTGGCACCCTTTTTCGCCTCGTGGGCGGGCTCGGGTTCAGCGGCGGAGGCGTCTGTTTCCTCGACGGCTTCGTCGCCGCGGTCGAACTTCACCTGGAGCTTTTTGTCGAGGCGGAAGGCTTGCTTCCAGCCCTCTAATTTGTGGCGAGCCTGCTGCGCCTTTTCTTCGTTGGGAAACTCGAAAACCATATAGGTGTGGGCCATACAAGAAGTCTGCGATGCGATGAACGGCAAGTCAAGAAAGGGCGTTCGCGGTTGGTATGGACGAGTTACAAACGGGCGACATCTTTTAACGCTCGCAGGATGGGCGGCTGGACTATCATAGGGATGGAGTTTTGTCTTTTGGATCGAACTTGAATCGCAGAAACCATAATCGACAGAGGGTGCTTGGCGCGCTAGCGTGCCTGCTCGCGATTGCGTTTCTATACGCGCCGCTGGCGGCCGCTGCGTTTTCGCCGGCGATGGCATGCTGCGCGGAAGGGTTCTGCAACATTCCCAAGCACCATCACAAGAGCAAGACTGCGCCAAACCCGAATCCCGCCGTCACTCATGAGGCGGGACATGAAGATTGCGGGCACGACATGTCGTCCAAAGTGGGCGACAAGACGGCGGGAATGAACGACTGCTCGATGGATTGCTGCCAGACTCACGAAACGCCGGCCACTGTCGGCTCGGTGACCTTTGTGATGCCACCGGTGTTTGTTGTACCGGTCTCGATGCATGTAACGCGCAGTAGCGGAATTACGCGCGCGCTTGAGATTCCGCGCGCGATTGAACCTGCGTCTCCCCCACCTCGACTCCTCAGCAACGCTCTGTAAGCACGCTCCCACAAATTTTCTGTAATTCCGCTCGATTCCCTTTCCGCGACTCTCGAAAGAGTTGCGCTACCCATTGAGGAGAAAAGGATTTCATGCGACGCGTCTTACCGTTGTTAATTGTTTTGTTGTTCCTAGGAGGAACTGCGCTGGCCACGATCTTCGGCACAGTGCGCGGGATCGTTCACGATCCGCAGCATCGTCCGGTGACCAATGCACAGGTTACTTTGCAGGCTCGCAATTCGGCATACACGCAAACGATTCAAACCGACGATCAGGGCGAGTTTCATTTCGATGCGGTGCCGCTCGGAGAATATTCCGTGAAGGTGGAGCAAACCGGATTTCAAACCGGCGAGCAAAACATCACGGTGCTTTCGGGCACGGCGCCGATTTTGCATCTCGAGTTGCGGATTGCTTCGCAAAACCAATCGGTCGAGGTGTCGGCGGATGCGGCGCCGGCGCAGACCGAAACCGTGACTCCGACAACTGTGATCGATCGCGAGGAGATTGCGCGAACGCCGGGCGCTTCGCGGACGAACAGTCTGGCGATGATTACGGACTTCACTCCGGGCTCGTATGTAACGCACGATCAACTGCACATTCGCGGCGGGCATCAAGTGAGCTGGCTCATCGATGGGGTGCCGATTCCCAACACGAACATCGCGAGCAATCTTGGTCCGCAGATCGATCCGAAAGACATCGACATGCTCGAAGCGCAACGCGGCAGCTATGGCGCTGACTATGGCGACCGCACATACGGCGTTTTCAACGTAGCGCCGCGGACGGGCTTCGAGATGAACAATGATGCGGAGCTGGTGCTGAGCGCCGGCAATTTTTACCAGACCGACGACCAACTCAACTTCGGCGGGCATACGAACAAGTTCGCCTACTACGCCAGCGTCAACGGCAACCGGACGAATCTCGGATTGCAAACGCCTACTTCGGCGGTGGTACACGATGCGGCGAACGGCTTCGGCGGATTTACCTCGCTGATGTACAACCTCGATGCCAACGATCAGCTGCGCGTCGTGGCGCAGGTGCGGCGCGATTTTTATCAAGTGCCGTTTGATCCCAACGATCCCGACACGGCGGGTACATTCCTGAAGGATGCCAACGTCGAAAACGATTCGTTCGTGACGTTTTCGTGGGTGCGAACACTAAATCCGGGATTGCTGCTGACGGTGTCGCCATTTTTCCATCACAACAGCGCGAATTACCAAAGCAGCCCGCTCGATCTTCCGAGTTCGACGACGCAAGAACGATCGTCAAATTACGAAGGCGGGCAGGCGACGATCGCCTGGGTGAAAGATCGCAACAACCTGCGCGGCGGATTTTACGGATTCGCGCAGCAGGACTCGCAAACGTTTGGGTTGATCTTCAACGACGGCAGCGCGCCGAGTTTGAATCCACCGGTAAAGACGAGTCCCGACGGGAGCCTCGTCAGCGTGTATGCCGAAGATCAACTTCGCGCGACGTCATGGCTCACATTGAACGCGGGGCTGCGGCAGACGCATTTTTCGGGCGGAGTGGTCGAGAATGCGACCGACCCGCGCGTTGGTGCTTCCGTGCGGATACCCAAGCTGAAGTGGGTATTCCGCGGATTCTACGGTCACTTCTATCAGGCGCCGCCGCTGGATACCGTGACCGGTCCACTAATCGATTTCGTGACGCTGCAGAATCTGGGCTTCATTCCACTGCATGGCGAGCGCGATGAAGAGCACCAGTTCGGTGTGACGATTCCGCTGTTCGGATGGACGATCGACGCGGACACATTTCAGACGCGAGCGAAGAATTTCTTCGATCACAACAATCTGAATAACTCGGACGTGTTTTTCCCGATCACGATTCAGGGCGCGCGCATCAACGGCTGGGAGCTGACACTGCGTTCGCCTCGCATTCACAATCACGGGCAGATTTATCTGACGTACTCGAACCAGCTCGCACTTGGGTTCGGGAATATCAACGGCGGCCTGACGGACTTTTCGTTTGGTGATGGCTTTGGTCTGCTCGACCATGACCAGCGCAACACGTTGCATGTCGGCGGGCAGTGGACGTTGCCGTGGCAATCGTTCGTGTCGACGGATGTCTACTACGCGTCGGGATTCACAAACGGGAATTCCCCACCCGATCCGAACCAGCATCTCCCGGGACACACGACCTTTGACATGACTTTAAGCAAATCGTTCGGCGAGCGCTTTTCGGTGAGCTTGAACGGAATCAACGTCGCGAATCGCCGCGTGTTGCTGGACAACAGCTTTACGTTTGGCGGAACGCATTACCTGAACCCACGAGAGATGTTCGTGCAGGTTCGGTATCGTTTTCATTTTTAGGCCTACATTCTGAGACGTGACCAAGCCGCCGCTTCCCGACTACAAGTTGTTGTCTGGAGGCGGCGGCAACGTTACACTGTCGTCGAAATTCAACTGAGGCGATGGAGTTCGCCCTAACCGTCCCGAGAGATTCGAGGACTGATGACTCCTGGCAGCCAATCGGCTCCAGGAGTTTTTTTGTTTGCCGCGCACTCTGCGAACGAATCGCATTGCGTCGCGAGCAGGATCGGAGAATCGTTGCGTTTAACATTGATTGCGATTTTCGGAGCGGTGGGGACGCTACTGCGCTACGGCATTCAGGGCGTGGTGCACGTCGGAACAGGCGGCACGTTTCCGTGGGGGACGTTGTTGATCAATCTCACGGGATGTTTTCTACTCGGTCTGATCGGGCAGATCACGCTGAACCGGATGATGATTTCGCCGGATTGGCGAATGGCGATCACGGTTGGATTTTTTGGCGGTTATACGACATTTTCGAGCTTTGGATGGGAGACCGCCAAGATGTTGGAGGACGGCGAGTGGCTGCCAGCGACGGGTTATGTCGCGGCGAGCGTTTTCATTGGGCTCTTCCTGTCGATCCTGGGAATACGGCTGGCAAATCGATTTTAGCTTTTCTTGACGCGGGAACATCGCGGAGGGTACATGGCATACGAGAAATTTGAAGGCGAACGGACGCTGATGCGGATTCACATCGGTGAGTCGGACAAGTGGAAGGGCAGGGCGTTACATGAGGCGATCGTCGAGATGCTGCGGAAAGAGGGATTTTTGGGAGCCACGGTGCTGCGGGGCGTCGCAGGCTTTGGTGGATCGAGCGTAATACACACCGATAAGTTGCTGCGAATGTCAGAGGATTTGCCGATGGTCTTAGAAGTGATCGAGTCGAACGAGAAGATCGAGAAGATCCTGCCGCGGATTGACGAAATGCTCGACGGCGGGATTGTGACGCTCGAAAAGGTGCGGGTATTGGTGCATCGCGCGACGAAGAGGTAGCTGACCGCCAGGCTTTTTCTGAGCCTGCGCCGGTTATTCGGGCGGGACGTATTTCCCGGCGAGCAAAATTTTTGCCATCCAATCGGCGTGCGGCACGCCGGACTTCAGCAGATCATCGGCTTCAGACTGCACGTCGTATTCGACGCGGCGCGTTGTGAGATTTCCATCGTCAATTACGAGATAGGAAGCGCGCGTGTCGCCATCGTACGACTGGCTGACGCTTCCTGTGTTGGCGATTGTCCATCCGTCGAAATGGCGAATAAATGACACGTGGATGTGGGCGTAAACGACGATTTTGGCGTTCAGCGGCCCATAGACTCTGCTGAATTCTTCGTCGTTCGCGTTGGGCATCGGGGCGCGCCAGCAATCATTCGGGCTCGCGTGGACAAGCGTCAGCTCTTCGCAAACGTAGCGCATCGGGAGCTTTTCGAGCCAGCGCAAGCGAATTGGCCCAAGTTTGGCAACGGTCCATGGAATCGTGTCTTGAACGCGCTGAAAAACGCCGGCGAGTTGTGGAAGTGTTGCGGCGAAATCCGTGAGGCGACTGGGGGCCCAAAGCATCTCATCGGTGTTGCCACAGACGCCGGGCCAGCCGAGCGATTGAATTCGATCGATGACCTCAGCGGGATGAGCGCCGCCGGTCGACAGGTCGCCGCCGTGGACGATGAGTTCGGGTGCGACTTCGCGGAGATCGGCGAGCACCGCGTCGAAGGCGCGGCGGTTGCCGTGGATGTCCGATACAATCGCGATTCGCATTCTGGAATGGAAGCGGCGTCGAATCGACGAGAATAAGTCGGGCTCGGGCCGTTCATCGGCAGTTTATCTGAGTCTAGCGAAAATCAATCGTGCCCACTGCTATGCCCGAAACGAGCGCAAAGTCCTCCTGGCTCAACCGCACGGTACTTGGCGTCGGACTGACGAGTTTGTTCAGCGACTGGAGTCATGAGACGGCGACCGCGGTGCTGCCTGCATTTTTGGCGCTGATCGGAGCGGGGCCGGCGTGGCTCGGCGTGATTGAGGGCGTCGCCGACGGGCTTTCGAGTTTCACCAAGCTGGCGGCCGGACATTTTACGGACCGATTGAAGACGCGAAAACCGCTCGCGGTGATCGGCTACGCAGTGACGGCGCTGGCGACGGCATCGTTCGGGCTTGCGACCGGGGCGGCGGAAGTGATGCTGGGGCGGACGCTTGCCTGGTTTGGACGCGGTGTGCGATCACCGGCGAAGAAGGCGCTGCTCGCGGCGGATGTTCCGCCCGGCGCGTATGGGCGCGCATTTGGATTTGAGCGGTTGATGGACACCGTCGGCGCGATCGCCGGACCGCTCACGGCCTTGTGGCTGCTGGAAAAGACGCAACATTCCTACCGGCAAGTGTTTTTGTGGACGCTCGTGCCGGGCTTGACGGCGGTCGTTCTGTTCTGGCTGTTGGTGCGCGAGCGGCCAATGGAGGCGCGGCCGCAACGATCGTTCATCGTGGGATTGAAGTCGCTGCCAGCTCCCTTTCGGCGATTTCTTGTTGCGGTCGGAGTATTCGGCGCCGGCGATTTCTCGCACACAATGTTGATTCTGTACGCGTCGCGGGCGCTGACGCCAGCGCAGGGGATGGGGCGTGCTGCGAGTATCGCGGTCGGGCTGTATACGCTGCACAACGTGTTTTATGCGGGCTCGGCCTATGTGAGCGGGTGGATCAGCGACCACGTGCGCGAGCGGAAGTATGTTTTGGCCGCGGGCTATGGGCTGGCGTTCGTGACGGCGATTTTGTTGTGCACGAATACACAATCGCTTTTGCTGCTCGCAGTGATCAGCGCGCTCGCGGGGCTCTATGTTGGAACCGAAGAGGCACTGGAGGATTCTGTCGCGGCGGAATTGGTACCGAAGGATCAACATGGAATGGCGTTCGGGACGCTCGCGGCAGTGAACGCGGGCGGGGATTTTCTGTCGAGCGTGCTGGTCGGATTTCTGTGGAGCGCGTTTTCGGTGCAGGCGGCATTTGGGATGTCGGCAGTTCTCTTCTTCGTCGGGACGGTGATGGTTTTACGGTTGCGGCATTAGTCTCATGCGGGCACGGCGGTGCCATGCCGCCACTGGTCCTCGCTGTTTACGCCTTGTCTTCGCCATCGAAAATAGAGCGAAATCTTCCGTTGCGGCTCAGACGACCGCGTGCTAGTTTTAGCGAACAAAAAGCGAACTGGCGTTTGTCCAGGAGTTGCGCCAGAAGGAGCCGCATGCCACCGAGTCTATTTGCCGTTTCTCGCGCACCAGAGGCGCTGACAACGTCCGCGACGCGGGCCTCCGGCGTGGTAAACGGTTTCATGGAGCGCGACCCAACCGGGGAAATCATCACGGCGGTGCGGCGTTTTCCGGCGCGGGAAGCCGAATTCGCCGAGTTCCCTTCCTGGATTCAGGCCGATCTTGCGGCTGCTTACAAAGCGAAGGGTGTTCGCCAGCCCTACTCGCACCAGGCTGCGGCGGCTGAGGCTGTGCACGACGGGAAGAACGTCGTCATCGTTACACCGACCGCGTCGGGGAAGACGCTCTGCTACAACATGCCGGTGCTGAACGCGATCCTGGAAGATACGGATACACGCGCGATTTATCTCTTTCCGACCAAGGCGCTGGCGCAGGATCAGCTCACCGAGCTACACGATCTGAACGAGCGGCTTGCGAATCGGTTTGGCGTTTTTACGTATGACGGCGACACGCCGAGCGATGCGCGCAAGGCGATACGCGAAAAGGGACATCTGGTGCTGACGAATCCCGACATGTTGCACACGGGAATTTTGCCGCACCATGCGCGGTGGACGCGGCTGTTTGAGAATTTGCGCTACATCGTGATCGATGAACTGCACACGTATCGCGGAGTGTTTGGCAGTCACTTGTGCAATGTGTTGCGGCGGCTGCGGCGCATAGCGCGTTTTTATGGCCGCGAGCCACAGTTTGTTTGCTGCTCGGCGACGATTGCAAATCCGGGCGAGCTTGCGTCGCGATTGATTGAGAAGGATGTCGAGGTGTTGAGCGCGAATGGCGCGCCCGCAGCGGAGAAGACGTTCGTTTTCTACAATCCGCCGGTGGTGAACCGCGCGCTGGGGATTCGGCGAAGCTATTTGAATGAGTCGTCGCGCGTGGCCCAGGAATTTCTGAAACACAATTTGCAAACGATGGTGTTTGCGAACTCACGGTTGCATACGGAGTTGCTGCTGACGTATTTGCAGAAGGCGAATCCGCAGCAAGCGGGAAAGCCGGAGACGATTCGCGGTTACCGCAGCGGATATTTGCCGGGCGAACGGCGCGACATTGAGCGTGGGCTGCGAGACGGGCGGATTCGTGGAGTTGTGTCGACGAGCGCGCTGGAACTGGGGATCGATATTGGATCGCTGGATACCGTGGTGATGGCGGGGTATCCGGGAACGATCGCGGGGACTTGGCAGCGAGCGGGGCGCGCGGGGCGGCGCAGCGGGAGTTCGTGCGCGGTGATGGTGGCGTCGTCGGCGCCGCTCGATCAATTCATCGTACGGAATCCGGATTATTTTTTTGGCAACACGCCGGAGCATGCGTTTATTCAGCCCGACAATCTGGAGATTTTGGTGAATCACCTAAAGTGTGCGGCGTTTGAGTTGCCGATCGCGCCGGATGAGGCGTTCGGCGACGTCGATGTCCCGGACCTGTGCGCACGCATGGCGGAGGTAGGATTTTTGCATCACGCTGGCAATCACTATCACTGGACGCAGGAGGCGTATCCGGCGGATACGGTGAGTTTGCGGTCGGTGACGAGCGACAACTTCATCATCATCGACGTTACTGGACAGGCGGAGGTGATCGGCGAAGTGGATTTTTCGAGCGCGCTGACGACCGTGCACGAGAAGGCGATTTATCTGCATGGCGCGCAGCAATATCACGTGGAGCATCTCGATTTTAAAGAGCGCAAGGCTTACGTGAAGCAGGTTGACGTTGATTACTACACGGATGCGATTCGCTACACGCAGGTGGGGGTTCTCGAAGTTGCGCAGGGGGCGCGGGCTAGCGAGGCGAATCCGCAGATGCCTGCTTTGAGGTCGCATGGCGATGTGTTGGTGCGTTCGCAGGTGGTGGGATTCAAGAAGCTCAAATTTTTCACAAATGAAAATATCGGCGCCGGGGATTTGCAGCTTCCAGAGAACGAGATGCATACGACGGCGTACTGGATCACGTTGGAGCGAAAGCTGATTGAATCACTGCCCTACACGATCAGCGAGCGGCAGAGCGGGATGTTTGGCTTGCTGCATGCGCTGGAAACGGTCGCGACTTTGTTGCTGATGTGCGACGGGCGCGATCTCGGGACAGCGATTGGCGAGAAGCCGCCAGCACCGGGCGAAAATAATGAATCGATTGTATCCATGCGAGTGGAAGACGCCGTGAAAGCCGGTGCGAAGGAATTTTTCGAGCCGAATCTGTATTTGTATGACGCGTATCCGGGCGGAATCGGATTTTCGGAGCCGCTGTTTCGTGCGCATGAGTTGCTGGTTGCCAAGACGCGCGAATTGATCGTGGATTGCGGTTGCGAGCAAGGCTGCCCTTCGTGCGTGGGACCTGCGGGCGATCTTGCGCCGCGCGCAAAAGAAGCGGCGCTGGCGATACTCGATCGGCTGTGTGCCTGATGGCGAGCATGGCGGATCGTTTTTCGAGGCTGACGGCGCTGAAGCCATCGCGTCCTGGAGTAACGCTAGGGCGAACGTTCGCGCGGCGGGCGCCGGAGCAGGAGGATGCGCTGTCGCAACTCGTCGGCGCGGCAATTGCCACGAATCACTACGGCGAGCATGTTTCGGTCAGCAATTGGTATTCGACACCGGAGTTTGTCGAGACTTCGAGCAACACGCTGGATTTGCTTTGCCGATCGCGCGACGAAGAGCTTTCCAAGCGGACGCTGGCGGCGCTTTCGGATCCGACGAAGTGGCTGTTTCTCGATACGGAGACGACCGGGCTGTCGGGCGGAACCGGGACGTACCCATTTCTGATCGGACTCGCGTGGTGGGATTCGGGGGGATTGCAGGTCGAACAGCTTTTCATGCGCGATTTTCACGAAGAGCATTCGATTTTGCATGAACTTTCGGTGCGATTGGCAGAGCGGCCAGTGTTAGTCACATTCAATGGGAAGTCGTTCGATTGGCCGCTTCTCGAGAATCGATTCACGATGACGCGCGCGATCAAGACGCCAAAGCTCGCTGCGCATCTCGATTTGTTGCATCCATCGAGGGCACTGTGGAAGCTGCGGCTAGGCTCGGTGCGATTGGTTGAGCTGGAGCGGCATGTTTTGGATGCGCCGCGGCTTGGTTGGCATCGCGACGACGATGTTTTGTCTTCGATGATCCCCCAGCATTATTTCGACTACATTCGCGGCGGGCCGGCGGAGCCGTTGGCTGCGGTGATCCGGCACAACCAGATGGATTTGCGCGGGCTGGCTGCGATTCTTGGACGCATCGACAGCTTGCTTGCGGCCGCCGAACGCGCTGATGACGACGTTGAGAGTCTCGATTTGTTCGGACTGTCGCACTTTTTGAATAAGCGAGGCGACCGCGACCGAGCACATGCCGCGTGTTCACATGCACTGGACATCGGGCTGCCCTCCGAACATCGGCCGAGAGCGCGGCGCGAACTGGCCCAGCATGCAAAGCGACGCGGCGATCACGATCACGCGGCCTCGCTCTGGCACGAACTTGCCTCCGAATCGGCTGCGACGACCGAAGAGATCGACGTGCTCGACGCGATTCACGCATGCCAAGAATTGGCGATGTACTACGAGCGACGCGCGAAGGACCTGGATCGCGCCGTCGAGTTTATTTGCCTGGCGCTTGCGAAAGTGAAGCGGCTTCGGGCGGCATCCCGGTCGTTCTACGCGACGCCCAAACTCGCCCGAATCGAAGAAAAACTTCTGAATCGAGCGGCTCGGCTCCGGCATCGGATGGAGTCTAAGCGGGAGCGCACCGGTAACCTTCCCTTGCTTCAACGAGAGGCGCCGCTCCCGGCGGGCCGGACGGCGGGTGGACGGATATTTGCCGCCAAAGCCGGTCGATAGCCGCCTTAGACTTGAATCTTTGAAGAGAGATACCGGATGGAAATTGCAGCCGCACAATCGCAAACTTCGGCAGGAATAACTATGGCAACCGCACAACAAACCTACCTGCGCACGGAACTGGAACGACGACACAACCGGCTGGAAACCGCAATGCAATCGCCGGCGGCGGATGCGTCGCTCTCGAATTTGCTTAATGAGGTCGACGCGGCACTGGCACGGATGGACACCGGCACGTATGGGCTTTGCGAGACGTGTCACGACTCGATCGAAGCGGATCGATTGCTGGCGAATCCGCTGGAACAATTTTGTCTCGATCATCTGACGACCGAAGAGCGACGAGCGCTCGAGAGTGACCTTCTGCTCGCGGCCAGGATTCAGCAAACATTGTTGCCGGCGCGGGACTTCACGCCGAAAGGGTGGCAGGTGCGGTATCACTACGCACCGGCGCGCGTTGTCAGTGGCGACTACTGCGATTTCTTTGAGTCGAAGTCAGGCCTCGTTTTTCTGCTGGGTGATGTTTCGGGCAAAGGCATCGCGGCGTCGATGTTGATGAGTCACCTACACGCTACATTTCGTAGTTTGGCTGACGCGGAATTGCCGCTCGACAAGATGGTTGGCGTGGCGAATCGTATTTTTGCCGAGAGCACGATGGCGGGACAGTTCGCGACGCTCGTCGTTGGCCGGGCCACGCATGAAGGATCAGTCGAGATCGTCAGCGCGGGGCATCTGCCGCTTTTGCACCTGTGCTCGGGTGGAACGAAGTCACAAGGCGCGACGGGTGTGCCGCTCGGCATGTTTCCGAGCATGAATTTTCCGGTTTTCAGCTTTTCGATCCAGGCTAGCGATTCGCTGCTTATCTACACCGACGGGCTTACCGAGGCGCGAAACGCAGATGGCGAGGAATACGGGTTGCATCGCGTGCGAGCCGTTGCCGACGGGCACGGCACGAAACCGCCTTCTGACCTGATTTCAAGTTGCCTTGCGGACCTTCACACGTTCACTTCGGGATCGAAGCAGGCCGATGATTTGACGCTGCTTGCGTTGCAGCGCGCTGCTTAGCGCCGCGCCAATCTTTCGGCCTCGACTCAACCTTCAAAACTTAATTGTGGGCGGACGCCATCGCTGGCGACGGTGTGCCGGACTCGCGACGGCGTTGCACGGTGGTTCGATCGGTGTCTTTGGAAGGCGCTGCGGTGTCCCAATGTAAGCCGCTGTTCAACTTGTCGAATAGCCCACGGTCAGCTCCCTCAAGGCTCACACAGGACATCTGCAAACATTTGAAGAACACGCCACCATCCGGGGTGTCGAACGTCAGAAAGTCGTCTTCCCTCTTCTCATTTGTTCGTTTGTCGTGCTTTTTCACAAGTGCTTGGGAGTACGCGGTAAAAAATTCCGATGTGGCGTGCTCGCCAGTCAGGTCGAGACGCGCGATGAGAACGAGCTTCCTCGTTTTTTTCTGCTCGAACAAAATGTAGCGGTCGGAGCTCCAAGCCGCAGCCAGTGGAGTGGCGCGTTCTTCGCCAACGAATTGTTTGAGCAATTCTTTCCAGCCAAATTCACCCATCAGGTTGTCTTCGAGCCGGATCCAATCGGAGCCCAAGTCTTTATCGAGCGACGGAAGGTCGGCTTTCGGCGGGACGCGAAACGAAAAGTAGGTCGCAGGATGCATGATCTGCTGGGTCGAGATCGGCGGCTTCGCGAACACGCCGGACAGCGCGTCCCATCCTTTAGGTCGAACGATCGCGGCGGAAAAATTGAGCCCATCGAGGTATGGAAAGATCAGAGCGTCGCGCAAAAACGGCGGCGCTTTTTTCAGCATTGGCGTGCTCTCCATGTCGCCGACCAGCATCGACGGATCGATGTCAGGTAAATCCTGGAGCGATCGGCCCGTCCCTTGAAGGAGGTAGTCGACCATAGCGGCCATGGCGCTGCCTTCCAGCACGGACTCGCGCGCAAGTTCCGCATCATCATTGGGACGCGCAGCCTTGACCCAATTGTCAATTTTGAAGTGTTGATCCTGCAGCGCGTGCGTTAGTTCGTGGGCCATGACCATTTTCTGGTCGGAAGCGGGAATCCAGTCGGCAACGTAGAACTCGTGCGTCTTAGGATCGTAGAGCCCGGCAATCTGCTCGGTCAGGAGATCGATCATGAAGTTATCGAGGTCAAAGCCTTTTGGCAGTAGGCCGAAAGCTTCGGCGCTTCGCTGGCCGGCGTAGCGCTCGGCTTGATCCTTGTCTTCTTTCATTTCGTTGATGACATAGGCACGAATCTGATCGCGCGAGCGTAAGCTTTTCTTCAGCGGCGTCAGCAACTTCAGACCAGTGATCTCGCTCATCTGATGCAGCACTTCATCGGCTGCGGCAGCGAATTCGGCGTTCGTCGTTCCGGCGGTGGGTGCGCCGCCAGCAACTCCCTGTTTTTCAGCCACGGCGGGCTGCTGCGCCTCCAAGAGAGAATTCGCAGCGAGCGCCAAAGCCACAAGCGCGACCGAAAAGATCATCCAGCGGGCGGGTTTTTCCCGAGACAACGTCATCGTTCGAGGATAACAGATTCCCATTTTGGGAGCCCCGGCACGTTCGGAAGACCGATTCCTGGCGCCTTTTCGCCAATTCACTACGATTCACAGGGATTCAGTGTTCTTTTACTATCGCATTTCAAAATACTTGTTCCGATTCATTAACAAAGCGATAATTGTGTTGTACCCTTCCACCAGATTTGCCCTCCCTGAGGAAAACATGATCCCCGGCCTCTGTCTCCGTCAGGTCCGCGAAAAACTCGGTTTGACCTATCGCGATGTAGAACGATCCAGCTTTGAACTCGCTGCGCAACGTGGACGATCGGAGTTCATTCTTCACATCAGCCGGCTCGCCGACATCGAGAATCACGGCGTTGTTCCGAGCTTGCACAAGATCTACACGCTGGCTGTTGTCTATCACCTGAACCCGCTTGATATTTTTCGTTGGTACGAAGTGCCGATCGACGAATTTTTCGGAGATGCAGCGGTCTTTCACGCGCCTCAAAGCCATTTGATGGCTCCGCCCGTTTCGTTACGAATTCCCGTCCATTTCGATCCGTCGTTCGATCCCGGTCGAACGGAGTTTTTGTCGCGAATGGTCGAAAAATGGGGGCGCTTTGAGGGCGCCCTCACCAGCGCAAACGACCATCACCGCTATGGCTATATCGGACTAAACGACCGACGCATGATGCCTTTGTTGCGTCCTGGAAGCATTGTGCTCGTGGATGTGACGATGCGGCGGATCGAAGAAACGGACTGGGTCAACGAATACGACCGGCCGATGTATTTCGTGGAGATTCGGGGTGGCTATCGCTGCGGGTGGTTCCACCAGGCCGGGGCGCGACTGGTGATGCAGCCGCATCCGCTGTCGCGCTGTTTGCCGGAATCGTGGGAAGTGCCGGACGAGGCGGAAGTTGTCGGCCGCGTGATCGGGATCGTGACACGGTTCAACGAGCCTTGCAGTTTTCCGCAGCCAGTATCTCCAGAAGCGCGCGCGTATTCGAGCAAAAAAGCTCTTTAAGATAGTCCGGCGCATCCGCCGGCATCAGGTTGCGGTAAGCCTCAAGCTTGTGCCAGTGCGCCACGGCAACGCACAAACCCTGCTCCATTCCTTCCAGATGCGCCCGCAGATCGCTCTCCTGCTCTTCCAGGCTCGATTCCAGTAAACGTTCAAAGATCTCTTCATGACATTGCTCGAGCGCTTGCTGCACCGACTCCGGTTGGTAGACAGCGAGAAGCCCCTCGTGTGCGTACCGCCCGCTCGATAAATCCCGCAGCGAAGCCATGTAAGTCAGCCGCGCAAACGCTCCCGGAATAGCGGCGAGCGTGCGCAGCGTGAAGTCCTGAATGACTCTCCGATTTTGTTGCAACTGCGTCAGGGTTCCCATCGCCGACCTAGCCGTTCCGCAGACAGAACGTTTCACCCTCTGAAATTCCGTTCAAGGCGCCTCCTCGCACGCTCGGCGGCAGGAGGAGTCGCCCATGAACTCGAAAGTCGTATACGCCTTATTTTTAGGATTGACGCTGCTGATCGTACTCCCGGTCGTCAGTACCGTCAACGCAAGCCCTACTCAGAACCTGAGTGGTCGTTCTGCTCTAGTCGCTGACGGCACGCCTGCACCGCCGCCTGCACCAAATCCGTGGTTACAGCCAGCGCCGGAACTCGTCGCCGACGGCACGCCCGCGCCGCCGCCAGCGCCGAATCCGTGGCTGCTGCCTCAGTCCGAGCTGATCGCAGCATAGCAGTCGTGTCCACGTTGGGCGCGGCAACCTCGCGCCCCTTCGTGGGCAACCGATTCGATTGTGACTGTTACCCTTTTGGCGAAGCAAAACCTTGAGGTGTGATTCATCGGAAATGTTGAGCCGATCAGGTTTACCTTACCTTTGAATTTACTCTTTAGATTGCACTCTGATAACATCCGTACCCGTGACGGGTCTGTCTACCTCTCTGAAGCTAATCTGGCTCGCAAGCGGCATCCTGCAATTCGCAATCCTCGTGCTTCTCGTAGTACGCCGCCACTACCGGACGCTGCCCATGTTCGCCTGGTACATCGGGCTGAACCTCGCGCAAGCGATCATTATGGTCGGTATCTACAGTCATTTCGGATTCTATTCCGCACCTTCCTTCCGAACATACTGGGCGACAGAAGTAATCATAATGGTCGCGCAAACCCTTGCGTCGACGGAGCTTCTCCATCGCGCGCTGCAGGGCTACCCCGGCATCTGGCAGCTTACCTGGCGAGTGATCTTTTCGGCGATTATCGTTGTTACCATCCGTGCGTGGGCGACTGCGAATAGCACCGATCAATGGGGGCTATGGTCTGCTCACATTGGATACTACTTAACATTCGCTATAGCGTTTGTGTTTTGTTTGCTCCTGATCCGGCGGTACTCGATCCTCATCGATCCGGTCTACAAGATGCTCGTTGGCGGTTTTTGTTTTTATTCCTGTGGATCAATTATCGCGGATGCGCTTATGAAATCGCAGTACCTGAAAAAATTCCCAGCGTACGCCGAGGTGTGGAACTACTCGGAGTTGTGGGTTTTCGTTATCACTTTGGTCGTTTGGATTGTGGCCTTACGCCATCCGGTTCGGGCGTCGTCACAAGCTCCTTCAACCCCGAGTGGCGGCGCTTACGAAGAGATTGGGCCTCAAGTCAACGCACGACTCCGTGAGCTGAACGAGACGCTTCGCAAGTTTTTCCGAAAGCATGTGGTGGAATCGTGACGACCACGCTCGTCATCTTCTCGGGCGTTGCGGTACTCCTGCTTGCCGCCTTGATCTGGGCGCTGCGAGCGCCAAGCCGTTTGTCGCGCGGCAATTTCGATCTCAACGCGCTGGAGCAACCGGGTCGCAGGCATGCGACATATCTCTCACTCATTCGGCGTGCTTCGTCGAGTGACGATCTGGCATTCCTCTCCAAACGCGGTTACACAAAACTGCAGTCGCGATTGCGTCGCGAGCGTCGCAAGGTCGTACTGACTTATCTCGAACAGTTGCGTTGTGACTTCGATCGGCTCACCAAAATGATGCGAGCCGTCGCCGCGTTGTCGCCGTCGGTAGGGGTTCGGCAGGAGCTTGAACGCGCGCAACTGAGCTTTGAGTTTCTGGTCCGCTACTATGCAATCCGGATGGCGTTCGGATGGGGCTTCGTGCCGATCGCGCAGCTCAGCCAATTGAGCCAGATGGTGAGCGAACTTTCGATTCAGATGGAAATGTCAATGAAGGAATTTGGTGAACGCGCCGCGATGGCGGTCCGAAGCGCGTCCTCACCGCTCGATGGAAACGGCGCCGGAGTCGCTTAACGCCGCCTCGATCACTGCGAGCAACTCGCCTGCCTTGAAAGGCTTCTGCAAAATTTGAAGCGCACCTAGCGCCGCATCGCTTTGTGACGCGAGGGGCGTGGTCGCACGCATGAGAATTACGCGCTGGGCCAGGCTCGGGCGATGCAGGCGGAGCCACCAGCGGAGGCCTTTGTCCCCAACGCCCTCGTAGGTCTGCAAATCGGCAACGACCATGTCGTATTCCTGCTCGCGCAGAGCCTGTTGCGCCTCGGTTAGGCTTCCGGCTGGGCGCACTTGATGATTGCGGGCACGCAAGATTCCGCTGACGGCTTCGAGCACGGAAACGTCCTGATCCACGAGCAGGATTTTGCCCACTCGCACCGGAGTTGCGAGAGTTCCCGATGGGAGAACTCGTTGTTGCGAAGGCGCCTGGAACGGCATTTCGATGGTAAAAGCAGCGCCGTGGGGCTGCACGTTCCGGACACGGATGGTTCCGCCGTGTTCGGAGACAATGCCGTAGCAGATGCTCAAGCCGAGGCCTGTGCCCTTGCCAACGGGCTTCGTCGTGTAAAAGGGATCGAAAACCTTGGACGGCTCGCGGACGCCGGGACCGTTGTCAGTGAATTCGACGATGAGGCGGTCGCCGCGGAGTCCGGTATGCACCCAAAGATCGCCTTCGCTTGCCGATTCGAGAACGGCGTCGACCGCATTGTTCACGAGATTCAGAAATACCTGCTGAAGCTGATGCGGGTCCGCAGCGGTGACCGGCAGATCGGACGCAAGTTCGAGATGCACGCGAATGTTTTTCATGCGGAGGTCGTAGTCGCGCAGTGCCAGTGTCTCTTCGAGAATCTGGTTGACCTGAACGGCGATGCGCTCCGGCTTATGCTGCCGCGCGAAGCTGAGCAAGTTTTGTACGATGCGATGGGTCCGCTGTGCCTGTTTGTACAGCTTCTCGGCGTATTCAACACCTTGCGTACCAACGTCCGGGCTCGCGCTGAGCAGTTGGCTGTATCCGAGGATTGCGGTGAGCGGATTGTTGAGTTCGTGGGCGACGCCGGAAATCAGCTGGCCTACGGCCGCCATTTTTTCGCTGTGAAGCAACTGCTCCTGCGTTCGGCGGAGGTTGTCATAGGCCGTTCGCGTCTCTTCGTAGAGAAGTGTGCGATCGATCGCGTTCGAGATCTGACTTCCGACGGCAATGAGCAAGTTGATGTCGGCGGGCGAAAATTCGCGCGTGGTACGCGTACCGATGGAGAGAACGCCGAGAACTTTGTCCTTCGACCACAAAATCACCAGGAAGGGCGAGGTAATTTCTTCTTTTTGCTGCACAGCGCGGAAGATTGGCGGCAGCGGCAGTCCTTGTGCGGACAGGAATGTCGCGTGAACGGCCTTTACGTGCTGTAGCAGTTCGGGTTGAACGGTGACTTTCGGGAAGTTCCGCGCGTATTCCGATCGGTATCCGACGGCCGCAATGCGGCGCAATGAAAGTTCCGGCTCGTCGAATAGATATAGGGACGTTGCGTCGAGTTTGAACAACTCCGCGATTTGGCGAAGGGTGCGATACAACGAGTCGTTGAGGTCCATCGATTCGGACAGTGTTTGCGCGATGGAGTTGAGGACGAGCAATTCACGATTGCGACGGCGAATTTCCTGTTCGGCGCGCTTGCGGTCGGTAATGTCGAGCAAGAATCCCTGGAAGGCAGTGACTGCACCCAGAGCGTCGCGCACGGCGATCGACGACTCCATCATGGTGCGTACTTCCCCATCGCGACGCCGAATTTCAAACTCAAAGTCCGCGACGGAACCGTGTTCGTGGAGAAGTTTTTTCAACCGCTCTCGGTCGTTATTGTTTACGTACATCGCGCCGATATCGACGCTCATCAGCTCATCGCGATGTTCGTAGCCAAGCATTCGCATCAAAGCATCGTTGAAATCGAGGAATCGTCCGGGCGGCGTGGAGATGAACACGCCTTCCTGCACGTTGGAGATCAGCGTCCGATATTTTTCCTCGGCGCGTTTGCGGTCAGTGATGTCTTTCAGGACGTGTACGGTGCCGAGTTGGCGGCCCTCGGGATCGGTAAAGGTCGAATTCGATGCCAGAAAGTAGCCAGGGAGCCACGGATCGCTCTCGTCGCCTTCACCCGCTATGCCTTCACAGTAGGGGCACGCTTCGTAGTAGACATTCTTACGCGACAGGACTTCGTCAACTTTGCGGCCAACGAGCGACTTCGTCTCGCGGCCCATAAGGTGACTCAACCTGTTGTTGCTGCGAAGAATGCGCGATTCACGATCGTGGACGAGAATGGGGTCGCCAATCGAATCGAACGTGTACGCCCATTGCTGCTGTGCCGTCGTGACTTGCTCGAAGAGACGAAGATTTTGCAGGGTTAGTCCGAGGAGATTGGCAACGTTCCCGAGATACGAGATTTCGTCTTGCTGGAATTTCAGATGTTGGATCGAACCGACTGCGATGATGCCGAGGGGGCCATCTTTACCGGGAAGCGACAACGCAACGATTTCCAGCAGCCCGCCCTCCGCCATGCGCTCGCGTGCGGTTGGATCCAGCGAATCTCCGTTGCGAACGAACACGCACTCTTCGTTCACGATGCGCTGCATCCACGGCTCCGTCATCGGCACGCGGGCATGGCGCTCGAGGAACGCCTGGTTGTAGCCGACCGAAGTTCGTGCAACCAATTGCGCGGATTCGCCCTGCCCTTCCGTGAGGCGCACGACGCCATGCGTCGCACCCAAACTTTCAACCAAGTGACCGAGAACGCGGTCCAGAAGTTCTTTTACCGAGAAAGTTTGCGTGCTGGCGGCGATGAGCATCGTCAGGCGACGCATTTTGTCATTCAGCTCTTCGCTGCGGGCTCGAGCACGCTCGAGAACCAGCACGACCATCGCGACGCCGATGGCGACGAAGATCAGATGATCGAATGCAACGCGAAGGAAAAATAGCGGGTGGTTGGGCCACTGCGGCCGGTCCATGCCGTTCAGCGCGGATACGAAGAAGCCGCCCGCCAAAAGCCGCACGCCGTGGCCGCGGTGGCTTGCAGCCGCGCGCCAGAGGAGCCAGCCAGTCCACAGGCAAATGATCGATTCGAGGACGGCGGTCTCCCACCGGAGCCCGCCGAAGTCGGCCGAAGGTACGCGCTCAAACCAGCAGACCGCGAACGCAAGGACGCTCGCGAGGGGAACGATGGGCCACTTTCGTTTGGTTACGCCCGCGGCGTACTGCATTACAGAAAACAGAAAGACCAGAAGTGCGCCGATATGGGCAGCGATGGCTACCAGGCGCAACTGGGGGATGCCCGCCAGGGTCAGGCCGAGTTCTGCCGCCGAGGACAAGGTCAGCAGGAGCCAGCCGGTCAGCCAAAGGCGGAAATAGCTCGCGGGATGATCGCGACGAAAAAGAATAAACAACACCGACAGCACGATGAATGCTGTCGACTCGAAAAACGAGATGGCGAGCAGGCCTTGATTGCCCAACACGCGGTGTTGCCTCCTAATGTTCGTCATCACGGCCGGGAAACCGGAAAGGCCGTGTCGAGGACTGGCTGAAGCCTAGTTCCGCAGCTTTACTGTGACGCTAACACGCTATTTTCTGACTGGGCAAGCACCCCACATTAGTACTGTGCCGTCCCTTATAATGACTCCTGGGAGCCAACCATAGTGGACGCGGAAAACATACTGGTCGTGGACGACGAAGAGGCGATTCGAGAGGTGGTTTCGACCATGCTCGAGTCGAAGGGGTACCAGTGCACCGCCGTCAGCAACGGCCGGGCCGCGCAGGATCAGGTCAAAAGGGTTACGCCGGACCTCGTGCTGAGCGACATGATCATGCCGGAAATGGACGGCATTAAGTTGCTGGACTGGCTGCGGCAGTACGACCCGGAAGTGCCAGTCATTATGGTGACGGCGATTCACGACATCTCAACGGCGCTGGAAGCTATCCGCCGCGGGGCATACGACTACATTCTTAAGCCATTCGAGAAGGATCAGCTGTTCCTGGGCGTTGGCCGGGCGCTGCAGCATCGGCGGCTGGTGATGGAGAACCGCACCTATCAAAGGAACCTTGAGCAATTGGTGGAAGAGCGGACGGCACAGCTGACCGCCAAGCACGCGGAGTTGGAGCAGTCTTACGACGACACTTTGGAAGCGCTTGGCAGCGCGTTGGACTTGAAGGATGCGGAGACGGAGGGTCACTGCCAACGCGTTACCGCGTTTTGCATTTCGATCGCGAAGACGATGCCGGTGCCGAATCCGTATTTGCCGGTGCTGGCGCGCGCGGCGTTCTTGCACGACATTGGGAAGATGGCGATTCCGGACGGCATTTTGCGGAAGCCGGGACCGCTGACGGATGACGAAAAGCAGATCATGCGGAAGCACTGCGAGATCGGCTACAACATGCTGATTCGTATTCCCTTCCTGCGCGATGCTGCGGAGATCGTGCTGGCGCACCAGGAATTCTTTGACGGGTCGGGATATCCGCGCGGCTTGAAGGGCGAACAGATTCCACTCGGCGCGCGGATCTTTACGATTGCGGACTCGCTGGACGCGATGATCAGCGACCGGCCATACCGTAAAGCGCTGCCCCTATCACACGCACGCCAAGAGATTCGGCGCTGCTCCGGAACGCAGTTTGACCCCAAGGTCGTCGAAGTTTTTCTATCGATTCCGGAAGAGCATTGGATCGAACTCCGCGAAAACCTGGGGTCGCCGTTCCGGCTGGCTCACCTCCGCAACCTTTAGCTGAGTTTTTCGACGTTACGGTACACTCAATTCGTGACTGTAAAACCATCCATCACAACGGCCGACGCGCCGATTCCTCAGCTTGATCTCGCCGCGCAGTATGCTGCGATTGGTGCTGAGATCCGAAAAGCCGTGGATGACGTTCTCTCGTCGCAGCACTTCGTTTTGGGGCGCGAAGGCACGGCGCTGGAGCAGGAGATTGCTGCGCTTTCCGACGTGCAGCACGGTGTCGCGGTCGCGAGCGGGACTGATGCGCTGATCCTCGCGCTGCGTGCCTGCGGCGTCAAAGCGGGCGATGAAGTCATCCTTCCTCCCTTCACGTTTGTGGCGACGGGAAGCGCGGTTAGCGCACTGAATGCGAAGCCGGTGTTCGCCGACATTCGCCTCGACACTTACAACATTGACCCTATCGAGATTGAAAAGCGGATGAGTTCGCGGACTCGCGCGATCATCGCGGTGCATCTTTATGGCTTACCGGCAGATATGGGACCGATCGCGGCATTCGCGCGGACTCGAAATATTCCGGTGATTGAAGACAACGCGCAAGCCATCGGCGCGAAATATAGAGGACGGGCGACAGGCTCTCTCGGTGACGCCGCCTGCCTCAGCTTTTATCCGACGAAGAACCTAGGCGCCTACGGTGACGCGGGAATGATTGTCACAACGTCGCCAGAGCTGGACGCGCGCCTGCGCACGTTGCGTAACCACGGCCAGACGGAAAAGTATGTGAGCGCGGAACCGGGCTGGAATAGTCGCCTCGATGAAATTCAGGCTGCGATTTTACGCGTCAAGTTACGACATCTGTCTCAGTGGCAGAGCGCTCGCCAAGTGCGGGCGGCCGAGTATACACGGTGGCTTTCGACGGTCTCGGGAGTTACGACACCGAAAATCCCTCAAGGCTACGACCATGTCTTTCATCAATACACGATTCGCGTGAACAACCGCGATGAGCTGCACCGCGCGCTCACCGAGAAGAAAATCGGGAGTTCGGTCTACTATCCCGTTCCGCTGCATTTGCAGCCACTCTATAAGTCACTCGGTCACAAGCCCGGAGACTTCCCGAATTCTGAGCAAGCAGCGCGGGAAGTCTTGTCCCTGCCGATGTATCCGGAACTGCGCATCGATCAGATCGAGCGGGTGGTTGAGGTTGTGGCGGAGTCTCAACGGACGGCTCGTTAGCGATTCGCTCGAAACAATTCACTCAGAGCAAACACGATCGAGGCGCTGGGTTTTGCCTCCTGCCCCTCCCCCGCCCGTATTTCTCTAAGGATGTGAAACTACGGCATTTATTCGCGCTAACGTGCTAAGGATGTGATTTTAAGGGAGTTGTCAGTTATCACGCGCCGAAAAACCGTCAGGCGCCGAAGAAAAGCAGCGCCAAGAGGAATAGCCAGAGGCCATCCATGAAGTGCCAGTAGTACGAAGTGACTTCCGCGGCCACGGGAAGCGACAAACGGCCGCTTGTCTTGCTGAAATCGCGAAATAGGACGTAGAACAATGCAAGAACTCCACCGATCACATGCGCGGCGTGCGCGGCGGTAAAGACGTAAAAGAAGCTACTCGAAGGATTCGAGCCGACGTAAAAGCCCATTTGCACGAGTTCGCGCCAGGCGACGACCTGGCCGACGAGAAAAGCTACGCCGAGCGCGGTCGTGGCGCGCCACATCGTCTTAAAGCCTGCAAGATCATTGGACGCGAGGCGACGACGCGCCAGATCGATCGTGAGGCTGCTCGTCAAAAGAACAATTGTGTTTATCCAGACGATTGGCGGGAGTTTGAAGTTGATCCAGTCGTTGCCAGTCTTGCGGACGAGGAAGGCGGCGGCCAGCGCCATGAAGAACATGCAGATCGACACCATCGCGAGCAAGATCGCGGTTTGATGGCGTCGTTGGCCCGATTGCGAGGGATTGGGGCGGCGCGGGCGAAGATTGCCGTCGTCACCTCCGCCGCCTCGATGGTCGTCGCGGTCGGGCGGTTTTCCGCCGCCACCGCGACCGATGTCTTCAACAACCAGCTCAATTTCGTCGAGTACGTTCGTGCCGGACATGCGTGTCTTCCTTCAACCCAGCCAATGGTGAGCCTGTTGTACCACCATGGCGACTTCAGGTCGAGCCCAGCGGGTTCAGTGGGGTGGCTGCCGGATTGGACGGCCGTGGAGGCGGGAGAGCCTCGATCGGCGCCATCGGCGGTGCGTTTTGCGGCAGGAACTCGTAACCGCCCTCCTGATTCCCTGCTGCCGGGAATTCGTAGGCGCCGCGATAAACCGTGATCGCGCCGGCGGAGTTTACCGCGCTCCATCCCGCCCACTCAAGAGATGCGGCGCGCCATGGATTGGTGTCACGCATGTTGGCGGTTCGCAATAACGTAATCGCGACATTCAGAACAAAAATTCCCTGGGCGGCGATGGTGATCACCGTGGCGAAGGTGATGCAGGCTTGCAGCGCAATGACGAGAGAGTTCGCTGCGGGCTGGCCCGCTGGATGAGCCAAATGCGAAATCAGGCCGAGCCAATGCATGGGAATGAAGAGCAAATACACTCCGGCGAACGTCAGCCAGAAATGGATTTTGCCGAGGCGTTCGCTGAGAGCGCGGCCGAACATTTTCGGGAACCAGAAGAACAGTGCAGCCAGCATCGCGAAAGTTGAGGCGATGCCCATGACCAAGTGATAGTGGCCGCTGACAAGCGCGTCGCCGGCAGATGCGTCAGGGAATTTTGCACGGGCTAGCAAGAGTCCGGTCAGGCCGCCGGAGACGAAAAGCGAAATGAAACCGAGCGAGAACAACGCTGCCGTTGTCATGCGTGGTTTCGCGTTCCAGAGCGTGCCGAACCAACTTATGAGGAGAATCGACGCGGGAACACCGAGCGACACCGTGAGCATCGAGAAAACCAATGGCGAGTAGGGGTTCAGCCCGACGGTGAAGGCGTGTTCGCCCCAGATCCAAAAGCTGAAGAGACCGACTGCGCAAAGCGCGAGAATGACGCCGCGATGGGCGAAGATTGGCTTGCGTGCGAATGTCGCGATCAGATGCGTGATGACGCCGAAGCACGGAAGAATTGCAACATAGACCTGAGCTTGCGTGAAAAACCAGAATAAGCGCTGCCAGGTAACAACGGGCGAGGCAGCGACGGCGGCGACCTGCGTGAAGAAATGGGTCGCGGCCAAGCGATCGGAGAGCAAGAGCGCGCACGCCGCGAGCAGCAGGGAGAAAATCAGAAGGCTCAGGATGGCGTTGATGAACCACGCCCAGACAGTTATCGGTAATCGCGGCAAAGTCATACCCTTGGCGCGGAAGTCGACAGCGGTGACCGAGAAATTGAGCGCGTTCACGGTGGCACCGAGACAAAAAATCGCAACCGATGCGAGCCACAACGTAAGACCCGTGTCAGGTGAGCAGAAGAAAGCCGCAACCATTCCGATCACCGATGACACGGTGAGCCAGAATCCGAGGCGTGTAAGTTTCGGGTACGCCATTTCGGTCGCGCCGATTTGCGTAGGCAAAAAATAGGTGCCGAATCCGGCCTGCGGAGCGCAGGTCAGGACGACGAAAACCATGAGCGAACCGTGGACGAGTGTCAGTGAAGCGTATGCGTCTGGCGAAGCAGTGAAATGAAGTCCGGGCCACAGAAGCTGGATGCGCATCACGAGAGATGTGATCATCCCGACGAAGACGCTGACCAGAGCGAGCCATAGGTAGCGAAGGCCAATGGTTTTGTGATTTGTGGCGGCGAGTGAGGACCAGAACACGCGTTTCTCGTTGGCGTGGGTGCGCGCAGTTGTCTACAGCACTCACGATACACCCAAAGCACAGATTTCGGAGACTGGATTTTAGGACAGTTTGGGGACAGGCCGAAGGATAGGCCACATCTGGCGCTATTTTAGGTGATTCACTGCATTGCGGCTAGCGTATGGACGCCGGACGATCAGGATATCAGTCGCTATCGAGGAGGGACGAGATGGGACGAGTACTGAAATGCTCCGACGTTCACCTGGGATGTAAGTTCGAGATTCGCGGCGAAACGGAAGACGAGATCTTGCGAGAGCATGCCGAGCACGCGAAGAAGGAACACAGGCTGACAGAGATCCGACCCGAAGACTGGGAGTCGGCGCGAAAAGCGATTCGCGAGGATGAAGTTAGGAAGACGGCGTCGAGATAAGCAGCGTGGCAGGGCTTCGCGTCTATGCGACGGGGGACGTCGGCTCCGAAGAACCGGGGCGGAGCCACTTTACTTTCCAGACGAGGACGATTAGCAGTGCCAGGGCGATGGTGTTCGCCAAGCCGTAGTGCGTTTCTTTGGCGCGCACAACGATCGTGACGATTCGGCCGATGTTGACGACGAACAGGCCGGCTAGTGCGCCCATGTAGAGCCAAACGGAGCGCCAGGTCTGCATGCGCTTCCAGTTCATGAGAAAGACGGTGGCGAAAAGCATCGAGAAAATCTGCATGTTTTCGGCGCCGGAGCACTGCCACGTGATGATGACGTCGACGTTTGGCGTCACGACATGGTCGCCGACAGTGTGGGAACCAGGAACGATGGCGGAGGCGATGCGTGCCCAGATCGGGCCGAGGGTATCCCAGTTCGCGTGCATGAAATACGGAGCGATCACGACGAAGATGGCGAGTAACGCGACCAGAACGTAGGTGGGCGCTTTCAGTTCGGAGAGAGCGAACGGCTTGGAGCTCGCGGCGACTGCTGAGGTTGGAGCCGCATCAGGTCCTGGCACGGCATATCGCTGGGCTGGCGACATAGCGGCGCCTCGCTCAACCGCTAGCGAAGGACGCGAATCTTCGGTGGCATCCGCGTTGGAGTTGCCTGCGTCTGGATTCGAATGCGCTCGGGCTGGGGCGCTACCGCTCATCGAGTGGTGAGTTTGAGAATGCCGATCACAAATAGGCCGATAAACAGAGTGATGTACGCCTGATGGCCGTCGAATTCATCGCCGGATAGCGGTCCTCCTGGTGGCGGAGGTCCTGACGGCGGTGAGACGGGAGTAACGATTGGAGGGCCGCTCGGAGTCGGCAGCGTAGGGCCGCCATGACCGTGGCCTTGTGGGACGTAGAACGGCGGAATGAACCAGAACGGGTGATGCGCAGCGGCGACCACCGCCGGTGCGACCGGCGCCCCGACTCCCGCTGGAGGCAAAGCCGCAAGAACTGGCGGAGCTTCATTGCTCGCGGCCAATGTTAATGGTGCTGCCGGCGCTTCTTCGGGATCTTCCAGCAAAGCGGGGGGCACATCTTCGCTCGGCTGCATCGGCGAAACGCTGACAAGGTTGCCGCAGCGGGCAAGAACGGTCTTGCCGCAGAAGGTCATGACGTACTCGCCTTTTTTGACGACGACCGGCTTCTGAGCCCACTTGATTTCGTTTCCTTTGCGGAACGTCGAGAAGGTGACGATATCTTCGGGTAGAGCGTGCATCGATGCGTTGCGATCGGCGCAGTCGCCGTAAAAATCGTGCAGGATCGGATCCTGGTGGACGCGCTCAAAGAACTCGTCGACCGAGTTGAAGCCACCGCGCAGCAGCGAGAAGCGAAGTGGGCGGAAAGACGCGTGAATGATCGGCGTGTTCGCGGCCGTAGCAGGCGCACGCACTGTTTTCGCAGCCGGAACAGCCGGCCTGGAGGGCGCAGCGAGTCTCTTGGCTCCGCGATTCACGGCTTGAAACAAAAACAAGCCGCAAATCAGAACAAAGATAGCCCCTCGAACTTTCTTATTCATTGCCCTCTTCTTCCATTTCGGTTAACGCCGACCGAACCTTGCAAGCGACGCGAAGGATCGATTCAACCTTGGGACATCTCGAAAAGCTTGCACAAATACTGACAAATACCAACGATGAATGCATGCGCGATTCCATCGCAGTTTAGTTCTGTAGGTACTGGTAGAAGTAGGATTATGGCTGAGGTCTACCACGATGCAACTGCCTCGTCTTCAATTACTTTTCGTAAAACACAACATCGCGTACCAGTACGTGATGCACGGGGAGTGTGCATCTTTTTGGTGATTGCGGGAAAAAGCGTGCACAACCGGAGACTACTGAAACTGTTTTTGAAACGCGGCGAGCTGTTGCTTCAACTCAGCGACTTCATTTCGTAAATCCGCCACTTCCCCTTCGAGGTCTATCAAACGCTCGGTGTAAGTTGCGGCGATACTCGCTTCGTGTCCGGCGGATGACGATTCGTGGTGAGCCGACGGCTGAGCGGTTGACGGTTGATCGTCGACATCGCCGGACAAAAGGTGCGCGATGCGCGCCTCCTTCGTGCCCGGCTGTCGGGCCAGCACCTTGACGAGTGGCGGCTGACGGTTCATCAAGAGATTGAGAGCCGAGTGAACAGCGTTTAGATCTTCGAACGAATAGAGACGTTCCGTGCGCGTACGGAGTTCGCCTGGAGTCTGGGGGCCTCGGAGGAGCAGGACGCAGATCAAAGCGATCTCGTGGCGATGAAAGTTGAAGATGTCGGCGAGGCGATGCTCATACTTGGCGACGCGGCCGTCGGTGGCGGCGGAGCGGGCGAGGCCTTCGGCGGAGAGCGAGTGGAGAGCGCGGCGGATGGCTTCCTCGTCGAGGTCCATCACGGGTTCGCGATTGGATTTCTGATTGGCGGCGTTCTGGAGCGCGTTCAGGGAAAGCGGATAGTAGTCGGGGGTGGCGACTTCTTTTTCGATCAGGCAGCCGAGGACGCGGGCCTCGGCGGGGGATAGGTTGAAGTTCACTTCATCATAATACACGACGGTTCGGGACCTTGGCGTCGAGCGAAGGCTGGAGATTTATCGAGCGGCGAGTTGCTTCGTGAACTCCTGCACGTTGAAGGGAGGCTCGTCGTATTGAACGCCGGGCTCCATCGACCTCATCGGAAATCGAGCGGCGATCTCGAAGACTTTGTCGATGTTTGCGCGCTTGCTCCATCCGGGCATGACGTGGTTCAGAATCGAAAGCATTAGAGTTCGAGCCCAAACGGCTTCGACGTTTGCGTCCGGGCTGCAAACCTTTGCAAGAGTTCGGACATCGATCGATGAGGCTTCGCCAGGTTTGCCGTAGGCTTGGAGTTGGGTAATTTTCGTCCATACGGCCCTTAGATCGACTGGGTTTACTTCAGGAGCTTGGTTCTCTTCGGATGGGGAAGTCATTTCTTGGGAATGATACCCGAAGCGCGAGCGGATCGTGGGCTGCGACACTCGGAAAAGAAGAAAGGGCGCGTGAGGCGCGCCCTTCTTGAAAAGCTAAACCGCTAAGAGATTGTCAGGCCGTCACTGCGCGGAGCTTGGCGTCCGCAGCGTTCGCACTGTCTGCGGACTTCTCGCAGCGCGCCTGCTGCAACGCCGAAGAAACGTCGCTCGGCTTGAAAGGCGACGCGATCAGGTCAACCGCACCATGGCGAAGCGCTTCGAGATACTCATCCCAATCTGCGAGACGCGAAGTCACGACAACGGGTACGTTGCCGGCTTTTGTCTGTGCGGCCGGGAGAAGATCGAGATACGTGCCATCCGCAAGATGACGCTCGCAAAAGACCATGCCAACCGGCTGGCTTGCCAAAAGCGCCCGGCCTTCGCTGAGATGCGAAGCTTGCACGGACTTCAAACCTTCGGTCTGCAAAATCGAACTCAGTGCTTTCCGGGTTTCGGGATCGGAAGCGATAACAAGAATTTCTGGTTTGTCGTTCATTTGTTGCTCCTGGGGACTGGTCGGAGGCTCAGCCTCTCAGATTTTTCGAATCGGCAGATACAGGATCTCGACGCGGAGAATCTCTGAGGCTGCAAATACTATTCACTTACTGCTACCTTATTGTGATGCGTAATCGCGCTCAACAGGTTACTCAAAATTTGAATCGCTGCTATCCGGGTTTTACCTTAGTTCTGCGAAAACGCTGAAGCAATAGTACGAAAGGACCTGTTCAGATTGATTGAATAGAGAATTTCATTTTGGGAAAAAGTTCACGTGTACGTTAACGGCGCTTCGTCGATTCAAAGTTCACGTTTACTCAGGATGTTTCGAGGCCAACTGGTGAAACGGGTTGTGTCGCACGTGCACACCACCGTCCGGAAAATATTGGTGCTGGCTTTGGGCCGGCGAGATTTTTTTATCTGTCGACGCTAGAATCTGACGCAAAGAGCGTTCTAATGTATAATTTGGTCCGGGCGGTCGTGGCGGAACTGGCAGACGCACTAGCTTGAGGTGCTAGCGCCGCAAGGCATGGAGGTTCGAGTCCTCTCGACCGCACCAAATTTTTGCAGATCGATATTTTGGGGAGTGCCGCGCCGGAGACTTTTCCGGCGATTTTGTTTTTAGGCTGGTTTTGTCGCAAATCTATCGACCTGCTCCGAAGGCTGCCCCGCCAAAGATACGCTCGGCGAACCACACCTATCCCTGCTACACCCTTAGAGCGTCACTACAGGTTGATTACTGCTTTTTGGGCTGCGAGTTGGGGGCCGGAGCCGGCGGTTTGTTCGCTGGCGTCGAGGTGGCTGGAGCCGAGTTGGACTGAGGAGTCGTTGCAGGCGCGGTCGGCGCTGGCGCAGGAGCCGTATTCGACTGAGGAGCGGGCGTCGCCGGACCGGGAGTTACAGGCGCGGTCTTGGCCGGCGCGGGCTTGGACACCTTTTCGAGCACCGAGCCACCGGTTGCTCCGGCCTTATCGACGCGGAGCACCAAGGCCATTGCGCAGATCATGAACATAATCGCGCACCAGGTCGTCGCTTGCGACAGCAGCGACGCAGCGCCGCGCGGACCGAAAGCCGTCTGGCTTCCCGCCCCACCGAAAGCGCCGGCGAGGTCAGCGGCTTTGCCGCTCTGGAGCAGCACGACGATAATCAGGACGAGGCAGTTCATGACGAAGAACATTGTCAGCAGCCAGCCGGCGAAGCGGAATCCAATGAGAATGATCCCGAACCCGATCAGAAGTGAGATGACCCATTTCATCCAGCTTGGCATGCCTTGCATTGCTTACCTCGATTTATGTGCGGCTTTCGCCGCGGTAAAGTCGCGCGATTGACGCGCCAGTGAGCCTATCTGCGAAATACGATCAGCCCAGGAAATTTACGATTGACGCGAAGGATTTCGGGTCGAGACTCGCCCCGCCGACCAAAGCCCCGTCGAGCTCTTCCTGCGCCATGAGGCCCTTGATGTTGTCGGGCTTAACGCTGCCGCCGTACAGGATCCGCAGGGCGGAGGCGTGGGCTACCGAAAACTTCTCAGCCGCGCACCGGCGAATGAAACTGTGAGCGGCGGCGGCGATTTCCGGCGTCGCCACTTTTCCCGTCCCAATCGCCCAAACTGGCTCGTATGCCAACAGGATACGGGAGAATTCATCGGCGGTCAACGCACCGGGGCCGTTGTTGAACTGGCGCTCGAGCACTTCCTTTTCAAGGCCGTTCGAACGCTCTTCATCCGTTTCGCCGATACAAACGATGGGCGTCAGGCCCACGCTCAGCGCCATAAGCGATTTCTTTGCAACGTTATCGTCGCTTTCGCGGAAAATCTGGCGGCGTTCGGAGTGGCCCACGATGACGTATTTGCAGCCGGCTTCGGCGAGCATTCCGGCGGAGACTTCGCCGGTGAAGGCGCCTTCTTTGCTCCACGATAGGTTCTGGCCGCCGATGGCGATGTTTGTTGCCTTCGTAGCTTCAACGGCGGTCGAGATTGCTGTGAAGGGCGGCGCGATCACGATATCGGCGTGAGTGGACTTGGCGACTGCGGGCATGAAGTCCGAGAAAAACGCACGTGTCTCGGCAAGCGTCTTGTACATCTTCCAGTTACCGGCCATAACGCGGCGACGGTGGCTCATGAAGGCCTCGAATCGTGAGATGAGTGGAATGAGGAGCTGGCGAAAGTCATTTGTTGGTGAGCGCCTCGACGCCGGGGAGTTTCGCGCCGCCGAGGAATTCGAGTGAGGCGCCGCCGCCAGTGGAGATGTGGGAAATTTGGTTCGCGACGCCGGATTGGTGGGCTGCAGCGACGGAATCACCGCCGCCGACGATGGAAGTCGCACCGGCGGCCGTTGCGGCGGCGACCGCTTTGGCAATTTCGAGCGTGCCTTTGGAGAATGCAGGCATTTCGAATACGCCCATCGGGCCGTTCCAGACGATTGTTTTGGCTTTGGCGATTTCGGCGGAGTAGGCCGCGATCGTCTTCGGGCCAATGTCGAGCCCCATCTGATCCGCGGGGGTCGCGGTTACGTCGCAAATCGTCGCTGGGGCGTCGGCTTTAAATTCTGGCGCCACGACATGGTCGATGGGCAGCAACAATTTGAAGTTTTTCGCTTTGGCATCGGCGAGAAGGCGCTTTGCGAGATCGAGTTTGTCGTCTTCGACGAGGGACTTGCCGATCTGCAGTCCCTGGGCTTTTTCGAATGTATAGGCCATGCCGCCGCCGATAAGCATGACGTCGGCAATCTTCATCAAGTTCTCTACCACTTCGATTTTGTCGCTGACTTTTGCGCCGCCGATGATCGCGACAAATGGACGCGCCGGATTCGTGATCGCTTTGCCAATGTAAGCGAGTTCTTTCTCCATCAGGAGGCCGGCAGCCGCTTGCTTGACGAATTTCGTGATCCCGACGACGGAGGAGTGAGCGCGGTGCGCTGAGCCGAAGGCGTCGCAAACAAAGAGGCCGTCACAGAGTTGGGAAAGCTGCTTCGAAAAGGATTCGACGTTTTTCTCTTCTTCGGGATGGAAGCGAACGTTTTCGAGAAGCAGTACTCCGCCATCAGCCAGCGACTTGCTCTTCGCTTCGGCGTCGTCTCCGACACAATCCGCGGCGAAGACGACGGGAGTACCCAGCATTTCGTCAACTTAATAGCGACCGGTGCGAGCGAATATTTCGGATCCGGCCCGCCCTTTGGGCGTCCGAGGTGCGAGGCCAGCACTAAGCGGCCGCCTTTTTGCATCGCGAGGCGCAAGGTCGGGAGCGTTTCGCGGATGCGAGTGTCGTCACTGACTTTGCCATCCTTCAGCGGAACGTTGAAATCGACGCGGATGAAAACGCGTTTCCCTTTGAGATCGAGATCGTTGATGGTGAGTTTGGTCATTCTGGTTTTGTCCGTTCGCTAGTCGCGTGGCGATGCAATGAAACTTAATCGTATGGTTGGTTGCCGACATGGGGCGCAGCGGTGCTGCGCCCCTAAATGAAATTGCCCCTGCGCGATGGCTGGGCAACGCTTAGAACTTTGACGCCAGCAGCTTGATGAGGTCGCGGCACCGGCAGGAATAGCCCCACTCGTTGTCGTACCAGGCCAAAACTTTGACGCACTTGTCGCCGACAACCTTGGTGTAACCGGCGTCAACGATCGACGAATTCGAATTCGCCTTGAAGTCGCTCGAAACGAGTTCGTCTTCGGTGTAACCGAGAACGCCCTTCATCGGGCCATTGGCAGCGGCTTTCAGCGCAGCATTGACGGATTCAACGGTGGCCGGCTTTTCGACGAAAACGGTGAGGTCGACGACGCTAACGTTCGGCGTCGGGACGCGCATGGCGTAGCCGTCGAGCTTGCCCTTTAGCGCCGGGATGACGAGATGCAATGCCTTGGCGGCGCCGGTCGAGCTCGGAATCATGTTGAGCGCAGCGGCGCGAGCGCGGCGCAAGATCCTTGTGCGGCAAGTCGAGAAGCTTCTGGTCGTTGGTGTAGGAGTGGATCGTCGTCATGGTGCCGGCGACGATTCCAAATGTGTCGTTCAGAACTTTCGCGACAGGCGCGAGGCAGTTCGTGGTGCAGGAAGCGTTCGAAACGACGTTGTGCGACTTCGGATCGTAGGTGTTGTCGTTCACGCCGAGGACAAATGTCGCGTCCGGACCATCCGCAGGCGCCGAGATGATGACCTTTTTCACTGTGCCGCGAAGATGCTTCTTCGCATCCGCGCCCTTGGTAAACAGGCCAGTCGATTCGACGACGATATCGGCGCCGACCGAAGCCCAATCGATTTCGCCCGGATCCTTTGTCTTGAAAACCTTGAAGCTCTTCCCTTCCACGGAAATCGAATCTTCGGTGTGGGTCACGTTGTGGTGAAGGTTGCCGAGGATGGAGTCGTACTTAAGCAGGTGCGCGAGGGTTTTGGCATCGGTGACGTCGTTGACGGCGACGAACTGGATATCCTTGTCATCCAGCGCCGTGCGCATGATGTTGCGTCCGATGCGGCCGAAGCCGTTGATGCCTACCTTGATGGGCATTCTTCCTCCGAATGAGATGAGTGCGACGCAGCGCGGCCAGATGAAAATCCAATCGAACTGCGAACTAGAAATCGTATTGGCAGCGGGAGGAAAAGTCAACGCGAGGGGTTGAGAACGGAATTCGAAAAGCGGAAGTTTAAGAGAAACTCATGAGAGTACACCGAGACAGGGAGCGCGAATTCCGCGCCCTGCCCGGCGAATTCGAAATCAAAATCAGAGTCAAGTCTCAGTGGTGGTCGTGGCGCCACTTCCAGTAGTCGCGCTGTTCGTCCTTGTTTAACGTGTTGTACTCGCGATACTACTCGTGCCGGCCGTCCCAATAGGAGTGATAGACGACTACTTCGTGATTGTTCCAGCGATGATAGTCGTGGTGGTCTTCGTCGTAGTAGCGGACCGTTCCCGAGCAGCCGATGCCCGCCGCGGTTACCAGTCCGATCGCCGCCAGAGTCAGCAAAGCGGCACGGCTCTTCAACGTCCTCATAGGTAACCCTCCTCTTTTCAATTCTGAGCAAAAGTGAAATGACTTCTCTTACGGGGACCTGGAAGACCGAAAACGGGCACAACCAAACCAATGCGTTGGATGATATCGAAGTGAAAAAGACGGCAGACAACTCTAGAGAATGATCGTTAGAAATCCTTGATGGGCGCTCCGTGAGATCCAGTATGAAGTGATCAAGAATTGACCCGCGAGGCGACCGAGGACACTACTGTGGAAACTGACGAACGCTGGTGACACGTTCGCCCTGGAAGCGAACAAAGACCGTCTTCGAAGGCGGTTGTCCGTAAATCCAATCTTCGATTTCGTTACCGTCGGAATCACGCTCGCGAACCTTATGTTCCGGCTTGCCAATCGCGGCAACTACCTCTTCGCGATCCATGCCGACGGTCGGACGCCGATCCTGGATAGCCTTCTTCAGTTCCGGCGACAGCGTATCGACCCAATGAACCGAAGCCGAACGCTGCTTCGTAAAGTCGAGAAAGGGCGCCAACAACTGCTTCAGATCATCGGGCGACATGTCGGGTACGGCCTGCTTGAACTCCAGATAAATCGTGCTGCCCATTCCGGGAATCACGCCTGGCGCGGCGTTGTCGTCCACTTTGGTCGAACTCGTTTGTGCCGTCGGGCCAGCGCCGCCCATTCCCATCTGGATGTGGTCTCTCCAGTTGCGCTTACCTTTGCCGCCGCCATTCACGTCAACGGCGATGGTGTGATCGTGAAATTCGAGTTTGGTGATCTGTACGTTGTCGCCTGGATTGACCGCCGCGCCGTGATTAGCGACCTCGCGGTTCAGTTGATCGAGCATCAGCGGTTGGCCGACGAACAAGAGAATTCCATCTTTTCCGCGTGGCAACGGTTTCGTCGCCTTTGCAAATTCACCGGAGACGAAACGGATGAGGTCGAGCTTCGATTGCTCCTGCAATGGTCCGGATTTCTGCGCCGAGGATTTAGGCGGAGCTTGCTGATCGTCCTGAAGGTGTCGCCGGAAACAGCGAAATGTCGCCTTCAGGAACGCCAATATGCTGGAGGCCGGTGGAGCGGAGGCGTTCAACCGCGGGAACGTCGGCAGCGACGAGCGCAAAAACGGCTAGCGTCGATAAAAGCCAGTTCGACATAGACCCCGGGTTCAGCCACCCTAAGGCGGACGATGGTCACATTCTATGCTGCTTGGGGCGGGTTGAACAGGTCCCTGGGGAAGAATTTTACATCGACGACAGTACAAAAGCGCGCTCCTACAACGCGCATCAGTACGCCTGACCCAACGAGTGACCCGACGAGATTTTGCGTTGCAGGCCGAGTCCGAAAACTAAGAAACGGTGACCTGAACGCCAGAGCGGTCGATCCTCATCGGCAGCAGATGGCCACCGGCGTCGGTCACCGCGGCTTCAACGCGGTCGCGTGCGTCCGGCTCAATCAGCATGACCACGCAGCCACCGCCGCCCGCGCCGCATACTTTACCGGCAAGAGCGCCTTTGCGGCGCGAACTGTCGATGATGCGATCGATTGTCTTCGTCGAGATCGTGGGCAGGTTGCGCTTCCGAAAGCTCCACTCTTCGCGCATGAGCCGGCCAGCTTCGGACCACTCCGACTTTTCGAGCGCGCCACGAAGCAACTGCGCAACTTCCGAGATGCGCGCCAAATTCTTGTAAACCTGCTTGTTGCCATCGATATGTTTCTGGAAGACATCCCAATTGTTGATCGCGGACTTGCGCGGCTTACCGGTGTAGCAAAGAACGATGCGGTGCTCGAGCTCAGCCAGATCCACTCGAAGCTCCGTCCGCCGTTCACCGCCGGGCGGTAGCTCGATCGCCGCCGCGCCCCCGAATGCCGGAGGATAGTGGTCCTGCGTACCAGTCGGCACCTTAATAACGATCGCCTCGGCGTCGCGGCTGATGTGAATCCAATCCGCTTTGCTCTTCCCTGCCGCCGTAAATCGATCGAGCGCCGCACAAATCGCGACGGCCATCGCGCTGGACCCGCCGATGCCTGCTCCCGCGGGAGCCTCGGAATCCGTCGTCAGCGTAAATCCACCTTCGGGACGAAAGAACTTCACAATCTCCGCAAGGAGTGGCAATTCGTACTTCTTCGCCTTTATCAAGCCTTCCAGCGAGGCAAAGCTCTCGTCGCGCTGGGTGTCGCGCGAAACCAGCTTGATCCGGTTATCCGTTTGCGAATGCTGGTCGATAACGCACGACGCATAGCGCGTGATGGCCGCGTTGACCGTAACCGCTCCAGGATGAAAGAGGTAAAGAGGCCAGATGTCGAGAGTCCCGCCTGCCAGATCGACGCGGGTTGGAGCTTTGGATTCGATTCGCATGGTTGTCCGCTAAGTGGTTGCCCGCTAAGTAGTGTTGGTGCCGTCACTTCCGCGAGTTGTATTCGAGCCCTATGCAGTGTGCAGGAAGCAGGAGCGTCGCTCAAGAACGCGGACGCGACAGAGCAGCGGGAAAGACAATATCCGGGACTGAACATGCCGATTCGAAGTGGCGGTGATCGCCTGCCAGCGACCGCCGGGATTCGTTCCGTGAGGTCCTATCAAATCAGACGCTTAGGTGGCTCAAAAGAGGAACTTCAACGCCAGCTGGACCAACCGTCCAGCCTGCGCTTCGCTGATTTGCCCGAACGTTGGCGAGCTTATGTCGTTATCCGGTAACCGGAAGTTCGCGTGATTGAATACGTTGAAGAACTCTGCTCGAAACTGAAGGGTCTTCGCTTCGCGAATCGGGATGTTCTTGAACAAGGAAAAGTCCCATTGCTGCAACGGCGGACCAGTCAGGATGTTTCGGCCTGCATTGCCGAACTGACCAGCTTGCGTCGTAGGGTTGAGCCGTTGGAACGCGCTCGTGTTGAACCACTCCTGCGGAGTGCGCGGCCCGGCGTTTGGGTTCCCCACCAGGTCGGGACGATTGCTCGAGAAGCCCGAAATTTCTGGCGCTTGCCCTTGCAGGCTGACGTCTTGTGAATCATAGACAGTGAACGGAGTACCGCTCATCAGCGTTGTGATGCCATTCGCCTGCCAGTTGCCCAAGATTCTCCCGTACCACGTCGTCGAGTTTCGCAGGAACGGCAAATCCCATTCGTAGCTGAGAACGAACCGATGTCGAGCGTCGAACATCGACCGTCCACGTTCCGCCGCGAGATCGAACGGGTTCTGCGCGAGATCGTTTTCACCCGCAACGCTCTGCGACGCCGAGCCTGTGATGTTGAGAGTCGAAACGTCGTCGATCGTCTTCGACAAAGTGTAGGAAGCCAGGAACGACAGCCCGCGGCTAAACCGCTTCTTCAGGCTCACTTCCAGCGCGTTGTAGTTCGAATTCGCCTGGCCTGAAATCTCGCCTGCCGAGGCGTAATTGCATGGCCCTGTCGGATCGGCGAGTGTGCACCCCGAAAACAGACGCCGGTAGTTGACATTGTCCTCCGTCGAATTCGGCTGGCCACCCGTCTCTCCGGGAATGAACACGGCTGGGTTTGCCTCGATGAATCGTGGCAGCTTGGTTCCCTTTGTCCCCACGTAACCGACTTCCAGCAACCAGTTCGAACCGAACGAGCGCTGCAAATTGAGGTTCCAGTCCTGCGCATAAGGCAACCGCAGTCTTGGATCGAGCGTGAGTATTGTCATTGGAGTCGCAAACCCGCCTGCGAACGGATTTTGTCCTTCGAAGGGATTGGCGAAGTTCGAAGGAAAACTGGCCTGGGGTGTCTGCAAGTAAGGTGGCGCACTGTTGGGCGTCTGAAGCGGCCCGCCCTGACCGTTGTAGTACGGATCAAAGAACACTCCGTATGCGGCCGTTACGAGCCATTGTCCCTTGCCATTCGGATCCCACGCGACACCAAGGCGCGGTGCGAAAGCCCTCCGCTCCGTCGGAATCAGCCCGTCAGGCACTCCGGGATCGCCCGGATATACCAGTCCCGGAGGCGCCGTCGGGATTACCGTCGACTGCCTGCCCGGTTCGAACAAATTCTGGCGGTTGTGAATTTCCGTGTAAGGCGACGGCACGTCGTAGCGCAGGCCGAGATTCAATGTCAGCCGCGACGACAGTTTGAAAGTGTCTTGTGCATACAGGTTGAAGTTGTTTCCGCGAAGGCCGCGCGATGGATCGCCGCCGCCTTGCAGGAACAGAACCGGCTGTCCAATCAGGAAGCTCGCGAATGCATCGTTGATCGGCGCCGGCGCGAACACAAAGAAACCATTCGTCGCGATGCCAAACAGCACGTTGATTTGATCGTGACCATATCCGCCGCCGAATTTGAATTCGTGTCGGCCGTGAATCCAGGTCATCGAGCCTGAAATGTTGAGGTTGTTCTCATACGTGTTTCGCGGGCCGGTGATGGGATCGCCGACAGCGGCGTATCCGCTGACCTGTACGAACGGTGGCCCCGCCGCGGCGTCGAGCTGGGGGCTGTACTCGAAGCCCAAGTCGGACGGCAACGTATGGTTGATGTGCTCGTCGAACAGGTACTTGTTTCGCATGAACGTGAAGCGCACAAGCCCCGTCAGATTTGGAGAAAAGGTATGCGTCTCTTGCGCGACGAAGTTCTGCGCACGCTGATCTTCGCCAACCGGAAATCCCGGCACATTCGCACCGGAAGTCGAAAGCGGATCGAGCGTGTTCCCCTGCGTGAACGAATACCTGAAATTCAGTACGTCTCTAGAGGTCAGATAGTGGTCGATGCGAGTGCCAAACTGGTCGTAGTTCTGGACCAGTGTCTCAGTCGTCGTGAAGCCGTTCGGACCGAGCGCAGGCGCATTCGGCAACGGAAAAAACGCCAGCAGGTTTTGCGAAATCGGATTGATGAACGGAATCTGGTTGTTCGGAAACGGCTGACCCGAAAATTCGTTGACCAGCTGATTTTGCGGGTTGTTGCAGAATCCCCCCGTAAATCCTTCCGGGCAAAGCTCGGCAAAATTTCCGGTGCGCTCAGCGGCGGTCGCCACGGTTGCGCTGGACGTCTCGCCTTGCCGATTGCGCAGGCCCTCGTAGTAGAGAAAGAAGAATGTCTTATCCTTCTTGATCGGCCCGCCAAACGTGCCACCGAATTGGTTCCGTTTCAGCGGCTCGGTATCCTGCGCAAAGAAGCTCTTCGCATCCAACGCGTCGTTGCGAAGAAAGTCCCACGCGGCGCCGTGAAACGCATTGCCGCCCGATCGGGTGATGATGTTGGTCGTCGAGCCCGAGTTGTGGCCGAACTCCGCATTTGCCGTGTGCGTCAGGATGCGAAACTCCGCGATCGAATCGATCGGCGGCTGAATGACGAACCCGCCGTCCACGCTATTGAAGTTGTCCGAACCGTCGATCAGGAAATTGTTCGACTCCGGCCGCTGTCCGTTCACCGCATAGGCCTGGCCGTTGCGTAAGCTTCCGCCGGCTTGAGCGAGACCCGGCGTGATCGGAACGACACCCGGCTGTAGCAATCCTAGCTGCGAAAAATTACGCCCGTTTAGGGGCAGATCGAGTACATCTCGCTGATCGACGGTTTTCCCGAGGCTCGTCACGGATGTTTCAACGAGTGGCGCGTTGGCGTGCACTTCGGTCTTTTGTTCGACGGTCCCGACGGAAAGCTGAATCGTGACGGCAACCGTCTGGTTTACGTCGAGGGTGATTCCCGATTGCACATACCGCTGAAATCCTTTCGCCTCCGCCTGCAACCGGTAGTGGCCGATGGGCAGTTCGACAAATGTGTATTCACCGTGCGCGTCGGAGCTGACCGCGCGCGTCAATCCCGTTTCGATTTGAATAGCGGTCAACGCGGCATTCGAAACAAGTGAACCGCTGGGATCAACCACCGTTCCGCGAATACTCGCGGCGGTCCCCTGTGCCCCCGTGTTTTGCGCGGCAACAAATACACCAACCATCATCAAGCAGAACAACCACACAAATTTCTTCATTTCGTTTGTCTTCCACGTTTAGTTGATGTGCGCGATTCGCGCCAGAACACACGTCATCCGCGCACACGATCCCGACGCGTGCAAAGTGCGCGCAGAAGTTTCAGTAGCGCGATTATTCGTTCAGCGAATCAGAGGTTCAATAGTGCAAAAGAAGTAGTGCCGAAGAATTTTCAGTGCAAATCGGGGAGCGATCGACCGAGAGACTTGTAGGCATGGCGCGGCATCAAACCGCTCCGCCCTTCAAACATTGCCAGCCCCGCGTGGAAAGCAAATTCCTCGCGCGTGATTCGTCGCGGGTAGCCAGATAGCTTGGCAAGACTTCGTACGACTAAATGCCTTTTGGGCGTTCGTCGGGTGAAATGACAACAGGTCCCGACAATCGTTGGTCGAACCAGAGAATCTTGTACCCGGCATCGAGGAGAATCTCGTGGCTCGGAGCGGGATAAGGCGCATCCTCACTCAAATACGATGTCGCGAATCGCACCCGCGCGCAGTCCGTCGCCAAGCCCTGCCAAAACCGACGCCTCATGCCACTGCGCGTCGATCTTCATCAGCGTTACATTCGATGAAAGATACTTCTCGCCCCGAACCATTTTGACCGTCAGTGCTTTGGAGGCGGGTTTGTCGGTAAGAAATGAATAGCTGGTGTTGTCTTCTTCATCGGAAAAATTATCGAGCGATCCTTCGCCGTCAACGTCGCTGAGCGCGACATTCTCCACCTGCACGTTGCGATCAGTGAACTGCGAGACATTCCTTCGAAGCAATCGCAGCGTTTCGGGATGAGGCTCGAACGCGAGAACGCGACCCTTAGGCCTACGCGACGCGCCAGCAAGCTGGTGAAATAGCCAATGTTGGCACCGACATCGAACGCCGTCGCGGCATCCTCGGTCAATCGCCACAACACTTCCGTCGTGACAACGTCGTAGACCCCCTGAGCCGCCAACGCCCGTCCCACTGTGTCTTTGGCATCGATGCGGAGTCTCGCGCCCCACGGCAGATCGATAACGTTCGAAGCGTTGGCAAGACCAATTTTTGTAAGAATTCGACGAAACGCCCATCGTGGCCGGAAAATGTACTGGGGTTTCTGCAGGGATTCGAGAAACGGCATCGGTCACGCAGTATACCTTCGATTCGATTCTGGCAAATCGACACGCCTCGATTCGAATGGAGCCGTGACCATTTCCCTTTTCGGCGGCGAGATCTCATAGCGCCAAGCCCGGGTGGCGTTTTGCGGCCCCAGGATTGGCAAATCAGATGTCGCTCTGGAAAATGTGGAAAATGAAGCTGCAGATTGATGTCTGGAAGTTATTGAAAAGAATGGAGCGGCCTATCGGAATCGAACCGACACCTGAACCTTGGCAAGGTTCCGTACTACCACTATACTAAGGCCGCTCAACCGCAACACTTTTATAACACGCCGGCAAAGCACTCACAAGTGCCCGCAGCGTCCCTTGCATCAAAAACCCAACCCTGTAAATCGACTTCTAAACAAAAAGCTGCGACGCTCTACGAAACTTGGCTGACGCGCGCTGACTTTACAACCGGCGACCGTCGCTGCCGTTCGGCGAATCGCGTCGCCTTATCCTTATCCGTATACACGCGTCCGAACTTCTCGCCGTCCGCGTAGAAAACCGTGACCAGCCAGTGATGATGCTTTCTCCGTCGATCCTTGCCGAACGTGCTCTTTTCCTTGCTCGTGCTCTTCTTCGTCGCTGTTTTCGTCACAATGATTTCCTGTAGTGGTTGGTCGTTGCGAAACTATTGCAGGAATCGAGGCTCCACGCAACTACCGCCTGCATGAACTTCGGAACTCTACCATAACGAGACTCAGCAGAACCATAATTTCCAGGTCAACGATGAAGTAAACCATCGCGCCCCGTCTGCGTCGTATCAGAAGCGATTTCTCCGTATCAGATGCGGCTTGCGACAACCCGTTGTACAGATGAGCAACATCGATTTTCTATCGTGTCCCTGCCGTCCGGCGAACCAGCAGCCAAACGTGCGTGTCTCACGCCGAACTCTCCGCGTCCTCTGCGCCTCTTCCTGCGCACTCTGCGTTAAAGCCTTTCTCCTCCAACCACCCCTCAATCGCATTTATTCCGACAAAGCTCCAGCAAGCGCTTACTCGTATCTTGACCCACATTCACCCTGCCATTTTGGTACCCAACGCATGCCAATCACCCCGCATCTAACTGCATTCATGGCGCTTCCTGCAGCCCAAAATTCGGTTGCTGTTCATGAAACTTTCGCCAACTTTCTACGTCTTTATGAGAGAGGACGACGCTAAGCTGATTGCGGCGGAGAAATCAAATGATGACAACTCTTAAACACAAACAACCGCCTCTTCTGGAAGATCTCCGGAACCACTCGCAGGAACAGATTGTTGAACTGCGAGCGCTCTTGAACATGGGTGCGCCTCTGCGCGCCGATGCACGACGCCCGGGTTTTTTTGAAGTGGACGGCGATTCAAACGTTTTTTATATCTTCAAGTATCCCACCGGCACGAAGGTGTTGCTGTTGGGTGTGTGGGAACGCGAGATCGACCCCGTCGCGGAATTAGTCGCGTGCGCCGGCAACGCAGCCTAAGCTCGAACCACAATTCCATAAACCATGAAAAAAGGCGCCCCGGTAAAACCGGGGCGCCTTTTGACTTTTCCGCCTTCTCGTTCTGTACTCTGCGTTCTCTGCGGTAGACCTTGTTACTTCTTATCCGCATCCAGTTTCAGCGAAGCTGAATTGATGCAATATCGCAGCCCCGTCGGATTCGGCCCGTCGTCAAACACGTGCCCCAAGTGCGCCTCGCATTTGCTGCACTTCACTTCGTTCCGCTGCATGCCGTGACTGCGATCATCCTCGCTCGCTATCGCTTCCTTGCTCGCCGGAGCGTAAAAACTCGGCCAACCCGAGCCCGAGTGAAACTTCGTCTCCGACCGGAACAACGGCTCGCCGCAGCAAACGCACTTATATGTCCCGGGGGTCTCCGAATTTCATACTCGCCGGTGAACGGCGGTTCCGTTCCCTTTTGCCGCGTCACATAATATTGATTCGGCGTGAGTTCCTTCTTCCACTCCGCCTCGCTTTTCTGAACCTTTTCGGCCATGTCGATCCTCCAATTCGTGCCCGTACCCACGCGAGCTTCGCTCGACGTTCAATTCACCATGATATGGGCTTTGGTCGATTGGATACACCACCCTCCTCAAAAGATGCAAAAATTGCGTTCCCACAGCAGCCGCCACGATCGCCCGCCATTCGCCTGTTGACACAACGCGTCGCCTTCCCTATTCTGCTTTTGGAAATGACCTCGCGTATCCATCGCCACCATCATCATCACGGCACAGCGCCGCGCTTGATGAGGTGTGCATAGCGATTCGCTAACACAGGATTCTCATCACCCGCTGGCGCAAATGGCCCAGCGGGTTTTTTGTTTTCAGGCTCCGATTTCTCGACAAAGAAAATCGGGCAAGAAAGCTGAAGGGGAACGTGATGCAACTCGACTTCACGAAGGCGGACGGACTCATCCCCGCCATTATCCAGGACGCCGCGTCCGGCGACGTCCTCATGCTCGGCTTCATGAACGACATCGCTCTCGCCGAAACACAACGTACGCGTGAAGTCGTCTTCTTCTCCCGCTCCCGCAATCGCCTCTGGAAGAAAGGCGCGTCCAGCGGCCACGTCCTGAAAGTCCGCGACATCCGTGTCGACTGCGACGCCGATTCTCTGCTCATCCGCGTCGATCCAGTCGGTCCCGGCGTTTGCCACGAAGGCTATCGCAGCTGCTTCTTCCGCAGCATGACCAACGAAGGCGCAACGCAAATCATCGAAGAACGCACCTTCGATCCCGAAAAAGTTTACGCTTCGCAACCGCAGCCTCGGGAGAATAAGAGATGAGCCGCCTCAAGCTCGGCATTCCGAAAGGCAGCCTGCAAGACGCCACCGTCGATCTCTTCAGCCGCGCCGGATGGAAAATCGGTGTCAACTCGCGCAGCTACGTCCCGACCATCGACGACTCCGAAATCGAATGCCTTCTCGTCCGCGCCCAGGAAATGGCCCGCTACGTCGAAACGGGCGCGCTCGACGCCGGCATCACCGGCCATGACTGGGTCGTCGAAACTGGCTCGAATGTCGAGGAGCTCGCCGAACTCGTTTACGCCAAGCAGCGCCTCTCGCGCGTCCGCTGGGTTCTCGCCGTTCCCGAAGACTCGCCGATACACAATCCCGTCGATCTCGCCGGCAAAGTAATCGCCACGGAAATCGTGCGCATTACCGAAAGCTATCTCGCGCGCCACTGCGTCACCGCGCGCGTCGATTTCTCCTGGGGCGCCACGGAAGTCAAAGTCCCGCAGCTCGCCGACGCTATCGTCGAAGTCACAGAAACCGGTGCATCTCTTCGCGCCAATCGCTTGCGCATCATCGACACCGTGCTCGAATCCGCCACGGTCTTCATCATCAATCGCAACGCCGCTGCTGATCCCTGGAAACGCGAGAAAGCGCAAAATCTGATCCTGATGTTGCAAGGCGCCATCGCCGCTGCCAGCAAAGTCGGCCTGCTCCTCAACGTTCGCCGCGACGACCTCACCGGCGTACTCGACGTCCTGCCCGCTCTGAAAAAGCCAACTATCTCCACGCTCAGCGACCCCGACTGGGTCGCCGTCAACACCATCATCGAAGAAAGCGTCGTGCGCCAGATTTTGCCCAAACTCAAAGCCGCCAACGCGCAAGGGATCGTCGAATATCCCCTGAACAAAATCGTCCTATGACTCGCGCATCCTCCAACTCAACGCCTCAACCGAGAAGCAACTCCTGCGCGCGCGCCAATTCCGCGACATCGAAGCCGAACGCGTCGCCGCTAAAATCATCGCCGACGTCCGCAAGCGCGGTGACACTGCCCTCTTCACTTGGACCAAAAAACTCGACCGCCTGAACCTCAACTCAAAAAATATCTGGCAACCATGTACGGGCGCAGCATCGCTTTACCCTGAGTCTCGAAGGGTGCGCCCCAGCTTGCCCAGCCGTGAAACCTCAGCCACAGCTTCGATCTCGGCCGAATTTCTCCGTGCCTCAAAACACGCCGCCAACCAACATCCGCGCCGTCGCCGAAAAACAACTCCCCCGCCCCTGGTCGCTGACCGTCGAACCCGGCGTCACCATCCGCCAACACGTCAGCCCCATCGACACCATCGGCTGCTACATCCCCGGCGGCCGCCACGCCCTAATCTCCACCCTCATAATGACCGTCGTCCCCGCCCAGATCGCCGGCGTAAAAAACATCATCGTCGTCTGCCCCCACCCAAATCCCGAACTCCTCGCCGCCGCCAACTTTCTCGGCATAAAACAAATCGCCCAGATCGGCGGCGCCCAATCCATCGCCGCCCTCGCCTACGGCACGCACTCCATCCCGCGCGTCGAAAAAATCTTCGGCCCCGGCAACCGCTACGTCACCGCCGCAAAACAACTCGTCAGCAGCGACTGCGCCATCGACCTCCCCGCCGGCCCAACCGAAGCCATCGTCCTCACCAACGACGCACGCGCCAACGCAAAATGGATCGCCTCCGATCTCTTGGCCCAAGCCGAACACGCCCCCGACGCCGGCAGCTTTTTCGTCACCACATCGAAATCTCTCGCGCAAAAAGTGCAATCAGAACTCGCCGCGCAACTCGCCCAACTCCCACAGAACAAACCCCGCCCACGTCTCCATGCAAAAAACCGGCGCAATCCTCCTCGCAAACTCCACCAACCAAGCCATCGACTTCGTCAACCGCTTCGCCCCCGAACACCTCAGCCTCCCCGGCACCGACGCCGCCGAACTCAAAAAATCCTGCACTGCCGCCGGCACCATCTTCGTCGGCCCCTACGCCGCCCAACCTCTCGGCGACTACGCCAGCGGCAGCAACCACGTCCTCCCCACCGCCGGATGGGCTCGCCGCCGCGGCGGACTCAGCACCGCCGATTTCGTAAAATGCATCACCGTGCAGCAAATCAATCGCACCGGCTTCGCTCGCCTCGCCGACGATGTGCAACTCCTCGCCGAACGCCGAAGGCCTGCAAGCCCACTCCAACGCCATCGAGGTCCGCCGATGAACGCCTGCAAGTCCATGTACGGGCGCAGCACCGCTGCGCCCCAGCTTGGCAAGATGTCACCCTCACTGCGATCCGAATTTTCCCACTCAATCGAGGCCTATCAATGAACTCCCTGTAAAACTCCCCGTCCGCCAAGCCATCCTCGACCGCCGCACCTACGAACCTCCCGGCGAAGGCCGCGCCGACAAACTCCGCCTCGACTTCAACGAAAACACCGCCGGCTGCTCCCCTGCCGTCCGTCGCGCGCTCGCTAAACTCACGCCGCAACTTCTCTCGATGTATCCCGAGTACGACCGCAGCACCAGCCGTCTCTCTCGCCATTTCCATGTAAATCCCGATCAACTCCTCCTCACCAACGGCGGCGACGACGCCCTCCGCCTCTTCTTCGACGCCTTCGTCGACGCCGGCACCGAAGTCGTCATCATCGAGCCCACCTTCCCCATGTACCGCTACTGGGGCGAAGTCGCCGCCGCAAAAATCAACTCCATCCCCTACGGCCCGCAGTTCGCATTCCCCACCGACGCCGTCCTCAGCGCGCTCGCCTCCAACCCGCGCGTCCTCTTCATCTGCAATCCCAACAATCCCACCGGCACACTCGTCGACAAATCCGACAATCGAAAAAATTCTCCAGGCCGCCCCACGCACCGCCGTCGTCATCGACGAAGCCTACGTCGAATTTTCCGGCGTCACCGTCGCCCCCTGGATCGACAAATATCCAAATCTCTTCGTCGCCCGCACCTTCTCAAAAGCCGCCGGACTCGCCGCTCTCCGCCTCGGCGCAATCCTCGCGCATCCCGACTCGCTCGCCATCCTCCGCCGCGCCACCGCGCCATTCCCCGTCAATCTCGCCGCACTCGTCGCCGCCGAAGCCGCCGTCGCCGACTCAAAAACCATGCAGCGCTACGTGAAAAACATCCTCCGCCTCCGCCCCTGGTTCGAATCCGAACTCCACAAGCTCGGCTTCAAGACCTATCCCAGCGCGGGAAATTTCGTCCTCGTCGATTTTGGCGAAGTCGGTCCCGATCTCGTCGCCGCCATGACCAAACACAAAATCATCCTCCGCGACCGCAGAGACATCGCCCCCGGCCACGTCCGCGTCACCATCGGCACACAAAACGAAATGCAACGCGCTGCTCCAACTCATCCAACTCTTCCTCAAAAAACGCCGTCGAGGCCAAAACTAAATGCCACGCACGCGCACAGCCACCATCGATCGCAAGACCAACGAAACCCAGATCAAACTCCGCCTCAATCTCGACGGCCGCGGCACCTCCAAAATCTCCACCGGCATCCGCTTTCTCGACCACATGCTCGACCTCGTCGCCCGCCACGGCGCCTTCGATCTCACCCTCACCGCCAAAGGTGATCTCGACGTCGACCAGCACCACACCGTCGAAGACACCGGCATCGCCCTCGGCGAAGCCGTCGCCAAAGCCGTCGGCGACAAGCGCGGCATTCTCCGCGCCGGCTATTTCCTCATGCCCATGGACGAAACCCTCGCCGCCGCCGCAATCGATCTCAGCGGGCGCCCCACTGCGTCGTCACCGGAAAAATCAGCGCCAAGCACGTCGGCGACTTCCAGACCGAACTAACCGAAGATTTTTTTCAAGGATTCGCGCAAGCCGCCCGCGCCAACGTCCATCTCCGCATCGTCTACGGCCGCTCTTCGCATCATCAAGTCGAAGCGCTCTTCAAAGCCTTCGCCCGCGCCCTACGCTTCGCCGTCTCGCGCGACAAACGCCTGCGCAACGTGCTCCCCAGCACGAAAGGTCTTCTATGACGCGCTCACATCACCCTCATCGACTACGGCGCAGGCAATGTTCCCAGCGTCGAACGCGCTCTGCAAAAACTCGGCGCCGCAACGACGCGCGCGCAACACTCCGGACCAAATCGCGCAAGCGACCGCCCTCATTCTTCCCGGCGTCGGCCACTTCGCCGCCCTGATCCGCGCCCTCGACGAACAAAATCTCCGCGCCCCGCTCCTCGCCGCGCTCGAACGCGGCGTTCCCTTCCTCGGCATCTGCCTCGGCCTGCAAGCTCTCTACGAGGCCAGCGAAGAAGCCGCCCGATCTTCGCGGCCTGGCGATCGTTCCCGGCCAAGTCGTCGCGCTCCCCGCAAACGTAAAACTTCCCCACATGGGTTGGAATCAATTCGAAGTCAAGCCGCGAGCCACGCCTTCGCGCCTGCTGCGCGGCATCCCCTCCGACGCACATTTTTATTTCGCTCACTCCTACGCCGCGTCTGCCGACACAACAGAAAGCCGGCACCGTCGCCACCTGCACCCACGGCTCCGAATTCATCGCCGTCTTCGAACGCAACAATATCCACGCCGTCCAATTTCATCCCGAAAAAAGCGGCGCGCCCGGCGCTCAACTTCTCGCAGAATTTCATGGCGCATCGCCGAGGCCATGAGCCTCGCCCACCGCATCATTCCCTGCCTCGACACCGACGGCGCCCGCGTCGTCAAAGGCGTCAACTTTGTCGGCCTCCGCGACGCCGGCGATCCCGTCGCACTCGCCGCGCGTTACAACGCCGAAGGCGCCGACGAACTCGTCGTTCTCGACATCGCCGCCTCGCGCGATCGCCGCCCCACATTTCTCGACACCATTCGCCGCGTCGCCGCCGAACTCGCCATCCCGCTCACCGCCGGTGGCGGCATTCGCACGCTCGACGACGCCCGCGCCGTCGTCCGCGCCGGCGCCGACAAAATCACCGTCAACACCGCCGCCGTCCAGCGCCCCGAACTCATCTCCGAACTCTCCACGCGAATTCGGCGCCCAAGCCGTAGTCCTCGCGATCGACGCCAAGCGCGCTGACACAAACGCATCAACGAAAACAATCATTGGCAAGTAAGAATCCGCGGCGGCCACGAAGCCACCGATCTCGACGCCATCGCCTGGGCCAAACAAGGCGTCGCCGCAGGCGCCGGCGAAATCCTCCTCACCTCCGTCGACCGCGACGGCACCCAAAAAGGCTTCGACGTCCCGCTCACCGCCGCGATCTCCAACGCCGTCAACGTCCCCGTCATCGCCTCCGGCGGCGCAAAACTCCCCGAACACTTCGCCGAAATCTTCCGCGAAGGCCACGCCGACGCCGCCCTAGCCGCCTCCATCTTCCACGACAACATCCAACCCATCCGCGATCTCAAAAATTATCTCGCATCAGAAAAAATCGAGGTCCGCCTCCAGTGCTAGATCCCCTGCATCGACCTCCAATCCGGCCAATCCGTCCAACTCGTCCACGGTCGCCGCCGCGAACTCGCCGTCGCCGACGTCTTCGGCCTGCTCGAAAAATTCCGCCACTACAAATGGCTGCACATCATCGACCTCGACGCCGCCATGAGCAAACCGCCCAACACCAAACTCGTCCGCGCACTCTGCACAGACAGCCCGCCGCAAATACAAACTCAAAGTCCGCATAGGCGGCGGCATCCGCACCCTCGCCCGCGCCACCGCCGCCGTCCAAAACCGGCGCCGACCAAATCATCATCGGCAGCGCCGCCTTCGCCGCGGCGCAAGTCAACGAAACATTCCTCCGCCGCCTCGCAAAAAAAATCCCCCGCCGAAAAATCGTCATCGCCCTCGACACCGCCAAAGGCAAAATCGTCACGCGCGGCTGGCGTCAAAACTCAAACTCCGCCCCGAATCCGTGATGCCCCAGCTCGAACCCTTCTGCCACTCCTTCCTCTGCACCGACGTCGACCGCGAAGGCACCATGACCGGCGCCAACCTCGCCTACTTCCGCCAACTCCGCGCCGCCACCAAGCATCCCCATCATCGCCGCCGGCGGCATCACCACCCGCCGCGAACTCGCCGCCCTCGAAAAAATCGACATGGACGCCGCCGTCGGCATGGCCCTCTACAAAAACCGCATAAGCTAAGCCACCCGCCCTCACGCGATCATGGGCCTATATATGGAGTGCGGCGCCCCCGCGTCGCCTTTACGGTTGGAACATCTGCTCCCACGTCTCCTGTACGGAAACCTCCGCCCCCCTTTAAAATCGAATCAATCTCGACCCGAAAAACCATGCCCGCCGAAACACTTCGCTGTCCCTCTTGTGGCGCCGCAGTTTCATCCGCCGCCACCCGCTGCGATTTTTGCAAAGCCACTCTCGCCACCGTAACTTGCCCATCCTGCTTCGGCGTAATGTTCGCAGGCGCAAAGTTCTGCTCGCATTGTGGGGCAAAAGGAAATCGCATTGATGCCCCAGGCGCCGAGGCAAGCCGCTGCCCCCGCTGTCAGGTCGCCATGAGCAGCGTCACCGTCGGCGCTGCCAGCCTCCTCGAGTGCGCGCGCTGCGAGGGAATTTGGGTTGACGTCGACACCCTCAATCAAATCAGCGCCGACCGCGAAAAGCAGGCCTTCGTAGCGAGTGCCACCGCTTCTACGGATGAGCCTCTGCAACTGGAGACAGCGATTCGCTATGTCCCGTGCCCCGTCTGCCACGAACTGATGAACCGCGTCCAGTTCGCTCACTGTTCCCACGTCATCGTCGATGTCTGCAAGCCCCACGGCACCTGGTTCGACAAAGACGAACTCCGCCGTGCCGTTCAATTCATCCGCGCCGGCGGCCTCGAAAAAGCCCGCGCGCAACAAATCGAACAACTCAGAGAAGAACAACGCAGACTCGTAGCAGCGCGGCTACACGGCGCCACGTTCGAACCGGGTGATCCCAGACCTTCGGCCGAAGCGAGGATTCGACATAGGCTCATCCGCCATTGGCCTCCTCTTCGACCTCTTCAAGTAACCTATTGAAATTGAAGCCCCTTTGGAGTGCGGCGCCCCCGCGCCGCCTTTACCCAGCCCGAATTCACCACCCAACACGCCGATCAACTTCAAGTTTCAGCTTGACATTAAGGTATCTCGCTGGTAATATAACTCTCGTGGAATACTACGAGCGGCGGCCAAACCCGCCGCTCGTTCCATTTTGGGCCGCCTCCAGCGGCGACGTTCACTCCCCTGATCGCCCTTTGCATTCAACTTAGGTTTCACGCTTCCCGCGAACCCCAGCATTTTCTGTAACTTCGGGACTCTCAATTTTGACCTGTCCCCAACGCACAGATTCGACACCACTTGCGCACTCTTCAAAAAACATAGGGGGTGTACCCCAAAGCTTCCCATTTTGAAACTAGACCGCCACCCTGTGGCCGCGATCGCTTCCCAGATCGCCGGATTTAGATTCAATCGAACCCATACCAACCGTCGGTCACCAGAACTTCCTCACTGTCTGACCTCAACCGACCCACACCAGTGAGTCGCGAATGGGAGGACCGATGCAAACCGAAACTCGCACCGCAAAATCTTTCGACAAATTGACAAGCGCGCACCCCAGTTGAAGTAGCATTCCTCGCCATGCCCATCTCAAAATCGCAACTCGTCGCCGTCGCCTTGACCGTCGCGACCATCGTCCTTGCGGTCGCCGCAACGCACGCCGCTCAAGCGCCTCAGTCCCCTGCCCTCACTTTCACTCTCAAACCTCTCGCCAAAAACGTCTATGCCGCAATCGACGACGCCAAAGGCGATGCAGGCGCCAACGCGGGCTTCGTCATCGGTGACGACGGCGTCGCCGTCATCGACACTTTTGAAAATCCCGAAGCCTCAAAGCAGTTGCTCACCGAAATTCGCAAGCTCACTCAACTCCCCATCAAGTTCGTCGTCAACACGCACTACCACATCGACCACGTCGCCGGTAATTCCCTCTTCCAGCAAAACGGCTCCGTCGTCTTCGCGCAGCGCAATGTGCGCGACTGGCTTCACACTGAAAACCTCAAGTTTTTCGGCAAAGACATCAAGCCCGAGCAACGCAAAATGGTCGAAACTCTGGGCTCACCCGACGCCGTCTACGACACCGGGGTCACCCTCTTCCTCGGCTCGCGCCGCATCGACGTACGCGTATTCCCCGGCCACACCGGCGGTGACTCCGTCGTCTTCATTCCCGACGCGAATGTCGTCTTCACCGGCGATCTCTTCTGGCGCAACACGCTCCCCAACCTGATCGACGCTACGACCTCCGCATGGATTCCGACGCTCAACTCCGTCGTCGCGATCGCGCCCGACGCCACCTACGTCCCAGGCCACGGCGATGTCGGCAACGCCGCCGACGTGAAAAACTTCCGCGACTATCTCGCCTTCCTCCGCGAACAAATCGCTCCAGCAGCCAAACAAAACAAGACCGGCGACGACTTGGTCGCCGCCGTACTCCCCGCCGTAACCGAAAAATACGGCAAGTGGAACTTCTTCAAATTCTTCGCCAAACCCGACATCCTCCACACCGCCGCCGAACTCCGCGGCGACAAGAAAATCCCCCAACCCGAAAAATAGAGCTCTGGAGAGGTTTCATGAGGTTTGTCCCAAAATAAAAACGCCGGCAAAATCGCCGGCGGCAAATCTCAGACAAGACCCCAACACCCAACTGTCATCCCAAACGAAGCTTGGGATCTGCTTTTTCCTTCTTTTCGACTTTCAACTGTGGACTCTCAACTATCTTAGGTACGCATCCGTAACGTACTGCTGCACCATCCGCTGCGTATTGAAGAACGATCCGTTAATCGCAATCGCATGTTGCATCACCGACAAATACTTCGCTCGATCCTTGTAAAACAGCGGCAAAATCACATTCTCCAGCTTGTGATACAGCGACTGCACATCCGCATTGTTGTCCACGGCCGTCTGCGGACCTGCGGACAATCGCGACTCGCCAATCGACCATCCCGTTACACCTTCAATATGCCCTTCGACCCACCATCCGTCCAAAATACTCAAGCTCGGCACACCGTTGAGCGCTGCCTTCATCCCGCTCGTGCCCGAAGCCTCCAGCGGAAACTGCGGAGTGTTGAGCCACAAATCCACGCCCGCCGTAATTTTTCCGCCGACCTCCATGTTGTACTCGTCCAGAAACACAATCGTTACGGCCTTCTTCAACGCCTTCTTCGCCGCAAAAATATGCCGGATGATGTCTTTGCCGCCGGCGTCATGCGGATGTGCTTTGCCTGCATACACGATCTGGAATTTGCCGGCATTTTTCCCGATTTGCCGCAACCGGTCCAGATCGGACAAAATTAAATCGGCGCGCTTGTATCCCGTGGCCCGCCGCGCAAACCCAATCGTAAAAGCATCCGGATCGAGTGTCAGCCCCGTCTTTGTGCGCACCGTCTCGAACAAATCGTGCTTCGCGATGAGGTGCGACGCCCACAATTCCTCCGGCGGCATTCCCAGAGCGCTCCGCAGCGAATAATTGTCCTCGCGCCACGACGAAATGTAGCGGTCGAACAATTCCGCAAACGCCGGCGACACCCAAGTCCCGGCGTGCACGCCGTTCGTAATCGCTTCGATCGGCACTTGCGGAAACATCTTGCGCGAGGTCTCGCCGTGCAACTTCGCCACGCCATTCACATACGTGCTCAAACTCAGTGCGAGATACGTCATATTCAGCGAAGCGCCCGCGCGCGCCGCTTCCTGCATATCAGGATAATTCTGCTCGGCCTGTAAAATGCGTTTCACCAGATCCGCCGATGACGCGTCCTTCAAATCGAAAAATCCATTCTGATCGGGAAACGCCCGCGTCAAATATTCCATCGGAAATCGATCGTGTCCCGCGGGCACCGGAGTGTGTGTCGTGAAAATGCATTTGCTCCGCACTTTCTCGATGTCCTCACCACGAATCGATGTACGCCCACCTTTCTCCGCTTCCTCACCCAGCAATTCCAGCGTGAGCATCGCCGCGTGCCCTTCATTCATGTGGTAGCGCGTCAGATCGGTATGCCCGAGCGCACGCAGCATCCGCACGCCGCCAACTCCCAGTAAAACTTCCTGGCACAGCCGATAGTAGGAATCGCCTCCATATAATGATCCCGTCAGCGCGCGATCTTGTTCCGCATTCGACTCCAGCGCCGCATCGAGGAAATAGACCGGCACGACGAATCCGTGCACGCCTTTGACGTCGTACCGCCACGCGCGCAACTCAACACGCCGATTTTCGAGCGGCACCGTCACGCGGGCCGACTCTTCCTTCAAAAAGTCTTCGGCCTTCCAGACCACCGGCTCTTCGGTCTGCGACCCGTCTTCTCCCAACCTTTGGGTGAAATATCCGCCGCGATACAGCAGCGAGATCGCCACCATCGGCAGCTTGATGTCTGCTGCTGCCCTGACGGTGTCGCCGGCCAATACGCCCAGCCCGCCGCTGTAACTCGGCATAGCGTTCTGTAGCGCGATCTCCATCGAAAAATACGCAACAATGCGCTTCGTGGCGCGACTCGACTTCACCATGTCCCTGGACACCCCGTCTGTCTCAGCACCAACTCAGTCACCGGTTCTAACCACTCGCCATCCCATCCCCGGTTTAAAACCAACCCACCATCACCCCGCGAGCGGCAGCACGAGGAAAACCGCTTAACCCAAGCGACATATTGTCAGAGATAAATTCCACCCGCGCAAGCAACCGGCCATAAATAATCCCGAAGGTCTGCGGAAGAGGCCGCGAGCATCCGCGGGGAAATACCCCCAGAACCTGCGGAAGGACCGCGCCAAGTTGTTACCTTTTCTCCCAAGGGCGATTCCGGCCCTTTTCTGCCGTTGCCCACTGGGCCACAACTAATTCATTTAAAGACACTTACGCCGTGCCGCCGCTGGCACGCCAACTGCTTCCCTATAGGCAGTTAGTTTGTCGAATTCGACGTTTTTTGGAGATTTAGATGATTCGCAGTTCTCAAATTCGAAAAGGCACCACGGTTCGAGCTCGGGCTGCTCGCGGCTTCACGTTGCTCGAACTCGTGATCGTCGTCGCGATCGCGATGGTACTCGCGGCGGTCGCTGTTCCCCTAATCAACAACACGGTGCGCGTTTATACATTTCGGTCAACAGTCGCGGCTGTCACTGGCATTGTCCAGTCGACCCGGTACAACGCGATTTATCACGGCTGCCCCTACCAGCTTTCCTTTTCATCCGCCGCGATGACGTACACCGTAGCTAGCCAGGTTCCTGCAGTGGGTACGACAACGTGCCTCGTAGCTATGGGCCCTGCGTCAGCAGCAGTACCGCTTCCGGGTAAAGCGAATTCAAAGCTCACCGGCGACCTTACGCTGGTCTTCCATCCGAGCGGCCTGGTTCAAGCCACGGTTGGCAATCTGTCCCCGCAGATCACCTACCCAGGTTTGCCAACTGAAACGATCCAGATCTCTGCATTTGGAAGGGTCAATGTCACGCCGTAAGAAGACCCCCAACTCTGGCTTTTCCCTCATCGAAGTCATGATCGCGCTGATGGTGTTGACCATAGGTTTGGTTGGCACAGCGGCCCTGATGAGCACCACTTTGAGCAGCACCGTGAAGTCTCACACGATGAGCACGGCTGCGCTTCTCGCATCCGAAAAGATCGAAGACCTCGGACGTTTCGATAAAAACGACGCTCCAGTGCAACAGGGTGGCAGCCTGACCGCAAACATTGTGGGCTATTCCGACAGCGTCCAGATTTCGGTCGCGAACGGACAGATCAACGAAACGACGACCACGAACGGCACGAGCACTTCCTACATGCAGTCACCACGACGGCATGGTAGTCACCCCGAACGCAACGCTGCCGGCGGCATCCTCCGACACGCAGACGTACAACGTCGCGGGTGGCACGAACACGCCCGATCCAACCGGCGTTCGCACCGTAACCGTCATGGTCACCGCGCCGCTCCGTCTGGTGAACTCTGCCAACCGGGACGTTAATCCGCCAGTCAACTTCGAGATGAGCATGGTGCACCCATGAAACGAAGACAAATCCCACCTGTCTCTCAAAGTCACACCGCAGCAAGGGCTTCACGCTCATCGAGCTCATGGTCGCCATGACGGTCTTCTTAGTGATCGGCGCCGCCGCGATGAGCTTGTTCCGACAGCACGCTTCTGCTCTTCAACGACCAGCAATACCAAATCGGATTGAACGTGTCGCTGCGCAACGCGCTGTCGCAGATGGAAAACGACATCGTCAATGCCGGCACCGGCTGGTACAACGCCACCAACAACGTTGCCAGCTGGCCGATTGGCGTGACGATCAGTCAACAACGCGCAGGTGGCGCGGCTTGCCATCCGGCGGGCACTTCGACCTACAACGCCTCTGCTTCGATACGCTCAACCTGATCATTCCCGATCTGACCACGCCTCCGGGCCAAGTCTGCGTCGCTCCCGGTACTGCCGGCTGCACCACTCCGGCGCACGGGCACGACCGGGCCGGAACATGACGATGCTCATCGCGCCGATCGCCCCGACGACGCAGACCAGCTTCTCACTGGTACTCGACCGGTGGCGGATTCAAGACGGGCACCCAGGTCATCTTCATCCACGTCGGCAGTCGGGCACGCAGATGACGACGGCCAAACTGACCGCGGCCGCGGCAGCCGGCGCCAACGTTAACTTGACCTATGCCGCGACCAGAACGAACGGACCAATCCAACGGAAGCTAATGATCCACTCAACCTGACGACGAGCGTCAATCCACGATCCGACGCTGGATCCGACCACGTTCACCGATCCGTTCTGCAGCGGAACCGACTGGGTCGTCAAAGTCGCCCCGATCAATACAGGGTTGAACACCGCGGTAGCCACCAACCCGACGCTGACGCGCACCGGACGGCGACCGACAGTCCCATCGCCAGCCAGATCATCGGCTTCAAAGTTGGCGCCACGACGGTCACCCTGAACGACGACCGAAATTGAAACCGGCAGCACCGGCGCTACTGCTACAACACGCGTCGACCACCACGCCTTGCTACGACAACCAATTCAACGAGATTCGCTCGGTCCGTATTTCGCTGATCGGACGCACGCCGCCAAGATCTACCCGAACTGCAACATCAATTCGCCGACGCTGTTCACCAACTCGTTTCGATGACCAGCCGTACAAGATTCAGTCGCTGTCCATCATCGTCAACCCCCGCAACCTGAGCATGAACGACTGAGCTGGCACGGTCAACAGATCCACAAGTTTTTAGGAGCACAACATGAACAACCGCACCCTCAGATCAAAGACCCGCCCGTCGCGCTCGCGCAACCAACAGGGCATCACCCTGGTCACGACCCTGCTCCTGCTGCTCTTGCTGATCGGCATGTCGCTCACAATGGTTCTCGCCGTCAGCTCCGAGTCGCTGATCAACGGCTACTACGGCCGCTACCGCGGCTCATTCTATGCCGCGGACTCCGGCGTCGCCGCGGCGCGCCAGCAATCATGAACTCGCAGGTGCGCAACGTTCCGGCCGACTTCAACTCGGCTGCCGCGCCGATCGCCACCGGACGACGCGCGGGCGCCAACGCTGCGCAGGCACGTCACAGACTTCTACAGCGTCTACACCAACGTGAGTCAGCGCCGGCTCGTGGCAGGAATCATTCATGATCACGAATGTCTCCGTCGGCCAACCCGAGCACCCTGGCGGCCACGCCGTGCACGCGTCACGGGCGGTTGACAGGCGCCACCTGCGCGAACCCGATGCAGACGCACGTCTTCTCCGGTTACGCTACACTACATTTCCCTTATTCCTTCACGGTCGTTGGCCAATCGCAGGGAAGCGAAGTCGCGACGATCACCGACAGCGGCACGATCGTCGTGAATGCTCCGACCAGCGCTGCCGAGCTACAACCAGTCGTTTGCTGCATGGGGCATGTTCATCGGCACCAATGCCGCTTTGCGTCGCGCCGACCTCGTTCCCGGCACGATCACCGGCCCGGTGTTCACGAACGGCTCATGGAACTTCGGCAACTCCGGGTCCCTACACCTTCACCGACAACGGTTGGCCAGACTGGGCGGTCAGGCCGGATGGGACAACGGCGAGCTGCAAGGCGTCCGCGACTCCGACGAACGGCATCAACCCGCGTTCAACGGCCGGCTTCAACGTCGCTGCAGCACCAGCGGTGACGCTTCCGCAGAACTCCTTTAACCAGGAACAGGCAGTGCTCGACGGCATCGGCGTGACCACCGCGCCGACTGCCGCCGCATCTAACGCCGCGTCAAGCTTAAGAACGTTTCCGGAACAGCCTATACACCCGGAACGCCAGCGGCGTCTATCTTCCTTATAAGGTCAACGGTCCCCGGCGTGAACACGTTCAACGGCGGCGGAATCTTCGTCGAGGGCGACGCAACGTCAGCTATCGCCCGGCGCCAATTCAACGGGCTCAGGTGTACACAATCGTGAGGAGCGGCAGTGACGACGACCGTTACGGTGGACCCAACCGCAGGTTCGGCGGGCACGACAACGATTCAAAGCGGCTCCGAGCGGGCACACGTGATCCAGGGTGTTCCGCAACAATTATGAGTCCGTCCGGCGTCTCCAAGGACCGCGACGATGTTTACGTCAACGGCAACATCACGAGTCTCTCAGGCCCCGGCCAAGGACAAGACGGCGATCAAAACGGCGAAGCCGTCACAGTCGTTGCTTCGGAAGCAACAACATCACGATTACCGGAGACATTCTCTACAACACCGAGCCAGTGACCATATCCGCGAACCAGACAGTCGCTGGCACCACGTATCCGACCATCGATACCCTGATCACCACGGCGAACAATACGGGACAGGTCCTCGGCATTTTCACCGTCGCCGGCGACATTCAGATGAACAAACAGTCAACCCAACGGCAACCTCGAAATCGACGCATCCATCGCCATGATCTCGCAGACCGGCTCCGGCGGCTGGATCAACACGGGTCCGCAGATCAACACGCTCGACCTCGTCGGCGGTCGTATTCAGAACACGATTCAGAAATCCGGCAACGCGACCACTCGAAACATTCTTCTTCGACCGCCGCTTCGCCCAAGGACTTCGCTCCGCCATGGTATCCCGTCAACGACGGTCACACCGAGCAACACAGACATGTCGGCACTGTCAACCAACCACTGGAAGCGCACGCAGTGGTACAACCAGAACATCGTATCAATGAGGATAATGGAGTCCTGAAACCACGAAGGGCGCGGCGAATCGATGCCGCGCCCTTCTCCTTTTCGAGCGCCGTACACGAGTGCCGCGTTGATTCGCGTCGAGCACGGAACGTCCAGTTCCGTACTCAGGGTTTATGCAGGATTTCCTTTAGCAGTATTCCCTTCGCGTCCGCGCATCCAACTTCCACTTGTCGGTAAAACGATTACTCAAGGTAGCCTTGGGAGAGGCGCATGCCCCGTGGGGGTCAGGTAAAGACAGAACTGCGCAAGAGAATTCGAGAGCTTTTCAGGTCGGGCGAAACATTGGTTTCGATCGCCGAACGACTCGGTAAGGCACCATCGACCATCGCCTATCACGTGCGCGCGCTGGGCGTGCCGCCGATCAAGCATTTCCGCGCGCTGCCGCTAACGAATGGCAAGAGGAGATGCTCGGCATGTGGGCGGTGGAAGACGGCGAACTTGTTTCCGAGCGGGGCGAATCCTGTTTGCACGAAGTGCCACGCAGAGGGCAAAGAGCCGACGGTGAACGGGCAAGGGAAAGCCAACAATAGACGGAAATAGGGGTTGCGAATCAATCGCAACGCCCTCGCAGAGTGCGTCGAGTTCATTCCCTCAGACAGACGTCAAGAACCGAGTCGAGCTATACAGCTCAAATCGCGCCAAGCTGGGGCGCGGCGTGCTGTGCGCCTACACAAGCGACTACAGTTCGTTTTTCTTCATCGAATTAACGGCGAAGTCGCACGCGCGCGCGGTCAACGCCATATACGTCAGCGACGGATTCACGCACGAGGAGGAGACCATGCTCGCTCCGTCAGTCATGAAGAGGTTCTTCGCGTCCCATGCCTGGTTGTTCCCGTTGAGCACCGACGTCTTCGGATCGCGGCCCATGCGCGCTGTACCCATTTCGTGGATGCCGAGGCCCGGCGCCGAAATATCCTGATACATGCTGATTTCGCGTCCGCCGGCGGCGGCAAGCATTTCGGCGGCCTGCGTCGCGATGTCCTTCGACATGGCGTGCTCGTTTTCTCGGAATTTGCAATCGATCGTGAGCGTCGGAATTCCCCACGCATCGAGCTTCTCTTTGTTGATCTTCACCGCGTTGTCGTGATTCGGCAGGCATTCGCCGAATCCTCCAAGTCCCATGCGCCACGGGCCAGGAGTTTTCAGCGCGTTCTTGAAGTCGGCGCCGATTCCGACCATCGTGGTGCCGCGATTCCAGCCTTCGCGACTGCCACCGCCCTGGTAGCCGTAGCCGCGGACGAAGTCTTTCTCTTTGACTTTCACGTTGCGGAAGCGCGGCAGGTAAATTCCGTTGGGGCGATTACCGAACGGAATCTTGTCTTCGTGGCCGGGCATGATCGCGCTCGCACCAGCCCCCATGTGGTGGTCCATCAGGTTGTGGCCGAGTTCGCCGCTGCTGTTGCAGAGACCGTCGGGAAACTCGGTCGTCGCCGAGTTCAGCAGGATGCGTGTGGACTCAAGCGTTGCAGCATTGAGGAAGTAGATTCGCGCGTGAAACTCCAGAGCTTCCTTCGTCTTTGCGTCGATCACATGCACGCCGTTGATCTTTCGCGTTTTCGAATCGAAGGAAAGACTTTGCACCACGCTGTACGGCCGAATCGTCAGCTTCTTTGTCTTCAAGGCGGCAGGGAGCGTCGAATTCAAGCTGCTGAAGTACGACTGCGTGATGCAGCCGCGGTGGCAGACGCCGCAGTAGTGGCACGCGGCGCGACCCTTGTGAACTTGCGTCAGGATTGCGGTGCGCCCGATCGTCAGGATGCGATCGTCGTAGTGAGCTTTCAGCCCGTCGCGAAAGGCGATTTCCGCGCAATTCATTTCCATCGGCGGGAGGAAGTGGCTGTCCGGTAGTTGCGGCAATCCTTCAGGCTGGCCGCTGATGCCGGCGAAGTCTTCGACGTAGCCGTACCACGGCTCCATATCCGCGTAGCGAATCGGCCAATCGACGGCGATTCCCTCTTTGAGGTTGGCTTCAAAGTCGAGGTCGCTCCAACGATAGCTCTGGCGTCCCCAGGTGATGGACTTGCCGCCGACCTGGCGGCCGCGAATCCAGGAAAATTTTGTACCTTCGGCGTTTGTGTAGGGATTTTCAACGTCGCTCACGAAAAATTTCGACGAGTACTCGTCGCAGGCGTAGTAAACCTCGCGCTGGACGTATTGCGTCTTCTTGCGCTCGTCGCGAGAGTCCCAGTTGCGATATTTGAGTTCCCAGATCGGCTTGTGCTCGACGTAGTCAGTGCCGGGATCGATGGTGCGTCCGGCTTCGAGGACGAGGACGTTGAGTCCCTTTTCGGTGAGTTCTTTGGCCGCCCAACCGCCGGTGATGCCCGAGCCCACGATGATCGCGTCGTATGTTGTGTTCGCTGGCATGTTTTCTCCTAGGCCTTCTTCTCGGTCAACGGCGCGCAACCGTGATATGCACCCGGCATGATTTCCAGGCCAAGCTCTTTGGTGAATCCGATTTCGGAGGTGTAGTAGCCGTGAACGGTGATGCCTTTGAAGACGTCCCAAAAAGGTCCGTTTAGCTGATGGTCGCGCTCACTTGGGATCGTGTTTCCATGGCGCACCGGGCGCGGGCCTTGGTGCTTGGCCATCGCGGCGTCGTCGATGGAGCGGAGTAGCGTCACTTGCTGCTCGGGGGAGGCGTCGACGAGGTCTTTGCCGAAGAGGTCTTTGCTCTGCTGGTTTACGTCGGCGAGGCCTTTGAGGAAAGCCTGGCGCTCGTCGTCGTGGGCCCAGTCGGTGAGGACGACGTCGATGAACTCATTGACCTTGGCGGCCTTGGCGCCGGGGGTGTCGGTTTCGGGGATGATCAGGTCGGTCATGAGGATGACCTGCGCGTTTTGTGCCGGATTCAAGGTGCGCAGCGTGTAGTTGCCACTGCTGACTTTGTCCTGCGCCTCGCGCAGGTGCGCGAGGAGGGTAGGCGGTAAAACGGGAATCGTTGCCCCGACGGCGAGCAACCTTAAGACGTCGCGACGCTGCATGGCTCCCCCTGAAGTGTGTGGTGAGTGTGAATGACTCGTCTCAGTAAACGGTTACCTGCAATATAGACGCCCGATTATCGGAGAAGGTTTCGACGGGCCCCCTGCGGGGGCTTATGGTACAGCACAGGGCGGCGCCGCGAAAGTGTTCGATTGTCGGACGACAAATTGGCGTTCGATCGTCCCACTGGCCGATCACCAGCCCGATGATTCTCCCGGTTCATACCGCTGATCGCCGCTTTCGACGTAAATCGACGGGACTTTGGCACCCATCGGGCGTAGATACGCCGAAAGCTGCCCTCTGTGATGCACCGAATGACGGATCGCCAAACTCAGGTAAGTCACTGCCGGTTCATTCAGGATGCCGATGTAGTTCACCGGGGTTAGCAGGTGCTGGTCGGAGAGGGTTTCCAGACGCGGCGCTCGGTTGGTGAATGCTTCGTCGTACCAGTTTAGAACGTCGGCGGGGGTATTCCATTTGGGAGGTGGCGCGTCGTCGTCATCGTCTTCAAACGAATGTTTAAGGATCGCGTCAAGGAACCACATCTCGGTGCCGGCGATGTGGCAGCACAGTTTGAGGGCGGTCATGCTGGCGGGGTGAGGCGCGTAGTCACATCGAACGGCGGGGACCGCGGCGATGATTTTACGGGTCGTGGCACGCTCTGTTTTCAGGTGCGGAAACAGGAAATTGAAGAGGAAGCGTGCCTGGTCAGGTTGCATGGTCGTCGTGGTCCTTGGGTTAGAGAGTGGATCTGAATTCAATCTTAGACGCAGGATATAGGATATTTGCCATTTGGGACCATCCGACGAAAGCGGAAATTCGTTTTCTTGCGTCGGTGTGGTGTGTGAGGTGTGACGATGGCCAAGGTAAGCAGGCGAAAATTTCTGGAATCGGCGGTCGCGCTGGGGGCGACGGCGGCGTGGGGGCGGTTCGATTGCGTTCGCGTCGACAGTGGCGTGGAAGGAGCGTCGCGATTTGTTTCCGGAAGGAGTCGCGTCGGGTGATCCTGACAGTCACAGCGTGTTGTTGTGGACGCGGCGCGCGCCGATCGACGATGCGTTTGTGGACAAATTGCACGTTGAGGTCGCGGAAGACGAGAAGTTTGAGCGTGTTGTCGCCAGCGCGGACGCGCCGATCGGGAAAGATGCGGATTGGACTTGCCGCGTGCTTGTTGGCGGGCTGAAGCCGTCGCATGTCTATTGGTATCGCTTCACCGACAAGCTGGGCGAAGGCAGCCGCATCGGGCGAACCATCACGGCTCCCGAGGAGTCCGACACGCGTCCAGTGAAGTTCGTCTTCGTAAGCTGTCAAAACGTCAACCAAGGCGCGCAGAACGCCTACCGCCGCATGATTTTCGAAGACAAGCAGGCCGCGCCGTCAGATCAGATCGGCTTCATCCTGCATCTCGGCGACTTCATCTACGAGCTTGTCTGGTATCCGGAAGACCGGCCGCAGGGGATGTACGACCGGAAGATTTTCGACGTCGTGCGCTACCCCGACGGCGAGAAGCACGAAGACTTTCATATCCCCACGAACGTCGAAGGCTACCGTGCCGTCTATCGCGGCTATTTGAAGGATCCGGATTTACAGGATGCCCGCGCCCGCTGGCCCTTTGTAAATATGTGGGACAACCACGAATTCAGTTGGCTCGGCTGGCAGTCCCTCCAAATTTTCGATGGCAAGACGAAACCAGCACAGACTCGAAAAGTGGCGGCCATGCAGGCGTTTTTCGAGTACCAGCCGGCGCGGATGTCGCGGCCGAATTCGAGTTCGCTGGAAAAATTCGAACCGCCGCATGTCGTCGATACTCCGGTGACACAATTCGACGAACACGGACTCGGCACGGAACCAAACAATCTCATGGCACTTCACAGCCTGAAGGGCTACCGCGCCATTCGCTACGGCAAGAACATGGAGCTAATCGTCACGGATCAGCGAACGTTTCGCTCGGAAGATCCGACAATAATGAAAGACGCCGAAGCCTTCTCAAGCAACGACTTCCCCGAAATGATGCCGGAAGAGGCGATGGCGATCCTCGACGCCGGCCGCACCTGGGACGGCGGGAAACCACCCGCGACGATTCGTTACGGAAATACAGACGTACCGAATTTCTTCAAAGACCGTCCAGCGCAGACCATCCTAGGCGTCGACCAAAAAAAATGGTTCCTCGAGAAACTAAACACGTCGAAAGCAACGTGGAAAATTTGGGGCAACACCACTGGAACTTTGGACATGCGCGCCGATCCGCAGAACTTGCCCGCGGGCGTGGGCAAACCGTGGCCGGGAGCAGGCTACGCCGGATTCGGTGGAGGTGATCACAGCGGAGCATACGTGGAGCGCACCGAAATTTACGACTTCGTGCGCGACCACAGGATCACTGGATTCGCGACTGTCGCCGGAGATCGTCACAGCTTCTGGGCAGGGTATGCAGCGAAGGCTCTTCCGCCCGCGAAATTCGAACCCGTCGGAATAGCATTCATAACCGGATCGATTTCAGCGCCGGGAATGGTCGAAGCGATCGAACACTCCTTTCCGAAAGAGCACCCTCTACGGCCGCTGTTTCTCGGACAGGCCGCGGGCGATGCGAAACCGCAACCGACGGTAAACATGATGCTAAAGCACGGTGTGAAATCGTGCTTCGAATACGTGAAGACCGGCGACGTCGCTGCGGCGCGCGCCGTATCGAACCCAGACAACGCCCCTCACGTCTCATTCGTCGACATGGGTGGACATGGATACTCCGTCGTCCGCGTCACGAGCGACGCAATCGAAACGGAGTTCGTCTGCATCCCACGACCGCTCGAGCGCAGCGCCAGCGACGATGGCGGCCCGCTACGCTATCGCGCCCATTTCCGCACCGCGATGTGGAAGGCGGGCGAAGCCCCAAGAATGGAAGCAAAAGTAGTCGAGGGCGAAACGAACGCGAGATTTTCCATTTAGCGTCCGACCCGCCGCCCACAAAAACAGGCACCGTCGAGCGATGATGTGCTAGTTTTGGCTCGATGAGAAATCCCCAACGGCGAGCGAACTTCGCATTTCAACGCGACGGTCGACTCTGTGACACGACGACCTTTGTTCGCTTGCTTCGCGCGAGAAACTACATCGGCGATTGTTATCGCGAGCGAGTGACCCTCGAAATGGCGGCGCGTCACGCGTGTCTCTCACCGTTTCACTTCAACCGGTTGTTTGCGCTGGCATTTGGTGAGACCCCGCACGAGTTTCTGACGCGCGTGCGAATCGACGAAGCCAAACGGCTCCTGCTCGCAGAGAATCAAAGCGTGACCGATATCTGTTTTGGCCTTGGATACGAAAGCTTGGGATCTTTCAGTCTGAAGTTTCGCCAGAAGACCGGTCTGGCGCCTTCAACCTTTCGTAAGGAGGCACGCGTTTGTTTTGGCGGATTTGCCTCGCATTGGCCGCTTTACTACATACCTGCTTGCTACCAATCTTTCTTCGCCGGCAATTGACCGTCGTCTCCCCGAATGACGATGCGAATCGCAAGAATCGAGAAGCGACGACCCCGTCAAATGCGATAGATTTCAGAAATTGGAGGAAACATGATTCAACGGCTTTCGCATACGACGCTTTACGTTTTGAACCAGGACTCGGCTAAAGACTTTTACGTGAACAAGCTAGGGTTTGAGGTTCGCATGGACGCCAAAATGGACAACGGATTTCGGTGGCTGACAGTGAGTCCAAAGGGGCAACCGGATTTACAAGTCATTCTAATGCAAGTCGATGGGCCGAACATGCAGCCCGACGTCGCGAAGGCGATTCACACGCTCTTGACTCAAGGCAAATTGAACGGAGGTGTGTTGCAGACCAGCGATTGCCGTGCCACGTACGAAGAATTGAAGTCAAAGGGCGTGGAGTTTCCATCACCGCCCAAAGAGCAATTCTATGGCGTTGAAGCAATCCTGAAGGATGATTCAGGCAATTGGTTCAGCATGACCGAACCAAAAGGCGAGTAAGAGCCGATCAAGACACTGCGAAAATCAGCAGCGTGGCGTCGTCGTGCCATCGGTTCGCGCAAAATTGGCCGGCACTCGCGAGAATTTGTTTCTGAAGATGCTGCGCCGACGCCGCGAGGTTTTCGCTTAACACCTGAATGAGCCGCGCGTCGCCAAATTCCTCGTCCTCACCATTCGCGGCTTCCGTGACGCCGTCGGTGTACAGCACGAGGCGATCGCCCGATTGCAGCCGAACCGACCCCGTAGCGAAGCTCTGATTCGGAAATGCGCCCAACACGATGCCTCCTTCCGTCAGTCGCTCATGCGAACCATCGCGATGCATCACGACCGGCGGATTGTGCCCCGCATTGACGTACCGAAGCGCGCCGCTGGCGCCATCGAGCTGCCCGTAGAAAAACGTAATGAACCGATCGCTCGCCATATTGCGGCACAACAAAAGATTGAGCCGCATGCAAAGATCGGCAGGCGCGACGTCGGCGGAAGCCAGCCCGCGCACCGCCGCCTGCAGATTCGACATCAGCAGCGCCGCAGGCATTCCCTTCCCCGCAACGTCCGCGATGCAAATCCCCAGCGCCCCGTGCTCAAACGAAAGCACGTCAAAATAATCGCCGCCGACCACGCGCGCCGACTGCCAAGCGCTGGCGATCTCGTATCCGGCAAGCTGCGGAATTTCCTTCGGTAAAAATCCTTCCTGAATGGCGCGCGCCTCCGCGATTTCGCGTTCGTGCTGATGAACGAGCGAAGCCATCTCTCGATGCGCCTCACTGGCACGTACAGCGCTTTTCGCAAGCGCGCGACGCTCGCGACCGATGGCCGCCTGTTTTTCAAGGCTGGCAAGCAGTTTCGAATTCGTCCAAGGCTTCTCGACAAAATCGGTGACGCCACGCTGCATCGCTTCGACAGCGAGCCCAACCGTAGCCCAACCTGTCATGACCACAATCGGCGGAACGTTCTCAATCGCATTGAGGTGCGAGAGCAGGTCGAGCCCTTCCTGGCCCGACGTCGTGTCGCGCGCGTAGTTGAGATCCATGAGAACCAAATCGAATTCGCGTTGTGCGACCGCCTCGAGAAGCTCGGCCGGCGAAGACACCGTTTCCGTCGTATACCCGTTGCCCTTGAGGAGCAAACGCAGTGCGAGGAGTACGTCAGGTTGATCGTCGGCGATCAGGATGCGCGTATGCATCGTCTTTAGTTCGCGGGACAGTTCTGTGGCTGCTGCTGCCATGATACAGGTAGCTCCGTTCGGCCCAAAATCGCGGCTCACGGTATCTAGGCAGGCGAAATACCACACTCTATTCGACGTAAGACGTTCGTTTGATGGGAGTTGAACGTTGAAGGTTATTTCCAAAAAGGTGCGCGTGCCCAGCTATGGGAACGAAAATCCCGATTTCGGACGCGTGTGCCAGGTTGCATCGGGCTGTCGATGTTCGCTTTACCGTAACCGCGAGAGTGTAAGTTTTGCTGCGTGGTAGCCACACATTCCATGGACGCCGCCACCCGGAGGCGTGGACGAGGAACATAAATAAATCTTGGACGACGTCGTCGCATAGTGCCGCATCGTCGGACGAAAGAGAAACTGGCCTGCGTCCATTGCACCGCCATTGATATCGCCGCCGACAAGATTCGCGTCCATAGCTTCCAGTCCAGCGGGCGAAAGCACGCGCCGCGCCAGCACGCAATCACGGAAGCCCGGCGCGAAACGCTCGATCTGGCTTTCGATTCTGTCGAGCATATCGACCGTCGAGCCATTGGGAATATGACAGTAAGCCCACGCAGTGTGCTTCCCTTCCGGCGCACGGCTTGGATCGAAAAGGCTCGGCTGGGCAAGCAAAACGAATGGACGATTGGCAATCTTTCCGTCGCGCACGGCAGCCTCAGAGGCGGTGATTTCTTCGGCCGTGCCTCCGATGTGGACGGTCGCCGCGCGCAGACAATCCTTCGCTCTCCACGGAATCGGACTCGACAACGCGTAGTCCACCTTAAAAGCGGCCATGCCGTAGCGGAATTTCTCCAGCTTGCCGCGAAACCCAACAGACAACCCAGCGTCGGACATTCGAAGTAGCTGGCGCGGCGTGATGTCGCAGAGCGTCACGTCGGCGACGTCGCTGAGCTTTTCAATCTTCGATGAGGTGTGCACTCGGCCTCCGAGCGACGCGAGATGCGCAATCAACGCGTTCGTGATCGACTGCGCACCTCCGCGCGGGATCGGCCAGCCAACGGCGTGAGCAGCGGCGCCAAGCAGCACACCAAAGGCCGCGCTGAGCGGTTCGTTCAAGCTCAAAAACGAGTGCGCAGCCAAGCCCGCGAAGAGCGCTTTTGCGCGCGCCTCTTTGAAGCAAAAATTCGCGACCGTGTTTGCAGGAGGCAACGCAGCAAGTCCAAAACGGGCGAGCAAAAACGGGTGGCTCGTTAGAATGTGAATCGGGGCGAGCACCTCTGTCGCAAGCGTGGGCCAGTTCCGCGCGAAGGGCTCCATAAGGCGCCGCCACGAATTGGCATCCCTGCCGAGCGCATCCTTCATTTGCTCAAAATCGCGATCGAGAAGAACCGCGGTGCCATCATCGAGCGGATGCGCAAGCACGGACGGCGAGTGAATCCACTGGAGACCGTGCTCCGCGAGGGGCAGCGTTGAAAAAAACGGCGAGCCCGCCGCGAGTGGATGAACCGCGGAACCAAAGTCGTGACGAAATCCGGGCAGCGTAAGTTCAAGCGTGCGCGCAGCGCCGCCAGCGCAAGCCTCAGCTTCGAACACGTCGACGTGCAACCCCGCCTGCGCGAGAACGATCGCCGCTGAAAGCCCATTCGGCCCCGCGCCGACGACGGTGGCTCGCCGAGTCGCAGGTTGGGAGACGTTTGTCATCTTCCTTTGCTAGTTCGCATCGCGATTGCCGGCTTCATTCGCGCGGAGCCGTTGCCGACGGCCACTCTAGCACCGTCAGTTTTCCGTTGGGCAAACGCTGCAAAGTTGGCGCGTAGAGGCCGAGAAGCTGCCGCGTCCACCAGATGCCTTGCGTGCGTTTTTCTTCGCGCGTGCTGAACCAGTATTGCCAGATGACGGCGCGAACGAATCGCGGCGATTGCTGCGGAAACGGATTCGACGCAAACAATGCGACCACGTCGGGACTGCCGGCGAGCAGGCGCTCCTCGACGCGCGGGACGATCGGGTCGGATCTCCAATCGCTGAGCGACGCAAACCAGAGGTTCCAGTCGAAGCGCGGTTGGTACGGCGCGTAAATGCGCGGCGCCTCGTGCGGATCTTGTGGCTTGTTGCGAAATTGTATGTGGTCCAGCCTTGGCCGTCCATTGAGCCTTGGAATTCGATCTCGTAGCGGCCGCGCGTCATGCGCGCAAAAAGACCGTAGCGGTCGGCGATGCGGAATGGCTCGAGCGCGACAATCGGGCCGCTCGGAAGCGGAGCGGAACGCCAGAGCATCCAGACCAACAACGCCGAGCTGGAGTAGAAGAGCCAGACGAACATCACGCAGGTGAGTGTGAGTTGGAAGTTGGCTAAGTTGGTCGCTAAGTTAGTCGCTAGATTGCTGCGGGCGGCGGACACCCGATCGGATTGAGCCGTTGCCTCGGCCGGCACTTCGTTGGAATCGGACGGCTCGCGCGTTTCCGGTGAAGCTTCGGTGGGTGACTCGACCGTCGCCGTCGTCAGTGCAGCGTGCGCCGGCGCGGACGTTATCCAATTTTTCTTCCAGCGATCGGGAATGATCCGTTCCAGAAACCGATCGTCGAGCAGAAAAATTCCCAGCGCGAGTACCAGATAGTTCAAAAAAGTATAGTTCGCCGTCAGAATCACGCCCATCTGCCACGGCGTCACGATGAAAAAGCACACGATGCGCCATCGCCGCGGCAAAAACAGCAGGAAGACCAGTACGAGTTCGAGCGCCAGCGTTGAAAACGCGGTCGCCGCATGGAACCAGTGCGGGAAATGCTGCATGTACCACCCGATCCACGTCGGCAGCGGCCCATTCTGGTAATACTCGTCCATCGCCGTGAAATGGCGCCATTCGGGATCGCCGCTGGCAATCTTGGCGACACCCGACTCGAAGTAGATTCGGAACCATTCCCACAGGAGCAGGAAAATCCCTGCCCGAATCGGCGGTTGTGCCGCCGCCAAGCCTGGTCGAAAACCCGTCGGCGCGAGGAACAGCACAATGAAGCCGGCCTCGAGCAGCATGCCGTCGGATTGGTAGCCCGAGAATTCACCCGCGGCCGCAACGAACGAAAGAAACCCGACGAAGCAAACGAATAACGACGTACGTGGAAAAATGTTGAAGACCACCAGGAGCGACGCTGCGAGTCCCAGCCAGCACACCGCCATCAGCATGTGAGAGCTGCTCGAAAGCCAGAAAACGGTCGGTGCGTACCAGAAGCGAGCAGCTCCAGCCGACTTCGCGACAGCGTCGAGATATTCGGAAGCAGGCAGAACCCCGTCGGGGCCGATCAATCCACGAATTTGAAAGAGCAACGAGAAAAATGCCGAGAAATAGATCAGTCCGATCGCGCGAAGAAAGAGCCACCGTGGCAGCAACTGCTCCGTGCTTCCCTGCCGCGGGTCAAACAGCCACCGGATCACACGCGCTGGACGGCTGTCACTCATTCCGCAATGGCTCCCGTCTGCATTTTCGCTAAATTCGGACTCGAGCCTGAACTCGCCGGGCCCTGGACCGCATCATTCCTCACAGCAAACGAATCTATGAGAGCATACCGAGCTCGGGAGAAATCTGAATGCCATACCAGCCCATCGAAGACTACGGCATTATCGGCAACCTGCGTACGGTTGCACTGGTTGGCATCAACGGTGCGATCGACTGGTATTGCTCGCCAAATTTCGATTCGCCGAGCATTTTTGGGGCGATGCTGGACGACCGCAAAGGCGGTCGATTCCAGATCGCACCGATTGCGGACGAACTGCGGCGAAAGCAATTCTATTGGCCTTCCACAAACATACTGGTCACGCGGTTTTCGCACGCGGACGGCATCGCCGAGCTGGTCGATTTCATGCCGGTGGGCTTCGCCAGCGATTCCCCTTCGTATCACCAACTCCATCGGATAATACGATGCGTGCGGGGCACGGTCAGGCTCTCAATGACGTGCAAGCCGGCCTTCGACTACGGCCGCGCGTCGCACGAAGTGCAGCTTCGCGACGGCGCCGCGCTTTTCAACTCCGGCAACGACAAAGACCGATTCAGCCTCGCGGCGAACGTGCCGCTGAAGGTTCAAGACGGCGGAGGTGTTTCCGCGGAGTTTGTTCTCGAAGAAGGCCAGTCGAAGACATTCATATTTCAGAACGATGATGGCTCGGGCGAACCGGCCGCGATTTCCGACTCGGAAGAAGCTGCCAAAGAAACGTTCGAACGCACCGTAAAATTCTGGCAGGACTGGCTTTCCGCCTGCACGTATCGCGGACGTTGGCGAGAACGCGTCGAACGATCCGCGCTCGCTTTGAAACTGCTCACGTATGAGCCAACTGGCGCGATCATCGCAGCGCCTACGACGAGCCTCCCCGAAGTGATCGGCGGTTCGCGCAACTGGGATTATCGCTACGCTTGGGTTCGCGACGCAGCGTTCACCGTGTACGCATTTGTCCGCCTCGGCTTCACCAGCGAAGCCTCGGGCTTCGTTAACTGGCTCCAGAATTACGTCGGCAAGCGTCCGCACACAGGCGAGCAGTTGCCCACCATGTTCACCATTTTCGGCGAAGAGGTTCCCGACGAAATTGTTCTCGATCACTGGGAAGGCTATATGGGTTCTGGCCCAGTTCGCATCGGCAATGGGGCGAACAAGCAATACCAGGCCGATATTTACGGCGAGTTGATGGACTCGCTCTATCTCTATAACAAGCACGTCGGTCCCATTAACTACGATTTCTGGGTGCGCATCCGTCACCGGCTCGACTGGATTTGCGACAACTGGCAATTGCCCGATGAAGGCATTTGGGAGATGCGCAGCGGCAAGCAGAACTTCGTCTATTCGAAACTCATGAATTGGGTCGCGCTCGATCGTGGTGTCCGCCTCGCCGACAAGCGCTCATTCCCCGGGAATCGCGAGCGATGGCTTACCGAGCGCGATGCGATCTATGAAGAAGTAATGACAAAGGGTTGGAACGAGAACCGCAAAGCTTTCACCCAGTATTACGGCAGCGACGACCTCGACGCCAGCGCGCTCATTATGCCGCTCGTATTTTTCATGGCGCCGTCCGACCCGCGGATGATTTCGACGATCAAAGGCATCCTGCAAGAACCGCGCGACGGTGGCCTTGTCAGCGACGGACTTGTGTATCGCTATCCACCGCAGCCGCGTGTAGATGGATTACCGGGAGAAGAAGGCACGTTCAACATGTGCTCGTTCTGGTTGGTCGAAGCGCTCACGCGCGCAGGCCAGCAGAATCTCGGCTGGCTCGATGAGGCGCGATTGCTCTTTGAGCGCATGTTGAACTACGCCAACCACCTCGGTTTGTACGCTGAACAAACCAGCGCGCAAGGGCAGGCGCTGGGAAATTACCCGCAGGCTTTTACGCATCTGGCGCTAATTAGCGCTGCTTTCAACCTCGATCGCACGCTCGGCAAGAATTAGCTGCCCAGGCGGAAGTCGGCACGCCCGCATCTCGCACGCAGCCCACATTCGCACGCCGCACGCGTTAGCAAACGCGCCCGCGTTCAAATGCACATGTACCGAAATTCGGCGTGCCACTATCTAAGGCAGAAGCGATATATTCACCGATACACGGCGCGACTCGGGGTCGCACTATGCGTGCCGTGTGTTGGCTTGTGATGGGTTGGACGGAATGAAATTCAAAAAAATCGAACCCGAAACTGTTGAGTGTACGACTTCGGTAATCCGCCCGTTCGGATGCATGGAGCTATGGGCTGGCAACGAACGCGCGCATCGCTCGCTCGAACTCGCCGGCCTCGAAGCCGATGTAATTGCTGTGCCCTCAGGCGCCGATTCAGGCGGCGACCTCTCCGCGATATTCTCGTGCAGCGACAACGTCGCGCGCGTCGTGCTGGCGGACTGCGTCGGCCACGGTTACGTCGCGAGTTCTGTCGCGCGCCACATTCACCGATTGCTTCATAAATTTCAGGACGTCCGCGACAGCGCCGGCTTGATCGCTGCGCTCAATAACGAATTCACGCTCGACACCGAAAATTCCGACGGACCACTGCGGCTGACGACCGTCGTCACCGGCACCTTCGACGGCAGGACCGGCGAATTCAATTTCGCCTATGCCGCGCACCCTCGCATGTTGCTCTGGCGTGCGTGCGACCAGAAATTCCATCAGATCGGCGAAGGTATGGAAAATCTGCCGTTGGGCTTTATCACCGGCGAGCAATACACCGAGCAGAGCATAAAACTCGACCCCGGCGACATGATCTTGGCGTTTTCGGACGGTGCCACCGAGGTAAAATCACCCGCTGGCACGCAGCTAAGTCCGGAAGGCTTTCTCGATTTTGCGCACTCAACACTGCAGAAGTTGCCGCCGCCCAGGGCGTTACCCGATTTTTCGACTTCGCTCCTAGCGGGAATTCACGAATACGGTGGCCGCGACGAACTCGACGACGACCTCACGCTGCTGACGCTCCGCCGCGTGAGCTAACCCACCGATGATGTCCGTGCGCAGCACCGCTTTACCCTCAGCCTCGAAGGGTGTGCCTCAACTTGCCCGGCGGCAAACACGGCCACCGCCTAACTCCAATCCCTGCAACAAATTCACCCATCACCGGCGAGCCTTAACCCTTTAGAATCACATTCTTACACACGCGCGCCTGTATCTAGCCTGGAATCACATTCTTACGCAAAAAGGGGGAGGGGGGTAGGGTCCCAAAAAGCCCCGATTCGGGGCACGAACAAACCAGCCGGTTTAGCTACTGGGCTTTGCCGCCGCGCTCGCCGACGCCGGCGGATGCGCCTGGAAATACTCCGCCACGCCCGCCTGCACCTGCGACACGATCCCTTGCACGTTTTTATCGATCGCCGACGCCACCGCGCCGACATCCTTGCCGCTCACCGGCTCGTCATGCGAATAATAGTGCGACCACACCGTCGCGCCAGTCTTTGAATCACGAAGCTCGTACTCAACCGCGACGCGCGCCACGAACGCACTTCCAGTCACTTCCTTAAAATCGTAGAGCCGTCCGTTCAGGATGTAATCCCCACGCGCATTGCTGCGCAAAGTGTTCACCGTTTTGTATTTTCCCGACGCGCGCAATTCTCGAAACAAAACCTCCTGCAGCATCTCGGTCGGCGGACTCGCCCAGCGCTCCGTCTCGTACGTCCCCATCGCTTCACCCCCACTGTAAACGATGCGATCGTCGCGATAGAGATGTGATCCCAACAGTGGCCCAACCAGCAGCGTGACCGGAAATGCGCTCGCATCCGACGGCGTCGTCATGTCACCCGGAACCGTCAACTGGTAGTACTTCACCGGTCGCGCAGCGCCGCATCCAGCCGACATCGCGACCACAGCGACAACGCCAAGCGCCACGCCCGCGACCAAAACGAAAGTCCTCGCGCTGCGATTCCATTCCGCCATGCCAACACTTCCCTTCCCATTTCTCATCGCCATAAATTTCATGGATGGCCTCATGGTTGGTCACCCGGCTTGTGTTCTTTTGGCGACGAAGAACGAATCAACGTCGACGGCCGCGTCTTGATCGTCGCCGAAAACTCGCGCAGGTTCTCGCTGATCATCCGCAAGTTGTCCAGCAATTCGTCGATATTTTCGGAATTCACGTTCAGGGTCTGATCGAGATTCGTCGTCAGGCTCGTAGTGTTCGTCAGCGTCTTGCGCAGCTCGATGATCGCGGCGTGCACATCTTCGCGATTGTCCCCGATCAGCGAGTCGATATGATCGAGCGTCTGGTTCGCGGTCGCAGTCGTCTTGCGCAAATCGGCGAGCAGCGGCTCCAGCTTCTTCGTCGTGTCGTTGAGATTTGCAAGCGTTCCCTTGATGAGCGGGCGATCTTCCTCAAGCATCCCGCGCGTAGTAGCGAGGGTTCCCGCCAGGTTCGCCCGGTTCCTGTCATTCAACAAATCGTTGATGCGCGCCACGGTGACCTGCAATTCCGTTGCGCGCTCGTTCAATGTCCCCAAGCAGTTGCTGCGCCGCAGGGGCAATATCATTGATGCGCTTCGTGATCGCGTTGAAATCCACATAGTCGTCCGCTGGAAGCCACGCACCGTCTTTCGCCAGTCCCGACTGTTTCGTTCCCGGCACAATTTCCAGGTGATTCTCACCGAGCGGGCTGAGACTCATGATCTTCGCATGGCTGTCGGTCTTCACGGGGACATCCGTCTGCACGCTAAAAGTAACTTCGATACGCGTCGGATCCTGCGGGTCGATTCGCATCTTTTCGACGCGCCCCGCCTTCATGCCGCCCGAATAGCGCACGGTCGCTCCGGGCTCGAGCCCGCCGGCGAAGCCGAAATACGTGTGAAACGTCTTCACCGAGCGCCCAAACGCGCCGCTGATCGCAAACACCGTGGCGATCAGCACTCCAGCCGCCACAATTACAAACAGACCGACCAGCGTCTGCTCGCCCTTCGCGTTCATCAGGTTCTCCCTTTGCCGCCCGGCATGTCGGCCGGACGCCGGTCTTCGGTCAGCATCTGAAGATAATCGAGTTCGCGCGCGACTTCAGGCTCCGCGACGCGATCGAGAAATTGCCGCACACGCGGCTGCTTGCTGTTGCGCATCTCTTGCGCCGTACCTATAGCAACAACGTTTCCCTTGTCGATCAGCACCATGCGGTCGGCAATCAAGAACGCGCTGGCGAGCTCATGCGTGACGACAACGATGGTCATGTGAAACGCTTTCTTCATCTCCAAAATCAACTGATCGATTCCCGCCGCGATGATGGGGTCGAGTCCCGCCGACGGTTCGTCGAAAAACAAAATCTCGGGATCCATGGCCAGCGCACGCGCCACAGCAGCGCGCTTCATCATGCCGCCGCTGAGCTGTGACGGCATGTAGTACTCGAATCCGGCTAGGCCAACTTGCTCCAGCTTCAGGCGAAGCATAATTTCGATTGTCGAATTCTCCAGCTTCGTGTGTTCGCGCAATGGCAGCGCGACGTTCTCGCCCACGGTCATCGAACCAAACAACGCGCTCCCCTGAAACGACATCCCGATATGTTTCCGGATTTCGTCCATCTCGTCGTTGGAAATATCGGCGATGTTCTTGCCCTTGATCCAGATCTCGCCCGCGCTCGGCCGTTCGAGACCAACCAGCGTGCGCAGCAGCGTGCTCTTGCCCGAGCCCGAGCCGCCGAGAATCACCATCGTCTCGCCGCGCAGCACGTCGAAGGAAATCCCGTGCAGGATTTCGCGGTCGCCGTAGCTGACGCGCAGGTCGCGCAACGATACCATCGGCCCGGAATCCGAGCCGCCTCGATCCATCTCCAGTTCTTCGCTCACCTTACGCATGGCCTTGCGGCTTCATCCCCCGATAAAGAAAAACAACAGCGTAAAAACCAGATCCACCACCACAACCATGAAAATCGACATTACGACGGCGCGCGTCGTCGATTTTCCAACCTGCTCCGCGCCCGCTCCCGTATTCAGCCCTTCCAGGCAGCCTACCGCGGTAATTGTCATCCCAAACATTACGCTTTTCACGAGGCCCGTGATGATATCGCGCATAAACAGCGAATCGACCGAAGCGCGAACGTAGCGCGCCACGGTGAAATCGGCTTGCGCCACTCCAAACAACGCGCCGCCCAGAATTCCCATCGTGTTGGCCCAGATTGTGAGGCACGGCAGCATCACGATCATCGCAATAAACTTTGGCGCCACCAGAAACGACACCGGGCTGATCGCCATCGTCTCCAGCGCGTCGATCTCTTCGGTCACCTTCATCGTGCCGATCTCAGCCGCAAACGCCGACCCAGACCGGCCGATGACAACGATCGCCGTGATGAGCGGCCCAAGTTCACGCGTCATCGAGATCGCAACCGCGGTCGCCACCAGATCGATCGCGCCGAATTTGCGGAGCTCGTAAGCGGCTTGAAGCGCCAGGATCAGTCCGATGAAAAAGGTAATCAGCGAAAGAATCGGCAGCGCGCGTACTCCAACATCCATCGCCTGCGAGAATGCGCGGCCCAGCCGCAGCGGCTTGCCGCGAAACGGCGCAATGAAGGTGTACCAGGCAGCGCGTCCAGCCAACGTAACCAGCGACCCCAGGTACGCCAGGCCGTTTGTGACGCCGCCCCCAATTTGTGAAACCAGTTCCATGCTCCCCTGGGCACTCGCTACCAATCGTTCGTTGATCGCTGAACTGCGACGCCGCGACGCTTATCCCGCGCGTCCCCTAGCCCGCCAACGCGGCCTCTTCCGTATCGAACGTTTCAAAAATCTTCAGCAGGCGCGACAGCTGCAACACCTCGCGCGCCGCCGGACTCAGCCCCACCAGCAAAAACCGCGTTCCGGCATCACGCGACGCCTTCAGCCCTTCCACCAATGACGCGACACCCGAACTATCGATGTACCGCACCTTGCTCATGTTCAACACGACTTTCGGCGTCTTCTTCTCTCTGATCTCACTCAACAGCGCCTTGCGAACTTCGGGCGAGTTCGCCAAATCAATATCACCCGTCGCATCAAAAACCGTCGTCGTGCCCAGCGCCCGCATCGAGATCTGCAAAGGTTTTCCTCCGAGCATTCAGTTTCCGTCTTGCCTTTCTTGCGGCAGATACTTCACCAGACGCAGCACATTCGCCCCGCGCGAGCGCCGAAACTCCACGATATCCATGCTCTGGCGGATGAAATGCAACCCCAAGCCTCCCGGCTTGATCTCATCGAGCTTTCGTCCGCACAGTTTCGCCGGGTCAATTTTTGGACCGTAGTCGACCAGGCGAACCTCGATGCCTTCCCCGGTTTTTGCGCGCCCCTTCGCGACGCGCAAGCAGGAAAGCTCGATTCGGCGGTCCAACGCCCCGCCGTAAGAATGTCTCATGATATTGGTGAGTGCTTCATCGACGGCGCGAGTCACCGAGCGGACTTCCGGTGCGGGAAACCCGAACGCTTCCGTCAAGCGTTCCATCGCGCCGCGAACTACGCACAGCATACTAGGATCACTGGGTAATTCCACTCTCAAGAGCTCGCCCTGAGCCATCCGATGATTGTCTTTTAGACTCATGTCTTCGCAGAAAAGTTCTCGTGCACGATTTTGGTCGTAGCCTTCGCAAAATCATACGTTGCCCGCAGGTTGCCGCCAAAAAATCGCACCTTTCCGGTCACATCCGCTTCCAGTAGCGTCTTCCCATCCTTATCCGAAAAGACGCAGTGAATCTTGATGGCCGTCTCGCCGGCAACGGTCGTTACTTCACGCTTTCGCTGGCTTCCCTCTTTGAACCCGGTCACATTGCTGCGCAGGATCACCAGGTCCGGGGAGCTCGCCGCGTTGCGATCCCCTTCGCGATAGATGTGGGCGAAGCCGCTTTTTTTCTGCAGCTGCCGGATCAGATCTTCGTACATCGCCACCTGAAATTCCGCCGGTAGTTTGATCTCGTCCGAATGAATCATATCCACTTGGATCGCCGATGCCTTGATTTTCACCGGTTTCGGTTTCTCTTGCGCCATGGCACCAACACCACAAACCAGCAACAACACCGCCAGAGAAGCGATCGTGCGCGAAATCATTTGAAGCTCTCTCATTGTTTCTCCTTCGCGTCCGGCGTCGTTGCCGCGGACTTCGTGTCGGCGTCCGTTACCGTGGTTCGCGCACCCTGGGCCAGCAATTCTTTCTTGATTGCCTCGGCCTGTCCTACGGGCATCGTAAAGATCGCTCCATGGAGGCCGCCGTCGGTGTCGCGATATTTTATCGTCACCGTGTCCAGCTTCGTTCGAAACAAACTCAGAAATCTGCCCCCGCCGTAGGGCACGAACCACGATAACGTTCCCAGCGTCCCGCGAATCACTCTTTGGCTGTCGTCGCCGGTCACGACATCGTCAATCGAATGCGTGGCCACGTCGGTCATCACCGCTTCGTGCGAGAAGTGCATCGACCCTTCGCCGACAATGAGTGTGCCCTTGGTGTTGTCTTTCACACCCGTCAATCCCTTGATCACTACAACTTTCACTGGCGCGTCGGTCACCGGTTGCTGCGAAAGGCTGCTCGCTGCCAGCACCGTCATCACAGCGAAGCATCCCAACAGAAACACGCTCTTCCTTCGCAGGTTCATCTCTCACCTACTTTCCGTCGCTTATCGCTTCCGCGAATCTCCGCCAAGATCGTGCTCCCTCGAGAAACTCATGAATTTTGGCACTTCTGTCCGCAAAACAGGATGGAGTGCACGGGAGCATAATCCACTGAAATCAGAAAAGATACGCTGATTCACAGATTCGGGTTGACGCGCCCCAGATACAAAAATTATTCGCGAAGGTGGGAAAAAGCGGCAAGGACCTTTTATCGGTACGCGCTCGACGGCAGCCCCGCGACGCTAACTGCTCGGGATCTGCACCGGCCTTCTCCGAATTTCCGCCGCGAATTGTCGTAACCTCGCACCCTTGACCGACCTCTAACGCAACGTCAACTCGCTCAAATTCGTAACCGGACCGCCATCGCCAAGCGTCTTACGAACCGAATTTGGCAACAATGGTAAACTGACAACTCAAATGCGACTCCTTCTCCTTAACTTGACTGCCGAATCCCTGCTCGAAGCGAATAACGCACTCGCGGGCCAGGGCTATGATGTCTCGACCGAAATCGGGTTGACCATCGATCAGGTTCTCGCGCTCTCGCCGGAAGTGCTCGTCACGGAAGCGTCCGCCACCGATCTCGATTGCGCCGGACTCATCTCGTCGCTCAAGTCCCGCCCTGACCTCCGGCCGCTCAAAATTGTCATGATCGTTCCCGGCGGACCCTCCGAGCGCGCGCACGCTCTGAATCTGGGCGCCGACGACGCCGTCTCCCTCCCGTTCGACGGCACCGAATTTGCCGCGCGCATCCGTGCCCAGTTCCGCGAGCGCCAGTCTGAGCTCGAAGTGCAGACGATGCTCAAGTATGCAACGCAGCGCGAAAACATCGCGGACCTCGCGGTCGAATCGCTCAATGAGGACCTCGTCACCAAGCGCCGCCGGTGGCTGCTTCCGGCGATTTTCGCCGTCAGCGCGGCCGCAGTCATCGCATCGGTATCGATGCTGGTTACGACGCGCCGCTCGCGCAAGGATACATTGCAACTTCGCGCAGAGATCGCGCGGCTTAACTATGGAATCGGGCAGCAGCAAGACGATCTGATGCAGCGAACGCGAGCAATGCGCGAATCGCTCGAAGCGCAAACGAAAACCAGCTCCGCGACGCATGACTCACTGGTCGCGCAATCCGCTGACCTCAAGAAGAAGATGGCCACGGCCGCCGATGCGTCGGAATCTGCCTCGCTGAAGCAGCAACTCAGCGACACGCAATCACGACTGAAGGCACTCGAAACTGAAGGCAAAGTCGCCGAGACGGTCGTCCACAACTACTCGCCGAGTGTTTGCTTGCTCCATGTCGTCGTTGAGTTTCTCGACAAGCAATCCGGCAAACCGATTCAAATTGCGGTCGACGGCCTGGGCAAACCAATCGTCGATGATGCGGGTATGGTACAGCTCGATTCGGGTGGGCCGGGTCCGCACCTGCAGATCGATGTCTTCGGCACCGGCTTTCTGGTGCGCAAGGATGGCCGCATCGTTACAAACCATCACGTCGCCGAACCGTGGTGGAACAACGACGAGCTGAAAGATTTGATCGATCGCGGCGCCTCGGCGTATGTGATTTCCTATCGCGCTTACTTCCCCGGGAGTGTCGAAGGAATCGCAGCAAAGCTCGATAAGATCTCATCCGATGCCGACGTGGCCGTGTTGAGGTTGGAGGCGCCCGCGCCGCCAAAGGCTTCGCTGCTGGAACTCGACGATCGCCACGAAGCCACCATCAGCGGCGAACCCGTCGTACTCATCGGCTACCCGACCGGCATCGAGGGAATCCTTGCGCGCGCGGGGAGCGACGTCGCGCAGAAGATCACAACCGACACGAAAAGCGTCACGCGCATCGTGTCGCAACTCGCCTCGGAACAATTGATTCGCCCGACCACGACGCAAGGGCACATTGGTGACATTTTGCGGGACAAGATCGTGTACGACGCGGCGACAACCTCGGGCGGCTCGGGTGGCCCGCTCTTCAACCGCAGCGGCAAGGTGATCGGAGTGAACTTCGCGATCCTGAAGGGGTTTGGCGGGTCGAACCTGGCGGTCCCGGTCCGTTATGCCAACGAGTTGCTGAAGTAAGCGTCGCTCTAGCCGGACGAGCCGCGCGACGCGGCCTTTTTTTCGGAGTTCGCCTGGACTCGAAGCACCACCATATACAGGACAATCGCCACGTTCGCCAGCAACACAATCCACTTGATGGGATGCGGATGGCGCATCAGCGAATACGCTTCCCACGGTAAATACATCGCGCCCGATAAGAGCGCGAACCACTCCGCCCATTCGCGGGCATTCCACAGGCCGTAGGCTTCCGCGAATCGCACCAGCGAATAAATCATCGCCGCGGCCGCCAACGCCCACAAACCTTTGTCGGTCGTTTTGCCAGCGGCTTGCACGAACAGATTCGATAACCGTCCGCCCGGACTGGCATGCAGAAATCGAATCAACTGCTCGGCGAAGTCGTCCAGATTCTTGTGAACCAGTCGTAGCAACCCCAGGCCCAGCAAGAGGACGATGAGTCCCTTTGCCGCCTCAAACATCGCGACCCCGCGTAGGGCCACCGTCTGCTTATTTGTATGCATCGACCTGGGTACCTGCTACCTGCTAGACGGTAAGATGTCGCGCCGCAAAGTTCAAGTCGGCCGAACCCGCGTGTTTCAGCGCGGAAAAAAACGAGGTGCCGAAAAAAAACGAAACGCCCCGATTCCATCGGGAACCGAGGCGTTTTGTGAGAAGCGTTCGACGAGGTAGCGTCCGATCGCCACTCACTGCGGCTGCTTAATCTCCGGTCCAGCCTGCTCGATACTGCCCTTCACCAACTCGGTCTTCACTTCCGACTTCTGATTCACGAGCATGTTCACTTCGGTCTCAAACGTATGGTATCCCGGCAACTCCACCTTGATGCGGTGCTTGCCCGGACTGATCAGCATCGAGTGGCCCACACCGCCAAACTCGCTGGCGTGTCCGACAAACTTCCCGTCCAGAAACACGGCCGCGCGGCCCGGCTGCACATCGAGTTTCAGCGTCGCCGTAACGTCCGGTGTTATCGCACGGGGGCTCAACGTCAGCCGCACCACGACGGTATGCACCTGCCCCGGTTCGACGACTACCTTTTGTTCGAAATCGTCGTATCCCGACTGGCGCACGGCAACAAGGTGCTCGCCTGGCAGGAGCAACAACTTCTTATTGCCTTTCAACTCCTTCAGGTATCCGACGTAGTTGTTGTCGACCCAAACGCCCGCTTCCTTCTCGACCTTCGAAACGCCAGCAAGCTTCACTTCGCCCAAGACTTTGCTTCCGCTGGTTTCCGGCAATTGATTCCGCGCACCTTGCGCCGAGCAGTACGAGGCCGCAAACGTCAAGCACAGCGCCACCAGGGAAATCACTCGGCCTAAGCCTGAAACTCCAAACGTGACCTTCATCCTATTCAATCCTCCCATTGCTATTGAGTCCCGGATTCACTCGCACTCTTTTCTTCATCTGTAATGTTTGATTCGAGGCCACTTCGCTGGGTTTCCACCAATGTAGCCCACTCAGCAGCATCGTTCCGTCAAATTTCCTTCAGGCGCCTCAGATAGTCACGGTATCCCGACGAGGGCAATGCGGTATCCGCGCTGCTCACGCCCTCAAAATGCGTCCGTCTATGGCTACAGCAACAATTTCTCGCGGAACATTCTGCGGCTGGGCTTGAACGCGCAGTCATCCGTTCCGCGACGCGATCAATAGAGGGGTGTACATGAAAGCCGTCAATCGTCTCGGTCTATGTCTTCTCGTTGCCTCCACCGTCGTCGCCCTACCCGCCAGCGCCCAATTCAAAAACGGATCCCAGGCCACCGAACTCAAGCTCCCGACGACCAGCCAGCGCGCCATCGTCACCCAGCGCATCGGCCTCACCGACATTACCGTGAACTATTGCCGTCCGCTCGCCGGCGGCCGCGAGCTTTTCGGCAAAGTGATTCCGTACGGCAAGGTCTGGCGCGCCGGTGCGAATGAGAATACGGTCATCTCGTTTACCGATGACGTAAGCGTGGAAGGCAAGCCGCTCGCCGCCGGCACCTACGGCCTCCACATGATCCCCGCCGCCGATCAATGGACAATCATTTTTTCGAAAAACTCCACCTCGTGGGGCAGCTTCAGCTACGACGAAAAAGAAGATGCGCTACGCGTCAACGTGAAGCCGCAAAGTGGCGAAAACGAAGAGGCGCTCGCGTACACGTTCGAAGATCTGAAGCCCGACTCAACCGCGGTGACGATGCACTGGGCAAAAGTCGCCGTACCGTTCCACGTCTCGGCGAACGTGAACGCCATTGTCCTCAACAGCATCAAGAACCAGCTGCGGAGCGTCGGCGGATTCACATGGGCCGGCTATGACGAAGCCGCTCTCTGGCTACTCGACACGGGCGAAAATCTCGATCAGGCCATTCAATGGGAAGATCGCTCCATTCTCGCCGAGGAACGCTTCGACAATCTGCTCTCGAAATCTGAGATCCTCGCCGCCCAAGGCAAGAAGGACGAAGCTGCCGCCACGAAAGCGAAGGCTCTTGAGGTCGCGTCCGGCTATCAACTCCACGCCTACGGCCGCGGCCTCCAGTTTCAGAAAAAACAGGACGAAGGTTTCGCCATCTTCCAGATCAACATCAAGAAGCGACCCAACGATTGGTACACCCACGGCGAGATCGCCCGCATTGCATCGGCAAAGGGTGACTTCCCCACCGCCGTGAAAGAACTGAATCTTGCGCTTCAGACTTGCCCCGACATCGCCAAAGTCCAAATCCAAGGCCTGATCGCAAAAGCGGAGCAAAAACAAGACATCAACTAGTAGCGCAACCGCTCAAATTCGAGACAATCCGCCGGGCGCGACCTCCTCGCGTCCGGCTTCGTTTTTTTGTCCAACCATCACGCGTCGAAGCCCCGTAACGCACAAGCCGCTAACCCCTCTCCTGCCCATTAGTTCAGGTACACTTCCCGTATATGTTCCCACCTACCACCAGCGGGAGGGCTGGACTATGAAATTTGGCATCCGACGGTCCAGCGCCGGCATCCGCAAGCGTTTCCAAGTGCTTGCTCCCGGCGCCTCGCTGCGAAAGCGCATAGGCTACAGCCTCGCCATCGTCCGCCTGATTCTCGTCCCCGTCATCTTCCTCGCGATCTACTATCTGCTCGAAATCGGCTGGATTGTCGACCGCATCGTCAGCTTCGACGCCCCCGCCGCCACCCTCGCTCAGCAAGCGTCGATCACCATGCTCGAAGCCCGCCACGCCGAGCACAACTACCTCCTCCTCTACGATCCCACTTCGCTCCAGGCCAACCGCGACTCCATCCAGAAAATCGAACAAATCATGAGCGCGATCAGCGACCTGCAACCCACCGACGAACCAATGACACAGGAGACGCTCGCCGCCCTCGGCCGCTACAATGAGCGCTTCGAAGCCGCGGTCACCGTGATCGGTCAACCCGGTCAAGCTCCAGCCGATCGAATCGACGCCGTATTAATGACCTACGAGCGCGATCTCGACAATCTGCTCAAAAGCGATCGCTTCAAAACCCGCGCTCAACTCGTTGACGAGCTCCGCAATCGCGTCGGTTCCTTCGACGCGCAAATCACCAAAACCGTCCAGGAAGGCGACCCTGCCCTTCGTCACATCACCGTAGATCTTCAGAGTACGGGGCAGGAAGTCCTCACGCTGACGGGCAAGCTGGAGGCGAAAAGTTGGGATCGGGTGGAGCACGACCATCGCAAGGCCCGCCGGCTAATCTCCGCCGCCGAATGGTCGCTCTCGATCGTTTCGGTGATCACGCTGTTGGTCAGCGTCTGGATCAGCTTCACCTTGCCTAGGCAAGTCGTGAAGCCGCTCATCAGCCTCAAGGAAGCCGTGGACCACGCCGCGGCCGGCAACTACGAAATCGAATTCGATATCCAGGGCGAGGGCGAAGTTGTCGAACTAGCCGACAGCATCCGCCTCCTGATCGCCCACTTGCGCGAAGCCACCCGTTACTCCGAAAGCGGCTAACCGAACGCCGAAATCCTATATGGAGTGCGGCCCCCTGCGCCGCTTTTGACCAATCAAGCCAATCCACCCGAACTAAATCCGTTTAGAAACCGCCCTGGTCAAAGGTCTGTCTGCTCGCGGCCCCAAAATCCCTCCCAAAAAGGGAAACCCCGGATCTCCTGGGGGGAGGAGATCCGGGGTTGGGGGCTTACTGCTGAGGGGGGCCGGAGGAAACTCGTTTTACGCGCCGGTCAATTCACCTGGTGCGTGGAAATCAAACAAATCTGTCGCAGTTCGTCGTACGTAAAGAACGTCTCGGTCTCTTCGCCGGCGCTCTCGGTATGGCCGAGCCCCGACTGCGTTGAGATCCGGCTCAATTCGTCTTCCGGGATTCCCAACAACAGCGCTGCTCGTCCGCACGTCACATACTTGGGCACTTGGTTGTTCATCGCGAGTCTCCTTAGCCGGGCCTTACGCCGGGAGCATCACCATCGCGTCTTCTTCAACCGCCAAAATCATCGTCTTATAAATGTCGATATCCGAGCCGTCGATCCGGATCCGTACCGTATCGCCTTTATCTTTCAGCAGCTTTCCGCGCAGGGGCACCTTGATGTCGCCCGAAACCACCTGCAGAACCACCGGCAATCCGATCCAACTTGCGTATGCCATGTCCATTTCGCTGGCCCCCTCAGGACTGTCTACTCCGTCGCTTCTTGCAGTCCGTCCTGACGCAAACAGAATCGCGCACGGCTCAAAAACGGGGAATGGTACAGCGAGGGTACCGGCGTAGTAAGAACGTACCCCTGTCCCTTCTGACACCCGCTTTTGATGAGGATTTCTTAAAAGTACAAACGTACTGCTATTTCAGGACGCCAGACCTATCGCCCCGAACACCCGTAAATCGACATACTTCCCTCGTGACGCAACAATCTCAATCCGGACCCGGCAACGCAGCGACACTGGCCAATCGGCCAGGCATCGGAATTGCTCTCGGTGGCGGATTTGCGCGTGGTTTTGCGCATCTCGGCGTTCTTCAAGTTCTTGAGCAGCATCGCATTCCTATTTCCTGCATCGCGGGAACGAGCGTTGGCAGCATTCTCGGCGCGGCCTACGCCAGCGGCGCTCCGTTGGCTCGCATCATTGCCACCTGCCGCACCCTTAAATTCCGCGACATCGGCCGCTGGAGCGTTTCGCGCCTCGGCCTCGCCAGCAACCATCGCCTTGGCGACCTGATCGACCGCGTATTCGACTCACAGAATTTTGAAGATCTACGCATCCCGCTCGCGGTCGTGGCAACCGACCTTAATTGTGGCGAACCCGTCATCCTTACTCACGGCAACCTGAAAGACGCCATTCGCGCCAGCTGCGCTTTCCCAGGTTTGTTCGAGCCGGTCAATATTGGAACGCGCTGCCTCGTCGATGGCGGTTTGGTCGCCCCGGTTCCCACCCAGGCGGCCCGCAAGCTAGGTGCTGAATTCGTCCTTGGCGTCTCCGTCGGCATTCAGGACGGCCACGCCGGTTCGCCGTCTAACATTTTCCAGGTCGTCGCGCGCGCTGTCAGCGCGGCCCAAAAACATCAACTCGAGGCCTGGGAGCGTCACGCCGACCTCGTGCTCCGGCCCGATGTTCACTCCATCGCCTGGGACGATTTCGATCGCGCCGACGAAGCCATCCAAGCCGGCGTCACGGTCGCGCACCGCGCCATCCCGCGCATTGAAAAATTCTTGGAACGCGCCGACCTCGCCGCTCGCGGTCTGGAATCCGATCTGCAAAGCATGTTGCTAGTCGCGGAAGCCAGTCGGTGATGGTGGCGGCAAGCCACCCGGTAAAAGTGGCGGCAAGCCACCCGGTAAAAGTGGCGGCAAGCCACCCGGTAAAAGTGGCGGCAAGCACCCTGGTAAAAGTGGCGGAGGCCACTCGATGACAAACAACAGTTCGCCACGCTTGAGTTCCTGGATGTGGGCTGGTCCTTTTGGCGCTTTGGGTCTTCTCTGGTATGAATGCCGCGAGGATCTTTCTCTTTTCTGCTACCGTATTGGGTGCGGTGCGTTAACCGAAGTTCGTTCGCGCGCTCTCGAGTTTGCGCCCGTTTCGCAAGCTCTCTCCACTCTTTCACAAAGGAAGTCTGAGGCTTGCTCGAATTTCTCCAGCATTTGCTCCGCTCTGCCTATGACCCAGAGGCACTTAAAGAATTAGTTCGCACCGGCGGCGCACCGCTGGTCTGTACCATCGTCTTCATCGAAACCGGATTCTTCGTCGGCTTTTTCCTTCCTGGCGATTCCCTGCTCATTACGGCCGGCATCTTCGCCGCCGCCGACGTCATTCCACTTCACTGGCTCCTGCTTCCCGTCATGCTGTGCGCTATCGTTGGCGACCAGATTGGCTATTGGATCGGCCGCGGCGCCGGACCAGCCCTCTACAAACGAGAAGACTCCTTTTTCTTTCGCCGCAGCCATCTCCAGCGCGCGCATGAGTTCTACGAAAAATACGGTGGCCGCGCCGTCATCCTGGCGCGATTCGTCCCGATCGTCCGAACCTTCTGCCCGCCCGTCTCCGGCGCCGCCAAAATGCCTTACGCGAGGTATGTCATGTTTGACATCGTCGGCGGCATCGCCTGGGTTTGCGCCACGGTTCTCGGCGGCTATTTCCTGGGCCGAACGGTTCCCAACATCAGCCAGAAAATCCACTACGTTATTCTGATCGTAGCGATCGTTTCGATTCTGCCCGCCATCATCGGCGTTATGCGTGGACGCAAAGCCGCTGCCAAACGCCCCGGTTCCGCAACATCACCCACAGCGAGCGAATAGACCATGCCGGCCCAGAAGATCCGCGCCATCATCTCCGACATCGGCCGCGTCATCGTCGGCGTCGATGTCTCCCGCGCAATGCAAGGACTCTCCAGCGGTATCGCACTCTCCCCCAAAGAGATCTGGAGCGCCATTGAAAGGGATCCGCGCTTTCCCGATTTGCAAGACGGCCGCATCAGCGCCCGCGACTGGCACCTGCACATCGTGCGTCGCCTCGGCGGCAACCTGACCTACGATCAATTCATTCAAGCCTGGAACGCCGCACTGCTCCCCGAAACGCTCCAGCCCGATTCGCTCTGGGCCGGACTCGCGAAAGAGTATCGCCTCTCGCTGCTCTCAAACACGGACCCCATCCACGTTGCTCATATGGAGTCCACTTTCACCTTCTTTAAGTACTTCCCGGTTCGCATATACTCCTGCGTTGTTGGCTCCAGCAAGCCGAACCCGGTCATCTATCAGGAAGCCTTGCGCGCCACCAAGGTGAAGGCCAACGAGGCCGTATATATCGATGACCTCGAAGAAAACGTCGCAGCAGCTAAAGCCTTGGGAATGATCGGAGTCCACTGTGCGGTTCCTCCCACGCTTGTCGATAGCCTACGAGCCGTGGGCGTGGAAGTAGCCTAGCCAAGGCCGATTTCATACAGTGAATGCCTTACCCGCTCCTAGAAGTGTCTCTTTATGTTTTCGACGGCGAGCATTTTTCGGTGGAAAAAGTGAACATCGCGTAATCTTTCCCAGGACTAGTACCTCCACGAGTTTTCCCATACAGGAATCACCTTGTGTAACCTCAGCACCTATAACAACTTGCAGCCTACATCGGCCTCACATGCACTTCCCGCCATTTGGCGTGGCGCATGCTCCTTTCTTGGGACGGGCCGTTTAACTTGAGGGAAACCCAAATTCAGCCCGATCAGGGTGAGGAGATACCCACTATGTCAGAAGTAATCGAAAGAGAATCGCCGTCCTGGCACCTTCCCGCGATGATCGTTCTCGGTCTGATCGCGATCGGTGGTTTGTGGTTTGGCTGGAACGCCTCCACAAAACTCGACACCACGCAGCAGACTATGACCGCTCAAATCAAGCAGTCCGAGCAGTCGATGCAGCAAGATGTGTCGTCCCTCAAGGACCGCTTGGCGCAGGATGAAAAGGCAAATGCCGACCTGCAGGGCGACCTGACTGTCGTCACCAAGAAACTCAAAATTACCCAGGGCCAGCTCAAGACGTCGCGTGAAGAAGCCACCAAGCTCAACGACGCGACCACCCAGAAGCTGACCGCACTCGACACCTCGGTTCACACCGAACTCGCCACCAAGGCCACCAGCGATGACGTCAAGACCGTGGACACCAAGGTTGGCACTGTGCAGACCGACCTGAATTCGACGAAGGACGACCTCAAGATGGCGCGCAGCGAGATGGGTACGCTCATCGCTCGCAACCACGATGAGATCGACACGCTCCGCCGCCTCGGCGAGCGCGACTACATCGAATTCACCGTTGACGGCAAGAACAAGCCCGTCAAGGCCGGCAACATCACGGTCGAGCTCAAGGGCGTCAACGAAAAGAACAACCGCTTCAGCGTCGAAATGACGGTCGAAGACAAGAAGTTCGTGAAGAAGAACCGCGCCCTCAACGAGCCGATCTTCTTCTACACTCAGGGTTCGCGTTACCCCGAGGAAGTCGTCATCAACAAGGCTGGCAAGAACACCGTCAGCGGCTACATCAGCATCCCGAAGGCAAATTCGGCGGCGCCCGCGGCAACGTCAACCTCCGGCCGCTAACCTCAAACCTAACTTGATTCGAGACGGCGCTGAGTTCATCTCAGCGCCGTTTTGCTTTGCGCCCATTTCAGGACGAATTTTCCTCAGTACTAAATTGATTCCTCTCTTGCTTCCCCCGAAACGCAGGCGTACACCTGAACTCGTGAGCTCACGTAGCTACGGAGGGGAGCATGACTCCACCGGGCTTAGAGCGAAGCAAAAGCTGATCACACCGCTTTTGCGGTGCGCGTCGCCCAGAACACTCGCTCAGTTTCGCGGCGCTTCCGAGACGACACAGCAAAATAGAAAACGGGGAGCCTGACGGCTCCCCGTTTTCACTTTAGATCTCGAACCTCTAGTTTATTCGGGCGGTCCAGAATCGATGCTTCGCGGACTCACGCCTTGGCCAAACCACCACTTCACAGTCCACCAACCGGCTCTAAAGTAGCGTCATCCCCAGCAAAGCGAAGGACCTCAGCCGTCAACCCCGCCTATATCTCGCCGGAAAAAATTAAAACCTGATCAATTCGGATTGCGATGCGCCGTCGCGGAATGTCCATGATGCCGCGAAGCGCGATGATGCGCGCGATGCCCGCTCTTGCGATGATGATGCTGCCCCGCACTCGCCGAAGCCACTCCCGCAATCAGCATGACCGGAACAATCGTAACCAACGCCAGCTTGAAAATGTATTTCACGTTAAATCTCCCGATTCGTAAACTCTCGGCGATCATCATTGAACCACATTTTTCGCCGCGAGTCGCAAAAGTTTGCGAACCTCTGTCGCATCGCCGATAAAGGAGTGCACGGCGAACTGCCGTGATTCACCCCAATGGATCATGATTTATTGAAATTCCTAACGCAGCCGTTCAGGAAGACGGCTCTTGGATGCCGCACCCTAGCTTTGGAGGGTGCGAATTTCGTACGCGCGCCCAATCGCTAACGCGCAGCGCGTTAAAAGAGAGCGGAGGCCATCCGCCAGTGGCAAGCGTCGAAGCTTACCCGCCAAACTTCAGCGTCTGCAGCCACTTAATATCTTCGCGTTGATTCGCGATGATCTGCGCCTGCCAGATCAGGCCGATGCACATCGCCGACATCACCAACAGGCAGACCACGAGAACAACATTCTTTTGAATCTCGGAAGCAGGACCGTTTAGCTTCAGCATGTATAGATCTCCCAGTGCAGGCGCCCGTTTGAGGGCACTTCGGCGTTTCTTCGCAGTGCGGTCTGCCCTGTACTAAAGGGCAATCGGTCTGCCAGCCTGTCCTTATGTACAGCATGCCCACATCAAATTGAAAAGAAAAAGGTTAGACGAAGCTTCCCGTTTTGAAGCTCACCAATCCCTGGATGAAATGTGCAAACCGTCAGACTTTAGAGACATCCCGGTTCACTCCCACGTATCCGATTTGGAGCGCGAAGCCCCCACGCCGCCTTTGACCAGCGCGAACCAGAGGCAGAAGCTGAGGTAAGCCATCAACTCGACCCTGGGGCTGTTTCTTGAACGATTCAATTCTCCCCTAGACAAACGTCCGGTCCTGTGGTATGCTGTTTTTAATAGAAAGAACGTCCAAACAGCGCCATCTTGGCGCTTTTTTCATTTCTAGTTCATTCTCGCGGCGCTGCAACTCCCTTCTGTTCAATCACTTACACACTCTTAAAACAAATGAATTTACAACCTGCGCCGAATCAATCACTTCCACACTCTTTGCAAAACACCGGGGGTATACCCCCAAGCTTCCCATTTCGGCACCACCCCGATGGCACCCCGATGGCGCCCGATCGCGAAAGCTAACCCCACAGGAGCCGAATCCGGCTCGAAGCCCACACTTCCGACGTTTTTTGCGAGCCGGTCGCAGGCCTTCCTTGGTCCTCCGCGCCAGCCCGGCTAGAATGATGCGCCACTCCCCGGAGGCCGTTCGTTGCATCAGACTCAAGCCATTCTATTCATCGACATCGATTCGATCATCCCCGTTCGCGGCAAAGCCGTAGCCGGGTTCGACGAATTCTGCGCCACGCTCGACCACCACGCCATTCCCTCTGTGTGGGTGACCTCGCGGTCTAGACTCCAGATCGACGAACCGCGCCGCCGGGTCGGTCATGGAAATCCGTTCATCGCCGAAGGTGGCTGCGGCGTTTATCTGCCCGAGGATTATTTCCATCTGAAATCGGCCGAGACCGTTCGGCTGGGCCGCTTCACTACCATTCCGATCGCAAAGCTCTTGCCGGCTGCGAAGGACGCTCTCGATTCGCTTTCCGAAGAAACGCAAGTGGAAGTCGTTCCGCTGCGCTCGCTGTCGCCGCGCGAGCTGACGCAAAACACCGGCCTCCCGCAACGCGAAGCCGAGTTGGCCCGCCAGCGCGATTTCGACGAGCTCTTCTTTTTCGCCGGCGCTACCGAGCCGGACGTCGCGCGATTTCAGAATGTGGCAACCGAGAAAAAAATTGCGCTGCGGCAACACGGCGTCCTTTGGTCCGCCGCAGTCGGCGCAAACCTTCGCCAATGCTCTCGCGACCTCATAAAACTCTACGAGCGGGCGTTGCGGTCACACCCCTCGATTATTGGAATTGCGGGAACCAACGAAGCCGCCGCGTTGCTACCCTTCTGCGACCGCGGAGTCGTACTCGCGCGCCACGCCGAAATGACCACCGCCGCAGAAAAACATACTAAGGCACGCATCTTGGGAATGTTTGACGAAACTGTGTGGGAACAAATCCTGGAAAGCGTCACAACAACGCGCCGCTAAATCGGCGCAAAATAAAAGTGGACAATCCGTATCGCACCGCCGGGCGCGGGCGCTACGCGTAGAGGCATGGCACGCCGAGCCGGTCCTTCACTTTTTCCCGCGCATTCTACTCTTGAAGGCTTACTTGATGAAAAGATTCTCGCGAAGTTGGTCGCGAGCGATGAACGATTTTGCGGTTCGATAGCGGCCGAAGAGGTCCTGGATTTCGCGGTTCTGATAAACGCGCTGCGCCGGGCAAATTACCTGAGAGGAAACAACCTGCAGCGTTCCCGCATCCGCAACACGATAACGCTGAAACCCTTCCGGCTTTTTGCTGTGGAACATGGTGAAGACGATTCCGCCTGGCCGCAGCAATTCTGTAATCGCCGCAACGATGCGCGTCGCCATCGCCGGATCGACATAATCCAGCAAATCCCATAGCAGCACGACGTCGAACGACGAAGTCGGATACTGAATGTTCGACTCGAAGAATCGATTCGCGCGGCCCGCTGGAGAGAGATCGAGGGACGCATCGGCCTTGCTGCGCTCGCGATATTCCTTCTCTTCGTTATCGAGGAACTGCTTCCAGGTGCGAAGCAAATCGTCGGTCGTGACGCGGAATCCCTTTTCGATAAAAAAACTGAGCGTCGCCTGCCACGCACCGCCCATATCGAGCAGCGTGCCGCGGCCGAGCCCATCGAGATTCCACATCAATTCCTTGAGGCCGTTGGAAACGCGCGTACTTTCCACGCCGACAGCGGGCACGCGGGTCGCGCCGACAGCCGCAGCCGGCATATTCGCACTGTGTCCACTGTGAGTCTTGGCGCCAGCCGCATCGTGAGCGCCAGGCTTGCCTGGGTGCGTGACACCCCGCCCGCCGCTACTCGCTGGTCCGATACCAAACTTGTTCAATAGGGTCATGTCTTAGATCGTGGTTGCCGCCGGGACGGTTGCGCCGTTGGGTTTGCCTGCGCTGACCGAACGGTCCTCGGCCTTGTCGACCGGGCGGCCGGTTTCGACCTTGCCGCGAAGGACCGCGCCATCTTCAATGGCGAGGCGCTGGGTGGAGATCTCGCCGCTCACGTATCCGGTACTCCAGAGCTGAACGCGCTCTTTGCCGGCGATTTTGCCTTCGATCCGGCCGCGAACGACCACTTCGCGGGCGGTGATGTCGGCCTTAACTGTGCCATTCGGGCCAACCGTGACGCTGCTGTTGCCCAAATTCAGCTTCCCTTCGACGGGCCCATCGATAAAGAGGTCTTCACTGCCCGTAATTTCACCTTTTATTTTGATGCCCTGGCTGATGCACGCCGTGGCCTTGGCTGACACGGGCGGCTGAGAGGAAGCCGGGCTGAACGCCGGTGCGTCCCGGTGGCTCGACAAAGCCGGAGCGATGGAACTGGGAGTTTCGACAACTCCCTGAGGCTTTGGGTCTTCTTTCTTCCACATCGGGGACACCTCAACGAAGAATTTTGATTCTAAAGTCGTGTTTCGTCGGCTATGGGAGGCGAGCGACGACTCAGAAATCCGAAGATAGTACGGGACTTACTGAGAGTAAAGGGAAATCCCCGGTTCTAAATGTGGGGTGTTACGTCCATCTCTATACCACCTATTGCGGTCTTAGTTCGTACAGGGCCACAAGTCCTGGTGGGGGAGGCAAACTCCTAGCCCCACCCCGCAGCTCCCACATGGCCACCACCATCCCGGCCCATTCCCGGGTCAGTTCCTTCAGTCCCTGACGGCTCTTCCACCAGTGCTCGGGGTCAAAACTGCCGTCATTGGCCCCGCTCATGGTCACGCCGATCTGTTGCGGGAAGACCCGAACGAAGATGTATCGTGCGCGTCGGGTGTGGTAATTCGAGGTCACGATGATCACGCTATGCCATTTGTGCTCGACGGCCTGCTGGAGGAGGATCTGAGCTTCTTCCCTGGTGTTGTCGGCGTTGTGCGCAATGGTGAGAATCTTTTCTTTAGGCACGCCGCGCTCGACCAGATCGTGCTGCATCAGTTCGGCGACGCCGGCGTACGGGCGGAGCTTGCGCCCGCTGGCGACCACTAATGGCGCCCAGCCATGGCGATACAAATCGGCAGCGTGAGCGGCACGGTCGGCGTAGAAATTGTCGTCGCTCAAAACGATGATCGCGTCGGATTTTTCGAGCGGGTCTTCCACCACCCAGGTTTCACCGATCACCCGCAGGATCGGCCCGCGCGCCAGATACAAAATCGCACACAACACCACGATGAAGACGAGCGATACCAGAGAGGAGATGATTCCGCCGGATTCGGGTTGGAGGGATCGCCGGCGTGCCAGCAACGTCACGAATTCGGGTCCATTGCGCGGAGTTCCGCGGCGGCGGTTTCGGGCAGCATCGCGTTGAAGTAGACCTCTTTGATGCTGTACGACTTGCTGCGCTTTTCGAGGATCGGAAGAATCTCGATGTGCCAATGGAAATCGTCGGCGAGCGTTTTCCAATAGCCGGCGAGCTCGCCTTTTTTACTGCGGGTGTTCGGCGCGGTGTGCACCACCATGTGAAACGCGGGTGCGAGTTTTTCGAGGCGACGCAGAACGCGGCCGAGCAATGCTGCTAATTGACGGCGATTGGAACCGGCGCGCGGCTGCTCGAAAAGATGATTGTGCTTGCGGTGCAGAAGCCACATCTCGTACGGGACGCGTGAAGCGTACGGGCACAACGCGTAGTAATCGCCCTGGACGTCGACGATGCGTTTGCCGTTCTTTTCGTCCTGGCGCACGACATCGCAAAAAATGCAGCGTTCGCGTTCGCGAAACCATTCGCTCGCGGAGCTCAGCTCGTACTTGATGCGGCGCGGAACGAAGATCGTCGCAGTAATTTGCGAATGCGAGTGCGACCACTCATCGCCGGCGAGGTTACCTTGATTCTTGAAGACGGTAACGTACTTGAAGCGCGCATCTTTCTTCAGGTCAGCGATGCGCGCGGCCCACACCGATAGCACGCGCTCAATCTCTTCGTCGCTGAACTGCGACATTCGCCGCTCGTGGTGCGGCGTCTCGATGACGACTTCGTGCGCGCCCAGGGCGCCCATTTTGTCATAAAGGCCTTCGGCCAGTCGGCCCGGCTCGCCTTCAACGCGATAAAGCGGATCGGGATGCGGGATGACGCGAACCTGCCACGCGCCTTCGCTCGGCAGGCTCAAAATCGCGGGCTGTTTGTCGATGCTGCCGCCACCGTCAAACGGACACGGTCCAGGCGTCTCATCGAGATTTTCGGGTTGGCCTAGCACTACCCAACTTTGCGTGATTGGATCGCGGCGGATTTCCATGAAGGGTGGTCAGCGGATCGGGCGGCGCGCATCGCTGGCGCGGTGAAGCCGCGTCGGAACAAGCCACACGGCAGACTGCGAACGCGGCAGCAAAGCCTCGACCATGCGAAGTAGTTTGTTGGCGGTGCGTGGGTTTGTCAAGAAGCCGCGGATAGCTCGCGTGATATCCTCGCGTTGCGATGGAACACCATTCAGAGGAGACAGACGCGGGATATATGCGGATCGCGCTGGAAGAAGCGCGTGGCGCAGCGTCGGCCGGCGAGGTGCCAGTCGGCGCGGTGCTCGTGCGCGACAGCGACGGCGTCGTCGTGGCGCGCGGCGCCAATCGCACGATTCGCGATTGCGATCCAACCGCGCATGCCGAGGTCGTCGTGCTGCGCGAAGCGTCGCGCACGATCGGAAACTACCGCCTGGCCGGAATGACGCTCTATGTCACGATCGAACCATGCAGCATGTGCGCCGGCGCCATCATCCAGGCACGCATCCCACGCGTGGTCTACGGCTGCGACGACATTAAAGGCGGCGCCGTCCGCTCGTGCTTCGAGGTTTTTTCGCACCCCATGCTGAATCATCAAGTCGAAGTAACCGCAGGCGTCCTAGCGACCGAGTGCGCCGCAGCCATCCAATCATTCTTCGCCGAACGCCGCTGAAGCCCGAGCGAAACACCGTCCAAAAAACCGCCGACAGGTTTTCCCTTCGCAGCTCAAAGCGAGCTGGTGGCACCGAAAGCGATCGACGACCGTGATTGCTGAGGCGCGGAGCGGTCTGTTACGATTGAACTCACTTCAACACGCAGCACGGCAAACCGTGCTGCAACCGCGGAGAGGTGACTGAGCGGTTGAAAGTACTCGCCTCGAAAGCGAGCGTACGGGAAACCGTACCGTGGGTTCGAATCCCACCCTCTCCGCCATAAATTTCGGTCCATACCGCACAGAATCACGACGAAGATGGGAACCAACCCCGAAGGTCCCGGGCAAATAGGTATGTAGTTGCCATTTTTGACCCGGGAGCAGTGCCGTGTATTCGTGGCAGGAACCTTACCTTGAAGCAGTGAAGGAAACAGACTACGCCAAGATTTCGCACCATCTTCTTGAAGCAAGCGCTGCAATCGAACAGCGCCTGCTAAGCCCGATCGATGAGCGGTCGGAAGAATACCGAGCCATCCAAAACACCCGGATGGGAATCCAGACGCTAAGAGAACAGCATTACTGCATGGACAGCGGACCCGGACATTTGCAAACAGCCAACCCGACTTGCGTCTCCTGAAGGGGCGACAGCTCACGCCGACCGTACTGTGTTGCGCTCTGAGAACTGTGTTGCACCCAGGACGACGATGGTTAGGGCATTAGGCCGCCGTCGCATAAGGTGCAGTCTCGCGGGCGGTGCGGAGGGCGATGGCCCACCACAGGAGTTTGGCCAGCATGCGCGACATTTGGGCGGAGCAACGTTCGGGATCGCTTGGGCAGCCGGTGGCGTCGAACAACTGCCACGCGTTTTGAAAGCTGACGGACTCGCGGATCGAAACGACGTTTAATTCCGCGAAGACTTGACGGAGTTGCTCGACGGCGCGAAGGCCGCCGGAAACCCCACCGTAGGACACGAACGCCACCGGCTTTGCATGCCACTCTTCGCCGGCGGAATCGATCAACTCTTTTAAAGCTGCAGGATAACCGTGATTGTATTCGGGCGTGACGACGACGAAGGCGTCGGCTTCGGCGAGTTGCGTGCCAAGTGAGCGATCGTTGCTCGCATCGTGTGTTGTGGCGTCGTTTGTAATAGCCACGTTGCGCGCGGCCTGACTGTGCACCATTGGATCGATCACTTCGACACTAAACTTGCCGCTGGAGCCGAGTTCTTTTTCGGTCCACCGCGCGACAGTGTCGCAGAAGCGCCCGTGGCGGCCGCTGCCGTAGATTAATCCGACTTTCACTGGTTGACTCATTTCCTCTCTCCATTTTCGTGATGTGCCGGCGTCTTTTCCTGAAAGCGTCTCGACGAGCGCCGGATTTGTATGATTCTGTAACCTCAAGTAAACTTGAGGTCAAGGGCAAAACCATGAAGCAAAACCAGCAGAATCGTTTTCCGAAACAGCTGACGGTCGGCGAGGTTGCGCGGCGCAGCGGTGTTGCGGTCTCAACGCTGCATTTCTATGAAGCGAAGGGACTTATCCGGAGTTGGAGGACGAACGGGAATCAGCGACGGTACGTACGCGAGGTGCTACGCCGCGTGGCAATCATTCGCGTGGCCCAGCGCACGGGAATGGAGTTGGAAGCGATTAGGAAGGCATTGAAGGCGCTTCCGCGAGAGCGAACCCCGAATGCGGATGATTGGAAGAAGTTGTCAGCGAAATGGAAGAGCGAGTTGAACGCTAGGATCGAGCGGCTGACCCGGCTTCGCGATCAACTCGAGGGATGCATCGGGTGCGGATGTTTGTCGATGGAAGCTTGTCCCCTGCGGAATCCCTGGGATCAATTGGCGAAGCAGGGGCCGGGGCCGCGCCTGCTCGAGATTGAGTTGAAATAGTGTGTTTGGTTCGGCAGTACGCACCTTCGCCTTGGAATCTTGATTACTGCTCGAAAGTCGGCGGAGGGCCGCTGATCCGCTTCCACTTCAAGCTGACATTGACTTCGACACGGTTGGCGATTTTGACGAAGGGAATGTTTTTGGTCATCCCGTAGTCTTTGCGATCAAAGGCCATCGTGCCGTCGATGCTCCCGGATGTTGATCCCTTGCCGTTGTCTGTAAGCGTTAGTCCTTCGGCTTTGGTAACCCCGCGAATCGTAAAGTCTCCATCCAGCTCGAATGTGTTCGGACCGGTCTGAACGACTTTCGTGGATTTGAAGCTGATGACGGGGGATTCTTTCACGTCGAAGAAATCCTTGCCCTTCAACTTGTTGTCTTTTAGACCGCTGCCGGTGTTCACGCTGTCCGCTTGAATCTCAATTTCCAAAACGCCGCTTCTTACATCGGTTGACGAGAACTTCATGCTCGCTTTCCACTGGTCGAAGGTGCCTTTAATCGGCACGGACGAATCGACGCCAAATTTGATCACGCTTTCCACGGGTGTTACTTCGTACACCGGGACTTGCGCACGGCTTGCCGATGCGCAAAGGCAAGACACAACCAGGCAAAGAAAGGCAATCGGCACCGTGTGAGTTCTAACTGTCACAGAACTCGCCTTAGGGCCTGCGCCGAACCAATTGTTCCTCGCAGTAAGCCCGTCTGGGTTCATAAATCCTCTGCCTCCAGTTCACTCTGTTCCGAGCGACGGACATACGGCGTCACCCTGTGAGGGATAGATTCGCATGGCGGTGACTTAGATATAGCGAATCTCCAAAAGCTGAGGAAACAGATTGCCTGATGCGAAGAGGTCTGCTGACCTGCCTAGAGAAGAGTAAGGGCGGAGCGTTTTTCGCGCTTTATCTGGTCCATGGTGCAAGCGCGTCGCGTTTTGTCGGGGCGCCAACGGAGGAATTCGAGCGATTGCGATTCCATCGAATGTCTTGTGCTCCAGCGGCTAAGGCCGCAATTTGCTTTTATACTCGATGAGGTCGGCTTCGAAACCGATGCTGACTTAGACGCTTACTTGGCTGGAAGAACGATCCCCGGATACCAGGTCGCGCCGCGGCCTTCAGGCGTCATGTCGAGCATGAGCCATAGTGGATCGGCGTCCGGCGCGCCACGCGGATCCTGCCCGGGGTCAGCCATCTCGCCGCTCAGTTCGCCGGAGTAAAAGTGATGAATCTTTCCATCCCGCTTGGTGAAAACGCTGAGGCCGGGGACATCGGCGTCATCGGAATTTACGTAGGTGCGCGTGTACTCGCCGGAAGAATCAGAGACAAAGGGAAGGTTGGTGTAGCCGCGCTGTGATTTGTACTGAACGAGCCGATCGATGGGAGAGCGCGCCGTCACCACCACGGCGACGCGCTGGCGCAGGTTGATTGCGGTTCCGTTCCACGAGTTGAGAAACGAGGTGCACATCGGGCACGGACCTTTGCGCTGCGGGCCGTACATCATGCTGTAAACAAGCAGCGTGTCCTTGTCTCCGAAAAGTTCGGATAGGTGGGCAATTCCCTGTTCGCCAGAAAATTCAAAGTCCTTTGGAATCTCACCACCGCTGGGCAATGCGCGTCGTTGGGCCGCGACTCGTTCTACAGCGCGGCGCAATTCGATTTCTTCGGTGATGAGCGCGTTGCGAGCTTTGCGATACTCGGCACTTTCGTTGGGAAAGCGCGTCTTATTGGTCGAGGCAAGCTGTTGAGCTGGGGCAAGTTTCTGCGGGTCCGGCATGAGGCCTCCAAAGAATCATCCAAAGCTTGGACGCTCACGCAGCGACAAGTGTTTCTGACGAATTTTAAACGGTCTGCCAAAGTCCGCCGCGAGGCGCGCGACCGCCAATCTTTATTCGGTTGATTACTACAGGCTGTTGAGGAACGCGATGATCTGGCGCTTTTCTGTCGGCGTCAGATTCATCTGAAAGCGCTGATTGTAGAAGTCGAGAACTTCGTTGAGATTGCGCGCGGAGCCGTTGTGGAAGTACGGCCCACGAGCCGCGAGGCCGCGCAGGATCGGGCCCTTCACGCGATTCACATCTCCGCAGGCTCCGGTGAGGAGCGCTTTGCCGGGATCGGTTGTGTATATCGGAGGCATCTGGGTGTCGCCAGGCGGCGCAAATGGATCGGGGCAGCCGTCGATCTCGTAAACCGGCACATTCGCTAACGTCAGTTGCGATAGCGCGTTCGCAATCGCGGGGTCGTGTTCCGCGCCGGCGTCGTGCACAAGGCCGATGTCGAGCGGCAACGGCAAAGAGTGATGGCCGACGTTGGGCGAGTCGTGGCAGGTGGTGCAAGTTCCCGAGAAAGATTCCACCGGTAATGAAACGCCCAATGCTGTGGCGACCGCGGGGTTGTCGTTTATGCCGCGAACCGCGCTGATGTTGATTGGCCGCGTGTTAAACAATATTTCGCCGGCCGCGATGTCCGCGCGAGCCGCAGCGACTTCACGTGCGATCGGGCCGTGCCGGAACTCGGGCTTCGCATTTTCCCATGCAGAAAAGAGCGAGAAGCCGTTGGGATTGAACGGAAGCTTGTTGGGATCGGCGCCGAGAACGTCGTTGATACCAGGATAGTATTCCGTTGCAGCAAGCTTTTGCGCCCCGCCATTCGCGCCGTCGACGTTGAGCGGGCCTGCGTGATTGTCGGCGATTTGCGCGGAGAACAGACCAAGCTCAAATGCAACGATGTCCTGTTGTTGAGCGAGTGTCGGAGGAGCAGTCGCCTGTGCGTGGCCGGTCGTGGCGTCGATCGACTGCTGAAGCAGGTCCGCGTTGAGATTGCTCGCGAACGTCGTCGGATCGCCGAGCGGCTTAGCCGACGATTCGCGGCCGTCCCACATCATCGTGCTTAGGAATCTTAGGTTGGTGGTCGGCAGCGGGCGGCGATAGATCGAAACGGTGGGTCGCCCGGTTGCGGGATCACTGGTGATGGCGCATCCATAAGGATCGACAATCGCGCGAATCGTGAATTGAGTTGTAGCGGGCAGCGTAATCGGGATGCGAATGAGCCCATTCTTCAGCAAAACGCTATGCGCCTGGATGCTGCGCGACGTGTCGTTCGGACAATTGGCGCCGTCGAAGGACGCGAACAGCGGATCGCGGCCGCCTGTCAGCAGGTAGCGCGCCTGGATATTTGTGAGGCTCAGCCCCATGGCATTGCTGGCTTGGTGACAGGTGCCGCAGGAGCGTCCGTTCGTTCCCAGGCTCTGAAAGAAGGCGCCGTTTTCCTTGACGGGTCCGTTGGTGTTGTAGGTGGAGACGAAGCCAGTCGGGTCAAGCAATGGAAACAAGTTCGGAATCACCACGGCGGCCGCAGAAACCGCACCTGCCAGACATAGCGCCGCAACGCCGATAACCCACTTCCGCGCACCCATTCTCGTGCTGGCGAAAAGCCGCTTTAGACCCATTGGGCACCCCATAAGTCTTATCTAGGAGGATGGACTTCCGTTCTTACCCTCATAAGACAAAGCAGCGAAAACATTTCAGCTGTTCCCCGTATGTCTGAAAAACACGAGGCGTACGCGTTATTCCGGAGTTTCCCGAAAGGCTGGTTCATGTAGAATCAACCGAATCTTGGTAGGTGTCTGGGGCCAATGGTGGGACCGATCCAGGACTGGGAACCGACCGAAAAAGTATTTCAAAAATTTCTGCATTGGCTGGATGAGGGCACAGACTCCGAAGGCCAACGGTATCTCGAAGTGCGCCGACGCCTGGAACTTTACTTCGATCGCAAGAATTGCGTGGCACCCGCCGAATTGGCCGACGAAACGCTCAATCGCGTCGCGCGAAAGCTGGAAGAAAACGGCGAGATCACCGGGGTCGCACCGCTCCAGTATTGCTACATCACCGCGAAGTTTGTGTTTTTAGAGACGCTGCGTGCGGAGAAGCGCGCGCCGTTTTATCGTCCCTTACCTGCCACCAACCCAGGCAACCTTTCCGGCCAGTCCGCGACTCTCTTGGAAGCCGAAGCTGGGTCCGACCACAAAGAAAGCATTGCCGACTGCCTGCAAAGCTGTTTGGGAAATCTTTCGATCGCGGAACGTGAGCTAATCGTGGAATATTACCGCGGCCAGCAGCGAAGCAAGATCGAGCGCCGCGCCGCACTCGCGACGCGCCTGGGAGTCACGGCTAACGCGCTGAGCATTCGCGCGTGCCGCGTTCGGCAGCGCCTTGAAGTGTGCATCCAGGAGTGCCTGAAGAGACGCGAGACATGACACATTTTGTCGGGAAGAGTCTTATTTCAGTAGAGGAATGATGCCCGCCTCTGAACAACTCGGTCCTAACGACGCGGCGCTCCTTCGCTATCTGCTGGGTGCTCTGCCAGTGGACGAAGCGGAACCGATCGAAGAGGCGTCGGTTGTCGACGAGGATTTTGCCGCGCGGTTGAACGCGATGGAGCGCGACCTCGTGGACAGCTACGTAAGAGGTGAACTGGAAGGGTCGAACCTCGCGCGATTCCGGAGTTGGTATTTGTCGTCACCGTCGCGCGCGGAGAGGGTCGAGGCAGCAAAGGCGATTGTGCGCATTGCGGATGCTGCGGCGGAAGACGTTTCGATGAGCCTGGCATCCAAGGTTGCTGTGGTCCCCAAGGCCGTAGCAGCGGCTGAAGCGAGTCCCACACCAGCGGTCAACATTGCGCCGAAATTTTCATACGGTGAAGCTCCAGAGTCGCACAAATTGGCGGTATGGCGTTTTGGAATGTTCCGAGCTTTGCCGATTCTGGGATTCGCGGGTGCGGCTCTGGTCTTACTCGCTGCATTGGGATATCTCTCTGGCAAGAACAAAGAGCTTCGTAAAGAAGTCGCGGAAACGAAAAAGCAATCAACAGCATTGACGGCACAACTGGACAACCAGCAAGCGAGCGCCGGAAATGCGAGTGCCGGCAAGACCCCGGATGGCCTGGCGCACAGCATCGAAAACGTCGCGACCGTGACAATGTTTCTTCCGGCCCCGACGCGAGGAGCCAGCACAATTCCCAAGATTGACGTGCCCGCGGGAACCGGCTTAGTCGTGCTGTCATTGGGGTTGGGCGCCAACGACGTGGACAAGTATCGGGCGCAGTTGATGAGCCCGACGACAAACAAGGTGTTGTGGCACAGTGGACTTCTTAGACCCGGTAGCGACGGTACATATGTGTCGGTCGCCGTTCCTGCGAACGTACTGCGCTCGCAAGTGTATTTGATCCAGTTGATGCATGACGCTGCGAACGGCGCGCCCGAGTTGCTTGGCACATATCCATTCCGGGTGGAAGTGAAGTAAAAATCCGAATGTCCCACGGGTGGGCCCTGGATACCACGGGATCAATAGGGATTTCGTTTAGAGCAATTCGACGGGCGCGCCCTAGACTTTGCGCGGCGCTAATCGCGCTCTTTTCTGTCACATTGTGCGAAATCGCCTTCGCTCAAGAGCCAGCACCCGCCCCGCCAACCCCGATTGAGGCAGGTTCCGCGATTCAACGCGACATTTCGGGAAAAGCTTTCGACTCTTATTCGATTGCTCTGAACTCGGGGCAATGCGCGCAACTGGTCGTTGCGCAACTTGGAATCGACATCGTTGTGCAAGTCGCTGACAGTCAGAAGAAAGTGCTCGCGGAGTTTGATGCCGGGGGCCGCACCCAAGGGGTGGAGGAAGTACATTTAGTCGCCGATGTCGCGGAAACGTACGAGATTCGCGTGAGGGCGAGGTATTCGAGACTCCCTGGGGGCAAATACGAGATCCGTGTTGTGGAGGTTCGGCCAGCGAACGATCGAGACAACCAGTTATTCAAGGCGCATCGACTCAGCACCGAAGCCGCTGCGTTGAGAGAAGCTGGAAAATATGACGATGCAATTGCGCGAGCTGAAATGGCCATCGCGTCGGCCGAAAAGGCGTTGGACCCGGACGATGCCTACATCGGTGCGCTGAACGCGCAGCTCTCCAGTTTGTGGTGGTACAAAGGCGATCTTACAAAAGCCAAAACCTTTGCCGACCACGCGATCGAGATTGCGCGCATACATCCCGGTCCGAACGATCCGCAGATGGCAAGCGCTCTCGACACTCTTGCCCTCGTCTACCGCACTAGTGATGAAGGGCCGAAGGCCGAGGAGACGCTCCACCAGATCATTGAAATCACGGAGAAAGCGCAAGGCAAAGATCACCCCGCCCTTGTGAGGTATCTAAGTCAACTTGCCTGGCAGTATGGGAACCGTGGCGATTTCGCGGACGCGGTGGTCGAATTGCAGCGTGGAGTGGCGATTGCCGATAAGGGCTTAGAGCCCGATGACTTTTGGTCGATCGCAGTGCGGCACAACCTTGGAGATCAGTATCTCAATCAAGGCGATCTCGATCATGCAGAGCCGCTGACCGAGCAGGCACTTGCGGCGATCGAAAAGAAGTTCGGACCGGACCATCCGAACGCTGCACCCGCTTTGCAAAACCTGGGAGCGATTGCGCGTGAACGGAAGCAATACCCTCGTGCACTGGAATTGTTACAGCGAGCGGAGAAAATCGATGAAAAAGCGCTTGGTCCGCAACATCCGCAGACGGCGGCGCTGCTGATTAACATCGGCAACGTCTACAAGGATCAAGGGCAGTATGAAAAGGCTGCGGAACTCTTCAAGCAGGCGCTCGGTATTCTTGAAGTCTCGGCCGGCCCGTATCACCGACTGACGCTGGAAGCTCTCGATTCAATGCAAGCCGTTTCGGCAGCGGAAGGTAAATCCGGCGAAGCTATCGAGTACAGCGAACGGGTGAACAAAGGCTTCGAAAAAAATATCGAACTGAATCTGGCGACTGGTTCTGAGCGGGACAAACTGCAATTTGCCAACTTGATTGAAGTCTCCAAGGACCGCATCGTTTCACTCAATCTACAACACGCTCCGCAGGATAAAGCGGCAACGAATCTTGCAGCGACAGTGATATTGCAACGCAAAGCGCGGATCCTGGACTCCATCGCGAATAGCCGGGTATCTCTGCGAGAGCATCTTCAACCCGAGGACGGGAAGCTCCTCGACGATCTGGACAGTGCGACGAACAAATTGGCGCGAGCGGCACTGAAAGGTCCAGGAAAAACGCCGGCTGCGGAGTACTCGAAACAGATTGCCTCGCTGCAGCAGCAACGCGAAAGCATTGAAGGGGAAATCAGCCGTCGCAGCGCTGGATTTTATGACAGCTTGCGTGAAATCACGCTGACAGAGGTACAAGATGCTGTCCCTGCCGATGCTGCTCTGATTGAATTTACGATGTATCGGCCATTCGATCCGAAGGCGCCTGATATTGAGAAAGAAGTGTATGGCGAGGCGCGATATGCCGTTTACGTCGTGCCGCATCAGGGCGATGTTTATGCGCGGGATTTAGGCAGCGCCAAAGAGATCGACAAAGCCGTCGATGCATTGCGACAGTCCTTACGTGATCCGCAGCGGCGCGATGCCAAGGCGGTAGGTGCCGCCGCATACAAGCAAATTCTGCAACCGATCGCTGGTTCGTTCGGTACCGCCACGCACTTGATCTTTTCGCCCGATGGCCAGCTTCAGCTCATTCCCTTCGACGCGTTGGTGGATTCAAGAGGGCGTTTCCTGGTCGAACGCTACTCGACGACATATCTCACGACGGGAAGAGACTTGCTGCGGTTGGAAGTTGCGCGTCCGAGTAAGAACAAACCGCTGATCGTAGCCGATCCATTTTTTGGCGAACCGGGGAGCGAGTCGGTAGCCCAGGCAAAGGCATCGAGCGCCAGGTCAACCACGACAGCCGGCGGCGCACGGCGAAGCATCACAGTGGGCCAGGATCTATCCGATATTTATTTTGCGCCGCTGAATGGAACGGCTCTGGAAGCGCGCAGCATCAAGGCGCTTTTCCCTGACGCTTCCCTGCTCACCGGCAAAGACGTGACCGAAGCAGCTATAAAACGTGTCGAATCCCCGAATATTCTACACATCGCTACGCATGGCTTCTTTCTCGAAGATTCTGAGAGCCTGAAGGCTGACAAAACTCCTTCTGCAAAGCGCCAGGCCGGCAAGATTCCTGAGAATCCATTGCTGCGATCCGGTTTGGCGCTGAGCGGCGCCAATGCCCACAAATCGGGTGGCGAGAATGGAATCTTGACCGCGCTACAAGCGTCGGGCCTCAACCTCTGGGGTACGAAGCTTGTCACTTTGTCGGCTTGTGACACGGGGATAGGCGAAGTGAAGGATGGCGAAGGCGTTTACGGCTTGCGGCGCGCCTTCTTCCTTGCGGGCACAGAAAGCCTGGTCATGAGTTTATGGCCGGTCAGTGACGCCGTGACGCGCGAAATGATGGTCGACTATTACACCGGTCTCAAACATGGACTCGGTCGCGGAGAAGCCTTGCGGCAGGCAGAACTCGCGATGTTGAAGCGCAAGGGCCGCCAGCATCCCTTCTACTGGGCCAGTTTTATCGAGTCGGGCGAGTGGGCAAATCTCGACGGTAAACGCTGAGAACGTTGCTATTCCGCCTCGCCGCAACACCGAATCCCTTGACCTGTCAACCTTTCTTGCCTAAGCTGCGTCTTACCAACTACATGAGTGGAAAACGCCTACGGCTGTTCTTCATCTTCGCGCTCGCGATTCTATTGCTCGCGGGCCAGTTCCACTTGTGTGCTGATACGAACGTAGGCGGATACGCTTCGCATATTTGTCCTTTCTGCGCGACTGCTGGCTCGGCGATCTTCACGCCGGCGCTGAGTATGGCGATGATTCCAGTCCTCGACAAATTGGAAATCGTCGCGGTCGCCTTTGAGCTTTCCACAGATGTCGTGCGCGCGACTTCACCACGCGCGCCGCCTTCCCTCGCGTAGTCCTCTCTTCCCCCTCGTTTGTTGTAGTTCTACCCGCTGCAACGGCTGTCTCTTCGCGAACACGAGGTTTTTTTTGCTATGAGGAAAGGATTGGCGTGGGCCACGATGCTCCTGGCACTGCCCTGCTTGGCTATCGGCCAAGGGCGGAAGATGCCGCCGTTGCCGCCACCGACTCCACCGGCTGCCGCACCGACACCGGCGACGAACGCGCCGACGAAGCTTTCGCTCGAAGAAGCGATTCGCCTGGCGCTGCAGCACAATCACGCCCTACTGGCTGCGCGAACAACAATTTTGCAGAACCAAGCCGAGGAAGTGACGGCGAACCTGCGGCCGAATCCGACGCTGTCGTGGGATTCGCAGTTTTTCCCACTGTTTAACCCAAGCCAATTTAGCGCCGACTATCTCGAGAACCAGGCGCAGTTCGACGTCGGCATCAGCTATCTGATCGAACGAGGAAAAAAGCGGCAGCATCGGCTGCAGGCGGCGAAGGATCAGACCGCCGTATCTCGATCGACGGTCACGGACAACGAACGAACGTTGATCTTCAACACGAGCCAGCAATTCATTTCCGTGTTGCTTGCGCAATCGTCGCTGGATCTAGCCAAGCAGGACGCAGAGAGCTTTCAGCAAACGGTAAACATCAGCGAAGCGCGCTACAAGACGGGCGACATGAGCGAAAGCGATCTGCTGAAGATCAAACTGCAGTTACTCCAGTTTCAGAGCGATCTTTCGGCGGCGAAGCTGGCGAAGATCCAGGCCCTCGCAGGATTGCGCCAATTCATCGGATTCGAGTCGGTGACGGATGATTTCGACGTGACCGGCGACCTGGAGTACAAACCCGTGCATGCCGATTTGCAAGCACTGAAGGGGTTAGCCGCACAGGATCGTCCGGATTTGCGCGCCGCTCAGGAAGGCGTCACCGCGGCGCGAAGCCAGGAAGCGCTGGAGCGGGCCAACGGCAAGAAAGATTTGGGCGTCAGCTTCGATTACACGCACACGGCTGGAATCAACAGCGGCGCGTTTTTCTTCAACATCGACCTCCCGATTTTCGATCGCAACCAGGGCGAAATCGCAAAGGCGCGCTTCGCGATCACCCAGGCCGAAGAAACGGCCATCGAAACCGCGCAGCAAGTGAACACAGACATCCTCGATGCCTACGGTGCACTGCGATCGAACGACGAAATTATTCAGCTTTATCAAAACGGATACATCGAGCAGGCCAAACAGTCGCGCGACATCACCGAGTACGCGTACAAGCGCGGCGCGGCGAGCTTGCTCGACTTCTTGGACGCCGAGCGGACTTATCGCTCGAATCAACTTGCTTATCGCCAGGCATTGGCGAGTTACATGACGGCACTCGAGCAGATGCGCCAGGCCGTTGGAACGAGGGACCTACCATGAACGCCATGAACGTTCGCAAACCGTTCGACCGATTGCGCGGGTTGCGTTCGGCAACAGCACGCGGGACCGGCATCGTAGTGATTGCGTGCGCGTGCACATTCGCGTGGATGGCGACAGGTTGCGGTTCGGGGGCGACCGAGAACGAAGCCAAGATGACTTCGTACTCGAACGGCGAAAACAAGAATGACACCGCCGATTTGTTCACCGTGCCTGCCGACCAGATGGCGCACCTGCAGGTCGTGACCGTCGGAAAATCGAAAGTACCTCGAACGCTGCGGCTGACTGGTGCCGTGGCGTACAACGCGTTCAAGACGACTCCGGTATTCAGCGCCGTCGGCGGACCGGTGCAGGAGATCATCGCGCAGCCCGGACAAAACGTGCACGCGGGACAAACGCTGCTGACGGTGACCAGCCCCGATTACTCAACGGCACGTTCGGCCTTTCTAAAAGCGGTGAGCGCGTTTCAGCTTGCCGACAAGAACTACGAACGCTCAAAGGATCTGCTGGAGCACAAAGCAATCGCCGAGCGTGATTTGCAACAAGCGGAATCGGATCGCGCGCAGGCACTGGCCGATCAGGAAGCCGCCGCCGATGGGCTGCGCGCTCTCGGCATTCGCGATCCGGAGGCGCTGATGAAAGAGCCGCCGAAAAATACGGGGCAGATTCCGGTGCCGGCGCCGGTCGGCGGACAAATCACCGAATTGCTGGTCGGACCCGGTCAGCTTCTGCAAGCCGGATCGACGCAGTGCTACACAATTTCCGACATGAGTACCGTATGGGTGCTCGTCAACGTCTACCAGAGCGACATGGCGTTTGTACGCGTCGGAGATAACGTTGAAATCACCACGGACTCTTATCCCGACACGTTTCACGGAAAGATTTCGTACGTCGCGGACGCGCTCGATCCAACCACGCGCACATTGCAGGCGCGCATCGTCACGCAGAACTCACAGTACAAGCTCAAAAAAGACATGTACGTGACCGCTGACGTGCACGCCGGAGCTTTGGCCGATGCACTAACCGTTCCGGATGCGTCGGTTCTTCGTGATATGGAGAACGAGCCGTTCGTCTACGTGCAAACCGATACAAACAAGTTTGCCCGCCGGCGTGTAAAGATCGGCGACACCGAAAACGGTCGGACGCTGGTGCGGGACGGATTGAAAGAGGGCGAACGCGTCATCGGCAACGGCAGCTTGTTTCTCCAATTCAAGAATTCGTTGCAACACTAAAACATTAGGAATGCAGCTTCAGTTTCGGCGCCGGAATTCATGACCAAGTTGAAGACACAAATCGGCAACAAGCGAGCCAACGCAATCAACGCGAAGGTTGCGCGGTGATTCATCGCATCGTCCAATTCGCGCTCAAGCAGCGATTCGTTGTGCTTCTCTTCACGTTGCTGATCGTCGTCGCCGGTGCTGTGTCGTTTCAACGGATGCCAGTCGATGCATATCCCGATTTGTCGCCACCGATGGTCGAGTTGATCACGCAGTGGCCGGGACACGCCGCCGAAGAAGTCGAGCGACTCACGACACTGCCGCTGGAACTCGCGATGAACGGAACGCCCAACCTCCGCGTGATGCGCTCAATCTCGCTCTACGGACTTTCGGACGTCATCCTCACGTTCGACGAAGGCACTGAGCCGTACTTCGCGCGCCAGGTTGTGTTCGAGCGCATTTCCGATGCACAACTCCCAACCGGCGTGACGCCAAGCATGGCGCCGTTGTTCAGCCCGAGCGGCCTCGTCTACCGCTATGTGATCGACAGCCCCGATCGCTCTCCGATGGAATTGCACACCTTCGAAGACTGGATCATCGAGCGCGCCTACCGCAGCGTGCCGGGCGTGGCCGACGACTCCGGCTTCGGCGGCCCGACGATGCAGTATCACGTGCTACTCGACCCGGCCCGCCTCTATAACTTTCACCAGTCGGTTGCGAACGTTTTCAACGCCATTCAATCGAACAACGCCAACACTGGCGGCGGTTTTTACACCCAGGGGGGGCAGTTTTACTACGTGCGCGGCCTCGGCCTGCTGAAATCAACCGACGACATCGGCGAAGTCGTTGTCGGCAGTAATAACGGCGTGCCCGTACGTGTGAAAGACGTCGGCACCGTGGTGATCGGAAACGCGCCGCGCCTCGGCATTTTTGGCTTTCAGGACAAAACGAAGAACAACGACGACGCCGTCGAAGGCGTAATCCTGATGCGGCGCGGCGAACAGACGCAGAACGTGCTGCGCGGCGTCGAGCAGAAAACCGACGAGATCAACCGCAGCGTTCTGCCGCCAGACGTCAAGGTCCACCCTTACTACGATCGCAGCGATCTCGTTCGCGTTACGACCGACACCGTCGAACACAACTTGCTCAGCGGCATGATTCTCGTGTTCCTCGTGCTTCTTTTTTTCCTCGTCAGCTTCCGCGCCGCCGTCGTCGCCGCACTGACAATTCCTCTCGCGTTGTTGTTTGCCTTTATTTTTCTGCACGCAACCGGCGAAGCCGCCAACTTGCTCTCCATCGGCGCAATCGACTTCGGCATCATCATCGACGGCACGATCGTGATGGTCGAAAACATCTATCGCGAACTCTCCGAGCGCCACGGCACCGAGTACGACCTGCACGAAGTTATTTTGCATGCCGCGCGCGACGTCGATCGCCCCATCTTCTATTCCGTCGCGGTGATCATCGCCGGATATTTGCCGATTTATGCGCTCACGGGGCCATCCGGAAAATTGTTTCATCCTATGGCCGACACCATGTCGTTCGCGCTGCTTGGCGCGCTGGTGTTCACACTGACGTTCGTACCCGTCATCGTTTCGTATTGGTTCAAGCGTCCTGTAAAGGAAAAACAGAACCACGTCTACAACTGGATTCGCGACCGCTACGCCGGCCGACTCGTCTGGTGCCTCGACCATCCAAAAACGACTGTAATCGTCGCGCTTTTCATCTTCGGCGGCACGTTGCTGCTCATTCCGCTCATCGGCGGCGAATTCCTTCCCCACCTCGATGAAGGCGCGTTGTGGGTGCGCGCAACAATGCCCTACACGATCGGCTTCGACGAAGCCGCGAAATTTGCTCCGCAAGTCCGCAACGTTCTCATCAAATATCCGCAAGTCACCGTCGTTGGCTCCGAACTTGGCCGCCCCGACGATGGCACCGACGCAACCGGCTTCTTCAATTGCGAATTCTACGTCGGCCTGAAGCCCTACAACGACAAGTCGTGGACCTCCGGCTCGATTCACACCAAAGAAGAACTCAGCCGAGACGTCGAAAAGCAACTCTCCGCGTATCCCGGCGTAATCTTCAACTTCACGCAGCCCGCGGAAGACGCAGTCGACGAAGCGCTGACCGGTCTGAAATCCGCACTCGCAGTGAAGATCTTCGGTCCCGACCTGGATGTGCTCGAGAAAAAAGCCATTGAAATACGCAATGCCCTCGATCGCACTCCTGGGTTCACCGAACTGACCGTCGTCCGCGAATTGGGCCAGCCAAGCTTGATCGTCGATATCGATCGCCCGAAAATCGCGCGCTACGGCATCAACGTGTCCGACGCCGAGATGGTTGTCGAGACTGCCGTCGGCGGACAGGCCGCGACACAAGTCATTCAAGGCGAAAAACTGTTCGACCTTGTCGTGCGCATGGAGCCTCAATATCGCTCGAACGCCCAGCAAATCGGCAATCTGCTCGTCCCGACGCCGAACGGCCAGCAGATTCCGCTCTCCGAACTCGCCACGATTAAAGAACAGAGCGGCGCGTCGTTCATCTATCGCGAAAACAATTCGCGCTACATCGGTATTCAATTTTCGGTGACCGGCCGCGACCTCGAAGGCATAGTTCAAGCCGGACAGCGTGCCGTGGCGAAATCCGTTCAGCTTCCCGAAGGCTACCGGCTCGATTGGGGCGGCGAATACAGCGAATTACTCGAAGCGAAGCAGCAGCTTTACATCATCGGGCCGCTGGCGATATTCCTGATCTTCCTGATTCTCTTCGCGCTCTACGGCAACTTCAAATTCCCCGTTACCATCGCGCTTGGCGTAGTCCTGACCGAACCCGTCGGCGCATTGATCGCATTGAAACTTCTGCATGTACCCTTCAGCGTTTCGAGCGGTCTGGGACTTCTCGCCTTGCTCGGTGTTTCCGTCGAAACCGCCGTCATTCTCGTCAGCTACATCAACAAGTTGCGCCTCGAGGGGGCGACGATTCGCGACGCGACCCGTGATGCTTCCCTGCTGCGGCTTCGGCCTATCATGATGACCGCCCTCGTCGCGTGTCTCGGCTTGCTGCCCGCTGCGATTTCAACCGGCGTCGGGAGCGACACGCAAAAACCGTTCGCGATCGTGGTCGTCGCCGGGCTGTTGTCACGTTTGTTGCTCGGTTTTTTCGTGAATCCGGTGTTGTACGAGATCGTTGCGCGCGAAGGTGACGTACTGCAGGTCTGACCGTTCAACATTGAAGCAAAAATGAATCGGCGCCGCAGGATAAGCCCTTTGGCGCCGATTCGGTTTTTCGTAGGGCCGGCGTTTTGCCGGTGTTCTTCAGCTGCGTATTAAAAGTGGCAGGATGTCGCCCCGCGCTTCTCCAGATATTTTTGGTGATACTCCTCCGCGCGGAAAAATGGTCCAGCCGCGGTGATCTCCGTCGCGATCGGCCTCTTGAACTTCCCACTCGCATCCAGAGCCGCTTTCGACTTCTTCGCGGTCGCTTCCTGCTCCGGCGTATGAAAGAAAACCGCCGTGCGATACTGCGAACCGAAATCCGGCCCCTGCCGATTCACCTGCGTAGGATCATGCAAACCCCAGAACACTTCCAGCAGGTTTTCGAAGCTCACCTTCGCGGGATCGTAAGTCACCTGCACAACTTCAGCGTGTCCCGTCTCATCCGTGCAAACCTCCTTATACGTCGGATTCTCTGTGCGGCCACCGCTGTAGCCCGACACTGCTTCGATCACTCCCGGCACGCGGCTGAACGCGGCCTCGATGCCCCAGAAGCACCCGGCGCCAAATGTGGCAATCTCTGTTGTCATCTGTTTCTCCCCCTGCGTCCTGCCCTCAGGTAGACCATTGGATGCATTCGCTATCGTCTATGATTCTAAATCGAATTGCCCATCGCCAATCAACTGGCCGGTCAAGATTTGGCGCGAGCCGCGGCCCCACCCGACATTGCCTTCAACTTGTCGAGCGACGGCTGCTTATATGGACTGTCCACAGACGCCGCCTCGGTGAACGCCTGCTTCGCTTCGGGCACTTTCTTCAAATTCAACAGCGCATATCCGAGCCGGTATTGGTTCCGAGCGTAGCTATTCGCGTCCGACTTGAGTAGTGGCGAAGCTTCCTTCAAGTTTCCGACGGCTCCAACGTTGTTCTTTTTCTGGATGTTCACCTGGCCGAGCGCGCTCAGCGCCAGTCCTTTTTGCAGCGAAAGTTGCTGCTGCCACTGCTCATCCGTAACGCCGTCAGGTTTCTTCGCAATCGCTAGCGCCGCCGTGGCTTTCTTGGCATCGGCTTCCGCCTTGTCGAGCTGCTCGCCCTTCTCGCTGTAATAGTCCGCCAGCAAAAGCAACATGCCAACGTTGTTCGGATCCTTAGCGAGCAATCCGTTGGCAACCTCTAGCATCTTCGCGGTGTTCTGCGATCTGACGGTACGAAGCCGCCGCAACTCCCATCGCCTGGTCGGCGTAGGGCGAATCCGGAAACATTTGCGCGAACTGCACGAGCAAAGCGGCGCGCTTCGTCGGATCTTGCGTCTGATACGCTCCGTTGAAAACCAATTGCTGCACGTAGACGGTGTTGTCGTGCGCATTCTCCAGATTTCGCTTCTTCTCGTCATCCGGTACCGACGACGCCTTATAGCGCTTCAAAATGTCTGCAGCCTTTGCGCCATACGAAAACAGCTTGTCGGAGTCTCCCTTCTCTGATGCCGCGCGCACCATGTTCACTGCATTTGCAAAATTGTCGGGGTCGATCGCAAAGAGCTTGTCGCCGTATTCAAACGCCTTGTCGTAATTCTTCGCGGCGAGGTAATAGTTCACGTACGTGTCGTCGGCAACGATCACCATGTCGCCCTGCGCACTCGCGGCAAACTTATCGATGAGCGCTAGCTTCTGCGCAGGGTCCGTAGCCGCATTGATTTCCGACAGCGCGTGGTCCGCGTCGGAACCCGCCGGTACCGGAACATATTTGCCGATCTGCGCGGCAGCCGGCGTCGCCGCAATCAAAAACGCGCATGCGGCGAGAATCGCAAAACCATAAAATCGAAAGATACTTCGCATGGGACCTCCTCAAAGACCAACCGCAATGGAACGAAAAAAAGTTGGGAACCCAGTTCCGGAATTGGCGGCATCTTAGTGCCGCGCACAGCGCGACGCAAGCTCTTTGATTTCAGCCGGATACGACGGTAACCGATATTGCTCGTTTGCGTCTAAAATGGAGGAGCCCCCGCTAAAGACGCGAATGGCGAAGAGATGTAAAACGGCCTTGCTGCCTCGATATTGATACGACCTCTTTGCTCGCGTGCGAATTCCAAACGCCAGCCGGTCCGGTTCGATTTCGCAGTGAGTTGCGGTCCCAAGTGGTAGACCGCGGCGGGAATGTGTGCGCCAGCGGCGCGAAGATCAACTCTGCTCGAAATTAATTCGTTAAACATATGGAGATAAATCGGAATGATCGAATCATCGCGTAGCGTGGCAGCCCCCGTCAATCATGCTCGTTTCAAGTTTCGCGCTGCCGCCACGGCACTTGTCCTCGCACTCACACTCTTGCTCTCATTGCCACTTCGCGCCGACGAGCCCTACGCGCGCACTCGCGACTACGATCTGCAACACTCCAAAATCGTACTGAAATTCGACATCGACCAACGAAAGGTCATCGGCGACGTAACACACTCCGTCTCCATCCTCCGCGAAAACACCACGCGCCTCTCTTTCGATTCCGTCGGCCTCACCATTCAAAGCGTCACCGTCAACAGGTCCGCCTCAAAATTTGAAACCACGTCCGCAAAACTCCTCGTCTCTCTCCCCGTCACATCAAGAGTCGGCGACAAATACGAAGTCGAGATCCGCTACGAAGGCAAGCCCAACAAAGGGATGTACTTCATCCTGCCCGACAAAAATTATCCCCATCAACCGATCGAAATTTGGACCCAAGGCGAGTCCGAAGACACGCGCTACTATCTCCCGACCTACGACTACCCCAACGATCGCCTCACGACCGAAACGATCATGACCGTGCCCTCAGCATGGATCACCGTCGCCAACGGCAAACTGATCAGCGTCACCGACGCCGGCAAAGGCGAGAAAACCTGGACCTGGCGCGAATCGCAGCCGAGCTCCACCTACCTCATCACCGCAGTCGCCGGCGAATTCGACGAGGCCAAGCAATCGCTTCACAATCTCCCGCTCACCTACTACGCGCCAAAAGGCCGCGGCGATCGCCTCCTGCCGAACTACGAACGCACCCCCGCGATGATCGATCTCTTCAATAAAAAAATCGGCGTCGACTATCCCTGGGAAAAATATGCGCAAGTGATGGTCGACTACTTCGTCGCTGGCGGCATGGAAAACTCCAGCGCCACCACCAACACTGCTGAATCCCTCCGCGACCCAAAACTCATCCCCGAATATCCCACCAACACCGACGGCCTCATCTCCCACGAACTCGCCCATCAATGGTTCGGCGACCTCGTCACCTGCAAAGATTGGGCTAACATCTGGCTCAACGAAGGCTTCGCCACATTTTTCGAAACCGTCTGGACCGAATCGCACTACGGCAAGGATCAAGCCTCCTACGATCTCTGGAAAACAGAGCGCGATTGGTTCGCCACCTCCAGCCTTTACGACAAACCCATCGTCCGTCGCAATTTCGACGAGTCCGAAGAATTCGACGACAACGCTTACGGCAAAGGCGGCTGGGTTCTCTACATGCTCCGCCATCAACTCGGCGACGACGCCTTCTGGCACAGCCTCAAGCACTATCTCGAAGTCAATCGCGGCAAAAACGTTGTCACGCCTGACCTGGTCAAAGCTATCGAAGAAACCACCCACATCAATGTCGACCGCTTCTTCCAACAATGGATCTACAGCGCCGGCGCGCCCAAATTCGATCTCGCCTACACTTACGACGGCGAAAAGCACCAAATCGCTCTCACCGTAAAACAAACGCAAAAAGTCCAGAGCAACGTCGGCATTTTTGCCGCTCCCGTCGATGTCGAAATCACCACCGCATCTGGCCCGAAGCTCTACACCGCTCACGTCACAAAGGCGGCCGAAACCTTCACATTCCCATCCGACTCCGCCCCGCTCATGGTTCTCTTCGATAAAGGCGGCTATCTCCTCAAGAGCGCGAAATTCCACAAAGAAAAGAAAGAGTGGCTCTACCAGCTTAAACACGCCACCGAATTCTCCGACCGCGCCGACGCCATCGTCGCTCTCGACAAGATCAAAAACGACGACGAAGTCGTCGCCGCCCTCTCCACTTCGCTCAACTCCGATCCCGTGTGGAACATCCGCTCCATCTCCGCCCAGGCTCTCGGCAACATCGGCGGTCCCTCCGCGCTCAAGCATCTCCTCGACTCTCTCGACACCAACAAAGAGCCCGCCGTCCGCTACGCCATCGTCTCCAGCATCGGCTACTTCAAAGACAACACCGAAGTCCCCGCCAAACTCCAGACCATCGCGAGCAACGACACCTCGTATCGCGCGCGATCCGCCGCTCTCGAAGGTCTCGGTCGCACAAAATCTGCCGACGCGATCACAGTTCTCACCGCCGCCGTGACCAGCGACTCGCCCGACGGCATCCTGCGCAACTCCGCTCTCCGCTCGCTCGGATACCTCGGCAACGACAAAGCTGTGCCCCTGCTCGTCGATTGGTCAAAGCCCGGCAAAGCCGTAGATTCGCGCAGCGCCGCCATCGCCAGCCTCGCGCGCCTCGACAAACAAGACAAAGAAATCACGCAGCAGATCGCATCGTATCTCAACGAGCCCTACTTCAATATTCGTTGGTCCGTGATCCATGCGTTGGGCGCGCGCGGCGACGCCACCGCAGTCCCCGCGCTCGAAGCACTGCTCAAGCGCGACGACCTCAGCATCGAAATGGTCCCCGAAATCAAGGACCAGATCGAGCGCTTGCAGCAGCCGAAGCAAGCCAAAAAGAAAAAGCCAGCTCAAGACGAAGGTGAGGAAGCCAACGCAGCAGGTGCCGACGACGATCCATCCGCGGAAAACGGCAACATCGCAAACCCCGCGATCACCAACCGCCTCGACCATCTGGAAGAACTAATCGAACAAATGACGGCCCGCTTGAAATCCATGGAATCGCGCCTGCCCGCTCAACCGCAACCCCAACACTAAAAAAGAAAGCGACGGTGGTGCAGGTAGCGCCACCGACACCTTGAAATTTAAGGAGTGTTGCCATCCTGAGGCGCCCACAAGGCGCCGAAGGATCTCAACGTTCAGTCCAACTCAAAACCCATACGCCACCGCAGAACCCGCGACGCGCAATCCCGCTTGCCGCCCTTCACTCCGCCAATAACACCCTCAAATCCCTCAAATTATTCCCCGTCGGCCCCGTCACCACCGCATCATCCAATCTTGAAAAAAACGTAAATGCGTCGCTCGCCCGAAAAAACTCCCCCGCATCCATGCCCAACTCGCTCGCGCGCGCCAACGTCTCTCCATCCGCCACCGCCCCCGCCGCAAAACTATTCCCATCGATCCCATCCGTCCCCGCGCTCAACACCGCAATCCGCCGTCCCGCAATCCTCCCCGAACAAGCCAGTACAAACGCCGAATTCCTTCCGCCAATCCCCGGTCCCGTCACCGGCGAAACCACTTCCCCATCCGCAATCAACGCCACCCGCCTCCCGCCATGCATCGCCGAAAACTCCTCCAACTGCTTCAACAAAAATTCCGCCGCATCCACCACTGGCCAATCGTCTGTCGAGTTGTCGCAGCACGTAATAAATCCCAGCCCCTCCGCTGCCCGATGCGCCGGATGAAACAAATCCACCATCCCCAGCAGCAACGAAAAATGTGCGTTAAAAAACGCCGCCTCGCCCGACTTCGGCGTTTCGCCCATTTTCCCCGCATCAATCCATTCGCAAATCCGCCGCGGCAACCGCCTCCGCAAATCGTATTTCGCGATCACCTGCAGCGCGTCATCAATCGTCGTCGGATCAGGAATCGTCGGCCCCGAAGCCAGCGCCGCCTCATGCCGCGCCGGAACGTCGCTCACCGCCAACGTAATTTTCGTCGCGCGCCCCGCGGCCGCGGCCAGCCGCCCGCCCTTCACCGCCGACAAGTGCCGCCGCACTTTCCCCAGATCCGCAATCGGTGCGCCGCACGTCACCAGCGCCGAGTACAAACCCTGCACGTCTTCCAGCGTCGCCGCAGTATCGATCGGCAATTCCACCAGCGCCGATCCGCCACCCGACAAAAGAAAAAACACCAGCGTCCGCTCGTCGCAACTCTTCAATTCGTCCAGAATCGCCCGCCCCGCATCCAGACTCGCCTGATTCGGAATGGGATGCCCGCCAATAAAATACTTCAGCCCATCAACCCCCTTCACCGGTGCCGTCGGCGCACTAACAATCCCGCCAACTTTCATACCTGCGCCGCCACCAAATCCCGCCATCACCGGCGCCAACCCCTCCACCATCGCATGCGCCGCTTTACCAATCGCCACCACGCACACCCGCGAAAATCCACTCAACTCCACCACCAACTCATCGCCGCAATGCAAAATCGTCCCGTCGCGCCACAGCTTCCGCTGCATCGCCGCAGGAATATTGATCGCCGCTAATGTTTCGTGAAATATCTGGCGGGCAAGTTGTTTCAATTCCGCCATAGAAAAGCTCCCGACCCAACCACCGACTATCTCGCTTACCCACTCTTAACGCTGTCATCCTGAGGCGCCCGAAGGGCGCCGAAGGACCTCAACCAATCCTCAACCGACCAACAAAACAATTCTGTCCATCCGCCACTCAACCGCACCCGGGTTCTCCTCAACTCCCCTTCCACGCCTCCGGATTCAACATATTCGCCGGCCTCTTCCCCTTAAAAAACGCCACCACATTCTCCGCCGCAATCACCGCCATCTTCGTCCGCGTCTCCAGCGAAGCCGACGCAATGTGCGGCGCCAGAACCACATTCGGCCGCTTCAATCCCGAGTGAATGAACGGCTCTTGCTCGTACACATCGAGCGCCGCCCCAGCCAGTTTCTTGCTTTCCAGCGCATACACCAGCGCAGCCTCATCAATCACTGGCCCACGCGAAGTATTAATGAGAAACGCCGTCGGCTTCATCTTCGACAATTTCGCCACATCAAACATCCCGCGCGTATCGCCCGTCAGCGGCACATGCAAACTCACAAAGTCCGACTCCGCCAGCACGGTATTCAAATCGCGATACTCCGCCTTCAACTCATTCTCCACATCCAGCGGTGCGCGAATCGCATCGGTGTACAACACCTTCATCTGAAATCCCGCCGCGCGTCGCGCCACCGCTCGCCCGATACGCCCAAATCCCACTACGCCGAGCGTCTTCCCCCAAACATCCGCCCCCACCAACTGATCCAGATCCCATCCCTTCCACGCGCCCGACCGCGCCAGCGCTTCGCCTTCGCCGATCCGCCGCGCCACCGCCATCATCAGCGTCCACGCAAAATCCGCCGTCGTCTCGTCCAGCACTCCCGGCGTATTCGTCGCCACCACATTCCGCTTCGTGCACGCTGGCAAATCGATGTTGTCGAATCCTACCGCCACATTCGCCGCAATCCGCAGCTTCGGCGCCGCCCGCAGCAGCTCGTCATTCACCTTCTCGGTCAGCAGGCACACCAGCCCATCCTTGTCTTTCACGCGCCGCAGCAACTCCTCCTTCGATATCCGTTCCGCCGGCGTCCAATACTCCACGTCGCAGCTCGCATTCAAAATCTCCTGCGCCGCCGGAAACAACGGCCTCGTCGCAAACACTCGCGCTTTGGGCATCAAGTCGCTCCTTGCACACAAAACTTTTCGCGTTACGTTAACACACGACCGCCTGTCGCTGTGGTGCAGGCAAAGCGGCCGTTGGGTACCGCGCCCTCAGAAGTTAGAGTGTTCAGGCCCATGACATCCTTTACACATCGTCCCATCGGGTCTCGGGATTCGCTTCGTCTCCATTCCAAACTTGAAAAATCTTCCGATGAGGTTGAGGATGTCAGGTATGATCGGCCCCTCGGCCCACATACGAGCGATCGACCTTGGCCTCGCGTCCTAACGAGGAGACTCGCCATGTCGCATCATTTCGATACACCTACCGCAAAAGAAGACCCCCGCATCAATATCTGCGATTTTTACTTGTTTCGCGGCCGCCCGGGCACAACGGTCATGGCTTTGACCGTGAATCCGAATGCCGGCGTCGCCGCGCCAGACACCTTCCGCGACGAAGCTCTCTACGCCTTCCGCTTCGACACGGATGGCGATCTTCTCGAGGATGTCACCTTCAAGATCCAATTCGGCGCGCCCGCCCACGCCGATGGCAGCGGGTCCCGACACGTTCAGTCCTTCGCGGTCCGGCGCGCCACCGGAGCCGACGCTCTGAAGGGCGCCGCGGGCGAACTCATCATTTCTGGGAATACGGGACACATCGCGACAGCGGATCAGGGCTGCCTGGCGTACGCAGGCCTCGCGCCCGATCTGTTCGCCACCAATGGCGCCGGTTTCGGTGCCTTCAGAACAGCTCTGTGGTCCGAAAACCGGTTTGCGCCGGAGGCATTCCAGAATGGCCAGAACTTCTTTGCCAGCAACAATGTCACCGCCATAGTCCTCGAGGTTCCCAGCAGCCTGATCGGCCGAGGTGTGGTGCATGCCTGGGCCACCGCATCGCTCTACGGGCACGCGCCGGAGGTGCAGGTATCGCGTTGGGGCCTGCCAATGATCACCCACTTCCTGCTCTCCGATCCTTCGCTGCACAACGCATCGGAAAACTACAACCGAGCGGTCCCGGCGGACGAAGTGGCGCTGTTCTCCAAACCGATGCGCGATTTCGTGGAAAAAGTCACCGCGCTTGCCCATTCAGCGGCCGATCCGGCCGCTTACGCTACGCAACTCCTCGCGCGCCTCTGCCCATCGGTCCTGCCGTATGAACTGGACACGCCCGCCTCATTCAGCGTTGCCGCCTTCAACGGCCGCGGCCTCTGCGACGACGTGATGGACGTGATTCTCACGCTGGTCACGAACACGGCACTCGGCGATGGAGTGGCGCCCGATACGCACCTGATGCGCCCGGATTTCCCCTATTTCGGCGAGCCGCACCCTACGGCGGCGAGTTCCGCGAGGCAGTGAGGGCCAGGGATTCAGCGCCCGAACAACACAGCGGCGATCTCCGATTCGAAGGATTTGCGCTGCCCTGTCAACGGTGTTAACACCTACCGACAAGTGGTCTGTTCTTAGGAAGGATTTGGGAAAGGAGTCTTCGCCGATGGAAGCCGTAATGCCACAGAATCGACGGGCCGCGAGTTTGACTTGTCCTTGTAACTCTTCCTCAATGTACGCCGAAGTCATCTCCCCACCGCCTTCCATCTGCGCTAACCTGATCACATCGTGGCTAGCGTCCCACCATCGACGGATTCGAAAGTCCATCGCGACCTTGTTCGCGCACTGCAGAAACTCCTCGGTCAAAACGCCGTTCTCTCCCGCCCCGAAGATCTCATCCTCTACGAATACGATGGCTCAGTCGAAAAAGGTCGCCCCGACGTAGTTGTTTTCCCCTCGACAACCGCTGAGGTTTCCGAGATAGTCCGCCTCGCCGCCAACTACAACATCCCCGTCCTCGGTCGCGGTGCCGGTACCGGTCTCTCCGGTGGCGCGCTCGCACGTTCCGGTGGACTCATGCTCGTCTTCTCCCGCATGAACCGCATCCTCGAACTCGATTTCGAAAATCAACGCGCCGTTGTTCAGCCCGGCGTCGTCAATTTCGACATCACCCGCGCCGTCGAACACGCCGGCTTCTACTTCGCACCCGATCCTTCGAGCCAGAAGTCTTCCACTATCGGCGGCAATGTCGCCGAAAACGCCGGCGGCCCGCACACCCTCGCCAGCGGCGTCACCACCAATCACGTTACCGCGCTCGAACTCGTCCTCCCTGGCGGGGAAATAATCCGCGTCGGCAGCAAACAGGGCGATGGATGCTCCTACGATCTCACCAGTCTCTTCGTCGGCTCCGAAGGCACGCTCGCTCTCGTCACCGAGGTCACGGTCAAGCTTTCCCGCAAGCCCGAAGCCATCAAAACGCTTCTCGCCATTTTTGAAACCGTCGACGACGCCTCCGAAACCGTCGCCGACATCACCGCCCGCGGCATCACACCCGCCGCTTGCGAAATGCTCGACGGTTGGACCTTGCGCGCCATCGAAGATTACATTCACGCCGGCTTCCCGATGGATTCCGGCGCCGTCCTCCTCCTCGAAGTCGAAGGCATGCTCGAAGCCGTCACCGCTCAAGCCGCGTCCATCGACGAAATCTGCCGTGCGCACAAGGCCCGCGAAGTTCGCGTCGCGCGCGACGACAAAGAGCGCGACCTGCTCTGGAAGGGCCGCAAGAATTCCTTTGGCGCTCTCGGCCGCATCGCATCCGGCATCTATGTCCTCGACGGCGTGATCCCACGCTCCAAACTCCCGCAAACGCTGCGTCGCATCCAGGAAATCGGGAATCAATTCGGCTTCAACATCGGCAACGTCTTTCACGCCGGCGACGGCAATCTCCATCCCATCGTTCTCTACGACCTCCGCGACAACGAGCAGTTCCAGCGCGCCATGCAGGCTTCCGCCGAAATCATTCGTTACTGCGTTGAAGTCGGAGGCAGTCTCACCGGCGAGCACGGTATCGGCATGGAAAAAAGCGAACTCATGCCGCTTCTCTTCTCCGACGCGGACTTCGATTTCATGCGCCGCATCCACGACGCGTTCAATCCCAAATGTTCACTGAATCCCGGCAAAGTCTTCCCGCTCAGCAAGGGTTGCGGCGAGACACGCCTTCGCCCGCACCACGCGCAAACTCCTGAATCCAAACCGGCGCCTGCCCCCGTGCCGCCGGCACCCGTCACCGCCGCATGAGTGCCGTCACCGACAGCGCTGTCGCTCGTCTCGAGTCCGTCCTGGGCGCGAATGCAATCTTCGTCGCCAAGGCCGCCAATCGAGAACTCTACGCGATCGACGGCATCGCACCAACCGCACTCGCCAAACCGGCATCCGCCGGCCAGGCCTCCGAGATCGTGCGCTTCGCCGCAAAAGAAAATCTTTCCGTCATTCCCGTCGGCGCGCGCACTAAGCTTTTCTGCGCCCCGACTCCGGTGCGCTATGACGTGGCGCTCGATCTCACCGCTCTCGACGAGGTCGCCCACTTCGATCCCGCCGATCTCACCGTCAGCGTTGGTGCCGGCATGCCGCTCGCGAAACTCAACGCGATGTTGCGCGAGCACAATCAATTCCTGCCGCTACTCGTTCCCTACTACTCGCACGCCACCATCGGCGGCGCCATCGCGGCGGGTCTCGACTCGCCTCTGCGCAATGCGTATGGCACCCCGCGCGATTTTCTCCTTGGCGCCGAATTCATCGATGGCGCCGGTAATAAAATCAAGAGTGGCGGTCGCGTCGTCAAAAACGTTACCGGCTACGACCTCCACAAACTTCTCATCGGATCGTGCGGCACGCTCGCTGTCATCACGCGTCTCAACTTCCGAACGTTTCCGATTCCCGAAACAACGCAGGGTTTTCTTGCCGCTTTTCCTAGCCACGAAACTGCCCTCGCGGCGCGCCACAAAATCATTCACTCCCCGTTGACGCCGCTCACACTCGACGTCCTCAACGCACAAGCCGCACGTCTCTTTGACAAACACGCGAACGGAGACGCGCCGGTTCCGGAGATCGATGGCGCTTACTGGTATTTGTTTGCGGAATTTTCCGGCAACGCCGATCTGCTCGCCCGCTACAAACGCGAACTCGCCGAAATCGCGGAGCAGTCGCAAGCCGGCGACATGCACATTCTCGAAGATCCGACAGCGGTTGCCGCCTTGGCAGCGCCATTGCGCGAATCCATCGCGCATTTCCGCGAAGACTCCACCGCTCCGGTCATCGTCAAACTCGCGTTGCCTCCCGCGAGTCACGTCCACGCGGCCACCGTGCTGCAGTCCGTCGCCGCAGCCGCGAATCTTCCGCTCGCAATCATCGCCCGCGCTTCGGGACCGATGCTCATCGCAACATCGCTACAGCCACAAAATTCATCTGTCGAACTGGCTGCTGATGCCCCCATCGCCTCGCTTTTCGCGCGCGAAATTCTCTCCCTCGCACGTTCATTTGGTGGCCGTGCGCAACTGATTTCCGCCCCGATTCAATTCAAGGCTTCGTACCGCGGAATCCTTAGCGAATCGCTCGCCTCCGAGCGAACTCTCGCAAAAAGAATCAAAACCGCCTTCGATCCCAACAATCTCTTTCCTACGCTCGACGCACCAGCCGCGCCGCCCACTCCTCCGAAATCCGAAACTTCCCCACTTCCACACCCCGCACCCGAACCCGCATCGCAAACAGACCTCCCGCCCTCTCCTCCCGCTCTGCCCCCATCGACGCAGTCGTAATAAACAAGGTCCGCCCATCATCGCCACCGAAAACGCAGTTCGTGATGTTCGAAACCGGCATCGCAATTTTCTCCACCACTTCGCCCACGGGCGAAATCCGCAAAATCGATTTACCTCCGTACCGGCAATTCCAAACAAAGCCGTCATCGTCGATCGCCGATCCGTCCGGATCGCCCGGACCAATCTTTTCTACGAACACGCGCCGATTTCCAATATTCGAGTTCTTGCCATCCGGTACAAAGTCATATGCCCAGATCACATTGCGCGTTGAGCATCCACAATAAAACGTCGCTCCATCCGGACTCCACACCACCGTATTCGCGATTCCGAATTCCGCATCTCGCACCGATATATCTCCGTCGGGCGTCACGCGATACAGCGATCCAGTCAGCCCGCCTACTCTTACGTCGCCGCCATCGGCCGCAACGTTGTTTCTCATACTTCCGACCCAGAAATTCCCTTCGGCGTCAGCAGCTCCATCATTCAACCGATGATTCGGCCAATCGCGCTCCACCGCCACAAACTCCACGCGTTGATCGCCATCCGCCGACCAAAACAGCAAGCGTCCGCCAACCGCTGCGAGCAACCATCCATCGACCGAAGTCAGCGACAACGCCGTAACGGACGCATCGAATTTCCACGACTTCACTTCGCCCGTCGCCGGAATCAATCGCCGGATCGCAAATCCGTTGATGTCTGTCCAGTAGACGCACTTCGCCGCCGCGTCCCACACTGGGCTCTCGCCGCAAAGGTCACGCGACCGCACCACGCATTCCGCTGTCTTCATCGCATTGAGTGGCACAGGCACTTCTGCCTGGGCTTCCCTTCCTCCGTCAGCCCGCGCTCCTTTGAGCGTAATTCAAGCATCTCAATCGCTGTGCTACATTGCTACCGGAGGCCCATCCTACACATCTATTTCCCATGGCCAAAACACTCCTCCCGATCACAGACGTCGCGAAGAAGCTCGAAATCCCCGATCAATACGTTGAACAGGTCAGTTCGTATGGCGCGAAAATCCGACTTGAATTACTGAACGATCCGGCGTTCGCGAAGCCGCGCGGCAGAATGATTCTCGTCACCGCGACAACACCCACCGTTTCCGGCGAAGGAAAAACTGTCACGTCGATCGGATTGACACAGGGTCTCGCGCACATTGGGAAACGCGCAGTGATTACTTCGCGAGAGCCGTCTCTCGGTCCAGTCTTCGGCATGAAAGGTGGCGCCGCGGGCGGCGGCCTGTCGCAAATCGAGCCTGCCGCAAAAATCAACCTTCACTTCCACGGAGACTTCCACGCAATTTCAAGCGCGAATAACTTGCTTGCCGCCCTGATTGACGCTCATCTTTTCCACGGTAACGAACTGAATCTTGATCCCAACCAAATTACCTGGCCGCGCGCTATGGACATGAACGATCGCGCGCTGCGCCGCATCCAGATCGACGTCGCCGGCAAGCGCGACGGAGCGAATCGCAAAACGAATTTCGTCATTACAGCCGCCAGCGAAATCATGGCGATTTTAGCGCTCGCCGAGAATCGCAAAGATTTGCGGCAGCGATTGGAATCGATCGTCATCGGAATGACGCGCGACGGGAAGCCTGTGCGCGCAGGCGATCTGCACGCCGTCGGCGGCATGATGGCGTTGCTCTCCGAAGCGATCATGCCGAATCTCGCGCAAACAAGTGACGGTACGCCAGCGTTTGTGCACACAGGGCCGTTTGCGAACATTGCGCACGGAACCAGCAGCGTGGTTTCGCAAAAGATGGCGCAGCGCCTCGCCGACTACGTCGTGAACGAAGCGGGATTCGCCGCCGATCTCGGCGCCGAAAAATTCCTCGACATCGTGATGCAGCAATCCGGTACGAAGCCAGCGGTTGCCGTCGTTGTGACGACGGTGCAAAGCATCCGCACGCAAGGCGGCGGCGACCTCGACAAAGGATTACCGAACCTGGGCAAGCACATCGACAACATGAAGTCGTACGGCTTGCCGACGGTCGTTGCAGTGAATCGTTTCCCGCAAGATACGGAAGAGGATTTGAAATATCTGGCGGACTACGCTGCCGAGCACGGGACGCGGACGGCGTTGTCGGAAGCATTCACGAAGGGCGGACCGGGCGCGAAAGATCTGGCGGAGTTAGTAGTCGAAGTGATGGCGGAAAATCCGGAGCCAGTAGTGACGGCGGCATACGACTTGTCGGATTCGCTGGTGGAGAAAATTCGGAAGGTTGCCACGAAAATCTACGGCGCTGCGAATGTGAGTTTTACGGACAAGGCGGAATCGAAGCTGGAGCAATTTTCGCAGTGGGGCTACGCGAAACTGCCGGTGTGCATTGCGAAGACGCAGTACAGTTTCACCGACGATCCAAAAATTCCCGGAGCTCCGACGGGTTGGACACTGCACATTTCCGACGCCGCTCTTTCGGCGGGAGCGAAATTTGTGGTGATAATTTCCGGCAACATGGTGTTGATGCCGGGGCTGCCGAAACAATCGCGCGCGCTGAACATCGATACAGATGACGCCGGCGAAATCACCGGCGTCTAGTTTCGTTTCAATTTTCCAATTTCCAATTTCTATTTCCGAGTTTCACTTTTCGTATTCCGAGTTTCGATTCTCAGTTGGCCTTCATGGACTTGGTTTCTTTGATCCATTTGTTGAGGATGCCGGCGAAGTACGGCGGGAGTTCGTCGAAGGCGAGACCCATTCCCTGCTTCGGTTCAATGCGCGCGACGGTGCCGTGCGCTTCGAGCATTTCGTCTTCGGTGTAAATTTCGATCACGACCGAAGTCCCTTCGGGAAACGGATTCAGCATTTCGACGTAACATCCGCTCGCACTGAGATCGCTGATCTTGGAGGACGTGCGCGCGTTTTCCCGTTCATCTATGATTTCGGCACGCGCGATGAAGGGATGTCGCACTGCTTTTCTTCGTTCCGTTCGCATCGCCACTTTGCTCCTTGAAGAATCGCTCGTTGAAAAAAGCTGCCACGATGCTAACTCCGGCGCGACGCAGCTGCGCGCAAAACGCAAGTCGCGATGCGAATCGGTCATCACTGGGTACTACCGGCAAACAGTAGCTGTCTGGATATTCTTCGCGCGATTTTTCCATTTCTTTCTCAGACTCCAACGCTAGAGCGCTTTGGCGCGCATCGAGCGGTCGAGGAGTTCGACGACGTGCATGACTTCTTGTTTGCCGTTGGTGCGTTGGACGCCGGCGCGGAGTTGGAGCAGGCAGCCGGGATTGGCGGTGACGATGACTTCCGGCTTTGCGCTGGCGATGTTTTTCATCTTGTCGTCGAGCAGCTCGAGCGACGCTTTGGTTTGCGTGACGTTGTAGACGCCGGCAGAGCCGCAGCAGATATCGGAGTGCGGCAGCTCAACGAGTTCGAGGCCGGGGATTTGTTTCAAGAGATCGCGCGGCGCGCTGCGAACTTTCTGTCCGTGGAGCAAGTGGCAAGAATCCTGATACGTGACGCGGAGATAGAGCGGCTTGAGCGGGCGCAGCGGCGTGGTGAGGCCGAGCGTGGCGAGAAATTCGGTGATGTCGCGCACTTTGGATTTGAACGCGACGGCTTGCGCGTACTCGGGTTCCTTCTCGGTGAAAAGATGATCGTATTCCTTGAGCGTGGAACCGCAGCCGGCGGCGTTGGTGATGATGGCGTCGAATTCGTCGCCGGCAAAGGCGAGGAGATTTTTGCGAGCGAGGTCGCGGGCGGCATCGCGAATTCCTGCGTGGGCAGCGAGAGCTCCGCAGCACATTTGAAATTTGGGGACGACGACTTCGCAGCCGTTGGCGGTGAGGACTCGGATGGTCGAGTCGTTGAGGCGCGCGAAGGCGACTTGCGCGACGCAGCCGGCGAAGAAGGCGACGCGGGCGCGTTTCTGGCCGACTGCGGGAAATGTGCGGCCGAGTTCCTTGAAGAAAAATGGAGTTTCGATTGTGGGGAGAAGTTGTTCGCGATCGGCGAGGCCGAAGAGTTCGAGCATGCCGCTGAAGCGAATGAATCTCTGCAATCCGGAGCGCTGGTAAAACCAGATGAGGCGGGCGACGGTGGCGATGCGGTCGGAGTACGGCAGGAGCTTGCGGAATGCGAGATTGCGCGCGATGCGAGTGAGGATGGGGCGCTTGTAGTCGCGCTCGATGAGTGCGCGGGAATGCTCGACGAGTTTGCCGTACTCGACGGCGGAGGGGCAGGCGGTCTCGCAGGCGCGGCAGTCGAGGCATTTGTCGATGTGCTCGACGAAAGATTTTGTGATCTGGGGGGGCGGAGCGGGTTTTGGGGCCGAAGGTTAGGCACTACCGGTAGTTCCCTTTCCATTGGGGCGACCGAGGTGGCACGGTTGGCTCGGGCTGCGGATGCTCGTAGCCGATGTTGGCGAGGTCGGTCTGGGCGACGTGGATCATCTGGTGGATGCGGCCGCGGGGGGAGTCAGCCTCAAGATTCCAAAGGCGATAGGTGGGGCAGGCGTTGAGACAGATGCCGCAGTGGACGCAGCGCGCGAAGTCTTCGTAGGTGGGATTCTGGCCGGGGACGGGGGCAGCGGTGGTCATCGTTGTTCAGTTGGGGCTATGAGAAACGGTAGCACGGCGCGAGAAGGATGGCGCGGCGACGTTGGAGTGAGTTTCGATTTGGGAATTCCCGTTTTGGGAAGCTCTGGGGTATACCCCCCATGTTTTGCAAAGAGTGTGGAAGTGATTTGGTTTGTTTGGGTTAGAAAAGCGGTGTTTTAAAGAGTGTGGAAGCGATTGAGAATGAAAGGGTTGCGGGGGTGCGTGAAATGCTCGATTTCGAATGGGTTGAGGCTTCACGGAGGATGATAACTCGAAAGGTACGGGTTGTCAAGGTGTGTTTACCTTGCAGGTAATTCGAATGGTGGGAACGAATGAGGCCACGAGTTGCTTGGCCTTGGGCGCGGAAAGTTCATCGAACGTTGTCGTTTGTCGCAGGTTCCCGACGACACGGGGATCGTCCCGTTGTCCCCCTTCTAGTCCATAGCGTCGTCCCAATAGCATCGTAAACATGGCTCGCCCGCCTTGGAACAGAGAGAACCGAAGAGGCGCCCACCCTCTGCAAAGGGCGCAAAGGGTAGGCCACCCGCGAGGAAATTGAGAGAGCTTGTTCACCGCGAGTTGTGGTGGTGATTTTGTGCGGTTCTAGGGGTGCGTACAGGGTTTCTCAAAATTAAAGTTGGTTCCTCATCTAGGTCCACGCTTACGGCGTAGTTGATATCGGTGGTGGTTTTTCCGAACTAACTCGAATTACGGGCCAGAAATAAACGGACCAGAACTACGGGTGTAAGCAGTGGGCGCTTCTTCCCGCCAAGCAGATCACTGCGTTTTTTTGATCTACACAAACTGATTCACACAACTTGATGCACAAAAGCTGATGGGCACGAGTTGATGCAAAAACATCTATCTGCTTAAAGGGAGATCCATGGAAAAAATAAAAGAGTTCGTCGAGAGGGCCGTCTCGCGGCGGAAGTTTGTCGTCGGAGCGGGTGCGGTTGCAGGGGCGACGGCTGCGCTGACGATTACGGGATGCGGAGGCGGATCGTCGTCGAGTCCGACGCCGACACCGGTGACGCCTACACCAGTGACGCCGACGGACAACGATTATTTGAACTACGCGCTGAACCTGGAATATCTGGAAGCGCAGTACTACCTCTATGCGGCGACGGGAACAGGATTGATCGATGCGGACATTTCGGCGGGAGCGAGTTCGAGCTTCACGACGGTGGGCACGGTGACGAAGGGCAGCGCCGGGGTGGTGGCGGGGATGACTGCGGAAGAGCAGCAAATTGTGAACGAGATTGCGTTTGAAGAGCGTGCACACGTGCGGTTTTTGCGTACGGCGCTTGGGGCAAACGCGGTACCGATGCCGAATATCGATTTGTCGTTTTTCGGGCCGCTGGCTACGGCCGCGGGGATCACGACGTCGGCTGGGCCTGCGTTCAACCCTTTCGCGAGTTTTGACGATTTTCTTGTCGGGGCGTTTATTTTTGAGGATGTCGGCGTGACGGCGTACGCGGGCGCGGCGGGGCTGATCAGTTCAGCGGGCGTTGCAGCGGGATTGCTGACGGCGGCGGCTGGAATTTTGGCCGTGGAGGCGTATCACGCGGGGTATGTTCGGACTTCGCTGACGGGACGCGCGATCGCGGCGGGATCAGCGGCGGCGTATCCGTATCTGGCGGCGGCGAACAAGGTGGAAGCGTTGCGCGCGATGTTGACAGTGGGAAATAGCGCGGCGCCTTCGTCGGCGGGATCGGTGGAGACGACACTGACGCTGCCAATGAATATCACGATGCCGAGCGCGATTGTGGCGGCCGATCCGGATTCGGCGGTCGGATTCTCGCGCACAGTGAACCAGGTTCATCACATTGTTTATGGGTCGGCCACGGTTGGCGTCGGTTCGGGCGGATTTTTCCCGAGCGGGACGAATAGCATTTTCGCCACAACCACGGCGTAAACGAAAAACAATCGCGAGCAACCAGAGGCATAGGAACGCGCACACGAGCGCGGACGCAGTCAACCCCAGTAGGCACGAAGAGCACGCAAAAAATTGAAAAGGACGGACGACAATTTATGGCGAATCAAGAGACGCAATTGCTCGATGAAGTGATCGCGAAGGGCCGACGGAAGATGTTGAGCGTCGGGATGACGTCACTAGCAGGTGCTTTTTCTGGCGTGATGGCCGGGGCACTGGCGCCGGCGGCGAGTGCCGCTACGTTTACCGACGCGGATATTTTGAACTTCGCGTTGAACCTCGAGTATCTGGAAGCGAACTTTTATTATTTGGCGGCGTTCGGAACGACGATCGATATCGCGAACGCGATGTCGACGGCGGCCGGGGCACCGAAGATCACGCTGTCGGGAACGGTGGGAACGGCGGGGACTGTGACGGGTGGAAGCATGGTTCCGTTCAGCACGACGCAAGTTGCGTCGTACGCGATCGAGACGGCTGTGGAAGAGGGCAAGCATGTGAAATTGCTGCTGAGCGCGCTGGGCTCGTCGGCAGTTGCGCAGCCCGCGCTCAACCTCGGGACCTCGTTTCAAACGCTGGCGACGGCGGCGAATATTCCGAATGGGTCGACGTTCAGCCCGTACGCAAGCGACGAAACATTTTTGGTCGGCGCCTATGTGTTTGAGGATGTCGGCGTGACGGCGTATCACGGAGCGGCATCGTTGCTGACGACGGCTTCGAATCTGAAGACGGCGGCGGGGATTCTGGCGGTGGAGGCGTATCACGCGGGGCTGATTCGAACGACGATCAATGCGCTGGATCCGAAGGGCGCGACGATCGGCGGATACACAAACCTGATCTCGACGCTGCGTGCGGCATTGGCGCTGGCGGGATTGCTTGGGGCGGCGCCGAGTCCGTACGATTCGAACCCGGATGATTTTGGGCTGGCGACGTTTCAAGTAACGCTGAGCGGCGCGGCGGCGACTTCGACGCGCATTACGGATGCAGACGGGACGAACGCGATCGCATTCGCGCGGAACACGACGCAGGTGCTGAACATCGTGACGGGCGGCGGGGCGGTGGTTGGTGGGAAGGTTGTGACGCCGGCGGTGGGAGTGTTCTTCCCTGCGGGGTTGAATGCAGGGCCGAACGGGTTTCGGTAGAAAGCTCGAAGTACTGACGGACAACGCCGCGGAGCCGGGAGGCTTCGCGGCCTTTTTCCGTTTTGGGAATGGATGGCGGCTGTTGTTTTGGTTTGGGCGGAGCTTGGTCTAAACCCGCACCCTCCAGATTCAGGAGGGTGCGGCACCCAACTGCCGTAGGCGGCGGCGACTGGTGCGCGGACGTCGGGGCACATGCGTATCAGAGGTCGAAGAGTGTGGGCTGTTGGTGGTCGTTGTCGGGTGAATCGGATTTTGGTTGAGGGGCGGGTGCGAGTGGCGGCTCGGGAAGGGGATCGTGGCCCTTTTGTTTCCAGAGTTGGCGGAACTGGGTGATGGTGTGGGGGGAGAAGCCGGTGTAGTGGTTGTTGGCGTAGGCGTAGATGGTGACGCCGCGGTGGCGGATTTTGAAGCAGAAGTCGATCCAGCGCATGAGTTGGGGCGTGCGGTCGATGACGGGCTTGTCGAACTTGACGGTGACGCCTTCGATCCATTTGCGGTCGCCGAGCCAGCGGATGTAGGTCCAGTCGGTGGTGATGGGGTCGAATTTTTTTTCGAGCTCGTGAGGGGCGGGCATGGTGGAGAGATCCTGGAGGACGAGCGCGATTTTGTGGCGGCGAAGGACGGCGGCGAAGGTGGAGTCGAGCCAGGACTTGTTGCGGATTTCGACGGCGAACTTTTTGCCGGGCGGGAGTTTGGCGAGGAATGGTTCGAGGAGATCGAGGAAGTCGCGCTGGGCGGGAAATTTGGCGCGGTCGAAGAATGGGAATTGGAAGACGAGCGGGCCGAGTTTTTCTTTGAGGATGGAGGCGGTGTCGAGAAATTCGGCGAGGTCGGCGTCGGTGTCTTCGAGAAGTTTGTCGTGGGTGATGATGTTGGGAACTTTGAGCGAGAAGAGGAAGTTGGGAGGGGTTTGGTCGTACCAATTTTGGACGGTCTTGGGGCTGGGTGTGCCGTAGAAGGTGGAGTCGATTTCGACGGTGTCGAAGCGAGTGGAGTAGAAATTGAGGCGGTCGGAGGATTTTAGATTTTTGGGGTAGAAGGTGCCTTGCCAGCCGTCGGCGGTGAAGGAAGAGGAGCCGAGATGGATCGGTGGAGTGGGCATGAACTTTAGTCGTCGCCGAGGGATTCGAGGAAGGTGGCGGAGGGGGCGAAGAAGAGGCTGCCGGTTGTGGCGCGGCTGAAATCGAGGAGACGATCGTAGTTACCGGGCGGGCGGCCGATGAACATATTTTCGAGCATTTTCTCGGTGGTGCGCGGGGTGCGGCTGTAGCCGATGAAGTAGGTGCCGAATTCTCCTTGGCCGGGTTTGCCGAAAGGCATGTTGTCGCGGAGGATTTTCAGTTCTTTGCCGTTGTCGTCGATGGTGGTGAGAGCGCTGTGGGCGTTGGTTGGTTTGACAGAGTCGCTGAGCTCGATGTCGGAAAGCTTTTGGCGGCCGATGATGTGCTCCTGCTGCTCGGTGGTGAGAGCGTTCCATTTGGACATGTCGTGAAGATATTTTTGGATGATGACGTAGCTGCCGGCGGCGAAGCTTGGGTCTTCGGCTTCGGTGATGAGGGCGGCGTTGAGCGCGGCAACACCACGGGGATTTTCGGTGCCGTCGACGAAACCGAGGAGATCGCGGTCGTCGAAATAGCGGAAGCCGTGGGTTTCATCGACGGCGCTGACCGCGGAGCCGATGCGCGCCATGATTTGGGCGACGAGCTCGAAGCAGAGGTCCATGCGCTTGGCGCGCAGATGGAAAAGGATGTCGGCGGGAGTGGACGGAGCGTGGCGATCGGCGGCGCGAAGTTCCTTGAAGAGGTGGAGTTCGGCGGGGCGAGGAGTGTTGGGGAAGAGTTTGTCCCAGGCAGCGGAGCCAAAGGAGACGACGCAAGAGAGGCCGCCTTCGATGCGGCGGAAGTCGACGGCGCGGTAGATGGCGGGGAGATCGGCGACGAGGTCGCGGACGGCGGCGTAGCTGTCGGGGTCGGGTTTGATAGAGGCGACGAGGAAGATGGCGGAGCTAGTCAGCGGGGCCAGTACGGGTTGGGGCGCCGGGGCGGGTTCGTTTGCGCTGGGTGAGGTCATGGGGATGAGCTCCGTTGTTGTGATGGTTAGGGCGGGGATATCGTAAGGCAGATTGGCGCGGTGCTCAAAATTGGCGGCGGCGGTTGCAGAAGTCAAAATCCGCACCCTCCTAAAGACAGGAAGGTGCGGCACCCAGGATCAGTCGAGGCTGGCGAGATTATTTTTTCCTGGGTTTGGATTTTGGATTCGATGCGCCCTTCACGGAGAGGTTTAATGAGACGGCTTCGCGGATCAGGGCTTTCAGGGCGGGTTCGTTGATTTTTTCGTTTTCGCGGATGTCGATGGCGCGGCGGATGTTGCCTTCGAGGCTGGAGTTGAAGAGCTTGGCGGGATCTTTTAGCGCGGCGCCTTTGGCGAAGGTGAGTTTGACGACACTCTTGTAGGTCTCGCCCGTACAGACGATGCCGGCGTGCGAGAAGATGGGAGTACCACGCCATTTTATTTCTTCGGTGATTTCGGGATCTGCGTCGTGTATGAGGCTGCGCACTTTCGCGAACGCCTTGCCCCGCCAATCGGTTAGTTCTTTGATGCGCTCGTCGATCAGTGCTGATGCGGATTCGGGTGAGACTGGCTTTTTCATTTTTGGCTCCAGAATTTTTGGCTCGACGTTTGAGCGTTTTGCTTTAGAACGGCGGAGCGCCGCAGAGAGATTGCTTGTGCATTCACTACGCAGGCCTTGGCGAAAACCATCGCTTAACGACGTGGCCCTTCCACATCCAAAGTCCTGAAATAACCATCGTGGGAAAGAAGACGTATCGAGTGGGCGGGGCGTAGCTGGGGATTACGTCGAACGGGCTATAGATGTAGCCGACGATCGGAATTGCCATGATGATGTGGATCCAGCGAACGATCGAACGTTTGGTGGATTCTTTCATCGGTTTGATCTCCTTTGCAAAATGAGGTTTGTCCTCACGTCAGGAATTTTGTGATGGACGCGGCGGAAGTTGACGCGCTTCGACGCCGAACTGCTGGGCGTATTCATTGTTGAGGCGCTGCCAACCACTGAATTTCATGGTGTCGGTGCCGACGAGGCGGCCGATGGGAGTGCCGAAAAGAAAACTGGCGAGGATGTCGAGGCAGACGTGCCAGCCCGCAGCACCCATGGAGATGAAATTTTTATTGATGGCGGTTGAGAGGGTGAGGCGCGTGCCGCTGGGGATGGATTCGAGTTCCCAGCGCATGGGGTTGGCGCCCCACATATATTCGAGGAGATACGGGGCCTCCGCGCGCATGATTTTTGTTTCGGTGATGTGAGGTTGCGGGGCGTTTACGGTTGTGAGTTTCACGCTGGCGCCAGCCTGGGCGAGGCTTTTGTCGGCGTCGAAGGGAGCCCACTCGCGCAGGTGGTCGGGATCGGTGATCGCCTGCCACACTTTTTCGGGCGGGTGACGGAGTTCCCGGACGACGACAAGCTCCCAATTCAAGGCTTCGCTCTTTCGAATTTGTACGCCTGTGGCTGGGCCTGGCGCGTATTGATCGTGAGCGGTCATTCTTTCTCCGTGATTCCCTTTCAATTGCAGGACGGCGCGCCTGGCGGCGCGCTTACCACTTTGCGAGTTGCGTTAGCTGGACGATGTTACCGCAGGTGTCTTTGAGCATTGCGATGGTCGAGCCGGTGACGTCGGTTGGGGGCATGGTAAATTCGGCGCCCTTCGCTTTCACACGCTCGTAGTCAGCCTTGATGTCGTCGGTGAAGAACATGATCGCGGGTTGGCTCTGCTGGAAGATTGCCTGCTGATACGTCTTGGCGGCTGGGTTGTTGTTGAGCGCGAGCTGCAACTCGACTTCGTTCGGATCGCCGGATGGCGCTACCGTGAGCCATCGATATGGTCCCTGGCTGAAGTCATTTTTCTTATTGAAGCCGAGCACTTCCGTGTAGAAGCGGAGGGCTTTGTCCTGATCGTCGACGAAGATGCTGGTTACTTTGATTTTCATTTCGTGTCTCCTTTTTTGTGATTGTGATTTGGACTGCGTTTTCTTGGGGTCTTCCCTTTCGCTGGCAGGGACTGGTCCATGCGATCGAGATGGCGTTCGAGAGCGTCGATGTGAACGGACCAGAAGCGACGGAACTGTTCGAGCCAGGCGTCGAGCTCCTGAAATGGTCCCGATTTCAGCCGGTAGAGGCGGCGCTGCGCGTCGACTGTAGATTCGACGAAGCCGGCGTCGCGAAGGACGCGGAGATGCTTGGAGACGGCCGGCTGGGACATGTGGAGCTGGCGCTCGATCTCGCCGACGGACTGCTCATTGAAAGTCAGGAGGCTGAGGATCGCGCGGCGGTTGGGCTCGGCGACGATCTCGAATGCGTTTTCCATGAGCTATATATGCCATTACACGTATATACGTGTCAAGGCATATTTAAAACTATTTTCTTCGGGGGATGTGGATAATGGGAGGGGCGTTGCGAACCGCCAATTTAGAAGTGAGGAGAGGGCTCATGCTGACTGGGGAATGGGTGCGGGAGTTTGCGCAGGAGTGGGTGCGGAGTTGGAATACGCATGATCTGGAAGCCATTCTTGCGCACTACGCGGATGGAGTGGTGCTGACTTCCCCGGTGGCTGCGCGGCTCTTGAATGATCCGTCGGGAAATGTGCGGGGGAAGGCGGCGCTTCGTGCTTACTTTTCGAAAGGGTTGGAGGCTTATCCGGATTTGAAGTTTGAGCTCAAGGATGTGATGTGGGGGCTGTCGAGCGTGGTGCTGTACTACGCGAATCAGGTTGGGAGGAAGACCGGGGAGTTTATGGAGATTGATGGGAATGGGAAAGTGGTCAGGGTAGTCGCAAATTACAGCGAATAGCGTCCAGTAAAAACGACTGCGCCCTTCCTGCGTCGTTGGGGGACGTCGCAGAAAGGGCGTGCCGTCTTCAGGAGAGAAGATCGTTGGTGATGCTGGCTCGGCGAGTTGAGCCGGTATTCGTATTGCATTTCCCGCGGGATGTGGAATTGGTTCCCGGGATTTTTTTTACGACGGCGGACTGATGTCCGCCATCGTTCATGTTGATAGCCCAACCGATTGATAGCCCAACCGATCTGATGTTACTGAGCTGCTGGGGCGTCGGGTGGCGGTGGTCCGTGCATCGCGCCGCGACCGGGGCCACCTTGTTGTACGGTGTAGTCGGACGGGACCGTGAATAGTGTGGCGGCTGGTTCGGTGCGCTGCAGGTTGTTCAGCGTGTAGATCGTTGTGCCAAAGCGCGGATCGGTGCGCGTGCTCTTCACCACAACCTGGAGGTCGGGCGAGTACCAGCGCTCGAAGATGATCTGAATCGGCTTGTCATTGCCGATTTGACCGGCGGCGATGGTGCGGGTGATGCGAGTGCCTTCGGCGGTGATGCCGTTTATGGTTTGGGTGCCGAGCGAGTCCTTCTTTATGGCGCCGGACGCCTCTTCCTTTTGGAGACGGGCCTGCATTTTTTGTTCGAAGGCCTGTTCCTGTTCGGCAGTCGGCGTACCGTGCTGGTGCATCGCCATTTTGTGCGCGACCTTGTGGTCGGCATCGAGCACGTAATGGGCGCCAGCCACAGGGTCGGCGATCGAGACCATCGTGTGCGGCTTGCCGGAGGCCTGCAACGGACCGAAGCCGGAAAGCGTGACCTCGTTGCGGGAGCGTCCCTGACTATCGCGATAGAGATTGCTGGTGGTCGTGCGGTGGATTGCGGTGCCGTCCTGAAGGGTCTGCGTGGTTTCGGTCGAAGCGGTCGCCGAAAACGGAGCGCCCTTCACGAGTTTGCCACCGTGCAGGCCCTCGAAGCCCATGAGTTCGACGTGGTCGCCGAACGGTCCGGGACCGCCAGGGCCACCGGGGCCTCCGTGCATCATGACGTCTGGAGCTGGGGGCGGACCGTCTTGCGCGCGCGCCGTGCCAGCGTAAATGAACAACGCGGCGGCGAACGCGGTACAGGCCAAACATTTCCGATTCATCTTTGTTTCTCCTCTTCTCTCCCGAGAAGTTGCAAAGAAAACTTTTTCATCGCGTCAAACCGCAGGCGGAGCAAGCCCCGCACCTACAGAATCTTGCAGTTACTGCGACTGGGGTAGCCGGACGGCTTGCGGCTGCCCGTCCTGACCCACGAATAAGTCGACCTGAATCCACTCGTTGGCGCGCTCTTCATTTACGGGCAGCCCGAGTTCGCCAAGAGCGCCGCGCTGCATGCGGACGCGCACCACAGAGGCGTCACCAATTTCCTGCGCGAGGCTGCCGGGGAGAAGCGTGAAATCCTCGGCGTCGTTGGCGGCGACGAGCGTCGATTCATTTGCAGGCTCGGTCGGGTAGTTTTCAATCGCCGCGACTATGGGATTCGGAGCCGAGCTATTTGCGGAGGCGGAAGTGTTGGCGTTGTTTTTCGCCGGGGTGTTCGCGCCCTGCAGCGAAATATTTTCGTTCGTAATGTGCCAGTTCCACCAGCTCATACCGATGAGGAGCATGGCGGCAGACGCGAGAACCCATGCGGAGGCAAGCGCGAAGCGGCGAACCTTTCTGCGCACGATTGCGCGCGAAGAATTCCTGACGGAGGCGCATCTCGACGCGCATGGGCGCGCCGACGTCGCTGGTCATGTCGCGAAGGGCTTGCAGCTCAATCTGAGCGTCGCGCCAGGACTCCTGGAGCGCGGCGCAACGAGCGCAAGTGTTGGCGTGCTCAACGGCGGCCGCATGCTCGATAACATCCACGCCATGGGCTGATTCGCGATCGAGATCCAAACCGATGGATTCAAATTGTTCGCAGTTCATAATTCCTACTTCCCTTCCCGCATACAGACCAAGAAGTTTCCGGTGGCGCACCATCAGCGCGCGGCGCTGAAACGGCGCGGCACGTCGCGCAAAATTTCGAGCTTGGCGAGCAGCAAGGCGCGGCCGCGATGGAGACGCGAGCGGATCGTTCCGATCGGGCAACCGATGCGCTGCGAGGCTTCCTCGTAGCTCAGCTCTTCCAACTCGCAAAGCACGACGGCTTCGCGAAACTCGGGCGGCAGGTCAAGCACAGCGGCGCGGACTTGCTCCATGCGCTCCTGGCGTTCGGCCCAATGCAGCGGCGTCACGACATTGGTGAGGCCGGCGACGGCGTGTCCGCTGGTTTCGCTCTGATCGTCGAGCTGAATTTCGCGCGGGAGACGCTCGAGATGTTTCATGACGCGATTGCGGGCGATGCCGTAAAGATACGCGGCGAGGGCCCCACGCTCCGGGTCGTATTTCTTTGGCTCCCGCATGAGTGTCATGAAGACGTCCTGCACGATTTCTTCGGCGGCCCAGGCGTTACCGGTCATGCGCAAGGAAAAACGATAGATAGCGGCCTGATGGCGGCGATAGAGGGCGGTGAATGCATCCTCATCGCCTTTCGCAGCATGGCGTAGGAGAACGTCGTCCCTGAGTTCTTCAGAAATGCGGTTGTCTCCTGGTCCGACTGTTCCCTGGCTAGGCAGCCCAAATCGTTCTGCTGTCATACATTTCCGGCGGATGGTGCAAAAAGTTCCCAGACTGGAAGCGACGCTGACGGAGCGGATTGCCGACCGCTAGACCATAACTAAGGGATGGTCCTTATTCTATTAGACGAGGGAACTTGCGGACGGGCGTACACGTAGATAGAGGTTGACAGGCATAGCGGCTGAGACTATTTTGCTCTAGGTATAGAGGAAATCAGGATCGGGGCACGTTCGACGCGCGATTCTGAAGCGTCGTCGCGTGGTGGCGGTGGCGCGGGGGGCCCCTGTCTTTGGGGTGATTCCCAAAACGGGAAAGATGGGCACGGCTAGCATGTCCGTACGAGCGAGGGCGATGGTCTATGGATAAGGATAAGGCGCGGGATCTGTTTCCGGGTGCACTGGAGATGATGGTGCTGCGGACACTTAAGAGGCAGCCACTGCATGGGTATGCGCTGGCGCAGCATATTAAGAGGACTTCGAACGACCTCCTGCAGATTGAAGAGGGGTCGCTGTACCCGGCGTTGCAAAGGTTGCTGAAGCTCGAGTTGGTGAAGGCGGAGTGGGGGACCTCGGCGACGAACCGGCGAGTGAGGATTTACCGGCTAACGGCAGCGGGGGCGAAGCACCTCGAACATGAGGTGTCGAAGTTCGAAAAAATGTTGGAGGGGATTACGCGGGTATTGGCGCCAGGAGAGACTGCCGGGAGCTAACGGTTCGCGATAAACAGTTGAGGTGAGGATCGTATGAGCTTCTTACGACGGGTGTTTGGGCGTACGGAGATTTACTCGGAATTGTCGGAGGAGATGCGAGCGCATCTCGATGAAAAGGTCGAAGAGTTGGTGGCTGAGGGAACGCCGCGGAAGGACGCGGAGTCTGCGGCGCGGCGAGAGTTTGGCAACGTTGGATTGATTGAGGAAGACGGGCGGGCGGCGTGGAGGTGGGAATTGGTTGAGGACTTTTTTTCAGATGTGCGATATGGGCTGCGCGGACTGCGAAAGAATCTGGGATTTACGGTGGTGGCGCTGCTGACGATCGCGATTGGGATCGGCGCGAACGCGGCGGTGTTCAGTGTGGTCGATGCGGTGATGCTGCGGCCGCTGCGGTATCCGAATTCGCAGGAGTTGGTGGCGTTGCGACAGAACGCACCGGGTGCGGGCGGGCTGACGACCTTTGTGGACGGACTGCGACTGTCGGCCTCGATGTACTTCACGTACTCGGAGCAGAACCGGTCGTTTCAGTCGATGGGAGTGTGGTCGCCGGGTAGTGCGAATGTCACGGGTGTGGGCGAGCCCGAGCAGGTGAAGACGATTCGGCGTCTCAGATGGTGTGTTGGAGGCGTTGAATGTGGTGCCGGCGGCGGGTCGATGGCTTTCACATGAGGACCAAGTACCGAATGGGCCGGAGCGCGTGATGTTGAACTACGGCTACTGGCAGCGGAAGTTCGGCGGCGACCCCACGGTGGTGGGAAGAAATATCTCGATGGATTCGCGGCCAAAGGAAATCGTGGGAGTGATGCCGCGGGGATTTCGAATCGTGGATACGGATTTCGATGTTCTGGTACCTGTTTCAGAGGATCGCGGGAAGGCAATTCTGGCCGGGTTTGGATACAACGGGATTGCGCGGCTTAAGCCGGGGGTGACAATCGCGCAGGCGAACGCGGACATGACGCGGATGCTGCCGATCTGGATGGATACGTTTACGAACGGGCCGGGGTCGAATCCGCACATTTACGAGTCGTGGAAGATTACGCCGGCGATTCGGCCGTTGAAGGATGAAGTGATCGGAAATGTGAGCGACACGCTGTGGGTTGTGATGGGGACGATTGCGCTCGTGATGCTGATTGCGTGCGCGAACGTGACGAATTTGTTTTTGGTGCGGGGAGAGTCGCGACAGCAAGAAATGGCCGTGCGTGCGGCGCTGGGTGCAGGCTCCGTGAGGATTGTGCGGGCGCTCCTCGTTGAAAGTGTGATGTTGGGGCTGATGGGCGGCGTGGTAGGGATCGGGATTGCCTACGGCGGCGTGAAATTGCTGATGGCGATTGGTCCGGCGAATCTGCCGCGGCTGGAAGAGATTGCGGTGGATTGGCGGACGCTGGTGTTTGGGCTGGCATTGTCGGTACTGGCGGGATTGTTGTTTGGATTGATTCCCGCGCTGAGGTATGGGCGTTCACGCGGGGCGGCGTTGTCTCGCGCGGTGGCCGGGAGAACGACAAGCGCAAGCCGCGAGCGGCATCGCGCACGAAATATTCTGGTGGTCGGGCAAGTGGCGATGGCGCTGGTGCTGCTGGTCTGCGCAGGATTGATGATTCGAACTTTCGACGCGATGCGACATGTGCAGCCGGGATTCACGGATGCGAGGACGCTTCAATTGATGAGGATCGCGATTCCGGATTCGCTGATTACAGGAGCCGGAGCAGGTAACGCGGCTACAGCAAGCGATTCAAGACAAACTGGCGACGATTCAGGGAGTGAAGTCGGCGGCGTACGGAAGCGACATGCCGTTGGAAGGATACGAGGCGGGCTGGGACGAACTCATGGCGGAAGGGAAAAATTATCCGAAGGACGAGATTCCGCCGATGCGGCTCTACAAGTTTGTGGCGCCGGGATTCTTTTCGACGGCGGGCACGCGGTTGATTGCAGGGCGAGACTACACCTGGCAGGACATCTATGGACTGCAGGCCTGGGCTGATGGTTTCGGACGGGTTGGCACGGGAATATTGGGGATCGGCGCAAGCCGCCTTGGGCAAACGCGTGCGTGAATTTGGAAGGCGCCGTGGATGCGAAGTGATCGGCGTCGTTGAGGACGTGCGCGAGAACGGGGTGCAGGCGGCGCCGCCGGAGACTGTCTATTGGCCGTCGATGGGGGTCGGGACTCTATGGCGACAAGGAAGTACAAGTGAAACGGAACACGACGTTTGTGCTGCGCAGCGAGCGAGCGGGCAATCAGGGGTTTGTGGAGGAGATTCGGCAGGCGGTGTGGTCGGTAAATGCGAATTTGCCGGTGGCTTCGGTTCAGACGATGCAGGAACGTGTATGACAAATCGGTGGCGCGGACGTCGTTCACGCTGGTGATGCTGGGAATTGCGGGAGCGATGTCGATCGCGCTGGGTGTGATTGGGATTTACGGCGTGCTTTCGTACACGGTGTCGCAGCGGCGGCGCGAGATCGGGATTCGACTGGCGCTGGGGGCACAGCGGGAAAATGTGCTGGGGATGGTGCTTGGATCGGGCGCGCGGATGGCGCTGATCGGAGTGGCGATCGGAGTGGTGATTGCGCTGGCGTTGACGCGATGGATGAGCAGCTTGCTGTTTGGGGTGAGCGCGCATGATCCGCTGACGTTTGCGCTGGTGGCGCTGCTGCTGTTTGCGGTGGCGCTGGCGGCGTGCTGGATTCCGGCGCGGCGGGCGACGCGAGTCGATCCGATGGTGGCGCTGCGGTACGAGTGAGCGGAGGCGGCGATGGGCTGGCTGCGCGGAATATTTTCGAGGCGACGCACGTTTGCAGAACTGTCGGAGGAGATGCGGTCGCATCTCGAAGAGCGCGTCGAGGAGTTGGTAGCGAACGGAAAGGAGCGGCGCGAAGCTGAGTTTCAGGCGCGGCGTGAGTTTGGGAACCTGGCGTTGACGGAACAGGATGGGCGCGCAGTTTGGCGATGGGCGCTAGTCGAGGATTTGTGGAACGACGTGCGGTTTGGCGCGCGGATGCTGGCGAAGAGTCCGCGATTTACAGTGATTGCAGTTGCAGCGCTAGCGTTAGGAATTGGCGGGAATGCAGCGATTTACACGATCCTGCGAGGCGCGTTGTCGTGGAACATGGGACTCGAGGATCACGAGCGCTTCGTGATCGTGAACGAGATGAACGCGCAGGGTTCGGAAAATTGGGGAATGTCGTATCCGGATTTTGAAGACTATCGATCGCACACAAAGACGATGGAGGGAGTGGCGGCGTACCGCTTCGCGACGGCGAATTTGAGCGATAACAGCGGGCTGCCGGAACGCTACGACTGCGCGGAGATCACGGCGAACGGATTGTCGCTGGCGGGGATGCGTCCGTTGATGGGACGGGATTTTGTGGCGGCTGACGAGACACCTGGCGCGACGCCGGTTCTAATATTTGGGTATCACGTTTGGCGTGATAGGTACGGGAGCGACGCGGCAATTGTTGGAAAGACTGTGCGCCTGGATGAAATTTCGCGGGTCGTTATTGGCGTGATGCCGGCGGGGCGGAGGTTTCCGGAAGAAAGTGATGTGTGGGCGCCACTGGTGCGCAACGGAGCGTTAGAGAAACGCGATAACCGGGATTTGATGGTATTTGGAAAGTTGGCTCGCGGCGCATCGCCGGAATCGGCCCGCGCGCAAGCAAAGACGCAAGCGGCAGGATGGGCGCAGCAGTTCCCCGATACCAATAAGGATGTAACGGCAGATGTGCGGCCGATCTTGGAAGTTACGGGCGTGCATTTTCTGCGGCCGTTGTTTCTCGCGCTCTACGGCGCGGTGGTGTTCGTGTTGTTGATTGCGTGCGCCGACGTGGCCAACATGCTGCTGGCACGAGCGACAGAACGGTCACGAGAGATTGCGATTCGCGCGGCGGTGGGCGCGGGAAAAGCAAGGATCCTGCGTCAGCTTCTATTCGAAAATCTGACGCTGGCAGCAGCAGGCGGATTTTTCGGATGGCTGGTGGCGTTGGGCGGCTTGCGATGGTTCGACGCGGGCATGGGCACCATGACCAAGCCTGTGTGGCTGCATTTGTCGATGGACAGACGAGCGCTGTTTTACCTGGCGGCGATTTCCTTGACCACCGCGATTTTATTCGGACTGGCTCCGGCTTTGCGTTTGATGAAGACCGACGTGAACGCAGCGTTGAAGGAGTACGGAAGCTATGGATTAACCACAGGAAAATTCGGGGCGCGCCTTTCGAATGCACTGGCGGCATTTCAGGTGGCGCTCTGTATGACATTGCTGGCGAGCGCCGGATTGATGATACGCAGCGCGGTGAATTTGTACAACGTACCGATCGGAGTGAAGAGCGATGGCCTAATGACCATGCGCATTTCGCTGCCGGCCAAGAAATATGCCAAGCCGAAAAGTTGGATGGCGTTTCAAGAGGAATTGACTAAGAAGGTGGATGCGCTGCCAGGTGTTATGGGGTCGAGCGTGACGACAAATCTACCGCTGAGTGGATGGGTGCCGTTCGCGCTGGGATTCGAAGGCCGGAAGCAAAACGGAGAGCGCCCGGAAGAAGCGGGCGGATTGATTGTAGGACCCGACTATTTTCAAACGATGGGTGTACGAACCACGCGCGGGCGGGCGTTTGCCACGACCGACGGCATCGCAGGTCCAGCGGTCGTAGTAGTGAATGAAAGTTTCGCGGCGAAATTCTGGCCTGGTGAAGAGGCGGTGGGAAAACGGTTGCGATTGATGGATGGAGGATCAGCCGGGCCGTGGCTGACAGTGATCGGAGTCGTGGGCGATGTCCTGCAGAATCAGCGGCAAAAAGCGCAGCGCGATCCACTGCTGTATTTGCCGTTTGCGGAACAACCGGCGAGTCAATTCTTTCTGGTGGCGCGGACGTCCGTGCCGCCGGAAAGTTTGGGAGATCCGTTCCGACGCTCGGTGCAGGAGATCGACGGGAACCTTGCAGTCGACGGAATGCGGACGCTGGAGGATCACATCGCGGAAGGGCGACTCACAGTAAGTATGTTCAGCGGGATTTGCACTGTATTTGCGGCGGTGGCGACAGTGCTGGCGGCGATCGGACTGTACGGCGTCCTTGCGCACGGCGTGAGCCTGAGGAGGCGAGAGATTGGATTGCGGATGGCGATCGGAGCGGCGCGGGCGGACGTCGTGCGACTCGTCTTGCGGCAAGCAGCGGGCGCGTTGTTGCCGGGATTGATCGCGGGACTGTTGCTGGCGCTGGCGACAACGCGGGCACTTGGGGCGGCGCTGGTGGGCGTTTCGCCGACCGATCCGGTGACGTTCGCGGGAATCTCAGTAGTGCTGATTCTGGTGGCGGTTGCGGCGTGTTGGGTGCCGATGCGGCGGGCGACGAGGGTCGATCCGATGGTGGCGTTGCGATACGAGTGAGTGGGGGCGGCGATGGGCTGGCTGCGTCGGAATATTTTCGAGGCGATCCAGGCGTTTGCGGATTTATCGGAGGAGATGCGGTCGCATCTTGAGGAGCGCGTCGAGGAGTTGGTGGCGGGTGGAGTGGAGCGGCGCGAAGCGGAGCATCAAGCGCGGCGTGAGTTTGGGAATTTTTCGTTGACCGAGCGCGATGGGCGTGACGTTTGGAGATGGAGCACGGTCGAGCGGGTGTGGACCGACGTGCGAGTTCGGATTTCGCATACTGCGGAAGAATCCAGGGTTCGCGACGATCGCGATTTTGACCTTGGCGCTGGGAATCGGCGCAAACACAGCAATTTTTAGCGTGGTGTATGGGGCGTTGTTGGCGCCGCTGCCGATGCCGCATCCGGAGCAGTTGGTGCTGGTGTGGTCGGACGACGACGGGCGGAATGTGGTATCGCCAGGGGATTTTCTGGATTGGAGGCGGGAGAACACCGTCTTTCAGAACTTAGTGGCCTGGGATGAGTGGACATTCAATTTGTCCGTCGATGGGCGACCGCAAGCGGAGCAGGCACGCGTGATGACGCCGGGATTTTTCGACTTGCAAGGAATTCCCTTTTCGCTGGGTCGCGATTTTTTATCGGAAGAGGGCGAGCAGGGCAAAGAACACGTCGTGATCCTGACGAATCGCTTGTGGCGAGAGCGGTTTGGGAGCGATCCGAACATTCTGGGGCGACAGGTACGGATGGATGGGACGCCGTACACCGTCGTGGGAGTTCTCGCCGCCGGAATGCCCGATCGCTATGAGGCACACTTGTTTGTATCGATGGCGCTGCGGCCTGATCAGATCACGCATGAACGGCATTGGATGTTTGTAATGGGGCGGTTGAAGCCGGGCGTTACGATCGCACAGGCAAACGCCGACATGGGCCGGGTCGCTCGAAACATCGCGGAGGCCTATCCGAAGTCGAACAAAGGCTGGGGCGTGATTGTCGAACCGTTGAAAAACGCTTTCACAAGTCGCGACACGATCAAGGATTTGTGGTTGTTGATGGCGGCGGTTGGATTTGTGCTGCTGATCGCGTGCGTGAATGTGGCGAGTTTGCTGTTGGCGCGCGGGGCGGTGAGAAGGAAAGAAGCGGCACTGCGGGCTTCTCTTGGCGCTACGCGAGGTCAGCTATTTTCGCAATTTTTGTCAGAGAGTCTGGCGTTGGCGGCGATCGGCGGCGTGCTGGGAGTCGCACTCGCGGCTATGTTGCTGAAGGTAGTCGTTGTTTTGCTGCCACAGTTCTCGGTGCCAACTGAGGCTGATATTCGACTGAGCTTGCCAGTGCTGCTTTTCAGTATCACGGCGACGATATTGGCCGGGGTGCTCTGTGGATGCGCACCGGCGTTGCAGGTATCGCGTTGGAGCCTGAGCGATACGTTGAAGGAAGGCGGGCGATCGGGTTCGGGCGGGCGCAACGGATTGCGACGAGTGCTGGTTGTGGCGGAGTTTGCGTTGGCGCTGACGTTGCTCGCCGGCGCCGGACTCGTGATTCACAGCTTCTGGAAGTTGACCCGCGTTGATCTGGGATTTCGGCGGGATCACATTTTGACGTTTACGCTGCCTGTGAGCTTCGATCGCTTTCCACACGAGGAACAAGTCACCGCGTTTTACCGACCGTTGCTTGAAAAAATTGCAGCTCTGCCAGGAATCAAGTCGGCGGCCGCTTCGAGCAGCACGCCGATCACATGGACCGGTATGGGCATGGCATTCAGCATCGCGGGACAACCTCCAGTCGATCCGTCTGCGCAGCCCGGCTCAGGATTCAATCTCGTCACGCCGGATTATTTTCGAACGTTCGGAATGCAGATCACGCAGGGGCGTGGCTTCACCGATCAAGACGCCGCCGGCACTCTGCCTGTTGCGATGGTGAACGAAAGATTCGTGAAGAAATTTCTGGCCGGAGTGGATCCGCTAACGCAACGCGTCATTGTTCGTCGGCCCGAGCAAGCATTGATGGGGCCTCCGGTAGAGTGGCAGATCGTCGGCGTGTATCGCGACGTCATAAACCGGGGTGTACGCGAAGAGGTCGCGCCAGAAATCGATGTTCCGTTCTGGCAGGATCCTTTGATTTTCATGAAGGTCAGCGTGCGGACGAACAGCGACCCCGCCGCGATGACCAATAGCATTGCGGCGGTGCTACGGTCGATGGATCCCGATATGGCGATGGATCAGGTTCGAACGATGGATCAAGTCGTCGATGAGTCGCTTGGAGGCGACCGATTCGTAACTTACTTGTTTGCGGGATTCGCGGGTGTGGCGTTGGTGCTTGCCGCGATCGGCATTTACGGCGTGATGTCATTCGCAGTGGCGCAGCGAACACAGGAGATCGGAGTGCGGATGGCACTGGGTGCGGGCTCGCGCGACGTGCTGGGAATGGTACTGCGGGAAGGAATGATGCTCGCAGGGCTGGGTCTGGTGATCGGGCTGAGCGGGACGTATTTCGTCGGGCGGACGATGAAGTCGGTCTTGTATGAAGTGGGCGCGATCGATCCCCTCGCTGTCGGACTTGTCGCACTGGTCCTGATGGTGGCCGCGCTTCTGGCGTGCTATTTACCGGCGCGGAGGGCGACGCAAGTGGATGCCATGGTGGCGTTGCGGTACGAGTGATCGGTCGAGCAGACTTGCCCCTAAATCAGTCGTTACTGATCTTTCCTACCAAGTGATTTCATCCCCAGGCAAGAGTACAAGTTTGAGGATGTCATCGCTGTTCACATCGAATTTAATTGGCACCAGGCGGCCTCGGAATAGCCGGCGTACCTTCAGCGTCTTGGGTGGTCCGCTCTCGGCGTGTGGTCGATCGATTGCTTCCTGGAGAAAGCCTCCGACGCGTATATAAAAGTCCTGCCCGTTGGTGCGAACGCGAAGCTCCGGGCTCACGCCGAAATTCCTGGGAAAAATTGTGCAGGTTACGCCGGGCACTGCGAGAGTGGCGCAGTAGTTCTCGGCGCTGTCCTGGCGCGATGCGACAGCTTGGGCAAGTCGGGTTTGATCGGGCGCCGAAAGCATGATTGCGCGGGTGATGCGGACGGTAGCAGCATTGTCGTCGGCCATGAAGAGCAGGCGAAAATATCCGGATGCCTCAGAAAAATGCAGGTCGTTGCGCAGCGTGCGCTTCTCGATGGCGGGATTTCCATTGATCACTTCCGTTGCTCTCGACAGCGATATTCGGATTCGATCGCTGTTCGAACCGGCTGCGGTTGCGAATCGATTGGCATGCGCCGCAGCGGGTGGCGTCGCATCAGGGTTTGGATCAGCGACGAAGACGTAGTGCGCGGTTTCGTACCCGATGAGGTTGTCGGGAGTCAGCTCCGCGTCAGGACGATAGATCGGGCTGGTCGTGAGCATTCGAAAGTCGGGCGTAAGATCGAAATATCCGGTTACGTCGTAGCTGCCCAAATCGAAAAAGTATGCGATCGGCGGCGACAACGGAAGATTTTCGACGATCGCGCGCCGGAGACGGGTGTTTTCGTCCGGCTGGAGGCAGCCTTTCGACTGGCGATCGAGCAAGTCGGCGTGGAATTTCTCCATCCCGACCAACGGATCGACGTAGGTACCGCTGCCGGCCTGGTTGGGAGATTGGTCGGCGGCCGACGTGTAGGTCGGAGTGTAGGCCGACGTGTAGAAGGACTGCTCGCGAAGGGAGACCACGGCTGTCCTTCCCTGCCAGCGAAGCGACATGCCATCGCCATCGATATCACAACCGGCGACGGACGCCGTTTGGGCGCGCGCGTTTTTGAGTTTGACGTGAACAACCGAGGCCGCCGTCGTGGGCTTGATTTTCGTCGGAGGATAGAGAACGGGATCAGCGCCTTGGCGGCGAAGCTGGTACGCCATCGGAGCATGACCGCATCCGGAAAGAAAAAGAACCAGCACGACCAGACCGACACGTTTCGTTCGAATGCATTCGGAATTTGTTAGAGACGACATAGTTGCGAACGCATTGTGCGATGTTGGAATGTGTGCGGCAGGTTGCCAAGTAACGGCAAGCAGCCTATTGACCTGTTCAGGTTCGCGCCCACACGACTGCAGCGAGAAGGCACGCCTTCAGGGAGTAAACAAACCACGTGCAAACCCATTCGAGCGCGAACTCACGTCAGCCCTGGGGATTTATTCGGCGGACGGAAAAGCTTCGCAGCAATTTTCGTTACGAAATGTCGAGGGACGAGCCGCTGAAAATGTGCGCCCATATAGTTACGACCGCCCGAGATCACGTAGCTCTTCCCCGCCGCTAGCGCCTTCAGGCCAACTCGCGCGACCTTTTCCGCGGTTTCGCGCGGGCGCTTCGCAGCAGGCGCGCTGTTTTGACTGGCCACCTTGTGAAATTCCGATTCGGTTGAGCCCGGGCAGAGCCCGCAAACTCGGATGCCGAATGGCTTCAGTTCTTCGGCAAGTCCTTCTGCAAAATGCAAGTCGAACACTTTGGTTGCCGCGTAGGTCGTGATGTAAGGTACGGCCTGAAATGCGGCTGTGGACGCGACAATGAGTATGTCGCCCGATTTTCGCTGCAACATGGGCTGCACGAATAAATGCGTCAGATTCACTACCGCGGAGCAGTTGACCTGGACCATTTCGATCTGACGGCCACGTTCGGATGCGGCGAACTCGCCATAAGCTCCAAAGCCGGCGTTGTTGACCAACAGATCGATGTGGAGACCCTTCTCACGGACGAAATCGAAAATCGCATCGGGAGCGGAAGGATCCGCGAGATCTGCAACGCAAATCTCGGTGCGGATGTTGTGCTTGGCCGATAGATCTTGCGCCAGCGCATCGAGACGATCGCGCCGGCGGGCGGTGAGAATGAGATTCGTCCCCGACGCGGCAAGTTCGGCTGCGAGCGCGACGCCAATACCGGCGCTGGCTCCAGTAACCAGAGCCCACTTCCCTGCCCATGGATACATCTTCGCGGTCTCCTGTGCGATGCAGCGTCAGACTAACACGGAGAATCGTCACGACGTCGCGCGGCTCGCGCCGACCAGCGCGATTTTGCAAGCCGGTGCGAGCGTAACTACCCGTTCAAAAATGACTTAGCGTTTCGGCTGGTTCGGCGCGGGTGCCAGGCCGGCGTCCTCAGCCGCAACGAGGCCGAGCGCCGACCAATCCTTATTCGAGTTCCCCCGCGCCATCGCGGTGATAAACCGGTCACGAATCACGCTCGCGATCGGCATCGGGACGCTCTTCGCTTCCGCCGCCTGAAGGACGAGACGCGTGTCTTTGAGCCCAAGCGGAAGGGCGAACCCGACATTCTCGTAGTTCCCCTCCACGATCAATCCGCCGTAGGTCTTGTAAACCGGCGCGTTGAAGAGCGTCGAGGTCAGAAAGTCCATGAGTGTGGCCGCGTCCACACCGGATTTCCGCGCGAACGCAATTGCTTCGGAAAGCGACTCGAGCACACTGGCAATCAGAAAATTTCCCGAGAGTTTGACGACATTTGCCAGAGACGGCTTTTCGCCGACAATCAGTAGCTTCGGCCCGAGCGACTCGAACAACGGCTTGCAACGATTCACAACCTCGGTCGGTCCCGCTGCGACCACGGCCAGTCGCCCGGCCTCGGCAGCGTCAGGACGGCCGAAAACTGGACACGAAACAAACTCCTGCCCTGCGGATAAATGTGTCGCAGTCAAACGATCGCTCAAAGCGACACCGATGGTGCTGCACGAGATATGAATCCCGCCCCGAGGTAGCGAAGCCAGAATTCCGCCGTCGCCGAAAACCAGGGACTCGAGCGCGGCATCGTCGGCGAGCATGGTCATGACAACCCCGCTGCCACAGGCGCCAGCCGGCGTTGCGGCAACCGTCGCGCCATCGCCGCGCAACGCCTCAGCCCGAGCCTGTGTGCGGTTAAAGACCGTCACGCGATGTCCGGCGCGCAGAAGGCTCTTCGCCATCCCCGTGCCCATACCTCCGAGGCCGATCAGACCTACTTCCATTGGTCGCTCCAGACTATTCGAGTTTCATTCGGTTTTGCTTGCTTGGGAGGAATCGCTGGAAGTGCCGGCCGGCGGAGCGCCTTTGCCGATCGACCAAACGACATCGCGCACGCGCTCGCCTTCACGCTTCATGCGATCCATCAATCGGCGTGCCCAAATGAACTCAGCGGCCAGAAGGCTCAGTCCGAGGAAAATGACCAGCCAGCCCGGCCCCGGCGTAACCAGCATGACTACGCCAACCAAAAGTAGGGTGAATCCAGCGACGATGCGGAAGGCACGGCGGACTTGTTCGACGGTGCGGACGATCATGAGGGACGCTTCCGAAGCCCGATGCGCGGAAGGGACGGGCTCGGCGCTCAGGTTCGTTTCAACCCCGAGAGGCGCAACCGTTTCCGACTGCATTGAGATTAACACGGACACGTTGCTTGGATGCGGACCGTCGCTAGCTGGTTGGAATATTTACCAGCCGATTTCTGACTTTTTGCTCAGAGTTTTCTTGGCCCGCTAGTGCTTTCGGATTATTGTGATTCGCCAACTCCCGCCGCAGAGTGACCCCACCCTTATATTGGTATCTCGGTGTGGCACACGGCCGGCACGGACGGGCTTGCCGAAGCATGATCGCAGACACAGAACCCAGAACTGACAGTTCAACCGACCTCGACGAATCTCACGCTGGATATTTCGGCTGGCGCGTTGCGCTCGCGGCGTGTCTCGGAGTCATGGGCGGATTCGGTTCGCTCTTCGTCTACACGTTTACCGTCTTCGTAAAACCTCTCGGCGCGCAGTTTGGTTGGAATCGCGAAGCCGTCTCGCTCGGTTTTGCGATCGCCGCCATGACCGTAGGTATGTCTTCCCCGCTGATCGGTCGTTTGATCGACCGCTTCGGCCCTCGTCACATCATTCTTCCCTGCATGACGGTATTCGGTTGCGGCATCGCATCGTTCGCCCTCCTGCGCCCGGGAATATGGCAGTTCTACCTCACGTGCTTTGTCATCGGCGTGGTTGGCAATGGCGCCGCCCATTTGGCGTATGCCCGCTCGATTTCGACGTGGTTTAACCGCCGCTTAGGCGTGGCGCTGGCATTCGTCATGGTCGGAGCAGGTCTCGGCGCAATGATTCTCCCGGTCATAGCCCAGGCCGTTGTCACCCATTCAGGTTGGCGGGAGGCGTACTTAACGCTGGGCATCACCGCGCTTCTGCTCGGCCTTCCACTCAGCTGGCTCTATATCAGAGATCGAGGCACGACAAAGTCGCAGGCGACGCAAGAGTCTCAAGCTCCGCACTCTGGACTCACCTGGCAGCAAGGGATACGCAAGTTTGCGTTTTGGATCATCGTTGCGGTTCTCTTTGTGAGCTCGATCAGCATGAACGGAGCGATCACGCATCTTTCCGCTTTGTTAACGGATCGCGGGATCACCCCCGGAAGTGCCGCCCTGTGCGCGTCGATTCTCGGCGGCACGAGCATATTAGGCCGCATTGTTACTGGCTGGTTGCTCGATCGATTTTTTGGCGGGCGCGTTGCGTTCGTCATCAATCTGGCGACGGCCGGTGGGATCCTGCTGCTCGCCAACGCGAGCAGTTTTGCTGGAGGGGCTGCCGCCGCCGCACTCATCGGAATCGGAGCGGGTGGCGAGGCGGCGATCACTCCGTATTTGCTGACCCGCTATTTCGGCCTGCGCGCATTTTCCACGCTGTACGGCCTCACCTGGACGTTCTACGCGGCTGCCGGAGCTACTGGCCCCGTCATATTGGGCCGCGCATTTGATCTCACCGGTTCGTACACTTCACTTCTCACCGTTCTCGCTCTCGCGCTCGCGGTAGCGGCCGCGTTGATGCTCGTGCTCCCCAAATATCCGACGGAAGTCGCCAAGAGTTAGCCGCTGGCAAACTTGACTCCGCCGGAAAGTCGGCGTCACGTGGCGTTAAGTTACGGTTTCAACCAAGCATCGCGCCCGTCGCGGACAAAATCGTCATCGTTCAGTTGGGGATACGCGAGATAAACGCGGTCGATCTCTTCGCGCTGACCAGGACTGAGCGCTTCGTGCGGATCGAGGCACCAGACTCCTTCCAGCAATCCTTGTCGCCGCAACACTTCATGCAAGCCTGCGATGCATCCAGAAAATCCATTCGCCGCGTCGAAAAATGCCGCGTTGCTGTCCGTAACCTGTATTGATTTCACCAGGAAGTTTCTTGGAATCGCGCCATTTTCGGCGGCAACTGCATGGCACTCGGCGACCAGTTCCACCGCGCGCTTCGTCCACACAGACCAATGCCCCAAGAGCCCGCCGACGATGCGACGAGGTAGCTGCTGCAATTTCGAATTGAAGGAAAATGGCGTAAGCAGATCCATAACGATGTTGTCGTCATTCCCCGTATATAGCGCGATATCGCGCCCCGATTCGGCCACTGCCCGAACGACATCCAAGGTTTGATAGCGATTGAACGGCGCAATCTTGATCGCAACGACGTTTTCGATTTCCGCGAACCTTCGCCAGAAAGAATACGAAAGCAACCGGCCACCAACCGCCGGCTGCAGATAAAATCCGATCAGCGGAAGTATTTGTGCGACCTCTTTGCAGTGAGCGAGTAATCCTTCATCGTCCCACGCCGCGACCGCGCCCAAACTCAAAAGACCCGCGTGGTATTTGAGATCGCGCAGCAGGCCGGCTTCGCCAACCGCCTGACGTGTTTCGCCGCAAACGCCGCCGACACGAACCAGTGGCGTCGAACGCTCACCGTCGGCACGATCCATCTCTTCGGCCGCGAGCCGCAACACCGGCTCAAACAAATCAACCTTCGGTTGGCGAATCGCAAATTGCGTGGTGTGAACCCCGACGGCAAGTCCGCCGGCCCCCGCCGCAATGTAATAGCGCGAGAGCGCTTTCTGCCGGCGTTCGTCCAGCCGCCGTTCCGATGTAAGAGCGAGGGGGTGCGCCGGAATTGCAATTCCCTTCCGTATCGTTTGCAGGATATTTGCGTCGATCGTTGGAGGCATAGTCTCGAAATCTTAGAGGGAGTTAGAAGCGTCCAGCGCGTTCTTCGAAATGCGTAGGCTTGGCCAGATGTGCGCCCCCTCGCGCAACCCAATCCGCGATCCAGTCGAGCATTTGCCCGATGCCAACCGGCGGCTTGCCGAAGAGTGCGAATGCTTTGCTCGAATCATTGAGCAACGCGTCGTTCGATTCCTGCCCTTCGAATGTAGGTATCTTGTCCAGCCTGCGCCCGAACTCCTCCGCGAGTTTTCGCACGCTGAGTATCTCCGGCCCCGTGATATTCAAGACGTTGGGAGGCGCCGAAGCATGCGCGAGCGACTCGAGACTCACCGCGGAAGCGTCCCGCTGCCAGATCGTATTCAGATAGCCCATCGACAGCGACACCGGCCGGCCCGAATGCACTTTCTGAGCGATATCGAGCAACACTCCGTAGCGAAGTTCGCTGGCGTAGTTCAATCGCAAAATCGTCATCTTCGTTTCATTCGCGCGGCTGAAATGTTCGAACATCCGTTCGCGCCCGAGACAACTCATCGCGTACTCGCCCGCGGGATTGAGTTCGTCGCCTTCGCGCGAGCCGCCGCGTGACAACGGTGTGAGCCCGTAAACGTTCCCGGTAGAAAAAGCTGCGATTCGGCTCGTGCGATAGCGTTCGGCAACAAGTCCCGGCAGGAACACGTTCATCGCCCAGGTGCGCCACTCCTGTCCGGTCGAACCAAATTTCATCCCGGCCATGTAAACAACGTTCGCCGCGTCAGGCAAAGCAGCAAGCGCGCTGCGGTCCAGCAAATCGCACCGAACAGTCTCGATTCCCCGATCCGCGAGGCGACGTTCGAGTTCCGGCGAAGAAAATCGCGACGCTCCGATCACTCGCCGTTTCACACCGGCCGCATCGGACGCTCGCTTTGCCATGCGCGCGAGTGTCGGCCCCATTTTCCCAGCGACACCGAGCACAATAATGTCACCTTCCAGCACCCCCATCGTTCGAACGACGCCCTCTGTAGGCTCGCTGAGCAACTCTTCGAGTTGAGCTTCGTCGCGGATCGAGTTTAATTCGGTCGGCATTTGCACTTTGCTGATGGCTTTTTGCGAGCTGGCACTGAAATTTGCGGCTGGAAAGATTGTACTCAAAGCGGCGTGGGGAGTCGCTTTGATTTCCGGTATGCTTGCGGTTCGATCTTCCGGCTCGAGGAACCATATGCAACTCCGCGGGATGACCACACAAGATATTCCAGGCGGAGTTCGGTTGAACACGATCGTCGGCTGGAATCAGACCGCAGCCGATTGGACCTGCTTTGTCACTGCCAGCCCGAACGGCTGCTTCGTGATGGAAGACAACGAAAAAATCGTCGGCACGGCCACCACTCTCTCGCACGAGAACCGTTTTGCCTGGATCGGGATGGTGCTTGTCGATCCCAGCTACAGAAATCGAGGCATTGGAACGTCACTCTTGCATCGCACCATCGAGTACCTCGATGCCGCGGGAATTCCCACACTCAAGCTCGATGCCACGCCCGCAGGCAAACCACTCTACGAAAAGCTCGGATTCGTCAGTGAATACGAAATCGACCGATGCATTTTGAAGCGCACGAGTAACGAACGAACTGCCGCAGGCGATGCAAAACTTCCCGCAAAATTGCTGGCGGAAATCTTCGAATACGATCGCGACGTTTTTGGAGCCAACCGGAGCGGGTTGCTCCGCTCGCTAAACGAACGTGCCCCCGACCTAACGCTTGTCGCACAGAACGCCGGCCAGTTGGCTGGCTACGCGTTCGGACGCCGGGGCCTCTTCGCAGATCACCTCGGACCGTGGATGGCGCGCGACAGCAACACCGCGAGAACACTGCTCGAAGAGTTTCTGCAACGTTCGTCACGCGAAACCATCATCGTGGACGCTCTGAAGTCCAACCCCTTACCCGGCGAACTCTTGCGCAAACACGGATTTTCCCCAGCCAGGCTACTCACACGCATGTACCGCGGACCGAATGATTTCCCCGGCAAACCGGATTCCCTATGCGCCATTCTCGGCCCGGAATTTGGATGAAATCCTCCCGCCGCTCAGGTTAAGCTTCGCTGCTCGTGCCACTTACACCTGCCACAACGGAACCAATCCCTCAATGAATCCAGGAAATTCTGCGACGCAATCGAATGGCGAAACGTACTACGGCTGGTGGATCGTATTCGCCGCATTCCTGAATCTCTTCCTAGTCGTCGGCATCATCTTTTACGGTTTCCCCGCCTTCTATCCGTATTTCGTTCAGGATCTTCACTTTACCCGGGCTCAACTGACGCAAGGTTTTCTCCTCGGCTTTCTTTTCGCGGGACTGCCGTTCGGCATCATCGCGGGCGCATTAATCGATCGCATCGGCGCGCGAGCCGTGATTTTGGGCGGCGTGGCACTCGTCTCGGGATCTCTCATTTTGATGAGCCGGATAACCCACTTCTGGCAGTTCGAACTACTCTGCATCGTCGAAGTGATCGGTTATGTTTTCGCCGGCCCACTCTCCAACCAGGTTTTGATCGCGAAGTGGTTCGAACGCCGCCGCGGCCAGGCCATGGGTTACGCCTACCTCGGTCTCGGCTTTGGCGGCGTTGCGGCTCCCCTCTTGGTGAACTACCTTGCGCGCACCCTTGGATGGCGCCACGCCCTCGAACTTATCGGAGCAGCCATCGCGCTTGTACTGGTTCCGACGGGACTGTGGATCACGCGTTCGAACCCGTCGGATCGCGGCATCGACCCAAAGCAATTCGGAGAGGCGTCTTCAGCAAATAAGGTCACCCCCCCCGCCGCGACATCGGCCGGAGTGGCTCAAGCCGTTCGAACCGCACCGTTCTGGCTCATCCTGCTCGGTTCCACCCTCGCTATCGGAGCAATCGGCGCCGTCATCCAGCATTTCATTTTATTTCTGAAAGATTCCGGCTACTCCGCCACCGTCGCGTCGCGCTACCTGAGCATCTTGCTCACCGCCAGCCTCGGCGGTCGCGTCGTCGTCGGCTACATCGCCGATCGTTTCTCCAAATCGTTCATCATGGCGATTTTTTATTTTCTGATCGGCGCGTCCGTGCTCCTGCTCGCTCACCCGCAGTCCACCATCGCGATCTGGTCGTTCGCCGCGATCTTCGGATTTTCCATGGGCGCCGACTACATGCTGATCCCGCTCGTCGTATCCGAAAATTTCGGCACCGCATCGCTCGGCAAAATTCTCGCGTTGATCATCATGGGGTATTCCATCGGCCAGTGGGCCGGCCCATGGTTCGTCGGGAGACTCTTCGACTCGCATCACAACTATGACCTTGCGTGGACGCTCATCGCCGTATTCGCCATGATCGGCAGCGCCGCCATCTACGCGACCTATCTCCACTCACGCCGACAGCGGTCGTGACCCTCTAGTTTCCAAAGTTGGGAAGCGCCGCAGACTTTGCCGATTTCAGCTCAAGCCCCAACAGCTTCGCAATCGTAGGAGCGACTTGCCGATTCGTAATCACCCCCAGTTGCGAATTCGTCGGCACGCCTTCGCCCCAAGCCAAAAAAATCGCCTGCATCTGTGGATCAGTGTTCAAAAATCCATGCGTCCCGCCATTTGCGTCAGTGACGTACGCCTTCGCCGCATCACCCGCAAACGCATAGTCCGGCTTCGCCGCCAGCACCAAATCCGGCCCCTGATCCGAAGTGGTAGGCGTTGGCAGCCCCAGCGCAGCAAAATCCTCCACGCCGTAGACCTTCTCGATGCCTTCTGCTTCCGAGTAGATCGATTTCAGCCGCGGCACTAATTCCGATTTGCGCGCAGGATCAGTCACGTAAACCATCCCCGTGCCGCCTTCAGACACCACCCACGCATCCCCGCGCAACTTCCCATCGACCGTTGTAATGATTCCCTTCTCCTGCAGCAAAACATTTGCGTGAATTCTGTGGCGATACGAACGAAACCCGTGATCCGACACGATGATCAGCGTCGACCGCCTCGCAAACTCAGGCTGCTGAAGCACCCGCACCACTCGATTCACCTGCGAATCCAGCCAAGCCATCGCAGTCAGGCTCGCATTGCTCATCGGCTCATATTCGTGATTGATGTCATCCAACGTCAGCAGATGAAACAGCAGCAGATTCGGATGATGATCTTCCAGAATGCGCACCGCAGCATCCGTCCACATCTCGTCCTGCCACGCCTGGCTACTGTTTTCGAACGTCTTTAACTGCTCTGCCGTGACAGTACCATCCGCAATCAGTTTCTTCTCGATTTCACCATCCGGCTCAGGTAACTCCGGAAACTTCCAGTCAATCGTCTTCGCGTTGTAAATCGCCACCCAGTCGACCTGCGCAGTCGTCAGCCCCGCCTCATGCGCCGCATCGTAAATCGTCGGCGAATGAACCATCACATCCTTATCCCTCCAGGGCTCAATCTTCGGTGCGCCATCTTTCTCAGGCCGCTCGAGCAATCCGTTGAACACCACCTGATGCTCCGAAGTATCGACACCCGTGACGATCGCCGTATGATTCGGCCATGTCACCGTCGGATTGACCGGCTGCATCGACTCCGCAATCGCACCTTCGCGCGCCAACCTGCGCAACGTGGGAATCGGCAATCGCGGATCCTTCAACGCATACGCCGGAAATCCATCAAGGCTGATCACAACGACAACGCGATCCTTCTTGTCGTGTGCCTTCTTATTCTGCGCATGAATCAGTGGGAACCGCAGGAAGAACGGCAGCGTAAAAGCAATTGCCGCGACAATACAAATCCGGCGTTCATGCTGGAGAAATCGGTTCAAACCATCTCCTCGGCGCGCGTCGGCGCCATTATCGCAAATCTCTGAGAGTCAATGACTGGGAAGTCGCACTCGCCAAAAACGCCCTGCGCCTGACGGACCACCTCCCGGGGTGTTGGGAGTGTCGCTGCCCGTCAGGCACGTGTTCGCACTGCAAACTGTTTCAGTTCGCGCGATCGCCGCATACCGCGGCGCAACGCGGCGTTAGAACAATAGTTTCAGCGACAGCTGCATGATTCGCGGCGGATTGGCCGCCAGCGATCGCCCAAACGTCCCCGTGAAGTTATTGGCAGCCGTCGGCAAATCCGCGATATTCCCGTCCGGCGTCTGGAATTGCGCATGGTTGAATGCATTAAATAGCTCGCAACGGAATTCGAGCCGCATCTGCTCGCGAATCGCCGTGTCCTTCAACAACGCCACGTCCCAGTTGTTGAGGCCAGGGCCCGAGAAGGAGCGTCGGCTTGAATTTCCAATCTGCCCCAGCACCTCCGGTGTGAAAAGCGCCGTGTTGAAGTACGTTCCTTTGCGCGGATCCGAAATCTGCAGCGGGCCTGGTGTGAAGTTCGGCGTATCGATCGGCAGCGAGATCGCGCCCGCGCCGCCAGTGCCTAGCAGCGAATTGTCGTCCGTCTCCACGAGCGTCACAGGAATACCGGTCGAAAATCGCGTAATGCCGCTGAGCCGCCATCCCTGGACCAACCGCCGAGGACCCGGCAGCCGATCGATGGGCAACGTATAGTCGTAGCTGATCACGAAGTTGTGCCGCATATCGAACGCCGACAGCGACCGCGAGCCCGGATCCAGAAAATTAATCTGCTCGCCGTATCCCGATGAATTGTCCAGCGACTTCGAATACGTATATCCCGCGAGGAAGCTCAGGTTCTTGAATCGTTGCCGCAAGCTCACCTGCATCGAGTTGTAGCTCGACTTCCCCTCCGTAATGAACAAGCCCTCGCTACCAAAATTATTCCCGAAAGGCCCGCGCGTGCCGTTGATCACAGTTCCGGCCGCCGTCGTGTACGTTCCGTTTTCGCCACCCGGTCCGCAAGTCGCAGATCCCGGCGCCACCTGCGCAATCGTGCTGACGCTCAAGCACGTAACAGGATTGCCGGCGTTCGCTTCCAGCGACGACAGCAAGCGATGCCCCTGTGCGCCGATGTAACCGATGCTGAGCAGCGTTGCCGAGCCGATCTGCCGCTCGATCGTGAACTGATACTGCTCCGTGTACGGCAAATCGTTCTTGTGCCAGAACGCTGGTGAAGTTCCGATCGGCAAGAAATTCGCCCAGTTGATCGACGTGTCTGGATTCGCTGGCGAAGCATTGAACGGCGGCGGAGCCACCGGGAATCGCTGCCCTTCCACAAAACCCGTCGACCGATCGATAAACGGTGTCGCAAACTCCGGCGGCACCGGACTCTGATAGAACGCGCCAAACGGTGCGTCTCCGATTTCGTTGAAGTTCGTCGCCCCTTCAAACGTCGTAAAGAAAAGTCCCCAACCCGCGCGAATGCTCGTCTTCCCTGTTCCGCCCGTGAGCTTCCGCAAAAACCCATCATTGAAATTCGGCGAGTACGCCATTCCGGCGCGCGGCGCGAAGTTGTGATAACGCGTCGGCGCCAGCGTCGTGGGAACTCCGGGATCGCCCGGGAAGAGCCAGCCCGTCGGCGCGCCAGGAAACACCTGCGATTGCACGCCCTGAATCAAAGTCTGAATTTCGTTGTGCTGTTCCGACCACGGCCGGCTGATGTCCCATCGCAATCCATAGTTAAACGTGATGTTCGAACGGAACCGCCAGCTATCCTGCCCATACGCGCCGAAATATCGTGTCAGCCCGTACGACGGAAAGCCCTGTCCCTGCGAATAATTTACCGGTGCGCCGATCAGAAAGTCCGCGAAATCGTCGCCCGTCTCCGTCCCGTTGAACGTGAAGTCACCGTTGGAACCTAGGTTGTACTCCACCATCTGCGTAAAGCGATATTGCGCGCCGAGGCTGAGCGTGTGCGTCCCGATCACCTTTCGGTAGTTGTCGAGCGCCTGATACGTATTCTCGGTGACGCCTAGCGGCCCGCCCGACGCGCCGAACGAGAAATCATTGAAGTGAATATTTGGCACGTGCGCATACTTCGGCTGCGACGGCGAAATTCCCAACGTGTCCGGACCAAAAACAAACCCAAGCGTGCCCGGATCGACGCCTTCCCCACCCGTCGGCGCGTGAATCAAGTAGTGTAGCCGCGTGTACCCGAAGCGCACCTCATTAACCGCTCCGTTTCCAAACGTCTTCGAATCGCCAATGTTCACAACCTGCGACCGCCCAGTGAAGTCGCTACCAAATCCCGGCAGCGCGATGCTCGGCACGCTCTGCTTGTACTGATCAAAGAAGTAGTAGACGCTGACCAACCCGAGGTTTGTCGTGTTGTAGTCGACGCGCCCGCTCGTTTTGTCGTCACGAAGACGCGACGGCAGCGCCGCATCCGGCACAAATAGGCTCGTCGATCCATCGGTCTGCGTGACCGGCAGAACGAACGGCAACAGGTTCTTCGATGGCGTCGAGATCAAGCTCTGCGGAACCTTCGCGTTCGGAAATACGCATTGCGCCGTCGTCACGCAGCCCGTCGTGTAATACGGTTCGCCGTTCGTCACCGTATAGCCCGCGCGCGTCGACAGTTCATTCGCCCACGCGTCGCCTTGCACAACGCCGGTCAATTGCCCCGCGATTGCCGAAAAGTCGCCCGTGCGTTCCGCGTCCGACGGAACTGCAACCTGCCCGCTCGAACCCGATTGCCCGATGATCACGCGGTTGCCCTGATAGTCGCCGAAGAAAAACAACTTATCGCGCTTGATGGGTCCGCCGATCGTGCCGCCAAACTCGTTCTGCTTGTGTTCGTCCCGTGTCGCGCTGAAAAAGTTCTTCGCATCAAAATCCTGGTTGCGCAGAAACTCGAACGCGCTCCCGTGAAACTGGTTCTGTCCCGATTTCGTAATGACGTTGATCTGCCCGCCGGCGTAAGTCCCATACTCGGCGTCAAAGTTGTTGGTAATGATGCGGAATTCGGCGATCGAATCGAGATTGGGAATGATCGCCGCCGTCGAAAATGCCGGCTCCTGCACCGACGCCCCGTTCAACATGAACCCATTGGCCGATTCCCGCTGCCCGTTCACCGACACGTCGCCCGCGTTCGAATCGCCCGAAACCTTCGTAAACGTGAAACCCGTCGCGCTGAATTGACCGCCCTGCCCGCCAGCCAGTCCCGACGAAACCGAAGCGACACCCGGCTGAAGCGAGAGAAGGTCGGTGTAGCTCCGCGTGACCAGCGGCACCGCAACGATCGTATCGCCGCTGATCACTTCGCCGCCCTGCGTGCTCGCCGTATCGAGCTGCACCACATCGCTCGACACTTCGACCTTCTCGTTGACCTGGCCTACCGATAACTTCACGTTCAAAACTTTCGCCGAGTTCACATCGATCAGGATGCCTGTCTCGCGAAACGTCACAAACCCTGCCATCTGCACTTCAATCACATACGTGCCCGGCGCGAGGTTTAGAAAAGAATAGAACCCATCCGCGTTGGTTTGCTGCCTCTGCGTAATTCCGGTATCCACCGCTTTCGCCTCAACGGTCGCGCCAACAACTGAGGCGCCGGTCTGGTCCGTGACGACGCCCGAGATGCCGGCTGTCGTGGCAGCCCCTGAGGTGGGGGAAATGCCTAACAGAACTAGAAGACAGATCAGCCCGAAAGAAACGAAGCCCGAAAACCGGTTCCTGGTTGCGATCGCTGCGGAATTATGGAGGCGGCCCCGTAGATTGACGTTCATGAACTTCTCCTCTCGCTCATGGCGATTAACAAATCCGACCGCTCGCACCATTTCTTAACGTTTAGTTGCCAACCTTATACCAACGACCCCAACCACAGGTCAATAGCGATTTTGCAGATGCCGCACTCTTCTAAACACTTCGGTGTAAAAATCTCGTAATTGAGGAAATATCTCCCGTTTGTTGAACATTCAGCAATATTGTATTCATCTCGAGTTCATTTCTCGTGGCCCTCGCTATTCCCCCGTTGACACGGCGGAAATCCTCGGCATAGTATCAAAGCGTTTAGAATACATTCATCAAAGGGCAATCGCCGGAGATTCCAGCCTTGAGCGACGACAGGTTTCTGATCCATTCCGTAAAACTGCCGGCCGACAAATCCGGTGATCTGCTTGAGTTGCCGCGCGAAAAAGCGCAGTGGGAATGGATGAGCTTCTTCGTTCACCGCTTGCAGCCCGACGAGGTTCTTCGCACAAAGACAGACGCCGAAGAAGCAGCCTTCGTCATTTTGGGTGGAACCTGCGTCGCAGACTGGGGCCAGGGGGCCAAATGGATCGGGAAGCGGAAAAACGTCTTCGACGGCTTTCCTTACACTTTATATTTGCCGGCGCATCAGGTGGCATCGTTCCGGGCCCAGTCCATTTGCGAGATCGCCGAATGTCGCGTGCCGACGAAAGCAAAGCACGAACCCCGACTGATCGAGCCAAAGGACGTCGTAACCAACCTCCGCGGCGGCGGAAACGCTTCCCGGCAGATTGTGGACGTAGTCACCCCCGCGTTTCCTGCCGACAAACTGATGGTGATCGAGGTCTACACGCCGGGCGGCAATTGGTCGAGCTTTCCTCCCCACAAACACGACGTCCACAACCCGCCGTCGGAAGCCGACCTCGACGAAATCTATTATTTCCGGTTTCAGAATGATGAGAGCTTCGCGTTCCAACATCTCTATGGAAACGAGGAAGTCGGCAGCCGCGCGTTAAAAACGCGTGACGGCGACGCGGTTCTCGTCCGCAGCGGCTACCATACCGTCGTCGCAGGCCCGGGCTACGACACCTATTACCTTAATTTTCTCGCCGGTTCGGCGCGTTCTCTGGCCGCCACCGAAGACCCGCAACATTCCTGGATCCGCGGAACGTGGAATGGAACGGATCCACGTTTGCCGCTCATCAAGACCTGATCGAGAAATGACTCCGCGGATGATTCAGATCGATGTAGAGGCTATGCTCGGATAGGACAATTTCCTATGACAAGACGCCTCACCGTTGCGCAAGCGATCGTCGCGTTCCTGCAGAACCAATTTGTCGAACGTGATGGTGTGCAGCATCGCTTTTTCGAAGGCTGTTACGGAATCTTCGGGCACGGAAACGTGGCCGGCATCGGCCAGGCCCTCGAGCAAGATCGCGGCCTGCGCTATTACCTCTTCCGCAACGAGCAGGCTATGGTTCACGCCGCCGTCGCCTTCGCAAAAGCTTCCTTCCGTCTGCGAACGATGGTCTGCACCAGTTCCATCGGCCCCGGCGCGACCAACATGCTCACCGGCGCCGCGCTCGCCACCATCAACCGCATCCCCATCCTGCTGCTTCCTGGCGACATTTTCGCGCGCCGTAACGTCGCGCCCGTTTTGCAGCAGCTTGAATCCCCAGCCACGCAGGATGTCTCCGTCAACGATTGCTTCCGCCCCGTCTCGCGCTACTGGGATCGAATCCAGCGTCCCGAGCAAATCATCACGTCCCTTCCTGAAGCGGTCCGCGTGCTGACTTCTCCCACCGAAACCGGCACGGTCACACTCGCGTTGCCTCAGGATGTCCAAACCGAAGCTTTCGATTTCCCGGATGAGTTTTTCGAGAAGCGCGTTTGGACAATTCCGCGCTCGCGTTGCGATCAAGATCTCCTCAAACGTGCCGCGACGTGGATCCGTACCGCTAAGCGCCCTCTGATCGTAGCTGGCGGTGGCGTGCTCTATTCCGAAGCTTCGCGCGAGTTAGGGGAATTCGCAGCCACAACGGGAATTCCCGTCAGCGAAACCAATGCCGGCAAGGGCTCGCTCCCCTACAACCACGCGCAAGCGGTCGGCGCGATCGGCGTCACCGGCACGAGTAGCGCCAACATCCTGGCGCGCGAGGCCGATTTGATCATCGGAATCGGCACGCGTTATACCGATTTCACCAGCGCATCCAAAACCGCGTTTCAGAATCCCAACGTTCGCTTCATCAATATCAACGTCACAGAGTTCGACGCCTACAAGCACGCCGCCTTGCCACTGACCGGCGACGCTCGCGTGACGCTTCAGGAATTGCGCAACGCCCTCGCTGGATATCGCGTGGAAGAAAGCTATCGCACGAAAATCTTCGAACTGCGCGCCAGCTGGGACAAAGAAGTCGAACGCATCTATAGCCTGCGCACCGAAGGCAAACTCACTCAGAGTGAAGTAATCGGCGCGATCAACGATTTCACCAAGCCTTCGGACATCATGATCAACGCCGCAGGCAGCATGCCCGGCGATCTACACAAACTTTGGCGCACGCGTGAACCCGGCGGCTACCACATGGAGTACGGCTACTCCTGCATGGGCTACGAAATCGCCGGTGGCCTCGGAATAAAAATGGCGCGGCCCGATCGCGACGTTTACGTCCTCGTCGGCGACGGTTCCTACCTGATGATGGCGCAGGAAATCGTCACGTCGCTCCAGGAAGGGTTGAAGCTCAACATCATTTTGGTCGACAACTACGGATTCGCCAGCATCGGCGGCCTCAGCCGCAGCCTCGGCAATGAAGGCATGGGGACCGAGTATCGCTACGCGAAAAACAGCCGCTACTCTGGCGATCCGATTCAGATCGACTATCGCGCAAACGCCGAGAGCCTCGGTGCTTGGTCCGTTCGTGCCAACTCCATCGAGGAATTCAAAGACGCTTTGCAGCGCGGCCAAAAAGAATCGCGCACTTCAGTCATTGTCGTAGAGACGGACCTTAAGAAAAACGTTCCCGGCTACGAATCGTGGTGGGATGTGCCCATCGCCGAAATCTCCGAGATCGACGCAGTGAAAACCGCGCGCGCCGAATACGAAAAAGCGCGCGTCAAAGAACGCTACTTCTTCGGAACGGATCCCAAATCTGATTCCGGATCGGGCGAGAAGAAATAGCGTGGCGACCAACCAGGCGATTACTCAGGCAGGCGGTCAGCCGCATCTCAAACGCGTGCTGAGCCTCTGGGACCTGGTCTACTACGGAATTATTTTGACTTCGCCGATCGCCGCCGTCCCGCTCTTCGGCGAAGCGCAAGTTCTCTCACACGGCCACGCAGCAACGACTCTTCTCCTGGCCATGATCGCGATGTCGGTGACCGCCGTCAGTTTCGGCCGCATGGCCAGCGTTTTTCCATCTTCTGGTTCGGTCTATTCCTACGTCAGCAAGACGATGAATCCTCATGTGGGATTCATTCTCGGCTGGACGATGTTTCTCGAATATCTTTTCCAGCCGATTCAAAACGCCCTGTACGCCGTGCTCGCAATTCGCAGAATGCTTCCGCAAATTCCCTTCGCCGTGCTTGCGGCGTTGATCGTTGGCGTCATAACCGTGTTGACCGTGCAAGGGATCAAATTCAACGCGCGCGCCAACCAGGCTCTTCTCGGATTCATGGTGCTGGTCACCGCCGTGTTCTTGGTGCAAGCGTTTCGCTTCATCGTCCTGCACAAGGGCGTCGGTGGATTATTCACGACGCACCCCATCTACGATCCGGCGACCTTCAACTTGCGCGCGCTTGCCGCGGGGACTTCGTTTGCCGCCTTGGTGTTCATCGGATTTGACGGCGTTTCCATTCTTGCCGAAGAAGTAAAGAATCCCAGGCGCAATGTATTGCTCGCCGCTGTGCTTGTGATCCTCTTTACGGGTTTATTCAGCGGCCTCCAGGTTTATCTCGCGCAGATCGTATCGCCCGACTACACGACTTTGACGAATGCTGAAACCGCGTTCATGGACGTCGCGAAAATCGCCGGCGGCGCCGTTCTCTTTTCGGCCTATGGTCTCGTGTTGATCGTGTCGAGCCTTGCATGCGGCTTGGCGGGACACGTTGGCGCGGCCCGCTTGCTTTATTGCATGGGCCGCGACGAAGTCATTCCGAAAAGAGTGTTCGGGCACCTGAGCGCAACGCGTGGCAATCCCGTCTACAACGAGTGGATCGTCGGCGGAATCGCGTACATCGCGGTGCTGACGATTCCGTGGGAGCGCGCCGCCGAAATGGTCACCTTCGGCGCGCTGCTGGCATTCACCGCGGTAAACATCGCTTCGCTGCTGTACTTTTGGTTTTCGCAGAGTTCGAGCAAGCGCAAATTCCTTCGCGACGCGTTTGTTCCTGGATTTGGCGCGGTCTTTTGTTTCGGTTTGCTCCTCGGCTTGCAGACCTGGACCAAGTACGCGGGGCTCGCATGGCTGCTGGTCGGCATCATTTACGGTGCCGCGAAAACGCGCATGTTCACAGTGCGGACCAAAGTATTCAACTGGAACGAGACATAGTTTACGGCCGCGAACCGCCTACTGGACTGGCGTCGCCTTGGGAGGTGTGTGATTCACCAATGCCGATGCGTCCGTCCCAGGATTCGCCGACACAAATTGCGAAAATCCGCACGATTCTCGAATGCGCAGCTCGGGCTGCAATTTCATCAGGACTGGCTTGCCCTTGTCGCCTTCGATGCGGCGAATCAAAAGCTCGACCACTTCGCTTCCGAGTTGATGCTTCGGCAATTCGACCGTCGTCAAACGCGGACGAAAAACGCCGAGCCACGGATAGTCGTCGAAACTGACCAGGCCGAAATCATCGGGGCATTTCAATCCCATTTCGTCGACAGCTTTTAAAAATCCAACCGTCATCAGGTGATTTGCGACGTAGATGCCGTCGGGCCGGCGCGAGAGTAAGGCATGTCCGGCGCGAAATCCCGACTCGATGCGGTAGTCGCCTTCAACGACAAGATCGGGATCGAACGGCAAGCCGCTTTTGTCGAGCGCGTCGCGAAATCCGCGAAAGCGCTCTTTCGCATTGCTGACACGAAGAGGGCCGCTGACCAGCGCGATGCGACGGCGACCGGAGCGCGCGAGATGGCGCACCGCTTCGTAGGCGCCTTGATAGTCGTCGCTGATGACCGCGTCTTTTGTGAGCTGCGGATACGTTCGCATGAGCAGCACGAACGGAATGTTGACGTCGGTGATGGTCTGGCGCAGAGACGGCGAAAAATCTCCGGCAGCTTTCGTGAGTACAATTCCGTCGACACGTTTCGACAGCAGGAGCTCAACGGCGCGATCTTCTTTTTCGAGATTGTCGTCGCTGTTGCAGAGCAACAGGTTGTAGCCAAGCTTCTGCGCAGCATCTTCGGCGCCGCGAACGACCATCGGGAAAAATGGATTGGCGATGTCCGGCACGATCATGCCGATCGTTTGAGTCTTTTGCTTAATGAGGCTGCGCGCGATCAGGTTGGGGCGATAGTTCAGCTTGCGAATGGCGGCTTCGACGCGCTCACGAAACACTTTTCCGACGTGAGCCTTGTTGTTTACGACGGCGGAGACGGTAAAGATGGAGACGCCGGATTCGCGCGCTACGTCGGAAATGCTCGCGGCCTTGGGGTTCTTCCGTGTTCTGGATTTCCTAGAGGTTGGCATGCTTCAAGAGCGAACAATATCAGAGATTATCGGCTAGGCAAAACGCAACGGGTATCAACCGTTCAACTGTCCGGATTCGGAATCATGACATCGCGCACGATCGCATTCAGGTCGGCACACGCGCCGGTGAATTGGCGCAACGTCCGACGAGTTGCGCCGAAGGAATCGAATTTTTCGGCCGTAAGGCCGCCTTCGCTGTAGGCGCGGCGGAAATCGGGAAAACGATTGTTGAGCTCGTCGATGATTTTGGAGTCCACTGCGTTCTGCATGCGCGGTTTGATTTCGATCCCGCTGGCATTGAAGCGAAGTTGCCAAGCATACGGCGGAGAAATGACGACGTCGCCGCCAATGAATTCGCTCCAGTGCATGTGATTCCGAAACGCTGCGGAGAGCAGGCGGATCCGGTAGCCGCGTTCGCGAAATATTCTATACGCCTTTTTGAAAACGGCGACACCAGCCCACTCGAGATAACCCGGATCGATGGAAATGCTTTCCTTTTCGGCGACGACCTTGAGCCAGTCATCCAAACGGCCAACCATGATCGTGCAGACCGGACCTATCGTATCGATGGGCAATCCTTCCTTCTCTCGGCGTGTGAGACCGCGTTCCACGGCTTCGGCGACGGCGATACACTGCGGCAACGTGAAGCTGACGGTCGCGTTGATGCTGACGCCGCGATACGTAGCCTCTTCGATGGCGGGGATTCCGGCGCGTGTCACAGGAATTTTTACGATCATGTTTGGCGCGAGTTTGTCGAACTCGAGCGCCTGTTTCACGATGGCGTCGGTGTTGCGATACAGCCGCGGATCGGTCTGAATGGAAAGTCGGCCGTTCTTGCCTTTCTGTTGATCGAAGATTGGTTTCAACAATGCTGCGGCGTTCGCGGACATTTCGCGGACCACCTGCCACGCGATTTCATCTTCCGTCGCAGTCGGAAGTTCATCCGCAATCGTTCGGATTCTTCCCTTCCAGGCGTCGAATTCTTTTTTCAAGACGCCGACGACAATCACAGGATTGCAGGTTGCGCCGACTGCGCCGTTCTCCAGCGAGTACTTCAGTTCTGAGATCGAGGCGGAGTCGTTCCAGAGACACGTCGGCGTTGTCTGCGTCATTTCGTGGAGCAGACTTTTGTACGTGGAAGCGGTCGACGGTTTCATTGTGCGCTCCCTTGCTCAAAGTCAACATGTCGTAGCGATGTCATGCTAGGCGCCTACACTGACAACTTTCGATTGCGCATGCGATTGCTCGGCAGCGGCGGCTATCGCGAGTGCTTTGAAACCATCGTCACCGGTCACGCGGGGTTGTCGATCGTTGATGATGCGATCGACAAAATCGCGCATTTCCTCCAGGTAGGCATCGGCGAACGTCGACAGGAAATAGTCGGCGATTGGGCTGACGCTTCCTTGCGCCGTCAGAAATGAGGCAGGTGTGCGATGCAGGCTTCCAATCTGAATCGAGCCTTTGGAGCCGACGATTTCGGTGCGTACGTCGTAGCCGTACGCGACTTGCGCGTGCGATTCGATATTTCCGATCGCGCCTTTGCCGAATTTCAGATTGACGACACTGGCGACAACGTCGCCGAATTGCGTGACTTCGGGTCGAATTGCGGCCGTGGTGAAAGCATGGACTTCGGTGACTTCGTCCTGCATCATCCAGCGCGCGAGATCGAAATCGTGAATGGAGTTGGTGTAAAACAGCATTCCGTTGATCTGCGAATGATAGTAGGCGAGCGGCGGACCTTCTTTGTCTCTACCCAACGATTTGAACACCACGGGGACGCCTATTTCGCCGGCTTCGATCCGCTTCATTGCGGCTGAGTACGCGGGATCGTAGCGGCGCATGAAGCCGACCTGGAAATACACTTTGTGTTTGGCGGCTGCGGCAAGCGCACTGCGCGCGTCGGCGAGATTCAGCGCGAGAGGCTTTTCGCAGAGAATCGCCTTGCCTGCGGCAGCAGCGACGCTCACAGCGGGGGCGTGAAACGCATCCGGTGTTGCTATGATCACAGCGTCGATGTCTTTACACTCGAGCATCGCTTCGAGGCTGCCAAAGGATTTCTCGATTTCGAGTTCGGCTGCGACCTTGCTTGCTCGCTCTTCGAGAGCGTCCGCGACTGCAACCAGTTGCGCGTTTGGGACGAGATGCCGCAGATTTTCCGCGTGGCGGCGCCCCATTTCTCCGACTCCGAGAACTCCGACTCCCAGTTTCTTCGTCATCGTTAGCTCAATCCGGCTCTATCGGGCGGCTGCGCCGGAATTTTGAACTGCACCCACGACGCCCTGCAAGTACGCGAGGCTTTCGGCGACGCTTTGTGCAGGAGGAATCGTGTAGGCGTTAAATTTCACGTCCTGCTCCACGACCATCCAGCCCGAGTAGTTGTTTTTCTTGAGGACGCGGAAGAAAGCTGGGAAATCGATATTTCCCTGCCCGATGATCGTGAAGACCTTATGCTCGATCGCTTCTTCAAGGGTCCACTTGTTTTTGCGGGCTTCGGTCAGGATATTCTGGTTGCAATCTTTGATGTGAACGAAACGCAACTTGCTTTTGAACTTCTCCGCTTCCTTGACAGGGTCGGACTGAGCGTAAAAAGCGTGGCCGGAATCAAGACACAGCCCGATTCCTGTGTGAGAGGTCGCGTCGAAAAACATCTCGGTTTCCACGGAGGTTTCGACGTGGGTCGCGACGTGCGGGTGGAACACGAGATCGAGACCGAATTCCTGCGCGACTCTTTCGGCGCCGGCGACGATTTTGCCGACGTGCTTCCATTGTTCCGCATTCAGTTTTGGGCAGGCCGGATCGTTCGCGCGGCCGGAGAAGGCATTTCGTCCGGGAGTTTGGTCGTCGGCAAGAACGAGGAATGGAGCTTTCAGCTTGGCGAGAAGGTCGCCGACTTTGCGGATGCGTTCGATGACTTCTTTCTCGGCGTTGAGGTCCCCCATTTGTACGGGAACGAAAGAGCCGAGGAGTTTGAGCTTTCGCTTTTCGAGTTGGGCGCGAAGAATTTCGGGATCGGTTGGAAAGTAGCCATAGGGGCCGAGCTCCGTGCCGGTGTAGCCGGCTTCGACCATTTCATCGAGCATCTTTTCGTAGGACTGCTCCCAGGAAGGGCCTGGGTAGTCGAGGACGCCCCAGCTGTCGGGTGCGGAAGCGAAGAGAAATTGTTGTTGGGGGGCGGCCATGCGGCTCCTTGGATGCTCGAAAGTATGATTCTAAACGCTTAGCATTGGTATATTCGCAGAAGATTTGGGGTTGTCAAGGTTCAATCCAATTTGTCTCAATGTGATCGCGCGCTGTTTGTGAATGAGTCGCGAATTGGAGATGGACGCTGTGATTGTGGGATAGATGTAGTCCGCGCGTCGGGCCAGATTCTGTGCGAATCGCAAATTTGTTGGCGTGGCTTCGTTGGTTAAAGGCGGCGCGGGGGCGCCGCACTCCAAATTGGGCGTGATCGTCGTTACGTCCACGCTGAAGTGGTGTGCGCTTGAGAGGCTTGGGCGAATGTGAGTTCCGAAATGGGAAGGAAGAGGGTATACCCCCGTGTTTTTTGGAAGAGTGCGCAAACAGTTCGGAATCAGTGGGTTGGAAATATTCCAAAAATGGGAGTGTGCAAGCGATTGAAATTGCTGGGGATGCGGGAGGGCGTGAAACGGTGAGCGGTGGGTTGGTTCGAATACGAAGTGGGGCGACATGGGGGAGTGTACCATCTGGTAACGCGTATGTCAATAGGTATTTGGGAAATTGGGAATTAAGATTTGGGGGCCAGCGCAGAGAAATCGGGAGCACCACCAATACGCGGAGGAAGCCCCCCGCGTGTATCAAACTATTGTAGAAACAAGGGTTGGGCTTCATTTAAACCCGCACCCTCTAAAAACTGAGGGTGCGGCACCCAAGAGACGACTTTCGCACACGTGGGCTATTTGGCTGGGACGGCGTCGACGATCTCTTCTTTGGTGCGGTCCCAGTAGAGGCGCTTGCCGGACCAGTAGGAGTCGCGGGCCATCATGATGGCGACGGCGTGGGAGAAGCCGTGGTTTACGGTGGCGTTCGGTTGTTTTCGTGAGCGAAGGCATTCGAACCAGTTTGTGAGATGGGAAAGGTCTTCGTCGCCCATGCCGGCTGGTGGTAGTCCCTTGTCGCCGGGGAGAAGGATGTCTTTGGTGACGCGCTTTTTGTCGACGTCGAAATCGTCTTCGTGATTCCCTACTTCGTTGACGAATTGCCAGCGGGGGCTACCTTCGCCGCCGGTGTTGAACATCGTTCCCTTCTTACCCATGATGCGCGTGAAGCTGGGCGCATCGTTGCCGAAGCTGGTGGTGTAACTGGCCATGAATCCCTTTGGATAGGTGAGCAAGGCCTGGAAAGTGTCGGGGTTTTGACGGCCGTCGTGCCAGGCGAAGATGCCGCCGTTTGCCACAACGGACTCGGGGAACTGCTCGTCCATGAAGAAGTGGCACAGGTCGATGCCGTGACTCATCCACTGGTCGGCAATGCCGCTGGAGAATTCTTTGTAGAGGCGGAATTCGAAATAGAGCTGCGGATCGAAAGGACGCGCGGGCTTGGTCATGAGCCAGACGGGCCAGTTCGTGTCTTGCTCGCGGATCTGTTTTACTTCGGGGCGACCGCGCCAACGCGGGCCGTGGTAGTTCCATTCGATTTCGTACTTGGTGACGTCGCCTAAGGCGCCGGTCCTGATGAATTCGCGTGTAGCAAGTTGGTAGGGCTCGCTGCGATGCTGGGTGCCGATCTGAACGATCTGTTTGCTGTTCAGCGCGGCGTCGCGAGCGGCTTTGACTTCGGCGAGCACGTTGCCCATGGGCTTTTCGCTGTACACGTCTTTGCCGGCATCGATGGCTTTCTTGAGCAGAGGCGAGTGGGAATGTTCGGGCGTGGAGATGATTACGGCGTCGAGATCCTTGAGCTCCAAGAGTTGGTCTGGGACGAGCAAGGCGCGCGGCGCGGAGCCGTAGGCTTTCGTGTTGAACGCGACGGCGCGTTCGCGATGGACGGTCCAGAGATCGCAGACCGCGGTCATGTGGACATTTTTCGATTGGCTGAGTTGCGCGACCATGCGATCAAGTTCGGAGCCGCGGCTGCCGATACCGATGTGGCCGATGGAGATGCGATCGTTTGCACCGGCGATACGGCTGTAGGAGAGCGCGCTGGAGCTGACCGCAGCGGTAGCGGTGGCGAGCAGGGCGCTTTTTTGGAGAAACTCGCGGCGTCCGACTTTACTTGCTGAATCTTCCGATGAGCTCATGTTTTCCTCGTGTTCTTTCAATCTTTGCAATGGCATTTTTTTGGACGGCAGCTTGTTATAGGCGCCGTGGAGCTCAGATGGTCAGCTTGAGCAGCCGGGCTGCGTTCTGGTTGTAGACCTTTTTCAGGATGGTATCCGGCAAGCCGATTCCGTAGATTTGCCAGCGGCCCTGGGGAGGAACGGGCGCCGGAGCGTAGTCGAAGTATTCGTCCTCGGTTTCGAGGAAACGGAAGTAGATCTGGTAGAGTTCGTCGCCGTAAATCTGTTGAGGCGTGTCGGTACCGTTGGGGACGGCGTCGGTGCCGAACAGGATGCGATCCTGATATTTGTCGAAGAATTTGCGCGAGGCGCGAGGTTGCCTTCCGAGTTCGCCGACGCGCGCAGCCATTTCGACGGTCATGTTTGGGAAACGGTCCATGCATTCGCTGACGTAGCCGAGATTTTCGGCATCGTTGCCGACGTGGAGAACGATGAATTGTGTTTTCGGGTGCTTGGCGATCATTCGATTGCGGGCTTCGAGCAATTCCATGTTGCTGGGGAAGTCTTTGCCATGGAAGGACCAGTCGGGATGATTGTTCAGCTCTTCGAATCGCTCGTTGGTGCCGTCGGTGGGCAGGAAGAAAGCTTCGGGGTCGGAAACGTGGATGGCGACGGGCATGTTGAGGGCGCCGCAGGCTTCCCACATGGTGTCGAAGCGCGGATCGTCGATCTTGACGAGTCGGCCTTCGGAAACATTTTCGCGGAGGTAGAGGCCGAGAGTTTTGAGAACTTTCAGTCCGCGCGCGCCTGCTTTGTGGGCTTTCTGGATTTCGTCGGCCTGGAACTGAGGATAGTTGGGCTGATTCGTGTGGTCCCAAGTGGGCTCGGTGAAGGTGATGAAGCGATCGGGATGCGTTTTGTCGAAACGCTGAATGGTTTCGTCGAGGCCTTTGCCGGAGCCACCGGTCAGGTTGACGAGAATTTTTATATTTCTGCGCTCCATGACGGGGAGGAGGATTTCGGGAGTGGCGAGGAAGTCCATTTTTTCGCCGATGCCGACACCATTCACGTCTTTTGCACGAATAGAGAGATGGGTGTGGATGTCGATGACCGGGTAGCGGGATTTTTCGATTTTGGTTTCAGGAGCGTGCAGCATGCTCTTGGGGCGAAAGTCGGCGAGGTCGAGCTTCATTTTGCCGGAGCCTTCGGGGGATTTGAGCTGAGCGCCGGCGCTCAATGCCGACGACGGCAACGCGCTTGCGACGGCGACCGTGCCGAGACTTTCCAACCAGCGCCTGCGATTGAGCTTGCTCACGTAATTCCTCCGAAAAAGACTCGCCGCATCGAGAGAGTACGATTTCTACCCGAGTTTCGGGTGCTTATCTTTGCTATTGTTCTGTATCGTTTACTTTCGGTCGCCAGAGTGTCATAAATTCAGCGCCAACTCAATCTTTGCGTGAGAGTTGGGCGCTCCCCTGAGGGATCAAGAATAGACTCTATGACCATATCCAAGATTAACTCGATCTTCTTAGCCGTGCTGGTATGCGTTGGGCTCGGCGCGAGCTCCGGCGTTTCGCTTCTTTCCGCTGCGGGCCAGGCCGCGAATCCATATTTGAGCACCATGGAGACGACCGCGAAGTATGCGGCGAGCGATTTTGCGGTAGATGCGAATTTGTCGAAGCGGACATGGACGCAGGCGAAATGGATCGAGTTCGATCACGATCCGACCGGGAAGACGGAGAATCCTTCGGTCGCGACGCGTGTGGCTGCCGTTTGGAGCGATCGATACATCTACTTCGCATTTTCGGGTCATTACGACTTGCTGAACGTTTATGAAGGCGAGGATATTTCCAAAGAGCGCTGGGAATTGTGGAATCGCGACGTCGTGGAGGTTTTCCTGAATCCTCGGCCTGAAAAAGTTTCTCATTACTATGAATTCGAAGTGGCGCCGAACAATCAGTGGATCGATCTGGAGATCGAGAAGACGAAGACTCCATTTAACGATGCCGCGTGGAACTCAGGATTCGAACATGCAACGAAGATCGACAAGAAGAATCACTTGTGGCTTACGGAGATGCGGATTCCGCTTTCGGCGCTCAGCGTGGACAAAGTGCGGAGCGGGTATTTGTGGCGGGTGAATTTCTTCCGGGCGGCGGGTCGCGGCGGAGACGATCAGCGCATTGCCCTGGCGTGGAGTTCGATTCCACAGGGCGGAACGTTCCATGTGCCGGAACGATTTGGGACACTTCGATTTGTGAAGTAGTGGCGGAGAGGGTGGGATTCAACCAAAGTGAGGGATCGTGAGTGTGAGGGACGGTTGCCCAACCCTAACGGATTTTACAAGTTGCAGTCGCACTTTTTGGACCTAATGTCGATGTGGGTGCCTCCAACCATGCCGCCGAAACGTGTAAAATGTGCGGCATGCAGGCTAGGAACGAAGCGACCGGAGAGTGGATCACGAATAGGATTCTGATCGTAGACGATGACGTGGAACTCTGTGAATTGGTTCAACAATACCTCGGGTCACAGGGATTTCACGTGGACGCCGTTCATGATGGCACTGCGGGTGTGTCGGAATCGCTCACGAAGTCGTATGACCTGGTCATTCTGGACGTTATGCTACCCGGAATTCGTGGCTTCGAGGCGCTGCGGCAGATTCGGGCTAAGTCGGCGGTCCCGGTGGTAATGCTGACAGCGCACGGTGAGGACGTAGATCGCATCGTTGGCTTGGAGATCGGCGCCGACGATTACATGCCCAAACCGTTTAACCCGCGAGAACTGGCGGCACGGATTCACGCGGTCCTGCGGCGAACGGCGGGGACCACTCGCGAGGGCAAAGTGCAATCCGTGGTTGCATTGGGCGATATTCGACTCGATATGTTGTCCCGAACCGCGTACCAGAAAGACCGTCAGGTCGAGTTGACGTCAGCGGAATTCGAATTACTGACGCAATTCATAAAGGCACCGGGACAAGTTTTAGCCCGGGAAGATCTGGTCAAAAACGCACTCGGCCGTGAGTCGGAGCCGGCAGACCGGAGCCTTGACGTTCACATCAGCAACTTGCGAAGAAAGCTAGGCTTTGCTGAAGACGGTGCGGAACGGATTCGGGCGATTCGCAACGTGGGATACGTTTACGTGGTTGCGAACCCACCGCTCTGAGCACAGTCGGGTGAACTACTGTTGAATAGCCTGTTCCTCAAGATCTTTCTGTCGTTCTGGCTTGCCATGGTGCTGGTCAGCGCGACGATGATTGTCTCCGTCGTTACGACGCAATCGCAATTTCGTGCCATGCGGGCGGAGGAATTTGACAGAACAGTGATGCCTCTCATGGCTGCCCGTGCCGCCGATATCCTGGATGACCACGGTATGGGAGCTTTAGCTGACTTCTTATCTTCCCTCCAGACTACTCTCCACTGGCAAGCGTATCTTTTCGACGATGAAGGCAAGGAGATCCTGTCGCAGCCGACGGAAGCCGACGTTGATGCGATGGCGACATCGGCGCTGCAATCAGCTGGCACGACTATTCAGACCTCTAATGGAACGCGGTTTGCAGCAACGCGTACCACCGGCTCTATGGGTACCCACTATGTGCTCGTGATCGGTACCAAAGTCGAGTCAGTAACTGACGTCTTGCGTGCTCCGATACAAGTCCAGTTTGTCCGGGCCGCGGCTGTTCTCTTTATCGCGGGTTTCGTCTGCTTTTGGCTGGCTCGTTACATTACGGCTCCGATTCGCGACTTGAGGGCTGCGACGCATCGGCTGGCAACCGGGAACTTGAGCGCGCGTGTCGGCGACGGCGCGACCCGTCGCGCAGACGAACTTGCTGAGCTAAGCCGGGACTTTGACCACATGGCCGAGCAAATCGAATCGTTAATCTCCTCTCAAAAGCGATTATTTGCCGACATTTCTCACGAGCTGCGGTCTCCGCTGGCACGCCTAACGGTAGCGTTGGGTTTGACACGTCTTCACGCGAACGCGGAGTCGGTGAAAGGGCTCGATCGAATTGAAACTGAAGCGGGGCGTCTGAATACGCTCATCGGCAACCTCCTGCGTTTGGCTCGTTTGGAAGGCGGCAGCGAGTTCCTGCAAGGCGAACAGGTCCTGCTGGATCAGGTGGTCGCAGAAGTCACGGCAGACGCAGACTACGAAGCACAGAGCCGCAATCGACATGTGCGGCTGGTGAAATCGGAACCCTGCACCATTTTAGGCAACAAAGAGCTTCTTCGGAGTGCCGTGGAGAACGTGATTCGCAATGCCGTCAATTACACGGCAGAAGGCACCGAAGTCCAGATTTCGCTGCAACGGACCACCGCTACCAGCGGCGACAGAGCGCTCATCAGCGTGCGCGACCATGGGCGAGGGGTCCCGGACGAGGCTCTTCCCGACATTTTTCTTCCTTTTTACCGCGTTGGCGATGCGAGAGATCGCTCGTCAGGAGGATCTGGACTCGGGCTTTCTATTACGGATCGCGCCGTGCGCCTGCATCGCGGCTCAGTGCGAGCCGTCAATTGTTCAGGGGGCGGGTTGCTGATCGAAATACAGCTGCCGTGCGCCGCAAAGATTCGAAACGAGCCGGAAAAAGTCTATTCAGCCTGAAGTGATGTTGATCTACCCATTTTCGTTATGAGAATTCCGCCGGCGGTATACCAAGTACGTCATCGCGCTACAGATAAAAAAAGGTGGAACAATGAGAACAATGATTCCATTTTGTAGTGCGCGAATCGCGCGCGAGCCAGCCGCTGCGGCGCTCTGGTAACAAAGCGCGCATCCCTGAGCGGCGACGGCATTCGGAAAGATCAGTGTCGAGAGGATCAGAACTCCGACGACACCAATGAAAATCGTACCCCCGTATTTTTTCATTTTCTTGACATTCCCATACCCAGCTCCCGGAAACCTATCTAGTGCAGCCTGATGGTCGTCATCCGATAGGCATCAGGCCAGATCTGATTCATCATGAGCAAAACAAAGACGACTGAAAGCAGGATGCTCCACATCATCACTCGTCGTTCGAACCTCAAGTGCATAAAATAAAGCACGCCGATCGCGGACTCGATCATCGCCAGAAGCAGAAGAGAAGCCAGCAAGGCATGCGTGGAGAGGCCTCGGTAGGTCAGAAATACTTCCAGGCCCGCGATAAACAATAGACCAATCCAGACCCCAACGTAAAAACCGGTCTTCGGATCGCGATTCGCCACCATCTCGCTCATTGCATCCTTTCCCGCTTACCTTGCAGCATTCATGAGGTATAAAAGCGGAAACACGAACATCCAAACCAGATCCACGAAGTGCCAATACAGCCCAGTCGTCTCGACATAATCATCATCGAATTTTCCAACCCAAAAGCCGAGGCCCACAACGATCAAAGCGATGACACCGGAAATCACATGTAGAAGATGCAATCCGGTGATGCTGAAAAATGTCGCACCGAACGCAACTGGCCCGCCTGAGGGATTTCGCGAAAGGCTCCAACCCTCATGAAACATGTGAAACCATTCGCGCAGATGCATGACCGCAAACAAGACGCCCAAGAGTACGGTAGCTCCCAGCCATCTTAGGCTCGAACTTTTCTGTCCGGTCTTTGCGGCCGAAACGGCGCAGAGCATGGTCAAGCTACTCGTCAGCAGTACAGCCGTCATCACCATGGCGTTGACAATGGTCGGTGAAAACTGAAATGGCCTCGGCCAATCCGGAGAACCCACTCGCAAATAGGAATACCCGAACAGGATCGCACCGAACGTAATCGCATCCGACGCGATGAACAGCCACATCGTGAGCTTCTTGGACGGAATCCCAAATGGGGAGGGTTCCATTGTTGCTCCCAAACCCTCCGCCCCGACCACCGATTCGCTCACGTATCCTCCCAACCACTACATTCGTGCCAGCAAGAGAACGAACAGATACATCCAAAGCCCATCCATAAAATGCCAGTAAAGAGATGTCGCCCGAATGCCGGTCGTTCTTGCGACGCTCCTGCTTCGGTTCAGTTTGTAGATCAGATAGCCAAGACCTAGGATCCCGCCAATCAAATGCAACGCGTGCGCCGCGGTGAATACGTAGAAAAATGAGGAGCTTGGATTCGTAGCGAGAAAAAGCCCCTGACCCGCTAGCACGCGCCATGCAATTACCTGCCCGATGACAAATACTCCGCCGAGCGCTACCGTGATCCAGAGCCAAGTCATGCCCGCGGAAAAGCGTTTCTCACCCTCATTCATCTGGGCGACCGCTGTCTCCAACGTCCAGCTGCTGAATATGAGAATCAGCGTGTTCACGTACAAGATCTTGGGAAGCTGAAAATGGGTCCAGTCCAGCGCAACCCCTTCGCGAACTATCATGGCGCTCGTCAGAGCGGCAAAGGTCATGATGATGGCGAATATTCCAATCCAAACGCCAGTCTCGGAGCGCTCCGGCCGTTCGCTCAGTGAAACGTTTGGGAGCCGCGTGTTCCCCGTTACTGGTGGTAGCCCGGAACCACCGAGCTTTTGTCCGACGCGAATCGCGTCTTGAACGTCTACACCCACGTTCGCTCCTTTTGCGCGTTCCGCGTCACCCGAGTCACGGATTCTTTGGCGCTGCCGTTTGCATCAAGAAATCAGTCCCGTCCGGTCCGTCCACTCCGAGTTCGTTCGGCCCGTGATACACAACGGGATGCTTTCCGCCGAAATTGTCGAAGGGAGGCGGCGAAGTCGTCGACCACTCCAGAGAAGTAGCCTCCCAAGGATTCTCCGACGCGACCGGCCCGCGGAACCGGCTCCAAATCAGGTTCCAAAGAAAAATGAGCTGTGCAGCTCCAGTAAGCAATGCAGCGATCGTGATGAATCGATGTACCGGAATCAGCGGGGCGAGGTAGTCATCCACAAACGCTGAATATCTTCGGACATTACCTACCAGTCCGAGATAGTGCATCGGCATAAAAACACAGTAGACGCCAAGAAATGTCAGCCAGAAATGCCATCTCCCCAGCGATTCGCTCATCATGCGGCCAAACATCTTCGGAAACCAGAAGTACGTCCCGGCAAAAACGCCGAAAAGCGAAGCAACCGCCATCACGAAATGAAAGTGCGCTACGACGAAATACGTCGCGTGAAGATATGTGTCCAACGAAGGCTGCGCCAGGTAGAAGCCGCTGATGCCGCCGCTGATAAAAACAGAAATGAATCCAAGGCAAAACAGCGCCGGTGTGTCGAATCGCATTTTCGCGCCGTATAGCGAGGCCGTGAGCAGCAGCGTCATGATCGTCGCGGGTATGGTGATGATCAATGTCGGGATGGAGAAAATGTTCGCCGAAAAGGGATTCATGCCGCTCACAAACATGTGATGGCCCCATACCATGTAGCTGAGAAATCCAATCGCTACCATACTTCCGATGAGCGCCTTTGGACCCAGAAGAGGCCGGCGCGTGAATACCGGCAGAATCGTTGCGATGATCCCGATCGACGGCAGAATGGCGATATACACTTCGGGATGTCCAAAAAACCAGAAGAGATGTTGCCAAAGGAGGGGAGAGCCGCCGGAATGCGGCTGCAACTTGTCGCTGAGCACAAGCCCAGCGGGAATGAAGAAGCTGGTTCCTGCGACACGATCCAGAATCAACAGAACGCAGGCGGGCAGAAGCACCGCAAATGCCAGGAGCGCGATTATTGAGGTCACAAACCATGCCCACGTGCTGTACGGCATTCTCAGCAACGACATTCCGCGAGCGCGCAAATCCAAAGTAGTCGCGATGAAATTCAAGGCTCCAAGCAATGAAGCAATGCAGAAAATCGCTATGGAGATCGCCCACAGGTCCTGGCCAAGCGCCAGGCCAGGTCCTGCGTCGCCACCCACCGCGCTCAATGGCGCGTACGCGGTCCAACCCGATATCGGCGGGCCATCAGCAACAAAAAACGAAGCCATCATGACGACGAACGCGGCGAACGTCGTCCAGAACGACATCATGTTGAATCGCGGAAACGCCATATCCTCCGCACCGATCTGAATCGGCAAGAAATAGTTTCCGAACGCGGCGAATGGCGCATTGGTTAAAACGAAAAACACCATCAACGTTCCGTGCATGGTCAGGAGCGAGAGATAATATTCCGGTGTCATCACGCCGCCGGGCGCGCCAGACGCGGACAACTTGGAAAGGAACGGAATGTGATAATCCGGGTAGGCCAGGTGAATTCGCAAGAGCCACGACAGCACCATGCCGATGAACACAGATACCAGCGCTAGTCCGTAGTACTGCTTTCCAATCACTTTGTGATCGAGACTGAATACATACTTCCGGATGAATCCAGTTGGAGCCTTGTGTTGATGCGCGACCGAATGTGTCGAAACCTCGTGCATTGAGTGTGACCCTCGACGGAGTTGGCGAATATTTCATCGCCATCCTCTAAAATCGCTAACGCCCTACTGCCCTGCTTGCGTCTTCAACCACTGCTCGAAGTCTGGTTCGCTCATCACTTCCAGATAAGCCTTCATGTTGTAATGCCCGAGTCCGCAGAGCTGAGTGCAGACGATCTCGTACTTGCCGACCTGTGTGGCGGTGAAGTGCAACGGTATGTCCAGCCCAGGCACAAAATCCTCTTGCATGCGCAGTTCGCGAACGTAAAACGAATGGCCAACGTCTTTCGAATGCAAAGTCAAAGCAATCTGCCGATTCACGGGCACAACAAGGGAACCGGCCACGATGTCATCGCGCGCCGCAACATCGTTCGCGGGATCGAGCCCGAAGTAATTTCCGCTTCCGTCGTCGATCTTTTCTGGGTGGGTCCCGCCGAACTGCCCATCCGGGCCGGGATATCGAAAATAGAACGCAAACTGTTCGGCTTGCACATCAACTCGCAGTGCACCGGGTTCCGCGGGCGTCAAGTAAATGGCGCCCCAGGCCTTGGATCCGACGAACGTCAGTGTGAAAATCTCGATGCCCACAACCAAAATCGCCGCGACTACGATGGATGTCGCACCACCAGGGAAACTCTTCGCTTGGGCATCTTTGGATTTACCGCTTGCCATCCACGCGAAGGCTCCCAGCATCAATTGCCCGGCGAGAAACAAGACGCCGGTGCCGATCAGCGTCTCTTCCAATTGGTGATCCACGGCCGTGCCCGTCGTCGAAATGTTGGGCGGCAACCACCACGTATGCAGGACAAAAAACGCGATCGAAACCAGGGTGATCAGCGTTACCAACACCGCAAAAACTTTTCCCATAGCTCCTCGTCTGGATGGACTTCCGTTTCGGCAGAATCGGGGTTGCTGGCTCTGCCTCAACGTGGGTCTTCGCCGTCGGACGTGTTAGTACGGCAAAGCTTTGAATGTGAAGTTCGCCGTTTTGGTCTCGCCGGCCCCTATGGTTACTTCTTGTGTTTGCGTGCCGTATTGTTCTTGCCACGCCGTTACGGTGTACTTGCCCGCAGCGAGGCCCTTCAAACTGAAGGAACCGTCTTGTCCGGTCACCGCGTAGTGCGACGTGTTCAGCACGACGAAATACCCATGCATCCAGGGATGGATGTTGCACTTCACGGGGATGAATTCCGGCTTGTCGTACTTTGTGTCAATCGGAAGCGAGCCAGCCGGCTGAGACTTATTCCATTCAGGGTTCACCTTCGCAAGCGGATGGATGTTGTGTGAAGTCTGATCGTCATTGAAGATCTGTAACACCTGCCCTGCTTGCATCGGTAAGACGTGGGGCAAATACTGGCAGCCGCGCTGGTCGTATCGCACGGTTTCCGAGGGGACCGCCCCGCCCGAATCTCCCTCTGAGATATAAACAACCACGTACTGCAACGAATTATCGGCCCCTGTCGTAACGTTCTCCGTCATTACCGGCGTGGCGTGTTGCTTGGCGCAGGTTGGCTCCTTCGACATGTCGATTGGCTTCATTTTTGGCGGCGTCCCCGTGTACGTCACCTTCCCGGAAATCGTGCTGCCGCCCGGAGGCATCGGTGCTCCGGCGCCCACTTGGACTGCATACAAAATGACGGCCACTACCGGCAAAAGGCACAGAAGTTTGCGATTCATGAATTATTCCTCCCTGAACATTTAATTTCCGCCGCTTGCCGCATCGGGACCGATCGGCTTAATTTCGGAGGCATGCTCTGAGGCATATTTTTTCCAGAGCGCGAGTTCCGGCGTGTGCATCTCCTGCAATGTGCGTAAGAAATGCACCAAATCCCAGGCATCGTTCGGTTGGATAACGTCTGCGAACGATGGCATCGGAGTGCCATCTACGCCCGTCATAAAAATCCGGTAGAGATCCTGATTCGTCTCTCCGCACTTGAACCGAGATCCCGTTGAAAAGTTATAGGGACGAATCGGCTGGTCCTTGCTGTCGGTGAGCGTGGCGGCTGACGGCCCGTCGCCATGGCCCGCTGGCCCATGACACTTCCAGCATTCCATCTTCTGGAACAATTCACGCCCATGCAGAACGCTTTGAATGGTCACGGGCGTTTCCGCGGGAATATGGATCGGGATTCCGGGCTTATCGGTTTTCCATCGCGGTGAAAACGTCTTGATGTAAGCAACCAGGTCCAGCCGCTGTTGCGGTGTCAGCGGATTCCACGAAGGCATGTTTGTGGTGACAAATCCACGAGTGACTGCATGGTCGAGGTCTTCATCGGTTGGCAAGGTGCCAGTCGGCGTCGATCGGCACTTGAAGGTTGCAGCCGTGAAGTCGCGCGGTTTCGGGTCGATCCATGGTGCATTCTCGCCCTGCCCGTCGCCACTTGGTCCGTGACACCCGATGCAGAAGCGCTTGTAAAGCTGTTTGCCGCTGGCCGCGGTTCCCGTCAATGGTCCGACGTGACTCTCTTGCGCCGAACCGCTGGGCAACTGAGCGGCGAACAGGAGAGCAACGCCGACCGTCATCGTGGTGAATGCGATTTTCGTTTTCATCGTCGCGCTCGCCTCCTAGAAGTCGAAATCGAATCCGAGCATCACGCTGCTGCTCCAGACTGGATTTGCAGTCGAAAAAACTTGTAGCCCACTTCCGTCACCGCTTAGCGGCAGGAAGCCGTTCGATTTAACGATGGAGTATTCGCTGTGCAGCGCCAGGCCTGCTCTGCTGAACATGATCGGATACCACCGATAACCGAATGAGTAGGCCCTGACGTTTCCGTAGTCCGTCGGGAAGCCAGCATTCACGAAAGGCTGCTGGCTGACGTCTATCCTCTCGAACCTCGCGAAGAACACGTTCTGTGTGTTCACGTAGTAGTGCCCTTCCAGGAGTCCGCCAGCCCAGGCGGGCGGCTTTGCGCCGGGGGGCAGAGCGGACGTGGACGAAATGCCGGCGCCCAAATACGGATTGTCATGCCCGTACATGAACATTGGCAGCAGTTCGAGTTTCTTCAGGAAAAAGTCGCCCGCAACGCCAGCGCGATAGAACGGCTTGTTTCCCAAACCGACGAGCTGGAGGGTTGTCGTGCCTCCACTTCCGTCTGGGGTCGTGCTTGTTTCGAAGTAGGTAGGTCTTTCTCCAATGAAGGCAAAGGCCCCAATTCGCTGCAGACCGAGACTGCCTGCGTTGAAGGCTTGGCTGAAGGCAAGATTGACGTCATATCCTCGGTTCGCCGGCGTCCCGAATCCGCTGACAAATCCCGGATTGCCGTCGTTGCTGCTCAGCACCGAGACCGAATACCTTGTGTAGCTATTCTTGGAATGTCCGGCCAACTCAATTCCGAGCTGATTGTCTCCATAACCGAAATCGTTGACCGTTCCCGGAACGTCGTAGTGATACGACTGATAAAGACCTCCGTTTCCGGAGAGAAACAGGAATCGCTTTTCGGAAATCAGGTTGTCGAGTTCGAACTTTCCGAACTTGAAATTGAACCAGGAGTTCCCTTTGATGTTGTCGAAGCGAACCCACGCAGCTTCGAAGTGCCACGAAGCGTTCTGGTCCGAAGAAGGCAAAAGAACAAACGAGATATTCTTGTAGAGTGTTCCGGCTGACCAAAGGTCCATTCCGGAAAGGTCGAAGCCGTTCTGTTGTACCCTGCCCGCGACGAGTGTCGAACCCGGTCCACCGCCGGGAATCGAGTCGATCGCTAAATTGTCCGTGCTCTCCCGATGCCACTGCGGGGTAATTCGGAATGTGATTGGGAAATAGGATGGGTTTTGCCAGATCGGAGAATCGCGCTCGTTGCCTAGCTGATAACCGTTGTCGCGGAACACCTGCCCGAAGTTGTTGAGCTCCGGCCACGCGGTATGACACGCCGAACACGGCAAGCCATACTTCCTCGCGAACGCCGGAATAGCTCGAACGTGGACGCTCGGTAGCGGCGCCGCTTGTGCCGTCGGGGCGTTTCGATTGAACGCCGCCAAGAACAAAAGACACGCGACACAAAAAGCGCTGATCAGCGACCATCGCAGAGCAATTGCTCCTATCGGAAATCTCCTAGGCATACACCCTCCTGCACGAACTCAGAGATGGCTTGCGGGAATCCCAGACGAAGAATTCACGAGCAGAAACTCGTGAAATTTCACGGTAGAGACGAGTAGCGAACGAGCCAGAGTTGAAAAGTTGTCGCTTGATGCGGGAGTCAAGCATTCGAAAAACTGCCCCCAAGAATCCAAAAAACGAACGGAACATACCCTTGGAGAATTAAGAATGCAAGCACAAAAATTAACGTATCTTTACTTTAGAACGACATTCGAGTCCTATTACGCGATTTTTGGGGTCACTTTTACCCTTTAACCCTGTTCTGGCGAAATAGCCGTTAACTTTTGCATTGACTGCTTAAGGTAAGGGGGTGTATCAGTTCGAGCTGTCTTCCTACCCGCGAAGCCATAGGGGTTGCTTCCAAGGGTTAGGAGTACAGGACAACAATCTCTGGAACCACTGAGGTTCAAGCCCTTGATTCGAAGACCATCTTCGCATTTGGTCTTTATTTCCATGCAAATCTTCGGCGTCTTAGCCGGGGCATTGCTGCTCTTCACCCTCCTTCAACTGCCCACGAACATCGCCTTGGCGAGTAAGGACAAGAGCGACAGTGTAGGTATGGGCTTCGCTGTCGAACTGCCTTACGCCGAGGCGGATGTCGCATCCGTCGTCCAGTCGGTCGTCGACGATCACATCATTCGTGGCACCTATGTCTACGAACGTGAAAAGATTTTGAACGACGCCGCTTCCGCAAACTCCTCAAGCTCCTTTGGCACATGGCAGGGCCCAGGCCGGGCGTTCTACAAAGTCCGCAAAGATGCCCTCGCTCCTCGCAATTTCAAAGACAGTGCCGACATCGGTGCGATCACTGTTCGATATATCGTTCATGGCACCTCAACCAACAGCACCCATCTGGAAATTTTGGCAGTCTTCGTCGAGGACGGCACCAAACGCGTTCATCCATCAAACATTTCCGTAGAATCTGCCGAGTTCACTGAAATCCAGAACCAATTGCAAACGCTTCAGAGAGATCGTCAAAGAAGCGAATCGATGCAAGCCGACAAGCGGCGCGAAGAAGAACAGGCAGCTATGGCCGCGAAGCAAGCCCGCGAAGAATCGGCAGCGCATGAAGCCGTCGAGTCGTCTATGAGTTCGCTTCAGAAGCGGGCAAGCGAGCTCCAGCGAACACTGGAGCTTCGCGTTCAGGTTCCAAACGCGGAGCTGAAGGCCGCGCCCTTCCACAGCGCAACAAGCCTCGCAAAGCTGACGTTGAATTCCGACGTCCTCGTCGAAATCGTTACCACGTATTGGTATGGCGTTGAAACAGTCGATGGGCGTCGGGGGTGGTTGCGTCGCGATCAGGTTGGTTCACTGCCGTGACGGGAATTTGTTCGCATCATAACGCGCGAAATAATCAGAAGTGGCTCGCCTGTTTTCTTTTTTTCCTCTGCTTCTTAAATCCCGTGAAGGCGCAGCAATCACTCAACCAACGCAGCTTTTTCACCTCATCCTCCGAAATAAGCGGCGCCATCATAAAAATCGGTGCGACGACCAAAGGTCGCCTTCCCACTCTCGACGGGTTCGTCCATCAGCCGGATCAACCCATCGAGCGATACAGTAAGGGCTACTTCGAGTGTACGTTCCAGCTCTTGCCGCCGGTCGACGGCTCCGTCACCGTCCGAGTTGTCGCCAAGGTCAGTGCCTGGTACACAGATCCCGATCCGGCACAGTCTGGTTACCGTGTCCTTTCTTCGAACGGACGCTTGGAGTCCGACGCGCTCGACCGCCTCGCGGAAGTCCTCCCCGCAACCGCCAGCGATGGAAAGCCTGCACGCCCGCCGGCCCCATTGCAGTCCTCGGCACCAGCGCCGTACACGTATCACTCCGCTCCGACTCCTTCGACTTCGCTCGACCTGAATACGCACTCGTCCTCGCTATCCTATTCCAGCAGGCCGGTTACGCCCGCCCCGGCATCGGTTTCAAACCTCGACATCTTGAAGTCCAATCGTGCCACCGACGAAAAAAAGGTCGCTGACTTGAAAGCTTACGTCGGCAATATGGAAGAAATTCAGCGCAATCAGGCGCATCCCAACGATCTGGCTGCCATCAAGAAATCCAGAACTTCGGTCTATGCGAAACCCTCCGAATCCGCCCCGATTTTGATGCACGCGGATGCGCAAGACGAGTTCCAGGTTCTTGGCCTCGACGGACCTTGGGTTCATATTCAAATTTCCGGCGCGTCCCGAGGCTGGATTCAACGCGCACAACTCGAGATGCCCCCAGGCTTCGCCCAGGCGCAAACTGCCGACGGCGCCGCCACTCCATCTAGTCCTTTCAAAGTCTCTAAGGAAGAGACAGCGTCTTTCCACGGTGATTGGGCGCGGCTGAAGGGTAAGTCAGTGCGGATCGAATGGATCGAACCGGCGACACCTTCGCTTCTTACCTCGCGCAAGGACAAACTTGCGTTTGCGAAGACCGTTTTTCTTCAGGCTTCCGAAAAGCTTCCTGCATCACCGCAACAACCCGAGGGCATCGTTGTTGTCTTCGACTCGGTCGATGGCGGCCAGATAGCCGCAGCTTTGCCGAGCGTACAAGCTCTAGCGAATCACAGCCTTTCTGACGCCGCTTTCTGGCATGAGTGCTCCATCGAACCAGCGGACTCTTTTCTCGATAGGACATCTCCGTAGGCCGATAATTTCAGACGCTCGTGTCCGCCGTCGTCAACAGATACTCGCGACTGTCTTCAAAGAACACTCAACCAAAAACTGCAACTAAATGAGAGAGCAGCCGATGGCAGTTCCGCCTGAAACCAACCACGCCGAGTTCATCGCCATCGCATCAGGGCCACGGCTGAGATCGCAGCTATGCCCACAGTAGTGATATCCACGATCGAAGCTCTTCCGAGTTGCCAGCTCAAATACGCCATCAGCGCGAGTGAACCCACGTTGACGCCATCAAGAAAGGCGCCGGCAATTCTGGACTTACGGATTCGCGGTATGAGCGGGCCGCTTATTGCGACGAGCAGAAACGCAGGAGCAAAAATGCCCACGGTAGCGACGACTGAGCCGCGCAAGCCTCCAAGCAGATAGCCTATGAACGTTGCGGTTGTAAATACGGGGCCGGGGGTTAGCTGGCCGACTGCGACAGCGTCGATGAGCTGCGAATCGGTAAGCCAGCCGCGATGGACAACGAGATCTGCACGAAGAAAGGCGAGTAAAACGTACCCGCTCCCAAACACGATTGCCCCGATCTTCAGGAAGGCCAAGAAAAGCGAGGCGAGACTGAAAGAGGTTGCAGTTGTCGCTGCAGCCGCCAGCGGAGCAGCGGAAAGAGGCAAGATCGAGACGGACAGGCGCGATCCTCGCACTTGAGTCAGGCACGCCACGGCACCCGCGAACAACAGCAATAAAAGCGGGTGCAAACCCAGAAACGCCAGACCTACCGTACATACTCCGATTAGTCCCAGGAACTTCGTTTTAACGGCCGTCCGCCCAAGACCCCAAAGTGCCTGCAGAACGATGGCAATCACAACAGGTTTGAGCCCATAGAGAATTGCTGACGCTGCCGGGAGCTTGCCGAACTGAACGTAAAGCCATGCGAGTGCCGCCACGATGATGGCAGCAGGCAGGATGAAGCAGCTTCCAGCGACGAGCAGCCCCACCCATCCGGCACGCATATAACCGATGTGGATCGCCAATTCACTGGAACTCGGGCCGGGAATCAGGTTGCTTGCGCCCAACAAATCAAGGAAGGTTTCGCGCGAAAGCCATTTACGGCGGCGGACGAGTTCGTCCTCCATGATGGCGATGTGCGCTGCCGGACCACCAAAAGCCGTTGTCCCGAGTCGCAAGAAAAATAGTGCGAGTTCACGTATCGAGGCGCTTCCCGGTTTGGCGGGAGTTTTTGAGGGTTGTGGTCGCAACCGCGTCAGCCATTTGTCGAAGCGCCACTCCCGGCCTGTCGTTGTTCCCTTAAACGTAATCGAAAAGGGTCATAAACCCGAAATCCATATGCAATTGTTGATGACAGTGGAATAGTGTCATGCCGGGATTGTCAGCTACGAAGTCGATCTCGGCCTCCTGATAGCCTCCCAGCATCACGACGTCTTTCATTACGCCAGAGGTGGGCTTTCCGGCCAGCTTCGTCAATTCAAAGCTGTGCCGGTGCAAATGGATTGGATGAATATCATCGCTGGCATTGCGCATCTTAAGGCGATACCGCTTGCCTTGTCTTAAGTGAAAGGACGCAGGTGCCGGCTCTCCGATCATCAGATACGGCGACTCCGTTGATGGTCCAGCGATTGAACCCTTCCTCGGCGGCGTTTTCCTTTGCGAAGGTCATCTCGAATGATTTCGTCGGCGGGTGGAGCGATGGCATCCGGTTTGGCGAACCGCGAGAATAGCTCCACTTGAATGCGGGAGGAGCAATCCACTGCGGCTTTCCCCTATGCCCTGCGTACTCCACCGCGATTCCCATACCGTGTCCACGATCTCCGTCGTCAAGGTCGCCGAGAATCCATACACCCGGATGACTCATGTGAACGAGCGCGGAGACGCGCTCCGCAGTGCCAAGCCACAACACTGGAACAGTCGTCGGGTTCGGAACCGGATTTCCATCGAGCGCGACGTACCTGAAAGGAATGGCCCGGCAGCGCCAGGCTGCGAATCTCCGTCGCGCTTCCGTTCAGGATGTGAAAGAGCACTCGTTCACCTTGCTTCACGCGGATCGGCTCTCCGTGGCCGAGCATTCGTCCATTGATCGTGAACGAGCGATATCCGACCTCGTATCCGTGCGGCTTTCCCTTCGCAAGAGAAGCCTTCATCGACGATTCGCCGATCTGCTTCAGTTGTTGGTTCGTCTCGCCCGGTGACAGGAAATCCTGCGCCATGTCGCCACCGCGACTGAGCGTGGGTTCAAACTCCTTAAGGACCAGGAACACCTCACGGTCATACAGACCCGGTTCGTGCGCAGGTTCGATATATACCGGCCCAACCTCACCGCCATACTGGCCTGCAGCCAGATTGGCTCCCGCTCGATTGTGCGTGTGATAAAAGCGAAAACCGGACAGGAGCTGGAGTGAACGATTCGCGCGCTTGCCATGCGCGGGAATAAACGGCGTGCCTTCTTCCGCTGCACCGTCTACATCAACTTCCGACTTTTGACCGTGCCAATGAAGCTGCTCGGGCGCATCGGTGTCGTTGTAGATGTCGACCGTGGTTCGCTGCTTCGGGAAGCGCAGCAGCGGACCGGGAAATTGTCCGTTGTAGGTGATCGCGAGATAATTCTTTCGGCGCAATCTCAATCGCCGCATTCTTGATGTGCAGCGTGTAATCCGCGGCTTGCTCTTGTGCCGCGACAACCGATCCGACCGCGCTCTCGAAAGACAGGCCCAGCGCAGCGAGCGCAATGCTCCCAGAAACAAATTTACGTCGAGAAATAAGAGTAGTGCTCATCAGAGTTCTCCCGTCTATGCGTTTTTTAGTGCGTGCGGGAATTCAGATCGCGCGACAGCATCAATTTCAAAGTCAACCTGTCAGCGCCGCCACTCCATCCAACACCGACGCCGGTCTCCACATTCAAGAATCCACCCTTCCAATCCAATGTGGCCCAGGTCTCATGAAATTGTTGGTTTTGCGGCACGAAATCGCGGAGTCGCCCGAAGCCATCGTACTCTTCGAGCGCGACCGCCCATCGATCGTTCAAGTTGTAAGCGACGCGTCCGGCTGGATTGCACTCAAGCCCTTTCATGCCGCCCGTGTAGTCCGTATCCAAAATCGGATTGTAGATGAGATCCCACCGGCCAAGATGAAATCCAATGATCGGTCGAAACTCCGAAGTGATTCGTCTTGATTCCCAGTAAAGCGCGTTCACGCTGAATTCGAAGTTCAGCCCGTAAAAGAATTTGTGATCCTGCGCGTGCGGCCGGACAAATAGCTCACGAATCTTAAAACCATTGATCGTTGCGCCGTGATTTCCCGAATAGAAGCTGTACACCGGCAAGTACAGGCCTTGCTCAAACCACGGCTTCACGCCATACGCCCACTCCGCTGCGCCATTGACCGAATCATTTGCGACAATCGCATTGGGAAATTCAGGGGCGATGCGTCCAATCGGCGTGAAGTTTGTGTGAACCATCAGGTTGAAAACACCAGGTTCCGCAATCTCCGCGTCGTAAACCTGAATTTCGTCTGTTTGCCCGTGTGCGCTCGGGGATATTGCCGCGAGCACGAACCCTACAACCACCAGGCGGGCGCTTCTGAATACTCTCCAGAGAAATTCCAATTGAATCCTCTAAGCTAACGAACCACCGCAATCCGTCCGGTTTGCAGCTCAACCTGATCAAGCAACCCCATAAATTCGATCGGCGCGCATTTGCTGATAACAGTGCACGGTATCGGACACCAGTTGTTCGGCCTTATTTCTCTAAGTTCTGCGTACCCGCTACGTCTACTTCCACATGAACAGTCGACTTCACTTTCAGCAACCAGTTGCTGGGATCTTTGATGCCCCACTGTATGTAAGGTACGTCAAACTTCGCTAATCCTTTCCATTGCCCGCCGCTAAATTCCGCATGCACGTCCGCCGTAACATCGTGCTCGCTCCCATGAATCTGCATCACTCCGTGAAGTTTTACGTCGCACGCGCCCTCGCGAACCACAGTTCCGTCGATCTGTTTCGGTCGGAACACGAAGTCGGGATATTTCTGCGTTTCCAGTATTTCCTTGTGCATGCGTTGGTCGCGCGAGCTGTTACCAGAGTCTCCGCTTGTCGCATACACGGCCACTTCGCCCCCGGCTTTTCCGCTTGCCGGGTCGAACCGCACGGCTGACCCGTCTTTCACGGCAAACGTCCCGTGAACCGTGTGCACTGTGCTTTCTACCGAATAGTGGACGGTACTCTTTGCCGCATCGATCCCAAGCGTTATCTCCGACGCGGCGACCGGCGAACCCTGAGCTTGCGGACGCGCCGCTGTCGCTGCATTCCAAAACGAAATCGTTCCAAGAACCACAACGCCGGCCAATGCCCCACACCATTGATTCGTCCTACGCATTCGGATCAGCTCCCCTAGCTCGTCAACAACAACTGCCATCCCAGCTCCGCGCCTGCCGCTACGACATCTCCCGATGTCGGACATCCCAGATGCACGGCCAGTAGCCGCGCAAACAGCTCCGGATTTTGACTCAACATTCTCAACATACGGATTCGCAATCTGTCGTACCGCGCCAGTCGTTGCAGCATCGTTGCCATCAGGGTCGGCCGATACGCCAGTTTTCGGTGCTCGCGTTGGTAGTCAGCCAGATTGCCGCTTGCCATCGCTTCGGCGAGCGCCGCGGCTTGCCGAAAGGTTAGCCGGAGCCCCTCGCCCGTAATGGCGTCCACACCGCCCGACGCATCCCCCACCAGCGCTACATTGTTACGCCACACTCGCTTCAGCGACCGAATGGACGTGATCGCTCCGCGCTCCCGGCTTACCGCTTCCGCACCGCTCAGGCGCTCGCGTAGTTCTGGCAAGATGTTCAACGCCTGCTCAAACTGCACGTCCTGGAGCCCTTCTCCCATCATCACGATGCAAACTTCCTCTTCCGCGATCGGCGTAACGTACGCTTGGACTCGAGCCCCCCAATAAATCTCCATAAAATCCGACCATGGACGCACTCGATAGTGGCGGCGTGTCGCGAAACGCTGACGATTCACCGTCATCGAATCCAGACCCGACCAACGGCGTACTAGCGAGTGGCTGCCGTCAGCCCCGATGATCCATTTTGCGGGCACCAATCCGCTTTTCAGTCGTACTCCTCCCGCCTCGATTCCGGTCACAGGAGTTTTCCAAAGCAACTTTACGCCAGACTTCTCTGCTTCATCGACGAGACACCCGTGCAACAGTGTTCGCCGAATACCCATCCCACTCCCAAAAGGAAACTCAGCTGCGACCGACGCGGCCTTCTCTACGAACCGAATCCCTTTGAATCGATAGCCCTGCGCTACCGGTAATGCGACTCCCAATTCAGCCAGAGCCTCTTGCGTGGCTGGCAGGAGCCCTTCACCGCACGCTTTGTCGATGATCGCTCCGACTCCGTCCGCTACCGTTACCCTCAATCCCCGCCTCCGCGCGGCTATCGCCGTCGCCAGCCCTGCGGGACCTCCACCGATTACAAAAACCTCCACCGCCTCCTGAGAAGATCTCACCCACAGCCCCTTTCTCTCTCAACATCGTCACGGCCAACCTCAGATGCTTGTCGCGCGCTTGGCTAACTCCAGCGCCTCGCCCCAAAACATCGGTGATGTGTCCGCCAGTTCCACCACATCGCGCAACGCCGCCACAAACTCATTCAGTTGTTCTTCGCTCACCATCAAAGGTGGAGCGGCCTTGAGCACCATGAAGTTGTTCCCGCAGATCTGCGTCAGGATACTTTTCTCTCGGAATAACCGCATCACGATGACTTGCCCAAACATCGCCGGATGAATCTTGCGGAATGCCTCGGAGAAGGCCCGTAGAGTCAGCTTCTTTGGCGGTTGGAACTCGACACCGTTCAGCATTCCCATTCCGCGCACTTCTTTTACGATTTCAAACGGGTACAGCGCCTCGCGCAGATTCTGCCGAAACTGCTCCCCCAATCGCTTTGCGCGCTCTCCCAATTTCTCCCCTTCGAGCACATCCAGCGTCGCCAGCCCCGCTCGCATCGAGAGGCTGTTTTCGCTAAAAGTGGAGGTGTGAACGATAGCGCGCTTCAGCGACGAGTACACCGACTTGTACACGCGGTCCGTCATCAGCACAGCGCTGACCGGCATCAATCCGCCGCTCAATGCCTTCGCCAACACCACCATGTCCGCATGTAATCCGAACTGATGTGCCGCCAGGAATGTCCCCGTGCGGTACAACCCCGTTTGCACCTCGTCGAGAACGAACAGCGCGCCGTGTTTTCGGCACAACTTTTCTGCTCCCGGCAGGTACTCTTTGTCGGGCACCTGTATCCCCGCTTCCGCCTGCACGGGCTCCACAATAAATGCCGCACATTTCTCGTCCGCCAGTGCCGCCTCTAGAGTCTGTAAGTCTCCAAATGGCACTCCAACCGTGTGCTGCAGCAGTGGTCCAAAACCGTCTCGCCAAAACGCATCATCCATCAGCGACAGTGCGCCCGCCGTCAGCCCGTGAAAGCTGTGTTGTGCGTAAACGATCGTCGAGCGTCCGGTCGTCGCGCGCGCGAATTTGATCGCTGCCTCGACACCTTCGCTCCCGCTGCTGCCGAAATAAACCTTCCGCAGCTCTCCTCCCGCCAACTCGCACAGACGCTGCGCGAGTTCTCCGGCAATGGCAGGCACGTGGCTTTGCAGCATCGCCGGACCGTACTTGTCCAGTTCCTGCTTCAGAGCCTCGACGATGGCTGGGATGGTTGTGACCGGTGTTGTGAACGCAATATCCCGACAAAAAATCCAATATCCGCCTGCCGTCCTTGGTAAAAAGCTGGCAGCCCAGGCAGCGTTCATATTCGACGTTCATCCCCAGCAGGTTCAGCAGGGCCACCCACTGCGGGTTCACATTTTCTTTGTAAGCTTTGGCACCGACCGCCTCGGAGAGAGCAACACCTTTAGTCGCCATGATCGGCTATGGATGCAAGCTTTATGATACAGGATGCTTTATGATACAAAGAATTTTTGCAAGTATCAGAGCGGCGTCCTAAGTGCTTCGTTATCGAGGGCTCTAGGCGGGCGACGGACAGGTTCACAGAATCGTATGAAATTCGCGCCTCCATTCCGTGACAACGGAAGTGGCACATTCCACCTTGGATTATCTCGCTTATCAGTTTTCCCATATTTGTTTTGGGCATGCCGAACGTCTGCAGGGTGAAAAGGGCCAGCGCAGATCGAAGTAGTGTTCCGAGATGTTTATATTGCGATTGCCGAATCAGTCTGTTTTTATTCGTCTACCGCTTTTCAAGTCTAGATAGGCTCGCAGTCAATGGAATCTATCTTCTCGGCAATGGGTGTTTGCGGTGCCCGCGACACGGCACAGCGGTGGAACAATATCTTGCTATTCGACGTCAAAAGAGGAAGCGTCAAGCTTTTCCCGATCGTGGGTTGGTACTGCGCGCGGCGTGGAGGTGTTGACTGTCATTTCGGAACGTCGTCCTGACTCTTCACCTTTGGACGGGCCTACTTGCGAGCGCATTCTTGTTGGTCTTGGGTTTGACCGGCTGCTTGCTGGTCTACGAGAGAAACATCGACCATGCTCTCAACAGACGATTGCTTCGTGCAGAACCGACGACACAACCTCTTCCTCTCGGGAACTTGTTCGGCGGTCTTGAGAGAGCACATCCGGGATACCACGTAACGGACATGGCATTTTCACGCGAACCCGACGTACCGTACGAGATGTACTTGAATCCGGGAGGGGACACTGAAGGCTTCGTGGTTACGATTAATCAATACAACGGGCGAGAACTGGGAAATGCGAGTGCCGCGAACCAGTTCATGAATTTCGTCAGCGGACTCCACACGCACCTGTTAATGGAAACCCATCGAGAGACTGGCAAGCTCATTGTTGGTGTTGCGTCCACCTTCCTACTCTTTCTTTCCTGCTCTGGGCCCTTGCTTTGGTGGCGACGAAAAACATTCGTCGTGAAATGGAGTGCCGCACCGAAACGCGTTAATTTCGATCTACACAACGTGCTGGGAGCTTTCTGCTCAATCTTTTTGTTTTGCTGTTCGTTGACGGGCATCGCGTTGACCTGGGAAGAAAGCACAAGCAAATTTGTGAATTGGATCACGCATTCGGATGCAATGCCGTCTACCCCAGAGATGACTGAGCCGTCTTCAGGCGCAGCGCCGATGGGAATAGATCAAGTTCTGGTCGCCGCAAGAGCGGCTCTACCTGGTGCGGAGATCGACTCGCTATCAGTTCATCCGGGCGAGCCTGTGGATGTGAGACTGAAGTTTCCAGAGGATCGCACACCTGTCGGGCGCAGCCGCGTCTGGTTGGACCCGTACACTGGCAGGGTGTTGAATGTGTGGAGCACACGTACCGCTCCGATAGGATTCAAAATTAACCGAATGTGGATAAGGGAGATTCACTCTGGAGATATTTTTGGCTGGCCAACGCGGATACTAGCCTGCATGGTGAGTCTGCTGTTGCCGATCCTAACCATTACTGGGACCTTGATCTGGTGGTACCGGAGCAGGGGTTCGTAATCGGCGCACGCCGGAAGGGCGTCACTTTGATCCCAAATCCCGATAACTCACGTTCTCTGATAAGCGAATCACGGTGTCTATATCTATAGTGGGTTTATGGTCGCCGTCGCACTGTAGCCCGATGATAAGCGTAAATGAACATGCAAATTGGGATTCCAATTCAACGGAAACTGGGCGTTTTAGCGCTTTTGGTGTTTAGTGCTTTCGGAGACGTTGGAGTTTCGACTACGGCTGGAAAACAGGCCGCACCGGAATCGGTCCAGCCAGGAAGGGGGCCTAAACCTCCTTGTAGCAACGAAGTTGACCCATCCTACCCTGCTCTGGATGAGCAAGTCGTCACCAAGCCCTGGAGCGCGGCCTACCTTGGCCGCGACTGGGAACCTCCGACATGTCTGGGTTGGGACTCAAACGGGTTTACAACTCTCGTGACGACAGTCGCGACATTTCGCTTTCAAGCGGAGGAAGCCGAGTCTTCTACACAATTTCGGAGCCGTCTCGCAATGGAAAGGCTTACGGTACTGGTCCGTAACGCACAAACAATGGAGAACATTGATTACCGACGGCTATGCACTCTCAGCACCGCAAGGCGGCCAACGTCGTGCCGATTTTACGGCCACTGAAATGGCGCAGGAAAATGTTCTCTACTTCGAGCAAGAGAACAATCTGACCGGCAAAGGCACGTATCGCATGCAGATCGTGCGAGCTTCAAATGATCACATCGAAATAAAAATCGATAACGTAAGTGCAATCCGTTACTTGCTTGTCCCCGTTTTGCACCCAGGCGATCTTCAGTCCGTCTATTTCCTAGACCGAGAATCCGGAGACAATTGGCACTATTACAGCATCGTACGGACCGGCAAGAGTGCGAGTCGTTTGCTTGCAGTAAACGAGTCGTCAGCAATTAATCGAGCTGTTGCCGCGTACCGCCATATCGTTGGCATCCCCGATACAACAGAGCCGCCGGCAGCGAGGTGATGCTCCTCAGGGAAACGGCCACCGTTTATCTTGAACGCGAATAATCGCTCAAATCTGAGAGCGACTATGATTTTCGTGGTGCTATAGGGTTGCTTGCTCTTCAATTACCTCACGCCGAAGTACACCAGACTCAATGTTACGCAAGTTTACAGGGAAGTTAAGAAGATGGCGGAGAGGGTGGGATTCGAACCCACGGTAGGATTTCTCCTACACACGCTTTCCAAGCGTGCTCCTTAAACCGCTCGGACACCTCTCCGAAGTGCCTTAGCAATTTAGCAGAAACATCGACAACGCGCACACACGGACGGAAAGCTTCGTGAAGTCGAGAATTTCAGTGAGGAAAAACGAAGGGCACGTTGTAGCGCGCCCTTCGGCAGATTAGGTGACAATTAATAGGTTGCGGATGTGGACCAGGCTAGATGGGGTCCTTTGGATTGGGCGTGAGATACAGAATGTATGCCACGAGCCCAATGATTGCGAACAACGCGACAGATACTAGAGCCGCCAGCATAAAAAACTACCCTCCCTCGGCATGCGCCCCTCGGCGCTTCTTTGTATTCGACTATTGATGAGGTATGAGGTCGATACGGTGTTTACCCGACGCAGCCCGAACCTTTCCCGCAGATTCGCCCGAGGTGGAGAGCTGCGTGTAGAGTTCTTCGTGCGAATCAGAGCTAAACCGTTCTGCGACAGTAATTTAGAGCCACTAATGGGTTCCCCGATCCAGATTAGACCTACGAGGGTATGGTTTCTTCAATCGGGGAATCTATGCTTTCGCCTAGGAGAAAGCGGTTACTTCGATTTGCATAGGTCGCTATGCCAAAGCAAACGATGTGCGCCGACAACCTATTTTTGCTGGGAGAGCTGCTTCTGGGCGCCAGCGAGTATGTGACGCGATCGCGGAATCACGCCGGGACGAAGACCAATTCATGATCGAACTAGCGCGCGAGCAAATTCCCCACTTAAGGCTGGCGCTGAGAAACCTCGACCGATCTCTTACAGAACTGGATGGCCACTTGAAACAGCGGGTCAAGGGGGATGGGAAAGCGGCCGAGGCTCCCAACAAGCCCGAGCGTCGGGCGCGAAAGGCGTCTTCGGGCGGGTAGGCGACGCCGTTCCATCGCGCGCGCATCTCTGGACTCGGCTGAAATAACGCATATTCTAAGGAAAAATCACCACCAAGGCAGTTGCGGAACCGATTGGGATTCGGCTTCTGGGAGTGTGTGCTAACCCCCTTTACTGTCATGGGTTCACGGATCTGACGCGTCTCTTTCGTGTTCCAGTTCGGATGTGTTGCCCTTTTGGACAGTATTCATCCCTCCCGCCTGGTTGCCCTCATTTGCGTCGTGTGTCCAGTTACCCACCCTTGCTGCCCCCAGTACTCTCCAAACTGCGCTAGCAAATTGGTGGGAATTTCTCCGCGTGGTTTCGCTGATCGTTCTGGGGTGATTGATAAATGCTGAGGGCAGCCTTTACTGCAAGCAGACGTTCACTTTTTTCTCTAATCGCACTTGCAGGATTCGTCGCGCTGAGCCTCGGGATCAGCGGCTGCGCAGGTGTCGTCAGCCCGACCAATGGCCAAGGCTCGCCTGACCCGACCGGAACTCTGGCGATCTCTAACATACAAGCGAGCGGGGCTACCAATACTGCGGTGCAATTGAGTTGGACGACGAACGAACCGTCGACTTCGGCGATCGATTACGGCACGACTTCGGTTTACGGCGCAAGCACTCCCGTCAGCGGCACGATGGTGACGGCGCACCAGATGGCGCTCTCCGGCTTGACGCAAGGCACGACCTATCATTTTCGCGTTCGTTCCGCCAGTGGCAGCGACAACGCCGCCAGCGCGGATCAGACATTTTCGACGCTCGGTGGAAACAACAGTGCCCCGTCGGTGCAGGTTACTTCGCCTGCGGTTGGCGCGACGCTTTCCGGCAAAGTTAATCTGACTGCGGTGGCTTCGGACATTGGAACAGCAAGTGGCGTCGGAACAGGAAGCAGCGTCGGAACAATAAGTGGCGTGCAATTCCGGGTTGATGGAAAGGATGTTGGTCCGGATCTCGCCGCTACGCCGTACATGTATGTCCTTGATTCTTCAACGCTGTCGAACGGTGCTCACTCCATTGACGCGGTTGCAACCGACAACGCCGGCAAATCCACAACCAGCGCGGCAGTAGCGGTGAAGGTCGACAATACGGCGAAGGACACGACTCCGCCGACCGTCTCGATCACCGCACCGGCAAACGGGGCGAAGGTGTCGGGAACCGTAGCGGTTACCGCAAACGCTTCGGATAACGTCAGCGTTGCCAGCGTGCAATTTGAGATCGACGGAGCCAATGTCGGCGCGGCCGACGTGGCTGGTCCTTATGCCTATTCGTGGGATACGTCGAAGGCCACGAACGGCGCACATACATTGAAAGCGATCGCGACAGATGGCGCGGGCAACAGTTCGACCAGCGCCGCGGTGACAGTCAAGGTGAACAACACGGGCGGCGATAAGACTGCGCCGACTGTGGCGATCACTGCTCCGGCCACATCCGCGACGGTCACGGGCATCGTAAATGTCACGGCCACGGCTGCGGACAATGTCGGAGTTGCCAGCGTGCAGTTCCAGGTTGACGGCGTGAACGCCGGGGCCGTGGACGGCGCGACGCCTTACGCTTTCGCGTGGGATACGACCAAAGTTGGCAACGGCGTGCACCGATTGGATGCAATCGCCATGGATGCTGCCGGCAACGCGACTACGAGCACGATCATTGCGGTCACCGTCAACAACGCGGCAGCAAAAGACTTCTCAATCTCCGGCACGCTGAGCGGAGCCGGCGGAGTCGGAGCAACGGTAACGTTGAGCGGGGCGGGCGTTGCGGCGACGACGACCAATGCCAGCGGCGGGTACACCTTTACGGGCCTTGCGAAGGGCACGTACACCGTGACGCCGAGCCACAACGGCTTCACTTTCAGTCCGAATTCACAAAGCGCGACGATCACGACCACGAACGTTACTGGCGTGAATTTCGCGGCGACAGCGGTCGCGAACCAGTCGTTCTCGATTTCCGGCACGATTGGCGGAGCGGGCGGTGCTGGTGCGTCGGTAGCTTTGGCTGGATCCTCGACGGCGACGACGACCGCCAATGGGTCGGGCGCATATACGTTCGCGGGCCTGGCGAAGGGCAGCTATTCGGTCACGGCGAGTCATGCGGGTTTCACGTTCAGCCCGGCATCTCTGGCGGAAACGATCACGACTGCCAATATCACTGGGGCGAACTTCACGGCTACGGCTGTTGCTCCACAGACGTTTACGATTTCCGGCACGATCAGCGGGGCGGGTGGAGTCGGTACGACGGTCACTCTGAGTGGCACGTCGGGTGCGACAACCACCGCCAGCTCAGGGGGCGCCTATACATTCTCTGGCCTGGCAAAGGGCAGCTATTCCGTGACGGCAAGCCACACGGGCTTTACGTTCAGCCCGGCATCGCTGGCGGAAACGATCACGACTGCCAACGTCACCGGAGCAAATTTCACGGCTACGGCAGTTGCTCTACAGACGTTCTCGATTTCCGGCACGATCAGCGGAACGGGTAAGTCGGGCGCGACGGTCACCTTGAGCGGCACCTCGGGTGCGACAACTACCTCCAGCGCGGCGGGTGTTTATACGTTCACGGGCCTGGCAAAGGGCGGTTATTCCGTCACGGCGAGTCGCTCGGGCTTTACGTTCAGCCCGGCGTCGCTGGCGGCGACGATTACGACGGCCAACGTCACGGGGATGAACTTCACGTCGAGCGCATCGGCGGCCCAGACGTTCTCGATTTCGGGGACGATCAGTGGCGCAGGTGGCTCGGGCGCAACGGTCACTTTGAGCGGCACGTCGGGTGCGACAACGGTCGCTAGCGCAGCGGGCGCTTATACGTTCACCGGCCTGGCGAAGGGCAGCTATTCCGTGACGGCGAGTCACACGGGATTCACGTTCAGCCCGGCATCGCTGGCCGAAACGATCACGACTGCCAACATCACCGGGGCGAATTTCACGGCGACGGCAGTTGCTCCACAGACGTTCTCGATTTCTGGCACGATCAGCGGATCGGGCGGCTCAGGCGCAACGGTTAAGTTGACCGGGGCATCGACAGCAACCGTCACCGCGGGCGCCTCGGGCGGTTACACCTTCACGGGGCTAGCAAAGGGTAGCTATGCCGTGACGCCGAGCCGCACCGGGTTCACATTCACTCCGGCGTCGCAGGCCGAAACGATTACGACCGCGAACATTACGGGCGTCAACTTCACTTCGACCGCTGTAGCTCCGCAGACATTTTCCATCTCTGGTACGATCAGCGGAAGCGGCGCGTCAGGAACGACGTTGACCCTAAGCGGTGCAGCGAGCGCTACGACCACGGCCGGTGCGACAGGAGCTTTTACCTTCACTGGACTGTCGAAAGGCACCTACGCGATCACTCCAAGCCATAGCGGCTTCACGCTCAGCCCGACAAGCCAGTCGGCGACGATCGGCACGGCGAACGTGACTGGTATCAGCTTTACGTCGACGGCTGCGGCGACCACGTTCAGCATCTCGGGCACGATCACGCCGACCAGCGGCGGCAGCGGTGCTACGGTGATCCTCAGCGGAGCCGGGGGCGCAACTACGACCACGAACGCGTCCGGCGGCTACACGTTCAATGGGCTCGCCAATGGCAACTATACTGTGACGCCCAGCAACTCGGGCTTCGCGTTTACCCCGGGGAGTTCGAACGTGGCGATCAGTGGTGGCAACAAGACAGGCGTGAACTTCACCGCAGCATCGAACAAACCGCATTCCGTCACGTTGTCGTGGAATGCCAGCACCTCTGCGGTGAACGGCTACAACGTCTACCGCAGCACGACGAGCGGCAGTGGATACGTCAAGCTGGACTCGTCGGTAATCACTGGCACTTCCTTCACCGACATGACGGTACAGTCGGGAACTACTTACTTCTACGTGACGACATCGGTGGGCACGGGTGGCGCTGAGAGCGGCCTCTCGAACCAAGTGAGCGTTACCATTCCCTAGCAATCAGGTCGATTGTTTACCGGATCCAGAGGCCTTCGTGGCTGACCTCTGGGTCTGGCTCATTTCTCGGCCCCGTTGTATCCTTACGAGCGAGCTATCAGTTGTTCCTCCGCAGGTAGCTTACATGTCCATGGGACAGGTACACACCTGCACCTAATTTGGACTTCTACTTTCTCTGAACTACCCCTACGCTTTTAGCAAGCCCGGATCTCTGTCGATTCAAGGGGACACATGAGCGCGTCGGAAAAGCAGAAAAATCTAAGCATGCGCATCCACGGCCCATTCCTGAGATTTTCGATCTGTGCCTTGGCGCTCGTCGCAGTGGGGTGCTCTGGTACGGTAAGCCGACCGGACAGCAATTCGGCGCAGACGCCAGCCGACCCCTCATCGCAGAGTTTCAATATCACTGGAAGCGTGGCGCCGGCAACCAGCGGCAGCGGAACGACGATCACGTTGAGTGGGCCCGTATCGGCTATGACGACCGCCAGTAGCTCCGGTTCTTACAGCTTCTCGGGGCTGGCCTCAGGCACCTACGCGGTGACGCCAAGCAAAGTCGGATTTGGGTTCAATCCAACGACCCAAGCAGCAGTGATTACAAGTTCTGATATCACGGGCCTTAATTTCACAGCATCCGCGCAATCGGGCCCCACATTCACGATCTCCGGTACGGTTACGCCTAAAGCTTCCGGGGCCGGTGTGGCGATGCTTTTGACGGGTTCAACGGGAGCCACGGCGACAACGGATGCCTCGGGTAACTACAGCTTCCCTGGTTTGCCCAACGGTACCTACACGGTGACCCCGAACAAATCTGGGTTTACGTTTACTCCTACCAGCCTGGCGGAAACGCTGAATGGAGCGAACAAGACAGGTGTTAACTTCGCTGCGGCGGCGGGATCACAGCAAGCGAACTCGGTATCGCTGTCCTGGATAGCGAGCACCTCAACGGTCTCGGGCTACAACGTTTATCGAAGCACCACAAGTGGAGGCGGTTATTCGAAACTGAATGCGGCGCTGATCAGCGGACTTTCGTTCTCGGACACTACGGCGGTCCCCGGCAAGACATACTTCTACGTTGCGACGGCAGTTGATCCCGGCGGCGACGAGAGTGTCGATTCAAACCAGGCAATGGCAACTATTCCCTGATCGGCAGGTGCAATGGCAAGAGCTTCAGCCCCAGGGGGGGGCGGGCGAATAAGGACAGAAAAGTTCCTCCAGTCGTTGACGGAGCTGCCCTCCCAGGGCGGCTTTTGAATCTAGGCCACCGGCGGCGCACCATAAGTCTATATGAAATATAGACTTATGGTATGAAGACTCTAAAGCCTATCCCTACGGACTGGAAGGGCACGTGCTCATGTCGAGTGTTGGAGCTCTATGGACGGCAGTAGCAACGTAGATACCTGAGACATGATTCGAAATGGCGAGATAACAGTTTCGGAAGTGAAGCGCATCCTCCGGCGTTTTTGGTGGATTCTGCCTATTATGATCGTCGTCTGCGGCGGATTGGGATTGCTGGCAGCGATGTTTTTGCCGAAGCGGTATACATCCGAGACCCTCGTCTTAGTTGATCAACCGACGGTGCCGACAGAGTTCGTAAGACCAGTGGTCACCGAGGACCTGAATCACCGATTGTCGTCGATGCAGGAACAGATCTTGAGCCGTACCAGGCTCCAGCCGATTATCGAGAAATTTGGGTTGTATCCGGAGGACCGCAGCAAGAAGAGCATCGACGATCTCGTCGAGAAGCTTCGTGGCGCCGTGGTCATCGCTCCGATGGAATCGATGCCTGGCACCCAGAATCATAGCCTTCCGGGCTTTTACGTGAAGGTAACGTACAAAAACCCTGGGACGGCTCAGAAGATCTGCGCCGAGATTACCTCGATGTTTATGCACCAAAACACCGAAGAGCGCGAACAACAAGCTGTTCAGACCACTTCGTTTCTCAGCCAACAGGTGGAAGAAGCGAAGAAAAATCTAGATGCTCAGGACCAGAAACTCGCGGCCTTCAAGCGACATTATCTCGGTTCGTTGCCTGAAGAAGGGCAGACCAACCTAAACCTGCTCAACGGAATGAATGCGCAGCTCGAGGCAAACGTACAGGCTCTGAGCCGAGCACAACAGGATAAGACATTCAACGAGTCTCTTCTGGCGCAACAGGAAGCGAACGCGGCGGCGGTTCCTGGAACGACGAGCAATTCCGAGACGCCGGAACAGCAACTTAATGCTCTGGAAGAGCAGCTCGCAAACTTGGAAGCGAAATACACCGAGAGCCATCCCGACGTCGTCAAGATGAAGAATCAGATCGAAGAATTCAAGAAGCGCATCGCGGCCGCTCCCAAACAGAAATCGCCGAGCGATATTGTCGTTCCCAAGACCGATTCGTTCCAGGTTCAACAACTGCGCGCGAAGTTGCGGCTGGACGAACTGAACATCACGGACCTGACTAAACGTCAGGCCCAAATCCAAGACCAAATCATCCAATTGCAAAATCGGTTGCAGGCGAGTCCGGTTGTGGAACAGCAACTTAAAGAGATCACGCGCAGCTATCAAACAGCGCAGGACTTCTATAACGAATTGCAGAAAAAGCGCCAACAGTCCGCGATGGCGACGGATTTGGAGCATCAGCAGGAGAGCGAGCAGTTTCGTATACTGGACCCTCCGAGCCTGCCGATCAAACCCTCATTCCCGAGGCGAAGCATTTTTGCGGGGGGTGGGCTAGGCGCGGGATTGGTGTTAGCGCTGGTCATCATGTATCTGATCGCGCTGCTCGATAAGTCGATGCATACCGAGCGAGACGTTGAGCTCTGCCTAAACTTGTCTGTGCTTACAACCGTACCCGTCCTTGCCGTATCCACGAGCGGAGTCTCGAGTGGACTAGTTGACCGAGGTTGATGACGAACGCGGAGCTGACTGAGTTCCAGATTTTGGGCAGCAAATTCAAAGGGGACCGATGAGTCGGATACATGATGCTCTGAAGAGGGCGGAGGAAGAACGAGCGGCACAAAACCCCAGGTCGGGTGTTGTACCGCCAACGACAATTTCCCCTGAACACGGCAAAGACGGCAACCACTTGCAAGCGATCTCGATCGAGACGCATCGCACTCCGGAGGCGGTCCGAACGGCGCGCCGCACGGACGAGTCAAGCCTACAATTCGACGAATTGGTCAAGCGTTGCTCGCATCCTGAATGGAAGGCCGATTCTTCATTCCGCGTCTCCCTCACGAGCGACATGGGAAAAATCGTAGCAGAGCGCTTTCGAACGCTACGCTCTCGTCTCTACCAGATAGCCGGCACGCGGACGCTCCGACGCTTGGTGATAACGAGCAGCCTGCCATCGGAGGGCAAAACCTTCGTAGCGACCAACTTGGTGCGCTCCATTATCCGACAGGCCGACCGGCGCGTACTGATGATCGACGCCGACCTCCGCGCTCCGCGCCTCCATACGGCGTTGGGGGCACCGAGTTCGCCAGGACTTTCCGACTATTTGCGATCTGAAGCAGATGAATATGCGGTCGTTCAAAATAGCGCGCCCAATCTCTGTCTTATCCCCTGCGGGACGCGGGTCTCGAACCCAAGTGAATTGTTGCTCGGCGATCGGATGAAAGAGCTTCTCGAACGGGTGACACCCGCATTTGACTGGGTGATTTTGGACTCACCTCCGGCTCTGCCTGTGCATGATGCGAGCAATCTGGCGGACCTCTGCGATGGCGTGCTGTTCGTTATTCGAGCAGGTCAGACAGACAACGAAGCAGCTAAGAAAGCCTCGATGGAGTTTCGCGAGAAGAATCTTCTCGGGGTCGTGCTCAATCAGGTCGAACCATCCGAAGCGCAAGGCGGCTATTACTACGGCCATACCGAAGGCAAGTAAATGCTGCAGTTATGCCTTGTCGAGTGGGAATTTAACGCGCGGCAGGTGGTGCCACAAGACTCTGGGAGCCTACACTCGAAAACAGCGTAAGCCTCTAATTATCAGCGAGATAGAGTAAGGAAAAGTTTTAGCACGATTGGATAGCAAGTTTCATCGTATTCCCCAAACGATCATAGCCGCTCGACCACTTCTCTTTGCAACTTACTGTGTCTAAAACACTTACAACCGTCTCATGACCGACAGGCGGTGGCCCTCACGGTGCATAACATAGCGATGTACGGGAAAAGGCCTAAATGGGGTTCAAAGGGCGGTAGCTTGTCCAGAGTTCGACACCAGGGCACTCCGGGCACCGAAGAGCCAGCACGCGGTTAACGTTCGCCGTGCCAACATGCTGCTGACGTCAAGAAGTTGTTTTCCCATTTAGTGCACTCAATTTCGTGCGCGTGTCCCGATCAGGTCGCACCTCAACCAGTCGTGCGGAGATACGCGTAACCCTTTTGTTCACAACAGCTAAGGTACCGATGGGAATCGCCCCCCTCAGCCGCGCTGATAACACGTGGTCTATCGATTGCTCTAGTACCAACACTGGTAGCCATCAGAAAGTCCCTTCCCTGCTCTGGACCGTTCGATGCCTGGTTGTTGGAGCGAGTCACGCCTCAGGCTTCAATGCAGCGGACAGAATCTTGGGCAGAAGCTGACAACTATTGAACACGTTGGATGGATGGCGCCCTGCCGTACTAAGTGTCACGAGTCTGAAGCAATAAACAGTTCGAAGGCCCAAAGGAGCCGCTGCACTCCGATTAAATGACCCCCGTAAACAAAATCGCAGAAAAAGCCAACTTCGCCCGTTCTCGCCGGGGCGGTGTCGCAACCCGCATTACCTCGGGGCCGAAATCGCACCCATACGACCTTTCACGCCTGGTTTTGTCGGAAGAGATGTTTCTCGGAATGCTGTGCTTCGAGCGGAAGCGTGCCGAACGCTCCGAGAACAAATTCACATTGATGCTAGTGGATGCCCGCGCAGCGATCCAGGCAGCTCCTCAATCTGGAGTCTTGGGGCGGATTGTTAAAGCCGTCGACAGCGCGCGGCGCGAAACAGATTTAGCTGGATGGTACAAAGAAAACGCGATCCTGGGCGTGATTTTCACTGAACTCGGCGATCATTCGAAATCCGAGGTCAATCCACGACTACGCGAGAAGATCTGCACGAGTCTGGCTGTGGAGTTAACAGCCGAAGAGCTTCGGTTAGTCGACGTCACAATGCACGTGTTCGAGGACGATTCCGACGATCGCCGGCCGGATAGTTCGAACCCGGCGTTCTACCCCGATTTGTATCACCAAAACGAAAATCGAAAGCTCCCGCTAGTAGTGAAGCGGTCCATGGACATCGTAGGCAGTGCGCTAGCGCTGGCGATACTCTCTCCCGTATTCGCTTGCATCGCTTTGGCGGTCAAGTTCAATTCCAAGGGTCCAGTCTTGTTCCGCCAGCAGCGCATCGGGCAATTCGGTGTTCCCTTTCAGTTCTTGAAATTCCGCTCGATGTATACGTCCAACAACTCGGAAATCCACAAGAAATATGTCCAAAGTTTTATCGCGGGTAAGGCTGAGACGAACGCATCTGATGCAAAGCCAGTTTTTAAAATCACCAACGACCCCCGAATCACTTCCGTCGGGCGATTTCTGCGACGTACGAGTCTCGATGAACTGCCGCAGTTCTGGAATGTGCTGAAGGGCGAGATGTCGCTGGTAGGACCGCGTCCCCCGGTGGCTTACGAGACCGAAGCGTACGATGTGTGGCACCGCCGTCGAGTTCTTGAGGCAAAGCCAGGGATTACCGGACTTTGGCAGGTGCACGGACGCAGTAAGACGACGTTCGACGAGATGGTCCGCCTCGACCTGCAATATTCAAGAACGTGGTCGCCGCTACTGGACGTCAAGATTCTGTTGCAAACCCCCGGGGCAGTTTTTTCGGGTGACGGTGCTTATTAAGAAGGACTCCTCGGCGTCTCCCCAGAGTCTTTCTTCTAACTGCTGGTGAACTTTTCCTGAACGCAAATCCGCTAATTCCTCTTCGATCCGCACTCCAAGGTGAAAAAATGGCGACAATACCTAGCACTACCTCCACGTCTGTCCCAAACAATAACGATAACAAAGACGTGTTGCGAATAGGCGTCATCGGGTACGGCTATTGGGGCCCGAACGTCGTTCGCAACTTTCATGGGCAGGAACGGTCTCGCGTGACGATGGTCTGCGACAAGAGCCCGAAATCATTGCAGCGCCTTGGACAGACATATCCAGACATTCAAACGACGAACAATTGCGACGAACTTCTGATGTCAACTTCCGTCGATGCTGTGGCTGTTGTGACGCCGGTGTGGACTCATTTCGAACTCGCCAAGAAAGCGCTCGAAAACGGCAAGCACGTTTTCGTCGAGAAGCCCTTCACCTCGACGACGGCGCAAGCTGAGGAACTCATCGAACTGGCCGAGCGAAAACGACTCAAGATCATGGTGGACCACACGTTTTTGTTCACGGGAGTAGTGCGCCGAATGAAGCGCAAATGATCGACAGCGGCACACTCGGCGACCTGTATTACTACGATTCGACCCGCGTGAACCTGGGATTGTTTCAGCATGACGTTAACGTCCTGTGGGATCTGGCGCCGCATGACCTGTCGGTTATGGACTATCTCATTCAGCAGAAACCTGAAGCAGTGGTGGCGACCGGCGAAACACACCTGAACAGCGTCGCCGACGTCGCTTATATGACCCTCTATTACCCGAACAACATGATCGCGCACATCAACGTCAACTGGCTCTCGCCTGTAAAAGTTCGAACGACGCTCATCGGCGGCGAGAAAAAAATGCTGGTTTGGAACGACCTTGAAGCCGACGAAAAGATAAAGGTTTACGACAAGGGCGTGCAGATGAGTGGCGATGGCGTCTATCAGCTGCTCGTCAGCTACCGATCGGGCGACATGTGGGCTCCTCGGGTCGAGCAGGTTGAAGCTCTAAAAATGGAGGCCGCTTACTTCGTCGACTGCATTATGAACGATAAGACGCCACACAATGATGGTGTTGCCGGATTGCACGTCGTTCGAATGCTCGAAGCCGCGGATAAGTCTCTTCAACAGAAAGGCAAAATTATCCAGCTATGAACGAATTCGTCTCCATCGCTCCCGACGTCAAGCTGGGTCAAGGCGTCAAGCTTTCAAAATTCATCAATATGTACGGCTGTGAGATCGGCGACGAGACCAAGATCGGCGCGTTTGTCGAGATTCAGAAGAACGCGCGAGTGGGTAAGCGTTGCAAGATTTCGAGCCACACATTCATCTGCGAAGGCGTCGAGATCGAAGACAACGTCTTCATCGGCCACAACGTGGCGTTTATCAACGATACGTTCCCCCGGGCGACGACCGCGGATGGCGGTCTTCAGACCGAGGCGGATTGGCATGTCGAGAAGACTCGAATTTGTAAAGGCGCTTCGATCGGCTCCGGCTCGACGATTCTGTCCAACGTTACCGTGGGCGAGAATGCGATCGTTGGCGCTGGAAGCGTTGTAACGAAGGACGTTCCCGCAAATGCAATCGTTGCTGGCAATCCCGCAAAATTCCGCCGCTTCGTCACCGAGGAAGGAAAGTAAACATGGCAAATCCGACCGCTATCCCATTTTTGGATCTCGTGACACCGCATCGAGAACTCGAAGCGGAACTCCTGGACGTCGTCAAGAAGGCGCTCTCGAATGCAGGGTTCATCGGCGGCCCGATGGTCGAGAACTTCGAAAAGGAATTTGCTGTTTTCTGCGACGCGAAATATTGCGTCGGAGTGAACAGCGGCACCGATGCGCTGCGATTTGCCTTCATGGCCGCTGGCGTGAAGCCGGGCGAGATCATTGTGACCGTGGCGCACACATTTATCGCCACCACCGAGGCGATTTCACAAGCAGGTGCGCGCATCGCGTTCGTCGACATCGACGAAAAGACCTACACGATGGATCCGGCGAAGCTCCGTGAGTATCTCGAAACGAAGTGCGATTGGGATGCCAAGACGGGAACGCTGACGGAACGCGCGTCAAAGCAACGCGTCGTCGGCATCGTGCCGGTCCATCTCTACGGACAGACCGCCGACATGGATCCGATACTCGAGGTTGCGGCGAAGTACAAGCTTTTTGTCATCGAGGACGCTTGCCAGGCGCACGGCGCCGAATATTTTTCCAAGAAAGAAAACAAATGGAAGCGGGCCGGTTCGATGGGATTGGCTGCGGCGTTCAGCTTTTACCCCGGGAAAAACCTGGGAGCATGTGGCGAAGCCGGCGCCACCACGACGAACGACGAAGCGATGGCCGCACGCATGAAGATGATTCGCGACCATGGCCAGGCGAAAAAGTATTACCACGACATCGAGGGCTACAACGGCCGGCTGGATTCGATCCAGGCGGGCTGGCTCTCGGTGAAACTGCGCCACTTGGCGAAGTGGAACGAAGCGCGGCGCTCGCATGCGCATCGCTATCACGAGTTGCTCACTGAGGCCAAAGATGCGATCGGCATCCCCGTCGAAGCGCCGTGGACTAAAGGCGTTTATCACCTTTATGTAATCCGAGTGCAAGACCGAAAGGGCTTCCAGGGCGCGTTCGCGGAAGCAGGGATCGGCACCGGGATCCATTACCCTATTCCATTGCATCTGCAGAAGGCCTACGAATCGCTGGGTTACAAACAGGGCGACTTCCCGGTGACGGAACGCGTTGCCGAAGAGATCGTGTCTTTGCCGATGTTTCCGCAAATGACAGACGATCAGGTGAACGTAGTCGTCGCGAAAGTACGCGATTTTGTAATGGCAAACGCCTCTCGAGGATAAACCTAAGAAGCGCACATCGGCTGCATCGTGCTCAACCCGTAAAAAGCGTCTCCGTATACAACGCTGACTCAATGCAGCCGAACTCAAAGTCGCGACCTGCGATAAGCACGGTGTTCGATTCGCGAGCGAGCAGACATGCCTAAGGTTTCAGTCGTAATGGCGGTATTCAACGCGACCCCCTTCCTGCGCGAGGCCGTCGAGAGCATTCTTGCGCAGACCTATCGGGATTTTGAGCTGATCGCCGTGGATGATGCATCATCCGATGGTTCCCTTTCGGTGCTCAGAAGCTTCGATGATCCGCGAATCAGGCTTCTCCGTCACGAATGCAATCAAGGCGCTTCCATTTCGCGAAACGAAGCCATCTCCATAGCGCGTGGTGAATTTATCGCCGTCATGGACGCGGACGACATTTGCACCTCGACGAGACTCGAGCGGCAGGTTGCTTTTCTAGATTCACATTCTACGGTGGGTCTAGTCGGGTGTGGCGTATACGAAACCCTAGATATCAACGGAGAAGTTCTACGGACCTCCAGGCTGCCGGTCGACAACAACGAGATTCAACGGAGTTTGATGCACGAATGGTGCTTTCTTCACTCGTCCATCATGTTTCGGAGAGTCCTTTTTGAGATCGTTGGCGGTTACGCTCAAGCGTTTGAACCGGTCGAAGATCACGATTTCGTGTTGCGACTTCTCGAGCACTGCGAAGCGCACAATCTCCGCGAAGCGCTAGTCAGCTATCGATTCAATCCGACTGGACTTTCTGTCCGAGGTCGCAGCGACATCGAAATTTTGAGGTCTTCCGCAATTCTCTTGGCGCATCGGCGCCGTTCGGGAAGTTCGGAAGACCGGGAAGCTACGATATGTCGCATCTTAGAGATCAAGAAGCAGCACCGAGCTAGCCTCGGCCTCGCGGGTGTGATCGAGAGGTTGAGTCGGTCATTCGACGCCGCCGGGCGTTATTACGCGATTGGGTGCACAGAACTCTGTGCTAGCCGGCTCGACACAGCTCGACGTTGCTTCTGGCACTCGGTATCAGCAAATCGTTTCTTTGTAAAATCGTGGATGGGCGTCGGTCTCTCGTTCATGCCGTCTGTGGCGGAACGCGCGAAGATCTTTTTTCGCGCAACCATGCAGCAGGAAAAGCCTACTCACGTTGGGTGAGGACAAAGTCCCAAGTTCTTCGAATTCTGCGAACGGTGGGTTAGTGAAACTTCTGGATCTTTATTACGCCGTTAAGCCCTTTATTCCTCACGCGTTCCGGCTCAAATTGCGGAACACAATCGCGTCCCGGAAGCGTCGGCGCACCGGCAATGTGTGGCCAATCGACCCGGCGGCTGCGAAGCGTCCCGCTTGGTGGCGGGGATGGCCGAATGGCAAATCCTTCGCCTTTGTTCTCTCACATGACGTCGAAGGCACCAAGGGGATGGAGCGCTCCAAGGCTCTCGCGGAGCTGGAATTGAAGATGGGCTTCCGGTCGTCCTTCAACTTTGTACCGGAAGGCCAGTACAACACGCCGGATGCGCTTCGCTCGTTCCTGGCGGAAAATGGTTTCGAAGTTGGCGTCCACGATCTCCACCACGACGGAACTTTGTACCGGTCGAAAGCAGCATTCAGTGCAGCAGCGAAACGAATCAACGAGCATCTGAATCGTTGGGGTGCCGTTGGCTTTCGATCGGCGTTCATGTTCCACAACCTAGAATGGATAAAGGAACTGGACATTCTCTACGACGCTTCGACATTTGATACAGACCCGTTTGAACCGCAGCCTGATGGGGCTCAAACCATTTTCCCATTCTGGGTTGAGCGATCAGCCGGGGATGGTTATGTCGAACTCCCTTACTCGTTGCCGCAAGATTCGACCCTTTTTCTGGTTCTGGGCGAAAAAACCAATGAAATATGGAAGCAAAAGCTCGATTGGGTTGCGCAACAGGGCGGAATGGCGTTAGTCAATGTACATCCGGACTACTTGGACTTCACCGGACCGGGCGGCAAGACGGAGTTTCCGATCCGACACTATGACGAGTTCCTGGCGTACGTTTCGTCCCGATACGGAGATGCGGCGTGGTTTGCACTTCCCTGCGAGGTCGCAAAGTTCGCGAAGTACTTGATGACGGCCTCGAATTCCAATGAAGGCACCGCAGTTTTCCAGGAAAGCGGTTTTCAGTGATTTACACGGTCGATCCACTTCAAGACAGTCGTTGGGCCGACTTCATCGCTCGGAACGACAACTCGTCTGTATTTCATACTCCGGCATGGATTGAAACGCTGCGACGGACGTACGGATATGCGGCGATGGTCTACACTACGTCGGGTCCCTCGAGTGCATTATCCAATGGTGTGGTGGTGTGCCGGGTTGACAGCTGGATAACAGGCCGGCGCTTGGTGTCAGTTCCATTTTCCGACCACTGCGAGCCTCTGGTCGACAACGATGTTAATTTGGAAGCAATCGTTGAAGAGCTAACGCAACAGGTCTTGAATCGGAGCGTCGACTACGTTGAGTTGCGGCCGCTCACTCTTCATTCTTTCCCCGGCAACAACACCCAATCCTCCTACGCATTTCATAGCCTTTGTCTTAGCCCTACGCCCGCCGAGATATTGCGTGGGACACACAAGACCAGTGTTCAACAGCCGATAAAGCGGGCAGAGCGCGAGGGGTTGGTCTGCGAGATCGGCACATCAGAGACCTTGCTGAGGTCTTTCTACCGTCTGATGATACAAACACGCCGACGTCATCAAGCACCTCCCCAACCGCTCCAATGGTTTCGTAATCTCATTGCTACTATGGGCGATCAACTTCAGATTCGGGTTGCCTTCAAGGATAGTAATGCGATTGCGGCCATCTTGACCTTGCAACACAAAAATACCCTTGTGTACAAGTACGGATGCTCAGATTCCGCGTTTCAAAACCTAGGCGGGATTCAGTTCCTGTTGTGGAAAGCGATCCTGGAGGCGAAGGCTCTTGGACTTAGCCAGCTGGATTTTGGCAGGTCGGACAAGGACAATCTGGGATTGATTACCTTTAAGGACCGATGGGGAGCAAAATCGAGTGAACTCAGGTACCCGCGGTGGTCACGAAAAGCTTCGCAAAGCCGGGGTAAAAGTCACTCTAAGGGAATCATCAAAACCATCGTCGGAGCCCTTCCAGATTCAGTTATGCAAGCCGCAGGACGCATTCTATATCGGCATGTAGGCTAACCACTGGATCTACCATGCACAGTCGCGGTTGAAACGTCTGGAAACAAAAACAAACAGACGGGAGGACACATGAACGTTTGCATGCTGGCGTACGCGCACTATATTAACGACGCGCGGATCAAAAACTATGTTCATGCTCTCGAGGAGCAAGGTCATACCGTCGATGTCATTGCTTTGAAGTCCGCCGGCGAAACTTCGGTCGACTTTCGACCTACAGGCATGACTTTTCGAATCATGGACAAGTATCAGGGTGACAGCTCGCTCCGTTATGCATGGTCGTACCTCAACTTCTTCCTGCGGGCAGCATTCCTTTTGACTCGCCGCGCATGGTCCCGTAAATATGACGTAGTTCATATACACAACATGCCCAACGTGCTTGTGTTTGCTGCCCTCGGAGCGAAGCTCCTGGGTGCGAGGGTGGTGCTGGACGTCCACGACCTGATGTCGGTGAACTACATGGCGAAGTTCGGCGCCAAAGAAGGCGCACTGCCGCTGAAACTCCTGAATTTAGAACAACGAATTTCCGGCATGTTCGCCGAGCATGTCTTCTGCGCCGACCACAACCAAAGGGCCTACTTGGTCGAACATTGCGGGACGGCGGAGAACAAAATAACCGTCCTGATGAATCTGCCAAATGTGGAGATCTTCAAACCGGTACAAACGCAGAAATCGGACGATATTTTCCGAATCGTCTACCACGGTACAATTGCCTACCGGCTCGGTATTGACCTTATCGTTCGAGCCATGGCCAAGGTTACCGAACGCATCCCAGCAGAGGCGTACATATACGGATGCGGTGACTTCCTGGAAGACGTGGTTAAGTTATCTGCGCGGTTAGGACTCGAGCAAAAGATCCATTTTAGTAAGTCGTTTTTCCCGGTAGAGAAGATACCGGAAATTGTTTGCCCCATGGATCTGGGAATCATCGGCAATCGTCGCAATCTGGCCTGCGATAAATACATGCTACCGGTCAAATTGCTTGAGTACGTCTATCTTGGAGTACCGGTGGTCGCGCCGCGTCTCAGTATCATCTCGCGCTATTTCGACGACAACATGGTTCGGTTCTACGAGCCCGAAAATATCGACCAAATGGCCGAGGCGATCGTGTCGATGTACGACCAAGGGATACGTGAGCGTTTCGCAATCAGCGCCAAGAAATTCTACGAAACACACAACATCAAAGCGCAGACGGATATTTATCTCGATCGGCTAACTTCACCCCTCACCGACTTTAGCGCGATCAGTGTTCACAATTCGTGAGTCAATCGAGACGAGCCCCGCTATTTTCTAGCTTTGCGACGGTAGAATCGACTGCCGTTGCGAAGGTAGATAAACCTTCGGCGTGGGTCTGGATTCCCTACATATGGCTGTTCTTTACGAGCACAAGAGCTCTTTCTAGCTGGATGGGGGGAGGAGGTATGGGCGTATCGTCCGATGCGGACGCCTCTGGTAGCCCGTTAGACCGGTTGTTGATGACATTTTTGATCGTTGTGGGCTTGTTGACTCTCAGTTTCCGCTTTGAACAGACGACAAAGCTGCTGTGGCGTAACAAGTGGGTTGTTGCACTGTTCATCCTGATTTTGTCGAGCATCATCTGGTCAAATTTTCCAGGCATTTCGCTTCGACGGAGCATACGGTCCGCTGGCGCTCTCATCATGGTGCTTGTTGTACTTACCGAGAGTAGTCCGGAGCCGCCGTGGTTGCGCTTCTGAAGCGCCTCTATTTCGTTCACATTCCCCTATCTATAGTCGCGATCAAATATTTTAGACATTTTGCCGTCATGTACAATTGGGATGGAACCGAAGAGCAATGGACCGGCCTCTCGATCGACAAAAATAGTCTCGGGCATGTCGCGATGTGCAGTGGTCTGTTCTGTGTTTGGCAAATCATTCAAAACTGGCCGAAGCAAAATGGCGAACGGAATTACAAAAAGCTAGCGCCCAGTATGTCCTTGCTCTTCCTTTCCCTCTATTTATTGCGAGGATCCAAGAACGTACACAGCAGCACCGCCATCTTGGGTTTTGTAATTTGTACATTTTTTCTGATCGGCTTGCAATTTGCCAAATCGAGGGCCGCACGAATCAAACGGGCTTTACTCGTTGGAATTGCAGCCTCAGTCATTTTAGCGCCGGTAGGATACGTCGTATTCCAGTCGCTAGACGCCGCTCCCGTCCAAGCGGTTTTTCAGGCCACGGGCCGTGATATGACGTTCACCGACCGCACTCTCATTTGGACCGACGTGATCAATGACGTATCTAAGACGCCCATTCTAGGCGTTGGATTCGGAGCTTTTTGGGTCGGACCCATCGGTTATTACAGATATCCAATGCCCAATTGGTCGAGGAAGACCCCCGGTTGGCGGCCAGAAGAAGGTCACAATGGCTTTGTCGACATCTACGCTCAACTAGGTGCGGTAGGTCTGGGTTTATTTCTCATTCTGATGTCCGGTGGCCTTTGGGGCGCTCTCACCCAGTTAGAAACAGATTTCCGATACGGAAGTCTGCGGCTTACGTTTTTGCTCACGATCATTTTGAGCAACATGACCGAAACCAGCTTTCTCGACGGAACGCACGGACTGTGGTTCTTATTCCTACTCTTTTGCGTGAGTCTCCCAAATCCATCGGAACTAAAACCGGCGCCAGTCTTCCAGGTCCACCCGCGTAAGGCATAGTTGGATCAACGTCCTCCATGTGCACCGTCTCCTCTGCGCCACCTGTGGCCAGATCTCAGTTGACAATGAACATTCCGATAACACATATCACGGTCTGCATTTGCACATTTCAGCGACTCAACTTGCTGAGAAGCCTTTTGTGCGACCTTCAACAACAGGAAACCGAAAGTCTATTTACGTACTCAATTTTGGTGATCGACAATGACCACAAGCAATCGGCGAGTAGCGTGGTCACAGAGTTCGCGCTCACCAATTCAGGGCTGATAAAATATCGTGTTCAGCCCGAGCAAAACATAGCGTTGGCGCGCAACATGGCGATTGAGAGTGCGACCGGGGACTTTATCGTGTTTATCGATGACGACGAGGCTCCAATTCAGAAGTGGCTGGTCACGCTCTACAAGGCCTGCATCGCATTCAACGCCGACGGTGCTTTAGGTCCTGTTCATCCCCGGTTCGATCAAACGCCGCCAAAGTGGTTTGTCGCCGGAAAATTCAGTGAGCGTCCGACCTATGCAACGGGATTCGAAATTGACTGGCGGAAAGGTAGAACAGGTAACACCTTATTGAAGAGCAAAGTCTTCGATGAGATGAAGAACCCTTTCCGGCCCGAGTTTCGAACGGGAGAAGATCAAGATTTCTTCCGAAGAGCAATTGAGAAGGGTTTTAAGTTTGTTTGGTGCAATGAAGCTGTCGCGTACGAAGTCGTTCCTCCGATACGTTGGAACCGCACATTCATGTTAAAGCGGGCTTTGCTCAGGGGGTACAGTTCCATAGCGCATCCAACTTTTTCAGTGCGAGAAGTGATTACTTCACTGCTCGCGGCTCCCGCGTACGTTTTGGCTTTGCCTGTTGCGTTGATCTTTGGCCAAAGCAAATTCATGAGCATCCTCGTCCGACTTTTCGATCACATCGGAAGATTGCTCGGTTGTGTAGGCATCAATCCGATTAAAGAACCGTACGTAACCTCATAGGAGAAAGTCGCAGTGGCGAAGAAACAACCTTCCAACAAATCGTTTGTGGTTAGCCCCAACGATAAGATCCTCGTGACCGGCGCATCGGGTTTCATCGGTCACCGAGTCGTTGCAGCGCTTCTGGACTTGGGCTTTCAGAATATCCGATGCCTCACCCGACCATCCAGCAAGATGGGGGGGCTTCAAGGCGTTCTTGATTCTCGCAACGCCGGCTCCTCGGTCGAAGTCGTGGCCGGCAATCTGATGTCCACGAAGGACTGCGCTGCGATCGCCGATGGCGTGAAATTGGTGTTCCATCTCGCTGCCGGCAAAGGCGAGAAGTCATTTGCGGATGCTTTCGCTAACTCGGTGGTGACGACTCGGAATCTATTGGACGCGTTGGTCGCTCAGGGTGGCGTGAAGCGATTCGTCAATATGAGCTCCTTCGCCGTGTACCGAAATTATGACAACCCCAAGGGACGCCTATTGGACGAAACCGCGCCCGTCGAAGAACGGCCTGCGTCGCGCGGCAATGCTTATTGTTTCGCCAAAGCCGAGCAGGACAAGCTTGTCATCGACTACAACAAACGCTTCGGAGTTCCCTATGTGATTGTGCGTCCGGGATGGGTCTACGGCCCTGGCGCAGCTGGCCTACACGGTCGAGTTGGGGTCGGTACGTTTGGTATTTTCCTCCACTTCGGCGGTGGCAACCGCATGCCGCTGAGTTATGTCGACAACACCGCTGAAGCCTTCGTGTTGGCTGGTCTGACGGAGGGAGTCGACGGCGAGGTCTTTAACGTCGTTGACGATAATTTGCCAACCAGCAGATCGTTCCTGCGTCGCTACAAAAAAACCGTTAAACAGTTCGCCTCTATTCCCGTGCCACACAGTGTCAGTTACCTCATGTGCGCGGCTTGGGAGCGATACGTGAAATGGTCCAAAGGACAGTTACCTGCTGCGTACAACCGAAAAATGTGGCACGCAAATTGGAAGAAAACTCGCTACAGCAATGCCAAACTAAAATCTCGCCTCGGGTGGAAGCAATCCGTATCTACGAGTGAAGGCCTTCGCGCCCACTTCGAGAGCTGCCGGGTTACGGAAGGAAATCATGCTTAAGGTTGCGATAGTTGGATGTGGAAAAATTGCGGACGACCACCTCGAGCAGATTCAACGAATTGAGGGAGTCGAAGTTGTAGGGGTTTGCGATCGCGAACCGCTTATGGCGTATCAGTTGTTTCAACGCTTTCCAATCAAGGCGCACTTCGACAACTTAGATGCCCTTCTGAGCGAAGCGAAGCCGGACGTAGTCCACATCACGACCCCACCGCAAAGTCATTTCAGCATAGCAAAGGCGTGTATTGAAGCTGGGGCCCATGTGTATGTGGAGAAGCCTTTCACCGTCTACGAACAAGAGGCACGTGAACTTTTGGCGTTCGCAGAATCGCGAGGTCGAAAAATAACTGCAGGTCACGACGACCAGTTCCGGCATTCCGCCCGCGTGTTTCGAAAGCTGGTGAAAGACGGTTACATCGGTGGACCTCCAATCCACATGGAGAGTTATTTTTGCTATGAAATGGGGAAAGGCGGCTTTGCTGGCGCCTTGTTGAACGATAAGAACTACTGGGTACGCAAACTGCCAGGAGGATTACTCCAGAACATCATCAGCCACGGAATCGCTCGCATCGCGGAATATATAACCGCAGAGAACCCGACGATCATCGCGCACGGATTTATAAGCCCCTTCTTGCGAAGCCGTGGCGAAACCGAGCTCGTTGATGAACTGCGAGTGATGATTTCCGAAGAGCGCGGAACGACAGCGTACTTCACGTTCTCATCACAAATGCGGCCGGCTCTTCACCAGTTTCGTGTGTATGGCAGCAAAAATGGCCTGATGCTTGATCAAGATCAGGAAACTGTCATCAAAATGAATGGGACCCGATATGTAAGTTACGTCGAGAAATTTGTTCCTCCCGTGCAGCTGGCAAAACAGGGTCTGTCGAATGCCATGACCAACGTGGGACGCTTCTTGAAGCGGGACTTCCACATGAAATCCGGCATGAAGTTCCTGATCGAATCGTTTTATCAGTCGATCGTGAACGATTCACCGGTACCTATTCCCTATCGAGAGATCATTCTGACCGCGCATATCATGGAGCAGATTTTTGGTCAGTTACGAGCGAGCGTCGGGGCAGAGGTCGCGGCGCCATCTTTCGAAACCGCCTTGAAGTGACGCCCGGCGGCAAATTGCCGCATTGTTGCCCGTATTTGAATTCTCAACCAGCTGACAGCTAGGAGTTCGCGGAATGAAAGTTTCAGTTTTTGGTCTCGGGTATGTTGGCTCCGTTTCGGGTGCCTGTCTTGCCCAAATGGGTCACGATGTCATCGGCGTCGATGCCAATCCGACGAAAGTCGAGATGGTGAAAGAGGGTCGTCCTCCGGTTATTGAGGAAGGGCTGTCGGATTTGTTTGTGGACGTGACAGAGCGCGGGAAATTCCTCGCTACAAGCGACGTACGAGAAGCCATTTCGAAAAGCGAGATGGCTCTTGTTTGCGTAGGTACTCCGAGCAGTTCGAACGGCAGCCTTTCTACGGAGGTCGTCGAGCGCGTCTGCGAGCAGATCGGAACCGTACTCGCTGATCGTAAAGATTATCTCGTCGTCATTATCCGCAGTACTGTTTTGCCAGGCACGGTCGAACGTTTGGTCATTCCCGCCCTCGAATCGAAATCAGGAAAGAAGGTGGGACCCGATTTTGGCGTGTGCATGGTTCCTGAATTCTTGCGCGAAGGAACCTCAGTTAAGGATTTCTTCGACCCGCCCCGGACTGTCATCGGGCAATTCGACGATCGGTGTGGAAAAGTGGTCGAGAACTTGTTCGACGGTATCAAAGCGCCTTTAATCCGAACGAAGATTGCCGTCGCAGAAAGCTTGAAATACGCAGACAATTCGTTCCACGCCGTCAAGGTAACGTTCGCTAACGAAATTGGCAAAATCTGCAAGGCCGCCGGTTGTGACAGTCACGAGGTCATGCGGATTTTCTGCATGGACAACAAACTCAACCTCTCACCTTATTACCTCAAACCGGGCTTCGCTTTCGGAGGCTCGTGCCTGCCAAAGGACTTGCGGGCGCTGACGTACCACGCGCGGTCCCTCGACATCCCTACGCCTCTATTGGATTCCATTCTCGTCAGCAACAAGAAGCAGATTGAATATGTATCGACCCTGCTCCAGAAATACAAAGGACGCACGCTCGGATTTCTGGGACTGAGCTTCAAACATGGAACCGACGACTTGCGCGAGAGCCCCATCCTCGAAGTCATTGAGACGATGATTGGAAAAGGGTTCCGCGTGGGTATTTACGATGAATACGTTTCGATCGCTTCGCTCGTTGGCGCGAACAAGGAATATATCCACAAGGAAATTCCCCATATCTCTTCGTTAATGCGGAGCTCCGCCGAAGAATTGGTCCAGGATTCTGACGTGGTGGTAGTGAGCACGTCGAGTGGTCGTTTCCGGGAAGTACTGGCCAAGAGCCAGCGCCCAAATCAGGTCGTTGTTGACCTGATTCGAATTATCGACAAACCGGGAGCGCAGAATGGCAACTACCATGGCATCTGCTGGTAGCCTCATTGCCGAAGGCGTTCGGCCTCCTGGCACGCCGCCCAATACAAGGGCCAAACGAATTCTTCTCGTTTCGAACCGAGTCATGCACTACAGGGTCTCGGTCTATAACTATTTCTGGAAACACTTTCGGGACAATGGCTGGGAATTTTCTGTCCTGACGAACGAGTTACAAAAACAGAATCGCAATCAGCCTCTTTTCGAATTGATCGAAAAGCCCTTTGATTTTTTCGAATATCGCAAAGAGATTCGTCGAATCAATCCTGATGCCGTAATACTTTTCCTGCACATGAAGGATCGGGTTCAGTGGCCGCTGATCCACTGGCTCAAGCTTTCCGGAATTCCGGTCGCACTTTGGACAAAGACGAGAAATCTCGACGATCCAGACAACCGTATTCGAAACTTCTTCTTCGACTATCTGCACCAGATCAGTGACGGCCTTATTCTTTATACGGCCTCTCTTCGTCGATTCATTGCTCAACGCCACCATGGCAAGATCTTCGTCGCGAACAATACGATAAACTTCGAAGACTTTCCCGAAGTTCCGGAATCAAAAGAATCGATCAAGCGAGAACTAGGGATTCCGTTTGAAAAAGTTGTGTTGTTTGCGGGTCGAATCGGAGAAGAGAAGAATCGAAAAAAAGTCGACCACCTCATCGAAATGTTTCGCGACATCGATCGGACGGACGTCGGTCTCGTAATTGTCGGGTCGGGTTTGACCGAAGACTTGAGAACGCGCATGAATCCTTCGAACACCATTTATCTGGGAGAAGTGCACGATCCCGAAAACCGCAAAATTAGCCGAATCTTTAAAATGGCTGATATTTGCTCCATTCCTGGCCACGTGGGCCTGGGCCTCAATCAGGCACTTTTCTGGGGCTTACCGATGGTTACGGAAGAGGGTAACCAGCCTCCGGAAATCGAATATCTGCACGACGGCCAGAACGGGTTCATCGTGCCTGAGAACGACCGATCGGCCCTCAAGGAGCGATTGCTCTTTCTTCTGAACAATGATGCGGAACGCGGACGCATGTCTGCGAACGCCAGGCGCGATGTTCTCGAAAACGCATCCATTGAAGGTATGTTTCGAGGTTTCCTCTCCTGCGCTGAAACCATTAGCGCTAAATCGTCGCTCCGAAGGGTAAAAGAGACAACGGCATGATCACTGAATCGAAGACAGTACGGACAATCGATCCCTTTCCACGAGACAGGCATTGCCTCAAAACGCCGTTCGTCCAGAGGTGCTTCCAGAAATCTGGAAAAGCCTGAACGCGGTTGGAGGGTGGGTTGAGAAGAATAACTTTCGAGGATATGAGCCGTTTGATGGGCTATCGAGTCCTCTCCGCGCACTAACCTTCAAAAATCTCTTGGCCGAGCGCATCCTGCAACAAGCCGTACGACAGTCGCCGATAAACCTTCGTCCCTTGGTCGGTATCAAGCCTTTGGATTCAACAAAAGGGCAAGGAATGATGGCGTGGGGCTACCTACTGCTCCACCGTACAACGGGCAACAGCGAATATTGGACGAAAGCCGTCGAACGCCTGAAATGGCTGGATGCACACAAGTCTGCGAAGTTCGAAAAACACAGCTGGGCCAATTTCTTCGATTTCTCAAGTCGTGGTGGTGCATATCACAAAGACGACAGCATCATCGTCTGGACGGGCCAGATCGCCCAGGCGTTCCTGGAAGCTTTCGAACAATCGGGTGATGAGTGGTTTCTCAAAATCGCGACCAGCGCGTGCGACTGGATCATGGACCTCCCACGGGAACGCACAGACAAAGGCGACTGCCTGAGTTACTTTGCGCACGAACAAGAATCGATCCATAACGCCAGCATGTTGGGAGCTGCGGCCCTGGCTCGCGCATCGCGGCATCTTGGCCGACAGGACTATGCGGATGCGGCGCGGTCTGCGATGTCGTATAGCTGCCTGAACATGCGTCCTGACGGTTCCTGGTGGTACGCAGAGGATCCCCGATATCATTGGATCGACAATTTTCACACGGGATACAATCTGGATAGCCTGAAGTGCTATATCGACAACACCGGCGACACCGAGTTCTCGAGTCATCTCGACAGGGGACTTCGATTCTTCAAGGACAATCTTTTTGAGCCCTCTGGACGGCCGAAGTACTACCACAGCCGACCTTATCCGATCGACATTCAGTGCGCTTCACAGGCAATCGATACGCTCTCCTACTTCGCTCCGGGGGACCCAGAGTCGCTTGCTCTCGCCATCAAGGTGGCTGATTGGACCATTCGAAACATGCAGGGCCGCGATGGACACTTCTATTATCGGAAGTACCCTCTCGGCATAACGGCACGAACACCCATGCTCCACTGGGGACAGGCCACCATGTTCAAGGCCCTCGCCCACCTCATTGATCGCCTGCCTGCGATAGACAAATGCTTACAAACTCCAAATATCAGTATCGCTAGTCCAGCGAAACAGTAGCAATGTCCCCTGATCTTCTACTAAAAGCCGCCTCGATTATACCCATGACTTGGGTCCGCGCTCTGTCGGGGGTTTCTCTCGTGATCCCCTTCTACCACATGGTAAGCGATGACCATGTGCCACACGTCAGCAATTTATATCGGTTCCGAAGCGTCGAAGAGTTTAAATCCGACTTAGAGTTTTTTGCGCTGCATTTCAAGTTTGTAGCGCTTGAGGACATTGTTAACGCGCTGAATGGATCGCGCCATTTGCCTCGTTTTTGCTGTCATCTGACCTTCGATGATGGATTCAGGGAGATGTACGACGTCGTTGCTCCGATACTTCATGAAGCTGGTGTACCCGCCACATTTTTCGTGAATACTGCTTTCCTCGATTGCGGCGGTCTCGCCCACTACAACGTAATCAGCGCTCTAATTGATCGCATTGGGTCAAAACCGTCAGCGTTAAGCGATCTAGAAACGACTCTGGATTCAGTTCTGCCTTCGACGACAGCAAGCTCGTTCACGCCGCGCCAGCGATTGCTTTCGATTGGGTATCCCAATCGCGGGATGATCAGTGAAATAGCCAGACGGTTAGGATTCGATCTTGGAGAGTATGTTTCGACAATCCGGCCAATCATGTCGTCGGACGAGGTAAGGCAGCTTGCCAAAAAGGGGTTTTCTGTTGGATCTCACGGTCACGACCATCTGCTTTATCGCGACCTTACGCTGACCGAACAATTGTCCCAAACACAAGTTAGCGTAGAGATACTTCGGGAACGGCTCGGCCTCAAAGCGCGGTCGTTTGCTTTCCCCCACAACGATGACGGCGTTCAATTCCCATTCTTTGAATCGATATTCACAGATCGACTCGTCGATATATGTTTTGGCACTTCCGGCCTAATTTCGCACTTCCACCCGAAGAACCTTCAACGGATCTCTATGGAGAAGACTTCGGCACGGGCAGAGGACATCCTGTCCCTTCAATTTACTCGGGCAATGTCTCGAGGTTTTATTCGTCGCTAGTTCCCACTTAACGTATTTGCGGTTGAATATAAGGCGGTGCGGCAATGATTCGTGCGTCGATTCACACTCGCTAAAACCCAATTCAGAATAACCGCCAAACAGATTTTGAACGGTCAGACTCGCCGCCACCTCATAGATCTATGGAGCATCGTTCCTTGGAAGAGACACCACACACAAACACTCCGCCCAATTACCGACCCGACATAGATGGCTTAAGGGCAGTGGCTATTTTGAGCGTATTGGGCTTCCATCTATCGCCCACGAGGGTTCCTGGCGGTTTCGTGGGAGTAGATGTTTTTTTTGTCATCTCGGGATATCTCATAAGTACAATTATCTTATCTCAGGTCGCGGCTTCTAGATTTTCTATCATCGATTTCTACGAGAGACGAATCCGACGAATATTTCCCGCTCTTTTTGGGATGCTGATTGCTTTAAGCGTTGCAATGAGCTTCGTGTTACTTCCAACCGAGTTCGTCAGTTATGCTAAATCACTATTCGCGGCGACATTTTCTGCTTCTAACTTTTATTTCTGGCGTCACAGCAGCTATTTCGACTCCCCGACATCGTACCCTCTGCTACACACATGGTCACTCGCCGTCGAGGAGCAATTTTATATCGCCTTTCCTCTTTTTCTAATTGCCGTCCGGCGAATATGCGCGAACCGACTAAGACAAGGCGTTCTTCTCTTACTAATCATATTATTCCTGGTGAGTACACTCGTGGTGCACTATTCTGCAACGACGGCATTTTACATGCCGTATACCAGGTCTTGGGAATTACTTATCGGAACGGCTTTGACATTAAAACCCTTGCCGGATTCGCAAGGTAACACGACGCGGAATATTTTTCTATTTTAGGTCTACTTTTGATTGTCCTCGCGGTTTTTTGTTACAACCCTCAAACTTTATTCCCTGGCTTGGCTGCCGCGATACCTTGCGTCGGCTCGGCACTGATTATTGCCAGCGGCCATTCACGTGCAACTTTCATTGGCAGAATTCTGTCTTGGCGCCCGCTGGTATTCATTGGACTAATCTCTTACTCGCTCTACCTTTGGCATTGGCCTGTTATCGTTCTGAACAATCTGGGAGTCACACTAAACCTTGATTCTGTCTTACCTAGCCGTTGGGGATTTCTTGCGCTTTCGCAGACGATATCGAAAACGATACAGATCCTGGCCTCGTTTCTACTGGCAATTCTTTCTTGGCGATTTATTGAACGACCCTTTCGAAGCCGACCTCAGCATATTGCTCGGGCTCCGTTGTTCGCCCTGTCCGCGGTAACGATGCTTTTTATCTTCATTTGCTCGGGGCTTGTAGTCTACGAAAACGGTTTCCCGAATCGCTTCCCTCCTCGCGCCGTTGAAGTAGCTTCGTTTCTCACCCCACCTGGCGCATCAACACTAGGAGAACTTGACGGATGCACCATTACGAACAAGAACGAAGCAGCGGTCTTCAGTGATGCGCAGTGTTTGCGCGGCGATCCCGAAAAGTCCTATCTACTTGTCGGCGACAGTCATGCTGGCTCACTCTGGAATGGACTTAAGAGTTCCATGCCGGAGACCAATATCGTCTTCGCCGGGGTTTGGGGCTGCAGGCCTTCCGTTCATCCTAAGGGTAGCGCACTGTGCGCAAGGATGATGAGATTCATTTTTGACCGCTACCTGCCCTCTCACAACATAAGAGGCTTACTAATCGAAGCGCGCTGGTATTCCAAAGACATGGATGAAATAAGGGACATCGTGAAATGGGCACAGGCGCGAAACGTGAAGGTAGTCGTTTTTGGCCCTGTTGCCGAGTATGATTCGCCCCTGCCGAGACTCCTCGCATACTCAATAGCGTGGGACAGACCACAATTGGCGCAGAGGCACCTAATCGCGTACTCACCCATGATGGACGCCGAGATGCAGAACCTCGCGCGAGATACATGGCACGTGCCTTATGTGTCTCTTTACGAAGCAACGTGCGAGCACGGTCGATGCATTGAGTATGCGAACAAAGAGAAAGACATACCATTGTTAAATGACACCGACCATCTAAGCGAAGCTGGCGCGGGCTATCTGGTCGAGCGACTCGTAAGCGAGGGTCGAATGAGTTGGGTCAACGAGGAGCCTTCACAGCGCATCGGTCCGCGCACAACGGATGGTAGTTAGCCTTATCAGATGAAGCGGCTGGGCCTGTCGGACCCCGACGGCGGCAATCCCACCACTGTTGCCTCTTTTCAGTTAACTGTGGCAGTAAGTTTACTAGGAGGTTGTGGCGGAGTGCTGACCGTTCCTGCTCCAGATTTAAAGCAAGACGAAGGGTCGAACTGGCGACCTGCAGCTGGTCCGCTAAGATAGCAGTTCTCTGCCGGGTTGGCATTGATGGTGGGGTTGCCCTCCGGCCCTTCTAGCGGCCAAGAGTTTCCAGATAAGAACGAAGGCTGGCTGGAGTAGTACAAGGAACTCGCGAGGGCATGGTTCGCGCCTCCATCCCAAAAAGCAACGCCATTCGTCTTATAGTCCCAGTTTCCATGACGCAAAATAGTCCCCGCCGAGGTACCCGCGGATCCTAACTGGCTTGATCCAGTGCTGTAAATCGCTGGCGTAGAAGGCTCGTCATAAGCACAATTGTTCGTTGAACACGTACTCGTAAGTGTCGCCGCGGACCACGTTGCATGAAGACCAGTTCGTCCTAAAACGTTACCCACATACGAGTAGTATTGTTGGCTCTGGTAAAGATCGACGGGGTCGAAACCGCCGCCTGGATTACCGGTCGGTGCCACCGCCCCGCTCCAGTTCATCGTCTCATCACCCCACAACCAGTTGCGAAAAAAAACATCGTGGGAAGTAGTTCCAGAAAAATCGTCAGCTGTGATGTGCGAAGCAACATTACCCTCAAATAAGTTCATAAAAGGATGCGCGCCATGAGAAGTACGCGCCGAACCTAGATAGCTTGTGTCGTCTGTATACAGATCGTCGATGTAGTTGTAAAGGAATACGACACCCGAACCTCCGCCCTGAAAGACGAACCCGTGTCGGTTATGGCGCATCGTATTATTTTCAATTTTGTGGTCACTGTTAACGAACTGTAAATATACGCCGTATCCAGAACCACTGGCGCCAGAACGCTGTTCGTGGTAGTAACCATCGCGAATTTCGTCGCCGTAAGACCAATCAAGTTCTACGTGCGCCGACCCGCTGTTGCTGCCCGTATTTTGGGTTTCGACACCCTTGACCCAGCAGTACAAACAACCCTGTAGATAGACAATCTGGCCGCCTCCAACGTCTTGCGTTGCAGTTACGTGGAAATACTCGAAACCAGCCTTCTGAGTCGGAAAAGTAACGACACGGTACTTGGCCCCCGCAGGCTCTGTGATCCCAGCTTGACCGCTTGGATTGGAAACGGCCTTCGTATATGGCGTGTAATACCATGGTCTCGAAATGCTAGCGACGGTACCCGGACCGCCGCTTCCGGAGACAAAACCTGTTACCTGCACAATCTGCTGCTGAACATAATAACCCTGATTCCATCCACACCACTGACAAAATCCATCGGTTCCGTTTGTTGAAATCAGAGAAGGGTCGTCGTTGCCAAAGATCGAAACCCAACTGCCGACACTTACGGATCCTGTCCCGATGGTGATGGTCGTGTCATCCTTCTGAGGAGTGCCACTAAGATTGAAAGGGGGGCAGCTGGAAAAGCAGCCATAACTCACCGTCGGATTCAAGTTAGTTGAATAAGACCAATTTTGAGTCGTCAGTTGTCCTCCTGAACCCAAATTGATATTTGTAGTCGGTCCGGTGCCCCGCAACGCCACGTTGCTTTTTAATCTTACAACGCTGTTAACGAAGTAGGTGCCAGAGGGGAGTAGAACGGCAGAATTCGAAGCTGCATTGTTGATGCAAGTTTGAATTGCCGGTCCATCGTTGGTCTTACCATCGCCCGCTAGGCCACCGCAGGTGGACGCAGAATAATTCGGCAGCGTACCGTTGTTCCACAAATCGGAACCCGCTTTCCATTGGACTAGGCGGCAACCCGACGGGCATTGCGAACTGACATTGGGAAGGCTGTACGTTTGGGCCTGAAGCGGTTGCCCAAATAGAATCACGCCAAGAACAACGACGAGAGCTAACACCCAAATCGGAACAATCCGCGACATATTTCGCTGACCTCGAACCTCAAATTGACTCACCGACCTGCTTAGGATGTAGCCGGCCGGGTTATTGCTTCTGCCCAGATCCATCGATCTATTCGGAGTTTAGGCTTCCGATGCGGCTTTATCGTGAACAGAGATTGTCTCACCGCATAACCTAGTTTAGGAAGGCTCAACGGGACTCTTCCACTGAACCTAGGGTCCAAAAAAGGCCAGTCAAGTGGCCTGTCCCTTAAACTGTCCGCCGACTCTCGATCCGGTTCGACTTGGCCTTCCAAAGTGGGACGTAAAATTGCAGAGTACTGGTGTGCGCTGTAGTGCTAAGCATCGCAGGGCTGGTCTAGAACGCCTGGTTCAGACATCTGGACCGACGTTAACTATAACAGAAACATTGATTTACGGGTCGGAGGCCGAGTGGATAGCAGTGTGCTCACGAAGGAAGAACCATCCGGTGCGTCCCCGGAAGGGAAACATTTTTCCACCGGTCATCTGGTTCAAAACATCGGGAGACGTGCCGTACTGGGCAGTTTTGTCACCGTCGGAGCCCAAGGTTTCAAATTCCTTCTAAACTTGGCTGCAGCGGCCATTCTAGCCCGCCTCTTGAGCCCGGAGGACTTCGGTCTCGTCGGTATGGTGCTTGGAGTTACCGCTCTTGTCGGGGTCTTCAGCCAACTCGGCTTGTCGATAGCCACCATTCAGCGCGAAGAGATCACGCAAGCTCAAGTTTCGAATCTCTTCTGGATTAACGTTGGTGTCAGCGGACTCCTAGCAATCATCACGCTTTGCCTAGCCCCCTTGATGAGCAGCTTCTATCGTGATCCGCGTGTCAGCGCGATCATGATGGTCCTCGCTGTCACTTTCCTGCTTACCGGGTCGACAGTCCAGCATCAGGCTTTGCTCACCCGTCAGATGAGATTTCGGACTTTGGCTGTGATTGACGTCACCGCTACCGCGTTCGGATTTACGCTCGCATGTTCCTTGGCTTGGTTCGGATTCGCTTACTGGGCACTTGTCGCACAGCAAGTCGCGACAGCGGCATGCACCCTAATGATGACGTGGATCGTCTCGCGGTGGAGGCCCAACCTGCCTTCGCGCAACAGCGGCGTAAAGCCGCTGTTGGCCTTTGGAGCCCACTTAAGTTTGGCCGATTTCATCGGCCAGTTCTCATATAACAGTGACAGCATCTTACTGGGTCGCTTCTTCGGCGCGGTACCCTTGGGCCTATACACACGAGCCAACGTGCTGCTTGCTCGTCCCATCCAGCAGGTAATTATACCTGTCAGCAATGTGCTCGTTCCGGTCCTGTCTAGACTTCAATCCGATCCAGAGCGGTACAGACGTAGTTACATGCGCGCGCACGGCACACTCGCTCTATTCACCCTCACGTTTACGGCGATGTGCCTCGCTCTCGCGAGACCGATGGTGTTGGTGATACTGGGTCCAAAGTGGGCGGGAGCCATCCCGCTCTTTGCGGCGTTCACGCTTGTAGCGGTCTCAGCTCCACTCTCAATTGTTTGCACCTGGATCTACGAAAGTCAGGGGCGCGGTAAAGACCAGCTGCGGAATCATATTTTTGCAGGGTCCACGACCATCCTGTCTTACCTCGTGGGCCTACATTGGGGCCCCCTCGGCGTTATCTTGTCCCTGGCGATTGCCAGCATCCTCGTTAGATTGCCTGTCGTGTATTACATCGCTGGTCGAAGTGGACCGGTCAGTACGCGCGATCTCTGGATGAGTTTCTTGTCCCATCTGCCTTGCTGGGCTGCCGTTCTGTTGACTACGAGTCTGATCTACAAGGTCATGGAACATGCCACTCCGCTCGTGCAATTGCTCGTCTGCGTTCCCATGGGATTGATCTCCGGCACGGCTCTATTCCTACTCTTCCCCTGTCCGCGCCAAAGCGCTTTTTCCGCTTGGAACACAGTTAAGAATGCGTTGTCTACAAGGTTTACGACGTCCTGAACTATTAGGATTTACTCCAAACAGAATTGCCGATGACTAGAATTGAGGTGACAACCATGAATGCTAACAACGTGTTCGAAGTAGCGATTGTCGGAGCTGGTCCCTATGGGCTATCCGTCGCTGCACACTTGTCAGCACTTGGTATTCCCTTTCGAATCTTCGGCGATGCTATGAGCGCGTGGTCGGGCCAAATGCCGAAGGGTATGCGCCTCAAGTCTGAGGGTTTTGCTTCGAATATTTCCGATCCGGAGTCCGAATTCACGCTCGGTGACTTCTGCAAACAGCAGGGCCTGCCATATCAAGATATTGGGCTGCCAGTAACGCTAGAGACTTTCGTTGCCTACGGATTGGCATTTCGACAGAAATTCGTACGGAATCTCGAGAACAAGAAAGTCGTCTCGGTTAAGGCCAACGATCTCGGTTTTGAACTAACGCTTGATACTGGTGGAAAGCTGTCGGCGCGCCGCGTAGTTATGGCGATTGGAATCACGCAATTTGCCAACATACCAGCCGAGCTATCGGCTTTCTCCTCGGACTTGGTGACTCACAGTTGCGAGCATTCTGATCTTGGGCAATTCAATGGACGCCAGGTGGCAGTTGTGGGCGGTGGTGCCTCAGCGCTTGATATCGCGGCATTGCTGAATCAGTCCGGCGCCTCAGTGCAATTGATTTCTCGGAGCGGAAAAATCCGCTTTCACAATCCGCCAGCCAAACGATCGCTCATCGAGCGCATTCAGAAGCCAACAACCGGTATTGGTTTCGGTACAGATTTTCTTTTCTATGTGACTACGCCTCACCTGTTTCGGTGGCTCCCGGAGTGGCTGCGCCTCGATCGCATGCGCAAGACGCTTGGGCCCGCGCCAGGTTGGTTCGTACGTGAAGAATGCGTCGGTAAATTCCCGATGCATCTAAATACCAACGTCATCGGAGCTTCAGCTGACAACAACGGACGGATCAGCTTGCAGATCAGCGACGGACAGAAAAACCAGACTGTGACATTCGACCACGTCATAGCTGCTACTGGCTACAAGGTCGACGTAGAGAGGCTCGCAATGTTGGACGTCGAGCTGCGTAAGCAGATTCGGTACACCGACAAATCCCCACTCTTGTCTGCACACTTCGAATCCTCGGTCCCGAGGCTTTATTTCGTTGGCGTAGCATCAGCAAACAGCTTCGGGCCCGTCATGCGATTTGCCTTCGGAGCACGCTACACAGCGAGTCGTCTAACCAAGCACCTTGCGAAGGTCATACAACCTATTGCTCAACTCAATAACGAACGCGTGAGCGTATCGACAGCAGATAACGTTTAGTCCGCCGCAAAAGGACAATGACTCAAATTGCCTCCAACTCGATCGCACCAAATTGGTCGGCCCCACGGCTCCTAGTAACAGCTACAAATCACTGGCCGGTCGTGCCCCGTCTTGTCATTGCGCTGCGCGAGATGGGCTGTCATGTCGCCGTTCTCTGCCCAGCGATCCAACATTCAGCTGAAAAACTCAAAAGCGCTGGACTGTTCTTTCACTATGACGGAACACAACCGATTGAATCTCTACGGGCGGCAATCGACTCATTCCGGCCCGAAATCGTAATTCCCTGCTGCGATCGAAGTGTGCAGCACTTGCATACATTACACGAGACTTCTAAATCGACGAGTGACGGAAGCCCAACTGCGGCTCTAATTGAGCGCTCTATCGGCGTCCCCAGAGGCTTTCCAATTACCTCGAGTCGATTTCAGTTGCTCGAACTCGCGAAGTCGGAAGGCATCCTAGTTCCACAAACAACGTCGATTCAAAACCAAGAGGACCTGCGGACTTTGAGCGGCAGGTCGCAACCACCGTGGATGATGAAGGCGGACGGCACCTGGGGGGGCACCGGAATAAGGCTCGCTACAAGCGTCTCTGAAGCCAAGGGGTTTCTTGTCGATTTCAGTCGGCGCAGCCGGAAGCGTACTCTGCTCAAACGATTGGTTGTCAATCGTGATCGCGACTGGGTAGTATACGACTGGAAAAACTCGCATCACTCCTTCATTGCCCAAGAATTCATCGCTGGTCGTCCCGGAAACTGTGCGGTCTTTTGCTGGCAAGGCAAGGTCTTGGCAGGAATCGCCGTAGAAGTCATTCAATCACGAGGTGCAACTGGACCCGCAACGATCGTGCAGGTTGTCGATGGAGCGGAAATGATGGCTGCGGCGGAGAAAATCGCTAGCCGGCTTAAAATTTCGGGCTTTTTTGGCTTGGATTTCATCATCGAAGAGGCGACTGGCTTAGTCTACCTAATAGAGATGAATCCACGTGTCACGCCTCCTGTGCCTCTTCCATTGGGCGCGGGGCACGATTTATTAGCGGCGATGTGGGGCCAACTCACCGATCGACAACCGCGAGAGGTTCGAAAGGTTATTCAGGATCGCCGAATTGAATATTTCCCAGAAACATTCGCTGGCAATAAACAATTGGGGGATCAAAACGGCACTGTGAACCAGGAGTTCACGGACGTTGAGCGAGCGCTCATTCAAGAAGTTCTGCAACCTCGGTCGAGGCGAAGTATTGTTGGCAAAGCGATCGATGCTACGAGGTAATTGCGGACCTTAGACCGCGAAGCTAATCGCATGCAAGTTTCAACGAGAGCCATGAACGACGCCCCCTTCGCTCCGACGGAGCGTCCGCGCACCCTCGTCTTTTCTCAAAGGAATCTCTCGACAATTCTGCCATTCCGCTGTGCTCATTTCGAATTTGAAGACGTAATTGGTGAAATCGATTCAGTCGGTATATTGGCACCGCGCATCGACCCAACCACCCGGCGACACGCACTCTCAAAGCAAATCGCCTATCACACATCCCTGGTACTGAATCCTGGTATCGAACAGGCGCCAATCCGTGACGATTACGATCTCTTCTTTGCAATCTGCGGGAACCCGTCGGACCTGCTCCGGATCAACACCGTGGATTGGAGGAGCCATTGCAAAAAGGCAATCTGCCTCATTGATGAGGTCTGGGCAAGGGAACTCAAGGACTATCGCAAATTCCTTCTGATGTTGCGCAAGTTTGACCTAGTCGTCCTCTATTACAGCCAGTCCGTGGCTCCTATCAACGAGCTTATCGGCGAGCAGAAATGTATCTTCCTGCCGCCCGGCGTCGACACGATTCGGTTTTCCGCTTGTCCCGGCTTTCCGGAACGGAGTGTTGACGTTTACAGCATGGGTCGCAGGTCAGGGACTACTCACGCGGCATTTATGAAGATGGCCGCAGACAACCGTTTCTTCTACTTGTACGACAGCACTTCTGCGAATCAGGTGCTCAATCCCACGGATCACAGAACTCTTTTTTCGAATATTTCGAAGCGAAGTCGATATTTCATCGTCAATCCTGGTTTGATCGATCGGCCCGATATTCGTGGAACACAGATCGAAATCGGCAATCGGTACTTTGAGGCTGCTGCTGCGGGCAGCATCCTTCTCGGAGAACGCCCGAACAATGGGCAGTTCGAAAAGTTTTTCGATTGGCCTGACGCGCTGATCGAACTTCCCTACAATTCGCCCGACGCGGCCCGCTTCATCCAAGATCTCGACAAACAACCGGAACGACAGCGCTCGATAAGCCGAACCAATATGCAACAGGCTTTGCTGCGGCATGATTGGCTTTATCGATGGGAGGCCATCCTGAAAGCAGTTGGCGTCGCGCCTTTGCCCCAAATGGAAATCAGACGGAAGCGACTGCAAACCCTCGCCGGCCAATTTGCGCAAAATGACGCAGGCCAGTAGCCGCTTCTTCAGACGTCGCGCTAAACTTATTTGGCTCCCTTTTCTTCAAAAACCCAAAACATCTTGACATGGACCCGAAGCCCAAAAAGATTGCGCTCTGCACCACACAGGCTGCGGCAATTTAGGCGATGACGCCATTATTGACGCCGTTGTGAGCGGCATCCGCCGCCGATGGAAAAACGCCCAATTCGTCATATTCTCGATGAATCCCGGCGACACTGTGAGAAGGCATGGCATTCCGTCCTTGCCAATCCGCAGGTACATCTGGAGTAGCCGCCCGAGTTCGGCGGCAGAAAAAGCTCAACCTTCGGCCGCTGGCTTTGGCAACAGACTGAAGCAGACACTCAACCTGGTGACTCGCGTCCTCCGCGCCGCCTTCGGCGAGATCGCAGTTTTAGTTGAGTCATACCGGGCTCTTCGATCGTTCGACGTTTTGATCGTCAGCGGCGGCGGTCAACTCACCGAGCGCGGCGGTCCATGGAGTTTTCCGTATGCGCTTTTCATGTGGAGCGTTTTAGCGAAGCTTACCGGTGTAAGGCTCTTATTTCTCAACGTCGGTGCCGGGCCTTTGAATCATCGCTTAAGCAGATTCTTCATTCCGAAAGCTCTTCGCAGAGCGGAATACGTTTCCTTCCGCGACAAGTCTTCTCAAGTTCTCGCGACCGAGATTGGCTACTCCGGCAGGAGCTACGTCTGCCCGGACAACGTTTACAGTCTAGAGGTTCACTTGCCCGAGGTTCCCGAGTTACCGCAGCAGCAGCCGCCCGTTGTTGGCATCGCTCCCATGCCATTCCCATTTAGCGATCTGTTGGAGTACCCCTCGAACGCCGCTGCGATTCAACGGGAGTTGAACGATAAAATGGCGGAGTTTTGTGCGCTCGTTTCTAAAAAAGGCTACTCAGTGCGGCTGTTCGCCAGCGATCTCAAATCCGATCCGGGCGTGATCGAAGAGGTTAGAAAGACTTTGCTGGAGTGCTACAAGATTTCAATTCCAGAATATGTCCCAATCGATTCCGTCGAGGAATTGCTGTCGGAAATGTCGAAGATGGATTACATCGTTACTTGCCGCTTCCACGGAGCCGTGTTCGCTCATTTGCTAAACAAACCGACTCTTGCGATCGCGCACCATCCGAAGGTAACGCACCTGATGGATGCTCTCGGGATGTCGAGATTTTGTGTGGAAATGACGACGCTCGACCCCGTCCAGTTGTTCGATAAGTTCTCGCTGCTGACCGCTGAAACGGGAGCGGTTAAAATCGATCTGTCCGCGACCCTGGCTGACCTAAGGCGAAAATCGTCGGGCCAATTCGACCAATTGTTCCCGGTGACGACCGCCCCATAATTTTGTCTGCAATTCGAATTCGAGCAGTCTGTCTGGACCCACTGAGGTGGCTCCGGCCCGATGGAATGCCATCCGCGGCCCTGGCCATACTCGAGGCGGGCAGGCTTTCAAAGCCATTCCGAGAGCAAAAACTGCTTTGTATTTGTGGCTCGAAGATCGCACTGCAACGTTGGATCGAGCGGGTAAACCTAGTTCTGGCAATGAGTTGTAGGCAGTTTCCGATCCAGAGATCCAAGAGAGGGTAAATCGGGTCCGGAGAGGAAAAAGTTTGGCACATGATGGTTAGTATCTACCTAATTCTTCTGTTCCCCACCCTCATCGATTGGTCGCGCCCACCTCAAAATACACTCAACTAACTCAATACAAGCAACTTAACCTGTTAATAGCCGCGCCTCGATCTGGTGGCCCGATTGCTTCAATCCTAAAGGACTAGGTCTACCTCCGGGTCTTGCTGATGGTAGTCTGTCTGCTCCCTACCGGCAAATTTGGGCCGTTTTTTGGACAAGGGAAGCCGCTAGATGTTCTTTAGCCAGACTCAGATATCCGGTGCTTGGGTCATCGATCCCACGACCCGCCAAGACGACCGCGGCCACTTTTTTCGCGCCTGGTGCACCAAGGAATTCTCGGATCAAGGGATACAGTTCCAGCCAGTCCAGGCGAATATGGGTTTCAGCATTAAGAAAGGCACCATTCGCGGGATGCACTACCAAGTGGAGCCCGCTCTCGAGGCCAAGTTGGTTCGCTGCACCCGAGGAGCTATGTTCGACGTCGTACTCGACATCCGCACCGATTCTCCGACCTACGGCAGGTGGCACGCCGTCGAGCTGACACCTGAAAACGGCCGGATGCTTTTCTTGCCCGAGCGCTGCGCACACGGATATCAGACTTTGGAAGACAACACAGAGATGCACTACATGGCGTCACAGTTTTACGCTCCGAACGCTGCGCGAGGAGTGCGCTTCGACGATCCGGCCTTCAACATTCAGTGGCCGTTGCCCATCACCTCCATTTCCGAGCAGGATCGCAATTGGCAGCTCAGTGCCAGGGGGCACGCATGAACGTCGATACTGCTCTGCGTGAGCGCGAGTCCACAGGTAAACCGATCCGCGTCGGAATGGTCGGCGCTGGTGCAACGGGACGCGCCATCGCGTTGCAACTCGGAACGCCTGTTCCAGGCATTCGACTGCTTGCCATCGCGAATCGCACCATCGAACACGCTGAGCGAGCCTATCGCGAAGCTGGCATTTCATCGTGGCGTCGCGTTTCCTCCGCTCTCGAAGCGGAAGCATCCATCACAAAAGGCGTTCCCGTCCTGGCTGATGATGCCTCGATCCTCACGTCGTGTGACGCAATCGATCTCGTTATTGAAGTAACCGGCAGCGTCGAGCCAGCAGCGTCTTTCGTTCTCGATGCCTTCGATCACGGCAAAGACGTGGTCCTCGTCAACGCCGAGCTCGACTCGTACATCGGCCCCATCCTGAAGGAAAAAGCGGACCGCGCCGGAGTCGTCATTACGCACACCGACGGTGACGAACCCGGTGTTGCGATGACACTCCTCCGCTATCTGCGCACGCTCGGGCTTAACACCGTCGCCGCCGGCAACCTCAAGGGCATGGTCGACTACTACCGCAATCCCGACACGCAGCGCGCGTTCGCCGCGAAAAACGATCAGGACGCAAAGAAGGTCACCTCTTTCGCGGATTCCACCAAACTTTCGATGGAAGCTACCGTTTTAGCCAACGCCACGGGCTTTCGTGCAGGTCGCCGCGGCATGCACGGCCCGGCTTGCAAAGAAGTTCGAGAGATGGCTGGCCTCCTCCCTGCCGACCAAATGTTGGCTACTGGTCTAGTTGACTATGCGCTCGGCGCCGCTCCTTACACCGGTGCGTTCGTCATCGTTCACGAAGAAAATCCGCTGAAGAAAGTTCAGTTAGCCTACTACAAGCTCGGCGACGGCCCCTTTTACGTTTTCTACACGCCGTTCCATCTGCCTCACCTACAGATTGCTTCAACGATCGGGCGCGCCGTGGTCCTTAAGGACGCGACGGTTGCGCCACTCGCCGGACCTGTCTGCGAAGTCCTCACCATCGCCAAGCGCGATTTGAAGGCGGGCGAGACTCTCGACGGTATCGGGGGCTTCTGCTCGTACGGTCTGATCGACAATTCTTCGACTGCTCGCGCTACGGCGGCATTGCCCATCGCTCTCTCGGACGGCTGTGTGCTGCGTCGCGACGTCGCGAAGGATGGCGTTGTGACGTTCGACGATGTCACTTTGCCCGCCGGACGTTTAACCGAAGCGCTGTGGCGGGAACAGAATGCGCGTTGGACGAAATCTACGGCGGATTCGCAATCCGTGGCGCAACACGCCCCTGTTGGGAAGTCGTAGTATCCGAGCCGACAGGTTTTAGGTCGGCTTGCATTAAGTGATTGACCTGGAGACTTGATGTTGAATCGTTCGTTTTGGAAGGGACGGAGAGTATTCGTGACCGGCCACACCGGTTTCAAGGGTGGCTGGATGACGCTATGGCTCAATTCCCTCGGCGCGAATGTAACCGGGTACGCGCTCGATCCTCCGACCCAACCGAATCTGTTCGAACAAGCTGGCGTCGCCTCTGCCTGCAACTCGGTCGGCGGCGACGTGCGAGATTTTTCAGCGCTCAGGAACGCTCTGGACCAGGCTCGCCCCGAGGTTGTCATTCACATGGCGGCGCAGTCGGTCGTTCGGCGTGGCTACGAAGACCCGATTGAGACCTACTCTTCGAACGTGATGGGGACGGTCCACCTTCTCGAGTCTCTTCGTCAGCTCGCGCGACCTTGTGCCGTTGTGAACGTCACCAGTGACAAGTGCTATGAGAATCGCGAATTCCTTTGGGGATATCGCGAGAGCGAGCCGATGGGCGGCCACGATCCCTATTCGAATTCGAAGGGCTGCGCGGAACTCATCACTTCGGCGTACCGCGATTCATATTTCTCCCCAGCTACTTTGAAGGATCACGGCATCGCACTGGGCAGCGCCCGTGCGGGGAACGCTATCGGAGGCGGTGATTGGACCTGTAATCAACTCATTCCCGACCTCATGCGCGCATTTCTAGCGGGCAAGTCTTGCTTGATTCGAAGCCCTGGTGCGACCCGGCCCTGGCAGTTCGCGCTGGAGTGCGTCGGCGGATATCTGCTCTTGGCAGAGAAGCTTTCCGAGGACGGCGCGAATTTCGCGTCAGGCTGGAATTTCGGTCCAGCAGACGATGACGCGAAGCCAGTTTCGTGGATTGCCGACACTCTCGTTAAGTCTTGGGGAAACCCGGCCTCGTGGACTCGCGACGCGGCAAGCCATCCTCACGAAGCGCATTTCCTGAAGCTCGACGCTTCCAAGGCGAAAACCTGCCTTGGCTGGCGTCCGCGGCTGTCCTTGGCTCAATCCTTGAACTGGATTGTCGAGTGGTATCGCGGCTTTCAATCCGGAGCTGACCTTAGAAAGCTTACGGTTTCACAGATCGAACGGTACGAGGCCCTTTCGAAGAATTAGCAGAACTACTGGACGTCGTTGCCAAGCAACGGTCGTCCCTCCGCACGGGTAAGCGCCGTTGGCGGAAATTGGAGCGGAGGAGAAAGCTTCTCGATGTCCAACACGAACATCATCGTTCTGGGATCCGGCATGGCCGGCTTTGGCGCCGCTCATCGGCTTCATGCCGAAGGCATTACGCCCACGATGTATGACAAGAATTCGTATCACGGTGGCCATACCGCTTCATTCCGATTCGAGAGCGGCTTCTTGTTCGACCTTGGTCCACATATTTCCTTCAGCAAGGATCCTCGTATCCAACAATTGTTTGCTGAAAGCGTGAATCAAGAGTTCGAAACCATTCAGATCAGCCTCAACAACTATTGGCGCGGCTACTGGCCGAAGCATCCGGTTCAGCTCCATCTTCACGGACTTCCGGAAGACACGATCGTCAAAGTGATCAACGACTTTGTGGAATCGCGCAACGCCCCCGAACAGCCAATCCACAACTATGCCGACTGGTTGTACGCCAGTTTCGGCAAGACGTTTGCCGAGCAATTTCCGATGACGTACACGCGGAAATACCACCTGACCCCAGCCGAAAACATGAGCACCGACTGGCTCGGGCCCCGGATTTATCGCCCAAGTCTCGAAGAGGTTCTGCGCGGCGCTATCTCCCCAACGGCGCCGGACGTCCACTACATCACGCATTTCCGCTACCCCAAAGAGGGCGGGTTCATCAACTACCTCAAGAAATTCGTCCCCATGGGGAATTTGAATTTGAACCATGAGGTAGTGGCGATCGATCCGAAAGCGAAAACGGTGAGTTTCGCGAATGGCCACGTCGCGAAGTTCGACGGACTGGTTTCGTCCGTTCCTCTACCCGAAATGATCCGCATGATCAAAGACGCGCCACAGGATGTGGTTGCAGCCGCGCAGCTGCTGGCTTGCTCAACATGTGTGCTCGTGAATATCGGCGTCAACCGCGACGATCTTTCGAACGCTCACATGACGTATTTCTACGACGAGGACATCTGCTTCACGCGCCTCGGGTTCCCGCACATGCTGACAGCCCGCAACGCGCCGCAAGGCACCGGAAACATCCAGGCCGAGGTTTACTTCTCGTCGAAATACAAACCTCTCACCACTTCACCCGACACGCTGATTGAGCCGGTGATTCGAGATCTGCGCAAGTGCGGACTGCTTCGCGAGAATGACCAAGTCCTGTTCAAAAATGCGATGCTGCTCAAATACGCGAACATTATTTTCGACCTCGATCGTGCAGCAGCCCTGAAGACCGTCCACGCCTATCTTGATGACCTCGGAATCGCCTATTGCGGGCGATACGGCGACTGGGGCTACATGTGGACCGACGAAAGCTTCATAAGCGGCGAAAAAGCCGCTGATCGGCTTCTTTCGGCGCTGACTTCTAAAGTTGGAGTCAGCTGATAGATTTCTCGCAAGTCAACGCATCGTTCTTCGTCCCCCGGGCGATCGCGTTGGAAGAGTAAGGAGAGGAACCATGAAAGTCGTACTTTTCTGTGGCGGACTTGGGACGCGCCTCCGCGACTATTCGGAGACTGTTCCCAAACCCATGGTCCACATCGGCTACCGGCCGATCTTGTGGCACGTCATGAAGTACTACTCGCACTTCGGCCATAAAGACTTCATCCTCTGCCTCGGACACCGCGCCGACGCGGTGAAGGACTACTTCCTCAACTACAACGAATGCGTGTCCAACGATTTCGTGATGACCTGGGGCGGCAAGAAGCTTGACCTCCAGAACAGCGACATTCAGGACTGGCGGATCACCTTCGCCGACACAGGCATCGAATCCAACATCGGTCAGCGCCTCAAGGCCGTCGAGAAGTATCTAGAAGGTGAGACCGAGTTCCTCGCGAATTACAGCGACGGTCTCACGGATCTGCACTTGCCCCAGCAGATCGATCATTTCCGCAAGCACGACAAGGTCGCGAGTTTCCTCGCGGTTTGCCCCAACATGAGCTACCACACGGTTTCGTTGGAAGAGGGCGAAGGCAATCTTGTTTCAGCGATTCACGCGATCAACAATGGCTCGGTTCGGATCAACGGCGGCTTCTTCATCTTCAAGACCAGCATCTTCGATTACATGCGAGACAAGGAAGAACTGGTTAACGGGCCTTTCGAACGTCTGATCGAGCAAAAACAGCTGATTGGTTACCCGTACAACGGCTTCTGGGCGTCGATGGATACCTTCAAAGACAAACAGCAACTCGAAAACCTGTGGGGCAGCGGCTCCGCACCCTGGGAAGTTTGGAAAAAAAAAGTAGCTAAGCCGGCGAACGGAAATGCCTCCTCCGTGGAACGCGCAATATGGACTCCCTGAGATTTGGCTGGAGCACTGAGGCGCCCGTCAACGTGCTTTGTCTCGGGGCGCACTCCGACGACATCGAGATTGGGTGTGGCGGTACGATCCTCAGCTTAGCGCGCCAATATCCGAAGTGCGTTTTCCACTGGGTCGTATTCAGCGCGATCGAGGTCCGTGCGGACGAAGCGCGTCACGCAGCGAGTTTGTTCACGAAACCCGAATCCCTCAAAGGGCCAATCCTGAAGACTTTTCAGGACGGATTCATGCCATGGGCGGGAGCCGAAGTTAAAGCGGCCTTCGAAGAACTGAAATCGATCAATCCCGATCTCGTCTTTACTCACAACGGAAAAGATGCTCATCAGGATCATCGAATTCTGGCCGAGCTTACCTGGAATACATTTCGCGATCACACGATTTTGGAATACGAGATCCCAAAGTACGATGGGGACATGGGAACTCCGAGCGTATTCGTTCCGCTCGAAAGAGAAGTCTACGAGAAGAAAGTCAGCAATCTGATGGAAGCATTCGGGTCGCAGCGTTCCAAACGCTGGTTCCAGCCCGAAACCTTCCTGGCGCTGATGCGACTGCGTGGAATGGAGTGCAATGCTCCCAGCGGCTATGCAGAAGCGTTCTACAGCCGCAAGTTAGTCCTCGGAAGATAAAAACCAGACGCTCTACTCGCTCTTCCCGCCTGGAAGTTCCCGCCTCATTTCCGTTCTCCCGAGGCAACCTAAGTACCTATGATCTTGGGCATCGTGGATCGTTTGCCAGATCGGACCGAGTTCGCTTTGGCGTGTCGAGCTACCTGTTTTTTGCGACGATGCCGAAGAGCCCCTTCTGATTAAAGCGTCGTTCGTCAGGGTGGATCGGCTCCGCTTCGCAAATTAACGATCGAAGGCCGGTAAACTTCTGCGTGAAGGAGAGATAGCCCCAGTTAGCATCGACATCGTCGACGACGATCACGCCACCGGGTTTCAATCGAGACCACACAGTGTCCATCTCGAATCTCACGTTGCGTTCGCTGTGCAGACTATCGTGGATGAAGAAATCGACGGTTCCAAGTTGAGAAAGCAACTCGGGGAGCCGGAGGCGACTTGAGCCCTTGATGTAGTTCCAGCGATTCGCGAACCGATCTGACACCGCGACTGCAACCTGAACTCGCAAGTCTTTCTCGATCGGCGGAAGGTCGATGCTCCAGAGGTGGCCTCTTCCGTTGCGCTCCATCGCTTCCAAAATCAGGCGCGAAGTGACGCCGTGAGCCACTCCGGTTTCAATGACATTGGCCGGTTTAAGGTGGCGCGTAATACAGTAGATAGCCCGCGCGAGACCATAGTCCCCGTCATTCCAGGATCCAAAGCTCATCGGGCCTGGTTTGATGCCTTTTGCCTCAAGTTCCTTCATCACCTGCGGGTAGAGGCTGGCAAATTCGTTTTGGATATCGCATGGCCACTGCGCACCGAGATACTCGTGCAGACGCTGATCCCAGTCGTTGTCCCATTTGTATGGGCATTGAGGGCGACGAAGTTCTTTCTGAGCAACGTAGCCATCGATGACGCTCGTCCATAGCTGTGCGGGGTCGGCAAGCATTCCGCCAAGATCGGTTGGATTTTTCAGAAGATAACGCAGCGGCATCCCAAACATGTTGCCTCACCATTTTTTCAAAACGACGGTTCGAATCTTGAAGGTTAAAGTCGAAGGCTTATTTTCGTTCGCGCGGCACAGAAGTACTAATGCGGAACTTCGACAACGCCTCGCCCAGGTTCTGAATGAACGACTCAGAGGTGTACACGTCGGGGTCGATTATTTGTGGCTCCTCCTGCGGGAGCAATGGGCGCGACTTCGTCCAGTTGAAACTCGTGAGCGACGTCCTCGACTATCTTGGGGGAGATTGGACGCTGCTGTTCGACGTAGCCGTTGATAAGCGAGTGCTCGCATAACAGATTGACGACGCGAGGGATGCCGGCTGAAAAAACGTGGACTGCCTCAACTGCCTCGGGACTGAAGATCGGGTCGCCGTCCGCTCCGGCAATCCGCAGACGTTCGTGAATATAAGCTTGGGTTTGTTCCTTGCTCAACGGCGATGTCTTGCAACGAAGCATGATGCGCTGCCGTAGTTGCCGCAACTGAGGTAGCTTGAGCTTTTCTTCAAGTTCCGGCTGGCCCGACAGTACGATCTGCAAGAGTTTTTCGGTGGATGTCTCCGAGATTGGTCAGGAGCCGGATTTCTTCGAGCACCGGATAAGTGAGATTCTGCGCTTCATCGACGATCAGGACAGTCGTTTCACCCGCGCGGAAACGATCTAGAAGCCAGGAATTCAGCTTCATGAGCTGGTGACTCTTGATTCTCGAGTCACATGCGATTCCGAACTCCGACAAGATAAAATCAAGGAGCTGACTGGAATTGATCCTGGAATTGAAGAGGAAAGCGGTGCGAACCTTCTGGGAGTGCAGCCAATCGAGCAGTCGATTAACGAGTGTGGTTTTGCCAGTTCCAACCTCGCCGGTTAGCGTGATGAAACCTTTGCGATTCTGGACTCCATACTTCAAACCAGCGAGAGCCTCTTCGATCTCCTTGGTGAAGTAGAGAAACCGAGGGTCGGGATTAACGTTGAACGGGTTGTCTTTGAGGCCGAAAAAGCTCTTGTACATGATCTCCCGATTTCTCGCTCATGACTCACTTGCAACCATGTGTCCGCAATCTTGTGGTCACTCATTCAATCCGTAATTCTAGCGCAGAACAAAAGGCCTCGTGTGCCACTGGAAACTTAGCGATATTTGGTGCTGAACGGATGCTGGAGCAATCGCCCGTCGCAGCACACAGAGTGGTTGGTACTTTCGATATACGCCGTATACCCCAGGGAGAAATTTGCCGACCTTCCCATCGGTCGCTGAAGCCCGCCTCCCATGTACCAGGCATTGAAAGTCGAATTGAGGATTGTGCCAGTCAAGTTCTCAAGGCGGCGTTGCGGGCATAGCCAAAGGTGATCTCGCTCGACCAAACCCTCGACAAGTTGCGACTGACCGTGCTCTGCAACTGATCTGTCAGCGCGCCTGTGAATACTCCACTGCCGCCAGTAACTCCGTGGCTATAACTCGCGGCCAGACTTGTCCGAGGCATCGAATAGGTGAGGTTGGCTCCTCCCGCAATCGAAACGCTTTGATCTGAGACATTTGCCGGGAGTGGCGAAATACGGTGATTTCAGGCCCAACAAAAAGTTGTGCTGAGATGCGGCCCGTCAATTTTACGTCCATAAGCCACTCAGCGATGTGATCTTGGAGGCTCTGAGGAGCTCCTTCGAAGCGATAGCTCGTGAAGCGGTACAAAATGCCAACAGTGTCGTTTTTGGTCAAAGCATAGTCGTAGCCAGCACTGAAAATCGAATCGTTCGTGTCAATATTCCTGGCTCCACGAATCGCAGCAGTCCGTAAGAAGCCGCCAGCGTAACGGATGATCGCGTCGAGATACTTATAGGCCGCCTCGACCGTTGTCGCGTTACTGTAACGGTTGCCTAGAGAACTAAAGATGCTTTGACTTGGTTGATAGCTGGCCTGCACCACGGGCAGCGCCGAACCGAGAGGCCCACTGATCCCGGGTGTCGCGAAGACGCTTGATGTCGCAAACCCGAACTGAGTTTGAGGCAAGATAGCTAAAATGATCGATGACTGAAAGCTGCCAACGCCGCAATTCAAATAGTCTGAACAAAATTGAGTTGATGAAACGATCTGTTTCCTTGTGATTTGTCGGTTGAAAATAACCCGCCACCACTGTAATTCACTGACAGTTGTGCACGGCTCCACCGCTCGAGCAGGCTTAAGTTCCCGGCGACATAACTTGTCGATTCCAATCCGTGACGTTGGGGTATCGCAGACTCGTAGATCGAATGAAATTGCCATACTGAATGCCGGGAACAAAGTAGCTATGCCGCATCTCAGGGTTGCCAACCGTGGGTACCATCACTCCGGTCAAAGCAGTCGTGTCGGGCTCTGAGCGCGTTCGGGTCTTTCGTCTCGATTTCTTCGTCTGCATTGAAAATGGGATTCTCCCGGCCTGCTGGTTTTGGCTGTGATTGCGCCGGCGGAGCCGGCTGTCAGGCTTGGCTGCGAAGGGTCTTGTTGCGCGGTTTGTGTTCCTGCATAGGATATGGGTCTGGTTGGGGGATCTTGCGCGACGCCGACGGTGACACGGAGAAGAGCCACGACGCGAAGAGCGCCGCTGCAAGGTGCAAAATGCGCAATTGGAATTTTCGCTTCATTTTACGGGACCACGATCACGTCGCCAGGCTGAAGCACGATGTTCAACTCTGGCTTCTTGCCCGACACGACGTCCTTGTAGTTGAACGGATGCTTCACTTGCTTGCCATCTTCGACGCGCAATACGTAAATGCTTTTGACTTTTCGCGAATTGAGAGAATCCACCCGAACTTGACAGAGCTTGCAACACGGTCATATTTGGCAGCAGTGGAAAGGCTCCAGGCTTCGTTACTTCGCCGGTAACATAAACACGGCGGCTGTTGATTTCGCTGACGCTGACCGTAACCTGCGGATTCGTAATGAACTTTTTCAGACCCTCCGTGAGCATGGCAGCTAGTTGCGTCGGGGTCAGACCAGCAGCTTGGACATCATTCAGCAACGGCAAAGAAATTCGTCCGTCAGGCCGCACCGGCGCAACTCGCGAAATATCAGGCTCTTTCCAAACATCGATGCGGAGCACATCTTGTGGCCCGATTTTATAGTCGGCATCGGACGCCGGAGTTGGCGTCGCGGCCGTTGCTTGGGATGCGTTCCCAGCGGGCTTGCCGGGGTTCGCCGCCGGTTCCTGATGGGCTTGGGTCGCGCTCCCCGCGGTCAAAGCGAGCAACATACCAGTGAGAATAGCCGGTGATATTCGCATTAAACCTTCTCCTTGCCTTTCTCTGGAACGGGCCCTTGTGCTCCGATTTCTTTTATTTTATAGAGCAACGACTTGTAGCTGATCTGCAGGTTTCGAGCTGCGCGTTTTCGATTCCAATGGGTCTGTTCTAAAGCCTTTAGAATCAATTCTTTTTCGGCGCGGCGCGATGCCGCACGCGACGCAACTTTGAGTGACGACACACTACCTGCCGTGTCGGGCGCATGCTCGGCCGCCCCACTGTCGTCCGCATGTATGACAGCCGTACGCGGCACTCGCAGATCGGTCAGCGCCAAATCAGCATCACCTACCGCCACAATCTTGCGGGCAACATTTTCCAGCTCTCGGATGTTCCCAGGCCAATCGTAGGAGAACAACAGTTTACGTGCTTCGCGGTTGATTTCTGGAGTGCTTTTTCTCAAGTCGTTAGCGTGCTTCATAACAAAACACTCTAAGAGATCGGGGATGTCTTCCTTGCGATCACGCAGTGCGGGCAAGCGCAAAATGACCCCATTGAGGCGGAAGTAAAGCTCGAGTCGAAATCGGCCGGCTTCGATCTCTTTCTCGAAATTACTGGAAGTGGCAGAGATAATCCGAGGTGTGTTCCGGGCAGTTCTCTGGCCTCCGCCACCGTCGGGAAGTAACGAGAGCAGAACGCGTTGGCACGCCGCATCCAGTTCATGCACACCGTCCAAAAACAGGGTTTTAGGCCGGTCTTCGAGGTTTTCGCCTTCAGTTTGGAAGTTCTCACGTACGTCATTTAGTACTCCCAAGGGGTCAAGGGCGCCACAGCTGATGCGTATGAACTGGCCTTCGGACGCTCCGGACAGCCGGTGAATCAGCCTGGCATAAATATCCTTGCCGGTCCCGCTTTCTCCAACCAACATGACGGGTATATCGGTTCCGGCGATTTCAGCCGCAAGCAGATTGACCGATTGGAGGTCCGCGCCTTGGCCATAAACAAAGGCAGGGTCGACGGTCCGGTTGATGGATTGAGTCGCCATTCTAGCCGTGATATTCCACACAGTGAAAGAGCAGGAACTGTGCCACCTTTGGACTCTCTGGGCAGACTTCGACGGAGAGATAAGTATAATGTAAACAAACACTTACATGGATTAAGCGCCCACGGGTTGGTTGCAGAGCAACGTATCGCCCACCTTTACTTCCACCAAGTGGCAAATCCTTGTCCCACCAGGCGGCTCTTTGCGCACATGTGATCGGGCAGAGGGGCCTCCGTTCGCCTGTTTACCCCTGAGATTGGCCGGAATCGGGCTAGGGAGGCTTCCAAACCCCTTCGTTCGATTTCCCGCAGGGTCAGGTTGAAAGGTCCCGATTTGGGACTCGGATTACGGGAGAGGCTCCACCCGTTCTCATTCAGCGAACTGAAGCTACTCATGCAAGGTCGTGAGACGCCCCGCAACGAAATTTGTCGCGTATGAGCGGCCACTCCGATGGTCCGCCCCACTGCATCGATTGCTGAAATGGCCTTCAGCCTTTCCCGCTAGTTTCCGCATCCAAAAGTCGGTAGCCTGCGCGCTACGGGAGGGCAATTTTGGCGAAGATGTCTGTGCTGATTGTCGACGACCACGAGACTATCCGCCGTACGCTGCGACTTCGATTCGAGGCGTTATCCGATTTTTTCGTCTGTGGCGAGGCTGTAAACGGCGTTGATGCCGTGGAGAAGGCGCAACTCTTCGCGCCCGACCTTGTAATTCTTGATTTCGCGATGCCCGACATGAACGGTCTTGAAGCTGCCACCGCACTAAAATTTATGCTGCCCGCCGCGAAGCTCTATCTTCTTACGGCTCACAGCAATCGCGAGCTCGAACTTGCCGCACGCGACGCGGGCATTAATGCCGTCTTTTCCAAATATGAAGATCTCAGCGCGCTTTTTCGCCGCGTGAAGATTGACTGTCTGCTGACAGAGGCCAGCACCGACGAATCGAAATCCGCGAACGATAATTCGGGGGCAGGCGCCACGAACGACAAATCCAGCGTTCACTAAGATTTCGGAAAATCAAATTGCCGGAGTCGTATCAGATCGCACACCCGCTCGTGCCGCTCTTTTCGTGAGTGGACGAAGATTCAGCGGATCGCTTGAGTCCCGCGCGCAATTGCGCCAATCCAGTCGCAACCACCGCGGCCAAGACCAAAACTGTGCCAATCAATTCCATCGTGAACACGCACTATCGCAGATGCGCACCACAGCCGGCAAATTCAGTGGATCTCGGCGCCTTGAAGTCTAGGAACCCGATTTCCAACACGATCGCACGTCAAAAACACGGTGCGCGATCGACATCAGATCATCGGGCGATGTTGCTCGGAGGGGACTGCGCGAGAATATATATCTGTTTATAAAATAATGTACCGGCTTTGTTGACACCACCGAAATGGGTTTCTGCCGCTGTGGAAACTCATCCTGCACCTTCCGCAACCGCCGTGATCACCCAAACTCCCGGAGGATCGCTGCGATGTGGCGACCGAGCCAGTGAGTTAGCGCAGGCGTTCACGACATCTGAAATCCCCTTTCTGCAACTTCAAGGCTCGCGGAATTGACCCGCAAGTCACCGCCACTTTATGATGTAAACGCCTCAGCGCTTCAAAAATTCCGGGGTCGTCTAATCGGCAGGACACCAGCCTTTGAAGCTGGTTATCATGGTTCGAGTCCATGCCCCGGAGCCACTTCCCTTGTTGCAAATCCGTAGGTTTCATTATTACGCCGCTCGTAATTCCTGCACTTCCGATCCGCTAAAGCTGTTGTAGACTGTCGGCCTCTCAGCCATGGCCAATCTCCTCAGGCAACCGTTCTTCCTTCTGATCGTTACGTTCTGCGCCCTCTGGGCAGCGGCGCACATCGGCCTGACGTTTCGCAAGAAACATCACGGCGTCGCTGACGAAGATACCGAAGACTTCACGTTCATCGTCGGCGCGACGCTCACCTTGCTTGGGCTGATCATCGGCTTCACGTTTTCGATGGCCGTCAGCCGGTACGATCAACGCATGAATTTCGAGGAGCAGGAAGCGAATGCGATCGGAACCGAATATCTTCGGGTCGACGCACTGCCGCAGGCCGATGCGGCAAGAATCCGGTCGTTGTTGAAGCTGTATCTCGACGAGCGAATTCTGTACTACAGCTCGCGCGACCCGGGTGCGCTGGCGGGTATCAACACCGCGACGATACAGCTCCAGAATCAGCTGTGGGCCGCGGCCATCACCCCGGTAAAAGCTCAGCCGACATCAGTCACCGCACTGGTTGCCACTGGAATGAATGATGTGCTCAACGCACAGGGTTACGCGCAGGCGGCGTGGTGGAATCGAATTCCCGCGGCAGCGTGGATTCTGCTGGTTACGATTTCAGTGTTCTGCAATCTGCTGATTGGCTATGGCGTGCGATTGAAGAGCGAATTGCTGTTTCTAATCTTGCCCATCGTTTTGTCGATCTCGCTGTTTCTAATCGCGGATATCGACAGTCCGCGGCGCGGCGTGATTCATATTCGTGCACAAAATCTGGAAAGCTTGGCGGAATCACTCAAGGCCCAATAGCACGCGACACCTTACGGCGCTATCTGCTTCAGCTTCTAATAGCTGTTAGGCAGACACCTTTTTTGCGCGCGTTTCGTTCACAATCGCGACGAACGTTCTGGCCGCGTCAACGATCGCTTGCGTGTTTCCAGATTTTAAATGACCCGGATGAACGAGTTCGCCGCCGATGCCGAGCGCCGCAGCGCCCGCTTCCAGGAATTCCGCCGCGGTCTGCAGATTGACTCCGCCGGTGGGTATCAGCGGCACATCGGGCAGCGGACCTTTCAGCGCTTTGATGTACTTCGGCCCGCCGACATTCCCAGCGGGAAATATCTTGATGAAGTCAGAACCAGCTTCCCATGCTGCAATCACTTCAGTGGGAGTCAGCGCGCCCGCCATAATCAAACGGCGCTCGGCGGCCGCTAGTGCCACGGTCTTGGCGTTAAATCCCGGGCTCACCAGAAATTGCGCGCCGGCGTCGAGGCACCGCTGCGCTTGCTCGGGATTGAGTACGGTGCCGGCGCCAACCAACAGTTCTTTCGGCGACGAATGCTTCGCCAATTCACGAATCACTTCAACTGCGCCGGGAACCGTCATCGTAATTTCGACGATAGGAATGCCCCCCTTGCACACCGCTTCCGCCGCCGTGTGGGCTTCCGCCGCCGACGACGCTCGCACCACGGGAACGATGCCAATCTGAAGAATTCGCTCGCGAACGGCCTGCTTGTCCATCATTGGAGTTGGGAGCCTCTCGGAAATTTGCCACCGCTCATCGCGCGATCCTTGCACCCACGTCCTTCATAACTTGCAGCACATCGTCGAGCGTCGCCATCGACGTATCGCCCGGCGTCGTCATCGCTAGCGCACCATGCGCTGCACCGCAATCGACAGCGAACTGCGCGTCCTTGCCCGCGAGAAATCCGTAGATCAACCCCGATGCGAACGAATCCCCACCGCCGACACGATCGAAAATCTCGAGATTTTCACGATTCTTCGCCTCGAAGAATCGTCCGTCGTAATAGCAGATCGCTCCCCAATCGTTTTGCGTCGCCGTTTTTGCCTTTCGCAGCGTCGTCGCAACGACCTGGAACGGGTACGTTTTCAAGACGGTCGCAATCATCTGCTGAAATCCCTCAATCGCAAACTTAGAGTGATACTCGTCCATTCCGGGCACTTCAAACCCAAGCGCCGCCGAAAAATCCTCTTCGTTGCCGATCATCACATCGACGAACGGCGCGATCTTCTGATTCACTTCTTGCGCCCGCTTTTTCCCGCCCAGCGTTTTCCAGAGCGACGCGCGATAGTTGAGGTCGTACGAAACAATCGTGCCGTGTTTGTGCGCCGCCTGCATCGCTTCCAAGGCGGCCTGCGGCGTCGTCTCCGAGAGAGCGCAGAAAATTCCGCCGGTATGCAACCACCGCGCGCCCTGTTTCCCGAAGATCTCGTCCCAATCGAAGTCGCCCGGCTTGAGCTGCGAAACCGCAGTGTGTCCGCGATCGTAGGAACCCGCAGCGGCGCGCACGCCAAATCCACGCTCAGTGAAGTTCAACCCGTTGCGCGCGGACCGTCCCACGCCGTCGTGGGGCAGCCACTTCACGTAGTTTTGATCGACACCGCCCTGGTACAGCAAATCCTGGAGCAACTTGCCCACGGGATCATCAGCAAACGCAGTCACAATCGCAGTATCGAGACCAAAGCATCGCTTAAGTCCACGCGCAACGTTGTATTCGCCACCGCCTTCGCAAACCTCGAACGAGCGCGCCGTCGCGATGCGCCGATCGCCGGGATCGAACCGCACCATCACCTCGCCAAGACTCACAAGATCCCAGCGGCAATCCTTCTTATCTCGAATCTTCAGTGGCAAATGATTACCTCAATCGGAATGAATTCCGCTGAACCGTCGCGGACTATAGCGAAACGCCGCGCTTCCACGGAATGAAGTCATTCTGCGCCAGAATCTCAGCCTTAACATGGACTTCGCCGCTCGCAACCCGAATAATCTCTTCCAGAACTTCTTCGCCCATCTTTTCGATCGTAGTTTCGCCTTCGATGATCGATCCCGTATCGATATCGATGATGTCAGGCATACGCCGCGCGAGCTCCGTATTCGTCGAGAGCTTGATCACCGGCGTGATCGGATTCCCTGTCGGCGTACCGAGTCCCGTCGTAAAGAGAACGATATTCGCTCCTGCACCGACCTGCGCACTGACGCACTCGACATCGCTCCCCGGCGTGCACAGCAAATTCAATCCCGGCACGCTCGAATATTCCGGATAATCGAGCGCCGCAGTCACCGGCGACGTCCCACCCTTTTTCGCCGCGCCCGCCGACTTCATCGCGTCGGTCAGCAACCCATCGCGCACATTTCCCGGCGACGGATTCATCTCGAAGCTCGCAAACACGGCCTTCGCGCGCGCCGCGTAATCGCGCATCAGGTTCATGTATTTGTCGCCGACTTCCCTGCTCACGCTGCGATCAATCAAATGCTGCTCGACGCCGCATAGCTCTGGAAACTCCGACAGAATTCCGCGTCCACCAATCGCCGTGAGAATGTCCGCCGTGTGCCCAATCGCCGGATTCGCCGATATTCCCGAAAATCCGTCAGACCCGCCGCACTTCAACCCAACGACTAGCTTCGACAGCGGCGCCGGCTTTCGCTCCGCCTTGTCCGCCTCAACCATCCCAACAAATGTGTCGTGAATCGCTTTCGACAGCATCTTCGACTCTTCGCCCATCTGCTGCTGATCGAAAACGAGAAGCGGCTTGGAAAAATTCGGATCGCGTTTCTTAATTTCTTCGACGAGCGTCGCCGTCTGCGCGTGCTGGCAGCCCAGACTAAGAATCGTCGCCCCCGCAACGTTCGGATGATGAATATATCCGGCAAGAATTCCGCACAGATTGCGAGTATCTTCGCGCGTCGAGCCGCACCCTTGCTCGTGCGTCAAAAACTTGATGCCATCGATATTCTTGAAAACTCTCGGCGCCGTCGCTGCCTGCGATTTGCCATTCCCAACCTGAAAATTCGTCAGTTCGCTAGCTTTCCCTTCGCGGAACAGCTTCACCATCTCCGCAACCTGCCGCCGATAAACTTGCGGCAGCGCGAATCCCAACTCTTCCTCAAACGCCTGCTTCAAAACGCCTAGATTGCGGTTCTCGCAAAACACCAGCGGCACAACAAGCCAGTGATTGCGCGTCCCAACCTGTCCATCGGCGCGGTAATAGCCAAGAAACGTGCGGCCACCCCACTTCGAGACATCCGGCGCCGACCAACGCGGCGGCGCAACAGTGCTCGAATGATAGTCCGACGCCGCATGCCGTATATTCTTCGTCGAAAGCAAATCCCCGCGCCGCAACGCCTCGCTCATCGTGCCGACGAGCCCGCCATACATAATGATCTGCTCGCCCGCAGCCAAATCCTTCGTGACAAATTTATGCTTCGCCGGAATGTCCGACAGCAGCGTGTAGTCGCTGCCCGAAAACGATACCGAGTCGCCCTTCCGCAGCGGCTTCAGCGCAACCAACACATTGTCTCGCGGGTCGAGTTGTAAGACCGATTGTTGCATTCAGTGAATTCCCTTGAGGTACGCGCAGCTTGATTTTGAATTGCAGGTTCGTAGTGTACCAAACACGCAGAGATCTGAATCCCCGGCATGCGCTGATGTTCAGCTTCGGTATCCGTGCCGCCTCAGAAAATTCTCCCGCAACCTCACACGAAATCGAACGCTACGTACCATTTTTCGAATCAGCCGGTCCCCGAAAACACCTGGAAATCTATGGAAAAGCATTGCGCACATGCAGCAATCCTCTGCAGATTTTGGCGAGCGCTCCAGAACCTAACTTACATATACTCAATAACTTACGGCGACTCAGATTTGGCGCCAGGATTGCTCCAATCACCGTGGTGGTTAGTTGAAAAACCCAGGGAGAATACCTTTGAAGAAAATCTCGATGTTCGCGCTCATTGCGCTTACTTCTGTTGCACCCGCTTTTGCACGTCCGCTACCCAAACCGTTACCTGTGCCGCGCCCTCGCCCGTGTTTCATCAACCAGCCGCGCTGCCACGTTTCGATGGCGGAGCCAAGCACGCTTGCGATGCTCGCCGCTGGCATGGTCGTTGTGGGTGGCGTGTTTTTCGTCAGCCGCCGGCGCGCCGTCAAAGCGTAGTCGCCAAAGACTATCGCGAAAAACTTCGCGTCGTAGTGCTGGTCACTGGTATCAGGTGTCTTCACCAAGCCCGCAGATTGGTGAAGACGCTATGACCCAACACGGTCGTTTATTGAACACATACCTCCTGCCGACCAATCCCGTAATTTTCTTCGCAGTTCAGGTTCTCCCGATGATTCGTCAGCCAATCTCCTGATTTGCCCGCATCTTTAAACCATAGAACGCGATCGCGTTGTCACCGAAGATCGCCGCGCGATGATCAGAGGCATGCCTTTCGACATATGCTTCGATGAGTTGCTTGACCCGCGCGTAGCTTGCGGCGACGAGACACACCGGCCAATCCGACCCAAACATCACCCGGTCCGGGCCGAACGCCTCAAACACCACATCCAGATACTCCTCGAAATCGCCAGCCATCCAATTCTTCCAATCAGCCTCCGTAACCATCCCGGAAATTTTGCAATTCACATTCGGACTAGCCGCAAGTTCCCGAATCTGCGCCGCCCACGGCTCAATCTTCTCTCGCCTTGATCTCCGGCTTCGCCAGATGATCGACAACGAATTTCTGCTCCGGCAACTTCCGCACCAACTCGATCGCCGCCGGCAGCTGGCGCGGATAGATCAGAATGTCATACGTAAGTTGAAATGTTTCAAACGGCACGCCGCGCACAAAATCAGGTCGCACGAGAAAACGATCATCCGCCTCCGCCTGCGCAACGTGCCGAACTCCCCGAAGCTTCTCAAATCTCGCAAAATGTTCGAGTCGCCTTTCAACATCAGGCGATCGCAGATCCACCCAGCCCACAACCCCCGCGATCCGCCGATTTCCTTCCGCCAGCCCCAACAAAAACTCCGTCTCCGCTTCCGACTGATCCGCCTGCACCGCGATCGTCGCATCCACTCCGTTCGCGTCGAGCTCCGGCTTCAAGATCCCCAGGCAAAAAATCCCGCCGAATCGCCGACATTTCTTCCGTGATCCAGCGCATCCCGCACCGAATTAAACCGCCAGAAATGCTGATGAGCGTCGATGACCATCAGTATCAGGGAAATTCATGAACGATCCAGAAAATGCACTTCCCCCTGCCCACGCAAATGCCCCGCCGCCGTCTCCGCCGTAATATCCCGCTGTGGCGAAGCCAGCATCTCGTACCCCACCATAAATTTCTGTACTGTCGCCGATCGCAGCAACGGCGGAAAATAGTGCGCGTGAAAATGAAATTCCGGATGCGCCACTCCATCCGTAGGCGCCTGATGAAATCCCATCGTGTAAGGGAACGCCGTTGTGAATAAATTGTCGTAGCGAATCGTCAAATTCCGCATGATCGCCGCGAGCGCATTTCGCTCCGCATCGTTCAAATCGATCAGACTCGCCGCGTGCCGCCGCCCCAGAATCATTGTCTCAAACGGCCACACCGCCCAATACGGCACAAGCGCCACGAAGTGATCGTTCTCAATCACAATCCGCTCGCGATCGTTCTGCTCGATCTTCAAATACGAGCACAGCAAACACTGCTTCTTCGTCTCAAAATACTCGATTTGCGCCGCCAATTCCCGCGCCGGATAATTCGGAACATTCTCATTCGCCCAAAGCTGGCAGTGCGGATGCGGATTGCTCGCCCCCATCAACGCGCCGCGATTCTCAAAAATCTGCACGTGCTTGATCCAGTCAACCGCGCCCAGTTCGCGATACTGCTCCGCCCACACATCGATCACCGCCCGCACATCTTCCGGCTGCATCCGTGGAATCCCCAGGTCATGTCGCGGCGAAAAACAGATCACGCGAGAAATCCCACGCTCGCTGCGCGCCACAATCAACCCCGACTCATCAGCCTCAAATTGCTGAATGTCCGGCAGCAGCGCCGGATAATCGTTGTTAAAAACATATGTGCCCGTGTACTTCGGATTCGCCACCCCACCCGCGCGCGAATTCCCCGGACACAGATAGCATTCAGGATCGTATTGAAGCAGCGCAGCCGAACCAGCCTTCGCAACTTGCCCCTGCCAGGGCCGCTGCGTCCGATGCGGCGAAACCAGAACCCATTCGCGCAGCAACGGATTCCAACGGCGATGCGGCGTGTCCTTTTTTTCGAGAGGCGTCATTCTCAGGAAACCGCGCCGGCGCCTTCGGCCGGATTGCAAATATAAATCTGCGGCACAAGCCCGGTCTCGTGCCGGTAAGCCTTCGCCATTTTCTCTTTAAACTCGCCTGCGCGCTCTGCATCGACCAAATTGATCGTCGCGCCGCCAAATCCGCCGCCGGTCATGCGTGCCCCGTAGACGCCCTTCTGTTGGTACGCCAGATCGACCATCAAATCGAGCTCCCGGCAGCTCACCTCATATAAATCGCGCAGGCTGCGATGCGACTCCGCCATGCGCTTGCCAAATCGTTCGATGTCGCCGGCCCGCAACGCCTGCCCGCTATCGAGAACGCGCTCGTCCTCGGTCACGATGTGCAGCGCGCGCTTGTAGATCACTTCGGTCAGTAAATCGCGGTGCGCCTCAAGCTGCTCCAGGCTCACATCGCGCAATGCTTTGATTCCGGGCAGCACAGTTGCCAGCCGTCGCACCGCTTCTTCGCAGTCCGCGCGTCGCCGGTTGTATTCGCTCGACGCAAGCTCGTGCTTCACCATCGTGTTGCAGATCACTAGCTTCACCGAATCCGGAATCGACAAAGGCTCAAACGTCAGCGACCTGCAATCCAGCAGCAGCGCGTGATTCTTCTCGCCGTGCAGCGACACGAACTGATCCATGATCCCGACCCGCGCGCCGACAAATTCGTTTTCCGCCGCCCGGCACAACCGCGCTAGCTGCAACCGGTCCGGATGCACACCCGAAGATTCCGAAAGCGCCAGCGCCGTTGCCACTTCAATCGCCGCCGACGAACTCAGCCCCGCTCCCATCGGCACTTCGCTCTCGATCAATAGATTCGCACCGCGCAGCAGCATGCCCGACTTCTCTAATTCCAACGCGACGCCAATCGGATAGTCGCTCCACGATTTCGTCGGCGAAATCGAGTTCGTTGAAAAATCGATTTCCGCGCTCGCCGAAAATTCGTGCGAATAAATCGACAGCTTGCGGTCTTTGCGCTCGCCGACCGCAACCCAACAATAAAACTCAATGGCCGCGGGCATCGCAAAGCCATCGTTGTAATCGGTATGTTCCCCGATCAGGTTGACGCGGCCGGGCGCGCGAAATACTCGCGGGGTACCACCAAACCGCGCACGGAATCGTTCTTCTATATTCGAAACGCTAGTCATGGAGGCTGGCACCGGGTGGCAACGGTCGGTTAAGCGGTTCACCTCTTCAAGGCGAGAGGTTACCTGACGATGCATCTGGCTGCAAGGTCTCTACCTGGCCACTCTCACCAAGGCGCAATACCCTACTTGTGGCATCCTATTCGCTCGGAGGAGTTTTCATGGCGAGGGGAGGCGCATCCCGGCGCAGTTTTCTCAAGCTGGCTGGGGCTGGCGTAGCAGGTACGGCGCTCAGCGCGGCGGCATCAAGCTACGCACGGATCGCAGGCGCGAACGACCGCGTGGGCGTGGGCATCGTCGGATTCTCGGACCGGTTCCGGAATAGTCTCGCTCCCGCGTTCCTGAAGTCGTCCGGCGAGCTCAATTTTGAATTTGTAGCGCTATCCGACATCTGGTCGAAGCGCCGCGACGATGGCGGCGCCTTCGTCTCCAGGCTGCCGGGCGGTCGTCAAATCGCTCTGGCACGCAACAACGAAGATCTGTACGAAAACAAAGACGTCCAGGCCGTGATCATCGCGACACCCGACTTTCAGCACGCGACCCAGGGTGTCGAGGCGGTCCGCGCCGGTCGCGATGCCTACATCGAAAAGCCCCTGGCCAACACGATGGAAGACGCGCGCGCGATTCGCACCGCGATAAAAGGCACGGACCGTGTCGTCGCGATTGGAACGCAACGCCGCAGCTCGCCCATCTACCAACGCATCCACGATTACATGACATCCGGCGCGTTCGGTGACCTCGTCAGCGTCGAGCTGACCTGGAACGTGAATCAGCCGGGACGATGGCGCCGGCCGAAACTCGTGTCGCAGTTGCGCGAAGCCGATACGGACTGGAAGCGCTTTCTCACGGGTCGTCCGCCGGAACCGTTCGATGCGCGAAAATATGTTGAATTTCGCCTGTTTTGGCCGTTTTCATCGGGGATCCCGGATCAGTGGATGGTGCAACGCATCGACACGGTTCAGTGGTTCGCCGGTTTTCCGCGCCCGCGCAGCGTCGTTGCCAACGGCGGCATTTATCACTGGCGCGACGGCCGCAAGAACTGGGACACACTCACCGCCGTTTTCGATTACGGCCCGATCGACGAAGGCGCAACCGGTGCCGCTAAGGGATTCCAGGTGGTCTACACGGCGCGCATGACGAATTCGGCGGGCGGCATGCGCGAGCATTATTTTTCAAATGGCGGCATGCTCGATTTGGAAAAAGGCACCGTGCTGCCCACCGGTGGCCTGACCGAAGAGAACGCGCGCGAGATGGAGTTGAAGGCCAACCAGCTCACGCCGATTACGTTTGCCGCGCCGGGAAGCGAAGAGGCGGCCGAACTCGGCGCGCCCGCGGAGCGCACGGAACGAAAATCGAGTGCGGTGGCGGAGCGCTCGCCTGCCCCGGCGTCTATAAGCGGAACGGCTGCAACAGCACCGGCAATCTCGCCCTTCGGCGAAAACACCGGACCGGATGAGGCGACTGTCGCCAACCTACGAAACTGGATGGAGTGCGTGCAGGCTCGCAAGCGCCCGAATGCTGACATCGAGGCCGGATACAACCATTCCGTGGCGTTGTGCATGACGATTGCTGCGATGCAGACAGGCCAGCGCGTTTCGTTCGACGATGCAAAGCAGGAAGTCGTGATCGGTGCGCCCACCGGTCATGTGCATTTTCAGCAACGTAGTTCACGCACCGATCTTCCTGGCGGCCGTGAACCGTAAGGTGCGTCCGACCACGCATCTCGTCACTTTGATTCATCTGCAACAGCACAACATTTTGAGAACCCCTGGGGACTTCTGAGCGCATGCCAACACACGTAGGTCTGATCGGTGGCGGAAACATTTCAGAGACGCATGCGCGCGCCGCGTTAGCCAATCCCGATGTCGCGATCTCGGCGACGTATGGAACCAACATGCAGAATGTCGAGCGACTCGCAGGCGAATACGGCGGCAAGGCGTTCACTGACTACAACGCGTTCCTCGCTCATAAACCGATGGATATGGTGATGATCGGAAGCCCTTCCGGTGTACACGCGCAACAAGGAATCGACGCCGCCCATCGCGGCATCCATGTGCTGACCGAAAAACCAATCGACATCACCGCAGCGCGGGCGGATGAGTTGATCGCCGCGACAAAAGCTGCAAATGTAAAACTCGGCGTGATGTTTCAGGACCGCGTGAAGCCCGATATTCAGCGGCTAAAACGATTGATCGACAGCGGCGCGCTCGGCAAAATCCTGTTCGTCGACGCCCGTGTGAAGTGGTATCGCCCACCCGACTACTACGGCAAATCGAAATGGCGCGGCACAATGAAGCTCGACGGCGGCGGCGCGCTGATGAATCAGGGCGTGCACACGGTCGACCTGTTGTTGTGGGCGGTCGGCGACGTGACGCGCGTGCAATCGCGAACGGCAACAGCTCTACACAAGATCGAGTCGGAAGACACCGCCGTCGCGATCCTCGAATTTGCCAACGGCGCACTCGGCACCCTGCACGCGACCACGGCCGCGTTCCCCGGCTACCAGCGCCGCGTCGAAATCACCGGCACCGAGGGCACCGTGATCCTCGAACACGATCGGATCATCGCGATCGATTTGCGCAATCCAGCTGCGGCCGAACAAGCGCCCGCCGCCCCGACCGACACAAATCTGAGCGCATCCTCAGCCGCCGTGACCGACATCCGCGGCCACCAAAAAATCCTCGAAGACTTCCTCCACGCCATCCAAACCAACACCAAGCCCATCTGCGACGGCCTCGAAGGCCGCAAATCCGTCGCCCTCATCGAAGCCATCTACCGCGCCTCCCGCACCTCCAGCGCCGCCGTCTCGCTCTAGTTCGCCTTGACAAATTTCGCGTGGGCGAAGAATCTCTGTGACGGCAATTTATTCGGGCGCTGGTGCCAGCGCCATTTTTTAAAATCGTCAGGTTAAACGTTTAAGGAGTCTCCATGTCGATGACTCGCCGGGATGTCCTGCAGACCCTGCCCATAGCGTCCGCGTCCCTTCTGACCGCCTTCGGCGCGCTTGCTGCCGCCGAGAATGCGTCGGCGCAATCAACCGATCTCGCTGTCCTCCCATCGGGCGCGTGGACCTTCGACGAATTGAAGGTCACAAAGTCTCCGGAGGGCGCGGAGTTTCGTCCGATCCTGATGGGCAAACTCGCGAACGGCGAAGTCTTGGAAGTACACGAGACGATGCTGCCGCCGGGCGGGATGCCGCACCCTGCGCATCACCATGTGCATTCGGAAATGTGGCTCGTGCGCGAAGGCACGGTCGAGTTCAACGTTATGGGCAAGAAGAAAAATATCGGCCCGGGCGGACTTGCCTTCGTCGCCTCCAATGAAGAACACGGCATCACCAACGTCGGCAAAACGCCGGCAAAATACTTTGTGGTCGCAGTCGGACCGGACGCGGGGCAATCATGAGCAACTTGATCAAATTCCTGGCGAAAGCCATATTGTTGGTTTTTGTAGCGACGCTGTGTGCCAGCGGTGCCTTTGCGGCGGAGCAATCGAGCTTTGATCTCAAATCTCCCGACAAACGTATCGAAGTGCGGATTCGTACAGCGCACGGCATTCACTACGACGTCGTACTCGGCGGGCGCGCCATTCTCGAAGACAGCACGCTCTCGATGGACGTCGATCACAAGATACTCGGCAAAGACACCACCAAAGTTGTGCGCGCGAAAGCTACGACGCACGACGAAGTCGTCGAGCCAGTCGTGCGCCAGAAATTCGCAAAAATCCGCGATCACTACAACGAACAGCGCATCGAGTTCGACGGCGGCTACGCCGTGACGTTCCGCGCATACAACGAAGGCGTCGCGTATCGGTTCGAGACTTCCCTGCCCGCGTCGGAAATAAAAATCTACGGCGAAGAGATGAATCTGAATTTCGCGGCGAACGACACTGCCTACTATCCGACAGAAGACAGCTTCATGTCCCACAACGAGCGCAAATATTTGCCGCAGCGCTTGTCGGACATTCTGCCGGAATTCATCGCGTCGCTTCCGGCGGTAGTTGAAGTCGGCCAGGGCGCCAGCGTCGCCGTCGCCGAATCCGATGTCGAGGAATATCCCGGTTTGTGGCTGAAAGGAACGGGAGCATCTGGACTCGCCGCAACATTTCCACCGTATCCGCTGAAGGATCACAAAGATACTTTCCTGAACGTTCCGGTGACGGAAGCGGCGGACTATATCGCGTTGACCAAGGGAACGCGGACGTATCCGTGGCGCGTGCTCGGAATCGTCGATCAGGACAAGGACCTGCTGACGAACTCGATCGTGTATTTGCTGGAGAGTCCGTCGAAGATTTCCGATACGTCGTGGATCAAGCCGGGCAAAGTCGCATGGGATTGGTGGAATGCGCTGAATCTCTACGGCGTGGATTTTCACACAGGGGTAAACACGGAAACGTACAAATATTTCATCGACTTCGCGGCGAAATATCAGATTCCCTACATCATTCTCGACGAAGGCTGGTACAAGCACGGCGACATTCTCGAAGTCGTTCCCGCGGTCAACATGGAAGAGCTGTCTGCTTACGCAAAACAGAAAAACGTTGGATTGATTCTGTGGGCGGGTTGGAAAGAACTCGACGAGAAGCTGATACCGGCGCTCGACCAATTCGCGAAGTGGGATGTGAAAGGCATCAAGGTCGATTTTATGCAGCGCAGCGATCAATGGATGATCGGCTACTACCATCGCGTGTGCCTCGAAGCGGCGAAGCGCCACATCCTCGTCGATTTCCACGGTGATCAGAAGCCGGCGACGATGACGCGCACATGGCCGAACCTGATCAATACGGAAGGCGTCCGCGGCATGGAGTGGGACAAGTGGAGCGCGGAAACCGACCCGAAACACAGCACGACGCTTCCCTTCACACGCATGTTCCTCGGACCGATGGATTACACGCCGGGCGCAATGCTGAACGGGTCGAAGTTGGAATTTCGTGCGATCGGGACGCGGCCGATGAGCATCGGCACGCGATGCCAGCAGCTGGCGCTTTACGTGATTTACGACGCGCCGCTGCAGATGCTGTCGGACAGTCCATCGAACTACGAGCGAGAACCGGAGGCGATGGAATTCCTCAAGCCGGTTCCATCGGTGTGGGATGACACGAAAGCGCTAAGCGGGAAGATATCGGATTACGTCGTGGTGGCACGGCGCAGCGGCAACGACTGGTACGTTGGTGCGATGACGGATTGGACTCCGCGAGATCTGGACATCGATTTTTCGTTCTTGCCCGACGGCGAATATCACATGCAATCGTATGAAGACGGCGTAAACGCCGATCGCATGGGCGCCGATTACAAAATGAAAAAAACCACCGTGAACAAATCGACGAAGCTGAAGGTGCACCTTGCCCCGGGTGGCGGCTGGGCAGCGCATCTCACGCCGTAGGCGATTTTCCAACTTGCTCGTATCGGACGAATAGCTCAGGCTGGTCGCCGCCTTGGCGACTTCTCCACAGCAGAATGCAGCGACTCTTAGCAACGGCGGGCGAGTGCCTCGGCGGCGCTGGGGCATTGCGCTGCTGCTTGGGTTCGGCGTTCTCGTCAACTATTTCGATCGCGTGAATCTCTCGGTGTCGCAGCAGGCGCTGACCGACGCATTCGGCATGTCGGCGATCACGTTCGGTTATCTCTCCAGCTTTTACAACTGGCCTTACGCTGCTCTGCAACTTCCCTGCGGATTGCTGCTTGATCGCTTCGGTGTGAAGCGCATCGGACGAATCAGCACAATCATCTGGAGCGTGGCTTCGTTTGCAGCCGCAATCGCGACGCGCATCGAAGGGTTGTTCGCGGCGCGCTTTCTGTTGGGCATCGGCGAAGCTCCGACGTTTCCGGCGAACGCGAAAGCGGTTGGTTACTGGTTTCCGCAACAGGAGCGCAGCCTCGCGACAGCGTTTTTCGATTCGGCGGCGAAGTTTGCGCCGGGCCTCGGCGTTCCGCTGATCGGAATTTTTCTGCTGCGCTTCGGATGGCGATGGAGTTTTTTTGCAACTGGAATCGTCAGTCTGTTTTACTTCGCACTGTTTTATTTCTTCTACCGAAATCCCAGCGAAGATAAGAAATTGTCCAATGCAGAGCGCGAATACATCGCGCGCGGCGGAGCGCAACCTGAGGATAGCGTGCGGGCGGCGAAGGGCGCGCCGCTTGGGTATTTGTTGGGGCAGCGGAAGGTTTGGGGACTGGTGCTCGGGTTTGCGTCGTACAACTACACTTTTTATTTGCTGCTGTCGTGGTTGCCTTCGTATATTTCGTCGGCGCTGCATGTGGATTTGTTGCATTCGGTGCTTTATGCGGGAATCCCTTGGATTTTTGCCGGGTTGATCGATGTTCTGATCGGAGGATTGCTGGTCGATTCGTTGATTCAGCGCGGGTGGAATCCGATTCGTGTGCGGCAAGTTGTGTTGATCGGAGGGACGGCGCTCGGGCTGGGGATTTTCGGGGCGACGCAGAGCGTTTCGCCAATTGCTGCGGTGTTCTGGATCAGCGTGTCGATTGGGGGATTGTCGGCGGCTTCACCAGTGGGGTGGTCGATTCCGTCGTTGATTGCGCCGCGGGAGAGCGTTGGGACGCTTGGTGGGATTTTAAATTTTGGGAATCAGATTGCCGGGATATTGGCGCCGATTGTGACTGGGTACGTTGTGCATCTCACGCGTTCGTTTTCCTGGGCGTTTGGGGTTGCGGGGGCGTTTCTGGCGATTGGGATTTGCGGGTATTTGTTTCTGTTGGGCAGGATCGAGGCGATTCCGGAGCCGGGGTAGGACCCCCCCTACCTGTTTTTCGCAAGAATGTGATTCTAAGGCAGTTGCGACGCTAGATGGCGCAAGGATGTGATTTTAAAGGGTTTAGAAAGCAAAAACGCCGGCGGGATGCCGGCGTTGCCGCGTAGTTTTCCACAAGAGGAAGCCTAGCACGATATAACCTGTTTGTCAAGGTGTAACGGAAGGTAAATCGATTCAATAGCTTACGTCTTGCCGAGGTGGGGCGCAGCGGTGCTGCGCCCGTACATGAGTGGCGTTCAGGGTGAGGCAATTCGGGGTGAGGCAAACGGATACGTCGAGGTCTTGTTTTTGCCGGGCGGAGTGAACCCCGCCCCTACAAAACCCGGATTGACGGGCGCGGCGGGGCTAAGGGGCGGCGGACAAGTGCGGGCTGGGCGCGGGCGACCAGGTGGCGACGTAAAGTCGCCGCCACAAGAGCGGAAGGCGGGCACGGCGGTGCTGTGCCTCTACTGAGGCAGATTGCGGATGGGTGGGTGGCAAGGATTAGGTGCGGACTAAGGCTTTTTGTTGGGGAGGGCGCGGGTGGCGTTGACTGATACTCCGCCGTCGACCAACAGCGTTTGGCCGGATACGTAACGGCTGGATTCGCTGGCCAGGAAGATTACGGCGCCGTCGAGGTCGTGGGCTTGGCCGGGGCGCTTTACGGGGATGCGGTCGGTGATGTAGGCGACCCATTCCTGATCGTCGTACATGATTTTGTTTTGGTCGGTGCGGAACCAGCCTGGCGCTAAACAGTTTACGGTGATGCCGTGTTTGCCCCAGTCGTCGGCAAGGCTCATTGTGAGTTGGCGGATGCCGCCGCGGCTGGCGCCGTATGGGCCGAGGCCGGCGAAACCGGCGACGCTGGTGACGGAGCCGACGTTGATGATGCGGCCGTAGTTGTGTTGGATCATGCCACGCGCAATTCCCTGCGCAACGAAGAAACTGCCTCGCAAATTTGTGTCGAGAATCAGATTCCAGTCGTCCCACGTGACGTCGATGGCGGGCTTGCGCACGTTGCAGCCGGCGTTGTTGACGAGGATGTGGATCTGGCCGAAGGCGGAAGCGGAGTCGGCGACAAATTTCTGAATGCTGGCGTGATCGCGGACGTCGAGCGCGAAGGATGTTGCGCGGCGGCCGAGGGATTTCATTTCGCGTTCGAACGGGGCAAGCGTATCGATGTTGCGGCTGGTGAGGATGAGATCGGCGCCAGCTTTTGCGAGAGCGCGCGCGAAATGCTGGCCGAGGCCGCGGCTGGTGCCGGTGACGATGGCAACCTGGCCTCCGAGATCGAAAAGATTTTCACTGGGAGCGGGATTGGGCATTTTTTTGTCGCGCACCTATGCGCTTTTTCCAGGAGTGAGAACCACTTTCAGCAAGCCAGGTTCGCCGGTGTGAAGGCGGTCAAACCATACGGGGCCGTCTTCCAGTGGAACGACCTGCGTAATCAGCGGTTTTACGTTGATGGCGCCCGACGAGAGAAATTCGATCGCTTGCGGATATTCACCGGAGGAAGCGCAGGAGCCTTGCAGACGAATCTGACGGCTCACTACTTTTTGCAGATGGATTTTTACTTCGGGGGCGAAATTACCTACGAGCGTGACGGTACCGCCTTTGCGGACGGAGTCGATGCTGTCGGCGATGGTTTCGGTGCGTCCGACGGCCTCGAGAACGGCGTCTACGCCAATGTTGTTTGTTAGTTTGAGGACTTGCGCGGCGAGATTCGTCTTCGAGTTGAGGACTTCGGTGGCGCCGAGATCTTTCGCCATATTGAGGCGCGAGTCGTCAACGTCGGCGACGAAGACGCGATTGGTGCCGGTAGCCCGGAGCGATTGGAGGATGAGCAGGCCGATCATGCCTGCGCCGACGACAAGTGCGGTGTCGCCGTGATCGATTGGAGTGATTCGAACGGCGTGGAGAGCGACGGCCGTTGCCTCGAGCATTGCGGCTTCCGCGAATGGAAGATTGTCCGGCAGGCGATGGACGATGCGCGCGGGGACGACGACGTATTCCGCGAAAGCACCGGAGCGGCGATAGTCGCCGCAGGAGACACCGAGGACCTGGCGATTGTCACAGAGATTGATGTCACCGCGTTTGCAGTTATCGCAGGCGCCGCAGAAGACGGTGGAGTCGAAGGTGACGCGTTCGCCGGTTTTGAGATTTTTTACGTTCGCGCCGAGGGCGGCGATAAGGCCAGCGGCTTCGTGGCCCATGACGAGGGGTGGGATGCGACGGCCTGTGCTGCCGTCGAAGCCGTGGACGTCGCTGCCGCAGATGCCGCAGGCTGCGACTTCGATGAGGACTTCGTCGGCAGATGGACTGGGTTTGGGAGTGTCGGTAATTTCGAGGTGGTTGTATTGGGTTAGGAGGAGGGATTTCATGTTGGTTTCGTCGCAGGTAGTTTAGCAAGATTTGGGAGTTCAGTGGACGGATAGGCCCGAGCGATGAGGAGTTTTGTGGATCGACCGAAGAGAGATTCATCGCGCGAAAACCGCGCGATGGCGCAGAGTACCTCCTCTCCACGGTCGGAATGACCGGAGTTGAGACTTGCCCTTCGATGTTGGGTTGGGTGGCGTGGATCGATTGCAAAAGCGGCGCAGGGGCGCCGCACTCCATATTTGAGCTCGGTTGAGTTTAGATCGCGGTGGCTTGCGCGACGGTGATTAGAGGCCGGGAGGGTCTTTGTAGAAGAAGAGGGCGATTACGGAGCCCAGGGCGGCGGACAGGAAGAGGAAGCAGGCGATCGAGAAGCCGATGCCGCTGGGGCGGCCAACGTAGCTGTGGAGGCCAGAGATGCGGGCGCAGGTGTAGGAGAGGACGAAGCTGAAGAGGGCGAAGCCGACCCATCCGGGAATGTGGAGACGGCTGCGCGCGGCAGAGATCGGAAGAATGACCATGATCGCGAGGCAAGAGAGCGCGAGCGGGATGACGAGTTCGAGATTGAGAGGGCGAGCGGCGAACGCCAGGAGAAATGCGAAGGACATTGGCGACACTGCGGTCATGGATGCCGGCTGCACGATGGAATCGTAACGCGGGTTGCGAGAGAAATTGTCTGGAAATTAAAACAGGTGAGGGAGCGGAGTTTGGTGGCTACTAGCGATGACCCGTGAAGCGCGGCGCCTGGGCACCGCACTTGAAATTACTGTACGAGGGACGCGGTGCGGACTGGAGACAAGCCGTTTTGAAGCGAACCGTAGTCGCTGGGGAAATTGATGTTGGTAGCGAGATTGAGAGTCTTCGCGACGAGCACCATGTAGTCGAGGTTTCTGTTGTTGGCAGCGCCGTTCACATTGAGCGTGGCATTGGGAAAATACAAGCGCGCCTTGCAAGATCGAATTGTTCGTTCCGTTTATCGTTGCTCCGTTGTTGTTGCCGGTCGGTTGAAAGAACAAGAATCTCCGAATACTGCTCGTTCTTGCGAGCTGTCAGTTGGATTTGCTGGCTCGGGGCGAACGAGACCGATCCGCCGCCCACGTAGAAAGTGACGCCGGTGCCGGCTACCGTACCTGAGACCGTGGAACGAGAGTCCGCTGTTCGTAATGACATACGTACCGGATTTAAAGTTTACGTTCCGAGTGAATCCAGGATTTTTTTTGCCCGCACTGTGGGCGAAATGAGATGCTGCAATACTTGCCCGGACTAAAAGTGACCGTGACCTTTCTTATTGTCCGCAGCGGTGAAATTCGCAGTGTTATCGCATGTCCCGCCATGTGCCTTGGGTGGGCAAGTAGGACAGCGGGTCGCTCGACTGTTGCGTTGGGGTGATGGCGGCGGGAGTAATGCGACGGTTGCTGGCAGTGCCGTTGGCGCCGACCGCTGCCGCGGTTAGCGACGCGCCACCATTGACGGTGATGTTCTGGTTCGAAATTACGTTGCAGTTGGGAACGTTGACGTTGCCGGTCACGGTGATGCCATTGCCGCCCGTGAGTGCGTAGATACAACCGCGGCCGCCGAGATATTGAGCCGTGGCGCTCGTTGAAACGGTTATCTTGGTCAGCGAGCCGCCGAAGATGCGCATGAAGAAAGTGTCGTAGGTGTTCGCGACGGTAACCTGCATGGTGTTGGTGTTGCCGTTTAATGTTATCGGAGTGGGAGTAACGTGAATGTCGCCGCCATCCTTGAAGCCGTTGAGACTTGAATCGTCGAGTGCGGCACTTTGGGCTTGTGCGGTGCCACCGCCAGCTCCGAGTTGTGCGGCTCCAGCGAGCGCGGCGCTGTCGGCGGCGGATTGCAAGAGGCGACGCTGGTAGCGGAAATAACCCATATCGACCGAGAGGCCGGCGGCGCCGAGAAGAACGATGAGACCGATGGCGGCGAAGACTAGGCCGTAACCCGATTCGCGATTTCTTTTTTTTGTGGCGCCGAATTTTCTCACTGCGACATCTCCAAAAAGCTTCCAGGGCGAACGATGCGGGCCGACGCCAATGCGGGGAGTGCGCTTGGACACTTTGCAGTAAGGAACGCGGAGCGCTGGCGTTTTGAAGAGACTAGCACAATGACGAGAGAGCAACGCAAGGGCCAAGTTGCGGCGTCCATGTTGGGAACGGTGGCAAGCGTTGGGAGGAGGTTGTTTGGCGTTGGGTTGGTTGGCGTTGGGTTGGTCAACTTACGTTCGGGTCTGAGATCCTTCGCTTCGCTCAGGATGACAGGGTCTTGGTTGATTTTTGGTTGGCAGGCACCGCGAGAAATCGGGCTAAATCAGGGATTTGCACAGACGGCGACTGGACTGGAGGGGGGATTGCACCTATCCTCGGCGCGGGATTGCAAAATCCCGGACAACGTCCAAGCCCAGCGCAAAGACCGGCGACACGCGTCCCCGCGACCCGGCTGCAAGTTGCAGGAAAGTAGAAGGTTATGGACGGCGCGCAAGAAGTGGAGAGAAATCGTGCGGCGCATGCCGTGTCCGCAAAAGTGGACATACGTGCGCGCCGACGCGTCTCCTTTGGTGAACTCGAAGAAAACACGTGTTCCGACGGCCGGCGAGTGCTTGCAGGATTCTCGTTGGACGAACAGGTGGCTTCGGTTTGTAGCGCAGGTGTGGTGAAAACATGAAGGTCGACAAACGATTCGATTACAGAGCAGGACGAGGGCGCATTCGCGTTTCCAGCGGGCAGACCGTACTGGAGATGGCGCTCCTGCTGCCGCTGATGTTGTTACTTTTGGTCGGAGTGATTGAGATCGGGCGGTTCGCCTACTTCGATATTTTGGTTTCGAATGCGGCGAGAGCGGGCGCGCAGTATGGGGCGCAGAGCCTGATCCAGGCGGCGGACAAGAACGGGATACAGGTAGCGGCGCAAAGTGACGGGCTGGATACGATGTCGATCACGTCAAGCCAGCAGTGCATTTGCGGCGCGGGGACGCCGGGCGGGTGCCCGGTCGCGTGCGCACAACCGACGGTGTATGTGGCGGTGACAGCGACTGAAAATTTTAGTTCCCTGTTCAGCTATCCGGGCCTGCCGAAGTCGATGACTCTGGCGAGTACGGCAACAATGCGGGTGTCGCAATGAGTGGGACGATCTTGCCGGTTGCGCGCATGAGGCGACAGCGCGGAAGCGCGATCGTGGAGCAAGCGATCACTCTACCGTTGATGGTGTTGCTGATGTTCGGCGTGATCGACATGTCTCGCGCGTTGTACGCGTATCACTACGTTTCGTATATCGCGCGTGAAGCATCGCGATGGGCGAGCGTGCGAAGCATCGCAAATGGCGGCCCGGTCGATCAAGCCACAGTGGGGAACTTCGTCTCCGACGTTTCAGGTATGGGCCTCGATAGTAAGCAATTTACGACGACTGTGCAGTGGGTCGCGCCACCGAACGCGACACCGCTTTGCCCGGGCGGCGTGGCCAACAGCCCCACGAACGAAAAGCCGGGCTGCGTTGTGCAGGTGAAGGTGGATTACAACTTCAAGTTCGTCGTCCCATTCATGCCGGCCGGATTCAAGATGAGCAGCGAATCGCAAATGATCATTACGCAGTAGCCGGATGGCGAATTGACTCTAGAACCGCTGGTGAATATGGCAAGCACAGACACAGCAGCACGGATGGCCAGAGCGGAAGTTACGACGCTGATGGTGCCGCATCAGGTGCAGCGCACCGGTGTGCGGCGCGGGTTGCTGGAAGATCTGGCGCTGAAGATTCTGTACCTGCAAGGTGAGATGTCGCTGCTGGAGATGAGCGAGCGGACTTGCCTGAGCCTGGGCGTGATCGAGGAGATTTTTCAGTTTTTCCGCAAAGAACAATTGTGTGAAGTGAAACGGATGGCGGCGGGGAGCCACGTCATCGTTGCGAGCGGGCAAGGCAAGCAGCGCGCGGCGGAATTGATGTCGATCAGCCAGTACACGGGACCGGCGCCGGTTTCGCTGGCGGATTACACGATGCGCGTCGGGATGCAGAGCGTGCAGAAAATTACGCTGAAGCCAGCGGATGTGGCACGCGCGTTTTATCAGATGGTGCTCGATCAGGAGATGCTGAACCGGATCGGAACGGCGCTGGTTTCTGGCACGTCGATGTTTCTGCACGGGCCATCGGGAACGGGAAAGACGAGCATCGCGACGACGATTCCGGCGGTGTATGACGACAGCGTATGGATTCCACACGCGGTGGTGGTGGACAACCAGATCATGTCGGTCTACGACCCAGGCGTGCATTTTCCGAGTGCGGTGGACGTGGCGGGGGAGTCGGACCGGCGGTGGGTGCTGTGCCAGCGGCCGTGCGTGCTGGCGGGCGGCGAATTGTCGGCGGAGATGCTGGATTTGCAATTCAATGGAGTCAGCCGATTTTACACGGCGCCGTTGCAGATGAAGGCGAACAACGGGATTTTGATCCTGGATGATTTTGGGCGGCAGCGGATGCGGCCAGATGAATTGCTGAACCGATGGATGACGCCGCTGGATCGCCGCGTGGATTTTTTCACGTTGCCGGGCGGGCGAAAATTTGAAGTGCCGTTCGATTTGTTCATCGTGTTTTCGACAAATCTCGATCCGACGCAGCTTGCGGATGAAGCATTTTTGCGGCGCATCCCGAACAAGATCGGTGTGGAATATGCGACGCGCGAGCAGTTTGTCGAAATTTTCAAGCACGAATGCCAGAACCGACTGGTGCCGTGCGACGAGGGCGTGCCGGAGTACGTTGTGCAATGCCTGCGCGATATGCGGCAATCGCTGGCGCAGTGTCATGCGCGCGACCTGATCAATCAGATTTTTTGGGCGGCGAAGTATGCGGGAGTGGAGCCGCGGATTACAGCGCGCAGCGTGGAACAGGCGTGCCGCGCGCACTTCTTACCGGTTGGGAAACGCCACGGATGAGTTTTCAGATTGAGAGCTCGACGCTGACGACGCTTCACGCGCGTCCGCTGGTATCGGCGGCGGTGCCGCGGCGAAATGCGCTGCGGATTACGCCGGAAGCGCGGATGCCGCGATTCCCTATTTCGGGTGAACGCGAAAAGTCGAGCTGGTTCAGTTTGCTGGGGACGCTGCTCGAGCGCGTTCATCTGCCGATGTTTCGCGAGCCGGTGCGGCTGTTTCGGCAGACGCCGCTACTTCCCTTTCGAGTTGCGGGGCGGTCGCTGTCGCTTTCCGTAGTGCTGCACATCGGATTGATTTTGCTGATTCCGCTGGCGCTGTCGTACGTGGCGACGGAGGAGATTTCGTCGTATGCGGACGCGGAGATCGAACCGCAGCGGACGATTTACTACACGCCGCTGACGAAGGATGACCCGAACGAAAAGCTGCCGAAGATTACGCCGGCAGGTGAAGGCGGGCAGCCAGGCGCCGGGCAATTGCAGGCACTGCTGCAAAAAATAGGCAGCGAGACGAACGCGCGAAAGATTGTGATTGTGTCGAAGCCGGTGCGGCCGGACAACAAGCGGCAAACGATTTACCAGCCGGCAACGCCGCCGGATTTGAAGATCAATATGGATTTGAAGCTGCCGAACATGATTGGCGGGCCCGCGACGCCGCTCGCGAAACCGAAGGCACATATCGAGGCGAAGGATTCGCGGCCGGTGCAGGCGCGGCGAAATGCGGAGAAGGCGATGGCGCCGACGCTGGCGGCGATAAACGCGGCGATCCCGACAAATTTGGCGGCAGCGACGGTTGCGCAACCGCATCTGGCAGTGCCGATCAACGAGTCGCGGCCGAAGCAGGCGCAGGTTGAGGTCGGACAGGCGAATGCACCGACATTGTCGGAGACGGGGATTGCGACGGCGACGAACCTTGGGGACTCGTATCGTGCGGGGCAGCCGACTGCTCCGGAGGCACCGACTGCGCCGAGCACGGAGAGTTCGAGCGGGAGCGGGAAGCCGACGAAGGATGAGCTGGTGCAGACGGCTGGGGACGGTAAGGGAGTTGTGGTGGTCAGCGTCGATCCGGCGGAGGCGGCAGCGTTGGCGAAATTGCCGGCGGGCAATCGGTGGGGCGATTTCACGGTTGCTCCGAATGGCGGACAGCCGGGTGCGGTGAATGGCAGCGAAAACGGCGTGCCGAACGCGGGGAGCCATGCGAGCGGCGGAGCAGGCGATCTGGTGCCGGGTGTCGGCAAGGGATTTTCGGGTGGCGGCGGTGGGAACAGCGGTTCGAACGGGAGCTTGAGCATTAACGGCGAAGTGGGCGGCAAAGGCAGCGAGTTGTTGGATGCCACGATTTTCAGAGAGATGGTTTATCCGGTGCCGGCGAATGTGGTTTTGCGGAAGAACGCGCTGGTAGTGTCCTCGGGGCCGATGGGCGGCGGCGGATTGCAGGTTTACGGCGCGCTGCATTGCGGGAAGATCTACACGATATTTTTGGCGATGCCGGGCCAGCCGTGGACGTTGCAGTATTGCCAGTCGGGCGGCGCGGCGCCGGCGCAGCAGGTGCGTTCGAACGTGGTGCACATGGAGACGGGTGTGTTGCCGCCGGATGTGCAGGCGCGATTCGATTTCAAGCGGCAGGCGGTGCCGTTCGAAAAGAAGAATAAGCCGATCGTGTTGAAGGGCGTGATTACGGACGACGGGACGGTTTCGGAACTGAAAGTTTATCAAGGTGTGTTGCAAGGGATGGACGATGCGGCGCGGGTTGCGTTCAGTAAGTGGAAATTTAAGCCGGCGTTGAAGGATGGAAAAGCGGTCGCGATCGACGTGTTGGTGGGAGTTCCAACCGAACTCGGAGCACAGGTTCAGTAGCTCTAGTACGTATAAAACTAACGTGAGGTAAATCCTCTCCGTTGCAAGAAGAAGATTGCACACATTTGACGTGTGTCTGAAACCCGCATTTTCACAGGCGATTTCTATCCACAGTTCACGCAACTGATTCTTGACAGCTTAGGCGAATTTTCCTCAGGCGGGAATATTCCGATGCTTGGCCATTGGTATGCATCCGTGTATGTATGTAGGCATAAGGCTGTTCTCCCAGTTCCGGACAGCGTCTGACTGCCTGCCAAAGTCTCCAGAGTCGGCACCGTTGTCTCGCAACAAAAGTCAGTCGCTTGGGCGCCGTGGTTCGGAACCCGAGCAGGGGCCATGATCAGAGCAGAGTCTGGTTGCGGGTCTCTGATGGGCTTCCGGGAGAGCGAAACGTTGGACAGAGAAGTGATCCGAGTTAGCTTTCTAACGCAGGATTCGGGCCTCGGCGACGCCATTGCGCGAGCACTGGGCGAAGACTTTTCGACCCGAACAATCAGTGAGTGGGATCTAGAGCAGGCCGCCGCAATGTGCGAGGCCAGCGATGTGATGCTGCTTGATCTTCGCGCAGCTAGCACCCAGGGCGACGAAGAAGGGATCCTTCGTTTGATGGACGCCATCGGAAAATTGCCCGCGCATCCGCCGATGGTGGTGCTCTCCGAAGAAGAAAATCGAGAGTTGCTTTTCCGGGCCATTAGTCATGGCGCGGACGACAGTATTACGAATCCGCCGAACATGATGGAAGTGCGGCTGATTCTGCGGCGGGCGTATCGGTTCCAGGCGGCGGAGCGGGAACTTCAGCGGCTGCGTTCGAATGAGGTTCGGCCGACCGGGCGGCTGCATGAGTTACTGGGGACTTCGGCGCCGATGCAGGAATTGTTTGGTCTGGCGCGAAAGATCGCGCCTTGCGACGTGAACGTGCTGGTGACCGGCGAAACGGGAACCGGCAAAGAGCTTCTGGCGCGGGCGATACATCATTTGAGCGGACGGAACACCGGACCGCTGGTCGCGTTCTCTTGCGCCAACCTTCCGGAAAATCTTGTCGAAGACGAATTATTCGGACATGAAAAAGGCGCATTTACCGGCGCGATGATGACGCGCAGAGGACGAGTGGAAGCCGCCGATCATGGCACACTCTTCCTGGACGAAATCGGCGATCTTGGAATTGGACTCCAGCCCAAGTTGCTTCGTGTATTGCAGGAACGAAATTTCGAACGGCTGGGCAGCAACAAGACGATCGCGGTCGATATTCGACTAATCTGCGCGACGAATCGCAACCTGGCGGAAATGGTTCCACAAGGAAAATTCCGCGAAGATCTTTTTTACCGTTTGAACGTTGTGCAGCTGCACCTGCCTCCACTGCGCGAGCGGCGTGATGATATTCCCCTGTTGGCGCAGCAATTCCTCGTGAAATCGTCGCAGCAATTCAAGAAGAAGGCGCGACGGTTCTCGCCGCAGGCATTGAACGCGCTCGAACAGCACAATTGGCCGGGCAACGTGCGCGAGCTGGAGAACGTGGTTCAACGCGCGGTTGTACTTTCTGAAGATCAGACGGTAGATGTGGACAATTTGCCGTCGTCGATGCGCGGCACAACGATGACGCTTGGAATTGCAACGGGCGGCGCGATCGCGGAACAGGCGAATCTCAGTCGCTCGTATGAAGACGAAGTGCGACGGTTCAAGCGCGCGCTGGTTTTGCGCGCTCTACGCGAATGCGGCTGGCGCAAAGCGGAGTGCGCACGGACTTTGGGCGTAGCACGCGGATATTTGCATAGGTTGATCAACCAACTCGGAATTCAAGAGGGCGAAGGCGATCCGGCTCCAGAGCGACGTGACGATTATCCGCTTGGGCCGGTGATGTAAACACGCCTGCTCTTAGTTTCCGGCGCAGCGCCCGCAGTTCACTTCCCTTTCGTTCCAATCGTGAAGAACTCTACGCGATGACAGCGCTGGACTTGACTCGCCCGCTCGATTAGTTTTCATTCAATGGATTCCTCCATCGAAAACTCAGACGCTGCCCAAATTTGTCTGCCCTTTTTGCGCGAAGCACAAAACTCGGATGGCGGATGGGGATTTCGGCCAGGGACCCCAAGCCGGGTTGAAGCGACATGCTGGGCGCTACTCGCACTGTGGGAACCATCACAGCAGTTCACTCAAGATCGAGTTCGCGTTCACAATGCTCGCGAGTTCTTGCAATCGGCACAATTGGGCGACGGATCCTGGCCGGCCACAACTGGTGAAGAAGTGGGATGCTGGGTGACTTCGCTATGCTGCCTCGCACTGACGACGACCGGGGACCGCACGCAGAGTTCTGCGATGGACTCGGGGCTTCGTTGGATCTGCAACGATTGGCCAAGCGATTCGACTCCGTGGCGGCGATTCCTGGCGCGATTTACGTCGCAACGCGATGTTGCGCCGATCAACTACAACTATCGCGGCTGGGGATGGACTCCGGGGACCAGTAGCTGGGTCGAGCCGACGTCGTTTGCGTTGCTTGCGCTTGAAGGCGTTACGTCGGGCGAGTTGTCGGGTTTAGCGACGCGACGGCGTTCGCTTGCGACTTCCCTGCTCGTCGATCGCATGTGCCCAGGCGGAGGGTGGAATGCCGGCAATCCGGTGGTTTACGGAGTGGCGGGCGAACCTTCGGTGGTACCGACGGTGTGGGCCTTGGTCGCGCTTCGGAATTTGCCATCGCGTGACGAAGTCACATTGAGTCTCAACTGGTTAGAACGTGCGGCGAGCGAGAGTCAAAGTCCGGCGTCGGCTGCGCTGACGCGAATTTGTTTGAGAGCTTATGGGCGGGCGATGCCATCAGGCGCGCCTGCGTTGAATAGACTACTGCCCAACAACGAGTTTCTAAGCAACGTGCTGGCAGCCTCATGGGCGGTGCTCGCATCCGGGTCCGACATTTGGCTGAGGAATCCGGCGACGGGAGTGGTCGCCGCATGAGCATGCGGACTCACAGCTTGATCCCCTCTTTTCAGAGGCCACCGTCGCAAGTTGTCATTCGACGGGTCAGCAGCTACCAGCAAGAAATCGCGGCATTGATGTTCGAAAGCATGGCGCCATTCGGGCTTCCAGTGAAGGACAAGTCCGTGCTGCTTAAGCCGAATCTGGTGGGCCTCGATCCGCACGGATTTATCAACACGCATCCAACGGTGATTGCTGCGGCCCGAGAGTGCTTTCTGCGGATGGGCGCCGCTCAAGTGTTGGTCGGGGATGGCCCGGCGCTGGATCGCGATACGGAGGCGATTCTGGAGTCGGTACGGCTACGTGAGCATCTTGGCGCGCTGGATGGAACCTTTGTTGATCTCAACCTGGATGAGGTCCAGCGGGTGACGCTGCCGACCCACGCTTCCAGGTTGCGAGAGTTGTATCTGCCGAAAACCTGCATGGGCGTGGACCTGGTGGTGTCGATGCCGAAACTGAAGACTCATCACTGGGCCGGCGTGACGCTGTCGATGAAAAACATGTTTGGGATCGTGCCGGGCGCCTGCTATGGGTGGCCGAAGAACGTGCTGCATTGGGCGGGGATTGATCGCGCGATTCTGGACATCAATGCTGCCGTGCGACCGGATTTTGCAATTGTGGACGGGATTGTAGGTATGGAGGGTAATGGGCCTATCCAGGGTCGACCCAAGGCCAGCGGGCTACTTGTTTTCGGCAACGATCCGGTGGCGGTCGACGCAACGTGCTGCCGGGTGATGGGGCTGCGGCCCGAGCGGGTGAAGTACCTGGCGCAGGCTGGGACTCTGCTGGGGCACCTGCAAGTCAATAAGATTCAACAAGTTGGCGAGAGTATTGAGAACGTGCGGCAGGCGTTTGAGGTTCTATCTGCCTTTCACCAATTGGTAGCTTAACCGCGGCCAGTTTGGAATCCTACCTGCCCTTATCTGTTGTAGAAAACCTCGATTAGCGGGTGAAGTGTCTCCAATTGTGGACACGTTCATCGCCGCTGGCCCATTTCTTGGCAATGAGTGTGAACGGCGAGCTTTCAAGTCCTGGCGCCCTATTCTATGCGCGAACCTCAAATAGCAGTCGAATCAGCGGCCGAACTTCAAACTCTCGGCCCCGCTTCGACATCCGTCGCGTGGTCCAACACGAACTCCGTGTTGCAGAAGATATTCTCATTCCCGGCCATGCTCGGGGTATTCCTGGTCGGCCGAGTGTTCTACGAAGCGCGTGCATTCGTGGTCGATCCAGATTTGTGGTGGCATATTCGAATCGGGCAGGACATTTTGGCCACCCACCAGTGGCCGACCGTTGATCCGTATTCCTACACGGTCGCAGGAAATCCGTGGATCGCTTATGAGTGGCTAGGCGACGTATTGATTGGCGGGGTAGCTCGACTGGGTGGACTGGTGGGGTTGGAGTTTCTGTTGTTCGCGTTGGCATCGGCGGTGATGCTCGCCCTGTATGCCTATTCAACATTGCGCTCGGGTAACTCAAAGGCTGGGTTTGTCACATCCGCCGTTCTCTGCTCGCTGGCGTTTGCGTCGTTCAATTTGCGGCCGCAAATGGTGGGCTATCTGTTCTTGATTCTGGCACTCCTCGCGTTGGAACGGTTCCGACAGGGCAAGCAGCGCGCGATCTGGTTTCTCCCCGCTTTATTTTTGCTGTGGATCAACATCCATGGCTCGTGGGTGATCGGACTTGCCGTGGTGTTCGCGTTCCTCGCCAGCGGGCTGTTCGAAATCCAGTGGGGAAGCCTCGAGACTCGACGATGGACCCGCTCGGAGCGAATGAAACTTGAAACCGCCCTCCTGCTCTCGCTCGTGGCGATTCCGATCACACCGTATGGCACGCGACTGGCTGCTTATCCGTTCACCGTCGCTTCGACTTTGCCCTTAAACGTCGGCAACATCCTGGAATGGCAGCCGATGCCATTCAACATCGTGGGCGGCAAGCTCTTTCTGGCGATTGTGCTGGGATTCTTTCTCGCTCAGATGATGGCGCCATTCAGATTAAAGGTATTCGAAGCTGCGCTTCTGTTCGGCGGGATCGTCATGGCCTGTCTGCATGTGCGGTTTCTGCTGCTGTTTGTACCGTTCAGCGCGCCGGTCCTGGCAGTGATGACGGCGCGCTGGTTACCACCCTACGACCGAAAAAAGGATCACTTCCTGCTGAACGCGATCCTGATGGCGGCGGTGGTTTTTGGGATCGTGCGCTACTTCCCGACGAATGCGGACCTGGAAAAAACAGCGTCCAAAACGTTTCCGGTTCGCGCCGTCGCGTACCTGCGGCAGCATCCCGTGCAGGGTCCCATGTTCAACAGCTATGGATATGGCGGGTATCTCGTGGGAAAGCTTCCGGAACAGAAGGTTTTCATCGATGGGCGTGGCGATCTTTATGAAGACGCCGGCATCTTTGGAGAGTATCTGGAAGTGTCCGACCTGAAGACAGGAGCGTTCCAAGTGTTGCGTGCTCATGGCATTCAGGCTTGCCTGCTCGACCGGAAAGAGCCACTGGCGACCGCCCTTGATTCTATTCCGGATTGGGAGCAGCGTTATTCGGACGGTGTTAGCGTGCTCTTCGTGCGCCGCAATCTTAATCTATCGGGACTATCGGGGGCACCGGCTGGCGGCCGGACATCGCGATCGGAGAAGGAGTGAGCGTGGACGGGCCAACATTCGACCGCCCGCGAGGGCTTCAAATCGCTCCATTCGCCGCTCCTCCGGGGCAGCGACGCATGCTGTTATCGCTGGTAGTGCCGTGCATGAACGAAGAGGAAGGCCTGCGCCAGGCGCATCAGCAACTCGTTGGTGTCCTGCAAGAAGCTCCGGTCGATTTCGAAATTGTGTACGTGGACGATGGAAGTTCCGACGGCACGGCGGATGTTCTTCGTGAACTGCAGAGCTCCGATCAGCGGGTACGCGCGATTCGGCTTTCGCGCAACTTCGGGCATCAGGTGGCCATTACCGCCGGCATCGAGCACGCCGCGGGCGACGCAGTCGTCATCATCGATGCCGACCTCCAGGATCCGCCGCAAGTCATTCTTGAGTTCCTGGCGAAATGGCAGGACGGCTACGACGTGGTCTATGGTGTCCGCACCGAACGCGACGGCGAATCGGCGTTCAAGCTGTTGTCGGCCAAGATATTCTACCGGTTTTTCACGCAGATGTCGGACACGCGGATGCCACTCGATACGGGGGATTTTCGACTGATGGATCGCCGAGTTGTCGATGCGCTGATTTCCATGCCGGAACGTGACCGGTTCGTGCGCGGCATGGTGAGTTGGCTCGGGTTTTCGCAGACCGCGGTTCCCTACCACCGCGCTGCCCGCATCGCTGGAACGACCAAATTCTCGCTTTTCAGGATGATCCGGTTCGCGCTGGATGGGATTTTCTCCTTTTCGATTCTGCCCTTGCGAATGGCGACCTGGATCGGGTTCGCAGCTTCGGGTTTTGCGGTTCTCGGCATCATCGTGGTCCTGTTGGAACGGTTCTTTCAGGTGCCCGGGCTGGTGAAGGGCTGGTCCAGCGCTGTGATCGGAGAGCTGTTCATCGGCGGCGTACAACTCGTTTGCCTGGGCATCATCGGGGAATACGTTGGCCGCATTTACGGGGAGTCCAAGCGCCGCCCTTTGTATATCGTCCGCGAACGCATGGGTTTCGAGGCCAGCAGTCCGGTGATAGCGGCGAACCGCAAAGAGATGGTCGCGGCAGGAAAGCGCTAAGCGCCATCATGGCGTTTCTCCGGTTTTCTACAAATTGAGATGACCATCGAAACGATTTCTCATCAACGCGAAGCTGCTTTTCACGATGCCTGGGCGAGTGGCACGGATCTGAGCAACGTGCGGGTGATCGAGGCTTTCGAGGGACCCACGGCACTCGAGAACAAGTTCATTTTGAGCAAGATGGGTTCGCTCAAGGGGAAGAAGCTGCTCGATATCGGGGCGGGGCTGGGCGAGTCTTCGGTGTATTTCGCGCTACAGGGGGCGCGGGTTACGCTCGTCGATATATCGCCGCAGATGGTCGCGGCGGCGCTGGACCTGGGGCGCAGGTTCGGGGTTCAGTTGGAGGGTATCGTCTCCAGCACCGAGAACCTGAATCTCCCGCCTGAAACTTACGACGTTATCTACACGGCGAATACCGTTCATCACGTCCAGAATCGCGCCTACCTTTTCGAACAGATGAGCAGGGGCCTCAAGCCCGGCGGCATGTTCTTCTCTTACGACCCGCTGGCATACAACCCGGCGATCAATGTTTATCGGCGGATGGCGACGGAAGTCCGGACGCCCGACGAGGCGCCGCTCACCAAGGCGGACATCCGGCTGGCGCGCCAATACTTTAGCGATGTGCAGCACCGGGAATTCTGGATTTCAGCCCTCGCCCTGTTCGTCAAGTACTACATCCTTGATGGGATCAGTCCGAATCAGGATCGGTATTGGAAACGAATTTTGAAGGAAACAGACCGTCGATTGACGTGGTGGAAACCGCTTCGATCTCTCGATGGCCTCCTGACGAGGCTGCCCCTGGTGCGCTGGCTTGCCTGGAACGTCGTTTTGTGGGGTCGGAAACCCACGGCATAATCGGCTGGGCTGCTCGCGTGTTCCTCGCGACGATGAGCGAAGAATTTGCGTCACCAAATGAGCGACTTGCACGCGGGTCGTGTTCACAAAGAGGTACGGTCTACGCTCAAATAGCTTTCCCGGCCCGGCACCCACTACCGCTAAACGATTTATTTTCAGCATGTTACTTCAGGGCGTCGGGTGTCATGGGGTTGGTGGTGGATGTGCTTTAGTCACAACACGGGCGAATAGGCGGTTTTCCTACAAGCACGTTTTCAGTACATGTGTGATGCAAGGAGGGGAAGATGAAAAATCTGTTTCTGCGACTCTGGAAAGAAGAAGAAGGGCAGGATTTGACTGAGTATGCCCTGCTTCTCGTGCTGCTGACTCTGGCGGCGATCGGTTCGCTGGGCACCCTGGCGAACGCAGTGAACGGCGTGTTTAACAACGCAGCGGCGAACCTCAAGACCGGTACGTGAGCCTGCTCCGTTCGAGCATGGAATGGATCGGCGAGGTCCCGCGTCGATCCTTTTGCACGAACGCGTGGCGGCCGACGCCCGCGAACTTAGGCTCGATGTCAAAGGGAACTCAAATGAAAAAGCTTCTGGCAAGGCTGTGGCACGACGAGGCCGGACAAGACCTAACCGAGTATGCGTTGCTCTTGGTGTTGCTTGTCCTCGCGGCGATCGGATCGCTGAGCGGCCTGGCAACCGCGGTGAACGGAGTTTTCGTCAATACCGCGACCAATTTGACAACTCCGACTTGATCGAAACGGGAATGATGACCCAGCTCGAAGCGGTCGGAGTCGAGAAAGTTCCGGCGCGCAAGGAGCAGGGGAGTCTCTCGAGTCGTCTCTACTCATGAACGCGCAACAAGCCATCTGGGCAGTCGCGATCGGCGTCAGTTTAGTGGCGGCGTTCGTCGATTATCGCTCACGCAAAATTCCTAACTGGCTGACGGTGCCGGCATTCGTGGCGGGTGTAACGCTGCGAACGGCGCTGTTTGGTTGGCCTGGCACGAAGTCGGCACTCGAAGGAACGGGGCTGGCGCTCGCGCTACTGCTTCCGCTGGTGTTGCTGCGAGCATTGGGTGCGGGTGACTGGAAATTGATGGGCGCGGTCGGGGCATTCCTCGGCCCGCTCATGTTTTTGTTTGTGCTGGTCGGCAGCATTCTGGTTTCGGGACTTATGGCGATGGTCGAGATGGCACGCACGAAACGAGTTCGGGAGACTCTGCACAACATGTATGTGCTTGTGCAGGGGTTCTTCACGTTCGGGCTGCGCGCGAATCCGAAGATTTCACTCGATAACCCTGAGTTGTTGAAACTGCCGTTCGGTGTCGCCGTCGCAATCGCGACGGTGGTTTGTTATTGCGCGGCGCAGTGGAAGCTGTGAGTTACCGCGCAGTGCGGTCCTAATCGGGACCGCATTTTCGTGTTTCGGTTGTTGTCCGGGCTGTACTGAGGCGAGGAGACCGATTTTATGAACCAGAACCGCATGATCGTCGGGCTGGCGATCGCGCTTGTCGTCGCGTTCGTGCTGAGCACGATCGTATACAAGCAATTTCAGAAGGCGAGCGCCGTCAAACCGGTCGATACCGAGCACATCGTGGTTGCGTCGTCGGCCATGCAGCTTGGGACGCGGGTGGATGCGAGCAATCTGAAATTGATCCCGTGGCCGGCTGGACAGCCGGTGGCGGGGATGTTCACCAGCATTGAACAATGTGCGAATCGCGCGCTGATTACACCCGTCGCTGCGAATGAACTGATTCTGGATAGCAAGCTCGCGTCGAAGGACGCAGGGGCGGGTCTTCCGGCGGTGATTCCGGAAGGGATGCGCGCCATGTCGGTCGCGGTAAACGACGTCATTGGTGTCGCAGGTTTCGTAACGCCAGGAACGATGGTGGATGTGCTGGTGACCGGCAAGCTGGTGGGGCCGAATCACACCGAGGAAGATACGATCACGCGGACGATCCTGGAGAATGTTCGGGTGTTGGCGGCGGGCCAAAAAATCGAGCAAGACCGCGAAGGCAAGCCGCAGACCGTGCCGGTGATCACGCTGCTGGTTTCGCCTGAAGATGCGGCGCGACTCGCGATGGCCAGTACGCAAGGCAAGATTCAGCTGGCGCTGCGCAATACGATCGACTCGAAACGCGTCGAGCCCGCCTCGGTGCTCGAAGCCAATCTCTTCTCGGGCGCGTCCGCACAGGCGGCGCCGGCGCCCAAGCGGACGGTGAAAACCGCGCCTCCGCCAGCGCCGTCGCCTTACACGATTGAAGTGATTACCGGCAGCAAGCGCGAAAACAAGAGCTTTCCCAACCAGTGAGAAAGCGCCGAGGACAACGAATGTTCGAACACCAGCCCCCAGAGAATTCGTTGAGTCGCGAGAGAGCGACGTTTGCTCGACTCTTTGCCATGGCGACGCTGATTGCCGCGGGCTTGCTTGCGGCTTCAGCGACATCGATCCTGGCGCAGCAGCCTGCCGAGACACCTGCACCCGCGCAGAGCGCAACGCCACCACCGCAGCAGGCGCCGACACCAGTCCCGGCCAATGCGCCGATGGAAGCGGAAGCGCCGCAAACGCTGCACTTGCTTGTTGGCCGCTCGATTGTTATCACTTCGCCGGCGCGCATCAAGCGCGTGTCGATTGCCGATCCCGCGATCGCTGAAGCGATTGTTGTCAGCACGAATCAGGTTTTGGTGAACGGAAAAACGCCAGGCGGCGTTTCGCTGATCGTTTGGGATGAAACGGACCAAAGCCAGTCGTTCGAGGTTTCGGTCGACATTGATGTGCTTGGACTGAGCCAGAAGATTCGCGAAGTCTTCCCGAACGAAGACGTGCATCTCGACACGTCTCGCGATGTCGTGATGTTGTCGGGGAAAATTTCGTCGAAAGAAATCGCGGACAAGATTCTGGAAATTGTGAAGGGTGTTACGCCGAAGGTTACAAGCCTGATGCAGGTGCCGACGACGCCGTCGGGAGAGATATTGCTTCAGGTTCGCTTTGCTGAAGTGAACCGGGCGCTCATCAGCCAGTTCGGAATCAACATTCTGGGTCTGCCGGGTGGGAAAAACATCGGCACGATTTCGACGCAGCAATTTTCGCCTCCGCAACTCACCACGGCGAATGGCGTGAGCACGACACCCTCTACGGGCAGCGCAATCGGAATCAGCGACTTGCTCAACATCTTCATCTTCCGTCCCGACATCAACCTCGCGGCAACGATCAAAGCGCTGCAGGAGCAAAACGTTCTCGAAATTCTTGCCGAGCCGAATTTGATGACGGAGTCCGGCAAAGATGCAAGCTTTCTGGCCGGCGGCGAATTCCCCTTTCCGATTTTGCAGTCGACTGGCGGCTCGGGCGGGTTTGCCGGCATCACGATTCAGTTCAAGGAATTCGGCGTTCGGCTCAACTTCACGCCGACGCTGACGCCCGACGGACTCATTCACCTGAAGGTCAAGCCGGAAGTCAGTTCGCTCGACTTCACGAACGCACTGACTCTACAAGGGTTCGTAATTCCGGCGCTTGCGACGAATCGCGTCGAATCCGACATGAGCCTCACCGACGGCCAGAGTTTCGCGATCGCAGGTTTGATGGACAACCGCGTTACCGAACAGATGCAAAAGATTCCGGGCATCGGCGACATTCCAATTCTCGGGAAGCTGTTTACGAGCAAGAGCTTGAATCGCAGCAAGAACGAGCTCGTCATCGTAGTCACGCCGCACATCGTTCATCCGTTGCCACAGGGCCAGCCAACTCCGAACCTGAATTATCCCGATCCTTTTTTGCGGCCAACAGTTGGACTTCCGGCGAAGGGTGAACCAGTGCCGGGCACGCCCGCTGCGGTCGGCGTGCATCAGTAGGTTGGCCAAGCTTTTTGTGACGACTGAGGGCTGCACAATCTTATAGGGGAGTCAGAAAGAACGGTTGATGCTGACAGTAGCTATAGCTAGCGGTGACATGGCCAGTTCCGCGCAGTTGCTGGCGTGTCTCGAACAAACAGGTCTCGTGAGGTCGGTCAAGCAATGGTCGGTCCCCGCCGATAAGCTGCCCGAATCCGTAGATGCCTTGCCGGACGTTGTGTTCCTGGATCTCGCGCGCGACCCGGAACCGTATTTCCAATTGTGCGCGCAAATTCATCGAGTGCGGCCAGCAGTCAAGCTGGTTGCGTGCTCTTCCGTCGTTCCGCCGAATCACCAGCTTTTGCTGGAAGCGATGCGATCGGGAGTGCAGGACTTTTTGCCGAAACCGGTCGATCCACGCTCGCTCAAAGAGATTCTGTCGCGATTTTCGAAGGATCTCGATGGTAACAACGACCGTTCGTCGCTGGACCGATTGATCGTAGTGATGGGTTCAAAGGGCGGCGTAGGAACGACGACGGTCGCCGTCAACGTCGGGGTGCAGCTGGCGACTCACGCGCGGAAGCACGTTGCGCTGCTCGACTTTGCCAATCCGCTCGGCAACGTCCACTTGCTCCTCGATCTCCATCCCAAATTTACGGTGCGAGACGCGGTGGATAGTCTCGATCGCCTCGACAGTCACTTCTTTGCCGGACTGATGACGCGTCACAAAACGAAGCTCGAAGTGCTCGGCGGCGCGACACAGCCCGAAGAGTGGCAGTCGATTCCAATTCCGATGCTTGATCGCGTGGTCAACGTCGCGCAGAACAACTTCGAAATGGTTCTGGTCGATATGGGCTCGCAGTTTTCGTCGGAGTGGAGCTCAATTCTGCGGATGGCACGGATGATTCTGATCGTGGCCGAGGCCAACGTACCGGCGCTTTGGACTCTGGAACGGAGGTTGTTGGCGCTGAAGGGATTCGGTATCGAGCTGGATCGCGCGCGCGTGATCATCAATCGCTGGCACAAGGGCGACGAAGAAGTGCTCAAGGGCATTCAGAAGGACATCAATCGACCTGTCTTTGCCTGCATTCCCAATGACTTCCGGATGGCCAGCAACGCCGTCAACCTCGGCACGCCGATGCATGAAAACGGAAACAACGCACTCGGCAGTCGCTACCGTCAGATCGCCGGGCAGCTCGCGGGCCTCGACGTCGCTCATCCTCCAAAGAAAGGCTCGCTGGGTGGATTCTTCTCTTTCCCGGCGAAACGGTGACGTAGCCCATGCCCCAACCGCTACCCGCACAGGTCACACGCACTGACTTTGGAGCCGTCAAGGCGGCAATTCACCGCAAGCTGATTCAGAAGTTGAACCTGGACCGGTTGACGGAAGTGAATCGCGACGATGTACGTCGCGAAGTGACGCAAATTCTGGAAGCGCTCGTCGTCGGCGAATCAACGCCGATGAACCTTCAGGAGCGCGAGCGTCTCGCAACCGAAGTCCTCGATGAAGTGTTCGGCCTGGGACCGCTGGAGCCGCTTCTCGCTGACCCGACGGTGTCCGACATTCTTGTGAACACCCACAAGCGCGTCTACGTCGAGCGCAGGGGCATTCTGGAGATGACGTCCATTCAGTTCCGCGACGACATCCACCTGATGAGCATCATCGACCGCATCGTCTCCGCGGTCGGTCGCCGCGTTGATGAGTCGTCACCGATGGTCGATGCGCGCCTCGCCGATGGCTCCCGTGTAAACGCTATCATTCCGCCGCTGGCGGTTGATGGTCCGTGTCTGTCGATTCGCCGTTTCGGGCGTGACCCGCTGACCTCCGAAGATTTGCTGCAGAACAAAACGCTAACCGAACCGATGCTCGAACTCCTGCGCGGCTGCGTTAAGGCGCGTTTGAACATTCTCGTTTCGGGTGGAACCGGCGCCGGTAAAACGACATTCCTCAACGTTTTGTCGTCGTACATTTCGAATCGCGAACGCATCGTGACCGTCGAAGACGCGGCCGAGTTACAGCTTCACCAGGATCACGTAGTGCGGCTCGAGACGCGCCCCGCCAACATCGAAGGCAGAGGCGCGATTCAGCAACGTCAACTCGTCATCAATTCTTTGCGTATGCGCCCCGACCGCATCATCGTCGGTGAGGTCCGCGGCGAAGAAGCGCTCGATATGCTTCAGGCCATGAACACGGGTCACGACGGTTCGCTCACCACGATTCACGCGAACACGCCACGCGACGCTTTGACCCGCCTCGAAACCATGGTCGCGATGGGCAGCCTCAACATTCCCGACAGCGCCCTTCGCCGTCAGATCGCTTCAGCCATCGACGTGGTCGTTCAGGTTAGCCGTCTCAGCGACGGTACTCGCAAAGTTATTGCACTTTCTGAAATCACAGGCATGGAGGGCGATATCGTTTCCATGCAAGACATTTTCGTATTCCGCAAGCGCGGCGTTCGCGACAACGGCGAGGTCTCGGGCGAGTTTGTACCGACCGGGATTCGTCCGAAGTTTGCGGAGAAGTTAGAGGTCTCGGGCATTCATCTGCCAACGGCGATGTTCGATTTCCAGCACGCGGAGTTCTGATGGAGGCACGGTTCGGTTTCGATCGCGCAGTGAAAGGCTACTCGTTCTAGAGGATTTGCTATGGGCTTGCTCGTATTCGGACTGACATTCCTGATCGTCATCGTCATCTTCCTGGGCGTTTGGATGACGTTCGGCGCCGACAACAAACAGGAAGTCGTGCGTCGCCGCATGGAAGCGGTGCGCAAGGCCGAGCGGCGTGGCGACGTCTCGATGGGCCTAAAGCTCGCGCGCGATGAAATGTTGAGCAGCGTGCCTGCGGTCCACCGCTTGATGATGCACTGGTCGTGGTCGGTCCGATTGCAAGAACGCATTTCGCAGGCTGGACTCACGATGAAAGCCGGCAAATTGATTTTAATCAGCGGCTGCCTGTGTCTGGGCACGACGGTCATCATGGGACTTTTCACGCCAATGTTTCCGGCCGGCATCTTGATCGGCATTTGCATCGGCATGATCCCGTACGGCGTTGTGATGTACCTGCGGCAGAAACGCCTCCGGGCTTTCGAGGAGCGGTTTCCGGAGGCGCTCGATTTGCTCGGCCGCGCCGTCCGCGCCGGTCACGCGTTCACCACCGGACTAGAGATGATCGCCAAGGAATCGCCCGATCCGATCGCGAGCGAATTCCGGACGACCTTCGAAGAGCAAAATTTTGGCCTACCGTTGCGCGATGCGCTGCTCAACATGACCGAGCGAATCCCGTCGATCGACGTGCGCTTCTTTGTGACAGCGCTCCTGATTCAGAAAGAGACCGGCGGTAACCTCGCTGAAATCCTCGATGGACTTTCGCGCGTCATCCGCGACCGCTTCCGAATTTATCGGGAAGTTCGCGTCCGCACGGCTCAGGGCCGCCTGACGGCAGGCATCCTGATCGCGCTGCCGGTCTTCATGATGCTGGTGCTGATGGTGATGAATCCGAATTACATGGGCGTGCTGTTTCACGACCCCAAGGGAGTGCTCGCCCTGACCGTTGCCGGCATCATGCAGGTCATCGGCTCGCTCCTGATTTGGAAGATTATTCACATCGAGGTTTAGCGGTTGGGTGGGAGTTTCGAGTTTTGCTGTCGCAATTTTTGAGGAGTCTCGGAAGATGCTTTGGGGAATCACAGCGCTGACATTTCTCGCCACCTTCGGCGTGCTGGCCGCCCTGTTTTACGCTTTTTCGTCCCAGGGAGGCGCTGTAGCCAATCGCCTCTCGCGGATGGCAAACAGCGTCGCACCCACGGTGGAAGAGACCAGCTTTGTCGAAAAGCAGAGGGATAACGTACGCAATACGCTCGCCGGGCTCAGCAAATTAGTCCCTGGCGGTACTAGCTCCGCGACGCCCCGCACACAGCTGCTTTTGATTCGCGCAGGCTATCGCAGCAACAACGCCCTGGCCGCAATGCGCGGATTCAAGATCCTCACGCCGATCGCGTTCATCGCACTTTCCTTCGCAACCGGCGCATACAAGTGGAACCCGTTCATGATTCCGCTGATTGCGCTCGCGCTCGGCTATCTGTTCCCGGACATGTTCCTGACCTGGCGCGTCAACGCGCGCCAGGCGAAGATCCGGCGCGGTTTGCCTGACGGCCTCGACCTGCTCGTTATCTGCGTGGAGTCTGGTCTGGGCCTTGACCAAGCGTTGATGAAAGTCGCGCAAGAGTTGCGCATTACTCATCATGAGCTCAGCGAAGAGCTTCAGCTCGTCAATCTCGAGATGCGCATCGGCAAAACGCGTATCGAAGCGCTGCGCGAACTCGCCCGCCGGACAGGCCTGGAAGACATTAAGAGTTTGGTCGCAATGCTGGTGCAGACGGATCGCTTTGGCACCAGTGTCGCTCAGTCGTTGCGAGTCTTTTCGGACGACTTGCGCATCAAGCGGCGGCAGCGGGCCGAGGAAATGAGCGCCAAGACCACCGTCAAGATGGTTCCGCCGCTCATCTTTTTCATTTTCCCCGCCCTGATGGTCGTGATTTTGGGCCCCGCTGTGATCACTTTGATCCGGCAGTTGATGCCGGCTCTGCAGCATTGATCTCAGCAAACTCGTGACTTGGCAGAAATTGCCAGGCCGGGACGCTGGAAAGGAGAAATGCAATGGATAACGTAACTCTGATTCGCGTTGTCGCGGGAGCGCTCGCCGTTCTCGTGCTGTTCGTCATTATCTGGCGCCGCAAACGCAAGTCGATCGAGTAACAATCATAGTTTCTGCTGATACCAGTTTTACGGGAGCAGGGCGGTAGATCCATGGCCACCACAAACGGTCATTCCAATTCGTTGTACGTTTATAACAAGACGCGCGAGACCTTCGTCGCGACGGAAGCTCTTCTAGCCGACAGTTACCTTACTCGACTCGTCGGGCTTCTCGGCAAGACGCGGCGGTGGGCTCAGCTTGGCCGGGGCCTTTGGATTGTTCCCTCGCGGGGCGTTCATACGATTGGAATGTTGTTCCCGATCGATCTCATCTTCCTCGGTAAAGACAAAGAAGTTGTCTACGTCGAGGAATATGTTCGTCCATTCCGTATCTCGAAAGTGTTACTGAAGGCGACGAGCGTGCTCGAGCTTCCCGCGCACACGATCTATCGCTCGGGCACGAAAATCGGCGATCAACTCGAAATCGCTCCGACTCGCTAAAGGCAACTCGGTCAGCGTCAATTTGAGGAATCGTCGGTTCGTACACTCAGTTGTGGAAGTAAGGAAGATGAATCGTTGGACCCGTCGTACGAGTCTTTCGTGGCGGTGTAAGGCGCAGATGATGCGCACGGCACCCTCCGTTACGGAAATTGCAACCAGCCATTTTCCGCCGCGGTAAGCCGCAAAAACTCTTTCGATGTGTTTCGTCCCGCCAGGGGCAGACGTGTCGTCGCGTCTGCTTGCGTTCTCGTGTTCGTCAGCGTGAGCCGCTTACCAGCGCGGTTCGCGCGGCTGTCGAACGGAACCGCTATAATCTTCAGTCGAAAATCGGTCGCGTCCCCGCCCACCGCCGCCGCTTTTTCCGCGGCCGCCGCCACCGCCGTCCTTGTTGCCTCCACCGTAGCCACCGCCGCCGCGATTGCCGCCACGCGGAGGCCCGCCGCCCTCGCCTCGGGGCCGCGCCTCGTTAACTTTCAGCTGGCGACCGCCAACCGTGCTTCCATCTAGACCTGAGATGGCCTTCGCCGCTTCTTCATCGTTCGGCATTTCCACGAACGCAAATCCCCGCGCCCGTCCTGTTTCCCGATCCATCGCCATGTGAACACGCGTCACTGACCCGAACGGCTCGAAAAGCGCACGCAACTCGCCTTCGGTTGTTTGAAAATTCATGTTGCCCACGAACAGACTCTTCATCCCATGCTCCCCGGACCGCCGCAAGGCACCATAGCACACTTATGCCCCTTGACGCGCCTGTCCTACGTACATCGAGGCTGTATCGAGATGTCGAACGGGCCGACGAAGGCTTGGCAAGCCTATTTCGCGAGCTTGCCGCGCACTACGGTGACCGAGGCTGCGGGCAGTGTGAACTTCGTCGCGGCGGTCGCATTCACGGTCGAGCGGGCAGCGGGTCCGTCCGGATCGGCATGTCCGCCGTTCGGTGTCGGATGCCATTGATATTGAGCCGCGCCGAAGGTCACAACGTCCACCGATCCGGCAAATCCGGAAGCCGCACCACCACTCGCCCCTGATTTGACTCCATCAAACGCAATCTTCACATCGTGGGCGTTTTCCTGATCTTTGTTCACTACCATCAGCGACCACTGGCCGTCAGGCCGCAGCGCCGCGTATGCGGTCACGAGATTGTGGCCAGCGCCGTCCATCACATCGCTCGCCGCTGCGAACAATTTGTGCTCGCCATTGCCAGGCTGCACCCACTCGAAGTTGATCAACTGGCTGGCGAAAAATTGCGACAGCGGCTGAATGATCTTCCGCGTCTCGCGATCGGCCGAAAACATTCCGAACGTTCCCTGCGAACCGTTGTGACCATGCCCAATTCCCAGCGGCAGGTAGTGGAAATAGTAGACGGCTTGCCCGCCACCGCTTAGGTAGGCGCCGACGTAGTCCGCGAGCCACAGCGCTCCCCAGACATCTACGAAAGCCTCGGAGTCCACCCATGAAATATTCGACTCCGTGATCATCTGCGGCACGTTCGCTGGTACACCGTCCCGTCGCCACACATCTATGATGTGCGTCACAAGATAAGGCTCGTCGTACAAGCTGCTCCATGCGATTTTTCCCGGCTCGACTGGATAATGCTCGTACGGAAAAAACGCAAGTTCATCCAGCTTTCCATGCGCCTTCAAATAGTCGACAAAACGGCGCGTCCAAGATGTTCTTCCCTCGGCGTCGGCCCACGTCTCGATGTCTTTGTTCTGCCCGGTGAATACCGGCCCTCCCAGTTTTAGTTTCGGATCAACACGATGCAATGCCGTCGCGAATTGAACGTACAGCGCCGCATCGTCTTCCGGCGGAGTGTAGTGCCCGTCCGGCTCTTCGCCCATCTCGACGTATGAAACCGGGTAGCCGCGCTTCTCGACATAGGCGAGTTCCGCCGCAGCATCCTCGGGCGTGTTGTAGATCATCGCAATCGGGATCATCGCGGGCAGCTTGCGCGTCACGCCGCTCGTGTAAAAGAAATCCAGGCCAAGTTGCTCGCCCGCCCGCTCGTCCAAATGTTCCGGTCCATGCCATGGATCGACGGACGAACAGTACGTCGCTGTTTGATCCTGGTCCGCCGTGTGTCGGATCAAATCGTGAAATTTTCCATCCGATGTTGTCGTGCCGAGATACAGCTCGCGAATTGCGTAGCCAACGCAATTCCGTTTGTCCGCCGAACCATGCGTGTCGCATGTGTTCGACGACTGCCGCATTAGGATCCGCGCCCACTGCACGGCGATCGGTTGATCGGCAAGTTGCAGCGTCGCAGTTCCGCCTTTTCCCTCGCGCACCGCTCCGCCAGGAAACATCACCCACACACCGAGTGTCGGCTTCTTGATCGGATCCTCGCCCGTCCAATACTGCACTTCATAATTCACCGCGTACGGCTCGGCCCAGACGATCCGAATCGCGCTCACCGGCAGCGCGTTGGCTAAATCAAGAAAAACCCATTGCGGATGCGCCCCGTCGCTCTCGCCGGTATACGCCTGCGTCAGATATGGATTGCTCTTCCAATACGAATCAGGGTCACCGTCCGTCAGTCGTGAGTATCCTTCCGTATCTGTGCCGTCGTCGCGCGTCACTCCGCGATGCGGCAACGGGTATCCATACGAATGACGAATCGGCGCCGACCCCGGCTCCGCATTCCCGACGAAATATCCGCGACCTGCCGGGTCACTCCACGTCCCTTCCGGATTCCAGTGCCACGCCTCCATGTGCAACTCAGTATTCTGGCGATAGGTCACGGTTTGCCATCCGGCCGACAACACCTTCTCGATATTCTCGTCCGTCAGCAGCTTGTCTGAAGCGCCATACGGTAATCGGTCGATGCCTGCTCCTAAAGCCTGCGTTGGCACAATCGTGTTCGTCGCATGTCCCGCAGCCGCGTCCACGTGAATCGCCTGAGCACGAAGCTCACAAACGGAAATGCCACTTATCGCGAAAAGAAACGATACCGATATAACCACTCGCCAGGTTCGAGGCATCTTCGTACCCGCCCTCCATAGTCCTTAAACCGTTTTAACTCAGCCATTCATACTGACTTCGTTCCTTGCCGTCAAGCAAACTCCGCACGTCTGCTCACGTTTCCATTCCACAAGATTGCGGTAACGCACGCCAAAACTACTCTCAGCCACCTCACCCCTCCGCGAGGCGGCCGCGAACGCTTCACTTCGCACGCTCGTTTTTCCCATATTTCGGCTAAACTACCCTCAGCCGTTCCCTCACACGAGATTTCGTGAAATTTCCGGCTCGCTCACTGCGTAATCTCAGTGTGAACCCCTCTTCGAAGGAAGTCTGGTTAATGGCCACACCGCTCGGTTCTTCGCAACACGATTTAGGATCCCTGCGCATTCATGACGGACAGCGCCGGGGCAGCAAGGTGGGCAAAGGCCTCGCTATCTTCTTTGGTGGCCTCGTCATCCTCGCCGGCATCGGCGGCGGGGTCTACGCGTTTTGGAACAATAAACCCGTCGTTCAGGTCGCCACCGTGCATAAACCGGTCGGACTTGGTGGACGCGAAGCTCTGCTGAATGCCAGTGGCTATGTCACCCCGCGCCGGCGCGCGACGATTGCTGCCAAGATCACCGGTCGCGTCACAGGCGTATTTTTCGACGAAGGCACCGTCGTCAAGGAAAACCAGCTCCTCGCCAAACTCGACGATTCCGACGTGCAGAAAGCTCTTTCGTCCGCGAAAGCCGACAAAGATTCGACCGAAGCCGCAATCGCCGACCTTCAGGTTCAGCTCAAGAACGCGAACATCGAGCTCCACCGCGCCGATCAGCTTCAAAAAGCCGGCGTGCAAACGCAAGAGCAGCTCGACACCGCACGCATGAACGCCGACAGTCTCAAAGCCAAGATCGAGCTCGCGAAAGCACAAGTTGCGGCTTCGCAATCTCGCATCATGGAAGCGCAGCAGGCCGTCGACAACTGCACGATTCGCGCTCCGTTCGCCGGAATCGCGGTGTCGAAAGACGCGCAGGTCGGCGAAATGGTCTCGCCGATTTCTGCTGGCGGCGGCTTCACGCGTACCGGCATCGCCACTGTCGTCGACATGAAGTCCAACGAGATCGAAGTCGACGTGAACGAGTCTTACATCGCGCGCGTGCACGACGGTCAGAAAGTCACCGCGATTCTCGACGCGTATCCCGACTGGGAGATTCCCAGCCACGTTCGTACGATCATCCCGACCGCCGATCGCCAGAAGGCCACGGTCAAGGTCCGCATATCATTCGACAAACTCGACCCACGCATCCTGCCCGATATGGGCATCAAGGTGACGTTCCTCGGCGATGCGCCGAAGCCGAGCGACGCGGCGAAGGCAACTCAGGCCGCCGCGCTCGTGCCGCAAAGCGCGATTCACGACGACGCGGGCAAAAAGGTCGTCTTTCTTGTGAAGGACGACAAACTCGAACGCCGCGCCGTGACGCTCGGTGAGAATCGCGGTTCCGACACCGAAATTACGGCGGGCCTCGCGGTAGGCGACACCGTCGTCGTTGGTGGCCCGGCCGATCTTCGCGATGGCCAGAGCGTCGCCGTCAAGAAGTAGCGCGATTGAATTCAGCAGATTCGTCCGGGAGATTCATCGAACGGACGAAATTAAATCGTTCTTCGAAACGTAGACAAGACACACGCATCACAGGAGCTCTGACAATGGTTCGAGTGGACAGCACCGGCAGATCGAACAGCCTCATTCAGGTTCGTGGCCTAGATAAGACATATAAGCGCGGCGGTGAAGAGATTCACGTTCTCCAGGGACTAAACCTCGACGTCGATAAGGGGGACTTCGTTGCGTTCATGGGCCCCAGCGGCTCCGGCAAGACAACGTTGCTCAACCTTCTGGGCGGCCTCGACGTCCCGACACGGGGCAGCATCAGCGTCGCCGGCGATGAAGTGACCAACATGTCCGCGGCAAAGCTGACCCAATGGCGAGCGCGCCACGTCGGTTTCATTTTTCAGATGTACAACTTGATTCCCGTGCTCACCGCATTTCAAAACGTCGAACTGCCGCTATTGCTCACCAAGCTCTCGAAGGCTGAGCGGCGTCGCCACGTCGAAACCGCCCTCGGTGTTGTCGGCCTCTCCGAGCGAATGAATCACTATCCACGCCAGCTTTCCGGCGGACAGGAGCAGCGCGTAGCCATCGCGCGCGCAATCGTTGCCGACCCGACCTTCTTGCTGTGCGACGAGCCCACCGGCGACCTCGACCGCAAAAGCGCGGACGAAATCATGAACCTGATCATTCGCCTGGTGAAGGAATTTGGGAAAACCGTGCTGATGGTCACCCACGATCCGGTCGTCGCCAAGCTAGCCGACCTCGAGCTCCATCTCGAGAAAGGATTGCTCGTCGAAGCCGGACAGGTGCAGCAGAACGCTTACGCCGGAGGTGCCGCGTGAAATTTAGTGGACTCATCTTCGCGAATCTCTTCCGCAAAAAGATTCGCCTGATCCTGACGGTCGGCTCGTTCGCCGTCGCCCTCTTTCTGTTTTCGTTTCTCGCGGTCGTGAAGGGCGCGTTCGGCCGCGGCGCCGATATCGCCGGCGCCGACCGGCTCATCACCATTAATCGCACCTCGATCATTCAGCCTCTGCCGCTGAATTACAAAGACAAGATCATGCGCATTCCAGGCGTGGTAGCGATCACGCATAACAACTGGTTCGGCGGCGTCTATCAGGACGAAAAAAACTTCTTCCCTCAATTCGCGATCGATCCACAAAATCAGCGAATCGTCCTCCCGGAACTCAAAGTTCCCGACGACCAGTGGGCCAACTTCCTGAAAGATCGCCAGGGAGCGATCGCCGGCGCAAAGACCGCGGCGCGTTTCGGATGGAAAATCGGCGACAAAATTCCCATCAAGACAACCATCTTCGGCGGCGCGAATACATGGGAATTCAACCTCGACGGTATCTACCACTCCGAAAAGGCGGGTGGCGACGAGAGCCAGTTCTGGTTCCAGTGGGATGCTTTTGAAGAAGGCGTGCCAAAGACATTTAAAGATCGCATCGGTTGGTACGTTCTCAAGATCCAGAATCCCGACGACGCTCCACGGATCGCGAAAGCCATCGACGAGATGTTCTCGAACTCCGATTTCGAGACCAAAACCGAAACCGAGTCGGCTTTCGCGGCAGGATGGGTGAAGCAATTCGGCAACATCGAATTCCTGATCCTGTCGATCGGCGGCGTTGTCTTCTTCACGCTCTTGCTGGTCACCGGGAATACCATGGCCATCTCGGTTCGTGAGCGATTCGGTGAACTTGGAACGCTCAAAGCGATCGGCTTCAGCGACCGCAAGATTCTCTTTTTCGTGTTGGCGGAATCGCTGCTGATTTCGCTCATCGGCGGGCTGATCGGCCTCGGTCTCGCCTTGGTTGCGATCCCGGTGCTTGCGTCAGCGCTCAACGGGCTACTACCCGAACTGATTCTCTCGCCGACGATTTTGAGCGTCGGTCTCGGCACCGCCCTGTTGGTAGGACTCGTCAGCGGTTTGTTACCAGGCATTGGCGCAATGCGGATGCGTGTCGTCAACGCGCTGCGGAGGGTTTGACATGGCGATTCCAGTTATCTACAACGTTCGCAGCGTCAAAGCTCGATGGACGTCGGCCATCGTCGCGGTCCTCGGTATCGCTGGGACAGTCGGCGTCTTCATCGCAATGCTGTCGCTCGCCCGTGGATTCAAAGCGACGCTCGTCGCGTCCGGCTCCGCAGACAACGCGATCATCCTGCGCGCCGGCGCCACGTCGGAAATGATGTCTGGCGTCGCGCTCGATCAAGTAAAGATCATGCAGGACGCGCCCGGCGTCGCCCGGGGTACCGACGGCAGCCCCTTGGTGACGTCCGAAGTCGTCGTTATCGCGCCCTTCCCTCTAAAATCAACCGGCACCGATGCCAACGTTCAAGTTCGAGGAGTTTCTGCCAACGTCATGAACATCCGGCGCAATGTGAAGATCATCGAAGGCCGCATGTTCAACCCCGGCCTTTCCGAACTGGTCGTCGGCAAAAATGCCAACGGTACCTACTCTGGTTTATCCCTCGGCAACAGCGTCAACTTCGGCGGCGGACACTGGCAGATCGTCGGCGTGTTCGACGCCGGCGGCAGCGCTTTCGATTCCGAAGTCTGGACCGACGCGCGCGTTCTCGACGATGTGTACAAGCGCCCGACTAACGTTTTTCAGTCCGTCACCGTTCACCTGACGTCCCCGAACGCATTGCAGCAATTCAAAGATTCCGTCACCGCCGACCCGCGCCTCAGCGTCGACGTTAGCCGCGAGATCGACTACTACTCCAAGCAGTCCACGCGCATGACGCAGCTCATCACAGTCCTCGGAGGCCTCGTCGCCAGCGTGATGGCCATCGGCGCAATCTTCGGCGCGCTCAATACCATGTACTCCGCGGTCGCCGAGCGCGGCCGCGAAATCGCCACCATGCGAGCGCTCGGATTCGGCGCAGCCGCCGTCGTCTTCTCGTTCGTCATCGAGGCATTACTCATATCCTTCGTCGGCGGAGCCATCGGCTGCTTAGCGGTGCTCCCGCTCAACGGCCTCACGACCGCCACAATGAACTGGCAAACCTTCAGCAACATGGCCTTCGCCTTCAAGATCACCGGCGGCCTCCTCGTCGGCGGCATCATCTTCGCCCTGGTCATGGGTATCATCGGCGGCCTGCCCCCAGCAATCCGCGCAGCCGCAAGGCCAGTAGCCGTCGCCCTTCGCGAACTCTAACCGTAGCGTTCCAATTGCTCCTGGGTGCCGCACCCTCAGTTTTTAGAGGGTGCGGGTTTTACCCAACACGCGCTGGATTCGACCCCTCTCCTAGCCTCACCCCGTAAGACCAGCCACGACACACGTTTACATCCATCAACCCTTTCGCCCCACCTGCCCCTCAGTTCTATTGCCGCAACTCGCTCCAGCCAGCTACGTTAAAACCTCAGGAGCAACCATGCCCGGCACCGATAACCACCCCGGAACGCCCCCGGCGCACACGCCGCCAAAGACTATTCCCTGGCGCACAATCTTCCGCGTCATTCGCTGGACGACGTACATCTCTGCCGCGATCACGATCGCGATGGCCCTGCACAAGGCTCCGCCGCCCGCCGTCGAAACGAACCCCCAAGCCGCCACGCGCGTCGAACAGAAATTCGAACAGGTCCAGCAAGCCCTCTCCGCCGGTCAGCCCGCCACGATGCGCATGGACCAGACTGAGCTCAACTCGTATCTCATGTCGCATCTCGACATCGCGGCGAATCCCGACTCGACCGAGGCCCGCGCCGCCATTGCCGCCGCTCAAGCGACGCCCGGCACCGTGCAAGCAGCTTCCCCGGCAGGCGCAACACCTGCACCCGCGGCCTCCGGCGCCGGCATGGACATGCCCCTTCCCACCGGCACAACCGCCGAGCAAATCGATCAAGTCCGCTCGCAAGTGAAAGACGTCAAAGTGGAGTTAGTCGACGACCGCGTGCGCGCCTACGTCGTCTTCGATATGCACGGCAAAGACGTCACACTACAACTTGAAGGCAAGCTAGGCGCCGAGAACGGCTATCTCAATTTCGAACCCGTCTCCGGTTCGATTGGCTCGCTCCCGCTGCCGCCATCCGCTCTGCAAAGCGCGATGCGCCACATCCTCGAAAATCCCGAGAATCGCGAAAAGTTCAAACTCCCCGCCGACATGTCCGGCCTAAAAATCGAAAACGGCGAAGTCGTCGCCACCTACAAATAACCTGCTCAATACCAAGCCCCTGTTCGCTCTTCGACACACCCCCGCCGAACAACGCTGTAACCCGTGCCCCAATCGTCGGATTCTAGAGTCTATCTACTTTGTCCAACGGAGCCGCCCCTTGAGCAGCAATCCGGGGACAAGGCTTGGATGCTTTCTCGCTATCGCATCTCTGACCTTTGCCCTTCTATCACCCGCGCAAGACAAGCCACTCGGCGTCGTGCTCCAGGCGAATCTCGCTCACGTTCGCCAGAGCGCGCTCACCGAAGGGGCCAGCGTCTTCGCAGGTGAAGAGATCAGTACCGACGTCAGCGGCTCCGCTGACATTCGTGTCGCGAACTCGCGCTACGGCTTTGCCGCGAATAGCCAAGGTCGCCTGTATCCCTCTCACGCAGCTAAAGGTTACGTCGCCGAACTCAGCAGCGGCACGCTCACGTTCCGCCGCGACAGTGCCGACAGCATCGAAGTCGTCGCTTCCGACGTTCGGATCGTCCCCCAAGGCGACTCGCCCGCGACCGGACAGGTCACCATCTTCTCGCCCTGCAAAATCAGCGTCACCGCCATCACCGGCGATCTGCAAGTCACCGCCGGCACCGAAACGCATATCGTCGCCGAAAAGGAATCGTACGAAGTCCTCCCCCAGCAATCCGTCATCGCCGCTGCAAATTTCCTCTCGCCCGACGATCCCGCCTATCACCAATCGCACACGCACAAGACCTGCACCACGCCGCGCCAATCCAAAGGCACCAGCCAATTCGCAAAAATCGGAATCGTCGCAGGCGCAGGCGCCGCCGCCGCGGTAATCTTCCTCGCTAAAGGCGGATCAAAATCCGGTTCAACCAACAACGGTGGCGGCGGTGGCGGAGTCGAGAGCCCCGACAAACCGTAGGCATCGCACGAAGCATCGCTCAACGCATCCTTCGAGCCATCACTCGAATCCCCACCCTCACCCGGCCAGATCATCCTGAGCGAAGCAAAAGACCTCGGACGTAAACCGTGCCACGATTACGCGATCGCGCAAATTGCCAAGACAATTTGGTCAAATTTTTTTCTCATTCCTACTCCCGCATCCAATCAAATCCGCGAAGCGCATGCGATACTGACTCCAAGAGACTTTCGCTTGGTCGCCGCGAACGCAAAAAATTCAGGAGAGCAAACAATCCCTCGACCAACCTCACCGCGCGAATCCCACGGCCTCATGCCCTATCTGGCTCTCCTTGCCGGCATAGTCTGCATCTCGTGGTCCGCCATCTTCGTTCGCTGGACCGACATCCCCGGTCCCGCGTCAGCCTTCTACCGCATGCTGCTTCCGTCGATCCTCCTCATCCCCACCTTCCTCTACGACTGGCGCACACCGCGTATATCTTTTCGAACGCTCGCCATCATTGCCATTGGCGGCCTCTTCTTCGCGCTCGACCTCACTTTCTACAACACCTCCATCCTCCGCACCTCCGCCGCAAACGCCACGCTGCTCGGCAACCAGACTCCAATCTTCGTGGGCCTCCTCACTTGGCTCGTCTTCAAACGCCGTCCCGCCGTCGCCTTCTGGACCGGCCTCATCCTCGCTTTCGCCGGCTCGCTCGTCATCATCTGGTCCGATCTCGCGCGCCACGTGCATCTCGGCGCTGGCGACGCAATGGCGCTCATTGCCGCCGCTTGCTTCGCTGTCTATCTCCTCGCCACTGAAAATGTCCGCGCACACACCGGCACGCTCGTCTTCCTCCGGCTCGCGACTATCTCCGGCACCATCTTTCTTTTCGTGATTAACCTTCTCCTGCGAGTGCCGCTGAATATTCCCAACCAGCGCTCGCTCGCCGCTCTCGTCGGCCTCGGACTCGTCTCTCAACTCGGCGGCTATCTCGCCCTTACCTACGCCCTCGGCCACCTTCCCGCCACAGTCACAGCAGTCTCGCTTCTCGCGCAAGGACCGCTTACCGCCCTTCTCGCCGCGTGGCTTCTCAACGAACAACTGACGATGTCTCTGCTGCTGGGTGGTGCGCTCGTGCTCCTAGGCGTCGGCTTGGCCAATCGCGGCCGCGAGCCCGCCGAAGAAGCAAACGCCGCGTTCTGCGAAGTAGAAATGGAACAACCTTAAATCGATCGTTCGAACAATCGGAACGCCTGAGATCTCGCAGCACACACACCACATCGCTTCTTGCCTACGAAGTCTTGGGAGGCGAAACTAAGTCGCCGTTCCCGAAATTTCCGCGTCGCTGAGGAGGCTTTCGCCCAATGCGCTGGATTTTGACTCTGGCATTGTTATTCCCATCCCTTGCGTGTGCTCAAGACAATCCAATGCCGCCTGTTCGCGACTCGCAGTCAGCCACTCAATCGGCCTCGGCGCATCAACCAGCAACGAAGCGCCTGAAAATCGGCGTCGCGCTCGAAGGCGGCGGCGCATTGGGACTCGCGCACATTGGCGTCCTGCAGTGGTTCGAGGATCATCACATTCCGATCGACTACATCGCCGGCACCAGCATGGGCGGACTCGTCGGCGGACTATATGCCACCGGCAAAAGCCCGAAGGAACTCGAAGAAATCGTGGAGCGACAAAAATGGGACACGATCATCGGCGGCCGCACTCCCTACGACGATCTTTCGTTTCGTCGCAAAGAAGATCAGCAAGCACTCCCGAACTATTTGCTTCTCGGCCTGAAGAAGGGCCTGACCTTGCCCGGTGGTCTGAACGCCGGCCAACGCATCGGCTTGCTGATCGATCACGAAACGCTGGCGTATTCCCAATTGAAATCATTTAGCGATCTGCCCACACCGTTTCGCTGCGTCGCCACCGATCTCGTCACCGGTAAAGAAGTGATCTTCTCCGACGGCGATCTGGCCACGGCCATGCGCGCGACCATGTCCATTCCTGGCTTATTCACGCCGGTCAGAACCGACGGCCACGTCTATGTTGACGGGGGTTTGGTGGGCAACTTGCCGACCGACGTCGTCCGCAAGATGGGCGCCGACATCGTCGTCGGAATCCACCTCGAAACCGCGCCCGCCGATGAAAAAGACATCCAGTCCTTATTCAGCGTGCTGGGACGCTCGATTGACGTCGTCATTCGAGAAAACGAAATTCGCGGACTCGCGGGCGCCGACATGGTTGTGAGCGTAAACCTCAAAGACTTCACGTCTCTCGAATACGAGAAGAGCGACACCATCATCCAGAAAGGCAAGAGCGCCGCCGAAGGAAAACAAAACGTTCTCGACAAATTGAAAGTCACCGATCAGGAGTGGCAAGAGTTCGTCGCGCTACGTGACTCCAGAAAGAAAGTCGAAACCGTCGTGCCGCAATCGATCGAAGTGCGCGGCGTTCAACCCAATGCTCAGGTACCGATATTAAAATTCCTGAAGCCCTTGATCGGACACCCCCTGGATACGCACCAGCTCGATCAGTTCCTGACGCGGCTCACCGGAGTCGGGAAGTTCGACACCGCCGGCTACCGCGTGGAAACACGCGACAACGGACAGCAGGTGCTCGTGGTCATTCTGCATGAGCAGATATTCGGGCCGCCTACTTTGCAACCTGGATTTGAGGTGGATGGCTCCGAAAGCAAAGACGTGACCTTCACGCAAGCGGCGCGACTCACTTTTCTCGATGTCGCGGGCTATCGCTCCGAGTGGCGCACCGACTTCCTGTTTGGAAATACTTACGGTCTGGCGAGCGAACTGTATCGCCCATTCAATCCGACGAGCCGATGGTTTTTCTCGCCGCATGTCGATGCCAGTTCAACGGGCCTTCACGTGTACTCGCGTAACGATCCGATTGCGATCTATGGTCTCGATCGCGCAAACGGAGGAATCGATATTGGGTACGGTTTCAGCCGGTTTATGGAGCTTCGCGCGGGCTACTCGGTTGGGTATCTGGACGCGTCTCTTCGGCTGGGGAAACCGGAGTTCGGATCTGTGAACGGGCGAGTTGGCGAGACGCGGGTGAGGTTTCGAATCGACCACGGCGACGATCCGGTCGTTCCGCGCAGAGGATACACACTGGACGCCAATTTCCATTGGTACGACACCTATCCGGAGTCCGTTTCGAACTTTCCGGCCGGTGACGCCACGATCTCGGGATTTCTTCCGATCACCAGGCAAGGATCCCTGTTCGCGACATTCACCGGTGGCACTACGTTCGGACACGACTCCGGTGGATTTCCTCTTTACTTTCTCGGTGGTCCAACGCACTTGAGTGCCTATGGAACGAATGAACTGTTCGGCGATCAGTTCTATTTAGTACGGGCGGGATACCTGCATGAGTTGATGACGCTTCCGAATTTCATCGGGAAGAAGGTGTACGCGATCGGAGCCCTCGAAACCGCGAAAATGTTCGACTTTCCACTGGCCGAAAGCAGATTCCCACTTGACGCGGATTTGGGTGTGCTCGCCGAAACCGCGATCGGGCCGTTCTTCTTCGGAGGCAGCGTCGGGGACAGCGGACATCGCAAGTGGTTTTTTCAGATAGGCCGAATCTTTTAAGCGATGAGCGAAAAGCTTCCGCGTCCCTCTGCGCCCTCGGCGTTAGACTTTCTTGCGCGGACGTCCCATTCAATCCTGAAAATGCGAAGTGAACAAATTGTTCAGCGACTCCGATAACGTTGGATGTGCAAACACGCCGTCGCGCAACGCCGTAAACGGCAACTTCCCCATAATCGCGATCTGGATCTGAGACATCACTTCCCCGCCCTCGATCCCCAGCACCGCCGCGCCAAGAATCTGCTGCGTCTCCGCATCCACAACCGCCTTCATGAATCCCCGCGACTCATCGATCTCAAGCGCCCGCGCCACGCTCGTCATCTGCATCTTCGCCACACGAATTTTCCGCCCCGTTGCACGCGCTTCCACTTCCGTCATCCCCACGCGTCCCAACTGCGGATCGATGAACACCGTGTACGGTACTAGCCGCCCCGCAATCGTCGCCCCGCCCTTCTCCAGTAAATTCGTCCTCAAAATCCGAAAGTCGTCATAAGAAATATGCGTAAACGCCGGCCCGCCCTTGATGTCCCCAATCACAAAAATATTTCCGACGTTGGTCTCGAGCCTTTCATTCGCCTTGATGTAACCACGCTCGTCGACCGCAATCCCCGCGACGGACGGCCGCAACGCGTCCGTGTTTGGCTTTCTTCCCGTCGCAACCAGCAAATGCGATCCTTTGACCGTCCGCGCACTTTTCCCAGTCCGCGCGGTCAGCACGATTTGCTTGCCCACGCGCTTCACGCGCTCATCCTTCACGTTGAACAAAATCTTGATGCCATCCTGCTGCAGAATTGTTGCTACTTCCTCCGAAACGTCATCGTCCTCGTGTTCGAGCAATTTCCCGCTCGACGCAATAATCGTCACCTCGGCGCCGAGCCGCCGAAACAGCTGCCCAAACTCCAGCCCGATATACCCGCCGCCGATCACCACAAGATGCTTCGGTACCTCCGCTAACTCCATGATCGACGTACTGTTCAAATAAGGAACATCGGCAAGCCCCTCGATCGACGGCGCCGTCGGCCGGCATCCCGCATTAATAAAAAAATATTCCGCGCTAAGCGTCCGCGTCTTCCCTTTCTTGTCCTTCACTTCGATCGACTTCGCCGACACAAACGACGCCTCGCCAAAAATCAGATCGAGGTTCTTCGTTCCCTCGACTCCTTTTTGTTGCCCACCGCGAAATAGGTTCACTATGTCGCGCTTCCGCTTCCGCACCCGTTTCATATCGATCCGCAACGCACCGGTGTGGACACCGTAGTCCGCTCCGCGTCGCGCCAGATACGCCACGCGCCCGCTCGCGACCATCGTCTTCGTCGGCGTGCAACCTTCGTTGATGCAAGTCCCGCCAACGTGCTCCCGCTCCACCAGCGCCGTGCGCCATCCCGCTTTCGCCAACGCTTCGCACAGCGGCGTCCCACCCTGCCCCGACCCAATCACAATCGCCTTGTATTGCTCGACAGAAGCCATGCACTCTCCGATTCGTCAGCGCCGATTTACCCTGAATCCTGAAGGGCATCCTGCCGGCGTTTTCTTCCGCATCGTCATTGCTTTGACCAAATTCCCCCACCTCGTTGTAGGGGCGGGTTCACTCCGCCCGGCCAACGCGTCTTGCCGCACTTTCAAACGCAAAGGCTAATTGCCAAAACTTGGATGCAATGAAGGAACAACTGGCCAGCAAAATCTTTCGAGGGAAGACTTACACACGCGCCAGAATCAGCAGCCCACCGCCAACTGCCACAATATCCTCGATCACCGCGATCACCGCATCCGGCACTCCAAGCGCCTTCACCAACCGCGTCCGCGCCTGATACCCACCGTACGCGCCAGCGATTCCTCCGAGCGCCCCGAGCAGAATTCCAAGCACAATCGATTCTCCGCCCGCAACCGCCACCGTCGCCCCGCAAAGCCCGCCCATTAAAACGCGAGCGCTCAATCCGACAGGCGCCGTGCGTGCCGGAGTCGACGGCAACTGGTCCGCAACCAATTCCACTGCCGCCAGCAAAGTAAAAATCGTCACTGTGATCATCGACGACATGAATCGCATCGGGGTCCCGATCAAGCTCAGCCATCCCAGGTGTGCCGCCCACGACGTCACCGCCGGCCCAGTCAGCGATCGCAGCCCCGTCACAACACCAATAAGAAACACAAACAACAGTACATGCGGGTGATTCATAAGGCCGCCAGCCTCCTCCGAACCCGCCTTTTTGTCAACTTCCCCATCCACGCCGACGCCCGCTCCCCTGCGAACCTTCCGGCCCGCCCAAGGTTTCACGGTCCATCATAAATTTTCGTCAAACATCCATCGCCTTCCGCCATTTTCCTCCGATCCCTCGATGCGCAAACACGGCGTTTTTGGAGGTTTTCGCCCGAAATCGACTGCTCTCAACACTTGAATCACCCCGCGTCCCATATTCATTCGACTGTAACAATTGTTGCGTATAAACCCACCCATCCCCATGTGGTTTCGAATCCGCAGAGGCCCAAAATTTCTATGACGGACAGGAGCTTTATGGCTTCAGCAGCAACCGCGAGAGCAGCAGCAACAACCACCCCTCCGCCGCCCATCGCACCGGCGCCGCCCGCGAAACATTCGGTTCACGACAAGCTGGCGAAAAAGCCCAGCAAGCTTGGAATGTTGATCTTCGCCGGTGTCCTCATCGGCGGCATCGTATTCATCGGTTCCAGTATCGCGCGCGATCTCGTGTCCGGCCCGCACGTCACCGCCGCCTGGCCTTACATCTTGCTAGGCATCGCTCTCCTGGTTGCGCTCGGCTTCGAGTTCGTGAACGGGTTTCACGATACCGCGAACGCCGTCGCCACCGTCATCTACACACACTCGATGGATCCTCAGATCGCCGTCGTCTGGTCCGGCTTCTGGAATTTCGCCGGCGTTGTCACTTCCACCGGCGCCGTCGCCTTCGGCATCGTTTCGTTGCTCCCGGTCGAACTGATCTTGCAGGTCGGCTCCGGCGCCGGCTTCGCCATGGTCTTTGCCTTGTTGACCGCCGCCATTCTCTGGAATCTCGGCACGTGGTGGTTCGGTCTTCCCGCTTCCAGCTCGCACACCTTGATCGGCTCGATCATCGGCGTCGGCATCGCCAACCAGCTCATGAACGCCCGCAGCGGGACCAGCGGCGTCGACTGGGCACAGGCCGCCAACATCGGTAAGTCGCTCCTTCTCTCTCCCATTTTCGGATTCGCACTCGCCGCCACTCTGTTCATGGCTCTGCGCGCCGTCGTCAAGAACAAGAAGCTCTACGAAGCCCCCGAAGGAACCGAACCGCCACCGTTCTGGATTCGCAGCCTCCTGATTCTAACCTGCACTGGCGTCAGCTTCTTCCACGGTTCGAACGACGGCCAGAAAGGCATGGGCTTGATCATGCTCATCCTCATCGGCACCGTTCCAACCACCTATGCCTTGAACCACGCCGTAACCGCTCGTGAGTCACAGGACTTCGTCGCCGTTTCCAGAACCGCTGCCGACACCTTGAACAAGTACGTCACACCTGCGGCCGCCATCGGCGATCCGCGCGAAGACGTCACCGACTACATCCGCACCAAGGAATTTCACCCCAACACCATGCTCGCCCTGCGCGAACTCGTGAACGGCATCGGCACGGAAATGGCCCAGTTCGGAGATCTCAAAGCCGTGCCCCAGGACCAGGTCCGCAACTTCCGTAACGACATGTATCTCGCCAGCGAAGCGCTCCGCCTGATGCAGAAATCCGGCAATCCGGTGCTCGCTCCCAACGACGTCGCCATCATGAAGAACTACAAGGGTCACGTCGACCGCGCCACCCGCTTCATTCCTCTGTGGGTTAAGGTCGCCACCGCGCTTGCTCTCGGCCTCGGTACGATGGTCGGATGGAAGCGCATCGTCGTCACCGTCGGCGAGAAAATCGGCAAAAACCACCTCACCTACGGACAAGGCGCCGCCGCGGAAATCACCGCGATGGCCACCATCGGCGCAGCCGACTGGTTCGGTCTACCCGTCAGTACAACCCACGTGTTGTCGTCCGGTATCGCTGGAACGATGATGGCGAATCACTCGGGCCTGCAGTGGGCCACCGTCCGCAACTTGCTCATGGCTTGGGTTCTCACCCTTCCCGTCGCCATGATGCTCTCCGGCTTCCTCTTCTGGACCTTCCGCAACATCTTCTAGGGCGCCGCAACATAACCGGAGCATCGTTCTTCGAACGACGCTCTCAAAAACGATCATGGGGCACGGCAACCACCGTGCCCCTCTTTTTTTGTCTAGCCCTTGTAGGCGGGGCTCGCTCCGCCCGGCCACCGCGTCTTGCCTCCGCCTCGGCGACGACTCCGTCCTCCGCTTGCTCCCCTATCGGCCAACGAGGCGCGTAGCCAGCCCAGACAACGCATAAAGCCAAACCACGAGCGATATAACGGACACCAGCGTCGTCATTGAAACCGTGGACGCCACCAACACTTCCTCGCAGTGATACTCTCCCGCGAGAATATAAACCGTCTTCGCCGTCGGCACTGCCGCGCAGATCACCGCCGCAATCGTATAGAGGGGATCAAGCCCTAACGACACGCTGAATCCATACACGATCACAGGCATGATGATGAGTTTTACCGCCGACAGCAGCGAAGCCTGCCCAACATTGGACCTCAATCCATCGATCGACAGCCCCAGTCCGATCGCGAACAGCGCACACGGCGTGAGCGCATCCGCCAGGATCCCAAAATAAGCTGTGACTGGCGCCGGCATGCGCAGACCGGACACCGACAAAATCATCCCGATCAGCGTCGATATGACCATCGGGTTCAGCACGACATGCTTCACCGTGACCATCGCCGGCGTTCTCGAACCCTGCGCGTCCCGCTGCCCAACCTCGAGCAAAATCACCGCCAGTGGAAACATCACCACAGCCACGAAGACCGTCGCGATCGCCGCAGGCAACACCGCACGTGGCCCATAGATCGCCTGCAGCACGGGTAGAGCGACGAAACCGGTGTTGGTCATCGACGCAGCCATCCCACGCATCGTTCGACTCGCGAGGCTCTTCGAACCCTGCATGCTCACCACGCCGAACACGAGCACGAAGCAGAGCAGCGACCCACCGCCAAACGCCATGAGAAATCGCCAGTTGATCAGCGAATGCGCCGGCTCTTGCGCGATCGTAACGATCAGCAACGCCGGCATCGCAATGTTGTAGGCGAAATGAATCAGTGCGTCAGACAACGCACGCGATAAATAGCCCGTGACGGCAACGATCCAGCCAGTTACGATCACCGCAAACACAGGTAGGATTAACGCAGCGATCCGCACCGGGGATGTCCGATTGACTCTCTAGAATTGACGAAACGGCCCACATTCTACCGACATGCATTGAGAATTCCTAAGCTAATTCGAATCCGAGCGCCCGCAGGTGAGTGCTCTATCGGAGCAGCCCGCAACCTATCAGTTCGGTCCGAAGCGTGGCGGCGTCTGCAAATACGATGCCCTGCATACCACTGGCTCTCGCCGCCTCCACGTTGGGTTCGCGATCATCGATATAAACAGCCAAGGCAGCGTCGATTGCAAAAGTCTCCAGGAACAACGTAAAAATTCTTGGATCAGGTTTCAGCAGTTTCACATCGCCAGAAAGCATAACTCCCCTGAACCACTTCAAAAATTCGAACCGCTTCAAAGCGGCAGGAAAGGTCTCAGCAGACCAGTTGCTCAGCGCGTATAAGGGAACTCTCAGAGAATTCAGCTTCGCGAGAATGTCAACGGCGCCCGAGATCGGCCCGGCCAGCATCTCGTCATACCGTTGGACCCACGCATCGATCAACGGTGCCTTATGCGGATGAATTAGCTTCAGTGAAGTGCAGGCATCGGCAAACGGGCGACCAGCGTCCTGTTCTTCGTTCCAGGATTGCGTACACACCGTGGCGAGAAACTCCTCCATCGCCTCCGTGTCGCCATCAAACAACTTGCGATACAAATACCGTGGGTCCCAGTCAATTAGAACGCCGCCGAGATCAAAAACGGCGATGGAGCATTCAGCCATGAGGAGAAAAATTCTAACTGAGAGAACAACTCCGGTCGAGGTGTTCCGTATTCAGCGAGCCCGACACTTAGCGAAACTCCAGTGAGTTTGCGAAACCGAAACAAACTTGAATCCACTCGGACGGTAACAACGTCAATCGGGCCCGATCGGTCCGCCGGTATTGAGACGCCCCGCGAACTCGCGCCAATGCTGGACGCAAGCATTCCATTGCGAGTCAGGATCAACGGTGTTGGGACGCCATTGATACTGATTTGTCAGATTGCCAAGCGATTGCATAACCGCGAACTGAACTTCATGGTTCGGGTCATCTAGATCAGAGAGAAGAACGCTCAAGGCGTTTTGAGAATTCGTGTATTCCAAAAAACGGGCTGCCGCAACCCTGTCTTCAGCTTCCGGCGATTTCAGCACGCGAGCAAGAATAGGGATTGAGATTCTTGGTTCGAGGCTCGATATCGCCAGCACCAGATTCGATTTCGGAAAGGTAGACGTATGCACGGATTGGTCGAATAGGTCCTGTTCCGCCAGCGGCAATACGTTGAGATCCCGCCAGTGCAAGAGGCAGCTGACAATCGCCATTCTGAGCGTCGGATCGGTCTTCACATTCGGCAGACCGAGAACAGCTTTTAGAAAAGGCGCCGCAGCGGAATCCTGGTCCCAATCCAGCGCAAACAAGGCCGACCTCTTCTCACCGTCGGTCGAATCCGTGCATAGCAACTCCAAAAGTCTCTGCAACACCCTCCGATACGCGTCATCGCCAAGATGCACTCGCCAACCCGCACCGCAAGACTTCGACGCCGCTGCGATGGATGGATAATAAGGACTGGCGAACACAAAGCCTGACGCCGTCTTCTTTAAAAACACCACCCGATAAGCGTCCGCGACCAAATTTCTTTCGGCGACATTTCCCACTTCATCCGCGCCAGGCGTGGAATAAGTGAAGGTAAACCTTGTCGGTGCGGATGTCCCTTTCAGGGTTTCGCCAACTTGGATGTCGGCTTGAAAATCCCGGCGCGCGTACTCAGTCCCGTTCAACAGGATCAAACCCGATCCCGTCTCCCGCACACGTTCGATCTTTCCCGCAATAATCAAATCGGAAGATTCTGTCAGCCTCTCGATCGACAGCGTTGGCGTTATCTCCGCGTTCGCACAGGCAACCGCCACAGCAAAAGTCATAGCTACGGAGATAAATCGCATTACGTTCATAACTAGACAAATACACTACAGCTTCCGATGTGCCCGCGTCGAATTTGATGTTCGACTACTCCACAGCCCCCAGACGGCGATCATCCGCGGTGCGAGACCTCGATTCGAAATGACGCGACAAACTGCTCGCCCCCCGCGATCACCCGCAGCCCTTCGCCCGAGCGTAGTGCGTTCGTTTCCGCAGTCATCGGCTCAATGGCGATGAACTCTTTATCCTTCGGAGCAAAGATCTGCGCGAAGTCGAAACCGTTTTTGAATTCGATCGCTATAGAGCAGCCGTTGCCGTCGATCGAGAACCTGGCCTGCTCACCCGAAAGGGCAAACCCATCGTCATAACCGGTGTCTCCCAGCCGTACATCAACGGGCCCCGTCGGAGTCTTCGCGCCGCTCGGAATCCCTTGCGCATCCAGAGCCAACTTGCGCATCGCAGGCGCGTTCAGTCTCCACTCCGCCCGCGGAATTCCAGGTATCCCGAAATAGGGATGGAAACCGAAACTGATCGGCACCGCTGAACCTGAATCTGCAATGACAGTAGTCTGAATCTCCAAATCAAAAGGCCGCAGCCGCACAGCCATCTCGACGTGATGCGGGAACGGAAAAATCGCGAGCAGTTCCTCGCTCGACCAATCCAGACACGCGGTGACTGCATCCGCGTGGCTCGAAATAACGTTCCACTGAAGTTGAGACCAGGGAACGCCGTGCATAGGAAGTTTGTGATCATCGAAATGCAAACGCGGCGACGCTGAATCCAGCGAAACCTCACGTCCAGCCGCGCGATAGTGCAAACTGCCGAGGCGATTTGCCCACGGATACAGGAGTGGAATGCCGGCTGTGCTGCCCTTGATGCGGGCGGCATCGAGATCCTCCACGCGGCGGAGCAGTTCAACTCCGCGAAAGCGAAGCGAAGCACCGAGCATTCCCGCCGCAGGCCAGAAGATTGCCTCCAAGTCGCCAGCAGTAAGTAAATACGTGGAAGGGCTACTCATAAGGCTCCGCAAAACGCGCCTATCACGCGCTAGTTCAAGACACTCAGCTCTTCCCTAGAATCTGATTTCCCATTCTTGCCGGATAATCCGGCTCGACCTTCCGTTGTTAGTCCGAAAAGACGAACCACCCTGTTGACGAATCGGAGTCGATATTGCCGATACAAGCAATTGCCAAATGCTCAATTCTAGATAACTCGCGTTACCGGACGACGAGGCTAATTTGCGGTAACGGCGTTACTCGAGAGTTGAGTCGCGCGGCACACCTAAAGCGCGTTTGTGCGCTGCCGGGTCAAGCGTGGAAACTCGTTATTTTCGGAAAGTACAGCCAGAGATGCCCTCCGTTATCGTCCTCGCCGAATACGATTTCACCATCGCGTCCAGTGACGGCGTCGCCGAACTGGTAGCCATAGCGACGCCTCTCGAGAACGGAAGCTGCGACCCCGAGGTTGATGACATTGCCTGATACCGTGTCGCAGCAGAACAGATTTGCCATCTCCGTTCCGCAGAAACCGAAGAGCCTGCCGTCAGGCGCCACCGCCATAGGTCCGACCGGCGCGAGATGCGCGCTTCCTAGCAAACGAAAGCCTCTATTCTCGTCAAAAGAAAACAGCCGCCCGGCAGCGTCGGCAGTGAAGAGCAGACCACGATTGCGATCGCGGGCCCATCGTAACGGCCCGGTCCACTCACCGTCGGGAAGACGCACGGCGGCACGGCGGATGTGGCCTGAAGCAACATCGAAGCGCCACAGTCGCGTACCTTCATCCTGTCCGAATACTTCGGCACGACCCATCGCCAGGTGGCCACGACCCGGCGCCTCTCCCAAAATAGCGATCCGCCCGGTCTCTACATCCACGGTGAACAGGTGATTCGTGGTTACACCAACGACGGCCTTGCCGGACGGCACTGCGACGGCGTGAACCACCGGCTCTCCCGGCACACACTCGCCGAGTTCCTGGAGTTCCGGTGGTGCAAGACCCCACTCCTGGATCCAGTCTTCCGCCAGTTTTATGTGCGGCACGGCCACTGCGCGGCCACCCTGCGATCCGTTCACGAAAGCGATTGTGCGGGAGGTCCCACAACAAATCGCCGCGGTGCTCGTGCAACCGGGAACGGCTCCGGCATCAAGCACGATCCCAGTGAGGTGATGGAAAGCCGCCCCAAAAAGGTGCGCCTGCCGTCCGCTTGTTCCACCGTAAAAATGACCTTCGGAGTTGATGTCGAGCGCGGTGATGCGGCTCTCGTCGAGTGGTATCGGGGTGGTCATGCCCGGCAGGCACATGGGAAATGCCACCATCGTACCCTCGCGGACAAATTGGTGCGCGAGTTCGTTCTCATAGGCCTTGATTTCCGGCGAATTAGGATCGAATTTGGGTTTCGTCTGCATCGTGGTCATCATAGCCCCACATCCGAATAGGAAGGTGTGCGTTATTCCGCTTGCGGTCCGCCGGTACGGAAACTTTGAAGATGCCGGATGGATGATTCCCGACGTGCCCGAAGAACAGATCACCGTTGTGATCCACAGCGCCTCGCGAAACATAATGCGCCATGCCTGTGGGATGCTCGAGTCGAGCGACTTCTTTTCGCTTGAGTGTCTGCGGATCGAGGCACCAGACCACGCCCTCATTCTGTTTGCGCGATTCGGGCGTCGGATTGTATTTCGCGTCGCGCCAGCGCGAAGCCACGTAGTAGAGCTTGCCATCCCCCCCAAACGTCAGCCCGCCGCAGTGATCCCGATACATATCAATCGGAAAACTTAAATCTCGCGGCTGCGTAGCCGGTCCGAGATCCTCGACCTTCGCCCACTCACCTTGATTGGGCCAGATGCGCATCAGCCGCGGATTCGGACACCACGTGGAAGCGTAGACGCATTCACCGTCAGGAGAAGGTGCCACGTCATAGAACACACTGTGCCACCCGGTTTGGTAATTCGGATCATGCGCCAACAAACCAGGCGAAATTTCCAGCCGATCGGTATCAGGCGTGTAGCGCACCAGTCGTCCGTAATCGCTGCTCGTCCATACACGGTGCTGCTTGTCGAGGAATAGCGCCTGCGGATTGATGGAACCGATGCGGCCAACATCGCGTCGCTTACGCGTGCGCAGATCGTAGATGATGAAATGATCGCGCGGGTAACTCATCGCGTAGAGCAAGCCGCGCTCTTCATCGTGCAGCAAGCAGCGGCATCCCTCCTTCGGGATGAGCGTGTCCCACCAGAGAACTTGATCGGTGCGTGTGTCAAACGCGAGCAGCGCCGAGCCGCGAAAGCAACGCTTCGGGTCGTGCCAGGAATACCATGGCGAATAAACGGGCAGGTCGATAGGCGGGCCCGAGAGATGTGTCGCCATGTACAGCACACCGTCGTGCATCGAGGGCGCGAAGCTATAGTGGATCTTGCACTGTGAAGCGCGGCCTGAGTCGCCGGGATCGTCCACCTTTTCAGCGAGATTGAAAAGGTAGTCGAGATCATCGCGCTGTTCGTTGTAGCGTACCGGCTTGACTACGCCTCCGGGTACGCTCTCCGCGCAAGCGGCGGCATAGATCCGGCCATCGGGACCCACAGAAAGCGACCAACACGTGTCGGAGTCAGGATGACCAGTGAACGGGTACCACTTGACCGGATACGGCGTTTCGTCGAGCGCCCTAGCCGCCTTAGCTTCAGCCACCACAGCAGGAGCGAGGCCTGCCGCGAGCACTCCGCTGCTAACCTTCATGAAGGTGCGGCGATCAATCTGTCCTGATCCCATCGATCTCCTTTCGATCGGGAGGCAATCCATGCGTTTCAGGCCGCCTCGCCGTTTCGCTCCGCCCTGCTAAGTAGCTCGGAATTCCCGATATACCTCTGTGCCGGGCATCGTACGCTCCCCCTGCCCTTCACACAACGGACCTGCCACTCGCGAGGTCTGGAAGACCGCCGCGATTTCTCCAATTGCCGATAGGTCCCGTAACGAGACTTGCCGTCAGAGGACTCCAGATATCCGGAAAGCGCGTCATCTGACACACCGCCGTGCCTTTCTTTCGTCCTACGCCGACTCCGCGACAACCTCCGCCCCGCCACCTTCGACCGGCGCCATTCCCCGCGCCCGAAACGTCCCAATCAACAAAACCAGATTGCTCAATAAAATCACCGCAAAAGCCAGTGATGGCAAGAAATCAAACGCCGCACCCCTCGCCTCTAGCACATCAATTCCTAACACGGCGGTGATAAGCCCGCGCGGCAAAAACCAAACCATGATCTCCCGCTCCCGTCGTGTAAATCCCCTCCAGATCGGCCGCCCCGCTTCAACCGCAATCCATCGCGCGATCAGCAGCGCACCAAAGCATCCCAGCGCGAACAAAATATTTTTCCGCAAGCCTTCAAACTCCACCAACGCCCCCAGCAGCACAAAGAAAAACGTGCGAAGCAAAAACGCCAGTTCGCCATGGAACGTGAGCATCTGTTCATGCTGCTGCTCGGTGCTTCCCCTTTGGTCGCGTATCGATGTCTGCGAAAACCATCCCGTCGCATCCGGCGCTTCATCAATATGCAATCTCCGTCGCACCATCGGCAGGTTCGACAGCGTCATGCCGAATACCAGCACCGCCACCAACTCATTCCCTTTCAGCGCATGCGTCCCCGCGTACACCAGGAGCACCGCCGCAAACGTCAGCACATGCCAAAACCGCTCCTCCGTCAGAACCGGCAGCAAGTACGACCACAGCATCCCCGCCAGCACGCCGCAGCAAATCGACAGAATGAGGCTCGAAACCAGGCTCCACGCAATGGCCTGAGGCTGCGCGCGCCCTCCCGCTGCCACGTTCAACAGCGACGTCACCGCAAGCACCGCCAGCGCATCGCCAAGCGAAGCCTCCACCAGCAGCGTCACTTTCACTTCGCGCCGCAGCGTCACCTGTTGCAACACCGGCAAAATAATCGAACTGCTGATGCATCCCAGCACCGCTCCCACCAACAGCGCCGCAATCCACTCGAAATGCATCGCGAAGTGGCACACGCAAGCCACGGCTACGCTCGCCATCAAGAAGCTGACCAAAGCCAGAAAAAACCCACCGCCAAAGTGACTCAGAATTTCCCGCAGCTTCAGATCGAGCCCGCCCTCGAACAAAATCAGCATCAGCGCCAGCGACCCGAACCCATGCGTCGCCCCGCGAAAGATCTCCGGATCGATCCAGTGCAGCACCGGCCCGATCAGCACGCCGGTGAACATCAAAATAATCACGTCTGGCACGCCCGTAAATCGCACAAGCCGGTTCGCGATGAACGCCAACACCAGCAACCCGCCCAGCATCGCGAAAAATAGATTCAGGTTCATAATGTCTCGATCGCCGCCCCTGGAGGGTGGCCTACCCTTTGCGCCTTTCGCAAAGGGTAGGCATTCTGCTGTTCACTCCGAACGCGGATGTAGGAGCGAGGCACCGCCGTACCCACTCGTCGCCGCGGCCATCTGCGCCTTAAACGGCGGACGATCATGGCGCGAAGCCAACGCACTACGCAAACGAAAAGCAAAATGGAAAAGGGCGGATTTTATGATTTCAACGTGCCGTTCAAGGCGTTCGAAGTGCTTGGCAAGGTCATGTAGGGGCGCAGCACTGCTGCGCCCCATGTCCGCACGTCCTCAACCCCATAGACGCGGTCTGCCTGTGCGAAGTCGCCTCGTGCGATCTCTCGCGATCTGCTCGCTGGGAATGCTGGTCTTCGTATCCGGTATGAAAACCCTCGCGCAAACCCGCCCTGTGCACGCATCGGCCCCAGCGAACGCAACCGGCCTACTGGTCACCGGCGCCGTCGCGCAAGACTTGCATCTCACCCTCGACGATCTCAAGAAAATGCCGCGCAAGTCACTCAGCACAAGAGATCACGCCGGCGAAATGCATCAATACGACGGCGTGCCCATCGGAGCCATCTTGGCCAAAGCCGGCGTGCCCCAGGGCGCAGCCCTGCGAGGCAAAAGCATGGCGCTCACCGTCATAGCCGAAGGCACCGACGGCTACCGCGCCATCTTCTCCCTCGCCGAACTCGACGACGATTTCGCCGCCGAAACCGTCCTGATCGTAGACTCCACAGACGGCCAACCGTTAAGCTCGGACCAAGGCCCGCTCCGCCTCGTAGTCCCCGGCGACAAACGCCCTGCCCGCTGGGTCCGCATGCTCAAATCCATCACCGTAATCAACCTCGCGGGCGTTGACCCATCAAACCGACACTAAACCCTCAATTCCTTGGCACCCTCGATTCCCTGCAACCCACTAAGAACAAAGCCACTTGCGTACTCCCATTTTTTGTAGAGTTCTAACTCATTGATTCTTGGGCATTTACACACTCTTCAACAAAACACCGGGGTGGGTATACCCCATGCTTTTTCTTCGCCAAACATTCGCTTGACTTTCGTATTTTGTTCGCTATATTGGCCTCGTAGAGGAAACGGGAAACGGCGGGCGACCCCATTGCCTCCCTAGGCTCTCCAAGGCCGCTCGCCGTCAGTTTCCGCCACCTGAAGCGCTACTGAGGAGCAACCCATGCAAGCCTGCCTCGAAAACACTACCCTGCCGTTGGTCGAATCGACCTCGCTGCCATTGCACAAATCGAGATCGCTGCCGTCGGCCGACAACGTACCAGCATGGACTATTCGTATCCCCCGTCGCGCCGCCGACCGCAATGAACTCGCGAAAGAATTGCTCGAAGTCCCCAAGGCCGCGCTGCGCCAGGTCTTCGGCAAAGTGCTGGGAACGCGCCTCTGGCAACAGAATCGCGCAGCCGCCACACCTCCTTCGACGAATGCAAAACCCGCTCCAGTCGCTATTTCTCCAGTCGCACCAATTTCGGACGTCGAAATTTCGAGTGGCATGCTGCACTATCTTTGCGGCCAGGCCGCATCAACGCTGTGCGCACACCAGCGCTTCGCGAAATCGATTGTGCTGACCGTGCAATATTCCGACGGCGAATCCGAAACCATGCAACAAGGGTTGACGCGCTCGACGAGCGAAGCCGTAGCGCTCGAATCCGCGGCCCGCTTGGCTTTGCGCCGAATGCGTTCCGAAACTTTCGTCTCCCTCAGACTCGACGTCACCGCAACAGCGGTGACATGTGCCCCGCTAGCCACTGACCTTGCCGAGGTGAACGCTCCGCTCAGCTGCGTTGCATAGCTCCGCAGCGAGGCGTAACGAAGCGGACACCGCGGCGCCGCAAACATTGCGCCCTTCGCTGGGCCGATTGCATACTTTCAAATATGAGAGTTCTAACGCGCGCACTGTGCCTGCTCGCGCTCAGCGCCTTGGCTCGTCCCGCGCTTGCCGACGAAATCCAACTTGAAAGACGGAAAAACTTTTTACGGAACGATCGTCGGCTTCGACAACAAAATGTTCAAAGTCAAAACCGACTTTGGATTCATCTACGTCGAAAAAGATAAAATCGCCTCCATCATTCCGAACAAGACCGAAGGCTCGCAGCCGGCCGCGGCCAGTGGCGCAGCCAGCCCTGGAGCGAGTGCGAATGCCGCATCAATCGGCAGTGCGAGCGGAAATTCGAGTGGCGCGAAACAAGCAGTACCAGCGCAGCGACACACGCAGCCGGAAGCTGCATCGGTGAAAGCAAGCGCAGTGCAACCGACCGCTGAGCCTGCGGTCGAAACCACTGTTGTGCCGCCAGCGCCGCGCGTTTCGAGCGCTCCGGTTCGGCCACAGTTGCCTGCAAACTCGCCGAAGACGAAGGCCATCGCGCCATCCATCAAGGCGATGCCGGACGGCGCAGCCGTTGCGATTGCGACATCCGCAACCGCGGCTCCGCTGGCTCCGCCACGAGACGAAACGCCGCAAATTCCCGAAGAAGTGCAAGGCAACACCTACACGAATCACACCTACGGCTTCCGCATGTACAAAGCGCCCAGCTGGCAACTTATCGACAACGCCACGGAATTGCCGAACGCGATTGTCGCGATGGGCACGCAGAACGAATCGACGTTGCTTGTTGTTGGACGAGAAAAGACGAAGCAAGCGCTGGATTCCGCGGCGAACACTGTCGAGAAGCGCCTCCAAGACGTCTACACCGATTATCAAACTCTTTCGCAGCGAAAAACCACAGTTGGCGGGTTGCCAGCCGTTGAGTATCGCTATCGCGGCAAAGCCGACGATCACGATTGGTCGGGCACGCTCGTAGTGATTGCGCGCGGCAGCGACATTTTCACAGCGCTCGGCATGACTTTCGCCAATAGCGACTTGATCCAGATTCAGGAAAATGTAATCGCCAGGGCGATCTCCAGCCTCGACTTCAATGTTCGCTAGAAGCGCCGCACGCGGCGGCGATCTTCACAGAAGTGTTCCACCACAGAAAAAGGTTCGCAGTGGCGGCGATTTAGTCTGCGCTGGATGAGCTTACCGGTTCGGCCGGTTTCTTGTGTTCGCGAATGAGCGCGATGAGGGCTTGCGCGGCGCGCGGAAGGCTGCGATCGCGGCGATAGACTAGGCCGAGTTCGCGCCAGAGATCCACGCCTTCGACAGTGAGCAGTTTTACCTCGCCAGCTTTGACGTAGTCTTTTGCAAAACTCTCGCTGATGAACGAAACACCGGCGTCGGCGGCGACGAACCGCTTGATCATGCCGATGCTCGGCAACTCCATGCTGATGCGAATGCGCGAACGATATGGCCGGAACAATTTGTCGAGCACCTGGCGCGTAAAACCCGTCTTCGGGAAAATCAGCGGCTGCCCGGCGACTTCTTCGAGCGTGATCTTCGTGCGATGAGCCAGCGGATTGCGCGTGCTGACCATGAAACGCAATCGATCTTTGTGAATGTGGTGCACACGCAAGTTCGGCGATTTGGTGGGCAGCGTCACGATGCCGACGTCGACGCTACCATCTTCGATGCGCTGTAAAATCTTGTGGCTGAAATTCCGATAAATGCTGATGTGAACCTGCGGGAACCGCCGCTGGAATTCTGCAAAAATATCGGGCAACAGATACAAGCAAGTCGCTTCGTTCGCGCCAAAAAGCACCGGCCCCTGCACAACGTTTCCGCGGTCGGCTACGACCTGCACCGACTCGTCGCGCAATCGCAACAACCGTTCGGCGTAATCAAAAAGCACTTCGCCGGCCGGCGTCAATTCAACCGACTTCGCCGAGCGATCGAGCAACTTTGCGCGGTAGGCCTGCTCCAACTGACGAATTTGCGCGCTGACGGCGGATTGCGAACGAAAGACCTTCTGGCCAGCACGAGAAAAACTCTTCAGCTTGGCGACGTATACGAAAGTGGCAAGTTGATCGAAGTCCATAAATGAACCGTTCGCCGTGCATTATATCGGAATCGTGCAGACGAGTGCGGCCAAATCCTCCGGGGATAGAGAAACATTACCACATGAACGGATTGTGAATAGCGTGCGGACGTGGCACGCATGCAGCGTCTAGGCGTGCAAAGCAGCTGCTGAATCGGTAGAACTGGGGCCTACGAACAAACCGTCTGTACGCGTCAAACGTGCCAACACGGGTTTCCATGTGTCGGCGACGGTCGCCTGCAGGTGAACCGGCTGCACGCGGACGAATGGCAAGCCGTTGCGGCGCGAGAGCAAACGACTCGCGCGCGGGCTGCCCGTGAACTGCACGTGTTCTTCGAGCACGCGCCGCAGCCAAGCTTCTTCTTCGGCGTCGATCTCGTGAATGTCGACGAAATCGCGATTGAGCACGTCCTCGACTTCGGCGCGCAAAACATAGGCGAGTCCGCCCGTCATGCCGGAACCGAAATTCAATCCCAGCGGTCCCAAGACAAGCGCAACGCCCCCGGTCATGTATTCGCAGCCATGCTGGCCGACACCTTCGACGACAGCAAGCGCGCCGCTGTTGCGCACGGCAAAGCGCTCGCCCGCGCGTCCGGCGACATACAGTTGGCCCGAGGTCGCACCGTAGAGCACCGTGTTACCCGCGAGCACATCGCCCCGCCGCGAAGGCGCGGAACCAGCAGACACCGCGATCGTGCCGCCCGACAGTCCTTTACCCACGTAATCGTTCGCTTCGCCATTCAATTTCAATGTGACGCCATCGGCAAGAAACGCGCCAAAGCTTTGACCTGCGGCGCCATCAAACGCCTGAACGATTTCGCCATCGTCGCCGGCGCTGTGAATCCGGCGCCGCATCAGTTCACCACTTAGTCCCGCGCCGACGCTGCGATCGTAGTTGTGGATCGCCTGAGGAAGCGCGCGCTCTTCGGCGGGCTTATCGAAATAATAGGAATCATCAGCCGCACCGGTGTGCTCAACGGGAACCTGCCGCGGCGCAACGCGTCGCGCTTCGGAAACCGGAACGACCATGAAGGCGTCCATGCCCGACCGCGTGTCGAGCAAGTCGTACCAACCACGCAGCTCATCGAGCGATTTCACGCCAAGCTTCGCCAACTTGCCGCGCACTTCTTCGGCGAGCGAGCGGAAATACGCGATGATCATTTCCGGCTTGCCCGCAAAACGCGTGCGCAAAGCTTCGTCCTGCGTGGCGATGCCAACCGGGCAGGTGTTGAGATGGCACTGGCGCGCCATCACGCAGCCGATCGCGAGCAGCGCAGCCGTGCCGAAGCCGAACTCATCGGCGCCCAGAATCGCCGCGATAATAATGTCACGCGAAAACTTCAGTCCTCCGTCAACGCGCAGTGAAATCCTGGAGCGCAGGCCCGCACGCACGAGCGTCTCGTGCGTTTCGCGAAGACCGATCTCCCATGGCAGGCCGGTGTTCTTGATCGAGGTCAGCGGCGAAGAACCCGTCCCGCCGTTGTGACCGCTGATGGTGATGACATTCGCGCCCGCTTTTGCGACGCCTGCCGCGATGATGCCGACACCAGTGCTCGAGACAAGTTTCACGCCAACTCGAGCACGCGGATTCACCGCACGCAGATCGTGAATGAGCTGCGCCAGATCTTCGATGCTGTAGATGTCGTGATGCGGAGGCGGAGAAATCAGCGGCGTTCCCGGCGTCGCGTGACGAATCTTCGCGATGTACTCGGTGACTTTCTTGGCCGGAAGCTGGCCACCTTCACCTGGCTTCGAGCCCTGCGCCATCTTAATTTCGAGCTCTTGCGCGTGAACGAGGTAGTTCGCGGTGACACCGAAACGCCCCGATGCGACCTGCTTGATCTTGTTCGCAGCGTGCGGCTCGTCCGTGTACAGCTTCGGATCTTCGCCACCTTCACCGGTATTGCTGCGGCCTCCGAGCTGATTCATCGCAAGGGCAAGCGTGCGGTGCGCTTCGAGTCCGAGCGAACCGAGCGACATGGCCTGTGTGCTGAAATTCTTGACGATCTCGTCGACCGATTCGACTTCCTCCAGGAGAATCGGCGTCGCACTCACCGTTTCGAGCAAATCGCGCAGAAAGACTGTGCCCTGCGTTTCGGCAAGCTCCTCAAACGCGGCGTACTTCCCTGCCGTCGGATTTTTCACGTGTGCATGCAGACGGCGAACGATTTCGGGCGAATTGGCGTGCAGTTCCGCGCCCTTGCGGAAGCGATACAGGCCGGAATCGCCCATATCTTCCATCGCGCCGGAAAAACCGTGCTGGTGCATGCGCAAATAATCTTTCAGCAGGTCGTCGAGGCTCTTCTGGCCGGGAAAATCGGAAACGTCTTCGAAAAATTCGGAGCAGAAATCCTCGGAGAGGCCAACAATCTCGAACAAATGGCTATTGCGATAACTCGCCAGCGTCGAGACCCCCATGCGCGCCAAAACTTTGCGCAGACCAGCGTTGATGGCCAATCGCATGCGCTCGGTGCCACCTTCTTCAAGCGCTTCGGCAAATTGATCAGCGAGATACGGAACCACGGCGCTCGCACCAGCCGCAACGAGCAAGGCAACGTGATGCGTGTCGTAAACCTGTGCCGATTCAACGATAAGTGGAACGTCCCAAAGTCCGTCACGGACCATCGCCTTCCAGACAGTCGCGGTCGCGAGCAGCGCAGGCAAGGCGCCGCGCTCACTGCTGATGCCGCGATCGGAAAGGAGGAGGAGGCCCGGGCGCCCGCTGTCACTCAGAGGGGTAGTCAGCTGAGTAATGCAACTGCGCGCGCCCGAGACTCCCATTGGGGCAGGAAACGTGAAATCCACTTTTTGCACGGGGCCGAAAGTGGCCGAAAGTTCGGCGAGTTGGCCGGCGCTGATGATGGGACTCGGCAGCACAACGCCGTGCGGCAAGTGAACGGCGAGCGACATCACCTGCGATTCGCGCAACGGATCGATCGGAGGATTCGTGACTTGAGCGAAGCGCTGCTTGCAGTAATCCCAGAGCGTGCGCGGCAGCGTCGAGAGAAACGCCGGCGGCGCGTCGTCGCCCATGCTCCAGTCGGCTTCTTTGCCGTGCGGGAGAGCGGAGAACAAAATTTTGAACTGGTCTTCGGTCCAGCCGGCGGCGGCAGCAACGCGCTTTGGCTGCTCGATGCTGGCAGGCGCGACTGAGGCGGCTTTTTCACCGAGCGGGCGAACCTGCGGCAGCGAATTTCGCGATTGCTGCGTCGCCAAACGCTTCAGAATTTCGCGCCAGCGATAAACCGTGCCGGTTACAGGGTTCGCGAGAATCATTTCGCCGGGGCCGAGGCGCTGGCGTTCGGCGATGCGCGATTCGGGCAGATCGACGAGTCCAGTTTCGGAGCCGGCGATCAGCAAACCATCGTGCGTCAGCGTATAACGCAGCGGACGCAGTCCGTTGCGGTCGAGCTTCGCGCCGACAAAATTGCCGTCCGAGAAAACGAGCGCCGCAGGGCCATCCCACGGTTCGCTGTCTTGCGAAAGTGATGCGAGCGCGCCGCGAACGTCGCGCGAGAGCAGCGGGTCGTTCTCAAACGCTGGCGGCACCATCGACAGCATCGCGGCTTCCGGCGAGTGGCCTTCGAGCAGTTTTTGCTCGAATGCGTTGTCGAAGCTGGCCGAGTCGCTGACGTTTTCTTCGAGGATGTCGTACCAGGTGCCGACGGTAAGCTTGGCGCGCAGTTCGCGGTCTTTCGCGCGAATCCAGCGGCGATTAGAGATGATCGTATTGATTTCACCGTTGTGCGCGGAATAGCGAAACGGCTGCGCGAGATGCCACGACGGCGACGTATTGGTCGAATAGCGCTGGTGGAAAACGGCGAACGTTGTGGCGAAGAGCGAATCGCGCAGGTCTTCGTAGAATTGCGGGAATTGCCACGGCGTGAGCAGGCCTTTGTAGACGACCGTCAGCGACGAGAGCGAACAGATATAGCAGCGCGGCGGCAGCATCGATTCGGCGCGCTTGCGCAGCAGGGCGAGGCGGAACTCAAATTTTGCGGGCTCGCGCGTGGCGTGGAAGGGCGAAACGTAAAACTGCCACGCTTCCGGCATCGTTTCGAGCGAACGCGGGCCAAGTACGGCGGTGTTGACCGGGACGCGGCGCCAGCCGAGCACGCGGAGGCGCTCGGTATCAGCGGCGGCTTCGACAGCGCGGCGAGCGTCGTCAGCGCTCCCATGCGGAAAAAAGGCGAAGCCCAAGCCGAAGTGCTCGGGAAGAACGATGGATTGCTCCGCCGCTCGCGCGCGGAAGAAAGCTTGCGGGATCGAGGTGAGCAGACCGGCGCCGTCGCCGCTGGCGCCGTCGGCATCTACGCCGCCGCGGTGGGTCAGGCGCTCCAGCGCGTTTAAGGCGTACTGGACGATATCGTGACTGGGCGGGCTGGCAAGCTGCGCAATAAATCCCGTTCCACAGGCATCGTGGTCCGGGTGGCCCCAGTTGGGGTGCTTGCGCCGACCTCTTTGTTGCCCCTCGTGGCACAAAGACATATGTCTTTATGTTTCAGTGTGTGCCCACCTTGTACAACTCAGATTTTTCATTCGGCAAAACGATTTTTTGGAGGAAGAGGTTGCCATCATGCGGAATGGTGCATAAATGGCGGGTTTTGGAGGGTTGGTAAGGGGTGGGTCAGATCGGTCCACGTTACACGCAGATTAAAAAATTCTTGGGGCCAATCTTGCTCGTTCGCTCTGGCATCATTGCCGGCGTTTTCTGGATGAAAGCTGCCCAACGAGACTAGAATTTTGTGACTTCGGAGAAGTGGAAGTCGCGGACTTTCATGGCCGGGACGACCATCTCGAAGGCTTCTTCGCCGGTGGCGCGGATGGCGGGGCCCAGCATCTCGACGTTCTTGAGCATTTCGAGGAGAGACTGGTTGAAGCGGAAATTTCGGACCGCGGAGGTGACGTTTCCCTTTTCGACGAGGAAGAGGCCGTCGCGCGTCATGCCGGTCATGATTTTTTCGTAGGGATCGACTTCGCGGATGTACCAGAGGCGCGTGACGAGCATGCCGCGCTCGGTGGAGGCGATCATTTTTTCGAGGGAATCGCTGCCGCCGCAGAAAACGAGATTCATCGGCGCTTCGCCGTATTCGTTGGGCAGCGCGAAGCCGTGGCCGGTGGGCTTTTTCTTCGCGATTTTTGCCGATGGCGCGCGAGTAGACGAGATTCTTCGGCATGCCGCGATCGACGAGCACGACCTTTTCGCGCGGCACGCCTTCGCCGTCGAAAGGTGCGCCGAGTTGCAACGGGTGATAAGCGTCGTCGGTGACGCTGATATTTTTGCCGAAGATGGGCTTGCCCATGCGGTCGTTGAGGCAGGAGCGTTTGTCGGCGAGTGCGGTGGCGGCGAAATCGTAAAAGAGGAAGCCGACGAGATCGAGGACGGCGGATGGCTCGAGGATTACGGTGTATTTGCCGGGAGCGAGTTCCTGCGCGTTGAGTGCGCGATGCGCTTTGTGGCTGGCGATGGCGGCAAGTTTTTGCGGATCGAAGTCGCGGACATTCGCGGCGTTTGCTTTCGCCCAGCTTGCGGCGGGCGATTCCTGCATCGTGATCGAGAATTCGGCGTGGGTTTCGCGATAGCTGGCGAAAAGGCCGCGCGAATTGCCCATCGCGGATTGCGACATGCCGCTGGCGAAAATTCCGGCGGCGATCTGGCCGTTGGCTGATCGCGAGATCGCAGGCGCGTTTGACGGCGCGGGCGCGATCTTCGGGAGTGATCGCGGCGGTCGGAGCGGCGAAGCGATTGCAGCGGGCGATATTTCTGCTGGCCGGGCATCGGCAAGCAGGCGCGGATCTTTGGGCTGGCTGTGCGCAAGCGAGAGTGCGGATTCGATCGCGGCGCGCAGCGAATCTTCGTCGATGCGATTCGTTGTGGCGCGCGCGGTGCGGCCGTCGATGACGGTGCGGATGGAGACGGTGAGGCCACGCTCGGCGACGTTTTGGTGGATGGTGTTGTTGGCGAAGCGCGTGAGCGCGTCGTCGACTTCGTCGATTTCGACTTCGGTTTCGTCGGCTTCGGTGGATTTCGCGAGGCGCAAGACGTTGTCGATGATGGCGCGGAGTTCGCGCTCGGCGAGCAGGCCGGCGCGTGCCGGACGTTGCTACGGCGGCTTTTCGTCCGCGCTTGATGATTTCTCGCGAGGGGCTCATGACTTTGCGAATGCCACTCCGATGCGCACGTTGCGGAAGCGCGACGGCGAGGCGCCGTGGCCGGTGCCCATCGTTTGCATCGGCTGGCCCTTGCCGCAATTCGGCGTGCCCCAGAGAGTCCAGTCATCGCGCGAGCAGATCGCGTCGCAGCTGATTCCAGAACTCGGTGGTGATGCCGCTGTAGCTGGGATTTTTGATCATGCGGCCCTTTTTGCCGCCCTTGATCTCCCAGCCGATTTCGGTGGAGAACTGAAAATGGTAGCGGCGATCGTCGATGGACCACGAGCGATTCGTTTCCATGAGGATGGCGTCGTCGGTGTCGGCGATGAGGTCGTCGTACTTCCACGTGCCGGGCAGCAGGCTGATGTTGGTCATGCGAATGATCGGCAGGCGATTCCAGCTTTCGGTGCGCATCGTGCCGGAGGAGCGTCTTGAGTCCGATGAGGTGCGCGGTCTCGCGATTCGAAAGGTAGCCGCGTGAATTGGCCGTTTTTGATGATGTCGGTGCACTGCGCGGGCACGCCTTCGTCGTCGTAGGCGAAGGTGCCGAGGCCGGGGCCGTGCTCGAGGCGCGCGTCGGCGACGACGTTGACGATGTCCGAGCCGTAGCGAAGATTGTTGAGCTTATCGAGGGTGAGGAAGCTCATGCCGGCGAAATTCGCTTCCTCGCCGAGGACGCGATCGAGTTCGATCGGATGGCCGACGGATTCGTGAATCTGCAGGCCGAGCTGGCTGCCGCCGAGGATGATGTGCCGGTGGTTTCGGGGCAGTGCGCGGCGGAGTGGAGCGCAACGGCTTCTTCGGCGATGCGCGGCGCGTTGCTTGACGAGCTCGATCTGCTCGACGAGTTCGTAGCCCTGCAAGCGCGTGTTGGCCGCCGAAGCTGTTTGGGATACGAGCGCTTCTGAATCTCTTCGCCTTTAAATGAAGTGGCGCCGATTCCGCAGCCGGAGATGCACTTTGCGTTGGTGGATGCGCGAGCCGATGCTCGATGCGAACCACGAATCGATTTTTCGGAATTGCAGATCGGTCTCGGCCAGTGTGACGCCTTTGATGCGGCGCATTTCGGCATCGGCGGCGAGCAGCAAGTCGAGCTGCTTTTCGAGCGGGATTTCGAACGGGTCTTTGCGAAACGGGCTTACCCAGCTGTCGACGTACGCGTCTTCGTGCGCCATCACGACTTCTTTGCGCTTCGCAATCGCCGATGCTTTCGCGATCGAGACAGCTTGCGCAGCACAGGCGGAAACGCCTTCGCGCGTCAGTTTGTCCGTCGACGCAAATCCCCAGCCGCCGCTGGAAAGAACGCGAACGCCGAGTCCGATCGATTCGGATTGAGCGAGCGTGCCAACTTGACCGTTTTTCGTCGTGAGGTCGCGCTGACGCATATGCATCACGCGCACATCGGCATACTTTGCGCCGCGGAGCTTCGCAGTCTCGAGACAGGTTGTAGCGAGGTCCCACATAAATTATTCCGCCATCAAGTTACAGGAGTTTGAGCGAAAAGAAAAATGGGATGAAGCGATTTCGCTTCATCCCATTTTTCCAATGTTAATGCTGTGTTGCAGTTCGAAGTGACGACGCGAAGTCGCCACGCTTCTTACGTGCCTTCGTTCCACGACGCCAAATAATGCTCCTGTTCCGGCGTCAACTTATCCAGCTTGTGCCCCATCGACTCCAGCTTGAGCCGCGCAATCTCGCGATCGAGATGCTCGGGCACAACGTAGACGTCGGGCTTCATCGTTTTGTGATTCTTGTTCAAATATTCCGCCGACAGCGCCTGGTTCGCGAAGCTCATATCCATCACCGAAGCCGGATGCCCTTCGGCCGTCGCGAGATTCACCAAACGCCCTTCGCCGAGCAGATAAACTTTCTTATCGCCCTTCAGCGTGTACTCGTCCACCAGCGGACGCGCCTCGCGCTTGCCCGACGACAGCTTCTCGAGCGCCGGAATGTCGATTTCGACGTTGAAGTGGCCCGAGTTGCAAACCACCGCGCCGCTCTTCATCGCCGAGAAATGCTCGCCACGAATCACGTTCTTGTTGCCGGTCACTGTGATGTAGACGTCGCCTTCCTTGACTGCCTGCTCCATCGGCATCACGCGGAAGCCGTCCATCACCGCTTCAATTCCCTTCACCGGATCGATTTCGGTCACGATTACGTCAGCGCCGAGTCCCTTCGCGCGCATCGCGACGCCGCGGCCGCACCAGCCGTAGCCGGCCACGACCACTTTCAGTCCCGCGAGCAAAATGTTCGTCGCCCGAATCACGCCGTCCAACGTCGACTGTCCCGTGCCGTAGCGATTGTCAAAGAAGTGCTTCGTCATCGCATCGTTCACCGCGATGATCGGATACTTCAGCGTGCCGTCCTTCGCCATCGCGCGCAAACGAATCACGCCCGTGGTCGTCTCTTCCGTGCCGGCAATTACTCCGGGCACCAGATCCGTCCGCTTGGTGAGCAGCATCGTCACCAGGTCCGCGCCGTCGTCCATCGTCATCTGCGGCTTGTGATCCAGCGCCGCGCGCAGGTGCGAATAATACGTATCGTTGTCTTCGCCCTTGATCGCGTACGTCGGAATGTTGTAATCGCGGTTCAGCGACGCCGCTACTTCATCCTGCGTCGACAGCGGATTCGACGCGCACAGCACCGCATCCGCTCCGCCATCGCGCAGCGCGATCATCAGGTTCGCGGTTTCGCTCGTCACGTGCAGACAAGCCGAAACGCGCAGCCCCGCGAGCGGCTTCTCCTTCAAAAAGCGCTTCCGGATCGATTCCAGCACCGGCATCTGATTCCCGGCCCACTCGATCTTGCGCTTGCCCGCATCCGCGAGCTTGATGTCTTTCACATCGCCCGACTTCAATTCAGCTGTAGCCAAGTGTTGCTCCTCTTTTTAAATTTTCCGGCGAACCGATTTTTTCTGGCGAACTTTTCCCCGGCAAACAAAGTTCGCGAAGGGGACCTTGCAGAACTCATCCAGACAAAACTCAAGGGCGAGCCGGGCTCGCCCCGAAAATCCCTTACCGCGCTCCGACTTCCGCGCCCACCACCGCACCGAGCCCCGCCGCCTTACGCAGCGCATCCGCCCGATCCGTTTTCTCCCAAGTAAATCCCGGGCCCGTACGTCCAAAGTGCCCGTACGCCGCCGTCGGCTTATAAATCGGCCGCCGCAAATCGAGCGTCTCGATGATCGCCTTCGGTGTCAGCTTGAACGTTTCCCGCACCAGCGCGTTGATTCGCTCTTCCGGCACCGTCGCCGTTCCGAACGCATCGATCATCACCGACACCGGCTCCGCCACGCCGATCGCGTAAGCCAACTGCACTTCCGCCTTGCGCGCCAATCCCGCTGCCACAACGTTCTTCGCGATATATCGCGCCATGTAGCACGCCGAGCGATCCACCTTCGACGGATCCTTGCCCGAAAACGCGCCGCCGCCGTGCCGGCTGTATCCGCCATACGTATCGACGATAATCTTCCGGCCCGTCAATCCCGCATCGCCCATCGGCCCACCAATCACGAAGCGTCCCGTCGGATTGATGTGATACTTCGTGCTCTTATCCAGCATGTTCGCAGGAACGATCGGCTTGATCACATGCTCCAGAATCCCGTCGTATAAATCCTTGCTCGAAATCTTCTCGCCGTGCTGCGTCGAAATCACAACCGTATCGACGCGAACCGGCCGCCCGTTGCGATACTCAATCGAAACTTGGGATTTTCCATCAGGACGAAGGTGAGGGCACTTTCTTGCTCTTGCGGACTTCCGACAACTTCTGCGCCAACCGGTGCGCCAACTGAATCGGCATCGGCATCAACTCATCCGTCTCGTCGCACGCGAATCCAAACATCAATCCCTGGTCGCCCGCGCCGCCCGTATCCACGCCCATCGCGATGTCCGGCGACTGCTTCTTCACCGTGCTCATCACTGCGCACGTTTCGCAATCGTATCCATACTTCGCGCGATCGTATCCGACTCCGCGAATCGTATCTCGCACCAGCGTGTCGTAGTCCAGCGTCGCCGTCGTCGTGATTTCGCCAGACACAACCGCCAATCCGGTCGTCACCAGCGTTTCGCAGCCGACGCGCCCCTTCGGATCCTGGCGCAACACCTCATCCAACACCGCATCCGAAATCTGATCGGCAATTTTATCGGGGTGACCTTCCGTGACCGACTCGGAGGTAAACAGGAAATTCCGTAATCCTTCGCTCAAAACGAATTCTCCTTCGTAGGGTGCGGGACCCACGTCCCGCGGATCTGATCGCTCTGTGAGCTGGCAAAAAAAGAGGACCTAGCTAGGCTACCATCGCACACACACAGAATCAATTCACTCATTTCCAACGGCTTACCCTCGCATCCAACAGCAATATTCCGCCCCCGAACGGCACCCACCCGCATTTAATCCGTCGCAGATTGCGCCGCTTTATCCTGACTGAGCACAGTCGAAGGTCCCACCCCACCTGCGTAGGGGCGCGGCAATGCCGTGCCCGTGCCCGTCCTCGCCCGAAAAAAAAACGGGCAGCGCCTTCGCGCCGCCCGCTCGAATCACGATTTTCCATCTTCCAATTTCCAGTTTCCAATTTCCGTCCACTCAGTCCCGATGCTCATGCCTCCACCGCCAATAAGCCTCTTGCCGCCGGTGACTCTGCCTCTGATATTCCCGATACTTATAATGCTGCTCCGCCAGATACCGTCGATACGCCCGATCCTCATGATCGTCCCAATTGTGATAATCCCGATGGTGCGAGTCATACACCCGCACATCCACCGACTGCGCCTGCGCAATCTGCGGCGCCGCCGGAACCAGCATCCCCGTCAAAAGCAGCCCTCCGGCAAGCCTGAACAGCTGCTTCTTCAGTCCGGAACTCGAAGCTGTAAGTGTCATTTCGCCTCCGTCTTGGCAGATTTCGAATACCAGCCAGGTTGCGCAGACTATGCCACCCTCACCTCTAGGTGTCCCTACCGTCCAGGCCTGATATAACGGAGGGAAATCACGGGGACCCATAACTCATTTATATAAATAGCCTTATATGACTCCTTCACCCTCGACTCCATTTGCCCGATCGCGCCCACACACGCAACCGCTGGTAAGTCGCCTCATTGGCCAAGTAGAATCCCTGCGCACACCGCGCGCCGTGCACCTGCCCGGTTACCCGTTACCGGCACGAACCAAATGATCTCGCTGAAACGTTGAAGGAGCCCCGCATGAAGACAGCAATCCTCCTCACCACACTATCGATCGCCACAATCTTCACGCCGCTCCAGACCCGCGCCCAATCCCCCTCCGACATGGCCGTCCTCAAGGGCCTCGCCCCAGTCACCATCTTGGCCAAGCCCAACAACTACGCCGGCCAAGCCGCTCTCGGCGCCAACTTCGCCGTCACAGGCGGAATTCAAACCGGCGACATCCGCCAACCCACCCTGCTCCCTTTCCCCGAGCAACAGCAGCAAGCGCTGCGCGATGTTTTCATCACCGGCGCCAACCTCGCCGAACTCGCCGACGGCCTCGGCACAACTCTCGGCTCCGCCTACCTCGCACGCGCTCATTACATCGACCGCCAAACCTCTACATCCTTGTCCCAGGCGGTGACCGATCTCATCAACTACGCGAACGCAACGACTTACACAAACTCCAACACCGCCAAATATTTCTTCGCGAACGCCACCCTCGACGGAAAAACGCCCGTTTCCAGCGAAGCCCAAGCAATCTTCAAAAACAACGGCGGCTCTCCCGACATGTTCGGCAAGCCCTACGGCCTTCCCGCAGGCTCCCCCGGTGCGGATCAATACGGCAACTCCAGACCGTTTCAAACCGAGCCGACTCTAACGCGCATTTTCGGTCGCGACTATTTCGGCAGCCCCGCCGACAACATCGTCTACAACCGCGGCCCCATCATGAATCTCACCAACAGCCCTTCGTACCCCAGCGGACACACCACCTACGGATACACCGGTTCGCTCCTGCTCGCTGTGCTGGTGCCCGATCGCTACCCCGAAATGATGACTCGCGGCGCCGAATACGGAAACGATCGCATCATCATCGGCGCCCACTACGCCATGGATGTCCTCGGCGGCAGGACCGTCGCGCTCTACGATCTGGCGCATCTGCTCGCCAACGACCCAGCCTACATGGGGCAATCGTTTGCGTTGGTTCCCGATGCTCCGAAGCTCGCCGATTTTCGTGAAGCCGTCACCAAAGCTCGCGCCGACATCGTAAAAACTCTCGAAGCCGCATGCGGCAACTCCATCGCCGTCTGCGCCAAACAGGACACCGGCCGCATGAGCGACGCATCAATCGACGAAGCTTTCTACCTCTCAACGCAAACCTACGGACTCCCCGTCGTCTATCCCAAAACCGCCGGCGCTCTCGAAGATGTCGGCAAGCTCGCTCCCGAAGCCGGCTACCTGCTCACCGTCGCCTACCCATCTCTCACCTTGGAGCAAGCCGACCGCATCCTCACCGAGACCGAAGGCCCCGGCGGCGGCTTCCTCGACGACGGCTCCTCCTTCGGCATCTACTCGCGCCTGAATCTCTACGCCGCCTCCCGCCGCGCCGCAACCCTCACCGCCACACCCACTCATTAACCCCACACCACACAAACTGTCATCCCGAACGAAGCGGCCCGACGCCTTTTCCTTCGCGTTCGCTTCCTGTTGCCCTGAGCTTCGAAGGGCGAACGCGTCGGGCCCCGCAGGGGGGGATCTCTTCGCTCGCTCGACGTCGCCACACTCACCGCTACAGCCTGCGCGAAAGACGTTCACCCCTTCGGCGCCAGCCTCATCTGCCCTTCATGCATCGCCGCGTGCGTCGTCCGGCTCAGCAACACCGCCAGCCGATTCCGCTGCGGCTCCTTCGCAAAATCCTCCGCCGACACCGAGTCATGCCGCTTTACCCTGAGGCGAAAGTCGAAGGGTCCGCCATTCCTCCGCCGACAATTTCTCCATCGCCGCCGTCAGCTTGTCATTCACCTCGCGCCACGCCTTCCTCAACTCCGCCGCGGGCACCTCATCGTCCAGATCCGTCTTGTCCGCCTTCACGATAAATTCCTCATCCAGCTCCGGATGCAACCGCTCCCCCACCCTCAACGTGGCAAACATCCGGTCATGCACCGCCGTCAAATGCCCCAGCAGGTAGTACAGCCGGTTCCGTTTACCCTGAGCCGATAGCCGAAGGGCCCCGGCGCCACCTCCCGCTGCAACTCCTCATCCCCGAACGCCCCAATCGTCTTATCAATCTGCCCCACCCACTGCTTCCACGACCCCACCGCATTCTTCACCATCACATTCTCCGCGCTCATATCGCCCCTCTCCTTTCCCGCCTTCCGGCAGTTGGGTGCCGCATCCTTTTGCCTTTGAAAGGGTGCGGTGTTTGACTCTTCTCGGCCGTTCAATAGACCTCAAATCAGATGTACGTGCTCCCACAAAAGGTATTCCCACAACTTCCTTTACCTCCGTTCGGCCCCAAAAACAGAACGGGGCTGAGCCCGCCGACTCAACCCCCGATCCCCATTCAGTTAAAGCTCAAATATTTCGAGAGAAAGCACCGCTTCAGCCGTGCTACCAGGTTTTCGGAATGCCACCAAACCAACGATGAACCCAAGCCGCTGCGGCCATGTACCGCAAAGAACAATAACATCTACTATTACCCGCGCGCTTAAGTACCATTCTCAACTACATACGGTACTGCAAAAATGAGGCCCGATAATTGAACTTTTTGGAGGCCTCCATGGAACCATCTGACGTCCACAGAATTCTGACCGGTAAGGGTGTGCGCCAGTTGTACCACGCCAACACTATTGAGACGAGCTGCACCTTTCTCGAGCAGGGCGCACTCCTATCTCGTGGCTATGTTGAAAATCACGGACTACGACAGACGGCGCAACGGTCTGATGATATCGACAAAAGATATCTGATTTGGGATCGTATATTCCTAGACCACATTGACATTCATGAGCGAGGCGGACGAGTTCGAGGACCAAATCGTTATGGTCCAGTCTTATTCGTCCTCTCACTAGATATGCTGTTGCAGTTGCCGGTCGGTAGCGAGGTCTCAGTGACAAAGTCCAACCCCACCCATTGGTTCGATGGTCAGGCAACCGCCGAAAGGTGGTTTGAAAGTCCTGACGAGTTGAACCAGCTCTTAAATTTTGGCGACTTTGACAAGATGTTGGTTGTTTCGACGGGAACTGAAAAAATTGATTTTCCGCACCGGAGGGTAGACATCCTATTGGATGACCCGCAAAGACGCACAAGTATGGCGGTCGACGCTTTTGTTCATGCCAGAGAGCGACTTGCCGAAGCAGCACAACGGGGCGGGGTGGACGCCTCTATCTTCTCTCGGGTTTGTACCGACCAGTGTGTTTGCGTGCAAAAGTACTCTGATTACGAGTCGCAATACCTCGATTCGCGATTTGTCCGCGCCTGATCGAGTTCTTCCTTGGGGAAAGCGGACACAGACGAGTTATTTGGCAAACACGGACGCCAATGTTGTGAATCGGCAACGGGGCGGGCGCGGCGCCTCGACATAACGGTCGGGTACTTACGGACCTAAAAAGAGGCCATCTAGGGGTGGCGAGTGATTATAGAAAGTGGTCGAGAAGACTTCGTTGTAGGAATAGATAAACTCAAGGACATCCAGATAAGCCCGCCAAAGGAGAACTCGTCTTTTTGTTGGTTTTATCACGCAAGGCGGAAGCACTTAATCAAGTACTTCGTGCTGTCCGAGCAACCGCAAGTAATTGTACGTTGTGACGTTCGATTGATTGTTACAGCCGGGAAACTTATTCCTCGTTTCAAGTTCTCAAAGCGCCGTCGAGAATCGCCGGATGTAGTTGTCACGGAAGAACTCGAAGGCGCGCGAAAAAACTGTCTTGTTAAGGCTTCCGTAGACCTTGATACGGCCTCCAGACAATTTTGGGAACTCCTCTCATACTTCCAGCAAATGGCGGAACTCGACTTGCCCAAGGAGAAGTTCTCGCTGATAACCGCGGAAGATCGCCAGTTCGTTAATGCTGTACTTCAGCGAGGTCCAGCAACGGCCAAACAAATAATTCAAGCGGTTTCACAAGGAGTGTCATTCTCAGAGTCCGATATCAACGAGTTGTTGCAGCGAAAGCAAAAGCTCGCCGAATTTAGGTTGGCTTTAGACACGCAAGCCGAAAACGAAGGTTGGTGGCAGAAATTCTTCGAGCACAACAAATGGATATTCGGATATGGATTGAACTACGTAATCTTGCGAGTAGAGGAACCGCAAGCCCATGTAGTCGGCGCCGCCGTAACGGGCAAGGGTGCCCAAAAAACCGACTTTCTTACTTCAAGTGGCCCGTCGAAATTTACGGTTCTCGTGGAAATTAAAACCCCTCAGACTCAATTATTGCGCGGCAAAGAACCCATTCGCAGCGGAGCGTGGGGGTTCGATACCGAACTGACCGATGCGCTCGCTCAAATCAATGCGAATGTGGAAAGCTGGGGGACTATTGGCCAAAACTCTGCTCAGAACAAACAATTCATGGAAGAAAAACAGCTTCGTAGAACACCGAAGCCCAAAGGCATCATCGTTATCGGAATGTTGAGAGCCTTGGAGCACGACCAAGCTAAGCTAGATACGTTTGAGATCTTCAGAAAGGGAATACATGGGATAGAAATAATCACATTTGACGAGCTCCATGATCGGGCACGCTATATCGTTGAGCAAGTGTAGAAGGTATTTAAAGATGGAACGTCCTTTCGGGAAACGTGGGGAAACGTGGGGACAGACGGGACGTTCCCTAATTGTGGAGGGTCGCTCTCACTGCTCACTCGCACAGAAACATCCCGCATCTTCCATTCCCTCTATTTCCAGTTCTCCGGATTATCGATCGGCCGAATTTCGATTTCGCTCGGCTCGGGCATCGGGTTCGGACAGCGCTTCACCCAGGCGACAGCTTCGTCCATATCCTTCACTTCCCACAGCCAGAATCCGGCCACCAAATCGCGCGCTGGCTGGAACGGCCCGTCGATGACTTTGCGGTTGGGCCCATCGAACCCGACACGCTTACCTTTGGAAGACGGCTCGAGCCCCTCGGCCATCTTCAGGATGCCGGCCTTTTTAAGCTCGTCGTTATACTTGCCCATCTCCTCCATCATCTTCATCGTCTCCGGATTGCGGACCATTCCCTTTTCGCTGTTTTCCGTCGCTTTAACAAAGACCATCACACGCATCGGTTGACCTCCCAAGAGTCGGCTCCGTCTTGCCGCTGCTCAGTTCGATGTCCGGTAAACGCGCGCGGGAGGCAGCCCTGACGTTCGCGATCGTGTAATTTTTGTGTCAGTCAGGTTGCGCAGCTCATTGAGAAGCGAAGTGCGAACCAGCCGCGCGCGAAACGGAAGCGCGGCACAGAAATGCGGCACGGACGGGTGCGCTTCACTTCGTCTGAACCTTCATCGACGCGGCCGCTCGTTCGAATAGCCCTCTGGCGCATTCGAACAGTCCTACTCAGTTACCAGTTGACATTCGATAATTTCCATGCTATAGTCTTTTGAACGATTCGGGTGCCAGCCCGAATCCGCCGCAGGTCCCCGATGAACCCCCGCCTCGTCGGATTTCCAACAGCTTCAAACCCTTTAGCATCAATCCGTTGCCATTGTGGCAAACACGTAACCGCCTTAGAATCACATCCTTGCACACACGCGCGCTCCAACACCTTTAGAATCACATCCTTGCGCAAAAACAGGGGGAGGGGTGGTCCCGAGTCCCAAAACGGGAACCGCCGCGCCTTCGCCTTCACGACTTTCTCGTCAGCCCGCGTCTGAACGTTCACGCCCCCACGATTCACACATCCACCACACCCTGTCATCCCGAACGAAGTGATGCGGACTCTGCTTTCCTCAGCCGCCACGACAAAGCACCACCTCGCAGCGCAACAACCTCGACGCCGAACCGTTCGGTCCTCGCATTTTTCGTTACTTCATTACATCCTCGCTTCATTACGCTTGCCCTGAGGAGCGAGGACAGCAGTCCGAAGTCTGAAGGGTCGCCTCTTCTTTCTCCGCAATCCCATACATTCCTCCATCCCTTCATAAAACCTCTCCATATCTCCATACCATCCGCGAATCCATATCCACTTCTTCATAGCGATCGCGGCGCGCGAAAAAATAGTCGGCAACGTTACACAATTTCAACAAAGTTGCGTACCCGCGTTTCAAATTCATTCGTCATTTTCATGTGTCGAAAGTCAGGCCCCGGGCCCCGGTCCATTTCGTTCCCCTTGCTGCTTCCCTGTTCGCGGCTGCGTTCTTTTGCGCGCATCTCGCCGCCAATTCACCCGCATCCACGCATTCCGCTTCCTCCACACGATCCAAGGTTTCGATATCGACCGAAGACCACGTCGAATCTCCCGGATGGTGGCCGACCAAATCCGCCGCTTCCCTTTCAAAATTTGTCGGCACCGCCGAATGCGCGAAATGCCACACGCAGATCGCGAGCACTCAGGCCATGACACCGATGGCGCAAGCCGCCGCCCCCGCGGCCAATTCCGAAATTCTGAAATCGCACAGCGATCTGACCGAGCAGCGCGCCGGATATCACTACGAACTCTCGACGTCGCCGCAGTCTGTCAATTTTTCCGTCACCGACGGCGCGCAATCGCTCTCCGCCCCGATCGAGTGGGCGTTCGGACTCGGCCACAAAGGCCAGACCTACATCTACGAGCGCGACGGCGGCTTCTACGAAAGCCATCTCAGCTTCTACAAATCGCTCGGAGCGCTCGACCTCACCACCGGTCACGACGCCAGCAATCCCGACGATCTCAAATCCGCCATGGGCCGCTGGCTCGACGCCGGCGAAGCGCAACGCTGTTTCGGCTGCCACACCACCGCCTCCAGCGTCGGCGGCCATTTCGACACTTCGCATCTCACCCCCGGCGTCCAGTGCGAATCCTGCCACGGCCCCGGCGCCAATCACGTCGCCGCGATGAAGGCGGGAAAGATCGAAGCCGGCCGCGCCGCGATCTTCAATCCGAAAAAACTCGATCCGGTCGCGTCCGTTGATTTCTGCGGCGCATGCCACCGCACCTGGGCCGACGTCGTCCTCGGCGAACAAAAATTGCGCAGCGTGATGAACGTGCGCTTTCAGCCCTATCGATTGGAAGACAGCAAGTGCTGGCGCAATTCGCAGGGCGACGCCCGGCTCCAGTGCATCGCCTGCCACAACCCCCACGAGCAACTGAATCAGGAAGCGTCGTCCTACGACGCAAAATGCCTCACCTGCCACGCCGGCGCAGCACACGCCACCGACACGCACGCTTCAGCGTTTGTAGGGGCGCGGCTTCAGCCCGCCCTCTTGTCTTTACAAACGAAAACGCAGCCTGGAACTACGGAGACCGCTGCGGATTCCACAGCGAGGCCTGTAGCAAAAATCTGCCCGGAAGCAAAAAGCAACTGCATCACCTGCCACATGCCGCAGGTCGAAGTCCCCAGCGTCCACGCGAAATTCTTCGATCATCGAATCCGCGTCGTTCGCCCCGACGCGCCCTATCCGATGTGATTCGTTTGATAGAGAGAGAGAGAGAGAGAGAGAGAGAGAGAGAGAGCGCGCGAAACAATCAGAAGTCTTGATCGGCGAATCGATCAGAGATCATCGTCAGCAGTGACCGTAACTTTGCCAGTCTTCTTCGCCATCAGGTAAGAGCGAATAAACGGATCGATGTCGCCATCGAGCACGCGATCCACGTCGCCAACCTCGAACTTGGTTCGATGATCTTTGATCAACCGATAAGGCTGCATCACGTACGACCGGATCTGGCTGCCGAACGAAATATCGAGCTTCGTTTCGTCGAGCTTGTCGGTATGCTGCTGCCGCTTCTGCATCTCGAGATCGTACAGCTTCGAGCGCAGCATCTTCATCGCAAGATCGCGGTTCTTGCCCTGGCTGCGTTCCACCTGGCAAGCGACAACCGTGTTCGTCGGCAAATGCGTGATGCGCACCGCGGTCTCAACCTTGTTGACGTTCTGCCCGCCCTTGCCGCCCGCGCGATACGTATCAACGCGCAAATCTTCGGGACGAATGTTGATCTCGATGCGATCGTCGATCTCAGGGATGACGAAGACCGACGCGAACGAAGTATGCCTTCGCGCCGCCTGATCGAAAGGAGATATCCGCACCAGCCGATGCACACCAGTCTCGCCGGTCAGCAAACCGTAAGCATTCTCGCCGGCAAACTGAATCGTCGCGTTCTTGATCCCCGCTTCTTCCCCCGGCGATTCGTCGAGCACCACCGCGCTCATGCCTTTGCGCTCCGCCCAGCGCAGATACATGCGCAGCAGGATCGAAGCCCAGTCCTGGGATTCCGTACCCCCGGCCCCCGGCTTGATCGTCATGATCGCGTTGAGGTGGTCGGTCTCGCCCGAGAGCAAAGTTCGCGTTTCTTGCTCTGCAACGAATATTTCGGCGCTGGTGAGTTCGCGGTCGAGATCTTTCAGCAGATCGTTGCGCTGGGCGGCGTTGGTCTCTTCGGTCGCGAGCGAAATATAAGTGTCGATGTCGCTCGCAATCGAAGTCAATTTCTCATCGGCGTTGATTTGATCTTCGGAGCGCTTGCGTTCGCGCAGCACGGCCTGTGCGGCGTCCTGATCGTTCCAGAAATTCGGGTCGGAAGCTTTGACTTCGAGCGCTTTTAGCTTTTCGCGGTGCTGCGCAGCGTCAAAGAAAACTCCGAACGAGGGCGATGCGAGGCTTGAGTCCTTCGTAGCGATACTGAAGATCTTCGAGAATCATGTCGGCAGGCAGAGCGAAGGTCGCGTCGATTTACAAAATGGCCTCTTGAAGAAATCGCTTCTTAAAGAGTCGTTGATCTACGCCGTTGCAGTTGGAGCAGCCAGCGTCGGTTCAAGTCCCACTGGAATCGCAATTCCCTCGCCCGCGATATTTCCTTTCCGAAAAGTTGTGGCCATCAGAATAGCGGAAACAATGATGCAGAGCCAAGCGAACCAGTCGCCAAACCGCGTGTAAACCGTCTCGTCAGTCCGGAAGTCGTAAGGCAGATCGACCGCAGCACGCACATCCGGCGGAACCGGCGAGTAGATCCTCCCATACGGATCGACCGACGCGGTGATGCCGCTGTTGGTGACACGCAGCAGAAACCGCCGATTCTCGACAGCGCGAACGCGCGCTATCCGCAAATGCTGCTCGGCCGCCGCCGACCTGCCGAACCATCCATCGTTGGAAATGTTGATGAAGAGTTGTGCACCTTCGGCGGCGAAGTGGCGGATTTCGCCGGGATAAATCGCTTCGTAGCAGATGAAGGCAGAAAAGGTGTAGCCGTCGGGAAGATGTGCCACGCGGAATTTGTTGCCTTTCGCAAAGCCGCCGATGTCGCTGGAGACGCTCTTCACCACGCGATGAATCAGTGGGAACGGCTCGTATTCGCCAAACGGTACGAGATGAATCTTGTCGTACGTAAAAACGTTGTGTCCCTTCGCGTCGACCATGACTGCGCTGTTGTACGGAACAATGACGTGCTGCACGATCGCTCCATTCGCTGGGAGCGGGCGCCATTCGATGGAACCTGCCAGGAACGGATGGCCGAACTTTACGCCGAGGGCGCTGGCGCGATTGACGAAACGCGCGTCCTCGAAGGAAAACGGAGCGGGCGTTTCGGGCCAGATCAACAGGTCGGGATGCTTGTCAGAAGGTTCGAGACTGAGATGTTCGATGTCGTTGAGATCTTCGGAATGTTGCTGATACCACGTCGCGGGATAGTCCCCAGCCTCCGGGAAATTGAGTTGCACCGCGCGGGCGTAATGGTTTGCGTGCGCGCTTGGTACAAACCGAGGAGCGATCAGGATTGCCGCAAAAAGGAACACGAGAGTCGAGATGAGAACGGTTACGCGAGTGCGCACTGGCGTTTCGGTGGCGGCGTCACACCAGGCAAATACTGCGTTGATGGCCGCGGCGAAAAAAGATAGGCCGTAAATTCCAGTAAGCGTGGTGATTTGCAGCAGGCCGAGATTGGAAGATACAGGATAGCCGAGGAGCCCCCACGGAAAACTGATCTCGGGGAAATGTTCGCGGACGAATTCGAGAGTAACCCACAAAAATGGCGCGCCAAAGCACGCGAGAAGAATGCTGCGCTGGGCCAGTCGATTTACGCACCATGCAAAGCCGCCGCACTGCACGCCAAGAAAGAGTCCGATGAGGACCAGCAATCCCCAGCCGGCAATTTTCGGAACGCCGCCGTGTTCGGACAACACAGCAGCGATCCACGGCACGGACGTGATGATGAAAAAGAGCATGTGAAGCCCGCCGCAGAGGAAGGCAACGCGCGGCTTGGCCCCGAACAAAACGATCAGCAGGATCCCGATACAGACGTACGAGTAAATGCTGAGGTAGAGACCGGTGAAGGAAAACGAAAGCGCAGCACCGGACAAGGCTGCGAAAACATAACGGAAGGAGTTGGGAGTTGGCGTTCCAGCGGGAGAACGAAAGAAACTCGCGAATGCTCGCGACATCAGTGCTTCACGATGGCCTTGAAACCCGCGCTCTCGAGGCCTTTTTTCGCGGCGTCCGCTGATTTCAGATCGTGATAAGGACCGACTTGCACGTGGTAGTACTTGTCGGTTGTGGGATTTACAACGAAGGCGGGAAACCTTTTCGTTTTAAGACTGGTGGCAACGGCGTTGGCGTCAACACTCTGACGCATCGCCGCGACCTGCAAAACATAGGCGCCCGCAGGGACCGGCGAGGTGACAGGAACCGCAGTCTTTGGTGAGACACTTGGCGTTTTCGGATTTTTGCCGGCGGCGGCAACACCACCCGGCGCAAGATTCGGAGAAATCGTCGATGACGACTGCGCGGGGGCAGGCTTCAGCCGATCGTCAGGCGCATTTTTCGCGGAGTTGAAAAAGCTCCAGTCGGAAGTCGGCGCGTTGCTGTCGTCAGGGGATGCATTCGGGGTGGAAACTGAATCGCGCGCGCTGGGTGTAGCGGACGGAGTTGAGGTTGAAACCGAACCCCAACCTGAATTTGCGGAAGCGCCAGAATTCGCTGCGGAACTCGTCGAAGTTGCGGCGGATTGCGAATTTTTCGGGCGGCGGCCAGCGAGATCGGACTTCGCTGCGAAAACAGGATCGGGCGTCGCACGTGGCGTGCTCTCGGCGCGAACCTGGCCGTCGTATTGATTGCGACCCATCACATAGCCGAGCGCGAAGAAAACACCGCTGAAAACCAGCATGAGCAGGAATAAGCCGATGACGTGCCGGCTCTCCAGCACGCGGTCTCCCCCGCCGCCGCGATTTCCACGCGAAGCCATTCTTACTTTCGTGAACCTCCGAATGATTGCATCCAGTTGTTAATGATATCGATAGGCAGCGGAAACACAATCGTTGTGTTCTTCTCGACACCTATCTCGGTTAACGTCTGGAGATATCGGAGCTGGATCGCGGTGGGTTGGGTCTCGAGAACTTTGGCGGCGTCGGCAAGTTTTTGCGACGCTTCGAATTCGCCGTCGGCATGAATGACCTTGGCGCGGCGTTCGCGTTCCGCTTCGGCTTGCTTCGCGATGGCGCGCTGCATTTGTTCGGGGATGTCGACCTGTTTCACTTCCACTTTGCTGACCTTGATGCCCCAAGGCTCGGTCTCGGTGTCGAGAATGACTTGCAGTTTCGCGTTTACCTTATCGCGCTGCGAGAGAATTTCATCGAGTTCGAACTGACCGACAACGCTGCGGATCGTGGTTTGGGCAAGTTGCGACGTCGCGTAGGTGAAGTTCTGCACTTGCGAGACAGCGAGGTTGGCGTCGACAACGCGGAAGTAGCAAACGGCGTTCACTTTTACGGAAACGTTGTCGCGCGTGATGATGTCTTGCGGCGGGACATCGAGCGTTTCGATTCGCATGCTGATGCGCGTCAGGGTTTCGATCGGCCAGAAGACGAGACGAACGCCCGCGCCTTTTGCTTCGGGAAGAAGACGACCGAGGCGGAGGACCACGCCGCGCTCCCATTCTTTAATGATGTATATCGAATTCCAGAACCAGATCAGGACGAAGACGATGATGACCATGGTGCCGACGCTGAACTCGAACATGATGCCTCCTCAGAAAATCGTGCGGAAACGATCTTGATTGTCGACAGCTTTGCTGCGAACGGAAACCCCAAACAGGGGCGAAGCTCTCAATCTTGCCAAGCTGGGGCGCAGCAGCCCTTCGGCTATCGCCTCTGGGTAAAGCTGCGCCCCTACACTTGCCGGTCTCAGACAATTTCTACACTGCTGAGGCCGGTGAATCGGATGGCTCAACGTAAAGTTTGAGGCCGTCAATGCGGAGGACGCGGACGGACCGACCGTTGGCGACGGGCTGCGTTGACGTGGCACGCCAGAGTTCGCCGTGGATGCGGATCATTCCGTCGGAGCCATTGCCGACGGGTTCGATGACGATGCCCTCGGTGCCGATCATTTCTTCGGGCCCAGTCGCCTGTTTCCATTTGCGCGAACGCAAAACCAAACGCATCAAGAGGACCGTTAGGGCGGCGAACGGCAGCGTGACGGCGATTGCGGTTCCGAGACTGACTCCGCCTGCCGTGTAGGGCGAACGAATCAGGAAGAGCGCGCCGAGAAGCATCGAAACGATGCCACCGCCCGCCAAGACACCGTGACTCGTAAATTTTGCCTCGAGAATGAATAGCGCCAGGGCAAGAAGTATCAAGAAGATTCCGGCGATATTCACGGGAAGAACCTGCATCGCGTACAACGCGAGCACCATGCAGATGCCGCCGACAACGCCGGGAGCGATCATGCCGGGATGTGTGAATTCGGTGTAGAGGCCGAGCACGCCGACGATAAGTAGAAAGAAAAACATGTCGGGGGCGACGATGCGCGAGAGAAATTTCTGGCGCGGTGAGAGTTCAAAGTCGGTGCGCGACGGAGTCCCGAGCGCGAGCGTGACTTTGGTACCGTCGAAACGCGTGATTTCACGGCCATTGAGTTGGCGCAGAAGATCGTCTTCAGAACTTGCGACGACGTCGATCATTTTGCCGTCGAGGGCTTCTTTTTCGGTGAATGCCTTGGCATCGGTGATGGCTGTAGCGGCGAGAGTCGGATTGCGGTTACGTTTTTCGGCGTAGCTGCGAAGAAAGGCAAGAGCGTCGTTGTTGATCTTCTTGCGCATCGTTTCGTCGATGGCCATCGCATAGCCGCCGACGATGATCACGGGCGAAGCGGCGCCGGTGTGCGTCCCGGGCGCCATAGCAGCGATGTCGGCAGACAACAAAATGTAGAAGCCTGCACTCGCGGCGCGCGAACCGGTGGGCGAAACGTAGACCGCGACAGGCACTTTGGAATTGAGAATGTGCTGGACGATGTTTTCCATCGAGGAGCTAAGGCCCCCGGGCGTGTCCATGGTGATGAGGATCAGGGATGCGTTGCGGCGAACGGCCTCGTCGATTCCTTCGTCGAGGTAGCTTGAGAGGATCGGTTCGATTTCGGAATCGATTTTGAGATGCAGGACGGTCGGCTGGGCGGACTGGGATTTGTCGGCGTGAGATGGGCTCAGAGCGAAGGAGAGGACAAAAACCAGTGCGGCCGCGCAGAGGGCGATTCGAGAAAGAGTGAATTTGCGCTTCGCGCCGGGCGAGCCTGACGTGGTGATGTCGCGGCGAGCTCCAAACAAATTCTGGAGATTCGGACGAGTGCGAATGCGGGTGTTTCTGCGCATGCGATGAAAGGCTGTACTTGAATACATTACTACGAGTTGACGGGAATGTGTTGATGGGTCGCGATAGATGCGCGGGGCACGGTTGGTTGCTTAGGCTAAGACTGCAGGTCAAGACTCAATGATCGTATTTGGGACGCTGAAGCGACGGCCCGATAACCCCAGGGTGGCCGCGACGGGCTCGGTCGTGTTGTGTCTCAATTCCCGCGATCTGCGAGACGATCGCGGCTAACAGGATGGCGTGTCCGCGATCGTGGTCGACGTTATGGGATGGGCGGGGTGAATCTAAACCCGCACCCTCTCACTGCTGAGGGTGCGGCACCCAACTGCCGGGGTGGTTATTGGGACTGTGGGGCTGACTTTTGGTCTTTCAGGTGGTCGAGGAGTTGTTTGGCTTCAGTGTAGTTAGGAGCCAGGGCGAGAGCCTTTTGCGCTTCGACGCGCGCCAAGGCGAATTTCTTTTGCTCCATGTAGACACGGGCGAGCGTGGTGCGAACAACGGCGGAGTCGCGGCTCTTGAGCGAGGCCTGAAGCTCGGTGATGGCGTCGTCGAATTTGTAGCGGCGGCGAGCGACTTCGGCGAGGCCGAGGTGTGCAGACGCGTTGGTGGGGTCGGTCGCGAGCGCCGCGCGGAACTGAGCTTCGGCGAGGTCGAGACGACCACCGGCAAGCTCCTGGCGGCCCTGACGAATGTGGGACGCGGGCGTCGAACCCGACGCGGTGTCGCTGGCCGATGCTGGAGCGACAGGCGCAGCCGTTGACAAGATTTCGAGACGGAGCGCGGTAACGTCGAGATCGTTTTTGACGCGGTCGAGATGCGATTGCGCGTCGCTCTTGGGGTCGACGTGGACGGTTGGCAGAGCGTTGGGGCCGAAAGCTTCTGCGACGGAGTTGCGCTCTTCGTCGGCTTCGGCTTTTTTGCCGGCGCGATCGAGCGACTGAATCAATAGAGCGCGATCTTCGGCGTTGTCGGGCTCGCGCAGGACGGCTTCGCGAAAAGCAGCGGCGGCAGCGTTGAAGTCGTTGGCGCGAAACGCGAGCAATCCGAGATTGAACGGGTAATCATCTTCGTCGGGGTCGAGATCTACCGCGTGTTTGAAGTTGCCTTGCGCGTCGGACAGTTTGCCTTCGCGCGCGAGGGCGAGACCCAGATTGTTGAGGATTTCGGGAAGGTCGGCGCCGGAGACGTTTCTGTTCGCGGCTGGTCGTGTCGTTGCCGTGGATCGAGCTTTGGAGCGCGACGAAGACTTCTTCCGCTTTGTCGGGCTGGTTGAGTTGCAGCCGGCAGACTCCGACCGCGAAATTCGCTTCGAGATAGCGAGAGTGCGTTTTGGGTACGCGGCCGAACCACGGCAGAGCGGAATTGCAATCGCCACGGCCGGCATAGGTTTCGCCCAGCGCGAAGGCTGGATCGGGCCACGCAGGGTCAAGCCGGGCGGCCTCGCGCAATTCGCGCAGGCGCGGCTCGTCGTCGGTGGCGAGCAGGCCGCGGACGAAATGTTCGAAAGCGTCGAGACGCAACGGACGCAGAGATTTGGTGAATTCGGGAAGGGCGAGCGGATAGGATTTGTCGTTGGCGACGAGGGTGTGCCAGACCACCTTGGCCTGCATGTCCATCAGCGTGGTGAGCGGGCCGGTCTCGCTGACGGGGGCGATCAAAGCGGGCGGATCGACGCGGAGGAGATGCGACTCAACGGTCAGTGAAGTGCCGTCGGAATAGAACGAGCCGAAGATCACGTAGTCGGCGTCGAGATCTTGCGCGATGCGCAGCATGGTGGCGCGCGATAGCTTGGCGGATGCCGGAAGGCCGTAGCGTTCCAGTTCGCCGGCGCGCCCTGCGTGGGAATAGACCTGCTCGCCGCTGTCGGACAGATATTGGATGGTGAGTTCTTCGAGGCCCTCGCCGAGCCAGTCGAGCCGAGGAGCGGAGCCGTTGTTTTCAAACGGGAAGACGAGGTAGAGGCCTTGTTGGGAGGAGGCTGCGCGTGAGGCATTTTGCGCGCGGACGCACGACGGGGGGACCGCAGTTGCGCAGAACAATGCGGTGATGAACAGAGCGCGGGGAACGCGGAAGCTCATCAAAGAATGTTAACAGAGGGGGCGGCGGGGCCAGGGAAAGCGGCGGAGGTAGCGGCGAATGTGGAAATAGCCAGGCGGGCACCCTCCTGTGGGGGACGGGGTGGGATTTCGAGAACGGCGGGTTACGAAGAATTCAATTCCCTGCCGGGTAGCCGGACTCTATAATCGGCGCGGGTGGTGTTTTTCTCCTCTTTTCAGTCTTTCCTGCGGGTGTTTGAGAAAGGCGGCTTGATGCTGCGGCGGCGATTTTGGGATTGGCGCGTCGCTTCGTTCTGCCTGATCGGCCTCATGGCGATCAGTGGCCGCTCCACGGCTGCTCAGGTTTTTTCCACGCCAGGATCAGGCTCCAATCGATTTGGAACGGCTACGGCCATGGACTCGATCGGGTCGGCGCGCATGGACGGGAATTTATTCCTAATCAACAGCCAAGGAGCGGGGGCGACTTCACAGTTGCAGGCGCCGAGCGGATCGGTGTCGAAACTGGATTTAAAAGCACCGGCGAAGGCGAAGCACGAGTACGAGAAGGGCTACCAGCTACTGATGAAGAAGGATGCGCAGGGAGCCGTTGCGCATCTGACGAAATCGATCGAGATCTATCCGAATTTTGTGGCGGCGCACAATGCGCTGGGGACGGCGTATCTGAACCAGGGCAATACGGGGCAGGCGCTGGAACAGTTTAATCGCGCGATTGCGCTGGACGATCATCTGCCGAATTCGTATCTGAATCTGGGCTGCACGCAGATTGCGATGCAGAAGTATGCCGACGCGGAAGGCTCGCTGAAGAAAGCGGCGGCGATTGCGCCGATGGATTTGCCGTTGTTGACGGCGCTGACGTATGCGGAGTTTGCGAACAAGGATTATTCGGCGGTGGTGAGCGGCGTGAAGCAGATTCACGGGCGCAAGCATGAGGGTGCCGCAGTGGTGCACTATTTTGCGGCGGGGGCGATGGAGGCGGAGGGGAATCTGGCGGGTGCGCAGAGTGAGATGGAGACGCTGCTGGCAGAATCGCCGAAGTCGGCGGCGGCGGGCGAGTATCGACAGATGCTGGAGCAGATTAAGGATGAAGAGGCGGGAAGGTTGGCGGTGTCGTCGAGCTCGGGCTCAGGGTCGGGGTCGGGCTCTAATTCGAACGCCGGGGCTGATGGAAAGCTGACGGAGAAGCCGGCGGCGGTGGATGTTTCATTTCATGGGCCGACGGCGGCGGAGACCTTTCAACGCGTGCAGCAGGCGATGCTGGATAAGAAGGAAGAGAGTCAGATTGCCGAGGCGGAAGCGGAGCCGGATGCGACTTGCGTGCGGTGTGGCGGTGGACGGGTTGCCGCGGTGGACGTTGCGGCGGTGGCGGTTGGGACTGGGTCGCGGGGTGGTGCGGCGGAGAAAGACTTGCCAACCGCGGCGTTGCGCGTGGCGGTCGATGAAGTGGCGATATTTTTCGCGGCGGTTGATCACGGGAAAGCGGTGACGAACCTCAACTTGTCGGACGTGGAGATTCGCGACAACAGTCGGGCGCCCGACGGCGTCGTCGCCTTTCGGAATGAGGCGCAACTGCCATTGCGGCTGGGGCTGGTGATCGACAGCAGCAATTCGGTGACGGATCGATTTCGGTTTGAGCAAGCGGCGGCGGCGAAATTTCTGAAAACGGCGCTGACCGAGAAGGACGACCAAGCGTTTGTGGTGAGCGTGAACAATTCGGTGCTGGTAGTGCAGGACTTCACGGCGGACCAAGCGCTGACGGCGCATGCGATCGATCAAATCGTGCCGGGCGGAGGGACCGCGCTGTGGGATGCGGTGGGGTTTGCGGCGGAGAAATTGGCGGAGCATCCGGAGAATGGCGCGGTGGCGCGGATGCTCGTGGTGATCAGCGACGGCGACGACAATTCGAGCACGAGCACGCTGAAGGAAGCGATCGCGAAGGCGCAGCAGGGCGAAGTGGCGGTGTATACGATTACGACGCGAGAGGCGGCGGACACGGGCAGGGGCGCTCGCGAGGAAGCGGTCGGGGATCATGCGCTGAAAACGTTGTCGGCACTGACAGGCGGGACGGCGTTCGCGCCGGGATCGGTACGCGGACTGAGCAGCAGCCTCGGTGAATTGCAGCAGGTGATTCGGGCGCGGTACTTGGTGTCGTATCGGCCGTCGGCGTTTCAGAGGAATGGGGCGTATCGCGCGATCGATATCAAGGCGGAGAAGGACGGTCATAAGTTGACCGTGTATGCGCGGAAGGGATACTACGCTGCGACGTCGAGCGCGCAGTCTGGTACTTCAAGTTCAAGCGAACAATAGTAGGAACTTAAGAGTAAGGAACTGAGCTTTAATTTTGCTCGGTTTCGGTCTCAGCGATCGGCTGAGGATTGATCAGGTTTTGGACTTCGGGCAGTTTCCATTCGGCGGCGAACGCTGCTTTGTCCTTCTTCAAGTCGGCGACCAGCGTCGCGTAGCCTTCGTCCTTGGCTTTGCGCAGATAAAGCACGGCACGATCGATGTTGCCCGACTCCGCGAACGACTTCGCGAGCAAGTAGTAGAAGCGGCCGCGATCGGTTACCGAGCGATCCTGAAGCAGCGAGCCGGAGCGCGCGGAGTTGTGCTCGAAGAATTGAGGATCCTTCTGCAGCGCGATGCGGAACGAGGCGATCGACTCTTCATACTTCTTGTCGCCAAAGTAGGCGTAGCCGAGATTGCTGTAGAGCACGGCCATGTCGTCGTTGATCTTGATGGCTTTTTCGTAGGCCTTGATGGCTTTGCCGAATTTTTTGCGCTGGTACCAGATCGTACCAATGTTGTTTTGCGCGTCGGCGTAGCGAGGGTTGGCCTTCAGCGCCTTCTCGTAATATTTCATCGCGAGGGCGAGCGCTTCCTGTTGATGGAGCGCGATTCCGAGTTTGTTGAGATACACGGCGTTCGTCGGATTCTTGTCGGTCAGCCCCTTAAAGGTCTGCGCCGCCTCGACGTACTGCTTGCGCGCCATATAGAGGTCACCCATTTGCTCGGGCGTGAGCTCTTGGACTTCCACGGGCGACGCGGCCGCCGTCGAGACCTGCTGCGGCGCCTGCATGGGCGCAGCGCCAGGCAACGAGCGGTCCGGTACGGAGCGGTCCGACGCCATGAGCGTTGCGGAACTGTCCGGCAATAGTGGATTCTCGGAACCGACTTGCGCACGGGAAGGAACTGCGAACAGCAATACGACGAAAGAACCCGAAACCGCCAGAGAAACTAGCTTCATGGCGAGTCTCCTTTGTCATCCGGTTTTGGAGCGGCCGGATCTTGCTTCTTCTTACCCCCAAAGATACCAAAAATCTTCTTCAAAGGGTTCTTTTTATTTTCAGTGGTCTTGCCGTTTACGTCCCCGGGGGGTGGAGCGCCCTGACCAGTTGCATTGGGGGGCCGGTTGGCGTCATAGGGGACCGGATTGCCGTTCACGTCGACGGTGACCTGTGGCGCCTTCGGCTGGCCGCCTCCGAAAACGTGCGACAGCCAGGAACCGGCTGACGAGACAACGCCGTGGCCGCCGTGAATTTCGCAAAGCTGAGTCGGCGCCGAGCCGAGCACGTAAACCTCTTCGCGTGTGCTTGGACAATTCGGCGTCGCAAGCTCGAGCGACTCGGGGTCGATCATCACCGACTGCACGCCTTCGGGCGCATCGAAGTCTTTCACGTCTTTGTATGCCGGCAACTGCGTGGCATGAATCATGAAGTCGGCCCAGATTGGCGCATCGGCGACGCCGCCGGTCAGGCCGAGATCGCGATTGTCGTCGAAGCCGATCCAGATGACGCAAACGAGATTGTTGGTGAAGCCGGCGAACCAGCCGTCGCGCGAGGTGCCGGTTTTTCCGGCAGCGGGCAGCGTGAAGCCACGTGCGCGAACTCCGGCGGCGGTGCCGTGATTCATGACGTCTTTCATCAGGCTGGTGACGAGGAAAGTGACGCGGGGGTCGAGAACGTTTTTCTGTTGCGGCGTCGCCTTCTCGAGCGCTTCGCCGTTCGCGCTGATGACATCTTTGATGAATTCAGGTTCGGCGCGTGTGCCGCCATTCGCGAATGCGGTGTATGCAGCGGCGACATCGACCGGCGTCATTTCATAGGCGCCGAGCGCAACGGCTGGGGTCGCTTGGATGTTTTGGCCTAATCCCATCTGCCGCGCGATTTGCACTACGCGGCCGTAGCCGATCAACTCGGCGACTTTCACGGTCGCCACGTTGAGCGAGTTCGTCAGCGCTTCGCGCGCGGTGACGCGTCCCATGAACTTCGCGCCGTAGTTGTTCGGCGTATATTCCTTGCCGTCAAATTCGAACGTCGTCGGCTCGTCATCGATGGTCGTAGCAGGCGTGACGATAGGCTGGACGTTGTCGATGGCGTTGTCGAACGCCGCGGCGTACACGAACGGCTTGAAGACTGATCCTGGCTGGCGATGCGACAGCGCGTGATTGAGCTGGCTCTGTCCGTAGTCGCGGCCGCCGACGACCGCTTTGATCTCGCCGGTTCGCGGGTCGAGAGCCACGAGCGCCGCCTGCACCTGCGGAATCGGCTCGTTGCTTCCCTTCTTCGCGGCTTCCTTCCTCCACTTGTCATATTTCTTGGCGAGCAGCTTGTCTACGTTTTTCGCGCCTTCCTCAATTGCATTCGACGCGGCACGCTCCAACGCGGGGTCAAGCGTGGTGTAAACACGAAAATTCTCGCTGATGAGCTGCTGTTCCGAATATTTGTCGAGCAGGTGGTCTTTCACCATATCGACGAAATAAGGCGCCTCGCCGCCGGTGATCGATGTGCGCACGATTTTCAGCGGAACGCGCTTCGCATCCTGGACGTCGGCTTCGGTAACGTATTTGTTGTCGAGCATCTGCGTCAGGACGCGATCGCGTGCTTGATTGCCGCGCTCGGGATGCCGGTCGGCAGCGGAGTAATAGTTAGGAGCGCGAATAATGCCGGCGAGATAAGCGTCTTCGGCGAGCGAAAGCTGCCGCAAATCCTTGCCGAAGTATGCGACGCTGGCTTCCGAAAAGCCTCGAATGCCAAAGCTCCCGCGATTGCCGAGGTAAACCTCGTTCGCGTAAAGCTCGAAAATCTGTTGTTTGTTAAAGCGCTGCTCCAACTCCATCGCCACCATCAACTCGGCCAGCTTTCGGCGCCATGTGCGCTCGTTGGAAAAGAAAAATGTGCGCGCTACCTGCATCGTAATCGTGCTCGCGCCCTGATAGTTGTGGCTGGTGTGGCGCAGGTCGGCCCAGGCCGCGCCTACGATGCGAACAAAGTCGAATCCGCCGTGTTCAAGATACCGCTTGTCCTCGGCCGAGATAATCGCGTGGACCAGCGTGGGCGGGATGTCATCGTAACGAATTGGGCGACGTTTCTCGCGCAACGAGTCGAAGAGATTGGTGATGAGTTCCGGCTCGATATCCGCCGTAATGAGGTCGTTACCGCCGCCAAGCGGCCGGATCGAGCTGATCTTCTTGCCGCTGAACGTTACGGATATGGCGTTCGTGGCGGCGAAATAAGAAAGCCGTGACGGGACGATGTCAACGCTGCCGCCTCGCACGGTGAACTGGCCCAGAGAGTTGTCGTCCTTTTCAGTACGGTAGCCAACCTTGGTGAGGTATGTTGCGAGTTCTTCGGCCGACCACACTTCGCCGTCGGCGATTCGTTGTGGCGCCGAGAAAATTTGCGTCGTGTTTTGCAGAAGACGTCCAGAAAGCCGTGCATCGATCATCCGCGAATACTTCACGTAGAAGTACGTGACGAAGCTGATCCACGTAAGAAAAATGGCGAAGGTCACGCCCAGTAGGGTCAGGCCGACGATGGACGTCCAGAAACCCTTTTCAATGCGGATGCGCAAACGTATCCCTCAATTTGGCTGGTCCTCCATTGTCTCTTAACCCCGGACAGGAGTAAAAGACGCGGTTCCAGCACAGAACGGTAGTGTGCGCAATGAGTTGGGTATCAGAAACTGAGCGAGCGCGGAGTTCGGGAAGCTTCCGGGAAAGTTTGAACTACAGGTTCTTGTTTTCGCTCGAAGGCGTGAAGTGGAGGTTCATCTGGTACACGAGGAGATCAACCGGCACCGAGTAGTCGCACGCGATTCGAACGACATCCTGCGTCGCGGTGATCTTGATGTCCTCGCGCTTCACAGGGATTTCCAGATCCTTGATCACCTTGAAGATGCTGTCGCGGATCTGTTCTTCCGGATAGCGATTTACGACCGCGAATTTGGCTTGTTCCTGCATTTTGTCTTGCAACTGATATTCGGCGACGTAAGCGGGCAGGATCTTGTAGGCCACAAAAGCGCCGTAGACCAGCAAAATCGTCCAGAGAATCGCCTTAATCGTGCCGGCGCCACGCTCCGCGCGTAACGCAGCGCGACTACGAGGTGGAGACTGAATTCCGAGTTGGCTGCGGCGCGACAAATGTGTTCTGGCTCTTTCTGACTCTTCGGCGTTCCTGGCGAACTGCCCATGAATTCGGCGAAACTCCACCGATTTCGGGTGATTCCAAAGTAGCACCGGTCGCAGAACGTGTCGAGAAATTGAGGGAATCGATGTTCCCGGAAAGGAAATGGCGAGGTAGGAGGGCAAAGCTAAAGCGAAGCGTTATATCAAAGGAACTAGACGCGTAACGCTATGTATCGAAAGAAGTTGCTTAAGTCTGGTCGCTATGTATCGAAAGAAGTTGCTTAAGTCTGGTTCTCTGAGACCGGTGTCCCCGCAATACGATGTGAGACGTTACTCTGCGGAAACTTAGTACGCGCGAGCGAAAATCGCGCTCTCGGGCGCAGGTTTGCCGCAATAGACGCAGTTGCCCGAAGTCGCAGGCTGCTCGAGCGGAATGCAACGCATGGTGGCACGCGTCTCTTCCTTGATCTTTGCTTCGCAATCTCCGCCGCCACACCAAGGCGCCAGCGCGAAGCCGGTTTCCACGGCCTTCTTTAGATCGTCGTAGTTTTTCGCGTCGTGGGTATTCGCCTTGCGGAAGGCCAGCGCCTTGTCGAACATCGACTGCTGAACTTCGACCAGCAACTTTTCGATCGTTTGCGGAATATCAGTGAGAGGCGCGCTGATTTTTCCTTCGCGTCCGGGACGATCGCGTCGAGCTAACACCGCCGACTGTTTGGCGACATCCTTGGGACCAAGCTCGACGCGCACCGGCACGCCACGCATCTCCCAATCATTAAACTTCCACCCGGGGCTGTTTCCTTCGCGCTCATCGAGCGTCACGCGAATATTCGCTTTCGCGAGTTCGCCCTTCAACTTGCGAGCCGCGTCGATGACGACGGCCTTCTCTTCGTCGGTCTTGAAGATGGGTACGATGACGACCTGATACGGTGCCAACTTGGGGGGCAGCGCAAGCCCTTGATCATCACCGTGCACCATAATGATCGCGCCGATCACGCGCGTCGAAAGCCCCCACGACGTCGTCCAGCAATGCTGCAGCTGGCCGGTCTGATCGAGATATTTCACTTCGAACGCTTCGGCGAAGTTCTGTCCCAGGAAGTGCGACGTACCCGACTGTAACGCCTTGCCATCGCCCATCATCGCTTCGATCGAATATGTCGTATCGGCGCCGGCGAATTTCTCGGCTTCCGACTTTTTCCCAGGGATAACGGGAATCGCCGCGTCGTTCATCGCGAAGTCCGTGTAGATGTCGAGCATCTGCCGCGTTTCAGCTTCGGCTTCTTCGCGCGTAGCATGCGCCGTGTGACCTTCCTGCCAGTAAAACTCCAGCGTGCGCAAAAATAGCTTGGTGCGAAGTTCCCAACGCACGACGCTGTTCCACTGATTCATCAGCACCGGCAAATCGCGGTACGACTGAATCCACTTCGACCACATGTGCCCGATGATCGTTTCCGAGGTCGGCCGCAGTACGAGAGGTTCAGCCAACTCTTCGCCGCCGCCGATGGTGACGACCGCGAGCTCCGGCGAAAAACCTTCGACGTGATGCTTTTCTTTGTCGATGAAGCTGCGAGGAATCAGCAGCGGGAACGCGACGTTCTGATGCCCGGTCGCCTTGAAGCGGCGATCGAGCGCTTGCTGCATGTTTTCCCAGAGTGCCCAGCCGTAGGGGCGCACGACCATGCAGCCGCGCACGGGCGCATAGTCTGCGAGCTGCGCCTTGAGCACGAGCTGGTTGTACCATTCGGAAAAATCCTGTGCGCGAGTTGGGAGCTTTTCTTCAGCCATGCCTGGATTTGCCCGTTCCTCTCAGGAAAGAAAATTCAATGCGAGTAAACACGAAAGCGTAATGGAGGCGTTGTGAGGTGTCAACGAAACGCCTTCGCGGTCGATGACCGTCCCAGTTAAACGCAATTCAGATCGGGTCGGACGGCTTATTACTTCTGCGCCGGCGGCGGAGCGGCGCTCGCGCCCTTCGGCTGGATCGAAACCAACTCAATCTCGAAGATCAAAGTTTGGTCCGGACCGATCGGGCCGGCGCGCCCTGGACCCTGCGGACCGTACGCGAGATCCGACGGGATGTAGACTTCCCACTTCGATCCCACCGGCATCAACTGCAAAACTTCCGTCCAGCCCTTGATCACCTGGCCCACTGGGAACGTCACGGGTTGGCCGCGCTTGTAGGAACTATCGAATTCCGTGCCGTTGATCAACGTCCCTTTGTAGTTCGCGACGACGGTGTCTGTAGCAGTCGGCTTCGGTCCGTTGCCCGGGGTCGAGATCTTGTATTGCAGTCCGTCCGGCAGCGTCACCACACCTTCTTTCGCTTTGTTCGCCGCCAGGAACGTCTCGCCTTCCTTCTTGTTCGCCGCTCCTGCGGCCGCCATTTCCGTGTCTGCCTTCTTCTTCAAATCCGCCTGAAGCCCCATCAACGCTGTCTTCATCTCATCGTCCGTCAGCAGTAATTTGTTATTCAGCAAAGCATCTCGTATGCCGCGCTGAATGAGCGCGGTATCAACGTCAACGCCGTCGCGGTGCAATCCCTTTCCGATGTTGACGCCAATGGCGTAGCTTGCCTTTTCTTTTTGCGTCTTCAGCACCAGTGGCGCTCCTGCCGTTCCCGGCTTCTTTGCGGCCGTGGTTCCCTGCCCGGTTTTCGCGCCGGCAGTCTGACCAGTCTTCGATCCAGTGGTCGAACCTTGCGCAGATGCCTTCGGTGCTGGCGTCGCGGGCGCGTCCTGCGCCTTCGTTTGGCTCACAATAAAAAACGCGCAGAGCGCGCTGAAAATTACGTTCAATACAAATCGATTTGGCATGACACCTATCTTCACATTGAATTGTTACGGCAAGCAAACAATCGGGTGGGATTCTTCGTGGGTCGCGAACGTTACAGTCGGGCGGCCTTGATCACTTCGCCGTCCTGATAAATGACGGCTTTTGTGACTTTCCCGGCGGGGTCTTTCGTGAATTCGACTTCCACGTCGGAGACACGAAAGAAAAATTTCGTCTGCGATTCCGCGAACAATTGTGCGTTCGCTTGTCCCGGAGCCTGCGCGATCAAGTGGCCGCCATTGAGAGTAACGGTGATCCCTCGATCCCGCGAGGTATACGTACCTACATAACTCTGCAGCACATCCACAGGCACATCGACAGCGATGCGTTGCTGGCGATCGACGAAATTCGTCAACTTCTCCATCACAATTTCGGGCTGCTCGAGTTGAACCAGATCGCCCGCGTTGATCACCACGTCGCGCTGCGCCCCGGCGATTCCCTCTTCAATCGCACCGGCTTCCGCGTGCACATCAGCGATGTCGACCTCACCGACCAGTACTTCGGTCGGCGCATGAATTTCGCCGAGCCGCGTTCCGGCCGCTGGCGAACTCTTCGCTACGAACTCGTCCCCGTTCTTCAGATTCTGGAGACTCGCATACAACGTCTCCAAAAATTTCGCGCGTTCGGGATCGTGCCCCTCGCCCAAAATGTAATGGTCCCTCGACCAATTCTCCGCCGCGGCTTTCGCGTCGCCATCTTTCAGCGGCGCAGAATTTCTCGCCGCGCGCACCTGAAACTCTGTGCTCGTCGGCAATCCATCCACGAGCGGCCCGATCAAAAACAACCCCTGCACCAACTCCGGATGCGCCAGCGCAAAATCGATCGCCACTCCAGCCCCCGTGGAGCTTCCAACGAACACCGCGCGCTGAATTTTTCGATCGTTCGCGAGCGCCAGCAAGTCCTCAACCGGAGAATAAGCAGCCTTGGCGGCCTCCGATCGGCCATATCCGCGCCGGTCATAACGCACAGCGTGATATTTCGCGCAGAGCGGGCGCCACTCCTCGTCCCACGTCACCGAATGGAGCCACGCATCGTGCAGCAAAATCACCGCCGCCGGCCCCGAGCCACATTCCTCGTAGTAAATCTTCGACCCGGCCACTTCAACGTGTCCGCTGACCGTTTTCTGCACGCCTTCCAATTTCTGCGGCGTCTTCTCGACCGCGACCCCATCGATCTTCATCTTTTTTTTCGATGCAGGCGCCGGAGCCGTCGCCGTCGGAGCCTGCCCGCGCGATGCGGGAACGCAAACGCATAGCGACGCGCACGCCGCCACCGTCGCGACGCACATCATCACACCGCGAGCGCACCTCGCCGCACCACGCGTCGCGCGATCACTCCATGAATTGCCCTGAAATCTCATCGATCTAAACTAAAACCAATCGCTCCGATACGCCACCCACCAGCTCACCACACCGATGGGAATCGTAGCAGCAAGCGCCCACCACAAGGGCAAAGCCAGATCGGCAACCAATCCGAGGACGGCAAACAATGCCCAGAAAATCTTCCTCTGCATCGCGTAATCTTAGCGCGCCCAGGCGGGCTCAGGGAAACTTGCAACTCGACAACCAGCGGAAGCAATCCGCAAGTCAATCGCGAGGCTTGTTCTTCGCAATCATCGCTTCCAGCAACCACTTCCGCAGCACATCCACAAAATACGGCTTCATATCTCGAAACGAGACGCCCATCCCACGATTTGGCTGCGAGTAGGCCACAATCGCCTTCGTCTCAAAAAATTTCGATTCCGCAAAAAATTTTACGAAGATCGCGCTCCCCGCATCGAGCGGCGTCCCCATCTGCAAGTAACAACCCTGCGGCCCGATCTCCGTCACCCGCGCCGGCAGCTTCTGCCCCGAACCCTCCAGCGAGACTTCCGCTTCCGCCGTAAACGGAAAACGCAATCCGCGCCGCCGCTCTGGTTTCGGGGGCCCCGAAGCCGGAATCGTCTCAGCCATTTCGTTCACCCGCTGGCTTCATCAAATCCGTCGTCGCCGCCTCAAACGGCGGATAGCAATCGTAATTTCGCTGGCTGACAATCTTCCCATCGCGAAAAGTCAGAAACATCGCGACAAACGCCTTCATCTCGTGTCCCGCCGCCAAATTCATCGCGGCCAACGGCACCGCGAGCACCCCCGTCCACTCCAACTCTACCGCCACCTCATCGCCGTTTTCGACAACGCGCCGCACCTCATAATGCTGCGACCGTAGCAACTTCTGCGCCTGCCCATACGCCGCCTGTAAATCCGCGCGTTTCCGCACGCGCCCGTGCGGCACAATCCGATTCGGAAATTCGTGGAATTCGATGTCGGGAGAACAAAAACGCGCCACATTCTCGGGCGGCCCCATCGATTCAACCGCCCGCAGATACTCCTGCGCCAGCACCACATTGGGTGAGCCCATGCAAAGTCCTCGCGATCGCGAATCCGCGCATGCCGTTAATGCGCCGAGCCCCGACTGTATTCTGAGCAGCCGACCTGAGTGGAAACTTCCTTGGTTAAAACGAAAAACTACCAGACGTCCTTTGCAGACATATTACACCGCGACACTCGCGCCACCAACAGTGGCCACCAGTGAAACCATCGCGCGCCAGCAATTCGCGCCCCCCCGCGCCCCGACGAAATAAAACCGAAATCCACACGCTGGTACAAAGGTACCGTTGTCCGCCATCCACATCCGTTTAGAATCCCGGGCCGCAGCTCAGCCCCTATGTGTGAAGAGTTAAAGGCCCTCAAGTGTGAAGCCGGCGCTGTCCTCCGCCGCCTGCGCCTCATCCGGCGCTCTCGCGATATTTCGTTTTACGAGGACGCCGAACTCACCCGCCTCAAGCACGCCAGCGTCAATAAAGTCGTCAAACATCTTCTCGTCGGCCACAACGGCCAACCGTGCCCATCCGGCGAGCGCCCCATCGTCAGCGCCGCATCACCGCCAAAGCCTAAAACCGCCGCCGCCGGGCGCTGACGCGCCATCTCTAGAATCCGACCGCGACAAATTGGAATCGTCATCCTGAAAAAAAATCGCATCGTACTGGAGAATAAGAGAGTTGTCATCCTGAGGCGCCTCGAAGGACGCCGAAGGATCTCAGCCGTAACCCCACCGCAATCCCATCGCGCAGCAGCCCACGCCGCCCTACCGCGCCTGCACCTCCACCGCCTCCGGCAACACCACCGTCCCACTCATCCATTCCCCAATCGTCAATTCCTGCCCGTGCGCCAAATACTTCTCCAGCACGCCCTCTTTCATCCACGCAAATCCCCAGCCATCCTCCACCGCGATCAACGTATATTTCCCCGGCAAAATCCCGCCCACCATAAACGACCCATCCAGATTGCTCTGATCCCGTCGAAATCGCTCGGGATGCGTCCGCGGATCCTTCGGCACCAGCGCCACCATCACTCCCGACACCGGCTTCCCGTCTTTCTTCACCACGCCCTCCACCGACACAACCCCCGCCATCAGCGTCGCGTTGACCTCCACCGTCGCTCCCTCGCCACCGTGATGTCGTGCCCTTCCACTTCCGCTCCACCCTGCTGCGAAATCCGCCCGACCGTGTACTGCGGCGCCCTCGACACATTCACCAGCAACGCAAATTTTCCCGCCGGCACGTTCTCAAAACTGCCTCCTCCTTGCCCTCACCGGCAGTAAACGCAATCGTACGTATCTGCGCTCGTTCCGCAGCGACAGATTCAATCCCCTGCGGCATATCCTCTCCCCGCGCTGTTTTCACTTTCACCCTCACGTCGCGGTCGCCGCCGGACCTTTCGGCTCCATGGATTGCCCATCTTTTGCAATTCGACCATCCCGCTCGGCAGTGCGAATCGTCCGTTTCCGTTCGGCTCCCCCAGAAGGTAGCTTCCCGGTGCCAGGCCGTTGATTTCCATCTCGCCGTTGATCCGTCGTCGTGACAACATTCTCCGCCTGCAGGCTCCGCGTGTCGAATTCGATCTTCTGGAGCCTCGGCCAGAATCATCGTGCCGTCGGCCGGATTTCCCGTCCCCTTCACCGTCACATGCAACGCCGGCACTGCGTTCAAGTGAATATCCGCGGCAACGCGCGCGCCTTTTTCAATCTTGATCGGCGAAGCGGCGTCCGCTTCCGTGGCCCCGTTATAGAAGGTCGTCGCATACGCCACATTCAATTCCGGCGCAACCGTATCCACTCCGATTTCACGCCGTTTTCGTCCACCCAGCCCGGATACACCGCGTACCACGGCTTCGCTGCCGCCGACACAAAGTATTCCGCCGGAATCAAATCCATAAATTCGTACTTCCCTTCATCGTCGGTCTGCGCGAATCCGTACGTCACCACGCGATCTCTTCCAAATTGCCGGTTCCGCATGTAGAGTTTCACGCGCGCGTTTCGCACCGGCTCTCCCGCTTCATCGATCACTTTTCCCGCGATCGATCCGAATGGAATCATCCGCAGCACGAGATCCTCGGTTTCCAATCCAGCGCCGGTCACAATCGCCGTGGAAAATCCCTCATGCCATTGATACGTCGTGAGCAAAAAATTTCGCCTTGCGCCCTCCAGCGAAAATTTCCCGCCGGGCACGTTGCGAAATTCGAATCGTCCATCTGCGCCCGTGATAACGCTTTCCGCCTTCCGCCGATCCTGCACCGCCGCGAGCGAAACTCTCGTCCTCCCCAACGGCGCCCCATCCGCATCATTCAAAACAATCCCCGCCACGCGATAACTCTGCGCCCGCGAAGGAGCAGTCACACAACTAATCGCAATCGCCAAAACGAAAAAGCGGGCAACAACTGCTTCTGGGTGCCGCACCCTGCGGTTTTCAGGGTGCGGGTTTTCTGATCGATGGCAATCCATCAGCCTCATCGTCTTCACTCCACACTCAACGAAATTCGAATCTTCTCTTTCTGTCCCGCCGCCACCGTCACCGTCTGCAACTCAAACCTCTTCATCCCCTCTTCGTTCGACCACTCTAGATCCGACTTCGGCGTCTCGAACGCAACCACCCGATATGTCCCCGGTGGCAGTTGTGTCATCTGAAACTCTCCATTTCGCTGCACGAATGTCTGCTTCACTTCGGCCTGTTCGCCCTCTGGCAGAAAATAAACATATCCAGTCGCCGTCGCGGCGCCTTGCGGGTTTGCCTCGTTTCGACCTGCGATCTCCGCGACCGTGCCGTCGATCTCCCCGCCGTCATCCCGCAGCACAACTTCGATCGGAGGCACCGTTCCTCCCGCAGGCACCACCAGATTCGACTTCTGCAAATCCGTTCCGTCGCATCGCAACGACGCAACGTAACCTTCCGTCGACTGCACCTGCACTCGGTATTCGCCCGCGGGCACATTCGCTATCTCCAACCCATCCGCATCGGGATCGCTTGGCGGTCGCGCCATCAATTGGCGGCGAAACGTAAAATCCTCCGTTGACCAAAGCATGAGTTGAACGTTCCAGAGGCGCTGTCGCTTCGGCGAATCGCCAGGATTTCCAACGGGCCCCGCGCTCACTATGCTTCGCGGCTCCTCCGAATGGCTAAACTCCTCAGTCACCTGGACATCGACGACCGAGCCTCCCAACAGCGTCACCATGCCGCCCGCGGATCCGCCCTTCACCGACAAGTTCGTCACTCCGGTCAACGCTTCCTCCGATGGGCTCGTCACCTTCACGAGATAATTTCCGTCCGGCAGCGATCCGCCGATCGAACCGTCCCGGAAGTCGTAACCCAGCGAATAGCCGGGGCCGGCGTGCCCGTCTTTCCACACTTCCACTTGCGGCACAACGCCGCCTCTCTGAGGCCCGTTCAGTAGTCCTATGTGTATCGGGTAGTAGCGCCGACGCTCCGGAGTGAGGCTCGCCTGGAACGTCTCGCCCGCCGCAAGATGAATCAACGCGCCGGTTCCGAAATCCGTTGCGCCCGGGTAGTAATCCGGTGGGTACCCGAATAGTTCCCCTCGCGGATTGCTGGTCACCGGATCTCGATCGTTCAGCTCCAGTGAAAGCAGCTTGTAATCCCCCGCTTGGAGGTCGGCCATGCGAAATTCTCCGTCTGACTTCACCTCCGCATTTCCTGTGGGCAGCCACTGCGCCCGGCCTGCACGCACTGTTCGCCTGTAAAGAGCCACCTGCATTCCTCTGGCGGCTTCGCCATCCGCCAAGGTTACATGCCCAACGATCCGCGCCTCCGGCGTCAACGGAATCGTCACCTCTTCCTGATCCCGCGCAATCGCAATTCCCGGCCCTCCCCGCATTGCCATGTTGAGAAAGCCGGTGCGCCGCGCCGTCAGGTAATCCGGCCGCTCCGGCATTCCCTCTTGCGCCGCTGCACCCGGCCCATACGAGGTTGATGTTGTCGTGCCAGACCCGTCCGCATAAGTGGTTGTGGTGATGCGAGAGAACGTGGATGTTCCGGTCGCAGGGCCCGGCGCGGCGCTCGGAGGGGGAGCGTTCTTCCTCACTTTAAACGCCATCTCAAAACGTCCGCGCTCGTTCGTCATCGTCGCGAACCGCCCATCCTGCGACATCACCACCGCTCGCCCAACAGGCTGATGCGTAACCGAATTCACCACCGTCCCATGCAGCACCGTCTTCTCATCCGCAGTTCCGCCGCCCTGCTGCTGCGCGCGCACAACTCCGCTCGCTTCGACAAAACACACCGCGACACATGCAATCCCCACCATTTTTGGAATTGGACCGAGGCCTGACACCGAGCTCTTCTCCGTCTAGCCTATCGAGTTCCCGGATTATGCCATGTTTTGGACGTATCCACCCTGCAACTCATCCGATTCCCTCACCCGCCGAAAGAGTTGCCACACGTGTCGCCATTCCACTGCCTCGATTGAGGGCCAGAGCTGCCCAACCCTCCCAGCTCCGTCTTCCTGAGCAAGCGAGCGACGCCTTTTCCCCGCGTTCGCTTCTGTGCGAACGCGTCGCTCGCGCCGCGAAGGATCTCAGCGTTCAGCCCAATCACAATCAACCCGTCAACCTCGATCATGTACGGGCGCAGCACCGCTGCGCCCCAAGCCCGCAAGACGCAAGGAGTTCTAGTCGTTCGCTCTTGTGCGAGCCCACTCGCGCCACAAATCCTACGTTACCCATACGTCAACGCGTCGCTACAACTACCGCCCTACCCCAAAAAACACGCGCATATTACCCACAGGTTGGGAGGGGAACCCACTCGATGATGACGAACGCCCGCCAGTTCGTGTATCAGTACGACGACAAGAACGAACCCGAAGAAATCGTGATCGACATGCGTGGTGAGCAGGAAGTCCCTGCCAAGGGCTGCATCATCACCCGCTTCGGCCGCCAGTGGAAAGTCGTCCGCACCGCCACCAAGAAGAGCTCAGCCGCCGACGGCCCAATCCCCGTTCACTTCGTCGCCCTAAGCCGCCAATCAGCGGCCCCCTCGATCACCGCGCCGCCGCCCACTCCCAAAAACCAAACTGACTCGATCTCAGTTGGCGTTATGTGAAGTCCTTCCGGTCTTTACGGTGGAGCCGCACCGAGATCGCTCCGGTCGGCGGCTACCACGCGACTTACCACGGAGCCGCCCCCTGACCTCCGCCACCTGTCCGCAATCCTGAACACACCCATCCCCACTTGGCTTGAATCCGCCGCTCCCGGTAGCGCCGGGAGGATCCCGACACCCCTTCTCTTTCCGCCCGCTTGGTGTGTGATCTTCCTGTGTTAGACATGATAGAGTCCGTTCCTAAATTGGGCCGGTAGGCGGTAAAGAAGTAGCAAATCATCACGCCGCGTTTTATCCAGCATCGCCTAAAAAGCAATCGATTGAGCAAGTACCCATACACAACGGGAAGGACGATGCTGCACGGATAGCGCCGATGGCCAACATTCCTGAGCAACCCCTGCTTCCAGATCGATCGCAACAAACTGCTATGGGCAGTGCCGAAGCATTTCTTGAGTACCTGCGGTTCTCCAAGCAGGATTCCGATAAATTCTGGGAGCAGATTGCATCCGAATTCGAGTGGATTCGCCGATGGGATACGGTCCAGAAGGGGACCCTGCCGGAATTCGAATTCTTTAGCGGCGGAGTGATGAATCCCTGTGTCAATTTGCTCGATCGTCATGTTGCAAGAGGGAGCGGCAACCGAGTCGCACTTATTTGGGAGGCGGAAACCGGGGAATCGTCTTTTCGGACTTACGACATGCTCCTCGACGAAGTCCAACGCTGTGCCAACATGCTCAAGAGCCTTGGCGTCGGTCACGGCAGTGCAGTTGCCATTTTTCTTCCTAATGTAGTCGAGTGCGTCGTCGCTATTCTTGCCTGTTTCCGAATCGGAGCGATCTACAACACCGTCTTCTCCGGTTTTTCCGCCCGCGCGTTGAATGATCGCCTCGTTGCGTTTTGCCCGAAGGTGGTTGTTACGGCAGATCATTGTGTTCGCCGCGGTAAGCGGATCCCCTTGAAGGCAAAAGTCGACGAATGCATCCCCAATCTTGAGAACGATTGCAAGGTTATCGTTGTCCATCGCACCGAGGATCCCATCGAGATGGTGCGTGGCCGAGATTTCTGGTGGCATGAGCTAATGCTCTCGGCCTCCAATGACTGCCCGCCGGAACCGATGGAGGCAAACGAACCCGGCTTAGTGTTTTATACGAGCGGAACTACCGGAAAACCAAAAGGAGTGGTTCACTCGGGCGTCGGATTCATCATCAACAACTACGTCCACGCAAAATTCCAGATGAATCATCGTCCAGAAGACGTGCTCTGGTGCACTGCGGATATCGGGTGGCTGACGATGCACATCTGGGGAATCGCCGGAGCGCTGACCAACGGAGCGACAACCATATTTGCGGAAGGTGCTCTCGACCATCCTGAGGAAGATCGGTTCTTCCGAATCGTCGATAAGTACAAAGTGAACAAAGTATTCACGGCCCCGAGTGCGGTCAGAATGCTGATGCGTTGCTCAGACCAGTGGCGCGAGCGTTACGACGTCTCGCGACTTGAGGTCGTGGGGCTCGTTGGGGAGCCTCTCAACGGAGAGGCTTGGGATTGGTTGCACCACGATCTCGGACGGGAAAAGCTCTACGTCAACAATACGTGGGGCCAAACCGAACTGGCAGGCTGCCCACTGGCCGGAGCGGCATGGCTAACTCCAATGAAGCGCGGCTCCTGCGGAATAGAGTTTCTGGGTGACGCAGTCGACATCGTGGATGACGATGGCCAACCTGTGCCTGCGGGAACCCCCGGCAACTTGATCGTAAAAAAAGCGTTTCCCATGATGATTCGCACGCTCTGGAAAGATCATGAACGGTACTTGAACGAGTACTTCCGGAAGATTCCCGGCTGCTACTTTACATACGATGGTGCAGTGCGCGATGAAGACGGCCACTATTGGGTACTCGGTCGTCTGGATGACGTGTTTAATGTCGCCGGTCATAGGCTCAGCACGATGGAGATCGAGAATGCTTTGTTGACTTGCCCCGAAGTCTCCGAAGCCGCGGTGGTCGAATATCCCGACGCAATGAAAGGTGCAGTGCCCGCAGCATTTCTCCGCCTGAAGACAAACCACTTTGAGCCGGCATCTTTGAAAGCCCGCGTTTGCAAGGCGGTTGAGATGGGCATCGGAAAACTCGCGATCCCCGAACATATTTTCGTAGTGGACACGATGCCCAAGACATCGAGCGGCAAGATCATGCGGCGCCTTCTGCGTGAGCTTCTGAAGACCGGCGAAGTGAAAGGTGACCTAAGCGGTCTCGAGGATGCCAACGCTTTGGAGGCAGTCAAACAGGCTGTTCGGCACAAGCTCTAACACCGGATTTTCGCGCGCTCGCCCTTTCGCGTCGGGAAACCCGGGGACAGAAACCAGGTCACGATCGTGACCACGACCGGTGACAGACGCGACGTTCCCTGAATTTCGACCGCATCGAAGGACTCTTCCGCATTCGAACCACGCGTCCCCACCACAAAATTACGTTGGCGATTCGAATCGACAAGCCGCATCTCGCTCGAAAAAACATTTTGTTGTTAACCAGTTAAAACTCGCGAAAACCCGGCAACAGACGGTTTTCAACTGCCACGCCGGCGCGTCGCAGATTCCATGCTTGAGTAAGCTGCGGTTTTTTCGCTCCACGGCACCCATCGGCCCGTCAAAACGCAAAACAAAAACGCGTATCATTCCGACCGAAGCGGAGAAATCCTGGCTTGATTGTTCCGCACCGCAAAACGATGTGAACGCCAGGACGTCTCGCGCCGTCTAGGTTCCCTGTCTCCCGCAGTTCGCTAGTTAGCTCTAGCGAATTTCTCGAATTTGGCCCGATCCAGCACGTCATCTCCCTGAACGAATGCCGTGACGGCCGTACCCTTCGGAATTGTGATGTCCTTTCCATGCATCAGTAAGAAGAGTGCTGAACCACCCAAGGTAAAGATTGCGGTAGCCGCCATCGCACCGACCATTGCGCCGGTGTGCCCGCCACCTTGCGCGTCCTTGGTGGCCTTGATGAGAGCCTTCTCGCCATCCGACAGCCTGACTTTGTCGAGATTAAGGTCCAACTTACCGGCGCGTCCAAGCCTCCGCTTGTGCTCAGCTGCGGTGATTGTTGCCCACGCGGTTGCTCCTTTCGGAATTACGACGATTCCTTGGATCTGGACATCCTCAACCACTTCGAAGCTGACTTCTTGGCCGACTTGGGCGTCCGCCGAAGACAGGTTTTCGCTGAGCACCAATTTGATGGGCGTCCCATCCTCGAGGATGAACTTACCTGTTGGGCCGGCCGGAGCAACGGACTGCGGATCATCTTTCGGAGCCGCAGTCGGAATTGGGACCGCCGCCGGAGCCGGAACCGCAGCCGCTGGCGCCGGTTGTGTACTCAGCACTTTTGCGGGTACCACTGATGGGGCCGCCGCTGGATTCGTGAGACTGACGGTCAGCGGGCTCCCGGCAGGGCGACAGGCTTTTCCGTTGATGAGTGACTCGTTCGGCCCCATAAAATTGTCGGAAGAAGACAGGTCCCGACACTCGACCATCATGGGTTGCGGATCTTGAGATTTTTGGTTCTGAGCCCCGCTTGGTAGCGCTAGAACGAGGCTCAGTGAAGCCACAGATGCGGCGACGCGTCTCATGCAAATCTCTCCTCTTAAGAAATCGTGCAGCGAATACATTTTTCTGAAATCGTTATGAAAGGGGCCTTGGAGGGATTAGCGTAGAGGGCGGGGCATTCGCTGCACTATAGTACTTGTTCAATAGATTAGTAATTGACTGGCGATGTAAACATTCGAACTGCTAATTCGCCAAATGTCGTGAGGCACCGACCCGAAAACCCCCGAAAACCCGGGGACAGACGGAACGTTTCCTAGTTTTCGACGGCCGCGCGAACCTTCTTCGACCTCCATCGCAACGTTCTTACGACAAACCTGGGGGCTTGGTTCGAACAGGCAATTCGCATCTCGCTCAAATCAAACGTTTTATTGTTAACCACTTGACAAACATTCAATCCTGGGTTAATCATCGCTTCCCTTTCGGGCGCTTATGCCGACCGTGCGCGCCGCCATTTCGTCCCGTCCCAAAACGGAACGCATTCCCTCGCTGCAAAACTCAAACTCGCATAACTCCCTTAGATTCACATTCTTGCGCTTCGTGCACGTACAACCCCTTCAGAATCACATTCTTGCGAAAAACACCCCGGGGGTGGGGGCAGCGCTTCGCCCATTCCCTCTCGCCGATGTAATATGTCTCATCTTCCAAATCCAAGGACGTCCATGACCACGACCGAATCCAACGACCGCATGCAGCGCCCGCTCGACACCGTCGATCCGGCCATCGCCGATCTTCTTCTCGACGAAGCCAAGCGCGAAGCCACCGGCCTCGAACTGATCCCCAGCGAAAATCTTGTCTCCGAAGCCGTGCTCGAGGCGATGGGCTCGGTCTTCACCAACAAATACGCCGAAGGCTACCCCGGCAAGCGCTACTACGGCGGATGCGAAGTCGCCGACAAAGTCGAGCAACTCGCGATCGATCGCGCCAAGGAACTCTTCGGCGCCGAGCACGCCAACGTGCAGGCGCACTCCGGCACCTCCGCCAACGTCACCGTATATATGTCCACGCTGAAGCCGGGCGACACCGTGCTCGGCATGAACCTCGCCCACGGCGGCCATCTCACGCACGGCCACCCGCTGAATTTCTCCGGTCGCATGTACCACTTCATTGCCTATGGTGTCCGCAAAGACGACGAGCGCATCGACTACGACGAAATCGAAAAGCTCGCCCACGAACACAAACCCAAAATGATCGTCGCCGGCGCGAGCGCCTATCCCCGCATCATCGAATTCGATCGCATCGCGAAAGTGGCGAAAGCCGTCGACGCGCTTTTCTTCGTCGACATGGCGCACATCGCCGGGCTCGTCGCCGCCGGCGTCCATCCGAGCCCGATTCCCCACGCCGACATCGTCTCCACCACCACGCACAAGACTCTGCGCGGCCCGCGCGGCGGCATGGTCCTCTGCAAAGCCGCATTCGCCAAAGAACTCGACAAGCTCACCTTCCCCGGCACGCAAGGCGGCCCGCTCGTCCACACCATTGCCGCCAAAGCGGTCTGCTTTAAGGAAGCGATGGAGCCGAGCTTCAAGGGCTATCAGCAGCAGGTCGTGGCCAACGCCAAAGCGCTCGCAGCTTCAATCGCCAAGCAAGGCTTCCGCATCGTCAGCGGCGGCACCGACAATCATCTTTTGTTGATCGAAGTTCATCCGCGCGGCATCACCGGGGCCGACGCGGAAAAAGCGCTAGACCGCGCCGGACTGACCGTCAACAAAAACGCCATCCCGTTCGATCCACTGCCGCCAATGAAAGCCGGCGGCATCCGCCTCGGCACTCCATCCGTCACCACGCGCGGAATGAAAGAACCCGAGATGGACCAAATCGGCGTCTGGATCGCCGACGTCCTCTCACACATGGGCGACGCCGCCGTAGAACAGCGCGTCCGTGCCGAAGTCGCCACAATGGCCGCCCGCTTCCCCATCTACGAATCGCGCTTAAAACCAAGAACCACCCGCGTCGGCCACGCCAACGTCTAGGCAAGTTTTTGTAGGGGCGCAGCACTGCTGCGCCCCATTTCAGCAAGATTGAAGAATTCGCGCTCCGAAAAAACAAGGCGAATCGAAGGCCTTAGAGCTCCACACAGAAAAGTACGAAAGTCAGCAGAACGCACCATGAACATCTTCAAAGCCACCGCGGACTTCGAGCAATGGCTTGCCAAGCGCCTCCCCATCGTCCGCCAGGACGTCGCGCTCAAACATGCGCTCATGGCGCAGAATCCGTTCTCCTTCTTCCGCGCCACCTTCTATCGCTGGCTTCAACACTGGCCGGAAGCTTGCGAGAAACTCGCCAAGGCTCCAGCCGTCCTCGGCGTCGGCGATCTTCACATCGAGAACTTCGGCACCTGGCGCGACACCGAAGGCCGCCTGATCTGGGGAGTCAACGACCTCGACGAAGCCTTCCCCGGCGCGTACACACTCGATCTCGTTCGCCTCGCGACGAGCGCGTATCTCGCGATCGACAGCAACCACCTCAAGATGACGCGTCGCGAAGCCGCCGACGCGATCGAAGAGGGCTACCGCGATTCCATCGCCGACGGCGGCCAGGCCTTCATCCTCGCCGAGCACCACACGCGCCTTCGCCTTCTCGCGACAAGCCGCCTGCGCGATCCAGTCCAGTTCTGGGACAAGCTGCAGAAGTGCCCCACCTACACAACGAAGCTTCCCGACGAAGCGCGCAAGCTCGTCGAGGAATCGCTGCCGTTGCCGAAGCGTCCGTACCAATTGCGGCGCCGCATCGCAGGGCTCGGCAGCCTCGGCCATCCGCGGATTCTTGCGCTCTCCTCGTGGCAAGGCGCGCTGATCGCCCGTGAAGCCAAAGGCATCCGCACGTCGGCTTGGGTCTGGTACAAGAACAGCTCCTCCGACGTTGTGTACGGCTTGAAGCTGTTGAAGACCGCGATCCGCGTGCAGGATCCGACCGTGACATTTCGCGGACACTGGGTGGTTCGCCGCCTCGCTCCCGACTGCTCACGCATCGAACTCGCTTCGCTGATGATCGAGAGAGACGAATCACAACTGCTTTACGACATGGGTTGGGAAGCAGCCAACATCCATTTCGGAACACCGCGCGCGATTCCGAAAATCAAGCGCGATCTCGCCTCACGAAGAGGCCGTTGGCTGCATAAGTCTGCCAAATCAATGCTGAAGGTCACGATGGAAGATTGGGAAGAGTGGCGCCGCCACTGGAAAACAAGAGCACGCGCCTTGCCCTCGAACAGAGGAGACTGAAAAAACGGTCCAACGCGATAGGATGATGCTCCGCCGTTTGAAGTCGACAGCCCCATAAAAACGTTCGTGTGATATCAGAAAGCGTCGATATATGCAGGGTTTTCGGGGTGAATTGGACCTAAAGCCTTCTCCCAAAAGTCGCTGTCCCAAAGCTGTCCCACGGTTCAGTAGCGTTTTGAACTTCCATTGCGTAACTTCACACCACTGGGATGGGAACCCTAAGCACAACGCTGCTCACTGCTCCCATGACTGGGCCGAACGCTGGCCTTGGCGATTGGCACCCGGACTCACTTCCTTGGGATCCTTCGGGTAGCGCATTTCTCTCATTGGTTGCGTCGCGTATTTGGATTTCCTCCCTTCCAACAACGTAGGCTCGACGACCGCAGAACGGTCATTGAGGTGAAACGATGCTCGATACAGAAGCTTTTCGCGAATTCAAAGCGGGTTTGAATCTCCTCCGAGATAATTATGCCGGCCGTGCGCTGCCGCACATGCAGCGCGCCATGGAGCTCGACCGGAACAATCCCTATTACATGTCCTATCTTGGAGTGGTGCTCGCCCGCTCCGAGCAGAAGTGGGGCGAAGCGGAGAGACTGTGCGACGCCGCAGTCCGCATGAAGCGGAACCAGGCACAGCTCTATCTTAATCTCGCCGAAGTTTACGCAACGGCCGGCCGCAAAGACGACGCCGTCGATGCTTTGCAGGCGGGACTCAAATACGCGCGTCGCGACGTGCGGCTCAGCATCGCAATGAATCGGCTGACGCGCCGCCGTGAGCCTGTGCTGTCTTTCCTGACCCGGACGCACCCGGTGAATCGCCAGCTTGGCCTGATCCGGCACCGCGCGCTGAAGATCCTGAACAAGGACGAATAGCACGCGCCAGGCCCCGAACTGACGATGTTCCGTACGTAACAGAGCTTCCGGTCAGATGGGGAAACCGCTCGCGTCGGCAACCGGCCAGAGTTTGTTCCACCCCCACAACACGAGAAAGGGCGTCCGAGTTCTTCGGACGCCCTTTCTCTTTGCTACGGGATTTTATGTGTTCGAGCCGCTGTACGGATCGTGCTCAAGTCGCGCGCGCGCTGGCGCGAAGCCACAGATCGAGCCGAAGCAGCGCCGTCGCGTCGTTAGCCGAGGGCTACTTGCGCGAGACGGAGATGCCGTAAGAGTGGGTGGAAACCGAGCCCATCTGCATCAGCATCTTGAAGCCGATGCCGATCATGCCGTTGGACATGGGTTCGACGCGCACGACTTCCGCGAGGTATTCGTGGCTCATCGCCATCGCGCCCTGCGTGTAGGGCATCGTGACGAAGAGGCGCATGCCGAGCTCGTAGTTCGCTTCGCTGGTCTGGAAATAGACGCCCGTGCGCGAGACGCTCATGCTGCCGCGCAGATCCTCGAAGTTGTCGCGCTCGGGGTCCGAGGGGCGGATACGCATCAACTGGGTGATCTTGCAGCGACGCGTCGAGCGGCGCTCGTTAGCCGGGGTAACGCGAGCCGGAGGAGCGGCGCTCTGCGTTGCTTGCTAATAAGGTCTTGAGTGGCCATGAGTTACTCCCTGGTTGCCGCCAGCTAATCGCGGCTCGCCATCGATAGGAAAAGTTTAGGCCATGGCCAAGATTAAACCTATAGAGGGACCGTACCCGGAAAGAGGTAGGGCAAAGTTGGAGTGCTGTTAGTACCGAAGTACCGTAGAAAATTTAGGGTCGAAAATCGGGCCAAGGAGCAGATCGGCGTCTTGGGAGGGACTTTCGACCTGACTCACCCTGCGCGGTTCCGAAATGGCGTCCCAAAGTTGGTCCGGTGCCAGAATTGGGAAATTGGCGACAATCTAACAGGGCTGTCGAGTAGAGTGCCTATAAGTTGTTATTTGTCAATGAGTTACAGCCATGACAAAGTGAATTGGAGAGCATCACCCCGGGCGGGCTCACGGATTGCACTTGTGCTCACTCGAGTCCGATTTCGCGGTACTTGCTCTCCTCCACCGCACCCGCGACGGACACGTGTACAACGTAGTAATCGATGTGCCCTGCTGCCATCGGCGATGCGCGACGGGCCGCGATAGGACTTTCGCGTTCGAGACAAAATTTAGCTGCGTCGCCGAAGGTCGCCACATAAGTCAGCAGCTGCGCCTCAGAGGCGGTCTCGGCGAGGCCCGGCCTCAGAAGTCAGAAGCTACGAGTCCAGCGTCTGGGCACCAAAATCAGTTGGTCCGCGAAGCTCTCTGCCGCGTGCTGAGCAATCGCGACGACATCGATGTGGTCCCTGCGCAAGCCGGCGATTCGTTCGACGCTGCCCGTTTAAACGGGAATGGCACAATTTATCAGAACCCGGCTGCGAATGACCCTATCGACGTTCTGGTGCTGATATCGCAGGGGAAGCATTGCAGCGGACATCGGAACAGATCGACTAGATCCGCGCACAGGCGCCGGAGCTAAAGATTCTTCTGATCGGCTCGGCGAACGAAGACGCGGAATTTCTGCAATATGTCCGGGCCGGCATCAGCGGCTATTTGTGGCGGGACGCTTCAGCGGAGGACATGGCACAAGGAATCTTGAATGTGAGCGCCGGAAGGGCGCGTCTGTCCCGGCGAACTCTGCGCCGCGTTATTTCGATTCTTTGAGAACGCGGAACCACGGTTGCCGTTTCGGGAGCCCGACACAACGGTTGGGGCTGACACGGCGCGAGCAGCAGATCGTGCCGCTGATCGCCAAGGGCTTCACGAACAAAGAAATCGCGAATCATTTTTGCTTGTCGGAACAGACGGTGAAGAATCACCTGTATCGGATGAAGCATAAAATCGGGGCGGAAGATCGACTTAGCATCGTGCAGAAATTTCGGCACCAGGTCTAAGGGTTCTTCTCGCTGTAGTTGAGTCGGCGCGGGTATTTCGCTCACTTGTCACACGAACAAAGAGGGCGCGGCTTTGAGCCGCGCCCTCTTTATTTGCCTCGATCTGAGATCAACTTTGCCGGCTCGTTGCGATCGACGACTATCGCAGCTTGCTCATGTCGGGGACGTCTTCACCGAGCGCGGTTGCCAGGTCGATCTGGTGATCCTGCTCCTGGACGAGGATCTGGCGAATCTGTTCGGCCATGGCGAATTCGCCTAGGGTTTCGCATTGACGGATACGCTCACGATAGTTGCGGACCGTCTCGTTCTCGTTGTCGAGATCGAAACGCAGCATCTGCTTCGCATCTTCCGAGGTCTTCACCGGTTTCGGCGTTACCGTCGGCATCTTGCCGAGGTAGTCGATCTGGCGGGAAAGCGTTAGAGCGTGATCGAGTTCCTGTTTTGCATGCAAGGCAAGTTGATCGGCGATATTCATGTACTCGGCGCCTTTCAGCACTTGTGAATACACGACATATCCGATGACGGCCTGGTATTCGCGTGACAAATCTTCGTTCAGCAACTCCGCGAGCCTTTCGCGTGTGATTGGCGCGGAGGTTTCGTTTCCTGCGGGCTTGTCGTTTCCTGAAGGCTTCTTGTCAGCCATGGAGCGTCTCCTGTCGAAATTGGAAGGCGATGCTAACACCGTTGGTTCGGAGATTGGATGCAGCGGACGGCTCAGATGACTTGCGCTGGAGCTTTGTGCGATGCTGCTCTCGCGAAAGCGAGGGAAACCAAGGAGATGTGGAAGAAATTCAAAGATTTGAGCGAGAAGGAAATCCTGGCGCTGGCGATTTCTTCGGAAGAGGAAGACGGGCGGATTTACGGTGAGTTCGCGGACGCCTTGCGGGAGACTTACCCTTCTACCGCGACCATGTTCGAGGAAATGCGCGAGGAAGAGGCGCAACATCGCGACCGGCTGCTGGAGATGTTTCGACAGCGGTTTGGCGATCACATTCCGCTGATTCGACGGGAGAACGTGAAGGGTTTTCTGGCCCGGCGGCCGACGTGGTTGATTCGGCCGCTCGGCGTGAATGTGGCGCGCAAGCAGGCGGAGTTGATGGAGTTGGAGGCACAGCGATTCTACCAACGAGCCATCGCGCGGACGACCGATGCTTCGACACGCGCGCTGCTCAACAAACTTGCCGATGAAGAGCGTAAGCACACACAAGTTGCGGGCAATCTGGAAGAGAAGCATCTGACCGCGAATGCGAAGGAAGAGGAAGACGCTTCGCACAAAAAATTGTTTTTGTTGCAGGTGGTGCAGCCGGGACTTGCGGGATTGATGGATGGGTCGGTCTCGACGCTGGCGCCGCTCTTCGCGGCGGCGTTTGCAACGCACAAGAGCTGGGATGCGTTTCTGGTGGGGCTGGCCGCTTCGCTTGGGGCGGGAATTTCGATGGGATTTGCGGAGTCGCTCTCGGATGACGGATCGCTGACGGGGCGCGGGTCACCGTGGATACGCGGATTTGTGATCGGCTCGATGACGACGGCGGGCGGGATTGGGCACACGCTGCCGTTTTTGATTTCGGATTTTCATGCGGCGACGCTGGTGGCGATCGTTGTGGTGGCGATCGAACTGGGAGCGATTGCTTATATTCGACATCGGTATATGGATACGCCGTTTTTGCAGGCGGCGTTTCAGGTGATTGTGGGCGGGGTGTTGGTGTTTTTGACGGGCTATTTGATTGGGAGTTCGTGAGGTCGTCCACGCGCCGGGATAGTTTGAGGTCGTGCTGACGTTGAGATCCTTCGCCCTCCTGCGGACGGCTCAGGACGACTGGTGTCTAGTGGGGCGAAGAAGAACAAGCCAATGGAGATCGAGGGTTTGGCCTGGGCTTGGGGCGCAGCAATGCTGCGCCCGTACATGGGATTGCCGGTGACCGCGAGGAATTGCGCCGCGGGTTGATTTGCAGCGCAGCGGGCACGGCGGTGCCGTGCCTCTACACGAGATTGCTGAACGATGGCTATTGCGAGAGGCGTTTGACGAGGTCGTAGAGGAAGGACTGGCCTTCGTAGAAGGATTGGACGGGCATGCGTTCGTCCCGGCCGTGGAAGCGGATGTCGGTGCGATCGAAGAAGAAGCCCTGGACGCCGTAGGTGGGGATTCCGGCGATACGCAAGTATTTACCGTCGGTGGCACCCATGACCATCATTGGAACGACGGGAACGCCGGGGAAGACTTTGTTAGACGAATCGGTGATGGCTTTGAAGAGGTCGGGGCGGATTGGCGAGGCTGGGCCAGCTAGAGGTTGTTCCGTCGTTTTGATGCTGACTTCGTCGTCGGCGACGATTTGCTTCAGGGTGTTCTGAACATATTCGAGTGAGTCTTCGGGAAGGACGCGGCAGTTTACGGTGGCAGCGGCGAGTTGCGGGAGCGCGTTGACGGCGTGGCCGCCTTCGAGTTGCGTCGCGACGCAGGTTGTTCGCAAGGTGGCGTTGAATTGGGGTGATTTTGTGGCAAGGCTTGCCATAGCGGAGTGATCACCGGCGGCGACCTTTGCGAGAGTATCTTTGTTTGTGCCGGTTTCGATTTTTGCCATTTCGGCGAAATAGGCTTTCGTGACGTCGTTGAGCTTGAGCGGAAAACCAAATTTCGAAAGTTTGTCGAGCGCCGCGGCGAGGTGATAGATCGCGTTGTCGGGAACGGGCAGCGAGCTGTGGCCGCCTTTGTTGTGAACTTCGAAGCGGAAATTGATGACGTATTTTTCGCTGACCTGCACATCGTTTGAGATTTTCTTGCCGTCGACTGATTCACCCCAGCCGCCTTCATTGAGTGCGTATTCGGCATCGATCCAATCGCGGTGGTTTTTGATGAGCCAGTTGATGCCGCTGTAGGGGCCGCCGCCTTCTTCGTCGGCGGTAAGGGCGACGATGATGTCGCGATCGGGCTTAAAGCCTTCTTTTTTGTATTGAATGAGGTTGGCGATCCAGACGGCGGCTTGCGCTTTGTCGTCACCGGTGCCGCGGCCGTAGAAGTAGCCGTCTTTCTCGATGAGCTGAAACGGATCCATCGTCCAGTCTTCGCGCTTGGCTTCAACAACGTCGGTGTGGGCGAGAAGCAAGAGCGGTTTGTGCGAGCCGGTGCCGTGGTAGCGAACGACGATGTTTCCCTTTTTATCGATCGCGCCACCGAGGGCGATGTCGGAGTCGGGAAAACCCGCGGCTTTGAGTCGCGCGGCGGCGGCTTCGGCGACTGGAGTTGTGGCGCCGGTGTTATAGCCGGAGCGAATCTCGATGAATTCTTTGTAGATGTCGTGGGCGAGCTGTTTTTCGGCTTCGGGGCGGGTGATCTGGGCTTGTGTGGTGGTGCCGGTGACGACCGTGAAAAGAAAAAGCGCGGCAAGCGCGATGATTGTGCGCAAAGAATTCAGAATTAGCTTGGACATGCGCGGCATTGTTTCACGGTGACGGCTGCGCGCGCAATCCGTAGGAGCGCGTACCAGTGAGCGACGCGTCCGCGTTGATTGAGTTGTCGATGCGGCGTTGGTGCTGAAGCTCTCTACTGCGAACTGTTCGTGAGCTGCGAGACGGACGACCCGGGTGGCGGCTCGCTGTTGAAGCGATTGGGCTGGGGGCGGTAGCCGTTGCGCGTGCGCACATGGTACTGCCGTGCGTGCTCGCCGACGAGTTTCACGTTGATTGCGCGCCAACCGCGATTCGGATTCGGCTCGGGGTAATAGCTGAAGGAATAGAGATGGCCGAGGTCGTCGCGAATCGAGGCGAATGCTTTTTTCTCGTCGCGCCAGCTATTGGCGAAATACGCTTTGCCACCGGTGGCGGCGGTCATGCGCTCGAAGACAACGGTCGAGACGGGTTCGAGGCGCGCCTCACGCGTGCTGATCATGTAGATCGGGATGCCGAGTGACTGCGCGAGTTCGGCGACGTCTTCGGGCGGCACCATGCTGGCGTTGTCGGGGCCGTTGGAGAAAACGACGACAACTTTTCGGCCGCTTTGTGTGGCCGCGTCTTTCAGCGTGAGGAGCAGCGAGTTGTAGAGCGCCGCGTCGTCGCCGGCAACGGTGGTACGCACGCCGCGCACGACTTCGGAGCGATCGGCGGTGAGCGGCGCCGAGCGGAACAAATCGCGACTGTAGGAATAGAACGCGATTTTATCGGCGGTTTCGAGCGAGCGAACAAAGTCGGAGATTGCGTCCTGCGCAAAAACGAAGCCGCGATACATGTAGTTGCTCGTGTCGAAGAGAATGAAGACGTTCGAGCCGGCGATCGCGTCGGCGAGAGTCTGGTTGGGATCGTCGGACGAATTCGGCACATCGCCGGGCGCCTTCGCCGGCGGGCCACCGAGCAGCCGGACGGTCGGGCCGTTGCCTTCTTCGAAGGTAGAGATTTTTTCGCTGATACCGTCTTCGGAGATCACGAAGTCGGTGGGCTTGAGGCCGGTGACGTAGTTTCCCTTGTTGTCGGTGACGGCGACGTTAAGCTGCACGAGGTCGACGGAGATGCGAAAGCGGGTGCCGTCTTGTTGAGCGTGCGCGTAGAGGCGAGCGCCCGCGGCTGCGAGGATGGCGACTGCCACTGCGAGAAGTGCGAAGTAACGTTTGGCCATGGCTATCTGTCCCGATTCAATTTTTCTTCTGAGAAAATTCGCCGCTGAGACTTCGAACGACGAAACTCTCGGTCACGCCGGCTGCGCGATGCGAACCTGAAAATCTCAGCTTCGTGCAGCAGCGCGGTGCATCTAAAACATCCTATCGTTGCGATCCTCCACCGTTTGCGGCGCGCTCCGAAGACGTCGGTGTCAACTTGCCGAGGCGGAATTCGTCGCCGGTCTCGTGGGCCGCGCGCAACAACGCGGGCCAGTCTTCGAGATCGGTGGCGAAGATTTTTTCGACCATGCGGCGCGTGAGTTCCGGAACAAGCTGGTTGAGAGCGACCGCCGGATATCCTTTTTCGTCGGCGAGGCGCGCCCAGTAGAGATTGTTGGAGTCCCACGACTCTGCGAGGAAGCGGCTCGAATAGCCCATGAACGCCGGGAACGGCTGGACGTTGAGCAGCGCGCGACCATAGGTTTGCTCGAGCGCGGGATGCGGGACGCCGAAATCGCGCGAGATGTGGTCGAGACTGACGTCGTCGGGATGCGATTTGGCGAGCGCATCGAGCTCGGAATAGTTTGCGCCGATGGAAATTTTGGTGTCGGGGAAGCGGCGACGGTATTCCGCGGCAAGGTAGAAGGTATCGGCCGGCATCAGCTGGGTGGAAAGTTGCTCGGCGCGCTTGTCGCGCAAAGCATTGAAGACGAAGTCGCGCCGCTGGGGCGCCATGCGATCGGAGAGAATCTCGAGCACAGCTGCGCGCGTGTCGTCATCATTTTGCGCGACAACGAGAAGCTCTTCGCCGGCGCGTTGGTAGAGCGCGACCGCGTGCAATTCGTCCTGACTGATGCCCCACCAGCGCGGGACGACTGCGCTTGTCAGAAGGCCGGGCACGACCTGGCGCCAGATAAGCGCTTGCACATTTTCGGGAGCGATGAAGTCTTGCTCGGCGTCGGCGAGTACGTACGGGAGGTCGGCGAGTGAACCGACCAGGCGCGCGCCGCCGCCCGCGGGCGACCCCGCTCCGAAGAGCTGCGACGCTTGCCAGGCTTGCTTTTCAACGCCGGTTACGGTGTCGCCGGAAAAATCGTGCGAGCGTACGAAGAGCGGATTGTTGTGGAGAATTTGCGCGCCGGGCGGTTCGTAGTAGGCGTAGTTGAGGCCGACGAGTGTGTCGCGCAGCAGAGAGGCGAGCTGGCCGCGCGCTTCGGCGAGTTGTTCCGGCGAGTTCGGGGACTTCACCACTTTGGTGAGGTCGGCCTTCATCTGCGCTTCGGTGTGATGGTTGTTGTAGATGCCGGCGGCCCACTGATCGCGCTCGCTATTTTTGAAGATGGGCTGCGGCATCTCAAATTCGCGAAGCTCTTGTGCGAGCGGGAGCAAAGTAGCTTGCTGGGCCTTGACGTAGCTGACGTCGTGGAGGCCGTCGCCGAGACTGACGATCGTGTCGAGCGGGATAAGGCGCTGCGCGTCGAGCACCGCGCGCATGCGATTTGCGACGACCTGGTGCATGCGCTGGCCTTCGGCGCTGACCTGCATCGGACCGGCGAGGAGTTCGATGATCTGGTCCTGCGAAAGATCGGTCTTATCGGTCGCCGCGAGCGCAACTTCTTTGAGCGACGCGCGACCGGCGTCGAATATTTGCACCGGCGAATTGGTCTTGCCCCAGGGCTTCAGAATTTTCTGGAACGAGGAATTCAAATCCTCGCGGCGGATTTCGCCTTGCCGCGCGAGGATTTGCCAGATGCTTACCGTGGCCTGGAACGTCCCCATGGAATTGCCGCGCAGCGCCTGGTTGTGGATGCCGTCGAGCGACGCGGCCGTGTTGGCGAATGCGGCGATGGAAGCGTCGTCGAGTTCGGGGAATTCGGCGAAGAGGAGATATTGGTCGCTGAATTCGGAGAATTTGGAGGCGATCAGTAAGACTGTGTCGGGCGACAGCCTGCGATCGGGCGGACGGCGACTGTCGAGATCGCACATCAATAAGTAGGCTTGCAGCGGGCCAGACTCGGACTGAACGCGCGAAAGGGCGAACATGCCTTCGAGCATTTGCTCGGGAGTTTCCCAGTGGCGCGAGCGGCGTCCCCACTCGCGAACGACGGGCGAGTCGTTCTTTTGCGCAAGGATGCGGCGCCACGCATCGATATTGCCGGGCACGTGAGGCTCACCATTTGGATCCCATTGCATGCGGGTTAGCAGAAGCAACAGGCGCGGATCGGAGCGGAAGACTCCGCGCGCGGCATCGGCGGTATTTTCTTTGCCGCGTAGCGCTTCATAGTCGCGGCGCAAGCGCTTCGATTCGGTGAACTTCGCTTGCTGCACCTGATTCGTGCGCGACAGCGAATCGAAATAGGCCGCGAGCCAGCCGTTGTCCTTGGACAACAAGCGGAAAACGAATTCGCCGGGATTGTCGGGGCTGACGCCTACCAGATCCTTCCATCCGCCTTCCGCGGACGCGCCTCCGGGAACAACGACACGGCCGGAGCGAATCTGAATGTGACTGCCGTAGAAATCGAGAACAGCGGCGAGTGGATAAAGCTTCTTTAAGCCGGGATTTTGGCGCAGCGATTCCTGTGTATCGCGATCGACGCGGCCCATCCCCCAATACAAGCGAGCGAGGACCGGGTCATGAAGCAGCGTGTCGATGAGGTCCCGGTTTTCGCCGGGTTTGTTCCGGCGCGAAGTCGCGATCCAGTCGGATTCGCTGAAAATGACGGGAACGCGCGAAGTCGGGACTGAGTACGCGAACGGCTTCCCTTCCTGCAAAACTCTTTCGAGGTCGGGGAGTGGGAATCCGGAGTCGATGGTCAAAAATGCGCGTTGCGGATCGACGGTCTCGACGAAGGTGGACTTCTGCCCGCAATCGGGACGTTCGCGATAGCCGAGCACCTGCAACAATGGCTTGGCGTCTTCGCAATTGGAGACGTGGATTATACCGGTGGGGCCGGCGAGAGCGACCAACTCCCTTGCCTGCTGCACGTAGCGATTCAACAGGACAAGGAATTCGGTCTCGCGTGCTTGGTTCTGCGGGCCTTCGTAGCCGAGCAAGAAGATGTTGCGCGCCATCAGCGGCGCGATTTCGTTGGGCGAGACTTTCTGGCTGATCGCCGCCATGCGCAGAAACGAACGCATAGGTCCCGGAATCGATATGGCATTGGTCGCCGGTGAAGGCTGTGCCTGCGTAGGCGGCGTCGCCGTCGTCGAATCGACGCTTTGCGCGCGGGTTTTCTGAAGTGCGGGACCGAACAACCCACCGAGAATGAGAACTGCAACGAGCGGAAGGCAAACAGACCGGTTCATAGGAACCCTCTCCGAACTTTCGAGAGACACCGCAAAAAGCCAGTTCCGAAAGACGAACTCACTACCAAGACTCACGCGACCGTTTCGGGACGCGCGAAGATCGTCTATCGCGCGTTTAGCGCGCCAGGCGCAGACGGACAACGGTCAAGCCCGCTCGCGCGACCCTGCGAACCTTCTCGCTGAATTTTTGGAACTTCGAGTCGCACCGGTTCGATTGAATGGTTCTCCCGTCGCTGGCCTGGATTGGCGACAGAAGATAAAGCATCGATGTAGTGAAACCAAGACATTTTATGTCTCAACACGGTCACAGAAATGTCTCGTAAGACGGCGGGGTGCCTGGAGACCTTGCAGGACGTTATTACCAGTTCGAGTTGACCGTCTCGCACACGCCTGTGCGAACGGTATAGAGCATTTTGGGGTCGCTGTAAAGTGGCAAGGCTCGGATGGTATGAGCGTTTACATTTGGGACCCATTCGGGGAGGGGTCGAGCCGGAAAATGTGCCGGTCCGCTTGGCTAATCCGAATGGGCTGAGGCTGGTGCGGGGGCTGCGGAGCGCAGGCGGTGGCGCTGGATTCGGGTTTGGAGGCGGTCCAGATAGAGGTAGACGACCGGGGTTGTGAACAGGGTGAGGGCCTGGCTGAAAATCAGGCCTCCAACAATGGTGATACCCAGTGGGCGGCGCATTTCGGCTCCTGTGCCGGTACCCAGCGCCAGGGGCAGAGCGCCCAACAGCGCGGCGGCCGTGGTCATCATGATTGGCCGGAACCGCAGCAGGCACGCCTCGTAAATCGCCTCGATGCTCGACTTGCCCCGCTCGCGTTCGGCCTGCACGGCGAAATCGATCATCAAGATCGCGTTTTTCTTCACCAGCCCTATCAACAAAATGATGCCGATCAACGCGATGATGCTGAGGTCGGCATTGATCAGGCGGATCGCGAGCAGCGCTCCAATGCCCGCCGAGGGAAGCGTCGACAGAATCGTGATCGGGTGGATGTAGCTCTCATACAAAATGCCGAGAACGATATAGACCGCCGCCAGCGCCGAGATGATCAGTAAACCTTCCGTCGAGAGCGAATCCTGAAAGGCCTGCGCGGTTCCCTGAAACATGCCGTGCACCGTCGGCGGCATGCGCATTTCCGCTTTGACCTGTTCGATTTGCTCGACGGCTGGTCCGAGCGATGCGCCGGGCGCCAGGTTGAACGAGAGGGTGATTGCCGGGAAAATTCCCTGGTGGTTCACGGTGAGCGCGCTCTTGGCCGGCTCAAAATGTGAAAACGAACTCAGCGGGACGAGCTTGCCAGCGTTTGACTGCGCGTAAATATTCTTCAATGTTTCGGGATCGCGCTGGTATTGCGACTCCACTTCGAGAACCACGTGGTATTGGTTGATGCCTTTGTAGATGTTGGAGACCTGGCGCTGGCCGAATGCGTCGTTGAGCGTGTTGTCGATTTCTGATACCGGAACGCCGAGGCGTCCCGCGGTGTCGCGGTCAATCACGAGTTGCGCTTGCAGACCGTTGAGCTGCTGGTCGGTATTCACGTCGCGCAGGGTCGGAATCTGTTTCATGCGCTCCATCAGGCGCGGCGCCCAGCCGACGAGATCGGTCAAATTGTCAGCCTGAAGCGTGTATTGATACTGCGCGCCGGCGAAGCGTCCACCGACGTTAATGTCCTGCACGGCCTGTAGATAGAGCGATGCGCCGGGGATCTTCTCGAGTTTCGGTCGGATGCGCTCGATGACTTCGTCAGCGCTGAGTTTCCGCTCGCCGAGCGGTTTTAACTGCGCGAAAAACCGCCCGCTGTTGTTGCCGCTGCCGCCACCGGTAAACGCCGTCACGGTGTCAACGTCGGGATCCCCGCGAACGATGTCGGAGAGCACTTTGACCTTATCGCGCATCGACGCAAACGAAACGTCCTGGTCGGCCTGAATGAAGCCGTTGATGCGGCCGACGTCTTGCTGCGGGAAAAAGCCTTTCGGCGTGTAAACGTAGAGCGCGGCGCTGACAAACATCGTCAGAATTGTCACGCACAGCATCACGAACTGGTGGCGCAATACCCAACGTAGACCGATGTCGTAGGCGCCGACCAGACGATCGAAGGAGCGCTCAGCGAAATTGTAAATGCGGCCGTGCTTGCCCACGTCGCGCCGCAAGAATAGCGCGCACATCATCGGCGTTGTCGAGAGTGAAACAAGCAGCGAGATGCTAACCGCGACGCTCAGCACGATCGCAAATTCGCGGAACAAACGCCCGACGATGCCGCCCATCAGCAAAATCGGAATGAATACCGCGACCAGCGACGTGCTCATTGAAATGACGGTGAAGCCGATTTCGCGCGCGCCCATCATCGCCGCCCGGAACGGCGGAATTCCCTCTTCCAGATGCCGCATGATGTTTTCGATCACGACGATCGCGTCATCGACCACGAAACCGGTCGACACGGTGAGCGCCATAAGCGAAAGATTGTCGAGGCTGTAGCCGCAGAGATACATCACGCCGAATGTGCCGACGAGCGACAGAGGTACGGCCACGCTGGGGATCAGCGTCGCCCAGTAATTCCGCAGGAAGATGAAGACGACCAGGATGACCAGAATGACCGAAATGATCAGCGTCAGTTCGACGTCGTGAATCGCCGCGCGAATCGTCGTGGTGCGGTCGATAATCACGTTGAGTCGAATCGACGGATTGATCGAGGCTTGCAGCTCCGGCATCATCGCGCGCACGCGGTCGACGGTCTCGATCATGTTCGCGCCCGGCTGGCGAAAAACGACAAGAATGATGCCCGACCGGCCGTTGATGAAGCCGGCGTTGCGCACGTCTTCAACCGAGTCGGTCACCGAACCTATGTCAGCCAGCCGTACGGGCGCGCCGTTGCGCCACGTCACGATCAGCGGCTGATATTCATGTGCCTTAAAGAGTTGATCGCTGTCGGTGATTCCCCACGACTGCCGCAGGTTCGACACTTCACCCTTCGGTCGGTTGGAGTTCGCAGCGCTCAGAGCGGTCCGAACGTTTTCGAGGCTGATGCCGTAGGTGTTGAGCTGCCCAGGATTGACTTGAACGCGCACGGCCGGCTTCGCGCCGCCACCGATGAAGACTTCGCCGATGCCGGAGATTTGCCGCATCTTCTGCGCGATGACGGAATCCGCCTCGTCGTAGATTTCCGGCAGCAAAACGTTGTCGGAAGTCATCGACAGCAGCATGATCGGTGAATCGGCGGGATTCACTTTCCAGTAGCCCGGCTGGCCGGGGAGATCGGCGGGAAGTTGCCCGCGCGCCGCGTTGATCGCAGCTTGCACATCGCGAGCCGCGGCATCGATGTTGCGATTGAGATCGAACTGCAGCGTGATGTTGGTATTGCCCAGTTGGCTGGTGGAAACCATCTGGTTGACGCTGGCGATGCGACTGAACTGGCGCTCCAGCGGCGTAGCTACGGCGCTCGCCATCGTCTCCGGACTCGCGCCGGGAAGATTCGCGAAGACGCTAATCGTCGGAAAATCGACTTGCGGCAGGGGCGCTACGGGCAAAAATCGAAACGCTATCGCGCCCGCCAGCAAAATTGCGAGTGAGATCAGCGACGTCGCTACCGGGCGGCGAATGAAAGGCGCTGAGAAATTGGTAGTGAATTGCACGTCTCTCGCCTAATCCGCTTCCGCCGGCATCTCGGCAGTGTTCGTGATGTGGAACCGTCGCCGCGCCTGTCGAGCCAGTTGGTCGAAGAAGAGATAAACGACCGGCGTCGTGTATAGCGTCAGGAGCTGGCTTAGCAGCAGTCCGCCGACGATCGTGATTCCGAGTGGCCGGCGCAACTCAGAACCAACTCCGGTGCCGAGCGCCAACGGCAATCCACCGAGCAACGCGGCCATCGTGGTCATCATGATCGGACGGAAGCGCAGCAGGCACGCCTCGTAAATCGCTTCGAGGGGCGTCTTCCCTTCCTTGCGCTCGGCTTCGAGCGCAAAGTCGATCATCATGATCGCGTTTTTCTTGACGATGCCTATCAAGAGGATGATGCCGATGAGCGCGATGACGCTGAACTCCTCGCGGCAAATCAGCAGCGCGAGAATCGCACCGACGCCCGCCGATGGCAGCGTGGAAATAATCGTGATCGGGTGGATGTAACTCTCGTACAAAACGCCAAGCACGATGTACACGGTAATGATGGCAGCGAGGATCAAGATGGGTTCGTTCGCGAGCGAGTGCAGGAACGCGGCAGCCGTACCCTGATAGGTGGCCTGAACACTTTGCGGAAGGCCGAGATCTTCTTTGGCCTGATCGATGGCCTTGACCGCGTCGCCGAGTGAAACACCCGGCGCAAGGTTGAACGAAAGCGTGACCACAGGAAATTGTCCCTGGTGATTGATTGCAAGCGAGCCCGCCCCTGGCTCGAAATGCGTGAATGCGCTGAGCGGAACCTGCTGGCCGGTCGCCGATTTCACGTAAATATTTTTGAGCTGCTCGGGATCTTGCTGAAATTGCGGATTCACCTCGAGGATGACGTGGTATTGGTTAAGCTGCGTAAACATCGTCGACACCTGGCGCTGGCCGAAGGCGTCGTAGAGCGTGTTGTCGATGGTCGCAGGCAAAATGCCGAGGCGCGAAGCAGTGTCGCGATCGATCGTGAGATCGGCTAACAATCCAGAATTAAGTTGATCGCTCGCAACGTCGCGCAACTCGGGCAACGTTCTCAGCTTGTCGATGAACTTCGGCACCCAATAGGCGAGTTCTTTCGCGTCGACGTCTTCGAGGCTGTACTGAAATTCCGTGCGGCTGACGCGATCTTCGACGGTCAGGTCTTGCACCGGCTGCATAAACAGCGCGATTCCATCGACTTTCGCGACTTGCGGCTGAAGGCGCCGGATCACATCGGTCGCAGAAATGTTGTGCCCACGATCTTTTAGCGGCTTGAGATTGATCTGTATTCGGCCGCTGTTGATCGTCGCGTTGGTGCCGTCGATGCCGATGAACGAAGTGAGGCTCTCGACCGCGGGGTCTTTCAAGATCACCGTCGACAGCGACTGCTGACGCTGCGCCATGGCCGTGAACGAAATATTTTGCGGCGCTTCCGAAATGCCGAGGATCAGCCCGGTATCCTGCACCGGGAAAAATCCCTTTGGCACGTACATGAAGAGCAAAATCGTGCCGACCAGCGTGCCGACGGTGACCAGCAGCGTCGTCGTGCGATAGCGCAGCACGAATTGCAGCGTCTTGCCGTAGAACGCGATGATCGAATTGAAGCCGCGCTCCGACACGCGATAGAACCAGCCTTGCTCATCTTCACGCTGATGCCGCAACAACTTCGCCGCCATCATCGGCGTGAGCGTGAGCGAAACGAACGCCGAAACGATGATCGTCACCGCGAGCGTAATCGCAAACTCGCGAAAGAGTCGCCCGACGATGTCCCCCATAAACAGAAGCGGAATCAGCACCGCGATCAACGATACCGTCAGCGACAAAATGGTGAAACCGATCTGCTCCGAGCCTTTCAGCGCGGCTTGCAGCGGCGTTTCGCCTTCCTCAATAAACCGGCTGATGTTTTCGATCATCACGATCGCGTCATCGACGACGAATCCGGTCGAGATCGTCAACGCCATCAGCGACAGGTTGTTGAGGCTGTAGCCCAGCAGGTACATCACACCGAACGTGCCCACGATCGACAGTGGCACAGCCAACGCCGGAATGATCGTCGCCCGGGCGCTGCGCAGGAACAAAAAGATCACCATGACGACGAGACCAATCGTCAGGACCAGCGAAAACTGCACGTCGTCGACCGATGCGCGAATCGTCGTCGTACGGTCCGTTAGAATCTGCACCTGAACCGCGCCGGGTAGCGACGCCTGCAATTGCGGCAACAGCTTCTTGATGCGATCGACCACCGCGATGATGTTCGCGCCGGGTTGCCGCTGAATATTTAAAATGACGGCGGGGTGCTCGTTGGCCCACGCGGCCTGCTTGGCGTTTTCTGCGCCGTCGAAAACGGTGGCAACATCGCTGAGCCGCACCGGCGCGCCGTTGCGATACGCGATGATTAGCGGGCGGTAGCCGTCGCTCGTCAAAAGCTGATCGTTCGCGCCAATCGTGAACGCCTGATGCGGACCGTCGAAATTCCCTTTCGCCTGATCGACGTTCGCCTGTCCCAGCGCAAGTCGCAAATCCTCAAGGCTCAGTCCATACGACGCAAGCTGAGTCGGATTCGCTTGAATCCGCACCGCTGGCCGCTGGCCGCCGCTGATGCTGACCATGCCGACGCCGGGTAACTGCGAGATTTTCTGCGACAGCGTCGTCTCGGCGAGATCTTCCACCTTCGAGAGCGGCAAGCTCGCGGACGTCAGCGCCACCGTAAGAATCGGCGAGTCGGCTGGATTGATCTTGCTGTAGATCGGCGGATTCGGCAGATCCTGCGGCAACAGATTCGACGCCGCGTTAATCGCCGCCTGCACTTCCTGCTCGGCCACATCGATGTTGAGATCGAGAACGAACTGCAGCGTGACAATCGAGCTTCCAAACGAGCTCGTCGACGTCATCTGATTCAAGCCGGGGATTTGCCCGAACTGGCGCTCGAGCGGGGCCGTCACCGACGACGTCATCACATCCGGGCTGGCACCCGGATAAAACGTCAGCACCTGAATTGTCGGGTAATCAACCTGCGGCAGAGCAGAAATCGGCAGTTCGCGATACGCGACGAAGCCGACCAACAGAATGCCGATCATCAACAGCGTTGTTGCGACCGGCCGCAAAATAAACGGCCGCGATGGACTCATCGCTCGGCGTCCTTGTGTGCCGCCTGACTCTTGGAAGGTTGTTCGGCTGACGATGCCTGGGTCGATGGCGACGGGTCAGAAGTGCTGCCCGCCTGCGCATCGAGATTCACCGAGTCGCCGTTCGGCGTGCGCGCTTCAATGCGGCTGCCGTCCTGCAATTTATCCTGCCCGTCGATTACGACGGTGTCGCCGGCACGCAAACCCTTGCCGATCGCCACGGAATTGCCGGAGTTCAGAGTCACCGTAACCGGCTGAATTTTCACGCGACTGTTTTTCTGCGTCAGGTAAACGTAAGTCCCCTGCGGACCGCGCGCGATCGCCGTCGCCGGAACAATCGTGACATTGCGCTTCGTGTCCACCAGCAGATGAATGTTCACGAATTGGTTCGGAAACAGCGTGTCTTTGTCGTTGCTGAATACCGCTTTCAACTTATACGTGCCGGTCGTCGTGTCGATCTGATTGTCGATCGTCAGCAGACGGCCAGTCGCGATCTTGGTGGTGTTGTCGCGATCGTACGCCTCAACGGGCAAAGGCCCCGCGCCATGCAATTTGCCGATGACTTGCGAAAGCTGATCCTGCGGCAAGCTGAAAATCACCGCGATCGGCTGCAACTGCGTGATCACGAGCAACCCCGTCGTGTCGGTCGCATGAACAATGTTGCCAATATCGACGAGCCGCAGTCCGACGCGCCCCGAAATTGGAGCGGTCACATGCGAGTACGTAATTTGCAGCTTCGCATTGTCGATCGCCGCCTGATCCGCCTTGATCGAGCCCATAAATTGCCCGACCTGCGCCTGTTGCGTATCGACCTGCTGCTTTGGAATCACTCCCGCCTTAAAGAGCTGCTGATAGCGGTCGTAGTCGACCTGCACGTCGCGTAGCTGCGCCTGATCCTTCGCGAGCTGCCCCTCGGCCTGTTCGAGCTGCACTTGATATGGCCGCGGGTCGATCTCCACGAGTGACTCGCCCTCATGAACCATCTGACCTTCGGTGAAATTGATCTTTACGATTTGCCCGTCGACGCGGCTGCGGATCGTGACGGTGTTGTAAGCCGTAACCGTACCCAAGCCGTTGAAGAAGACCGGCAGGTCCCCTCGAGTTGCCGTCGAAACGACGACAGGTATGATTTGGTCGGGGTTGTTTTCGCCAGGCCGGCCGCCGTGACCGCCTGCCGCTCCGCCAAGAGCCTCGACGGCACCCCTGCCGCCTGCGCTGTGGAAATACCAGTACGTCCCAGCCAGAACCACAATCACGCCCAGAATCCAGATCCACGCGCGGCCGCCCGACCGTCGCGGCTCACGGTCAAATCCCGCCGGGTGGACAAGGGACTCCGGCAGCTCCGTGGATTTCAAATGGCCCATTCCTTCTCTCCTGTGGCACTCACGGCTAAGTGAGGGGTCGAGTCTGGCTCGACAAACGCGTCTTTGCGGGCTTCTTGCAGTAGAAACTGCTGCCTGTAAGCGTAGCGGAAACCGCGACCTGTTCCTAGCCTGATATTGGTCATGAGTTGGACGAATTCGAGGCGCCAAAGGTTACGAATCGGCGACTTTCGAAATGACAGATTCCGAAGCAAAAGGATACTCAACGATTGTTTCATGACCGTAACAATTGCGGCGGACGAGTCGGTGCCGGTCTAGGCGTGGCCTGGAACCAGTCGAGCGGCAATCGGGAATTCACATTTGACACATGCGCCGGGTACCCAAAACCCGTACACTATCGGCGGCTTTTCTGACATTCGGTTAACGGTAGCGAGAGCGTCGCTGAAAACACCACGACACCCCCGCCACGTGTGTCCTTAGCAGATTTTGACGGATACGGGAGCGAAACGACTCATGTTTAAAGCGCTGGTCGTCGGGTTGATCTTCGGAGTGGTTCTCACGCTGGGCGGAATTTGGTCGTACTTCTCGTCGGGCCGCGCGCCGGTGGCCGTCACCGATCCTTCGCTGCCCTTCGAGCGCAAGTTGGCGCATGCGTCTTTGGACGCGCATCTCGACCGCCAACCGAAGTCCGAGTCGGCTGTTCCTGCCGACGAGAAAAATTTCCTGGCGGGTGCTGAGGTCTACAAGGAACACTGCGCTGTATGCCACGGACTGCCCAGCGTCACGCCGACCGCGATCTCGCAAGGTATGTTCCCGAAGCCGCCGCAGTTGTTTGACGGCGTTGGCGTTACCGACGATCCCGCGTGGGAGACCTATTGGAAGGCGACGAACGGCATTCGCCTTACCGGCATGCCAGGATTCAAAGGACGCCTCACCGATTTCCAGTTGTGGCAGGTGGCTCAGTTGCTTGCGAATGCCGACAAGGTTTCACCAGTCGTCAAAGCCGCGCTCGCGGCTCCGCTAGGCGCCACACCGGCGGCCGCAGCCTGCGACGAACCCGGTCGTTCCCACGAAGTAACTCATTCGGACAGCGTCGGAGCTCGCTTTGCATTTGTTGTGTCCTTGAGGGGTTCGGAGCTTCAGCCCCGACACAAGCCGCCAACGCCCAGAGCGGCTTCAGCCGCTGAAGTAAGCCTCCGAACCTCGCTCAGTCCTGCACCGTCGTCAGCTTATCGGCGTTCCGCAACTCCGGGAACAGCCACGCCCATCCCACCGTCACCAGAATCGTTCCAATCCCGCCAAGCACCACCGCCGGCACCGTGCCGAACCAATGCGCGGTCAGCCCCGACTCAAACTGCCCCAGTTCGTTCGACGCACCAATAAAAACCATATCGACCGCGTTCACGCGCCCGCGCATCTCGTCCGGCGTCGCAATCTGAATCAGCGTACCGCGAACGATCACGCTGACCATGTCAGTCGCGCCCACCAAAACCAGCGCGATGATCGACATCGTAAGGCTGCGCGAAATCCCGAAAATAATCGTGCAGACGCCAAACCCACTGACGCACGCCAGCATCTTCAATCCGACTTTGCCTCGCAACGGCTTGTGCGCAAGATAAATCGCCATTGCCGCCGCGCCGACGCCCGGCGCGCTGCGCAAGATACCAAGGCCCCACGGTCCCGTCCGCAAAATCTCGCTGGCGTAAACAGGCAGAAGCGCTACGGCGCCTCCAAGTAATACCGCGAACAAATCCAGCGATATCGATCCCAGAATCAATTTCTGCCGCCAGATGTAATGGAATCCCGCGAGAATCGTCGACGTACTGATCGGCTCGCGCGAGCGTGCTCGCGATTCGACTTTGATCTGATACGCACAGAACGTCGCAATCAGCGATGAAATCATCGCCAGCGTGTATACCGCGGAAGGACCACGAAACGCCGCATAAACGAGCCCACCAATCGACGGGCCGAGAATCGTAGCGGTTTGAAATACACCCGACGCCCACGCCACGGCGTTCGGAAAATGTTCTTCGGGCACGAGTTGCGGCAGCAGCGCGCGGCTGACGGGACCATTGAAGGCGCGCACGATGCCGATCAGAATCAGCACTCCGTAAATCGGGTAGATCGAATGGGTATGACGAATCGCCGCGAAGAGCAGCAATCCGGAACACGCCGCAAACGCCGCATAACACGCGACGACCAGGCTGCGGCGATCGTAACGGTCGGCGATGTGGCCCGAAACCAGAAACAACAGTATGCCGGGGAGAAATTGCGCCAGGCCCACAAGACCAAGATCCAGTGGACGCTTCGTGATCTCGTAGACCTGCCAGCCAACGGCGACCGACTGCATCTCCGTCGCCAGCACGATACAAAATCGCGCGATCTGGTATAAGCCAAAACTCGGGTATTCAAACGCCACGCGCGCTGCGGCGGTGGTAGTCTGAGTCTCAGTAGCGGCCATTGAAATTACTTTGCCATAGAAGCGGGAAAGATTTGTTGGTCGTTCGCCGGAATTCGAAAAAATGTTAAGAAAAATTTCATGCGCAGGTCGCGTTTTTTCTGACGCTCGTCATTCCGACCGCGCTCCTGTGGAATTAGAGTGACCCCGCGAAACCCGCCTCCGAAAGTCTTTCCGATGTTCCTCAAGCTCGAAGGCCGGCGATGTCTCGTCGTCGGCGCCGGAACCATCGCCGAAGGAAAAATCGGCGGCCTGATCGCGATCGATGCCGCGATTCGCGTCATCGCGCCCGAAGCTACCGCGCAAGTGCAAGCCTGGGCCGGCGAAGGAAAGATCGACTGGGAGCGACGCGGTTTCCAGCCTTCCGACCTGGAAGGCATGTTTCTCGTCGTTGCCGCTACATCATCGACGACGCTGCACGAAGAAATTTTCGCCGAAGCGAGACGTCTCGGAGTTCTTTGCAATATCGTCGACGTACCGCACCTATGCGATTTCTTTTATCCGGCGGTCGTCCGTCGTGGCTCGCTACAAATCGCGATTTCCACCGCCGGAGAGAGCCCCGCGCTGTCTCAGCGCTTGCGGAAAGAGTTGGAGCAGCAATTCGGCCCGGAATACGAAGCGTGGCTTGGGGCCATTGGTGAAGCTCGCGCGGAACTCGCGACACGCGACCTGAGTCCCGAGGATCGAAAAGAAATCCTGCACGAACTGGCGAGCCGGGAGTTTTACGAAAGATTTCGCGACGATTTACGCAAGAAACAAAACAATGGAACGGATAGCTAGGCAGTCGTGCCCTTCGCCTGCGCCCGCTTGATCTCTTCGCTCAAAATAATCGCCTCGGCCACTTCGCGCATCGAGAGCCGCCGCTGCCGGCTCTGTTTCTGCAGCATCAGATAAGCCTCTTCTTCACTGATGCGCAGATCGCGCTGCAGAATGCCCTTCCCCCGTTCGATGACCTTTCGCGATTCGAGCTCTTCCGACAGCTGCGAATTCTCTTCTTCCAGCCGCGCGCGCTCGACTTCCGCGCCAACCAGAAACCCGATCGTCGAGATCAGCTGAATCTCGCTCTCGGTGTGCGTGTGCGGCTGCCGGTGCTGCAGGTTGATGACGCCAACCAATTTCTTCCTGCACAAAATCGGCACCGACAAAAACGCCTCGTAGTGATCCTCCGGCAATTCGTTGAACGACTGAAATCGCGGATCCTGAAACGCGTGCGACGCCACCGCAACCGGCTGCCGGTGCTCAGCGACCCATCCGGTAATGCCCTGCCCGACCGGTAACTTCAGCCGGTTGACCACTTCCGGATGCGGGTTCTTCGACGCGCGCAGCACAAGCTGCTTATTCTCAAGCACATAAACAAAGCACGAGTCGCACTTCACCACCGCCGACACGAACTCGACGATCTTTCCCAATACCTCGTTGAACGGGTCGGCCGCCGCCATCTGGCGCCCGATCTGGTGCAGAAATCCAATCGCAGGTTCGTCGATACTCAAAAGGAATTCGCTCATCGCCAGACGTTAGCGCCGTGAACGTACACGGTCAAATGCAAAGAATCGTTTCGCAAAAACGGTAAGACTTCTGGACACCGCCTGCTCGATTCGTCGCGAGCCGCTCCGCAGCCGACCCACGCAACTTCGGCTACTATGGACAACGTGTACCGGGTATTGGGTGCCGCAAACTCAGTTTTGACGAGACAGCCCAACAGTTGTGGCAGATGGATTTCAAAGGACCTCGAGGATGGCGCAGCCGGTAGGACCGCTGCGGTGTTGGATGACCGCAGCCGCTATGTAGGTGCTGGCAGCGAACGGCACAACCGATGCCAACCGTGCGCGAGCAACTGGAGGGCGCTTCAGAGGCGGCGTTCCGGAAGCGATGTTGATGGACCACGGCACACGTGGTGGAGCCGAAGTCGCCGTCGGGAAGAACCAAGCTGTCGCTGTGGCTCATGCGCCAGGGGATTCGCTTGTGCTGGAGCCGGAACGGCACCGCAGACGCAAGGAAAAGTGGAACGGTTCCATGGTTCGCTGCAGCGCACGTGGCGTCGCCGCGGAGCGCCCAGCGCTCTCTGCAAGCGTGGCTGGACGACTATCGCTGGGAGCCAACCTGTGCGGCCCACGAAGCGCTGCAGATGAAGAGCGGAGGGGGAGGAGGGGTTTCAGAGGGTGCGGGTTTAGATTTCATATCACCGAACCCGATCCGCAACCGCACAGTCAGGAGCGTCGAACTCCGAACGCAATGGCCCCCATCCGACCGTACCGCCGGTATTACCCCGGAACGCAGCCTGAGTATCTGCATTCGCCCTACGCCTCCTCCCAAAAACGCGCTCCGACCCAACCGCTCGTCCATCTCCCCCACACAATTTCTGAAGTAACCGGACCAGTCTTCGGCAACGAACTCATCGACGCAAAAGCGTTCGATCTCACCAAACAACATACAAGCGAACCACTGGGCGAACGCATCATCGTCTCCGGCCGCGTGATCGACGAAGACGGCCGCCCGCTTCCCCACACGCTCGTAGAAATCTGGCAAGCCAACTCCGCAGGCCGCTACGCGCACCCGATCGACCAGCACGACGCACCGCTCGATCCGAACTTCACCGGCTGTGGTCAGACCGTCACCGACGCCGAAGGCCACTATCGCTTCGTCACCATCAAGCCCGGCGCCTACCCTTGGCAAAATCACTACAACGCATGGCGAGCCGCCCACATTCACTTTTCGGTCTTCGGCCCGGCGTTCGCCACGCGCTTGATCACACAAATGTATTTCCCCGGCGATCCGTTGATGGACAACGATCCGATTTTCAAGTGCACCGCCGACGAAAGCGCGCGCAATCGCCTCATCTCCCTTTTCGATTGGCAGACGACGATGCCGCTGCACGCGCTCGGCTATCAGTTCGACATCGTAATGAGCGGACGCGACGCCACGCCCTTCGAAGAAAACAACGGAGTGCATCGATGACATTGCGCGCGACGACGTGGCAGACCGTCGGACCGTTTTTCAAGATCGGTCTCGCGTGGCTGTACCGCGAAAATCTCGCCGGCGATGGAGTTTCCGGAGAACGCATCGAAATCATCGGCCGCGTTCTCGATGGCGACGGCAAAACCGTCCCGGACGCTGTGCTGGAGTTGTGGCAAGCGAATTCGCACGGCAAATACGCGCACCCGGAAGATGAGCAGAACAAGACGCTCGAGACGGGATTTTCAGGCTTCGGCCGAATCGCAACCGACGATCAAGGGCGCTTCCGCTTCACCACGGTGAAGCCGGGACAAGTTCCAGCGCCGCAATCATCGACAACGACTGGCGCAGTATCGGCGCCGCTGCAAGCGCCGCACATCAACGTTTCCATCTGCACGCGCGGCCTTCTGCGCCGCCTCGTTACGCGAGTTTACTTTTCCGACGAGCCCGCGAATGCCACCGATTTCGCGCTCTTACAAGTTGATCCCGCGCGCCGATCAACACTGATCGCGAAGCGCTCCGCTAACTTGCCGTCAAAATTTGAGTGGGACGTCGTGTTACAGGGCCGTAACGAAACGGTCTTCTTCGACATTTAGTTCTCCTGGTTCTCTCTGTACCAGGGAACAGTTCCTTCATCAGCACATTTCCGCAAAGCCACTACAAACATCTTGCGGCGCCGCACATTTCTGCTAAAAGTAATTTCAACTTTTGGGTCGCCATGATTCTCAGGGGAATCCGGCGCTCCCAGTAGAGGTGCCTAAATGACTTCCCGCCTTGTGGCGTCGTGTTGTTTTGTGTGTCTATTTGCTCCGGCCGCGATCTTCAGTCAGCCTAAGAACACAAAAAGCTCCATCGATTCGTCGACCGCGACGGTTTCGGTTCACGAGTTGCGCCTTCCGGAGAAAGCGCGCAACGCCTTTAACAAAGGCGCGCAGAAACTCGCCGCCAGGGATTTCGCCGGAAGCATCGTCGACTTTCAGAGAGCCGTCGCCGTATACGACGAGTTCTACGAGGCCTGGTACAAAATCGGCATCGCCAACCTGGAGCTGCAAATAAACGACGTCGCGGAAGCAGCATTCCGCAAGTCGATCGAATTAAGCGAAGCAAAATACACGCCTGCACTGTTTGGTCTGGGCTTGACGCTCGGGAACGAGAAGCAATACGACGACGGCGAATCCTACATCCGCGCTGGACTGAACCTGGAGCCGACCAACGCGCCCGGCCATTTCGCGCTGGCTTGGGTTCTGTACTCGGCGAAACGGATCGCCGAAGCCGAAACGTCGGCACGCGAAGCAGTGCTCTACAATCCCAATCTCGCAAACGCACATTTGCTGCTCGCACAGATTCACCGGCGTCAGAAAAATTCCACCGCAATGGTAGAAGACCTGGACGCCTACCTGCGGATCGAACCCGACAGCCCGCGAAGCCGCGCCCTCCGCACCACCCGCGACGAAGCCCAGCAATCCCTAGCTCGCGAAATCGCGCCCAAACCCGACGACCTCCCGGGCCCAACCGTCGATCGCTAGCCAGATTTTGTAGGGGCGGGGCTCGCTCCGCCCGGCCACTGCGTCTTAGCTCAATCACTCGTGGAGAGCGCGCGCCACCGACCCTCAACGCAATCGATCCGACTCGCCAAAATCCAGCTTTTCTCCATGTCGCTCGCTCTTTAGGGGTTGGGGCTTCAGCCCCAACATAAATCACAGCGATCAAAAGCGGCTTCAGCCGCTGAAGAAAGCTACTCCACAAACATGGTCCGCTACTACGAACCCTTCCCCTGTTTCAACTTGTACGTAATCTGCCCAAACATCCCCAGCCAGAACTTCGCATCCTCAGCCGTCAGATTGTGGCGTCGCATAAAGCGCCGCAACTTCTGCCCTGTCGTAACCTCCGACCTCGAATCCAGCGACCCCGACAACCGCAACGCATCGAGCAAAAGATCGGCGACGCGATCGATATCTCCCGCTGTCGCAAAATTCGTTTTGTCGACAGCCGCCGTGCGCTTCGAGTCACGCGCTAATTCGTAGAGAGTAATCGCTACCGCCTGCCCGAGGTTCATCGACCGATGCTCGTCGCGCGAGGGAATGCGAAGCAGCCAGTTGCAGTGGCTGAGGTCTTCGTTGCTCAGTCCGAATTTTTCCGAGCCGAACAGAATCGCGATTCCAGATTTTGGCTCCGCCTTTGCCGATTTCCGGGAACGCAGATGCTTGTGAATCGCGCGAGCGCCTTCCTCCAGAAATTTCAGCGGCTGACGAATCTCGCGGCTTCCAACCGCCGTCGTACCGACCACAAGCGTGCAATCGGCGACAGCCTCCCCCACTGAGGCGAATACCTTCGCGTTCGCGAGTAGCTCGGCCGCCCCCACAGCCGACCGCGCCTCAAGAAACGACGGCTCGTACGGATTCACGAGATGCAGCCGGAAGAACCCGAAGTTACTCATCGCCCGCGCGACTGCGCCGATGTTGAGTGGATTGCGTGTTGCCACCAATACGACGCGGACGCGCTCGAAATCGTCTGGTATCGACAAGATGAATATTTTAGCTCAGTCGCAACTCCGCTAAATCAAAAGGCTTAGCAATTTGTCCGGTGCCCCCCGTGAACTTAACCCCCACAGAATCACATTCTTGCAACAGGCCTCGGCTAACTGCCCCAGAATCAAATCCTTACAAAAAAACAGGGGAGGGGGAGGGGGAGGGGGTGTCGCCATTCCCGAACGGAGCGACTAGCGGAGGCAATCTGACCCGCCGTTCGCGCCCGGCCGATCGGCTGACGCGGCGGTGCGACGAAGATATTTACGCGGGAATATTCGGGTGCGATTACATCAGGAGACGAGATGGCCGATGGCGCGGGATTGATCGCGCAGGACTGGCAGGAAACGCGTTTGCAATTCGTCTATGGAGACGCGCGACGCGATTGCTCCTACACCTAGAGACGCGGCGACGTGGCCTTCCTTGGAAACGATCGGAACGGCGACGGCCCGAATTCCGGCCTCGAGTTCTTCGTCGATCACGGAATACCCCTGCTCACGCACGCGTCGGATGTCGCGCGCAAGCATTTCGCGCGAGACGATCGTTTTTGCGGTCAGCGCTTTCAGCTCGATGCGTTCAAGATGGGCTTGCAGCTGATCTTCCGGCAGCGCGGCGAGCAACACACGTCCTGCCGCTGTGCAATGTATCGGCAGGCGGCTGCCGGTGGTCACGTCCAGCGACATCAGTCCGCGGCGCACCGCGCCCGCTACGCACAAAACTTCGTCACCGTCGAGCACGCAGACCGAGCTCGATTCGTCCAATTCTTCGGTGATTCTTTGCACCGCCGGCTGCGATACGGTCGCCAGCGAGCTTGACGAGAGATACGACATGCCAAGATGCAGCACGCGATGGCGCAAGCGATATTTGCGGCCGTTCGCTTCGATGTAGCCGAGCAGTTCGAGCGTGATTAGCAATCGCCGTACAGCCGCACGCGAAAGTTCGGTTGCGCGTGCGATATCGGCGATCGACAAGCCCTCCGGCCGTGAATCAAACGCTTCGATGACACTCAATCCGCGCGCCAGCGACAACACAAAATCGGGATTGCCTTCGTGGACCGCGAGATCCGCTCCCCAACGGGTGCGAAATCGCGACGTCAGCGCCGCGGCGCTGGGAAGTGACGGCGGGGCCTCCAAAACAATTTGAGGTGCTGCAGATTGCGTAGACATTTTTTCGTCCGACTCGACGATTCGAGGTCAGAGCGAGAATAACGCCCGAGAGGACGAATCAATGGTGAAAGTTTTGGATGTAACAGATGGAGAATTTTGAGCTAGCGGCGGACCGATCTAAGCCCGTCAGTTCAGTCCTCGACTCGACCGCTTGATCGGGCCATTTGCTCAGGCTCGAATCAGGACCAGATTCGGTGCGCAGTGTCCGTTACGAGCTTAAGCTTGGCCCATTGCTGATCCTCGGTGAGGAGATTGCCTTCGGCGGTGGAAGCGAAGCCGCACTGCGGACTGATCGCGAGATTTTCTAGAGGAACGAAGCGCGCGGCTTCATCAACCCGGCGTGCGAGATCATCGGGTGATTCCAGGCGCGGAATTTTTGAACTGATCAATCCGAGCACCACGGTTTTTCCTTTTGGCACGAATCTCAAGGGCTCGAATGTGCCCGAGCGATCGTCGTCGTATTCAAGCAGGAAGCGATCGACTTCAAGGGTACCGAATAATTTTTCGGCGATTGCGTCGTAGCCACCCTCGGCATACCAATGGCTGCGATTGTTGCCGCGACAGAGATGAATCGCGAGCGTGATGCCGTCGCGGCACGCTGCGCGGAAACAGGCGTTGTCGGCTTTCAACGCGTCGTCGAGCGCGGCATCGGGATCGACTTTCATCTCCATGCGAATCCATTCGCGCCACTTGGGATCCATGTAGTAGCTGTAACGCGGTGCGTCGATCTGGATGTAGCTGACGCCGTCGCCAGCGAGTTGTGCGAGGTCGGACTTCATAATTTCGACGATGGCCCAGAGCAACTCGGAATGGTCTTTGTAGACGGCGTCGGTTACGCCGGACTTGAATGCGATCGCGGGAAATTGCGTCGCGCTTGGCAGCGTCATTTTAATTTTTCCCGGGCTGTGCGATTTGAGGAATGGCAACTCGTGTCCCGTAAGTGGGCGCATCTGGCGCAACTTTCTTGTGACGACGCCGGCGACGCTGCTGACCGCTGAGGTTTTTGCTTTCGCCCCACCGGCTTGCCAGGTTCGCGCCACGGTATCGGCGAGATCGAAACCTTCCACAGCGTCGGTGAAGTCGCTCATGAAATTGCGGCGACGCAGTTCACCGTCCGTAAAAATATCGAAGCCGAGTTCCTGTTGGCGCGCGAGGACACGGCGGATATGTGCGTCTTCGAGGTCGCGCAACCGTTCGTTGGCGTCAGGACCCTGCGATTGGCGAGCGGCGAGCAAATCCGCGGGGCGCAGGAGGCTTCCGACATGATCGGCGCGAAGTGGTGCAGTCATATTCCCTGCTCTCGACGGGCTAACTTTGATTCGCCTCGCTGTTCCGCTTTGGCGGAATGAGGTTCACGAGGCGAAGGGCGGTCCGCACCAACTCGGGGTGCGCAATCAGCGCGCCGAGCAAAGTTCCGGTCGTATTGGTGACGACGTCGGTCCAGCCGGAATCGCGCCGCGGAATGTAGTATTGCAAAAACTCAATGGAGAAGCTGAGGAATGCCCCACAGAGAGCAGAGATCAGGACGGCTTGGACACGCGAGCGCGAAAGCGAAAAAAAACCGCAGAGCACGAATCCAAGCGGCAGGAAGCCGACGATATTTGTAATCACATCGTACCTATAACTTGCGGTCCACTCGAACTGGTGGCCGACTGATGCGAGTTGCGACTTGCGCGGTATCGAAAAGTGCGGCGGGATTGTTAACGCCGGCGCAGGCGCAACTTCATTGTGAATCGCATTGCCGCTGCGCTCATGGAAGTCGTAGAGGGCGAGGAGGTGGCTTCGGTCTTCACCTGAAGGAACCCGCGAGGTTCCGCTCCATTCGGCGAAGTGCGCCGCAGCCTCGGCCGGAGAAACTTTCTCGTCGTAAACCGCGAGCCCGTGAATCTCCCCTTTCCAGACCTTAAAGTTCGAGGGCGAGTTTCCCAAGACAATCTGACGATACAGTTCGTTGCGGCGGATGCGAAAATGCGGATCGCGCTTGGAGAATTTGCCGTCGATGTAAACGGTAGTCCCGTCTGAGCCGGAACTGATGGTGGCCAGGACCAACTGGCCTGGATGCAGAACGTGGTTTACCCCAAGCAGGGCCAGCCTGGGCGCATGCCAGCGTGCCGGTGTCGAACGATAGATCAGCAACGATTCACGCCACTGGCTCAGCAGGATGGCGTCGGGATTGTCGTCGGACGAAAAAGTGAGAAAGTTTCCGGACTCTTTTAGAGTCAGGGGACGAAGGTAGAGCTCGATAGCACATGCGTCTCCGGCATCGACTCCCGTTGCTGGTCGCAGCACTCCGTCACTAAAGACAATCCCGCTCCCATCGAATCGAACGCCAGTGGCGTCGGGCAACCACGATACGTCGTTACGCGGATGCGGATTGAAGGGCCACATCGTGGCCCACAGAAGTGCGAGCACCGCCAGCACAGAGAGAATGGCGAGAGGTTTTCGTTCGGGAGGCACGGCGGGAGCGGTATGCACTAGATTTCGAGGCGCGGTGAAATTCGCATCACACTGGAGAGTGTAAACGCACTTTACCCGCGCCTCAGAGGTCAATCTCGGCAAAGTTGCCGAGATAGTTGCGATTGCTCGCTTCTAAATCTTCTCGAAGAAGTGGGCGACTTTCTTGCCGGCGTGTTCGGTGTAGTAGACGGTGACTTTGGCGCCCTTGTCGGTGCCTTTGCCGATTTCTTCGGCGGATTTGGCTGTGTCGTGGCCGGCAACGCGGAAGGTGTGTTCGGTGCCATCGGCGGCTTTCACCACGACGGTTTTGCCGCCTTCGCCGACTTTTTCAACGGTGCCGTCGACAGTCTTGACGCCGTCTTTGCCGACGCGGTCAATCTCGACGCCGGTTTTTTCCGTTCCCTTTTCGGTGTAGTGCACGACGACTTCGGAGCCTTCCTTGATGCCCTTGTAGGAGTCTTTTCCGGCCACAGCGGTAGCGTCGGCGCCATGCACGGCGGTCTTGTCAGCGTAATGAATCGTGTGCTCTGTGCCGTCTTTCGCCTTCACAACAATCGTCTTTGTTCCGGAATCAACTTTCGTCACGGTGCCGTGCACTGCGGACACGACATCGTCGGCTGCTCTCACCGGCAGCGCAAAAATCGCCATCGCGGCAACGCACAAAAATCCGAGTAAGTACTTGGACATGTAAATCTCCTCAGCAATCCTTCAAATGTATTCCGACCGAATCGGGAGAAATTTTATCGCACGCTGAGCGCGAAGTATACATGCCAGAGCAGTATTTATAGTCCTCATCGAGCGGCCCTAAGCGCCTCGCTCGACGAACTCCATGGCTTTGGTTGCGAGGCGGTCGAAAGCGGCGACACAAAGCTCCAGGTGCTCTTCTTTTGTATCTTCGACTTTGTTGTGACTGATCCCGCCCAGCGATTGCACGAACATCATTACTGTGGGAATTCCAGCGCGAGAGACTTCGGCGGCGTCGTGTAAGGGGCCGGAAGGCATGCGATGCGCTTTAGTCATGTCACTAATTTCGCAGATCGCGGCGTCGGATAGTTCCAAAAGGCGCGGATGGAAGGCGATGGGCTCGATGCTCCAGATGCGCGACCATTCGACGGTGCATTTTTCTTCGCGGGCGAAGCGTTCGCTGGCTTCGCGTGCCTCGCGATACATCTGTGCGAGGACAGCCGGATCGAGATCGCGCTGATCGAGCGCGGTTTCGCAACGGCCGACAACCGCGGTGACGATTCCGGGAAACGTTTTTACGCTTCCCATCGTGCAGACGGCATCGGCGTGCTTGCCTGCGATATTCCGAATTTCGAGCGCCAGTTTTGCGGCGGCGGCGAGTGCATCGCGGCGTGCATTCATTGGCGTTGAACCGGAGTGCGCTTCCTGCCCGTGGAAGTTGATCGCGTGGCGCTCGACGCCTTTTGTACCAAGTACCGTGGCGAGCGGAAGATTCATTCTTTCGAGAACAGGCCCTTGCTCGATGTGAAGTTCGATATAGGCGGCAGCGTTTTTCTGGCCTTGCGTCGCGTCGCCGAAGCGATCCATCTCGACGCCGCAGCGGCGCAGCGCGTCTTCCATTTTGACGCCGTCGCGATCGGTGCGAACGCGATCGGCCGCGACGCTCGCCGTGCCCGCGAATGCGGATGAGCCAAGCAGGCTGCGGCCGAAGCGCGCGCCTTCTTCGTCGGCCCAATCGACCAATTTCACGGTGACCGGTGGCTTGCCGTCGTATTCGGCAGCGATGCGGCGCAGGATTTCGAGGCCAGCGAGGACATTAAGCGAGCCATCGAGCCAGCCGCCGTTCGGCACCGAATCGAGGTGTCCGCCGATGAGCAGCGACTTTTCCGAGGCGCCATTCAGCGTGACCCAATTGTTTCCGGCGGAGTCGTAGCGATGTTCGACGGGAAGGTTGCGAAGTTTATTTGCGAACCACTCTCGGGCCTTCAGCCAAGTGTCGGTCCACGCGACTCGCTGCGCGCCGTTGTCGTCGCCGGTGAGCGAGCGCAGCTCTTTCAGTTCGGCGACGGTACGTTTTGGATCGAGTGCCATAGTTTTGCGTTCGCGGCGTCGCCGCTCTGGACGCGAATCCGATTAATTCGGTTTCGTCGCGGCAACAGCCGGAGTTTTTGGTTTTGGAGCCGACGCTTCCTTGGCTGTTCCTGAAGTCGTCTTCGTCAGAACCACTGCGGGCGCCAGCGCCGAATCGCCAAACCATTCGGCGCGTTGCAATTCGATCGGCACGTTGCCATTGTTCCAGACAAAATCATGGAACGCCTTCAAATCGAATTTGTCTCCTGCTTTCACGCGTGCATCGGCCAGGAATTTCATAATCTGAATCTTCCCTGTCTGATACGAAATGGCCTGACCGGGTTGCGTGGCAAACATCTCCGCTTCGACCTGCGCGGTCTTCGGATTCATGGGCACGGCTTTGGTTAGATAGGCCGCGGCCTGTTCGTTGTTCATCTGGCCCAGCGCGAGTTTGACGTCGACTTCGACGCGCAGCGCGCGCAGACGCATGAAGTTGTAAATCATTTCGCGCGAGCGGGGCGAATCATCGAACAACCCCGCGAGCAGCATCATTTCTTCGGCGTAAAAGCCGAGACCTTCGTTAACTCCCGAATCGTAATAATGGCGACGAATCGGATCCGGATTTTTCCACGAGAGCCAGAGCTGCATGTAGTGCCCGGGCACGCCTTCGTGAACGATCAGCGGGCGCGGATCGCGCTGGGTGGCGCCTTCGAAATAGCCAGGATTGAGCGAAGGCTTCTCGGTCCAGCGCACGGCGTCCTGTGTCAGACGCGATGGGCCGGTGAAATCGTCGAGTTCCGCGAAGTTGCTCAACCCTTGCAGGTACGTCGGAATCGGCTTCACCGTGTAGTGCGGCATTTCGAGCGGAACGGTCAAGAGTCCCTGGCGCAAAAGAAAGTGACGGACCGCGTTTTCGAGATTTGCCGTGGCCTGCAACTGCTCGTCGAGGCTCGCGAACGGCTTCAGCGCGGGCATTTCGGAATTTCGCTGGCGCTCGATTTCCTCGGCGGAGACAGCGCGCGCCCACTCCTGATTGGCCATCTCGAGCAACTGGTCGGGAGAATACGGGTAGAGCGCGACATTTTTCAGGAAGAACGTGTACGCCTCGCGCCCGACGGGCGAGCATGGCGGCATCGTGGCGACGCGCTGCTTCAGCCATTCTCGATAATTTTCGAGTGACGCTGCGGCGCGCTCGATGCCCGGGGACAGTTCCTGGAGGTTGTCGCCTTTGAGCTGCGGCGTGACTTCGTGGGCCATCTCCCAGAGCTGCGTGCGAATGTCGGTAAGTGATTCGATCGCGAGCTTTGCGAATGGCGCGCAGGGCTTTTGGAGATTTGCTTCGGCGTCGGTAATCACCGACGGTACGTTTTGCACGCGCGCGATCAGGTCGCCACTGCGCGTCTTATCGAAAGGCGGCGCCGGAAGGATGGCCTGAACTATCGGGGCCATCGCCTGATCGACGTAGAAAGTCGGATCGCTCTGGTAGCGCTTGTTGTAGTCGAGCTCCCAGCGGACGCGGGCCAGGGCTGAGCCGATCAGGCGGTAGTCGACTTGTTGGGGTACTTGCCACTTAGTGGCGTCAATCTTTTTGTAACGGGCTTCGAAGGCGGCGAGGTCGGCGTGTTGCTTTGCGATGGATGCCGCGGACCAGGATTGCTTGAGGCTGGGCGGATGCTCCATGCGCGGGATGTCGTCGTCATTGAAGGGCGCGGTTTCGGCGCGCCAGGTCCAGAAGTCGGTTGCAAGTTTTTCGAGTGAGTCCTGGGCGCGCAGTGTGGGCACAGTGAGCAAAGCCCCTAACGCACAGCACATCGCCAAAACTGCTCGCCAAATGGCCTTACGAATCAAGCTTCCCTCCCCGCGCTCCATCGAAGAATGCGCGAGTTTGAGCGACAAACGGAGTGTTGTCAACGCAGCGGTACGCGATGATTCACTGGTATCGATCAAGGGCCCCATCGCTTGCGAGCTGCGATATGATTCGCGAGAAGAGCGTGCGGCGATTGGCTTGATTGGCTTAACAGCGGCACGACTTTTTTCGTAACTTTTTTGCCATTACGGCATTGAAAGAATCCGAATGTTTGACTATCGAACAGGTATTGCTCTAGTGCTCGCGGTTTTCTCTGGGGCGGCATTGGTGACGGTGCAAGCACAGACGAACGCTGGCAAAACGAATGCCGGCGCGAAAACGCTTGCCGAGCGGCTCGGGTATCCGCGCGACGCCAAGCTCATCATCGTTCACGCGGACGATGTGGGCGTAACGCATTCGGTCAACGCGGCTACGGTGACGGCGCTGGATAGTGGGCTCGTAAATTCGGCGAGCATTATGGTGCCGTGCCCGTGGTTTCCAGAGATTGCCGATTATGCGAAAGCGCATCAGGACGTCGATTTCGGTTTGCACCTGACACTGACTGCGGAGCGGGTGTACTACCGATGGGGACCGGTGGCACCGCGGGACAAAGTGCCGAGTCTGGTCGATGAAAACGGGTATTTCCATCACGATTGGTCGCCCACTACGCACATCGATCCGAAGGATGTTGAGGTCGAGCTGCGCGCACAGATCGAGCGCGCGCTGGCAATGGGTGTGCGGCCAACCCATCTTGATTCGCATCAATACCGGCTGATCATGACGAACAAAGAGTTGTTTGAGGTTTTTGTGCGGCTGGCGCACGAATATCGTTTGCCATTTTTTGTTACGCGCGATTGGTTTGGGCAGTATGCATATTTGGAGCCAAGCTTGGGCCCGAATGACATCGTGATCGATCACACGGTGACGATTGAGCCGTCTGTGCCGGCGGAAAAATGGGCCGATTTTTATACAACGGCGCTGAGAAATCTTCAGCCGGGCGTGACGGAATTCGTCATTCACGTGGCGTATGACAACGATGAAATGAAAGCGGCGACACGCGAACGTGCGACGTGGGGCGCCGCGTGGCGACAGCGCGATTTTGATTACTTCACTGGGCAGGAATTTAAGGCGGCGCTCGACCAGCAGCACATCAAGCTCGTGACCTGGCGGCAGATCGGGCAGCTTCAACAGCATTAAGATGAGTTGGAAAGACGAGTTGGAACTGGCGTGCGACCGTAAAAGCGGCGCAGTGGCGCCGCACTCCATATCGTTCGGCGACAGCTCTTGCTCGCCGGGCCTACACCGCTTTAACGCTCCATCTACGCAAATCGCTGGATAGCACCTTAACTCATGGGCCAGATACTTTGGCTTGAGGGGGAGTTTCCATGCGATCGTAGTTGGGCAGTGTGCTGAGATCCTTCGCTTCGCTCAGGATGACAACGCATTTGGAATTATCGATCAACTTAAATTGCCACATTTTAAATTGTCGGATATTCGTTCGAACGGTTGCTGCGGCTCGAAACGTTACGTGTCGATTGCGGCGACTTCGTATTCGGTGACGCTGGGGATTATGAACTCGACACCGGTGGCAGTGCGTTTGAATGAGATGTCTTTTTCGACGCGCAAGAGCTGGACGCGAGAGACTTTGCGTCCGCTGGGGATGCCGAAGCTCACGCGTTGGGCGCCGATCGGATAAAAATCGCGATACCAGCCGCGGTGGGTGTTTGGATTTGTGTAGTTCAAGACGTGGAGTGCGAAGCCGGGCTCGGTTTCCCACGCGAATGTTTCGATTAATCCGGGGCCTTCCACACTTACCGGCTGAGAATCCCGTAGCATCCAGCGAATTGTGTTGTTGATAAGGCGGCTTAGATCCGGATTGCCGGAGGTCCAGAAGGTGCGCTCGATATCGCCGGAGAAATACGCGAGGCGGCTTCTGCCTTGTTCGGCGAGGACGATCGCGGGCTCATTGGTGTGCGAATGCTCTGGCGGCGGGTATGCGAGCTCGGGCGGGTAGGCTACGAAGCCCGGCACGACGGTGAGCGTTGGATCTGCGACGGGCGCGATCGGAAGGCGATGCTCGGCGCCCATGAACCAATTCGTATCGGAGAAGCCGGCGAGGATTTCGTGTTTGCGTTCGATGCGCGAGTAGTAGCCGTTGCCGGTGGTGCCGATGACATCGCCGGATTTGTGAATGCCGAAGACATCGGCGAGGCCGAAATTTTCGCGGCGGTTGTTGCGATCGTCGTACATGCTCGATTCAAATGTGGCGAAAAGCGAGCCGCCACTTTTTACGTAGGCGCGGAGTTGTTCGCATTGCGCGTCGCTGAGCAGCGCGACATTGGGCAGGACGAGCGCGGAATATTTGGAGAGGCGCTCGGCGTCCATTCGGTCTTCGTGGACGAAATCGAAGAGGAAGCGTCCTTCAAGAAGCGCGTAGTACATGCCGTTCAAGGCTTGCAGCGTGGGTTCGTTCAGAGCGGAATTCAGGCCGGCAGACGGTGGATATTTGTAGAACCGGTGCGTGCGCTGGCCCATGACGACGCCGAGCTTGGCGATCGTGCGCTTGTTGGCGAAGTGGCGGTCGTGCTTCACCGACCAGTCAAAATAATTTCGGACGAGGGTTTCCCAACGGCGATCTTCGCCGAGTCCGGTTTCGGCGCCAATCACGTGGAAGTACGGAACGAGGCCTGCGGCGGCGGTCTGGCTGGTCCAGATCATGGATTCTTGCGGCGATTTCGCGGTGTTGCGCCAGCGAACCGGGCCCGTTGACCAAGTGCCAGTGATGTTGGTCGCCATCTTCCCTTCCTGAATGGCGGTCGCGACGCGGCCTTGCAGCGTGCAGAGCCAGACTGGTTCGTCTTGTCCGCCGCGTCCTTGATTGTCGCCCTGAAACCAGTCGCAGATTTTCCCGAGGCGGTCGAGATTCATCGCCGAGCGCGCGCCGCCGCCCGAATTGGCGAAGAAAAAGCTATCGGACTTTCTTTCTTTGGCGAGCGAGTCATACGACTTCCACAGAAATTCCATGCGGTCGTTGAACTTGTCCCAGTACGCCGGAGTTCCGGAAGGCGGGAAATTTTTGCAGACCGAGCAGTGGCAATCGGGCAAGTCACCGAGTTGCGGCCAGCCATTGCAATAGAAGGCGTCGACGTCGTACGTCGTGTTCACTTCGCGAATGATCGCGGGGATGTAGTCAGTCATGTAACCTGTGAACATACAGGTGCGGATGAGCCGTGGCTCTTCGTGGCTGCGGTTGGGGCTGCCGTCGGCGTGACGTTCGAACCAGTCGGGATGCGCTTCGAGGCAATCGTCCCAGTTGAGGTCGGGGCTCATGCGCGCGACGACGCGCATGCCGCGTTTTTTGGCGGCGGCGCAGCATTCGCCGAAGAAATCGCGATCGCCGAGGAATTTGCCTTTGCGATGAAACGGGACTTTCGTCTGGTAGTAGGCGAGGATTCCGGTGACGCTGATGAAGACGACGTCGGCTTTCACGCTGGCCCAGAAATCGGCCCAGGCTTCGATGTTCATCACGGCGGGGTCGTGCTCGGTCATGTTGAGTTGGCCGACGCGGCGGATGCGGCGCTGCCAGGGCAAAGCCGAGGTTGGGGACGCCTGAGACGAAGCATCCGCTGTGCCGTCGGCGCGTGCTTCGGCCCCGACAAAATTCCCCGCCGCGATCGCGCCGATTCCCATCCGCGACGCTACAGGCAAAATGCTCACTCCAGCCTTCAACAGGTCCCGTCGATTCATCCCATGTCTCCCGAACGATTTCGCGCGACATCGTACACCGCGCATTCGCCGAACTGAACGCGGACTTTGTCGTTATGATCGCGGCTTGGTTGCAGATTCCAGTGTGCTAGCAGGACCGCAAGGAGGCGACGAGTAGGCCTCCTTGCGTTCACCCGCGAGACGCTAGGCGAGAGTCGGTGATCCGAACCAATTCGTTAGCGCGTCAGTTAGACCTTGCTGGGTTTTGTCTCCCACCCAGGCGACGTAGCCATCAGGTCGAACTAAAACCGCGGTGGGTGCTGGGACCGAGCCGATTACCGGAAGCTCCCACTTCCCTTCATAGTTCGCGTCGATCGAGCGAACGCGATTCGCCCATGGAGCGATATCGAAGCCGCCGGCCTCACCGAGGTTGAGTAGCGCCGGGCGCGCCTCGTGCAGCAGTGTGAAGACGCGAAGCGAGCCGTTGGCAGTCACCAGGTCGAGATCGGGCATGCGGCGGCCGAGCAGCGGGTGTCCCTCGCCGAGATCGTAATGAACATCGAGGCCAGACATCATCGCGATATATTGTTGGCGCGTTCCGTCCACTTGCATCAGTTCGCACATCGTTTCGCGAAGGGCGTCGGTACGATGCTCTGCGCGTTCGAGCGCGGTGAGCGCCATGGTGTTGCGTAAGACGCGGGCGCCGACCGGGTGCCGCTCTGCGTGGTAGGTATCGAGCAGGCTTTCCGGCGAAGTCCCATGAACAACCTGCGCCAGCTTCCATCCCAGATTCACCGAATCTTGAACGCTGATGTTGAGTCCTTGGCCACCCATCGGGGAATGCACGTGCGCCGCGTCACCGGCGAGAAGCACACGTCCATTGCGGTAGCGCACCGCTTGCCGGGTCATGTCCGTAAATCGCGAAATGTATTCGGCGCTGCGAAGGCCGAAGTCGGTCCCGTAGACGGCGAGGAATGCCTCGCGAACGTCATGCAAGGTCGGCTCTTCGCGTGGGGCCGCGTAGCGCTCCGTGGACTCGTCGCGCTGGCGGACGTTCTTTTCGTTCATCACGACGCGGGCGCGTTTGCCGTCATCAAGTTTGGCAATCGCGTTGATCCCTTTTTCGCCGCGGAGAAGACCCCACCGCGGTTCTTCCACCGTCTCGACCTCGGCGATCAAGTAGCTACTCGTCGCATCCCATCCAGGGAAATCGATACCCGCCAGCTTCCGGACTTGGCTGCGCCCGCCGTCGCACCCGACCAGATACTTCGCGCGCAACGATCGGCCGTCCGACAACTCTCGGCCGTCGGATAATTCGACGTCGACGCCCGCCTCGTCCTGTGCCAAGCCTGTCACTTCGCATCCGCGATAGATCGGTACGCCAAATTCGGCGACCCGGTCCAGGAGGATTTGCTCGATGCGGGTTTGCCATAGCGCAAGATAGTAGTTGTGGCGCGTCGGGAGGTCCCTGGTGTTCAGAGTGAGGTGGGCGAATGGTGTCCCGTAAAACTGCTTCCCTTGCGAGAGGAAGCGATCGGCAATTCCGCGCTGATCGAGGATCTCAATGGTGCGTGAGTGGAGGCCGCCCGCACGCAAGCCTGAGAGCGCCTGACTCTCACGCCGCTCGACAATGGCGACGTCGACGCCACCCAAAGCCAATTCACCCGCCAACATCAGCCCCGTCGGTCCGCCTCCCGCGATTACCACCGCATGCTCGGTCTTCGGCATCTTCGGCCCGGAATTAGCTGCAACGCTCATAAGTCGCGCCTCCCTATAGTTTTAGGTTCTGGCCTCGGCCAGGGTTTGGCCGAGGTTCAGCAACCCTACGGCATGGAGGGCGTCTTGCCGCAAGTCCCCCGGTGCGGTATATTCTGAAGATGGGGAGACGCAATGAACCTCCCTTTGCCCGCCGATTTTCACCCCTTCCGCCACCGATTTCAGTGAAGAACCAACAGAAATCGCTTATTTTTTCGCTAAACTATCGCCGTTGTGCAGCCTCGCGCAGGCGCTCATAATCTAATGACCATGAGAGTCGCCGACACCCCAATGAAGAAAATCGACGATTGGGACGACTTCGTCGCCACCCGCTATCGTCAGGGCAAGACCGAGGAAGAGTTCCGCAATTACAAGGCGGACGCGAATCCCACGGTCACCGAGTTCTACCGCCAGAACCACGCCTATCAGACATTTGATTTCGTGCAAGAAAAGAAGGCGGAGTTCGGCAGCCTGACCCGCGGCAAGAAAAGCGTCTGGGAGATGGCGGATTACCTGAACACGCTGGTCGATGACAGCGACCCGGACACCGACCTGACGCAGATCGAGCACCTGCTACAGACTTCGGAAGCGATTCGCAAAGACGGCCACCCGCGATGGTTCGTGCTCACAGGATTTCTGCACGACCTCGGCAAAGTGCTGTGCCTGTATGGCGAGCCGCAGTGGGCCGTGGTCGGCGACACTTTTCCTGTCGGCTGTGCCTACTCGAACGAGATTGTCTTCCCCGAATTTTTCGCGGCGAATCCCGACAGCCTGAACCCGGCCTACCAGACGAAGTACGGCGTCTACGAACCGAATTGCGGGCTATCGAACGTTCACCTATCCTGGGGACACGACGAATATATTTTCGAAATCACGCGCAAGTACATTCCGGAAGAAGGCCAGTACATGCTGCGCTATCACTCGTTCTACCCGGCGCACAAGCACGGCGCGTACCGCCACTTGATGAACGATCACGACGAGAAGATGTTTGAGTGGGTGCGGAAGTTCAACAACTACGATTTATATTCGAAGGGACGCGTGCGTCCCAACCAAAAAGAGATCCTGCCCTACTACCAGGATCTGGTCGCGGAATTTTTCCCTGAAAAGATCGATTGGTAGCAGCGCGGCTCGCCATTAGACTTGGCGTCTAATGGAAATCAAGCGCAGTGGTTCACAGCCATCCAATAAAGGTCCGGCCGATTGGTTCACCGGCACCGTTCGAATCGATCCGCTTTTTCCAGCAACCCAACCGGCACGCACCGCGGGCAACAGCGTCACGTTCGCACCCGGCGCGCGCACCGCGTGGCACACGCACCCGCTCGGGCAAGCGCTCATCGTTACCGCCGGTGCGGGCTTGGCGCAGCGCTGGGGCGGCCCGATCGAACAAATCCGACCCGGCGATGTCGTCTGGTTCGCGCCCGGCGAAAAACATTGGCACGGCGCATCCCCAACGACCGCCATGACGCACATCGCTATCCAGGAGTCGCTCGACGGCAAGGCCGTCGACTGGCTCGAGCACGTCACCGACGAGCAGTACCAATCGCGTTAGCCGAGTTGCGCTGCAGCCTTCGCGGCAAAAATGCCCCTGAAGCTTTCTCGATACTGGAGAAAGACGAGTATCCAAAGCACAGAGGCCACGAGCGCGGGAGCGATGCCTGGCGCCAGCGTCAAATGGATCGCGAGAATGTTGTACAGGGTGGCCGCTAGCAGTGTCAGCGCCAAGGGCACGAAGTAGCCCGAAAGCAACAGCACTCCCCCGATCAACTGCACGGCAAATAGGAACAGCGCTAAGTGCGACACGGTGATCACGGTGAAGAACTGCACTGCCAGCGGGTTTGCGATCGGCTGCTGCGGGATGAAGTGAAGAAAACCGTTCAGCCCGAACACCGTAAATAGCAGCCCGAGCAGATAGCGGGCGATTGTGGAAGTAATTTTCATCGGTTGTCTCCCTGCTTCTTTCCCTTAAGCCCTTTGTGCATGCGACTGCACGGTTTCGAGGTGCGGCGCGAGAAACGCGGCACGGTCTTGCCCATAGTTGAGAGCCGCGGTTCCGCCGGCGGTGAGAAAAGTCGCGTCGGTTACGCCCAAAAAACCAAAGACAGACCGCAGATAAGGCTCGACGAAATTGAAAGAGGCCATTTGCGTTTGAGGGTCATAGACGCCGCCCGTCGCAATGATGAACGTCGCCTTCTTGCCGGCGAGCAAACCCTTCGGCGTCCCGTTTTCGTAGGAAAAGGTCTTGCCCACACGCGAGATCTGATCGATCCAGAGCTTCAGCACCGAGGGCACGCCGAAATTGTGCATTGGAACACCAATGACGTATTCGTTGGCCTGCGCCAGTTCGGCGAGGAGCGTGTCCGAAAGCTCCAGTTGCTTCTTTTGCTGTGGGGCGCGCGCTTCTTCCGGCGTATACGCCGCCCCGACCCATTCGGCTGAAATCGGCGGTATCGAGGTTGCGTTGAGGTCGCGCTCAATGACGGTTGCACCGGGATGCCGCGACTTCCATTGCTCCACAAATGCACCGCTCAATTGACGCGAGACGGAACGACCGTAATTCGGGCTGGAATCGATGTGTAATAGAGTGGCCATGGCGGATAAGCTCCTTTTTTGTAGGCAACAACTGTCGTACAATATACAGATGTCGTATACAAAGCATACGTTGCATATAAAACATGTGTCAATACAAATTGATAGACGAATGTCGCTTAAGCGTCGGTTGCTTGCTTATCGAGGCGCAAAGGGCTATTCTGTGGGGATAATGGCACAGTCCACTAAAGCACCCGAAGCAGTGGAATCGACGGACCCTCGAATTCTCCGCAGTCGCCGGATGTTGATGGATTCGCTCGTCAGGTTATTGACCACGAAGGAGTTCGAGGATATCTCCGTCCAGGAAATCGCCGACGAGGCTACTTTGAATCGGGCGACGTTCTACCTTCACTATCCCGACAAGAACGCCCTCTTGAAGGCGATGACGGCAGAGCGGTTCCGCGACCTGATTGCCCGTCGGGGGCTGTCCTTCACAAATTGCGACGGTGCGTTGCGCGCCATCGCCCTAGGCGTCTGCGATTACCTTGCTGAAACTACGGGATGTCCGAGCCAACTATCGAAGATGCCGCTCGAGAGCTCCATTATTCCGGCCGTAGAGGATATGTTTCGCGAAGGTGCGAGTCATCATCCGGCGAAACCCGGCGTTGATACAGATCTACTCGCAACCACAGCCGCCTGGGCAATTTTCGGCGCCGCCCGCGCCTGGTATCAGACGCCTGACCGAATTCCAGCTGAGGAAATGGCTGCCAAGATCGAAGCGGTGGTTAAGCCGGTGTTCCTCAGCGCCTCCGCGTAGTTTTTGATTTCAGACTCAACAAATTTCGCTGAATGCTGCACTTAATGGTGGCTGGTTCGACCGTCCGCGAGTCGTATCTCTCGCTGAAAATTTGACGGCGTACGCCCATGCGGCCGGGGAAAACTGTTCCCCTGGTGAGGCTTACGTTGCACTTGATTGCATAACAATGCCGGCCCTCTCGACACGCGCAGACTTTGATTGATAGGCTCGTGAGGAAGTAGCCGGAGTTCGGTTCGTACGCGGGACAGCTCGATGCCGGACATGGCGCGCAGTAAAGGCGTCGTCCACTTGATGGAGCATCCCGCTCCCTCGTGAGAGGGAGTTCGAAGAACTAATCATGGTCGAAGTTTTGATCGAAGAGATGTTTGGGTCGGACTGAAACCGACCGCTAGATTACGAACGAACTGAACTTGCCCAGGCCCAGTCAGAAAGACACCGAAGAAAGCGAAAGAGAAAAGACTCTTCTAAGTCGATGGATAGGTCTGCTCAAAAAGTGTTTGACAGGGCCGGCATTGTTAGAGATGTTCGGTAACGGCGTTTCGTCGAGAGACGCCCTATTGGCGAAATAGGTTCCCCGCCTCCAGTCCCGAATCCAATCGTCATGTAGCTTCATTACAATTTGGTGTCGTGGCAGATCAAGTGGCGATATTTATGGGGGCGATCTCGGCTGACCCGGTTTTTCTTCTGGGCGCCATTCTGCTCCTGCCGATCATTCTGACTTCCTGCTTTCGGCACTTAGCCTTCCGGGCGCATGAAGAGGCGCGCAAAGAAGCATGGGCTGCCTATCGCAAATCCGCTCGCTTGATTGTGTTGGTTACGGTGGCTTGCTGGTGGGTGACGTGGTGCTGGCGCGGCCGCTCCGAACTGATTTCAATAGTTGGCGAGAAGTTCCCGGGAACATTTGAAACGCATTTCGCTCAGTCACAGCTTTTTTGGGTACCCGTAACGGCAGGTATGTGGATCTTTCTCTTTCAATGCTACACGGTGGACAAGGCCATTCTCCGATTGAAGTGGACGGTTACGGACACGTTGGGGCATGCCTGGTGGACCGTGGTGAAGTTTGTCATCCCGCTGTTGATGGTCGCTGCTGGTTTCGACAGTATTCTCGACGGGAGAATTCGAGGTTTTGTTTGGCTAGTCGCCGCCGGGATCGTCGCAAAGATCGGAACCGGTTTTCTGAGGCGAGCAGAGGGGATGAAATTCAACGTGCTTAAATCGGGCGAAACCCGAAACCGAGCCCTGAGCATTAGCAGCCGGATGGGAGTGACGCTGAATCGAATTTACGTTGTCCCGGCCGGAAAGGGACACTTAACGAATGCCTACGGGATGTCTAACGCGATTGCGCTGACGGACAATTTGGGAAAATATCTCACAAAGCCTCAAATAGACTACGTAATAGCCCATGAGCTGGCACACGTTAAGCTGAAACACGGTCGCAAACAGCTACGCTTGTGGGTCACAGTTTTTTCTACAACAGCCTTCTTTCTCTTTTTCCTTCGCCAGCACGCATTCCCTTTGCAACCTCTTTTTCGATTCATCGCCATGCTTGGCCCGTTGATGATCCTTTACTATTGTTCCCGTCGCTTCGAGTATGCTGCGGACAAGGAAGCGGTTGCCTTCAGTGACGATCCGGAAACTGCCATCCAAGCTTTGGCCAATCTCCATAGGTTCAGAGAATTGCCTGAGGCACACGATCACTTCACGGAATTGTTTACGACCCACCCTACTTTCTCCAAACGGGTCCGAGCGATCGCCAACGATCACATGCCGAGTGACCACCTTGTCGACATCTTGAGAAAATCTGGCGTGTATATTTCCAGTAGCGAATGAAATTCCCAAGATTGCTCGAAGTTCCGATAACGCGATGCCGGACAAGTGCATCGGACGCCTAGCGGTTTTCACGGCCCTATAGGCCTACCCTCGCGGAAAATTTGACCGCGTTCACGTCGTCCCCTATACTTGAATTTCGCGTTTGCAGGGTGGGTTCTCACCTGTCTGGCCTCTCGAAAGATTAAGCACCTGGAAATTGCAAACGGTGGCGGAGACTGTTGTGACCAGCGACAGCCTTTGGTGAACCTTATATATAGGTCGCGCTCCTATCGCAGCGCGCCGGGTCGCCGAGCCGGATTCAACGCGAAGGGATCGCAGCACTCACTCGAAACCGAAAAGGACCGTCACAATGGCTGAATCAACCGGAACCGCCGCCGCAACCTGCCGCCGCGAACTCGACCTCGAAATCCCCGCCGACGTCGTCAGCAAGAAAATGGAAAGCGTCGCGAAAGAGTTTTCGAAGCTCGCGCGCGTCCCGGGCTTCCGTCCGGGCAAGGCGCCTGTCGCGCTGATTCGCAAGCGCTTCGCGGAAGACATCAAGGGAGAAGTCTTGCAGTCGCTGGTTCCTGAGACCGTCGAAAAAGCAGTCGTCGAGCAAAAGCTAACACCTGTTTCGCAGCCGCAGGTCGAAAAACTCGACTTTACCGAAGGCCAACCGCTGAAGTTCCGCGCGGTCTTTGAAGTTCTTCCTGAATTCGAGCTTGGCAACTACAAAGATCTCGACATCGAAATGCCGCCGATGGACATCACCGAGGACGACGTCACCAAGACGCTCGAAGAGATGCGCCAGCGCGCCGCCGCGTTCGCGCCCGTCGAAGGCCGCGCCGCCCAGAACGACGATTACGTCCAGCTGAAGATCGAAGGCAAGCCCGAAGGTGAAGGCGAACCGGTGCAGGCCGACAGCGTGATGTGCCACCTCGGCGCCGAAGAAACGATGGAGCCCTTTAACGAGAATCTGAAGGGCGCGAGCACCGGCGACCACAAAACTTTCGATGTCACGTATCCCGCCGACTATCCCGATACCAAGCTTGCCGGCAAGATCTTTCACTACAACGTCGAGGTTCTCGGCATCAAAACGAAGAAACTACCGGAGCTTAACGACGAATTCGCGAAGGACATCAGCGACGCGACGACGCTCGACGAGCTCAAGACAAAGGTCCGCGAAAGCCTGGAGCACGAGCGCGATCACAAGCATAAGGACATGCTCCGCGAAAAAGTTTTGGCCGCGCTGATCAAGGCGCACGACTTCCCCGTCCCCGAAATTCTGGTGCAAGGTCAGATGGATGTGCGTCTCGAACGCGTAGTTCGTTCGCTTGCGGCTCAAGGCATCGATCCCCGTGCCGTCAATCTCGACTGGGTGGGCTTGCGCAACGGGCAGCAGCAGCGCGCGACGGACGACGTCAAGGCCGAACTGATCGTCGATCGCATCGCCACCGCCGAAAATATCGACATCAGCGACGAAGAGCTGAATCACGAACTGGAGCACGCCGCGCAGCATAGTGGCGAATCCGCAGCAGCGATTCACGCTCGTTTGACAAAGCAAGGTACGCTCGATAGGATGAAATCGAAGCTGCGCAGCGACAAAACTCTTGACTGGCTGGCGCAAAATTCCCGAATTCGCACCGTCGCAGCAACAGAAACGGAATCCAGCGCGGCGGAATCCAAGTAGGTCGGTTCGGATCCTTCTGAGCTCGAAAACTTAAACTCAAATGAGAAACCACGAAGAACCCGAGTATTACGGGACCACTCTCGTCCCCATGGTGGTTGAGCAGACCAGCCGCGGCGAGCGCGCTTACGACATTTATTCGCGGCTTCTGAAGGAACACATCATCTTCATCGGCACGCCGATTGACGATCACGTCGCCAATCTGGCGACCGCGCAGATGCTCTTCCTGCAGGCGGAAGATCCGGAGCGCGATATTCAGCTGTATATCAACTCTCCGGGCGGTTCGATCACGGCGGGATTCGCAATTTATGACACGATGCAGTTCGTGAAACCGGACGTGGTCACTACGTGTGTCGGCCAGGCGGCTTCGATCGCGGCGGTTTTGCTGGTGGGCGGCGCGCCGAAAAAGCGCTTCGCATTGCCCAATGCGCGAATTTTGATTCACCAGCCGTGGATGTCCGGTCTGGGCGGCCAGGCGACCGACATTGACCTGCACGCGAAAGAGATTCTTCGCATGCGCTCGACAATCAATAAAATTATAGCGGATCACAGCGGACAGCCTGTCGAGCGGATCGAGCGCGACGTCGAGCGCGACTACATCATGAATCCGGAACAGGCGAAAGAATACGGCATGATCGACGAGATCATTTACAAGCACCGCTGATCTCGCGTCTATTGATCGATCGATTTTGATAACGAATTTGGTTTTTTATATAAAGTCGAGTCTCTGCATCGCTCGCGCGATATCGCCGGTTTGTTTCCTAACAAGGTTTCCTAAGAGTCACGCAGAGATCGATGTTTCTCTTTCGCTCGGAGAAAATATCAGCCACAATAGCATTCGGTGCTCCGCTATGGGTCGGCGGAGGCGAGGGCCTGCATACCTGTGAAAAATAAATTTAATACCGATGAGCCGTTGCGCTGCTCGTTTTGCCATAAAACACAGGAGCAGGTGGAAAAGCTCATCAGTTCGCCTTCGGACTATCCGCGCGCGTACATCTGCAACGAATGTGTCAGCGTCTGCCAGACCATTCTCGAAGATGAAAAGCGCGAGCAGGCGACCGTTCCAGCGAAACGACTTCCCCGCCCTCCCGAGATCAAACAATTTTTGGATAGCTACGTTATTGGCCAGGATCGCACTAAGAAAAAACTCGCCGTCGCTGTCTACAACCACTACAAACGCATCTTCCTCAACAAGCAGCCTGGCGACGTTGAACTCAGCAAGTCCAACATTCTTCTGATCGGCCCGACCGGCACTGGTAAGACTCTCCTCGCGCAGACGCTATCGCGTATGCTCGACGTGCCTTTCGCGATCGTCGATGCCACGACGCTGACCGAAGCCGGCTACGTCGGCGAAGACGTCGAAAACATTATTTTGAAGCTGCTGCAAGCTGCCGATGGAGACGTGCAGAAAGCGCAGCAAGGCATCATCTATATCGACGAGATCGATAAGATCGCCAAGAAAGACGAAAATCCGTCGATCACGCGCGATGTCAGCGGCGAAGGCGTGCAGCAGGCTTTGCTCAAGATTCTGGAAGGCACTGTTGCCAACGTTCCTCCCCAGGGCGGCCGCAAGCATCCTCATCAGGAATTTACGCCGGTCGACACCACCAACATCCTGTTCCTCTGCGGCGGTGCATTCGTCGGCCTCGAAAAAATTATCGAGAAGCGCGCTGGGCGCCGGGCACTCGGCTTTCATACCGACGCCGCGCCACCGACTGCCCAAAAGCGCAACACCGAGTTGCTCGAACAAGTTCAGCCGGGCGATCTGATCCGCTATGGCCTCATTCCAGAGTTTGTCGGTCGCCTCCCCGTTGCAGGCGTGATGAATGATCTCGACAAACCCGCGTTGGTTCGCATTCTCACCGAGCCCAAGAATGCGTTGCTCAAGCAATACCAGCGTCTCTTCGAATTCGAAAACGTCCGCCTTCGCTTCACGGATGATGCTATTGCCACCGTCGCCGAGTTAGCTCTTCAGCGCAAAGTCGGCGCGCGCGGCTTGCGTATGATCCTGGAAGACCTCATGCTCGAAGTCATGTATCACCTGCCGATGCAGCGCAAAGTGCGCGATTTTGTCGTGACGGAAGATATGGTCCGCACTCGCGAAATTAACTGGAGTTTGCTCGAAAAGGCCGGTTGATCCGGCTGCTTCGCGCTCCGAAAATCGGCCTGCTTCAGGTCGCTTGAGGTAAATTTCAGGGGCCCCATGTTCAATCGAGAAAAACAGGAAATGAAGCGCGTACCCATGATGCCGGTGCGCGATATGGTTATTTTTCCCCAGCAGATGACGCCGTTCATCGTCGGACGCGAAGCCAGCGTCCGTGCGCTCGAAGAGGCGCTCACCGGGGACAAGAAGATTTTCCTGTCCACGCAGCACGACGCTTCGGTCGATGATCCGAAACCCGAAGAAATTTACGCGGTTGGCACGCTCGCGAACATCGTACAGAGCGTCAAGCTGCCCGACGGCAATATCAAGGTTTTGGTCGAAGGTGTCGAGCGCGCCCGCGCGCTATCTATCGCGACTGAGGAAGGCTTTTTTCGCGCCACCGTTCGATTGTTGAACGCTCGCGTCGAGCCCTCACCTGCCGTAGATCAGACCGTCCAGAAAATCACTGGCCTCTACGAGCAGTTCATCAAGCTCTCCCAGTCGCTGAACTACGATACGATGATTGCCGCGGCCCGCGTTGACGATCCCGCGCGCCTCTCCGACACCATCGCCGCGAACTTGCAGCTTCCCGTTGACGAAAAGCAGGATCTGCTCGAGACCGTCGACCCAATCGAGCGCCTCAACCGCATCGGCGACATCCTCGAAATCGAGCTCGAAAAGCTCAACGTCGACCGCAACATCAACACCCGCGTGAAGCGCCAGATGGAGCGCGCGCAAAAAGAGTATTACCTCAACGAAAAGCTCAAGGCCATCCAGAAGGAACTCGGCCGCGGCGAAAAGAACGAGATCGACGAGCTCAAGAAAAAAATCGATGCTGCCGGCATGTCGAAAGACGTTCACGAAAAAGCCATCCAGGAGCTCAAGCGCCTCGAATTGATGCCGCCCATGTCCGCGGAATCAACCGTGAGCCGCAACTATCTCGACTGGCTCCTCGCTGTGCCCTGGAAGAAAAAATCCAAGGAAATTCGCGACATTCTCGCCGCCGAAAAAGTCCTGAACGAAGAGCACTTCGGCCTCGAGAAAATCAAGGATCGCATCCTCGAATTTCTCGCCGTCCGCCAGCTCGTCAAGAATCCGAAGGGTTCGATTCTCTGCTTTGTCGGACCTCCGGGCGTCGGCAAGACTTCGCTCGCCATGTCCATCGGCCACGCCACCGGGCGCAAGTTCGTCCGCGTTTCCCTCGGCGGTGTGCGCGACGAAGCCGAAATTCGCGGCCATCGCCGCACCTACATCGGTGCACTGCCCGGTCAAATCATCCAGATGATGAAAAAGGCCGGCACCGTCAACCCGATTTTCGTCCTCGATGAAGTCGACAAGATGTCGATGGACTTCCGCGGCGACCCATCGGCCGCCTTGATGGAAGTTCTCGATCCCGAACTGAATCACGCCTTCACCGATCACTATCTGGACGTCGAATACGACCTCTCCAAAGTCATGTTCGTCTGCACTGCCAACGTACTGCACACCATTCCTCAACCGTTGCAGGACCGCATGGAAATCCTGCGTATCCCCGGCTACACCGAACAGGAAAAGCTCCAGATCGCCAAGCGCTTCCTCGTCAAGCGCGCTCGCGAAGCCACCGGCCTCACTGATAAAAACATCGGATTCACCGACGAAGGCTTGCTCCACATTATTCGTCACTACACTCACGAAGCCGGCGTCCGCAGCCTCGAGCGCGAAATTCAAAATGTCAGCCGCAAGATGGCGCGCAAGGTTGTCACCTATGGCCCGGCGCAGACCGCCGAAATCTCCCCGACCAACGTCAACGACTTCCTCGGCATCTTAAAATATCGAGAGTCTTGGCTCGAGAAACACAACGAGATCGGCCTCACTACCGGCCTCGCGTGGACCGAAGTCGGCGGCACCGTACTCGTCAGCGAAGCCACGCTGATGGAAGGCAAAGGCCGTCTCAATCTCACCGGCAAACTCGGTGACGTCATGCAGGAATCCGCGCAAGCCGCGATGGCCTATATTCGGTCGCGTTCGCACTCGTTCGGACTGCCGAAGGACTTCTATCGCAACATCGACATTCACGTGCACGTGCCCGAAGGCGCCATCCCCAAGGACGGCCCCTCCGCTGGCATCACCATCTGCACCACCATCGTCAGCGCCCTCACGCGCATTCCTGTTCGTTGCGATTTGGCCATGACCGGCGAAATTACCCTGCGCGGCAAAGTTCTCCCCATCGGCGGCGTAAAAGAAAAACTTCTCGCTGCTCACCGAATGGGCTTGCGCACAGTCATACTTCCGAAGGATAATGAAAAGGACCTGGCGGACATCCCGCAGGAAATCCTCTCGAGCCTTACGGTACACTTCGTAGAAAACATGGATGAAGTTTTGCAGATCGCGCTCGAACGCCCGATCGTGCCTCTCGAACTTGCCGCAGTCGCGCCCGTTGCGGAACCTTTCGTCGGTGGTACTGAGAAAGACAAGAGTTTGACCAACTAAACAGCGTCGCTTCGGCCCCTTGGCCGTTCCGTCTCCCTGATTTCGATCGTTCGAGATCATTCGGTGCGGCCGCTTGTTACCGCCTGGCGTCGCCACCGGTTGTCATAAAGTTGGATCGCTCCTCATTGGTCATGTGCGGTTTTCGCTCATCGGCTACTGCGGTGCGCCACCCCGTAAGCAATCCGGAATGTCACGGTCAATTTTTAATCCCACAAATAAAAAGTTAAGGAAATATGAAGGAAACAAGCGTTGAAGGAAGCAATCAGATGAGCATCAGCCTTGCCGAGCTCAAGGAAAAGAACATCACCGACTTGGCGAAAATTGCCAAGGAGTTGAACATTCCCGGCGCCTCCGGCATGCGCAAGCAGGAGTTGATTTTCCAGATCCTCCGCGCCCAGACCGAGAAAAACGGTTTGATCTTCTCCGAAGGTGTCCTCGAATGTCTCCCCGATGGTTTCGGATTCCTGCGCGCGCCCGAATACAACTATCTCCCGGGCCCCGATGACATATACGTCTCGCCGTCGCAGATCCGCAAGTTCGATCTTCGCACCGGCGACACCGTCTCCGGCCAGGTTCGCCCGCCGAAAGACGGCGAGCGTTATTTCGCCCTCATCAAGGTCGAAGCCGTCAACTTCGAAGATCCCGAAGTCGCCCGCAACAAAATCTTCTTCGACAACCTGACGCCGCTCTATCCCCAGGGCCGCCTCAAGATGGAAACCACCAAAGAGAATATGACCGGGCGCGTGCTCGATCTTCTCTGTCCCGTCGGCAAAGGCCAGCGCGGTCTGGTCGTCGCTCCCCCTCGCACCGGCAAGACCATGATGTTGCAGTCCATGGCGAATTCCATCACCACCAATCATCCGGAAGTCGCGCTCATCGTGCTCCTCATCGACGAACGCCCCGAAGAAGTCACCGACATGCAGCGCACCGTCAAGGGCGAAGTCATCAGCTCGACCTTCGACGAAGCTCCCCAGCGCCACATTCAGGTCGCCGAAATGGTGCTCGAAAAAGCCAAGCGCCTCGTCGAGCACAAGCGCGACGTCGTCGTGCTTCTCGACTCGGTCACGCGTCTCGCCCGCGCCTACAATGCCGTCACTCCGCCTTCGGGCAAAGTCCTGAGCGGCGGTATCGACGCCAACGCTCTGCAGCGCCCTCGCCGTTTCTTCGCCGCCGCGCGCCACGTGGAAGAAGGTGGCTCGCTCACCATCATCGCCACCGCGCTTATCGACACCGGCAGCCGCATGGACGACGTCATCTTCGAAGAGTTCAAGGGCACCGGAAACATGGAAATCAACCTCGACCGTCGCCTGTCCGACAAGCGCGTCTTCCCCGCGATCGACATTCAGCGCTCCGGCACCCGTAAAGACGAGCTCCTGCTTCCGCCAGAGGAACTCAGCCGCGTTTGGGTTCTGCGCAAGGTTCTGAGCCCGCTCTCGACCGTCGAAGCGATGGAGCTCTTGATCAGCCGCCTGACAAAGAACAAATCGAACGCCGAGTTCTTGAGCTCGATGTCCGCCCCTACGTAAACTTGTAGCCGCGGTCGTTTCCCAGACCGCGGACTCTTCGCAAAGTGTGGAGCGACTCGCTCCGCCAAATCGTCGCCAATCGTCGTTTCACTCAACTCCCTCTCGAAAATTGATTTCGCTTCCGCCTTCTCGAGAGGACGTTGCATGCACGAAAAATTCATCGCCCGCCAGCCGATCTTCGACGACAAACTTAAACTCTTCGCCTACGAACTCCTTTTCCGCGCCACCGGCGAAAACATCTTCCGTCCCTATAAGGAAGCCAGCGGCAGCGTCATCGTCGACTCCACCATGCTCTTCGGCCTGCAATCGCTTACCGGCCACGGGAAAGCCTTCATCAATCTCGATCTCCTCGCACTTCAGCGCGGCACCGCGCGTCTACTGCCGCCCGATCGGGTCGTTATCGAAATCCTCGAAAGCGTCACGCCGTCCCAAGAAGTTGTTCAGCTCTGCGCCGACCTCTGCAGCGAAGGTTACACGCTCGCGCTCGACGACTACGTCGGCCATTCGAAATGGGAACCTCTCCTCCCGCTTGTGAAATTCCTCAAGGTCGACTTCCTTGCCTGTAGCCCGCCGGCGCGCGCCGCCATCGCCAATCGCCACCGCGCCAAAGTCGATCTCCCCGGCACCGCGAACGGCAACCGCATTCACCTGCTCGCCGAAAAGGTCGAAACGAACGACGACCTCCTCGAAGCGCGCGCCCTCGGCTACACCTACTTTCAGGGCTATTTTTTCTGCAAGCCCTCAGTCCTCAGCGCCCGTGAGATTCCTTCCAATAAACTCAACTGCCTCCGGCTCCTGCATCTCGTGGCTTCGCCCGATTTCAGCTACGACGCCGTTGAGGAACTCCTCAAGGGCGATCCCGCGCTCGTCTACAAGCTGCTTCGCTATCTGAATTCATGGCTCGTCGCCGTCCGCGGCGAAATTCACAGCATCCGCGAAGCAATCGCGCTGCTCGGCGAAAAAGAATTCCGCCGCTGGATCTCCGTGCTCGCCGTCGTCGCCATGGCGTCCGACAAGCCGCACGAACTCATCCGTACCGCGCTCACCCGCGCCTTCTTTTGCGAAGCTCTTGCGCGCGCCATCGCTGTCTCGTCGACCACCTCGGTGCACCGCTCGATGCAAAGTTCCGACCTCTTTCTCATGGGCCTGCTCTCGGTCACCGACGCAATCCTCGACCGCCCCATGGAACAGATCCTCGCCAGCCTCCCGGTCGGGCCCGAAGTCCGCGTCGCGCTCTGCGGCGGCGCAAATCACTATCGCGATGTCTACGATGTCCTGCTCGCCTACGAACGCGCCGATTGGCCCGCGCTGTCAGCCGCCTCCATGCGCCTTGGCGTCGACGAATCCACCGTATCCGACTGTGAAGCTAAATCCCGCGAAGCCGCCAGCATCTGCTGACCATCTCAGTTCAAGCCCACGACCGCAAAAAAACGGCGCGACGAATTTCTCCGCCGCGCCGTCTAATTGTTTTTCTTCAGATTGCGCCGCACGCTATTCCGTAAGCTCCCCTCGCGAAGCAGCCGTTCGAAGTCCTCGCGCTCGTCCTTCCCTGCGGACGAAGCAACCTCCCGTGTGTCGGGAGGCTCGATCGTGTCATCGACAATTTCTTCTAAACGGCCGCCTGCTCGGAGCTCTCGGAATTACGTCGTCACTGCACAACCTTCGCTTCTCTCGGATCGATGCGCAGCTTCCCGTCCCAATTGCTGACGCGTACGATGTCGCCTTCATCGATTCGCAACATCCCGGCCAGCCATTCCGGAATCGCGATCTTGAGGCACTGCCCTGCAACCTCGGAGATGCCGCGCGAACAAGCCGCAAGCTCGGCTCCTCCATCCTCTAGCGGAATCATCAGCGTCAGCTTCCCATTCACCATCAGCACTGGCCCCTGCAATGACGTTTCTTCCATTTGCGCGTCCTCCTTTCCTTTCTCTGTTCAAACCGTTTTTCGCCGTCAAAAATTCCACCTCACGCAAGATTCCTGCCGCCGTGCAGACACACCTCGCCTGCGTGACCGACAAAAAAATGCGCGATCGAACCCTCAAAAACGAGTGCGAGCCCTGAAACGAAAACTCGTCCAGTGCGAACAATCAGAAACGACAAAAGCACTACCGCAACGCCGCTATTTTTATGGATCGAAACGACTTAGGCTTGCTTATGGTCGCGTGATAATTGCATCCCACGAGACCATCATGCTTTGCCTTGCGTCGTTCACGGCTAAGTTGTCATGTCCCATAGTTTGCTCTTCACGCTCAGTGAGGACCCGCCGGAGCGGGCGTACAACTGAGGTAACCCAAAAGTAACGGCGAATTCCGCTTCTGTCAAGGACAATCTGAGATAAAACCGCATTTTACGGGATTTTTACGCGTTACTTGTTAATTCCGAAGTACTTAGTGCCACGGCCTGACGAGATCCAAAGCTCATCCGATGACGCCGGCAACATCCTTTTGCTTCAGGTTGCGAGAGAAAATACAGCCAAGAGCTAATCCAATGGCCGCACCGATCAAAACGCGTTGTAGCGGGTGCGCCGAACCGCCTTTGCCATCGGTAATTCAATTACACCGCGACAGCCATGCCCAACGTTCACAGAATGACTTTGCGTGTCTTGGTTGCCATCTCGTTGATCCTATTTCTTTTCCACCACCACCCGCTCAATCCGCTTGTCCGGAATAAACCAAATCAGCGCCGTCAGCCCATAAAGCATCAGCGAAATCCGCGGCTGCCAAAACGCACTTCCAATCCCCGCGACGTATAGCAGCACCGACGCCTTGCCCTTGAAATCGTCGCCGACCGCTTGTTTCAAAACATCGCGCTTCCCGCGCTGCGACGCAATGATCTGTTGCTGTAAAATCACGTAAGCAATCGCCGACATCAACAAGATCGCTCCATAAAGCGCCGCCGGACCCGAAGAAAAATGATTCTCGCCCAGCCACGCCGTCGCAAACGGAACCAGCGACAGCCAGAAAAGCAGATGGAGGTTGGCCCACAGAATCCCACCCGTCACTTCTTCGCACGTGTGCAGCATGTGGTGGTGATTGTTCCAATAAATCCCGACGTAAACGAAGCTGAGCACGTAGCTCAAGAGAACCGGCGCCAGCGGGACAAGCGCCCAGATGCTGTGACCTTCCGGCGCCTTCAGTTCCAGCACCATGATCGTGATGATGATCGCGATCACACCATCGCTGAACGCCTCAAGTCGTGTCGTCCCCATCCGCCCGCCTCTCCTCTATCCTTCGCCGTCGATCGATCCACTTCGGCATTTGCACCAGCAGCAACATTTCGCCGGATTGCGCAGCACCATATGGAGTGCGGCGCCCCCAGGCGCCGCTTTTACGATCAATAAAATCAAATCCAAATTACTCAACGCCGAATTTCTCTCTAGGGGGTCGGGGCTTCAGCCCCGACATAAATCGATCCGCGGAAGAGCGGCTTCAGCCGCTGAAGAAAGCACTGCCTCGCCCCTTCACCGCAGCCCTTCACCGCAGCCCCTTCACCGCAACCACCTCAGCGCCACCACAGCAACAATCGCCGGCACCAGAAAAATCACCAGAAAAATCGGCAGCTCTTCCTGAAACGCATACCCTGCTCGCTCCACGCCAAAATACATATTCACCGCCGCCACCAAAAACCAAATCCCCACAAACGCAAGTGTTGACGTACCGATCGCCCGCCCCGGATTCGCCGACATCTTCGCCGCCCCCACACCAACGCCCCAAACCAGAAACCCCGCCAAAATGATCAACCCAGTTCGCATCTCTCACTCCCCAATCGCAAGCCGAGCCTACCACAGCGTTCACAATTGCCGCCCCGATCAGGTACGGGCGCAGCACTGCTTTACCCTGAGCCTCGAAGGGTGCGCCCCATGTCCGCAAGATCACCGCGGCTTGACAGCCAGCCTCGCTCACGTCTGCTTCAACCACCGACTAAACCTTTGATAGAACTACCCGCCAACATCCCTTAGAATCGCTCCCCGACATGCGAACTCTAACCCGCACCAGCAAAATTGCAGCCGCCATGCTCCTACTGGCAGCCATCCTCACCGCCGCCCCGACCCACGCCATGCCCCCCGAAAAATCCACCGCGCCTCAACTGATCGAACTCGCCAAATCCAACAGTCCTCAACTCCGTGACGCCATCACCGCCACCTTCGATGTCAAGGATCTCCAGTCCGGCAAAGCCTTCATCGGCCAGGGCCCCGAATTTTTCTTCGCCACCGAATCCAACGCAAAACCCGCGCTCTTCATCGACGACGCCAGCGGCCCCGAAATGCGCCAGATCCCTGACTCCAAACTCTGGTATACGTCGGCCCGCATCGAACGCCTCGGCACCTCGCACACTTTCCACTATCTCGTCTCGCACGAAAAATTCGGCGGCAGCTACGATGTCCCCGTCTACACGCCCGATTCCTACCAGCATCCCGACGTGCCCGTCGGGAAACTCTCCGACAAGATCATTCACACCAGCAAGATCTACGATGGGATGAAAAGCGAATATTGGATTTACGTCCCCGCGCAATACGATCCAAAGACTCCGGCCGCATTGCTCGTCGTCCAGGACGGCGGGGGTTACACCGATCGCGACGGTAAAAACAAAACGCTCAATGTCGTCGACAATCTCATCGCGCAAAAGAAAATCCCCGTGATGATCGTTGTTTTCATCAACCCGGGCGACATCAGCGACTCCCCTGGCACGCCCACCTACACCTTCGTCGAAGCCTACGGCAAGAAATGGAATCGCACGCTCAAAGACTCGATGCGCAGCACCCTCTACGACACCGTCAGCGACCGCTATCCGCGTTTCCTGCGCGACGAAATCCTCGCCGACGTGGGCAGCAAATACAACATCCGCAAGGACGCTTACAGCCGTTCCATCACCGGCCTCTCCTCCGGCGGTATCTGTTCCTTCAACGCCGCATGGCAGCAGCCCGATCAATTCGCTCGCGTCATTTCCTGGATCGGAAGCTTCTCCGCCATTCAGTGGAAAGAAGATTCCGCGAATCCCGACGGCGGCCAGGATTATCCCGACAAAGTCTTGCGCGAGCCCAAGCGCAACATCCGCGTTTGGCTCCAGGACGGCTCCGAAGACCTCGACCTCCGCTACGGCAACTGGCCCTTTGCAAACCTCCGCATGGCCAACGCCCTCAAAGCCACCGGCTACGACTTCCATCTCAGTTTCGGCCGCGGCACCCACAACTCCGCCCACGGCGCCGCCGAGTTCCCCGCCGAAATGACCTGGCTCTGGCGCGACTACGACCCCGCCAAAACCTCCCAAACATTCGAACAAGACCCCGGTGAAAAAGATCGCCCCCCATTCCGCGTCTCCATCACCAACCGTCAAGACGCCCAGTAGCATCCGCCTCATCCGCAGTTTCCGTGCACGGGCGCAGCACTGCTGCGCCCCATGCCCGCAAGGTCGCTGCATCTTGCTCCGGTAGCGGAGGCACTCTGCACCGCCTTCGGTCGCGTCCGGCTGGGAATTTCTCTTTAGGGGGTTGGGGCTTCAGCCCCAACATAACAGCCAGCCGAGAGAGCGGCTTCAGCCGCTGAAGAAAGCTGTTTCTCAACCCCAAAAAAGCAAACCCTTTCCAAAATTCTGAAAACTGCCTGTTCGAACGCCCTCCTCACATCCTCCACATTCCAAACAGCTTATGATATCCCACTTGACATTATGTACCAATATGCTAACATGCTCCATGTTCGTCCCGCCCCGCCGCAAGCGAAACAAGAGCGAACGCTACGACTTCCTGCATCCCCTTCATTCTGAACGGAATATTCACTCTTCAAAACGCCATCTCCGCAACCCCAACAATTCACACCACTTCCCCACTCTTCAAAAAACACCGGGGGTATGCCCCTATTCTTCCCAAAATGGAACTCGGCCCGGCGCGCGGAACCTACTGTTGCGCCAGCCACCCTTGAATATGCGCTTCCAAGACGTCCAGCGGGATCGATCCCGACTCCAGCACCGCATCATGAAATTTCCGTACGTTGAAACCGTTACCTTGCTTCTTCTCCGCTTCCGTCCGCAACGCTCGAATCTTCAGCTGCCCCAGTTTGTAAGCCAGCGCCTGCCCTGGCCACACGATGTAGCGATCGACCTCAACCGTAATGTCCTGATCGGTCTTCCCGGTGTTGTCCTTGAAAAATTGGATCGCCTGCTCGCGCGTCCAACCCATCGAATGCATTCCGGTATCAACCACAAGTCGCACCGCGCGCCACATCTCGTAAGTCAGCTGCCCGAATTTCGAGTACGGATCGCGCAAAAGTCCCAACTCTTCCCCAAGGCTTTCCGAATACAGCGCCCACCCTTCGACGAACGCAGAGTAACCGACATGCTTCCGGAACTCCGGCACATTTTCCATTTCCTGCGCCAGCGAAAGCTGCAAGTGATGCCCCGGCACCGCCTCGTGCAGCGACAGCGCCTCCATCTCCCACTTTGGCCTCGCGTGCAGGTTGTACGTATTCACGAAGTAGCAGCCCGGCCGTCCGGCAACGGGCGAACCGGCCTGATAGTAGGCCGTCGTTTGCGACGGCGCCTTGAAATCGGGAATCAGGCAGACACCGTACGTAAGCCGCGGCAGCTTTCCGAATTCGTGCGCAAGCTCCGGATCGATTCTCTTCGCGATGATCCGGTAGCCGTTCACGAGATCGTCGGCCTTGTCGTAATAAAAACGCGGATCGTTGCGCAGAAATTCCGTGAACTCGTGAAAGCTCCCTTTGAAATTCACCGACGCGATGACCTTGTCCATCTCTGCGCGAATTCGCTTCACTTCCGACAATCCAATCTCGTGAATCTGTTGCGGCGTCAGATTCGTGGTCGTCTGCCATCGCACATGGAACGCATACGCAGCATTCCCATTCAGCAACGAAATCGCCGCAATGTTGTCGCGGCAAGCCGGAAGATACGTATTCGCGACGTAGTCGTGGAGCCGCTGAAACGCCGGCGCCACCGACGAAGTGTAAATTTGCTTCGCCTGCTCCGTCAGCCGCGCACGATCGCTTTCCGAAATCGACGAGGGAAATTCGGTGAACGGTTGCAGCAGCGCGCTCGCCATCGGATCGGCCGGAATCAGATCGGCAATCTGCTTCGGCAAATCCCGCAGCGTGATCTTTGGCGGCGTGTACCCGCGCTTCAATCCTTCTTTCAACAACTCGGTCTGCTGATCGACGTACGCCGGCAGCGCCTTCATCCGCTGCAAAATGACTTCGTATTCGGCGACGTTGTGATGCGGCGTGTTCTCCAACGCATCCGCCGCACCCTGCTGCACGCCCTCCATCTGATTGATCGGCATCCACAAGCTGTGCGGCACCACAAATCGAAATGGGAACGGATCGTCCCCGTATTTCAATCCTTCGTCGGAAGCTTCGAGCAGTTGCGAGTACAAATCAAAGTTAAGCTTTTCGCTCTCAGGCAACGCATCGCGTTGAATCCGCTTCAGCTGCGCAATGCTCTCCGCCAGATGCTTCTTGCGCACCTCGATGCCCGCCGCCGAATCATCCGTCCATCGCGCATCTTGGCCTGGATATCCGACGCCCGTCGCGACTTCGGGATACTCCTCCATCCAACGACGCCAATCGGCATTGAGATAAGCGCTAAATTTACGCCCCTCGTCGGAGGATGTGTCGGTGGTTGCGTTCGTATTTGCGGCAACGGCGAGGAGAGGAAGGAACAAGCTACCAAGAGCAATTGCAGACAGGGCCAGCATGCGCATCTAGACGCTCCTTCGTGCCACCGCCGAATTTCTTTCGCGTTCGCGGGCTAGCATGACGATGAGGCGCGCAGTTTCGTCGATGTCCATCGCGGTGTTGTCGATGATGACGGCGTCGGCTGCGCGAATCAGCGGTGAAACTTTGCGTTCGCGGTCGCGCTGGTCGCGCTCGCGAACTTCTTCGAGCACCTGAAACACGGTGAGATGGTCGCCCTTTTCCTGATGCTCTTTCCAGCGGCGTTCGGCGCGGACTTCGGGAGAGGCTTCGAGAAAAATCTTGAGTTCAGCGTTCGGAAAAACGACGGTGCCGATGTCGCGGCCTTCCATCACGACGCCGCCACCCGCGCCAGCGCGTTGCTGTTCGGCGACGAGCACGCTGCGGACTCCAGCGATCGTTGCGAGGCGCGACGCCGCTTGGGCGACGTCCGCCGCTCGGATCGAATCGGTGACTTCGACCGCGTCGAGAAACACGCGATTCTTGCTGCCCGACACTTCTTGCTCCGGAGTCGGCGGTTTCAGCTCGATGTGAGTTTCGGCAGCAAGCGCTTCGAGTTGCGTTTCATCCTCGGGCGCAATGCAGCGATGGATTGCCTTGAGCGCGAGTGCGCGGTACATCGCGCCGCTGTCGAGGTAGAGATAGTTGAGTTCGAGGGCGATGCGGCGGGCGACACTGCTTTTGCCGGAGCCGGCAGGGCCGTCGATGGCGATAGTTAGTTTGGGCATTCGAGGGTTTGGGCCGCCGCTATTTTACGTGCACAGGAGGGCCTGGCAAAGGAAGAATGAATTAAAAATTCGCTACAGCGGCGAAGCGGATTCGGAAGAAGCCATGCGACCGGTCATCGGTCGATGGCTACGAGTCACCGACTCAGAAACCCATGATGTTGTAGCCGCAGTCGACGTAGATCGTCTCGCCAGTGATGCCGGACCCGCCGTCGGAGAGCAGAAACGCGGCGGTGGAGCCGACTTCTCCCGGATCGACGTTCCGTTTCAGCGGCGCACGTTCGGAGTGCGCTTTCAGCATGTCGCCGAGCCCCGAGATGCCACGAGCGGCGAGCGTTTTGATCGGACCAGCCGAGATGGCGTTGACGCGGATTTTCTTAGGTCCAAGATCGTTGGCAAGGTAGCGGACGCAGGCTTCCAGCGCGGCTTTCGCGACGCCCATGACGTTGTATTTCGGCACGACTTTTTCGGCACCGAAGTAAGACATCGTCACGATACCGCCGCCGTCGGTCATCAGCGGCATAGCCGCGCGCGACACCGCGATCAGTGAATACGCGCTGATGTCATGCGCGCAGCGAAATCCTTCGCGACTCGTATTGATGAATTCGCCTTTGAGATCTTCAGCATGCGCGAAGGCCACGCTATGTACCACGCCTTGCAGTGTGCCGTAGGTTGCTTTCAACTCATCGAAAGTCTTGGCGATTTGCTCGTCGCTCGACACGTCGCACATGAAACCTTTGGATCCAGGAAGGTCGCCCACGAGGTCGGCCGCTTCGGCGGCCATTCGGTCGTTTTGATACGTGATTGCGAGCTGCCAGCCGTCAGCATGAAGTTTTTGCGCGATCGCCCAGGCGATGCTGCGCTTGTTGGCGAGGCCGAAGATTACAGCAGTCTTCTTTGTGTCGGTCATTGCGGCTCCAGGATTTCTGCGATGTTCATTCTAAATGCGATGGAAGGCGCGTTCGATTTCTTTTACGGAGTAGCGGAGCACGACAGGGCGCCCGTGCGGGCAGCTCATCGGGCAATCGGTTTTGGCGAGAGTTGCGAGGAGCCACTCCATTTTTGTTTGATCGAGCGGCATGTTGACCTTGATCGCGGCGTGACAAGCGGTGCTGGCGGCGATTTTGGCTTGCAGCGTTTCGATCGAGATCGCGGCGTTTTCGCGTTCGATGCCATCGAGAATTTCGGTCAACAACTTTTCGGCGTCGGTTCCCGTAACACCCGCGGGAATGGCTTGAATCGCTACGCTGCGCGGGCCCATGGGTTCGACCTCGAAACCATTGGCGGTGAGTTCGTCGGCGATTTTTTCGTAGATGACGAGCTGGCGCGGCGCGAGTTCGAGAATCATCGGCATGAGCATGCGCTGGCTTTCGACTTTTCCGGCGCGGCGCGCTTCGAGATGTTGTTCAAAAAGGATGCGTTCGTGCGCGACGTGCTGGTCGACGATCCAGAGCCCTTCGCCGTTCACAGCGATGATGAAGCTCGCGCTGACCTGGCCCAGCGGTTTGAGGTCGGCGATTTCGTCGGGATGTGGGAGACGGCCGGGGGCATCAGTGGCGCTGGAAAAATTCGCGGCCCAGTTTGGTTGAGCGCCATCGTTTGGCAAAGACGCCGGAGCTACCGAGTCGAGGGCGGCGCCGAAAGTTGAGGCAGACTCGAAGGAGAAACGTTGAGGGACCGGGCGGAGCGGTGCGCCACTGAGTTCAAAGCCGCCGTCAGAGCCTACGCCGGAGCCGATGCCAATGTCTTCGAGCGCGGGGATGTTTGCGTGCGGGATCGAGATTGCGGGTGCAGCGGCGGAGTTTTGTGCTGTCGCGTCGAGCGACTGAGACGCTTCGCCGTTAGAATTTGGATAGGGCGACGCTTGTGTCGCGGCGACGACCGGATTCATGCCGAAGCCGCCATTGCCGGAAGGGACTGCTGAACCCGCGCCGGCTGCTGCAGCGAAACTTGGCACGGCGCGCGCGTTCATCAGAACCTGGCGGATGCTGTCACGCGTAAAGTCGTGCACGAATTGCGAGCGACGAAAGCGGACTTCGATTTTTGCGGGATGCACGTTGACGTCGACTTCGTCGTACGGCATTTCGAGGAATAGCAGCGTCGCGGGAAAGACATTAGCGGGAAGAATGTTGCGGTAGGCTTCGTGAATCGCGTGAAGGATGAGTCGATCGCGCACGAGGCGGCGATTGACGAAGACGTAGATGCCATTGCGATTCGGGCGCTGAATTTCTGGGCGCGACGTGAAGCCGTAGACGCTGATGCGCGCGCTCTCTTCGTTCGGTTCGAGTTCAGGTTCAGTGATCGCGGCGCGGAAAGCGGCGGAGGCAGTAGGGATTTCGACGAGTTCGTCGAGCGATTGCTTGCCGAAGAGTTGGTAGATGCGATCGGCAAGGCGCTCGACAGGAGGACAGTCGATGATTTGCTGCGTCGGCGTTGTGAGGACGAATTGTTTGCCGGGATTGGCAAGCGCGTAGTGGGTGACGAGTGATGCGATGTGTCCAAGCTCGGTGGTCTCGGATTTCAGGAATTTGCGGCGCGCGGGAACGGAGTAGAAAAGATCGGCGACGCTGACGGTCGTGCCCGCCGGGAGGCCGGCGGATTTTACGCTAACGAGTTTGCCTGCGGCGAATTCGATCCGGACACCTTCGGGCTCGGCGGCGTCGCGCGTTTCAAGAAGTAGGCGCGAGACCGCGGCAATCGTCGGCATCGCTTCGCCGCGGAAGCCGAGCGTGGCGATCGACATCAGATCGTCAGCGGATTTGAGTTTGCTGGTGGCGTGGCGCTCGAAGGCGAGCAGCGCGTCGTCGTGCGTCATGCCGTGCCCGTCATCGACGACGCGGATCATGCGCTTGCCGCCGGATTCGACCTCGACGCGGATGGATGTCGCGCCGGCGTCGAGCGCGTTTTCGAGCAGCTCTTTGACGACGCTCGCCGGACGCTCAACTACTTCGCCAGCCGCGATGCGGTTGGCAACAGCTTCGGGGAGTATGTGGATGCGACTCATGCGCTGTGGGCCTTCGCTCCGACTTCCTTAGGGGGTTGGGGCTTCAGCCCCAACAACTTGTCGGAAGCGATGGCGGCTTTAGCCGCTGAAGAAAGGTTTGCGTATTTTGTGGGTATTGGGTCGAGAACGAATTCTCGGTTCGCCGAGGAGAAAGGCCAAACTTCAGGGCTTCCGACTAATTTTGCACGGACGGGATTCATTCGAATGTATTGGATCTTTTCCAGCCAGTCATTTTCATCGCGGATAGGCCAATCATGGAAGCTTTTCTGCCAGATTTCCAGCTTGAGGCCTTGCTGCTTGTGGATTTCGTGGGAACTGGCGCCTTTGATGAACTGAATGCATTTTTCCAAAGAGATTGATTCACCGGGAGTTAGAAGAAGATGGAGATGGTTAGGCGTGACTACAAATTCGTGGAGGTGGTAGGCGTTTTGATCGCGGTATTTGAAGAGGATGTTGATTAAGATTTGGGCGTTTTTCGGAACCTGGAAAATGGAACGGTTTTCGGCGCACTTCGTCGTGACGAAGTAGGAGCTGCCGGGACGAGTTCGATGCTTAAGTTGTGACATCACAAACTTTCTTCAGCGGCTGAAGCCGCCCTTGCTAGCTGGCATTTATGTTGGGGCTGAAGCCCCAACCCCCTAAAAAAATGCAGAGGCAAACTGCTAGCCGAACCAATGTCAGGACCGGTCCAGCTGATTGTAGCAGGGCGGCTTAGTTATTCGGATTTGGCGGCGGGCTTGAGGGCGATGCCGAGTTGGTCGAGTTGGAGTTGGTCGACTTCGGACGGGGATTCGGCCATCAGGTCTTGGGCTTTGGTGGTTTTGGCGAAGGCGATTACTTCGCGAATGGATTTTTCGCCGGCGAGAAGCATGACGACGCGGTCGAGGCCGAGGGCGATGCCGCCGTGCGGCGGTGTGCCGTAGGTCAGCGCGTCAAGGAAGAAGCCGAAGCGGCGGCGCAGTTGTTCTTCCTGAAAGACCGAGCGCTTTGAAGAGGCGCTCCTGCACGTCCTGGCGATGAATTCGGATGCTGCCGCTGCCAAGTTCAACGCCGTTGAGGACGAGGTCGTAGCCTTTCGCACGCACTTCCCAGGGCGCGGACTCGAGCTTGTCGATGTCTTCTTCGACGATGCCGGTGAACGGATGTTGCGCACTCGACCCAAGGATTGATCGTGCGGACTCCACTCAAAGAGCGGGAAGCCTGTAAGCCAGAGAAATTTCCATTGTGTCTTGTCGATCTGGTTGAGCGCTTCGCCGAGAATCAGGCGGAGTTGGCCGGCGACGAGCGCGGCGGCATCGGTGCCTTTGATTTCGGTTTTGGCAGAGACTGCGACGACGAGGTCGCCAGGCTTCGCTTCGCAGGCTTGCGCGAGTTTCGTGACGTTTTCTGCGCCGATTAATTTTTCGACGGTCGAGGTCGTGCCTTCGGGCGCAAGTTTTACGAAGTAGGCGCCTTTGGCTCCGTTGGATTTTGCTTTCTCGGTGAGTTCGTCGAGCTGTTTTCGCGAATAGTTCGCGGCGCCTGGAGCGGCGAATGCGAACACTGTTCCGCCGATCTGCAATTTTTCTTTTGCTTCGGGCGGAAAGCAGTCGGTGACTTCGTAAAGCTCCATGCCAAAGCGCATGTCGGGCTTGTCGCTGCCGTATTTGCGGACGGCGTCTTTGTAGAGCATGTGCGGAAACGGAGCGGTCGCTTTCACTCCGGCGACGGCGCAGGCACGCACCATGACTTGCTCGATGACATTAAAAATGTCCTGCTGGCGTGGGAACGACATCTCGACGTCGAGCTGCGTGAATTCGGGCTGGCGGTCGGCGCGCAGATCTTCGTCGCGAAAACATTTGACGATCTGAAAATAGCGGTCGAGGCCGCCGATCATCAGGATCTGCTTGAAGATCTGCGGCGATTGCGGCAGCGCGTAGAACTGGCCGTGGTGGACGCGGCTGGGCACGAGATAATCGCGGGCGCCCTCGGGCGTGGAGCGCGTGAGCATCGGCGTTTCGACTTCGAGGAAGCCCATTTCGTCCATGACGCGACGAATCTCGAGCAGGATTTTGTGGCGCAGCGCGAGATTGGCGTGCTGGCGCGGACGGCGCAGGTCGAGATAGCGATAGCGCAGGCGCGTTTCTTCGGCGGCGTTGGTGTCGTCTTCGATTTGAAACGGCGGCGTCTTCGCGTTGTTGAGAACGTGCAGCTTGGTCGCGATGATTTCGATTTCGCCGCTGGCGAGATCGGGATTCGCTTTTTGGCGCGCGACCACTTTGCCTTCGATGGCGACGACGTACTCGCCGCGGACGTGTTCGGCCTTGCCGTGCGCTTCGGGTTGCGTCTCTTTGTTGAAGACGACCTGGACGATGCCGGTGCGATCGCGAACGTCGAGGAAGAGCAAATTTCCGAGGTCGCGACGGCGCGCGACCCAGCCCATCACGACGGCGTCCTTGTTGGCGTCGGAGGCGCGGAGATTGCCGCAGTAATTTGTGCGGGTGAGGTTGCCGAGGAAATCGAGCACGGAGCGTGGTCCTTTATCTAAGAACTGCGTTGTGGTGCTCGGACTATTGTACGTGATGGGTGGGTGGAATCGAAGAGGAGGAGACGAGCGAGGCAGGTGCGGACGAGAGGATTGCGGATCGATTGTTACAAGACGCAGCGGTCGGGCGGAACCCTTCGAAGGTCAGGACGAGCAAGCCCTGGCCCTACAAGAAGAGACGGATCGTCGTTGCGGTGTGGGTTGGGTTTCATCTAAACCCGCACCCTCTGACTTCTGAGGGTGCGGCACCCAAGAGCCGGAGTTACAGCGAGCGGAGGTGGTCGATTAGTTCGGGTTCGGGGAGTTTGATCTGGTTGCCGTCAGAGAGATTTTTTAGAGTCCACATGCCTTCGGAGACTTCGTTTTCGCCGAGGATCAAGGCGAATTGGGCGCCGAGCTTGTCGGCTTGGCCGAGGGCTTTGCCGAATTTGAGTTCGGTAGGCGGGACTTCGACTGGGAAGCCGGCGTTGCGGAGATCTTTGGCGGCACGAACGGCGGTGGCGTAGGTGTTGTGGCCCATCCAGGCGATGAAGATTAGAGGTGGTTGCTTGGCGGGTAGAGGTGACTGGTGACTCGTGACTGGTGACGGGTTTTCGGCGCCGGATTCAGCTGCGGATTGTGAGACCGCTTCGCGGGCTTGATCCTGCAGAGAGAGAATCAGGCGATCCTCGCCGATGGCGAAGCCGATGCCTTTCGTCGGTGGGCCGCCGAGTTGTTCCACCAAGCCGTCGTAACGGCCGCCACCACAGACGGCGTTTTGTGAGCCGAGGCCCTTAGCGGTGATTTCGAAAGTGGTGCGCATGTAGTAGTCGAGGCCACGGACGAGGCGCCAGTTTTCTCTGTAGATGATGCCGCGGAGTTGGAGCTGCGTTTTTACGGCTGCGTAGTGAGCTTTGCAGTCGTCACAGATGTAGTCGGCAATTTTAGGCAGAGTTTCGATGAGCGCCTGCTCACTTTGAACTTTGGAGTCCAATACGCGCAGAGGATTTGTGTCGATCCGCCGAGCAGAATCTTCACCGAGCCGCGCAGAGATCCTGCCCAACTCTTCGCGTAGCTTGGCAACGTAGGCTTGACGGCAATCTTCGGCGTTGTGGCCAATCGAATTGATATCGAGTTGTAGGCCTTTAAGATCGAGCTTGTCGAAGAAGGTCATCAGCATTTCGATGACTTCGGCGTCGATGGCGGGAGCATCCTGGCCGCCGAGCACTTCTGCGCCGATTTGATAGAACTGGCGGTATCTTCCTTTTTGCGGGCGTTCGCGGCGAAACATCGGGCCCATATAGTAGAGCTTCACGGGCTGCGGGAGTTGCTGCATCGAGTTCTCGATGTAAGCGCGGCAGACAGAGGCGGTAGCTTCGGGGCGGAGACTGATCGAGGGCCCGAGTTCCATCGCCTCCATGAAAACGATGAGCCGGGTGAACGTATCTCTTACCGAATCCTGATAAATCGCATCAGCCTTCGTGTCAGCAGCAAGTAACGGTTGAAGTTTCTCTGTCCAGATGGTTTGCGCTTCCTGAATTGCGAGCGCGTTGAAGGGCGTCTTCGGAATCTCGCCATTTTCGAACAGAGCCTTAATTCTCGAGAGATATTCGCCGGTTTCCCCGACCATTTTAGGAACGAGTTTTTCGTGACGGTCGGTGAAGGTATACATCTCCTTCCCGACGATGTCGGTATCGCCGCCGACTGCGCGGGCGAAAAGTTGTGTCGGCTCAAAGATCGGCAAGCGGATTTCGCCGAAGTGGAAGGTGGCGAAGACTTCGCGGGCGGTTTGTTCGACGTGATTCCAAAGCACGGTTTCGGGAGGCAGGAGATCGCGCGTGCCTTTGATGGCTTGGAATTGGGATTTGTTTGCCATTTGTGAAATTAGATTCCTCGATTGTTGAATTGCCAATTCTACACGAGCAGGGCTGTTCCCCCGAAAATCGGATGACGATCCTGACGTGGAGGCGATTTCTAAATTTTTGCTGCATCGGCGGAAAAACGCCGGCAGAGATGCCGGCGCTACCTGAAGAGGTCGGAGTCGGCGGGACGGATTATGGTGGTGGCTGGGGCGGTACTGGGTTTGTGGGGGTAGTTGCGGATGATGACGGCGGGAGTGGCGGCGGATTTTTGCATGGATAGGCCGGCGGAGGCGGCGAGTTCGTCGGCTACGGCGATGATTGTGGCGTGGAGCAGCTTTTTGTGTGCGTCGCGGGTGCCGCGGAGGTCGATTAGTGGCGAGATGCCGTAAGTGCCGATGGCGACGTTGGTGAGGCCGAGGCGCCAGGGGCGGCCGAAGGTGTCGCTGACGATGACGGCGATTTTTTTCCGCGTGAGCTTGCGGAGAGCTTGCGCAATTTTTTTTGCGCTGGCGTCGGGATTTTTGGGAAGGAGGGAGACTGCGGTTTCGCCGGGGATGTTGGATTGGTCGACACCGGCATTGGCGCAGACGAAGCCGTGATAGGTTTCGACGATAAGGACGGGGTGTTCGCGGACGATGCGGTGAGATTCGCGGAGGATGATTTCAATGAGGCGCGGGTCTTTGTCGGAGTTGACGGCTAGATCGATGGCGCGTTTGGACGGGGTGATTGTATTTAGATCGATCAGGCGGTTTTCGGATTTGGAGATTATTTTTTGGGCGAGAACGAGAATGTCGTTTTGTTGAAAGGCGATTGTCGATTTTTTTGCGGCGGCGAGGAGGATGCGCGGGAGGTCGTCGCCGGGGCGGATTTCGGGAATGTGGGAGAGTGGGAGAAGTTGGATTGGGCGGGGTTTGGGCATGGTGTGTAGTGCATTTTAACGGTGCCGGAGGGATTTGCCACAGGGAGCCCCATAAGCGGAGTTGGACGCAAAATAGGGTAGAACAGAAACGGGGCAGGTAAAAGCAGTGCGAGTCAAAAACAGAGTGAGTCAAAAGCAGGGCTAGATAGATTTCTAGCGGCCGGGCAAGTGGGGCGCAGCCGTGCTGCGCCCTTATATGTCCGTGGATATGGATCAGCGGTTGTTTTTGTTGGGTTTGTCTTTGTCTTTGTTTTCTTTGTTGTTGTTCTGGTTCTGATTGCCGCGCGGGGGCGGCTGATTGTTTTGGCGATTTTGCAGGGTCTGTGCCTGATTGTCGTGCTTTTGCTCCATATTTTGGAGCTGTTGGGTTTGTTTCTGGTTGAGTTGCTGCACCTTTTGCGGATTTGGATTCGGCTGGCTCTGGACTTTTTGCTGCTGCTGAACCTGTCTTTGTTCGAGCTTCTGACGCTCGGCGTCCTGCTGGGTGCGCAGACGTTCGAGTTGTTGCTGCTGTTGTTGCTGAGCTTGCGGATTGGTTGCCGGAGCGGTGACGGGGCGCGAGTTTGGCGGACGATTGTTGTAGCTGCGTTCGGCGGGCGCGTTGGTCTGCGTCTGCTGAGGCGGCGAGTTCGGTGTCGTTGCATTCGGACGCGGAGCGTTGGGATTCACGGCGGTGTTCGCAGGCTGACCGTTGTTCAGCGGTTGACCGGGGCGCGGAGTAGTGTTGTTGACGGGCTGGCCCTGTTGAACTGGCTGACCGGGTTGGCCTGGCTGACCCGGGCGACCGGCGTTATTCACCGGAGGCTGACCAGGGCGCTGCGCGTTATTGTTGACCGCGGGATTGTTGACCGGCGGCTGGCCCGGTTGACCGGGACGGCCAGTGGTGCTGGCCGGCTTGGGTTGAATCGGCGTGACGGTGCGAGCGACGGGGGCGATGCGTACGTTATTTCGCGGCGCACCGGCGGCAGCGACATTGGCTGCACCTTGAGCCTGACCCGGAGACTGGACTTGCTGGCGAAATTGTGGGCGGGCGACCGGGCGGCCTTGGTTGGCCTTGATGGCAGCTTCCTGACGATCGACGGAAACCGGCGCGGGCGGAGGCGGAGCCTTCGCCACGACGGTGCGCGTCTGGATGGTTGCGGGTGGCCGAACGGCGGCAGGACGGCCAGCGCCGATGAAGGTTTGGCGGTTCGGAGCGATCGCGGGAGCGCCAGCGACGACACGGCTGTTGACGATTTCTCGCTGGTCGACGCGAACGACGTTGCGTGAAACGTTCTGACCCGAGACGAAAGTGTTGCCGGACGTGGCGGTGACGGCGCCGTTTACGCGCTGGTTGACGTAGGTCACGTTGGTGACGTTGACCTGTTTGTTGACGACGACGGTCGTGTAGTAATTGTTGACGACGGTTCTCTCAACGCGCGTGTTGCTGACGTTGATGTGCTCGCAGTAGCGACGGCTGACCGGGTACGAAGGAACGTACACTTCGCGTGGACCGAGAGGAAACCAACCGACGTTGGAGCCGACGGCGATGCCGAAGTGCGGACCGCCGACCCAGGCGACGAGAGCGGGCGCGTAGACCGGACGAACGTAGGCGACACCGACAACTTGCGGAGGTGCGGGGACCCAGCCCCAGACTCCGCCGACGACGACCCAGCGGCCGTAGTGAAATGGCGCGTAGCCCCACGGTTCGTCTTCCACCCAGGTGTAGCCCCAAGGTGCGATGTAAACCCAATGGCCATATCGATAGGGAGCCCAACCGACGACAGTGGTGTGCGGAAACCAAACCGTGCCGTATTCGGGGACAGGCCGCCATCCACCGTACTCGTCGAGATCTTCGTAGCCGACGACATCGGGCGAGACGTAGCGAGCGGAGGCGGAGCGATCTTCGCGCACATCGCGCTGCGCGCACCATTGATCGAACTCGTCGGCGCCGCCGAGTTGCTGGACGTCAGCGTCGAGCTGATCGGTGCCGACGAAAGTTGCGGTTTGTTCGGCGTGAACGGAGTAAGCCTGGCCGCCGCCGGTGACTTCGCCTTCGCCGCCGATGACGGAAACTTCGGTGGTGTCGCCGTTTTCGTTGACCGAGACGCGATAGGTGCCGGGACGAAGAATGGAGAAAGCTAGATTGGGGGTATCGATCTCGAAGGTTTCGTTTTGGTCGAGGCGCTTCACGCGGACGCGGAGGGTGCCTTCGGTGATTTGAATTTGCGCGACGTCGTCGTCGAGGTTGAGGAACGAGAAGCCAGTGGTGCTGCCGATGCGGAGGCTCGCGGAGCCGATGTGGAGCTCGGCGCGGGCGCCGTTGTCGGCCCAGAGTTTGTCGCCGGTGGTCATCGGGCGATTGATCACTGCGCCGACCCAATCGTCGGTACCGGCGGGATTGAAGGAAACGGCGCCGTCGGTGTGGCTGATACGGGCGACGCGAGACGGCGGATCGTCGCCGTCGGGTGGTCCGTCTTGTTGATCCTGGGCGAGCGTGCGCAGCGGAGCGAGGAAAGCTGCGGCAAACAATAAACCAAGCAAAGCGGTAAGCCTGGGCGTGATTTTGCTCAAGCACATAGCGGTTTCTCTCCTGAAACAGCCGCGCGACGGGGTGATGGGATGCGCCGCGGAATGCACTCTTGGGGCCTACGACCTGATCGTCGAACTACCGGAAGTGGTGATGGCAGAGTATCACCGCGATGCGGCAGGCCGACCAATCCCGCAGATTCCGTATGTCGAAACAGGAAATGCCGGAGAGCGGGTCCTTTTCAGTATTTGAACCCGCTGTAACGGGAAGAGTTGCTAGGACGGGGAGCCGGGGCATCGGCTGAAAAGAGCAGAGGCCCGGTTGGCCGGGCCTCTGCTTCAAGACTGGGTTGGGAAATGGCGATTAGTGATGGGAGCCGCCGCCGTGAGGGCCGCCACCACCGTGAGAGCCGCCGCCTCCTCCACCACCACGCGGAGCGCTGCCACCACCGCCACCGGAGCTACGGGGCGCCGGTGCAGATGTGCGGGCAGGGGGCGAGTACGAACGTGATGGCGCGGAAGGCGCGGAATAGGAACGTGTGGGCGCCGAGTTGGAGCGCGTCGGCTCCGAATAGGAACGCGATGACGGGTAGCTGGAACGCGGCGACGAGTAGGAGCGTGACGGCGCATCGTTCGAACGGCCTACGGTTTGGTTACCGCGTCCGGCGTAAGCGCCGCCGCGACTTTCGTACGATGCGCCACGATTCGCTTCGACAGAATTGTTGCCGCGGCCCGCAGCGCCGCCCATGTTGGAGCTGGCGTTGGGCGGGCGATCGGTGCGAACGCGCGCAGTGTTATTTCCGCCGTTAACGGCGCCGTTGTTGTAGCGGTTATTGCTGCCGAAACCTTGCGGCGCGTTGCCGCGATCGGAAGAATTGCCTTGCGCTTCCCAGGTGCGGCCGTTGTTTGGAGCGCGGTTCGCAGCTGCGGGATTGTTGGTCGATTGCGGACGACCTTGAAGCTGTTGCGTCTGGCGCGGGGCGTTGGCGTTGTTGTTGAAGCCGCCCTGCTGCGTACGGTTGACGACGTTATTGTTGGGACGACCCGCGTTGACGTTTCCGTTGTTCGGACGCGCGGCATTGAAGTTGCCGTTGTTGGGACGCGCAGGGGTGAAATTGCCACTCATCCGCTGGACCGGCTGACGTGAGGCCGCAGCAGCGGGCGCCGTACGCGCCATGACCGAGCGGTTCTGCACGTTGTTCGATGGAACCGCGCGCGCGTTCATGTGATTCGCGCCGAAGGAGCTCGCGCGAGTCGGCGTGAATGAGTTGCGATTCATCACTTCCGCGCCGCGCAGCGACGCCGAGGTGATGTGATTCGAGTTGCGGTTGATGGACTGACCGCCGACGAACTGGTTGCGCGATGCGGCCGTGACCGCGCGGGTGTTGCGGGCGTAGGCGTAATTGTTGTAGCTGCGCGAGTTCAAGACGGTGGTGTTGCGGATCACCGTGTTGTGAATGTTGATGTTGTTGACGTAGAGGCGGCTCGCGTGGAAGCCCGGATAGTAGGGCTCATGGAAACCGAGCGGGAACCATCCGACTCCAAAGCCGGCGCCGAAACCGAAGCCGACTCCAAACCGAGGACCACCGAGCCATCCGACGAACGCGGGTCCATAGAAAGGACGCGCGTAGATCGGGCCCGGGCACCAGCCCCAGCGGCTGCCGATGTATGCCCATCGACCGTAGTGATACGGCGCGAAGCCCCAAGGCTCGTAGCCTACCCAAGTCCAGCCCCAAGGGTTGACGTAGTTCCATGCGCCGTAACTGTACGGAGCCCAACCGGGCGCGACCTGCGAGGGATACCAGACGTTGCCGTATTCGGGCTCTTCGTTCCAGGTGCCGTTGTCGTCGAGATCGGAAGCGCCGGGGACATCGGGCGAGACGTATTTAGAGGACACGGAATTGTCGTCGCGAAGATCACGCTCGGCAGCCCAGCTATCGAGGCCGTCGGGTGCAGGCGCGGCGCTTTCGTGAACTTGCGGATTGTCAGCGCCTTCAAATTCGGTTTGTTCACCAGCGTGGACTGCGTAGGTCTTGCCGCCAGTGGTGACTTCGCCTTCACCGCGGATCGCAACGATCGTGGTGGCGTCGCCGTTTTCGGAGACGTTCACGCGGAATGCGCCGGCTTGCCTAACGGTGAAAGCGAGGTTCGGAGTGTCGACTTCGTAGACGTCGCCTTCGCGCAATTCGCGGACGCGGAAGTTGACCGCGCCTTCGGGAACGCGGACTTGCATGACGTTGCCGTCGAGATTGAGGAAGGAGAGAGCGGTCATGCTGCCCATGTGAATCGATGCGGCGCCGATCTGGAGTTCGGCGCGAGAGGCTTGATCGGTCCAGAGCTTGTCACCGACGGTGACCGGGCGGTTCTGTGCGGCGCTTCCCCACTCGCCTTGACCACCCGGCTGGAAGGAGACTGTGCCGTCAAGAAAACTGACGCGCGCTACGCGCGACGGAGGGTCCGGCGCATTCGGATCGACTGGGGCTTGACCGTCGGGAGGAGCAGGTGCGTTCGGATCGATGTTTGCCGACTGGTCATAATTAGGATCAGGGGCGTTTGAGGGATCTTGAGCGCGAAGACTCGGGGACAGAAAAGCAAAGCACAGAAGACCGAGCAGCGAAAACGCGACTTTCGTCTTAACGAACGAAAGGTGCGACTTGGCGACCGAGAGAGAGTTGGTCTTCATATTTGGTTCACCTGTAAACTGCCGATTGCCGCCAACCGGCATCTGATTGGATGCGGTGGCTGATAGCCGTGACTTTCGCAAAACACTGTACCGAGCGAAAGACCCTTGAACTGGCCTGAACATCCAAGGCTCCGTATGGCTTTCTATCAGTTAAACACCGATTTGGAAAAGAAGTTGCAAGGTGTGGCGGGCTTGGAAATAGCTGATAGGGTTTGGTTTACAGTGGTTTTGGGGCGATAGCGAGGTGGCGCTATGCGACGGCTATTTCCCTTTTCGCGGCATGAGCGTCGTTCGGGAGATTCAAGTCGGAGTAAATGTTGGCTACAGGCTTATACTGACCTTGGGGATAGCCCAGCCTGGCCTGTTACTGCCCCTCCCCAAATCTGGACTCTAGAGCAGGCAATTTTTTGAGGCGCATTGTCTAGACTGTGGTTGTGGGCGCCTCTGCGCTCCGGGAGAAATAATGGTCACGAAGACGAAGTGGTTGGGTGCACTGGCGATCGCGTTGGCAGCGGCTTCGGCCACTCCCGCGCAGGCATGGCGGCAAGTCGGACCTCCAGGCGGAACGGTGATTTCGCTGGAAGCGGATCCGCACGATGTGAACAAGCTTTACCTTGGGACGTCGGACGGGCACGTGTTCAGCTCGGCGGATGAGGGCGGACACTGGTCGTTATTGAGCCGCATCGGCAACGGGCAGGATGACGTTGTCACCCACCTTTTGGTTGACCCGAGAGATTCGAATCGAGTTTATGCCACGACCTGGGCGTTGTATTCGGGCGGCGGCGGTGTGTACCGGAGTGAAGATGCAGGCCGCACCTGGAAGGTGATCGGGCTTGCGCATGAAACGGTGCGTGCGATCGCGCAGGCGCCGACAAAGCCGAATATTTTTGTTGTTGGAACGCTGACCGGCGTATATCGCTCGGTGGATGATGGTGCGAACTGGGAGCGGATTACTCCTGCGAAGCACGACGACCTGAGGAATTTTGACTCGGTGGCATTTGACCCACGCGACGAGAACGTGATTTACGCAGGTACGTATCACCTGCCGTGGAAAACGACGGACGGCGGCAAGACGTGGTTCCCGATCGGCAAGGGCATGATCGATGACTCGGACGTCATGAGCGTCGTGGTGGATCCGTCGAATCCGGACAACGTGCACGCGACAGCGTGCTCGGGTATCTATCACTCGGTGAACGGCGCACAGCAATGGACGCGCTATAACGGAATTCCCTTTGTGTTCCGCCGGACGCAGCTGATCAAGCAGGATCCGAGCAAGCCGGACACTTTGTATGCTGGCACGACCAGCGGATTGTGGAAGACGACGAACGAAGGCACGGAATGGAAGCGGCTGACGCCGGGCGACTGGGTCATCAACGCGATCCTAATCGATCCGAAGAATCCGCAACGCGTAATTCTCGGGACTGAACGCGAAGGCGTGCAGATCAGCGAGAACGGCGGACAGACATATACGTCGGCCAACGTCGGATTCCACCACCAGCACATTCTGGACGTGGCGATGGATGCGGCCCGACCGGAACGCGCGCTTGTCGTGCTGACGTTCGACACGAACGCATTTCTTGCGACGAAGGACGGCGGCACAACGTGGGCCCCGCTCGGCGCGGGACTGAAGCGCACCGACCTGAAGCATGTTTATGCGGCGCCGACCGGATGGTGGGCTTCACTGAACAATGGCGGCTGGATGAAGTATGAAGAGACCAGCGGCAAGTGGGTCAAGGCGGGATTGTACGCGCCTGACGCACCGGAAGCGCCAGCGCCGACGAAGGTCACGAAGATCGTCAACGGAAAGAAAACGACCGTACTCGTGAAGAAGCCAGCCCCGAAGGCGAAGGCCCCGCAACTGCTTGCGTTCCAGGTGAACGACATGCAGTTCACTAATGAAGCGTGGATCGCGGCGACGACCAGCGGACTGGTGATCTCAAAGGATCACGGGACGACGTGGAAGTCGGTTGCGAAGGACGATTTGTTGCGGCAACCCGCACAGTCGCTGGAAGCGTCGAAGGACGGTCAGCAGGTCTGGGCGATTTCGCAGAAGAACCTGCTCTATTCAGCGGATGGCGGAGCGCACTGGGATGCGCGCGAGCTGCCGTTCGCGTCGGCCGGCAACCTACGGTTGCATAAGCTGGACGACACCAACCTCTTCATCACTTCGAACATGGGCCTCTATGCGTCGAAGGACGCGGGCCGCAATTGGAACCGCGCAGACGTTCATGATCTGCGATTCCAAGACGTGGCGGGCTCGGGCAACGCACTCGTTGTGTCGCTTGCGCAGCACGGCTTGATCGCGTCGTTTGATTCGGGCAAGTCGTGGAAGCACATCGACGGCGCATTCGCGGAAGGCTTTGTGCCGGTGGTGCGCACACAACGCAACGGTTCTGTAGTCGCGGCTTCGGCTACGGAAGGACTGCTGTCGTACGATCCCGATTCGAAGGGCGCGGCTTCGGCGGACGGTAGCGTCGGCGTGTCGTCGCTCGTGAATCCGAGCAACGGTGCGCAGCCGAAGAAGTAACCGAGAAATTCACCCTAACTCGAGAGCGCCCGGCTTTGCCGGGCGCTCTTTTTATTTTTGCGTGGCTATCGGTCGACGGTATCGGTATCGCCTGGACGTGGCGGTTTGCGGATTCGAATAAGCTTGCAACACGTCATGCGAACGAAGTATCAAATGCCTGCCGAAACAGTTGTGTGCACTTGTAGGTGACGCCGCCGCGGAATCCGCTGGCTGGTGACGAAAGGGAGCGTCGATGAAGAGATTGCTCGTTACTTCGAATGACGGAGTTCTGACATTGATGCGATTGGTGCTTGGCATCGTGTTCTTTCTGCATGGAGCGCAGAAAGTGCTCGGCTGGTTCGGCGGATTCGGATTTTCGGGGACGATGCACGCGTTCACGGGAATGATGCACATTCCGGCGCCGTTCGCGTTTCTGGCGATCTTGGCGGAGTTTCTGGGTGGAATCGGGTTGATCGTCGGACTTCTTGCGCGCGTCGCGGCCTTCGGAATCGCGATGAATATGGTCGTTGCGGTGGCGATGGTGCATTTGGCGAACGGACCGTTCATGAACTGGTATGGGAATCAGAAGGGCGAAGGGTATGAGTATCACTTGCTGGCGATTGTGATTGCCTTGACGATTATGGTTCGGGGAGCGGGCGCTTTTTCTGTCGACCGTGCGCTCACGGCGAAAGGTTCGTAGACGGGATCTGGAGGGTTGCATGGGTACGGCGAAGGTTGGATTGGAAAACGGAAACGGAAACGGAGTCGAGCGGGTCGCGAGTGGTCGAGGGTTTGACGAGACGATCGCGCACTTCAAAGAGCTGCTGGCGGCGAAAGGGATGACGCTATTCGCGCAGATTGATTTTACGGGCGACGCGAAAAAAGCAGGGCTGACGATGCCGCGGACGATGCTGCTCGTGTTTGGGAATCCAAAGGGCGGGACGCCGGTGATGGTGGCGGCGCCGAGTTCGGCACTCGATCTGCCGTTGAAGGTGCTCGTGTCGGAAGAAGCGGACGGAAAAGTTTGGTTAAGTTTTAATTCGCCAGAGTATCTAGCTTCGCGGCACGAAATTCCGGCGAAACTCGTGGCGAACGTCGCCGGGATTCGCGGACTGGTGATTGCGGCTGCGGCGGCGTAGCGCTATGAAACGACCGTCGTGACGCTGCTTGAGGATGACGCCGCCGCCGAGCGCGCGACTGGCGCGGCTCCACCGATCTGGTAACCGACTCCACGAACGGTTCGGATGAGCGCGCGTTCGTAGCCGGAGTCGACTTTTCTGCGCAAATAATTGATATAGACGTCAACGACGTTGGTCATGGTGGCCGACAACGCTCGCAATCCCGCTTGCAGATGCGTGATCCACTGCCGCGTCTCCGGCAAATGCGCAGTCGCGTCCGCCAGCAAGCCGGTGAAAAGCTCCATGCTGCCCAGTGGGTTGCGAATCTCGTGCGCCAAGACCGTTGCGATCTCGGCCAGCGCCAGTGACTTCCGCGCTGTCTCGCGTTCCTCGGCGATGCGCTTCTGCTCGGTCAGGTCGCGTACGATCCACACCGTGTCGCCCGTGTCATCGGCCCGGTCCTGCAAGCTCGTCCGCAGCACGCCAATCGATCGCGTCGCCGGACCGTTCTGGATCAGTGTCTCTATCTCGCTCGCAAATTGTTTTACGGGGACACCGTCGACCGCCTTCGCAAATGCCTTCGGCGGACGTGTGCCATCGCCCAGCACCCATTCCACGGGAGTGCCCAGCAGTCTCCGCGCTTCCGGATTGATGATCTGCAACGTGCCGCTCGCGTTTACTACCAGCACTCCGCACGGCAGGCTCTCGACCACACGCGTCAAGTAGCTCCGCATCCGCGCATTCTCTTCTAGGCTGCGTTCCAGTTCCGAATTCGTTCGCTGCAATTCCGCGTGCAGCCGCGACACTTCTGCTTGCAACTGTGTGTACGATTTCTCCAACGAGCCGGCCGCCTGCATGAACGTCACAAACGCCCGCGCCAGGTTTTCCTGCGCAACGGCAGGCACCTCCGCTTTCGGCGGAACCTGCGGCGGCGTGCGCTGCTGCCGGGGACGGTCGGTGGGTAAGTTCGTCACGTAAGACATGGCTGCAAGAGGCCTGCCAGCAACGGACGGCAGAGCTAAAATTTTCCTTAGTTGCTGTAGTCGCTAAACGGCTGAAAATGTTCGACGCCGAGCTTCAAATCGTTTCCCGCCAAAATAAACGCGCGCTCGATCGCGTGCTGCAGCTCGCGAACGTTCCCCGGCCACTCGCCCTTTTCGAGATACCCGAGCGCCTCGGCGGACAGGTATTTTCGTGGCAGCGCGCCTTCGGCCGACAGTTTTTCCAGAAAATGTTCCGCCAGCGGACGCACATCTTCCGGCCTCTCGTGCAGCGGCGGAATCACCACCGGAAAAATCGCCAGCCGGTAATACAAATCGAGCCGAAACTGTTTTGCGCGCGTGAGTTCCAGCAGCTTGACGTTCGTCGCGCACACCACGCGCACGTCCACGCGATACACATCCGAACTCCCCAGCCGCTGCACTTCCCCGCTCTGCAAAAATCGCAGCAGTTTTGCCTGCATGCTCAACGGCAGTTCACCCACCTCATCCAAAAATAGCGTTCCACCCTGTGCCACGTGAATCCGACCCAGCCGCGACTGCACCGCACCCGTAAACGCCCCGCGCGCGTGACCAAACAACTCCGCCTCCAGCAGCGACTCCGGGATCGCAGCACAATTCACCACCACAAACGGATGCTTTGCCCTCCGGCTCAGCGCATGCACTGCGCCCGCCACCAATTCTTTTCCCGTTCCGGTTTCGCCCGTCACTAGTACCGTTGTGTCGCGATTCGCCACCATCTGCACCAGCCGGTACACCTGCTCCATCGCGCGGCTCGACCCGATCATTCCCGGCAATGGCGCAATCTCCTGGTGTGCCTCGCAGCGTTCGTGCTTCTCCGACACCCACTCGGAAGCCGATGCGTCCTCCGACGTTTGGTCCTCTCCTGCAATTCCCGTAACTGCCCCCGTAACTTCCTCTTCCTCCAAACTCGCAGCTACTTCTCCCGCAACCTCCGCGTCATCATTCCTCGGCTGAGCCTCAGCGGCCATCATCCCCGGGTCGACCAGTTCCACTTCAATCTGTGGGTACTGTTTCCGAATCTGATCCGCCACCTCTTGCGCGTCCAGATCCGGCAAGTTCCGATCCAGCAGCACGCCATCGCACGGCCATTGCAGCAATTTCGCCAGCGCGTGCGCCCCGCCTACCGCCTCCTCGCTCAGCGCCTCCGCGTATGCCGGACTCCGCTTCACGCGATCCCGAAACAACGGATCAGCGCTCGCCACCAGAATCCGACTCCGCGTTCGCATCACGCTTGGTGTCGCCGTGGCCGCCATTGACCCTACCCCACATTCCCGAATTTCAATCCACGCCTCAGAGCGCTCTCGTTTCGAACCCCGCCGTGCGGAAAAGATTTCCGACCCGCTCTGGAACAGTCAGGTCCCACACACTGCGATTTCGTAGCCAAAGTTTTTCGTATTGGAAATGTTGCAAGGACTGGGTTTGCACAAATTCACGCACGCGCGCACCGAACCGTCTCGGAACTCTGTCCCGGAGAGGAACGGAATCGCGCGGCAATTTCTGCCGCTCGCTGCCTCACTGATTTCTTCTGGATGCCGTCGCGCCTTCTCGCTGCGCGCATCCATCACTCGCGTCTTCCATCGACCACACACGCGCGGACTTTAGCGATTTTTTCTTAACCTTCTCCCATCCACTCAACTCTTAGAACAAACTCACGAGCGCCTATCAATCCTCAACCTCGTCGTTTCTTCGGACGCAAAATCCCTGTCTTCGATGTAATGTGCCTGTTTCGAGGAATTGACTTCGATTTCAGTCCGAGTATCTTTAAACTACACGCTCAGATTTGCTCAGCCTCAAATGGAGGAAGTGCATGAAACTTCGTCGCAAAGTGTCCCCGTACTTGCCCATTTTTGCTTTGGCGTTTGCCCTGACGCCATTTGCGATTTCCGGATGCAATAAGTCGGCCGACCAACCGGCTACATCTACGACGCCCGATGCGTCGTCATCGGCGCCCGCAGGATCGGCGCCGGCTGCAGGCGCGTCCGGCTCCGCCGCATCCGCTCCTGATTCTTCGACGGCGATGAAGCAGGCTGCGCCACCGCCGCCTCCTCCGCCGCTCGTCGTACCGGCGGAGACCGTTATCTCCGTAAACCTCGATCAGGCCGTCGGCTCCAAAATCAGCACTCCGGGCCAAGCATTCTCAGCCACAGTCGCCGCACCGGTTTCGGTTGGCGGCCGCCTCGCAATCCCGAAAGGTGCACGCGTCGCGGGCGTGGTGAAAGACGCCAAGTCCGCGGGCCGCTTCAAGGGCGGCGCGGTACTCGCACTCACGCTCACCAGCGTCACCATCAAGAACGACAACTACGACATCCAGACCACCGCTCCCACAGAGACCAGCACCGGCAAAGGTAAGCGCACCGGCGCACTCGTCGGCGGCGGCGCAGGCGGCGGCGCACTCATCGGTGGACTCGCTGGCGGCGGCAAAGGTGCATTGATCGGCGGCCTGATCGGCGCAGCAGCCGGTACCGGCGGTGCTGGCCTCACTGGCAACCGCGAAATCACGTTGCCCGCGGAAACCCTGCTCAACTTCAAGCTGACCCAGTCATTCGAAATCAAGCGCCGCTAGCTTCAACCCATCAACAAAAGAAAAGGGGCACGGCTAAGCCGTGCCCCTTTTCTTTTGGTCTCATCTGGCAGAGACACTCCTGTTTGTGCACCCGATCTCGAACACAACTGTCGGGACGGTCACACTGCGGGCCGACTGTTTTTTCTTAATACTTTGTAAAAGAACAACGAAGGTGGGTCTAATCCAGTTTCCAGTTTCCAGTTTCCAGTTTCCAGTTTCCAGTTTCCAGTTTCCAGTTTCCAACCTCAGCCCTTACTATCCGCCCGCACCAACCTCGAAGTCACCGTCTTCGTAAACACCCGGCAAAACTCATTATCTTCGTCCGATCCCTTGCCCTTCGGCATCTCCGTCATCGTCACACTTTTCGTCTTGAAATTGATCGTCAGCCGCCCCGTCACGCAATCCCGCGCCGAAGTCTGCGCCACCAGTCCTATCGCATCCCATTTCGTAATTGTGTAATGGATCGGATTCACATCCAGCCGCGTGAACAAATTCCCATAATTTCCCGGCGGCAGCTTCCCCTCAACGATCGCACACAGTGAAATCTTCTTGTCGCACTCGATCTCGACCTGCGACGACGCATCCCCCGGCTTCACATTCGCCGAGTCGCTCTTCCATCGCCCCGACGCCGCCACATAACTCTGATTCGTAATCTTCACCTGTTGCCCGCGCACACCCCCGGCAACCGCAAGCAGCAATGCGATCAAGGTGAGCGTCTGTTTCATTTCGACCCCGGCCCCCTCAGTGCACTCCACTCTAAAGAGCCGATTCTCCGGCGTAAACTGTCCCGACGGCGGGTGTGCTGTAGACCCAAAGGCCACCAGCCCAAGAGCTTCGCCTCTATCGTTCCCTACTAAGGCCTCACTTCATCTCTTCAATCTCACCGCCGAAGTGTGCTCGAACGACCCGACCGTTCTCCACCCATTCTCTGTCTTTTCTAATCTCTGCGAAACCTCGTACCCACACCCTCGCACCGGGCACACCCAAAATCTCACCTTCCGTCCCGCCGCATAGTCCCCTATATAAAGTTGGTGAAAGTCTGCCCTCTCGCAAAGGCAGATCGCCTCATGCCCGTACAAGTCCTCGCGCTTCTTCGCGTCCCCTTCTTCACCGACCCGGAAATACCCCTTTTCCGTCGAGTACGCCATCGGACAACCCGGCCAGTTGCACCGGTAAACGTTCGCGCCAGACCGAAACGTCATCCGCAGATGATCTACGGGACAATGAATCGTCGTCGGCGCATAAAATAAACTCTTGTGCGGCAACATGGACAACCCCAACCCCGATTATAGTTCTCCAAATATCCGCCAGTCGCTCAACCGCAATTCAACCTGCCCATCTCGACAACCGCACCTCATCCTCTTATCGTTGGATTTGCTTTCTTGCTCGGCGTTACATCAAAAATCGTTTCGTCCCACTTCGATTCTGCGAACCGCCGACCGCTACGACGCCGTTTTCGACTTTGGTCTGTCGACAATCACCTCTTCAAACTCCCACCGCCGCCGCATACCGCACTCCTCGCGCCATCAATTCCTCAACCTTCTCCACCGACTGAATCCCGCCCCGCGCTCCCACTGCCATGCAATTCAGCGCCGCCGCCGCGCACCCAAAATCCAGTTGCAGCTGCATTCCCCAGCCCTGCATCAACCCATAAATAAATCCCGCGTGAAAAATATCCCCCGCGCCAATCGAATCCACCACATCCACTCGATAAGCCGCCGCATACCAAAACCTCTCTCCGTCCCAGGCCAAGACGCCTTCATCACCTAACGTCGCCGCCGCCAACTTAAACCCATACGTCTTCCAGACCTCCGGCAGCGACTTCCGCAAATCATTCTTCCCCGTCAGCCGCCCCGGTATGTCTCGGCTCGCCACAAAATAATCCAGCCGCGGCAGCAAGTCTTCCACCCCCGGATAGAGCTCGTCGAGATCGGCTACCACCGGCACGCCTGCCTCGCGCGCCCAACCCGCCGCTGTCGCTGCTGCCGCCGTGTCATGTCCGTCGACGTGCAACACTCGCGCGTCCGTCACCCACTCACGCCGCAATTCTTCAGTTTGCAATTTCAGCCGCTCGTCGCGCTTCCACAAAACCGTCCGCTCGCCCTTATCGTCAACCAAAATAAACGCTTGCTGACTAGGAGTCCCCGCCGCCTCGACTAAATGCACCTCCACGCCCAGCCGCGCAAACTCATCGCGATGCAACCGCGCCGCAGCATCATCCCCAACCTTCCCCACATACCGCGTCCGCAATCCCCACATCGCACATGCCGCCACCGCAGACGCCACCTGCCCGCCAGGCAGCACGTTCGCCGACCGAAACGCCACCTTCGACCCGCGTTCCGGATACTCCGGCACCGGAATAATCGTGTCCGTAGCATTCAACCCCACGCCAACCAAATCCACTCCCGTCCCAGTTTTCATCGAAACCCCGTCGTCCTCCCAATCACCACCCCACAAACCACCAGCATCCCCAAACTCACCACACTCAAAATCCCCGCCGCCACCCAACTAAAATCCATCCGCGGCACTCCCGCCATCGACGCAAAATAAACAAACACGCCCGTCGCGCCTGCAACCAATATCCAATCCACAATTCCCCGCCGCGACGCAATTTCCCCGGCCGCGGATCGCCCATCCATCCGAGCCTCAACAAACTCTTGCTCCAATCCATACCGATCACACTCCCGCCGCGCCGCATCCTTCCACTTCGCCTGCTCCGCACCCGTCGCCGACGAAAATGCGATCGCGCCCACTCCCACCATCATCAACAACGACCCACCCACCACCTGCGCATACACCGACGCGCTCCGCCCATGCAACTCTCCAAACACAAACACGCCCCACAACAATCCCCAGATCTGATTCGAATTCGACAGCGGTATCCCTCGACTAATCCCCACATACTTCGCCGCGTACTGCTGAAACAAGTCCCCGATCACCCAGACGAATCCGCCCAGCATCAACCAGAACAGAACTTCCTTCGCATCCACCAGTTGCCGCCACAATCCCGCCGTCCCCGTAAACGAAATCGCCAGCGTCCCCATCATCCCCACTTCGCCAAACGTGAAAAACGTAACGAACGACAGCGGATTCATCCCCGTCAAATACGCTTTCCGATACGGGATGTACATCGTCCCCCACAAAATCCCTGCACCCAAAGCCGCCGCAATCCCGCGTGAAGCGTGCGCCGCCTGCCCCGCCGCAGTCGCCGACGAAGCCACCGCCAGCAACCACGCCCCAAAGCACATCACCAAAACTCCGCCGAGCACTCCGGCCCACTTCCGGGCACCCGCGTTCCGCAATTCATTGAAAAAAATAAATCCCCACAAAATTCCCAGCAAACTGTTCGAATTCCAAAGCGGAAACGCGATGCTCAACCCCACGTCGCGAATCGCAAATATTGTCAGGGTATTCGCCACCGCCCAGATGCAACCCGCCAAAATCGCCCAGATCAACAAGTGCGGCGTCCGCTTAACATCCGCTCGAATCGACGACGTCCCCAAAATCAGCGCTGGCACACTCCACCGCGCCAGAAAAACTCCAATCACCATGATCAGCGAAATCACCACCGGTGAAATCCCCACCGTCACCAGCTTCGTCGGCGCCTCAGCCGCTCCCAACCACGCCCCCGCCGTAAACCCCGACACAAGCCCCACCGTCTGCAACGCTCGCGCCCGGCTACCGTTCGCCTTTTCGCTGCCGGCGGCTCCGATCACCGAATCATCTCCAACAAAATCAACCCCCCCGCCAACACCACCACCGGAACCCAAAATTGCACATCCGTCAGCACGCAAGCCAACATCCCGCGTTTCTCTTCCACAAAAACCTCCTCAAATTCGCCGCGCAGGAGAATACCACCGCGTCAACGATTCAAGTACCGTCAGCCTCTCCAAATCATCAAATCAGGGTAAGCTAAACCCATCGAGCGATGCCCACTCTCTCAATCTCCGCGAATCGCCCAAGCCCCCGACACCGAACCACCGCACGGCCCAGCCGCGCCGCCTTAATCTTTCTGATTCTCGTCGCCTCCCTACCGTTCGCAACCCGCGCCCAAAACTTCCAAGTCCCCGACAAGCCGCTCGGCTACGTCAGCGACTTCGCCAACGTCCTCTCCTCCGACGGCAAAGCTAAACTCATCGCCCTCTGCACCGAGGTCGACCAAAAAGCCAAAGCACAAATCGCCGTCGTCACCGTCCCCACCCTCAACGGCCAGTCCGCCTTCGACTATTCCTACGCTCTCGCCACAAAATGGGGCGTCGGCCCCAAACAAGTCAGTCGCGGCGTCCTGATCCTCTACGCCACCAACGACCATAAATATTGGACCCAAGTCGGCTACGGCCTCGAAGGCATCCTCCCCGACGGCAAAGTCGGCGGCTTCGGCCGCGAAGCCGTCCCCATCCTTCGCCAGGGAAATTACGACGCCGCGCTCCTCCTCGTCACGCGCCGCATCGCCGACGTCATCGCCCAAGACGCCGGCGTCACCCTCACCGGCCCCTCTCCAGTCAGAAATTTCCAACGCGACAATCAATCTCCATCCGGCCCCGGGCTCATCGTCGGCCTCGTCTTCCTTTTCTTCTTCATCAGCATCATCTTCCGCATCTTTCGCGGTGGCCCACGAGGCCCAATGGGCGGAGGCGGCAGCGGCTGGTGGATCGGCCCACTAATAGGTAGCACCATCGGTCGCGGCGGCTGGGGCGGCGGCGGATTCGGCGGCAGCGGTTGGAGCGGCGGCAGTGGTGGAGGAGGCGGTGGTGGAGGCTTCGGCGGTTTCGGTGGCGGCAGCTTCGGCGGCGGCGGCGCCGGCGGCGACTGGTAGCCGCAGCGATTACGTGTACGGGCGCAGCACTGCTGCGCCCCATGCCCACACGATCTCAACCACTAAGGGTTTTTACAAATGTGTGATACTCAATCCGAACCGAGTCGCGAAACCTAGCACCCACTAACATGGAATCTCAACTCAAAGAATTCCTCGACCGCCTCCAACCCGCCACCGGCGCGAACCTCGTCTCCGTCGTCCTCTACGGCTCCGCCGCCACCGGCGAATTCCGCGCCGGCCAATCCGACCTCAACATCCTCTGCCTCGTCAATCACGCCGACGCAAAAGACCTCGAATCCCTCCACGCCATCTCCGAATGGTGGATCAAAAAAGGCAATCACCCACCGCTCATCTTCACCCGCGACGAACTCAACCGTTCCGCCGACGTCTTCGCCATCGAACTCCTCGACATGAAAGCCAGCCACCGCATCCTCTACGGCCCCGACTTTCTCAGCGACCTCGAAGTCCCGCTCCGCCTCCACCGCCTTCAGGTCGAGCGCGAGCTCCGCACCAACTGGCTCCGTCTCCGCCAAGCGATCATCGCCGCCCCGCTCACCGAAAAATCCCACCTCGCACTGATGACGAATTCCCTTTCCACATTCTGCTCGCTTTTCCGTCACGCCGTCCTCGCCCTCGGCGAAAAAATGCCCGCCACAAAACGCGAAGCCGTCGCCGCCGCCTCCAAACTCACCAACTCCGACGCCTCAACTTTCAACCAACTCCTCGACCTCCGCGAAGGTAAATCCGACGCCAAATCCATCGCCATCGAACCGTCTTTGCATTCCTACTTAGCCTTCGTAGAATCAATCACGAACGAAGTCGATCGCCGCCTGGAGCAATCATGAATCCCGAAGCTCCCAGGTGGAAAACTCTCACATCCCTTGCCGGCGGCCGCACCCAACCGCTGTCATTCCGAGCGAAGCGAGGAATCTGCTTTCTGATGCCTTACCAAGCACACCGCGATGACTCGGACCGCGCGAAGTTGAAGCGCGTTTGTGTCCCTTCCTCCCGGACACAAAAACTTGTCATCCTGAGCGCAGCGAAGGATCTCAGAGGTAAACCTCGCCCCGTCGTATCAAGAGGCGACGGTCTCGCCGTACCAATTTCCATTTTCCAATTTCCCTTTTCCATTCAGCCCGGAGGCACCGCAAAACCATGAAAGCCGCAATCGCCCTACTCGTAGTCCTCATCATCATCGCCGCGATCTTCGGCGGCATGTACGTCGGCCGCAAAAATCAAATGGTCACGCTCGACGAACAGGTCAAATCCAGCTGGTCACAAGTCGACGTCCAACTCCAACGCCGCGCCGACTTGATCCCCAACCTCGTCGAAACCGTAAAAGGCTTCGCCGCCCACGAAGAAGCCGTCTACGGCGAAATCGCCAGAGCCCGTTCCGCGTTGCTCAACGCTCAAACCCCGTCCGACAAAATCGCCGCCAACGGACAACTCGATGGCGCACTCGGCCGCCTTCTCGCGATCGTTGAAAACTATCCACAGCTCAAATCCAACGAAAATTTCCTCCGCCTGCAAGACGAACTTGCCGGAACCGAAAACCGCATCGCCGTCGCCCGCAAAAACTACAACGACTCCATCCAGGCCTATAACACCTTCATCGGCCAATTTCCCAACAGCCTTTTCGCCGGATGGGCCGGCTACAAACGCAACGACGCCTACTTCCAGGCCAGCCCCGCCAGCCGCGAAGTCCCCAAAGTCCAATTCCCGTCAGCAACGCCGACACCTGCTCCGGCCCCCGCTCCAACTAAAAAATAACCAGTCTGGTCAAACTGCAGGGGCCAGCAACACTGATCCACTCTCAGCCGATAGAAAAAAGAGGGGCGCGACCATCGCGCCCCTCTTTTTTTTCGATGTCATCCTGAGCCAGCCGAAGGCGGGCGAAGGATCTCACCCGTGTCCCAATCTCAATCTCAATTCCAAACACCAACAACGCCACGACCATGTACGGGCGCAGCACCGCTGCGCCCCAGGCCCGGAGGATCGCCCGATCTTGCCTCGATTCGTTCCCCCCGCAGGCGCCGCAACCCCACCTTACTTCATCAATTCCAACGCCCTAACAAACGCATCATTCCCCACATGCACCGACCCACGAAACGGCTTATTGATATCCGCAATCGCCAGCAACACCAACGCGATCAACAGCGAAAAAAACACCACCTGCACCCCATGCAAAAACCTATTCTGCGAACCAAACATGCACGACGAAACAATCGTCAAAACCCCGCCCACCACCAGCACAAACCACAACACTGCCGGCAACGACGTCGTGCTCTCCAGCAATCGCGTTCTCCGATAATTCGAAACCGCGGTCACTTCCGTAATCGCGTGATCCTGCGCTAGATTTTCCGCCCGCGACGCCCCCGCCGCCGCGATCAGTACCTTCGACAATTTCCAGCTCATCTCTCCCGTATCGTTCGGCAACTCTCCCCGCTCCATCGCCGGCCAATCCTTCTCGATTGCCGTGCTCGCATACGACCTCGTCAACCTCTGCACCTCATCACGCGTAGCCTGAGGCAATCCATCCGCCAGACGGTACACATTCACTAACCCGTTCGCTTCGAGCTCCACATTCTGCGTAGCCGCATCAAACTCCGTCCACACCGCATACAACATGAACCCCAATATCACCGCATACGTCGTCCCCAAAATCCCCAGCTGCCATCCCGTCACATCATTATGCTGATGCCTCTTATCCCAAGCCCAGACCCGATCCATCACCACGAACAACACCACCGACAACCCCACCACCGCCACCACCATGAACAAGTTCTCAGCCAGACTCAGCATCCCGCCTCACCCTCCAAAGCCAAATCGTCTTTGACGCATCCCGCAACCGCGAACCTTTTTACGAACTAGCCTCGCCACCCGTCGCTCGTGAAATCACAAACCTCAGCAACCTGTCATTCCGACCGAAGCGAACCGACGCCTTTTCTTCGCGTTCGCTCCTGCGAACACGTCGGCTCGCGCAGCGGAGGAATCTCTCTTCGATCTCAACGACGTGCGACAGCAGTTTTTGAAAGTCTGTCACTCCGAGCGAAGCTAGGAATCTGCTTTTGGATTCCGCGACAAAAACCTCACCGTGATCATCTCGCCGTTCCAATTTCCATTTTCCCTTTTCCAATTTCCATCACTTCACCGTCCAAATTCCCGCCTTCGCTCCCACAAACTCAATCTTCACCCCCGGCAAAAACCCTTTCATCCACTCCGCGCACCACTCCATTCCCGCCTGCTCCGACGGAATATGCCCAATCACAATCAACGCCTTCCTCTTCCCCTCGGTCAGCGCATCCGCCACATACTCGAAAGTCTCCCACTCCCGCGATTCCCCCGCGAGCAAAACCTCCACATCATCCCGCTCCAGCGCCTTTGTCTCTCGCGTAAATCCCGTATATCCCGGATTCAATCCAATCTTCGTCACCTTCATCTTCGCATCGCCCACAACCCGGACCGCCGGCGCATCCAACCGCTTCGCCACATAGCTCGCCAACTCCGCCAGCGTCATCTCTGGAATCACCAGCACTCCCTGATCCTCAGGCTTCCAATATTTCTCCCACCCCAGCTTCCTCACCGTGCCTTCTTGAATCCCATCCGGCTTCCGCATATGCCAGTGATCATGAAATTTCCAGATCACCAGGTGATTCTTCTCAATAAATTCCCTCTTCGCCGTCCACACCGCATCCGACGCATCCATTCCCTCAGGCTGCTCCAACATGTGATTGAAAAAAACCGGCTCATGCGTAATCACCATGTTGTCCCCGTTCACCACCGCCCGTTGCAACACATCCAGCGTCGCCATCATCGTCACCGCCACCCCAGTCACCGCGGTCCCCGGATCCCCCGTCTTAAACGTGTCAACCGTCTTTTCCCGCCACTCCACCCCCACATGACCCTTGATCGCATCCACCACCTCCTGCGCAGTAACCTTCTTCCCACTCTCCTGCCCACTCGCGCTCGCGCAAATAAACCCGACCCCGAGCATCAATGCCCCAAATCGCCTCATCCCACCCTCCATCTCAACCTGCGAGCAAATAATGATCCTGGGTGCCGCACCCTCAGTCGTTAGAGGGTGCGGATTTTCTGCTCCCCACCACCCATCGATCAGTCAAACCAAAAAACCACCTGTCATCCCGACCGAAGCGAGCCGACGCCTTTTCTTCGCGTTCGCTGCTGCGAACGCGTCGGCTGGCGCAGTGGAGGAACCTCTCTTCGATCAATCCGACGTTCAATTGCTTCTCTCCTCTTCCAACCGTGCCAAACATTCCTCGAAAGCCCCGTACTCTATCACCACAACACGCACATCTCGATTCGAACGTACTATAACCTATTGACAATGATGTACTTTTGTGTTAACATCAGTCGTGATCACTTGCCCCACCCTCGAAATCTCTCACTGTCCTCCACACTTCGCGTTCACGCATCGCCGCAAGCAACCCAATTTCAATCACTTCCAGACTCTGCTTTTTCATGAAATCCGCAACTCATTCACTCAACACGACTTTCCCACTCTTCACGAAAACACCGGGGGGTGTACCCCAAAAAGCGAACCCCAAGCGAAATCCTCTCTCCCAAATCGGGAAATTTCTCCAGCCCACCACTCGTATTACCATCGGAGCGCCGATCTCAGCCCAACCACACCCGTGACTACACCCGACCAACCACTCATCCAGGCTCAAAACGTCTCCCGCCACTATCAACTCGGCGACTCCACCATCCCCGCAGTCAACGACATCTCCCTCGAAATCCGCGCCGGCGAATTCGTCGCCCTCCTCGGCAGCTCCGGCTCCGGCAAGTCCACCTTTCTCAATCTCTTGGCCGGACTCGATCGTCCCACATCCGGCGCCATCCACGTTCGCGGCCGCAATCTCGCTGCAATCGACCCCATCGAACTCGCTCGCTACCGGCGCGACACCGTCGGTATGGTCTTCCAATCCTTCAACCTTCTCCCCCGCATGACCCTCGCGGAAAACGTCGAGCTCCCGCTCCGTCTCGCCGAAGTTGATCGCAATGACCGCGCCGCTCGCGTCCAGTCCGCCCTCGAACACGTTCGCCTCGCGGCACGCAGCCGCCATCGCCCCCCTGAATTGTCCGGCGGCGAACAGCAACGCGGCGCCATCGCTCGCGCTCTCGTCAATCGCCCCACAATTCTTTTCGCCGACGAACCGACCGGCAATCTCGACAGCGTCAACGGCGAGCAGATCCTCTCGCTCCTTCGCGAAATTCAAACCAGTCTCGGCATGACCATCGTCATGGTCACCCACGAGCGCCCGCTCGCCGAGCAATTCGCATCGCGCATCGTCACCCTCGGCGACGGCAAATTAAAGTCCGACACACCAAACGCAGCCGCTACATTTCAATCCGTAGCCGGCGAGGCCCGCCAATGAAAACCCGCGACCTCACTGAACTCGCATTTCGCAACCTGCGCGAAGCCATCCTCCGCAACTCGCTCACAACACTCGGCGTCGCAGTCGGTGTCGCCTCGCTCGTCGCCATGCTCTCGCTCGGCGTCGGCCTGCAAACCCTCGCGTCGCAAAAACTCAACAAATCCGGTCTCTTCGACGCCGTCGTTGTTTCTTCAAAACGCGGCATGCGCTTCATGGGCGGCGACGGGCCGCGCCCGACGACCAAGAAGAATGCTCCCAATCCCGAAGACTCCAGAGTTCTCGACGAGGCATCCCGCCAGGAAATGGAGAACCTTCCGAGCGTCGTCGAGGTTTATCCTCAGGTTCGCTTCCTGGCTGAAGTTCGTCTCGACGGCAAAAGCTATTCAACAAACGTCGTCGGATTGCCGGACTCCGATCGTGCGAACGGCACCTTCGACGGCATCAAGGGCAAAGGGTTTTCGTCACCCGCCGCCGACGAAGCCATCCTGAAATCCGAACTCGCCAAAGAACTTGCCCCAGACCCCACTTCGCTCATTGGAAAAGAATTGGTTCTTCGCTACGCGCGGCGCCACGAAAGCACTCCCGCCGATACCAACAAACCAAAAGATATCGACGATGAACTCGACGACATGATGTCCGGTGGCGCCATCTCGATCGTTTCGCAGGACAAGAAACTGCGCATCGTCGGAATTATCGACACGGACCCGTCCGCGGGATTTGGTGGCGGCGGACGACTGTTCATCCCCCTGAAGGTTTCCGAATCTCTTCAACCCTCACAACCGAACGACTTGCAGGAATTGGTTCGGACCAAAGGCACTGCAAAACCGGCCTACATGCAGCTCACCGTCCGCGTGAAGTCTCCAAAAGATGTGCTCAAAGTCGAAGAAGCGATCAAGAACATGGGTTTCAATACGTTCTCTCTGCTCGACGCCTCGCGCAATCTCCGTCTCATTTTCACCGTTTTCGATTTGTTTCTCGGATTGTTTGGCAGCCTTGCGCTGACGGTCGCTTCACTAGGTATCATCAACACGCTCGTGATGGCCATCCTTGAACGGCGCCGCGAAATCGGTGTTTTGAAAGCACTCGGCGCAACCGACAACGACGTTCGCAGCCTGTTTTTTGCCGAAGCTGGCGCGATGGGCCTCGTCGGAGGAGTCTGCGGAGTAGCGATCGGTTGGCTCATCGGTGTTGCGTTGACGTGGGGAACGACCATCTATCTCAAGACCCAGGACCTCCCTGGCGTGAAAATTTCCTATGTCCCGTGGTGGCTGGCGGTCAGCGCCATCGCCTTCGCCGTAATCGTCAGCCTGGTCGCCGGCCTCTACCCGGCCGCCCGCGCCGCAAAACTAAACCCCGTTGAGGCCCTCCGCTATGAATAGCGCCGGTCAATCGCCTCCCGCGATCTCGATTGCTCTTTGTAGGGGCGGGGCTCGCTCCGCCCGGCCGCTGCGTCTTGCCTCAATCGATCGCGGAGCCTTCCCTGTAGGGGCGCAGCACGCCGCAGGCCCGCACCCAACAAACATGCTCGGCACGATCTGGTGTTTCTTTCTTCCTTTTTACTCAAACGGCAAGCCAACATAATTTTCCGCCAACGATGTGCTCGCCGCGCGGGAACTCGTCACATAATCCAATTCCGCCAAATGCAAATGGTGCGCAAACGCATCTTCATTCGGAAACCGGTGGAGCATCGACGTCATCCACCACGAAAATCTCTGCACCTTCCAAACGCGCCGCAAGCAAACATCTGAATATCGATCCAATCCTTCCCTCGACCCACGTTTGTAGAAATCAACGAGAGCCCGCGTTAAAACGCGGACGTCCGCCACAGCCAGATTCAATCCTTTGGCTCCTGTCGGCGGAACGATGTGCGCCGCGTCGCCGAGCAAAAATAAATTCCCGTGCCGCATCGGTTCGGCGACAAAACTCCGCATCGGCGTCACGCCTTTTTGCAGAATCGGCCCGTTTTGCAGCGTCCATCCGTCGTGAGTCGCAAATCGCTTCCGCAATTCCGTCCAGATGCGATCGTCGGACCACTCATCGATGTTTTCATCGTGCGCGCACTGCAAATACAGGCGCGAAATCTCTGGCGACCTCATGCTGAGCAGCGCGAACCCGCGCTCGTGGTAGCAATAAATCAGTTCATCCGAAGCAGGAGGAACCTTCGCCAGAATGCCGAGCCAGCCGAACGGATAGTCGCGCTCGTAGATTTTCAAAGTCGCCGCAGGCAGCGCCGGGCGGCAGATTCCGTGGAATCCGTCGCAACCCGTGATGAAATCGCACTCAAGCGTTTCGGTTACACCGCCGCACTGAAACTGAATCTTCGGCTTCGACTCCGTCGCGCTCGCTCCAGAATGAAAATCGTGAACGCTGATCGCTTCCGTATCGAAAATCACTTGCCCGCCGGCTGCGACCCGCGCCGCAACGAGATCCTTGATGACCTCGTGCTGCGCATAAATCGTGATCGACTTCCCCGTCAGGTCGGCAAAATCGATGCGATGCCCCGCGCCGTTGAATCGAAGCTCGACGCCGGTGTGAATGAGGCCTTCACGCTGCAATCGCGCGCCGACTCCGGATTGCACCATCAGCTCGACGGTGCCGTGTTCGAGCACGCCAGCGCGGATGCGGCTCTCGCAGTACTCACGCGATTTGCTCTCGAGTACGACCGATTCGATGCCCTGCAAATGCAGCAGGTGCGACAGCATCAAGCCTGCCGGTCCGGCGCCGATGATTCCAATTTGCGTTCGCATTCGCGAAGTCCTGCTCGATGTTACTATAGCCATTCGCTGGGAAACGCAGCCTCAAACTGCCCATGGAAAACGCCTACATATGTGACGCAATTCGCACCCCGATCGGCCGCTACGGCGGCGTGCTGTCGGCCGTGCGCGCCGACGATCTCGCAGCGGTTCCAATCGCCGCGCTGGTCGCACGCAATCGTGGCGTCGATTGGAATGCGCTCGACGACGTGATCTATGGCTGCGCCAACCAATCCGGCGAAGACAATCGCAACGTGGCGCGCATGGCGCTTCTGCTCGCGGGTCTTCCCGTCGAAGTGCCGGGCTCAACCGTGAATCGTCTTTGCGGCTCGTCGATGGACGCAATCGCGACCGCAGCAAGAGCGATCAAAACCGGCGAGATGGATCTCGTGATTGCAGGCGGCGTCGAAAGTATGTCGCGCGCGCCGTTCGTCGTCGGAAAATCCGACTCCGCTTTTTCGCGTTCGCTGAAACTCGAAGACACCACGATGGGCTGGCGCTTCATCAATCCGGCGTTCAAAGCAAAGTACGGAACCGAGTCGATGCCTGAGACCGGCGAAAACGTCGCCGAAGAATACAAGATCTCGCGCGAGGATCAGGACGCGTTCGCTCTTCGCAGCCACCAGCGTGCGAGCGCCGCAATCAACGATGGGCGCATGGCTGAAGAAATTGTCGGCGTCCCCGTGCCGCAGAAAAAAGGCGATCCCGTTTTCGTCGACAAAGACGAGCATCCGCGTCCAGACACGACGCTTGAAGCGCTGGCGAAGTTGAAGCCCGTCGTGAAACCGACGGGCACGATCACCGCGGGAAACGCATCCGGCATCAACGATGGCGCCTGTGCGTTGCTGATCGCGTCGGAGTCCGCTGCGAAAAAGTATGGGCTGAAGCCTCGCGCTCGCATCGTGGCAAGCGCGGCCGCAGGTGTCGCACCTCGCGTCATGGGCATGGGCCCAGTTCCTGCAACGAAGAAAGTTCTGGCAAAGGTCGGCTTCAAACTCGATCAGATGGATGTCGTCGAATTGAACGAAGCATTCGCATCGCAAGCGCTCGCGGTGCTGCGGCAACTCGGACTGACAGATGATGCCGCGAACGTAAATCCAAACGGTGGCGCGATTGCGATAGGCCACCCGCTCGGCGCAAGCGGCGCGCGCCTTGTGACAACCGCGACATACCAATTGATGCGCACCAATGGAAAATACGCCCTTTGCACGATGTGCATCGGCGTCGGCCAAGGCATCGCCCTCATCATCGAACGAGTCTGAAAGAATGCACCCGAGCGAGAGAGCCTAAGTGAAACTCCTGGACGGACTGTTTCGCAACGAAAATGTGGAGCGCTGGCTTTCAGAGCGCACATGCCTGCAGGCTATGCTCAGCTTCGAGTCAGCGCTGGCGAAGGCAGAATCGCAGGCCGGAGTGATTCCTGCTTCTGCCGTCCAACCGATTTCGCAACAATGCAAAGCGCCCCTATTCGACATCGACGCGCTGGCACGCGCCGCGAAGGCTTCTGGCAACATAGCGATTCCGCTCGTCAAGGCGCTCACCACGCAAGTGGCGAAGTACGATACGGAGGCTGCGCGCTATGTCCACTGGGGAGCAACCAGCCAAGACGTCATCGATACCGGAACCGTTTTACAGCTCCGCGGTGCGCTATCTTCCATCGCGAACGATCTCGACACGATTACCACAGCACTCGCCGAGCTGGCAACCAAACATCGCTCGACCGTGATGGTCGGTCGGACCTGGATGCAGCAGGCGATGCCGACAACTTTTGGCGCGAAGGTTGCCGGCTGGCTCGACGCCATCGACCGCCATCGCGAGCGCTTGCGCGAGACACGGACGCGATGTCTTGTGTTGCAGTTCGGCGGCGCGGTAGGCACCCTCGCTGCTTTGCACGAAAAAGCCGCTGAAGTTGCGAAATATCTGTCTGAAGAGCTGAAATTACCGCTCGCGCAAATACCATGGCATTCGCACCGTGATCGAATGGCCGAGATTGGGACCACTCTCGGATTGATGGTCGGGACTCTCGGAAAAATCGCGAAAGACATTTCGCTGCTGTCGCAGACCGAGATCGCGGAAGTGTTTGAGCCGAGCGAACCCGGCCGCGGCGGATCTTCGACGATGCCTCACAAACGCAATCCCGTCGGATGCGCCGCAATTTTGTCGGCGGCAATTCGTGTTCCCGGACTCGTCAGCACCATGCTGGCGGCGATGCCTCAAGAACTCGAACGGGGACTCGGCGGCTGGCACGCCGAGTGGGAGACGCTGCCGGAAATCGTGTCACTCGCAGGTGGCGCGGTTCACACGATGGCGGAAATCGCCCCGGGATTAGAAATCGATGTGGAACGGATGCGCCACAATCTCGAAGCGACTCGCGGCCTGATTTTTGCCGAAGCAGCAACGATGGCGTTGGCACAAGACCTGGGCAAGAATGCGGCTCACGAACTTGTGGAAGCGGCGTGCAATCGTGCCCGCCGAGAGAATCACGATTTGCGCGATGTTCTGCGCAAGAACGAGCAAGTGTTGAAGCATTTGCAGATCGAGGCGATCGACGCATTGTTCGACTCTCAGCGCTACCTCGGACAAGCCGAAAAGTTTGTGGATCGAGTTGTGGCGGCGAGTCGCAAGGAGGAGCGAGAACCGGCGGGTGATTGAAAGCCAATGCAGAGCGGATACATATTTAGGGCGGACCTCGCCGGGCGGAGCAAGCCCCGCCCCTGCAAGAGCTGGCGGAATGAAGGAGAGTCATGGCGTTTGCTGAATTGAATGGATTGCGGATGAGGTATGAGTTTTCGGGACTCGATAACGGGCCGGTGCTGGTGTTTTCGCATCCGCTGGGGACGGACCTGACGATGTGGGATGGGCAGGCCGCGGATTTTGGAAAAAAGTTTCGCGTGCTGCGCTACGACAAGCGCGGGCACGGTGGTTCTTCTTCGCCTGTGGGGCCGTACACGATCGAGCAGATGGGACGCGATGCTGTCGCGCTGCTGGATCACTTGAAGTTGGAGAAAGTGAATTACTGCGGGCTTTCGATTGGCGGACAGACGGGGATGTGGCTCGGCGTGAATGCGCCGGAGCGGTTGAACAAGCTTGTGCTGAGCAATACTGCGGCGAAGATCGGCAACGATGACGGTTGGAATGCTCGCATCGATGCGGTGACCAAGGGCGGCGTCAAGTCGGTGTCGAAAGTGGTGATCGACCGGTGGTTTACGCCGGAGTTTCAAGCGAAGGCGGCGGCGGAGATCGAGAAGATTCGTGCCGTGTTTGAACGGAGCGACCAAGCCGGGTACATCGCGTGTTGCGCGGCAGTGAAGACGTTTGATTTTCGCGAGAAGGTTGGCGGGGTCCGCGTGCCGACGCTGGTGGTTGCGGGGACGCATGATCCGGCGACGACGCCTGTGAATACGAAGTTTGTGGCGGATCGGATCACGGGGTCGAAGTTCGTGGAGTTGAGCGCATCGCATTTGTCGAACATCGAGCAGCGGGAAAAGTATTCGGCGGCGGTCGCAGAATTTTTAGCATAGCGGACAAAGCAGGAGATCCTGATGGACGAGAAGAAGAGATACGAGCAAGGGATGAAGGTGCGGCGGGAGGTATTGGGCGATGCGCATGTCGATCGTTCACTGGCGAACCGCGATGAGTTCAACGAGGAGTTTCAGGATTTGATCACACGCTATGCGTGGGGAGAAATCTGGTCGCGCCCGGGATTGGATCGGCCGACGCGGAGCATGATTACGCTGGCGTTGATGGTGGCGTTGAATCGCGGCGAAGAGTTTCGGATGCATGTGCGCGCGGCGTTGAACAACGGAGTGACGCGCGAAGAAATTAAGGAAGTGCTGCTGCAATGCGCGGTTTATTGCGGCGTGCCGGCGGCGAATTCGGCGTTTCACGCGGCGAAGGAAGTACTGGGGGCTTGAGTCGACGGATAGATTGAAGTTTGCGTCGAAGCCGGGCGGAGTAAGCCCCGCCGCTACAACGGAGTTAGTGCCCGGACGGTGCCGGCGCGGGCTGCGTTTGTCGTGACGGTGCGGGCGCGGGTGCCTGAGCTTCTTTCACCAGGATTGGCCAGCGGGGGAAGGCGAAATTGCCGGCGTTGTCGTCGATCACGTTGATTTGGCAGGTGTAGAAGCCGGGCTTCAGAGATTGCAGCGGCAGGTCGATCTGGAAAATGACGGCTTTGCGGTCGGGCGCGGTGACTTCGTTGGCGACGACCTGTTTTGATTCGTAGACCTTCGCGTTCCCTTGTAGAAATTCGATGTTCGTCAGAACGTGGACGGCGTCTTTCGCCGGCTTTGGTTGCGGCGCTGCGTTTGCTCCGCCGTTTCCACCCGCGCCGGCATCACCAAGCAGCGCGTCGAGCGCATTGTTACCACTGGACGCAGCGACGGTTCCGCCCTTGCGCTGACGCGCTGCGTCGTAGACCTCATATTGCAGATACAAATGTTGGTCCTGCGTGAACACGTGCGTGATGTTGGGCACGAGTTCCTGTTGGTTCTGCACGAGCGGATGCAAACCCTTTTTCGTGGAGGCACCCGTGGCGGGAACGCGCTGATTCGCGAGTACGACGGAACTCATGCGCAGCGGCGCTTTGCGCAAATCGGGAATCGTGATGTCGGTCTCAAACGAGCCCATGCGTCCGGTCTGATTTTCGCGCACGATGAACTTCATGTGGTATTCGCCGGGCGCCAGGACAAAGCCTGTGTTGTACTGCACATTTTTGTGGCGGACCTGCTGTGCGCTGTCGAGCGCGAGCTTCACGGTGTCGCGCTGATGCCCGACGGGCAATTTTCCGTTCGCTAAAACCTCGCCGATGATGTCGATGGTCGCGTTGTCTTTGTCTTTCGCCTGCGTGAATGGAATCTGCGATCCAGGAATCACCAGCGAGACGCCGAGATAGTAGTGCGAATCATCCTGACGAAAATAATGCGCGCCGGCATATACCGCGACGTCGGTTTGCGATAGCTGCGCGTCGAGCTCGTCTTCGAGTTGCTGCTCGCGATCGGTGCGATTGAGATGCTGGAAGTCACGGCCGGCGTAGTAGCCGGAGCGATACTCAAGCTTCATCTCTTTCACGTCGGAGCGATTGAGCGTGACCTTGAGGTGGCGAAAGCGCCCGTCTTTCGCGGGATTCGTGCTGGTGAATCCGAGAACGTAGTACGCCGACGTGTCTTTCTGCACCTGCGCGAAGACACCGCTGAAATCGTTGGAATCGAAGAACGCTTTTCCGCCAGTGTCGTCAGCGAGGGTAGAAAGCGTTTCCTGTGAATTCGCGTTGCCGTTGAGATCGTTGAAGATCGCACTGCCGTTGTAGGCGGACTGGCCGTGCAAGCTGGCGTTTTGCGCCTCGCCGCCCGGAGGAAAAGCTTGAAGGCCGCGCACGTCGAGCGGATAGATCGAGACGTTAGCTTTCACGGCGGCGGCGGTCGCGGCGCGCAACGCAGATTGATTGTCGACGCCGGATTGCGTGATTCCGTTGCTGAAGTAGATGATCGATTTTTTCTGCGAGATTTTTCCGAGCGACTGCATGAGCGATTGAAGCGCAAGAAGTTTTCGATCGGCGGTGAAAGTATTGTAGTCGGTGTCGTCCGGAGTGAACGAACCGCCGGTTTCGGCCGCGCCTTCGGAGGAGCCCTCCGCTCCGGCGTCGTAGCCCTGGCCTTGGCTGGAGCTGTAGGCGCTCAGCGATGATAAGACTTTTTTCTTGTCGTCGGTGAAATCAAGATCGACATGCATGTTCGTCGAGAGCGAGACAAGCGCGATCATGTCGGCCGGCAGCATCTTGTCCTGGATGAATTTTTTGGCGGAGTCTACGCCGCGATCGATCTGCTCGGGGTCCATGCCGGAAAAATCGAAGAACAAGAGAATCAGACGGCGGTCGCGCGCATCGATCTGAACGGGATTCGAAGAGTGAAGCAGGCCGGCGTTAGGCGCGTTTCCTGCGGCGCCCGTAACAATGGCCTCAGCGGCGCCCGCGGTGGCCAGCGCGTCGACATTTTCAAAGTCGAAAGTGGAGATGTCCTGCTTCTTGCCGTCCTCGTTGAGCGTGAAGTCTTCCCTTTTTAGATTGCGGATGAGATTGCCGTGCCGGTCGCGTGCGACGACGTTGACGAGCACGAGTTCGGACGTGACGTGCATGCGGTATTGCGGTTGCTGCGGAGCGTCTTGCGCGCGCAAAGGCAGGATGCCACTGACGATTGTCAGTAATGCGGCGAACGCTGCAGCGACCTGGCGTGTTAGAGGCATTGGCGGCACCTCTGGAAATCGAAGACGGGCACGGCGTGCCGTGCCCCTACTGATCGCGAAGATTTGTCGTGGCGCATCAGAAGCGGAACCTCGCGATAAACGTTACGCGGCGCGTCGAGCTGGCGGCGGTGACTTCGCCGAACTGAGCCGAGTTCACCACTGTGTTGATCGCCGAATAGTTGATGAAGTTGAAGATGTTCGCACCCTGGATGCGCAGCTCGAGCGCGCGGGACTCTTTTATGGTGATGGTTTTGCTCAGCGACATATCCACGAGGACTTCGCCTGGGCCCTGAATAATGTTGCGGCCGGCGTCGCCGAACGCGGTGCCGTTGGGATTGGCGCAGACGTTCGGGGTGCCAGAAGAAGTCGATGGCGCGCAGAATGCGGCGGTGTTGAACCACGCAGAGGCGCTCGGATTCGCAATGGTGATCGGCTCACCCGTTACATCGGCGCGCAGCGAGCCGCTGACGCCGCGGTCGATGTCGAAGCTGTTGCCGAGCACGCGCGGCGTGTACCAGAGGCCGCTGGCGATGGTGAAGTCTCCGCTGAGCGACCACGCGTTGAGGATGTGCGATAGCGGGCCGCGCTGCAGATAGCGATGACCATCGCCGAAGGGCAATTCGGCGATCCAGTTCCCTGTAAATTTATGCGTTTGATTGAAACTCGATAGCCCACGATCCGCTGCGATGTCGAACGGATCCTGCGCGACGACGACGCCACCGCCGCCAATCGACGAGGCGTCGTCGATCGATTTCGAGTAAGTGTACGTGGCGCCGTAGCTGATCCCGTGTGCCTGACGCTTGCGGAATCGCACTGAGCCCGCGTGAAAAACAGAGTTTCCCGCCGAGGATTCGTAAATGAATGGCTGCAGCCCAACGATGTTGTTGATAGCGCGCTCGGTGTCGAGACGAGTGCCCTTCGAGCCGTTGTAGTCGACGTTGAGCAGGAAGCCGTGCGGCAGCGTGCGTTGAATGTCGAGGCTCCAGATCTGTACGTAGCCGAGGCGATAGTTGGGGTCGACGGCGAAATTGTTGGTTACGAGTCCAGGTGGAACCGCGGGGAAACCGTTGGCGAGCGAAAGTGGCACGCCCGCGCTGGCGACGTTGGTTGCGGTGGTGGCGAACGGCGGCTGGAACGCGAAACTCTGAATGATGTTGGCATATTGCGCGAGGTTGTAGTTGATGCCGTAGCCCGTGCGAACGACGGTGTTTTTGAGCGGGCGCCATGCGATGCCGATGCGCGGTGCGAAGTCGTTGCGATCGGGATGCAGTAGAGATGCGGGAAATCCGGATTGGCCGGGAATAACGACGGACGCACCGGTGAAACCGTTCGCGACGTCGAGGTTGGCGATGCGATCGTGCGCTTCGGTGAACGGCCCGTTGTATTCGTAACGGAAACCGAGATTGAGGGAGAGCTTTGGAAGAATGCGCCAGTCGTCTTGCGCAAAAAGGTCGAATGAATTGGAGGCGAAATCGTAAGAGTCGGTACCGGATTGCAGGGTGGTTTGCTGCGGCGTGCCGATCAAGAAGTCGGCGAAGTCGAGGCCGGTATTACTGACGGGAGTAGTGCCGCCGGGTGTGAATTGGGAAGTTTCGAGCCCGGTGAAGACGAAGGAGCCTTCGGCGTTTTTGGCAGAGCGGAAACTTTGCAGGATGCGGCGATAGTCGCCACCGAATCGCCAGTTATGTTTGCCGCGATACCAGGAGAGCGTGTCGGAAACAGTGTACGTCTGATCGAGCTCGCGGCGCGGAGTCGGATCGGTGAGCCCGCTAAACGTCGTGAAGCTGACGCCAGGGATACCAAAGTCGAATGGAACGGTGGAAACGCCGGTGATTCCGGCGAGGCCGGCGACATCGGTGTTGTTGGAGTAGAGATTCGAAGTCGAAACGTGATTGTGATTGTAGGTGAAGCGGAGAATGTTGGTGCGGCGGCCGTTGCCGTACGTCCAGCCAGCGCTGGCTTGCAAGCCTTGCGTGTTGGTGTTGCCGGCGAGCGACGGGAAGGGATTTACGAGCGCGGAATCGTTGCGCGAATAGTTGAGGCCGAAGTTGATGTTGTTTTGCGCGCGGCGACCACCGCGGCCGCCTCCTCCACCACCGCCGCGGCCGCCACCGCCGAACGGGCCATTGGTGGAGTCGCCAAAATTGTGAATGAGGCGCAGGCTGATCGCGTCGGAGTTGCTGTCGTCGTTGGTGACGTAGTGAAAGTTTTGCGTCGTGGTATCGAGATTGGGCAGCGGGATATACGCGAGCAAAGCTTTTGCTTGCGGGCTGATCAGCGCGGGATTGATGACGTTGGGCTGTCCGTTGAAGCTGAATTGCGCGCCGGTGGCGGGATTGAATATCTGGACGGGCGAGCCATCATTATATGTAGTGCCGGAGAAATTGCCCGCGCGCTCGGCAGCGGTCGGCACGGTGGAGTAGGCGTCGTAGGGCGTGCTGCCGCGCGAGCCGTTCCATCCGGCGAAGAAAAACCACTTATTGCCGCCATTGAAAATGTGGGGAATGTTGAGCGGGCCGCCGGCGTTGGCCCCGAAACGCGCGAAGTTGTAGCTGGCTTTCGGAGTTTGGATACCGGTGAGCGAGTAGGGCTTCGCGTCGAAGGATGCGTCGTCGTCGGAAAAATAGAGGAAGCCGTGCGGTTGGTTGACGTTGAAGCCGCGGCCGAGACGACCGATCGCGATCGGGCCGCCACCACCAAATCCACCGGGACCGCCGAAGCCGCCGCCTCCGCCACCACCCGGGCCACCTTGCGTTGGGCCGCCGGGAATTAGTCCCGCTGCTTGCGCGCGTTGCCGAAATTCTTCAATGCGCGATTGCAGATCGTCTTCGCTGCCGGCGCCGAAATTCTGGCTGCGGCCTTGTGCACCGGTGATGCTCACCGATTCGTTCGCGACATCGGTGCCGGCTCCGCCCATCGGTAGAGTGGCGATGTCGCTGGAACTGGCGCCGCTCGAAGCAGTACTACCGCCCGCCGCCGCAGCTTCCAACGCCGATGACAAATTCTCGACCGACAAACTTTGAAATCCGCGTCCTGCCGTGATCGCTGCAATCGCAGACGCCGCTGGTGATTGGTCGGCCTGACGCGAGGCGAGAATCATCTCGGCGTCGAATTTTCCGGTGGGAGTGTCGGGCTTGAGGACAATTTCCTGCGTTTGCGGCGCGAAGGCCATGAATTCGACGCGGACAACATAGCGGCCACGAGCGAGGCCGGTGAACTTGTAGGTGCCGTCGGGATTGGAGGCGATCGAATATTTTTTGCCCGTGAGTGTGTTTGCCGCGGTGACGGTGACTCCGGGGAGCGGAGTTTTTCCGGATTTCACGGTGCCGCTGATTTCAAACGATGTGGGCTGCGGAGCAGATGACGGCGGGGCGGTGGCGCTGGGTGTTTGCGCGGGAGCGCTCGCGTCGGGCGTTGTGGGAGTAGGCGTTGGAGATTGCGCCGCGGGAGTCGGCGATTGTGTGCCGGGTGCAGGCGGTGGCGGCGGTTGATCTTGTGCGCGTGCCGACACCGACCAGAGCAACATTGTGCCTAGGAATAGAGCGAGCGGCGGGAACCGGGTCGAACTGAAAAATTTCAATGATGCGGCTCCATTTGTTGCCCAAGTTGTGGCGTCGGCGCAGGAGCCGGAGTTGGCGCTGGCGATGGTGGATTCGGAGCAGGCGGTGTTGGAGGCGCTGCATTCGGCGCAGTTGCATCAGCAGCGCCGGAGCTTCCCTCTTGCGATTGCCCACCCTGCTGCCGGCGACGGCCACTGCCGCCTTCACCGCGTGCTTGCTGACCAAATTCCTGCATCCGCTTCCACTGATCGGGGCCGACGACGACGACGGTCTTCGGGACGAAGACATTGTTTTCGACTGCACCGCGCGCGAAGACGTGATCGCCCGCTTGAATATCGGCCATCGTGATGGAGTCGCGTCCTTTGCGCATCGAAGTGTTTTCGTTGAGTTCCAGGGTTTGCGTCACGTTGTCGGAGCGCAACACGGTAATCTTTGGCGCGTCGATGGATTTGATTTCGCCGGCGACATAATCTTTGCCGAGAGTTCCCTGTTGCTGGAATCCGCCGCGGCCACTGCCGCCGGGCCCACCACCGAATCCGCCCCGTCCACCGGGACCGCCCTGACCGTTCAGCGAACGCGCGGCGACGGTTTCCGCAGTCCAGCTATGATCGGCAGCCTCTTGTCCACGCACGAGGATGATGTCGCCCACCTTGAAGTCAGTACGTTTGGCGGGCTGCCGATCTTTCCGAAATTGCGTCTGCCCGTTGAATTTCACGTGAATCGTGTCGCCATTGGTGTCGAGCACGTCCATCGTGGTGTCGTGCATCGCGGTGATCTTGCCGAAGAGGGGCAGTCGGCGTTCGTCGGGACCACCCTGAGCCGCTTGATCTTGCGCGATTCTCGCGCGAGTCATCGCCGAGACCGATGGAACGCCAGAAAACGCGGCGAGCAGCGTGCCGGCAGACAAGACCATCGCCCAGCGTTTAACGTCTATTGTCATTGCGAATCTCCGTGTGCGCGCGGTGAAAGCTGTAAGTATGGACGCTGTTTTCGACGGGCGGGTTTCTTCGTCGGTGTTGGCAGATTCGCGGCGTTGTGTCGGGGGGCAATGCTCTCCGTTATTCATTCCTGGATTTCCCTGGAATGCGCCCCAAAGTTCCGGGGGAAGGTTCGCCCTGGGAACAATCTGGCGGAATTTGACGTTTATAAAATAGAAGGCGCCGATCAAAACGATCGGGTTGTGGTGACCCTGGCAAAGTTGCACGGACCAAGAGGCAAGCGAGGGACTTTGAAGCCAGCTAGCACGAATAGGGCCGGAACGCCGGGCAGCATGTTCGCTCGTGGGACAATTATTCCCATTTTCGGTCATTGGTGCTATTTTCGACAAGGTTGCTTCGGCCATAACCAATTGAAGGCAAGTGATTTAGACCGAAGCCGCGCGGGGCAGCCCGCGTGCGATTTCAGTAGTACGCGATAACTCTTATGGACATACAACGACCATCCAACGCTAAAGCAAAAAAAATCAAGCGAGCCCTCTACGTCACCGTTGCCGTGATCGTGATCGCGGGCGTGACGCTCGGCCTCTCGCGATTGAAACCCGCCGCACCGTCGGTAGACCGCGGTACCGTCTGGACCGACACCGTCAAGCGCGGCCCGATGCTGCGCGAAGTACGCGGCCTCGGCACGCTGGTGCCTCTCGATATTCACTGGATTGCGGCGCTGACCACGGCGCGCGTCGACAAGATTGTCATCCGCCCGGGCCATCTCGTCGAACCGAATACCGTCATTCTCGAAATGTCCGATCCAGCCGTGGCGCAGACGCTGATTGATTCTCAATTCCAGATGAAAGGCGCCGAAGCCGACCTCGCCAACCTGAGAGTGCAAGTCAACAGCGAGCTGATGAACCAAAAAGCGATCGAAGCAGGCGTGCGCAGCGACTACGAACAAGCCAAGCTGCAGCACGAAGTCGACGAGAAGCTGTACAAGGAAGGCATCGACGCCGACGTCACTCAAAAATTGTCGAAAGTGCGCGAAGACCAGCTGAAGATCCGGCTCGACTTGGAAGAGGAACGCACCCGCGTATCAGCTGACTCCGCGCAGGCTCGTCTACAAGCACAGCAGTCCCACGTCGAACAGGCTCGCGCGATGTACGACCTGCGTAAGAACCAGGCCGAAGCGCTGCATGTTCGCGCGGGCATCACCGGCGTGCTCCAATTGCTGCCGGTCGACGTTGGTCAAAGCGTCGCGGTGGGCACCAACATTGCGCGCGTAGCCGACCCGAAAAAACTGAAAGCCGAAATCAAGATCGCCGAAACGCAAGCGAAGGACATCGTGATCGGCCAGAACGCCACAGTCGATACGCGCAACGGCATCGTGAAGGGCCACGTCATCCGCATTGATCCCTCGGTCGTCAACGGCACCGTGACCGTGGACGTCGGCATCGACGATCCGCTTCCGCTCGGCGCGCGCGCCGACCTCAGCGTCGATGGCACGATCGAACTCGAAAATTTGAAAGACGTGCTCTACGTCGGCCGCCCGGTCCACGGCCAGACCGACGCGACCATCAGCCTCTTCAAAGTCATGCCCGACGACTCCGACGCCATGCGCGTCAACGTCAAGCTTGGCCGCAGCTCCGTCAACACCGTCGAGATTCTCAACGGCCTGCAGGTCGGCGACAAAGTCATCCTGTCGGATATGTCGCAATGGGACAACGTCGATCGCATCCGGCTGAAGTAAGCCAAGCCGGCGCCGGTGTTGCCGAAGTCGCGAACGCGAACGACGCGATAGACGCCGCCGTGCGATCGACCAGACGACGGACAAATTTTCTTTCACTAACCCAGTGGCAACTTCTCTCTCTGGTGGAGCGATAGCCAAATGAACAGCCTGTGGCACGACATTCGCTACGCCCTGCGTGTGCTCGCCAAGCAACCTGGCTTCACCGCCGTCGTTGTGTTAACGCTAGCCCTCGGCATCGGCGCCAACACCGCCATCTTCAGCGTCGTTAACGCTGTCATCCTCGAGCCGCTTCCTTTCTCCGAGAGTCACCGCCTCGTCGCGGTTCAAGGCACCGATGTGCACTTGGGCGATTTGCATCGCCCGCTCAGCTATCCCGACTTCACCGATTTCCGCGCGCAGAACCGCACGCTTGAGACCGTCGCAGCCTATGACAAGAGCACAGCGACGCTGACCGGCTCCGGGGAGCCGCTGCACCTCGAAGCGAGCATTGTCAGCGCGAATGTATTCGATGTCCTGCGCGCCCAGCCGCTACTCGGGCGCACATTCATCGCCTCCGAGGACCAGCCAGGCACGCGTGTAGCGATTCTGAGCCACCACCTGTGGGCGTCGCATTTCGGCTCCAAGCCCGACATTGTCGGCCACACAATCACGCTCGACGCGAAACCCTACACTGTCGTCGGCGTGATGCCCGCAAACTTCCAATTTCTTCTCACGGCACAGCCGCCCGAACTCTGGACAACGATCGCAGCCCAAATGATCGGCAACGGCACAGATCCCCCATTAACCTCCGAACGCGACGCACATTTTCTCAGCGCCATCGGCCGCCTCAAACCCGGAGTGTCGTTAGAGCAAGCCGACGCTGACGCCAATACAATCGGCGCAGCCCTCGAGAAACAATTTCCCGATCTGAATGGCCACTTGAGCCTTACGGTTCATCCCCAGATAGAAGCAATAGTCGGCGATGTTCGACCGGTATTAATGATGGTGCTCGGCGCCGTGGGTTTCCTATTACTGATCGCGTGTTCCAACGCCGCGAATCTTCTGCTCGCCCGCGCAGCTGGACGCCAACGCGAAATGGCAATTCGCGCGTCACTCGGCGCGGGTCGCGCGCGCGTGCTCCGTCAACTTCTGACCGAAAGCGTCCTTCTCGCTCTCGCCGGCGGATTGCTGGGCCTCTTGCTCGCCGTCTGGGGCACGACGATGCTCGCCGGACTCTCCTCACTCCGAATTCCGCGCCTGGCCCAAGCCGGAGTCAGTCTGTCGGTTCTCGCATTCACTCTCGGCGTCTCCGTACTGACCGGCGTGCTGTTCGGCATGGCCCCTGCCTGGCACGCATCGCGCTTCAATTTATTCCTATCGCTGAAAGAAGGCGGACGCGCCAACTCCGATAGCAAGCGTGCCTCGCGAGCGCGCAACATGCTCGTAGTCGCTCAGGTCTCGCTCGCCGTCATACTCCTCGTCGGCGCCAGCCTGCTGGTCGAAAGCATGATTCACCTCACGCGCCAATCGCCCGGATTCGATCCCAACCGCGTGATGGCTTTCAATCTCGATTTGCCCGACGCGCGGTATGGCAAACCACAGCAATCCATCGCATTCTTCCGAGAACTTCTCGAACGCGTCCGGGCTGTTCCCGGCGTCCAGAACGCCAGCGGCGTAATCCCTCTGCCGATGAGCGACGACGTCATCCGTACCTCCTTCGATATCGAAGGCCGACCGATGTCCAAGAGTGACCGGCCGCGCGTCCACTTCCGCGTCATCGCGAATGACTACATCGAGACGATGCACATCCCGCTGATCTCGGGGCGCGTTTTCACACCCCGTGACGAGCGAGACGCCGCACAGGTTGTTCTCGTCAATGAAACGCTGGCTCGGCGCTATTTCCCGAACGAAAGTCCCATCGGCAAGCACATCAAACCCGATGTCGCAGACACCGGTGATCCAAAGATGCGTGAAATCATCGGCGTCGTCGGTGACGTCCACCATCGCAATTTGTGGCAAGCCACCGAGGCCGAGTGCTACGTGCCGTACGACCAAGTCGCTATCGGCGTAATGAATATCGTCGTCCGCGCGCAAAGCGAACCGCTGAGTCTCCTTCCCGCAATCCGCGAGCAACTTCGCGCGCTCGACACCGAACTCCCCATCTACAAAGCCCGCGACATGAGCGACTACGTCGAAGCCTCCGTCGCCCAGCGAAAATTTACGAGTGCCCTCGTCTCCGTCTTCGCGGCCGCCGGCCTGCTTCTCGCGACGGTCGGCCTCTTCGGCCTCATCTCTTACAGCGTCGAGCAGCGCCGTAACGAAATCGGTATCCGCGTAGCCGTGGGCGCCGAAAGATCCGACATCATCCGCATGGTTCTCCGCAGCGGCGTCACGCTCGCTTTCGCAGGAATCCTCGTCGGCCTTGCGGGCACGCTTGCAATTTCCAGCGTGCTCAAGAATCAGCTTTTCGGCGTCACCGCCACCGACCCGATGACGTTCGCCGGCGTCGCACTCGCTCTCGTCGCAGTCGCCACCGCGGCCTGCTACATTCCCGCATGGCGCGCGGCCAACGCCGATCCGGTCGTCGCGCTCAGAAACGAGTAAGCTCAAACGATGCAAACTCTGTGGCAAGACATCCGCTTCGGCCTCCGCGTCCTGGCCAAGAATCCTGGCTTCACCGTCATCGCCGTCATCACTCTCGCCCTCGGCATCGGCGCCAACACCGCGATCTTCAGCCTGATGAACCAGGTCCTCCTGCGCCGCCTTCCCGTGCGCAGTCCGAGCGAACTCGTCGTCCTCCACGGGCCCGGACCAAAAACCGGCCGTGTCTCCAGCGACGGCGACGACTCTGACTCCTTTTCCTACCCGGTGTACAAAGGCCTGCGCGATGGCGCCGCAAAAGTCATCGGCCTCGTCGCGTGCTCTTCCTCCGACGCCAGCCTCGCCTCCCAGGGCCAGACCGAGCGCGGCCGCCTCGAACTCGTAACCGGAAATTATTTCGACGTCCTCGGCGTCAACCCCGCAATCGGCCGCGTCTTCAATCCCGACGATGACAAGAACAAGGGCGGAGACCAGCTTGCCGTCCTCAGTTACAACTACTGGACGCGCCGCTTCGGGGCCGATCCGAACGTTCTCAACAAATCTGTCCTCGTCAACAACGTCCCGATGACCATTGTCGGCGTCTCGCGCAACGGCTTCACCGGCGTGCAGGTCGGTCAAACGCCCGACGTCTTCGTGCCGATGTCGATGGCCAAGCAGATGACCTTCGACGACGGCGCGCTCGATGAATGGAACGATTACTGGATGAAGGTGCTCGGCCGTCGGGCTCCCGGCGTCAGCGACTCTCAAGCGCGCTCGGCGCTGAATGCCGCCTATCACCCGCTGCTCGAAGAAAACCTCACCAAAATCACTGGCTTCAACGAACAAAAGCGTCAGGCATTCCTCGCCAAGCAAATCACGCTCGAGCCGGGCGCGCGCGGACGCAACGTCCTCCAGCGCGACACCGGTCCACAAATTCTCGTGCTCTTTGCGATGGTGGCTCTCGTTCTTCTGATCGCGTGCACCAACGTCGCGAACCTGCTGCTCGCGCGCGGCGCCTCACGCCAGCGAGAATTCGCGATTCGCAGCGCGATGGGCGCCACCCGCGGCCGCATCGTGCGCCAGCTCGTCATCGAAAGCATGCTCTGTGCGATTGCCGGAGGCGCCGTCGGGATCGCCATCGGCTCGTGGCTGATCGCTGAGCTCACCTCTATCGTCACCGTCAACGCTGGCATCGACGGCCTGAAAGCCCAACTCGACCCCGCCGTCCTTCTATACGCCATCGCTGCAACGCTGTTCTCAGGGATTTTCTTCGGCGCGCTTCCAGCATGGCGCGTGACGCGCAATTCCGTTACCGACGTCATCAAAGATCAGGGCTCAACTTCTTCCGCCAGCGTTGCCCACGTTCGTTTCCGCAAGATTCTCGTCGCCGGGCAAGTCGCCTTCACGCTGCTGCTTCTCGCGGGTGCCGCGCTCTTCACGCGCACGCTCTGGAACCTGCGCAACGTCGATCTCGGCCTGCGCACCGAGCATGTCATCAGCTTTACGATTTCGCCGGCGCTCAACGGCTATGACAATCCGCGTGCTATTCGCCTCATCGACCAACTTCGCCAGCATCTTGCATCTCTCCCCGGAGTGCGCAGCGTCACCTCCTCCGAGCTCGGCGCTCTTACAGGTGACACTTCCGGCTCCAACATCACCGCGGAAGGCGGCGCCGAAGTCCCCGAAGATCTGCAGACTGTGAACTACGTCGCTACCGGCCCTGCCTACTTCTCCACGTTTCGAGTTCCGCTCGTCAACGGCCGCGAGTTCACGGATGCGGACAACGCAACCGCACCGAAAGTCGCGGTGATCAGCGAAAACGTGGCGAAGCGCTTCTTCCCTGGTCGCAATCCGATCGGCATGAAGTTCTGTTTCGGCAGCGGGAATAAAGTTAAGCCCGACATCACCGTCGTCGGCATCGTCCGCGAAATCAATCAGGATCATGTCAAGTCCGTCACTCCGAATCCGTATGTCTATCTCCCGTATTCGCAGCGGGACAGCCTCTACGGCATGAGCTTTTACGTGAACACTGAGCGAGATCCGTTGCTTCTCGCCTCGTCGATGCAAACCGTGGTCCGCGACGCCGATCCGAATCTCCCGGTCTACAACCTGAAAACGATGGACCGGGTCGTCGAAGAAGACTTGTTCAGCGCGCGCATGGTCGCAGTTCTCTCGGGCGCGTTCGCGGGACTCGCGGCGCTGCTTGCGGCCCTCGGCATTTACGGAGTGCTCGCCTTCCTGGTCGTGCAGCGCACGCGCGAAATCGGCATTCGCATGGCCGTCGGCGCCGAATCTGGCGACATTCGCAAACTGATCGTCAGAGAGGTTGGCTCGATGCTGATAGCAGGCGTGCTCGTCGGCCTGCCTCTGGCCTACGTTCTGGCGCGGCTCAGCGAATCGCTCCTCTTCGGCGTCAACGCCAACAACCCGTCGATTTACGCGGTCGGTCTAGTGCTCATCGCGGTGGTCGCCGCGGTGGCTTGCTATGTCCCGGCCCGCCGTGCAACCCGTGTCGATCCCCTGGTGGCGCTCCGCCACGAATAGCGGACGACGGTAGGCGCTCGGTGCGATTCAAAGTTTGTGGATTTCTGAAAACGATTTAGGCCCGAGCGACGTCATTACAGCAACGGACGGTTCTCTGAAGGAGAAGTGGTGAACGGCCTGTGGCGCGATGTTCGGTTCGGTCTCCGAATGCTGGCCAAAAACCCGGCATTCACCGCGATTGCCGTCCTGACTCTGGCCCTCGGCATCGGCGCCAACGCCGGTATCTTTACGATTCTTCAGCAAGTTATCCTGCGCCGGCTCCCAGTTCCGAATCCCGATCAGCTTGTTTTGCTCTACTCCCCCGGCCCGCGACAAGGACACATCGGCTCCGACGAAGACAATGTTCCCGGCGAAGAAGGCTCTGAAGCTTTCTCCTATCCTCTTTATCTAGAGCTGCGCGACCAAAACCCGGTATTTTCGGGTCTCGCCGCGATGTCGCCTTACTCGACCGCGTTGACCTATCGCGGCCACACCGAGCAAGCAGACGCCTACGTGGTCTCTGGGAATTTCTTCGAAACGCTCGGCGTCAAACCGGCCTTGGGGCGAACTCTTGAGCCCGCCGACACCACGTCGCCGGGCGGCGCTCCCGTCGTAATGCTTTCCTACGGCTGCTGGAAAAACCGCTTTGGCGGTGATCCCGGCATCTTGAATCAGGGCATTCTGGTCAACAACAAACCAATGACCGTTGTCGGTGTTACCGATCCGACTTTCGAAGGCACTCAACCTGGGTACGATTCGCAGCTTTATCTGCCGATCACGATGGTGTCGTTGCTGGACACCCCGCCGCGTGATCTCACGACTCACAAAGACAATTGGATTAAGTTGATCGGCCGGGTAAAGCCGGGAATGTCGGTGCAACAAGCTTCCGCCGGTCTCCAGCCTGCATTCAGTGCGATTTTGCGAGACGAATTGCCTCAATTCAAAGGCTGGGACGACAAAACTCAAGCCGGATTTCTCGCGCGCAAGATCATCCTACGCACAGGTGCGCATGGCCGGCCGCAACTTATGCATGACAGCGGGAACCAGATCATCGCGCTCATGTGCATGGTTGGCCTCGTTCTTTTGATCGCATGCGCGAACATCGCGGGGCTTCTTACCGCTCGTGCCGCATCGCGCCAGCGTGAAATTGGCATTCGCCTTTCGCTTGGCGCCAGCCGTTTTCAACTTGTGCGTCAGCTTCTTATGGAGTCCATCCTTCTTGGCGGCGCGGGCGCTGCTCTCGGACTTCTGATCGCTTCGTGGACGAGCTCGATGCTCGCCAAATTCGCCATTCAGAACGGGATTGCGGAAGGCCTCTCAGGCAATCTGAATCCCACGGTGCTCGCGTTCACGGTCCTGGTCGCAGCCGTTTGCGTCGCGCTCTTCGGCGTCGCTCCGTCTCTTCGTGCAACGCGCAATGAGTTGGTCTCGAGCGTGAAAGAGCAGGCAGGTACGACGTCGCTCGGCACCAGCCATCAGCGTTTGCGCCAAAGCCTGGTGATCTGCCAGGTCGCGCTCACGCTACTGTTGGTAACAGCCGCCGGAGCGTTCGCGCATAGCCTCTTCAACGCGCAGCACACCGACCTCGGCCTTCGCACCGACCACATGCTGGAGTTCACCGTCGCTCCGAAGCTTCTCGGATACGACGACGCGCGAAGCACCGCTCTCTTCCGGACCCTTGATGAGAGATTCGCCGCGCTTCCCGGCGTTCGCTCGGTGAGTAGCGCGGCGGAAACCCTGATCAGCTACAGCGACCGCGGCTCCAACGTAGACGTGGAAGGCGAGCCCGTCGAGGAACGCGGAACGAAACACGTTCTCCGCAATGCGATCGGTCCCGGCCACTTCTCCAACATGGGCATTCCGCTGCTGGCTGGCCGCGAATTCACCAGCGCCGATGTGCTCGGCAGCCCCAAGGTCGTCATCGTGAATGAATCCTTCGCGAAGATGTTCTTCCCTGCCGGCAATGCCCTCGGACATCACCTCCGCTTCGGCTATTCGACCGACCACCCGCCGGACTTGGAAATCGTCGCCATCGTCAAGAACAGTCATCACGACGGCGTGAAGGATGAAGAAATCAAGCCGTTCGTCTACGCGCCTTACGCGCAGGAAGCCAACGGCGGCCGCCTCACCTACTACATTCGAACCACGCAGGATCCGACCCAGCTTTCGAATTCCGTCCGCGGCGTAGTGAATCAGCTGGACGCGAGCTTGCCGATCACAGGCTTGCGCACGTTCGAAGCGCAAATCGAACGGCAACTTGCCAACGACCGCCTGATCGCCACGCTCTCTGAAATCTTTGGCGGATTGGCCGCCTTGCTTGCGGCAATCGGCATTTACGGCTTGCTCTCTTACGGCGTCACCCAACGCATCAGGGAAATTGGCATTCGAATGGCCCTCGGTGCGGACGCAGCTAACGTCGGCAAAATGATCCTCTCCGAGATGTCCTGGCTTCTACTTATCGGGATTGTCATTGGTCTCCCATTGACATATGGTCTGGGCAAGCTGTTGAATTCCATGCTGTACGGGGTCAAGGCTTTCGAACCGGCCACTGTCGGCATCTCATTGGTATTCTTGGCCCTGGTAGCACTCTCGGCAGCCTACATCCCGGCGCGCCGGGCGACCCGGATCGACCCCTTGGTGGCTCTGCGATATGAATAACGGTACCAGTACGAGAACTTTTGGAACATTTGTCGTCTATCCATCGTCTTGATTATTAGAAGACGACAGTGTGTCGAATCAGCAGAGCGAATTTAGGGCGATGGATTTCGGGCCCAGACCAGTTTTCGCGTTTCGAATTTCGATTTTCCAGTTTCCAGCTTCTAGACTCAAGGAGAGCCCATGCTCGATCCAAACGCACCAACACTGATCAAGATGGAAGGCGTCAAAAAAGTGTTCATGACCGATGAGGTCGAGACACACGCCCTCGAGGAAATTCACCTCGAGATCAAGAAAGGCACCTACATCTCGATCGCGGGCCCGTCAGGCTGCGGCAAGTCGACTCTTCTGTCGATTCTCGGCTTGCTCGATTCGCCGAGCCACGGTGTCTACGAGTTGAACGGCCAGCCCGTGGCCAACCTCTCGATCAGCGAGCGCACGCGCATCCGCAATCGCGAGATCGGCTTCATCTTCCAGGCCTTCAACCTGATCGGCGACCTTACCGTGTACGAAAACGTCGAGCTGCCGCTCACCTATCGCGGCACCAGCTCGAGCGAGCGCAAGCAGAAGGTGCAGAACGCGCTTGAGCGCGTCGGCATGGCGCATCGCCTGCGGCACTATCCCTCGCAACTCTCGGGCGGTCAGCAACAGCGTGTCGCTGTGGCCCGCGCGTTGGTCGGCGATCCTCTTATCCTGATGGCCGACGAGCCTACGGGAAACTTGGACTCCAAGAACGGCGAAGCGGTGATGGAGCTACTCCGCGACCTGCACCGCAACGGCGCGACCATCTGCATGGTGACTCACGACCAGCGCTACGCGAACTTCGCCGAGCGCACCATTCACCTGTTTGACGGCCGCATCGTCGAAGAGACGCAGGAAGCTCGCGTCGGAGCGTAATTCGTTCCGCGATTCGTGACTTTTGTGCCGCAGGACGACGTCGTTCGTCCGCAACAAATGCAATTCGTTTGGTAAACGAGGGCGCGCGCAATCGCGCCCTCGTTCGTTTCAGGTCAGCTGTCGCAGGTCTGCGGCAGATGATTTCAATCGGCGAACGGTGTAGGCAATTTGCTGGAAACAATTCCAGCAAAAGTACGTTAGTCCCTTAGGCGAGCTGCGTGCACCGCGCTCGTGGGAGGAACGATGCAGGCACTTTGGCAGGATGTGCGATTCGGCGTTCGGATGTTGATGAAGAACCGGCTCGTGTCGCTGGTCTGCATCATTGCGTTGGCGCTCGGCATCGGCGCAAACGCAGCGATCTTCAGCATGGCGGAAGCTTTCCTGCTGCATCCCGTTCCCTTCGAGAACGCCGACAGATACATCGCGCTCCTCGACAAGCACGCACAAAACGAGGGTGGTGGATTCGGCGCGGTTGATTTCGTTCCCGTCGCTCCGGCTACTTACTTCGACTGGAAGAAGCAGGCGAAATCGTTCGATCGCATCACCGCGTATTCCTGGGATGAAGTGAATCTCACCGGAGAAAACGAGCCGCAGAAAGTTCAAGTTTTCCACGTCGCGGCGAACTTCTTCGACACGATTGGCGTGCGGCCCGCTATGGGCCGCGCGTTTTTGCCGGAAGAGGAAGAAGTCGGCAAGGAACAGGAAATAATTTTAGGTCACGCGCTGTGGGAACAACGCTACGCATCCGATCCAAATATTCTCGGCAAGAACATCAAAGTTGGTGGCAAGAGTTTCACCGTCGTCGGCGTCACGGCGAAGGGATTCGATTATCCGATGCCGGCCGAAGCATGGCTGCCTTTGTCATTCGATACGAAGGAACGCGGCCGCCGCGACAATCGCTGGCTCTTTCCGATCGGGCGGCTGGCGCCGGGCGTTTCGTTTGAGCAAGCTACTGCGGAAATGCAGGGGATTTCACAGCAGCAAGCGGATGCGTATCCCGATACGAACCGCGGCTTTCGGATCGCTCCTACCCTACTGCGAAATTACATGACGAGCGACCTCACCAAGCAATACATGATTCTTTTGCTGGGCGCGGTCGGATTCGTTCTATTGATCGCGTGTGCGAACGTGGCGAATGTCCAGTTCGCACGCGTAACCGGGCGTGTCGGCGAATTTGCGATTCGCACCGCGATGGGTGGGAGCCGCTGGCAAATCGTGCGCCAACTTTTGGTGGAGAGCGTTCTGCTTTCGCTCGGCGGGGCCGTGCTCGGATTATTTTTCGCGCAGTGGAATATCGACATGATCCTGGCGCATATGCCGGCGGACGTGGCGAAGTTCGTCGCGGGATGGAAAACGATCCGGCTCGATGCGAACGCATTTATCTTCGCGATCGGAATTTCCGTGGCGAGCGGAATATTGTCGGGCATTGCGCCGTCGCTGATCAGTTCGCAAACGAATGTCGCGGGCACGCTGAAGGAAGGCGGGCGCGGGACTTCGATCGGGCGCGGACGGCACCGCATGCGTGCGGCGCTGGTGATTGGCGAAGTGACGCTCGCATTGGTGCTGCTTGTTGGCTCGGGATTGCTGGTGCGCAGCTTCCAGGGATTGCTCAACGTCAACGAAAGCTACTCGCCAACAACGCTGCTGACGATGAATATGTCGCTGCCGGAGACACAGTACGCGACGGAGCCGCAGCGTCTTAATTTCCATGAACAGGTGCGCGAGCGCATTTCGGCAATTCCGGGAATTCAGGAAGTAGCGGTGGCCACGCATGTTCCCTATTCCGATGGCGGCTATATCGATCCGCAGGGTTTTGCTGTTGAAGGACGGCCGCTGACGCAGCGTACGGAAACGCGCGACGCCATTGTCGAAACTACGTCGCCGACTTATTTCCACGTGATGAATATCGGGCTGCGTGACGGGCGATATCTTTCGGACTCGGACGGCGCGACAGCGCCGAAAGTTGCGGTGGTGAGCGCCAGCCTCGTGCGCAAATATTTCAACGGCGAGAATCCGATCGGTCACAAGATCAAAATCGGAAAAGAGGATTCGGAAAGTCCTTGGATGACGATTGTCGGAGTCGTCGGCGATCTGCACTATAGCTGGATCTCGCGAGAAGACGTGCCGACTGTTTATCGAGCGGTGCGGCAGAGTCCGCCGTATTACACGACGCTGGTGTTGCGGACAAACGGGGATCCGCTGAAGTTTGTGTCGACGGTGCGTGAAAAAATCGCGGCGGTCGATCCGAATCTGCCGATGTACAACATCAAATCGATGGACAAGGTGATCACCGAAGCGATCGTTGGAATCGCGTATGTCGCGGTGATGATGACGGTGCTAGGCGTGATCGCGTTGGCGCTGGCTTGCGTGGGAATTTTCGGCGTGATGTCGTATTCCGTGAGCGAGCGGACACACGAGATTGGCATTCGCATGTCGCAAGGGGCGCAGACGAAGGATATTCTCGCGCTGGTGCTGAACGGCGGAATGCGGATGACACTTCTTGGATTGGCGATCGGGCTGCCGATTTCCTATGGACTGGCGAAGACGATGGCGGGATTGCTGTTCAACGTGAAGGCATCGGATCCGTTCGCGTTTCTGGTGTTGCCGCTGATTCTTGCGGCGGTAGCGGCGTTGGCGTGTTATTTGCCAGCGCGAAGGGCGGCGAGTTTGGACCCGCTGCGTGCGTTGCGGCATGATTGAAGCGGCATGACTGAGGTGGTGGTTGCTGACTGATTTCAGGCCCTCCCCCCGGGGGCTTTTTTGCAAGAATGTGATTCTACGGGGGTTGCACGGAGGCTGGGTTCAAGAATGTGATTTTAAAGGGGTTGCGGGCGGCGGGAGTGCACGGAGAACACCGGACAAGAGCCTAACTCGTTTGATTTTGCGGACTTGGGGCCCACCAGCTATCGCCTCAGGGTAAAGCAGCGCCCCTGCACTTGCCGGGTGAAGAAGGACGAGCCTTCGACGAGCGGCGACTTCGGGATTTTGGGGGGATTGGGAGTAGGATTGGGTATTCAGGGACGGGATTAAGAAGGAGACGGTGTGGAACCTTTGATTTCGTTGCGGAATTTGGAGAAGTCGATTGAGGCGGGGCCGAACAAGTTCTTTCTGTTGCGCCGCGTGACGCTGGACATTATGCAGGGCGAGTTTGTGACGATCATGGGGCCTTCGGGCGCCGGCAAATCGACTTTGCTGAGCATCATCGGGATGCTGGACAGTTCGTGGACCGGCGAATACTTCTTTCTGGACCAGGCGGTCCACCGGCTCAACGTGAAGCGCCGAAACGAGCTGCACAAGGCGAACATTGGATTCGTTTTTCAGAGCTATCACCTGATCGACAACCTGACGGTGTTCGAGAATCTGGAGATTCCGCTGTCTTATAAGAATGTGCCGCACAAAGAGCGCGTGAGCATGGTTTGCGACGCGCTGGACAAGTTCAACATCGTTGGGAAGAAGGATCTTTTTCCGAGCCAGCTTTCGGGCGGCCAGCAGCAGCTGGTAGGCGTGGCGCGCGCGGTGATTCAGAACCCGAAATTGATTCTGGCAGACGAGCCAACCGGCAACCTGCACTCGGAGCAAGGCGACGAGATCATGATGCTGTTCAAGCGGCTGAATGAGGCGGGTACGACCATCATTCAGGTGACGCATTCGGAGAGGAATGCGACGTACGGAAACCGAGTCATTCAGTTGAAGGATGGATGGGTGGTCAGCGAGGGAAAGCCGGAACAGCAGGCGACATCCGTCGGGTCGTAAGGTAGCAGCATTGCCAATTCCAGCGACAACGCCTCGAGAGTTGGTTTCGAGAGTTCGAATCGGGGCGCGGGTTTCCGCGCCCTACTTTTTTTTGTCCGGCGATATCTCAGCATGGCAGCACGTGGCTGAAGATGATCGTAGATCCAGTCCGTAAACATGGCCGCTTCCATCGCCGCGCTCCACAGCTGCGGAAGCGATCGCATCCAGTGGTCCAACTCCAGACGTGTGGCGGAAATCGATCCTTCGGCATGAATCCGGCCACTGCCGTCCTTCACGCAGTAGCTGATCTTGCGCTTGTGAACATCCAGTCCGATGTAATACATAGGTTGCATGGGGGAGCCTCCTTGGTGTTTCTGAATCAGCGTCCGCTGAGTTCAGCTTTTTTACACCAAGCGCTCCTCCTCCGACCTATACATTCAAACTTATCGGGAGTTGCGACTCGGAAGGGCCAGACACGGCCTCGACGATGGAGAGGTAATTTGCTGTTCGCATTCGAACGCGAAACAAATGTTTGTTGAATCATCGATTTGAATCAGCTAATAAGGCCAGTTGCTCCGAATCTGACCCCACGGCCAGTAGTGCGAATCGGCTTGCAGGCTTACTCTTCCGAAAGCAGTCCCGCCGCAAAATCGAGATTTTCCAAGATCGCCTGACATCGTGGCCGTATGTCTACGGCCGGCGATGGAAAAAGCCACGGGGGCAGCGTGAAGCGTTGGGCACTGGTGTTTCTCACGGTATTGGCGGTAGTGATCGCAGGATGCGCTGAAGCCTACCTGCCGGGCTCGGGACCTGACGGCCCTGGTCTAACCGCATTGACCGTTACACCTTCTGGCGCAGCCATAGCGGGCGCTACGCAGCAACAGTTCAATGCAAAAACGGGTGACGGATCCCGGCCTGCCGTCAATTGGTCGGTCAACGACGTCGTTGGTGGTAACGCCATGCTCGGAACGATCGATTCCAAGGGCATGTATTCCGCGCCGGAATTTCCTCCAACGCCTAACGCCATTACGGTCAGCGCCGTGGAGTCATCCGACCCGCGCAAGCTTGGCAATGGCCCCGCGACGTTGAACAATCCCACGCCGGTGTTGACCAGTTTGCTGCCACTCGAGGTGGCTCAAGGACCCTTCACCGTAACTGTGACTGGACGGCACTTCGCAAAAGGCGGGACGGTCTATCTGGGCACGCTGGCGCTCACGACCACCTACGTTTCCTCAACCCAACTGACCGCCGCGGGCAATGCGACTCAGGCGCTCGCAGGAACACAAATCGTCACCGTGCAAAACCCCGCGCCCGGGCCGAGCACTTCGACGGGTCTGAATCTCATCGTTTTCGGCGGCGCGAAGGTGACGATCGCTCCGTCGCCCGCCTCAGTACGTCTTGAAAGCCAGCAAAAGTTCGTTGCAACCGTCACCGGAGCGCTCAACACGAGCGTGACCTGGAGTGTGAATGGCGTCGCCGGCGGCACTCCGCCAGTGGGCACCATTACGGCCGCGGGTGTTTACACCGCGCCGCTCACGGTGCCAAGCCCCGACACCGTCACCGTGACGGCAACCTCCGTCGAAGATCCTACGAAGTCAGCCAACGATACCGTCACAGTCGAGAATCCGATCCCGGTGATTACCGGCGTGACGCCGGCCATCCTGACGGTCAACATGCAATTTGCGATTGCGATTAACGGGACAGGCTTCCTGCCCACCTCCACAGTCAAACTCGCTGGAGCATCGCTGGCCACCACGTACATCGCGCCGACACAATTGCTGGCCACCGGCACGCCGACGCTGGCACAAGTTGGCAACGCCGTTCCGGTTACGGTCGTGAATCCCGACCCGGGTGGCGCAACTTCGGCGCCATTCAATGTGCAAGTTGTCGGTCCGAATTCGAACATCACCGTAACGGTCGCGCCGAAAACCGCCACGCTCGGTGCCGGTAACGTGCAGCAGTTCGTGGCCACGGTGACGGGCACGGCTGATCTCACCGTGAACTGGTCGGTGAACGGTGTGAATTCCGGGAACAGCACTGTAGGCACCGTCGACTACCAGGGGAACTACACGGCCCCGAACAATATCGTGGGCCTCGGCAGCGTCACGGTCACCGCAACAAGCGAGGCGAACACCGCGAAATCCGACAGCGCGGTGGTAAAGCTGACGAATCCGGTGCCGACGCTCACATCAATCACACCGGGAACCTTAGCGCCCGGCGCGTTTCAAATGACTCTCTACGGGACAGGCTTTGTGGCGACCTCGAACGCGACGTTCGGCGGCGCGGCAATGCAGGTCACCTACGTGACCTCCACCATGATCACGGCCATCGGTAGCGCCTCCAGTTCCCAGGTGGGATCGATCCCCGTCAAGGTCACTAACCCCGCTCCCGGCGGCGGAACGTCGAACACTCTCAATGTCAATGTGACCACCGCTGGTTCGCCGGTAAGTTCCGCAGCGGCCGTGCGCTTCCTCGAACAGAGTTCTTTCGGGCCAGACCTGGAAAATGTCAACCAGCTGACGGAGCTGGGTTTCGGCACGTATCTCCAGAATCAGTTCGCGGCGACCGTCACGCCCTATCCGGACCCGCGGACGAATGACGGCGTCAACAACGTGCAGCAGTCGTATTTCCTGAATGCGATTGCCGGTGGCGACCAGTTGAGAATGCGGACAGCCTTCGCACTCAATAACCTTTGGGTCGTGAGCGCCAACACGATCTCGGATCCACTTGGCTACACCAACTATGTGCGGACTCTGGATAAGGACGCGTTGGGCAATTATTTAAACGTGATGACCGATGTGACCCTGACGCCCGCGATGGGCAATTTCCTGAACATGGTCGACAACGATGCGCCAGCACCCGGTGAACATGCCAACGAAAACTACGCTCGCGAATTTATGCAGTTGTTCACCCTTGGTTTGAACCAGTTGAATCCCGACGGAACTCCGGTGCTCGACTCCTCGGGCAATCCGATTCCGACCTACACACAGAACGACGTGATGGCCATGGGCCGAGTGCTGACCGGATGGACCTTTCCGGTAAAGCCGGGCATGTCTTCGCAGAATCACAATCCCGAATACTACGGCGGCCCGATGGTCCCGGTGGAAGGTCTTCACGACAGCGGAGCGAAAACACTGCTTGGCCAGACCATTCCGGCCGGTGGGAGCGCGGAAGCGGATTTGGCTGCGGCGTTCAACATCGTCTTCAACCATCCGAACATTGGGCCTTTCGTGGCCACGCAGATGATCGAACATCTGGTAACCAGCAATCCGAGCCCCGCCTACGTACAGCGCGTGGCGACGGCCTTCGCCACCGGCAGTTTCGACGGCTTTGGCTCCGGTAAGCGCGGGGACATGCAGGCGACCATCGCTGCCGTCTTGCTCGATCCCGAGGCGCGTCGCGGAGACAATCCCGCGACGGTTGTGGACACCGACGGCAAGTTGCGCGAACCGGTGATCATGATCACCAGCGTCGCGCGTGCGTTCCACGCCAGAACCGAAGCCGCAAATTTTGCCGGCATCGGCGACAGCATGGAGCAGAACGTTTTTTATCCCGGAAGCGTTTTCAATTTCTTCCCGCCCGTCAATCCCATCGCAGGAACCACGTTGAACGGACCCGAGTTTGCGATTTTCGACACGAACTCGAGCCTGGCGCGCGTGAATTCGATCAACAGTGTGGCCTATGGCTCTCTGGGCTCCGACACCACGCTCGATTTCAGCCCGCTGATCAATGCCGGCTCATCCGACCAGATGGTGTCGTACCTCGACGTGCTCTTCCTGCACAGCAGCACGCCGGACCAGATGAAGCAATACATCCTGACGGCGCTTTCGTCGCTCAGTCCCAGCGACACGACCGGCCAAGCCAAAGCTGCGGCCTATCTTTACCTTTCGTCTTCTATGTATCAGGTACAGCACTAAACGATTGGAGCCGGATAATGACGCTACACACACGACGAGACATGTTGCGGCTGGCTTGCTGCTCTGCAGCCGGCGCCAGTCTCGTGGGCGGTCTTAGCAAACTCGGCCTGGTGAGCGCGCTCGCTCAAGGAGCCTCCGACTACAAGGCCCTGGTCTGCATCTTCATGTTCGGTGGAAATGACAGCAACAACATGGTGGTGCCCAACGACAACCGGTACTCGCAATATTTGCAGTCGCGCAGTGTGCTGGCGCTTCCGCAAAGCCAGCTGCTGCCCTTGCAGATCAACGGGCAGTCCACCTATGGCCTGCATCCGAACATGCCGGAAATGCAGGGCTATTTTAATAATGACAAGTCGCTGGCGATCGTCGCGAACGTAGGCACGCTGGTGCAGCCGACGACCCAAGCCGCTTACAGGGCGTCCACCAACCTTCCCCGAAATCTTTACTCCCATTCCGATCAACAAGACCAATGGCAGACCGCGCAGCTCTCGGGAATGACCGCTGCCGGATGGGCCGGCAAAGTCGCCGACAACGTGCAGTCCTTCAACACCAACGCGCAGTTCCCCCCGATCCTTTCTATCGCCGGCAATCCCATCTTCTGCACCGGCGTCACCTCGCGGCCTTTCTCGATGAATCCCGGCCAGGTGCCGGGCTTGCTCGGATTCGATAGCTCGGCCGCTTCGCAGGCTCGTTACACCGCCAACCAGCAGTTGCTGACCTTTGACAGCGGCTTGTCCATGGTCCAGGCCGCCAACGCCGTAACCAGCCGGGCGGTACAGTTTGCGCAGACACTTTCCGATGCCTTGAAAAACATCGCGCCTCTGCACACCATGTTCCCGAAGAACTACGTCGGGGCCCAGTTGCAGCAGGTCGCGCAGGTCATCGCCGCCCGAAGTGCGTTGGGCGTGCAGCGCCAAATCTTCTTCGTTTCCGCCGGCGGGTTTGACACGCACGCAAACCAGCTGCCGCAGCAAGTGCAGTTGCTCACCGGCATAAACCAGGGCATGGCCGCGTTTTACCAGGCGACGCAAGAACTTGGCGTGGCCAATGACGTTACGACGTTCACTCTGTCCGAATTCGCGCGGACGCTCGAACCCGGCTCCAATGGCGGCTCCGACCACGCGTGGGGCGGTCACCAGTTGATTCTCGGTGGAGCGGTAAAGGGCAACTCCATCTACGGAACGTTTCCGACGCTGGCACTGGGCGGCCCCGATGACGCCGACCAAAACGGTCGCTGGATTCCGACGACGGCCCTCGATCAGTATGCGGCGACTCTCGCGACCTGGTTTGGGGTAAGCGCGGCGAACTTGCCGGCAATCTTTCCGAATCTGGCGAATTTCACCACCAGCAACTTGGGTTTTATGGGCTAGTCGAAACTTCCGGAGAGGGCGGCACTGTTCTGAGTGATGACTATGAGGATCGTTCTAACGTTACTGCTAATTTCACTCTTCACGCCATTGGCTCATGGCCAAGAGCCGGTTGCTGGGGGATTTTCTCCGGCACTGGAAGGTGGTATTGGTTTTTCATATACGCAGGCCACCGTGCCCTCGGAAGGGCAGATGCGGATGAACGGCCTGCAGGCGGTTTTTAGCAGGGATGTCAACCGGCACCTTGGGATGAAGGCTGAATTTGGCTATTCGCGTTCCTTCAACGCGTTTCACACGGGACGCAGCGCCGATCTGATGACCTACATGGCCGGACCTGTGTTCTACGCCGTGCGGCGGCGGCAACTGTCGGTGTATGGCGAACTGCTGCTCGGTGCCGCACGTCAGACCGGCGTCAACTTCGAGAACAATGGTCAGATGGTTTTGGGTTACGCGAATGAGTTTGCTTGGGCCGGCGGCGGTGGAGTGCAGTACGAGATCGTTCCTTCCTTTTCCGTGCGTGTCGGAGCTGACTACTTGCGAACTTCTTTCTTCAATTCCAACGTGGCGGTGCAGGCGCAGCCTAACTTGCGTTCATCGGTTGTCTTTATCTATACATTCGGCGAGGTGCACGGAAGGCGGCATTAATTACAGACCGGTTTCATGCACCAGGATGCAGCGGATCGTGGCAATCCGCACGCTCTGCACGACCTTCTTAATGTCGCGCCTTAGACACTCACAGCAAATGCTGTTCATATCCCAGTCTACAGGCCGGTAAACGCGGTGCATTCGATGGGTCGATGCAACACCATCTAGGAACTGATCTGTTCAAAGGTGGTGATTATGATCCAACGGAAGAGGTCGAGATTATCTCCCACGGAGAAGAACGACATATGGCGCCGATGGAAGTGCGGGCAGTCCTTGCACGAAATCGGGCGTGCTCATGGCAGGCCGCATCCCACCATTCGCAAGTTGTTGTTGCCTAGCGGAGGCATCCCTCCCATCACTCGTCGCCGCTCGCGGCTGGCGCTCAACTTGGCAGAGCGAGAGGATATTTCGCGAGGGATCGCTTCGGGATTGCCGCTTCGTGAGATTGCTCGACGACTGGATCGAGCAGCGTCCACATTGAGCCGGGAGATTTATCGCAACGGCGGCCGTCCAGCCTATCGCGCTCATGCGGCAGATGACCATGCCTGGGACTCGGCCTTGCGACCGAAGAAGTGCCTTCTTGCCGTCAGCCGCAAGTTACGCAACATCGTTGCGGGTAAACTGATCCTGAACTGGTCGCCCGAGCAGATTTCCGGATGGCTGAAAATTCAGTTTCCCGATGACGCGAGCATGCGAGTGTCCCACGAAACGATTTATCGTAGCCTCTTCATTCAAGCGCGGGGAGTGTTGAAAAAAGAGTTGATGGACCACCTGCGGTCGAAACGACGCATGCGCCACTCGCGATACGCAACCGTCAGCGGCCAGTCACGCGGTCAGATCGTCGATGCCATCTCGATCCGCGAGAGACCTGCGGAAGTGGAAGACCGAGCGATTCCTGGTCATTGGGAAGGCGATCTGCTGAGCGGCGCAAAAAACAGCTACATCGCGACGCTGGTGGAACGCCATTCACGCTTTGCCATGCTGATCCGGGTGCGGAGCAAAGAAACGGATGTTGTAGTCGCCGCCTTGAGCCGGCATGTTCGCAAACTTCCCGCCACGCTGAAACGCTCGCTGACGTGGGACCGCGGACCGGAGATGGCGAAACACAAGGACTTCACGGTAGCTACCGATGTGCAGGTTTACTTCTGCGATCCGCAAAGCCCTTGGCAACGCGGCACCAACGAAAACACTAATCTGCTGTTACGGCAATACTTCCCACGAGGAACCGATCTGCTGGCTATTCTCAAGAGCAGCTCGACCAGGTCTCGCTGCTCTTGAATCAACGACCGAGAAAGACCTTAGGATTCCAAACTCCTGCGGATAAACTTCAGGCCAGTGTTGCGTCGACCGCCTGAGCTGACAGCCGTTAACGGAAACTGAGACCGGTCTTCGCTCCTCGTGCGATTAGCCCGAATAACATGGTTGTAGAGCCCGGCTTCGTGGGTGGCTTTGGTCACAGGGGTCGATGCGGTGACTCCGAGCAGACCTACTCGGAGCGGAGGGCTTGGATGACGTCCACGCGAGAGGCACGTGCGGCCGGCAATGCGGATGCAATAACCGCGGCAGCGAGAAGGAGTAGCGCTGAGGCAGCGACAGGCAAAGCGTCGGGCATGCGCAAGTCGGCGAAATACTTTGCCGCAAGACGAGCGAGCCAATAGCCGCCGAGTGCGCCGGCTAGCACTCCGATGATAGCCATGATCGCGCCTTCCCGGATGACTCCCGCGAGGAGACGCCGGGGCGGAGATCCCAGGGCGAGGCGAATGCCGAACTCGCGAATGCGGGCGCTGACCGAAAAGGCCAAAACACCTGCGACACCAACAAGAGCAATTAACAGAGCGACCCCCGCGAAAATACTGAACACGACAGTGTTGAGACGATCAGGCGTGAGGACCTCAGCGCGGATGTCTGCGAGAGTAGCTGCGTGCTCAACTGGCTGGTCAGCGGACATGCTCCGGATGATGTCGCTCGCGGGTTTGACGAGCGTGTACGGGTCTACGCTGGTATGAATGAACAAGCGCCCGCCGAAGAGGTCCTCTTGAAAAGAAGTGTAGACGGTGACCATGGGCTCAGGAACGACGTGTGTATCGTCAATGTCGGCGGCCACGCCAATAATGCGATGCGGCTTGTCGTTCAGTCCTTCTGCGAACTGGAGGACCGGATCGGTCCAATAGACATGCCGGTTCACCGCATCCTGGTTCGGGAACATCTGCCTTGCTAGGGATTCGCTAACGATTACGACGGGATCGTCTTTGCTGCGGCCGTCGGAATCGTTGAAGTCACGCCCCGAGATGATGGGAACGCCCAGGGCTGCGAAAAACCCTGGGGTAATAAATCGCATTTGCGCGCGAGGGTCTTGACCGGCGATGTGGGTGTGGCCATCGGCGGAAAATTGTAAACCGGGACCAAAGCCGGCGTCGCGCCAAGGAGTAAGTACGCCAAAAGCACTCTTGGTCACGCCTGGCAGAGCATCAACGCGATTCCTCACTTCTTTGTAGAAGTCGACGATCTGCTGGTGCGACTTTCCTTCAGACATAACAGGAACATTGATGGCGAGCACCTGGCGGGTGTCAAAGCCGGTCCGCGTATTTTGAAGAGTAATCAGCGTTTTCAAAAGCATGCTAGCTCCGGCGAGAAGCAAGAAGGACGCAGCAATTTGTACCACGGCGAAAATTCGCAGACGCCGGTTGGTGCCGCCGGTTATCCGGACGCCAGAGTTGGCGAGCACGGGAGATTGCGAACTCTTGCCGGTTGGGAGGCTCGGAACATAAGCAAGGAGGAGAGCTGCGAGAATCGCTAGCGATGCTCCAAGCCAAAGGACACTGGAGTCCAAGGTGAGATCCAAAGCGCGCACGGAGAATCGCGAGGCATACCGCGACAGGATGTCGAGGAGCGGACCGGCGATGAACGCGCCGAGAGCGGCTCCAGCTGTGCAGAGCACGAGACTTTCCGCAAGCAAAGATCGACGTAGCGCGCCTGAAGTAGCGCCCAGTGCAGCGCGGACGGTCAGCTCGCCCTCACGGCGAACGGTGCGGGACAGAATCAGGTTGGCAGCGTTGGAACAGGCGATGACGAAAACCAGACCGGCAGCGGCGAGAAGGACGAGGAGGATCGTACGCGCGTCGGAAGTAAGCTGGTCGCGCAACATCTTGGCGTCAATGGTGTACTTGCCTTGATCCGGGTAGGCGTCCGCGTGGTCCTTCTTCATCGTGGCGTACACCGTGCGCAACTCGGTGCGGGCCTGCTCGAGAGTCGCACCTGGTGCCAGCCGACCAAAAACCTCCGTCATCCGGTGCACTCGGCCAGTGACCATCGTCGCCGAAAGATGATGCGGGCTGGTGACGATGTTCGCGATGATCTCTGTGTCCTGCGGATAGGGTACGGACGGTTCCAGGACACCTATGATTTTCGCCGTGCGCTCCCCGAAACCGCTTTCGAGGCGGAGAGATTTGCCGATGGCCGAAGGATCTTTCTTGAGGGCGGTATTCCAGAAGCGATACGTAAGAACGACGACGCCGGCGGCGTTCGGGCCATCATCTTGCGGCCCGATGAGACGCCCAAGCGCGGGGTGTAGACCAACAACGTCAAAATAATTTCCGCTGACGACGCCGCCCTGAATTTCCCGCGGTTCGCCCAGACCGAGTAGAGTGAAGCCGATGACAGAAAAATCGCCGAATTCGGAAAGAGAACGAACACTGGATTTCAGGTCTTGAATTTCAGGGACAGAGAAATCGGAATTGTCTTCGCCCATGCCCGGAGCACTTTGGCGAATGTAGATGAGGCGATTTTCGTCGCGATTGACAAGCGGGCGAAGGAGCACGCCGCGAACCAGGCTGAAGATGGCGGCGTTAGCGCCAATGCCCAGGGCTAGAGTAACGATGACTGTGAGGGAGAGACCCTTCGCGCGAGACAGCGAGCGCAGAGCGAATTTGAACTCCTGAGCGAATTGAATTAATCCGTGCATTCTGCACCCCTCTCCCGTTCCCGATTAGATCTAGTAATGGCAAATATCCTTCCATAGAGCATACCTCCTAAGTTGCCGCGCATCTTGTACTTGAAAGGAGCTACCGGAACGGAGGCCAGTCCGAATCGTCCCGCTTACGGGAAGGAGCGTGCGGAATCGGACAGATCCCATACGACAGTCCGAATGCCCTCAGCCTCGGAATCATTCCTGAATTCTGGTAAACGCCGTAACTGCAAACTTGAACAAGTGGTGTTGATATCCGGTTGCGCGATTTATGGGGTACAGCGATGTTGAGGAACTAGGGATCGAGCGATATCCATGTTGGGGCGTGGTCGCTGGCGTTGGGCTCGCCGCGGACCCAGCGGTCTACGCCGCCGTCCACTAACTTGCCTGATAGAGACGGTGAGAGCAGGAAGTGGTCGAGGCGCATGCCTTTGTCCTTGGGCCAGCGTTCGAATTTGTAGTCCCAGAATGTCCACAGTGGTCTGTGCGGGTGGAGCGTGCGCAGAGCGTCGGTCCAGCCTTGGGCGAGGAGACGCGCAAAGGCTTGGCGGCTGGCGGGCTGGATCAACGCGTTGTCATCCAATGAGCGGGTCGGGTAGATGTCTTGCGGTGTGGGCACGACGTTGAAGTCGCCGGCCAGAGCTACGGGGACGCCGGTTGCTAGGAGTTCGGCGGCGTGAGTCATGAGGCGCTCGAACCAAGCCAATTTGTAGTCGAACTTTGGGCCGGGCTGGGGATTTCCGTTGGGGAGGTAAATGGAAGCGACCAGAACTCCCTGAACAGCGGCCTCGATGTAGCGGGCCTGGTGATCTTTGGGATTTCCCGGCAGGCTGGTGCGGGTGAGCACGGGTGTTTGATTTCGCGCAAGGATGGCAACGCCGTTCCAGGAACGCTCGCCTTGCCAGACTGCTTCGTAGCCGAGAGAACGAAGGGCAGCCGCCGGAAAGCGTCCTTGTTCCGCTTTTAACTCCTGAAGGCTGACGACGTCTGGTTTGGCTTTGTCTAACCAAGCCAGAAGATTATCCAGGCGCTTGTTGATGTTGTTGATGTTGAAAGTCGCGACGCGCATTACAGCTTTTCCGTTTTTTTGTCTCTGCGTTGGATGCAGGAGTGCACGAGGAATCGTCGAAATTGGTGGTTGCGACTGACGAGTTCTTCCATTTTGTGCGGCTCACAGGCGTTTCCAAATAGGTCGGACTAGTGCCTATCCGTTTCACACGCGAACCTATCCGTTTAGATAGCACGACCGCGCGCCGCCTTTTGGGCGGATTCCAAGAAATCCTTGCCAGTCAGTGGTTTCCATGAGATACCGATCTGTAGAAACCTTCCACTGGGGCGGTACGAAACATGCAGAGTCATCCGCGGGCCCATGATTCGACGGAGGATACCAATGAGCGATGAAATCAAGAAAGTAGAAAATGAAGCACCGAAGGATGATTCAGTAACAGCGCTGTCTGAACAAGCGTTGGAGCAGACGGTGGGTGGGACGCACATGGTTGATAAGGCCTCGCCCGTTCTCATGCAGGCGTGCGCCACTGGGACGCACCTCAAGGAAGCGACCACAACCTAGCGAAAGTATCTAGCTACGCTGACAGTGGGACAAATTTGAGAACTCTTCGATGAGTCGAGGTGCGTTCGCAGTCCGTGCGCGCTGTACGAACTGCCGGCGAACGCAAAAAGCTCAACTTACGTGTCATCAACTCCCTCAGTGAGCGCGAGTCCAACCACAGGCAGCAATCCCGAAACCACTTGTCCGTTTTACGCCGACTCAGAGGGTCAAGCAGCACTGGTGTCGCTCTGCTCGAGCGCAGAGAACGCAAACTCTCTCTGACCTCATGCAGCACCACCTACAGCAAGAAAGCTTGTATTAGAACTGCGGCGTTCACTTATTGAGATCGCCGTAACCGGAGAAGTGGAGTGGAGATCGGTGATCGTGAAAGGCTACCGGGCACGTCAGGGTAGAACCCGAATTTCGAGTTCGGTGACACACCCGTACTGGATTGAAAACGCGCGGACGGGCGCGATGGCGTATGGCCGAGGCGAGACGATGAAATGGACCGCCTCAGAATGGCAGGCCAGCGCGATGTCTTTGGGCGATGGCTCGTTCGGGTCCAACCAATGCGGGTGCGAGTGGTAGATGCCCAGGAATTTGAGACGGCGCTCGCGGAATTCCACCATCAGTCGCGCGAACTCCTTGGACGCAATCAGGTAATTCCTAACCGGATCAGCCGCGACGTTCTTCGCGGGGAAAGCCCGGGTGATTACGTCGTCCTGGCCTGCCAGAATTCCGCAGCATTCACGATGCGGCTGGCGGCGGGCATGGGCAAGGAGCTGGCCAAACACTTTGCGGCGACTTTGGACGGCGCGTTTCACTCTACAAGTTTAACATCACCGGCACGATCCATCTTCACGCTGCCTGCGCTCGGCTTTACAGGATATTGGGTAGGAAACGGTTTTGAGTTTTGGCCGTTGCTAAAGGTGTGACTGGGCCGGTGCACGGCGCCGGAAAAACGCCGGCAGGAGGCCCTCCGGAGTGGTTTGCGATCCACAGGCCAAGCCGGCGCTACCAAAGGGGTCGATGGGCCATCGAACCCACGAGCGTGCTTCGGGCGGAGTTGAGCGGAGGATGCGGTGAATCAGCTTTCGCAGGACTTGCGGTATGCGGTGCGGATGCTGGCGAAGGCGCCGGCATTTACCGCTGTCGCGATTCTCACGCTGGCTTTGGGAATTGGAGCGAACACAGCGCTTTTCTCGGTGATCAACAGTGTGCTGCTGGCGCCGCTTCCCTTTCCAGAGGCAGACCGGCTCATGGCGCTCTTCAGCAAGCGCATCGCTTTCGACACGGCGTCGATTTCTTATCCAAACTTCCTGGACTGGCAACGGAATAACCGCACGTTTGCGTCGCTCGCCTGTTATCGTCCGGACGATTTCAATCTGACCGGAGCGGGCCAAGCACAGCATATTGTTGGCGAGATGGTGAGTGCGGACTTTTTTTCTACGCTGGGCATTCGGCCGGCGAGCGGACGCTGGTTCACAGCGGAAGAAGACCAACGAGGCGGCGCGCCGGTGGCGGTGATCAGCGCCGGATTGTGGAAGCGAAAGTTTGGTTCCGCGGCGAACATCGTGAATGGCCGCATGACGCTGAATGGCATCGACTACACGATCGTCGGAGTTATGCCGGAGTCATTTCATTTGCAGCTGCAGAATTTTCCGGCTGACGTGGAAGTGTATGTTCCGATCGCGCAGTTTAGCGATCCGACTTTTTGGAATCGGGCATCGGGGTACAGCACCAAGGGGATCGGCAGGCTCAAGCCCGGCGTCACGATTGAGCAGGCGCGGGCGGACATGGACTCGGTCGCGCAACAACTGGCCGTAGCGTATCCGGTGGAGGACAAAAACACGGGGATAACGGTGATGACGCTGAAAGACAGCATGGTCGCGGAGATTCGACCATTCCTGCTGATGCTGATGGCGGCGGTTGGATTTGTGCTGTTGATCGCGTGCGTGAACGTGGCGAATTTATCGCTGGCGCGTTCGATGGGACGCGCGAGGGAATTTGCGATCCGAACGGCGCTGGGTGCAGGAACCAAACGCGTGCTGCGGCAGTTGCTGACGGAAAGCGTGTTGCTGGCGGTAGCCGGCGGGGCGCTCGGCTTGCTGCTGGCGATTTGGGGCAAAGCAGGGGCGTTGAGCGTGGTGTCGGGTTCGGTGCCGCGCGCGCAGGATGTGTCGCTCGACTGGCACGTGCTCTTGTTTACGTTCGTGATTTCGATTGTGTCGGGAATTCTTTTTGGGCTGGCTCCGGCGATCCGAACACTTCGACCCAATCTGCAGGACGCGTTGAAGGAAGGCGGGCGCGGATTTTCGGGAGGCAAACACCGAGCACAGGGATTGTTTGTCGCGGTCGAGCTGAGCATGGCGGTCGTGTTGTTGATTGGCGCGGGGCTGATGTTAAGGAGCATGTCGAGATTGTGGGAGACCAATCCTGGCTTCGATCCGAACCACGTGCTGACGTTCCATATTTCCCTTCCACCGGCGATGGCGCACGCGGAGCCGGATGCAATTCGGGCGCAATTGCACGAGACGCATCGCAGGCTTGCAGCTATCGCTGGAGTTGAGAGTGTGTCGGAATTGCGCGGTTCGCTGCCAATGGGGAGCGACTCCGAAGATTCGTTCTGGATCGAAGGGCGTCCGAAACCGGTGAGCGAGAACGACAGATACTGGGCTATCTGGTCTCAAGTGGGACCGGAGTATTTGAAGGCGATGAATATCGAACTGAAAGAGGGACGGTTTTTTACAAATCAAGACTCAGCGACGAGCACGCGTGTGGCAGTGGTCGACGAGGACTTCGCGAAGAAATTTTTTCCGGGTGAGGATCCCATTGGGGAGAATTTCACGGACGATTCGTTGGGCTCAGCGCAAATTGTAGGCGTCGTGGGTCACGTGAAGCAGTGGGGACTCGATGACAATAAGGTGGCGATACACGCGGAGTTTTATGTTCCGTTCGATCAGATACCGAATAATTCGATAGCGGATATTGCGCGGCGGACGACATTGGTGATGCGAGTGAAAGGCGATCCTGCAAGTTATGTCGATCGAGCCCGCCACGAACTACTGGAGATGAACAGCGAGACGATTTTGTTTGGTCCAAAGACGATGTCTAACATTGTGTATTCAGAGTCACTGCTGGCGCAGCGATTTTCGATGACGCTACTCGGCGTGTTCGCGGGCATGGCACTGGTGCTGGCGAGTGTGGGAATTTATGGCGTGTTGTCGTACATCGTGGGGCAGCGGACGCGGGAGATCGGGATTCGGATTGCGCTGGGCGCGCGGAGGAGCCACGTGTTGCGATGGGTGATGGTGGAAGGCGCGCAGATGGCGGTGGTTGGCGTGGTGATTGGGGTTGTGGCGGCGTTTGGGCTAACGCGGTTGATGGCGGGGCTACTGTATGGAGTGAGTGCGGTTGATCCGCTGACGTTTGGCGCGGTGGCGGGGATGCTACTGCTGGTGGCGCTGGTGGCTTGCTATATCCCAGCGTGGAGAGCGATGAGAGTAGATCCGATTGTGGTTTTGAGGCATGAGTGAGAAGGCGGTCTGCGGGCTTCGGTCGATGCCCGGGTAGGCATCTAAAGTCCATTTAAAACGCGATTGGAGTTGGAAACGGTTTTGAGTTTTGACCGTTGGTAGGTGGTATGGGTGTGTCGGAACGTTTCAGACCGGGTGAAACAGACCGCCTGGAGTTGGCCACCTGGAGTTGGCCACCTGAATCTGGCACACGGCGGAGTGGGACGGGAGGGCGTCGTGAATCAACTTTGGCAGGATGTGCGGTATGCCGTGAGGATGCTGGCGAAGGCGCCGGTGTTCACGGGGATTGCCGTGCTGACACTGGCGCTGGGGATTGGCGGGAACACGGCGATTTTCAGCGTGGTGAACTCGGTATTGCTGAAGCCGCTGCCCTATCACGAACCGGAGCGCGTCGTGATCTTGTCGGAGGTCGCACCGCAGTTTCCTGAGATGTCGGTGTCGTATCTCAATTATGAGGACTGGAAAGCGCAGACGAAATCGTTCGAGCAGATGGCGGCGTTTCGCAGCGAACAGATCAACCTGACTGGCAGGGGGGCGGCGGAGCACTTAGTGGCGAGGCAGGCGTCGGCAGGATTTCTGGCGCTGCTGGGGGTACATCCTCTACTGGGGCGGGAGTTTTTGCTGGAGGAAGATCGTCCTGGGGCGCCGCCGGTCGTGATGCTCGGATACGGACTGTGGCAGTCGAAATTTGGTGGCGATCGAGAGATCGTTGGCAAGTCGATCGTGCTGAGCGACAAAAATTACACCGTGGTGGGAGTGCTGCCAGAACATTTCTGGTTTTACAACGTGCCCGACGTAATCACGCCGACGGGAAGCAGCACGGCGTTTTGGCGCACGAATCGCGAAATGCGGTCGGGAACATATGTGGTGGCGCGACTGAAGCCGGGAGTGACCATCGAGGCGGCGCGCGCAGAGATGACGGCCATGGCGGACCGACTGGCGAAGGAATATCCGAAAGCGAACGTGGATCACGGCGCGCATGTGAAGCCGATGCTGCAGGATGTTGTCGGCGACATGCGGCAAAGTTTGTATCTGTTGCTGGGAGCAGTGGGATTTGTGCTGCTGATCGCGTGCGTGAACGTGGCGAATTTGTTGCTGGTGCGCGCGGCCGGGCGACAAAAAGAGATCGCGGTGAGGGCGGCGATGGGTGCGTCGCGAGGACGGATGGTGCGGCAGTTGCTGACCGAGAGCGTGCTGCTGGCAGTGGCGGGCGGAGCTATCGGATTGTTACTGGCGTATTGGGGAACGGACGCGCTGGTGAAGGCTGTGCCGGGGAGCCTGCCGCGTGCGGAAGTAGTGTCATTGGATTGGCGCGTGCTGACGTTCACGTTTGGCGTTTCGTTTTTGACGGGCGTGCTGTTTGGATTGGTGCCGGCGTGGCGCGCGGCGAAAACGGATGTGCAAAGCACGCTAAAGGAGCAGACGCGCGGGACGACGAGCGGTCATCACCGACTGCAAGGAGTGCTGGTGGTGGCGGAACTTGGGCTGGCGCTGGTGTTGCTGGCTTGCGCGGCGCTGACGATTCGAAGCGTGGCGCTGTTGCGGAACGTGGACCCGGGATTCGCAGCATCGAACGCGTTGACGTTTAACATTTCGTTGTCGCACGTAAGCTACGACACGCCGACGAAGATTCGGTCGTACTTTCACGAGGTGGAGCGGCGGTTGGTAGCGCTGCCGGGAGTGCAGTCGGCTTCGGTGAGCACGGATCTGCCGATGCGCGATGATAGCGAATTGTTTTTCTATATTGCAGACCGGCCGAAACCAACGCAGGACAAAATGTCGTGGACGATGTTTTACACGGTGTCACCGGGATATAAGGACGCGATGGGATTGCGACTGCTGAAGGGTAGATTCATCACGCCGCAAGATAATGAGAAGGGCGCGGCGGTCGTGGTGATCGACGAAGGCATGGCGCGTGGGATGTTTCCGAACGAAGAACCGCTGGGGAAAAGCATCATCATTCCGTTTGAAGGATTCGACCGGCCGCGGGAAATCGTAGGAGTCGTGAATCATGTAAAGCATGCGGGGCTGGCGCAGGATGCGACGGCGCTGATCAAGTATCAGCTCTATATGCCGTTCGATCAGATTCCGGATCAGTTTTATGGTGAGTTGTCGGGGGGGAGTATGGCGCTCGTGGTGCGTACGACCGGGCCGCAGGCGTCGATCGGAAACGCGGTGATCGAGGCGGTACGCGAATTGGATCGCGATCAGCCGGTGTTCGGACTGGTGCCGATGCATCAGGTGATCGAAGAATCGGTGGCGTCGCAACGATTTGCGACGCTGTTGCTGGGGATGTTTGCGGGGATCGCGCTGATCCTGGGGAGTGTGGGGATTTATGGTGTGATGTCTTATCTTGTGACGGAGCGGACGCACGAGATGGGGATTCGAATGGCGCTTGGAGCGACGCGTACCGACGTGATGCGGTTGGTATTGAAGTATGGTCTGACGCTGGCTGCGGCAGGTCTAGCGCTGGGATTAATTGGATCGGTGGCGTTGACGCGGCTGCTGGTGAGGCTCCTTTATGGTGTTTCGCCGACTGATCCGGTTACGTTGGGAGCGATGGGGGCGTTGCTGGTGGGCGTGGCGCTACTGGCTTGCTATTTGCCGGCGCTAAGGGCTACGCGGGTCGATCCGATGGTGGCGCTGAGGTATGAGTGAGCGCATGTTCCGGCGTGCGCGTGCATGGATTTTGCGGTTGGAATAGACTGTTGATACGGATTTGAGTCGGTGTTCGTAGGTTCATTTTTTAGTGTGTGATTGTTGATTGCGATCTGCGAGCTGAATGAAAACTTCCACTGGTCATCCTCATCGCGTTCTGATTGCTGACGATCAAAGTGATATTCGAGATGCGCTGCGTCTCTTGTTGAAGCGCGAAGGCTATGAGACGCAGGGCGCGTCGTCGCCTGCGGAGGCGTTGTCTGCGATCGAGGCGCGCGAGTTTGATGCTGTGTTGATGGATTTGAATTACACGCGAGATACGACGTCGGGGCAAGAAGGGTTGGATTTGCTGCCGCGGGTGCAGATGGTGGACGGCACCCTGCCGGTGATTGTGATGACGGCGTGGAGCAGCGTGGAAGTTGCAGTGGAGGCGATGCGGCGTGGCGCGCGGGACTTTATTCCAAAGCCTTGGGAGAATAATCGGCTGCTGGCGGTGCTGAGGACCCAGATTGAACTGCGGCAAGCGCTACGACAGGCTTCGCGGCTGGAAGCGGAGAATCGGCTGCTGCGAGCGGAGTCGCGTCCGACGATGATCGCGGAGTCAGCGGCGATGCAGCCAGTGCTCGATATTATTGGGCGCATCGGGCCGTCGGATGCGAACGTGTTGATTACGGGCGAGCATGGGACGGGGAAAGAGGTTGTGGCGAACACACTGCATGCGCTATCGCCGCGGGCGTCGTCGCCGATGGTGACGGTAAACGCGGGCGGCTTGTCGGAAGGCGTGTTTGAGAGTGAGTTGTTTGGTCATGTGAAGGGCGCGTTTACGGATGCGCGCGTGGATCGCGTCGGGCGATTCGAATTGGCGGATAACGGGACGCTGTTTCTGGATGAGATCGCGAACGTGCCGCTGAAATTGCAGGCGAAGTTGCTGAGGGTATTGGAGACGGGCGAACTGGAGCGCGTGGGATCGTCGAGCACGCGGCGCGTGGATGTGCGGGTGATCGCGGCGACGAACGTGGATGTGAATGCGGAAGCGGCTGCGGGGAGATTTCGACAGGATCTTTTGTTCCGGCTGAACACGATTGAGATTCATCTGCCTCCGCTGCGGGAGCGGCGCGAAGATATTGAATTGTTGGCGCAGCACTTTTTGCGGAATTACGCGCAGAGATACCGGAAGATGATTTCGGGATTCGATACCGTGGCGACGCAGGTGTTGCACGAGCATCCCTGGCCTGGCAATGTGCGGGAGTTGGACCACGCGATCGAGCGCGGAGTGCTGTTGGCGACTGGGCCGCAGGTGAAGGCGGCGGATTTGGGTTTGCGCGTAGCCGCTGGCGGCGCGGCGGCGCGATTGGAAGAGATGAGTCTGGACGATGTGGAGCATCATTTGATCCAGCGCACGTTGTCGCGTTATGACGGCAACGTGAGCCAGGCCGCGAAAGCGCTGGGGCTGAGCCGCAGCGCGATGTACCGGCGGCTGCAAAAACACGGATTGGAATGACGCGTATAACCTACGAGCACCGGATCCAGCTGCTGGCGTTGGCGGCGGGCCTGCCGGGTTCGTTGATTGCGCTGATTTTGTTGTCGACGGGGGATTACACCTCTCGCACAGCTTGGACGCTAGGAATTTTGATTGTGAGCCTGTGGCTGGGCTTCGCGTTTTCGCTGCGGCACCGCGTTGTTTTTTCTCTCCAGACACTTTCAAATTTGTTGGCTGCGCTGCGCGAGGAGGATTTTTCTGTACGCGGGCGCGATGCGCAGCGCGACGACGCGATGGGCGAGGTGATGATCGAAGTCAACGCGCTGGGCGAGACGCTGCGCGAGCAGAGGTTGGGCGCGCTTGAGGCGACGGCGTTGCTGCGGACGGTAATGGAAGAAATCGATGTCGCGATTTTTACTTTCGATAACGAAAACAAGCTGCGGCTGGTGAATCGTGCGGGCGAGCGATTGCTGGCGCGGCCGTCGGAGAGACTGCTTGGGTTTACGGCCGGGGAACTGGGGCTCGGCGCTTCGCTGGATGGCGATGCGGCTCGGACAATGGAGCTAAGTTTCCCTGGCGGGTCGGGTCGATGGGGCATGCGGCGCGGGGCGTTCCGGCAGGCGGGATTGCCGCATCACCTCGTGGTGCTGAGCGATTTGAGCCGGGCGTTGCGCGATGAGGAGCGGCAAGCTTGGCAGCGACTGATTCGAGTGATGGGGCACGAGCTGAACAACTCGCTCGCGCCGATTCAGTCGGTGGCGCAGAGCCTGGAGAGCGGGTTGGCGAGCATCGCGAATACGCCAGAGGGGCAAACTGGCGCAACGGCGGGACTCGTCGAGGATATGAAGGCGGGATTTGGCATTATCCGGTCAAGAACGGAGTCGCTTGGGCGTTTCATGGCGGCTTACGCCAAGATTGCGCGGCTGCCAGCGCCGAAGTTGGCACCGATCGAGGTGCGAGATTGGATCTTGCGCGTTGTGAAGCTGGAGACGCGGGTGAAGTTGAAAGTGGAAGAGGGTCCGCAAGTTGTAATTTCAGGTGATGGGGATCAATTGGAACAACTGCTGATCAATCTTGTACACAACGCAGCGGATGCGGTGCAAGAGACGGGGGGGACGGGCGGAGCGTCGATCGGTTGGGCGCGGCAAGATGGCTTTTTGAATGTGTGGATTGCCGATGAGGGGCCGGGGATTTCGAATCCGGCGAACTTGTTCGTGCCGTTTTTTACGACAAAGCAGGGCGGGACGGGGATCGGGTTAGTGCTATGCCGGCAGATTGCCGAGGCACATGGCGGGACGCTGACGCTGGAGAACCGGCGCGGCGTGAAAGGGTGCGAGGCACGATTGAGGTTGCCGCTGTAGGCGAAACACGGTGCCTTCTGAGCAGTTCCCTGCGCCATGTAGCCCGGCCGAGGTTAGCGGAGTGCCTTTAGATCGAACTGCGTGGTCGCTGTCTTGCCGTCTGGAGTGTTCACCTCTACCGAAATCACTTCGTTGGCGATGTTTTTGGCGTCGTATTCGAGCCAAACTGTTTGGCCGTCCAGCGTAGAGGGCGATTTCTTGGTGGCAGCCGAATACACAGGCTGATTGTGGATCGATTTCGGGGGGATGGTCTTCCCGCTCTGCTTGACAGTGAACTGGAATTTCTTCCAGAAGTTCTCGGGGCGAAGGTTGGCGGTCTGATTAGGGTCGTGTGATGCCGCCGGCGCTTGGGCACCGCGTTCCGATTCGGGATAGGCGGCGGGTAGTACGAGTCGGATGCGAATGACTACAGTATCCCCACGCTTATGGTAGGCCGCGGTCGCCTGCTGCTCGGAGAAGCCGCTCAGCTTTTGACGGGATTCATCGACGACCAGTGCGAACGGCGTAAGGACTTCTATTTCAGATAGATGAGGCGTGCCGCCTTCGGCGGTTCCAGTGACTTGTTTGGAGTATGGGTCGAGGAATTCGGCGGTTGTTTGGTCGCTGCGCTGGCCTAGGACGTAAGCGTCGTGAAGGGCGGCTGGAGTCAGGGCTGGCTCGTAGGCTTCCGCCGCCGCAACGCTCAACACGGCCGCGAGAGCGATTAAAGCGCCTGGACACTTCTTTTTCGGCATGAGGCTTGGATGCAATACGCCGAAAACCGGCCATTTTGCGGTTAGTACTAGGTGGACGGTTGATAAATAGTACGGTACTGGAATAACTGTATGGAGGCTGGAAGTCCTTAGAAGTCTGGACGATGCGAGGAATTCGAGCATCGCTTCAAGTATGCAATTCTTGCTGTTCGGGCGAAAAAATAACATTTAAACCTGACCTTTAGGACAGGGAGAGTGCTTCAAAACGAGACACTTAGCGGTGCGAACCGTTGGCCACATGCGTGCCCTATTGGCAAGCCATGGAAGCGGCTAGTACAGATAGCCAAGCTGGACCGTTACTCGACCAGGTTTCCCAGGTCCCCGTCGCATCGAAACCCCCGTCCGCGGACGTTACGCCGGCATGGCGCGAACGCGTCGCTGCGCTGAAGAACATGCCCCCGGTTTTTCGGATGGTGTGGGAGGCGGCCCCTAGCGTCATCGTAGCAAGCCTGACGTGCCGAGTGCTCGTGGCGCTTATCCCGCTGGCGGCGTTGTACGTGACGAAGGTCATCGTCAACGACATCGTCGATTATCGGCAGCACCAAACCGCACTGCCCCACAATTTTTGGTACCTCGTTGGTTTGGAGTTCGCCTTGGCCGGCTTGCTGGCGGGCGTGCTGATCCGTCTGGTCGCTTATTTTGAGATCGTTTTGGCGGACCGCTACAGCAAGCACATCAGCACGAGAATTATGGAGCACGCTTCGAAGCTCGATCTGACGACCTTCGAAGACCCACTGTTTTACGACAAGATGGAGCGGGCGCGCGTGCAGGGCACGGACCGGCTGGTGATGATCCAGTCGACGGGCATGCTGATTCAGCAGCTGGTGACGACGATCAGCATGGCGGGCGGAATCATCTTTTTGTCGCCGTGGATTCTGTTGGTGCTGATCGCGTGCGTGATTCCGGCGTTCATGGGCGAGACCCACTTTGCGTTCAAGGGCTATTCGCTGAATTTCAAGCAGACGCCTGCAAAGCGCGAGATGGATTACCTGCGCATCGTGGGTGGCAGTAAGGAAAGCGCGAAGGAACTAAAGCTCTTTGGGCTCGCCAACTATCTGGTGGGCCGGTACACGAAGCTGTCGAACGAACTCCACGCGCAGAACGTGAATCTGGCGAAGCGGCGTCTGGTCGTTGGGACCGCGTTCACGACGCTGAGCGCGCTTGGATACTACGGCAGCTACGCATTCGTGATCTACAAGACGGTCACGGGCTCGTTGGATATCGGCACCTTCTACTTCATGGTTGGCGCGATCGCCCTGGCGAGTTCGAACATCCAGTCGGTATTCACGACGTTTTCGACGATCGCCGACCAGGCGATGTTCATCACTGACCTGCTGGATTTTTTCAACCTCAAGCCGCGCGTTTTCTCGAAGCCCAATGCCCTGCCCGCTCCGCGGCCGATTCGGCTCGGATTCGAATTCCAGAATGTCTCGTTCAACTATCCCGGTCAGACCCGACAGGTTTTGAGCAACGTCAGCTTCCATCTGCGGCCGACGGAACGTATCGCGCTGGTGGGTGAAAACGGCCAGGGCAAGACGACGATCGTGAAGCTGCTTACGCGGCTGTACGACCCGACCGGCGGACGGATTTTGCTGGACGGCGTGGATTTGCGCGATTACGACCTCGAGGATATCTGGAAAGAGATCGGCGTCATATTTCAGGATTTCGTGCGCTACGACATGACGGCGAGCGAAAACATCGCGATCGGTCGTATTGAAGATCAGGACAACACGTTCCGTGTGCGCTCGGCTGCGCAGAAAAGCTTGGCAGAAGGCGTTATTCGCAAGCTGCCCAACGGCTATAGCCAGTTGCTCGGCCGTCGATTCGAGGGTGGCACCGATTTGTCGGGCGGCGAGTGGCAGAAGATCGCGCTGGCTCGCGCTTATTTGCGCGATGCGCAAGTGCTCGTGCTCGACGAACCGACCGCGGCACTGGATGCGCGATCGGAGCACGAAGTGTTTGAGCGGTTTGCCGAACTCACCAAGGGAAAAATGGCCCTGCTGATTTCGCACCGCTTCTCGACCGTGAAGATGGCGGACCGGATTTTGGTTCTGGAAGGTGGACAGATCGCGGAGCAAGGCCCCCACAGCGAACTTTTGCAGAACAAGGGCCGCTACGCCGAAATGTTCGAGTTGCAGGCAGCAAGTTACCGATAAGGACGAAACGATGGCTACGCAACAGCATCCCGCATTCGATCCCAATCAGCCGGTTCCCGGCGTGGAAGCTCCGCGCGTTAGCGGGCTGCGCAAGGACTACTGCAGCGGCGCGCAAAACGCCGTGGATATTGGCGACAGCGAGCTGCACGCGGCAGCCGAGACCGAGGCGCGTTCGTGGAGCGAACTGGATCCGGACGGGAAAATCGTCGCAATTGAAGCGAAGTGGAAGGCCGTCAAGGCGGTTGTTGATGCGAAATTAGTTGAGATTCGGAACGCAATGACGATCGGGCAGAAGACGATCGGCGATGCGGAGATTTTCTTTGCGAGTGCGGCGGCGCTGCGGAGTTCGCTGCAGCAGACAAAGGCGATGTTGAAGAAGGTTGCCGATCTGCCGCAAGTGAAGGTCGGAGAGTCCGCATCTGAAAAACTGCCACGCGCTTATGTCGCCGTTGAGAGTTATCTGAAAACGGTTGGGCGACAGTTCGACGAGAGGACATTTGAGAAGTATTTCCTGGCGCTGCAGGAAATTGCTCCCCTGGAAATGAACGAACTGTGGCAACTACAGTCATTCGCGAAGATGACGGTTTTGGAAGGGGTGGCGGAGCAGGCGGCTGGGATTGACGTGTCGAAGTGCGTGGTGCCTGTGGAACCAGCCGACTCGAAGCCGAAGACGACAGAAGAAATCGCGGCTGAGAAAGCGGCGAAAGAAGCGCAGCCTCCGGCGCTGATGACCAAACTGATTGTTAGCCTACGCCGCGTCGACGGTACGGACTGGAAGGAAATGTTCGAACGCGTGAATGCGATCGAACACGTGCTGCGGCGCGATCCGTGCGATGCATATGCGTCGATGGATTTCGAGAGCCGCGATCATTACCGCAAGCTGATCTCGGCGCTGGCGGAGAGGTCGAAAGCGACCGAGCAGCAGGTGGCGGAGAAAATCGTGGAACTTGCGCGGCCGATTCAAGCGTCACCGGATGCGCGGGTGCGGCTGCGGCAATCGCACGTAGGCTACTACCTCGTTGACGACGGGCGGAAACAGCTTGAGCAGGCAATTGAGTACCGGCCGACGTTTGTCGAACGCGTGCAGAGATTAATCAAGCGCTGGCCCGATTTTTCTTACATTCTCGGCATCGAGGTTTTGACGCTGGCAATCATGGCGGCTGCCGTGTACGGATCGCGCGGCAAAGTGAATGGATGGGTGATCGTACTGCTGTTCCTGTTGCCGGCAGCGGAATGCGCGATCGCGCTAATCAATCAGATCGCGACGACGCTCTTCCCACCGCAGTCGTTGCCCAAGCTAAATTTTGCGAAGGGAGTCCCAGCGGACTTCACGACGATGGTTGTCGTGCCGACATTGTTGACGAGTGAAGCCGGCATGGCGCGGTTGATTCGCGATCTAGAGATTCGCTACCTCGCGAACCGCGATGAGAACATTCATTTTGCATTGCTGACCGATCCGCCAGACGCCGCGCAACAGTTCGATGAGAAAGACAAGCTCGCGGACCAGTGCTCGCAGATGATTCAGGTACTGAATGCAAAATACGCGGGCGAAGGTCGCGGCTCGTTCTTCCTGTTTCACCGGCACCGCGCGTACAACGCTTCGGAAGGCATCTGGATGGCATGGGAGCGCAAGCGCGGCAAGCTGCTGGATTTCAACAAGCTGCTGCTGGGGACGAGCGACAACTTCCCTGTTAAGGCGGGGAATCTTGGGCTGCTGAAGTCAGTGAAGTACGTCATCACGCTTGATTCCGACACGCAGCTCCCGCGGGACTCGGCCCACAAGCTGGTGGGAACGATGGCGCACCCGCTGAATCGAGCGATCATCGATCCGGAGAAGAATATCGTTGTCGATGGCTATGGCATTTTGCAGCCGCGCGTGGAAATCAGCATTGATTCGGCGCAGCGGTCGCGGTTGGCATCGATTTTCTCGGCCGACGCGGGTTTCGACATTTACGCGCGCGCCGCTTCCGACGTTTATCAGGACTTGTTCGGCGAAGGCAGCTTCACCGGTAAGGGCATCTATGAAGTGGAAACGTTCCAGCAAGTCGTGGAGCACCGCTTCCCTTGCAACGTGATTTTGAGCCATGACCTTGTTGAGGGCTCTTACGCTCGCGCCGGGTTGGTATCGGATATCGAAGTTGTTGACGATTATCCGTCGCACATGAGTGCGTTCAGTCGCCGCAAGCACCGCTGGGTGCGTGGCGATTGGCAGATCATTTTCTGGCTATTGCCGCGCGTGCCGGACTTCTTCGGCAATTATTCTCCGAACCCGCTGTCGGTGATTTCGCGCTGGAAGATTCTGGACAACCTGCGCCGCAGCTTGACGGAGATTGCTACGTTCGTGATGTTCCTGTGCGCTTGGCTCTTCTTCCCCGGCAAGGCGGTTTATTGGACGCTGGCGACACTCGCTGTCATCGCGCTGCCAACGTACTACCAATTCACGATGTCGATTCTGCGCGCCGGCAAGGGCATCTTCAGTGCCGCATTCTGGAAGAGCTGGGCGACAGACTTCGGGATTTCGCAGGTCAACCTGTTTATCCGCATCGGTTCGCTCTGCCATCAGGCGTTGGTGACGATTGACGCAATCGCTCGCTCGATCGTCCGCATGACGGTCACGCACGAGCGGCTGCTGGAGTGGGAAACCGCGGCGGAAGCAGAGAGCAATTACGGCAAAAAGACGCCGGTCGAGACTTATCTGCAACTGACGCCGTGGATCGCATTTCTGGTCGGCGTGCTGATCGCCTTGGAGCGGCCCGCTTCGTTCATGATCGCATTGCCGCTTTTGGTTCTGTGGGGACTTTCGAAACCGACTCAGCAGTGGTTCGATCTGCCGGTTCGCAAACCGGACGCCAAGATCGAAGCCGAAGACAAGAAACTCCTGCGACACTCGGCGTTGCGTACGTGGCGGCTGTTCCGTGAATTCAGCACTGCGGAAGAGAACTTCATGATCCCCGACACAATCATGAAGCCCGACAGCCTGGTGGTACACCGGATTTCGACGACGAACCTTGGGTTGCTGTTGAACTCGCGCCTCGCTGCGATGGATCTGGGATTCCTGACGCTTCCGGAATTCCTGACGGACACAGAGCGGTCGTTCGATTCGATCGACAAGATGCCGCGTCACGAAGGCCAGATGTACAACTGGTACGACAACCGGACGTTGGAAGCGGTGAAGCCGCGATTTATCTCGGCGGTCGATAACGGGAACCTCGTTTGCGCACTGTGGACGGTGAAGCAAGGCTGCCTTGGCGCGATTCGCGAGCCACTATTCAGGCCCGAGACGCTGCAAGGGCTGCGCGATCACCTCGACACCATCGAAGAGATCTTCAAGTCGGAAAATCAGGAAGAGTCGCTGCTCGCCGGTGTTCGCGAGATGAAGCAGAAAATCGGCGGCTTGAGCGATTCACCGGCGACCTGGATTGACGCTTTGGCAGGCTGCGAGCGTGTGACTGTGGCCTTGGCAAAGAAACTTTCAACTGAGCCGATTGAGACCGAAGCCCAGTGGTGGGTATACGAACTCCGCCTACGCATCTCTCATCTTGAGAGCTTGGTGTATGACTTTGCGCCGTGGCTACAGCCGCAATTCGCGAAGTGCACAGCTGAACCCGGCGTGCTCGAACTGGCATCCGCCGAAAAACTGACGCTCGAAATGCTGCCGAAGATTTGCCACACACTCGATCAGAAACTGTGGCGAATGCTGGAAGAGGGCGGTTCGAATGTTGACTCTCGCTCAGCGCTGCAGTTACTGCGCTCTGCGGTTACTCGCACGAGCAGCATTGCGAAGAGCATGACGACGCGGCTGGAACGCGTTGCAGAGCGTGCCGACGTGCTGGCAAAGAGTATGAACTTTAATTTCTTCTTCGATGCGAAGAAGAAGCTGATGTTTACCGGCTATAACGCGGAGGAAGGCAAATTCACGCCGAGCCATTACGACTTGATGGCGTCGGAAGTGCGATCGGGCGTCTACGCTGGAATCGCGAAGGGCGAGCTGCCGCAGGAAAGCTGGATGGCGCTGGAACGCAAGATGACCAGCTATAAGGACGAACAGGTGATGCTGTCTTGGACAGGCACCATGTTCGAATACCTAATGCCGACGCTCTGGATGAAGATCTTCCCAAACACGATTATCGACGAGACGACGCGTGGCGCGGTTCGTGCGCAACAAAAGTACGCCGACGAAAAGTCAATTCCCTGGGGCATTTCGGAAGCGTCGTGCTCGATCATCAACGCGGCCGGACACTATCACTATGAAGCGTTCGGCGTGCCCGGCATCGCGGTGAGCCGCGATCTGTCGCGCGACCTCGTCGTGTCACCGTATTCGACGTTCCTCAGCCTGATGGTCGATGCCAAGGGGGCGATCAAGAATATTCAGCGGATGAAGGACCTCGGCTTCCTCGGCTCGCATGGATTTTACGAGTCGGTGGATTACACGAAATCACGCCTGAAGAAGGGCGAAAAGTTTGAAATCTGCCGTTGCTGGCTGGCTCACCACTCGGGCATGAGTTTGATGGCGGTGGCCAACATTCTCTGCGACGGTTCGTCACAGCGCCGGTTCCATTCGGAGCCGATGGTGGAATCGATCGAACGACTGCTGCACGAGAAGACGTTGCGCAATGTGCAGCTTGAGCCCTCGGGCGCGGCGGACGAAGCTGCGGCCACAACGGACGACGCTGCCGCGGGCGCGAAGGCTGGACAGGAAAACTGGGCGGTTGCCCCTTCGAAGCTGAACACGGCCGCGTAGCATTTTGGAGCGGCACCAAATCTTCCTCATCAGTAGAACGCGAATCGACCTTGCGTTGAGTGGCGCTCTACACAATCCTCTGTATTGTTTGTGACAGCCGCTGCATCTTAACTGGATGTAGGAAGCGTCCCGTTCGCTGTTGAATTTATTTGCGTTCACCCGCGCGGCCGCATCCTGGCCGCACTTCACGGTTCGGCCTCCCAAATTCAAGGCAAGGTGCTTTATGGCTAGTCCCAAAACAGCCCTCAGCGGCAGTCCCAAAACTCCTCAAATTCTCAGTGAAGATCAAATCGCGGCATTTCAGGATAAGGTGCGGCAGAGCGTTTCGCATCGCGCTTATGACATTTATCGAGAGTCTGGCGGAATTGACGGGAATGATTATCAGCATTGGATACAGGCCGAAAACGAAGTCTTGCAGCGGGGATTGGAAGTTCGTGAATCAGGAAGCTGGCTCGCGTTGAATGCGTCAATTCCCGACGACTCGGCGGACAACATCGAGGTTTGCCTGACGCCAACGAGCGTTACGGTTCGTGCGGAGAAGTCTGAGCCGACCACCGATGCAAATATGCATGCGCAAGGCGTGACGCAGCGGCAGATTTTTCTCACGCATGATCTGAATACCGAAATTGACCCGTCGACCGCAAGTGCTACCTTGAAAGACCAGAAATTGACGATCATGGTAAAGAAGCGTTACCCCGTGAGCGCCGCGATTTCACCGGCGACGTCGTCCGTTGCGCAATCGCTAGCGAAAAAAGAACCGGCAAAGGCATAATTTCGACCGCTTGAGCGACTCTCAACCCATTCGCCCGCCGGCCCTGGGGGCGACCCGCACCGCGGATGGACGTTGGCAGTTCGTGGTGTGGGCGCCGAAGCGGAAGAGCGTTGAACTGATGCTTTTCCCTTCGTCGTTAGTTTCAGCGGCCAGTGCGCAACTTCTCGATCCTTCCACTGCGACTCCGATTGCGATGGAGCGCGATTCATATGGATATTTCCGCGCCGTCGTCGATGGAGTCGACCCCCGCGGCCGATATCTGTATCGGCTGGACGGCGAGGAGACGCGTCCCGATCCGGCCTCCCGGTTTCAACCGGACGGGGTTCACGGCGCTTCGCAAGTTGTCGATTCGGCGGCTTTTCGTTGGACTGACCAATCGTGGAAGGGCGTCGCGCTACGCGACACTGTTTTTTACGAATTGCACGTCGGGACCTACACTCACGAAGGGACGCTCACAGCCCTCATTCCGCACCTTGATCGATTGGCCGATCTCGGAATGACTACGGTCGAGTTGATGCCACTGGCTCAGTTTCCTGGCGGGCGGAACTGGGGATACGACGGCGTTTTCCCGTTCGCGTTGCAAAATAGCTACGGGCGAGTTGCGGACCTGCAGGAGTTTGTCAATGCGGCGCATGCCAAGAAACTCGCGGTGTGCCTTGATGTCGTCTACAACCATCTGGGGCCGGAGGGAAATTATCTCGGCGAATACGGGCCGTACTTCACAGATTTCTACCACACACCCTGGGGCTCGGCGCTGAATTTTGACGGGCGGCAAAGTGATCATGTCCGCCATTTTTTTATGGAGAGCGCACTCTACTGGCTGGAGCATTTTCATATCGACGCTCTGCGGCTCGACGCAGTGCACAGCATTTACGATGCGAGCGCCAATCCTTTTTTGGCGGAGCTTTCGAATCAGGTGCGTATTTTGTCGAAGCGGCTGGGCCGCGAGATTGTGCTGGTCGCCGAGAGCGACCTGAACGACGCTCGCGTCGCATTGCCCACCGGACCTGAAGCCGATGGGTTAGGGATGGACGGGCAGTGGAGCGACGATTTTCACCATTCACTCCACACGCTTGTGACTGGCGAGACCGCCGGCTACTACGCGGATTTCGGAACAGTCCACCACCTTGCCAAAACGATTTCGAATGGCTGGTACTACGACGGAATCTATGCACCTCATCGTGAAAGGCGGCACGGAAATTCACCGCGAAAGCTAACGCCTCAACAGTTCGTTGTTTGCATTCAGAATCACGATCAGGTGGGCAATCGTGCGCTGGGAGACCGCTTCAGTCAGCTGACGGATTTTGAGGGGCTGAAGCTTGTCGCCGGTGCGGCGATTCTCTCTCCATTCACTCCGCTGCTTTTTATGGGTGAAGAATACGGAGAGAGGGCGCCGTTTCAATACTTTACGAGCCACGGTGATCCTGGGTTGGTCGAAGCCGTTCGAAAAGGCCGGCAGGCCGAGTTTTCGCATTTTGGTTGGAAGGGTGAGATTCCCGATCCGCAGTCTGAAGCTACGTTCGAGCGTTCACGGCTAGACCACTCGCTTGCCGCTCAAGAGCCCCATCGCACTCTTTGGCATTTCTACAGAGAATTGTTGGACTACCGGCGTATGCGGAGACTTGACAACGTGAAACCGTCTGCTGTTGAAGAGTTGCGGTCAGCTCTGTTGGTGTTGCAAGACACTGGAACGGCGCGGGTTGCGACTCTGTTTTATTTTGGGGAGAGCCCGGCGAAACTGACATTCAACTTATCGCCGGGGCCTTGGATTAAGAAGACTGATTCCGCCGATCCGAAGTGGAGGGGCCCGTCGGCCTCGCCAGAGAGAATCGAAGGCGGCGATGCGGTACAGTTGACTCTGCAGCCTCGATCCTTCGTTGTTTACGAACAATCCAACGTAGACTCCCGAGCGCACAAAAACTAACTGAATCCTGATGCCGACGACTCCTCCAGCCCCGCCGCGCCTGCTTGCCACGTATCGCCTGCAATTCAATAAGGATTTCACTTTTCAGGACGCGACGAAGATCGTCGACTATCTCGCCGATCTTGGCATTACCCACGTCTATGCTTCGCCGATTCTGACGGCTCGACGCGGCAGTACGCACGGATATGACGTGACCGATCCGACGCGACTCAATCCGGAACTTGGCACGGAAGGTGATTTCCACGCGTTCCGCGAAAAGCTGCGCGAGCGTGGCATGGGACTAGTCCTTGATATCGTCCCGAATCACATGTCGGCGAGCAGCGAAAATTCCTGGTGGATGGACGTGTTGGAAAACGGCCCCGAATCGGCCTACGCGTCCTACTTCGACATCGATTGGCGGCCGCCGTCGCGCATACTCGAAGGGAAAGTTCTCTTGCCCGTGCTTGGGCGCCCATTTGGAGAGGCGCTCGAGCAACTCGAGCTCAAGCTCATCGTTCTCGAGGGAAAATTCTTTGTTCAATATTTCGAATCGCTCTTCCCCCTCGCCCCCGCGACCTATCACTTGATTCTACGCCGGCGTTTAAATGAGCTTCGCGATTTGTTGGGTGAGAGCTCGCATTCCTTTCAGGAGTACTCCGGCATCGCCGCAGCCGCGGCAGCTCTAACCGATGACACAACCATCACGCGAGACGCGGGCGCCGATCGCCGGCTTCGATTCGAAACACTGAGACAGCGCCTTCGCCAACTGATGGCGCAAGACCCTAAGGTCGGCGAATTCATCGCACAGAATTTAAATGGATTGCAGGGGCAGGCGAACGATCCGTCCAGTTTTTCTTCGTTCGAAACAATTCTAGCGCAGCAACACTACTTGCTGGCCTACTGGCAGAACGTTAACGAAGAGATCAACTATCGGCGATTTTTTACGATCAATGATCTTGTCGGCCAGCGTATGCAAGATCCGCTTGTTTTCGAAGCGACGCATGCGCTTATCTTTCGCATGATCGAGCAGCGCAACCTGGACGGACTGCGCATCGATCACATCGATGGATTGCGCGATCCGTTGGGATATTTGCGCCAGTTGACCGAACGGGTGGCCGTGGCCTCGACACACTCGGCTTCTGGAAGCGAAGCTGCGAGCGCCAACGGTGGGGTACGGACTGAACTACCAATCTTCGTCGAGAAAATTCTGGCTCGCGAGGAGTATTTACCTGCTGGCTGGCCTGTCGCCGGTACTACCGGCTATGACTTCGTGAACGCTCTCAACGCATTTTTTCGTCGATCCGACAGGCGCCGCCCAAATCGAAAAGATCTATTCCCGCTTCATCGGCAAAGAGATCGCGTACGACGAACTTTTGTATCAGAAGAAAAAGCTCGTCATGTCGATCTTGCTCGGCGTCGAAATACGAGCGGCGGGGCAACAGTTTCAGATGCTCGCCCGCAACGATCGCTATGCGCGGGAGATTCCCCGGCTCGAGCTGAATCAGGTTTTGATCGAAGCGACTGCCCAGCTGTCCGATCTATCGCACCTACATCAGCAACCTCGACGTCGCCGAAGACGACAAACGCCGGATCGAGCAAGCAATCGAGCGCGCTCGCCTGAAGGCTCCGCAACTCAGTAGCGCGCCCGCATTCGATTTTCTTCGCGATGTGCTGTTGCTTCTAAACCGACCGCATTTATTGCCGGGTCAGCGTGAAGCGAGGCTAGCTTTTGTCATGCGCTGGCAGCAATTCACCGGGCCGATCATGGCGAAGGCCTTCGAAGACACGTTTCTTTACGTCTTCAACCCGCTCATTTCACTGAATGAAGTTGGCGGCGATCCGCGGCCTTCGACGGCGCCCTCGGCGGATTTCCCGGGTTACATCAGGAAGCGGCAAAAAGATTGGCCGCATGCGATGAATGCGTCAACGACACATGATACGAAACGCGGCGAAGATGTCCGCGCGCGCATCAATGTGCTGTCCGAGCTTCCGGTCCGACTTGGCAGAAGAACCTCGATCGTTGGTCAAAACTGAATGCGCAACATCGAAAAACGATCGAGGGCCAGCCCGTGCCCGATCGCAACGAAGAGATCTTTCTTATACGAAACTCTGGTGGGCGCGTGGCCTTTCAACGGCGACCACGCTTCCTTTCTGAAGCGGTTAAAAGACGTACGCGATCAAAGCGACGCGCGAAGCGATGGTTCACACGCGGTGGACGCGGCCGAACCTGCGTCACGAGCAGGCGCTGGAACGGTTCATCGCGGCGATCCTGAAGCCTGGCGCGAAGAATAAATTCCTCTCGGACTTCGTAGAGTTTCAGAAGCAGACATCGCGTTTTATGGCATGGCGAACGGCCTCGCGCAAACATTGATCAAGATCGCTTCGCCCGGCGTTCCGGATTTCTATCAAGGCTCGGACCTGTGGGATCTTCAGTCTTGTCGATCCCGACAATCGCCATGCCCGTCGATTTCAGTCGAACGCGAGGCTGGCGCATGACGAAGATCCGTGCGCTCGATGAGTCTCCGTCTCCGGCGTTCTGGAAGTCGCGAAGAACTGGCGCAGATGGCGAGCATCAAGTTGCTCATCGATCTGGAAGGCGCTTGCAACAGCGCGCGCGCATCCGAGTCTTTATTCTGACGGAGAATTTCTTCCGCTCGACGCCCGCGGCAAGCGGGCCGAACACGTCTACGGCGTTCGCTCGGCGACAGTAATAACAGATTGGGCGGTCGTGGTCGTGCCTCGCTGGCTGGCGCGCGCGGGATTTCCGTTGCCGCCGCACGGCTCCGGGCAGATTCTGGGGCGACACGGTGGTGCGCTACCAAAGTCGGCGCCGCAAGGAATGGAAGAACGTGTTTACGAATGGGATCGTGAAAACGGAGAGCAAAGCACGGCAACGCGGGCCGATTCGAATCGAGAGCCTGGCTCAGTTCCCTGTCGCTCTGCTGACCGGCTCGAGGTTCCACCTCGCAAATCCTGAGCGGATCGACCGTGTCAGCTAGCGGCAGTGCGACCACAGAACTACGTCGAAAGAAGTTTACCGATGCCCTGAAGCGGGATCCCGACCCACGTCGGGCGGTTGTTGAGCTCATAGCCCTAGTTCGTAGATCGCTTTCTCCAGCAGATGCAACTCGAGAACGGTCTGAATTTCGCCTTGTGTCGCGGGCAGATACGACGCGCCCTTCGCCGTCGCGAAAGTACTTCGCCAAATATCGATCGGAGACCCAGGAATTCCACGCCTTCGGCCCACACGCTCATCCGAGCGACATCCTCCCCTGAACGCGGTCCTCTCCCAAAAGCGGCGCAAACGCCGCGTAGTGAAACGATCGCAGCATGCCCGCGACGTCTTGCAACGGAGAACGCTTTACGCGCCGCTCTTCGATCGATCGCGCGGGCTCGCCCTCAAAATCGATGATCACGAAATCGGTCTCTGTTCGCAAAACCTGGCCGAGGTGATAGTCGCCATGGATTCGCGTCCGCATCGCGCGAATCGGCTCGCGCAGCGCGGTCGTTGAAGCGCGCGGCAATTTCGCTCTCGCGCTCGGCAAGCTTCTCCGCCTTGCCGCGCCACTCGTTCGGCAGGATACTTCAGTCTTGTCGCGCAGCAAAGAGAAAACACGAACCAGGAGCCCGCTCATGGACTGTTCCAATGCTTGCTGCGAATCCATCGTGAATGGCTCCGGAGCCAAATGCCGGGTCGCGAGCGTCGGACGCCAGCGCCAGGTGCATCTCGGCAGTGCGCTGTCCAAGCAGCTCCGCGGCGGCCAGATACGTCTCGACCGAGCTGTTCGCGCGAAGTCTGGCAACGCCATCGCGCCTGCATCTCCGAGAAGCGGGGAATGTCTCGGCGTTCGCTTCAGCGCTCGGACGTTTGCGCTAACCTCGTCGTAATAGTTCGCCAAGCGAACTCAGCGTGAAGCCCCACGCGTCCCCTGGTTGGGAACGAACTTCTGCAACATGCCCTGCGCCATCGGCTTTCCATCTCGGGCTTGGTATTCGAAGATCACCGGCGAGAGGAGGCACGCTCTTCAGCGAGGTCTTCTCCGTCAGAAATTGGCCGATCTCGAGATCGGGGTTGATGCCTTCCTGAATGCGCCGGAAAAATTTAAGAATCAGCCGATTGCCGTAGATGATCGAAGTGTTGCTCTGCTCCGCTCCGACCGGCTTGGGCGTAGGGTCCGCGACTGATTCGGGCGACAGCTTCGCATACGCCGTCGTTTGCAGTCCGCGAAGCTCGCCGATTTTCGCCGGCGATCGACAGTTCCCTTCTCGATCAATTCGGCCAGCGCCGTCAAAAACGCCGCATTCTTCAAGCCGTCGGCCAAGCATCATGGAACCGCCGTCCTGGTCCGGAGCACTTTCAGTCGCTTCATCCCCCGCACCTTCGGCGCGCACCAGCGGAATCGCGTAAAACTCTTCGGCCCCACCGTCGGCGTAGCGAACTACGGCGACAAACAAGATACGCATTGCCACTTGCCCGGGGATCGGAAGACGTGTCCACTACAGTCGACCGACGCGATTTTGCGCGCCTTCCCGCCGAACCATCGCTGCTTCAATCAAGTATTCAGGAAGTTGCTCCGGCAAGCGTGGTCTTTAGGCTGGAATCCATCTTTTTTCCTGTGCCGAGCTGAGCCATGGGTACTCTCCGGCTGGTATTAGTTCGATGAGTGAGGGCGAAACATGGTCGCAAGCCGAGGGGACGCAACCGGCTTTCAAAAGGGGCGGCTACAAACCTTCCTACAAACGCTATCACAGCGGCTGGAGGTCGTCGGAATCGTCTTTTTTCTTTTCGCCTAGATATCGCTCCAGGAATTTTCGCGCCAAATCCTGCCCGCCGAACCCGAATGCTATCGCCAGGCCCAGCATGAAGGCACCAAGTACAATCGAGAACGCCGCGAGCACCGTTTGGCGAGCCACGCTGAGTTCATCCAGCGCCATAGTAATCGCCAGAATCCAGATTCCGAAACGGATCGACCAGCTGAATCAGCTTGGCCGAGCCGTAGCCCTTATTCACCGACGCAAGCAATACCGCACGCGACAAAAATTCGCGATCACCAAGCCCAAAAACAAGATCAACATCGCAACTACGATCTCAGGCAGCAGTCGCAACAATCGCGAAATCTGTTCCTGAAGGCCCGGCGATATTCAAAACGCTGATGCCGATCAGAATGAAACCCTAGCAATGTAATCCAAAAAACAGATCGGCTCAGAAAATCGGTCATCGACGACAAAGCCGCCATCCGAAGTACTTTCGACGCCCCCGCTTCGTCTGACAGGCGATCCAGTTTTGTCAGCCGCAAGATCGTTCGCGCGACGTACTTGAAGACGTAGGCGACCAGCACACCGGTGAGTACGATGACCAGCATCACGACCAAACGCGGCAAGAATTCCGCGATCATGTGCGACATGTTTTGGTACGCCTGTTGTAAGCCCTGAATGATCGTGTCTTTCATCGTTTCACCTCAGCTTTTCGCCTTCCATCGCTCGATCAGGTAAGGCTTCGGCGCTCGAACTCCAGGCAGAGCGCCTCTGTGTCGGCTTCCATTTCTTCGGGGGTCGAATGGGCGTGTTCCGCCAAAAATGAAAAAAGTTGTCCGCGATACAAGGGCACGAGGGCTTGCAGAACGTGGTCGCGAGCGATCGTGCTGCGATGGTATGCCGCCAGCAAAGTCATACAGGATCCGAACCCAGAATTCCGAACTGAAATGAAAATTGTCGATATCCTGAGCGCAGCGGTTTCTTTCAGTTGTGCCAACGTATCGGGAGCCAGAATCGGTTTCAGCACTTGATCGTGCAGGTCACGGACGCCGCTTCGAAATAACTCAAAGCTCTCTGTCTTGTCTGGCTGGCGCATCCTCGCGATGTCACTTCGTGGTCCGAGCCAAACGTCTGCACGCTCTCGGTGCCGGTCGCGATCGAGCCAATGGTCTTCGAACGCATCGCAGCACCAGAAAAGATTGCCGACTGTCTGGCGAATCGTTTCAACGATATCGGGTCCGCCGGCTCGCTGCGCCGTTCTGGGTCCCAAATACGATTGGCAGCATTTCATCCCGTTGCAGATGGCGTTGACGGCCATCCACGCCTCTGGGCGCGCGCGCACGGCCTCGTCCAACTTTTGCGGGCGAGCATTCGGCCGCCAGTCGGCCGTAGAATCCCCACTCGTCGGAATACATCTCGCGAATCCGGACTCCGAAGACTGCACGGCTCATCGGGTAGAGAAGATTTCGCGCGAGAAGCCTTGAAACTTGGTGCGGGAATAGAGCGGCGCGACAAAAGCAAAATCCTGGCGATAGGCGGGCCGCAGGAGGTTCGCGATCCAGGCCGGATCCAGGCTTGCAGTCGAAGGTGAGACAACAGCGCAGGCCTTGACACGCAGCAAGTCGGCAGCGGCAAACACTATTTTCAGAGCGGCGCCCTGAGACGCATTGCGGCCGTATTGAGCGGTTACGCGATGCACGGTTCTGAGCGAGGTGATTCCTCGGCGCAAGGACGATCTTCTTGCCATTCAGATTCGGCGACGATTTCCTGAGTCTGATCGGAAGAGCCGCCATCAACATTCAAAATCGCAACGCGATCTCGGACGAAGTTCTGCTGGTAGCTGTCTTCGATGGCCTGGATCGTCTGCGCGATAGTCCCCTCGTTGTTATGCGTGGGGATGGCCACGAGCAAATCCGCCTCGCCGACGCTCATCAGCTGGCGAAGTAGATCTTCCGAAAGTAGGGTGTCTTCGGCCAAAAAAGGTCCGCTCCTGCTCTCTTGCCCTCAATCAGCGAAACTATAGAAATTTACACTCGACGGGTGGCGAGTTCAAATGCGTCGCAATCGGAACCAAAAGAATTGATATGGCGCCAGTGTCAACAAATACGGCAACTCACCGATTCGCGGGAAAAGATTCCTGCCAAACATTTCAATCGGGATATGCCCCCTGAAGCTCTGCAGGTTGAGCTCGACAGCTTGCGCTGAGCTCGACAAGTTATTGACCACCAGCACTTTTTCCTCACCCAACTGTCTCACATAAGCTAGGACGCGGTGGTTTGAAGGGCTGAGAAAATCGATCGAGCCTCGACTGAAGACACGGAACGAGTTTCGCGTCTGGATTACCGACTTTGTCCATGACAGCAGCGAATGCTCTGTCCGCCGCTGTGCTTCGACATTCACCGACTGATATCCATAGACCGGATTCGAAATGAGCGGCGAATACAGTCGCTCCGGGTCCGAAGACGAAAATCCCGCGTTCCACCCACCATTCCACTGCATCGGTGTTCGAACACCGTTGCGGTCGCCGAGGTAGACGTTGTCGCCCATGCCGATTTCGTCGCCGTAGTAAATGATTGGCGTCCCGGGCATCGAGAGCAACAACCCATTCAATAATTCGATGCGACGCCGGTCGTTCTCCAACAGCGGAGCGAGGCGCCGGCGAATGCCCAGATTGATTCGCATCGTCTTGTCGTTCGCGAACGAGTCATACATGTAATCGCGCTCGATGTCGGTGACCATCTCGAGCGTTAACTCGTCGTGATTTCGCAGAAATATGCACCACTGGCAGTTGTCGGGGATCTGAGGTGTCTGCTCCAGGATGTCGATGATGGGCTTGCGATCTTCGAGCTTGACCGCCATGAACATGCGCGGCATCAGCGGAAAATGGAAGGCCATGTGGAATTCGTCGCCGTCGCCCTGGCCGAAATAATCGCGGACATCGACGGGCCACATATTCGCCTCGGCGAGCAGCATTTTGCCGGGATAGGCATCGTCAAGACGCGCGCGCAGTTCCTTGATGACGGTATGAGTTTCAGGCAGGTTTTCGCACGAGGTCCCTTCGCGCTCAACGAGGTATGGAACCGCGTCGAGACGGAAGCCATCAACACCGATGTCGAGCCAGAACTTCATCACTTCCCAGACCGCTTCCTTCACGGCGGGGTTGTCGTAATTCAGGTCCGGCTGATGGCTGAAGAATCTGTGCCAGTAGTAGGTTTTTGAGATCGGGTCCCACGACCAGTTCGACATCTCGGTGTCGATAAAGATGATTCGAACGCCCTTGTACTTGTCGTCGGTATCGCTCCAGACATACCAATCACGCTTTGGGTTGTCGCGAGAGCTGCGCGCTTCCTGAAACCAGGGGTGCTGATCCGAAGTGTGATTTACGACCAGTTCGGTGATGACGCGAATCTTGCGGGCGTGCGCGGCCTGCAGAAACGCCTTGAAGTCTTCGATCGTGCCGTAGGTGGGATTCACCGACGTATAGTCGGCAATGTCGTATCCATCGTCGCGCAACGGCGACGGATAGAACGGCAACAACCAGATTGCGTTAATCCCAAGCTCCTGGAGATAGTCGAGCTTGTTTGTCAACCCGCGAAAGTCACCGACACCATTGCCGTCGCTGTCGCAGAACGTCCGCACGTGAAGCTGATATATAACCGCGTCTTTGTACCAGAGCTTATCGTCCTGCGGGGCCAACGGTTGCATCTCCTCTTGAATTCTTTATTCCCGTCGCTCGCGAAACGTCCGAGCGCAAACACAGACCGGCGATCACTTCGCACTTTGCAGACACGGGCAGTCTACCCGCACTTCGCTGCGTACAGTCCCGCTTATCCGATCGAATGTACTCGAAAAATATGCGCCGGAAGCACGGACGGATTCAGATCCACAAAATTTCTCGAGCCGTGCCAAACGTAGCGCGCATCCGTCAACAAATCGTGAACCTGGTATGACTCTTCCGAACCGAGCCCCAACTCCTTCACATCGACGTTTACCCAGCCGGCTTGCCGATTGTGAGGATCCAGATTCGCCACGACCAGAATCATATCCGACTTGTCTTCCGTGACCCGGCTGTACGCGATGAGCTGCGAATTGTCGACCGGATGGAACGCCAGCCCCAGATTCTGTTGCAGCGATCGGCTGTTCTTTCGGATCCGGTTCACGTGCGTGATCAGATCGCGCAGGCTATTCGGATTATGGATGTCCCAAACGCGGATTTGATACTTTTCCGAATCGAGATACTCCTCGCTGCCTTCGCGCACCGGCCGCCCTTCGCACAATTCGTACGCCGGCCCGTAGATTCCGTAGCTCCCGCTCAAGGTGCCCGCCAAGATCAGACGGGTCATAAACCCAGCACGGCCGCTTCGCTGCAAATATTCGTTCAGAATGTCCGGCGTGTTTGGCCACAGATTCGGCCGGAAATATTCGAATACGTCCGCGTCCATCATTTCGTCGAAATACTCCGTCAGTTCGAAACTCGTATTCTTCCACGCAAAATACGTATACGACTGCGTGAATCCCAGCTTCGCCAACTGATACATCACCTTCGGTCGGGTGAACGCCTCCGACAGAAAAATAGTCTCCGGATGCTCTTTCTTCACCTCGCCGATCAGCCATTCCCAGAACGCAAACGGCTTCGTGTGCGGATTGTCCACTCGAAACACGCGAACACCCTGCTCGATCCAATAGTCGATGACACTCTTCAGTTCCGCCCACAACTCCGGCGCACGCGAATTTTCGAAATTGAACGGATAAATATCCTGATATTTTTTCGGCGGGTTCTCCGCGTATTGCACGGTTCCATCCGGCCGCTCACGAAACCATTCGCGATGTTCCTTCACGTACGGATGATCGGGCGCACACTGAAACGCGATGTCGAGCGCAATATCCATACCTAACTCCCGCGCTTTTCGAACCAGGAGCTTGAATTCCTCGAGCGTCCCAAGCTGCGGATGAATCGCCTTGTGCCCGCCTTCTTTCGCACCAATCGCCCACGGACTCCCGGTATCGTCGGGTGCTGGCGTCGCCGAATTGTTTTTGCCCTTCCGCTCCGATCGCCCGATGGGATGAATTGGCGGCATATACAAAATGTCGAAACCCATCCCCGCCACATACGGCAGGCGATCGATCACATCCTTGAACGTGCCATGCCGCTTCGGATCCGTCGTCACAGACCGCGGAAACAATTCATACCAGGTGCTGAATCTCGCCTTCTCCGGATCGACCACGACCGCCAGTTCGCGCTCATATCGAGTATCGCCGTGCGATCGCGCCACGCATTCACAAGCAGCGCCAGTTCTGCATTCTGCGCAATCGCCAGGGCGCCGGCGCGATCCCTCTTCGCCGATTCCTTCAGCCTTCGCCGCCGCCTCCGTCAGCTTCTTCAAATCCCCACCGCTCGCTCGATCCGCAGCCTGCCGCACAATCTCGACCCCGATCAAGCACATCCACTGAAATGTCCTGCCCGGCATCTGCCCGCTTCTTTAAGTCCTTGCTCCAACTTCCAAATGCGTCCGTCCACGCGACGACGGTGTACAAATATCTTCCAAGCTTCTCAAGCTTGAACCCACCCTCCCACCGGTCGTTGTTATCGAGCCGCATGGGCGCTTCATTCCACTCTCGCTCATCATCGCGCCGCCACAAAAGACGCGCACCGAGCGAGTCATGACCATCCGCATAAATGTCCGCGCGCACGCGTAACTCATCGCCCACGATCCGCTTGATCGCGAACCGTCCCGCGTCCACTTCCGGCGAAACACCCTCAATAATGACCCGTTGCAGCGTTCGCACAGCTTCTCCCACGACAGTTGTCGCCACAGTCAAACCCAACCTCCACCGCCGAATTCTAAGCCCAGCGAACAGCCGCATCAAAGACGGGAATACAAGGACGCTGGCGACCCGGAAACTTCACGCCCTCGGTATGACTCCCAGTATATATAGGATAGCGGTGCCCGACCCGCCTACGCAGAACTCGTTATCGTTAAGGGTGACGTTCCTGTACTGCCTGTGAAAGGCCTATCTTCAGATAGCGCTTCGGCTTGTCGGCCTGAGTCCGGGGCGCCAACTCGGTCGATTCCGATTAGCCCTTGTCCTTCATCCACTTTGCCGTGATCGCCGTGTAGCCATTTTTCTGGAGCTCCGACTTCACCTTCGCGCTCGAATCCCGATCGCCAAAGGGTCCGACTCCGACGCGGTACAGGTTGTCATTTCCGTGCCGGTAGACAAACGCTGAGAATTTCTTCTTTTTCAGGTCCTGCATCAACGCGGTTGCGTTCCCTTCCATCTTCATCGCACCAACCTGCAAGACCACTCCCGAGTTCATCAGCAGGAGCTGTGCCCGCCAGAACCGTCGTTCCTGCTGCCGGGGTGGCTGTCTCGCGCGCAGAGTGGAGCGCGCGCTCCTCGGCGCAGCCACACTGTGGGGTTGGCGACTCGGGCTCTCCAGAGACGCATGAACTCGAACTCAACGGTGCTCGTCGAACGCCCGCCCGCTGGCGATCGGTGGAATCGAATTCGTTTCGGGAAATGCTTCAGCCGACGCAAACGACGCCGACGACGGCGCTCCCGGTTTTCCCGCTATCGCCTTTCGTGCTCGCATTCGCCGAAGTTCCGGTCACCGCCCACCGCATTTCGGCAAAGTCAAATCGCGCGCCGAATGGTTCGCTCCCGTGCTCCCCATCTGATACCCAAGGTAGACCAGCGCCCATGTAAGCAGCACGACCGCTAGCACCAGTTCGATCGTGTGTCGCGATTTCGCCTGTCTCGCTGCCTTGGCGCCCATCGCAGTTTCGGGTATGTATAAGCCGTCAAATTCCGCTTCTTCTGGAGCCGTGATGCGTTTTTCGGCAATCTCTGTGCACCCAGCCGACCGCATCCGAGGCCCAGCCCACCGTTTCCGCATCGGGCGGCAACGTCTGGCTACCCGCCTCGAAACGTGCGCCCGCAGGCGCGTCTTCCATCTGCGCCACGTGCTCAACCCACTCCGCGCGGCTCGTCGATCCCGGCGTCGCTCGCATCGGCCGCAGCTGGTTCTTCGACCGTGGCTGGCTCTTCGACTGTGGCGTGTGCCACCATCTCGGCTTCAGCGACGTCCCAAGGTTCGTCAGCTGCTTCCGACAATCGTCTCAGATTCGGCAGGTTCCTCGATTTCAACGTCGCGCCATCTCGTCCCTAACAGCTTGCTCTTCCGTGAAAGCTTTCTGTTCCACCGTTGGCTCGGGAATAGTGTCCCCGTCATCTCCATCGCCGGTGTGGGCTTCTCTTCCGCATCGACCGGCTCCGGTTCAGCAATGGTCTCCATGGCCATCTCAGCCGCCGGAATCCGCCTCTTCGGCCCGAGCTTCGACGGCCCGCATCTCGACCTCAGGCTCCGCCTCCATTCTGATTTTCGGGCGGATTTCGGCCCGTATCGTCCCGCCGAATCGCATCCACCTGTGCGTAGGTCGACCGCGTCACAATCACCGGCTCATCGAGATCTTCGCTGCCCGCCGGCCTCAGATTGGTGCCTGCCGCGATCCACTCGCTCAGCTGTTGCTGCGAAACCTCATCCAGATCCATGAATCGCACACCGGTCAGATGGCCGGAATCGCGCGTCCACGCGATTTTCGCCTTCGCCTCGATGTGGCCGACGCCCTCAGGCAAATCGAACGCCAGCGACACCACATCATCCAGGTTTCGCGGCACAAGGCTCGCGACCGGAGAGCCCGCCTTCGCACAAATCGAGCAGCAATCCACTTTTCGCCTCGTCCATCGACACGAATAACGGCGTATTCGGCACTAATCTAGGAAACTGCCTACGTTCCTCAAGCATTTTTCTTCTTTCGAAAGAGAAATTCTTGAGTCGATGTTAGGCCCCGGCTTAGCCATCAACCTGCTTTTAGAAATTTTGTTTGCCCAAAATGGCAACGTATAGGACTAAAACTAGGTAGCTCCAGTACCCGCACAGCAGCGTTGACGCGCGTTCGAGCAAGAGCCAGTGAGTCGGCTTGAAAATCCCGCTGCGCGGCTCGCTTCAGCTCTTCGCAACTTGATAGCAGTCAAACTGCACTCCGACGCCCTGCGTGCCAACCTCGGTGTCCACCTGCGCCACCCGAACGACATGCCCCGTGCATCTCCACTCCGTTTCCGGCTCGCCCGTGATCTCCTGCGGCATCTTCAACACGAGCTCCACCACCGTGCCCACGCCCATGCGCAGATCCGTCGCGAAAAACATTCCTTGCTCGGAAATATTCTCCGACTGCCCCACATGCTCCGGCGTCGCCGACTTCCACAACCTCACCTTCAACGGTGTCTTCACAGCGTGGCGCGTCGACACACGTCGGTCCCTCGGGAACTGATCCAGAAAGCGCCGCATCGTGAATCTCCTGCAGACACCAGTAACGCCCATCCGGGCGCCCGGCGGATTAGGAAGGGAGATCATCTTCCGTTGCGCCGGCGCAAAAGCAAAGTCTCAATTTCGTACCAATTTCGATGGAGGACAACAGGGGACAATTCTCGGCACCCGACGACTAGAACTTTCCAATTCAGAAAAACTTCACGAGTGACCGGCGTGCGATTTTCCAATTTCCATTTTCAATTTTCCAACCAACGCTTCACCCAGCACAACTTTGCCAACCTCACCCTATGTACTTCCCCGCCAACAATTTAGTAAAAATAATAGTTGACATGTTTTACTTATGCGTAATATAACACTCCCGGTCACCGGCACTCCGGCGCTGTTGATTCTTTCGGGAGGGGGAATCAGCGGCACGGCCCAGCCATCCGGAGTGCCATGTTTTCTCCTTCAGGCCAAGCTCAGCTCAGTTCAGATTTTATAGATCGACATTCAGGCAGACCGGTCGCAATACGACAACTTTGCTGACCAATTTCCATTTTCCAGTTTCTATTTTCCGCTTCACTCCCCGTACGGCACCCAAACATTCTTCACCTGCACCGCGTGCCGCAGCCACCACTTCCCTTCAGCCTGGGCCGCATCGAACCAGTCGATCGAGCGACCTTCATTCGTAAACACCTGCTTCAAATTTCCTGCTGAAAGCGATTTCGCCATCACGCTCTGCGCGTCATCTCCAAAACTCCACAGCGCATCGAGGTCCGCATGCTCCGCCAGTACGCGCAGCAATTCCGTCCCGCGTCCGCTGACCATATTGACGACGCCCGCTGGTAAATCGCTCGTCTCAAACACCTGATACAGTTCGCCCATTATTAGTGGATACCGCTCCGACGGGATCGCCACCACCACGTTGCCCATCGCCACAAGCGGCATCACCGTCGATACAAATCCCAGCAATGGCGTGTCCGCCGGACAAAGCACTCCCGCCGTTCCAATCGCCTCATTCATCGCAATCGAAATATTCCGCATCGGCGGATTGTGCACCAATCCATCAAACTTGTCGGCCCACGCCGCATACGTGAACACGCGCTCCACGCATGCCGCGACCTCCCGCCGTGCCTGCTTCGCTCCAACGACTCGCGCCAGCCTCCCGCCAATCTCCTCACTTCGCTGCGAAAAATTCTCCGCGAAGTAATACAAAATCTGCGCCCGGTTGTGCGCCGTCGACTTCGCCCATCCCTCGGCGGCCTTCCGTGCCGCTTCCACTGCATTGCGAATATCCTTGCGATTCCCGAGCGGCGCCTCGCCCAGCAACCTCCCATCCGATCCGCGCACCTCAAGGCTGTAACCTGAATCCGGTCGCGCCTGCTTGCCGCCAATGTAGAGCTTCACTGTCCGATCAATCGACAGCGTGTTGTTCGAACCATCCGCCTTCCCCGCTTTCTCCGCACTGCGCTTCTCATCGCCGTCCGCCGCGCTCACCGACCTATCCAGCTTCAGCACAGGCGCCTTGGCGAACCACGCCGGCTCGAGATACTCCAGCATCCCTTCTCGCCCGCCTTCGCGGCCGTACCCGCTCTCCCGATATCCGCCAAATCCGCACGCCGCGTCGAACAGATTCGTGCTGTTGACCCACACCACACCAGCCTTAACCTGCGCCGCCACTTGTAGCGCCACGTTCACGCTTTCGCTCCACACACTCGCCGCCAGCCCATAGGCCGTGTTGTTCGCCAGTTCCACGGCTTCGCGTGGCGTTCGAAACGTCATCGCCGCCAGCACCGGACCAAATATCTCTTGCTGCGCCACGACCGACGCCGGCTGCACATTGCTCAGCAGCGTCGGCGGGAAGTAATGCCCGCGCGAAGGCAGCGCGAAATCCGGCGGTTGCCAGCACGTCGCCCCTTCCGCCACGCCTTGCTTCACCAACCGATCGATCCGCTCCAACTGCACCCGCGCAACGATCGCGCCAACATCGATCGCCTTATCCAGCGGCGACCCGACCCTCAGCGTGCTCATTCGCTGTCGCACTTTTTCGAGCAGCGCTTCCGACACGCTCTCCTGCACCAGTAAACGCGAACCCGCGCAACACACTTGCCCCTGATTCAGCCAAATCCCGTCGACCAACCCCTCGACCGCGCTATCGAGGTCCGCATCCTCAAAAATCACAAATGGCGACTTGCCGCCCAACTCCAGCGACAACCGCTTGTGGCTCGTCGCCGTCGCCTTTCGAATCGCGCGTCCTACTTCCGTCGATCCCGTGAACGCAATCTTGTCTACGTCGTCGTGCATCACCAGCGCTTCGCCGGTTTCACCATCGCCCGTCACAATGTTTACGACGCCAGCCGGCAACTCCGCCTCGCTGCAAAGTTCCGCAAACGCCAGCGCCGTCAGCGGCGTGAACTCCGCAGGCTTCAGCACCACCGTGTTCCCCGCCGCCAGCGCCGGCGCAATCTTCCACGCCAGCATAAGCAAAGGAAAATTCCACGGAATGATCTGCCCCACAACGCCGCACGCTACGTAACCCGGAAACTCCGACGCCAAAATCTGCGCCCAACCCGCGTGATGGTAAAAATGCCGAGCCACCAGCGGAATATCCAGATCGCGGCTCTCGCGAATCGGCTTCCCGTTGTCCATCGTTTCCAATACTGCCAACCGTCGCGAATGTTTCTGCACCAGCCGCGCCAACGCATACAAATATCGCGCCCGCGCATGTCCGCCAATCTTCTGCCACCCGCTCAGCGCGCCGCGCGCCGCCTTCACCGCCCCATCAACATCCGCGCTCGACCCTTGCGCCACCGACGCCAGCACATCCCCGGTGGAAGGGTCCTCGCTCTCAAAATATTTTCCGTCCGTCGGACGACGCCACCCTCCACCAATAAAATGACCAAACTTCCGCGAGTGCGCGTCGAGCCACGTCACAACCTCGCGCGGATCTTCCGGCGCCGCACCCCACTCCATCGATACAAACTTTTCCGTTACGCTCATATTTTCATCCGCAGAACTGCCAATACTCTTTACCGCAAAAATCGAAACGACTGCAAAACCTGCATCAACTTGCCCTTCACTTCAGCCTCATCCTCTTTCGTAAACTTCTGCGTCCCCGCGTCGTAAACATCCGGATTCGTCGTCATCTCTTGAATCACCAGCTCGTAACACTTTCCCGCGTGAAAGTTCCGGTAAATATCGCTGTTCTCATAGTGGCTCATCGCCGCGTCGCTCACTCGAAAGTGCCGGAACGTCCCGCCGCCGATCGTGGTGTTCTCGCCCTTCAGTTCGCCCCAGTTCGCAGACCCCGCCATGCAGCTCGCCGCATCAGCCGCATTCACATCCGTCGCCACGAAAAACGAGGCACCGTTGAACATCGGCTTTTCCTTAAATTTGTCCTTCGGGTATCCGAAGCACACAGACGTCACTGCCGCTCCACCTGGGTCGTTGCATCGGCAAGCCTCCGCAGGCGCCCACACGCTCTCCGAAGTCACCTTCGCGTCTTGCGTGTCGCACTTCACAAGCTCCGCCGCGTAGTGAAACCCGAACGCGCCGTCCGCGCTCGTGAATGGCATCGTCGCACTCGAAGCCCGTCCCACGCCTGCCGCCGCCATCGCAAATCCGCCGAGCAACAAGCACCAACACGCAATCCTCACACCGGGTGCCACTCGATTCTTCAACGCAACATTCCCCACGAATCTCCTCCATCAACGCGCCCGCAAACTCCCTCCATTCAATCACGCCGAAGCTCGCCCCGCCACATCCATCCCAAGTCACCGACAGCAACCGCACGAACCAATACCTCAATGAGTGCTGGTTTTGACATCCCCCCAGCGCATTCCCACTAATCTGCTCACAGTCGAAGTAGTATCGCTAGCAGGCTAGCAAAATTGGAGATGTAGCGATGAACCCAGTTTCCGTCGGTACCGGCATCGAGAACGAACTCAAAGAGCGAACCTTTGCCGTTCAGGACTATTTCTTCCTGGTCGTCAGGTCGCTTCGCAGCGCTTTCTCCGCCAACCGCTATTTCTCCGATCTGATCGAACAGATGGACATCATCGGCGTAGGCTCTCTGCGCATCGTTCTCGTCGCGCTCCTTTGCGTCGGGGGCGTCGTCGTCATGAACGCCGCCGGCCAGTTCCGCCGCTTCGGAGAAACCGCCCTCACCGCCGACGCCGTCTCACTCGCTCTCCTTCGCGAACTCGGCCCCGTTTTCACCGCACTCCTCGTCGCCGGACGCAACGCCACCGCCATGGCCTCCGAACTCGGCTCCATGGTTGTCACCGACCAAATCGACGCGATCCGCTCTTTCGGCATCGACCCCATCCGCAAACTCATGACCCCGCGCCTCCTCGCAACGGTGCTTACCTTGCCCCTCCTGACCGCGCTCGGCGTTTGCGCCGGTCTCATTGGTGGATTCGCTGTCGCCTCACTCACACTCCACGTGCCCGCCGCTCAATTCTGGACCCGCGCCATCGACGTCCTCGAACTCGGTGACCTCGCCATCGGCTTCATCAAGCCGCTCGTCTTCGGCTTCATCGTCGCTTCGGTCGGCTGCCATCAAGGCCTCCGCGTCAAAGGCGGCACCGAAGGCGTCGGCCGCGCCACCATCTCCGCCTTCGTCGAGTCCTCCGTCATCGTCCTCGTCGCCGACGTCTTCCTGACAAAATTCCTGCTGTGGGCCTTCAACCTCTAATTTCGATGTTCGTGCGGAACCGCAAGGCACGACTCCAGTCGCGCCTGTACCACCCACAAAAAAACGGCCGAAGCTTTTGGCCTCAGCCGCCACATCACATCCAATCCGACATCGGCACGAGCGCCTCACTACCAATCAAACATCCGCCTCTTCCACCGTAGCCACCATCGGAATCACCGCGCCCACCTTCGTCATCTTGAACAAATCCACCACGCGCGAACTCACTCCCGCCGCCACCATCCGCACGCCTTTCCCCCTGCAATGAACATAGTGCCGAACAATCCGCCCCAGCCCCGCCGAATCCATATACGGCACTTCCGTTAAATCTAGAATATTCAGCGTCGGCAATTTCTCGCTCGGCTCCGACTGAAAATTCAGCATGTTGTCCACCACCACCGGCGCCAGCGACGCAAACATATCCCGCTGCGTGAACGGCCCACGCAGCCGAAAAATCACGGTGCCAGGAGCCTTGCCCTCCCTGCGTTCAATCGTGAACGGAGTCGCCTTCCAAGTCTGAGCCTGTGTCTCTGTCATGAAATCCTCATTTCTCCGAATCACGCTGCGAATGCCGCCGCCCAACCAGCGGTGTGAACGCGCGCTGCATTCTATACGCTGCGCGTCCCCCTGTCCTGCACCCGCGTCTCCTCCAATCAAACGCTCCTGCTATACTCATTCGACAGGCTACAGTGTGCGCAAGAAACCACTTCAATCTAGTCGAGCGCGACCCAAGTCGACCCGCAGCCGCTCCTCCGAATCCGACGACCTGCGTTTCCGCCTCGAGCGGCAGCGCCGCCTCCTCGATATCACGCTCTCCTCGATCTCCGATTTCGCCTATATTTTCAACCGCGACGGCTGCTTCGTTTTCATCAATCAATCCCTGCTCGATTTGTGGGGACTCACATTTGAACAAGCCGTCGGCAAAAATTTCTATCAGCTGAAATATCCAGACGAACTCGCCGTTCGCCTTCAGCGCCAGATCCAGCAAGTCTTCGACTCCAAGACCGGCCTCGTCGACGAAACTCCCTACACCAGCCCGACCGGCGCCGGCGGCTACTACGAATACATCTTCCGCCCCGTCTTCGATCGCGCAGGCAACGTCGAGTTCGTTGCCGGTTCCACGCGCGATATCACCGACCGCAAGCGCATCGAAGAACAACTCCGCCAGAGCGAAGAGCGCCTTCGCACTCTCGCCGCAACTCTCGAAAACCAGGTGCAAGCCCGCACCAAAGAACTCGAAGCGCGCAACAACGAAATCCTCGTCCAGACCGAAATGCTTCGCGACCTCTCCATCCGCTTGATGGAAACTCAGGACGAGGAACGCCGCCACATCGCCCGCGAAATGCACGACAGCGCCGGACAAACCATCTCCGCTCTGACAATCGGCATCGCCCGAATCCTAAGAGCGACCAAAACCGCGAATCCCTCGTTAACTCCGCTCGTCGAAGAAACCCAGGCCCTAGCCGAGGAATTGGGCAAGGAAGTTCGCACCACTTCCTACCTTCTTCACCCGCCGATGCTCGACGAAGTCGGCTTGCACGCCGCTCTAGGCTGGTACATCGACGGCGTCAAGCAACGCTCCGGCCTCGACGTCGCCTTGCTTCTCCAGGAACAGTTCGAGCGCCCCTCGCGCGAAATCGAAGTCATCATCTTCCGCATCGTCCAGGAATGTCTCACCAACGTTCATCGCCACTCGCAAAGCAAATCCGCACAGATTCGCATCGCGCGCGAAAATTCCGAAATCGTCGTCGAAGTCTGCGACGAAGGCGTCGGCATGTCGCCCAACGAACTCGACCGCATTCGCACCAAAGGCGCTGGCGTCGGTTTGCGCGGCATGCGCGAACGCGTTCGTCCCTTTGGCGGGACCGTCCGCATCGACTCCAACGCCGGCGGCACCAGAGTCGTCGTCACCCTCCCCGAAAAACCCAGCCCCACCCCATCAACATAATCAACATGCGCTGATTGATCGACACAAGTTGGGCCTTTCTCTTTGGAACCCAGCTTTGTGGGTCGCGGCTTCAGCCGCGACACGAATGGCTTCCTCGGCTACACTCATGGCGTCACGCGAATTTCAAACGCACCCGGCTGGAGCGGCGAGAGGTGTCACCGATGAAGCGAAGCTGGAACTGGGCCGTATGGACTGGCGCCTCGCTGGTTTTTCTCGGAGTGATCAGCTATCCGCTGTTTTTCGTTCGCTTCCCTGCGCTTCGCGATTTTCCGTGGGCCAACCTGCTGATCATCGCGCTCGGATTAGTGCTTCTCGCCTTGGGCCTTGCGCGCGCCTTCCGGCATCCAGACCTGTGGCGCGGCAAGATTTTCGGCAGCATCCTCGCGGTCCTCGCAGTGGCCTTCAGCGTATTTTTCGTTTACGGCATTTTCATCGGCGCGCGGCATGTACTACCGCCTTCCTCCGGCGCCCCGCAGGTGGGCCAGACCGCCCCAGATTTCACGCTGCCGGATTCGCAGAACCAACCCGTGAACTTGACGGCCTCGTTGAACTCCCCCTTCACCTCAGAAAGCACCACCCGCGCCGACAAGTCCGCCGCCCCGGCAGCCGGCGTCATCCTGATTTTCTACCGTGGATATTGGTGACCGTTCTGCAACTCCGAGTTACGGAGTTTCGAGGAAGCGCTTCCGCAGTTCGATGCGCGCAGGATTCGAGTGATCGCCATCAGTGTGGATACCCCCGAAGAGTCTGAAACCCTGCGTCGCTCGCAAGGCTATACGTTCCCGATTCTTTCTGATGCACATGAGGACGTGATCCGCAGGTGGGATCTGGTGCATCTACACGGCCGGCACGACGGCGCAGACATCTCGCGCCCCGCGGAATTCCTGATCGATCCATCGGGCAAAGTGCGCTGGGTCAATCTCACGGATGATTTCGTGGTCCGCGCCCATCCGGAAGAAGCCCTCGCTGCGATTGACGCGACAGGCAACTCATCGCCGCCCGCTCGATAGATCGCCAAACGCCAGAGTAGAATTCCGCCAATGAAACGCGCAGCCATCCCCGGCATCCGAGCCGCTCTCCCCGTCGCCTTTGCTTTCTCCGCGATCTGGCTCTGCCTCATCGCCCACGCGCAAACCACGACAAATCCCACAACCTGGCAACGCCTCTCCGACTCCCCCATCCTCTCCCCCCAAGGCTCAACCTGGGAGTCCGCCGGCACCTTCAACCCCGCCGTCATCCTCGGCCCCGGCGGTCACAAAATCGTCATGCTCTACCGCGCACAAGACTCCGCCGGCACCTCCCGCATCGGCTACGCCGAAAGCACCGACGGCCTCCACTTCACCCGCCGCCCCCAACCCGTGCTCTCCCCCGAAACCGACTACGAAAAAAACGGCGGGGTCGAAGACCCCCGCCTGCAAAAATTCGGCGACACCTACTACCTCACCTACACCGGCTACAACAAAATCGACGCGCAACTCTGCCTCGCCACCTCGCGCGATCTCATCCACTGGCAGCGCCATGGCGTGATCGTCCCCGCCAATCGCGGCAATTGGAACGTCAAATGGACAAAATCCGGCGCCATCGTCCCCGAAAAAATCGCCAACAAATATTGGATGTATTGGCTCGGCGCCGCCGCCGACGGCACCGATCAGATGGGTCTTTCCTCTTCCCCCGACCTGCTCCACTGGACCGAAGAAACCCAATCCCCCGTCCTCCCCCGCCGCCCCAACCAGTTCGATTCCCGCGTCGTCGAACCCGGCCCCCCGCCCATCCTCACTCCCACCACCATCCTCCTCATCTACAACGCCGCCGACGACCACCTCACCTACCGCACCGCCATCGCCCAATTCGACCGCCGCGATCCCCGCCACCTAGTCTCCCGTAGCGACTCCCCAGTCTTCGCCCCTCAACTCCCCTGGGAAATCTCCGGCCAAGTCCCCAACGTCGTCTTCATCGAAGGCATCCTCCCCATTCCCGCTGCACTCGCCACCCCTGCACCCATTGCCTCATCCCACGAATTCCTCTTCTACTACGGCGCCGCCGACAAACACATCGGCGTAACCCGCGCCACGCTTCCCTAAACAGGGTGCCCCACCCTCGGTGTTTGAGGGTGGGTCTTCGCCTTTCTCCACGTGCACTTCCACTCTCAATCTCCCCTCACCCCTCCCTCAACCCCACCCATCAATCTCAATCAACCCAACCTCTCCTTTTTCATAGAACGACCAACTACTCCAAATCCAATCCCGAGGATTTCCCACCAACCCCCGAGTGACCGGATTCGCATGCATATACCGCAACTTCTCCTCGACCTTCCACCGACTATAAACATTGAAATCGTAAAAACGACTTTGCCACAGCGGCACCAATCGCCTGTCCAACGCAGCCGCCTCCAGCTTCCTCATTTTTCGCGACGTGCGCTGCTTGAGCATTTGCAAAACCGTCGAAGTCGTTCCCCTGCCAGGCTCACCGATCAATATGTGCACGTGATTCGGCATCACCACATAACCCACCAACACAAATCCAAATTCCATGCGAACCCGGCCCAACTCCGCGACAAAAAGATCACGCGCGCCACGCGTATACAACGACTCCTTCTGCCGATAAATTTCACGCAGCCCGCACCCGCGCCGCCGACACCACAACCTCCACCAGCCCCGTAGCCACATTATAAACAAACCCCGACACCACCCCACCCACCGGGCAACGCCGGATTCGCCCGCAGCGCCGCAACATCAACAGCGACCGCAGCCCGGGGATCCATCACCGCTTTCCCCGCAACCTCACCCTCGCCAATCTGAAAATAGTGCGCCAGCTTATCCGGATCCCCCGCAAGCCGCGTAATCGCCGATCCGCCCCAGCAACCCCATCTGCTCCAGCAAACCCGGCGCAACCCGCCCACCAATATTCCGGATCACCACCGCCTCACCCGGCTGAATCCCCAGCAAATGCGCCGGATCGACGCGCATATCCGCACACCCGATAATCATCGCCCTCACACTTGGCATCGCCCCCGGCAGCGAAGGCATAAGCCGCCCGCCAGCCGACTCCCGTCCCGCAAACTCCTTATTCCGCTTCAAAATCGTATCCAGAAAACTCATGTCAATCTCCCTGGGAAGTCCCGAATCAAAGTTGCTGGGCTCAAAGGAAGATGTTCCTCACGCCAGGAAAGTTACCAACGCGGCGCGAACACAATCAGAAACACCCCGAAGCCGACGCTCCAGCCGCCCCCAGCCCCCACTATTCCCTCCACCTACCGCTTATGTCATAGTGAACTCACTCACGGAGGTAACCATGCGGCTTCTTATCTCCTCTCTAACGCTTTTCTTCCTGATCTTCCCCGCCATCTCAAAAGCGCAAAGTTCTGAACCTCCCGTCGTCCCGGGCGCCCGCGTCCCCGGCCAGAAAACCGCCGAAGAGAAACTCTACGCCGAAGACGGTGGCGCTCGCGGCGACACGCTCGAGAGCATCATCGTCCCGCCAAAAGCAAAGGCGCCATTCTCGCTGATTCTCGAAACCGTTTGGGCCCGCGGCCTCGCCGACGGCGGCACCATCACCATCGAAAACAAGCGCAAGATCGCGCGCGACGCCGAAGGCCGCATCTACATGGAGCGCTGGCTGCTCGTCCCGCAGGACGGCAAACAGCAATCGCGCATGACCGCGATCCAGATCTCCAATCCCCTGGCACACACTCTCTACAGCTGCTTTCCGCTCGATTCAAAAAAACGCTGTCAGCTCGTCACCTACTCGCCGTCGCCAGACACCGTCTTCAATTTTTTCGGCCAGAACCAAACCATCAATGACGACAACGGCGACGTCGTTTGGCTCGATCTCGGCAAGCAGCTCGTCTCGGGCGTCGAGGCCATCGGTGAGCGCGTCACCGAGCACCACAAACCCGGCTCCTTCGGCAATGACCGCATGCTGACCATCGAGCGCGAGTTCTGGTATTCCCCCAAGCTCGGCTTCAACCTACTCTCCAAACGCTCCGACCCGCGCATCGGCAAGCAAGAATTCACCGTCACCAACCTCATCCTCTCCGACCCCGACCCCCAGTTGTTCGAAGTCCCCAAGGAATTCACCGTAATCGACGACCGCAAATCCGCCCCACCCGAAAACTAATCTCCATCGAGCGCCGCACTCTCAGCCGGGTGCCCCACCCTCGGTGTTCGAGGGTGGGCTCCTGCCGGGTGCTCCATCCTCGATTTGTGAGGGTGGGCTCTTGCCGTTCGACTTTTCCTGAAAGGAAGTGCGCTTCTTTCCCTCGCATAATTCGACCAACTGCTCCAAACCCTCTCCGTCGGATTTCTCATCAGTTTCAGTTTCGCTATGTAATTCTTCTGAGCGATCCTCACCACGCCGTTTCACTGTGCGAGCATTAGTTCGAACGCACTCTACAAGCTCTCCCAATAAAGATTTCAAATTTAACAAGCGCCCCACAATCCTCTATCATCCTTTCAGCGTTCCGGGAGGGAGCGAGGTACCTCTCTGCCTCAACGGCCAAATCTCAGACCCGCAGTCCGCTCCGCCCCACCCACACCCGCGTCTTTCCAAATCACGACCTCCTGCAACTCGCCGTTTTTCAATGGTTTATACACTCTTAAAATTAACCCTTCTGTAACCCATTCATTCCCAAAGCTTTGCGCACTCTTTGCAAAACACAGGGGGTACCCCCTAAAAGCGAACCTCCGGCGAAACCACGCTGCCGAGCACGACACCACATCACCGCGATCCGCCTCCACATTTGAAATGGCGGCGCAGACTCATCTCTCGCAAAGCCCCGGCTCTAATTGCCCAACGCATATTCCCTTCATCCAACTCTTCTGTCATAGTTTCCATCCAACGGAGGTAACCATGCGTCTTCTTATCTCCTGCGTCACTCTCCTCTTACTCAGCTGGCCGGCCGTCTCCAGCGCCCAGAACGCCGAGCCTCCCCTCGTCCCCGGCGAGCGCCCCCCTGGACAAAAAACCACGACACTCGATCACCTCGACGTCGAAGACGGCGGCGCCCACGGCAGCATTCTCGAGAGCATCATCGTCCCGCCAAAAGCGAAAGCTCCTTTCACTCTGATTCTCGAGACCACCTGGGTCCGCCCGCTCGCCGATGGTGGCAGCATAACGACCGCGAACAAGCGCAAAATCGCGCGCGACGCCGACGGCCGCATTTACATGGAGCGCTGGTGGCTCGCTCCGCCAAACACTCCGGAACGATCCGAGATGACCACCATCCAGATTTCCGATCCCGTCGCCCACACCCACATCAACTGCTTCATGATGGATCCAAAGAAGCAGTGTCAAATGTCGACTTTCGAGCCGACCTCAGAAACCGTCTTCGACTTCTTCGCACCCAACGGTAAAGGAAAGACCGCAAACAAAACCGTCGGTGAAATGGGAGACACCGAATGGATCGACTTGGGCAAGCAGTTCATGGCCGGAGTCGACACCATCGGCAGGCACGTTATCTCGCATTTTAATCCAGGCGTGTTCGGCAACGATCAGATGATGACGATTGAAAGAGAATTTTGGTATTCGCCGGTTCTCGGTTTCAACATGCGTTCCAAACGCTTCGATCCGCGGTACGGCACCCAGACATTTACCGTCACAAACCTGGTTCTGTCCGACCCCGATCCGCAGCTCTACGAACTGCCGGAAGGCTACTCGTTGCTAGACAAGCGCAAAACCGCCCTGCCCGAAAATTAATCAGCCGCCCGCGAATCGCTCCACGGACGGCTTGGATCACTACTTCGCCATCTAGTTACTTTTTAATATCGATTTCCGTTCTACGCCATCGGCATCCGATACTCCGCCGCGTACCTTCCCGTCGCATGAAACTCCAACTGCCGCTCAATATCCGCCAGCATGCTGCTCGCACCAAACCGAAACATCTCCGCCCTCAACCACGAATCGCCTAACTCTTCCTTCATCATCCCCAGCCACTCGATCGACTGCTTCGCCGTGCGAATCCCGCCCGCCGGCTTAAATCCCACAGCCATCTTCGTCCGCTCCGCATACTCGCGAATCGCCCGCACCATCACCAACCCCACCGGCAGCGTCGCGTTCGTCGCTTCTTTCCCCGTCGACGTCTTAATAAAATCCGCGCCCGCCATCATCGCCACCCAACTCGCCCGCGCCACATTCCGCAAAGTCAGCAAATCGCCCGTCCCCAAAATCACTTTCATGTGCGCCGACCCGCACGCCGCCTTGAACGTCGCAATCTCATCGAACAGCGCCGACCACCGCGCCCCAAACACATGCCCCCTCGTAATCACGACATCGATCTCTCGCGCCCCCGCGTCCACCGAACGCCGAATCTCCGCCACGCGCTCGTCGAGCGGTGAAAGCCCCGCCGGAAATCCCGTGGACACCGCCGCCACCGGAATTCCCGACCCTTCCAGCGCACGCACCGCGGTCTCCACAAACGTGTGATACACGCACACCGCGCCAACTTTAATCCCCAGCGACTCGATCCCCAGCTTCTTCACCACTTCATCCTGAATCGGCCGACGCGCCTTCGCGCACAATCTCCGAACCCGCTCGTCCGTGTCGTCGCCCGCCAACGTCGTCAAATCCATGCACGAAATCGCCCGCAGCAGCCACGCAATCTGCCAATCCTTCTTCACCGTCCGCCGCGTCCCCAGCGTCGCCGCCCGCCGCTCCACCGCGCTCGTGTTCACGCGCACGTCCGCAACCCAATCCAAATTCAGCGGCACTCCGCGATTGCCGCTCAGCGGCCGCCCATACAATGTCGCGATCGTTCCGTTCCCGTCGCCCGAGTGCGCGCCATGCTCAGTACCCTGTCCCAAACCCGTCACTTTCGAACTCATAACTCCCTGCCCTCTAAATCAATGAAACCCTACACCCCAATTCTACTCCTGCGCCCCAACTACCGCGCCGACACCCGAGCCGGCGCCTGCCACACCGCTAACTGCGCCCGCGCCGTCCGTACCAACCCGATAAACCGTCGCGCCAGTTCCCGAATGCGCTCCGGCTGGCGCAACTCGATCGCGCTCCGCGGAATCAAGTCCCCGCCAACTCCCACCGCCGACGCCCCCGCCAAAATGAACGCCCCCGCCGTCTGCTGATTCACTCCCCCCGCCGCGATCAACGGAATCTGCGGAAACGGCGCCTTCAGCGCCCGAATGTAGCTATCCCCTCCAACCTGCGCACACGGAAAGACTTTCACGAAATCCGACCCCGCCTTATACGCCGCCACAATCTCCGTCGGCGTCAGCGCGCCCGCCATCATCAAAACATTTTCCTTGCGCGCAAACTGCACAATCTCAAGGTCTAAGCCCGGACTCGTCAGAAAATGCGCCCCCGCTTTCAGGCACGCACGCGCCGTCTCCGCATCCAGAATCGTCCCTGCGCCAACAATGACTTGCGGGAGATTCTTCACTAGATCCGCAATCACCTCGACCGCACCTGGAGTCGTCGTCGTAATCTCGACGATGGGAATGCCTGCTTGCGCAACGGTTTCCGCGGCGAAGCGCGCATTTTCCGCGCTCGACACGCGAATCGCGGGGAGTATGCCAACTTCGTTGATCGTTGACCGGACGTGCTCTTTGTCCATGATTATCGCCTTACCGGCGTTGGGGCTCTCGTCACGCGGAACTTGGCACTAAGATAGCCTGAAGATAACTCGAAGTCGCGCGAAAAGACAGTCGCCGTCGTCACGGCTGCTCTGGCGGGATTGGCCACAGGCAGCACGAATCTTAGATTCCACGTCAAACTTTTGATTCTGCGTCGAACGTCGCATTCATCCTTCGTGAACGTTCATTGACGTGATTTAACACTGGAATGGTATTCTGAAACCGTTGCGGTCGGACGCCAACTGCCGGCGATTCGCTTCGTTGCAATACTAAATAGTTTCGTGGCGCAGCGACTGTTTTGCGGCTTGCTGGAATCATGAAACCTCGTTTTCTCAATTCGACAATTTCGGATGGCGCTGGAGATGCCTCTCGCGCGGTGCGCCCCGGCAAGTGGCTCGTGTTACTGGCGCTGTGCGCGATTTTTTGCTTCGGCACTCGCGGGACTGGGTTAAGCACGCAGCGATCGGCAGCGTTCGCGCACGGGCCTGTGGCGGCGCATTTTGCAATTGGCGATTTTGACGGCGACAACCGCCCTGATCTTGCAACGGTAGAAACTGGGCTGATTGGCGCATCGCATGCGCGTTACTGGATTGGATTCCGGATGAGCGCCGGCGCGCAGCAAATGATCGGCGTGAATGGGCCGGTCGGCGGACTGGAAATCGTGTCGCGCGACGTAAACGGCGACAACATCGTTGATCTCGTCGTCAGCGCGGCATGGCTCAAATCGCCGGTCGCTGTGCTTGTCAATGACGGGCACGGAAATTTCACGATTCGTGATCCGGCGGCGTTTTTGGCGGCGCTGACCAATCCCAGCCGAACACTCGGTTCGCCGAATCGACTGAATCCGGAAACAGCAATCGCGTTGTCCGGACGTACCTCATCTGATTTCGTTCTCAGCGACCGCGGGGACACAGACGCAGCTACTTCCGAAAAGATTTTCGCCAGCAATTCACTTCGCAAAGTTTTCCCTCTCGCAGTTCCCAGGTCGGGCCGAGCACCACCCCTTTCCGTTCATCACGTTTAGACGCGCTGTTCACACACACATGAAACGGTGTGTTTAGCGGGCGTCGCAATCGTTTCTCGCGCAGAAGAGGCGCGGGACGCAGCACCTTCTAACCCAGGGCAATCTTGGGCAACCTTGGCCGAGTCCGCCAAATCGCAAGCGCTCCGTGCGCAAGTCATACGTTCGAATTGCATTCGGAGACAGAGTTTGAATTCCGAATGCGTGACGAACCGTAGAAAGGGACATTGATCTTCATGAAGCGGTTATCGAAGCATCTGCTGTTCCTGCCGCTGGTTGCGGCTCTGACTGCGCAGTGCGGCTACGCGCAGCAGAAAGCACTTACGTGGCAGGAGGTTCGGGATAAATTCGAAGCGGCAAACCCGTCGCTGCGCGCCGGGCAGATCGGCGTCGACGAATCGAAGGCCAACGAGGCCACCGCCTACCTGCGACCCAATCCAAACCTGAGTTTGCTGGCCGATCAGATCGATCCGTTCCCCGGCGGCCCTTCGCATGGAGCGTTCGCCTACTGGCTGCCATCGGCGACGATCACCTATCTGCACGAGCGGCAGCACAAGCGCGAATTGCGGCTGGACAGCGCGAAAGAAGCGACCGGGATTGCCGCATCGAATCAAGCCGACCTGGAACGCAATCTTCTTTTCAACTTACGCAGCGCATTCGTTGCAACGCTCCAGCAAAAAGCCGTCCGCGATCTGGCGAAAGAAAATATCGACTACTACGATCACGTGCTCGGCGTGAATCGCGATCGGTTTAACGCCGGAGGCATCGCCCAGGTCGATCTCGACCGACTGGAATTACAGCGCGTGCAATACGAATCGGATTTGCAGACCGCCGAAGTGAATCTGCGGACTGCGAAAATTCAGATGCTGGCGCTTCTCGACGATCGAACTCCCGTGGATCAATTCGATGTGACCGGAGCATTCGATTTCTCCGCACAGATTGCGCCCCTTGAGGAAGTCAGGCAGATCGCGCTGGACAACCGTCCGGATTTAAAGGCGGCGCTCCAATCGGTGGACAAAGCGAAGACGGATCACCGGCTGGCCGTGTCGATGGGTTCAACCGATCCGACATTTGGGTTTGACGTTGGACGAAATCCACCGATCGACCAGTACATCGGATTCAGCGTGAGCGTCCCGCTACGGATTTTCGATCGCAATCAAGGCGAGAAGACGCGCACGCAACTCGACATCGACAGGAACGAACGGCTGATGGAAGCGACGCGGACGCAAGTATTCAGCGATGTCGATTCGGCGTACGCGACGCTGTCTTCAACGCTGAATTTGTTGCAGTCGTACAAGGCGCGCTATTTGACGCAAGCATCGCGCGTGCGCGACACGATTTCGTTTTCATACGAGCATGGCGCGGCTTCGCTGCTGGACTTCTTGAATGCGCAAGCCGATTACCGCGGTGTGCAACTGAATTATTTGAATCTGGTGGGCTCGTACATGGATGCGGCGAGCCAGTTGAACCTAGCGGTGGGACGAGAGGTCATTCAATGAGGTACGGGCAATGAGGCGTCATGTGGATCTAATGGCGGCCGCGTGCATTTTGGGGTGGCTGACGGCGGGCTGCGGTGGCGAGACCAAGGGTGATCCAAAGGCCGAAGCGCCGCCCCAGACGAAGGTGGAGCACGAAGAAGATGTAAGCCTCGTGCAGACGGATCATCCCGAACAGTTTCCGCTCGTGGCAGCAACCGACTACAGCTCCACGTCGCAGATCGTAGCGACCGGGACCGTGACACCAGATGTGGCGCGCACGGTGCCTGTCGTTTCGCTGGCAACGGGACGCGTTGTCGAGGTCAAAGCGCGACTGGGCGACACGGTGAAGAAGGGACAGGTTTTGCTTGTGGTGCAGAGCGCGGACATCGCCGGGGCATTTTCGGATTACCGGAAGGCTGTCGCGGACGAGAAGCTGGCGAACACGCAACTCGAACGGGCGAAGCTTTTGTACGGCAAAGGCGCCATTTCGCTGAACGACATGCAAGTAGCCGAAGACGCCGAGGACAAAGCGAAGGTCGACGTCGAAAACACAACGGAACATTTGAAAGTGCTGGGTGGAAACATTAATCACCCCGCAGCGGTCGTCGATATTGTTGCGCCGATTTCGGGAGTCATTACCGATCAACAGATTACGAACGCCGCCGGGGTGCAGGGGTTGAGCTCGCCGAATCCCTTCACGATTTCGGATTTATCGACGGTGTGGATCGTTTGCGACGTATATGAGAACGATCTGCCGAACGTGCATGTCGGCGAAACAGCGGAAATTCGATTGAACGCCTATCCAGGGAAGGTCCTGACAGGGCGGATCAGCAATGTCAGTCCGGTGCTCGATCCGACGATTCGAACTTCCAAAGTGCGTATCGAAGTGGCGAATCCTTCTGGAATTTTGCGGGTGGGAATGTTTGTAAGCGCGACCTTCCACGGACAGAAGAAAGAGACGCACGCGGCGGTGCCAGCCTCGGCAATTCTGCATTTGCATGACCGCGATTGGATTTACGTACCGGCCGGGGACAAGAAGTTTCGGCGAGTAGAGGTTGTCGCCGGACAACAGTTGCCGGGCAATTTGCAGGAAATCGTTTCGGGCGTGAAGGCGGGACAGCAGGTGGTTTCGAATGCGTTGGTGTTGCAGAACACGGTGGAGCAGTAGGAAGTGATTCCAAACTAGCGCTTCGGGGTTGATTGAGGTTTGGGTTACGGCTGAGATCCTTCGCCGCCTTTCGGGCGGCTCAGGATGACAACGTTCCTTTGGTTGGGATGAATTTTGGGTTGGGATGAATTGATGAGAAAGAGTCGCTGATGCGGAAGGCTGTTGAACTCGCGCTGAACAATCGGTTCATGGTGATCGCGCTCGGGGTGTTGTTGCTGATTTGGGGCGGCATCTCGTTTCACAACCTGCCGGTGGAAGCGTATCCCGACGTTGCGAACAACTACGTCTCGATCATCACGCAATGGCCGGGACGCGCGGCGGAGGAAGTGGAGCAGCAGGTCACGATTCCGATCGAAGTCCAGATGAACGGGATTCCGCACTTGCAGCACCTGCGGTCCGTGTCGCTCTTTGGATTGTCGAGCGTGATGCTGATTTTCGACGATGAATCGGAGAACGATTGGAATCGATCGAAGGTGCTGGAACGGTTGTCGCAAGTCACGTTGCCAAACGGTCTTCAGCCGCAGATGGGCGCGGACTGGAGCCCCGTCGGGCAGATTTTCTGGTACACGCTGCGCAGCACGAATCCCAAATACGACTTGATGGATTTGAAGTCCATCCAGGACTGGACGCTGGAGAAGCAGTTCAAGTCCGTGCCAAACGTCGTGGATGTGTCGAGCTTCGGCGGGATTACGCGCGAATATCAGGTGCGGCTCGATCCCGGGAAGCTGATCGCCTACGGCGTGACTGTGGGACAGGTGGAGCAGCAGCTCGCGAACAACAACGTCAACGCAGGCGGTAGCTTCGTCGAGGAAGGACTGCAGCAGATCAATGTGCGCGCGGTCGGACTCTTTACCAACACCGATGACATCGCGCAGACGGTAGTGAAGTCGCAGAACGGGACGCCCGTTCGCATTCGCGACATTGCAACGGTGACGCAGGCGCCGAAGATTCGGCTGGGCCAGATCGGCAAGGCGCTGAGGCGGAGTGATGGAACAGTTGTAGACACTGCGGATGCTGTCGAAGGAATCGTGCTGCTTCGCAAAGGTGCGAACGCCGACGAAACGCTCGTCGCCATTCACCAGAAGATGAAGGAGTTGAACGAACAGATTCTGCCGCCGGGCGTGAAGATTGTTCCCTTCCTGGACCGCAGCGACTTGTTGCATCTGACGACGCACACGGTGATGCACAACCTGACCGAAGGCGTGCTGCTCGTCTCGGTGATCTTGTTTTTCTTTCTTGGAAATTTCCGTGGCGCGCTGATCGTTGCGCTGACGATCCCCTTCTCACTGTTGTTCGCGTCGATTTGCCTAGATCTCAACAAGATCCCCGCGAACCTGCTGTCGCTGGGCGCATTGGATTTCGGCATGGTGGTGGACGGCACGGTGGTCATCATCGAGAACATCGTGCGGCATTTCAGTTTGTCGGCGAATGCGCACAAAACACCGCTGGAGAAAATTCGCGACGCGGTGATGGAAGTGTTGCGGCCGGTGTTTTACGCGCGCGCGATCATCATCACGGCGTATCTGCCGATTTTCACGCTGCAGAGCGTGGAAGGGCGATTGTTCAAGCCGATGGCGTGGACGGTTTCGTTCGCGCTTGCTGGGCGCGCTGGTGTTTGCGATTTTGCTCGCGCCGGTGCTTTCGCTGCTGGGATTCAGCCGCGGGATCAAAGAGTGGCACAACCCGGTAATGGAGTTTTTGCGGAATTGGTACCGGCCTGCGGTGAAGTGGGCGAATCGAGCATCGTTGGATTTCGGTGGGTGCGGGAGCAGCGGCATTTTTGATCGCCGTGTTTTTGATGATGAGTGGCGTGATCGGCTCGGAATTTTTGCCGCACCTCGATGAAGGCGCGATCTGGGTGCGCGGCACGCTGGCTCCGAGCACTGGGCCGACGGAATCGACGCGGCTGGCGAATCAGGCGCGCGTGATTCTGGCTTCGTTTCCGGAAGTGAAGCAGGTCGTGTCGCAAGTGGGTCGTCCGGACGATGGGACGGATGCGACGGGATTTTTTAACACGGAATATTTTGTGGATTTGAAGCCGAAGGCGGAGTGGCGCGGAGTGTTTCGCGGAAAATAAAGAGGAACTGATTCAGGCGATGGATCGCGAGCTGGAGAAAATTCCCGGCGTGCTCTGGAATTTTTCGCAGCCGATCTCGGACAACATGGAAGAAGCGGTCAGCGGCGTGAAAGGCGAGCTGGCGATCAAGTTGTATGGCGAAGACCTGAAGACGCTCGAAGAAAAAGGTGACGAGGTTGTGAGCGTGATGCGAAAGATCCCGGGCGTGGAAGATTTGGGATTGTTTAGGGTGCTTGGGCAGCCAAATTTAAATATTTCGGTGGACCGGCAGCAGGCGGCGCGGCACGGGATCAATGTGTCGGATGTACAGGACGCGGTGGAGACGGCGATCGGCGGCAAAGCGGTGAGCCAGGTGCTGCAAGGCGAACAGCGGTATGACTTGGTCGCTCGATATGAAGCGCCGTATCGAAATACAAAGGAAGCGATCGAGAATATTCGGCTGGTGGCGCCGAGCGGAGAGCGCGTCGCGCTTTCGCAACTGGCGAATATCAATGTGACCGATGGAGCTTCGCAGATCAGCCGCGAAGAGAATTCACGCTATGTGGCGATCAAATACAGCGTGCGCGGACGCGACTTAGGCAGCGCCGTCGAAGAAGCGATGCGACTGGTGAAGGAGCAAGTGAAATTGCCGGTCGGTTATCACATCGACTGGGCAGGCGAGTATGAGAGCCAGAAGAGATCGCAACGGCGGCTGGCGATCGTTGTGCCGATCACGTTGCTGGTGATTTTCATTATTTTGTACTTGATGTTTGGGTCGCCGAAATGGGCGGCGTTGATTTTGGCAAACGTGGCGATTGCGCCGATCGGCGGGTTGCTGGCGCTGCTGCTGACGGGAACGCATCTGAGTGTGTCGTCCGGCGTAGGATTTTTGGCGCTCTTCGGAGTTTCAGTCGAGACGGGCGTGATCATGCTGGAGTACATCAATCAGCTGCGCGCGTCGGGTCATACGATCGAAGATGCGGCGATCGAAGGCGCTGTGCTGAGGTTCAGGCCGATCTTGATGACGATGCTGGTGGCGATTTTAGGATTGTTGCCCGCGGCGCTTTCGCGGGGGATTGGATCCGATTCGCAGCGGCCGTTTGCGATTGTGATTGTGGGCGGATTGATTGGGGCGATGCTGTTGAGCATCTTCTTGCTGCCGGCGCTTTACGTCTGGGTCGCGAAGGATGGCGATAAGCTGCCGATTCCCGAGGCGGATTTCGAGTAAGATGACGCTCGCGCCGAACGGCGCTTGAGCATTTCGTTCTGTAACGATCGCGACGAAAAACGCCGGCAAGGATGCCGGCGCTACCGGTGAGGAATCGATGAAGGAACGCGCGTTTTTGATTGTGGCGGTTTGCGTTGCGTTTTTTGTTGGTGCTGTGGGCTGGATTGTTCTGGCTGGGTATCGGCGGCCGGTCGTGGATCTGCCGGCTGCGGCGCCCGTCAATGTTGCGGCAGCGACGGCGTTGGCGCCTACGCCACCGATGGGATGGAACAGTTGGGATTCGTTTGGGACGACTGTTTCTGAAGCGGACTTTCGCGAGAACGCGAAGTTTCTTGCCGATCATCTAAAACAATTTGGATGGCAGTACGCGGTCGTGGACATGGAGTGGTTTGTCACGAATCCGACGCCGGAAGGAAATTCAAAAACATCGGAATACGCTTTTGACGACTACGGGCGATACGTTCCGGCGCCGAAGCGATTCCCTTCCTCGGTGGGCGGCGCGGGATTCAAACCGCTGGCGGACTGGACGCATTCGCTGGGATTGAAATTTGGGATTCACATTTTGCAAGGAATTCCGAAATTAGCAGTGGAGAAAAATTTGGCGATCGATGCGTCGAAGTTTCACGCGGCCGACGCGGGCGATACTTCGGACACCTGTAAGTGGAACTACGACAACTATGGAATGAAGACGACTGGCGACGGCGGCGCTGCTGCACAGGCTTATTACGATTCGATCGCGCTGCTGTATGCGAGCTGGGGCGTGGATTTTGTCAAGGTGGATTGCATCAGCAGCCGGCCGTACAAGGGTGAAGATATTCGGATGCTGAGCACCGCGTTGCGAAAAACGGGACGGCCGATTGTGTTGAGTTTGTCGCCAGGAGCGGCGCCGATCGAAAAAATCGACGAGATGCGGAAGTACGCAAATTTGTGGCGGATTTCGGATGACGTTTGGGATTTGTGGCACAGCAACGTGGAGTATCCGCAAGGATTGGGCGATCAGTTTCCGCGCGTGGCGAAATGGGCGGGAATGTGGCGGCCGGATGGCTGGCCGGATGCGGACATGTTGCCGCTGGGATTTTTGGGGCCGGCGCCGGGATGGGGCAAGGCGCGGGTGTCGCGGTTGACTCATGACGAGCAACGGAGTTTTGTGACTCTGTGGAGCATGTTTCGTTCGCCACTGATGGTTGGTGCGAATTTGCCGAAGAGCGATGAGTGGACGATGTCGCTGCTGACGAATCCGGAAGTGATCGCGGTGGATCAGAAGTCGAAAGAGAATCGCGTGGCGGTGTCTACGGATTCGATGGTGGTCTGGACGGCGCGACCTGACGACGGAGACGGGTGGTATGTCGCGGTGTTTAATCTGGAGGACGCTCCGCAGAGTTTGCGTTATTCGTGGAGCGATTTGGGGATTGCGGCGGGTTCGCATGCGATTCGGGATTTGTGGGGCGGCAAGGATTTGCCGGCGGTGGAAACGATGGGCGGGACGGTGGCACCGCATGGGTGCTTGTTGTATCGGGTGAAGTGAGAGCCAACCCTCCCCCCCACCTATTTTTTCTAAGAATGTGATTCTGCGCGGTTTATCAGCGCTATTGATTCAAGGATGTGAATCTAGAGGGTTTAGGCGAAAGTCCCGCCTTTACAGAGACTTGCAGCTATAGATTCTGACGCTTCATTTCGTCCATCAGGTGGTCGCAGGAACGGACGGTTAACGCCATGATTGTGAGTGTGGGGTTCTGGCACGGGTTTGTGGTGAAGCCAGAGGCGTCCATGACGAAGACGTTTTTTACGTCGTGGGTTTGCTGGAATTGATTCAGGACGGACTTTTTTGGGTCGGCGCCCATGCGGGCGATGCCGGCTTCGTGCAAGGCCCAGCGCGGGGCGGATGGGTTGGCGTAGGTGTGGATGTTTTTGGCGCCGGCGGCTTCGAGCATTTCTCCTGCGGAATCGCCTATGTCTTTGATCATGGCGCGCTCGTTTTCTCCATCGGACATGTGAATTTTTAAGACGGGGATGCCGAAGATGTCTTTCTTTTCGGGATCGATCTCGACGAAATTGTCGAAGCGCGGGAGGACTTCGCCGAAGCCGGTGATCTCGAAGGATTCGCGGGATTGCAGGACGGATTGTTTGAAGGCGTTGCCAAAACCGGGTGCGCGGAAATTGAAATTGGAAGCCGATTCGCCTTCGTAGCCGTAGCCGCGGAGAAATTTTTTGTAGGGCGGATCGCTTTTGAGGTTGCGGAAGCGGGCGATGTAGATGCCGACAGGTTTGTTGGGGCCGGCGAGGCTGTGCTTGCGGCTGAGATTCGGGAATTCGCCGCGGCCGCCGCCGCTGCGAACGTGGGCGGTGAGGTAATGGCCGAGGGCGCCGCTGGAGTTGGCGAGGCCGTTGGGATGCTCGCGCGTGCCGGAATTGAGGAGAATGCGGGTGGACTCCTGGGATTGGGCGCAAAGGATGACGGCGCGGGCGGTGAGTTCATGGGACTGCTTTGTGATGCGGTCGACGTAGAGGAGGCCGCGGGCGCGATTGGTGGCGGGGTCGAGGAGGATCTTGTGGACCATCGCGTTGGAGATGAGTTTGCATTTGCCGGTTTTGAGCGCGTCGGGGACGGTGGTGAAGGCGGAGTTGAAATAGGAATGCGTGATGCAGCCGCGTTCGCAGGGTCCGCAGAAATGGCATGGGCCACGGCCGTTGATGGGCTTGGTGAGATTTGCGGAGCGGGCCAGCGTGACGGTGCGGCCGAATTTGGCTTTGACGCGTTCGCGGAAGACAGTTTCCTGGCAGGTGAGCGGCATGGGCGGCTGGAATTGGCCGTCGGGTAAGTGCTCGAGGCCTTCGGCCATGCCGGTGATGCCGACGTATTTTTCGACGATGTCGTAGTAGGGAGCGATGTCGGCGTAGCTGATCGGCCAGTCTATGCCGTAGCCATCGTGCGAGGCGGATTTGAAATCCTGATCGCTGAAGCGGAGGCTGACGCGGCCCCAGACGTTGGTGCGGCCGCCGGTGATGCGGAGACGGCCCATCCAGTTATAGGGCTTGTCGGCGGGCGTGGTGTAGGGCTCGTCGTGATCGTTGACGAACCAGTCTTGCGTGTACTCGTTGCAGACATCGAATTTGGACTGGATCGGGTGATTTTTTGCGACGATCGACTCCGCCATGTTGCGGTATTTCAGCTCGAAGGCTGGTTTGTGCTCGGTGAAATTTTCGTCGGACTGTGGGCGGCCGGCTTCGACGATGGCGACGTCGAGACCGGCTTCGGAGAGGCGCTTTGCGGCCCAGCCGCCGGAAGCGCCGGAACCTACGACCAAGACGTCAAAATTTGTTGGGGAATCGGGAGTGGGCATTTGCCGAGAGGTCGCGATCGTCGAGGATCGGACGCAGTTTTCTACGGGATGAATGCTAACAAGCGGGGCGGAAGTCGTCAAAGGAAGAAAACGAATTTTGCGCGAGCGAAAGTTTTGTTGGACGCGTGCAGCGAGTGGTACCATCGGCGGCGGAATTGTTGAGGGCTGGGCGTTTGGGGCGCAGCAGTGCTGCGCCCGTACATGAGTTGCGAAGTTGACAGACGCAGTGGGCGGATTGAGCGTTCGAAGAGCTGCGTTGGTGGGTTGGTCGGGAATGCAGTTTTTGGAAAAGCGGCGCAGGGGCGCCGCACTCCATATGGGGAGATGATGAGCGGGATTAGCCGGCGAGAGGCGATGCAGAAGTTGATGGCGGCGATTGCGGCGGGTGCGGTTGCGCCGGCTGTCGCCGGGGCGCATCCGGTGGAGCTTTATCGGCGGCTGACGGATGGTGGCACTGGATTGGGGCGTGGAGAGGCCGCTCTCGGGGCTGCGGACTGGCATCCGATTTTTTTGAATGCGAAGCAGGATGAGTTGCTTGCGGCGGTTTCGGAGACGATGGTTCCGGGATCGAACGCGGCACAGGTGAACCAGTTTATTGATTTGTTGTTGAGTGTGGATTCGGCGGAGAACCAGAAGGCGTTTTTGGCGTCGCTTGCGGCTGCGGATGAGGAATCGCGTGGTTCGTTTCAGCATGGATTTGCGGAACTGAGCGCGAGTGATCGGGAGAAAGCGCTTACTTCCCTTTCGAAGGATCATAAAGAAGCGTTTGGGAATTTGAAGGAGTGGATTGTCGGGGCGTACTATTCGTCGGAAGCGGGGATGAAAGAGTTAGGGTGGGATGGGAATTTTGCGTTTGATAAGTATCCGACTTGCGAGGCGGTTGGGGAGCATTCGTAGGGACGGGTTACTCTAAAACCCGCACCCTCTGAAAGCTGAGGGTGCGGCACCCAGGATCCGTCGCCGAGCGGGGTTTTGTTTGGGTGGTGCGGAAACAGTCTGAGATCCTTCGCTTCGCTCAGGATGACAATAAATTTTAAGGTTGAGCCAGAAGAACGGAACGGTTAAAAGAGTTTTGTTCAGGAGAACAATGGACATGATGAATGATGCTTCGGGGCGGCGTGGATTTATTCGGACGGTGACGATCGGGGGAGCTGGGCTGGCGCTGGCCAGCAAGCTGCCGTTGGCTGAGGCAGCTGGGAAGAAGAAGTCGGTGCTGGTGTTCACGAAGTCGTCGGGGTTCGAGCACGCGGTGGTGAAAGAGGTCGATGGGAAGCCGAGCATCGCGGAGAAGGCGGTGCGTTCGCTCGGAGAGAAGTACAACTTCGACGTGACGGCGACGAAGGATGGGCGGGTTTTCGATTCGAAAGAATTTCCAAATTATTCGGCGGTATTTTTCTTCACGACTGGGGATCTGACGACCGAGGGGACGGACAAGCATCCAGCGATGACGGAAGCGGGCAAGCAGCGGCTGCTCGATACGATCAAGGGCGGGATGGGGTATGTCGGGTCGCACGCGGCTAGCGACACGTTTCATACTAAGCCGGATACGGAAGACCTGGCGAACCGCTACATCGCGCACGGAAAAGACAGCGATCCTTATTTGCAGATGATCGGCGGCGAATTTATTTTGCACGGACGCGATCCGCGGGTGCAGACGACGAACGTGATTATTAATGATCCGAAGTTCCCCGGACTGGAAGGCGTGACTTCGCCGGTGAGCTTTAAGGATGAATGGTATTCGTTGAAGGATTTTGCTCCGGACATTCACGTAATTCTGACGCTGGACACGGCGGGGATGAAGGGTGAGCCGTATCAGCGGCCGCCGTATCCGATGACGTGGGCGCGGATGCATGGGAAAGGGCGCGTGTTTTTCACGGCGATTGGGGATCTGGCTGAGAACTGGGAGTTGCCGTTCTTTGTGAATTTGCTGGGCGGCGGGATTCGGTGGGCAATTGGGGATGTTAAGGCTTCGATCCCGGGGAATTTGAAGCAGGCGGCTCCGGGGTATGCGACGATTCCGCCGAAGTATCCGGCGAAGGAGAAGTCGTAAGGGGGGCGGAGGAGCGTCGGAGCTGAGATCGAAGAGAGGTTCTCCACTACGCGAGCCCTTCGAAGCTCAGGGTAAACAGGAGCGAAGGCGAAGAAAAGGCGTCGGTTCGCTCCGGTCGGAATGACAAACCTGGCTGCCAAGCACAAACAAAAAGCAGATTCCTCGCTTCGCTCGGAATGACAGGTTGCGGGTGTTTTGGCCAAAGATAGATAAGGTGAAGGTGATAAATGGGGTGAAGGTCCGCCGAGGACTTTCGCCCCTTTTTTTGGTGAGAACCTAACCGTCGCTGCAGCTATTTGTCCGTGCGGGTGATTTGCAGGGAGACGCTGGGGACGCCCTGGCAGGGGATATTGGTCAGGAAGCGGATTGTGCCGCTGGCGTCTTCGAAGGCCAAGCCGGACTGGGTCGATGCGCCGCGGAATGTGCCCCAGGATTTGGGGACGCTTGCGATGCAGCCGGGTGCGAAGGTTTGGGGTTGAGGCGGTTTCGGTGAAGCTGCGCGAACCTTCAACGAAAAGAGTGCGACGATTGCGGTGATCAACACGATCGCGATGGTTTTGAGTGTCTGCGACATAATTTGTTCCTCCCGATTTCTATTCGAAACGAAATAAGATTGATCGACGGTGAAGGCCGAGAATGTATCACGATGCTGTCGAATTCAACATTACGGGCGCCGAGCGGCGGAGAGGGTCAATGAAAGATTCCAGGTTGATGCAGGATATTTTGGGGCAGGAGAACTCGCTGGCGCGAGTGTTGGAGCGGCAGGCGGGTTTGGGGCGGGCGGCGATGCTGGAAGCGGCCTGGTCCTTGCGCGAGGCTTCGAAGATTGTGATTACGGGGATTGGGGCTTCGCTGCATTCGGCGTATCCGTTGCACTATGCGCTGGCGGGGCGCGGGATGAATTGCTCGATCGTGGAGATTGCGGAGCTTTTGCATTATCAGGAGCGCATCTGCGCGGGCGCGGTGGTCGTGATTTTTTCGCGGTCGGGCGAATCGATCGAAGTGGTGAAGCTGTTGGAGAAGTTGAAGGGTGTGGCGTCGCGGGTGATTGCGTTGACGAATGAGCCGGAGAGTTCGCTGGCGAAACGGGCGGATGTGACGATTTTTGTGGATAGTCTGGCGGATGAAATTGTGGCGGTGCAGAGCTACACCGGAAGCGTGGCGGCGAGTTTGTTATTGGCAGGAGCGGTAGCGGAGGCGTTTGATTCGCGCGTTGCGGAGATTGCGGCTTGCGGGCCGCTCATGACGGCGTTGATTCGAGAATCGCTGGAGCGTGTGGCGGAGTGGGATTCGTTTGTTCAGGCCGGGGCGGCGATTTATTTTCTGGGGCGCGGGGATTCGGTTGCGTCGGTGCTGGAAGCGGCGCTATTGATTGGCGAGACGGCGAAAGAGGCGGCGATCGGGATGGCTGCGGCTAGTTTTCGTCACGGGCCGGTAGAGGTGGTGGATGAGAATTATCGGGCGGTGATTTTCGCGGGGGCTGCGGCGACGCGTGGGATTAATTTGGCGCTGGCGCGAGAGTTGGCGAAGCGGTGTGGGCAGATTCGGGTGATTGGTGTTGCGGGTGAGGATGCTGGCGGGCTTTCGATGATTGCGTTGCCTCGGGTAGCGGATGCGTTGTTGCCGCTGTTGGAGATACTTCCGGTGCAGATTGCGGCGATGCGGTTTGCGTTTGTGAAGGGGTTGGAGATTGGGAAGTTTCGGCATACGGGGCAGGTTACGACGGATGAGGTGGCGTTTTGATGGGCTTGGTTGCCAAGCACGCCTGAACAGCAGATTCCTCGCTTCGCTCGGAATGACAACGTGTTGAGTAGGTGCGATGGCAGAGCGATCGAGGCCGCGTTTGCGCCGGGCGGAGCGAGCCCCGCCCCTACAAAGAGAAATGCGATCCGGCGACGCGGCGGTTTACGTGGTGGTGGGGGTTTTTTCGTCGCGGAAGCCGATTAGGAAGAAGATCAGGACGAAGAGAGCGAAGACGGCGGGGACCATCCAGATCCCGCGCCAGTTGTGGCCGACGACGCCCGCGGCTGATGTTGTGGCGTACATGTCGACGACTTTGCCACAGATCCAGCTGCCGACGAACATACCGATGCCGTAGGTGAGGAAGACGATGAGGCCTTGGGCGGCGGAGCGCAGGGCGATCGGCGCTTTCATATCGACGTAGACCTGACCTGTGACGAAGAAGAAGTCGTAGCAGATGCCGTGGAGAACGATGCCGAGGTAGAGCATCCAGATCAGGCTGTCGACGTTGCCGAAACCGAAGCAGAGGTAGCGGATGACCCAAGCGAGCATGCCCAACACGAGCGTGTATTTCACGCCGATTTTCCTGAAGAAGAACGGCAATGTGAGCATGAAAAGGAGTTCGGAGAATTGGCCGAACGTCATCTTGCCGACTGCGTTTTGAAATCCGATTTCATTGAGGAAAGGGTTCGTGAAGGCGTAGTAGAACTGGAGCGGAATGCAGATCAGGAACGAAGCGGCGGCGAAGACCGCAAAGTTGCGATCCTTGAAAAGAGCAAATGCTTCGGCGGGGAAAATATTGCTGAGCTTGAAGCCGTGGCCTTTGCGAAGCGGCGGCGTGTCGGGAAGCGTGAGGCTGTAAAAGGCCATGATGATTGAAGTGACGGCGGCGACGCGGACGGGGATGGCGGTCGCTTCGACAGAATGGCCGGTGAAGAATTTGGGAATTGCCCAGCCGATGACGACGAGGCCCGCGACGATCCAACCGGCGGTGCCGAGTACGCGAATCGAACCGAAGTCTTTCTTGGTGTCTTTCATCTGGCGGAAGGCAACGGCGTTGCTGAGCGCGATTGTGGGCATGTAGCAGAGTGAGTAGGCCAAGAGAATGATGTACATCGAGCTGAAGCCGGTCTGGGTGGCGGCGAACCATAGAAGGATTCCGCCGAGGGCGTGGAGGGCGGCGAGGAGTTTTTGGTTGGCGAAAAGTTCGTCGGCCATCAAACCGACAAAAAATGGGGAGAGGACGGCTCCGAGTGCGTTGGTGCCGAAGGCGAGGCCGATCTGTTCTCCCGAGAAGTGGAGGCCCTGGCCGAGCCAGGTGCCGAGCGTGACGTACCAAACTCCCCAAATGAAATATTCGAGGAACATCATTGTGGACAGCCGCAGTCGCATCTGCAGGTTCACGCAATCACCCCTTCGAGAGCTGAATCAGAGCTTTTACCACTTCGCTTGAAACTTGGATGCAGGCATTGTGCATGGTTCGTCGCGCAGGGACAAGATGGGCACGGCGTGCCGTGCCCCTACCGTCATGGGCTACGCAGAAGAAGGCAAGGTGGCGACGTAAAGTCGCCGCTACAAAGACTGCTCGCACATTCGTTTGGGCGGCGACGATCAAGATTTTGTTGGTTGGCGATAGGCGGGGCCGTTGAGCCAGAGGTCGATGGGGCGCTTCGTGCCGGCTGGCGGCTGGTATGGGAGCGCGACTTTGCGACCTTCACCGGCGGAGGCATAGCCGGCGTAGAGAGCTTTCATGACGACGAGGCCGTCTTCGCCGGTGGATTGGAGCTTTTCTTTGCCGCGGACACAGCGGGCGAAATGCGTGAGCTCCTGCGGCGTGCCGTAATTCCAAAGCTCTTCGAAGACGGGATAGGTCCAACCTTTTGTGGTTGGTGCTTTTTCGACGGCGTAGCCGTAGCCGTTTTCGCTGTAGGTGGGCATCGCGTTGCCCATGTGGAGGTTGGCGTAGCTGCAGCCGGCTTCGCCGAAGACTTCGATCTTGTCGTCCATGCCGCCGCGGCGCGCCCAACTATTTTCGATGAGAGCGGTGGCGCCGTTTTCGAATTCGACGATGCAGAGCACGTCGTCGTCGGCTTTGGTTTTGTCGTTGTGGACGTAGGTGCCCATCTGGCAGTAGACGGATTTGATCGGCGAGCGGCCGAGGAACCAGTAAGTGAAGGCGATACCGTGGCAGCCGAGGTCCATGAGAGCGCCGCCACCGCTACGATTGACGTCCCAGAACCATTCGCTGTGCGGGCCGAAATGTTTTTCGCTTTGCTTGACGAGATAAATTTTGCCGAAGGCGCCGGCGTCGGACATTTCTTTGACTTTGAGATATTTCGGCGTGAAGAGGAGTTCTTCGCCGTACATGAGGAGGACGCCGGCTTTTTTTGTGGCGGCGATCATTTCTTCGCCTTCGGCGATGGTCATGGCGAGAGGCTTTTCGCAGATGACGTGTTTGCCTACCGCGGCGGCGTCTTTGGTCATCTGGCAGTGAAGGCTGTTGGGGGCGCAGATGCTGATGACTTCGATGGCGGGATCTTTGAGCATTTCGCGGTAGTCGGTGTAGGCGCGGGGGATTTTGAAGCGCTTGGCGAAATGTTCGGCGTTGCCGGGGGTGGGAGAGGCGACGGCGACGAGTTCGGCTTCGTGGGGCATGATTTGCAGCGAGGTGGCGTGGATGTCGGCCTGAAATTGGGAGCCGATGATGCCGATTTTTACTTTGGCGTTGGTGTCCATTGCAGATCCTTGAATGAGGGATTCGAGAAAGAGGCTGAACGAAAATTGTATCAATCGTGCCGAGATGGGGCGCAGCGGTGCTGCGCCCGTACATGAGCTTGCTGGAACGAATTATTTGGGAGTTGGGTCGTCGCAGCCGATGAATTCCTGGTTGTAGCGATTGCCTTTGTATTCCATTTCGTCGTGAATGCCGACGCTGGAGGTGTAGTAGCCGAGCACGGTGAGGTGCTTCAACTGCTTGTAGAAGCGGACCTCGACGAGATCGGTCATCTGTTCGTTGTCGGAGAGCACGGTGAAGACGGCGACGCGATCTTCGGGGCTGCCGTCGAGGAAAGTTTTGCCGGTGTAGTGCTGACTCATCGAGTCGATGAGGCGGAGGCCGTCGCGCCAGAGTTCTTGCTGCTCCTTGTCGCCACCGCCGCCAACGGTTTGCTCGATGAAATCGGCGACTTTGGCGTCTTTGGCGCCGCCGGAGTGGCTGTCTTTCGGGATGATGGTCTCGCTAAGTTCATCGACGAGTTTGTGCTGAGCGGGAGTGAAAAAACGGCCGACGGATTTCGCGGGCGTACCGGCGGCGGCCTTTTCTTTTACGGCTGGAGCATCCTGGGCTCCAGCGATGGTGGCGGCCGGTAGTGTGAGAAAGGACGCGCCGATGGCGGTCGCGGAAGTTTTGAGCCACGAGCGCCGATCCTGCCGGAAGTCGATGGGATTTTTCTTCGAATCGTCGGATATGTTCGACATGGCGGCTCCCTAGATGTTCCCTTTCTTCATTTCGTCGGCGAGGTAATCCATCGAGCGCCAGCAGAGCGACATGATGGTCCAGGTCGGATTCTGGCAGCTGGCGTTGACGAAGGCGCTGCCATCGACGACGAAGAGATTCTTCACGTCGTGAGCCTGTTCGAACTGATTGAGGACGGATTTTTTGGGATCGCTGCCCATGCGGGCTGTGCCGAGTTCGTGGATCGACCAACCTTCGGTGAGCGTGCGCTTGCTGACGTGCAAGACTTCGAAACCTGCGGCGTCGAACATTTCCTGAGCCGTCTCGGTCATGTCTTTCATCATGGCGTGTTCGTTTTCGCCGAATTTGTAATGGAAGCGAAGTGCGGGGATTCCCCACTTGTCTTTCACGACCGGATCAAGGTCGACGTAGTTTTCGTAACGGGCCAAGACTTCACCGAATCCGCCCATCCCGACGAAGGCGCCCTGATTCTTGCGGACTTCTTCCTTGTAGCTGGCACCGAAACCGTGGACATCGGTGCCGGACGGAAACATCGTCGAACCGCCGCCACCTTCGAAGCCGTAGCCGCGAATGAAGTTGGGGTTCTTTTCCTTCAGGTTGCGGAAGCGGGGGACGTAGAAGCCGCCCGGGCGTCCGTCATCGAGCGTTGGAGTTTTGCCGACGAGATTTTTCACGCGGCCGGAAACGCCCGCGCCCATGACGTGCTCGCAAAAGTTATGGCCGACGTGCGTGCTGGAGTTGGCCAGACCATTGGGATGGCGTTGCGATTTTGAAAGCAGGAGCAGGCGAGCGGACTCGAGCGTCGAGGCGGCAAGAACGACGACCTTTGCTTTGACGTGATAGTCCTTCAACGTTTCGTTGTCGACGAAGTGAGCGCCGGTGGCTTTGCCGGTGGCGGGATCGGTAGTGATTTCGCGGACGACGGCGTTGGTGCGGATGGTGAGATTGCCGGTGTCGGCGGCGGGATAGATGAGGCCGGTGGGTGAATCGAACGCGGCGTGAATGTCGCAACCGCCTTTGCGTTCGCATGCGCCGCGGCCGAAACAGCGGCTGCGGTATTTGTTGTGCTTGAGACCGTCGGTGGTGACGCCGGCGCGATATTGCGTCAACGTGCGATCCAATTTCTTTTTGAGAGCTTCCTTCAGCGTGACTTCAGCGCAGTTCAGCTTGGTGGGGCGCTGGAAGATGCTGTCGGGGAGCCACTCGAGGCCCTCTTTGACGCCGGTTACGCCGAGATAGAGGTCGACTTTGTCGTAGTAGGGCGAGATGTCGCTGTAGCTGATCGGCCAATTTTCGCCGAAGCCGTCGCGATCTTTGGCTTTGAAGTCGTAGTCGGAGAGGCGAAGCGAGAGGCGGCCCCAGATGTTGGTCTTCCCACCGAGACAGCGCGCGCGGACCCAAGCGTAGTTCGTGCCGGTGTAGGGATTGTCGCGCTCATCGACCGTGATGTTTTTTACGTAGTCGTCGCTGCCGATGTAGCTCTTGAGATGCTTGTCGTGTTCGAAACCGGGAGAGTAGGGCGGACGTCGAATGGTGTACTCGTTGTAATTGAGCGAGTGGTAGTCGGGCGGATTGAAGCCGCGATACTTGTTGTCGTACGGCCACTCCATCGAGCGGAGTTCTTTTTCGATGGGGAGCTTTTTGCCGGCTTCGAGGAGTAGCACCTTCATCCCGTGGGACGTCAGGACATGGCACGCCATGCCGCCTGCGGCACCTGAGCCGATTACAACTGCATCGTACGTGGTAGTGAGATTGACCTCGGAATCCGCCATCACTGGAGCCTTTCTCTACGTGGCCTCTTTGCGCCCAACGCGGTGAGACGCGTTGGACAAACAGAGGATAGCGCGCATTGTTGACGATTTAAATCGATTAACTAATGTACGCGAACTGGCGCCACGGCATTCAACAATGGGAGCGGCGGGTTTGTCCAGTGGAACGTCGGGCACGATAGAAATTTCAGTTAGGTAGGGTGGCGGTTCGTTCTAGTAGCTAGTGGCAGCGCGGGCGAGAAAGACCAGGGCAAGTTGGGACCGAAGTTTCCAGGGTGGGCTGTTGGGGCGACATTCTTGATCGTTATCGTCGCTTTGTGTTTTTCGGGTGTGATGCGGGGACAGCAGGCGCAGACGGGAGCCGCGGTTTCTACCTCGCAGGGTAAGGACGCGGCTGCAACAATGGCGGCAGGAACTTCTGATCAGCGCGGCTTTGTCGGTGACAATGCTTGCCGGGCGTGCCATCAGCGGGAATTCGAAAGTTACCAGACGACGCGGCACCATCTGGATTCTGCGCTTCCTTCCGCGGAGACGATCCACGGGCATTTCGATTCCGGACGCAACACGATGACGTCGCTCGACCCAGGGGTTTCGTTTCGAATGAACACGAAAGGCCGGGCGTTTTACGAAACTTCGTTCGAAGGCGCACCTGGTCATCAGAAAGCCCGCACGGAAAGGATTGACATCGTCGTTGGTTCAGGAAAGAAGGGTCAAACGTACCTGTACTGGCGTGGCGACGAGTTGTTCGAAATGCCGGTTTCGTATTGGACGAGTCTTGATCGCTGGGTGAACAGTCCGGGTTATGTCGACGGGACGGCGAATTTTGACCGCGGGATCAATCCCCGATGCCTGGAGTGTCACTCGACTTATTTTGAGGAAGTTAATGGATCGAAACCAGGATTCCACTTTGACAAGGAGCATTTCGTTCTCGGCATTTCTTGTGAGCGGTGCCATGGAGCTGGGGCTGATCACGTTCGATCGCACGCGGGTCAGACTGAAGCATCGGCGGCCGCCGTCGGCACGGCTAAGGCGGTTGTCGCAGCTGCGAAGATGCCACCGATTGGATTCGAACGCGACCGCCAGGTTGAAATCTGTGCGCAGTGCCACGGCGGCATTGGTGAAGGATTGACCCCGGCATTTTCCTTCAAACCGGGCGAAGCGTTGGCTCCGCACATCAGTCTGGAGTCCAATCCGTTGGCACGTGTGGACGTACACGGGAATCAGGTTGCCTTGCTTGAAAAAAGCCGCTGCTTTCAGTCGTCGCCGAGCATGACGTGCTCGACATGCCACAACCCGCACGAGCCGGAGCGCGAAGCGGCGGCGTACTCGGACAAATGTCTAACGTGCCATCAAGCTACGGCCTGCCCCACATTTTCGAAAATGCCGACGCCCGCCGTAACGAACTGCGTCGACTGCCACATGCCGCTGCAGGAATCGAATACCCTTAGGGTCGATCTAGAAAACCAGCAGGTTCCTATCAAAGTCCGGAACCACTGGATTCGCGTCTATCCTTCCCAGGACTCGCCGCATCAGAACTCAGAACGCTGAGTTCGTTCCCCATAACTGAGTACCATGGCCAGAGTTCCCTTTCGCATAGAGCCTATGCTCGCCACGCTTGTCGATTCGCCGTTTAACAGGGCGAACTGGATTTTCGAAGAAAAATATGACGGCGTGCGCATGCTCGCGTACAAAGAGGGTTCGAAGGTCTCGCTGATCTCGCGCAACGCGATCGATCGAACGGAACGCTATCCCAAGATTGCGGAAGCGATTGCCAAACTGAAGCCAGACACGCTCGCTCTGGACGGCGAGATTGTGATTTTCGACTCGGACAAGGTTTCGCGGTTCCAGTTTCTTCAGAAGGGCGATGGCCGGCCGACATTCGCCGTGTTCGATTGCATCTACTGCGATGGCAAGGACTTGCGGAAGGCGCCTCTAGCGGAACGCCGGGTGGGGCTGGAAAAAACCGTGAAACCATCGTCGCGCGTGATTCTCTCAGCGCGATTGGACGCGGACGGTTTCAAAGCATTCGAAATCGCCAAAAAACGCGGCTTTGAAGGACTCATTGCCAAGGATCTTTCGTCCAAATATGTCTCGGGACGATCGCCAGCCTGGTTGAAGGTCAAGGTTCGCAAAGAAGACGAATTCGTGATCGGTGGGTTCACCGAGCCCAGCGGCGCACGGCACTTTTTCGGGGCGTTGTTGCTGGGCGTATTCAACCGCGGCAAGTTGGACTACGTTGGAAAAGTTGGGACGGGATTCAACGAGGAGACGCTGAAGTCTTTGTACAAGAAGTTCGGTTCGCTGAGGCGTGCCGGATCGCCTTTTTCTTCCAATGTCCGGGAACGCGACGCGTCGTTCATCGCGCCGAAGTTGGTCGCGCAGATTGGCTACACCGAGCGGACGAGCGATGGGAAACTACGACATCCAGTGTACTTGGGGCTGCGTAATGATAAAGCAGCCAAAGATGTGACGCGTCAGGAGAAGGGATGATGGCCACTCGTTCGAAAGCAGCGTCTTCGAAGAACGCCAAATCGAAAAAAGGTGCGACGGCGCCGACCGCACAGGTGTCCAATCCTGACAAGATCTTTTGGCCCGATGATGGCTACACGAAAGGAAACCTCGCCGACTTCTACCGTGAAGTGTTCTCTCTGCTGCGGCCGTTCGTCGAGGATCGCATCCTGACGCTGGAGCGTTGTCCGGACGGCATGAACGGAAGTTGCTTTTATCAAAAAGAGAAACCGGACAGCATGCCAGCGGGAACGCCAACCAAGCGCATTTCGAATTCGAGCGGGGCGAGGAAATCGACGAACTACGTTGTGGGCGGCCAGTTGGCGACGCAAATCGCCATGGTGAACCTCGGCTGCATTCCGGTCCATGTAACCGGGAGCCGGGCGAGCACTTTTCCGAAGCCGGACTGGATCTGTTTCGATCTAGATCCTGGATCCGGAAAGTTTAGCGACGCTGCCAACGCGGGGCTGATGGTAAAGGAAGTCCTCGACGAACTGGATCTGGATTCTTTTCCGAAGACATCGGGGAGCCGCGGCCTGCATGTCTTTGTGCCCATTCGAGTTGGTCCGTCGTCCGACGATGTCCTGGTGTTCGCCGAAAAGCTCGTGGCGCGGCTTGCGGCGGAGCATCCCAAGGAGCTGACGGTCGAACACGCGATTGCCGATCGTGGTAAGCGTGTTTACCTCGATCCATTTCGAAATGGCGCCGTGCAAACCGTGGTCACGCCGTATTCTGTGCGGCGCAAGCCGCACGCGCCGTTTTCGATGCCGCTGGCGTGGGCCGAAGTGGAACCTTCGCTCGATCCGACCACTTTTAACCTTGGGAACTTTCGCGAACGGTTGAAACGAAAGGATCCGTGGTCCAATTTCTTTGAAAGCCGTCAGAACTTCGCGGCTGCGTCGAAACGTTTGAACAAGCTGTGAGGAAAAATACATGTCGCTGACCAAATATCGTGAGAAGCGCAATTTCAAAGTTTCGCCAGAGCCGTCGGGCGATGCGCCCGCGAAGAAAACACAGCAGCACTTGCTGTATGTCATTCAAAAACATCGGGCGACGCAGTTGCACTATGACTTTCGCCTCGAACACGAAGGCGTGTTGCTTTCGTGGGCTGTACCCAAGGGGCCGTCGCTCGATCCGAGCGTGAAGCGACTCGCGATGCAGGTCGAAGATCATCCGGTCGATTATGGCGGATTCGAAGGGGTGATTCCGGAGGGCGAATATGGGGGCGGCACCGTGATGGTGTGGGACACGGGGACTTGGACGCCCGAAAGTCCGGACGTCGCCGAAGCACTGAAGAAGGGCGACTTGAAATTTTCGTTGCACGGAAAGAAGTTGCGCGGCTCATGGGTGCTCGTTCGAACGCACGGGTATGGGAGTTCGTCGGGTAAGTCGTGGCTGCTCATCAAGCATCGCGATGAGTTTGCTTCGACCGAGGATATTGTGACGACGGAACCGAAGTCGGCGCTGAGCAAGCGGTTGCTTGCAGATATTGCGCGCGACAGTGGCGGGGACGTGGAAAAAGCTTCGACAGGCGATCAACAAACACAGACGAAAGCGGCAGGACGAAAGTCTCCGACAAAAAAGGCGGCCTCCAAGAAAACACCCGCCGGCGGCGGGACGAAACGGCGACGCTAAGGCTAAACAGCAACTTCCGGACGCTCAGAATACTTTGTGGTAGTGAACATCGACGCCGTAACCGCCGTTTTCGTCGCGCAGCACCGACACACCGACTTTTTTGTTGAACTGATATTGAATCTGGATGCTCTCATTCTGCGCCGAAGTGACGTTGGTGCTGAAGGTTAGCAGGATATTTCCAGAGACGCGCTGCTGAATCGCCACTTGCGAGCCCGGATTTTGGTTGTTTCCGGCGAGTGGATTTAACGTCAGCTGCGAAATTCCGGTGAGCTTCTGCACCTGCGAGGCGACCTGGCTGCCCGCGGCGCTCGCTACCGCCGACTCTGCGCCAACCGATGCGGGAGTGTTGCCGTTCGAAGCGGACTCCGCAGTGGTCTGACCGAATGCCAACAGGTTGATAATGTCCGCCGTCGGCAAGGCGGGTTCGGATGTGTAGGTCGTCTTGAGCTGATCCACCGGGCCGATGATGCTGGCCGTGATGTTGTATTGCTCGACGGTCGTCTTGACCTGGAGATTAACCACCGGATCCGTGCGAACTGGATTCGAAAACGAAATCGTACCGCTGTCGATTTCGAATCGCTTGCCGAGGAAGAAGACCTCGCCGCTGGTGAGCGAGACCCTGCCAAGCAGCACGGGATTAGCGGCGGTTCCCTGCGCGTTCAAGTTTGCGGAACCCGCGATGCTCAGCTGGCTGCTGGCCAGATTGAGACTCTGGGACGATTGCACCGACACATTGAGCTTGATGTTGTTCGCGATGTTGGAAGGATCGCTGACGGTTTCGTCGCCCGAAAAATTGCCGAGAATCTGAGACAGGTCCGAACCCTGACTGAACGCCAGCTTGTCGACAACGACGCGGCCGGAGAGAAGCGAGCTATCGGTGGAACCGTTCCAAGCAAGATCGGCGTTCAACACTGATCGCACACCGCTCTGGCGAATGCGCACTGAATTCGCCTGCATCGCAAGATTGAAGTTGGAAGTTTTGCCATAGATGGCGGCGCCAGTGACATTGATCGTGCCGCCGCCTGCGTTCGCCGACAGCTTCGCGATGTCGAGCCGATTCCCGGAGATGTTCACGTCGCCGTTCATCGATTCGATGCCAACGGGCAAGCTGGCGGACGAAATCACCGCGTTTTCGATTCGGACGCGACCATCGATCACAGGTTGAGCGATCGGTCCTTTTGCTTTCATTTGCACGTTCACCATCCCCGACGAATGGCCGCCATCGGTCCAAGGCTGCAAAATGTTCAGGTTCACGCTTCCGTCGGCGAGCACGTTCATCGCGCCGCCACCTTGGACCGGCACCGTGCCGCTGAGACGGATGTCGGTGTCCTGGCCCTTCAACTCAGCGCTTTCGAGTTTCACAACGCCAGATTGGTAGCTGATTCGAATTGGCGCCGCGTTGGCAAGTTTCAGACCTTGCGCTTCGAGTTGAAGAACAGGGATCTCCGCACGCGCCTGGAGCTGAGTGGGCGTTTGTAGCGGGCCATCGAGCGTTCCGTGAATTTCCAGTTCGCCGTCCGCGCCGTGTTGCGAATTCGGAACGAACCGCGCGAGCAGCGCGCCAATCGGGACTTTGCCGGTGTCGAGCGTGATCTTCGCTGGATATCCGGACGTGAGTTCGACGGTGCCTTTCGCCTGGATCGAAGTCTGCTCGACGTTCGAATTGAGGTGAAACTCGGTGTGCTTCCCCTTCGCGTCGAGTTGCGCGTCAACATGATGGAATGTTTCGCCTCGCATCTCGAGATCGGGAATTTGCAGATGTGCGGTCAAGTTTGGATTGTCGACAGCGCCGCTGCCGGAAATGTTCGCGGTGAGTTTGCCGGTTACAGCACCGGCCGAGCGCTGTAGAGCCTGCACTTTTTCCAATTCGAGACCGTTCGTGTTGATCGCGATTTCATAATGCTTCGCAACGGGCTGGTACGCGATTTTCGCGGTCATCTCACCCGACGCGGCACGAACATCAGCATCGAGGTGGATCGTCTGTTGGTCGGCGTTGATGTTCACCGAACAGAGGCTGAGCGGCTCGTTGTAGACGACGGCTTTGGACAGCTCGACGTGACCTTTTGCTTGGGGCTGTTTTTCTGTTCCGCTGGCTGTCAAGTCGCCGCTAAGAAGTCCCTCGACCGGGTAGTTCGTTTGCGCGATCTTTTCGATGTCAGCCGCGGAAAGTTGTTCGATATGTGCGTGGGCCGTGAACGGAGCTGTGGGATCGGCAGACCAGTGCACGAGACGCGTTTTCGCGTCGAAGGTCATTCGTCCCTGCTTGGCGCTTACGAGTGAGCCGTCGCTGATCGCCACTGAATGCGAATCGACGGCGACGTGAGCGCGCACCGATTTCCAGCTTGTTTGCGAGAACTCAAGGTTCGTTAGGGAGAGTTGCCCGTCAAGGTGTGGGTCGGCGACGGCGCCCGAAACCTTTCCGGATAGCTCCGCGGCACCATGCACGTCGTAGGCTGCGATCTGACGCGATGTGTCGGACGGCGCGGCGACGGACGCGAGTTCGCCGAGTTCATGCAGGTCGCGCGTTGTCAGGCGAATTTCAAGGGCCGAGTCTTTGCTGACGACGCCGCTCAGGTTGAGTTCGGTGTTGCCGGTCCGAAGCGACGATTGCTGAAACGATGCGCGATTGCGGGCTGCGTCGTAGTCGACGATCACGTTGCCGTCGACGGGAATCGCGTCTGATGGAGGATTTGCCGTGGAGCGAAGGACGACGCGGGCATGAGCAATCGCCTTGCTTGCGGAGCCCTTCCACTCAGCGTTGACGTCGAGGTCGGCGGTCGAGGCAACGCGAGGCGCCTGAGTCTTGCTCGGTCCCGCAACGCGAATCGCGTCATCGACGGACGCGCCACGAAGCGTGAAGCGGATTTTTCCAGAGTTGTTGACGAGATCGATGATGTTCGCGTCGGAGACAAAGCGGCCGGCGAATACTTCGCCGCGCGTATCGTCAATGTGTAGCTGGCCGTCGCGCAATTGATAGGTTCCGTGTAACGCACGGACCGCAACTCTCGATTGGCCAGAGAGTACGGTCATCGCGGTGCTTTCGATCGTGCCGTCGGCGAACGTGCGTTGCGGCCACTCGACGCCCGCGGCTGTGCGATATGTCGCTTTGCCTTGCAGCGCGAAGTCGCCGGTCGGCAGTGCCGCGTCTTTTAAAATCCACGCGATGTCTTGTCCCGAGACTTGAGCCTGATATTGCCCGGCGAACTCGGGCCTGGCGTAGTTCGCGAGTTCGCCGCGCACGACGAATTTCGAATGCATCATGGCGACATCGAGACTCTCGATCATGCATTTTTTCGCGTCGGCAGCGAAATGCAGCTCGGCTCGATGTTCGAACGTGCGCGTTCGCGGAGTCTGAATGCGCCCGGAGTCGTATGCAACCACACCCTTATAGGCGTTCCTCAGATGATCGACGTCGACTTGCGCTCGGAACCCTTGCAACTCGGCCGACAGTTGAGTCTGCCGATCATCGTATTGAAGCAGACCGTTGTTGATCGTCAGGTGCGCGATTTGAACGGCCATCGATGGGCTCGGGGATTGCTGCGTTTGCGGAGGTACGGGGAGATTCGAACGGCCATTCGAGTCAGTGTGAACGAAGACGACGGGATGATCGATCGTCAAGCTGTCGATTTGCACGCGATGGTGAAGCAGCGGCCAGACTTGCAGGCGGACCTGGAGACGATCCGTAGTGAGCAGAGCAGATTTCGCGGCGGTCGCAGGATTGACGGCCGAGATTCCGTACAACTCAACCGCGAGCGGATGCCAGTTGACGTCCATGTTACGCACGCGCACCTGAGCGCCGGTGTTTTCTTCTACGCTTTGAATGAGTTTTCCCAGCGCGTAGCTTTGAAACGCTTTCGAATGCAATACGGCCGCCGCTGCGACGAAGAGAACGACCGCGACGACCGGGATCGCAATCACTAACCACCACCAAACTCGATTCTTACTCATTGTCCTGCCCTCAAAATCCGTTCTTGCTCTCAGTCGCTTAAAACGCTTGCCCGAGCGTCACAAAATATTGCGTCGCTTTCACGCCGGGAACTGGGTTCAGATTTCGGCCGAAATCAATTCGAATTGGACCAACCTTGGTGAAATAACGGAAGCCAAAGCCGATGTTGTTCGTATAGTTGCTCGTGAATTCATGCGCGTTGATGCTGCTGTAGACGTTGCCGCCGTCGTAGAAAACAACGCCGCCCAGATTGTCGATCAGCTTGATCGGGAAGCGCGCTTCCGAATTGACGATCGCGAGCATGCGGCCGCCGTCGGGAACACTGATCAGCGTGCACGTCGAAGGATCGGCCGGATTGCTGCAGACCTGAACAGGTCGCTGCGGACCGGCGCCGTTGATCGGAAATCCGCGGAGGGAGTCCGGACCGCCGGAGAAAAATCGCTCACTCAGGGGAACATAGCCCAGATCACCGAATCCGGCAGCGAGTCCGAGGCGGAAATTGTTCGCCCATGTCAACCAAGGTTTTACGGGGCGATAGAACGAAGTCTGACCCAAAAAGCGCACAAAACTGCTGCTCGAGCCGAACGCTGTCGGAGTTACACCAAAATTGAATGTCTGATACCAGCCACGGTGCGCGTCAAGTGGGTTGTCGCGGGTGTCGCGAATGTACTGCGTATAAACGGTCGAGAGTTTGACCCGCTGATCCTGGGGCAGCACAAGTTCCGGGATGAGGATCTTGCTGAGATCGGTGCGCTGATAGCTGTAGCCGGCGACGAGTTTTTGCGTGCGCTTCTTGTCGAGTTGCCGCTCGATCTGAAACGACGCTTGCTGGAGCAATGCGGTGTAGATTGGATTTTCGGTAGTGCGTTCGGCGGAGGCCGAGAAGAGAGAAGACCACGCGGATCCGTGGAGATACGGGTCGGCGTAGTTGAGCGAGAGCCGCTGATCGAGTCGCGACGCCACAATGCCGATGGTCGCCGTCTCAGCCTTCCCTCGGATGTTGTGGCGAGCAAATTGGAATGTCCCGCGCGGGCCAATAAAGCTTTTCTGACTGACAGTGAACTTGTTGCCAAGGTTTACCGGCGGGAGACCCGGGACGACGACGGAACCGACCGGAATGTTGCCGTTCCGCGGAATGATTTCCAGTCCACCACCGAGGTCCATCGTATTGCGACGGGATTCGTGCACGCGAATGATGACGATCTGTTGGCCCTCGTCGTCCGTGGTTGAACTGACGGGCGCAACGCTGGCCCAGTCGAAAACGCCCACGCCATAGAGATCGCTCTCAGATTTCAGCAACTTGCCTTGGCTGAGCGCATCTCCAGATTGAACGTTCTTCTCTGTTAATGAGCGGATAAACTTCGCCTTGGTGTGATCGGCGCCCAGCAAAAGGACTTCGCCTACTTTCTCGCGGCGCCCCTCGTCGATTTTGTAGACAACGTCAACGGAATTTGGGTCGGCGTCGAAGGCAGTCACTTTCGAATCGAACTGTGCGTTCGGGTATCCATGATTCAGATACCACGCCAGAATCTGATTGCGGTCGCTTTCGAGAAGACGCTGCGAGAAAGGCTTGCCCGCATCAAGTTGAAGTTCGGCGTTCTTGCCCTTCAACTGCGTCGGCTCGTCGGAAGGATCGACGACTGAAAGGCTGTGAACTTTCACCTGGAGGCCTTCGTCGATCTGAAAGGCAATGTCGATATCCGGCTCGTGATCGGTGACGACCGGAGTAACCGTCGCCTTCGCGAAGCCGGCGTTGCGGTACAGCGTTGTAAGCGAGGCCGCGCTCCGTTTTAAGAGATCCTGGCTGTACTTTCCGCGATTGAGAATCAGTCTCGCCTGGCGAATGACGATGTGCGATTGCAACTGCTCCGATGTGAAATATTTGCTCCCCGAAAAGCTAATGCCGGTGACTTTGTGCTTCGAGCCTTTCTCGACGTGATAAACGATGTTGACGTGGTCGGCGTCTTTCGTAACGTCAGCGTGGACTTCCACGTCGAAAAAGCTCTTCGCCTGGTAGTACGAAACAAGATTGCGCTGCCCTTCATCAATTAAGTCTTGATCCACCGAGTTTTCCTGGTAGATGGGGATTAGTTTTTCAAGTGTTCGGCGCCAGATCCGTGCGCCCTCTACCTTTACCGCTACCGTCGGCCCCGGATCGATTGTGAGCGCCAGGTTTACCCGATTCGTTTCCGAGTCGTAGGTCGGATTCATGCGGACATTCGGAGCCAGGCGCCCATGCTTTCGAAAGTGCACGCGAAGGCGGTCGAGCGATTTGTCGATGCGGCCCCGCGAGTACGCAACATCCGGCTTCAGCGACGTAAAGCTGATTTTTGCCGACAATGAAGTCAGCGTGTGCTGGATATCGGCGGTCTCTTCAGGCTTCACGCCTTCGATGTTGACCTCGCCGACTTTGGCCCGCGAATGCATATCGCAGTCGAAAGCGATACTCACGATGTGGTGCGCGTCATCCACCTTGGTCGAACTCGAAACGGACGCTGCGAAGTAGCCCTGCGTCGCAAAATATTTTTCCAGAGCTTTTTCTTTGTCCGAAAGCCCGGCTTTCACAAACGGTGCGTCGAGCGGAATATTCACTGCTTGCAGCATCTGCGTGTACGAAGCGCTTTTTCGCGCGCCCGGAAACGTGATCAGCCCGATCTTGTAAACCGGCGGCAAGAGAAACAGAACTCGTAGGCCATCCGGCGTGAATTGAATGCTGACTTGTACTGTTTTGAATTGCCCGGTTTCTCGAAGTGCCGCGACACTCGCCTTGATGGCGTCCATCGAAAATGGCTTGCCTTGTTCCTGCTGAATCAACTCACGCAATTTGTCGATGTCTTGTGACGGCCGAACGGCAATCTCAACTTTGTTTACCGTGCGCCCTTCGAACGCTACGTTCGGATCGACCTCTGGCGTCTTCTGGTCTTGCGCTTTTATGACACGCGCAACACACAATTGCATCACCAGGAATAAAGCCATCCCGATGACTCGCCGTGTGTGACCATTCATGCGCTCGTTCCCGAAACCTTTAGCTCGCGCCACACCGTGTCGGTCTCTGCGCCGATGAGCAGAATCAGATTCGCCAAATAGATCCAGAGCATTAGTACGATAAACCCCGCCAGGGCACCGTATAAGGTTGGGACGTTCGACCCATGGGCGAGGTAGACCTCAAACAAAACAGTCGCTCCAATGAACGATAGTGCGACCAAGAGTGTCCCGGGTGTAACCCACTTCCACGGGTGCTTCACGTCTGGAAGGAAATGATTCATCAAATTAATCCCTAGGGTCATCACTACCAACGTGGCGATCCATCGCGCAAACCGCCACTGCATCTGGAACAGGACGAAGAATCGAAGATCGTGCGACACCGTCACCGCCATGAGGTGCCCGAGGTTCCACAGGCCAAAACACACGAGCAAAAACAGGGCGGCAACAAGCGTCGCCAAAATCGCGACGCCCCGCTTCTTCACATAGCTTCGATGGTCAGGCGTGCCATTCGCGATGCTTAGCGCTTCCATCAGACTCACGAAGCCTGAGGATGCGCTCCAGATCGTGGCAAGCAGGCCGAACGAGAAAAATCCAGCGTGGCCATGAGACAGATGAACCATCGCGGCCAAGACAAGATTCCGAGCTTGCCAGGGAAAATACGCGGTCACCCAGTTCGCGAACGAGTCCCAACGGGTCGTCGTGGGAATCCATCCCAAAAAAGACGCCAATACGAGGAAAAACGGAAACAGCGACAAAACAAAGTAGAACGACACCTGCGCTGCCAAATCCGCACAATCATCGGAATTAAGACGGTTCCAAACACTGACGATGAGATTCAAGCCGGGCCCCCAGCCGCGTTCAGACCGACGTGAACGAGTGTTGATATTGTAGATGGAACGCTAACTTCCGCGACCCGGCGCACCTATCCCATGAACAATGTAACGATTTGGAGAAATGACGGTATAGGGGTCCCACGGCAATTCTTCAATCATCAACAAAATCAGGTCAAGTACACCAAGTTCTCACCGCACCCGATCGTTCGGAGCCACCTTTGTTAATCGTGTGTTTATAAATTGCCTCGTAGCTTCGAATCCATCGAAAGGATTCAATGCTCCGAACATTCCTCAGCTCTTTCCGTCCCGCAGTTCGTAATATTTCCGTCTTGGTGCTGTGCCTCTCATCCTGCGGCTTCGCGCAGTCCCAAAATATTTCTGCCAGCTTGCCCGACGCACCCATCCCGACCGCTGACGCGCAAAGAGCGTCAGCCGCAGCTATCGACGACATCGACATCTCATGGAAAAAACTTCCGCGTCGAATTCTTGCCGATCAGAAAGACATTTGGCTCTTCCCTACGCAACTCGCCCGAGGTCGCTACTGGGTTCCGACGCTGGCCGTTGTCGGGGGCACCGCCGGCCTCATCGTCGCTGACCCGAAAATCGCACCATACTTTCGAAAGCACGCCGGGAACCTGGACGATCTGAACGACACATTCGACGGCTCGATCACTTCGGCGGAAACGGCCCTCGTCCCGTTGTCCCTTCTCGCGGCCGGCTATGTCCGTCGCGATCCTTATATGGTCAACACGAGCCTGCTCGCCGGCGAAGCTTACGTCGACAGCGCGATCGTCGATCTGGCTCTCAAGGTCATCACGCAACGCAAACGTCCAACTGGCATTCCGCCGAGCGGCTCCTTCAACGACACATTCTTCAACAACGGCAAGTCTCACTTCACTGAAGGCAGCTTCCCATCCGGCCACGCCATCGGCGCTTTCTCGATCGCGACCGTCATCGCCAACCGCTATCACCATCATCGATGGGTGCCCTTCGCGGTGTATGGCCTCGCAACCGCCGTCAGTCTCTCGCGCATTACCACCAGCGCTCACTTCCCTTCCGATGTCTTCCTCGGCGCATCCCTCGGTTACGCGATCGCGAAATTCGGCGTTCTGCCTCACTGAGCGACTCGACAACAGACATTTCCCTAAATTCTCGGAAGTCCACCTCGTTTCGGCTCACCGACGCCCGGAACCGAAATCCGCCCCGGGGGCATTTTCGCGTGTAAACTGAACTCAGTCCTCGCCGATGAAACCAACACAAATGACCTCGCCATCATTTCACAAGGGATCGATTTGATCGATCGCACGCTCTCGCACTATCGCATCGTCGCTGCGATTGGCGCCGGCGGAATGGGCCAGGTGTATCGCGCCACAGATACGACGCTGGGTCGCGACGTGGCGTTGAAGCTGCTCCCCGCCGAGATGGCGAGCAATCCGGAAAGCCTGGCGCGCTTTCAGCGCGAAGCTCGCGTTGTCGCGGCGTTGAACAATCCTCACATCGTCACCATTTTCTCTGTCGAACAAGCCGACGGCGTCCATTTTCTGACCATGGAGCTGGTTCAAGGGCAGTCCCTCGACAAACTGATCAGTGGCGGCCTCGGCGAGCCGCAAATTATACAAATTGCCTCAACGATCGCGGATGCCCTGGCTGCCGCACATGCGAAAGGGATCGTCCATCGCGACCTGAAGCCGGCCAACGTGATGGTGACCGACGACGGTTGGGTGAAGGTACTCGACTTCGGATTGGCCAAAGATGTAAACGCGGAGGCGGGCGAACACACGATAACGTCGGCCGACCTGACGAAAGCGGGCGCGGTCATGGGTACGCCGGCTTACATGTCGCCCGAACAAATTTCCGGACGTCCGCTGGATCATCGCACCGACATTTTTTCGCTTGGCGTCGTCATGCACGAGATGGCGACAGGACGCAGACCCTTTGCGGGCAGCTCTTCAGCAGAATTGATTTCGGCGATTCTGCGCGACACACCGCCGCCGGTCACCGACTTGCGGCCCGACCTGCCCGCAGACCTGACGCGATTGATCCATCGATGCCTCGCGAAGAATCCAGATGAGCGGCCGCAAACCGCGCGCGAGGTGAGCAACCAGCTTCGCGAAATATCGCAAAAAGCTTCGCCGAGCGGGTCACGAATCGCATCGGCCGTTGGTGCCTCATCGGATGCGACTGTCATGAGTGGCCATATCTCGAACTCCGCGGGCCAACCAGCCCCCAGTTCGTCGCGGGGCACTCCGATGACCGACGTGAGATCAGCCAGAGCAATCTCCTCAGACATCGAGCCGCGGGCAACCTGGAAATTGCCTGCGCTGGTCGCGCTCATATTCTGCGTCGGCATAGCAGGATATTTTGCCTGGCACACAAAAGGAAAACCCTCAACCCCCGCCGTCACCGAAACCGCCGCAAACCAAACTGCGATCCGATCGATCGCCGTCCTGCCACTCGACAATTATTCCGGAGACGCCAAGCAGGATTATTTCGCCGAAGGCATGACCGACGAACTCACCACTGAGCTCGCGACGATCAGCCAGCTCCGCGTCACCTCCCGCGGCTCAGTCACGCAGTTCAAAGGCGACCATCGCCCGCCCACGCCCGAAATCGCCAAACTCCTCAACGTGGACGCGGTGATCGAAGGTTCAGTGCTCCGCTCCGGCGACAAGGTTCGCATTACCGCGCAGCTGATCGACGCGCGGGCTGACAAACTCATTTGGGGCAACCGCTTCGAGCGTGAATCTCGCGATGTGCTCGCTCTTCAAGATGAGCTTGCCTCGTCAATCGCCCGTGAGATTCACGTTCAACTCACGCCGACCGAAGCGTCGCGTCTGGCCAGCGCGCCAACAATCGATCCCGCAGCGCATGATGCGTATCTCAAAGGCCGCTATTTTTTCAATCGACCCAGCGACGAAAATCTCAAGAAAGCCATCGTGGAGTTCGAAACCGCGGTGCGCAAAGATCCCACTTACGCGCTCGCGTACTCGGGTCTATCCGACGCCTATCTCTGGGCTGGCTACAACGAAGGAGTCCTGACCGCGTCGCAGGCCAAGCCCAAGGCGAAAGCCGCAGCCGAGCGCGCCATTCAACTCGATGACGATTCCGCCGAAGCCCACACATCCCTCGCGGTCTACAAGATGTTCTACGAATTCGACTGGGCGGGATGCGAGAAAGAATATCGCCGCGCGTTCGAGCTCAATCCAAACTATGCCTTTGCGCATGATCAGTTCGGCCTCGGCCTTTCTTTCCAGGGACGCTTCAGCGAATCGACAGCCGAGGGCAAGCTCGCTGCCCAACTTGACCCCCTCGATCCTCAGATTGCTCTCGACAATGTGATCGGCTTGACGTGGAAGGGCGACTTTCAGGCGGCGCGAGCGGAGACGAAAAGAGCCGCCGAACTCGACCCAACGTTTTTCTTTCCCGCGTGGGGAGATGGATGGATCGATATTCAATCGGGAAACGCGAAAAACTCGATTCCCGAATTTCAGAAATCCAAGGCGCTGGAGTCGCCCGATTTTGTGAGCGCATGGCTCGCTCACGCATACGGAGTGTCCGGTGACCGGGCCCGGGCCTTCGCAGAGCTTGAAAATCTCAAAAAAGTCTCGCCCCACGGAAGGGTTCTACCTTTCAATCTCGCACTCGTTTATCTGGGTTTAGGTGATCATGCGCGGGCCCTGGACGAGCTCGAACGCGCTAACGCCGCCGATTCACAGTGGCAAGGCTGGCTGGGCCAGGACCGCGCCTTCGACCCGCTCCGTTCCGACCCGCGCTTTATCGCCCTTCTTAAGAAGCTCGGGTTCCGTCACTAAAAAGACCATCGTCGCCGCGTGTCCGCGCCCCAGAAGGTTCCCCTTCGCCGCACCCAGATTCCTTGCATCGCCAAGTGATAACAACGCATCAAGTTCAAGTAGCCGGGTTACGCGGCATCGTAGTGCGTCAAAGAAAATGCGGCCGATAGCACTTTCGGTCCGCAATGAAGAAAGGACCGCACATGGCAATTCCAGGCCTTCGACAAGCGCTCCAGACAGCGAGCGATCAACATCGAGCGCTGGGTCACTTCAATTTTTCGGATCTGGTTGTTCTCAAAGCGGTTACCGATACGGCTCGCCAACTCGGCGTCCCCGCAGTCGTAGGAGTTTCCGAGGGCGAACGAGAATTCGTCGGCGTTCGCCAAGCAGCCGCTCTGGTGAAAAACATTCGCGAAGAGTACGGACAATCGATTTATCTCAACGCCGATCACACGCACTCCCTCGAAAAATCGCTGGAAGCTGCGCGCGCCGGATTCGACTCCATCGTTTTCGACTTGTCGAAGCTGCCGTTCGAAGAGAACATGAAACAGACCAAACAAGCGGTCGAAGCGCTCAAGTCGATCAATCCAAACATTCTAGTCGAGGCCGAAGTCGGATACATCGGCCCCTCGTCCACCCTTCACGACGCCAAGCCTGAAGGCGTCGATCCGCTCACCACCCCAGAGCAGGCAAGGCAATTTGTCCAAGAGACAAAAATTGATCTCTTCGCCCCATCGGTCGGCACCATGCACGGTATGCTGAAATCAATGGTGACCGGGAGCGAGCACAAACATCTGGACCTCGACCGAATCCGGCAGATCAAAGCCGCCACCAACATCTTTCTAACGCTGCACGGCGGCTCCGGCACCGACACAAACGAACTCGCCGCCGGTGTGCTCGCCGGGCTCACGCTCATTCACATCAACACGGAGTTGAGAGTCGCCTGGCGGCGCGGCGTCGAAAAATCGCTGAAGGAAAATCCCACCGAAGTGACGCCCTATAAGCTGCTGCCCGATGCATACGCAAACGTCGCAGCCGTCGTGAAATCGCTTCTGGAGCTCGTCTCGCTCCAGGGTCCGCCTTTGTCATCCACCGCAACCGTCTGAAGTACAGCTTCGAGTCCTAGGACGCTGCAGTAACGTTTTGTACAAACTTCGCTTCCGTTGCCGCTCTCTCTGCGTCGGATTGTCATAAAGTTCAGCGCAAGGAGATCCCATGCCACTCCACGATTCCTTGAGCTCCTCCAGGCCGACGAAGACGAAAACTTTCGAACTCGACGGACGCGCCTGGATGACCGACGAGACCACCTTCCGAGTACTCGAGCAGCACGCTTCCCTTGGAACGGAAAAGACCGGTGGCTGGTACTTCGCCTTTTGCCTCGGCGCCGGCAAGATCGTCCCCGCACCTCTACCCGAATCGGCAAACTGACGCCACGCGAGAGGCGACAAATACTCCGTCGTGTCCCCCGCAATCTACTTGGATTGAATTGAAAAGACGTAGTGAGCGCGGGAGGAATTCGAACCTCCACTTATAGATTACCGCGTGCTGGGCTCTCGCCCGATTGCAACCGAGGTTTTTCTTGCTAGTCTCACGGCGTGGAAGTTGGCGGGGTTGGCGGGGTTGGCGTTGTCACCGGTTTGATCACGGTCGCCGGCCTGAACGGATTGCTTACAGGTTTTATCTTTTCCTTCTTAGGCTTCTTTTTCTCTCTGCCACGTGCGTCTCGATTACCCATGATTCTTTTCTCCTCCTAAGCGCATTCCCGGCCTCAAACGCATTTTATGGGCATTCCACAGGACCCAACTCGGGTTGCGTTGGTGGCGGCTTGTAGAAGATACCAAGAGCACCGGTCCCAAGAACAGTTCGTTATAACTGCGAAGATAAAAGGGGCCAAGTCATTGAAAAGACTTGGTGAGCCGGGGAGGACTCGAACCTCCAACCCGTTGATTAAGAGTCAACTGCTCTACCATTGAGCTACCGGCCCGTGCGCAATCCAAAAATTTTACACGTGCTGCCCGCTTTTGTCGAACCGCCCGCAAACAAAACGCGCCATCAAAAATCGAACTACAACGACGGTCGACTAAGCAAACTATTTCTTTCGCAACACCGCAGTCAGTTCCCGCGCTACTTCCTGCGCCCGCTCCAGATCCCCCGGTTCAAACGAAATCGCCGCCACGCGCGGATGTCCGCCGCCGCCAAATTTCTCTGCCAGCGACGCCAGATTCTGATCCGCCGTCGCCTGATTCCACGGATTCGTCCCCAGCGAAACTTTCGCCCGCACCTTAGACTTGAGCACGCTCACCGAATACACGCACTCGCGATGGAGCAAGTACGGAATAAATTTGTTATACCCTTCAAGGTCCAGATCGCTGACGTCAAAGAAAATCACGCCGTCGCGTGCCTCGCATCGCTCGCGCAAAATCTCGATCGACTTGCGATGCCGTTCCAGCAGTGGCCCCAGATGCTTCGCCACCAGCGGCAACTCAATCATCTCTGCGAGAGATTTGTACGCAAGATCGGGAATGATGCGCGCAGGAATCCAATCTTCGGGCGCCGCTTCGATCACCAGCGCCAATTTCGTCGCCGGCTCCGAAATCTCCACCGCCGACTCCGGCGTCGGATACTGCGCCCCATCAATGATGTCGCCCCAGTGAATCAATTCCGCAAGCGGCTTCGTATCGAACCCGAATCTTTCCGCACCCACCGTCGCGATCAACTTTGTGCACGACTTATAATCCGGCTCGTAAAACATGTGGTCCGTGCGATGCGTTCGAAAATGCTCCGCGTCCTGCGGCGTCAAAAACGCGCTCTGATGATGATCGAACCACCAAGTCAGCTTCGGCGAATTCGAATACTTGAAATCGACGATCGCGTTTTCGTCGCCGTCGAAAATTCCGCCCTCCCACGGCTGTTTCGCCTTATGTGTCATTCCCGTGAAACCAAATTCCGCGTTCGCGTCGAATCGCTCGCGATACATGCGATAGAACAAAGCAGCGGATGCGGTGCCGTCAAAGCAGCGGTCGTGGAAGCAGAGCCTTACGCGCGTCATGAGTGGTCGATAGTGCCTTTCTGTCTCGCCCCAAAAGGAAAAATAGCGAGAACAAAGCCATTAACGATGCGGTCTGATCCCAGCAAAGTCAAGGAGAAACACCGGTCCGCCAAACCTCGGGCAGCTGACAGGAGTGCTTAAAAAAACAAAAGCCGCGCGGTTCTCACCGCGCGGCCGATCTCGGGTCCATCCTTACCAAGCTTATTTGCCAGCCATATTTTCGGCGAGATCACCAATCAACGGCAACTTAAACTTTTCGTGTTGGTAAGCCTTGTACATCATGAAGATCCACAACGCAAAAACTACCAGGCCGAGGATCGGATAAAGCGCCAGAGCGAGGATACCGAGATGAGCGAAACTCAACATACCGAACGCAAAACCGACAATGATATAAACCACGATCAGCCCAATCGACAATCCGATCGACTGCGCCGCATGGAATCGTACAAACGGCCTCTTATCGATCAAGAAAAAGATCAATCCCGTCACCCACCCCAGCACATAGCAAAGCAGTCCTGCCACATTCTCTTCCATTCCCGCTGTTGGCGATGCCACGGGCGCTCCTCCTACTGGCGCTGTTGCAGCTGCAGCCCCTTGAGCCGCGCCGCACTTCGGACAAAACGCCGCTCCTCCCACTTCTGAACCACACGCGCCGCAAAATGCCATCTGTTTCTCCTTAGACTGACACCCTGAAATGCTGCGGAGCGTAACAAACGTACCGTCCGACTGCAATCTTTTTCGATTTGCGATTAGGCCGCAAAACTCCAAGGAACGTGCATCTTTTGGCGGCTCTTCGAGAGTACAATCGCCGCCGATGTCATCCCTCCAGCCGGCCATCTCTCGCCCGTCATTCACGGCCCGGTTCTGGCCCTCGAACACCACGCCCCCGGAGCGCTCTTCCCTCATCGCTGGCAGCCTTGGCTGGATGCTCGACGCGATGGACGTCATGCTCTACTCGCTCGTCCTCGCCTACCTCATCCGCGAATTTTCGATGAGCACCCGCACTGCTGGCCTGCTCAATTCCCTCACGTTAATCTCCTCCGCGCTGGGCGGATTGTTTTTCGGCATCGTCGCCGATCGCATCGGCCGCACCCGCTCGCTGATGGCGTCAATCCTCGTCTATTCCCTCTCCAGCGCCGCTTGCGGTCTCGTGCATTCGATTCCGCAGCTCGCCGTTTTTCGAGTTCTTCTCGGCCTCGGCATGGGAGGCGAATGGAGCGCCGCAGCCGCTCTCGTCGCCGAGACCTGGCGCCCCGAGCATCGCGGCAAAGCTCTCGGACTGATGCAGTCTTCCTACGCGATCGGCGAGGTCATCGCTTCCGTCGTCGTTTTATTCATTCTCCCGCATTTCGGCTGGCGCGCCGTGTTCTTCGTCGGCGTTCTTCCTGCGTTGATGGTCCTCTGGATTCGCCGCGACGTCCCCGAACCCGAGAGCTGGAAGCGCCGCGCACAATCTGCCGCCAATACTCTTCGAAAATCATTCTTCCATTCTTTGTCTCCGAAAACGCTCAAGCTCGGCGCGATCGCCGCCACGATGAACGCATTCTCGCTCTTCGGTTTTTGGGGCCTGTTCACGTGGGTTCCCGCATACCTATCGCTGCCCGTCGCCCAGGGTGGCCGCGGCATCAGTTTCACCAAATCCATGACATTTTTCTTGGTTCTGTCGGTAGGAAAGTGGCTCGGTTACATCGCTTTCGGCGTGATGTCCGACGCGTGGGGCCGGAAAAAACCGTACTTCCTCTTTCTCATGCTCGCCGCGATCTTCGTCCCGATCTATGGAATGGTGCACACCGAAACGCTGCTCTTCATTCTCGGCCCCATCGTCGCCTTCTTCGGCACCGGCTACTTCTCCGGCTACCCCGCCATGGCCGCCGAAATTTTCCCCGGCGAAGTGCGAGCCACCGCCATGGGGTTCAGCTACAACGTCGGCCGCATCTTCTCCGCCGCCGCGCCGTTCATCATCGGCGCCCTCGCCGTCCGCCACGGCATCGGACCTGCCTTCTCCCTGCTAGCCGGCGCCTTCTTCATCGCCGCCCTACTCACCATCCCACTCCCGGACTCCAGCGCCGCCCCACTCGACTGATCTGTGTTGAATTAGAGGTGGACGCCAACGCCCCGTGTCACAATAGAGGCAACTTTCGTTATATAGTTGGACCCACCGTGCGGGCGTGGCGGAACTGGCAGACGCGCCAGCCTTAGGAGCTGGTGGCCGCAAGGCCTTGGGGGTTCAAATCCCTCCGCCCGCACCATTCCTCGAAATCCGTCGCGCGGCGACTAATTTCAGCCCGAGTTTCCTCCCCAATTCCGACGAACAGATTCCAGCCGTGTAAAACGGGGTTTACTCCGCCCGAAGTCAACTCGACTGCGGAGTCTGCTGCGACCCCAAAGCCCTCAACAAGCTGCAATTTATAGCATCACAAGTCTTGACTTACTCAATTAAACTGCATTATTATGCCATTCATCATGGCAACAATCCACGATCCCAGCTCGATCCTTCCCTCGGCGGCACCGCCAACCGAATCGCTCCTTCTACGCAACTTGGCTCAACGCATCCGCTCCCTGCGAAAATCTCGCTCCCTCACCCGCAAAACTCTCTCCCAACTCGCCGACGTCTCCGAACGCCACCTCGCTCAACTCGAATCCGGCGAAGGCAACATCTCCATCCTCTTGCTCAATCGCATCGCGACCGCGCTCAACACCTCTTTAGCCGAACTGTTCACTTCCCCATCACATGCCTCCTCCGATGAATCTTCGCCGCGCCACAATCGCATCGCCTTAATCGGCCTCCGCGGCGCCGGCAAATCCACGCTCGGCGAAAAACTCGCTACCGCACTCAACGTCCCCTTCATCGAACTCGACCGTGAGATCGAAAAAGAAACCAGCATGCCCCTCGCCGACATTTTTTCTCTCTACGGTCAGTCCGGCTATCGCGCCATCGAACGCCGCACGCTCGAACGCGTCATGGGCGAGTACGAACACGGCGTTTTCTCCATCGGCGGCGGTGTCGTCACCGAACCCGAAACCTACGATTTCCTCCGCGCCCACTCCTACACCATCTGGATCAAAGCGAAGCCCGAAGAACACATGGACCGCGTCGTCGCTCAAGGCGATTTCCGCGCAATGGATGGCAACGATCGCGCCATGGAAGACCTACGCCGCATTCTCACGGCACGCGAGCCGCTCTACCGTAAAGCCGACATGACGCTCGACACCGCTGGCGCCACCGTCGACGAAAGTTTCCATCGCCTGCAGTCCGCGCTTCGACACAAACTCGACGAACTCCGTCAGCTAAATTCGCAGGAGGCCTTCGTGGATAGCCCCGCTGTCCAGGACCCGCAGCAACTGAACCAAGAAACTCAGCCACCAGCAAAGCCCGACCTCGTCGACTACCGCACCGACCCGTCGCGCTACAAGCACTGGCGCCTCACCTTCGACGCGCCCGTCGCTACGCTCACCATGGACGTCGCCGAAGACGGCGGCCTTCGCCCCGGCTACAAACTCAAGCTCAACTCCTACGATCTCGGCGTAGACATCGAACTCTACGACGCGCTCCAGCGCATCCGCTTCGAGCATCCCGAAATTCGCACCGTCGTCATCACCAGCGCGAAAAATCGCGTCTTCTGCTCCGGCGCAAACATTTACATGCTCGGCCTCAGCTCCCACGCCTGGAAAGTGAACTTCTGCAAATTCACCAACGAAACGCGCAACGGAATCGAAGACTCCAGCGCTCACTCCGGCCTGAAATTTCTCGCCGCGCTCAATGGCTCGACCGCCGGCGGCGGCTACGAACTCGCGCTCGCCTGCGACGACATCGTCCTCATCGACGATCGCTCCTCCGCCGTGAGCCTCCCCGAACTTCCGCTCCTCGGCGTTCTGCCCGGCACCGGCGGCCTCACCCGCGTCACCGACAAGCGCAGTGTCCGCCGCGATCACGCCGACATGTTCTGCACCAATCCCGACGGCGTCCGCGGCCAACGCGCCAAAGACTGGCGCCTCGTCGACGAAATCATCAAGCCGCAACAATTCGCCGAACAGGTCAAACAACGCGCCGCAAAACTAGCCGAGCAAAGCGATCGCCCCGCCGACGCCAAAGGCATCGCCCTCAATCCGCTCGATCGCACCATCGACGACGCCGGCATCCACTACCAATTCGTCGACGCCCAATTCAATCACGCCGCACGCACTGTCACACTCACCGTCCGCGGCCCCGAATCCGCGCCGCAACTCTCAATCGAATCCGCACTCGCGCAAGGCGCAGCCTGGTACCCACTCCAACTCGCCCGCGAACTCGACGACGCCATCCTCCATCTCCGCACCAACGAATCAGAACTCGGCCTCTGGCTGATCAAAACCACCGGCAACGCCGACGCCATCATCGCCATCGACGATTTCCTCCTCGCCAATCAAAAAAACTGGTTCGTCCGCGAGGTTCTCGGCATGCTCCGCCGCACGCTCGCCCGACTCGACGTCACTTCCCGCTCGATGTACGCCATCATCGAACCCGGCTCCTGTTTCGCTGGCACACTCTTTGAGCTGGCACTCGCGAGCGACCGCATCTTCATCCGCGACGCGCAGGATCTCCCCGAAAGCGAGCCGCCAGCCTTCGTCGCTCTTTCAAAAATAAATTTCGGCGCGCTCCCCATGCCCAACCACCAATCGCGCCTCCAGTCCCGCTTCAACAACGACGACTCCCAGCTCTCAATGCTTCAACAAAAACTCGGCGCCAAACTAAACCCACAAGAAGCCCTCGACGCAGGCTTAGTCACAGTCGCTCCCGACGACCTCGATTGGGAGGACGAACTCCGCCAAGCCATCGAATCCCGCGCTGCCCTTTCGCCCGACGGCCTGACCGGCCTCGAAGCCAACCTCCGCTTCGGCCCCAACGAAACCCTCGAGACCCGCATCTTCGGCCGCCTCTCCGCCTGGCAAAATTGGATTTTCATCCGCCCCAACGCAGTCGGCCCCGACGGCGCCCTAAAGGTCTACGGCACCGGCGCCCCCACAAAATTCAACTGGGAAAGGGTCTAACGAGTTTCGAGCAGCGCCGTAGTGCTTTTCCAATTTCTAATTTTCTAATTTCCATTTTCTAATCGAGGGTCCCCATGATCGATTACACCGAAAAAATCCCCAACAACGTCGACCTCGGTCGCGACCGCGTCCTCCAGCGCGCTCTCGAACACTGGCAACCCGCCTTCCTCGGCTGGTGGTCCGACATGGGCCCCAACGAATCCTCCAACTTCGAGGTCTACCTCCGCACCGCCACCAGCGTCGAGCCCGATGGCTGGGCCCAATTCGGCTACGTCCGCATGCCCGAATATCGTTGGGGAATTTTTCTTCAACCGCGCGACGAACAGCGCCTCGTAAATTTCGGCCGCCACAAAGGCCAAGCCGCTTGGCAGGAAGTCCCCGGCGAATATCGCTCCGCGCTCCGCCGCGTCATCGTCACGCAAGGCGACACCGAGCCCGCCTCCGTCGAGCAGCAAAAAGCCCTCGGCCTCTCCTGCCCTTCTCTCTACGATCTCCGCAACATTTTTCAAGTCAACGTCGAGGAAGGCCGCCACCTCTGGGCGATGGTCTATCTTCTTCATCGCTATTTCGGTCGCGACGGCCGCGAAGAAGCCGAAGCCCTGCTCGATCGCCGCTCCGGCGACACCGACAACCCCCGCATCCTCGGCGCCTTCAACGAACCCACGCCCGACTGGCTCGCCTTCTACATGTTCACTTTCTTCACCGACCGCGACGGAAAATTCCAGCTCTGCGCGCTCGCCGAATCCGGATTCGATCCACTCTCGCGCACGTGCCGCTTCATGCTCACCGAAGAAGCCCATCACATGTTCGTCGGCGAAACTGGCGTCGCCCGCATAATCCAGCGCACCTGCGACGTCATGAACGAACACAAGATCGACGATCCCTCCGACGTCCGCGCTCTCGGTGTCATCGATCTCCAAACGATCCAGCGCTATCTCAATTTCCATTACAGCGTAACGCTCGACCTCTACGGCTCCGACGTCTCCTCTAACGCCGCCAACTATTACACCAGCGGCCTCAAAGGACGCTTCCGCGAGACAAAACTCACTGACGATCACGTCCTCGCCGAATCCGACTACACCGTCTGGGAAGTCATCGGCGACAAAATCGTTGGCAAGCAAGTTCCCGCGCTCACCGCGCTCAACGAACGCCTTCGCGACGACTACATCGGCGAGATCGAAGACGGCGTCGCCCGCTGGCAAAAAGTGATCGACAACGCTGGCATCCCCTTCAAGCTCACTCTCCCCCACAAAGGTTTCCATCGCGAAATCGGAAATTTCGCCGGCACGCACATCAGCCCCGAAGGCGTTGTCCTCACGGAAGAAGCCTGGAAGCAGCGCGAATCCGAATGGCTCCCCACCGACGCCGACTACAAATACGTCCAATCCCTCATGGCCGGCCGCGTCACCGAACTCGGCAAATTCGCCAACTGGATCGCCCCCCCAATCCGCGGCATCAACAACCAACCCCTAAATTTCCAATACGTCCGCTTCAACTAATCCGTCGACGCCAAACTCCACGTCGCAATATTAGTCGCCGCACCGGTAGCGCCGGCATCCTGCCGGCGTTTTTCCGATCCACTTCGGAAACGTGAAATCGACTTAGTTGCCTATTGGGTGCCCCACCCTCGGTTTTCGAGGGTGGGGTTTTCCGCTCCAAATCGCGATCGGTCATTTCATCACGACGCGTTGTCTAAATCCCCATCTCAAAAATGCTAAACTCCACACAAACAAAATGACCCAAGTCATCGACCTCCACATCCACATCATGCCCCACGAAATGATGAAGCCCGGCCCCACTGGAACTAATCACCCGCGGCCGCACCGACTTCGCACGAAGTCGAACATTTCTGCCACGATCCAAAATCCTTCCTAAATTATCTCGACTCCATCAACACCGAACGCGCCGGCCTCATCAACTACGTCGCCCCCGAAATCATCGGCTTCACTCCTGCCGTCAACGACTGGGTCGCCAACTTCACCAAAATCGATCCCTTCCGCCTCATCGCATTCGGCGGCGTCCACCCCGGCACCGTCCCCGACGCCGGCGCCGAAGTCGACCGCATCGCCAAACTCGGCATCCGCGCCATAAAAATCCACCCATCCCACCAAGCCCTCACGCCGAACTCCTACCTCCACGGCAACACCGAGCTCCGCAAAATCTACGAGCGCGCCCAACACCATCGCCTCCCGATCATGATCCACACCGGCACCTCCATCTTCCCCGGCGCCCGCAACACCCACGCCCAACCCATCTTCTGCGACGACATCGGCGTCGACTTCCCCGATCTCCCCATCATCCTCGCCCACGGCGGCCGCCCTCTCTGGATGGCCGAAGCTTTCTTCCTCGTCCGCCGCCACAAAAACTTTCACATGGACATCAGCGGCATCCCTCCGCAAAAACTCCTCGAATATTTCCCCCGCATCGAAGACATCGCCGACAAAGTCCTCTGGGGCACCGACTGGCCCAGCCCCGGCGTCAACCAAATGCAACAAAACGTCGCCAAGTTCCAATCTCTGCCGCTCACGCCCGCCACAAAACAAAAAATCCTCCACGACAACGCCGCCAATCTCTTCCCCCGCTAACTCGCTCAACTCTTTTTCCGCGTCAGTCTCAGCTAAGTCCCTCAACGCCGAGTCGTGCCGCGGTGAATAAAAACTTGTCATTCCGAGCGAAGCGAGGAATCTGCTTTTTGCTGCGTTCATGCAGGCCTAAACGTCACGCCTCCCTCTTACCAATTTCCACTTTCCAATTTCCATTTTCCGCGACAAAATCCTCATCACTCACATGCCACAATCCATCCACGACCTCCTCTCCCTCTACAATCCCGCCGCCCCCCTCGACCACGCCTACACCATCCCCGCCCCCTGGTATCGCGATCCACAAATCGAATCCCTCGAAAAACAGTCCGTCTTCGCCGGCACCTGGCAAGTCATCGGCCGCCTCGACCAAGTCAAAAACAAAGGCGACTTCTTCACCGCCGACATCGCCGGCGAGCCCATCGTCGTCGTCCGTGGCGACGACAACCATCTCCGCGCCTTCTTCAACGTCTGCCGACACCACGCCGCCGCCGTCGTCCCCGAATCCCACGGCTGCGCCAAACAATTTCGCTGCCCCTACCACGGCTGGACGTATGGCATCGACGGCGCCCTCAAAGGTATGGTCGAGTTCGACGGCGTCTGCAATTTCGATCGCGCCGACAACGGCCTCGTCCCCATCCGCGTCGACATCTGGGAAAATTTCGTCTTCGTCAATCTCGACGGCAAAGCCATGCCGCTACAAAAATTTCTCGGCGCCGTCCCCGAACTCGTCGCTCCCCTCCAGCTCACCAAAAAGCTCAACTACTTCGACCGCCGCATCTATCCGCTGAATTGCAATTGGAAGGTCTACGTCGACAACTATCTCGACGGCGGCTACCACGTCCCCCACGCCCACAAAGGCCTCAGCAGCGTCATCGAATACACGAAATACACCATCGAAAATTTCGAACGCTCCTGCCTGCAATCCAGCCCGCTCTCGTCCGACGCCAACACCAGCGCCGAAGTCGGCGCCACGCGCCAGGGCCGCGCCTTCTATCTCTGGATCTATCCAAACTTCATGATCAACGCTTACGAAGGCGTGATGGACACCAACCTCGTCCTTCCCCTCGGCCCCGACAAATGCGCCGTCGTCTTCGACTACTACTTCAGCGACATCAGCGCCGCCGCCGAAAAACACAATCGCGAAAGTATCGCCGTCAGCGAAATCGTGCAAGACGAAGACATGGCCATCTGCGATGCCGTCCAGCGCGGCCTCCACTCCCGCGCCTACATAGCGGGCCGCCTCAGCGTCCGCCGCGAAGCCGGCGAACACCTCTTCCACCGCCTCCTCCACGCCGACCTGACCGCAGCCACCGCCTCCGACGCCAACTCCGTCGCCGGCGCCTCAACCAGCCAGCGCAAGCCAACCGTCTCAGCCGCCGACTAAACGTCGCGCAACAAGCCGACCTTTGGGTGCCCCACCCTCGGGTCACGAGGGTGGGGGTTTAGATGACGCCCCTCCATCTCTCGCTCGAAATCACCACTGCCTTTCCCCACGTCCTCTTGAATTCCCCCAATTAAGGGACTATCTTCACCCTGCTGGGCAAGGCAACCACTTCACCGTTCCCGCCCTTCCCAAGCATGTGGCCCCGCTCCACGCACAACGAGCGCCCACTCATCAACCGGCCGAGATTCGCTTCATTCACCGTCGAAAAGGAGCCCTCATGGCAACCGCAGTCGCAACCCCCTCAATCAATTCCAACGTCTCGTCTTTCGTCACCAAAAAACAGCAACTCCTCATCAACGGCAAGTGGGTCGATTCCGCCTCCGGTAAAACTTTCGCCACCTACAACCCCGCCACCGGAGAAGTCCTCGCAAACGTCGCCGCAGGCGACCACGAAGACATCGACCGCGCCGTAAAAGCCGCCCGCGCAGCATTCGAAACCGGCAAGTGGTCCAAGACCTCGCCCGCCAAACGCGCCCGCATGATGTGGAAGCTCGCCGACCTCCTCGAAGAGCACCTCGAAGAATTCGCGCAAATCGAATCGCTCGACAACGGCAAACCGCTCGCCGTAGCGCGCGTCGCCGACGTCCCTCTTGCCATCGAAAATCTTCGCTACTACGCCGGATGGGCCACCAAGATCGAAGGCAACACCATCCCGTTGGGCGGCGCGCCGCCCAACAAGTACCTCGCCTATACGCTGCGCGAACCCGTCGGTGTCGTCGGCCAAATCATTCCATGGAATTTCCCGCTCCTGATGGCCGCATGGAAGCTCGGACCCGCTCTCGCCGCAGGCTGCACGATCGTCCTCAAGCCCGCCGAGCAAACTCCGCTCACCGCGCTCCGTCTCGGCCAACTCGTCGAAGCCGCCGGCTTCCCCGAAGGCGTGATCAACATCGTCCCCGGCTTCGGCGAAACCGCCGGCGCCGCGCTCGCCGCGCATCCCGACGTCGACAAAATCGCCTTCACCGGTTCCACCGAAGTCGGCAAGCTCATCATCCAGGCCAGCGCCGGCAACCTGAAAAAAGTCTCGCTCGAACTCGGCGGCAAGTCGCCCAACGTCATCCTCGACGACGCCGACCTCGAAACGGCGATCCCCGGCGCCGCCAGTGCCATCTTCTTCAATCACGGCCAGTGCTGCTGCGCCGGTTCGCGCCTCTTTATCGACAAGAAAATTTTCGACAAAGTAGCCGACGGCATGGCTCAGTCCGCCGAAAAAATCCGCGTCCGTCCCGGTTTCGATCCCGAATGCGACATGGGCCCGCTGGTTTCCGAAGAGCAGCTCAATCGCGTTGTAGGTTTTCTCGACTCCGGCAAGAAGGACGGGGCCAAGGCCATCGCCGGTGGCACACGTCACGGAGACAAAGGCTACTTCGTCAAGCCGACCGTCCTCGTCGACACCACCGACGATATGAAAGTCGTGAAGGAAGAAATCTTTGGCCCCGTCGTCGTCGCGACTCCCTTCTCCGATCTCGACGAAATCGTCAAGAAAGCCAACGACTCCATCTACGGCCTCGCCGCGGGCGTCTGGTCCAGCGACATCAAGAAAGCCAACAAGATCGCCAACAAACTCCGCGCCGGCACCGTCTGGATCAACTGCTACAACGTCTTCGACGCCGCCCTACCCTTCGGCGGCTACAAGCAATCCGGCTGGGGCCGCGAAATGGGCCACGAAGCCCTCGAACACTACACCGAAGTAAAATCCGTCTGCGCCGCCCTCTAACCCGGGCCGCAACAAAAAAAAAGGGCACGGCATTTGTCCGTGCCCTTTTTTTTGGGGGGAAGACAGGAAGTCGCTAACGTCGCGAATCGCCGGTTAATCGCAATTTAGCTTCACTCAGTTGAGCTTTCGGCGGGCAGGTGTAATACATCACTCCAACTGCCGCAACGAGGATGAGGATAGCTGCGCTAATAGCAACAAACGCGAATTGAAGACCACTATATTCCGTCCTGTAAGCCAGAAAGATGCCACCAGCTACACTACTGAAGAAAATAATTTGGCGATACTGGGGCACGAACTCCAACGATTCCCCACAATTCGGACAATCAAACGTACCAGCGGCAGACCGCGTAAAGTATGGCCTGAAGACCACGCCGCAAACCGGACAGCTAACGGCATATCGTGACTGGGAAGTTTGCGACATCGCTGTGATGCTTAGGGCTTAACTATATCTCCGAGCTTGGGTCAATGAAGCCAGTGAAAGGCGCACGCATTGCGCCTTTTGCAAAGGGTGGGGATCCCAGATGTTAGTCTCACCCAAACCGAATTGGACGGTACGACTCATACATAGCGCGCTCTTCCCTTTCGACTTTCAACTGTCGACTGTCGACCACCGCCGCCTCGTTGTAAACTCTCCCTCAACAACAATGAAAACCTACATCCTCCAATCCGGCTCCACCACTCTCGACGGCCTCAAACAAACTCACCTCCCCGAACCCCAACCCGCCGCCAACCAAGTCCTCATCCGCGTCCACGCCACCAGCCTCAACTTCCGCGACAACCTCGTCGCCAACGGCGCCTACTTCAACGGCCCCATGAAATCCGACCTCGTCCCTCTCTCCGACGGCGCCGGCGAAGTGGTCTCCATCGGCTCGCATGTAAAACGCTTTAAGCAAGGCGACAAAGTCGCCGGCACCTTCTTCCAAACCTGGCCCGACGGCGCCATGCAATATTCCCGCCCGGCGATGGGCGGCTCCACAAACGGCATGTTGTCCGAATTGGTCGCACTCCACGAAGACGGCGTAATTCTCCTACCGGAAGGCTACTCGTTCGAAGAAGGCGCCACGCTCCCCTGCGCCGCAGTCACCGCATGGCACGCGCTCATGGCCACACGCAATCCGCTGAAGCCAGGACAAACGGTCCTCTGCCTCGGCACAGGCGGCGTCTCCATCTTCGCCCTGCAATTCGCAAAAGCCGCAGGCGCCCGCGTCATCATCACCTCATCCAGTGACGAAAAACTCGCCCGCGCCAAAGAACTCGGCGCCGACGAAGGCATCAACTACAAACAAAACCCTGACTGGGAGAAAAAGGTCGCCGAGCTAACCAACAAACGCGGCGTCGACCACATCATCGAAGTCGGCGGCCCCGGCACCCTCGCCAAATCCTACAAAGCCGTAGCCCACGAAGGCCAAATCTCCTTGATCGGCTTGGTCGCTGGCAGGCAAGGTGACACCAATCCCCTCACGATGATGATGAAAGGCGCCAACCTCCAGGGCATCTACGTCGGCACCACCAAAATGTTCGAAGACATGAACCGCGCCATCAATCAATCCAAAATCAAGCCCGTCATCGACCACACCTTCCCCTTCGACCAAGCCTCCGAAGCCTACCGCCACCTCACCTCCGCCAACCACCTCGGCAAACTCGTCATCACCATCTAACCTCCCAAGTCGATTCGGTTAGATCGGATTTTGGGTGCCGCACCCTCAGGTTGTAGAGGGTGCGGGTTTAGATCAAGCACCACCGAAATCAAATGTGCCGCCTCAGTTCCAACTCAACCTTCACCACAATCATGTACGGGCGCAGCACTGCTGCGCCCCAAGCCCGCACGACATCAGCCCTCGCGTTTCGCCGCTCCCCGGGACCTAAATTTTCGTGTGATATAATCCCCGTGTAGAAACTTGCGTTCGCTTTCAACACCCGCCGCGAACGACCCGTAGCACTCAAAAACTAAACAATCTGTCGTTCCGACCGAAGCGAACCGACGCCCCTTCTTCGCGTTCGCTCCTGCGAACGCGTCGGTTCGCGCAGTGGAGGAATCGCTCTTCGATTGATGATGGGAATACCGGTGGGAACAGCTACGAACAAATAGCGAACGCTAACTCCGCCGCAACCGCAACGTAATCAACGACCTACACACTCTTCTCGGCATCGAATTTGCAACCGCAACAAAACAAACAACCTACGCACTCTTTCGAAAACAAGGGGGGGTATACCCCAATCGTTCCCAAATCGGGAATCGCAAAAGAAATCGCGCCTCAACCTCGCGTCGACGGAATCCAGACCACCATCTCCGTCGGCTTCCGATTCGCCCAGGCGTAATACGGAATCATCGTCAAACTCTCAGCCCGACTCTTCGGCGCCGCCCCGGTCGCTTCCGCATAAAGCGGCCCTTTGTCAAAAGTACCGTCATGCACCGCGCCGCCATGCTTCAGCACCGTGACGCCTTCGAGTAGCTTCGGCTTATGCTCAACCTCAAACGCCTTCAACGATTTCGGGTTCACGACAATCGCAACTTCCGAAAAATTCTGAACCGCCACATTCTGATCGAGCCCTTCCATGCAATACACAATCGGCCCGCGCTGCACCGCCACGCGCCCAAGGTTTTCTTCGACACGCGGATTCGACGCCACAATCTCCGCGGCCATCGGAAACGCCAGCGTGATCGTATCGCCCGGCGACCATCGCCTCTGAATCGCCAAATATTCTCCCGGCTTTGCGCCTTCGACCGCTTTACCGTTCACCGCAACTTTCGTGCCCTTCGCCCACCCGGGAATGCGCACGTTCATCGCGAAATCCGCGGGCTCCGAAGGAGACACCGTCAACTTTACGGCGCCCTCCCACGGATAATTCGTCTTCTGCACCACTTTCAGCGGAGTCCCGTTCTCGAGATGCCAGTCCAGCGTCGAGTTGTCGTACAAGTGCACGTACAATCCGTCCTTGCTCGTGCTGTAAAAATATCCCGGCAGCGACGCGAACGTCCTCTCCAGATTCGGCGGGCAGCACGTTGTGTCGTACCACGGATTGCGAATCTGCTCGCCCGATTCCGGATTGAACGCCAGCGGATTGCGATAGCAATACGTCGTCCCGTCCAGCGACATACCGGAATTGATTCCGTTGTAGAGCGCGCGCTCGATCACGTCGGCGTGCTTCGCTTCGCCGCTCGCCGCAAGCATGCGCCAGTTCCACATCATGTTGCCAATCGCCGCGCAGCTTTCTCCATACGCCTGCGAATTCGGCAATTCGTATGCATCGCCGAACGCTTCGCCGTCGCTGCGCGCGCCAACGCCGCCGGTGATGTACATCTGCCGCTGCGACAAGTCTTCCCAAAGCGTCGTGAGCGTTTTCCAATACGCCTGATCGCCGGTCTCAAGGTAATAATCTGTCGCGCCACAGCACGCGTACATCGCGCGCACTGCATGTCCTTCGAGTTTCGTCCGCGAAGTGAACGGAATCCCGCAATACATATAAACGATGCGGCTCGGTTCAAATTTGAAGCGATCGTCGCCGTGCAAAATGTAAGCAGCGAGATCGACGTACTGTTTCTTGCCCGTCGTGCGATACAGCTCGATCAGCGACATCTCAATCTCAGGATGTCCCGAAACGATTGGCTTTTTGTCCGGCCCAGGGCCGTAATTCGGGATCAGAAAGTCGTCGACCATCCTCGCGCCCGCATCGAGCAGCGTCGTGTCGCCGGTCGCGCGGTAGTACGCAATCGCGCCTTGGAGCATGTGTCCGAGGCAGTACAGTTCGTGCCCGTCTCGCTGCGTCTTCTGAAGCATGCGCTGCTCCGCGCGATCCTGAGCGTAGTATGTGTTGATGTAGCCGTTCGGTTCTTGAATCGCGACAACCTCTTTGATCATCGCCGCCGTCTGATTATGGACCGCGGGCAAGTCGCTCGTTTGCAGCGCAAAACCGACCGCTTCCATCCATTTATAAATGTCGGAATCGGAATAGACCGGCCCTTTTTGCGGCTCCAAACTTTCCCCGACGAGCCGTCGGAAATTGTCCATGCGTCCGTGTTCGAGCAACTGATCGCGCATCGTCGGAATGCTGCTCTCGACGTTCGTCTCGCGCCGCTTCGACCAGAATCCTTCTTCGATCGTGACCGCGCGTACCGGCACCGTGTGCAGTTTCGCGTAAGGCGAATTCGCCAAATTCAAAACGCCCTGATCACGCCACGGGAGTTGCGAAGAATCTACGTCACCTGCAACAGACGGTTTGCCGAGCGCAAACGCCAGCGCTGGGTTCGCGACATACGCGGCCGCAGCAGCAGCCGTCGACGTTTCAATAAATTTGCGACGCGAAACAGGATTGGAAGTCGTCATGGAGCATCCCCCGTACAGAACTAATTTCGTACCAGTCTCGAATCTCGTGGCGCAATCACCGTACCCGCGGCCTATTTTGCACCAGTTCGCTTGCGCTCGCTCACGCTTTCTGTGCGAGCGGCGTAGGCTTTGGACCACTCGTGCCCCTTCTGAATTCCAGCGCCTTCTTTCACCACGATCAACTGGTCGCCGGCAATACCCTTGAATTCCTCATGACCGCCGCCGAGCCAGCGAATCGAAATGTCGGCGATCTTTTCCGCACCCAGTCCGAAATGCAAACGCGAATCGTTGACCGAATAAAAGCTCGACTGGCTCACAACTTCTTGAGCTTGCACCTTTTTTCCATAGCGAACGACGACACGCGAGCCAATCGCGCTTCGATTCGACTTCGTCCCGATCAATTTTATTTTCAGCCAATGGCTCACGCCGCGCACATCGTTGCGCAGCAACGATGGCGGCTCGTTGAGATTGACAATAACGACGTCGAGATCGCCATCGTTATCGAAATCGCCGAACGCACATCCGCGGCTCGAATGCGGAGTCGAAACACCAGGCCCTGTCTCCTCGCCCAACTCCTCAAACGTTCCATTCCCTAAATTCCGAAAAATCATCCGCGGACATTTGTCGGGATACTGCGGCAAGCTCTTCTCGACGTTCGGATACACATTTCCCGCCACCATAAAAATATCGGGATAGCCGTCGTTATCGAGATCGACGATCCCCGCGCCCCAGCAAATGAAACGTGTCTCGACGCCGATGCGCGCCGCTCGCGTCACATCCTCAAAATTCGCCTTCCCGTCATTCTTGTACAAACCGTTGGAATCTTCCGCGAAGTGCGTCTTGAAAAGATCGATGTGCGAATCGAGATTGTAGTCGCCGATGCCGACGCCCATTCCTGCTTGTTCCTGCCCGTCTTCACTCAGCGCCACTCCGCGAATCACGCCTTCTTCGCGAAACGTCCCGTCGTGATTGTTCATAAAAAGCAGACTCGGCGTGGAATCGCAGGCGACGAAAATATCGGGCCACCCGTCTTCGTCGTAGTCGCCAGCCACCACCGTCATTCCATAGCTGCCGTGAAACGCGCCGATGCCCGATTCTTTCGTCACATCGGTGAACGTGCCGTTGCCGTTGTTGCGATAGAGCGAATGCGCGCCATGCGGCAATCCACGCGGGCCGCACTCCACGGCAACGCCTTTCCAATTGCAATCAATGTTGTCGCCAGGCTTGGGCACGCGCTTGAAGGCGAAATCGACGTAGTTCGAGACAAAAAGATCGAGATGCCCGTCGCGGTTGTAATCGACGAAAGTCGCGCCGGCACCCCATCGCGTTTTCTCGCCGACCAAACCCGCTTCTTTCGTGACATCGGTGAATGTACCGTTGCCATTGTTGCGATAGAGTTTGTTCTGTCCCCAATAGGTGACGAACAGATCCTCGAAGCCGTCATTGTTGTAATCGCCGACGCAAACGCTCGATGCCCAACCGACGTCCATGAGTCCGGCTTTCTCGGTGACATCGGCAAATGTGCCGTCGCGATTATTTTTGTAGAGGCGATTGGAAGTGTTCGGCGGCGCTCCGGCAAGAAGCGTGCCCGTAAGCACAAAAATATCCATCCAGCCGTCGTTATCGAAATCGAAAAATGCGCAGCCGCAGCCGGCGGCCTCGAGAATGTAGTCTTTATTGACGGCGCTGCCGTAGATCGTTGGAGCGGTGAGTCCCGCTTTTGCCGCGACGTCCGTGAAATGCGCGTTGAACGGTTTGCCCGACGGTGCGAGTCTTGCCTGAGCCTTGGCGGTATGCGTCGACATACCTTGCCCGAAAAGACGAGAAGCGGAGGCAAGTAACGAAGCTCCCACGGAGAGTCGAAGCAAGTCGCGGCGGGTCAGTCTCATTCGGTCGGCTCATTTTAGTATGCCAGAATGCGGTGCGTGCGGAGGAAAGCTTTGAGCTTGCGCAGAGAAACCCGGGCGAGAATGCGTCCCTTGCCGAAGATTTCAAAATTCAAGAAACGCATCCTACTGAGGGGCGCACTCACGATCGCGGCGGCAATTTTCATCGCATGCATCTTCACGACGGCAAGCGCACAGAGTGATCCCGCCACGGTGAAAATCGAAGTTCACACCGATCGCCCCCAAGGCGCATGGCAGTCGATCTGGAATTTCTGGGGCTACGACGAACCGAACTACACCTACGCGGCTAACGGCAAAAATCTTCTGCGCGAATTCGCGCAGCTCAGTCGTGAGCCTGTCTACATTCGCGTCCACAATCTCTTTACCACCGGCGATGGGAGCGCTTCGCTGAAATGGGGATCAACGAACGCCTACACCGAAGACGCATCAGGAAAACCGGTTTACAACTGGACGCTTGTCGATCGCATCTTCGACACGTTTCGCGAGACCGGCGTAAAGCCACTTGTGCAACTTGGGTTCATGCCAGAGGCGCTTTCGACGCACCCGCAGCCGTACCGGCACACCTTTCCAAAAGGAAATATCTTCACCGGCTGGACGTATCCTCCGAAAGACTATGCAAAATGGTCAGAGCTTGTGTTTCGCTTCGCGCAGCATCTGCGTGAACGGTACGGCGACGACGAGGTGAAGTCGTGGCTTTGGGAAGTCTGGAACGAGCCCGACATCGATTATTGGCACGGGACGCCGGAAGAATATTTCACACTCTACGACTTTTCCGTGGACGCCGTTTTGCGCGCGGTGCCGGAAGCGCATATCGGCGGCCCGGACAGCACAGGACCCGGCTCACCGAAAGCAATCGCGTTCCTGCACGATTTTCTGGAACACTGCGCGCACGGCAAGAATTTTGCCAATGGGAAAACGGGTACGCGCGTCGATTTCGTAAGCTTTCATCCGAAAGGCTCGCCGAAGTGGCTCGGCGACCACGTTCAGATGGGAGTCTCAAACCAACTCGCCGCGGTCGACAAAGGATTTGAGATTGTCGGGTCGTTTCCGGAATGGAAAGCAACACCGATCATACTCGGCGAATCGGACCCAGAAGGCTGCGCAGCCTGCTCGGCACGAGAGAATCCGCAGAATGGATACCGCAACGGACCGCTGTATGCGTCCTACACAGCCGAGGTCCTGTCCAGAATTCAGGCGCTCGCAGCACAGCGAGGCGTTCACATCCGTGCCGCTGTGAACTGGTCGTTTGAATTTGAGGATCAACCGCCGTTCGCAGGATTTCGCGAAATGGCCACGAATGGCATCGACAAGCCCGTTCTCAATGTATTTCGCATGATGGGCTTTCTCGGCGGGGAACGCGTCGACGCGCAAAGTTCCGCCGCGGTGGCAACAGACGCAGTCTTGAAGGCAGGTGTACGCTCGCAACCCGACATTTCGGTCGTGTCGACGCGCAAACCGAATGAGGTCGATGTCCTGGCGTGGAACTATCATGACGATGACGTTGCGGCGGCGTCCGCTCCGATCGAACTCGAAATTGACGGTTTGCCATCGGGCGCGGCGAAGCGCATGTTGATCGAACACTTCCGAATCGATGCGACGCACAGCAATGCCTTCGAGGCGTGGAAAGCCATGGGCTCGCCGCAACAGCCATCGGAGAAGCAACGCCACGAACTGGAAGCGTCGGGACAACTACAGCTTCTGTCCTCTCCCGAATGGATGACGGAAAAGAATGGCGGCATCACCTTGCGGTTCGATTTGCCCCGGCAGGCAATCTCACTCATTCGAGCGACGTGGTGACGCGCCAGCGCATCAGAACCTTTGCACACTGCGCTACGAGCGGCCACGATTTGAATTTTGATTGGGTTACATGGATAGTTGTGCTTAGACTGCTCGAAAAATCGCGTCTACACTAGGTGCAGTACAGAACCGCGCTCCGAGCCACATTTCATGGATATTCGAGAAATCGCAAAGCGAGCCAAGGTATCGACCGCGACCGTGTCGCGGACGATCAACCGCGTTCCGACCGTCGATCCCGTGCTCGCGAAACGCGTGCTCAAAGTCGTCGAAGACATGGGGTATTACCCCAATTCCCAGGCACGCGCGCTGGTTTCGGGCAAGAGCCGCATCTTCGGGCTAATCGTTTCCGAGATTACGAATCCATTTTTTCCCGAAATCGTGCAGGCGTTTGAAGATATCGCCGTGCAAAATCATTACGAAATTCTGCTGACGTCGACCGTACACGATCCGAAGCGCATGGAACTGGCCGTACGCCGCATGATCGAACGCCGCGTCGACGGCGTCGCAATCCTGACTTTCGGCATGGAAGACGCACTGGTCGAAGATTTGCGATTCCGCAAAGTGCCACTGGTGTTTGTGGACGTAGGACCACAGGCGGCCGGCATCACCAACATTCGTGTGAACTACCAGCAAGGCATCCGCGAAGCGGTACGGCATATCGCGGAACTGGGGCATAAGCGGGTTGCCTTTGTGACCGGGCCGACGATTTTGAAGTCGGCGATGGCGAGGCGTGCGGCGTTTGAAGCGGCGATGCAGGAAAACGGGCTTACGGTCGATCAGCAATTGATCGTGACCGGCGATCACAAGGTGGAAGGCGGAGTGGCAGCGCTAGCGCAACTTGCATCACTGCCAAAGCGGCCGACCGCGATCCTATGTTCGAACGATATGACGGCCGTCGGCGTGATGCGCGAAGCGTATGAGCGCGGCATCTCGATTCCCCGCGAATTGTCAGTGATCGGATTCGACGACATTCGCCTGGCGGAATTCACGACGCCGCCACTAACGACTGTGCGCATGTCGCAAAAGCTGCTGGCCGAATATGCGTTCCAGGCATTGCGCGGCGAAGTTGAGGGGCGTGACGGTTCGACGAACGGCAAAGAAGTGGAATTGGAAACTGGCTTGATCCTGCGTGGGTCGACAGCGAAACCTTCGGCTTAAGCGGACTGCGCCCGGCGGCGCGCCGACACAAAAAACCAAATCATTCCGGCGAGCAAAAACGCGAGGTAGATATACGGAAACTTCGCGTACGGCCCTTCGGGAACCGGATAAATATTGCCGGCGAGAGCAAACAACATCGCCGCGCACGCGGCCCAGGATAGCAGCTTCGGAGCGGAGCCCTCTGCTCCGTGTTCTTTCAAATAGCGAGGCAGAGCGAAACAAACGAGCCCGTACGTGACGATGAACCCGTACGTCGCAAGCGATCCGAGCCAGCCGTAAACGTCGAGCCCGCTCGCGCCCCGCGCGCCCAGGATTGCAGGAGGCGCAACGGCGGCGATCGCGGTGACAACGATTGCGCGCGCCGGCGTCTCGAACCGCGCATGCGTTACTCGCAATCCGCCATGGGTGAGCCCGTTGTGCGACATGAGCAACAGCACGCGCGCCGCGGCGGTGATGCACGCGAGCGTGCACGCAAAAAGACTGATGAGCGCGCAAACATCGATGAGCAAACCCAGGATGGGCGCGCCTGCAACTTGCGCGAGGACACGCATGGGAGCCTGACTCTCGCCCAGGTTTTGCCCAGCACCACGAAAGCCGAGCACTTCGGCGTACGAACAAATGATAAACATCGCTCCGCAGAGAACGGCACTTTGAATGACGGCACGCGGAATGGTCTTGAGGGGATCGCGCGCCTCGGATCCTAGCGTGGTCGCGCTCTCAAATCCGACAAAACTGAACAACGCCAGGACGAGCCCGAGACGCAAGCCGCTACCGGTCATGCCCACGAGGTGCAGTTGCATGAGGTCGAGATGCGCTCCGTGACGAAGAAGCACGAGCGCGACGAGGATCAAGATCAACGTGACCGAAGCGCCTTCAATCCACAGCATCAATCGCGCCGAAACCTTTACGTCGCGCCACGCGATCGCCGCCGAGACCGCGGTGACGGCGATCGCAAGCGCCGCCGCGGAGGTGACGTGGCCGCTGGCGTCGTGCAGGAGAAGATTCGCGTAATGATAAAAACCGCCGGTCACGCTGGAGGCCGTCGCGATGTATGCCAAAAGCAGACTCCATGCTGCGACCGCGCTGAGTGAATGCGGGAGCGTCATTGAAACGTAGGTGTAGAGCGAACCGGGGGACGCGGAGTGGCGGGCGTAGTGCGAGATGCAAACGGCGACGAGCAGAATCGCGGACGTCGCCAGCAGATACGCGAGCCATGTGCCGTTGCCGGCCAGACCACAGACGAGCGGAATGGTGACGACCGGCGAAGCTGTGGGCGCGATCGTCGAAATGGATTGCGCGAGCGTCTCCATCGGAGACAGCGCGTTCGCGCGAAGACCGTAGCTGTTGGATGGGGCCGGGGAGGATGCCATTTGGCTGCGCGTCACGATACAGGAAATCGACGGTAAGGCGTGATTGAAATTACTGGCGCGACGGAGAAAGGCTTAGATGGCAGCGGAACATTGGCTTCTGGCCTGAAGAGCTGATGCGAGGGCGGATGAGATTGAGATTGGGGGGCGTTGTGCGAGAATGTCGGGCCATGGAACGGAACCTTACGGATTTCACTCAACGATTTTCAAGACTTATAGGTGCGTTGCTCGTCGCGCTCTGCCTTCTATCGCTGGCGCCACGGGCATCCGCGCAAAAGCGGATGGTGATCGTCGATCAGGACGGCTCTGGTCCGGGCGGATCGAACCAGATGGCGATGATGGTGTTTCTGCTGTCACCCAACGTCGATGTGCTGGGACTGACGATGGTGACCGGCAACGCGTGGCGCGATGAGGAAATGGCGCACACGCTGCGCATGCTGGAATTGATCGGAAGGACAGATGTCCCGGTGGTCCCGGGCGCAGTGTACCCGCTGGTACGCAAGGAAGATGAGACGCGGATTTTTACGCAGCTCTACGGAAAAGTTGTCTGGCTCGGCGCGTGGGGCGTGCAGCCGCAAACGGATTCTCTGCCCGGGACGGTACCGGCGACTCCGCCGATGCACGGGCCGTATGTGATTCCACAGATGCCAGAAGGCGCGCCGCACACGAAGGCGATCGAGGAAGATGCGGCGCACTTTATGATCCGGCAAGTGCATGCACACCCGCATCAGGTGACGATTTATGAGGGTGGGCCGCTGACCAACGTCGCGATCGCGCTGGCGATCGATCCGCATTTCGCGGAGTTGACGCAAGGCATCGTGATGATGGGCGGGAGCCTGAATCCGCAGACCGACGATCCAGAGTTTTCGACCAGCCCGCGGCACGAATTCAATTTCTGGTTCGATCCCGAGGCAGCGCACAACGTGTTTCGCGCAAACTGGCCACGAATCGATGTGACGACGGTGGACATCTCGCTAAAGGCGTTGTTCACGCAGGCGATGATCGATGCAATCGCGAAATCGTCGAACCCGGCGGCGCAATACATCGCGAAATTCTCGCAGGAGCGCTACTACATGTGGGACGAGCTGGCGGCGTGCGCGTGGCTCGACCCGAGCATCATCACGAAGGAGAAAATCGTTTATATGGATGTGAGCATCGACCGCGGTCCGACGTACGGCGACACGCTGACGTGGACCGAGAAGCTCAAGCCGGATGTGGACGTGAAGTTGGCGCACGCGCAGGTGGATGTGGATTTGCCGAAGTTTACGAAGATGTTTGAAGAGCTGATGATGAGGCCGACGCCGGCTCCCGCGCACTGAAACACGGGCGAGCGCTGAAGTATCAAAAGCGGGGCGCTCTTCCCTGCTGCGACGGTCTCTCGTATAATCGCGCGCAATCCAGTCGGAGTTGCCCTTGCCCGAATCTGACGCTGCAGCTGAGCGACACCTCATTGCAGTCGTGTCTGACGAAGCGGAACACTTCCGCGCCATCCGCGACCACCTGAGCGCGACGTTTCGAATTCTCCCAGCAAAAACCGAAGACGAAATCCGAGAAGTATTCGAGAACGCGGACGTACACGCCGTGCTGTTCGATCTCGATTGCGTGGGCGATGGCACGGCCGACGGGCTGGAAGTGCTTGCGGAGATGCGCCAGCTGCGCGAGGACCTCGTGCTGGCGGCTTTTACGCGCGCGACGCAGCGGACCCTGCCGCTGAAAGCGGCGCAGGCCGGCGCGGACGAGTTCTTCTTGGTGCCGCTCAATTTCGAGGAGCTGAAGATTGTTTTGCCCCGCGCTCTGGAGAAGCGGGCGCTAGAGCTGGAAGGCCGGCGGGTCATCGCGCAGGCAGAGCAGAAGGTTTCGTTCTGCGGCCTGGTGGGCGGCAGCGCGGCGATGCAGAAGCTGTATGGGTCGATCGAAGCGGTGGCCAACACGAACGCTTCGGTGCTGCTGCGTGGCGAGAGCGGTGTCGGCAAAGAGCTGATCGCGCGGGCCGTCGTGCAGTGCTCGGAGCGGGCCGACAAGCCGTACATCTGCCTCAACTGCTCGGCGCTGCCCGAAAGCCTGATGGAGTCGGAACTCTTCGGTTACGAAAAGGGTGCGTTTACCGGCGCTGATGCAGCGAAGCCAGGGCTGATCGAGCTGGCGCACGGCGGGACGCTGTTCCTCGACGAAATTACAACGCTGAACCCGCACCTGCAGAGCAAGCTACTGCGCGTGTTGCAAGAGCGAATGAGCCAGCGGCTAGGCGGGCGGAAAGCGGAGAAGATCGATTTCCGGCTGATCACGGCGACGAACGAAAATCTGGAGGATTGCGTTCGGAAGGGACGTTTCCGTGAGGACCTCTACTTCCGCATCAACGTGGTGCCGATAATCGTACCGCCGCTACGCGAACGCGACGGCGACATCGCGCTGCTCGCGGATCATTTTTTGCGGATTTACTGCACGTCGGCGAAGAAGCCGATGAAGACGCTGAAGCCGGATGTGGTTGAGCTGCTTGAGGGTTACAAGTGGCCGGGCAACGTGCGCGAGCTGGAAAACGCAATCCAGCGGCTGGTGGTGATGGTCAGCAGCCAGACGGTGACGCTGGAGCATTTGCCGCAACAGATGCTGCAATCGAGCGCGGCCGGGCAGGAGTCGATGCTAATCCCCGAGGAGGGGGTCGATTTCGACGCAGAGCTGGAGCGGATTGAGCTGGCGTACATCAATGCGGCGCTACGGCGGACGGGTGGTAAGAAAAGCGCGGCGGCGGGACTGCTGAAAGTGGACCCGCAGCGGATGAAGTACCTGTGCCGGAAGCATAAGATCCAACAATGAGGGTTAAAAATTAACCCATCGGTGGTTAATTTTTAACCAGTGGTGAATTTTCGCAGGGTCGGCTCGACTGGTGATGAATCGAAATTCGCTGAAACGGGCGTTTTTCAACGAATCGCGGAGTGACGGAGGCGCCGCGCAGTTTGGCACGCGTCATGCAATACAGGTTGACGTACGACGGAGCAAGAAAAAAATTCAGCGAGGAGAGTCTACAATGTCGATCCAAAAGAAGAGCTTGATCAACACCCTCAAGAGCGCCAAGAAGGCCAACGTTGTGAAGGAAGAAGTGACCGCTTCGAGCGCGACTGCCAGCCCGCGTCAGGCCGTAGCGCGCAAGGCTCCTCGCCAGGCAGTTGCTCGCAAAGCCCCCCGTCAGGCCGTGGCCCGCAAGGCTCCGCGCCAGGCAGTTGCCCGCAAGGCACCGCGCCAGATGAACTAAGTTTGACAGACACCTGAGTTTGCCGAAGGCCCCGAGATTCTCGGGGCCTTCGGTTTTTCTACCAAAGCTTCCGAACAACGCCTCGCCGCACCGACGTCCACACCAATCCGACGAGGCTTCTTCTCGGGCCATAGATTCGCGCGACACCGACCATGCCGGGGCGAAGCAAGCCCTCAGAGTTCGGCAACGGCATATCCACCACGTAGTAGTTGGGCGCGCTAAGCCCTTTCAGCTTTTCGGGTTGCGACAACTCGGCGTCGATTGCCGAAGAGTGCTGAGCGATCGAGCCGACGCTCGTGTCGTACTTCTGTGATGCCCCCTCGACCATCAGGCGCGCTCTGGCATCGAGCTTTAATCGATGCAAGTCGTATTCGGAGACGAACATCCGGGCTTGCATGGTCCGCAGATCGCCGACTTCGGCAAGTTCGGTCCCTTCGTTGACGAAGGAGCCAAGTCGGTCGCTGATACGAGGCGTGAGGACGGTTCCGGTAATGGGACTCGCTACATCGAGAGTAGCTGCCTGAGCATCGACGATGCGGGACTGCTCGCCGAGGCGATTCCGCTCTTGAGCAGCCGAGCCGTAGTCGGCGTAACGGAGCAGTGCGGTCGTCGCTTGCGTGTCTGCCGCCGCGTAATCCGCCGCGCTCTTCCCTTGCGTCGATCGAATGGCGAGATTGTTCATTTGAAACAGCGGAGCGCCGGCGGCGACGGTTGCACCCTCTGCTGCGTAAACCTGCCTTATGGCCCCGGGGACGTGCGCGCGGACAAACGCGCGCTGACCGGGTTCGAGAATGAAGCGCCCCTGGATGCTCTCGTGCCAGAGCGGGAGGCACGCGAAAAGCAGAAGTGCACCGATCAGATACAGGGGATGACGAAAAATCGCCCAGGAACGAACACGGTCACGCTTGTCGAGATAAACGAGTTTCATAAAGTTCACCAGCATTCGAATGCGGCTCCGAAAAATGAAGGCCGCAGTGAGGAATTCGGGAATAAAGGACCAATCGGGATCGAAATTGCGGAAAACGTTGCCTACAAATCGCGCGATGACGTAGAGCACGGTATAGCTGTAAACGCCCGAGAGCAGCGCGTAAACAACGTAGCCGAACCTGCGCCGCCGCGGTACATACGGGACTTCCACCGGGAAGTCCCAGATGTGTTTCTTGATCCAACCGCTGACGTAGGCCGTCGAGTCCTCTTTGAGTTCGTTGAGATCGAGGACCTCGCACATCATGTAATAGCCGTCGAGCTTGATGAGCGGGTTGAAGTTGATGAAGATCGCGGCGATACCGGTGATCAACATCATGATGTAAGCGGCGTTGTGGACGGGCGTGTTAGGCGGGGTGTCCCACCAAACAATGGTGGCAACCGCGCAAATGTAGAGTTCCGCCCAGGAACCAGCCATCGCAATGATGAACCGACCGAAGCGCCCGGCGGTGACCTGGCCTTCGGTGGTGTCCGTGTAAAAAGCTGGCGCGAGATAGATCAGCAGGAAGCCCATGGCGGGGACGTTGGCGCCATAATGCTTCGTGGCGTGCCCGTGCGCAGTTTCGTGCCAACACATCGCGATCAACGTGCCGAACCAAAAGACAGCAATATCCCACCCGCTCTTCTCGGTGAAATTGTAGAACTGGAGCGTGTCGCGACCGATTTCGCTCCAGTGCGTCGCAGTGATCGCAATCATCACGCCGAAGAGCAACAGCGTCAGTGCGGTGAACCACCACGTGTAAATCCAGGACGTGCGTTCGTACAGCCAGGTCAGAAATTTGTCGGGTTTAAAGGCGGGGAAAGTGATCTCGGCCAAGTCGCCCCACCTGCTTTTCGTGGCCTTCAGCGCTTTCCTGCGTTTGTTTGCGTCCTTTTGCATCAACAGGACATTTTTTTCCTGCGCAGTGCGATGCCAAAAGCCAATGCCTTCGACGTTTTGAGCGAATTCGCGAGCATCGTCTTCGGAGAAGAGCGTGTTCGTCTTGGCGGAATAAGCCTCGGCGATTTCGGCGTAGGTGCGGGTGCCGTCGAAAAACTGCGCCAATTCCCAGTTTGCCGGCGGAAACCGAAACATCGAATCGACGCCACGCACGACGACACGGATGACCGGCTGGCCTTCCTCAAGGTGTTCTTTCCAGATGACGTCGGGAGGAAAGCGCGGCGGCTTGTCACCGAGTACGCGCGCGGGAATATCGGGGAGCGCGACGTTGAGGACGCGGGTGAGGTTCACGGGGTCTTGCCGGAGTTCGTGCCGGGAGCAGCGTCGGAATTCGTGGTGATGCCCAGCGCGGCGTTCATACCGGGGCGGAAATTGCCGTGGCTGGCGGCGAACTCGACCAGCACCTCGAATGTGCCGCTGGCCGGATCGATGACGGGGCTGACTTCGCGCACCGAGGCGGTGTGTTTTTCGCCGGGCAGGTCCGCGGAGGTCACTTCAAACTTTTGGCCGTGATGCAGTCGTCCGAAATATTTTTCGGGCAGCGTGAAGCGCATCAGCAGCGGCGCTTCCGCTGTTAGCCAGAAGAGGCGGTCGCCCTTGGCGACGTTTTGCCCTTCGCGGACGTAGCGGCGCGCGACAAGTCCAGCGAAAGGCGCGGTTATGCGCGTCTTTTCCAGTTCCAGCTCGAGCGAGCGTTCTTCTTGAACCGCGGTGCTGCGCTGTTCGATGACGCGCTTGATGTCCCACTGCTCGGATTCCGCTTTGTACTTCGCGTGCTGCAATTCCTCTTCAGAAATCAGCCCGAGATCCCAGCGGCGTTGCGCACGGCCGTAGTCGGCCTGGACAACTTCAGATTCGGCTTTGAGGTCGCGGATCTCGGCGTCGATCCCGCGGGTTTTTGCGCGGGCGGCTTCGAGGTTCGCGCCAATCTGGCGATCGTCGAGTTGAGCCATCAACGCTCCGGCTTTGACGCGCGAGGAAACGTCGCAAAAAAGCTTGGTCACGATGCCGTCGCGCTGGGCGGTCAGATCCAGCTGATGCTCGACGATGATCGGGCCAGTGACCACGAGCGATGAACTCGAAACGTCGGCGGGACTTGGCGATGGCGCCGGAGCTGCTACGGGCGCAGACGCGCTCGCGGGAACGGCGGAAGCTGCGTTGGTCGTCGAAGGTGCCGCTGCCCGATCATCGCTGCAGCCTGCCGCGAGTGCGAATGCGGCGGCGACCAGAGCGATCAATAGATTGCACGTTCTCGGCATGCTCACCAACCCGTCCAATCCCAAATCTTCGACATGAACCAGATGCACGGCCGCCGCAGCAAAACATATCCCGCGGGATACGTTCCGATCTTTACCTTGCCGCGGCCTTCCATACCTGCGCGCAACGTACCGTCGGCATTCGCGACCGCAACGCGCGAATAAAAGACCGGAGCTTCGTGCACGCTCTCCGCTTTTTGACTGATCAACAGAACTTGTCCGCGAAACGTGCGTGTGGGATAGCTGTTGAGTTTCACGGATGCGGCCTGACCTACGCGCAGCAAGCCAGCGTCATCATCGTCGATCGCGACATCGACAATTACTCGCGACGTGTCGACGACTTCGGCGAACGAATCGCCTGGAGCGAGCTTGCGTCCGGCGAAAGAATCGACGCGCGGCGTCGCAATGATTCCGTCGATCGGCGAGCGCAGCTTCGATTTGTCCAGGACTTCCTGTGCCCGCGCGAGTTCCGCCTGCCAATAAGCCGCTTGTACCTGCTGCGCGCCGGCGACGCTTCCGTCATTCACAGCCAACGCGTGATTCATCTGCATCAACGCGGATTCGTGCTTGGCCTGCGCTTCCGCGAGGCTGGAGCGAGAATCCCAATTCTCCATCTCGGCAAGGACGTCGCCGGCTCGAACCTGATCGCCTTCGTGGACCAATACGCGATGCACAACGCCCGCGGCTTCGGGCTGAATTTGTACCCGGTGCAGCGGCGTGACCATGGCGTCGCCATCGACGCGCAGCGGAAACGGAAACGCGACGAGGAAGACCAAAACGGCAACGCAGGCCGCGATGATCAACGTGCGGCGCTTTTTTTCCATCGCCATGAAGCGGCGCTTCCGCGCCAGCATCGGCTCGAGCACCGAAATGAACGGCACCTCTTTGTACATCTGCGCGTTGCGCAAGGCGACGGTAGTCTGGCTCGCCAGCACTTGCAGAATCTCGATGTGCGCCGGACCGAGAAAATCGGGATCGCTCGATTCAAGCGCGAGAACACCGACGCGCCCAGTGTCATCGATCAACGGCATGGCGTAAAAGCCGCGCATACCCGATTGCGCGAAATAATTTTTGAACTTTGCGGCCGTTTCTTCCCGGTCGGCATCGACTTCATCGCCATGCTGTCGCACGTGAAGTACTTCCTCGGACAGCGAAACCCACTGCAACAGATCGTTCAAAGGCGCGATATCCGGGTGATCGATATTGACCTGTATGCTGCCGGTGACGGCGCTGAGTTTGAATCTTCCGCGGCGATCGAGCGCGATCGCCGCCCGCTCGTACGGAATGACCGCTTGGGGAGCGTTGACGATCGTCTGCAGCATCCGATCGAGGCTCAGGGTCGAAGTGATCTCGTGACTGACAGTGTTCAGCGTCTCGAGAATTTCGACTTTACGCTCGGCCATCAGCAGGCTGGCGTTATGAAGAGCGTTGGACGCCGTGCTCGTCAGGCTGGTCAGCACGAAGAGATCGTCGTCATCGAAGGCGTCAGCCTCGACTTTATTGATGGCTTCGACGCAACCAACGAGCGATTCGCGGTCCATAACAGCGACTGCGATTAAAGTTCGGACGCGATCGGTCTCGGCGTCGCGATTACGCTCGACGAGTCTGGCGTCTTGCTCGTCGGAGATGCACACGCTTTCGCCGTCGTTCGAGAGTTTGCCGATGATTCCCTGGCCCGCCTGAATGACCTGGCCTTTGATCGTGGTCGGATCATGACCGGCCTGATGCATCAGTTCGAGAGATTCGTCGGGATGCAGAAGCCAGATGTTGACGGCTTCGCAATTTAAAATCTCCTGGAACTTGGTCGTGACGAGTGGGAGGAGTTCCTGCATGTCGAGCGTCGATGAAAAAACCTTTTCGAGATCGTAAAGCTGGGTCAGGCGCGTGATGGAGCTGAGCGTCTCGTGACGCTCGGTCTCATATTGTTGCGCGGACACCAAAGAAGCGGCGGCTGGTTCGGAAATATTGATCAGCGTTTCGAGCGCATCGGACGTCGCGACAACGCCAAAGCAGAGTATCTCCACCGCGCCGACGAGATCTTCGCCATCGACCAGTGGAACGCAGTGAAGCGAGCGAACCGTTCGCCGCGCGTCGATGTGAGGGTAGTCTTCTCGTTGAAGTTGCGGCGCGGACTTGCTGATGACTTCCGAGGCGTCGTTGAACAACTCACCCAACATGCCGGAGTCGGACGGAATCGCCTGCTCGTGAATCGTGGCATCGCCGATGATCGCGCGCGGCACCCAGTAGTTTTCGTCGGCGTCGGACGCAATCGTATAGACCGTGACGGCTGAATCGGGGATGAGCTCGGCAGTGAAACTTGCAAGAACACGGGATCGCGACGCGACTTCCTGCGCCTCAATCAATTCTTTGAAAAACGTAGCGACACCATTGCCGGAGTTTTGGCTGGTATTGGGCAACGATCAACTTCCTCCGCGCCCACTCGGCGCCAGAGAACACCGACCTGTTTCTTGCTTTTTCCGCGCGGGTTAACTATTTTGTGCGCGCACTCTAACAAAGGGCTATTGGCGTGTCAACGGTTCGACCCGGAGCCCGGGCTCGGGCTCGCAGTTCTCGGAAGGCGGCGGAAACGTGGAAGTCGAAATCAAAACGCAGAATGGCGTCAAAGTGATGAAGTTGAAGGGCAGGTTGTGCATGGGGGCACCGCTCGATCGCTTCAACTCCGACATGACGGAAATGTTGGCGAACGGCGAGAACAAGATCGTGCTCGACGTGGAAGAGATGCCGATGATCGATTCGAGTGGCATCGGAGCCTTGATGCGGCACCTGACGACGGCGCGAAAGGGCGGCGGCGCTATCCGGCTCTACCGGCCGACAACGTTCACGATCCAGAGCTTGAAATTGGTGAGCCTGCTAAATCTTTTCAGCGTGTACAACGATATGCCGGAGGCGGTTGCGTCACTGCAGTAAGCTTCAATTTTGAGTGGGGCGCAGCTCCGCGATTCGTGCCGCAGTGTATTCAGTGCCGCTTAGCGTTCCCAGTCGTATTCGATTCCCTGCGACGGCTGCTGTTGCAAGCGTGCGGTGAGATCGAGCGTTTGGATTGGTAGCGGCGTCACACCCGCATCGGGATCCAACGAAGCGGCGTGCTTTGCGATGTTCGCGACGGTCTTTGCTCCTGGCCGCGCCTGCTTCTTCACGTAGAGCACTTGGTCAGCGCGCGCCAGCATGGCCTCGGAAGTGTCGGAGTATTGATACTGCGCAACTCCCACCGAGTAGCAGATGTGCACCTTTTCGCCGTTGCATTCGATCTGCGGCGTGCCGGTGCGCTCGATAATGACGTTGACCTTGTCGCGTGGGCACTCGGGCAGAATCACGAGAAATTCGTCGCCTCCGAGCCGTACCGGAATGTCGCAGGCGCGAATCGCGCGCTTGAGGCGGCGTGAAAATTCCCGCAGCGCCGCGTCGCCGGCCGCGTGGCCGAACTTGTCGTTAATTTCTTTAAAGTAGTCGAGGTCGAACAAAACCACGGCGAGCGGGTCGCCGCTGCGTTCCGCGCGTGCGATCTCTTCCTTGAGGCGCAACTCCGCGAAGCGGCGATTGTGAAGGCTGGTCAGCGGATCGAGAATCGAAAGGTCGTAAAGTTTGTCGGCCTTGACGCGATGCTTGGCGACGATTTGCAGCTGACGCTGTAACACAATTTTCGTGTCGCTATGGCGAATCATGCCGTTCGCGCGGCTCACGCCGATCAGAGAAACGAGCGCACCCACTACGACTGTTGCCGCGGGATGATCGCCAAAACCGCCCTGCAGAACGAACAGGAGCACGACCGCGACTGCCAATCCCGTGATTTCGAGGATCGTGAAGCGCGCGTCTTTCTTCAGCCCGCACTCCAACTCGAGAATGCCCTGCTGCAACGCAGCGTGTTCGCTCGGCTTTTTTGAATTTCTGTCAGTTACTTCCGTCATGACGTCTGGCACCCGGGGACCTGGCCCGATCTGAATGCAGCGTTACGCCAAATTTTCCATCAATATCGGCGGTCTGCACGAATCGCTAGTGTGGTTGAGGGCTTGCCGTGCTGGGCATACCAGCCTGGTGGCGGACCCTCTCCCGCTACAAGCAAGATAAAGCGGCGAGGTTCTGCTGCCTATAGGACGATGGTTGGGAGTGTTTAGCCGACAGTACTAAGGCAAGCATCAGCGAGAAAGCGTTGCGAGCCGTCCGCCGAGCGGCGGCGAACCGCTGACGCCTGTAAGTATAACTAAACACGGGCTTTATTTAACTATCCCGCGGAGCAAATGCGTTGGGTTCTTGAACCGATTTAGCGGCTTCGCGAGTACTTCTTTTCTTCAAAATCGTAGACGGCCATACTGGCGGCACCGGCCATGGAACAACGCTATCGCTTTTCCAATCTCCGCGAGCTGCTCGCGAAGGCCAACGAAGAGAAATCCGGCGATCAGCTTGCCGGAATCGCGGCCTCTTCGGAGCGCGAGCGCGTTGCCGCAAAGACTGCCCTGGCTGATTTGCCGCTGGTCGATCTACTGAACAATCCGGTGATTCCAGCGGAAGAGGACGAGGTTTCCCGGCTCATCGTCGAGTCACACGATCTCTCTGCTTTTGCGCCTCTGCGCGGGATGACGGTCGGGGACTTTCGCGAGTTCATCCTCAGTAGCCAAACCACGGAAGCGGACTTGAAGTCCCTCAAATGGGGTATTACTCCCGAAATGGCTGCGGCCGTAACGAAGCTGATGGGTAACAAGGATCTGGTGCTTGCCGCGGCAAAGATGCGCAACGTTTCGCGGTGTCGCAACACTCTCGGCGAGCGGGGCGTACTCGGAATACGGTTGCAGCCGAACCATCCGTCCGACGATGTCGGTGGAATTTTGCTGGCGGCGTTCGACGGGCTGCTCTTTGGATGTGGGGATGCCGTAGTCGGCGTGAATCCGGCTACCGATTCCGTCGCGGGAGTCACGGCTATCTTGACTGCTCTGGACCGATTGATTTCGGGATTCGCGATTCCGACGCAAGCGTGCTGCCTCGCGCACATCACAACGCAGTTGGAATGCCTGGATCGCGGTGCACCGGTCGATCTACTTTTTCAGTCGGTCGCGGGCACGCAGGCGGCGAACACCAGCTTTGGAATTAACCTCGGCCTTTTGCGTGAAGGGCGCGAACGCGTCCTTGAGCATCACCGCGCGCGGAACGTTGCCTGGGTCGGCGATAACGTGTTGTATTTTGAAACTGGGCAAGGCAGCGCGCTCTCCGCCGAAGCCCATCACGGAGTCGACCAGTTGACGCTGGAAGCTCGCGCCTACGGAGTTGCACGCGCTTTCGATCCCTTTCTGGTCAATAGCGTCGTCGGTTTTATTGGCCCAGAGTATTTGTACGACGAGCGTCAGATTATTCGCGCGGGGCTCGAAGATCACTTCATGGGCAAATTGCTTGGGCTGCCGATGGGATGCGACGTCTGCTACACAAATCACGCCGTCGCCGATCAGAATTCTGCCGACAATCTCATGCTCTTGCTCGCTGCGGCTGGGTGTAATTATTTTATGGGCGTGCCGGGCAGCGACGACGTTATGCTCAACTACCAGTCCACGAGTTTTCACGATGCGCTCGCGGCCCGCGAGATTTTTGGCCTGCGTCCTGCGCCGGAATTTGTTGCATGGCTCGAGCGCACGGGTATCTACCGCGACGGCAAGCCGATGCCGCTCGATGGCAGCGATCGTCAAAAGCTTTTGCGCGGCCTGGAAGCCGTGTTACCCGCGCAGACCTGAACAAAAACATGGGCGACGACAACAAAGTTGTTCCGCCTTTCGCGTGGCCGGAAATCGTGCGGAAGGTTCGGGCGCGCACGCCGGCGCGCATTTTTGTGGAGCGCGGAGCTTCGTATTCCACGGCGATGGAGTTGGAGCTGCGCAGTGCCCGCGCGAGCGCGGTCGACGCGGTGTGGACCGAATTCGATTTGCAGAAGGATTTTTCTCCGGATTTCGTTGTGCAGTGGGAACTGTTTCAGGTTTCGAGCCAGGCTGAATCGAAATCGCAATTTCTGCTGCGTCCCGACCTTGGCCGCAAACTTAGCGACGCCGGAAAAAGTCTGGTGGCTCAGCGTTGTCTCAAATGGCCCTGACTTTCAGATCGTGATCGGAGACGGTTTGTCGGTAGCTGCGATTTCAGAACAAGTGCCTGAGTTGTTTTCCCTGCTGCAGCAGCGAGTTCGCGCAAACGGCTGGTCGATCGGTCCGTCATTCGTGGTGCGCTATTGTAGGGTTGGCATCATGAATGACATAGGCGATCTGCTTTCGCCGAAAGTCATCGTGTTGTTGATCGGCGAACGTCCTGGCCTCGCGACTGCGACAAGCCTTTCCGCTTATATGGCGTTCAATCCCCGCGCCGGACAGACCGACGCGGACAGAAATCTCATTTCAAATATTCACGCTCGTGGCGTTGGCATTGAGGATGCAGCCGATCGCATCATGAATCTGGCATCGCAAATGATGACGCTGCAGCGCAGCGGTACATTGCTAAAGGAGGATAAGGCGCAAGCGCCTTACTTGGCAGACTGACGAATTCGTGCGGGCTGTCCCTGAAATTACGGATGAGTTCCAGCAGGTTGCAGGTTGCAGGTTACTGAAGAAAAGTAGCGGGTGAGCCTGTAAGCCGGAT
>CAWCHM010000009.1:0-291543 GCA_963795355.1 uncultured Acidobacteriota bacterium
ACTTGATTTAGTCCGGCCACAACATATTCGACGGGGTCTTCCACCGTCGTTATGTTGATCGAGGGACGTCTGATCACATTTAATGCGGAATACAGCGTCGTACTTTTGCCCGATCCCGTTGGACCTGTCACAAGTATCATTCCCTGAGGCAGCTGCAGAATTCGCGACAGTTCGTTTCCGATCTCTGCAGGAAAACCCAATGTGGCCATGTCCTTCATCGGTGAATCACCCTCCAACAGTCGCATTACGACTTTTTCGCCGTACTGCGTCGGCAGCGTGGATACTCGGAGGTCGATGCGCTTTCCGTTGATTCGCACCAGGAATCGCCCATCCTGTGGCGTCCTTCTTTCAGAAATGTCCATGTCGGATACGATTTTCACCCGTGAAGCGACCATGTTCTGAAGGGCACGGGGCAATTTCGGATCATCCCTTAAGATACCGTCCACGCGGAATCGGACAGCCGTTTCTCCTTGATGCGGCTCGATATGAATATCGCTGGCTCCCCTGGCGGCGGCCGCTTTGATCATGGTAGCCACCAAATGGACGGCAGGCGTGGTTATGGCCTTCTGTTGGAGTTCTGCCTGCATTTCGCGCATCGCTTCGACATTTCGCTGCTGGGTGCTTACCGAGATAAACTCCATTCCGGTCGTGTCGTCAGCCACTTGGACTTTGGTAGGCGCTGCGTCCCACCCGCCGTAAAGTTTGTCGATTGCCGTCTTCACTTCGTCCCGGAAACCGAATCTTGGCAAAATCTTCAGGCTAGTTTTGAATCTCAGTTCATCAATCAATTGGATATTTTGTGGTTCGGTCATTACAACCGTGAGATAACCTCGTTCAACGGCTATAGGAACCACCAGATATTGACTGGCGACGTCTGGGGGAATTAGCTCCAACACGGACTGAGGCACTGCGACTCTTGTACAGTCCAGATAAGGTACGGTTGACACTTCGGACAGTGCCACCGTGAGATCGTTCTTGCTGACCAGCCCGCGCGCCAATAAGAGTTCGCCGAGGTGACCGACTTTCCCTCGTTCATCTTGCAGTGCTTTCTGGAGATCCGCAGCCGAGAGTTGGCCGCGTTCGCAAAGGACTTCCCCGAGCCGCTTCTTTTTCATCGTTCCGCTTTCTCTAAGCACACAAGGCCAGCAAGAGTTCTTCAGCGGAAGGGGAGGTTACAATTCTCTTGTACCACGTTGGCATCTCTGCCTCGACACTTTGCCGTTGGCAGTTGTCGGTCGAGATACCTTAACGAAATAAAAAGAGCGGGAGTCATAGCATAACGTCACGATGGCGAAAGGATGGTTCACGTTGGCGACTTCTAACTAGAACAAAGTCAACCACTGCGTGAAGGATGGTAGCGGCCGGATTCCCATCGCAAGAGATATCACTGCGTTCGCACAAATTTTTTGCGTTTGACGGCGCTTCGCCGCGCGGTCTACAGTTCCCTGCTTTTCCGGGGACCACGATTTGCTCGAACGGATATTTCATCTTCGCGAAAACAATGCCACCGTCCGCGTCGAGCTTCTCGCCGGCCTGACCACCTTCATGACCATGGCGTACGTCGTCGTGGTCAACCCGCAAATTCTGGCGCAGGCGGGAATGCCGGTCGACGGCGTGCTTTTCGCGACATGCCTCTCCTCAGCGATCGCCACGCTCATCATGGGCTTGTGGGCCAATTACCCGATCGCCCTCGCACCCGGCATGTCCCTGAACGCGTACTTCACGTATTCGATCGTGATTGGACGCGGCATTCCGTGGCAAACAGTGCTCGGCGTCGTTTTTCTCTCCGGCTTGCTTTTCCTTCTTCTCACACTCACCAGCATCCGCGAGCAAATCGTCAACGGCATTCCCGACTGCCTGAAACACGGCACAGCCGCGGAATCGGCCTGTTCATCGCGTTCATCGGACTGCGCAACGCGAAAATCATCGTCGCGAATCCGGCGACATTTGTCGGGCTTGGTCACGCCTCGGATCCACAGGTGCTCCTCGCGGCGGCGGGCCTGGTGCTCATCGCGATTCTGTTGGCGCGCAAAATCGGCAGCGCCATCCTGCTCGGCATCATCGCCATCGCGCTCGCCGGCATCCCATTTGGGCTCACCCACTTGCCCGACCACCTGTTTTCTCTCCCCCATCCCGGCGGCACGTTTCTGAAACTCGATTTGCGCGCCGCTGCAAAAATCGGGTTGGGCGAACTCATCTTTGTCTTCTTCTTCGTCGATCTGTTCGATAACGTTGGCACCCTGGTCGGAGTCTGTGAACAGGGCAATTTCTTGCGTGACGGCAAATTGCCGCGAGCAAGCCGGGCGCTGTTGGCCGATGCGTTTGGAACCATGATCGGCGCCGTTGCGGGAACATCGACCGTAACCAGCTACATCGAAAGCGCTGCGGGAGTGGCTGCCGGCGCTCGCACGGGCCTGGGCAATCTGGTGATCGCTGCCGGTTTCGGAGTCGCGATGTTCTGTGCGCCGGTCGTCGCGGCTATCCCGGCGTACGCAACTGCTCCGGCGCTGATTTTGGTCGGTGCACTCATGTGTGGCTCCGTGGCGCGTGTGCGATGGGACGACTTCACCGAAGCGTTTCCGGCGTTCCTGACGCTGGTGGCCACGCCACTGACTTTCAGCATCGCCAACGGGCTAAGCCTGGGCATGCTTTCCTATACCCTGATCAAGCTGGGGTCCGGTAAGTACCGTGAAATCAGCCCTTTAATCTGGGTCCTGTCAGTACTGTTCCTTTTGCGCTATGTTTTTCTTGGCTCCGAATAAGCCACAATTTAGCTGGGTACTGCGTTCACCTGATTACCTGACCGAGTAGGCCTTGACACCATTCCTTGCCTCCGCTGGAAATGGTGGTCTGCTCGGCCGAATCGGTCGGGCGACAATCGGCTGCACCGGTATTCCGCCAGGGCCTAATTTGAATCGGCACGGGTCGCGTCGTCCTCAAATATTTGCAATTATCTGCATCAGTTACGGAAAGAGACCGGAAAACAGCTTGATGTCGCCAGACGGCAACTCCAAAAGCCCCGCTCTCCGAATCTATTCGGCGCTGATCGTTTTTTCGTCGATCATTACTCCGCTAATCCTCATTCCGCGGCTTTTCCTCAATTTCAAGAACCAGTATTTCCTCACCCACGTGGAAGGCGTATGGCTTGCCTGTGCTTACGACTTCTTGCACGGAGTTTTCTATCGCCCGCTGTTTGGTCCGCTCGGATATGGCGGCACGCGCTATTTTCCCTCCTACTTCGTCCTCACTGGTTGGCTCTCGAAACCGCTCGGCTCGCTGGCGACGGCGGGCATCGCCCTTTCGGGAGTTTGCGTCGTCCTGACGTTGATAGCCGTATTCGTTCTTTTGCGCCGTATGAATGTAAGCGCGCTTTTGAGCGTCGCTGCGGTGGTCGCTATATTGAGCGTGGCGTCCACGCAGCAGGCGCTGCTCGGCGCGAAGGGTGACAGTCTTGCCGCTGCCGCGAATCTTTGGGGCATCGTTGTTTGCGCTGGCTCGAATTTCCGGCGCCGCGCGATCTATTTCGCCGCTGCGCTATTCACGCTGGCGTTTGCAACGAAGTTGACCACGGTCTTCGGAGTCGCGGCCGTCTTCGTCGCCTGGTTGCTCGCGAAGCGGGCGAAGGAAGCGGGCGAACTGGCGATCGCCACGGGCGTAGGCTATGCGGTTGTCCTGGGCACGATGTACGTCGCGAGCGGCGGACGCGTCTTCGCGATCTTCAAAGCGTGCGCAGGCGGTGGCGGCTCGTTGTCGTACACCATTCAGGCGCCAATCCATTTGATCTCGAAAGCGCTCGACGTCGATCCTGCGTTTCTGTTCTTTCTGATTCCGGCCTTCATCTTCGGCCTGCAATATTTCTTGCAAAACAAGAAGGATCTGTGGCCGATCTACTTCGCCTTCGTGCTGGCCGTTACGACGGTAATTTTTGGATCGTTGGGTATCGGCATAAATCACCTCTTCGATCTGCAAGTCGCGGCAGTGATTCTGCTGGCGATCGCCACCTCTCGCGTTTCGACGCTGACTGAAATTGGAACTGGGATTCTGGCTGCCTCGCTGCTCGTGTGTATCGTGCCGACGTCGCAAGGACTCCACGGCGATCTGACGCGCCCGTCGTTCCGAAACAATGTCGACGAGGTGCTGCTCAGGCTGCACTCCGACAGCCGTCCCGATCCTCGCCGAGAATCCACTGGTGGCCATCAAGTCCGGAAAGAGCCCGTACCTGCTGGACCCATTCATGTTCCGCATCCTGGCGATGAAGCAGCCTGCGCTCGCCAACGACATGTGGGACAAAATGAAGCATCGAAACTTTGCGGCGGTTGTTCTGGAGCGTGATCCGGCAACCGCTGAGGGAAAAGACTGGTACACGTCAACGCACTTCGGCGGCGAGTTTCTCAAGGATCTCGACGAGAATTACACGTACGGTTTTACGGTAGGAAATATCATCGTGTATCGGCCTAAGGTGTCCCCATAGTCAGGCGTTCTTATGCGCGACGAAAAAGATCATGGAGAACGCTCGGCTGACATAACGAGTCAGAGCGGGATCGAGAGGAATATGTTCGACACACTCACGCTGCAAACTTGTCCGACGGGCCGCCTCGTTATCGCGGCTCTTCCCAGCGATTCGGTCGTCGATGTATCGCTCGTTCTCCCGACCTACAACGAAGGCAAAAACATTGCTGCGGTGATCGAGCAACTGATGCCGGTCCTCGATTCAGTCGAGAACCTGGAATACGAAGTGATCGTCGTGGACGACGACAGCCCGGACCGCACTTGGGAGATCGCATTGGGTCTCACCGAAAAATATCCGCAGTTGCGTGTTGTGCGGCGGCAAGGTGAGCGCGGTTTGTCTACCGCCGTGATTCGAGGCTGGCAAATCGCCCGCGGCAAGATCCTCGCTGTCATGGATGCGGACCTTCAACACCCACCCGAGGTTGCTGCGAAACTATGCCGCGAAATGCTGCGTGGCGCGGACATGGGAATCGCCAGCCGTCACGTCGAAGGCGGCGGCGTCAGCGACTGGGCGCTCGGACGCAGGATCATTTCGCGCGGCGCTCAGCTGATTGGGTTCTGCTTGCTGCCAGAAGTGATCGGCCGGATCAGTGATCCGATGAGCGGCTTCTTCATGATTCGCCGCACCTCGATTGAAGACCGGGAACTGAGCCCGCTCGGCTACAAGATTCTCATCGAGGTTCTCGGACGCGGCAAGGTCAAGTGGATTGCGGAAGTTCCGTACACGTTCCGCGAAAGAGTGGAAGGCGCAAGCAAGCTCACAAACAAGATCTATTTTGAGTATTTCCAGCACTTGCTTCGCCTGCGATTGTATTTGCTTCAGGCTTCGAGCTTTGTCCGTTTTTGTGTCGTGGGTGCGAGCGGCGTAGTGATCGATATGTCGATCCTGTACCTGCTCAGCGACCCGAGCACATTGCATTGGGGCCTGACGCGCAGCAAATTTGTGGCAGCGGAAGCGGCGTTGCTGAACAACTTTGTCTGGAACGATCTCTGGACTTTCGGCAATATTTCGCGCGAACAGAAGACGATGGGGCAGCGCGCGAAACGATTCCTGAAGTTCAACGCGATCTGTTCGCTCGGCATTATTCTCAACATCGTGATTCTCAACATCGAATTCAACATGTTCCATGTGAACCGCTATCTCGCGAATTTGATTGCGATTGGCCTGGTGACGCTCTGGAACTATAAATCGAACAAAGAGTTCAGCTGGCGTGTCACATCGAAAACATAGAAACGAAAGCGATTGCGATGGAGCCAATGGCTCCGGCGTGTCATCTAACTTTTTGAGTGGACGCTAGCGTTCACTCGGAAAGGCGCCTGAATTCCGATGTCGCTCACGTCGCCAGAATCAAGACCTTCGCAGCCGGCAAGCGAAACGAAGTCCGTCTTCAAAAATCCCAGCCTGTACTCGTCGATTGTTTTGGTCGTTGTCGCCGTAATCGTCGGCTGGATACTTTTTTCGCGCTGGTCCGACAACAAGCAGATCGAACGGCAAGCCGCTCAGCAAAGGCAGGAGAAACAACACGAAAGCGACCGCGTTGCGCTAGATCAAATGGGCGGCAAGACACTCGATATTCAAGCTTTCTACGCAAATCCGGGCGTGATTCATCGTGGCGAGACGGTGCAGCTTTGCTATGGCGTGGCTAATGCCAAGACGGTCAAGCTCGAGCCGCAGGAGAATCCGGTTTGGCCCTCTTATGCCAGGTGCGTTGACGTAAAGCCAGCAGAGACGACGACATACACGCTGACCATCGATGACGGCGCGGGAAATACCAAGACGCAATCGCTCGAAGTGAAAGTCCTGTAAAAGGCTCGCCTGTTTTACGCCCTACTTTGATTCCGATCCGAATCAGATACGCCTGCGCGTTGGGTTGCTGGAACTGGGACACCCCTCCCCCCACCACTTTTTTCTAAGAATGTGAATCTAAGGGAGTTAGGCCGTGTCTTGGTGCAAGAGTTTGATTCTACGAGGGTTAGGCCCACAGGGGAGGGTGGACGAATTGGTAAGTCCCGTGGTCACAATTATTTACGGCGATGGCCTACGCCGGTAGTTTGTCTACGGAAGGATAATGGTGCTGCTCGCGGCCGATTTTGCCATCGTATTTTGTTGTGGTCTTGAATAGTTCATAGCGGCCATCCGCGGCGAATATTTTTGCGCTTTCACGCAATGCCTGCATCGCATCTGGCGCCAGCGGTTTGAAGCCGCGCGCGACACGGAGATTCTGTTCGAGGACGCCGAGGGAATCCATCCCGCTGATGGTGGTCACGACCGGCAAGCTCATGGCATAGCGCAGCGCATCCTCCGCGGTGAGCGCTCCGTGAGAAACGATCTCGCCGCTCCCGCCCATGCTCTTCATTCCCAGGACCGCGATTCCACGCTTCGCCGCCTCGGGCACAACCTGCTGTTCGAAACTCTTAAATGTTGCGTCGAGGGCGTTCAGCGGCATCTGAACCGTGTCGAACGGGAAATCGTGCGAAAGCATTTTCAGATGAATCGCCGGATTTTTGTGTCCGGTGAATCCGATGAAGCGAACCTTTCCTTGCTTCTTTGCCTGGAGCAACGCTTCCGCCGCGCCGTTGGGCTCGAAGATCATATCGGGGTCGTTGTAGTAGACGACTTCGTGGATTTGCCACAGGTCGAGGTGATCGGTGTGCAGCCTTCGCAGCGACTCCTCCAGTTGATTCATCGCGACTTCTTTGGTGCGGCCGTGGGTGCAGACTTTCGTCATCAAGAATGCGGAGTCGCGCTTACCCTTTAAGGCCGTACCAAGGCGCTCTTCGCTGATTCCGTCGTGATACTCCCAGGCGTTATCGAAGAAATTGATTCCGGCAGCGAGCGCCCGGGCTACAAGCTCATTCGATTCTTTTTGATCCTTGATCGAACCGAGATGGTATCCGCCGACGCCCAAAGCCGAGACCTGCACGCCAGTCTTTCCGAGCGGACGGTGCGGAACCGGTTCGTCGTTTGAAGGGGCTCCGGTTTCAGCGTCGCTGCCGAACGCCGATCGCGCCACCAGCGATGCAGTCAAACCAACCGCACCCTTCTTCACAAAACTCCGACGTGTGTAACCCCTGTCCTTCGCCATCTGAGGTGTCCGATCTCGATTCATCGTTGCTGCTGCCGTACGTCCGGAAACGGGAACCCGGTGTTCTCTGTCGCTTTCATCATTTCCTTCACTTCGACGCTCTGCTCGTCAAGCGGGAACCCATGCGCCATCCGCGCCTCGGGATTGTCGAAACGCAGCGACACTTTATACATTTCGTAGCGTCCGTCACCGGCTGCTTGTTTCACGCGATCACGGATCGCCTTCATTTCTTCGGGGGTCATCGGGTTGAACCCGCGTGCGATCTTCACGTTCTGTCGGAGGACCTCAAGTTTGTCGATCCCGGTGATAGTCGTCGCGACCGGCAGACTCATCGCGTAGCGAAGAGCTTCTTCCACCGTTAGTTCGCCGTTGGTGATCGGCTCGCCGTGGCCGCTGAGTGGTTTCATCCCGAGGGAGGCGATGCCGCGGCGGCTGCATTCGGGCAGAACCTGTTCCGCGAAGCTCAAAAAATGCGCATCGAAAGGATTGAGCGGCATTTGCACCGCGTCGAACGGGAAGCCTGTGTCGATCATCTTCAAGTGCACGGCCGGGTCTTTGTGGCCGGTGAACCCGACGAATCGGACTTTGCCTTGTTCTTTCGCTTTGCGGAGTGCCTCGGCTGCGCCGTTCGGCCGGATGAACAACTCGGGATCGTTGTCCCAGCCAACGCCATGGATTTGCCAGAGATCGAGGTGATCGGTCTGCAGTCGTCGGAGGGATTGCTCCAACATTTCGGTCGCCAAGCGGGCCTCTCGGCCGTGCGTGCAGACTTTGGTCATCAAGAAGACCTTGTCGCGACAACCTTTCAAGCCCTGCCCCATCCAATCTTCGGTCTTGCCGAGATGGTATTCCCAACAGTTGTCGAAGAAGGTGATGCCGCTATCGACGGCTTCCTGGACGATTCGAATCGCGGTTGCGACGTCGGGAGCGTCGCCGAGGTGGTGTCCGCCGAAACCGAGAGCCGAAATGCTGACATCGTGACGGCCGAACGGCTTCATCGGGATGGCGTCGTCGCTCATAAGATCTCCGGGGTCGCTAAATGCCGCTGGAGTGGTTAGATGGCGCATCCCATCAAAAGTACGGCTAAAGACTAATGCCAGCTTGTCGCGGCAATTCGGGTCCATCTATAATGACCGTTGCGAAGGCTGACCGTACAGGGAGCCGCCTGACATCCGAGTACAGAACGAATGACTATGTCTGAAGATCCACTCAAGCCTATCAAACAGAAGCTCCAGGACGAGATCACGGCGCTGGAGCACGAACTCAACGTCGAGCTGCCCAAGGAAATCGCGGTCGCGCGCGCGCACGGTGACCTCTCGGAAAATGCGGAGTACAAGTTCGCGAAAGAGCGGCAGGGATTCGTGAATGCCCGAATAGGCGCGCTGAAGAAGCGCATGGGCGATCTGGGAATGCTCAACCTGACAAATATTCCCAAGGACCGTGCGGGATACGGGTCCAAGATCATCGTGCTGGACATGCAGAAAGACATCAAAATCGAGTATAAGCTGGTCAGCAGCGAGGAAGCGGATGTCGAAAAGGGAATGATTTCGACGACTTCGCCGATCGGCCGCGCTCTGTTGAATAAGAAAGTCGGAGACGAAATTCAGGTTTCTACCCCCGCCGGCCAGAAGGAGTTCGAGGTCGTTCGACTCGTTACGATTCACGACGAGCGTTAGTCTTCATAACAACATCGGGTAACCCATCGGAGACTCGAGGCGTCCTAATGCTTAGAGTCGCTTGGCGCTCGTTCGTGAGGAACAATGTATTGGGGTGCAGGACCAGCTTTAGGAATGTTGACGCTACTCGGATACCTCTGCTTTGTGGCTGGCGCGACGCTGGTCTGGCGGGGCCGCGTCAATATATATGTATGGGTCCACGATGAGGTTGGGGCGTACCGGCGGACCTTGTCTCGGTACACGCCGTCGGGGCCGTTCTACAGCCCACGCGAGGAATCGCGACTGAAACTCGTCCCTTACCAGATGGTTCGCACGCTGAGCTGTATTCCTCGAAGCCGGTACAGTTGGGCGGCATGCTTGATGGTGCTCGGTCCCGTTTTGGTACTACTTGACTTCTTTGTTTAGCCCTCCTTCTAGACAAACTTCGGTCGCGCTGACATTCTCCTAAATCGATGAAGCCCTCCCTGATTGTTCATGGCGGTGCCTGGGATATTCCCGACGATGCTGTGGAGGCGTGCCAGACAGGATGCCAACGGGCCCTGACGGCCGGGTGGTCGGTTCTGACGGGCGGCGGCAGCGCACTCGACGCGATTGAGGCCGCAATTCTTGTGCTGGAAAATGATTCCGTGTTCGATGCGGGTTTCGGATCGCATTTGAATCTCGATGGGAAAGTGGAATGCGACGCGATCGTGATGGATGGAACGACCTTGCGAGCCGGAGCGGCGGCGGCGCTGCAACGGATTCGCAATCCGATCCGGCTGGCGCGCAAGATTCTGGAGACCTGCCCACACATGATGCTCGTGGCTGATGGCGCCGAGCGTTACGCCAAAGCGAATGGAATCGCGCTCTGCAACAACAAGGAGCTGATCAGCCCCGCGGAGTGGAATGCGTGGCAACAGTGTAAGAAAGATATGCATGCGGCCGAACATCATCGCGGCCACGAACAGGGCACCGTCGGGGCGGTCGCGATCGATTCCAAAGGGGCTTTGTTTGCGGCGACCTCAACCGGGGGAACGTGTTGCAAGTTGCCCGGGCGGATTGGCGATTCACCATTGATCGGCTGCGGCTGCTATGCGGATGCGGAAGCAGGGGGCGTGTCGTCGACGGGTTACGGCGAGGCGATCATGCAAGTAGTGATGGCAAAGTCGGCGGTGGATCGGTTGCGGGAGGCGCCTGAATCAACGACCGCGGCGCAGTCGTCGGCGACCGTTCGAACAGTCGGCCCGTCGACGACGGGTTCTCAACCAAGTCGAGCGATGCAAGCTGCGGAGCAGACAATCGCGGAACTCGCTCGACGCACACGGGCCACAGGGGGATTGATTCTGCTCGATCGAGAGGGCAATCCGGGATTCGCGTTCAATACACCGCGCATGGCCTATGGGTACGTGGCGCCAGACGGCGCCTTCATCACCGGAGTTTGATCTATCTATCGCGTGATTTTATCTGCGATATCTTTTCCAGCCGCAACCGCGGACGCCCAAGCCCACTGAAAGTTGTATCCGCCCAGCCAACCGGTTACGTCGAGGACTTCTCCGATGAAATAAAGTCCCGGGCTTTTCAGGCTCTCCATACTTTTGCCTGACAGTTCTCTGGTGTTGACGCCGCCGGCGGTAACTTCAGCCTTCTCATATCCTTCTGTGCTGGAAGGAAAAACCTCCCAACGATGGACGCCGTCTTCCAGTAGATTGAGCGAGTGGTTCGTCCAATCTTTGGGCTGATGTTTTTCGACCCACGCGTCGGCGAGTCGCCGGGGCACAACTTTGCGCAATGCGGTTCGAAGCGCGGCGAGGTCGCGTTTTTCACCGCTGTCGCGAAGGTCGCGAGTCCACTGTTCGTTTGGCGCGAGATCGATCGTTACCGAGTCGGCGTTTTGCCACCGCCAATACGATGAAATCTGCAAAATCGCGGGACCACTTAATCCCGCGTGTGTGAAGAGCAGCTTTTCGCGAAACGTCGCCGCGCCATTTTGCGCCGTCACCATCACGGACACACCGGCGAGTTCCTTGAACGCTCGCGCGTCTTTCGCAGCAAATTTCAATGGCACGAGAGCTGGGCGGCATGGAACGATTGAATGGCCGAATTGACGGGCGATTTCGTAGCCGAGCCCTGTTGCGCCCATTTTGGGTATCGACAAGCCACCAGTGGCGACGACCAGAACCGATGAAACGAATTCAACCGGTTCGCCGATCGGCGGAATGGGCGCGCACTCGATATTCGTCGTCGAAAACCACTTCCGTAACTCTGGTATTCAAAACAATTTGGACTTTTGCAGCAATGCATTCCTCGAGGAGCATGGTCACAATGTCGCTGGCCGACCGATCGCAAAAAAGCTGGCCCTGAGCAGCGCCTGGATAAGGAGACTTTTCGTGGTAGGGAATGCGGTGTTTTTTGACGAGTTCGAGAAAATCGTTTGGAGTAAATCGAGCCAGGGCTGAACGGCAAAAATCAGGATTGTCGGACAGAAAATTCTGGGGCCCGCAGTGAAGGTTCGTAAAATTACATCGCCCTCCTCCTGATATCAGGATCTTCTTGCCGGGATTGTCGGAGCGCTCGAGAACGGCGACGCGTATGCCCCGCTGGGCAGCCTGCGCCGCACACAACAGTCCCGCCGCTCCGGCGCCTAGTATCACAACGTCAAATTCCATCTTTCGGTACACGGTTTTCGCCGCCTGCGCATTCTGCTAGGATAACTGGACTCAGGTCGTCTGTATCGGTCTCAAGAATTTAGGAGCGCACTATGAGCGAAAAACCCGCTGCGACACTGCCTGGAACTGTACAAAGAATTATCAAGCCTCCCCATCCAGATTTGCCGGAGAAGGCTGAAATCACGGTCGAGGGTGCGGACGAACTCTATCGGGAAATTCGCATCGAAAACTCGTTGACCGACGAAAAAGGCAACGAGGTGAAGCTGAAGCCCGGAGCTACCGTGGAAGTGACGGTAGAAGCCGAACCGAAAGATACGGTTTCGAAAGACGCTAAGACTGCCGGCAAATAATATCGCTAAGACTTTCCATCGATCGACGTGACTCTTTGAGATTCTTAACTGGATTTTTCGACTCGCCCATTCGATAACAGTTTCTCGATCCGGTCCAAACGGAGCGCCAGGTTTTGCTCAATTTCAGCGGTTTTCTTCGCCATCAAGATCAACTTAATTGAGACCAATAGTACACCGCACTCCACCAGCAGACCTTTCGTAAACCCTTTTACAAACAGAGCCAGGATGAAGAGAGCGATCGTCAGTGCGATTACGACAATCGACCAGGGATCCGATGATTTGGGCATAGGGACCTTCGCTGGGCACGCCGGGCTTTGTGAGTCGGCGCGAAGTGAATTGTGAACACAGAATGTTCTCACGCCATGGTTGAGGGACACAAATTCGGTTGCGGCGGTTGTGAGGCGATGGCTCACTCCGATGAGATGATCCCCTGATTGCCCGTGCGGAAATTGACCTTGCACAAGTCTCACTCTACGATGAATCTGGGGAATCGACCGCCAGCGGCTTGGACGGATCACTATGAAAAGGAATTTACGCGACTTGCTCATGGGATTTGCGTTGAGAAATACGGCTGGAGCGTTGCTCGGTGTGCTACTCCTCTGCCTCACGCCGATTTCGTCTGCTCAGACGACCAGTCAAATTCTGTCCAAGGTCTATGTCGCTCGTGGCGGCCTTACGCGCATCCGGGCACTACGTTCTGAAAGGGTTTCCGGCACGATCTCCTTTGGTTCAGAGGCTTCGGGTCCTTTCACCGTCGAACTGAAGCGACCGATGAAAATGCGCATGACGCTGGGGGTCCAAAGCCAGACGATGATTCGCGTTTACGACGGCACGCAAGGATGGGCGAACAATCCATTCGCTGGAAGACTTAATCCGGATGTGATGCCGGAGGAAGATCTCAAGAATATTTCGGAAGAAGCCGACTTTGATGGGCCGCTGGTGGACTACGCGAAGAAATCGAACAAGGTGGAAGTGGTCGGAAAAGATAAGGTTGAGGATAAAGATGCGTGGCGCCTCAAGCTGACGACAAAGAACGGGGACGTGCGCTACTACCTGTTTGATGCAAAGACGTTTCTGCTCTTGAAATGGGAAGGGAAACGCCGCGCCGAGGGAAAAGAGTATCCGATCGAATCTTATTTTCACGACTATCGCGACGTTGAGGGTCTGAAATTCTCGTTTGAAATTGATTCGGGGAGTTCGGCAACGGATCTGACGCAGAAGCTGGTAATTGATAAGATCGAGCTCAATGTCAGTTTTCCGGATTCGGATTTTGCGAAGCCTGCGGCGGCTGACGGCGGGGCGGCGGCGACTTCGAGTCCATAGGTATGGCCGGGGTTGGTGGAATTTGTTGGCGATGCGATGACTGATGATTCAAATCCACTAAAGTCCAAAGGGCGATCGCAGCCTCAGAATCTCAGCGCTGGCCTTTGTGTAACATGCGTTCATGTCCGCAAAGTCGATTCTGCCAAGGGATCTACATTTCTGCTTTGCACGCTTTCTGCCACGGATCCACGGTTCCCGAAGTATCCTGCGCTTCCAGTTTTTTCCTGCAAAGGTTACGCAGCCGGCGGATAACTACGTCGTTCAAATACTATTTAGATTTGATTAATATATGTTAATATCAGTGACCTATTTAGGGTAAGTAATCAGAGGTGTTGCCGGTGCCAAGCGGCTATTTGTCTCTTCTGGTCTCCGTCCTAGTGATCTTCCCCGCGACGGTTCGAGCCGACAAGCTCAGCATCACGAGCGCTCCTCCGGGAGCAACTGTTGAGATTGACGGCGTAACGCTGGGAAGGACCCCCTTTGTAAGGGAATACCCCAAAAATTATTTTCATCGCCCAATGTGGGCTATCGGGTCACGGCTTGAGCATCCGCTGGTGGCACGGGTGACGCTGGAAGGATTCTCACCCAAGGAGTTTGCACTCTGCGACGGACCGCAACAGTGGAAGGACCTTCATGGCAGAATTCACGGGGAATACTGGACATTTAAAGATTCAAAGTTCCAGATAACGCTCGATCCGATTCCGGCTGAATTCACTGGAGGAGTGGCCGTCAAGACTGCTCGTAATACGTCGGTCGAATTTGTACAAGAACTTTCGATCGCAGAGGTCGTAGAACTCGTAAAACCAAGTGTTGTCTACCTCGAGGGACTAAATCACACGGGGACAGGATTTTTTGTCACCGACACAGGGGTCATCGCGACGAATGCGCATCTCGTTCGCGGCGAAGATTTTCTCATGGCGACCTTACCTGGAAGCGTCCGATTTAAGGCGAAGGTGGCATTCATCGCCAACGACGTGGATATAGCCTTCTTGAAAATCGACGGAGGCATCTTCCCTCGTCTAACCTTGGCCGAAACATCGACCGTGAGACAAGGGCAGGACGTGTTAGCGGTTGGAAATCCAGGACAAGCGATGCTATTTAGCGTAACCAAGGGTGTGGTTAGCGCGATCCATGGTTTTCCAAGTGCCGGGCCGGGCATTTGGCTTCAAACAGACGCTCCAATCAATCCGGGCAACTCCGGCGGCCCGTTAGTAAATATGCAAGGGGAAGTCGTTGGAATCACAACTTCGAAACCGACCGGTGGGAACACAAGTGGGATCGGGTTCGCTCTCAGCGCTTCGGACCTGATCCGGACCCTGCGTAACTTCTATCCGAGAGAAAACGTTCTGACAGAGCAAATAACCGGACCGAAAGCCGCCGATAGCAAACCACCAACTCCGCTTTCGCAAGAAAAAAATGGCGAAATGGCCGCGGACGGCACGCCCGATCTCAAACTCCCTCCGGACGCGTATGGAATCGTAGATGTTAACGGACCGGTGGGGGCTAAGATCCGAATCGATAGGATTTCTAGAGGGTACGCCCCAGCGTCATTCAAATTGATCTCTGGATGGCATTTTTTCTTCGTCATGCCACGGTTGGTAGGGGCGACCCAAATGCAATGGGTCAACGTTTTGCCGAATAGCCGCGTCACCCTGGAAACTCCACCCAGTCTCCAACAACCGCAGCAATGACATTCAGACCAGCGAGTCTGCTCAATGTGAGAAGCTTCCTTGCCAACCGCGGAGAGGTGGCAGAGCGGCTACATGCCCACGGCTGCAACCAACCCAATCTAGAGCATTTACGGCCTGGCGGAAACCCAAAGCGGCGGCCGTATCCAACACTGCACGACCCATCGGTTTGTTGACATCTCCGCCGCAGCTCATCCACCTCGCCCATCACGACACAGCTGCTTCGATTGACGCGTTCGGACGCGAATGTTAAATTTTTCCTTCCACGAAAGAGGAGCGCTACCTGAAAATCCCTCGGGAGAAACGTCGGCTTTGGGGACTTAGCCGGCGGGAATTCCTGCGGCGGTCGTGTCAGGGAGCGTCGCTGGCCTTCTTGCCAAGCGGCTTCGGTTTTTCCCTTTCCCTTCCGCGGAGCTTCGAACAAGCTCCACCGACAGGTGAGTTTCAGGTACATCCTCACTATCGGACTCCTCGAAATCTCGATGCTGTGCTGAGAAAAGTACAAGCGGGTTTCGACGATTTCGTCGCGGAAAAATATCACGACCAGGTTACAGCGATTTTTGCACGTTGGACCGATCAACTGCTGAAATCGCCTGTCGGAACGACCGAAATCGAAGCGGCGCTTGCGGCAACGCTAACCGCGACACCTCCAATTTCCGTCGATTCGCAGCGCGTCCGCGCTTCTTCTTTCCTCAACGTTTTCCGCAGTAAATTCTCGCCTGAAAAACCGTTCGAACGGCCCACTTGGATTCGTGACTGGCGTTCGGTGCAAAGCCATTTCTCCACGCTGCAAACCGCTGAATTTCAAGTGGCCGAAATCCAACTCAACGATGGTGCGAACATAGCAAATGCCGCACCATCCTCTCTTCACACGCGCGTCAGATTCGAACTCGTCGGCACAGGTAGTGGCTTCCATCGCGAACATCGAATTGCCAACTGGGATGTTACATGGGAAGTCGGCACCACCGGCGAACTCAAAATTACAAGATGGCTGATCGTCGATGAGACGCGAAGTCAATCTCTCGTACCAGTGTTCGCCGACATCGCCCAGCAGACGCTCGGACGAAACTCGTCCTACGCCGCTCAATTTCTCCCGGGCATCGATCACTGGCGTACCGTCCTCGACGGCGCCTCGGGCATCGACATCTACGGCCACAATGGCGTCTCTTTCGCCGACATCGACGGTGACGGCTTCGACGATCTTTACATCTGCCAACCCGCCGGCCTTCCCAATCGTCTCTTTCGAAATCGGGGCGACGGAACTTTCGAAGACATCACGGAACGCTCGGGCCTCGGTCTTCTCGACAACACCGCATGCGCACTTTTCGCCGATTTCTCCAACTCCGGCCGCCAGGACGCCATCATTGTGCGTACAACCGGCCCGTTGCTATTCCTCAACGATGGTCACGGTAAATTTCAGCTCAAGCCCGAAGCGTTTCACTTCGCGAACGAACCGCAAGGCACGTTCACCGGCGCGGCCGTCGCCGACTACGATCGCGACGGCTGGCTAGACATCTACTTTTGCCTCTACATCTACTATCAGGGCACCGATCAATATCGCTACCCTTCGCCGTATTATGACGCGAACAACGGCCCTCCCAATTTCATGTTCCGCAACAATCGCGACGGCAGCTTTCGCGATGTGACGAAAGAAACCAACCTCGATCGCAACAACACACGATTCAGTTTTTGCTGTGGATGGAACGACTACGACGCCGATGGCTGGCCCGACCTGTACGTCGTCAACGATTTTGGCCGCAAGAATCTCTATCGCAACAACGGAAACGGCACATTCACCGATGTCGCCGCAGAAACCGGTGTAGAAGATGTCGGCGCCGGGATGAGTGTCTGCTGGTTCGATTCCGACAACGACGGCAAACAAGACCTCTATGTTGCGGATATGTGGACAGCCGCCGGCGAGCGCATTTCAAAACAAGATGTTTTTCAGAAGGACGCAAATCCCGAGACGCGCGCATTCTACCGAAAACATGCGATGGGGAATTCTCTCTTTCACAGTCGCGACGGACATCGATTCGAAAACGTCACCACGAAATCTGGAACCGCAATGGGGCGATGGGCGTGGTGTAGTGACGCCTGGGACTTCGATCACGACGGCTATTCGGACCTATATGTCGCGAATGGAATGATCACGGGCCCGTCTACGTTACGCGACGATCTCAATAGCTTTTTCTGGCGCCAAGTCGTGGCAAATTCACCCGCTGAGCCGCGCCCCAACTACAACTATGACCAGGGTTGGAGCGCCGTGAACGAACTGATTCGCTCCGACGGCACGTGGAGCGGCTTCGAGCGCAATGTTTTCTACGCAAACAACGGTGACGGCACATTCTCCGACGTTTCGGGAGCCGTTGGCCTCGACTTCATCGAAGACTGCCGTTCTTTCGCGCTCGCCGATTTCGATCACGATGGGCGGTTGGAAGTCGTCCTGAAAACGCGGAACAGCCCGCAACTCCGTGTTCTAAAAAATGTTGTGAAGGATTTGAGCTCGTCGATTGCGTTCCGATTAACTGGAGACAAGAGCAACCGCGATGCAATCGGAGCCCGCATTGTGGTCGATACGGGCACTATGCAGATCACTCGCGTTCTGCACGCTGGGTCCGGATTTCTCGCGCAGCACGGCAAGGAATTGTTCTTCGGACTTGGTCAAACGAAAGAAACAGTCAGCGCGACTATTCAATGGCCGAGCGGCGCGACCCAAACTCTTCGCGATCTCCCCGTGAATCATCGAGTTTCGATCGAAGAAGGCAACTCGACGCCGCGGTTGGATCCGTTTAAATCATCGGCGGCAACTCTGTCGCCAGCGACTGTTTCCGCTGAACCAGTAACGCACTCCACGCCACCCTCATTCAGCACATGGTTGCTTGCCCCAGTCGAAGCGCCCAATTTCTCTGCATCCGACCAAAACGCCAAAATCCAAGATTTGACATCGCTGCGAGGCAAGCCGGCACTTCTTTATTTCTGGGCCAACACGTCGACCTCCAACAAAAACCTCGCTGAACTCGGTTCGGCCTATTCCAAGTGGCGAACCGACGGCCTCCAACTCGTCGCAATCAATGCCGACGAGCCGCCGTCCAACCAATCAGCCACACCGCCCGCGTCGCCCAATCATTTTTCCTTTCCTACAATCGCCTACAATCCCGACCTGATTGCGATCTACAACATCCTCTACCGCTCTTTGTATGACCGGCACCGCGACCTGACTCTTCCCACATCGTTCCTGATCGACGAAAACGGTTTAGTCGTCAAAATCTATCAAGGACCCGTGCACCCCGCTGTGGTCCTCGAAGATGCCCACAACATCCCGACAACTGCCGGAACCCGAATGGAGAAGGGCCTTCCCTTCCCCGGCGTCGCAAGCACAACGGAATTCACGCGCAACTATCTTTCTTACGGTTCCATCTTCTTCGAACGCGGCTACATGAACGAAGCGGAGCACTTTCTCAACCTCGCCCTCCGCGACGACCCGGACAATTCCGAAGCACTCTATGGTCTGGGCAGCATCTATCTGCAACAAAACAAACCTGCCGAAGCTCGCTCCACGTTCGAACGCGTGCTAAAACTTCCGCAGCGTTATCCGGGTACGCTTCCCAACGCGTGGAACAACCTTGGCCTCTTGTCGGCGCGTGAAGGTCATACCGACGAAGCGATCCAGCAATTTCAGCAGGCGTTGCGGCTCGACCCCGATCATTTCATCGCCCTTGAAAATCTCGGCAACGCCTATCGGCAAGCAAAGCGCTGGGACGACGCAAAAGCTACGCTCCAGCACGCTCTTCAGTTAAATCCCGAAAGCGCCGAAGCAAACTATGCGATGGGTATGGTCTACGCCCAAACCGACGATGCGGATCGCGCTTATGACTATCTCCAGAAAGCCGTAGCGGAAAAGCCGGCCTATCCCGAAGCCCTGAACAATCTTGGCGTACTCTATCTGCGCAAACAGCAACCCGCCGAAGCCGAGAACAGTTTTAAGGAGGCGATTCGCGTGGCACCGTCGTTCGAACAATCGTATTTCAATCTCGCTAGGCTCTACGCGATCGAAGGCAACAACGCCGCTGCCCGCCAGCTCTTGACCGATCTCCTCAACCGACATCCCGGCGACGCACAAATCGAACGAGCCCTCTCGCAACTCCCGCAGTAAGTTAATCCGACAGTTAAGAAACAAATCGGCCCGCGACCAACCGCATCGCGAGCCGATTCGAATGCCCAAACTACAATTCGATCCGTTAGAACGTGAGCTTCAGACCGAACTGAACCAAGCGTGGATTGTTAACCGTCGAATTGACCGACCCAAATCCAGGCGCCGCGATGTCCGGAACGGGAAACCCGAACTGGGCGTGGTTGAAGAGGTTGAAGAATTCCGCGCGGAAGTTGAGCCCCATACCTTCGCGCGGCAACGCGAAGGTCTTGATAACCGAGAAGTCCGTGTTGACGAAACCCGGACCCGTAACCGGAACTCGGTTGGCATTCCCGAGCAATCCTGCCGCGGGTGCTGCGAAGCACGATGTGTTGATGTATTGCAGCGTGCTGTGGCTCCCTGCCTGAGGATCGCATCCCGAAATCTGGTCGGGTCGGTTGAAGTTGTTCCCATTGCCGCCGTTGTTAAAGAACACGCCCGACTGGTTGTTGCTGTCGTACAGGGGCACGGCAAATCCTGACGTAATCCTTTCAATTAGCGTCAGTTGCCAGTTTCCGAGTAACGTATTCGTCACGCCGCTCCAGTCGTTGCCGAACTTCTTGCCATGACCAAACGGCAAATCATAGAGGACGCTGGCCGAGAAATTGTTCGCCAAGTCGATCTGCGATAATCCCCAGTCGAGATTCTGCCAATTGGGCAATGGGAAGAAGGGGGCGCTTGTCAACGAGCCCAGACCATCGCTCAAACCGTTGTCATAGGTCTTCGAGTACGTGTAGCTGACCAACGCGTACAGTCCGTGCTTTGGCGTCTTGGTTTCGAGCTTCAGTTGCAGCGAGTCGTATTGCGTCCGGCCAATATCGCCAAAGAGCAGCATCGAGTTTGCGGCCGCGTACGGCGGAATGAACGCCGAGCCGTCGGGATTGCATCCGATCGTTTCCGTTCCACCCGCAACGCATGAGCTCGGGCCAAACGTGTTGAGGTTGTTGCCCGCGACGAGCAAATGCCGCCCGCGCGATCCGGCGTAACCCGCCGTCACGATAACATTGGCCGGCAATTGCCGCTCTACGTTGACGTTGAACTGCTGCACCATGCCGAGGTGGAAATCCGTCGGTTGAGTGAACAGCGTCCCGGAGAACGTCGACAGCGTCGGAGGGCCCGGCGAAGATTGGGAACCCGGCCGACATACTCGCACCGCTTGGAGTCTGACCAAGGACCGTCGCGCAATACGACGTAGCAAACGCGCATCCGGCCGGGTTAAATCCATCCGACTCCGCAAAGAACGGCGGATTCTGCCACAAGCCCTGCGCACCCATGCTCCACGCAGAGTCGTGATAGATCGCATATCCAGCGCGAATCGCCGTCTTATCGCTGCCGAAAAGTTTGTACGCCAAACCGATTCTCGGCTCGAACGCCGTCTTGTTCATTTTGATTCCGGCCGACGAGCTGACGCCGCCCTGACCCGCAATCAAAAGCTGATTGGTGTCCGGCAGATAGTCCGCCATGCGGCCTGCAGCTTCCGTAATTGGCGTCGTCAGATCCCAAGCGATACCAAGGTTCAGCGTCAGGTCTTTCGTGATGCGCCAATTGTCTTCGACGAACGGCCGATAAATTTTCCATCGCCGTCCCGTCACCGGACCGTTAAACGTCTGATCGTGCTCCGCCAAGCCCAACATGCCCAGCAACACATCCGCTTCCGGATTGCCAGGAAGCAGTCGCTGTCCCGGTGAAATTGCCAGCAACGCCGGGAATCCAGAAACCATCCTGGAACGCTTCCGCGCCCACATTCATCTGGTTCGCACGAATATCGATTCCGACCTTGAAGTCGTGCTTACCACGAATGATGTCGAGCGAGTCTTTGAACGAGAAAACGTTCGTGCCGCCCTGGAACGGCGTGTAGCCGCGATCACCCAACGACCAATAGCCGCCGAACATCAACACCGAAGTGAGCCCGCAGCTGTACGCTCCCGCCGTACATGTTTCGCCTGCTCCTATGGCTCCGCCCGCGCAACCCAAGTTCGCGCCCGGAATCCCGATCGTCGCCGAAGCGCACGTCCCAGTTCCCTGCGAATCGATGTAGTTGAAGATTCGGTTGTATCCAAAGCTCGCCTGGTTAACCATCGACGGCGAGAAAACGTGCGTCTCGCCGAGTCGCGATTTGCCGCGAGTGATTCTGAATTCCCTGGTTGCTGCCGAACGCGCTCGCTTCCGCGAACGACCCGATCCCGCCGCCACCCGGAACATACGAAACAGCCTGGTCATAGCTGAATCGCGCGAACGCTGTGTCGGAGTTCGAGAAGTTGTGATCCAGCCGGATGTCGAACTTCGTTTCGTCGAGCTTTCGAACCGGCGAGTTTACGAAATTGAAGCCTGCCCCCGCGTTGTTCGCGTTCGGCGCGGGATACAGATTGATCAGCTTTTGACCGACTGAGTCAAACAATCCCGCCGGAATCTTGTTGCACGCTTGTCCTGGCGCTTGAAGCCCATTCGCCGCGACTGGAAGCGCATTGCCCGCCGGGTCGCAATGGAAGTAAATGTTCACCGGCGCCGTAGGATCCGTCGAGGCGCCGATCATATTCGGATTGACGATGGCCGCTACGAAGGGCCCTCCCGCAGGCGAAATCGCATTCCCGAAGGGATCGGCGCTGAAGTCGCCCGATCGCATCGCTAGCGACGGGAGCAATCCCGTCACCGTTTGCCCGTGCCGCTGATCTTTTTGCTCGGCATCGAGGAAGAAAAACGTCTTGTTCTTGCGAATCGGTCCGCCCAGTGATCCGCCGAACTGATTCAGGTTGAATTTCTCTGGTGAAGTCGCAAAGAAGCTTTTCGCGTCGAGCGACGTGTTGCGCAGAAACTCGAACAGCGAACCATGGAAGCCGTTCGAACCAGACTTCGTCGTCACCAGCACCGTTGGTCCCGCGCGCGTTCCGTATTCCGCGGAGTAGTTATACGTCAGAACCTTGAATTCCTGAATCGAGTCGATCCCCGAGAAGATTCCGATGCCGCCCGACGTCAGCTCATTATTGTCGACGCCGTCCAGCAGCCAGTCCGTCGCGTTCGGCCGCGAACCGCCGACCGACAGCGAGAACGATCCGCGCGCCGCAACTTCACTGTCCGCGCCGCTCGTGAAGAAGCTGTTCGGATTCGTCTCTTGCACCGTGCCCGGCGTAAGCGATGCCAGCTGCACGAAGTCGCGTCCGTTCAATGGAAGCTGCGCAACCTGCTGCCCCGTAATGACTTGCCCCAACGATGGATTCGTGGTCTCCACCGCCACCGCCGTCGCTTCCACTTCAATCTGTGAAGACACTGCTGCCGGCGCCAGCGAGAAATCCAACGTGCGCGACTCATCGACCTGCAGCTTAACGTCCCTCTGTTCCGTGATCTGAAATCCTTGAAACTCCACGTGCACCGTGTAATTCGCCGGCGGCAACAGGGGAATCAGATAGTGGCCAACCTCGTCGGTCTTCACTTCGCGTGATACTCCGGTCGCTTCCGAAATCGCGCGCACTGTCGCGCCCGAGATCGTGCTGCCGGATTTATCCGTCACCGTGCCCGAAAAGCTTCCGACCGCCTGTCCGTATGTTGACGGCGCGAGCGCGATCAGCAATGCAAAGACACCCAGCATGATAGGAAGAATGGATTTTTTACACATCGTAGACGCCCCTCTGCTGCAACCCTTGGGTTGGTCACAGCCCTCAGCCCCGACACCGCAGTTAGGCAGGCGATCTTCGCGGATTCGCCAATAGACAAAATCAGTGTTGAGAAAAGTTAACCGTCGTTGCGTCCTGTGTCAAGTTAACTAGCCCGTTTCCACAGGATTCAGATTGCGAACAATCGTCACCGGCACTTTGATGAGAGCTCTGTAACAACTGGTCGTTTGAAGAGTTAAATGAAGAGTGATTCTTTCTCGGTTTCCGTTACGACGGTTTTCAAATCTTCGACCACAATTCGTTACCGCTCCGCTGCTCGTGCACGAAGCGTCGTACTTCGCCGTATCCGCAAGAATCTCCAGTTGGCCGCGATTTCCATGTAAGCTGTCAGCGAGGGCGAATAAAAAGCGAATCAACGAGCCGATTCACTTGTTCTGATCACACTGCTTAAGCTGGATATATTTGTTACGTAGTCTGGTCTGGGATTGAATGTGTTTGCAGGGCGCGACGCCTCGCCACTTCCCCATCGTCGGAGATATAAAATGTTTCGAAATCTTTGAAATCGAATAGATTCAATCGCCGGTGCATCTAAGGACAGAAACCACGAAGCGATTCAAAACGTGCCCAATCGCAACTCAAAAAAGGTACTGCCTGCTCCCTCAGCCACCCTCCCTGTGACGCCTGCGGAGCCTTCGCCGACGAACACGCTGGAACTCTTTCACCCCGCCGTCCGCGATTGGTTCTACGCCGTCTTCACGGAACCGACGCGCCCCCAAATCCTCGGCTGGCCCGCGATCTCGCGTGGCGACTCAACACTGATTCTCGCCCCGACCGGCACCGGCAAGACGCTCGCCGCATTCCTCTGGTGCATCAACCGCCTGATGTTTTCGATCGACAAGCCGCCCGAAGAAGCCCGCTGCCGCGTCCTTTATATCTCCCCGATCAAAGCTCTCGCCGTAGACGTCGAGCGCAACCTCCGCGCCCCTCTTGTCGGCATCGCGCAAGCTGCCCAGCGTCTCGGCCACGCATACCACGAACCGACAATCGCCATTCGAACTGGTGACACTCCGCCCTCCGAGCGCGCTCGCTTCCTGCGCCATCCGTCCGACATCCTCATCACCACTCCCGAATCGCTCTACCTCTTATTGACCTCGCAACCTCGCGAACTTCTCCGTTCCATCGACACGGTGATCCTCGACGAGATTCATGCGCTCGTCCCAACCAAGCGCGGATCGCACCTTTCACTGTCGCTTGAGCGCCTCGAACATCTCACCGGCCGACGCATTCAACGCATCGGTCTCTCCGCTACGCAACGCCCGTTGGAAGAAGTCGCCCGCTTCCTCGGCGGCGCCGAGGTCCCAGCTATATCAGTCATTCCGAGCGAAGCGAGGAATCTGCTTTCTGACGCCGCAAGACAATCTGAACGATATAGCCCTTCTCCTTCAGCAACCGATCTCAACCCCGAGTCCGAATCGCCGACGCCGACTCCCGACCAGCCCCTCGCCGAATTCGAATCCTCCTTCTACGCCCCCGTCTACCGCTCTATCACCATCATCGACGCCGGCGAACTCAAGCGCCTCGACCTCCGCGTCGAAGTCCCCGTCGAAGACATGGCCCGCCTCGACGACATCGATCCGCTTCCTAGCGGCCCCGCGTCGAAAGGGCCTGTTCGTCCATCGATTTGGAGCGCCATCCATCCCAAGCTCCTCGAAATGATCCGCGCGCATCGCTCGACGCTCATCTTCGTCAACAATCGTCGCCTCGCCGAACGCATATCTGGCGCCATCAACGATCTCGCGCAAGAAACACTCGTCCGCGCGCATCACGGCAGCGTCGCAGTCGCCCAACGTAAAGAAATCGAAGACCGCCTCAAACTCGGCACCCTCCGCGGTCTCGTCGCCACCTCATCTCTCGAACTCGGCATCGACATGGGCGCCATCGATCTCGTCATTCAGATCGAATCGCCTCCATCCGTCGCCAGCGGCATGCAGCGCGTCGGCCGCGCCAGCCATCACGTCGGCGCCATCAGCAACGCCGTCATCTATCCAAAATATCGCGCCGATCTCGTTGCCTGCGCCGCGATCACGCAAGCGATGTATCAGGGACAAGTCGAGAGCGTTCACTACCCGCGCAATCCTCTCGACGTTCTCGCGCAACAAATCGTCGCCATCATTTCGTTCGACGAATGGCATGTAAACGATCTCTTCCAGCTCGTCCGCTCCTCCGCGCCCTATGCCAATCTCACGCGCGCGGTATTCGAATCCGTTCTCGATATGCTCGCCGGCCGCTACCCCAGCGACGAATTCGCCGAGCTCCGTCCACGCATCACCTGGGATCGCGTTTCGAATCGCCTCACGCCGCGCCAAAGCTCGCGACGCGTCGCAGTCATCAACGGCGGCACAATTCCCGACCGCGGCCTCTACGGAGTTTTTCTCTCCGGCGCCACAAAAGGCGCTCGCGTCGGCGAACTAGACGAAGAAATGGTGTTCGAATCGCGCACCGGCGACACGATCATCCTCGGCGCCACAACTTGGCGCATCGACGAAATCTCTCACGATCGCGTTCTCGTTTCGCCCGCACCCGGCGAACCTGGCAAAATGCCTTTCTGGCACGGCGACACCGCCGGTCGTCCCGCAGAATTCGGCCGCAGAATCGGCGCCATGACCCGCGAACTTCTCGCTCAACCTCGCCCCGTCGCATTCAGCACGCTCGTCACGAATCACAGCCTCGACACCAACGCCGCCGAAAATCTTCTCCGCTATCTCGAAGATCAAGCCGTCGCCACCGGCCGCGTGCCCAATGACCAGGACATCATCATCGAAACCTGCCGCGACGAACTCGGCGACCGCCGCATCTGCGTTCTCACTCCATTTGGCACGCGCGTCCACGCGCCGTGGTGCATGGCCGTCAGCGCCAAGCTCCGCTCCGAACGCGGACTCGAAGTCGAATCCATGTGGTCCGATGACGGCTTCGTCCTCCGCATCCCCGAAAGCGACGAAGAAATCGCCTCCGAACAACTCCTCCCCGACCCCACCGAATTCCAGCAGCTCGTTCTGCAACAACTCGGCTCAACATCACTCTTCGCCGCAAAATTCCGCGAAGCCGCATCGCGCGCGCTCCTTCTCCCCCGCCGCCGCGCCGGACAGCGCACTCCACTCTGGCAACAACGCAAACGCGCCGCCGATCTTCTCGCCGTCGCCGCGCGCTTCTCTTCCTTTCCAATCCTTCTCGAGACCTACCGAGAATGCATTCGCGACGTCTTCGATCTCCCCGCCACTTCCGCGATCCTCTCCGCCATCCAACGCGGCGAAATTCGCGTCACCAGCATCGCCAGCGACAAGCCTTCTCCCTTCGCCTCATCGCTGCTCTTCTCCTACGTAGCCAACTACATCTACGACGGCGACGCACCCCTCGCCGAACGCCGCGCCCAGGCTCTCGTCCATCGACCAATCCCAGCTCCAGGAAATTCTCGGCGACACCGACCTCCGCGAACTCCTCGACCAAAATGCCATCGATGAAGTCGAAAGCCGCCTCCAGTCTCTCGAGTCCGACTACCAGGCCCGCCACGCCGACGGCGTCCACGACTTGCTGCTCAAACACGGCGACCTCACCGAATTTGAAGTCGCAGCGCGCTCCACCACGCCCGCGATCGCCTCGACAATCACCGATCTCGCCAATGCACGCCGCGCCGTTCGCGTTCGAATCGCCGGCGAATCTCGCTTCATCCCCGTCGAATACGCCGGCCGATACCGCGACGCTCTCGGCACTCCGCTTCCGCCGGGCCTCGCCGAAGTCTTCCTTACCTCCAGCGAAGATCCACTTCGCGAACTCATTCGCCGCTACGCACGCACCCACGGCCCCTTCACCACGCAGGAACTCGCGACGCGCTACGCCCTGCAGCCGGCTCAAGTCGACATCGTTCTCCGTACCCTTCATGGAAAAGGAAAATTGCTCGAAGGCGAATTTCGCCCGCGCGGCCAGCATCAGGAATGGTGCGACCCTGAAATCCTGCAGCAAATTCGCCGCAAGAGCCTCGCCCGCCTTCGCCGCGAAGTCGAACCCGTCGAGCAACGCACGTTCGCTCGCTTCACCACACGCTGGCAAGGAGTCGCCACCCGCCGCCGCGGCCTCGACGCGCTTCTCGACGCCGTCGAAAATCTCCAGGGCTCCGCGCTACTCGTCTCCGAACTCGAGCGCGAAATTCTCCCCGCGCGTATCGCCGACTACCGCCCCGCTGATCTCGACGCAGTCATGGCCGCCGGCGAGGTTGTCTGGGTCGGCCTCGAACAAGTTGGCGATCGCGACGGTCGCGTCTCGCTCTATCTCACCGAATCTCTTCCCGCTCTGCTCCCGCCCGCCGAAATCCAAACCGATCCACCGCAACTCTCAGACAAAGCGCAGAAAATTCTCGAAGTCCTGCAAAAACAGGGCGCCTCATTCTTCGCCGGCATTCACAACGCTCTCGGCGGCGGCTACCCCGGCGAAGTCCGCGAAACTCTCTGGCAACTCGTCTGGGCCGGCAAAATCACCAACGACACGTTTTTTCCCGCTCCGCGATCTCCTCCGCCCCAGCGATCCCAAACAAGACCGCGAACATCGCCGCGAAATCGCCCAAGGCCCTCCAGGCTCGCCCGAATATCTCCGCCAACTTCGCTCGCGCAAATCCATCGGCGGCCCAGCGCACGGCCGATGGTCGCTCGTCGCCTCGCATCAATCGCAACCCATCGGCGTCACGCAATGGAGCGCCAACATCGCGCAACAACTTCTCACGCGTCATGGAATCGTCATGCGCGAAACCGCCATCGCCGAAAATATTCCGCGTGGTTACAACACAATTTATCCTGCTTTGAAAACGCTGGAAGAAAGCGGCATCATCCGCCGCGGCATGTTTGTCGCCGGAATGGGCGCCGCCCAATTCGCCGCCACGTCAGCCGTCGATATGCTGCGCAGCCTGCGCACCGAACCGCCCAAGCCCGAAACAATTTTTCTAGCCGCCAGCGATCCCGCAAATCCCTACGGCACGTTGCTCCCATGGCCGCGCGGTGAAAATGGCGAAAACGAATCCAATCAATCGACCGACGCAGCAGCAATCCATCCCGACGACGCCAAGACTCAATCGACGTCGAAATCTGCGTCAACAAAATCCCAGGACACATCCGCGCGTCCTCACACCATGTCCCGCACCAAAGGCGCCGGCATCATCCTCATCAACGGCGTCCTCGCCGCATTCCTCCGCCGCCGCAATCCCGCGATCCAGGTCTTCCTCCCCGAAAACGAACCCGAACGCACCCAATTCGCCCGCGAACTCACCAAAAAACTCGCCGAACTCGCCATCCGCCGCCAAGGCCGCCGCTCCGGCCTCCTCATCAGCGACATCAACAACGAACCCGCCCGCGAACATTTCCTCGCCCGCTTCCTCGAAGAATCCGGCTTCACCCCCAGCGCCTTCGGCTACCAAATGCGCCGCATCACCCCCATGGTCCCGTCGCAAGACGACCCCGCCCCCGACGAATCCAACGACAACGATACTGACTCCGACGAACTCTCCGAATCCGCATGACTTTGAATGCTCACATTTCAAACCCAAAAATCCTGTCATTCCGAGCGAAGCGAGGAATCTGCTTTCTTTTCCGTCGAGCAATATCGCTCGCGCGAGCCGCCTCCCATGCCTGAAGGCGACACAATCTTCCGCGCCGCCCGCACGCTCCACCGCGCGCTCGCCAACCAAACCGTCACCGCCTTCGAATCCGTCCTCCCCAAACTCGAACGCGTTGAAATCGACACGCCCGTCACCGGCCGCACCATCGAAAAAGTCGAAGCTAACGGCAAATGGCTCCTCATCCATTTCTCCGGCAACCTCGTCCTCCTCACCCACATGCTCATGTCCGGCAGCTGGCACATCTACCGCCCCAACGAAAAATGGAAGCGCCATCGCTTTCACATGCGCATCCTCATCCGCACTCCGCAAATCGACGCTGTCGCCTTCAATGTCCCCATCGCCGAATTCCACACCGCCGACTCCCTCCGTCGCCGCCGGGGCTTCAATCAACTCGGCCCCGACGTCCTCGCCACCGATTACAACGACGCCGAAATCCTCCGCCGCCTCCGCTCACATCCCGACACAGAAATCGCCGAAGCCCTTCTCTCCCAATCGATCCTCGCCGGCGTTGGCAATGTCTTCAAATCCGAACTCTGCTTCGCCTGCAACGTAAACCCTTTCCGCAAAGTCGCCACTCTCAGCATCATCGAGCTCACCTGCCTCGTCGGCACCGCGCGAAAATATCTGCAAGCTAACGTCACCGACAATTCCGGCGACCAGATCGTCACGCACACCGGACTCCGCCGCACCACCGGCCGCGCCGACCGCGAGGAAAATCTCTGGGTCTACAAACGTGGCGGCGAACCCTGCCGCAAGTGCGGCACCCGTATCGAACGCCGCAAACAAGCCCCCAGCGCCCGCACGACTTTCTGGTGCCCCACTTGCCAGCCACTCCCTCCTAAATAGGATTTCTAGCTCGCGATCCTCAAGCAAGATTTGTCATCCCGACCGAAGCAAGCCGACGCTTTTGTTTTTGCGTTCACTTCCTGTGAACGCGTCGCCTTGCGAAGTGGAGGGATCCTGGCTTGGTGCATCGTCCTTCTACAACCAAATGATGGATCGCCTCGCCCACATGCCAACTCGCCGCGAACCTAACTTTTAGTGAACACTCGCCCGTATCGCCCGCCGCTCTTCATCTCCACTCCTTGCTAACATCCTCCAAAACTCCACCAAAGGGTGTCTCTCAAAAATGAACCGTCTTCCTCCTCCTGACGCTCTCACTTCTTCTCTGCGCCACAACACCCTTCGCGCAAGAAAAGCCGCAGCAGCTCCGACGAAATCCAGATCCGCCAGCTCGAACGCGCATGGAACCAAGCCGAGGCCAATCAACAGGTGAAAGAAGTCTCCAACCTCGTCGATGACACCCTCGTCTACGTCGACTACGACGGCTCCATCATGAACAAAGCCGAATACATGAAGTGGGTCGCCGCTCCCGAACAAAAAGCCGACCACCTCTTCGACGAAGGCATGACCGTCCACGTCTACAACAACGCCGCCGTCGTCAACGGCATCTACCGCGAATCCGGCACCAACAAAGGCAAGCACTACGTAATCCGCTCCCGTTACACCGACACCTGGATCCGTCGCGACGGCATCTGGCGCTGCGTAGCCAGCCACAGCACCCTCATCCCCGCCAAATAAATTCCACGAGGTCTCCGCAGTTGGTAACGCCGGCATCCCTGCCGGCGTTTTTCGACGTTTAGTTCAAGCACAACCATGTACGGGCGCAGCATCGCTGCGCCCCATCTCGGCAAGATCGAAATCTTTCACACCCAACTTCCCTGTTGTTTTCCAAAAGGAACTATGTCATCCTCCTGTTGGATACCAAGATGTCTCCGTCTTCCCCCACCAAAAAAACCGACGTCCTCCAGGGCACCCTCGCCCTCATGGTCCTCAAGACCCTCGACGTCCTCGGCCCTCTTCACGGCTACGGCCTCGCTCGCCGCATCGAGCAAATCAGCGGCGATCTCCTCGCAGTCAACCAGGGCACGCTTTACCCCGTCCTTCTCAAACTCGAGCAGGAAGGCGCCATCGAATCCGAATGGGGCGCTTCCGACAACAATCGCCGCGCCCGCTTCTACAATCTCACCAAAGCCGGCCGCAAAGCTCTCCAGGCCGAGACGAACGATTGGCAGCAGACCACCGCTATCATCGCTCGCTTCTTCGAGCTCAAATCCGAAGATCTCTCGTAAAAATTGGCCGCGAAATATCCGCAGCCTCCGAACAAGAGTCGGATAGTGAAAAACTTCGCAATCTCTTCAGCTAATTAAGGAAGTTTTGCAGCGGCCAGCGGTTTAGGGGCAACCGCCTCAAGATGTCCGGGGAACTTCCAGCGAAAAAATCGGTGATCGCAATCCTTGCAACGAAAAGGCTTCAGAAAAACAATCGATAGCAATACGCGTTCGGCAAAATTTCTACGTCTCGACCTTCGAGTTCGTCCACTTCGGCATTCCGGGCAATGACTCATATCAGTTCACCAAACAACTTCCGATACATACGTTCCGCATCTTCCGTTAAATCAAGTATGCATTCAAGACCAGCGCCAAATCCCATTCCCATAAAACGCCGGCAAATTAAACCGGCACTCCAACCTTCAAATTAAGCCAGGCTCGCAACGACGACGCTGTTCGAAACGTCATCGAGTTCAGCTTGGCCGCCGGCCCCGTCTCCCAAAAAACGGTCGCACTGTTGGTCAGGCTATCCACGCACAAACGCTTGTGAACCGCCGAGCCCGCGTCCGGCGTTGCGTTTCGAAACCACAAGACAGATCCCTCGTCCGCATCGCCAACTTCCACGAACCCGCTCTCGCGAGCGACCGACTGAAAATCTTTCAGGCCATGCATTGTCATATGAGCTTTCGTTTGCCCTTCGATTTTCGCTATCGCTCGACGTGTTCCGGCGCTGGCGCTGTGTTTTTCGCAACCGAGTGCCGGTGAAAACGGCTGGTCGGCCGCGGTGCATGCGCGCGTTGATATTCTTCCAATTCCATTTCGCTGATTTTGTACTGCGACTCCGGTGGATCGTTGGCGAATGTTGCAAGTTCGCGATGGAGTTTCGCCGAACAGAAATCGGGAGCATCTTGAAACGAGATTTGCCGCGAGCTGAATGCCTCGTTGTAAATTGACAGCGTAAACTCACGCGTGCCGGCCTCTTGATGCACCAGAAACCTGTACTGGCGGGCCTTGGGCTTCGCCTCAAAACCTACATATTGCACACTGACCTTGGCTTTCATCGATCTCCTTGCGATCATTTTCGATTCCTCGTTACCGTTTTTGCCGTTCGAAATCTCGTCAACTTTTCCAAATCCCATGAATCCCTCTCAGCCCCATCGATATTTTCTAATTCCCTTGGGTCTTCAAATCCATCAACCGCCAAAAACGCCCATCAACCACCAATGCGCCCATCGACCACTAAAAGCGCTTGTCATCCTGAGCGAAGCGAAGGATCTCAGCACTCAGCCCAACCACAACCGCTCCCGATGTTCGCGATCGACGCACAAGAAACAAACTAATTCCGGCTCCCTCGATCGACATCCCACCGCCGGATCGCCCCTTTCCTGCCATCCATCTGGAGCTGTTTCTCGATCTCGCGCGCGTAGCGAAATTGGTGCAGCGGAGCGACCGAACCCTGTGGCTGCGATTGGCCCAAATTCTTCTTCCCGCTCTTTCGAGTCGAGGTTGTCCGAAAGTGCAGTGGATCTCTCAAGTTCTGCAATTCTCGATAGTAATAAAGCGCCGTCGGCTGCCTGCCTTTGAATCTCAGCTTCCTCAGAAACTCGATCTCGTCCTCGGTGATGTCCGCGCGCACGGCCTCAAATTTCAGGAATTTCTTCAACCCGGGCTCTTCGCCTGTCTCCTCAACTTCCTTCTCGACAAACTCAACCCTCTTCGCATGGCCCGCGATCAGCCGCCGGTTCAGTACAATCTCCAGTCCAAACGTCGAGATGTCGATGTCCCAGCGCTCAATCAGCGGCTCCAGAAACGAACCGCAATGCTCCGTCGATACGCTGAAGACATCCGTATCCAGAAACTCCAGGATGCTGACTCGCAATCCTTCATAACTTCGTCCCGCCAGGTGCGCCACCGATCGCAACCATGCCTCGTTGTCCAGCTCGTCCTTGGCAACCTTCTTCACCACATCCAGCAGCTTCTGCGTGACCAATCGTTCCATTTCGCCGAACGGGTGCGTTTCAAATATCGCCCGGACTTGTCTTTCTTTGCCCGTCGCGCATTTCCCCAGGATCAACTCCCGAACATCCTTCAATAGCGGCACAGGTTCAGCCGCCAGGCTTCTTTTGAGTCCTTCCAATCGTTGATGCTCTGCAAGTTCAGCCAGCTTGCCGCGGCGCAGTTTGAGGAACTTCTCGATCTTTTCGTAAATGTCGGTTCGGCCCGGCGCGGGTGGTAACTTCTTCAGGCTCAACAGTTGCGAGATGTAAGACTCTGTCACTTGCGCCGCGACCGCCAGGTCCCGCTGCTCCAGCTTCAGCTCTGCCAGTTTTTGCTTGATCAGTAGCCCGACTTCCAAGACGCATCTCCCGCGGAACTTGCCACACTTAACCAGTTACATTATCCCCGACACCCCTTGACTTGGCAAGTTAATTAACCTAAAGTAGTTAAGTACTTCCAACGGCTTAAATTTCGGCGACCAAACCTGATGCACACGTCTAACCTGTTAGGCCAGGCTGTCGAAATCAAGGTCGCAGGTCTCACTTCTCCGGTCTCTGCTGTCGTCTTGGGTGTCGAGGCCGCCGGCCTTTGGATTCACAAGGGCGACGTGTTTGAAAAAATTGCCGTCGATCAGGGTGGCGGCGTTTCCCACGGCTTGCCGAAAGATCCGGCTGTGTTCGTGCCGTTCGCGACTATCTCGTGGCTGGTGACCGCCATCAAAGAGTCTCTGTACCAAAAGGCCCGCTGAGACCCTGCTGCTTGTTAGACTCGTATTGAGAATTTGAAGACTGTATTTGCGAGGATTTTATGACCAACAACATCACCAACAAAGACGTCGACGGAATCTCCGTCGTCACATTCAATGGCCGCATCGTTCTGGGCCCCGAGAGCGGCGCTCTCCGTGAGCGCGTAAAATCCCTTCTCGTCGAAGACAAAAAGAAAATCGTCCTCAATATGTCGAACGTCACCTACATCGACAGTTCCGGACTCGGCATGCTGGTCGCGTTGCACGTCAGCGCGCGCGGTCAAGGTGCGGAGTTGCATCTGTCGAACCTCGGCGAGAAGTTCCAGGACGTCCTGCAACTCACCAGGCTCTTAACCGTCTTCAGCGTCTACGACACCGAAGCCCAAGCCATCGCCGCCTTCCGTCCCGGCGCCGCCTCCGCCTAACCCCACAGCGACAGCCAGGGACGGAGACCCAATAAACCAGACCGTCATCCGGGCAAACCGAAGGATCTCGGCTAGGCCACGCTTAATCGATTCGACGTCGTGTAGCGCCAGCCTAACTAAAAGGCATTCAGCCTAAGCGCAGCGAATGACTTCGCAGCCGCACCCAGGCCTGTCTCTTCAGACCAAAAAAGACACACCTCAACCCCATCCAGAAATCCCACCCTTAAACTCTTACTCGTCGGTTTTCACTTCAGGAATGCAGCAGGCAGGCCTCAAGCACTTCGATCTCCCGTACCCGCTTGATCTGCGCCGTATAAGTTTCCCGGCCATCGAAGCCCCTAAGTTTCCTCAATTTGTATCTCATCCAGGGACTGAATACCCACATCACAAAGGATTGAACATTCCTGTGTTTCGGGCGTTTTGCGGGGGAGCTACGAAACAGCGAAGGGAGAGGCACGCAATCGACACTACGCCTCCGCACCGCAGAAAGATACATCCGAATAGGCCTGCGATTCGACGCTCTAATCCATCGTCACCCAGTGTCCACCAACAAAATCGTTGTCATCCTGAGCGGAGCGAAGGATCTCAGCCGTAAACGACCCTCCGATCGTTCCGACCAAACGCCAAACAAATCGATTCTCAACGCCGCACGTCTCTACTTCTTCGGATACTCAAACACAATCGACTGGTGCCCCTTGCCGACGCCCACTATGTCCACGTCCACTTCACGCTTCAACACCCATCCGTCTTTCTTCGAAATCCAAACCGTTCCGTTTGCCGTTCCCAATTTCGACGCGAACACGTCGCCGTAAACATTCGCATCCTCACCCGTCACTGTTTCGTCGCGCAAATACTTGCAGGTCTCTTTATGCCCTGGCTCCGACGTGATCTTCTCGTACGCCTCCGCCACGTTCAGCGCGCCTGTATTCGTCGCTTTGCTGCTGTTCGAAGCGCTCGTCGTCTTCTGATACGCAGCCTGCACCGGCGCACAAGCATCCTTAGCCGCATCCTGCTGCGCAGCCCCAGCAATCGAAGCGCACCCAATCACCGCAACCAGCGCAAAAAACCCGCGGGCCACCAAACCATATGGAGTGCGGCGCCCCCGCGCCGCCTTTACGCCCTCAGTCCCAACAACCAACCGAACCCATTCAAATCCCATCGTCCGTTCACCTCCGATAGAAGTGGACCGTAGGTCTAGCCCTCAACTCTGACGACAACCATGCTCCTCGTCAAAACGCCAAAAGTCCACCGAGGCAGTCGCAAGATCGACTGTGCTATAATCGCCTTGTAGAAAAGTCCGTTCGTTTTTCCAAGACACCCGAAAATCCAAAACGAGTCCCTCTGCGCGAACAAACTCGTTCGGATCTGCGCAAAGGCTCGCACAACTCGACAAAAATGGCACTCAGGCAGTCCCGCAACTCCCATCATTTCAACGAGTACGGGACTCCCAAAATTGGAAGATTTGCATCTCCAATAAAACAAACCGCTTGCACACTCTTTAAAAAAACAGGGGTATACCCCCAAAGCGCCCTTCAAATCGCCCGCAATGAACGCGGAAAATCGTCGCCTCTACACTGTTCTTGCTGGCTCTGTTACACTTAGTCGTTCGGTACGACAACAATTTCTAAGCAAAGTAGGTTAGCTAAGATGGCGAAGTGTGAGTTGTGTGGAAAAGGCCCTTCTTTCGGTAACGTGATCAGCCACGCGAACAATACGCGTCGGCGTCGCTGGAATCCCAACCTGCGGACAGTCCGCGCTCTCGTAAACGGCGCGCGCAAGCATCTCCAGGTTTGCACTGCCTGCATCCGCGACGGCAAAGTCAAGAAAGCTGCCTGAGCTTCTGGCCTTGGCTGCTTCTCTCTCAAAAATGCGCTCGTCGGCCTTACGCCGCGTTGCGGTTTTGTTGCCGCTCGCTGGCGCGTTGCTGCTCGTTCCCGCCGGCTGTAAGCATGACGTCGAGCACGGGCCCGACGTGTGGGCGGTCGTCAACGGCCAGGAAATCAAGCGCGCCGATGTCGACAAGTATTACCGCACGCGCGTGAATCCCGAGGGTCAGGAGCCTTCGCAGGAAGAAGCGCTCTCGCTGAAACTCAACGTTCTCGACGAGCTCATCAACAACGAAATTCTTCTCGAGCGCGCGAAGAAACTGAATCTCGAAGCGAGCGATGGCGAAGTCGAAGATAAATTCACCGAGCTGAAGAGCCCCTACACTGAAGAAGAATTTCAGCGCCAGCTCAAAGAGCGCAATGTTTCGGTCAGCGATCTGAAAGCCGATTTGCGCCGCCAGCTCTCAATTACAAAACTCCTGAATCGTGAAGTCGTCGCCAAAATCACCATCACCGATCAGGACGTCAACGAGTTCTACAACGCGAACAAACCGCAATTCAACGTCGCCGAGCCGCAATATCGCATCGCGCAAATCGTCGTGACTCCGCGCAAGGAACCGCAAATCCGGAATCGCAAAAACGACGACGCCACCAACGATGCTGAAGCGCAGCGCAAAGTAAAGATGTTGATGGATCGCCTCAACAGCGGCGCCGATTTCGCGCAGCTTGCGATGGATTATTCCGAAGACATGAATTCCGCGGCGACCGGCGGCGACCTCGGCTATGTTCCCGAGTCCGCGCTCAACCAGTCCGATCCGATCATTGAAAAAAATGGTCATGGGCATGAAGCCCGGCCAGGTCAGCCCGCCGCTCAGCCTGAAAGAGGGCTATCGCATTCTGAAATTGGTCACGCGCGAATCCCCCGGCCAGCGCAACATCGCCGACCCACAAGTGCAGCAAACGATTCGCGACACCTTGCGCAACCGCAAAGAACAGCTACTCCGTTCCGCATATCTCGCGATCGCTCGCGACGAAGCGCGCGTCCGCAACTACCTCGCCGAGCAGGTCGTCGAAGCCTCCGGCAAACTCCCCGAAGCCGCCAAGAAGTAACACCCCGCGGCAAGTAACAAGGCCGCGACGCAATTCGCGATCATCCAGCAAGTTCATGTACGGGCGCAGGACTCCTGCGCCCCAGCTTGCCCGGGCGTCAGATGCTACCGACCAATCGTTTCTTCCGAGATGATTGCCGCTTTTCTCATCCTTTCGTCGGGTCATCGCGCACCCTCTCTCGACTGCCAACCCTCTTCCCGCTATAGTGACGCGCGGAAACACGGAGGCAATTTCACATGGGACTTTGGTCACGCCGCAAATTCTTCCTCACTTCGCTCGCAAGCGGAGCCGTCGCCGGCGCCGGCGCCGGCAATTTACTCGGTAACGTCGCAACAGCAAAAGCCGCGCCTCTCGCGCCAGCAGCGCAGGGCAAGCGTCCGCTAATCATCTCGAGCGCCAACGGACTTCACGCCCTCGATAAAGGCATGACGATTCTCAAGAACGGTGGCGACACGCTCGACGCCGTAATCGCGGCGGTCACCGTCGTCGAAGACGATCCCAACGACACGTCGGTCGGCTACGGCGGTTTGCCCAACGAAGAAGGCATCGTCGAACTCGACGCGAGCTGCATGCACGGACCGACTGCGCGCGCGGGCTCGGTCGCCTCGGTGCGAAATATTAAAAACGTCGCCAAGCTCGCAAAAACCGTGATGGAAAATACCAATCACGTCATGCTCGTCGGCGACGGCGCTCGCCGCTACGCCGTCGATGAGGGATTCGAGGAGATCAATCTCCTCACCGACAACTCGCGGAAAATCTGGCTCGCTTGGAAAGCATCCAGCTCGATGAACTGGCGGCCGGGCATCGATTCGCCGCAATGGAAAGAGCATATGTCGCAGCTTTTCGATGGCGATGCCGACAAAATCGCTTTCGCCGAGCACGTCATCGCGCATCCACCGACAGGAACGATTCCCTGCATGGCCGTGAATGAGAAGGGCGACATCTCCGCAACCACTACGACCTCAGGCCTCGCCTGGAAAATCCCCGGCCGCGTCGGCGATTCTCCAATCATTGGCGCAGGATGCTGCGTCGACAACGAAGTCGGCGCCGCCGGCTCAACCGGAAAAGGCGAAGAAAACATCAAGATCTCTGGCGGCCACACCGTCATCGAAATGATGCGCCAAGGCAAATCCCCGAAAGATGCATGCCTGGAAGCGCTGTCTCGCATCGCGCATAACTACAAAAACGACAAAAAGAAACTCAGCACGTTCCACATCTTCTTCTACGCGATCAATAAAGGCGGCGAACACGGCGCCGCTTCGCTCTGGAAGAATACCTACGATCGCACCAAGCACTCGACCTATGCCGTTCACGACGGAACCGAAGCGAAATTGATGGATTGCGCCCCATTCTTCGAAGACATCGGCGGCGACGAATAGCAGAGTGAGACAACGCGAGATCTGCGCGACGCAACTCCATACTTTAAGGTCGTCACCTTATCTGCTCGGCGAGAATTTTGTCTCAGACGATTCTCCCCGCAGCCAATCTGAATTATTCTGATAGCGATGGATCAGGCAAACATTCTTATTATTGGCGGCGGCGTGATCGGATGCTCGATCGCACGCGCCGTATCGCAAAAATGGCAGGACGTCTTCCTGCTCGAACAGAATCCGCGCGTGGGCATGGCGACGAGCACCCGCAACAGCGGCGTGATTCACTCCGGAATCTACTACCCGAAAGATTCGCTAAAGGCGCGGCTGTGCGTCGAAGGAAATGAACTCTCGTACGAATTCTGCGAGAAATACAAAGTGCCGTACCGCAAGACCGGCAAGCTGGTCGTCGCCGCGAACAAGAGCGAAGAGCCCGAACTCGAAAAGCTGATTCAGAAAGGAATCGGGAACGGCGTGCAAGGGTTGAAACTGGTCGGCCCGAAAGAAATCCACGCACGCGAGCCCCACATCCACGGCACAGCCGCGATCGATGTCCCGTCGACCGGGATTTTATCCGCCGAAGATCTGGTCCGAGCGCACGCTCGCCTCGCCGCCGACAACGGCGCGAACATCGTGACGCGCGCAAAAGTAGTGGCGCTGACACCCGTAAAAGACGCCGTGCGCGTCGATCTGGAAATCGGTGACGAAGACTCCAAAGAAAAAGAATCGATCGAAGCGCGCTGCGTGATCAACGCCGCAGGCTTATACGCTGATGAAGTCGCCGCGATGCTCGGCAACAATTCGTGGAAGATTTATCCCGTCCGCGGCGAGTATTGCGAGGTGCGCGGCCCGCGCGCGAGTTTGATCAACACGCTCGTCTATCCGCTGCCGCACCACGACGGATTGAGCCTCGGCGTCCACTTTACGCGAACCTTGTGGGACACCTTTTTGCTCGGCCCAACCGCAACCTACGTCGAAGGCAAAGACAACTACGAACGCGGACGCCTCGCAATCCGCGATTTCGTCGAGAGCGCGAAAACGCTGCTCCCCGAAATCGAAGAAAAAGATCTACAGCTCGGCTACTCCGGCCTTCGCCCCAAGCTCGTCCCACCAACCGGCCACGGCATCGCCGATTTCGTAATCACTCGTGACCCCAACGTCCCCCAAGCAATCCACCTCGTCGGCATGGAATCGCCCGGCCTAACCGCCGCTTCAGCCGTCGCCGAATACGTCTTGCCAATGGTCGCCGAGACGGTCTGAAGTAGCGCCCTGCCGAAGTCGAAGGTTGAAAACAACCGGTTACCGCGGCAGCGATCTCGTTGAGTTCGCGAACGAAACTTCTAGGCGAAGAGGAGTTGGTTGTGCAGGACGGGCTTCTTGTGGGCGGTGGTGCGGTTGGCCCACCACTGGCGCCAGGCGTTGGCGTCGTTGCCGAGTTCGGCGCCGGTGATCAGCCGAAGCGCGCCGTAGACCCAGCTGCGCGTCGTGGAATCGAGCGCGTCGTCATCGAACAAATTCAACAATTCGGGAACAGCGGCGAGGCGCTGCTCTTTTGTGAGCATGCCGGACTTCGCAAGGTTACAGCCGGCGCGCTTGCGGACGCGCGCGGATGGATCGTGCGCGAACCGATCAAGCAGCGGATCGACGGTGGTGTCGGTGCCGAGCAATGCAAGACCTTCGACGGCCCAGTAACGCGTGACTTCACTGCCGTCATGCACGTAATGCAAGAGCTGCGCGAGGACGAGCTTTTGTTCGACGCCGCGATTGCCGAGCGCCCCGAGTTGCCACAGACCGAGCGTACGGTCGTCGGGATCAGCGTGAAGCTGCTGCACGAGGCGCGCAACGCTGTCGGGCGTTTTGTCGAGATTGTTGGCGGCGAGATCGATTTCGATGGCCGAGCCGCGGACGCGCATGTCGTCGGAATTGAGCGCGGTGTGAATGAGATCGTAAAGATGATCGGTGTTGCGCAGCTGGCCGTGCCAGAGCGGAAGTTTATTGTTGATGGCGTCGAGCGAATCGAAGTCGCGCACAATGGCGCGTTCGAGCAGTTGCTCGGCCTGGGATTGAGGAGCGAGGCGCGAAATCGCTTCGAGCGTCAAGGGGGACGAGGGCTGCGCCGTCGTCGCGGCCTTGGCAGTCGCACCGGTGACGCCTGCGTTTCCGGGAAGCGTCGCAGCCTGGACCAGGCCGCTGCTCGCCCATTTCGATGGCGAGCGGTGAGCGGCCTCGAACCCGGCCATCGTCGAAACGACGGCTAGGGCCACCATCGGAGCGGCAAATCGGCGGAGAAGGTCGCCGACTGAGCCGGTGCCGGATGGCTTGGCCGGGCGCGGGGAGAGCCCCTGTGTCGAAGATGTGGGCCGGAACTCCATTCCACTTTGCCTCAGCGCCGCGATGAAAAATGTGCTCGCGACGTGAGCAAATTTTCGTAGTACTCGATGCACGCGCCAATGGTACGGGGGGACATCGGCCCTCCAAATTCGCGCTAACGTCTTTGCTTACAGATGGATAGAGTGGTTACTAATCGGTGCGGCAAAAGGGCGGCGTGTACTTCGGAACAGGGTGATGAAGGCCTGGAATGGGCTCGACAGTGGCCTGTGGAAAAGCTGGCAGCGGCCCGGTCCTCCGAGTGTGGAAATCTACAGGGTTGTTTGGTCTAAAGCCAAGACACTACTGGATTTGAAGTGGGAGCGCCGAAGCCTACAGTGCTGGCAATGAGCCCTGGAGACTACGCCCAGCAGCGCCGAGTGCCCCGTTATCCCTTCGCCGCGCCGGCGGCCGTACTGCCTGAAACTGGCACGCCTGTCGGTGGCAACATTAAAGAGCTGAGCTTGTACGGATGCTACATGGACGCGACTTCGACGCTCTCGCCGCGTTCGAAGGTGCTGGTGAAGATTTTCATGCCGGGCGAATATTTTGAGGCCAATGCGACGGTGGCGTACGCGAATCCGGCGCTGGGGCTTGGACTCGTGTTTCGCGACGTGAAGCCACATTTTCGGACCGTGCTGCGAAAGTGGCTCCTGATGGCGATGCAGTTCAGCCAGCCGACGACGCTGCAGGGAGTAGAGCCGGGAGAATCGATCGAAGGCGAACTCGGCGGCGAGCAGGAAGAGCCGACGAGCCGCGCGGAGAAAGATCGGACGGGCGAAAAATAGTTCGCCTCGCGTTGATCTCGTCCTGCCGGAAAATTCTTCCCCTGCAAACAATTTCCCTGCTGCGTTTTGGCTGGCCTACTTCAACTTCGCGTATTCGGATTTAGCCTGCGACAGCAGCGGAAAATCGCGATCCGCATCCTTCCACAACTTGAGTAAAGTTTAGGTTACGAGAGGAATTCAAGTCAACGCGCGCTGAGAGTCGCGCAGTGTTGAACGGCTATTCGGTGTCGCCAAGCGGAAGGAAGTATTGCGTGCCTTTGACGGGATCCTGGAGGCGTCGCAAAAGCTGTTGGAGGTCGGCGCTGCGCTCCACGAAATCGATGTCGGACGTATTGATGACGAGCAGATCGCTCGCCGCATAGTGGAAGAAAAAGTGTTCGTACGCGCGAGCGACTTCTTCAATGTATTCCAGCGAAATCTGCGTTTCGTCTTTGGACGCTTTTTTCGCAATGCGCGTGCGCAGGACCTCGGGCTTCGCCTGTAGATAAATGACGAGATCGGGCGCCGGGACCTCGGACGCGAGGATTTCGTAGTAACGGTCGTAAAGCTTCAGCTCTTCATCATTGAGATTGAGATTGGCGAAGATGCGGTCCTTCTCCATGAGGTAGTCGGAGAGGATTGGGCCGGGCGATTCGACGGCGAGGGCTTCGCGCAGGCGCTTTTGGCGCTCGATGAGGAAGTACATCTGGGCGCGGAAAGCGGAGCCGGGCTTTTCATTGTAGAAATCGGCGAGGAATGGGTTGTCTTCGCAGTCGTAGACGCGCCGCGCATGCAGGCGCTCGGCGAGCACCTTGGCGAGCGTGGTTTTGCCGACGCGAAGCGGACCCTCGATGACGATGAATCGAGGCGCTTGCGGGCCTCGCTGCGGAATCGGTGCGCGTTTGGCGGAAGACGATTCGTTGGACATTTGTCGCCGTCGTTCTTGAGTCCGCGCGGGCTGCGGATTCTGTAGTGGTCGACCTAAAAAACGAAATCGCGACGGATTATAGCAGAGTCGTTTGCGCCAGTGCCCAGGATGCGATGCGTAATGATGGATGGAGAGCATCAATTTTGCACTGAGCGCGCGGCTATTTGATGGACGGCTTTCGCTTGTAAGAAGTGCTAGTACATCAGTCCCGCTTTTTCTAAACCGGATTCCCACAGGCGAGTACCACCCGAAATGTGACCAAGGGGCCAGTGCTACCTGAACCTGTGCGCAGTAAAGTTCAGGTGTTGCAGGCACGTACTTGTAGGCAGTACGGCATCCAACGCTGCGACACCTGAGGAGAACACCATGTTGCTGGCAACGATCTTGTTGCTCTGCCCCCTTCCGCAGATCGAGGGCACGGCAAAAGTAGTGGAAAATCCCCCCGCAGCGACTACGATTTCCAGCGAATCCGTGGATTCCTTGGCGATTTCTTCCCTCTCTGAACCGCTCCCGGCAGCGCCGACACCCAAGGTCAAGACCGACGCCGAAATCGAACCGGGCATGCAGCCGGCTGCGGCGCCAGCGGCCCATGCACCGATGCGCGGCCTGAAATCCGCGACTTCGCGGCCGGTGGAAACGCCGATGCAGCGCAAGCTCTGGTACACCCTGTCAATCACGGGCAGCGGCGCGGCGGCGTTCGACGCGTGGTCAACGCGGCGCGCAATTTCGGGCGGCTACGGAGTTGAAGCCAATCCGATGCTGCGGCCGTTTTCGCACTCGAACGCAATGTATGCCGCGACGCAGGTTAGCCCGCTGGTGATGGATTTCATCGGCAAGCGCATGATGACTTCGCGCCATCCGTGGATGCGGAGCTTGTGGTGGGTACCGCAGTCTGCGGGCACGAGCGTGTCGCTCTACGCGGGCGTGCACAACACGCGCATGGTGCCATGAGCTGAGTTTTGTAAGAAGCGCCGTAAGACGACTTTTCCCCTCAGACGAAAGAGCGGTTGGCCGCGCCGGTTCCTCCCCGGCGCGGTTTTTTTTGCGCCGTCATTCTATTTTGAAGTCATCGTTTTGTTTTGACGGGGCGATTCCGCTACGATGTGCTCGGCTTCGTAGATCCATTGGGTTGAGGTGCATCCGATGCTGAGAATTTTCGTGCTCACGCTGTTGTCCTTCACGTTGACGCAGGCGGCTGTCGCGCAGAAGAGCGGGAAGGCAGAGGCTCAGGCGGCAAACTGTGAAAAGCTGGCAAAGCTCACGCTGCCGAACGCTACCGTTACGTCGGCGGAGTTGGTCGGTGCGGGATCGTTCCGGCCGACGAGTTCGGTTACGCCATGGATGGCGCAGGCCGAGGCGCTCTACAAATCGCTGCCTCCGTTTTGCCGTGTTCGCGTGGAATCCCACCCAAGTTCGGATTCCGACATCAAGATCGAAGTGTGGCTGCCGACGAAAAATTGGAACGGAAAGCTTCAGGGGCGCGGCAATGGCGGGTTCGCCGGCGAGATCGACGATTTCTCGCTCGCGCTCGCGGTGCATGAAGGATATGCGACCGCCGCGACCGATACGGGTCACGCGGCGAGCGGAACCGATGCACGTTGGGCCATCGGGCACCCTGAGAAGGTGACCGACTTCGGCTACCGCGCCATTCACGAAATGACGCAGGACGCGAAGCTCGTCGTGAAGCAGTTTTACGGCAAGCACCCGTTGCAGCACGCGTATTTTGCGAGTTGCTCAAATGGAGGGCGGCAGGCGCTGATGGAGGCGCAACGATTCCCTGGCGATTACGACGGGATCATTGCCGGTGCGCCCGCGAATTACTGGACGCATCTGGTGACGAGTGCGATCTGGCAGATGCAGGCGACGTTGATGGATTCCGCGAGCTACATTCCCCCTGCAAAGCTGCCGGCGATTGCGAAGGCCGTCGACGTTGCGTGCGACGCGCAAGACGGAACATCCGATGGAATTTTGAACGATCCGAGAAAGTGTCACTTCGATCCCGCGGCGATGCTATGCAAGGCGGAGGAGTCAGACTTTTGTTTGACGAGCCGCGCAAGTGACGGCGCTGAAGAAAATCTACGCCGGGCCGACCGACGCGAACGGCACGCAGATTTATCCCGGCTTGATGCCGGGTGCGGAGGATGGACCCGGCGGCTGGGGACTGTGGATTACAGGGCCGGAGCCGGGCAAAAGCCTGATGCAGGCCTTCGGCACCGGCTTTTTCACAAACATGGTGTTCGAGAAGCCGGACTGGAACTTTCGTGACGCGAACGTAGCAGACATTGTGAAGACAGCGGATGCGAAGCTGGCAAAAACGCTGAATGCGACCGATCCGAATTTGTCGGCGTTCAAGGCGCGCGGCGGGAAATTGATTTTGTATCATGGCTGGAACGACCCAGCGATTTCGGCGGTCAACACGGTGAACTATTACCAGAGCGTTGTCGGCGCGATGGGGCAGGAATCATTCGATTCGTTCGCGCGCGTGTACATGGTGCCGGGCATGCAGCATTGCGCCGGCGGAGTCGGCCCCGATTCCTTCGGCGAAAATGGCCCGTGGCCAACGTTGACCGACCCGCATCAAAGCCTGCAGTTGTCGATCGAGCAGTGGGTGGAGAAAGGCGCCGCGCCAAAAGAAATCGTGGCGACAAAATTCTCCGGACCGCTGAGTTCAGGTCATGCGGAGATGACGCGACCTTTGTGCGTCTATCCCAAAGTCGCGAAGTACGAAAGCACCGGCGACCAAAACAGCGCAGCCAGCTTCGTCTGCGTGGACGACAAATAGAAACCAAAAGCTTTCTGGAGGGCGATCATGCCGGCAGCTAAAAAATTGACGGAAGCGGAAGTGAATCACCGACTTGGCTCGCACAAAGACTGGGCGCTTGTGAATGGCAAGCTCCATCGCGAGTTCACGTGCAAGGATTTCGTGACGGCATTCGGTAAAATGACCAGCATCGCGCTCGTAGCCGAGTCGATGAATCACCATCCCGAGTGGTTTAACGTGTGGAACAAAGTCGTGATCGATTTGAACACGCACGACGTCGACGGCATCAGCGATCGCGATTTCACCCTCGCAGGCAAGATCGACGCTATTTTCGGTGCCTGAAAGATCGAGCGGGTTGTTTGCGGGGCGACACGCTGTCGTGCGTGCGCCGCGGGATTCTGCGACTTTTGAGATAACCTTCCCGTTGTGATTTCCCTTTCATGATGGAAACGGAGCGAACGCGGCGAAGCACGCGCGGCTGGATCGTCATCGCGTTGCGATGGATCGCGGCTCTCTCTGTGCTCGGCGTGTTGCTGCATTTCCTGCCGCTCGATACGGTGCGATCGGCAATCGCGCGTGTTCCGCCGGCGCATTTTCTCGCCGCGCTGGCGGGATATTTGCTCGCGCACGCATTGGGCATGCTGAAGTGGCGGATGGTGGTGAACGCCGCAGGCGCTGAGCTCGATCTCGCGACGAGCCTGCAATGCTACGGGGGCGGCCTCTTCGGAACTCTGTTTTTGCCCTCAATCGTCGGCGGCGATGTGATCCGTCTCGCGGTGGGATTGCGAAAAAGTCCACGTCCCGCAGCCGTGCTCGCCGGCAACGTCGTCGATCGATTTCTCGACGTCGCCGCGCAAGCGGGGCTCGTCGCGTTGGGTCTCATACTGCTCCCCGGATCCCTACCGGAGTCGCTGCGCGCCGTCGCAGTCCGCACGTTACTCGTCGCCGTCGCGATCGGCGCGCTGCTTTTTGCGATCGTGTTTTCTCTCCGCGGCGTCTTACTTCGCGGTCGCTCCTTCCGATTCCGCCGGCGCCTCGCGCGGTTACGCCATGCTTTGCGCGGCGTCTCGGCGCGCCCACATATACTCGTCGCGGGATGGCTCGCCGGAACCGCAATCCAATCGACATTCCTCGTGCTCACCGCGTGGCTCGCAACTTCGTGCGGATTGCGGCTCCCGCTGCGCGTGTGGCTCTTTGCGTGGCCGCTCGCAAAGCTCGCCGCGCTGTTGCCGCTGACGCAAGGCGGTATCGGAGTGCGCGAAGCGGCGTTGGTCGCGCTGCTCGCACCGTTTGGCGCCGCCGGCACGCTGGTTTTGGCCGCCGGCCTCGTGTGGGAAGGAGTGATCGTCGCCGGCGGAATCATCGCCGGGCTCGCGGCGTTCGTCGCCGGCCGACGAAACAAATCCGCTACGCAATGATTAGAACTCTCTAACTATCCGACCCGCATTCCAACAAATTCATTTTTCGTCACGCCGATCGTAATTCCACAGCAACTCCCCCTCTACCCGACCTTGACTCCTCGTCCCATTGGGCGACAATGGACGCACCCCTTCCAGGTAGTTCTCCGTTCTCTCATTTGTGTGAACGACTGTCCTCTCCAGTCGCGCGGCGTATCTCTGCGGCGACGACCACGATGCTCGTTGGTCGAGTGCGAAAACCGCAAGCTGACGCCGCCCGTTTTCCCGCCGACGCGGGAACGAGGTGAGGCATGGTCCAAAAAAAGTTACGCATCCTGCTGGCTGAGACAGAACCCAGCGAAACCGCCGACACTCTGCGCACCCTATTCCCCGACGCAACGGGCGGTCTCGACCTGACAGTCGTCTCGACGATGGCCACTCTGGTTCCCACGGCAAAAATCGTCGACCCCGAAATTATCCTGCTCGACCTTGAACTAAGCATGCGCGACCCGCTCGACGCGGTGCATCTCGTGCATCGATCGGTGCCCGGTATTCCACTCGTCGTGCTCGCCGACCCATCACAAAAACAATTCGCCGCGCAAAGCCTCAGCGAAGGCGCGATGGATTATGTACTCAAAGGATTCATGGACGCGCGCACACTCGGCCGCGTGCTGCGAACCGCGCTGGAACGAAACACTTTCGAAGGACTCGCCGATCTTTTGCGCGATCCAATGACCGGACTCTACACGCGCGAAGGATTGCAAACGCTCGGCTCTCGATGCATGGAGGAAGCGCGCCGCACCGGCGAATCGTTGGTGTTGATCTGCGCTCTGTTTGAAAACCTGCACACGCTGCGCGACGGGTTCGGACCGGGCGCGGCCGACCACGCGCTGCGCGACGTCGCCACGCTTCTCGCGGGAAGTTGCCGTCGCAGCGATCTGGTCGCGCGGCTGGGTCTGGCGCAGTTTGCGATTCTGGCCGTCGACGCCATCGCTCCGAGCGCGCCGGTGATGCTGCAGCGCCTGGAAAAACATCTCGCGGTTCACAACGAGACGCGCTCGCCGTGGGGGCCGATCGACTTGCGGCTAGCCATCGGCGCGTGGTCGGCGCGGGATGGGCGCAGCTTCGCGGAGTTGGTCGACGCGGTGGAATCGCAACTCCGTCAGATCGCGACCAATCCAAAATTGAAAAGCTCCGCAGATTCCGCAGCAGTAGCTCTGCTCCACGATGCAACCACGGTGCGAGGATGATTCTGATGAATCGCGCATTTGGACTAAGGCGCATTCTTCGCGATGGCGGGGGTTATACGATGCTCAAGCTCGCCTTCCTTTCAGCATTCGGCAGCACGATCCAGAGAATTTGAGGCCCGGTATACATCCATGAAGTCGCCCGTGATGGAAGAATTGCCGATCGTCAAGACTACGACGCCGTTGCGCGTGCTACTCGTAGAGCAATCGTCCCACGATATTGAGCTGATTTTGTTCGAGCTTCGCGATTCGGGCTTTCAGGTCGAGCCAACGGTGGTGGAAACGCGAGACGATTTTCATCGGGCGCTGAAGAATCAGTCGTTCGACGCGGTGCTCGCCGACAATCTGCTTCCGGGCTGGTCCGGTCTTGACGTGTTCGCCAATCTGCGCGCCGCCGGGCTCGACATTCCGTTTTTGTTGGTGACTGGAAACCTGGGAGAGGAAGCGGCAGTCGATTGCATCAAGCAAGGCGTCAGCGACTGCGTTCTCAAGAACCGGATGAAGCGATTGCCACTCGCGCTGCATCGCGCGCTGAGGGATAAGGCCTTGCGCGACGAAAATCAGAGCGCTAGTGAGGCGCTACGCGTTTCAGAAACACGAAATCGGGCCTTAATCGAACACGCGGCTTGCGGAATTGCTTGCGTGTCGGGCGACGGCGCGTTGCTCGCTGCGAATCCCGCCCTACGCCACATGTTGGGCTCTCCTGCGGACCAGGGCGTAGGAACACTGAACCTGGCGCGCGATTTATTTCGTTTCCCGGAGCAGTATGTGCGGCTAATGGCGGCGTGCCGCGAGTTTGGCCAGGTTCAGGGTACGGAAGCGGAGTGGAAGCGTGCCGACGGCGCAATTCTCGCGGTGCGGCTGCACCTGCGGCGGTTGTGCCTCGATGAAGATCCGGATGCTTTTGAGATGATCGCTGAAGACGTGACCGAATTGCGCGCCCTTGAGCGCCAGCTCCGGCAGGCGCAGAAATTCGAGGCAATCGGTCAGCTCGCCGGCGGCGTCGCGCATGATTTCAATAACGTAGTGGGCGCGATTTTAGGATGGGCCGAAATCGGACTGGAACATAGCCACGACAATATCGAGATGGCAGAGCGCTTCAACCGGATTCGGGAGCAGGCGAACCGCGCAGCCGCGCTCATACGAGAGCTGCTTGCCTTCGCGCGGCCCCAGGTGCTCCAGCCGCGTCCGGTCGACTTAAACATAGTTGCCAACGGACTCCACAGTCTGCTCGACAAAGTTATCGACAAGAGTATTGAAATGAAGTTCTTGACTACGCCGCTCGATCCCGTAAAGGGCGACCCGACGCAGCTCGAACAAATACTGATGAATCTGTGCGTCAACGCACGCGACGCGATGCCCAAGGGCGGTCAACTCGTGGTCGAGACAGAAATGGTGGAGCTCGACGAACCCTATTGCCGCTTTTACCCATACGTGACGCCGGGTCGTTATGCTGTGCTTTCTGTATCTGACACCGGCGAAGGGATGGACCCGGGAACTCGTGAAAGAATTTTCGAGCCTTTTTTCACGACGAAAGAAAACGGCCAGGGTACCGGTATGGGGCTTGCCACGGTCTACGGCATCGTTAAACAGCACGGGGGATTCATTCACGTATACACCGAACCGTCGCATGGCAGTTTGTTTCGTGTGTACTTGCCCGCGATGGAAGGCGGAATCTCGCACGGAGCGGCGGCGAAGTCCACGGTGCCATCGCGTGCGGAGTTGCGTGGCACCGAAACGATTCTACTCGCGGAAGATCACGAGTCGATTCGCGAAATGGCGAGGCAGACGCTGGTGAGCCTTGGGTATCGCGTTCTTTCGGCAGCAGATGGCGAAGAGGCGCTGCGGCTTGTCGAACACGACCGTCCGTCGCTCGCTATTCTCGATGTCGTCATGCCAAAGAAGGGCGGGCCGGCCGTGGCCGGGCAATTGGCATTGCGTTATTCGGGCGTGCGCATCGTCTTTACCAGTGGATATTCGGCGGAGTCGGACATGGTTCCTGAAGGTGCGAAAGGGCGATATTTGCAAAAGCCGTACAGTCCGACGACTCTGGCTCGGCTCGTGCGCGAAATCCTCGACGAAAAGTGAGAGCAGTGATGATTCCTCGGTACATACACCTGAACCGCCAACAATCGGCCTGTCCGAGTGGTCAGTTGGCGTGGAGCACGACTGGACTCCGAGCCGCGCATGCGTCTTCGAGCTCGGACGTAAAATGGATCAAACAGGAGCGAATGACGACATCCGTCGCACCTGCCGGCAACACGCCGCCGATGTCCGGAGTGGTTCGCGTGGAAACGAGAATCCGATGAACAATGCCCGAGTGACTGTGACGATGATGGTGTTGGCTGCGAGCCTATTTGGCGGATCGAACGCCGTTGCAGCGCCGCAAGGCGGCTCAGGAGTCGTGACGGGAGTTGTAGTCGGCGCTGACAACAAGCCGGTTCCAAACGCCGTCGTGACTTATCAGAACAGTGGTGGTTCCGCGCCTCACGTGGCGCATGCGGATGCCCATGGCCACTTCACGGTTTCCAAACTAAAGGGCGATGTTTATGCATTCCGCGCCGCTGGCAATGGCGTTACCAGCGCATGGGAGAACGTTGCGGTGCACCCTGGGAAAACCAGATCGGTTTCGCTGCGTGCGGTGTTTGTGAAGGAAGACGTAAAGCAGTTCACCGCGACCCATACCTACGAGCAACAGAGCGAGTCAACCGTAACGCCGCGTTAACCCTCAACTTCACAAACGCCGCGCTGGCTCTCAACTTCGCGCAACGCACCAATTTCCATTTTCCAGTTTCCAATTTCCATTCCAGCGCTACTTCGCAATTAGCTTTTGCAGTTCCGTGAGATCCGGCGCGCTAACATCGGAAATTGCAACCAGTTCCATTCCCCCTCTTCGCCAATCGATCCAGTTATAGCCAAGTTGTGAGCCTTGCTGCGGCGACGTGTCGCGCTCGCTTGTCGGCCAAATAAAAACATTGATGATGTGTTTGCGACGGCCGTAGACCAGCACGGCGACAGTTTTTCCTCGAACTACATCCAGCCTTCCGCCCTGCAACGGAAATCCATCGGAAACGAAATCGTGAACCGGCGGAGCGAAATCGATGCGCCCGTCGAACCAAGGTTTCACTGTGTGCTGATCGGTGGAGATGACATCTTCCAGGTGTCCCGGCTGAAGCGAGCGCAAATGCGCGTCTACGATCGCCGCGGTCATTTCGTCTCCGCCGTGACCCGGCGTCAGATTCGGAAGAAAACGTGAGCCCAGGACGATCGCGAATACCGCCGCGGCGGCGAGCGTGAGCCACCACGTCGGTCGAATCGATGACTTCGGACGTATCGGAGTCGCGGTCTTCGTCTCAGCCGGCGTCGCGCTAAGCGCCGTGGTGAGATTGCGCCTTAATTTCTCCGGAGCGCGCTCGCGCAATCCTGCACGCTGAATTGTGGAGCGCAGTGTTTCCTGCGCTTCGAGTTCGGCAACGCACTGTGGGCAAGAAAGCAGATGGCGCTCGAATTCGGCGGCGCGCGCCGCGTCGAGCTCGCCGTCGAGATAGCCATGGAGGACGGAGCGCGTCAGGTCACAGCTCACGCTGGGCCTCCAGGTTCTTCGCTACGCCGGGGTGCGTCAGCGATTGCTGCAGCCGCTGGCGCGCCCTTGATAGGGCGGACATCACGCTGCCGATCGGCATCGAGGTGATCGACGCGATTTCCTTGTATGAGCATCCTTCGAGTTCTCGCAGAACGAGCACCTCGCGAAAACGAGGAGGCAAGGTTTCGAGCGCGCGTGTCAGACGCTCCTTGTCGTCACCGGCGATTGCCAGAGATTCGGGTGTGGCGGTCGATTGCGGATAAAGCTGTTCGTCGAATTCGGTCGAAAGGTCCATGGGGCGATTTTTCTCCAGCCAGCTGTAGCAGGCGTTGCGGACGATTTGCAGCAGCCACGCGCGCGCATCGGCACCGTTAAATCCGCGGAAAAATCGGTACGCGCGCAGCAAAGCTTCCTGCGCGACGTCTTCCGCGTCATCGCGACCGCGCAACACCCAGCGGGCGAGGTTAAATGCCGCGTCCACATGGGGCAGCACGAGCTGCTCAAAGCGCACTCGTTCCTGCAGATCCAACACGCCCAACTCGCTTCCTTCGACACCCGGACTCATCGCTATAGACCACCCAGCCCATGATTTTATTCCCGATGTTTGGGGGGAAGCACGAAATAAAAATTGAGCGGCCAGGCGGAATAAAAGTCGGCGGGTCGCAGTTGAGAAAGGTGCAACACGTCAGCGGGGCGGCGCGGAACCCTGGACAGACTCACAACTGCGCCGCTCCGTATTTTTCGCAACAGGGTGTGCGCACAAGAGGACGTGGCAAGGAGATAAGATGAGCGATTCCGACAAAGATTCAAAAAAAGATGAACTTCTGTATGACCACAACCACGACGGCATCAATCGTCGCGGCTTTCTGAAGTGTATGGCGTGGGCGGGCACGGGCACGCTCTGCGTAATGCAGGGCGGTGTCCTGAAATCGTTTGCGATGAATCGCCTGCCGGATCCGAAGTCGGCAGCCGCTGCCGGCGAACTCAGCTTCGCTCAGATCAGCGACAGCCACATGGGATTCAATAAGCCGGCGAATCCGGATGTAGCGGCGACGCTGCAGGCCGCAGTAGACAAAATTAAGGCATCGCCGGTGGCTCCAGAATTCTTGCTGCACACCGGAGACGTGAGCCACCTTTCGAGACCTGACGAATTCGACGCCGTCGATCAGATTCTGAAGAGCACGGGCAAAGAGACGTTTTTTGTACCGGGTGAACACGACGTGCTGGAGGACGACGGGAAACAGTTTTTGGAGCGGTACGGCAAGGGATCGAAAGGCTCCGGCTGGTACAGCTTTGACAAAAAGGGCGTGCACTTCGTCGGGCTGGTGAACGTGATGAACCTGAAAGCGGGCGGACTTGGGACGCTGGGCCGCGATCAGCTCGAATGGTTGGAAGACGATGTGAAGCATCTGAAATCGAGCACACCGATCGTTGTCTTCGCGCACATTCCGCTGTGGACGGTGTATCCGGACTGGGGCTGGGGCACGGAAGACAGTGCGCAGGCACTGAGCTATCTGAAAAAGTTCGGCTCCGTATCGGTGTTGAACGGACACATCCATCAAGTAATGCAGAAGGTCGAAGGCAACGTAACCTTTCACACCGCGGCTTCGACGGCGTTTCCGCAGCCCGCGCCAGGGCAGGCGCCTTCACCTGGACCGATGAAGGTTCCGGCGGAACAGCTGCGAAGTTATCTCGGGATCACGTCGGTGAATTATGTGCGTGGACAGCACGCGCTCGCCATCGTCGATTCTAAACTCGGCTAAAAAGGCTGGGGTAAGACAGCTGGGATAAAACGGCTCAGCTAAACCTGCTCGGCTGTAACCGGCTGGGCAGAGTCACACGCACGAAAAATCTTTCAAATTGAAATGCAAAGGAGAAAAGCCATGAGTATTAGTGTGCGCATTGGGATTGCAATTCTCGCAACAGTGTTTTGCGCCTTGACGGCTACCAGCGGTGTGGAGGAAGTTTTTGCGTTCGGCGCGCCGGTAAAGACAGCAACTGGCGAGTCGATCGCAGAGCCGGCAGGGCAAGCGGCGACGCAAGCAGCCGCTCCCGTAGGGAATGTCGTCGAAGTGAAAATCGATAATTTTAGTTTTTCGCCGCAGACGATCACGGTCAAACCGGGCACGACGGTGATCTGGACGAATCGGGATGACATTCCCCACACCGTCGTGAGTGACGACAAGGTGTTCAAGTCGAAGGTGCTCGATACCGACGAGAAATTTACGTACACCTTCGACAAAGCGGGGAACTTTCCATACTTCTGCTCGGTTCACCCGAAGATGACCGCCAAGGTTATCGTCCAGTAAACGGGATAACCGACATGGTAAATCCATTCGATTTGAAGAATGCGCTGATGGCGCGTCATGCACAGCACGTTGTGCTGGTTCACTTCCCGATCGCGTTGTATATCGTGGGGGTCGCCTTCGATGCGGCGGCCCTCTGGAGCAAGCGACGGCAATTCAGCGACGCCGCGTATTACAACTTGAGCGTCGCAGCGGCCTTCACCATTCCTGTCATTGCTACGGGCATTCTGGCATGGCAGTTTGCGCTGGAGGGGCAGGCGCTGAAAGGCATTCTGCGGCTGCACCTGATTTTCGGGCTGCTGTCGAGCTTGACGATCTGGGCGGTCTGGACGATGCATTTCCTGGCTCGGCGAAAGGACGCTTTGGCGTTTCCGGCGAATTACCGATTGGCGCTGGAATTAGTGGGCGTTGCCCTGATTTCTTTGACGGGGCATCTCGGAGGGTTCCTTAGCGGCGTAAATGGGGGTCCTTAGTACTTCAGGCCCTTTTTGACACTGTATCTAGTTGAAAAGAAAAGTCGTTACATGACAGGAAATTACGGGTACCAAAACCCGGGTACCGAAATCTTTGAGGCCTTCGGTCCATTGGCTTAAATGCGGACCTCCCGTAAATTGTATTTAACGGGTTGGGGGCCGCGCGGGGACAGCGACTCCGAAAGGGGTCGTGTGCGAGCTAACCCAACCCGCCAGATTTGATTTGCTTACCCTCTCGACAGCGCCGGTAACTCCGGCGCTGTTTGTTTTTGCCGCTGGAGATTCATGGGACCCGGCCACCCCTCCCCCTACCTGTTTTCTCTAAGAATGTGATTCTGTGAGGTTTAGGGAGTGTGCTGGCGTAAGAATGTGATTCTACGCGGGTTAGGTTCACAGGGGCCCCCGGATGAATCGGTAAGTCGCGACGAATCAATCGTTTCCGGACAGGCTAAAACACGCACGGGAGAGAGTACCTGTGCTATCCGCGGATAAAACCGCTTCATAAAGGCGAGCCTATCGGCCAGAATCGGATTATGGCGACTCGCTTTTTCGGCGCTCATCGCGGGGTTGCGACCCGGATGCTGCCCAGACTGCTATTCGGCGTCGTTCTCGCGTGCATAGCGGGTGAACCGCCCGCTGTTGCGGCGCCCGGGGTCGAGCTTCGGCCGGCGACGAATGCGGCGTTTGATCGGTATGTTGCGCTAACCGACCAGCGCAACAATCAAGAGCTCAAAACAGGCCAGCACCTGCTTTGGATTGACTCGCTGCCAGAGGGCGATCGGGCGAAGGCTTATGCCGACCTGAAGCAAGGGCAGGTCAAGATGAATAAGCTCGACACGCTCGACAACGGGGCAGAAATTCCCGTGCCGGGCGGGATGATTCATCATTGGGTCGGGCTCGCGTTTATCCCAAGCGCGCACGTGGACGATGTACTCGCCATTCTTCAGGACTACAACCACCAATCGACTTACTACGCGCCCGACGTTGTGCAATCGAGAATCGAATCGCACGACGGAGGATCACTTTGTCGTGTTCCTGCGGTTCCGACGGCACAAGGTTGTGACCGTCGTTCTGGATACCGTGCACGATGTCCGGTATTACCGCGATTCACCGACGCAGGCGCATAGCCGAAGCGCGACGACAAGAATTTCTCAGGTGGACAATCCGGGTAAGAAGGATGAACACGATCGAACTCCAGGAGACGATGACGGATTTCTTTGGCGGATGGATACGTGGTGGCGCGTTGTGGAACGCGACGGAGGAGTTTACGTACAGAGCGAAGTAATTTCGTTGACGCGGGATATTCCAACGGGTCTGGCGTGGATGGTAAAGCCTTTTGTGACGAGCATTCCGCAGGAGTCTCTGGCGTTTACGATGGAGGCGACGCGGAAGGCGGTGGAGAGCGGGATGGGGCAACATCGCTCAGAGTAAGATTGGCAGTGATGAGCGATCGTAAAGGCGGCGCAGGGGCGCCACACTCCATATAGGCCGTGCTCGATATCGACCGGCAAGAGATGACGCACACAGTTTGACTGCGAAGATACGCTCCGTGTTATCGAGTACGGTTGCCGTGCCTGCAGCCATTGCCACATTGCGGTGGCGTTTCGGTCCCATGTCCAATTTTGGGCGGTTACGGCGGCGGCGTTACCGAGGCTGCTTTGAGCGGCTGCGTTTGCATACAGGCCGCGCAGAAGATCCGCCAGCATGCCCGCGTTGGTCGGGTCGGACAAGATCAGGCCGTCGCGTTCGTTTTGAATCAGCTCGGACACTCCGGCGAATTTCGAAGAGATCACTGGGAGACCGCAGGCCATCGCCTCAGCTACAGGTAAGCCAAATGAATCTTCTTTGCTGGGACTGACGTAAACGTCGGCTGCTGCATAAAATTCGATGACGTCGGCGCGTGGAGATTCCCATTGGCAGCGGTCCGCGATTTTCAGTCGTTGGGCCATGCGCTGAAAATTTTCGGCGGTATCGGCGCCGACTACGATCAGGCGCAACGGCAAGCCGGAAACTGCGGCCATCGCTTCGAGGACTGCAGGCAAACCCTTCGCGCGCCAGTCGTTGCCGATCAGCAGGAGCACGAATTCGGAATCCGAAAATTTGCGTCGAAAACGCGCGCCCTGACGCCTCGCGAGGCGAGCCGGGAGCGAGAATTGAACGGTGTCGATACCGTTGAAAATCACGGCAACATCGTCGCGTCCGAAATAATGGCCGAGTAGATCGGCGGTTCGCTGGGAGACAGCGGCGAGGTGAGTTTTCCGATTCGCGTACACGATGCGTTCGAGCGTCGCAACCGTCGCGTAATATGCCCGACGGTGCAACTGGCGCAGCATGCCAGTACCTCGCGATTGCTGGTTTGATTGAGGATTCTGCTCTTCGCGCGCCAATTCACGCAGCCGATGGAAAAGCGCATGGACAATGACGAAGTCGGCGTCGAGGCAGTTGATTCCCGGAGACAGTACCAGGTCAAACGTCAAACCGTGTGCCACGCGATCCCACAAACGCATCGCGGTGTTGGCCATGATCCAAAATAAAAATTTGAAGAGGTGCGGAGCGGGCAGGGCTGGGACGCGATGCCATGTAATTGAGCCGGATAGGGGCTCGTGTGGGGCATCGGTCGCATTCGCGGGAGGTTGTTGTTGGATTGGTCGGCGGGGTGGAAGTTGAGATCCTTCGCCCTCCTGCGGACGGCTCAGGATGACAGGCTCTTGGGGGCGGGTGGCGTCTACGGTTGGGGGTCTGTGGCATGCGGGGCTAACGCTTGCGGCGCTGACGGTAGGGGGCTTAACGACCAGGGGGGCAACGCTTGGGCGGCTGAGGCTAGGGGTGTTTAGACTTCGTGGTGCGTTTGCGAACGGCGTTACTGCGAGATCCGCGACGCGCTCGGCATAGAGATGAATCTCGCAACCGCGTTCGCGGCTGAGGCGATCCAACAGTTCGGCCAAGGCGCGCTCTGTGCCGTGCTGGCGATCGATGAATGGGGTGACGACCGCTAACCGCAAGTCAGATATTCCCGTGTGCGTAAGGTGCGGGAGTGACGAGAGGAACACGAGCCGCGGCGGAGCTTGCGGAAGCGGCGGCCGCCGCCTGGGCCGAGAGCGCCAGTTTGGGCAGGCGGAACAAGATGCCGAGCAACATCCACAAGTACGCATTCAAGACAAAATCCTGATACGCCTGCATGCCCTGAAACGTGAACGGCAGGAGCAACAAGAACGCGTACCAAAAAATCATGAAGGCGAGCGGAAACCAGGGTGAGCCGCGAAGCTTGCGAACGACTTTCCATGCCGAAATGAGTACGGCGCCGGTCATGACGAACCACAAGGCGAGTCCCGCAACACCCAATTCCAAGACTAGACAGCCGAAGCCGCTTTCCACGGTTTCGGTCGGAGCAGCGACCTGAAATATGCGCGTTACGTACTGACCGCCGAGCGATGCGGTTCCGATGCCGAAGCCGTATGGCCAACGCGGATTCTCAAAAGCGGCGAGGAAATTGGCCAGCGGATAGTCGCGGGTACGGTGAAGCAACTCGTTCGCAGGGCTGCGAGGGTCGAGCGTTTCTGAGTAAACCGCGAGACGGTTCATGAACGCTTCGGGGAAAATCCAGAAAAGCAGCGCCATCCCCAAGGCGATTCCAAGAGCGGCGCGTTGGAGCGTCTTGAAAATGCGACGCGCCTCACCTTGACGCCAAGGCGCTCCCCATAGGAATGCAGCACCGCCGACGAGGCTGCTGCCGAGAGTCCACATGAAAACGCCGCGCGAGGCGCACATGACGGCGCCGGCGGCTATCAAAGCAACCGCGAGAAAGGCGTAGACTCTGCCTTTGCGGAAACGCATGAGCAGGTAACCGCTGAATCCGAAGACGATCATCCATGAAACGACGAGCATATTGCCAAAGCGGCCGGTGCTAACGAAAACGGAGGTTGGGCGATAGACCAAGACTCCGGAAATAGGCGCCTCTCGAAAGGTTTGACTCAGGAGACGAATGTCTTCGGCAGGGACCGCAGGATTCAAGAAGCCCGGTCCGATGACAGACTGTGCGATACCAAGAATGGCGATGAGTCCCATCAGAACAAGATTGAAAGAGAAAAAATTCTTCAGGTCGCTTTCCGAATTAATCAGCGAATAGCCGATGAAGAATAGCGGCGTGTAATAGAAATACAGCTTCATTCCCATCAAGCCAAAGAAGATGCTCGTAGAGCCGGGATTGAAGACTTGCAAAACACCAAACCAGACGAGAAGAGAGAGCGCGATGAAAAACGGAGGCCGGGCGATCTCGAGCCCTTTGTCTCTTCGGCGGTAAGCGAGAAAGAAAGAGAGGTATACGACGGCCGTCAAAATATCCTTGGCGAAGTAAATCGCCATATTGTTTCCGAGGAACTTGCGGGCGAAATCCTCGAACAGCAACCAGGCGAACAGAAAATAAACACCGTTTCGCCAGTTTCTGAGAATCGCGAGGATAAATGCACCAGCAACGCAGACCATCGCGATCATCGAAAGACTGATGACATCGTTGCTGAGGATCAGTCCGGAGAGTTCGTACGCACCGACGAGGGCTACCGCGAGGCAAATGAAGGCGACGACGATGCTGCGACGAGGCCCGACCTGCATGGCGTTGCCAAGAGCTCTCACTTCGCAGCCTCTAGAACGAAAACATGGTTGTCGCCCAAAACGGAATCGCCGCGGAATGCGGGAGCAATCAGAGCCAACGCCGACGCCATCGGTTGACGCGTGAGCTGGTAGCCCTTTGGCGGAAACACATAGTGCTCCGCGAGTTGCAGATCCGCTTGCGGAAGGAATTGCCGACGCAAAAGATCCATATAAATCGGGGTGATGTGCGTCGGATCGCTGTACTCGTCCATCATCCGAATTTTGCCACCAAACAAGAATCGCAGACGCGCTGGAAGCGAGTCGACGTTCGGAGTGGTTATCACGGCGCGACCGGCGGGCGCGAGGAGCTGACCGACATTTTTAAGGAAATTGATGGGGCTTTCGACGTGCTCGATGACCTCGACGGAGACGATCAAGTCGAAGGACGCCGGCCCGATGTGGGCCGAGAAATCTCGCTCGTTCAAGTCTTGCGTAAAGAACTTTTGGCTGCCCTGGTACACGGCGGCATCGCGGTCCACGGCAATAACGTCGAATCCCAACGAGTGAAGCCGTTCACCCATTGCGCCCGGCCCGGTGCCGAGGTCGAGGGCGCGGCCGCGCGCAGGCGACGTTTTTGAGACGATGCTGAAGACGAAATCGTGCAAGCCTGACGGTGTGGCAGTTCCAATCATTCGACGAATCCTAGAGACATCGCGAGTGCAGATGATAACGTAAGATGGTTGGTTAGTTTACCATCAGTGTACTCGTTTAAATATGAGAAAAGAGAGTCAGCGGAGGCTCTGATAGAGGCTTAGATGTTCGGCGACCATGCGATCGGCGGCGAACACCGAATGAGCGCGCGCGGCGGCCCTTTCACCCAGCTGGGAGAGCGGTTGCGTATCGTCCTGAATCACTCCTTTCATTTGTGCCGCAAGACGTTCGGCATCGCCCGCCGGGAATTTGAGGCCGGCGCTGCCGACGACTTCTCCTAGACCACCAATATCGGATGCGATGACGATTCGACCGCGCATCATCTGCTCGATTGCCGCAAGTCCGGCGGTCTCTTCCCACATGGAAGGCATGACGACGGCATCGACCTTGTTCATTTGATCGGTCAAAGCGGAACCTCGCAAGAATCCGGTGACCCGAAGCTACGTCGTGGAGATTGTCGGTGCCGATCTGTGTTTCAAGTTTGGCGCGTTCGGGACCATCGCCGATCAAGAGCAGCTCAAAACTCAAGCCGTCGTTCTTCAGAAGCGTTGCTGCTCGAAGAAGGATGTCGAGACCTTTTTCGGGGACTAAGCGGCCAACGTAGGCAAAACGTGTTGGCTCGGTATTCGTGCTGTGTGTGGTGTTGGTAGCATTGGACGCCTGGGGCATCGGTTCGATGCCGTAGTAGATGACTTGCGCGCGCGGAAAGCGGTGACGGTCGAGACTGTGGCGCGTGATGAATACGTTCGAGTTGGCGGCGCGGCTCAACGAGTGCCGTGGAAACATCATCAGCAATTTTGCGACGGCATTCGGCCAGGACATCTCGTGGTGCTGGCATCGAACGCAGACGGCGTAGTGGTTTGCTTGGAAATGGCCCGGACAGATTGCGCGATCGGGCTGATGAATCAGCACACCGTTGGGACAGATGGCCTGGTAGCCGTGGTGTTCGACGACGTAGGGTTTGCCGGCGAGTTTGGCGAGAATCATCGGAAGGAGAGACGGGCCGGCGATATGAACAACATCGACTTGGCGAATCAAGCGCCATAAGTGAAGGACGGATGGCGCGCGGACGACGCGGAACGGAAACGTTCGATCATCGAAGCCGGCGGGCGGCGTTTGCGTTGCGACTGTGACCACAAGATTGTTTCCAGCCGGCAGGGCCGATCGCATTTCGGATAGATTGCGAGCTAACAGTGTGACGATGGTCTCGACACCACCGACGCTAGGGGCGAAGTAGTGCGAGTAAATCAGCAACTTCATGCGTGAGTTTCCGAGGAGACGGCGGCGGTGCGCGAGACGCGGCGGCGACGGTTGATCGCGGATTCGACGGCGTCGACTAGAGCTTCGGCGCTGACTTGCGGTGACCAGGAATGCATTCGTTCGAGCGCATTGGTGCGTAGCGCATTCAGGCGAGTGGGATCTTCCACTGCTTGCCGAATGGTTTTTGCTAGGGCTTCTACATCGTCGTGCGGGTAGACGTAGCCGGTTTCGCCGTGGGTGATGAGGTCGCGGACGGATCCGACTCGATCGCTTGCGACGACGGGGCAGCTGCAGAGCATTGCTTCGTTGACGACCAGGCCGAATGGTTCGTAGCGCGAAGGGATGACCATCAGGTCGGCGGACTTGTATAGCGCGGGAAGCTGGGATTGATTTACGAAGCCGAGAAAGCAGACTTTGTCGGAGATGTTGAGGGTTGCGGCTTCCCTTTCGAGCTCGGCGCGTTGGGCGCCGTCGCCTGCGAAGACCAATTTTGCGTCTGGGATGGCGGCCGACGCGAAGGCTTGGAGGAGATCCTTTGGGCGTTTCCAAGGCTGGAGCTTGGCGCAGAACAGAATTATTTTTTCGTGGGGCGAGAATTTGAGCGTGCGGCGAACTTCGTCTCTGTCGGCGGCGTTCGCTTGAGCGAGCCACCAGTCGTTGTCGACGGTGTCGAGCGTCATGGAAACGCGGTCGGCGGGGAAGCCGAGCGAGATCATCATGTCGCGGCCTGCGGAGGAGGCGGTCAGGACTTGTCCGGCGAGGCTGAAGACTGCGGGCCAGATGATTTTTTTTGCGGCGAGCTTCCATTTGCTTTCGTCGCGCGGCTCGATGGAGGAGGCGTCGGTGCCAAAGATGAATGGGATGCCGACGCTGCGCGCGGCGAGGTAAGCGATCCAGAATGTGGCGCGAACGTAGCCGACGTGAGAAATGACGGCGTCGAATTTTCCCTGGCGGATAAATTTCCAGAGGCCGGTATTGCGCCAAGCCCAGAAGCTTTCGGTGCCATTGCCGCGATTGGGGATGTGGGTCCATTTGTAGCCGTCGAGTAGGGGGACGTCCCACTGGACGTTGGCGCCGAATTCGGGGTCGTAGCCGGCTTCGGCTCCGCGGAGGCTGCAATAGGCGACCTGAAAATCGAGCTTGGGATGGCGTGGCCATGATGCGAAACAAGGGGGCGCCGTATTGGATCGGGTGGGAGGAGATGGTGAGGACGCGGAGTTTGTGCTCGGTCATGACGTGCGCCGGTGGGGCGAGCCTCGATTTCGATGCTAAAGAATGAGCGGTCAAAGTTAACCTTTTGGCGAGTATAGCCCGTTTCTTGGCGGCATCGGCTGTGCTAAACTGCCTGAGTTCCGCAGGGTAAGCGGTATACCGAAGTCTCCGCACAGCAAGTAGCGCGCCCCGGCCGGTGAAAAATCGCGTGCCGGACGCCCAAAAATTCATCAACTCGATCGCGCAGAAAGCCGACGCCGAGCGACGGCCTCCGCTGCACGGTCGGTGAGCAAAGAGGACGTGCCATGTCTGGGCATTCAAAGTGGGCGACAATCAAGCACAAGAAGGCGGCCACCGACGCGAAGCGGGGTCGCGTGTTTACGCGAGTGATTCGCGAAATCACGATTGCCGCGCGCATTGGGGGCGGCGATCCCAATTCGAATCCGCGGCTGCGCACGGCGATCCTCGCCGGGCAAGAACGAGAACATGCCCAACGAAAATATTGAGCGCGCGATTTTGCGCGGCACCGGGCAGCTCGAGGGCGAGCAATACGAAGAAGCCACGTTTGAGGGATACGGGCCGGGCGGCGTCGGGATGCTGATTCAGGTGGTGACGACGAATCGGAATCGCGTGGTTGGCGAATTTCGACACCTGATAAGCAAGAATGGCGGCAACATGGCCGAGGCGGGCGCGGTGGGATGGATGTTTAGCCGCAAGGGCGAAATCGCGATTCCGAAAGAACAGGCTTCGGAAGATAAGGTGATGGACATCGTGCTGGAGGCGGGCGCGGACGATCTGAAGGATGATGGGTCGGCCTGGTACGTGACGACTCCGCCGGAAGCGCTGGAGAAGGTGAAGGAAGCGCTGTCGAAAGCGGGGATTACTCCGGCGTCGGCGGAAATCGGCATGGTGCCGCAGAACTATGTGAAGTTGACGGGCGCGCAGGCAACGCAGATGGTGCGGCTGGTGGAAGCGCTCGAAGAGCACGACGACGTGCAGCACGTTTACGCGAACTTTGATATTGATGAGAAGGAAATTCAGGAAGCGGTTGGGGCGAACTGATTTTCGCTCTTACCTGCGAGCTCTTTACCTCTCAGCGGAACTGCAGGACTGAGGACTAGAATTAGCTCCCTGGTGACAACTGGGCGGACAAACCGCTGGAAGCGGCGTTTCGAACGCCGTAGACTGTCACACGATGAACTCCACATCAGCAGTTGAGGCGGCAAAGCCTGCGATTCGTGTGCTTGGGCTGGATCCGGCGGCTGCGGGGCCGACGGGTTACGGCATCGTCGAGACCGACGGGCGCCGCTGCAAGATGCTCGACTACGGGGCGTTTCGCGTCGATACGAAGCGGCAGAAGGAATGCTCTGGCGCGGCGCTGCACGATATCCATTCCCTGATTTGCGAACTCATACAGAAATTTGCAGCCGACGGTTGTGGCGGTTGAGTCGATCTTTAGCGCGCTGAACGTGCGAACGGCGCTGCGATTGGCGGAGGTACGTGGCGTAGTGCTGCTGGCGGCAGCTCAGCATGGCATCACGGTGCACAGCTATTCGCCGCGCGAAGTGAAGGCGTCGGTCGCGGGTTACGGGCATGCGGATAAGCGGCAGATTCAAATGATGGTGCGGGCGTTGCTGTCGCTCAGTGAGATGCCTGAGCCGGCTGATGCGGCGGATGCGCTGGCGGTGGCGCTGTGCCATATCCAGGCGGATCAGGCACGAGTTCGATTTGGGATTCCGGCGGCGCCGACGATCGCTCGGGGCCGCGTGGGGCGACCGAACCGGCGGGATGGGCGTGAAACGCCGCTTGGCGTGGCGGGCATCTAAGGTTGCTATGAACGGGATGCTGAACGAGAACTCTGCCAAGCCTGTGTTTCGAATCGCACGAATCGCGTTTTCTCTGTTGTTCTTATTTGGGGCCGCCGCCCTCGTTTCGGGTGCTACTGCAGGAGGCTTGGTGGAAGCGGCGGCTTCTCGCAACGGGCACGCTCCTGCTGCCTCGACGGTCGCGAAGCTTACCTTCCGGCGTGTATTTAAAGAGAGCACGCCCGAGCTCATCGAGATATGCGTCGCGCAGGATACGGATAAGGCGACCTACGAAATCCGCCAGCTTGAGGAAGATCCTGAGAAATTGCCGTTTGAGGTGGGCGCCGCGCTGCGCGCGAAGATGTTCGATCTGGCAGGGCAGATGAACCACTTCCAAAACCAGGATCTGGACGTACACCGGAAGATTGCGAACCTGGGGGAAAAGACCTTCCGCTGGGAACAGGGCTCGGAAGCGCACGAAGTCAAGTTCAATTACACACTCAATACTGCGGCTACCCAGCTATTGCAGATTTTTGAGGGGTTGGCGCGGCAGCAGGAACTCGTCGCCTTGCTGGAACGCCGGATGAAGTACGACAGGCTCGGCATTAACGATGCTCTCCTGCAATTCGAGACCGACCTCAATAAGAATATGTTGCCGGAGCCGCAGCGGGCCTTGCCCGTGCTCGACCAGATTGCGGGCAATCCGCAGTTTGTGGAGATCGCTCGACAAAGGGCGCGGACAATGGCGGAGCGGATTCGTCACGGAAGTACCCCAAGCTAACGTCAAACTGGCTTCCTTCCGTGACATGCGCCTCGGTCCGGCGGGAGCTCTTCTGCCGCCACGGAACGCAACGTCTAGTACCAACTCCGACTATTCGTCGAAAAGTACCTCAATCTATAAAAATTTAGTTGCAATTAACGCCAGCTTTATATAAACAAGGCGCGGTTAGGTCCCTCTGCAAATGTGCGATTTCGTTTTGCATGTTTGCTGTGAGACCGATGGATCCTGTGGTGGGGTCTAGCAACTACATAAGTGCTCAAAATCAAATTCGGCCAACGCTGCCTCCACGGCAGCGCGAGGCCGGGGTGTAGTTTGGGTGCAGTTCCGTCCCGTGCGTCCAGGAGGATAGAAGATGATTCTTCGGGTTCTTAAGCCCATGATGGTGTGTTTGTGTCTCTTCTTGTTGTTCGTATGTACTCTCCCAGCCCAAGAAACGACCGGTGGCATCGTTGGAACCGTGAAGGATCCTTCGGGCGCTTCCGTGCCAAACGCGACGGTGAGCGTGACGGCTTCGGCGCTCGTCGGTACAAAGACAGTTGAAACGGATGCCTCAGGCTACTATCGATTCGCGAACCTGCCGCCTGGCAGTTATACCTTGACGATAACTGCGACGGGGTTCTCGACCGAAAAGCGAACCTTCATTCTGGAAGTCGGCCATCTGCCGACAGTTGATATCACGCTGGAAGTCGGCAAAACAACGTCGATTATCGAGGTGACCGGCGCGGCGCCGCAGATCGACACCACGACCAACGTTACGACCACGAACGTCACCGAAGATGTGATTCAAAACATCCCGCACGGCCGGTCGTTCCAGTCGGTGATTCAGTTTGCTCCCGCAGCCCGCAATGAGCCCCTGATGGGTAACAACTCTACGGGAGGCTTCGGCGGAAACGGGACCGGTGGTTCATCGCCAGGAAGCACCGCGAACGGTGGCAATTTCGGGTTCTCGGTTGCCGGCGGCTCGGACTCGGAAAACTCCTACCTCGTGGAGGGCCAGGAGACAGCAAACCTGATCGGCGGCTACTCGCACACCAGCGTGCCGTTCGATTTCATTCAGGAAGTCGAAATCAAGAACTCAGGCATCCAGGCCGAGCATGGCGGCGCGCTCGGCGGCGTCGTGAACGTAATCATGAGAAAGGGTTCGAACAACTATCACGGTTCGGTATTCGCCCAGTTTGAAAATGACGCAATGGACGCGAGCCAATTGCCGACGCAAGCTCGCTACAATCCTCTTTCGAGCCAGACAGTGACCTCGTGGGGAGTGCTCGACCCACAATTCCAGGAATATCAACCGAAGAAGGATCACACCAGCGACATCTTCCCCGGATTCACGTTCGGCGGACCGATCCTGCGTGACCGGATCTTCTTCTTCGTAGGATTCAATCCAGAGTTGAACAACGACGAGCGCGCGGTGAACTACGATCAGGCGGGCGGGCTGGGAGGACTTGGCATCGTCAAGTTCGCGCAGAACACGCGCACTTACTACACCACGGCGCGTGTCGATGCCGAAGTGACCAAAAAGCTTCGCATTTACGGTTCGTGGCTCTATCAGCTCTCAAAGCAATACGGCGAGAATCTGCCGACTGCCGATTCGAGCCAAGGGTATTTCAACACGGCTTCGACCGTCGACCCGGCCGCTTATTCGCACAACGTCGGCTTTACCGCTCCAAACATCACGGTGAACACCGGAGCGGACTACAGCCTGACGCAGCGACTCATTTTGACCGGGCGCTTCGGCTACTACTTCGAGAACTACCATGATTTCGGTTTGCCGACTACGGGCACGCTGACCTCTTGGCAGTCGAACGGCGTCGGAGCTGTCGACAACCTTGGAAATCCATTGCCGAGTACGTTGCAGGAGGCAAACGGATTCTTCAACCTGGCGAACAGCCAGAACTTCACGAGCCACAACGCCAGCAAGGCAACGCAGGCAGACGTCAACCTGGCGTGGTTCAAGAGCGGCTGGCTGGGAACACATAACTTCAAATTCGGCTACCAGCTGAATCACCTTACCAACGATATCGCGCAGCACTACAACGTACCGCTGGTGCAATACTTCGTTGGTCAAGGCTCGACGTACACGCCGTTTAGTCCAGCTGGCATAGCGAATTGCGCGCCGTTCGTCACGCTCTACGGAGCGTGCACGGGTCAGTATGGGTACATCAACGTTCTCGATTATGGATCCGGCGGTACGGCTACGAGCAACAACAACTCGTTCTTCGCCCAGGATTCTTGGTCGATCACGCGACGACTGACGATCAACGCAGGCATCCGCGTCGAGAAGGAATACCTACCGGCTGAGAACCAGCCTGCGGGGGGCATCACGCACCCGATCGACTTCGGTTGGGGAGACAAAATCGCACCTCGCATCGGCGTGGCGTGGGATCCGACGGGTCGCGGGAAGATGAAAATCTTCGGCGGCTACGGACAATTCTATGACCAGATGAAGCTCAACCTGGCGATCAGCTCATTCGGTGGCCAGTATTGGAGCAACTGCTACTACGCTCTCAATACCCCGGACGTCGCATCGATTAATCCGGTGTTCAGCAGCACGAACCGCTATTGCGGCGGCATCGGGACGAACTCGGCGAGTGAGGCGAACTTCGGCGGGACGACTCCTGCTGGAATCACGTTCCTGGAAAACCAGAACTTCCGGACCAACCCGACGACTTGCTCAACCTGCACCATCACGGAAGAAGGCGTTGCTCCGGGCCTGAAGCCATACAAACAGCACGAAATGACCGTCGGCTTCGACTATCAGATCAAGCCTTCGCTGGCGTTTGAGGTTCGTTACGACCGGCGACGTCTGGATCACGTGATCGAAGACTCGGCGTTGGTTAATCCAACCATCGGCGAAACCTTCGTCATCGTCAATCCAGGCCAAGGCGTGGACGCGACGTACGACAAGTTTTACAACTTCTTGTACGGGTTGACGCCGGGACAGCCGGGAGCATCGCCGTGCGGTGCGCAGTGCCCCAATATGATTCCGGCACAGCGCGACTATGACGGCGTCGAATTCCGTTTGACGAAGCAAGCGACGCGTCACTGGTCGAGCATGTTCTCGTATACCTACAGCCGGCTGTGGGGGAACTACACCGGCTTGACCAGCTCGGATGAAGCGGACGGCGGCGGCGGGCGCAACTCGCCGAACAACAGCCGATCGTTTGATGAGCCGCAGTTCTCGTGGAACGATAATGGAGGCTCTTCGAGCGGACTTCTGCCAACGGATCGGCCGAACACGTTCAAGGGCTACACCTACTACAGCTTGAGCTGGGCACATCGGTTTGTGACCGACTTCGGTCTGTTCCAGGTGCTGTATCAGGGTTCGCCGGAAAGCAGCTACATGGACGTTGGCAACGCGTTCGCGGGCGGACTGACGGGTGGCGCGTTCCCGACCTATGTTGCGGACCGCGGCAAGTTCCTACCGGTCACTCAAGATCCGACGACGGGTCAAATTACCATCGGCCCGGCTGTCACTCAGCGGACACCGTGGTACATCCAGACCGACTTCAACTTCCAACAGAGCTACAAGATCAGCGAGAGCAAGGCGGTCAGCTTCACGGCGACCGTTCAAAACCTGCTCAACCGGCGCTCAGTCACGAGCGTGGAAGAAAACATCACGAGCGGGTTCGCGCCTAACTATGCCGCTCCGTTCCCTCTCGCTGGAGGCGCCTGCTCTGGTCAGCAGAATGTTCTTCCTCCGAGTTCGTCATTCCCATGCAGCACCACCGATGGCACGCCGTTCTACGCGGCGAGCTTCCATCCGTACAACATCAGCTCCTTGTTGAACAACGCGGCGATCACTAACTCGACGGGCGGTCCTGCAACCGTGGGCAGCGGGTACGGACTGCCGAACCGTTATCAACTCGGACGGACGATTCGGTTGGGCGTGAAGTTCACGTTCTAACGTCAACCCGAGATGTAGCTACCGAGGGGGCCGGAGTTTCCGGCTCCCTTTTGTTTTTCGGGCTCGCGCTCGGGCGGTGGCCAGCGGTGAGGACCGTGTGTAGCGGTGTGGCGTGTGGAGGCATCGAAAAGGAAATGAGTGATGCGAACTATTTCGCGGCTTTGGACAAGAAGAGCTATTTGAGCCTGGAGACGTTTCGCAAGAATGGCGCGGGCGTGCGGACGCCGGTGTGGTTCGCGGCGGATCCGACTGCGGATGTTCGTGCGCCGAACGCGAAGCTGTACATCTATACCGTTGACGGCACTGGGAAGGTGAAGCGCGTGCGCAACAATTCTCGCGTCCGGGTCGCGCCGTGTGACCGAACAGGAGGGTTGCAGGGCGAGTGGATCGACGCGAAGGCAGTGGTCGTCGAGGGCGCGGAGGCGGCGCGTGGATTGAAGCTGCTGTCGCAGAAATATTTTCTGAAGCGGCTGTTCGATTTGTTTGCAGTGTTTCGGCCGACAAAACGCGCGGTGATTGTGATCACTCCGGCTTAGTTGGCGCGGTTATTTTCCAGTGCGGGTGAGACGGAGCGCGACTCCGTTGTCGAATGCTGGGGACGTTAGCGTTTTATCTCCGCTGACTTGATGGAAATTTGCGGATTTGTCGGTCGCGCCGGTTTTTGTATTGATCCATTCGAGTTTGTAGTCGCCGGATGGTAAAGCCAGCGTCAGCTCGGTGGGGCCGTTGCCGTCGAGATAGATCGCGTATTCGTGGCCGGGGTTCGAGATGGCGTGAGCGACGACGCCGTTGGCGTGCTTCACAGTGGCTGTGTCGGGTCGCAAATCCACAATCGAAAATTTAGCCAGGAATTCGCGCAGGATGCGGAGTTGATGACGGAACGTCGGGCTGCCACCGCCTGGACCATTCGGATCGAGATCTTGCCCATCTTCGTGTCCCGGCGAAAATGAATAGTCGAGGGCGTCGAAAATGCTGCCGCCTGAGAGCATGAAATTCCACGCCTGGCGGCGATATGCGTCATCCTCGCGACCGAGGAAACCGGTTTCGTCGTAAGCGATCGGCATGCCGAGGCCGTAGTTGAGGGTGACGGCATCGGGATAGGCGTAGTGAAAGTTGATGATGTCGGCGCGGTAGCTGCCAACGGGAGCGAGAAAATTAGAGTAGTTCTGCGCAAGCATGTGGGGAGTGTGTAGGGCCGATTCTTCCGCCAAAAACCACTCGGCGACGCGCGCCTGCCACGCGAGGGACAAATCATCAGCGATATCGATGGAGTTGGGATAAGTGTTTCTCCCCGGCGGGCGAAGATAGGGATTCACAACGCTCGTGAGCTTGGGGCGGTCGGACCACGGCTCGTTTTGAATTTCGAAGATGACGTTGTCGAAATCGCGCGCTTCTTCCAGCAGCTTACGTGCGTATTTTTCCTGGAATCCGAGGATGTTTCCGTTTTCGAGAGTGTGCAGCTTTTTCCAGTCGATCGCGTCGGTGTTGTTGACGTTGTTCGATGGATGGAAAGGGCTGATCTTCCACATCATTTCGTCGTAGTGAGACGAGAAGAGACTGATTTCCACGACGATACCGCGCTTGGAGGCGTCGGCGAGAAACGCGTGATAGCGTTCGAAATATTCGGGATTCCATTTCGTGAGATCGAACTTGTTGCCGCCGCCCGCGTAGCCTGGCGTTTCACTGCGCATCCACGGAGCGATGAATTTGTTGGGCTCTGGCGCGAGGTCGTTACGCAGAATACCGAACGATTTCGCAGGAACTTCGACGTAGGACCCGCCAAAGATGCGCGTGTAATTGAGGCCGTCGGCGTCGATCGTCGCGAGATATTTCTTGTAGTCGACGTCGGCGTTCAAGACCGCGCCGTAGTGTTCGCCGGAAGTGATGAGCACTGTCGGTTTGTCGCGGAAGAGGAAGTAGTGCGGATTGGCAGGGTGAGGCCGAATGGGCGGCGTGTTCAGCTTCGCTTGCGCCGTACGATGGGAAAAAGACGTAATAAGGATCGACGAAAGCAGCGCGGCCAGGAGCAGTTTGCCCGTACGATTCGACATGGCGGGGATTATACGCTTTTACACGCTGGCGGCTTGCGTCGCGTTGGCCAACGCACGCAGGGACTCGGTGTAAGGCGCGCGCGCGATGCCGCGCTCGGTGATGATCGCGGTTATGTACCGCGCGGGAGTGACATCAAAACCCGGGTGCGCAGCTTTGACATCGGGCGCGATCCGCACATTCTTGATGTAAATCACTTCATCGGAAGAGCGTTCCTCGATCGGGATGTGAGTTCCGTCAGGGATCGAAAGGTCGAAGGTCGACACTGGCGCGGCGATATAAAACGGCACGTTGTTTTCTTTTGCAAGGACCGCGATCTGATACGTGCCGATTTTATTTGCGGTATCGCCATTCGCAGCGACGCGGTCGGCGCCGGTGACGATCGCTCCGACAGTGCCGGTTTTCAGGAAGTGCCCAACCATGTTGTCGGTGATGAGCGTGAGCGGGATGCCGCCTTTGTGCAGTTCCCACGCGGTGAGGCGCGCGCCTTGAAGATACGGGCGCGTTTCGGGAACGAGCACGTGGAGCTTTTTCCCCTGTTCTACAGCAATACGAAACACACCAAGGGCTGTACCGATGCCAGCGGTGGCAAGAGCCCCCGCGTTGCATTGCGTCATCACGCGGCCTTCACTCGGCATGAGTTCGGCGCCGAAGCGGCCCATAGCTTCGTCCGAAGCCTTTTTTTCGAGATGGACTTGTTTCGCTTCGGCGATCATCACGGCGCGAAGCTGTTCCAAGTCGGAAGTCTGCGCTGTGACAGCGACGAACTTCGCCTTCATCCGGTCGATGGCCCAAAAAAGATCGACGGCTGTCGGACGTGTCCTCGCCAGAACGGAGCAGATTTCGTCGAATTCCGGCCGCAACTCAGCGACGGTCTTCGCTTTGGAATGAAGCACGCCGATGGCAACACCCATCGCAGCCGCGACGCCGATCGCCGGCGCGCCGCGAATCACCATATCTTTGATCGCAGCAGCGACTTCCTGATAGGTGGTGTAGGTGTAGTGAACTTCCTCGGTGGGAAGGAGACGCTGGTCGAGCATCACCACGCCGCGGTCAGTCCATTCAATCGGTTGAGCGATGTACATAGGAGTTGAAAGGAATATTGTAACGAAGGTTGACGACGAAGACGAGTTGCGGACCAGTGTCGCCTTGAGGCTCAGGGGCTAGTAGGAATCTTCGTGAAGCCATGGGTTCCGATGATGGTTGTGACGGCGATCATCGAGTTGTAGCCGAGGTGAAGCAGAAAACTCGCGAGCACCGTGCCCGTGCGCGCGCGAACGAACGTAAAGATCACGCCGACGAGGATCAGGAGGCCGACGACACTCCAAGTCCAGCCAAGTTGCGCACCATGCATAAGTCCGAATAACACGCCGGTGATCACGACGCTGCTGAAAATGCCAGTTCGAATCGCCTCCGGCGGCTGAAGCCCGAAGCGGCGCGTGACGCTGTACCCGATGCGGGCGAGAAGCGGATATAGATAGCCGCGGAAAACAGTTTCCTCGACTAGCGGTGCGACGAACACCGCCATACACATCAGCAAAACGGCGTTCTCGCGATTCTTGAACAGCTCCTTGATCGGCATGTTGTCGGTGTCTTTCACCTGAGAGCTGGCGATTCCGACGAAGATGGCGAGAGCACACCCGCCAAGAAAGTAGGACCACGGGCCTCCCCACGTGGAAGTGAATTGTGCGGACAGTTTTTTCCAGCCTAGCGAAGACCAGAACGGCGCGTCACGCAACACCGCCAGCGTCACATAAAGGAAAAGAAAGACCGACGCGTACCAAATCACGTTCGTGCCGAAAATAAATTGCGGCTTGCTGAGCAGATATTGCTCGAGCTGCTCTCTCGGCAACGGCTCCTTGGGGCCATAGTAAATAAACATCGTGGTCTGGACGACCAGGAAGCTTGCAAACGTGAAAAACACAAACAGAATCAAGTGCGGCCAATACCAGGAGATTCGAAGGTCTTCGGGGAAAACCGCACTTCCGTTGAAAGTTGGTAGGGTCCCGTGAGGCGAAGCGGCAGCATACGTGATGGGATCGCCCGCGAGAGGCGCTGCCGGATCAATCGGCTGGTGCAAAACGGAAGCAATGTCTGCAGGTGAGTCGTCGCCCAGTTCCGGCGGCGAATCGGGCTTCGCACCCGAGTCCGCAGGAAAAAACTCGTTCGGATTGTCGTCGAACCGCGTCATCGCGCATTGCCACGCTTTGATTTCCGCGGCGAGCCTTTCGTCCAGTTGGATGCGAGCGCCGCGGCGAGCAGTGGCATGAGAATTTCGTGGTGCCCGGTGATCGCGTAGCCGTGAGACTGCGCGCCGCCGCTGTTCTTTGCGGATGGCGCCGTAGGACGCTTCACGACGTTTTGCAGCGGGCGATAATGCTGAACGAAATCGAAATTCGCCGTAGTGATTGGACGCAGAGGCACACCGTAGTTGCGGCTGATCGATACCGCTTTGAGAAAAATCTCAGGAAGTATGACGGCACTGCCCCAGTTGAGATACACGCCACTCGGCTGCATCTCCTGGACAAGCGCGCTGAACAATCGGAAATCGATATGCGTCGCGAGTCCCAATGCTCCGGGATCGACCGCCGGATGCATATGAGGAATGTCGGTGCCGATCGCGAGGTGAATCGTGACGGGAATTTTGAGTTTGTAGGCCGACGCGAGTACGCTTTGCTCGGCGAATGGCGCAGGCACGATCCCGCTGTTGAGAAATTGCCCGGCAGCTTCGCCGTAGCCGATGCGAATGCGCGAAGCCAACTTTGAAATTTCGTTGACGTAGCGGCCGGTTTCTTCGGCCATGCCAAAGCGGCCGTCGGGAAGAGATGCTTCGACATCCTCGGAGGTATTCCCCGCGAGTGCGATTTCAAAATCGTGAATCAGCGCGGCGCCGTTCATCGCAATGCCAGTGATAAAACCGCGACGCATCAGGTCTATGAGAATTGGCCCGAGTCCGACCTTGATCACGTGCCCGCCGATTCCCCACAGGATCGATTTTTTCTGCCGCCGCGCGCCGTGAATGGCAACGGCTATCTCACGAAGATCTTGTGCGGCAAGAATGTTGGGGAGCGAATCCAGGAATTTCTTCAACGATACGTTTGCTGGTACGGGCTTGGCAAAATCGCTGACGTGAACCTTGCTCTTGCGCGATGACAACGGATAAGTATGGACGGACGACAGCGGAAGGGGTTTTGTCGAGTAAAGGGACATGGGTGAACGAGTACTTTAGCGCGGGGAAAGGGTGAAGTCGAATGAGAAGCCGTTCGCGGAGCGAAACGAGAAAAGCTTCTATTTCGACGAAGGCTGGCCATTGGAGCCTTGACCATTGGCGCCGTTGAGATGCAGGACGCGTGCGAGAGCTTGCCCGGTGTAAGACTTTTTGTTGCGCGCGACCTGCTCGGGCGAACCTTGCGCGACAATGCGACCGCCACCGTCTCCACCTTCGGGTCCCAGATCGATGACCCAATCCGCTTGCTTGATGACATCGAGATGATGTTCGATGATGAGCACGGTGTTGCCGAGCGAGGTGAGACGCTGCAGGACGTCAAGGAGCTTTCGCACGTCATCGAAGTGCAATCCGGTCGTCGGCTCATCGAGAATGTAGAGGGTGCGTCCCGTTTGGCGTTTGGAAAGTTCGCGCGCAAGCTTGATCCGCTGCGCTTCGCCTCCCGAAAGTGTCGTTGCGGATTGCCCGAGTTGAACGTAACCGAGCCCGACCTCAACCAGCGTCGCGAGTTTTTGTTGAACCTGCGGAATATTCTCGAGCAGCTTCAGCGCTTCACTTGCGGGCATATTCAGCACATCGGAAATCGAGTGACCCTTGAAGCGAACCGCCAGAGTTTCCGAATTGTAGCGTTTGCCTCGGCAGACTTCGCACATCACGTATACATCGGGCAGAAAGTTCATTTCGATGCGGCGCAACCCGTCACCTTGGCATGCCTCGCAGCGGCCGCCCTTTACGTTGAAGCTGAAACGGCCGGGCTTGTAGCCACGTTCACGCGACTCCGGAAGCATCGCGAAAAGTTCGCGAATCGGCGCGAAAACGCCCGTGTATGTTGCCGGATTCGACCGCGGCGTGCGACCGATCGGCGCCTGATCGATCTCGATGACTTTGTCGACGTGCTCGATGCCGGTCACGCTACGGTGCGCCCCAGGCGGATCCATTGAGCGATAGAGCTTTTGCGCCAGCGCGCGATAGAGAATGTCATTTACCAGCGTGGACTTGCCGGAACCGGAGACGCCCGTCACAACCGTGAGCAAGCCAAGCGGCAACGTGAAATCGACGTCTTTGAGATTGTTTTCGTGGGCGCCAAGAATCTGAACCGATTTGCCGTTGGGACTGCGCCGTTGCGCTGGGACCGGAATGCTTGTGGCCCCGCTGAGATAACGCCCGGTCAGTGACTCTGGATTTGCGGCCACTTGCTCGGGCTTGCCTTGCGCGACGAGGTGGCCGCCCGCTTCGCCGGCGCCAGGACCGAGGTCGACGACAAAATCGGCGCGACGGATAGTGTCTTCGTCATGCTCAACAACCAGCACGGTGTTGCCGAGATTGCGAAGCTGCTCGAGAGAGCCGAGCAAACGATCGTTGTCTCGCGCATGCAAACCAATGGACGGCTCGTCGAGAACGTAAAGCACTCCTCGCAGACGCGAGCCAATCTGCGTGGCGAGGCGAATTCGCTGCGCTTCACCGCCCGACAATGTTGCGGCAGACCGGTCGAGGCTGAGATATCCAAGTCCGACCGCAAGCAGAAAATCCAGCCGCTCAGCTACCTCCTCCAATGGCCGACCTGCAACCGCCTGTTGCCGCTGTGTGATTTCGCCGAGAATTTTGGCGACGGCGGGCCGCGCCGACTTCAACGACAGCGAAGTGAACTCTGCGATCGAATGCCCCGCGAGTTTCACCGCCAGCGATTCCGGCCGCAGGCGTTTGCCATTGCAAACCGTGCAGCGCGTGGCCGACATGTACTGCGTCATCCACTCGCGGTACGAATCTGAATTCGATTCTTGAAAATTTCGGTCCAGAAATTTGAGAATGCCGGGGAAGCGGAACCCTTTCTCCGTCTTCAGCTTCTTCGCAGCCGCCACAGTTCCGCCGTTTGACGGCGGATAGCCGTGCAGCACCAAATTCTGCGCGGACGCAGGCAGCTTTTCAAATGGTGTATCGAGGTTGAACCCGTGTGCGTAAGCGGCGAGCTGCAACGTGCGTTTGAGCATCGCCGAACCGGAGCCCGGGCCGAGACCGCCGTCAAACAGCGGCCGCGTCCAATCCGTAATCACTCGCGCCGGATCGAAATCGTATTTTGAGCCGAGTCCGTTACAGGCGGGGCAGGCACCATATGGTGAGTTGAAGCTGAACGATCGCGGCTCCAATTGCGGAACAGAAATGCCGCAGTCCGGGCAAGCCAGCTTCTCGGAAAACACATGATCGGCACCGCCAACGATCGAAACCGTGACCAATCCCGATGCCAGCTTGAGCGCCGTGACGATCGATTGCTCCAGCCGCGCGGCGATGCCGGGCTTCACAAGTAGCCGGTCCACCACTACTTCGATCGTGTGATTCTTCCGCTTGTCGAGCACCGGAATTTCGTCGAGCTGCACCAGTTCGCCGTTGATGCGCGCGCGAAGATAGCCGTCTTGTGCCAGCTTCTCCAGCTCCTTACGGTAGGCGCCTTTGCGTCCCCGCACGATCGGCGCAAGGATCATGACCCGGTCATCGGTCTTGCAAAGCTCGCCGGTCTGGATCGACTGAACAATCTGCTCGCTCGACTGGCGTGTGATCGGGTTGCCGCACTGTGGGCAATGCGGGATGCCGATCGAGCTGTAAATGACGCGGAGGTAGTCGTAAATCTCGGTGATGGTGCCGACCGTCGAGCGCGGGGACCGTGTGGTGGTCTTCTGCTCAATCGCGATCGAGGGAGAAAGCCCTTCGATCACGTCGACTTCGGGTCGCTCCATCTGGTCGAGGAATTGGCGGGCATAGGCCGACAGCGATTCAACATAACGGCGTTGCCCCTCGGCATAAATCGTGTCGAACGCGAGCGAAGATTTGCCGGAACCCGACAGGCCGGTAATGACCGTCAACGAATTGCGCGGGATTTCGACACTGATGTTCTTCAGATTGTGCTGGCGGGCACCGCGCACAACCAGTTTGGTCAACGGCATGGGGTCCCTGGCTACTGTCTCCGCGAGCCGGTCTCACAGGAACGCCGGCGCACAGTGGGCCTAATGAGGCCAAGATAACTTCTTACAGTAGCAGGTGCGATTCTGGCTGGTCAAATCGAGGAGTTTTTTCGCAGAAAGAGTTCAGCGCGACTCGTCCGAGGGCACGCGAATTCCTTGCGGCAGCGTGGCGGAAGACAATCCAGAAAACAGAGCGCCCTCGACGCTAAGCGAGTGATATCACGGTGAACCGACGCCCGCTCTCGCATCAAGCAAATTCCCATTTTGGAACTCGGCGTAGGTCTTACAGATCGCCGTAACCCACACTTTTCCACAGGCTTACAGTGTTTCCCCTAGTACGCCTGAGAGACTGGTAATTTTGCGCGATAGTACCGCGTTTTTACGCGGGCCGCGCAGGTCATAGGACTGAAAACAGGAAAGTTAGAAATGGCTTATCGTTTGCACCCTCGAAAGCGGGGGGCGCGAGCCGAGGATCCCTTTAGGGGATTGAGGGCTGGGCCGGTTCGCTTGTCCCCCACTTTTATTTCCCGCGAATTTCAGCTGTTCACAAGTTTCTCGCACTTTCGCCGACCTCCCAAAAACACCCCAAACGCACCTGATCGGCGGGGGTGTGCGTGTACGCCTATAACTTGTCGCCTAGAGCGGTTCTAAAACCTACGGATACGCGCAAATGCGACTCTGCCTCGAGGCCTAAGGACCGGCGAATACTAGCTTGCTACAAATGATGTGACTGGTACTTACTTCCAGGGGCGGGTGACGTAATCGCTCATCGTCATGAACAACATGATGGCTAGCCAGAAGACCGAACAGACGATCACGAGCTTTGTACGCTTTGGGCTGTACTTGCCGTGCATGAAGAAGAGCACGACGAGAGAGGCTTTAAAAGTGGCAATCACGAGAGCGACGATGATGTTCAGCCCACTGAAATACGCGTTGAGGTCGACCTTGGCCGCTTCGACCGTCAGGAACGTGCACACCATCAGCGCCAAGAAAATCGTGATATAGACTTTCGGCGAGACTATGTGATGTTCGGAATGGGTGTCGGATTGAATGTCAGACACAATGCCCCTCTCGCGGTTTCCGCTAATGTCGGTCGATCAAATAGAGCAACGGGAACAGAAAAATCCACACAATATCGACGAAGTGCCAATACAAACCTACAAGATCGACGGGCGTACTGTATTCGGGATTGAAGCGCCCGCGGAACGATTCTTTAATGAGCCAGATCAAGAGGCCGGCGCCGATGATCATGTGCAGGGCGTGAAGCCCGGTCATCGCAAAGTAAAGAGAGAAAAAGAGTTGAGCGTGGGCGTTGGTAGCTGCGTCGGCCCCCGGCTCAAAATTGAAGTTCAAGCCTGGAACATGGTGCTCGACGAATTTCTCGTGGTATTCGACCCCCTTGATGCCAAGGAACACGGTGCCAAGGATCAAGGTCAGGATCAAGAAGATCGTAACCAGATGCTTCTTGCCAACTTGTGCGGCCCAGACCGACATCGCCATGGTCAAGCTGCTGCCGATCAGGACGACGGTGTTAACCGCGCCGAGTGTGAGGTTGATGGAGCGGCTCGCCTCGCCGAAAACGTCGGGGTACGTGGAGCGGTTCAGCGTGTAGGTCATGAACATGCCGCCGAAGAACAAAACTTCGGTGACCAGGAACACCCACATGCCGAACGAGGCGCTTTCGCGCTGCTGGTCCAGCGTTTCAAACTGTCCGTACAACTCTCCGGTGCGATGCACTCGGCGCTCCTCTTTGGACCTTGTCGCGGGTCCGCGCGTCTTCAGCTTCGCTGCTTCCTAATGCTTAATCGTCACCGTGAGCCGGCGCAAGCGACGGATGACCTTTTACATCAAGGCCTAGATCGTGCCGGTTATCGAAGTCGTACGGCTCCCAATTGACTTCGGGGGTCACCTCGAAATTTTCGGTGAGCGGTGGAGATGCGGTCTTCCACTCAAGTCCAGTCGCAGGCCAGGGATTTGGTCCCGCGATTTTCCCGTACCGCATCGACCAGGTCAGATAGATCATCGGCAGCAAATAACCCAGCGCCAGGATCGAGGCACCCGCCGTCGACATCACGTTGAACACCTGAAACTCAGGCGGATAACTGTGATAGCGGCGCGGCATACCGAGGTAGCCGAGGATGAATTGCGGGAAGAAGGTCAGGTTGAACCCGATGAAAAGGGTGACCGCGGCCGTCTTGGCAAGCCCTTCGGGATACAAGCGACCAGTGATCTTGGGCCACCAGAAGTGCAATCCGCCGACATACCCCATGACCGCGCCGCCCACCATGATGTAGTGGAAGTGCGCGATGACGAAGTACGTGTCGTGAAGGTGGATGTCGAGGCCCAGGCAGGCGAGGAACAAACCGGTCAAGCCGCCGATCAGGAACAGGCCGATAAAGCCGAGGCCGTAGAGCATCGGCGTTTCCCACGAGATCGAGCCCTTATATAAGGTGGAGGTCCAGTTGAAGACTTTCACCGCCGACGGGATCGCCACGAGGTAGCTGAGCAGCGAGAAGGTCAGCGCGGCGTAGGCCGATTCGCCGGTCAGAAACATGTGGTGCGCCCAGACGAAGAAACCGATGACCGCAATCGCGATACTGGAGCCGGCGATAAACGAGTAGCCAAAGATCGGTTTGCGCGCAAAGGTGGGGATGATCTCCGAGATCACACCCATGGCCGGCAAAATCATGATGTACACGGCCGGATGCGAATAGAACCAGAATAGGTGCTGGAACAGGATCGGATCGCCGCCAAGTACCGGGTTAAAGAATCCGAGGTGAAGCATGCGCTCGAGGCCGGCGAGCAGCAGTGTGATGGCGATTACGGGCGTGCCGAGAATGAAGATCATGCTCGTTGCGTAATGAGCCCAGACAAAGAGCGGCAAACGGAACCAGGTCATGCCCGGCGCCCGCATCGTGTGAATCGTGACGATGAAGTTGAGTCCGGTGAGGATCGACGAGAATCCGTTGATGAAGATCCCGATGACCGCCGGCGTAACAGCAGAGTTGGAATAGACGCTGCTTAGCGGCGTATAGAAGGTCCAGCCGGTGTCGAGACCGCCCGTCGAGAACGAATAAAGAACGAAGCAGCCGCCGACCAGGTAGATGTACCAGCTCAGAAGATTGATCTTCGGAAAGGCGAGGTCTTTGGCGCCGATCATCAGCGGAATCAGGAAGTTGCCGAGGACCGCCGGAATCGAAGGAATCAGGAAGAAGAAAATCATCGCTACGCCGTGCATCGTGAACAGCTTGTTGTAGGTTTCCGGCGTAACCAGGTAGCCGTTCGGCGTTAACAGGTGGATGCGGATCATCGAAGCGAACGTGCCGCCGATGAAAAAGAAGAACGTGACCGATGCCAGATACAGCAGCGCGATGCGTTTGTGGTCCGTGGTCAGCAGCCACGAACGAAGTCCGTACGTGGCGTTTAGATAGTGCTCGCGTGGCAGTTGGTGCTCGCCCCCGCTATTTGGTGTCGTACTCATGGCTATTTTTTCCCTGCCGGCGCAACTCCCGCGCCTGTAGCGGGAACCGGCTGCGACTGCAATGACTTAATATAAGCCGTTAGCGCCAGGATTTCTTCCTCGGTCATTTGTCCCTGGAACGAGGGCATCAGCGGCTGGAATCCCGCGACAATCTTGGCATTGGGCGCCAGGATCGATTCGCGCAAATAGGCGTCGTCGGCGGTGACCGTTGAGCCATCAGCCAGCTGGACCTTGCCCTGGTAGACGCCGTTGAGCGATGGCGCGCGCCCCTTGCCGTCAGGCAGATGGCAAGTCGCGCATGCCTTTTCGGTAAATAACTTTTCACCTGCCACCACTGGATTGGCATCCGCCGAGGACGAGCCCGATAGCCACGACTCGTAGTCGGACGGCTCCATGACTGTAACCCATCCACCCATCAGTGCGTGGTTGGTGCCGCAATACTGCGAGCAAAAGAAGTGGTATCGGCCGGGCTTGGTTGGGCGGAACCACATTGTGTTGTAGTGCCCTGGCACGACGTCCATTTTCACGCGGAAATCGGGAATCGAGAAATTGTGGATGACATCTTCGCTGGCGAGGATGAGCTTCACGTTGCGCCCCACCGGCACATGCAACTCATTAATTTCGCGCAGTCCGGTCGGCTGTTGCGACTTCCACATCCACTGCTTGCCGATGACATAAATATCGAGCGTGTCGAGCGGCGGGCGCCGATAGTCGACGTATATCACCGCACCGCCGGCAAACATCGTCAGCGAGAGGAGCAGCGGCACGACAAGCCAGATTGTTTCCAGCCGCATATCGCCATGGATCGGAACGCCAATTTCGCCTGGCGTCTTGCGCTTGTACTTGAAGAAGAAAAAGATGACCGCGGCGGTGACGGCCACGGCGAAAAAGAGGCAGATCGCGGTGATGTACACCATCAGGGCGTCGACGCTGGGAGCGAAGTTGGACGCCTGCTCCGGATACAGTGGTAGTTGCGACTGCACGGCTCTAGTGTGCTCCTTGCGCTTTCGGATCGAGCGCGTGATCGCGCCGCCGGAAGATCAAAATCCCCGCGACGATCGTGAAAATCGTGAACAGCCCACCGATGCGGATGATGCGGAGAATCGTGGCGCTGTAGCGCGCGCTCGACGGGTCGTATTGGAAGCAGTACAGCAAGAGATGATCGATTGGCGTGCCGATCTTGCCCGCCGATGCGTCGACCAGGCCCAGCCGTACGTCACGCGACGGATACTCGACGCCGTAGAAATAACGCGAAATGCGTCCGTCGGGAGTCAGCAGCATGATGCCGCTCGCGTGCGCGAAAATGTTCGTCTTCGTGTCAAACGAGTAGCGGAAATTAGCGGCTTGCGCAATCGCGTCGATCGAATCTTTTGTGCCCGTCAGGAAATGCCAACCTGCGGCTGTCTGCGGACGGCCAAAGTGCGAGATCGTCGACGTTTTCTTCTGTGCCGCCATGTCGGCGGACTCGCGCGGATCGAAGCTCACGAATACGACTTCATAGTCGGTCCCGGGATTGAAGGAAAGCATCTTCAGGGAGCCGACCACGCCCTGCTCCACCTGATTGCAGAGCATCGGGCAGCCGTAATAAACGAGTGCCAAAAGCACGGGCTTGCCATGGAAGTAATCGCCGAACGCGACGTCGCGTCCGGTTTCATCCTTGAACTGCAATGCCAATGGAATCTGGCCGTTCAGCGGCGGCTCGAATCCCACGTTGCGCAGCGCCGGCGGAAGCCCCGAGGAGGACTTGCCGACATCGGTCGGGACGGTCTGCGCGGAAACACTCGCGCTGCTGGCAAACATCAACGCCAGCGCCAGAACCGCAACCAAACCCGCAATTGTGCGAACCTGCTTCATCCCTACTTTTTCTCCGCCGCAGCTGAAGCGCCGGGCAATCCCTTTTCAGCAATGATTTTCATCGCCTCGGAAACCGGAATCTGCGCGATGCCCGCGTTCTGATCGATCCAACCGGTGGTCTGGTTGGCCCTTTCGTCAGCCTCGCGCTTGTTTCGCAAATCGGCTTGAGGATCTTCCGTGTGTCCCGGCACGCCTTGCAGCCGCGGTTCGGGCGGCAGTGCATCGTACGCACTGCCCATCTCTTGACGCACAGCGGGCGGTGGCGTGTCGTAGTCCACCGCGATCTTGGTGGTGATGCGCAGCACAAAGATGCAGACCACGTACGAGAGAACGACGGCAACCGCGAGCGCGCCCAAATACCAGTAAATCGTTGCCGGATGGACGTCAACGGTCTCGAACGCCACATCGTCATTCCGGGGCTCACTGCCCGCGGCGCTGTGATGCATATCAGTGCTCATGGGGCTCCAGGAAGTCCTCGAGCTTGGGCTCACCCAAGGGCAAGAGCGGCATCTTCTGCAACTGCCAGGCGAACACGAAAAGCCATAGCCCGCCCAGGGCCATCGCCGCCGCGAAATCCCAAATGCTCGGAATCGCGCTGGGGGTGAATTCCGGACGCGTCAGCCAGAACAAATCCACCAGGCGCATCAGGATCATCCACGCCGCAACTTTGGTGATGATCGATGGGTTCCGCTTGAGGTCGCGCGACAACAGCAGGAAAAACGGAACAAAAAAGTGGAAGATCAGGATGAAAACGGAGAGATATCCCCATTCACCGTAGAGGCGCGAGCGGTAGAAGCTGATTTCTTCCGGAGCGTTGCCGGACCAGATGATCAGCAACTGCGAAAAGCTGAAATACGCCCACAGCATGATAAACGCGAGCAGCAGCTTGCCACAATCGTGGAGGTAGCGCGGCTTGAGCACGCCCGCAAAACCCGGCGCGTGCGATAGTAAAACCACCACGCAGATCATCAGCGCCATCGACGAAATCAGCTGCCCGGCAACATAGAGGAAGCCGTAAATGGTCGACGCCCAATGCGGAGAAAGTGACATCACCCAATCGATCGCAGCGAACGACATCGCGAACACATAGAGAATGATGCCCGGCCCGGCCAGCATCTTGAGCCTGCGGCGCAGCGCGCGGTCATCGCGGTCGACGTCTTGCTTGCGCGACAACGCGTTGAAAATCCACATCAGCAGCAGCCACACCGCGAAATAAATGATCGCGCGAATGTGGAACCAGCCGGGTGTGAGGTAGTGCTGCTGAAAATCTGAGAGGGCGCCTTCGTGGCCCGGCGGTGGAGCGTTCAACCACGCGCCATACAGGTAGCGAAAGCCGAAGAACAGCGGCGCGAACAATATAAAAACCAGTGGAAGCGCGCGCGTTGCCGATTCGAGCGGGCGGCGAATCACAATACCCCAATAGCCGCTGGTCAAATGCTGCAACATCAAGAGACCGAGCGAGCCGAGCGACAAACCCAAAATCAGCATGAATGCCATGAGGTATGAGCGCATCAACGTCTCGGGCGACTTCACATACCCGATGATGCAGATGACGACGCCGATGATCCCGGCAATGAGCGCGCGCTGTTGCAGGCGGCTGACGCTTTCGGGCGCCTTGAAATCCTGCGCGGTCATTCCTTCGCTCCTTCGCTCTTCGCCGGTGCAGCCGGATGAGGATGCGCCAACTCTTCGCGCACACTCGCCGGCAATTCCGAAAGCTTGGCGTTGCGGCTCAATTGCAGCGCGCGCACGTACGCGATGATCGCCCAGCGGTCGCGCGGCGGAACCTGCGCCGAATAGCCCAGCATCGCGCCGAAGCCGTTCGTGATGACATCATAGAAATATCCATTTGGCGCTTGGCGCAAGCGGTCCTGGTGGTACGTCGGCGGATGCTTCATGCCGCGCATCGCGACCATGCCGTTGCCGTCGCCTTGCAGGCCGTGGCACGGCGTGCAGAAAATCTTGTAGCGCCCTTCGCCGCGTTCGAGCAATTCCTGATTCACTGGCAGCGGAAACGCGTTCGAGTCCTTGGGAATCGTCAGTGCATCGTTGGCTAGTGAACCGTGCGCGACCGTGTTTTCAAGTATGGCTCGCTCCGAGCGGCCGTCGGTAAAGAAATCGGAGGGCGACAGCGGCCGGTTCTTCGGCTGCAGCGCCATGTCCTGCTTGAGGCTGCACCCGGTAAGAAGCGCCGAAAACGCAACCGCACACAACGCGATGCGCGCAGGCTTAATCATCCTGCACCTCGTTGATGTTCGTTGCATGCACGCTTTCGAAGAAACGCTTCGCGTCGTCGACATTGAATTTCTTGTCGCGCGCCTCGATGCAGAGGAAAAACTTGTCGGTCGTGGCGTGCTTCACGAAGCGATCGATGTTGAACAGCGGATGATACGGCTCAGGCAATTTGTTCAACGCCAGCATCCCGAAAACCGCCGAAAGCGAAGCGCCGAGAACGGTCAGCTCAAACGTGACCGGGATGAACGCCGGCCAGCTGTTGAGCGGTCGCCCCGCAATATTCATCGGATAGGCATAAATATTGACCCAGTATTGGAAAAAGAAACCGCCCAGGCCGCCGCACAAACCGCCGATCAGCGTTATCAACGGCACGGCATTGCGCTTCAGGCCGAGCGCTTCGGTAAGCGCTTCGACCGGGAACGGCGTATAGCCTTCGATCTTTTCCCAACCGGCTTGGCGCGCGGCACGTGCCGCGGCACACAACTGGTGCTCGGTGTCGAACTCACCCAGCACGCCGTACGTGTGTGAGCGATGCTCGATCATTCGTGATCCTCGGATGTTTCGTGCACAAGTTCGCGCATTTCCGCAATCGAGATGGCCGGCAGCACGCGCACAAACAGGAACAGCAGCATGGTGAAGAGTCCGAGCGTGCCGACAAACGTCGCGTAATCCCAAACCGTCGCCGAGTAACGGCCCCAGGCGGACGGCATGAAGTCGCGCGTCAAGCTGATAACCACGATAACGAACCGCTCAAGCCACATGCCCAGGTTGATCACCAGCGACATCACAAACAGCGCCGCGACGTTGGTGCGCACCTTCTGGAACCACAACAACTGCGGCGTGATGATGTTGCACAGGATCAGCGCGAAGTAATAGTAGTTGTACGGGCCGTGCAAGCGCTGCTGCACCAGGAAGACGTCGAACTTGTTGCCGCTATACAAAGACAGGAAGAACTCGAAGAAGTAGCCGTACGCCACGATCAAACCGGTGGCAAGCATCACCTTCGCCATGTTCTCGAGATGCCGCATGGTGATGAAATCTTGGAGGCCATACGCGGCGCGCAGCGGAATGGCGATCGTCAGCACCATCGCAAAACCCGAATAGATGGCGCCTGCCACGAAGTAAGGCGGGAAGATCGTTGTGTGCCAGCCGGGAACGATGGCCACCGAAAAGTCGAAGCTCACGACGGTGTGCACGGAGAGCACAAGCGGCGTCGCCAAGCCCGCGAGCAGCAAGTACGCCGACTGATAGCGATGCCAGTGTCGCGCCGAACCGCGCCAGCCCAGCGCCAGCATGCCGTAGATGATCTGCTTCGGCTTGCCGATGGCATGGTCGCGCAGCGTCGCTAGGTCGGGAATCAGGCCGACAAACCAGAACAGAGCCGAAACAGTGCCGTAGGTCGAAACCGCGAATACGTCCCAGATCAGCGGACTGCGGAACTGCGGCCAGATCTCCATCGTGCTTGGGTACGGGAACATGTAATACGCCATCCACGGACGCCCGGTGTGGATCAGCGGGAACAAGCCCGCGCAAGCGACTGCGAAGAGCGTCATCGCTTCGGCAAAGCGGTTGATCGAAGTGCGCCACTTCTGGTTCAACAAAAACAAAATTGCGGAAATCAGCGTGCCGGCGTGACCGATACCGATCCACCAGACGAAATTGACGATCGCGAAGCCCCATCCGATCGGGATGTTGATGCCCCAGATGCCGACGCCCTTGATGATCAGCCAGGCGACGGCCACGTTGAGCACCATCACGATCGAAAACGCCAGGCCAAAACCCGCCAACCAGCCGAGCGATATCGGCCGCGTCAGAACGATCGACGCGATCTTGTCGGTGACCGTGGCGTAGCTGTGCCCCGGCTCGAGCACCGGCGCCAGCCGCCGGATGTTAGGCGAATTGATTGGAGGCCGGGTGGCGCTCATGCCTTTTCCATCTCCGGATTCGGGTTGCGCACCGCGGCCAGATACGTCGTGCGCGGTCTCGCGTTCAGTTCACCGAGAATCGTGTAGTTGCGCTGTTGCGCCTTGAGCTTGGCGACCCGGCTGTTCGGGTCGTTGGCGTTGCCAAAAACGATGGCTTCGGATGGGCACGCAGCTTCGCACGCGGTGACGATCTCGCCGTCGGCGATTGGGCGATTCTGCTTTTCCGACTCGATGCGCGCGTTGTTGATGCGCTGCACGCAGTACGTGCACTTTTCCATGACTCCGCGGCTGCGCACGGTAACCTCGGGGTTGCGCTGCAGCTTGAGCGAAGGCGTCTCCCAATCCTGGAAGCGCAAAAAGTTGAAGCGCCGCACCTTGTAGGGGCAGTTGTTCGAGCAATATCGCGTGCCAACACAGCGGTTGTAGACCATGTCGTTCAGGCCTTCCGAACTGTGTACCGTCGCACCCACCGGGCAAACCTGCTCGCACGGCGCGTTCTCGCACTGCTGGCAGGGCACCGGCTGGAAATACGTTGGCGGATTCGCCAGCGCATCATGTTCATTGGTAGTCGGGTCGTTGGTGCTGGTTTCCGCCAGGTAATAGCGATCGACGCGGATCCAGTGCATCTCGCGGCCGCGCATCACCTGATCCTTACCAACGATTGCGATGTTGTTTTCCGACCCGCAAGCCACCACGCAGGCGTTGCACCCGTTGCAGTTCTTCAGGTCGATGGCCATGCCCCAGGCGTAGCCGGGATATGCGAATTCCTTGTAGAGCGAATCTTCCTTCGGCGGCGTTTCGTCGCCCTCGTGCGCGAACGCGGGATTCTTCTTGTATTCCTCGAGCGTGCCCGCGCTCAGGATCTTTCGTCCTTCCATGTTGAAGTGGTACTGCGTGCAGGCCAGCGGATACTCGTCGCCGGTTTTGGTGATCTTTCCGCCGCTCGCAACCCACAGCGCGGTCGAGATGCGCACCGCGTTGGCGTTGAATCCTTTGTTGGTCCCGGAGTAGCCGGCGAACATGCGCCCGTAGCCGAGCGGCAGAACCACGACGCCATCTGCCTGGCCGGGCAGCGTCCATGCCGCCGCCGTAACCTTGCTGTTCGACAGCGCGATATCGATCAACGGCGATGTGATCTGTCCGTGCTCGCCGCCTCGCGCCGCAACCTTGTGCGTCAGGCCCAGAGTCTCCGACGTCTTCGGGCTGACCATCGCCGCGTTGTCCCAGGTCAGCTTGGTGACCGGCTTCGGCAGTTCCTGGAGCCAGCCGTTGTTGGCGTACCGGCCGTCGTAAATGCACGGATCGGGCCGGAAGATGAACTCGAGTTCTTCGCCCAACGACGCTTTTGGCGCCGGCAAATTCGCGAGGTTGACTTTGGCGCTGACGCTCACCGGCGGAAACGCCGAATTCGCCACAAAGCCGTCGTTCAATGTCTTGCGCCAGAATTTTTCGAAGTCGGCGCCCGGATTCGACGCCTTCAAGCGATCGCGCACCGCTTCGTACGTCGAGATTCCCGGCTTGTCGCCGAACGCCGCGATCACGTCATGCGCCGAGCGCGTGTAATACAGCGGCGCAATCAGTGGCTGGATGACGCTCAGCGTGCCGTCAAACGCGCGCGCATCGCCCCAGGTCTCGAGAAAGTGTGACTCGCCGACGTGCCACTTCACATGCTGTGCGGTTTCGTCGAAGTGCGTGCTCAGCTGCACGGTGTTGCGCACTTTGCGTAGCTTAGTCACAAAATCGAAATCGTGCGGCGCGTCGTAAACCGGGTTCACGCCAACCATCAGCAGCGTATCGACCTTGCCCGCGTCCATATCGGCGCACAGATCGCGCAGCGATTCGACGTAACTCACCGGGTTCGCTTCGACGGGCTCGGTGTAGTACAGCGTGTTGCCGACGTTGCTCAGCGCGGCGTTGATCGCGTGCACGATCGCGTGTACTTCCGGTGATTGCTGCTCGCCGGCGATGACCAGCGAACTGCCGCGATGCCCCTGCAAATTCTTGGTGACCGCTTCGAGATACTTTTCGACTGCGGGTGGAAGCGATGCCCCACCTTCGGCGCCCCCGACTCCCAGCTTTGCCGCGAGAGCGCGCGCGAACGTATCGATGTGCGAAGCGCGCAGTGGCAGCCGGTGGTCCGCGCTCGATCCGGTGACGGTCGGCGTCGGCTCAACCACGTACAGCCGGTTCATCTCGCCGCCTACGCGCTCGACGCCGGGATCGGTATCGAGTTTGCGCCGGCGGTAGAACTGCTTCATGTACCGCAAATGCCCGGGGCCAGCCGCGAGGAAATCGGAATCGAGCGCCAAAATCACTTCGGCGCGTTCGGGGCGATACACCGTGTTGACGTAGCGGCCGAACGCCAGCTTGCCGCCGTCGCGCACGCCGTCGCTGACCGCCGACTCCCACTGGTGCCACTTGGCTTGAGGGTAGAGTTTCAGAATTCCCTGCAACTGGTCGGCGAGGGTTGGCGAGGTAATCGTGCCGGTCAGAATGCGGAAACCGGCGCCGCTCGCGGCCTTGATATCAGCCGCGGCTGCCTGCGCCGCCTGCGAAAATTCCGACCACGTCCGCAGCGAGCCGGCGAACGAAACCGTTTTTGCACGATCGGGATCGTACAGATTGAGTACCGACGCCTGGGTAATCGGGTCGATGCCACCCAGGCTCGACGGATGATCCGGATTACCGGCCATGTTCGTCGGCCGGCCTTCATGGCTCTCGACCAGCACGCCGATCGCGTCGGCGCCGAACGGCATCACCGTCGCGAAATACAGAGGCTTGCCCAGCACCATGCCGTCGGGCTGCTTCACATACGGGATGATGGCTTCCTGCTCGTTCGACTTGCAGCCTGCGAGGCCCGCGAACGCCAGCGAAGCGCCCATCAACTTCAAAAAGTTGCGTCGATCGACCGCTTCGTCCCACTCCGAAGCGTGCCGCGGAAATTCCCGGTGCATCAATTCATCGAAATGAGGGTCGTCGGCCAATTCGTCGAGCGTGCGCCAATATTGTTTGCCCGATTTGGCGTGCAGCTTGGCGCGCACGGTCGCCAGATCCAGCGGCCGGTCGATTGGCGTCAGCGGGATCTCGGCTTCTTCCTCGCCGTGAGAAGCCCCGCCACTCGGGTGCATTGCGAAATATTTGCGTTCGTCGTCGCTCATACCGTCCGTCATGAAACGCTGATCCGTAAAAACACTCTTCCCTGCTGAAACATTCGTTGCGCTTGTTTCTGCCCCACCTGCAACCGCCTACCACGCACAACTAATTCGCGCGCCGCTCTCATGCTACCGATGGCACGTCGAGCAACTCGTCAGGTCCGCCGTCGAACGAAGCTTACGCTCGTGCGCGTATTGCGCACCTAGTTCTGCCTGATTCGCCGGAGCTTTCCACTCCATGTTGAATACCTGATCGGGCGCCCGCAGCACCGCTTCCGGATTGCGGTGGCAATCGATGCACCAGCCCATGTTCAGCGGCGCCGCCTGGAAAATCAGCGGCATCTGGTCAACGGTCCCGTGGCACGTCGAGCAGCCAACGCCTTTCGCCACGTGAATGCTGTGGTTGAAATACACGTAATCCGCCAGCCGATGCACGCGCACCCATTGAATCGACTTGTCGGTGCGATAGCTTTCGCGCACCGGCTCGAGATATCCAACGTTGTTGAACAGAACCGAATGGCAGTTCATGCACGTCTTTGTCGGCGGCACGCCGGCAACCGCGGAGCTCTCGACGCCCGTGTGACAGTAGCGGCAATCGATGCCGTCGTCGCCTACGTGATGTTTGTGGCTGAACTGGATGGGTTGATCACGCGTCACGTTCTGGTTCGTCAAATACGGAGACCGCGCAGCGAGCAGCACGCCGGTCAACGCTATACCGGCCAGGAACACGCCTGCGAAGACACTGAATCTCGAGATGAAGTTTGTGCTTCGATGAAAAATCTGCGCCATGTCTATGTGTGCACTCTACAGGTGAGCCCTCCTGGAGGGAGCGGAAACCTAGGCGTCCACCAGCAACAAACCGGGATGTGCGAGCCCGTGTCCAATTTGACGCGTCGAGTTTCCAACAAAACTTTCTGGATTGCAACACTTCAGCAAAATTATTGGTCACATTTCCATAAAGTCATGGCGCGCGAAACGCTCAGTCTGTTCAAAACTTTTGAAGGTTTGCCAATCTATCGCGGACCGATTTTGTCCCATTTCGGATTTTCTTCCTCGCTCCTGCAGATTGTCGTTCCGATTTGGTTCTCGCCTCGCCGAATTCTCGTTCGACGCTCCCTCTCGTCGGTTATTTTTGTTTCACGTAACTCCGTTTCGCAACAAAATTCCCCTTTCCCACTTTCCCTACTTATTTGGCCCGCATATGCTTCCCATAAAATCTTCTGCTAGCTCCTCGCCCCCACAGGTCGTGCTATCTTTAATGCACTCTGTGCCGAGCGCGTCGGTCGGCCAGAGTCACCCTGCACACGCGTGACCAGAGTCGTGCTGCTCGGCACGCATTTCCGTCGCTTTGCCCAACCGCTGGGGCGTGGTCCAACTGGTAGGACACCTCACTGTTAATGAGGACGGTGAAGGTTCGAATCCTTCCGCCCCAGCCAATTTCTTCCAACTGCCGATTTCACTTCCCCATGTCCACCGAAACCGAAGAAGTAACGGCGTCTCATTGATATCGCCGAACGTGAGTCAAAACCGAGGAGCCAAATGTGTCGGCTTTTCATCCGCCTAAGGTTTTCTCACGCTGTATTTACAGTATGTTCCGGGAGCATCCACCACCCATCGTGTTACCATCCCGGCAAGGAACCTCGCTTCTTTTCAGGGCCTTCCCAGATGCCCTGCCTTACCTAGAGTTTGATCTAAAGGAGAGAACTGAAATGCGGACCAGGTTGATTCTGTTCTTCTGTTTCGTCTTTGCCGCGCTGCTCATACCCATCGCGACGCCGGCCCAGCAAACCATCACTTGCGAATCCAACGATGGCGGACGCAAGCACTGCGGTCCACCGAATCCCGGCCAAGTCAGCCTTCAGCGCCAGATCAGCGGCTCCGAATGCATCCAGGATCGCACCTGGGGCGTCGATGATCGCGGCCTGTGGGTCGATCGCGGCTGCCGCGCCGACTTTCTGATCGGCGGCAACAATAACTACAACCCTGGTTACAACGGCAACGGCGGATACAACGGTGACAATGGCGGCGGACAAGGCGCCACGATCAAGTGTGAATCCAACGACGGCAACCGAAAATATTGCGGACAAGTCGATTCCAGATCGCAGGTGACAATCCAACAACAGATCAGCGGCTCACCCTGCGAGCAGGGCCGCTCATGGGGCGTCGACAATCGTGGCCTGTGGGTTGACCGCGGCTGCCGCGCGATTTTCGCGACGGGCGGCGGTAATGGCGGCGACGAATACGGTCCCGGCCCCGGGTTCGGTGCGCCAATGACCGACTATCCTCGCGTGAAAGCCGACAGTTCGGGCCGCGGCACATTCAACGGGCAGAGGTACGGCTCCGGCAATGTAACGCGCGGCTGGTTCAACACGAAAGAAGGTCGCCCGGCGGTTGCTCTGTCGGGCTCGCATGATTTCAAGGTTACGTTCTTCGGCGATATCGTGAAGGCCGATGACCGCCACATCACCATGCGCATCACCGATTCGAGCCAGGGTCCGGCACGCGGTCGCGCCGAAATTTTCCTCAACCGCGATCGCAATGAGATCGAATCCATCAGCGTCCAGGGCCGCGGCTTCAGCGGCGACTTCAGCCGCCGCTAGTAACTCAGAGTTTCAAAACGAAGGGGGCCACCATTTCGGCTCCCTTTTCTTTCATTATGCCGTTCATCTTCAGCGCGCGAGCCGGTGGTAGACTCGCGCCATGCGCAAATTTCTTTTCCTTTCGATCGTCGTTCTACTTTTGATCAAGCCCTCAGCTGCGCAACAAACCGCACGCCCCGAGGTGCCCGAGAAACTTTCGCCGCCCGCGAGCGAAAAGTTGATTCTGCAGGCGCACGCCACCGGCAATCAGATCTACGTATGCCAACCGGGACCCGCCCCCGATCAAAAACTCGCATGGATTCTCAAAGCTCCCGACGCGCAACTTTTCGACGCACAAAATCACCTGATTGCAAAACACTACACGGGACCAACGTGGAAGCACATCGATGGCAGCGAAGTCGTTGGAAAAGTATCGGCACGCCTCGACTCACCCGACGCGAACTCGATTCCCTGGCTTTTGCTGACCGCGGCAAGTCACGCTGGCAATGGGGTATTCTCAAAGGTTACGTCTATCCAGCGGCTGCACACGAAGGGCGGCCAGCCACCGCAGTCCGGCTGCGACGATGCGCACCGCAACGCGGAAACAAAATCCGCCTACTCCGCCGACTACTATTTCTACGCACCAAGCAATTAATCGTTGAGGGATTGACGAAGCGGTCCGTCGAATCCACTTCTGACTTTAGACTATCGACTTCCTGCTTCACTTCTCGGTAGGAAATCCCGCGTCGTTCCAGCCTTTCCATCCGCCGTCCATCGACTCGACGTTCGTGTATCCCATCTTTTGCAAATTGTCGGCTGCGAGCGCCGAACGAAATCCGCCGCCACAATAAAGAATAATCTTCGCCGCGGGGTCGGTCACCGTCTTCTCGATATCGCGCTCAATAATCCCTTTGCCAAGGTGCACCGCTCCCGGCAAATGCCCCGCAGCCCACTCGTTGTCCTCGCGCACATCCACGAGCACGAATTTCTCGCCGCCATCCCGCCGCCGCTTCACATCTGCGACGTTTGTCTCCTTCACTCTCTTCTTCGCGTCGTTCACGACTTTCAGAAACTGCTCCGCGTGCGCCATCGTCGCCTCCACATGTTCGCATTTGAATGCCTGGAAATAGCGTAGCACACGCATTCCGCACAAACAGAAGTCACCCGATGAAATCAGCGGACTGAAGTTGAAATTGAATGTAGGGAAAATTGCTCAGTGTTTCGGCAAAGCCTTCGGCGCCGGCACGCGGCAGACCGCTCTGCGCGGCTCTGCGCCGCTGTTGCCTGCGCGGAACCGGCTCGATTCACGCACGCGCGTGCGTAGTCCATCGATTACCGCCGGAATCGGCGCCCGCTCCACGCCGCGAATCACAAAAATCATCAGCGCCGCTTCGCCCGGCGCATCCACGCTCGACGTCACGCCAACGCCCTGCACTCCCGCCAGCTTCATCAATTCCTTCGCGTGCGCCGTTTTCACCGTACTCGCGCGCGCCATCTCCACCGCTGAAATCGGATACATCAGCCGCGCCGCCGCACCCGCTCGCTCATTCGTCGCACTGTCGGCCGCCGAAATCTCCGCGCCACGCTTCGCGAACAAATCGCCTTCGACGATCCGCGTCCGAATCCCGTTCACCTCAGCAGGAATGCCGCTGAGTGAAACTCCGCGCGTCACAAAAAATTCGATCGCCGGCGCCCCAGGATTGTCGAGACTCGCGCCAACTCCCACCGCCTGCACCGCCGGATGCGCCAGCAGCGCCGAAGCCCGCGCATCCCGCGCGACCATCGCACGTTGCAGTTCGCTCTGCTCCACCGACGGCGCCTTCACCGCCAACGCCGCGCCATGCGCAACCGATTGCTGCGTCGGCAACGTGCACCCGATCACTGCGTGCGGCCCGCCGCCAACAAACGTCGTCGGATCCCCGCCGCTCGAAAAAAACGCCAACACCGCCGACACCGGATTCCCCACAACATCGGTATCCGATCCCGCATACAACAGCGCCACCGGATCGGCCGTATTCTGCGATACGATCAGCGACCCCGAGTCGCCCTCCGCCGCAAAATCCCCGCCGGTCACATCCACCTGGTTGTTATAGTCCACCGTGAATGTCGCGCCAGTCCCGTCGCAACTCTTGTTGTACTCCACGCTCGTGTCCAGGTTCACCGCCAACACCGACGAGCACGTCAGCCCTGTCGACCTACCGCTTTTCGCCACCATCAGCCCAATCGACGGTGTCACTCCCACACCTGCATTCGGCGCTCCCGGCAGCGGCACATTGTTCGAATCCGTCACGCCGCCCAGATACAGAATATTCCCCAGCGGATCGACTTCTCCCGGCACCACCTGCGCAATCGCCGCGTCGATATTCGACGAAGACGCCGAATTCTCCGACTCCAGGTTCACGAATTGCGACAGATTCGCCACCGTCGCCGCCTGCGATGCGTCGCACTTCGTGTCCGGCGTCAGTCCCGCATCAATTAATCCCGGCTGCACGATCGGATCGCCGATCGCAGCCGTGTCGCTCTTCGCCAGCACGTGATTGTTGCTCAAAATGTATTGCGTGCTCCCGCGCGTCACCAGCGAACCCAGCGTGCCGCCGCAGCACGTGATCGTGTGCTCCTTCGCATTCGTGATCGAATCGTTTCCGTTTCCGCCAGACGTGCCCAGTTCGATTGGCGCGTTCTGCGTATTCTGATTTCCCGGCACGACCGTCACCGTCGACGATCCGGATGCGCCCGTATTCGCCTCCGACACCGCCGTCACCGTCAGCGTCGTCGCCACGTTCCCGCCGTTACCATCCGCAGCCGTCGGCACATTTCCCGGCGCAATATAAAATCCCGAACTCGAAATAAATCCCAGCGTGCGACTGCCACCAAGCTGTCCATTCACGAACCACGTCACGCCCGTATTCGTCGAACCCGCCACCGTCGCTATGAAAACCTGCGTACTGTAATTCGCAACGCTCGCCGTCGCCGGCGACACCTGCACCGTCACATTCGACGGCACCGACTTCGTCGTAATCGTGATCTGTGCGGTGCCGCTCTTCGTCGTATCCTTCTGCGAAGTCGCTACAATCGTAACGAACGGCGACACCGGCACCGTCGCCGGCGCCGTGTACAGCCCCGTACTCGAAATCGTCCCGTTCGCATTGCCGCCCGCTACCGTCCACATCACCGCCGTATTGAATGTATCCGTCACCGTCGCGTTGAATTGCACCGTCTTCCCGATCACCACGTTTACGCCTGTCGGGTCCACTGTCACGCCAACGACTTTCCCCGCCGTTCCGGTCTTGCATCCCGCGATCACCATCAGAAACGAAAGCGCGACGAGCGGCAGCGCCCTAATTCGTGTGCGTCGATTCGTCACAGTGCCTGGTAGCATCGGCCGTCACTCTCGCTTGTCGCGACCAAAAGGATGGTGGGTTCCACAATCTATCAAAAGGTAGGCCGGATTATATGGTGTTTCCGGGAAAGGCGGGATAGGTCGGACGTCACGTTACGTCCCCGACAAATGTACTGCTACTACTAGAGGTCCCTGGCTAACTCTTTTGCTCTCAGTCGCCGTCCTCAACGTCTTCCAGATCTCTCCAGTTCGCGCCGACTCCAATTTCGACCACCAGAGGCACCGCCAGTTTGTGGACGCCCTCCATCTCTTCCTTCACCAGCTTGGTCAGCTTCTCGGTCTCGCGCTTCGGCGCCTCAAACAACAGCTCGTCGTGCACCTGCAAAATCATCTTCGCCTCAAACTTCTCCTTCTTCAGCCGATCGTCGATAGTGATCATCGCCATCTTGATCAAATCCGCCGCGGTTCCCTGTAGCGGCGAATTCAGCGCCGTGCGCTCGGCAAAATTCCGTAGTTGGACCTGCGGCGAATTGATCTCCGGGATCGGCCGAATCCGCCCGAACAGAGTCTTCGCCATCTCCGTCTTCCGCGTCTCTTCCAACGACCGCTCCAGATATTCCTTCACGCCGCGATACCGCGTGAAATACGCGGTAATGAATTGCGCCGCTTCCTTCTGTGGGATGCCCAGGTTCTGCGCCAACCCAAACGGCGACAGCCCATAAATAATTCCAAAATTGATGACCTTCGCCGCCCGCCGGTGCTCCCCCGTCTGCATCATCGGCCCGACGCCAAACACTTCCTGCGCCGTGCGCGCGTGAATATCCTCCGCGTTGCGAAACGCCTCAAGCAGCACCGGATCGAGCGACAAATGCGCCATCACGCGCAACTCGATCTGCGAATAATCCGCCGCGAGCAACACATTTCCCGGCCCAGCAACGAACGCCGCGCGAATCTGCCGCCCCAGCTCGGTGCGAATCGGAATATTCTGCAAATTCGGATCCCACGAACTCAGCCGTCCCGTTGCCGCCGTCGTTTGCGACAAGCTCGTGTGCACGCGCCCCGTATCGCGCGAAATCAATTTCGGCAGCGAATCCACATACGTGCCCTTGAGCTTCGACAATTCGCGAAACTCGACGATCTTCGCCGGCATCGGATGCTGGTTCGCCAGATCTTCCAGCACATCCGCAGCCGTGGAACGCACGCGTCCCTTGCCGCGCCGGAACGGCGCCTGCAAATTCAATTTGTCGAACAACACTTCCGCAAGCTGCGTCGGCGAGTTCACGTTGAACTCGACGCCCGCCATGTCCCAAATCTCTTTCTCGAGACGCCGAACTTCTTTCTCCATCGTCGCCGACATCGCGTCCAGCGCCTTCGGATCGACGCGAATCCCCTCGCGCTCCACATCCGCCAGCACCGCCGCCAGCGGCAGATCGATTTTTTCGTACGCGTGCGTCAGCCCGTGCGATTCGATGCTCTCCTCCAGCAACGGCGCCACGCGATGCAGGTAATCGGCGCGTTCGCCGGCACCGCCGCCTAAAATCACGTTGAATTGCCGCATCACGACATCCGTAAAATCGTGAGCCCCCGTCGTCGGCCGCAACAGGTACGAGTAAATCTGCGTCGCATGCTGAATATTTTTCGCACGGCCGCCCACAATCTGCAGCAGCTTCGGATCGTGCACGATCTTCGGCCGCTTCGCGTCTTCCAGCACCGGCACCAGCGCCGCGAGCGCTTCGCCCTTTTCATCCATCCAGATCGACCGGCCTTCGCCCGCCTTCGACGAAACTTCGATCGACGCAACGCGTGATCCGAATCCTTCCGCCTCGCGTATTCCGGGCTCGAGATTCAACCAGATCGCAATCGGCGCTTTCGCCGGCAGCTTCGCCAGGTACGCCCGAAATTCATCGACGTTCGCCAACTGCGCGTAATCCGTCTTCACCGCGGCCTGCTCGGTCGCCGTGGCCACAGCCGCCGCTTCCGCGCCCAACTCCTTTAGCAGCGAATTGAATCCCAGCTCGCGATACAGCGTCGTCAGCAACACCGGATCGGGATCCTGCCGCCGCATCTTGTCGAGCTCAAGCGTCACCGGCACGTCGACCGCAATGCGCGCCAGCTGCTTCGACATCATCACTTGCTCGCGTTGTGTCTGGAGCGCTTCACGATAGCGCTTGTTCGAGACTTCGTCGGCGTGATCGAGCGCGTTCTCGACGGTGCCATATTTCTGGATCAACTCCGCCGCGCCCTTTTCGCCGATTCCCTTCGCGCCCGGAATGTTATCGATGCTGTCGCCAAACAGCGCCATGTAATCGACCACTTGTTCCGGCGCAACGCCCAGAATCTCTTTCACTTTCGCGCTGTCGACAATGACGTCGTTCTTCATTCCGCCGGTGCCCGGCCGCAGCACGCGCACTCCGCTTCCCACCAACTGCATCATGTCTTTGTCGTTGGTCACCAACAGCACGTCGAGCTTTTGCTTCGCCGCCTGTACCGACAGTGCGCCCAGAACATCGTCCGCTTCATATCCGTCGAACTGAATCACGGGTAAGCGCATCGCTTCGCACAGCTGTTTCACATACGGAAGCTGTTGCTTCAACTCATCCGGCATCGGCGTGCGATGCGCTTTGTATTGCTCGAAAAGTTTGTCGCGAAAGGTCGGCTTCGACGTGTCGAACACCACGCCGATATAATCCGGCTGATAATCCTTCACTAGCCGTTTCAAGATATTGTTGAAGAGAAATGGAACCTTGGTCGGCATCCCCGACGGTGCATTCATCCGCACCATCGGCGCAAAAAACGCGCGGTAAACGTGCGCCATCGCATCGACCAGAAATAATTTCTTAGCTGCCGCCATCCATCCAGTATAACGCACGCTCTGCAACGACCCGTAACCGCCGCTCGAACTACCGCCGTCGCCGAACTTTGCAGCGCCACCCTGTAGCCGCGATCGTTTCCCAGATCGCGGGGTTTAAACGCAACCCAATCACAATTCGATCCGGATCATCGCGATCTTCACACCGCGGCAATCTTTACTTCATTACATTATTGCGTCGTTACTTCTTTCTTCTCCTGCACCACCAGCAGCACCCGCGTCCCCTCATCCAGTTTCACGCTCTTCCCATTCGAACTGATCAACGTCGCCGCGCGCCCATCCACCGGCTGCGCATCCAGCGTGATCCCCTTGATTCCCACCGCGCCCTGACTCCGCGCATCGAGTTGCGGCCCCGCCCCGGCCGGAAAATTTCCCGGCGCTCCGCCCCCGTCCGCGCTCTGCGGCGAACTATTCGGCGGCGGCGCGTGGTTGCCACCCATCGGCGAAGTCTGAGTCGTTCCAATCGCTCTCGGACTCGAGTCGTCTCCGCCACCCACCGGCCCTGAAAACTGCCGCGGCGCCATCGCCTGGATTACAACGTTCAGCGCGATTTCAGTTCCGTCTTTCAATGTCGCTTTGTCGAATTGAATCCCCAGTGTCGAAGCGTTCCCGCCCTTGCTTCGAGCCTCCGCTTGCGTCACGTGTCCTTCCAACTTCGTGCCGCGCGGCATGATCGTGCGCCCATCGGCGGATTTCATCGCTTCGGTCGTATGCGCGGTGATCGCGTCTCCCGCTTTCAATTTCTTCGAGTCGAGCCCCGAATTCAGTTCCACAAGAATCGCAGTTCCCGCGGCGAGCTGCGCCTCCGCTTGTTCGCTTCGCGCCGAAGCCGCCGGCGCATCCTGCGCCATCGAAGGCGCAGCGTAGGCCGCGCCAAAACAGAAAACCACCGCTGTCGTAATGCCCATGGTCATTGTTCGGAATCGCATATTCCGCTCCCCTACGAAGCGCGTTTGTCGCATGGCTCGCGCATCGAGTCAAAGAATCAGACGCATCCCAAATAAAAAGGAGCCGACACAGTGTGCCGACTCCTCATGAACTTAGATGCAATTTCCCGCGCCTACTGTTGCGGCTCGAGATCGGCTGGATTGGCCGCCGCGCCCTCGCGCGAATCCGCGCTCGGCGGTGGCTGCACCACCAGCAACAGGTGCGTGCCCGGATCCAGGTGCAAAGACTTCTTCGACGACAAAATCACCGTGCCGTGCGAGCCTTCCGAAGTCGGCGTGTACATCTTGAGGTCCGGCCGGCCGAACGCGCCTTTGCTGTCGCTCGAAAATAATCCGTCGGAAGTGAACTTCCCTTCAGCCACCACCCCCGGAGCCAGCGGCGTCCGCAGGGTTTGCGGCTCTTGATAGGTCGTGGTGACGACAGCGTCGTTTCCCTCGTTGTCGTTCTCTACGGCACCGGCCTGCGCATCCGCTGCGTTCTTCGCGCTCTCCGGCGGAATCGCGGCGGTTACCGCCAGCGCCTGAATGCCGGCGTAGAAGATGACCTCCTGGCCATCCTTCATTACCGCTTTGTCGAACTGCACGAAGACCGCTGACCCGGTCCGGCCTTTGCCTCCCGAGGTCACTTTCACCACGTGGCCCACGATCTTGGTCCCTTTCGGGAAGATCATGCTCCGCTGGTAATAAACGTCCTCGGCGGCTTCCGCCACAACCGCGTCGCCCGCCTTGGTGTGGCGGGTGTCGAGTGTTTCTTCCAGGGACGCGTTAAACGCGGTCCCGACGCCCAACGGCGCAATGACCGGCGCCGGCGTCTCCGTGCTCGCCACTACTTTTGTGTCTTTTTGAATTTCTGGAGGAGTCTGTGCGTTTGCGTTGCCAGCCAACCCCAAGAGCGCGGCCGCGAATAGTAATCCTGCGGCGAATTTCATCATGGCGCGTCCTCCCTTCGGCGGGAACTGCCAGGGCTGGGGAACAGGGTATTGCGACACCAATCCCGCAGTGAAATTTAGCTGCAAGGGAACAACCGAACGTAAGCTGCTGTTTATAAACGATTTAGAAGTGATAACCTGGCCCCAATCCAGTTCAAAAAGAAGTCACAGTACTTCAATTCTACGCTACCAAGCCGCCAACATCAAATCCCACTTTGGTAGCGCCGGCTTCCAGCCGGCGTTTTTAGGCCTTCGGCAGCCTGAACCCCTAAACCACGCCCAGGGTCTTCCCCACCTCAGCCAGAATGTCCGCCGCCTTCAAGAGTTCGTCCCGTTTATGAGCCGCACTGATAATCGCCCGGAGCCGAGCCTTCCCTTCGGCCACCGTCGGAAAACCCACCGCCGGCGCGAACACGCCCGCCTCGAAGAGCTTCTTCGAGAACTCGTACGCCTTGGCTGCTTCCCCGACATGAATCGGCACGATCGGCGTTTCGCTGGTCTTGAACTGGAATCCCCGCTTTTTGAGCTCGCGCTTGAAGAACTTCGTATTGGCCCACAGCTTTTTCACCAGCCGCTCGCCTTCGGGCGAATCGAGCAGAGTAAAAGCCGCCGCGCACGACGCCGCCGAAGCCGGCGGGTGCGAAGTGGAAAAAAGAAATGGCCGTGCCCGCAAATACAAAAAGTCGATCAAATCCCGCGATCCGCAAACATAGCCGCCCATAACGCCAACTGCTTTGCTCAGCGTGCCCACCTGAATATGCACGCGCCCGTGCACATTGAAATGATCGATCGTGCCGCGTCCGCCGCGGCCAAGCACGCCCGACGAATGCGCGTCATCGACCATCATGATGCAGTTGTACTTTTCCGCGAGGTCGCAAAGCTTCGGCAGCGGCGCAATGTCGCCATCCATCGAAAACACGCCGTCGGTAATGATCAGCTTGTGCCCTTTAAAATCCGCAGTCTCCTGCAGAATTCGTTCGCAGTCCGCGACATCCTTGTGCTTAAAAACTTTGATCGTCGCTTTTGACAAGCGTGCACCGTCGATAATCGACGCGTGATTCAGTTCATCCGAAATGATCAGATCTTCTTTTCCGAGAATCGCCGACACCGTTCCGGCATTCGCCGTAAATCCTGACTGAAACACAACGCATGCTTCGACGTTTTTAAATTTCGCGATCTGCTCTTCCAAGTCCATGTGCAGCTTCATCGTGCCCGCGATCGTGCGCACTGCTCCGGCGCCCGCGCCGTATTTCCGCACCGCCTCAATCGCAGCCTTCTTCAACGCTTTGTGCGTGGTCAGCCCGAGATAATTGTTCGAAGCAAGATTGATGACTTCTTTGCCGTCGAAGTCCGCGTGCGTCTTCTGCTCGCCCTGCAACACGCGCAGCTTCGGCGCCACACCCTTCGCGCGCAAATCGTTCAGCGCATCGCTGACAAACTGCAACGGATTCTGCTTCGTCGTTTGCGTACCCGTATCGCTCATAAGTTTTCTCTCTTCAGAAATAAAGTGTCAGCTGTCGCCGCAAAATGAGAGCTCGCCTTAATTCGGACCGGGAGCGCTTCCAAACACCCAGAATTTCACTCCGAGCGCGAAACTGACCAACATCAGTACAACGCAGACGTTAACGAGAAATGGAAGCTTGCTGCCAGGGAAAAATTCTCTATATCTTTTTCGAACTTCAGTGCCCCACCGCAAATACGAGATTCGTTGGTTTTCTGGGACGCACTCATTGATCTTGGTGATCATGAGGAACGAAATCATATTGGCTAAAAACGCAGACGCTCCCCCGACCAGGACGACGACAATGACAGGGACAGACATGAATTAGCTTGGTCTCATGGTCGTAGCAGCAAGCCGAAACTTGCTACTTAATTCCATCTGGATACAACAAAATCTTCCCCGGCAATCCACCCTGCAATTTCGCAAACGCTCCCTCGAATCCTTCGAGTGCGGCGCGTTCGCCAAACAGCGGCTCGAGATTCAATCGTCCAGCCTTTAGCAGCGCTGTCATCTGCACCCAGGTTCCATACATCCGCCGCCCATAAATTCCCTGCACGGTCGCGCCTTTGAAAATCACATCGTTCACGAGATCGAGCGAAACCGCTTCCGTCGGAATCCCAAGAAGCGAAGCACGCCCGCCGGCGCGCAGCGCTTTAAATCCCTGTTGAATCGCCGTCGGATTTCCCGACATTTCCAGCAACACATCGACGCCGGTTCCATCCGTCTCTCCGAGAATTCGCCGCACGACGTCTTCTTCCGCGGGATTGATCACGACATCCGCGCCCATTTTCTTCGCCATCGCGCGGCGCTCGGAATTCGTTTCCGTCGCGAACACCGACGAACTTCCGCAGGCTTTCGCGACCGCGATCGACATGAGTCCGATCGGCCCGCATCCGGTAACGAGCGCGGTCATCCCCGCAATCGGTCCGGCAAGCACCGTGTGCACCGCATTCCCCAACGGATCGAGAATCGCGCCGTAGTGTTCGGGAATCGCCGGATCGAGCTTGATGATATTCGACGCCGGAATCTTCACGAATTCCGCGAAAGCGCCGTCCTGGTCGATGCCGATAATTTTGAGATTTTGGCAGACGTGCGCTTCGCCGATGCGGCACTGGCGGCAGTGCCCGCAATTCACATGCATCTCGGCGCTGACGAAATCACCCGCTTTGACCGCGGTCACTTCGGCGCCGACGTTCTCGACGACGCCGCAAAACTCATGGCCGAGGGTAACCGGCGGCTTGATCCGCCCCTGCGACCAGCGGTCCCAACCATATATATGTAGGTCGGTGCCGCAGATCGACGCGGTCCGGACGCGAACCAGCACGTCGGTAGGGCCAATGGCCGGTACGGACGTCTTTTCCAGTGAAAGTCCCCGCGCCGCCTGTACCTTGCGCAAAGCTTTCATCGTGTTCGCCATAAGGGAAGGGAGCTCCGGATCAAAACGGTGCCTGCTGCGGACCTCCATCGTAGCATAGGAGTCCGGCTCGCCCGTGCGTGGCGCTCACCGTTTTTGCCGAACTGGTGTACGGGCGCAGCACTGCTGCGCCCCATGTCCGCAAGCCCATCGCGTCTTGAGCCCTCGACGCTCCTCCGACCGCTGCGCCCACCTAACTTCCCTGTCTGCAACGACCTGCCCCTAACCTAACCATCGTCCGCTTTGTATCGTCATTGCAGGGAACATCCGTCCGCCCAATCTCGTTCTTTTGTCCGAGACCCATCGAAGGGAACCGATGAACACTCTGAAAGCGAATATCGTCTATGCCCTGCGGCAATTCCGCCAGGCGCCCATCTTCACGGCAACGGCAATCCTCACCATGGCTCTCGGCATCGGCGGCACCACCGCCATCTTCACTCTGATTCACGCGATCATGCTTCGGTCGCTGCCCGTTGCTGACCCAGCCAGTCTCTACCGTATCGGCGTGGGCGACGATTGCTGCGTCGAAGGCGGGCCCCAGGACAACTGGGGTATGTATTCGTATCCTCTGTTCCAGAGGCTCGCGAGCCAGACCCCGGAATTTGAACAGGTCACCGCGTTTCAGGCCGGAAGCTGGCACGCCACCGTCCGCCGCCAGGGCGAGCAAGCCGCTCGCGCCCTGCGCTCCGAATATGTCACCGGAAATTATTTCGCCGTTCTAGGCGTCGGTGCCTTCGCGGGCCGCGTATTCACCGCGCAAGACGACACGCCTTCTTCCGCGCCGGTTATCGTGCTCAGCCACCGCGCATGGCAAACCATCTACGCCGGCGACACCAGCGTGATCGGCTCGTCGTTCGACGTTCAGGGCCATCCCTTCACCGTCATCGGCATCGCTCCTCCGGGATTTTTTGGCGAGACCCTCAACAGCGATCCTCCCGATATCTGGATTCCTCTCCAGCAGGAAGTGAACATAAGCGGCGCCACATCCCTCGTCCGCCAGTCCATCTCCGCATGGCTCCGCGCCATCGGGCGTTTAAAACCCGGCGCAACCACCGACGGTATGTCCGCGCGGCTGACGGGTGTACTTCGCACGTGGATGGTGAATGACTCCGGCTATCCTGCGGCGTTCATGCCCGATGTAGAGCGCTTGCTGCCGAAGCAAAACATCAGCGTGATTCCCGCTGGCGCGGGTGTTGCCGTGATGAAGGAAGAATACGGGCGCAGCTTGCAGATTCTGCTTGCGGTGTGCGGCACGGTGCTACTGATCGCCTGCGCCAACGTGGCAAATTTGCTGCTCGCCCGCGCCGTCAACAGGCGCGCCCAGACCGCGGTGCGCCTTGCGATCGGCGCGACCCCTCGCGAAATCATCATGCAGGCTTTGACTGAAAGCGTGCTGCTCGCCGTGTTCGGTGGAATTGCAGGCTTGATCGTTGCAATGGGCGCGGCTCAACTGCTCTTGTCCCTCGCGTTCCATAGCGCGCACTTCCTCCCCATCAGCACCATGCCTTCGCTCATCGTCCTCGGATTTGCGTTCGGACTTGCCCTGATCACCGGCGTCATTTTTGGCGCTGCGCCCGCCTGGCTGGCCACGCGCACCGATCCCGCCGACGCACTGCGTGGTACCGGCCGCGGAAATACCGATCGTTCCACTTTTGCGCGCAAAGCATTGCTGGTCACCCAGGCAACGCTATCCGTCGTCTTGGTCGCCGGCGCGACGATGCTGGGCCGCAGCTTGAACAAACTCGAGCATCAGGATTTTGGTTTCCAGGTCGCAAATCGCGTCGAGGTCGATATCCTCGGCCCGAGCTCAGAGAAGCCTTTGGCGGCCCAAGTCGCTTTCGCCCGCCGGCTCGAGGAAAATCTGCGCCGCATTCCCGGTGTCGAAAGCGCTGACGTCGCCATGTACAACCCGCTCACCGACAATTGGGGTGAGCTGATTATGGTCGCCGGCCATCCCCCTGCGAAAATCAACGAAGAGTCGGGCGCTTCGTGGGATCGCATCGGAACCGATTACCTGCAACACCTCGGCGTTCCCGTGCTCCAGGGGAGGCATTTCACCGCAGCCGACAACGAAACCACCGCGCCGGTCGCCGTTGTGAACCAGGCGTTCGTCAAACGCTTCTTCAAAAGCGACGAAAACCCCATCGACCAGCACTTCGGTCTCGACCTCGCTGAACTTGCTGGCACCTTCCGCATCGTCGGCGTCGTCGCTGACGCCAAGTTCGCGGGCTTCGCTCTCAGCAAACCTGCTCGACCCATGTTTTATGTTCCGACCACGCAGTTCGTGAAATACGACAACGCGCTGATGGCCACATTCGAAGCACGCACCCACAACCCCGGTGGGATTCTGCTCGTCACCACGTTGCCGATCGGCAGGCTCGAGCCACTGGTCACTCAAACTCTTGCCGACATCGATCCCAATCTCACAATCAACCATATTCGCACCATGCAGGAGCAGATCGACTTGTCATTCGATCAGGAACGCGCGGTAGCGAGCCTCGCAGGATTGTTCGGCGTCGTCGCCCTAATTCTCGCCGCCATCGGCCTCTACGGCGTCACCGCCTACTCCGTCGCACAGCGCACCAACGAAATCGGCATCCGCATGGTCCTCGGCGCCGACCGCGGCAAAGTCCTCGGCCTCGTTCTCCGCGGCGCATTCCAGCGCGTGGCCATAGGTCTGCTGCTCGGTTTGCCGCTAGCCGTCGGCGCTGGCAAGCTCATCTCGGCACAGCTCTACGGCGTATCGTCGTGGGACCCGACTGCTTTGACGATTGCGGCAGTCGCTCTGGCGATCTGCTCCTTCATCGCGGCGCTCATTCCCGCGAACCGCGCTGCCAGCATCGAGCCGATGAAGGCGCTCCGCATCGAATAGCCGGACCTGACCATAATTTCCGCGCAGAACTACCGTCGGACCGACCCGCTTAGTTGCAGTTGGTCTTGACAAACCGTCGAATTCACGCTATACTTCATGAATTAAGAAACTCGCAAAAGCGCCGACCCAATCGGCGCTTTTTCATTTCCAGGCGATTCACGCATCGCCGTAACCGTAATAAATTCAACCTGTTGCACACTCCCGAAATCGGGATATCCGCAACCCCTTTTGTTTCTTCCGATTACGCACTCTTTCAAAAACATAGGGGTATACCCCCAAAAAGCGAAAGCCAAGCGAAGACCCGGTCGGGCGGCACCCTGTAGCCGCGATCGTTTTCCAGATCGCGGGATTTAAACTCAGCCCCACCCTCCCCTTCTCCGGAGCGCCTTGCTCTACCCGACCCTTGCACCAGAGACAACCGCCTGCTTTCAGGCGAAATTCTTTGCCTGCAACGAATTGTTGAGTACGATTTGTCGATTCGCGTGAATATGCGCGACGTATCGGCAGGAGGCTACAACGCCATGCAATACCTATGTTTGATTTACGACGCAGAAACGGAATGGGCCAAGATGAGCCAGGCCGAACAGGGAAAGATGTACGAGGAATATATGCAGTTCACCTCGGACATCAAGGCTAAAGGAAATCATCTGGCGGGACACCAGCTCCAGCCGATTTCGACCGCGACGACGGTGCGCGTGCGGAATGGCAAGCGGCTGACGACCGACGGGCCCTTTGCGGAGACCAAGGAACAACTCGGCGGCTTTTACATGATCGAGGCGAAGAACCTCGACGAGGCGATCGAGATCGCCAGCAGAATTCCGTCGGCGAAGGTCGGTTCGATCGAGGTAAGGCCAATTGTGGTGCACGGGCAGGCTGCGAACGGATAGTCGCGCAAAAACACGACGCGTAGCATCTGGGTGGCCTGCCCTTTGCGCCTTTTGCAAAGGGTGGGCCCGCACTTAGGGCGCCGAAAGTCGAAGAGAGAAAACGATTGCGCGGCGGACGAAGCACGCGCGCGTTTACGTAGCATGGCTAGCGGATTTGCGTGCCTTGCGCCGATGCTAGCTGCCAGCCACCGTCCTGCAGCACGAAGACGTGGGTGTAGCGGCTGCTGAAGGTGAAGGACGATTCCCCGGCGCGAAAGCGCATTTCGGTGCGGCCGACGATAACAGCGGTGTCGGTGGAATAGATGCGCACCTTGCTTTCGATGGGATCGATCGCCTCGAACTTCACCTGACTGGAACCGACCGCCGCAAGCAGCATGGGCTTTGTAATCTCGGAGCCTGACATGAGATCGACCATTACGAAATCATCCGCAAGAATCGAATCCAAAGAATCGAGATTTCCGGAAATAAGTGCAGAAAAAAAGGCCCGCTCGTTCACCAGCGGGTCGAGTTTCGTATCCATGCAGGAACTATAGCGTAAGTGCATAAAGAATTCGTCAGGCGGAAGTAAAAGGTGAGGAGCGAAAAAAGTATCAATTATTTTGCCAACTTATCTCGCTAGTTCTTCGAGAGGAATGCGGTTGGTGCGTGGACCGAAGAAGGCGATGACGAGCGCGACGCCGCACATCGCGACGGCGAGCAGCGTGAAGACGGCGCCGACACCGCTGCGCGTGAGCACCCCGGCAATCAACACAGAAGAAAATGCGGCGCTGAGGCGGCTCCAGCTGTAGGTAAACCCGACGGCGGTAGCGCGAATGCGAGTGGGAAAAAGTTCCGCCTGATAGGCGTGGAACGCGGCGGAGAACCAATAGTTGGCGAGCGTGAGCAGCGCGCCGAACGCGACCACAGTAAACGGCGTGCTGGCGCCGCCGAATCCCAAACCAAATGCGGCGACAAGGATCGCGAGCGCGACGATCGTCCATTTCGCTCCATGCGATCGGAAGTGGCGGCGGCGAGCAGAGGACCGATCGGAGAGACGACCGCGATGAGCATGGTGTATTCGAGCGAATGGAGCAGGGAGAATCCGCGCTTGAGAAGAAATGTCGGCGCCCAGTTGGCGAAGCCGTAGAAGCCGATGGTTTGGAGCGCCTGGAACGCAATCATCATTACTGTGCGGCCGAGGTAGGGAGAGCGGAAGAGTTCGGCGAAGGAGATTTTTTCCACGGCAGGATTGAGTTGCGCAGAGATGAGGTTGTGCGGCTCCGCCCGCATCGTCGCCTGCGCCAAGGCCAGTGTTGGCGGTTTTGTTGCGGGACGCGAGCGATTGCGCGAGATGTTTTTCGTCGAGATTGGCGAAGGATTCGCGATTCGAGAGCGGCGAGGATGGATTCGGCCTCGGCGATTCGGCCACGACTGGCGAGCCAGCGCGGTGATTCGGGAAGATGACGGCGAAACCACCAGGTGAGCAGCGCGCCAGCGCTGCCGATCAGAACAACCCAGCGCCATCCAGCCATCAGGAAATGCGTCGGGACGAGAACGCGCGCGAGCAACGCGGCAACAGGCACGGCGCAGAAACCGACAACTTGTGTGATCGCGACATAGCGCCCACGCGCACGGCTGGGAACAATTTCGCTGACGTACGCATCGATGACGATGATTTCGGCGCCTATACCCGCACCCGCGAAGAAGCGGAGAACGATGAGCCAGGTTGCAGACGGTGCGAACGCGCAGGCGAGCGTGAAGACGGAGTAGAGAAGCAGCAGCGTCATGAAGACGATGCGGCGGCCAAAACGGTCGCTGCCCATTCCGAAAGCGATCGTGCCGACAAACATGCCGAAGAAGCCTGAGGCTATGAACTCCGTGAATTGCTGAAGCGTCAGGAAGTGAGATTGCTGCAGCGCGGCGCCGATGTAGGCGACGACGAAGATGTCGTAGAGGTCGAAAAAATTGCCGAGCGAGACCAGCGTGATGAAGCGGCGATGGAAGCGGCCGAGCGGCAAACGCTCGATGCGAGCGGCGATCGCGTCGAGCGATGTGCGCTTGACCGAAGGCAACGAGATCACCTCTGCTGCTCGAGGACGCCGATTTTTTCGAGGTCTTTCAAATATTCGACGACGAGTTCAAACGGAATGGGACCGTACTCCGCGGAAACGAGATCGCGAACTTGCTGCGCGTTGATCACACCGTCGACAAAGTTCAGGGTTTCGTAGGCGTATTCTTCGCCGGCGCCCCAGAGACCTTCGTATTCAAATATTTTCGGAATCGCGATTCCGACGGCCTTGGCGCGATCCGCGAAATAGTCCGAGCCAAAAACGGCGGCTGGTCCCTTTGGTTCTTGCTTTCGCACGAAGCGCAAGCCGGCATCGGCGGATTTGTTGCGGCTTGGTGTACACGCAGTGGGGTCGGGTGAGTATTCCTTTGCCCCTTGAGGCTCAGTTTTTAGAAACAGGGCAAGACGTCCCTGCAGGCCCCACTGGAACTGAGCCTCGAATGTGCGCATGCACTCGATGTCGTCGGCGGTCAGGTTATTTTCGCGAGGAAACATGGCATCGCGCCACAGATTGGCGCCGTGATGGATTTGCGCTTCGACGTCAGGCAGATTCTTTGCGGTCATGGTCGCGAGATAGTAGCCGCTGGCGGCGCCGATGAAGGCGGCGCGTTTTAGCTTTGTGGGATCGATGTTGGCGGCGGTGTCGAAATTGGTGTGGATGTAGCGGTCGGGCCAATCGTTGAGATAAATGGCGGGAATCTGGAACGAGCTGTCTTGATACACGTCGTGATCGCTGCCCATCGTGTAGGGCGCGTCGACTGCGAGGAGCGGTTCTTTGCCGCCCTCGGGCGCGACCAGCGGATATTGCGCGGGAAGTCCAGCAGCGAAATTGTAAGACTGCTCGTTGACGAAATTTCCGAAGGCCCAGCCCACGTCGTGAACGAAAGATGGAAGACTCCGCGGGCCGCGCGTGACGTGGAAGACGGATTTTGTGCGCTGGTTGCCGCCGACCATATCCATGTGGATGACGGCTTTGATGCGATGGGCGAATTCGGGTTTGGCGTTGAGGAGAGTCAGCGTGCCTTCGATTTCGGGTGGCCAGATGAAGCGCATGGTGCGGGCGGGCGGCGTGATTTTCTTTTCGTTGATGAGCTTTTGTAGAGTGCGCGCGACTTCGAGGATGGTGACGCAGCCGCTGGCGTTGTCGTTGGCACCGGGACGCTGGTGATCGAGATGACAGCTGAAAGCAATTTCTTCGCTTTTCAGCTGGGGATCGGCGCCGGGAATGGTCGCGGTGACGACTTCGGTGAAGCCGGGATGCTGGCCGGCTTTCACGATCGGCGTGAAGCTGGATTTTTTCGCCGGCGGCGAGGCGCGCTTGATACGCGCGCGCCGTTTTGAGCGAAAACATGAAGGCAAAGTTTTGTTAGGTGAGAAAGTTTCGAGATGGCCCCAGCGAATTAGATTTTCGTCTTCGCCGGACCATGCGGTTTTTTGATTTTGCGCGTAGCTGACGATCCCGGCGGCGCCGAATTTTCCGACGGCAATGTCTTGTACGGCTCCGGGCTGCGCTGCGACGAGAACGATTTGCCCTTTTACGTTTTTGCCGGCGTAGTCGCTCTCCTTTGTGCCGTCGCCGACAGTCGATCAGATTTGCGGTGACGTCGGCGCTTTCGCTGTCTTCGGCGAGCGTGACCGGTTCGGCATCGTAGCTGGCGATTTTTATAGTGGGCTGGCCGTTGGCGAGTTCCCAAAGCTCGGCGAATTCGGCGTCCCAGGGCGGACGCGAACGCTGCGTGCCGTAATAGATTTTCCCGTCGGCGTGGAAATTGCAGAATTTGCGCGTCGGTAAGGCCGTAGGCGCGTGCGCGTTCGAGGATGATTTCGGCTGCGGAGTGGAAACCTTGCGAGCCGCGCTGACGGTGGAAGCGGGTGATGCCCTCGAGATTGCGCTTGGCGATTTCGCCGGAAAGTTCGTTGGAGAGCGCGGAGACGGTTTGGTCGGGAAGGAGCGGGGGTTTTTGGGCGAGCGATGAGAGCGGGATCGCGGTCGCGACGAGAAGAGCGGCGATGACGGCTGGGATGCGGATGCGAGTGCGCTTCATGCGGCCTCCGGAGGAAGGGGCATTCTAGCGGAGATTGCAAAGAAAAACCGGGGCATGCTTGAAGTGGGAATCGTGCGGACTTGGGGCGCAGCAGTGCTGCGCCCGTACATGACTTTGGCGATTGCTACTGCAGGAGGGGTTCGGTGGGTTGGAGGATGGAGGCGGGGAGGTGGCGGCGGAGGACGGCGACTATTTCGGATTTGTTGATGGGCTTGGAAAGGTAGTCGTCCATGCCGGAGTCAAAGCAACGTTGACGATCAGTTTGCATGGCGTTGGCGGTCATGGCGACGATGACGACGTGGCGATCTGGCGGCTCGGTGCGGCGGATTTGTTCGGTGGCCTGGTAGCCGTCCATAACGGGCATCTGGCAATCCATGAAGACGAGGTCGTAGTGATTGGCGGCAACCATGTCGACGGCTTTTTGGCCGTCCGTGGCGAATTCGACGGTGAAGCCGAGGCGCTGAAGCATGCGGGACGCGACGAGTTGATTGACGGCGTTGTCTTCGACGAGAAGGACCCTCGGGGCGGAGGTTCCGCCGGACCGTGGAGGCACAGTTTCGGAGACTGGCAGAGATGGCGTGTCGGCGGGAGTGGCAACGGGGCGGATTTGATTCACTGGGCTGACTTCTTTCAAATCATCGGGCGATGCGGATGTGAACGGCGAGACGCGCTCGGATATCGAGTGGCGTGTTACCAGTGGGTGCGGGTGTGCCGGATCTTGAGCGTTGACCCAAACAGCGCGGAGCGCTTCAAACATCAAGGATGGGCGCACCGGGCGAGCCAAATAGGCAGCGAAACCAGCATCGGCGGCACGATGAGCGTCGCCGCGCTGACCGCGCGAGGAAAGCATGATCAGCTGCAACGAGGAAAGTTGCACCTCGGACTTGATAGTGCGCGCGAAGGAATCCGTGTCGGTTCCATCTATCTGGTCGTCGAGGATGGCGAAATGGAATGGATCGGCGTCGCGAATCGCGGTGCGGAGCAAATCGAGAGCTTGACCGGCGGAGGAGCATTCGGAGTGGCGCAATTTCCAGTGCTGGAATTGTTCATGGAGTACTTGGCGATTGGTTACGTTTTTATCGACGTGAAGAAAACGCAGCGAGGTCAGACTGATTGGAGGAACGGGCGATTCTGGGGCGGTGGCGTCGACCAAGAGTGGGAGAGTAAACCAGAACGTGGAGCCTTCGCCGAATGAGCTTTGGACGCCCATTTTTCCGCCCATGATTTCGGTAAGGCGCACGGAGATGGCGAGGCCTAGACCGGTGCCGCCGTAATGGCGGGTGGTCGAGGCATCGGCTTGGGTAAATTTTTCAAATATCGAGGAGAGCTTTTCTTCGGGGATGCCTATTCCTGTATCGGAGACAGAAAATTTGATGTGAATTACTTGTGATGCAGAACCGGATTCTCTTGGAACATCAGGGTGCTCGGATGTGTTTGCGTCGTCGGCTCCGACGCTGAGTTGGATGCCGCCTTTGGCGGTGAATTTGATGGCGTTTCCGAGGAGATTCATGAGGATTTGGCGGATGCGGCCGGGGTCTGCGATGAAGCGGGACGGGAGCGATGGCGCGTAATGAACGCCGAAGTCGAGTTCTTTGTCACGCGTTTTGGCTTGGAGAAGTTCGGCAACTTCGAAGACGACGGTGTCGAGCGCGCACGGAATCGGATCGATGGTCATCTTGCCGGCTTCGATTTTCGAGAAGTCGAGAATGTCGTTGATGATGGTGAGCAAAGCGTTGGCGGAGTGACGGAGGGTAAGCGCGAATTCGTGCTGCTCGGAATTGAGCGAGGTGTCGAGCAGAAGATCGGCCATGCCGATGACGCCATTCATCGGGGTGCGAATTTCGTGGCTCATGGCTGCGAGGAATTCGCTCTTGGCGGCGCTGGCGCTTTCGGCGAGTTGCTTGGCGCGCTGGAGTTCGCGCTCGATTTCCTTGCGGCCGGAGATGTCGATGAAGCTGCCTTCGATGATGCTGGAATGGGAGCCGGATTCATCGACGAGGTTGGCGTTTTCGAGCACCCAGATGGGGCGGCCGTCGCGGCGGCGGAGGCGCGCCTCGAAATCGGTAAGTTGGCGATTATTGGAAAGGGATTCGATGCGGTTTTCTTCGTCGGCGGATTCAACGAATTCGATGTGCGCGCGCGCGGCGAGAAGGTCGGAGCGCGAATCGTAGCCGAGGGCGCGGGCGCAGGCGTCGTTGCAGTCGAGAATGAGGCCGTCGAACGTGGAGCGGTGGAGCGGCGACATGGAGCGTTCGAAGACGAGGCGATAGCGTTCGTGGCTAAGAGCCAGCTGGGTGGCGTGCGTGGAGAATTTACGGTCGAGGATGGTGGTGAACGTGACCACCGCGAGCACTAGGGCGACGGAGATGGCGATGCCGAGCGCACCGAGCCATGTGACTTCGATGGAGTGGGAGATATCGCCGGTGAGCGGCCCCGGAATGAAGGAGACTGCGGCCATACCTGTGTAGTGCATGGAAGCGATGGCGAAGCCCATTACGATGGCGCTGGCGATTTTTGGCGGGCTGAATTCGCGATGCGTGTCACGGAGGCGGAAGGCGAGCAATAGAGCGACGACGGAGACGATGATGGCAACGAGAATTGAGGCGGCGACAATGGTGAGGTCGTAAGTGCACTTCGCCGGGAGGCGCATCGCGGCCATGCCGATGTAATGCATCGCGGAAATGCCGGCGCCCATCGCGAGACTCGACGCGAAAACAGGCCAGGGACGGAGCGCAGACCGGCTGACGAAGAGAAGCGCGACGGCGGAAGCAAGAACGGCAGCGAAGAGCGAAAGCAGAACTGTCGGGAGGTCGTAAAGAACGCGGACGGGAAGAATGAGAGCGAGCATGCCGACGTAGTGCATGGACCAGATGCCGAGGCCCATGGCGAAGGCGCCGGTGCCGATCCAGACAAAGCGCTGGCGGCCCTCCGAGGCGGAGGTGCGGGCAGCGAGGTCGAGCGCGGCATATGCGGCGAAAATGGCAATCGCGATAGAGAGGAAGACAAGAGAGGGGGAGTGGGAGTGGACGAGGATTGGTCCGGCGGCGGTTGCGGCGGTGTGATTCATGGCGTGTGGCCAGACGATGAAGGCGTGGGGGCGAGAATTCGCGATGGATGTGGCTAGAGAATGGACACGAACGTACATCGACGAGGCGGCTGCGAATGTATCGATGCCGACGCGCCATGCGGACGCACAAATGCGCAATGCGACGAGGTTCGTCATGCTTCACGAAGGGGGCGCCTCCAGTGGAGAGGAACTTCTGGTTCCGGAGCGCAAGATTAGTTTAGCGGGTCGGGAGAGGCGGTCAATCGGCGCGGCGTATGACTTTCCGGGGAAGCAACTTTCGATTGAAGCGTTTTCGATGGGCGCGGGCTTCGAGCTTGCCGCGGGTCTGTGGCATCCTTTTGGTGGGGGCTGGCAGGCATGAAAATATTGGTGACGGGAAGCAGCGGGCTGATCGGGTCGGAAGCGGTGACCCATTTCGATGCGCAAGGACATGACGTTGTCGGCGTGGACAACAACATGCGGCGCGTATTTTTCGGCGCGGCGGGCGACACGCTGTGGAATCTGGACCGGCTGAAGCAGTCGACGAAGCGATTCAAGCACGCCGAGCTGGATATTCGCGATCGCGCGGGCATCGATGAGCTCTTCAAGTCACATAGGTTTGACTTGATCGTGCATTGCGCGGCACAACCTTCACACGACAAAGCGCGGGACATTCCGCTGCTGGATTTTGAGGTGAACGCGCTGGGGACGATCAACTTGCTGGAGGCAACACGGCAGAATTGTCCTGAAGCGGTGTTTGTGCTGTTCAGCACGAACAAGGTTTACGGCGATGCACCGAATGAGATTCCGATGAAAGAGCTGGCGACGCGCTGGGAATATGCGCGGCCGGAGGATTATGACGGCGTCGATGAGACGTGCCGGATCGATCGGACGCTGCATTCGTTATTTGGAGCGTCGAAGGCGGCGGCGGACCTGGTGGCGCAGGAATATGGACGCTATTTCGGGATGAAAGTGGGTGTGTTTCGCGGCGGATGTTTGACCGGGCCGTCGCACTCGGGCGTGGAGTTGCATGGATTTTTGTCGTACCTGGTGAAGATGGGCGTGACGGGCGGGAAGTATTCGGTGTTTGGGTATAAGGGGAAGCAGGTTCGCGACAACATTCACAGCTACGACGTGGTGCGGGCGATCGAGGAATTTGCGGCGGCGCCGCGTCCGGGCGAGGTGTACAACCTGGGCGGGGGCCGCGGGAACAGCATCTCGATGCTGGAAGCGATCGCGAAGATCGAAGCGCTGACGGGGCGAAAGATGGATTGGAAGTATGTCGATGAAAATCGCAAGGGCGATCACATCTGCTATATCTCGAACCTGTCGAAGCTGAAGAAACACTATCCGAAGTGGGGGATTACGCGCGGGATCGATACGATCCTGGAAGAGATGACTGCGTCGGCGCGGGCTGCGGCAGACGTGAAGTAGAGGCGCAAGCCATTTTGAGTTTGTGAGGCGCCTCGGAGCGAGGCGCCTTTTTCTTGCAATCCGCCGGCTTGGCCACCTACGAGACGGGTGTCCAGACGCACATCCTTACCGCTACCTTCTGTTTATATTATTGTGTAGATATCATGATTGCCTTTGGTGTAGTATCCGTGCCTCGTTGTTTACCTATCTTCATACTTACTGAACGGGATAGGTGGAGCGTGACGGATGCTAACCCTTTTCACCACGGCGAAGCCTTTCCATGGACACAGCGCCATTATCCAACGCAACGCGCTGAAGAGCTGGACGCTGCTCCATCCTGACGTCGAAGTAATTTTGTTTGGCGACGATGCGGGAGCCGCCGAGACCGCCCGGGAGTTGCGACTACGATACGAGCCCTATGTGGCGCGGAGCGAGCAGGGCTCGAAGCGGCTCGACTACATGTTCAGTACGGCGCGGGCGGTGGCGCGGCACGACATCCTCTGTTACGTGAACTGCGACATCATTTTGATGGACGACTTCTTGCGGGCGCTGAAACGAGTGCGCGAGCAGCACTGGGAATTTCTGATGGTGGGGCGGCGCTGGGACATCGAGGTGCCGGAGCCGTGGGATTTTCTGCAGGCAAGCTGGAGGTCGAGGCTGCAAGGCGTGGCGTTGATGCGCGGAGTACAGAGGTCGGGGGAGTGGATCGACTATTTTGCGTTCAGCAAGGGACTGTATGGGGCGAGCGTGCCCCCGCTTGTGGTGGGGCGGGTGCATTGGGATCAGTGGCTGGTGTGGAAAGCGCTCGAATCGAAGGCGGCGGTTGTGGATGCGTCGCGAAGCGTAATTGCGGTGCACCAGAACCACGACTACAGCTACCACCCGAATGGGAGAGCGGGCGTGTGGCACGGGATCGAGGCGGACGAAAACTACCGGTTGGCGGGAAATGGGAGACATAGGCGGCAAATCTCGGACGCGACGGAGGTGCTCAATGCGACAGGAATCCGGTCGAACACGGGGCGGCGGCAATGGTCAGCGGCGCGCAGGACGGCGAAGCGATGCCAGGAGTTCGCTTATGGCGGCGTGTTGCAACCGGTCGCGTTCTTCTTCTACGACATCACGCGGCCTTTACGACATGCGCTGGGACTGCGAAGCGGAGCGCTCCGACGCTATCGGCAGAATGCGTAGCAGCGCAACAGGCGAAGACGATCATGAGAGAGCAGAAACCACTGATTAGCGTTTTGATCGACACATATAACTATGGCCGATACGTAGAAGAAGCGATTGAGAGCGTGGTGACGCAGGATTTCCCTGCCGGCGAGCGAGAGATCCTAGTCGTAGATGATGGCTCGACGGACGACACCGAGGAACGCGTGCGAACATTCGGCAGCGAGGTTCGCTATTTTCGGAAACCGAATGGAGGACAGGCGTCGGCGTTCAATCTCGGATTGCGGCACACTCGCGGGAAATATGTCGCGCTGCTGGATGCCGATGATTACTGGCTTCCGGGAAAACTGTTGCGAGTTGCGGAGGAATTCGAGAAGCATCCGGATGCAGGGATGGTTTACCACGGACTGCGGCAGCTGAATTCGCATGAGGGACGAATCTGGGATGCGCGGGCGGCGAAGGTATCTGGATTTCTTCCGGCGAAGACTCGCGACCTGTTGCGTTACACGTGGTTTCCAACGTCTTTTCTGGCATTTCGACGGAGCGCGTTGGATTTATTGCTGCCGATTCCGGAGAGCTTGACGATTCAGGCGGATGCGCACTTGTCGGCGTTGATTGTGTTTGTGGCACCGATTGTCGCGCTGCCGGATTTTCTGGCGGTGTATCGCGTGCACGGAGCCAACCTGTTTGCCGATGGCGGTCGGACCACCGACCCGGTGCGATGCGAGCTACGAGCCAGGACACGCAAGGCGTTGATCGATGGGATGAAACGTTGGTTGCGTGAGCGTTCGTATGACCTGACTCGTCAGGACTTGCAGATGCTGATGAAACAGTGGGAAGTGGCCCAGGAAGAGGAGTCATTTCTTCTGCATCCGCCGAATCGCTGGCACATTTCGCGACATTTCATGCGGTACGCGCACTACTACGGGCCGCAATTGGGATGGCGGCATCGCGGGGTGACGTATTTGAATGCGGCGGGATCGCTGGTGGTTGGATACAAAAACGTTCACAAGCTGGATTCGTGGAGGACGGCGGTAACACATCCGTTTCGGCCACACGAGTCGCATCCGGAGGAGGTTAAGATGACTTAATCGAATGGTCTGGATGGAGTCGGCTATTCTCGCTTCCCGACGAAACGAACCGAACATCCGCACAGAACGCGTGCCACAGCTTGACGGCTTGAGAGGTTTGGCCATCTTGCTCGTTGTGCTTTGCCACTACGTAGCCAATGCAGATCACGCGCGACTCGGATACTGGCCACGTCACTTTCTAAGCGGGCTGACAGTCGGCTGGAGCGGCGTTGATCTTTTCTTTGTGCTGTCCGGCTTTTTGATTGGCGGCATTTTGCTGGACAACCGCGACTCGCCACGTTATTTCCGAACCTTTTATTGGCGCCGCGTGTTCCGCATCTTGCCGGTCTACTATCTATGGATTCTGCTCTATGTGGTGATCGTTGCAATCGGCGTTTACGGAATGCCAGGTTCATTGCCAGTAGGCAAGCGAGATCTCGCAGCTGCACCCGTCTACATTCTGTTCCTGCAGAACCTAATCTATTGGCCGTCGCCATTCCAGTGGAAGTGGTTTGTGGTGACGTGGTCTCTGGCGGTCGAGGAGCAGTTTTATCTGTTGGCGCCGATCGCAGTTCGGTGGGTTCCAATTCGACGGCTAACGTCGTTGCTTGTCGCCGTCGTTTGCGCAGCGCCGCTTCTGCGTCTTGTCATCTATACATGCTTGCCGAAGCTATCGTATCTGGCGGGATTCGCGATGCCTTGCAGAGCGGACGCGCTGGCCCTGGGGATACTCGCCGCCATTGGTTGGCGACAAGAAGCATTTCGGAAAACGCTGGAAACGCGACGCCCGGTTGTGTCAGGTATTACGATTCTGGCGTTTCTGGTGGTGGCTGTTCTCGCTCCAACATTCGTAAGACCCGCCGGGATCGTGACCTATACCGTCGGCTACAGCGCATTAGCGGTCTTTTACACGTGTCTTTTGTTACTGGCTCTATCTCAGACCGACAGTTTTGTCGTCCGATTGCTGCGGCTGCGATGGTTGCGGTATCTGGGCGGAATTTCGTATTGCGTGTACATCGTCCATCTAACCATCAATCAGTGGGCGCACGCGCTCTTGCTGCATTCGCAGCCCGAAATTTACGACTTTCGTGGAGTGGGCGTCACGATTTTGTCCGTGTTCGTTACGTGGGCGGTCGCGGCGACTTCGTGGCGATACCTGGAAGGTCCATCGATTCAGAGAGGTCATCAGTATGTGTATTGAGAACCTTGCGAGGAAACTGGACGAAAGCTAGCCGGGAGTAAGCCTAAAATCGGGTATCGCTTTCACGATACGCGGTACCGTTTCCGAGGCTTGTTCGGCAGGCAAAATGACGCGACCTTTCATCAGCGTACTGATCGATACGTATAACCACGAACGTTTTATCGAGCAGGCCGTGGTCAGCGCATTGGAGCAGGACGTCGCCGGTGCGGAACGCGAGGTGATCGTTGTCGACGACGGTTCTACCGACCGAACAGCGGAAATCGTGGGGAAATTTGCGCCGAGGGTCCGGCTGCTTCGTAAGGAAAACGGAGGACAGGCGTCGGCGTTTAATGCGGGAATTCCGGAATGTGCGGGCGAGATTGTTGCGTTTCTGGATGGCGACGACTGGTGGGCGCCCGGCAAGTTGCGGGCGGTGGCGGATGCGCTCGCGTCGGATGAAAAGATCGGGCTCGTCGGGCACGGGATAACGGAAGTCTTCGTGGATGGCCGGCGCCAGACGGAATTGGTGCGCGACAGGCCACGATTTCGCCTAACGTCGCGCGAAGGGGCGGAAGCGTTTCGGCTGCGGAAGAGTTTTCTTGGTACGAGCCGGATGACGTATCGCGCTTCGACTTTGCGCGAGATTGGGCCCGTGCCGGAAGCGTTGCGATTTCAGGCTGACGAGTATCTCTTTACGCTAGCGGGGCTTTTTGCAGATGTATTGATTTTGCGCGAGTCGCTGACGTTTTACCGATTGCACGACGCGAACCTGTTTCAGTTCAGCGACGGAAACGTTGAGGCCATTCGTCGCAAGGGCCAAATTCTGGCAGCGCTGGCTCTGTCGCTGCGAGACGAACTGCAGCGTCGCGCGGTTGCCCACGAGATCACGGAAATCATCGTGGATTGGGTGCAGAACGAGGCAGATCAACTCCTGCTGCTGGCCGATGGTGGGATGCCGTGGAAGACAGTCCAAACAGAACTGCACAACTATCGAGTGACACACGAGTCGGCGTCAATGGCGCGTTGGATCTTCAAGTGCGCGACGCTGCTGCCGGCGTGCGTGCTGCCGCCGAAGATTTATTACTCGTTGAAGCGCCAGTTGGCGACGAGTGGGATATATCGAAGGACGCGCGAGAAGTGGCTGCCTTACCTCCAACCCGGGCACGTCGATCGGGATCGGAGGCCAAGCGCTTGACCCCGGCAGTTGACCGTTTGCAAGAGCAGAAGCTCAATATTTTGATGGCGGCGGGAGTTCCGAAAAGACGAGAAGGCGGAGTTGCCACGATCGTCTACAACCTCGGGCGAGAAATGGAGCAGCGAGGGCACCGCGTCACCTATGTTTTCCTGGATGATCTTGTTCCGCCGGATTCGGTGTCACCGCGTTTCAGCGAGCTGATTTTTTCGCGGCGACTGGCGAAGTACATTGCGCAGCATCGCGATCAGTTTTCACTGCTGAACCTGCATGCGCCAGCGGGGTTCGTCTACGGTTTGAAGCGCAGGTGGCTCGGTCGCCGAAGCGGGCCGCCGTATGTGATGACGCTGCACGGACTGGAAGAGCGACGCGTCGATGTGATGACGCGCGAGGCGAAAAAGGGTCGCGCGTGGAATTTCAATTGGAAGAATCGCACGTGGCACAGCTTGTATCACTTTCCTCGATTTCGGTGGTCGATTCGCACAGCGGACGGGGCGCACGCATATAGCCGCGATGTCTGGAATTTGCTGCAACTGAAATATGGGATGGCTCCGGAGCGCGTGGCGTACATTCCAAACGGCGTGGAGCCGAGATTTTTTGCGCAAACGCGACAGTATGCACGCGGCGAGACGTTGCGGCTGTTGTACGCGGGGACGTGGCTCGATCAACGCGGGATTTTTTATATTCGCGACGCGATGCTGCGGCTGGTGCAGCGGATTCCGGGATTGAAGCTGACTATTGCGGGGCCGGGAGCTCCCGCGGAAGAAGTGATGCGATTTTTTGGGCCGCAGCTCGCAGCGAATGTCGACGTTAGGCCCGTCATTGCGGCGGGCAGCATGCAGGAGCTTTACGCGGAGCATGACATCTTTGTTTTTCCGTCACTGATGGAAGGGCTGCCATCGGTGCTCTTGGAAGCGATGGCGAGCGGCATGCCTGTGATCACGGCGGAGACGTGCGGGATGCCGGACGTGGTGCAGGACGGCTATAACGGCTTGCTCGTTCCGCCTGCGGATGCCGGCGCGCTCGAAGATGCGATCGCGCGATTGGCGGGGTCGGAGGAGTTGCGCGAGCAATTGGGCTGTGTGGCGCAGGAGTCGATGAAACGATACGAATGGTCGAGCGCGGCGCAAAAATTGGAAGATTTGTTTTTGAGAGTTGTACGGGCGGAGGAAGCATCGAAACAAGCGTGAGTAGCGTGAGTGATCGGGCGGCGGCCAGCGGCGGAGTCATCGCCGGAGAACAGCCTCGGGTTGCGCTGGCGCGAGAGACTGGCCGTGTCGCGATCGCTTCAGGCCGACTCGTCGTTGCCGCGATTGTTGTTGTCGTTGCGATTTGCTACGTCGTGACGCTGAAGCCCGGGCACGTTTTCGTAAACGACGATTTCGCGGCGTACATCATGCATGCGAAGAATCTCGCCGACGGGCATCCTTACTCCGACATTCGTTATGTTCCCAATCCCGATGCGATGTGGCTTTCGCCGTCGAACGGGTATCCGCCGGTTTATCCAGCGATTTTGGCGCCAGTGTATCGGATCTTTGGCGTCGATCTTCGGGCATTCAAAATTGCAACGGTGCTTTGCTTTATTGGATTTCTGGCGGTCTATGCCGAATCGGTGCAGAGCGAGGTTGGATGGGCCGGTACTGCGGTTTTGTTGGCACTACTGAGTTTCAATCCGGTGTTTTGGGGACAGCGCGACTTCATTCTGTCGGAGTCCCCGTATCTCCTCTTTTCCTTTGCCGCGCTGCTGGCAATCGAGCGGGTCTACGACCGCCTTAGTCGAGATCGATTCGAGTTGGGGAGCGCGCTATTAGTTTCAGTGTTGGTTTATTGCGCCTACGGGACGCGCACGATAGGGATTGCGTTGGCATTCGCACTGGTTGCGGCGGACTTGGCTAAGTTTCGGAGACCGAGCCGATTTTTATTCTCTGTGCTTGGGTTCACTGGCGTGCTTGTCGCCGTTCAGACACTTCTGCTTACATCACCGAAAGGATATGTCAGCGCGTTTCATTTTTCACTGCACACTGTCGCCGTGAACATCGTTTACTACGGCAAGACACTTTCGTACGTTTGGCAGAACGGATGGAGCAAAGAAATTCAGATCGTATTCGCGATGGCGTTTACGGCGGCGGCGACCTGGGGTTTTCTGAAGAGTCTGTGGGGAGAACGAGGCGTAAAGGAATTTTATCTACTGGCGTATGCCGCCGTTTTGCTGACTTGGAACTCCGAGATCGGCCTGCGTGGCTTGCTGCCGATTCTGCCACTGTATTTCTTCTATGGACTGAGGGAATGGATTCGGATTCTTGGCGCATTGAGGTTACCTGTTCGAGTCATAGCGACTGCTGCGCTCGTTGGAATCGCTGCGGTGAGTTACGCTGGAGAAATTAGACACACACAGCGGATGCCTGCGGAGCCGAACGTTTCCGACGCAACGGCGGAGCAGCTGTTTGCGTTTGTACGAGAGCACACGTCGCCGGAGGATGTGCTGGTTTTTCCAAAGCCGCGGACGTTGGCGTTGCTCACGGAGCGAAGAGTCGCGGCGTTAAGCCCCGAGCAGAGCGGCGCGCAATCGCTCGCGTTCCTGCGAGGGATTCACGCGACAGTCTTGATCGATCCCGAATGGAGCGCCGTGAGGCTGAGTGCCGATGAGGCCAAGGCAGTCGGCGCCCGAGAAGTTTTTCATGCCGGCGAATACCGAGCGTATCGCGTGAATTTAGCGGCGGAATAGCAAGGAAACTGACCGAATTCGATGCTGACGATTGGTATCAACTATTCGCAGATGCACGATTCATCGGCGTGCATCGTGCGCGACGGCGAATTGTTGTTCGCTGTGGCAGAAGAGCGTATCAGCCGCGTAAAGCACGATGCGCGGTTTCCGGTGCATGCGATCGAAGCGTGTCTGGGCTTTGCGAATGTGCGAGCCGATCAGGTGGATGAAGTTTGCTTCGGGTGGCAGACGGCTGGGCCGGTATTTCGACACGATTTGAAAATGTATGGCTCCGGCCAGTGGCCGGCGACGTATCTCAATGTTTTGAACTCATCCCGACATTTTCTGAGCATGTGGCACCAGGAATCGGGTGCCCGTGTGTTCGAGCGCACGTTCGGAACATCGAAGCCACGGATGAGATTTGTAGACCATCACCTGGCACACGCGATCAGCGCTTATGGGTATTCGGGGCTTGATGACGCTGCGATCGTCATCATGGACGGACGCGGGGCTTGGGAAGCGACCTCGATCTGGCACGGGAACAACGGAAGAATCGAGCACGTACAGACGATACCGTTTCCGAATTCGATCGGTGGATTTTACAGCGCGTTTACGGAGTACCTGGGTTTTGTACCGAATAGCGACGAATGGAAAGTGATGGGGCTGGCGCCTTACGGTGAGCCCGGCGTGAATTTGGATGCATTCATCGATGCGGAAACGATGAATGGGACTCCGTATCGAGTGCATACGAAGCGGATCAACGGGGGACGCACTGGAGCGGTGGCCGGAATTGCCGTTGCGCTAGGTGCGGCGCGCGTGGCAGAGAGCGAAATCGAAGCGAGGCATAAGAATATCGCGTTCGCGGTGCAGGATTATTGCGAGCGCGCAATGGTGAGCGTCGTGCGCAGCGCGCTAGCGAAGACGAAGAGCAAGAATCTTTGCCTCGCAGGCGGCGTGGCGCTCAACTCGAAGGCCAACGGGAAGATTCTCGCGTCGGGCATCGTCCAGAATCTGTTTGTACAACCGGCAGCTTCAGATGATGGCGTGGCGCTAGGCGCGGCACTTGCGCCTTATCTCGATGGCGGCGGACGACTGCCGAATAGGGCGATGCGGCACGCGTATTTCGGCCCGACGTTTGACGATGGCGCGATCGAGACCGCGCTAAAGACTTACAAATTGCGATATACGCATTTGAGCGATCCGGCGGCGACAGCGGCACAACTGTTGAGTGAGGGCAAAATACTCGGCTGGTTTCAGGGACGGATGGAGTTCGGCCCACGGGCGTTGGGGGGAAGGTCGATTCTTGCCGATCCGAGGGATCCGGAGATGACGGCAAAGGTTAACAATGCCGTGAAGTTTCGCGAATGGTGGCGGCCGTTCGCGCCGTCGATGAAAAGCGAGACGGCGAGTGAGTACGTTGAGAGCGCGACGGACTCGCCGTTCATGATTTTGACGGCGCAGGTGCGGCGGGAAAAACAAAACGTGATTCCGGCGGTGACGCATGTCGACGGCAGCGCGCGCCCGCAGACGGTGGAGCAGACGGCGAATCCCGTCTACTGGCGCCTGATCGATGAATTTGGAAAGCGCACGGGAGTGCCGGTGGTGATGAATACCTCGTTCAATCTGCGCGGTGAAGCGATTGTGAACACACCGACCGACGCGATTCGAACATTTTTCAGTTCTGGGATGGACGGGCTCGTGATCGGCACTTTTCTGGTGGAGAAATAAATTGACCGCAGCCCAAGGCACGATCGGGCGAATGTTCCAGCGGCATTACGAATCGCTGCGGGGAATGGGAAAGCTGCCGGTCGTCGGGCCGCTGCTGACCTGGGCTGCCTCGCGCGCTGTGCCTCGCGACTCGCGAGTGTGGATGCAGGTGAAAAGCGGACCGGCCGAAGGAATCTGGCTGCGATTGAATCCGCGGACAGCTGGAGGAACGATCGGCGGGACCGGGGAGCGCCGAGAATTGGAAATCGTGCGGGATCATTTGCGCGCTGGAATGACGTTCTACGATGTCGGCGCGAATATCGGCATCTTCGCGATGATGGCGGCGCGAATTGTCGGCCCCGGCGGGCAGGTGGTTGCGTTTGAAGCGGATCCTGAGATCGCGGAACGCTTGCGAGAACACGCGCGGCGCAATTCGTTTGCGTGGGTGAATGTCGAGCAGAAGGCAGCCTGGCGCGAGTCGGGAACGGTGATGTTCGAGCGCGTCGAGGCAAGCGTGTCCCCCGATCGCGGTGTCGGGCATGTCGTCGACTCGAAGAATGAGGGAACCATCACACTCGATGCGGTCGCTCTCGACGATTGTTCGCCGAAGTATCGGCCGCCGGACTTTATCAAATGCGATGTGGAAGGCGCCGAGGGCGAGGTGTTTCAAGGAGCTCGGCGAATTCTTGAGAAGCAGCGGCCACGAGTGCTTTGCGAGGTTCACAACGAAAACAGTCGCCAGCTCGTGCTGAGTGAACTTGTCCGATTTGACTACGTTTGCGAGAACTGCGACGAGAACCACATTCTCGCCCTACCGAAATGAACTCCGATGTTGTCCTGCTGCTCGGCCGGAAGGATGAGCCGACCGACGCCGTCGAGGAATATTGCCAATATTTGTGCGAGGCTCTGGGCCAACGCTCCGTGAAGGGCGAAATCGTTCGTGTGCCTTGGAATGAGCACGGCTGGGCCGGCGCTGTGGACGACTTGCGGCGAACGGCTGCGAATTGGCGTGGCCGCTGGATCTTCGTGCAATACACGGCCTTGGCGTGGTCGGAGCGCGGGTTTCCGCGGCGGGTGATTCGAATTTTGCGGGCCCTACGTGAAGCCGGCACACGCGTCGGCGTGGTCTTTCACGACGTCGAGCCATTCGCGGGAAGTCGAGCCGTCGATGTGCTTCGGCGACAGGTGCAGTTACGGGTGATTCGGCAGATGTTGCGGGGAACGGAGCTTGCAGTATTCACGGTCCCGTTGAATGTCGTTTCGTGGCTCGCTTCGGCTGGCAACGCGATCTTCATTCCTGTTGGAGCCAACTTGCCGGACGTTCGAGGCGAATGCGAGTCTGACGGCGATACTCAATCCTCCGATGTGGGCGAACCTACGTTTGCGAGGATCGCGGTGTACGGAATCACTGGAGGCGTGGCCGGCGGGGAAGAGTGTTTACAGATTGCGCGAGCTGTTCGGTTTGCTGTGGAACGAGGAGCGAAATTGGAATTGCACGCGTTCGGACGGGGGGCCGCGGAGCGCGAAACGGAGTTGCGTGACAGACTGAATGATGTGCCGATCACGTTGCGTTTTGACGGGCTAATGCCAGCCGACAGCATCCGGGCAGCGATTCGAGCTGCCGACGCAACACTTTTCGTACGCGGCGCGATTTCGACACGGCGCGGGAGTGCGATCGCGGGGATTACATGCGGCAAACCGGTGATCGCGTATAGAGGACCGGACACGGCGGCGCCGATTACGGAAGCTGGAGTGGTGCTGGTCGATGGCGACAATCCCACGGAACTGGGCGAAGCCTTATTGCGCGTCGCGACAGATCGCGGCTTTCGCGAGTCACTGAGCGAGCAAAGCGCAAGGGCTCAAGAATTATTTTTTAGTTGGGAAGCGATTGCGGGACGCTACATCCAGGCGATGAATGGCAAAACATAGGACTTATTTCGACAGGGTCTCTATCAGGACTTCCTTTTTCTTTTCCGCTACGCCACTGAGCGCATCGAGCGCCGCAAAATAACCGCCGAGCGAAGCTGCTGCGAGGGCGGCGAAGGTTTCGGCCGGCAGCCAGGGATTCCCTGTCCAACGACCTGCGAACAGAATGAGCGTGCAGATGCCCGCCAAGAGGATCTGCACTCCGAACGCAATCCAGATCGAAACGCCGGAGCCTCTCTGTCCACGCATCGAACCATATTCAAGCTTGCGCGGGAAGCTGAGCGACACCCAGTCGGCGATCGCGAACTGACCGGCAACCGCGAAAACGAGCGCCAAAATCGTAGCGGCCAAAACCGGACTGGACGGCAACCCGATGCGAATCGATAACAGTGTCGTGGACAAAGCGATTTCGAAAATGAGAATCGCCGCATAGATCAGGTTTTTGGCGAGCAGAACCTCGCGGAAACGAATCGGAGCCGTGTAGTAATTCCGGATGCCCTTCCCTTCGTAAGCGAAGCAATTGTAGGCGGGCGTCATCAACATCAGGATGAGATACCCCATCATGCCAGGAAAGAAGGTGTCGGATGTGATATGCGTGTGAGTCACGGAGGGATGCTTTCCCGCAAACTGAGAACTGAACAAGAGGACGAGCAAAGGCGGCATCAGTAAAGAAATGAGAACGAAACCATTTCGTAAGAGATATTTTAGTTCTTTGGTCAGAATTGCCGCGACCTGTGGCGAGAGAAACCCAAGAGGATCGGATGTCGACGTAAACCCTGTGGAAGGGTGGCGCGCCGCGGATCGTGCAGGAGCAGATGTTTCGTTCAACTCTTCCCCGCGATATTGAGCCGCAAACCGACGCCAAAGCAAGCCGCTGAGAATCGCGAGATAGACCAAAAGCGCGCCGACACTGAGGAAAAACTGCGCCGCGTGACCCTCACCGGCAGCAATGACCGCGGAGCCAGCAAGAGACGGCGGAAACGGCGAGGCGTAGGCGATGAGGCGTTGGACTGAGGCGGACGTCCGCGCCCCCTCGCTGTAATGAATGATCGCGGGACGCAGAAACTGCGCCGAGACGCTCAGCAAAATAAAAAGCCCGAAGAGGAGTTCACGGGTCCGGCGACGAGCGAGAAGGCGTTCGAGCCACGAACTGAGCAAGCGCTCCAACGTGATGTTCATCCAAACAAACAGGATGACGACGAGCAGGGCCGCTGGAAGAAGCGCCAGCTTCGCCATTCCGACGCCGACGGCGATTGACAACAGCCAGCATGTTCCGCATACCGCTGCGAAGTCCGCCAGACCGTAAGCCAAGCCGATGATGTAGAAGGCGCTGAACCTTAGCGGAAAGCGCAAGAGTGTCCGGAATTCGAACGGCGCGCCGAACCCGGCGATGAAAATTGGAAACGCTTGCCAGAACAGGCAGACGCTCCAGAAAAGCAAGAGAAGCCAGCGGAACTGACCGGTCGAGGCGGAAAAATACGCGCCCCACCAAAAGAGCCCGCACAAGCCGACAACGAATACGCTTGCAAAAAGAGCGGCACAGATGAGTCCGAGAAGATCGAAGCGTGAATTTCGATTGCGAATTAGATTTCGTAGAACGCGCCAGCGCAGTTCGGCGACGAGACGAATCTGCGCCAGGACGCCGGGGTCGCTCGTCGTCACGTCAGCCACGAGAGCTCTTCCAGTTGCGACCGGGTACCGCCGCTCTCGCCGACAATGGACAGAAATATCTGCTCCAATGTCCGCGGGCCGGAGTCGTCCGCTGCGACGCCTGCGCGAAGTTCATCGAGCGAACCTTGGGCGACAAGGCGCCCCTTGTGAATGATGGCGACGTGACTGCAAAGGCGTTCGACGATCTCGAGGACATGCGATGTGAGGAAGATTGTTACGCCGCGTTCGGTCATGCGTGCGAGCAATGCTTTCAATGCGCCCGCGGCAAGCGCGTCGACGCCTTCGAACGGTTCGTCGAGGAACAGAATTCGCGGCCCGTGGATCACCGCGGCGGCGAGAGCGAGTTTCTTTTGCATGCCGTGGGAATAGTCAGCGATGACCGACTTCGGGCGGTCGTCGAGTTGCATAAAGTGAAGCAGTTCGTCAGAACGGCGCTTTGAGGTCTCTCGATCGAGCCCGTACATTCGTCCGACGAAATTCAAATACTCAGAACCGGTGAGACGTTCGAACAATCCCATGCCCTCAGGCACGACGCCAATCTGGCGCTTCGCATCAATCGGGTTCGAAGCAAAATCCATCCCGAGAATCTGGATTCGTCCCGACGATGGAGCCAACAGTCCGGTGAGCATCTTGATCGTTGTCGATTTACCGGCGCCATTTGGGCCGAGAAAGCCGAAGAATTGCCCGGCGGTCACGCAGAGATTGATACCATCGACGGCGGTGAGCGCCCCAAAGCTTCGAGTCAGATTTTCGGTGAGGATCGCGGGTTCGCTCATCAGGTGGCAGTTGGATTCAGAGGACTTGAAATCGAGTCACTGAATCTGACTCTAGCACGAGTCTACAAGCCAGAACGGAGCAGTTAAGCAAGGCTAGAGCGCTTGACGGCGACCCGTGGTTACCGTTTGGGTGGAAGAGGCAGCGGAGTTGCACCAGCCAAATGCGGCTCGCGCGCGGGTAGTGCCGCGAGGACAGCCGGGAGTTCGACGCGAAATACGGCGCCGCCGGTCTGGCCGTTGTAGCACATGATTTTGCCGGCGTGCTCCTGAACGATTCCGAAACAGATACTCAAGCCGAGACCTGTTCCCTTCCCGACCGGCTTCGTCGTGTAAAAGGGATCGAAGACGCGGTGCGGCTCTTTGATGCCGGGGCCGGTATCGGAAAAAAGAATGATCACGTTCCCGCGATCGCGAGCGGTCTTGACCGTGAGCACGCCGCCTTCATGGGACTCCATAGCATCGACACCGTTGTTGACAATATTGAAGAACACTTGCATCAGCTGATTGCCGTCGCCACGAACACCGGGAAGAACGGATTCGAGCTGCAATTCGATTCGGGTCTTTGGGGAACGCTCGAGGGAGCGGAGCTGTATCGCGTTGTTGACGACGGTGTTGATGTCGAGGAGCGTGCGTTCTGGCGGAACCTGTCGCGCAAAACTCAAGAGATTGCCGACAAGAGTTTTTGTCCGGCGCGCCTGATCGCGAATTTTCGCTGCGGTCGCACGGGCCTTGTCGGTAAGTGAAGGATCATCGGCCAGCAAATCGGAAAAACCGAGAATCGCCGCGAGTGGATTGTTGATTTCGTGTGCAGCGCCCGCCGCAAGTTGACCGAGTGAGACGAGCTTTTCGGTCTGGACCAATTGCGTCTGGAGGCGCTGCAAGTTTTCGACCGATTGTTCCGACCGCGACAGCAATCGCGCGCGATCTTTGTCGGCGATGTAGGTGCGAAGAAAAATGATCAGCATCAGGGGAATCGACGCGATGAGCGCAGTCATCGTCCGGTAGTCGCGAATTTCGTGAGGCTCACTGGAATAGTGCACTGCATAAATGGCGAACAAGGGGAGCGAGAGCACCGCGACCATCGCGAGATGCGAAGCCCAATTTCGCTCGCGGCCGGAGCCGTCGCCTTTTCCCGCGGGAGCTTCGTCTTTGGTGGGCTCGAGGCCGGCGCGATTCCGGTAAGCGACGAGGCCGGTAAACGCGAGCCACAGGAATGACGAGATCAACGGAATATCGTAAGGGCTTCCGGTCGAATAGCGATGCAACGAAATGGCAACGTTGATCGTCACCGAAGACAGCATATACAGGGTTGCCGCGCCGAAAAGATTCGCATACACGAGGCGCCAGGCACCTTTCGAACGAAGCCATAAATATCCGAGGCCGGCAACGATCACCATGTTCTGGATGTTGGTGATCAGATCGTAGTTGAAGTTGTACTGCGCTTCCGATGGGAGCGCATACATCCAGGGGAACACAACAAAGACGTAGAGGAAGCCCCACCATGTGAGCAGCGAAACGAAATCGAGGTAGCCGAGACGTAACTGAAGCTCTGCCTGACGACGATGCGGCTGCAGCGCGAGCGCAGCCATCATCGGGATTCCTTTGAGGAAGAACACAATGTCGGCGCCATACATCACTGGCGCGGATTCGTGCTTATAAACCTCCAAGTAGGTCCAATCGAATTCGCCGAGCATCCACAGCGTGCAACTCAGCGCGAGGAGCATCCAGAAGATATTGCGGCGCCAATGTGGCGTCCCGGCGTTGAGCAACAGGAACGCATTTGCGACAAGAGGTACGATGCATTGCGTGATGTTGCCGAACGTCGAAAGCTGCTGGCTTCCGTGAGGAAACACCAGCGACATGGAAGCGTATGTGGCTATCGCAAGGAGCCACACCGCCATGAATGAGACGATCGACCGGGAGGAAGGCATACTTTTGCTTCGATCAATTTTAGTGGGAAGGGAGGGACGCGGCGGGGCAGGTTGGGCGCGGAATGGCCTAAGGATAACGAGAGGGGGTTACTTCGAGGAAACAAACGGGTTGTTGGCGGTCAAGGTCGATGTCTGCTCTTCGGCTAGCGACAAGGCGGGCGTCGAAAAATCACACTCGAGCTGCGATGGCCGGCTCACTTATGACGCCAGCCTCACCGCGCTCGCGCGCGACGACCTGATCGTGAATCCATGCATACGTTTTTTCGAGGCCGCGACGAAGCGTTGTGTCAGGCTCCCAGTTCAATAGGCGCTGAATAAGCCTGTTATCGCTGTTGCGGCCATTTACGCCCTTAGGGGCGGTCAGGTCATATTTTCGCCGGAGCTTGATACCCGCAATTTCCTCGACGAGATCGACCAGACGATTGATGGATACGGCCTCACTCGAACCCAGATTGATCGGGTCGATAATTTGAGAGCGAGAGATCAGATCAATTCCCTTGATGCAGTCGTCGATGAACATGAAGCTGCGCGTCTGCTCGCCGGAGCCCCAGATTTCGATTTCGTGGCGGCCGCTGCGTTTTGCTTCGATGACTTTGCGACAAATAGCAGCGGGAGCTTTCTCGCGGCCACCGTACCAGGTGCCCCACGGTCCGTAAACGTTGTGGAAGCGTGCGACACGGGCTTCGAGACCGAAATCTTCGCGAAAATGGCGGCACATTCTCTCCGAAAACAGCTTCTCCCAACCGTAACCGTCTTCCGCGAGAGCAGGGTAAGCGTCTTCTTCTTTCAAGGATGGCGCTTCGAAATCTTTTTGTTTGTCGCCGTTGTATACGCACGCCGACGAAGAATAAAAATAGCGGCGAACACCATGCTTGAGTGAAGTCTGAAGCATGTGCGTGTTGATGAGAACGGAAAGCATGCACAGGGCTTTGTTTTGCTCGATGAAGCCCATTCCGCCCATATTTGCCGCGAGGTTGTAGACCTCGGTCGCACCGCGAGTCACGACTTCGCAGTTTTCCTTCAGGTTGAGATCGAGAGACAGATTCTCGACGTCGTCAAAGCGCTGGTACCACTGGTGAAGTGGCTTCACGTCGACAGCGCGAATCGAAGGGCAGCCTCGACGACGCAAGTCCGCGACGAGCGCACCTCCGATGAATCCGCCTGCGCCGGTTACGACAATTCCGCGATTCGTATGGAGCTCCATTCGATAATTGTAGTCATATATGAGTACTTATTACCACTATATAATAGGTGTAGCCGCGACTGAACTCGTGCACGACCGGCATCAATGCTATTCGCTTCGGGCGGGTGTGCAATGAGGAGCCGCGCGGGATGGTTCCGAATATGCTACTAGGGAACCTCAGCTGATTCGGGCGGCTGTAGCGCCGCCAGGCGCTCAGTTTGCGGAATTTTTCTGACGCTCATTCCGCTTTTGGCGACGCCAATAAATCACCAACGCAAGCGCAACGAATCCGACAAAGAAGACCGCGCTTAGCACTCGCACAATCAATGTGATTGCATACGGGCCTGCGTGAAAAGCCGCGGCCGAAATGGCCCCGACCACACCTGCGAAAAACGAGCCCGCCACTCCGCAAATGTAAAGAACCAGGAAGGCGAGAACAAGCTTGAACAGCGTTTTCATCGATTGGGTGAAAGCGGATGCATGCGTCGCGTCTGCTTCTCACAGCAGCTAAAGTAGCTCGCCTAGGCGACCGGATGCTCGAGAATGTTTGCCAGCGCACGCAATCTCGCCGCATCGGCTGGGGTCTTCGCCGAGTCGGCACTCTTCTCAACCGATGGCGCCATTTTCTGCAAGTTCTTCACTTTGCCCTTGCTCAGGTGCGAAGCCTCGGCGGTCTGGATCGCCTTTTGCAGATTCGCGATTTGATCCGCTGGCAGGGCTTGTGAACGCGTCAACTGATCGAGATATGCCTTGGCCACAACCAACTTCGCCGGCCACTCGATTTTTTGTTGATTCTGCACGTTGAGCTCGGCAACTTTGACGGCCTTCGCCGCGTCGATTTCGTTCTGCGTCAGATCCCTCGTCGGCGTGAGTTCGAAGATGTCGAGCCCGCGCGCGATCTCCGACGCATAAATATTGCCGTTATACCAATATGCGGACCAATCGCCGCCCAGCACCAGCATCTTCGGGTCAATCGGTCCGCGATCGAAATACGCAATTTCGAACGGGTGAGCCGTATCGGTGAAATCCATCACCGAAATACCACCCTGATACCATGCCTGCACCTCGATGTCGCGCCCCGGAACCGGAATGAGCGAGCCGTTGTGCGCGACACAATTCTCGGTGTCGCCCTGCGCCGTCGGCAGCTTGTAATAATTTGCAAATGTCAGCTTGTCGTCTTTCAAGTTGAAGATTGCATCCGCGCCCCACTTGTTCGGATCGTTTTCGCGGCAGCGCGCTCCGAGTCCGCCGCCCCACTCGTCGGTGAACACGACTTTGCTCGCGTCGTTCGAAAACGATGCCGAGTGCCAGTAGGAATAGTTTGGATCGTTCACGGCATCCACGCGCTTGGGGTGCACAGGATCCTTCACGTCGAGCACAATTCCATTCCCAGAGCACGCGCCCGCCGCGAGCCCGACCGCCGAGTACACCGTGATGTCGTGGCACTGATCCGTGTCCGCCGGCTTCTCGGGACCTTTCTTGCCGTGCGATCCGCCATTGCTGAGTCCATTCATCGCCCCGGTTCGAGCGTCGATAAACACGCGTGGGCTCGAAACGACTTTCGCATCCTGCGGCGCCGCCACCGGAACCTTGATCACTTCAATGCGAAACAACGCAGTGTTTGGATCCTTATCCGGCTTTTCGCCAGAGCAGCCAGCCAGCTCTTCCGGCTGCCGCACAAACGACGTCCCCGAAACATAGATGTAGACGTTGTCCTTGTCGTTCGGATCGAGCACGAGCGTGTGCGTGTGTGAACCGCGGCAGGTCTGCACCGCTGCGAGCTGCTTCGGATTTCGAATATCTGATATGTCGAAGATGCGCACGCCGCGGAAACGTTCCTTCTGCGCGGCTGGGATCTTTCGTTTTTTCTTTTTGTCTTTGTCCTTATCTTTCGCTTGGTCAGCCGGTTCTTTCGGCTCCGGCGGAAACCCTTCGACACCGCAGTCCAACCGTCCGTTCGGCATCTCAACCGACATGAACATCAAATTCTTGTAGACCGAAACGTCTCCTTGCCCACCGGGACATACCATCGACGTCAGCAATTTTACGTTCGCCGGATTCGAAATATCGAAAATATTCATTCCGTAAAAATTTCCCTGGAACAAGTGAGTTCCCTGGAACGCCAAATCCGAATTGGCAAACGCCAGTTGCGCGATGACGAGATTCATCTCTTTCGGAATCTTGGGATCGTTAATGCCCATCTGATCCATCACCTTTTTGACCTTGGCGGCTTCGGGATCGGACGTTCCCAACTGAAATGCATCCGGCTTCTTGATGAGTGCCAAATGCTTCATTCCCTTTGACGTTTCGCCGGCGTCGTACAGCCCGGGCGTCAACTTCGCGCGCGGGTCACTCGCGTCCGATCCCTTCATTCCGGGCGGCAGCGCCGGCGCGGGTTCGGGCGCGAATGGATTTTCGTCCTCATCGTCTTCCTTGTTTTTGTCGGCATCCTTATTGGCGTCCGCGGGTTTCTGCGCGGCCGGAGGCGTCGACGGCGCCGGATTCTGAGCGTCGAGCCGCACTCCTCCCGTGCCCAGCAAAGCCGCACACAAAAGCGCTTTCATCGTCAGACTCGTCAATCGATTCATCGATTCTCCTCAGGCGTTTTCTTTTCCAGCATGGACTGCATAATCTTGATCTCGGCGCGCTGCGTATTGTCCGCGTCTGTAGCGAAATTGAAAAGCTCCGCGTCCTGGCCGGCGCCGGCCGTGTCGAACAAATCTTTCACCATGATCAAAGCGCCATCGTGGTGTTGAATCATTCCCGTCAGAAACAAGCGATCGAAAGCGGCGCCGTTCGCGTTACGCAGGGCTTCCATTTGTTCCGCCGAAAGCATCCCGGGCATTAGAGGCATCGCACCTCCGGACGCGGCCATTCCCGGCATGCCCGACATTCGCATCGTGAGCGATTCGCCGCGCGTGGCCAGCCAGCGTTTCATGAATTTGATTTCACTCGATTGCGAACTGCTGATGCGCGCGCCCAGCGACCTTAGCTTTTTGTTGTCGGTGTGCGACGCGATCAAAGCGGTCATCTCAACGGCTTGAGCATGATGCATGATCATGCCCTGCATAAATTCAACGTCTGCCTCCGAACGCGGTGGAAGCGTCGCCGGCGTGTTCGGCGGAAGGATCTTGCTGGGTTTGCCCGGCGCACCGGGTTGCACGACGACCGGCGCCTCGGGACCGCTTTGCTGCCCGCGTGTTGCTACCGATGAAAGTAAAGAGGCAGTTACAAAGGTGGCAAGGACAAATGCAGATAGGACGGTAGGGTTCTTCACAAATCGCGACCAGCATCTACAGTCGATGTCGCTGCCTTCGTTCAATTCGTCAGAGGCCATTCCCTGTGAGCTCACCCACTCGCGCAAATGCGACAACGCACTACATATCATTCAGCAAGAATTTTCAAGCACAACGCGGCCAAAGTCCCTTGGCCTGCACAATGGCCGCGAACCGTTGAATGCAATACACGACCGTTCCGGTCGCATATTGACGGCTAACGTTTATTAACCCGCCGTTCACTGACCCCGTGTTGACAATCATTTGCAAGACGACTAGATTGGTCGTATATTAGTTGCAATCCAATTGCAACTGACGGAGCGCCCACTTTAACTCGGATGGTTGGCCTAGATGAACCGCAGAAATCGAAAACTGTCTCACCGCACTCGAAAACTTAAGAAAGACTCAAGAATCTCGAAATGGCCGGTCACGTACCGGTTTGTCGCCATGGGTACGCTGATGGCGTACACCGCCTTTGGCGCCACCAAAGTCACACTCGCGCAATCGCCAGAACCCACCTCGAGCGCCCAATCGCAAACGAGTGGAGCTCCTACGCCAACTCGTCGCTTTGACATTCAAGCAGGCTCGCTCGATGCGACGATCTCCGCATTCGAAACAATCACGCATATTCACGTGAGCTTCGTCGACGACGGCATTCGCTCGTTGGCGTCGCCAGGTGCGCAGGGCGTGTTCACCGATGAGCAGGCGTTGTTGCGATTGCTCGACGATTCCGGCGTTAGCTATAAATTCACGGCACCCGACGCTGTCATGTTGCGCCTCGCGGCGGCAAGCAGTTCGGTCAACGTCACCGCCGATGCTACGACGATCACGAGCATGCCGAAGTACGACGAGCCGCTTATGGAAGTACCGCAAACAGTCAGCGTCGTATCGCAGACCTTGCTGCAGGAGGAAGGCACGACCACGCTTCGCGATGCTTTGCGCAACGTCGCGGGCATCAGCCTCGCAGCCGGCGAAGGCGGCGCGCAAGGCGACAATCTGACCATCCGCGGCTTCACCGCACGCAACGACATCTTCCTCGACGGCATGCGCGATTTCGGCAGCTACTATCGCGACTCCTTCAACTACCAGGACGTCGATGTGTTGCAAGGGCCGACCTCGGTGACGTTCGGGCGTGGATCGACCGGTGGCGTGGTGAACCAGGAGAGCAAAGTTCCTGTCGATCGCCCGTTCATCAACGGTTCACTGATGTTCGGCAGCGATGCGACGCGTCGGATCACCGCCGACATCAACCAGCCGATCGGAAAAGAGACGGCCTTCCGCCTCAATTTGATGGGCGTCGACCAGGGAGTTGCTGGCCGCGACATCGCGCAGGATCGCCGTTTCGGAGTTGCGCCCACACTCGCGTTTGGTCTCGGAACCTCGACGCGACTGACGCTCAGCTATCTTCACGAGCAAGCCGACGACAATCCGGACTACGGCATTCCATGGCTCTTCAACGGTCCGGCGCCGGTCGGACGGTCGAATTACTACGGCTTCGAGCACGGCAACTATCTCCGCACCGACGTCGACATCGCCACTGCGAAGCTCGAGCACGACGTCAACAGCCACGTCAAAGTAAGTAACCAGGCGCGCTACGGCCACTACAAACGCGCGGTGCAGATCACCGAAGCCAAAACAACGGGCACCATTGATCTCGACACGCCGTTGGAAGACATCAACGTCACCCGCAATCAGATCGCAGTGAATAGCCTCGAAACATTTCTCGACGATCAGCTCGATGTGACGTTCAACTTCAACACGGGCTTCTTGAAGCACTCGGTGGTCGCCGGAGTCGAAGGAGGCCGCGAAACATCAAGCCCGACACGCTTTGCCTGGGCGAATGTTCCGGGCACAAGCCTGCTGAATCCCGACGAAAGCCAGCCATTCAGCGGCACATCCACGGTGAGCTCAGACGTGCACGCGATTTCGATCAGCTTCGGCGCATACGCGGTTGATACCGTCAGGCTTGGCCGCCATTTCGATGTGATCGGCGGCCTGCGCTGGGATCGCTTCGACACCGACTACAACTCGATAACGCCTGCTGCAACCTCTCAATTCAGTCGCGTCGATCAGCAGCCGAGCTATCGCGCCGCACTCGTCTACAAGCCTGTGAACTACGGCAGCGTTTATTTCGAATACGGAACATCCTTCAATCCTTCAGCCGAAACCCTGGCGCTCTCCGCTGGCACTGCCGACCTCGCACCCGAAAAGAATCGCACTTATGAGGTCGGCACCAAGTGGGACCTGCCTTCGAAGCGCATTTCGGTCGACGCGGCGGTTTTTCAAACAACGAAAGAAAATGCCCGCGAAACCTCGCCGACCAATCCGCTTCTTGTCGTGCTCGCAGGCACTCAACGCGTCAACGGCTTTCAGGTGTCAGTCACCGGTCGACTTACCAATAAATGGCAGCTTCTCTCGAGCTATGCCTATCTCGACGGCAAAGTGACAGCCTCGCAATTTTTCCCCGCCGCAATCGGCGCGCAACTTGCCAACGTGCCAAAGAACACCTTTAACGCCTGGACGACCTACAAGCTGCCGTGGCGTTTCATCGCGGGCGCCGGCACGCAGTTTGTCGACAGCCGTACCGCGAGCTCGACGGTTCCGCTCGATCCGACGACCGGATTGGTCAAACAGATTCCCAGCTACTGGGTCTTCAACGCGATGGCGAGCCATCCGATTACCGAGCGCATCTCGTTGCAGTGCAATCTCTACAACCTCGCAAATCGCTATTACTTCGATGAGCCGCATCCCGGCCACATCGTTCCGGGTCCGGCATTCACTGCGCTGGTCGGACTAAACTTCAAATTCTGACGAAAGACGAACAAAGAAATGCTTCTGACGATCCCGGATGTGCTGAGCGCGACGCAAATAAAACGCTCGCTCGAAATCTTGAACGCCGCGGAATGGGTGGACGGCAAAGTCACAGCCGGCGCCCAGTCCGCGCGCGCGAAAGACAACATGCAGCTGCCGGAAGGCAGCCCTGCCGCGCGTGAGCTCGGTGCAATGATCCTCGAAGCGCTCGGTCAGAATCCGCTGTTCATCTCCGCCGCGCTGCCGCATCACGTTTTTCCCCCGCTTTTCAATCGTTACCAGGGCGGCCAATCCTTCGGCACGCACGTCGACAACGCGCTGCGGCAAATCCCTGGCACCGGACACCGCATTCGCACCGACATTTCCGCAACATTATTTTTCGCCTCGCCTGAGGACTACGATGGCGGCGAACTCGTCGTCGAAGACACGTACGGATTCCACAGCGTGAAGCTGCCCGCCGGCCACATGGTGATTTATCCCGCATCGAGCCTCCATCACGTGAAGCCGGTCACGCGCGGCGCGCGCATTGCATCTTTCTTCTGGATCCAAAGCATGGTTCGCGACGACGCAGAGCGCACGTTGCTCTTCGATCTCGACACCGCGATCCGCAAGGTCAACCAGACTTCTTCCGATCCATCTACAGGCGTGCAGCTGACGGGTATTTACCACAACCTGTTGCGACGCTGGGTCGACGCCTGATCCACAACCATCTGGAGCTTCACGCCCCATGAACGTTCGAAAACTTCTCTTTTGGTGCCATCTCACGATCGGCAGTATCGCCGGCCTCGTCATTTTCACGATGTGCGCCACGGGTGTCCTGCTAGCCTTCGAACGCCAAATCATTTCGTTCGCTGAGCGCGACTTCCGTGTGAGCGCGCCCGCCGATGGACATCGCCTGCCCTTGGAAGCGCTTCTCGAAAAAGCGCATGCCGCAAATCCCACCTCCGCGCCGATGAGCATCGCGTGGAAATCCGATCCGTCCGCTCCTGTCGAAGTCGCCGTTAATCGCAATCAATCTCTTCTCCTGAATCCGTACTCAGGCGTAGTGCTAGGCGACGGCGCAAAACGCACGCGCGCCTTCTTCCATAGCGTCGAAGACATCCATCGCTGGCTCGCCGCCTCCCCTGAAAATCGCGCGACGGGTCGCGCCATCACCGGCGCCTGTAATCTCGGATTCTTGCTTCTCGTCTGCTCCGGACCATTCCTGTGGCTTCCGCGAACCTGGTCGCGCGCCACAGTCCGCGCAGGCACGCGGCTGAAATTTTCGCTCCATGGCAAAGCCCGCGATTTCAACTGGCACAACGCGATCGGCATCTGGACTTGCGTCCCGCTCGCCATCATCGTGCTTTGCGCCGTCGTGATGTCCTACCCTTGGGCCAACAATCTCGTCTTCAAGATGACAGGCAACACGCCGCCTCCCCCGAATGCGCAACAGCAAGGCTCCACGAATCCGCAGTCGAACGGCCAGCGAAATCGCAATCACGACGCGTCGTCAACCGCGTCCGCCAAAAACGAAAACGCATCGCCATGGAACGGCCTCGACGCAGCAAGCCATCATGCCGAAGAGCGCGTCCCCGATTGGCGCACTATCACCGTCCGATTCGCTTCGCCGTCCGATCCGAACGTCGCTTTTGCGATCGACTCCGGCAACGGCGGCCGCCCCGACAAACGCTCGCAACTAACTCTGAACCGCAAAACCGGCGCCGAAATCCGCTGGGAACCTTTCTCGAGCTACAACTCGGGCCGCCAACTGCGCGCCTGGATCCGTTTCACGCACACAGGAGAAGCCGGCGGCCTGCTCGGCCAATCCATCGCCTCGATCGCTGCCGCCGGTGGCGCAATGCTTGCCTTTACCGGCCTGAGCCTCGCGATACGCCGCCTTCTCGCGAATCTGGCACGTCGTCGCAACACCACAGAGCGCGCCGCAGACCGCAGCCCGCTCCCCGCAAACCCATCCACCATCACCGACGACGCCGTCCAACTCGAAAATTAACACGCCGTTCATCCATTCCGCTCTCAACTCACCCTCGTCACACTTGACAAACTCTCAGATTAGATATATTCCAATCTAGTATGGACGTGGACCAAATCAAACGCTGCCTCGAGGACAAAGGCTTGCGTTGCACTCCGCAGCGTTACGCGGTCATGGCCTTCTTGATGGAACAAAACAGCCATCCAACGGCTGCGGAAACCTTCGAAGCCGTCAATCGCGTCGATCCCCGCTCTTCACGCGCCACCACCTACAACAATCTTCGCGATTTAGTGAAGGCCGGCTTGGTTCGCGAAGTTGCCGTTGAAGGCCGCGCCGCGCGTTACGACGCAAAAGGCATGCGCCATCACCATTTCATCTGCGATCGCTGCGGCGAAGTCGAGGACGTCACGTGGTACAACGTGCCGAATCCAGCCTCGCGTTTCCTCGGCAAACGAGTCCTCCGCGAGTGCGAACTCATTTTCCGAGGCCTCTGCACCAAGTGCGCCCAACAACGTACAAGGCGACGCGCGCGTTAACAGCACGAAACAAATTTCTGTACCAAACTTTGATCTGAAATAAAGGAGCACGAAGCATGGCAACCGATTTCGTAGGAGCCGAAGCAGCAGTCCCCAGCAATCCCACTGAAGCAAAGTGCCCGTTCACCGGCGCAGCCGGACCTCGCAAACACACCGTCGCCGGCGGCCCGACCAACGCCGCGTGGTGGCCCGATCAGCTTAATCTCAAAATCCTCCACCAGAATTCAACTCTCTCCAATCCCATGGACGAGAAATTCGACTACGCCAAGGAATTCAAAACTCTCGATCTCAACGCCGTCATTAAAGATCTCCACGCCTTGATGACCGACTCGCAACCCTGGTGGCCCGCCGACTACGGCCACTACGGCCCGTTCTTCATTCGCATGGCGTGGCACAGCGCCGGCACGTATCGCATCGCCGACGGTCGCGGAGGCGCCGGTTACGGCACGCAACGTTTCGCGCCGCTCAATAGCTGGCCCGACAACGCCAACCTCGACAAAGCGCGCCGCTTGCTCTGGCCCATCAAACAAAAATACGGCCGCAAACTTTCCTGGGCCGACCTCATGATTCTCACCGGCAACGTCGCGCTCGAATCGATGGGATTCAAGACTTTCGGTTTCGCCGGCGGCCGCGAAGACGTCTGGGAGCCTCAAGAAGATGTTTTCTGGGGGCCTGAAAATAAGTGGCTCGGCGACGAACGCTACAAGGGCGATCGCGAGCTCGACAATCCGCTCGCCGCCGTTCAAATGGGCCTCATCTACGTCAATCCCGAAGGCCCCAACGGCAAGCCCGATCCCATCGGTTCCGCGCGCGACATCCGCGAAACCTTCGCTCGCATGGCGATGAATGACGAAGAAACCGTCGCGCTGATCGCCGGCGGCCACACCTTCGGCAAAACGCACGGCGCCGGCGACGCCGGTAAATATGTCGGCGTCGAACCCGAAGGCGCGCCCATCGAAGAGCAGGGCCTCGGCTGGAAAAATTCTTTCGGCACCGGCCACAGCACGCACGCCATCACCAGCGGCCTCGAAGTCGCATGGACCACAACTCCGACGAAGTGGAGCAACAACTTCTTCGAAAATCTTTTCAAGTTCGAATGGGAATGCATTAAAGGCCCCGGCGGCGCGTGGCAATGGACGCCGAAAAACGACGGCGGCGCCAACTCCGTGCCCGGCGCTCACAACGGCAACAAGAGCCACGCGCCCGGCATGCTCACCACCGACATCGCGCTGAAAATGGATCCGAATTACGCCACGATCTCCAAGCGCTTCCTCGACCATCCCGATCAGTTCGCCGACGCGTTCGCCAGAGCGTGGTACAAGCTGACGCATCGCGACATGGGTCCGCTCTCGCGCTATCTCGGCCCGCTCGTTCCCAAAGAATCTCTGCTCTGGCAGGATCCCGTTCCCGCCGTCGATCATGAATTGATCAACGAGCAGGACGTAGCCGCTCTCAAAGCGAAAATCCTCCAGTCCGGATTGTCGCTCTCACAGCTCGTGAACACCGCGTGGGCGTCGGCCTCCACGTTCCGCGGCTCCGACAAGCGCGGCGGAGCCAACGGTGCACGCATTCGCCTCTCACCGCAAAAGGATTGGGAAGTCAACGAGCCGGCCGAACTCGGCAAAGTCCTGCAGAAGTTGGAAGCGATTCAGAAAGAATTCAACAGCTCGCAGTCCGGCAAGAAAAAAGTCTCGCTCGCCGACCTCGTCGTGATGGGTGGCGACGCCGCCATCGAAGAAGCCGCCAAAAAAGGCGGCACGACAGTAAAAATCCCGTTCTCGCCCGGCCGCACCGACGCCTCGCAATCGCAGACCGACCCGCATTCCTTCGCCGTACTCGAGCCCGCCTCCGACGGCTTCCGCAACTATCTCAGCAACGGCCAGCATCGCCCCGCCGAAGAATTGCTCGTTGATCGCGCGCAGTTGTTGAAGCTCACCGCTCCCGAGATGACCGTCCTCGTCGGCGGCCTCCGCGCTCTCAACGCCAACTTCGGCAAAACCAAACACGGCGTCCTCACCAACCGCCCCGAAACTCTCACCAACGATTTCTTCGTCAACCTGCTCGACATGAAAACCCAGTGGCAGGCCACCCCAACTCCCGGACTGTTCGAAGCCCGCGATCGCGCCACCGGTTCCGCAAAGTGGACCGCCACCCGCGTCGACCTCGTCTTCGGCTCCAACTCCCAACTCCGCGCCATCGCCGAACGCTACGCCTGCGCCGACTCCGCCGCTCACTTCGTCCAGGCCTTCGCCTCCGCCTGGCACAAAGTCATGAACAACGACCGCTACGACTTCGCCCGCAACTAGGCCAAATTCACAACAGGATCAATCGGGGGAAAAAACGAATGGCGCGGTCAAAGGACCGCGCCATTTTGTTTGCTACCATGATATTTTCGACAAATGAACACGAAGAGAACGATTGCGATCGCAGCGACTTTCTCCCTGCTCATTCTTTCTTGCCTCTCCGGATGCCGTCGCGATCAAACCGAATGGTTCTACGCTTCTCTTGCAGACGTCAAGAATGCGAAGCCGTCAGCCCAAAGTTGGATTCCGGACGACATACTTCCTTCAACCTCCCATAACATTCACGCTGCCGGTGAACTGTCTCCATCACGTGAATGGTGCGCGTTCGAATTCTCGCCATCCGACTCCGAGACGTCGCTCAAAACGATCAGCAAGGCTGACACATTGCCTGAAGAAGTCGGAAACGTGCCAAATCCACGAAAAGACTGGTGGCCGTCGATATTGATCGGCGATCTGAACGTCGAACAGATTAGGAAAGCTGGGCTGCAACTTTTTGTAAGTGAGAAGCCAGCAAACGCCGTGAATACGACGATTTATTTATTTGCGTTGAATTCGCAAAAAGGGCGGGGCTACTTCTTTTCGACTTATAAATAAGCCACAAGCAGGCAGTGCTTCGGACAATGGCGGAGGAGGAGGGATTCGAACCCCCGAGACCCTTTCGGGTCTAACGGTTTTCAAGACCGCCGGTTTCAACCGCTCACCCACTCCTCCGCCTAAGATTATAGCCAGAAGCGACAAGGCGACGACAGGCTGGCTTATCGGTCACGGCATCCTGAGTTCCACTACTTCAACAGAAGCTGTGGTATATATCCCAGACGTATCATATTCGTGAACTCTACGTACGTTATTTTATAGCCCTTAGACAGCAGCCAGGAGATCAGCGATGGATCCTTTGTTGTTGCGCGACCGGATCGATCAAACCATTACTCTAGGGGAGAGCCAATTTAGAGAATTTAAAAGCGCTTATGAAGGTGCTTCCGGGAACAAAAAAGCGCGTGATCCAAAAGCCGTGTCTAAGGACATCTCGGAGACTCTCGTCGCGTTTGCGAATGCCGATGGGGGCGAACTTCTGGTCGGCGTCGAAGACGACGGTGCGGTCACTGGGTTCAGCTACGGCGAAGAAACAGTCAGCAAACTCCTGAGCACGCCCCAAACAGGCATTCATCAAGAGACGCCGCTTGAGAGCCCGGTAGCTCGTCGCGTCTCTATTCAAGGGAAAGACATTCTTTATTTTTCAGTAGAGAAAGGGACGCGTTCTGTAACACAGACAAGTGACGGAAAGTGCCTTCAGCGGAAAGATATCGAAAGTCGTCCCGTTGCCATGCACCGCCTTCAGTTCGAGCGGCAGGAGCAGATCAGTCGAGAGTATGACAGGCAATTTGTGGATGGGGCAAAGGTTACCGATCTTGATGTCATCCTTGTCAAACGAGTTTCTGATCAGATCGGGGGCATGAGCGTGGAGAAATGTCTCCAGTATTTGGGCTTGGCACAATACGGAAACGGCGGACTGAGACTTCAAAAAGCTGCAATGCTGTTGTTCGCTGAAGATGTCGCGACTTGGCACCCTCGTTGCCAAGTCAGGGTAATCAGGGTGAATGGCACTGAACTTAAGACGGGTAGGGACTACCGAGTCCAGTCCGACGAGACGGCACGAGGAAACATTCTTCGACTAATAACGGAAGCATGGGAAAAACTGAGACCGCACTTGGTTGAGACAAAGATGACGCCCGATGCGTTGTTCAAAGAAAGGGTGATGTATCCCGAGGATGCGTGCCGTGAAGCTCTAGTGAACGCAATCACTCACCGGGACTATAGCGTCGAGGGCCAAGGCATCGAGATTTTTATCTTTGACGATCGCATGGATATTCGCTCCCCAGGCAACCTGCTGTCGAGTATACCCCTTGATGCTTTAAGAGAACTGAAAGGGAATCATGAGTCTCGGAACGCCCTTGTAGCGCGAACGCTAAAAGAAGTTGGCTATGTTCGAGAGATGGGTGAAGGCATGCGCCGAATTTTCAGATTGATGAGAGACGCAGACCTCGTGCCCCCCGAGCTGCAGTCTGAATCTGGAAGGTTCTCAATGATCCTCCATCATCGGTCTGTGTTCTCCGAGGCAGACCAGAGGTGGCTCGATGAATTCAGACCTTTTAGGTTGACCCGCGAAGAAATGCTGGTTGCGTTATTGGGCAAACAGGGAAATCTCGTCTCTCCGCTCCAAATCTACACTCGTCTTGGCTTGGTCGATTGGGATGTCTACCGGACGATTATCGAACAGATTCAGGCAAAAGGAGTTCTGTATAACTCACTCACACAGAACGTAAAGGTAAAACAAGCAAGGGCAAGGAAGGTCTCTCAGAGGGCAATACCCAGATTGGCGGTCCGACAACCAGTTGATCTCTTACGGGCCCTCGCCGGACTATACGCTACGATTCGAGAGTTAGGTCCCACCATCAGCATCGGCACAGCTTATGTGCAGCGGATTATGCAGGCCTTGCCAGAAACAAATCCGTATCGCACGAACCCCGTCGAGCTTAGTAAGACGCTTCGCCATCTTTATTTGATGGATGACAGTCGCCTTCCAACGAGTGCCATGATCGGCATCTGGGGACGAGCCACGTTTGAACGAGCTGACGGAGGCGCCTTCGTTGCGAATGTTATGGGTCGGCAAGCGGGACATGATCACCAGAACGAGACGGCCTCAGGAACGCCCACTTCTATCGTTGATGCCGTTCGCGGTGTAAAACCCGGGCCTCCGGTAGATATTTTCGTGGGAAATGTGGACTACGACGTCGAACAACAGGAATTAGAGACGCTTTTCTCTAGAGACGGAAAAGTCATTTCAATCAGGATCCCACTAGATCTTTCAACGGGACGTGGACGTGGATTTGCGTTTGTGAAGATGGCGAACGTCCCTGACGCAGCCAAAGCAATTGCTCGGTTAGATGGCGACGTCCTCCATAACCGTCGGCTCCGGGTTGCTTTATCCAGTCGAGGGTGAGAACCACAAGGCAGATTGATCTACAACAGTGATCGACATTCACGGGCTCTGAACGCCGGCGCTAGCTGAATTTTCCCTTCTCGCGAATTGGTTTGCGCCAAATTAATGGTGCGCAAACCACCCTATACGGCGGCTTCGTTTCCTGTGGCCACCAACCCGTCGGCAAACTCTAGACCCCAGAAGCGGGGGGACGGCGTGAGGAACTCTACGCCGACGCGTTGGCCGTTGTCGTTGGGCTCGCCCAGGAACACGACGCGGCACTCTTGCTCTTCGTCTGTGTCGGGATTCGTCAGCACGATCATCTCGCCCTGATCGATTTCGTGCTTCAGCAGCAGCAATCCGCCGTGCGAGTTCACAACCATGGTCTGGCAGGTCTCGCGAAATTTGCGTCCGTCGTGCCCGCGTCCAGCCGCTTGCACGGTCATTTTGTGGAACACACGCCCGGAGCGGCGCGGTGCGGTAAATGTAGCGTTGCTCATGATACATCCATGTTCAGACGCACTCACCACACGGGTCAACTGACCCAAAGTACAGGTGTATCGCCTCGAAAACCGTTCGTTACGCCGCGCGGCCGATCCGCGCAATCAAATCCATCTGCTCCGCCTTGTTCTCTGCGCCGATCGTGAACGCATCCACCAATCCCATCGACAGCGCATACTTCAGCGCATCGTCCTGCCGGTTCCGCATATCGCCCTGGCCCAGAATCTTCATCCCGATAATTCCCTTGCCCGCCGCGCGCATCTCGCGAATCACCGCCGCCACCGTCTCCGGGTCGGCATCCATGTGCGACCCGATCGGATTCGTCCGCACCAGATCGACTTCCACCCACGGCGATTTCGCCGCCGCTCGCAACGCCTCGATGCTGTGGCACGAGCATCCATGCGCCCGAATGATTCCCTTCTGCTTCGCTTCCGACAGCACGTCCATTACGCCTCGGTATTTCTCCGTCCAGTCTCCGTCTGTCAGGCAGTGCATCAGGACGATATCCAGATACTCCGTCCCCAATTCTTTCCGAAACCTATCGAGATCGGCTTTCATCTCGGCTGGATCACGCGACCACGATTTCGTCATCACCGTCACTTTTTCGCGCGGAACATGCTTCAGTGCATCCGCGGAATGCGGATGGCTGCCGTACGCATCGGCGAGGTCGAAAAATCGCAGCCCATTGTCGTATCCGTTCTGCAAAAGAGCCGACAAACCGGCGACACCCAGCTGATCCGTCTGGCGTGAGTGATGCCCGATTCCGTTAGTTCCTGTTCCCATCGCGAGCCGGCTCGTCTTGATTCCTGTCTTCCCGAGCGTTACCGTGTCGCTCGCTTCCATCTTCCGGTCGAGCTTCGGCAGCGCCGCCATCCGTGCCGCGAATCCGCTCGCCCCAAATCCGCGCCACGACATCTCGTGCGCAGCTCCCACCACTCCAACAGCACCCAGTAAAGCCCCTCCCGCTCCGTACGCTCCGCGTCGCAAAAATTCCCGTCGCTTCATATCAACCTCCTCACGTCCGCGCCGTTACGCCAGGTACCCAGCGATGCTCCGACGTGACGTTTAGAAATATAGACGCGTCTCCAGGCATTTTGGAATGCCGACCTGTATCGCCCGCCCCTGATATCTCAGACTTTGCTTCGGCAACTTGTGTCAAACGCCCGAAACCCCATAAACTATCTAACGCGCCCTTAAAATTTATTGCAGTCATTGCTCGCGCTCTCATCCGGCTGCAACATTCGTTTTATCCAAAACGTATTCTTTCTGAAAGGATCGGCTTCCATAACGTCCCTTATGAACCTTACTGAATTTATCGAAGGTCACCGCGACGCGCATCTCGAAGAGCTCCGCGAATTCCTCCGCATCCCGAGCGTCAGCGCCAAGAGCGAGCACAAGCCCGACATCGAACGAGCCGCGCAATGGGTTGCCGACAAACTCGAAATAGCCGGATTTAAAACCGTTCAAATCGTTCCGACCGCTTTGCATCCTCTGGTCTATGCCGAGTCGCTCGAGGCACCCGGCAAGCCCACGATCCTTTTCTACGGTCACTACGATGTGCAGCCCGCCGAGCCGCTCGATCTGTGGACTTCGCCCGCGTTCGACCCCACCGTGCGCAACGGAAATATCTATGGCCGCGGCACCGCCGACGACAAAGGTCAGGTTCACATTCACATCAAGGCGCTCGAGTCACTGCAACGGGTCAACGGAAAATTTCCGATCAACATAAAAGTTCTGATCGAAGGCGAAGAAGAGGTCGGAAGTGTCAGCTTGTGGGATTACGTCCAAAAGAACAAAGACAAATTAAAAGCCGACGCGCTCGTCGTCTCCGATACATCCATGCTTGCCAAAGGTGCACCGTCCATCACCTACGGTTTGCGTGGCCTGAATTACTACCAGATTGAACTGACTGGGCCTGCACACGATTTGCACTCCGGTGTTTATGGCGGTGCGGTTCCGAATCCGCTGACGATCCTTACCGAGCTCTTCGCCAAACTGCACGACAAGAATTTCGGCGTCGCAATTCCCGGCTTTTACGACAACGTCGCGAAGGTTTCCGCCGCCGAGCGCAAAGCACTGAATGCGCTTCCCTGGAAAATGAAGGAGTTCGACAAAGCTGTCGGCGCGCCAGGTTACGATGGCGAAAAGGGATTCACAACCGTCGAGAGACTCTGGATTCGGCCGACGTTGGAACTCAACGGGATCTGGGGCGGTTATCAAGGGGAAGGCGCGAAGACGGTGATTCCGTCCAAGGCGTATGCGAAATTCTCGACGAGGCTTGTTCCCAATCAGGATCCGCAGAAGATCGCGAAGGCTGTCGAGAAACAGATTCGCAAACTGCTGCCAAAAACGGTGAAGATGAAGTTTGAAGTGCTAAGCACGGGCAAGCCGTGGGTTGCGCCGTTCACCGCCGAAATATTCACTGCAGCTCAAGCTGCTCTGCAAAAAGGATTCGGGAAGAAAGCTGTGTTCATTCGCGAAGGTGGATCGATTCCGTTCGTCACGCAAATGTACGACACGTTCAAAGTTCCGTGCGTGCTGATCGGTTTTGGTTTACCTGACGAAAACGCGCACGCTCCGGACGAACATCTTTATCTGGAAAATTATTTCAGCGGGATCAAGTCGATCGCCCATTTTTACGAGGGCTTGGCTAACATTCAATTCTAACAATTAATTTAGGTTACTTTGTTCTACACAATTATTAGACATTAAATCGTCGCGAGATCCTTGCGGCGGCCTGCGGCGTATTGCTGGAGCGCTGAATTTGCGCTGGTGATCACACCAAGCGCGTCGGCGATCTTTGCCAAATCTTTCCCACGCAGAACCAAATACATTTCGTCTTCACCCAGTCCGGTGTAAACGCGGTTGCCCATGCACCCCAGGCTCAGGATTGAGCCGTGCGCCATTGTTGCGGGGAGCGCCATACACGTGGGGCGGCCGAGGGCGGGCATGCCGCTGGCTACGCCGGCGCGGGCGGCGGCTTCGTTCAGCAGCATTGCTGCGCTGGGCTTGCATGCGAACAGGATTACGTCTGGATCAACGGGGGAATCACCGAGCGGCGAATACAAGATGGCGACTGGAGTCTTCGGAAGTCGCGGGATTTGCGGGACTTCTTCGGGTTTGACGTAGCCGAGATCGAACATCATCTTCAGGGTTTGTTCGGTTTCGGCGGCGCGTTCGGGTGAAAGCGGAATGTTGTGGGTGTAAGCGCCGACGGCGCAGTTGAAGTGATTTTCGGGGAGGGTGTAGAAGGTTTTGCCGTCGGCGGCGAGACGCCAGAAGCTGCAGCTCGACGGTTCGGTGCCGGAGAATTTAGTTATGCCGGATGGAGCTGAATCCAGGAAAGTTACGGCGACTGGGCGACGCGCGAGTTTTACGGCCGCGCCGATTTGCTGTTCGAGTTCGTTCCAGTTGGTGTCCGCGCTCATTGTGTCTCCCTTAAGTTGAATGAACGGGGAGCATAGCACAGAGGGTCGGTGCGGCCGAAAGGCGGTCGGTGGTTAACGTAATGACCTCCCCTCCCCCTGTTTTTTCGCAAGGATATGATTCTAAGGATGTTGCGGGCGCGCATGGTGCAAGGATGTGATTCTAAGAGGGTTACGGGAGTTTTGTTTGTGGGCGGAGGATTGCGGTGGTGGCGGGGGTGCTTCAGTCGGGCGCTTGAGGTAGCGCTCACGCCTGAATAGTAGCGGGTGTTATTGAAGTCGTCAAATTATATTTTATAAACCCTCTGGATTCTTGGGTATGCAGGGGTGAGTGTTCGAACGACGGTTGAGAATTCGAGAGACGAGTTCGGGTGTGGCGAAAGCTACGGTAAAGTCAAACCGGTGTCGTGCTGAGGTCGTGCCTGGGCGCCCTGAAGGGACGCCCCTACAAAACCGTGAGACAACGCACACTCTGGGGGCGAAGGACGAGGCAAAGTCGAAAACAAGAAAAAGCAGATCCCTTTCGGGGATGACAGCCCGGTTCATAGAGCTCGGTCGCACCGTGTTGCGTGGTTCGGTTGAGTCTAAACCCGCACCCTCTGAAAGCTGAGGGTGCGGCACCCAGGAACCGTCAGTGCCGACGGATGGTGTTGTGGATGGGCTGAGATCTGAGATCCTTTGGCCGCCTGGCGGCGGCCTCAGGATGACGTGCGCTTGAATATAGGACGTGAATGGCTCAGGACACGGCTACAGGGATTTTACGTAGGCGACGACGTCTTTGATTTGGGCGGGTTCGAGGACGTCTTTGAAGGGGGGCATCAGGGTGTCGCCGTTTTCGATCCAGGTTTTGAGAGATTCGTCGGTGACTTTGTTGTTGTTGACGGTGAAGGTGCCGCGCTTGCCGATGCCTTTGAGGCCGGGGCCGATTTTCTTGGCGTCGCTGTCGGCGTAGTGGCAGACGCCGCATTTTTTGTCGAAAACGTCTTTACCGCGAGCGGCGGCTGCGGTCGATGCACCTGCGGCTGCCGGCTTCTTTGTGGACGGCTTGGCGTCCTGATCCTGCGCGTAGACGGCACTGGCTACGGCCAAGATGGCAATTCCGAGCACGATAAAATTGCGATTCACGATTCCCCCTGAAGTTCGCATCGCGGCTACGGGATGCGCGATTGCGGGCACAACACTGTATTAGGCCGAATACCTAAATTGGACGCAACATCGACAGGAATGGTACGCCCTCGTACTTGGCTCAGCCGAGGCGACTTCAGGGGCTGAAGCCCCCTTGTAGCCGTAGCTGAATGTCGGACCTAAAGGTCCGACCCCCTAAAGCAAAAAGCACAACCTGAGCAAAAAGCACAACCTGCGGTGAAGCTCAGGTCGCGCATGCCGGGCACAAGTGCTTCTATTTTCCATGTTCCGGGGGCGAATTTCCACTGTGGGAGCGCCAGCGGATTCACTGTTGTCCGCTTTCGCTGCGTCTAACAGGACGTGGGCTTTTGCGCCTGGGCATAGCGTTTTATGTGCGTTGCGCCGGGTTGCATACGCCGCGCTGTAAATTTGCCGAATTGCCCGGCACAAAGTACAGGTTCCACGTAGCACACGCGCTACACCATCGTACTGATGACGCGGGCCAAACCGCTTGCCACAATCGATGCATCATGAACCAGGAAACCCTATCGCGCGCGTGGGAAGTGTTGCAGGACGCCTATCAGGCACAGATGGAGGGCGATTACGATCGCGCCATCGAACTCTATCAGTCTTCACTCAACCTCATCCAACGGCGGAAGCGCACACGTTTCTTGGGCTGGACGTATCATTTCAAGGGCGGCTGGACGATGCGATCAGCGAGTGCAAGCGGGCGATCGAAATCGATCCGGAGTTCGGGAATCCGTACAACGACATTGGGGCGTATCTGATCGAGCAGGATCGATTCGACCAGGCGATTCCTTGGCTGGAGCGCGCGGTGGAAGCGGCGCGGTATGAGCCGCGGCATTTTCCGCACTACAATCTGGGGCGGGCGTATCTGGGGAAAGAGATGTATGGGAAGGCGATTGAGTGTTTTCAGCAGTCGCTGGCGATTGAGCCGCGGTATGCATTGGCAAGAGAGGCGTTGGATTCGTTGAGGAAGATGGTGAACTGAAGGCGGAAATTGGAAATTGGAAATGAGAAAATGGAACAGGCGCGGCTTTGAGCTGCGCCTTTTGTTTTTGGGGCCGGAAGAAGCGAAGTAATGAAGCAATGAAGTAAAGAGTTAACGATTCGGAGAAGAGAGCCGTCGACGCGGCGGCAAATTGATTCGTTAGCGATGGCGTGACGATCGAAGAGAAAAGCAGATCCCTCGCTACGCTCGGGATGACAGCCCAAAAAAACGGGCTGTCAAATCAAAAGCCCTCCGGCGGGTGATTGAGTCACGCGACGGAGGGCGAAATTGATTGATCGAAGCGGCGCGCTTGTCGTAAGCGGCCGGTGCGATCGACCCCAACAGGAGCCCATTTGTTGCTGCGCTGGTCGAAACGAGAGGAAGGTCCTTCGCTTCGCTCAGGATGACATCCCAAAGAAGGGATGTCACGGGGCCCAACCTCGCGGCGCGTCGAACATGGCGCGCAGATCACGAGGAGAAAAAGCTACTTCAGAACGGCATCCTTGAGCGCTTTCGACGGGCGCAGGCGGACGACGGTCTTCGCCTTGATCTTGATCGCTTCACCGGTCTGGGGGTTGCGGCCCATGCGGGCTTTGCGATGCGCCTTGACGACGCGGCCGAATCCCGGAATCACGAATTTACCCGCGCTGCCCTTGGCTTCTTTCACGGCGAGCTTGAAGAGCTCTTCGAAGAAGAGAGCTGCGGTCTTCTTGGGAAGGCTGGTTTTTTCGGCGAGGTGAGACACGATCTTGGTCTTGCTCAAAGGCTTGGCTGCCATCTTTTATTTCTATCCTCCTCAGATTTGTAAATCGGCGTCGAAAGGATTTTTCGAGGCCAGCCGCGAATTTTCCCCCTCTAAAGCACGAAAATGCGGGCCGCATTGGACTATAAGCCAGTGTTTACGCGGAATGCAAGGGAGAAGGGGCGAAAAAGGTGGGAAAAATGCGGGATTTTGAGGGGTGGGGTGCGGGAATGTTGATTAACAGCGGGGATTTCCACAGTGGGAAGTAGGGACGACAGCCAAAATCGCAAACGGGACGTCATCGCATCTAGCATTTCGCAACAATGGCGACTTCTACAACGACTCGCTCGACGCGATATTGCTCTACTGTTCCAATCACTGCGACCCCCGGGTTGAAGAGTGCAAAATTCATGCCATCGCCGACAGAACTTCGATATATCACACCATCGGAGCCAGCCTTCTTGATGAACTCACACAAGTATTGACTTGGCGTGTAGTCAATCGCCGCAGCCTGTGGCAGAATCGGCCTCGTCAGCTCTTGTCCTAGCCGCTCTAAGTACGGCAAGTCGGCTCTCATTCTTGTTATCTCTTCGCCATCACCGAGTTGAAACGGTGAGACTGTCTTCTTTGGATTTCTAAGATCCACTAGCTTCAAATTACCCGATATCTTGAAGTCGGCGACGCAAACTCTTTCACCCGTGTGCGGCCGGATTTCGGACACCGCCGTCGTTGGGTTCGATCCGAGGTATAAGTACGGAATACCCGCTGGATTGGCGCGGCCGTGGCTTGCAACTCTCCTTGGCGGTGCACCCATGTCCTTTAGTCCGAAAGGCTCATCACCGGCCTGAATGCGAGCCCTGTACCACAATACTGGGAATTCGCCGGTTGTTAGAGTGAGAGGGGAGAGCAAAGCCTTGAGGCGTCCGAGGTCAATATTTGACTCGGGAAAAAATCGATTCCGATACATCAACTCGTCACGAAGCTTTTCCCACTCTCCCAGATTCCCAGTGTCGGAATTAACTAGCGGGGCAAACTTCTCGCGAACAATCTCTCCGTCATCCAAGATTTCAGCCACTAGGGACTTTGCTACAGCATCTGACATCTCGGAATCTTCGAACAGTCCCCAGTCCTCTCGGAATAGCTGAACAAGAAGTTTTCCGTCGGGATCTCGTCTATACGAACTAACCAGAAGATCGAAATACTCGAAGAGTTCGGAAGGCTCCACGAGCGCTACACTTTGCCTTCCACAAAATGAGCATTTTCCAGTTTCGGTTGAACGATCGGGTACGATTTCTCTGCGAAGGTAGCGGTCGCCGATACATTCTGCGCAGCATTTCATCGTGATCTATCTATTGATTTGAGAAAAATGCCGCCAATGTCTCGATGTGATGGTTCATCGAGAGCTTCTTGACGTGACCTAGACCTGGGAAATGCCCACGCTGGTGCAACGTTCGAAATTCTTGGATCGCACCCGTCTCGACAATCTTGCATTTTGGCCTATTTAGTTCTTTGATCATCGAGGAGAGAGCCTCTCCGAACTTCCCCGCTGGGTCGGCGGGGCTGTCTTGCCGTTCTGACTTAAAATGGTGAATCCACATAGAATCGTCTTGATCGGAGTCGATAAAGGTTATGTGAATTGCGATCGCGTATGCTGGGCCGCCGCTTTCGCTGTAGGAATTACCGACGATTAAGAAATCACCAAAACCATCCATATTCTCGTCTGGGTAAGTTATATGAAGGTCCGAGAATGGTGCGACGGGTTCGTAATCTCGGTTTCGCATTCGCTCGAAACCGTCCCTCAGCAGAATTCTCGTGGCTCCCGCAAAGTGTTTCTGGTAAAGCTTTCCGCAAGACTCCTCAAAGAAAACGTGCACGTTTTCTTTCGTAAGTTTGCCTAGTTTCTCGACTAACCGTTTCGCTTCCGCAAAACCATCGTGCACAAACACCGGCGAGTGGTCTCTATGTTCCTCGTAACAACTCAGCGCTTCGTGAAGCGTCGTCTCTTGTTTCAGAAGGATGCCGGCTGAGATCGCTGGTAACCCCAAAAATTCTTGGCGGAGTAAGTCCGTTACTGACTGTCCTGCGCTCGACAAGTCACCATGGTGGGGATTGACGATCACTGTCGCTCGCGCTTCTGCATCTACCACTGCGGTGAGGGCCTTCTCAAGGCCGACTAAGCTCTCCTTAACAGGCTCAATAATGGGACGAAAATGGCTTCTCGCGAAGAGGTCAGCCATTTCCCTGATGGTAATCAATTCGTATTGTTTACCGCGAAAGTATGGATGGTACATTCTCTATGCCCAAGCCAGCGCGTCCGCAAGCGTAACGTTTACTGCAGAAACCAGTCGGTCATGATCGATTCGCCGCAGTGGCACTGATAAAGCTGCGGCATGAAGTGATACGGGAAGGGCAAAGACTAACTCCTTCAGCCGCAGAAGGTTTCGCGTTCTCTTCAAAACCTTAACCATTCCCGCATGAGCCACGTGCCCGTCCAGCTCTATGAACTTCTCACGGAGAGTGGCGTTGAGAATAGTGTTTGATACGGGGGGAAGATCGATCTCAAGATCTTCGAGTATCGTCCGAGCCTCTATCGTTCGAATTGAATCGAAAATTGCGGCAGATGAGAGACATTCAGGTCTTTCGATTGATTCTCGCAAAGTCGAGATTTGATATTTGCGATTCAGACGCAGGATCCCAACTTCAGTCGGGACTGCTGCCTTGACCGCAGCGACGTGATCTTCAGCAGCAATAACATATACTCTTGAGAATACCTGCGAGTACGCGTCGACCTGGCGTTGAAGGCGGGTTAGCGAATCTCGCTCGGATTTGATTTCATACGCCGTCGAGGTGCCGTTAAGTATCGCAACATCGACTTTGCATCGCCCGACCCGGAACTCACTCAGCATCGAAGCAGTTTGTAGAGAATGTCTCCCCAATAGGATCCGGTGCGTGAGCGCCGCCCTATAAACATATTCGTGCCGAAATCCTTCGCGCTTCAGCAGCAGAAAAGCCAACTCGAATAGTTCGCGGAGGGTTGTAGCTCGCGAGGGAAACCCGCAGAGGTCAGACTGCCGCGCTATTCTTGCCAACACGGGCGATCTACCGGTTCGAGCAAGCTCCCTGACGACCGACGACGAGAAGAGCCGCGCGAGCATACCTAGGTTGTCGTTGGATTTGCCGGGCATACCTAAACGAATGACCTTTCTTACTACAATATAAACTATACTGCCTGACAAGTGCAAACCGCGTCGCCACAACTGAATGCGGTGTCCAACCGAGAAACAACATTAGAACACGGTCAAGAACAATGATTCGATTTAAAAGACCGAGGCTCGCCGGAAGTTTACTGCACGACGTCGGTGGGTTTGACGAGGCGGTCATAGATTAGGAGGAGGAGTGCGGTGAGGACGCCGACGGCGGTGATGACGTACCAGGCTTGGGCGGGGTGGTGTTCGACCTCGGCGTAGTGGTGCATGACGCGGCCGCCGAACCAGCCGCCGACGAGGGAGCCGATGCCGAGCGGGAGGAAGGCGAATCCCATGTAGGTGCCCTGCTGGCCGGGAGGGGCGAGGCGGGAAATGTATTCGTAGTAGCGCGGCTGATGAATGATTTCGCCGAGGGCGAGGACGAAGATGGTGAGGTAGCAGGCGAGCACGGTGGGATGGAAGGCGAGGATCAGCCAGGAGAGCGACGTGATCAGCGTGCCGATGATGATGGCGGTGAAGGCGGGGATGCCGCGCGTGAGGAAATTGACGAGCAGGGTGAGGGCGATGACGGCGGCTGCGTCGGTGACGAGAATCCATTCGACGCTGGCGTTGGGGTCGATGTAGGCGTGGACGTAGCCGGGGAGGCTGATGTACTGCTGCCAGTAGACGATCCAGTAGCCGGTGAAGATCAGCAGGAAGAGCATGAACTTGGGATTGCCGAGCACGACGAGAAAATTGCGGAGCGTGCGCGCGATGGTGGGGGCGGGCTCGTCGGCGGCGCGCTTTGGTTCGCGGAAGAGAAGAAGGACGAGGAAGAACATCGCGAAGACGCTGAGCGCGGAGATGCGGAAGACGGGTTCGAGGCCGAGATGCTTGTGGGCCCATCCGGCGACGTAGGGACCGGCGGCGCCGCCGATGTTGACCATCGTGTAGTAAATGGAATAGCCGATGCTGCGGACGTTGGGCTTGGAGGCGCGCGCGGTGGTGCCGACGACGCTGGGCTTGACCATGGAGATGCCGAGCGCGGGGAGGATGAGGATGACGCCGACGAAGAGGCCGAGCGGGACGGCTGAGCGGATGGGCGCGAGCCAAGCGGCGCCGACGGAGCCGATGAGGAAGTAGGCGGCGGCGAGGATCAGATAGGCGATCGAAAGTGCGCGGCGGAAGCCGAGACGGTCGGCGATTGCTCCACCGAAGATGGCGAGAAACCAGACCATGCCGCCGAAGATGCCGGTGAGCGTGCCGGTTTGTTCGGTGGAGAAATTCAGTTTTTCCTGGAGGTAGACGGCGAGAGAAGAGAAGGCTCCGTAGTAGGCGAGGCGCTCGAAAATTTCGGAGATGTTGGCGATCCAGAAGGGGCGCTCGAAGCCGTCGCGGATTTCCTGGAGGCGTTGGGGGAGGGGCATGGGTTTCTGTTCGCGGGGGCGATGATAACACTGTCGGTTGCCGGGGTTGGATGGGGAAACCGCGTTGGGCACGAACCGTGAAGAATGGGTTGCCGGGGTGATATTCTTGGAGCTCGGACGGACCCGATGAAAAACGCGACGGCCAAATCGAACGGTTACGGCGAGCACATTGTTCGCGACAAGCGGATTTGTGGCGGCGAACCTGTGTTCAAGGGGACGCGCGTTACGTTGCGAACCGTGTTGGCTTCGCTGGCGGCCGGCGAAGAGGCTGAAACGATCTTGGAGCAATTCCCTACGCTGAAGGCGAAGCATATTCGCGCGGCGATTGCATTTGCGGCGGCATCCGCGGAAGAAGACTTACCCGTGCCTGAAACTCCTCACGTGCGATGAAGATCAAGCTAGACGAGAATCTCCCTCTCGGTTTGGCGACCGTTTTGAAACACCTGGGTTATAACGTTCATACGACTGCGGAAGAAGGTTTGTTGGGAAAACCGGACGCCGACGTGTGGATGGTCACGCAGCGAGAAGAACGATTTCTCATCACACAAGATCTGGATTTTTCCGACCTGAGACGATTCGCTCCTGGAGCACATTACGGAATTTTGTTGGTTCGGCTTCATTCGCCGGATTGGCGGAATCTTAGCGAACGAGTGGCGAAGATTTTTCGCGATGAAGAAGTTGAGCTATGGGCGGGATGTTTTGTTGTTGCGACCGAGCACAAGATTCGAATTGTGCGGAAATAGCCAGCCTGCGGCGAAATTACAACTACGATTTCTGGGCGAGGTAGATGGTGTGGCGGGGGCCTTTGTTGGCGTGGGCGCGGGTGTGTTCTGTGTGGACGGTGAAATTTGCGGAGCGGAGGCGGTGGGCGAATTTGGGGTCTTCGTGGGCGGACCAGATGGCGAGTGTGCCGCCGGGGTTCAGCGAGGCGTGGGCGGCGGCGATGCCGGGGGCGGAGTAGAGAGCGGCGTTGGCGGAGTCGGTGAAGGCGCCGGGGCCGTTGTCGACGTCGAGGAGGATGGCGTCGAATTCAGCCGAGCTAGCGCGCAGAGTTGCGGCGACGTTGGCGATTTCGATGCGGACGCGGGGGTCGGCGAGCGGGTTGTTGGCGAGGGGCGCGAGTGGGCCGCGATTCCAATCGACGATTCCGGGGATGAGTTCGGCGACGACGATGGTCGCTTTCGCGGGGAGCAGGTCGAGCGCGGCGCGGAGGGTGTAGCCCATGCCGAGGCCGCCGATGAGGACGGCGGGCTGCGTTAGTGCGGCGGCGCGGCGGCATCCGAGGGCGGCGAGCGATTCTTCGGAAGCGTGCATGCGGCTGGACATGAGGTGACGGCCGGCGGCGAGGATCACGTATTCGTCATCGCGGCGGGTGAGCTGGATGACGGTGCCGTCGGGGGAATTGTGCTTGGCCGAGGAGTTCGAACGGCTTCACAGGATATTGGCGGCGTGCGGCCTGCGCTGGGCATTACCAGCCGGTGCGTGGGGCGCGCTGGAGGAAGTCGTTGGCGGCGGGGACGTTGGTGACGCGCATCGCGGCGCCGTCGTATTCGATTTTGCGGCCGGCGCGAAGTGCGACGACGCCGAGCAGCATCACTTCGGTGAGCTTTGCGGCGTATTCGAATGGCGATGAAGCTTGCGTGGTGCCTTTGGCGGCGCCGACCCAGTTCATCTCGTGATCTTCGTTGGGTATGCGCGGCAATTTTCGCGGCGGCGTACCGACGCTCGCGTGCAGCGACGCGGGTAGCAGGCGCGGGCGCAGGCCGTAGGTGTCGTGAAGGAGCTTGCCCTTCGTGCCGACCAGGAGGGCGCCGCCGCCTTTGTTGAGTTGCTCGTTGTCGGGCAGCTCGACGGGCTTGGGCGGAAGCAGGCCGCCGTCGTACCACGTGAGCTTGACGGGCGGCTTCGAACCGCGCTGCGGAAATTCGTAGAAAGTTTGCGTGGCGAGTGGATAGGAAGCGCCGTTGAACGGGGTCGAGATTGTTTCGATGGTCGTCGGATAGCCGAGATCGAGCGCCCACATCGAGTGGTCGATGAGATGTGCGCCCATGTCGCCGATTGCGCCCATGCCCCAGTCGACCCAGCCGCGCCAATTGAACGGATGATAGATCGGGTGGTACGGGAGTTCGGGCGCGACGCCGAGGAAGAGATTCCAGTTGAGTTCGGGCGGCATGGGTGTCGCTTCGGCGGCAAGCGAGGCGGCTTGGCGGACGTTGACGTCATGGCCGCTCCAGCCCGGAGCAGGCGAAGACGGATTGAGCGGCTCAGGACGCGGCACGCCTTGCGGCCAGAAGCCGAGCGGGCGATTTGTCCAGATGTGGACTTCGCGAACTTCGCCGATCGCGCCGGATTGGACGTATTCGATCACCGTGCGTGCGTCGTCAGTGGAGTGGCCCTGGTTGCCCATCTGCGTCGCGACTTTTGTTTCCTGCGCGCGCTTTGAGAGTTGGCGAGCTTCGGCGACAGACCACGTGAGCGGTTTTTGCACGTAGACCGCTTTTTTCAGATCCATGGCGGCGAGTGCGATCGTCGCGTGCATATGATCGGGGGTCGCCACAAAAACAGCGTCGATGTCTTTTTGCTTGTCGAGCATCTCGCGAAAGTCGGCGTATCGTTTGAGTTTCGGGAGATGAACGTCTTTGAGGCGAGTCATGCGCTCGATGCGGATTTTTGCGCGCTCGGGATTGAATGGCTGGAAGCCGGCGGCGACTTGTTCCGGCGTCAGCGGTGGCGGCGGAGTATCAAGGCGCTTCTGCCAAGTTGCAATTTCGGTATCGAGCCGGTTGAGACTCTTGTTGGCGTAGCCCCAGTCGACGTCGCAGAGGGCGACAATGTTTTGGTCGGAGAGATTGATGAGATTGGTGTGGCCCATTCCGCCGACGCCGACGCCGGCGACGTTGAGGAGATCGCTCGGTGGCGTGTAGCCGTGGCCGAGAACGTAGCGCGGCACGATGGTGAAGGCGGTTGCGGTGGTGGCCGCTTTCGTCAGAAAAGAGCGGCGCGAAATTCCGTCAGCGGCGGTAGCGCCTGAGGCAGCGGGCGATGCGATGTTCGTATTTGCGGCACTGGCGCTTTCGTTCGTGAGATTCGGTTTCAGGGTCATTCCGGTTTCTCCAGGGCAACGCCGCCTATTATCACGCTAACGGCAAGATTTTGGGATGCTTCGCGAAAGTTTTAGAACCTTGGCGACAACGTAGCCGAAGATCGAACGCTCATCTTGCAATGAGGCAAACCGACGACTCCCGGCAACAGAGCAACGGCGGATATGTATGCAGAGAGCCCGGCGGCGACAGCAGGCACGAATCGAAGAGGAAATGTCACGGCGTCTCCGTCCTTGGCAAGCGAGACGATTCGAGCCGAGGGCGAATCGCGATATTGCATGAGACGTGCCTGGCAGAGATCGCGTTGCGGTCAAGTTTTCGTTCCAGTCTATAATCGTGGGCCATGTGGGCCGGACCTCGTCGTCTCGGGCTTTTCCTTTTTCTCTTCTTCATGATCGCGACCGCTGGGGTGCACGCCGCACCGGCGTCATGGCGTGGCACATTGCACGATGCCGACGGCCACCCAGTTGCAAATGCCTCGATCGAACTTCACGCGACATCCGGAAACCACGACTACGTAAGTAAGTCCTCCGCAACCGGCGATTTTGCCTTCACCGAGATTGCCGAAGGAACCTACACGCTCCGCGTCACGATCGGCACGAAAAACTGGAACACGGCAACTACGGTCACGTTCAAGGACGATGTAGCCACTTCCGGCGTGCTTGAACTTTCCGCGACGGACGCGGTCGTTCGCGTGATCACCAGCGCCGAGGGGAAACGCACGCAAGGCAGCGGCGGCGAAAATCTTTCGAGCGGCGAAGTTTCAAGTCTGCCGCTCAACGAGCGCGACTTCAGCAAACTGCTGCTGCTCGCCGCAGGAACGATGACCGACACCAACGGCGCCGCGAACTTCACGCAGCAATTCGCGGTGGACGGCCAGCGCGGCGTCGCATCCGTCTTTGCGATGGATGGAGTCGATACCACCGACCCGGAACTCGGCGGCGCAACGTTTTCGAACTTCAACGTCGATGCGATTCAGGAAGTTCAGTCCAGCTCCGGAGTCATGTCGGCGGATATCGGGCACGGAGCCGCGGGATTTACCAACGTCGTCACCAAATCCGGGAACGACTTCGTGCATGGCAGCGCATTCGAATTCGTGCGCAATGCGGCGTTCGACGCGCGCAACTTTTTTGACCATAGCACCGCTATCGACCCGCGCCGCATTCCTCCGTTTGCGCGCAATGAGTTCGGCGTGACCAATGGCGGCCCAATCGTGTTGCCAAAAATCTACGACGGACGCGGTAAAACATTCTATTTCGTGGAGTATCAAGGATTCCGCCAGGTACTCGGCACCACGCAGGTATTTGCCGTCCCGACTGTGGCGGAACGCCAGGGCATCGATACCACAACGGTGCCGGGTGACACGCTGTTCGTGCCCGTGAGCGCAAAAATTGCGTCGACTCTGGCGCGCTACCCACTACCCAACGAACCGTCTGGTCCCTACGGCGATAGAACGTATGCCGCGTCTTCCAAGGTCGTCACGAATACGGATCAATTCTCGATTCGCGTGGATCACAAAATCTCGGACAAAGCGAACCTCTTTACGCGCTTCAGCCTGAATCAAGTGAACGGCCCGACGACAAACCCCGATCAGACGGCCATCGACCGCGATTTTGGCATCAAGTTTTTCGATCACCAACGCAACGCCGCCGTGCGCTACACGCGAATCATCACTCCGCGCATGACTTCAGCGACTTCGTTCGGCTACATCCGCAGCACACCCACATTCCCAACGACGAATCAAACCGACCCGTCGATCAGTTACGGCGACGGCCTCTACGAAGGATTCAACACCGCTGACGGATCGATCTACGGCTCATTCGGCAACGTATATCAGATCAAAGAGGACCTGACGTACACGCGCGGCAAGCACGCTTTCAAATTCGGCGGCGAAATTCGCATGAATAAAGATGCAACGATCTTCGGCGTAAACCCGAACGGCGCATATGTCTTTGGCGGTGGGACAGCCTATTCGCAGGTACTGATTCCGTCAGCGAGCGGCCTGCACAATATTTTGCCGGGGCAGCCGCTTCCCGACGCACTCACTGGTCTGCTGACCGCAACGCCATACTCCTACACGGTCAGCGCGCTGGAAGGATTGACGCCGGGCGGCAATCGCTTCGACGAAGCCTCCGTCCGCCGCGAAGCCTACAATTTTTATTTCCTCGACGTGTGGAAGGCGACGCCGAAGCTCAGCGTCAACTACGGGTTGCGCTACGAACTCAACAGCCGGATCAAAGAATCGCAAAACCGCACTTCCGTGGCGCAGCCGATCGATGCGAACGGCAATCCGACTTCATTCCTGACACCAGGCGCTTCGCAAATCTATATCTATAATCCGCAGCCCATCTACCCGCTCGACAAAAAAGGCTTCGGCCCACGGCTCTCCGTAGACTACGCGTTGACGTCGCACACGACGCTGCATGCCGGCGGCGCGATCACAACTGTTCTTCCGAATTTGTGGCAAGACAATTTTGTCACCGGCGCTTTCCCTCTCGTTTTTTCGCCAGTCATCACATCTCTACCCGACGTACCAGTCACATTTTCGAACGCTGCGACACCATTGAATCTCCCACCCGTTTTCAACATCAACGGTCAGCCACTCTTTCCCGGCGGCGACAGTTCCAAGGTTCCCGCAAATACGGTGGTCGACTTGCAGCGCTTCCAAAATGATTTGGCGGCGATTACTCCCGGCCATGAAGTGCAACTCTTTTCGACGGGTGTGATCTCGCGCAACTTCTTGAATGGCTACATCGGCACATGGACAGCGGGGCTCGATCAGGATATTCACGGCGTGAAGTTCACCGCGGCCTATGTCGGCACCACCGGTGTGCATCTCGCGAGCGTCTTCTCTCCCAACGGTTACGCAGGCGCTGATCCAGAGTTCGCACCATTCACCCAATTCAATTCTCTCGGCCATGCGATTGGCGGTTTCGGCCCGGAATCGATCATGAGCAACGGGTCGCACTCGAGCTATCATTCGCTGCAAAGCAGCGCGACGGAAAATTATTCGCGAGTCGGCTTGAGCCTGCAGGCAAGCTACACGTTCTCGAAATCGATCGACGATACCAGCGCGGTACTCGGCGGCCTGCCCGCGAACGCCGGAACAATCTTGCAAACGTTGCCGCAGGATCCGCGCAACCCGGAAGTAGAAAAAGGCCCGTCGACCTTTGACGTACGCCACGTGTTTTCACTCAGCGTGATTCAAGGATTGCCATTCGACCGCATCGGATTCCTAGAGCCCGTCAGCAAGAAAATTACACGCGGCTGGCAATTTCTGAACATCACAAGCATCACCAGCGGCCCGCCATTTACCGTGTATTCGGGAATTCAGCAAACAGGCGCTGGTGCCGGCGGCACGGATCGACCGGATCTCGTCTCGATGCCGCATTTCTCGACAAGCCGCCCGATTCGCGAAGACTATTTCGGCCTCGGCGCGAACAACAATTCATTTTTCTCGATTCCAATCAACGTAGCAGGCGGCAGCGGCCCAAATGACGGAACGTTTGGAACGCTGGGCCGCAACACATTTCGCGGGCCAGGATTCAAGCAGCTCGACATGGCGCTGATCAAAGACACACCGTTCGGTCATCGCGGAAAAGGTGAACTTGGGATCATCGAATTCCGCGCGGAGTTCTTCAACATCTTCAATATCGTGAATTTCAGTTTGCCGGCGAACACGGTGCTCGGCACGGGATTTGGCACGATCAGCAAGACGGCAGGGCCGTCGCGGCAGATTCAGTTGTCGTTGAAATTGGTTTACTGAACGTTGCTTAGTAGCAGGCGCTCATATCGCTAGAAGTTCCGCCCGCAGCGGGCACGTAACACTTAAGGGTGTAGTCCTTCACCATGCGATCCGCGTTGAAGCGCCAGCCCAGCGTGCGAATCGTGCGCTTCATGCGCTTGATCCAACCACGCGGCAATCCGTCCTGATCGCGCTGATAGTAAAGAGGAATCACCTCGTCACGCAGCACGCGATAAAGATCTTCGCCATCCCGCGTATCGTGCACACTCATGTTCGAGTGCGTGCGTCCAGCTCCGATCGCGAAACCGTTTTGTCCGTCGTAGGCCTCGGCCCACCAGCCGTCGAGAACCGAAAGATTGAGCCCGCCGTTGAGCACGACTTTCTGCCCGCTCGTACCGCTCGCTTCCAGTGGCCGCCGCGGATTGTTGAGCCATACATCGACGCCCTGCACAAAATGGCGCCCGACGTTGATGTCGTAGTCTTCAACGAAAACGAATTTGTCGCCGAACTGGGCGTTGCGCATCATCTGCGCGATTTGCTGCAACACGCGCTTGCCTGGCTCGTCGAGTGGATGCGCTTTGCCGGCAAAAACAAATTGCACCGGCCGTTTCGCGTCGTTGATCATCGAAGCGAGTCGCTCGATATCGGCAAGAATTAAATTCGCTCGCTTGTATGTGGCGAAGCGGCGCGCGAATCCAATCGTCAGCGCATCGGGACTGAGTACGCTGCCGAGGCGAATGCGCTCTTCCTGCGGCTCACCGCGGCGGTCCGCCTGTTTCATCGCGCGACGTCGCACGAATTCGAGCAAGCGCGCCTTCAGGCTGAGATGCGTTTCCCAAAGCTCACCATCATCGACGTCGTCGATGCCATCCCAGATTTTCGCTTCGGCTCCATGCTGCTGCCAGCCCGTGCCGAGATGACGATCGTACAGGCGCGACATCTGCGGCGCGAGCCAGGACGGCACATGGACACCGTTCGTAATGTGGCCGATCGGCACGCGATCTTCGTCTTTGCCCGGGTTCAGGCCGCGCCACATCGCGCGCGATACTTCGCCATGCAACGCCGACACCGCGTTGGCGCGGCGTGCAACGCGTAATCCGAGCACGGTCATGCAGAAATCTTCGTCGCGATTCCCAGGATTCTCGCGGCCGATTTCCATCAGTCGATCATGCGATAGGCCGAGACCATCGCGCAGCGGGCCGAGATGCTCTTCAATCAAGTCTCCGCTGAATCGATCGTGACCCGCGGGAACTGGCGTGTGGGTGGTGAAAACAACTTCCCGCGCGACATCAGGCAATGCGGCTTCGAAGCTCAGACCTTCTTCCTGCATTCGGTTGTGAATCGCTTCGAGTACGACGAATCCGCTGTGACCTTCGTTGAGATGCAACACGCTGGGTGTAATGCCCATGGCCTTAAGCGCGCGGAACCCGCCGATGCCGAGCAACAACTCCTGGCGAATGCGAATGCGGCGATCGCCGCCGTAGAGACGCGACGTCAGCTCGCGATCTTCCGGCGCGTTGCCCTCAACGTTGGAATCGAGCAGCAACAAATCGCGACGTCCAACTTTGACGCGCCAGACACGCGCGCGAATCGAGCCCGTGCGCGTGTCGATTTGCACCTGAACCGGTTCGCCGTTCGTGCCGATAGCCGGTTCCATCGGAAGTTGATTCACGTCATTCTCGATGTACTCTTCCTGCTGCCAACCTTCGGCGTCGAGGCGCTGGCGGAAATATCCCTGGCCATAGAACAAGCCGATTCCGACGAGCGGAATATCGAGGTCGGATGCGCTCTTGATGTGGTCGCCGGCTAAAATACCCAGGCCGCCAGAATAAATTGGCATCGATTCGTGAAGGCCGAATTCCGCGGAAAAATACGCGACCGGCCGCGGCCGCAAAACGCCCGCGTGGCGCGCCCCCCACGTGGTGCGATCGTCGCTGAGATATTCACGCTGGCGGCGGTATGCGTAGTTGATCCGGCTATGAAGCACGAGTTCCGCTGCGCGCTGCTCGAGAGTGGCGAGCGGAATTTCACCCAGCATTGAAAGGGGATTGTGATTGAACTGGCGCCATGGCACAGGATCGAGATCGCGGAACAACGCGGTGGAATCGTGATCCCAGCTCCACCATAGATTGCGCGCGAGCGACCACAGGCGTTCCTGCATCGGCGCGATGAAACGATCGAGGCTGCGCGCCTCGCTGACGACGGGCGCCACTTGCATCGCTGCCTGCATCAACATGCGCACTTCGTCCTCGCGGAAATGGCGCGCTTCGACCGTCTGCACGATAAGGACACCCTGCAACACGCCCCGATCGATCAGCGGTACGCCGAGAAATCCCTCGTAGGCATCTTCCCCTGCCTCGCGGAAATATTTGAAACGCGGATGTTTTTTTGCGTGCGTCAGGGCGAGGGGCCGCACTTGTTCGGCGACTAATCCCGCGAGGCCCTCGTTGAGCGCCATACGCAATGTGCCGACGCATTGCGGCCGAAGACCACGCGTCGCGGCGAGCACCAGATTTGCGCGATCGGGTTCGAGCAAATAAATCGAGCAGACGTCGGTCTTGAATCGGCCGGCGATCAGAGTCACGACATTACTGAGGGTTTCCGCCGGCTTCCCGCTGTCTTTGGCGAGATTCCGAATTTCCTCCAGAGTCAAAACGTGCTGCGCGTCTCGCGAATTTATCGTTTGGCTCAAGCTCGACTTCCTCACGTGTGACAAGTTGAATACACCAATACTGCGAACAAATTGTGCAGGTCTGGGTGCAAACATAGTACGGCGGCTGGATATCTGCGGCAAAGTGCAAATTGCCACCGCGCTGTTAGAAAGGAATGTTTCAATTGCGCACACGACGCCGTTGTGTGCTGTGTGGCGATCACGTTGCTTGGAGGACGAGGACTCCGTACGGATCGATGCTTGTTTTCGATTCGAGCGTTCCACCGCTCAACAAATTCTTGAATCGCCCGGGCAGCGTGATCGTTTGCGTGGCGCCAGTGTGATTCAAGAGGTAGGTCCACTGTGCAGAACCGGATTTTCGCGTTGTCAGTTCGACGCCGCGAGGCACTTCGAACGTCGATTTGCTGCCCGACATCGCAACGAGTGTGGCCAGCACGCGGCCCAGGTTTGCAGGATCGAGATCCGCTCCGATGTAAACAGCTTTTCCTTTGCCGAACGAGTTCATCGTGATCGCAGCGTCGCCGTCGTAGGGTGCAGTGTAGGTCGCGAGCACGGTCGCGCTCGACGACGCCGTGAGACGATCCGCCCAGAGCGTGCATTGCCCGTCGGGCCCGGAGAGCGGGCCGGAAAATTTCACACCGATTTTCTCGCTGTAGATGGGGACGTACTCCTTCACCGTCACACCCATCACGTCGCGCAGCAGCCCCGGCAAGGGTGTGCGCACAATCTGGCTGCTTTCGTCTTTTACGCCGAGTCGAAAGCTGGTGACGAATGTTCCACCGCCTTCGACATAACTGCGAATGCGCGCCGCCTGCTTTTCGGAAAGAACATACTGCACCGGTGCGAACACCAATTTGTAACGCGACAAATCCGAGTCGGGCGAGATGACGTCAACTCCCGTGTGCATGCTGGAAATCGACGCGTACCACGAGATGGCATGCGACATGTACGTCAAGTCGCGTTGCCCAGGCTGAATCTTGAGCGCCCAGTCCGAGTCGAGATCGAAAATGAGCGCACTGTCGGCTGAGTAAGGCGCGTGCAGCGCGTCGTCACCGAGCGATTTCATGTCTTTGACGGTTTGTTTGATTTCGTCGAATCCAGCGCTTTTCGAACGGTCGTGATTCAGAATTCCGTGCCAGTATTCTTCCGCGCCGAAATTGGCCGTATCCCAGCGAAAATAGTTCACGCCCATCGCGCCATGCGCGACCGCTTGGAACGCCCATAATCGCAGTTGACCCGGATGTGGTTGCGGCGAGAAAAAGCGCTGCCCCGCCTTGCCTGATTGTTCTTCCATGATCAGGAATGGCTTTCCGTCCTTCACGCCTCGCATCGAATCGTGTCCCATTCCCACGATAAAGGGCAGGACTTCAGGAGGAAAAGTTGCCGCGTAGATTTCGATGAAGCCTGGATAGTTGTCGTGCGATACGAAGTCGAGGTCTTTGTAGAGTTCGCGCAAATTCAGCGTGTCGACGGGTGCGCCGACGTTGTTGGTCGTCACGAAATGACGCGGGCAATTTTTGCGCAGTATTGCGAGCTGCTCATTCGAAGACGACGCGTTTGCGAACGACTGATAACGATCGTAGTCGAGCGCAAGCCCAGGATTCGGATCACCGTTCGACGGCAGCGGCACAGGAATCTGGCTGAAGTCCGTGTAGACCTGGCTCCAGAACGCCGTTCCCCACTTTGAGTTGATCGTGTCGAGGCTGCCGTACTTGCCGCGAAGCCAATCCTGAAATCCGGCGCGGCAATATTTGCAGTAGCAGCGCCCCCAGCGTTGTAGCGTGAACTCGTTGTCGATCTGCCAGCCGATCACTCCCGGCGTATCAGCGAAATTGCGCGACATTTCCGTCGCGATCGCGAGCGACAGCTTGCGATACATCTTGTTCGACGGACACGTGAATCGCCGCCCTCCCGGCGACACCGTCATACCATCTTCATTGACCATCAGCACTTCGGGATATTTTTGCGTCAACCAAGGCGGAGGCGCCGCCGAAGGCGTGCCAAGAATCACGCCGATGCCGTGCTTGTGGAGTATCTCTACCGCATGATGCAGCCACGCAAAATCGAATTTGCCTTCCGACGGCTCCATCAGCGACCACGCGAATTCGGCGACACGCACGTTGGTGAAGCCAAAATCGGCCATCATCCGCGCGTCTTCTTCCCACAGCGATTCAGGTGTTTGGTCCGGGTAGTAATCAACGCCCAGCAGCAGCGGCACATTGGGCGAGCCATTTTGACCGCCGGCGCCGCGCTCGGCCAGCGAAAGCGCCCACATTTTCGATGGCAGCGCCGCGGCGCCTAAAACTGCGCCCGCACTGGTGAGAAACGTTCGTCGGGAATGCACGTCGATCGGCCTCCATCGAGCCGCTCGCGACAATTATCGCGCGTCGCGGGGACGGGCCATCTTCTCGCCACACTCCTAGCTAAGTCAAGTAAACGTTTTCTCGTGGCAAAACTAGGCAGTAGGCGCCGGCAATTTCAGGTCTGATTCATCTACCGAATGCGTCGGTCGGACTCTTTTATCGGCGCGTCGTTAATGCTCGCCACTCTTCGCCGCATGAATCCTTCCGGATTGAAGTCCCACAGTTCGTTTCCGTACGAGCGAAACCATTGACCCGAATCGTCGTGCCATTCGTATTCGAAAGTCACCGCGATCCGATTGTCGTTATACGTCCACAGCGTCTTCTTGAGCCGGTAGTCAAGCTCGCGAGTCCACTTACGCTGCAAAAACGCCTTAATCTGCTCGCGCCCCGAAAGAAATTCGGCCCGGTTGCGCCACTCCGAATCGACGGTGTACGCAAGCACCACACGCTCCGGATCGCGCGTGTTCCACAAATCCTCGGCAACCTGAACCTTCTTCGCCGCAGATTCCGCAGTGAATGGCGGCACAATAGGGGTTGGCATTGAGGCTGACTCCCGCCGCAGTCCTTATGGACGCGACGTCTCAGTTTCAGCCTATTGGATACCCAAACACCTTCGAGGTTGCTGTGAAGTTTGTAATTTTCGGTCGCTCACCCGCTCACGAACTCGTGTTCGCGACATGAACGGATCACTCCATGCGCCGGGCGGAAAATTTCGCTCGAAGTGCTCGCCAATTCAATTCCCATTTCGTTGAATTCGCCAAAACGCTCATGCGGCAACGCTACGAGATTACCGTCGTAAGACGACAACTCGCTCGAGATCGACTCCAGCGCGCCATCATCAGCCAGCGCGAACCATGAGTATCCGGCATCCGACAGACACTTCACAATCTCTCGCGCCGCATAGCCCCACGGCGCCGTTCGAACATCCTGCACTTCCACTAGGATTGCGGGCCGTTTGTCTCCGCGAAGCATCTTGCGGGCGCCATGCAAAAAACTTAACTCCCCGCCCTCGATGTCCAGCTTGATGAAATCGACGCGCGGCCAGTTCATGCCTGCGAGCACGTCATCGAGCTGCCTCACTTCGACTTTGACCTTCAACGTTTTCTCTTCGACGTTCGGCGCACGCAGACTGTTGCACCAGTCGTGCGTCCCTTCCACTAAATACAAATCCGCTTCGCCCTCACGATCGCCCAATGCACACGATTGAACCTCCACATTCCCGCATCGATTCCAACTCAAGTGCCGCATCAGTCGGCGCCGTTCCCGCGACGACGGTTCGAACGCGATCACCCGCCCGTCCCGCCCCACGCATTTCGAAGCCAGCAACGTATACAGCCCGTGATGCGCGCCCACATCGAGAACAGTCATCCCCGGCCGCAAAAATCTCGCGACAAACGTCGCCTCCGCGGCTTCAAATCCGTGGTACATCAGCTCGTGATCAAGCGCGCTGTTCTCGGCGAACCACCGCGCTCCAAACGGCAATCTCAAAGGTATCGGCAGCTGCACTACCCGGCGCACATGAGTCGCCAGTGCGACATACCGCTGCCGAGTCGACTTCGACAGAAATAGCCGCAACCGCGCCGCAATCCTCCGAGGATTGGCACTGAGCTTCGTCCACGGATCGCGCCCTTGCGGTGGTTCGGCCACTCGTTCCAGACAACCGATTCTCGCAGGCTGGTGCGACGCAAAGACGATCGTCCTTCGTCGCGCACGATCGCCTGTCTCGCGAAATTGATCATGCTCCGGCAACCGCGGCACGCGGTACACATGCGCAAACCCGGCTCGATAAAGCATCTTCACGAGGCACGGCTCGCTCGGAAGAAACGCCATGTCCGTCAAGCTTTGATCGATCTGCGACGGTTCCTCGCGCAGCGCCATCCGCGCATCATCACCTGGCACGACCATGCTCTCGATCAACAACCCCTTGCCAGTCAACGCTCGCAGATGCCGGATCGCGCGCATCGGATTCTCAAGGTGATAGAGCAGACCGAAACACAACACCAGATCGAACGTACCCAGCGCCGCAATCTCCGCGCTCTCAATATCTCCGTATTCGAACTCCACCTTCGGGAACCGCTTCCGCGCCTCGATCACATTTTCAAATCGCCCATCGAATCCGCGTGTCTCCAGCCCCAGTTCCGTCAGCGTCTGCGCGAAAAATCCGACACCGCAGCCCGCATCAACCGCGTTCCGCAGTCCCAGCGCAGGCTTCAGTGCTCTCACCACTCGCCGAATCGTCGCCCCACGCGTCCGAATCAGATCGAGGTAGTACCGTGTATCGAATGTCGTGAGATTCAGCGAAATTGTTTTCGCCGCGCAATCTGTAACTGCTCGCGTATCGCCGATGCGGACAGACACACCATCATTCACAGGGGACATGGCTGGGTAGCCTCCCTTCAACGCCCTTACTTGCCTTCTGACGGCGCAGCCCAAACGCACGCACACCGACGCGCCGGATTCAGGACGCAAATCCTAGATTGGTCAAGTTAAATAGTCAAGCACTATTAGTCATGAGTTACTATTAGTCTATCCTGAGGACTTCCCCACGCTTTGCTGTCATGATTCATTCCCGCTTTGCTTCACTACTTCGTTTTCCGTCCCGTACTATCCCTTCCGCACTCCCAGCCGATGACGCGCCGGCCGCGTCAAATTTAGCATCCTGAACCACGCCTCATAAAATCCTGTCGTCGCCCGCCGCCGCGCCGTAATCCACGCCGCCTTGTAATTCCGCCGTATTCCGTTCGCTGTCAGTACATACGTCGCATTCGCCAGCGTCGCAAACTTCCCTTGGTGCAGCCGATAGTTTTCTTGCGCCTCGTCGCCTTCCCACACGCCCTTCTCGCCCTGCGGGTGATACCCATAGTCATGATTCTGATGCACCGCGCGCACCACCCTCGACGCATCCACCACCGGCACGCCGATCGACAACGGATACCACAGCAGCCAGTTGTCCCACCCCGGCCGCCCAATCACAAACGCCGGCACCTCGCCCGCGTAAAGCCCGCGCGAAAATACAAAATAGTCGATCCACTGTGGCGGCCGCTGCCGCTGCTCCATAGCCGCCAGTTCGTCGATGCGCTGCTCCCAATCCGCCGCTGAAAAATCAATGGGCGCCGTGACATCGACATCCCACCGCCGCCCCGCCATCACAAATCGCTTGTCCAGCGCCACCACTTGCTTCACCGCGCGCAAAAAATCCGCCTTCAAAAGAATGTCGCAGTTGATATGACACACCAGCTCGTGCCGCGCCGCCGCTTGCGCCTGATCGTAAATATCCGCCAGATATTTCGTTCCGTATTTATTCCGCCGCACCGCGGGAATGTGCCGCAGCCCCATCTCCGCGCACACTTCCGCCGCGCCGGCATCGTCTCCCATCAGAATAATATCGACGTCCGGATGCAGCTTCTGCCAGCTCCGGATCGCATTCCGCTGGATGATCCCGATGTGCCCTTCAAACGGCTTCGCCGTTGTAAAAAACGTCAGCATAATTTCACAACAACTTTGACTGCGACCACCCACTCGCTCGTGCAGAATATCTTCGCACCCAAATGCCGGACAACCCGCTGCATCCGACCCTGCCCGAAATGACCTTTAGCGGCCTCCTTAAATCGTCGTAGCGTTAACGGCCCCAGTGCTAGCACCACCAGCATCCGGCGCCGCCATATCGAGTGCGCCTGCCCGCGTCACATCACCGCTCGACGCAACCTCTCCGCCTGAAATCGCAGCCACGCGCGCCGTCCCAATCCATCGCGCCAATCGATGCGAGGGCTTCTCAATCACTAAATAAAACGCATACGCTCCTACCAAGCTGCTCAAAATCACCGCGCACCACATCAACCGCGGCCCGATATTCGACACGTGCAACCAATACCAGATGTCCGCAGCCTGCGCATGCATCAGATACAACGAGTAACTCCACAATCCCGCCCAAGCCAGCACACGCGATGGTGCATGCGTCCTGCTCCACGCAATCTCATTCTTCACCCAAAAGTACGCAACCAACCCAAACCACGCCATCGTCTGCGTCAACGGCAGGTGCGCCTTGAAGTGCAGCATCTCCGTGATCCACGACGCGAACCACACTCCAAATCTCCACATCCAGATCCGCCACCACGCCTCAGCCCTCACCGCTTGCAGCGTATCGACTTCTTCCGCCAGCAAACATCCGAGCAGCCACACCGGCAGCAAAATCGCCGCCGTCCCCAACGGACCGTAGTCGTGCCACGACAATGCACGCACATGCGTGGCCGCCACTCCCACGCTTACAGCAAACGCTGCCGGGATCACGCGGTCCCAGCTAACGATGCGCCGCAATCGCCGCAACAACGGATACACCGCGTAATAAATCTCTTCGCACAACAAACTCCACAGCGGCGACTGCCACAAAATCGAATGCTCGCCCCAAAACACAAATCGCTGTCCCACAAATCGATATACTCCGACCGCCGCCGCGACCGGAATCACAATCCGCGTGTACCGCCGCAAATAATAGCGGCCCACCTCCATCTTTCGATCGCCGCGATACGGCAAGTGAATGCAAAATCCCGAAATCACAAAAAACACAATGACCGCCGGCGTCCCAAACACAATCGACTGCCACCCATGCACTACAAATCGCCCAACGCGCGTCGTTTCATCCACGCCCGCAAACAGCGGAAACGTTTCGAAGTGCCCGATCGTCACCCACAGCGCCAACACGAACCGCAACGCATCCAGCACCGCATATCGCCGCTGGCCCTCCGGTTTGTCGAACGTGCGCATCAAGTCCTATTTCGAAGTCACGGCTGGAACAGCATAGTTCGCGTATTGCTCCGTTCGCTCTCCGCTCAGTCGCGAAGCTAGCAGCGACTCTGCCCCTGCCTTAGCTTCTGCGGTGCCCACGCGAAGGATGCAGTGCGCATGATTTTGCTCGCAGCCCTGCTTGCAAGGCTCAGTCGCGGATTCCGGCTGAAGCACGCGATGCTCGCTCGTCCACGGTCCGAATCGCAGCGGGGAATTCTCATGATTCGCATCGCCACTCTTCGGATGGCATGAAATCTCGAGCACCGCGCTGCCCGCCGCTGCCGCCAAATGCATCGGCCCAGAATCGTTTGCCACCGTCAGCTGCGCCTTCTCTAAGAGCGCGCCTGTCTGTCGAAGGCTCAGTCCGCCGCAAAAATTGATCGCCCCAGGAACTGCCTGCTTGACGCGATCGCCGCACTGAACATCTTCCGGCCCTCCAACGACGACGATCCTCGCGCCATGCTGTGCTTCGAGAAATCTCCCCATCTCCACAAATCGCGCTAGCGGCCATCGTCGCCGGCGATGAGCAGCACCCACGCCCAGCGCAATGATCGGATCGTTCGCAGATACTCCGTTCAATTCAAGCATCCTGCGAATCGTCTCGCGATCATCGGCCGATAACCAAAGCTCCAAACATTTTTCGCGGACCGCCCCACCCGCAAATCGCAACAAATCCAGGTTGCGCTCGACCTCATGTTTCACCGTTGAATCACGGATCGCGTGCGTCAACAGCAAATCGAATCCTCGATTCACTTCGCTCTTCGAAGCGGAAACGTCCTCCGAGTAAGCAACACGCTGTCTGGCGCCGCTGAAATTGGCGAGATAAGCCGAATGATACAGGTCGGCGTCCCAGCGCGGGATCAAAGCAAGATCAAATCGATTTCCTCGAATCTGGCCTCGCGAAAACCGCAGCGCCTCCAGGACTCGCCCCAAATTTACCGTGGTTCCGCAAAAAGACAGCTCCGCTCCCAGAACGCGATTCACATACGGACATTGTTCGACAAGATTGAGGAGCTTAGGGTCGACAACGAAGGTTATTCGCGCTCCCGGGTTCGACCTGCGCAATTCGCGTAGAAATGCGCTCGTCAAAACAAGATCGCCGATGCTGTCCTGTCGAATGACAAGAATATTCGCCGCGTTTCGCACGGATGCTTCCACGTCGCGAGTGTTGTCGCCGCGACTGGTGCCGCCATAAAGCAGCGCCTTCGAATAAATCCTGGTCATTCGCGGCGAGATCATCGCTCGGGTGGCGCTCGCCGCTGTTCGCCTTGCAAACCGCACCGGCGCTCGATAAACCGCACTCACGGATGAGGAAGCAAAACTACTCTTTGAAATCAGGGCCGGAAAATCGACCCGCGCGGTGCCCTTGCGGACCGCGTACGCGCAATCCGACACCAATGTCGGCTTCTCGATCTTGTCTCGAAAGAATTCGTCGACCGCTTTCATCGCACCGGGGCACGACGGCGCCGCATAGTCGTCGAACAGTATGATTCCGCCTGCGTCCAAGCGTGGATAGACGAATTCGCACGCTTCTTTCACACTGTGATACAGATCGGCATCGATGTGAGCGAAGCAAAAATGCTGCCGGCTCACTTCCTGCAGCGTGTCGGAAAACAATCCGGGATGGAATCGAAACGGAAATCCAGGAACAACATGACTCAGGCTCTCAGAGACCATCGCGGCACTCGTGTCCGAAAAATCGAACTCTTCGTGGGTATCCAGTTCTATCGTCGGAGGCATGCCTCCGAACGTGTCGAAGAGATGAACCGCCCGTTCGAGTCCAGCGCGCCGCAACATCCAGCCGATTGCAGCCGCGCTGCCTCCACGATACACACCCATCTCAATTACTTCGCCGTCGCATTTCGACGCGGCCAACTTCACCAATTCCAGCACGGCCAAAATCCGCCGCGGATCAAGGAGCGAATGCAATCTGCACTGCTCGAGCGCTTTGAGACACTGAGCAAGATCCGGCGAGTAGCGAACAGAAAATTCGCTGATCTCCCGCGGAGCGCTCGCTGGCTTTGCTCTCTTCAATTCACTTCCCTCTGTGCACAGACCCAAAAGCTGTACATCGCGTCCGGTCCATCGTCGCGTGCGATCACCTTGCAGTGATTCTGTTCAAGGGCCTTCCTGACGATCGCCGGCGTTGGCGTCCATTTGTGATCGCCTCCCACAAACGGCGACCCAACTTCCCAGATCCCACAATCGGGATGCGGCAGATACAAGAAAACATTTCCTGCGTGCTTCACCTTCGAAATCCACTCGCGCAGTTTCTCTTCCCAGTCGGCGTTGTGCTCAAGACAGTGCGAGCTGAATACAAAATCCTGACTCTCGGCAGGAATTTCGTCGATGTTCGTGGCCGCTCCGGGACCTCTCCACGTGTCGACCGGAATCGCTCCGGGCAAGGGCCACAATCCTGCCCCGATGTCGATTCCACTTCCCTTGCAATACTTCAGAGCTTCCCGAAAAATCGCGTGACACGCGCCGCCCACCGTCAAGTAGTCCGGATAAAATTTCCCTTTGTATTCCCACCCTCCCGGCTTTCGCTTTGCTGATGGCTGTTGCAACAACTCTCGGTAGACTCGAAATATGTCCGGCGCATCGGATAGCGTTTCCAATGGCTGCGTCTTTGTCCTGCGCACCAGTTCCCTGAATCTAAGGAAATAGTGTGAAACACCATGCCGATCTCTTCGATTTTGACTTTCAACCTTCATGTTCGCCGGTACCCATCGATACGGTTCCTGTGCAAGCATTTCTTCGTGATCTGTGAATTTTCCGCCGCTTCACCTGTTTACGTTAGGTTCGGCGGTGAAGGGCACGGGGAAATTCAAAATTCCGTTCCATCGGTCGTCCGGATGTTGGTGACTATCCGTCACTACACACAGTTCCGGCACGCACTCATACGTATCCACCAGGTCGGATTGCTCCCAAAAACTGACGAACCAGCTGTAGAGTCCCGGTCGTAGCGGAAGTATCGGAAACGCGTGGCGAAGTTCGTGACGGCCGATTTCGAGCTTCAATCCATCGATCGCCCGGCCCCAGACGATTTCTCGGTTGTGGTTGTAGAGCGCCACACCATGATGTCCGTACCGGATCGGCGTGTTGACCTGCAGCGCAAACTTGATCGTAACTGGCCCGAATGATTCCAATTTGTGGCGGTTATCCGGCTCCGCTCCTTCGATTTCCCACCCGTAAATTGTGCCGCCGTTTCGCTCTGCTTATTGACCGCGTCGGGCTGCCGATCGCCCCGCGCCATCGCCGCTTCATAAGCACTCACAACTTCATGCGCAGGCCCCACCATACGAACAGCCCCGCCATCCACCCACACCACCCGGTCGCACAATCTTCGCATCTGGTTCATCTGGTGCGACACCAGCACCACCGTTCGTCCCGCGCGCGCCACATCTCCCATCTTCCCCAGACACTTCTTCTGAAAATTGATGTCCCCGACTGCCAGCACTTCATCCACTAGCAAAATCTCCGGCTCCAGGTGTGCCGCCACCGCAAACGCCAGCCGCACATACATGCCACTCGAATAATGCTTCACCGGCGTGTCGATAAACTTTTCGATCTCCGCAAACGCGATGATCTCGTCCAGCTTTCGGTCGATCTCGCGCTTTTTCATTCCCAACAGCGACCCGCTGAAATATGTATTCTCTCGCCCGGACAGTTCGCCGTGAAATCCCGTCCCGACTTCCAGCAGGCTCCGCACGTGCCCGCGAATCTCCGCATGCCCGGTCGTCGGCCGCGTAATCCGCGACAATATCTTTAGCAGCGTCGTCTTCCCCGCTCCATTCCGCCCGATCAGCCCCATGACCTCGCCCTCTTTCACTTCGAGCGAAACGTCCTTCAGCGCCCAAAACGACTCCTGCTTCGAACGCCGCAGTGCCGCCACTGGATTCCGCGCAAATCGCGTGATCGAGTCGCGCAGCATCCCGCGCGCTTCCACCGCCCCGCGCGAGTACCGCTTCCCCAACCCCTCCGCCGCAATCACCGCCGTCGCCATCCCGCCCCTTCACTCCCGCCCAGTTCGTTCCTGGGTGCCGCACCCTCAGTTTTTAGAGGGTGCGGGTTTTGACTTTCCTTCGAGCGTCGTACCCAAATCAACCTGTTCGAACAGTGCCGCCTGCATCTCCAAGAATCCAAATGATTTACAAATTACACTTTGACGACTTCAATAACATTCGATAGGATTTCGCTGTGAGCGCTACCCAAAGCGCCCGACGGAGTCACCCTCGCCATAAAAGCATTTCCGCGTTCGCTGCAAAAACTCCCGTAAGCCCTTTAAAATCACATTCTTGCCTCAGGACGAGGCCTAACTCCCCTGGAATCACATTCTTACGAAAAAGCTACCGGGGGTACCCACCCTTCTTCACACCCGATCCGCAACTGTTCCTTCCACCCGCTGGAAGAAAATCAATCCCGCAACCACCAGCAACAACACAACAACCGCCGAAACCGCCATCTGCGCGCCCGGAGGCTTTCCAACTCCCGTCAATGCCCAGCGGAATCCATCGATGACACCCGCCATCGGATTCAGCCCATACAGCCAGCGCCACCGCTCCGGCACCAGCGAACTCGGATACGCCACCGGCGACGCCAGCATCCAGAACTGCACGACGAACGGAATGATCGACGCGACATCGCGATACAAAGCGTTCAACGCCGAAGTCCAGAGCCCGACACCGAGCGCGGTCGCCACGGCGAGCAGCAAGAACACAGGTAGCAGCGCCACGGTCGCCGGCGGATGGATTCCAAAACTCAACGTCAAAATAATCATCACCACGAAGCCGATCACGAAATCGAGCAATCCCGAGCACACCGCGGCCAGCGGCAGTACGAGCCGCGGAAAATATACTTTGGTGATGACATGCTGATTGGCAACGACGATCGTCGTGCAGTTTTGCAGCGCCTGCGCGAAATATGTCCACGGCACCAACGCCGCAAAATAGAAAACTGGATACGGAAGTCCCTCGGAGGGCAGCTTTGCCAATCGCCCGAAAAAGATTGTGAAGACGCCCATCGTCATCAGCGGTTGCAGGATCACCCAAGCGACGCCGATCACCGTCTGCTTGTATCGAACCTTGACGTCGCGCCAGACGAAGAAATACAGCAGCTCGCGATATTCCCAAAGCTCGCGCAGCCGCAGCTCGAGCAGCCCGCGTGGCGGCTCGATCCTCACCGTCACAATCGCATGCGCAGGAATCGGCAACGCTTCCGCAACAGCTTTCGCGGCGGCGAGAGCGCCATCGGCCGAAGACGGAGGTGTAGTGACTGTCGCCATCAAAATCTCAACGCGTTTCACCGCGCGAAAAAGGTCTCAAATGAGCTGGGAACTCTCGAAATAGGCTATCAGAGCCGCGCGAAATGCAATCGCCGGCGAACGCGTTTGTTTCGTGGAATGCGCTACCAAGTACTATTCGCAGTTTGAGTCTTTCGATGCGGATTTCATTCCGCTCAGTGCTCGACCGATTTTTTGAAAAGCTATTTGGCATGCATTTGCTCGATGTCGCGCTGCTCGATCTGCTGCATCAGGTTTGATCGATGAAACAGGTAGCCTTGCGCCTTCGCGACAATTTCTCGCGGCACGATTGCGAACTGGTTGTGAATCATCTCGCTCCACACGATCGGTCCGCGCGCTGGGACAAGATGCGTTCCCCACTGAAAGATGAACGCCATGTTCCACAGGATGAGAAGCGCAGCCGCAGCGCCAAACGTCGCTAACGCTATTCGCTGAGACGCAAAGAATCTCGCAGCGCGGCTGAAGAAAACAGCAAGGCCAATGATGAAGATCGGAGTCAGCGAAACGAAGAAGCGATTTCCGTACGAGGAGATCCCTGTCCAATCGGGATAGCACGCGATGAACACATAAAACGCGAGCATCGCCGCAAGGATCGCGCCTCCGACCCGCGGTTCGCGCAGCGCAAAGATCAAAACGCCGATGCACGCCAACGCAATCACCGGAGTCCACGAGACCAATCCGTGTTCCGACGAAAACAGCACTGCGAGAAAATACGGTGAGCGCCACGCCCAGTCTTTCAGCGATACATAACCCGACTCGAACGGGTTTCCGTAAATCACGTAGCGCGACGCAAGCGTCGGGAACATACAAGCAATCATGACCAAACCGAACTGCACATGGTTTGTCACAAGCTGCGGCAAACTCGGTTGAGTCTCGTGCTCCAATGAAAATTGTCGTCGCAATGCGGCGAAATATTGCGGAACAGCTTCGACGATCAGGACCGCAAGCACCATCGCGTTTGGGTAATAGACGTTGAGCATCAAGCCTGCGATGGCCGCGAGCACGAACCATTGCGTCGTGCTACGTGTTTCACGGGTTTTGTGCCAATACCAGAGGAACAGCGCGACCACGAACGCGGAATGCGCGTGCGACCACGACGGGTTAAAATACATGTAAACAGGCAGCGAACTCGCCCACCAGATCGCGACCGTCGCAAGAAAAGCCCAGCGCTCGCCGGCATATTTCGTCGCCAAACGCATCGCTAACAGCAAGCCGAGGAATCCGTACACCGCGGTTCCCAGCGCCATCGCAAATCGATACGGCGCGGAGAATCCATCCGCAGCGACGTTCGAGCCAAAAGCGCGAGCGACGAGAACGCCAGCATGCGCCACGACCAGAAACGGCGCCCACAAAATCGCTGGACCGACGGTGAAGTGATTTTCGAGATGATTCGTCGTCGTGCGAAACACCGACTTCGGATTGCCGTTTTCGTCGAGGCGCGCGTCGCGGAAACTCGCATTGGCGGCGTTGTAATCAGGAGTGAAATCGAGATTGTGTTGGATCAGCACAGCGCGCGCGAACGCGTAGTAGCCGACTCCGTCTCCGCGCACCCACGGATTCATCAGCGCGAGCGACAGAAAGAACAGTCCGAGGAGCCAGCGATACGCGCTGCGCCGAGCAGGAGACTTCGCAGTTAGGGAGAATTCAACGTGAGAACGGAGAAATGCGGGAGAACTAGACTCCGCCGGAGACACTTCTGCGGCAGTGGCCAGATGGGGCGCCGAAGCGGCTGAATGCGCGGGGGGCATCGCGGGTTACATCTTACAGTAATAGGTTGTACTTTGAGTATATGCTAGCACCATATTTGTGCGCTGCTTCGCACGGGGAGAAAAACGCCAAAACAGGCCGGAGGTCTAGAGGTCGTGCCTGGACGCGCTGAAGCGACGCCCCTGCCCATGCGTTGAGCGCGATCGTTTGTCGCGAGGGGCGCGACGCGGACTTATTCGTGGCGCAGGGCGACGATAGGATCGACGCGGCTTGCGCGGCGCGCTGGAACGGATGCGGCGAGGATTGCAGAAGCAGCAAGAATCAGGGCTGCGGCGCCGAGGATAAGCGGATCGTAGGATTTGACTTGATAAAGTTGGCTAGCGAGGAAGTACCCGCCGGCTAGAGCAGCTGGAATGCCTATCGCCAAGCCCAAGCCGACCTGAAACAGCGCGGAGCACAGCACCAAGCCGAGCACGTTTCCCCGGTCGGCGCCGAGCGCCATCCGAATGCCAATTTCATTGGTTCGCCGAGCGACTGTGTAAGCCGTCAGTCCGTACAGCCCGAGGCACGCAAGAATCAACGCCAGGACCCCGAAAAGTTCAGTAAGCCGTGCAATCAGCCGTTCCTGATTGAAGTTAAGCGCCACCTGCTCGCCGAAACTTTGCACCCTCAGAACCGTGACGCGAGGGTCGACGCCGGCGATCGCCTGCCGCACTGCTGGCTCGATGCTCTCGGGCCTGCCGGCAACGTGCAACTGGATCGAGCTGACCCATCCGCGCAGCGGCTCTCCCGGCGGCACCTGGAGCAGGGGCCAAAAAAACATCGCGTACGCGGGACCGCGTGTGTCCTGATATTTCGTATCTTCGACGATGCCAACGATTTCAAAGTCTCCGCTGTGCTTCTCATCGCCGTCACCGAAATGCTGCCCGAGTGCGTTTCCATTTGGAAAGAACCTGCGCGCGAACGCCTCGTTCACAACGGCGGCGCGCGGGGCACCAGGCTGGTCTCGTTCGTCGATCACGCGGCCTTGCAACAGTCGCGTGCCGATCGTCTCAAAGTAGTGAGGCCCGACACGCAGCCACGAAGGAGGATTACCGGAAAAGTCGGTCGGTTTGCCTTCGATGTAGACCCAGTCGCTCCAATTGTTTCCTTCCATCGGGCTGTAGGTCGAAAGACTGGCGCTGATGACGCCGGGAACCTGAGGGAGTGCTGTTTCCAACCGTTGATACAGCGCCGGAAGTTTTTCGTCGGTATAACCTGCGGCTTCGGGATTGATGAGACTTACGATGAGGCGACTGTCGGTGACGAACCCGAATTGCTGGCCTTCAAGATTTCGCAAGCTGCTGGTGAGCAATGCCGCGCCAACCAGAAGCACGATGGACATTGCAACCTGCACGACTATCAGAGATTTCTGAAGAGTCGAAGATCTTTCACTTCTCTCGCGACCCGCTCCGCGCAAAGCGTCCGCGGGATTGGACCGCGACGTCATCCACGCTGGAGCGATTCCAAACACGATCCCTGTGATCAGCGACAAGCCAACGGCAAATAAAAGGACGGGCAGAGAAGGCCGAGTGCTGATCGGAACGTAGTGGGCACCGCGAAATGCGAGGAGCAAGAGCGCATGGCCACCCACGTAGGCCACGTAGAGGCCGGCGAATCCGCCGACGAGCGAGAGAAGCACGCTTTCGGTGAGCAACTGCTGCATCAGCCGAAGTCGAGTGCCGCCCAGCGCGAGCCGCACGGCGGTCTGCGATTGTTTGGCCGATCCGCGCGCCAGCAACAGGTTGGCGATGTTGGCGCAAGCAATCAGGAGCAGCAGTACGGAAAGCGCGGCCAACAGCCGGAATCCCAGCGCATAGTCTGTTTGCAGTTGCTCGATGCCCCGCGCCGCGGGCGTCAGAACAATGTGCTGCCGCGGAATTTCACCCCAATCGCGCTTATCAAAAACCTCGCGATGGCTGTTGAGCCATTGTTGCAACTCAACGTTGAGTTGCGCCTGAACCGACGCCGGTGTGAACTCGCTTTTTAGTCGACCGATGACGTAAAGCCACTCGGGATTGGGGCTCTCCAGGCGCCACTTTTCCGGCTCCCCGGCCAACGGCAGCCAGAAATCCGGAGGGTCGCTGCGCAGAGTGTCACCATAGAATTGCGGCGCCGCGACACCAACGATGGTGTAGGGCACGCTACCAATATTCACGCTTGAGCCGATTACCGCGGTATTGAGTCCGAAACGTTGTTGCCAGGCGCGATAGCTGATCACCGCGACGCGGGGCGCGGTTTGCGAGTCGTCCGCGGGACTCAGCAACCGGCCAGCGGAGGCCGGAAGACCAAACATCTGGAAATAATTCCCCGAGACGAACTCGCCTTTGTAGGGCTCAGCAGCCGGGTCACGAGGACGGCGAACACTCAAGTCGGAAACGTACGATTCGAAAGCGGCGAGGTGCTCGAACTGGGGCGTGTGGTCTCGTAGATATAGGTAGAGCGGATAGGAATACAGGACAAAGCTACCGTCGTTCTGCGTACCAATCATCACGCAGCAATTGTTGGTGTCGCCGAGGCGATACAACTGCTTGGGATTCTGGACCGGCAGCCGCTGGAGCATTACGGCGTTCACTAGCGTGAAGATGGCGGTGTTTGCGCCGATGCCTAAGGTCAAGGTGAGGATGACGACAGCGCTGAATCCTGGAGATTTGCGCAGAGATCGTGCGGCAAAGCGAATGTCGCGCCAAAGGCTCTCTGCGAAAAACTCCCATGTAGCGGAGCGAACTACTTCGCGCGCGATTTCGACGGTGCCTTGTTCCAAGCGAACGGCACGTAGGGCATCTTCGCGGCTCATGCCTTGCTTCAACTTTTCCTGTGCGGCCATTTCCGCGTAGGCGCTTAGCTCCTCAGACAGCTCGCGATCGACCTGTTCCTTGTGGAACAGCGAACGAAGCCCGCGCGATATCTTTCGCAGCAGCGCCATGGCGAATCTTTACGACGCCTCCAGGATTCTGGCGATGGCCGCCACTTTGCTGTTCCATTCGCGGGTTTCGTCGTTCAGTCGTTTTCGTCCCTTTTGCGTCAGGGAGTAGTACTTCGCTCGCCGGTTGTTTTCGGTGGGCTGCCATTCGCCATCGATGAGGCCGTCGCGTTCGAGCCGTTGAATCGCGAGAAACAGCGAACCTGCGTTGAGGCGAAAGACGCCTTTGCTGATTTGCTCGATGCGGACGGAGATGCCGTAACCGTGCATGGGTTCGAGGGCGAGAGTTTTGAGAAGGAGCATGTCGAGCGTGCCCTGGATGAGATCGCTTGGCTTTTCCGGCATTCGGTGGTTTCCTCTTGGTTGACAGTAGGAGGATACGCTTCTCCTACTGGTTGTCAAGAGGAGGGGTAGATCGGTGAGTGCTGGAAGGACTTCGGGGCCGAAGCCCCTGTTTTTGGCGGTCTATCGTGGGACTTGAAGGTCCCACCCCCCAAAGAGCATTTAGACGGCGGAGTTGGCGGCGGCGCGGTGGGGCACGGCTGGTTCGGCCTTTTGCTGGAAGAAGGCGGCGACGCGGTCGATGATTTCATTGAGGTTGGTGCGCGGGCGGAATCCGGTCAACCCTTCGAGCTTATCGACGCAGGGGACGCGGCGCATCATATCTTCGAAGCCGGGTTCGTAGGCTTTGTCGTAGGGGATGTATTCGATCGACGAGCGGCTTGAAGTGCGCTGCTTGACGCGATCCGCCAGGCCTTCGATCGTGACCTCTTCCGTGTTGCCGATGTTCACAACTTCGCCGATGGATTTTGATGTGTCGAGCAGTCGCAAAAGCGCTTCGACGGTGTCGCGAACATCGCAGAAGCAGCGCGATTGTTTTCCGTCGCCGTAAATCTGGATGGGAGTGTTGTCGAGCGCGGATTTGACGAAATTGGGAAGCACCATGCCGTAGCGGCCCGTCTGGCGCGGCCCGACCGTATTGAAAAAGCGGACGACGATGACGGGGAGATGCTTTTCCTTCCAGTACGAAAGCGCGAGAAACTCGTCGAGCGCCTTGGATGCGGCGTAACTCCAGCGGCCTTTCGTGGTGGGCCCGAGAACGAGATCAGCGTCTTCATGAAACGGCACGTTGGTATTCTTGCCGTAGACCTCGGAAGTGGAAGCGGTGAGGACGAGCTTCTTTTTCTTGTTGGCGGCTTCGAGAATCATCTGCGTGCCATTGACGTTGGTTTCGATGGTGCGGACGGGGCTTTCGACGATCAGCTTCACGCCGACGGCCGCCGCGAGGTGAATCACCGCATCGGCGTCATCCACGAGCTCGGCGACAAGCTGCTTATTCTCGATGTTGTCGAGGTGATATTGCATGCGGTCGAAGGATTTGAGATGGCGGATGTTGTCCATGCTGCCGGTGGAGAGATTGTCGAGCAGCACGACGTTGTCGCCGCGATCGAGCAGGCGCTCTGCAAGATGAGAGCCGATGAAGCCGGCACCGCCAGTAATCAGAAATCGCAGAAATCCCTCCGCAACCGACCAGAATGAAAACTACACGGAAATCATTGCACCGCAACAGGGAAATAATAAAAGCTAAAGCTGTTGAATATCGTCGTCGTGCTCGCGATGGCGACGGTGAGAACCGTGCGCCGCAGATGCGGCAAACGCGGCTTCCGGCTCGTTCTGCTCGCTGTCGCCCTCCGAATGCGAATCGGAGCCGGAATCCTGCGGTCCATACCCGTAGGAATACGGATAGTAGCGATAGGAGTAGTAGTAGTCGGGAGCGCTGGAATCGACCGCGTTGAGAACAACGCCGAGCAGGCGGCAGTTTACGCTCATGAGCAGGTCACGGGTTCGCGAGAAGGCTTCCTTGGGAGTCTCGCCGCTGCGGACGACCATGACTACGCCGTCGGCCTTAACGGAGAGAATCACGGCGTCGGTAGCGGCCATGACGGGCGGCGTGTCGATGACGATGAATTTAAATTTGGTGCGCAATTCGGTGATCGCGTCGGCGAACCGGTGCGACGAAAGCAGGTCGGCTGGATTGGGGGGCAGGGGACCCGTCGGAATTGCGGACAAATTTGGAATCGCGGGATGCTGCACGGTGACGAGATCGAGGCTCGAAACGCCGGCGAGATACGAGCTGAGGCCCGCGTATTTATTTCCGTTGAGATTGAGCAGGCGGCCAACGCCCGGCTTGCGAAGGTCGGCATCGATGAGCAGCGTGCGGTCGCCAAGTTGCGCTAGCGTGACAGCTAGATTCGCCGCCGCGGTGGTTTTGCCTTCGCGGGGCAGGGCGCTGGTGACGAGAATCACCTGCGGCGGATGACCCGCTTGCGACAGCAATAAGGCGGTGCGAAGGGCGCGGAATGCTTCGGACATCTGCGACTTCGGCAAATGCTGCGCGACAAGCTCGACGTGGCGCGAGTGACCATTGCCGAGCGAATCTGCCAGCGAGCGCCGGCGAGGTGCATCGCCCTCGGAATCCTGGAACGCCGGTACGACTGCGAGCGACGGCAAGCGTGAAAGCGTCTCGATGTCGTCGGGCGTCTTCACGGTGTTGTCCATATATTCACGCAAGACGGCAAGGCCAATACCGCCGACCAGACCCACAAGAAGCGCAAGCGTGACGTTGCGCGTTTTCGCGGGGCGCGCAGGACTTGACGGGATCATCGCTGGATCGACGACGCGAATGTTCGAGGACTGCAGCGCCGAGGAAATGCCCGCTTCCTTCAGTTTGGTAAGCAGCCCGTCGTAAAGCGCTTTATCGGCTTCGGCGTCGCGCTTGAGGATGTTGTACTGCACCATGCGCTCGGACATCAGGTTGGCTTCGGACTTCTGTTGATCGAGCGTGTGGTTGAGGAGCTCTTCGCGTTGCTGGGCTTCGTGAAATTCGCTACCGAGGCGCGCGACGACAGCTTTTTTCTCGCGCTCCAAGTTCTGATCGATTTCTTTGAGCTGCGACTGAAGGCGCTGAACCTTTGGGAAATTTGGGCCGTATTGAGCCAGCGCTTCGGCGTATCCCCCGTTGAGATCGGCACGGCGCTTGAGGAGATCCTGCACGGTGGCGGAGTCGCGAATCTGCGGCACGATGTCGGCATCGCCCTGCTTCGCGAAGTCGTACATCGACTGCTTTTTCATGCGATCGCTTTGCGCGTCGATGAGCTGGCGATTGAGTTCGGAAAGGCGCTGCGTGGTGATGTTCTGCTTGTCGTCGACTTCCCAAATCTGATTTTTGCGCTCGTAATCAAGGCGGGCGTCTTCAGAATTTTTAACTTTAATTTTCAGTTCGTCGAGCTGATCGGTGAGCCAGGTTGTGGCCGCGGTGGTGGCGTCGTAATGGCTGCGGCGATTCTGGTCGATGAAGTTGCGAATGTGCGCGTTGACGACCTGCGCGGCGAGCTCGGGAGTGTTGGCCTCGTAGTTGATATCCATCAGGCGGCTGTTGGGCACGCGCTTGACGCTGAGTGAACCGAGGAACGCGCCGAGTTCGGGCGGCCGCTTTTGATTGGCGAGGCTGCCAGTGGCGATCGCGTCGGACTGCGAATCAGGGCCCCCGACGCCCGAGAGAATGCCGGAGCGGATGGTCTGGAGCGCCAGCGTTTCGCTGGTCAAAATTTTGGATTGCGTCTCGATGTAATTTTCGAGATCGAGCATGTAGTCGTAGGAGTCGGTGCCCTGGAACGGGAGGATGTTGGCGTTCTCGCGGCCGAGTTCGATGCGCGTTGTCGCGACGTACACGGGCTGCATACGGAATGTGGCGATCGAGACGATGGTGACCACTGCGAGCATGAAGGAAAGAATCAGCCACTGATGCTTGCGGAGAATGAGCAGGTAGTCCCAAAGGTGCGGTTCTCGCGCCGGCAGGTCCCACGCGGGACGCATCGCCGCGGGCTGCTGAGGAACGATGTCGACCGTCGCCACGCTGGCGGGCACGTCGCGCGAAAGCATGTTGAATTCGTCAGCCATAAATCAGGGCACCAACCGGTAGATCAGGACGCCAGTCGCGACGGCAGACGCGATTTCGGCGGCGCGAATCGTGGCTTGTTTCGCGGCGCTGCGTGGGATGTACAGAATGTCGGACGGGCGAAGCTGCACGTCTTCGGCTTCAAACTTCATTACTTTTTTCAGATCGACCTCGACTTCGCGCTGCTGGCCGGTGCCGTCCTTGCGGACGATGACGGCGTGATCGGATTTCGCGGTGCGTTCGAGACCACCGGCAAGAGAGAGGATTTTGAGCGTCGAAAGCTGGGCGCGGTCGTTGGTGACGGTGTAGCCGCCGGGCTTGGAGACGGCGCCAAGAACGTAGACGATGCCCGCGTGCGGAACGGTGACGACGTCTCCGGGCTGAATCACCACGTTGTTCGACATGTCGCCGGCTTCGAGGATCTGGCTCAGGTTGACGGTGATGGTGTTGACGAGCGGGAGAGGAATTTGTGGCGGCTCGGCGGACTTTTCGGCTGACGCGTCGTTGCTCGCGGGCGCAGCGGACGCCATGTCCTGAGCTGTGTCGGAAGCGTCCTGCAAAGCGTCGCGCTCGGGGCGCGTGACGATCACGTGATCCGCCGCGTCGGGCGTGATGCCGCCGGCCTGCGCGAGAACATCGATCAAAGTGACCTGGCGGTCGGCCTCGTAAACCATCGGGTGCGCTACGGCACCGACGATCGTGATCGGGCGGCTCTTCTTTTCTTTGACGGTGACGCTGACTTCGGGATGCGAGATCAGGCCGTTGGCCTCGAGGACTTCCGTAATTTTGCGCTCGGTCTGAATTTCGTTAAGGCCCGCAACGTGAAGGCGAACGGGCACGAGTGGCATGCCGATGGTACCGGTCTGGCTGACGCGCAACTCGCGCGACATTTCGGGGACGTCGAAGACTTGCACATTGACGAGATCGCCCGGACCGATGACGTAGTCGCTCGGCGCTGAACTTCGAGGGGACGTCGCCGCGAGTGAACGCAGGCGCTCGTTCGCTTTGTCGGATGTCTCCACACTCTGCGCGCGGAGGGAGGGGGCCGCATGCAACATCAAGAAACTGGAAATGGCGAGAGACAGAGCCAAGGCGCGCAGGCCGTTTGGCTGCATAGGATTATAAGACCCCCCAATGTTGATTACACAGTTAAAAGGCCAAAGTCAACATCGATTTCAACGTTGGTGTCGATTTGGTCGAGGGGGCAGATCGCTAGGCGGGGATGGAATAACCGCGGATGTGGCCAAATGCGCGGTTAGAAGGAAGAAGAGGGCATTGGCAGGGATATGGAGGTTGAAATCGACCAGACTATGTACCAGAAAGGCACTACAGCCGAGGAGGCCGGAGAGGTGGAGAGAGGCGGCGAACGATTTGTCGATTTGCAAAACCTGACGGAGCGAGATGAAAAAAAGCACACCGAGGAACCATGCGCAGCAGACGCCACCGGCGATTCCGGTTTCGGCGAGCTCTTCGAGGTAGTCGTTGTGCGTGTGGTTGACGATTTTTCCGTCGTATTGCGTCTCGTAGGCGGGAAAGACGGTTTGCAGCGTGCCGAGGCCGGTCCCCGTGTATTTGTGGTCGAGAAAGATGCGCCAGGTATCCTGCCGCATGGAAGCGCGCTTGCCGGTGGTGACTTCTAGATTTTGGAGCGAGGAGAAGCGGTCGAGCACCTGCTTGACGCCGAGCCAGGAGACAAACAGGAAAGCGAGGAAGAGGACGAGGCCGCCGGCAAGGACATGGCGACCACCGGTGCGGCGCAGCAGCGAGATCAGGAAGAGGAGGACGAGTTCGACGCCGAAGCTGACGACGCCCCCGCGTGAAGCCGAGAGGAAGAGCGCACCAATCGGCAGGAGCGCGCAGATCGCGACGACGAACCAGCGTTCGCGGCGAACCTTACCAAGAATCAGTGGCACGAGGGAAACGGGGATGACGAGTTCAACGAAGCCGGCAAAGTGGTTGCGGTTGACATACGGGCCAAACGGGATGCCGCCATAACGCATCTCGCGGAACCAGTAGAGCTTCCCGTTGAAGGTGAGCTGCTGGAGGATGCCGAACGTCGACACCAGGAAACCGAAAATCATGACGAACCAGATGTACGCGCGCCAGTCGTCGGAATAGCGGAACGCTTGCGTCGCGAGAAAGAGGATGAGGATGTAGGCGACGAGGAGATTGAGCTCCATGCGCGTGTCGTAGGTGGAGGCGGTCGCACGGAAGAGCAATTGGCCGAGCGCGATGGCGGCCAGCAGAATCAGCGGCGGGAGCAGCGGCGAGATGTAGATGCGCTTTTCGTCATCGCTCTTGTCGAAGTAGAAGAGGAATGCCCAGAGGAAGAAAAGCAGACCGGCGCCGGTTTCGATGACGGCACGCGCCCAGTCTTCGACACCACCGTGAGCGAGCACGCCGAAAACTACGAGTGCACAGATGGAGAATCGGAGGAATTTCATGTGGCCGTACCCGGGGACTGGGTTGGCGACTTGGGAGTTGGATTTTTTGGCGGCGTGGTTGCCGGTGGTGGCGCGGGCGCTGGCTTCGTTGACGGCTGCGACTGGATCGTCGATTTCGGCTGCGTAGTAGTCGACGGCGGGGTGCGCGGCGCTTGGCTCGACGATGGCGTCTGTGTCGACGGAGTCGGAGCCGTGGTCGGAACCGCAACTGGAGTACTTGGCGGAGTCGCCGTGATGGGTAACGCGTTGGGCGCTGGCGTCAGTGCCACGTCGTCGATCCACGCAGTGCCGTGGATGCGGCTGCCGAAATCGTCGCTAGGCTTGCGGCTGATACAAACTCGCACCTGGCGCGAAGCGTCGCCGGTTGCGGTCCAAGGGATGCTGACCTCGGTCCATGGCTGCGTCCCGTGCACATCAGGAGTTTCAACGCTGGCATTGTGCGCGTTTTCGGTCCACTCGATACGGAATCGCACGCCCTGGTCGGTCGTAAGCGCCTGCGTACGTACCCACGCCGAAAATCGATATGAAGCGCCAGTCTCGACGAATGCGATGTGGCAAATTCCAGAAAAATCGACATTACGGCGTCCGTCAAAAATGAGCCGCAGCGAGCGCTCGCCCGAATGCTTTTCCTTCGCGTCAAACGACGACTGCACGCCAAGTGAAGCGGGCGCGTAGACCCACGAGAATCCACCCCCGTTGACGCCGGTCTCGAAACCGCCGTCCCAGAAGACGGACCCGATCGCATCGTTCGGCGGAGGAATCGGATTGGCCAGCGTCACAGCCTGCGTCCAGACGCGGTGTCCATCCTCGATGCGATGTGCCTGCACGAGCGAATCGGTGAACGGTATGACCTGCGACAACTCGATTCGCGGCGGTTGGAGCGCTCGCAGCTTCTCCCATACCGTCAGCGCCGGATCCATCGCGGCGTCGGCATCGAGTTCACGAATCGCATCGAGGTAAATCGGCGCTGCGGGCGGCAGTACATTTTCGATGATCGAGTTGATGTCGGGATCGAACCGCCAAGAGCGCGAGACCGCTTCGGCAGCTCGCTTCGGGTCGACGCTCACGGACTGGCGAATTTCAGCGAACGCAACCGGAATTTCATTCTGCCGCAATAAGAAATTTCCGTAGCGCCACGCCACTTCCGCGGAAATCGGGTAAACCCGCTTCGCTTGCTGAAAAGCATCGCGCGCGGCCGCTGTGTTCCCTTCGGATTCGTAAGCCGCCGCGAGATCGAGCCATGTTGTCGCGGAATGCGGATCGAGCGAAAGCGCATTGCGATACGCGGCGACAGCGAGCGCTGCATCAGGCTCTTCGATGTTGTATTGCCAATAGCGTCCGAGCAGAAACCACGTCTCGGGATTGCCCGGCTCGAGCTGCACCGCACGTTCTTGTCCTGCACGTGTTTCCATCCCGGCGTAATGCGCCGCGAGCGCGTTACGAGTGCTCGAGTAACCGAGAGCGGCGGCGAGGACTGCGGCGACGAAAAAAAGTGTGGCGCGCGCGATCGAGCTGGAGAGGCGCAGAACCATTCCACGGTACTCTGCCTAAGTGTGGCGCGCGGATGCAAGCCGAAATTTACGAAATAGAAATTAAAGGTGAGGGGGTCAGGATGCAGTTAACCTGCCCAGCGTTAAAATCGCCAATTACCCACCGTTTGAGGCACTGAACGAATCATCGCCGCGCCCGCGACGCCGCACATCGATGCCCAACCGTTTGATCTTCTGATTCAGAGTCGATAGCGGAATCATGAACCGCTCGGCAGCTTCCGTCTGGTTCCAGCCGGTACGCTCGAGCATGTCCACAATGATGCGCCGCTCGATCTCGTCCATGATCTGAAAGAGCGAAGGTTGCGGGCGGTCGGCAGCGGTACGCGAACCCGGCTCACCCGACATCGGCGGCAAAAACTCCGAAAGTTGCAGCCGCACGCCGCGCACGATTTCCTTGCTGCGAATGCTGTCGGGCAACAGATCGACGTCAACGCGCTCCGTCGTCGACAACACCACCGCTCGCTCGACCACGTTCTCGAGTTCGCGCACATTGCCGGGCCAGTCGTAGTCCATCAAAAGTTTCAGAGCGGCCGGCGTGAACTGCCGCATCGTCTTGTTGTTTTCCTTGCAGTAGCGGTCAAGGAAATGCGCCAGCAACGAGGGCACATCTTCGCGCCGATCGCGAAGCGGCGGCAGCTTCAGATGAATGACGTTGAGACGGTGAAACAAATCCTCGCGGAAGCGCCCCTCGCGCACGAGGGTGATCAATTCAATGTTGGAAGCCGCGACGATGCGAACATCGACTTTAATCGTCTCGGTGCCGCCGAGCCGCATGAACTCGCGTTCCTGAATGACGCGCAGCAGCTTCGCCTGCGTCTCGTGGCTGATGGTGGCGATTTCGTCGAAGAAAATCGTTCCTTGATCTGCGACCTCGAAAAGCCCCTTTTTCGACGCGATCGCGCTGGTGAACGCACCTTTTACGTGGCCAAAAAGCTGCGACTCCAACAGATCGACCGGAATCGACCCGGTATTCACAGGAACAAACGCCTTGTCGGCGCGCGTCGAAGCCGAATGAATCGCCTTGGCGATGAGCTCTTTACCGGTTCCGCTTTCCCCGCTGATCAAAATCGTGGAGCGCGACGGTGCGACCTGTGCAACAAGATCGAACAGCGCCAGCATCTTGTCGCTCTTGCCGATGATGTTGGGAAAATTGAAGCGCTGCTTCAGCGCGCGCTTGAGCTGCACGTTTTCATCGCGCAGTCGCCGCGATTCGACGGCCTGGGCGACCTGCGCGAGCAATTCATCGTTCGACCACGGCTTCGTGATGTAGTCCATCGCACCGCTCTTGAACGCGGCGCGCGCCATGTCGATCGATCCGTAAGCGGTGATGAGAACGACGGAAAGCTGCGGATCGCGGAGGCGAATTTCTCGCAACAAATCGAGCCCGTTGCGATCGGGCAGACTGACATCGAGCAACAGCAAGTCGAAAGGATGCTCTTCCAGCTTGGCGAGGCCGCCGGCGCCAGTATCGGCGCTGGAGACGCCGTAACCTTCGCTGGTCAACAGCATTTCAAGGCCTTCGCGGATTTCAGATTCGTCATCGACTACAAGAATGGAGCCCTTAGGCATGTACCGCTTTCCTTACCGCGGGGAATTCGACGTGGAAAGACGTGCCCTTGCCGGGAGTGGACCGAACATCAATTTTTCCAGCGTGCTCTTTGATGATTCCGTAGCTGACCGATAGGCCGAGACCGGTGCCGCGACCGCTCGCCTTGGTGGTGAAAAATGGATCGAAGATGCGATGAATATGATCGCGCGGGATCCCTGCGCCGGTGTCGACGACTTCAATTTCCACGCTGCCGTTATGCGAGGCGGTGCGAACTTCGAGCATGCCGCCACTGGGCATCGCGTCGCGCGCATTCAGAAACAGATTCAGGAAAACCTGCTGCAGCTTGTTCGCAGAGCCGCGAACCGCCGGAAGCGTCGAGCCGAGCTGTTTGACGACCTGAATCTGCGAAGTCTTCAGGGGATGCGCCACGAGTGACAAGGTTTCTTCCACCACTCGATTGACGTCCAGATCGGCCAGTTCGGTTGCGCTGGTCCGCGAGAAATTCAGAAGATTATTGACGATTTCGCTGGCGCGGAATGTCTGCTTGACGATCTTTTCGATGATGCCCTGCCGCGGATCACCTTCGGGCATCTGCTTCGCCAGCATCTGAATGTAATTCGAGATCACAGCCAACGGCGTGTTCACTTCGTGCGCGACGCCTGCGGCAAGCAAACCCAGCGAAGTGAGCTTCTCGGTCTGCGACATCTGCTCTTCCATACGCTCGCGCTGCGTCACGTCGTCGAAGAGCAGCAGTCGGCCGATGCGTTCGCCCGACTTGCTCACCAGCGGAGTGATCGAAACGTTGATCGTTAAAACTTTGCCCTGATGATGCAGCCTCTGTTTATGGATGCCGGTAATTTGTTCTTCGTCACCGCGCGCGGCGATCTCGAGCGCAAGTTCTTCCGGCAAAAGCGCGCGCAGTTGATGGCCGACCGCTTCGTGGCGTGGAACGTTGAAAAGCTGCTCCATCCGCGTATTCCAGGATTCGACGATCCCGCCAAGATCGACCGCAAGAACGCCCACATTCAACGACTCGACGATGTTTTCGCTGAAGTCCTTGAGCCGCGCGATCTCGAGCGCCTTTTGCTCCAGCGAGTTGTAAAGCTGCGCGTTGTCGAGCGCGACCGCAACGTAGCCCGCGATCGTCTGCACCAGCTCGACGTCATCGCTCGAAAGAAAATCGCCATCGACCGTCTTGCCGAGTCCGAGCACCGCAACGGTGCGCTCGCGAATCCGGCACGGCACAAAGTAATTCAAATCGAGCTGCTCGAGCGTCTGGCGAACCGAGTCGCTGACGTCTCTCGCCGCGCGGGGCGACTCAAAAAAGAGCGCCCCACGGGCGAACTCGGGCCGGGCCGGCTCGAGGAAGCTAAGGTCCATGGGTTCCGACAGCCGCACTCCCATCGAGCGCGCCAGGCGTAATTGCCCGGGCTGTAGCGGATCTTCCATGAAGATCGCCAGCCGATCGACAAGCAGCGTCTGCGAAATGCGATCCATCACCGAGCCAAGCATCGGGTCGAAGCGAACCTCATTGGTCAAGGTTCGGCCGAATTCGATCAGCGTCCGCCGATAATCCAGCCGATCGCGGTAAAAGAATCGATCGAGTCGCGCCTGAATCCATTCGCGAAACGGTTGGAACAAAAACGCCGCGATAACGATGGCGATCATGCCGCCAACAGGCCCGGTTGTTTGCGCGTGCGAAATCTCAGCAATCAGCGCAATCAATGCGAAGTAAATCGAAGCAATCGCCGCGGTCGCTGCCGTGTAGGCCAAACCGCGCTTGAAGATGATGTCCACGTCCATCAACCGGTAGCGGATGATGGCGTACCCAAAGCACAGCGGGATGAGCACCAGGCTCAGCGCGGAAAATTTCGTCCAGACGGGCGGCACGGCGTCGAGCACGAACGGAATCACATACATCAAGCCGAACGGAAGCGTGCCCGCCAGCGTTCCGAACGTCAGCCACTTCAATTGCTGCCGCAGAACGCCCGACGGCGCCTCGCGGAAGCTCTTGTAGAAAACGATCGCCGCGGCGAGGAAGTAAATCGCGAGGTAGCTGTACTCGATCTTGTCCAGTAGGATCCGCGAACCGAGCCACGGCACGAATCCCAGCGCATTGAACGCGACACCCACGTGGAACAGAATCAGAAACGATGGCGGTCCGTAAACCAGCGCCAGCTTTGAGAACGATTTCGCCGTACCCTCGGCACGCTCCGGAAAGACCAGCGCGAAGTGAAATAGCAGCGCCGGCGCCAGCATCAGCGAAGCGATCTTCGCCCAGTAAATCTCATAGTCAAACGCGTCGAGCTTGCCGCTGTAGTGAAAAGAGAACAGCACGAACGAAACGAGGCAGAAAACGTAGAAGTGAATCGCGCGCGGCGCATTCCATCGGCGAATAAAAATAAATAGCCCGATGAACAGGTATAGCAGCCCTACAACGCGCTCGTAATTCTCGATCGATGCAGGTTTTTCAGCGGGAACCGTGATCAGCGGGGTCTCAAACTCGCGGCCATTGCGGGTCAGCTTATAGCGAACTTGCGACCAGAGGCCCGCGCGCCACAGCCGCTTCGTGACCTGCACTTGGTTGTGCACCGGCACGTCGTTGATCGCGACCAAAATGTCTTCGGCGCGAATCCCGGCCCGCGCGGCTGGTGAATTCGGCGTTACCTTCCAGGCCTGAGCACCCGTAGTGGTGTCGAGCCAGGCCACGCCGTCATCCGGGATCTCGTAAATCTCCCGTTGGCGGAAGCTGATCCAGGCGTAAATCACCGCAGTCAAGGTGGCCAATGCCAGGACCACCGCGCCTAGACTAACTCTGAGGTTCTGTTTCATCTAAACCGAACCGGCTCAATCGACTGGGCACACACACGTACCAAAGAATCGGTGCAAACCAGCTTCCAATGTTCTGTAGGACGGCTTGAAAATAAACGCCTTAGGATCAATGACTTGATAAGCTGCCGACCCCGTCCATCCGAGGACATACACTTTATGGTAGGGGCCATACAGCTTTTAAAACGATTGAACCGTAACTAAAACTGGACGCTCAACCCGCCTCGAAACGTCCGAAACGCCGGAACCAGCGTCGTTCGTCCGTCCGCCGAGTTCAGGGTAACGTACCCTTGCGCCAAAATATTGTCGCAATCCGCGATCGCCTGCCACCGGCCCAAGCCAAATCGCGGCAGGGTCTGGCGAATCCCGAGGTGAAGATATGGGTCCATCTGATACTGCGCGGCGCCGTAGCTATCCACGCGGGAGATCGCATTCCCACTTACCCAGTTGTACCCTGCGACGACTTTAGTTCCCGAGCGCGGGAGCTTTGCCGTAACCGAACCGCCCGCCGAGCTATGCATGGCGGTCTTCAACATCTCGCGCAAGGCGCCTACGGCTGCGTCGTCCGGGCTAAGCGCGCCGGCATAGGAATACACCGCCGTAACCTCAATATTGTCGGACAGCTGTTCGCGGACGGCGACACGCGTCCCCCAGCTGTTCATCGAACCGCCGTCATAGGCGAACGCGTTCGAGAAGTAATCCTGCAGGTAATCGGAAGCCGGAAGGTCGCCACCGCGTCCATAAAGGGCGGTGTTGCGGTCGTCGTCGTGGAAAGCCGCGACTTGGACGTCGCTGTGCGGACCAAGCTTGCGTGTAGCTGAGATTTCTTCGTGCCAGCCACCTTCCAGCACGGGGCTGCCACCGCGCCAAAGCAGAGTTGGGAAGGAATCGAGCTCGCTGACCGCAGCGGCCAGATCGGCGCTTGCGTCGCGATCTTCGGGATCGAGCGGCGCCATCCCGCCAGGCTCCTCGGCAAAAATCACTGCGGCGCGCCAGGCATCCGAAATCTTGGCATCGAGTTCAAGGCGTGGGCGCAGCGACATTGCAGACTTGTCCAGCCCGACCATCACGTACTCGCCGCTATACAACATCTTCAGACGCTCGCCCAGACCGACCGAGCCGGCCTGCTGCATGCGCACACCACGGAACGTTTGTCCGTCAGGGCCAAGCTTCGCTTCGCGCAAAACCAACGTCGATTGCGGACCCGACATCGAGCCCGTCGGCAACCAGATCGTCGCGATGCCGCCGCCGGGCGCATCGTCCATGTAATTCATTTGCCCCGCCATCAGGAGGCGAGCGGTGTGGCCAAGGCGCTGATCGTAAGCGAAAGCAGTCGCGGGCGCGGACGGAACACCGGAGGGCGAACCGGGACGCCGGGCGCCGTCGGTGAAATCGAGGCGCGCTTTCGGATGCGCCATGTGCGTGTCGATGACGCGGGTGTTCGACACAACATCAGCATTCGCTTCGTCCTCATCCACCCACTGCAATACCGGGCGAGTCGCGGACGCCGAACGCAGCACCCATTTCCAATCGTCGGATTCGATCGTTGTCGCCGAGGGAGTACGCCGCAGCGCATCGAGCGAAGCGAACATCGATTCGAGCTGTACGCGCACCACCGTCGTTACATGCGGATTGATGCGAACGTGCTGCTCGATCGTCGGCAAAAATCCCGCGAGCGTGACGCGCACGGTGTACATGCCCGGGAGAACTTTGTCGCTGCGGAAAACGCCTTGCGTGTTGGTAAGGAAATCGACGGCGCCAATCGTGCCGGCCGTTTCCGAAATGAGCTGCACTGTCGCGCCCATCTGCGGAATGCCGCTCGTGTCATTGACTACGCCGGCTACTTTACCGGGAGATGCTTTGAATTGCTGTGCAGGGGTAACCGAAGCGCAGATCGACAGACACGTCCCGGCAAGGAAAAATGCGCCGAGAATTCGGAGTCGTGTCTGCTTCACTTCGCTTTATCTCCCCGGAGCTGCTTTGGCGGTATTGGCGGCCGTCTTCGTTTCGGCTGGCGGCTTGATTGAGAAATCCGCGGTCTTGGAAATCGTCTTCTGCGTGTTTGCGTCGGTCGCCACGATTTCGAGCGAATACTTGCCCGGCGTGAGTGTCGCGAGCGGCAGCAGGCGTTCGATCGTGACCTGCTCGCCGGTCTGCTTCATCTCTTCCGACGTTTCCTTGAACTGCATGATCTGCTGGTCGCCCTTCTTCACCGTGTAGAGGAAGGTGGCGGCGGACTTGTGCGTCTTGTCGTCCTGCTTCAGGTTGTAAACCTGCATATAAATGCCGAGTTTTTCGTTGTTCATGAACGCGCCGTCGAGCCGTGGCACAACTTTGGTCGAGCCCAGCACGAACTGGCCGGTGCCGATCTGCTTCGATGGAACGTGCTCGAGCTTGCCGCCGTCCGCAACGATCAGCGAACTGGCTTCGAGCTTGTCGTCCTCAAAGCGCGGGACCTGCAGACGCGTGTTCACGACGCCGACGTTGCCGCTTTTCACGTCCTTGATGACGATGTCGAGCCGATAGAGGCCTGGACGCAGCGGAACGGCCTTCTGATAAATCGACTGGAGCTTCAGCGATTGCTGATAGAGGCTCTCCGGGAAGTCGCGGCTGACTGGATCTTCAAACGTCTGCACGACGCGGCCGGTCAGCGAGCTGACGCGACCAAAAACGTTGAGCGTCGCGGAATAGACGCCATCCTTGGAGTTGAACGAAAGCTGATTGTTCGGAACCTGAACCGTAATCGGAACCAACACGGTGTCGTTGGTCACCTTGACGTAGTCCGTGCCCCAGTTGAATTTCATCTGGTCGCGCACGATACGCGCGGTGACGATCGCCTCGAGGTCCTTATACTTCACTTCGGGCGGTTTGAATGCCTTGGAATACTGCTCGAGGCGGTTGAATTCGTCCATGCTCGACGGTGTTCCGCCAAGCGCGGTCGGCGTCGTCATGCCGTCGGCGCGCGTGAAGCGATCCGTCTTCGACGCCATGCCCATTTCTTCCAGCAAGCTCAAGCCGGCGCCGGGAACGTGCAGCAACGCGTCCTTTTCGCCCGGGTCCATCGTCAGGTGATATTCACCCGAGCTCGATGGATCGACGAATTCCCAAATTACGTTTTCGCCGATGCCTTCCATGTAGCGATAACGCCAGGTTTCCCAGGGATACGTCGTGGTCGAACCGCCGCCTTCATCCATCGGACGGTCGTAAGTGCCGCCCGTCGGATGCGCTTCGATTTCGTCCGGCGCTCCCCACATGATGTACATGCGGCCGCGATCCGTTTTCCATCCCGGAATACCCGAAGCGAAATGCTCGTTGGCATATGCGATGCGGCGATAGTGCTCTTCTTTGAAGTCGTTATCGGGCAAATCCGGATTCGCGCTGCGGCGCAGCCAGAATTGCTCGATGAATTGTTCGCGCTCTTCGTTGGTCGCGAGTTGCAGGAAGGCTTGGCGCTCTTCCGGCGAAATAATGTAGATAACGTCTTCGTTCAGCCACTGCTTGTAAGGAGTGTCGAGTTCCTTCAGCGTCTTCTTTAATTTTCTTTTTTGTTCTTTATCGAGCTTTTGCAGAGGGGGCGGAGCGGCGGTGGGATCGACCGGCGCTTGCGCTTGAGGTTTGGACTCCCCTTGCGCTTGCATTGGCGGAGGTACACAAATGGAGAGAGAGAAAAGGACAGCAGACAGGGTACGGACTACCCGAGACATGATTACCACCTCAACTTCCTGAACTCAGGGATTCTACTCCGCCCTTGCGTATGGCGTCAATCAGCGAATCTCCTGCGTTTTGTGACACTTGTCCCCTCTTTCAGAGTAGGATGCGGGCCATTTCCCGGGGTTGCCTGAGGAAACGCGACCTGTTCCTGAGTACGGGGAAAATAGCAGGACGGACTGGACGAAAGTTCGGTTTCACGTCGCGAATCGTACAGGGACCACCAAATTGTGCACCTGATTCGGGCTCGAATTCGGAATCGGGAAGAATTCCTTCGAAGAGTTGGCTTTCGCCCGACTTACTGGACGCGCTGCTTCTGGGCGTCCCACCCTACCAGGGAGTCGAAGATGGCGAGCACGTGCCGCCGATATTCGACCATTCGGTGGAATATGTCGCGGAGTTCGGGGTCGCGTTCGGCGTCGCGGTGCCACTTGATCATGACGGCCTGGGGCACTTCGATGTCGCGGCGCAGCTGCTCGGGCGAATGGCCGCGCAGGAACAGGCCATAGAAAAACGCCGCTTCCCGCTGGGGAAACGCGAAGTCTGTGGTGACTTCGGTTGGCACGACGACTTGGGCAATGGAGGCCATGAGAAAAGTGCAGTTTACAGAAAAGCTTCTCCGCGTCAAGTGGTACAGACCGCCAGGTGTGGCGTGGCGGACAAGGGCAATACCGCTGAGTTCCGAACGCAACAGGCCCGACGGACAACCTGCAGGCAGATTAGATGATGCTTCCCGATTTGGGAATCAGAGAAAACCAGGGAGCGCCACCCCTCCTGCGCGGCCGGAAGCGTCGTGCAACGCCGAGGTTGCGACCCGATTCTAAGAGGCTTAGGATGTTGGTAGGTGGCCCAAGGTTTCAAAAACCCTGGTTTCGTGCCCATGGGTTCAAAGCCACGGGTTCTGGCATCCAATGAGTCTCGCACGACAGGCATCAAGAAGACGGTTCTCCAAAATGGCTAAACAGTCTCTTGCAGGTCGAGGATTTGGACGGGTTTTCCGGCTGGGCGTGATGCGCGGGCTCCGGTCCGTGGAAGTGAACCCGGATGATTTCCGGAAGCAACTGGCGAACAAGCACGGGCTGTGGATACCCAACTTTTCGCGCATGCATGATGTGCCCCTGGAGCATCTGGACGCGATCGCCAAGAAGTTGATCCGCGATGCGGAGCGGTTGGCGCTGGCGGAAGGCGCGGGGCTCGGTCTGGGCGGCATGATGACCGTGATCCCCGACACCGGCTTGCTGACAGCGATTACCTTGCGGCTGATTCAGCGGCTGTGCCTGCTCTATGGGTTCGAGCAACGCGGCGTGGACGACCGGATGGAGTTGTGGCTAGCGGCAGCGACCGCGACCGGCGTTGATTACGGCAAGGATCTCGTCGAGAAGCAGATGTTCGAGAAAGTTGCGCCAAAGATCGCGCAGCGGCTGGCGACCAAGCTCGGAGCCGAAGCGGCCGAGAAGTGGGTTGGGCGGATGATTCCGCTGGCGAGTTCGGCGATTGGCGGCGCGCTGAACTTTTCGTTTGTGCGGACGTGGGGATGGCGCGTGCAGAAGAATTTGCGCGAGCGGCACATTTCGACGCGGGCGGCGGGTGCTCGGCCCGTGTACGGCACCCCGAAACCGGTCCTGGTCTAAGTTTTTACATTTTGGGGTGACGGCGCTTCCGGGTTGAGGCGTCTAAATGAAACGGGGTGAGGTTCTGCGATGCACGTTACCAAGATGTCGCGAAAAAAACTGATTCTGGGATTTGTGTCACTGCCGCTGATTGCGCTGGGCATGATGCTGCTGCCGCAGCACGCCGCGTCGACGGCAGCGCAAGACACTGGGCAGGACAGCCCGAAAGATCCGGTGCCCGCATATCACTCCGAAGTTCCTCCGGGCCCGATGCCCGCGACGCTGGCTCCTGAGACGTTCACCGACGCGACAGTGCAGAACGCCTATGCGCTGGCGGCGAAGATAAAAAAAGTTTTGTATCAGCAACCGTGCTACTGCTACTGCGATCGCCACGCCGGACACGGCAGTCTCCTCGACTGCTACACCGGCAAGCACGCTGCGGATTGCGGCGTCTGCCTGCGCGAAGGCCTGTATGCGTACGAGCAGACCAAGAAGGGCAAGACACCCGCTCAGATTCGCGACGGAATCGAGAAGGGCGAGTGGAAGACCGTCGATATGACGAAGTATCAGATACCTATCACAGCCGCGAAGTAACAATTCCGAGCGACGAACGCCGTGCTCTCGGAACCCTGTAGATACTCTTAGCAATCTCCAACTTTCGTAAGCTCTTTCGTTCCATTTATTTCGATTTCGTTCTTCCGTGAGAAACCGTTTGCGCACCTCGCGCAGTCTAATCCGCGACAGCGAACGCGGATGCGGTGCGAATCTGCGAAAACGATCGGAGAATCGGAATGAGAATGCGCGGGCAAGTTTGGATGTGGACCCTGGGAATGGCATTGGCGCTTGGACTAGTAGCGGCGCCTTCGCGAGTGGCGGCCCAGGATAAGGATCACGTGGTTTCGCTCGACGAATTGAAATCGGATGCGGCCAAGCCGGCGCAAACGCGCGACGCGAACGAAGCGGAAGTGCGTCACCTGTTGCAGACGGAAGCTGGTCAGCAAGCGTTGAAGCAAGCAAAAGTCGACTACGCGAAGGTCGACAAGGCGATCAGCCAACTGAGCGACGACGATCTGGCAACGGTGGCCGAGAAGTCGCGCCAGGCCGATCACGACTTCGCCGCCGGTGGATTGTCGCAGACGCTAATCATCGTGATCGTACTGATCGTAATTTTGATCGTTGTACTCGCTCTCGTTTTTTGACGCTGGGGCCGCCACCTCGTTCGCGTCCTTGCGCCCTTCGGGCGATTAACGGCAGCCATTTTCAGAACGGGCACAAGCCCGACAGAAACTCTCTTGCGCCTCCTGAGCCGTTCGTACACTGAGATTCACCCAGTGGACGAATTTCTCAGGAGGCGTTTTCATGCAGACGAAAAAGATCACGCGGTTCGCCACGATGCTGCTCGCCGCAGCCGTGACCGCGGGGCCGATGCTGGCGCAATCGCAAGCCGACAAACATGTCGTCTCGCTCGGTGAGTTGAACAAAGACGCCGCGGGGCCAATGCAAGCGCGGCGCGCGAACGAAGCGGATATTCGTCAGCTATTTGCGACCGTCGATGGGCAGAAGGCGCTGAAGTCGGCCAACGTCGAATACGCGAAAATCGATAGCGCCGTAAGCTCGATGAGCGACGAAGACGTTGCACGCATCTCGAGCCGAGCGCGCGAACTCAATCGGGATTTCGCCGGTGGTAATTTGACGGACCACGATCTGCTGGTGATTTTGATCGTTGTGTTGATCGTAGTTATCTTGATTGTGGTGCTGCGCTAAGCCGGACGCGATAAGTTCGCGGTGTCGGTGTTGCCAGCGTCGAGCCGGTTCTGACACGATGCGAACAATTGTTTTGTTGATTGCCAGCTCTCTTTCGGCCGCGGGAGTTTTTGCCCAAGCGGAAAACGCGGACAAAGCAGGCATCTGGCTCGAGGTTCCTTTCATCAAGCAAACGGTTGAAGGTTGCGGGTCGGCGTCGATTGCGATGCTGCTGCAATATTGGTCCGCGCACGGGACGCAGATTGCGCCGGAGCGCGCGGACGTGGATGCGATCCAGAAGCAGCTTTATTCGCGCAAGGGACACGGAATTTACGCCTCGGACCTGGAAAAATATTTGCGTGAGTCGGGGTTTCGCGTGTTTGCGTTGCGCGGCGAGTGGAGCGATCTTCGCGACCACTTGTCGAAGGGCCGTCCGCTGATTCTGAGCATCGAACCGGGGAGTTCTCGCGCTCCGCTACACTATGTTGTCGCGACCGGGATGGATTGGCAGCGTGACGCGGTATTTGTGAACGACCCGGCGCGCGGCAAACTTTTGCGCATCGAGAGAGCGGAATTCGAGAAAGAATGGCTGGCGACCAAGAATTATTTGTTACTGGCGGTGCCCGCCTCCGCGCCTGCGGAATAATTCGTTTCGTTGTTTTGGTTTTTTTCCTTGTTGCGTCAAACCTTCTATTGAGCGGGTTGAGTTTCGCTCAGCAAGCTTCCTCTACTTCGGAATCGAAACCGAAAGATGGCGACGTAAAGTCGCCGCTACACGATGGGGAAAAAGAGTCGCGCGCGCACGATCGGGACCAAAAGTTGCCGGCACAAGACCCTGCCAGGCTTGCGGACGCGCAAAAGGCGTTTGATGCCGGGCAGTATGCGGATGCGGCGCGGCTGGCTCAGGGCCCACCGAATCCATCGGCTGATCTGGATTTTCTGGCCGGGCTTTCGCTCGCGAAGTTACAGCGGTGGCAAGAGGCGCGTGCGGCGTTCTTGCAAGGGCAACGTAAATCGCCGCAGCAGGCGCGGTTTCTCGTGGAGTTGGCCGGTGTCGACTACAAACTGAGAGATGCACGCGCGGCGAAGCGCGAACTGCGGGCGGCATTGAAGCTGGAGCCGAAAGATAGGTACACGCTGGAATTTCTCGGCACGCTTTATTTTCTCGACGGCAATCTGGAAGCGGCGCTGAAATATTGGAATGCGATCGACAAGCCTCGATTGCGAAAAGTTTCGGTCGCGCCGCCACCGACGCTCGATCCCGCTTTGCTGCAAAACGCGATTGGATTCAACGCTCCGCAAATTTTAACGCGCGACGCGTTGCTCGGCGCAGAAGCTCGGCTCAACAATTTGGGAATTTATCCGCACCGGCGTGAGGAGCTCGCTCCCGCGGGCGACGGTAACTACGACTCGACGTTTCACATGGCGGAGCGCAATCTTTGGGGCGACACCTGGTGGGAAGGCGCGCTGACGTGGCTGAGCGGATTGCCCTACGCGACGATTTATCCGCAGGTTTTTAATCTCGAACACGAGGCGATAAACGTAACATCGCTGCTGCGGTGGGATTCGGAGAAGCGGCGCGCGTTTGTCGATGGCTCGATGCCACTGCTGCATCAATCGAAATATCGGCTGCATGTTTATTTCGATGGCCGCAACGAGAACTGGAATTTGACGAATACATTTTTCGGCGGCGGCCCGGCACTCAGCGATCTGAATGTGCGGCGGGTTGCGGGCGGCGCGGAGCTGCGCTCGGTGATGAACGGGCGCTGGAGCTGGAGCACCGGAATCGAAATCGCGAATCGATCGTTTCGGAATCTGACGCCGGAGGCGACGGCTTCGGCCGCGGGCAAAACATTTTTCACCGATGGCAATTCGGTTTCGTATTGGGGGCGCATCGATCGTTCACTGCTGCGATTGCCCGAGCATCGTTTCACGATCGTTGGATCGGGCGAAGGACGCGTGGGTCGCGAATTCGCGACGGGCTTCAGATCGTACGGCGCGGTGCGCGGATCGCTGACGGCGCACTGGCTGCCGCAGGCTACCGGTGACGACTACGAGATGCTGGCTCGCGTGCGCGCGGGCGAAGCGTTTGGCGATATTCCTTTCGACGAGTTGTATCAGTTGGGCATCGAGCGCGATAACGATTTGTGGCTCCGCGGGCACGCCGGGACCGATGACGGGCGCAAAGGCGCGGCGCCGCTGGGGCGACGATATTTCCTGGCGAACTGGGAATTGGATAAGCGCGTTTACTCGAACGGGCTTTTTACGGTGAAGCTGGGGCCTTTCGTCGATAACGGGGCGATTGCGGATTCCTCGGGATTGTTTGGATCGCAGAAGTGGCTCTGGGATACGGGAGCGCAGTGCAAGATCCGTGTTTTGAGCAGCGTGACGGTGGTGCTGATTTATGGCCGCGATCTGCGCGGCGGCAAGAATGTGTTTTATGGGACAGCGTTGCATTGATAGCGTTGGAGCGAGTGGGGCTTCGCGTTCGGTTCGGCGATGGTGTTGACGCCGGACGGAGCAAACCCCGCCCCTAGAAACCCGATGCCCCCCACCCCTTTTTTCGCAAGAATGTGAAAAGGAATGACTTAGACGCGACTCGCTTGCATGAATTTCATTCTAAAGGAGTTAAACGAGACCGCTGGACTGGGAATATCAGCTGGAGGGCGACGGATGTTTACCTGCGAGAGTAGTACCATATAAGGTATAAGAAGTCAATTGGATTTTGACAGTTCGTATCTCCCATCAAATCCGGCACTTGGCGCAAAACGGTCGTTCGAATTCGATTGAAAGAGTTGAGGAGATTGCTACTGCGGCGGAACAAATTCGGGACTGAGTTGCGCGAGGCAATTGCCCCAGTCGTGCTCGATGACGATCGGTTCCAGAACCAGATTGGGGAGACGGGTGTGTCGGGGAGATGCTGGCGTGCGTCTATATTTGCGGGGCGATGGGGTTGAGTGGGTGCATGTCGCGTTGGCCTGGGTGGGAGTTGTCCAAATCCCGCGATCTGTAAAACGATCGCGGCTACAGGGTGGTGTTTTGTGATTCGGAGATTGATGGCGGTGGTGGGTGTGATGGTTTTTGTTTTGGTGGGAGGGCTGATGGCGATGGCGGGACCGCGCGGTGGGGCGGATGCGCCGGGTTACTGGGGATTCGATACGAAGAATCTCGATCGGACGTGCAAGCCTTGCGACGATTTTTTTGAGTTTGCGATGGGCGGGTGGATGAAGGCGAATCCGATTCCGCCGCAGTATCCGCGATGGGGATCGTTCACCGTGCTGCTGGACAAGAATCAGCAGAATTTGCGGACGATTCTGGATACGGAAGAGAAGACGACCGCGAAGACGGGTTCGAACGAGCAGAAGATCGGCGATTTTTATGCGAGCTGCATGGACACGGCGGCGATCGACACGGCGGGCGCGAAGGCGATCGAGCCGGATATGGCGCGAATCGCGGCGGTGAAGAACACGACGGAATTGCAGGCGGAAGCGACGCGATTGCAGGAGAGCGGGATCAACGTGATGTTCCGATTCGGATCGCGACAGGATGCGAAGGATAGTTCGCAGGTGATCGCTACGGCAAGTCAGGGCGGACTGGGACTGCCGGAGCGCGACTATTATCTGCGCGACGACGAGAAGTCGAAGAAGCTGCGCGACGACTATCTGAAGCACGCGACGAAACTGTTTGAGCTGTTGGGCGACCCGGCGGACAAGGCAGCCGTGGAAGCAAGCGCGATCATGGCGATCGAAACATCGCTGGCGAAGGCTTCAATGTCGAACGTGGATGTGCGCGATCCGCACAAAACGTACAACCGGATGACTGCGGAGGAAGCGCAGAAGCTGACACCGGATTTTTCGTGGAAGGCGTACTTCACGGAAGTGGGGCAGCCGGGGCTGAAAGAATTGAACGTCGGGCAGCCGGACTTTTTCAAGGCGCTGAACGCGGAATTGACGACTGTGCCGGTCGAAAACTGGAAAACGTATCTGCGGTGGAGGTTGGTGGATGTGACGGCGCCGGGGCTGTCGGAGCCGTTCGTGACAGAGGATTTCGATTTTCACGACAAGGATTTGCGCGGTGCGAAGGAAATTTTGCCGCGATGGAAGCGGTGTGTGCAGGCAACGGACCGGAATCTGGGCGAAGCGCTCGGGCAGGTCTACGTGGAGAAGTATTTCCCACCGGAGGCGAAGGCGCATGCGCTGGAGATGGTGCACAACCTGGTAGCGGCGCTGCACGACGATTTGCAACAGCTGCCGTGGATGAGCCCGGAGACGCGGGCGCAGGCGACGGCGAAGTTACAAGCGTTTGGCGTGAAGATCGGGTATCCGGACAAGTGGCGGGATTATTCGGGGCTGACGATCGATCGCACGTCGTATATGCAGAACGAATTGCGAAGCGCGGCGTTTGAATTTCACCGGCAGGTGGAGAAGATCGGCAAGCCGGTGGATCGGACGGAATGGGGAATGACGCCTCCGACAGTGAACGCGTACAACCGCAGCAGCATGAACGAGATTGTTTTTCCGGCGGGGATTTTGCAGCCGCCATTTTACGACCCGAAAGCGGACGATGCCGTGAATTACGGCGGGATGGGCGCGGTGATCGGGCATGAGATCACGCATGGATTCGACGATCAGGGAAGCAAATTTGACGGGAAGGGGAATTTGCGCGATTGGTGGACGGCGGAGGATCAGAAGAATTTCAAGGAACGCGCGACATGCGTTTCGGATCAGTTCGACGGTTATGTCGTGGATGGGGATTTGCACGAAAACGGAAAACTGGTGCTGGGAGAAAGCATCGCGGACCTTGGCGGGCTGACGATCGCGTACGCGGCGTACGAGAAATCGTTGGAGGGAAAGCCGCGTCCGCCAGAGAAGGATGGGTTTACGCCGGAGCAGCGATTCTTTCTGGGATGGGCGCAGGTGTGGGGCGCGAACGAGCGGCTGGAGTATGCGCGGCTGCAGACGAATACCGATCCGCATCCATTGGCGAGATTTCGCGGGAATGGGCCGCTGTCGAATATGGCGGATTTCGCGAAGGCGTTTGGGTGCAAGAAGGGCGATGCGATGGTGCGGGAGAAGGTCTGCAAGATCTGGTGAGGGCGTGATGAAAACGAGGGTAGGCTAGGGTGCCACCGGGCGCTCGAGAATAACCTTTCGTTTTTGGCGGCTTAGCGTCTAAATAGCGACGGATTCGTGCGGTTCGGCCCAGGTCTGGGTCATCGGACAAATCAAATCGGATTGTTGGTTGCGGACATGGGGCGCAGCGTCGCTGCGCCCGTACATGATTCGGCAGAAAGTTTGGAGAGAACGATGATGCTGCGGCGGATGTGTGCGATGGCGGGGCTGGTGGTGGCGATTCTGGCCGGAACGACAATGGCGTTTGCCGGCGGGCAAGGCACGGCGGACGACAATGCAAAACTTGGTTTCAGCGTCGCGAATATGGACACCACATGCAAGCCTTGCGATGACTTTTACAAGTACATCAATGGCGGATGGATGAAGAAGAATCCGATTCCGGCGCAGTATCCGGCGTGGGGCCCGGATCAAATCATGTTTGAGCGGACTGAGGCGCGGCTGCACGACATTTTAGAGGCGGCGGCAGCGAACAAGTCGGCGGCGGCGGATTCGAACGAGCAGAAAGTCGGCGATTACTACGCGAGCTGCATCGACACGAAAGCGATCGATGCGAAGGGGCTGAAGCCGCTCGACGGATATTTGCAGAGCATTGCAGCGATGCACGACGGTGCGTCGCTACTGGAAACCGCGGCGCGATTGCAGGAGCAGGGCACCAACGTGTTGTTTGGGTATGGCTCGGATCAGGATTTTGCCGACAGCACGCAGGTGATCGGCGAGGTGCGGCAAGCCGGGCTTGGATTGCCGGATCGCGACTACTACACGCGCGACGACGACAAATCGAAGGAAATCCGGAAGCAGTACATCGAGCACATGACGAAGATGTTTGTGCTGATGGGCGACGCGAAGGAATACGCGGCGAAGGAAGCGGAGACCGTGCTGGGGATCGAGACTTCGCTGGCGAAAGCTTCGCTGAATAACGTCGATCTGCGCGATCCGCAGAAAAACTACCACATGATGAGCGTGGCGGACGCGCAGAAGCTGACGCCGCACTGGAATTGGGACGCGTATTTCCACGCGATTGGGAGCCCACAGCTGACCAAGATGAACGTGTCGCAGCCGGAATTTTTCAAGGCGATGAACGAGCTTCTCGCGAGCGTCTCGATGGACGACTGGAAGACATACTACCGGTGGCAGTTGATTCACCGGTCGGCGCGGCTGCTGTCGGATCCGTTTGTGCAAGAGAACTTCGATTTTTCGGGGCGCGTGCTCGAAGGTACGACGGAGATGCGCGTGCGATGGCGGCGGTGTTCAGCGGCTGTGGACGACGGATTGCCGGAAGCGCTCGGGCAGATGTATGTGGCGAAATATTTTCCGCCGGCGGCGAAGGCGCGCGTGCTGGAGATGGTCCACAACCTGTTGGCGGCTTTGCACGAGGATTTGAAAGGCTTGGAATGGATGAGCCCGGAGACGAGGCAAGCCGCAGCCGAGAAACTGCAAGCGTTTGCGCTGAAGATCGGGTATCCGGACAAATGGCGCGATTATTCGAAACTGAAAATCGATCGCGAGTCATATGTCGGTAATGTGTTTCGCTCGACGGAGTTTGAAACCGCGCGCGACCTGGCGAAAATCGGCAAACCCGTCGATCACGCGGAATGGGGCATGTCGGCGCCGACGATCAACGCTTACTATAATCCGCAAATGAACGAGATCGTCTTTCCGGCAGGAATTTTGCAGGGCGTGTTTTTTGATCCCGACCGGGCGGATTCGTATAACTACGGCGCGATTGGTTCGATCATTGGACATGAAATCACGCACGGGTTCGACGATCAGGGAGCGCAGTTCGATCCCAAGGGAAATCTGAAGAACTGGTGGACCGAGAAGGACCTGAAGAATTTTCAGGGTCGCGGGGAGTGCATTGCGAAGCAATTCGACGGATTCGAAATCGAAAAGGGGTTGCACGAAAACGGGAAGCTTGTCGAAGGCGAGAGCATCGCGGACCTCGGTGGGCTGACGATTTCGTATGCGGCGTTCGAAAAATCGATGCCGCCGGGCATTGCGGGTAAGACGAAGGATGCGAATGGATTCACGCCGCAGCAGCAATTCTTTGTGGGATATGCGGCGGTGGCGGCGATGAATTTGCGGCCAGAGTATGCGCGGTTGTTGGCGAATACCGATCCGCATCCGTTGCCGGAATTTCGCGTGAATGGGCCGCTTTCGAATATGGAGGCGTTCAAGAAGGCGTTTGGATGCGAGAAGGGGCAGCCGATGGTGCGGGAGGATGTTTGCAAGATTTGGTGATGTAGGTTTCCTACGTCGCTGAAATCGAAGAGAGATTCCTCCACTGCGCAAGCCGACGCGTTCGCAGGAGCGAACGCGAAGAAAAAGCGTCGGCTTGCTCCGCTCGGAATCACAGTCACATAAACGAAGGGCGCGACGGTTGAGGTCGCGCCCTTTTGTTTTATTGTGCCGCTTTTGGAATCGCCGTGGCGATTGAGATTGTGTCGAAGCTAGAAGAGGAACTTCAGGCCGAGTTGGATGTGGCGGGAGCCGCCGGAGCCGATGACGGGGTTCGAGGCCCAGACATCGGGCGTTGCGCGCGCGAGGCCGAGGCTGCTGCCCGACAGGTTTTTGCGGATCGAACCGATCGAGTAGATCGGGTGATTGAGTACGTTGAAGACTTCGCCGCGGAACTGGAGCTTGAAGCGTTCGCCAAGGTTCCAGGTTTTGCCGAGCGAACCGTCCCAATCGGCGAAGCCAGGACCGCGGAAGAGGTTGCGGCCCATGTTGCCGAAGGTGCCGATCGCATTGGGATACATGACCGTACCGTTCTGAACGTAGCAGCCTTCTTCTTCGACAAGGCTTTCGAGCAAAGCGGGCGTGTTGGCGGCCGAAAGGCACGATGAATACGCAGCGTCGCCCGGTTCCACAAACGGAATCGGATTGGTCTGCGACCACTTGATGTTTTTCGGGCTGCCGAGAATATTCCAGCGGTCGTTGCCCGCGTTGTTGAAGCCTTCACCAGTGCCGGTGAAGTCGGAACTGGCGTCGTAAAACTCCATCGGATAGCCGTCCTGGACGGTGACGAGGCTGGTAACTTGCCAGCCCTTGCCCATTTGGAGCGGCGCCTTGAAGCCGGGGATTTCGTAGGTGGCGGAGAACGTAAAGCGATGACGAATGTCGTAATCGCTGCTGGCGCGTTCGGCCGGGAAATCGAAGCTATTTTGCGGCACGTCCGCGAGGTTGGTGGTTTCAGCCGCCGTATCGATTGCGTGCGCGTAGGTATAGCCTGCGAGCAAGTACAGACCTTTGGAATATTTCTTGGTCAGGGTGACCTGCAAGCCGTGATAGATCGAACTCGACTGGTTGCCGAGGGTGTTCACGAAGCCGAGGTATGGAAAGCACGGGCCGCCAGTCCCGAGGCCGCCGAGCGCGACCGGGCAATTGGTCGAGAACGGACGGGCGGGCTGGTAGCAGGGCGTGTTGTCTGAGAACGAGGAGTAGCAACCGGTCGCGGGATCAGTGGCGATCGCGGGATTCGGCTGGTTTTGGTCGACGGTACTGTAGAGCTTGACGCCGCGATTGCCAACGTAGGCGACTTGCAACAGCATCGTGGGGCTGAGTTGTTGCTGGATGTTGAGGTTCCAGTTCAGCACGTAAGGCGTGTGGAGATTGGGGTCAACCGCGAAGACCGTGCAGGGAACCTCGGTGCTGCACGAGGCTGCACCTGTACCGGTGACGGGGAAGATTGGGCCAGCCTGGTTCCAATTGACGAGGCTCGGATCGGCGCCGGAAACCAAGAAGGTGTTGAGATTTCCAGAGCCCGGAACGGTCGTGCCGTCGGGAAGAATCTTGGGCAGACCGCTGGGATTGAGATTGAGTCCACCGCCGCCGAACATGAAGGTACGGATCGAAGGCTGAATGAAAATCATGCCAGCGCCGGAGCGCACGACCGTCTTACCGGTGCCGAAAACATCCCACGCGACGCCAAGACGCGGCGAAACGTTGTTGTAATTCGTCGGATAGAGCTGGCCGAGGCCGTGCCCGACCTGAACGAGGCCTTGCGTCGGGTCGAAATTGGCGAGCAGATTGTTTTTCTCTGTGATTGGGAAGGTGATGTCGTAGCGTACGCCAAGGTTGATGGTGACGTGGCGCGTGATGCGGAAATCATCCTGCGCAAAGAAACCATACGACTGCATGCTGACGTTGCGCGCGGGCTCGCCGAACTGGAGGCTCCAGTCTTCGACATTACCGGTGAGAAAGTCAGTGAGGCTGTTGAATTCGATGCGACCGCGACCTTCGGTTGCGCGGAGATAGTCCACAGCGCCGTTGCTGAAGACGCCGCCGAAGCGGAATGTGTGTTTCCCGTGAATCAAAGAAACGGTGTCGGAATAATTTTCAGTGTGGCTCGGATTCGTCCAGAGCGGCCAGCTGGAATTGCCTCCGAGGTAGTCGAAGTCTTGGGTGTTGGTGTCGATGCGTGGCAAACCGAAGAGGCGTGGGTCGGTGATGCCGGTGTTCAAGCCATATGCCGATGCTGGGGTGTTGGAATCGACGGGCACTATTTTTTCGTAGAAGCGGTTGTAGCTGAAGCGCGCGTCGTTGGTCCAAACGGAGTTCGGTGTGAGGGTCCAATCCACGCCGAAAACATGCGTGGTTGGCTTGGCGGTGGTGAGCCACTGTGGGCGCAGCGCGTCGGTGTCCTCTTCGATTTCGTTCGAGTTCGCATAGATATAGCGGACCGAAATCGTGTTTTTGTCGTTGAGGTGATAGTCGGACTTGACGACGAGATTGTCTTCGCGATTCGTGTTGTTGAGGTCGTAGTTGATCGCGGACGGATCATTCGGATCGAATGTGAAGCCGGGGTTCTTAGGAAAGAGGCTCAGGAGCTGCAGGCTGAGCGGATTGCAGGCCGCAGGGCAGCCGGCAGCAGCTTCGGCATCGGGGATGCTGTACTCGGTCGGGTCGATGCCGCTGGAGGCCGTGAGCGGGTTGCCGATCAGCGACGACGTTGCAGGCGTGAACACACTGAACGGGTTGCCGACTTTGTCGCGCACGCCTTCGTAGTTCGCGAAGTAGAACCACTTTTGCTTTTTGATCGGGCCGCCGATGGAAGCGCCAAACTGGTGCAGCAACAGCGCGGAAAAGGGCTGTGGCGTCGGATTGAAGTAGTTGCGCGCGTCGAATGCGGAATTGCGATGGAAGTAGTACGCGCTGCCGTGAATGTCGTCGGTGCCGGACTTGATGCCGATGTTGACGACCACGCCGGGTTTGGCGCCGAACTCGGCCCCCGGCTGTTCGGTGGTGTTGAATTCCTGCATGGCGTCGAGCGGGAGCGTGCTGGCCGGCGTGCCGGAGATGCCGGCGTCGTTCATGACGGTTTCACCGTAGTAGGCGTCGTTGTCGGTCGCGCCGTCGATGATGAAGTTGTTGTCGTCTGGGCGATTGCCGTTGGACGTGAGCGTGTGGAAGCCGCCGCCCGGATCGCGCTGCACGCCGGGGTGAAGCGGGAGCAAGTTCTGGAAGTCGCGGCCCTGGAGCGGCAATTCGTTGATCGCTTTGTTGGAGAGGACGCCGCTGAGGACGGCGTTGCTCGCTTCGGTCAGCGGAGCTTCGTCTTTGACTTCGACAACCTCGGTAATCGAGCCGATCCTCATGTGGAAGTCGATCTTGAGATCATTGCCGACTTCGATCTGCACGCGTTCGCGGACGACTTTGGTGAAGCCGGGCGCTTCGACAGTCATCGAATAAAATCCGGGATCGATGCTTGGCGCGGAATAATCGCCCGTCGAGTTGGTCTGAAGCCTGCGGCTCACGTGCGTCGCGAGATTTTCGATATTGATCGTCGCGTTGGGCACCGTGGCGCCTGTCGAATCGGTGACCTGGCCGCTGATGCGGCCTTGCGCGGTCTGTGCGAATGCGCCTGGCGCGGCGAATGCTAAAGCCGCAACCAGCATTGCGAGAAGCGAAAAGACGAAACACTTGCGTTGCCGAACCATCGTGGACTCCCCCTGAAAAGCGATTGAGTTCTTCGGTACTTCCTTGGACTGACTCACACACCGACGCGTGAGCAGTGCTCCGCCACAAAAAAACTGAAACATTTGTTGAAAAGGAGGCTTACAAGCCGGATTCGAGTGTTCCGGCGGCGACCAAGACGCTGACCTGCGTCACGGCAACATTGCGGAAATTGTCAGACACGCGCCCACCCTCCTGAGCAACCATGCACCAAATTCCGTTGGCGCGAGTATGCGAGACGCGTTATGAGGTGTCAATCTTGAAAACTCTGACTCGTCATCCGCTTGATACGGGGCGACGGCTTTACGATTCCATTCACGCGCGCGACTTGACCGCCACGAGAAAAACGTTTACGACTCTGTGCTGAGAAATCTGCGTTCGGGAGAAATTGGATGAACCGGTTCAGAGTGGTACGAACGTTGATGATTGGCGCGAGTTTTCTCTCGCTGTGTGCGATGGTCGCGCCTCGCGCCACCGCGAAATGGCGGTACACGCGAACCGGAAGCCCAACCGACATCGCCGTGGTACCGCGGACGGGTTATGCGTTGATGGGCGGCGGTGCCAAACAGGATCCCGCGTTTCACTTTTTGTGCGAGCGCACCAATGGCGGTGATTTTCTGATCTTGCGGGCGAATACCGATGACGAATACGCCCAGGGCGTGAACAAAGAAATCTTCGCAATGTGCCACCTGAATTCGGCGGCTACCATCGTTTTTGAGGAGCGCGAAGACTCCGACGATGAAACGCTTGTGCAGATCATCGACCACGCCGAGGGAATTTTCATCGCGGGCGGCGATCAATCGAATTATCTGCGTTTCTGGCAGGACACGCCGGTGCAAGCGGCGCTCAACAAGCACATTGCAGCGGGCAAACCTATCGGAGGCTCGAGCGCTGGGCTTGCAGTGCTGGGAGAATTTTCCTTCTCGTCGATGATCGACACGATCCACTCGCCGGAGGCGCTCGCCGATCCTTACTCAAACAAAATCACGATATCGCGCGAATTTCTGAAGATTCCTCTATTGACGGGGATCATCACCGATACCCATTTCGCCACGCGCGATCGCATGGGACGGCTGCTCGTTTTCATGGCGCGTATTCTGCAAGACGACTGGGCGAAACAGGTGCGCGCGATCGCTGTCGAAGAAAACGTGGCTTTCCTGCTCGAACCCGACGGCAGTGGCAAGGTCGTGGGCGAGGGATCGGCCTATTTCCTGGAGGCGAAGCGTCCGCCAGCGGTCTGCCGCCACAATGAGCCGCTGAAATTTGACGGCGTCTCGGTGCGGCGCTTGGGAGATAAGGGAACGTTCAACGTGAAGAGTTGGAGCGGGAATGACGGCGATACGTATTCGCTCTCGACGCAGGCTGGCGAGTTGACACCGAGCGGTTCGGACCACGGAATCTATTGATTTCGCAAAATCAGAAGCGAAACGAAAAGCCGGCCACGATCTGCAAGCTGCTCTGCCACTCGCCGAACATGTGCGTGCCGAGATAATCCGCTCCACCTTTCGCCGAGATCACATTGTTGATCGCGTAATCGACGCCGCCACCCACCGTGATTTCAGCTCCGTTCTGCCCGCCGCTCGCCGTTTGCGGAATCAGATGTACGCCGCCGAGGAGTGCGTGAGCCCAAGGCTCAAGGCGGCCATGGCCGAACGAAAACTTTGGGCCGGCGCCGTAGCTGAGGTAACGAAAATGTTCGTTTGCGAAAACGGGCGGCGCGAAAGCGGTTGTGATCGCTCCTTCGATCGCCACCCATTCTTTCCACCAGTATGCGAGGGATGAGTTGAATCCCGGCGCGCTGGCGTAATAGACCGATGAGCGAAATCTTACGAGCGCGAAAGCCAGGCCAAGCTGCCATTTGTTTGGATTTTCGTTGTAATAGTAGGGCTTCGGTTTTGGCTTTGATGCCGGGAAGGCGGGCTTCGCCGACCACGCGGGATTCGCTTCCGCCATAGGCGAAGACGCATCGAGCGGCGCGAAATGGGTGTAAGCAGCCAGATTGCCCGGATCGGAAATCGTTAGCGAAAAGGACGAACGATGGTCGAGCGGCGCTACCGCCATAAGCGAAGTATCTGTAAGGGGAAACTGTGCCGTCGTGAAGAACGGTTCCGGCGCCACGGTAAAAACGGGCCCAGCGTCTGGAGCGAGCGAAGCGGTTTGATTTTGCCCGCGCGCAAGTCCGCAAACCAAGGACGATTGCATCGACAGCGCGACGGCAAACGAAAACCGCAAGACGAAACTATTCACAGATGTGTGTGCCCTCAGCGGCCTTGGGCTAGCTCTTTAACTACGGTAAACACACCCGTGCGGTGAATGTTTATTTTCTTTCGTTGTGCTGCGACACCCGCAACAGCGCGAAGAAGCGGCGCAAGTCATGCGTTATGTGGCTCGCGCCAACCGTGTGAAGCTTCGCGGCTACCGGCCGTGACGTAGATAATCGTCGGTTTTATTCAGCCAGTCAGCGCGTGGCGGATTGAACACGTCGAGATCGATGGTTTCCTCGAGCGCCCACGCCTCATGCGGCATGTTCGGCGGGATACAGAGAACTTCGCCCGCGCGCACGACGACTTCCTTGCCGTCGATCGCAAATTTCAGAGCGCCTTCAAGAATGTAGGTGACCTGCTCGTTGTGATGCTGGTGCAACGGCACGTGCGCGCCCTTCTTCATCAGCACACGCGCGAGCATCACCTCATTGCCAACGACCATTTCGCGGTCGATCAATGGATTCAATTTCTCGCGCTCAACTTCTTTCCATGGAATGTATTTGAAGCTCCCAGGCGTGCTCATTTGGATCCCCCATACAGTTTTGCGGCGTTGTCGTGCAGATACATATGCGCGATTTCCATTGCTTTCGCCTCGGTGTAAGCACCCTCCGAGACGAGTTCCGCGAGCGCGGCGGCCAGCGCCGTGCGCGTGCTGCGCGCCGACAGCCAGAAGCTTTCCTCCGCTCCAAGCGCGTCGTTGAACGGAAACGCGTCGGACGCGTACATCATTTTTTCCGGGAACATCGTCACAAGCTGCTTCAGAACTTCCTTGAATTGCGACGGGTACAGGAATTCCGATTGAAACGACGTGTCGAGATACACGTTTTTCACCGCGGTGAACAGCGCAGCTTCCTTGTAATACGGCCAGCCACCGTGAAGGAGCACGAATGTCTGGTCTTTGTAGCGCGGATCGCGCAAAACGTTTTCGAGGTTCATGACTTTGCCGTTGTTCAGGCTGAAGTAGTCGCCGATGCCGACGGCGCTGTGAATGTGCGTCGCGATGTGCAACTTGCCCGCCTGATTGATGAGCACACGGAAGATGTAATCCTGGAAAACGTTGTATTCGTCGAGCGTTGGTACTCCGCCCGCGTGATATTTCGCGTAAATTGCTTCGGCGGTTGCGCGGGGAGGATCCGTGAAATAGAGGGAGCGGAAGTATGCTGCTTCGAATTTCATCGCTACGCCACCGCGCTTCTCGACGTTGTCGGTCATCGTGCGGCGGATGAAATCCTCGTAGCCCGCGAGATCGGCGGGAAGTCCCTCGACGCCTTCCATCTTTTTATAGCGCGAGAGCATTTTTTCCTGGAGCGGGATGTAGACGCCCATATCAGGCGTGCTCGCCGTTCGTTCGCTGTTGTCGAACGGATAGAAAAAAGAATCAACGAAGAAAACCCAGTGGAAGCGCTTGGGATCGAGATACGGCGCCATCATCGCGCGGTTGGCAAGAACGGTCTCGGTGTTCAGCTTGTCGAGAATGGAATCGAAATATTTTGTGTCGCCGGCCGCTTCGGCCGCTTTCGATTTGTCGGCGAGCCATTTCAGGTGCTCGGGGGAAAAATCGTTGTAGGGATAGCCGAGCATCTGCTTCGCGGCGGTAATGAATTCCGGATTGTCGGCGCGCGTGCGCATGAAATCAGTCTCGCCGGGCACCGCCGCCATGGCATCGACATCGCTGTCGTCGCCGAATCCTGGGTGAGCATGATTGTCGTAGAGCGGAATTTTTTCGATTTGCGGGAGCAGGCGGTCGTAAATCTTCTGCACGTCGGGGCCGGGGAGGGGCCGCGCCTGTGCGCCCGCTGTCGTTGCGACGAAGAGTGCGGCGAAGAGCGTTAGCGTAAAGTGAATCAAATGTTTCATGCGAGTCGGCTCCGGGCTGGATTGGCTGTGGCCTGAGACTGCGTCGACTTCATCGAGCATGCCGTAACTTTACAAGTGTAAGGGCGCAGCACGCTGCGCCCTTACGACAAAATCGTTTCGACCGATCTTCTTTGCAGCCGAACTAACGTGCAACCGCCGCGCGCCACCGTGTCGACACGCGCTCGATCCGATCCAGCGCTTCTTCCAACAGATTGCGCGCGCTTACCAGCGAGAAGCGCAGATAGTTTTTGCCCGCCGGACCGAAAGCGGCGCCAGCAATTCCGGCAACGCCAGCCTCTTCCAGCAGCAGACGCTGGACTTCCTCGGCCGGTAGCCCTGTGTCTTCGATATTCACCCAGGCATAGAACGCGCCATCGGGCGACAGAGCGCGAAACCCCGGAATCTGGTTGAGCTTCGTGACGAAGAGATCGCGGCGCTTGCGATACTCCAGCACCATCGCGTCCACGGCATTCGTCGAGTCCGCCAACGCTTCGATGGCAGCAATCTGCGAAAATTCGGCGGTGCACGTGAACGTGTTGAGCACCAGCAAATCGAGCGCGTCGATAAACGCCTTCGGCGCCACCGCGTAGCCCAATCGCCAGCCGGTCATCGCGAACGATTTCGAGAACCCATCAATAATAATCGTGCGTTCCTTCATTCCCGGCATGGCGTAGATCGACTTGTATTCGCCATTGAAAAGAATGCGCGCATATATTTCGTCAGCGATGACCCACAGATCGTGTTTCACTGCGAGTGCCGCGATTTGCTTCAGCGTCTCTTCGCTAAAAACTGTCCCGGTCGGATTGTTCGGCGAGTTGAAGATGAGCGCTTTCGAACGCGCCGTAATCTTCGACGCGATCTCCGCGATATCGGGCTGAAACTGATTCTTTTCCTCTAAATAGAACGGGACGGCCTTGCCGCCCAGCCCGCGCGTGAACGACGGATAGATCGGAAAGCTCGGATCGGGATACAAAATTTCGTCGCCCGGCTCGATGAGCGCCATCATCGTGAGCGATAGCGCCATCTTGCATCCGGGCGCGACCAGAACTTCGTCGGACGAGACGTTCAGGTGCCGCGTCCGCTTGAGGTACGCCGCAATCGCTTCGCGCAATGCCGGAACTCCGCGCGGCGAAACATACCGATCGCGTCCCTCCGCAACCGCGGCGCGAACCGCATCGACCACCGGCGCGGCCGGATGAAAGTCGGGCTCACCGAGCTCGAGATGAATGATGGAGCGGCCCTGTTTTTCGAGCTCTTTGGCACGCGAAAAAACCGCCAGCGCGCCTTCGCCGTTCAATTGTGAAACACGTGATGCGAGTGACTTCATGGCGAAAGAATCCTATCACTTTGAGGCAGGAAGTGGTGTCACGGGAATGTGCAGGCCATCGATGAATCGCGGGAACATTTCGAACGCCGCCGCCGTCAGAAACAGTTCAACAAGCTCGGTATCGGCGAACTCTTTCTTCAACTCGGCGTAGAACGCATCATCCACTTCCTGTGGACCGCGATGCAGTCGGTCGGCAAGCCGAAACCCCAGCTTCTCTTTGCCGCTATACGGTCCCTTTTCGAAATCCGGCACGCCCGCAATCTGCTCCTCACTCGCGCCTTTTTTCCGTGCTGACGAATTGTGCGCCTTGATCGCGTATTCCGATTGCATCAGTGTCGAAATCCGGACGGCGACGAGTTCCTTGTACCAGCCCTTGAGCGCGCCATCGCTCAGCAGCGCTTTCAAGAATCCCGCCATCGCCACTGCGATGCCTTGATTGTACGAGAGCACCTTGAACATATTCGGCACAACGCCTCGTTGTGCGAGCAGCGCGTCGTAGATCGCCTGGGTTTCTGGTGTGACCGATTCTCTTTCCAGCAGCGGGATGCGAGGTGTCGTGGCGGACATGGAGTCTCCTGTGAAGGAAAATCTTGGCACAAAAAACAAGGGGCGCAAAGTCGCGCCCCTCGCGTTCAACTACATGTTGTAAAGCTCGATCGCTTAGAACGAGTACCGCAGCGAGAACTGGATCAATCGCGGCGTTCCCACGGTGCTGGTGATCTTGCCGAACGGACTGTTCGTCACACCGATGCTCTCCACGTCAACAAACGCCGGGTTCGCGAAGTTGGCATGATTCCAGATGTTAAAGAAGTCGGTCGTGAAGCGAAGCGCCTGCCGCTCGGTGATATGAAAGTTCTTGATCAGCGAGAAGTCGAAGTTCGCTTGGCCCGGTCCACGGTACGTGTTGCGTCCAAGGTTGCCGAAGTTGGTCGTGCAGAAGTTCGAGTTCGGGAAGATCGTCGGATCCGGTTGGTTCGGGTCGCATTCCGTCGGATACAGCAGCGGAGCCGGCGCGAATGCCGCTGGATTCAAGTACCCATTGACGCGCGTGCCGATGCCGCCATGCGAGTAGCTGCTCGATATCGTCGCACCCGACGCGAGGCTTCCGCCCGTCACACCCGGAGCCGAGCCCCCGCCAAGGAAACCCGTGCCCGCAGCCGAATCGATCACCGAGAATGGCAAGCCCGATTGAACGATCGTAATGCCGGCCACGGCCCATCCGCCGAGCGCCTTGCGTTTCCAACCTTCCGCCGACTGGAAGAACGGCAGGTCGTATCGATAGCTGATCGCCAACCGGTGGGTGCGGTCGAAGTCCGACAAGCCGCGCGAATCCTGCAGCGTCGATTCATCGTTCCACGCGGTATTGAACGCCGTGTTCCCGCTCGACGTCGCATCGGTCGAACGCGAGAACGTATACGCCGCCTGGAAATATCCCGCGTTCCAGCGGCGCGACATTGTTGTCTGCAGTGAGTTGTAGTGCGAGTACGCATCGTTGGCAAACTGCTGGAAGCCGTTGTAGCCGTTGATGCCTTGCGCGCGCGAACGTGCAATCGCATTGGCGAAGGTGTTCGTCGTGATTGACTCGCCGCCCACGACCACCGGATTATCCGGCGTCGCGTTCTGCGATTGCAGCGCATCGCGCGTTTCGCGCAGGTGAACGCCGTGCGTGCCGACGTAACCGATTTCGAGCACCCATTGCTTGCCGAGCGCTCGCTGCACCGTCAGGTTCCACTGTTGCGTGCTCGGAGTTACGAAGTGTCGCGGAACGGTCAAGCCAAAGATGCCGAGCGTCTGGAGCGGACCCGGGCAACCTGCGCCGGTCGCCGTTCCATAGTTCGCCGCCTGCGTGGTGTCGCCGCCGGGGAAGCCCTGAAAAACGTTCAAGCACGGTACAAAGTTTGGATCGAGCGTGCCTGCCTGCGGCAGCGCGTTCGGGTTGGGATTCGGGCAGCCCGGTGGAGGCGTCGCCGAAAAGAATGAGCCAAGGCAACCTGGTGAGCCGCCGCCAAACGTCACGGGCAAAAATGGCGGGTTGAATGAAAGTTGGTCGGCCGTGCCCACGTCTTCCCGGACGTAATAGATGCCGAAGCCTGCGCGGATCGTCGTGGTGTGATGACCAAACAAGTCATACGCCAAGCCGATGCGCGGCCCGAGTCCGGTCGCGTAGTTATTGTTGAACGTGGTGCCGTTCGCATCGCCGGTCAGGCCTGTCACGTTGAGCTTGTTCACGCAGCTCGGATAGACGAAGGGGAACGTCCCCGCGTTGGCCAGCGACGGATCGAGATTGCTGATGTGGCAGGCATCGTCGTGGAACGCGCCAAACATTTCAGCGCGCAATCCAAGGTTCAGCGTCAGGTTGCGGCGAATCTTCCAATCGTCTTGCGCGAACACCGCGTAGTTGTTCGACCGGTATTTGTGAGTCGAAAGACCGCCGCCGCCGAAACTGAACTCCGGCACGCCGAGCAGGAAGTTCTGGAAGTCGGTGTTGCCGTCCGGCGTGTTCGTGAAGAACAACTCGCCGTTGAATACCTGCGGAAAATTCTTGTCGAGGTTGACATGCGTGAACTCGCCGCCAAAACGGAAAACGTGCGCGCCCTTGACCCAGCTCACTGTGTCCACAAAGTTGATGTTGTTCTGATTCTGCGACTGGTTGCCGAACGGCGCTGGCCCGAGTTCGAAACCTGAGCTTTCGAAAAAGAATCTGTAGATCGAATCGGTCAAGCTGTTCGTCGGACGATCGATCCCCAGGTCAGCCGTCGTCACCGGCGGCTCGTTATTCAGGTCGTCATTGATATGCACGAGCCCGAAGCGGAACTCGTTGACGAGCGTCGGCGAAAAGAGATGCGTCTCGCCGATATTCAGGAAGCGCGCGTGTACCGGCGTGTCGAATGGGAAGTTGAGCGAGCTCGAGCTGACGGCGCTGGCCAAAGTCGACCCCAGCGATTCCTGCAAGTCGCCGCCGCCAAACGGGAGAAGACTCTCGGAGTCCGAGAAGAAGAACCGCACCGACAGCTTGTCCTGGCCGCCGCGGAATTCGCGGTCCCAGTTCGCGGTGAACTGATCGTCCGTATATTTACCCGGCTTGCTGACTGCGAACGCGCCCGTCGCCGGATCGCCGCTCGGGATCAGAAAGCCGCCCGGCTGCGCGCCGAACTGGTTGCCCTGAAACTGCAACAGCTTGAGCACCACTGGATCGATCGCCGTCGTCGTGTTGCCGAAAAACGCCTGCGAGATCGCCGCTTCCGAGCGGTCCGCGGGCAACGTCGGAATCGTCGTACTGATAAATGTGCCTGGCGAAAGTCCGCTGCGCTGCCGCGTACCCTGATAATTCACGAAAAAGTAGCCTAGCTTTTCCTTCACCACCGGCCCGCCGAGGCTGCCGCCAAAAATGTTCTGCTTCACCGACGGCCGCGCCAGCCCTTGTTGATTCAGAAAGAAGTCGTTCGCATTCAGCACATCGTTGCGGAAAAATTCATACGCATCGCCATGGTACGTTTTCGTGCCCGACTTCAGGATCGCGTTGACGTTGCCGCCGCCGTTGCGCCCCTGACTCGCGTCGTACAGCGACGTCTGCACCTTGAATTCTTGAATGACGTCCGGATTCGGCAGTGGCACGTACGTCGCCTGCGCCACGTTGTAGTCCGTCGCGCTGATGCCGTCGATCAGGTAATTGTTGTTGTCTTCGCGCTGCCCGTTGACGAACAACTTGGCGGAGCCGCGTCCCAGTTGCGCTGCTGCATTCAAATCACTCTGCGCGCCGGCCGACAGCGTCAGCAGTTGCTGATAGTTCTGTGTCGCCAGCGGCAATTCGCGGACCGTCTCGGTACCGATCGATTGCCCCGTCGTCGCGTTCGACGTTTCGACACTGGTCACCTGCGCCGAAATCTCCACCTTCTCCGACACCGAGCCCGGCTTCAGCGGGATCGTCACCCTCACCGTTTCCGTGACGTGAACCTCGATGCTCTCGCTCTTCGCCTCGGCGAAGCCCGACTTGTTCACCACCACCGAGTACGTCCCCGGCGGCAGCAGCGTCACGATGAACGACCCGTCCGCATTCGTCTGTACTTTACGCGCCAGGGCTTCGGTGCGCTGGTCAATCACCTGTACCTCCGCGCCCTCCACAGCCGATCCCGTCGTGTCGTTCACGACGCCGTCGATAGCGCCCGTCGCGCCTCCCTGTCCGTACGTCCGGACTCCGGCCAGTGCGCACGCCACAAAAAACACCGCGGCCAGTAATAATCGAGACATCCCCCTCATGATTCCCCCTAATCGCAGACCGGATTTACGGTCGCCTTGATTGGACTTGAGTGGACCGCTGGAACGATGACAACCGACCAAATCGTTTTGCGGTCTATGAACTGGTTCTCTTACAAGGACACTACGTGAACGTTCGTGGGCTCAGTTCCGACAACACGAACACTGAGTAACGTGGACAACTCGCGGATTCTTCACAACACCACCCCTGCAATGAAACTAGCGTTCCGCCCCATTGCCTGTCAAGCCGACAGCCGTGAAACCTTTCGCTTTGTCTTATCCATGTCTCATTGCAGTCCCAAATCGCCCCGCCCCTTGACGCCAGCGTCCCCGTCCCCGAGTATGTAGGAAGTCCAGGTTGGCGCTGCAGGGCTGCAACGCGCGGTGTCTAATCCGTCTCACAGTTAGCAGTGTCCCCAATAGGGGGTGACATTATGTTTTCCCGTACGATCCGCTTCGCATCCTTTTCTGTCGGTCTCTTCGCGCTCTTCCTCCTCGCCACTCTCTCCAGCGGTCCGTCCGCTCGCGCCGATGCCAGTCACATCCGAATTATTCGCATCAGCTACGTCCAGGGCGACGTGCGTCTCGCCCGCGACGTCAAAGGCGACCCGCTCGCCGGCGCCGAAAACATCATCTGGGAGAACGCCGAACTCAATCTCCCTATCCGCCAGGGCTTCGTCATCTCCACCGAGAAGGGCCTTGCCGAAGTTGAGTTTGAAAACGGCTCGCTCGCGCTTATCGGCGAAAACACCGTTCTCCAGTTCTTCGACCTTTCGCTCGAAGACGGCTCCAAGACCACGCGTCTTGTTCTGCGTCAGGGCACCGCCACCTTCTCTATCAATCCGAGCAACGGCGACTATTTCAGCGTCACCGGTGGCGATTTCAGCGTCGAAGCCGACGGCCACTCCGCCTTCCGCGTCGACAACTTCGACGACGGCAGCCGAGTCAACGTCACCAAGGGCCGCGTCAACGTCCTGCGCAAGAAGGGCTCGACCATTCTGGACAAAGGGCAGACCTTCTCCATGAAGGCCGACGATCCAAAGAATTTCGACATCGCGACGAATACTTCGGCGGGCGATGCTTTTGACAAGTGGGCTCAAAATCGCATCAGCGCTGAGTACAACGGCACCGCCGCCGCTCAGCAATACGTCAATTCGCCTGGCTACTCCTCCGGCCTCTCGAGCCTCTACACCTACGGCGCTTTCTATCCGTGCCAATATGGGAATTGCTGGCGTCCGTATGGATATGGCCTCGGCTGGTCACCGTTCGACAGCGGCTCTTGGGCCCTCGATCCCTCGATCGGCATGTCTTTCATCGGAAATCAGCCTTGGGGCTGGCTCCCGTACCACTATGGCGGCTGGATCTTTGATCCCCTACACGGCTGGCTCTGGGCTCCCGGCGCCGGCGGCAATTTCATCAACGGCTATTCGCCCGTAACCGGCACATGGTTGCGCGGCAAGAACGGACCCATCGGCATCGTGCCGACGCATCCGCTCGATGCCCGTAGCAAAACTCCCCTGAATCTGACGCGCGGAGTCTTCCCCGTTTCCAACGGCACGATCGGTAAGCTCTCTCCCGTTCAGAGCGGCGAGCAATGGAAGACCGTGAAGTCAATTCCGACGAACACCGTCACGCCGCGTGTCGCATCCACGACGGCTCCCGCGCGCGTTGATCGCACGATGGCCGGTGGAAACTTCGCGGCGCGCAGCGTCACGCTTGGCAAGGGCTCGGCTCTTGCGTATGACGCGGCGGCGCATCGCTTCGTCAATTCCAGCGCTCCCGCCGCAACAAACGCCCGCGTTGGCGCGATGACTGGCTCACCAGCTGGCGCAATCAACTCTCGCAGTGCGGCACCGGCTTCCACGTCCGCGATGCGCGTTTCAAATCCCGGCGCGCGCCCGACGGCAGCTCCAGCTCGCAACTTCTCGACGGCCTCGCGTTCAATGGCGCCGCCATCGGCTCCCCGTTCCGGCGCCGCGTCCTTCGGTCGCGTAGGCGGCAATTCCGGCGGCGGGGCCAACAGTGGTGGACGCTCCGGCGGCTTCTCCGCCGCAAGCTCCTCCGCATCGCACGGTTCCTCCGCCCCGTCCGGCGGAAGCAGCGCCAGTGTAGGCTCCGGCGGTCGCGCCCACTAGTAAGATCCCAATCAACGCAAAGAAGGCCGCCTTCCGGCGGCCTTCTTTATTTCTCACGTCGCATCAGCGGACATGTCGTGGAGGCGTTTCGTGGACTCGCCCCATGCTCTGAATTCATTTGCGCGGGCCTGTTCGCCTCACCCCACTTCTGTGAACACATACTCATGCTGTCCATCGCGAATCGTCAGCGTCCGTTTCCCGCCCTTCTCCCCGACGACGAACTCGAACCCTCCCACCGATGGATCAATCGTGATGAACGAAATGCTCCCATCGTCATTCTTGCGAGACGCCACAGTGCTCTTCCACTCTCCGAAATCAAACACCGTTCGCCCATCCGCGCTCTTCACATCGATATCGCCCAACTCCTTGCTGGTATATTTCTTCGCCAGCTTGGCCACTTGATCCGGAGCCGCCGGCACCACCAACCGCTCCCGAGCCTTCGCCAGTTCCGCCTTGTACTGCGCGGCCGAAGCTTCAACCTCCTTCTCCGCCTCCGGCTTTCCGTCAAACACAACTTCCAACATCCGCCGTGACAACGGTCCCCGCAGATACACACCGGAATCCGAGTTCGTCAAAATCACCGCGGCAATTCCCGAATCCGGCAGCAGATACCAGTTGCTGTGGAATCCGGAGAGATCACCTCCGTGGCTCACCACCGGAACACCATACGTCTTGTCCACGATCACGCCCATGCCGTACCACGAGTCTTCACCCAGACTCACCTGTGACTTCTCGCGCATCACCAGATTTTCTTCCGACACCAATTTCTTTCCATCCGGCAACTTTCCCCGGTCCGCCTCCAGTTGCACGTACTTCATGAGGTCCGCCGATGACGTCCATACCGCTCCCGCCGGGCGCGCCGGAATCACCGCATAGTTCAACGCCATGTCCGTCACCGCCGTCTTCCCATCCACATCATTGCCGTGCGGCGACGCGTGATCCCCCGCTAGCGCCTTCGCGTAATTAAACGTCGTCACATTCATTTGCAGCGGATCGAAAATCAACGTCTGCATCGCCTTGTCGTACGCCGCGCCCAATTCCAGATTCGGATACGCAACGTGTCCGCTGATGAATCCCGCTGCCGCCGCCATCAAATTGCTGTACTGAAACACTTCGCCAAATTTGCTCGTCGGTTGCATCGTTCCCAGCAACGTCAGCGCCGACTCCGGCGTCGCATTCTTGAACTCGAAGAGCCACTCCAGGTCCTGCCGCGGCAAACCAGTACAGGCGCAGATAAGATTCTTCACCAGTACCTTCTTCGTGGTCTCCGCATCGCCCAGCTTGAATTTCGGATACACATCCACCACCGGCTCATCCCACTTCAACTTTCCCTGATCGACCAATCGCGCCATCATCAGCGTCGTCATGCCTTTCGTGTTCGACGCCGCCATGAACAGCGTGTTCTCATCCACTTTTTCCGGCTTGCCCAACTCGCGCACGCCAAATCCGCCGGCGAACACCACCTTCCCGTGATCCAGAAGCGCCAGCCCCACTCCCGGCACATCCAGCTGCTTCATCCCGTTCTGCACGAAGTCCGTCAACTGCGCGATTCGCGCTGTGTCCAGCGCATGCGGTTGCCGTCCGGCGAACGACTCCTTCTGATAGCCCTTCGGCCGCACCGTCTCGAAAATCAGACCGATCGGCGCGCCGCGCTTCTCTGCCGTCATGTCGGTCGCATCGAGCACGATCACCGTCCAGCTTTTTCCTGCGCGCAGCGCCAGCGCACCGATCGTGGCGCGCTCGTTTGGCGATGTTTCGTACTCCAGCGACTGCCGTTCTGCCCAGCCGTCCTTCGGCGCATTCGCGGTCACAAGTTTTACCGGATGCGTCTCTTTTCCTCGATACGCGACCCACGCGGCGGCGGCGGCCGCCTTAGCATCGGCTGCTTCACCGGCATCAAAGATCGCCACATGCGAGTCCGTCTCCGGCGGCGTGAGCACGACCACATTCTTCCCGGTCTCCATCGACCATCCCGCCGGCACCGTAAACGTCGTGCCTCCCGGCGAAGTCTTCCCGGTCTCCGCCGACACCAACTCCGCTTTGGATCGCGTCTCCTGAGCCGGCCCCGCGGAGCACGCGCTCATGCCTCCCGCCAGCGCCAACACCCACGCCGCTCGCCGCACAAAATTTCCGATGCCCATTCGCCCCGCGCCTTCGTTCATCGCACCCACCTCACGAAACAGTGTCGACCGCACATACTCACCCCTACAGCGCCCCTAGTAAATCCGGACCGCAGCATTCTGGCAATCGCTTTCTTAAGAATGAAGTAGTCCCCGGTTGGTTCACACGACCGGCAGCTGCGTGCTTCATCGTTATTTCTTTACTTCGTTGCGTCTTTACTTCGTTCCTTTTCTCCCCAAACGATCCCCGCATATCCCACCACCGAACTCGTATCCCCCGAAACATCCGCCGACGTCGCATATCGCACCAGCTCGCCGTCCTTCACTCCCATCGCTCGCAACGCTGTAATCGTCGCCACCGCCGGTCCCAACCCGCACATCGAAATCTTCTCCGTCCGGCAAACATCGAAAAGTCCGCGCGCATCCAGCGCCAGCAACTTCTCCACCGCCTTCGCGTCCTTGACGCGCGTCGTCGCGTCGTCCTCGTAATGATTCAAATCCGATGTCGCCAGCAGCAACACGCGCTCCTGCGCCGCCATCAATACGCTCGCCACCGCCTCGCCCACTCGCACCAAATCTTCGAATCGCACCGTCCCCAGCGCCACCGGCACAAACGAAAATCCCGGCGCCAACACCTGCAAAAACGGAATCTGCACCTCCAGCGAATGTTCCTGGCTGTGCGCCACCGCATCCTCGCGCAGCAGCGGACACGCATCGCCCAACGCCATCGCCAACTCCGTATCGATCGGTGCATCGCCAAGCGGCGTCCGCCACGCACCGTTCGAAAGCATCGCCGCCGATTCGCCGCGCGGAAAATGCCGCACGCCAAGAATCAAAACCTTCTTCGGCAGCGCGATGCGTCCCAGAACTTCTCCAGCAACTGCACCCGAATACATGTAGCCCGCATGTGGCACGAGGCAAGCCGTAACCGAAAGTTTGTCGGCGCCAGAATCCGCGCGAGGATCGCCGTTTCGCGTCGCACTCAGGCGACGAACAGTCGCAGCAAGCTCAACAGAATTTCCTGGATAAAAACGTCCGGCAACCGCGGGAAGACGTAGCATCGCAGCTCCAGAATGCACAACGCCTCGCCCTTTGAAAATTGAAAAGTAAAAATTAAAAAACAGGGAGGAGTTACAGCGACTTCGAAGCTTTACCCTTGATCTTCACGGCCTGCAGCGAACCCTGATCGTACAACACCCTGACTTTGTCGCCGTACTGATAGCCGCCCTTATCGATCGTCTGCTGCATCTTCGCCGAAGCTGCCGGCGTGAGCGCAAACGTGCGAATCGACATATCGTCGCCCTTGGCTTTCACTGTGATTTGCACCGATGTGGCGTTCATCACAGTTCCATCGAATTTCACGATTCCGGTCGGCAGAGGCTTTGGCTTCACCGTGTTCACCACGATCGGCACTGCCGTTTCAACGACCGGTATCACCGTTGCCGGATCTTGCGCCGATGCGGTCGAGCAGGACAAACCAGCCAGCAGCAGCACCGGCAAGCTCAACCACATCGTCTTACGAATAAATTTGTTGTGAAATAACTTCATCGAAATTTTCCGAGATCCCGCTTCAGCAAAAACAACTACTCTGTGTCTTCTGTCGCAATCCTCAGCGACTTCAAAAACCGCACGTCCTGAGGCGTCATCGCCAGCTTGCCCACCGGCCTGCGCTCTTGATCCTGTTCGAACGATTCCTGATCCACCTGAATCCGCAGCGACTCCAGGAATCGCTTGTCCTGCGTCGTTAACGACGTCGATTCCGGCGCCGATCCATCGCGCTTCGCCAGCCCGATCGTCGCGTCCAACTTCAGCACAATGTCATAGCCGTGCGCCCGCACACCGGCAATCGCTCCGGTAATGCGCTCCGACTCGGAAACCGTATCGTTGATCGCGTGGCCCAGCTCGCGCAGCAGGTTTTTCAGGTTGTCGTCGAGTTGCAAGGTGTTTTCCCCCTACTCTCTAACCTCATTTTAGGCCCGCTCCACAACCCTGACAAGAGACCTTCAGTACAGTGTCTCCAAACAATCCATACCTGTACTGGTCCAGCACACATTTCCTGGAGGCCTTCACCCTCGCAAACCACTGAATCCGCTACGAATACCTTGTCGGCGTTTCTCAACTGTGATGAAGTGTCACCCGACAAACCCGATGAAAAAATGTTACTGAGGATCGACATGAAAACCGTGCTCCCCGCCAATTTTGCCAATTTTGTTATCCGCTATTTCACTCCGGTCGCTATCGCAGCGCTCGCCGCACTCTTCGCCGCACCCGCGCCGTCGACCGCGCAAATGGCGTCCCCCGCCGAACTTCGCACCTCTCGCGCGCTCGAAGCTATCCGAGCAAATCCTCTCGAACTCGAAGCCTTTCTCGTCGAGATGCCCAAAGGCACCGACCTCCACAATCATCTCACCGGCGCCATCTATGCCGAGTCTTTGATTCGCGACGCCGCTGAAGATCAGCTCTGCGTCAATCCATCGGCGCTCGCTTTCACCAAGCCCGATCAAAAATCCAACGACACGGCGAAAGGCCCGGCGTGTGACAACGGCAACGTTCCCGCAACGCAAGCTCTGAAAGACCAGCATCTTTACGATGCTCTGATCGATTCCTTCTCCATGCGCAGCTTCGTTCCCACCACCGGCACGAGCGGTCACGACCACTTCTTCGACTCGTTCAATCGATTTCACGGCACCAGTGAACGCCACAAAGGAGAATGGCTTTACGAAGTCGCCACGCGCGCCGCGGCGCAGAATATTCAGTACATGGAGTTGATGGAAACGCCTCCATTCAACCGCAGCGCCGCAGCCGCGCACGAAGTCGGCTGGTATCCCGATCTCGCAAAAATGCGCGAAGTACTTCTCGCAAAGTTAGGCGACGGTCTCAATCAAGACCGCGCCGATGACCTCGCATTTTTCACCGACGCCGAAGCAACACGCGACAAGCTCGCCCATTGCGGCCAGCCCGACGCGCAGCCCGCCTGTCACGTCACGCAAAAATTCATTTACCAGGTTTTGCGTGGCTTCTCGAAAGAGCAGGTTTTTGCGCAGACGCTTCTGGGATTCGAAACCATCTCCGCCGATCCCAGGCGCATTGTCGGCATCAATTTCGTTATGCCCGAGGACAGCCGCGTCTCCATGGCCGATTTCGAAGAGCAGATGAAAATGCTCGACTATCTCCACTCGGTTTATCCCAAGGTTCACATCACCATGCACGCCGGCGAACTCGCTCCCGGCCTCGTCCCCTACGAAGGCCTCTGTTGCCACATTCACTGGGCCGTTGAGCTTGGCCATGCCGAGCGCATCGGCCACGGCGTCGACATCATGCACGAGTTGGATTCGTACAAGCTGATGGACATCATGGCGAACAATCACGTCATGGTCGAAATCGCCCTCTCCAGCAACGACCTCATCCTCGGCATCAGCGGCAAAGATCATCCGTTCCCGATCTTTCGTAAGCACAACGTGCCGGTATCTCTCTCCACTGACGATGAAGGCGTCTCGCGCATCGACCTCACACACGAATACGTCCACGCCGTCGAAACCTACAACCTCCGCTACGCCGACTTAAAACAAATGGTTCGAACCGGTATGGAACACAGCTTCCAGCAAGGCGAAAGCCTCTGGGCCGCTCGCGACGTATTCAAAGCCGTAACGTCAGCCTGCGCCAAAGACCAACTAGGCGCCGACAAGCCCAGCCAGCCCTGCGCCGACTTCCTCAAATCCAGCGAAAAAGCCACCCAACAATGGGACCTCGAACGCCGCTTCCGCCAATTCGAATCCACCCACCAGTAATTCGACCGGATTTCGGGTGTTGGGTGCCGCACCCTCAGCAGTTAGAGAGTGCGGGTTTAGACTCAACACCACCGCTACCACATCGACGCCCACCCTGTAGCCGCGATCGTCTCGCAGATCGCGGGGTTTAGATCAAACCCCATCGATCCTTAACCGTTCGACGCCTCATCGTACGGGCGCAGCACCACCATGCCCTGGGCCTCGAAGGGCGCGCCTCACGTCCACAAAACCAATCCGACTGAGTACTCCCACCTCAAATCGCCCTTGACAAAACGTTATAGTTATGGTACTATGCCACTCAGGTAATCAAGCGTCCACGCAACGCCGTTCCGAATTGCATTTACGCACTCCCGCAAACCCAATGATCTCAATACCTTGCACACTCTCAAAAACGTGCCATCCGTAACCAGCTGAATCCAAACGACTTGCCCACTCTTCGCAAAACATAGGGGGTATACCCCAATTCTTCCCAAATCGGAACGCCGAAGCGAAACTGCCCATAGGACGGCAGCCCTTCACCCGCCAAACCGCGCCGCGAACACCACCAATCGCGCATCCGCTCCCCGCGCCGCCGCCAGTTGAACGCCGCCTCCGCCCACAGCCGGCAGCGTAACCACCGGCGTCCCAGCCAAGACTCATCGGCGTCGTGTAACTCAAAATCGCCTTCCTCGCGTTCGTATGGTCTGCCCCGGCCACTAGCCGCGCCACCGGCGAGCAAGGCGCCATCACAAAATCAAACTCGCGCAGCAACGCATCCGTCCGCAGCCGAAATGCCGCGAACCGCAAACGAAATTGCGCAACCTCAGCCACAGGCAACGACGCTCCCCACGCCAGCCGCTCCGCAATCCGCGGCTCGAAACACGAGTAATCGCCGCCCGTGCCCGCAGCATGAATCTTCGCCGCTTCGCTCGCCTGGATCGGCGCGTAAATATCCCAAGCCTCGCGCCACCATGCCGAATCAAACGTGAAAAACTCCGCGCCCGCATCAGCGAGCCGCTCGGTCCAATGCGAAAGCCCCTGCATCACCACAGGTTCGGCATCGTTCACAAATTCCGCATCGACCAAGCCGATGCGAACTTTCCTCGACGAATTGGCAGCGGCGGAAGCGCGAGCCGAATTGACAGTCGGAATCTCCAATCCGAACAGCGCGCTCACCAGCAGCGGCGCATCACTCAAATCGCGAAACAGCCAGCCCAGCGTGTCGAACGCCTGCGACAAATGCACGCCGCCGCGCCAAAGCCCGCGCTCATGCGCAAGCTCAATCGACGCTCGGTATCCCGCAAGCCCGCACAGCGCCGCGGGAACGCGCACCGATCCACCTGTATCCGTACCGATCGCCGCAGCCGCCGAACCTTCCTGCACGCTCGCCGCGGCACCGCTCGAAGAACCGCCCGTCAGCAGCGTCGCATCGCGCGGTTGCGTCTCATCGCCATAATCCGGATTTTCTCCCGTGATTCCGTACGCCAGCGGATGCAAATGCGTCTTGCCGACAATGACCGCGCCGACTTCCTTCAGTCGCGCAGCCACCGCCGAATCTTCACGAGCCGGCGCATTGTGCTGCGCATAAAACCGCGTCCCCGCCGTCGTCACAAAGCCCGCGAGGTCGAAACAATCTTTCAGCGACACGGGCACACCGTACAGCGCAGGTTTCGCGCGCCCCGCAAACCGCCGCGTCACTTCGTCCGCATCGCGCAACGCCCGCTCACGATCGATCGCAATGTAAACGTTGTGCCCGGAATTGGAATTCGCCCGAGCAAGATGCTGCTCGGCGGCGGCAACTGGAGTGATCTCGCCCGATTGCAACGCCGCATGCAATTGCGCGAATGGAGTCAGTTCAGAGTTCACGCGTGCATTGTAACCGCAACGCCGCTCCGGAAACGTGCCGTAACCCGCGCCATCACCGGCCGCAACTAACCGCGTCACAACTCACTTCTTTGCGCGCGGAATCCGGACTGAACTCGTTGGCGATACTGAAAGTTTCGGACGGCGGACATCAGGTGAGCTAGCATGTCCCTGTGAAGAATCCCCAGCGAGCACTCGTGATCGCGTTGTGCATCGGCGTACTCTGCGCACAAACTCGCATGTCGTCGCAAACGCTGCTCGCACAAAGTGCAAGCGCACCGAACGCGCGGACCGCGCCATCGCAAAAACCAGCCGAGCAAGATGGGATCGGGCAGATTGCGCGAAATGCACTTTTGCAAAAGCCTTTAGCCGCTCATCTTGCCAAGAGGAGCACCTCGCCGTCCGATCTTGAAGTCGGCGGCGATCTCTACGGCGTGATTCCACACACCACGCGCTACATCACACGCGAACAGCTTCTCGCTTTACCGCAAGTGAGTTACACCGTCACAAACGACGCCAACTTCAGCGGGCCAACAGAAATCAGCGGGGTTGCACTCGATGAACTCATCCAGGCCCTCACTGCAAAACCGCAGTCCGATCTCGCCATCGCGATCTGCAGCGACAAATACGAAGCCCACTACCCGCGGGCCTACATCGAGGCGCACCATCCGGTGCTCGTTTTGAAAATCAACGGCAAGGATCCCGCTGAGTGGCCGAAAACACCCGAGAGTCACGTGTACATGGGCCCGTATCTGATTTCGTCGCCCGACTTCAAACCCAGTTTCAAAATCCTCTCGCACGAGGAGGAACCGCAGATCCCTTGGGGCGTCGTGCGCCTCGACCTTCGCTCGGAAGCCGTGGTCTTCCACGCTATCCAGCCACGAATGCCTGGTGCTGCGTCACGCGAGGTGCAGGACGGCTTTCGGATCGCGCAGCAAAATTGCTTCCGCTGCCACAACAGTGAGCAGGAAGGCGGCACGAAGGCGATGCGGCCATGGACCGTTCTCGCTACGTGGGCAGCCGCGTCGCCCGAATATTTTGCGACGTACATCCACGATCCTAAATCGAAGAATCCAAACTCGCAGATGGAGGGGTTTCCAAACTACGATGAGGCGACGCTGCGGGCGCTGACGAAATATTTTCAGACCTTCGGCGACGACGCAAAAAGCGGGAAGCCATGATCCTCCGCATATCTAAAATATTGCTGGTCTTCGCTGTCGCCTTCTACTACACGCTCATCGTTCTCAACAACACCACCGACTATGACTCGAATTTCCAATTCGTCCGCCATGTTCTGATGATGGACTCCACCTTCCCCAATAACAGCGCGATGTGGCGCGCCATCAATTCACCGTCGGTTCACACGCTTTTCTACATCTCGATCATCGCGTGGGAATCGCTCACGATGATTCTCTGCTGGCTGGGCGGGATCAAACTCACGCGCAATCTAAAAGCGCCGGCAGACGCATTCCAACAGGCAAAAAATGTCGCGATTGCAGGCCTTACGCTCAGTCTTCTGCTATGGCTCGTCGCGTTCCTGGAGGTCGGCGGCGAATGGTTTTTGATGTGGCAATCGCAAACATGGAACGGCCAGGAAGCGGCCTTCCGCATGTTCACCGTGGTAGGAATCGTCCTGATTCTTCTCGTAATGAAAGACGACGAGCTCTAAATTGTTCCGCGTCCACGAAGGAACGATTCGAGATGGATTGTACTTCTGGGATCCTTCGCTTCGCTGAGGATGACAACACTTTTTCGTTTACTTCTTCGCTTCGATTTTCTCCGGCAGCGAAAACGCGTACATCGTATCTCCTACCGGCACGATGATGTATTGCCTCCCCGCCAGCTCATAGGTCATCGGGCCGGCGACGACGTGCTCGCCGACGTTGAGATGCCACACCGTTGCACCCGTTGTCGGATCGAGCGCCAGCAAATTTCCCAAGTGATCCGCGGTGAAAAGCAGACGCCCCGCGGTCGTCAAAATCCCCGCGGTATCTTCACCTTCGCCGAGTTCATGATTCCAGACAACCTTGCCGGTCCGATAGTCGAGCGCGCGCAGCGTCGAATCCATATATAGGTTGCGGTCGCGCCCACCCCAACCCTCGACCTTACCTTCGATCGTCCGATAGAAAACGCTGATGATCCGTCGCGCCATCACGTAAACCAATCCGGTCTGAGGATCGAAGCTTGGCGACATCCAGTTCGTTGCGCCATCGGAGCCCGGCTCGACAAGAGCGCCGTCCGGGGTTGGCGTCGCTTCAGGCCTCGCGATCGGCCGGCCCTTTGCGTCAACGCCTTTCGCCCAAGTCTGATCGATGAATTCGCTCGTGGCCAGATGCTCACCCGTTGTGCGATCGAGCAGGAAATAAAACCCATTGCGACTCGCCTGCGCTAGAAGTTTGCGCTGCTTCCCCTTGTACTGCTCGTCGAGAAGGATCGGGGTCTGCACCGCGTCCCAGTCGTGAACATCGTGCGGCGACGGCTGAAATGCCCACTGCAATTTGCCGGTGTCAGGATTAAGCGCAACGATCGAGCACGTATAAAGGTTGTCGCCCTCGCGGCTGTCACCCACGAGTACCGGATTCGGATTGCCCGTGCCCCAATACAAAAGGTTCAACTCAGGGTCATAAGTGCCGGTCAACCAGGTCATGCCGCCGCCGTGCAGCAACGCATCGGTGTTGGGCCATGTTTCCGATCCTGGCTGGCCGGGATCGGGCTCGGTGTACCAGCGCCATTGCACTTTGCCCGTGTCGGGATCGACGGAAGTCAACACACCACGAATGTCGGTGGAGTCGCCTGAAACGCCGGCGATGATGTGGTCTTTGACCACAAGCGGCGCCATCGTCGCGAAATATCCGAGCTTGTCGTCGGCAAGAACGATATCCCACACGACTTTTCCATCTTTTGCCGTCAGGCAAAGCAGGTGCGCGTCCGACGTCGTGAAATAAAGACGATCTTTGTACATCGCGACGCCGCGATGGCCGATGTGATCACCGGCAACTTTGCGCTCGAAGTGCCAGATGGGCTGACCGAAGCGTGCGTCGATCGCATAGATATTGTCAGGGACGGTGAAGTAGAGAATGCCGTTCACTTCGAGCGAAGTCGCTTTGATCGCTTGCCCATGCGTGCGGTAAATCCACGCCAGCGTAAGCTGGTTCACGTTGCTCGCGTTGATTTGATCGAGTGGTGAAAAGCGTCTGCCTGAATAGTCACCATTGTATGTAGGCCAGGTGTCGGTCGCTTGCTTCTGAAGCAAAGCCGACGGGTCGAGGCCTTGTGCGGTGAGCGATGGTGCGCGCATCGCGAGAAGAAGCAGTAGTGCGCAGGCGGCACGGGCGATGTTGACGAACAACCGAAAAGAGCAATCTCGCTGTTGCCTGCGCCCAGCTTGGCGATTCGCGTCTTGAATCCGTAGCACGCTCATTGGCTTTCCTTTTCAAGGCTGTGCACGTAGGCGAAAAGGTCGTGCATCTGTTTTTGCGTGAGCTTGTCGAGCATCGCGCGGTGCGCGGCGAGCTTGTCGGTGACTTCCACTTTCACTGCATTGCGCGCATACGCGTGGTACCAACCATTTGCGTCGGTAACGGCCACAGAAAATTCGTCGAGGTGGTTCAGTTGTCCTTCGACGACTTCGCCAGACTTAAGCGTCACCTTCGCCGATTTGAATTTCCCTTCGGGATAAAGCATTTGCGCTTCGAGATCGACCGCCGAATATTTTCCTGAAACGTTGGCGAGATCGCCAGTAGCCGAATGGCATTTCGTGCAGCCACCTTCGCCTTCAAAAAACGCTTTGCCGGCTTGCGCGTTTCCGGTCAACAGTTTCTCGGCGGGATAACCTTGGGGAACTTCTGACGAGGAGAGGCCTTGGGCGATACGCCAGTGGAGATAGGCGGCGATATCGGCGATCTGCTCGTCGCTAAGCGGCAGCGCCGGCATGCCTTTATCGGGGCGGCCGTTATGCACGACGTCGCCGATCGTGCTGCCCTTCACGTCGTGGGCGACGATTTCGGAGCGCAGCAAATCGGGAGCGCGTGCGCCGGTCGCGTCGGCGCCATGGCAGAACGCACACGACGCAGTGAACTGGGTGTGTCCCCGCTCGACCTGAGCATCGGCCGCGGGAGGCGGGCGTCGTTGTTTCTTGAGCGGCTTCGGAGGATTGGGCGCCGCGGCCGGAGCGGCGGCAGTCGCAGGCTTCTCTTGCTCTTGTGGCCGGTTAACGGCGGCCGTTGCGATAATCGCGGTCGCGAGAGAAATTCCTGTGAGCAGCGCGACGAGCAGCTTCGACTTGGAAGTTCGTTTCATTCGTCACCAGAGACGTGAGGCACGCCGATCTGTCGCAAAAAGACTGACACATTCGGCGGGGTTAGTTTCGCAAGGTCATGGACGCGAGGGAAGAGAAATTCGTTTCGAGCGTGCACCGGGCTCAGCGCTAATCCGATCCCGCTTACGAAGCGACTTGGCGGATCAACAACAGCGACTGATCGTCGAACTGGCTGCCATGTTGGCGAAGGCTTGCAACGAGTGCGGTGTGAATCTCGGCTAACGGTTTGTTCCCATTTTTCTGAAACTCAGTTTGCAGGCGCTGAATGCCGAACTCTTCGCCGGCAGCATTGGCGCACTCGACGAATCCATCCGTGTAGAGCGCGAACAAGCTGCCCGTCTCGGATGGCACGATGACACTCGCGAATTCGCCCTCCGGCAAAATGCCGAGCGGCATGTTCGCCGCCTCGTATTGCACGACTTCGTTAGTGCGTGCGGAAAAATGCAGAATCGCCGGATGCCCGGAAACGCCGAGGCGCAGCCCTTCCCGCGTTTTCGCGAGAAAGCAGAACGTCACAAACATGTCGGGCTTTTTGAGTGGATAAAGAACCTCGTTCAATCGCGGCGCGAGATGCGTGGCATCGTCGCCGGAAGTCAGCAGCATGCGTGCGGCGCTTTTCACCATGCCCATCACAACGCCCGGCGCCACGCCGTGACCCGACACATCGGCCACATATGCGACCCATTTGTCGGCGTCGCCGGCGAGATCGATCAGATCGCCACCCACTTCGCCGCTCGGCGACGAGCGTCCGTAGAACTCCCAGGCGCCGAGCCGCGTTTCGATCGGCGGCACGAGAATGCGGTGCACCTCGGTGGCGAGCTCGATTTCGGCCTGCACCCGAAAATAGCGGCGGCCTTCCTTGATATTCACGACCAAAAAGCAGATGTAGCCGACGACGGTCGCGATGATGATCGCGTAACCGTCTACAGCGAGCCGCCGCTGGAGGCCAGCGATCGACGCGGCATCCATCTGCGTCGGAGTCGGAAAGTTATGGAGATGCTCGGCGATCAAATTACCGAAAAAAAGCTGGGCGGCGAGAATGGGGAGGAACGCGATCCAGAATTTCTTGCGGAGCGTAAACCCGGCGACGGCATAGACCATCGCCGTGCCGCCGGCGAACAATATATTGACGACGAACTTTCCCGCTGGCTGGCGCCCCATGTCGAAGATGTCGGTAGCAACGCCAGTGATACTGAACAGGAAGAAGACACCCGTCAGGAACAGGATCATCGAAGCGATAGGAAGTCGCTGCCAATAGGTCGGCGTGGGCATTTTGGTGGACATTACTATACGCGTGGGCTTCGCGAAAGATACCGACGGTGGATGCGATTGCCCGGCGGGGAGCATTCAGAAGGGGCTAACGCTGAGATCCTTCGGCGTCCCGTGGACGCCTAGGACGACAACTCTAATGTATGGGCGGATGAGCCTAAGATATCGCGGTTTCGGGCCATATTGGCCGTTCATTTTGGGCGGAAACTGGCACGGATCGGGCAAGTTGCGGCGGGGTGGGGTGACTGCTAAAATTTAAAGTTTGGCGGGACGCGGCCGTTCGCGTTGGGTAGCGCTGACGGCTTTTTCCTCATTCGGGCGCCTGTGCGGTGGCAGTTGGCAGACTCCTGCGCCATTCGTTCATCCAATTGCGCAGTTGCGCGGCAAAACAGCGCTGGCAGATTCGTGACTTGTCTCTAGGAGAGTGCGCGTGGCTAAGTATGACGTAGCGATTATCGGAAGCGGTCCGGGCGGCTACATTGCCGCGATTCGGGCCGGCGAGCTTGGACTGAAAACGATCGTTGTCGAGAAGGATCCCTTCCTGGGCGGCACGTGCCTGCACGTCGGCTGCATCCCCACCAAAGTGCTGCTGCATCACGCCGATGTTTACGAGCATTTCAAAAATGGCGCGGAGCTGGGCTTTGACGTCAGCGGCCTGAAAATCAACTGGCCCAATATCATCGCGCGCAAAGAAAAGATCGTGAAGAAGCACGCGAAGGGCATCGAATTTCTTTTCAAGAAAAACAAAGTGGAATGGGTGCAGGGCTGGGGCCGCTACGAAGGGCCCGGCAAGGTCAGCGTCGAAAAAGACGGCAAGAAGACGATGATCGAAGCGTCGAACGTTTTGCTGATCAGCGGCTCGGAAGCGCGCTCGCTTCCCGGCATCGAACCCGATCACAAACAGATTTTGACGAATCGCTCGATCCTGGAGCTGCCCGCGATTCCGAAGTCGCTGATTATCGTGGGCGCCGGCGCGGTTGGTGTTGAGTTTGCGTCGATTTACAACTCGTTTGGCACGCAGGTGACGATTCTGGAAGCGTTGCCGCGCGTTGTGCCCGTCGAAGACGAAGAGATTTCGGCGGAGCTTGAGAAGACGTACAAGAAGCGGAACATTCAGATCTTCACGCAGAGCATGGTGCAGTCGGTGAAGAAAGACGCGAAGGGCGTCACGGTCACGTTTAAGGATAAGGACGGCAAGACGCAGACGCTGCAGGCCGAGAAGCTTTTGTTGGCGGTCGGCCGCCAGCCGATGACGGATGGCTGCGGACTCGAGAAATCGAAGGCGAAAGTCGAGCGCGGATTCGTGCACGTTGGTCCTTATATGGAGACGGATGAGCCGGGCTTGTACGCGATCGGGGACATCGTCGCCGGATTGCCGCAACTGGCGCATGCCGCGGGCATGGAAGGCATCGCTGCCGTCACGCACATCGCGGGGAAGCAGCCGCCTCCGATCGTGAAGACGCGCATTCCGAACTGCACGTATTGCGAGCCGCAGATTGGTTCGATCGGATTGACCGAGAAACAGGCGAAGGAAGCGGGCTACACGGTGAAGGTCGGCAAGTTCCCGTTCGTCGGCAACAGCAAGGCGACGATTCTCGGCAACCACGGTGGATTCATTAAGGTTGTGTCGGAAGAAAAATACGGCGAAGTGCTCGGCGTTCACATCATCGGGCCGCTGGCGACGGAAATTCTGGCGGAAGCGGCGGCGGTGCTGCATCTGGAAGGCACGGTCGATCACATGATGGAGATGATCCACGCGCATCCTACGGTGTGGGAAGCCATGGGCGATGGATTCGCGAGCGTGCGCGGATTGCAGATCAACGTTTGATTTGATTTTGATTAACGAAGTTGCTTGCTGGTGGTTGAAAATCGAAAGCAACACGGACGCGCTTACAAGATGACGACGTGCCTGATTGTCGATCTCGGATTCATCGGCTATGCCGATGCGTTCGAGCTGCAAAAACGGATCGTTGCGGCGCGCAAGGCTGATGCGATCGGCGATGTTTTGCTGCTGTGCGAGCATCCGCACGTGATTACGCTGGGGCGCAGCGGGAAGCGCGAGAATTTGCTGGCGTCGGAGCGCGTGCTGGCGCAGAAGGGCGTGGAGTTTCACGCGACGAATCGCGGGGGCGACATCACGTATCACGGGCCGGGGCAGATCGTGGGCTATCCGGTGATTCAGTTGGCGGCGATTCGGCGCGACGTTGTGTGGTACGTGCGGATGTTGGAAGAAGTGATGATTCGTACGTGCGGGAATTTTGGAGTCGTTGCGCGGCGCGAAGAGGGTAAGAGCGGCGTATGGATCGATTCCGTGGCGGGAAACTTAGATGCCGCTGAAAAAATCGGCGCAATTGGCGTGCATATCAGCCGCTGGGTCACGTCGCATGGATTTGCGTTCAACGTTGCGACGGACTTGCGCTACTTCGAGCTGATCGTGCCATGCGGGATCGCCGAGCGAAAAGCGACGTCGCTCGAAAAAGTTTTAGGACGCGCGGTGAAGCGCAACGAAGCTGCGCCGAAGCTCGTCGAACACTTTGGCGAAGTTTTTGGCCGTGAACCGCAGCCAGCAACGCGCGAAGAGTTGTTCGCGACGCTGGAGCGATTCGAGCGAGAGCAGCAGCCGGTTGCAGTCCCGGCGTGATCTAGCGAAGCACGCGGCTGCAAACGAAATTGGCACGACCGTGGGCCAGGCGACACGCCTGCTCACCGGAGAGAGAATGAAGAACGTCGAGCTTTCGCGGCAGCAGCATCTCGATCTCTACTACCACATGCGGCTCAACCGCGCCGTCGAAGACACGATGGTCAAGCTGTTCCGCCAGAACAAAATCGTCGGCGGACTTTACTCCAGCCTTGGACAGGAAGCGGTTTCGGTCGGCACCGCGGCGGCGCTGCAGAAAAAAGACTGGCTTGCGCCGATGATTCGCAACATCGGGGCGTTGCTCGTTAAAGGCGTTCCACCGCGCGACATTTTCACCCAGCATATGGCGAAATATACTTCGCCGACGCTTGGCAAAGACGGCACGAGCCACTTCGGCGATCTCGAAGATTTGCACATCGTTTCGCCGATTTCGATGCTTGGCGATCTCATTCCCGTGATGACTGGAGTTGCAATGGCCGGCCGCTATCTGGGACAGAAAATTGTCGCGATGACGTGGATCGGCGATGGCGGCAGTTCGACGGGCGTTTTCCACGAAGGCCTCAATTTCGCCGCCACGCAAAAAGCGCCGTTCGTGCTCGTGCTCGAAAATAACGGCTGGGCGTATTCGACGCCGGTGAAGCGTCAGGTGCCCATCGAAAATCTCGCCGACCGCGCGAAAGCCTACGGCATCGACAGCTACATCGTTGACGGCAATGACGTCGCCGATGTTTACACCACCGCGAAAGAAGCCGTCGAACGCGCGCGCAACGGCGAGGGCCCGATCCTGATCGAAGCAAAAACGTTTCGCCGCATGGGTCACGCGCAGCACGATCCCGCCGAATACGTACCGAAAGATCAGCGGTCGTATTGGGAAGCGCGCGATCCAATTTTGCTGCACGAGAAATTCCTGACCGAAAAGGGCTATCTCGACGACGAGACGAAAAAAGAGATCGCGACCAAGCTCGACGAATTGCTCTCGAAAGACCGCGACTTTGCCGAAAGTTCGCCGATGCCTCCGCCGGAGCTTGCGGAAAAGGGCGTTTATTGCACGGGCGACGATTGCCACAAGATCGCTCCGAAGTGGGAGCGCGACATTTCGGAAGTGACGCCGCCGAAATCGAGCATCGACGCGAGCTGGATGGTCGAAGGATTCGGGCGCGGCAAGAGTTCAGGCGGCGGAACGGCGCCGATTCACTTCGGCGATACCGCTCAGAGCGAAGAGCGCAAAGCCGTGGAAGAGAAGCTCGCGCCGGAAACTCCGGCGGAAGTTGTGACTGAAGAAGTGATTAAGCCTTCGACGAAGCCAGCGGCGAAGTCGAAGACTGTTCCGGCCAAGAAGCTGGCCCTCAAGAAGATCACGCCCATCCTGAAAAAAATCGCGAAGGTGGCGCCGCCAATCGTGGGAACAGCATTGGGAGGATCCGTAGCAAGGTCCGGATCAAAGTCCAAACCCGCACCGAAATCCGCGAAAAAACTCGTCGCCAAGAACGCCGCAAAGAAAGGCCGGAGGTAACCCATGGCAAAAACTTCCACTGCTCCGGCAACAAAATCAGCGTCCGCCGCAAACGGCGAAAAAAAAGACGCGCCCACGCAAGTCACGTTCCTCGAAGCCATCAAGCAAGCGATGTACGAAGAGATGGAGCGCGACCCGTCGGTCGTCGTCATCGGCGAAGATGTCGGCGTCTACGGCGGCGCGTTTAAGACCAGCGAAGGCCTGCTCGCAAAATTTGGCTGGGAGCGCGTCATCGACACGCCGATCAGCGAAAGCGCCATCATCGGCGCCGCGTGCGGCATGAGCTATCTCGGTCTGCGTCCGATCTGCGAGATGCAGTTCATCGACTTCATCGTCTGCGCGTTCAATCAGCTCACCAATTTCGTCGCCAAGGGCCACTATCTCTGGAACGCGCCCGCGCCGATCGTCGTGCGCGGACCTTCCGGCGGCGGCGTCCACGGCGGCCCGTTCCACTCCGCCAATCCCGAGATGTATTTCGTCCACACGCCGGGCCTGAAGGTTATCTATCCTTCAACTCCGTATGACGCAAAAGGCTTGCTGAAAGCGGCGGTGCGCGATAATAACCCTGTGCTCTTTTTCGAGCATAAGTACCTCTACCGCCGCATCAAGGAAGAGCTTCCGGCGGAAGATTACACCGTGCCGATCGGCAAGGCTGCCGTCCGGCGCGAGGGCAAGCACCTGACGATCCTCTCCTACGCGGCGATGATGCACAATTCGCTCGAAGCGGCCGAGGCGCTCGCGAAAGAAGGCATCGAGATCGAAGTGATCGACCTGCGCACCTTGCTTCCGCTCGATGAAGAGACGATTCTGAAGTCGGTGAAGAAAACGAATCGCGTGCTCGTGGTGCACGAAGATACGAAGACGGGCGGCATCGCCGGCGAAATCGCGGCGATTCTATGTGAGAAAGCGTTTGGCGATCTCGATGGTCCGGTGTTCCGCGTGACCGCGCTCGATACGCCGGTGCCGTACTCACCGCCGCTCGAAGAGCATTTCTTGCCGAACACCGACAAGATCATGCACGCGGCAAGAGAGCTGGCGAAGTACTGACGATCGAAATTTATTTGTAGGGGCACGGCACGCCGTGCCCGTTTTTAAGGTTTTCGGTTTTCCAGGAGACGCACATGGCCGTTGACATCGTAATGCCCCAGATGGGCGAAAGTATTTTTGAAGGCACCATCACTAAGTGGCTGAAGAAACCCGGCGACAAAGTCGAGCGCGACGAGCCGCTGTTTGAAATCTCCACCGATAAGGTCGACGCGGAGATTCCGTCGCCGTCGGCGGGCGTGCTCAAGGAAATTAAAGTCGGTGAAGGCAAGACGGTGCCGATTCAGACGGTCGTTGGCGTAATCGACGCGGCTGGCTCAGCGCAGACCGCAGCTCCGGCGCCCGCTGCGAAAGCCGCTGAACCTGCGAAGCCTGCTGCGCCCGCAACGCAACAAGCCGCGAAGCCCGCCGCCGCTCCGCCGCCCGCTGCAAAACCCGCTGCCCCGGCACCCGCCGCGCAAGCCGCTCCCGCTCGCGAAGGCGCGCGCATTCATAGCTCACCGCTCGTTCGCCGCATGGCGAAAGAACACGGCGTCGACCTCTCGACGGTACAAGGCACCGGCGCGGGCGGCCGCATCAGCAAACAGGACATCGAAGCGCATCTCGCCGGCGGCGGCTCCGGAGCCGAAGCCGTGAAAGAGACCGAGCCGGCCGAGGCCGACGTTTACACGCAGCAGGCGCCCGCAACGAGCTACGCGCCGCCACCACCTCCGCCGCAGCGACAAGCACCTCAAGCTCCGCCGCCACCACCCGCAACGACTGGCGGCCAGCATCACGTCGCGTTCGAGACCGCTGTGCCGCGCGAGCGCATGTACTTCGGCAACTACGAAGTCCAACCGATGACCATCATGCGGCAGCGCATCGCCGAGCACATGATCGCGTCCAAGCACGTTTCGCCGCACGTTTACAGCGTCGACGAAATCGACATGACGAAAGTCGCCGCGATCCGCGCAAAATCACGCGACGAATTTGAGAAGCGCTACGAGACCAAGCTCACCTTCATGCCGTTCTTTGTGAAGGCAGCCGTCGCGGGCCTGCGCGCGTATCCGACGATGAACGCATCGCTCGACGGCACCAACGTCATCCTGCACAAGGAAATCAACGTCGGTATGGCCGTGGCGCTCGATTGGGGATTGATCGTTCCCGTCATCAAGAATGCCGACGAGAAAAACATTCTCGGCATCCAGCGCAATTTGAACGACCTTGCCGAACGCGCCCGCTCCAAAAAACTCAAACCGGAAGAAGTGCAGGAGAGCACCTTCTCCATCACCAACCCCGGCGTCTTCGGCGGCCTCTTCGGCCTCCCGGTCATCAGCCAGCCCAACGTCGGCATCCTCGGCCTCGGCGCCATCGAAAAGCGTCCCGTCGTCATCAACGACTCCATCGCCATCCGCTCGATGTGCTACGTTACCCTCAGCTACGACCACCGCGTCGTCGACGGCGCCGTCGCCCACCAGTTCCTCCACAAAGTAAAAGACACCCTGGAAAACTGGTCCGAACCCGTCCTGTAGATACCTTCAGCCATCCCTGCCTTTGTAGGGGCGGGCTTCAGTCCGCCCTCGATCACCGGCAATCACAATCCATTCGACCCGTAAGGTAGGGCACGCCGTGCCCTTCTTGTTCGTATGGGCACAGCAACACTGCGCCATCAGGATGACATGACAAGTCGGGAAAAGTGTCATCCCGAGCGAAGCGAGCGATCTGTTTTTTCTCCGTCATCTTTCGCGCAGTAACACTCCTGTTCCATAATTAATGTCGCTTCGTCTCGGAGCCGCAGAATGCCCATCGACTTCAAATCGCTCCCAAAAATCGAACTTCACTGCCACCTCGACGCGTCCGTTCGCGTCTCCACGGTCGCGGACCTCGGCCGCAAGATCGGTCTCTCGCTTCCAACCCCACTGGAGCCAGCACTGATTGCGCCGGAAATCTGCATCGACCTCGCCGACTATCTCATCCGCATCGATCTTGCGCTCGAAGTCATGCAGCACCGTGACCATCTCATTCGCATTTCGCGCGAAATCGTCGAAGACCTCGCTGCTGACGGCACAATTTACGGCGAAATCCGCTTCGCGCCCCAACTCCACCTTCGCAACGGCCTCAATATGCAGGAAGTACTCAACGCGGTTCATGAAGGACTGAAGCAGGGCGAGCGACAAACTGGAATGAGGACCGGTCTGATCGTGTGCTGCCTTCGCCACGAATCGGGCGAACGCAGCCTCGAAATCGCCAAGCTGGCGGTAAATAATCGCCACAAAGTTTGCGCGCTCGACCTAGCCGGAGACGAGGCCCGCTACATCGGCGCGCCACACGCCGAGGCATTCGCGCTGGCGAGACGCGAAGGCCTGCGCCGTACCGTTCACGCCGGAGAAGCCGCCGGGCCAGAAAGCATCCGCGAAGCGATCGACCTGCTCGGCGCAGAGCGCATAGGACACGGCGTGCGCATCACAGAGTCCGACGAACTGCAGAATCGCGCGAAGGCCACGCGCCTTCCGCTCGAAATGTGCCCGCTCTCCAACGTTCAAACGCGCGCCGCCAATTCGCTGGCAGAGCACCCGATCGATCGCCTCTTCCGCGAAGGCCTGCACATCACGTTGAATACCGACTGCCGCACCGTCTCTCACACAACACTCACCACGGAATTCCAGCGCCTCGAAAACATATTCAACTGGGGCGCTGCCGAATTCCACCAATGTCAACGCAACTCGGCCGAAGCTGCCTTCGTCAGCGACGAAATTCGCGCCGATCTCCTGCGTCAACTAGTCTCAGCCAAGTCGGCGCCGTAGAATTTCCGTCGATACATGCGTGTTGCGGGGCTCCGGCAATTTTCCATTCTCAATTTTCCATTTTCCGCGCATTCCCGTCGGTTACTTTCCACCAACCATCACGTACTAGGCCGATACCACAATCGCCAACTCCAACCCTACTAGCGATGCGCGGCTTCCTTAAAAGTAATCCTTGCATCGCAGTCCACGTTTAGCTATTTTACCTGTCCGTTAACATGCCAACCGCAAGACCGGTCGGGCTCGCATTGGCGTGCAGACAATTGCGTACTGAGGGGGCGCCATGTTGATGAAAGCGAAAGAACGCTGGCACTGCGTGAATTCAGCTTGCGGGTGCCAGGTCGTGGTCGAAGTGAGCGGAGAAATTCAAGGCCAGAATCCACGTTGTGCATGCGGCGGCATCATGAGGAAGAAATACGCCTCGCCCGCATTTTCGTACCTCGCCTTTCTGCGAATCGATGAACCACCCGCGGCCCAGGCTGCGCTGAAAGAGGAAGAGTCATGCTCAAGTCTCTCGTAGTACCAGGCGGCCGGGTGCTCCCCGGCAAACCCATCGCGAAGCGCGAAGGTGCAGCCCACATCTTCGCCGCGCCCCTGTTTTTCTTCGCAATAGCCTTGCTCCTCGGCGGCGGGTACATCGTCGAAGATCAATTCACTAGTCCTGCAGCATCGCAGTCCTACGCGCTTTTCGCCGGCGCCTTTTTCATAGCGACCTCGATCACGCTGCTCGCTGAGCTCTTTCACATGGCGAACCGTCACCGCAAGGACGCACCCGATCTTCGTTCGCACGTCGCCCGCACCGATTGGCGCCAGACCGACGTAGCGCGTGCGTCGCGCAACGCCGCACGTGGCGTCAATCACCGCACACGCTTGCCCTATCACCGTTGCTATATCGATCGCGTGCGCGTGCGCGCGTGAGCCGCCTGTTCAATAGAAGATGAGTGGTCGGCCTGACGAAGGAAACTTCTAAGCGCGTGGAATAGCGGGGAAGTAGCGTTCCTTCAAAATCTCGCGATGATGCAACTCGTGCCCGGCGATGATGAATGCCAACGCCCGCACCGTCACCGGATTGTCGCTGGCGATCCCGCGTCGTCCCCACGCCTCGGCGTTGAATGAACGCAGCAGCGCCAGCGTTGCCGCGCGAACCAGCCCAAATTCCGAGACAAGATCGGCCAGCGATTGCTCGCCGAAGTTGCCGTTCTTCACGTAGTCTTCCTGTTCGAACCCAGGCAGTGCCGTCTGGTCACCGCGACCGATGCGCATCGCGCGATACCCAAACACGCGCTCTGAGTCGCTCAAATGCCCGACCACTTCCTTAATCGACCACTTACCCGGCGCATAACGAAAATTACCGTCGCGCTCTGTGCTCGCCGCGAAAAATTGCGCCGTTTGCAGCCGCTGCGACTCAAGTTGCGCGACTACATCGCCGCCCTGCACCTTTGACACATATGTTTCGTAAAACGGCGCGTATTCGCCCGGCCCAGGCCGCACCATTGCAAATTTTGGAGAGCTCATGGCCGAAGATTATACTCGCCCTTCGTGTGACCGGCATTATCTCGGTTCGATCGAACCGAAACACTGACTAGAACCATTGACCGGCACTCAACCACCCGGCCATCGACCAACCTGCGCGACGCGCAAACCCCACCGCCATCTCGCGCGCGCCTACAGCTGCTCCGGCGGCACCGGCGCGACCGCCTGCACGTGCGCCCCAATCTGCGCTTGTACACTGCGCCGAAATTCCTGCGGATGCGAAATCATCACAAACGACTCCGGCGTCCCGCCCGTGCCACGCAACGTCACCGACCCATATCCAAGCATCCGCCCCAAGAAAGTCTCTTCCACTCCGATGCTCTCCACCCGCGACAGCATCAGATCCAGCGTCCGTCGATTCCCCAGTCCCGTCTTGATCAGCACGCGCTTGTTCGTCACCGCCATTTCCGTGGCGTTCCGTTTCGTGAATCCCCAAACCAGCACCACGAACGCGATCACGAGCAACACAATTCCCGCCACTTCAAACGCGTGCATCTCATTCGTCGGCGCATCCATCAAAAATCCTCGACCTTCTCTCGCCGCCAACACTTCGACCAAGCATCCGATTCCCAGCGCCGCCAGCAACAGACTCAACAACAGCGGCCCGAGCAGCACAATCCAGTGATGCCGCGTGTCGTACATCAGCGTCTCGCCCGGCACCAAACTTTTCCGCACATAACTCATTTCAATCTCCGCGACGGTCGTTTTCGCCGCCGCATTTGCGCGCATCGCAATCGCGCATCATGCTCGCGCTGCGCAATTTCGTTTGTCTCTCGAACCAGCGCGAATCATACTTGATACCGCAAAGCCGTCAATACACTGGTTTGCCCAAGGGAGCCGGCCTCGTTGCAGCCCGATCCGTCATCGCCAAAATCGCCAAGTTCGTCGCAATCGCCCCATTCCGCGCAATCATTACATTCGGCAAATTCCCTGCGCGTAGCCTTCCAGGGCGAGCCCGGCGCATTCAGCGAAGCCGCCGCCATCCAACTCCTCGGCCCCGAAATCACCACCGTCCCGCGTACAACCTTCGACGCCGTCTTCCGCGCCATCCCTGAAAACGCCGCCGATGCACTCCTCGTCCCCGTCGAAAATTCTCTCGCCGGCTCGGTCGTCCGCGTCTACGACCTCATGCTCGAAAATCAGCTCACCATCACCGCCGAGACGATCCTCCCCATCGAGCTCAATCTCATCGCGGTCCCCGGCGCATCGCTCGACCAAATTAGATCTGTCGCGTCGCATCCGATGGCGCTCGCGCAATGCGAACGCTTCTTCGCGCAGCATCCACTCTTCAAGCGCGTCCCCGCCGAAGACACCGCTGGTAGCGTCCGCGAAGTTCTCGGTCGCGGCGATAAAATATCCGCCGCCATCGCCGGCCGCCGCGCCGCCGACCATTACCGCGGCGTCATCCTCGCCGAAAAAATCCAGGACAACTCCGAAAATTTCACGCGTTTCGTCCTCCTGCGCCGCGAATCCGACGCCGCCGCGCTCGCGCCCACTGCCGACGCGCGCAAAATGTCTGTCGCGATGCAGCTCGCGCATCGCCCCGGCGCTCTGCTCGCCGCGCTCGCGCCGTTCGCGTGCCACAACATCAATCTCCGCAAAATCGAAAGCCGCCCGATTCACGGTCAGCCATGGGCCTACCAATTCATCCTCGAAATCGAAGCCGACAAGCCCGAACTCCTCAACACCGCGCTGGCAGAAGCCCGCAAGGCCACCAACGATCTCCGCGTCCTCGGTCTCTACGTCGCCGCCAAAACCGATCCCACCCGCACCGCCGCGCCAAAATAAAAAGGCCGACGCAAACAAATCGCGCCGGCCCAATAATTCCGATCGTTACGTCTTTACTTCACTGCTTTCTTTAATTCATCAAACCTCTTCAGCAGTAGCTGCAAGCCCCTTCACCCATCATCCCCGCGGCCCCCGCCCCATCACCATTTCCCGTCATGTCATCGCTGATGCGCCGCAGCCGCCGTCCCAGCCGCTCCGCCAACTGGTGCCGCGCGCGCCACAACCGTGCCTTCAGCGTATTTTCCGTAACGCCCAACTTCTTCGCCGCTTCTCCCGTTGAGTAACCCTCGACCTCGCGCAACACAAACGCTGTGCGCAGCAACGGCGACAACTCGTCCAGATTCGCGCTGATCATCTCGCGCAATTCTGTCCCCGCAAAAACCTGCTCCGGATTCGGACCTTTCGCCGCGAATCGTTCCACCACCGGCAATTCGTCTTCACGCGGCGGTTCGTCCAGCGATACCGCGGGCCGCGCCTTCGCACTTCGCCGCCGCATCAGCGCCGCGTTGATCACGATGCGCGTCAGCCACGTCGAAAATTGCGAGCGCCCTTCGAATCGCTTTAGATTCCGATACGCCGACAGCAATCCGTCCTGCAGCGCATCTTCCGCGTCTTCCGCATTCCCCAAAACGCGCAATGCCGTCTGAAACAGCGGCCGATGATAGCGCTCGAACAATAAATCGACCGCCTGCTGATCGCCTTTTTGCCCCGCGCGAATCAGCTTGTCTTCGTTGAATTGCGTCCCGCTTGCCGCCACTACGCCTGCCGTTGTCCCAACAACTGCCGCTTGTGTCGCCATCAGGTCCCCCATTCACGTCTTAAATCTGTTACGCCGCGCACCCTCGAAAACTTTCACACTGCTCGCTCACTGCGCACATCGCGTTAATGAACCGGAATGTCTCCCGCTACCTTCCCCTTCGGCTTCTTCAACAGCAACAAGACCGGAATCACCGCAAAGAAAACCACGCCCAGCAATTTGAAGTTGTCGATGAACGACAGCATGACCGCCTGCCGTTGCACCGTTCCGTAAACCATTCCCTGCGCCTGCGCCGCCGCGTGCGCCACCGTCGACCCCGCCGCCACCAACTTCAACTGGGTCCCGGAAATCGCGTTCTGATACGCTGCACTTAGCGAATTCACGTGCTCCATCAGTTGCGACTGGTGATACTGCGTGCGTCTCTGCAGCATCGTCGTCACCGTCGCGATTCCCACGCTCGCTCCGATGTTTCGCGCCAGATTGATCATTCCCGTGCCCATGTTCATTTTTTCCTTCGGCACGTACGCGAACGCCGACACGTTGATTGGAATGAACAAAAACGCCAGCCCGAAACTCTGCAACATGCGCGCCGTCACCGCGTGGTGATAGTCGAGCTGCAAATCCCAACCGGCCATCACAAACAACGCCGTCGCCGAAACCACGCACCCGAACGTCACGAGCAGCCGCGTGTCGACCTTCGACACAAGAAATCCGACCACCGGCATCATGAACATGATCACCGCGCCGCCCGGCGATAATGCCATTCCCGAAAGCTGCGCCGTGTAGCCCAGCAATTCCTGCAACATCTGCGGGATCAGCACCGTGCTCGCGTACAGCACGAATCCCAGGAAGAACATCGCGACCGTCGCCACCGCGAAGTTGCGATTCTTCAACATCTTCAAATCGACGACCGGATCCTTCTGGCGCAGTTCCCAGATAATTCCGCCGATAATTCCCACCAGCATCAGCACGAAGAAGCCCTGGATGAAGACCGACGAAAACCAGTCGTCGCGCTCGCCCTTGTCGAGAATGATCTGCATGCTGCCCAGGCCAAGGCTGATCAGTCCGATTCCGATATAGTCGATCCGGAATCCGCTCTTCAGGCTCGCCTTTTTCATGTACGGCGGATCGCTGACCAAAAAGGATGTCAGGATCAGCGAAATTATTCCCACCGGAACGTTGATATAAAAAATCCAGCGCCATGAAAAATTGTCGGTGATCCATCCGCCCAGCCACGGTCCGATCGTCGGTGCCACGACCACCGCGAGCCCGTAAACCGCGAACGCCATGCCGCGCTTTTCCAGCGAGAATGTGTCGTTCAAAATCGCTTGTTCGCTTGGCTGCAATCCGCCGCCGCCGATTCCCTGCAGTACGCGGAAAAGAACCAGCACGCCCAGGCTCGGCGCCAACCCGCACAAAAACGAACTCACCGTGAAGATCGCGACGCAAATCATGTAGAACTTCTTGCGTCCGATCAGCGACGAAAACCAGCCCGACAACGGCAACACGATCGCATTCGATACCAGGTAGGAAGTGAGAACCCAGGTCGATTCGTCCGCGCCCGCCGACAAATTTCCGGAAATGTGCGGCAGCGCCACGTTCGCGATCGAAGTGTCCAGCACTTCCATGAACGTCGCGAGCGTCACCGTTAACGCGATCACCCAGGGATTGATGTGACCGTCCGGCGTCCTCAACTTCGCTAGAATTCTGTTCTTCATTTACTTGGACGTCCCAACCCGCATCCCGTTTCCGCCTGTGCCACTCTTCGTTTGGGCGCAGCATCCCTGCGCACCAACCGGCCCGAACGTAATTTGTTATCTGCTCGTTCGTTTTTTCCGCCCGCTATCGACTTTTGACGGTCGACCGTAAACTCATTTATTTCGTAATCACCGTCGCGTCCACGTTCATCCCAGGCCGCAAAACCGCCACATCCGGCGAAATTTTGTCCACGATGATCTTCACGGGAATTCTCTGCACGACCTTCACGTAGTTACCCGTCGCATTCTCCGGCGGCAGCAAACTCAACACCGCTCCCGTCGCGCCCGCGATCGAATCCACATGTCCTTCAAACGTCTTGCCGTACGTGTCGACGTGAATTTCCGCCTTCTGTCCCGCCTTCATGTTCCGCAGCTGCGTCTCTTTGAAGTTCGCCGTAACCCACACGTCCTGCAGCGGCACAATCACCGCCAGCCCTTGCCCCTGCTGCACGATCTGTCCCGGCTCAACTTGTTTGTGCGTCACTACGCCGTCCACCGGCGAAACAATTTCCGTGTAGCTCAGATTGAGTGACGCTGCTTCCACCGCCGCCCGCATCTCCTGCACCTTCGCCGCTTTGCCCTGCGCATCCGCGGCTCGCATGTTGATTTGCTTCGAATCGGCGTGTGCCGCCGCAACTCCGGCTCTCATTTGCTCTACGCGCGCTTGCGCCGCCGCAACCTGCGACTTCGAGATGTCGATGTTGCGCTGCGCCTGTCCGAGTTTTTCCTGATCGGCCTTCAACGCACTCGCCGTCGCGTCCGCGTTCGCTTTCGCTGCGTCGTACTGCTGCTGCGAAATCTCGCCCTTATCGAGCAGCGGCTTATATCGCGCCAGATCGGCCTTCGCGAGCTCCGCGTTCGCTTTGCTCTTATCAATGTTTGCTTGGGCGTATGCCAGATCGGCCGTCTGCGACTGTTCGTAAGTCGACTGGGCCATGGCCAGCGACGCTTGCGCACCCAAAAGTTGCGCATCGGCGCTCGACGTTCCGCTCGCCACGTTCTCGCGTGTGCGCGGCACGTCTACTCCGGCCGACTGCGCATCGCTCTCCGCCAACGCGAGCTGTGCCTTCGCCTGATCCAATGCCGCCTGGTAATCGCGCGGATCGATCTTCACCAGTACCTGTCCCTTTTTCACCGGCTGGTTGTCTAGAACCAGCACTTCTGCCACGCGGCCGTAAATCTTCGACGCCACCGGCGTGATGTGCCCATCGACTTGCGCATCGTCCGTGCTCTCGCGATCGCTGTAGTACAGAAACAATCCGACGATCACCGCGAGCGCGACCACGCCGCCGATCAGCAAAAATCGCCGAATCTTCGGATTCGCGAGTCCCTTCTTCGGCTCTTCGAGCGGAAAATCTCTCAACGTCGTCGAATCCGTCTTCGTACGCGTCGGATTTTCCACTTGTTCCTCGATGTCCACACTCATCGCACCCTCACTTGGCGTAAATCTTTTCCATCTGGCCGATCGACCGCGCCAGGTCCGCTCGCGCCTGATTGAACCGGTACAGCGCCGCGATCTGGTTGTCGTTGGCGCGCGCCAGGGAATCCTGCGCTTGGATCACTTCGATGTTGTTCGCCACGCCCGCTCGAAAGCGGTCTCGCGCTTGATCCACTTCTTCGTTCGAAAGCTGCACACCCGAATTCGCCACCTGCACTTCGTTCCGCGCTGAACCGAGATTGATCAGCGCCGTCTTCACTTCCAGCGCGATCTGGTTTCGCAAGTCTTCCTGCTGCTGCTCGATACGCTGAATCTCCAGATTCGCCCGCGCAATCTCCGCGTGAATCCGCCCGCCCGTAAAGATCGGCATCGTCACTGAGCCCGAGTACGTATATGTCGGGATCACCTCGGTCGGCGATACGCCCAGCTGTGTGTAGTTACCGCTGAAATGCGCCGATGGAAGCCGCGATTCGCTCGACGCCTTCTTTTCGTAATTCGCCGACTTGACCTGCTCTACCAACGACTTCCATTCCGGCCGCGCCGCAAGCCCTTGCTCGATGCTTTCGTCGAGCCCCGGCTGTGGCGTTTCAAAGAAGCTCAACGAATCGGCAAGGTCCACTTCTTGCCGCGGGTCCAGATTCAAAAGCCGGCTCAATCCAAATATGCTCGTCTCGCGCTGCGCTTGCGCTTCGATCAATCGTTGCTTCTCGTTCTGCAATTCCACGTTCGCCCGCAACGTGTCGATTCCCGTTCCGACGCCCTGCTTCTGCAAATCCGATGCCTGGTCATACAACGCCTGCGCCAGGTCCACGCGCGATTGCGAAGCCTGCACATCTGCCGTCGCGCGCAGCGTTCCGATATATTGCGAGACGACCAGCAGGATCACTTGCTCCCGCGACGACTGCGCATCGAGCTTGCTCGCATCCGCTGAACTGCGAGCCGCCTGGTAACGCCGAAACAATGTCAGGTCAAAAATTTGTCCGTTGAATCCCACGCCGGCCGAAAAAAGCGCAAACGGCCCGATGTGCCCCGGGAATGTCGTTCCCGGTGGAAGCCCAGGGAAACCGCCGCCGCCAAATTCCGCGGCGAGATTGATACGCTGCCACTCTTCGCCCACGTTCAGGTTGGCCTGTGGCAGCAACTCCGCTCGCGCGATGTTCTTCTGCTCGACGCTTTCCTTCGACACGATCTGCGCAATTTTCGCCGTCGTGTTTTGCTTCACCGCCAGATTGACCGCCTGCTCCAGCGTCAGCTTCATCACGCCGCTCGGTGCCTGGTTTGGTAGTCCGTTCTGCTTGCTCGATTGCGCGCGTCCCGCCGGACTCAGCAGCAACCCGAAAAGCAGCGTGTAAAAAACAATGTGCGATCCCTTGCCGCCGTTGCCCGTTTCACCCTCGCTGCCTTCGCCCCGCTTCTTCCCGCCTTCGGCGCCGATCTCACGAACAATCGCTTGATTCAAGCATCCCTCAGCCACCAGCTGCCCTCCCTGATGATGGATCTCTTTCAGCAGAGCCTTTCCGGCTGGATCGATAAAGCTCACACCGCACAAATTCACGCTTACCTTTTCGTTGTTGGCGCGCGCATCACGCCACGATTGTTCAAGCGTTCCTACGTGAGGTCCGGCAAGTCGGCCCTCCACGGTCAGAACGACCTTGCCTTTTTTCTGTTCAGTTGTGATTCTTAGCATTGATGTTTCCGACTGGGCCTTAAGAGATGCACTTTCCTTACCAGAGGGTTCAGGAATCGGCGTGTGGCTAACTATCACATTTTATTAGCCTTAGATAGTTCTTAGACTACCCGCACCCGCATCGTACTGCCCACCCATCGGCACCGGCCAATATTTTGACGCCTTTTGCCTGCCCATATATTAGCATCGAAGTCCTCGCGTCCGTCTTCTCGTTGCCCTTGGGCGGTCAAAAAAGGAGTGTTCCGACGCCGCCAGATGCCGTCAGATAGGGTGACCGCGCGAATTTCTGCTTTATTCCAGCCGCAGCCCAATCGCCCGGGCTGTGTAAGCCCATCAATGAGGCGCCGTCATCCTTAGCAAAGCGAAGGATCTCAGGCGTCAACCGGACCCAGATTGTCCGATGGAGCACCTAACTATGCCGGTCAAGTCGGGCCCCAAAAATCGCATGGTATAATTGCTCCGTGTCATTTGAGTTCCACCGCGGCCGAATAGCATCCCACTCCGCAATCGAAGACCATCCCGCCCCAATCCAGCGCAATCCTGGCAAACCCGTAACGTTTCCAGAATCAGAGCGATACACACACTCGCATTCGACCGATATTGCATCGCTATCAAAACACACCACTTACGCACTCTTTGCCAAAACAGGGGTAGGGTATACCCCCAAGACACTAACCCCCGCAAAATCAAAAGCTTCCAAATTTCTGGGCCTTCTCAACATTCTATTTTTGTTCGCCCTGTTTAGCGCTCTCGCATCACCCGCCTTCGCCCAAGAGGCCGCACCCGCCGAGGCCGACTCCGGCCCAGTCATTCGCTTCGTCCGCAATCCCGACCAGGCTCCGGACTTCAAACTCGACGATCTCGACGGAAAACCGCTCACGCTCGCCGCGTCGCACGGCAAAGTGATTCTTCTGAATTTTTGGGCGACCTGGTGCGGTCCATGCCGCGCTGAAATTCCCGATCTGATCGAGCTGCAGAAAAAATATGGAGAGAAACTTCAGATCATCGGCCTCGACGTCGATGACGACGACTCCACCGAAGTGAAAAAATTCGCAGCCGCCAACGGAATCAACTATCCGATCGGAATGGCGACGAACGAAATTCGCACGCAGTACGGCGGCGTCGCCGCGCTTCCAACTTCATTTGTTCTCGATTCGGAAGGTCGCGTCGTACAGAAACACGAGGGCCTGCGGAATCCGCTGCTCTATGAATATGAAATTCGCTCCCTGATTGGACTACCCATTCCCGCGCGCGTCGAAACGTTTGAGGACACTGGCGAGATTTTTCTCAAGCATGCTGATCGCGCAAGCACGCTTCCCGGCGTCGACATGACGAAGCTGACGCCCGAGCAGAGAACCGTCGCGCTGCATCGCTTCAACGCGGAAGGCTGCACCTGCGGCTGCCAGTTCACGCTCGCGCAATGCCGCATTTACGATCGCGGTTGCGCCATCAGCAAAGGCCGCACCGAAAAAATCATCGCCGAAGTTTCCGGCCATACAGCGGCAACGCCCGCGCACAAATCCGAATCGCCCAAGATCGCTCCCGCTGCGGACGCGCCCGCTCCAAATCCAACGCAACACGCCGACATCCTGTGATTGAACGCAGAGCCACATTGCTAACCAAACGTAAATCTTCATCGCCGATCGCGCACAAGGCGTCGTTGCAAGTTGCGTGTGCAACTGGGTTTCCGATCACGACCACGCCGCGGTTCGACTGTTGCTGTCGAGCGTAAACCAACACCATGCAATACGAGATCGCCGGCGAAAGCTTTAAAACAATTCTCATCAAGACCCTGTTTTTTGCCGGTCTGATCATTTCCGCGAGCGGTTACGTCTCGCCGCCGATCGCCCTCACCGTTGGAATTATTTTCGGGCTCAGCGTTTCTCACCCGCTGCCTGCCGATAGCAGAGACCTCTCCCGATTTTTGCTGCAAGCCAGCGTCGTTGCGCTCGGCTTCGGCATGAACCTCCACGAAGTCATCAAAGCCGGCCGCAGCGGCTTCGCCTACACCGCGCTTGGAATTTCTTTCGCGCTGATCGTTGGATTGGCGCTTGGAAAATTACTGCAAGTGCGCGGCAACGCTTCGTATCTCATCACGACAGGAACTGCGATCTGCGGCGGCAGCGCGATTGCCGCAATCGCTCCAATCATTCAAGCGGACGAGCAGGAAACGGCAGTTTCGCTCGCGACAATTTTCATTCTCAATTCGGTCGCGCTGATTGCGTTTCCGCTGATCGGCGCGGCGCAGCATCTGACGCAAACACAATTCGGATTGTGGGCCGCGCTCGCGATTCATGACACGAGTTCGGTCGTCGGTGCGGCATCGAAATACGGCGCGCAGGCTCTCATCGTTGGCACGACGGTGAAACTGGCGCGCGCACTCTGGATTGTTCCTCTCGCGCTCGGTACAGCTGCCGTGAAGCGCAGCAAATCCAAAGTGAAATTGCCGTGGTTCATTTTGCTTTTCTGTTTGGCCGCGGTCGTCAACACGTACGTCGAGAGCGCGTCGCATTTTTCAAACACATTTTTCACGCTAGGCCGCTACGGCCTCACCGCTACCTTATTTCTGATCGGCTCGAGCATTTCGCGCGCATCGCTCAAGAAAGTGGGATGGCGCCCACTCGCGCAGGGAATCGCGCTCTGGATCATCGTCGCCGTCACCAGCCTCTACTTCATCCACATCGGCTGGATCTCGCTGTGACGAGCTGCGTAGCAGAAAGAAAAAGCAGATCCCTCGCTGCGCTCGGGATGACAGTGTTGGAAAGTTTACGGTAGTGGTTGTTTGAGGTGGGCGTTGAACCAGGCGACGGTGCGGGCGACGCGGTCGCGATTGTCGGCGGGCTTCGAGAAGTGGTGGCCTTCGTGTTCGTAGACAACGAGCTTCGTTTCGACGCCTTGCGTTTTCAGCGCGTGCCAGAATTCGTAGGACTGCGGCGTCGGGCATTCGCCGTCGCTATCGCCGACTAAAACCAGCGTCGGCGTTTTTACTCTCTTGATGAAATTGATTGGCGAACTTTTCGCATACACTTCGGGATCGTCGTAGACAGATTTTCCGAAGAACGGAATCATCCACTGATCGATTTTATTTTCGCCGTAGTAGCTCGTGAGATTCGCGATCCCCGCCCCGGCCATCGCGGCTTTGAAACGATTCGTCTGCGTCACGCCCCACATCGTCATATAGCCGCCGTAACTCCACCCTGTGAGACCGAGACGCTCCGGATCGATCGGTGCAAGTTTTAACGCGGCGTCGACGCCAGCCATGATGTCGCGAAAATCGCCGTAGCCGAAATCCTTCACGTTGGCCTTGGTGAATTCTTCGCCTTGTCCAAAACTTCCGCGCGGATTGGGCAGCAGTAGAAAATATCCGGCAGCGGGAAGCGCCATCAGAAAGCTGCTGTCGTCGGGCCAAGCGGATTGTTCCGCCGCGCCGGGACCACCGTGGACGCCTACGATGAGCGGATATTTTTTGGATGGATCGAAATCTTTCGGAGCGATGAGCCAGCCCTGAATGTCGAATTTGTCGTTGGTCCACTGGATGCTTTTCGCGTCGCCCCAGCCGGGTTTCAAATCTTTGTTGCGCGTCGTGATTTGCTTCCACTGGCCGATTTCGCCGGCCCACACTTCAGGAGGCGCGCCGAAGGAACTGCGAATGACTGCGGACTGCGTTCCGTCGGCAGAGACGGAAAGATTCGGATTCCACAAACCGGCGGTGATGCTTTCGGCGCCACGCCACAAATTCGAGACGACTCGATTCAGCGGATCGACGAGCGAAACGGAAGAATCGGCATCGAGAATTTCGGCGAAAAGAATTTTATTGTCGGAAGTCCACGTCAGCCAGCTTGCGGACGATTTTCGACCAGGCGTGATGTCGTTCGCATTTCCGCCTGCGCTGGGAATCAGGAAAATATCACCGCCGACGCTAGGTTCATCGCTCATCAGGCCTTCGATGAATGCGATGTGTTTTCCGTCGGGCGACCAGGCCGGGCGCGCGATTTGCAGCTGCGGTTTGTAGATCGATTTCATCAAGCCTGTGGCGACGTCGAGAACGTTGAGCTCGGCGATGTACCAATTGTTGTCGCCGTTGCCTTGCGCTGCGGTGGCGACGAAGTGTTGTCCGTCGGGAGACCAGGAATATTCGTAGATGTAGGCGTCGGCCGGCGAGATTTGTCTGAGCTTTGTTGGAGCCGATGGGCCGGACGCGACGTCGATGAGCGCGAGGCGCTGCTCGAAAAATGAGTCTTTGATCTCGCCGGTTTCGGCGGTTTCGGCGACGAGCGGGCCAGATGCGCGCGTGGCGTTTTCGGTGAAGAGGACGGAGATGGTTTTGTTGTCCGGAGAGAATTGCGGCGCGTCGAGGAAACCTTTGACCTGCGTGAGTTTTTTCGGAACGCCGCCGTCTGGCTGCGATGACGTAGAGCTGTTGCTGATCTTTTTTGGCGGCGTCGGAGAGAAACGCGAACTGCTTGCTGTCGTTGGACCACGCGATGTTTCCCTCCGCGTGGAATGTGCCGGCGAGGCCAGCGGTGACACGGACCGGTGCGGAATCGGTCTTCAGATTTTTGACGTAGACGCCGGTGTTGCCGTTGGGAACGCCGTCTTTGCCGGTGAGCGTTTCGACCCAGGCGACGTGCGTGCCGTCGGGAGAGATTTCGGTTTCGGCGAAGCGATGGGCGGCGCGAAGAGTTTTGAGGACGGCGTCGATTTCGGGCGCGGCGGATGCTGATTTTTCTTCGTCTTTGAGGCGCTTCTCGACGTCGGATTTTGTGCCGGTGGATTGTGGACGGAGTTTGTGCGGCGAACGGGAAAGAGACGCAGAGAGAGGAGCGCGAGCGTTAGCGCTATCGGCGGAGTTTGCGGAAGGGCATGGGGGTCCTTTGGATTGGAGGTCGGGTAACAGTAATGCGGGGTGGAGAGTTGCAAGAAAAGCGCGGCCCTCGGTGAAGTGGAATCTAAACCCGCACCCTCGAAAGGCGCAGGATGCGGCACAAAAGCAAAACCGGAGACAAGGAGGCGAACGGATGGGATCGAAGAGAGGTTCCTCCACTGCGCGAGCCGACGCGTTCGCAAGAAGCGAACGCGAAGAAAAAGCGTCGGCTCGCTTCGGTCGGAATGACAGAGTTTTTGAATGGGTGACGAACGGAAAAACAGGAGCAGTGGCGAGATCGCGGCGCGAGATTGGGAATTCGCTCGACAATCGTGAGCATCGGCGTCATTTATGGCGGAGATTCGTTCCAGTTCGAAATGAGCCATCACTTGCTGCGGGATCTGAATGGATCGCGATTTTGCATTTGCGTTGAGGCAGTTGAGGACGAATTTGAGGTTCAGCGTGATTGTGGTGCTTACGCTGGCGTTGGGGATTGGGGCGACGACGGCGATTTTCAGCGTGGTGAGTGGGGTGTTGCTGCGGGCGTTGCCGTTTGCGGAAGCCGGAGCGGATTGTTTCGCTGCAGACGATTGAATTCCCGCAGCCGGAAGAGAGTTCGGCAGAGACGGGCTCAAAACAGGCGGGCTCACTCAGCCGGCGAACCCAGGATAGATCGACTGTCGTTTCGTTTCCGGATTTTTTCGACTGGCGGCAACAGAACAAAACGTTTGAGGCGGTCGCGTCTTATGCGTATGGGACGACGAGGAAATTTACTCCGCCGGGACATGGGCCGTCACGGATCATCGCCGGCGAATATGTATCGGCCAATTTCTTTCACGTATTGGGAGTTACGCCGATGCTGGGCCGTGATTTCATACTGGCAGATGAACGCGATGCGAACCGGCCGATCATTTTGAGCCATCGATTCTGGGTGACAGAGTTCCACGCTTCGCCGGACATCATTGGTCAAGCGAATTACCCTCAGCGATCGCGTCGCGACCGTCGTCGGAGTCTTGCCGGCGGATTTTAGTTTTCCTGGAATGGACGACGTGCCGAGTTTCTGGGGAGCATTCATGCAGGGGGGCATGTCGAGCGCGCAATCCGAGCGGCATGCCGCAGAAGGATTTTGTCAGCCAGTTTTCTCGCCGAAATGAGCGGACGACGCAAGTGATCGGACGGCTGCGGCGCGGCGTGAGCATTGCGCAGGCGCGAGCGGAGATGAACGCGATCCAGCGAAGCATCGCGGAACAGTATCCGGAAGATCGAAATGCGTATGGAGTCGAGGTTCGGCCGTTGCTGGAGTATGTCAGCGGCGACTATCGCAAGCCGCTGTATTTGCTGTTCGGCGCGGTGACGGCGGTATTACTGATTGCGTGCGCGAACGTTGCCGGACTTTTGCTCGCGCGTGGATTTTCGCGACGGCACGAGTTCAGCGTGCGCGTGGCGCTTGGCGCGAAGCCGTCGCAGATCGTGCGACAAGTTCTGATCGAATCGACGCGTGCTCGCTTTGTGCGGCGGAGCGGTTGGGCGTTGCGCTCGCGTTTGCGTTGCTGAAGACCGTGCTCGTCTTGCGCCGGCGAAGTTTGCCGAGAATCGATCAGGTGCAAATCGACGGGACCGTGCTGGCGTTTGCCTTTGTCGTTTCTCTCGTGACGGGAATTCTGTTTGGAGTGTTCCCTGCGTGGAGGGCGGCGGGTTCGGATCGTCGGGAATGTGGCGCGCGGGACGCGGAATCAGCGGCGGAGCGAAGCGAACACCGGTTGCGAGCGATTTTGTGATTGCAGAAACGGCGATCAGCCTTGCGCTCGTTGGCGGATCGGGATTGTTGATCGGCAGTTTTGCGAGACGATGCAGGTGCCGCCGGGGTTCGACCCGCATCACATCTTGATTTTTCGATTGGGAATGTCGTTCGTGGAGTTTCCGAACGACAAAGCGCGACTTTTTTCCGGCAATTGTTTCCGCAGCTTGCTGCGATTCCGGGAGTCGAGTCGGTGACGGGCGCCTATCCTGTTCCGTTCAGTTACACAACACGAGCAGGTTTGCGATTTCCGGCAGGCCGAACGATCCCAACGATCTGCCGCAGGCGGACCGAGTGACAGTCGAGCCAAATTATTTTCGAGACGTTGCGCATTCCGTTGTTAAAGGGGCGCACATTTGATTTGCGCGATGATCGGAACGCGAAACGAGTAGCGATCGTGAGCCAGGAATTTGCGCGCGACATATTTCCCGAACGAAGATCCGATCGGGAGGTCGATTCAACCTGATTTCGCGGAGTTTGGTGAGATCCGGCGTGGTACGAAATTGTTGGAGTCGTGGCCGGGATTCTGACGACCGATCTGACGGCGCCGCCGGTGCCCGGATTTTATGTGCCGTACGAGCAGGCGACGATTTCGCCGCAAGGCGTGATTATGCGCGTGTCGGGAGATCCGCTCACGTACGTGAACTCGGTGCGATCGATTGTTGACGGGTTACATCGCGATGTACCGATGTTTGCGGTGCAGACGATGGACGAAAATATTATGATCGATGAAATCAGATCGATTTGAAGCGGCGTTGCTGAGTTTTTCGGGGCGACGGCATTGTTGCTCGCGGCCGTAGGATTGTATGCGGCGCTGTCGGAGATGGTGGCGCGGCGGACATTTGAGATTGGGTTGCGGGTGGCGTTGGGGGCGCAGCAGGGGGATGTGTTTCGGCTGATCGTGCGGCGCTGGATTGGTTTTGGCGGTATCGGGATTAGTTGTGGGGATTGGTGGGTTTGTGATTTTTGGGCGGGTTGTGGCGGACATGCTGTATGGGGTGCGGGCGTTTGAGCCGAGTGGTGGTTGGGGTGGCTTGTGGGGTGATGTTGGTGGTGGCGTTTGTGGCGAGTGCGGGGCCGGCTTGGAGGGCGGCGAGGTTGGAGCCGGTGGAGGCGTTACGGGAGGAGTGAGGGGCGCCCATGGAGATAAAAAACAAGCGCGGAGAAGTTCTGCACACCTGCGAAGGTTTGCGTGACTTTTCCGACCTCGACTTGCGTGAGGCGGTATTCGGCTGGAATGGTTTTGCAAGGTGCATACTATTTCTGGTGCCGATCTCTCCGGAGCGAATTGTCGCGGGAGTGATTTTTACTGGGGAGTTTTCGACCGCGCCAACTTGACCGAGGCTGATTTTGAAAATGCGCAATTACAGGGCGCGGACTTCAAGCAGGCGAATGTCACGAAGGCAAATTTGAGAAATGCAAATTTGGGTCGAGACAACCTTCGCGGATCGACGCAGTTGCAAGGGGCGAATTTTACAGGTGCCGATCTACGCCGGGCAAAGCTCGAAGGGGCCGAGTACGACAGCGCGACTACTCTTTCCGTTGGGGTTTCATCCTGAAAAGTTTGGTTTGATTTTCAAGGACTAGAAAGAAAGGCGGTGGCGAACAGAGAGATCGAAGAGAGATTCCTCTCTGAGCGAGCCGACGCGTTCACGGGAAGTGAACGCGAAGAAAAGGCGTCGGCTCGCTTCGTTCGGAATGACAGTTCAATTTTGTGCGCCCAACCCTAAGATTTGGCGGCGTCGATGGCTTTGCGTTCGGTAGTGTCGGGGTTTTCTTTCGCGGCGCATGCGTTGTCGAAGATCATTGTGGGACATTTGTCGGCGGTGAACTTCGGCCAATTCGGGCAGGCCGGAGTGATTGGGGTTGCCGGTGCGGGCGAAGGCGACCCAGGCGGCGGAGACTTTTTTGGCGAGGGACTGGGCTTCGGGGCCGTTGCCGGTCATGGTTTCGGCGCGGGACTGGTTGTCGAATGCGAAGGAAATTTCGGCGCAGTGGAAGGCGCGGGGGCGCGCGTCGAGAACCGGCGTTTTCCACTGGAACCAATAGTTGTATGCGGGAGCGCCGCCTTGCGCGGCTTTGCGTTCGCATTGTGTGACGGCGCCCTGGCGGACGGATGCGGCCATCATGCGTGAATAAATGTCGAACGGTTTTTCGCCAGGATGTTGCTCATTGAAAATTTTTAAAATTTCCGGAGCGTGTTGTTCGCCGAAGAAAGTTGTGGCGCGTTTGGCGACTTCTTCTTCGGTCATGGCTTCGTATTCGGGATGGCCGATGCCGTTGACGAATTCGTTGAGGACGGTGCCGACCATGATCGGGATATCGGCGGAGATTGCAGGTGCGATGGGATCGTAAGGATGCACGGGGAGAATTTTTCCGTCGACGACGGGCGCGAAGCCGAGTTGAGCCATGCGACGAACATCCGGCGGCCCGGGTGGGCGATTTTTGGCGACGATGGCGGAGCTGACGTCGACGAGCTGGCGATAGGGAATCGTTTGCAGATCGTCGGGCTTTACATTGAGCTCGGCGACGATTTGCGCGGATAGTTTCGCGGAGGCTTCGGGCAAGGCGCCGCGAAGCATCGAGCCGCTTTGAATGATGCCGCGATGGAACAAGCCTTTCGCGGAGGGCATGGCGAGGAGCGTGTTCACTTTTCCGCCGCCGCCGGACTGGCCGAAGATCGTGACGTTGCCGGGGTCGCCGCCGAAACGGCCGATGTTTTCCTTCACCCATTCGAGCGAGAGAACGATGTCGAGCATGGCCGACGTTGCCGGAGTCTTTGAATTTTTCGCCGTATTGCGAGAGATCGAGATAGCCGACGGCGCCGAGGCGATGATTGACGGAGACGAGGACGACATCATGGAAGCGCGCGAGATTTTCGCCGTCGTAGGCGGGGTGCTCCTGGCTGCATCCGGCGACGTATCCGCCGCCGTGAAGCCAAACCATGACGGGGCGTTTACCGTTGTCGTTGATGCTCGGCGTCCACACATTGAGGTGGAGGCAGTCTTCGTTCTGGATGCCGTCGGCCCAGTTGAACATCCAGGCGTTCTCGTCTTCGGCCCAACCGGTGCGTGCGGGTTGGGGCGAGACGTAGCCGTATTGCATGGAGCTGCGCAGGCCGGTCCATGGCTTGGGCTTGGTGGGGGCCATGAAACGCGCGGCGCCTTCGGTGCTGGCGCCGAAGGGGATGCCTTTGAAGGTGTGGATGCCGTTGCGGGAGTAGCCGCGGACTTTTCCGGCGGAGGTTTCGACGACGTTGGTTTCGCTGGAGGCGGCGATGGTGGGGCCGGTGGCGGTGCAGGGGTCGGGCGCGGGCGGCGGCTGAGGAGTTGTTTTCGCGTTCAGGTCGGGGACGAGGTTTGCGGCGGCGGTGCCGGCGAGGATGGTTGCGGACTGGATCAGGGTACGGCGAGTGAGCTTGGTCACGTGATAGTCCCCTATTTTGTGGTGAAAACGTTTTCCCGGTTGCGCGTCGGCACAGTGGCACGAAGGCGACGGGAATGTATCACTTCGACGGATGTTGGGGCTAGGTTGGTTTCGTCTGCGACGCGGCGGCAAGTACGGCGCGGGCCTGGTAGAGGTGGCGGCGTTCGTGGGCGGGGATGGCGTGGAGGCCGGTGGCGAGCGTGAAGCGGAGGCCTTTGAGGAAGGGATTGGGGAAGCGGATGGCGGCGAGGTCGAGGTCGGCGTTGGCGCGGAGGAAATTTTGGGCTTCGGCGTGAGAGGCGAGGAACGCGGCGGAGGCGTCAGCGAGCGAAGGGGCTGTGCGCGGCTTGATGTTTTTGGGGGATTTGCTTTTGATTTTCGAGGGCGGCTCGAGAGAGCGGACAAACCATGCGCCGAGAAAGCCCGGGAGCGCAGGGCGGCGGCGGAGTTTGTTTTCGCGGCGCGCGGCGGCGGCCAAAGGCTGCATTGCGACGAGGTAGATGCGATTTGTGAGTGCGAGATGATCGAGGCATTCGGCGACGCTCCATGCGGCGGGATGCGAGCGCCAGGCGGCTTGGGATTCGGTGAGATCGGCGATGAGTGAGTGCGCGTCTTCTTGTACTGCGACGAACGCGTCGTCGAGAGTCTGGATTTCAGGATACATTATTCACGCCTCCATACCTTAGGGTATGGAAATAAGAGATGCTTGTCAATACTTCACGGTATGGAGAGAATGTTTGCGGGACGGCCTGCTGGGCGCGTGTCTGTGAGATGGAGAGGTGAGTTGGGATGAGACGAAAAGCGAGCGGGCCTGCGCGAAACGGCGAGCCGACGTTGACGGCGGAGGACTGGGCGGAAGCGGCGCTGAACCTGATCGCGGAGCGCGGGCTGAACGGATTGACGATCGACGCGCTGGCAAGACGGCTGGGGGCGACGAAGGGGAGTTTTTACTGGCATTTTGCCGGACGAGCTGATTTATTATCGGCGGCGCTGCGGCGATGGGAGACGAGATCAACCGCGGAAACGATCACGGCGCTGCGGGCAATCGGCGATCCGCGACGGCGCTTGCAGACGATGCTGGATGCGGCTTCGCAGGCGCCCCGGGCGCGATCGTTGTATGTAGCGCTGGCGGAGGCGACGCACGACAAGACGGTGCGCGCGGCGTTGCAGCGTGTGGGGACAACGCGGATCGTGAATCTGGAGTGCGCCTACATCGATCTGGGATTGCCGGCCGCGCATGCGAAGACGATTGCGGTGCTGGCGTATGCGGCTTATCGAGGATTGTTGCAACTGGCGCGCGAGGCACCGGATGCGTTGCCGAAGGACTGGGCTGCATATGCGGCGGAGGTGCGGCGGGCGATGATTCCGAAGACGGGTGGGAAACGGAAACGTCGATGAAGGCGAGGGAGGGACAGTGATGAAACGCATTTGGCGGAGTTGTTTGTTGGTCGGGTTTGGCGTCGCGATGATCGGGGCGGGTAGTTTGAGTGCGCAGAAGACTTCGATGGAAGACGCGCGGGCGAACCGCTCGAAGGTGACGATTGAGGGATTGGTGCGTGATGTCGCGTGCCCGATTCAGAATCTGGATGGGAACGCCACGACCATGAGCATGGAATGCGTGATGGGGTGCGTGAAAGGCGGATCGCCGATTGCGATTTTGACGAAGGATGGCGATTTGTATTTGCCGATTTCGGACAAGATGCCGGACTACGACCAGCGGACAAAGTTGATGCCGTTTGTGGGGAAGTATGTGCGGGCGACGGGGATTGCGTTCGAGCGGAAGGGCATGCGGGCGATTGTGATTTCGGAGATTGCGGAAGTAAAGGATGTGAAGGTGAAGAATGAGGGGGAGTCGGGGAAACCGTGATAGCCGGCGTGGTGTGGGTTAGGCATGATCTAAGCTCGCACCCTCGAACCTCTGAGGGGCGGCACCCAAAAAGCGCGGGATTGTGCGCGAATTCTTGACCGGTTGAGTGGGGGTCGACTACACTTACTGATTCGGAAATGGCTGCGAGTGCGGCCTGTCTGAGCGCGATGCCGGGCACGAAACTCGGAACGATCGCGAAACGTAGTACAAAGCGACACCAATATTCGTGAAAAATAGGGAGGCAGTACCTTGCCAAAGAGGACTTATCAGCCGCGGAAGCGGCGGCGTGCGAAGACGCACGGATTTCGAGCGAGAATGAAGAGCGTAGGCGGGCGCAAGGTGTTGGCGGCGCGCCGTAAGAAGGGACGTCATCGGCTCACCCCTGAATAAAATCGGGAGCCACGGATTTCCTCGTGCAGTGCGGCTGGTGCGGCGCGGAGAGTTTGACGCCGTGTATCGCACCGGAAAGCGCAAGTCGAATTCCCACTTCACCGTATTTTTTCGAGCCAACCAGATGCCTTACAGCCGATTCGGTTTCAGCATCAAAAAGGAGATCGGGGGGGCCGTGGTGCGCAATCGTATTCGGCGACGGGTGCGGGAGATCGTGCGTTTGCATCGCGAAGAAATCGGGGCGGGATGGGATCTGGTGATCCATCCGAAGAAGGTTGTGGTGCGGGCGGAATTTGGCGTGCTGACGGCGGAGTTTTTGCGAGCGGTGAAGAGCGGGATGGCGTGATGGCGACTGCTGCGACGACAACGCGAAACGTGCACGGCGTGCAAGACGATGCGAGTGTTCCATGCGTCGGGACGGCGGCGCGCGTTGGGTTGATGGTGCTGCGTTTTTACAAAGCGTACTTGTCAATGCTCTTCGCGGGTCACTGCAGATTTGTGCCGAGCTGCTCGCAGTATTCGTATGAAGCGGTGGAACGTTTTGGGCTGGCGCGCGGGTCGTGGCTTACGCTGAAGCGACTGTCGCGGTGCCATCCGTTTTCGGGGAAATTTGGATTTGATCCGGTGCCGGATTGCTGCGGCAGCGAAGACGAAGCGCACCGGCATGAGGCAGTGGCGGCGAGTCTCGAGGGACACAGTTGAGCGACGCGGAAAAACCAAAGTTTGGGCATGAGATGAGGTTGTTGGCGGCGTCGCTGCTGTCGATGGGCGTGATTTTGCTGTGGACGAAGTTTTTTGCGCCCAAGCCACCGGCATCACTGAGCAAAACAACGCCAGCTGCACAGACTGGGGCGGCTACGGCCGGGTCTGGAGCCGGCGTGGCGAACGGGGGGGCGAGTTCGGCTGGGCCGGGCGCGACGGCGATGGCGCCGTCGAAGGGCACGGCGAATGTCAGGGGCGGCGCGGGAGCAGCATCGGCTTCAACGATTGCGGCGAAGGCTGACACGACGGAACACGCGGTCACCGTTGAGAACGACTTGTATCGCGTGGTCTTTTCGAATCGCGGCGCGGTGGTGAAGAGCTGGGAACTGAAGAAGTACACGGATGATTCGAAGCCGCAGAAGATACTGAACGTTGTGCATCCGGAAGCGGCGCAGGCGACGGGCGGGTGGCCGTTCGCGCTGATTTTTGACGATCCACAGTTGCAGGCCGCAGCGAACGACGGATTGTACACGGTCACGCAGACGCCGAGTGAAGGTGGTGCGAAATTTGGAGGCAGCGATCCGGAATTTTCATGGAGCGATGGGCGGCTCGAGGTCACCAAGCGATTTCACTTTGACAATTCGTATGTGGTGCATGTCGATACGATCACGAAACTGAATGGCGCGCCGGTGGTGGCAGGGTTGGCGTGGCTCGGCGGATTCGGCGATCTGACGGTGCAGAATCCCTCGCCGATCGATTCGACTTATGTGTTTTACGACGAGAACGGCAAGCTGAACACAATTCTAGCCAAGAAGCTTGACGGGCCGGAGAAGTGGGCCAACGGTGTTTGGCAAGGTGGCAAAGACTGGACCGGCATCGAAGATCGCTATTTCGCGGCGGCGTTTTTACCAGGAGCCGGTCCGGCGCCGGGAACGATCGAAGCGCGGTACTGGCGCGACTCGCGCAACGTGCAGGTCGATGGGAAAGACACGCCGGAGGCTGTGCCGCAAGTTGCGGCGGCGACGCCGCAGCCGATGGGCCTGCGCGTTTATGTCGGACCGAAGGACTACGACGACCTGAAAAAGATGCGGCCGCCGCTGCACGCGCTGGTAAATTTTGGCTTCTTCGAGATCATTGCCGATCCGCTATTTCACGGCTTGAAGTGGCTGCACAACTACATCCCGAACTGGGGATGGGCGATCGTTGTGCTCACGCTCGTAATCAATATGTTGCTGTTTCCGCTGCGCATCTCGAGCTACAAAACGACGCTGAAGATGCAGCGCGTCGCGCCGGAAATCAAGCAGATCCAGGATAAATATAAGAAGTACACGATGCGCGATCCGCGAAAAGCGGAGATGAACAAAGAAGTGATGGCCGTTTACCAGCGCGAGGGGATCAACCCCGTGGGCGGCTGCTTCCAGATGTTTTTGCAGATGCCGATCTGGTTTGGGCTGAACTCGATGTTGCGCTCGGCGATCGAAATGCGGCACGCCCGATGGTTCGGATGGATCACCGATCTTTCGGCGAAGGATCCTTATTATGTGCTGCCGATTACGATGGGTTTGTCGATGTATCTCGTGTCGAAGATGACGCCGATGACGTCGACCGATCCGCAGCAGCAGATGATGATGAAGGTGATGCCCATCACGATGGCTGGAATCTTCATGATCTCGCCGATTTCGAGTGGATTGGCCGTTTATATTTTGACGAGCAGCCTGGTTGGGATTGGACAGCAGTATTGGTTGAACAAGCAGCATCCGGTGACAGCGGTTGTTCCGATGTCAGGGAAAAAGAAGAAATAACAAGCACCACGATCGTACGTAAAGAAGTAAGCATCGTTGTGGCTGTGGGCCTCGTACCTATCCTCATCGATCGATCAAGGGGGGATTTAGCCGTGCCTCCTGAAATTGTGAAAAATGGGCAGTTTGATCGCGACGCAGCCGCCGATGCGCTGCGGAAATTTCTGGAAGAGACCGTGCGCGCGGGCAAATTTCAGCTTACGGTCACTGTGCGCGTGCTGGGAGCGGCTGTCGATGGCGGCACGACTACTGCGCGCGAAGAAGAAGTCATCGCGGATCTCGATGGGCGCGACAAAGAGTTTCTGCTGGAACGCGGAGCTGAAGCCCTGAAAGCGTTGGAACATTTGGCGTATCGGGCGCTGCGGCTCGAGCCGGCGTTTCACGAAAAAATTCATCTCGATTGCGGCGGATACCGGGCGCTGCGATTTGAAGAATTGCGGATGACTGCGCGCGTGGCCGCGGAACGCGTGCAGGCTTCGAAGCAGCCATTTCGATTGAACCCAATGTCATCGCGAGAACGGCGAATTGTGCACATGGCGCTGAAAGAGATGCCCGGTGTGCGGACCGAAAGTGTTGGCGTGGGCGAAGAACGGCAAGTCGTGATTCACCCGGCGGCAGCTGCAGGAACCGAAGGCGCCGCGGGGCGAACGTAAGCAGCAACCCGCAGCGTATTGTTGTCAGATTACTTTTTCCAACCCTGAGAGAGCACTACCCCGTTCGCGTCGAATCGGACCTGGTACGTAAACGGCGAAGGCCCGCGATCACGGTGCGGGAACCGCGCGTCGAAATACTCCACAATCGAATCTGATCCTTCCTTGTGAAAGCGCGTAATCGGAAATCGCGCAAACCAAAAAAATGTTTCCACTTGCGGGAGACGCTTTGCGGTCTCGATGAACGAGTTCGACGGAGCATCGGGATAATAGCTGTATTCGATCGGCGGAAGCTGCGGTGCTTGCGCCTGATTGGTCCCGGGTATTTGCTGAGTCGCGGGCGACGGCAAGTCCGTCATCGAGACAAGCGCGCGATTTGCGTCAGCGTCGCCCGAGAGATCGCCGAAGTTAATATGCGTTTCGTAGACGCCTCGCGGCGCGAGGATAAGCCCATCCCAATGCGCTATCGATGGCGGAAGCGGAAACGCGGCCATCGATCGAGCTTCGATATGTTGCGCAACCGCAAATTTCTGCAGGCGCACGAAAGCCGCGTCGTGAACGAAGTACGCTGCGGCGATGTATACGATTGCTAAAATGAGCCCCGCGAGATTCCACGTCGAGCGTTTAAGAGTAAGCCCGAAATTGCGCAGCGAAGGCAGAAGAAAAATCGCGGCAAGAAGTACGATCGTGACGAAAATGTATCGCACCGAAATCGGCGCGCCGACAATTCGCCCGACAGCGACGACGACGATCGTGACGGCGACAGAAATAATCCAACAGGAAAGCGCCCTCGGACGGAGTCCGTCACGCTTTGCATAAACCCACGCAAGGAGTTGCGGGATCAGCAGAATCGCACTGAGCGTGAAGTCGATGATGAAGATGAGATCCCACGCCGGACGCGTCCATTTAAGTGGCGACCAGATCATCGTGCCGAAGTCGGTGACGAGATCGAGAAAAATATGGCTCGCGATTCCAACCCCGTAGATCGCAGTGAGCGCCGCGAGAGATGGCGCTTCCCATTTTCGCCAGCGTGCGATGCCAAGCGTAAGCAACGCGAGCGCAAGCGCCCAGATCGGCAAACAAATCAACGAATGCGTGATGCTGCGATGCCACATCATGATCAGCATGTCGTTGCGCTCGAACCAACCGCGAACGACGTCGGCATCAGGAAAAATCGCGCCGAGCATCAGCGACCACGTGACGATACGTTGCGGATTCATCGGACGGCGCGTGAACATTTCATCGCCGCGAAAAACAGCTTTGCCGATCAGTGCGCCGGCGATTCCATGAGTAATCGTATCCATCGTCGAGTGTGCCTGAGCTTCAGTGGGTGTGCTTCAGAGCCTGCAAAGTATACGAGGCGAAATCTTTCGTCGACAGCAGAAACGCTTCAGTGCAGCATGACTCGCTTCAGCGGACAGCGATGAGTGGCGATCGCTTTGCGATCACGCGACCAACACTGCGCGCATTTACGCCGTGACGATGCAGCGTCTCGAGTGCTTGGTCTGCGGCTCCTGGCGCGGTCGCAACAAGCAGGCCGCCGGATGTTTGCGGATCGAAAAGTAAATCCTGAAACTCCGGCGCGACGCTCTCCGCAAATGCCACGCAATCTCCAATGAACGCGCGATTGTTTTTCAATCCGCCGGAGATGTGCCCGCCCCGCGCGCAATCGACTGCACCAGGAAAATATTCAAATGCAGTGTGATCGATTTCGAGCGAGACCGAGTCGATGTTGTTCGTCCGATCGCCGAGCGCCATTTCTCGCGCGTGTCCGAGCAAACTAAAACCGGTGACGTCGGTCACTGCGTGAATCGGATTTCCAGTTTCCGATTTTATTTCGAATTCTTGCAGCGCTTGCGACGCGGCGCGATTCAATGTTGTCATCGCTTTTGTCGCGGCTGCGAGCGCTTGCGGACTCGCTGCATCTTTTTTCAGCGCTGTCGTAATTACACCCGTGCCGAGCGGCTTCGTAAGAATTAAAATGTCGTTTGTCCGCGCGCCGACATTTCTCCACACGCGTTGCGGATCGATCGTGCCGGTAACTGCGTAGCCGAAAAGCATGTCTTCATTGCGAATCGAATGTCCGCCGATCACACTACAATTTGCTTCCTGCATTTTCGCAAGGCCGCCACGAATAATTGCTTCGAGAATATCTGGATCGCCTTTTTCCGGGAATCCAACGATCGAGAGCGAAGAGATCGGCGTGCCGCCCATGGCGTACACATCGCTGAGCGCATTCGCCGCAGCAATTTGGCCGAACAAATTTGGATCGTCGACGATCGGCGTGAAAAAATCGACGGTCTGTACGAGTGCAAGCGTCGCAGAAATTTTGTAGATGCCGGCGTCGTCGTTGGTGTCGAATCCGACCAAAACATTCGGATCGGATTGACGCGGAAGTTTGCGAAGCACCGCGTCAAGAGTAGCGGGATTCAGTTTCGCGGCGCAGCCAGCGGCTTTCGCCATCGACGTAAGTTTTGGTGACGCAGTGGACATAATTTTTCGTGACGGCGCCGGCTAAATTCGGTGCCGGCTTCCTTTCTTATGCGCTCCGCGGATGCCTTGCCATTGTAAAGGATGCGGGGTATCACGTCCGCGTGACCCGACTGTTTTGCGTGTGAGTTTGCTTGCTTGACGCAAACATGATTTCATCCCACATGCCTTGGGACATCTGGTTAATTTTCTTAGTGCTCGCTGTCGTCGTTCCTTGGCGCGGGCGAATCCGGCTTAAGCAGCTGCTTGCCAGGCCTAGCGTCGACTCGCGCGAGCGGATTTCGCTCTACCTTTCGACGATCGTATTTCAGTGGATCGCGGTCGCCATCGCAGGATGGCGTGCGTGGGCGCACGGCTACACCCGTGTTGAGTTAGGATTAGGTACTGGGCCTAACCTATTTCGTTCCCTCATTGCCGGAGTACTCGGAACGGGAATTCTCGCTGGGCTTCACTGGGTGAATTTTCGTCGGATGGGTCGCTTGCGGGATCGCCTGCCCGCACGCGTCCAAGCGATGGCTTCGAGGATTCTGCCGCAGTCGAAAAGCGAGCGGGTACCTTTCCTTTTCCTAGCACTCACTGCAGGCTGCTGCGAAGAATTTCTCTACCGAGGATTCGCAATGGCGGCATTTGCTCGAGCTGGACTCTCGATTTGGGCTTCGGTCGTGATATCGTCCGTTTTGTTCGGTGCAGCTCACTTATATCAAGGACGTGGCGGATTGGTAGGAACGGGTATTCTGGGGCTGCTCTTTGGCGCGTTCCGCGCATTCACCGAGAGTTTCGTACCGGTGGCTGTCTGGCACGCCGCCATCGATGTTGTCGCGGGAATCGCTGGACCCCGCTATCTCATTCAGAATAAGTCAGTTACGTAAATAGGCAGAGATCACAAACTCAATCGCGAGGCGGATCGATCTATCTATGTCCCCTGCTCAGCCAGTCCCTCCTTCGTCCGACACGATCCGCCGCGCTCTTGCGGAATTTAAAGTGGCCGCCACCGACGTTCAGATCGAGCAAATTCAACGGTATATGGCAATGCTCATCAAGTGGAATGACGCCATGAATCTCACTGCGATTCACGATCCGCTGGAAATTTTGTATCGGCACTTTTGCGAATCGATGTTTGGTGCCAGCTTTCTCCCCGTCGGTAACGGTCGGCTAGCCGACGTCGGCAGCGGCGGCGGGTTCCCCGGCTTGCCGCTCAAAATCGCCCGGCCGGAACTGGAAGTCTGTCTAATCGACTCAAACGTTAAAAAGGCGACGTTTCTAGCAGAAGTCGTTCGCGAGTTGGCTTTGCCGAGCACTCGAGTGTTAGTGAGCCGATACCAAGAACTCGATGAAGAAATTGCACCGCTGGATGTCGCTTGTTCGCGGGCGCTCGGTGAATTTTCGCAATTCCTCGGGTGGGCGGCGTCGGAGAGAATTGGCGCGCGTACGGTGATGCTCTGGATCGGCGGACGCGACCTCGACGAAGTGCGAGGGAGCAAAGATTGGAATTGGCAGGAACCGGTCGCGGTCCCGCAATCACTCAGACGGTTTGTGTTGATCGGATCGCGAGCCGAACAGAGCGTAGTAGACGACGCTGGCGCAGATTGATCAGCGATCTTCCCGTGACGCGTAGTCAGCCATCGTCGCTCTCTTAATCAGTGATTTGAGGTTCCACGTGGAACGCCACGCTGCCCTCCTATCACGACCTAGAATACAAAAATCCTCAGTGTTCGTGTTACCGTTCCACGTGGAACACTCTTTTAGCTGACTTCCTTATATCTAATCTTTCGTCCCCTGATTTGAACGACACCCGGAAAGTCCACCGTTCTAGCACCGCTATCCCTTTTCAGATTGGCATCACCGACAAGGGGTGGTGGCAGTAGTCGGCCTGCCAGCATTTGAAGTATGCCGGGGTAGGGCAGAATCATGTTTCACGTGGAACGTTCGTATTTTCCCGTTCGATCAATAATGCGAAAACCGCCAACGCAACGTCGGCGAAGCCGCTCGGGAAACAGTCTCAATTCATTAGCGACAACGTTTCACGTGGAACAGCCATGAAAGTGGACCGACGTTCGCATCCCACTTGTTCCACGTGGAACCATATGTCGAGGGGCACAGCTCGGTCGTTTCACGTGGAACATCCCGTCGACCGAGGTTTCAGCCAAAGACAGAAGACCAGGCTGTTTCACGTGAAACATCAATGCATTTCCGCAGAATCGCGATCATGCTTAGCTGGAGAGCCCTTAGAGACCCTTTAATAGTCGGCCGACCGACACTGGCGTGGGATCTCGACCCTCGCCCTAGAATTCGCTCAAATGCGATCGAGTTCCACGTGGAACATCCATTTCTGAGTCGCTCCAATTAAATTTCCTCAATAAAAACCGGTCGCACGCGAAAATTAGACGAAACTCCTTGCATCGTTCCAATGTGTTTGCTACGTTTTCGCCCACGGGGGATTTTTGGACAGAATTATCGCTGTGGCGAATCAAAAAGGCGGAGTTGGCAAGACAACGACCGCCGTCAACTTGGCCGCATGCCTCGCGGCCGCCGAACAACCGACACTTCTCGTTGATTGCGATTCCCAGGCGAATGCCACGGCCGCCATAGGATTCACGAAAGATCCCGCCCGTCACACGCTCTATCACACCCTGATTTTGAACGAAGCATTCGACAAGGTTGTGCAGAAGTCTCAGGTCGAAGGCCTCGATGTGTTGCCCGCCGACAAAAACCTCGCCGGGGCCGCCGTGGAGCTTGTGACCGCCGAAAATCGTGAATATCGCCTTCAAGGAATCCTGAACGGCATTCGCGACCGCTACCGCTTCATAATTCTTGATTGCCCGCCGGCGTTGGATCTCCTCACTCTGAACGCACTTGTTTCAGCCAGCTCCGTATTGGTCCCGATTCAATGCGAGTATCTAGCCCTGGAAGGCGTCTCTGAGCTGCTCGATACGCTCATGCGTATTCGCCGGACGCTCAATCCAAAGCTCGAGATCGAAGGCATCCTTCTCACGATGTACGACGAGCGAACTACGCTCTCGCGTCAGGTCGCCACCGACTTGCGCAGCTTTTTCGGCGCGCAAGTCTTCCAAGCGCTGATTCCGCGAAATGTTCGGCTGGCCGAGGCCCCTAGTTTCGGCAAGCCCATCATCTTTTACGACATTCATAGCAAAGGGGCCGAGGGTTACACAAATCTTGCTCAGGAGGTCATCCTCAATGACGAGAAACGCGCTGGGAAGGGGGCTCGGAGCGCTCATTCGGGAGCCTGAACCACAGGTCCCGGTTGAGCCGCCTCCAGTCCAGAATTTCGCGGTAACTTCAAGTGCTGCCGCCGTAGCGCCTGCACGTGACGGCGCGCCGACAGGTGGCCCACTTCAGATCGACATTGATCTCATTGATCCAAGCCCATTTCAGCCGCGGACGAGGTTCCGAGAAGAAGGACTGGACGAACTGGCCCGGTCAATTAAGGCCAGTGGCATCATTCAACCACTCGTGGTGCGGTCGATCGGGAAGCGCTTCCAGCTAATCGCTGGCGAACGGCGCTGGCGGGCTTCTCAGCGTGCTGGGCTCGATAAAGTTTCGGTAATCGTTCGCGACGTGCCCGACGAGCTTGCGCTCGAGATGACGCTCGTTGAAAACATCCAGCGCGAAGACTTGAACGCGATGGAAGCGGCACGGGCGTTCGAGCGGCTGATGGACGAATTTCAGATGACGCAGGAGCAAGTTGCGGAACGTACTGGGAAAGATCGTGCGACGGTGGCGAATGCGGTTCGCTTGCTGAAGTTGGAGCCAATCATCCAGGACTGGATCGAAGAGGGGAAGTTGACGGCGGGGCATGGACGCGGACTGCTGGCGGTCCAGGATCCCAAGCTCCGGATGCGGTTTGCGCAACGCGCGTCACGCGGAGGTTTAACCGTTCGCCAGATCGAGCGGCTTGCCTCGCGACGTTCCCGCGGCACCGGTGCGCCGGCTGAATTTCATCTGGATGCGAACATTCGCGCTGCACTCGAAGAGTTGCAGCGCCACCTCGGTACGCGAGCGCTTTTGCGGCAGAAGACCCGGATGCGACCTGGACAGCTGATCCTCGAGTATTACGACGATGCTCAGTTGATGAATATTTACGACCGATTGATGCGCTAGGGCATCAGCGAGCGTTTTCGGTTGACCGCCGACAATTCCCTGGCTTTCGGCCTCCGGCGCGACACCGCCGCGCAAGTGATTTTCTCAGTTGATTCGATACCCACCTACGATTCTCCGCCTGGACGCGAACCCTTCGAACTTCTCCCGCTTTGCCCGTTGGTTCAGTCATCGGTTCGACACCCGCAGCCGCGCACTCCGTTGACTTACCATCGCATGAGGCTAAAGTGGAAAGGTCAACCGGGGGTAGTCTAGTCATGGCGTGGAAGTGGCCCAGCGCTTCAACGAACGGAAACAGTGCCGAAGAATGGACCGGCTTCATCGATCAGGGTGTGACCCTTGAAGGCACGCTTCAGCTTAAGGGCACGTTCCGCATTGATGGCAGGGTCAAAGGCAACATCATCTCCGAGCAGACCGTTGTGCTCGGTGAAGGCGCGCGGGTTGAAGGTCAGATCGAGGGCAACCGCGTCGTGATCGCCGGACGTTTTGACGGCGTCATTTTCGCCAAGGGTCGCGTTGAGATTCAGGCCAAGGGTGTTGTCACCGGGGAGGTTCATTCGCCCTGCATGGTGATCGATCCGGGCGGAATTTTTGACGGGCGCTGCCACATGCTGGCTTCCTCAGACGCGTCCGCTGGCGTCACGATTCCGATTCGCGCAATCGGCGCCTAGTCCTTTCGTTCCTCTGCTACCGTCTTCTCACGCTTCCAAATTAGCCTCGTCTTTCATATTTCTAGGTTAGCTCCGCACTCACTTGCGGTCCTGATTTCAATCCCGATTTTTGATCGCTGCAACCCGTCCGCGCAAATTCGCCGCTTCACACCTTACTTTCGGCTGGGTTGACACTCACAGCCAGCCCGATTATCGTCATTGCAGCCAGGCTGCAGTGGCTTTCACTCAATGAAAATTCTTGTGATCGGTGGCGGTGGAAGAGAGCACGCGCTGGTGTGGAAGCTAGCGCAAAGTCCGAGTGTGGAACATGTTTGGTGTGCGCCGGGGAACGCCGGCATCTCCCAAGAGGCTGATTGCATCGCGGCGGATCCGGGCGACGTGACGAGAATCGTGGAAGTCGCCTCGAAGTTGCGTCCCGATTTGACGGTGGTTGGGCCGGAGCTCTCATTGATCAATGGAATCGCGGACGCGTTCGCCGCGAAGGGCTGGCCCATCGTGGCGCCGTCCCAGCAAGCGGCGCAGCTCGAAGGCAGTAAAATTTTCGCGAAACAGTTTTTGCAGAGGCACAGCATCCCGACGCCGAAAATGCTCGGCGTCTTCGAATCATCCCGTGAAGCGATCACCGCGCTGGACCAGGTCTCGTGGCCATTGGTGATCAAGGCCGACGGGCTGTGCGCCGGCAAAGGCGTGCTGATCGTGACCGATCGCGCAGCCGCCGTTGAGTTTCTCGAGGGCGCGTTCGACCGTAATGAGCTTGGCCCCGGCGGGCACAAAATCCTGCTCGAAGAGGCAATCGATGGTGACGAACTTTCTTTCATCGTCTTGGTGGACGGCGAGAACTACGTGCCATTGGTTCCGACCCGCGATCATAAGCGCGCATTCGACGGAAACCGCGGTCCCAACACCGGCGGCATGGGGGCGTACTCGACCGATGATCTCGTCAGTTCCGCCATGCGGAACACCATCGTGGAACAAATCATCGATCCAACAATGCGAGCCTTGAAATCAGACGGCGTCGCGTACCGTGGTTTCCTTTATTTTGGCTTGATGCTGACTCAGGGCGGTCCCCAGGTGCTCGAATTCAACTGCCGGCTCGGTGATCCAGAAACTCAGGCGATCATGGCGCGCGTTGATTTTGATCTGGCTGAAGTTCTGATGAATGCAGTTGCGGGAAGGCTTGAACCGACTAAATTGAAATGGAAACCGGGCGCAAGTGTGTGTGTCGTGGCCGCTTCGGCGGGCTATCCAGGCAAATTTGAGACTGGAAAAGAAATTTACGGCCTAACCGATGTAATCAGCGATAGCGGTGTTAAGGTTTTGCACGCGGGAACAAAGAAAATCGGCGACGCAATCGTCACTGCTGGAGGTCGAGTGCTGGGAGTTACTTCCTCAGAACCATCACTCGAGGCGGCACTTACCAAGGCATACTCCGCGATGGAGAAGATCAAATTCGAGGGGAAGCATTTCCGCCGAGACATCGCCACATCCTCGAAACGCGTTGATGTTGCAGGCGCATAGGTGACGAGGCGCACTCGAATGAGCTGCGAGAAGTTTCGCGTTTCGCAAGATCCCCAGATCGATCATCGATAAAAACTATTAATTGGATTGAAGCCGGTTAGCGAAATGGCAAACCGTTTATGGCCGAATAAGCGGTTAACGTTGCGGCGTAGGCCGCTTACGCAGGCTCGGCGCTTCGGGCGGACGATCTTTGTCCTCGCCTCCCTTGGTCTTTTCGATAGGCTCCTCCGGCGGAACAATCCAGTCGAACCCACCCTGTTCCTGCATCTTGCCCAGCGCAAAACTAGCCTTATCCGAAATCAGCGGTAACAAAGCTCTCAAAAAATCAGTGGACGCGACGTCATCCGCCTTCTGGGCCTGACCGCGACTGATCAGATCCACTGCTTTTTCGATCTTCGGATCGCTCGAGCGTAACTTCCCAACGCGCGAATCTCCGCCCTGAATGAGCTCCATCACGGTCGGTCCAGTGAAGCTGTCCGGATATCGAGTCTCCACCACGAATCGCGGTGCCTTCTTCTCAGGCGGATACAGTTGCTCAAATCGCGGCCGCAGAATGCGCGTCTGGAGGTATCCCTCACGCGTGCCAATCTCGACCTGCTCGATGCGGTACTCGACCGTCCACACTTCGGGTCCATAGTGGTTCGCCCCGAACCCAACGATCACAATCTCGAACAGTGGATCATCTTTCTTGATCTCTATCTTGTGGTGAAGCTGGCTCGTCAGCGGCCGTAGTCGCTCCAGAAAAGTGACGCCAACGGTTTCGAGGTCCGGCTCGGCTCCCGAGGGATCAGCGTAGTGTGAATCGCGCTGCCCCACCGCTCGGTAATCTCGATCCAGGCGGATAGGTTTGGGATCGGCCGTTTCGCGCCATTCCGAGGCTCCGAGCAGGATGCCGATATGCGTGGTATCAAGCGACAGAATGCGTGGTGGAGGCGACCCAGCTTCGACCGGATGGTCGATCGTCGCAAAAAGAATGAGATCGTCTTTAGCGACGTGAACAATCACCCTGCCGCCAGCGAGGTTCGCGACAATCTCGCCTTCCGTTTCCTGCACTTGCGGATCAGACGCGTGGCCGATTGCGGCAGCAATCGTCAATGCGAGCGCGGAACCAAACGCAATTCGTAACATCCAGCGATAGGGCGTGTCGAACCTGGAATTCATTTGGAGGTCGCCTGAAGCTCCATGTTACGACTTCCGCCCCCACGCAAAGGTAATTTTTTGCACCGCCGCCCGCACATGTCTGTCCGGCGACGCCGATGCTTCCTCGACCCACCAAGCCGCCGCCCGGCTTCCAGCGCAGCCACGCATCCGTTAGAATAGTAAAAGCACACACGAGGAAGGCGGACATGGGTTTGCGAAAGGCAAAGAGCATCAAGCACGGCGGCAAAACGCTCGAGGACATCCTCACAGCGCACGAGAATTTCTTCAAAGGCAAGGACGGCGGAGTACGCGCCGATCTCACCGGCGCCGATCTGTCAAACGCCGATCTCAGTGGCCGCAACTTCAGCGGCGCAATTTTGCGCGAAGCGAATCTCTCCGGATCGGTCTTGCGCAAATCGAAACTCGCCGTCGCCGATCTTTCCGGCGCCAAGCTACACAAAGCTGACCTCCGCAATTGCGATATGACCGAATCGATTCTGCCCGGCGCCGACCTGAGCGAAGCGCAAGCGAGCGGCATTGAATTTTTCCGCTGCGATCTCTCCAACGTAAATTTTCAGCGCGCGCAACTGCGCAATGTGAATTTCCGTCTCGCGAACATCAGTGGAGCGAAGTTCGCCGGTGCAGACATGGGCGTGGCGATTTTGCGTGAAACCGATTTGAGCGGCGTCGATCTTTCCGGCGTCGATCTTTCGACCACGCTGTTGCCGAAAGGCGTCACGGCGGCCGCACTCGCAAAGCGTGCGTAATCGCCATCAGCCTCCGGAATCACGGTGCGCGTTCATCTCGCATTCACATAAGTTGAATGCTTAGAGCAACTTGCTGTACCTACAATAGAATTCCGCGTCCCCGCGTGATAGCCTCTGGCTCAAGATAGCTCCTCTCCTAAAACACCGTGGCGACGCCCACTACACAACTCGACAAATTTGGAACTCGCGAGCGCGTTCTGCAAATCGTGCGCGCCTTGCTGGAAGAGCTTGGCAGCCAAGGCGCGCTGCCGATGCTGAGCGCGTCGTCGCTACTGGATCGCGACCTTGGACTCGGCAGCCTCGAGCGCGTGGAATTGCTATCGCGTCTCGAAGACGAGTTCGGCGTGCGCCTACCGGATCAAGTCGGAGCCGAAGCGAATTCGCCCGAAGAATTGTTGACAGCGCTGTTGCAAGCGCCGGGGTTGAGCGCTACCGACGACGAAGGGCCATCGGTGTTGCACGCATCGGCATCGGCGGCAGCGCGGCGAGCGCGTCCAGGGCAGGACGAAGCGCACGACGGAGTTTTCGCAAGCGAGACATTGCTCGACGTCCTACGTTATCGAGCGCGGCATGACGCAGATCGCGCACATCTGCTCATCTCGGAAGAAACCGCAAACGGCGCCGAACGCGACGTCACGCTGACATTCGGCGAGCTTTATGCCGCTGCGGAACGCTGCGCAACAGAATTGGCGCGACGCGGAGTTCCACCAGGCGGCCGTGTCTCTCTGATGCTGCCAACGTCGCGCGCATTTTTTGTTTCGTATGCCGGAATTCTTCTCGCCGGCGCAATCCCAGTGCCGATCTATCCGCCGTTTCGCGCCGACCGTATTGAAGAATACGCGGCTCGGCAGTCGGCGATTCTCAACAACGCCGAGGTTTGCCAACTGCTTACGTTTCGTCGCGCCGAAACTGTGGCGCGATTGCTTGAGCCGCGCGTGAAGTCGCTGCTCGGAGTGGTGGACGTGGAGAAATTGCTCGACGCCGCGGACAAGGCGCCTCCGCGTCCGCCCGGTGCGCTGCCGGCGCATTTGTCCGGCAGTCGCGTGCGCCGCGCAAACGATATCGCGTTGCTGCAATACACGTCGGGTTCGACGGGCGATCCGAAAGGCGTCACGTTGACGCATGCGAATTTACTCGCGAATATGCGCGCGATCGGCACGGCCACAGAAATGGGGCCGAACGATGTGGGCGTGAGTTGGCTGCCGCTGTATCACGACATGGGATTGATCGGCGCGTGGCTGACGCTGTTGCAGTTTGGCGTGCCACTCGCGGTGATGTCGCCGCTTGCGTTTCTCACGCGCCCCGAGCGGTGGCTCTGGGCGTTTCACAAACATCGAGGAACCATCGCGGCGGCGCCGAATTTCGCGTATGAGCTTTGTGTGCGCAAGATTGCGGACAAAGATATCGAGGGCCTCGACCTGAGTTCGTGGCGCGTCGCGATGAATGGCGCCGAGCCTGTTAATCCAGAAACGATGGCGCGCTTCACCGAGCGTTTTTCACACTACGGATTCCGCAACGAAGCGCATCTTCCCGTGTACGGGCTCGCGGAATCTTCTCTCGCTGTCACCGTTCCACCGTTGAACCGCGGACCCAAGGTCGATCGCGTCGATCGCGAAACACTTACGACCCAAGGACGCGCCGTTCCAGCAACCGCCGACGCGAGCGCCGCGATTTCGTTCGTCTCCTCGGGAGTTTCGTTGCCTGAACACGAAATTCAACTCGTCGATGCGCAAGGCACTAAAGTGCCTGAGCGCACCGAGGGTTTTCTCTGGTTTCGCGGGCCATCCGCGACCAGCGGCTATTATCACAATGCTGCCGCGACAGAAAAATTGTTGCCGTTAGGACCCGCCAAATCGCCCGGTGAATTCGCGTGGGTCGATTCGGGCGACCGCGCGTATCGCGCCGACGGCGAGATCTATGTAACAGGTCGCGTCAAAGACATCATCATCAAGGGCGGCCGCAATCTCTATCCTCACGAAGTCGAAGAGATGGCAGCGCGCGTCGATGGCATTCGCAAAGGCTGTATCGTTGCGTTTGGATTGAAAGACGAAACGTCAGGGACCGAGAAACTCATCGTCGTCGCCGAAGTGCGCGATCGAGATCCAAAAACACTCGCGCCGATTTTGGCTGCCGTCACCGATCAAGTTTCTCGTGGCCTGGGCATGCCGCCCGACCGCGTCGAATTGGTACCGGCGGGCAGCATTCCCAAAACATCGAGCGGAAAGTTGCGACGTGAAGAAACGCGCCAGCTCTTCATAAAAGGATCCTTGTCTCACGGCCGCGCGCCGGCGTGGGTGCAAATCGCCAGGCTCGGCGCAGGGGGAGCGATACGCAGCGTGGGCCGCATGCTCGCCTCGGCGGCACGCCGCGCGTGGGAAATCGTCTACGGCGTTTACTTTGTGATTGTTTTCCTGATCTGGATTATTCCGACGTGCTGGATGGTAAGGTTCATAAACGATCAGCGTGCCGCTGGAAGGTTCACTTCAGCCGCGCTTAAGGTATTGTTCGCGTTGATCGGATGCCGCGTGCACGTCGTTGGCAAGCAATACATGGACACGCCAGGCGCAAAAATTTACGCGTCAAATCACACCGGCAATTTCGACGTCCTCCCGCTGATGCTGGGTCTCGGCGTTCCCTATCACTTCGTCGCAAAAAGTGAAGTGCGCCACATGCCGTTCATCGGCACGTTCTTGAAGCAGATGGGGCACGTTTGGTTCGACCGAAAAGATGGCGACGAGCGCCTGCGGCAGGCGGAACAAATTCAAGAACTGCTGCGGCAAGGCGAGTCTGTCTTCATCTTTCCGGAAGGCACGTTCGCGAGCGAGGACGGCGTTCGCCCATTTCAACTCGGTGCATTCAAAGCGGCGGTGAGTTCGGGAGCGCCGATCATTCCGGTGTCCATCGCAGGCTCGAGACGATTTCTGCGTGACGGAACTTATCTTCCGCGGCCGACCGATGTCACGCTCACGTTGTCTCCGCCGATCTATCCGCACGGACCAGTTGCCTCGGCGACTGACGGAGCGGCTGCCAGCGAATCTGGCGACTGGCATGAGCTGATTCGTCTTAGAGACCAAACTCGCCAGGCAATCGCGCAGCACTCCGGCGAACCGCTGCTCTGAAGAATTGAAAACCCGTGGCGCAAGCGTCACACCTGCGCCACGCACGTTCCGCACGCCGTGCGGAAATCAGCGCGTCATGTTGTAAATCACAGTGATGTACGTATCCACCTTCACCGCCTGACCATTCAGCATCGTCGGCGTATAGCGCCACTGCTTCACCGCCTGCATCGCCGAAGCGAAAAACATCGGATCTCCGCCGACCGCTTCGAGCGATTGAATCGTTCCGTCTTCGCCGATGATCGCACGGAGCTCGACTTTGCCCGATTTTCCGATTTGTTTCGCGAGCACCGGATAAGCCGGCTCGACGCGAGAAATCAACTTTGATGCATCGATCTGCGACAGGTGCACGACCTTCGGTGCTTTCGGTTGTGTTGGCGCCGGAGGCGGAGGCTGTGTCGTTGCGCGCGAATCGCTGATTGGAATCGCACCGGTCATGTCGATGCCACCCTGAACGGGAATCACATCGTCCCCTGGTTCAGGCGGCTGAGGATCCATGTTGATCGTCCGCGGGATGTACGTCGGCGTGACGAGCGGATGTGCGTTGATACGCTGATGACGCATGGTAGGCGCAGTTGCAACACGCTGCTGAAGGGGCCGCGAATAATAAGGTGGCACCGGCACGACATTCCACGAAATCACCGCCGGCCTACCCAGCAACGGCACCAACAAAATCGCTGCGAGAGCAACTGCCTGCAGCGAAATCGAAATCGCCAGCGCGCGCCGCCGAATTTTTCTCTCGCGCTTCCGTTGCTCCGAATCGCCGTCGACGAGGCAATCTTTCAACACTTCGTGAGCCATCGCACACACCTCCACACAAGAATTTTGCGAAACCACTTGGGAAAATTTGCGGCGCCGAAGTCTGCCTGGTTGCCAGTAGGCCCCGGCGCCGCGCTCGCAGGGTTGTGAGGGTTGCGCGCGTCCTCAAGTTGCTTGGACACCGATGGCTGCGGCAAGTTCCCCGGCTCGCGTCGCGAAATTCAGCCAAAAACAGGCCAAAACGCCGCAGCTCCAACAAAACACGATATTTAGATAGTTGTATCAAAATGAAACCTCGCCGCATCTGATTTGCCTGTGGACGTGGATCTGAAGGAGGCAACACCCATGGATCGGCACAACATTGAAACAGTCGGTGTGCGCCGCACGGGTTGGGCCGCACTGGACCGCGATCCGCAGGAGGACCGAGTCGAATTTGTTTGTCCCCACTGCGGCACGCGTGGCCAAAAGAATGCCCGGCGCGAGCGAACGCAATATCATTTCACGGATGGTTTCCTGCAGGATTTACAAGGCGAAGTCACGCAGTGCCGCTCGTGCAGCCAGTCGCTGCGCGTTGTCCCGGTCGTGATGTTGCATGATCAGGACGAGACGCGGCGTTTTGAAGCAGTCTTCTCCGACGAAATTCCGGTTTCCAGTCACTAATCGATTTCTCGCACTCGTTCTTCGTTCTTCCTGATTCTCAACTCTCGAACCGAAATTTTCGCAATCCTGCGCAGCAAAAACGGGGCGCCCAAAGCGCCCCGTTTGATTTTCCATCGGATTGTCTGCCTCACGCTCGCCCCGAGCCCGTCGCGCATCGAAGCGCAAGCGCGCCGCTTAGTAGCGGTGCCAGCAGCCGAAGCGGTCGCGCCAGCCGCGCGCATACGCCTCATGCCGCTCGTAGCGCCAGTAGTTCGCCGCCGGACTATAGTAACCGTGCCGCGCGATTGCTTCGTGTACGCGGTAATTGTTGTAGCGAACTACTGGTCGCGCATACACGCGCACCGGCGCAGCCTGCGTGCTCGACGCTCCGCCAAAAAACAGGAAGCCGCCGAGCGCCGCCGCGGCCAACGCCGCCTTACCAAAAACCGAGTTCAAGACAGACTTGTGCCATTGCATGACATCCTCCTCGAACCGCCTCCCCGACCTCTTCATGGGGTTTTTGCTGGTGGTTATGAAACACCCTGCGGTTGAAAATGTCGCGCACCTCAGCAAGCCGCATGGACACTGGGGATTCCGATGACACAAAAAAAAGCGCAGCGAATTAGATCGCCGCGCTTCGATAACTCTGAATTTGTTGAAATGAGAGACGCCACCAAAGGCGGCCCTCGAATCTAGCCGTAGGAATTACGGGCGGCCGTGCGTGTCATCCCAGTTGTGTTCCACGCGCCAAGTGTGCGCCTCTACGTCCCACCACTTGTGATCCTGCCCCCAGCAATATTCGCGCGCTTCCGACAATTCGTGGCGTGCATGCTCGGCTTGCTTGCTGTCATAGCCGTGATGCTTGATGGCTTCGTGTAGATTGTGGTCGGCTTTCTCGGTGCGGTGCTGGCATTCGGCCTCGCTCGCCTTCACACGCGGCGCGCCCGTGAATAGCAAAAATCCGCCCAGCACCGACAGGGTGACGAACAGTTTTCCATACTCCAGGATTCCAGTTCGGCGTTCCATTGCCATTGCCATGCCAATTCTCCTATCGACGGTGATAGCTAGGGTCGCCTAACAGCATAGATTCCGCAGCCCGATCCGAACATACGGAAAGCACCGGAATCGCATAGGGGAAAGGCTGTAGGAGCTTGTCAAAAGGCGAAGAAAAGGGGCTTTTGATGGTTTAAAGGTCCGAATCCAGTTCCATGTGATACTTCTCCAGGCCGCTTTTGATGCGCTCAAACGCTTCATCCACCGTGTCCGCAAACTGCAACATCTTGTATTCGTTCGGGCTGATCATGCCCCACCGCATAATCGCGCGGAAATTGAGCACCTGGTCCCAATATTTGCGCCCATAAATGATGATCAAGCTGTTCTTCGGCAGCTTGCCGGTTTGCAGCAACGTGAGCATCTCAAACAACTCGTCAAACGTGCCAAAACCGCCCGGAAAAACAACCAACGCCTTGGCGATCTGCGCGAACCACAGCTTCCTCATGAAAAAGTAGTGAAAGTTGAGGCTCAACTCCGGGCTGATGTAAGGATTCGCAAACTGTTCGTGCGGTAGCTCGATCGACAAGCCGACCGACTTCCCGCCCGCTTCCATTGCGCCGCGATTCGCCGCCTCCATGATTCCCGGCCCGCCGCCCGAGCACACCACAAATCTCCGAGGCCGCTCGCCCAGTGTCATCGCCCACTTGGTGATGCGGCGCGAAAGCTCTCGCGCCTGTTCGTAATAGCGCGACATTTCCAGCGCGCTCCGTGCATCACGCAGCGGCTGGCGGTACGCCGCACGCTGTGCAGCCACGCGCTTCAGCGCCGCGCTACTCTTCAATTTTCCCAGTCGAGCCAGCGCGCTCTCGCGCGACTCGATGCGCGCCGAGCCGAACATGACGATCGTGTCGCCAATGCCTTCCTTCTTGAGCTGCACCAGCGGGTGCAAATACTCCGTCAGAATGCGGATAGGTCGCGCCGCCGTGCTATCCAGAAACGCGGGATCCTTATACGGCGCCAGTGGCGCGCGCATCGGCCTGGGTTTTAGCTTTTTGATTTTGTCCTGGCTTGCATCTGTTTCCGCTCGGGATTTTGCCGCTCTTGTTCTCGATTTCTTCTGTCGTGCCGCCATCGGGCGCTCCGAAAAAGGTCCGTTATCATTTTAGGAACGGATATCCTCGACGGCAACGCTTGTCGCCGGAACTGCGTCGTATTGGATACACTGTGCGCGGAGGTTTTGCCTCGACCATGACCCGCTTACCGGCCTCGCGGTGCCTTTTCGCTGCATTTGCAGCGGCTTCGCTCGCATGCGCGCCTTCCCTCTTCGCGCAATCGACATCCGGCCCGATCACTCCGCAATCCGGCGCCGCGATTCAACAACCTCCACGAGACGCGAAGATCGGCGTCAGCGTCGCGCTTGTCAATACGCCCGTCACCGTGCGCGATAACAAGGGCAACATGATCCACACGCTCGACGCCAAAGATTTTCAGATCACCGACAACGGCGTGCCGCAACGCATTCTCCACTTTGATATGGGTGGCGATCCGATCTCGCTTATTGTGCTCGTCGAGACGAGCTCGCGCGCCGCGAGTATTTCTGCCGCAGATCAGCAAGGCCGGCATCCTCATCACCTCAACAGTCATGGGCGAAAGTGGCGAAGCGGCTATCATCGGCTTCAACGATTCCGTAGACAAACTCCAGGGCTTCACTCACAACGCCGACAAAATCGAAAATGTCTTTACGATCATCTGCAACCGGGTACGTCGGGCTCGAAACTTTACGACGCGATGGCGGCGGGAATCGAAATGTTGAGCACCCAGCCGCAGCCGACATCCGATCAACCGGGTCGCCGCCGCGTGATGCTGATCCTCTCGGAAGCCACAGATGTTGGCAGCGGCACGCAATTCGGCGAAGTGTTGCGACAGGCGCAGCTCGCCAACATCACGATTTACAGCGTTGGGCTTTCGACCACTCGCGCGATGTCGCAAGCCGAGCCGCGCGACACAACGCCGCAGGTGACGCCGCCCGGCGTGTTCGGCACTCCGCCGATGCCCGGCACCGTGCAAACGCCAGAGACCGAAGCCGCGCGTCTGGGCAGCGGCGATTTGGGGCAAGCCATCATCTGGGCCGTGAAACATGTGAAGGACAAAGTGAAGGGCAATCCGCTCGAACTTGCGGCCGCGGGCACGGGTGGCGAACACATCGCGACGTTCAAGGATCGCTCGATCGAAAAGGCGATCGACGAGATCGGCGGAGAGCTGCACGCCCAGTATTCCGTCAGCTATGCGCCGACCGGCACAAATGCGAATGGGTACCACGACATCAAAGTAGTGCTGGCGAAGGGCGCGACCAAGGGCGTGAAGAATTCAAAAGATTGGAAGATTCGCAATCGGCCCGGCTACTATGTCGGCCCGCCGGAATCGTAAGGCAAGCTTCAGAGGTTCACACCAGAAAACCGCGCGGCAAGGCTTAGATAATCTGCGTCCAGAAAGTCGCGTCCCGGCCGGTCAGTAGTGAATCCTTGCGCGCATTCCAGCGGATAAAATGCGGCGTTTGCGTATGCAGCCGATGCGCTTCACGCGTCTCCCACACTTCATGCAACAGATATGAGCTGGGCGTGTCGGCGCCGCGATGCAAATCGTAAATGATGCAGCCGTCTTCCTTGCGGGTGGGGCCGACGAGAGCGCGTAACTCCGCTTCGAGCAGGGGCTCTTGCCCTTCGCGCGCTTTCAACAATACGACGAGAGTGACCGCCTCTTTCGGCAGCTTCCCGTCCTTTGCCGATCTTCGCGAAATACTTTTTCGCGAGCCTACGACACGTTTTCGACGTGCCACGCTTGAGGATTTGCGTCTGCGTTTCGCCATAGGGGCGGGATTGTACCCTAATCAGCTGAAAACGCCACTCGTTGCGCCGAGGATCTCAAGCCGGCTATGTTGAGCGCTCCGAGGCCAGCCCCGCTGAAGCCGATCGGCCCCCGCTACTTTTCCGCCGGCTTCCTGCCGGCGTTCAGGCTGTCCCAGTTCATGATCGCATTCAGCACGAGCGAATATGTCCCGCGCGTCTCGCCGCGATAAACCGGATTGATCGAAAACAGAATCACGTGTCCCGAGCCCGACGGCACATCCACAACCGCCGGATGTTGCGCGATTTCGTCGCCGCCTTCAAGCAGCCCGGAAATAAGCAGGTCCTTGCTGTCGGCATAACGCAAAATCACACGCGGCAATTCGGCGTCGGGGATCACGCGCGGATTGTTCATCTTCTGTTCGTCGGTGATTTCGGGAATCTCCCATGCTTCCGTCGACTTCTCTTCCGGCGTTTCCGTCGCGGGGCGGCCCACCGCGAAGTCCGGATCGTCCATCGTGCCGCGTCCAGTCGGTCTTTCCTTCGAATGGCTGCCGAGCCGGCGGCGTCTCCGTTCGCCCGCGATGGCCGTCAGCGAAAAGATCGGCCCGTTGTCGCAATAGACCGAAACTTTGTCGCTGTAGCCGTATGCGATCGGACTCGCGCCATCGACAAGCTGCGCGCTCAGAATCGACCCGACGATATTTAATTTTTGCGCCTGGTTGAGCGTGACGCCATTCTCGAATCCGCTGCCGATCGCAAAACTGGAAGTGTCGGTCGCTGTGAGCAACACGCCGCCTTTCGC
>CAWCHM010000010.1:0-339648 GCA_963795355.1 uncultured Acidobacteriota bacterium
GCCTTTGGCTCCTCTTTTTGAAATTGGCCTATCTCGTTTTTTCACGGGCGAGCGCCTTCGCGGCTGCGAGCGAAATCGTAGCACGATGCGAAAGAGTCAAACGATTTTCGGCGTAACTCATGAGAGCATAGAGACTTATTCGGTCGCTGAGGATTCTTGTGGAAATCACGAAAAGGGTGTTGACAGTTTGGAACTCTTCCCGTATTCTCGTCGAGTTGTGCGCAGTGTTCGTGAAGCCTTTCTGCTGGACAGGGAGGACTTGCTCTTTGACAACCGATACGATGTGCCAGAATCCGTTCGAAACTATTCGGCCTTTCGAGCCCGAATAGTCTGAGTTAATATCGAGCGACAATAATTTGCTTGGGCAGGCTGGCTCTCTGAGTTAAATCAGAGGGCATTTTTTTTCGCCCAAGCATCCAGTTTCAAACGAGAGTTTGATCCTGGCTCAGAGCGAACGCTGGCGGCGTGCTTAACACATGCAAGTCGAGTGCGCGCCTGTAGCAATACAGGTGGCGCACGGCGCACGGGTGCGTAACACGTGGGTAATCTGCCCTTCGATGGGGAATAACTCGCCGAAAGGCGAGCTAATTCCGCATAACATTCCGAGAATTTCGGTTTTCGGATTCAAAGGCGTAAGTCGTCGGAGGAGGAGCCCGCGCACGATTAGCTAGTTGGTGAGGTAATGGCTCACCAAGGCTATGATCGTTAGCTGGTCTGAGAGGATGGCCAGCCACACTGGAACTGAGACACGGTCCAGACTCCTACGGGAGGCAGCAGTGGGGAATCTTGCACAATGGGCGAAAGCCTGATGCAGCGACGCCGCGTGGGGGATGAAGCTTCTCGGAGTGTAAACCCCTTTCGACCCGGACGAAAACCTCGCAAGAGGATTGACGGTACGGGTATAAGAAGCCCCGGCTAACTACGTGCCAGCAGCCGCGGTAAGACGTAGGGGGCCAGCGTTGCTCGGAATTACTGGGTGTAAAGGGTTCGTAGGCGGTGTGGCAAGTCGGGAGTGAAATCTCTGGGCTCAACCCAGAGTCTGCTTCCGAAACTGCTGTGCTTGAGTGTGGGAGAGGCGCGTGGAATTGCAGGTGTAGCGGTGAAATGCGTAGATATCTGCAGGAACACCCGTGGCGAAAGCGGCGCGCTGGACCACTACTGACGCTGAGGAACGAAAGCTAGGGGAGCAAACAGGATTAGATACCCTGGTAGTCCTAGCCCTAAACGATCAGGACTTGGGGTGCCACCCGTTCGGGTGTCGTCCCGGAGCTAACGCGTTAAGTCCTGCACCTGGGGAGTACGGTCGCAAGACTGAAACTCAAAGGAATTGACGGGGGCCCGCACAAGCGGTGGAACATGTGGTTCAATTCGACGCTACGCGAGGAACCTTACCTGGGCTCGAAATGCTTATGACCAGCTGTAGAAATACGGCCTTCCCGCAAGGGACATGAGTATAGGCGCTGCATGGCTGTCGTCAGCTCGTGCCGTGAGGTGTTGGGTTAAGTCCCGCAACGAGCGCAACCCCTGCACGTAGTTGCCACTCCGCAAGGAGGGAACTCTACGTGGACTGCTCCGGATAACGGAGAGGAAGGTGGGGATGACGTCAAGTCCGCATGGCCTTTATGTCCAGGGCTACACACGTGTTACAATGCAGGGCACAAACCGTTGCCAACCCGCGAGGGGGAGCTAATCGGAAAAAACTCTGCTCAGTTCGGATTGCAGTCTGCAACTCGACTGCATGAAGCCGGAATCGCTAGTAATGGCGTATCAGATCGACGCCGTGAATACGTTCCCGGGCCTTGTACACACCGCCCGTCACATCACGAAAGTGAGTTGTACTAGAAGTCGTCACGCTGACCGCAAGGAGGCAGACGCCCAAGGTATGACCCATGATTGGGGTGAAGTCGTAACAAGGTAGCCGTAGGAGAACCTGCGGCTGGATCACCTCCTTTCTAAAGTAGTCGTGGCTCAACCCGCTATGGTGTGCGGGTCATGCCACGCAATGCATCCCAAAGCTCTCACGGGCCGCAGGGATGCACGCTCCGATGTTACTCAGTCCCGCAGACCTCGGTTTGCTGGGCCTTGGACGGATTCTGTCAGATCGCATCGGCTCAAAGAGCACAAACAACTCGTATCGGTTAATCTAAAGTTTTAAAAAAGGCCGCCAATTTTTGGCGGCCTTTTTCTTTTTCCGGCGAGTTAGTGGCCGGCACCCTTGCCTGCAAATTTTGTTCTGGTAGCGCACTTCTATCCAATCGCAACCGTTGGCGTCAGTCTTGGGTGCTACTACTCGGCGGCGTTCGCCTGTGTCGATCCCCAAAAACGTGGAGTGTGAAACCTTGTGGCGTTCCAAATCGGGGCGTCTTCCCTCCGTGGCTTTCCATTTCGGGACACAGCATCAGGGGATTCCTCGCAATCGAGGCGTTAAGGCCGTGCCCATTGGAAATGGCGGCAGTTAACAGTGTTCCGGTTGGGAACGTTTTGGGTCTCCATTTGCTTTGAATTGATAAAGCTAAGTGACCTATGAGTATCCAATCAAAATCCGCCCGGAGTCGCGCTCGTGTGAACAACAGGCTCTTCAAATGGACTTCGATGCTACTGGACCACTTCCCGCAAATCGCATGCGGTTCGGCGGTCATACTCGTTGTCATTCTGGCGTTTCTATGTCACTGCTCGTTTGATGTTGCCAAGGACTTTTTCCGGGACTACGTCCTCAGCGTGGCGGCTGCTCAACTATTCACCAAGGGCTCGGGGAAATCGCACCAAAGGGAACAAGCCGAAATGGCAACTATGATTATTCGGTTGCTTCGCCGCTAAGCGGCGGTCACCAAGATCGTGCCCGGGCCCTTGGATTGACGCCTTCGGCGAATCACGATTTCGATGTCGCGATCAAGCGCATTGAGAAACCGCAATAGACGCTCGACCGAAAACCCTTCCAATTGATAATTGGCGAGAGCGGAGACTTTTGGCTGATTCAGTTCAAGTAACTTTGCGGCCGCCTCCTGACGGAGGCCTTTCTCCCGTAGAATCCGGTTGATCGTGACTGCCAGCTTCACCTTTGTATGTTTCTCATCGGCACTGGTTCGTTTCAAGTCCGCGAATATATTTCCAGAACCTGGAGTTATTGTGACCTTCTTAGTCGCTCTTGCCATATCTCACCCCGTATTCGTACTGTGCCGCCTTCAGTCGGCGTTTGATCAGATTCTTATCTCGCTGAGACGTCGCAATGCCGTGCGTCGATTTTTTTTGGAACGCGTGTAGCACGTAAATTGCTCGAGCAAACCGTACGGTATATACGGCTCGATAGGTGTCACCCCTATGGTCCTCAACGACCTCCATGATTCCGGGTCCGTCACCTTTCCATGGTTTGGTACTGGGATACTTTTCGCCAAACTGCGCGACACTCAGTGCCAAGCCAATACTGTCGATTACTGGGTCCGGGAATGTGAGCAGATCGTCTTTCGAAGAGCCAGCCCAAAGCAAGGGCTGTTCGCCTTCTACAAGATTGTTCCTTGCCATATGGTATCCCAAAACTAGGATATTCTGCAAGTCGTTCGAAGCATTTCGGCCTTTAAGTGCATTGCGGCAGAGATTCCTCTTGACTTTATAGTACCTCTATGGTAATCTAACTTGGCATGTAATCAAGAAAGGGCGCCGGCGAAAAACCGGCGCCCTTTTCCCGTTCTGGGAACGCATTTTGGAGTCTACGATGCGCTGCAACTCTCACAGTTTGAACACCTTGCGCACTCCCGTTTTTCATACGTCCACAAGCCCCACATTCTTAAAGCACCTCCGCACTCTTGCAAAAACATAGGGGGTATGCCCCTGAGCGTCCCAAAATGGAACTCGGCCGCTCGGCGGCCCTCCGGCAACGCAGCGCCTCCGCGTTATCTTTCCTGTTAAACTTCGCGCTGCATCCATAACCCAGGAGCCTCGCATGTCTCACGTTACCGTCGTCCAAACCGGCCCGACTCGCACCGAATCCGATTCCATGGGCCAGATCGAAGTCCCCACAGATCGCTACTATGGCGCGCAGACGGCGCGCTCGCTCATTCACTTCGATATCGGCAAAGACACCATGCCGCCCGAGCTCATCCGTTCTTTCGGCATCCTTAAAAAGGCCGCTGCACTCGTAAATCAGGATCTGGGAAAGCTCCCCGCCGAAAAAGCCGCGCTCATCAGCCGGGCCGCCGACGAAGTTATCTCCGGCAAGCTGCACGATCATTTTCCGCTGCACATCTATCAGACCGGCAGCGGAACGCAGACCAATATGAACGTCAACGAGGTGATCTCGAACCGCGCGATCGAAATCGCCGGCGGCGAGATGGGCAGCAAGAAGCCCGTTCACCCGAATGACGACGTAAATATGTCGCAGTCGTCGAACGACACGTTTCCGGCGGCGATGCATATTGCTGCCGCGACCGAGACGGCGCGTATGCTGCTGCCGGCGGTCCGCAAAATCCGCGACGCGATTCAAGGCAAGGGCGAAGGAATTCGAGGACATCGTAAAAATCGGCCGCACGCATTTGCAGGATGCGACGCCGCTCACCGTCGGCCAGGAATTTTCCGGCTGGGTTGCGCAGCTCGATCGCGACGGCGCGCGCATCGCGGTCGCACTCGATGGGCTTTACGATCTCGCCATCGGCGGCACCGCCGTCGGCACCGGCCTCAACGCGCATCCGGAATTCGCCGAGCGCGCCGCGCAAAAAATCGCCGAGCTCACCGGCCTGCCGTTCCGCTCGCACCCGAATAAATTCGCGAGCCTCGCATCGCACGACGAAGTCGTCTTCGCGAGCGGCGCACTGAAAACGCTCGCGGCCTCGTTGATGAAAATCGCCAACGATATTCGCTGGCTCGCTTCCGGTCCGCGCTGCGGCCTCGGCGAATTGATTCTTCCCGAAAACGAGCCGGGCTCGTCGATCATGCCCGGCAAAGTGAATCCCACGCAGTGCGAAGCGGTCACCATGGTCGCCGTGCAGGTGATGGGCAACGACGCCGCGATCGGTTTCGCCGGCTCGCAGGGAAATTTCGAGCTCAACGTTTTCAAGCCCGTCATGATCTTCAACTATTTGCAGTCGGTCGAAGTTGCTCGCCGACGCTTGCAACAGCTTCGTCGATCACTGCATCGTCGGCATCGAAGTCGATCGCGCCAAGATCGGCCACTACGTCCACAACTCGCTGATGTTGGTCACCGCGCTCGCCCCCAAAATTGGCTACGACAACGCCGCCAAAGTCGCCAAAGCCGCGCATCACAGCCACCGTACGCTGCGCGAAGCCGCGCTCGACCTCGGCCTGATCAGCGCCGAAGACTTCGACGCCCTGGTCAAACCCGAAGACATGACGCATCCGTAGCGCGAGAGAACAAATGAAGACGTACCAATTGGCGTTGATGACGTTAGATCGCCGCGATGACAACTTCACTCGCGGCGACGCAGAAACAAAGCGCGAGCAAGCAGTCGCAGCGCGAGCCAGGCGGATTTCGGCGCGGACGAGGAGAAACATGTGATCGTCCGGTTCCTGTGCCAGACGAAGTAGTTCAAGGATTCGAGAGGTCGATAACGTGCTGCCCGATGAACTGCCCGCGGAATGGCTACTGGCTTCCGAGATCCATTTGGACGGACCGAATGAAATCGATCTGGTCATTATGGGAACCGGAAAATTGCGAGGAGCCCATATCGTGCCCTTCTGGGTTTTTCGTAAGAAGAAAACGGGCTACGAGATGGTCTTGGAACGGGCGAGTGATGCACTCTCGGTATTGAAGACGAGATGGAAGGGCTTCACGAGAAATCGACACGTACGGAATCGGCCTTGCCGGCGAGCAGAAGAAACCACCGTGACCTATAGGTTCGACAGGCCAGCGCTATCAGAAATTCAGGACAAAGACGGAATCAAACAATCATGACCTCGGATCAGATGTGCTTTCGACGAATCGCATTGGCAATTGCTTGCTAGTTTTCTAATTGCAGCATCGAACGGAAGCGCCCAGACGACTCAGACGCTGAAGCCGACGCCGAAGACTGTCGCTTGGGGCTACTACGATGCGAAAGCGATGCCGGTCCTGCGCGTCAAATCCGGCGAGACCATGGAGATTCAGACGCTGATCACCTCAAGCCCCAAGCGGCTCGAGGATGCCGGCGTGCCTCCGATCAAGTGGAACAATCGCTGCGCGACATCACGGCACGAAGTCACCGACAAAGGCCCCGGCGGCCACATTCTCACCGGCCCCGTTTACATCGAAGATGCGCAGCCCGGCGACGTGCTCGAAATCCGCATCCAGAAAATCAAGCTTGCCATCCCGTACGCCTACAATGCGTTCGGTCCCGGCCGCGGCTACATTCCCGACGATTTTCCGTACACGAAAACGAAAATCATCCCGCTCGACGAGCAGAAAAACGTCGCACATTTCGCGCCGGGCATCGACATTCCGCTGCATCCGTTTTTCGGCAGCATGGGCGTCGCGCCGCCCGAAGCCGCCGGCCGCTTCAGCAGCAATCCGCCGTGGATCATGGGCGGCAACATGGACAACAAGGATCTCGTCGCCGGCACGACACTATATTTGCCGGTTCACGTCGGCCGGCGCGCTCTTTGAAGTCGGCGACGGTCACGCCGCGCAAGGCGACGGCGAAGTCGATATCACCGCGATCGAAACGTCGCTCATCGGCACGTTTCAATTTATTGTGCGCAAAGACATGCATCTCAAGTGGCCGCGCGCTGAAACTCCGACGCACTACATCACGATGGGTTTCAACGACGACCTCAATGCCAGTGCGACGCTCGCCGTGCGCGAAATGGTCGATTTCCTCGTCAGCCGAAAAACATCTGACGCGCGATGACGCCTACCAACTCGCCAGCGTCGCCGCAGACCTCCACATCACCGAACTCGTCGATGGCAACAAAGGCGTCCACATGATGATCCCGAAGTCAATTTTCACCACCGCGACAAGCGGAAAGTAGTCGCGCGTTCGATTCACGCCAGGAAAATTCGCAATGTCGAGTGTTCAAATTCGGGCAGCAAAGCCATCCGACAAAACGGTCCTTGGACAGATGCGGCACGCGCTGTGGCCGGATTCTTCGGTCGAGCATCACGAAGAAGAACTCGTCCCAATCTTGGCCGGGAAGTCGCCGGGCATTATGCCGCTGGTTTATTTCGTCGCGGAAGAAAACGGAGCGGTCGTTGGATTTGTCGAGGTCGGCCTGCGATCGACGGCGGACGGATGCGACTGGACGCGCGCGGTCGGCTACATCGAAGGATGGTACGTCGCCGGATCTCATCGCCGCCGCGGAGTCGGCGCGCAACTCATCGCCGCTGCAGAAAATTGGGCGCGCGAACAAGGCTGCACCGAGATGGCCTCCGACACGCAGTCCGACAATGCCCAATCACTTCAAGCGCATCTGCGCCTGGGCTACGAAATCGCTGAACGCTCCATCCTGTTCCGCAAGAGTTTGCGCTGAGTTGAGCGTGAGAGGAGAGAAGAGAAAGAAGGAAAGGAGGAAGGAGAGAAGAGGAAGAGAAGAGGAGAGAGAAAAGAGAAAGGAGGGAAGAGAAAGAGAAGAGGGAAAAGAGGAGAAAGGAGAAAAGGGAGAGAGGGAAAAAAGCAAGGAAAGAGCAAAGAAAGAGAAGAGAGAGAGGAAGGGAGGGAAAGGAGAGAGAGAGAGAGAGCAAAAACAGAGAGGCGAGGAGAAGAACACAGACAGAGGAGAACGGGCGAGGAGAGCGAGAGGGAAAGAAAGGAACGGAGACAACGGGAAGGGAGAGAGGGAAAAAAAAGATGAAGAGAGGGTGGATGAAGATAGAAATAAAAAAAAAGGAAAAGAAGAAGAAGAAAGAGAAGGAAAGAGAAAAGAGAAAGAGAAAAGAAAAAGGGAGGCAGGCGGGCCCGGCCGGGTGTCCAATCCTTTACGTTGCTGGCACGAACATCAAGACAAGCGCCCGCAGTGCTGCTGATAAGCTTTTCTGTGGCCCCGCTCATGACAAAATTAACGTTGCAAGCCTGCTCGACTTCGCTGCGCCACGCCGCTCGATTCTTCGCATCCACGATTGCGCTACTCGCCATTTTTCTCGCGCCAAACGCAAAGGCGCAAGCGCAAGACACGCTGGCCACTCCCGTCCCGCCCGATTGGTGCAAGTCGCTCCCGCGCCCCGAATACAAATCGCTCGAGCGCGTCCTTCCCAACGAGCCGTGGTTCGAGGTTTACAAAGTCGCGCCGAACACCCTCGCGATTTACGAGCCGCACCAATCGGAAGAAACAATCGCGTATCTGATCTCGGGCCCGAAGCAATCCGTGCTCTTCGACACAGGCATGGGCATCGGCAACCTGAAAGCGCTCGTAACCAAACTCACGTCGAAGCCCATCGTCGTGCTCAACTCCCACACGCACAACGACCACATCGGCGACAACTGGCAATTTCCGTACGTCTTCGGCATGGACACCGCGTTCACGAAGGCAAACACGAAAGCCGCTCGCGAAGACGCCCAAGCCGAAATCGCGCCGGGACAAATGTGCGGCGCGCCGCCAAAAGGATTCGATCCGAAAACGTACGAAACCAAAGCGTGGCACGTCTCAATCCCGATTCACGATGGATTCAAAATCAATCTCGGTTTCGGGCAGCGCACACTCGAAGTCATCGCAACTCCGGGCCACACGCCGGACGCGATCTGCCTGCTCGATCGCGAAAACGGATTGCTTTTCACCGGCGACACATACTACCCCGGCCCGATCTGGCTATACCGGCCCGAGACCGATCTCGACGCATACGTCGCGTCGGTGAAGAAACTCGCCGCGCTCGCGCCCAATCTAAAATTAGTCCTCGGCGCGCACAATGTTCCCGTGGCAGAGCCTTCGGTGTTGCCCAAACTGGTGGAAGCAATCGAAGCCGTGCGAGCAGCGAAGGGCGACACCAAGCCGGCCGGCGACGGCAAGGTGCTGCGCACCTACGACGGCTTTTCCTTCCTGATGAAAGCCGACAAATAGCTGCTAGAATCCCTCATCCGGCAGCAAAAACCTTATCCCGGCTCGGCGCGTCAAAATCACAAGTTTGGAACTCTGAAAGAACCGCTCGATGCTTCGCCATAACCATCCGGAATTGAATGGATGTTCTTACGTTGTTTTTGCCGATGCGCAGCGCCGCTACACCGACGCGAGCGAAGGCGTTTGTGCGCTACTCGGCTACACGCGAAAAGAACTGCTGACAAAGTCGGTTGAGGACGTGAGCTACAAGACCGCCAACGTTCCGCAGATTTTTGCTCAATATCTCAAGAAGGGTGAAATGGAGGGCGACTACGTCGTCCAGCACAAAGACGGCAGCGCCATTCCCATCCACTTTCGCGCGTTTATTTTTCCAGACGGTTGCAACGCCGCGATCTGGGAGCCGATCACCGATTGGCGCGAGCCGTATTTGTCGGCCTTGCTCGAAACGAATCCGGTCGAGCTGAGGCGAAAAGTGGACATCGCACTTTCCGCCGTTGATCGTGCGAAAAACTCCACTGACAAATCGGAGTCGACCGCCGCCGAGCAGCAAGCGTTGCGGGATGCTCGATCCGCACTGTCTTCGCTTGCGCGCGGTGCCGGTGGGTAACGACCCGGTTCAGCTGCCCTGCGCAGGCGTTTCGGCCATTCTCCCCAACGCCATAACGCGTTAGACTCTAAGTGTTGGGGTACGCTGCCTTGCGATTCCGCGCCCAAGCGACCGCTGTCTTTGTCGTGGCTCTCGTTGTTGCGGAGCTTCTTGCCACGGGTGTCGGCATCGGATCGCCCCCTCCGGCGGATGCGGTGCGTGTTCCATCGTCGAATCACGAGAAAAACGTCTGGAATTACGAAGGCGGCCTCTTCCTGCAAACCAACGGCTCGGTCCCCGACGGGCCCTGCTTCCGAATTTCGGGACATGTTGCAGCGCCAGGATTCTTCGACAATCTGAAGCGAGTCGATACCGATATGGGCGCGACCTTCCGGCGCGGTCCGGAAAATGTCACGCACTTTCCCGATCAGATATCACTCCAGTTCGTCGTCTTCGATCACTACGACGCAACCTGCCCTCCTCAGGTGGAAAACACGAGCGGCACTCCGCACCTGACGCGCGCGATGATGGCCAGCATGCATTTGTATCTTTACTGGAAGCACGGCGTGGAATTGCGGCCGATCACGAATGTGGTACCAAGGTATTTTTCGGTCGATCCGATCATGCCGACGGCTTCGGCGCGCGCGGCGTCGCGTGGCGGGCCGGTCGCCGAGAAACTGGCGTGGAGTTACGAATTTTCGGTGCCAAGCGCGGACGTACCGCTCAGCGACAGCCTGGTGATCGTGATGAAGACAGCCGATAATCGGATCGCCGCGCGCGTGGCCGCGCGCATGTAACTCGAAGCAGCGTGCATTCCCACAACTTTCCGTCTTTGCAAAAACTGTTGAAAAAAGTTTGCTGGGCGATGTCATCCATCGGCAGCGCAGCCGTAACTCCCCTGTTACCTGAGGGTACCCGTTCAAAGGACTAAGGAAGTCTAGCTGTCCTACTGTCCTAAATTTGTTCATTGGGACAGTAGTCCCGTATGTAACGGAACCCTATTGTCATCAAGCGGTCGCAAGCGTAAACCTCCTTGGCCCTCCACGCTTGCAAGCCAAAGTAAACGGAACAGGTTGAACCCCTCGGAGGAGGACTCGTGCGAAAAGCCCTGGCTCTCATTGTATTGGCACTAGCGACGTGTGGAATGGCACACGCGCAGACATCGGCGATTCGCGTGAAGTGCGGCGGACCGGCATACACCGACTCGAAGGGACAAGCCTGGTCGGCGGACAAGGATTTCAACGGCGGCCTGACAAGCACGGTCAGCGGCCCCGTGGCGGGCACCACTGATCCCGCGCTGTTTCAAGACGGCCGCATGCCCGGCGACAGCGGGCCACTCGTTTATTCGTTTCCGGTCGCCAACGGTTCGTATCACGTGAACCTGTACTTCGCCGAGCTGTATAGCAGCGATGCGTTTGTCGGCGGGCGCGTCTTCAACGTAAAGGTTGGCGGCACGACGGTGCTTCAGAATTTCGACATTTTCAAGACCGCCGGCGCGAACACCGCGCTGGTCAAGGGCGTCGATTTCGCGGTAACCAACGGCGTGGCGACCATCGAACTGGACAATGTCCCTGGACACGACCGTGGCAAAATTGGGGCGATCGAAATCATTTCGAACTCGTCGGGTTCGACCGGAAACCAACCGACGCTGACGCTCGACTTCAAGTATCCCGACGGCACCCCGGTGCAGGGCACGTTGAACTATGCAGTTGGCAGCGGCTCCGTGAAATTGAGCGGCGCGGTGCCACTGAACAACGGACAGGCGACGTGCATGCTCTTCAATTCGCCCTCGGCTCTGGGATTGACCGGCCAGTTCAATGTCACGCTAAGCCTGACGGACACGGCGAACAAGTCTCTCTGGCAGATCACTTTGTCCATGGATCCGACGAACGTGAGCCTCGGGTCGGTGGAAAGCTCGACGCTCAACGTGGTCGTGCAGAAATAGTAGCTTTTCCTTGAGTGTAGTACGGCGCCGCTCCTACTGAATGCTTGGGCTGGTAGGGGCGGCGTTTTTTGTGCCCGCCTGACGCTGCAAACTCGCCTTAAAAGCTGAAATAACCCCACCCGCGATACGCTCATCCAATGCTGGTTCCTACGGATGACCCGATGATTCCTTTTTCGATTCTCGATTTGTCTCCGATCCCGCAAGGATCGACTGCCGCGGATGCGCTGCGGAATTCGCTCGACCTGGCGCAGCACGCCGAATCATGGGGCTACAACCGCTATTGGCTGGCGGAACACCACAACATGCCGGGGATCGCCAGCGCCGCGACTTCAATCGTGATTGGCCATGTAGCGGCGGGAACGAAAACGATTCGCGTCGGGTCGGGCGGCATCATGCTGCCGAATCATTCCCCCCTGGTGATTGCCGAGCAGTTTGGAACGCTGGCGTCGTTGTTTCCGGGGCGCATCGAGCTGGGATTGGGCCGCGCGCCGGGGACCGATCAGGCGACGGTGCGAGCGCTCCGCCGCGATCCGGTTGCGGCTGCGGACCGGTTTCCAGACGATGTGCTGGAGTTGCAGCATTACTTTGAAGAGCCCGAGCCGGGCCAGAAGGTGCGCGCGGTGCCGGGCATGGGCTTGAAGGTGCCGATCTGGCTGCTGGGCTCGAGTTTGTTCAGCGCGCAGCTTGCGGCACGCATGGGCCTGCCGTTTGCGTTTGCGTCGCACTTCGCTCCGGCGGAAATGATGGACGCGGTGCATTTGTATCGCGCGACGTTTCGGCCGTCGAAAGAGAATGAGCGGCCGTACCTGATGCTGGGCATCAATGTGATTTGTGCGGCGACCGATGGCGAGGCGCGGCGACAGTTCACGTCGGTGCAGCAGTCCTTCACGAATTTGCGGCGCGGGACGCCGGGACAGATTCCGCCGCCGATTGACGACATCGAGACCTACTGGTCGCCTGCCGAGAAGGCGATGGCGAGCCACATGTTGACGGTGACTGCGGTCGGCTCGCCCGAGACGGTGCAGCGGGGATTGCAGAATTTCGTCGACGTGATGCGGCCCGATGAACTGATCATGACCGCCCATCTCTACGATCATCGCGCGCGTTTGGAATCGTTCGAACGAGTCGCAGGATTGCGTGAGCGCATCACAGTCGGCGACGCGAAAGCCGCTACCGCGCCGAGTTGAGCGGGCCGAGTTGAGCAGATCATTTCGCGCGTTGAACGTCTTCGCCGTGCAACTCCCCTGCAATCACATCCTTACAAAAAAAAGAGGAGGGGTGTCCTTGCGAATTCTGCGTTACAATCCCCGGCGTTTCTGACGCATGACGGAGCCCCGATGAAGACTTCGATGAAAAATATGGGATTGCTTTGCGCGGCGATGCTTGCCGCTGTGTTCGTTTTTTCTCCTCGCGCGATCGCGCAGAATGCCGACAAAGACAAAGACGCAAAGAACGACAAGCCGGCGGAAAAGTGCGACGCCGCCGCGACGAAAGAAGAAGTCTCGACCACCGATCACACGCTTCGCATCGGCAGCCAGACAATCCCGTACAAAGCGACGGCGAGCACGACGCTGCTGAAGAACGACAAAGGCGATGCGACCGGATTGCTCTATTCGGTTGCGTACACGCGCAGTGACATGAAGGATCTTTCGACGCGCCCGATTTCGTTCTTGTACAACGGCGGACCAGGCTCGGCCACGATGTGGCTGCACATGGGCGCGTTCGGTCCGCGCCGCGTGCAGACGGTGGATGGACAGTTCACTCCGCCCGCGCCGTACAAGCTGGTGGACAACACGGAGAGTCTGCTCGACAAAACGGACCTGGTTTTTATCGATGCGATGGGAACCGGATACAGCCACGCGGTTTGCAAAGCCCAGGACAAGGATTTTTACGGCATCGATGAGGATGTCGAAGCGTTCGCGCAATTCATAGTCACGTATTTGAGCCGCAACAGCCGGTGGAACTCGCCGAAATTCCTGATCGGCGAAAGCTACGGCACATTTCGGTCGGCGGCGCTCGGAAATTATTTGCAGAATCACGACACGGTGCACTTGAACGGCATCGTGCTTATTTCGTCGGTGCTGGATTTGGCGACGCTTTCCTTCTCTCCGGGCGATGACCGACCGTACATTTTCTATTTGCCAAGCTACGCGGCGGTTGCCTGGTATCACAAAGTGCTGAAGGATCGGCCGGCGGATTTGCCTGGATTTATTGACGAAGCGCGGAAGTATGCGCAGGGCGAGTACGCGGCCGCGCTTTATAAAGGCGCAGAGCTTTCGGCGGACGAGAAAGCGGCGGTGGCGAAGAGGCTTTCACATTTTACGGGATTGAGCGAAGACTATTTGATCAAGGCGGACCTGCGCGTGACGCTGAGTCAGTTTCGCGTGGAGTTGCAGCGTAGCGCGCGGTTGACGACTGGGCGCATCGACGCGCGCTTCACGGGATACACGTACGATTTGCTGGAAGAGAACGCGCAGGGCGATCCGGAAGGTCCGGCAGTCGGCGGCGCGTACACCGCGCTGATCAATTCCTACAACCAGGACGATCTGAAATTCGGGCGCGACAAGATTTATCACAACACGAATGGCGGCAACGGCGATTGGAAGTGGACGCGTCAGCAAAATGGCCCCCGGCGATTTTTTCCCGGTGCGCCGAATGTCGAGGGCGATCTAGCGCAGGCAATGATCACGAATCCGCGATTGCTGGTGCAGGTCGAGAATGGGTATTTCGATTTCGCGACGCCGTTCTTCGCGACGGAGTACACGATGACGCATCTCGGGTTGCCGGACGCGCTGCAGAAAAACATCAAAGAGGATTACTACTCGGCGGGACACATGATGTACTTGCACGACGAGGATCGTATTGCGCTGCACGGGCAGATCGCTTCGTTTATTGACCGAGCTACGAAGCAATAGGACGCGTGGCTCAGGACTTCGCGCGAAAATAACCGGACATTACTTCTTTGGACCAGGCGGCCTGGCGGACGGGTTCGCGCGGGCCGAACTCTGCGATGTAGGGTTTTACATCGAGAATGGGAGAGCCGTCGATGGCGTCGAGTTCGCGCACAAAGATGTGGAGGCCGTCGACGCGCTCGATTTTGCAGGTCGTGACGCCGATGCGATTGGGGCGGTCTTTGGCGCGCTGCGCGAAGATGCCGACGAGGGGAAAGTCGGCGCGGTCACGCGGATGACGCGACGAAGTGAAAACTTTTTCGGGCGCGACGCGATGGAAAACGAAAACGACTTCGACGTGGGAAAAGTCGCCAAGGCCGCGCGTGCTTTCGGGGCTGAACTGGTTGGGATCGAGTTCGATTTCGCTGACGAGATTGGCCCAGCAATCGTCGGCGGGAGTTTTGATTTCAGATTTTGCGACGCCGATGGCGCGGACGGTGAATTCGGAGGCAGACACGCAGACTCCTTTGCGTTGCCGGCGGGGGCGCGACCTCACGGCTAACGCTGAGATCGATTGGGTGGATACGCTTGGTTGGTCAAAAGCGGCGCAGGGGCGCCGCACTCCATATGAAGCGGCTTAACCCATCGAGCTGAATTTTTCGGGCTCGATCTTGTAGAGGACGCGCACTTCGCCGGGTTGGCGGAACGGATATTTCGGATTTCCTAGATATTTGTTCGACAGGCTATCGATGTGGTCGTCGGCGCCTTTTTCGGTGATCTCGACAACCTTGCCGCGTACTTCCATGTAACGATACGGGTTTTCGGGATCGACGATCGCGAGCGCCACGCGGGGATCGCGGCGGATGTTCAGATCTTTGACGCGGCCACGCGCTGAATTCACGCGAATGTGCTTGCCATCGTAGTCGCACCAGACCGGCGTCACTTGTGGACTGCCGTCCTTCATGAGCGTGCCAAGGTTGGCGAAGGCTTTTTTCTTGAAGAGATCGGAATATTTGTCGGGAACTTGGTCGGCCACGGAAACCTCCGGGGAGCAGAGTCGAAGTCAGGCTGTTCACCAAGACTGTACCACTTCTATTGCGGTTCGTGCAGCGGGGCGAAGTTTGCGGGAGCGGGGTGCGGAGGCTGCATCCAGGATTTAAGGATGGACGTGGTGTCGACGCCGGTAGCGCGCCGAAAAATTTCGGGGAGTTCATCGGTGCGGAAGGCACGGCGGTTTTGCGTGGTCCACGCGATGAGATAGCTCAGAGCTTCGCGCAGCGATTTTTGTCCGGAGGTTTCGGTGCGAATGCGGTCGTCCATTTCCGCGGCCATCAGCCCGCCGCGAGAGAAGAGATTCATGCCGACGCGAAAATCGTCGGAATAGATGAATGAACCTTCGCGCGAGAGTTCGTCGAGAGACATGTGCTGGAGGAAGTCGGGTGCTGATGCAACGATGCCGCGGAGGCGGTCGAGTCGCGCGTTGCGATAGCGGGCGCTTTCGTCTTTCGGAAGGGCGTTGGCGAGCGCGGCGATGGCGGCATAGCGGCCGAAACCTTCGTTGAACCAGATGGTGTCGATGACGGGCGTCATTTCCCAATTGAACGGAAGATAGCCGGCGCCGTAGCAGCGCTTGGGAATCCACGAATGCGCGATGTGATGCGCGTAGTTGAAGCGGGCGGATTCCTTTGCGGATGCAGAACTAGCGGCGGAGATCGCGTGATCGATGTCGAAAAAGAAAGTGCCGCTGTCGAGATGCTCCATGCTGAAGTTGTATTCGTGCGGTGGGGGAAGAGGTTTGACGTATTCGAGTACGACGCTGTAATGCGAGAAAGGCGTGAAGTCGAAGTAGGTGGTGACTTTGTCGAGCGCGTCACGCGCAAGTATTGATTTCGAGTGCGATGTCGGTTGTGGTTTCGGCGTAGAGCGAGACGAATATCGGGACGGAGCCCGGTGTATCGGTGACGATGCTCTCCGTGACCTGGAGTTTGGGGCCGAGCGTGATTTGAGAGTCGGCGAGCGAGTAGTAGTTTGCGGCTTGTGCGGTGAAGGTGGTCGTTGCGAGCGGGACTTGCGGCGCGAGCGTCGAGAAGACCGGCCATTTCGCAGGCGCGTGAATTTCAAGTTGGATGGGGAGATTTTCGCGGCCTTCGAGGAAAGCGAAGATCGAGTAGCCGAGCAGGCCGACGTAGCCGTCGCGGATTATGGAGGAGTCGGCAGCGGAGAAGATGTCGCGCTCCATCTTAGCGACGTCGACGTCGTAGTCGATGCGCGCGATTGTGGCGCCCGAAGAGTCGCGTTTGCCGATCGTCCAGCGTGGGCCGAGTTCGTCGCGCTCGACTGCGACGGCGTCCTTTCTTGATGCGTGAGGCGCGGATTCAGAGAAGGCTTTGACGTTCGCAACGAAGGGATCGTACGGGCGCTGCGCGTAACCGCCGGGAACGGAGCGGGGAATGACTAGAGTGAGGGGAGCAGCGGCGGGCTGCGGAAGATGAATTGAGATGTGGACAAGGTTCGGTGTTTCGAGCGAATAGGTCAGGTGATAGGTGAGTTTCGGTTGGTCGGCTGCGTTAACGCAGCTCGGCCGGGGAGTGAGCGTGATCGCGACTACTGTGATGCAAACTCCGACGATTCCGAATATGCGGCGGCGTGCCAAGCAGAGCTGCGCGAAGCGAATTCGCCACGTTGAGTGCATTTTTATTTGAGGCGCATTTCCGGCGGAGTTCCAGTGAAATTCAATTTCGCGCCAGTAAGTTGCTGAACTTCGTCGGCGGTCCATTGCGGCGCAACTTCGCGAAGTGCGAGGCCATCCGGCCCGAGGTCGATCACTGCCAAATCGGTGACGATCGTCGTCACGCAGCGCAATCCCGTGAGCGGATAGGTGCACTCGCGCACAATTTTTGGCGCGCCGTCGCGCGTCGTGTGCTCCATGCAGACGACGACGGTTTTTGTGCCGCTGGCGATGTCCATCGCGCCGCCGATGCCGCCCGAGCCTTTCGCGCCGGGAATTTTCCAGTTGGCGAGATCGCCCTTTTCAGAAACCTGAAAACCGCCGAGGACCGCGACGTCGAGATGTCCGCCCCGCGTCATCAGGTGTGCATCGGCCTGATTGAAAAACGATGAGCCGGGGACGAGCGTGACCGGAACTTTCATTGCGTCAACGAGATCGAAATCTTCTTCACCGGCGCGCGCGCGCCGGCCCATACCAAGGATTCCATTTTCGCTATGAAAGAAAACGGTGATTCCGGCGGGCAGATAGTCGGAGATGAGATTGGGGATGCCCCAGCCGAGATTGACGTACGCGCCGTCGGGCAACTCGAGCGCCGCGCGCTGCGCGATTTGTTCGCGGGTGAGGCGCGGCTTATCCGGCATAGCGGATTCCTCTCGCCTGCACGATGCGGTGCACAAAAATCGCGGGTGTCATCACGCTTTCGGGATCGATGGAGCCGACGGGGACGATTTCTTCGACCTCGACGATTGTGGTCTTCGCAGCCATCGCCATGATGGGATTGAAATTTTGCGCGGCGAGGCGATAGGTGAGATTACCGAGTTCGTCTGCTTTTTGGGCCTTGATGAAAGCGAAATCAGCGTGAATCGGCATCTCGAGGATGCAGTGCTTGCCGTCGATGACGCGCTCTTCTTTGCCGGCGGCGACTTCGGTGCCGACGCCGACCGCCGTGTAAAAACCGAGCAGGCCCGCGGCGGCGGCGCGCATCCGTTCGCAGAGAATGCCTTGCGGCACGAGTTCGATCGAGACTTCTTTCGCGGCGAGGCGCTCCTGAAAATGATTGGAGTGAGGGCCGGGGAACGACGCGATGATGTGGCGAATGCGATTCAGCTTGAAGAGAACGCCGAGTTCGCCGTCGCGTGTGCCGCAGTTGTTGCTGATGGCGAAGATTTCTTTCGTGCCTTTTCGGGCAAGGGCTTGAATCAGATTGTTGGGGAATCCGGCGCCGCCGAAGCCGCCAAACATCATGCGCGCGCCGTCGGGAACGTCGGCGATCGCGGCGTCGATGTCGGAGAAGATTTTCTGTTTCATTCGGGGCTCAGAGAATCCAGAGTGTTGCGTTGGTGCGGGGATATTGTAAGCCGAGTGGTTCAGGTCTGCGAAGCGGCGCGAAAGGGTTGTGTGGTTTCGTGCTGTCGCGCGGAAAGCCTCTGGACGATGCCCGAATCGTTCAGGAACGCACCGGTTTGCGTTCCGGTGAGATCGTGCCGCAGCAGCGCGCGCAGGTCGGCTTCGTCGTCGACGTCCATTTCGAGGCGCGGATTTCGGCGATGATGGACTTGCGCGCCGGCGGCGGTAGCCTCAGCGCAGTGTTTGGCGAAGCTGCCCGAGCCGAAGTGAGAAGGGAAGAGCGTCGGCGGTGTGCGGAGGATCGCGTTGGTGCCGGTGCCGTCGCGCGAAGGCACAATGACGATGGCAGGCGCGGAGCATTCGAAGGCGAGGAGTTCGTCGATGTCGCCCGCCTGAATCAGCGGCAGATCGAGGGGGATGCGCAGCACGGCGCTAAAACCCAGACGCTCGATGCGGTGAGAAGCGTCATCGACCGAGACGCTCTCGGAAATTTGGCGATCTTCGCTCAAGATTTGCCAGCTGTTTTCACGGGCGGCCTGCATGGCGGGCTCGTAGTTGGTGACGACGAAGATTTTGTCGGCGCGCTGGACGCCGCACATCGCTCGCACGGTGTCGGCGAGCATCGCGTGGGCCAGCGTGAATCGCTCTTCGGGTGTGAGGATGCCGGCGAGGCGCTGCTTGGCGTTGCGAAGATCCTTTACCGGAAGCAGCAGGGCGCGCATCGGCGGTCAGTATGCGCTTTCGCCGTGCATGACGTGATGCGCGTGCTCTACGTTGCCGGCGTTCAGCATGGGCAACACCGGTGACGGAGCGCTGACGGAAGTGGCAGCCAAAATTGGCTCCGACTGCAACGACTCAACGGGTTCGGATTCCTGCGAATCGTCAAACGTGCGGCGGATTTTGTAACCCGTCGTGCGCTCGGCCGGAGTGCGTCCAATCGACCGAATCATCCGCCGAAATTCCGCAGGCTCGACGAACTCGCCGAAATTCGCGCCCGCAGCTTTGGAGATGCTCTCTTCCATCAGCGTGCCGCTGAAATCGTTTGCGCCGGCATTCAAGCAATCGAGCGAAACCTGAAATCCAAGCTTCACCCACGACACCTGGATGTTTTTGATTGCGCCATGCAGCAACACGCGCGACAGCGCATGCACGCGGAGATGATCATCGCGCTCAGCTCCCGCGCGCGCGCCGCCATGCTGATAGAGGCGCGTCTTCTCATGAATAAAACCAAGCGGAACAAACTCGGTGAACCCGCCGGTGCGTTTCTGAATTTCGCGCAGCAGCAAGATATGCCGCACCCAATCGGCTGGCTCTTCAACGTGACCGTACATCATCGTGGACGTCGACGGGATGCCGAGCTCGTGCGCAGTCGTGACGATTTCGACCCATTGCGCGACCGGAAGCTTGTTGGGGCTGAGCCGGCGGCGCACGCGATCGTCGAGAATTTCAGCTGCGGTGCCGGGAATGCTGCCGAGTCCCTCGTCTTTCAGCATCTGAAGGTAATCGCGCAGCGACATCCCGGTTTTGTCGACGCCGTACGAAATCTCCATCGGCGAAAACGCGTGAACATGCATTTCGGGAATCGCATGTTTGATCGCGCGCAAGAGATCGCGATAGAAAAAGCCGTCGAGATCGCGCGGTAAGCCGCCCTGAATACAGACTTCGGTGGCGCCGCGGTCCCAAGCTTCGCGCGCTTTGAGCACGACGTGTTCCGGCGAATGCGAATACGCGTCAGCGGCGCCCGGACCGCGTGCAAAACCACAGAAACTGCAGCCGACGAAGCAAACGTTGGTGAAATTGATGTTGCGGTTGACGACGTAGGTGATTGTGTCGCCCACGGTTTCGCGCCGTAGCGCGTCGCCGGAGGCGATAAGAGCTTCCAACCCAAGGCCCGAGACGGTCGCGAGTCGAAGCCCCTGCTCGAACGTCAACTCATGGCCTGCGCGCGTTGCGAGCAAAAGCTCCCGCACATCCTGCGGGCAGTTTGCCCACCCATCCGATTGCTCGAACTGTGACCAGAAATTCATCGAAGCTTGTGCCCGCTGCGTACGCTGCCTGCCCGACGTAACCAATTCCGCAAAATCGTATCGTATCAGAGCGGCCAGAGGGGCCGCCACTTCGCAGCGAGCAAGCCACGTTATTGGATGCGCCCGTCCGCCACAATTGTGCAGACGGAGTGCAACCAATCCCGGCGGTGCGACTCCTATAAATATAGAAAGAGTTGTGTGCGGTTCACGCGCTTTTGATACGACTATTACAAATCGCAGCCACTACAGGATTTAGCGCATGCGTCTTTCTTACGGGTCTCAGCTACCATAGCTGCTGATATGAAACGCGGACACATCATTCTGATTGTGCTGGTGCTGCTGGCCGGCGTCGCGATTGCGGCGGGTGCCATGATCTTGCACGATGGCCTCAGCGCGCGCGCGACGCCCACGGCGCTGGAGGCGTTTTTCGCGCAACATGCGCATCGTTTGTCGATTCCGTCGAACGCGCGCAACATGCACAATCCGACGGAAGTGTCGGACCTCAATCGGAGAGAAGCGCGCCAGCATTTCGCCGATCACTGCGCGTCGTGCCACGCGAACGACGGCAGTGGCGACACGATGTACGGCAAGGGCCTGTATCCGAAGCCGCCCGATCTCCGAAAGCCGGAAACGCAAAACCTTTCGGACGGCGAGTTGTTTTGGATCATCGAGAATGGCGTTCGTTTTACGGGCATGCCCGCATTTGGCGGTGGCCACGGCTCCGAAGAAGATAGTTGGAAGCTCGTCCTCTTTATCCGGCATCTGCCGCAACTTGCCGATCAAGAGCGTTTGGAGATGGAGCACGCGAATCCGAAGGGGCCAGACGATCGCGAAGAAGATCAGGAAGAGGACGACTTTCTGGGAGGCCAGCCAGTGCAACAAAAGGCCCCGGCCAAGCATCACTAGTAGAAGGCGAAGCATGGTTTTGGAAGCGGAACGTGCCGCGTCGCGGGTCAAGGTGAACGGCTCGCGAGTTCGGGAAAAAGGAGACTTGAGGATGAGACTAAAAGTGATTTCGCTGATTGGAATGCTTGCGCTGATGGCCACCGTGATGTTCGCACACGGCGACAAAAAGCACGTGATGGGCACGCTGGAAAAAATTAATGCCGACTCCGTGGTCGTGAAGCAGGCTGACGGGAAGTCGGTGGAAGTGAAATTGGTGGCGAACACGATGTATGTGACGCGCGACGGAAAAGCGGCGAAGGTTTCGGATCTCGCGGTGGGAGATCGCGTCGTAATTCATGCCACGCCGAGTGGTGAGACGTTGTCGGCAGATGAAGTGAAGTTTTCTGTTCCGGCTGCGGCGGGGGCTGCGAAGTAGATTGCGTTCTAACGCGTCTGCGGTGTGGACGTGACGGGTTCTGTTTGCTCGACAACTCTTCCATTCTTCAGAAAGACCATGCGGCCGCCTAGTGCGGCCGCTTCTTCGTGGCTGTGTGTCACATAGAGAATTGGGATTTTGCGATGGGTATTCCAGGCCAGGAGATCTTGCGTGATCGAGGCTTTGAGTTCGGCGTCGAGGCCGGTCATCGGCTCGTCGAGCAGTAATACGCGTGGTTGCGTGACCAGAGAGCGAGCCAGCGCGACGCGTTGTTGCTCGCCACCGGATAGTTCGCCGGGTTTGCGTGAGCGCAGCGTTTCGATGTGGAAGGCGGAGAGGATCTCGGTGGCGCGTTGGTTTTGTTGCTCAGGCGGCAGATGCGCGAGGCCGTAGGTGACGTTGTTCTGCACTGTCATGTGCGGGAAGAGTGCGAGTGATTGAAAGACGTAGCCGATGCGGCGGCGCTCGGGGCGGATTTCGATGCCGGCTTCGGTGTCGAACAGCGTCTCGTCGCCGGTGGTGATTTTTCCACGGTGAGGCTTGAGCAATCCTGCGATGCAATCGAGCAATGTGGATTTGCCGGCTCCGGACGGGCCGAAAATGATCGAGGCGCCAGTCGGGAATTCCAGCGCGACATCCAGCACGAACTTGGGGTTCGATCGCGACGGGCGCTCCAAATGCACGTTAACCATGATTGCAGGTTGCGTCATTTCGCCGGCCATGGCGACCAGATCCGGCGACCGAGATGGCGATTCACGCCGTAAACGATCGAAAGCACCACGAACGAAAAGATGAGCAGGCCGAGCGCGATTTGATTCGCCGAGGCGTAGTCCATCGACTGCACGCGGTCGTAGATTTCGATCGAAACGGTCCGCGTTGAGCCTGCAAGGTTGCCGCCGACCATCAGGACGACGCCGAATTCTCCGAGTGTGTGCGCGAAACTCAGGACGATCGCTGAAATCACACCGGGAACGGAAAGCGGCAGAATCACGCGGAGAAATGTACGCATGCGGCTCGCGCCGAGGACCGAAGACGCGTCGAGCAGCTTGCGATCGACGCTTTCAAACGATGCGGCGAGAGGTTGGACGGTGAACGGCAAGCTGTAGAGGACGGACGCGATGACCAGGCCGGTGAAAGTGAACGCGAGTCCGTGACCGAAGGCGCGCTGCCAAAATCGGCCCAGTGGGCCTTGCGATCCCATCGCGATGAGCACGTAGAAGCCGAGCACTGTGGGAGGCAAAACGAGCGGCAGCGCGACGATGGCTTCGACGAGAAATTTTCCGGGCCACCGCGAAAACGTCAGCCAGTACGCCAATGGGACACCGATTGCGAAGAGGATCGCGGACACTGTGAGCGCGAGCCGAATTGAGAGTAGAAGTGCTTCCATAGAATCGATCGAAACTCAGTTGGCCGGCGATGTGGCGTTTGGAATCGCGAAGCCAGAATTTGCCAGGGTGCGCTGTCCGGCGTCGCTCGAAACGAAGGCGAGGAATGCGCGCGCAGCTTCTTTGCTAGGCGCTGATTTCAGAATGACGGCGGCTTGTTCAAGCGGAGCATATTGATCGACGGGGATTCCCCAGCGCTGGCCAGACTTCATCGCGGGCGATACGGCGAGCGAGAGCGCGATGATTCCGGCTTGCGCGTTGCCGGACTGCACGAATTGCGCGGCTTGAGACACGTTCTCGCCGTAGACGAGCTTCGACTGCACCTTGTCGTAGAGGCCGGAGTGTTTCAGCGCTTCGACTGCGGCGCGCCCATAAGGCGCGTGTTCGGGATTCGCAATCGCGATCTTCTGAACTGTCGGATCAAGCAGTGCGTTCCATTTTTGACCGGCCAAGTCGATCTTTGAGTCTGGTGGCATCCAGACCACGATTCGGCCCACGGCGTATTTCAGCAGACTGTTCGGATCGATCAAATTGGCTTGTTGCAATCGGTTTGGATATTCGACGTCGGCGGAGAAGAAGGCGTCGAAAGGGGCACCATTTTGTAGTTGAGAAAAGAAATTCCCGCTCGATCCGAAGGTGATTTCGACCTTGTGGCCTGTTTGATGCTCATACTGCTGCGCGACGTCTTTCAGCGCGAATTGCAGGTCTGCGGCAGCGGCGACCCGAAGCGGCGATTGTTGCTGGGCGCGAAGTCCGGCCAGAGATGCGAGCAACAGCGCGATGACCGCAAGAGTTGTGAAATATCGCCGAGTTTGTTTGCGAGCGTTCATGAAGGGCCGAAAATCGAAAAAACGGGCTAGTTTCGCAGCGGCTTGCCGGTTTTGAGCGTGTGCGCGATGCGCTCTTGCGTTTTGCGTTCGCCGCAGAGCGAGACGAACGCTTCGCGCTCGAGGTCCAGCACGTACTGCTCACTGACAAATTGGGGAGCGCTCAAAGCGCCGCCGGCAAGAATGTTCGCGAGTTTGCGAGCAACGACCGCGTCGTGTTCGGTCGCGTACCCACCCCGCAGAAGAAGATGAATCGCCATCTTTGCTGTAGCAAGAAATTGCTCACCCAACACTTTGATCTGTGTCGTTTGCGCGCCTTCCTGCCAGCTTGCGGCCGGTGGTTTGTAACCGGCGCGAACGAGCGCCAGCGCCGCTTCTTTCGCATCAGCCACGAGCCGTTCGCGATTCATCGAGACGCCGTCTTCGCGGCGCAAGAATCCGAAATCGCGACACTCTTCCGCGCTCGTTCCGACTTTGGCCATCGCCAGCGTCTCGAAAATCGGACGCAACGCGTGAAACAAATCCAGATCGTCTCCGCCGGCGGCATGTTCGTTTGCGCGAATGAGCATTTCCTTCGAGCCGCCGCCACCGGGGATCAATCCCACGCCGGCTTCGACCAGTCCCATGTAGGCTTCCGCCGCGGCCTGGATGCGCGCGCCGTGCAGGCTAACCTCGCAGCCTCCACCCAGCGCCATGCCCTGCGGCGCGACTACGACAGGCTTCGGCGCGTATTTGATCGCGAGATTCACATTCTGAAATTGCTTCACCGCGAGGTGCAGTTCATCCCACTCCTGCTCCTGTGCGGCGACCAGCACGAGCATCAGGTTTGCGCCGACGGAAAAATTCACCGCCTGATTCGCGACGACCATCGCGTCGAAGTCGCTGTCGAGCCGTTTGATCCCTTTGTGAATCATCGCAATCAGGTCGGAGCCGATCGCGTTCATCTTGGAGTGAAATTCGCAGCAGACGATGCCGTCGCCGAGATCGATCAGGCTCGCGCCGGAATTTCGTTCGACCTCACGCCCGGCTTCTTTCAGAGATTTCAGGACAAGCACGCCGGCCGGTTCCTCGACGTTTTCCTGCGCGCCGGTCGCCACCGAAAACACCGACTTCGCTCCGCGATTCGACTCATAAAACGAAGTCCGCCCGCTCGCCAGCAACTTCTCGATCACCGGCGGCAGCGTCCGCCCTTCTTTTCGCACGCCGTCGGCGAAGGCCTTCACGCCGATCGCGTCCATCAGCTCGAACGGACCCATCTCCCACGCAAATCCCCAGCGCATGGCGCGATCGACATCGGCGATGTGATCCGAAATCTCCGGCACTCGCCGCGCCGCATACAAGCAGTTCTCCGACAGCAATCCCCACAAAAACTGCTGCGCCTTGTCCGCTTTCGCGCCTTCAATCACCGGCCCGATCAATCCCCGCAGCCGCTCCGTCGTGTCTTCAATGCCTTTTGCCGATTCCAGCGAAGCAAATCGCGCCTTCTGTCGCGCGCGATACTCCATCGTGTTCACGTCGAGCGTCAGAATCTCTTTCTCGCCTTCGCCCTTCACCTTCTTGTAAAAACCTTGCCCGGTCTTGTCGCCCAGCCAACCGCGCCGCGCCATCTCTTCGACGACCGCCGGTACGCGAAACATTTCGCGCGACTCATCGTTCGGCACGGTCTCGTAAACGTTTTTCACGACGTGCACCAACACATCGAGCCCGACGATATCCGCCGTACGAAACGTGGCTGATTTCGGCTGCCCGATCACCGGCCCCGTGCACGCATCGACTTCCTCGACCGTCATCCCCAGGCTGCCCATCAACCGCAGCGCGTTGAGAATCGAAAATGTGCCAATACGATTCGCGATGAAATTCGGCGTGTCTTTCGCGACGACTACGCCTTTGCCCAAGCGACGATCGCAGAAATCGCGCAGCGTCTCGATCACATCGGTCGAAGTCTTCGGCCCGGGAATCAGCTCGACAAGTTTCAGGTAACGTGGCGGATTGAAAAAATGCGTCCCCACCCAATGCTGCTGGAATTCCTCCGGCAAGCCTTCCGCAATCAGATGAACTGGCAATCCGGAGGTGTTCGTCGTAACAATGGCGCCAGGTTTACGAAATTGCGCGACGCGCGCCAGCAAATGTTTTTTAATCTCAAGATTTTCCGCGACGACTTCGATGATCCAGTCCGCTTCAGCGCAGCGGGCCAAATCATCGTCAAAATTCCCAGTCGCAACGCGATCCGCAAGCGCCGCCGTAAAAAACGCCGCCGGCTTCGATTTCTTCGCGCCTTCCAGCCCACCACGCACAATCTTGTTCCGCGCTTCCGACGGCGCGTCAGCCGCCAGCCCCGGCGGCACCATGTCCAGCAAAACGCACGGCAGCCCCGCGTTCGCAAAGTGCGCCGCGATTCGCGCACCCATCGTTCCCGCTCCCAGCACGACCGCCTTCTCGATTCGACGTTTCATCGGGAGCCTCTTCCAAAATCTTGCTCAAACTCTTCCAAAACAGCGACAGGCAGGACAGGTTACAAAACCAGCATCCAGCGGTCAAACAAGCTCACTCTGTCGCGCAATCGCACTAGACTGTACTCACAATGCCCGACCAGCAAGACAAGCACGACCGCGATCTTCCCGAAAAGGTCACTTTCGCCAGAGAGTGGCTGCGCAACGCCACCGACCGCGTCCAGGCGCTCGCCCTCGAAAAGCCGCGCCCCACCGGCGATCGCCCCCGCGTCGGCCTCGCCCTCGCCGGAGGCTTCGCCCGCGGCATCGCCCACATCGGCGTCATCCGTGCGCTGCGGAATGCCGGCGTGCCCATCGATTGCGTCGCAGGCACCAGCGTTGGCGCGCTCATCGGCGCCGTCTACTGCGCCGGCGTCCCGCTCAACGACATGCAGCGCATCGCGTCGCTCACCACGTTCGCCGATTTCGGCCGATGGACTCCGTCCTGGCTCGGCCTCGCCAACAATCTCCGCCTCGAGCGCTACCTCCAGCGCTTCACTCCGCTCAAGACATTCGAGGAACTCACCACGCCTTTCGCCGTCGCCGCCACCGACATCAACGCCGGTATCTCCGTCTATTACACGCGGGGCCCGATGGGCCCACCTCTACGCGGCTCCTGCGCCTACCCGGGCCTCTTCGTGCCCATCCAGTTCGAAGGCCGCACACTCGTCGACGGCTTTCTGACCGCTCCGGTCCCGGTCGAAGGCACGATGCTGCTCGGTGCCGATGTCGTCATCGCCGTCTATCTCGAAGCCGGCAGTCTCACCGCCCCACGCACCGCCGCCGACGTCATCAGCCGTTCGTTTTCCATCATCCAGCGCCACGCCGACCTCGCCTGGCGCACTCAAGCCGACGTCATCATCGAGCCCGACGTAAAGCCCTTCGTCTGGGACGATTTCACGCGCACCGACGAATTAATCGCCGCCGGAGAATCCGCCGCCCAAGCCGCGCTCCCCGAAATCCTGAAAGCCTTCTCCGCCGACAAAAACCGCCCCGGCGTCACCTAGCCCGTTACGCGCTACACCCACCGCGATCGCAGGCCCACGCAAGCTAAATCCGCGTAACCTCCACCCCCACCGCTCCACCCTCGCCTTTCCCCCGCTGCGTCAGCCAGGCCCCCAGCCCCTCCGCGAACCGCTCCGGCGTCACCCGAAAGCTAGCCTCGACGCGCCCCTCGCCCACCGGCAACGTATCGTCGAAATCCGCCGAATTCGTAAAATTCCGCATGCAAAACTGATCGAGCCATTCCATCGGGCAAGCACGCCGCTCCCCGCGAATCGTCACATCCACCTGAAATTTCTGCGAGTACATCGCATCAATATAACATCGCACAGGAGACCGCTGCCGTGGGCCCATTCCCCATTCGGAACGTCCCCAAACGTCCCAAAATGGAACGTCCCAAGACGGAACATTCGTCTCTCTCGAAACATTCCCCATTACGCCATATTACTTAAAGTTGACTTCCCACCCACCCGGGCATACCATGCGCCCTATCATTAGGCCGGCCACGTCCCCGAATTCATAGATTCATCGCGACTTTGTGCGCTGTTCTAGTCCGCACCCGGGGGCTCCGATGCGCAACAAGAATGCCGATCAGGATGCCCGCCTCATCCTTCAGCTCGGCCGACTGCGCGAAGACGCCGAAATGCGCAAGGCGCGTCGTTGGTGGAGCGACGAATTCTGGCCTCGCACCGCCGCCGACTACCTGAAAGTCGAAATGGCCCACGGTACCCAGCAGAACCGCTGGCTGCGCCTGGTCGCCACCTACTGGGGCATGGCCGCTTCGTTCGTTCTCGATCAAACGCTCAGCGAGAAAGCCTTCCTCCGGCCGCAATTCTCCGCCGAAATGTTCGCCGTTTTCGCCAAAGTCCAACCATTTCTAAAACAGCTCCGCCGGCGCACACGTAACCCCGAATTCATGGCCAACGTCGAGCGCGTCATCCTCAATTCGAAAGAGGCAAGAGAATGTCTTCGCCACGCCTCAAGACAAAGCAAACGACACGCGAAAACTGGAGTGAACCTGCCATTCGATGGAGGAATGCAAAGGCAAGAAATAAGCCGGGAAGGGAATCGAGACCGCGTCTAGATGTGAACCATAAATGTGAACACTAGGGATGAAAACTCTGAAGAGGTGCCGTCACCGACCCATCCGCCACTGGCCCACCGCGGCAGAGAAGTGCAGCCCCACCGCAAACTGGTTGTCGCTCGTCGGCACGCAATAAACTACCCGCGCCCGCGATCGAAAACTCCCCAGCAGCGACCGCACATTCAGCCGATCGTTCGGCTTCCACGGTTTCGTCGTCAACACCCGCGCGCCCCGCGCGCTGACGTTCACCGTCACTGCCTCCTGCGCAGGCATTCGCACGTCGACGCTCGCCAGATCGACGATCACTTCCATCGGGGTACGATCTTCCCCCCTCTGGGCAGCCGGATTTGACGACACGGGTACGCCACTCATGGTTTCACCGACATCCACTTAAACGTTCAGCTTGGGCGAGTAAGATGCATCATACCCCCGGAGCCAAGGTGCGCGTCAACGCCTGCCCCGCGCCGGTGTGCGTTTTCGGCAAACACTGCCGCCGCTCACTGTCCGACGCCGACACACGCCATCCCACGAACGAACACCCTTCACCTAAATCCCTTCTCAATCGCAAAATTAACTAATTTGTTTTCATGATTTTAAGCAATCGCCCCAGCGGCACGGGAATTGCCATTGCCACATGCAGGGTGGTCCGTCTTCATACGCCGTACGCCGTATTTCAAATGCATTGGCGCGACTGAAGTCGCCTCGAGGAGGCCGTCATGAAAAAAATAGAGTGGACACGCGACACGCTGTCGAATTGGCCGGGTTCCGACTACGTTCAGCAAAAGGAGAGCTCGGGATGGCGCCTCTCCGCCATCGAGTGGCAGCGCGAAGCCGAAACCAGCGCCAGCCCTCTCTCCGACGCTCGCATCGGAGAAGAAATCCCCTACGGCACCCGCATCTCCGGCGACTGCCTCCATCTCGAAGAAAATCCCTCCGAAATCGAAGTCTTGAATCGCCTGGCCGAGATGATCGTCCAGGATTTGTCTTACAACCGCATGGCCGATTCGCTGAATCAAGGTGGCTTTCACACCCGGTCTGGCCAGCAGTGGACCCCGCTCGCGGTGTTCAAGCTAACCCCCCGACTGATCGAAGTCGCCCCCCGAATACTGTCCGGCGCCGAATGGGACACCCGCAAACGCCAACTCGCCCGCGTCGCCTGGAATTCCTGAATGCTTTTGGGTGCCGCACCCTCAGTTTTCAGAGGGTGCGGATTTAGATGAAGCCCCAACCGCGTCATCACGACGACCGCAATCGGTCACCAAGTCCCAATTTCCAGTTTCCCTTTTCCAATTTCCAATCCATCAGTCATGCAACACGCTCTCCAGCTTGTCATGCACTTGCAGCCCGCCGTTGTAATGAATAAATCCCTGCTTCCGAAATTTATTCATAAAAAAATTCACCCGCGAGCGCGTAGTTCCCACCATTTCCGCCAACGTATCCTGTCCAATCTTCTCCAGAATCGGCGCAACCTCTCCGTTTTTCCCACCGCGAGCCAGCAACAGCAGCGTGCGCGCCAGGCGCTTTTCGCTGAAATTGAACATGTGATCGATCAAATCCTGCTCGATGCGCCGGTTCCGCGTCAGCAAATAATTAATAAAATGCGCGGACAGCGATGGATTCTCCTCCACCAGCCGAATCATCGACTTCCGCTTGATTACATTCACCAGACTCGGCACCAGTGCGATCGCCGACGTCGAAAACACCGCGTCGCCCCCGATGCAAGCCTCCCCGAAAAAATCGCCCGGCCCCAGAATCCCAAGCACCGCTCCTTTACCTCGATTCGAGACCAGGGTCAGCTTCACCATCCCTTTCTCGATGTAATACACATCCGTGCATTCGTCGCCCTGCGAGACGATCGTGTATCCCGCCTCATACTCCTTCGCATTCTTTCCGGTGAGCGCTGTCGCAAACACTTCAGCGGATTGGGAAATTCGCCAGCGCAATGTCTCTCTCCTGTGTAACCGAAATTTTGTAACCGAAATTTGTACGCACAATTCGGACGCAAGTGTCCTGCGGTGATATCGCGCAATTGCAAAAACGATATCCCATGCAGCTCTGCCTTCTTTTTAGCTCGATCGCGTGTTGGCCCAGCTACCCTGCTCGACCGTTGCCCTGTTCTACCCGTCGCTTCGCCGCTCCGTCTGTTCAATTTTGAACAGACACTTTCGCGGCCCGTCGATCCTCTCCGTTTCCAACATGAGCTTCCGATTTCGATATCTTCCGTCGCCTTGATGACGTAAGCCCCCTCTAGTCGCGCACTCGGATACCCCAGCGCCAACTCGACGCCATTCGCAGAATCATCCCCGACAATATTTCGTACGTGACGCTTCGACGGGATTGCCCGTAGGGTCCGACGTCGACGATTAATCGAGGAACGAGTCGAGCTAGGTTGGGCGACTCAAGCAACTACCGGGAGTAAGCATCTGAATGACGCGAGCATCATAGCCCGCGTCTGCGGCTATTCGAATTCCGCGACGACTGTAAATTCTCTGCCTTGAACCTGTAAGGATCTACGAACCCCTAAGGTGTTTCCCTCACGAATATTCGCCACACTTCCATCGTCGACAGAAACTCTCACTTCATTAAACCCAATTCTCGCGCGTGCTCCGTGCACAGGAATAAATTCAGATAAGGATTTCGCCGCGCTTCCCAGTCGCTCCAGCGACTCTCCCAATCGGCGCGCCGGTGATCGCACATGCAGTCGCTCAACACCTTGATGGGTCGCGACACTCCACCACGCCGCACATCGAAAATGAATTCGGCGCGACAAGGACGCTCGACTGCTTTCGTGCCTTCGGGCTTCGCTGTGCGCGTTTTCGATTCATTTTTCATCGCGTGTCCCAAGTGAATACAACAGCATCAGTGCCGACGAGCACAAGATCGCTCCGCCAACCAACTCGATCGTTGCCGCGAATTTGGCTCTATGTTCATCGCCGTGGCCCAAAGCGCGGTGCGAGACGAACAGTCCTTCCGACAGCAGTACCAACACGATGAGCATTCCCGCTTGTTTGAGCGTTTCTATCATTCGCGCCGGGCTCCCAATGGTGCCTCCGGTAAAGCCCTCACCTAACCCGGCATCGCTTCCGCCGCGCTTCTTGCGGCATTCCCTGCCGCCTTATCCGTTGCCTTTCCGGCCAACTGTTCTGTCGAATCGCATTTGCATTCCCGGGCATCGTTTGTGTCGGGCCGGCGAGCCTCGCGTGACCCGTACCGTCGCCGTCGCGTCCTGGCCACACGTTGCATCGTGCTTCCACAGAAACAGGTAGGTCCGACCCGGTCCGGTGCCGGGCCGATCATCAGAAAAAGAATCTGTGCTCCGCAAAGCCGGTTGGGACACTCCCACCACTCTTCGCGTCTCTTTTTCACGAACGCGACCTCCGCTCGTTTCAACGCGCGGCGCCGATACTTCTGTTCGATGCGCGCGCCTTCACGATGCCGGACAGCCCATCCGACCGAAGGGTGCTTGTCGGCCCAAAATACTGTATTGGCGACAATTTGGCTCTCGCCGAACTGCCTGACCCGAAAAAGATGCTTTCCGCTCACGATTGCGACCGCTCTCGGTGCGGTTGGTTTTCATCCCAAGAATCCGGATTCGTCGCAGGCAAAAGCATTTCCGGCGCCACGTGATATCAATCTCGGGATTCGGTCCGGATTTCAGCCTTCTTTGTTTCTCGCTGTGCCCTGAATCCCGGCTATTTCGGCCAGAAAACAATCGATTTCGGCTTACTTTTGACCTCCCAACCTGTATTCACTGCAACGTTATCTTCGCTGTTGGTTGACATTCCGGTTGCCGCGTTCGAACTCATAAAAATCACTTGCGGAAAGTTTTCCGATCGTCGCATACCCTCGTCCTCCGCGGTCGTTTCCCCTACTTTCATATTTCATTTTGGTCGGAATTCCAACCATTGCTCCTTCTGTTTTCTTCCTTTTTTGTTTTCCGCATACCCTCTTCTCGCTCGTGAATTTCCAGCCTCGCGAGTTCTCGTCCCCGGGTCCCACTAATTCTCAGGAGGATTCATGCGTTCAATTAAGCTTGCAGTTTTGCTCTCGTTCGCACTCTTGCTCGCAGGCGCCGCTCTTCGCTCCCACGTCACGAATGCAGACAGTGCAAAGCTTGGCTCGACATCTTGGCTCAGCGCCGATGGAGTTCACCCGGTTCCAAATCCATGGCTGGTAGCCGATGGTGCTCATCCAGTTCCAAATCCGTGGCTTGTAGCGGACGGTGCTCACCCGGTTCCAAATCCGTGGTTGGTAGCCGACGGAGCTCATCCAGTTCCAAATCCGTGGCTTGTAGCCGATGGTGCTCATCCAGTTCCGAATCCGTGGCTTGTAGCCGATGGTGCTCATCCAGTTCCGAATCCGTGGCTTGTAGCAGACGGTGCCCATCCGGTTCCGAACCCGTGGCTCGTCGCCGCCTGAAATCTTCACGGCTGAAGGGAATATGAGCCGCATTTTTCTCTTCAGCCGTGTTAGCATCAAGGTCCGCGAGCCTATCCTGGTCGGCTAGGCACTTGGACCATAATGTTCAGCCTCTCAATTTGGTTGGTCGGCATCGCCTTCGAATTGATCTTGATCGTTAGAGGTGTCCAACGAGGCCTTCTCCGTCGCTATCCTGTCTTTTATTCATATATTGCGTTTGTCGTCGTCACCGATATTCTGCTCTTCGCGACTCGCCCGACTGCGCGTCCCTATCTATATCTCTACTGGATCGCCGAGTTTGTAGGGCTTTTGCTGGGATGTCTGGTCTTCTTTGAGTTTTACCGAGTTGCGCTGAAGCCGTATCCGGGTACCGCGCGAGTGGCGCGCGCCCTGCTCTTCGTTGTGTTCGTAATCGCGGTAGTCAAGACCGTCGTAACGATCGTGAACGTTCCAAAGTGGTGGTTGTACGCCCAACCCGCTCAAGTCGAAGGTGTGTTGCGCGTTTGCCAACTTATGGCGATCCTAGCGCTGGCACTTCTCTTCCTTTTTTATTCCATTCCGTTCGGCAAGAATCTTCGCGGAATTCTCCTTGGCTACGGTTTCTTCGTTAGCTGGAGTGTCCTTTGCCTCGCGCTCGTTGCTGCAGGCGTCGCTAAAGCCGACTCTCTGTGGTCTTATACGTATCCCATTTCCTACGTTTTATCCGTCGTCGTATGGACCGTGCATCTCTGGTCCTATCAACCGAACCCAGTCCCGGATCGGGCAATCCCTCTCGAACAGGAGTATCAGCGCGTTGCCGCTGCCACCCAGCGGCGTCTTCACGACGCGCGAGGCTACCTGGCAAAGGCGGTAGGCTCGTGATTAGTATCCCTGTGGCGATTTTGATTTGTTCCGTGGCGATGTTGTCGCTGGCGCTGCTGGCAACGCGCGGTTCATCGGTAAAGCGTGAACTTGCATTTCGCACGGATGTGCCGCTCTATGACGAAACGTCGGGTGATCCATCTCTCTGCCCGCCGGAATTCGCGGCGCGAATTTTTTCTCCCGCGGATTGGACTTTCGTGTCGGGTGAAAAGTCGCCCGACGTCGTGCGCTTGTTCCAGCACGAGCGGCGCGTCGTCGCTTTGGTTTGGGTTCACCAGACCAAAACTGCGATTCACCGGATCATGCGGGAGCACACACGCGTCACGCGTCAGAGCCAGGATCTCCATCTGGCGACCGAGGCGAAACTCGTGTTCCACTACGTGCAGCTGATGGCGATTTGCGATCTGTTAATTCTGGCGATCCAATCGGCAGGACCCGCGCGCGTCGGTTCGTTTGCAACGTATGCCGCCTCGCTCTCGCAGCGTTTTGCCGACGCCCAGCATGCTCTCGCCATCACCACCGCGGCTCGCGATTTGAGCAGCGCCGGCGTGGCCCGCTGAAACGCGGACTACCCCGCTGTGATGTCCCGCGTCTCAACATGACTGTCGCTCTGCCCGGTCAAGCATCACGACATGACCATTACTAAACTTGTCACTGTTCAGGCTGCTTACGATGATTTCCTGCAGCGATCGCTCTCCAAGCTTTCGTGCGATCTTGCTCGCCTGATCTATCTCGCATCGACACGCGACTACAACACCGGCACGTACCATCACGATGGGCTTGCTTCACGCTTCAGTCCTGAAGTCGCGGCGAAAGCGCTGGAAATCGCGCATCGCCAGATTTTTTTTCAGTTGTCCGCGTATTCGCTCGAAGAGCTCGTCGAGCAGTTGAGGATTTATTTCGATTCGTCCCGCGACGGCGCGTCCGAAATATTGCGCATGTGGCAGAAGCTCGAGCCGTATCGGATCGCGATTCCTGTGGAAGTAAATCCCGCGGTGGCGCGGTTATTTCTGTCGAACGTCAGACTCGCTTTGGCAATCTGGCGTTCCCGTCAGGCGCAGTCTCCGCAGGATCGCTGAGCCTCATCGCTACGGCCGTGACCTGGCCGATAATTTCGGCCTCGGATCCATAATTCAGTCGGCGCACGCTGCGTCCCGACAGCGGATGCGCGAGCAACAGCAAATGTCCATCCTGCATTTCGCACCACGAACAGGCATAACCGTCGCGCAACTCCACAAAATAAATCGGCCGGTCAAATTCCGTTCGCCAGCGGAATGGCTGGATCTTTCGCACATGCGGATCGATCTGCACAAACGAGCCCGGCCGCAGCAACGGTGAAAGCGTGTTGTCCTGCAAGCCGATATATCCGTACAGGCTGTGGCGCAAATCGAGATGCTGAATCAAAGCGATGGGCACTTCGCCCCAGACTTCCACCATCCGCGAAAGCAGATTCGTATTGTCGACATCGAACGAGCGATCGAATCGCACCGGGAACGAAACCGTCTTGTCGGTATCGTAGACTTCCAGCGTTGTGAGATGCGTTTTCGGCAGCGGCGCGGATAGCTGATGCTTCGTGAGATGCTGAAGATCTACGCCGTAGAGCAACAAAATATCGCTGAACTTGATGCGATAGATCGAACTCAAACTATAAAGTTTAAAAATGCTGGGGACCGAATCCGAATTTTCGATTTGCGTCAGCCAGGCGTTGGAAATATGAAACTCGGTGTTGTCTTCGGCTTGCGCGATGCGGTGGCTGAATTCAGCAACGTCGCGGGTCGTAATCCCGAGGCGGTTGCGGATTTCCTTCAATTGTTCACTTGGTGGAAGCGCCAGAGCCATGCGGCATTCTACAACAACGTCCTTAGAAAGTTATAAGCTCAATTCGCCGATACTGGGCACCTTTAGTACCACGGAGACCCCTCCCAGGCGCTCTGGGCAAGGCTCTCTAAAAAGCGGTGCGCGGACGCCGAGATTACTCCCGGATAACAATTTGTTCTCGGTATTCTGCTACACTCCATTCGCCAAAAATCTGAGAGGAACCCTCGTCCCTATGTCGCCAGCAGGAAAGAGAATTCTCGCCATCTCTCTGGTTGCCACGTTCTCGATTGCGACTGCGATCGTTGCTGCTCGCGCCCAGGCGCCAGCCGCTCCTGCGCAGGCATCTCCGGGCTCCGTTCGACTGGCCGAACAACAGTTCAAAAACATCAAGGTGCTCAAGGGCATTCCTGCCGATGAGGTGATTCCGGCGATGGAATTCATCACGGCGTCACTGGGCGTCGAATGCGAATTCTGTCACGTGCGCCAAGAGCACGGGCTCGCTTTCGACAAAGACGACAAGAAGCCGAAAGAGATCGCGCGCAAGATGATCGAGATGGCGATGGCCATCAACAAAGATAATTTTGAGGGCAAGCGCGAAGTCACCTGCTACTCGTGCCATCGCGGCGCCGCGCATCCGGTCGGCACGCCGCTCGTCGCGGTGGAAGGGCGAGAAGCCACCGGAACACGATCACGACAAGAAGCCGGATGCCGCCGCACTGCCTTCCGCCGATCAACTCTTTGAAAAATATCTGAGCGCATCGGGCGGCGCTGCCGCGATCAACAAAATTACGAGCCGCGTCGAGAAGGGCACGATCAGCGGCTTCGGCGATCAGCATTTCGGAATCGACATTGTTGCCAAGGCTCCAGACATGCGCTCGTCGACAATGCACATGCCAGGGGGCGAATCGACGACGGCATACGACGGAAAGTCAGGCTGGCTGAGTTTCCCAGGCCGGCCAGTGCACATGATGAACGCCGGGGAGAGCGCTGGCGCGCGCATCGACGCTGATTTTCATTTGCCGGTCGACGCGAAAGCGCTGCGCGACAATTGGAAACCCGCGCCGGGCGAAACCATCGACGGGCATCCGACCAATGTGCTCGTCGGTCAAACGGAAGGGCAGCCGCCGCTGCGTTTGTACTTCGACGCGCAAACGGGACTGCTGGTACGGCTAATTCGTTACACCGAGACTCCGCTCGGCAGGTTGCCGACCCAGGTCGATTACGCCGACTATCGCGATGCCGACGGGACGAAGGTTCCGTACCAATGGTCGATTTCGCGGCCTGGCAACCGGTTCACAATTCAGGTCGAGCAGTTGCAGCAGAACGTGCCGGTGGACGACTCCAAGTTTGTTGCGCCACCGCCGCAAGCACCGCCTGCGCATCCGTAGGGTGACTTTACATTTCGATTCGCCGACGGCGTTCGAGCCGATCGGGTTCGACGTTCGTGGTTCGCGTGCCTGCCCCAGTTCCATTCTGGGAAGAAAACCCCTATACCCCCCTGTTTTTGTGAAGAGTGCGGAAGTGATTTGGATTGTTGGGTTTAGCGTTGACGTGTTTTTCAGTGTGTGCAGGCTGCTGAAAACAGGCGGCTTGCAGCGTTGCGATTGTTTGCCTTTCTTTCGCTCCGGTTGCTGGAGCGCCATTCGAACAGCGTTAATAAGATATATTACCACAAAGGCACTTATATGTCAAGAGCGATTTGGCGAATCGAGCCACGTTTCGGCTATGGATGCGCTTGGGGTAGATCAACGGCTGAGATCCTTCGCTACGCTCAGGATGACTAGTATTCGACGATGGCGATATATTTGAGAAATCACGATTGGTCGCCGTTCGAACGGAGCTCTTGGTGAGAACGACGACCTAGCGGCGGACCCAGGTAAAGATGGAGTAGGCGCTGCCGCCGATGGCGATCACGATCATGATGATCATTGTGGTTTTCAGGACTGGCGAGTTGGCTAGGGAGAGAATCCAGCGGTCGTAGAGGATGGCGAGAACGCCTTCGATGGTGAAGCGCAGGAGGCGGCCGGCGGCGACGTAGGGCAACACTTTTTTCAGCGGCACGCGCAAGGCGCCTGCGGCTGCGACGAATAATGTAAAGGGAAACGGCGGCGGCATCAGGCTGCCGAGCGTGAGCGCCCAGCCAGCGTTCTTCTTCATTTGCGATTCGACGTATTTCCACGTGCGACCGCGTTTGTTCTTGAACTTTTCCCCGCCTTTTTTCGAAACCCAGAGAGTGAGGAGGATTCCGGAGACGGAGCCGAGCGTAGCCGCGATTACGTAATAGGGAACGCGATCGTGATGACGGGCGGAGAGGCCCAGCATGAGGAAGTCGTTGCCGAGCGGGACGAAGAGAAAAGAGGAATCGAGAATGCCGACGCAGAAGAGACCGAAGGCGCCCGCTTGATAGGCCAGGCGGAAGAGATGGTGGAGGAAGGGTTCCAATTTTTTGGTGGATGCGAGGGGAAACGGTAACCGATATCACGAGGAAAGGGAATCGGGGCGAGGTGGTACGAAGTGAAGGTGGTTAGTCGTGGCGGAGGGCGGTCATGGGGTCGGTGGAGGAGGCGCGGCGAGCGGGGATCAGGCTAGCGGCGATGGCGGAGGTGATGAGTAGGACGGCGACACCGCTCAGGATGAAAGGGTCGCGGGAGGGTTCGTTGACCCAGCGGGTAGCGAGCTTGCTGAAGGTGAGACTGATGATGAGGCCTGCGACCAAGCCGGCGCCGACACTTGTAGTCGTGGAGGAGAGGACCAGCCGGAAAAGGTCGGCGGCTCTTGCGCCCAAGGCTAAGCGGATGCCGAATTCGTTGGTGCGGGTGGCGACGGAATAGCTGACCACGCTGTAGAGGCCGACGACGGCGAGGGCCAGAGCGAGAAACGCGAAGATTCCGAAGAGTGTGGCGACCAATCGTTGTTGCGCGTACTCGGGATCCTGAGTGATGACGGTCTGAAGGTCGAGCGGATCCGTGATTTGCTGATCGGGATCGACTTTAGCGATTTGCGACCGAATGTCTTTGATCGTAGAGAGCGGCGGGACGCGCGTTTTCACCAGTATTTGTGTGCCCATCCAGACGAACAGGGAATACGGAACGTAGATCGCGGGTCTAATCGGGCTACGCATGCCGTCGTTGCGGGAATCTGCGACAACTCCGATGATTCGAAGCCAACCGGTTGCGCCAGGAGCGGACGGTTTATACGGAGGCCCGTCGATCAGATCGGGAGTGCGAAGTTGGTGACCAATGGCGTCGCCGTTTGGCCAGTATTGGCGGGCCATCGATTCGTTGACGACGGCAAATCCGCCAGAGCGCATGGTTTCCGCGTGATCCCACATACGACCCCGAAGAAGGGGGATATGGAGTAGCGAGAAAAATTCGGGACCGATGAAGTTCATGCGAATTTCGGTCTGGCCGAGTTCGGGGCGTCCGAGAAATTCGAATCGAGCGTCGCTGCCGTTTGAAGGTGGAGTTGCGTTGCCGGAGACGGTGGCTTCGGCAACCTGAGGCAATGAGGCGATCTGGGAGCGAAGCTGTTCGTAGTATTGGACGCGATCCTGCAATGAGACATGTGCGTTGTCGTGAACTGGGATGAAGACGCCTAAGCAGTTTTCTGGATCGTATCCAAGCCTGGCGTCGAGAAGACGAAGGAAGCCTCTGCCGGCGGTGGCGCCCAGCGCCAGCAGCGCTACGGTAAGCGCGACCTGCGCCCCGATCATGATGTTGTGAGAGCGGCGCGCGCGGCTGCCGCCGGCGATGCGGCGCATGCCGTTTTGCAGCAGCTGCGCGAGGTTGGGCCGCGAGATCTGCAAGGCAGGCCAGAGACCGGAAAGAATTGTTGTGGCGAAGGCAAGAGCAACGCTGAAGAGCGCGACGGGGATGTTGATCCGGATGATGGATTCCGGCGGGAAAGATTCGGCTGGGAGAAACGCGACCATGAGCGCGACGGAACGCCACGCGATCAACAGGCCGAGTGCCGAACCCGCGGCAGCGATGGCGAACGATTCCGTCAATAACTGGCGAAGGATGCGAGAGCGATTGGCGCCGACTGCGGCGCGCACGGCGAATTCGTGTTGACGCTCGATGCCGCGAGCGAGAAGGAGGATCGAAACGTTTCCGCAGGCGATCAACAACAGCGATCCAACCGCTGCGAGAAGTACGTAGAGCGTCGTGCCGATGTTGCGCGCGTAGAGTTCGGTGATGCGGACAAGACTTGCGCGAAAGTCGGCTGGGAAATAGGCCGGCCGCTCCTTTGCCATTTGCTTGAGCAACGGTTCGATCTCGGCGGTCGCTTGACCGATCGAGACTCCTCTGCGGAGCTTTAACGAGACGAAGTAGGCGGGTTGTCGATCCCGCGTGACTTTGGCGGCTCGGTAGAGATCGACGTTGGCCCATTGAAAGCGCGGCGCCATCACGCCGACGACTTCGTACGGCTGATGGACCAGTCGAATGGTGCGGCCGATCACGTGAGGATCGCCGAGGAAATAGCGCTGCCAGAATTTGTAACTCAGAACGACCACAGGTTGGGGATCGCTGCCTAGCGGCGCGTCGGACGGAATCAACCAACGGCCCATCATCGCCGGAACTCCCCAGTGATCGGTGAATCCTGGGTAGACGGAGAGCGCTCGGACGTCTTCGGGCAGATCACCGTCGGTGGTGGTGAGATTCCAGCCTTGGATCGGCACTACGCTTTCGAAGGATTTGAGTTTGCGAAATTGTTCGGCATCGGCGCCGGAGAAGCTGGTCGAACGTTCGACGCCAGCCTGGTCCATATCCAAGAGGTTGATCTGCACGATGCGGTTGGCGTCGCGGTAGGGGTACGGGTTGATGAGGACGGCGTAGATGACGGAGAAGACGGCAGTGGTGGCGCCGATGCCGAGGGCGAGAGAGAGGACGGCGGTGAGGGTGAGTGCGGGGCGTTTGCGGAATTCGCGGAGGGCGTGGCGGAGGTCGGAGTTCATGCGAGCCTCGTGAGTGGGGATGGATATTGGAAGTGTTGGCGCGGAGTGGGGTTGTCTGCAAGGGGGAGTCAGGTGCGAGACCCATTGTTACGGCGACGGAGGAAAGACGGAGCGAACGTCGGGCTGGAGCAAGTAGAAAAGCAGAGCGGCCGCGACGGTGGCGCCGAATAACCCTTGCGCCAGGTCGCCCGAAGCGGCGTTCCCGATGCTTCTCAGAATCTGAATCGCGATGACAACCATTGTGAGCAGCCAGCCCCAACGGCGCCGCAGAAACCATCCGACTGCAGATAGTCCTCGAACAAGGGCGAGCACGAACAAAAAGATTCCGGCGGTTGTACCGATTGGCGTGAGGCGGATTTGAGCGGGGGGGCTGAGCTTCCGGCTCAGCTCGATCAGCGCGCTTGGCCAAATTGCGGCGACTCCGAAGAGCAACGCCATACCGGTTTCGAACACCAGCAAAATTCCAATCGCGGTTAGAAAACGGGGAGTCGGAGTGGACGGCACGGGGACGATTATATCGTGCGGACAAGGGACGTAGCGTGCTGCGCCCCTACAAATTTGAGGTGACGCGAAAATAGTGCTTGACATAAACTATTCGGGTAGTATTCTCGCCTACAGATGTAGTAGGTATGCAAATCGATGAGGATTATCGTGAAGCCGAAACTTACGAAGCTGGAACTGAAGGTGATGGAAGTGTTGTGGCGGGTGCCGCAGGCTTCGATCCGGGAGATTCAGGAATCGTTTCCGGTGAAGGGGCGGCCGGCATATACGACGGTGCAGACGGTGGTGTATCGGCTGGAGATCAAGAAGGCAGTGCGGCGCGCGCGGAAGGTGGGGAATTTTCATATGTTCGAGGCGACGGTTTCTCGGGGCGATGCGCAGCGGAAACTGATCGACGACTTGCTGGCGCTGTTTGGCGGGAGTTCGCAGCCGGTGATGGCGCATTTGATTGAGTCGGGGAAGTTGACGCTGGATGACGTGAAGGAAGCGGAGAAATTGCTGAAGGAGCTGGATCGGAAGGAGAAAACGAAATGATTCCGAATTTTCTTGCGCGAGCTTGGAGTGATTTCGCGCCGGGTCTGGGAAATCACATTGTGGCAGTCGACGTTGTTTGTGGCAGTCGTAGCGTTGCTGACACTCGCGTTCCGTCAAAATCGCGCCCGCACGCGATACTGGCTCTGGTTCGCGGCGTCGCTGAAATTCCTCGTACCATTTTCTCTGCTCATCAACATCGGTGCCTATTTCGCCAGGCCGCATACACCTAGTCCGACGAGAACGGTTTTGTATTCTGCATTTGAGCAGGTTGGCCAACCCTTCGCTGTTCAGCCCACGGTATCGATTGCTCACGCTGCACCGGCGACATCCGCGACCGAGATGGCGGCGCAATTCCTGCCCGCTACTTTTGGTCGTGTGGCTGCTGGGTACGCTTGTCGTACTGCTGGTGTGGTTGGCTCGATGGTACCGCGTCTCTGCGATCGTGAAAAACGCCAGTCCGCTACATGAGGGGCCCGAAGCTGAAATCGTTGCGCAATCTCAAGACGGGACGATGCGGCGCGCGAAAAAGTCGCGATTGTTTCCACTGCCGAATCCATCGAACCTGGCATATTCGGTGTCTTTCGGCCCGTTCTCTGTGGCCCGCATGCGATTTGCGAGGCAGCTCACCGAAGCTCACACCGAATCGATCGTCGTCCACGAACTGTGCCACGTGCGTCGCCGCGACAACCTCACCGCCGACGGTGCACATGCTGGTGGAGTCGCTGTTCTGGTTCCATCCGCGGTATGGTGGCTGGCGGAATCGATTGGTCGAGGATCGCGAGCGCGCGTGCGACGAAGCGGTTGTCGAATCGGGTCGCGAGCCGCGGGTCTATGCGGAGAGCATCTTCAAGGTGTGTGAGTTTTGCGTGGAGTCTCCACTTCCTTGCGTGCCCGGTGTGAGCGGTGCTGATTTGAAAAGGAGCGTTGCGAGGATCATGTCTCATCGACCGGTGCGGCCGATTGGAGTTGGGAGGAAGTTGCTTCTCGTTGCGACTTGCTGTCTGGCGATTACAGCGCCGATGGTGTCGGGAGCGCTGAGAGGAACGACGCGAAACAATGCAGCGCCGGTAGTCTATAACGACACCGTTGTGGCTCCGTCTTCGGCATCATTCGGCGAAGTGACGATCACGCCGGATGCTGAGGCGACGGCGAAGCTGAAGGCGAATAGCGGAGTGATCGTTTCTCGCATCATTTGGAAAGACGGGGAGTTAAATGCGATAGGAGCAACGCTACGCTCACTGATCTTGCTGACGTATCCGTCGATTGAAGATCCGCAGATAACGGGTGGGGCAGATTGGACTAAGACCGAAGTCTTCAATGTGCACGCGAAGGCAAGCGCCGGGCTCATGGCAGCGTGGCCGAAGATGACCACAGAGCAGCGCGACGAAGCCAACAGAGCGATGTTGCAAAAGTTGTTGGCAAGCAATTTTGGCCTGAAGGTGCACCGGGAATCAAAGGTGGAACCGACATACGCACTGGTGGTCGACAACGCGGCCAAGTTGCGGTCGTTTGATGGAGATTGCCCCCCGCTTGCTCCTGACGCACATCCACAGGCCGCGGAACCGACTGTGAGTGCTGATCCGAGAACCATCGCGCCATCCTGCGGCATGATGACGGTTATGCCGGGCGAGGTTCGCGGCGACAAAATTCAGATTTGGAATCTACTCCGGTTTCTGACGATCTATTCCGGGAGAACCGTCGAGGACAAGACGAATTTGACGAAGCGCTATGACGTGAATTTGAAGTTCACGCCGGATAAGAGTGTGTTGCCACCGTCTCCGCCGCTGCCGCCTGGAATGAAGCTGCCAGAGGTTGATCCGAATGGGCCGTCGTTGTTTGATGCGCTGGTGCAGCAGACTGGGTTGAGGCTTGTGCCGCAGACGGGGCCGTTACAGATGTTGGTCGTGGATGATGCGACGATGCCGGGGCAGGGCGGCGGGGACGGGCAGTAGCGATCACGAGCTTCGCGGCCTACACCCGCGGACACGGAGCGCAGCCTTTCGACCGTTGTCGGAAGCCAAAGCTGCGCTCTATGTGTTTGACGATTCGGTGACACCGGGAACTTGATGATGTGCTAAAGTGCGCTTCAAGTTGTTACCAGCCTAAGAGCCACGTTCGTGGCGGAGGTTCACATGTCAGCAGGAACTGTGCAGCATATGTCGTCCACGCCGGATGCCGCGTCGCTTATGCGGCGATGGTTTCAGGAAGTTTGGAATGAGGGCAAGGAGTCGACGATCGATGAGTTATTTCCGGCGGATTCGGTGATGTGGGGCGTTGGGCGGCCGGATGTCTCGTCGCGGGGGCCGCAGGAGTTTCGGGCGTTTCACCAGGCGATGTTGAAGACGTTTTCGAATATGCACATCGAGCTTGAAGGGATAGTGCAGGGAGAGGATACGGCGTACACGCGATTCACGGTGACGGCGACGCACAGCGGTGAGGGATTGGGGATGGCGCCGAGCGGGAAGACGATCACGCTAGTGGGGATGTGTTGTCTGAAGGCGGCGAATGGGAAGATTGTTGAAGGCTGGAATGTTTGGGATCAGCTGGGATTGGTGCGCGAGTTGGGGTTGTTGGGCGCGCAGGCATTGACGGTCTTTCCGTAGGGCAAGTTGCGGACTGAGTAAGGACAGAGAGTTAGTGTGCGCGGCTTTTGCGCGTTGGAGCGGAGGCTCGTTTAATTGCGCCACTGAAAGCGCTCGGTTCTGGCGAGCAAGGTTCGCGCAGAGGATGGCGGGCTCCCCAGGTGTCGCGCTTTTTGCCGCCAGGATCGATCCGTAGACGTCATGGGTGCTACCCATGGCGGATGCCCAATGTTTGACCGGGCGGAACTCGGGAGCGAAAGAATTCAAAATGTCCTTCGTCAGCGTGAGGGGTTCGGTTGGAGTCGGAGGGTGATCGATTTCAACGATTAACAAAAAGCGGCCGTTTGGTTTGGCCACGCGCTTTATTTCGTGAATTGTACGCGCGAGGTCGTCAACGTGGTCGAGCGAGTTGAAGCTGGTGACGATGTCGAAATGTCCATCGGGGAACGGAATCTGTTCCGAGGGAGACGCTACATAGGTCATCTTATGATTGGCGGCCCCGAGCTTCATGTATTTGTCAGCAAGTGGGTCCAGACCTACTCGCTCTTCGGCCATGTTTGCCCATTCCAGGCTGCCCCGCGGTCCACAGCCGATGTCTAAAATCTTTTTGCCGGCGTAGTCGTCCGTGGTGAGTCCAAAAACATCCGTGTAAAAACGTTGAAAGTGCGAGCCGTGCAAAGGGCCCTCGGCACGATATCGTGACTTCCAATAATCGAGCTCATGACTTTGTTTGGTGCGAAGGCTGAGCAGGAATGAAACGGGCGGGAGCTTCCGAATAAAGCTTTTAACGCTTGGCATACTCGTGAGCCTTCCAAGATTGAACGTCACAAGGGCCGGATACAGCACTTTGTCGAATCGAGATGGTAGATGTCAATCGATTTAAGTGCGTTGAGGGTATGTTTGGCCGCGATGTATCGCGTGAACCCAGTACAGCCGGGTAGTTAGATAAGGTTATTCGTAGCGGAGGGCGGTCATTGGATCCGTCGAGGCGGCGCGGCGGGCGGGAGCTAAGCTCGCGGCTACTGCGGCACCGACGAGCAGGATGGTGACGAGAGTCAGGATGATGGGGTCGCGGGAGGTTTCGTTGACCCAGCGGGTGGCGAGTTTGCTGAAAGCCAGGCTCAGGATCAGGCCGACGACGAGGCCGGAGCCGACGCTGCCTGCGGTGGAAGAGAGCACCAGTCGGAAGACGTCGGTGGCTTTTGCGCCAAGAGCGAGGCGGATGCCGAATTCGTTGGTGCGGGTGGCGACGCTGTAAGAGACGACACTGTAGAGACCTACCGCGGCGAGAATCAAAGCTAAAACGGCGAAGACGGTGAACAGCGTGGCGATGAAGCGCTGCTGGCTGTAGACGTCTTCATTCTTGATCCAGGTTTCGAGATCGCGCACGGTCATGACTTGTTGCTCGCGATCGATCTGAACGAGCTGCGCGCGGATGTCGTGAAGGATGGAGAGCGGCGGAACTTTTGTGCGCACGAGAATTTGCGTGAACATGCGCATCTGGAGCGAGTAAGGAACGAAGACAGCGGGCTTGATCGGATCGCGGAGACCTTCGTTCAGGACGTCGCTGGCGACGCCGATAATCTGAAGCCAACCGTCGGGATCAGGAGCGGCCGGCGAGTAAGGTGGCTGATCTTTCAGGTTGGGGACGCGGATTTGCTGGCCGATGGCGTTACCGTTAGGCCAGAACTGGCGCGCCATGGTTTGGTTGACGACGGCGAGATGAGCGCCGCGGAGGATTTCGGGGCGATCCCAGAGGCGGCCTTCGATCATAGGAATGTGGAGGACGGAGAAATAGTTGGAGTCGATGAAATTGATGAGGGCTTCGGGATTCTCGGCGGTGCCTTTGCCGAAGATTTCGATGCGCTGGTTGTTGCCGTTCGAAGGCGGCGTGGCGTTGGTGCCGATGCCGACTTCGACGACTTCGGGCATGGCGGCGATGCGCGAGCGAATGTTTTCGAAATATTGCGAGCGGGCTTGCCAGTCTTTGTAGGTGTTTTCGTGGATGGGGATGGGGACGGACATGACGCCATGCGGGTCGTAGCCGAGATGCGCGCTGAGGATGCGGAGGAAGCCCTTTCCGGCGGCGCTGGCGACGGTGAGAAGAAGGATGGTGAGCGCCACTTGCGCGGCGATGAGCGCGTTGTGGGCTCGTTTGGCGCTGGCGCTGCCGGCGACGCGGCGGCCGCTGCCCTGCATGAGGCGGGCGACGTCGGGACGCGAGAGTTGAAGAGCGGGAGAAAGGCCGAAGATTACGGAGGTGAGGATCGCGAGGCCGACGCAGAAAAATAAGACGGGCAGGTTGACCTTGATGACGGATTCGGCGGGGAATTGACGCGGCATCCAGGCGACGATGAGCGGGAGGCTTTTCCACGCGATGAGGACGCCGAGGGCGGCGCCGGTGAGGGCGATGCCGAGAGACTCGGTGAGGAGTTGGCGAATCATGCGGGAGCGGTCGGCGCCGATGGCGGCGCGGACGGCGAGCTCGTGCTGGCGCTCTGTCCCGCGGGCGAGCAGCAGAATGGATACGTTTCCGCAGCCGATGAGAAGGAGCGAGGCAACAGCGCCGAGGAGGATGTAGAGCGTTGTGCCGAGCGGGCGGGCATAGAGGTCGACGAGGCTGCGGAGAACGATGCGGAAATTTTCGGGGTAGTTTTGAGGAGAGTCTTTGGCGAAGCGCTCGACGAGTGGCTGGAGTTCGGCGGTGGCTTGTGCGACGGTGACGCCGGGCTTGAGTTTGAGGGAGACGGCTTCGTAGATCTTTGGGTCCTGGGTGAGTTTGAGCGGGAGATAAAGGGAGACGTCGGCCCACTTGAAGCGCGGCGGCATGACGCCGACAACCTGATAGGGTTTGTGGACGAGCTGAATGGTGCGGCCGATGACGTTGGGGTCACCCAGGTAATAGCGCTGCCAGAATTCGTAGCTGAGCACGACGACGGGCTGCGGGTCGCGGCCGAAGGGGGCGTCGGACGGAACGAGCCACCGGCCGAGAAGGGCGGCCATGCCCCAATGATTTGGGTAGTCGGGGGTGATGTAGGTGGTCTGGACGTCTTCCGGGATGTCGCCGTCGGTGGTGGTGAGGTTCCAGTAGTCCATGCCGACGACGCTTTCGATGGATTTAGCTTGGCGGAGTTCCTGTATCTGGGGACCGTTGAGGCCGGTGTAGCGATCGTGGCCGGACTTGTCGAGGAGTCGGAACTCCATCATGCGGTCGGCGCCGGGGTAGGGGAAGGGATCGATGAGGACGGCGTAAATCACGGAGAAGACGGCGCTTGTGGCGCCAATGCCGAGCGCGAGCGAGAGCACGGCGGTTAGCACGAAGCCGGGGCGTTTGCGGAGTTCGCGAGCAGAGTATTGGAGGTCGGAGAGTAGAGATTGCATTGATGTCACCTCGCGAGTCGGTTGGCTTCGGCTTAGTGATGGACGAGATTCGGGTTACGTGGTTAGGGACGAAGCTGGCGGGGCAAAGGTTTGATCAAAGTTGCGAAGCGGTCGCGCGTTTGAACGAAGCGGTCGGCGGTTGTGGCGTTCGACGGATTGGGCACATCAAACGAGGGCTGAGGGGCGTCGTGTATAATTGAGGTTCAGGGGAAGTGCAGATTTCGATGGGGAATACGACTTCCAAACCTAAGGTTGAGGCTTCAGCGTCGGTGAAATGGCGGCGGCGGGCGAGGTTTGTTCGGTCGCGGACGCGGGAGGTTTTGAAGATCGGGAAGGCGCTGGTCTCGACGAAGCATCCCTTCCTGGTGCACATCATCCCGATGCGGCGCTGCAATCTGGATTGCGGTTATTGCAATGAGTACGACGACGTATCGAAGCCGGTGCCGCTCGAGGAAATGAAGCGGCGGCTGGACCTGCTGGCGGATATGGGCACGTCGATGATCACGATCAGCGGGGGCGAGCCGTTGATGCATCCGGAGCTGGAAGAAGTGATCCGGCACATGCGCAAACGCGGAATTTACGCCGGGATGATCACGAACGGATTTCTGCTGAGCAAAGAGCGGATCGCGAAGCTTAACGATGCGGGGTTGGAATTTTTGCAGATCAGCATCGACAATGTGACGCCGGATGAGGTGTCGAAGAAGAGTTTGAAGACGCTGGATTCGCGGCTGGAGTGGCTATCGCAGTACGCGATTTTTCAGGTGAACATCAACTCGGTGCTCGGGAGCGGCGTGAAAAATCCTGAGGATGCGCTGACGATTGCAAAGCGCGCGGTGGAACTGGGATTCACGAGCACGGTGGGAATCATTCACGACGGGGCTGGGCAGTTGAAGGGATTGAACCCGCGACAGATCGAGATATTTGAAGAGATCATGTCGATGGGGAAGTCGTCGTTTTCGCGATTTAACGATTTTCAGCACAACGTGGCGCGTGGGAAAGAGCACAACTGGCGGTGCAGGTCGGGCTCGCGGTATTTGTACATTTGCGAAGACGGCCTAGTGCACTGGTGCTCGCAACAGCGCGGGTATCCAGGAATTCCGCTGGATCAATACACGCCGGAAATGCGGCACCGAGAATATTACGTCGAGAAATTTTGCGCGCCCAAGTGCACGGTTTCGTGCGTGCAGCAGGTTGGGATACTGGATAACTGGCGCGGGAAGCAGAACTTGAAGCCGAGGCCGATGGCGCCGCCGGAGTTGGTGCAGATTGGCGCGCCAGAGCCGCAGAGGTGACTGGTTGATTGATCACCCCTCCCCTAGGGTTTTGCGCAAGGATGTGATTCTGTGGGGGTTGCGGGCGCACCCTGCTCAAGGATGTGATTCTAAAGAGTTTGCGAGCGGTGGGAGTGTCCGGCGGGTACCGGCGGAGTTGGTAACCCTTTTGATTTTGCGAACTTGTGGTGCAGCCTGCATCTGCGGAATTCCCGACGCACTGTTGGTACCGTGATTTGACGGCTGGGCGTGGTTCCAAAAAGTAGATCCCTCACTCCGCTCGGGATGACAGAAATAGCCTTCCTCATGTAGTTCCCTCCATGCACATTGGTTTCAGCGGTTTATTGACGGCGGGGACGTTGTTTCCAACAATTGAGCCATGGCGGATGCGGCGATTCAGGCTGAGAACCTGACCAAGGATTATCCGTTCGGGTTCCTCCACTTAAAGAAGAAGAGGTCGCTGGAAGACTTGACGATGCAGGTCGAGGACGGTGAAGTGTTCGGATTTTTGGGTCCGAACGGCGCTGGAAAATCAACAACGATCAAGCTGTTAACGGGGCTGATTTTTCCGACGGCCGGCACGGCGCGGATTCTGGGCAAGCCGATCAGCGACATTTCGATGCATCAAGACATCGGGTATCTGCCGGAGCAGCCGTATTTCTACGACTATCTGACGGCGGCGGAGCTGTTGGAATATTTCGCGCAAATTCACAATTTGAAAGCAACGGACCGGCGCGAGCGCGTGGACCGGATGCTGAAGAAGGTAGGTCTTGAGACGGCGCGGAAGATTCAGCTGAGGAAATATTCGAAAGGGATGCTGCAGCGCGTCGGGCTGGCGCAGGCGATTTTGCACGATCCCAAGGTGGTGATTCTGGATGAGCCAATGTCGGGCCTTGATCCCTTGGGACGCCGCGAGGTGCGCGACATTATTCTGGAGCTGAAGAAGGAAGGGAAGACGGTTCTCTTTTCGACGCACATCTTGTCGGATGCCGAGATGCTGTGCGACCGCGTGGGTGTGATCGCAGGAGGGAAATTGCGGGGAGTCGGTGCACCGGACGAAATTGTGGGGATTCAGGCGCATGGGATGGAGATCTTGTTCGAACTGCTCGGCGATAAGGCGAGTTCGCCTGGTGCGGCGGCTTTGCTGAGCAAGGCGACGCGAACTGGCAACCGGTACCGCATGCATGTCGAAGAACCCGAGCTGTACGCAACGCTCGATCAATTGAAGGGTGCCGGGGCACGGATTTTGTCGGTGACGCAGATGAAGGCGTCGCTCGAGGAATTTTTCATGGGACTTATTTCTGCGGACCGCGCGCGAGCGGCTGCGGTGGATGTGCACGGGAAATGACACGCGTCGGGGTAGTTGCGCTGAATACGTTTCGCGAAGCGGTGCGCGACCGCGTGCTGTACAACCTCGTGTTTTTTGCGTTGCTGCTGATGGCGGCGGCTGTTGTGGTTGGGCAGATTTCGATCGGGATCGAGCAAATCGTCATCATCAACCTGGGATTGAGCGCGATCTCGGTGATTGGTTTGCTGATGGCGGTATTCATCGGTGTCGGACTTGTTTCGAAAGAGATGGACAAGCGCACGCTCTACGCGTTGTTGGCGAAGCCGGTGCGGCGTTGGGAATTTTTGCTGGGGAAATTCGGCGGGCTGCTGTTGACGCTGACGATCAACACGGCCGCGATGTCGGCGGGTTTGTACGTCGCGTTATTTTATGTGAAGCACTCGATTGAACGTGCCGATGGCGTCGCGCTGGTGGCGATTTATTTTATTTTGCTGAAGCTGGCGCTTGTGGTTGCTCTGGCACTGCTGTTTTCGTGCTATACGACGCCGCTGCTGGCGATTCTGTTCACCGCTGGATTGTACGTGGCCGGTTTGTTCGTCAAGGAAATGCGTACGTTGCACAGCGACACGATGGCGCCCGCCGTTCAGGTGTTCTTGCGCTGGCTGTCGTATTTACTGCCGAATTTTGAAAATTTCGATGTGATGGCGTCCGCAGCGCACGGACGTCACATTTCTGGCGCGTTAATTGCGCAGAACACTGCGTATGCCGTGCTGTATTGCGCGATCGTGTTGGCGGCAGCGGTGACGATCTTCTCTCGCCGAGACATGAAATGAAATCCCGAAACATTGGGGCGATTCTGCTGTGCTGCCTGCTCTTGCCAGGCTTCGCGGGGGTGTGGAAGCTGCAGGAGAAAATCGACGCACAGTTCGACACCATGCATCAGGAAGCGGACGAACTGGTATTGCGATCGGGAAAATTGTTGAAGGTGATAAGCCTGGAGTACGCGCCGCTTATGGCGGATCTATACTGGACACGGGTGGTGCAATATTACGGCGACAAGGCCGTACGACACGACTCGAATTTTGAGCTGTTGTGGCCGCTGCTCGATGTGGCGACTACGCTCGATCCGAATCTGTTGGTGGCGTATCGGTTCGGTTCGATGTTCCTCAGTGAAAGCGCCCCGACCGGAGCGGGGCGTCCCGACCTCGCGATTCAATTGATTCAACGCGGAATTCAGGCGAATCCAGAATACTGGCGGTTCTACCAAGACCTAGGATTCATCTACTACTTCGAACTGCACGACTACGAAAAGTCCGCGGCCGCGTTTCTCGAAGGAAGCAAGAATCCACAGTCGATGCCGTGGATGAAAGTGCTTGCGGCAAAGGTAAGCGAGCAGGGCGAAAACTCGGAGACGTCTGAGTTTTTGTGGAACGAAATTTATACGTCGACGACCGATCCACAGATGAAAGAGAACGCAGCGACGCATCTTCAGTTGCTGAAGGCTGACGCGGATTGCCAAGCGCTCGATGCCTTGTCGGGCGCCTTTGAAAAGCGGAATTCGCGGCGACCTGCGTCGATTCGGGACTTTGTGAGCGCTGGGATGCTAAAAGGCGTTCCCGTCGATCCCCTGGGTTATGCGTACGTCCTGGATAACGAAGGCAAGGCGCAGCTGAACCCCCAAAGTCCACTCGCGAAGAAGAAGAGTTTCTACAGCAAGACGCTTTCGGACCTGGCGAATCCCAGGAAATAGCCGGAGATCGCGCTCAAATTATGGCGTGACGCAGAGCAGCGTCATTTGCGGATCGACGACGATCTTGCGCGGGTCGGTTTTTGAGATGAAGTGAAATGAGGTTTCGGGTCCAGATGCGACAACCGTTCCGAGGTACGTTGCGTGTCCGGCGGTCGAGCCCGCGTAGAGCGGGACCGGTGCGAGGAACGAGTGCGGCACGTTGTCCTGGAAGAGCTTTCCGCGAACGAGAAAACCCTTATCGGTGCTGCGCACGTTGAACTCAACGCGATAAGAAGGAATAGCGGTGCCGCGCACCCACTGGTCGAAGAACCATTCCATGGAATGGCCGCCCTCAATGTCCATGGATTTGGTCATCACGGCTTCGACTTCGTGCTGGAGATCTTCGGTCGATAGAGCGCGGTAGGAATACCTCGTCATCAGCGTGTGGAGGAGAGCGTTGAAGCGCTCGTTGGGATTTTTCGCACCGGGTTGGCGTAGTTCCTCGTGGAGCATGTGTATGACCCATGAGCCCTTGCTGTAGATCACCTGTTCGAAACCGAGAGGCGACTTTGATGAGTTGAGGCGACTGCCGAGTTCAAGGGCGCCGATATCGCCGAAGGTCTGATCGGTTTCCGGAATTTTGGCGACGAGATTGTCTCGGTAGCGCGCGAGCCAGATGTGAAGCGAGTGATCCGTGTGTTTGCGCGTGTCGGCGAAAAGCAGCGCTAGATAGTTGGCCATTGCTTCGTCGATCCACTGGTCGCGGTACGAATCCCAACCGACGACGTTGCCCCACCATTGATGCGCGACTTCGTGAAATGGAACGAGTTCAGAGAAGTGCTCTTGACCGTAGACGGATATGCCTGCGCGGATTTGAGCTTCGGCGGGCAGATATGAATACGTAGAGAGGTACAGCAACCCCGGCCAGCCTTGGCCGAACATTCCCGGGATCTGGGAAACGCTCAGCTTTTGAAAAGGAAATGGGCCACTGAGGGTTTCGTAAAAGTGGATCGAATCCTGGATCTCATGCGCGAGCCCTTTCAACGCATCGGTCGGTCGAGGGGGCGGGGGCGTGACTGCCATCGCATTTGCGCCGGCGCGGCCTTCCGCCGAAAGCGGAGTGAGGATGCGGGGAGCCTGGAATGAATGCCCTTCGAGTTGTCCATCGACCGAACGCTCGAGTTGGCGATTCGCGTAAACGTCGACCGATGGCAGATCCGCAGCAAGCGACGTGGAAACGTAGTCGCCAAGGTTGAATCCGGCAACGGAAACGGGCTTTTCGCTTTGCCAATGTCCGACGCGGAAGTCACCGTCTTCGGATTCGTCGCGCTTGATTCCGGTCGCGACGAGCTTCAGTTTTTTCGGCCAGCGAATCGTCAGGTCATAGTTGGCGAAATCGGCGGCGTCGCCGAAGTGTGGGTACCAGCTTTCGCGGGCATCGACGAAGAGCACACCGTTACCCGCGTTTTCGATGACGCGGCCGCGGTAGTGGAAGTGAAGTGTGAACTCGGAGCTCTTTTCGGGTGCCGAAGGAAGAATGATGTAGAGGTAATCGGTGCCGCGGCTCAACCGATCCTGAAGGTTCATGCCTTCGTTCTGGAAAAATGTGAGCGGTTCGCCGTGCTGCCCGGTCACGCTGTCGACGCTGAGGGCGCGGGCGAGTTGAAATCCGATGGTGCGCTCGCCGCCGAGTTCTGCACGCATGCGGAGGTCAGCTTTCGCGTCGAGAGAGGTGTCGGCTAGTACCGAAGTGTGAATTTCGTAGTCGAGGGCGGAGAAACGGCGTTGCGGGGACGGCTGGTCGGGAAGCGGATGCGAGGCCCACACATCATAAAAGCTGGCCGCTCCGAGTTTCTTGGGTTGACCGATGAGCGCGGCTTCGGGGCGTTGCTGGTCCACGATCATGTCGAACGGACCGGTCGTATTGCCCTCGATGGCAGCATAGAAATACGGGGCGGGGTGAGCGGAGATCATGTCGAAGAGAATCCGCAGGGATTGCGGCGGATTGACCTGGGCGACGATGGGGTCCCAACGCACGGCGAACTCGGTGTCTTGAATGGGCTGAATACCGGCGTTGCTGAGTTCGCGGAGGAGTTCGGAGGCGGTGTCGTCGGTGAACCGCAGATAGACATCGGAGAAACTCTCGTCGAGAACCGGTGCGCCGAGGAAGCGGGCCATCTGTTGTTTTTCGATAGGATCGCGCGGTGCGGCGACGATGTGGCCGCGGCCGGAGAAAACTGCGCCTGTGACTCGCCCTTTGAACGGAGCGAAGAAAGCGAGCTTGCCGAGGTCGAACGTGAAATGGCCGTCGGCTCGATGGAGTTCGATGCGATCGGCTGCAGTGATTTCGTAGACGGCGGTGGGATTGACGCGGATTGAATTCAGAGCTTCAAAGGTGTCTCGCGGAGAATCTTCGGCGGCGGACGCCGAAAAGGGCATCACGAACAAATACAACGCGAGGAAGGCCACCCCTGGCCGCATGAGGAAAGTGTAGGCACTTTCGGCATGGGGAAACAAGGCGTCCTGAAGGACAGGTAGGCGGGGCCTTAAAATCGAAGGATGCATGAGCGTTTCGACGCACGGGAACGGGAATTCGCGCCTGCGTATCGCGTTTACCGGAGGGCATTTCTTCGGGTGGCGGCGGTTGTAATGGCCCTAGCCTCGGTTCTGGTAGTCGCTGGACGAGCCGACACGATCGTGCTGAAGAACGGTAAGCGGATTGTGGTGCTGAGCGTGGTGGAGGATGGCGACAAGGTTCGCTATGAGACGGCGGCGGGGCAACTGTCGCTGCCGAAGTCGATTGTCGATCACATCGAACGCGGGCCGGCGGGAGTGCTGCCGGATTCACCCGCGGCGAATGCCGCAAATCTTGCGATCACGCCGCCGGTGAACGAATCGGACGCCGAAGTGGAAAACGCGACCGTGCACGACGGTGGCATCGATCGAAACTATCTATCTCATGTCGAGAGCGAGGCGCGATCCGGAGGTCCGAAAGCGAACGCGCGCGCCGCACGAGCGCTGCACGCGGCTTCGCAATTCGAATTGGCCCACGGCGATATGGAGCACGCGCTGAACGACGAGCGATCGGCACTGACCTATGTTCCCGACGATCCGATGATTCTGATGAACGTCGCGTACCTGCATCTGAAACGCAGCGAGTACAAGGCGTCGATGGAGTATCTGGAGCGCGCGCGCCGCGTGGCGCCCGACGATCCCGAGATTGCGAAGCTGGAAGGCTGGGCGTACTACGGAATGGTGAAGCTCGATCAAGCCGTCGCGGAGTGGAAGCGCGCATTGGCGATTGCCCCTGATGCGGAAGTGCAGGCGGCGCTGGCGAAGGCCGAGCGCGACAGACGCGAAGAGCAGAATTATCGAGAAAACGAGAGCATCCATTTCACGCTGCACTATGACGGAAGTGCGGAGCCGGAACTTGCGAGAGAGATTTTGCGCGCTCTGGAGCTGCATTTTGGCGCGATCGAATCGGAGTTGGGTTATACGCCGCCGGATTCGATCGGTGTGGTGCTGTATACGCAGCAGGCGTTTGCCGACATCACGCGGGCGCCGGGTTGGGTCGGAGCGCTGAATGATGGGCGCATCCGTGTGCCAGTGCAGGGGTTGACGAGCCTGACGCCGGACCTGTCACGGGTTCTGAAGCACGAGCTGACGCACAGCTTCGTGCAGCAGAAGACGCACAGCCGCGCGCCGATCTGGCTGCACGAAGGCGTCGCGCAGTGGATCGAAGGGCAACGGAGCCGCGACAACGCGACGGTGCTGGTGCAGGTGTACAACGAGAAGCAGGCGATGCCACTCGGTGAGATGGAAAATTCGTGGATGCAGTTTCCGTCGTCGGTGGCGAGTTACGCGTATGCGTGGGCGTTGGCCAACGTCGAATACATCGTGCAGACCGACGGTATGGATGACGTGCAGAAGATTCTGAATTCGATCGCGGAGGGGAGTTCCACCGAGGCTGCGATTCAGGAAGTGCTGCACATGAATTACGACGAATTGGAGAAAGAGACTGTCAACTACTTGAAGAAGACGTATATGTAGCGCTAGACCGAGTGCAGCAGGGCCGCCAGCAAGGCCGCGCGTTGGGGCATCGTTTTGATCAGCACGTGTTCGTGCGCGGAGTGTGCGCCATCGCCGACCGCGCCTAAGCCATCGAGAGTTGGAATTCCCTCTGCAGCGGTGTAGTTCCCGTCGGAACCACCGCCAACGGCACATTCGTCGAGCGCGAGATTCATTTCAGAAGCGAGTGCTTTTGCACGCGCAAAAAGCGCGCCGCTCATCTTACGCTCGAGTGGGGCGCGGCTAAAGCCACCGCTGACTTCGAGGCGAGCGCCTTTGAGTTCAGGACGCAAGGAATGCAGGCGCTTTTCGAGTTGTCGCATGTCCGCGATCGTGGTTGCCCGGAGATCGAGTTGAACGCGAGCAAGCTCCGGGATGACGTTGGTGCGCGTGCCACCTTCGATGGTTCCGGCGCTGATCGTCACGCCGCGGCGCAAATCATTCCAGGTTTCGAGGCGGGCGATCTGCCGAGAAATTTCGTGGATGGCGTTGATGCCATCCTGCGGCGCCAATCCGGCATGTGAAGCGCGTCCACGCACGACGAGTTCCGCTTCGCCGACCCCTTTGCGCTCAGTCTTGAGCGCGCCGTGCGGGCCGAAGGACGGTTCCAGCACGAAGACGGCGTCACTGCGCCGGGCTTCGGTTTCGATCAGTTTGCGGGAGGAATCGCTGCCGATTTCCTCGTCCGAGGTCCAAAGAAAGACAATGCGTTTTCGCGGTTGATCGCCGGCAGGCAAGCGCTTCAGAGCGTCGGCGGCGAAGAGCGCCTGAACGATGCCGGCCTTCATGTCGAATGTGCCGGGCCCATAGGCTTTTCCGGCGGAGATGCGGAACGGCATCTTGCGAAGCACGCCGCTTGCGTAGACGGTGTCGTAATGGCCTAGCACTAGGAGCTGATCGCCAGAGCTCGCTTTCGCCGGCGTCCAGGTGATGCGCAGGTGATCGCCGCGATGTTTCTGAGCGATGCGTTCGATGCGAGCGCCGAGACTGCGCCAGTGCCTGGCAACGACCGCGGAGCAGCGATCAACGGCGGCCTTCTCAAGGCTGGGCGATTCCGTGACCACAAATGTCCGCAACACCGACAACATTTCCGGCAGCTGCGGGGTTAGTTGGTGGAGCAGGGCTTGTGGGAGGGGTGTGTCTGGCATGGGCGCGCGACATCGTAGCAGCCGAAGAGAGACGCGGCAACGGTGCACAAGAGGCTACTTCCAGCGAAGGAATTGCCGAGTCTTAAACGCCGCCCAAGCAGGGTTAATTCCCGCGACATCCCACATCCGGGAGTGCTGCCAATGCGGCGCTTCGCATATAATAGTAAGTTTGCCGGGTACAAAGAGGCGCCACAGTGTAGGCGGTGGGGCAACCGTGGCGCGACGGGGAGCGCAGGATGATTCTGGACGTAAACGAAATTCAGAAACTGTTGCCGCATCGCTATCCGTTTCTGATGATCGACGGGATTTTGGAGATAGAGCGCCTCAAACGCATCGTCGGCGTGAAAAACGTGACGATCAATGAGCAGTTTTTTCAGGGGCATTTCCCCGGCAAACCGATCATGCCGGGCGTGCTGATCATTGAGGCCATGGCGCAAACTGGCGGCTTGCTGTTGTTGCTGGAGATTCCAGAGCGCGAGAGCAAACTTCTATATTTTGTTGCCGTTGATAATGCTCGATTCCGGCGGCCGGTCGTGCCCGGGGATCAGCTGAAGCTCGAAATCAAAGTACTGCACTGGCGCGGAGGCGATTTCGCGAAGCTCGAAGGACGGGCGACGGTGGATGGCAATCTGTGCGCGGAAGCCACGCTGATGTGCAAGATGGTCGATCGCGAACCGAAGTCGGTACCGGAAGCGAAGGCCAAAACGGAAGAACCGAAAGCGGAACAGCCGAAAGCATGAGTGTCGCGCACATTCACGTGCAGGCGTCGGTGGCACCGAGTGCCAAGCTCGGATCCGGAGTGCAGATCGGGCCGTACGCCGTCGTGGGTGACAATGTTGAACTTGGCGACGGTTGCATTCTGCATTCGCACGCGGTTGTGTCGGGGCCGTCGAAAATCGGTCGCGACAACGTTTTTCATCCGTTCAGTGCGATTGGCGGCGATCCGCAGGATTTGGGATTTCATGGCGAGCACGTCGAACTGATTGTCGGCGACGGCAATACGTTTCGTGAATACGTGACGGCCAACCGCGGAACGGTCAAAGGCGGCGGCAAGACGGTCATTGGCAATCGCAATCTATTCCTTGCGTCGTCGCATGTGGGCCACGACAGCATCGTTGGCGACGGCAATTTGTTCGTGAATTCCGCCACGCTTGCGGGGCATGTGACCGTCGAAGATTTCACGACGATCGGTTTTGCTTCGCCGGTGCACCAGTTTTGCCGCGTCGGCCGCTATGCATACATCGGCGCGTCTACGGTCATCACGCAGGATGTGCCGCCGTTCTCGCTCGTCGTCACAGAACGCGAAACGGTGTGCTTCGGCATCAACAAGATCGGCTTGCAGCGAAAAGGATTCTCTGAGGAACGCCAGCGCGCGCTGCAGCACGCGTATAAGTTGCTTCTTCGTTCGAAGCTGAACACAAATCAAGCGCTGAGCGAGATGCGAGCCTCGCTGGGCGATTCTCCCGATGTCGCGGAACTGATTCGGTTCATCGAGACTTCAGAACGCGGAATCGTGAAGTGACGCAAGAAAGTTCCGCGCAGCCGTTCAAATCATGACCAACGCAGCCACAACGGGATGGGGATTGATCGCGGGTAACGGCCGCTTTCCATTTCTCGTTCTCGAGGGGGCGCGCAGCCAGGGCATCGACATGGCGGTGATCGCGCTGAAAGAAGAAGCGTCGCAAGAGTTGGCGAACACCACGAAACGGCTGCACTGGGTGAGCCTTGGCGAACTGAGCAAAGCGATCGACCTGATGCACCGCGAAGGCGTCACGCAGGCCGTGATGGCCGGTCAGGTGAAGCACAACAAAATTTTCAGCTCCATCCGTCCCGACTGGAAGCTGGCAAAGTTGCTCTTGACGTTGTCGCGGAAAAATACGGACTCGTTGATCGGCGCGGTCGCGAAAGTGTTCGAGGACGAAGGCATTCATTTGGTCGATTCCACGCATTTTCTGAAGCCGCTGCTGCCTGAAGCTGGTGTGCTTACCCGCCGTGCTCCCGACGAGCGCGAGGCCGCGGATATCGCATATGGATTGGGCGTCGCGCGGCAGATTTCGGGCATGGACATCGGCCAGACCGTAGTGATTTCCGATCGCGCCTGCGTTGCCGTCGAAGCCATGGAAGGCACCGACGAAACAATCGCCCGCGCGGCTCGCATCGTGAGCGGGAAGCCGCTGGTAGTCGTGAAAGTCAGTAAGCCCAATCAGGACATGCGCTTCGATGTACCCGTGGTCGGTTTGCCCACCATCGAACAGATGAAGAGTGCCGGCGCTACGGCGATGGCGATTGATGCCGGGCGCACCCTGTTGTTCGATCGAGAAAAATTGCTGGAGCAGGCTGACGCGGCGGGAATCGCGATTCAGGCGGTTCCTTACGTTGCCGAAGGCCCGGGCGGAGCCAAACGGGCTTCCGAAGGCCAGTTGGCAGCGGAACCAGGGACTGCATCCGGGGGAATAAAGAAGCAATGAGCGTGGTCGCTGGAAACAACAACAGGATTCGTGTGGCCGTCGTCGGTGCCGGCGAATTCGGGCGCAATCACGCGCGCGTATACCGCGAACTGCTCGGCGCGGACTTGGTGGGAATCTACGACAAGAATCTCGAGCGCGCGGCGCAAATTGCCGCCGAGTTTCAGACGAAAGCGTTTGCGTCGTTGGAAGATTTGCGCGGCCAAGTCGATGCCGCAAGCGTTGCGGTTCCGACCATCGACCACGCTACGGTTGGCTGCCGATTGATGGAATTCGGACTCGATGTCCTCGTCGAGAAGCCGATGGCGACCGATGTTGCAGAAGCCGACTCTCTCATCGCCGCTTCCAAAAAATACTCACGCATCCTTCAAGTGGGTCACGTCGAGCGTTTCAACCCCGCGGTGATCGCGGTCGAGCCGATTCTGAACCGCCCGCTCTTTTTCGAAGTTCACCGCCTCGGTGTTTTTACTCCGCGAAGTCTCGACGTCGATGTGATCTTCGATTTGATGATTCACGATCTCGACATTCTGTTGACCTTGGTGAAAGAGCCAGTCACCGAAGTCAAAGCCGTCGGCATTCCGGTGTTGACCGACAAAGTCGATATCGCCCACGCGCGGTTGGAATTTGCAGGCGGCGCGGTCGCCAACGTCACCGCGAGCCGGGTGTCGACCGAGCGTGTCCGCAAGATGCGTTTCTTTCAGCAACACGAATACATCTCGCTCGATTATGCCCGGAGAGACGCATTGCGCGTCGCCGTCAAGAAGCCAGGGCCGCAGCCGGAATTTGCATTCGAAAAGCTCAACGCACCCGCGGTCGAGCCGCTGCATGCCGAGCTTGATGCATTTATTGAGAGCGTCCGTACCCGCCAGGAACCTCGCACCGGAGGCCGCGCAGGTCGCGCTGCCCTTGATCTGGCCCAACGGGTCATGACAAGCATCCAGGAACACGGAGAGCGCGTCCAACTGCTAGCCTTTGCCGCCGCTCAGAAAATAGACGAATGATCCCTAGACTCCTGGTTCCTATGGGTGCGCAACTACCCGCCGCGGAAGCCGTATCGACGCGGCGACGCCCTACCACGTTGGACGATCGAAAGCTCGTGCCTTCGACGCTGCCTATCGTGCAACTCGACGGCAAGAGCACGATTCCGACGTCGTTGCCGCTCGAATCGATCGCCGCGCGCGTCGTTGTGCCCCGCGATGTAAAGCCTTCGGAGTTCGTGCGCGAGGAAAAGGAAGATCTCCCGCTACAGCCGACCGATCTCGACCAGCGTGTCATTGTTCCTCAAGGCGCTGCGCCACCCGAAATCCTGGAGCAGATCCACAACATTCCGACGGATCTCGTCGAAACCGACATCTTCATGACCGGCGAGGTCAACCTCCTCAACAAAGAGACGCCGGAAAAGGACCGCGCCGAACTGGTCAAGTCGGTGATGTCGTTCGCGGCTCATGCCCTCTTCATCATTTTTCTGATTTTCGAGCCGAAGATTTTCCCACCGCACATGCCGACGCAAGAAGAAAACGAGTTAGCGCGGCGGCAGATGACGATTTTGTTGCCACCCGGAGCGCTCGACGAACTGAAAGCTACACCTCGCCCCGCGCCCGTGCATGTTGATCCCAAGGTGCTGCGCCGTGTTGCGCCGCCGGTGCCGAAGCCGGAAGCGATACCCGCGCCAACGCCAGCACCGAAGGAACCTCCACGCGTCGCGAAGGAATTGCCCAGCGCGCCGACGCCGCAGCCGCAACAGATACCGCCTAAGGCGCAACCTGATGATTCAGCCGCGAAAGCGGACGCGCCGAAGCAGCCGTTGAAACTTGAAACTCCGCAGCAACAGCCTACGGATCATGCGCTTCTACTTCCGAAGAATTCCCTCGGCGGCTCGTTGCGCGACTCGATCCGTGAATCGTCGAAGATGAACGCGCCTAGCGCGATTGGCGGCGGTGGTCAGGTTCCAAGCAACAGTGGTTTGCCGGGCGGTGGTAGTCAGGCGCAGGCCTATGGCGCGATGGAAATGCTCACGCCGACCGAGGGCGTGGACTTCAATGAATATCTGCACCGCGTCTACATCATCGTGAAACGAAATTGGTTTTCGGTCATGCCGGAGTCGGTGAGGCTCGGCGACAAGGGCGTTGTCTCGCTGCAATTCCGCATCATGAGAAATGGAATCGTTCCCGACGGCGAACCCGTGCGCCTCTCGACGTCAGGCAAAGAGCCGCTCGATCGCGCCGCGGTTTCGTCCATTCGTGCCTCGAGCCCGTTCGAGCCGTTGCCGCCCGCTTTCAGCGGTCCCTATATTGAGCTGCGCTTCACGTACTTCTACAATTTGCAGCCGAGTTCCGGGCAATAGTGAAAATTGCGCGCCAACAGATTCTCGGTAGCTTGATTCTGGCCCTGTTTGTCTTGATCTTTCTGTTTGTGCGCGCCCGCCATCTCTTAGTTCCATGAGCAACGACAAATCGCTCGCGCCGTTGGTCGTGATTCTCGGTCCGACGGCCTCCGGTAAATCCACGCTTGCCGTATGGCTGGCGGAGCGAATCGGTGGCGAGGTTGTGGCCTGCGATTCGACGCAGCTCTACAAAGGGTTCGATATCGGCACGGCGAAGCCATCCGTTGCCGAGCGCCGCGGGGTTCCGCACCACCTGATCGACGTATTGACGCCAGCGGAACCGGCTACCGCGGGCGGCTATCGCGAGGCTGCGATTGCGGTTCTCGATGATTTGCGCCGGCGAAAACGGATTCCGATTCTGACTGTCGGCACCGGACTTTATTTACGGGCTTTGCTTGAAGGTCTAGCCGATGTCCCGCAGCGATCGGAAGAACTACGTGACCGCTTGCGAGCCAGCCGTGATCGTCATCCCGCTGGATATTTGCATCGCGTACTGAGTCGTCTCGATCCCGACCGCCGCCACGAAAATCGCTCCGGCCGACGAGCAAAAATTAATTCGCGCCATCGAGGTTTGCCTGCTCACAAAGCGCCCTCTGACTCAGGTCTACCGCGACGGCCGGGCGCCGCTCGAAGGTTGGTGCCCTATCAAGCTCGGTTTGCAGCCACCAAGGGAACAACTCAACGAAAAGATTCACGCAAGAACGGAATCGATGTTGGCGCATGGCTGGCTCGACGAAGTGAAGGCGCTAATAAATAGCGGCCTGAACGATCAAGCCAAGCCCTTCGATTTCATCGGCTACCGCGAACTCGCGCGCCGTAGCCCGCGGCGAAATGCAGCTCAGCCGACGCGCAAGCTGTGATCCAGCAAGCGACGCGGCGTTACGCAAAACGGCAGATCACTTGGTTTCGCAGAGAAGCCGGCGTGCAATGGCTCGATGGCTTCGGCGATGCGCCGGATATCCAAGCCGCGGCTCTGGAATTTGTGACGGGATCATTACACGACTAATAGCCAGCGCCGCGCCGCATCGAATGCAGTCGCAAGAGACGCACACTCGCAGCACCCGACTCCTAAGCGTATAATCCCGGCTGGAAGGAAGATTCGCGAACTCCGGCCGCCGTAGTCGGAATACGCGAGAACGATGCTCCCGCCACGCTGACGATGAAGACCACTCAGTCCACCGCCGCCTTCGAACGTGTCGTGTTGGTAGGCGTTACATTCAAGCGCGCAAAGCGCATCCCCGCGCACATGCTCGCAGAGCAAGGCCAGGACTCGCTCGACGAACTGGTCGAACTCGCGCGCAGTGCCGGAGCCGAAGTCGCCACTACGATGCACCAGGTGCGCGATGCCGCAGATTCCGCCACCCTCGTTGGCCGCGGCAAACTCGACGAGATTCGCGCGGAAGCCACTGCGCACAAAGCCGCGACTCATCATTTTTGACGGTAACCTCACGCCCATGCAGCAGCGCAACATCGAAGAGGCCACTGAATGCAGGGTGATCGACCGCACGCAACTCATCCTCGACATCTTTGCGAAACACGCGCGTAGCCGAGAAGGCCAACTTCAGGTCGAACTCGCACAGCTCAACTACATGCTACCGCGCCTTACGGGTAAGGGCACTGCGATGTCGCGTCTCGGCGGCAAAAGCGGTGGCGGCGGCTCCGGCGGCGCCGGTGGCGGAGCAGGCCGCATCGGCGTTCGCGGCCCTGGCGAAAAGAAACTCGAGACTGACCGTCGGCGGATTCGCGACCGCATCGCCAAAATTCAGAAAGCGATCGACGAAGTCCGCAAGCAGCGCTCGTTGCGCCGCGACGCGCGTAACGCAGTTCCGCTGGGCACCGTAGCGCTGGTCGGTTACACCAACGCCGGCAAATCGACGCTCTTCAACGCGCTCAGCCACGCCGAAGTGCTCGTCTCTTCACGCATGTTTGCGACGCTCGACCCGACGATTCGCGCCGTCCGCCTTCCGTCGAATCGACGCGTACTCGTCTCCGACACGGTAGGGTTCATTCGCGATCTGCCAAAGGGATTGCTCACTGCGTTCCGCGCCACGCTCGAAGAAGTTCAGGAAGCCGCGGTGATCCTTCACGTCAGCGACGTTTCGAATCCGCATCACGACGAGCTCGACGAAGAAGTCGACAAAATTTTGGGCGAGCTCGGCGTCAACGGCCGCCCAATTTTGCGCGTGCTCAACAAAACCGATCTCTTGTCACCGCTCTTGAAAGAAACTCTCGAATCCAGCGTCGCGCACGCTGGCGACTCAGGTCCCGTTTTGGTCTCGGCAAAAACTGGAAAGGGAATCGACGAGTTGCTCCGCCGTGTCGACGCCGCTCTGCCAATCGATCCGGTTGTGACGATGTCGCTTCGAATGCCGATGACGGAAGGCCGCACCCTGGCGCTCATTCACGCTATGGGCAAAGTCTTGCACTCCATCGTCGAAGATTCACACATGCGCATGATCGCCGAGGTCCCCGAATCCATCGCGCGCCGCCTGCGGCTGAGTCAATATTCAGTCCGTGGAACTCCGGCGCCTCGTTCTGCGTAGTAGATATTGGAGGGTCTGAACCATGGCTGCTTTCCTACTCTGGGTTATTCTATTCATTCTCTGCTGGCCGTTGGCGCTGCTGGCCCTAATTGCCTATCCCTTCGTTTGGCTGATTCTGCTCCCATTTCGGGTCGTCGGGATCGCAGTGGGCGGCGTACTGGCACTCCTGAGCGCCATCTTCTTTCTTCCGGTTCGCCTGCTGCGGGGACCATCCGCAGTGCGTGCATTGTGAGTCGCGCCGTTGAGATCGCTACTAGTGTCATTCGAGTAAAATTGTCGCGAACATCGCTATTTCGCGGCCATTCGCGCACTTTCGAGAGAGACCGCCCCTGCATCGTAATATGGCCGCATCCTGTGGAAAAGGTTGTGGAAACAGGAAACCTTTGAATTGAAACTGTTTCCGCGCTCGGCTATAGCACCATCAGGCATCGGACCGAGGATCTCGCTAAGCTATTGATATGCCGCACCTTAAATGCCGTTCATGGCTCATTAAAGCCTCGTTGCACCGCCGTAACATTTGAACCGTCATCGAAACATTTGCACAGGTTCCAGCACCAAATGTTACGAAAGAGTATTCCCGCGAAAACATTTTTCCTCTTGACGCGTTAACCCCCAAGGTACTCTCTGTTTGCAGACAGCCGCGCCGTAAGCCGGCCATCCACCGTCCAATAGGTAACGTTGACGCTCGCTTGGCCGGAGTCTATAGTGAAGTTCCGGCTCTGGAATTGGTGGTCGAGGGCGACCTCAGGTATTTGCCCAAGGCATACGAATGACGCGCCACACAGACGCACGCCGCCAGCGTTGAGCTCTTATGAATCTGCCGAATGGACTGACGCTCCTACGCATCTTCTTCGTACCAGTCCTTATTGTCATTCTGCTCACTCGTAGCCCGAACCTCGATCTCTTTGGCTACCGGATCCAATTTGAAGTCTGGGGCGTGCTCATCCTCCTATTGGCTGCGGCCACCGACTGGGCTGACGGCTATTTCGCGCGTCGCCAACGCCAGGTCACGCGCCTCGGCATCCTCCTCGACCCGATCGCCGACAAACTCCTGATCTCCGCAGCCTTCATCGCTCTCGTCGACATGCACCTCGTTCCCGCCTGGATGGTCGTCATCATCATCGGCCGCGAATTCACCGTACAGGGATTGCGCACGATCGCATCCGCCGAAGGAATGACCATCGCCGCCTCCACGATCGGGAAAACAAAGATGGTGCTGCAGGTAATTGCCGTCGCCGTGCTGATCGCTGCCGCCGGCCACCCTGCTCTCAACGGTCTCGCCCTGTTGTTGCTTTGGTTGGTCGTCGCAAGCGCTCTAATCTCCGCGGCTCAGTACTTCCTGCGCTTCTGGGGACAACTCGACGACCGCATCAAGCAGCGCCGTAAACTCCGCATGTTGGAAGGACACGAGAAAACAGGCGATGCCGTCCCCCTCTGAAGCTGACCGTCGCAAGATTTTGACATTTGCTCGTCAGGTCGTAGTGGAGGCCGTGACTTTAGGCCGTTTGCCGGAGCACGTTCCCACTGATGGAATCTTCGGCGAGCGGCGCGGCGTGTTCGTCACGCTGCGCAACAACGGCCGCCTTCGCGGCTGTATCGGAGTCGTCGAGGCCGAAACTCCCCTCGGCGACAGCGTCGCGCGATGTGCTGCTGGCGCCGCGCTGCAAGATCCACGCTTCGCTCCAATGCGCGTCACCGACCTGAATCACCTTCAGATCGAAATCTCGTTGCTGTCTCAGCCCGAGCCGATCGGCATCAATGCCATCGAAATCGGCCGCCACGGCCTAATCGTCGTTTCTGGCGAGCGCCGTGGCCTGCTCCTCCCGCAGGTCGCGATCGAACACCAATTTGGATCGCGAACAATTCCTCAGCGAAACCTGCCGCAAAGCACACCTCTTGCGCGACGCCTGGCGCGATGCGAGAACGCAGATTCTTGGCTTCACCTGCGAGGTTTTCTCCGACGCCGACTCCGATGCCGAACCAGCGCCCGTCGGCGTGGATTCACGCCGCGCTATCGCCGAAAACAAAAGCCCGCGCGATGTTCGATCGCGCGGGCCTGAAAAACCTTCTGTAATTTGATTGAGCTAAGACCTTCAGAGCGAAAGACTACTCGAGTTCCGCGAAGTCTCCCGTGTACGCTTCTTCGCGTTCATAAGTCACGAGCACCGTCGCGGCGTCCTTCGTCACGTTGAGAACGATACCTTCGCCGAGAACTTCGCGCGGCAGATCCTTCCCCGCGTATTTCTTTGGTGAACTACCGAAGCCGTAAACCTTGTATTGCAGGTCGTGCTCGCCTGCGGTCGCCGAGACATCGTCCTTCGATGTCTGGTACCGGAAGAATCGAACGTAGTCGCCCACCTTGACGCCCTTTGATGCGCCGATGTTTACATAGGTCGTGATCCCGGCGCCCAGAGCCTGATGCCAGTCAAACGAGGTCACCACGGTTCCAACGGGTTTGCCGTTTGCCGGGGCAAAGATATCGAATTTCGAAGCGTCTTTGTACGGAGGGGCAGGGCGCTCGACGAAAGGCCGCGCCACGTCTCCACGCTGCATGTAATCGCACGAAAACACCACTTCGGCGATCGAGGTATCCGGCTGGACGTTGACAATGCGAATCTGTCCGAGATCCCGGTAAACGATCCCCATCCGTTTCGTGACTTTCGTTTGCCCGTAAAACCACTCGTTGGCGCCATCCTTGACGGGCCGCACGATCGAGAAAACGTCTCCCATCTTCACGCCCTGCTGCTGGCCGCGATTTACATATACATAGTCGCCATGTGAAAAAATAATCTTGTAGTTCGACTGTTCACCCGAAATCACTCGGATGTCGTCGGGAACCTTGGGATCGCTCACGAATCCCGAGCAATACACCTTGGTATAGTCCACCTGACCGTTGGGATTCGTGCCGGCCGGGGTCTGAGCCGCGCAAACGCCCGCGCTGGCCAGGATCGAGACACAAAACGCAGCTAATTTCGCGCGCATTCAATGCTCCTTCGACAACACACGCCCTTGGGGCCGTGCGGGGACCTGCCCATCGAAATTAACAAGCGCCCCTAAGTGCGTCAACAAATTGGGCGAGACTGCTTTACACTCTAGATACTGGCCGTTCGCCCGTCCGTCGGACTGGCGAAACGTCGCTAAGTGTTTATATGTCAGTTAGATGAAGGGGTTTCGGCGATGGCGCGCCTGGGTCGTGGCGTTGGAAGTATTTGCGGTGTCGTGGCCACCTCGACGGCAGTTGGGATGTCCGCGGCCATCCGTGCCGCCCTGCGAGAGACTCCCACCATTGAGCTTCGCCTCGACTGGTTAGCGACCGACAACGAGCGTTCTAAACTCCTGGCATGGCTGAAGTCGCATCGCCCCGCAAGTGCCACATTCTTGGCCACTTGTCGTCGAAAGGGCGCCGGTGGCCTGTTCACTGGCGACATCCAAGGTCAGCTCTACTGGCTGATTCAGGCCCGTGAAGCCGGCTGTCAATGGTGTGACATCGAGATCGAAACCCTCCGTGATCTACCATACAAGTCGGCTCGCGCCTACGCCGTCCCAGGCCGAATCATGCTGTCGATTCACGACTTCGAACGCACGCCCGACATCGGCCGCTCGTTTCGAATGCCTCCGCGCGGTGAAGTCGACACCATCAAGATCGCCGCGCTATCCCGCACCATTGGCGACAGCGTTCGCCTGCTGAAGTGGGCCGAGGGCTCGAAGGACTGCATCGCCGTTCCAATGGGCGAGGTCGGGCTTCCTGCGCGCATCCTGGCGCTCAAGCACGGCAGCACGCTTGAGTACGCTCCGGTCGGCGCCGCCACCGCTCCCGGCCAGGTCAGCCTCCACGACCTGAAACACCTTTATCGCGCCCACGAATTGAACCGCAGTACGCGCGTCTTCGGCGTCATCGGCGATCCCATTGGCCACTCGCTCTCGCCGCTCCTACACAACTCCGCGTTCGCCGCGAAAAAAGTAAATGCCGTTTACCTTCCGTTCCTCGTTCACAACCTCTCCGATTTTCTCAAAGCCGTCCCCGACTTCGGCATTCGCGGTTTCAGCGTCACCATTCCGCACAAGCAAAAAATCCTGAAGCACCTCAAGCATTGCGACGATCTCGCCGCCGACATCGGCGCCGTCAACACCGTCGTCGTTCGTCCCGATGGCTCGCTCGCCGGTTCGAACACCGACTACGTCGGCGTCCTCCGCTCTCTCGAAAAGAAACTCCACATCGATAGAAGCCGTGTGCTCATCTACGGAGCTGGAGGCTCCGCTCGCGCCGCCGCCGTAGCTCTTGCGCGACATGGAGCCCAAGTCGCGATCTGCGCGCGCCGTGAACAGCCCGCTCGCGAACTCGCCCGTGCCGTCGGCGGCGAGCTCATCCCTCGATTCGCTCTCCGTTCCGAATCGTTCGACGCCATCCTCAACGCAACGCCCGTAGGTATGCACCCGCACTCCAAGATTTCTCCTCTGACCGCCGAAGAGCTAAACTGTCGAATTGTCATGGACCTCATTTACCGGCCAGAGCGCACGCAGCTTCTTCAAATTGCAACCAAGAAGGGAATTCACACCGTCACTGGCGTGGAAATGTTCCTCGAGCAGGGCATTGCGCAGTGGGAATTGTGGACAAAGCAGCGCGCGCCCGAAGCCATCATGCGTCGCACGATCTTGAAAGCGCTGCGCAGCGAAGGTACTCAAGGCGCATCGGCGAGAAAAACAAGATCGTCCGTATCCCGCCAAAAGAGCCAGCAATGATTCAGCCCGATTTCAAAGAATTTCAGCGCCTCGCCAAGCAGGGCAATCTGATCCCGGTCTACGACGTTTTACCTGCCGATTTGTTGACGCCAGTCAGCGCGTATCTCCGAATCGCTCAAGGCGCGCGCTATTCCTTCTTGCTCGAAAGCGTCGAAGGCGGCGAAAAAATCGCCCGCTACACCTTCGCTGGAGCGAACCCCGAAGAGGTTTTCCGTTACGCGTCAGGCGCGTGCGTCCTCGAAGGTCGCGAGCGCGTCGTTTGGGAAGAAAAAAATCCCGTCGCATTCCTCCGCGCTCGCATGGAAAAATTCCGTCCCGTCCGCGTTCCGGGATTGCCGCCGCTCGTCGCCGGAGCCATTGGCTATTTTTCTTACGACATGGTTCGTCTCATCGAACGCATTCCATCGCGCCTGCGTGACGACATCGGCCTCTTCGACGCGATTCTGACCTTCTATCAAGGCATCATCGCCTTCGATCACGTCCAGCATCGTCTCTGGATCGTTCGCAACGTCTACACCGCGGGCGAAGGCAGCCTGCGCAAGAAATACAACGACGCTGTCCGCGCCATTCGCGAAACCCGCAAGCAGCTCGAGCAACCCGTCGAAGCCGAACGGCCCCGCGGCGATGTATTGCGTGGCAAAGTTTCGCGCGCCAAGCGCTCCCCGCTCAACGTCAAATCCAATTTCCGTCGCTCCGAGTACGTCGCCGCCGTAAAAAAGTGCAAGGAATACATCCGCGCCGGCGACATCTTCCAGGTTGTCGTCAGCCAGCGCTTCTCCGCGAAAACAAAAGCGCATCCCTTCGACATCTACCGCGAACTTCGCGCCGTCAACCCGTCGCCCTATCTTTTCTATCTGCAACTCCACGATGTTTCCGTCGTCGGCAGCTCCCCCGAAATGTTGGTCAAAGTTCAGGGCCGCGACGTTTTCTATCGGCCCATCGCCGGCACACTCCCGCGCGGCAAGGACGAAGCCGAGGATCAACGCAACGAGAAACATTTGCTCGCCAGCGAAAAAGAACGCGCCGAGCACATCATGCTCGTCGATCTCGGCCGCAACGACCTCGGCCGCGTCTGCGAATACGGCAGCGTCAAGGTCGAGCAACTCATGACCGTGGAGCGCTTTTCTCACGTGATGCATATCGTCTCGACACTGCGCGGCCGCCTGCGAAAAGACGTCGACTGCTTCGACGCATTGATGGCGTGCTTCCCGGCGGGCACTGTCTCTGGCGCTCCAAAAGTGCGTGCCATGGAAATCATCGAAGAGGTCGAACGCACCCGCCGCGGCATCTACGCAGGCGGCGTCCTTTATCTCGACTTCGCCGGCAATCTCGATTCCTGCATCGCCCTCCGCACCATGGTCGTCAAAAACGGCGTCGCCCACATCCAGGCCGGCGGCGGCATCGTTGCCGACTCTATTCCCGAGGGCGAATACCAGGAAAGCGTCAACAAATCCCGCGCCCTCCTAACCGCCCTGGAAAACGCCGCGCGTCAAAACGTGCGAAAATAGGGATGGCGACGCTATCGCAATGATCCTCCTCCTCGACAACTACGACTCCTTCACCTACAACCTTGCCCAATACTTGGGCGAATTGGGCTGCGAAGTCGAAGTCCACCGCAACGACAAAATCACCGTCGAAGACATCGTCCGCCGCAAACCCGATCGCATCGTAATTTCCCCCGGCCCGTGCACACCCAAAGAAGCCGGCATCTCCGTCGAGTTAGTCCAGCGCCTCACAGGAAAATTTCCAATTCTAGGTGTCTGCCTCGGCCATCAAGCCATCGGCGCGGCATTCGGCGGGAAAATCATTCGCGCGCCCAAACTCTTTCACGGCAAAACCAGTTCCGTCCATCACGACGCCAAAGGCGTCTTCCGCAAACTCTCCGACCCCTTCACCGCAACGCGCTACCACTCCCTCATCATCGACCGCAAATCCTTGCCCCGGGAGCTCACCATCACCGCCGAAACCGACGACGGCATCATCATGGGCGTCCGGCACCGCCGCGCAAAACTCGAAGGCGTCCAGTTTCACCCCGAATCCGTGCTAACCACCAGCGGAAAACAACTCCTCCAAAACTTCCTCTCGCTCTAAAATAGCGCTACAAAATATTGAGGGTTGCCGCACGCTGCGCCCCATGTCCGCACGATGTGTTGTGTTCACCGGCACCTGGTTTGTACCTTCACCAATCCAGCCCCGCCAACACCGCCCCATACATCTCCACCCCATTCCAGAAATGCCCCAGCCTCAAATTCTCATCCGAACTGTGCTGATGATTGTCGTAATTCACAATCGGCAACCCAATCCATGGCAATCCCAAATCCTCGAAAATATACATCGGCACGCTCCCGCCTAATCCCGGCGCGATCACCGCCCGTCCATCCGTCGCATTCTGCACCAGCGCAATCATCGCCTTCGACACCGGCAAATCCATCGCCGTCCGCGACGCTCGATACCCGCCTTCGTCCACAATTTTCGCAATCAACGCATGCGCCCGGCGCTCATCCATCGTCGGCTCGTGATCCACCACAAAATATCCCTGTGCTCGAATGAACCCGACAATCTGCTCGTGTTTCTTCCGCGGATCCTCGCCCTTCACAAGCCGCGCGTCGATCGACGCCTCCGCCTGGTCCGGTACAACATTCTGCGCGTGGGTCCCGACGTAAGCGCTGTTCAATCCACGAACATTCAGCGACGGCTGCTGCAGCAATTCGACTAATTTCTTCCCGCCACCATCCGGCTTCGCAATTCCCAGGTCGCTCGCCAATTCCGCGTCGTTGTCCGGCATCTTCGCCAGCCACTCTTTCTCCAGCGCACTCAGGGGCACCACATCATCGTAATATCCTGGAATCGTCACGCGCCCATTCGCATCCGTCATCGACGCGAGCAATCGCGACAATTCCATCGCCGGATTTGGCGCCCAATTTCCATAGTGTCCGCTGTGCAGCGCTCGCACCGGCCCGTACACCGTCACATCCAACCCAACATCTCCGCGCGCACCGAAAAAAATCAGCGGCCGCCCCGACGGATGCACCGGCCCGTCGCAGGTGATCAGCAAATCTGCGCCAAGCAAATCCTTGTGCGCCCGCATCGTGCCCTCCAGATTCGTCGACCCCGCTTCCTCCTCGCCTTCGAAAATCATCTTCACACTTACGCCGATCGGAATCTTCTGCGCCCGCAACGCATCGATCGCGGCCAGGATCGCCACGATTGGCGATTTGTCATCCGAAGCCGACCGCGCATAAATCCGCCAATCATCCTTATACACGGCTGCACCCGCCGCATCGCCCATACCCGCATCAGGGAAGGGAATTCGCTTTCCCCCAGTCTCAATCGCGTTGTCGCGCAGCACTGGTTCGAACGGCTTCCCATCCGTCCACGCCGCCGCATCCACCGGCTGCCCGTCGTAGTGCGCATAAAAAATCACCGTGCGCTTCGCCCCCGGCGTCACCAACTTCCCAAACACCACCGGCCCGCGCCCCGCAATCGGCAACAACTCCGTCTCGACCCCGCGCGGCTTCAGCATTTCCACCAGTCGCGCTGCATTCTTTTGAATGTTCGCCTCATCGCTAGCCACATTCGGAATTGCCAAAAACTCCGCCAGTTCCCGAACAATCGCGCCTTCGTGATGCACCCGGTACTCGCGGACCCGCTGCACCACCTGCGCCGGGCCGCTCGTAGCCGTCTGCGCAGCTTGCGCGCTCGACGCAGTCCATCCAGTCAAGCAAAGTCCCGTCCCAGCCACAGCAATCGCCGTCCAAATCTTTTTCACAAAGCCCTCCCAGAACTCCCAAATCAACCGCGAGCTTGCCACACCCACAAGCAGAAAAGCATATGGAGTGCGGCGCCCCGGCGCCGCTTTTGCGGTCGTCCACCGCCAAAGTCCCAACGCGTCCGGCACCCAACTTCCCAAAATGGGAAAGAGCTTACTCGCGTTGTCAAGACTTTCGCTTGTCATAGGTACCAATAAGTTATATAATAGTCTGCATAAGAGCAGTGCACAGGACGCCTGCCGCAGTTGCAACCCGCTACGGCAGGACGTCCTGCGCGGAGGTCTTCCTCAATGCGGCCCCAGCCCCGCCTCACCGCCACCCTTCTCGTAGTGTCTCTAGTCTCCCCGACAGTCCCTGCCCACGGCGCGGACGCTACCGACATCGAAACTCTCGGTATCGTCGTCGCCTCCCGTTCCGCCACACTCGGCAACGGCATCGCCTCCGACGGCGCCACACTCTACAACGGCGACCGCCTCGTCACCGCTCCCAACGGCGGCCTCTCGCTCCGCAGCGGCGACGCCATGCTCTACATGTCCGGCTCGACCCAAGTCACGTTGCATCGAACGCCATCGCACAATCCCGTCATCAAAAAATCGCTCATCCGCGCCGACATCACGTCTGGTTCAATCTCCTTCTCGCTAGCGCCCGACCAATACTTCCTCGTCTCCGCCCACGGCGCACTCATCGGCCCCGCCGCACCGATGCCGACCCTCGGCGAGATCATCATCATCGATCGCCGCTCATTCGAGATCCACGCGCGGCGCGGCCCGCTCAAAATCGTCTATCGCGATGACTCTGAATTAATCCCCGAAGGAAAATCCTACCGCGTCGAACTCGACGACAGCCCCGACAACACGACGCCGACCTCCATCAAAACGAAATCGGCCCGTCCCGCCGGCCGCCGCCGTTTCATCCTTCTAATTCTAGTCGGTGTCGCAGCCGTTGCCGCCGCCGTCGGCACCGCCGCCGGCTACACTCAATCCGTCGAATCCCCCGACTGCCCTCAACCGAATCAATGCAGCCGCCACAACTGATCGCTAAGCCCCGCGAGTAAACTCCACCAGCCTCGCCAACTTCTCCCGCGCCGCCCCTGAATCAATCGCCGCCCGCGCCAAACGCGCCCCCTCCGCAAAATTCTCCGCCGCCCCCGCTGCCACCAGCGCCGCCGCCGCATTCATCACCACCACGTCCCGCCGCGGTCCGCTCTCGCCCTCATAAATCCGCAGAATCATCGCCGCATTCTCCGCCGGGGTTCCCCCGCGAATCGCATCCAGCGGCGCCTCCGCCACCTCAAAATCTTCCGGCACTACCGTATACCGCGTCACAAACCCCCGCTCCACATCCGCGATCATCGTCTCGCCGCACAGCGAAATCTCATCGAGGCCGCCCGCCCCGTGCACCACCAGCGCCCGCTCCACGCCCAGCTCCGCCAGCGCCTCCGCCACCAGATCAATCGCATCCGCCGCAAAAACTCCCATCACCTGCGCTTGAGCCCCTGCTGGATTCGTCAGCGGCCCCAGCAAATTGAAAACCGTGCGCACCCCAATCTGTTTCCGCGCCGCACCCGCGTGCCGCGTAGCCGTATGCGCCGCAGGCGCAAACAAAAATCCAATCCCCAATTCGCGAATTGCCCGCCCCATCGCCGTCAGCGGTAAATCGATCCGCACCCCCAGAGCCTCCAACACATCAGCCGAGCCGCTCCGCGACGATGCCGCCCGATTCCCGTGTTTCGCCACGCGCGCGCCCGCCGCCGATGCCACAATCGCCGCCGCCGTCGACACATTAAAAGCGTCAAACCCGTCGCCCCCCGTCCCGCACGTATCCACCATCTGCGGCGGCAGCGTCTCGTCTTCCGCAAAAACCCGCGCCGCAAATTTCCGCATCACTGAAGCAAATCCCGTCAGCTCCGCCACATCCACCGACCGCGCATTCATCGCCACCAGCAGCCGCAGGATCTGCTCCGTCTCAAACCGACCCGACAGCAGCTCCTCCATCACCGCCTCGGCCTGCGCCCGCGTAAACACCCCGCCGCGCTCCACAAACTCAATCAACGCAATCGTCATCCCGCTAACTCACCTCAAACTCAAAAATGTAGGGGCGCAGCACGCTGCGCCCCAGGTCCACACGATGTAATGTTCGTCGTTCTCCAAACGCTTCCACTTGCTCAAAAAGTCCATCCACTAAAAAGCGTTGTCATCCTTGAGCCGCCCGAAGGGAGGCCAAGGATCTCAGCTGTAACCGAACCACCAACCAATCCGTCTCCAAATCTGCTCCACAAACCACCGCAATTCCGCCGTGAAAACGTTCTCCGCCTTGCCCCGCCCCCAACCCCTCGGTTAAACTTTCCCCGTCTTCACTCGCACGCAAATTCTAACACCGGCCGACCGCACCAAGGTCTCACCGAAACCGAACGGAAGTCGATCTCAATGAAGATTCACGAATACCAAGCGAAAGCGATCCTCGCTCGCTACGGCGTCACCACTCCACGCGGCGAAGTCGCCTTCAGCAAGGACGAAGCCCGCGCCGCCGCCCAACGCCTCCGCACTCCTGTCGTCGTCGTTAAATCGCAAATCCACGCCGGCGGACGCGGCAAAGCCGGCGGCGTAAAGCTCGCCCACTCGCCCGACGAAGCCGCCGAAATCGCCAGCGCCATGCTCGGCATGAACCTCGTCACCGTGCAAACCGGCCCCGGCGGCCGCATCGTCAAGCGCGTGCTCATCGAAGAAGGCCTCGACATCAAGCGCGAACTCTACCTCAGCATCCTCGTCGATCGCGCGGCGGGTAAAGTTCTCTTCATGGCCAGCACCGCGGGCGGCATGGAAATCGAAGAAGTCGCAAAGACAAATCCCGACGCCATCCTCCGCGAATTCATTCAACCCGCCGTCGGCCTCCAGCCCTATCAGGCCCGCAAGCTCACCTTCGGTCTCGGCCTCACCGGCGAAGCCGCGCAGCAAGCCGCCCCATTTTTCCAGGCGCTCCACAAGGCTTTTGTCGACACCGACGCCTCGATGCTCGAAATCAATCCCTGCGTCGTCACCGGCGACGGCCGCCTCGTCGCGCTCGACGCAAAAATGACCTTCGACGACAACGGTCTCTACCGCCACAAAGAGCTTCGCGAACTCCGCGACCTCGACGAAGAAGATCCGCTCGAAGTCGAAGCCTCCAAGTACGGCCTCAACTACATCAAGCTCGACGGCAACGTTGCCTGCATGGTCAACGGCGCTGGCCTCGCCATGGCCACCATGGACATCATCAAATACGCCGGTGGCTCGCCCGCAAACTTCCTCGACGTTGGCGGCGGCGCATCCGCCGAGCAAGTCAAAAACGCCTTCCGCATTCTCATCGGCGATCCCAGCGTCAAAGGCGTCTTCATCAATATTTTCGGAGGCATCCTCCGTTGCGACGTCCTTGCCACCGGCGTCGTCGCCGCAGCGAAAGATCTCCACGTCAAAGTTCCCGTGGTCGTCCGTATGGAAGGCACCAACGTCGAAATGGGTCAAAAAATTCTTCGCGATTCCGGTCTCAACTTCACCATCGCCGACGGCATGAAGGATGGCGCCACAAAGGTCGTCGCTCTCGCGGGAGGTGCGCGATGAGCGTATTAGTCGACGAAAAAACACGCGTCATCGTCCAGGGCTTTACCGGCCGTGAAGGCACTTTCCACGCCCAGCAGATGATTCAATACGGCACCAACGTCGTCGGTGGCGTCACGCCCGGCAAAGGCGGCACGCAACATCTCGAACGCCCCGTCTTCGACACCGTCACCGAAGCCGTGAAAACCGCTGGGGCCGCCGCCAGCGTCATCTTCGTTCCGCCGCCATTTGCGGCCGACGCGATTCTCGAAGCCGCCGACGCAGGTATGCCTCTGATCATCTGCATCACCGAAGGCATACCCGTCATCGACATGGTCCGCGTCGCCGCCACGCTCGACTTTAAAAAAACGCGCCTGATCGGCCCCAATTGTCCCGGCGTCATTTCCCCCGGCAAATGCAAAATCGGCATCATGCCCGGCCGCATTCACAAACAGGGCCACGTCGGCGTCGTCAGCCGCAGCGGCACGCTCACCTACGAAGCCGTCCACCAGCTCACCGAACTCGGCATCGGCCAATCCACTTGCATCGGCATCGGCGGCGACCCCATCATCGGCACCTCGTTCCTCGACGCCATCAAAATGTTCAACGAAGATCCCGACACGCACGCCATCATCATGATCGGTGAAATTGGCGGCAACGCCGAAGAACTCGCCGCCGAGTACATCAAGGCCAACGTGAAAAAGCCCGTCGTCGGTTTCATCGCCGGACAAACCGCGCCTCCAGGCCGCCGCATGGGCCACGCCGGCGCAATCATCAGCGGCGGCCAAGGCACCGCCAAAGACAAATACGCCGCCATGCAAGCCGCCGGCATCCGCACCGTCCAGACGCCCGCCGACCTAGGCTCAACCCTAGCCGCCGCGCTAAAATAAGACGCGTCTCGAACAAACATACGATTCGCGGTACCTGCGCAAAATTTCGCGCACTAAAAATTTGTCATTCCGAGCGAAGCGAGAAATCTGTTTTTTTCTCGTCCAAGCAAGCAACAAACAACTGGAGGAATTCCTAAGTGGCAACCGAACGTACATTCGCAATCATCAAGCCCGACGCCGTCAAGGCCAACCAACAGGGCGAAATTCTGTCGCGCATCCACAAAGCCGGCTTCAGCATCGTCGCCATCAAGTCCATGTACCTCACAAAAGCAGAAGCCGGCGGCTTCTACGCCGTCCACAAAGCCCGCCCGTTCTTCGGCGAACTCACCGACTTCATGTCCTCCGGCAAGATCATCGCCATGGTGCTCGAAGCCGAGGGCGGCATCACAAAATGGCGTGACACCATGGGCGCCACCGATCCCAAGAAAGCTACCCCCGGCACCATCCGCTGCGATCTCGGCACCAGCATTGGCACCAACTGCACGCACGGCTCCGACGCCCCCGACACCGCCGCCTTCGAAATCTCGTACTTCTTCCCGGGCCTCGACCTCATCTAGTTTCATCGGTCGCATCGCGCCGCGCACACGCCTGTGTGCGCTGGCTGTTGTGCGACGCTTTTGTAGGCGCGGGCTTCGGCCCGCCCTTCACGACGTCTTGCGTCCACACGAAAATTCCTGTCATTCCGAGCGAAGCGAGGAATCTGCTTTTTTCAACCTTGGCATCCACTCCCTCCACCCTGCGCTAAACTTCTCCTTATGGACCCCACTCGCGACTTAGGCCGCACGCTCCTGATCATCGGCTTCGTCTTGGTCGCTGCAGGCGGCCTCCTCTACTTCTCCGGCAAGCTCCCGCTCCGCTTGGGCCGTCTCCCGGGCGACATCGTCCATCGCGGCGAACACACTACCTTTTACTTCCCGATCACAACCTCCATCGCCGTGAGCGTCGGCCTGACACTGCTCCTCTGGTTAATCTCCCACTTCCGCCGCTGATCGCTTTCTCTCTTTACATCTCGCAGAGTTTCCTGCATCTTTTTCCGCATGAAAGGTAACCCTGCGGTACTCGAACAACTCAACAAAGCCCTTCGCGAAGAACTTACCGCGATCAACCAATATTTTCTTCACGCCGAAATGTGCGAAAACTGGGGCTACGAACGCCTCTCGAAATACATCAAGATGCAATCGATCGGCGAGATGAAGCACGCGGAAAGTCTCATGGAACGCATTCTCTTCCTCGACGGCATTCCCGACATGAAGCCTCTCGAGCTCACGATCGGCAAGACCGTGAAGGACATGATTCAGAGCGACCTTGATCTCGAGATCAACGCCACCAAGATGTACAACGACGCCATCCGCATCGCCGTCGAAAATAAAGACAATGGCTCGCGCGACCTCTTCCAGATCCTGCTCGATGACGAAGAAGATCACGTTGATTGGCTCGAAGCCCAGATGCACCAGATCAAGGAACTGGGCTACGAGCGCTATCTCTCCATGCAAATGGGCGAACAAAAAGAAGAAAAGTAACCGCCCTCCGAATGAGTTTGTAGGGGCGGGCTTCAGCCCGCCCTTCACTGCGCCTTGGCAAGACTTGTCCCCCCAAAGCATGTCATTTCGGGCGAAGCGAGTAATCTGCTTTCCGAAACGCAACCACTCAACGGTCCGAGGGCAAAAATGAAAACGATCGCATTTGCAATCCTGACTCTCACCCTGACCCTCCCGGCTCTCGCTCAAACGCCCGCTCAATCCGCCGCCTCCACTCCCACCGCCAACCCCTCCGACGTAAAATCCATCGACTCCATCCTCACCGCCCTCTATGCCGTCATCTCCGGCCCCGCCGGCGACCGTGACTGGCCCCGTTTCCGCTCCCTGTTCGCGAAAGACGCGCGCCTCACCTCCGTCGCCAAAGAAGCCTCCGACCATCCCGCCCGCCTCATGAGCCCAGACGGCTACATCAATCTCGCCGGCGATTACTTCAAAACCCACCCCTTCTACGAATCCGCCATCGTCAACAAAGTCGACCGCTTCGGCAACATCGCCCAGGTCTTCAGCAGCTACGAATCCCGCAACGCCCCCAACGAAAAGCCCTTCGCCCGCGGCATCAACTCCATCCAACTCTTCTATGACCAAAACCGCTGGTATGTCCTAAGCATCCTCTGGGACGAAGAATCCCCCGCCAACCCATTGCCACCCAACCTGGCGACGCGTTCGAACGCTCCCGTGACGCAATAGTTTCGCAGACCTCTTCGTTACTTTTTCGTACCAAGTATCCAGTGGCCGTCGCGGTCGCACAAAAATCCGAGTACTATCTCGAACGTAGCACCCCTTCCAAGAACGCCTCGCGTGCCTCTCCGCGAAAGCCTCCATTGATAAGGCTGGTAAGCGTCCGATTTTTCCGGCGCATAAACCATGATTTCAGGGACAACTTCGCTTCACCTGCGTCTTCGATCATTTGCGTATGCCGCTGGCATAGTTGCGATGTTCGTTTCCGCCGCCGTTCTGGTGGGTTGGGGAGCGAATATCCCGTGGCTGACGAATTTATCGCCGCGCTTCGTCACGATGAAGCCCCTCACCGCCGTATGTTTTCTTCTTTCCGGCTGTTCACTCTCGCTACTTGTGTTCCGCTCGTCGAGCGCAGCCATCCGAGCCCGATTCGCTCGCGTCTTGGCGCTGGTCGTAGTTTTCGTCGGTGTGGCTACCGTTGTCGAGTTTTGCGCTGGCGTTGACTTTCCCTTCGAGAATTTTCTCTTCGCTGGCGCGCTCCATGCCACCGGCATCCCGGATCCTGGCCGCCTTTCTCTCTTTTCCGCCATGGCCTTTGCTTTTCTCGGCTTGGCGCTCTTCTTCCTGGATTTCGAAAGTCACCAGGGTGCCAGGCCCGCACAATATTTATCCTTGTCCGTTGTCTTTATTGCCTTGCTCCATCTTCTCGGCTACCTCTACGACTTCCAGGATCTCTACCGTACCTTTGGCGGGAATTCCATGGCCGTCCACACCGCGGGTCTCTTCTTACTACTGGGTTTCGGCGTCTTCGCCGCTCGCCCCGATTGCGGTCTCGCCGCCACCTTCAATGCTCCGGGGATTGCTGGCCGCATGGCCCGCCGTCTGCTGCCTTCCGCCGCTCTTCTCACCATCGCGATCGCGTGGGTCCGACTCTTGTTCCAGCGTTCCGGCTACTACGGTACTGGCTTCGGTCTCGCGATTTTCGCCTCCGCCAATATCGTCATGTTCGCGGTCCTGGTCTTTTGGGCCTGTGGCTCTCTCAATGCTTCGATCGAGCGACTCGATGCTGCTGGCCGCGATCTCGCCTTATCCACTGAGGCCGCCAATCGCACCAATGTCCGTCTCGCCTCGATCATCGAATCTTCCGACGACGCCATCATCAGCAAATCCCTCGATGGCACCATCACCAGTTGGAATGCCGGCGCCGAGCGTATCTTCGGCTATTCAGCATCCGAGGCTGTTGGCCAATCCATGCGCATGCTTATGCCTCCCGACCGCCTCACCGAAGAGATCGATATTCTTCACCGCATAGCCGCTGGCCAAACCGTGCGTCATTTTGAATCCACTCGCCTCCGCAAAGGTGGCGCTCACATTCTTGTTTCCGTCTCCATCTCTCCGCTTCGCGACTCCTCCGGGGCCATCGTCGGCGCTTCCAAAATCGCCCGTGACATAACGGAGAGCCGTCGGATCCAGCACTCTGTCGCCGAACACGAAGCTCGACTTGCCGCCATCATCGGCGCCGCCATGGATGCTGTCATCACCGTCAACGCCGACCAGCGCATCACCATGTTCAATCCCGCTGCCGAAACCATGTTCGGTTGCAAAGCTTCCGTCGCCCTCGGTTCATCCCTCGAAGTATTTATCCCCCAGCGGTTTCGCCCCGACCATGCCGAGCACATTCGTAACTTTGGCCAGACCCATACCACTCGCCGCAGAATGGGCCGCCTGAACTCCATCTTCGGCGTGCGTTCCAACGGCCAGGAATTCCCTATTGAGGCTTCCATCTCTCAAACCGAGGTCGGCGGTGAAAAGCTCTTCACTGTAATCCTCCGCGACGTCACCGATCGCAGGCTCGCCGATGAGGAGTTTCGTCAGCAGGCTGCTCTGCTCGACCTCGCTCCCGTCCTCGTCCGTGACCTGGAAAACCACATCATTCTCTGGACTCGTGGCGCCCAGCAACTCTATGGTTTTTCAAAGGAAGAGGCTCTCGGCCGCACTTCCCACGAATTGCTCCAAACCGAATTCCCAGTATCCGGGACACAGATCACGCAAGCCTTCCATCGTGACGGATCATGGGAAGGCCAACTTCGTCATCGCACTCGTGACGGCCGCTCCGTTTTCGTCGCCAGCCAGTGGGTTCTCCATTACGATGCCACCGGCAGACCCGCGCGTATCCTCGAAATCAATACCGATCTCACCGAACTCAAGCGCGTCCAGACTTCCCAGATGCGCTCTCGCAAATTGGAATCTCTGGGCACTCTTGCGGGTGGCGTCGCTCATGACTTCAACAACATCCTCTCTGCCATCAATGGAAACACTAGGATTGCCTTAGAGGATTTGCCTCCCCATCATCCGGTCCGCCAATATTTAACCGAAATTTCGAAAGCTGGAGCGCGCGCCGCCGATCTCGTTCGCCGCATTCTTGCTTTCAGCCGTCCGCAGGAGACGAAACGCGACCCCACCCCGATCCAGCCTGTCATTCAGGAAGCGCTCGATCTCGTCCGCGCCACTCTGCCTGTGTCCATCCAGATCGACTTCAAGAGTCCCCCTGAGCTTCCCTTGGTCGCCGTCGATCCGAGTCAGCTCCATCAGATTATCGTCAACTTGGCCACCAACGCTTCTCATGCCATCGGCGATCGTCCCGGCACCATCACCGTCCGATTGGCAAGCCGCGTCATCACTTCCGACGACTGCGTGGGAACCCCCGGTTTGCACGAGGGCCGCTACGTCTGTCTAACCATCAGTGACAATGGATGTGGCATGGATCGCGCCACACTCGAGCGCGTTTTCGATCCCTTTTTCACCACCAAACCAGTCGGTCAGGGCACCGGCCTTGGACTTTCGGTCGTTCACGGCATCGTAAATAGCTACGACGGCGCGATTTCCGTCTACAGCCAGCCCGGTCAAGGCACTTCGTTCCTTCTCTACTTTCCTGCTTCGGAATCTGAAGCGCCGGACGTCGCTCCGCAGCCTGCCCAGCCCCCGCGTCACATCACCCACAACGAAAACATACTCCTCATCGATGACGAAGAAGGTCTCGTCATGCTCGGCACGCTCCTTCTCGAAAGGCTTGGTTACCACGTCTCCGGTCACATCGACGCGGTCGCTGCCATAACTGAATTTCGCGCTGATCCCAATCGCTTCGCCGCCGCCATTACTGACCTCTCCATGCCGCGTATGTCCGGCTTCGAAGTGGCCCGCCAGCTTCGCTCGATCCGTCCTGACATTCCTATCGTGCTCGCCTCCGGCTATGTCCGCCCTGAAGACGAACAAATGGCCGCAACCATCGGCATCCAACGCGTCCTCCTTAAGCCCTCGACCGTCGACGCCTTGGCTCAAACTCTCGACGAACTTTTGACTCCCGCGCAATCCGCACACAAGGCCTGACGATCGCCGCCTGCTCGACGATCTTCTTCGGAGTTACTCGTATCGTGAACTTGCCGGAGGGTTCGTGCAGCTGTGGGCACAGTCCCACTCTCAGACGATTCGACGCCCTGCTCGTTCGAACGCCACCGCTGCAACTCCCGTGCTCTCATTCAGATAGAGCGCATTCTAATGTTATCTCTTGACCAACCAGTGCAAACATGGCAACGTGCTCCCAGTGATAGCGCACGGCACAGAAAAAGGTCGTCCTCACTCCTACGTCGGCCGCCAAGTCGAGTCATCGACTTCCCAAATTGGAACTCCGATAAGCAAGCCGGATCACCCGGCACAAAACTCCGAATCCAATAATCCTTTTATTTTCACATTCTTGCGCTTTGTGTCCGCGCAACTTCCATCGAATCACATTCTTACGCAAAACCCCCCGGGGGGAGGGGACCAAACCCCCTGATGAGCCAGCTCCAGTTCAACCTGATGCCCGAACGCCGGGTCTACTCGGTCAGCGAACTCACCGGCCGCATCCGCGATCTCTTCGCGCGCAATTTCACCGACATCCTCGTCGAAGGCGAAATCTCCAACTGCCACGAAGCGCAGTCCGGCCACATTTATTTCGTCCTGAAGGACAAGGCGTCGCAAATCCGCGCCGTCTGTTTCAAGACGCAAGTCCGCGCCATGAAATTCCGACCCGAAAACGGACTGCACGTCACCGTGCGCGGCTCTATCAGCGTTTACGAAGCCCGCGGCGACTATCAGATTTACGTGGAAAGTATCGAGCCGGTCGGTTTGGGCGCGCTACAACTCGCCTTCGACCAACTGAAAAAACGGCTTGAGGCCGAAGGACTCTTTTCACCCGAGCGCAAGAAACCACTTCCGATGTTGCCGCGCTGCATTGGTTTGATTACATCGCCCACAGGCGCGGCCGTTCGCGACGTCGTTCGCATCCTTCGCCGTCGCTTTCACAATGTGCACCTGACGTTGTTTCCGGTTCGCGTTCAGGGCGATGGCGCTGCACTCGAAATCGTTCGCGCACTCCAATTTTTCAATCGCCAGCAAAGCGTCGACGTGCTGATCGTCGCCCGTGGAGGCGGCTCGCTCGAAGATCTCTGGGCCTTCAACGAAGAAGCTGTCGCGCGCGCCATCTCGCAGTCCGTGATTCCAGTAATTTCCGGCGTCGGCCACGAAACCGACTTCACTATCGCCGATTTTGTCGCCGATGTTCGCGCTTCCACGCCATCCGCGGCCGCTGAACTCGTCGTCAACACCCGACGCGAATTCGACAAACATGTTGCCGACCTGCGCCAGACTCTCGCCGATCAATTGCGCTACCGCATTCTTGTCTTAAGCCGCCGTGTGCACGAACTCGGCGCCCGCCGCGGTTTCCGGCGCCCGCTCGATCTGCTGCGCCAACAGCGCCAGCGCGCCGACGAAATGACATCCCGCCTGGCTCACGCTCTGCGCGCGAATCTCACCCTCAGTACCAGGCGCTTCAACATCGCGCACAAACGCATCGTCGCTTTCGATTTCCGTATGCGAATCGCGGCCGTCCGCCTGCGCCTCGAAAAACTCAACACCGAACTGGCCGCTCGGTCCGAACGCGCCCTCCGTCAAAAACGCGAACGCCTCGATCGCCTTCGCCTCCAACTCCAGGAACGCAGCCCGCTTCGCGCCCTCGAGCGCGGCTACGCCATCGCCACCGATGCCGCCGGCAACATTCTCCGCGACTCCACCCAAGTTGCGCTCGGCGACGCGGTGGGCTTGAAACTGCACCGCGGCCGACTTACCGCCGCCGTAACGGCGAAGGAGGAAACGAAATCATGATCGGCACGCCACTCCTCTTATCGAACACAAATGGATATTGTCATTCCGAGCGAAGCGAGGCTCCACGCCATCGCGCTTTTTGTGCGATGAGTCTGCTTTTTTTTGAACCGGGGCAATCAATCAACGACGGAGCAATTACTCTTCGTCGCCTGTGGAGGTGACTTTTAGAACGGCCAGGAATGCTTCTTGCGGGATGTCGACTTGGCCGACGCGCTTCATGCGCTTCTTTCCTTCTTTTTGTTTTTCGAGGAGTTTGCGTTTGCGCGAAATATCGCCGCCGTAACACTTGGCGAGCACGTTTTTCCGAATCGCCGCGACAGTTTCGCGAGCGATCACGCGGCTGCCAATCGCGGCCTGAATCGGAACCTCGAACATTTGGCGCGGAATCAATTTGCGCAAGCGCGACACGAGTTCGCGGCCGCGTTCGTAAGACTGTTCGCGATGGCAAATCATCGACAACGCATCGACAGGTTCGCCGCCGACCAAAACGTCGAGCTTGATCAAATCCGATTCCGAGTAGCCGGCAAGATGATAATCGAGCGAAGCGTAACCACGCGAGACGCTTTTCAAGCGATCGTAAAAATCGAGAACGATTTCGTTCAGCGGCAATTCGTACGTGAGCATCACGCGCGTCGGCGACAGATACTCGAACCCTTTTTGCGTGCCGCGTTTGTCTTGGCAAAGCTGCAAAATTCCGCCGACCGATTCGTCGTTGGTGATGATCATCGCCTTGATGACCGGCTCTTCGATCTTGGCAATGTCGCTCGGATTCGGAAACTTTGCCGGCGAATCGACTTCAATCACTTCGCCAGTCACGCGCGTAATTCTGTAACGCACGCTCGGTGCCGTCGTGATCAGGTTTAAACCGAATTCGCGTTCGAGCCGCTCCTGCACAATTTCCATGTGCAGCAATCCGAGAAAACCGCAGCGAAAACCAAATCCCAACGCAACAGAATTTTCCGGCTCGTAAAAAAATGCAGCGTCATTCAGCTTGAGTTTTCCGAGCGCATCGCGCAGCGGCTCGTAATCGTCGGCGAGCACGGGAAACAATCCGGCGAAAACCATCGGCTTGATTTCTTCAAAGCCAGGAAGCGCCGGCGCGACGCGATCGGCGTTGGTGAGCGTATCTCCCATGCGCGCATCCGCTACGTCCTTGATATTCGCAACGACGAATCCGACGTCGCCCGCTTCGAGTTCTTCGAGCGCAACCGGTTTCGGAGTGAGCGTTCCAAGCTGTTCGACTTCGTAAACCTCGTTGCTGTAAACGAGGCGAATCTTCGTGTGGTTCGTGATGCGGCCTTCCATGACGCGCACCAGCACGACAGCACCGCGATAGATGTCGAACCATGAATCGAAGATCAGTGCCTGCAGCGGATTTTCGGCGCTGCCTTTCGGAGGCGGAACGCGCTGCACGATTGCTTCGAGCACGTCCTGCACGCCGATGCCACTCTTCGCGCTGATCAGCAGCGCATCGGAAGCAGGGATCGCGAGAACATTCTCGATCTGCTCTTTGACGAAATCGGGTTGCGCGGCGGGAAGATCGATCTTGTTGATCACGGGAAGAATCGTGAGATCGTGTCCCGCGGCGAGAAAGGTGTTCGCGACGGTCTGCGCTTCGACGCCCTGGCTCGCATCAACGACAAGCAATGCGCCTTCGCACGCCGACAGGGCGCGCGAGACTTCGTACGAAAAGTCGACGTGACCTGGAGTGTCGATCAGGTTCAGCCGATACGTGTTTCCATCCTTTGCGGTGTAGTGGAGGCGAATGCTCTTGGCTTTAATCGTGATGCCGCGCTCGCGCTCGAGGTCCATCGAGTCGAGGAACTGCTCGTGCACCATCTCGCGCTGCGAAAGAGCGCCGGTCATTTCGAGCAGGCGATCGGCAAGCGTCGACTTACCGTGGTCGATGTGCGCGATGATACAGAAATTCCGTATGAACTTTGGGTCCATGAATGTTTGCTACTCGGCAGGAGCTTCCAACACGCGAGGACTGCGCCGCACTCTGCGTAAAAACCGTGCCCAGTAATCATTCAGTTTGCCATAGAGCGCCGCGGTAAAGAAGCGGGGGGCATTGGAAAATGAAACTGGAAATTGAAGGACGGAGCATCAACGCTGCCCTTGGCCACCCTTTCTTTCAGGTGAACCGGCTCCGGCTAGGTCGAATCGTGGCCTTGCTCACCATCTTGCTGCGTGCGAACTCTTGCTGCGTATTGCGAGCTTCGGTCGGGCTGGAGCGGCCGCAACGGCGGTCCCGACGACGCCTGCCAATTTCGCGCATTCAGCTCAGGATCGGATCCCACGTGGCGTTTACCGCATCGGTGGAATGGGGCGGTTTTGCTGCGGAGTTGGGGCGCGGTATATAGTGGATTCGGGCACGTGTGCACGGCAGGCGCACGGTCCGTCTACGAACGGCACTCTTAACAACACCCTTTGCCATTGAGGCTTTGGGGATAACCAAGGCTTGGAAGTGCCGCAGTAAAGGCCTTGGGGATGGAAGCCTGAAACAAGCGCCTGAAGTAAGGGCTGGCTGACGAATGGCCGCAGACATCAGCAAACATCTGGAGCGCGCCAAGCGCTTCCTCGAGAAGAATCGTGTCGAGGATGCGATCGAGGCGTACCTCGCTGTTATTGAGGCGGCTCCGCAGCACCAGGAGGCGACTCAGGCGCTTGGGGATTTGTACGCGCGCATGGAGCAGCCGGACCGCGCGGCCGTGTACTACGGCATGCTGTTCGATTTGCTGGTTGAGCCACGCGACGAAATCAAGGCGCTTGCGATCTACAACCGGTTTTTGCGGCCAGTTGCGAATCAGCAGCCGCCAGAGCGCATCGCGCGTTACGCCTTCCTGCAACAAAAGCAAAATCGATACGACGAAGCGATCGAGCAGTATTCGCGCGCGGCAGAAATGTTTGCCGAAGCAGGGCGAGCCGAAGACGCGCTGTTCTGCTGGGAACGGACCGCGCAATTAGCTCCGGACAATATCCAGCGACAACTTCGACTTGCCGAAGCCGCCGAGAAATTGAACAAAACGGCACTTGCGGCGCGTGCCTATTTGCGAGCAGGGCAGCTCGCTTCGGCGAGCGGAGCTACGGCGGAAGCGCTGAAATTTCTGGGACACGCGTACAAACTGGCGCCGCATGAACGCGGAGTCGCTCTCTTGTATGCAGATGCCACGTTGAAATCGGGAGACGCTGGGACCGCAGCGGCACTGCTCGAGCCGTTTGCCGCCAATGAGAAGGACGCGACTTTTCTCGACACGTATTCGGATGCGCTGATGTCGTCAGGGCAGCTTGATCGGGCGCGCGTTGTGTTGGAAGGCTTGTTGCGTGAGAAAAATGAAGGAATTACGCGACTGTTCGAGCTTGTGGACGGGTATGTCGCGATGGGAGCGGAAGACAAAGCAGTCGAAGTGCTGAGTTCGCTGAAGCGGCGTATGTTTGCGGACAAAAAACAGAATGAATTCGCGGCGCAGATGGATGGAATTGGAACGAAGCATCCGGATTCGCTGCCGATCGTCGAATTTTGGGCGCAGCTCTACAACGAGTTGAATCGCGAAACGCAGTACTTCGAAATTCTGATTCGGATGTTCGACGCGTACATGGCTTCCGGAAATGTGCCGAAGGCGTGCGACACGATCGAAAAACTGCTCGATATCGACGCGTACGACCATCGGAATCAAGAGCGGATTGGCCGGTTGCAAGGCAAGGCGGATGAAGGATTTTTCAGACGCATCAGCGGGCGGATTGCGGGCTCAAGTGGCACAGGTTCGGGCGCGGCCCCTGCAGCGCGACCAGTGACGAACGATGCCGGCGCTTCCGCTCCTGGGGACGAAGCGCGAAAGATGCAGGCGCTGGAAGATTTGATCGTGCAGACGGAAATTTTTCTGCAGTACTCGCTACAAGCGAAGGCGATGGAGCGGCTGCAAAAAATCGCCGCGATGTTTCCGGGCGAAGAAGATCGGTATCCGCGGCTGCGCAATTTGTATGAACTGGCAAACTGGTGGCCGGAAGGAGCGCCGAAAGCAAAACCGACACCACCTCCGCCGGCAGCGGTTCCGCCGCCACCGCCGCCTCCGGTCGTGCAAGAGCAACCGCGGGTGGAGGCGTTCGCAGCATCGCCGAACAAGTCGGGCACTTATACGGCGGATACGCTGCGCGATTTGTCGAAAATTTCCGAGATCAACCAGAAGATTTTCCGTCAGCAGACGCCACGAGCGATGCTGAACACCGCAGTGAACGAGGTAGGCGGATATTTGCGAGCCGCGCGATCGCTGGCGGTGATCGGCGCGCCGGGGCGGCCGCCGGAACTTGCGGCGGAATATTGCGGACAAGGATTGCGGACAGCGCCGGGAGCACAAGTGGTGTTGCTGCTGGCGCAGATGGAGAAAGCGGAACCCGACGAATTGGGCGGGTTGACGGTGAACGCGTCGGACGCACCGATTCTGGGCGAGCTGGGCCTGGAGACCGCGCTCGGCGTGATGATCACGGATAAAGAGACGCAGGTTGCGAGCGGGATGCTGATCGTCGGCCATGCGGCGGAACACAAATGGAAGCCGAACGAGGCGTATTTTTTGCAGGCAATCGGCGACCAGATGCTGATGAGCGTGAGCCACACGCGGTTGCGATCGCTGGTGCGGCGCATGGGCGTGTCGGACGAGCGCACAGGATTGTTGAGCCGGAGTTCGTATCAGAGTTGTTTGCTGACGGAGGCGGAGCGTTCGCGCACGCAGGGAACGCCGCTGGCGCTGGCGATTTTGCAGATCGATCGCGGCGCGGATATTTTGCGGCAGCATGGAGAATCGCCGGTCGAAAGATTTCTGGAGCAGTTGGCGCGATCGTTGCAACCGATCGTGCGGCAGAACGATGTGGCGGTGAAATATTCGTCGTGGTCGCTGGCGTTTATTTTGCCGGACACAACGCTACAGGGCGCGGAGAATCTCGCGGAGAAGCTGCGACGCGCGGCTTCGGGTGTGCGGCCGCCGTGGGATTCGACGCAGGTGACGCTCAGCGCGGGAATTGTAGAGGCGGTGGCGAAGCCGGATTACGAGAATGAAGACATTGTCACGGATTTGATCAATCGCGCGGAGACTTCCGCAGAAGAGGCGCGGAAGGCGGGCGGGGATACGATTGTAGTGTTGGAGAGCCCGAAGATTTGATTTTCAAAAACGGAAATTGGAAAAGGGAAATTGGGAAGAGTGAAGCGCTAGAGCGGAGTGTGATTGATCAGATTGAGATTGGGATCAATTAGATCCTCGCTTCGCTCAGGATGACAACCGCTTTCTGGTTTGGGATGGGCGCGTTTTGGAGTTTGAGTTGGAAAGATGAGGGGCTAAGGAAATGTTTCCTACGGATGTAGTGATTGTGGCTGGGGCGCGGACGCCGATGGCGCGGTATACGGGGGCGTTTTCGGAGGTTTCGGCGATCGATTTGGCGGCGGTGGCTTCGAAGGAGGCGATCAAACGGTCGGGCGTGGATGCGGCGGATTTCGATCACGCGATTTTTGGGAACGTGATGCAAACGAGCGCGGATGCGCTCTATGGCGCACGGCACGTGGGGTTGAAGGCGGGACTGAAGGTGGAGACGCCGGCGGTGACGGTGAACCGTCTGTGCGGATCGGGGATAGAAGCGATTACGCAGGGCGCGCAACGAATCTTGTTGGGTGAAGCGGCGATGGTGCTGGCGGGCGGCATGGAAAATATGACGCAGGCGCCGTTTGTGATTCGCGGAGCGCGCAATGGCTTGCGGCTCGGTGGCGGCGCGCTGGAAGACTCGCTGATGGCGGGGCTGACAGATTCATTTTGTGGGCTGCCGATGGCGATGACTGCGGAAAAGTTGGCGGAGCAGCAAGGGATTACCCGCAAAGATGCGGATGCATACGCGTTACGGTCGCAGCAGGCGGCGGATGCGGCGTACAAGGCTTGCCGGATTCGCGAAGAATTGGTGTCGGTGGAAGTGAAGCAAGGGAAGAAAGTGATCACAGTGAGCGAAGACGATCACCGGCGGCCGGAAACGACGATAGAGATTCTGGAGAAGCTGCCGCCGTCGTTCAAGAAAGATGGGATTGTTACGGCGGGGAATGCGAGCGGAATTGTGGATGGCGCGGCGGCGGTTGTTGTGACGCGGGAGAAGATTGCGAAGGATCGCGGATTGAAGCCGATCGGGCGCATTGTGTCGTGGGCTACGGCGGGTGTCGATCCGAGCATCATGGGGATCGGGCCGGTGCCGTCGTCGCAGCGCGCGCTAAAGCTGGCGGGGTTGACGCTGGAGCAGATGGATCGCGTGGAAGTGAATGAGGCGTTCGCGGCGCAGTATCTGGCGGTGGAGAAGGTTTTGGGATTGAATCGCGACAAGACGAATGTGAATGGCGGAGCGATCGCGTTGGGGCATCCGCTGGCGGCGTCGGGTACGCGATTGGTGATTACGTTGTTGAATGAACTGCGGCGTAATCATTTGCGGTATGGGCTGGCGACGGCGTGCATCGGGGGCGGGCAGGGGATTGCGATGATAGTCGAGAGTTTGAACTAGAGAAGCTGAAGGGCGAAGCAAAGCAGCAAAGAAGTAACGACGAAGACGGGCTTCGTGTTTAGATCTTGCGGGCCTGGGGCGCAGCAGTGCTGCGCCCGTACATGAGCTTCATCAGGAAGAGGGATATGGCGATTAGGAAAGTGGGCGTGGTTGGGTGTGGGTTGATGGGATCGGGGATCGCGCAGGTTTGTGCGGCTGCGGGATTCGAGACGGTGGTGCGCGAAGTTTCGCCGGAAGTTGTCGAGAAGGGATTGAAGGGGATTGAGAAAAATCTGGCGCGGCTTGCGGAGAAGGGGACGATTACGGAGGCGCAGAAGGGCGAAATTCGCGGGCGTTTGAAAGGCACGACGGCGATAGAGGATCTCGCGAGTTGCGACCTGGTGGTCGAGGCGATCGTCGAGCAATTGCCGGCGAAGCGGGAATTGTTTGCGAAATTGGATTCGCTGTGCGGGCCTTCGACAATTTTTGCGAGCAATACTTCGTCGCTGACGATCACGGAGATTTCTACGGCGACCAAAAGGCCGGAGCGATTTGTCGGGCTGCACTTTTTCAATCCGGTGCCGGTGATGAAGCTGGTGGAAGTGGTGCGGACGATTTCGACCGACCCGGCGGTATATGAGGAGATGGTGGAATTTGGCGCGAAGGTTGGGAAGGTGCCGGTGCGCGCACACGACAGCACGGGATTTATTGTGAACCGGTTGCTGGTACCGTATTTGCTGGATGCGATTCGCGCGCTGGAAGAAGGCGTCGGGTCGATCGAGGACATCGATAATTCGATGAAGCTGGGTTGCGGACATCCGATGGGGCCGCTGACGCTGCTGGACTTTGTGGGGCTCGATACGACGTACTACATCGCGAATATTATGTTTGAGGAGTTTCGCGAGAAGCGGTTTGCGTCGCCGCCGTTGTTGAAGAGGATGGTGCTGGCGGGATGGAATGGCCGGAAGTCGGGGCGGGGATTTTATGATTATGCGGATGCGGCGAAGCCCAAGGCGATGAAGTTTTGAGGGCGGTTTTGTCGCGACAGGAAAGCGGAACAAGCGGCTTACAGCTTGCGGACATGGGGCGCAGCAGTGCTGCGCCCGTACATGTTCGCGACATTACTAGAGTTGGGAGCGGAATCGATGGCGTTTGAGAATTTGATTGTTGAGAAGCGCGATGGGATTGGGTTCATCACGTTTAATCGGCCGAAGGTGTTGAATGCGCTGAACCGGAAGACGGTCGAGGAACTGCGCGACGCACTGACGGATATTCGCGATGATACTTCGGTGCGCGTTGTGATTTTGACGGGAGCGGGCGAGAAGTCGTTTGTCGCTGGCGCGGATATTGGAGAGTTGGCGCAGCGGACGCCGGTGGATGGAAAAGATTTTTCGCTATTTGGGCAGGGCGTGTTTCATTTGCTGGAGACGCTGGGAAAGCCATCGATTTGTGCGATCAACGGATTCGCGCTGGGCGGCGGATGCGAACTGGCGCTATCGTGCTCGATCCGGATTGCCAGCAAGACGGCGAAGCTGGGGCAACCGGAAGTCAAGCTCGGAATTATTCCAGGTTACGGCGGATCGCAGAGGCTGGCGCGGTTGTGCGGGAAAGGCGTTGCTCACGAACTGTGCCTGACGGGTGAGATGATTGCCGCGGAAGAGGCGCAGAGGATTGGCTTGGTGAATCGGATTTATGAGCCAGCGGAGCTTTTGCCCGCGGCAGAAGCGATGGCGAAGAAAATTATTGCGAATGCGCCGCTAGCGGTGAAGTACACGATGGAAGCGATCGAGCGTGGAGTGGAGCTGCCCCAGGAAGAAGGATTGTTTCTGGAGGCGACGCTGTTTGGGTTGTCTTGTGCGACGGAAGATATGCGCGAGGGGACGAAGGCGTTTTTGGAAAAGCGGCCGGCGAAATTTGAAGGAAAGTAAGAGAGGGTGAGTTAAGAGGATGGCGGAGAAATTGAAGCCGGGGAACATCGACGGAGAGTTGAGCGGGGCGGGGCTGCGATTTGGGATTGTCGTGAGCCGATTCAATAATTTCATTACGGATCGATTGCTCGCGGCGGCCTTGGATGCCTTGGAGCGCGCGGGCGCGGCGGATGGCGATGTGGATGTCGCGCATGTGCCAGGGGCGTTTGAGTTGCCGTTGGCGGCGAAGAAGATGGCGGCGACGGGGCGGTACGATGCGTTGATCGCGATTGGGTGCGTTTTGCGCGGGGCGACTTCGCATTACGACTATGTTTGCTCGGAGACTGCGCGCGGGTTGCAGTTGGCGCAGATGGACAGTGGGCTGCCGATCATGTTTTGTGTACTGACGTGCGACACGCTGGAGCAGGCGATCGATCGCGCGGGGCTGAAGAGCGGGAACAAGGGGTTCGAGGCGGGATTGGCGGCGATTGAGATGGCACAGCTTTCGCGGAAACTGCGCGGGGGTGCGGGGGCTTCGCGCTCGGCTGGTTCGGCGCGAGCTACGGCCGGAAAAGCGCGGCGCAAATAACGTGTCTTTACGCTCAAAATCACGCGAATTTGCGATGCAGATGTTGTTTCAATGGGACATGAGCCATCAGGAGCCGAGACGGCTGGTGGAAAATTTCTGGCGAAGTGCCAAGGGCACGGACAGCACACGCGAATTCGCGAATGAGTTGTTTGTCGGCGCGGCGAGGGATGCGACGGCTCTGGACGAGTTGATTGTGAAGCATGCGGAGAATTGGAAGCTGGAGCGGATGGCGATTCTGGATCGCGCGATTTTGCGGTTGGCGATGCACGAGCTGCGGACGAGCGATACGCCGGCGAAAGTTGTGATCAATGAGGCGGTGGAGCTGGCGAAGAAATTTTCGTCGGAAGGGTCAGGCGCGTTTGTGAATGGGATTTTGGATGCGTTTCGGAAGACGCTGCCCGAGAGTTCGGCGAGCACGGCGGCGCAGTAAGTCGCAAATTGAGCGCGCCTAATGGCTCGCTCTCGTTAAACTTCGATTGTTCCGGCAAAAACCTGAACGGCGGCGCCGCTCACACGTGGAACGAGTTTTTTGCCGCTCTGGGTCACTTCGACTTCGATGTGGCTGGGGCGGCCCATCTCTTCACCCTGCAAAATGTTGAGCGTGTGACCGGCGGAGAGTTTGCCGTGGCGCACGAGATACGCGCCGAGCGACCCGGCGGCTGAGCCGGTGGCGGCGTCTTCGTATTGTTCCCAGGGAAGCATCCCGCGCGAGAAAATTTTTCCGTTGCCGCCATTGGCGGTGAAGCAGTAAGCCATCGCGCCGTTCTTGCCGAGGACTTTGCCCAATGCGATCGGATTCATTTGGATTTTCGCGAGCGCGGCGCGATTTTTGAGCGGCACCATGAGATTGAAAAGACCAGTGGAGACGAACTCCGGCTCGAGTTTGGGATCGAGGTCTTTTGTAGCGAGGCCGAGCGCCGCGGAAAGTGCTTTTTTGTTGATCTTGGCGGGTCGAAACTTCGCTTCCAGCTGCGTCATCGTAACGCGCTGGGGGCGACCTTCTTTGAAGCGGATTTCGACCGGCAGAACGCCGGCGCCGGTTTGCTGTGAAACGTGAACGCCGCCTTCCTGCGCGGGGACGACGCCGAGTTCGGCGAGAAGAAACCACGTGCCGATTACGGGATGGCCAGCGAGTTTTAATTCTTCTTGCGTGGTGAAAATACGCAGACGAGCGAGCGCGCTGTCTTCGGTCGGTTTTTGCACGAAGACGGTTTCGGAGAGATTCATTTCGCGCGCGATGGCGAGCATTGCTTCGTCGGAGAGACCGTCGCCGTCGGTGATGACCGCGAGTGGATTGCCTTCAAAGCGAGTGGTGGTGAAAACGTCGAGCGTGTAGAAGCGGCGTTCCATAGAGATAGAGTGTCACTGCTGAGCTGGATGGGAATTGCGGTTGCGCTCGAGCTTGGCGACGTCCTTTCGTTTCGCAGCGGATTTCGACGGGGTCGTTCACCCGCTATTGATATTACCTGCGTCGCGGTGCTGGTTGCTACAGGCCATGCACGATTTGGGTGACCGCGGCGAGAACCTTTTTGGTCGTATCGAGCTTATTTGTTTCGGAGTAGACGCGGAGCAGGTTTTCGGTGCCTGACGCGCGGATCATGACCCAGCCAATGTTGCCGAGATAGAGCTTGATGCCGTCCATGTTTTCTCGATTGGTGATTGGCAAATCGAGGATCTGTTTGAGTTTCGGGCCGGAGAAATAGTCGATTGCTTTTTCTTTCTGGCCGGCCTTGAGGTCGAGATCGACGCGGCCGTAGTGATATTCGCCGAATTCTTTGTGGAGAGACGCGAGGAGTTCGCCGAGCGTTTTGCCGTGCCAGGCCATGAGTTCGGCGAGGAGAAGCGCGGAGACGGTGGCGTCGCGCTCGGGGAGATACATGCTGGTGCCGATGCCGCCGCTTTCTTCGCCGCCGATGAGGATGTTTTGCTCGAGCATGAGTTCGCAGATGTATTTGAAGCCGATGGGGACTTCGTGGAGCTTGCGGTTGTATTTTGCGGCGAGCTTGTCGATGAGTTTTGTGACGGAGAATGTTTTGGCGATGTCGCCTTCGAGCTTACGGGTGCCGACCAGGTGCCAGACGAGCAGCGCGAAGATTTGGTGCGGATTGACGAAGGAGCCGTCGCGGTCGATGGCGCCGATGCGGTCGCCGTCTCCGTCGGCGCAGAAACCAACGTCATATTTGCCGGCGAGGACGGCTTTGCGCAGCGGGTCGATGTGAGGCTCGATGGGTTCGGGGTGAGCGCCGCCGAAAAGGGGATCGCGCGTGCCGCGGATTTCGTCGCAGGGGATGCCGTTGCGTTTGAAAATCTCGGGAAGAATACCCGCAGCGGAGCCGTGCATCGCGTCGGAGATGTAGCGGAATTTTGCTTTGCGGAGGCGGTCCCAATCGACGAGTTTTTCGATGGTTTCGATGTAGGGGGCGCGCGGGTCGAGCGATTGGATGAGATTTTTTTGAGGAGGAAGAGGCGGGACGCCGGATTCGACCACGCCGGCGAGTTCGGTTTCTATTTGCGCGATGATTGAGGGCAGCGCGCTGCTGCCGTAGCTGGCTTTGTACTTGATGCCGTTCCATTGAGCTGGATTGTGGCTGGCCGTGATCATGAGGCCGCCGGCGGCTTTTCGTTGGCGCACGAGAAGGGAAATTGCGGGAGTTGGGCAGGGTTTGTCGGTCAGCCAGACGGGCGTGCCGGTAGCACTGATGGTTTCGGCAACGGCGGCGGCGATTGTGTCGGATACGAAACGATGGTCGTAGCCGATCAGGACGCCTTTGCGCGCATCTTCACCGCGTACTACATAGCGAGCGATTGCGTGAGCGACGATGCGCGCGTTTGCGTAGGTGAAATCTTCGGCGATAATGCCGCGCCAGCCGTCGGTACCAAATTTGATCGCAGTCATAAATTTTGAGTATACGCGACGAAGTTGGGCTCGCCACGCGTTGCCTAGAGTGAGTGTTACAAGAGTTTTTCGAGCTTTGCTTCTTCGAGCTTCTTGACAATTTTGCCGACGTCCTGCGCGCGCTCACGCGGGCAGATGAGGAGCGCGTCGGCCGTTTCAACTACAACTAAATCCTTGACACCGATGGCGGCGACGTATTTCTTGGAACTCCAGAAGAAGTTGCCTTCGGCGTCGATGGCGTGGCCTGTGCCAGAGCCGCCAAAAATATTCTCGCCAGGGCGTTTTGCGAGCAGTTCGTACACTGCGCCCCAGGAGCCGATGTCGCTCCAGCCGACTTCAGCGGGAATGACGAAGACGCGCGGTGCGCCTTGCTCGCGTGTCGCGGGCTCGAGGATCGCATAGTCGACGGAAATATTTTCAAGCCTTGGGTAAATGTCGCGAAGATTTTTGTCGTACGTCTTTTTCCCGAGGCTCTCTGCCAGCGTCTCGAGCGCGGCGTAGGTCTTAGGAAGATAGTTTTCGAGATTGTTAAGAAACGTCGATACTCGCCAGAAAAACATTCCGGCGTTCCAGTGATAAATACCGGAGCCGGCATATTCCTTTGCCAGCGCGAGCGCCGGCTTTTCGGTGAAGCGGCGCACGGCGTAGACAGGAAAACCTTTGGTATCGAGCGCGTTGCCGGTTCGCTCGATGTAGCCGAAGCCGGTCTCGGGGCGGGTCGGAGGAATGCCGAGCACAATCATTTTTCGCGGATCGGCGGCCATTTCGAGCGCAGCCTTCACGATGACGCGATAGCGTTCCGGGTTTGCGATGTAGTGATCGGCGGGGAGAACGGCCATCAGAGCGTCGCCCTTCGCTGCGTGACGCACATGAATGGCCGCGAGAGCGATCGCGGCGGCGGTGTTGCGTCCGATGGGCTCGGTCAAAACGCGCTGGCGCGCGAGCGGCGGAACCTGCTTCGCGACTCCCTGCGCCTGCTCGCGATTGGTGACGGTCCAGATGCGTTCGGGCGGGACGAGAGGCCGCAGGCGCGCGACCGTCTGTTCGAGCATCGTTTCTTTGCCCACGATGTTCAGCAATTGCTTCGGCGTGCGCGTGCGACTGCGCGGCCAGAAGCGTGTCCCGCGTCCCCCGGCGAGAATTACGGCGTGCGTTGTCAGTTTTTCCGCGGCCATAGGCAATCGATCAGCTCACTCGAAGACAGTATTATCCACCGAAGCGGGCCGGGAGCCGCGTTGGAGTTCCTCACGCAAAACAGGGATATCAGGGACGTAGGTGCGAATCATCTTTGTTGGTTCGATCGGAACAAGATGGCAGTCTTCGAGATTCGCCGGCAAGAACCAACACTCACCTTGTTCGATCGGGAATGCAAAATCCTTCGAACGCAAAACGCCACGTCCCGAAAGCAGCACGATGATGTCGGAGTGAGGACGAGTCACCGGGATGGTGTAGAACTCCGAAGCCGTCCAGAGTTCTGTCGCAAAGAATGGGCAAGCCGCCAGCAACGATCGCTCAACTTTTTCTCCCTCCGCAACTGGCAAGGGGAGATGCTTTGTCTTGCCCTTAAATGTCGACGCGAAATTTGTGACACCCAGCGCCTTTTCGATGTGCAGTTCGCGCGGCTTTCCATGCGCATCGACGCGCCCGTAATCGTAAACGCGATATGTCAGGTCCGAGTATTCCTGTACTTCGCAAATGATCATCCCGGGGCCAATCGCGTGTGGCGTTCCGGGGGGAACGAAGATGGTGTCGCCCGCGGACACGTCAACCGGCTGGAAGATCGACTCGAGTGTCTGATCATTCAGCCGTGCGAGAAATTCCTGCTTGTTTGATCCGGACTTCAACCCGAACAACAACTCTGCACCCGGTTCGGCGGAGACGACATGCCACATTTCGGTTTTCCCTCGCCCGCCGGCTGCTTTTTCGTGGACCGATGCGTACGCGTCGTCGGGATGGACCTGCAAAGAGAGCATGTCCGTGGGAAAAATGAATTTTACGAGGAGCGGAAATTCATCGGTCGGACTGAATCGGGTTCCGCGCCATTCGGCGGGCATCTCATGCCATGCTGCGCCTAAGGTCTTTCCGCGAAATTCCGGAGTTGTAATCGTGCTGTTGACGCTGGTCAGCCACGCTTCGCCCAAAGGCTCGTCGAGGTCCGATTTTTCGGGGTAGAGCGGAGCGAGCGACCGAGCGCCCCAGATCCTGGGGCTGAAGATCGGCTCGAGCCGCTGCGGAGCGGGCTTCAAATCAGGCCGCGGCCTCGGCCCGCGAGAAGAATCGATCGAGACGGCGCAGGCCTTCGTCGATGCGTTCGATGGATGTGGCATACGAGAGGCGCAAGTAGCCGGGCGCGCCAAATGCGTCGCCGGGCACGAGAGCGACGCGCGCTTTGTCGAGCAGCAGCTTTGCGAGTTCGGTGGTGTCTTTCGCCAGAGCTTGTCCGCTGCTTCCGTTTGCGAGATGCGCGGAGACGTTGGGGAAAGCGTAGAAGGCGCCGCCGGGCCATTCGCAGGTCACACCGTTGATCGCGCGCAAGCCTTCGACGATGCGTTTGCGGCGCTTTTCGTATTCCGCGAGCATCACGGGAACGGTGTCCATCGAGCCGCGCATCGCTTCGAGCGCTGCGTGCTGCGCGATCGAAGTCGGGTTCGACGTTGACTGGCTCTGCAGCTTCACCGTCGCTTGAATCAAAGCCTCTGGAGCGAGCGTGTAGCCGACGCGCCAGCCAGTCATCGCAAACGTTTTCGACATCGAGCCGATGATGATGACGTTTTCCTTCGAGCCGGCCACGCTGGCGATTGAGTAGGGCTTGTTCTGCTCATAGGTGAAGTGCGAATAGCATTCGTCACCCATCAACCAGACGTTGTGCTTCTTGCAGGCTGCGAGGATGCGCTCGTACTCATCCGGTGGAATCACGCCGCCCGTCGGATTGTTTGGCGAGCTCAAAATCACCATTTTCGTTTTTGTGGTGATTGCTTTTTCGATGACGGACGCCTTCACGCTGAATCCATCTTCGGGCTTGCTGTCGACGTACACGGGCGTACCGCCGGCGTACTTCACGATGTCGGGATAGCTGACCCAATATGGCGCCGGAATGATGACTTCGTCGCCCTGCTGCACGAGAACGCTGACGCAGTTGAAGATGGAGTGCTTACCGCCGACGTTGACCACGCACTCTTTCGGTTCATAGTTCGAGGCCAGTTCGCGTTTGTGCCACGCGACGATCGCTTCGCGCAGCGGCCCGATGCCGCCGGTCGGGGTGTACTTCGTGTAGTTCTGCTCGATGGCGCGAATGGCGGCCTTCTTGATGTGATCGGGAGTCGGAAAATCGGGTTCGCCGGGGCCGAAGTCTGCGATGTCGACACCCTTGGCCTTGAGCTTGTCGGCCTCGGCGATAACGGCGGAGGTCGGCGAGATTTGTATGCGATTGATGCGATCGGTGAGTTGCACTGTTTCTCCTGTTGGCCGCGCTTTATGCGATCTTCGCGCGTAATCTTTCTTCGACGACGGTCGGGACGAGCCCTTTCAGAGGGCCGCCGAGTTGCGCGACCTCGCGCACCAGTTTCGAGCTGAGGTAACTGTAGTCCTGCCCGGGCAGCATGAAAACGGTTTCGAGACGCGGCTCGAGTTTTCGATTCATCAACGCCATTTGCAGTTCGTATTCGTAGTCGGAAACGGCACGAATGCCGCGGAGGATGACTCCGGCCCCGCGCTTGCGGGCGTAGTCGACGAGAAGGCCGTCGAATACGTCGACTTCGACGCCGCTCCAGCGGCTCGTGACCTCGCGAAGCATTTCGACGCGTTCGGGTACGGTGAAGAGAGGCTGCTTTTCGGCATTCTTAAGCACGGCGACGATGACCATGTCGAACATCTTTTCGCCGCGCTCGATGAGGTCGAGGTGGCCGTTGGTGACCGGGTCAAACGAGCCCGGATAAATGGCAATCGATGTTTTCATCGTGTCGAGCCGCTGGCGTTATTCTAACCCAGCCGCGCGAGCCGCCGCGTTGCAAACTTTGGTTCCAATCGTGCCCAGCGAGGGCCAAATCGGCCCGCATAGCCTGCGTCATAAATTCTGAACTCGTGAATTCCTGACCCACAAACCAGTTTCGCCGCGCGAACGCTTATGCGAGGATGCCAAGCGGTATTGAATCGTATTAGTAGTGGAAATCCGCGCGGAGGGCTCGCGAAGATGATGCACAGTTGGTCGATTCGGGGAATACTGCTGCTGGGGATGTTTGTCTTGACCGCACTCACGCCATTGCCATCGGCGAACGCGCAAACGCAGCGCGTTCTGACTCTCATGCCGTGGCCATCGAGCGTGCAGCAAGGCAACGGCGAACTTCGCATCGACGCAACTTTTTCTGTCGCAGTGACCGGTCACACCGAACCGCGGCTCGATCACTCGGTTGCGCGATTTCTCAAGCAGCTCAATCGCGAAACTGCTTTCCCGAACCTCGCCAAGTCGGCAACGAGCGGCAAGGCGACGCTGACGGTTCATACCGATCACGCCAGCAAAGAGATTCAGGAACTTGGAGAAGACGAGAGCTACACGCTGGAAGTCACGGCGGATGGCGCGAAGCTGAACGCCGCGACTCCGCTCGGCGCGATGCACGGCTTGCAAACGTTCCTGCAGTTGGTCGAGCCGGGCGATGCCGGCTTCGATGTGCCCGTCGTCACGATCAACGATCAGCCGCGCTTCCCATGGCGAGGATTGATGTTCGACGTTGGCCGCCACTTCATTCCGCTCGACGTCCTGCGGCGCAATATCGACGGAATGGAAGCCGTGAAGATGAACGTCTTCCACTGGCACCTTTCTGAAAATCAAGGCTTCCGCATCGAGAGCAAGAAATTTCCGAAGCTGCAGGAACTGGGCTCGGACAATCTTTATTACACACAAGAAGAAGTACACGACCTCATCGCATACGCGCGAGAACGCGGAATTCGTGTCGTGCCGGAATTCGACATGCCAGGCCACAGCACGGCCTGGTTTGTGGGCTATCCCGATCTTGCCAGCGGCCCGGGTCCATATCAGATCGAACGCAGGTGGGGCGTGATGGATCCGGCGATGGATCCGACAAACGATAAAACCTACAAATTTCTCGACGAATTCATCGGTGAGATGGCCAAAGTATTCCCCGATCATTTCTTTCATATCGGCGGCGATGAAGTGAACGGGAAGCAGTGGGACGCGAACGCGAAGATCCAGGAATTCAAAAAAGAGCACAACATCAAGGACAACAAGGAACTGCAAGCGTATTTCAGCCAGCGCGTGCAGAAACTTGTGACGAAGCACGGGAAAGCGGTTGTCGGTTGGGATGAGGTTTTCATTCCCGGCGTTCCGAAAGACATCGTGATTCAGTCGTGGCGCGGTCAGGCGTCGCTCGCGGAAGCGGCTTCGCAGGGATATCGCGGGATACTTTCGAACGGCTACTACATCGACCTCGGTTGGAGCGCGGCACGGCACTACGCAGTTGATCCGATGGGTGGCGCGGCGGCGAATCTGACGCCCGAGCAGCAGAAGCTGATCCTCGGTGGGGAAGCCACGATGTGGTCCGAGTACGTGAATGCGGAAAATATGGATTCGCGTATCTGGCCGCGCAGTGCCGCAATCGCCGAACGATTGTGGTCGCCGCAAAGCGTCACCGACGTGGCGTCGATGTATGTGCGTATGAATGCAGAGAGCGCGCGGCTCGAGTTATTCGATTTGACGCATCGCACTTATTATCGGTCGATGCTGCAGCGGATTGCGGGAGCGGCAAGCCCGGATGAATTTGAGGCGTTGAAGACGGTAGCGGATGTGGTTGAGCCGGTTAAGGATTACAACCGCGAGAAGTTAGCTCCCGCGGAGCCGACAAGCATGACGCCGCTGAATCGCGTGGTGGATGCTGTGCCGCTGGAGAGCGACAAGTCGCAAGATTTCGGCGAACTCGTGGACAGATTCCTCGCTTCGACTTGCCACGACAAGGATTCGGAGGCGCGGCTGCGCGCGCAGTTCATCGTGTGGCGCGATAACGATGCCAAGCTTCAGCCGCTGGAGCAGCGGTCGTTCTTGGTGAAAGACATCGCGCAGGTGTCGCAGAATCTCTCCGCGTTGGGCACGGCAGGTTTGGCCGCGCTCGATTACGTTGCGAAGGGTTCGGCTGCGCCGGCGGACTGGAAGGCGAGCCAGACGGCGGCGATTACCCAGCTTCAGGCTCCGAGAGCGCAACTGCTGTTGATGCCGACCGGTGCGGTGCAGAAATTGATCGATGCCGCCAGCGCGGGCGGAAGCTGCGCGAAGTAGTCTTTCTCAACCAAGCAAAAGCAGAAATTTTTCGACGCCCTTCGCAGATTCTAGCGAGGAGTCTGCGCGTTCGCTTCCTGCGGCGCGCGATTGTGGCAAACGCCTACGCCTGAGTCGGTGAACATCTGTCCCTCGACGGGAATAAACTCCCACGTGTATCCGTGCGCCATCAGCGTGACTTTGATTACGCCGAACGTGTCCATGTTTCGTACTTCACTGTTGTCCATTGCGAATCCCAGCGGATCGTGGCTGCGGCCGCCGGTGCCGACGACGATCTCGCGAATCCCGTGTTCTGGATCGACATTTCCGTCTGGGTCTTGCGGAGCGAAACGCTCGTAGGAGTGCTCGTGGCCCACGAGCAACAGGTCGGCGTGCGCAGCGTACAAATCCTGCACGATCTGTTTCAATTCTGGATGGACGGCGTGCTTGCGGAAAATTCCGCTGCTGAAAAGTGCGTGGTGGCCGTATGCGATGATGCAGGAACCTGCGTGTTCGCTGAGATCTTTCTTGAGCCACGTCTCTTCGGGTGACCCGGCGCCGCATCCGCCGAGTCCCGGCGCGCCACAATTCGAATTGAGCGCGATGATGTGCCACACGCCCAGGTCGAAACTGTAATAGCCCTTCCCGACCGGTCCGGCGCGATCGCCCCAATATCGAAAATAGTCCCTCGCTTCGGGCGTGCCGTACTCGTGGTTGCCGGGCGTGGGGTGGGTACGGTCCTTAAAGCGGCCCCAAGTCTTGCCATAGCACTCGTGAAATTCGGCGGCGTTGCCGTGTTCGTAGGCCAGATCGCCCGACGCGAAGACTTCGCCAGGAATTTTCTCAATGAGTTTGGCGGTGGCTTCGGCTCCTGCGAGCGCTGCGCCGCAACTGGCGATGTCGCCGGCGCCGACCAGCGTAAATACCTTGTCTTCATTGGTTTGGGGTACCTGCGATGTCGCCGTAACTTTCTTGGAGCTGGCGTCGATGGGCTCGGTCTGTCCCATTGCCCCGCCGCAGGCCGCGGCTCCAGCCAATCCAACCAGCGAAATCCTCAAAAAACGACTCCATAGTATGTAACTGGACATACGGCTCTCCTCATCCAATGCGCAGGTAAGCCTATCATGTGAGGGCGAACCGTCGAATTGGCGCGTGACCTCGGCGCTTAGTACTATAACCCGCCCTGAATCAACATTTTGCACAGGTTTAATGCAGGCTTTCGGTTTGACTTGCAACGGGGAAGAGGATAGTATCTCAACTGGGACCGATTTTGTCGCATTTGAGATTGGGAGCGTACTAACCGCTGATGTTTAAGCTGTCCAAGAAAGCCGACTACGGCCTGATCGCAGTGAAACACCTGGCGACGCACCGCAATGCGCACGCGTGCAGTGCGAACGAAATCTCGGAAGAGTACGGCATATCGACGACTTTGATGGCGAAGGTTCTTCAAAAGCTCGCTCGTCAGGGATTGGTCGCCGCGAAGCATGGTTCGAGCGGCGGGTATCAGTTGGCCAAAGAGCCTGGTCAAATCAGCGCGCTCGACGTAATTTCGGCGATTGATGGGCCAGTGCTGATCACGTCCTGCATCACGAGTCACGGGATTTGCGACGCCACGGATAAGTGTTCGGTGCGCGAGCCTCTGCGAAAGGTCAACGAAAGCATCTTACAGGTGCTCGGCACGGTTACGATTTCTCAGATGAGCGAAGAGCACGAACCTGCGCTCGTCGCGCTGTCGTCGTCGTTCACGCGGTAAATGACGGCTGCGAGCAATACTTAGGAAGTAGGAGACGGAACAATGGCTGTGAAGCTCCCGATTTACATGGACAATCACGCGACGACGCCGGTTGATCCGCGCGTTGTCGATGCGATGCTGCCGTATTTCACCGAGAAGTTTGGTAATGCCGCGAGCCGCAATCACTCGTTCGGCTGGGCCGGCGAAGAAGCGATTGAGACCGCGCGTCAGCAGATCGCCTCGCTGATCGGCGCGACGCCGAAGGAAATCATCTTCACCAGCGGCGCGACCGAGTCCGACAACCTGATGATCAAGGGCGTTGCTGAGATGTATCGCGAAAAGGGCAACCACATCATCACCCAGGCGATCGAGCACAAGGCTGTGCTCGATACCTGCAAGCGCCTTGAGAAGTATGGCTACGAAGTCACCTATCTGCCGGTGCAGAAAGATGGCCGCGTCGATCCCGAGGATGTTCGCAAAGCCATTACGCCGAAAACGATCCTTATCACGATCATGTACGCCAATAACGAAATTGGCGCGATCAATCCGATTCAGGAAATCGGCAAGATCGCCAAGGAACACGGGATTATCTTTGCCGTCGACGGCGTTCAGGCGGTCGGCAAGATTCCGGTCGACGTGCAGAAAGATAACATCGACCTGCTCGCGATTTCAGGTCACAAGATTTATGGACCAAAAGGCGTCGGCGCGTTGTATGTTCGCCGCCGCAACCCGCGCGTCCAGCTTTCCGCCATCATCGACGGCGGCGGCCACGAGCGCGGCATGCGTTCGGGTACGCTCAACGTCACCGGCATCATCGGTCTCGGCAAGGCCTGTGAGATAGCACAGCAGGAGATGGCCAGCGAGGGTGCGCGGCTGCTTGCTCTACGTGAGCGGCTGAGGAAAGGTCTCGAAGCCAAGCTCGACGAGGTCTTTATCAACGGTTCGATGGAGCACCGCCTGCCGAACAACCTCAATATGAGCTTTGCCTACGTCGAGGGCGAGTCGCTGTTGATGGGCATCAACGATATCGCGGTTTCGAGCGGTTCCGCTTGCACCTCAGCAACCCTCGAGCCCAGTTACGTACTCAAAGCATTAGGCGTGGGAGAAGACCTGGCTCACACCTCGATCCGCTTCGGCCTCGGACGTTTCAACACCGAGGAAGAAGTCGATTACGTCGTCGACAAGATGGTTCAGGTCGTCAGCAAACTCCGTGAGCTTTCGCCCCTGTACGAGATGGCCAAGGAAGGCATCGATATCTCAAAGGTGAAGTGGACGGCCGCCTGACAAATATTTCATCGATGGAAGGAAGAGACACAGCACATGGCTAACGAAGGGACAATTCGGATTCACCGGTCGATCGGTGGTGTTGGAGCGGCGTTTCGGGTATCGTTCGTGCCTTACGACTCCGACGGTGAAGGTGTAGCAGGCGTTCGCTCGTTTCACGAAGTGCAGCAGGTTCGCACGTTTTTGAAGAGCCTCGGCGTGAACGCGGAAGTGATTCGCGATGTGCAGCGGCAACTCGCTGCCGGGCGTTCGGCTTCGGTTCCCAATGTAGCGATCGCCGAAGACGTCGTGAAGAGTTCCGGCCTGAACGCGACTGCAAAAGTCGGCGCCGGTCGATAAAGTTTTTTGCACGGACACACAGCTACGGTTGTCGAATTTACGTCTGTTGGATTTAAAAAGTTTGGAAGTATAAGGAGCTGCGACATGGCTTACAGTGAAAAGGTAGTCGAGCACTACAACAATCCGCGCAACGTCGGCAGCCTGCCGAAGGAAGATCCCAACGTCGGGACCGGTCTTGTCGGCGCGCCCGAATGCGGTGACGTGATGAAGCTGCAGATGAAGATCAATCCCGAGACCAACATAATCGAAGAAGCGAAGTTCAAGACCTTCGGTTGTGGCTCGGCGATCGCCAGCTCGTCTCTCGCCACGGAATGGGTCAAGGGCAAGACGGTCGAAGAAGCGCTCAACATCAAGAACACCGATATCGTTCGCGAACTCGCGCTTCCCCCGGTCAAGATTCATTGCTCGGTTCTCGCCGAAGACGCCATTAAGGCGGCGATTGGCGATTGGAAGAAGAAGCACGGCATCGAAGTTCCTGCGCACGAAAAGGCAGCAGCGCACTAAGCGTTGGGTCTAGAGATGGCAACACTCGAAACAATTTCGCCAAGCGTTCCAACGATTCGCGTCACTGAACGAGCTGCGCTCAAGATTCGCGCGTTGCTTGAAAAGGACGGCGTGCCTCTCGAACAGGGAGGCCTGCGCGTCGGTGTGCAGGGCGGCGGTTGCTCGGGGCTGTCCTACGCGATGCGTCTCGATACGCAATCGCGTGACCGCGACAAAGTGTTTGAGGAATTCGGAGCGCGCATTTTTGTCGATCCGAAGAGCCTTTTGTATCTTGCCGGTACCGTCCTCGAGTACGAAGAGACCTTGATGCGCCAGGGATTTGTGTTTCAGAATCCTAACGCCGCGCGAAGCTGCGGCTGCGGCAGTTCGTTCACCGCATAAGTGGCACAGGCGCTCCTGCCTGTGCGCTGTGAACGCAACCCAAGCGGTTCTGAAGTGGCCGGCAGCCCATCGCCAGCCACTTTTTTTATTTGGTCTGGAGACTGCGGATGCTGGACTTCGTGGAGTTCTTTGGCCGTCCCGCTGGATGTTCGAAGAATCGATCGACGCGCACTTTGATCGTCTGTTGTTAAGATTGCGAGAAAAGTGGAATCGAAAGACAAAGAGAATCGTATGACCGCTCCTTCTAAAGCTCCCGAAAAATCCGACCATTTCGCTCTGTTCGGCCTGCAGCGTAAGCTGTGGATCGAAATGCCCGGTCTCGAACAAAAGTTTTTGCAGTTAAGTTGGAAGTTGCACCCCGATAATTTTGTAAATGCGTCAGCGGAGGAACAGTCCGATTCATTGAAGCGCAGCTCCGCTCTGAACGATGCCTATCGCGTTCTTCGTGACCCAGTCGCGCGCGTTGAATATTTACTTCAAGTCGAAGGCGCGCGCAAAGAAGGCGAGCAGAAGCAGCAAGCTCCGCCTGAACTTCTCGAAGAAGTTTTTGAGCTGAACGAATCGCTCGATGAGTTGCGCGATGCGAAGGCCAGTGGCGCCGATCTTGAAACTTTGAAATCGAAGCTCGAACTGGCCGAAACCGGATTCCAACAGAAACTTCTCGAAGTCGACCAAGAGCTTTTCGCTGCCGCAAAACAGTGGGACGCGGCAATCGACGTGAATGCCGCCGACTCCAATCGCGATGCAATCAAAATTCGCCTCAACGAGTTGCTCAATCGCCGTTCGTACATCCGCAATTTGGTTAACAGCGTCGCAAAGGAACTAGCCTGAGCATGGGAAGAATCGTAGGAATTGATCTAGGAACGACAAACAGTCTCGTCGCGTACACCGACCCGCAGACGAACGCGCCTAAATGCATCGTCGGCCCGAACGGCAGCACGCTATGCCCATCGGTGGTAAGCGTTGACGCCGACGGAAGCGTCGTTGTCGGTGAACCAGCGCGCCGGCGCCTCCTCACGCAATCTGAACGCAGCATCTATTCCGTGAAGCGACTGATGGGCCGTGGCGTAGCTGATGTTCAGGACGAACTAAAACTCTTCCCGTTCCGCATCGACCCATCCAGCAAGAACGTCATTCGCGTCAAACTCGGCGACAAGACATTCACGCCGCCCGAAATTTCTGCGTTCATCCTCCGCGAATTGAAAAACTGGGCCGAAGCTCATTTCGGCGAGCCCGTCGATCGCGCTGTTGTCACCGTTCCCGCTTATTTCAACGATGCGCAGCGCCAAGCGACAAAAGACGCCGGCAAAATCGCCGGTCTCGAAGTCCTGCGCCTCGTCAACGAGCCGACAGCCGCCGCTCTCGCCTACGGCCTTCACGAAAAGCAACGTGGCCACGTCGCGGTCTACGATCTCGGCGGCGGCACCTTCGACATCTCCGTCCTCAAGCTGATCTCCACCAGCGAAGGCGACATTTATCAGGTGCTTTCAACGAACGGCGACACGCACCTTGGCGGCGACGACATCGACAACGCGCTCCAATCGTTGATCCGCGCAAAAATCTTGGAGCATCATCGCGTCGATGTCGCCAGCAACCCCGAACTCGCGCAGGAGCTTCGCAAAGCGCTGATCACCGCGAAACATCAACTCTCGGAATCGCAAACGGCCGCCGTGCGCTTTCCACTTCCCGGCGGCGCTGTGTTCGCCTACGACTTCACGCGCGCCGATTTCGACGCCATCATCAAACCGATCGTCGACCGCACGATGGGGCAGGTGAAGCAAGCCCTCGCCGACGCGCATCTCAGGCCCAGCGAGATCGACGAAGTCGTCCTCGTCGGAGGCACTACCCGCACGCCGCTCATCCGCGCGACCGTCGAAAATTATTTCGGCCGTAAGCCGCACACAGAACTCAACCCCGACGAAGTCGTCGCGCTCGGTGCCGCTGTCCAAGCCAACATCCTTGATCGCGGCGTGCAAAACATGCTCCTGCTCGACGTCACGCCACTCTCGCTCGGCATCGAGACCTATGGCGGCGCCGTCGCCAAAGTCATCCCGCGCAACTCCACGATTCCAGCGAGCGCGCAAGAGATGTACACCACCGGCGTCGACAATCAGACCGGCATCGATATCCACGTGCTACAAGGCGAACGCGAACTCGCCAAGGATTGCCGTTCGCTCGCACGATTCATCCTTAAAACTCCACCAGCCCCCGCTGGCTTACCGCGCATCGAAGTCAAATTCCTGATCGATGCCAACGGTATCCTGCAAGTAGCCGCGAAAGATCTACGCAACGGAGAGCAGCACACTGTCGAGGTCACTCCAAGCTACGGCCTGAACGACACCGAAATCGAACGCATGCTCGAAGAATCCATCGAATACGCCGAGCAGGATTTCGCGCAGCGTCAGGTCATCGAAGCGCGCACCGAATCCGAATCGATTCTCACCGCGACACAAAAAGCCCTTACCAGCCCAGCTGGAGCTTCGCTTCCACAAGAAGAACGCGCTGCGATCGACACATCCGTCGCCGCGCTGAAAGAATCCGTCGCAGGCGAAGACTACAAACTGATCCGCAAACGCATCGACGAACTGAATCACGCAACCGAGCGCCTTGCGGAATTGGTCATGAACGGCGCAGTATCAACAGCACTGGAAGGCCGTAAACTGGCCGAAGTCTAGGGCGCGCAGGCACTCGTTCCCGTGACCGGCGCGGTCGTGTAGTGGCGCGGCACTGCTGCGCCACAGCTTGGCAAGATGTATGCGTCGTCGAGCGTCGAATTTCTGATTTTTCCGAAGGAGAGCGCACCATGGGCGGCAGCAACCCATACATCGAAGAAGTCAAATACACTCCCGCCACGAAGAAATATAAAGTCACATTTCTTCCCAGCGGCAAAACCATCGAAGTCGATCCTGAAAAAATCCCGTACGGCCACAACGGCCTTCCCGGCAGCATTCTCGACATCTCTGAAGGCATCAAAGCCGGCCTCGACCACGCGTGCGGCGGCGTCTGCGCATGCTCCACGTGCCACGTCGTCGTCAAGCAAGGCCTCGAATCCTGCAACGAAGCCACCGACGCCGAACTCGACGAGCTCGACGAAGCACCCGGCATCACGCCCAAGTCGCGTCTTGGCTGCCAGACCGTCCCCGATGGCACCACCGACATCGTCGTGGAAATTCCCGAGTGGAACAAGAATCACGTCAAAGAAAAAGATCACTAGAAATCTTAGATAAAGACGGCGCCAACCTTCGTGGGGCCGGCCCAGTCTTATCTCTGTGAACTCCGCGCACTCTGTGGTGAAATCTTCTCCAGCCACTTCAGGAGCAAAAATGTCTTCGTTCGACTGGGAAAATCTCGACGACATCGCCATCGGCCTGACCGATGCCCATCCCGACGTCGATCCCTACACCGTCCGCTTCACCGACATGCACAAATGGGTCACCGAACTCCCAGGCTTCGCCGGCGACCCGCAAAAATCCAACGAATCCAAACTGGAAGCAATACAGACGGCTTGGCACGAAGAGTGGGAAGACCGTAAGAGCTGACAATTGTCCTGTTCGCCTTCACTACAACGCCGTGCAAAAGACTCGTGGCTGTGTCATCCGACGCGGAGCATAACATCCGCGATCGTCGCGCTTTTCTTTCTAGCGATCACCCTCGTAGCATGCCAATCCGCGCCATCCGAAAATCGCGCCACAAGCGGTGAAGCATCCGCAGCAGCTCCATCGAGAGACGCGCAGCCGCGAGAATCGGACAGTCGCGTCGCCGGAAGCAATCGCTACGATCTCGCGCGCGACGAACAACGCGGCGGCCACACACTCGACAAGCACGTCGGCCGCACCGACGACCAGCTCCGCGAACGCCTCGAACGCGAGCGCGACATTTCCGCCGCCTCGACGTGGACCGACCGTGCCGCCGCTGAAGAAACCGTCGCCGCCGCCCTCCGATCAAACCAGGCAAAAGTCGATCGCTGGAATGAACGCGGCTACCCGCGAACCAATCTCGCGCTGCACTTCGACGCAGGCCACCCGATCGGCCGCACCATGCACCACGGTGAAAACACATCCGAACCGTGCTCCTCGGCCGTAGTAGTTCTCAAAGCCCAACGCGACGGAGGATTCTTCGTGTTGACAACGTACCCTGAGGCGCGCGAATGAAACGCAAAGCAAAACCAATGGAAGTTGCGCTCGCGCCCGAAGACTTCCCCGCGCTGCATGAGTTTTTCGCTGCCTACCTGCATCAGGATTTTCGCGATGAATACGGCTCCGCCACCAAAGCCGCGAAACGATACGTAAAAGACGCAGCGCCCGACCAGGCGGAAGGCTTGCGATCCGATTGGCAGCGCTTCCGCCAGAAATTCGCCGGACAGTCTTTCGCCACTGTCCAAGCCGCCATCCGCAAGCTGGGCGCCGCCTGGCTGCCCGAGTCCGAGGCCGCATTGACGCAACTCGACGCAGCCTTGAAATAGGCAAACTCCCCGTGGCCCTGAAATAATCGCCCGGGCCTCCGCGCAAACGATTCTGCGAATCGCCCTCTCTCTGCTAGAATTATTGAGTTGTTCCCACCGTGTTTGGCGCTATGGTGCAACGGTTAGCACGCGGCCCTTTCAAGGCCGAAATACGGGTTCGATTCCCGTTAGCGCTACCAACTCTTTATCCTTATTAGCCTCGCGCTCATCTCATTTGTCGCGTAGTCGCGTCGATGACGCCGAACATGTCCACAGCATACTGCGAGAAGTCCGCCCGCCCTTACGTCCTCGCCGCCACCATCCTCGGCTCGAGCATGGCGTTCATCGATGGCACCGTCGTCAACGTCGCGCTCCCCGCGCTCCAATCCGCATTCCACGCCACCGCCATTGACGTTCAATGGGTCATCGAGTCTTACGCGCTCTTCCTGGCCGCGCTCCTCCTCGTCGGTGGCTCGCTGGGCGACCATTTCGGTCGCCGCCGGATCTTCAGTACGGGCGTCGCGCTCTTCACGCTCGCTTCCATCTGGTGTGGTATCGCTCCCAACGTCACGCACTTAATTGCTGCACGCGCGGTGCAGGGAATCGGTGGCGCGATGCTCGTCCCCGGCAGCCTCGCCATCATCAGCGCTTCTTTTCCGAAAGAGGAGCGTGGCAAGGCCATCGGTACCTGGTCCGGGTTCACCTCGATCACCGCCGCCATCGGTCCGGTGATGGGCGGCTGGCTTATCGAACATGTTTCCTGGCGCGCCGTTTTCTTCCTCAACGTACCCGTCGCCATCGCCGTTCTCACGCTCACCTACCGATATGTCCGCGAGAGTCGCGATGACAAAGCCGCGAGCGAACTCGACTGGCTTGGCGCGGTTCTCGGTACTGTAAGCCTCGGCGCGCTTGTCTTTGGTCTGATCGAATCCTCATCACGCGGCTTCCTCAACGCAATGGTTTTGAGCGCGCTCATCATCGGAGTCATCGCTTCCATACTCTTCTTCGTCGTCGAAGCGCGAAAGAAAAATCCCATGCTTCCTCTCGCGCTCTTTCGCTCGATGGATTTCTCGGGCGCCAACCTCCTGACCTTCCTTCTTTACGCCGCGCTCTCTGGGATGCTTTATTTCCTGCCCCAGGATCTAATCCAGGTGCAACGATATTCCGCGACGACTGCGGGCGCGGCTCTCCTCCCCTTGATTCTGATCATGTTTCTGATGTCGCGCTGGTCGGGTGGGCTCGTCGCGCGCTACGGCGGGCGCCTGCCGCTGATGATCGGTCCGATGGTCACTGCGGCGGGTTTCGCGCTCTTCATCCGGCCGGGTGTAGACGCAAACTACTGGACGATGTTTTTCCCCGCGGTCATTGTGCTTGGCATCGGCATGGCGGTCTGTGTTGCGCCACTCACCACCACCGTGATGAACGCCGTCGACGAGAGCCGTGCCGGTATCGCGTCCGGCGTCAACAATGCAGTCTCTCGCGCCGCAGGCCTGTTCGCCGTCGCGGTCTTCGGCATAGTCATGCTACAGATTTTTGCTCATCGATTCGAAGAGGCACTACGCAAAATCCCGCTGTCGCCCGCCGCGAGCAGCTCTCTCAGCGCCCAGCGATTCAACTTAGGCGGCGCAACTATTCCGGCTGACCTCGATCCCGCTCTTCGCGCGGCCGTCCGCCAGGCGATCGACACATCGTTCGTCTTCGGCTTCCGTGAACTCATGATCTTCAGCGCTGGTCTCGCCATTCTCAGCGCCGTTGCCGCTGCTTTCATGATCTGCGGCGCTGGCCCATCGTCGAAACAATCGAGCCACAAGTAGCCGGCTTGCCGCAGATCTGCTCTGAACGGCGACCCTCCGCGCGTCCCATCAAATTGGTATCCGAGTTTGGTCGGTAGTAGAATGGAAGTGACACATTACAGCGCCATTTCAGCAGCAAACGAAGCCGCACCGAAACAAGGACAACACCATGCCCAACCCTTTCCGCACCTCCAATCCCGCACTCAGCGAGAAAGCCTTCCAAGGCGCCGTTGGCGTTGGCGTCGGCGAAACGATGACCGTGCAAGGCACCGTCAACAAGACCGGCATCTTGCTCCTCTGCGTCATCGCGACTTCCGCCTGGACCTGGGGCCTTTCGCACTCGCCTCAGCCCGAAAGCGCCATGCCTTGGATGATCGGCGGCATCTTCGGCGGCCTCATCGCCGCTTTAATTACGATCTTCAAGAGCAACTGGGCGCCGATCACCGCGCCGATTTACGCGCTCCTCGAAGGACTCTTTCTCGGCGGTATCTCCGCCGTTCTCGATAAGTCCTACCCGGGCATCGCCTTCAACGCTATCGGCCTGACATTCGGCGTGCTCGCCGTGATGCTCGTCGCCTACAAAACCGGCACCATTCGCGTCACACAAAATTTCAAGCTCGGCGTCATCGCAGCCACCGGCGGCATCGCGCTCTTCTACGTCGCTCAAATGGTGCTCGGCTTGTTCCACATTGCCGTTCCCGCCGTCAACGGCAGCGGCATCATCGGCATCGGCTTCAGCCTCTTCGTCGTCGTCATCGCCGCACTCAACCTCGTCCTCGACTTCGACATGATCGAAACCGGCGCGCGCATGGGCGCTCCGCGTTACATGGAGTGGTACGGCGCATTCGGCCTGATGGTAACTCTGATCTGGCTCTACCTCGAAATGCTGCGCCTCTTGTCCAAACTCCAGCGCCGCAACTGAAGTCCAGCCATCGAGATCGTCGGCGAAAGATCAGAAGCCCGCAGCCGCAAACCCGGCTGCGGGCTTTTTCTTAGGTGCCGATCGCTGCTGGTCTTAGGAGACGCGGATTTTCCGCTCCCTAACCTCCGAACGAAATCGCCGCCCGTTTTTCACGCCTCGCTCACACACGCACAAACTGTAACCCCGCTCCAACACTCCATTCACTCGCGCCAAGCGAACATCTCTCCCCATGCCGTTGGCATCCTACCCACTGTGCGAGAGTGTCAGTAACTGCTACTCCTTCGGCTCGCGAACTCCGCTGGTAACTCCGCCCATTCTGCCGGATGATATCATCAGATTTTCGCAGCCCCCCGACCCCGGTTCTGCAGAGAGGCTATTCGCTCAGCGTCCATGCTCATCACCGACGAACAAGTGAATCATCGTCTGCGCGACGCACCGTCGCAGCCCTCCGTGGTCATCTCCGGTTCCGGTCTCGCCGTTGGCTCTCGCGTCATCCCCTCCGATGAAGTCGACCGCGCCTTCGGCATGCCCGTCGGCAAGCTTCGCAACCGCGCTGGAATCGAATCGCTCGCCTACGCTTCCGCCAGCGAAACCGAAGTCACCCTCGGCGCGCAAGCCGCCAACGCAGCGCTGGAAGCCGCCGCCTGCCCGGTTTCCGAAATCGACTCCATCGTCGCCACCAGCGAGACGCATCATCTCTATCCGTCGCTCGCCGCCCAGCTTCACTCACGCATCGGTGCCCGTGAAAACTGTGGAGCCTTCGACGTCGGCGGCGCCTGCCTCGGTCTCATCAACGCGCTCTCGGTCGCTCAGGCGCAAATCGCCTCTGGCCAGGCACGCACGGTAGCGGTCGTCACCGCCGACCTCCACAGCCGCACGCTCGTCCCCGGCCGCGTCGCCGGAGAATTCGGCGGCCTCTTCGGCGATGGCGCCAGCGCATTCATCGTCCGCGCCGCCAACTCCGATGCAAACGCGAGCGCCAACGCAGGCGTGCAAGGCAGCGCCAGTGCTGACCTCGCAAAATCCGCCGGCCTCGCCTACCGCATCCGCGACTTCCTTTTCGGCTGTGCTGATCAGTACGCCGAAGCCGTCAAAATCGAAGGCAAACCCGACGGCAGCCTCGCCGTCGTGTTCGAAGGTGAAGCACTCTCCCGCGCCGCGATTTCGCGCCTCGAGAAAGTCGTCGCCGCTCTCGAAAAGCTCAGCGCCATTCCGCGCGCCGCGGTCGGCGCCTTCGCCACGCACCAGCCCAACCCGCGCCTCCTGACCCTTCTCGCCAAAGTAGCTGGCGTCCCCGCCGAATCTTTTCCGCCCGTCGCCACCACTTCCGGCAATCTCGGTTCATCCACCTGCGGCGCCGCTCTCCATGCCGCGCTGCAAATGTTTCGCACCTGCCCCCAATCCGCTCGCAAGCCCATCTTCCTCGCAAGCCTCGGCCCCGGCCTGATCTTCGGCGGCGCCTGGCTCTCTCCCTCCGAAAGCTGACCGCCTCTCGCGCTTGTGCCAGCAGTTACCACTCGACTCGGCGGATTCCGCGAACGAAGTCGAAATGATGGTCCCGGCTTAGGAGAGGTAGCTTATATTGCCGGCAGAGTGCTGCAATCCAGATATCGTTGGCAGGGATCGGTTTTCCCGCTTCTCGCAGTTCATTCTGCACGCCGGCATAAAATTTCGTCGTCGGTTCCGTAATTTCGAGAACTTGGCACTCCGCCAGCAAATCATTCAGCCACGCTTCGTACTCTTCGTGATATCGAGATTGGGCGATCCCATATCGATATTCGCCCAGCGTGACGACCGGCAGCGCCAGAAATTCAGCGTCACGCAGTGCCGCCTCAATCCCCGGCTCCTCATCTGCGAACGCCGACAGCGCGTTTGTGTCCAGAATCAAATCCGCTTCCCCTTACTTCCACATCTCTGTGTCGATCTTCTCGGAAGCATCCTCGATGAATTTGTTAATGCGGCGGGTTTCTTTTCGAAGGCCCTTCAATTTGCCGAAATGTTTCATCCACGGTTTGGGGTCGTTTGCTGCCGTGCTCTGAAGGCGAGCCGTCACCGCCTCGGTAACGAACTGCCGCAGGGGAATCCCTTGTTCAGCCGCTTTCGACTTCGCCCGCCGAAAGATCGCATCGGGGATCTCAAGAGTCGTCTTCATGATCCCCATATTCCCATATTTATGGGAGTGGTTCAATCACACTCTTTCGCCCAGCACCGGCTCCCCGACTCCGCCAAACGTTCCCAGCCACAGCCTATATGGAGTGCGGCGCCCCGGCGCCGCTTTTACGTTCTAACCCACGCCCCCCCATCCGCACCTCCAAGCGAACCATTCCTCGCACCGCGGCGTCTGGTAGCTTGTACGGGGAGGGCGAGCGCATCCTGCTCGCACACACAACCATGCAGGAGTTGGCTCTGACCCGCCAGGACCCAGCGCAAACCGAATGGGCTCGTCCGCCGAAGCCGATCCAAGGCCGCCGCAACCGCCGCACTGCGCCGCGAGTTTGAGGAGCGGCTGGCCGAGTGCGGCCCGCTGGCCTTCCGCGTCGCCCGCGGCGTCTTGCGCAACGCCGCCGACGCCGAAGACGTCGCGCAGGAAGCGCTGCTCCGCGCCTATCGCCGTTTCGAACGCCTGCGCGATCGCAACAGTTTCCGCGCCTGGCTCGTCCGAATCACGTTTCGCCTCGCGCTCGATCGCGCCCGTTCGGCCAATCGTCGCGAGCAGCGCGAAACGATGTGGGCGCCGCCAGCGCCCGCAAAGCTCGACCGAAGACGTCGCCGCCTCCAGCGAATTTCAGGCGCATCTCGACCGCGCCGTCGACGAGCTGTCGCCCAAGCTTCGCCTCGTCTTGTTGCTCGCGGCGATGGAAGAGCACCCGCTCGACGACGTCGCACAGATGCTCAGCCTTCCGATCGGCACCGTGAAGTCGCGTCTGTTCAAAGCAAAAAAGCAGTTAGCGGAGAAGTTGCAATGTCATGTGAAAAATACAAAGCCGCGTTAATCGACTCAGCTGTAACCGGTGCCGAGCCTACGCCCGAGTTGCGCTCTCACGTCGCCGCGTGCACATCGTGCGCCGCCGATCCTAGCCGAACAGCGCTCGCTCATCGCCGCCATCGACGCCAACCTCCATCGCCAAATGAACGCCCCCGTCCCCGCCGCAATGCTCCAGCGTTTCGAAGCCCGAATCGCGCAGCAAATACCTCCCCGCTCCCTCAACCTCCGCTGGCTCTACGCAACCGCCGCACTAGCCGTATCTGCCGCCACAATATTCTTCGCCGTGTCCCACCAGCGAACACACAAATCAAACCCTCGCGCCACAACACTCGCGCAAACTTCGCAATCGACCACCGACCACCGGCCAGAAATAATGACGGCAATTCTCCAACCCGCAACTCCGCAAGAAATCCGAAGACGCCAAGAACAACGCGCCAGGTCCACCGCTCATCCCGAGCCCGAAGTCATCGTCCCCCCCGAAGAACGCATCGCCCTCGCGCATTTCATCGCCGACTCGCACCCAGGGGAAGGCATGGCTCTCGCTCTCGCAAAACGACTCCCCGAACCTCGAGAACAAAGCATCGCGCCGGTCGAGACGCCCGATATCCAGATCGCATCCCTGACGGTATCGCCGATTCGAGACACCGACACGAGCACCTTCACGAACAGCAACAGATAAGAACGATTGAATTTATTTGAGTCCAACGGAGGACATCGCAATGAAAAGCGTAAAGACGGCTGTACTGTTCCTGGCCGCGGCATCGTTTCTTCTACAGCCGCTTCAAGCACAGGAAAAGCCGAAAGCTGAAGAAAAAGCGGCTCACCCGGCTCAACTGAAAGTTCAGATCGTCTTCACCGAATTCGAGGGCGAAAAGAAAGTTAAAAGCATTCCCTATACGTCAGTGTTTGCCACGACCGGCCAGCCGACCGACACGATGCGGCTTCGCATCGGGAGCCGTGTTCCACTCATGACCGAGAAAGATGGTGGTGGTGGCGGAATTCAGTTTCAGTACGTAGATGTCGGCACGAATCTCGATTGCACCGCGGAACGCCTTGAAGACGGAAGATTCGGACTCAGAATCGCTTTCGAACGCTCTTGGATTCAGGGCGATGTAGCGATCTCCAATCGATAAACCGGCAGAGGCGCAAGGTCTAACGACCGGCGGGCAGTTTAAGGCAGCCGGTCATCGGCCAATATAAGACGACCGAATACCTGGTCGCCCGTGACGGTCAAACCGTCGAGACCACGGTAGCCACCGATCCTCTCAACGGCAGGCAGCTCAAAATCGAGCTCACTCTCAACGTCTTGAAATAAAAAGATTCGCAAAGACTGAACCTGGGTGCCGCACCCTCAGTTTTCAGAGGGTGCGGGTTTTTCGCTCCGCTTGGCCCAAGAAACGTATAGGGAAGTTGGCCTTGTGGGTTGGGCCTTCAGGCCCGACGAAACCCGCGATAAATGAAAGGGGCTTCAACCTCTAAAGGATGTGGTAACCCTCACAAAATACTCGCCAGCGCATCCCCCAAACTCTCATGCTGAAACCCAAACCCCATCTGTTTCAATCGCCCAGGTAAAACCCGCTCGCTCACCAGCAACATCTCGTCCGCCATCTCCTCCCCCATCGCCATCCGCAGCGCAAACGCCGGCGCCGTAAAGATCCCCGGACGATGCATCACCCGCGCCAACTCCTGCGTGAAGTCCTCATTCCTCACCGGTTTCGGCGACACCACATTCACCACTCCGCTTACACCGTCATTCTCCAGCGCCCACCGAATCGCGCCGATCTACATCCTCCAGCGTCACCCACGACATCCACTGCCGCCCCGATCCCAACTTACCGCCCACGAAAAATTTGAACGGCTTCATCATCTGCGGCAACGCGCCACCCTGCTTCGCCAAGATAATTCCAAACCGCGTCAGCACCACGCGCATTCCCAGCGCCTCCGCCTTCCGCGCCTCCGCTTCCCAATCCACCGAAACCTTCGGCAAAAATCCCTCGCCCGCTTTGCTCTCTTCGGTCAGCGTCTCGTCTCCGCGATCGCCGTAGAATCCCACCGCCGACGCCGACACCATCACCTTCGGCCGCGATTTCAATTTCGCCAGAGCGTTCACCAATGCCATGGTCGTCTTCACGCGGCTCGCTCGCAGCACCATCTTCCGTTGCTGTGTCCATTTCCCATCCGCAACCGAGGCTCCCGCCAGATTCACAACCGCCTCGGCTCCCGCGATCGTCCCCTGCGAGTCCGCCAGCGACAATCCGTCCGACGCCTCCGGATCCCACGGCACATCCACAACGCGCCCATCCATTGATGGCGCCGAGCTATCCCTCTTGCTCGCTCCCTTCTTTGGTGAGACGCTCTCCCGCCGCACCAACCGGCACACCGAGTGCCCATCGCGCACCAGCGACTTAATCAGCGCCGTCCCCACCAGCCCAGTAGCACCCGTAATTAAAACTTTCATGCACTCTCCCTGCGAAGGTCATGTTCGGGCGCAGCACTGCTGCGCCCCATGTCCGCAACACCGATCCACTTAGGGTCCGTTCGGTCGTCAGATCCTGCGAGAACCGCTCTGCCAACTCCGATGCCTAGACACTCTAGTACGTCAACCGCCTCCATCTGGTTCCGCAACGATTCTCGCACTCCGCAACTAATCCGCGATCCACCGTGTTTCACCCTCAGGCCCCACCATGCCCGAACCCGTCAACCCCACGCCCGCTCCGCTTCCCGCAATCCCGCCCCAGCGCTACAATTCCCATGTGGCCGCCACAGACACCAATGCCATACGCTTGAGTGTGCTCTTTTTTGGACGATTGAAGGACACCATTGGTCACGGTCAGGAGTCCATGGAAATCCCGTCGGGCTCTCGTATCGAGGACCTCTTCGCCCACTGTGTAGCCCGCTATCCCGCCTTGGCCGAACATCGAACCGCTATCGCCGTCTCCCGCAATCGCGAATTTGCCGCTTGGACCACCCCGCTCCAGCCCGGTGACGAAGTTGCGTTCCTCCCGCCCGTCAGCGGCGGCTGAGCCCCGCCCAACAACACTCCATGCCCCCCACCCCATCCAACGACCTCATCCAACTCGGCCGCGACCCGATCGCCGCCGCCGTTCTCGTCCGCCATGTTCGCACCGATTCCGACGGCGCCATCGTCACCTTCGACGGCTGCGTTCGCGACAATTCCCACGGCCGCCGCACGCTCTATCTCGATTACGAATCCTACGAATCCATGGCGCTCACGAAACTGAAAGAAATCGCCGACCGACATCCACGCGAAATTTGCCATCGATCGCGTCGCCATCGCCCATCGCCTCGGCCGCCTCGACATTGGTGAGACCAGCGTCTTCATCGCCGTAAGCGCCCCGCATCGTGCCGCCGCTTTCGACGCGTGCCGCTTCGCCATCGACACGCTCAAGCGCACCGTCCCCATCTGGAAAAAAGAGTACTTCGCCGACGGCGCCGTCTGGGCCGACGGCGAACTCCCGCCCCCACCACCCGATGCCGCGGCCGTATCCGCCGCCACCTCAGCGACGCGGATTTCGAAACCTGCATCCTAATATCCCAATGCCGCCAACACTTCGTCGCGCCAGCCGTGTCTTCGTCGTATCGGTTGGCGTCGCCTGTTTGTTCGCGGCATTCAGCGCGCGAGTCTCACGCTCGCAAGATCAATCTCAGCCGATTCCAACTCCGCCCCCGCAACAAACCGATCGCCCACCCTGGGCGCGCAAAAACAAAAACGGCTCGAAGAACACCACCGACTCATCGAAAGGCACTGACAAAGCCGCAAGCTCAAGCGCATCCACCAACCCGCCTCCCATCGTCCAGCCGATTCCCGCCGATGATCCCCCGGCGTCGCAACAGCAGCGCGGTCGCATCCGCGTCAACGTGCAACTCGTTAGCGTCCTCACCAGCGTGCTCGACGAACACAATCGTCCCGCCATCGATATCCCGCGCGAGTCGTTTCACATTTTCGAGGAAGGCGTCGAACAGAAAATCGAAGTCTTCGAGTCGGAAACCAAACAGCCGCTCGACCTCGTCCTCATGATCGACGCCAGCCTCAGCGCTCACAAGGAAATCGGTTTCGAACAGGAAGCCGCCGCTCGTTTCATTCGCCAGATTCTGCGTCCTGAGGATCGCCTCGCTGTCTACAGCGTCGGCGAAGATGTCGTGTCACTCGCTGGATTCACCGACAACATTGCACAGCTTGAGTCAGCCGTGCACAAAATGCCGGCGGGCTCCGGCACGTCGCTCTACGATGCGATTTGGCTCGGCGCTCGCCAGCTCGAACGCCGGGGCGAAGATCACCGCCGCGTGATTATTCTCGTGACCGACGCCGGGGAAACCACGAGCTACAAAGATTTCGACACCGCACGCAAAGCCGCCGTGCAATCCGGTGCGCTGCTCTACACCATCGTCGTGCGCCCCGTGAAAAATGAAAGCGGCCGCAACACCGCAGGCGAACACGCGCTCGACACCATCACCGACACGATGGGCGGCGCGATGTTTTATCCCGACCAGATTCAGGAACTCAACGACATTTTCGACCGCATCAACCGCGAACTCCGCACCCAATATCGCCTCGGCTACTATCCCGAACCGCGCGGCCCCGCGAGCACCTACCGCACCATTCAGGTCAAAGTCGACGGCAACTACCAGGTCCGCCACCGCAAAACCTACCTTACCGGCCCCCAATAACAAGCTCGCCGTTGACCTTCTGCCGTATACTCCGTCCAACGCATTGCATCTTCAGGGGTGAACTAATGAAACGCACGATTGTGATCGTCGCTGTCCTCGCAGTCTTCTGCGCATCCGCGCTCTCTCAGGAAAAAGACAAAAAGCCCGTAACGCTTCGTAGCATCCTTCTCGAACAACTTCGAACAACACACAAGACGCAGGATTGGTTTGTTCCGCCGAGTCTCGCCGTCGCCGGACTCACCGCTGAGCAAGCATCGTGGAAAGACAACAGCGGCAACCACTCCATCGGCCAGCTCGCAAATCATCTCGTTTTCTGGAACACGGAGTCACTCGCAAAATTGAAAGGGCAGGAGCCACCGAAATTCAGCGGCGACAACAACGAGACCTTCAACAATTTCGACGCAAAGTCATGGGCAACAACGGTCGCGCAACTGGACAAAGTCATGACCGACCTCGAGCAGTTCGTCGAAACCTGCGACGAAACGACCCTCGAGAAAAATGCGTCGCGCATCGCGCACATCGGCACCCACAACGCGTATCACACCGGTCAGATCATCTACATCCGCCGCGAAAAAGGCTGGTGGGACGAATCCAAAGGCGTGAAGTAGCCGCCGTTTGGTAGCGCCGGTTTACGCTGACGCACGCGAAGCGACCGGAAGTGCATGCTGCCGGCGTTTTTGACTTTTGACGTAGCACTTCAATTCCAAACAAGCCTGCAAGCTCGTGTACGGGCGCAGCACTGCTGCGCCCCAACTTGGCAAGATCACAGCCCATCGTTCCAACAAATCTCGCCTCAACACGGTGTACAATCGCTTCCGTTCGCGAACTTCACGAAGGGAATTGAGATTGTTTTTGTGCGACACCATTCAATCCAATGAACAAACGCACATTCTTGAAACTTGGTTCGGCGGTTGCAGCGACTCCGATACTCTCTCCGCTCCTAAGTTGGGCCGCGGGTGAAAAACTGAAGAACTGGGCCGGCAATTTCGAGTTCAGCACCGAAGACGTAACGCCGGCGAAATCGCTCGAGCAGGTGCAGCAGTACGTCAAGTCGCACGACAAAATGAAGGCGCTCGGCACGCGCCACTGCTTCAATCAGATCGCGAACAGCAAATTCGCGCTTCTCGAAATGAAACCGCTCGACCACGCGATTTCGATCGACGAAAACGAACGCACCGTCACGGTCGAACCCGGCATGAGCTACGGACAGCTCGCGCCATATCTCGATGCCAAGGGCTGGGCGCTGCATAATCTCGCGTCGCTGCCGCACATTTCCGTTGCAGGTTCATGCAGCACGGCAACGCATGGTTCTGGCGACAACAACGGCAATCTTTCTTCCGCAGTTGCGGCGCTCGAAATGGTCACGGCCTCAGGCGACGTGCTGAAACTGTCGCGCAAGTACGACGGCGAGAAATTTCTAGGCACGGTCGTTGGATTGGGTGCGCTCGGCGTGATCACGAAGATCACGCTCAATATTCAGCCGACGTATCAAGTACGCCAGGTCCTCTACGAAAATCTGCCGATGTCCGCACTGAAAGATCACTTTGAACAGATCATGGGCGCCGCGTACAGCGTTAGCCTTTTCACCGACTGGTCGGACCAGAAATTCTCCGAGGTGTGGCTGAAGAGCCGCGTCACGACGAAAGAAAAATTCAAAGCCGAGCCGCAATTCTTCGGCGCGACACTGGCGAAGAAAAATATGCACCCGATCGCCGCGCTGTCCGCAGAGAACTGCACCGAGCAGATGGGTGTGCCCGGACCGTGGTACGACCGCTTGCCGCACTTCAAAATGGGTTTTACTCCGAGCGCCGGCAAAGAATTGCAGTCGGAATATTTCATCCCTCGCCACAACGCAGTCGACGCGATCATGGCCGTCGAAAAATTGCACGAGCAGATCACGCCGCATCTGCTCATCACGGAGATTCGCAGCATCGCGAGCGACGATCTGTGGATGAGCCCGTGCCGCCACCAGGACTGCGTGACGATTCATTTCACCTGGAAGCCCGAGTGGCCCGAGGTGCGCGCTCTATTGCCGCAGATCGAAAAGGAAATTCTTCCGTTCCGCGCTCGGCCGCACTGGGGAAAACTTTTCACGATGACGCCGCAACAATTGCGCGCCAGCTACGGCAAGATGGGCGACTTCATCGAACTTGCGAAGTCGCTCGATCCGAACGGAAAATTCCGCAACGAATTTCTGGATACGAACGTCTTCGCATCCTGATCGCGAGTATACGTCGCACCCAAGCTTCGCCTCGCGAAACCAACAGCGATCTGACCGGCCACTCTGAAATGACCGCGCTGATTCGCTAGCCACTAACCGCTGCCGAAAAGAAAGGCCACAACATGCGAGCCGACATCGTTCCCGGGGCTAAATTTCCCGACTACGAACTTTCGGATCACGCCTCCAAGAGGCGGAAACTTTCCGATCTGCAGGGGTCCGATCCGATGGTGCTCGTTTTGAGTCGCGGCGCGTTTTGTCCGAAGGATCGGCGCCAGTCTGAAAATCTTTTACAGTTGCATCGTGAAATGGAAGTCGGGTATTGCCGGCTCGTCACGATCACGACGGACAATCTGCTCGAAACCAACGAATTTCGCACCGGCGTCGGTGCGCACTGGACGTTTCTTTCGGACGCGGGCCGCGTTGTGCAAAAAGATTTGGATATCGCTGAGTACACCGATCCTTCGCATAATCCGATGATTCCGCACACGATTGTCCTGGAGCCCGGCCTCGTCGTTTTTAAGATCTACAACGGCTACTGGTTTTTCGGCCGCCCGACGATGGAAGAACTACGCCAGGATTTGCGCGCCGTCCTGAAAAAATGCCGGCCCGATTGGGACATCTCGAATCCCGAACTGAAAGCCGCCTGGCAGCGTGGCGAGAAAAACCGCTTCTATCCCTACGGCAAGAGCTACGCCCAGGTTTTCAGCGAGCAGGAATAGCTTCGCGTTCACGCCCGGGCATGCTGGGGCGCAGCGTGCTGGGCCCTACAACATCGCGGTGTGTTTCGATCCCACGATCCAAGCTAGCAAGGCGATCCGTGCGACACGAACTCAACTTAGCTCCTTCACGGTTGCGCGCTCGAGGTAGGCGCAGAATGCGTTGGCAAGCTGCATCTGGCGCGGGCTTTTGCATTCGGGCTCGAACAGGCGCGGATTGCCGACGACGATCACGGCGGTCTGCGCACGCGACGTTGCGACGTTGAATCGATTAAGGCTATACAGAAATTCCATCCCGCGCGGCGCATCCTCCGGCGTCGAAGTCGTCAACGAATAAATCACCACCGGGGCTTCCTGCCCTTGGAATTTATCCACGGTGCCAACCTTCGCGCCTTTCGGCAGTCCGGTCAGCAGATCGGAGACTTGCGCGTTGTACGGAGCGACGACGAGGACATCGTCGAGGTGTCATTTGTCTTTTTGTCGTCGTTGTCCGGAACCACTCAACGCCGTTTGTCGTAAGCCCGGTGACGATTTGTTTGATGATGTCGACTTCGTGAGGCGAAGAGTTGCGGCAGCCTGTGTGTCTTGTCGGGACGAACCAGAGGCCCGCGCCGCTTAGCCAAGGATGTCCGGCGATAATTTGCTGATCGAGCGTCGGACGCGGTTCGAGTCGCGCTTCGTAAAACATCTCCGATGTGAATTCGCAGATATTCGGGTGCATCCGCCAAGTCTCGGGAAGCAGCATGCCTTTGTCTGCCGGGATTGTCTTGTGATCGCCGATCAGGTGTTCGAGCGCAGATTTTTCCGCGCCGACCGGGTGGCTGCCTTTGAGCGGACGTTCGAGTTGCTGTGGATCGCCGATGAGAATGAGATTGTGCGCAGCCTGTCCCGCAGCGACGACATCGGCCAGCGCCATTTGCCCCGCCTCGTCGATGAAGAGAGCATCGATCGACTCGAAATACTCTTCGCGAGGCCACATCCACGATGTGGCGCCGACAACATTCGCGGTCCCCTGCATGAGCGCAGCGAGTGGAGCATCGTTGTCGCGGACGACTGCGATTTCCGGAATCATTTCGAGATCGTCGCCTTCGCTGAGCTTTTGCATGCAGCGAATTCCTGGAATGCCATCTTCTTGCGCGGCCGCAATGACTTCCTGCAGCAGCTTGCGAATGACCTTGTGGCTCAGCGCGGTGACGCCGACCCTTTTCCCTTGTTTGACGAGCTGGCAGATCATGCGCGCGCCGGTAAAGGTTTTGCCGGCTCCCGGAGGGCCCTGGATGGCGAAGACGGAGCGGTCAAGCACGCTGACAATGCGGCACGCTTGTTCTTTCGGTACTTCACCCGGCAGCGCGGCTAGGGTTTCGCCGTGCAAGAGACGTGGAGGCTTACGCAGCAATAAGTCACGCACTGCCCGCAATGAGCCGGGAGCGTCGATGGCCGACGCGAGTACCCAATCGCCGGTCCGCAGCAGTGAGTCCGCGATCTTCTCTGGGTTGATCGGCGAGTCCCATACGTACGCAGCTTTCAGATGAAGTTCGGCCGTTTTCTTGGTTTTCTTCACATCGACGGTAAGCGCCGCAGGATCAATTTCGACGATGCAGCCGAACTTTGAAACCTCGGCGCCGTAATGCAAATCTTTGTCGACGCGGGCCTCAGTTTCCTGCTTCTCGAACGAGTACCGATCGGTTGGAATAGTTCGCTCGACCTTCAATCGCTCTTTGAACGTGAGTCCCGCAAGCCCGGCGCGTTCGTCGAGCAGGTCGTCGTCATCCAACTCGGCCAACCGGTAGCCTTCCCAGTAGGTTGCTTTGTTTTCGCGGCGATGAAAGTCGAGCAGTTGGGCGAGGAGCCACGTTGCGGATTGTTTTTCGTCGCGTTCGGCCGGATCGATGGGAATATCGGCGGTTAGTTTTTTGACGAGTTCCTGAACTCGTTGTTGGCGGGCGTTGAGTTCTTCCGTTGGTGCGCCGTCGCCGAGCGGCGGGCGGTCCATTTTGTGGCCGGCGGCGATTTGGGCGGTGCGTTCGGATTCGAGCCAGTCGCGGAGGGCGCTCGTGGCGAAGCAGTCGTCGCAGTTGTAAGACTCCATGTCGGTGATGAATTTGTCGGGGATTGCTTCAGCCCAGCCGAGTTCGAGGCTGTGTGTGATGTAGCGCATCGCGGCGCGAGAGTCGAGTTTGTCGACGGTGCGTTTGAACCCGGCGAAGTGCTCGAGTTTTTTGAGCGAATATTCTTCGACGCCCGCGCGGAGAGCTTGTTTGAAGACGGCGTGGAGATCGACGAAGAGGCCGGCGCGGAGCATGCTGTCGATTTCCTCTTCGCGCGTCGCGTAGAGGCCCATGAGATTTTTGAATGCGCCGGGTTCGTATCCGCCGAAATGATAGACGTGCATCGTGGGAAATGCTTTGCGGCGCGCCATGACGAAGTCGACGAACCACTCGAAGCCGGATTTTTCTTCGGCGGGGTTATACGCCCAGTTTTTTCGTAGCGCAATTGCCCATCGGCAGTTTTCACCGCGATGCCGAAAAGATATTGCAGGCCGGATTCGCCGACGAAGGGATCGCCTTCGAGATCGACGAAGACATCGCCGTCGAAGGCTCAGGGAGTTTGCAGAAGCCAGTCTTCTCGACGACGGGAAGAATCGGCTCATGGCGCGGGATTTCGAGATCTTTACTTTCGACTTGGATGCGCGCCTGTTCGCGGACGCGGTCGTAGCTTTCGCGCGAACCGTGCAGAGGCTTTTTTTCACGAGGAAGCGGATGTTGCATCGTGGCGAGCTTCGCGACCTTGTCGACTTCCCAGACCAAAAGTTGATCGCGATGTTGGCGGCGAATTCCGGCGACGAGAGAAAGATGATCGTCATCGCGGCGGCGCCTGTCGCATTCGCGGAACCAGCGGCAGATGTCGCAGTGCTGGCACGGCTCGGGATACGTGGTGATGCCGTCGCCGCTGCTGGTGGTTTTTTCGAGGCGCTCTTTGACGTGGCGGTAGTAGGCGGAATATTCGGCAACGCGATATTGCTCCGGCGAAGTTTCTTTTCCGGGAGGGACGACCCACATCAATTCGGGGAGATAATTAGCGGCGGCGATTTGCGCGGCGTCAAAATCGAACGCGGACTGGGATTTGTTGGACTTCGATTTTGATTTCGGATCAGGCGCGGGCGGAGCCGGAGATGCGTTTGCGGGCCGCAGAATTTCGCCGAGGAGCTCGGAGTAGAACGAGAGCTGGAGGATCGTGGTGGCTTTGGTTTCCTTGGAGAGCTTGCAGTCGTAAGCCTCGTAAGACCAATCGCCGAATCGGCTGGGCTTTCCTTTTACTTTGCGGAGAACGTCGGGACGGCCGAACCAGCGGCCATGGCGCAGCGCGCCTTGGGCGATCGCTTCGACTCCGGATTCCATCGCGCGGAGGGTTTCGTCGAGGATGCGTTTCTCGTCCATACCGCTGAGGTTGATGAGTTGCCCTAGGCCAACTTTTTCTTCGAGGAGTTTGAGGTATTTCGTTTCGTGACGGAGGCCGAGTTCCTGGATGACGACCATGTCGGGCGATTCCCATTTCGGGACGTCGCGCTCACCGCGAGCGGCGGAAAGCTCGAGTTCGGTGAGGTGGCGGCACGCGAGGTGGTTGCTCACGTCGGTGGCGGCCAGGCGGATTTCGCCGTTCACGATGCGCATAGGGGAAGCCTACCTGTTTGGGAACGATTGGGCGAGTGGGGGCGAAAGAGGCGAAAGAGGGTATACCCCCCGGTGTTTTTCGCAAGAGCGGGGAAGTCGTGTTGATTCAATGAGTTAGGTAATTCTTGAGGTGCACTCTTGGTAAAGAGTGCGGAGGTGCTTTGGAATGAGGGGGTTACGGGGGCGATTGTTTCGCTTTGGGTTCGCCAATTGCGGGGTTCGGGAGAGGATTTGCAGCGATACGGGGAATGATAGCAGAATAGTTACCATTTGTCAAACATTATTTTGATGTTCGAATGGTTAACGGCAGGCAGCGTGGTGCGTTGGGGCGATGGGTGACGGCGAGCGGAAAGGCCCGCGTTCTGGGAAGCGAACGCGGCTACAGGTTGGTGCCTCAACCTCGAGACGGACGGATGAATGGTTGTCGTGAGTACGCCGGGCGCAGTGAACCCCGCCCCTACAAACCCAGAGGAGGAATTCCCAGAAGAGTCCGCAAAGTTACTCCTCGCGGAGGGTTTGGGTGGGCTCTACCTTTGTGGCGCGGTAGGCTGGCACGGTGTTGGCGGCGATGCCGACTAATACCAGGAGCAATGCTACGGCCGTGAAGGTTAACGGATCGGTTGGCGGGACGCCGAAGAGCAAAGAGGCTACCAGGCGGCTTAGCGCATAGGCTGCGATTAGGCCAACGGTTACTCCCATCAAGATTGGCTTCATGCCATCGCTCACTACCAAGCGGAGGATGTCGGATTGCGAGGCGCCGAGCGCCATGCGAATTCCGATTTCGCGGACGCGGCGACGGACCGTGTAGCTGAGCACTCCGTAGATGCCGACGGCGGCGAGGAGCAACGCGAGTCCGGCGAACGCGGCGAGCAGCATCATGTTGAAACGTTGCGGCGAAATCGATTGAGCGATCAGGTCGTCCATGCTGAAGACATTCGTGACCGGGATGTCAGGTCCGACTTGATGGACTGCGTCGGTGACGGCGGTAGTCACGGTGTGCGGGTCGGATTTCGTTCGCACCGCGAGCGCCAGGTCGTAGGAATTCCAAGTACCTTTCACGTTGGCGGCGAGCTGATTCACAGACATGTAGATGGCGTCCACCGGGCGCGTTTCATCGAGATGATCCAGTTTGACGTCTTGCACGATGCCGACAACTTCGCGTACGCCGGGGAAGAAAGTCAGAGTCAGGTGCTTGCCCAGAGGATCTTCATTTGGCCAAAAACGCCGCGCGAGCGACGCGCTGATCATGACGACACCGGGCCGCCCGGCTGCGTCGGATTCCGCGAAGTCGCGACCTCGAATCACGGGCATGCGCATGGTGCGCAGGTATCCCGCGCTGATGATTCGCACATCGACTTCGGGCTGATCGGCCATCGGTAATACGGGCCGACCTTCGATGGAAAACGGTTGATGCGAGCCGCCGCCATCAAGAGGAACTGAATCGATCAGACCTGCCTCCTGCACACCGGGCAGAACTTTCACTCGCTGCAATACTTCCTGGAAAAAATTCGCTTCGATGACAGGCTGGGAGAAGTGATTGCGGGGAACTGCGACGGTCATCGTGAGGACGTTTGCGGAATCGAAGCCGGGCTGGACGCTGCGAAGTTGCCAGAGCGTGCGGATCATGAGGCCCGCGCCGATGAGTAGGACGAGAGAAAGGGCGACTTCGCAGACGACGAGAAGATTGCGCATCTTGCCGCCAGCGTTGGAAGAGCCGCGCGATCCCTGCTTGAGGACTTCGTTGACGTCGACGCGCGAGAAGCGGAGAGACGGGAAGAATCCGGCGAGGACGCCTGCGGCGACGGAGAGAAGCAGCGTGTAGGCGAGGACTTGAGCGTCGAGCGTTACGCTCATGAATGCCGGGAGGCGGTCGGCGAGCAAGTTTGTCGAGAGAGCGATCGCGGTCCGAGCGAGCAGGAAGCCGAGCGTTCCGCCGATCAGGGATAGCAGCAGAGTTTCGACGAGGATGTGACGCAAGAGCACGGCGCGGCCGGCGCCAAGCGCGCTGCGAATCGCCATCTCTTTTCCGCGCGCGAGAGTCTTCGCGAGCACGAGATTTGCGACGTTGGCGCAGGCGATGAGCAGCACGAATGCGACGGCGCCGAGAAGCACGAGCAACGCGGTGCGGACGTCGCCGATCAGTTGCTCGTGGAGCGGAACGAGCGTGGCGCCCCAGCCTTTGTCGTCTTCGGGATATTGCTGTTCGAGGCGCGTGGAGATGGCGGCGAGATCGGACTTGGCCTGGTCCACTGTGATTTGCGGCTTGAGCCGCGCGATGACGAGGTAGTTGTGATTGCCGCGGACGGCGCGGTCGGCGTCGGTCCAGCCGATGGGGACCCAGGCCCAAGCGAAGTCAGGCATGCGGAAATTGGCGGGCATGACGCCGACGACGGTGTAGCGCTCGGAGTTGACGGTGATGTCGCGGCCGACGATGCCGGGGTCGGAGGCGAAACGATTGCGCCAGAGGTTGTAGCTGAGAAGAATGACGCGGGCGCTGGGATTGTCGTCGTCAGGAGTGAAAGTGCGACCCAGGAGTGGCCGGGCGCGGAGCACAGTGAAGAAGTCGGAGGCGACGGCGGAGGCTTCTACGACTTCGGGATGGTCGGCGCCGCCGAACGACAGGCTGCGGAAGTTGTAGATCGACATGGAGTCGAAAGAGGTGCTTTGGGCCTTCCAGTCGAGGTAGTTGGCGGGCGAGACGGAGAACCTGTCGATGCCAGGGAAGCTTTTGGCGGGCGGGACATGCCAGAGCTGGACGAGGCGGTCGGGTTGGTCGAAGGGGAGAGGGCGGAGCATGGCGGCGTTGACGAGGGAGAAGATGGCGGTGTTGGCGCCGATGCCGAGGGCGAGGATGAGAATGGCGCCGATGGCGAAGGCGGGGTTATGGCGGAGAGAGCGGAGGGATTGGCGGAGGTCTTGGAGTAGGTTGCGCATGGGTGTACCTCTGGAGGTAGAGACGGTGGGAGGGGCTGTGGCGTTTTACGCGAGGGACTGGTTAATGGCGGTTCGAAGGTTGGGGCTGCGCAGGGAAACGAATTTGGGCCATGGCGGCTTTGGGGCCTACGGTTAGGACGAGACCTGGTGCGATGGCGAGGGCGGCGTTGGCGTTTTCGTGGTGAAACGAAGACCAGTGGACACCAGAGTCGGTGGAGATGTCGGCGCCGGTGACGCCAACGGCGACCCAGACTTCTGGATATTTGGGTCCGAGAGAGGTGACGGCGGAGCGATAGCCCGCGGGAGGTTGCTCGGCGAGATGCCACGTGGCGCCCATGTCGTTCGAGTAGGCGGCTACGGATTTTGTGGCCTCTGGGTCGCGGTAGTCTCCGCCCACGGCAACCAGCGTGCGGTCATAGCAGGCGATGGAGAAGATGCCTGAGGTAGCGTTGCCGCTGAGGATTGGCGTCGTGACCACGGACCAAGAGAGGGCGTTGTCGGAGGAGTGGAAGACGCGGGCGGCGGGGCCACCGGTGGCGAAGAAGATGTCGTTCTGGTTGGGCCCGCAGAGGATGAGGGAGGAGTTGCTGGCGGCGAAGAGGCCTTCCGTCGGGAGTGCGGAGGGCTCGGAGTCTTGCGGGAGTTCGGTCCAGTGCTCGCCGTCTTCGGTGTGGAGGATGGGGAACTTGCCGTCGATGGGGTCGCTGATGGCGAGGCAATCTTTTTCGGCGCGACAGGCGAGGCCGTCGAGGAAGAAGGCGGGGCGCGGGTCGGAATATTGCGTGCTCCAAGTTCTACCGCCGTTTGTCGTCTTGTAGATGTGGGATTTGTTTTCGATGCCGACAGAGAAGATATAGGCGACGTCGGAGCCGAAGCTTTGGACACCGCGGAGGTCTTGCGTGTCGGATTTATCGATGTGGAGGCGGGACCAAGATTTGCCGACGTCGGACGAGCGGAGGATGACTCCGTTGCTGCCCGTGGCCCAGAGGATTTGCGTTTTCTTGGATTGGGAGGACGAGAGGCCCCGGAGGCTAGTGTTTGGGCCAGCGTTGGGGGTTACTGGGGGCGGAAATTGTGGGGACGAGGCGGGGAAGAGTAAGGCGAGAAAGAGAGTGATGGCTGGCGAGCGCATCGGTGGATTCTAGCAGTATTGCAGGGCAGAAATATTGAGCGACGTTGTGAGTGGTAAAGTGGACCTATGACGCAGAACTATTTGGAAGTTGCGACTGAGATTGCGCTGGAGGCGGGGAAGATTTTGCGGGAAGAGTACGACCGGCCGCCGCACATTGTTTACAAGGGCGAAGCGGACCTGGTGACGCAGGCCGACAAGCGATCGGAGAAGTGCATTGTCGAGAGGATCACGAAATATTTTCCGGAGCACGCGATCGTCGCGGAAGAGGGCAGCGGGCACGAGGCGGCGTCGGAGTTTCGGTGGTACGTCGATCCGCTGGATGGGACTACGAATTTTGCACACAGCTATCCGTGCTTTTGCGTCTCGATCGCGCTGGCGCAACGGGATCGCGTGATTGCGGGCGTGGTGTACAACCCAATTTACAACGAGCTGTTTACGGCGGCGCGCGGGGAAGGCGCCAAGTTGAACGGGAAGCCGATTCATGTGTCGAAGGTGCCGACGCTGTCGACGAGTTTGTTGTGTACGGGATTCCCGGCGCATAAGAGGAAGGCGAGCCCTAACATTCATTATTACTGGGAATTTACGCTGAGGTCGCACGGGGTGAGGCGGGATGGTTCGGCGGCGCTGGATCTAGCGAGCGTGGCGGCGGGGAGATTTGAGGCGTTCTGGGAATTCGGGTTGAATCGGTGGGATGTGGCGGCGGGCGTGGTGCTGGTGGAAGAGGCCGGCGGGAGGATTACGGGATTGAACGGGGAGCCGTATGTGTTGGGCGGGTCGATGATTCTGGCGACAAATGGATTGATTCACGACGAGACGCAGAAGGTCGCGTTGGAGATTTCGGGGCGGGATCCGGATTTGCCGTTAGGCGGAGAGAGGTGTTGGGCGCATGTTTGTGACGGCGCGGTTCATTGTCCTTGAGAACAGTGGTGCTTAGGGTATCGCGGTACTTTCCGCCTATGGCCGGGTAAGCCTTCCAAACGACAGGATAATCTCTGGGCCAGTGTGCTTCGTCTGATTTTTGGCGACCGCATTCAGTCAGAGTGTCGCCGTGAGTGGCGACGGAGGTTATCGCGATGCGTCGGACGGAAGTTTCGAAATCTAAATGGGAAATTTGGGTTGGCTGCGTCATCGTGAGCGGGAGCGGCGATTTCGGCGGCGCCTGCGATTTGCGCAGACGCAGGACGCAGAGGATCAGCCGTCAGTGGCGGATGCGGCGCGCGCTGCTGCGGCGGCGAAGAAGGACAAAGATAAGGCGCGCGTGTCGAAAACGGTGGTCACGGAGGAGAGCCTGGGATCGGGCGCGGGCGGTGACGTCGAAATCGGCGGTGATGGTGCGGCTGCGGGGACTGCGTCGGGTTCGACTGCCGCTGGAACGGGGATGAATTCGGATTCGCTGGATGAGGCTTGGGCGAAGACTGCAGACGACGGAGGCTTCGCTGGATCGGCTGGAGCCGTTGGGCAAATCGGAAGTTGGTCGAACGGTGCTTGGCGGGAACACGTCGGATTTTCCGGGGCGCGCGGAGTGGGAAGAGAAAATGTATGCGGAGAAGACGACGTATTGCGCGCGTTCGCGACAGCTCATTCAGGCGATGAAGGAAGCTTATTGCGTATGGCGGCGATGAATCGGGAGACAGAAGGTCACTTCGCCGAATGATCCGAGAGTGGTTTCGTTGGCCAAGAAGACGAAGCAGTTGATGCAGTTGGCGGCGAAGACGGAGACGGAGTTTCAGTCCGTGATGAATGAAGGGCGTCAGTTGGCGGCGCAAGCGGGGAAGTAGGGACGACCTTTTTGGTTAAAACCTTGCCGACTGGGGCGCAGATGATGCGCCCGTAACAGGCAAAGTTATCTCGACGGCGCCCATCTGGTAACGATCGGTTCACAACTGACTTATATTGGGCTTATGGATTCTTAACACTGGCCTCGGTGTTTCCTTACGGCGGTCTCCCTAACGTATGAAGGCAACGAAGTGTGCTGCGCTTGAGAGTGAAGCGCGGCCGACGCGTGTGTGCGCTCGATATGGTGAATGTGGTGTGAGGGCGCGTTGCGTGGCGTTGGCGGTCCAGGTTCGACTGCATCGTTGCAGGGAGAGAGATATGGGTTCGTTCGTAAGGAATTTGAAATGGATGGGTGTGTTTGTTGTGGCGGGGATTTTGAGTTTGGGCGCGCCAGGGATGCGTGCTCGGGGACGATGGCCAAGGGAAGAGTCCGGACTCGGCGGCGAAGGATGCGAAGAGGCGGCGCGAAGGCGGATACGAAAAGCAATCCGCGCGGCGCGGAGAAGAAGATTGATGCGCCTGCGGCTTTGACGGAACGCGAGAGGATGTTGCTGGATCGGGTGGAGCAGTTGGAGCGAAGGGTGGAGGAGTTGGAGGCGAAGGGCGGGGCGGGGAAGAAGAGGACGAAGCGGCCACCGAGCCAGCGGCGAATTGGCGATACGCCGACGTCGACCACGCCTGCGCACGCGCCGGAGAGTTAAGAATTCAAGCACAAGTGCGATTGCGGACATAGGGCGCAGCGATGCTGCGCCCGTAGATGATTTTGCCGGGGGCGCTGTCGAGGCGTCACCGGTGGCTGGCGAGCGCGGCGAAGGGCGAATTCGACGGAGTCGAGTCGGTGGCGATGGGCGCGTCCCTCGGCTGCGGCGGTGAGGCTAGCCGGCTGCTGCTGTCGGAGTTGGGACCCAGGCGGCTGCGAAGCCGGCGAAGGCGGAGCCGTTTGCGTTTGCGGATTGGACCTGGCTCAACGGGACGGCGCGGACGAAAGAATCGCCGATGGATACGAAGTTTTTCACGCCGGAGATTCGGGCAGACGTGGACTACGTGTACGACTTCAATCATCCGAAGGACGACACGATCGGCGGGTCGAGCGAAGTGTTTCGATCGGACGAAGTGCAGGTGACGCAGCTTGGCGTCGGCGGTGATTTTCACTACGACAACGTGCGCGCACGCGTGATGACGCAGTTTGGGTTGTACTCGCAGACGACGCCGCGGAATGACGCAAGCGGATCGCGCGGACAGTGGAATCTCGACAATGCTTACCGGTATTTGTCGGAAGCGTATGGCGGTTATCACTTCAATTGGATGCACGGAGTAAACGTCGATGCAGGCATTTTCATGTCGTACATCGGGCTGTTCAGCTACTACAACTTCGACAATTGGGCTTATCAGCCGTCGTATGTGTCGTCGAACACGCCATGGTTTTTCAACGGCGTGCGCATCCAGATTTTCCCGACGGAGCATTTGAAGATCGAGCCATGGTTTGTAAACGGATGGCAATCCTACGGGCGATTTAATGGACGGCCGGGATTCGGGTTCCAGATCTTGTGGCGGCCGAATGGATGGCTCTCGGTTCTGGGGAATGAGTATCTGTTGGGCGAAGACGCCCTGAATACACCAGGGCGTGTGCGGTATCACAGCGACGACAGCATCGAGATCAAGTATTACGACAAGCCCGAGAACACGCTCAGCAAGATGGCGTTTTCACTGACGGGAGACATCGGGTGCGAACATGGCGGCGGGGTCAGTTGCTATGGGAATTCGGCGAAAGGGCCGAAGCAGGATTTCCTCGGGTTCATGTTTTACAACCGGATGTGGTTCGATCACGACAAGTACGGGCTGACGCTGGGCGGCGGGAAGATCAACAACCCAGGACGATATCTTGTGTTGTTGCCGCCGATCAATGGAGCGACAGCGGCGTCGGGGACTCCGTACTTCACGGAGAATCCGGGCGATCCGTTCAAGGCGTGGGATGCGTCGGCCACGTTTGACTATATGCCGAAGCAATACATCACGTTCCGGTGGGAGTTCGATCATCGCGCGGCGAATGTGCCGTATTTCTCGGGGCCGGGCGGGATCACGCCAACTTCGTGCTCTGCGTCGCCGATCGTCGAGAATATTTGCGGGACGCCGGGATCGTTGGTGCCGGGATTCACGCCGGACTTGAAGAAGATCGAGAACCGGATCGATCTGGCGATTCTCGTGAAGTTCTAGCGGCTGGGCAGTTCAGGTAACTCTCGAAAGAAGAAGCGCGAGGAGCGAAGCGGCGATCAGGATGCTGCTTCGCTTCTTGCATTAGACGCGGCGCGGACGGCGATTTGCTGAGATTGCGATAGCTACGGATGCGTTCGAATCCACGATTCGGCGACGATCAGATGGATGGTGAAGCCTATCCAGAAGGCTGTGCCGAAAAACTCGTGAGGCGTTAGGCCGCTAATGCGAGAGGTGGCGAAGAAGATGCCTACGATGGGGCGAATCGTGGTGACAGCCAGTCCGATGGCGAAAGCGCGAATCATCCATTCGCGATGCAATGCGATTTCGCGGCGGCGAATGTGGATGTAGGCTTTGCCGAGCGCGAAGAGAAAAAGCGCGCCGAAGAGAATCGTTGCGGCGGCTTGATTGATTCCGCCGATCGATGGCATGGCGAAGCTCATCACAAGAGCGGTCGTGCCGATGATCAATCCACAAATAAGAAAGATTCGGCCGATGATGCGATGCGCCCGGAGATGGCGCGAGCGGAATTTTTTGCTGAACTGGAATGGCGCCAGGAGAAGAAACAGCATGCCCGGAAGAATGTGAATGAGCGCGAGTACTGGATAGCGATTGAAGATGTCGTCGATATTGCCGAATCGAGCAGCGATGGGACTCGTGGCGGGTGCGGGCGGGTGATAGCCGTGAAGAAGAGTCGGCGTGAGCGCCACGATGCGGCGGATTGCGACTGCGCAGCCGATGAAAATCAGGAAGGCGAGCGCAGTCCAGAGAGCGCGACGGAGAGTTGATCGCTCCATGTTGAGGATACGCACGGCCAGACCGATTTCTTTCACAAATGATTTCGGGGAGTTTGCAACTGCCTGCCGTATACATTCGTGGCAGGGTGGCGGCGATCGAGGAGTGAGCGAGTTGGGCTCGGGTCACCAAAAATTACTCGGTTCGGCGGATGCGCCGTCTTCCGGCCAAGTGAAGAGAATCTCTTACGGCGAAGCTGCGTCCCAAACGCTGCTTCACCGTTTCCCCTTATTTTCGATTCGACAACGCGAATCGCGGACCCGCAAAAAACTCGTCAAATCCTAACGGGCAATTGTCGAAATTCTAACGAGTTTCTTACATTGCCAGCTGTAGTCTCCGCGACACGAGGTTCCCCGTCCGAACAGCGTGGTCCGACACGCCCGTCTCCGTTTTTGACGAACCAAGAAAAGGAAGGAGAGTTCATATGGCTAGGGGTGTATCTCGAAGAGGAAGTATTTCTGTTTTGCCGGCCATGGTGTTCGCGCTGGCGTTGATGATTTCGAACGCGGTAAACGGCAATCTTGCGCGCGGACAATCGACGTTTGGCGCAATCGTGGGTGTGGTGAAGGATCCCGGTCAGGGAGCAGTGGCGAATGGACAACTGACGCTCGTCAATCTCGACGATCGGACCGAGCGGAAGGCGACCACCGATACGAACGGCGGATTCGAATTTTTGAACCTTCGACCCGGGCACTATGAATTGTCGATTCACGCTGAGGGGTTCAGCGAAACGAAGATGACGAGTTTGCAACTTGAAGCGCGTCAGACATTGAGGGCCGACACCCAACTTAAGCTCGCGTCAGCGTCGGAAACAGTAGAAGTCGCCGGCGATGCCGGACCTGTGATCAACACGGAGAACGCGACGATAGGCGACAGCAAAGACTTTCAGCAGATCACGAGTTTGCCGGTGAATTATCGAGGTTCGACGACGAGCCCACTGGCGATGCTGGCGACGGTGCCGGGCGCGCAGCAGGATGCGAACGGAAACGTATCGGTCGGCGGTGGGCTGCCGTCGCAGGTGCAATATTCGGTGGACGGGTCGTCGACGGTGAATATCCGGCAAAACGGGGCGCTCGGGAACATGAATCCATCGACGGAGCTAATCGGCGAGTTCAAGGTCACGCAGTTCAACAACAACGCGGAATTCGCGCAGGTGGGCGACGTGACGATCAGCACCAAGAGCGGAACGGATCAGTTTCATGGCAGCGCGTTCGAATATATGCAAAATGACGCGCTCGACGCGCGCGTGTGGAATGCCGACGACAAGCCCCACAAGGCGTTCAATACATTTGGCGGAAGCCTTGGTGGACCATTGAAACTGCCGAAGATATCAGGAACTAAGCCACAGACGTTTTTCTTTGCAGATTTTGAGGCGAACCGGCGGCGTTTCGCGACACCGCTATTTTTGTTCGTGCCGACAATGGCGATGCGCTCGGGTGATTTTTCCGCGCTTTCGACGCCCCTGATGGATCCGTTCACCGGCAAGCAATATCCGGAGAACAAGATTCCAAGCGGGAGCGCATGCACAAATACGATTGACTGCATCAATCCCGTGGCGATCAATCTTCTCAACAACTATTTGCCGGCACCGAATATTCTCAACGTCACGTTCGGCTTGCAGGCGAACTACCTGCAGCAGACTCCGACACCCAGCAATACCGACGGGTTCGACACGCGCGTCGATCGCACGCTAACCAAGAAGCAGACGATGTTCGTGCGCTGGAGTTGGAAACGGCTCAATTCCAGTACACTGACGGACACAGCACTGGCGACGCAAAATAGCTTCTTGCCACCGGACAACGACCTCGAGCGCAACAACAATGTGATCGTCTCGCACAACTACGCGATTACGGATCATCTGGTGAACGAGGCACGATTCGGGCTTTCGTACTACCAGTTGCAGGTGACGTTCCCGATTCAGGGCGCGGCCGCTATTTCGACACTGGGACTCCAAGGGCTCGACATCAGCGACCATCCTACGGCTGGGGCGTTTCCGATTTTCAATTTCAGCGACGATGTCGGCAACTACACCCCGATCGGCCGCGACAAGGATGGGATAACGAAGTCGCAGACGATTCAGTTCACCGACAGTCTTTCCTGGGTCAAAGGTTCGCACACGATCAAGGCAGGTGTTGACGTTCGACGGGTCGCATACGTCGATCTTGAAAGCTTTGGCGGAGCGGATGATTTTGGTGATTTCACATTCGACCAGGGAGTTTTTACCGGTAACGCGTTCGCAAACCTGCTGCTGGGGTTGCCAACGAAAACGTACGTCGCGCAGTCGGGTCCGGACGTTCATGCCCACGCGATCCAAACGGGGCTATACGCCCAAGATGAGTGGCGGGTCAGCGATCGGTTCACGTTGTCGTATGGGCTGCGGTGGCAGGCATTGCCGCCGTTCGCGAGCGATCTCGGAAATCTGACGGCGTTCGACGTGCGCAACGGTGGAATCATTATTCCCGACGGCAATACGCCACGGCCGGCATTTCTCACCTCGATTAACACTTGCTTGCCCGGCAGCAGCGTCGCTCCGTGCGGCGGGCCCGTGGATCAAACGCTCGGTTGTGCTCCGGTGAATCCGGCGCTGCCATGCGCGCCCGTGGAGACTGCTACCAGTGTTGGACTTGGTCCCGGGCTGCGGCAGTTCTACAAGAAGAATTTCCAGCCGCGACTTGGTTTTGCGTATCGCCCTTTCGGCAATAACAAAACTGTCGTTCGCGGCGGAATCGGAATTTTCACAATGACCAACCTCGGCCAGCTCTCTTTCAACACGACAAACATCGACGTATCGGTCGTGCGAACGACGTTCAACGCCAGTCCGGCGACCGCTTTGCCGACGTACCAGTTTCCGAATGTCCGTACGCCCGACGTACCAGGGCAAATCGCGGGAACCGGCGATTTTTATCAGAACACGCTGACGAACTATCGCGATCCACAGTCGGCGCAATGGAATTTTACTGTGGAGCACGAACTGATGCGTGACCTGACGCTGCGAGAGAGCTATGTGGGTATGAATTCGTATCGCATGAGCCAGACCGTTGATCTCAATCAAGTCGAACCGAGCACGATTTCACCGAATCCGAATCCAAAGCCGTACCCAAATTGGGGCCGCATCCTTTCGACAACCAACTCGGGTCATGTCAACTATCAGGCGCTGCAATCGGAGTTGAATCAGCGCGTGCGTGGCGGACTGACCCTGCAAGCGAGTCATGTATGGGCGAAAAGCCTGGGTGACGTAGGAGGCGATGCTCCGACGACGTTCAATCCCGAAATTATCTACGGAACGCCGGTAGCGAATCGCTTTGATCTGGCGGCAAATCGCGGGAATGTCGCGCAGACACGGCGGAACCGGCTGCTCATTTCAGCCGTCTACGATGTGCCGGTCGGCAGCAATCGCCGATTCTTCGGCCATATGAGTCCCGTTCCGCAAGCGATCCTGGGTGGATGGTCGATAAGCACGGTGAGTTTGTGGGAGACGGGGCCATACCTCACGCCAACAACGAGCCCGAGCTACGATCCGGGAAACCTGAATCTGTCGTACCGAGGCTCGTTGCAACGTCCCGACTGCACCGGTAACGCAAACGTAGCGAATCCGGCGACTGGCAGCATGTTCGACATCAACGCGTTCAACCCGATTCCATCAGGTCCTGTTGGAAATTGCGGCGTGGGCAGCCTGGAAGGTCCGGGGACAACGACAATTGCTGCGGGGTTGGCGAAGACATTTCACCTTACTGAACGCTTGAGGCTGCGGTTTGAAGGCACGTTCACCAATCTGCTCAATCATCCGAACTTTGCGCCGCCGCCGACCAACGTGACGTCGTCGTCATTCGGAATTGTACAAAGTGTGCAGACCGCGGAAAACAGCGGCAATCGCACGGGGCAGCTCTCGTTGCGGCTCGATTTTTGACCCAACCAGAAACCGTAGGAAAAAGAAGAGCCCGTCGTGATTACCGACGGGCTTCTTTTTTCTGAATCTCTTGAACCGCATGTGCAAAAACAAGAAGGTGCGGCACCGAGTGAAAAAAACGCAGCATCTGATGGAGCAAGACAGCCACTCGCCTAGTAACGCAGATGCAATTTCATGCGCTATGCATTAGCCCCTTTCGTCCCCTGAGGGTGCATTGTCCTAAAACTGTCCCTCGGTTCAGGTGACTGAATCTCAACGCGCACATACTCTCACACGCATTGTCCAGCCCGACGCGCGGCTTGCCCAAGACGCGACGTCGTTTAGCCCGAAAGTTCGTTCTCGAATTTTTAGTTCGCAGTAGGTCGGAAGCCCGATGTGTGTCTACCGCCAGCCCGGAGCGTAGCTCTGGGGACCACCGCGCTCCTCGGGGAGGAGAGAAGTTATGTCCCTGCATGTCCGAAGTGGTGTGCAAAAGACTTGGAAGTTTGCCTGTCGCAACAAAATGAGTCTGTCGATCGGCGCTCTGCTCGTTTTATCGGGTACCGGCGCCGTCGTCGCGCAAAATCCGGCGAAGGATCCTGGAGTTCGCGCGGGCTCGGTGGACTCGGGCAATCAGTTGGCGTCGGTCGTTGGTACGCCGGCCGACGAATATTTCACCGATGGCAAGAGTCGTTTTCAGGAAGTGGAATCGGTGCAGGGTGGAAATCACAACGGCCTTGGCCCGCGGTTCAACAGCAACAGTTGCTCGAGTTGTCACGCGCAACCATCGATCGGCGGGTCGAGCCCGAGTACAACGGCGTATCCGTTCATCGGACCGAATCCTGAGACGCTGGTGACTTCGGAAAATTCGCTGCAGAATCCGTTTCCGTCATTCATCACCATTGACGGGCCGGCCCGCGAGGCACGATTCAAATTTTTCCTCAATCGCGATGGCTCGATGAATTTCAACAAGCCTGACGGCGGCGTCCACGATCTGTGGGTGATTTCAGGACGACCGGACGCGGGAAGCTGCTCGATCACGCAGCCGAATTTCGTGCACAACCTGAAAATCGGCAACGTCATTTTCCGGATTCCGACGCCGGTGTTTGGCGCGGGACTCATCGAAAACATCCCGGATGAAAACATCCTTGCGAACATGAACGCGAACACGCAGATCAAGAACTTCATGGGCATTTCTGGACACCCGAACAGAAATGGCAATGATGGAACGGTGAGCCGCTTCGGCTGGAAGGCGCAGAACAAGTCGCTCGAAGTTTTCTCGGGCGAGGCCTACAACGTCGAGATGGGCATCACGAACGAACTCTTCACCAATGAGCGTGCCAGCCCGGATGAAGCGGGACTGCCGGCGAATTGCCGGATCAATCCGACGCCGGAAGACGCTACGGACATGACCGCGGTGCAAACCACGGACGTGCCGAGCGACACCGTCGGATTCTCGATGTTCATGCGGCTGCTCGCTCCGCCGACACCGTCGACGACTGCGCCGGGTGGCGCAAATTCGATCGCCGATGGTGCGCGTGTGTTCTCGCAGATCGGATGCGCGCTCTGCCACACACCGACGATGAAGACCGGTACATCGAGCTTTACGCCGGCCCTCAGTAACGCAGATGTCAATTTGTTCTCGGACCTCCTCGTCCACAACATGGGCAGCAATCTCGCCGATGGCGTGTCGCAAGGCGGCGCCGCGGGCGACGAGTTCCGCACCGCACCGCTCTGGGGACTCGGACAGCGTGTTTTCTTCCTGCACGATGGACGTTCGAACGACCTGATCGACGCAATCAATCAGCACGAGGGTCGAGGATCGGAAGCGAACACCGTAATTCAGCTCTTCCAGCATCGGCTGTCGCCGCAACAGCGACAGGACCTGCTGAACTTCCTGCGCTCGTTGTAAGGCCAGAACACTTCCAAGGAGCGTCGCAAAGGCGGCGTCCGGTCCCGAGATGTCTTCGGGCCGGGCGCCGTCTTGTTTTTTTCAGGGTCAGGAGTTTAGCGATTGGCCAACCTGTGGCGTTTGGCCTCTTTGCCGCTATCTAAATCGTCACCTACGGGACAGAAACTGCCATGTCCTCGCGGATTCGATAGGAGACACTTATGTTGGGGAGCCGCGCAATCCTTGGTGTGCGGCTGCGTCCAGAAAGGCTTTCGCATGTTCAGGGTCCTCTCAGTGATGATCTTGGGGTTGATGCTGCACTTTGGCGGGCAAAACCCAGATGACGAGCTTCCCGCAAATCCCGAGATGCAGCGCGAAGAGCTCGTCAATCTAGAGAAGGAAGCGGCGCGCGCGATTCAGACCAACGCGGGGACGTTTTTTCGCCGAGTGTACGCTGACGATTTTGCTGGGACTCTCTCTCACGGCCAAATTGTTAACAAGACTACCTTCATCAGTGCTGTGCAAACGGGAGAAGTGAAGTACGACGGGTTTATCGCGTCCGATATAAGTGTGCGGCTGTTTCGAGACGCAGCGATAGCGACATGCCTGTGGTCGGCGCGCGGAGTCTATAAGGACCAGAGATTTTCGAGCCAGATGCGTGCAATGCATGTTTACATCAACACGCCGCATGGGTGGCGCGTTGTGTCGGGGCAGGTGACGCTTTTACCTCCTGGGGCTCAACAGCCTCTATAAACCCCTCGCTTCTTAAATCAAATTCAAATTCAAAGATTTGTTCTCCCGCGGCCTCTAGCCGTTCGTCGCCAGAAATGCTACGCTCCCGCCTCGTTCCTGTTTCGACAAAACGCATGCGCGCCGTCGACCTGATCCGAAAAAAACGCGATTCGGGTGAGCACACCCGTGAAGAGATCGATTTTCTGATCTCGAACTACACGCGGGGCGTGATTCCGGACTATCAGATGGCTTCGTGGCTAATGGCTTCGTGGCTGCGTGGGCTGTCGCGTGCCGAGACCGCGGCGCTGACCGAAGCGATGCTGCACTCGGGAGAAGTGCTCGATTTTTCATCGATACCCGGGAAAAAGGTCGATAAGCACTCGACGGGAGGGGTGGGCGACAACACTTCGCTGATTCTTGCGCCGATCGTCGCCGCCGGTGGATTGACGGTGCCGATGATCAGCGGGCGCGGCCTGGGCCACACGGGTGGCACGCTCGACAAGCTCGAATCGATTCCCGGATTCGATGTGAACCTCCAGTTGGATCGCTTTCGCACGGTGCTGCGCGAATGCGGAATGGGGTTGATTGGGCAGACCGCAGAAATCGCTCCCGCGGACAAGAAAATTTACGCGTTGCGCGATGCGACCGGGACCGTCGAGAACGTCGGACTCATCTGCGCGTCGATCATGAGCAAGAAATTGGCTGAAGGGATCGATGTGCTGGTGCTCGATGTAAAGACGGGCTCGGGTGCGTTCATGAAGACCGAGAAAGCGTCGACGGAATTGGCGGCACTGATGGTGGACACCGGCGAGCGCATGGGCAAGAAAGTGATCGCGCTGGTCACGGATATGGATCAGCCGCTCGGGCGCTTCGCAGGTCACTCTGCTGAGATTATCGAGTGCATCGACGTGCTGAAGGGCAAGGGCCCGGCTGATTTGCGCGAGCTGAGCTGCGAGCTGGCGGCGTGGATGTTTTATTTGGGCGAGCGCACAGAGTCGGTTGATCAGGGGCGCGAGTTCGCCAACGAATTGATCGAGAATGGCAAGGCGTGCGAAAAGTTCCGGCAGGGAATTGCGTTGCAAGGCGGCGATTCGCGTGTGATTGATGAGCCGGAGCGGTTGCCCGCGGCGCGCTCGAAGGTGGATGTGGTCGCGGCGCATTCAGGATTCGTCGAAAGTGTCGAGTGCGAGCAACTTGGCCTGGCGCTGGCGATTCTGGGCGGCGGACGCGAAACGAAAGAGAGCACGATCGACTACGGCGTCGCATTGGAGTTTCACCGGCGCATCGGCGATCGCGTGGCGCAGGGCGCTCCGCTGGTGACGATCCATTACAATGACGACGCTCGTCTGGCGCAGGCGAAGTCGATGATCGCGGCAAGCCATCACATTGCGCCGGACGAGCCGAACTTCAAGCCGATGTTGATCCGATGCACGGTGGGTTGGCAGGACTGATTGTTGATGGAGAGAGGTCGATCGCATGGGACGTCTGACAGGGCTCTTGGGCATCGCGACAATCCTCGGCCTTGCCTATCTGTTTTCCACCGATCGTCGCGCGATCAAGCTGAAAACGGTCGCTTGGGGCCTCGGACTCCAGTTTGCGCTCGGCCTCTTTGTGCTCGACGTGAAATGGGGGCAAGCGCTTTTCGGCACCCTGGGCTACTACGCGAAGCATTTGCTCGATTTTTCGTATGTTGGGTCAGAATTTCTTTTTGGTGAGATTGGCAAAGCGAACTCTTCGCTCGGTCTGGTCTTTGCATTCCAGGTTTTGCCGACTATTATTTTCATCGCTGCATTTTTTGCGGTTTTGTATCACATCGGCGTGATGCAGATCATCATTCGAGCCGCGGCTTGGGTGATGACTATGGTGATGGGCGCAAGTGGCGCCGAGTCTTTAAACGTGGCGGCAAGCATTTTCATGGGCCAGACGGAAGCGCCGCTGACGATTCGTCCGTTTCTTCCTAAGCTGACAAAATCCGAATTGATGACCGTGATGACCAGCGGCATGGCGCACATTTCGGGCGGCATGATGGCGGCGTACATCCGCGTTGGAGGAGCTGACGCGAAAAGTTTGTTGACCGCAGTGATCATGACGGCGCCCGGCACGCTGCTGATGGCGAAGATGCTCGTGCCAGAAACGGAGCAGCCACTCACCGCAGGGCGCGTCGAGATGCCGGCGACCGAGCGCGAATCGAATGTGCTCGGAGCGATTGCGCGCGGGACTGTCGATGGTTTGCACCTCGCTCTAAACGTCGGCGCAATGCTGATCGTATTCCTGGCGCTTCTGGCATTTGTCAACGCGTGCATGGGCTGGGTTCATTTGCACGTCGGCTGGTTCCCATACAACTTACAGTTGGTGCTCGGATGGATGTTTTCTCCAGTCGCGTGGTTGATCGGCATCCCGTGGCATGATGCGGCCGCGATCGGCAATCTACTCGGCACGCGCATGGTGCTGAACGAGTTCGTGGCGTTCGCGCAATTGGGCCAGATCAAGGCGACTCTCGATCCGCGCAGCTTCATGATTGCGACGTTCGCGCTCTGCGGATTTGCAAATTTCAGCTCGATTGGGATTCAGATCGGTGGAATCGGAGCGCTCGCGCCCGAGCAGCGAAGTCAGCTGGCAAAATTCGGCATACGAGCGATGCTCGCCGGGACCATGGCGAACTTGATTTCCGCCTCGATCGTCGGGATTTTTTCTTAATCTGAGTCCAGCATTCATGGCCGCGAACACAAAATCAAAATCCGGTGAGTTTGAGCAGGCCACTCGCGCTGCGAAATTCATTCTGGCGAACACCAAGCTTCGGCCGAAAATTGCGCTTGTGCTCGGCTCGGGGCTTGGGGCGTTTGCCGATGAATTCGGAGACGCGACGCGCATCCCCTACAAGAAAATTCCGCATTTTCCCCAGTCCACCGCGATCGGTCATGCCGGTCAGCTTGTGATCGGTCGCGTTGGCGATATTCCCGTCGCCGGCATGCAAGGCCGCGTGCATCTTTACGAGGGTTACACCGCGAAGCAGGTCGCGTTCCCGATTCGCGTGTTTCAGAGAGCCGGAATCCAGGCGGTCATCGTCACCAACGCTGCCGGGGGAATCAATCTCAGCTATTCATCGGGCGCGCTGGTGGCATTGCGCGATCACATCAACCATCAGGCGGCCAATCCGCTGATCGGGCCGAACGACGACCGCTTTGGGCCGCGCTTTCCGGACATGACGCACGCGTATGACGCCGAATTCCGCCGATTCGTCGCGGAAGAAGGCAAGCTCTTGAAACTCAATTTACACGAAGGCGTGTATCTCGCCCTGCTTGGACCCAACTACGAAACACCCGCCGAAATTCATGCGTTTCGAGCCCTCGGCGCGGATCTTGTTGGCATGTCCACCGTGCCCGAAGTATTGGCCGCGCGTCACAGCGAGATGCGCGTGCTGGGAATTTCTTGCGTCACCAACATGGCGGCTGGAGTCACAGGCGCGACGCTGACCGCCGAAGAAGTATTCGAGACCGGCGCGCGCGTCAAAAACGATTTCATTGCACTCTTGAAAGCCGTGATTCCGCGGATAGCCCAGTCGCTAGGCCGCTGACCGGCGCGAATCTTACGAGAAATTCTCGCGTCATCAAGTTGGGTTTGCGAGACAATCACTGAATGCCGGACTTCGACCATCTCGTTTGTATCGCGAAACAATCGCGCGAGAATGCCCACGCCGCCTATTCGAATTTCCGCGTCGGCGCCGCACTCCGCGCATCCTCCGGGCGAATCTTTGGCGGGTGCAACGTTGAAAACGCGACCTATGGCCTCACCGTCTGCGCCGAGCGCGTTGCGATCCTCAAAGCAATCAGCGAAGGGGAGCGCGGATTCGACGCGATTGCCGTCGTGACCGACACCGAAACGCTCACTCCGCCCTGTGGCGCATGCCGTCAGCTAATTTGGGAATTTTGCGGCGACGTTCCTGTCGTACTCTCTAATTTGAAGGGAAAGTCGGAAGTTCACCAGATGCGGGATTTGTTTCCCAAACCGTTCGACGCTTCGAATCTCTAATTTCTGTTCCGGCTTCGTTTCAGGAAAGCTTAACCGCAATCACTAGCCACGCCACTTCTCACGACATCAATTTTCGAAGCAGGTTCTTCCCCTCGGTGTCCGTCAACACGCGATTCCTCATCAGCAGCGTGATGAGTTCATTCAACACATTGCGAGGATCCTCGTTCATGCCGGTGCGCTCCGCCGCGCCAGGCGGTTCGTGGAAAAGTTCAGAAGAGCCACTCGTCCCTGGGTAGGCAGAATATGCTTCCGCGCTCGCACTAGATTCCTGCAGGGGCGAGACTCCGCTACCGTTCAGTTCGCCCACCCACCCATGCAAGATGTGACGCTGCTCGGGCTCGATGCCGGTAAACAGCACACCCATTCCCATCCCGCCGGTTGAGTACAGAACTTTTGCATTCGCTGTGATCGCCTGTTGGTTTCGAGTGATCCGAATCTTCAGTTCAGCGCCGGCCGCAAACGGACTCATGACCTCGAAATAGCAGCCTCCGACGCCGATGTCGCTGATCCGGCCCGTGATACGCGTATTCGATTTCAGTTCTGTCGCTTCAGCCATCGCTGCTACCGGGTAACGCGGATCCGAGCGCCGCTCTTTGCCGCCACCCTGGGCGCGTAGCTTCGAACCACTTGTCGTCGGATTTTTCTTTAGATCCAGCATCGAGTGTTCACACGATAAGGCTTCCGAAGGAAGGCCTGACGGGTACGGTCAAACCTAGTCTTCGCGCGAAGCGTGTGCAGGCTTCGCCGATTAGACTGGCCTAAGCCTAGCGTTCTCTTGCGTTAACGCGCAAGGTATCCGGCGGATGGCCTTGCTTGAAGAAATAACGCGTCAGTTCGATGCTGGAAACGTGGGTTCGGCCTTGTACTTGGGCTTGTCCAGCGTCGATACCAGGGCAGGTTCGACTTGCAGACTCACTACGATCTTCTCCAGATGAGCGAGTATCTTGCGTTCATCCGGCGGTCGATAACCTGCTGATTGTTCACCAGGTACGCTTGAGTTCGTATCCACCGGCACGTCTGTTGCGGAGACGTTCTGGAGGGTGCTTTGGTGAGGTGCGGTTACCACACCCACGCGCACAAAAAATTCGTAGCATGCGCCGTTGGCGAAGCCGGCATAGTCGCGCTCGTAGAATTCCGTGCTGCCGTCACCGGCGTCGATGTCGATGAATCCAAAGCTGATACCGTGTGCGGCGACCGTCCCGCTCGGAGCTTTTGCGTCGCCGAGTCGCGCCAGAAGACTCGCCTGACACGTACCCGCCGTTTGGTAGCGGTTGATGGCGAACTGCAACGAACCGCCGGCAAACGACGTATTCGGATACGCATCGTCGGGGATGACGATAGTCGCGAGCAAGGTCGCACCGGGATCGTCGCTACTCAGTTCTTCCGCGGTTCGGACACCTGCACCCGACTCTTTGGCTTGCTGCCAGGAGATGCCGAGGTCTGAGTCGACATCCTCATCCCCGGAAGTAAGCAATGCGAAATTACGTGGATAGCGGAAAGAGGCCCCGTAGTCGGGGTCCGCATATTTCGCGAAAACTGGATCCCGTGGTGCTGGTTTCGGAAAGTGTTCCGAGGCTTTGACGACGCTCGCCACGGTTTGGCGCGGTGCCGACGCGGCAAGAGCTCTGGCCTTTTCCTGACGGACCGCGGTGCTCTTGCCGGAGCAACCCGCGATAGCGAAAGCTATGGCTAGTGACGCTGCGGTGACGAGAGCAATTTCGTGGCGGCGAATCAACATTGTGACCTCCTGCGGGGAGGGCTGGATGAGCATGCGACTCCCTGCTTGGCCTCTCTAAATGCAGAACGAGTTCCATTCGTATATTATTGAATATAGGATACTTACACTGGCGCTGGGTACGGAGCTCGTGGCGCAGGTCCCACAGTGTGTTGCCGATATCGCTCGTAGGTCCTTCGACAGCGCACCCGGCTTTCGTTACGCCTCGTTTTGCGGCAAGATCACTCGCTGGAATCGACGCCGCCTATGAGTGCAGACGACCAGAAAAATAGCTTCAACACATCCAATCCCGACCTCGACCAATGCCGTGCAATGCTGCGCGTCGCGATTGACGAAGCGCGCACCGGATTGGAAGAAGGCGGTATCCCCGTAGGCGCTGCGCTATTCGCCGCCGACGGTACCTTGCTTGGCCGCGGCCACAACCGCCGCGTGCAAGAGGGCGATCCGTCGGTACATGGCGAGACGGATGCCTTTCGCAAAGCCGGCCGCCAGCGCACGTATCGCGACAAAAGCATGGTCACCACGCTCGCTCCGTGCTGGTATTGCAGCGGTCTCGTGCGCCAGTTCAACATCGGCACTTTGATTGTCGGCGAGTCGGTGAGTTTTCGCGGCGGTCTCGACTGGCTCATCGCAAACGGCGTGCGGGTGATCGACCTGCGCTCGCAAGAATGTATCGACCTGTTGCAGAAATTCATCGCCGACAAACCGCACGTCTGGAACGAAGACATCGGCGAAGAGTAATCGCACACAGCGCACCGCGTGTCGCGCCGCTGCTGCAAAATCGAAGCGCCGCAGCGTACACTTCATAAGGTGCGGCGTGAACGCGCCGATCCGGCGTGCGCGCCATCTAAAACGCGAATCCGCAAAGGGGCAGCGTGTCCGATCCCAAGGCCGAATATTCCAGCCGCCTCGAAACTTACCTGCAGATCGCCGCTGCGAAAAATCGCATTCACATCCAGATCGGCAATCTCAAATTAGCGGTCGTTGCCGTCGGCTTGGTCGTCGCTTATTTAGCGTTTGGGCGCCACGCCTTCAGTTCCGAATGGCTCTGGGCGCCGATCGCCGCCTACGCAATTCTCAGCTGGATTCATCAGCGCGTAATTCGCGCGCGTACGAGAGCAGAAACCGCCGCTGCCATGTATCAGCGTGGTATCGCGCGCATAGAGGACCGCTGGGCAGGCACCGGCCAGTCCGGCGATCGTTTTCGCGACCGCGAACACGTCTACGCCGACGATCTCGACCTCTTCGGTCGCGGATGCCTGTTTGAATTGCTCTCTACCGCGCGTCTGCCGATGGGCGAAAACCAGCTCGCAACCTGGCTGAAGACGCCAGGCACGCGCGCCGCAATTCTCGAACGTCAAAAACTAATCGCTGAGCTGCGAGACAAACTCGATCTGCAGCACGATCTCGCGGTGATCGGCGAAGAGGTTCGCACACGCCTAAATCCCGAGTCCCTCGTTGGATGGGCCGAAGGGAAGCGCGAAATGCCCGGCACCATTTGGCACTTTACCGCCGTTTTCCTGGCGCTGGCATTCATCGCCTCGTTTGCGTGGTCCATCGCATACCTTAACTATTGGCCCGTGTTGTGCGTGCTCGTTCTCGAAATTATTTTTCGGCGTGTGCTGCACCATCGCGCGCACCACGTGAACGAGGGCGTTTCGTGCAACGCCGAAGGACTGGTGCTGTTCGCCGACGTGTTGCAGCGCTTGGAGCGAGAGCCGTTCTCGTCCCCTCGATTGCAGTCGATGATCGCGCAGCTCGGTCGCGACGGAACGAAGGCGTCGCGCTCGATTCGCCACCTCGCCCAGATCGAATATTGGATCGACGCGCATCACAGCTTGATCGGCCATCTCCTCGAACTCCCTCTGCTGTATTCGATCCAGACCGCGTTCGTCGCCGAGTGGTGGCGCCGGCGGCACGGAGCGCGGATGCGCGCGAGCGTCGACACCGTCGGCGAAATCGAAGCGCTACTTTCACTCGCAACCTATGCGTATGAGCATCCCGCCGACCCGTTTCCGGAGTTCGTTGACGCGATGCCCGCAACGTTTGCGACTCAGGCCGCTGCGGACGATTTCCATCCGCAAGGATTTTTCGACGGCGTCGACCTGGGACATCCACTCATCGCCGCCGCCAAGTGCGTTCGAAACTCCGTGCGGCTCGATGATGCAACGCGCGTCCTGCTCGTCAGCGGCTCGAACATGTCCGGAAAGAGCACCTTTCTCCGCGCGGTCGGAATCAACACGGTGTTGGCGATGGCCGGAGCGCCGGTGCGCGCGAAATCGCTGCGCCTGTCGGCGCTGCAAGTTGGAACGCGCATTCACAGTTCCGACTCCCTGCAAGAGGGACGCTCCACGTTCTTCGCCGAGATTTTGCACATTCGCAAAGTCTTCGATCTGGCGGACGAAAAAAATCGCGACAACGGCGCGACCAATCGCGAGGTGCGAGCCTTACTCTTCCTCTTCGACGAATTGCTCGAAGGCACCAACTCAAAAGACCGCCGGATCGGCGCCGAGCGATTGATACAGGGATTGCTGGAACGTGCCGCCATCGGAATCGTCACGACGCACGATCTTGCGTTGACCGAAATCACCGTCGCCGTCGGAGACGTCATCCGCAACGTGCATTTCGAAGATCAGATCGAAGGCAACGAGATGCGCTTCGACTACCGCCTGCGCGACGGGGTCGTCACAAAGAGCAATGCGATCGCTCTGATGCGCATCATCGGCCTCGACATGTAGTTGTGCATCAGCGACTCCGTCTCACGCGAAAGCGTCAGCGATGCGGCGTCCGGATGACATACGGCGGCGGCAGTGTTTTGCGTCGCCGATCGCGATGCGTGGGCCGCTTCAGATCCAGCTCCTCACGCAGCCACTGAAACCACGCGTAGATCAAGAAAGCACACCCAAACAAAGCAAACGTCGATAAAACAATCGTCGCCATATGAAGATGGGGACGCGAGGCATTGTCGCCCTCACGAGTATGAAGAAGGTGCCGGCGGCTGTAGGAGGCCGCGTCCCCACGTAAGTCATGGTGCCGCGTGCGTGGTTGGGAAGTCCTGAAGCCGGTGTAAGAAAAATATAAGCAGAGAGCGGCCAAAACGCCGCTGCTGTTGGTTCATCACCCTGTAGCCGCGGGCGTTTCCCAGACCGCGGGATTTAGATTCAAGTCCGCCCGGAAAAATTGTGGCAAAAACAATCTGTAGCAACCCGAGGCTCGAATGAAATCCCGGAACGTTCCTCAAGATTTCTCAAAACAACGAAGCGCCGCCCACATCGGACGCACCTTCGCGACACTCGTGCTCGCGATTCTTTGCGTGCACCCCGGCGCGCTGCACGCGCAGACGAAAAAGACCCAGCGCAAAAGCCTTCCGGCTGGCGCGCTTAAACCCGCGAGAGTCGATTGCGGCGGAGGAGTCGAGTTGCGCGTCAGTGCCGCGACACCGGCGCAAGGCACGTTGCTCATCGCTGAAGTCCGCAGCCCCGACGCCTTGAGCGGTGTTGCCGGAAAGTGGATCGACCGCGACATTTCTTTTTGGCAAGCAACCGGCGCGACCGTTCCAAAAGGCGTGAGTGTGTGGCGCGCATTGATCGGCGTCGATCTCGAGCAAGCCGCCGGCGATTACAGGTTCACCGTCACCGGAAAATCCCAGGATGGCGCCGCCATCAGTTGTGACGTGCCCATCGCCGTCCGCACCGGAAAATTTCCCACCGAACATCTAAAAGTCGCCCCGAATTTCGTCGAACCCAATCCCGAACAGGCCGCAAAAGCCGCCGAAGATCAAAAGAAACTGCGCGCACTCTACGCTACCGTCACTCCCGAAAAATTGTGGACCGGCGCCTTCCGCATTCCCCTCGATGGCGTGAAGACCGGCGGCAATTTCGGCAAACGCCGCGTGCTCAACGGAAAATCCAATAGTCCGCACTCTGGAGTCGATTTGCCGTCGCCGACAGGTACTCCTGTTCATGCCGCGCAAAGCGGGCGCGTGGTGCTCGCCGAAGAGCTCTACTTTGCTGGAAACACTGTGATCATCGACCACGGCTTTGGCGTCTACACGCTCTACGGCCACTTCTCCGAAATCGACGCCAAAGTCGGCGATGAAGTGAAAGTCGGCGACGTCATCGGAAAAGTCGGCGCAACCGGCCGCGTGACCGGCCCGCACCTGCATTGGGGGCTCGAAGTCGATCGCGCCCGCGTCAACGCAATGGAAATTGTCGGAAAGCATTAATCACCACGCGCAGCGATGCCAGTTTCACTTGGGCTCCGGCGCGCGACCTGTACGTCAGGACAGGTAGCTTTGAGACGGCATTTCGTTTATTTTCAACGCGAAAACAGATGAGTTCGGCCGACCGCGCGAATAAGATTCGGGCATCCCAGTCCGATCGACCACTTCATTTCCATAAAGCGGGGGCTCGCATGAAAAGCTTTCTCCAACTCCAACCCTTGACAGCACCGGCGTCGACGAAGAGACTCGCGCGCCGCGTCCCGACTCCCAAGCATGTGTGGGTCTACTGGCGATGCGACGGACGCGACGATATCGCGCGCGTGCGCGACCTGAGCGTCGGCGGAGCGTTCATCGAAACGCGAACCCCCAAGAAAATCGGCGCCATCACCAATCTCCATTTCCTGGTACAGGAAGGCACCATCCGCGCCGACGCGACCGTGAGGCATGCGAAGGAAGGGCAAGGATTGGGGCTGAAATTCACAGCCGTTCGCGAAGAGGATCGAAAGAATCTCGTGTCATTGATGGCGCGCTTGCGCGTCGTCTGACGCCGCCAATTCAGCTGGAATCGACGCCGGGTGACGCGTCGCCATCCGGCCAGAATCGCATCGGATCGGGTCTTGAAACGCATGCTTTTACTGCAATTTTCGCAAAAATCCGTGACCTTCGCCGGCTTTGCCCTCGCGTCCACCGGTGTGCGCCGTACACTCCCGCCCCTAACAAACCCCATAGAATCACATTCTTACACCATGCGCACCCGCAAAGTCCCTAGAATCACATTCTTACGCGAAACATGGGGGAGGGGGGCCACTTCGCCTCGACCCTTCGACGGATGCCTCTCGGGCGCGGTGTCGGTACCTCGGTACTCGCCGGAGTACCCCTCGCGGGTGGTACGGACATGCCATTGTCGGTCGCAGTTCGGCCCGACAAGATGTATTTACACGCGGGAGTTACGCGCAGCCGGCTTCCGAGCCGGGCGGTAACTTCGCAAGATGACTGAGGGGAACGGTTTATGGCAATTCTTCATTTTCGCTGCAAAGAGCGCCGCCGGACGGTGCGGGTGATGCTGAGCATCCCTCTGAAGGTTCACGGCATGTCCACCGACGGCGACACGTTCGCGGTAGAGACGAAATCGCACACGGTCAGCCTGCACGGTGCGTCCCTGGAACTGGAATACCCGGTGCAGCTTGGCGACATCCTGATGGTTGAAAACGAGCTGACGCATGAGCAGGTGGAAGCGCGCGTCGTGACAATCAAGAAAACTCGCGAAGGCAAAGCGCACGTCGGGCTCGAGTTCACCAACAAAGACGTCAACTTCTGGCACATGGCTTTTCCGGTGCCCGGTGCGAAGCCGATGCGCCGCCACGTTGCAGTGCGAGAACCGGTCGAAGCTCGCGGATAAGAATCGCGCAGCGCTACCGATTTTGCTTTGACAAATATTTGTCCCCTCTGAGTCGCTACGTGTTACTCAGCGTTCCTCTCACGCATTCCTCCACGCAATCGATCCTCGGTTAATCGCGGTGATGACGGCCCGAATGCGCGCCGATTTTCGTGGGCATCGCGATATAGTCTGCGGATGGCCAAGGTTCCTACTCAGATTGGACTGATTTCCGACACGCACGGATTGCTGCGCGCAGAGGCGTTGGCCGCGCTTCGTGGCTCCGAATTGATCGTGCACGCGGGCGACGTGGGCGATCCCGACATCTTGCCGCGTCTGCGAAAATTGGCGCCGGTCGTTGCCGTGCGCGGAAACGTCGATACCGAAGGATGGGCGCGGCGCGAGCTGCCGGAAACGGCAGTCGCTCAGGCAGGCGATATCTCCATCTACGTCTTGCACGATGTGCACGCGCTGGACCTCGATCCGGTCGCCGCGGGATTTCAGATCGTCGTCAGCGGGCACTCCCACAAATTCGTACAAAGCGAAAAGAACGGCGTGCTCTACATCAATCCCGGAAGCGCCGGACCGCGCCGATTCACGTTGCCAATCACGGTGGCGAAATTGGATTTGGCTATCACTCCATGGAAGGTCGAGTTCGTCGACCTCGAGAAGATTTAAGAGCCCAGGTTTGGGGAACCCGGATTTAAAAGCCCAGATTTAGGAGTCCAAGGGGCACTCTCGAAACCACCGCTTCCTCCGGGATTGATGTATTTGCGCTGACGCGGGCGGGTGCTAGACTCCCGGCATGGCCAAGAAAAAGGCAGCTCCCAAGAAAACGAAAAAGCAGAAGCCAGCGGCGAAGAAGGCGAAAGCCAAGCCGAAGAAGCCGGCCGTGAAAGCCAAGGCCTCCGCACCCGCCAAAGCGAAGATTGTGGCGAAGGGCAAGCCCGTAGCGAAGGGTAAGGCGCCCGCAAAGCCCAAGGCTGTCGCGAAGCCTATAGCTGTGGCGAAAACCAAGACGGTCGCGAAGGCGCGCACTGCGCCGCGTGGTGGAGCGTCTGACTCCGACACCGATTTGCGCGAAAATCAGGACGTAGAGACGGTGAGCCTGAAGCCGCGTTCGCGTGTGGCTCGCGCCGGGGCAGGAGCAGGCGATCTTCAGGGAATTTCCATCGTCGAGGATGTCGATTCCGAGAGCGAGGACGAGCTGCTCGAGGAAGGGCAGGCATTCGAGGCGGGAATCATTAAAGGCGTCGAGCGCGCCGGCAACGAGGAGTCGGAAGTCGTCACGCACGAAGTACTTGAGGACGACGTGCCGCTTGAATACGACGACGAAGACCGCCCCTGAAGTCGTTGCAGTTTCATCGGTTCAGCGAACCGTGGAGCGATCACAACGATCGTGATTTTTCGCAGAAGACGTCGCTATCTTCACGGCGTCGCAACCCCGCAGACACCGCAGTCTCGCAAACGACGCAACCTCGGCACGAGTCCAATCAATGAAGTGCGGGCTAGCGGCGGCGTTTTCCGGATACTGATTTCGATTTTTTCTTTCTTGGTCGTTCTTTCGCTTTTGGTTTCTCTGTAAGGCTCGCCTGAGTTTTCTTCGGTAGTTTGGCGACGACCAGATCGTATGCTTCGCGCAACAGTTCGCGCAGTTCAGCCTGCGGGATTGCCTCGCGACTTTCCAGAGCCACCCATTTGGCGCGCGCCAGGTATGGCGCGGGAATCACATCTTGCCGTTCCACCAACTCGGCGAAGTTTTCATCCGACGCTTTGAACGAGAGCCAGACGGGCGCAACTTCGAGAACCGAATGCGCGAACATCTTGTTCCCGACCTTGAACGTAAGATCGGATCCCCAGATCTGATGTTCCGTGACGCCGGGAAAACCTAAACAAAGTTTACGGAGTTCGTCGATGTGCATGGCTGGACTCGGTCAGCTAGGTCCGCGTTTGGTGCCAAAGTTTTAAAAAAGCAGATGCCGCGCTTCGCTCGGGACGACTGTGTTGTGTGGCCCAGCGTCGGTTCGCTGTACCGCGGGTGGATCTGCAATCAGCTGATCGGAGCCCAATCCATTCCATCGACGCCGGGCGTTAAATCGATCGAAGGCTGCAGCTTCCATTCCTTGAGATCGAGAACTTCAATCTTTCCGGCAGCGAGAAACGAAATGAAGGCAACGCCGCCATCGGGCCGGATCAAGACTTTGCCGAGCGTGGTCGGAGCATCGAAAGTCTTCACGACCTTCCGCGTGTGGAGGTCGACCACAAAAATGTGGCCCTTCATGCCCGCGCAGATGAGCCAATGATTGTCCGGCGTCGCTTCGGAGGCGTAGACGGTTTCCGGCATCGGAATCGACGTGGAGATCGCATTGGAGAGAGGATCGATGACGACGATGCGCGGCGATTCCTGGTCGTGAGTGAAAACGTAGAGGCCGTCGGGCTCGATGGAAATGCGCTGCACGATTTTCGAAACGGGGATCGTCGTCACCAGCTTACGGCTCGGAATGTCCATGACGCTGACGTTGCCCGCATGCACGTTTGCGGTGTACACCGTCGGGTTATCCGGGCCGGGGCGGATGATGAACATGTGCGATTCGTCCTGGCCAGTGGGAATCTCAGCGATGATTTTTCGCGTCTTTGGATCGATCATGTCGATCGATTGAGAAAGCTCTGCACTTACATAGAGATTGCCGTCCGGACCGAACGCGGGATTGTGCGGGCGCAGCGGTTTCCCGAGGTCGATGGAGTACGCGAGCTTTCGATTCGCGATGTCGATGACGTCGATGGTGCTGCCGTCGGTGCCCGGCTTGCCCACGCCAGAGTTTCCGTAGATCGGTACGTACGCGAATTTGCCGTCGGGGCTCACCGCGACCTCGTGGCCGTTGACGCCGACTGAAATCTTGGCGATTTCCTTGCGCGCGTCGGGATCGACGATCAGCGCGGTGTGCTCAAACTGGTTGGCGACGACGAGCAGGCCCTTTGAAGACGAAGGACTCGGTCGCGAATGAGCGATTGTCACGATGAAAAAGAGAATGGCTGCGACGGCAAGATATGTAAAGAAGGGATTTCGCTTACGCATGAGGCACCTCGACACTTTTACGGTGTGCGCGCAGTGGACACCGCGCGTACTCGCGAAAGTGGAGGGATTATAGCGAGTGCGGAAGCGTTTGAACAATGAATGTGCAGGGGGGAGCGATTAGCTCGAGCTTTCCTTCATCCTCTGAAGGTAGCGGATGCGCGGGTTATGCTGGATCGATGAGAATTTCATTGCGACCATCCCCGGGATCCGGCTAAGAGCGCACGCCCCGCCCCATCAACATTTTCCGATTTCTAAAATTGTCTACTTCGTCTCTGAGTTCGCTGCTTTAACTTTGAGAAAACCCGACTCGATCGATGAAACTCCTCCGGCCACCTGGTCCAAATCGTCGGCGGAAATTTGGGCAGCGGAATGGTGCAACGGGTTATTGCCCGCAGGGCTGGAGTTGCCGCCCACCGCGGCCTCTAACGCTTTTTCGGTGAGATCGGATTTTCGAATTTCTTCGCTCATTGTTGTCCTCCTGAGAAATCTGGAAACCTTATAGCTTCAGCATCTAGCATGCCGGGGTTGGCGAGGGGTCTCGTCGCTCTTATTTCATGGAACTGGTTGATTGGCAAGGAGTTTTGGATTCGGACCGGGCACTCCAACGGGTAGGGGAGCCTATCCGGTCGGATAGTCCCTGCATGAACGGATAGTTTTACGATGTCAGCCGGAGTGGCTGGACGATGATCAGAGGTTAGTCGCCTTTGGCGAAGCGGCGGAAGAACGAGTCCGGCTTCCACTGTGGGCGCGCTTCGGTGTCAGCGATTGTTGTCAAGAGTTGGCGCAAGATTTCTTCGTAGGTTGCGGCGGCGGCTTTATCCACGGGCTGCGAGAGATCGTCGGATGGTGCGTGATAACGCACGGTGAGCCATTCCTTGAAGACAGCTTCGTCGGGTGAGCCAGGATCGAATCCGAGATCGAGTTTCACTGCGGGCACTCCGTGGCGAATGAAGCTGTACTGATCGCTGCGAATGAAAGCGTTACGCAGCGGTTGTGGATCAGCCTGCACTCGCACTCCGTATGCTGCTGCGGCCTCTTTCGCAAGATCGCCGAGATTCGACTCGGTCAATCCCTGCACCTTCAACACTTTCACCGGAACGATGGGTAGGAACATGTCGATGTTCACATCGGCGACGATCGACTTTCCCGGCACGGTGGGATGTGCGGCGAAATATTTCGAGCCGAGCAATCCCTTTTCCTCCGCGGTCACGACGACAAAAAGCAGTGAACGCTTCGGATGCGGTTGATCTTTCCACGATGCCGCAATCTCCATCAGCGCGGAGGCGCCGGAAGCATTGTCCATCGCGCCGTTGTAGATTTTGTCGCCGTTAATGGGCTCGCCGACGCCGATGTGATCGACGTGCGCGGAAAGAACGACGTATTCGCTCTTGAGCGTCGGATCGCTACCGGGGAGCTTGGCGACCAAGTTCGCGGATTCCACGTCTTTGGTCTTCATCGTCGCGTGGGCTTTCAGCGAAACGGCCAGCGGAAAGTGCGGCATCGGATTGCGATCTTTGCCCAGCGCTGCAATTTCGGCGAACGTGTGCCCCGAACCGGCGAAAAGCTTTTCCGCGTTTGTCGGATTGAAGATCAGCGCGAGCTTGAGGCCCGCGGTTTCGTCGAACTCTTTCCCGACGAGATCCATCGACGCGTGTGTGCGGCTCAGTGTCATTCGCGACCACGGAATGTCCATCGACGCGGGATTCGGGATGGCGATCGTGCCTATGGCGCCGGCGGCTTTCAGCGATTTCCAGCGCTCGAGCGCGGTCTGATAGTGAGCCGATAAAGCCGTCGGCGTGTCGGCCGGCGAGCCGGCTATGTAGACGACGATCTTTCCCTTCAGGTCGAGGCCGGCCAGATCGTTGTACTTCTGTTCTGGGATATTGAGACCGTAGCCGACAAAAACGAGTTTCGCGGTGATGGCATCCGGCGAAAGATTCGCCCGCGTCGAAAAATATGCGTCGTCACCCAGAACCAGCGGCTCCGCTTTGCCGCCGGAGATCAGCGCTGCCGACGATTCGCTCTCGACGATTTCGCGCGATACGAATTTCACCGGCTGGTAGAAGCCGTCGGTTCCGGCGGGCTCGAGCCCGGCTTTCTTGAATTGATCTACAACGTAGGCTTGGGCTTTGCGTAGCCCTTCGCTGCCCGTTTCGCGGCCTTCGAGATTGTCGTCGGCGAGGAATTGCACATGTTCCCACCACGCATCACCTGAAAAATGTTTCGCGGCGGTTTGAGCGAATGTCGTCGCGGCCAGAACCAGAAGCGCCGCAGAGATGGCTGGGAATGCGAGTCGTCGATGCATCGTCAGAACCCTCGATTGGTTTTTGATCGGGCGCAGCATATCAGGTTGAGTTGCGCTGGGCCAAGGAGTGGCCAAGAAGTCGATCGGCGATTCTGCGCGAGCGATTGACACCATGGCGGACGAAGACGGGCACGGCGGCGCCCGACGGCAGTTACGCCGGGATGAGGACGGAATACCAAAACGTTGACGCTCCGGATAGGTTGTATTGACCCGCCGCGCGGCGCCACGTAGGATTCCGCCAGCAATCCAGGGAGTCGACGGTCCGCAGCGGCGGAGTCACACAGGGGGGTGGACGTGTTTTGTTCGAAATGTGGGACCAATCTGGCCGACAACGCCACGTTTTGCAGCAGCTGCGGAGCGCAAATCTCGGCGACACCTGCGCTGGCTCCGGCCGGCGCGCCGTTGCCGCTCGGTACCGGCGTTCCTGCCGCAGTAGTACCTGGCGGGTATGCCGGCTCGGTCCAGCCCGTGTATGTGCAGCCGGGGTATGTGCCAGTCGCTCAAGTCGCTTATGCCGGATTCTGGCTGCGGGTTCTCGCCTACTTAATCGACACCATCGTCCTCGGGGTTTTTGCCGTACCGATCGTCATCGGAGCCGCCATGGCGCTGGGTATCGGCGGCATGATTGCAAACTTGCCTCGCAATCAAGATCCGTTCATCAACGGGATGCCACCCGCGTTTGCGTTGTTCATGGCGCTTTGCATCTGTCTCGGCGTGTTCGGGACGTGGCTGTACTTTGCGATTTTGGAAAGCTCGGAATGGCAGGGAACCGCGGGGAAGAAGGCACTCGGATTAGTCGTGACTGACATGGCGGGGCAGCGGATTAGTTTCATGCGGGCTACCGGCCGTCATTTCGGCAAAATTGTGACCAGCTTCATCCCGCTGGGTATCGGCTATGCGATGGCGGGGTTCACGCAAAAGAGGCAAGCGCTCCATGACATGATCGCGAGCTGCCTCGTGCTGCGGAGAGGTTAAGTGCGCGGCGTTCTGCCGGCGCAGTAGCTGTTCGGCACAATTCGTCTCGGTTACGTTCCTGCAATCGCCTACGCTTTCGTTCTGCGACTTCCTACAGGCAAGTCTGGATGGTGCTCGTTCTGGGCCGCGCTACTGTTGTTCCACACGTTGGAAGCAATGGAGCGTCTCATGCGCAACTGGAACAACCCTTGGATCAAAGCCGCTTATGTCGCCGGTGTGACCACGTTTTGCACGTTTCTGGGATGCTGGGCCGCGCTTGCCTATCAAAGCGACAGCGCCCCTGCGTCGAAGGCCGCCGTGACCGATACGCAGTTTGCCAAGAAGGCCGCCGAGGGCGGCATGGCCGAAGTGAAGATGGGCCAGCTTGCGCAACAGAAGGGCACCGCCGATTCCGTGAAAAAGTTTGGCGCGCGGATGGTCGAAGACCATACCAAGGCGGGCGACGAATTGAAGGGCGTAGCCGCGCAGGAAAAAATCGCACTGCCCGACGACATGGACGCGAAAGACAAAGCGACTTACGAAATGCTCTCGAAATTGTCGGGAGCGGCGTTTGACCGCGCGTATGCAAAGTTCATGGTCAAGGATCATGAGGAAGACGTGGCGGATTTCAGCAAGGAAGCGAACAACGGCCACAATCCGGCAGTGAAGGATTTCGCGACGCAGACCTTACCGACGTTGCAGGACCACCTCAAAGAAGCGAAGGAAATGCGGCAGAACGTAGCACCGGCGAATCCGGCGGCCACAAAGAACGGCGCGGCGGGAAGCCACGGCAAGCGCTAAGACATTTCAAGCTAAAAATTTAAGCGATCGGTTTTGCGCGGGCTGGTTTTCGTCGCGAATTACTTTTTCACTTCGGCGCGTTGTTTTTGCAATTTGACCGCGGTGGTGCGCAGCGTTTCGGGGACGTTCTTGTTGGTCGTCAAGCGCTTGAGGTCGATGGGATTCAGCATCGGAAGCATGTTCAGGCTGACGTCGAGCGGGGTCTTGGCGTTGTTCAGCAGATTCTTCACGACTACGTAGTTTTTCCGAAAATTTCGATTTGTAGCGATGAGGCGCAGGATTTCGTCAGTTAGCGACGACATCGACGCGAACGCTTCGACTTCCTGGCCCGTCAGGCGCGGCGATTGCAGCACGGCGCGCTGCACCACTTTGTTCGTGTCTTTAATGAGCGTTCGGCGTGCTTCCGATCCGCCCTTAATGGCGAACTGGACGCGCTGCGAGACCGTCATCTTTCCGAGCTTTTGTATCAGCGTTTGGCGTCTGGCGACGTCCGGCTCGGCTTCAGCAGCGGCATCGGCCAGCGCCGCCTCACCGAGCGTCGAGTCCGTCAGGACTTCGCGAAGCACCCTCTGTTGCGTTTCGGTCAGCGCTGGATTTTTGAGGAGCGCAGTTGCGAGCGCGCTGGAGTCCGAAATGCGGTCGAGATCGTCGATTAACTCCTTGAGCGAAGAGGGTGGCAGCGTCGGTGCCATGCCAATGAATCTCGCGGCTGGGCAATTTCTGTTGCCGATCATCGCGCCGGCGATGCCGGGTTTGTCGGCGAGTTTGCGGGAAGCGTATGCGAAAAGCGCGGGCGTGGCGGTCGCGCGCTTGAGAGCGTCGACGAACGACTCGATCGTTTGAGTGAGCACAGCTTCTTCCGCGTGAGTCGCAACTGCAGCGTCGGGGTCAGCGGCAAGAATTGCCAACACTTCGGCGCGGTCTGCAGGAGTGAGTTGGGCATCGCCCGAGCACACCGCAAGTTTGTTTTCGCGGGTCGCGCGGCCGTTACGAAGGTCTTCGACGAGTTCAACGCTGAGCGTTTCCACTAGGTGCCTGCCTTAGGTCTTTCTGGCTGAGCACCATTGTACCGCCCGTCCCGACGGAGGTGAGCGACGGCATCGCTTGCCCGTTCATTTCCAGCAACACCGCCGCGGGGTTGGCCGCCGAGATGACGAACTGATTTCTGGCGAATAGGCGGCGAGTTTCACCGGCGGGCAAGCGGCTGTCGAGAACGACGCGGCCGTCGGCGACAACGCGAACGCGAGTTTGGCCGGAAGTTGAAACTGCGAGATCGAGGCGCGTCGGTTCGCCTGCAGCGTTAGGTCCGGAAGAATTTCCGGTCGGGTCGCCGGGATGAGTGTTCGGAGATGGCGGAACTGGCAGGGGAGCATTCGTCGCACCGGCCGATCCAGTCGATGACGGGGCAGTCTGTCCGCCTGTCGTTGCCGAGGCGGTCAACGCCGCGCGTTTCGCCGCTCGCCGAGCGGCATACCGGTGCCAGCCGTAGACCGAGCCCCAGATAACGGCGACGAACAGTACCAAAATGACTATGGAGCCGATGGCAACGGCCCATTTCGATGGGGCTGGAATCGGGTCGTCGGCAAGCGCAGGTGTCGCAGCGCGCTGCTCGCCGTACGCGAGATCGTACTCCGACAGCAGGTTTTCTTCATCGAGCCCGAGGTAACGCGCGATCGCGCGCACAAATCCGCGGTTAAAAACGCCGCCAGGCAGCTTTTCCCAGTCTTCCCGCTCAAACGCTTCTAGGAAACGCGGTGGGATGCGCGTCGCGACCGTCACTTCGTTGAGGGTCACTTCGCGCAGCTCGCGCTCTCGCTTCAGTAGTTCGCCGAAACTTCCTTTATTCATGCAGTCGAATCCCGTTTGCAGGAGAGCAACTTCGATGCCACCGCGGGGCCACTTGTGGGGTGAGATACGCCGGGGAGATCGCCAACACCCGAATCACCGAGGCCGGAGCGTGCCGCGCCGGCTCGATCCATGACCGAAGCCGAATCCAGAAAGAAAAATTGCTCTCGGGGGAACTATAAAAGGGCGTGATGGGTGTGTCAAACAACCGCAGTTGCCAGCACCTCGCGCAGAGTCCACGCAAATCTATCTATTCGTGTACAAATCTCTCAACACACTCGGCGCTTCGATCACAGCCAGACAGATCCTAACGATCCACTGCCTGGTAACTGTTGTCTTAATATATCAATGCAATAGCATCTAGAAGAAGTCTGCTCGCGACGAGGCAAGAGCTTAAGGTTGTTCAAAGTTTTGAGAGTACGGCAAGGCAATTGCGCGTTCCATGCCTAAGGGAGATTGTCGATGATGCCGATATTTTCCTGGAGGACCTGCTGGGTTTGGAAGACGACACGGCGGCCGTCGGGCGAAATATCGAACTGGTTAACCGCGAAGGCGCGCAAGTAGTTGAAGTTGTAGAGGAGGGGGATGCTGACTGGGACGCGAGAGCGTCCTGATCCGCCCCACTTGACCTTCCACAACTCTCCGCTCAAGTCGGGATTTCCTTTGAGGATGGTTATTTCGTTGTGTGCGTCTACCGCGTACCCGGACACGGAGCCACGAAATACCGGTTTCGGTGGGGTCTTGAAATCGGTAACCCAGACCCCGGCATCGGGATCATTCTGTTGCGCCCAGATGAGATAGGCCACGGCGGTGCCGTCGGCTGACCAGCGAAATTCTTGCGCAGTTCTAGGGACGCTGCCCAAGGTAAGGGTCTTGCCGTCACGGGGGTCGAAGGATTGCGCCGCACCGTCCCCGTTGGAAAATAGCAAGCGCCCATCGCGGCCCACGTCAAAATTACCGAAGTCACGACCCTTCAGCAACATTTGCGGTGCCCCGCCCGAAATCGCGGTGCTGCGACACTCGCCGCCGTTCAAAGCAGCCGAAAGGAAGGAAAGGTAAATCACGCGGGTTCCATCCGGCGACCAGCGGGGGAACACGTTAATGCGGGAGTCGCGAACGAGCAGGGTGGCGTCGGCGCCATTCACATCTGCCACGCCGATGCTCTCGTTCTCAACACCTTTGAGATTTGTAAAAAAGGCGATCCGAGCGCCATCGGGCGAATAGGCTGGGCCAAACTCATTGCGCGCCGAGTCGAGGGCGAGCGCTTTTGCGGTGGAGTCGCCTGGTTTGGACTGGAGGTCCAATTGCCCGAGACCGATGTGCAAGCGGGAGGTGGCAAAGATCAGACGTTTGCCGTCGCCGGAAACGTCGAGCTCCGCATCGTCGCCCTCGCCGGCGGTGATTTGCCGCAGCTCGCTGCCATCGACGGCGATCTTCCAGATGTTCAGAGTGCCGCCTCGACTGGAGGAGAAATAGATGAAGCGGCTATCAGGGGACCACGCTGGGGAGAGCGCCAGAGCGTGATCGTTCGTAAGCATTCTAACTTTTCCGCTGGTTACGTCCGCGACGGCGAGCTCGCCATACGGTGCTCCGGCCGGACGAACCGCGATGGCAACGAGCCGACCGTCGGGCGAAATGCGCGGCTCAGTGCCCAAAAGGCCGGGATCCAAGTGCACCAACAAGTGCAGGTTGTCGCCCGCCACTCCGGATGTCCAAACTGCTCCATCATCTGCGTTCTGGTACACAAGCGAATGTCCGTCGGGAGTCCAAGTGGGATCGTTGGCGTGGAGGAGCACCTTGCGTGGCGGGCCGCCCAGAGCCGAAATCGCCCAAACGTCCATGGTCCCGGAATCATTCATTTGCGCGTAGGCCAAGGTGCTGCCGTCGGGCGACCAACTGGGCCGGGATTTCATGCTTGTGCCGTGAGTGACTTGCACCAGTTCGCCGCCATGCACGAGACCGACGTAGACGTTGTAGTACCCGTCGCGGTTAGAGACCAAGGCGAAGGAACGCCCGTCGGGCGAAAGCGCCGGCTGCGCCTGCACGCCGGCAAAACTGGTGACTGTGCTGAAATGCATTGCTGCGGGCACGGAACCCGATCGCGCAGTCCACCAAAAGAAAGCAGCAGCAAGCAGCGCGCCCACGAAAATTCCTCCGATCCACGTTGCGACCGAATGTCGCGTGTTCCCAGCCGCGGCCGTGAGCGCTTTTGTGTTCTCATTCTCCCCGCTGTCCGCGCGGTCTTTGCCCTCTAGAACTTCTTCGATCACAATCCGCGCTTCACCGATCGCCTGCAGCCGCTGCTTGACGTCTTTTTTGAGGCAACGCTGGATCAAAGTGCGGATCGCCTTCGGTGTGTCTGCTGGAAGCAAACTCCACTCGGGGTCGCTCTTGATGATCTCCGCAATCGTATCGGTCACGCTTTCGCCGCGGTACACCATCCTGCCCGTCAGCATTTCGTAAAGCACACAGCCAAAGGCCCAGATGTCCGCGCGACGGTCGACAGGACGGCCTTTTGCCTGTTCGGGCGACATGTATGCGGGAGTGCCGAGAATGATACCGACCTGTGTCGCCACGTCGGTGATGGTTGGAGAAGTGGCGATGTCCGCCGGCGATGCTTGAACCTCCAGAGCTTTGGCCAACCCGAAATCTAAAAGCTTCACCGTGCCGTCCGGTGTGATCTTCACATTTGCGGGCTTCAAGTCGCGGTGGACGACTCCCCGTTCGTGGGCGTATTCAAGCGCCTCGCAAATTTGCTTGGCAACCGGCAGAACTTCTGTCAGGGGCATTGGCGCGCTCGCGATGAGATCGGCGAGGGTTGGTCCTTCCACCAACTCCATCACGAGCGCATGTACGCCAGCAGAGTCTTCAAAGCCGTAAATGGCCGCGATGTGGGGATGATTCAGTGACGCCAGCACCTGCGCTTCCCGAGCAAACCGGCCGAGGCGTTCCGGGTCCCCAGCAAATGCTTCCGGTAATACTTTGACCGCCACGTCGCGGCCGAGTTTGGAATCGCGAGCGCGGTACACCTCTCCCATTCCGCCCATACCGAGTGCAGAAACAATTTCGTAAGGACCAAGCTTTGTACCGGAAGCAAGCGACATGAGTGCCGGGATTATAACCTCAGACTAAGCGCGCAAGGCATTTTCAATCGTGTCGGCTCTGACTAACGCCGCTCACCGGAAAGTTGAAAATTCCGAGATGCATGGTCCGATAATGCGCTTTCAAATCGCTCGAAGGCTTTTCGCTAAGCCTTAAGTAGGACAACCCCGAAGTAATCCGCATGCGTGGTGAAGGCCGTTACCTGAACTGGACTCGATGGCTTGTGACGCGCTTTATCAATGAAGCTGGCTGAATACGAAGCCGTGGTTTTTTGCATTCGTATGGCACGCAAAACAGGAAGCACCCGCGTCGTGAACGGCGTCCTGCGTCTGGTCGTTGGCAAAGAACCGCTCAAACCGCCAGCCCCCGGTGCTCTTATAGAGGTCGGAGTTTTTGATCATCACGTCGACTCTTCGGCGATCGCCTTCGAAGATGACTCCGTTCTTCTGCTGGGCCTCGCGCAATTCGTACACGATGATCGAGCCGTCGGCGAAATCACCGGACGAGTAGCCGTCGACCGCTTTTGGATTTGCGAAGATGTGGTGCATTCCTTGTTCGCTCTCGGGCAGCGTGCCGCCCGGGAGGATGACTCCGGTGCCAACGTGAACCCAGCGCCGGAAGTTGCCGGGATACTGGACCGATTCGGCGGCGCACAAGTAGCTGAGCGATAACGCTGCAAGGAGCAGTGAGAGGGGGATCCAGCTTCTGCTGCAGAGTTTTGGACTGTGAGGATTGCCAGCGCGGTTTGTCATGGCCGCATCCTGCCGCGACGCGAACGCCTTGTATTGTAAAAAATTCAACTGCTCGCGGCAGCTACAACTAGTTTTCGGGGCGCGTCGGGCATTGTCGGTCCGCTGTATTCCAGCGGCGTAACTCCCGCAAACGCGTGAAAATCGTGGATGAGATGCGCCTGATCGAAGTAACCGTAGTCCGCCGCAAGCTCGGCCCAATTGACGGGCAATCCTTTCTCAATGCGACCCAGCAACGCGTGGAATCGTCGTACGCGGCCGAATAGCTTTGGCGTCAGGCCAACCTGCTCTCGAAACAACTGAATGAACCGTGTGTGGCTGAATCCAGTCTCCAACTGAATTTTGCGAATGCTTCGTAGTGCGTTTACGCCCGACAGCTGCTCAATCGCATAACAGACGGCCGGATGTAGCGGAACGGCGTCTTTGAGCTTGCGATGCAGGTATTGTTCGACCACCACGAACTGCGCGTCTTCGCCCGCCGCGACGCACAGGTCATTGAGTAAGCGATCCGCCTCGCCTGGAAGAAGTTCACTCAGCGCCACGTCGTTGTTGTGCAGCTCATGCGCCGCAACCGGAAAAAACACGCGACCCCCGCCTGGACGAAACAAAACGCCGATCACCTCGGTGGACTCCGATGGATCCATGTGAAATGAGATCGAATACGGGCCGGCCAGCAACGGCACTCGAACGGTTAGAACTCTGTCGTCGAAGTAGTAGGACGCCGTCGGCTTCTTCAAATGAATGACCAACGCCATGGCGCCGTTCGGATAAACCCGCTGCCGTGACGACGATATCCCGACGTTCGATGTCCGCCAGAGGTACTCAACGTATTGTGAGAGCGGGAACGGCGGTTTGTAGATACGCTGCGACATAAGCCGGCTGATACAAGTACAGACGCAGCAGCCAACTAGATGTTTCGATCGTGCGCCAGAGTCGAATGTCCACTCGGGCCACCCACTGGGCGAATTCCGCCCTTCGATGCCCCTAAAAAAGTCGACAGCGTTTCATCGAGGCCCCGCATCTATTGGGTCGGAGGCATCTATGAGCACCAAGCCAGTTCTCACCCCTAAGGCCGCCACGGTGGACATGAAGTTCGAGATCGTCGTCATTCCCGTTTCCGACATCGATCGCGCAAAGGAGTTCTACCTCAAGCTCGGCTGGCGGCTCGACGCCGACTACGCTGCCCCCGACAACGGTTTCCGTGTGATTCAGTTCACGCCGCCTGGGTCGGGCTGTTCGGTCATCTTCGGCAAGGGAGTGACGGCATCGGCGCCCGGATCCTCGCAAGGCATGTATCTGATCGTGTCGGATATCGAAGCTGCGCGCAAAGAGCTGGCTGAGCGCGGTGTCGACGTCAGCACCGTATTCCACAGCGACGGTACTTACAACGGCGGAGACGAACCCTTTCTGTTTGGTCAGCACCGGGTGGATGGACCCGATCCCGCGAACGGCAGTTATCGTTCGTTTGCTTCGTTCCACGATCCCGATGGAAACGGATGGCTGTTCCAGCAGATCACGGCGCGGTTGCCTGGTCGCGTTGATTCCGCGACGACGAGCTTCGCTTCGGCTAAAGATCTGGCAAACGCAATGCGGCGCGCTTCCGTGGCGCATGGGGAACATGAAAAGCGCATCGGGGCTGCCGATGCGAATTGGCCCGACTGGTATGCCGAATATATGGTTCGCGAACAATCCGGCCAAAAACTGCCGGAATAAGAATTACGCCGCAGCGGTAGATGAGCTGAGGGGCGCAGATAGTTCTGCCTCACGCTTACACCAGGTTCGAGTTATCTCATAGCTGGAGGTCTGTCTTGATTCGCGTTTTGCGCATGACGCTGCTTTTCTCGATCGTCGTTGTCTCATCTCAAACGCTGGCGCGGGCACAGGAAAAGGAGCGATCTGTGAAGAACCAAACGTCGTATCGCACGGCGCAGGTCGACGGATTATCGATCTTCTATCGCGAAGCAGGACCGAAGGATGCGCCCACGATCTTGTTGTTGCACGGCCTTCCGTCGTCTTCGCGCATGTTCGAGCCGCTCTTCTCGCGTCTATCCGACCACTACCATCTCGTCGCGCCCGACTATCCGGGCTTCGGCCACAGCGATTGGCCCGATCCGAAGAAATTCGCGTACACCTTCGATCACATCACCGAAGTCATGAATCATTTCGTCGAAGCGATCGGCCTCGCCAAGTACAACCTATATATGCAGGACTACGGCGTGCCGGTCGGCTTTCGCATGATTCTGGCGCATCCCGACCGCGTGGAGGCACTGATCGTTCAGGACGGGGTCGCGCACAATACGGGCCTTGGCGCGAACTGGAATACTCGACGTGCTTTTTGGGCGAATCGCGCCGCAAACGAGACTGCGCTGCGAGAAAATTTGCTTTCGCTTGCTGCCACGAAGGCACGCCACGTCGGCAACGATCCGAACGTCGATCGGCACGACCCTGATCTCTACACCGACGAATATTATTTTCTCAATCGGCCGGGGCAAGGCGACATTCAGGTCGATCTCTTCTACGACTACCGCACCAACGTCGAAAATTATTCCAAGTGGCAAGCGTGGATGCAGAAAAACCAGCCGCGTCTTCTTGTGATCTGGGGCAAGTACGAATTGTCATTCGACCCTTCGGAGCCTGAGTCGTACCGTCACGATGTCCCGAAGGCCGAGGTGCACATCGTCGACGGCGGACACTTCGCCCTCGACACCGCCGCGGACCCGATCGCCGAGTACGTCCGCAACTTCATCAAGACGGAGTGAGTTGAACTTGTGTCACTTAGCGTTATGATTGCGTCCGAGTGCCCACGGCAACATCGGGTATGCGCCGCCATCCATGAACGTGCTTCGTCTAATTAGTCTTCTAGCGACCTGCTTTTTTCTTGGCGCCGCCCAGGAACTCTCTCCGATTCCGACGGAAAATCCGGAGCAAATCGGTGGCCGCTGGGAGACTGCGACGCCTTCCGGCGTGGAGGGAATCGGCTTTGAGGTTTTGACCGCCTCGACAGGGCAAATGGGAACCAAGAGCGAGCGTTTCGACTGGCAAAGTATAAGTATCCGCGTTTACACCAGGGAATCGGGCCAGGAAACCTGGGGCTATTTCGCAGCGCGATATAAGGCGACTCCGAAGTCATACGAAGAATTGCTGGACGGACATTCCTTCGACCTCTTTGACGGACGCCGCTTGCGTATTCACTCCGTTGAGTTCGACGGTTTGAAGCAGTTCGACCTGGACCTAACTTTGTCGCCTTCCGCCAACATCTGGTACGGAACCTGGTCGCGCCCCGGCCAGAACGAGCACGTTGTTCTGACGCGGCCTTCCGCCAATGCCACGGATAAGCCGAATCCAATCGTCGGCCAATGGATCGGCGAGCCCATCCCCAATTCTTCGCGTTTCTTCGAGCCTTCCACGCTGGACATTCGTCAGTCAGCCGACGGAGTTCTCTCCGTGTGGCTCGATCGAACCTCTACTGCGATCGATTTGCACACCGGAGTGATGCACAACGAGCGACGCAACGGTGAGCAACTCAACGTCGAGTCGCGGACTGACGCCGCGTTGGTTCTGAACACAAATCATTCAGCGGGCGCTCACTATCAATACCGTGCAACGCTGTCAGCGGACGGTCAACTACTGACCGGCAATTGGGGCGCGCCGGGTGGCGGCGGTAGGTTAGCCGCGGCCGAACAATTTCGAAGAGCGCCTAAGGTTGCCGACTGAGGCATCCGAGCTGTCGCTGCGTGAGCCGGCCCCGATCGAAGTGACAACTCAAGATACTGCTCGGCGCGAAGAATTTCAGCGTGGACGAATACAAAGAACTTCTCACATTGGCCGGATAGTCGATGTGCAAGTCCTCGTCCAGCCCAAGAGAGGCTGGATCTGCGCCATTGGCAAAAGACCATCCGGACTCTCTGATCGGCACGTTCCCTGACCGTGTGTTGGTTTTTGCTTCTTACGCTGAGTGAGCACTCGGTCGCGCCTGTATTCGTGAGCGAAAGACGGAGATGTGGCCCGATTCCGCTGAGTCGAACATGAGCCAGGCCTCGGCGTCAACGATCGGTGTGCAGGGGCCGAATGCGCAGACTCGAATTTCGTGTGCAGTGGCTGCAAGCCGCAGTCGGTCTAACACTGCGCGAAGAATTGCCCCATGAAATGGCGTGTACAAGTAAAAGGTAGTTCCTCGCGAAAGATCGGCCTCTCGCGCGTCTTGCGCGAAAAATACTGCGTTATCCAGATTTAGCGCCTCAGCGCACTGTCGCGCGCGATCAACGTACGACGGCTCAATCTCGATACCGATGGCGCGCGCTTGCGTACAGGCCGCTACAATGAGCGATACATGACCCAATCCGGAGCCGAGATCGATAAAAACATCTCGCGCTGTGAGCCTCGTGCGGCGGATGAGGTCAAAAATGTGGCGCACGGGCGTTGGTTGATAGGCCACCATTTCCGGAGCCAATTCGACTGCTGCTTCACCCGGAGCAGCGAATCGCAGGACACCGCTGACCACCTCATCCAGATGGTCATAGCTATCGGCGGCGCGATGGCGATTTGCGTCGCTTCGAAGCAGCGCTTCGCTCTCGATTCTCGATACCCATAGAATTAGAGCGTTGCGACCATCTCCGCGACGAATCGCTTTGCGGATGTTTTCGTAGAGGCGAGTATTTACGGCTTCGAGTTCGGCGCGAAGTTCGATCGCTCGACGAAACAGCGCTGCGTCGCCTTCGCCGGGAACCGCGTGCGCGAGCTGCGAATCCAGATTGTAGGCATCGAGCCGGTCTAACGTCTCAACGCGTTCACGAACGCGGTCGAGGTTCCTCAGTGAGCGTTCGTGCTCAAGGTCATCGACCAGCTTCCGGAGTCCAGCCAGCGCACCCAAGCTTTGATTTTCGTTCGCCATCAACGTTTCCTGATCCAGGATATCACTGCAAACTCAGCACTTACGCCATTGCCCTCGAGAATAATTCTCCCCGCTCGTTAACAACCTCGCTACGCCTGTACCACGACTTTCTTGCTTCGATTTTTCCTCGACGCCTATACTTGCGAGGACAGGCGTACTGCGGCCGTTTGCGTCCCCGCGGCTGAAGACCATGCCACACAAGCTGGAATGCCACTAAAGGGACAGGTTCATACAAACGTGGAGGACGTGAAACAATTTCCCGCCGTCGAACGCCGCCGCAATCCCAGCGTGCCGTACGAGCAGCGCGAAGCCGGCGAGGTCGCGGTCTTCCAGGAACTCGGCAAGGCGCTCACCTCTTCGCTCCAGCTCGACCAGGTCCTTCGCACCATCATGGAAAAAATCGACGAGTTTCTGCGGCCCGACAATTGGTCGCTGCTGCTCCTCGATGAAAACACCCAAGAGCTTTATTTCGAATTGGCAGTCGGCAAAGCTTCCCAGGCGCTGAAGGATGTACGCGTCAAGATCGGGCAGGGTATCGCCGGCTGGGTTGCGCAAAACGGCGAAGCTGTCGTCGTGCCCGACACCTCGAAAGACACGCGCTTTTTCGGCAAGGTCGACGAAAAAACAAAGATGGAAACGCAGTCGATCGTCGCCGTGCCGGTCAAATTTCGCGACACCTGCCTCGGCGTCATCGAGCTGATCAATTGCATCGGGCCGGATGGCTTCGACGCGCGCGATTTGAAATTGCTCGAAGCGTTGTCGGATTTCGCCGCGATCGCGCTCGAAAATGCGCGTCACGTCAAGCGCATCCACGAACTCACCATCACCGACGATTGCACGTCACTCTATAACGCGCGGCATATGCAATTCATTCTTGAGACTGAGATCTATCGTTCACAGCGCTACAACTATGAATTTTCCGTGGTTTTTATCGATCTCGATCACTTCAAGCAGGTCAACGACACGCACGGACACCTGATCGGCTCGCGGCTCCTCGCCGAGATTGGCAACGCGCTCAAATCGCACTGCCGCCTGATCGATTTCGCGTTCCGCTATGGTGGCGACGAATTTGTAATCCTGCTCCCACAAACGTCGAAAGAGAATTCGCTCAACGTAGCGCGTCGCCTGCACAGAATGATTCGCGAAACGAAGTGGCTCGATCAAGCCGGCGTGACCGTGCGCGTCACGCCAAGCGTTGGCGTCGCCTCCTATCCCGTCGATTCGCGCACCAAAGAAGGCCTGCTTCATCTGGCTGACGAAGCGATGTACCTCGTAAAAAACACCAACCGCGACAGCGTCGCCGCCGCCAACGTCGGCATCCTCCCTGACACCGCCCCCACCGCCGCCGAATCCGCCAGCTGAGCTCGAGCAAAGTAACGCTGAACCCGTATTCCAGCATCTCAATTCTTGGCTTCGCTACACGACAAGCCTGGTTTTGCTTACACTGAATCATGCGCAGAAGTGAAGCGGCGCGGTACGCGCGCTGGTCGGCGGCGGTAGCTCTGATACTTGCGGGCATCACCACGGCTGTTTATCTCAAGCGCGGCTGGACGCGTCACATCGAGCGCAAGCAAGCGCCCCCCGCGGCGCCGAACGACGTCACGCGGCAGTCGAACGGCATCAATTTCAAAAAGGTCGAGCAGAATCGCACCATCTTCCAGATCCAAGCCTCCAAATCCACCGAGTTCAAGGGCCAGGACGCAAGCCTCCTCGAAGAAGTCGTCGTCACAATTTTCGGCAAAGCCGGCGATCGCCACGACGTCATCCGCACGCACAGTTGCCAGTACGATCAGAAGTCTGGCGACATCACCTGCGGCGGAGATGTCCGCATCGACGTGATGAGCGCAGCCGACACCGAACTCGCCGAGCGCAATCCCTCGCTCGCCGAAGCGCGCAGCACCCGCGTCGAAACGCGCGGCGTCACCTTCAATCGCGCCAGCGGCCTCGCGCACACCTCCGAGCGCGTCACGTTCGCCTTTCCGAGCGGCACCGGCGATGGCACCGGGCTCGAATACAACTCCGACGAAGGCACACTCCGTCTTCAGCACGACGTGCGCATTCGCCTCACGCAACCCGTCACCAACAGCGTCAAAAAAACTGGCGTGTCCGTCACCGTCGATCCCAAAGCCGGCCAGGACGTCCGTGTCAAAGGCTCGACGCTCGATTTCTCCCGCGATTCGCGCCTCCTCCATCTTCTCGGTCCCGCCGAAGCCGAAAGCTCCGCTGAGCGCCTCACTGCCGGCGAACTCACGCTCACGCTCGACGGAGATTTCCGCGCGCAAACGCTCATCGCCGCAACCACCGGCAACGATCGCCCGCGCGTCGTCTCCACCAAACCCGGCGAGGAGATGAATCTCGAGTCCGACAATCTCACCGCCCATTTCGTCCCCGACGGCTGGATCACGAAACTCGACGCAACCGGCCACGTCACTGGCTTCCGCAAAAACGCCGCCGGAGAAGACGCCATGAGTGGCGACACCGGTTCGCTTACCTTCTGGCCCCGCTTCAGCCAGCCCAAAGAACTCAACGTTAACGGCAACGTCGTCCTGCGCACAAAGGATGAAAAATCCGGCGATACCCGCACGATGCAAACCGCCGCCTTCCGCATGGAGTTCAGCGGTGGCAAAGAGCACGAGTCCAGCAAGCCTCTCACCGCCGAAACTCTTTCCGCCGGCACGATGGAGTGGACCGACTCCGCCACGCAAAGCGGCACGATTGTCCCCGCCAGAACGCAACTCCAGGCCGACAAGCTCGCGATGACCTTTGCCGACGCCACCGGCAAACCAAAAGAAGTTCGCGCCAACGGCAACGTTCGCACCGAGCGCTGGCTCACCGGACATCCAATTCAAACCGCGACCGCCAACAACGGCACCGCCCTCATGGATCCGACCGGCGGCTGGTCGCAAATGGATTTGCAAGGCAACGTAAAATTGAAGGAAGCTGATCGCAGCGGCCAGGCGGATGACGCCATGTTTGACCGGACCGCACAAACCGCAACGCTCACCGGCCACGCCATCGCTCGTGACGCGACCACACTGACTCAAGCTCACCGCATCATCTTTACCCAAAACACCGGCGACATCTTCGCCGACGGCGGAGTCCGCTCCACCGACTTCACCGCGAAAGCCAGCGCCGTCCAACTCGCGCCCGCGCCCGCCAACATCACCGCCGCTCAGCTCCAGGCAAACTCAAAGACAGGTCGCGCCCTTTACACCGGCAAAGCCCGCCTCTGGCAGGGCGACTCCGTGCTCGAAGCCGACTCGATCGAACTCCTGCGCGACAGCCACGTGCTCAACGCCGCCGGCAGCGTTCGCGCCGTATTCCCGCAAGCCGCGGGCGCCCCGACCATCGGAGCCTCGGCGCAATCGACTAAATCACAGTCATTCAATCCACCTTCGCGGCAAGTCAACACCGCGCAAGTAACAAAAAAATCTCAACTCTGGCACGCGGCCAGCGAAACTCTCACCTATAACGATGTCGAAGGCCGCGCCCGCCTCGAGAAAAATGTAGTCGTGCAATCCGCCGAACAAAAAATGCGCGGCCCCGTCCTCGATTTATATTTCACCAAAGCGCCCTCGACAGACGCCGCGACCAACGCCGTAACGAGCGCGAACCCACAAACTCCCACCGGCTCGCGCCAAATCTCCCGCGCCGTCGGCACCGGCGGCGTCACCGTCGAAGAAGGCGAGCGCCGCGCCGTCGCCGATCGCGGCGAATACTCCGCCGACTCCGGCAAATTCGTCATGAGCGGCGGCAAGCCCACTCTCTACGATGGTTCCGCCGGCACAACCACCGGCACTCAATTGACCTTCTTTTTAGCGGATGATACGATCATCGTCGATTCGGAAAATGGTTCGCGTACGCTGACAAAACACCGAGTCCAACAGTGAAGTTCACCATTCTTGACCGCGATTTGATCCACCACGACTGAGGTATGCTGAAGCTCCAAGCCGTCGAACTCAGTAAGTCCTACAAAGGACGTAAAGTTGTAGACGACGTGGAGTTGGAAATCGGTCAAGGCGAAGTCGTCGGGTTGCTGGGACCCAACGGCGCCGGTAAGACCACCACGTTCTACATCATCGTTGGTCTTGCCCGCCCCGATTCTGGCCGCGTCCTTCTCAACGGCGACGAAATCACCGACCTCCCGATGTACCTCCGGGCCCGCAGCGGAATCAGCTACCTGCCTCAAGAACCATCGGTGTTTCGTCAACTGACCAGCGAAGAAAATCTTCTCGCCGTTTTGGAGACTCTTCCCTTGACGCCGGAACAGCAGCGCGATCGTTTGGAGGAATTGTTGGTGCAGATGGGTTTGGAGACCGTGCGGCAAAGCAAAGCTTATACGTTGTCTGGCGGGGAACGCCGGCGCCTCGAAATCGCGCGCTCCCTGACGCTTCAGCCCTCTTTCATCTTGCTCGACGAGCCTTTCTCCGGCATCGACCCGCTCACCGTCAAAGACCTTCAGGAAATCATCCGCGACCTCAGCCGCTCGGGCATTGGCGTTTTAATCACAGATCATAACGTACGGGAAACACTCACCGTCACGGACCGCGCATACATCCTTAGAAATGGGAAAATCTTCAGGAAGGGCCGGCCCGACGAATTGAGCAACGACCCCGAAGTTCGCCGCGTTTATCTCGGCGATCATTTCCGCCTGAATTAGTCAGGCACTCGAAAGGCACGATCGGACGCACATGGCTTGGCAGGGACTAAAACTGAATCTGAAGGTTTCGCAGCGCCAGATTCTGACGCCCGGCCTGGTGCAGATGGTGAGCGTCCTCGCGCTCAATCGTCTCGAGCTTCGCGAGATGATCAATCAGGAGATGATCGCGAATCCCGTCCTCGAAGAGCAGAGCGAAGAACCGACGCAAACCGACAACTACGCCGACGAAAATTTCCTCAAAAACGAAACCGAGAAAGTCCCCGAAAAACCCGAGTCCAATCCCTTCGACGAATTCGACGTTGGCACATTCTTCAATCAATATCTCGATTCCGGCGGCGACGGCGGCAAGTCGGCCGAGCGCGAGGTTTCCGAACGCCCATCCTTCGAGAAGTTTTTATCTTCATCGACCGGGCTGACCGACCATCTGGCGTGGCAGCTCAGCGTCACGATCAGTTCCGACAAGGTGAAGGAACTCGCCGAAAGCATCATCGGCAACCTCGATGAAAACGGCTATCTCACCGCGTCGACTGAAGAGCTCCTCCAGGAAGGCAAGTACACGCAGGACGATCTCGACGATGCGCTCGCCGTCGTGCAGGATTTCGATCCCATTGGAGTCGGCGCTCGCGATCTGCGTGAATGCCTGCTGCTCCAGCTGAAAGCCTTCGATCCGACCAACACGCTCGCGCAGCAAGTCGTTTCGGAACATCTCAAGCAGGTCCAGGCCAACCAGCTCAAGGAAGTCGCCCGCGCTCTCAATCGCCCGCTCGACATCGTCAAGCGCGCTCTCGACGTCATCAAGAAACTCGATCCGCGCCCCGGCCTTCGTTACAACAAGACCGAGCCGCGCCTCGTCGAGCCCGACGTTTATTTCCGCAAGGTCGACGATCAGTGGCAAGCCTTCCTCAACGAAGACGACATGCCGCAGCTTCGCCTGAGCCCGACGTATCGCCGCCTGCTCGTCAAAGACGCTTCCGATCGCGACGTCCGCAACTACGTCAAAGAGCGCTTCACCGCCGCGATCCAGCTGATGAAAAATATCGAGCAGCGCAAACACACGATCTTGCGCGTTTGCCAGTCGATCATTGCGCGCCAGGGCGATTTCTTCATTCACGGGCCCGACGCGCTGAAACCCATGATGATCAAGGAAGTCGCCGAAGAAGTCGGCGTGCATCCTTCGACCGTCAGCCGCGCCGTCGCCAGCAAATACGCGCACACGCCGCAGGGCGTGCTCGAACTTCGCTCGTTCTTCAGCGAATCCGTCAACGGTCCCGAGGGCGGCGCCATGTCGCTCCTCACCTTGAAGCGCCTCGTCAAGAAAATGATCGAAGAAGAAGATTCGACCAAGCCTCTCACCGACGATCAGATCGCCAAGAAACTCGACGACAACGGCATTCACGTCACGCGCCGCACCGTGGCCAAATATCGCGAAGACATGCGCATTCCCAGTACGCATCAGCGCCGGGTGAAAAACTGAGCCCGCGTCGCGCCTCCGGCAAGCACAAGCACCCGGCTCCAGCCCGCCACGCTTTACCCAATCATCCTGAATCCCGCCAACTCGTCATTCTCACCGGCCTGTCTGGCTCCGGAAAAAGCACGGTCCTGCACGCCTTCGAGGACATGGGTTTTTATTGCGTCGACAATCTTCCCGTCGAGCTGATTCCGATTTTCGCTGAACTCCACGCCGCCGGCGACGGCGGCTTTGCGCGTGCCGCGCTTCTCGTCGACGCTCGCGAAGGCGATCAGCTCCAGAAATTGCCCGCGCTCCTGAAGCATCTCCGCGGTATGCATCCCATCGCTCTCGTCTTTATCGAAGCTGGCGAAGACGCTCTGCTGCGCCGTTACAGCGAGACGCGGCGGCCCCATCCCGTCGGCAAACATCTCAGCGTGCGCGAGAGCCTCAGACCACGAACGCAAGATGATGGAGCCGATCCGCAAGCTCGCCGACGTCGTGATCGACACATCGAAATTCAACGTCCACGAGCTGCGCCACTTCATCACCGATCGCTTCCGCAATCCCGAAAAGCGCCCGATGTTGATTTCTTGCGTCAGCTTCGGTTATCGCTACGGCGTGCCAACGGACGCCGACCTTGTCTTCGACGTTCGCTTCCTGCCCAATCCGCATTTCGTCCCGAGCTTGCGCAAATACACGGGGCAGGATCCCAAGGTCCGCAGCTACATTCGCGCGTTCCCGCAGACCAGCGAATTTTTGAAGCGCATCGAAGGACTGCTCGTCTACCTGATGCCCCACTACATCGGTGAAGGGAAGAGCTACCTCACCATCGCCTTCGGCTGCACCGGCGGACGCCACCGCTCGGTGATGCTCGCCGAATCCGTCAGCGATGCACTCTCCAAGCGCGGCTACTCCACCAAGGTAGTCCACCGCGACATCGAAAAATGAGGTCTTCGCAACCAACCCGTACGGGCACGGCACCGCCGTGCTCATCTTCCGCATTGTGCTTGGCTCATCCGGCCCGCCCAAACTTGACACACCGCTATGCGCCGAATAGCGTACCTACTGTGATATCCAGGGGAGCCTGAAGCGTGGCATCGGTGTTTTCACCACAACTGAAACGGTTGTTGGCCTACGTGCGGCCGTACGCTCTCCGGCTGGGCGTGGGCATCGTTCTTCTGGCGATCGTGGCGTTGACCGAAGGCCTCGTCGCGTTGATGATCAAGCCCGCCGTCGACTACGTGCTCGATCCCTCCGTCGTCACCTCCACTCTCCCACTCGGAAAAATTCCCTTCACCGACCACGTCGTCTACCTCAACACCTTCCTTCCCTCCGGCTTTCACAACGTCAAAACGATTTTCTTCTTCACCCTGCTGATGATCTTCTTCATCAAGGCGATCGCGGAATATCTGGGCTCGACGCAAATCCAGTACGTCGGTCACGCCGCGGTCACCAATCTGCGCAACGACGTCTACGCCAAGATCATTCGCCAGCCGATCGGCTTCTTCCAGCATCACCCGACCGGACGTTTGCTTTCCGTCGCGATCAACGACGTCGAGCGCACCCGCATCGCGCTCTCCGAATATCTCGCCGATATGTTCCGCGAAGGCTTTACGCTGATTGTCTTCATCACCGTCGTGATTGCCCTCAATTGGCGCATGGCGCTCGGCTCGATCGTTCTTCTGCCTCTTGTTGTTCTGCCCGTGAGCAAGTTTGGCCGCAAGATTCGCCGCTCGGCCGAGAACAGCCAGTCGCGGCTCGGTGAACTCGGTCAAATCATTCAGGAGACCGTCACCGGAAATCGCGTCGTCAAAGCCTTCGGCATGGAGGCGTTCGAGATCGCGAAGTTCAAGGAAACCGCGCGCCGCCTGCTCCGCGAAAACATGCGCTGGGTGCGCGCCGCGGTCATCACTTCGCCGCTGATGGACTTGCTCGGCGCGATTGTGATTCCGGTTCTGATCCTCGTCGCGCGCGATCAGATTCATCGCGGTATCATGACGCTCGGCGTTTTCTTCGCGTTTATTTTCGCGCTGCTCAAGGCCTACACCCCGCTCAAGCGCATGGGCACGGTCTACCAGCAATTCCAGGCCGCGCAGGGTGCCAGCACACAGGTTTTCGCCTATCTCGATTTCGACCAGGAACACATCGAGCAGCCCGGCGCGAAAACACTGCCGCCATTTTCCAAAGAAGTCGTGTTCGACGATGTCAGCTTCTCGTACTCCGGTGATACGTCACGTTCTCCAGAACATTCGATTGCGCGCGCAGCGTGGCGAAGTGATCGCGCTGGTCGGCTCCAGCGGCGCCGGAAAAACCACTTTGGTCAATTTGATCCCGCGTCTATATGAAGCAACCGCGGGGCGCATTCTCGTCGACGGTACCGACATTTGCACCGTTACAATTCGCTCGCTGCGTGAACAAATCGCGATGGTTGCGCAGGAAAATATCCTCTTCCACGATACGGTGTGGAACAATATCTGCTACGGCCTCAGCAACGTGCCGAAAGAGCGCGTTGAGGCTGCTGCGAGCGCCGCTCTCGCTGCCGATTTCATCGCCGATCTGCCTCAGGGATACGACACTGTGATCGGCGAACGCGGCACCCGGCTCAGCGGCGGGCAACGCCAGCGCATCGCCATTGCGCGCGCCATCCTGAAGGACTCGCCGATCCTGATCCTCGACGAAGCCACTTCGGAACTCGACGCCGAGTCGGAAATGTACGTGCAAAAAGCTCTCGCCAATTTGATGGTTGGCCGCACCACGTTCGTCATCGCTCATCGTTTGGCGACGGTGCGCCGTGCCGATAAAATCCTCGTACTGGAAGAAGGTCAGATTCGCGAAAGCGGAACGCACGCTGAATTGATGGCACGCGGCGGCACCTACGCGCGCCTGCACAGTTTGCAGTTCGCCAATGAAGATGTGATTGAGTCCTTGCACGCTGCACGAAATCTCGCAACTCCGGGCACCACTCTATGAGCCAGAACACCACCGCATCCGCAAAATCTCCGCAATCGCAATCCGCTGGGAAGAGAGTCGAATGCGTCTCGATGACCGGCTACGCGCAAGCACGCGCCGAAGCCAACGGCTGGGCATTGCGCATCAGCGTGAAGAGTGTCAATCACCGTTTCCTGGATGTGCGCTTCCGAATGCCGGAAGGCTTCGACGTTTACGAGTTGCGCATGCGCCAGATCATTCGCGAAAAAATTCATCGCGGCCACCTCGACATCAACGTGAACGTCCAGCCGGGAACTTCGGCGCCGGTGCAGGTGAATAAGGAGTTGCTGCAGGCATATTCGCGCGCTGCCGAAGAGTTGCGCCAGCAGATGCAGGTGAAGACCGATCTCGACGTCGTGTCGTTGCTGCGGCTTCCCGGCGTCATCGGTGGACTTGCGCCGCCACTGCCGGAAACCGATCAGGAGCAGGATCAACTCGGCGCTGCGCTCGACGGTTGTTTGCGCGAAGCGCTCACAAAGCTCGACGAAATGCGCCACACCGAGGGCCGGCATCTAGCCGAGGAGTTGCGTTCACGGCTCGCGAAGATTGGCGAGCAGGCCGACAAGGTGCGCGAACTCGCGATCAGCCTGACGCCGGCGTTTGCGCGCCGTCTGCAAAATCGCCTGAAAGAATTGTTGAGCGGCACGGGAATCGAGCCGGCGCGGCTGGCACAGGAAGCGGCGTTGCTCGCCGAGCGCAGCGACATTAGCGAAGAACTCGACCGCCTGCGCAGCCATTTGCAGCAATTTGCGAAGTTGCTCGACGGTGCCGGCGAACTCGGGAAAAAACTCGATTTCCTGTTGCAGGAAATGCATCGTGAAGCGAACACGATGCTCTCCAAAACGCCGGGCGTGGAAAATGAAGCTTTGACGATCACAGCACTGTCGCTCGAAATCCGCGCCGAGATTGAAAAATTGCGCGAACAGGTGCAAAACATCGAATGACCACCGGGTCCGATACTGAGCCGCTGATTTTGATCGTGTCCGGCCCGTCGGGTTCGGGAAAATCGACGCTGGTCCAGAAGATACTGGAATTGCCCGGGACGATGCCTTCGATCTCATGTACTACAAGGCAGCGTCGCGCGACCGAGTCCAGTGGGAAGTGCTATGCTTACGTAACGGAAGAGGAATTCGACGCTATGGTGTCCCGCGGCGAATTTCTCGAGTATGCGCGGGTTTTCGGCAAGCATTCGTATGGCACGCCGAAAAAATGGCTCGAGGAAGCCCGCAGCAAGAATCTAGATCTTGTGCTCGAGATCGACGTGCAGGGCGCGGCCCAGGTAAAGCAAAAGCTTCCAGAGTCGGTGGCGATTTTCATTTTGCCGCCGTCGCGAGAAGAACTGGAGCGCCGGTTGCGCAGTCGCGGCCAGGATTCCGACGAAGAAATTGCGCGTCGGCTGGCAAAAGCCCGGGACGAGATCTTGGCATTCGGAAAATACTACGATTATTGTGTAGTGAATGAAGATGTGGAGCGCGCGGGCAACGAAGCGCAGGCGATTGTCGTCGCTTTACGTTGCCAGAGCGCGCGGCGTAGTAAGCGGGTGGAACAACTTCTGGCGTCGTTTGGAGGGAAAGACTGATGAACGTGCTAACCAAAGCTCCCGAAAGCCAGTTTGCGTATGTCGTGCTGGCAGCGAGGCGCGCGCGGCAGATTATGGCTGGAGCGCCTTCTTTGGTCGAAAATCCGAGAACGCTGAAGCCGACACGGATCGCGTGCGAAGAGCTCGACAGCGGTTATATCGAATACGATTTCACCGAGCCCGATTCGATCGATACCGACAAGGACGGCAACAAGCGCCGGAAGTAGCTCGGCGAGGAAGTAGCGCGCGAAGCATTGCGTCAAGAAGTAGCGCGGCCGGTCCTGAAGCATCCAATTGAGTGTGGCAAGGGTGTACGAACCTGCGGCCACGAGTTCTTGCAAGCGGGCTTTTGAGGCTTCCTGAAACGAAACTCCGATGAATCCACTGCGCATCACACTCGGCGTAACCGGCGGCGTAGCTGCGTATAAAGCCGCGGAACTCGTGCGCCGCTTGCAGCAGGATGATTTTAGCGTCCAGGTGGTGATGACGCGGGGCGCCCGTGAATTTGTGACGCCGCTGACGTTTGCGGCGCTGAGCGGGCAGAAGGTCATCACCGATCTGTTTGCCGGACCGGAAGCGAGCGGAGATGCGAACCTCGACTCCGCGATCGAACATATTGCCGTCGCGCAACGCACAGATTTGCTGCTCGTCGCTCCCGCGACGGCGGACATCCTCGCCAAATTTGCGCAGGGCATTGCGGATGATTTTCTGACCACGTTGTATCTTGCCTCGACTGCGCCTGTTGTTGTCGCGCCGGCGATGAATGTGAACATGTGGAATCACGCGGCGACGCAGGCGAATCTCGATGTGCTGCGTTCGCGCGGAGTGCATGTCGTCAATCCGGATGAAGGCTATCTGGCGTGCGGCATGACTGGCGCGGGACGACTTGCAGGGCAAGAGCAGATTGTCGCTGCGGTGCGCGAAGCGCTGCGATTTAAACGCGACCTCGAAGGACAGACGGTTCTGATCACGGCAGGTCCGACCTGTGAGGATCTGGATCCGGTCCGGTATTTGACGAATCGCTCGTCGGGAAAAATGGGCTACGCGGTTGCCGAAGCTTCTGCTCGGCGCGGCGCAAAGACAATTTTGATCAGTGGGCCGACTGCGCTGGAGACGCCCAATGGTGTGCAGCGCGTTAATGTGCGGACTGCAGAAGAGATGCATCGCGCGGTTGATGAAAAATTCCCCGAAGCAACGATCGCGATTTTCGCGGCGGCTGTTGCGGACTATCGTCCGGCGAAGAGTTTTGATCAAAAGATCAAGCGCGAGAAAGAGTCTTTAACGATCACGCTGGAGCCGAATGCCGACATCCTCGCAACTGTTGCGAAGAATAAGGGCAATCGGCTCGTTGTTGGCTTCGCGGCGGAAACCGAACGTGTGGCCGAGAATGCGCGCAAGAAATTGACGGCGAAGAATGCCGACATCATCGTGGCGAACGATGTCACCGCGGAAGGCGCGGGCTTCGATGTCGATACGAATGTGGTTACACTTTTTTCGCGTGATGGGCGCGATGTCGCGCTGCCGCGCATGAGCAAAACGGATGTTGCGCAGCGCATTCTCGACGAAGTTGTACGACTTCGCTCCGTGTTACACTCCCCAGAGCGCACTGCGCTCTGACCATGGCCGATCGCATTTCCGAAACCCTTCAGCAAAAAATTTCCGCGCGACTCAGCTTCTACGAAGACATTGGCATCGATCTTTTTTATCGTGACAGGACCTCAGTTGTGTGTTCGGCTGCGTCCGTCGCAGATGTTCCGGCCGTATCGCAGCCAGAGTATCTATCTGCGGAAGCTGACCAACCGCGCGAATCAGTTTTTGATGGCGATGAGCCGTTAACTACTGTCGAAATTTCAGAATCCATCGCGGCCCCCGCGATACCAGAGGACATATTGCCAAGAACACCGCGCAAGCCTGTTTTGCCACCTGTTCCGCCGTTTAAAGTAGCCGCGACTCCCAAGGTAATTTTGCCGCCGGCGCCGGTGGTTTCACTGTTCGACAGCGTCAAAATCGAAAATGATTCGGTGCTGAAGATTCGCGAAGACCTTGGCGAATGCACGCGGTGCAAGCTGCATTCGACGCGAAACAAAATTGTTTTCGCAGACGGCAATCCGAAAGCAGATCTGGTTTTCGTGGGCGAAGGCCCAGGGCGCGACGAAGACATGCAGGGCTTGCCGTTCGTGGGGCGCGCGGGAAAATTGCTGACGCAGATGATCGAAGCGATGGGCTTGCAGCGCAAAGACGTTTACATCTGCAACGTCGTGAAATGCCGCCCGCCGGAAAATCGCTTGCCCGAGCCCGATGAAATCAAAACGTGCTCGCCGTTTTTGTTGCGTCAGCTGGATGCGGTCAATCCGAAAGTGATCGTGGCCCTCGGCGCGTGCTCGGCGCAGACGCTGCTGCAAACCACGCGCGGGATTTCGCATTTCCGCGGACAGTGGCAGGAATTCCGCGGGCGGAAACTGATGGCTACGTATCACCCCGCGTATCTGCTACGCAATCCGCCTGCGAAGGCCGACGTCTGGAAAGATTTGCAGATGGTGATGGCGGAACTTGGCCTGAAGCGTGGCGCGAAATCGACTTCCGCCGGGCAAACTGCGTAGTTCGTTTCAATAACTCGACATGGGAATTCTACTCGGACTAATGACGGCCCTTTCGTGGGGCTGTTCGGATTTTCTCGCGCGTTTTTCGGCGCGAAAGATCGGATCGATCCGCACGACGCTGTGGATGCAGTTCGCCGGGCTTGTGATGCTGACGGCGACGCTGCGCTGGGTCGGAGGCTGGGGACATCTGTTCGATGGCTCCGGCTGGGCTCCGTGGGCGTGGGGAGTTGGCGTCGGGTGCCTGAACGCATTTTCGACGTTGTGTCTCTATCGTTCATTTGAAATCGGCAAAATGTCGGTGGTCGCCCCAATTTCGGCGAGCTATCCGGCGCTAACGATGGCGATTTCATTTTTTACGGGCGAGCGGCTGACGGCGCTGCGGCTCGCGGGAATCGTTTTGATTTTGGCCGGCGTTGTGATCGTGGCGCGCGGAGAGGCGAGCGCGGCTGAAAGAGTCGAGGATGCGCCGGGCGCGGCGACTTCGAGAGTGCCGGGGATCGGGATTGCGTTGCTGTCGGCGCTTGGGTTTGGCGTTTTGTTTTGGCTGCTGGGGAATCGCGCGGTGCCGCGCGTGGGGTTCGCGGCGACGGTTTGGATGATCCGGCTGACCTCGTCGGTGGTGACGGCGGGGTTTCTGCTGATTCGGCGGCAGCCGATGAGATTGCCGCTCGATGGCAAGGTCGCCTGGTGGATTCTTGGAATGGGCGTGTTGGATACGGCGGCGTTCATCATGAACAACCTCGGGATGAAGTTGGAGCAGGTGTCAGTCATGAGCGTGCTGTCGTCGCTGTACGGGGCGGTGACGGTGCTGCTGGCGGCGGTGGTGTTGCGGGAGCACCTGCAAAAGGTTCAGTGGGTCGGGATAGTAGGAATTTTTGTTGGGATTGCGTTGATCAGCTTGCAGTGAGTTCCGAAATGGGAAGCTTTGGGTACCTACCCCCCTGTTTTGTCGAAGAGTGAATAATTCGTTTTAAATGAGATAGTTGCGAAATTGTGCCTGGGCAAGAGTGCGCAAATCGTTTGGATTGAGGTGTTTGCGGCGGCCTCAATATTCGCTTTTTGTTTGACGTGGGGTGTCGCGGAGTTTGCGCAGGATTCTACAGGGGATACGTTACCACATGGTTACATATAAGTCAAGAGGCAAAACGGAATTTCTCGGGGATCGAGGGTGCCGAGATGGGGCGCAGCAGTGCTGCGCCCATACATGAGGTTGTGCGCGGCTGTGTGAAGGCGGGGAGTTCTTGATGAGTTGGATTGTAAAGGCGGCGCCCGAGGGCGCCGAAGTCGATATGGGGCTTCGCGGTGAGGTGGAGGCAAGACGCAGCGGTCGGGCGGAGCGAGCCCCGCCCCTACGACGGAGAAAGGCAGAGCTAGAGGAGGTTGAGGGGGTCCATGTCGACGAGGATGGCGGTTTGGGGGATTTCTTTGGAGTCGGCATAGGGGAGGGCGCCGGACAGGATGGTGGTTATAACGGAGCGACGGGGGGATTTCAGGAGGAATTGGAAGCGGTGCTCGGTTTTGAGGCGCGCTAGCGGGGCTGTCGCGGGGCCCAGGACACGGAGGATCTTGCCGTCGTTGGGGGCGAAGTATTCGGATAGGAGACGGGAATAGCGGATGGCTTTTTCCAAGTTCGAATCGCGGATGATTACGTTGGCTAGGGAAGTGAATGGGGGGTATTGCATCATGCGGCGGAAGTGCATTTCGCGTTCGAAGAAGGAAGTGTAGTCCTGGCGGACGGCGTCTTGAATGGCGTAGTGCTCGGGGTAGTAGGTCTGGATCAAGACGCGGCCGGGGAGATCGCCGCGGCCGGCGCGGCCGGCGACTTGGGTGAGAAGTTGGAAGGTGCGCTCGGCGGCGCGGAAGTCGGGCAAGTGGAGCGATGAATCGGCGCTGATGACGCCGACTAACGTGACGCGCTGGAAGTCGTGACCCTTCGCAAGCATTTGTGTGCCGACAAGAATGTCGATGGCGCCGCCGGCGAATGCGCCGAGCGTTTCCTGATACTGGCGCTTGGTGCGAGCGGTGTCGCGGTCGAGACGCGCGATGCGGGCGCCGGGAAATTCTTTTCGGAGGCGCTCTTCAAGATGCTCGGAGCCTTCGCCGAAAAAGTAGACATATTTCGACTGGCACTTTGGACAAGCTTTCGGGACCGGCTGAATTGAGCCGCAATAGTGGCATTCGAGGCGGTTGCGCGATTTGTGGTAGGTCATCGAGATGCTGCAATTGACGCATTGGACGCCCGCGCCGCAGCTGCGGCACATGACGGACCAGGAGTAGCCGCGGCGATTGATGAGGACGAGCGCTTGTGTTTTTTGCGCGAGGCACTCGGTGATGCCGTTGTGGAGAGCGGTGCTGATCGGTCCGGCCTGATGCGTGCGTTGGAAGTCTTCGCGCATGTCGATGATTTCGACGCTGGCCATGGAACGATTGGCGACGCGCGAGGCGAGCGTGAGAAGTTCATATTTTCCAGTGCGCGCGTGGTGATGGGTTTCCAGCGATGGCGTTGCTGAGCCGAGAAGCGCGATCGCGTTTTCGAGTTTGGCGCGGACGATGGCGACGTCGCGGCCGTGGTAGCGCGGCGTTTCTTCCTGCTTGTAGCTGGATTCCTGTTCTTCATCGACGATGATGAGGCCGAGATTTTCGAGGGGCGCGAAGACGGCGGAGCGCGTGCCGACGACGACGCGGGCTTCGCCATTGCGCACGCGCCACCATTCGCGGGCGCGCTCGACGTCACTGAGCGCGGAGTGGAGAACGGCGACACCTTCGAAACGCGCGCCGAACCATGCGCGGCACTGACGACCTACCCACAAAGTGAGAGCGATTTCGGGGACGAGGACGATGGCGGTTTTTCCGCGCGCCAGCGTTTCCTGGACGGCGCGCATGTAGACCTCGGTCTTGCCGCTGCCGGTGACGCCGTAGAGGAGGAGTGTGCCGAATTCGCCGAGCTCGAAGCGGGCACGGATTGCGTTGAAAGCAGATTCCTGGTCGGCGTTGAGTTCGTGAGCGGGGACCTCGTAGCCGGAATCAAAGGGATCGTCGGCGGGATCGATGCGTTCCTCCCAGGATTCTAGGAGGTTGGAACGGAGCATGCGGTCGATGACGGCGCGGGACACGTTGGCGAGGCGGAGGATTTGTGGAAGAGGAAGAGGGCCGCGTTCGGTGAGTTGGTCACGGACGCGGGCGGCTTTTTCGTCGAGTTGAGCGGGTGTATCGGTTTGTGTATTTTCGGCCGGCGCCTGAGATTTCCAAGCGACTACGCGCTGGGTTTTTGGTTTGCGGCCGAGGAGGGATTCGCGGATTTCGATCAGGTTTTGTTTGCGGAGACGATCGATTGCGGCGGCGTCGATTTTGTATTTTGTCGTGGCGGAGTAGAGGACGGGGTCTTTCTTGGCGACGAGGTTGGCGAGGAAAGCGACTTCGTTGGTTGCGAGGCCGTGGGTGAGTTCGCCGCCGCTCAGGCTTGAGGTGGCGTCGCGTCCTGCGCTAGTGATCGCGATCAGGCGTTGGGTGCGGATTTCGGTGGGGGGCGGGAGCATCGCGCGGAAGACTTCGCCGACGGGGGCGAGGTAGTAGTTGGCGATCCATTGGCCGAGTTCGATGAGTTTTGGTGTGAGGGCGGGAGTGTGGTCGATGGACTTGGTGATGTCGCGGATTTTTGTGTTTTGTGGGGCGGAGGTGGGGAGGTCGATGACTACGCCGATCAGGGATTTCTTGCGGAAGGGGACGAGGACGCGGGTGCCGGGGCGGACAATTTCGCGGAGATGGTCGGGGATGTAGTAGGTGAAAAGGGTGCGGAGGGGGACGGGGAGGGCGACGTTGCAGTAGGCGGGGGCGGACATGGGATTCGGTAGTTTAGCAGGTGAGTGGGAGTGAGGTTTGTCACGGCGACATGCTTTCTTCAGTGGCTAAAGCCGCTGTTTAATCGCTCGGTTTCCGTTGGGGCTGAAGCCCCAACCCCCTAAAGACCATATAGAGAGACAGCCGGAGAAAATAAAAACGGGCACGGAGGTTATCCGTGCCCGTTGTTGATTTGTGCGGCGATCTGCGCCGCGATTTTCGCGATGCGCTGCGGTTTAGTGGTGGTGTTCGTGGTCGTGTTCTTCGACGTGGGGGCGGCCGGCGCGGACTTCGGCGCGCTCGTGTTCGCTGCGCGGGATCGCCTCGTGATGCTCGACGAAGTGAGCGTTCGCCGGAGCGTTGTAGCGGCGGACCTCATAGGGGTGAACGTAGACGCGGCGGTTGACCCAGGTGCGGCCCCACGGGCGATTGTTGACGACCACGACGTGATTGCTCCACACGAAGTGGCTGGAGCCCCAGCCCCACGGGCGGAAATACGAGCCGATCGCTACGCCGAATCCGAAGCCGATGGCGCCGCCGACGAAGAATCCGGGACGCGGAGGCGCGTACACGACGACGGGATTGTATGTGGGCACGACGATGAACGCCGGATTGTACGGTTCGATGTCGATGTACGGGCCGTTGCTGACGACAATCTGCTGGTTGCTGCGGAGGTAGCCGTACTGATAGGCGCGGTGACGTTCACGCTGGACGGCGTCCATCACGTCGGGACGCTGCGCGAGAACTGCGTTGCCGAGGTCGTTGGTCCAATTGATGTCGCTGGCCATCATGTCGAGAACGGATGGGAAGGGAAGCAACGCGAGGACGCTGGGATCCCAGGGGAGTTGGTCCTGATTGATGGCGTCGGAAAGTTGCTGGCCGTTGAGATAGTGGTGCTCGTCGGACCAGCGAGCGGCGTCGGGGATATCGTTGCCGAAGGTTGAGGCGGTCAGAACCTGTGCGAGAAGCGGGTCGGGATAGAGCGCGATGCGCGAAACCATGCCGTCGAGTTGCGCGGGTGGATATGATGGCGGCGGCGCCTGGTCTTGCCCTTGATCCTGTGGAGGCGGAGGCGCCTGCTGATTCTGCCCATAGGCGACGGGAATTAAAAGCGACATGGATAGAACTGTGGCAATGCAGCTGGAGCACACTCTTTTCAGGGCAAGATTTCGCATGGATGCGTTTCTCCTTGGCTCTACGACGCGAGGCATCGGAGCGCGGTTTCTGGTGTCTTTCCCTATGTGTTGTAACCCGAAATAGACCGTTTTGTTGCGGTTGGGAAACGGAGTGAGGAGCTGGCGGTTGCAGGTTGGGAGCGCCGGGGAGGGGCATGGTAATGGATTCATCCAGACCCCGCGGTCTGAGAAGCGACGGCGGCTACAGGGTGGTGTCGACTGATTCGAAGAGGAGAGTCTTGTCCATGTCGAGGAGTTGGTGGCGGTAGATATGGACGGCGGCGAACGGAATGGCCAGGAGCGGGAGGAAAACAAGAGCGCGGATCGGATCTGCGAAAGACCAGTGTTCCAGGGCGGGAATGTAGTTGGTGAAGATCAGGAAGGCGAGCAGGTAGGCGAGGAGGATAACACCGGAGCGGCTTTCGAATGCGGGGTAGGTGCAGGTGAAGGGGATTTTGCGAAAGTTGGCGAGGAAGATTTCGACGAGGAGGGCATTGGCAGCGATGAGGATGGCGGAGTGAAACGCGGCGTCGGTGACGGAGAAAAAGCGGAGCGTTGCGAAGAAGGTGAGAGGGGCGAGCCAGGAGGTGGTCAGTGTGTGTATGAGGAGACGGGCGACGGGGCGGGCGTCCTGGGATTCGGGGTCGAGCCACATGCGAAAGATCCAATTGGCGCGAAGGTCAGCAGGCATTTCGAAAGTGCAGCGGATGCCAACAATCAAGGTGTAGCTGAGGATAAAGGGGACGGCGAGAAGTTCGACGGTGGGATGCGGAGCGGTGATGAGAGCGGTCAAGCCTTGTGGGGAGTTGAGAGATTCGGCTGCGGCGACCAGCCCGAAAGCGAGGAAGGCGAGCACGGTTTGGAGGTGAGCTTCGCTGCGGAGAAGCGTGTTGAGGGAGAAGTGGAAGCAGGCGCGTTGTGACGGGGAACGGAGGATTAATTTGGAGAGCGGTGAAAAAATGGGGAGCGAGAAACGCAATCGGGGGAGCGGGCCGGCGTCGGAGGTTTCGGAAATGCGGAGGAACGCGCGGCGGAAACTGACTGCGTAGGCGGTGGTGGCGATGGCGATGGTGGCGGCCAGTGCGAGTAGGGCGGCTGCGGCCATTGAGGTGACGAATGGTTCGCGAGCGCGGACCCAGATGATGCGAGCGATGCCGAGGAAAGAGATGGGTGGAAGGTGGATGAGGGTTTTGATTGTGGAGGCTTGAGAGTGTTCGAGCAAGTCGGGGACGGCGAAGACCGTTGCGAGCAGGAGGAGTAAAGCGATGCCGATGAGGAACCGGACAAAGAGAGAAACGCGTCGAAAGACTTGAGTGGGGAGAACGGACATCAGTGCGCCTGCGACGGCAAAAACCGCAAAGAAGCTGAAGATGCTGGCGAGCAGGATGTCGATGGCGTGGCCCGCGGCGAAGCGGCAGAGGAGGTCGAATGAGTTTTGCGAGCCGACGACGACAATCGGAAAAAGAATGATGGAGGCTGCGTTGACGACGATGGCGAAGACGGCGGCGAGAACGAAGACGGCACAGAAATTCGCGATGAAGAGAGTTTTGAGCGGGATGGGGAGAGGGACGAGATTGGTGTAGTCGCGACGATCGAGAAAGATGGCGTCCCAGCGCCAGAGTGTGGCGGCGCCAGTGATCACGATCGAGAGGACGACGAAGAAATACTCATCGGGGATGGCGGCGACGAAGGGGTCGAAGTTGAACACGGCGCTGGTGCCGCCCCGAATGAAGCGAAGCAGGCTGCCGTACTTTTCGAACATGAGCAGGGAGATGAGCATGCCGGGGACGGCCAAGAGGGAGAGGATCGCGGCGATGCCGAGGTTTATGTCGTCGGAGGAGTCGGAGTTGCCCTGAAACATGCGGGTGAGGAAGAGGGTCAGGAGGCAGCCGAAGGGAGTTTTGCGGAAGGATTGGAGCAGGGAGGTTACGGAGGGGCGAGAGGAGGTTGAGGAGAGAGAAGAAGACGAAGAGCCGGGAGGGCTGCCGGGGCCATCAGTGATTGCGGGTTGTGGATTGACGGTCATTCGCGCATTGGGTTTAGGCAGTAGCGATTACGTCGGCGATGTCGGTGGCGATTTGGGAGATGTCGCGACCTTCGACCAATTGGAGGAAGGTGCCTTCGAGGGTGGACTGGCCGATTTTGGCGACGACTTCGGCGGTGGGGCCGTAGGCGATGACTTGTCCGTTACGGAGGATGATGAGCTGCGAGCAGACTTTTTCCACGACTTCGAGGACGTGGGAGCAGAAGAAGACGGCTTTGCCTTTCTTGCTGAGGGATTGGATGAGGCTTTTCAGGACGAGTGAGGAGGTGACGTCGAGGCCGGAGAAAGGTTCGTCGAGGATGAGGACGTCGGGATTGTCCATGAGCGCGGCGATGAGGAGGATGCGCTGGCGCATGCCTTTGGAGTAGTTGCCGATAGTGACGTGCCGGTGAGAAGCGAGGGAGAAAAGTTCGAGGAGCGATTGGATACGAGGACGGCGTCTCGCGTCGGGCATTTCGCGGAGGGTTGCGACCATATCGAGATATTCTTCGCCGCTTAGGTAGGGATAGAGGTTGGCCTCTTCGGGGACGTAGCCGAGGTGGCGGCGGTAGTTTTGGAGATTTTTATGGATGTTTTCGTTGTTGTAGAGGATTTGGCCGCGGGTGGGTTCGAGGAGTCCGGTGAGCATTTTTACGGTGGTGGATTTGCCGGAGCCATTGGGGCCGAGATAGCCGAGGACCTGGCCGGGCTCGAGGCGGAGTGAGACATCGTGGACGGCGACGACGGAGCCGTAGGATTTCGAGAGGGAGGTGGCTTCGAGCATGACGTGCCTTTCGTGCGGACAAAGTGGTGCGAGAGCCTGCGGACAGATGGTTGGACACCGAGGGGATTAGGAAAGTTTCGAGAGCGGGTCGATGGGGCCTAGTCGTGAACGGGGGATTCAGTTGTGGATTTCTTCCGAGGTCCGGCCGCGGCTACAGGGTGGCGATCATAAGGCGTGGATTTGGGGAAGCTCAAGTTAGGCTGCGGCGTGGCGGCGCCAGAAGGCGTAGGCGGGGAGGCCGAGGAGGAAGAGGATGATCGCGGCGAGGATGTGTTGGAAGGAGGCGGGGTCGTAGAAGGCGAGGACGATGGCGTTGATGACGATGGCGGCGGCGGCGAGGACGAACAGGAAAGGCGTGAACGGGTAGCCGGGGACGCGGTAGGGGATTGGGGCGTTTTTGGATTTGCGGCGGAGCGGAAAGATGGCGGCGGCGCCCAAGCCGTAGAAAATCCAGCCGACGAAGATTGCGCCGCCTGCGAGATCGGCGAACTTGCTGGCACAGGCCAAGATGGCGGACCAGACTCCGAGCGCGATGATGGCGTTCGCGGGAGTGCCGAAGCGCGGGTGGACTTCGGCTAATTTTTTAAAGAAGAGATTGTCGTTGGCCATTGCGAAGAAAACGCGCGGGGCGGTGAGGATGACGCTGTTGGTGGAGCTGAAAACAGAGATGAGGATGGTCAGCGCGATGAATTTGCCGGCCCAGGGGCCGAGGACGCTAGATGCGGCGGTAGCGGCGATGGCGTCGCTCGCGGTGGCGGCGGTGGGGCCGAGCGCGATGAGGTAGGCGACGTTGGCCGTGAGGTAGAGAGCGACGAGGATTAGCGAACCGATGAGGAATGCGCGCGGGAAGGCTTTTTGCGGATCGATGACTTCGCCGGCGCTGTAGGTGCCGAACTGCCAGCCTTCGTAAGCCCACAGGACGGCGATCATGGCGAGGCCGAACGCGGAGAAGAGAGCGGCGCCATTTTGAGTGGTGTGGATGGCGGCGGGGATTTCGTGCGCGTGATGACCGAGTACGAGGAGGACGATGCTGAGGACGACGACGGCTAAGGCTTTGATGAGCGTCGTCCAGTTTTGCAGGTCGGAGCTTTTGCGGGTGCCCCAGACGTTGACAGCGGTGACGACAGCGATCATGGCGACGGCGATGAATTTTGTGGCGGCGGTGGGGAAGGGAATGACTTCGGCGAGGTAGCGAGTGAAGGCATGGGCAAGCGCGGCGATGGTGCCACTGGCGATGACGAGGAAGAGTGACCAGCCGTAGAGGAATGCGGGGATGCGGCCGAATCCGTCACGAATGAAGCAGTAGAGGCCGCCTGCTTCGGGATTGGTGGCGGAAAGTTCGGCATAGGTGAGCGCGCCGAGGAGAGAGAGTACGCCGCCGACGATCCAGACGAGAGAGGCGGCGCCGACGGAGCCGTTGAGTTGGCGGAGGATCAGGCCAGGAGTGAGGAAGATGCCGGAGCCGATGACGGAGCCGATGAAGAGGAGGAGGAGGTCGCGGGGGCGGAGTGTGCGGGAGAGTGATGACATCGGCGACGGTAATTGTAGTGGATGTTCGACTACTCGAGGAATGGGGAGGGCATGAAGCAGAGGATGAAGACGGCGAGTGAGATGAGTGCGCCGAAGCGGCGAGCGGGGTTGAGAGGCTCGGGGTCGAAGATGGGGACGAAGCGGAAGAAACGAATGATGAAGAGGAGCGCGCCCCAAACATACCAACCCATCCAGAAATGAAAATAGGCGAGGGCAATCAGGATGATGGGCACGACGATGGATGAGTAGCGGTGGATGCGCGGGCTCAGCGAGCGGAGGATGTGGCCGCCGTCGAGTTGAGCGGCAGGGAGGAGGTTGAGGGATGTGGCGAAGAGGCCGACCCAGGCGGCGCGGCCTACGGGATGAAGCAGGATGTTAGCGACGGGTGTGTGTGGATAGAAGAGCGCGGCGAGTCCGTGGAGGATGAGCGGCGCGCCGAGAATGGCACTCGCATGGGTTGGGTCGGCGAGATCGGGAACGATCTTTGCGTGGAGGATGCCGAAGAGCAGCGCGGGTATGGCGACAATGAAACCGAAGAGCGGGCCGGATGCGCCGACATCGAAGAGGGCGCGCTTGGTGCGGATCGGAGAGCGGATCAGGATGAACGCGCCGAACGTGCCGATGAGCGAGGGGAATGGGATGAAATAGGGATAGCTGGAGTGAATGTGGTGATGGCGGCAGGCGAAGTAGTGGCCGAGTTCGTGTACCAGCAGGATGCTGAGAAGAGTGAGGGCGAAGGGCAGGCCGCTTATAAGCGCGAACGGGTGTTTGTAGAGGAGCGCGAGCGCGTTCAGAAATTCGTCGAAGTTGACGGCTTCGTTTTCCGCATAGGCTGCGGCGAAGTGCGCGCCGGCTACAAGGCAGGTGCCCAGAGTGAGCAGAAATAGAAGGATTGCCAGCACGAGCGTTTTGAGCGGCGGATGCGCCGGAACGGTGGAGTAACGAGGCGGGATTGGGATGAATGGCGGGAGCGGTTCCCAGTCGGGCTGCGTCGGGTCGAGCGAGATGTCTGGGTCTGGGACGAAGTCGTTCACGAGGGGAATGGAGCGCGATGGGCTCGGTTTCAGTACAGCATAGGTTTGGGGAATTGTGCAAAGACGGGGCGTGGCAGAGACGGCGGATACAATTGCGATTGGACTAAACGTTGAGATCCTTCGGCTGCCTTCCGGCCGCGTCTGGATGACAGCTTTTTCTTCAATAGTTGGCGAGAGGACCCACAACAGACTCAAGCGCCCTGTGTGTTGACAGGGGCGCACCCTTCGCAGTTCAGGATAATGCAATGCTGCGCCCTAAACGAGCTTGCTGGCGCTGGCCTGATCGCGGTTGTGCGAATGCGACGCCTGAATGAGTTTATGCGGCGGGCGTGGCGGGGGCTTCCAGGCCTTGCAACTCTTTGCCGGGCTTGAAGCGGACGGCCTTGCCTGGCGGGATGTTGACCTCTTCGCCGGTGCGCGGATTGCGGCCGATGCCGGTTTTGCGCGGCTTGACGCTGAAGACGCCGAAGCGACGAAGTTCGATGCGCTGGCCACGGCCGAGCGCATTCTTGAGCGATTCGAATACCGTCTCGACCGCCTGTTCCGCCTTGGTGCGGCTGATGTTTGGCGTCGTTGCATTTACGACGGCATTCACGATGTCCAACTTGATCACACAATCCTCCCGCTAGTCTGTGGCGATGCTAGAGGCGGCGGCGCGAGTTGTCAAGACGTGACGGGTAATCTACACTGACTTGAAATTTTTCGAAGGTCACAGGCGAAATTGTGCCGCTTACCGAGATTTTCGTCCGCCAATGGACCCTGCATTTTGGTAAGGCGAGGCGATGAAGCAACGAAGTCATGAAATAACGAATAAAAGCGCGCGCTAGAAAATTCGCTGAGCAATTTACATTTCTGAGGAGGATGGATGTCTGTTAAGCCCGACAAGTGGATCCGGCGAATGTCGCTGGAACATAAGATGATCGAACCGTTCACGGACCGGCAGGTTCGCGAAGGGGTGATCAGCTATGGAGTGTCGTCGTACGGCTACGACATCCGAGTGGCGGACGAGTTTCAAATTTTTACGAACGTGAATTCGACCATCGTCGATCCGAAGCATTTCGATCCGAAGTCGCTGGTGTCGTTCAAAGGCGATGCTTGCCTGATTCCGCCGAATTCGTTCGCGCTGGCGCGATCGGTGGAATATTTCCGGATTCCGCGGAATGTGCTGACGATTTGTTTGGGCAAGTCGACGTACGCGCGGTGCGGGATCATCGTGAACGTGACGCCGTTCGAACCGGAGTGGGAAGGGTTTGTGACGCTGGAAATCAGCAACACGACGCCGTTGCCTGCGAGGATTTACGCGAATGAAGGTTTGTGCCAGGTGCTGTTCTTCGAGTCGGACGAAGATTGCGAAGTCAGCTACAAGGATAAGAAGGGGAAGTATCAGGCGCAGGCCGGGATCGTTTTGCCGCGGTTGTAAAATCGCAATTGAAGATTGAATTTCGTTTCAGGGCGCCGCAGAGAATGCGGCGCCCTTCTTGCGTTTGTTGGGATTTACGCTGTTGCGGCGGCGGCTTTCGCTATTTCCCTGGCGCTCGGGACGCGTTCGCCGGTCAGCGCGAGGCGTTCGAGGCTTTTCGCGAAGTTTGGCGTTTCTTCGCGATTGTGAGCGTCGGACGCTTGCTGGCGGGCCGCTTTCGCCTCTTCGAACGGGATGTTGTTTTTCTCGAGGAATTCGAGGAACTCATCCGTGGCGCTGGCGTGGATTTGATTGCTGTATTGGCAGGTCTTGTCGTCGATCTTCGCGACGCTTAGTTCCCATGCAACTTTGACTTTTGTTCGGCCAGCGGCCGTGATCGCGTCGGAGGTCGAAACCATGACGCAGCGGCTGCGCTCGCGAATCTCTCCAACATAGTGCTGGATCATCAGCGCGTCGCCGATTGTTTCGACGTTGAGCGACATTGGGATGCCATCGTCGGTCGTGGTCGTGCCGGCGGCGATATGGGCATTCGAGCAGCGTTGATACTCAGCATCGGGCAAGTTGAAGAGCCAGTCGGCGATATTCACCTTTTCGAAGGGTGCATTGATGACGGCGGTGACGGTTGAGAGCGATAGCGTTCGATCGTCGGACATGATTTTCCCTTTGGCGCCTATGGAGCGCGTCGATTTCTGTGAGACGGAGAGATCGCGATGAAAGCCTCGCGCCTCGTGATTTGAATACGCGGGAACGCAAGGATGATATAGAGAAATCGCGAAAAATTCGAGAGTTTAGACAGGGCGGCGCAGCTCGCAGCGACTACAAACTTAGGTTGCGGGCGCGGCTGGTGCCGCAGGGTGGATGCCGGAGATCTGAGTCAGCGTCGCGTTGTGGACGGGGTAGCCCTTTTCGCGCCAGGCGTCGAGGCCGCCTTGCAGCGGGCTGATGTGCTGGATGCCTTGCTTACGCAGCAAAATGGCGAGCTGGGCGCTGGTGGCTTCGTTGGGGCAGGTGCAGTAGAGAACGATCTGGCGATCGCGCGGCAGCTTGTCGTTTTTCTCGCGGAGTTCCTGCGCATCGATCCGAAATGCGCCGGGGATGGTTTCGGGGTCGGCTTCGAAATCGAGCGAGTGGCGCAGATCGACGATCACCATGTCTTCGCGGCGATCCATCTTTGCTTTCAATTCGTCGACGGTGATGCGCGAGACGCGGAGTTCGCGAATGAACCGTTGGCGTGCGATGTATTTGTTCGCGATATACGCCGCGAATCCGGCGATCGCAATGACCAGCAGCCAGCCACCTAACACCGCGACATGATCGGCGATGAGTTCGATCTGGTTGCTGAAGACGAAGCCGAGCCCCAGGAACGCGCCAGCCCAGAGCGCCGCGCCCGCGCAATCGAAAAGCAAGAAGCGCGACAAGCGCATATGAAAAATTCCAGCAAGCGGCGGCGCGACAGTGCCAAGACCGGGAAGAAACTTCGCCAGCAACAGCGAACGTGAGCCCTCTTTGGCGAAGATGCCTTCGGTGCGGCGCACACAGGAGTCGGGCTCGAGAGAAATCTTGCAGAGCAGTTGCAAAATTTTGATGCCCTTGATGCGGCCGAGCTGAAACCAGATGGTGTCGGCGACGGCGCACGCGAAGACAGCCGTCACGAGCGCGCCGACCAAGTTCATTCGATGTGTGCCAGCCAACGCGCCTGCCGCTAGCAGGATCGGGATGGACGGCACCGGTAGCCCGATCTGCTCCAGAAACACCCATCCGAGCAGAACGACGTATCCATGATGAAAGAGAAATTCCAGAGTGCCGTGCATGGGTTCGGGCTGGGGCCCCTCTGTAGGTGCCGGTCCTTATGTACAGATACAGATGCGGAAGGCCGCCTGAAGTTTCAGAGCTCCGTTGGGGCCATTGTACCGCGCTACTTCTTTACGAAGGTAGAAGTATGACCCCAGTCGCCGGTCATTACAAAGTCAGCGAGAGCTTTGCGAACCCGGGGAGCTTGCTCGCGCTCCTTGAGTTTGTCGGGCAGGGAATTGGGATCGCCGGGATACCCGATCGCGATGGTGGCGACGGCTTGCCAGTCATCGGGGATGTGGAACACCTCGCGCGCCTTATTGGCGTCGAAACCGGCCATCTGGTGGACATAGAGGCCATCTGCGACCGCCTGGAAGCTAAGCTGTGCGCTGGCGCTGCCAACATCATGGAAGGCGTGTGTGTTGGGCTTACCATCTTTGTTTTTGATTTGCGCGACGGAAATCGCGAGGACTGGCGCGTGCTTCGCCCAGCCCTGATTGAATTCCACCATCGTGCTCAGAATCTTGTCGAAATTTTCTTTGTCGTCTTTCGTGGCGACGATGTAGGCCCATGGTTGGGAATTGCTGCTGGACGGCGCCCAACGCGCGGCTTCGAAGAGGCTCTTCAGGATAGCGGGCGAGACCGGCTTGTCGCTAAAGGCGCGCGGACTCCAACGATGGAGCACAAGATCATGGACTGGCGATTCAACAGGAGCGGGATTTTTCATTGGAATGCGACCTTTCGATACGAGATGTGAATTCGCGCGAGGCGTAGGTTCTATTTGATGAATTTTCGTTTTGTGCGTTGCGACTTCGAAGGGATGGGGGACGGATCGGACGGTTGCATTTGCGCTGCGGAAACATCGACGACGGGAGGGCGCGCTGAGCGCGCCCTTGAACCGCCGTTCGGATCAACCTTGATACTTCCCTCGGTAACGTCGCAAGCTACTTCTTCTGGACCATTTCCGCGTCGATGGTGATCGAGACTTCATCACCAACCACCACGCCACCGTTGTCCATCGTCGCGTTCCACTTCACGCCGAAGTCCTGGCGATTGATCTTCGTAGTCGCGGTGACGGCGGAGCGCTGATTGCCCCAGGGATCTTTCACGGGCGCGGTTGGACCATCGACGTCGAGCACAACCGACTTGGTCGTACCGCGGATCGTCAAATCACCGGTCACTTTGAGCTTGCCGGCGCCGGCCTGCTCCACTTTCGTGGACTTGAAGGTCATCGTCGGATACTTGGCGACGTCGAAGAACTTGTCGCTCTTGAGGTCTTTGTCGCGATCGGGCGTGCGCGTGTCCACGGTCGAGACATCGATGGTCACGTCAACGCTGGACTTGCTGATGTCCGCATCGTCGAGAACGACCGTGCCCTTAACGTTGCTGAATCCGCCGCGAACCGTCGAGATCGCCAGATGCTTCACCGAAAATTGCGCCGCGGTGTGCATCGGATCGATCTGCCAGGTTGTGGTTGCCGCCGAAGCCGGCAGCGACAACAGAGCGGCGAGGCCGGCGGCGAGTGCGAAGCGAGTTAGAGATTGGCCCATGGTGTTCTCTCCTTTGATTTTTCGATCTGTACTTGAGAATTCAACTGCTGTGAAACTCTCCGATTCACGAGCAAGACTTCGCTCGCGCGGACGGATCTTTCTCCAGGACTTGATCGAGCAATTCGATCAATAGCTTTAGCCGGGCGCCGGGAACGTGCGCGAACTGGCGCTTGTGCAGCCCATGAATGGGCGCGTCGAGCGCTTTCAGCAGGTCGAGCCCCTGGGGCGTTATGCGGGTCTTCACGACGCGGCGATCGTCTTTCTGGCGCTCGCGCGTGATGAGGGCGCGCTTTTCCATCCGGTCGAGGAGGCGCGTCATGTCGGGATCATGCGAAATCATGCGGTCCGCGATGCTGCTGCACGGGAGGCCTTCGGGTTCGGCGCCGCGCAGGATGCGAAGAGCGTTGTACTGCGCCGCCGTCAAATCGTTGGCTTTCAGAAGTTGCTCCACCTGCTGCGCGAGTCCGTCAGCCGCCTTTTGTAAGGAGACGAAGGCGTGGGCCTCGAGGGAAGCGGAGGATTTACTTGGGCGTTGGGCGCTGCTCATGGACAGAGATTAGTTGTTATAACGAATAATGTCAAGACGAAAGTTGTAAATCTATTGTCACGTGTCGCCGCCTTTCTTGGCGGCGGCCAGGCGACCTCGCTGCGCGAGTCAGGATTTGCGCAACGGCCGCAGGTCCACTTCGCTTAAGAAGCTTTGCGGGCTCTGCGTCACCAGCATGGCCACGGCGTGGGCAACATCCTCGGCGGCGAGGGCTTTCGTGGCATCCTTCGGTCCGCGCCCTGAGAATTCGGTGGCAACGCTGCCCGGAAAAATTGCCGCGACGCGGATGTTGTTTGCGCGCAAATCTTCGGCCATACACGCGGTTAGACCGCGCAGCCCCCACTTCGACGCGCAGTACAGGCCGCCTCCGGCAAATGCGTTCTTGCCTGCGAGCGAACTGATATTGATGATGTCGCCGCGCCCGTGGCGAATCATCGAGGGCACGACCGCCTTCGAGACGAGAAAGGCGCTCTTGAGATTTGTATTGATCACGCGGTCCCAATCGGCCTCGGACTTCTCGTGCGCTGGCCCGAAAATACCGATCCCGGCGTTGTTGACGAGGATTGTGATCGGTCCGAGTGTCGATTCGGCGTCGCGCACGAGCGCCTCAACGGCGGAAGCAGTCGTGATATCAGCGACTTGGGCGAAGACTCCGGTGACCTGAGCGCGCAACTCCTCTTCGACGGCATGAAGCGCGGCTTTGTCGCGGCCGCATATCACAACAGCGCAACCCATGGATGCCAGTCGGAGCGCTATCGCGCGGCCGATGCCTCGGCTGCCTCCGGTCACCAACGCAACTTGACCCGCCAGAGCGGGTTTCTCTAACTGACCGAAATCCACTTTGCTGATAGGAGTCATCGGAATTCTTCCTCGTCGGACGTAAAATTTTATGCGACACTCAGCGTAACCGGGCACCGTACCAATGGTCGGGCCGTCTAATGTACTGGCTTCCCAGAGTTGATGCGAGCGGTCTGGGTGGTGGTGGCGCAAAAAGCTGACAGGTCGATGGACAAATACCCCTAGATACATACATCCCTGTAGGTAAACGTCTTGCGATGACCATCTGCTTTACCTATAATCCCGAAGTTTCGAAAATCAATGTGTGTCCCGGCTAGCGTTCCGGGAGTAGTAGGAGTCCATCATAAGGCTAGGATTTTGAGCGAGGGAGAAACGGAATGAACGGATCACGGAGACTGACGGGCCTCGCAGTGGTGGCGGCGCTCTGTCTGATGCTCGGGAATGTTAGCACCGCGAAGGCTCAGGCAGCTGCCGCGGCTGGGGCCCAAGGGCAAGACGCAGCAAAGCCGCAGTACACGATGGCGGAATACAACGCCTACACCGCGGCTCAGGCGACGAAAGACCCGACAGCGCAGATCAAGGCGCTGGACGACTTTGTCGCGAAGTATCCCAGTTCGGCGCTGTTGATTTACGTTTATCCGCTCTACTTCAACGCTTACAGCCAGCTGAAGAATTGGCCCAAGGTCATCGAGTACGCCGACAAGACTTTGGCGCTCGGCGACAAGATTGAACCCCCGGTGAAGTATCAGGCGTACTATGCGCGTGCTTTTGCGTACACGAACATTCAGCCGCCACCGACCGATCCCGATCAGGCGAAGAAGGCGCGGCAAGCGGCTCTCGACGGGTTGCAGACGCTGAACGCGCTGAAGAAGCCCGACAGCATGTCGGCTGACGATTTCGAGAAGCAGAAGAAGGCGCCGGCGATCCTGTTCAACTACACGGCGGCTACAGCGGCAGCAGCGGTGAAGGACAATGCCGCTGCGATCGAGTCGTACAAGGCGGTGCTCGTGTTGACGCCGGATGACGCGGTCACGGCCTATCGCATTGGCCAGGCGTACGAATCGATGCAGCCGCCTCAGCACCTCGACGCGTTCTGGTATTTCGCCAAGGCCGTCAGCGCGAAGGGCGCGAACCAGCAGCAGGCAACGCAAGTGAAGACGTATCTCCGCAAGCTGATCGTCAACTACCAGCAGGCTTCCTGCGACAACCTGATCGATGCCGAATTGAACGAGCTCTTGCAGCTTGCCGGAAGCTCGGCGGACCGGCCGTCGACCTACACGCTGCCAAGCGCGCAGGATCTCGATGCGGCGCGCAAGGATATGACGATCGCTTCGGTGATCACCGACCTGAAGGCGGGCGGCGACAAAGCCAAGGTGACGTGGCTCGCGTCGTGCGGATTGGAGTTTCCCGATGTGCCGGGGAAGCTGATCGAAATTACGCCGGGTGCGGACGCGGTGCAGTTGAAGGTCGCGTTCGTGACCAGCGACGCGGAGTTCGATGCGAAGACGACGCCCGACATGGACGTGAAGGTGGTCGGACAGCCGGATGCAGCGAAGCTGGAGAAGGACAATCCGGTGCGCTTCACTGGCACGCTGATGTCCTACGATCCGGATCCTGCGTTCATGCTGCACTGGGATAAGGCCAAGGTGAACGAGGAAGACATCCCGAAGGAAAAGGGCAAAGGCCAGAAGAAGCGGCCGACCAAGAAGCAATAGTCGATTTGGTTGGACGTTTCGGTAGAAATCAGAACGGCGCCCCGGTGAGACCTGGGCGCCGTTTTTGTTTCGATGAACGAAGAAAGCGCGAGCCGAGACCGTTTGGTGTTGGAGTGAAGTGTGGTTTTGTGGGTCGGACCTTCAGGTCCGCTTAATCGCCGCCGGAGAGAAGGGACTTCAGCCCTGAAGAAGTGGCTGAGCAGCTAGCGGCCGTTGCTGTTGCGGCGATGATCCAATTTGTATTCGCTGAGCTTCCGGCTGAGCGTGTTGCGGTGAATTCCCAGCATGTGCGCCGCGCGCGATTGATTGCCGTCGACGCGATCCAGCACGCGCTTGATGAAGCGCTTTTCGAATTCGCCCACGGCCTCGTCGAACAGAATGCCGCGTTCCACCATCTGGCTGACTAGCCCTTCCAATTGATCCTTCACGTCTCCACGCTCCAGAAAACCACTGCTGCTCCCTGGGCCGACTTACTCTGCATCATCTCTCGTCCGAAGCGGATCAATCGAGCTCGTGTCCGGTCAGAACGCGATACGCTTCGCGATACTTTGCGCTGGTGAGGGCAACGATTTCCGGTGGAAGCTCCGGACCCGGCGGCGTCTTGGACCACTGAATGCGCTCGAGATAGTCGCGCACGAACTGCTTGTCGAAAGAAGGCTGCGGGCCGCCCGGTTCGTAGTGCGCGGCGGGCCAGAAGCGCGAGGAATCCGGCGTGAGTGCTTCGTCGATCCAGATGAGTTCGTCGTCGCCGGCGGAATTTTTCAGCAGGCCGAATTCGAACTTCGTGTCGGCGAGGATAATCCCGCGCGGCTCGGCATATTTGGCAGCGCGGTTGTAGATGGTCAGGCTGACCTCGCGGACTTTCTCGGCGAGGTCGCGGCCGATCAGCGTCGCCGCTTGGTCGAACGAGATGTTTTCATCGTGCCCTGTCACGGCTTTCGTCGCGGGCGTAAAAATTGGTTCCGGCAAACGGTCGGATTCGACGAGGCCGGTCGGTAGGTCGATGCCGCAGATTTTTCCGCTGACGCGATAGTCTTTCCATCCCGAGCCGGAAACGTAGCCGCGGACAACGCATTCGATCGGAAGAGGTTGCGTTTTGCGCACCACCATCGAGCGGCCGGCGAGTTCGTCTTTGTAAGCGTCGAATGGAGCAGGGAATTCGGTGGCGCTGACGACGTGATTCGGAATCACGTCGCGCAGCAGATCGAACCAGAAAAGAGAGAGCTGCGTGAGGACGCGGCCCTTGTCGGGAATTCCCGTTGGCAGCACGACGTCGAACGCGGATAGCCGGTCGGAAGCGACGATCAGCAGCTTGTCGCCGAGATCGTAGATGTCGCGCACTTTGCCGCGCGCGGCGGGTGCAATACCGCCGAAATTTGTCTCTCGCACTACTCGCATGGCTGCACCAGAAGGCAAGGTCTACTTCCCCTGAAGAAAGTGTGATGCATTCTAGCGTAGCGCGCTGCTCTGTCAATGTAACGAGCGTGTGGAAAAAATCGGAAAAGAGAGACGGCGAGAGAAAGATTTTCGTACCGCGAATTCGCAATTGAAAATATTGCTCGATTCAGTTAAGGGCACAGCCGGCCGTGTGTTCGTGGCGAAAAAAAGAGGCGAGCCGAAGCTCGCCTCGTGTCGTGGACTTTGTCCACGTGCGGTTACGCCGCGGACGCCGCCGCTGCCATCCGCTTCTTCGGAACTTCGTCGCCTTCCCAGCGCACGCTGACAAGCTTCGAAACGCCCGGTTCCTGCATCGTGACGCCGTAAAGCACGCTGCCGGTCTCCATCGTCTTGCGATTATGCGTGACGATGATGAACTGCGTCTGCGAACTCATTTCGCCGACGAGTCTGGTAAACCTGCCGACGTTGGCCTCGTCCAGTGGCGCATCGACTTCGTCCAGGATACAGAATGGGCTGGGCTGATATTTGAAGATGGCGATCAGCAGCGCGAGCGCCGTCATCGCCTTTTCGCCGCCTGAGAGCAGCAAAATGTTTTGCAGCCGCTTACCCGGCGGTGACGCGACCACGTCGATTCCGGCGTCGCCCGAGCTGTCGACTTCGGTCAACCGCATTTCCGCGTGGCCGCCGCCGAAGATCGTGTGGAACGCCGTCGAGAAGTTGGTGTTGATGGCGTGGAATGCCTGCTCGAACTTTTCGCGCGTCACCAGGTCGAGTTCTACGATCGCCTGCTGCGTGTCGGCGATCGACTGCAACAGGTCGTCGCGCTCGCGCGTCAGGAATGCGAAGCGCTGCTCGGTCTCGTTGAACTCTTCGAGCGCCATCATGTTGACCGCGCCCATTGAGTCGATGCGCGACTTCATCTCGCGATAGTTGGTCTCGGCAATGGCGAGTTCTTCGCCGGTGATGAACGCCGTTTCGGTCGCGATCAAATCCTCGGGCTGCATATTGACTTCGGACATGCATGTCTCGCGCAGGTGCTGGCGATCGGAATCGTTGCGTGCGCGATTGACTTCGGCGTGACCGCGCTGCTCGCGGATTTCCATGAGCGACTGTCGGCCCAGACGGAGCGTGTCTTCCATCAGCGCGATGCGCTTGCGGCCCGCGTCCCACTCCGCTTCGTGCGTAACCTGCGATGCTTCGAGCCGCGTCTTTTCAATGCGCAGAGCTTCGAGCTGCACCGCAAGCTGTTCGTTCTGCGCGGCGAGGCTGGCGGTCTCTTCGCTGATCGACGCTTCCTGTTGCTGCAAAGCCAGCGTGCGGCGATCCATATCCGCACGCTCCTGCTGAAGCCGCGATGCAATTGCTTCGGCCGCCGACAGCCGTTCGTTCAACGCCGCAAGTTCAGCGCGCGCCACGGCGAGTTCGTTCTGCTCGGTCTGAATCGAGCCGCGAAGCTGCACAAGCTCTTCTGCGAGCCGCGTGCTTTCCGCTTCGGCTTCCGCGCGCGTCGTGTTCGCAACGGCGAGATGTGTCTTTGCCTGCTCGGCACGTGAGCGAGCGCTATCGACGTTCTGCCGGATGCGCGCCAGTTCGCTTTGGCAGGACTGCAGTTCGAACCCGAGTCGCGCCAGCTCCGCCTGCGTCTGTTCATGGCGATGTTTTGCCGAGAGCACATCGCGTTCGGCGGCATGCTGCCTGGTCGAAACCTCTTCCAGCATTTGCTCGGCGTCGCGTAAGTCGGAAGCAAGCGCGTCCTGCGTTGCGCGAATGCGCTCCGTTTCGAATTCGAGCTGCGCCACTTCGGCATCGAGCGCGCGCAATTCGCGTTTCATTCCAAGCGGGCCGGCTTCATCCGCACGCCCACCGGTGACCATTCGGCCCTGGAAGCACGTACCGTCTGGCGTAACGAATGCAAACTGCGGATTGTCGCGTGCCAATTTTTCGGCGGCGATCGGGCCGTCGGTCAAGAACGCAGCTTTCAAGCGTGGTAGAAACTGCTTCGCGGCCGGGCCAAGAGGATCGCGGAATTCAACAAGTTTATCGAGTCGCGAGACAACGCCGTCTTCAGCTCTGAAATTGACGATCGGCTCGTATTCATCAAGCCGCAGGTTTAGGCTGCGCAGCGAATCGACAAAGAACGTCGCGCGTCCACCGACTTCATCGCGCAACAGCGAAACGCCCGCGCGCGCGTGATCGTACGTCTGCACGACGACGTATTCGAGCTCATCGCGAAGATACTGTTCGATCGCCGCTTCATGCTGCTGCTCAACTTCGGCGTAATCGGCAAGCACGCCGACCGCGTGGAAATCATTTCCGCCGCCGCGCTCGTTCGCCGCAAACAGCTTCTGCACCGCGTCGGCCGTGTACGAGCGATCGTTCAGAACCTGCGTCAGCGTCGAGTGCTTCGCGCGCGCCCCTGAAAGGGAATCGCGCAACGCTTCGGCCTGTTTCGCGGTTGCATCGCGTTCCTCACGCAAACCGGCGATGCGCGTATGAAGCCCCGCTACTTGTTGCTGCAACGCGGCCAACTGCCCGTTCGCTGCTTCCCAATCAAATGCCGCTTTGTCGGCGTTGTCGCGTACATGAAGCGACGACTCGAGCAGCGAAGCTTCCGTCGTCTCGAGTTTTTGCATCGCCGCCGCTTGATGGACGAGCGCTTCCTCCGCCTGCTTCTGCTCGCCATGCAAACGCAGCAAACTCTCGCTCGCTTCCGAAGCGCATTGCCGCAGCGCATCGATACGAACCTCCGACTCATGAATCTGCGACGCTCGCGTCTGCGCGCGCACCGTCAGCCCATTTACGTTGCCTGTCAGTGTCTGCGATTCCGCGCGTAGCGAAGTCACCGACTCGATCTGCGCCGAGTTTCGCGACTCCCATTCGGCAACCTGCGCTACCGCCGTTGTAATTTCTGCGGCGATCTGTCCGCCGCGCCCGGCAAGTTCGTGACTGCGCTGTTCGTTATACGCGATCTTGTTTTCGCTGCGATCGACTTCGAGCGCCGTCGCGTTCAGCACGTTTTGGTTTTGCTTAATTGTCGCGTCGAGTTCGTAAATCCGCTGTTGCAGCTGATCCTGCCCGGCCTCTTGCGTTTGAATCTCGTGCGCGTGCCTGCTCTCCGACGCCATCAACTCTTCGAGCTGCTTGCCGACGCGCTCGGCCTCGGCATCGAGCTCCCGCGCCTTGCCAGCGAGCATCTGTCGAACAATGCCGCGCATTTGGTCGCGTATCTCCGCGTACCGCCGCGCCTTCGCCGCCTGCCGCTTCAGCGAGCCAAGCTGCTTCTCGACCTCGACCACGATATCGTTGACGCGCGAGAGATTGACCCTCGACGATTCCAGCTTCGCTTCCGCCAGCCGCTTCTTCGTCTTGAATTTCGTTACGCCGGCCGCTTCTTCAATAATCGCGCGGCGCTCCAGCGGCTTCGTCGACAAGATCTGCCCAATGCGCCCTTGCTCAATGATCGCGTAAGAGTCCGGCCCCAGCCCAACGCCCATGAACATTTCCTGGATGTCGCGCAGCCGCCCAACGCGCCCGTTGATCAGGTATTCGCTCTGCCCCGAGCGATACAGCCGCCGGCTGACCACCACCTCGCCCGGCTTCGTCGCCAGAACGGGCTTGCCCGCCATCTTCTTCTTTCGCTTGCCCTTCAGGAATTCCGGCTCCGACGATTCCGCGGGGACAATCTCGGAATCTTCACCGCCCTCCGCTGGGCCACCGTGCTCATCGGACTCATGTCCGGTCGCGTAACCCGCCAGAATGTCGCCAGCGGGTGTTCCCGCACCCTCCAAAGCTTCGCCGCCGTCCTCCAGCCAATTCACCCCGCCACCAGCCTGAGCCGTCGCAGCCGCGCCGTTCCCATTCGCTCCCGCTTCAGCGCTGGCATCCAACACAAACCGCGCCGCCTCAGCCAGTTCCGGGTCTTCCAGCGTAATCGTCACTTCCGCCAGCCCCATCGGAGGCCGCTTCACCGTGCCATTAAAAATGCAGTCCGCCATCCGCTCCGCGCGCAGCGACTTATGGCTCTGCTCACCCAAAACCCACGAGATCGCGTCCACCACGTTCGACTTGCCGCATCCATTCGGCCCCACGATGCAAGTCGTGCCCATTCCGGCGAACGTCACCACCGTCCGCTCGCAAAAGGACTTAAATCCGGTAATTTCCACTTTTCGCAGCTTCAGCAAGGTATCCCCTTTTGTTAGTACCAGTTGCGGTGTTGCCCCGACCCCCGCCGGCTCAATTTACATCCAACTCAGTTCCGTTTTGGAACCAATTCGTCCTGAATGTAGCGGCACACACCAAACCAGACTACGTTGCGTTTTTCGAAGGGAAGGGGTTTGAGTCGATCGCAGCGCGACCAACTTGGACACATCGACCGAGTCGCGGTCGCCCGAACAAACGTATGGCAGGTTCTCGTTCAGAGGCCCTTGCCGCCTGGCGCGTAAGATGGCGGTACGGGAGATGAGCCTAGCACGCACCCCATTCCGTGTAAAGACTTACCCCAAGGGTAGTGGTCATTTTTCTATGACCACAAGACGCTCATCCTGCACCGCGCCTGTTATCGATGTACCCTTCCGCTTCATATTGAAACTCGCTTCGCCCTCCCTTAGTATCGGCGCCACCGACTGTGCCGCCATCGAGAATCCATCATGCTTCCAGCACGAATTCATCCATCGACTGCGCGTACCGCGAGCTCATCGACCTCTGCTTCGACAAAATGATCCAAGACTTAAATTTCTAAGGGGACACTCATGATCCGAACTGCTCTCAGTGCTCTTGCCCTCGCGCTAACTCTTACGCTCTGCGGTCCCGCCCAAGCACAATCGCAGACGACGACTACTACCGAAAAGCCCGCCTACCTAAATCCCGATCTCCCCGCCGAACAGCGCGCCGCAGACCTCGTCCACCGCATGACGCTCGAAGAGAAAGCCACCCAACTCGTCAACCAGGCCCGCGCGATCCCGCGTCTCAATATCCCCGCCTACGACTGGTGGAGCGAATCCCTCCACGGCGTCGCCGCCAAGGGCTCGACATCATTCCCCGAACCCATCGGCCTCGCCGCCACCTTCGACGCGCCCGCGATCCACGAAATGGCCATCGCCATCGGCATCGAAGGCCGCATCCATCACGTTCAATCCGTCCGCGCCGGACATAGCGACATCTTCGAAGGCCTCGACTTCTGGGCACCCAACATCAACATCTTCCGCGACCCGCGCTGGGGCCGTGGCCAAGAGACCTACGGCGAAGATCCATTCCTCACCGGCCGCATGGGCACCGCATTCGTCACCGGAATGCAGGGCGACGACCCGCGCTACTACCGCGTCATCTCCACGCCAAAACATTTCGCCGTCCACAGCGGCCCCGAGTCCACGCGCCACAAAGCCAACGTCGACGTCAGCAAGCACGACGAACTCGACACCTATCTCCCAGCGTTCCGCTACGCCATCACACAAGGCCAAGCCGGCTCCATCATGTGCGCCTACAACAGCATCAACGGCGAGCCCGCCTGCGCCAGCACCTTCCTCCTCGAAGACCAACTCCGCGATAAATGGAAATTCAAGGGCTACGTTGTCTCCGACTGCGGCGCCGTCATCGACATCTTTAACGGCCATCACTTCAAGCCCACGCAAGCCGAAGCTTCCGCCATCAGCCTCCAGCGCGGCATGGACAACGAGTGCGCCGACTTTTTCGAAAAAGTTTCCGACGATCATGACTACAAGCCGTATCTCGACGCCGTAAAAAGTGGCGCGCTCAAGGAAAGCGACATCGACATCGCCCTCACGCGTCTCTACACCGCGCGCATCAAGCTCGGCATGTTCGATCCGCCAGAAATGGTGCCCTACAACCGCATTGACGAAAAACTGCTCGACAGCGCCGCCCATCGTGCGCTCGCCCGCAAAATGGCCAACGAATCGATGGTGCTGCTGAAAAACACCGGCATCCTTCCGATCAAAGTTCCCGGTCCTGGGTTGAAAATCGCCGTCGTCGGCCCGCTCGCCAATCAAACCAAAGTCTTGATGGGTAATTACAGCAGCGCACCCAGCCACGCCGTCTCTGTCCTCGACGGACTCAAGACCGAATTTCCCACCGCCAAAATAAATTTCGTCGAAGGCACACAATTCCTGAGCAAAAACGCCGCGCCCGTCTCGTCCGCGCTTCTCACCACCGACGGAAAACCCGGCGTTCGCTCGTCTTACGTCATCATGAGCCCGATGGCGATTTTCGGCGGCGGCGCCGGTCCGGCGCCTACCGTGCTCGCCTCGCGCATCGATCCAGCGATCGGATCTCCCTCCGGTCCGCCACCCGCCGAAATCGCCGGCAAAAAATCCGTCCTGATTAGCTCCGAAGCCACGCTCACTCCGACAGAAACCGCCGAGTACTTTCTTGGCTCCCGCGGCGACACCTTCAGCGTCGTCACTCTCGACAACAAAGTCGTCGCTCTCTCATTTCTCACCAATGGTGTGGAGACAAAACTCGGCCGCGTCCATCTCGACGGTGGAAAATCCTACACTGTCAAAGTTCTCTATCCAGTTCCCGGTGGCGATCCCACAAATCCTTCGGCCGCGCCACCGCAACTCGTCTGGACGAAATTCGATCCGCGTCCCGCACCCGAAGCCATCGCCGCCGCAAAATCCGCGGACGTTGTCATCGCTGTCGTCGGCATCACCAGCGAACTCGAAGGCGAAGAAATGCCCATCAACGAAGAAGGCTTCGCCGGCGGCGATCGCACCAGCCTCGATCTCCCGAAGCCCGAAGAAGATTTGGTAGAAGCCGTTGCCGCTACCGGCAAACCGCTCATCGTCGTCCTGATGAACGGCAGCGCGCTCAGCGTGAATTGGGCGAAGGACCACGCCAACGCGATTCTCGAATCTTGGTACGCCGGGGAAGAGGGCGGTGCCGCCATCGCCGAAACCATCTCCGGCAAAAACAATCCCGCCGGACGGCTGCCCGTGACGTTCTACAAAGGCGTCGAACAACTCCCGCCGTTCGAAGACTACGCGATGAAAAATCGCACCTATCGCTATTTCGGCGGCGCGCCGCTCTACCCCTTCGGCTACGGCCTCAGCTACACAACGTTCAGTTTCAGCGATTTAAAACTTTCAACCTCCGGGCTGAACGCAGGCGATCCGCTGAAGGTCGAAGCGACCGTCACCAACAAAGGCAAAGTAGCAGGCGACGAAGTCGCCCAGCTCTATCTGAGTTTTCCGAAAGTTGCAGGAGCGCCGAACATCGCGCTACGTGGATTCCAGCGCGTTCATCTCGAGCCCAGCGCATCGCAGAAGGTGCAGTTCAATCTCGACCCGCGCGACCTCGGCATCGTCACCGAAGCCGGCTCTCCCGTCGTTCCCGAAGGAGAATTTGTTCTTTGGGTTGGTGGCGGTCAGCCCCACTCGAACGCCGCCGGAACCGGCCAAGCCTTCCGCGTGAAGGGAACCATCACGCTACCGGAGTAAGTGCCGCCGAATCTCGATCATGTACGGGCGCAACATTGCTGCGCCCCATGTCCGCACGATCGTTGCGTCTTGAAACTCTTTCTTCGGTCCCGCGCTAGTCGCCCGTCTTCGCCTTGGCGTCCGCTGCTCCCGGCATCAAATACTTATCAAACCACGCCAAAATCCGATCCAACCGATCCAACAAATGCTTCTCCTCATGAAACCCATGCGGCTCACGCGGATAAACCACCAACTCCGTCTCTACCCCATACCTTTTCAGCCCGCGATAAAGCTCCTGGCTCTGCCCCAGCGGATCGATCGTATCCGCATCCCCCTGCAGCACCAGCGTCGGCGTCTTCACATCCTTGAAATGAATAAACGGCGAGCTATTCAAGAATTTCTCCGGGGATTCCCAAGGCGTCCCAAAAAACCACTCGTCTCCCGCCGGATGATCTTCCATCCCAAACTCCGAAATCAGGTTCGCCATGCCAGCGCCAGACACCGCCACCTTGAAATCGTTCGTCTGCGTGATCGCCCACTCCGCCATATATCCGCCGTACGACCACCCACCGATGCCCAGCCGATTCGGATCCGCAACCCCGCGATCGACCAGATCCTTGACGCCTGCCATCACATCCTTATAGTCCCCGCCGCCCCAATCCGCCTTATTCGACTCCACAAATTTCTGCCCGTATCCGACCGACCCCCGAATGTTCGGATAAAACACCGCATACCCGCGCGCCGCCAGCAATTGTCCCCAGGTATCGATCGCGTCCGACCATCGCCCCGTCGGCCCGCCATGAATCAACGCGACCAGCGGCAACTTCGTCGTCGCGCTCGCGTTCGGTCCGCCGACAGGACGCAGCAGCGCCGCCTCGATCTCCGTCCCATCAAACGATTTGTATTTGTAATATTCCGGTGTCGCCAGCTTGAATTGCTTCCACGCATCGTTCACGTGCGAAACCTGTTTCGCCGTCGCGACGCCCTTCGAATCCCAAATCCACACTTCCGGCGCTGTCGTCCCCGTCTGCGACACGTACGCGAATTCTCCGCCGCTTGAAACCGCGATCGCTCCCGTCGGCACCGGCGACACCGTCAAATCTTCCTTCGAAGCGTTCTCCTGAAACTTGATGAACTCGCTCTTGAAACCATTCGCCGCCACCATGACGACGGTCCCATCTTTCGTCCACTGATACGCTTCCACCGGACGATCAAGGCTCGCTCCCGTCAGGTTGTGCGCCGCAAATCCGTTCACGGGCAGCAGCATCAGGTCATGCGGCTCGGGACCATCTTCGCGCGATCCCACAAAACTGATCGTGTTCCCCTTCGTTGAAACTTTGACTTCGCCGAACGGTCCCTGCGGCGCGAGCACCAGTTTTGTCTCGCCGCTCACCGTTTGCACCGCGTAAATTTTCTCCGTGAATTGATCCGACTCCGGATGCTCGGTCGCCTCGATCACCAATTGCGTCCCGTTGTGCATCCACGCCAGTTCGCGCACTTCCCAGTTCGGCTTGGTCAGCGCTCGCTTCTCTCCATTCGCCACATCGACCAGCCACAATCGCGCCCGCTTGTCCTCTTTATCCGCGACATGCGCGTCGTCCTTGTCCTTTTCTTTTTTCTCTTCCGCATCGCTCTTCGCGTCCGGCGCGATGAACGCAAGCTGCTTCCCATCCGGCGACCATTCGAATCCGCGTACCGCGTTCTTGCCCTTCGTCAGCGCGACGCCCTCGCCGCCGTCCGCGCGCATCAGATAAATCTGCTGCGCTTCGCCGCGATCCGATAGAAACGCCAGCGTCTTTCCGTCCGGCGACCAGCGCGGACCGCTCTCCGACTTTTCCGAATACGTAAACTGCCGCGAACCCTCTTCGCCTGCCTCGTGAATCCAGACGTGCCGCTTCCGCCCTTGCCCCTTCGCCGGCTCCGTCACCACAAACGCGAGACGTTTGCCGTCGGGCGAATACTGCAAATCCGAAATCGTGCGCAGGTTCAGCGAAGCCTCCGGCGTCAGCAATTTTTTCTCGCCATCGCCCTGCGCCCATCCGCGCATCGGCAGCGCAATCAAAACCGCGCCACCAATCAGTGCAGTCGCGACGCCGACTCTCATGCCCACTCGCAGCGCCCAAATGCTCCTGGGTACGGCACTCTCCTGATTTTGGAGGATGCGGGTTTTCCGCATCGTTTCACCACGATCGCTCCGTCGCATTTCCGCACCTGTCCCCGTCAGATTCGCGTCACAAACAGCGCCGCCAACTCTAAGTGCGCCGCCCCCGCCCGTCAACCGCCGACCGTCTCGGCGCAAGTCGCGCACACAAGAGTGCCTCTTGTGTGAAGTCGCTCAAACAAATGAGTCCGGTGTGGAATCACACATACAAATGAAATTGTCATCGCGAGCACAGCGAGAGATCTGCTTACTTCAGCTCAACTGCCGCTCAAACAAAAATCGCAACATTTTCGAAACATTTCCGAAACAATCATCCGCGCGCAGCCTGCCTTCCTCAAAAAACCAACAACTTTTCCACCGGCCGCGTACCATTACTGTCCTTTCGATGCCCACAATCTGTCCCTCGTACAAGTAGTATGCGTTTCCCTGTGGGCCGTAGCATCCGCTTTCTGTCTCTGTCTCGCAGGAACCGCTCACCGTTGGTCGGGAAAGCGTCGCAAAAAATTAAAGTAAGGAAGATCGGCGTTGAATTTTTCACATTCGAACCGAGGCACACTCCTCGTGTTCATGCTCAGCCTTGTCGCTGTGTCGCTTCAATTCGCCGGATGCGTCGGTGGAATAAGCACCACCGCGAACGCATCACCCACTCCGGACGCCGCACAACTATCCGTCACTCCAAATTCCGTCTCGGTTACTGCTTCGGTCGGCAGCAGCGCCTCGCAATCCGTCACCGCCAGTAACACCGGCTCAAGCTCGCTCGTCATTCATCAAGTTACCGTCACCGGCAGCGGCTTCACTTTGTCCGGCCTCGCGTTGCCCGCTACTCTTGGTCCTGGCGTCGCAAAAACCTTTGCTGTCGCTTTCACACCCGCTTCGACCGGCACCATGACCGGCAGTCTCGCGCTGATGAGCAACGCCAGCGAAACTCCCACCGTCGTTACGCTCTCCGCGACCGGTGTCGCTGCCACCACAAATCCCCCACCAACGGATCCCCCGCCATCGAATCCGCCGCCGTCAGTCGTTAGCTCCGTCACTGTCTCTCCCAACACCGCAAGCGTCGCGGTCAACGCAACACTTTCTTTCGCAGCCGCCGTTCAGGGCACCGCGACCAACACCGCCGTCACCTGGACCGCTTCCACCGGCACAATCTCTTCCGCCGGCCTTTTCACTGCGCCAGCAAAAACTGGCGCCGCTGTCATCACCGCAACCAGCGTCGCCGACCCAACGAAATCCGCTTCCGCCACGGTCACCATCTCCGCCGCGGCTCCCGCCGTGTCTTCGGTTTCCGTCTCTCCCGCAAGCGGCTCCGTGAACACTGCTGCGACGCTGCAGCTCACCGCCGCTGTGCAAGGCAGTGCCGCCAACAAATCCGTCACGTGGAAAACTTCGTCGGGCACAATCAGCGCATCCGGACTTTTCACCGCTGCCGCGACCTCCGGAACCGCAACGATCACCGCCACCAGCGTTGCCGATACGACCAAATCCGCTACCGCCATCATCACCGTCAGTGCGCCGGCCCCGCCCGTCGTCAACTCCATCTCAATTTCCCCCGCGGCCCCGTCCATTCTCACCGGCGCCACACAGCAGTTCACCGCGAACGTGCAGGGAACCGTCACCGATAAATCCGTCACTTGGTCAGCTACCGGCGGCACAATCACCGCTAGCGGCCTCTTGACCGCACCGGCCGCCGCGGGAAAAGTCACCGTCACTGCCACGAGCGTTGCCGACACCACGAAATCTGCGACGACCACGGTTACCGTCGCTGCTCCCGTTGCGAACGGCGTTTCGATTTCGCCGAGCACCGGCACGATCCTCACCGGCGCCACGCTTCAGCTGTCTGCGACAGTGCAGGGCACCGTCACCAATAAATCCGTCACGTGGTCCGCGAGCTCCGGCACCGTTACTGCTACCGGCCTCTTTACCGCGCCGGCAGCGGCAGGCACCGCGACCGTCAAAGCGACGAGCGTTGCCGATCCCACAAAATCCGCCAGCGCAACGATCACCGTTACCGCGCCGTCCGTCACTTCGATCACTCTTTCGCCCACAACCGCGAGCGTCCTCGCTGGCGCGACGCAACAATTCAACGCCACGGTTCAAGGCACGGTCACGAACAAATCCATCGCGTGGTCCGCCAGCTCCGGCACGATAAACTCCGCAGGTCTCTTCACCGCTGGCGCCACTCCGGGAACCGCTACGATCACCGTCACGAGCTTGGCCGATCCCACAAAAACTGCGACGGCCACAGTGACCGTCACTGCTCCAACCGTGACCTCGATCTCCGTCTCTCCGGCGACCGCCAGCATCCAGATTGGCGCGACCCAACAATTCAGCGCCACCGTGCAGGGCACCGTCGCCAACAAAGCCGTAACGTGGTCCGCCTCCGCGGGCACGATCACCAGCGCAGGTCTGCTTACCGCGCCCGCCGCGGCCGGCAAAGTCACCGTCACCGCGACCAGCGTCGCCGATAACACAAAAACTGCTTCGGCAACCGTCACCGTCAACGCGCCGACAGTCACTTCGATCTCGGTTGCGCCAAGCACCGTGAGCATCCTCGCTCTTGCCACGCAGCAATTCACCGCCAGCGTGCAGGGTACGGTCACCGACAAATCCGTTACCTGGTCCGCGTCCAACGGCGCAATCTCTCCGGCAGGTCTCTTCACTGCTGGACCATCCGCGCTGACAACGACCATCACCGCGACCAGCAATGCTGACAAAACGAAATCCGCGTCCGCGGCGGTCGCCATCAGCCTTCCGCTTGTCACTTCGATCTCGATTTCGCCTGCAACCACTTCCGTTAAGACCGGCGGCAAATTGACTTTCTCCGCCACGGTGGCGGGCACCGTCACCGACACGTCGGTCACCTGGACCGCAGTCAAGGGCAGCATCAGTGCGTCTGGCGCCTACGTCGCCCCTTCTTCGGCAACGACGGATACTGTCACTGCCACAAGCAACGCGGATCACTCCAAGACCGCAACGGCTACTGTCACCGTCAACGCAGCCGCTCCTCCGCCTCCGGGCCAAGTCGCGGCTTTCCCCGGCGCGCAAGGCGGCGGTGCTGCATCCCTCGGTGGCCGCGGTGGCGTCGTGATGGAAGTCACGAATCTCAACGACTCTGGTTCCGGCTCGTTCCGTGCCTGCGTGCAGGCTTCCGGACCGCGCACCTGCGTCTTCCGCGTCGGCGGGATCATCCATCCGCAAAGCACCATTCGCGCAAACTCCGGCAACCTCACCATCGCGGGACAAACCGCGCCCGGTGGCGGCATCGTCATACAAGGCGACAGGATGCCCGAGGGCACCATCTTGTTCTTCGCCGGTAGCGACACCATCGTTCGCTACCTCACGTGCAGCGTTGGCAACGGCGGCGGGCATTCACCGGGTCCGTCCTCCGGCTCCGGCTGCATGGAGCTGGCCAGCGGCAACAACCAGCACAACGTGATTTTCGATCACATCACCTTCCGCTGGTGGGACGACAAGCCCTACGTAATGCTCAGCAATGCCGGGTTCTCGCCGATCACCAAGACGGTCATGCAGTGGAGTCTCTTCTACGAGCCGAATGCAGGCCACGTTGTCGGCCCCATGACCGACGATACGGGTGGATTCGCCGACGGCGACACCGACGACGATTTCCACCACAACATGCTGGTGAACATCGGGCATCGCCTGCCGCTCTACAACACGCGCAGCGGCCGCTGGATCAACAACATCGTCTATAACTGGCAGTTCTACGCTTTGCTCACGCAGGGCGGCGTGAAGATGGACATCATCGGTAACCGCTACGTTGCCGCAAACTTGAACAGCGGGAACACCAACCACGAATTCGACTTCAACAACGCGCAGAGCGATGACGATCCCGACGGCAGCAATCCGGGTCCGCCATCCATCTATCTCAGCGGCAACATCGGGCCGCACCAGTCGAATCCCAGCGGGAGTCAGACGGTGATGACTTCGCAGGGCGACGAAGGCGGCGACAACGGCAAGGCCGTTCCGGCAGGCTGGTTCCGTGGTTCGCCGATGGGCGGCGAAACGTTCCCGATCGAAGCCGACGACGAAGGCGATCTCGACTCCGTCATGCTCGGCACCGTCGGCAATTCACGCGGCGTCGATTGCAGCGGCAACTGGACGAATCGCCGCGACTCGAACGACAGTCGCATCGTCAGCCAGTATCAGAACCGCGGCAACGGCAACTTCTTCACGAACGCGTCGCAGCCCCCGGTTTCTGGCGGCAGCGCCTGCACCGAATCGCTCCACGACGGCATCCCCGATCAGTGGAAGTCCGCCAACGGCCTGAGCACTTCGGACCCGACTCTGTACAAACAGATCGCGCCCAACGGCTACACGTATCTCGAAAACTACATGAACGCCGTCCAGCCGTAGGCCGGACGCAGCGAAAATCACCAATCATGATCGCAAAGGGCGCGGCTATCGCCGCGCCCTTTCGGTTTCACTTCGCGCAATTTAGCGCCCCAATTCTGCGATGCGCTTCTCGCCCAGGTGCGTGACGCGCACGACGCGCGAATCGCCCTTTCGCGCGACCCAGCCTAGCTCCACAAATCGCGCAAACAGCGCCGCGCCAAGCGCGCCTGCCAGATGCGGCTTCCGCTCCGTCCAATCGAGGCAGCGCCGCGCAAATGTCCGGCGCCCGCGGCGCACTGCTTCAACATCTACTCCGAGTTTCGCGAAAAAACTCTCGCCGATCTTTCCCAGTGCGTACTCCCACTCGCCGCAAGCACGAATCGCTCCCGACGATTCCAGGCGCAGCGTCAGATCCACCGCGACGACGCCCGCCAGGTGGTCGTAGCAAGACCGTGCCATGCGAATATCCGACGCACCCATTCGCGCGCCGGCGAATCGTGCCGCGCCGCCGTTCGCCGCGTTCCCGTTAGTTGTGCCGCCGATTGCAGCGCCGTTCGCGCGCCGCACCGCGAGCGATCCAGTGGCCTCCAGCGCGTGCGCTACGTCAGCGTTCGCCAATTCGTAGTAGCGGTGCCGTCCCTGGCTCCGCACCACGAGCAGTCCGCCCGCTGTGAGCCTCGACAGATGCCCGCTCGCCGACTGCGCAGAAATATTTCCCGCCAACGCGAGTTCGCCCGCCGTCCGTGCACGTCCATCGAGCAGCGCTACTAGAATCGCAGCGCGCGCCGGATCGCCGAATAATTCTCCGACGGCCGCGACGCCATGCATCGCCGCGACGCCGGCCGTTGCGTGATGTGCGTTCGTGTCTGTCGAGTTCGTTTTCATTTCTAAATTGTAGCGCCGCGGATACCGCGACGTTTCACGCAAGCGTGAAACGTCAACGCAATTTTGCGGCTAACCTCTGGCGGGGAGTTCATAAGAACTGCGTCGCGAGTGAGGGGATAAAACCTCGCTCCAAGAATTCGGAAAACACGCCGCGAGATTGGCAAGAAAAAATCGCTCCTCGCGAAGGAGAACATCATGATCACGCTCTGCATCTGCTACACGATCGATCTGCACAAGACCGCCGACTTCGAGCAGTATGCTCGCCGTTGGCCGGAGCCAATCAAGCGCTGCGGCGGAGATTTGATCGGCTATTTTCTTCCGACCAAATTCGCGGGGCCGACGAACGTTGCTTACGCGATGATACGGTTCGCGAATCTCACCGCGTACGAAAAATATCGCGAAGCGCTCGGCAAAGATCCTGACGCAATCGCCAATGTGGCCGCCGCCGATGCATCGCGTTGCATCCTGGTCGAAGACCGCAGCTTCCTGCAAAAAGTGCCCGAGTAAGAAATCGAGCAAAAAGTTCCCTGGACTCCGTTGCCCGTCTAGCGCGGGAACGACGCGCGCCTACTGCTGGCGCTGATTGTCGGTGCGCTCGCCGAGCCTTACGGGGATGTCCATTTTTTTGCCCGCGCGATAAACCGTCACGGTGATGTTGTCGCCGGGGCGTTTGTGATTCAGGACAACGCTCAAGTCCATCGTGTTCGCGATCTTGGTGCCGTCGATCGAGACGATCACGTCGCCGCCGATAGCGATGCGCTGCATTCCGGCCATCACCACGCGATCGCCTCCGCGCACGCCTGCGGTGGCGGCAGGTCCGCCCTTGGCGGCGCTCTCAACGAGCAGTCCTTCTTGTACCGGTAACTCCAGCGCCTGCGCGAGAGATCCGCCGACAGGAATCGTCTGCACTCCGATGAACGCGAGGTGCACGCGCCCTTCATTGATCAGATCGGTCGCGATGCGTTTCGCGGTGTTTATCGGAATTGCGAAGCCGATGCCCGCCGTCGTTCCGGACGGCGTATAAATCGCCGAATTGATGCCGATGACTTCGCCGTGCGAATTGATGAGCGGGCCGCCGGAATTGCCGCGATTGATCGCGGCGTCGGTCTGAATCGCTTCGTCGATCAGCGTGGTCTGGCTCGTCTGTACGGTGCGGCCCAGCGCGCTCACGACGCCTGTCGTCAGCGTGCTCTGAAAGCCGAACGGATTGCCGATCGCCAATACTTTCTGTCCTACCTGCAACGCCGAGGAATCGCCGAGTGGCAGCACGGTGAGATGCTTCCCCTTGGGATCGATTTTCACGAGCGCGACGTCGTTCCGTTGATCCGCGCCAATAAATTTTCCGGGATAGCGCGTCTGATCGCCGAGAACGACTTCGATCGACTGCGCTTCCTGCACCACGTGAAAGTTGGTGAGGATATAGCCGCGCTCGTCGATCACGAATCCGGAGCCGGCGCCTTCGACCGGAACCGGGTCCATGAAAAAATCGTATTCGGTCGCTTTGGTGAGGATGTTCGCCACCGCAGGCGAGGCGGCGCGATAGACCTTCACGTTGATGCCTTCGTCGTCGGTCAGAATTGAGTCGCGCTGGGCAAGATTCGCCGCAGTCGGTTTCGCGTCGTTCGATGTGCGTCCTGGCTTTGGCTCCGCGCCAGGCTCGCCCGGCGTCGCGACATTGGGCCGCACCGCCTCAACGTTCAGCGGTTCATGTTGCCCGTACCGGGCGCCCGCCCAATACGCCGCCAGCACCACGATCGTGCCCGCCAGCACCAGCCGGATAAATCCTGGCAAACGTCGCCTCGTTGGGTTACGCGCGTCCATCACAATGGTCCTTCCTGATCGAAGCTGAGCCGAAACGAAAGCAGGCTTCCCCAAGTATAGGCATATTTGGATGCGGCGAGAGGTCGAGCCAGGGAAGTGAAGAGAAGCGACTGCGTGGAACGCGAAAAGTGCGAGTTCCGTTTTGGGACGAAAGGGAGGTATACCCCCGTGTTTTTCGGAAGAGTGCGCAAGTCGTTCGGAATGAGTGAGTTGCAGATCGCATGAAATAAAGAGTGTGTGAGCGCCTGAAAACAAAAGGGTTGCGGGAGCGCGTGAATGGGAAATCGAGAGGATGAATGCAGGAGCGCGAGGGATTTGAGGGATTTCCGGTGGCAATGTGACGGTCGAGAGACACACATCCTGCTTTCTCTCTCCGCGAAGCGGAAGATGACATATCTGTAACTCTTTGTCAATAGGTACTTTAGCGTTCGAATGAGCCTGATGCAATACAAAGGCGAAGACAAACTGGAATTGGACGGGTCGGGTTGATCTTGCGGGCCTGGCGCGCAGCGATGCAGCGCCGGTACAAGGGAGGTGAGCTGCGCTTGGTGGTTTGAGTCGGGCTGGTCGGCGGCAGACGGGCACGGCAATGCCGTGCCCCTACGGGGAGCGTCGTGGGGCTGGGTCATCGCATCGGATAGGGTGAAGGAAGAGGAGAGTTACGATGTCAGTCATCCGTGAGTGCCCGAGTTGCGGGCAGAAGAACCGGGTCCCGTCAAAATTCCTGGCAAGTACCGGGAAGTGCGGCGCTTGCAAGGCCGCGTTGCCGCCTCAGGCCGAGCCGATTGCCGTTGATGGACCGGCGTTCGACGAGATCGTCCAAAACGCGAAGGTGCCGGTGCTGGTCGATTTCTGGGCGGCGTGGTGCGGGCCGTGCCGCATGGCCGCGCCTGAAGTCGCGAAGACGGCCGCCAACATGGCCGGTAAGGCCATAGTGTTAAAAGTCGATACCGAAGCGAATCAGGAGCTGGCCGCACGATTTCAGATTCGCGGCATTCCCAACTTTGTAGTGATACGCGGTGGAAAGACCGTGATGCAGCAATCCGGACTCGTGGGCCACGAGGTGATGGAAGAGTGGCTGCGAAATACCAGCGTCAGCGTGTGATAATCTTCGCGGTGTTCAGCAAATTGCTGGTCGGAGAGTAATCGAGAATGACGGCGCGGATTTTTGATGGGACAAAGATTCGGGATCTTGTGTTTGCCGATCTGGCGGGCGAGATTCGAGAGTTGAGCGCCGCGGGGATCAAGCCGGGACTTGCTGCTGTCTTGGTGGGAGAAAATCCGGCGTCACAACTTTACGTGAAATCCAAGATCGCTGCCTGCGAGCAACTCGGCATGGCCAGCTGGCTTCATACTCCGCCCGCTTCGGTTACGACCGAGCAGATGCTGGATTTGGTCGCGAAGCTGAACGCCGCCGCCGAGGTCGATGGAATTCTGATTCAGCTGCCGCTGCCGAAGCAGGTCGATACGAAAGCAGTGCTCGAAGCGGTTGATCCGGCGAAAGATGTTGATGGATTCCATCCGGTGAGCCTGGGCGCGCTCGTGAGCGGGCGTCCAGGGTTGGTCGCATGCACTCCGGCGGGCTGCATGGAAATTCTGCGGCGTGGCGAAATCAAGATTGAGGGCGCGAACGCGGTCGTGCTCGGGCGGAGCGATATCGTCGGCAAGCCGATGGCATTACTCCTGATGCACGCGAACGCGACGGTCACGATTTGCCACTCGAAGACGCGCGATTTGCCTGACGTGGTCCGCCGCGCGGACATCATTGTTGCCGCGATGGGCAAAGCGGGTTACGTTGCGGCGGACTGGATTCGTCCGGGCGCGACGGTCATCGACGTCGGCACAAATAAGGTGACGGATGCCGCAGAGGCCGAACGCCTCGTGAAGAACTTCCCCGCGCGCCTCGCGAAATTTCGCGAAAAAGGCTCGATTCTTGTCGGCGACGTACATCCCGACGCGGTCAACGTTGCAGGAGCGCTCACTCCGGTTCCCGGTGGTGTTGGGCCAATGACGATCACGATGTTGATGAGCAACACGGTGAAAGCTGCGCGCCTGCGCAGAGGGAAGAAAGAGGGCAGCGAGGCTGCCACTTCTCAGAGCGCCACTTCGGGCGCGCGCTAAAACTCAATGCGAAAGATTGGTTTGACGGGCGGGATCGCGAGCGGGAAAAGTACCGTTGCGGCGATGTTGCGTGAGCTTGGCTTTGCTGTGATTTTTGCGGATGAAATTGCGCGGGGACTGCTTACTCTGGGGGAGGCGGCGCTCCACGAGACGGTACGCGAATTTGGACCCGAAGTTCTTGGGCCTGATGGGACGCTCGATCGGAAAAAACTCGCGGCGATTGTTTTTGCGGTTCAAGGCAAGCTCGATCGGTTGAATGCGATTATTCATCCGCGCGTTGAAGCGGAAATGCTGAAACAATTTGAGGAGTTGGAGCGTGAAGGACGCTCGGTTGCGTTTGTTGAGGCGGCGCTACTGATAGAGGCGGCCTTTTTGAAGAATCTGGATGAGTTGGTCGTGGTCTGGTGCAGGCCGGAGCAGCAGATGGAACGGTTGATTGCGCGCGGGATGACGGAGAAGGAGGCGCGGGCGCGGATTGGAGCGCAGATGGCGGTGGGAGAGAAGTTGAAATTGGCGACATATAAAATTGATTGTTCGGGGTCGATGGAAGAGACGCGGCGGCAGGTGGAGGAGTTGGCGAAGACGGTGAGAGGTTGAAACGCATGCTGATACATCGAGCGGACGTTGGGCGCACGCAGAGGCTCAGGCGATGTTGTGCAGATGCGTTGGTGATGGGTTGTGATTGTAAAGGCGACGCTTGGAGCGCCGCACTCCATATAGATCGCGGGGCTCCGCTAGGATTTGGCGTCAAGACGCAATGGCCGGGCGGAGCAAGCCCCGCCCCTACATGTGTTCGGCGGATAAGGGCGGGAGATGGTCTTGTATTATGTGCAGGCTCAACGAGATTCGGACCCAAGGACACCCCCATGTCGCAAAATGATTTTCGCAACAGGTATTTCGCGCTGTTCGTGGTCATGACGATGCTCTGCGCGCCGTTTCTGGCGGTGCCCGCGTTTGCGCAGGCGAGTGCACCGACGGCGCGGCAGGTTGTGAAGGCGATTCAGGATCACATCGGGATTCCGTGGAATGCGGACACTGTGGATACGTTCAAGGCGGGGAATCCAGATACGCCGGTGACCGGGATCGCGGTGACGATGATGGCGACGATGGATGTGCTGGAGCGGGCGGCGGCAAATCACGAGAATTTCGTGATCACCCATGAGCCCACGTTTTATAACCATCTCGATGTGCCGGAAGAGATGGCGCAGACCGACCCGGTGTGGGCGGAAAAGCGGGCGTTCATCGAGAAACACAATATGGTTGTGTGGCGCTTTCACGATCACTGGCACGAGCGAAATCCCGACGGCATTCTTGTCGGAATGGTGCACGTGCTCGGCTGGGAAAAATATCAGCGCAAGGATTTTCCCTATGGATTTACGCTACCGGAAACTACGGTGCAGAAGCTGGCACAGGAAACCGCGACGAAATTGGGCAGCAGCGTTTTACGCGTGGTCGGGAATCCCGACATGAAGGTGACGAAGATCGCGCTGAGCCCCGGCGCGGCGGGATTTGTGCGAGAAACGCAGGCGCTGGAGCGCGACGACGTCGAAGTTTTGATGTTGGGCGAGACGCGCGAGTGGGAGACCGTCGAGTACGCCGCGGACGCGGTTACGGAAGGGAAGCGGAAGGCGCTGATCGTGATTGGGCACATTCCGAGCGAACAGGCCGGAATGGAAGAGTGCACGCGGTGGCTGCAGACGTTTGTGACGAACGTGAAGATCGAGTTTGTGCCGGCGAAGCAGCCGTTCTGGCTGCCGAAATAACCGAATGTTTCTGGAGATGTAATTTATGCGGGAATTGCGGCCGTTTGAGCTGGAAGTGTTCTTCAGCAAGTGGGAATTTACGGCGCGGCATCATCTTTGCGCGTCAGATATGCAGTCGATGACGCTGACGGAATTGCTGGCGCTCGCGGACGATGCGGACCGCAAGGCGTGGGATTCACTGTACTTGGGCTACACGGAGACGTGGGGCGGTATGGGGCTGCGGGAAGCGATCGCTTCGACGTATGAGCGCGTTGCGCCAGCCGATGTGCTCACGTTTGTCGGGGCTCAGGAAGCGATCTTCGCGGCGATGCATGCGCTGTTGCGTCCCGAAGACCACGCGATCGTCGTGATTCCGAACTATCAATCGGTGGAATCGGTGCCGGTGAGCATTTGCGATACGACGGGGATTGCGCTCGATGCGGCGCGCAACTGGGAGCTGGATCTGGGGCGGGTGCGCGATGCGATTCGACCGAACACGCGGGTGATTTCGTTCAATTTTCCGCACAATCCGACGGGGAAGGTGATTTCGCGCGCGACGCTGGATGCGTTGGTGGCGATGGCGCGCGAGCGCGGGATCTATCTTTTCAGCGACGAAGTGTATCGCGGCGTTGAACGGCGACCGGAGATGATGCTGCCGCAGGTTGCGGATTTGTACGAGCGCGGGATTTCGCTGGGTGTGATGTCGAAGTCGTATGGGTTGCCGGGGATCCGCGTGGGATGGGTGGCTTGCCGCGATCGCGAAGCGCTCGGCGCGCATGGAGCGGATGAAGCATTACACGTCGATCTGCGGAGCGGCGCCGAGCGAATTGCTTGCGCAGATCGCACTCAAGGCGCGGGAGCGGATTCTGGTACGCAACCGGGCGCTGATCGCGAAGAACTTGCCGATGCTGGAGGCTTTTTTCGCGGAACGTCGCGATTTGTTCGATTGGACTCTTCCGGACGGTGGGTGCATAGGGTATCCACGGTATATCGGGCGCGACGGCGTGGAGGAATTTGCGCGGCGGCTGGTGGAAGAGAGCGGCGTGCTGTTGTTGCCGGCGAGCGTGTACCGATCGGAGTTGGGAGAGACGCCGACGGATCGGTTCCGGATCGGATATGGGCGCGACAACATGGAAGCGGGATTGACGGCGCTGCGCGCGCATCTTCGAAAGGTTGCCGCCTAAATGGCGGCACGGAAGGTTGCCGCCTAGTTAGCGCGATGGCGGGCCCAGCGCCCTAGTCATCGATTGGTTGATGCGAAATTAGCACACAGCCTCGGGAGCAGGCGGCTACTTTCGGATGCAGATGTCGCCGAATTTTCGTCTCTGATAGGAGACGGATTTCTCAAGTTTGACGGCGGGGAGTGAGAGGGAAGTATTTTTCCTTTGTTTTGAGGGGATTGGAGGGGCGAAGAGGAGGTGAAGAATTGGTATCCCACGTGCTCATGTCGGCACTGGCGTTCTGCTCCTCAACCCCGCGGGAGCGGATGTGGCGTGGGAGGAACTAAATGGAAACGGTCAGCGAGTCTCGTACAACCGATCGAGCGATCTCAGACGTGGAATTCGAGCAATTGCTGCAAAAGACGTATGAAATGGTGCAGGCGCAGAAGCCGCTGGAGCCATCCGCAGAGTCAACTTCATGGACCTAGAAGCAACAAAGACCACTCCAAACGAATCGCGAAAAGTTGCGCTTCCGGGCAAACCGGGAGACGACAAGAAGGAATTGGCTTGGGCATTCCTCGGGCTGATTCTGTGGTCGGGAGTGGTGTTGGTCGGCGTGTTTGGCGCCGGCTATGTTCTGGGACATTCGATACTGCATATTTGGTAGGAAATTAGGCCACGTTTTGGTCTGATTTGTCTCGGCGGGCCGGGACGAGTGGAGTTTTTTCCTCAAAAAGCTGTCAGGCTTTCGTTTTACATTCCACCTTTGATTGAAAAGATGTCGAGACTCGATGGGTGGTTGTGTGCGGCCGGCCGGCGATCGAGGTTAGGCTCGCGCTGAGATCCTTCGCCGTCTTTCGGCCGGCTCAGGATGACAAGTCGGCATGTTGGCGGGATTGAAATGAAAAGGGCGCGCTCCGGCGCGCCCTTTCTTCCTTCTGCTGCCGATTCATCGGTTGCTGGTTTGTTCCCGCCGGGTTGGCGCTACTTCGCCCAGAAGGTGCTTAGGAATTCGTAGCGGGCACGGTGCATGTCTTTTTGCGCTTTCGGCTCGGCGTCGAGGTGCATCACTTCGTAGCCGGTGTCGGCGTTGTATTTCGGCCACTGCGGCAGACCCGAGCCGTTGGGATCGCCGTTCTTGGCGAAGTTGCTCCAATATTTGCGAATCAGGTCGGTGAGTTTGTGATCGTCGGGGCGCCAACTGATCCATGTTTCGGAATCGAGGGCGCCGAAGACGAATTCGATTTCGGCGGAGTGGTAGGCGCCGGCTTCTTCGGGGCCGCGCTTCGGATCTTTCGGATGATCCTGGTCGAAGCGGTAGCGGTAAACGGGCGATTTGCCGGTCTTGAGTTGTGCGTCGATCCATCGCCAGGTGGAGAAGGCGATGAAACTGTCGCCCTGGTAGTCCTCGAGCGAGCGTTTGGCCTGCACTTCATTTTCGGACGGGTAAAGTTTCAGGAATTCATCGGACTTCGCGGCGAAGTCTTTTGTGGCGATCGCCTGGAGTGCGGCGGCGAAATTGTCTTTCGTCGGCCCGCCGGCGCCTTCGTCGCGATTCCACCCGGCGAGAAGGGGAACGTCGCTCTGCTTTCCCGCAGCGAAGATCGCTTCCGGGGATTCGGGGAGGAAGTATCCATCGATATTGGGAGAGAACCACCTATGTTTGTCAGCCAACTGCGCGTCGAGAACTTTTTGTGCGGGGATCGCGCGTAGGGCCGCGAGCGTGTCGGCGTTCAGGTGCTCCTTGGCGAATTTGGCGCCTTCTTCGGCGGCCTGGTCTTTAGAGCGCATGGGAAGGGCGTGACTTGCGAATGCGCCGCCGCTTTCGCCGATCGCTTTGTGGAATAGGCCTTTGGAGACGGGAGATGCCATCTGTTCGCTCACGGAGAAGGAGCCGGCACTTTCACCAAAGATGGTGACGTTGCCGGGATCGCCGCCGAATTGGGCGATGTTGCGCTTAACCCAGGCGAGCGCGGCGGATTGATCCATCAGGCCGTAATTGCCGGTGGCGTTGTGGTTGTTTTCTTTGGCGAGTTCGGGATGCGCGAAGAAGCCGAAGATGCCGAGACGATAGTTCATCGAAACGACGACGACGCCTTCTTTGGCGAGGTTGGTGCCGTCCTGGCGCGGCTCTGAGGTGGCGCCTGCGGCGAAACCTCCTCCATAGATCCAGACCATCACGGGGAGCTTGTCTTTTGACTTGCTTTTGCTTTTGTCGAGCTTGGCTGGAGTCCAGACGTTGAGGTAGAGGCAGTCTTCGCTGATGCCAGGATCTCGGAAGATCATGTCGTCGTAAATCGCGCCTTGCATGCAGCGCGAGCCGAACTCGGTGGTTTTGCGCGTGCCTTTCCATTTTACGGGCGCCACGGGCGGCTTCCAGCGGAGATCGCCGACGGGTGGCTTCGCGAATGGCACGCCGAGGAAAGCGGTGATGGTGCCGTCGGATTTGCCTTCGAGTTTGCCGGAGTCGATCTTGACCGTCGGCGCGGAGCCAGCGCCTCGAATGCTGACGGCCGCAAACAAAGCGATGAAGCAGGCGGCGCCAACCACAGACGAAAAACTGAGTTTCATCATTGAGGGTCCTCGTGAATCCCGAGGGACAATATCACAGACGAAAGGGCGCGCGAAAATCACCCGATGGCGCAACTGTTTTCAGAGAAACGTAATCCTTGCCTGATTCGGCGCAGGGGACTAGGCTCGATTCATTGGGTGGAGTGGTTTTGGGGCGTGTCATGCAATTCTGCAAGCGGATCAACCGACAAAATCTGGGCGGTGTGTTGATAGTGTTGGCGCTCGCGTTTATGGCGGGCTTGGCGGTGCCTGCGCTGGCGCTCGCGCAGGATTCGTCGGCCGAGACCAACATGTTTCGAGGCGACCGGCCGGAGATTTCGGTGACGGTGCGGGACAGTGGCGGCGCTGAGATTGCTTCGCCGGCGACGGTGCGCGTGTATCGGTCTGGTGTGCCCACCGACACTGGTACGACGCGCAAGGGGCGCGTCTTTTTCATGCTGCCTTCGACTGGTGATTACTCGGTGCAGGTTTCCGCGACCGGGTATGAAAGCAGCCAGAAAGACATCGCGATTCCCGTGGCGCTGAAGGCCGAAGTCGAGTTCAACCTGAAGCGTAAGGCCGAATCGAATGAAACATCCGGCGTGCCGGCGGGTCCGGTGCTGGCTCCTAAAGCGAAGGAAGCGTTTGAGAAAGGGCTGCAAGCGCTGGGCGCGGGAAAAATAAAGGATGCTCAGAAATATTCCGGCGAGGCGATGGGTTTGGCGCCCGGACACCCCGATGTTTTGTATCTGCAAGGTGTGGTGGATTTGAATCTGCGGAATTTTGCGGATGCAGAGGATGTGCTGCAAAAGGCGACGCAGATCGATCCCACGCACGCGCGCGCGCAGGCGGCGTTGGGAATGGCGCTAAGCGATCAGGCTAAATACGAAGAAGCGATTCCCGCGCTGGAGAAATCGCTCGAGTTGGACGGGGGCAATCCGAACTGGGAGACGCAGTACACGCTGGCGCAGGCGTATTACAAGCTGGAAAAATATCCAGAGGCTGCCAAGACGTCGCGAGCCGCGCTGGCGACGTCGAATGGAAAGGCGCCGGACATCGAGCTACTCCTGGCGCAGTCGCTGGTGGCGACAGGGAAGTATGACGAGGCGGCGCAGGCGCTGCGCGACTACGTGAAGAATCACGGCGATCGGCCGGATGCGGCGAAAGCGAAGCGGTGGCTGGATAGGCTTGTCGCGGACGGAAAAGTGGCGAAGAACTGAGTTGGGCTATGCGGCGGCGCGGACAGGATCTTTCTTCTGCGAGCCGACGAAACCGTAATAGGCGATGTACATGTAGCAAAGAATCGGCAGAAAAAACGCGTGATGAATGCCGATGCGATCCGCGATCAAGCCTTGCAGTTCGGGGATGATTGCGCCCCCGATGATCGCAGCCACCAGCAATCCTGAGCCGTCGCCTGTCAGCGGGCCGAGCCCTTCGATCGCCAGCGTGAAGATCGTCGGAAACATCACGGAGTTGAAGAGGCCGACCGCGATAATCGTCCACATGGCGACGTGTCCGAACGTCAGCATCGACACCACAACAAGCAGGGCCGCAACCAGTGCCGCCACGCCAAGAATTTTGTTCGCCGCGATTTTCTGTTGCAGCGCCGAACCGATAAAGCGGCCAACCATTGCGCCGCCCCAATAGAACGACAGAAGTCCCGCCGCGACCTGCTCCGAAACATTTCCGATATCGGGCTGGCTGAAATAATTCACGAGGAAGCTGCCGATCGAAACTTCCGCGCCGACGTAAACGAAAATTCCGATCGCGCCGAGAACGAGATGCGTGTGGCGCCAGATCGAGTCGTGGCCTGCTCCCGAACGTTGTTCGACGCTCGCGATAGCGGGCAGCTTGAACAGCGCGATCACCACGCCGAGTGCCATCAACGCCAGAGCGAAGATGAGATATGGCGTCTTGACTGACGATGCCTGATCGATGCGATACGCCTGCAGTTGCGACGCCGACATCGCGCCAGATGCCCCAACGGCCAGCGGCGCGCTGCTGAGAATCAACATGCCGCCGATCTTTGGGCCGATCGTCGTACCGAGAGAGTTAAACGCCTGCGCGAGGTTCAGGCGACTTGCCGCAGTTTTCTCTGGGCCGAGGATCGCGACGTACGGATTGGCCGAAACCTGAAGGATCGTCATGCCCGCTGCCAGCACAATCAGCGCGGTGAGAAAAAACGGAAACGATGGCACGCTCGCTGCGGGAAGGAAAAGCAGTGCGCCGATGCCCATCGTGAACAATCCCGCGACCATCGCCTTTTTGTAGCCAACCGCGTCGATCAACTTGCCGGACGGCAGCGAGAACACAAAGTACGACGTGAAAAACGCGAATTGGATCAGCATCGCTTTCGCGTAGTTCAGATCGAAGACTGTTTTCAAATGTGGAATGAGAATGTCGTTGAGGCTGGTGAGAAAGCCCCACATGAAGAACAGCGTTGTGACCATCGCGAGCGGGCGGCGATAGTTTTCGGTCATGTCACCCGAAGAGCTCACAGACGTGGAGCTTGCAGTCGTTTGCGCCATCTATCACCTCGTGGTGAACGTGGTCAATTTGTATCACAAAGAGCGGCTGCACCCGCAATACCAGCATCTTCTTTGTAGTGCGCCAGTACCAGCGGCGTTTCGTCCGGGTAAGGGCTGAGACAGGCTCCTACCCATCGCCCACGAATCTCTTCGAGAAACGGCCCGAGCATCGACGAAACACCGCCGCCGATCACGATCACATCGGGCTCGAGCAAATCGATGATATTGCCGAGCCAATAAGCGAGCAGATCGAGCGTTTCGTCCATCACTTCTTTGGCCACGGCATCGCCCGTCTCATAACACTGCGCGACGATTTCACTCGTTACTGCGTCGGGCTTGCCACCAGCCATTTCGAGCAACGCCGATGGCTTCGCACCGCTGCCGCCGGCAGCCTTCGCCAATTTCGCTCGAGCTCGCCGCGCAATCGCGGGTCCCGCCGCCAGTGTTTCGATGCATCCGCGCTTGCCGCAGGCGCACTGAGGGCCGTTGGGATCGACCCCGACATGCCCGCCCTCGGTCGCCAAGCCGGTCCTTCCGTGATACACCTTGCCGTCAATGACGAATCCTGTGCCGATTCCTGTACCGATCGTGGCGTAAAACACGTTGCGAAAGTTGCGCCCAGCGCCCCATTTCGCTTCAGCGAGCGCGGCAGCGTTGGCGTCGTTGTCGATCTTCACCTGGGCACTCGGATAGAGCTTGCGCATTTCGTCGGCAAGCGCGAAGTTGTGCCAGCCAGGCAAGTTTGGTGGATTGATCACCACGCCGGTTCGCGGATTGAGCGGGCCTGGCGCACAGATCCCGATGGCGTGCGGCTGCGCTCCATTCCCCAATCGCGAGCGAAGCTCTTCGATCGCGGCCGCCACCGCCGCCAGTCCACGCGCGGCGTCGGTCGCCACCATCGGGGTGCGACTCTGCGCCTGAATCTTCCCGTCGCGATCGACGACGCCGGCGGCGACTTTTGTACCGCCGATGTCCACGCCGATGATCAACTTATCCCGCATCTGCAAACGCTACCTCGTCGTTCACCGCTTATCCGTCGCAAGCGGCGTCGCGTCGGTCACCGTGACGGGCGTCGCATCCGCCCGAAACACAATTTCGCCTTTAAACAACGTCATCTCGCATTTCATATTCTTCAAATCGCCAGTCGGCACCGTATACATGTCTCGATCCCACACAGCAATGTCCGCTTCTTTCCCCAGCTCGATCGATCCGACGGTGCCATCCAGAAATAACTGGTGCGCCGCCCACTCGGTGTACGACCGCAGCGCCACGTGAGCATCAACCGCCTCCGCCGTCCCAAACGGATGCGCTCCGTAAACGCCCTTCAGCGTTTCGCGGGCCACCGACGCCCAGATTCCGTATCGCGCCGCCATCGGCGTCACAAAATAGTCCGAACCGCCACCCCACACGATGCCTCGCGTCAGCATCGTCTTCAGCGGGATCAATCGCGCCGCCCGCTCCGGCCCAAACGTTCCCGCGTACGTATCGCCGATCCACCACATGAAGGGCGCCTGCAACTCCGGATACCCGGCGTCGTACTGCTTCTGGAGCAGAGCCATCGTTTCCAGCGCGTGATCCGTCGGAATGTTCGAATGGATGATGCTGTGCCGCAGGCCGTGGGTCGGCGTCTCCTTCAACACTTCGGCATACGTATCCACCACCGTATCGATTGCGCGATCGCCGACCGCATGTGTACCGACGTGGACTCCCGCCTGGTGATACATCCGCACCAGCTGCTTGTACGTTTCCACATCGATGGCCGGATAGCCCTTGTTACCCTTATCGATCTCCGTCGATTTCGTGTGCCAATCATCGTAGAGCCACGCCGTCCGCCCACCGCCGCTGCCATCCATGTAAAGTTTTCCGCCGCCCGAGAGCAGCACGTCGTCGCCCAGTGCGCGCGGCGGCAGCGGCAGCGCCTTGATGCGTGCCAGCGTCGCCCGACCCGCATCCATCGTTTTCCCGACATCCCACAACACGAACACGCGCACCTTTAACTTGTTTTCGTCGAGTACGCGTTTGTATGCGTCCCAGGTATGCGGCTGGATGTCGCCTTCCTTAATCGCGGTCATGCCCTCAGCGTGCAGTTCGTCGATGATGTGCAAAATCGCCGCGTGTTCCTGCTCGGGCGTTGCTGGTGGGATGAGCGTCAAAACCGCGTCCATCGCCGACTCTTTGAGCACGCCCGTCGGCTTGCCTTGCGCGTCGCGATCGATGGTTCCCGCTTTTGGATTTTTCGTCGCGCGCGTGATGTGCGCGAGTTTCAGCGCAACGCTGTTCGCCGCGCCATAGTGCCCGGTCGTATGCAACAGCCACACCGGATTGTTCGGAGTCACCTTGTCCAGGTCGGATGCGTGCACATAGCGCAGGTCGGTGAGCTTGCTTTCATCCCAACCGGTGCCCTGAATCCATTCGCCGGGCTTCGCCGTCTTCGCGCGTTCGGCGATTTTGTCCACGATCTCGGCGATGCTCTTCGCTTCGCTCAGATTGACCGTGTTGAGTTCGTTGAGGCCGCCGTCAGCGTAGTGCCCGTGGCTATCGATCAAACCAGGAGTGACCGTTCGTCCATGCAGATCGATGATCCTGGTGTTCGCGCCCATCCAGCCGCGGATTTCGGCGTTTGAACCGATCGCCATGAATCGCCCATCGAAACCAATCGCCACCGCTTCCACCACGGAATCGTGTGGATCGACCGTCAATATCTTGCCGTTGAGCAGAACGACTTCCGCTCTCGGTCCCGCCGGCTGAACGACAACCTTGGCCGGACGCTTGAACGTCGCCATCCAAATCAGCGCAGCTACGAATATTGCCCCCATTAATAAAAAGGAGAGATTCTTCACCCGTCACACCCGCCTGGATTCAATCGGAGAGGATCCGATCGGACGGGTAAGTATTTCAGCCTCGCGCCAGGAAATCCAGCGCGGCTCTTGTGGTAAACGTTAGACGTATCGGGAGCTATTTGGGAGCTAGATCGTCGCGACCGACGCCAAGCGCATCGGCAACTCGGTTGATGTAGTTGAACCACGCGGCGATGAGCGTGATCTGCAGGATTCCGCGGTCTTCAAACCCTACGGCCCGCAGCGCCTCGTGATCCTTCGGGGAGCACTTCGTCGCGTCCTTCGTCAGTTTCACGACGAAGTCGAGCATCACACGTTCCTGCTCGGTGATCGGCGCCGTGCGATAGTCGGCTCGCAGCGCCTCGATCAGTGCATCATCCAACGTCACCCTACGCAGAAACTCTGCGTGTGACTCGATTCAATAATGGCACCGGTTCGTGACCGATACCATCGTCGCGATCATTTCGTGCTGGCGTCGTTGGAGAGGCAAATCGGGCGCCATCATCGCGCCGAACGCACTGAAGGAATGAAACATCGCATCGGGGATCAGCGAGTGCGAGGCGGTGATGCTCTCTTTCGGTCCGCGATCGACGATCGGCACCGGAGTGAAATATTCTGCTGGATACAGAGCGCGCTGGTCCATCATCGCTTTCTTGACGCGCTCGTCTTCGTCCATGCCGATCGTTTTGATCCAGGTCATTGCGCCTCCGGAATTGTTGCGAGTGCTGCGCTCTGCTTCTAGGCGATCGATGTGCCTTTGTCGCGCCGCTATTCTACCGCTAAAAAAATCGCCTCTAAAATATCAGCGGCCGGATGGGTGTGCATCCGGCCGCAAGTTGTTTGGGGCGCCTCCCGGGGTGTCATGTCCTCTGGAAGCGATGTAAGTTGACCCCTTTATAAAGAAAGCCGAATTCGCTGACAATAATGTAAAAGAACTATTCAGCGATCTTCACTAAGACCTTTACCTTCAATGCATTGCAGGCGCTTCCCGATTTGGACCGATTTGAATTCTTCGGTCCCGCCGCTGGGCCAAGTGACGACGACGCGATCGACGCGGTCGCGCTTGCCAACGCCGAAGGTCAACGGCAGCTCTGATTGGGACAGATAGCTTGAGCCGCCGCGTACGACGCGCGACTGCGTCACGCCTTCTGCAGGTGACGTGCACGGTCGCGCCGACGGCGTCGCGATTCGATTTTGTGCCGACGAGGCGCAAGCGCAGGCTGCGATTGCCGCTCGTTTCATCGTTGCGATAGAGATACGCCGGGCCGTGATTCGTCGTCAGCAAAAGATCGGCGTCGCCGTCGTTGTCGAAATCTCCGTACGCCAGGCCGCGGCCGACTTTCGGACCGTCGAAGCCACCGCCGACTTCGCTCGCCACGTCGTGAAATTTTCCGTTGCCGCTATTCAGAAAAAGTTGTGGCGCCTGCGCGTAGCCGACGTTGCCGCGAATGTTGCGCACGGTCTCGTCGATGTGCCCGTTCGCGACGACCAGATCGAGCAAGCCATCGAGATCGGCGTCGACAAACGTGCAACCGAATCCGAGCGAATTGCGCGATGCGATGCCGACGCCTGACGCGGTCGCGATGTCGTCGTATACGCCGGTGCGCGACGCGCGATACAAACCGATCATCTCGTTGTCGAAATTCGTGATCGCGATTCCCGCGCGGCCCGAATTCTCGAAATCGCCAACATCGACGCCCATTCCGGCGCGCGCTTTGCCGTCGGCGCTGAACGCGAGGCCGGCTTCGACGGCGACGTCCTTGAATTTTCCGTTGCCCAGGTTTCGGTAGAGCTTGTTGGGTTGTGTGTCGTTGGCAACCAGCAAATCGGGCCAGCCGTCGCCGTCAAAATCGAGCATCGCCACGCCGAGGGATTTCGAGCTGCTATCGAAAATTCCGCTGCTCGCGGTGACGTCTTCAAACGTTCCATCCCCGCGATTGTGGAAAAGCCAGCTTGTGTCACCGCGATACGCTTCGGGCGTGCAATAGGATTTGTGCGTCGCGTCGAGGCTGCAGAAAACATCGTGCTCGGGCGACCAGCGCACGTAGTTGCAGACGAAGAGATCGAGCAGGCCGTCGCGGTCGTAGTCGAACCAGATCGCCGATGTGCTGAACGCCGAGCGGCCTGCGAGTCCTGCCGCTTTCGTGACGTCGACGAATGTGCCTTTGCCGGTGTTGCGGAAGAGGCGATTCTGGCCGACGCAGGTGATCAGAATGTCGGGGAAGCCGTCGTTGTTGTAATCGCCGACCGCCACGCCCATGCCGTACATTTCGATGTCAAGTCCGGCGCCTTTCGTTACGTCGGTGAATGTGCCGTTGCGATTGTTGTGATAGAGGCGCAGCGTGGTGCGCTGTTGTTTGTGGCCGGGCCAGTCCATGGCATTGACAAGTAAGATGTCTTGCCAGCCGTCGGCGTCGTAGTCGAGAAACGCGCAGCCGGAGCCGAGCGTTTCGGGCAGCAGTTTGCCGCCGTAGGCGCCGCTGTTGTGTTGGAAATGGATGCCGGCTTGTGCGGTGACATCGACGAGCCGGAAGCCGGGCGAGGCCAGGGGTGATCTCGCCGGCGCGGCTGCGGCGGAAAGAGTGAACGCATCGAACGGAGACGTGAGCGCGCCGAATCCAGCCGCGAATCCGACGCCCGTCGCGCCGTTGAGAAAATCCCGCCGCCTCACGGCAAAGTGACCAGGCCGTTCCGAATCGCGTACACGACCAGCTCCGCGGTTTTATGAATGCCGAGCGCATCCATGATATTCGCTCGGTGCACCGCGACGGTGTTGGCGCTCAGCCCCAAATCGGCTGCGATTTCTTTGTTCGATTTCCCGCCGACGATGTGCTGCAGGATTTCCAGTTCGCGCGCGGTGAGTCCTGATGCGCGCTCACCCTTTAGGGCTTCCGGCTTCACGAGTTGCGGATCAAGTACGGTTTTTCCTTCCGCGACGCCTTTCACTGCCTTTATCAAATCGAGATCCATCGCGTTTTTCAAAATGTAGCCGCGCGCACCGGCTTCCAGTGCCTGGCGGATCAGCGTGTCTTCGGAATGCATGCTCAGCATCAAAATCGCCGCGTCGGCCCACTTCGCGCGAATCTGGCGCGAGGCTTCGATTCCGCTGATGCCTGGCAGCGCGCAGTCCATCACCGTGACGCGCGGTTTAAGTTGGAGTGCGAGTTTCACCGCGTCGTTTCCGTCGTTCGCTTCGCCCACGACTGTGATGGTCGGATCGTCCTCGAGCATGCGGCGAAATCCCTTCCGTACCAGCGCGTGGTCGTCCACCAACAAAACCGTGATCTTATCCGCCATGCGCTGCCTCCGCCCGCTCACGCGGTACCGTCAATCGCACCAACGTTCCTCCTTCATCCGGCTGCAGTAGTTCCAACGTGCCGCCGATCAATTCCGCACGCTCGCGCATTCCGACGAGTCCGATTCCTTGTGATGGCCCAGCTGAACGATGCGAGCCCTGCTGCGAGCCGTTGCTTGAGAATCCTTTGCCGTGATCCTCGACGTCGAGCCCGAGTTCAGCGCCCGAAAATTTCAGCCGCACCCAGGCTTCGCGCTCGCCAGAATGCCGACTTACGTTATTGAGCGCTTCCTGCAGCACGCGATAGATCTGAACGCCCGCGACGGTCTCGACGGGAAACGTCGCGCCCGACTTGTCATAGTGTAACGAAAGCCCCATCTGATGCGATGCCGTAGGGATGTACCAGTCGAGCGTGCTCTCAAGTCCTTGCTCTTCGAGCAATACAGGATGCAGCGCCTGCGAGAGTCCGCGAATATTGTTCAGCGTCGATTGCGCGATTTCGCGCACTTCCTGTAAATCCGCGCGCAGCGATGAACCTTCGGGTGCCTGATTGCCAAGGCGTCCCAGCAGCGAACCGATCGCAGTGAGCACTTGGCCGAATTCATCGTGCAACTCGCGCGAGATGTGGCGCAGTGTCGATTCCTGCGTCGAGATCAGTTTTTGCGCAAGCTCGCTGCGCTGCTCTGAAAGCGTCGCCAGCCGTGCGAAAATTTCGCGATTCGTGCGGATGAGATAAAGGCTCGTCAGCACAATCGCGACGAGAGTTGCTGCAAAGAACAGATAGACCTGCCGCTGCACCCGAGTGTAAATCTCGCCTATCTGCGACGCCGCACGTTGCTCGCCTTCATTGTTCTCAACCAGCAATCGCGAGACTGCGGTGCTCAGCGCGGCTTGCCGCGCTTGCAGTGAGAGTCGGATTTGCTCTTTCGCGTCCGCTTCTTTTCCATTGTTCGCGAGGGCGAACATGCGATCCATCGCGTCCCAGAATTGCGTGAGTTGATGGCGTAGATAGTCGCGCTGTTCTTGTGTGCGCAGCGCCGACGCATTTTGTTCTTCCAGCGTAAGAGCCGCGTCGATATCTCCTCGCAACCGCGCAAATTGCGCCGACCACGCGCTCATCGGATACGGCTCGCTCGAATCGAGCATGTCGCGCATCGCCAGCGCCACGGAATTCAAATCGTTTTGCAGCCGCAGGAGTTGCAGCGAGTCGCGGCGATTGCGATCCACCATCTCGCTTTGCAGTTTGCGCAGCCCGGAAATTTGCACGGTGATGTACGCCGAATATACGACCACCGCGGCCAACGTGATGATGAGCCCGAACAGGAGCGCGCGCGTCGGCGACCGCTGATCCTCACTTCGCCGCGTTCCGCCCCGTTGTGTGGCTGTTTTCAGCACGCGCAAAGGATACCTTACCCCTTGCGCCGATTCCCAACGCACGGGGCCTGTGGGGGCTGCTCGATGCGTCCAGTTCAGGTCACAGCATTTGGAGGCCGCGTTTCCGCAAAAGCGTTACCAGCGCGGCCATCGCGCAAACGCCAGCGAGGGGAACCAGAAAGCCGATGGGCAAGCTGTTCGCCTTCGTCGATACGAATCCGACGAGCCACGGAATTGCCGAGCCACCCAACGACGCCATCGAGAAAACCACGCCTCCCAATCGGCGGGCGGCGGGGCCGTACCAATGCGAAAACCACGAGATGTAGATGGGATAAATCGTCGAGCAGCCCAAACCGGCGATCGCGAATCCGACAATCGCTACATTGGGAGTGCGCGTAACGATGACGATCACTGTGCCCACGATCGCCAGCGAAAGTGCGGCGATGATGAATCTCAGCGAGCCGATGCGCGGCAGCAGCAACGACGCGAAGCCGCGCCCAACCATCAATCCCGCGTAGAAAAACAGCGGGGTCATTGTCGTTAGCTCAGTCGTGTGCCCTACGAGCCGCTTCAATTGTTCGGCCGCCCAGCCGCCGAGGCCCGCTTCGCTTCCCACGTACAGGAAAAAGATCGCTGCAACTACAACCGTGGTTCTGACGGACGGAATACCCGCGCTTTTTCTTGCGGCGTCGGCCGAAACGTCGTGATGACGCTGTGGTAGCGGGGCAAACAGAAATCCAGCGGCCAGTGCGAACCCGGCGATTGCGAGAATCCATAGCAATGTTGTGAGCGAGTGATGGCGCAGCGAAACGCTGACCAGCGGCGCGCACGCGACGGCGCCAATGCCCCAGGCGAAATTCAGCAGGCTCACGACGCCTGCGCCGCCGGCTTCCGCTCCGCAGAGATTTGTCGGAGGAACGACGAGGCCGTAGCCCATTCCGTACATCGCGACGGCAAGCAAGGCGATTCCATGCGTTGGAGAGTTCAGCAGTGCGAGGCCAGCTCCGGTCAGCACATATCCGATCACGAGTCCTGGGCGATAGCCGCGCCACGCGGTCAAACCCGTGGTGATCCAAACAGCGGCGAGCGACGCGGCAAACTGTACGGTGAAAAACAATCCCGCTTGCGAGTCGGTCAGATTCCATCGCGAAATAAATGTCGGCAAGATCGGACCCGCGATGATCGTGGGGAAGCCGGTCAGAATAAATCCCGCGGAGAGCAGCGCGATCAGGCCGACGTGCTTGCGCTTTGCGTCCGTCTCCGAAACCGTCGCCGATGTGGCCATCATTCTCCGAAGAACTCACCGAGTCGCCGCGAGCGTTTGTTCATCAGCTCGTCACGAAACGCCCGCGCCGCATTCCGAAACAGCGATTTATTCCGAGGCAGCAATTCATTTTGGGGCAGAGGGCGATTCTCAGCAACCACGGCGAGATCGCCTCTATAATCTTTCGTGATGATCAACGTCGGCCTCATTGGGTTTGGTCTCGCCGGGCGTGCGTTTCACGCTCAGGTTATCTCGCGTGTTCCGGGGTTGCGTCTCGCCGCGATTCTGCAACGCAAGGGGGACGAAGCGGCTGTCGCGTATCCGGATGCGAAAATCGTGCGCTCGCTCGAGGAACTTCTCGCGCTGCCGGAAATTCAGCTCGTCGTGATCGCAAGCCCGAACGAAACGCATGCTCCTTTGGCGCATGCGGCAATGGCTGCCGGGCGCGATGTTGTTGTCGACAAACCTTTCACGACTTCGTACGCCGAAGCCGTCGATCTCGTAAACTTCGCCGAAAAGTCGCGGCGATTTCTCACCGTGTATCAGAATCGCCGCTACGATGGCGATTTCCAGGCGATTCGTGAACTCGTCTCCGCCGGCACGCTCGGCCGCATCGTGCGTTTCGAGACTTGCTACGATCGCTTTCGACCGAACTTCAAACCGAATGCCTGGCGTGAAAAAGCCGAGCCGGGCGCCGGAATCCTTTTTGATATCGGTCCGCATGTGATCGATCACGCGATGGTGTTGTTTGGCTTGCCGGAAGCGATCACCGCCGATGTTCGCATCGAGCGTCAGGGCGGACTTGCCGACGATGCGTTCGACATCATGTTTCACTACCCGAACAGCCTCCGCGCGGTGCTCAGCTCCAACATCCTTGCGGTGATCGCCGCGCCCACGATTTTTGCTCTTCGGCACGAAGGGCGCATTCCTGAAGCAAACCGTCGATCCGCAGGAAAACAATTTGCGGTTCGGCAACCTTCCAGAAAAAGGCTCGTGGGGTGCCGAGTCGGAAGAGAACTGGGGATTGCTGACGCTCTCCGATGGCACGAGCACGACGCAGCGGCGGATTCCGTCGGGTACCGGCGACTATCGCGATTTTTATGCGAACGTCCGCGACGTGATCGAGGGTAAGGCGAAACCGTTCGTGAGTTTGCAGCACGCGCTTGATGTGATGCGTGCGCTCGAGCTTTGCCGCGCCAGCAGCGAGCAGCAGCGCACTCTGCCTTGGCCGAAATAGCGCCGAGGATTTTGCGAGGCCGAAGGTCGAAAACAATCGGTAGCTGCGACTCGCCAGATCGCATCGAAGTCGCTCGACATCGCGTGCACATTTTTCGCGGCCTGTCAGTGGTTTTGCGTATACTGGCCGTATCAACGAGGAACATCGTGCAAATCGAACTGGCACCATCGATCCTTTCCGCGGATTTCTCCCGCCTGGGCGAGCAAGCACGCGCCGCGATTGACGGCGGCGGCACCATTCTGCACGTCGACATCATGGACGGCCACTTCGTGCCCAACATCACGATCGGTCCGCCCGTCGTGAAGTCGCTCCGCAAAGCGGTGCCGAACATTCCGTTCGACTGCCACCTGATGATCGAGAATCCCGACGACTTCATTCCCGCATTTGCCGAAGCGGGTGCGACCTGGATTTCGGTGCATCAGGAAGCGTGCGTGCATCTCGACCGGACGTTGCACTTGATCGAGTCGCATGGATGCAAGCCGGGCGTGGTGATCAATCCGGCGACGCCTGTCGCAATGCTGGATGAAGTGCTCGACATCGTGCATCACGTGCTGGTGATGTCGGTGAATCCGGGATTTGGCGCGCAGCGATTTATTCCCAACTCGCTGCGGAAAATCGAGTCGCTGGCACGGATCCGCGAGAAGCGCGGGCTGTCTTATCGCATCGAAGTCGATGGCGGCGTCGATATGACGACGGTCAGCCAAGTCGTAAGCGCCGGAGCGGATTTGCTCGTCGCGGGGAACGCGGTGTTTGGTCACGGCGATCCGAAGCACAATGCGGCAGAGCTTTTGCGCGCGGCGCGGGCTGCGACGTTGGCGCGAGCTTAGTTAGGTTTCGTTTCTTAAACGTCCTTTAAAATCCCATTCGACAATTTAGGTTTCAGGTTGGCCCTCATGAGCTGGCGGCGTGGCGTTGGAGGATGTATTTCTCCATGGCGTTGGCAAAACCTTCGTCTTCGCTTGAGGTGGTGACGTAGGTCGCGGATTTTTGTACTTCGGGGCTGGATTGGCCCATCGCGATGCTCACGCCGCTTTTTACGAACATCAGAACGTCGTTGGGCTGATCGCCGATCGTCGCGATTTCATCGGGTGGGATTTTCAAGAGGTCGGACATGATTTTCACGACTTCGCCTTTATTCGCTTTTGGATGCGTGACATCGAGATAGTAAGGCTGCGAACGCGCGGCCGAGACACTGTCTCCGAAAGCCTGCTGCACATCCTTCTCGCATTTAGCGACGCCCTCAAGGTCGTCGCTTACGCCGACCACTTTCGCGACTCTGTCGACGATGGATTCGAGCTTGTCGGTGACGACCGGCTCGAACTTTACGGTCCATTGTTCGCGCGCGACGTGAGCGGCTTTGACGTCGCGGACAAACCAGTCTTTGTCGGTGTAGATCCAGGCGTCGAGCTTGTGATCGAGGATGAGCTTCACCACTTTTCTAACGACATCGGGTGGCAGGACATTTTGCTGCAAGACTGTCTTTAGGTCAGGTTTGATGACGACGCCGCCGTTGAATGCGGCGATCGGTTCATTGAGTTTGAGCGGATCGATGAGCATGGCCATGCCTTTGGGCGGGCGGCCGCTCGTGACGGCGAATTGAATTCCTGCGTCGCGCATTTTGAAGACGGAGTCGATGGCGCGCTGCGTGAGGATTTTATCGTGCGTGACGAGAGTGCCGTCAACGTCGGCGATTACGAGTTTGATCGGCTTGCTGGGAGTTTCCGGCATCGTTGGTCCTCGATTGGGCGTTTCAAAGTAGCTTTATTTCGGGTGCGGCTAACGTCTGAGATTCTTCGCTTCGCTCAGGATGACACGAATCTTGACTATTGCTCTTCGTAGTCCCAGGTCAGGCCGCCGTCTACGAAAGTGGTGGTGCCGGTCATGTAGTCGGAATCGGTCGAGGCGAGGAAGGCGGCTACGCCGGCTACGTCTTCGGGCTTGCCAAGGCGATTGAGTGGAATATTCTCGAGCAGTGGCTTCAGCTTGGCCGGGTCGTTGAGGAGATTTTTGTTAATGGGCGTTTCGATGGCGCCGGGCGCGATGGAATTGATCGTGATGCCCAGAGGCGCGAGTTCGATGGAGAGATTACGCGTGAACATTTTGATGCCGCCCTTGCTGGCGCAGTACGAGGTGAAATGCGGGAAGGGTAGTTCTTCGTGGACGCTACTGATGTTGATGACCTTTCCGCCGGCTTTGGCCTGGCGGCGATGATTGACGAACGCTTGAGTGACGAAGAACGGGCCCTTGAGATTGACGTCGAGGACGAGATCGTAATCGGCTTCGGTGACGTCCCAGAAATCGGCGCGGCGTTCGAGGCCGGCGTTGTTGACGAGGATGTCGATGCGGCCGAGAGCGCCTACGGCATCGGTGATAAATTTTTGGCCCTGGTCGACTTTGCCGACGTCGGCCTGGAATGCGGCGGCTTTGCGGCCGAGTTTTTGCACTTCGGCGACGACTTCGTCGGCGCCAGCCTTGTTGGAGCGATAGCAGAGCGCGATGTCGGCTCCTTCGCGAGCGAAGCGCTCGACGATGGCGCGGCCGATGCCTTGGTCGCCGCCGGTGATTGCCGCCACTTTTCCTTCGAGCCGATTGGCCACGTGCATCTCCCTTGCGGTTGTCTTTGTGCGTAGAGGTTGAGATGCGCGGTAGGGAGAATTGTTTCTATTGAATTGCGAGTGGGTGGACTTGGAGCCGTGGGTGGTGAGGATGGCGCGGGCCGGATGGGCTTGGCGGCCTTGCGTGGATTGTGAATATGGGTGATGGGGCTTAGGCCGCAAAGGCGGCGCCTGCGAGCGCCGCACTCCAAAGGGTAATCGGCGGGGTTCAGATCGCAGTGTTTCGCTTTGGGTTCGCTTTTGGGGTACACCCCCCGGGTGTTTTCTGAAGAGTGTGTAACCCGTTTTCTTTGTTGGAGTTACGGAATGGTGTTTTGAAAGAGTGTGGAAGTTCTTGAAAGGAAGGAAGTTGCGGGTGCTCGTGAATGACGGTTGGGGCGGAAGGAGTGGGTGATGCGAGATCATTCGGCAGGGTAGCATAGATTGTGTACTATGTCAATAGCATTATCGTTGTGGTTATTCGAACGGGGTGATTTTGTTACGATTCGAATGGAGTGCGTGGACGACGAAGGAATGCGACTGAGGGTTGGCTTACGTTGAGGTCCTTCGGCGCCCTGTGGGCGCGCTCAGGATGACAACGGTTTGGGTGGGTTCCGACGGCATGGCGACCCACCGTGGGGTGACGGCTTCATCGTTTAGGCCTGGGCGTTTGGGGCGCAGCGGTGCTGCGCCCGTACATGGCTTGGCACATGATAGGCGAGGATGGCTTGTCCTTTATTTGAGGGTGGTGGGTTGGGGGCGGGACTCTTCGATCCGGTAGAAGTGGTCGGCGGGGAGGTCGTGGAGGGTTTGGCGGGCGCCGCTGGGCCAGGTGATTTCCATGGTAGAGATTACGGCGGCTTCTCCGAGGCCGAAGTTGGCGCGGAGATCGCTTTGTGAGAGGTAGCTGCCGCCGCCGGCGATTTCGCGAATTTGGCTTATGGTGGTGGGGCCGGCGGCACCTGGGCTTGCGATGTTTGTGGTGATTTTGATTCGGGCGCCGAGGGCGTCGCGGTTGGATTTTGTGCCGACCAGCGTGAAGTTCACAAAATGATTTTTGTGCAGGGCCTGGTTGCGGAGGAGTGTCGGCGGATCGCCGTTGTTGGCGATCAGGACGTCGACGTAACCGTCGTTGTCGAAATCGGCGAACGCGACACCACGGGCGGCTCGAAGGGGAAGCGAGTTGAGGCCGCATTGCGCGGAGACTTCAGAGAATTTGCCATGCATCTCGTTATGGAATAGCGAGTTGTGTTGTTTGTAGAGAGTGCTGGTGGAGACCTGCTCAATCTCGGGATAGACGTGGCCGTTGCCGATGAATATGTCGAGCCAACCGTCGTTGTCGTAGTCGAAAAAGCCGCCGCCGAAGCTCAGGACCTCTTTCGTGGCGAGCGTGATGCCGGCCTCGTCGCTGACCTCGTCGAAGTATCCCTTGCCTGAGTTGTGCCAGACGTGGTCGGAATTTTTCTGAAAATCGGAAATGTAGAGGTCGAGAAAGCCGTCGTTGTCGAAATCGCCCAGCGAAATGCACATGGCGGCCATCATCTGGCCGTGCGTGTTGTAGGCCATTCCCGCGGTCTCCGCTATTTCACGAAATTTGCCGTTGTGAAGGTTCTGATACAGGTAGGCGGGCTGGCCGTCGTTGGCGACAAAGAGGTCGGGCCAACCGTCGTTGTCCCAGTCGGCAGCGCCGACCGAGAGATTTTTTCCATTGGGCTGGAGGATCTTTGCGGTAGCGGTGACGTTGGTGAAAGTGCCGTTTCCATTGTTGTGGTAGAGGGCGTTGGGACTTCCAGGGTAGACCGAGGGGGCGCAGCTGGATCGCACGCCGCCGATGTCGCAGTAACGCTGCGCCTTTGGACCAAGATTGACGTAGCTGCCGACGTAGAGATCGAGCTTGCCGTCGCGATCGTAGTCGAGGAAGACGGCGCCAGCGTGGAAGGTGCCCGACTCGAGACCAGCGACGCCCGCTTTCGCGGTGACGTCGGTGAACGTACCATCGCCATTGTTGTGATAGAGGACGTTGGCGCCAAATTGGGTGACGAAGAGATCGGGGAAGCCGTCGTTGTCATAGTCGCCCCAAACGCAGCCGAGACCGTAGTTCGTGCCGGGGACGCCCGCGGCGTCGGTGACATCGGTGAACGTTCCATTGCCGTTATTGTGATAGAGCGCGTTCTTGACGCCGATGCCGCGATCGTAGCGATCGCGTCCGTTGACGAAGTAAATGTCTTGCCAGCCGTCCTTGTCGTAGTCGGAGACGCAAACGCCTGGGCCGAACTCTTCGAGGTTGATGGAGACGCCGTTGTTACCTTTGAAATGGGTGAAGTGAATGCCGGCGGCGGTGGTGATGTCGGCAAATTCGGTGGCGACTGCGGACGGATCCTGCGTCTGCGTCGCGGCGGAAAGAGCGACAAGCAGAAGGAATGCTATCGATACAACGAAACAACAAAACGCCAGCGAACGTGGCAAGGACGGCTTGCCCAGCGAGTCGAGCTTCAAATGTGGACCCATGCGCAAGCCCGCGAGGTCTCTCCGGAAACGCGCAAGACGGCGTGGCCGAGACGGCGTGGCGTGGTCGAGCGCGAATCCCCTGGCGGGAACGCTAATTCAGATTTTTCCGGTACAACACCAACTGCGAGGTATGGGTGAGATATAGCGAAGGGGCGGGGAGATTACAAGGTAGATTTTCGTGAGAGGGGTGCGGGATGTTCGACCACATTCTTTCCTTGCGGATTGCGGCCGCCGGCGGTGCGGCGGATGATCGAGAAACGGCTACGCGAGAAGCGATTGAGTTGAACAAATCGAAAAGTTCGATAGAGATTTTATTGTTTGCGCTTGACTCCGGAATGCGTGGCGCTAGAGTGGGGCTGTGGTATCCACGTTCCTGTGGAGACAGGAGGTGATCCCTGAGGTATAAGTCGAATTAGGATGTAGGTTGAGGGGCGCTCGTGAGTTTTGACCGGGTGCCCTTCGACTTTTTGGAGCAGCTAGTAGCCGATGAGTAGTGCTGGCTAACGTCTGAGATCCTTCGCTTCGCTCGGGATGACAGCACCTAAATTCGTATCGGCAGGCACCTCGTAACTTTCCTTCGTGGAGATCGCATTTCTCACCACGCGCCTTCCTTGCGGCCCCACCACCAGATTAGACCCACCGTGGCAGTGGTTTGTTGCTTCAAGAGGAGGCCCTGTGTGTCGGAGAGGAAAGACGGCTGATTCGAATAGTCGCGGCGCCATTCGTAGCGCATGAGGAAGCCGTCGGATAATTTGTAGTCGAAAGTGACGGTATTTTCTTTGAGGGCTTGCGTGATACCGCTGAAGAGCCCGCCACGATCGGAAAGATATTCGGCGCGGGTGGCGACGGCGAGGCGGGGAGTGAATTGATACTGAAGATAGGCGGCGCCGCCGATGACGTGGGAAGGCGCAGCGGACTCACCAAGCGCTTGATCGCGCCAGAGGCGTGAGAGAAAGTAGTCGCCCTCGATTGCGAGCGCGAGTTTGGGATTTACCTGCCAGGTGACGTAATTATCGAAGATGTGTGTGCGGCCGTTGGGCGCCGGACGGATGGCGACGAAGTTGAGGTCGGGCTGGACGGGGACGGGGTTGGTCGGAATCGTGGAGACAGTGCGATCGGGATGTTCCTGGCCGAGATAGTAGTTTGAGGTCCACGCGATGCTTTTCGTGGGTTTGAATACGAAGCCGAAGAGTTCGTCTTTGAAGCCGTTGGTGGCTTCCACCTGGTTGGTTCCATTCACTACCCAATAGTTGATGGTGAACTTGTCGGAGACCGGCAGGGTCGCGCGAACGCCCATGTGGTAGAAGGGCAGAAAATTGAAGAAATACGCGCGCGAGTAGTTCATTTGGTCTTTGGTGTAGTTGCCTTCGATGCCGAGCGAACTGCTCCATTTTCCGAAATCAATCTCGAGGCCTTTGCCGATTGGCGCGATGTAGGTGCCATAGGCCTGAAAGATGTTGCGATAGATGTCGGGGCGCGGCTCGTTGTTGGGATTGCCTTGCAGCGTGTCGGTGGCCTGGCCGAATTGGAGATCAAGGCGCCCGCCCCAGCGGCGGCCGTCGGCGATATTGGCTGGGTGATCGAAAATCACATCGGCCTGGTTGAGGCTGAGCTCGTTGCTGAGAACGTCGTAAGCGCGGAGGAGATTGACGCGGCCGACGGGGGAGTTGAAGTTGTAGTCGTAGTAGCCGTCGAGCGCGACGTTGACAGTGGTGTCGCGGAGGAAGCCGAGGATTTTGGAGTCGGCGGGTTCAAGGGCGGGAGAAGAGGGATTGGTAGCGAGGGATTGGGATGGCGATGGTAATTGCGATTGGGGTGGGACGGCTGTCGAAGAGATGGTCGTTGCGGCGACCGGCGTTGGAGCGGCAGGCTCGGGCGACGCTGCGGGCAAGATGGGCGCCGAGGCAAGCAGCACATGTGGTTGAGATGCTGGCGCGTTTAACGATCCCGGCTGGGAGGCGGGCGACACGCCTTGCAGTTGCTTGACGGCGGATTTCAAGGCTTCGACTTCGGATTCGAGCGTGGAGATTCGCTGTTGCATGGCTTCCGTCGAAGCCGCCGAAGGCGCGGGCGTCGACCGCGGTGTGGTTTGTGCGATTGTGCCCGTGGCGAGCGCTGTAAGCGCCAGCAGGATGAGGATGGCAATCCGGGAGGGGATTGCCACAGAGTTTCGGAGTCGCATCCTGCGGGCCGGCGAAGATGTCGGGTGATGGTTCACGAAAGCCTCCAGCGATCTCGGCTCTCATTTCTGAGAGGGCGAGTGCGGAGGCGAGATTACGCTGAAGGGCATAAGGAAATTGATAGGTTGCCGCCGAATTTTTAGTCCCGTGTGAGATGGCGAGGCTTGGGATTGGGCGTGCGATATCCGAAGAATGTCAGCGAAGAAGCAAAAAAAGCCCCGCCCATTTCACCGGGCGGGGCCTCGCTGCGTTGGGGGAACTTATTTCGGCATCAGAACGGTGTCGATGACATGGATGACGCCGTTGGAGCACATGATGTCGGCTTTGGTGACGGTTGCATCATTGATCATGACCGTGCCACCCTGCGTGCTGATATTGAGCGATTCGCCGTTGACCGTTTTTGCGGAATTCACTTTCATGGCTTGAGCGGCGGTAACCTTGCCGGGGACGACGTGATAGGTGAGGATGGCGATGAGCTTCTGTTTGTTCTCGGGCTTGAGGAGTTCATCGACGGTGCCTGACGGGAGTTTCGCGAAGGCTTCGTCGGTGGGAGCGAATACGGTGAACGGGCCTTTGCCTTTCAGCGTGTCCACGAGACCTGCGGCTTTCAGAGCGGCGACGAGAGTCTTGAACGAGCCTGCCGCGACGGCGGTGTCGACGATGTCCTGCGAACTGGCTTTGGGATTTGCGTAGACAGCGGTCGAGAGCGTCAAGAGCAAAGCTGCCGCGACCAACGAGACCAACCTTCTCACTACGTTTGAACCTGCGATCATTCTGTTTCTCCTTTTTCAGTGCGACTTCATTTAAGTCCGGGTGCCCCGTTCTATACGGAGCAATGTCGTTCCGGAGTCTGCTTTTCTCAGACGCCTCACCCTATCCTACGTTTAACTTACGAGAAAAGATGTTTGACAACGGAGAAAATAGGCTGGACACTGGAAGTCGAGTGAATGGTGGGCAAATTTTTGTAATGGCTTTGCGCGCTGGTTAAAAAAGGAGATCCCGATGCTGTCGGAGTCGCTGAAGAAGGGAATTCAGAGTTATGCGATCGGCGACAAGCTGCGGGCGCTGCGGCTGAAGAAAAAGATGGGGCTGGTGGAGCTGGGCAGGCACACGGGGCTTTCGGCGGCGATGCTTTCGAAGGTCGAGCGCGGGAAATTGTTTCCGACGCTGCCGACACTGTTGAGGATCGCGATGGTGTTCAGCGTTGGCCTGGAATACTTCTTTGCGGACGACTCGAAGCGGCACGTGCTCGCGATCGTGAGGCGCAACGAGCGGAAGCGATTCCCGGAACGGCCGGACGGGCGAGACATTTCGTTTTACTTCGAATCGCTGGATTTCGCGGCGACTGATCGGAAGCTGGACGCGTACTACGCGGAGTTTCAGCCGCTGCCGCCGGGGAGGGCGCGAAGGCACCACCACGGCGGAGTGGAATTCTTGTCGGTATTGCACGGGAAGCTGGAGATTCGAGTGGGGAACGATGAGCACGTACTGGACGCGGGCGATTCGATTTATTTCGATTCGTCGCTGCCGCATTCGTACCGGCGGCTGAGTCAGAAACGATGCTCGGCGATCGTAGTGACGGCGACAGCTTGAGACGCCTGGCCTTGCCACAACGTACGCCAGAAAGATTGAGTGGGATCCAAATGATGGACACAGGCAATTTTGCAGTGGGTGAAAATTCGTGAGGCGCGTCGGGGTTACGGGTGCGACGGGGTACATCGGGGGGCGGCTAGTGCCGCGGCTGTTGGAGGCGGGGTATGCGGTGCGATGCCTGGTGCGTTCGCCGCGCAAATTGCAGGACCGGACGTGGTCGGAGGATCCGAACGTTGACACTGTGCAGCTCGATCTGGAAGACCAGGCGGCGCTGACGAAGAGCCTACGTGGATGTGAAGTCGCGTACTTCCTGATTCACTCGATGATTTCGGCGGGTGAGAACTATGCGGAAAAGGATCTGGCGCATGCGAAGAATTTTGCGGCTGCGGCTGCAAGCGCCGGCGTGCAGAGGATTGTGTATCTGGGCGGGCTCGGCGAACTGGGCGACGGGCTGAGCGAGCATCTGACTTCGCGGCGGGAAGTGGAAAAAGCGCTGGCGAGCGGCGGAGTGCCGGTGACGACGTTGCGGGCGGCGATGATTATCGGGTCGGGTTCGGCGTCGTTTGAGATTTTGCGATATCTGGTGCAGCGGCTGCCCGTGATGATCACGCCGAAGTGGGTGACGACGAGGTGCCAGCCGATCGCGGTGAGAAATGTGTTGGCGTATCTCGTGGGATTGTTGGAGAAACCGGAGACGACCGGGGGCACGTTCGACATCGGCGGACCAGAGGTTCTGAGCTATCGAGAAATCATGCGGATCATGGCGGAGGAATCAGGGCTGCCGAAGCGGTGGATCATTCCGGTGCCGGTGCTGACGCCGCGGCTGAGTTCGTACTGGATACATCTGGTGACGCCGCTTGGGCATGAGATCGCGCGGCCGCTGGCGGAGGGGCTGCGGAATCCGGTGGTGTGCCGCGAAGACAGCATCACGCGGATCATTCCGCAAAAATTGCTGACGGTGCGTGAGGCGATTGCCGCGGCGCGGTTGAAAACGGTTGAGGGAGGAGTGGAGACGAGTTGGTCGATGGCGGGGCCGATCGCGGGCGATCCGGATTGGGCGGGCGGAACGGTGTTTGTGGATGAACGCGTTGTACGGGTTGCGGCGCCGGCGCACGAAGTGTTTCGCGCAGTGACGCTGCTCGGCGGGACGCACGGATGGTATTCGGCGGGGTGGCTGTGGAGGATTCGCGGCTGGATGGATCGCGCGGTGGGTGGGCCGGGGTTGCGGCGAGGGCGGCTGAATCCGAGTCGATTGGCGTACGGAGAGGCGCTGGATTTTTGGCGCGTAGTGGGGATTGAGCGGGATAAATCGCTGGTGCTGCGTGCGGAAATGCGGGTGCCGGGCACGGCGGCGCTGGATTTTTGTATTGAACCGCAGGGTGATGGCGGGAGTTTGTTGAGGCAGAGAGCGCGGTTTCAGCCGCGCGGGTTGCTTGGGATTTTGTATTGGTACGGCGTGTTGCCGTTTCACGCGCTGGTGTTTCACGGGATGCTGGAAGGGATTCGGCGAGAGGCGGAGAGCGAAGCCCAACGCAAGGGACACGAACAGAATTTACTATTGAGATCGTAACGTGTCGCGAAGGCGTTTGGTGTGAAGGGTCAGCCTGCGTAATTTGAATTGGACCAAAAGATGATCAGTCCGTTGGATCGATCTTGCGGACATCGGGTGCAGCACAGTGCTGCACCCATACGTGAAGGGCAACTGGCCGATTTAGATTCGGACGAGTTCGACGCGGCGGTTTTTGGCGCGGCCGTCGTCGGTCTTGTTGGAGGCTACCGGGCGGGCGGGGCCGTAACCCTTCGAACTGAGGCGGCTGCGGTCGATCCCGTGGTCGGCGAGCCAGCTGGCGACGGCTTCGGCGCGATCGCTGGAGAGTTTCTCGTTGGCTTCGGTCGAGCCGACGTTGTCCGTGAATCCTTCGACGCGGATTTTCCAGTCGGCGTGATCTTTCAGCGAAGCGACGACGGCATTCAGTGCGGTCTCGGAATCCGGAGTGATGTCGGCTTTGCCGGTTTCGAATTGGACGTCGGTGAGTGTGACGCGCGATTTTTTGCTCAAGGAGGACTCGACGCTGGCGCTGCCGACGTTGCGGTAGCGATTCAGTTCGGCGACGAGAGGCTTGGCGCCCTCGGGTGTCGCCGCCTCACCGGAGAGAATCCGGCGGTTTGAGATCTTTTGGCCATAGAGCTTTTCGTTTTCGCTGTTGTCGGGGCGTAGCGTTGCTCCTTGCAGCGAGACTCCCGCGAAAAGGCCGCGCGAACGGGACCAGGTCAGAATTTCGCTATGGAGCAAAATGTCGGTATTCGCGCTGGTGTCACGACCCACGGGACCGGCAGTGGCTTCCGCTTCGCCGCCGATGGTGAATTTATCGGAGAGCAATTTCTTCATGCCACTGGCATTCATGATGAGCATGTACACGTCGGTTGAGGAGCCGCCGATCTGGAGACCGTAACTGCCGCCCTCGATGCGGATGGCGGCCGGGCTACCGAAGCGGCCATTGGGGCCACGCCGGCAAGAGACGAAACCTCGGCCATACTTGCCGCCGACGATGAAGGCGGCTTTCAAGACATCCGGAATAATGACGACGCAGCGCGCTTTGTTGTAGAGAGAGCGAGGAATGCCCTTATCGGGGGCGTTCATCACTTCGGTGATCGAGTCGGTGGAATTCTGGAGGCGCTTATCGGGCGAGGTTTCGGAATCCTGGGCGCGCGCGGGTGTGGCGAAGGCGAACGCGAGCAGCGCGGATGTTGCCAGGGCGGTGAGAACGACTCGGCGTGATCGTATATGCGACGTGCGTGTGCTTTGCTTGCTGGAATTCGGATTCATGAGTGCTCCTCAGGTTTGCTTTTGGACGGTGTTGTTAGGGTCGGATAGTCGCAGGTTCCGAGAGAGATTGGCATAAGCAGTTCGCTGTAGTTTGAGCGTGATGATTTGGTCAGAACCTTGCCGGCAATTTGATGCGTTTCGCCGCTCGATGGATAAAAAGAAAGGGCACGGTGGTAGCCGTGCCCTTTTGCTTTCCGATTGAGGCGAACATTTGCGTCGCGGTTAGGCGACCGTGACTTCGGGGCTGAGGTAGACGTCCTGGATGGCGTTGAGGAGTTGGACGCCTTCCTTCATCGGGCGCTGGAAAGCTTTGCGTCCCGAGATGAGGCCGGTGCCGCCTGCGCGCTTGTTGATGACGGCTGTGGCCACGGCTTCCTCGAAGTCGTTCGCTCCCGACGCGCCGCCGCTGTTGATGAGGCCGGCGCGGCCGCTGAAGCAGTTGATGACCTGGTAGCGGCAGAGATCGATCGGGTGATCGCTATTGAGGTCGGTGTAGATGCGCTTGTCGAATTTGCCGTAGCTCGAATTGCCTATGTTGAGCGCTTCGTAGCCGCCGTTATTTTCGGCGAGCTTCTGCTTGATGATGTCGGCCTTGATGGTGACGCCGAGATGATTGGCCTGGCCGGTGAGGTCGGACGAGAGGTGGTAGTCCTTGTCTTTTTTGAAGGCGTTGTTGCGGAGGTAACACCAGAGAACGGTGGCCATGCCGAGATCGTGTGCCTGTGCGAAGGCTTGGCTGATTTCGATGATCTGGCGGTCGGCCCCTTCGGAGCCGTAGTAAATCGTGGCGCCGACGGCGGCGGCGCCCATGTCGTAGGCTTCCTTCACGGTGCCGAACAGAATCTCGTTGGCTTGATTGGGGAAGGTGAGGAGTTCGTTGTGATTGATTTTTACGATGAAGGGAATTTTGTGCGCGTACTTGCGGGCGACGGAGCCGAGCACGCCGAAGGTTGATGCGACGGCGTTGCATTCGCCCTCGATGGCGAGCTTGACGATGTTTTCGCCGTCGAAGTAGTCGGGATTCTTCGCGAAGCTGGCGCCGGCAGAGTGCTCGATGCCCTGATCGACCGGGAGAATCGAGAGGTAGCCGGTGTTGCGCAGGCGTCCGTGACCGAACATGCGCTGCAGGTTGGTGAGCACGCGGATGTTGCGATCAGTGAGCGCGTAAACCTGATCGATAAAGTTCGGACCGGGAAGGTGCAGACGGTCCTTGGAAATTTTCGGATTTTTGAATCCGAGGAGCGATTCGGCTTTTGCGCCGAGTAGGGTTTCGATTTTGCCGCCAGACGTAGATGTTGCCATTGCTTCTCCTTAAGTTTGAGCCGCCCCAAGTTTACATCGGGTTCGAGAAATGTGGGAAAGGGACAGGAACTTTTAATGATTTTTGAGAATGCAGCGCCGCGGGTCGCGGCGATTTTTATTTTGTGGTGCTCGGGTCGAGTTTTTCCGCTGCGGCGGTGTCGATGAGCCAGACGGCCTTGCCGTTGATGGGCTGTAAGAGTTGCGACGGGAGTTGCTCGGGCTCGTATGGGCCTTCGAGCACGCCTTTGAGCGCGAGCGCTTTGTCGGGCTTGGTGACCATAAAAATCGCGAGCCCGGAATTGTTGGCAACGGGAGCAGACACGGTCACGCGCCAGGTGTAAAGCTTACCGACCCAGTTGGACAGTACGAGGCGGCCGTTGTCGTGAAGCGCCTTGGTGCCGGGGAAAAGCGAAAGCATGTGGCCTTCGTCACCCATGCCGATGAGGATGACGTCGAAACGGGGAAGCTGACCTGTGGACAGATTGAAAAACGAGGTAAGGAGCTGTTCGTATTCGTGCGCGGCCTTTTCGGGATCGGGATTTTCGGTCTTGATGCGATGCACCTGCTCGGGCTTGAGAGAGAGCTTCGAAATCATCGACTCGTTGGCCATGCGGTAGTTGCTGTCTTTGTCGTCGGGCGGGACGTGGCGCTCGTCACCGAAGAAGAGATAGGTTTTGTCCCACGGCATCAGGGAAAAATAGGGTTCGGCGGCGAGCAAAGCGTAAAGAGTTTTCGGAGTCGAGCCGCCGGCGAGTGCGATCGTGAAGCGGCCGTTTTGCTGGACGGCGGCGTTGGCGGCGGCGAGGACAAGTTCGGCGGCGCGTGCGGCGATCTCGTTGACGTCGGGGAAGACTTGAATTTGGCGGTTGGATTGAGGTGCGGGAGTCGGCATTGATTTTCCTTTCGTTGCGTTTACGAGCGCGCGGAGACTGGCTTGTCGGCCGAAGGTTTCGCGGATTCCGTGAAACGGCGCTGATCGATGTCTTCTTCGCCGATACGACGCCAGCTGCGGCCGTCGCGCTCCATCAATTCTTCGGCGTCGCGCGGACCCCACGAGCCGGCGGCGTAATTCGGAAAGCCGCGAGCGGGCAGCGCGTGCCAGACGTCGAGAATGGGCTGGATGACGCTCCAGCCGGCTTCGACCATGTCGGCGCGTTGGAACAGCGTTGCGTCGCCGGCCATGCAATCGCGTAAAAGGCGCTCGTAACCGGTGCTGTGTTCGACGCCGAAATAGTTGCAGTAGTCGAAGTCCATGTTGACGAGACCGAGCTTCATCACCGAGCCGGGAACCTTCGCGCCGAAGCTGAGCGAGATGCCTTCTTCAGGCTGGATGTGAATCACGAGGCGATTCGTTTCGAGATTTTTAACCGTGGTGTTACGGAAGAGCACGAACGGCGTGCGGCGAAACTGGATAACGATTTCGGTGGCGCGTTGCGCGAGGCGTTTGCCGGTGCGTAGATAAAAGGGAACGCCGGCCCAGCGCCAGTTGTCGATCTGAAGCTTCAGCGCGACGAACGTTTCGGTGTTGGACTCGGGCGCGACGTCGGGCTCGTTGCGATAACGCGGAACGGGCTCGCCGTCGATCATCCCTTCGTCGTATTGGCCGCGGACAGTGTTCTTGAGCACGTCTTCGGGCATCAGCGGCTGGATCGCGTGTAGCACTTCGGCTTGCTTGTTGCGGACTTCATCGGCGTCGAAGGAGATCGGCGGCTCCATCGAAGTCATCGTCAAAAGCTGAAATAGATGGTTAGGCACCATGTCGCGCAAAGCGCCCGCGGTTTCATAGAAGCCGCCGCGATGTTCAACGCCGACGGTCTCGGACGCTGTGATTTGCACGTGATCGACGTAATTGCGATTCCAGAGCGGCTCGATGATGTTGTTCGAAAAGCGGAAAACCATCAGGTTCTGGACGGTCTCTTTGCCGAGATAGTGATCGATGCGGTAGATCTGATTTTCAGAGAGGCACTGCTTGAGATCTTTGTTGAGCTGAATCGCGGACAAATAATCGTGGCCGAAGGGCTTTTCGATGATGACGCGTGACCAGTGCCCGTTTTCTTCTTTTACGAGACCGGCCGCGCCCAGTTGCTGGACGATCGTCGCAAAGAATCGCGGAGCAACCGCGAGGTAAAAAAATCTATTGCCCTGCGTACCGTGCTTCTTGTCGACTTCCTCGATCTGCGCGGCGAGGCGCTTGTATGCCTCGGGATCGTTGAAGTCGCCCTTGACGTAGTAAATGCGCTCTTTGAACCAGTCCCAGCTCTTCAGATCGATTTGCGCAGGCGCGTACTTGGGAATTTCGTCGGTGAGCGTCTTGCGAAAGTTTTCGGTGGTCGTGTCGTTGGCAGCGAAGCCGACGATGGCGAACTGCTTAGGCAACATGCCGTCGTTGGCCAGATTGCAGAGCGCCGGGATGAGTTTGCGTTTCGTTAGGTCGCCGGTCGCGCCGAAGATGACCATCACGTTTGGCGTCGGCGTCGGATTTGCGGCTTGGTGATTGTTTGAGTTCATGAGAGGGTTCCGTGTTTGTGCGCGCTTCGTGGCTCAAACCTTGGATGCTGCGTTGTCTGCCACGGTACAGGCGCGAGTGCCGCAGCCACACATGCTGCGCGACACCAGATGCGAATGTCGCGGCATCAGTCTAAGCGATGTTTCGGCCTAAGCGAAGTTACGGCGCTCAGCTTTTCTTTTCCAGGTGCCCGCCGAACTGGAAGCGCATCGCCGAAAGGATCTTGTTAGCGAAATCCGCTTCGCCGCGCGACGTAAAGCGCTCATAGAGAGCTTCGGTCAATACGGGCGACGGCGCGCCGGATTCGATGCCGGCGAGAATCGTCCAGCGTCCTTCGCCGGAATCCGAGACCCGGCCGGAATATTTGTCGAGGTTGGGCTGCTCGGTGAATGAGATCGCGGTAAGGTCGAGCAGCCACGAAGCGATCACACTTCCGCGGCGCCAGACTTCGCTGACGTCGGCGAGATTGAAATCGTACATGTAATGCTCGGGGTTGCGCAGCGGCGTGGTCTCGGCGTCGGCTTCCTGCTTCTGTTTGCCGACATTGGCGTGCCGCAGGATGTTGAGCCCTTCGGCGTAGGCAGCCATCAAGCCGTATTCGATGCCGTTGTGCACCATCTTGACGAAGTGGCCCGCGCCTGACGGTCCGCAATGGAGATAGCCTTCTTCGGCGGTGCCGCCCATTTTTTCGCGGCCGGGAGTGCGGTCAATCGTGCCGCGACCGGGTGCGAGCGCCTTGAAGATCGGATCGAGATGCTTCACCACGTCGGTTTCGCCGCCGATCATCTCGCAGTAGCCGCGCTCAAGTCCCCAAACGCCGCCGCTGGTGCCGCAATCGACGTAATGGATGCCCTTAGCGCTGAGTTCCTTCGCGCGCCGAATGTCGTCGATGTAGTACGAGTTGCCGCCGTCGATGACGATGTCGCCGACGTCGAGCTTGGACGAAAGTTCATGTAGCGTGCCGTCGACAACGGCGGCGGGGACCATGAGCCAAATGGCGCGCGGCTTGTTGAGTTTCTTGACGAAATCGTCGATCGACGAGGCGCCGGTTGGACCTTCTTTCGCGAGCGCGGCGACTGTCGCGGGAGTGCGATCGAAGATGACGCACTGATGGCCGTTCTTCTCGAGGCGTCGCACCATGTTGGCGCCCATTCTGCCTAGTCCGATCATGCCAAGTTGCATTTGCGTAGCTCCTCAGTGGTGCGGTGTGGGGTGGTGAAGAAAAATTTTTGTGACGCGGCCTCGACTACGGACGCGTTAACGGTTGCTAGCGTTTCGCCTGCGACTACTTCGAGCTTCTTGCTACTTCAACGCTTGCTGAATCGCCGAATCGAGCGTCTTCAAATCCTTAGCGACGTTCTTACTAAGATGAACACGCAGCGCTCGGCGCCCACGTTCGGCGAGTACGGCGAAGTCGCCGCGGGCCTGCGCCGCTTTCACGACGCTGAACGAGTATTTCTGGTCGGGCACTTCGATGTTCACCGCGTCATCGCACGTAATCTGAAGAAACACGCCGGAGTTCGGTCCGCCCTTGTACGCCTGACCCGTCGAATGCAAAAAGCGCGGCCCAAATTCCGCCACGGTCGCGACCTTTTTGTTGTCGCGCACCGCCAGCCGAATCTTCTGCAGCGCCTTCTCGTTGGCTTCGTTCATCGTGATGTAGCCGAGCACGCCGAAATAATCGCCCGCGTGAATGCGGCCGAGATGTGTCCTGAGAACGTCGGCGAGCTTCGAACCGCCTTTGAGCGCCGCGGTGTTCTTGTCGTCGGCGTAGAGCTTGACGCCGCTGCCCTCGAAGAACGGAGTTTCGGCGGGCAGCGAGCCCTTTTGTTCGTACTCGGTGGTGAGCTTCTTCGTTTCAATCTTGCTGGCTTCCACGTCCGGCTGATTGAAGGCGTTAATTCCGATGATCGAGCCGGCAACCGCCGTCGCGATCTCCCAGCGGAAGAATTCCTGGCCGAGATTGTAGATGTTGGCAACCTCGATCCGAATCACGGGCTGGCCGGCTTTTTCGAGAGCGGCGACGGCAGCATCCTGTGCCTTGTTCGGTTTTGTCTTCAACCGGAGGTACGCGAACACGCGATCGTTGCCGTAAACCGGCGGCTTGCCGAGTGTTTCGCGGTCAACCGGGACGATGCCCTTGCCGATCTTTCCGGTGGATTCAGCGAGAAGCTGTTCGAGCCATGCGCCGAGGTCATGAATGCCGGGCGACGCGATGATCGTAACTTTGTCGCGGCCGCTAACGGCTGCCGAGCCAAGAATCGCACCGAGAATGACGCCGGGATTCTTGTCTGCGGCAACAGCCGAGCCGCAAGCCTTCACCATTTCGTGGGTGATCTTCAAGAATTTCGGGATGTCGATGCCCATCACTGCGCCGGGCACCATGCCGAAGTCGGATAGCGCGGAATAGCGACCGCCGATGCTGGGCACGCCGAAGAAAACCTTACGGAAATGGTCGCCTTCCGCGACGCCCTGCATTTTCGAACCTGGGTCAGTGATCGCGATGAAGCGATTGCCGACTTCCTTGTCGCCGACCTTCTTGCGGACCTGCTCGAAGAAATATTGCTTGTAAATGTTTGGCTCGAGCGTGCTGCCCGACTTGCTGGAAACGATGCAGATCGTGCTTTTGAGGTCGAGCTTCGCCTGAAGCGCCTTGATCTGCGCGGGATCGGTCGAATCGAGAACGTGCATCTCGGGGAAACCCTTGATCTTGCCAAACGTCAGGCGAAGGACTTCAGGGCAAAGGCTCGAACCGCCCATACCGAGCAGCACCGCGTGCTTGAACTTCGCCTTCTTGATGTCGGCGGCGATGTTCTTCAGCGTCGCGACCTCGCCCAGCTGGTCATCCACAATGTTCAGCCAGCCGAGCCATTTGGCTTCATCGTCATTCGTCCAGAGGGAAGCGTCATGCTCCCAAAGACGCGAGACCTTGTTGTTCTTTTTCCAGTCGTCGATGGACGCTTGGACGGCGCCAGAGAGTTCGGCGGGGAGTTTGTAACTCTGGCGATTCAGGCTCACGCGCGCACTCCTGCGGTCTTACCGGTGGCTTCGAGCAATTTGTTGAACGCCTCGGCGAAAAGCTTTACGCCGTCGACGACGAGCTTTTCGGTGACTTGCTTCATGGAGATGCCGGCCTTCTCGAGATCGGACATAGTCTTGGCGGCGGCATCGACGTTTTCGGTCAAGCTCTTTCGGAGCTTGCCGTGATCGCGGAACGCATCGAAGGTCGCTGGAGGAATCGTGTCCACCGTGTCGGCGCCGATGAGCTCCTCGACATAGAGCACGTCGCGATATTTCGGATTCTTCGTGCTGGTGCTGGCCCACAGCAAACGCTGCGTCTGTGCGCCCTTGGCTGCGAGCGCCTTCCAGCGCGCGCCGCCGAATAGTTCCTGATACTTCTTATAGGTGAGCTTGGCGTTGGCGATAGCGACTTTGCCTTCGATCGACTCGAGCAATGCCTTCTTGCCGGCGTCTTTCTCGGTCTTGAGCATTTCTTCGATCTTGCCGTCGATCAGGGTGTCGATGCGGCTCACGAAGAAGCTGGCCACGCTGGCGATGTGGCTGATGTCCTCGCCTTTTTTCGCGCGGGCTTCGAGAGCGGAAAGGAAAGCTTCCGCGACCTGTTCGTAGGCCGACTGCGCGAAAAGCAATGTGATGTTGATATTGAGCCCGTCTTCGAGAAGTTGGCGAATGGCCGGGATACCTTCGGGAGTCGCGGGAACTTTAATCATCACGTTCTCGCGATTGACCGACTTCCACAGGCGGCGCGCTTCGTCGATCGTCCCCTGCGTGTTGTTCGCGAGCAGCGGCGAGACTTCCAGGCTGACGTAGCCGTCGCGGCGCTTGGTTTCCGCGTAGACGCCCTTAAAGATGTCGGTCGCGTCCTGCACGTCGCGGATCGCGATTTTTTCGTAGACGCCCTTGGCGTCGAGTTTTTTCGCCTCAGGCGAATCGGTAATGTCGGAATAGAACTGACCGCCGGTGATTGCCTTCTCGAAAATCGTGGGATTCGAGGTCTGGCCGCGCAGGCCGTCCTGGTCGATCATTTTCTTCAACCCGCCGCCGGTCAGCAGGTCGCGGCGAATGTAGTCCATCCACGGTGATTGGCCGAAGTCATTCAAAGCCTTGATGGGATTGGTGCCGGTCGCTCCGGGATTCGGGAGCGTGCTCGTTGTGGTCATGCAAGTTCTCCTTTTACGTCGAAACTCGAAACTCGACTCGAAACTCGAAACTCGAAACTCGTTGGTCCCCCAGGAACCATACTAAGATGATTCTACGCCTCTGCTCCGGGTTACACCGACCGGTCACTCGGTCGCTAACCTGCTGAATGTAAAACTACTTGCCGAGAGTCTGCTTGGCCAGCGCCACGACGTTCTCGACGGTGAAGCCGAACTTTTTCATCACATCTTTAATGGGAGCCGAAGCGCCAAAGCTGTGCATGCCGAGCATCTTGCCCTTCGGCCCGACGTAGCGATCCCATCCGAATGTAGCCGCCATCTCAACCGAAACGCGCGCTGTGATCCCAGCCGGGAACACACTCTCTTTGTATGCCGCGTCCTGCTTTTCGAACAAATCCCACGACGGCATGCTGACGACGCGCGCCTTGATGCCTTCCGCGGCGAGCTTTTCGCGCGCCTCGACGCAGAGATACACTTCGCTACCCGTCGCCATCAAAATGACGTCCGGCTTGCCGCCTTCGGCGTCGATCAAAACATAAGCGCCCTTCGCCACACCGGAGGCCGGTGCAAATTTTGTCCGATCAAATGTCGGCAGTGGCTGCCGTGTCAGTACGATCGTCGACGGCGTCAGCTGCGACTGCACCATGATCTTGTACGACTCGACGACTTCGTTTGCGTCCGCCGGCCGAAACAGCATCATGTTCGGCATCGCCCGCAATCCCGCAAGTTGCTCGATCGGCTGATGCGTCGGCCCATCTTCGCCAAGCCCAATCGAGTCATGCGTGAAGATGAACATCGAAGGCGTCTCTTCCAACGCCGCGATGCGCATCGCCGGTTTCATGTAATCGCTGAAGTTGAAAAACGTCGCGCTGAATGCACGCAAGCGACTCACGCTCATCCCGTTGACCGCGGCGCCCATCGCATGCTCCCGCACGCCAAAGTGCACGTTGCGCCCTTTATATGCGTCCTCTGGGAAGAAATCGCCCGCGCCTTCGAACGTGAGATTCGTCTTGTTCGAATGCGCCAGATCCGCCGACCCTCCGATCATCCAGGGAATGTTCTTCGCCAGCGCGTTCAAAACCTTGCCGGATGAATCGCGCGTCGCCATGCCTTTCGCATCGGCAGGGAAGTTCGGCAAATCCTTGTCCCAGCCCTTCGGCAACTCTTCCTTCTGCATCGTCTGGAGTTGCGCATCGAGTTCCGGATATTTCGCCTTGTACTCGCTGTAGAGCTTCGTCCACGCCGCGTGATTTTCGCCACCGCGCTTGCCGATCCCGTTCTTGAATCGGTCATAGACGCCGTCTGGCACGAGGAACTGCGCGTCTTCCGGCCAGCCATAAAACTTCTTCGTCAGCTTCACTTCTTCCGGCCCCAGCGGTTCGCCGTGCGAATCCGACGAATCATGCTTGTTCGGCGAGCCATAGCCGATGTGGCTATCGACCACAATCAGCGTCGGCCGATCGTTCGTCTTCAAAAATGTCTCGTACGCGATTCCAAGCATCCGGAGATCGTTCGCATCGGCAACGCGCGTAACGTTCCAGCCCAGCCCGACAAACTTCGTCATCGTATCTTCGTCGTACGACCATTTCGCCGGCCCATCGAGCGTTATGCTGTTGTGATCGTAGATCCAGCAAAGATTCGAAAGCTTCAAATGCCCAGCCAAAGACGCTGCTTCACATCCGATGCCTTCCATCATGTCGCCGTCGCCGCACATCGCAAACACGTTGAAATCGAAAATATCGTATCCAGGCCGGTTGTAGTTCGCGCCCAGCCATTTGCTCGCGATCGCCATGCCGACGCTGTTGGCCACGCCTTGCCCCAGCGGACCGGTCGTCGTCTCAATGCCCGTTGTCATGTGCGACTCCGGATGCCCGGGAGTCACGCTGTCCAATTGCCGGAACGACTTGAGGTCGTCTATCGATATCGCGGGCTTGTCGGTAATCTTTCCATCTTTATCCGCCCTGCGAACTCCCGTGAGGTGCAGCATCGAGTACAGCAACATCGACGCGTGCCCGTTCGAAAGCACAAACCGATCGCGATTCGGCCACAGCGGATCGGCGGGATCGTAACGCAAATAGTTTTGCCACAGCGCATACACCACCGGCGCCAGCCCCATCGGCGCGCCTGGGTGGCCCGAATTCGCCTTCTGCACTCCGTCGATCGCCAGCGTTCGAATCGTATCTACTGCGAGAAGATCGATGTCTGCCTGTAGTTCCGGTGAAAGCTTCATCTGGCTCGTACTCACGATGACTCCTGCGGGATTTTCGCGCCCGCTACGGTCTCTCTAGATTTGGATGCACCGCATTTCGCGATGGGTGATGGAAATCTCACTTGAAAGCGATTTCCGAAAAGCTGTTTTTACGAACTCCGTGCCAACTTCGCTGCTTTTGGGAATCGGAGTTGGGGGCGGATACCTCCGAGCGGTGCCTCCCCGTGGGAACTATCGGCCGGCCTCGCAATCCTGTGATGGACAAGGTCCACCGGGAAGGGGAGGGCGTCCAAGCTAACGCGCCGTCTGGCGTTCTGTCAATTCTGTTGCGGCAAATTCACAATGTTCGGAGGTACCAGCCCCCAATGATCGTGCCATGCTGGGTTGGATGTGGAATTCCTAAGGGTTGATACAGAAGATTCGTGGCGCGGCGTTCGTCACGAATTCGCCACACATCGGTCGGCAAATATTGCCGTGCGTTCCCCTCGGAAGCCTGTACAATCTCCGCCGACTATGGCTCTGACTTCGACGTTGGTAAAGAGCACCGGAGTCGCCGCTCTCGGTGGCCTCCTCTTCGGCTTTGACACCGCGGTCATCTCGGGCACCACGCACTCGCTCACCGAAGTCTACAGCCTCACGCCCTACCTCTTGGGCGTCACCGTCTTCAGCGCCATCCTCGGCACCATCTTCGGCTCGATGTTCGCCGGCATCCCCGGCGAAAAATTCGGCCGCCGCGATAGCCTCCGCGTACTCGCCATCCTTTATCTCGTATCGGCCCTTGGCTGCGCGCTCGCCTGGAATTGGTCGGCGCTTGTCTTCTTCCGCTTCATCGGCGGTTTGGGCATCGGCGGCTCGTCGGTACTGGGCCCAACCTACATTGCCGAACTCGCCCCCGCGAAATATCGCGGCCGCCTCGTCGGACTGTTCCAGTTCAACGTAGTGCTCGGCATCCTCCTCGCCTATTTCTCCAATTACCTCGTCGGTCTCTGTAATTTCGGCGCCGACGAATGGCGCTGGAAGTTTGCCGTCCCCGCCCTGCCCGCCCTACTTTTCTTCATCTTGCTGTTCACAATTCCGCGCAGCCCGCGCTGGCTGGCCAAGCAACGACGTGTCGATGAAGCCCGCGAGGTTCTAAAACAAGTTGGCGAGCCAAACTACGAGCATGAACTCCAGGAAATCGTCCACTCCATCGACACTGAAAACGTCGACAGCGACGCGCTCTTCTCCTGGAAATATCGCTTCCCGATTTTTCTCGCCGTCACCATCGGCATGTTCAATCAGCTCAGCGGCATCAACGCCATCCTTTATTACATCAACGACATTTTTGCGGCTGCCGGTTACAGCAAGGTTTCCGGCGACCTTCAATCCGTCGCCATCGGCGGCACAAATCTCCTCTTCACCATGCTCGCCATGTCGGTCATCGACAAAATCGGACGCAAGACGCTCCTGCTGATCGGCTCAGTCGGTACCGCGCTATGCCTCGCCGGCGTCGCCTACATCTTCTTCACCCACCAGCACCAGAGCATGCTCGTCTGGCTGCTCGTCGGTTTCATCGCCTTCTTTGCGTTCTCGCAAGGCGCCGTCATCTGGGTTTACATCGGAGAAGTCTTCCCCAACCAGGTCCGCGCCAAAGGCCAGAGCCTCGGCAGCTTCTCCCACTGGTTCATGAATGGGGCAATCTCGCTCGTCTTTCCGGTCATCGCCCACTCCAGCGGTGCGTATCCCTTCGTGTTCTTCTCGGTGATGATGGTCGTGCAGCTCATCGTCGTCGGTGCATTCTATCCCGAGACAAAAGGCGTCTCGCTCGAAGAAATGCAGCACAAACTCGGAATCGCCTAGAATACGCATCGGTCATGCCCGCCCCGCAAGCAACCATGCACCGCGCAACCACGTCTTTGGAGTGCGGCGCCCCTGCGCCGCCTTTCATGCGTAACCCGTTAAACAAGCGTTTCCTGCTGCCGCTTATTCTGACGCTCGGAATTCTTCCTTTCTTATCCCTCGCCCAGCAGCCTCAGAAAGCGAAGCCCGCAGCGTCATCTCCCGCCTCAAATCAGAAAATTCCACTCACGCCAGCTCCCGCACCCACCGCCCAAACCGCCCCCGGCAACGAAGCCTGCGCAAAATGCCACTCCGAAATCGCCGCCTCATACTCTCAAACCGCCATGGCCCGTGCCAGCGGCCCCGCCATCGACCAACTCACACCCGCCGAATTCACCCACGCCGCCTCCGGCGTTCACTATCGCGTCTACGCCGAAAACAACGCCGCCATGCTCGCCTTCGATCGCCCCGACGATCCCGCCATGCGCGGCACGCGCAGCCTCCAATACTTCATCGGCTCCGGACATCGCGGCCGCACCTATCTTTTTTCCCTCGACGGCTTCTTCTTCGAATCGCCCATCAACTGGTACGCGCAGAAAAAAGTCTGGGACACCGCCCCGGCCTTTCAGCAAGCGCAAACCATGCCCATGAACCTCGCCGCCTTCCCCGGCTGCCTCAATTGCCACACCAGCGCATCGCGCGCTCCGATCGCCGGCACCGAAAATAAATACGACATGCCGCTCTTCGCCCACGACGGCATCACCTGCGAGCGCTGTCACGGAGGCAATGCCGCCCACATCGCCACGGGCAAGGGCGACATCGTCAATCCGTCAAAGCTCGCACCCGCTCGTCGCGACGAGATCTGCATGCAATGCCATCTCGAAGGCAACGTCGCCATCGAGCAACCCCACCACAAACTCGCCGACTATCGCCCCGGCGCCGATCTTGGCGACGATGTCCACTACTACATCTATGTCGATCAGGAATCGCAACAGATTCGCGCTTTAGGCCAATCCGAAGCCCTGTGGCAAAGCGTCTGCAAACTGAAATCCGGCGACAAAATGACCTGCATCACCTGCCACGATCCCCATTCGACTCCCGCGCCCGAGCAGCGCGTCGCTTTCTATCGCGCCAAATGTCTCACCTGTCATGGCGACGCCTTCGCCGCGAAGCATCACGTCGAGCAGCCCGACTGCGCGTCGTGCCACATGCCTCGCACCAACACCTCAAACGTCGCGCACACGCAAGCCACCGATCACCGCATCCTCAAATTGCCGATGATGCCGCTCCAAACTCTTCAAACCGGCGCCGCCGCGCAGTTGGTTCGCTTCCCACCACCGCCGCAAGCGGTTTCATCATCGAGCGCCGACGCCAGCGCGAACACGAGCGAAAGTTCTGCCGCCGCCCCGCCACATTTCGCGACCACCACACCCCCCGCACCCGCCGGCGACGCCCGCGACCTCGCCCTCGCCTGGGAATCGATCGCGCAAGAAGGCCACGCCTCCGCCGCGATCGACGCCGAGCGCTACCTCAATCAAGCCATCGTCGAGCATCCCGAAGATCCCGTTCTGCTCGACAGCCTGGCCTTTCTCGCCCAGCGCCGCGGCGACTTAACAAAGGCACGCCAACTTTACGAGCACGCCCTCCAGGTCGATCCCTCAATGATCGACGCCGCAGCAAATCTCGGCGTCATCGAAGCGCGCGCCGGCCACTTCGACCGTGCCGTCGCGTTGTGGGGAGACGCCTTTAAACGCGCTCCCGGCCGCAGCTCCATCGGCATGAACCTCGCTCACATCAGTTGCGACGCCGGACAGTTCGACAAAGCCCGCGCCTACGTCGCCCGCGTCCTCCAATTCAATCCCGACGCCCCCACCGCCAAAGCCTTCGCCAAAGCCCTGGCCGCCGATCCACCCAACTGCAAAGCCCGCTGACCGATATAGCCTCTGGAAACCCTCCAGCATCCAACACCGAGCGAAAACAACCAAAGAAGGAGCACCATGAACCTCACCGGCAACACCATTTTCATCACCGGCGGCACCTCCGGCATCGGCCGCGCCTACGCCGAAGCCTTCCACAAACGCGGCAACCAGGTCATCATCTCCGGCCGCCGCAAAGGCCACCTCTCCGAAATCACCAAAGCCAACCCCGGCATGCAGTCGGTCGAACTCGACGTCGAAAACCCCGCCAGTATCGCCACCGTCTGCAAAAAGCTGATCGCCGACTACCCAAAACTCAACGCCGTCATCAACAACGCCGGCATCATGCAGATCGACGACACCTCTACCGTCATGGACGACGCGCAGATGAACTCGATCATCGCCACCAATCTCCTAGGCCCGATTCGCGTCACCTCCGCCCTGATCGAACACCTCAAAAAACAGCCCTCCGCATACGTCATCACCGTCTCATCCGGCCTCGCCTTCACTCCGATGAGCTTGACCTCCGTCTACTGCGCCACAAAAGCCGCGATTCACGCCTATTCGATGACCACGCGTTACAAGCTCAAAGACACCTCGGTCAAAGTCGTCGAAATCGTTCCGCCCTGGGTGCAAACCGATCTCCTCAACAGCAAAGAGAATCCCAACGCGATGCCGTTGGCCGCCTTCATCGACGAATCGATGAAACTACTCGGCACCGACGCCAGCGAAATTCTCGTCCAGCGCGTCCTACCGCTGCGCAACAACGTCGGCCCCAACGAAGCCGCCTTCTTCGCAAAATTCCAGGAAATGATCGCGCAATCCCACTGACCCTGGGTGCCGCACCCTCAGATTTCAGAGGGTGCGGGTTTAGATAAAACCCCGCCCACACCACCGCGACGACTACGATCGCCCCTGTTGCACACATTCGACTTTTATCCGTCTATCCGGGATAATCCAACGCATCCCGCTTTGATAAATACAGGTCAGGAGACCAACAGCATGCTGCGCATCAACGACGAAGCCCCCAACTTCACTGCCGAAACCTCGCAAGGCACAATCAATTTTCACGAATGGATCGGCGACAGCTGGGCCATCCTCTTTTCGCACCCGAAGGATTTCACCCCGGTTTGTACGACGGAACTCGGCTACATGGCCGGTCTCGAACCCGAATTCAAAAAGCGCAACGTGAAAATCATCGGCCTCAGCGTCGATCCCGTCACGTCGCACAGCAAGTGGATTGAAGACATTCAGGAAACGCAAGGTCATCGCGTCAACTATCCGATGATCGGCGACCCGACGCTCGAAGTCGCCAAGCTCTACAACATGCTTCCCGCCGAAGCGGGTAGCTCGAGCGACGGCCGCACCGCCGCCACGAACGCGACGGTTCGCACTGTCTTCATCGTCGGCCCCGACAAGAAAATCAAGCTGATGCTCAGCTACCCGATGACCACCGGCCGCAATTTCGACGAGGTTCTTCGCGTTGTCGACTCCATGCAGCTCACCGCAAAGCACAAAGTCGCTACGCCAGTGAACTGGAAAAATGGCGACGACGTCATCATCGTCGGTTCCGTTTCGGACGAAGACGCGAAGAAGGTCTATCCCGAAGGCTGGAAAGCGCCGCGCCCCTACCTGCGCATCGTGAAGCAACCGAAGTAACAATTTGCAACAGCCACAAAAACATCGTGCTCGGCAACATCATGTAGGGGCGCAGCACTGCCTTGCCCTGAGTCTCGAAGGGTGCGCCCCAGCTTGCCCAGGCGTAGATAACTGGCGCGTTCCGTGTTTTCTTGGAACGTCCGAATTAAACCGCCGCCCATGATCCTCAAGCAGTTCTATCTCGGCTGCCTAGCCCACGCCTCGTATCTCATTGGTGACGAAGCAACCGGTGAGGCCGCTGTTGTCGATCCCCAACGCGACATCGATCAATACGTTGCGTTCGCCGCCGAACACCAACTACAGATCAAGCACGTCTTCCTGACCCATCTCCACGCCGACTTCATCGCCGGCCATCTCGAACTCCGCGATCGCGTCGGCGCCAAAATCTATTTAGGCGCCGCTGCAAAAGCAAAGTACGCGTTCACGCCTTTGAAAGATGGAGAGGGAATCGAGTTCGGCAAAGTCCGCTTGAAGGTGCTGGAAACGCCGGGCCACACGCCGGAATCAATCTCAATACTCGTTTACGATCTCGCCGTCAGCGCCACAGAACCCAACGCCGTCCTCACCGGCGACACCCTTTTCATCGGCGACGTCGGTCGCCCCGATCTCCGCGCCGCACTCGGCTGGTCCGCCGCGCAACTCGGCGGCTTGTTGTACGAATCCCTTCACAACAAAATTCTCGCGCTCCCCGACGCCAGCCTCGTCTATCCCGCCCACGGCGCCGGCTCCCTTTGCGGCAAAGCCATCAGCAAGGAGACTGTCTCCACCATCGGCGATCAGCGCCGCGTCAACTACGCGCTCCAGCCCATGACCAAAGACGCCTTCATCCAGGTCGTCACCGCCGACCAACCCGAAGCCCCCGACTACTTCACCTACGACGCCGTCCTCAACAGCGAAGAACGCCCCACGCTCGATCAAGCCCTCGAACAGGGCCTGAATCCGCTCCCGCTCGATTCTGTGTTGGGTTTGCAATCCGCAGACGCGCAAATTCTCGACACGCGCGACCCCGCCGAATTCGCCGCCGCCCATCTCAAAGGCAGCATCAACATCGGCCTCGGCGGTCAGTACGCCACCTGGGCCGGAACAATTCTCAATCGCGAAGACCCCATCGTCATCGTCGCGTCACCCGGACGCGAAAAAGAATCCGCCGTCCGCCTCGGCCGCATTGGCTTCGATCACATCGTTGGCTATCTCAAGGACGGCCTCCGCAGCCTCGACTCCCGCCCCGATTTGGTGGCAGCAACTGAATCTCTCAGCCCAAAATTCGCCCTCGAAGCCATGACCTCCGCAGAAAATCCTGTCGTGATCGATGTGCGCAACCCGGGTGAACGCACCCACAAATTCATCGACGGCAGCCTCAGCATCCCGCTGAATCACCTCGTAGAAAAAGCGGACAAATATCCTCGCGGCCGCGAGCTGATCGTCTACTGCGCCGGCGGTTACCGCTCCTCTATCGCCGCCAGCCTCCTCCAACGCGCCGGCTTCTACCGCGTAGCCGAAATCGCCGGCGGCCTCGCCGCCTGGGAATCCACCCATCTCCCCATCCGCACCACCTGACATTTCGCCAAGTGCCAGTTCGAACAGACACCACAGACTTCTGTTGGAGCACGACCTATATCGAGTGCGGCGCCCCCGCGCCGCTTTTACGGTCGCTCAATTCAAACCCACTGTCAGTTCGAACAGACACTACCCATGACCTCCGGAATTGGGGAGCTTGTCATTCCGACCGGAGCAAGCCGACGCTTTTTCTTCGCGTTCACTTCGTGTGAACGCGTCGGCTCGCGTAGTGGAGGAATCTCTCTTCGATCTTTCCGTTCGCCACCCTCTCCGCACTAAAATCACTTGACAAATGTTATCGAATGAGATACGATGACCACCGTAGAAAGTTACGATCGTCGAAGTCGCTCCAGCAACTCCTTTAAAATCAAATTCTTAGAACACGAGCGCGGATAAGCGCCGTATTTTCACATTCTTACGAAAATAGGGCAGGGGGGAGGGTGTCAGCCATCGTAAATTCCCAAAATGAAACGCGATCCCTCAGCGCAACCGTGAATCAACCTTCGCCACATAAATTCCATAAGGCTCAAGGCTTACGATCGTGTCATCGCTCTTAAAACGGTCCATCTCGGTCGAAAATGTCCCGACTTTCGCTCCGATGGCAATCAAAGTCGTCGCCCTCGCCGATGGCGCAGCTACCTTGCCAAGCTCCAGCTTCACCTTCTGCGCCGAGTCCGACATATTCAACGCCACGACCACACTGTTTCCGCCGACGTCTTGCCGCGCAAACGCTAGCACGTAAGGATCGCTACCGTTCAACTCAATGTACTTGCCCTCGCGCAACGCCCTTTCGCTCCCGCGCAGCGCAATGATCTTCCGATACAGACTCAATATCGAATCCGGATCCTTACTCTCCGTCGCGACGTTGTGCGTCTTGTAATTCGGCGCAATCGGCAACCAAGGCTTGCCGGTCGTAAATCCGGCGTTCAACCCGTCGCTCCATTGCATCGGCGTCCGCTCGCCGTCGCGACCAATCTCCTTCGGCCAGCCGCGCCGACCCTGAGGATCCTGCACATCCTCTTTCCGCTTCGGATCGTTGTTCATCATGCCGATTTCTTCGCCGTAGTACATGATCGGCGTACCGCGCAGCAGCATGTACATCGTCGCGGCGAGCTTCGCGATCTGATCCCGCTCCGTAGAACTGTCGATGTCACTCGTGTTTTTTCCCCAGCGCGTGTACGAACGCACGATGTCGTGATTGCTGATCACAAACACCGGCCATCCGCCCGCATCTTCCAGCGCCGTGATGTGCTCGCGAAACAACGGTGCGGAAAGTCTTGGAAACTGTGTGAGCATCAGGTCCATCGGCATTTGCAGCTCGTCGTTTTTTTCGCCGTAGTAGTCGCGAAGCTCCGCCACGTTCGCCGTCCACGTTTCGCCGATCAGCACCGCGTTGTATTCGTCGGCGAGCTTGCGCATGTCGCGCATCACGTCGTGCACTTCCGGCAACTTCTTGTTGTAAATCTCGTGCTCGTTCGGGAATCCGAATTTATCCAGTCCCGGCAAAAGCGGATTGTCTTTGAGGTCCGGATCTTCAAACAGCGTATCGACCGCATCGAGCCGGAATCCCGCGACCCCGCGCTTGTACCAGAAGCGCATGCAATCCAGCATCGCCTTCCGCACTTCGGGATTCCGCCAGTTCAGGTCGGGCTGCTGCGCATAGAAATAATGGTAGTAATACTGCCCGGTCGTCGGATCGAGTGTCCACGTCGATCCGCCAAACGTCGAAGTCCAATTGTTCGGCGGTTTGCCCCCGTCTTTACCGTCGCGCCAGATGTACCAGTCGCGCTTCGGATTCGTCTTCGACGATTTCGACTCGAGAAACCATTTGTGCTGATCGGAAGTGTGATTCGGAACGAAATCCAGAATGATCTTGATGTTGTGCGTTTTTGCTTTCGCGACCAGCTCGTCAAAATCGGCGAGCGTCCCGTACATCGGATCGATCGCTTCGTAGTCCGAAACGTCATAACCGAAATCCACCTGTGGAGAAGGGAAGCACGGCGTAATCCAGATCGCCTGGATGCCAAGATGCTGCAAGTAGTCGAGCTTCGACGTTATGCCCTTTAAATCGCCGACACCGTCGCCGTTGCTGTCCGCAAAGCTCCGCGGATAAATCTCATAGAACACCGCGTGGTTGAACCACTCGTGTCCTGCGGCATCCTTTTTCCCTCTTTGTTGCGCGCCGCCCCGCGGCGTCAGAGCACACATAGCGATCACCAATATTCCCAGGAGGATCGAAACCTTCGACATGGAAGTTCTCCCTCACCGGTCAGAATCGACAACGGTTTCAGCTTGTCTTACTTTCGGCTACCTGCGAAATGCAGCACGATCGTTCGATGCGCGTAGTCGCCGGAATTCTCCGCCGGAAAAGCGATTTTGATTTTCTCTTCGCCTTTTTCCCGGCCGTTTGCCTTGTCCTGCTTCGACGTGACGCGATCTCCGCCTTCGACGGATGTCAGTGAGCTTTGCCCAGACATCAGGCTCTTTCCATTGTCGAAGATACCGAGTTCGTATTCGCACCCAGCTTTGCCCGCAACGTCTAGCGTCAGCGTGTCGCGACTCGCACTCCACATTTGCGACAAGATGCGAAGCCCTTGGCTCGTGCTTCCCAGCGGCGGCGGCGTCGAGTCGTAAGCAACGCCGATGTTGTCGCGCAGCAGAATCGTGATGACCGCTTTGCTCGAGCCTTTGGTCTGAATCTCCACATGCTGGTCATCGTCGTTCGCCGTGACGTGAAACGGAATTGTTCTGCGCCCCGCGGTCGGGCCCGAAGTTACCGAAGCAACGCGCGCCCGCAAGCTGATCGCCGGTTTGTAGAGAAGATCGCACGGGGTCTTGCCGACACACTCCGTCTCCAGAGCGATCGCTCCAGGTTTCGCGGTGTAGGTAAGATTCAACCGCGAATCTCCAACGCGGACATTGCGCACCGAGAATGAAGACCAGTCCGCCGGAACATGCGGAGAAAATGTCACGGTGTTGGTTTTTGCGTCGGTCGAAAGGCCGAGCATCCCGCGCAAGATCGGACTCACCACCATCGCCGCCGACCAGATCTGGTGTGGCGAACTCGTCGAAAGCGGCTGGTACACATCGCCCGACAAAACCTCGGTGACGTGACCGAGTGAACCGTCGAGCGCGAGCAACGCGTTCGCACGGAGATTCTCGTAAGCCGGCATTGCGCGATGGTAGCGATATTCGCCGACCGACGCCCAGCCCGTAAAAAGCGGCCACACCGAGCCGAAGTGGTATCCGCCACCGCTGAAGCGCGACGCCCGATCGGAAATGATGCGCATGCCCCAATCGCTCTGGTGATCGGAATCGGCGAGCTGCGTCATCATCGCCTCGGCATTGTGCTCATCGAGCAGGCCGAACCACATCGGTACCGTCGCGAGCACGCTCAATTCATCGACGGGCTTGCCTTCACGGTCGAGCGCAAACGCATAGCGCTTCTTGTCGGGAAGCCAAAACGCTTTTTCGATCAGTGGGCGATGCTGATCAAACTCCTGTTTGAGCGTGCCGCTGACGTCCCCGTGGCCGCTCATCTGTGCAAGATTCGCGAGCGCGTCCAGAGCAACTGCACCGAGCCCGCTCTGGTACAGCTCGGTTTTCACTGGCAGCAGCGGGCCGCCTTCGACCCAGCCGTGACCGACTCCAAAATTTTGCGGGAAGCCTTCGGAGTCGTACGTGGATTTCAGAAACTGGTACGCCTTCCACAGGCTGTCCCATTTTTGTTTCGCGAATTCAACGTCGCCGCTTTGCACGACGTAGTCATTCATCGCAATGATGTACAGCGGCGTCGCGTCGGCCGATGCATATCCATACTGAAATTTCTTGAACCAATCGACGAGGCTTGCGGTCTGCGAAATCTCATGTGGGATTTTTCCGTCTTCCCGTTGAAACTTGCTGACGAAATCGATCGCAGTCCGCGTGTCGGCGAAATCTCCGGCGGAATTCAGCGCGAACGACGTCCACATCGAATCCCGCCCGAAAAACCACGCAAAACCCGGCCGCGCGCTCTCTCCCGAAGTTCGATAGCCCGCGACGAGTCCGGTGCCGAGATACGGATTCGTGACCATCCCTTGCAGCACGCTGACGCGCGACCAGTCATACGCTTGCTGCAACTTTTCGTCGGGAAGCGAAACGCTCACCGTGTCGCGCAAATAGTCTTCGTAATATTTCGCGGACTCTTGCCGGAGTTCCTCATGGTCTTCAAGCAGGTGGCGATACGTCTCTTCGGCTTCGGCGTGCCCATTCATCGAGCCGGAAATCACGATCAGTTTCTGGTCTTTGCCTTTCGCCGTGACGCCGAGCCGGATCGTGTTCGCTTGTGAATCGAAGTAGTTCGTATCAAATTCCATCCCAGGTTCCGCCGCCGTGGGCGAGCCAACGAGCCCCACAAACTTGCGCGTTTCTTCACTCAGTGAAAACGCGTGCAGATTCTTGTCCCACTCGATGAACGTCCCGCCGATCGCCGCCGGCCATTCGAGCTGAAAATCGCGGATGAATCGTGCTTCGATTTCGAGCGGCTGCTCGGTTTGCACGTCGAACGAAATCACCGCGCCCTGCTCTTTTCCCGGAACGAAAAACGTCTCGCGCACAGTAAACGTATCGCTGCTGTAGACAATCGTCGCCGATTCCGGGCGCACGGTGATCGTCCGCGCCAGGACTTCGGCCGGGATGGAATGATCGCCTTCGTGAAAAACCAGACGGAAATCGCGCAGCAGCTTCAGCGGATAAATCCACGCTTCCATCTGGCCCGATTCGTTTCCAAATAGCGCGGCGCGCGTACCTGTAACCGGCAGAAACTCCCATGGCCGAATCGGCCGTGATAATTCGAGTCGATTTTGAGTCGGTGGAGTTTCCTGCCCCGGCGATGTAGAAGCGAAAGACATAAGTGCCGCGATGAGACAGAACCGAATCCAAAAACGCTTTGAGCTTGTACGGACGGTGGCGCTCCGATTCGCTGCTGGGGAGTCTTTCTCAAGCGGTGAGAGGGTGTTATTCATGTCGATCGGCGCCGCCGATTTCTGCGCTGCGGGCGTTGCGGGTTCACGGTGCGCTTACGTTAAGATACAAAACGTACAAAAAAGCGCTCCGTTGCTGGGGAGGAGCGCACGACAGGCGCATTGAAAAAGCACGCGGGACTCTTTCCAAAAGGGTCCAGTGCGGGAAGGTACCACAGATTTGTTTCCTTCGCGGCGGTCATTCCTTCGCTCGTTGAGCCGGTCCGCGCTGGTTTTGTCGTTTGAAAATGTAATTGCGCTGGCTAGTCCGTTTTGGCGGACGAATGCGCAAGGCGCCCCACAGTCGCCAGCCACCAATTCTGCCACGCCCTCCAAGCCGGGCGGACTCGGAGTCAGCTTCGTCAACGTCGCGAAAGAATCCGGCCTCAACGTCAAAACGCTTTTTGGCGGCGAGCACAAAAACAAATATTTGCTCGAAACGACCGGCTGCGGCGTCGCCTTCTACGATTACGACAACGACGGCTGGCTCGATATTTTTCTCGTGAACGGCTCGCGCCTGGAAGGTTTTGCCGCAGGGCAAGAGCCCACTTCGCATCTTTTCAAGAATAATCGCGACGGAACTTTTGTCGACGTCACCGCGAAAGCCGGAGTCGGCCACGCCGGCTGGGGCCAGGGCGTCTGCATCGGCGACTACGACAACGACGGCTACGAAGATCTCTTCATCACCTACTTCGGAAAAAACATTCTGTACCACAACAACGGAAACGGAACGTTCACCGACATGAGCGAAAAGGCCGGCGTCGCCGGCAGCGGCAAGCGCTGGAACACCGGCTGCGCGTTTGTCGACTACGATCGCGATGGCAAACTCGATTTGTTCGTCGCGAACTACATCGATCTCGATCTCGCGACCGCACCGGTCCCGGAATCCGGTCCGTGTCTTTACAAAGGCGTGATGGTCGCCTGCGGTCCGCCGGGACTGAATGGCGGCAAAAATATCCTCTATCACAACAACGGTGACGGAACTTTTGCCGACGTAAGCGAGTCTGCAGGTTTGTTCCAAGCCAACGGAACTTACGGCCTCGGCGTGCTGACCGCCGATTTCGACAACGACGGCTGGCCCGACATTTACGTCGCGAACGATTCCACCGCGAGCGCACTCTACCAGAACAAACACAACGGAAAATTCGTCGATATCGCAATGGAATCCGGCTGCGCGCTCAGCGCGGATGGTAAACCGCAAGCCGGCATGGGAATTTCTGCCGGAGACTATGATCTCGACGGCAATCTCGACATCGTAAAAACGAATTTCGCCGGCGACACACCGTCTCTCTATCACAATCTCGGCGGCATGACGTTTGAAGACACGACGTTCGCCGCAGGACTCGGCCGCCACACCCAATTTCTCGGCTGGGGCACCGGATTTTTCGACATGGACAACGACGGCTGGCCCGACATTCTGATCTGCAACGGCCACGTCTACCCCGAAGTCGAACAATTGCGCACCGAAGCCGGCTACCCGCAGCAGAAATTGCTCTATAAAAATCTGCGCGATGGACGCTTTGACGATGTGTCGATGCAGGGGGGGCCAGGAATCACCGCGCCGGTCGCTTCGCGCGGCTGCGCTTTCGGCGATTTCGACAACGACGGCGACATCGACGTCGTGGTCAACACAGTCAACGATTTTCCGCAGCTGCTGCGATGCGACTCAACGACGAAAAACAATTGGCTGAAAGTGCGAACGATCGGCGTGAAATCGAATCGCAGCGGCATCGGTGCGCGGCTGCGTTGTGTGACGCATGTTCCCGATGAGCCGAAGCCGCATCAGCAGATCGACGAGGTTCGTAGTGGCGGCAGTTACATCTCGCAGAACGATCTGCGCGTGCACTTCGGCATCGGCAAGGCCGAGAAGGTTGACCTGCTCGAGATTCGCTGGCCCAGTGGGCAAGTGGACACGCTCAAAGATATAAAAGCGAATCAGTTAATTTACGTGAAGGAAGGCCAGGGAATCGAGCGGACGGTCTCTTTCGATAAGCCCGCGGCGAAGGCACCGAAATAGATCGATGCGTGTGTGGTATCGTTTCGCGGTCTCAGTTGTGAAAGCGGCGCTTGGGACGCCGCACTCCATGGCCCTGGGGGTTTTTCAATGAAAGTGTTTTTTTCCTTGCTCACGGCGGCGATCGCGATTCTGATCGTCACGCAAGCACAAACTCATGTGCACGCTGCCGACGACAAACCCGACCGCGCCATCTCGATCACAATCGACGACCTGCCCGCCGGCGCTGCCAGCAACATGACGGCCGCCGAAATCACGTCGATGACCAAGCGCCTCACCGACACGCTGCGCGAACAGAAAATCCCCGTCGTCGCGTTCGTCAACGAACGCAAGCTCTACTACAACTGGAACGAAGTCAACGAACGCATCGCCGCACTCAACATGTGGCTCGACGCGGGATTCGAGCTCGGGAATCACACCTATGCGCACACATCGCTCAACGGCGGCGGCCTGAAAGCTTTTGAGGACGGCGTCATTCAGGGCGAAAGCGTTACGCGCCTGTTGATGACGCAGCACCATCAGACCCTGCGCTATTTCCGCCACCCCTATCTCGATACCGGCCGCGACATGAAAACGCGCGCCGAAGCCGAGCAGTTTCTTGTCGAGCGCGGTTATCGCATCGCACCGGTCACGATGGATGCGTGGGACTGGATGTTCGCCGGAATCTACGACGACGCGAAACGGCGCGGCGACACCGCGCTGCAGCAGCAAGTCGTAAAATCGTATCTAGACTACACGACCGAAGTTTTCACCTACTTCGAAAAACTTTCTCGCGATCTATTCGGCTACGAGCCGAGACAGATTCTGTTGATGCATGCCAACAATCTGGAGGCCGAACACATCGGCGAAGTGCTCGATCTGTTGCGCAAACGCGGGTATAAGTTTCTTCCACTTGGCGAAGCGCTAAGCGATTCCGTCTACAGCCTGCCGGATACATTTGTTGGCGAAGAGGGCGGAAGCTGGATCGAGCATTGGGCGATCACGCTAGGTAAGCCGCCGTTGAATGAACCGTCGGCCCCGAAGGACATGCGCGATCGAGCAGCGGCGCTGCCGCATCCGAACCCATAAGGCGAACGCGAAGAAGAAGCGCCAGTTCGCTCCGATCGGAGTGACAGGCAAAACCATCAATCGCTCGTATGGCGTTGAAGCGCCTGCGAGCGATTCTCATTCGGCTCGGTCTCAGCCCTAAAAACCCGACGTGGTACGAAATTGAGCCTAGCTCTCTCATTAGAAGAGGACGATGCTCCTTGCCTCCCCTTTCTACGCCGCTTTGCGCGCGCAACCCCTGTTGGTACGCCCTGGAGGTTCGCAATGGAACATTTTGTCGAAAAACTTGACCATGACCGCCGTCTGTCTTTCCGCCACAACGTTCGTACCGATCTGCGCGTGCGCATGCGCAAGTTCGACGCCGCGGAGCAGCGCGCGCAGTCCGAAAATCTTTCGCAGCGCGGCGTTTTTTTTACCAGCAACCTTCCGATCAACAAAGGGACATCGCTCGACCTGCTCGTCGAAATGCCAGAACAAGTAACCGGCGTGCCGCCTGCGCAGTGGCTTTGCACCGGCCACGTCGTGCGCGTTGTGCCGACGGAAACTGAAGGGAAATGCGGCGTCGGCGTGCAGTTTGACTATTACGAAGTGTCGCGACCGGAACGGCCACGCTGGGCAATGGGCGCGGGCCTACGGGGACCGTTGGCGGTGTCGGCGCATCGCTGATCGAAAGCAGATCCAATCGCGTGTCGTAGCGGTGCCGAGAAGGAGACGATGTGCGTCGAGCAAAAAAGTCTCTGCTGCATTCACCAGAGCGCGTCTCTGTTGGCTCGAAATCGTTTCTCGTTCGGCCGACGGCATTCGTGTTTTTCGACCGCAAATCCGGTGTTCGCCGCTTTGAAATTAAAGCCGGCGACGACGGCCGCATGCCGTCCGAACAGGCGGCGAGCCTGTTGGCGATCCACTGTGTGGCCCGACAGCAGCAGCCGCGCGATTTCGATGTGATGGTTGCGGCCGGAATAGACCTCGTGGGAGAAATCACGGGCCGCGCCCAGAAGCTCATTCGCAGTTGCTCGGGTTTTAAAGTTGCGGGCATGCCGTTGAGCCGCAGGCAGAACGAAGTGCTCGCCTCGATCGCGCAGAATCTCAGCAACAAAGAGATCGCCGCCAAACTCAACGTTTCGGTGCGTACGGTCAAGTTTCACGTTTCGACGCTGCTCGAAAAATTTGAAGTGCGCGGACGCGTCGATTTGATGATCGAAGCCGCGGAATTCCTGCCCATCGAAGGCGTGCATAAGCGCGTAGCGGCCAAGGCTGGGTTGGCGTCAGTCGTCACGACTCCGGCGTTGTTGCCGATTGTGCCTCCTGTGATTCCTGTGCGGCTTTGTGTTGCGGACCATGTTGGTCGTCGCGCCGGCGACTGATTGCCGGTTGGCCTTGCGCTGAAAGAATTTGTCGCTCCACAGGAAAGCGAGCAACGCACTGATGCAACAGCGAGCACTGATTGTCGACACCGAACTGGAAACGTGTGAACTCATCGAAAAAGTGCTCACATCCGTGGGAATCGAGTCGCTCACGCTGAATCGCAGTTCGGAAGCGCCCGAGATTTTGCGAGAAGGTAAATTTGCGGTCGCGTTTTTTGCGCTGCGCATGACGTCACCGGATGGGCCGGAGCTGACGCGCCAGATGCGCGATTCAAGCTTCAATCGAATGACGCCGGTTGTTTTGATCAGCGACGATCAGCGGCCGACGGCGGTGTCGCAGGGTTTTGAAGCAGGCGCGAGTTTTTTCCTCTACAAGCCGGTCGACAAAGAGCGTCTGCTGCGGCTGGTTCGAGCGACGCAAGCCGCCACCGAACATGAACGCCGGCGGACGCGGCGCGTGGCGGTGAAATCGCGCGTGTTGCTGTCACACGGATCGCAGCAGATTCACGGCGAGAGCATCGACATCAGCATGGAAGGCGTGCTGGTGAAGGCGCCGAGATCGTTTCCGGTCGGATCATCGGTGAATGTTGCGATGCATTTGGCGCCAGGGATGAGGCCAGTGACCGGGGCGGGCTGCGTTGTGCGCCTAAGCGGTGGAAATCAGATGGGTATCCATTTGGGGCGGCTCGACATGGCGGAGAGCCAGCGGCTCCAGGAGTTCTTGCTGCCGCTCATCCCGGGTGAGAAGTAGTTTTATTTTGCGGCGCTTCCGCTTCCTTCTTTCAACTCATTCAATTTGTCGGCTGACACTTTCGGGAAGGTTTCCACCACGCCACTTGGCCAGCGCACCTCGACGGAATCGATTTTCGTCGCGGCTCCGAGGCCGAAGTGGACGCGCATGTCGTTGTTCGAGATGAAGCTCGAGCCGCTGCGGACTTCATCGACGAGAGTCCGACCGCCGACTTTCACTTTGATTCGCGCGCCGATTGCATCACGCGTCGATTTTGGTCCGTTCGCGGCTGGTGGATATAGCGCTGCGGTTTTTGCCTCTGATGTCTTTGCTGACGGATACGCTCCCGTCAAACGAAACGTCACCCAGTGGTTGCTCGTGCGGGCCTGATTCACCAGCAAACTCGGTGGCGCGTTCATGTTGCTCACAACCGCTGACAATTTTCCGTCGTTCCACAAATCGCCGATCGCCAGCCCGCGCGACGAACTTACATTCGTGATTCCCGGTCCAGCAGTCGCCGAAATATCGGCGAACGTTCCGTTCCCATTGTTGTGATACAGAATGCGCGGCTCCTGAAAATTGCTGCCGAGATGCTGGCTGTCAACTTCGGGATAGACGTGGCCGTTCACCAGCATCAGGTCGGGCCAGCCGTCGTTGTCGAAATCGAAAAACATCGTGCCCCAGCCGAGATATTGCGTGTGCAGGCCGAGGCCGGCGGCGAATGTCACGTCGTCAAAGGTGCCGTCGCCGTTGTTGCGATAAAGCGTTGCTGTGTCGTCAGAGAAATTCGTTTTGAAAATGTCGAGGCGGCCGTCTCCGTTGTAATCGGCCGTCGTCGAGCCCATGCCCGCCTGCGCGTGGCCGTCTTCGTTGAATGCGGCGCCCGCGGTGATCGCCACGTCCTTGAAAGTTCCGTCGTGATTGTTGTGATAGAGGATGCTCGCGGTCGAATCGCACGCGACGTACATGTCGGGCCAGCCATCGTTATCGTAATCGAGCGTGGTCACGCTGAACGAGTACGCGCCGCTCGTCTTGTCGATCTGCGCTTTTTCGGTGACGTCCTCGAACGTTCCGTCGCCGCGATTGTGGTAAAGAATGTTGCTTGCGGTCGGCAGTCCTTGCGGGCCGCACATCACCGGCACACCCTTCCACAAACAATTCACGCGCTCCCCCGGCGCTGGTGTCTTCGCGATATCGAAATCGACGTAGTTCGCGACCATCAGATCGAGATGGCCGTCGCGGTCATAGTCGACGAAGGCGCAGCCGGTGCCCCACGCTTTGCCGGTGCCGGCGACGCCCGCTTTTTCGCTGACGTCGGTGAACGAGCCGTCGCCGTTGTTGTGGTACAGAACATTCTTACCGTAGTAGGTGACGTACATGTCGGGCCAGCCGTCGTTATCGTAGTCGCCGACGCAGACTCCTTGTCCCCACCCGGTGTGCACGAGCCCGGCCTTTTTCGTGATGTCGGCAAAAGTGCCGTCGTGATTGTTGTGATAGAGATGATTCGATGCGGCTTCGCCCGCTGCTTTCTCGCCTTCGAGTTTCGTTCCGTTGACGATGAAAATGTCGGGCCAGCCATCGTTGTCGGCGTCGAAAATCGCGACTCCGGTGCCGGTTGTCTCGATGATGTATTTTTTTGTGGTGACACCGCCGAAAGTGTTCACCATTGTGAGGCCGGCTTTTTTTGCGACGTCGGTGAAGTACGCGATCGGTTTCGTTTTTGGCTGTTGCTGCGACTTTGCCGCGAAGGTAGCGCAAACACACAGGAACAGCAACGCAAGGGTGCGATGCAAACGCGCAGTAACGCGCCTTCGGCGAGGCTCGGCAAATTTCATCACGTCGTTCGATGGTAGGTGTGCCACTGGACCGGGTCAAGGCAGCCGCTCGACTTGATTCACCACCGTCCTGCTGCGGAATCCGTCTCGCGTGTTACGATTTTTAGGTGATTCGCCCCTCTGGACTCTCACTTGGTAGCTCCATTGTTTCTGCCGCCGTGCTGACGGCCACGCTCGCGATCCCCCTTCGTGCCCCGGCGCAGAATTCGGCCGAGCAGGCGGACGAGATGTACCGGCAGGGGATTGCGGCGTTGCAGCAAGGCGATCTTGCGACTGCGAAAGCCGACTTTGAGAAGGTCGTCGCAATTCAACCGCGCAGCTCCGAGGCGCACAACTCGCTCGGCTGGGTCTTGCTCGCGCAAAAGCAGATCGATCCTGCAATCAAACAATTCGGCGCTGCGCTCGATCTTCGTCCCGATTTTTTTCAGGCGCACATGAATCTGGCCAGCGCGTATCTCGCGAAGGGCGATCCGAAGCGAGCCTCACGCTCTGCGCGCGAAGCGGTCCGATTCGCTCCGACGGAGTCCGAAACCTATCGCACCTTGGCGCGTACTCTCGATGCTTCTGGCGACACTGCGGGCGCGATCAAGCAAATGCGCAAAGGACTCGAGCTCGATCCGGGCCGCGTTGACCTCCTCGACGAAATGGGTACGTTGATCGTGCGGGAGGTTTCGTTGCAAGCGAACGCGGCGTCCGCGGCGAACTCCGCGCCGGTCATGGAAGAAAAAATCGGCGGGGGCACGGGGCCGAAGTCGTCGACGGCAAATCCTCCGCAAAATTCCGAAGCCGACTCGTCCGCAAAGCCGGACACGGCTGCCGCAGGCCCACCCGTAACATTAAAGGACGCGCAAGAGGAATACGCCGAAGCGCTTCGCATCAAGCCCGACTACGCGCCGGCGAATTTGCATCTCGGCGTCTTGCAATATCAGGACAAAAATCTCGAAGAGGCCATTCCACATCTCGAAAACGCTGTGGGTCTCGTTCCCAGCGATCCGCAAGCGCATCTTTATTTGGGCAAAGCGCTTCGCGACAAGGGCGATCAGGACGGAGCGCTACGCGAGTTCGCGGCGGCCCTGAAGCTCGATCCGAGCCTGGTCGATGCGCAAAGCGCTCTCGGGGTCGTCGAACAGCGACGCGGCAACGTCGACGAGGCACTTACTGCGTTTCGTCAGGTCATTAAAGCGCAGCCCGACAATTCCGACGCGCACAATAATCTTGGCCTTGCACTGTTGCAGACCGGCGATGCCGATACCGCGATCACCGAATTTCAGTCCGCGTTAAAGCTGCGCCCCGACAATCCCGGCTACCAGACCAATCTCGGCGTCGCGTACCTGCAGAAAACGGATTTCGACGCCGCGGCGACTCAATTCCAGACAGCGTTGAGGGCGACGCCGCAAGATCCGACGCTCCATTACGATCTGGGCCTCGCGCTGAAACTGCAAGATCGGTTGCCCGAAGCGACCGCCGAATTTCGCAACGCCGAGCAACTCGATCCGCTCCAGGCCGATGTCCACTACACGCTGGGAGTCACGCTCTGGCAGCAAGGCGACTTTCCGGCGGCCGCCGAAGAACTGCAGAAAACAGTTCAGGTAAAGCCCGACTACGCGGAGGCTTATTACACGCTTGGGACCGTGCTGAAACAACAGAACAAGTTGCAGGATTCTGCAGCCGCTCTTCGTGAGGCGATCCGCTTGCAGCCCGATTTCGCTGGCGCGCATACCACGCTCGCCGCGGTGCTACGCCAGCTTGGCGATAACGATGGTGCCGCGCGCGAATCGAAGGCTGGAATCGAAATCGGGAAAGAAAAAACGAACCAGCAGGCGGCCTTGTTCGCCACAAACTCCGGCAAGCGCCTGCTCAACGCAGGTGATCTCGACGGCGCGATTTCGCAATTTCGCTCCGCGATCAACGCGACGCCGAATTACGCGCCTGCTCACTATGAGTTGGGATTGGCTTTACAACGAAAAGGCGAGAAGGACGAAGCCGCGAAGGAATTTCAGCGCGCCGCCGAACTGGATCCGAAGTCCACACCAGCTCTGCACTGACGCCTGCACTGGCAACGGTTGGCAGAAACCCCGGGAAGCGCATGAGACAAGAACTAGTTTGTAGCTCGCAGAGCAACCAGTTCCGTTGATACCGGCACACCCCTTGTCACCTTGACCCGGATCACGGCTTCAAACGGCTTCAACTGACCTGTCTGCGCCACCGAAAGCCGCAGCATGAGTTGCTCCACCGAGTTCTTATTGCAGACATACTCGACAGCTGCCTGCGTCCCAATCGTCGTCCCGCCCGCCAAAATCAGTACCGCCTGATTCGGTTCCAGACCCTTCACCATCGCGATGACGGCGTAGTCCTCTGTCAGTGGGTCATCACCCGGCGTGCCCAGAAACTCTTTCGCCTCTCCGGGTTGCGGATGAACGTTCATAATTTCCGGGTCGCCCTTGCGCGGCCCCGATGGCACCCGGTGAAACACAAACTCGTCTGTGCCGGGGATCTCCAACAGCGTCAGATTCTCCAGCGGCGAACCCACGAAGATCAAATTGTTGTTCTTCGCGTCGTCAAGCGAAAACAAACTGCCGCGTTTGACCCGGATCTCACGATGAAACTCTCCGAACAAGTGATCCAGCGCGTGAACTGCCAAGACTTCGCCGACGCCCGTATATTGATCGAAAATCGTTTTGTCTTTTTGATCCCTGGCCGCGTCGTAGTACCTCAACCCCGCATCCGGTCGACCCACAAACTTCGCATTGCTGAAAATGACCCAAGGCTCATCCGACCCGGAAACGAATCCGTTCCAGAACACGCGCATAGCCGCCGGCGGGGTATTAGCATCGTGTGATGTCCCAGCCTGCGCCGAGTTCCGATTTGAAACCAAACTCAGAATCACGACCGCCGCGACCGCCAGCAGAAACGTTAGCGATGCAATCGCGATGATCCAATTCCGCCGGGGCACGACCGCCTCGGATGCCGAATGCGCCGCCGTACCATTTGCCCCATTTGCGGCCTTCGCTGGCATCGTCGCCCGGTGGTGGAACGCTAGCACATACGTCCCTTTCGGCAATTCCACAATGATCGGGTCTTCGGCGCCATCTCCCGCGTAATACTCCGACAGCTTTACCCGGAGTCGTCCGGCCTGGACCCGCACCATGGAATCCAGTTGCGGATCGAAGTCCGCCGATCGCCCAAACACTTCCGTCGCAATTTGATATTCCTTGATGGAGGTCCCGGGGTGGTCCAGGACATGACGCGCCAAATAGCGCAGCAACTTGCACAGGGATTCCGACCCGTGCAGCACATGGCTGCTCGTCAGCTTGTCGATTTGACTAAGATTTTGCTCGCGTTCGGTCAACGGCCCCTCGTGACACCCGTGATTAACCGGAGTGTAACAACCCTCCCATGTGCTTGCAAGCTGGGGCTTTATGAACTGTAACAGTATCAGACGCGCTGAGACTTCAATCTAACATAGAAAAAATTTTAATAGTAGCCATTGCAGATTGAAGTTCGACCCGTCGAGGGCCCGAGCCTGCTGGTTTTCTTTTTCCTGAGCGGCAGCGCACGGATGCAACAAGTTTTGGGGTGCTTTTTCGTGTCGAGGTAGTAGTTCGTCCGGGAGGGGTGTCCCCGATGTGCATGCCCTTTGTCATGCGTGTCTGCCGTCCATTTCTCCCTCAACCGTTCGATTTTACGTTCACAACATAACTATTGTTTCCGGCCTGCGGCGGGGTGTCCGTGTTGTGACCGCGTTTCGGAAACGTTCTTCGCATTACGGGTGTCGGGGCTCGTTCTGTTCCGCAAGGAGGAGAGATGGTGAGGCGATCTGTTTGGGTGGGATTGCTCGTTTTGTCTTTAGTAGCTCTACAGTTCCGCAAGCGGTTGCGCAGGCGGTGTTCGGCAGCGTATTCGGTACGGTCACTGACCCTCAAGGCGCTGGCGTTGTCGGCGCGAAGGTCACCGTGACCAACGTCGCCAAAGGCACGGTCGAAGAAACTACGACCAATGACAGCGGCAACTACACCGTAACGCATTTGATTCCCGATCTTTACAACGTTCGTATCGAAGCCAGCTGGCTTCAAAGTGTTTGAAGTCAAGGGCATCCAAGTGTCCGCGGACGCTTCCTCACGTAACGACGCTGCTCTGAGCGTTGGCGACGTAACGCAGACCGTCGAAGTCAGCGGCGAAATCGAGCAACTCAAGACCGACCGCGCCGACGTGGCGATCTCCTTCAACGAGAAGTACGTCGAAGACCTGCCAATTCTGAATCGCAATTTCACGAACTTCGAGCTCCTTTCGCCTGGAACGCAGAAGCTCGTAGGTTGGAGCCATGCTGCGACCGAAAATCCGCAAGGCGGCCAGCAGATCTTCGTAAATGGCCAGCACTTCAGCGGTACCGCTTTCGAGCTGGATGGCACCGATAACCAGGACCCGATCCTCGGAATCATCGTCGTCAACCCGAACCTTGACGCTATTCAGGAATCGAAGATCGCGCTGCAAAACTACGACGCGGAATTCGGCAAAGCCGTCGCTGGCGTTGTGACTGTGCAGACCAAATCGGGCACGAACCAGTTTCACGGTAGCGGCTTTTACGACTATCGCGGAGACGGCCAGCAAGCGCGCGATCCTTTCACCCAGTCGGCCGCCGCGGGCTTGCCTCCGGCGACTTACAAAGATTTCGGCGCAGCTGTCGGTGGTCCCGTCATCAAGGACAAGCTGTTCTTCTTCGCGGACTATCAGGGAACGCGTCAGACCAGCGGCGTCACCAACCAGATCACATTGCCAACCTCGGAAGTCGTCAACAGCTGCAATCCGGCGACAAACGCCACCAGCTCGACGCCCGGTTTCTGCAACCTTAGCCAATATCTAGGCCCGGTAAATGGTGGCGGACAGGTCTTCGATCCGGCATCTAGCCCAGCGCTGGACGGCTCGGGTCGCACCGCCTTCGCAGGCAACCTCATTCCCATCGGCAGAATCTCGCCTCAGGCCGTTGCGATTCTCGCAGCTTTGCCGGCAGCGCAGACCACCGCTCTCTCCAACAACTTCAACGGTTCTGGTTCGGGCAACTTCAACCAGAACGCGTTCGATACCCGTATCGACTACAACGCTCCTCACGGATATCAGGTTTTCGGGCGTTTTAGTCTTGACTACTTCAATCTGTCAGGAAAAGGTGCCCTCGATGCTTTGGGTGGCCCCGGCTTTGGCCCTGGCGGCTTGAACGGTTCATCCACGGTTCACAACTACAGCTTGGCAACCGGATTCAACAAGGCGATCGGCACAAACCTGCTGACCGACTTCCGTTTCGGATATTTCAAGTACAATCCCCAAACGGCCTACTCCGATGCCGGCACGACGCCGATGACCACCTTTGGCGTTCCGGGATTGAACCTAGGCACTCCCTCGACCACCGGTCTGGCTTCGTTCTTCACCGAACGCAACGGCGTCCAGGACAACAACCAGGGCCTTCCCACGGCTTTTGGCGACGGTTTGAATGTTGGCCGCTGCAACTGCCCGCTCACGGAAAGCGAACAGCAATTTCAGTTCGTCAACAACTGGACCAAGATCAAGGGTAACCACGAGATCAAGTTCGGAGCCGATGTTCGCTACGCGATGAACCTCCGTGTACCGAGCGATGCGAACCGCACTGGTCAGTTGCACTACGATTCCAACGGCACGTCCGACGCAGGCAACGGCGGTTTGTCCCTCGCAACGTTCCTGCTTGGAGACGTCACTCAATTCGAGCGATTCGTCAGCACCAGCTTGACGGCCGCAGAGCGGCAGAAGCGAGTCTTCTTCTACGGTCAGGACACCTGGCGCATCACGCCGAAATTCACCTTCAACTATGGCTTGCGTTGGGAAATCTATTTCCCCGAAAGCGTGAATGGGAAGGACAACGGCGGTTTCGCGAATCTTGACGAAGGTGTAATCCGCGTCGCCGGCGAGGGCCCGATCGGCCTTAACGGCAACATCAGCAACACCTACAAAGCATTTGCACCGCGCATCGGCGTTGCCTACCAGTTCGATTCGAAGACCGTAGTTCGCATGGGATACGGACGCAGCTTCGATATCGGCGTCTTCGGTTCCAACTTCGGTCACGTCGTCACCCAAAACCTGCCGGTTCTAGCGCAACAGTCCATCCGAGACTCAACGCTGGACAAGACAGCTTCGGACCAGCGCACTGCCATCTTCACCTTGGCGCAAGGGCCGCCGGCGTTCAATTTCGCTGCGATTCTCGGGGACATTTCTCCCGGCGGGACATTGCCACTACTTGGGCCGAACGGCGACGTTACCCCCAGAGTTAGGCCAACGATTCAGCGGTTGCCAACTCTCGATGCTTGGAACGCAACCATCCAACGCCAAGTGACGCCAACCATGTCGCTGGAAGTCGCTTACATCGGCAACAAGGGTACGCACGTATTTGCCGGCCTCGGTCCATCTTATGATCCCAACGAGGTCGCTGTCGGCCCCGGCACCAACCTCGTTACTTGCCCGACCCCGACAACCTGCGCACCGTCCGGCTTCACTCCGTTCACATCTCAATCGGATCGCCGTCGTCTGTTTCTCAACGGCGTTCCCGCATTGCCAGATGGGTGCTGCGCGGTCGGCGGCATCGGCTACTTCGGCAACGATGCGAGCAGCAACTACGAAGCGTTGCAGGTGAAGGTGGAGAAGCGCTTCTCAGGAGGGCTTCAATTCCTGGGCCACTACACTTATTCGCACGCGAACTCTTTCACCGACTCTTACTACTCTGTGGATCCACGGCTCGGATATGGCCCGGATCCCTTCAGCCGCAACCACGTCTTCGTAGTCAGCACCGTTTACGAATTGCCATTCGGCAGAGGCAAGCGGTTCGCAAGCGGATCGGGTCGGGCGATGGACCTGCTGATCGGTGGCTGGCAACTCAGCAATACCCTCAACTACAGCGGAGGCCTTCCGTGGACGCCGAGCATTGGCGAATGCAGCCAAATCTCCGACGCGGGTCCTTGCCGCCCGGACGTTATCAACGGCCAGTCCTTCAACGTAGGCCCGAAAAAGGTAAACGGACAGTGGTATGAATTCACGCCGGTTGCTGCGCTAGCCTACACCGTCGGCCCTGCGGACGCCGGAAAGGACACCTGCTCCTTGGCACGTCCCACTTCCGGACCGTTCGCTCTTCCAGCTTGCGGTCATGTCGGCAATGCCGGGTTCGATTCATTCCGCGGACCGCGGGCATTCTTCTCCGACATGTCGCTCTCAAAGAGCTTCACGGTCACCGAACGCATCAAGGCTCAGTTCCGCTTTGACGCGTACAACGTCTTCAACCACGTTGTGCTCGGTTTCAACTCTAACCAGGGCAACACTTGCATCGACTGCGGCGGCAACGCTGGCCAGATCACGGACATCGAGGGAGATGGCTCGCCAGGTTCGCCGACCGGAATGCGCCAGTTGCAGTTCGGTCTGCGCGTGACTTTCTAAAACAAAAAGCAAATACACCCCAAACAACACGGGGAGCCCTCGCGGGCTCCCCGTTTTTTATGTTCTAATCTTGGTTCGGTTTATCTCGAGATTCGCAATGTCGAAGTTCGATTTACCATCAAAGCTGCATTCTCGCTGCTGCGCCGTTTGCGTTCTTTTGATCGGTCTTGCCTCGCCGCTCGCCTTTGCTCAGACCGCGAATAAGCCGAACGCGCCCACGCCAAATTCGCCGAATTCTGCTGGCGCCGGCGCCGGACCTGCCTCTGCGGCTGAATCCACTCAGCCTTCCTCGCCCGCATTCGATGCGCCGCGCAAACTCCTTCGCGAAGGCAAATTCGACGACGCCATCGCCACGCTCGAGGATCTTCAAACGAAAAATCCCGCGATGCCTGGCCTCGCTCACGAACTCGGCGTCGCCTACTACAAAAAAGGCGACTACCTCAAAGCCATCGCCGCGTTGCAGAAAGCGCAAACCGAAAATCCGCGCGACGCCGAATCCACACAGCTGCTCGGCCTTTCAGCTTATCTTTCCGGTCGCCCGACCGAAGCGATTCCCGCGCTCGAAAAAGTCCAGACGTGGTTTCCCAACGCCAACGTCGACGCCGCCTACATCCTCGGCGTCTGCTACATCCAAACCAAGGACTATCCAAAAGCGCGTGGCGCATTTGCGAAAATGTTCAACGTCGCGCCCGATTCCGCTGCGGCGTATCTCTTCACCGCGCGCATGTTGCTGCGTCAGGATTTCGGCCCCATCGCCGAAGAGCACGCTAAAAAGGCCGCTTCCATCGACCCGCAACTGCCGCTCGTTCACAATCTGCTCGGTGAAATCTATCTGTTTCACTCCCAAATTCCGGAAGCCATCGCCGAATTTCAAAAAGAACTTGCGCTCAATCCTGGCTACGCGCCCGCCTACTACAAACTCGCCGACGCGTACTCTCGAATCCAAAAATTCGACGACGCTGAAAAACTCCTGCAGCGCTCCATCTGGCTGGACGCAACGAGCACCGGTCCGTATATATTGATGGGTAAGGTCTTGCAGAAAAAAGGAGAGTCCGAGTTAGCCGTCCGAGCTTTGCAACGTGCCCTCGCCATGGATCCCAACAATCCGATGACGCACCACTTGCTCGGGCAGGCCTACCGCGACATGGGCCGCGAGGAAGACGCCGCGCGCGAACTCAGCGCCGCCGGCCAACTCGAAGAACGCCAAAACGCCAAGCCATGACTTTCACTCTCAAACCAAGCCGCGCTTCTCGTGAACTCGCTCGCGCCCGCCATCAACAAAATTGGTTCAGTCATCAATCAAAATGCGCCTGTCATCCTGAGCGAAGCGAAGGATCTCAGCTCGCTAATCTAGAAACCAACTTAGAGACTGTCATTCCGACCGGAGCAAGCCGACGCCTTCTCTTCGCCTTCGCTCCTGCGAACGCGTCGGCTTGCGCTGTGGAGGAACCTCTCTTCGATCTCAACGACGATCGACCAAAACAAAAAATTCATCGTGCACAGGCATCCCACGCAATCCTAGCGAGCACAACCCATGCCGCATAAGTCCTACAACGTTGTCGGCCTCGGCGAACTCCTTTGGGACGTTCTGCCGAAGGGCAAAGAACTCGGCGGCGCGCCCGCCAACTTTGCCTACATGACCAGCCTCCTGGGCGATCACGGCATCGTGGCGAGCCGTGTCGGCAGCGACGCGCTCGGCCGCAACGCTGGACGCCGCCTTGAGCGCATCGGTCTCCGCAGCAAATTTCTTCAGGTCGACACGCGACATCCCACCGGTATCGCCAAGGTCGATGTCGACCCAACCGGCCAGCCCACTTTCAATATTGTCGAAGATGTCGCGTGGGATTTCTTCGAATGGACTCCGGAGTGGCAGAAGCTCGCTTCCACCGCCGACGCCGTCTGCTTCGGCACGCTGGCGCAGCGTTCGCCGCAATCGCGCGCCACGATTCGCCTGTTCCTTCAGGAAGTCGGCCGCGGCACGACGCGCATCTTCGACGTAAATCTGCGCCAGAATTTTTACTCCCCGGAAATTCTCAGCGATTCGCTCAAGCTTTCCGACATCGTCAAACTGAATCAGGATGAACTCCGGATCGTGGTAAAGGCGCTCGGCGGAGATTTTTCGGACGAAGAGCGTGCTGCGCGCTGGCTGCGCGACGCTTTTGGCCTCCGGCTCGTCTGCATCACGCGCGGCGCAAACGGCAGCCTGCTCGTCGGAGCCAACGAAATCAGCCAACACAGCGGCGTGCGCATCTCTGTCGCCGATACGGTGGGTTCAGGCGACGCGTTCACCGCCGCTCTGCTTTACCACTACCTTCGCCACGGCACGCTCGCCACTATGAACGAAGCCGCCAATCGCATGGGTGCCTGGGTCGCTAGCCAGACCGGCGCAACTCCGCCGCGCGACGACTACTACCTCCAACAAATCCGCGCCGCCATCAGCGGCGAAGAATAACCAGCCCGCGTAGTCCGCTTGGTCCGCACGATTCATGTAGGGGCGCAGCATCGCTGCGCCCCAGGCCCGCACGATCGCTGCGTCTTGGTCCCTAAGCGCCGACACCTACGTCTGTCATCAAATTCAAATTTAGAGTGGATCTAACGTGGATTTAAAGTGCGTTGTCATCCTGAGGCGTCCGAAGGAGGCCGAAGGATCTCAACGTATAGTCCAAACAGAAAATTCAAATCGCGCTGCACGATCCACCTTTGCGATCTTCCGCAAACTGCGCGTTATCCTTCTTTCTTATTCTTTCCCCAATTTCTCCGCCGTCGCTTCCGGCAACTCATGCGACAAAACCAAAAACGCCGCATTCGTCCACCCAAACCCCACAATATTCACCTTATACCCCGCCGTCACCGCCGTCTCCGACGACCGCGTCACCGCGTTATATTTCTCGCGTATCGTTCCGTCCCGCCGGAAATTCTCCAGCACGTTCGACAAAAACTCATACGAAACCCGATCCGCCACCTCGGTAAACCCATACTTCCGAATCCCGTCATCTGCCATCAACTGATTCGGCGCCCAGGCGTAAGGTGCATCCCACTGCCCGCCCGTCTCATACGGACTCATCATCAATCCACCCGGCCGCTCGAAAATCGCCACATTTTTCACCACCGCCGCCGCTTGCTCTTTCGTCGCCAGCCCAGTCCACAGCGGCAAGAACGTAGTCACATACTCATAGGTCGACTGCTTCTGCGTCATGAAGTCGTAATCGAAAAACATCCCGCTCTTCGCATTCCACAAATATTTATTGATCGCTTCCTTGCGTTTCTTCGCGCGTTCATGCCATTCCGCCGCTTCCTTCTTCTTCCCCAGCATCTCCGCCATGCGCGCCAGATCTTCTTCCGATTTAAAAAGCAAGCTGTTCAAGCAAACCGGCGCATAGTGATGCGTGGCCACCCCATACGGCCCGAAGCGAAACGAAATGTCGTACCCCGATTCGCGCATCGAGCGATCGCCCTTGTAATAGTCGGAACTCAAAGCAAAATGGTCGGCCGGTCCGCAATTCGACATCTCCGTCGTCGTCGCCGTGTCCTCGCGGATGACCAACTTGTCAGCGCAAATTTGCTTGGCGAAAAGCGGCCCGACAAGATCTTGCGCGCTGTTTCCAGATTTTTTTTGAATGATGTATTGGCGTCCGATATCCTGATGCGACAAAAAGTACGCCGCGACCTGCGCGAGATGTCCCGTCTCGTCTTTCAAGCTCTCCGGCGCCGGTCCGGTTCCGAAATCGAAATAGCGCGACAGTCCCGTCGATCCCGCCAGATGCGGCTCCCGCGTCCACAAGTTGTGATCGCGCACCGCATACCCGTACGCCGTCTCCAGCCACGCGCGATCTTCTTTTCCCGCTGCCTTCTTCGCGTCATACACATCCAGAATCATCGACGTCAAAAACGGCGGCTGCGATCGCGTCAAATAGTAAGTTCGGTTCGCGTTCAAAATCGCGCCGTAGTGCTCGATCTCAAAGAAAAAATTCTCCACCATTCCCTGCGCCACTTCCACGCGCTTGTCGCGCAGCAGTCCGCGAATGATGAAGTAGCTGTCCCACCCGTACATCTCGTTGAATCGCCCGCCAGGCACCACGTACCTATGCGGGAGATATAGAAGTCCCGCCGGATCGATCTTCGATTCGTCCACTTCGCCGAGATTGTGGATCACCGAAGGCAAATGTTTCGCCTGCACATTGCATTGCGCCTGAAGTTTCTGTACTGCAGGAGGCACCTCAAAATCCGCCGGCAGATAAAGCACCGACGCCGTCGTCAGCTTCGTATCGACGATCGATTTGCATTCGTCGAGCGAGCGCGTCAGCGTGTCCCACCCCTCCGCGATGTACGTCCGAATCGGCGCCAGTCCCGGTTGCGAAGCGGTGGAAACTGATCCAGAACTCTGAGTCGACGAACTAGCTGTAGCCGCACTCTGCGCCTGAGCGCATGGCGGGAGCATAGACGTCGCCGAAGAAAAAATGAGCAGTGCAACGATCGCTGCGATTCCTGGTGCCGGGGCGAGAAGGTCGCGCACACCTCGGCGCGAAATGCCCGCAAAAGGGACCTGAAACCTCGCAAGTTTTGGCATTTTTCCCTCAGGCGAAAAAAAGACCTATCTCGTTTAGCTAGAGGAGTATAGCACCCGCTGCAGAGCTCCGGAATGACCGAAACTGAGGTATCCACATGTTATAATGTTGCCGTAGGAAAACCTCGCCCGGCCACGATCCCAAATCCAACGAATTCCGACTTATTCGAGGCTGCGCCAGCGCTTCCCAAGCCACCCGTTCGTCACCCTGTAGCCACGGTCATTTCCCAGACCGCGGGCCTTTCTGACACACCGGCAGGCTCGTCCGGTCGTCATCACTGCGAAAGTCGAACAAATGGCGAAATATAAGCCTTCTGTAATCTACTCAGAACAAAGGCCTTGCACACTCTTTGCTAATCTTTGCTCCTGAGAAATGGCGTAAGCTCAACCAAACAAAGGGTTTGCACACTCTTGGGCAAAATGCCCCGGGGGTATACCACTCCCTTCGAACCAATTCCTGACTAACTCTCGGTCGAAAAAAGAGCGCGTCGGCAAAAGCCGACGCGCTCAGAAGCCCAACCGAGAAAACAACAGGGCGAAACCGCCTTTTTACACAACTCCTGCACGAGCCGCTGCCGCTCGCGCCACTCCGGTTCCTACCTGCTGCATCGGATGCCCACAGAAGCACCGCAATGTCGTCGTCGCAACATTCCGCTGCACCGGCGCGCTACTGCTTTCCTCCGGTGTTCGCTTAACAAAGTTGCCCGGCGTGTTGTAGCGCCCGCTCATCATCGACGAGCCTCCGCCAGTGCTCGACGTTCCAAATGTTCCTTCGCCGGTCGCACCTTGCGCGCCGAAATCTCCAGGCGTCGATGTGGTTTCGCGCCGAAAATTTCCGGTCAATGATCCCGAGCTCTCGTTTCCAAGTTCTTGGTCCTTTGCAGAAATATTGCTTTCGCTGCTGTATTCGCTCCCCGCAATCGTGCCGCAGGGCCGTTCAATCCGAATCTCACAGCCGCAGTTCGGATCCGTGCATGTATAACGATCGCCAGTCTGGTTGCTCATATGTGCTTCCTTTCGGGCGGCAGCCGGGTAGATCCGCTCAGTATCAAATCGATGTTGAACACGCGCGGCACCATCGGCAATCAGGTCATTACCCCACGCCCCCGCATGCAAACACGGAGACGCAACGATCTGCGCGCGACGCGTAATCGCGCCTAAGCGATTGCCCTTAGTACGAAGCGGATTCGCGGTTGGAAGTTGGAACTGCCTGCGGGCAAGTTATGACGCGATCATTGAACGGAGCAGGGAATGGGCCTCGGAATCATTGGCGCGCAGCGCAGGGCCAATCGGAGAGCCGAGAAAAACGAGCGTGCCCGCGCCGACGGGCTTGCTCCACGCAACGGAAAGTTCGCCCCAGTGCCCGATCGCGTGGCCATTCGCAGCGGTTACTGGAATGGCGCGGCTGAAATCGCGAATGTGCGCTTCGTGTGGCCACCGATACGAAACGTAGGGCACGCGTCCCTGCCCGATCGCACGCACGGACCGCGCGGTTCGATTCGGCTCGCACGTGTTTCTAGGACCGGCAACCGAGTTTCGCGAAACGGACTGCGACCACAGATCGATCGGCCGTCCAAGCGAAATCCCAAAATATTCGCGAGACAAAGCTTGCTGCCGCGCAAAACCGTGCGGCTTCAGAAATGCCGCGCCAGACTCCCAAACAACACGCGCGCCTTTCTCCAGCAACCCGGCCACGACTCCGAACGTTTCGGATCCCACCGTGCCGGCGCCTGCCACGATCAAGAGAGCGCCAGGGCTCGACAAAAATTTGTTCTTCGTAGTTTCGCGAAATGCAAAATCGCCCGACGAAAATTCGCTTTCCGTTACGCGCCGATACGCATCGACGAACGCCACTTGCATTCCCTCGAACGATTCCGGCAGCGCGCAATTCGATTGCAGGTCCAGTAGCGCGCATCCCTGCTTACTCTTCCCGTTGAAATCGCTGGCTGCGAATCCGAAAGAGGGAAGCGCGCAAAGACTCGTTACCGCCGCGCAGCCGGCGGTGCTCACGAAATCGCGGCGGGATACTTTCATCGCTGCATTCTCGCAGTCCGCTGAAAGCGCTTCATCACAGCGAGCCCGCGATCAGGCGATCGATGTCGGCGGCTGTGTCGAAAAATTGCTGATCTTGTGCGTATTTGTAGCGCGCTTCCATTTCCGCGATCAGCCAGCCGTCGTAATTAACTTTCTTGATCGCGGCGCGAATCGCCGGCCAGTTGTTGTCGCCAATGAACAGGCTTGTGTACACGGTATCGCAACAACGCCCCCGCTTTTTCATCACGTCTTTCAAGTGAATTCGCGTGATGCGCGGCCCATGCATCTCGATCCACTGTTCCGCGAATCCGGTGTCGTGAATATTTCCGACATCGAGATGAATTCCCACCGACGGGCTGTCGACCTCATTCAAAAATGTCCAAAACTCCCGCGGCGTCAGGAGAAATCGCTGCTCCGAATTGCAGTTTTCGCAGCCGATCCTGACTTTCGCTTTCGCCGCAACCGGCGCGAGTTGCTTCATCGCGTCGACACAGCGTTGGTACACCTCGTTGTACGGAACTTCCTGCGTCACCAATCCCGCGACCACCAGGATCGCGTCGCACCCGAGTAACTGCGCCGTTTCAATCTCGCGTTCGACAATCCGAATCGCCTTGGCGCGCACCGCCGGATCGCGCGACGACAGCGGCGTTTCCCAATGAAGTCCCGTGGAAACGTTCGACACGACGAGCCCGGCGTTCTCCACCTTCCGCCGCAGTTCGGTAACTTGCGCGTCGGTCGTCTCCATCTGAAACCAGGGCACATCGCCGAGCCATAGTTCGATGCCGTCCCAGCCGGACTTCTTCACCAGTTCGAGGCCGCGCTCGAATTGCCAGCCCTTGGGAATCATGTTGTCGCCGATGGACTTTTTCATGGCACCTCGCTCGCCGGACGCTGTTGCAACCCGCAATACACGGTACAACCCGGTTGATATTTCCCGGTCCGGCGCATCCTACCACGCCGCCATCCCGGCGGAGTAAGAAACAACTCGCAACAAAACGAAAGCCCACCCGTATTTTTCGATTTCACGTTGCCGAGTGAGCAATGACGCTCCAATAAAAGTTATCGGCCATGGGCGTTTTGAGCCCGTTTTTACAAATGAATTCGCCAATGCGGCGCAGCAATTATTGGCATCCTCTGATGTATCGTTTTCCCTTGACAAGACGACGCCCTTCCCCTAACTTCACTTCAACTACACCCAAAACGAAAGCATTTGCTACGAAACGAAAGTGAAGCATCGTCGCGCGTCGAGGCGCGACGATTAGGCGGCTCCTGGCAGAATTTGCCGGGCGGGGGAATTCCGCGAATGTCCAAGTGTCCTCGTCATGACGAAAGTCTCGGTCTAAACGAGCCCATTTCGCGTCGTGATTTTCTCGACGGGATGCTCATGACTTCGGCGGCGTTCGCTGCCGGAGCGGCATGCCCATTTCCCCTGGCCGCGCAGGGGCAATCTCCAACAACCGGACCGGCTCCCGTCGCAGGATGGACAGGCTACTCGGGCGAGGGCGACTACAAAGGGTCAGCCGGCAACACGGAACAAGTTCTCCAGGGCGCGCATGGCGTCCGCGACGGCAAATTCGACAAAGAACCCACCGACTTCACGGAAACGAACGAAGTCTACGACTGCGTGGTGGTCGGAGGCGGTCACGCCGGCCTATCGGCCGGAATGTTTTTCAACAAGCAGGCTGACGCCAAGCGCACCTGCCTGATCCTCGACAACGCTCACATCTTCGGCGGCGTCGCGAAACGCAACGAGTTCAACGTCGATGGCCACACGCTTTACGCCCCGCAAGCTTCCGTCCATTTCCAACCGCCGTATCCCGACAGCTTTCTCAAGACCGTGTACGACACCATGGGTCTCGATTGGGACGCATTCAAGACCTACCAGAAATGGCAGGGCCCGAGTCCCGAGATCAAGGTTCCGCGTAGCCCGTACGGCGAGGGAAGTATCAACGGCAAGGAAGCGCTCGGATTCTATTTCGGCGAAAAGTACGGACACAAGCCGGGAATCTGGGTCACCGACCCTTGGGGCAAAAAGCTCGAAGGCACGCCGTTCTCCGAGCAACTGAAAAAAGAGATGCTCGCGCGACACGCGGAAAAACCGATCGTGCCGCCACTCGTTTACGACTTTCCGGGCGACGCAATTTCGCGCCAGCTCGACAGCATGACGCTGGAAGATTATTTCTGCCGTACTTACGGCATCAGCCGCGACACCGTGCGACTGATGGACGCCTCCGAGGCCGCAGGCGGATTCGGGCTTGGTCCCGACGCTCTTTCGGCTTACCTCCTTTACGAATGGTCGAAAATTCTTCCGACCGTTGACGACAGCATGGAATCGGGAATTCAGATGTTTCCCGGCGGAAATTCCGGCTTAACGCGCCTCATGGTGAAAACCATGATTCCGAATGCGATCGAAGGGCCGCGCACGATGGAAGCGGTCTGGAAGAATCACGTAAATTACGGCGCGCTCGATAATCCCGGCCAGCGCGTGAGACTTCGCCTCGATTCCACAGCCGTGCGCGTCGAGCACATCGGCGAACCATCCAAAGCGGAACTCGTTTCGATCGTTTATTACAAAGACGGCAAACAATATCGCGTCAAGGCTCGAACAGTCGTGATGGCCGGCGGCGGCTGGATCACGAAACATGTCGTTCGCGATCTCGACGAGACGCGCAAAGCGTCCTACGATTCGTTCATTTATTCCCCGTACATGACGGTTAACGTCGCGGTGCGCAATTGGAGATTCCTCTACAACCTCGGACTTTCCAGCGCGCAGTGGTTCGACGGATTCGGCCGATACGTAAATGTACGAAAAAACGCGTTGTTCGGCGTCGATATGGACAGCGTTGGTCCCGACTTGCCGACGGTGCTCACCTTCTTCATCGACTTCACCAAGCCGGGTATGCCGGCTCGAGCGCAAGGCCAACTCGGCCGCGCCGAAATCCTTTCGACCCCGTTCGTCGATTATGAGCGCCGAATGCGAGAGCAGATGACCGAGATGTTTGCCGGCTCGGGTTTCGACGCAAAGCGCGACATCGCCGGAATCGTGATGAATCGGTTCGGCCATGCTTTTATCAATCCGCAGCCCGGATTTTTTTTCGGGAGCGACGGAAAACCGGCAGCACGCGACGCGCTGCGCAACGGTCCATTCGGACGCATCGCTTTCTCCCATTGCGATCTGGTGGGAGCGATGGATCACAGAAACGCCTATATGGAGTCAAACCGGGCCGTTAGTCAACTTTTAGACCGCGTACTTACGTAGCGGGAATTTTTGGAGCGAAATAGAAATGTTGAAATTTATAACGAATCATAAATTGTGTTCGATTCTGGCGTTGCTGCTGCTCACGCTCGTTCTGCCGATGCAGGCGTTCGGCCAGGTCGACCAGGGGTCGATCAACGGCACGGTGAAAGACACGAGCGGCGGCGCCATCGTCGGAGCCAGCGTTACGCTCACGAACGAAGACACCGGCGTCACGCAAACGATGACGACGAACGGTAACGGCGAATACATTTTTGCGCCGATCAAGATCGGTCGTTATTCGATCACCGCCGAGTTCAGGGGTTTCCAAAAAGTTCAGCAGAAAAACGTAACTGTCGACGTGCAGCAAAAAGTGCTCGCCGACATCACGCTGCCAGCCGGCGCCGCGTCCGAAACCGTGGTCGTCAACGAAGCGCCTCCGGCATTGCAGACGCAGGATGCCTCGGTCGGACAAGTTATTCAGGAGCGCGAAGTGAAGTCGCTGCCGCTGAACGGCCGCAACTTCACATTCCTCGCGCAGCTCTCCGCCGGTGTGACACAGGACCAAGCGGATACGCGCGGCCTTGGCCAGAGCGGCAGCTTCGCGGCCAACGGATTGCGGCCGGCGCAGAACAACTACCTGCTCGATGGTCTGGACAATAACGCGAACCTCGTCGACTTCCTTAACGGCACGGCGTATGCGGTGCGTCCGCCGGTCGACGCGATCCAGGAATTCAAAGTTGAGACCAACGACTACAGCGCGGAAATGGGCCGATCAGCCGGCGCGGTGCTCAACGCGACGATCAAGTCCGGTTCAAATCAATACCACGGCAGTGCGTGGGAATTTCTGCGCAACGACAAATTCGACGCCGCGAACTTTTTCGAAAACTCCGGAGGTCTCGCGAAGGGCAAATACCGGCAAAATCAGTTCGGCGCGACGTTCGGCGGACCCATCAAGAAGGACAAAACCTTTTTCTTCATGGACTACGAAGGAACGCGTATCCGCCAGGCGGTGCCTTACGTTTCGACGGTACCGACCGCGCTCGAGCGCAGCAGCGGCTACACCAACCTTTCGGAATTGTTGACGCAGGGCGGCACGCGTACCGACGTGCTCGGCCGCTCGTTTGCACTCGGACAGGTTTTCGATCCGTCCACCACACGCGCAATCACCTGCGGCGTCGCCGATCCGGTCAGTGGAATCACCGCGCCCTGCGGCACGAATCCCGCGGGCTCGCAACTCGGATTTGTGCGCGAACCATTTGCGGGAAATATCATCCCTGCGGGCCGCCTCGATCCCAACGCGATCAAGCTGCTGAATCTGTATCCCGCACCAACCTCGGCGGGGCTCTTTAACAACTTCGCATCAAACCCCGCGCTGGCGAACACCGTGGATCAGTTTGACGTGCGCGTCGATCACAATTTCAGCCAGAAGGACAACATCTTCGGGCGTCTGAGCTTCATGGAAAATCCGACGTTCATTCCCGGGCCGTTCGGCGGCATCGCGGACGGCGGATCGTTCTCTTCCGGCGATCAGTTGGCCAAGTCGTGGAATTCGGTGCTCAGCTATACGCACGCATTCTCGCCGACGCTCATCAACGAGGCGCGCGCCGGCTACAACCGCATCTCGTCCTCACGGCTGCAGCCGAATGCCAACACGCCGGGAATCCCGGATCAGTTCGGAATTCCAGGTGTGCCACAGGCGGATTCCAACGGCGGATTAGGCACATTCTTTATCGCCGGTTTGAACCAACTGGGCAGCAACCAGTTCCTGCCGTCTATTGAATTGAGCACGACGTCGCAGGTGACAGACAACCTGACGAAATCGCTGGGTCGCCACACGATCAAGGTGGGCTTCCAGTATCAGCGCCTCGGATTCAACATTCTGCAGCCGCCGTCAGGCCGTGGAGCTTGGAGCTTCAACGGTGTGTACAGCGAAATTCCTTCGACCGAGCGGCGGCAACACGGGCCTCGCACAATTACTGCTGACGCCGATTCCGGGAACCGTGCCAGGAGCGGCAGATTTCGTCGGCGGCTCAGACAACATCCAGGCGTCGAACATCGCGCTGACGTCGATGAAGCGCAACTACTACGCCGGCTACGTGCAGGACGATATCAAGGTGAGCCAGAAACTGACGGTGAACCTTGGTCTGCGCTACGAATACTTCGGACAGCTCCTCGAAAACTACGGAGCGCAGTCGAACTTCGTGCCGTCGCCGACAGCAGGCGCGGGCGGAACTTCGACGTTCTTCCTGACGAATAAGCGTTGCAACACGCCATTCTCCGCTGACTTCACGGCGGCCCTCGCGACAGACAACATCGCGCTCCAGTGCTCGGGCCAGGGGGGACTTGGAGCAGTCGCAGAAGACAAACTTCGCCCCGCGCGTCGGCTTCGCATATCAGATCACGCCGAAACTTGTGGTGCGCGGCGGATACGGAATCTTCTACGGTGGCTTCGAGAACTCAGCGCTGCTGACGTATGCCGAGTTTCCGTTCCAGTTCAACCTGGAGCTTCCCGAACCAGGTGCCAAACGCTCCGATCACGTTCGCGGACGGCGCGATCGGTACGATCGAGAGCGGCTTGACGCACATTCCGTTGACGTCGGCGGCGGCCGAGCCGGGCGGCGTGGGATTCATCGGTGAGGACTTCAAGAACAAGACGCCAAACACGCAGGGCTACAATCTAACGCTGCAATATCAGCTGGCGGCGAACGACACTTTGCAAGTGGGATACGTGGGCAACACCGTGCATCATTTGGCGGTGTACACGAATCCAAACACACCGCGAGAGATCTTGCCGCTGGGCCTGGATTCGCTGGCGTTTTCGCCGTACCCGGATTTCTCGGGCGCGACGTACACCCAGTTTGCGGGCAACAGCCACTACAACGGATTGCAGGTGAACTACGAGCATCGCTTCAACGCAGGATTGAGCGTGCTGGGTAACTTCACCTGGTCGAATTGCATGACGAATGCACCGGACGTGTTGAATGCGACAGCGATCACCGGATTCCGCGCGGCCTACCTGCCCGGGTGGGGCATTAACAAAGACTTCGGACGTTGCGATTTCGACATCAATAAGGTCGTGCACTTGAGCGGCATCTACGAGTTGCCGATTGGTCGCGGTAAACACTTCCTCCACGACAGCAGCGGAGTGGTGAACGCGGTTCTCGGCGGGTGGGTGACGAACTGGATTCTGACGTTGCAGAACGGCCAACCCGGCACGATTCCGTGCGCAACCAGCACGACGTCAGGCTTCGGCTGCTACGCGATCAAAGTGCCCGGTCAGAATCCGTACGCGGGTCCGCACAACGTGAACCAGTGGCTGAACGCCGCGGCTTTCGAGACGCCGCCGGTGGCGACGACGATCGGGCAGACGGATTTCAGCCCGCTCGGCGGCGGCCCGGCCCAATTCGTTGGTCCTGGGTTCCACCGGTTGGACTTCTCGCTCTTCAAGCAGTTCCAGCTCACCGAGAGGTTCCGCCTGGAGTTCCGTTCGGAATTCTTTAACCTGACGAACCATCCGAACTTCTCGAATCCCGGATTCGGCGGCAACGGCGTGACGGCTGCGCCGGGGTCGCTGGATTACACGAGCAACAGTTTTGGCACCATAACGTCAACGCGCGACGGGCAGAACGATCAGCGCGAGATACAATTTGCACTTAAACTGTCTTTTTAACGACTAGCCTGTTCAAAAACCGAGCCAAACGAGCGAATCCCAGACGGGATTCGCTTGTTTGCGCGACGGGGAAGTTTGAACGCGATACTCGACAGTATGTGGATGAGATTGCGGTACAGCGAAATTTAGAGGCACCTTCAGAAAGGCAATACGGTTCCATGGCGGCTAGCCAAAACTCCAACTCAGATGGACGCTCCTCCGAGCAACAGAAGGAGCGAGGACGAATCACACACAACGAGATTCGCCAGCAGCCGGAATTGTGGCTGACAACCGTCGATCGCGTGGCGGCCAGCAATGCGCGCGAGATTGTACAGGGACGCGCAGCGGTAATTTGCGGCGCGGGAACGTCGGCGTATGCCTCGTCGGCGGTTGCTGCGTCGTGGATGAATGCGACGGCGATCCCGACGACAGACTTGTTGCTTTATTCCAAGCAGGATTTATTTCGGCTGGTGCCGGCGTTCGTGTCGAACGGTGTTTTGGTCTCGATCGCGCGGTCGGGGGACAGTCCCGAGAGTGTTGGCGTCATCAAGCGAATCAAGCAGATGTTTCCCGGCGTCGCGCATCTGGCGATCACCTGCAATGAAAAAGGCGAAATGCTGCGACTGCCGGGCGTGAATCCGCTGGTGCTCGATCCGCGCACGAACGATCGCAGCCTGGTAATGACGAGCTCATTTTCCAATTTGCTGTTGGCGGGGATGCTGATTGCTCAGCCGGATGTGTTGAAGCAGTATTTGCCGGGGATTGCGGCCGCGGTGAACGGCGCTTTTGCGGAGTTTGATGCGCTGGGCCGCAAGCTGGCGGCGAACTTTCCCAGTCGGTTTATGGTGCTGACTTCGGCGGGCCTCGAACCGGTGGCACGCGAGGCGCGGCTCAAAGTTTTGGAGATGACGGCGGGGAGGATTGTCGCGGAGCACGAAACTTTTCTCGGTGTGCGGCACGGGCCCCTGAGCTTTTTGCGGCCGGATTCGTACGTGGTGGCCATGCTTTCGTCTGATCCGGAGCGGCGGCGATTTGAGCAAGACTTGCTGCACGAATTGCAGCACAAAAAATTGGGGCATGTGGTCGTGGTCGGTGCAACCAAGCCGGATGCAGCGCTGGGGCAGGATTTTGTTCCGGCGATGGCGCCAAATTTGCCGGATGAGCTGCGCGGGCCGTTTGAGATTGTGTTTCCGCAGCTGCTGGCGTACCACCTGAGCTTGGCTTCGGGCCTTGATCCGGATAGTCCGAGCCCGGATGGTGTGATTACGCGCGTCGTGCAGCCGTTTTCGCTGCACTAGCGCGGCGCGACGGACCAGATTGCCTCTGGTGAGTTGGCACGCGTGATGCTTCGCCGCGCGGTGCCATGCGGCGCGATTTCGGATTCGGTGGGCGTCACGATGCAGACGGAAGAGGACCGAAGAGAGTCGGCGGATGAAGCTGCGCCGACTGCATCATTACAGCAACCCGCGTCACCGGAGGACTCTGAAACACCCGACGTTGCCGAGCCACTAGACGTATCTGGGCCATCCGATTCATCGATCGAGATTGAGACTTCCGTGTCGTATCCCCTGGAAGTAAAGCGCGACCTCGCAGGCGGCGAAGATGACCCGAGCCGCACTCACGACTACAAATTAAGCTGGCGTCCGACCGAGACGCACATTTTTGTTTCTGCGAAAGGCAGAAAAATGTGTCACGTCGGATTGGTGCGGCAGACGATCGAAATTTCCGGAGCGTCATTGGACGTGGCTGGTGCAGGCGGAGTTTTGGTGCGTAGCGGAACACGCGGGCGCGGATACGGCCGCGCGGGAATGGAAGCCGCTGAAGCATTCGTTGTACGCGAGATGAAGATTCGTTTCATGTTGCTGTTTTGCAGGGAAGCGGTGCGGCCGTGGTACGACGCGCTCGGGTGGCGAAAAGTTTTGGGCGCAACCTGGGCCGAGCAGCCGAACGGATCCATTGTCCTGCCGCTGGACTCGATGTGGAAGTCGCTGAATGGTTCACGGTGGCCGGATGGCGATGTGTATTTGCACTCGCGGCCTTGGTGATCAGGGAGTGGAGACCAGGATGAAAGCCAGATTGCTTGCTCGGGTCGCTATCGCACTGGTTGTTCTCGCCGCCGTGTTCGTCTGCTGTGCGACGGAAATTCATGCCGAAACTTCGTCGTCGAACAAAGTCGAACTCGCGCAAGACTGGAAGTTGAAATCGGCGACGAGCGAAACGCAGCCGGGCGGGGCAATTTCACAAGCCGATTTTCAAGATGCGAATTGGTATGCGATTCATCGCATGCCTGCCACGGTGTTGGAAATCCTGCAGGAAGACGGCGTGTATCCCAATTTGTACTTTGGGAAAAACATGGCAGACACGGTGCCGCAGGATCTTTACAAGCAGGATTGGTGGTATCGCACGACGTTCGACGCGCCGGCGGGTCGCGATACCTATCTGCTCGAGTTTCCCGGAATCAATTATCGCGCCGAGATTTGGATGAACGGGCATCTTCTTTCGGACAGCCAGCATGTAGTCGGCATGTACGTGGCGCACGAAATCAACGCGACCAAATGGATTTTGAAAGGGCAGCGCAACGTGCTCGCGGTGAAGGTGACGCCGGAGCGGCTGATTCAGGAGGTCGATGGAGTCGAACTGGCGGACAGTTGGTTCGACTGGCTGAATTGGAAGTACATGGGCTATCACGGCAATCTCAAGCCCGACAGCCACGGAATTTCGTTCGTACCGGATCGCAATGCGGGGATTTGGAAGCCGGTGTATCTGAAAGTTTTGGGCGACGTTGGCATTGAGCATCCTTACGTGCGCTCGGACGACGTTTCTGTGCCGGAGTCGGCGTCGGTGCCGGAGCGAGGGGCTTCGGCAAAGCTCACGGTGTACGCGTCTATACGAAATTTTTCGGATCGCCAGGTCGCCGGCGTTTTGCACGGCGCCATTTCGCGCGCAGGAAAGTCTCCGATCGCGATCGAAGAGGCCGTCACGCTCGCTGCGGGTGAGTCGCGTGACGTTTCGTTTGCGCCGGAGCAGTTTCCGCAGCTTGCCGTCAGCAGCCCCGACCTTTGGTGGCCCTACACAATGGGCAAGCCGAGTCTTTACGATTTGCGTCTCGAGTTTGTCGCCGGCAACGACAAGAAAGTGTCGGACTCGGCGCAAATTCGATTCGGGATTCGCTCCATCACACAGTTTCGCGACAACGATAATCAATTTCCGGAGGTCGGCAAGGGCGGGAATTTTTATATCAAGGTAAACGGCCGGAATTTCCTTGTCCGCGGCGGCGTCTACACACCGGACCTCTTATTTCGATACGACGAGAAGCGCGAAGCAGACATTTTGCGCTACGTGAAAGATCTCGGGCTCAACATGCTGCGCTGGGAATCGAAAATTTCAAGCGAGCACATTGTCGATTTAGCCGACGAGGAAGGCATTCCGCTGATGTTTGGTTGGATGTGCTGCAACCAGTGGGAAATGTGGGATCAGTGGAGCGCGGAGGATCACCGCGTCGCCGACGAGAGCATTCGCTCGCAGATTTCGATGCTGCGAAAACACGCGTCGGTGTGGATTTGGGCGAACGGCAGCGATGGATTGCCGCCTGATCCGGTTTTGAATCGCTATCACGCGATCCTTTCCGAGTCGCATTGGCAGAATGCCGTGGTCGACACGGTTTCTTCGTATGCGAAAGACGCGAACGGCGAACCCAAGTGGAACGGGATTCACATGCAGGGGCCGTACAGTTGGCGGCCGCCAACATATTGGTTCTGCGGAAAATATGCGGCGGCGCGCGGGTCGTGCGCGGAGCAAGGTGACAACGAGCACATTCCGACATTCGAGAGCCTGAAGAAATTCATCCCCGCCGACAAACTCTGGCCGATCAACGACACGTGGTATTTCCATTCGGGCGCGAATCCCGGCAACGACATCCTCATCAACATTCAGCACGCGGTGGATGCGCGCTACGGGCCGTCGAGCGGTGCGGAAGAGTTTAGCCGCAAGGCGCAGCTCGCGCATTACGAAGCGACGCGCGCGCAGTTCGAGGCATTCGCGGCCGACGGCTGGGCCAATCACAAGATGACGATCTATTGGATGTTGAACGGGCACTGGCCATCGTTCTTCGGAAATATTTTTGACTACTACCTGGCTCCCGGAGGCGCGTACTTCGGCGCGAAGGCCGGGCTGCGGCCGTTGTCGGTGGTGTTCGACGCGTACGCGACCGGGAATCACGCGCAGGCTCGAGTGATCGTCGCGAATCAGACTCCCGGGCCGCGGAAGAGTCTGCGTGTTCGCGTGCGTGTTTATGATTTGGACGGAAAACTTCGCGCGGATAAGCATGCGGATGGGATTCAAGTCGATTCGGGCGGTGCGGTCGAATCGATGAAATTGCCGCGATTCCCCGACATTTCACTGGTTTTCTTTGTGCGCTGCGAGTTGCTTGACGAAAAGAGAAAAGTTCTGGCCCAGAATGTCTATTGGCAATCGCAGAAAGACGATGACGTTGGCGATCCAAAAAACGACGGCGCCTTTGGGTTGAAGCCGGACAGTTGGGCGGACATGACCTCGCTCAACTCGATGCCCAAGGCGGTACTCGAAGTCAGCGCGACGCGTTCGGCCGGAGTTGCCACCACGGACGGCGAAAAGCGCATCACGATCCGCCTACACAATCCGACGCAGCATGTCGGATTCTTCGAGCACGCCGAAGTGACTTCCGCGAAGGACGGCGACGAAATCCTGCCGATCGAGTACGACAACAATTACGTCGCGGTTTTTCCGGGCGAGACCGTTGAGATCAAAGCGACGTTGCCGCGCGGCGCGAACGCTTCGTGGATAAAAGCCGACGGCTTTAACACGCCGCAAACCGCAGTGCCGATCAAATAGAAGCGCAACCTCACCCCTGTGCAACCTCGACCGTGCCGGCAAATCGTGCGAATTTGAGTTGCCGATGGTCAAGGAGCCCTGCTGTGAAAATTGCGTTTGTGAAGCCGGCCTGCATCGCGATGGCCCTGGGTTTGGGAACGTCGTGCGCAACGACGGCGTTTCGTACGCAAAGACATTCAGCGTGAAAGTCGAGGGCACCCTGCACGCATTTCGCCTCATGCTTCTGGATTACCTCGAAAGCGGTTTTTGTCAATTTTCAGCGACCGAATCTTCGACTCCAGCGTAGATCTCCGAATTCCCAACTTGACTGCAGCCCCGGTCGGTCCAAAGACCCGCCCACGGCTTGCTTCTAGAGCTTCTTCTATCAGTTTCTTCGCGTGTTCTTCGAGCCTTTGAGGAAGTTCGAGTCGGCCTTTCGGTTCCGATACAGGAAACGGATCTGGCCGAAGTGGCAGCCAGCTTTCATCGATTGAAAAAGTCTCCGTTTCGCAAAGGATCACGGAGCGTTCGATAACATTCTGCAGTTCACGGATGTTTCCAGGCCACGCGTACGCTTGAAGCAACTCAAGTGTTTTTTGGCCGATACGCTTGATGCTCTTGCCGGCTTTTCGCGAATAGCGATCGATGAAATATTCTACTAACAACGCAATGTCCTCTCTCCGCTCTCGAAGAGGTGGAATTTCGATTGGAAAAACTTGTAGCCGATAATACAGGTCACGCCGGAACGATCCGTTGGCTACGGCCGCATTCAAGTCACGATTTGTGGCGGCGATGACACGAACGTCGACTTTGATTGGCTGGCTGCCTCCGACCCGCTCGAATTCCCGTTCTTGAAGGACTCTCAAGAGCGCGACTTGTGTGTCCGGCGGCAGCTCGCCCACTTCGTCCAGAAAAATTGTTCCGCCATCGGCCAACTCAAAGCGGCCAAGCCGGCGTTGCGCAGCACCGGTGAACGCCCCTTTCTCATGGCCAAACAATTCCGACGATATCAGCGTTGGCGCAAACGCGGCGCAGTTCACACTGATGAACGCGCGTTTCGACCTCTCCGACTGTTTGTGGACGGCGCGGGCGACGATCTCCTTGCCGGTGCCGGTCTCCCCTGTGATCAGAACGGTAGTCTCAGTCCGGGCGACTTTAGCAGTCTGGGAAAGAACAGCCTTTAACGGCTTAGAAGTGCCGACGATTTCCTCGAACATCGAGGTCCGGTGCTCCTCGTCCCGCAGCACCAGATTCTCTCGATGGAGTTGTTCCTTGAGCTGCTTGATTTCCTCAAACGCAGCTTTTAGCTCATCCTCCGAACGCTGGCTTTCCATCTCTGCAAGCCGCAGTGTTTCCGCAAGGCAGGACTCTGCTTGTTTGCGTTCCTCGATGTCGGTGTTAAGGCCGACCCAGTACAGCAGAGTTCCATCGGACGACCGAAGCGGTTCCGCGCTACTGAGAAACCACCTGTAGACACCTTCGGCGCTTCGAACGCGAAAAGCCGTCTCGGCGGCACCGCCGGTGCGCAACGAGGTTGCCCAGGCCCTACGCGAATCCTCATGATCTTCCGGATGCAAGAAAGCTATATGGGAATCCCACTCCGCGCCCATATCGATGCCTAGTCGGAGCGGATGATCTTCCGGAAGGCCTAAGTAATCCGCGAATCGTTGATTCACAAAGGTTAAGGCGCCGGACGGGGCGGCGTACCAGGTAAGCGCCGGAATCACATTCAATGTGAACTGCAACTGAGCTTCGAGCGAAGGGTGTTGCGTCGGGCCATAGAATCGTACGTCAGTAAATAGACGGACTTCCTGTCCGCCGCTCAGGTCGTGACCGAAGGCGCTTCCCATGAGAGAATCCACGCTCCTTATAGGGGCGTATTCTCAGATTAAGGTCTCGGTAAGTCCTTCAGATAACTCTGAAAAAAGATGAAAAACTCTGAATCCCCTATAAGCTGACCGTTTCTTATGAGCAGCTTGTACAGTTTCGGAGAGTTTGTGCTGGATCCACGCAGGCGCTCGCTGTCTCGCGCGGATTCGAACGTCTCCCTTACGCCCAGAGCCTTCGACGTCCTGTTTTTCCTGGCTCAAAATCCCAACCGTTTGGTAACCAAGGAAGAGTTGCTACAAGCCGTTTGGGGCGACAACTTCGTGGAAGAGGGGAACCTGACGCAATACATCTCTCATTTGCGCAAGGCGCTCGGCGACAACCCCGAAGACACTCGTTTGATCGTTACGATTGCTCGGAAGGGCTACCAGTTCACAGCGAATGTCACGGTCGGCGAGCCAGTAGATGTCTCAAAACCCGCCACACTTCAGGCCGTTCCAACTGAGAACTCAAATACCGATGCGCGATCCGCGGAGATTCCAACCAAACCCACCAAATTCCCCGTTGCTCCTCTCCGCTTGCGCGTATGGATCGCGGCCGCCGGATTGTCGGCGCTTGTAGCTGGATCACTCTGGTTGTATTGGAGTTACCGCCACCGCGTAACGCTCGCCCCCACGGACACCATCGTTCTCGCCGATCTCAAAAATGAGACCAGCGACCCCGTCTTCGATGACGCATTGGACGCAGCTTTGCGTTACGGAATGGCACAGACACCCTATCTGAACATTCTCGGACTCGATAAAGTCTCCGGCACTCTGGCGCAACTCAGCCTCCCGCCCGCTACAAGGTTGACGCCCGACGTGGCGAGCCAGGTTTGCGTCAAGACCAACAGCAGAATGGTGATCTCTCAATCGATCGGCGATGCCGGCAATGGCTACCATCTACAAATGCTGGCGCGCGATTGCAAGTCGGGAGCAACCTTGGCCAAAGAGCAGGCGGACATTGCTCAACGGAATGAGGTCGTCCACCGATTGGGAGTCTCAGCCGCGCGCCTTCGCGCGAAACTGGGAGAGCCCGCGGCTTCGCTGACTCGCTTCGATCAGCCGCTGGAAAAAGCGCTCAGCCCTTCGCTCGACGCATTACAGATCGCCACTCAAGGGCTCAAACTCTCCCTCGCCGGCGATGCCGCCGGAGCCCTCAAACTCTATCAGCGAGCTGTCGAACTGGATCCAGACTTTGCCCTAGCGTACTGGCGCATGGGTGCGGCGAATCTTTTCCTGGGTAACACCGAGTCGTCAGGGGCCTCGTACACGCGTGCGTACCAACTCCGCGACCGATTGGCCGAAAAAGACCGGTTGAGTATCGAAATCGACTATTACGGCCGGGGCATCGGCGATTGGGAAAAAGAATATTCTTCCGTGCTTCGTTTCTTGGAGATATTTCCTCGGGATGTGCTCGCTCATGCCAACCTCAGGGCTGCATTCGTTTATCTCGGCCAGCCCGGCCGCGCCGCCGACGAAGCGGCGGAGACCGCTCGGTTGCGCCCAAGCCCGTACTATTACGGTAGCGCGATCCAGTCCATCCGGTTCGCTAGCAGATTCAGCGAGGCCAAGTCATGGCTCGCCAAAGCCGACGCCCTTAAACTCGACAATTCGCTCATCCGGCGCGAGAGACTCATTGTGGCATTCGCTACAGGCGACCAGGACAGCGTCGAAAAAATCCTTAAAGAGGAAGAGCGAGGCAGCTATCGAGAAGACTTCCTGATTGAACATGCCTCTATCGAGATGCAGAAGGGTCGTTTTTATTCGGCTGACCGTCTGCGCCTGCAGGCTTTGGGGCGGACCTCGATCACTGACAAGGTTGACTGGTGGCCGGTCCTCTCGGCCCTGGAATACGCTGAAGTCGGAAACGACACGCAAGCTCGACGTTACGACAGCATGGCGATTGGAAGCTCGCTGGACCGCAACAGCAGGTTGGGTCTCGCCCTCGCCCTTGCGCGATCAGGACAAATCACAGAGGCCAGTACACTCGCGAATCAGATCAGCGCGCAATGGCCCGAAGACACGATTGTGCAGCACTACTTCATTCCCACAATCCGGGCCTCGATCAAGCTGCGGCAACGCGACCCGGCGGCAGCCATCGATTTGCTCCGTGGCACTGCCAAGTACGATCTGGCGTTTACGGGATCGGTCGATTCTGTATACCCCGCTTACATCCGCGGACTCGCGTATCTCGACCTCGGCGATGGCCGGTCGGCTGCGGCCCAGTTCCAAAAGCTGATCGATAATCCCGGTATCACCGTCAGACATGTCACCGGACCCTTGGCATGGCTCCAGCTTGCCCGCGCCCAGAAGATGATGGGCGAGGGACCCGCCTCGCGGAAATCCTACGAAACTTTCCTGAATTTGTGGAAAAATGCCGATCCCGACATTCCCATCTACCAGCAAGCCAAAGCCGAGTACGCCAAGCTCCAAAAATAACCTGTGCTCACTCTTGGGGAAGTGCACCCCTCACGTCCATGGCTTTGGCCCTGAAGCGATTCTTATTAATCTTCAGCGACCTGATCTTCGATTCCAGCGTAGATCGCGGTATCCCCAATTTGGCTGCGGCTCCGCTGGATCCTGACACGCGCCCGCGGGTTTCCGACAATGCAGCCTCGATCATGGTCTTCTCTTGCGCCAGGAGCCTGCGGGGGAGCTCAACGTGTTGTTTCGCGTCTTCAGTCGCCAGGGGCTGCTGAGGTAACCAATTCTCGTCGATCGAAAATATGTTCGTTTCGCAAAGTATTACGGATCGTTCGATCACGTTTTGCAGTTCGCGAATATTTCCAGGCCAGGGATAGGACTGAAGCAACTTGAGCGTCTTCTTGCTGATAGTCTCGATTTTCTTTCCCGCTTTTCGCGCGTAGCGCTCGACGAAGTATTCCACCAGCAGTGGAATGTCTTCCGTTCGTTCGCGAAGTGCAGGAATCGCAATCGGGAAGACATGTAGCCGATAGAACAAATCGCTGCGGAAGGATCCATCGCCGATGGCGGCCTGCAAGTCGCGGTTCGTGGCCGCGACTACTCGGACATCCGTGCGAATTCGGCGATTGCCGCCGACGCGCTCAAACTCGTGCTCCTGCAAAACACGAAGCAGCGCGACTTGTGTCTCGGCCGGAAGCTCACCGACTTCATCGAGGAAGATCGTGCCTCCGTTCGCCAGTTCGAATCGACCCAGCCGCTGTTGAGTCGCGCCCGTGAATGCCCCCTTCTCATGGCCGAATAGCTCAGACGCGATAAGGTCGCGGGGAATCGCCGCACAGTTCACGCCAACGAAAGGGCGCGACCTGCGATCGGATCGTCGGTGGATGGCTCGGGCAACAAGCTCCTTGCCCGTCCCCGTTTCACCGGTTATGAGGACCGTAGAATCGCTCGGCGCAACCTTGGAAATTCGCGACAGCACCCCTTTCAGAGTGGGAGAGGTCCCGACGATCTCCTCAAACATCGACGCTTTGTCGATTTCTTCCCGGAGAGCCACGTTTTCCTGACGGAGCCTATCTTCCGCTTGCTTACGATCTTCGATATCCGTTCCGGTGACGTACCAACGCGTAATCTGCCCTTTTTCGCCGCGCAACGGGTTATACCGGGCCAGGAACCATCGATAGCTTCCATCGCCCTTGCGTAGTCGCATCTCCAACTCGAAAGCAGTGCCATCAGAGACAGCGCGAGCTGAAAAGCGCGTGACCCGCTCCCAGTCATCCGGATGAACGAATTCGGTGTGGTAGCTTGGAACCGCACTCTTGAATTTCTCCCTCCACTCCTCCAGACGTGAGGCCGAGGTAATCGAGCAGGATCCGGTTTGCGTAAAGGCGTTCGCTGTCCGGTCCGAACACGGCAACAAGTTGCGGCGCGAGATCCAGGATCTGCCGAAGGCCTGCCTCTTGCTCGCGGATTTTGTTCTCCGCACGCTTGCTATCGGTGATGTCGGTCACTGCTCCGACGAATTCACGATGCCCGGATGCATCCGCTAAAACGTGAGCTATGGCGTGGACGTGCTTGACTCGCTTGTCCGGCAGTAGCAGGCGATAGGCATGCTCGAAATCTGTCGCTCCCGTTTGGGCGCGACGCGTGACCTCTTCGAAGTCAGCGCGGTCTTCTGGATGCACCCGCTGCCCCACTGAATCCAGCGTTGGCTTGATGGAGCGTTTGTACTCGAAAATGCGGTAGGTTTCATCGGACCAGACAGTCTCGCCAGTGTCAGGATTCCATCCAAAACTTCCAGTGCGACTCAGTCTTTGAGCTTCCGCCAGGTACGCTTCGCGTCTGCGAAGCTCCTGGTTCAGCATCTCGTGCTCCGTAACGTCGATGGCGCTACCAACGTACTTTTTCAGCTCTTGGCCTTCTGCCGCAGGAGCACCGACGCAGCGAATGTACCGGACTTCGCCATTCGGACGCACGATGCGCTTCATGGCATCAAATGGCGAACCTGTCGCCACGATTCTCTCGATCAGGTCCGCCATGGACTCGCGATCATGGGGGTGGACGCGATCCAGGTATTCCCCAACACTGGGCGGTCTGCCGGCGGGGTCGAGTCCGTGTATCTGAAACAATTCGGGAGACCAATAGTAGAAACCGTCGGGATCAAAAGCCCAGCTTCCCACGTGAGCAAGGCGCTGCCCCTCGGCAAGAAAAAATTCGCTTCTTTGCAATTTCTCGGCGTTGCGAAGAAGCTGTTCACCCGCCATCTTGCGCTCGTCGATATCCAGACTCGATCCATACCACTTGACGATATTGCCGTTTTCATCGCGAAGCGGCACTTTCCGGTGGAACATCCACCGGTAATCCCCGTTCGACCTCAGGACGCGAGTTTCGTATTCGAAATTTTCTCCACTCACCAGGCAGGCCCGCCACTCCGTGACAATCCCGTCGAGATCCTCCGGATGAATGAAGGCGGTCCAATTCCAACCGGCCACTTTGTCCAAAGTGACGCCCAGGTATTCCAGCCAACGCTTATTGAAGTAATCGAGGTAGCCGTCAGGTCTGGCGGTGTGAATAAGTGAGGGAATCGAGTCGACAAGCACTTGAATATTGAGCGACTCGGGTTCCTGTCGTGGAGCGGACATGGCGCGCATCATACACCCACACGATGGACCATCGATATTCCCCCCGGCCGAGGTCCCGCGACGACGGTCTGTCCTGTCGTAGTCGCGACCCATCAAGCAGCCCTACTGCATTCGATTCCTTGTGAAGTGGCTAGTTATCGCATTTTTCCTGTACTTGTCTCAATGAATTTACCCGGCGGATTTTGTCCAAGGCCTCGCCAATTGTCGAAAGTTCGCCGTTTATTCAGACCTTAAGGCTTTTTCTTTTCAGTCACTTGCGATTGGAGCCTCAATTGCCCTTCGTACTGCACCGCAATGAGCGCGATCTTCTCGAGGCGTCAAATGCTGAGGATCACAAGGACCGCAAACGGTGAAGTGGTCTTTAGGGTCAGCGGTGAACTCGATGCGGAAAATGTGGCGGAAATAGAGGCTGTAATTAGCGCGGAAAGGCAAGGAACACCCATCGCCCTCGATTTGACGGATTTGAGATCAGTGGACGGCGAGGCCATTAAGTCCCTGGAAAAGTGGGAAGCGGATTCGATCAAATTGAAGAACTGCGCTGCCTACATGCGAGAGTGGATCCGCAGACAACGAGTGGAACGACAGTCTGAAAAAGGGACTTGAGTCCCGTACGCATACCATTTGATTTGACGGGGAGTCCTGACACGACCTTAGGAGTGAAAAATGAGCGCAGCGCCAAGTTCTGTGATGCAAATCAACGAAAATTCGGGAAACGTGCCAATGACTCCACATCTGTATCGTAGGGAGCTGCGCGCTCGCAAGAGTGACGACGACGACCTTCCTTTCGTGGAGACCATCGTGGGTCGAATGGGGGCTCTCCGCGGGACCCTCGCTCTCGTCGAAGCGGTTGCACCCACGAACATGACCGTCATGATCGCGGGCGAAACTGGCACTGGGAAGGAAGTGATCGCTCGCGCGATTCACGAGTTCAGCCCCCGTCGGGACCGTAGCCTTGTGAAGGTGAACTGTGCCGCAATCCCCGCCGGCCTTCTTGAAAGTGAGCTCTTTGGCCATGAGCGTGGAGCCTTTACGGGTGCCGTCAGCTCTCATGTCGGCCGCTTCGCGCTCGCGGATCAGGGAACTCTTTTCCTCGATGAAGTGGGAGACATGCCGCTGGAGCTTCAGCCCAAGCTGCTGCGTGTCTTGCAGGAGCGCGAATTTGAAGCTGTCGGCAGCACCCGCACTACGCGAGTCGATGTTCGTGTCGTCGCTGCAACCAACCAGGACTTGAAGCGCATGGCTCAGGATCGTGAGTTCCGCGAGGACCTCTACTACCGATTGAATGTTTTTCCGATTTACCTGCCGCCACTTCGCGAAAGGAAAGCGGATATTCCCGAACTCGTGGAATGTTTCGTTCGACAGTTTTCGACCTCCATGGACAAATCGATCGAATCGATCCCTCAAGAAACCATGCGGGCCTTGGTCCGTTACCATTGGCCGGGCAATATTCGAGAGCTTCAGAACTACGTCGCGCGTGGTGTCATTCTCTCGAATGACGGTGTATTCGAACCGGTCCCTCTCGAAAGCTGCGAACCGCCGGATTCCGAGATTTCAAATCCCACCCTGGAAGACAAGGTGCGCAAAGAAATTCTCGCCGCCTGCCAGCGCGCCAACTGGAAGCTCGGAGGTCCACGAGGTGCAGCTGCCAGACTCGGTCTGAAGCGCACCACCCTGTTTTACAAAATGAAGCGCCTTGGTATTGCGCCACCAGTGGATCATTTGCAGGACTGAGTCGAAAAACTCGAACAGCATCGGTGGGTCCCGTTCGTCTTCGCACTTTGATGTGGCAAGTGTAGGTTCGATTTGTTCGCGCTCGCCGCGTCACGCCCTAACGAAAAAATGCCAAATCTGCCGCTGACCTGGATACAAGTCCCGACCAGCAGTCGTCGATCACAACTCAGCTCCCTGCAACCTCTGGAGTCCCTTACGCTTCCATGACTCCAACGATGGTGCAGGCCTCTTGTGCATCGGAGATATCCGAGCGCGCTCCGTCTTAACCAAAACCTGTTGTCTTGCACGAAATAGCCGCGCCTTGAAAGTCCCACAGGAAATACGCAGCTTGGCGGAAGCTTCGGCTCCAGAAAGATCATTATAGTAAGTCATCGTGAATGCCTGTCGAAGCGCGGGCTTCATTTTTCCTAAAATCCCGTTGATGACTTGCAGCGTCTCGCGCTCTGCGTGAACCACCTCCGGATTCGGATGCAAATCCGGAATATTCTCCGACCAGTCTTCGTCATTGGAGGGATCGGTTTCCGAAAGCGATCTGGTCACGGCCGGTTTGCGTTTCCGTTGCATCATCAGAGCCGCATTCACGACGATGCGCGTCAACCAGGTCTTCAGCGCAGAACGCCCCTCGAAGCTGCGCAGGTGGCGATGCGCTGAAAGAAATGCCTCCTGTACCGCTTCTTCAGCGTCTTCTCTATTCCGCAGAATCGAGTACGCCATCGACATGAATCTACCTCGCGACGCGACAAACATCTCCTCCAGAGCGTCTTGCCTTACGACGTCTTCGCGGGTCTCGACTACGGTGAGAGTGCTCGCGTTGGACGTTCGCGAAGAGGTCGAGCACCCACTGTTTTTGGTTCGATAAACGCGCAACTGTTTGCTGGCCACAGCTTCGTTGTTATGTTGGCTGGAACTAGCAATTCTCAATGCATTGATCACTGACGATCTCCATTTCTTCACTTCTCTCGCTCGTGCAAACGTGTGCCCAAAAGCGGACCTCACCGAGCGCTGGAGTTAGGCGGGTTGTTTTCAACAGGTAAGAGGAACAGCCCGCGAGTCAGCACGAACAGGCCATGTCTTTACAACGCTTACTCGCGCCAGAAAATCGACGGTAACGTCGACGTCTCGACTTAGACACGCACGCTGAGCGCAGGTCGCGGCCCCCTCGCCGCCCGTGGATTCGATCCGTCATGTTTCTGCTGACCTTCTGTCTCTCAAGAGATGAATCCCCACAAGCTCGACGCGTCTCTCAACAGCTTTGTATCTCCGATAAGGACGAGTAGCGCCTGGAAATCCGTATTCGACTGATTTCAGCGATCCCCTTGTCGTCAAGGCTTAGGCGGTTGCGTGAATGAGTTGACACCGATTTCTTTCGCTTCCGGGAATGACCTCATTCAAATGCACATCTGGCACGCTTTGCTGGATCATTCTCATGGAAGTCGAAGTGCATTGCTCAGGGCTGAAGTGATGGCCTAGAGCCCAGGAGATGTAGCGATATGGCAAAGAAAGTCGCGGAACTGTTGGTGGATGTTCTTGCCGAAGCTGGCGTCAAGCGAATCTACGGTGTCGTCGGCGACTCGCTGAACGGCATCACCGACACCATCCGCATAAAAAAGAATATCGATTGGATCCACGTCCGGCATGAAGAGGCGGGGGCTTTCGCCGCCGGAGCCGAAGCGCATCTCACGGGGAAATTGGCGGTCTGCGCCGGGAGCTGCGGGCCCGGCAACATGCACTTGATTAATGGTCTCTACGACTGCCAGCGCAACAACGTTCCAGTGCTCGCGATTGCCGCGCATATTCCGAGCCGCGAAATTGGCAGCGGATATTTTCAGGAGACCGATCCGAAACATATCTTTGCGCAATGCAGCCATTACTGTGAGCTCGTCTCAGAGCCTGATCAGATGCCTCGCATCCTGGAAACCGCGATTCAGACCGCAATCTCGAAGCGCGGCGTCTCCGTGATCGTGTTGCCTGGTGACATAGCTCTTAAAGATGCCGCTCAGGGCCCGCGTATAAAGTTTCACGAACCGAAATCTACAGTTTGTCCATCGGACGAAGAACTCAGCAAACTGGCCGAACTTCTGAATCGATCGGAAAAGATCACCATCCTCGGCGGCGCCGGTTGTGCCGGAGCCCATGCGGAGCTGATACAGGTTGCCGGCAAGCTCCAGGCCCCCATCGTGCATGCCTATCGCGGCAAGGAATACATCGAGTACGACAATCCTTTCGACGTTGGCATGACCGGCCTACTCGGATTCTCCTCCGGCTATTTCGCGATGATGAATTGCGAAGTCTTGTTGATGTTGGGCACGGATTTTCCGTACCGCGATTTTTATCCGAAAGACGCGACGATCGTACAGATCGACATTCGCGGCGAGCATCTCGGACGCCGAAGCAAGCTGGAGATCGGCCTCATCGGTGACACCAAAACAACCTTGCGGGCGCTGCTTCCAAAGTTGGAGCAGAACGAATTCCAACAACATTTGAGTCAGTCGGTCGAACACTATCGCAAAACGCGCAAGGGACTCGACGAGCTTGCGACCGGTGATTCCAACAAACCTCCAGTCCATCCCCAGCATGTTGCCCGTGTCATCGACAAACTGGCGACCGACGACGCGGTTTTCACCTGTGATGTAGGCACGCCCGTAATTTGGACTGCGCGCTATCTCAAGATGAACGGGAAGCGGCGAATCATCGGTTCCTTCAACCACGGATCGATGGCCAACGCCATGCCTCACGCAATCGGAGCCCAAGCTGCGTTTCCAGGTCGCCAAGTCATTTCGCTCTCGGGAGATGGCGGTTTCTCGATGCTCATGGGTGATGTCATTACCCTGGCTCACCAGAAATTGCCGGTGAAGGTGATCATCTTTAAAAACACATCGCTGGCGTTTGTGGAACTCGAGCAGAAGGCTTCCGGTTTTCTAGAATTTGCCACCGATCTCGGCAGCCCGGATTTCGCGAAGATCGCCGAAGGCTCGGGGCTTCTGGGGTTGACCGTGCGAACGCCGGATCAGGTCGAGCCGATGATCGCGCAAGCGCTAAAGCACGACGGTCCCGCCGTCGTTGAGGTTTACGTCGCGCGTCAGGAACTCGCGATGCCTCCAAGCATCACGCTGGAGCAAGCCAAGGGTTTCTCCCTGTTCATGGTCAAAGCGGTTCTGAGTGGACGCGGCGATGAAGTCATCGATCTCGCCAAGGCCAACCTGTTCCGGTAGACGCCCGTTTCCAGAAAAAGCGCAATCCAGATGACTACAAAACCGATTACTGCTGCTATTCAATCCGACGCAACGAGCGGATGGCGAATCCGGGCGTACCAGATCGCATGGGCGCTCGGCCTCTGCTTTTACTTTCTCGAATACGTCTCACGGTCGGCCCCAGCCGTGATGATTGAGCACCTCTCGACCGCATTTGGCACAACCGCGATCGGCGTAAGCGCAATTCTTGGCACCTACTACTACACCTACTCCACAACGAGTCTTATCGCCGGCGCGGCGCTCGACCGCCTTGGCGCGAAAAAAGTCGTGCCCGTAGGGATTTTTATTTTGGCGATCGGATGCCTGCTCTTCAGCGTTTCAACATCAGCGGCTGGCTACACCGGCAGGTTGCTGCAAGGTGCAGGCTCGGCGTTTGCGTTCACCGGCGCAGTGTATTTGGCTGCGCACGGATTTTCCGCACGATGGCTCGCAACGGCCATCGGCGTTACGCAATGTATTGGAATGCTCGGAGGTGCCGCGGGCCAGTTCGTCGTCGGACCTTGGCTCGAACACGGGGTCGCCTGGCAATCCATCTGGCATTGGCTCGGCACCGCGTGCGTCGTCGTGGGCGTATTGATCTTTTTCATTGCACCGGCTGAACCCCGTCAGCAAGCCTTGAGCTCTGGCGTGGCTTCGCTCATTCGCCCTTACGCGATTGTTTTTCGTAATCCGCAGTCGTATTTGTGCGGAGCCGTGGCAGGACTTCTGTTTGTTCCCACGACTATTGGCGACATGACTTGGGGCGTGGCGTTTTTTCAGCGCGACCGCATGTTCACCTACCACGATGCGGTTCTCACCGGCTCCCTCGTACCTTTGGGTTGGGTGATCGGTTGTCCACTACTCGGTTGGCTCGCGGATCAGATGGGGCGCCGGAAGCCTGCGCTCATCGGTGGCGCCGTCGTCATGCTCGCCGCCGCTGCGTTGATCACTTTCAGCACCGGTCACCAAGCCGCGCAAATCGGTTGCTTGATTTTTGGCATTGCCTCCGGCGCGGCCATGATTCCGTACACGATCATTAAAGAAGTCAATCCCGACGAGGTGAAGGGAAGTGCGACTGGCGGGATCAATTTCCTCACTTTCGGAGTTACTGCGATCGTTGGCCCCATTTTTGCCGACCTGCTCGGCAAAGGGTTCGCCAGCACGCAAAATCACATCGCTCATTTTCGCCAGAGCGGCCTGTTCTGGATCGGTGGCATCGCTCTAGCGATTGTCCTCAGCTCGTTTCTCCGCGAAACCGGGCACGCGCGGAAGAGTGCGTAAGGCTGGCTCCGTGAAGCCAATCCACATTCTGTTCGCATGCCTTCTTCTGCCAGGCGTTGTGCGAGGACAGACCAGCGGCGTGAATCCTGATTCGTCGGCGCAAGACGCCAACCTGGCTGCCGAGATCAAGTCTCTCCGCGAAGCTCTCTTGCAAACGCAAAAGCAGATGGCTGCACAACAGCGGGAAATTGACTCGCTGAAAGCGCAATCGAAAAATGCAGCGATACTTGCTCCTGCGACCGGGACTCTGAGTCGCGGCAACGAAGCTGCCGGCGATTCGGCAACGCCCGCAGTCGAGCCGGCGACGATATCTCCAGTCGCGAAGACTCAGCGGCAACCGGCCGCTCCGCGAATTCAGGAGCAGGGTAAACCGGATCAAGCGCCGCTGGGTTCTTTCAAATTCGGCGACGCGATTCTCGAACTCGGTGGCTTCGTCGATCTTGAGAATATTTACCGGACGACGAACACGCAGAGCAACATCGCCACGAATCTCGGCGGCTTCCCATACAACAACACGCCACAAGGAAACGTCAGTGAATTCCGTACCACGGCGCAATTTTCGCGTTTGAGCTTCAAGGTCCAGGATAATTTTGCCGGCAACGAGATTACGGGTTTCGTGGAAGGTGATTTCAGTGGCAACGATAGTCCCGGCGTCTACCAGAGCGTGAATCCCCATACCAATCGGCTCCGCCTCTACTTCATGGATCTGAAGCGCGGCAAGTGGGAGATCCTCGGCGGACAAACCTGGAGCTGGCTGACTCCCAATCGTGAAGGCATAGGACCGATGCCTTCCGATCTGGCCATTACCTACAACGAAGATCAGAACCTCGGCGTCGGAGTTCCTTACACACGAGCCGCAGAATTCCGAGTGGCGTATCATCCGAACGAACACTGGGCGTTCGGAGCGGGCATCGAGAATCCGAATCAATACATAGGCGGCTACGTCGCACTCCCTGCGGCGTTTACTTCCATCGGTACGCAGTTCGACAATGGCGCGCAGGTTGGAGCGGCAAACGCCTTCCCGGATATTTTATCGAAAGTAACTTACGATAATAAATTCGCGGGCAGGCACTTTCACGCCGAAGTCACGGGCCTTTTCAATGGCGCGCACGCGTCAGCAGCGCCGGGAACATCGACGTCGTTTCAAACACACACGACAGTCGGTGGCGGCGGTCAGATCGCCACGAACTACGAATTAATGCGCGACAAGCTCGTCTTCCTGGCCAACGCGTTTTGGAGTGACGGGGGCGCTCATTATCTCGTAGCAACGGGGCCGCAACTCGTGGTCCGCCCCAACGCGCTCGGTAACGACATCAGTCTTTCGATGGTGCATGCCGGAGCGGCCTCCGCTGGTCTCGAATGGAGAATGACCCCGAAGCAAGCGTTCGCGGTTTACTACGGCGCAGATTACTACGGACGAAATTTCTTCCCCGACACAACGAATTTGAAGAATCCCGGAACGATTGTCGGATTCGGCGGCCCCGGTTCTCCGAATACCAACAACCGCGCCATCCAGCAGGTGACCTTCGATTGGCTGCAAACGTTCTGGAAGCATCCACGCTACGGCGCGCTGCAAACTTACGTCCAGTATTCCTACTTAACTCGCGATCCCTGGTTTGTCGCTCCAGACAATCCGAAGAATGCGCATCTCAACATGATTTACGCAGGCTTCCGATACGTTCTGCCATCAAGCGCGGGCACGCTGCTGCGTGTGCCGTACCCGAATTAGATTTGGAGATCTGAGCGGTAGCGGGAAAAGTGCGCGTATTGTTTTGCCTGCCGATTCAATTCGAGTTTCCATCGGAGATGCAAACGTGAAGAAGCCAATTCTTGTTGTGGCAAGCCAATTTCCGAAAGAAGTGGAAGACCGTATCGATCGCGAATTCGAGCCAAGACGAAATCCGAGTTCCACTCCTTTCACCAGAGAACAATTCCTCGCGGCGGCCGAAGGAGCCGATGCAATGTTCATCACTCCGGGCGATCGCCTCGATTCCGTCTTCTTTGAAAAAGTCTCGCCATCGGTAAAAATCATCGCCACTTATTCGGTGGGATACGAACACATCGATTTGGACGGCGCGGCGAAAAGGAAGATTGCGGTTGCGTACACGCCGGGCGTCAATCACGAGGCAACGGCGGATATTGCGATGTTGCTGCTCCTGGGCGCGTCGCGTCGCGCGTACGAGGCGCAGGAACTCGTCCGAACGCGCGCCTGGCGACCGCTGGCTCCGAATATGTTGTTAGGCTGGCAAGTCGGCGGCAAAGTGCTGGGCATATTTGGAATGGGCAGAATAGGGCAAGCGGTGGCGCGTCGCGCGCGAGGCTTTGGGATGAAGATCCACTACAGCAATAGCTCGAGACTACCGCGCGAATTGGAAGGAGACGCGATCTATCATGAGGACCCGAACGAACTCCTCCGCGTTAGTCAATTTCTCACATTGCACGCGCCCGAAACTCCGGAGACTCGCCACTTCCTGAATGCTAAATCACTCGCCCTGCTCCCGCACGGCGCAGTCGTCGTGAACACGGCGCGTGGCGGATTGGTCGTCGACGAAGATCTGATCGCAGCCGTCAAGAGCGGACAAGTCGCTGCGGCGGGCCTGGATGTTTTCGCGGGAGAGCCAAACCTCAATCCTGGTTACGTTGAGCTGAAGAACACCTTTTTATTGCCGCACATCGGCAGCGCGACGGTGGAGACGCGCGTCGCGATGGGGATGCTCGCCTTGGACAACATCGACGCTGTGTTGTCCGGAAAATCTGCTCCGACTCCGGTTCCCTAGTCCTTAACAAGAACAAGGATGGGTCGCGAATTGGTTGGGTTACGGACCCCTCCCCCCTCCCTGTTTTGTGTAAGGATGTCATTCTATGGGGGTTGCACGACGCTCTGGTGCAAGAATGTGATTTTAAAGCGGTTGCGGGCGGCGGGAGTTCACAGGGAACACCGGGCAAATGCTTAACCCGTTTGATTTTGCGGACTTGGGCGCACCCCTCGAGGTTCAGGAGAAGGCTCTGCTGTGCACGTACAGCTGATGGCTGGCGCGATGAAGCTCGGTTGCGTTTGGGTCGGGCGGGGAAGTCCCGCCCCTACAGACGCGGGCGCGAGTTACGGTTTCGACCGACGGCGATTCGAACGGGCAGGTGTGCTCACGGGGTGATGCCTTCGGCCTCTAGCATTTCGTCTTCGGCTTCGAGGTAATCGAGCTGGGATTGAAGGAGAGCGGTTTTGGCATAAAGCTCCTGGGCGGTGGCGCCGGTGACTTGGGACGGGAGGGCCGCGCCCTGCTGGAGTTGCTGGGCCGCGACACGATGGACTTCGGTTCGCAGGGCCAGGAGTTCTTCGGAAACCTTCAACATGTCTCGAGTGCGTTCGCGCTTGTTGTAGATCGTCTGGATTCGGACTTCGACTTCATCTTTCATGCGGGCGAGATTCTCTTCCGCTTGGGCGAGCTGGGATTTACGCTCGCCGATCTCGGCGTTTCGTTTTCCGCCGTCGAAGATCTCGTATCCAAAATGGAGGCCGAAGGTGCCGAAATTGCGCGCGAGAAAGGGCACATCATTTGAGTAAGTGTATCGAGCGAAGGCATCGAGGCTGGGCAGGTATTGGCGCTTGGCCAGTCGTACCGCTGCCGACGCCTTTTCGATTTCGGCGCGCGCTTCGCGGATCTCCGGATGCGATTCCAAAGCGGTGCGCAGACAATTTTCGCGTTCACAACTGTCTCGATTCTTATCGACCGAATCGTTGAGAACAAGCTGAGTGGTGAGTGGTAGTCCGATGGCGTCATTGAGCTGCGTGAGCGAGTCGGAGAGTTGCAGTTCGGTCGAGAGAACCTCCTGTCGCGCGCCAAGAGTTTCGGCCCGCGCCTCGATTGACTCCTGTTCCAGGGTTGAGCCGACCTTTACCTGCTCGATGCGCTCTTTTCGCAAGTCGTCGTTGGCCTGAATCTTGGCCTGGGCCGCGGCGAGATGCGTCTGCAAAATCAGGACCTTGTAATAGAGCTGGTGCACCTGTAGCGCAATTTGGTTCCGCGTGTCCTGGGCCTTGTTGCGCATTACTTCTGTATCGGCGCGGGCGATGTCATTCGCAGAACGAACCTTCCAGAGTTCGATAATGGGCTGGCTAAGTTGAGTTCCGCTGGTCAGGAAGGTGAGTCCTCCCTGGTTCAACACTGCGGTCTGTTCGGGTATGGGTGTTCCAGCGGCGGTGCCCAACTTTCCCTGTGGGATTGCGATGAACTGAGTGTCGGTCACGCGAAGGACGTTGCTATCGTTCTTCAGGTTCGGAAAATAGGAGCTTCGCGCGATGTCTTTGGCGTGTTGCGATTCTTCGACTCGGAGAGTCGCCAGATGAACATAGTGATTGTTCTTCAGAGCGAGTTGGACGGCTTCGTCGAGCGTGATCACTCTCTGCGCCGACGGTTTCGATTCCTGGGCGTACGCCGACGCTGCAATCACGATGGCACACGTCAAGAGAAGTGCGTTTCGAACCTTCATATTTGCGATGCTCCCGGATCTCGTGGACCGAAAGCGAGTTCTCCGTAATCCAAAGGGGCCTTGCGAAGCAAGGCGGCCAGCAGCAACGCGACGACGCAGGCGGCACAAATGAAATGAAATCCATCGATGAAAGTCAGCGTGTAGGCCTGAAGACGCAGGCGCGCGGCTACAAGATCGATGGCCCGACCGGATGCCGATCCGTAGGACTTTCCGGAAAGGCCGGCGGTCAGTTGATGTACCGAGGTGTCGGTGATCCATTGGCCGCCTTGCACATGAAGGCCGAGCAAATTGGAATGCACACGTTCGCGGATGGCGATGAAGTGGGTCATCACGGCTACGCCAATTTGGCCACCGAACAGGCGCACGACGTGGAAAAAGGCCGAGAACGTCAGGACTGCTTGCGGTTTTGACAGGGCTCCGGAGAAAACGGCCTGGAGGACAATGCCCGCGACAAGGCCGATGAAGGCGAAGGATTGGCCGACGCCCATGAGCAGTTCAGAACGGTAGTAGTTCGCAGCGGACCATGCGCTGGTGTATTCGGCATTGAGGATTGCGGCTCCGGCGATGCACAGGAAACCAGCCGTCATCAGCAATCGCGGATCAAGACCATTCAAGAGCAACAAGGCTGCCATGAATGCCACGAGCAGGAGCGGGGCAGCGGACCAGATCACCGCTGGGCCGATCTGATCGGCTTCGAAGCCATGAATGGAAAGCGATTGCGGAACGAGAATGATGGTGGAGAGAAGACAGAATCGAAAGACGATCAGCGCCACGCCGAGAACGAGAGTGTTCCATCGCCTAAGAAAAGGCAGGTCCACCAGCGGGTTGGGTTGCCGCAAACGTCGCACGATCGAGACGCACATAAACAAAGTCCCGCAAAAAAACAATGCGTTGAACAATCCTGACCGCCACCAATCGAGGCGTTGGCCTTGATCGAGGGCGGCGAATAACAGGGCAAAGCCCGCGCTCCCATAGAGAAATCCTGCGAAGCTTGGAGGCGGCCCGCGTTTTTCAGCAGGTGGACTTGGGGGAATGCCCCGATAAATGCACCACAGCATGATCGGGGTCAGCACCGCCATGCTCCAGAACATCCAGCGGAATGAGAGATGGTCGCGGAACCATCCATACATGGTTGGTGCTATGTTGACCGCGCCATCGACAAAACTTGCGTAGAGAGCGAGGGTGAAGGGAAGGAAGCGGATCGGAATATTGCGGAGGGCGAAGGACAACGTGAGAGGGTAGAACGTTCCTGACGTGATCCCGGCTATGACCAGGCCAACGATCAACATGTTGTAGGTGTGGACGAGCGGCAGAAGACAGTTGATTAAGGTGAAGCCGATGGCCGCGATGACCAAGACGCGACGCGCGCCCAGCAGCCCGCCCAGATACACGGTGAACGGGCCGATGAACATCAGAGCGATGTTGAATGCACTGCCGATCCAAGCTCCGTCGTCATAGCTAATGCCCAAGCTGCCTTTCAAGTCGGCAGTGCCGAGACTCAAGAGTCGACCAGCGAGAGTCACAATTCCGGCGCCCATCACCACGCCGAGGATGCCCAACACGGGGCTGTTGGAGAGTTGACCGGGGACGGCGCGGGAAAGCCCCTGGGCAATTTGCCATTTCGTGGGTGCGTGTAGTGTTGCGCTGCTCGTCGCCATCTCGTGTTCCGCTTACTGCCGGGTTCGCACTTCGGCGACAACCGAGAGGCCGGGGCGAAGTTCGGCCGCGCGACTTGCGTCGTCGAAGGCGATCTTCACCGGCACTCGCTGAACTACTTTTGTGAAGTTGCCGGTGGCGTTATCGGGAGGAAGCAGTGCGAACTGCGATCCACTGGCTGGAGCAATCTCGACGACGTGCCCCTTCCAAGTGCGGTCGGGATAGACGTCGACGCGGATCTGCGTCGCGTCGCCTACTTTCATGTGGGTCAGTTGAGTTTCGCGGTAGTTGGCTTGAACCCAGCGCGTGTCGGCAACGAAGGTGAGAATCTGTGCCCCGGGAGAGAGCAATTGCCCGGCACGCACCTGGCGCTCGCCGACCATTCCGTCGCCCGGCGAGTGGATTTGCGTGTAGCCAAGGTTGACTTGCGCGACGGTGAGCGCGGCTTCTTTGGCGTGAAGGTCGGCGATAAGTTGGCGTTCTTGAGACTCGAGGACCGCTTTTGTGCGGCGTTCCGCTTCCACTCCAATTTCGTTGCTCTTCAGAGAGGTCTTTGCCTGTTCCAAGTCGGCTTGACGCGTCGCGAATTGCGCGGCGAAGCGCTCGTCGTCGGCGACTGCGGTTTCAACTCGCTGGTTCGTTGTAGATCGAGTTGTTAGAAGGGTTTCCTGGCGCGTTCGTTCGGAGCGCGTTCGCGTCACGTCTGCTTGAGACGCATTGATTCCGGCTTGAGCCGCGGCGATTTGCGCGTTGGCAAGATCGATTCCGGCCAGCGCTTTGTCGACTTTGGTGTCCTGCAACTCGCGTTGCCTGCGATTGTTTTCGATGGCGGCTTTGGCGGCTTCGATGGCGGCGGTCGCCTGAGCGACTTGAGCGCGGTAGTCTTCGTCTTCCAGTTCAACCAGCAGATCGCCGGCTCGGACTTTTTGATAGTCGGAGACTTTTACGGCGCGAACGATTCCAGGCACTTTCGTGCTCAGAGGAGTGAGGTCGCCTCGCACATAGGCGTCGTCGGTAATTTGCTCGACTTTTCCACCCTCCCAGGCGTTCCAGTCGCGAGTGACAGTGAAGACGAGCGCGATCGCAAGCAGCAGGATGACGATAGGAGTGACGTAGCGTAGCCAAGGCCAACGAGCGGGCTGGCTGCCGCTGGGGTGATCGGTGTGTTCCGTTGAGGCGTGGGAGCCCTGAGTTGCTTCGCTGGCTGCCAAGTCGTTCTCCTAAGTGTTTCGTGGGAGACAATTCTGATTCTGTTTCGATGGATTAGAGTGGCACCTGGATGGACGGTTTTTAATGTGAGGAACGGTTAGCTCACAGTGATTACGGAATATACGCGGAAAGGGCGTTGAGCGATGGGCTCAAAGGCCGCTCGATAACCGTTCCTCGAAATCTTGAGCTGCTTGCAATACCGCGCTGCGGATTTCCACGTCAGAAAAAGGTTCAACGATGACGTCGTAGCCTCCCGATTCCAGCACACCGGACCAAAGCTGAAAGGTGGCTTCGCGGGCGTAGACCAGAATCGCAGGGCGCCTGCTGAGCAATCCCAGCACACCCCAGAAGTTCCACCACGCAGTATCACTCAGCGAGGCAGGAAGGATCGCGACCTGGAACACTGCATCGTCGTAGATCGTCTCCTCGGTTTGTCCGGAAGAGTTTACGAAAACGAGGTGCGCATGAAGTGGCAGCAACTGCCGGGCGATCTCGCGACGCCTTTCGGCAGGCACTACCAGAAGGATGTGCAAGTGTGTGCTCGACGTGATCACGATCTTCGTCCGCAACTGCGCAGGGAACTTCGCATCCTCCGGTGAAATCCGTAATGTGAGGAACAGTTAGCTCACAGTGACGGGTTCCAGTCTATTCGTGGGTGACGGCTGGCATGATCTGACCCATTTCCATAGCGTTGCTTGAGGGCAGGTCTTGAAGAGAGATTGGGAGTTGGTCGGTCGCCGTTCCGCCGAGGCGTTGGAAGATCGACCACAGCTGTTTAGAAGGTTCGTTTCTTGGCGTCCAAGTCATTTGGCACAAGCAGTGCCTTCTGTACAGAAATTCGCCATTTGTCTAAGTCTCGCCACGTAAAGACGAAACAACCAGTTTGGATTGAATGACTTGGGGTTGGCCACGGATTTGCTGTTCTAGTTCTGTCTCGAAACGAATACGTTCGGTTTTAGATTGCTGCGAAGGGCTAGATGTTATCCACGAGGCCTCTCCGCAGACTCGAAACCTGTTGAGCAACGTGGAAGCGGTCCCTGCAAGGGAATTTCTCGTGATGCGATGATTTTGAGGGGGCATGTCATGAATTCGAGCTTGGCTGGTACAGAACCCCGCGATGGCGAAAAAATCGACCAGCAAGCGATCCGCGAGGAATTGGTGCGCGTCCTGAAGAGTCCGATTTTCGCGCAATCGGAACGCCTTGCTCGGTTTCTTCGCTTCACCGTGGAAGCAACCCTTGCCGGCGAGGGTGCGACTCTCAAAGAGTATTTGATCGGGACAGAAGTATACGATCGCAAGCCTCCGTACCACCCCAGCGTTGACTCTATCGTTCGGAGTGAAGCGCGCAGACTCCGGAGCAAATTGCGGCAATATTACGAATCGGCCGGCAAAGACGATCGAGTGTTCATCTACTATCGGACCGGAAGCTAAAGCCAGCCGAAGTCACTTCGTCGGTCGTTGTGAAAGCTGACCAGTCGGAAACAAAAGATCCTTCACCATCTGGAACAATCGCCTCTGACACTCTGCGCGACGCACCGAACCACAACGAACGCTTTGATGGCGCGCAACCGCTCATCCCGGGTGATTTCGCGGTCCTGAGGCAACCATGCGCTCCCTTGTTCGGCACCACTGGCCGGGGAACATTCGAGAACTTCAAAACTACATCGCACGCGGCGTCATTCTTTCTAATGACGGCATCTTTGAACCAGGGCCACTCGAGAGCTACGAGCCACTGGAGCCAGAGGTTTTAAATCCAACGCTCAAAGAAAAGGTGCGAAGAGAAATTCTCGCCGCTTGCCAGCGCGCTAATTGGAAGCTCGGAGGTCCGCGAGGTGCGGCTGCCAGACTTGGTTTGAAGCGCACCACCCTGTTTTACAAGATGAAGCGCCTTGGTATTGCACCACCAGGAGACCATTCGCAGGACTGAATCGAAATTCAAAAGTTTTGCTGTCGCGCACGGTTCGACTCGCTGCGTAAAACTACGAGCTCTTCCGACACCTTCAGCAGCTGCTCCGTTCTTTCGAGTTTGTGTAGGCAGTGTGCTCGGCAATTCGAGCCCTTCCGTCAACCTCGCCAGGTACTCCTTACTTGAGCCAATTGCGCGTCTCGTTCACGCTTCACGTATCTCTTTCGCCCTCCGTCGAACAGGTCACATTCGAGATGAATGCCAAAGCCCAAATCGACCAGTGAACTTTTGTCTGCTCGACGACGAGATCATGTCGTTCACAGCGCGGACGCTGAATTCGAACGGGTCGCTCAGTTCACCGGCTCCGTCCCGACCCAGGGACTGCGACGTGCACGCTACGCCCACATACCATGCGAAAACTCAAAACTCCGACCTTATCGTCAAATTCATGGCGCTACATAACTGCAAGATGAATTGTTGTTTCTGAATTTACCCTCCCCTTTTCATTGAAAACAAGGCGGATCGTCATTCTCGCGCCCATGTTCGGCGCTGGACACACAGGTGCTTTACCGCATAGCGCCAGCTTCGAGGTTATCAATTTGAAAGGGGAACCAAAATCGTATGGCTCAACAATCATCAAACGGCAATCGTCCAAAACTGAGTGAGAAGGGATTGCTGACTCCGGACAATTGCGTAGTGGCGCTGATCGACCATCAGGGCCAAATGCTGTTTGGAACAAGCAATTTCGACCGCCAGGGAATCATCAACAACACCGTGGCGCTCGGAAAAGCCGCAAGGGTGTTCGATGTGCCCGTGGTTTTGACCACGGTCGAGACGAAGTCCTTCAGCGGGAATCTGTGGCCGCAGCTGCGAGCCGTATTCCCGGGGCAGGAACCCATCGAACGTTCTTCAATGAATCCTGGGACGATAAAAACTTTGTCGCCGCGATCGAAAAAAGCGGACGCAAGAAGGTTCTCATCGCCGGCCTTTGGACAGAAACCTGCGTTGCGTTACCCACGATACAAGCGATTCATGACGGTTACGAAATCTACGTCGTGGAAGATTGCTGCGGCGACGTGAGTCAACTTGCTCATGACAACGCGATGAAGCGGGTAATCCAGGCGGGAGCAAAACCCGTGACGTCACTTTCCACCATGCTCGAGTGGCAGCGCGATTGGGCTCACAAAGAATCTTACAATGCCGTAATGGACATCGTGAAGAACCACTACGGAGCCTACGGAATCGGCGTCGAGTACGCATACACGATGGTGCATGGTGCTCCGCCCACGAAATTTCCCGAGTACGCAGTTCCCGCATTAGCTGTAGCTCACAAGTAACGATTCACGGGCGGGGTCTCCTCCGCCCCTCTCGATTCATTTTGAAGACCTGAAACGGAGAATGCCATGTCTGTTGAACTCATCCTGCACAACGCCAAGATCGCCACAAACGGGGTGCCCTCGTTTGCCGAAGCCATCGCCATTACGGCCGGAAAGATAGCCGCTGTGGGCAAGGAGTGACGAGATTCTGCGCCTGCGCGGCCCGCACACGCGCGTAATTGACGGGCGCCGGCGAACCGTCATTCCGGGCCTTAACGATTCGCATATGCATCCGATTCGTGGCGGACTCAACTACAACATGGAGTTGCGTTGGGACGGTGTAGCCGTCGCGAAAAAGAAGAACGACCGCATCGACGCCAGCAAGATTTGCGACTGCCTGCGGTGCGATTTCCTGCCGGAGAGCCGCATGGCGTCGACGGCGATTCGCGAACGGCGGCGCACGCTGCGCTATCGCAACCTGCTGGTGCGTCAGATGGTGCAGATGAAAATCAAAATCAGCGCGCTGCTGATGGAAGCCGGGGTGAGTTACAACAAGCAGCGGCTGCACAAGGCCGGCTACTTTCGCGAACTGCTGGCCACGAACCCGGACATCGATGAAGGACTGTGCTCGCTGCTGCGACTTTGCCGCGAGACGGTGGTGCGCTTGGGGAAAAACGAGAGTGCCTTGGTGCGCTCTCTGGAGCGCGACTCGCTGTTGGTAGAACGTGTCGAGCGGTTGATGACCATTCCAGCCGTAGGGCCGATCACGGCGTTGACCTGGGCGTTGGAAGTGGGAGATGTGCAGCGGTTCTCCTCGATCAAAAAAGCCATCAGCTATTGCGGGTTGTGTGGTGCGGAGAAGAGTTCCGGCAACACGGTGCAACGCACGCCGCTGTCCAAACAGCGCAACAAGCATTTACAGACCACGTTGATCGAGGCGGCGAAGATGGCCCCACGCAACAGTCCGGAGCTAGCCATGCTCTACGACAAGGAAAAACAAAAGGGCAATGCGAATCGCGCGACGCTGGCAGTGGCAAGAAAGCTGGTGGCCTACCTCATGGCCGTCGATCGTGGGCAGCGGAATTTTCAACGAGCAGAGACGAGCAGCAGCATCGCTGCGTAGGACGTGGCAGCGAACAAGGAGGATTTCTTCGGCGCGTGGCCTGCCAGGTCTTGCCGTTAACGCGACTGGGCGAAGGAGCGCAAGCTTCCGATGCTCCCATCGATAAGTTTCGAGACTGGCGGGAAAACACAAACTCAATCTTCTGAGCAGCTGCAAAAAGCTGCGTCAGCAAATGGAAGTCTGGTTCTATCTCGAATAGGAACCGCGGCTGAGAAGCCACACACACGCGGCGAAGAATCAAAAAGAATTACACCCGCGCTCCTCCGTAGCGCGTCGGGAGAGCTTTTGCCCTCTTGACAAAGACCTATCATGGAAGTCGCGTTACCGGACATTGAGGCTAGTTTCCGGTAACGGCTACCAGTATCTGTCGACTTCCGGCTTCCCGACTACTCGCTCGGAATACCAGCGAGAGGAGGTCGCCGCTTCATTCTGCGCGAAGTGCTTGAACGGCATCGACACGGGCGGCGCGGGCGGCTGGTAGTAGCGAAGCAATCGCCGCTGCCGCGAAAATGACTGCTGCCGAAGCGATTAGGAGAAGCGGCTCGGGAAGTTTGAGTTCTGGGACGTAATTGCCGGCCAAACGTGACAAGCCCCAGCCCACGAGGCCGCCTGCTACCACTCCAATGGCTGTGATCGTCACACCGTCGATCAGCACGCCGGCGAGAATTCGCATCGGTTGAGCACCCAGTGCGAGGCGAATTCCAAACTCCCGCGTGCGCCAGCTCACGCCAAAGGCCAGGACGCCGGCGACTCCGACGATGGAAATCGTCAAAGCGAGGGCGGCGAACCCTCCGAACACAAGGGCGTTCACGCGTTTGTCGGCTAGAACTTCCATGCGCACATCTTGCAGGGTGCTCGTGTGCTCTACGGGCTGAGTAGCTGCCGCCGCGCGAATGGTTTTTGTGATCGTCGGAACGAGCGCGTAGGGGTCACTCTTGGTGCGGACGAGCAGATTGGCACCAAAGATCGGCCCCTGCGCGAAGGGAGTGTAAATCGTCAAATTCGGTTGAGGGATGATGTTCGCGTCGTCGATGTCGGCGAGAACTCCCACAATGCGGCGTGGCTCAGGGCTGATGTCGGCATACTTGATGAGAGGATCGGTCCACATGATGTGCCGGTTGAGAGCGTCTTGACCGGGGAACAATCGGTCCGCGACGCTCTTGCTGACGACCACCACGAATTCGGCTCCCCTCCGATCCGCCTCCGTGAAATCGCGCCCCTCAACAAGCGGAATCCCCAAAGTGGCGAAGTAGTCGGGGGAAACAAAACGGAAGCGAGCCCGCAGATCCTCCTTGCTGCTTTCTCTCTCTCTCCCCTCGACCGAGAATTGCAGGGCGAAGGTGAGAAAACGGCCGTCACGCCACGGCGCGAACATGCACGTGGCTGCGCTTTCCACACCTGGCAACTCACTCACGTTGCGCTGAGCCTCCTGGTAGAACTGGGCGACCTGCTGCGGGGTGCGCCCATCGGAGAGCAAGGGCAGGTTTGCCATCAGGACGTGCCCGGTTTCAAATCCTGGCTGCGCCTTCTGCAGCGAGAGCAACGTCCTGAACAGCACACCTGCGCTAGCCAGCAACAGGAATGACGCGGCGATCTGGATAACGGTGAAAACCCGAATCCGCCGGCGGCTGCTTCCAGTAAAACGGTTGGAACCGCTCGTGAGCCCCAAGCCGCGCGAGCTATCTGCGGAAGGTAAACGGGGAACGAACGCAAGAAAGAATGCCGCTACCAACGCCAACGCTAAACCCATCCAAAGAAGACTGAAATCCACAGTCAGATCGCCCGCCCTCACTGTGTATCGGAGCGCGTAACGCCCAAGTACGCCTACCATGGGAATGGCCACCAGCACGCCTGCCAGGCCTCCGCTGGCACAAAGGACCAGGCTTTCCGCTAAGAGCGATCGGCGAATGGCGGCATGGCTAGCTCCCAGCGCGGACCGGACAGACAGCTCCGCCTCGCGGCGAACGGTTCGAGCGAGCATCAGATTTGCAACGTTCGAGCAGGCGATCACGAAGAGCAAGCCTGAGGCGCCAAACAAAACCCACAATATGGTGCTGGCTTCTACGTTGATCTGGTCCCGCAAACGTCGGGCGTCGATCTGGAAGTGATCCTGAGGCTTGTACACCTCAGGGTGCGCCGCCGTCATTCCGCCGTACACGGTACGCAGCTCTGCGCGCGCGGACTTCAGAGTCGCCCCTGGCGCGAGCCGGCCGAATAAATCGGTCATGCGATGCTCGCGGCCCTGCACCATCGTTGCGGAAAGATGATGCGGGCTGGTAACGATGTTGGCGATGATCTCGGTTTCTGCCGGATATGGGATTGAGGGTTCCAGAACTCCGACGATGGTTGCGGAGCGAACCTGCATCATGCTCCCCAGCCTGATCACTCTCCCTATCACATTCGGGTCAGCGCCTAGCCCGGTGGCCCAGAACTTATACGTGAGCACGACTGCGCCTGGGGCGTTGAGGCCATCGTCACGCGCGTCGAGCAGTCGGCCCAGCACCGGCTTCAGTCCCATCACCTCAAAATATCCACCATCGACGACGCCGGCATGGATTTCACGCGTCTCGCCGAATCCCTGCGCGGTGAAATCGGTGGTGGAGAAAGTACCGATCGCTCCAATCGTTTTCAAATTTCTACTTATGTCAGTGATCTCTGGAATCGAGAACGTGGCATTGTCTACTTGCGTGCCGGGGGCACTCTGCTGAATGTAAATCAGACGATCTTCTTCGCGATTGACCAGGGGGGTAAGCAGCACACTCCGGACGACGCTGAAGAAGGCCGCGTTTGCGCCAATGCCTAGCGCCAGGGTGACGATGGCAGCAACGGTAAAGGCTGGAGACTTGCGCAGCACGCGTACGCCAAAGCGCACATCCCGTAAGAGCGAGTCGAAAAACACTCCACCCGCTGCTTCTCGGCACTCTTCCTTGTAGCGGACGTGACCGCCGAATTCGATACGCGCGCGGCGCTCGGCTTCCTCACGTGAAAGACCGGAGCGCTCAAGGTCATCGGCGCGATACAGGATGTGCGCGCGAAGCTCCTCCTCCATCTCCGCGCTCATCTTCGAACGCCGGAACAGAATGGCGATGCGGAAGCGAACCGAGTCGAGAAGTCTCATACTTCCTCCGGTTGCGAAGCGAGGGCGGAGCCGATGGCAGTCGCAAGCCGATTCCAGTTGGCGGTTTCTTCGCGCAGACGCTTGCGGCCCGCCGCGGTGAGCTCGTAAAACTTCGCGCGGCGATTATTTTCGGATGTCCCCCAACTTGCCTTGAGCAGCCCCTGACGCACGAGCCGAAACAGACCCGGATAAAGCGCACCTTGTTCGATCAGCAGTGCATTACCAGAGATCTGTCCGATACGCAGAAGGACGCCGTAGCCATGCAGTGGGCCGAGCGAGACCGCCCTCAGGATGAGGAGATCGAGAGTGCCTGGAAGAAGTTGAGCTTGGTCGGTCACGCGCCCTCCTAAGACATTTAGGAGAATACTGCAATCTCTCCTAAGCTGTCAAGGAGAAGCGCTCTCGCATTGCCTCAACGTCCGAGCTGGAAGAACGGGGGGCGATTTCGAAGTAGTGCTGGTGAAATGGCGGTTACCCATGCAGGGACCGGGTCGCTAGTGGAATCGCCGCATCACTCAGCGAGGAATTCACAAGAAATCTACGAAAGAAGCAGCTGACCGAAAGTGCCCGGTCTCATTTTCCGTTACGGCGTTTATCGGGAGTTGAGCACATGCAGAATGCGAAAACCGCTGCAGCAAATCCTGGCTTCACTCTAACGTTCCCTTGGCTTACTCCGAACCAGGTCGAACATGATTCTGCCCTACTAAGGGACTTGGGCTAGCGGAATCGGCAGTGGATCTGAATTCAGCTCGCGCACCGCATTTTCGTAGTAAGTTCCGCCCACAGCTCCGCTGTTGCGATGTTCAGCTATAAAGCGTTCTATTCGCTGGCGAATCTCCGGAGCTTCGGGAAATTCCTTCGTCGTCCAGAAGCGCCGACGAGTATCGAAGAATCCAATTCGACTGAGGAAGGCGACTCCAAAGTAGGCGTTTTCTTCAATAGAATCATCGCCGCCTTGTGCAAAAGATCCATCCTTCGTTAGCGATTGGGTATGCACCATTCCGGCATTTTTTGGAGTTGCTCCGCCATAATTCGTCTTTGCGTGGGGTCGGCCGCCTGCCAGCCAAAACCGAAGAGCACAGCTACATCCATATTGTTGTGGTCTGTGAAATGACCATCGTCCAGCCATCCGGCAGGCTCATTGAGGTCCTTAAGGCGAGTGCAGTCTCGACGATGCGCTGAGGTCGGGAACGTTTCCGTCGAGGTAACGAACAATATGGAAGGTTAAGCTCAGATCGTCCACGAATTCCGTGCGATCGCCGAAGACGTAGCGCTCTCCCCACCATCCAGTGCCGGGATTCCGTATTTGATGAAGGATGATGTCCATGAGGACTTTTTTGAGGCTAGGGTCCCAATGATAACCGGCAGGCTGATCATGCAAAATCAGCCGCATTAGATCGGCCATAGATTCGTTGAGTGCACGACGGTTATTCACTCCGACGAGGCTGATCTTTGAAACTGCAAGTCCGGCGAAGTACTCCCGGAGTTTCGCGGGAGAGTTGACTCGGTCCAGGAACCTTAAACCAAATTCAGGTTCGCGATCGAGAGTCGAATCGCTATTGAGGTGTTCGTAGGTGGCGTCCAACTTGAAAAACCACTCGGTATAACAACGCCCCCAACTGCCATCATTTGGATCCTGTTGAGCAGCGGAACCTTCAAGACTTGGGTGGTCGAGGACGTTCTGAAGCTCGTCAAGGCGCCGATCGATGCGATGGAAATCAGCGGTAGAGCTCAACAGCCACTTGGTCTCGCTCAAGATTTGGTGTCCGCAGGCGGTGTTCGCTCCCTTGGCTTCCAGTTGATAGACACTTCTTCCCAGCAGGATGCACGCTGGACCCTTTGTTCGCGCAGTTCCGTGTAATTGGTGTTGTAAGCCATGAACGCTTTTTTTACTAGTGACCGGTAATCGCGGTCCGCTGTGGGTACAGTTTGAGGGGAAAGAGCGAAACTCCAACAGCACAGCGCAAGACATAAACAGAAACTTTGTACCTTCATCCGGCCCCCAATGATGTTTCAGTGCGATCGGATATCAAATCTTCAGCCATCTCTGCTCGCACACGCAACTCGAATTGATTTGGCCGGGTCAGCGTAGAAGCAATTTTTACTTGCCTGGTAAGTTTGAATGTATAGGTGGAAGGAGGAGCGCTTGGTGTAGAAAAGCTGAACTCAGCGGACGCTGATTCAGAAACACCGAGGA
>CAWCHM010000011.1:0-492218 GCA_963795355.1 uncultured Acidobacteriota bacterium
GTAACTCTGTATCTCGAGAAGCGATGGATTCGCGAGTCGACATGGATAGAACGGACTAGAGAGCTCCTTGGAATTTGAACGTTCGCGAAAGACGCGGCTGCGACTGATCAGCGCGACGCCGCTACGGTCGCCTTCCCTTTCTTGATCTGATCCAGTGTTTTCTCGGCATCCTGAACGAACTGACGGACGGTCTCGCGCGTGTAGCGATGATCGACCATCTTGGGCAAGAACTGAGGCGGAATCGTGATGATGTGGGCGCCGGCGAGTGCAGCGTTCTGGATGTCCATGACCGTGCGAATGCTGCCGACAATAATGTGCGAAGAGAGAGACCAATCATCGAGCCAGCGGCGCGTGTTGCGAATCGTGACGGCGGGATCGTTACCTTCGTCAGCGACGCGGCCGGCGAAAATGCTGACATAGGTCGCACCGGCTTTCGCTGCGAGCATCGCCTGGTTAAAGGAAAGGATGGCGGTCGCGTTAACGCCAATGCCTTCCTGAGAGAGACGGTGCATGACGCCTAGGCAGGACTCGCCATGTTCATTGACGATGGGAATCTTGACGACGATGTTGCGCGCCCAAGTGGCAAAGGTGCGAGCCTGCTCGACCATAATCTTGCGGTCATTGGAAGTCACTTCGACGCTGAGGGGCTTTTCACCAAGCATGGAAGCAAGGCGCCGGGCGCACTCTTCCAGGTCGGTGGCGCCATCCTTGAACATGATACTGGGGTTCGTGGTTACGCCGTCGACGACTCCCTCTTCGAGCCAGAAGCCAATTTGCTTTTGATCTGCAGAATCAACGAACACTCGCATGGAAGCTCCCTCCAGAAAAGCGGATGAACTGCGGCGAAGCAACATCAATTAGCGACTACAGTTTTTTTCGAGGCCTCCGTGCCGGGATGCCCTTGGCCTTTGTAGCGACTGAAAAGCAAATCATACTTCTGTAAGACCTTGTCCTTAGCGAAATGTTGTTGAACGTAGGCCCGACCGCTAGTACCGAGGCGACGTTGGAGGGCAGAATCCGCTTGCAAAGAAAGGACGGATTTGACCAGAGCCTCTGGTGACTCAGGATTGAGGATTAAGCCGCAATTGGCACTCTCGACATAACGGGCTGTTTCACTTTTGTCACTAACAGCAGCCAGTATAGGGCGACCAGCAGCCATATACGTTAACAGTTTCGAAGGGATCACTGAATCCACAACAGCTGCCTTTTGATGAATGAATAACGCATTTGCCGCGGAATACATTTCTGCCAAGGTCGAGGCTGGCTGTAAGGGCAGCAGGCGAATGTTGGTCAAGCCCCTCTGCCGGATCGCCTCGTCAATCAGATTGCGCTCCTCCCCTTCCCCCACCAGCACCCAAGTTAGATCGGTTAGATGCTTAGAAAGTTCTGCAGCACGCACCACGTTCATCAAATCCTGTTTTTTCCCGATGTTCCCCGTATACATCGCCAGGAAGTCATGCGGCTTGAAGTTGTTCGCTTCGCGGAACTTTGTGGCGCCTTCAATGGGATAGACGTTATCGGTATTTCCCCACAAGGGGATCAGAACGAGGCTGTCGGGATCGACGCCGCGAGCGGAGAGTTTTTCCACAAATCCCTGGCAGATGCACACTACGTTTTCCGCGTGGCGATAGAGAAAACCCTCGAGATTTCGAGCCATCCGAATGGCAAAACCCTCCCGCATAATGCCGGTCGCGAGCGCTGCGTCAGACGCCAGGTCGGTGAGCAGAATCATGTAGGGCTGCCTACGGAAAATCGAAAGCAGATAACCCGTCAGCGCTAACGTGGGCGGAGGGCAAACACAGCACACGATATCAAATCTGCTCATGAACAGCGCGGCGAAAAAAACATGGATGGCAAACGTGACATCGTGAACCAGCCGCTGTAACAGACTGCTGGCGCGAGCCGGGACGTAGTGCCAGACACGGCGAACGCTCACGCCGTTGATCTCTTCTTTCTGGGTCAGCTTGCCGCGGTAACCATCCCAAATCCGCCACTCGGGATAGTACGGGAAGGTCGTGATGACCTGCACGTCGTGGCCTTGCTCGGCGAAATGTTCGCAGAGACCGGTGCTGAACGGCGCCATGCCGGTCCGCTCAGGGACATAATTTGTGCCAACAACCAAAACCCGCATTCCGTTACTCCGAAAGTGTCCGATTCACTTGCGCGTCGCGACGACTAACAGGCAATCGCCGTAGCCGCGACGGTTTTCGAGCCATAGCTTCGGAAACGCCACGAAGCGTGCCAATCCCATAAATAAAAGAGTCAGAAATGGGTTCCGTAATTGCCAGGTTTTGGTTCCAGGTTTCGCAAAAAGGTACGCAATCGTCGACTGAGCAACCCATAGGGCCGGCGAAACCTGTTGAATCTCAATATTTGAGAAACCGGTCTCTGCCAGCAATTTTCCCAGAGTGCTGGCAGAAAAATGCGAAATATGAAAGGGGACGTGCCAATTGATCCAGGACCGTCCGAATGCCTTACGAAGCCAACTCTGATTATTCGGAAGGCTAATCCAAATCTCGCCGCCAGGCACCAGGACGCGACTGACGTCCGTGAGCATTCTGCGCGGGTCGAGGGAGTGTTCCAGCACGTTGGAAAGGATCGCGACATCATATGGCTGTGCCGGGACAAATTCGTCGATCAAGCACGTGTAAACCGTGAAGCCTGCTTTTCTAGCGACAGCAGCGGCGTTTTCGTTTACCTCGAGTCCCTCGAGTTGGTCGAATCCGTTCCGAGCAAAGATGCGAAGGCTGCGACCTTCATTACAGCCGACATCGAGTAATCGGCCACGGCCACGGCGACTATGGAAAGCCACGTCGCCGTCGATGCGTGTCCAGGAGCGATAAGCCGAAGAGAGGAGAAATTTTTCGCGAAGCCGTGTGTAGAGCGTGTCGGTTTGACCGCCGAAGTTGTAGTGGGACTCATAAAGTGCGGTTAACTCGCTCTGGGTCGGCATCGGACCGGTTTGTTCGAACCCACAGTCAGCACACTGAAGGATCTGCCAGATCCCTGGAGTTCCGAGGCGGTTGTCAACCAGGTCGGAGATGATTGCGCGCACCGGGCCACCGCACATCAGACAAGGAGTCGAGCGAGTCAGAGGGACAGGGGCAGGGACGCCTGGAATATTCGCCACTGCTCCTCGACCGTGCGTGCCATGCGGGAACGCGCACAAAAAGTCCGGATTGGAAACAGACGATGGCATTTCAATGGGGTCGATGCTTGAACCTTTATCGTTAGACGGCGCTGGAAATCCGGTTTGATTCAACCGACGCGGCGGTTTTCTGAAGAAAGTCGCGATAGACGAGCCTCAAGCCTTCCTGCAGAGTTACTCGTGGCGCCCAGCCCAATTCCGCGAGACGGCTGACGTCGAGTAACTTGCGAGGGGTGCCGTCCGGTTTTGATGGGTCGAGGGTGAGCTTTCCCTGAAAGCCCACGATTTGCGCTACGAGTTCGGCGAGTTCGCGAATCGTCAAGTCTTCGCCACAACCGACGTTGAAAAGGTAAGGATATTGAGCCGTTGAGGACCGCGCCAGCGAATCGAGTTTTGCGTCATCGAGTTGCATCAGGTGAACGCACGCGTCAGCGGCATCTTCGCTATAAAGAAATTCGCGACGCGGTGTGCCGGTGCCCCAAAGGATAACTTCGGAGCGGCCATTTTCCTTCGCTTCGTGCATCTTGCGAATCGTGGCGGGGATAACGTGCGAGTTCTGCAGGTCGTATGTATCGGCCGGGCCGTAAAGATTCGTCGGCATCGCCGCAAGAAAGTGCGTCCCGTGTTGCCGATTGTAAGTGTCACACATTTCGATGCCGGCAATCTTGGCGATGGCGTAAGCACGATTGGTCTCTTCGAGTGGGCCCGTGAGCAAATACTCCTCTTTAATCGGTTGCGACGCCATCTTTGGGTAGATGCAACTTGAGCCGAGAAAGAGCAAACGCTTCACGCCTGAGTTGAGCGACTGCTCGATCACATTGGTTTGAATCTTTAGATTCTGCGTGATGAAATCAGCGGGATAGGTAGCGTTTGCGAGGATCCCACCGACTTTTGCTGCGGCGAGAATGACGTAGTGCGGCCGCTCGATGCGAAAGAATTGCGCCACCTGCGTTTCGTCGGTCAGATTGAGTTGGTCGCGCGTTCGAAGCGCGAGGCTCGAATAGCCGAGACTTTCCAAGCGACGGACGATTGCCGAACCGACCAACCCGCGGTGACCCGCAACGAAGATTTTTGAGTCTCTTTGCATTGAACCGTGAAGCGGATCAGTCGAATTGACCGTGCACCTTGTAACCGGACGCATGTACCAACAAATCCCGCTCGGCGATCTGAAGGTCGGCAGCCGCCATTTCGGCGACAAGTTCGCGGAAGCTAGTCTTGGGCGACCAACCCAATTTCGCGTGTGCTTTGCTCGCGTCGCCGAGAAGGTTTTCTACCTCTGCGGGACGGAAGTAGTGCGGATCAACGGCCACGAGGCAACGGCCACGACGATCGAAGGCCTTCTCCTCGACGCCCGCGCCTTGCCAGGTCAATTCCAATCCGAGCTCTTCCGCAGCAGCCTTGACGAAATCACGAACGGCATACTGCTGACCGGTCGCGATGACATAGTCTTCGGGCTTTTCTTGCTGGAGCATGAGCCACTGCATTTCGACGTAATCGCGCGCGTGTCCCCAATCGCGCTTTGCGCCAAGATTTCCGAGAAAGAGGCAATCCTGGAGGCCGACTTTGATGCGTGCGAGACCGCGGGTGATTTTTCGCGTGACGAAAGTTTCGCCGCGAACAGGCGATTCGTGATTGAAGAGGATACCGTTACAGGCGTACATGCCGTACGCCTCGCGATAGTTGATCGTGATCCAGTACCCGAACAGCTTTGCAACCCCGTAAGGTGAGCGCGGATGGAATGGCGTCGTCTCTCTTTGAGGTGTCTCTTGTGTCAGGCCGTAGAGTTCAGAGGTTGATGCCTGATAGAAACGAACGGTGTTCGACATGCCGAGAACTCGAATCGCGTCGAGGATGCGCAACGTGCCAAGGGCATCGACGTTTGCGGTGTATTCGGGGGATTCGAAAGAAACACCTACGTGGCTCTGCGCGGCGAGGTTGTAAATCTCATCAGGCTGCACTTTCTGGATAACGTGGATGAGACTGCTTGCATCGGTCATGTCGCCGTAGTGCAAACGAAGATGCAAGTCGCGATCATGTGGGTCTTGGTAGAGATGATCGATGCGACCGGTGTTGAACATGGAGCTTCGGCGCTTGATGCCATGCACCTGGTAGCCCTTGTGTAGCAAAAATTCGGCAAGGTAGGCGCCGTCTTGACCGGTGATGCCGGTGATGAGAGCTCGTTTCATTGGTAGTGGCGATTCGACAGTTTCTGATTTCGTGGCGGCGTTCATTTATGGCTTTTTGCCTTCGACACAAACCCCTACTCCGTTGAGGACACGGGCCTCTAATTCGACTCCTTCGATCCCAGGGATCTCGCTCTGCCAGAAACTCTTCTCGGCGACGCCTGTAAACCCAGCGTCAGCCATAAGTTTCGCTAGGGAATGCGAATCGTACATCCATTTAGATGATGAAAATCTTTCCAGATATCATAGAACTTGAAGACAAATGAGCCCGATGGCGGGGTTGCGCTGCGAAAGACCAACTGATCGTTTAGCAAATCAGCGGCCGACTCGCCGTTTTCATAGTGAGTGGTCTTCTCGCTGCGCATCTTTACTTGCGAGGTAGTTTCGAGCCATGGTTTGGACGTCGGGAACGACAAGGCGGAGGATGCCGCCGGGTTTGAGCACTCTTTTGCTTTCCGCGAGCAATTGAATTGCGTCGGAGCGGTACAGATGCTCCAAGACGTGCGAACTATAAATTGCCGCGATCGAATTCGTTTGCAAACGGAAGCGGCTTCGTAATGTCGTGAACTAAAGGACGGATCCTCCTTTGCTCGCCACTCCCCTTGCGGAAGAGCCCGATGGTCTCAAATAATTTGCGAAGGCCGGGATGGTGAGTAAACCACGCGTTCCACGAACCATCGACATTGATCCAATTTGCAGGAGCGTCGCGGGCCACAACCAAGATTGACCCTCTTGAGGTTCGCAGCGAAACATTTATCGAGTCATGCGGAACAGGCTTAGCGTCGATGGTCATCGCCATTGTGGTCGTACCGGTAATCACTTACGCGATCGTCCTAGGAATCGGATTACGCGAGAATTGCATCGGAGCAGGTTGGGCAGCTACTGCGTTCGCGGACCGTACCAGTCCTTGCTGCAAAACCAGCCAACACGAAAAGCGGGATGAAAATATAGCGATTGAAGATATACGGACCTAAGTTGGTAATAATGAAGAAGAATAAGGTCGCACGCCATACACAAGCGAGCGGCATTAGCCGTGCGCTCCGAAATATTGAGCTTAAGAGGTTTGCGGAGATTGACGAAACGGAGCGATGAAAAACATCAGAAAACCGAAACCACCGAGGACGCCGGTTGCATACCAATAGCGAAGAAACGTGTTGTGCGCCCCGCTGAACTTCTCCGGTATCGGGCAGATAGACGACGCCACCTTGGTCGAAGTGGTCGGCGCCCCATCCGAAGATTGGTTTTTGCGAAATTTCGAGGATTGCCTGCGCGGACGCCGCGAGGCGGCTATAGTCGACGAACCCAACACTATCAACACGCTGGCTGAATTGCGAGACGATGTCCGGTACGAGATAAGAAACCGAGCCCCAAATCAGAACCAAGCCGCACATCCGAGTAGAGCATTTTCATCCGTTGCTTCTTTTGCAGAAGTGCGTAAACCAACAGCGCCGGAATCAGCGATCCGAAGAAAGTTCGAGAGCCACTCAGGAGAGCGGCGACACTGCAAATGAACATCGCAGAAGATCAGTGCCCACCGCACGAACTTCGCTTTCTCGACTGCGTAGATTCCCATTGCGAGCAGTACACCAAGTGCTGCTGCCAGACCAAGTGTGACTGGATACTCAGTGAGGCCTTGATAGCGACCCGCGAAGGCGACGTCTGGTTGCGGCGGGTTGATGGAAATGCGTCGACAATCCCCGGAAAAATCGATGCCTGCAATACGGTGATGAAACAATTGAGAAAGATTCCGCCGGCGAGAAACAGGAAGCAGCGATAGATATCCTTTGAATGACACAAAGAAAGCGGCGCGATGATGGCAAATAACAAACCGAGCCTCAGCAGATTTCCTGCACCTATACCCCAGCCACCCGAAAAGTAGACGGAGAGGACAGCACCGGTCAAAAGTGTACCGGATGCGAGAAGCACTCCCGAGCCCCCGATTTCCTTCAAACGAGCCTTTGGGAGAAAAATGACTGAAAGAAGAAAAAAATAATCGGAAAGCATAATTCCGCCGGGTCGAACCTCTTCGAAGGTGACGAAGGCTAACCCAAACAGGAAAAGATATTTGGAGGCGATGTAGGCGGAGCTTAGGACCTCCTTGGTCCCCTTAACGGTAGCGGGCTTCATGATCGGTTGATGCTTGATTTCAACTGGTGATCGTCGCCCTTGACGGCGATCACATGGATCACGACGTCGCGAAGGTTCTGTTTCGCGATCGTGAAGCCACGACTCTCGATAAAGGCAACGATCGCATCCTTTGTCACGCCGCTCGGTAAGAGGTTGGGATGGACCTCGACGCACAAGCGACGGCAACTGATTGTTGGACAAAGTTGTCGCCAGTCCTTTGAGAACGGAAAACTCGTGTCCTTCCACATCAATCTTGATGGCAGCCGGAACCCTGACACCGTCCGTGAACAAAGCATCGCCCGGAAGAGAGCGCACATGATGAACAGAGGACTCCGGGTCGTTGGGACCTTTCGGACCAGCTCCATTTTCGTTGTAAGAAAGTGGAATCGAACCCTCGACTTCACTCAGCGCCGCTTGCACGACTTTGACGTTCGAACTGTGGTTCAGGTCAATATTTCCTTGAAGGATTTTGAGGGCACCAGGATGAGGCTCGACCGAAAAAACCTGGCCTTGCGGACCGACGAGCTTCGCGCCAAAAATTGAGAAGATTCCGTAGTGACAACCGACATCCAAAAATGTTTCGCCCGGTGCTGAGATCTTCAAGCGCGGCCTCGATGAAATCCATCTCAGTGGTCAGAATGTAGTCGATAAACGCCAGCTGCTTGCTGTTGTCTGCTTTGAACTCCGCATTAGTACCGAGGCATGAAGCTTGCAGGACACCATTCTCGGCCAACAAACGGGTATAAATATCGCGCGCGAAGTGGGTCAGGTGAAGCTTGCCGGCAATCCCTCGCAGCACAGGGTTCTGAGATAGCTTCCGAATGGAGCTTGGCAGCATGATTCAGCGTTTCGACCTTCGAAATGAAGTTTTAGATTGTCGCTTCGGTGCCCGGAAATGATTTAGCTTCGGCACACGTTGAATCGCCAGAACAACGGTCGGCAGAGCTGGAGCGGAGTCACCGGTACAGCTCCGCCCTTTCAGTCCCATGACTGAATCACAAAACGTGGTCTTAGAACCAATTGCTTCACGACAACTTCGAGCGAGGATCTGGCTTATCGGCAGAACCCCTCTCGTCGACCCTGTCTTTCCATGCATTCTGAGCTTCGGTTTGCGTAGTGTTCCCGTGTCCACGGAAGGTGACGGCTAACCGAATGAAAAACTTCCTGGGCAAACTGCTTCCCCGGATCGTTGGCGTCTGTCTCATTCCATTGCGATTGAAAAAACAACCCAACGACCGCAACGCCCAAGAACAAAAATCCGACAAAGAGAGTGATGGCACCCCGTGGAGGAAATGACTTCCGCTCGGGAACAATTGGAGCGTCGAGCACCTTGATGCTCGGAGTCTCTTTCGCTTCGTCAACCTTTGCGAGCTCGTACTGCTGCGTCAAAACCTCGAACACCGTTTCTTGAATCTTGCTGTTGCGATAAAGATCGGCCCAAGTCACGCCAAGCAGAGGCAATTCGCGGATAGACGGGTACAAGGCTTGGGATGAATCAGCGGTCTGCTCGTAGGGTGACGACGGCGGAACCAGTTTGGCCACTAGCTCCGGGCTTTCCACCCATCTTTTCGATCTGCGCCTGCAGTTCGCCGATCCGCGCCTGGATGGCGCGCACCCGCACGTTGTTGGGTGTGTAAATCTGTTCGAGCCCACGCAGTTCTGATTCAGCAGCAATTTTTTCGCCTTCGATGCGAGAAGCGGCCTCAACCATCGCGCGACCCTGATCCTTAATATCAATTGTCGCGTTCTTGCTTGCGAACTGGCTGAACTTAACGGCCGCATCGTCGAGATCTTTCTTCACAGCAGCGAGCCGCCCCTCAAGGAAGACTCTCTCGCGATGTGCCCCGGAGGTCGAAAGTTCGGCGGTGAGTTGGTTCAATTCTTCGACATACGCACCTGACAATGCCGCCGCGCGATTCGGATCATGGTCTGTGACGGTGATGGAAATGATGCCGCTCTTACGATCCTCGACGACGCTGGTTTTTGAGGCGAGTCTTCTTCGCGCATCCTCGTCCAAGCGCGCGGAGTACACTTTTTTCAAATCGAAACGTTGAACGAGCCGATCCAGCACCGTCCGGCTTCCGAGCACCCCAACAAACAAGGCTCCGTTGCTCTTTACACCAAGAAGGTCACCCGCCACGCTACCCAGTGCGCTCGTCGCCCCTGCCTTCGCGGTTAGCGCCGCCATCATCATTGCGCCGGAACCACTCTGACTGTCAGGTGGCATGAGTTGCACAGTCGATTCGTAGCGGACAGGAATTAGAAGTGCAATCAGTAATCCAGCAAGAAGGCCGACGCCAAAAATTTTCGCGAGAAAACCTCGTCGCGACCAGAGGAACCGCAGTTGCTCGACAGTTTTCGCGCGGGCTTCGGGCGAGAATATTTGGTCCTCAGGCGGTTCGTCAAGCAACGGCTGAAGAGGCTCTTCGATCTGTTGTCTTGTGCCGGTTGGTACCAATTCTCTTCCTTCAAAGATAAACTTGCCGAGCCTATCGACTTCCGTTGCTTCACGGCAACGGTCGTGCGTTTACATCACCTCGCACATCATTTACAACATCGCCCGCCGAATGTCGCAAAATTTTCTGCGGTTGAAACGAAACCTGAAGCGTGGCGGAGACAGGGTGCTCAGAGAATGGCTGGATCACAGGGAAAAGCCATCGCTCATATTGCACGGCTGCCGAAAAACTTATGTTTGAACGCAGCCAGTAGTCTCCGCGAACGCCAAAATCGGTGACTGTGCCGCCCCCAGGTACAAAAACCTGGCTAACTTTTTGGTGCCGGAAATTGAATTGGATTCGATTCCGGGACGTGAACCAGTAGTTGCTCCACGCCTGCGCTCCCTGGCCACCGCGGCCGACCCAGCTTCCGATGATGTTTCCGTCGTTTGTGTAGCCGCTTCGCCAAGTGGCGTTGAAATAGAAATCGCCCGGAGTGATCGGTCCGCCACCCGGAGGTACATCGGTGTAAACTCCCTCGACACGCAGGTCAAGTTTATGATCCAGGGAAAATGGGAAAGAAAAAGTCCCGCGTGCCATGCGGAACGATCGGCATAAGCAATCGGGGAAAACTGATCATCGGTATAGCCGTCGCCATAGAACGAAAGCCAATTCCGCATGCGCGGGAGACGATAACTGAAACTCATCGCGGATGTACGGTTCCCCGGCTTGTTGGGTGCACCCACGTTCTGGTTCTCCCTGTCAATGAGGCTGCGAATAAACGTATGCCAGGTGAACGGGATAACCTGGGCCCACCATAAATCGTCGTGCGGAAGAATCCGAATTCGAAATTTTGTGTCGGCTTGAACCCGATGTACTGGCCGTTGATGAACGGCTGCGGGTTCAATGTCGCGCCGTAATTGCCGACAAAACCCGATGGGGCTTGGAGAAACATCTGCCCGTCCAATTGCCCCAGGAAAAACTCCGTACGCATCGGACCGAGCCAACCCAGAAAGCTAGGCAACTTCAGCGGAGTCGTCCGATTGATGCGAAACATATTAATCGGCTGAACGTTGTCGCTGAAATCGAGCGGACCGCCATTGCCGGGTCCCCACCACAAGCTCTGCTTGCCGAAGGTTACTTCCCAGTTCGAAAACATCAATCCGACGTAGGCATCCAGGAGGCGCGGACTATCGACTGCTGGTTGTGGCGTTGCGGGCGCGAGCACTTGAAAGTCGTCGATATGCAAGATCGCCTCTCGCGTCGAAAGCGAATAAGCCGGAATGCTGGAGGCTGTATCGACTTCCCCGCGCACGTACGCGACCCAGGGTCCCTTGGTCGCATAGGCCGAAAATCCGTTCACCGTGTTCCATCCTTCCCCGAACGGTCTGCCAAAATCGTTGTATTGAGTTTGCGCGAATGTGTAGCCGTCAGTGAGCGGCGAGCCAGAAATGTGCTCTGTTCGTGAATACAGGGATTCCAGATGAAAACCTGCGCCATCAGCACCGTCGCCGGTTGCTTCGGCTTCCGAGCGAAATTCGCGCTCGAGAGTATCTATCAATCGACCGGCTTCCGAATTTTCGGAATCGGTTCCTTTTGCCTCGGCTTCCTGAAGTTGACGGAGACATTCCCGGCGCGTCCAGGGACGCATGCTCGAAAACGCACTATCGATATAGCCGAGACCCGCGAGGCGATCGAGAGCGGTATATATCCAGCTATCTAGCGGCACATATGGCGTACCAAGGTTTTGCGGGCCACTCGACTCCCAGGCGCGAGCGATCGCACTGAACGACTGCCACTCGCCTCCACCCAACTCAGGATCGTGACGTCGTGTGTAAATATCCTGTGCGATCATCTGCCCCATCAACCCGCCAACGAAAACGTCGGAGTTGAAATGTTGCCGTCCACGGACGCGATACGTGTCCACGAAGGTTGCCAACCCGTAGGCAAGAAGCTTCGGGAGAAGCCCCGGGTATTCATGCGCAACGATGCCCGCGACGGACCAAGCCACAGCAGCGTGCTCGGAGGGAAACGAAGTTCCTCCGCTGAAAAACGGGCCGCTACCGTCACCTTGAAAGGGTCGCTGCCGTCTGAGCGAATATTTCAAGGCTTCGACATCAAGAAAGCTGTTGATCGCTGCTTCGGCGGAGAGGTAGCCGGTTTCTCTCCAATGCTCACGATGTGTTGGATAGCTGAACAACCACATCGCACCGACGCCTCCGGCAAGCGCGCCGAGACCCGCGTTCGAAAGCGTGCTGCGATGATTCATCGTCGCGGGATCCGTTGACAGATGGGAACTGAAATCACGATCCGTCGTGAGCATGCCCGTGAAGAGCCCAGCAGCTGGCACGAGCCAGTCCGCGTCGACGAAGCGCAGACGCGCCGGGCTTGTCACGATTTGTTTCTGGTCTTCCAAAAAATCCTTCCCTAGACTTGCGATCCCCCGCGTCGAACTCCCCGAATTCTGTTGCGACGCCCCTGGGCCTTCGACTGGCTTCGCCTTCGGCGCGTCTTGCGCTTGCGTTTCCGTCGAGCTCTTCTGCGCCTCCGTCTTTGCCACGGGAGCACTAACCTTCTCTTGCTGCCCCGCTCGTGCCCGTCCGACTGTCAGCCCAGCCAAACAAAAAACGCAAATGATCCAGGTCGCTTTCAACTTAATCCTATCAGCCAAATCACGGATGAATGTATGCAACAGCCAACGCCGCAGAAGCCGCAAGCTGGCCCGCCTGGAACAAGTTCTGGAAGTTGCGCGTACCGATTCGCGGCGCGACTTCCGGCACGACGACCGAGTCGCCCGGACGTAAAGTCGAGCCCAACGGATCGCCCTGCCAGAACTCCGAGTTGTTCTTCGCGGCGAGCACCGAGCCGTCGGCACGGATCACGAAAGCCGCTTTCTTGTTCGCCAACTGTGTCATGCCGCCGGCCTGGCTGAGATACCAGCGCGCACTGCGACCGGGTCGATAGCTCACAGCAGTCGGGTTGAAAACCTGTCCATTGACTGTTATGTAGTCCAGTTTCTTCGGAACTACTAAGATGTCTCCATCGCTGACCGCGATGTCGGCCGAAGTGTCCCTCCACTTCGCAATGTCGGACTGGATGCGAATCACAACGCGGCCGACTGGAGGATTCGCTTGAAGCTGTTGCATCGTCGTTTCGGCTTCGGCGATGGCGGTCATCTTCGCGTTCTTCTGATCGGTATCAGTTTCAGGCAATTCCTTCAAGTTGATCTGCTCTTGGCGTAGGCGCCGAACCATTTCAAGCTGTGCGTTGGTTTGTATTTCTCGAACTTCGCGACGCATTAAGACCGCGCCATACGGATAGGACTGAGGACCGAAGCCGCCAGCCCTTTCGAGTACGGAACTCAGTTTTTCGCCAGGACGGAATCCATAAGTACCAGGATGGCCAACTTCGCCCTTTACCGTGATGTAGGAGCCGAGATCGTTCCATTGCGGAAGCTGACGGATCGTTAGAACATCGCCGTTATTCACCGGCAGATTCGCAGAAGCATCGCCGGCCAAAGCGGCCGAGACGCTGATCGAATCATGGCGAACGCTGAGTTCTCCGTTCGTCCATTCGTAATGCGTGAGATCGGCAAGCTGCGTGTCCGCGCTCGGCTTGAGCCCACCCCCGACTCGAATCATGTCGGCGACGGTCATGTTTGTCGCCAACGGGTAGCGACCCGGCTTGCTAACGTCACCCTGCACCAAGACGGTGGAAGGCTGCGTGGCGGCCGCGCTCTTATGAATCAACAGACGATCGCGCGGCTCGAGCAAGATGTTCGCAGTCGGATCGCCTTCGAGCGCAAGGTTCAAACTCACGCTGAAAATTTTCATCTTGCCGTCTGGCAGATAGCGGAAGACCTGCGCGTCGTCTACCTGGGCTTCGGGCGTAGTGCCGCCAGCGAGATGAACAGCGTCCGCAACGTGAATCTTCCCCGAAGTGCGATAGGTCCCGGGGCCACGAACGTCGCCCCACACCGACACTGTCGGCGGATTCTCGAAATCGAAGCGGCTGAAGATGCGTATCGTATCCATCGCCTTTAACACCGGCGATTGCGACGGATTTTGAAGCGCAGCTCGCCAGATCAAAGCTCTCTACGCTCGGATGGAAATCTGGTGCGTTGATTCGAACGATCTCGGCATACTGGTTTGCAGGTTCTGGCAGCAAGTCCTTATAGGAACCGATCAAGTCGGTCACGTGCATATCGGGCTTGTAAGAGTAACGCCCCGGGCGAATGACGTGCCCTTCGAGATAGACCGCGTCCAGATTTCCCGGAGCGATCGGGAACACACGGATGCGGTCCCCATCGTGAATTTCGAATGCCTCAAGCTTTTTCGTAACCTCTGTGTCCCCATCGCCTTCAGGAATATCGAGGCTCATCATCGTTTGGTTCTGGTGAGCGACGAGACGCTGCACCTCGATGTGCCGCAGCGTCGCTGTCGGAAGGAGGCCGCCCGCCAACTCCAGCACCGACGCGAGATTCTTTTCATCCTTCAATTCGTAGACCGCCGGACGGCGCACCATACCGTCCACTGTCACTTGCGGACCGATCGGCGGTACTTGAACGGTATCGCCATTGTCGAGTTGCAGAAGATTCGATCGCACGCCGTGCAGAAGCAGATCGTAGAGATCGACTTCCTGCATCAACTGGCTGCCGCGGAAATGCTTGACGATGCGCATCGAGCCTTTTTGTGTCGGGCCGCCCGCAACAAACAGAGCGTTCAGCGGCGTGGAGAGCGCACTGATGTCGTATGCACCGGGATTCGCGATATCACCGACTTCATAAACTCGAATTGTGCGCAGCTTCGAGAGCGAGACGTCTGCCGAAATATCGTGGTATTGAGTTCGAAGCGTTTGCTGCAGGTACTCCTGCACTTGCCCCAGGTTTTTTCCGCTGACCAGCACTGGGCCAACTTCAGGCAGGCTTACCCGGCCTTCGCGGTCTACGACGCGATAAATTCGCTGCGTGACGCCGCCCCACAAATTGACCGAAAGTCCGTCGCCTGGCCCGACCACATACTCAGGGCCGGCCGGAACGTCCATCGGGATCAACTGTGAGTCGCGCGAACCATTTTCGAAAACCTCGGCGCCGAATCGCTTCGGCGTAAGCGGTCGAGGAATCGCCTGGACGTACATGTCATACAGGGACGGAATGTTTTTGTAGGGATTCGGCGCGCGAACCAACTCGGGCGCGGGCGGCTGCGGTCTTGGCTGATAGCGACGGTTGCCGTAAGGCGCTATCGTTCCGTTCGGCGAGGATGACGTCCGTGATCCAGTGCCGCCGCCGGAACTTGGATCCATATCCGACGAAGCTCCCATCCTCGCGCCGAGACGAGCCAGGTCCGACATACTCGGTGTGGGACGTCCCGCCCCGACTCCGAACGTTGAAAGTGAGTCGACGCTGCTGCTTGAAGACTGCTGACTCGATGTCGACATCAATGAGACCGCCCCGGTCTTCGGAACTGTCGTCTGAGGAACGCGAAGAACTCAAGCTACCACCGCCAAGGCCTAGCGAACTGCGACCCCCGCCGAGAAGCATTGACGACGAGATGTCACCGCCCAGTGGAAGTTCGGAGAGCTCGCCGTTGAGTTCGTCATCGCCGAGCGATGCGCGTTGAAGCTGTCCACCCATGTTGTTGCGCGGTTGATTCTGCTGGTTCGGCTGCGTAGGACCATACTGACCCGGCATGTTGTCCTGATCTTGCGGCGAGCCGTTCGGTCCGTATTGGGCGGGATATTGCTGGCGATCAAGGTCACGCTGCTGATCCACACACTGTTGATATAGCTGAGGATCGTAGCTCTGAGATTCGCAGTATTCCGCTTGGCGTTGTCTTTTCTCTCGCTTCTCGCGATCCTTCGTGAAGTCATCCTGCTCATTCTGAGCCGTTAATTTGGCACGCTCTTTCGAAAGCATGTCCTGCTCTTTACCGGCGACGGAGTCCGGATTGAGCTGCGGCACGAGGTATCCATACCGTTGCACGAGCTGCGTCGCAATCGCGCGGAATTCAACGTCAGAAACCAGGCGATCGAAGATCGCGTCGTCCGTCAGATCCGTTTCAATGAGAACTTGCCCGTGCTGCGTCGCATCTTTCGCGACCCAGCGTTTCAGCTCGACCATGATTCCGGGGTCTTTCACGAGGACAGTCTTGATCTCCATCGCCGATGCAGCCACACGGCTCAGGTTTTGGCGTGCCAAGTCGGAATTATTTGTCGGAGTCTGACGATTATTCTGAGCGTCAACTGAACTTGACGTCAGTGCGAACACAAACGCCAAGACTAAGTTCGATACGCAATTTTTGAAATGCAGCGCATTAGACCCGTTCTCCCGCGCTCGCAGGGGTAATGTTTCGAACAGCGTTCAGGATTCCTTGCTCGGAAGCCTCGATCTGGCTCGAGTGAATGTCGAATGAAGCCCAATAGAAGACGCTGTAGTTTTGTTGAGATGCGACCGCGATGATCCGCAATCCGGGATTGTCGCGCAGGAGCGTGTCGCATAGATGAGGTCGCTTCGCGGGCTCATCAAGAGCGATGACGAGCACATCAGGTGTGGTGTCGCGGACGCTCTGACGGATGTCCTTCTCGTCAGACACTTCGCCTACGATCTCGACGCCAGGCTCTTCCGCCAAGGTGGCGAGGATAAGCTCGCGCATGAGCTTTGGTTGGTTAGCCACCAGAATTCGAATCGACCTGTCCATGTCGTCACTCCTTGGTCTCCTAAGTATTTGCGAATGTGGGAGAAACGGAAGACTCAAAGAAGGATGGTTTCACCTGCCAACCTAATACCCGGGCCGGGCATCAGAACTACACGTCCCTGAATTGGTGGCGAGCACTAACAAAGCACTAAGCTCGTAAGACGAAAAGCACTAACGTCCGGTTGGGAAGTTCAACCCAAGCCTGCCCCTACCTGATTGTTAAATAACTTTGACGCTACAGCTTTTTGAGGGATACTAACTCGTGCCTGGCCGGTATACTTTTCACAGGCTCCTACCGCAACTCGGCCAGATTCAGTGGGTTGGATCGCACCAATCGGGAAACGTAAATCCACTTCATGAGGGCTCTGAGGGCTCTGAATGACGCAGATCAGTGACAGGCAATCGCCGTTAACAAATGTCTATGTCGTGGCTGAAAACCGCCTCCTTCGAGAATCTCTCGTCCGGCTGTTCCGAAAACGCGGAGATCTCAGCGTGGTAGGCCAAGCTTCGTACTCGGAGTCCACTCCAGAACAGATCGCCGCCGCCCAGTCGGAACTCCTACTGTTAGACTGCCTCAATCCCAACCACAAGTCGGACGACTTGATCTGTGACCTTCGCGAGACCGTGCCTCAAATGAAGGTTGTGCTGTTTGGTATGGACGAGGATTCAGACATCTTCCTCCAGGCCGTTCGCCTCGGCGTGAACGGCTATGTACTAAAGAACGCCTCGGCCTCTGAACTCGTTGATGCGGTGCGCTCCGTTGCTCAGGGCGAAGCAAGTTGCCCGGCGAAGTTTTGCAAGGTCTTGTTTCAGGCGCTGGCCAGCGAGACCAGCCAGCAAGCCGCCATCGCCGAGCAGCGGGCCGGGATGCGGTTCGAGTTGACTCAGCGGCAGCGCCAACTCATGTCATTGGTCGCAATGGGACTCAGCAACAAAGAGATCGCGGCAAACCTCAATCTGTCCGAGTTCACCGTCAAAAACCATATCTACCGTGTTATGAAACAGGTCGACGCACAGAATCGCCACGAAGCCTGCAACTTGATTCGCGCCGGCGAATCGCAGGAAGAGTGGCAGGGCGTATCGATGCGCGGCGCATAGGCGGTCGAAACCACTCAAAATTAAATGGATAACTTAGTCCTCGAAGTGCGGTTCGACGCGCGCTTCATTCAGCGATTCGATTCGTGCTATCGGCACAAATCCGTCTACTTCGGCTGCGCAGGTTCGTAATTCAGGTTCGGACCTAGCCAACGCTCGACTTCCGTTACACTCATCTGCTTACGCTGACTGTAATCGGCGACCTGGTCGCGGTCGATTTTCCCGAGACTGAAATATCGCGACTCCGGATGAGCAAAGTACAGTCCGCTTACACTCGATCCCGGCCACATCGCAAACGATTCGGTGATCAGCATGCCGGTGTTCTTCTGCACATCGAGCAAATGCCACAACGGGCCCTTTTCGGTGTGATCTGGGCAAGCTGGATAGCCGGCAGCCGGCCGTATGCCGCGGTATTTTTCCTGAATCAGGTCCGCAGCGCTCAGATTTTCGTCGCGCCCGTAGCCCCATTCATCTCGAACCCGTTTGTGAAGGCATTCGGCAAACGCCTCGGCTAAACGGTCAGCAATGGCTTCCGCCATAATCGCATTGTAATCGTCGTTTTCCGTCCGATATCGATCACACAGTTCTTTGAGGCAGATCCCGCTCGTCACCGCAAACCCACCAATGTAATCGGCCAACCCTGTCTCTTTCGGCGCGATAAAGTCGGAAAGCGACCGGCACGGATCACTGCCCTCTCGATTGGCCTGCTGACGCAAAAAGTGGAATCGCGCAAGCACCGTTTGACGCTTGCAGTCAGTGTAAAGCTCGACGTCATCCCCCACCGCATTGGCTGGAAATAAGCCATACACGCCGCGCGCAGTAATCGACTTTTTCTCAATTATTTTATCGAGTAGCGCGTTACCGTCCGCGAATAATTGACGCGCCTGTGTACCGCGATCTCCTTCGTCGAGAATTCGCGGGTACACACCTTTCAATCCCCACGTGTGGAAAAACGGCGTCCAATCAATAAACTCCCGCAAAGTCGCCAACGGGAAATCGTCGAGCACGCGAACGCCAGTAAATTCCGGAACCGCCAAATCCTCCGCCCGCCATTCAATCGGAGTCCGCCGCGAGCGAGCGACCTCGAGTGAAACCACCGGCAGGCGCGGAGCCGAATGCGACTTGCGCACCGCTTCGTACTCGGCTCGATGCTGCGCAACGAAGTCGCCTTTGCCTTCATCGCTCAGCAGGCTCGTAGCCACCGGCACCGCGCGACTCGCATCCAGAACATGCACGACCGGTTCGCTATACTGCGGCGCAATCTTCACAGCAGTGTGCGCGCGGCTCGTCGTTGCACCACCGATGAGCAGCGGCAATTTAAATCCTTGCCGCTCCATCTCGCGAGCCACGTGCACCATCTCGTCCAGAGAAGGCGTAATCAGTCCGCTGAGACCAATCATGTCGGCCTTCTCCGCTTTGGCGCGCTCAAGTATTTTCTCGCACGGCACCATCACTCCCATGTCGATCACTTCGTAGTTGTTACACGCCAGAACGACCCCAACAATATTCTTCCCAATGTCGTGCACATCGCCCTTCACGGTCGCCAGCACGATCTTCCCCTGCGCCTTGACCGCCTGCCCCGCTGCGCTCATCGCCGCTTTCTCCGCTTCCATGAACGGCGTCAAATGCGCCACCGCTTTTTTCATCACGCGCGCTGACTTCACCACCTGCGGCAAAAACATCTTTCCCGCTCCAAACAAATCGCCGACAACGCTCATCCCGGCCATCAGCGGACCTTCGATGACCAGCAGCGGTCGGCCAAATTTGACGCGAGCCTCCTCGGCATCCAGTTCAATGAAACTGTCGATGCCCTTAACCAACGCATGGGACAACCGCTCTTCAACAGTGCCGTTCCGCCACTCTTCCGTCTTTTTCTCGGTTGCGGCCGTGCCAGCGCCCTTCAGCGTCTCGCCGAAATCCACCAGACGTTCCGTCGCATCCGCACGGCGATTGAGCAATACGTCTTCGACAAGCACTTTCAACTCGGGATCGATCTCTTCATAGACCTCGAGCATCCCCGCGTTAACGATGCCCATGTCCATGCCCGCGGCGATCGCGTGATACAAAAACGCCGAGTGCATCGCTTCGCGCACTTTATTGTTCCCGCGAAAGCTGAACGAGATATTCGATACGCCGCCGCTCACTTTCGCGTGCGGCAGGTTCGCTTTGATCCAACGCGTCGCATTGATGTAGTCCACCGCGTAGTTGTTGTGCTCCTCCATGCCGGTCGCGACCGTGAGGATGTTCGGATCGAAGATGATGTCTTCTGGCTGAAACCCAACTTCATCAACAAGAATCCGGTACGCGCGCTCGCAGATACGAATCTTGTCTTCGTACGTTGCGGCTTGGCCCTTTTCGTCAAAGGCCATGACAACCACCGCGGCGCCATATTTCGAAACGGTTGCCGCGTGCTCTCGAAATTTCTCTTCGCCTTCTTTTAGCGAAATCGAATTGACGATGCCCTTCCCTTGTATGCACTTCAGCCCCGCCTGGATAACCTCCCATTTCGAGGAGTCCACCATAAATGGGACTTTGGCTACTTCGGGCTCGCTCGCGAGCAACTGAAGGAAACGCGTCATTGCCGCGACGCCATCGATCATGCCCTCATCCATGCAGATGTCGATGACGTTCGCGCCGTTCTCGACTTGCTGCCGGGCAACACTGACCGCCTCTTCGTACTTCCCTTCCTTTACCAACTTCGCGAACTTCGGCGAACCGGCCACGTTCGTCCGTTCGCCGATCATGATGTAAACGCCGGCCTGTTGCGTGAAAGGCTGCGACCCTGACAGACGAAGCGGCTTCGTCTCAGTATCTGGCGGCGCGTTGTTGGATTCTTCGTTGCTCACGCCGCGATCTCTTTCTCGTGGAGTCTGTTCTGCAATGGACGCGGCGCCTGATTCTCGAGCGCCTTCGCGATGGCCGCGATATGCTCCGGCGTATTCCCGCAGCACCCGCCCGCAATGTTGATCAACCCGCCCTTCGCAAAATCACTCAGATAACGAGCCATGTCCGCGGGTCCCAGGTCGAATCCAGTTTCCGAAAGTGGATTCGGCAATCCGGCGTTCGGATAACAAGAGATCGCCACATCTGCCTTCTCCGAAAGATCGCTCAAAAACGGATACATCAAGTCGGGACCAAGCGAGCAGTTCAGTCCTACCGACAGCGGCTTGACGTGCTTCACCGCATTCCAAAAGGCTTCCGTCGTTTGCGCCGAAATCAGCGTTTCGCCACCCCGACCGACCGCCGCCGAGATCATCACCGGCAGTTCCTTGCCGTCCTGGTCAAAAACTTCACGAATCGCCACCAGCGCAGCCTTCGCGTTCAAAGAATCAAAAATCGTCTCAACAAGCAAAAAGTCCACGCCTCCAGCGATCAACGCACGTGCTTCCTCTGCGTACGCGGTCTTGACTTGATCGAACGTAACCACCCGAAACCCGGCGTCGTCCGCATCTGGCGAATTCGAAAGCGACACCGTCAGCGGCCCCAGCGCGCCCGCCACAAATCGCTGCCGCCCACTTTCATTGCCCACCCGATCGGCCCACTCACGGCATTGCCGCGCCGATTGCTCATTGATCTCCGCAGCCAGGCTTCGCAGGAATGGATCCTGAATCACCTTCTCGTAAAAGTCGGGATCCTTGCGTCCCCCATGTTCGCGCGGATCATCCACAAAGAATTCACTCTGCGTGATGCTCGTCGCGCCAAACGTGTTCGTCTCGATGATGTCCGCGCCCGCCTCCAGAAATCGGCGATGAATGTCGCCGATCATCTTCGGTTGAGTCAGGGAAAAAAGGTCGCCGTTATTCAGGAGATCCTTCTTCGAATCCTTAAACCGCTCACCCCGAATGTCCGCTTCTTTCATGCCGTACGTGCGGATGGTCGTACCCATCGCACCGTCAATGATGGCGATGCGGTTCTTGAGGATCTTCTCGAGTGGATGTAAGTCTCGTCTGGTCATAGTTCGTACCCGGAACCTTCTATTATAGTCACTCCGTAGACCCAGTGACATCACCGCGAAGGAGCGATGTCTCGCGACGGCAGTTCGGTAATCGCTAGAGGCATTTGATGTAAAACATCTCCATTAGGGGCCCGCGCTCGAAGAGTACTTGTGAATAACGCGATTTCAAGCGCGGACGAAGTGTGCTGTTGGGTCCGATTTTCTATTGAAAAGGAAAATGTCGGGGCGAATGGATCCTAAAGGCCTTGTCCGGCGTCGTTTACGTGAAGACGAAAGCCTAGTTTTTGCTCGCAATTGTCCCCAAGCCGTACATGAAATCTTCGAAAAAGGACGAGGCTGCCACCGATTAGGCCGCCGGCTTAGGTGGACAGGTCCTTTTTGTCATTTCGGTCGAGAATTGCGGTCCACTCCCAACTAGCACCGTGACAAGTCATGGCGCATGTCTGCCCGTCGCTGTGCCAACAAACGTGGCCTCGTCAGCGGCGCCAGATCTGATCAATTGCAGCCGGGCGATTAAAGCTGATGCCGACTTTGTCGCTAGTCGCTCACACCACGCTGATACTCGACTCAACACAATTGAACGGTGTGAAGCGTGTGCCCCACGGTCCGCATTTGTAAGCGTCTAAAAAACAATTTCGAATTGAATCGTTCGGTGTGCTATTCGAAGTCAAGATGGCTAGCTTGCCACTTCTAGACAAATCTCATGCGAAGTGAATAGTATGCAGCGCACTTCCTGTTGCCGCTCTCATGGCTTGCAGTAAGTGTGGGGAAAAAAGGCCAAAGGGGAGTGATCCCAAGTGCAAGGCCATCGTTCGGTGAAGTATCGCAAATTCGAACCTCGCTACCGGCACTTTTTGCGTCCCACGAGAAATGAAATTTCTTCAGGACGAAAATTTGGACGAATTCGGGAACTCCACACTGAGTTTCAGGGAACTCGTTCTGCAAGGTTTATCCTCACGATAGTCAAAGTGAAATTCACGCAGTCTGCGACCGACACACAAGGAGAGGTATTTCATTGAGCCGACCGCAATTCTTCCTTCTATTTCCTATTTTCTTCGCTGCCGCTGTGATGCTTGGATGTGGCGGCGGTAGCTCGACTGGTTCTTTTGAGCAACCCGCGAACTTCAACCTATCTCCCAGTAGCGTGCTTGTTGAGGGGGGGCAGAGTGTGCAGTTCGTGGCTACGGGGAGCGGAGGCGGGACTTTGTTGAACCCCGTTTGGAAAGTGAACGGGGTCACCGGCGGGTCGTCGGCTACGGGGACCATCACCGCAAATGGCACCTATACAGCACCCACAACGTTACCGACAGGCACAGTCGCGGTGACAATGACGAATTCGGCGGCCGGCCTGACCACAAGCCCTGCCGTCGTAGGCTTTTTCTCTGATCAGGACTTTAACGGCACTGTCTCGTCGTCAAACAACCCACTAGTCGCTTCCTATAACGTTCCGGCGCCCCTCGGAGCGACGGTGCAAGTTCAATTCGGAACGACCACCAGCTATGGATTGACGACGTGGGCGCAACCGGCAGCGACCATGGCTAATTCGTCTTCTGGCACATCGATTTCGACCACTATTTTGGTCGCTGGCATGCGCGCGAGCACCACCTATCATATGCAAGCGATGCTGAAGCTAGCCAGCGGGCGACAGATTTTGGATTCGGACCACACGTTTACGACCGGTACGATCCCGGCGGCCACGCTACCAACGTTAACCTTACCTCAGCCGGCTCTGGCAGGCGCCGCGGCGGGCGTCGAGATGCTTGACATCTTCAACCAGCTGAATACGACCGGACTTCTTCAGGCCGTGGTGACGGACATACAGGGGAACGTAATCTGGTACTACCCCCTGGGGACGGAAGAAGTGCCTTATCCTCTCAAGCCTTTACCGAATGGAAATATCCTAATTGTTATAGCGGGCCCCACACGGGAGCTTATCCGAGAGATTGATTTGGCGGGAAACACGCAATTCGAATTGACTCGCGAACAGATTAGCGCCGGCCTAACAGCGATCGGATCTCCATTACAGGTTGCAAACCTACATCACGACATCCTGAAATTGCCGAATGGACATTACGTCATTCTGTTCAATTATGATCCCCTGCTGCCAGACGGATCGATATCGACGGTGACGGGCGATGGACTCATCGACTGGGATCCGGTGCAAGGCAAGCCCGTGTGGACGTGGTCCAGCTTCGATCATCTTTCGACGAGCCACGCGCCGTACAGCCCCACCGATTGGACTCACTCGAATGCGGTGATTTATTCGCCGGACGATGGGAATCTCATCATGTCGATGAGAAACCAAAATTGGATTCTCAAGATCAATTATCAGGACGGGGCCGGTGACGGCACCATTGTGTGGCGCCTGGGACCGGACGGCGACTTCACGATGCCCGCAGGACAGGCTCCCCTCGAATGGAACTACGGACAGCACTATCCTACCGTCGTGAGCCCGAACAGCTCCGGCATCTTCTCGTTGATGTTCTTCAACAATGGGAACAATCGCCTGGTGGATTCGTCGAACGACGTCTGTGGTACCACCGGATTCATCGCGTGCTACAGCAGCGTGCCGATCGTACAACTGAACGAGAGCGCAAAGACTGCACAGGTGACTTGGGAGACGAAGCTTTCGCCGCACTATTCGATCTGCTGCGGCGATGCGCTCATCCTGCCAAATGGAAACGTCGAGTACGACGTGGCGCTGGACGTAGCGACTCCGAACCAGTCCTTCATCCAAGAAGTAACCCAGGAGCAGAATCCACAATTGCTATGGCAGATGAATCTCGTCGGGCAACTGCTCTACCGGGGTTTTCGAATACCGAGTCTCTATCCTGGAGTCGAGTGGTCGCAAGCAGCGATCGCAACGGCAAACACACCGGCTGTCAAAAAGAAACAGTAGTTCAGACCCTCATAGCACCTGAGAGCTTCGCATCACCGGAAGCTCTTGGCGTGAAAGCGAAAGGGCTCGCTGCCGACAGCAGCGACCCTTTGTTTTTCGCTTATCGAGATCTCAATCGCCAATCCATTGCCAACTCGGGGTGCCGCCGCCTGTGTAGCTGACCGTAATATTTTGATTTGCGGCCAGGCGTATTGGAACACTGACAGCACCCCCGCCCGGCACCACAACACCCACTAACGTCACGCCGCTAATCGCGATGGTTATCGGGTTGTTGCCAGACGTAATGTATATGTTTACGTCATAACCCGTTGTGTTCACTACTGAACCAGCGCCACTTGCCGGGAAATCGGGCGGTTGCACGGCTCCTACCGGATTGAAGCCGAAATTGTTCCGGATCGCGAGGCCCGGTATGGTGGCGGCGCCGTTTAGAATGCCGGAGTGAAGATTGCCTGCGAGATTGTTTTCTTCGATAACGACACTACTAAAAGCAGTTTCCGCGCCGCCAATACCGATTCCTATTCCATACCCCTGTGTCTTCGTGGCTTGGTCGTCGTAGCAGTGATTGCCCTGGATCACCACGTCCGACAAAGCTGCTTGACTGGCAGAGCCATCCACAGTGCCTAAATACAGCTCGATCCCAGCGTAGACTCCGGGGGAGCCTTGGCTATTGTTCTTGGACGTATTGCCAATGATCCTAAGGCCGCGAGCGGGTCCCAAGCTGCTTACGGCAAAACCAATGCCAGCAGTGCTTGCGCCCTGTATGAAATTGTTCATGATGCTGACGTCGCTCCCACCAACACTAATGCCTAGCACATTGGTCGAGAGGATAGGAGACAAGTAGCAAATATTGCCGTCAATTTCCCCATGGTTTGCCGGCGGGAAATCTGCGATGCAAGCAGCCGGAACACCGATCGAAGAGGCGAATCCACCGGTGTAATACATCGTGTTGTGATCAACGCTGAAGTCGCTCCAGAAAGCCAAGTCGAAGATGTTCCATGCGTACGTTTTGCTCGTTACGATGAAATTGTCGTGAAGCTGCGCTCCCGCGGCGCCGAGTACGCCTCCGCCCAACGCGACAAAATATCCATCGATGTTGTTGGCGATGTTTTGTCCGATTTCCACTTGGCCGGCCCCCGGGATTGAACTGAATAGAGCGAAGTGCCGACTATTCGTGGCGGTATTCCCAACGACATGAACGCGAAGCGGCTGATGGAGATATACGTTTGCGCAAGAAACCGCTGCATTGCAGGTCGCAGTGCCTCCATTGTCGAAATCATTTTCTACAATAAGCCAGTCGGCGGTATAAACTCCCGCGGCGCTAACGTTTGTCGCGATATCGCTGTGAGTTGCGTTGAGAAAGCGCATCCGCTGGATGGTGATGTCGCTAAATGCACTGTTCGCAACAATGCTGTCAGCGTCGGCTGTGATACCCGAGCCGCCCTTATTGCCGTCAATCGCGAAATCGGAAAAGGTGATCCCATTTGAATTTATCTGAAGGATTGAGCCGCCGGCAGATGAGTTTTTTCGTTTCAGGGTTGTCCCGAAGCGACCTGCGCCTTGCAGCCAAAGCGCGGAATTAATCGTGACATTAGTAGCGGGATCGATTACACACGTTCCCGGAGGAAGAATGATGGCGACATTCCCCGGGCCCGAAAGCGAAGCCGCATTCAACGCCGATTGTAGAGCGGATGAGTCATCGGTGACGCCGTCGCACTTCATCCCTGTCGCAAAAACCGGATTGATGATAACTCGTGGCTTGGCGTCGCTGAGTTGACCGGTAGCGTGGGTTGACTGCGAGCTTCTTCCGACAACCTGGCCAGATGCGCTGTTTATAAAACTAGGAAAGAGACCTATACCCAGCACTGAGAACAGACGGACCCGCACTATGACCTCCGAAGAGAATGATTCTATTATAGACCACTGACGGGAAGACCAATACTCCAAACTACGAGCGCTGACAAAGTGCAGTTCGGTAAGAATCACGAAGTAGGTACAAGTTGTGCGATGTATTGCCGCAGAGAAGTGCTGAGGTTTCAGTAGTTACATTTCCAGATTCTCGTCGAGCGTGAAATCAATGGCGTCTCGACCAGTTCAGTCTCCTCCCGTGTCTTTGATTTACTTCGACAACTTTTGTGCCAGGACGAGCGTCGAGTACCCGACGAGCACACGACCGAAAGTCAGATAGTAAAGCGCTTGAGATGTTGCGAAAACGAACCACTTCGCGGCATCCCGATAGAACGGCGGGTTGAAAACAACGGGCGCGTTCTGGAGCTTTATGACTTTGTAGCCCGCTCTTCGCAGAACTGCCGAAATTGTTCTTGGTTGGAAGGAACAAAGATGATCTGGGACACGAAACCCGGAAAGGAAGGGCGCGTTTTCCAGCCAGTAAGGGTCGGAGACTCCGAACATCTTACGGACTCGACCGACGATGTCGTGAAACCGCGCGTCAGGGACCACGATTGCGACGATGCCATCGGGCGCCAAGACGCCACCGAGTTGTTCCAAGGTTTCTACAGGATTCGTCAGATGTTCCAGGACATTTAGAAGCGTAATGACGTCAAATTTTCGGCCCGGATTCGCCTTCAGAAAATCCTGAATCATTCCGTGGAAGATTTCCACTTGAAGAGCATCACGCGCATATTCTGAGCCACTCACCGATGGCTCGATTCCCAAAACAGAGAAGCCTTTTTCCTTCATGCAACGGAGAAAGTTGCCCGAACCACAACCGACGTCAAGGACCTGACCAGACTGTTTCCGTTCGAGAATTGTGCTGCGGACCGAACGATTGAAGCCCTCTTCCATGTCCCGCCAGAGATCGCCCGAGTCATATGTCGCGTAGTACTGCTGAAGCTCTTCCACGCTAGGCTGCGGATTTACGAACCACAGGCCACAATTTCGGCACTGAGCTATTCGGTAGCCGCGCGCTTGAATGTACGTGTCATTGTCAGTGCTCAAGCACGCATGACAAGGCGCGGCCATGCGACCTTTCGGTTCGACCATCACTGTTGTAGTTGCCACTATTCCATGTTCTCCCAAATCTAATATGCTGTGCGAAGTCTCGAGATCGGATCAGGATTGTCGTTCGAACCCATAAACTGGCGACAGTCCTTCATGATCGGACTGCCGCTTCCTCATGCCTGTGATACTTAACCGTCTCTTCGTATACTTGGGCCATCTGCGCCGCAACCACATTCCATGGAAGATGCTCGGCGACCCAGCGTCGGCCGTTGTTACCCATTTCTCTGCCTCTCTCTGGATCATCAAGCAAAGTAAGCAGTGCGGTAGCGGTCGCCTGCGGATCACACGGGACAACCAGCCCCGCATGGGCGTTGGCAACGTCCGGCCAGATGTTCACTTGGTCTGAAATGACCACCGGAACTCGGCAAGCCATGGCCTCCGTTACTACACCACCGAAATTCTCTGTGTACGACGGCAACGCAAAAACTTCGGCTTCCTGCATTACCGCGAGGCGTTCTTCGCCTTCAAGCGGACCCGTAAAAGTCGCCTTTTCCAGTACACCTTCTTCGGCCAGCCAGCGCCTGATCTTGCTTCCATAGTCGTCGCTGTCGGGACCCGCCACGACCAAATGAAGATCATCTCGGTCACGAGCGATCTTCCCGAACGCGCGCGCCAGGATATCCAGCCCCTTCTTGAAATTGATGCGGCCCAGACAGACGATCAGTCGTTTCCCTTTCAGCGCGGGAAATTTCTCCCTCAAACGTTGTCCAGCGGCTCGGTCAGGCTCTTGCAGCCAACTCGGATCAATGCCGACAGGCACTACGAACGGCTTCGGAACGTGCCCTGTAAACCCTTCGGGCGTTTTCAAACCCGTCCACTTCATCGACAGCCGCATTTCCTCAGCTGTATTGAAAAGCACTGCGGATGCTTTGCGGTAATCGCGCTCCGCGAACAACTTTGTATAAATCCATTTGCGCGGACTATTACGCTTCAGCAGAAACGGATCGATCGATCCGTGCGGAAAAACCATGTGTGGAACGCTTTTCTTACGGCACCAATATGCTGTAGCCGTGGTCGAAAAGCTGTACACCGACCAGCTATGCACCAAATCGAATTCCGTCACTGTGTCGCGAAGCGCTCGCCACAGGGCCGACGAATAAATGTAGTGTCCCGGAAACACCTGCCCACGGAAGTAGTGAAACGCCACGCCGTTCTTCATCACCGGGCGGCCCACCGGCACGTTGAGACGATTCGGACCATCAATATCTGTCGTATAGATCGAAACTTCGTGGCCCTGCCGGACCAACTCATAGGCGAGCTCAGGTCCCATCACCGACAGGCCGCCGTAGCGCGGCGCAATTGCATGAACAACCAACAGAATTCGCATCGGATTTACATAATTGGGCAGCTTCGCCCGATAACTGTTTATTCCTTTCGCTCAGCGACGGTCTCTTGAATTGCGGGTGTTTTTTCAACACCCGGACGCTGAGCCTTGCGAAATACTTCTAGATAGCTCGCTGCGACCGTCTCGCTCGTATATCTTTTCAAAGCCAATCGCCGCTCGGCATCGCCTACAGCGCGCCGAGTTTCCTCGGATGTTAGCAAACTCTCAAAGGCACGCGCCAAACCATCAACGTTTTTCTCTTCGAACAGCAATCCAGTAGAAGCGAGAACTTCAGGAATCGCGCCGCTTCTAGATCCAACCGAAGCAATTCCAAGCAACATTGCCTGCGCCAAGGACAATCCAAATTGTTCTTGCCAAGTAGGGGTCGCGTACGAACCCAGTACAAAAATATCCATGCATCGAAGATATTTCGCGACTTGGTCGTAACGAACCGTTGGCACAAGTACGATTCGATTCGGGAATCTCGTCATCCAATCTTCTCGAATCTCCTTCTCTAGCGCCCCACCACCGACCATTAGCAACTTCCACGGAAATTGCTGGAGCCGAGCGAGTGCCTCAAGTAGAAGCAATACACCTTTTTCCGGAACCAACCGCCCAGCGTGTCCGATGACTAGCCCGCCGTCGAGCCCGAGCGAGCGCCGCAATTCTATCTCGGTACCCGGCCGATGTTCCTCGATGTCCAGTCCAAACTGCGGCAGCGTCTCAATTGCGCCACCGAACAAGCGCTCTTCGCGAACAATTTCGGCAGCACGTCGATTTCCGCAGATAACCGCCGAAGTACGCGCCAGCGAATAGCGGCGCAAACTCGTTTTCACCATTCCCATCGGGAAGTGTCGGGCCCGGAGCAGATTGTCCCAGGTAAATAGAGTGATCCCCGAGCCCTTTGCCACCGCTCGCTGAATTGCGATCGTTTCGACCGTGATCAAAGATTGGGGCTCTTCATCGACGTGGATAACATCGGGCTGAAATTCCCCAACGACACGGGCAAACTTGGCCGGGTCGTGGATGTACGTCATATGCCCCTGGATCTGCGCCAGCCGCGTACCTAGGGTGACGACCTCGTGCGCAGCTAAGGAGGGATGAATTTCCGCCTTTTCTGTCCGAAATCGGTCCTGTATTTGTTTCGGTATCACCAGTCGAATCTGCAGATCCGAGTCAAGCTGTTTCATCGCAATGAATTTCTTCTGCGCGTAGGCAAGAAGAAAAGCATGCCCTACGACCATCAATTTCATTGCTGCCGAGACATTCCGTTCGAACGAAAACTCGCCTTAATTGCGATCACCTGAAAAACAGGTCCACGCTCGCGTTCGTCCTGTATTTGAAACCCACATTGCTGCAAGAACCCGCTCATTCCGAGGATCGCAGGACAGGTTTCGGTCGTATTCGGAAGCATCCGCAATTCTCCGTAAATTACTCCGGTCGACTACGCAATGGCTGGAATGTCCAAAAAAATGTTGCAGCTAGGACCATCGTGTAAGCGGCACTTGAAATTAGCATGCCGTACACTGCCCCCCACAATCCGAAATGCGTCACTAGCGGAATACCTAGACAGATCGTCGCAGTACCACTCCCGACGTACGCCCAGAAGACAAACTTTGGCTTCTCTGCTCCGAAGAAGGCCTGCGCCATTGTTGTGCCAATCCACATGATTAGGGGCAAGAAACCAAGCACAAAAAAATATGGAGCCAAGTCATCGTATTTTCCCCCATATAAGAAGTGGACGACGAATCGTCCGGTAATCCTTGCTACAAGAGCGAATAGGCCGGTCACGAGAATCGTGGCTAAGGTAAATCGGCGCCACAGCGATAAGAAACTCTTCATCCGATGGCTTGCATAGTGGGCCGCCAACGCGGGTACGATTAAATATGAGATCGCAATGAACACTTGGTCTACGGGCCCGACCAGAATGTACATCGCTCGAAACTCGCCCACTTCTTTGGCCGAAAGAAAGCCCCCTAGCAGCCAATAATATCCTTGCGTCGTAAGTTGAAAGACGAACGCAGTCGCTAGTATCCATTTCGCGTAGTTCCAGTGCTCGCCCCAATATCCAGGTACGATTTTGCCAAAATGTTGCTCAGGCTTCCCGAACTGTAGCTTCCTTCCAAACAGCACTCCGGCAACAATCCAACCCGCGGCCATCAACACAAACACCGTGAAGCTGTCGAGCTTGTGTGCCCTGCCTTCCAGCCACAGCCCTGTGACCAATACAACAAAGAATACAAACGAACTTTTTGCCGCAAGATCAGGTCGCTGCTGCACATAGAATGCGCGCCGCAGAAAAAGACCCGATAACAGAAATCCAACTGTAATCGACAAGCCCAGCAGCGCCGGCGAAAGCCACTGCGGTCGAACCCAGTGGAACACTAAACAACACGACAGCAGCATTCCCGTTAGCGCCGCGCTGAGCACAGCATTGTTCCGAACCGTCAGCCTGAGATATTCGGAAAAGTTATCCCGATACCTGCCTGATGCATACACGGTATATGGCTGCAAGATCGCCGCGTTATGTAATCCCGATAGAAACGTGAACACTGAGTACCACAGCGCGAATAACCCATAGTCTTCCTTGGATTGATTGCGCGCGAGAGCGACGTTCGCCAAAAACCCACCACCAACAGCGAACGCTTGATCTGCAAAACTGTAGCCGATCATCGCCAATTTCGAAGTAGGAGGAATCGCCGACAACCAACTTCTTCCCCTCTTCGCTGGCGCAGCGCTCAAGGGCTGCCCATCGGAACCCAGATGCCCGGTGCTTTGACTTGTCTCAATCGCTTCTGGCGTCGTCATAGTTGGCGAGAACATGCTCCAGTCACGGACACGTCCTCAAATCAGGACCTACGCTCCAAATACCCGACAACCATTTTTGGATTCAGCTGAGTAACGCTCCGCCCTTTCAGTCACACGACCAATTCCAAGTTCTACTTTCCGATCTCATAAGAGTCTCTAATTCGAATCCAGTTCTGGGATGCAACTCAGTGCCAGTCCCATTTCGGGGAGCCCACGGCTTGGTCGAGAATTTCTTGTCCTTCCAATATAGCGCGAATCCCGATGCTTGCTCAACGGATTGGCCAGCTCCGATCGGAATCGTGCATGACGTGGTTGGATCGGCCGACGTGCAGCAAGAAGCAGATTAGTTTATCGAGCTGAAGCACAAGCCCCGCACGAAGTAATGAGGGCGGCCCCGGAAAGCAATCCTTCAGCCCCGGAGAAACCTTGGCCACTTCAGGATGTTCGACGTATATCTGACTCGCCAGATCGCGATGACCGTAATGATTCAGCAGGATGATATATTTCGAAAGTCGCTCGGGTGAGAAATCTTGTAATCGGGATGGACTTCGACCGTAGAGAGCATCGGCGCAGATGACTTGGCCCTTCGATAATCCTCGATAAAACTTCTTTCGGTGATGAAAAATTCGGTTTAGATACAGCAATTCGAAGCCTTCTTTTCGTAACAGAGGATCCAGATCAGAGAAAACGGGCTGACCCTCATACATCGGGTAGAACTCGACTTCAACTTCGATCAATGAGGTCTCTCGTAACACATTCCTAGAGCCTCGTAGAATATCGAGCTCAGAACCCTGGGTGTCAATTTTCAGTAAATCTGGCGGCTCCAGTTTCTCTTTCGCCGCGACTTCGTCCAACGGTACGGCTTGCAACCGCACCGTACGGTCTAGCTTTTCTGAAGGATCGCCGAAGGCCCGGGTGTATTCGGTGTTCATCGCATACGTGGAACTCATAATTCGGTTCGCGTAAAGATTAAAATCCACTGGTCCCGGCGGCCCGATGTAATAAGGATACACACGGAATTCTGCATACTCAGGCGGGGGCGACGCCATGAGCTGGCGACACTCCTCCTCGTCGGCATCAAAGCCAACGTGATGGACAAACCTTGATAAACCTTCCAATTCTCCGGTCCCACCACCACGCGTCCCGATGTCAATCACAACCAGTGGGTTCGCGCGAAGGAATGCATGGACCGACTTTGGAGTCCACCGCCAATTTAAATTATAGGGAAGGCATGCTGAACAATGATTGACTCGCGTGAAAAATGCCTTCAGTAGTGTCCCCATGTCACTTCCATCAAAACGTATTGATCCACGACTATCGATCGAGACTAGCAGGTGACTGAACCAATGCCAAACCCGTATCCCGGCGGCTCGATCGATTTGGTCCAACGTCGGATCTGAATCTGAAGGTGCGCCCGCCGTTAGTACGTCAATTGCGAGGGGTGCAGCGGAGATTGCAGATTTACTGGATCGGCTAGTTATTTCTGAATTGTCAGTGAACGCCGTCATTTTGTCGGACCACGACGTTCGTTGAGCCTCGGGTGTTGTTGAGAACGCCGCGATGGTTCTGGTGAACGTCGTTATTTTCCACTGTGATGTTAGCGAAGCCTGCCGGATTGCTGACACCGGAACCGATAGCGATGCCGGTCAGTTGTGTGGCACCGTGCCCCTGGTCATCGTAAACGTGATTGCCTCGGATGGTGATGTCCGACATTCGACCTCCCGGCGGGAGATACAGTGCGATGCCCGCATGGTCACCCTGCCTAGCTCGATTGCAATTTTTCACGACATTATTTGCGATGAGGGAGCCGTGTGGCGTCGTTGGGTCTCCGGTGAGGACGATTCCTGCGCCCCCGGCATTCGAACAGGTATTGCCTGTGATGACCTCGTCGCTTCCGCCCAATGCGATGCAATTGTTCGTCGGCGCTGCAGGATTGCTGATAATGGTGTTGTTGGTGACGGTAATCTTGTTTGCGGGCGGAACATCGCCGACGGCGCCGCAGGAGGCATTGCAGGTTCCGGACTCCATATAGTTGTGATCGATGACGACGTCACTCCAGTAGGCAACGTCGATGACGTTTTCGCGCGTCATGGACATCTTGAAGGTGTTGTCACGGATGGTGACATCGGTTCCTCCGGCGGCACCGGGGCCACCGCCGCCAAGCGCGATACCAAAACCCTGAACATTAGTGACGACGTTGCCCAGGATGATGACCTCGCCCATCCCCGAAGGGTTACCACCTGTTCCTGATACGAAGAAACTGCCTTGCGTGTTGTTCGCGTGGTTGTTTAGAACGCGGAGGCCCACGGGCGGGGCGACAAGGATATCGCCATTGAAAACATCGCTTTGGAGCTCCGTGCCATGACCATTATTTTCGAAGTCGTTTTCGGCGATCAGGATGTTGCAAAGGAAATGTCCCGGAGGGTAGAGGAACGCAAGAGCGAGGTTCCACGAATTTATCAAGCGAGTCCGCTGAAGGGTGAAGGCGCTGATCGTGGTTGCGGATGTGCCGATCGTGTCGGATCCAGTCGCTTGATGAGAACGATTATAGTCAATCGTCAGGTCAGTGATTGTAACCGTGCCGGTTTTGCCAACCAGAGTGAACATGTTGGTTTTAGCGTCAGCGCTGGCTCTACGGCGAATGACAGTGGTGGTTTTGCCTGCGCCTCGGAGGACGGTGTTATCGGGCAACATGATGGCGGTGGCGTTTGTTAGACAGGTCCCGGCAGGAAGTTGAAGCTTTTCGTGGCGGGCCGTGGCGGTGTTGATGGCGGATTGGATTGCAGAAGTGTCGTCGGAAGTGCCGTCGCACTTTGGTTGAGATGAGGTTTGGGCTTGAGGCTGCGCGCAAAATGCCAGAAGTGCAGAGCATGAGAGTGACCGCGAGAAGTTTCGGTGCGTGTTTCATGTCTCCAGCTTGGATTCGCCGAGCCGGAGAAAGGATGGCGGCGAGTCAGACTTCAAGGATGACCACGAGAAATGACGGCCCGTTACCATGCTTGGATCTAGGGACATGGGTTCGAGTGAACCGTTCCGATCGATGCCGAAAGGTCCGAAGGTACTTCGCGCGATCACTCATAAACACGACGAAATGCGTCTCCCCAGGCCTCAATTTACGGCATACTCTCTCCCTTCGCCAAGCGAGGGCTGCAATGTTGCTAGCTCAAATGCAAATAAACTCAACCTCGTGGTCCCGAACCAGGAATCAATCAACCTAAGTCGCTGTTCTGGCGTCAGTTACGATTTTCGGCTTCGCGCCGAGAATTCCACAAACATGCCAAAAGGGAGACTCCTCCTCTCGAACCAGAGGATCTTGAGAACTCGACGGCCACTGCTAGAGGAAATCCTTAGTATGGAGCGGCTCGATCAAAGACACTCGAGGGACAAAGTGCAATCCGTAGCGAAGCAATCTCACAAGATTCGTAAGGCTTTTACTCCGGCGGGTGCGGTCACAGGTATCGGCAGCCTCCCCCTGACCTCCGTCTCTGCCGCGATCCAGGAAGTCGCTCAATATGCGCCGGAAGTCCCGTTCTGGCCTCAACTCCCTCAACGTTCGGACTCAGAAATGGCAATCAGCCAGGGACTAGGTTGTCTCGCGGAACTCATTGAGCCACGACAAGAGGGCTATGGTTACGAGGTCAAGCCCGGCCAACTTGATCAAGTTCTCAAAAGACTCCACGGCAGCAGCGGAGCCTTGAGAGAAGAAAACGCGCGCGGGTTCTACGAATTCGAAAAGGCTCTGTCCTCCGGACTTTTTACCTCTGCAACGACTGTGAAAGGTCAAATCGAAGGCCCCATCACTCTCTCGGCGTATCTATTCCATCGAGGCAAACCTTTCCTCTCCGATTCGACACTCTTCGCCGCGATTGCATTTCACGTTTCGCAAATGATTTCCTGGCAAATCGAGCGTCTGCAAGTTGCTGGCTTCCCCGTGTTGCTTTTTGTGGACGAGCCCGCGCTGTGTCTTGAAGAGCTCCCGAACATCGTGCCCGAAGAGGAAAGACTCAACGCACTGGCAGCCACGTTGGAGGGTGCGCGAACACGTGGAGCCTACGCCGGACTGCATTGCTGTGCGGCGGGTCCGTTCGAACGCATGTTCAGAGTAAAGCCAGACATTCTCTCGTTTGACGCCGACGAAGGCCTTGACCAGTTTTTCGCGGACTGGCACGCGGCAGACTTCGTACAGCAAGGAGGGATCGTCGCATATGGATTGGTCCCTACTCGCTCAGGTCTGAATGCCGCTGACTCAGCCAGTATTTTTCTTCGATGGTTAAGAGTGGCATCTTTGGCAGGCGATCCACAAAAATTTGCGCAGCGCGCCATGATCACCGCAACTTGCGGCCTCGGCCTACTGGACGAGTCATCAACAGAAGACTCCTTCCGTGTCGCTCACAGCGTGAGCAAGCTGGTCAAAACGTTGGCTGGTGGGGAACCTAACGACGAGCCTCGGCGAATAGCCGAATGAATCCTTCAAGTTTTAGAGGAAGAGAAAACCGAGCCTAGTCAGAGAAGCTCGTTCTATGAGGGCACGCGAATATCTATCGTTTTGCTGTCTTCCAGTAAATCGCAAACCCTGTAGGCTGCTAGCTCGCCCTCGTGTTTGGTCTGAATTTTTGTCAACTCGGTTTGGACCAGTCCTTTGACGAGTTTGTAGACTTCGGGGCTGATCAATATTTCGTGCGCGGATGCCGCCGCGCAATAGCGTTGGGTTCGATTCACGGCGTCTCCGATCACCGTAAATTCCATGCGATCGCTCGTGCCGACGAATCCATGAACGGCCTGTCCACAATGGATCCCAATTCCGAAATCGCAGCAGGGCAGCTTCGATTCGCGGCGCCTCTCATTTAAATTGGCGATTGCGGTTTGCATCTCCAGCGCCGCTCGGACAGCATTCTGCTGCTGATTCGGATCGGCCTCCGGGCTGCCAAAAACCGCCAGGAGTGCGTCACCCATGAATTTATCGATAGTTCCGTTGTGGGCGAAAATCACCGGCACGACCACCCGCCAGTATTCGTTGAGAATCTCAACGACCTCGTCGGGTTCCATGTCGCGCGCGAGGTTCGTGAAGCCCCGAATATCCGAATTCAGGATGGTCACTTCATTGCGTCGCCCGCCCAGGCGAAGCCCGCCTTTATGGGACAAGAGCTTATCGGCGACTTTCGGAGAAAACTGGCGCAGGAGGTGCGATTTGATGTTCGATTCTTTTCGCAGCCGCTCTCGAAGCTGATGCATTGCGATACACATGGCGGCGCACTGCGCCACAAGCACGAGCAACTTCACTTCGTGTTCGCCAAACTCGGTGTCTAATCTTTTTGTGGTCACACAGACGGCGCCTAGAGCCTCGCCGCGCCAGAGCAAGGGCGCGTAGATTCCCGATTCCATACCGCTTTGCAGGATGCTGCCACTCATGTCGACTTGCGTATCTTTTCGCCAGATGAATGCTTTGCCTTCCGCCATCGAGCGCCGGAACAACGTTTCGCTCGGTCGAATCTCACGCTTGCAGTGGTACGCCTTGAGTTGCAAGGCGTCACCTCGCTTGTCATAAAGAGCTAGCATCCAGCTTTCCGCCGAAGGAATCATTTCCACCAACTGATCGACGGCGGCCGGAAGCAAGGACTCCAATGTGATCTTCGTCGCAAGGTGGAACGGAAGTTCGCAGACCATTTTGAACAGCTGCGATCCGGTATCGGAACCTTTTTGAGCAGTGACGAGGCTCACATCGGTGGCGTCCAGGTCATGAACAACGGCATCGCTGTATTCGTCGGGATGCTTCTCAGGTAAAAGTACTGTGCCTAACTCTAGATACTTGGTTTTGTGAGTGTCGCTGGCTGCTTCACGTTCAATGCGCAGCGTGGTTTGCCCGATAACCACGTCGGCGTCTACGGGGACCTCCTGCTTGCCGAGACCCTTGATTTGGATCCCATTGAGCGACGTTCCGCGCGAACTATTCAGGTCCTCAATCCAACAAGCCCCGTTTGCTTCCCAGATGCGCGCATGCAAGCGAGAAACCCTCTGATCCGGAGTGAGATCGAGAATGATCAAGCCTTTTTCTTCAGAGCGGCCGACGATGACCTCGGATTCGGAGGTCTGCCAAACCTTATGAGTGTCGCGGTAGGAGCAGGTGATCCGCATTTATTCTCTCGAACCTACCGACTTCTCAAGATTGCGGTTCGAACGCACAAATTGTCGGGTCGAATAAATGAGTGTCATAAGACGAGAGACCTGATGAGTGCATGAGAGCTGCGAAGGGAGCCGGCATAGCGCACTACTACCGGTTGACGGCACTCGTTCTCCAAGCTTACGAAAGTCTATACGGAGAAGGTTTATTGTCAAGCAACCGGCGCAAATTCGAATGGATTCAACCGGCGAGTTCATGGACCGGCGGCGGTTTGAAGATGCAGACAAGCGGCTGCTTGCAAAGCGCCCGTTCCCCATGCAAAGTCGTTGTCAATCGAACAGAGTTTCTGGCAAGATAGCGGCCCACTGGTACCCAGATTGCGCTCTCCGGAAGTAGCGAGAGATCCCACGTGAACTCCTCAAGATTTGCGAGTGTAGTCTTCGTCGCTTTCTGCTTCGCGGCCGGCATCGGTTGCGGCGGAGGAGTCAACGCGCCCGCCCCACCTCAGGTAACCACCCAAGTTGCATCCTTAACGTCCACCGATGTTCGAGCCATAGTCCAGGCCACCGCGGTTCCGTTACGTTCCTTAGTGATCTCCGTGGTAGATCGAGCGGGCACCGTCCTGGCCGTATACAGAAAAGCAAACCCTCCGGCGACGGGAATCGGCAATTTCGGAAGATCCACCGACGCCAGCGAGCTTGCCGTTGGTCTGGCGCGAACAGCGGCCTTCTTCAGCAATGACCAGGCGCCATTGTCGTCACGCACGGTGCGTTACATCAGTGGGATTCATTTTCCACCAGGCGTTAGAACGTAGCGAGCGCCGACTTGTACGGCATCGAAAATACAAATCGCGGATGCAGTTTTAACACGACGTTTATCGCCGGCAAGTCCGTGCCGAGAGCAACTCTGATCAACGGTTCGAGCCCCGGTCTTGGAATTATCACTGGTAAGGCCGATATGTTCGACAGCGATGCCACGGCCGTAAATCCAGGTGGAGTACCGCTGTTCAAGGCCGGTGAGGCCGTCGGAGGAGTGGGCGTCGTCGCCGCAGGTACGGACATGAATGTCGCGGAATATGCCGCTTTCACTGGCGCGAACGGCGCAGGATTGCTATACCCACATCGATACCGCCACCGGGCGCGGTTGTGATCGGCGGCATCACCGTTCCTTTCGTGCTTCAAACCACCCAGCCGGCGGGCACATCAACTGGTTCGGCCGACGGCAGTTACGTCAAAGGTCCTGCTTCGAGTCTGGGGCCTGTGCCAGAAGAAGATTTGATTCCCCAGATGAATGGAAAAGTCGGCGGTTTGTCTGCATCGGAAGTCGGATCCATCATAAGCAACGCCCTCGCGACCGCGAACCAGACGCGAGCCGTCATTCGTTTGCCCCAGGGTCAACGCACCAGAATGGTTTTCGCCGTTGCCGATCTCGACGGCACGCTTTTGGCTCTTTATCGTATGAAAGATGCGACCGTCTTCAGTATCGACGTCGCTGTGGCCAAAGCTCGCAACATGACTTACTTCAACAGCAAGGACGTGAGCCCGGACGATCTACCTGGAGTTCCACCAGGAACCGCTGTCACCAATCGCACCATCAGCTTTGGCGCTCAGCCTCTTTTTCCGTCGGGCATTGATGGCACGGGCCAGGGACCGTTTTTCCCACTGTTCGTAAATGATGTGAACAAACCCTGCTCACAGGGATCTCAACCGAAGAATCCTAATCAGAGCGGAATAGTCTTCTTCCCGGGAAGTTCAGGCCTCTACCGAAATGGCGCGCTGGTCGGCGGTTTCGGTGTGAGCGGCGACGGTGTCGACCAAGATGACTTTGTAACCGCAGGCGGAGCCGCCGGATGGGAGCCACCGGCAGCCATGCGTGCCGATCAAATCATCATTAATAATGTACGGCTGCCCTATCAGAAGTTCCCGCGAAACCCGACCCAGTAAGCGATTGGTGGACGAAACCTGCTCGCAAGTGCAACTAAAGATTTGGGTTAACCAACGGTCAACGAGCTACGACGTGCCGCGTCCGGTGTCCGCCGTATACTCCCGCCCGCAATAAATCCTTTACAATCACATTCTTACGCCACAGCCACCTGCAACATCCATAGAATCACACTCTTACGCGAACACACCCGGGGGGGATCTGGGATTAATCGGGGGCCGTCTGACAGCTGAGCAGACAGCATCTCGTCGTTAAATCTCGACGGACAGAGAACATGTCACTGTCCTTTGGGGACCAGTTTCGCAACCTTGCGCAGTTGCATCGCGAACTGCGGTGCGTTGTACGCCGAAGGATTATCAAACTGAATGTAGAGATCCTTGATTGCCGCTCGAAGCTCCGCCTGATTCGCGGCGTCCGGATCGTTCTTCACGTAGGCGAGTGAAAGTGAGTCGAGCGCCATAGTGGCTTGTTCCGCTGAGCGCTCCCCTTCGATCGAAATGGTGTCGCCATCGTTTGCGATTTCTCGCAGGAGCCGAGCTGTCAGATTGCGATCGTAGGTTTGACCTTGAACGGTTTGAACGATGCGATCCGTGAGCGCGGACGCGTCTTTCGCATTCGTCGCTACTTCGTCCTTGCTGCCCATTTTCCCGGAGAGCTTCTCGATCGTCTGCAGTTGAGTGACGAGCTGGCTCGTGCTCGACGAGTCCACCGCGTTCGCAACGTGCCGAAAAACCGCGTAGGTCGACGGGTTCCAAACTGGCGCGCCCGGATTACGTCCGTGATAGCCGGCCGCTTGTCTCCAACTCGCTTCCGGCTTGGTCAGGCTGTGGTGGCATGCGAAGCATTCGTACTCTGCAAACTCGGGCCATGCCGCACCAGACGCGCGACGGTTGAGCCGATTCAAAGCCTGTCGCAATTGAACTGCTTGGCCAACCGCCAATTCCTGCACGCTGAGCCACGCGCTTGCTGTGGGCGCCGGCTTCCAGTGCCGCGGCATCGCCGCACTGAAAGACTCCAGTTGGAAAGTCAGATCGGGATGTCCTGCGGCAATCATCGTGTGATCGACTTCTTTTTCCGCGGTTCCGACGTGGCAACTCAGGCAGCGCTCGCTGCGTTTCACTAAGTCGCGCGTGTCGTACATGCCCAATTTAATGTTCTGCTCGTGCGTTTGGTTCTTTACCGTATGCGGGCCCAGCCAACCGACGGCCGGCCCGTGACAGCTCTCGCAACTGACACCGTCTTCGATTGTCTGGAAAGTCTGGGCGCGCTGTTCTGGCCGCTCGTTCAACGCGTGGCAAGCCAGACATTTGTCCGCTTTGTTCGGTGGTTGCCCAAGACCAAGAATTTCTCCCATGCGCACAGAAACCGGATTCGAGAGCACTGCATACGCGCGGGAATGCTTATCCTGACCGGCCCAAATCGAGTATTCGTTTTGCGCGATGCGCACGACTGTCTTGGGCTGCACGCCACCGTGGCAATTGCTCGCCGCGCATGATCCCGGTCCGCTGAATTTGCCGACGTCGTTCGGTGAGCTTTGCGGCGCGTTTTGTTTTTGCGTTTGCGTTTGTGGTGCAGGCTTGGTGGTGGGCTGCACTTTTACTTGCGCGTTCAAAGGGGGAACGAGCGCCAAAATCAATACGCTAAGCAAGGACCCACAACCGCGGAGAGAAATTCTCGCTCTCATGGCGATCATCCTTTCACAACTGTTAGCCGGCACCTGCTGAGGGGAACCTGAGGTCCTGTAATGTATACCGGATTGTGCTTTTTTCTAAGCAGCATTACAAAAACTTTGGAGGCGTTAGAACCGACATCCCGTCCTGTCCGCTATGGACAAGCTCTGGCGCGGTTTGGTATCGTGACCTACTTTTCCTTCAAGGCTCGGTCAGCGTTCTTCAAGGCTCGGTCAGCGCGAAAGCCAGGAGCGGTTCTTGTTCGACGAACTCAGGGCTATCCAGGCTAGCTATGGGTATCTTCCTACCGATCAACTGCACAAGCTGTCTGCAAAGCTAAAGAGGCCGGTCAGCGAGATTCACGCGGTCGCCAGTTTTTATCCCCACTTCTACCTCAAGCCGCCCCCCAAGGTTGATGTCCGGGTTTGTGCGGACATGTCATGTCACCTCCGCGGTAGTCCCCAGGTATGCCAGTCGATCGATCAGGCATTCGGCAATCACCCGCCTACCGAGATCACTGTTAAAAACGTTTCGTGCCTGGGACGCTGCGATACGGCTCCGGCTATGTCGTTGAACGATCACATTTATTCAGGTGTGAGCCCGCAGTCTGCCGTGGAAATGATCGCCGCCGCCACGGTCGGTGGCCTGCCGCACCACCCACCTCGCCCGCCTCGGCAAAAGGGTTTAAAAACCGATCCCTACGACGGCCTGGGCAATTACGACGGGGTGCGGCGTTTCGTGAAAGATCGCGACGTAAGCATGGTCCTGGCGGCGCTCAAAGCGTCGACGCTGCGAGGGCTTGGCGGTGCAGGGTTTCCGACGGCCACGAAGTGGGAGCTGGTGCGCAAGGAGCCCGGGCCGCAGAAATATGTCGTCTGCAATGCGGACGAGAGCGAACCCGGCACGATCAAAGACCGGTTCATCATGGAAAACCTGCCCCATCTTGTGATCGAAGGCATGATCATGGCCGGCCTGGTTGCCAACGCGACCAAAGGTTACATATATATCCGCCATGAATACGAGGAACCTAAAGAAGTTTTAGAGGAAGAAATCCAAAGGTGTTACAAAGAACGACTTCTTGGACAAGGCATCCTTGGTTCCGATCTGAACTTTGATCTGGAAGTGTTTCGTGAGCCCCGGCGGATACATTTGCGGCGAGGAAAGCGCCCTTCTTGAGGCGATGGAGGGTAAGCGGTCCGAACCGCGCAATAAGCCGCCGTTCCCGGTCGCGCATGGATTATGGAACAAACCCACGGTGCTCAATAACGTCGAGACCTTCACGTTCGCGGCGGCGATCATCGTGAAAGGCGCGGATTGGTACAAGCAACAAGGGTTGAACGGCATCCCCGGACTTAAATTTGTGGGCATCAGTGGCGACGTGAATCAGCCGGGTGTATTCGAAGTGGCGATGGGCGTGTCTTATCGCGACCTGATTTTCAAGTATGCGAAGGGGATAACCGGCGGCAAGAAGGTGATCGGATTCGCGCCGTCAGGTCCATCGTCGGGATATCTGCCAGCCTCGATGCTGGATTTGCCGCTGGACTTCAAGGCGTTGGCCGACGTTGGCTCCATGGTCGGATCTGGCGCGATCGTTGTGTGCGCTGAAGGGCGCTGTATGCTGGACATGGCGATCAACTCCACACAATTTTTTCGCAACGAGTCCTGCGGCAAATGCGTCCCTTGCCGCGTCGGATCGCAGAAGTTGGTCGATTTGCTGACGCGTTGGACGGATGGTCACGCGGCAAACGACGATTTAAAGGTGATGAACGAGCTTTTCCACGCCTTGCGGATGACGTCGATTTGCGGCCTGGGGCAAATCGTTCACGCGCCCGTCGCCTCCATTCTGAAACATTTCCCCGATGTGATCGACGCTCATCTCAACGCGAAGAAATGCCCCGCTGGAGTATGTTTCCGAGGCCGGAACTAACTCATGAGCGAGAATTTCTCAGCAACATTCATCGATACCAAGAAGATTCACTTCACGCTCGATGGAAAAGAAGTGTTCGTCGAGCAACCCAGAAACGAAGCACCTACGATCTTCGAAGCCGCACAAAAGTGCGGCGTCACGATACCCACACTCTGTCACCAGCAGAATGAAACCCCCGTCGGGGTCTGCCGTGTGTGCGTTGTCGAAGTCGCCGGACAGCGCGTTTATCCCGCCGCATGCGTTCGACCTCTTGAAGAGGGGATGAAGATTCAGACGGCGACCGAGGAAGTGAAGACCGCTCGGAAAACGCTCCTTGAGTTGCTGATGACGGACCACCCGTCGCCTTGCGCGCGTCAGAAGCTCTCGGGGGATTGCGAACTTGAGCGGCTGGCAAAAAATGCGGGCATCAAACAGAGTCCGTACGCGCCCAGGGCCACACCTCGCGGGCATGACGATTCATCGCTGTCGATCGCGGTGGATCACGAAGCGTGCATCCTCTGCGACCGGTGTATTCGTGGGTGCAACGAGATCCGCCACAATTTTGTGTTGGCGCGGCGCGGCAAGGGCTATCAGGCGGGCATCTCGTTCGACGAAAATCTGCCGATGGCCACGTCGAGTTGCGTGAGTTGCGGCGAATGCATGGTTTCGTGTCCGACCGGGGCGCTGACTAACAAGAAAGTCGTCGATGCGAATTTAGGCCAAGGCGAAACCGTGAAGGTCGCGGAGATGCAGACGCTAGAAATTTTCAAGAACGTTTCCGGCACGTTCCTGAATTTGAACAGCAACTCGATCAAGAAACGGACTTACAAAGCGGGCGAGATCATTTGCAAGGAAGGCGACTTCGGATCCACGGCTTTTTACGTTCTCGAAGGGAAAGCGGACGTATATCTTTCCTCGCCGATGGCGCACATCAACACAAAAGCTAAAGGTGGGTTTTCCAGCAAACTAAAAACAGTGTTGGAAGTGACGAACCGCAAGAGTGGGTCGAACGAGGTTCGTAAGGGCACGATTCCGATCGACGGTCCTGTCGATCTGGCGTACGACAATCCAATCGCCGAACTGCAACCGGGAGAGTTGTTCGGCGAAATGACGTGCATGAACTACTATCCCCGATCCGCGACGGTTCGGGCGAAGACCAACTTCACGGTATATGAGATGTTGCGCAACGTGCTCGATATCTTGCGCAGAAACAAAGCTTTCAAGGCGCGAACGGATCAGAACTATCGCAAGCGCGCGCTCGAGTCTCATCTGCGCGGAATCCCGATATTTTCGACAGTCACTTCGGAATTTGTTTCGTATCTTCGAGATCGCGTGGAGTTGCGCCAGTACTCACCGGGACAATTGATCTGCCGGCAGGGCGATCCATCGCACAGCTTTTTCCTGGTGCGGATCGGCTTCGTTAAGGTCACAGAGACGCATCCGGGCGGCGAGCTGGTGCTTGCTTACATTGGCCGCGGCGGCTTTTTTGGTGAGATGTCGCTGTTGGGCGGCGGCGTTCGAACGGCAAATTGCATTGCGCTCGATCACGTGGAAGTCGTGCGCATCCGGGTGGAAGACTTCAAGTTAATGCTGGATAGCTTTCCCGATGTGCGCCGCGGACTGGAGGCGATCGCCGGGCAGCGAGCAGCTGACAACCGCCAGCGCTTCACGCAAGTGCAGACTGTGCCGGTCGATTCATTCCTCGCGCAAGGGTTGATGGAAGCGCAGAGTTTGCTGGTGCTCGATCTCGACAAATGCACGCGGTGCGATCAGTGCGTACAAGCCTGCGCCGACGCGCATGGCGGTGTGAGCCGGCTGATCCGCGACGGCCTGCGACTGGATCACTATCTCGTCGCAACGTCTTGCCGGCAGTGCAAGGATCCGCTTTGCATGGTGGGATGCCCGGTTGGCGCAATTCGACGACGCAATTCGCTCGAAATCACGATCGAAGACTGGTGCATCGGCTGCGGACTGTGCGCAAACAATTGCCCGTACGGCAACATCAACATGCAGCCTTTTCATGTGCAAACAATCGATCCCGCGCAGCCGAGCCGGAAGATTGCCGAAGTCAAACTGAAGGCTACGGCCTGCAACCTTTGTCCGGATCACGATGAACCAAACTGCGTCTACGCGTGTCCTCATGACGCAGCTCATCGCGTGAATCCACGGGAATTCTTCGCAGAGTTTGCAAAAGACGGCGGCAAAGGAAATTTGCTTCCGTGATCATCGAACGAAGCCATCGAGTGTGGTTCGTTGGATCGATGATCGTATTGGTGGCCGGCGGACTGCTTTATATCCCTTATAGCCTTCGGAGCGTCGACGGTGTCAACGGCGGAAGCGCTCCCGGCCTGATTTACGGGAGCCTGGGTTTCGCAATGATGATTTTTGCGGGGCTGTTGGGTGCGCGGAAACGAGTGCGCATCTGGCGCCTGGGTAGAGCGACGTGGTGGATGCGCGGCCACCTCTGGATCGGGTTTCTTAGTTTTCCGTTTATTTTATTTCACGGCGGTTTTCAGATGGGAAACGGCGCGCTCAGCCGGGTGTTGATGGCGCTTTTCCTGATCGTCTTCGTCAGCGGACTATTTGGCGCCGTGCTTCAGCACTTCATGCCAAAGATGATGACAGAGCGCGTTCCGATGGAGACGATTTACGACCAGATCGATCGGGTCGAGAATCAATTGGTGGTCGAAGCGGCAGGACTGGTTTCAGAAGCAAGCGCCATGGTCGAACAGGCGATCGAGCAACAGGAGGAATCGGAAGAGCGGGCACCGGTTCCGGCCGGCGGCGCAAAGCCGACGGCAGTCGCCGCACCCGATGAACGGGTCAGCGCGAAGATCAGGTCGTTTTTCGAAAAGCAGATGAAGCCGTATTTGACGTCGCGCCGCTCGAAAAAGTACAGTCTGGCCAACCCCGTTCAGGCAACGGCCGCATTCCGGCAATTAAAAGTTCTGGTCCCCGAAGCGATATGGCCGAAGTTCGACGACCTGGAAAGCATCTGCGGCGAGAAGCGCGAACTGGAGCGCCAGCGATATATGCATAAGTGGCTGCACGGCTGGTTGCTATTTCACGTTCCGGCGTCTTACGCCCTGATATTGCTGGGAGCTGTCCACGCGTTCGTCGCTTTGAGGTATTAATCCATGCCTCGTATCCGCACCACGAAGGCGCTGGCCAAGCGGATTGATCTTCAGTATTTTACCCGCCCCAATCTCATCAAGAGATGGCGGATGTATCTCACGATCGGGTTTGTAGTTCTTGCGGTTGGCTGGATCGTGTACGCCGCCGTGTCACGAAACCAGAAGGTTTATACAAAGGGGCCGCTTTCTTCGGCTCACGCAGTGCTGACGACGAGTTGCGACGTATGCCACGTCCGGGACACGTCGTATCGGGCTTCGGTGCCGGACAAGGCGTGCCTGGCGTGCCACGACGCACCGACTCATAACCAACTCCAAACTTTCACGCCGACGTGCGGTTCGTGCCATGTCGAACATTCCGGCAAGAGTCATCTGGCCGAGGTCGCGAGTGCTGGATGCACACAGTGCCACGGCGACCTGAAAACCACCGACGGTTCGCAATCGGTGAATCCTCACATTCGGAGTTTCGACAAGCAACACGTGCAGTTTGCGGCGGTCCGATCGGGACAACGCGATCCGGGGACGATCAACTTCGACCACTCCGCGCACCTTAAGCCCACGATTCGCGGCCCGCGCGGCCAAGTGCAGCTTGTTTGCGACGATTGTCATCGCCCCACGAATACTTCGGGCCCATGGCCTAACTCGGTGGCCGTCGTCCAGCCGGCGTCACAGCAACCTGTGATCGTCGGGGTTTCGGACTCTCAGCAGAGGAAGCGGCGCTCGGTTGAGGCCGGCGGCGGCGCCTACATGACTTCGATCAAGTACGTGAACCAGTGCGCCGCATGCCATGTGCTTCAGTTTGATCGGTTGATTCCGGAACCCGCGCCGCACGATAAGCCGGAGGTAGTCCACGCGTTCATCATGAAGAAGTATGCGGACTACATCGCGCAGAACCCAGGTGCGGTGAAACTACGCGTCGGCGAAATCGACGACGGCACACCGGTTGGGTTCACGGAATCGGCGCTGAGACCGACTCGCACGGAGTTGTCTCCTTTGGTCAATTCGGCGTCCGAATGGGTGCGCCAACGGACAGCGGCCGCTGAGAATTTGCTGTGGACGAGGAACTGTAAGATTTGCCATCTCTCGACGGAGCACGACGCCCCAGGACTGCCGCAGAGCGTCAAAGCAATCATTCCGACTCGCTGGCTGCCGCATGCGGAGTTCGATCACCAGGCGCACCGCATGCTCACTTGTGTGGCATGCCACGCAGGCATCCCGAATAGCCAGAAGTCAGCGGACGTCAACATTCCGAAAATCGAACTATGCCAGCCCTGCCACAAAGACGCTGGCCCGGCGAAGCAGGCGGCGGAAGGAAGATGCTTCGAATGCCACAGCTATCATGACTGGCGGAAGGAACAACCGATTAAAGGCATGATGGAAATTGCCCAGCCAAGTGCTTCGAATGCGGGTTCGGCCACCGGTAATTCTTCGCCACAGTAAGGAATTCAAATTTGAACAGCAATTTAGGGATTCTTCGCGGCGGGTGTGTCCGTCACGGTGTAGAGCTGTCCTTGGCGAAGATACAGGCTTTGCATCTCCGTCAGATTGAGAGGTCTGGAGCCGCGGCGGCCAAACACGGCCAACTGATGGCCGGTTTCGTCGACGGCACGATCGCGATCGATGCCGCGAGATATTGCGAGCGCCGGTTCGTGCGTCGGGTAGCTGGCGATAAGCTTCGGGACGGGCTGAGGACTGAAGCCGCCGAACTTGGGAGTTGCCTGTGGAGAGAACAGCTGAACCACCTGCATGCCGTTCTTGCCGTCGGCAACGAAGGCGAAAAGGCTTGAGCTAACCATTCCGATTTTTACGTCGTTGGTATCGTTCAATTTACCTTCGGCGTTGAAGAACTGATCGAGTGTCGGATTTTCGGGCTGCTCGACGTTGACGATCGCGATTCCCTGTTTCCCCGCAGCGACATACGCGTAGGTTCTGGCGAGGTAGATGTTGCGCGCATCGGCGATCGCGAGTTTGGTGCTTTGGACAGCGACCGGTACGTCGGGGCGCGTGATGTTCAAAACTTTCAACCCGTCGCGGTCTACGACGAAGGCGTAGCGGAACTGAACCGCGATTCCGCGCGGGTCGTTGAGGAATGGCGCTTCGATTTGGGCGGTGATTTTGGGCTGAAGCGGATTGTCGAGATCGACGACTACGAGGCCGCGATCGCACAGAATGTAGGCGTAGGTTCCGACGAAAGCGATTCGTCGAGCGCCGTGCAGTGCGTTGTCGGGATTGAAAGCTAGAGCGCGTTTGAGGTAATTGTTCGTCGGATCTCCGTCCAACAACGTGCCAACGCCTGGCGTTTTCGATTTCAGGTCCGGATTGCCGACAATCACCAGACCTTCCTCGCGGTCGGCTACGTAGAGGAACCCATACATAAGGTGGACGCTCTGCTCTTCGTTTTCGGGATTGTGGGTGCGCAGCGGATCAACGCCTAAGGTCGTGGGTGAAGCGACGGCCTGTGCGTATTTGGTCTTTACGTAGAAACGCTGGCCGAGCGGCGATACGGGGGCGGTGATTGTGCGCTCAGAAATATCCTTGTCATCCACGTTGGCAACGTCGAAGACGCGCAAGCCGCCTTCTCCCATTGCCGCGTACAGATACTCGCCCCGGGCTTGCAAATCGAGAACTTTGCCGCCGTGGCCGTAGCTTTCGCGCAGGCGGCTGCCGCCGTGCACGAATTTTTCGTAGTCGGATGGGTAGGCGATTTTGTGAAAATCGCTGCCGAGGATTGATGGCGGCTCTTCGTGTTCCGCCACGGCGACGGCGTGATAACCGCCTTTGCCGGTCGCCAGATAGATATAGCGACCCTCGAAATTCATGAAGCCGGTGCCTTGCAGCATGACTTGCGCGAGCCATGCGTTGTTGTCTCCTTTGGCGGAGACGTGGCAATCGGTACATGTTTTTGTTTCTTTGGCGCGCACGGTGTGAGGGACGAACGAGCTGAACGCTGTTCCGGCAAAGCCTTCAGCGGAGACGGTTTGCTGTTGGTAGTAGCCCCAGCCGCGATCGGAGTTTTGCGAACTGACGAGAACTGCACAAGCGGAGCGAACCGGAGCGATGCGGTTGCCGGTAACGGTTCCATCGACGCCTAACATATATATATCGTCGCGGAGAATCTGGAAGTTGTAGGAGGTGTAGTTGCGCGTCAGGAGGCCTTCGTTGTGCAGCATCGGGACGCGCTGGTTGGCCTGCATCTGGAGATGGCAACCGAAACACGTCGGTACCCACGCGGAGTGACAGCTGTAGCACGTCATCTTGCTGTTCGAATGAACGAGCGATGTCATGTCGCCGCCATGCCAGGTCGTTCCGTCTTTTTGTATGGTTTTGGCGGCGGCGGACTTCTCGTTGTAATTTGGATTGCCGGGCGTGATGGAGTCCATTACCTGGACGATTTCCCATTCTTTGCCCTGATCGACCATGGAGCGCTGGAAGACGCGATCGCCTTGATGGTAGAACTCGCGCTCGCCCCAGGGCGTTCGAAGGAGTTGGAGATCGGTGCCGGACTGAGGCGAGGCCGGGCCTGAGGTTTTTAATTTGGCGCGGGCGTTGACCTGTCCGTGGCAATCGACGCAATCGATCTCGATGGCGTTTCGTGTTTCTCCATAGAGTTTGCCGTTGCCATGGGCGTCCTGGCTGAAATGGCAGTCGACGCAATGCATACCTTTCTCCAGGTGTATGTCCTGGAGATGCACGGCTTTGCCAAATTTTTCGGGATCGTCGAACGGGACGACGTTGTCTTTTGCGTCGAGCAGGTTTCCCTGGCGATCTTTTTTGTATACGGCGCGGAAGACCCAACCGTGGCTGTGGAAGTCGGCGAATTGAGTGTGCTTGAGAGTTTTTTCGAACTCGGGGCTTGCGATCTTCTCCAGGAATGCTTCGTCGCCCCACAAACCTTTTTGTGCGGCGCGCTCGGGGTTTCGTTCCTGGATTCGGAATCTTTCTTCGGGAGTGGGGTTTTTCTGGACGGCCGGGTACATCTTTTCGCCGTCCATCTCATTGTCCCACCAGGTGTATCCAAAGTAGGTGGTCTCCATGTTCGTGCCGGGGTGCATGTGGCAGACCATGCACTGACTGGAAGGAATGGACTTTGTGAACTGGTGGCGAATCGGGTGGCCGGGTTGATTTTTTGGGATGGTCGGGTCGACGGTGGCGGTGAAGCCCGAATGTCCGTACACCGAGTAGCCGGCGGAGTGCACCGGGGAGTTGTCGTTGGCGTAGACGACGTGGCACGCGGTGCATCCGCTGTTGCGGTAATCGCCGGGATCATCGTTGGTGCCGGGAAAACTGAGCAACGGATCGAGTAGACGAGTTTTCTGGAGTCCGAGAAAGACGGGGTCGGTGCGCAGCAGCGTACCGAATCCCCGCGGTCCTAGCTTTACGTCGGGCTTTCCGGGTTCTTCTTCAAGAGATGGAATTCCGATTTCAGGCTTCTTTTCGCCGCCGCGTTCGAAGATGCGGAGCACGTTGCCGGGTTGCGAAATCTCCCAGCGCTGGATGGGTTCGAGGTAAGGGAGCACGCCCTTCAGCTTGATTTCCTCTGGCGTCGGGGCTGGAAACGTGACGAGTCGTTGCGGCTTGCCGTCGGGCGAGTAGCTCTCTCCAAAATGGGGGTTCTTCAGTGGAAATGCGCCGTTGTTGTAGAGCGCAGCGCCCCAGAGCATCGCACCGTGGGTCATCATGCTCGTTCGAACCTTTTGCACTTCGGACGTGTGGCAACCGACGGCGCCGCAGGTGGTTGATGCCACGCGCAGGTCGCCGGGGTTGACGAATTTTACGTAGTCCCAGTCTTCTTTCAGCCAATCGGTGTAAACGCGGACGGGGTTGGCGCTGTTGTTGTTTGCCAGCACCTTGGGCTGGGGATGGGCCTTTTTCTTGATGCTTTGGTATTCGGCGGACGTTGGAGAAATGTCTGCGGACGCCTGCTCAGCGGCGTTACCGCCGTGGCAATCGGTGCAACCGATTCGAACGGCTGAAGACGCATGCATCGTATTGCTATCGGTCGATGTGTGGCAGCTTCGGCAGCCGATCGATTTGGCGTCGACCTCGTCGGGCGTCTGCTTCAGTCGGAGGGATTCATCAGGGGCCGGTGACTGGGCTGGTGATTGCGCTGGGACGTTGGTCGTCGCGCCATTGTCTTGTTTAGCCGCAACACTAGGGGAATTCACTCCTACGTATAAGGAGGCGATACACAACGACGTCAGCAGAGCCAAGGCCCACCGCTTGCCCGTGCCTCCCGGTTGCATTCTTGCCCCCTTGATTCTGTTCAGCATCAAAACTCAACCCGTATTTTGGCGAAGGCCGATACCAACACTCTGGAGTTGTAGATATTGCGTAATCCCAATCCGGGAACGAGTGACGATACTCCGGTCGTGAGCACGATGTTCTCGGTTAAGGGCGGACGGTAAGAGATTCCGATGCCGGAGTCGGTGCCGATACTTCGGTGCACGTTCGATTGGAATAAAAGATAGGAAAGTGATTCGGTTCGATCGAACTGGAGGTAGCTCAAGTTGAGGAAGCCGCGCAACTTGGTCGTTACATTCGCGTCAAAACCGACGTTGTAAATTCTGACGCCAGGATTCACGAAGTTCGATTGCCCTTCGTCCTTACTTGAGCGAAGGGACGGCAACAAGCTCTGCGGGGTCACAAGCGCGACACCCGTCCCGGTGAGTCGAATCTGTTCCTGATCGAAAAAACTGAACTGGCCGCCGGCGAATTGTGTGTCGTCGAGGATGGAGTCGAATCCTCGCGCGGTGCCGGACCGGCTAGGACCTACGCGCGATTGGTCGTCGCCCGAAGCCCAGAAAATCGAAGCGCGGTATCGAAACCAGTCGTGGTCTTTCGACAATTCCAGCGCGCCCATCTGCGCATTAATGTGCACCGGGCGGGCAGCGATGGAGTTGTAGCTGTCTGTGCCTAAGACCTGGTAGAACGCGTTGCTGACGTTAATCCCTTTGATGTGTCCGTTGCCCGTCCATCCGAGATAGTAGGCGCGGACACTGTGTGGAATTGGAACTCCGTTTGGCTCTACCACGGCTCCAATGGGAGCCGGGCGAACGAGGAATCCATTCTTGTCGTAGGCGATGCCGCCCTGGTCGTAGTTGTAATGAAAGCTAAATTCTGTCGTGTAACCATGCGCGAGGAAATCCTGGATGTAAACGTTTCCGATGCCGACCTGTTGATGCCTCGCTTCGAATGTGTTCAGACCGCTGTTGGTGTCTTTTTCCAGTAGATAGAAGTACGCGAGGTTGTAGTTAAGTCGATTTGATCGGAGATTACCGAACACCCGAATTCCTGGTTCTTCATTGGCAAAAATGAAGCCGCGAAAATCGCTGGAGAATCCCTGGATTCCCAAACGCACGGAGACAAAATCGAAATTGGGACTCAGGTCACGAATCTTCGCTTCAACGAACGCTTCCTGGATGCCGGTGTGAGTGTCGAAGCGATTCGTGCCGGCGGTCACACTGGCGTTTACGATGCCCAACTCTCGCGTCTGAAGGAAGTTGAGGTCAACAACGGGCGTGAAACGCGCGCGAAATTGGATGGGCTGAAACGATGTATCACCGCGAAACAGGTCGAACGAAAAACGGAATTGCTGGTCGACAAAGGCCTGCTCGCCTCGGCCGAAGAAATTCTGGCTGCCGGGGTCCTCAGCGGCCACGTTGCTGGGGGTGGGCAAGCGGCGCGTATCGATCTGCGTGAGGCTGTCGCCCGTGAAATTAAGAAACCATCGCTGACCGAAGATCGGGGTGTCGCCCTTCAGGCGGTTGCGATTGAAAGGGTCGTACCAATGCGATGTGACGTAGGGGAACTCGCCCTTCTTTGGATACCGCTGCCAGTCCGGCATTTGAACGGTCCATCGGTACGGCTCCAAAACGAAGTTGTCGCGTTCACTTGGAACCACTTCTGGCGCACCCAAGACTGGTGCGGTGTCCGGTTCGGGTATCCGGTTCGTTGTGGGAAGCGAACCGATGTCAACGGCGGCGTCAGGCAGGGGGGCGGTCCGCTGCGGCCCAGGCACACCGACAGGACCTGAGGAAACCTCCGGCGCCGGGTTGGTCAATGTCACCTGGAAATCCAGAACTTCCAAGCTCGCGGCCCGGATCTGAAGTGTTTTTGAACCTGGCTCGATTCCGTCGCTCGTCACGGTGACGTCGTAGTCGCCTGGCGGCAAGTTGGTAAGCCGATAGATTCCCTCACCCGTGGTGGTCGTTGAAAAACTAGCCTGCGATTGACGCTGGTGAAACTCGACGTGTGCACCTCGAACCGATCGGCCACTTTGATCCGTAATTGTCCCCGCCACCGATCCAGTCTGCAGAGGTTTTCGTCCGGGAATTCTTTGCGGTTCTTGAGCTTGAGCGACAACCGGGGAGAGAAAGATGAGTCCTGTACTGCTTAAGAGAGGAAGGAGCAACGCGATTCCGCAAGAGCGCACCCTACTTGCACAATTGCTCTTGTGTAGGAGATTTCTCATCACGGGTTCCGCTCTTCAGCGCGGAATCTCGCATGAATCGCGGGATTTCCCACAAGGACTGACTTGAGAGTTCGAGTCTTTTAAACTTGCCAGGTTCTGGCCGACGGCAGCAGCCGGCACCGAACACACGGGAAGCCGTCAAAGTACGGGAATCTTATCTTCCCTTGCCCAAATGTCAAGTTTGTTTCGATATCTACAAGGAACGTAGACCAGATCCTATCCTTCTCTGAGCTTGTGTCCTGACAGATTTCCCAGGCCGTCGTACGCAGCGTATTTATAAAGTTCCGAAAGCGTCGGATAGTTGAAAACCAGATCGATGAACAGGTCGATGGTTCCGTCTATCTCCAGCGCCATCATTCCCACGTGGATGAGTTCCGTGGCACTCTCGCCGATGATGTGCAGACCGATCAGCTTGCGATCGTCTCGGCGGAATACCAACTTCAGCAGTCCATGCTTGTCGCCCGAAATCTGCCCTCGGGCGACGTTTGCATACTGAGCGCGTCCTACCGCGTACGGAATCTGCTTTTCAATGCAGGACTCTTCCGTTTCCCCAACGCCCGAAATTTCAGGAATGCTGTAAATTCCCATCGGCAGCATGCGCGCCAGGCGTTTCTTGTATTCGAACCCGAAAGCGTGACAGACCGAGATACGCCCTTGTTCCATGGAGGTGGAAGCAAGCGCTGGAAATCCGATCACGTCACCTGCAGCGTAAACGTGTGGCATGGGGGTTTGGTAGAACTCGTTCACTTCCAGATATCCACGTTTGTTGACTTGAAGTCCTACGTTTTCGAGCCCCAATCCTCCGACCATTGCGCGCCTGCCGGCCGCGAGGAGCGCCGTTTCGGCTTCTATCGAGGCACCGCCCTGAACAGCGATGCGAACACCATCCGGAGTCTTTTCGAAGCTGGTCGAGCGATTGTTCAGGTAGAGATTCACGCCCAATTCCATCAGGCGCTTGCGCAACAGCTCTGAAATCTCTTTATCGAGGAAAGGCATCAATCGGTCCCTGCCGTCGAGTAGCGTCACTTTCACCCCCAAGGCGGCAAAGACGGACGCGTACTCAACTCCGATGACACCCCCTCCAATGACCACCAGACTTTTTGGAATCCGATCCATACGAAGGATCGAGTCGGAATCGAATATCGATTTGTCGTCGAAAGGGATTTCCGGGGCACGATGAGGCCGCGAACCGGTAGCGATCAAGAAGACATCCGCGGAGAGGTGTATCGCAGGCTTGTCGTTCGAATTTACGACGAGTTTGTGGCTATCCTCGAACTGGCCCTTGCCGACAAATAGATCGATGAAGTGTCCGGCAATGTTCTTGCGCGCCATCGCTCGCTCGGACTCGATGACATCGTCGGTGTGGTGCATGAGGTCACGAACATTCAGGCCATCGCGCAAAGAATAATCAATCCCATACAGGCCGCGCTGTTTGAGTCCCGAAAAATACATCGCCGACTCGCGTAATGTCTTGCTCGGGAGCGTCCCGGTGTTGATGCACGCTCCGCCTAGTTGCGGGCTCTCTTCGACGAGGGCGACTTTCTTACCAAAATAGGCTGCCTGGGCGGCTCCCTTTTCGCCGGCAGGCCCTCCGCCCACAACGATCAGGTCATAGTGCTGCATGAAATTTTATCCTTTAGCGCAGGTAGCGCAGGTTTGAGATCGTTTGCTGCATCTGCGCGACGTCGTCTGCGAGATCGAATTCGAATTGCCTCGGGACAGTTGAGGTCGACTTTGGTGAAGGATTAGAGCGCCAGCGAAAGGCAACAGTCAAGTAGGGTCGTGTTCCCGATTCTGCCAACCGGCAAGCAGTTAGCCGCGACGGGGCAAGGAATCTCGCTCCATCGCCGATTATCGTGCCGAAGCGCATCATCTCGAGGCAACACGAGGCACCCGTTGGCGGCATTGGTGCAGACCCATCTCCATTCAATTGACAGGTTTGCACGCTTTTGGGAGTATTCTGCTACCTGTGTGAGTCAGGCCTTATTTGTCCCAAGGCCAGTTCTCGTCTGGTTTAATACGGGGTACTTTTGGCCGGCCCAAGCCCTAAGCTCGATAACGCGATAGAGCTCTGTTCCGACAGGGGCGGCGGGTTTGTGCCAGTTCACGCACGAGTTCATTCGTTCAGTTCCGCAACGTCAGAGCTATACACGTCGCCCCTCTTTTCTAGAAACCACATCCGTCGTGGACTAAGGCGTTGCCGCTTCAAGCCAGGCATCGGCTGCCGGGGCGCGCGTTGAAGAAGATCGGAAAATACGAGGTTCTTGGAGAGCTGGGCCACGGCGCCATGGGCGTCGTGTACCGAGCACGCGATCCCATCATCAACCGCCTCGTTGCCCTTAAGACGATTACGACGGGCCTGGCTTCCGATCCGGCGTTGCTTGAGCGCTTCTACCGCGAGGCTCAGTCGGCCGGCGGACTCCAACATCCCAATATCGTCACCATCTACGACATGGGTGAAGCGGCAAACCTTCCCTACATCGCAATGGAATTGGTGGAAGGCGAAAATCTTGAGCAGTTGATCGCGCGCCGCGTGCCTCTGCCGATTACGCTCAAGCTCGCATACGCTATGCAGGCGTGCCGAGCCTTTGACTACGCCCACAAGCGTGGAATCGTTCATCGCGATATCAAGCCCGGCAATGTGATGCTCGGCAAAGACGGGACGGTCAAGGTCGTCGATTTTGGCATCGCCCGCGTGTTGGAAAATTCGAAAACCCAAACGGGTATGTTGATCGGGACGTTTGCCTACATGTCTCCCGAGCAATATCACGGCGAACATGCGGACGAACGCTCGGATATCTGGTCGTTCGGCGTCCTACTGTACGAATTGCTCTGCTACCAACGACCTTTCGTCAGGCCCACTCCTGCCGGACTTGATGAACGCGATTTGCAACGAAGAACCGACACCACTGAATACGCATATCGCGGAAATTCCCAATGAATTGCAGGTTGTCGTCTCGAAGATTTTGCAGAAGTCGCCAACGGAACGGTATCAATCGATGGAGGATGTTCTCCTCGAATTGGACCCCGTACTGAAAACTCTGCAAGTCCAGTTTGTGGTTGACCTGGTAGCGCAAAGCCGCCTGCTCATTGAGCAAAATGAGTACACGCAAGCTCGCGACCTCTTGCGCCAGGCACTGCAAGTCGAATCCAGCAACACCCAGGCAAGAGGTCTGCTCGATAAGGCGAATGCCGGCGTTCGGCGGCTTTTGAATCGGCCCAAAGCCCAACAATGCATTGAAAGAGCGCAAGCACTTCTGGATGAAGGGAAACTCCAACAGGCCAAGATCGAGGCCGAACATTCCCTGGAGTTCGATTCCACATTTGCACCGGGTATCGAAATACAACGCGCCATCCTCGAGAAACTGGCACGCGCGAAGCAAATTTCGGAGTGGCTGGAATCCGCCCGACAACGGCTGGCTGAAGGAATGCCTGAAGAAGCGGAGATCCAGCTCGCCAAAATTCTGGAGTCCGACCCTTCGAATGCTCAAGCGGCGGCCCTACAACAGCAAGCCCATAAGGAACGGATTGAGCGCGAGAAGCGTCAACGCCTGGCGGAAGGCTTGCGCCATGCACGTGAACTGTGGACTCAGCAAAATTTCGTTGAATGCGTAAGCGTCCTCGGCAGCCTGGAAAAAGAATTCCCCGAGGAAGACGAAGTCCGCAGATTGCTGGAGACCGTCCGCGAGGATCAAGCTGAACAACAAAAGCAGCAGGGACTTCTTGAGTCCAGAAATCTGCTGGCAGCCGGACGACACGAAGACAGTCGAGCGCGACTCACCGAACTCCAGAAGCAATTTCCGCGCGACGAAGAAATTTCCCGGCTCTTGGAAGAAGTTCGCAGAGATCAGGCCCAACAGCACCGCATGCAAGGCCTCAGCGAGGCCAGAAATCTGTTGAGCGAAGGGCAATTCGATAAGTGCGCTTCCGTGTTGGCGTCCCTGAGCCGCGAATTTCCAGACGATCCAGAGATTTCCCGTCTTCTGGAGAGTGCCCATCAGAATCAGATGGAGCAACGGCGGCAAGCGGCCTATGCCCAGGCCCGAAATCTTCTGTCGGCTCGCCGTTACGACGATTGCAGCGCCTTACTGAAAAAACTGGAAAAGGAATTCCCCGGCGACGAAGAAATTTCGCATCTTCAGCGAGTTGTTCAGGAAGAGCAGGCACAGCAGCGAAAACGGAGCGGGTTGGAGGAAGCGCGCAGTCTACTTACAGCGCGCCGTTACGACGAATGCGTTGCTCTCCTGTCCGGGCTGGACAAGGACTTTCCGCGCGACAGCGAGATTCACAAGCTTCAGGCGACAGTCCGGGAAGACCAGGCGAAACAGCGCAAGCTGCAACAGATCGAGGAGGCGAGAACCGTACTCGCATCGAAGGACTACGAAAAAGCATCGCGCCTGCTCATTGCTCTGCAAAAAGAGTTTCCGCAAGAATCCGATATTCGCGATTTGCTGGAGACGGCGCGGAACGAACAAGCGGAACAGCGCAAGCGCGAAGGCGTTGCGCTAGCCCGAAATCTGCTTGCCGCTCGACGTTATGATGAGGCCACCGAGCTTCTGAGCAAGCTTCAGCGCGAGTTCAGCGGCGAAAAAACGATTGGCAAGTTGTTAGAGACTGTTAAGAAGGAACAGGCCGATCAACTCAAGCGCGATGGGCTGGCCGAGGGCCGCAAACTTCTGGCGGCTCGTCGCTACGATGAGTGCATCGCTCTTCTAAGCAAGCTGCAAACCGATTTCCCCGGCGATACGGAGATCGGCAAAGCGCTTACTTCGGCTCGCGAAGACTTTGCCGAGAACAATAAACAACAGAAACTCGCCGAGGCACGAAGTCTGCTGGCGTCGCAATCCTTTGCGGAGGCGCTGGCACTGCTTGACGCACTCGCCGCGGCTCACCCGAAAGACTCAGCGGTCATCAAGTTTCGCGAGCTTGTCCAGCGAGAGAGCGAAAATACGGCGCGGGCAAAGAGGATCCAGAAGGAATTGGACGGCCTGAAGATGCTCATGGCCGAGAAAAAATATCCGGAGGTGGCGTCTCGGGCGAAAGAGTTGCTGGCTGAATTTCCGACCGATTCGAATGTGATTCGACTCGCGGAGTTTGCGAAAAGCCAGCAGGCGGCGATCGAGAAGGAAAACCTTCTACGAAAGACGCTGCAGGATGCGAAGGCTTTCTTCGACGCCGGCAATTTCGAAGAGGCGATTCGCTTAACGCAGGCCGGCCTCAAAACCTTTCCGGCAAATCAGGAACTTCTCAGCCTCTATCAGCAATCCGAAGTTCAGACTCGAAAGCAGGAAGTTCGCCAGCAGATCGAACGTCGCATTCGCGAGATCAAGGTCAAGATCAATCGCGAGAAATTCAGCGAAGCGATCGACCTTGCCCAAGAGACGCTGGTAACGCTTGGTCCCGATACGGACTTAAGTCAACTACTGAGCTCGGCACAGGTAGAGATTGAGGCGCGCGAAAAGAAGAGAATGCAGGAACGAACCCTGCAAACCATTCGAACGTTGATGGAGTCCGGCAATCTAGATGCCGCGAGCCAGAAAATCAAAGAGGTGGTCGACTCCAAGGTTCTGGAACCGTTCGATCCGCGCGTTCAGCGGCTCTCGGAACAGATTCAAGACGCCAAGACAGTTCCGCCTACGGCACCGACCTCTCCGGCGCCTCCGCGTTACTCAAAGGAGTACGCATTCTTACAGGCGACTCCCGTTCCCGAAGAGCCACCCACATCGGAAAACAAACCACCTGCGGAGGTGTCGTCGCCGCAGCTATCCGCAACGCAGTCGATCAGTTGGACCCCGACGGTAAAGCCGGAGACGCATGCGACGCCGGCGGATCATGTCGCGCCGGTCGAATCGGCTCCAGTGGCGCCTGTGCAACCTGTGCCCGAGCCTATTGTGGCGAACTCCGTTGTGGCTGAGCCTGTCGTCGCGAAACCCGTGGTCCCTGAACCTGTCGTCGCAAGACCCGCCTCTTCAACTCCGCGTCCAGAACCAATTCCGGCGCCAGTTGTTAAACCTTCTCCGGCACCGCGGCGCGCTCCTTCTCGCCGTCCTGAAACGGAGGCAATCGAGGAGCGGGAACCGGTCTCAAAGGCAGTGGTTGTCGATGCGCCGAAACCGATCTTCAAGAGGCCGGCTGTCCTCGTGGCGGCCGCGTCGGTATTGGCCGTTTCAGCATGGGCTACACTTCATTTTGTTTCGCTTTCGCAGCCAGACGCGACGGTGACTCGTGTGAAGGAGTCTGAAAGCAATGCGGCAAAACCGAATCCGGCGCCGGCTGCGATCCCAGTACCCTCAAAGCCGAGCCCGAGCCCCGCTGAGACCCGGCAACGGGACGCTATCGCGCTTTCGGATAAGCTCATTGCTTCCGGAGACGTGAATGGAGCGCTAGATGCGCTTCGAGGGGCCGAGAAGTCGGGTGGTCCGCTGACCGCTGAAATCCGTGGGAGAGAAGATACGATTGCGAAATTGGAGCGCGATGACGCGACTGCGAAGTTGTGGGTGCAAGCCACGAAAGAGCTGGACCAGGCGGAGTTCGCCGCGGCGAAACGAGATTTGCAAAAGCTTGCGGCAACCGACAATGGTCCCCGGCACGCCGAAGCACACAAGGATCTAAACGACGTTCTGCCGCGGCGTCAAAAAGAGGAAGAACTCTACCGTCAGGCGGAGCGCAGTTCGCACGCCAGCGATCAGAAAGGACTGCTCCGCGCGAACAACCTGTTGGATCAAGTCGTCGCTTTGGACGGACCTCGCAAGGCCGAAGCGGCGAACCTGCAGCGGCAAGTTTCTGGAAAGTTAGCCGGGTTCAAACAAGATGCGGCGAGTGTGCAGAATCCTCCGGTTGCGGCTCCCACATTGCCGGCGCAAACGCAGCAACAAGCCGGGCCTTCGCAGGAAACGAAGGACTGGTATCAGGCACGTGATTCGAATGACTCGTCGCAGTTGGAACAATATCTGGCGACATATCCGAACGGTCTGCATTCGCAGGAAGCTCAGGCAAAGCTGCAAGACGTGATTTGGAGTCGCACGAGACCCGACGACATCAGCGCGCTGGATGCCTACATCAAGCGATTCCCTTCCTCATCGCATGCGTCGGAAGCGATTCGGCGGCTGGACGACGTGCGTTGGAGCAAAACGAATAAGAACGACACGGGTGATCTCAACGATTTTCTAAGCCGTTACCCTGGCAGCGCCCATCGCAGCGATGCTCAGGCGCAGTTAAATCAACTAGTTGCCGCCAGCAGCGCCAAGGCCGCTTCAAGTAACCCGCCGCCAGCCCCTACTCCCGTGGCACCAACTGCCCCTCCGGTCTCAAAGGCGAGTGATGACACCGACATTCGGGCACTCATTCAGAAGTATGAGAATGCCTACAGCCAGCGGGATGCGGACGCCCTCCGAAGCATATGGCCGACGATCGGATCGCGATACAACAAGTTAAAAGCGAGCTTCGCCGGGGCAACGTCGATCCGCGAACAGGTGACCATCGCAAGTATCGAAATTAGCGCCGACGGCGCGAAGGCCGTGGTCAAAGGGAATTCGTCATTGGTTTTTACCGAAAAGGGTCAATCGCGTGAAAGCAAGAGCTTGATGAGCTTCCGATTAGTGAAATCGGGCGGCGTTTGGACAATAAATGACATTCAATAAACACTTAATAAACAAAGACCCGCTTGACAATTCTGTCTGTCGAGATAGACTCCTTCGAACGCTCATCGATGGCCGGATCCCGCCGAGTGCGATGACATCCAGTTCCGAGAACAATCGGAAACTCCGAGAAATGGTGCGAAAACAGCGAGGAGGCATTATGCCAAAGCAAGCTTTGCTGCTGGCTCTCATCACACTTCTGTGGAGTGGCAGCGCATTCGCGCAGGGCGGTCCGTGCTCGAGCCAGAGCGACAAACTAGCTTGTGCACTTCCGCAGGAATTCGGTCCAGGGTTGGCATTCAGCGGCGTTTTGGAGCCCGTCGGTAGGCACGCTGCTCACTTCTCCGTAGGCACCAGCGACTTTGCCGCGACCATCAAGCCGCTAACCCAGGACATCAGCCGCCAGGCGAACTTGTTGCCGATCGCTTCCCCGTCCTCGGGCATTGTGTTGGTTTACGACAAATCCATCAACAGCTTTACGACGTCGACCGACAGTCTGGGTCCCGTCCTTGGCGAACGCGCCGAAACCGTTGGGCGCCATCATCTTTTCATCGGGTTTAGCTACCAGTTTTTCAACTTCAATAAGCTGGATGGCATCAACCTGAATAATTTCCCGGCCGTGCTTACGCACACCGACGACAGTACGGATAACACCAGCACCGTTCCAGGCAGTCCAGTGAATACTTGTTCCATCTCGGGCCGGTCGGGTACCAGCAGTCTCAATGGATGCTCATTCGTCCGCGACCGAATCGATACCACGAATTCCATCAGTCTCAAAGTGAACCAGTACACGACCTACGTCACTTTCGGATTGACGAAGCGCATCGATGTTTCCGCGATTATTCCGATTGAAAACGTCCGCATGTCCCTAGGTTCTGACGCGACGATCGTTCCGGGTACAAACGGTCTTATTACTCCGGTGCCCGGCAGCCCCGATGCGACGAACCACAATCAAAACGTGACGGGTACGAATGGACCGCCCTATTTCTTCCACCTGTGGAAGAATTGCCCGAACACTAGTCCCGCGGGCGGACTCGGCGCTTTGGATCCATCCTGCTTGAATCACAACTTTCCCGATGCCAGCTTTTCCGGCGGAGGTCCCTCTCCCGCGAATTCAGCGACCGGCATCGGCGACGTCGTTGCGCGCGTAAAGTGGAATGCGTGGGAAGGTGAGCGCGCGGGATTCGCGGCCGGCATGGACATCCGTTTCGCAACGGGCGATGCTCTCAACTACCTGGGATCGGGCTCCTACGGATTCAAACCTTTCGCCGTTTTCTCGTATCGCGCGCGCATCTCCCCGCACGTCAAGGTCGGCTATGAATGGAACACCGACTCCGTGACCGCAGGCGACCTCACGACCACCACGAAAGGCAAGCTTCCCAACGACTTCAACTACACCGTGGGGGCGGACGCCAAGATCGTGAAGTGGATGACCGGTAGCTTCGATATCGTGGGACAAAGGCTGTTTGGGGCTGACACGGTTTCAGAAACTGCGCAGCAATTCCTGGGGAATTGCGGGGCCTGCACGGCGAATTCGAACCCCGCCACCGTAACTCTGCAGAGCCTCACGGCAAATACGAATCAGTCCTACAACATCACGAATGCGTCGATCGGCATCAAAGCGCGCATTCTTCCGAAAGTCAGCCGGCTGGTCTTCACTGCCAACGTGCTGATTCGCCTTGACGATGGCGGATTGGGATCGAAACCAGCTCCGCTCTTCGGCTTGGGCTACACGTTCTAACTGGCCGACCCAATCATCAAACTCTGCCCGTTTCGTACGTGCGAATGGGTGTGTTTTTTTTAAGGCCGCATTTGATTCTCGATCCACGGAAAGCAGCTCCGTCGGCTACGCGCCTAATTGACAGTAATAGCCGATATCTGTGATATTGCCATGCACTGAAACTCGCGGGCGCCTCTTTGTCCTCACATGCGACCCGTCGCGATCTCCCCTGGGCCTCGGATAAGCAACGCGAATCGCGAACCACGGTCGTACGGTGTGTGTCGATGAAGCTCGGCAAATACGAAATTTTGTCGGAGATAGGCCATGGGGCCATGGGCGTGGTCTACCGCGCTCGCGATCCCATCATCAATCGTCTGGTTGCGATCAAGACCATCAGTGCCACCCTCGCGGCGGATGGCCAACTGCGAGAGCGTTTCTACCGCGAAGCCCAATCCGCGGGCTCCTTGCAACACCCCAACATCGTGACGATCCACGACATGGGTGAGCAAGACCGCACTCCGTATATCGCGATGGAACTCATCGAGGGTGAGAGCCTCGAAAGCCTAATCCTGCGGCGTCCTGAGATGTCGCTATCGCTGAAGCTCGTTTATGCCACGCAGGCGTGTCGCGCGTTTGATTACGCCCACAAAAGAGGCATCGTTCACCGAGACATCAAGCCCGCCAACGTTATGCTCACCAAAGAGGGCGTTGTGAAGGTCGTGGATTTTGGAATCGCGCGCGTGGCCGAAACCTCGAAAACCAAGACCGGCATGCTGATCGGCACATTCGCGTACATGTCTCCCGAGCAATACGACGGAGATCATGCCGATGAACGCTCCGATATCTGGTCGTTCGGTGTATTGTTGTACGAATTGCTCTGCTACCAGAAGCCTTTCGTCGGCGACACTCCGGCAAAGCTGATGCGCAGCATCAGCGATCATCATCCAAAAGCGCTGCCAGACCTCCTGCCGGGCTGTCCCCCACAAATCGAAGACATCGTCACACGGTGTCTCAAGAAGACCCCAGCCGATCGGTACCAGTCGATGCAAGAGGTGCTGCTTGACCTCGAACCTGTCTGCAAAGGTTTGCAGGAACAGGCCGTCGCTGAACTTGTCGACCAGTGTCAGCGCCATGTGGAACGCAATCAGTTCTCCGAGGCGCGAGATTTGTTGCGGTATGCGCTACAGATTCAACCCGAGAATCAGCGCGTGCGCTCCATGTTCGAAACCGTGAGCGCGGAGCTGAAGCGCATTCTGGTACGGCCGAAAGCCCAACTGCTTGTCGATAAGGGCCGGGCACTGTTGCAGGAAGGAAAAACGCTCGACGCCAAGGTGGCCGCAGAGAACGCACTGCACCTTGATTCGAGTTTCGAGCCGGCGCGTGACTTGCAACGGGTTGTCCGAGATGAGATGGATCGCGCCCAGTTGGTCAAGGGCTGGGTGGAAGCAGCCAAACAGCACTTGGCCGAGGGCCTTCCCGAGGAAGCCGAGAGTTTATTGATTCGAGCGTTGGAAACGGAGCCCGAGAATAAGCAGGCCGCCGCCCTTCAACTCCAGGCGGGCAAAGAGAAAATCGAACGGCAAAGCCGACTTCGACTCCTTGAACGACTTCAGCATGCGCGCGGCCTGTGGATGCGACAGGAGTACGGGCCATGTATTCAGCTTCTGGTTGATCTCGAAAAGGAGTTTCCCGACGAAGAAGAAGTCAGCAAGTTGCTCGAAACCGTTCGCGACGATCAGATGGATCAGCGCCGACACTTGCTGCTCGATGTGGAGAATCTGCTGGAAGCCTGTCATTTCCAGGAATGCTTCTCGCTGCTCGCGAAGCTTGAAGAGCAGTTTCCCAACGACCAGGAAGTTGAAACCCTGCTGGAGAAAAGCCGTGAAGCGCAGACCGAATATCGCAGACATCAAGGAGTGTCAGAAGCGAAGAGCGCCATCATTGGCGGCGAATACGAGCGCGCCATCTCCATGCTCTCCGCGTTACAGAAGGAATTCGCCGACGAAACGGAAATATCGTCCCTTCTCGACGATGCGCGAGAGAAGCAGAAAGAGCACCGGAAGCAACAGAGCATAAGCCGGGCTCGGGAGTTGGTTGCGGGGCGCCGCTATGCAGAATCCGCCGGCTTACTGATGAGCCTGAGGAAAGAATTCCCTGGCGACACGCAAATCCTGAAGCTGCTCGACGCGGTCGGAGCAGACCAGGCGCAGCAGCGAAGACGAGATGGCTTGACCGAAGCGCGACGATTAATTGCCTCTCGCTATTACGATGAGGCCGTGGCGGTGCTGAACACTCTTCAGGTCGACTTTCCAGACGAGCCTGCGATTTCGAAACTGCTGGAGACCGCGCGCGGAGACAAAGCGGAACAACAGAAGCAACAGAAGCTGATCGAAGCTCGCGCCCACTTGGCTTCGCGGTCCTTCGCGGAGGCTCTAACTCTGCTGGATGCTCTCGCGGCCGCGCATCCGAAAGACGCCAGCGTTCTCAAGCTGCGTGCCTTGGCACTGCACGAGCACGAAAAACACACCAGGGAAGAGCGGATTCGGCGCGAATTGGACGCGTTGAAAAAGCTCATGAGCGAGCGAAATTATTCCGAAGTCATCTCGAAAACCAGGGAGCTCATCACGGAATTCCCGGGCGAGACGAACTTTCGCAGACTTGCAGAGTTTGCTGCCGGCCAGCAAGAGAGCGTTGAAAACGAGGCTTTGGCGCGGAATGCGCTGCAAGAAGCCGCGGCATTTCTTGATGGACGTCGCTACAAGGAATGCATGACGGCGGCTCAAAATGGATTGCGGGTGGCACCTTCGAACCCTGAACTGCTCCGCATTTTCCACGATGCGGAAACTCAGCAGAAAAGACGCGCGCTGCACGAACAGATCGAAGAACGCGTCCGGCAGATCCGAGGCAAGATAAAACGCGAGGAGCTCAGTGATGCGATCAGTCTGGCGAAAGACACGCTGAGAACTTTAGGTGCCGACACAGACGTAAGCCAACTCCTGAATTCGGCTCAAGTCGAGTACGACGCTCGCGAGGAAAGAAGTGCCCACGAGAGCACACTCCAGACTGTCCTGACGCTCATGGAATGCGGTCAGGTCGAAGCAGCCAGCCAGGTCCTGGACAATGCCTTGGAAACGAATGCGGCTGAAGGGACTGATCCTCGTATCCAGGAACTTGCAGCGCGCATTGATGAAGCAAAATCCGCCACGCAACCGAAACCCGTCACCGCGACGGATGCATTTTTATCGGATGCGCCACGGGAATATGCGCTCTTTCAAAGCGCGCCAATCCCGGTTAGTCCAACACCGCCAGAACTTTTGCGTGGGCCAGTTACCTCTCACGGTGCTGCAACCAAGCGCGCCTTCGCACCGCAATCGAGCAGTGGGGAGGTAGCGGAGACGGTAGCGAATCGCGATGTTGCGCCGGCGGCGCAGGCCGCAACACCCATAACGCCCGAACAAGCGAGCCCAATCGCTGTCCCTTCGTTAGATTCGGCGAAACTCGAGGCAATATCTCCATTCGACGCACAGATCGTGCCAAGAGGAAGGGGCGCACGCCGGCAAAAGAAACTGATCAAGCCAATCGTTGCGTGGACGTTGGTGCTCGTTGTCGGCACAGCAGTATCGATCGCGGTGTGGCGGCCCGATCTAATCAACAAGGTTTCCAATGTTGGCGAGAAAAGAGGAACAGTCGACGCGCCAATCGTGGTCCCAGCGAAAACAACTGAACTCGAAGTTCAACAGCGCATGGCACTTGGTGCGGCGAGCAAACAGATCGCGACCAATGACCTTGATGCTGCAAAAGACCAATTGCAGAAAGCAGCTGCACTGAACGGTCCCCTTACCGAAGAACTCCAGAAGCGCATTTCCGAGATCGATGCGTCCAAAAACGACCCGCACCTGCGGCAACTTCGCCAGCGCGAAGAGCAACTTTGGCAAAAAGCATTAAAGAGCGCGGATGCTGGCCGATATATGGAGGCAGAAAAGGGACTTCGACAGATTTTGCAACTCGGACTGGGCGGGCTGCACCGCGACGATGCTCAGACCTACTTGGAAAAAGTCATCCCCCAGCATCTCGAGGAACTCGATTTGGTTACGCAGGCTCGACTCGACCTCGCACAGGATGAATTTCAGTCGGCACGCGGCATCGCCGCACAACTTGTAAAGAAAGGAAGCAATCCCTCAGCGCTCGTCGCGGAAATCGACGAGAAAGAACGCACGCGGATGGCAGAACTCGAAAAACAGTACAACGACTTGAGCGCGCGTGACGGCGGCGAAGTCGTATTGAAGCTGAACGCTTTGTGGCCCAAGTTTCAGGAACTTGCGGCCGCCGGGGGACCGATGTCCGGCGAAGCTTTGGACTACGTGAACAAAATTCCAGAAACCGTCGTGACCCTCCAGGCAGGGATGAAGCAGAAGGATACCGACTCGCTTTTCGAGCGAACCATCCAAGCGTATCGGCAAGCCGCACGGTTAAGCGACAAAGCTGGCCTCACTGCCGCACGGATTAATTTCCAGTCGATCGTCAGCGGAGGAGGGCCGCACGCGCAAGAAGCTCAAACGTATTTGAACGAAGTCAGCAAAAAGCTTGCGGTGTTCAATCAATCTCCAGCGGCTACGGGCGCTTCATCGACTCGTGATCGCGATAACGCCGTTCGAGCGGCGATGCAACTCTATGTCGCTGCCTTTGAGCAGCGAAACGTCGACGCCCTTCGGCAAGTTTGGCCGAACATCGGCTCGCAATACGAAAGTTTCAAGTTGTGGTTTGAAAACGCAACATCGATCCACATGCAGCTTCAGATTCAGAGCATGCAGTTCGACCCTGACGGGTCATCCGTAACCATCAAAGCGTTCCAGACGCGCGAATACACTGCAACAGACTCCAAGACAATTCGGATGAGAGAACCCGAGAGTTTTCAACTATCCAAACTAAACGGCTCGTGGGTAATCACCGACGTCGACGCCAATTTCTGAGTTCATACAGATCCCAAACGACTGGTCGAAATTCGAATACAAATTCTCTTCGGTTACCAAGAGTATGGGTAACCGGCGGACAGCGCCTTTTTGAGGTCCGCGTCGTATCCGTAGATGTCATCGAAGAAGCGAATCTGGTTTTCTTCATTCACCGCGGCAGTGCCGTAGACGATCAAGACCGGAATCCGCGAGACAAGATTCACCTGAAGATTTTCCTGATCGCCGTTCATGAGGGCTTTCACGCGCTCGACATCCCACCCCGGATTGTTTCGAAGCACCCAAGCGACAAGATCGGCCGGTTGATCCACCCGAATGCACCCGTGACTCAAATCGCGCACATCCTGTGAAAACAACAGCGGCGCGTCCGTCCCGTGAAGATAAACATTGTCCGGATTGGGGAAAATAATCTTCACAAGCCCAAGCGAATTGGAAGGCCCTGGCTTTTGCCTTACTCTCAAGCGCCCCACTTTGATTCCATCCAGAACGTCGGCGCTCACGGCACTTTCGGTCACCACTTCGCCCTTTGTCGTGACTACTTGAAAATTGTTCTTCGCGATGTAGTTCGGATCTTTCTGAATATGCGGCAGGATTTCGTTCCGCTGTATGCTCGCAGGCACTTCCCAATAAGGCCGGAAGATGACGTACTGAATCTCTTTCTCAAATACCGGCGACTTGTGGCCGTACGCCTTACCTACGATGACTTTTTTGTAGAAGGAGACCGTGCCATCCGGGTTCATGGCGCGCAAACGATACTCGGGAAGATTCACAACGACCGGGGGCGCGGCAAACGAGCGCGGCACCCACCGCCATCGTTCCAGCGTGAGTTTGATTTGGGCGATGCGGACCCACGGAGGCGTATTCAACTCATTGATGGTCCGCGTGTCCAGATCACCGCTTGGGTTCTCGCCATGCCTATCCTGGTAGTGCTTCACTCCGTCGACAAGAGCACCTTCGTACAGAGTTGCGTTTGGATCTAACTTCGTAGAGTTGGGGATATCGCCGATCGTCTGAAGGAATCGGCCCAGGCGAGCCAGACTCGCGTAGGGTTCACCTGATCGTATCGTCTTTACTGTGGTCTGCAGTTTTTCGCCGTCGTCGTTGCTTGCGTACCCTTCATAGACGGGCAAGAGAGCCAATAGCTTTAGGTATCCGGGAAAAGGCGGCTCAAGTTTTTGAATTTCTGCTGCAGGATCGGCGCTGTTTGCGACTTTGCTTTGAAGAAACTCCGCGAGGCTGAACTGGCCTTCTCCATTGTCAAATTGAAAGTTGAATTCTTTCGGGTTCGCTCGGCCTACGTGGACCGCTCGGATGTAGCGCATCGCCGAGACGGTGAGAGCGGTGTCAAACGACACGAGTTCCCGCTCAGACGGATTCTGTTGCAGCTTCAAAAGCCGGGCCGGCCAGCGGGGGCCGTCGTAGTCCTCAGGCTCAAGACCTCTCGAGTTCGCGTTCTTCAATATTTCAATCACCGCCAGGGCCTGCGGACGGATCTGACCGTTTTGCACCCAAACTAGAGAGGAGCCATTCGCATCATAAAACTTGCTGAACTCCGCTTTATAGGGCGCGAAGTCTGGCCATCGAAGCTCTTCGTTCCGAGCCGAGTCCGCAATCGCATGAAGGGCGGAAAGGCCGGCGGGTGTTAGAGTTTCTACAGGTTGCTGTGGGAAGAATTCCGACGCGAAGATCGTTCTTCTACTGGTGATGATTATCAAAGTCAGAACTGAACACAGGATCGCAACAACAAGCTTGAGCGAGCGCATGGGAACTCCTCAATGTGACCGACCTCTCGAATAGGTGTTAATCTCGAATTTTGATTGCTGAGCCGCTAACAGGCAAGCGAGAAAATGACAACGACGTAAGTTCAAAAACTACTGTCGTGGTCGGCGAGATTTATTTTGTCGACGGAAGAGAATCGAATGATTTCGCATTGATATCGCTGGCTTCAGGCTGGGTACACTTCGTGCCAAAGAGATACAGGTGTCGCAGTCCTTTCTTGTGCCGAAACGGCAATACACCCTGATCGTCAGCGCTTGTCGCTGTCAAGTTGAGCGATTCAAGCTTTGCGAGATTGGTGAGTGATGCCAGGCCGCGCGAGGTCACGCCGGTGTATGAAAGATCGACATAGCGAAGATTATTAAAGCTACCTAGCGTCTTCATCCCTTCGTTGGTCACCTTCGTCCGCGCGAGCTCAGCGTCGACGATCAAGTCCGCTATCGGCTTCAGCGCGTGGAGGACTGCGTCGTCACAGCGTTCGGGAGCAGATACGGTGCGAAGGATGAGACCATCCTGAGGATTTTGCGAGCGCAGAACCAAGCGCACGCCAAGTTGAGCTTGCAGTGCAGCGATCTTATCTGAACGCGGACGATAGTCTGGGGCGAGTGGCGGAACGATCAGTTTTGCTGGTTGCGGTGGGAGGACCGCTGTGCTGACTTTCTCGGCAGTCAGTTTTTCCGTAGCACCTGAAGCAATCCAGAATTCAATCACCTTGAGTTCGGCCGCTGTTATGCCGGGCTTCCCTTCCGCTGGCATCGCGTCTTTGCTATCTCGCGGAAGCGTGATCCTACGATAAAGTTCGCTGTTCTTCAGGTCGCCGGGCGTAACGACCGACCCATCCTTCCCCCCTTTCATTACGTACTCGAACGCATCCAGCCGTAGCTTGCCTTTCTCTTTTTCAGGTCCGTGGCATTGAACGCATTTGTCGTCAAAGATGGGTTCCACGCGCGAAACAAAAAACGCGACGGAAGCAGGAGGCGATGCGGACTTGTTGGCTATCGACAAGTTCGCCGAAACTGGGATCGGAGCGTTCTTGGCGACGTGTCTCTTTGTCTCGGGCGCTACATGGAGAAACGAACGAAGCTTTCCGGGCATATGCTCGGTCAAAAAGCCTTCACCATGCGTTAGCTTGCCGCCCTGATCGCTAGTCCACGCCATCAAGCAGACGGTCGCAAAAAGCGCTACGCCATAAACCTTCGCGTTCAACGCTCGCACGGCACAGCAAAGTACGAGCGCGACAGCAAGCGAAATTCCGCCCCACATGTGACGTGTGACGAGGCCGCCTTCGTAGCCTCCGCTGCGCCCAAGCATCCAGCCGAGAAACGCCGCCGCCAGCGCGCTGGCAGTGGCCAGGCCCAGGACAAATCCGGCGCTCGAATGGACAACCTTTCCGCTTCGGAACAGTCCGGCGCATTCGACCAACGTAGCGAGCAGGACGAGCGCGATCGGAAAGTGAACCGCTAGCGGATGGAAGCGGCCCACGAATTGGCTGAGGTCGCCGCGCTCGAGCCCATCCGGGGGAGCTACGAGGGCGGCCGACAACAGCAGCAGAACAACCAACAAGCCAACACTACATAAGACGATTCTGGAGCGAGGTTTCATCCCGGCGAGATCAGACACGACGCAGACGCGTAATGCGACCGATTGGCAGCCATTCGGCTACCAGGATATCGCCGCTCTGCAAAAAGATTGCGGCATGTGGCGTGATGAACTGACCCGGGGTGAATTCGCTGCGCGATTGCTTACGACGTGAGCCCACTTCTCCATTCGCGGCACTGCCATCGCCGAGTTGTGCGACCACCTTGTACTCTCGGTCGAGGATGCAAACTTGACTATCGAGGTCGGGGCAAACCATCCATTCGCCCTGAGTATGAAAATGGCAAGGCATGCGCAGCCGCGAATCATCTTTGACGGCGCGCAGATGTTTCCCGCTCAAGTCGAAGGTCTGCACTCGGCGGTTTCCGCGATCGGCAACTACCAAGACGGGTTCCTTGCCGCGTGAATCGACGAACAGTCCATGCGGCGTGTCAAATTCGCCGTCGCCGTGGCCAGGACCGCCGACCTCGCCGAGGAATTTGCCCGCGGAGGAAAACTTGAGCACGTGATGCGAGCCGTATCCATCGCCGACGAAAAAATCTCCATTAGGCGCAAACGCCACGTTCGTCGGAACAAAATCTATGGGGTGCTCGTAAGCCGCATCTTCTCGCGGATATCCATGCGACCACAGTGTCTCGCCCCTTAACGAGGTCTTCACAATGTTGCAACGGTTGATATCGCAATGATAGAGAACATCGGCACCGCGCTCGCGACGCAGTCCAAGTCCGTGTGCGCCGCCGCGAAATTCTTCTCCAAACGCACGCACGAAGCGGCCCGACGAATCGTATACGACAACTGCTTCTCCGCGCATGCTGGACTTGTTTACTGTATGCGCGACGTAGATGAAGCCATGCTCATCCTGCGCCAATCCGTGCGTGTCCCCCCACACCAACCCGTCCGGCGGCACCAACCAATCGTGCACACATTCGTAGGTATGAACACCCGATCCGACTACCGGCAACTGGTCCCCCGATTTATCCGAAGTACGAAGAAAGAAAGGCGAAAGGGCAGCCGCGACCGAGGCCTGCGAGCATCTTTTTATGAATTCTCGACGAGTTTTAATCTTCATGCGATCAGTTCTGGAATGACCTTTGCCGGGACCACTCCCGTCAACTTCTGTTCGAGTCCCTGGAACTTGAACGTGAATCTCTCATGATTCATCCCAAGCAAGCGAAGCACGGTAGCATTGAAGTCCCGGACGTGTACCGGATCTTTAACGACGTTATAGCAGAAATCGTCGGTCTGTCCGTGCACGTATCCTTCTTTCGTTCCGCCGCCGGCCATCCATACAGTGAAGCAACGAGGGTGGTGGTCGCGTCCGTAGTTTTCTTTGGAGAGCCCCCCCTGGCTGTAAACCGTTCGGCCGAATTCTCCACCCCAAATGACCAGCGTGTCGTCGAGTAGGCCGCGACGCTTGAGGTCGGTTACGAGCGCATAAGATCCGCGATCCGTTGCGGTGGTTAGCTTGGGCGTATTGCCAACAGCATTGGAATGTACATCCCAGCCACGTTGATAGACCTGGGTGAAACGCACGCCCCGTTCGGCCATCCGCCGCGCGAGGAGGCAGTTATAGGCAAAGCTGCCCTCCTGTTTTGCTTCGTCACCATATAAAGTCCACGTGCTGGCCGGTTCGTCACGGAAATCGGTGAGCTCGGGTAGTGACGTCTGCATCCGAAACGCCAACTCATATTGGTTAATACGAGCATTGGTCTCTGGATCGCCTATCTCTTCCAGCGTCATTTGATTGATCGAGTTCACCGCGTCAATCAGTTCACGTCGAACATTACGGCTCATCCCCGATGGATCCTCTAGATAAAGAACGGGCGCACCCTTCGTGCGAAACGCTACACCCGCGTATTCGCTCGAAAGAAATCCGCTGCTCCACAGTTTCGGCGAAATCGGCTGAAGGTCTGTGCCCGGCATCGTGGTCGAATTAAGCACAACGTACGTCGGAAGATTTTCGTTCATGCTCCCAAGGCCGTAAGCGAGCCACGAGCCGAGCGATGGCTTCCCGGGATTCATGTTTCCCGTATTCATCAACAGAATTGCCGGCTCATGATTGATGGCGTCCGTCTGCATAGTGTGAATCAACGTGATGTCATCCACGAGCTTGCCAGTCCAAGGCAACAGTTCGCTGACATAGCGTCCGCTCTTGCCCTGCTGGGCGAATTGCCAATGCGAAGGCGCAATCGGAAAACGCGCCTGGCCGGCGGTCATTCCGGTGAGGGCCTGGTTGCCGCGGATTGAGTCCGGTAAGTCCTTGTCGAACTGGGTTGCAAGTGTGGGCTTGTAGTCCCATAAATCCATCTGCGATGGAGCACCGGACATGAAGAGATTGATCGCTCGTTTCGCTTTCGGCGCGAAATCGGTTAACCGGTGCGCTCCAACGCCAGCGCTCACGCCTTCGGCCTCCGATGCCTGGGCGGAAAATGAATCGCCCAATAATGCCGCCAGCCCTGCCCAACCAAGCGTTTTTCCCATGCGCCCAAGGAAGTGGCGCCGCGTCGCCAGCGTCTTCCATTCTTTACGTAAAGAGAGCGGCAAGGGGAGGTCGTAGACGGTCGATCCCGTTCCGCCGTGGTCGCAGCAATCGCTCTGTGAAAATGGATTCTCGCTTTTCACTTGTTCAGGACCTCATCCAGATTCATCGCCGCACTGGCTACGAGCATCCACGACGCGAGCTCGCTCGGCGACAAATTCGTGTCGCGTTTGCTTTCACCAACCGACACGAGCTTCTCAGCCGAAGCCGTATCCTGAGCGTAGGCCGTCTCGAATTTTGTCAAAGTATTCTCCAAGACGGCCTTTTCCTTTTCTCTCCACGGACGAGAGAGCAGAATCTCACCGAGATCGTCCAACCGCGCTTCTTTCTGTGGCGATTCATGCAGAATACGTTCCGCCAACTGACGGGAAGCTTCCAGCCACTGCGGATCGTTCATCAGCACTAAAGCTTGCAAAGGAGTATCCGTGCGTTGACGACGAGTGCAAACTCCGTCGCGTACGGGCTCGTCCAAGGCGTCCATATTTGGCATCGTAGCCATGCGTTTCCAAAAGGTGTACAGACTGCGTCGGTAAAGTGCGTCACCATGATCTTGCACGTATTCTTTCGTATCGCTTACTTGATGGCTTCCTGCTTCCCAAACTCCAGGCGGCTGGTACGGTTTGACGCTAGGCCCACCAATTTTTTCAACTAAGAGTCCGCTGCTGGCCAGTGCGGTGTCTCGAATCATCTCGCCGTCCATGCGGAATCTTGGCCCGCGCGCGAGTAGCCGGTTCTTCGGATCCTTTTCGATCAACTGCGGTGTAGCTCGGGCCGACTGCTGATAACTAGCTGAGAGCACCATCTGCCGGTAGAAGCGCTTCACATCCCAATCATGTTCGCGAAAATCGACGGCCAGCCAGTCGAGCAACTCGGGATGGCTTGGCGCCGCTCCCATCACGCCAAAATCCTCGGTGGTCTCGACAAATCCCGTCCCGAAAATCTCAGACCACATCCGATTCACGACTACACGCGCAGTAAGTGGATTGTCACGACTGACCGTCCATTTCGCGAGCGTCAGTCGATCCAGCGGCGCTCCTGCCGGGAGCCCCGGCAGGAAATGCGGCACACCAGGACGAACGCGCTCAGTCCGTGCGCTGAACACGCCCCGATTGAGAACATCCGCGTAAGCCAGAGTGGGAGCTTCCTCACTGACCAACTCAATGTCGCCGTCCTTGGCCAAACGGTTCAGCTCTGCGTCCAGCAGCGCAACTTGAGCACGCAACGCGAGCGTCGGAGCGTCGCGCTCGCCGAAATAATATTCGGTCACCGTGTGCAGCTCGTCCTCGGACCATTGTGACATCGGCTTCCGACCGATTTCTGCCACATAGTCTTCGTACGGCAACCGCGCCGCTTCCATGACGGAAAGCTCTCGCTGATAGAAACGAAAATCCTGAAAGGCAGTCTGCCGTAACGGATTGCTGTCCGGATGAGTTCGACCGAACTCCAGTGGGGCTGTCGTGCTCGTCGTTTCCTTCAACCCATCTTTCAGCACGGAAAGGTACTGAGGCACACCATCCACATAAAGGTTTACGCCGGAGGCTTTCCCCGAACCATCGTAGGTAGCGATAAGATGATGCCACTGACCCACATCAAGAACCCTGTCCGGTGTCTCGACCTCGATAGCGTCGTCAGGCAATTTATGTGCGAACAAAAATTTCAACTTGCCATGGCTCGAAATTAACTGCCATCCGCGCCCGTCCTGATCGGTATCCGCCCGAGAGAGGATTACCCCGTCCGGATGATCTGCATCTTTTGGCTCATTTGGACGCAAATGCGGACGCATCCAGGTCGCAACACTGAACGGCTTCGTGCCGTCCTCATCCCCGACACCCGGCAATTCCAAATGAGTGCCGGTCTCCATCCGCATGTAGGGCCAAAACCATGTGCCCTCTCCCCATGTCACCGAGCTGCTAGTGGCGGTTGCGATCACTCGCCTTTCTCCGATCGCGGAGTCGGCAAACACATCGCCTTTCCCTTCATCGAAACGCAGACGCGCTACAAGACCTTCCGGGCTTACTAGCCGCGGACCGCTCCGAGGCTCCGCAAGCCATTTTGCGATCAACGAGCTTGCCTGCGCGCGTCGACCCTGAATCTCCAGCTCGATCGCGTCTTCCTTTGCCAACGATTGCTCGTAAGCGAACCGATTCCCGGACTTCGGAACCATCAATATCGGTGGCCAATCGTTTCGATCGTCGTTGAACGGGTTTTCGGCGAGATTGTTAAAAAATGCAGTCAGTCGATAAAAATCCTTTTGAGTGATTGGATCGAACTTGTGATCGTGACAGTTCGCGCATCCTACTGTCAGCCCCAGGAAGGCAGCGCCGTAGGCTTCGGTGCGTTCGCGCTTGTTATTTACTCGGAGCTCTTCGGTGAGCGTTCCACCTTCGCCGCTGCTGATACCGGCCCGTACATAGGCAGAGGCCATCAGTGAATCCAGAGTCTTGTCCGGTAGCATGTCTCCGGCTAGCTGCTCCATGACGAACCGGTCGAAATGCTTGTTCTGGTTGTAGGCGCTGATCACGTAATCGCGATACGGCCAAATATAGCGGAAATTATCGATGTGAAGGCCATGCGTGTCGCCATAGCGAGCGACGTCCAGCCAATAGTGCGCGCGATGTTCTCCGTACCGCTGGCTCGCGAGCAACCGATCGACTACTTTTTCATATGCGTCCGGCGAATTGTCGGCCACAAACGCCTGAACCTCTCGAGGAGTTGGCGGCAAACCGGTCAAGTCGTACGTGACGCGCCGAATCAACGATCGTTTGTCTGCTTGCGGCGACGGACTTAGCCCTTCTTTTTCCAGACGAGCCAAAATAAAGTTGTCGATCGGCGTGCGGACCCAGCCCTTTTTTGCCACCTCGGGAAGCGGTTGCGACTTCGGAACAATGAAGGACCAATGTTCTTCGTATACCGCACCCTCGCTTATCCACTCCCGCAACGATGCTATCTGTTCTGGTTTGAGCGTCTTGTGCGCTTCTGGGGGAGGCATGCGATCCTTCGGGTTTCTCGCCTCGATCTTCTGGACCAGTGGACTCTTGCTGATTTGTCCGGGAATGATGGCGGGACCGCTCTTGTCGTGAGGTGCGTAGGCAAACTCCGCTCGGTCGAGCCGCAGTTTGGCCTTTCGGGCCCCTGGATCAGGGCCATGGCACGGATAACAGTTTTCCGAAAGAATTGGCGCGATGGTCTGATTGAAAGACAGCTTACTGGACGCTTTGTTTCCCGAGGCATGAGACAGTTCTTGTCCTCGCGTGCCAATCGCGAATACGAGTGCACACGTGCAAATCGCGAGCAACCACTTCCAACGACGCCGACGGAATTGGCCCTTGAGAAACATCGCTAAAAGGCGCCTCGCCCCCTAATTTCGTGCCAGTCGTGTCGATAAACGGAAAGCTTACTCCCGAGCACTGGCAAAAGCGATTTGAATAAATCCCAAGTCTCCATCCGAGAAATGTGTGTTGAAACTCAAGCAGGCCGTGTCTCCGCCAACCTCTAGTGGACAGTGGCTGACGTTTTGTCGACGACGACCACGCCGTCTTTCATTACCCACTTCACTTTGTAGATCGCTACATCGATGTCCGCGAGCGGATCGCCGTCGACAACTGCGAGATCCGCGACAAATCCGGGAGACACGGCGCCTAATTCTTTCTCTTTGTCCAGCAGCGCCGCCGCAGTAGTCGTTGCGGTCGCGAGCGCCTGCTCCGGAGTCATTCCCGCTTTCACAAACCAGCCGAGTTCGCGCGTGTTTTCTCCAAACATCGTGTAAATCGCGTCTGAGCCCATCGCGATTTTCACTCCAGCCTTGTGTGCGCGTCGCGTCGTTTCGAGGTTGCGCTGGATGAATGCCTGCAGCCGATCCTTGAAGCCGGGCACATAGCCAATCTTGTCCCCGTTGTCGATGTAATAGCGGTTGTGGTCGATCGTTGGAACGTAGTAGGTGCCGCGCTTCACCATGTCGCGGATTGTCGCGTCGTCCATGTCGGTCGCGTGCTCCAGCGTGTCAGTGCCTGCTCGAACCGCATCGCGGGCTCCGTCGGGGCCGTACGAGTGAATCGCGATGCGCTTTCCGAATTGATGTGCCGAGTCGACGGCAGCCTTCATTTCGTCATAGTTAAACGTCTCAAACCCAGTCACGTCGTCATCAGTTCCCGTCGATCCATACAGCTTGATCCAGTCTACGCCTGCGGCGATTTGTTGGCGCACCACTCGCAAAACCTCCGGCACTCCATCTGCGATTCCACCGGCAGGAGGATTGATGCCTGGTTTGTATGGCGTATTCGTAACATATAGCCCGTAGCCCACGACAAACATGCGCGGCCCGATCATTTCGCGCTGATTGATCAAGTTGCGCATGGCGATGTCCATGTATTGATCGGCGCCGAGATCGCGCACTGTCGTCACGCCATTCTCGAGCGTCCGCATCGCACCTTTTCTCGCGAGAAACACTTCAGTTGCCGGTGGATTCGCCATGATCTGCTTCAGCATCGGCACACCCGGCGTTTCGTCGGTGTACATCGTCATATGCGTGTGCACATCGATCAGTCCCGGCAATCCGGTGTAGCGCGACAAATCGATGACTTGGGCTCCCGCTGGAATTGCTGATGCATCGGTCGTAACCGTTCGAATCTTCGCGCCGTCAATGATGACGATTGGATTGCTCCACACCTTGTGTCCGTCCCACAGCTTGCCGAGCCTGACTGCTTTCGTCTGCTCGGCAGGCTTCGATTGCCCGCTGCCCCGCGGCGCCGCCAAAAATGAAATGACGAGAACAGTGACGCAGCTAAGCAGCAATCCGATCCGAACGTTCCGATTCATGTCGAGTAACCTTTTGATTGGTTGGCTGTCACGAACGCCGCATTATATGCACGACTCACCGTCGAGCCCAAGCCTCGTAAACCCAGAGGACGCTCATGAAGAATGCCCAACGCGCAAGAAGGCCAGTGCGGAAATAGAGCTGTTTGGCTGGAACAACGACTTTGGATAGGAAAAGGCTTCAACGTCAGCAAGCGGTTCAACGATGGATGCTTTTCCACGCAGCGGCGGTAGTTGCGCCTTTGAAATTGTCGCCGAATTTGAATACTTGCGAGCGCGTCATGAACGTGGCCGGGGGCGACTCCGGCGGCGGCTATTGGCGTGGGGACGCAGGGAGCGACGGGCTTCATTCCGCCCTGAGACAGTCCGCGTGGAGATCGCACTGTAGGCAAACAGCAATCGCGCGAGGCCGGCAACACCGTCGTTCCTTCGGGATTCACCGGATTCTTAGACGTGCGATACAGGATCGTATGATCGAACGATTGGGTAGCAGCACGGCCGAAATCAAGATGGGCTTTCCAATCGGCTGAAGAGCGTTTCGCGGCGTAGCAGCAGCATTAGCAGGGCGACAAAACACCTAAGGCCGTCTTCAGAGTGATGGCGGGCGAGATGATGCGTCTGAGATTCCGGGACAGCACTAAATGAGACAACGGCTCACCCACTCTGGAATCCCGTAACTTGACGTACTGGGTTGCTCACACTCGTCACTTTGTTGAGGGCTCGGTGATTTCGAAGAACTGATCTGCCGCGACATCCTTGAAACTCTGTCGGATTCCCGATGGCCAAGTAACTTCCACGTTCGCTCGCCCTGAAGAAACGAGTCCAAAATGCAACCGTTTGTCATTGGAAGACAGGTAGCTGCCCGTCGCAGTCGCGTAGCGGGATTGTCCGTTCACATTAACGCGTGCGCCGAATCCGTCGCGGTTGCTCTTCGTGCCTCGGAGTACGATCGTCAGCCAATGTTGCGTTCCGGCTTGATTTAGATAAGCCTGCGGGCGCTCACCTAGGGACGTTGTAACTACATCCATCCAGCCATCGTTGTTCAAATCGCCGAACGCGGCTCCGCGTCCGGCCACTGGAATTGCGGAACCGACATTTCCTTTCTCGAAATGTCCGTGGCGATTCATCGCCAATAACGGTGGATCTCGATATTTTAAACTGCTGTCATATGTCGCCACGTTATCGAATACGTGGCCCTGCACGATGAACAAGTCTTTCCAACCGTCGTTGTCGAAGTCTTCCAACCCGACTCCCCAGCCGGAAGCCATACCAGACAGCGCACCTAACCCTGTCTCCAACTCTGCCGGACTGAACAAGCCTAGTCCTTCGTTGTGGAACACAACGTACGGTCCGTGCGGAAGTTGGGTAACGAGAAGATCAGGGCGTCCGTCGTTATCGTAATCCTGAAACGCGACGCCCATTCCGGAAAGCATTTTCCCATCGTTCGTGAGCGCAGCACCTGAATCGAAGGCTGTTTCCGCGAACGTGCCATTTCCGTTGTTATGAAACAGAAATTGGTTCGTCACATCGTTCGCGACGAAGATATCGGCGTAGCCATCGCCGTCGTAATCAGCGAAGGCAACGCCCAATCCATGTCCTTTTTTCGCAGCGATCCCTGAAGACACGCTGACGTCTTCGAATGTTCCATCGCCGCGATTGTGATAGAGGATATTTGAGATAGCTGGAAATTCACCGGGAGGACAGTACGTGGGTCGCTCAGCGCCGCATGTTTTGCTGCTTTCGACGCTCCAGTCGAGGTAACGCGTTACAAAAAGATCCAGCTTGCCGTCGTTGTCATAGTCGAAGAATCCTGCCGAGACAGACCAGCCTCCTCCCGCGACTCCAGCCTTTGCCGTCACATCGGTGAACGTGCCATTGCCGTTGTTGTGATACAGCACGTTTTTGCCAAAGCTTGTGACGTAAATATCCGGGAATCCGTCGTTGTCGTAGTCGGCGACGGCCACTCCCATTCCGTAATTCGAATCGCCAGCGTCGGAAAGCCCCGCTTCCTGTGTCACATCCGTGAAGCTGCCATTCTTGTTTTGACGATAAAGTCGATTCCAATAAGCTGGATTTCGGCGATCGAAGCCGCTTCCCTTTAACATCGGATCAAGCACATGGCCGGCGTTCACGACGAGGATGTCCAGGAGCCCATCGTTGTCGTAGTCCAATAACGCGACTCCACCAGGCATCGTCTCAATTAGATATTTTCGAGAGGTCGGTGAATTCCGAAGGACGAAATCCACGCCTGGAAGCGAAACTTTTCGAAACATCGGGGCGGTTGAGATTTGATTTTCTTGCGCAAGGACACTGGCTGCACAGATCAACAGGAATAGACACACGAGGCGAACAACTTGAGTCGATCGAGTCACGGGTCTTCCAAAAAAAAACAATGAGACGTAGAACGCTGGCTCTCAGTTCACGTTTCGAAAATCGATGTCCATTCCGTTGCCGTCGTCCGGAACATTGACGACTACAGCGTGGCGCGTTGTATCAACTGTTACAGCCGAACTTCCGGGCTTGTTCTTGACATTCACATGTGCGGTCGAAGAACTCCATCCATACAATTCGACGCGAATTCCGTTCCACCACGTTTGATAGGATCCGTCATGCTTGCCGATGTGAACCGAAACTCCTCCCGGCGTGTTCGCACATGAGAAATTCATGCGTGTACTTTCACCGTGTTTGTATGCGAAGGTCTTGCCGTCATCGACATAGAGAAAACCACGGCACTCACTTCCCGGATATACCCGCAGCGTCAACGCACCGACTGGAGTCTCGTCTGTGCTTTGCACCAAGGGCTGGATGGGCACAATGGACCCTTCGCGAACATAAACAGGCAGCCTGTCGAGTATCGGTTCAATTGAGGGAGCGTTTTCGTTGCTGAACTTGCTGACTTTTCTCCCCGCCGAAATCATCTCGCCGGTCCAATAGTCATACCATGTTCCTGGCGGCAGCTTCAGGGGATAGCGGTCGGGCTGCTCGGCAAATGGAGGCGGCGCTACAAGAAGGTTGGGACCGAGGAGAAATTCATTACCTGCATCGAGATCGAGTGGATGAAGGTCCTCAGTGGCATTCGGAAATTCCAGAAACAAAGGTCTCACGACGGGAATTCCCGTTCGAGAAAATTCCTCGACCAACGTATACAGGTAAGGAAGCAATCGATATCGCTCCTCAATGTAGCGCCGGCGAATCGCTTCCTGCTCCGGCCCGTCTACCCACACTTCCTTGTTTCCGGAACCTTTGTTTGTATGATTTCGGTCAATCGGTTGAAACGTAGCAAGTTGCGTCCATCGAGTAAGCAATTCCGGCTTTGGTGTACCGATAAAGCCGCCGACATCCGCTCCGCAAAAGCCAAAACCGCTGAGCCCAAGATTCAAAAGCATGGGCGTCGTCAAGCGAAGGTGATTCCATGAGCTCGTGTTATCGCCAGTCCAAGTTGCTGCGTAACGCTGTCCGCCTACATAGCTCGCGCGCGTCAAGACGAATGGCCTGACATCAGGATCGAGCTTCAGCAATCCCTCGTATGTCGCCCGCGAATTTTCCATTCCGTAAACATTGTGAATTTCGAGATGCGACGCCGTGCGTGGATGGAACCCGGCTTCCTCAATGCGATGCTGCGTGTCGTCAGGCATCGTCCCCTTAACTGCCTGAAAGACGGATGGCTCGTTCATGTCATTCCAGAAACCAGCTACTCCGTCTTTCACCAAACGCTGGTACAGAGTTCCCCACCAATCTCTGGTCGTTGGGCGAGTGAACTCCGGAAAGACAGAAAGTCCCGGCCAGACGGTTCCGACGTAGGTGGAACCATCGGGATTCTTGACGAAGTGGTCGCCTGCCACGCCTGAATCGTAGGCAACGTAGCCTGCGTTGGGGAGCTTAGCCACATGCAGGTCAGTTATGACTACGACGTGAAAATGGTCGCGCTTGAGATCGGCCAACATCTGTTCGAAATGCGGAAAGTTTTTGTTGTCCACCGTGAACGGCCGATGCTCCTGTTGGAAGTCGATATCAAGGTAAATCGTGTCAGAAGGAATTTTGTCTGCCCGCAACCGGCGGGCGATTTCGCGGACTCGGCCCTCCGTCTCATAACTGAAGCGCGATTGCTGAAAACCCAACGTCCACATTGGCGGCAGAGGCGGCAACCCGGTCAGCCACGCATACGTTCGAACAACTTGCTTGGGCTCGGGGCCTAAGAAGAGGTAGTAGTTGATCGGGCCGCCTTCGGCCGCGAACGAGTACATTCCCCGTTCCCCTCTTCCGAAATCGAAGTTTGTCGACCAGGTGTTATCGAGCAAGAATCCAGCCGACTTGCCGCCCCGCATCGTCAGGAAGAATGGAATGCTTTTGTAGATAGGATCGGTGGATTCCTGAAAGAGAAACGAATCTGTGTTCCAGAGTCGAAAGGATTGGCCGCGTCTATCCAGCGGGCCAACTTTGTCGCCGAGTCCGAAATAGTGTTCGTCTGTCGGCATTTTCTTGTAAAGCCGAAACGCCCCGCCATGAAATTCTGCCGGCCAGCCCGGAACATCTTCCTGAAGGATATCCCCTTCAAGATCGGAAACTGTTAGCCGAAGTGTGGAACGTTCGATTCGAACGCGCAGGGCTTTCGTGTGAAAGCCATCAGTGTCGCTAGAAGTTTCCCGTAAAACATCTACCTTGCTATTTCGAATCTCTGGCGCAACCGCCCAAGAGGCGTCTTCAGGTAGCGTGCCATTGCTCGCCAGGCGAACGCGAAGGACATCGTCGCGAAGCGCCACAACGCTCAGCAACATATCCCCACGTTTGACCTCGATACCATTTGAAGGGCTCGTTTTGTCCGACTTTGTTCCTTCGTTCCTGCTAGCTGACTCCGCCAAGTTGGCGGGTTTACCTTCTCGAGCAATTGAGGCAAAAATCGAAGGGACCAATATCCCCAATGCCCCCGCAATCAAAACCAAAGCGCAGAGCCCGATCGTGTTTGCTCTCTCGGTTTTCATCCACTCGCCTTAGTGAAAAGGTCGTCCAGAAGAAAAATTTGGCAGGTTGAGAATGATTCCTCGACTGGATCACTCATCAACCTGCCAGGCATCATTACCCGAAGATAGGGCCGCTTCACATCTGCCCCGCCTATTAGAAGTAGAACTTGCCGGCGAATTGTACGCTTCGCGCCGGGTACGCTCCGGTGATCGTTCCGAAGGTGCTGTCGCCCAGATTGCTATCGGGGACGAAGAAATTCGGATGGTTGAATGCGTTATACAGCTCGATTCGGAGCTGCAAGCGTTTCGTCTCGCTGAAGCTCCAGTATTTCTGGATGCCCATGTCCCAGTTGAAATAACCCGGGGCGCGAAGGTTCGACAAGAATCGCCCCGAGTCTCCGAATGTAAACGGAGCCGGCTGCGAGAACGCCGCTGGATTGATCCAGTCGTTGATCGTCTGGTGCTCCGGAACGGGGTCCACTCCGGGCACGATGTTGGGACGCTGATTAAAGCCATAGCTCGCCGTGCCAACCGTGTTGTTCGAGGCCGGCGTGATCGAAATCGGCAATCCCGTGTGCGCCGTCACGATACCGGTCCACTGCCATCCACCTAGCGCAGCGTTCAGCGGCTTACCCCAGTCGCGTCCGATCAATTTGCCCTTTCCGATCGGTAGCCCGTAGGCATAGTTGATCACCAGGCTGTGCGTCAGATCGCTCGCATCCACCGAGCGTTCCGCCGATAGGTCGTAGGAGTTTCGAACGTTGCTTCCGCTGCCGGGGAACGCCCAGCCGGAAGATCCCTGCGCGTCATCGATAAATTTCGAGTACGTGTACGAAACGCCCATTTGAAGGTCCGAGTGCCAGCGATGCGTGTACGTGGCTTGCAACGCGTTATACGTTGACCCGGCCTGTGCGGGCTGGGCTTCGGTCACGCTGCAATACTCCGGGTACGGCCGTAGCAACTGGGCTTGCACGATCGTGGGCTGGTCCAAACCGCATCCGCTCGACGTGATGGAGCCGAAGAAGGGATTCGGCACCTGCGCATTGAGTGCGTTGCCCATCGCTAGGTCCGCTACTGGAAATTCGTTCCATTCCAGATATTGAGCCAGCACGTGAACGCCATGATTCCCCACGTAGCTGATGTCAATGAGGTCATTGTTCGTCAAGCTGTACTGCACCCCACCCATCCATTGCTGGACGTAGGGCGAATTGCGAATCGGATCGGTGACCGGATTCAGTCCGAAGCCGACATCGGTCAATCCGCCAAGCGAATTTCCCGTCGCAGGGACTTGCCCGTTCGGAAATGCGCTGGGCAAACCCAACGCGGCGTTGCCGCTCAGAGTCGAAGAAGGAGTCAAACCGCCGTCGAGGCTGGTCACCCACGGCGTTCCCTGTGAATACCCGGTGTTCGGTCCCTGACCGTAGTAACTCGGCACATAGAACACGCCGTAGCCGCCGCGCAGTACGATCTTTTCTTTCAACTGATATGCGGCGCTAACGCGTGGTGCGAAGTTTTTGTACGATGTATCGTACAAACCTCGATCGTCTTTGGAATTGAAAACAAGCTGTCCAGGCACGGTGAAACCGACCGCCGTGCTGATCGGGTTGGTGGCGCTGAAATCAAAGAACTGCTGGGCGTTCGTCCTCTCGGTTGGCGCGGTTTGAATTTCGTAGCGCAATCCAAGATTGACCGTCAACTTTGGCGTCACACGCCAGCCATCCTGCAAATACCAGCCGAGCAGATGCTTTCTGGTTGCCGGAAACTGGTTGAAGCCCGTGCTGGTGTTGCCACCGCCGGTTCCGAGGAGGAACGACGCAAAACCATTCCCGGTGTTCGTGGCAGCAAGATTTGGATCGGGTCCTGCTGTCGTAATCGTTTGAAACGGCAGAACTGTGTTTGCATAGTGTCCGCCATCGATGAACGCCCAGAAATCTGAGATTCCAAACGCCAGCGAATGCTTGCCCTTCACCTTCGTGAAGTCCGCAGCGATGGTGTAAATCGTTTGCGGCACGATGTAGTTGTCCAAACCGGCCTGCGCGCCGAGCGAAGAGTAACTCTGCGGCTGGATTTCCGGGAACGACGGAGCGATGGAATCTATGAAGCTAGGCAGGCCGAGCGTGGACGACGCAAATCCAAAGCTTTGCGTCACCGACTGTTCCACATGGCGGTTCACGCCAAAGGTCAATCCCATGTCGAACGTAGGATTGAACACGTGGTTGTACGCCGCATTGACGCTATAGCGGTTGTTGGGCGCCGTGACGCCAGGACCGCCGTCGTCCGACGCACCGTAGTACGTCGGTGAATTGATCTTCGATTCGTACTTCTGCGACCAGCGAGCGTTGAAGCGATCGTTGTCCGAGAAATTATGGTCGATTCGAACTGAATACTCGTTGGAATGCGCCGCCGCCGAAGCTGCTGACGTAAAGTTGTTGATTAGAGCGCTGCTGGTCGGCTTCGGCCAATATCCGCCGGTAGCGATCTTTGATGCGATCGGATCCAGCAGGCCTACGGGAATGATGTTTCCAGGAAACGGATCGCGGATGAATCCCGTAACGCCCGGCGCTAATCCGCTGACCACCAGGCCTGTGACTGGATCCGTCGCCCCGCCTGTAACTTGTCGCGTGCTGAAGGGATTGTAGATCGCACCGCTTAGAATCGGCCGACCCTCAGCGTCGACTTGTCCCGTCGGCCCGCCCAGCAACGCCGAAAAGTCACCCGTACGTTCCGCGTCCGTCGGCATCGTTCCGACGAACGTTGCCGGAGTCGCCGACCTCAGGCCCTCATAGTTGACGAAGAAGTATGTCTTGTTCTTGCGAATCGGTCCGCCAAACGTCCCGCCGAACTGATTCCGATGAAAGTCGGGCTGCGCCCCGTTGTTGAAGAAGTATTTCGCTTCGACCCCGCTGTTACGGTAAAACTCAAAAGCGCTGCCATGAAATTGATTCGAACCGGATTTAGTCACAACGTTGACGACGTTGCCGCTGCTGAATCCGTATTGCGATGTGAATGCGTTGGTCTGAATCTTGAATTCTTCCACATCGTCCACCGACGGAACATAGATAACGCCGCCCCAATCGAGTCGCGTGTTCCATGTGCCGTCCAGCAAATACTCGGCGGTATTGAAAAACGTTCCGCCAAAGTTGAGAAACGACACGTCTTGGTCGGCGCTTCCGGAAATCCCCGGCGCACCAACGACCTGTAACTCGGCGGCATTGCTCACGGAAGAATTCAGCACGGCCAAGCCAATGACGTTTCGCAGGTTCAAAGGTAGTTCCGAAACCTGTCGTGAAGAAATGTCCGACGCGATGTTCGCATTCTCAGAATTCAAAAGCGGTGCTTGCGAACTGACTTCGACCGTTTCGGTGACCGCGCCGATGACCAAGTTCACATTCAGATTGGCAGTCTGTCCGGCGGCAAGCGTGATGCCTTCTTGCTTCGACTGTTTGAAGCCCGTCGCCTCGACTTCCAGCAAGTACGTGGCTGGAGGAAGCAGCGTAAAACTGAAGAAGCCATTTTCGTCGGTGGTGTACGTCCGGGTGATCGCCCGGTCCGCGTTGAAGATCGTGACCCGTGCCTGACCTACCGCTTGGCCCGACGAATCCAGGACCGTGCCGCTGATGGAAGCCGTGATTTGCGATTGCCCAAATGCCGGCTTTCCTCCAGCCAGGACAACCATCAACATAGACAGCAACAAACTCAATTTGAGAAACTTGCTCGCACGTGCCATGAACACATCCCTTCCGGACGTCCCGGCTGAGGGCCTGGGACTCCACCCCTGACGCATAAGCTCCCTCTAAAGAAAATCCGCTACGAACAAACTTTGTCGCGGCGTTTTCCTGAGCGGGGAGGATCCAAATGTCTGAACGCAGGTATAGAAAACTGTGATCCGTGTTAGCAACGGTTTGCTGGATAGGATTCAGGGATAAGACGGATAAGGCTGCAAACGACCAATAGCCATTTTGTTTTCAAGTATTTACGGGACACCATTCCCGCCGTAAAGAGGCCTGGTATAGTCAGGTTTACGTTGCAGTCTGCCGCAAAGGGCTGTAGCATCACGTAAAATTACCAATCAAACATGCCAGAGAAGTGTCGCGTGAGTTTGTCGAACTCAAGAAGTTGACGCCCTTTTCTGTCACTAGGAGTGGTCGAGGGGAATCGAGGAGCGCTTGCTGGCAGAGCAGGCAACAGATAGTTGGGTTCCGTCGGGCGACGAGGAAAAAGCCGCCGTCCACCAGCAACTCGAGAGGTTGCTGGCCACGTCGCTATTCAATTCCAGTAAGCGTTATCCGAGTTTCTTGAAATTCGTCGTGTCGCGTTCACTGGCGGGTCAGACGGACCAGCTGAAAGAACGCATACTCGGAATCGAGATATTCGGTCGCCCCGCAGACTACGACACTCACACCGATCCGATCGTTCGAGTTACGGCCGCCGAGATTCGAAAGAGAATCGAACAGTATTATCAGGACCCGAAGCATAGCCAGGAAATCCGCTTGTTCCTACCCGCGGGTTCCTATGTGCCTCAGTTTTCCTGGCCAGGCCGCCCCGCTGGTTTAGCGACGGTGGTAGCGACAGAAGTTACTCTCGCTGTCACAGATCTGCCGGCAGTCCCTCCTAAAGTGCTGGAAGCTGATCGCGCTGTCCCTTCGAAGAAAACTTTTGGAGATTGGAAGACTGTTCCCGCCGCTGTTATCGTGGTCGCCCTCTTGGCTGCGGCGACCGTGGGTTGGTATGCATCTCGGCCCAGCGCGCTGCGACAATTCTGGGATCCGTTCGTACGAACTTCAGAGCCGATTCTCTTTTCTATCGCCGACCAGAGTCAATACTCGACTATTCGCCTGCGCGATGCCGCCGATCCACAGAAAGAAATCACGCTGAGCGACAGCATGGTGACGATCATCATTGATGATGTCAGTCCGCTGGTAAATATCGCTGGGCTGCTTCGAACCTATGGCAAGAACTATCGGGTGCTCGGTGAGGCGTCGACAACTCTTACGGATCTGCGGCGCGGGCCTTCGGTTTTTATCGGAGCCTTCGACAATGGATGGACGTTACGGCTTACGGGGCCGCTGAAATATCACTTCGCGAACGATCCAGGAATGAATCAATTCTGGATCGAAGATCGGGCCAATCCCACCAAACGCGATTGGATGCTGGATCGCTCTGTACAACAGCAGACCGGCACCTATAAGGACTATGCGATCGTGGCGCGTCTCATCGACCCGAATACGGAACAATTTGTGGTGGTCGCGGCAGGAATTGGTCGCGGCGGTACGGTGGCGGCCGGCGAGTTCTTGGTCGACACCAACCGAATGGAAGAGATGCTCAAACAGGTTTCACAAGATTGGAAACGCAAAAACCTCGAAGTAGTCCTCGAGACCCAAGTCATTGATGGACGCTCCGGCCCACCCCGCGTAGCCACGGCCCACGTTTGGTAGAGCGCTCATCCTTGTGGCGCTCATTTGCGTTGGTTCTGCTGAAGGAGCGCGCTAATGCGCTGAAACTCCCTCATCTCTTGTGCGGCGAGTTCGGTTTTGCCCTGTTTACGATGGAGTGTGGCAAGCGCTTGATAAGCTTGCGCCGCCAAGGGTGTCTCTTTTTCCAGTTCGGTCACCCGTATCAGTGATTTTTCGGCGACTGAAGCGTCGGAATTCAACGTCGCCTTGCCCACGGCGTAGAGCGTATCGGCATTGTCGGGCTGCATCGTCGCGGAACGCTGCAGTTCGTTGGCTGCGCCATTCATTTTCCCTTGCTGAAGTAACGAATAACCCAATCGGTAGGAAGCCTCGGCACTGCCTGGTTGGAGCGCGACTTCTGTTCGAAATTCGGCTTCTGCTTTGGGCCAGTCCGAAATTCCTGCGTAGACCTGACCAAGTTCGAGATGAAGACCGGGAAGATTCGGACGCGCGTGCAGTGCCATTTCGTATTCCTCTATGGCCTTGTCTGTTTCCTTTGTGCCGAAGTAGTGCTGCCCCAGCGCCTGATGGGCACGGTCGGAATCTGGAAATTGGGTGAGCAGGCGATCAACCGATTGTGACGAAAGAGCCTCGCTCGCACGACTCAAATAAAAGAGTAGGTCGGGATCGTTGGGCGCTTGCGCGGTTGCCGAAAGAAGACTCGTCACAGCATCGGCGTACCTGCCGGTTTCCATCTGGGCGATGCCGAGCGCACGGTATTCGTGAACTTGGTCAAGATACGGAATTGCGTCGGCAGCATAGCCTCGTGCGAGCAGCGCGTAGCCGAGGAGTTTCTTTGTCACGTCTGAGGAGGGGCTCAGCGCCGCAGCTTTCTTCAGGGGTGGAATGGCGTCGGCGAAGTCGCCCTTCTTCATGTAAGCGTCGCCCAGATTCAGAAGTGCGAGGTCGTAGTCAGGCGCGGATTTAGCAGCTTCAAGAAATTCCACAATGGCGCCGTCGAGGTCCCTCTGGAGTTCCAGAGCCAACCCGCTTTGCAGATGTTGCGCAGCCTCAGTCGGGACTTGCGAAACCTGTTGCGATGGAACCGCAGTGGTACCGAGCATCAAAATCCCGGCAAATGTAAGGGCGACAATCATTCTAAGTCGGGCTCCTTCGATTCCTACCCAAGTTCGAATCCAAATTCTCTTCACTTTAGTCACCAAGAGTACCGGTAACCAGCGGATAACGCCTTCTGGAGGTATGCGTCGTACCCAATTGCTATCGAAATGTTCTCACGCAGCAAGTTTCCGGTGACGCGACCTATACATTCAAACTTATCGGGAATTGAGAACTCGCGAGGCGTGAATCTTTTCTCGCTCTTTCGAATCTATAGCCGATGCGCTTCGAGTCATCTTTCATTGCCCGGTTGCCGTACATGCGGATTGCCTCACGGCAGGTAGCAGCCGGTTTACGAGGTCGGGAGGCCGCGTCGTCTTTCAAGATCCCCAACCTGTGAATACCACGATCAGCCTCTCTTCCGGAAAGACCATCAGTTTCTGGCCGTCGAATCCCAGGCAAGCCAAACAAACTTCCCGTGCAGCGGAAGCAACCACCATTTGAAACCAAATTGGAAGTCTTCCCCGGTACCGTAACCAGCAGCAATGTGGCGTAATCGATTCTCTTACCCAGTCCTTCGACACCACCTGTTTGCCGCCCCACACCGATTCGAGAATCGAGTCCACCATCGTTCACGATGATCCCGCAGCGCGCGTACGTCGAGGTTCGGAGCAAATCTAACGTTGAAGGCGATATGCTGATGTTCTGCACCCGCAAAGGTAACCAGTTGAGTCAATCCAATCTTGTCCGTCGCCATTTCCATCCTGGACTCGATGAAATCGGCTTCGAGAAGACTGGGAACCACGCATTTCGTCGTTTCCGTGACAGGTTCGTGCGAAACGGCACGGGCTGTCCAAAAAGGATCCTTCACTTCTGGCTGGATTGGGGCGACGCGGGCATGTCGGGACACTACGACCAGATTAAAAATGACGTGACATTCCGCAAAGATGTCGCCAACCGCTGTGGCATCGGTTTCCGAATCCCGGCTTCACTAGCTTCAATTGAACCTAATGAACCTAAATTCGAAGCCGCTGCTGAAACAATAGTTGCTGTAACTGTTTGATTGGGTTGAAGGAAAGTGGTCGGGGCGAAAGGATTTGAACCTTCGACCTCCTGGTCCCGAACCAGGCGCGCTAGCCAGGCTGCGCTACGCCCCGACAGACACGCTCCGCCATAACACCATCTCGAAGCGCGGACACCAGCTTATCACAGGCAAATACGCCGCATCTACAGCCGTTGTAGTCGTCTCTGATTACGACGGGCAATACACTTCCCCGCTCGCAATTCTACCGACACAAGATTCCCGCACTTCAGAAAACGAAACCGCCGGAGAGAATTTCTCTCCCCGGCGGCCTAAATACGAATTCAACTTTAGCCTCTAAAACTCGTAGCGCAACGCGAACTGCATTACGCGCGGGTTCGTGAGCAGGCCGGTGTAGTCGCCGAAGTTGCTCTTGTTGGTGAGCGAGAGCTGCAAGCTACCAACGTCAAAGCGGGTGAGGTTGAGAGCGTTGAAGACGTCCCAGCGGAATTGTAGGCTGTGGCGTTCGGTGAAATTCCAGCGCTTACTGAGGCCCAGGTCAAGTCCGGCGAATCCGTCACCGCGAAGGCTGTTGCGGTTACCGGTCTGGCCCGGCATGTCAGCCGAGAACGAGTTGAATGCGGTGTTTGTCGCGTCCCCACCGCCAAAGACGCTGACTGTGCCGTCTGGATTTTTGACCGCACCGTGCGTCGAAACCGGAGCCGTCTGCTGACCGAAGCCAGAGAGTTCCCAGTTCGTTGGCCACTGAGCACCGTTACCAACGCCAACCGGGAAGCCGCTGGTCCAGCGAGCGAGACCAGACAACTGCCAGCCGCCGATGATGCCGTTGACGACGCCATGCGCGCCAGAGGCGAGCCACCGGCCACGGCCGAACGGAAGTTCGACGAGCCAGTTTGCGTTGACTTGATGTGTGAGGTCGAAGTCCGACGGCGCACGGAGAGCCTGAGTGTCCCAGGGATTGATGACCTGGCCTCCGAAGGTACCGCCTTCCGCCGTAATACGGCTGGCATCGGACGAGATGTCCATCGACTTCGAATACGTGTAGTTGAAGTCGAACTGAACACCATGTCCCATGTGCTTTTGAAAGGTGACCTGGAGACCGTTGTACGCCGCAGATCCGATCGAACGCCACGCGTAGAGAGAGGCGAACTGCGGATCGACGAACGTATACGGACCGCCCTTGGCGTAGAGCGTGTTGCCGCTCGCGCCGTCAAACAAGCCAATTCCTTGATCGAGGAATTGAAGGGCGGTGGTCTCGTTGTTGGCGAAGCAGGAAAACAGATTGTAGGCTGCCTGCAGCTGGGTGGTTACATTGCCTGCGCCGCAGAAGTCGGGCACCGCGTACTGACCAGACGGAGACGCCTGCAAGATGTTGCCCCAGTAGCCTGCGGTGGGTCCGACTTTGGCTGGAGTGATCTGGCTCGTCGGCACACCCGCGCGATAGAGCTTCGTCAAAGCTTGAACCGCGGTGAAATAGTCGGTTTTTGTTGAAGGATCGACCAGGTCGAGCGGCGACGCAACGTCTACCTGCGACAGCAATCGATGCGAGAGCCGGCCGACGTACGATACCTGCAACGCGAAGTTGTGGCCGAGTTCACGACCGATGGAGAAGTCGAGCGTATAGGAGTATGGCGTCTTCAGGTTCTGATCCATACCCCAATAGACCGCGTACGAGCCGGTGGCGTTGTCCAACCCGCTCGGGAACGTCTGTGGGAATGAAGCTGACGGGGCCGGAGCAAACAATTGATTTCCGGCCAGATCGGTAGTCGGAATGTTGTTAACTCCCGTCAATCCGGTAATGCGAGGGGCAATCCCGGGAGTTTCGATACCACCGGTGTTGGTCAGAGTCGTCGAAAGACCAAATGAACCGTTGGCGTCGAACGTGGACAAAAGGGCGGGTCCGAGCCGGTCATAAACGATGCCGAATCCGCCACGGACCACGGTCTTGTCGCCGGAACCTAGCAAGTCGTGGAGGAAGCCGGAATTAGCCTTCGGCGACCACGCGAACGCCACGTGAGGTCCGAAGTCCTTGGTATCCCAGTTGTAGAATCCGGGGCCGTGGTTCGCCGGACCCGCGAGGTCAAAGCTCATCGGGGGTTGCGCCGAAGACGGCAAGCCCTGCAACATGCCTTGCCCGCGAGACTGGAAATAATCGGACAAACTGCGCGATGGTGCGACCTGAAGACCGTTCGTCTCCCACGGCGGACCAAAGAGCGAGTAGCGAAGCCCAAGGGTCAGTGTAAGGGTTGGCTTGATCTTCCACGTATCCTGTGCGTACATCTCGAACGCGTTGTCACCGAATCGGCGAGAGACGGGAGCTGCGTCCGCCAAAGTGCCACCGGTGCGCGTGAAGTTATATTGAGCGTTGACCTGCGTCACCATACCGATGAGTGCACCCAGTGGATAGTCGTAGTTATTGCCGAAGCCTCCGTCCACCGCTGGGAATGCGGCGCCACCGCAGGCACCCGATCCGGTCGAGCAAGCGGGATCGAAGTGACCCGCCACACCCGTATTCGCCATCGAAGCGGTATCCAGCCACGATGGGTTGTCTGACGCGGAGTTGAATGAGTTGATGTTGTTTGCCTGCGGAGTGCGCAGCAAGCTGATGTTTCCGCCAAACGCAAATGTGTGGTGCCCTTTGATCCAGGACACATCGTCCACAAAATTGTGGACCGGCACTTGGTAGTTCGTATTGTTGGTGTACACGTCGCTCGAGTTGTTGGAGGTCGAGTTGTCGTTTAAACCGCGGAAAGAGATAATGTCCGCGGTCTGGCTACCGTTTTGACCGATGCTCTGTCGCGTGTAGCCGTAGCGGAAGTTGTTAATCAGATTGCTGCGCAGTACCGCTGTGTAGCCGACCGAGTACCCCTTGCTGTAATCCACCGTACTCGTCAACGGTGAACCGCCCGGTAGATACGGAGCGTTGGCGTTGTTGTCGTTGCGGAGTGCACCACGCCAATAGATTGTGTGATTGCCGCTGCTCGTAATCTTGTAATCTGCGCGAGCGATATACCAATCCGTGTTGATCGCGACTGGCCCCTTGAAGCGATACCCAACAAAGTTGAAGCCGTCACCAACGGAATTGTCGTTCGCCTGAAATGGCGCGAACGATTGGAAGTACGGAATCATCACATTCGTGCTGACTCCGATGCCCTGCGGATCCATCCCCTTGATGTCGCCAGGACTTAGCGCGAATACGCCAGCCGGCACTGTATGCGACTTAGTCAGACCTTGGACTGTTCCACCCGGGCAATCCGACGTCGTCGCGCAGGGATATTCAATGATGCCGTCCTGCATGGTGTCGCTGGGAACAATGCGAACAACGCTTTGCGCTTCGCGCTGACGATGCCCCTCGTAGTTCACGAAGAAGAACAGGTGATCTTTCTTGATCGGGCCGCCAAACGCGCCCCCGAAGTTGTTGCGGAGCAGTTTCGGCGGTTCGTTGGGCTGGCCGCTCTGGAGTTCGGCGAGCTTGATGAAGTAGTCGTTAGCGCTGGTCGCGGTGTTGCGGTGTGACCAGAACGCCGTGCCGTGAAATTCATTTGACCCCGACTTCGTGACCAGCGCAACCTGCGCGCCCGAAGAGCGCCCTTCGTCGGCGTTGTAGTTCGAAGTTGTGACGCGGAATTCCTGCACGGAATCCTGCGTAATCGGCAGAACTGACTGAAACGCGTAACCCTTCGTATCAGAGTTCACATCGACGCCATCGAGCGTGATGTTACTCTGGTCAGAGCGAGCGCCGTTCACCGATCCGCTTCGAGTGTCGGAGTCCTTGTTGATGTCGGGCCGGTTGCCGGTATAGGCGACGCCGGCCTGCAAAGAAAGCAGTTCGGGAACGTTGCCGGCTTCCAGCGGAAGATCTCTCACCTGACGTTCGCTAAACGCTGTGCCCAGCGATGCGTCGGTGGTATTGAGTGTTACGGTTTGCGCCGAAACTTCAACCGTCTGCGCGGACGAACCCAATTCGAGCGTGACGTTGGTTGTCGTCGGCGAGTTGACCAGCAGCTGCAGCCCTTTGTGCTCATACTTGCGGAAGCCGGAGGCCTCCACGACTAGGCTGTAGGTTCCCGGCGGGAGGGCCAGAAAGTCGAATTCACCAGCCGCGCCCGTCTCCATAGTGCGTTCAACCGCGGATTCAGGGTTTTGGACAGTGACTTTGGCAGCGGATATCACCGCGCCGGTTTTGTCGGTTACCGTTCCGTGAACGGATGTTGTGCCTGTTTGAGCGAAAGAGACTACCGATGAAAGAAAAAACACCACAAGAACTGCTATGAATCTCAGGGGCGAATAGCTCTTCATAACGAACCACTCCATGTACTGCTCCTTTCGCGCACCTTCTATGAGTTGAACGGACACACCGGGGGAGGGCTCAGTACGGGGCACACGCAAACCGCGGAAATACAGATTCCGCAGCGCCAGTTATTCAGATGCTGGACTCCGAGCAACCTTTTTCCCACCACACAACACACACTTTGAGATAGTTTCTATGTCGTTTAGGGAGGTTATGTCAAGAGATGTATTTTAATGCGCAGCATCAAATAAACGATATGAAGCCGAACCTTACTCCGTGCGAGTTCCATTGGTTTGTTGAAGATACGAATCTTGAGGACCAAATCGGCTCGCTATCGAGCCGCTAGACCACAACGTATTCGGCCGACCTGCGCAAATAATTATAGGTCCCAAGGATGAAATCGCGGTGTCCGACGCCGCAACCTCAAGACACACGTTGACACAAACCGGCCTCATCTATTTCTAACTGATTCCTAATTTACAGACCTATGCGATGTAGTTTTAAAATCTGCGACTTGCGGCTGAATTCAGCCGGCTCTTTAGGCCTTGCCCAAGCGAAGCAACTTCGCCCCAGTCACCGCCGGAATTCCCCGAATCGGCTCGAGGATCGATTCCGACACATCGCCGTCCAAGCGCACCAGCGAAACCGCTTCGGCTCCGCGGGTTTGGTCCCGGCGGCCAAGCGCAAACGTCGCAATGTTCACGCCATGCTTGCCTAGCGTCGATCCCACTTGCCCGATAACACCGGGTTCGTCCCGGTTACGCAGATACAGAATCGTTCCTTCAAGTTGCGCCTCGACCGGAATCCCACCGATCTGCAGTACCCGAGGCGTTCCGTCGTGCAGCACCGTCCCCTCGACGGTAAACGCTCCCTCTTCGGATCCGCCTTTATCCGTCAGCGCCGAAACTTCGAGCGTATTCGGGAATCCGTGCTCGCGCTTCCGCGTCTCTTCATGCACGGTCAATCCGCGCGCCGTCGCCACCTGTGGCGCGTTCACCACATTCACTTTTTCGTCGAGCACCGCGTTCAGCAACCCCGCAAGCACCGCGCTCCGCAGCAAGTTCGTCCCGACTTCCGCCACTTCACCCGCGTATCGGATTCGAATACGCGCCGGTCGCGAAGCCGCAGCCTGCGCCACCATTGAGCCAAGCCGTTCCGCCAAAGCCAAATAAGGACGCCCGCGACGATACTGATCCGGCGATAGAGCCGGCAAGTTCACGGCGTTTCGAATCACGCCGTCCGCCAGGTAATCCCGCACTTGCACCGCGACCTGCGTTCCTACCTCTTCTTGCGCTTCGGTCGTCGAACCCGCAATATGCGGCGTCGCCAAAACGTTCGGCAGAGCAACGAGCGCCGTATTCTTCGTCGGCTCCTCGACAAACACGTCGAGCGCCGCTCCCGCAAGGTGCCCGCTCTTCAACGCTTCCGCCAAGTCGGTTTCGTTAATCAATTCACCGCGCGCCGCGTTGATCAGCCACGCGCCCTTCTTCATCTGCGCCAGCGTCTTCGCGTTGATCAAATTCTGCGTCGCCGGGCTCACCGCCGTGTGCAGCGAAATAAAATCGCTCTCCGCCAACAACTTCTCCAGCGGCACCAACTCAACCTGCATCTCCTTCGCCGCCGCTTCGCTGATATACGGGTCGTAGCCGATCACGCGCATATCGAACGCTTCCGCGCGCACCGCCACTTCGCTCCCGATGCGTCCCAGCCCGATCAAGCCCAGCGTCTTGCCGCGCACCTCAGTCCCCGCCGCGCTGCCCTTCTCCCACTTCCCTTCATGCATCGACTTATCGAGCCGCGATACCTGCCGCGCCATCGCCAGCATCAGCGCGAACGTATGCTCCGCCACGCTGATCGCGTTCCCGCCCGGCGTGCTCATCACCAAAACGCCGCGCCGCGTTGCCTCATCCAGGTCAATGTTGTCCACGCCAACTCCGGCGCGCCCGATCACCCGTAGCCGCGGCGCCTTCTCCAGCAATTCCGCAGTCGCTTTGGTGGCGCTTCGAATGATCAGCGCATCCGCGTCCGCCAACTCCTTGCCGATCGTCTCTTTCGTGGTCAGCACCACGTTCCAGCCCGCCTGCTCTTTCAGCAGCTTGACGCCCCGCTCACTGATCTTGTCCGCAACAATGACTTTCATCATTCCTCATTCGTTTTTTGATATATGCTGCGCCGCCATAGCGGCAAAATTTCGCTCAAACTAAAACATAAACGGTAGCGGCCCTACCGCGCCAAGTCAAATAGCGCGCGAGACTTTTCACGCAGCTTTAGTCTCACAAAAATGCGCACAAAGATGCAGCCGTCACACTTCATTTCGCAAGAAGTGCTGGCCAACGCGTCTCCTCTGCTATATTCACACCCAGAGGATCCGATGACTCTCTCCGAAAAAATCCAGAAAGACCTCGTCGACGCAATGAAAAGCAAGGACGAGCTCCGCCTAAGCGTCCTTCGCGGCATCAAGTCCGCTATCCAATACAAAGAGACCGAGAAAATCCGCGCCATCGACGAAAACGAATCGATCCAGCTGTTACAAACCCTCGTCAAGCAGCGCAAAGAATCGATCGATCAATTCACCAAAGGCAATCGCCCTGATCTCGCCGACAAGGAAACCAAAGAGCTCGCCATTATCGAAACGTACCTGCCGGCCGCCGCGAGCGACGCGGAAATGGACGACGCCATCACCAAAGCCATCGCCGAGACCTCCGCCACCTCTATGAAGCAGATGGGCGCCGTCGTGAAAGCCGCGAAAGCCGTCCTGGAAGGCAAAAATGTCGACGGCAAAGCGCTGAGCGATCGAGTCCGCGCGCGCCTCTCCTGACGAGCGCCCCACGCAACCCCAGCTTCCGACGCCTATGCCTCCGCCAAGTGAAATTTCGAACACGCCCGATTCAAACGCCCGCGCGTTAGCTTTTCTCCGCGTCGCCGTCGGCATCTTCTTCCTCATCTTCGGCGAGTACAAAGTCTTCGGCACCCAATTCACGCTTCACGGCGGTTTCGAATCCTGGATCAACAAGTTCATTCAGGAAGGCGGCGCCTATCCCTTCATGGTGCCCGTCCTTCGAGGTTTCGTCCTGCCTCATGCCACCATCATGGCGTTCCTCGTCGCCTACAGCGAATTCGCGATCGGTCTCGCGTGCACCTTCGGCATCCTTGTCCGACTCGCAAGCGCAGGCGGCTTGATCTTCATGCTGACGTTGCTGTTTTCCTCCGATTACCCCGGCGCCGGCGCCCCCTTCTGGCAATATTTCGGCGCCAGCCTGGGCCACTCTATCTTCGCGTTTTGCTTCATCGCATTCCTGATCGCTGGACCGAATATCCCCTTTTCAATCAGCGACTTACAAACCAAAACAACGCGCTAACGATGTACTACGGCGCCGTACAGAACCGCACCGATTGCCCACCCGCAGAGTCCTTATTCTAATCTGAAATCTGCTCGGGAGGGCGGCAATGGGACAAGTTTCAAACTCAGCGGACAGCCTCGTTTTGCTCGGCGAAATGCTGGAAATGGCGTCAGGTTATGCCGACCAAGTGGAAGAAGGCTCGGCTCACGACGAGTCATTCACGGTTCGCCTGGCTCATGATCAGCTCTTTTATCTTCGGAAGCGTTTGTCCAAACTCGATGAGAAACTCAAGAATCTGAACGACCTTCTCGGCGCCAGAATTCGTAGGCAATCCCGCTCCAAAAAGTGGGCCGGTGCGAAAGCGCAAATGATCGCTAGTGTCGGGCTAACGCAGGTCACTCACTGACACGCGAACCTTGGCGGGAAATCTCTGACCGCGCAAGCACTTGAAGTGGAATCTGTCTCGAATTCGCTCTGCCGCAACGGGCGAGCCTAGCGGACGTGCGCTTTGATGGCCACCGGCAGGCCGTCGCCCGCGCGTTCAATCTTCACTTCTTCGTCGGAATGCGGTAATTCTCGCCTCCCTTCACCACCGTCAGCGTGACGGTCTCCCCTGGCTTGGGGCACGCGGATGTCGGTGCCGTTCCCCGAGCGTTCAGGCTCACTTCCGCGGGCAGCCCGTTCGTGCACGGGTCCAGCGTCATCTCGCCTGAAAAGTCGGCCGGTACCGTCACCTTAATCTCTTTTGGAGCCTGCTTGGCTCCGCACGAAAAAAGCAAGAACGCCGCGAACACCGTCGCGAGCAAAAGCGTAGTCAGACCGTCCAGCTTCTGGATCATATTGTGGCTACACCCATCTCCGTCTAGTTTGTAAAACCAAGCTGAATTTTGGTCTGGAAGGAATGCCAGACCCACCGTGGCTGCAAGCTACCAGCTATCGCTCATCATGCCCATAATGTATTTCCTGTACGAATATAGGAGTCCGCACAGCCTGCTTTCTTAACAAAAGTCTACTTCCGCTCGATCCTCATTCACGGCGAATCTCAGGCGAATCAACAATGCGGACATCCTGCCATCTTTCAACACCCGGCAATCTCCGCAGCTATTCGTTTCCCTATAACGTTTACACCGACTTTGCGGCATAATCCCACCGCGCTCAGGGGACAATTTGGCCGCAAGCACGATCGCGGGCGTGTATCGTTTTTCGAGTTTCCATTTTCGAGTTTCCAATTTCCGTTCCAGGAGTTCCGAGTGGCCGACAGACCATGGAGTTCCACCGCGCCTCCAGGTGAATTTCGCACCTACATCTCCGCTGACGAAAACATAAAAGAATTCACCGTCCGCGCCGTCATCCTCGGCGCGCTCTTCGGCCTGCTCTTCGGCGCCATCACCGTCTACGTCGGCCTCCGCGCCGGCCTCACTGTCTCCGCCTCGATTCCGATCTCAGTTCTCTCGATCAGCATCCTTCGCGCCTTCGGCCGCTCCACGATTCTCGAAAACAACATCGTGCAGACCACCGGCTCCGCTGGCGAATCGCTCGCCGCCGGAGTGATGTTCACCATCCCCGCGCTGATCTTCCTCGGCTTCGGCGCCGAATTTACGTTCTGGAGAATTTTCCCGCTCGCCTTACTCGGCGGCTGGCTCGGCGTCCTCTTCATGGTTCCGCTGCGCCGCCAGCTCATCGTCAAAGAGCACGGCAACCTCAGCTTTCCCGAAGGCACAGCCTGCGCCGACGTTCTCGTCGCCGGCGAACGCGGCGGCTCCTTCGCCGGCCGCGTCTTCTGGGGACTCGGTCTCGGCGGCATCTACACCTTCTTGATGAACAGCGTCGGCGCTTGGACCGCCCAACCCGAAGCGCGTCCCAAATGGTTCGAAGGCGCCTCTTTCCGCGTCGCCATCACCTCCGAATATCTCGGCGTTGGCTACATCATCGGTTCGCGCGTTTCCGGCATTCTCTTCGCGGGCGGAATCATTTCATGGCTCGTCATCATGCCCGCCATCCGTTTCTACGGTCAGCTCGCCAACAACGTTCCGATCTATCCCGGCACGATCCCAATCCCGCAAATGTCGCCCGACCAAATCTGGGGCACTTACATCCGCCCCATGGGCGCAGGCGCAGTCGCCGCCGCTGGCCTCATCACTCTCTGCCGCACTCTTCCCACAATATTCACGGCCCTCAAGGCCGGACTCAAAGACGTCCGCGCCGAAAGCGCCGGAGAATCCACCTTCACCAGCCGCATCGATCGCGACATGCCGCTCCGCTGGGTCATCGTCGGTTCTCTTCTGGTTATCGTGATGATGTGGATTCTCCTCACCTTCCATCCCATCCAGGGCGCCGAGACGCGCTGGTATCACAATCTCTTCGCTGGCGTTTTCGTCACCGTTTTCGGCTTCCTCTTTGTCACCGTCGCCGCGCGCATCAGCGGCCTCCTCGGCAATTCCTCAAACCCAATCAGCGGCATGAGCATCGCCACACTCATGGCCACCTGCGCGATCTTCTTCGTCGCCGGCTGGACCGCCCCCAACTATCAGGTTCTCGCGCTGATGATCGGCGGAGTCGTTTGCATCGCCGCCGCCATCGCCGGCGCCACTTCGCAAGATCTGAAAACCGGCTACCTCGTCGGCGCTACTCCGTTCTGGCAACAAATGGGCCTGCTCATTGGCGTCACTGCCTCCACGCTGGCGATTGGCGCCACGCTCAACGTCATGAACAGCGGCCTCGAAAAATACATCCCCACCGAAATTCCGGTGAACATTCAATCGCTCCCCGCCGGTGTAAAAGTCGAGCGCAGCACCTTCGCGTATCACGGCAAAAATTACGAGCTCATCAACTCGCTCGGCTCCCACGAAATTGCTGACGGCGAATATCTCTACGATTCCGACACACAAAAAATCGAATACCAGTGGGCGCAAGGCATCGGCAGCGCCAAAGCTCCCGCCCCACAAGCGCGCCTGATGGCCACCGTCATCAGCGGCATCCTCAATCAGCGTTTGCCTTGGCGTCTCGTTCTTATGGGCGTCGCGCTCGTCATCGCGGTTGAAATTCTCGGCGTCCGCTCGCTCGCTTTCGCCACCGGCTCGTATCTTCCGCTCGGGACGACGGCCGCCATGTTTGCCGGCGGACTCGTACGCTCGCTCGTCGACGCCACCACTGAGAAGAAAGACGAAAGCGAAGCCAGCCCCGGCGCCCTCTACTCCAGCGGACTCATTGCCGCCGGCGGCGTCTTCGGCCTCCTCGGCATCATCATCAATCTCTTCCAGGATCCCGAAGTCTCCACACACGTCCCGCCTTGGGTCGTCTCGCTCTTCCGCCTCCCCTGGAATCCCGACACCATCGCCTTCGGCCCCAGACTCTTCGGCTCCTGGGCCACCAACAATGCCTTCGGCCTATTCATGTTCATCCTCCTGGCCGCAAGCCTCTTCTACTTCGCCCGCAAAAAACTCGACTAACCTCGCGTGTTCGCGCTCATGTAGGGGCGCAGCACTGCTGCGCCCCAAGCCCGCAAGATGTAGTCCGCACCTCAATCCGTTTTTTCTTTTTCGGCCTCTAATCACCACAAATTGGTCCGCCCACCCACGGCCTGTCATACCGACCGAAGCGAGCCCACGCCTTTTCTTTCGAGTTCGCGTCCTCGCGAACGCGTGGGCTCGCGCAGAGGAGGGATCGTGGCTTGACTCCAGCGCCATCAAAAATCGATGTGACTCCGCACCCCACCATCCCCACTTCCCCACTCCTTCCTCAATAAATTCCCACTCGTCGCCGTATCTTAACCAACCGTTAACCCTCCTCTTCTCGAAACCACCCACCGTGCCATAGAATTGAGTTGTCCTCGCACCGTCCCAAGATGCACCCGAGAATCTTCCCCGCTCCGGAGGCCGCATGCGCTGTCGCCCCATTGTTCTCGCCGTGCTCGCGCTCATCGCGATCGTGCCCCTCCGCGCCCAATCTCTGCGCCCACAAGTCACCGAGTCCATCGACGAAACCAAACTCGTCTCCCTCGCCGGAAACACCACCCCCGCCGCCGCCCTCAAACAAAACGACCGCGGCCCCGTCGCCGACGACCTCCGCCTCGATCACATCCTCATCCTCCTCAAGCGCGACCCGCAGACCGAGTCCGACCTCCGAGAACACATCGACGCGATGCACAATCCCGCGTCACCCGACTACCATCACTGGCTCACTCCCGAACAACTCGCCGCCCGCTACGGCGTCCACCAACAAGATCTCGACGCCGTCCAGCGTTGGCTCACCTCCCGCGGCCTTACCATCAATCAGACTTACAAAAACGGAATGGTCATCGACGTCAGCGCCACCGCCGCGCAAATCCGCGACACGTTCCGCACCGAGATTCACAATCTCACTCTCGCCAACGGCGACCATCACATCGGCAACATGCGTGACCCACAAATTCCCGCCGCTCTCGCTCCCGTGATCGCTGGCGTCGCCTCACTCCACGACTTCTTCCCGCGCCCGCGTCACACCCAGCCCAAACCCATCGCCTTCGATCACAATGAAAAAAAGTGGCGCCCGCGCTTCCAGGTCACCATTCAAAACGACGCCTTCAATGTCGTCTCGCCCTACGATTTCGCCACGATCTACAACGTGCTTCCGCTCTGGCAGCAAGGCTTCACCGGCAAAGGCGTCACCATCGCGCTCATCGAAGACACCAATCTCGCTAATCCCAAAGACTGGACCACCTTCCGCAAAAATTTCGCACTCGACGCTTTCAAGTCCGGCAACTTCACCCAGATCTACCCCAACTGCAAAAATCCCGGCGCCAATAGCGACGAAGACGAAGCCGCTCTCGACGTCGAATGGTCCAGCGCGTCCGCACCCGACGCCAACATCGTCCTCGCCGCGTGCGCCGACACGAAAACCGTCTCCGGCCTCGACCTCGCCACGCTCGGCATTCTCGAGCAGTCCAACCCGCCCGACATCGTCTCCGTCAGCTACGGCCTCTGCGAAACCATCTCCGGCCAGGCCGAAGTCGCGCTCAACGATTTCGAAGCCCAACTCGCCACCGCCGAAGGCACCACCTTCTTCATCGCGCAGGGCGACACCGGCGCCGACGAATGCGCACCCGCTGAAAAACCCGAATACTCCATCCTCGGCATCAACAGCGGCGACAACACCGCCTCCGCGTACGCCGTCGACATCGGCGGCACCGACTTCATGGCGCAATACAATGCCGACGTCAGCAAAATTCCCCTCACACGGTATTGGGCCGATAAAAACGACGCCAAGACACACGCGTCCGCAAAATCCTACATCCCCGAAATTCCATGGAACGACAGCTGCGCCAGCCGTCTCATCTTCACCGACCCGCTCATTGCCGGAAATTACAGTCAGGCCTTCGGTGAAAAGGGATTCTGCAATTCCAGCGTCGGCCAGCAATTTTTCTTGTTTGACATCGCAGGTGGCGGCGGCCCCAGCAGCTGCTTCACCGGAACTCCATCAACTCCCGGCGTAGTCAGCGGCACCTGCAAAGGAAATCCAAAGCCGAGCTATCAAAAAGGTGTCGAAGGCGTTCCCCACGACGGCGTCCGCGATCAACCCGATCTTTCGCTCTTCGCAGCCGATGGCGTCTGGGGCAGCTTCTATCCGTTCTGCTTATCCGACACGAATCAAGGTGGAACAACTTGCACCGCCGAAAATGACGCTGTCCTTCTCGGTGGCGGCGGCACATCTTTCGCCTCACCCGCAATGGCCGGCATTCAAGCGCTCATCAATCAGCGCTACGGCAAACAAGGCAACACCAACTACGCCTACTACGCCCTCGCTCAACAACAATTCGCACATCCCGGCACCGCCGCACGCTGCGACGCCAGCCAAACCTCCGGCAACTTGCCCGCCGTTTCCTGCGTCTTCAACGACATCACGCTCGGTGACATCGACATCCCCTGCGGCAAAAATCACAAGACTGGCGACTTCTACGATTGCCACGGCGCCGACAAAAAAATCATCGGTGAACTCTCCACCGCCAGCGAGGAAGACGACCCTGCCTACCCCGCCACCCCCGGCTACGACTTCGCCACCGGCCTCGGCTCCGTCAACGCCACCAACCTCTTCAAATCCTGGCCCCAACCCGCCAACCCATCCACAACACCCTAATTTTTCGTCAACGTCGTCCACTCTTCGCCCGGGCGCAGCACCGCTTTACCCTGAGCTTCGAAGGGTGCGCCCCAAGCCCGCACAATGTAATCCGCCTCATAAACGCGTTGTCATCCTGAGCGAAGCGAAGGATCTCAGACGTAAGCCAAGCACAATCGCATCCGCCCTTGCCCCCAATTTCAATTTTCTAATTTCCATTTTCCATTCCACACACCTGTACTCCTCCCTCTTTGACTCCCCTCCTTCCCCCACCGTAAACTCACCTCATGGGCACGCGTTTCCCCAATCGAAACGTCGGCGGCATCAACTTCGACTGGCGCGGCTTCATCACTCCGGGCGTAAAGCTCCTGGTGATCATCTTCACCAGCGTCTACATCGTCGAAGTCCTCGCCTACCTTCTCGCCGGCGGCGTCTACTATCTCGAAATTTTAAAGTGGTTCGCGCTCATCCCCGAAGCCGTCATCCACCACATCCCGCCGCGCATCTGGCAGCCCTTCACCTACATTTTTCTCCACGATCCGCGCTCGCTCTTCCACATCCTCATCAACATGCTCATGCTATGGATGTTCGGCCGCGATCTCGAACTCAGCTGGGGCAAGCGCCGCTTCATCAATTTCTTTTTCGTCTGCGGAGTCGGCGCCGGAATCATCGAACTCATCGTCAAAGCGATCCCATATTTATTTTTCAGTCGCGAACTCTCCATCACTCCCACCATCGGCGCTTCCGGCGCGATCTTCGGCATCCTCATGGCCAACGCCGTTCTCTTCCCCGACCGCAAAATCTGGCTCATCCCTCTGCCAATCTCAATCCCCATGCGCCCCTACGTCGCCGTCATGGGCGCCATCGAATTCTTCTCCACGCTCGGCAGCGGTGGCGACAACGTCGCACACATCTGCCACCTCGGCGGCATGCTCGTCGCCTACATCTATCTCCGCCGTGGCTCTTTTCTCTACAGCGTCCGCAACTCGGTGACCGACTGGAAGCACGAGCGCAACAAAAAGCGCTTCCAGGTCTACGTCAACAAACACAAACAAGACCCACCCAGCCGCCCCGACAACTGGGTCAACTAATTCCCGCTTTCAAACTCGCCCAGCCTTCAACGCAATCTTGGAATTTGGGTGCCGCACCCTCAGCATTGAGAGGGTGCGGGTTTAGACTCAACCTCGCCCACACCGCAACGACAACCACCCGCCCATTTCCCCTTTCCATTTTCCATTCTCCATCTCACCCAATCACATGAAATTTCATAAAATTCGTCGTCCCCCGAATCCCCATCGGCGTCCCCGCCACAACTCCAATCACATCGCCCTTCTTCACTAATTTCTCCTCCAGCAATCTCCGCTCCGCAATCTCCGCTAACCCATCCACCTTCTTCACATCCGCAATCCCGCGCGCCATCACTCCCCAGATCAACGCCATCCTTCGCCGCGTCTCCGCCTCCGGAGTAAACGCCACAATCGGCACCAGCGGCCGGTACCGCGAAACCAGCCGCGCCGTAAATCCGCTGTGCGTGAACACCGCGATCAACTTCATATGCAACTCGCGCGACGCGTGACACACCAACTCCGCCACCGTCTCCGCCACCTTCAACTTCTCTTGCACCGAAGACGGTCGCGGAAATTCCGTGATGCTCGCCTCCGCCTCATCGATAATCCGCGCCATCATGCTCACCGATTCCACCGGATACTTCCCCGACGCCGTCTCCGCCGAAAGCATCACCGCGTCCGATCCATCAAAGATCGCGTTCGCCACATCCGACGCTTCCGCTCGCGTTGGCCGCGGATTCTGCGTCATCGACTCCAGCATCTGCGTCGCCGTGATCACCGGACGCCGTGCCTCGCGCGCTCGCGCGATGATCATCTTCTGCACCACCGGCACACGCTCCGGATTCATCTCCACTCCCAGATCCCCGCGCGCCACCATCACTCCGTCCGCCACGCGCAAAATCGCATCCAGATTCTCGATCGCCTCCGGCTTCTCCAGCTTCGCAATCACCGGCGTATCGTGCCCCGCTCGTCGGATTAAATTCTTCGCCAGCAGCACGTCTTCCGCGTGCCGCACAAAACTCACCGCCACATAATTCACGCCTTCCTTCAGCGCAAACGCCAGATCGGCCCGATCCTTCGCCGTCAGCGCCGGCACTCGCAACTGCACTCCCGGTAAGTTGATTCCCTTGTTCTCTCCCAAGATTCCGCCGTTCACTACTTCCGTAACCACTTTCTCCCCGAGCACCTGTGTCACACGCAGCTCGATCAACCCATCCGAAAGCAAAATCCGGTTCCCGCGATGCACCTCACGCGGCAAGGGACGAAATGTCGTCGCTACACGATTCGCGTCGCCCATCACCTTCGCCGTCGTGATCACAAACCGCTGCCCCGTCTTCAACTCCACCGGCATCTTCCCCGCGAGCGCCCCAGTCCGAATCTTCGGCCCCTGTAAATCCCCCAAAATCGCAATCGGCTTCCGATGTTTGATCGCCGCGTCACGCAGTACCGCAATCCGCTCCGCATGTTCCACATGCGTCCCATGCGAAAAATTCAGCCGCGCCACATCCATCCCCGCCTCAATCAATCGCTCAATCATCCGCCGCGTCGACGAAGCCGGCCCAATCGTGCAAACAATCTTCGAATGTCGAAACATCATCCCCACCTCAATCCTGCTTCGTCGCGATTTCAACCATATCCGTCGAATTTGGGTGCCGCACCCTCAGTTTTTCGAGGGTGCGAGTTTAGATCAAGCCTCAACCGCACCGAATCGACGACTACCCTGTAGCCGCGGTCGTGTCCCAGACCGCGGGTGTTTAGATGAAAACACCGCCAAATACTCGACCAGGATCATCACCGCCCACACCCCTACCGCGCTGCAAATCACTCCCAAGCCCAAACTGTCACCCACGAATCCTACCGAGAGGAAGGCGTCCTGGCCCCATTCACCCAACAATCAATCCCGCCCTACACGATCACTTCTTCCCAATTTCCCTTTTCCAATTTCCATTTTCCGCTCTACCGCGTCACCGCAAACTCCGCCACTATCCTCGCCTCCACATCGATCCCCTTCGCAAACGACGCCAGCGGAATCCGTTCATCATTCCCATGCATCCGCTGCAAATCCTCCGCCGTCAGCGGAAATGGCCACAACCCATACGACTGCACATTATGGAGCCGCAACTGCGCCGAATCCGTTGCCCACGGCGACTGGTACGGCAACACCGGCACGCCGCCAAACTGCTGCGCCGCAACCTTGGTGATATCCGCGTAAAAATCATTCTCCAGCGAAGACGGCGGCGCCGCCAATCCCGCGTCCGTCTGCACTTCAAACTTCACCAGCGGATCGTTCACCAGTTTCTGCATATCCAGCACCAGCCCGTCGATCGTATCCCCCGGCAGCAGTCGAATATTCAGATTCGCCCGCGCCTCTGCCGGAATCACATTATTCCGCACTCCCGCCGACAGCATCGTCGGCGAAATCGTGTCGCGCAGCATCGAGTTCCACTGCGGATTCGCATCCGAAATCACGCGCGCCGCATGTTCTCCGCGATCGCCTGTATCAAGCGCCCGCATCCACTTCGCGATCTCGTCGTCTTCCAGCGGCGCCAACCCCTCAAAATATCGCCGCACAATCGCGGTGTAGTGCACTGGCGCAACCAACCCGCCGATCTTCTCCACCGCCGCCGACAAATGCACCACCGGATTATCTTTCGTCGGCATCGACGCGTGACCTGAAGTCCCGCGCGCAACAACCGTCACGTTCACAGAAACTTTTTCGCTCGCCTGCACGGCAACGTACTTCACTTTGCCGCCTTCCAGCACAACGTTCCCGCCCTCGTTCAGCGCGAAGCCCGCCGCAATCTTGTCCCAATACTTCGCGATCAAAATCTTGATGCTGGCGTCCCCACCCTGCTCCTCATCATCCGTCGCCAGGAAAATCACGTCGCGATTCAACCGCGCATTCGCTCGCTTCAGCGCCACGATCACCGCGAGGTTCGTCGCCAGCATCGCCTTATTGTCGATCGCCCCGCGCCCATACAAATATCCATCCTTAATGGTTGCTGCGAACGGATCGACCGTCCACTTCGGCTTGTCCACGCCCACCACATCCATGTGCGCCACCAGCAGCAGCGCCTTCGACGGATCGGCCACCGCCGAACTCCGCAGCCGCGCCACGACCGACGTCCGTCCAGGTGCCACCGGCAACTCTTCCGCTGGAATTCCTTCCTTCTGCAGCACCCCTAGAATGTATTTCGCTGCTTCCGCTTCATTTCCCGGCGGACTCGTCGTGTTGATCTTGATCAGATCCTGCAGCCAGACCTTCGCGTCCCCCGTCAACGTTGTGAGATCGCCCAGCGGCGCTCCGCCCTGAGTTCCCGGCAATCCGTTCGTCGCCGGCGGTGCCACCTGCGCGCGCGACGCCCTCGGCGCAATCAGCGCCAACACACTCAACAATGCGGTTGCCGCGGCCCGTCTTAACTCACGTCCGGCCAAACTCCCTCCGCCAATTCGTCTCACGAATTCATCCTCTCCCAGCAATTCCGGTCTGGAGCAATTTGTGGTGGTCCGCTGCCGCGCGATGTCCTTCCGCTTCGGCTATTTACAACGTTTTCCGGCATTTCTGATTCATACTAGCATGCAGGGTGTGGGGACCCTGTTTCAGCGAGTCGGCCCGTTGCCTAAACTCAACCTTGCGTACTCACCCTGCGTGCTCGTTTCGTACTCAAAGTTGCGTAAACTCGGTGTCGCTCGCATGCGTCCAACGAAACTGACGTGATTTGCCGCTGGATTGCCCTTGCGGCATCCAGTGATCGCTATCGAAGGGATTTCGCCATGAAGGCTATTTTCACGACCATCTTCCTCGCTCTCTCCGCCGCCTTGCTGCTCCTTCCGCTCGGCGAGCATCTTGCCCACGCGCAATCGCCCGCGGGCCCCGCCGGAGGCGGCCAATCCACGCCCCAGCAACAGACGCCGACGCAGCCTCAGCAACAGCAGAAACCGCCCGAAGCTGGCGCATCCATCAACGTCGAAGTCCCCGTGGTCACCCTCGACGTCATCGCCTCCACGCAGCACGGCGACATTCTCACCGGCCTTAAACGCGAAAATTTCCGCGTCATCGACGATGGCGCTCCCCAGACCGTCACGGGATTCGGCGCCACCGATGCGCCCATCACCATCGCCATGGTCATGGAGTTCAGCAGCCGCGGCTATTTCGACTGGTTCGCCTATCAAGCAAAGTATTGGGCCGACGCGTTTTTCCCCAACCTAAAGCAGAAAGACTGGGTCGCACTCGTCACCTTCGACATGAAGTCACGCATCGAAGTCGACTTCACCCAAAATAAAGACGAAGTCCGCCAGGCGCTCTACCACATGTATTTCCCCGGCTTTAGCGAGTCCAACGTTTTCGACGCGGTCCTCACCACCATCGACCAGATGAAAGACATTAAGGGTAAAAAGTCGATGCTTCTGCTCGCTACCGGCGTCGACACCTTCTCAAAACACACCCTCGATGAAACGATGAAGCAACTCCGCCAGTCCGACGTCACGATTTTCGCCGTCGGCCTCGACAAGCCCTACATCAACTTCATCGAATCGCACGGCAATCAGGGCTCGCACATGAACTACTTGCAGGGCGAAAACCAACTAAAGACATTCGCATCGCTCACAGGCGGCTACGCCTGGTTCCCACAATTCGACGGCGAAATTCCCGACATCTTCCGTCAGGTCGTCGCCTTCCTCCGCAACCAGTACAGTCTCTCCTACACGCCCACCACTGGCGCCAACGACGGCAAATTCCACAAAGTAAAAATCGAACTGGTCCAACCCGACGGCAGCCCCCTCATCGTCAACGACCAAAAAGGCAAAAAACAAAAAGTCGTCGTCTACGCCCGCGAAGGCTACACCGCCATAAAAGGCGGCGTCGGCGACTAACCCCGTCAATTACCCATAACTTGTCATCCTGAACGAAGTGAGCCGAGGCACTACAACTCACACCTCGTGCGCGCTCTTGCATTGTGGGTCGCGGCTTCAGCCGCGACATAAAGCCGTCCTAAGGAAGGGGCTTCAGCCCCTGAACTCTCACCGCCACGAACCTCTCATTTGCATTCCCACCCACCCTTGGTCCACCCTTAATCTTTGGAGGCACCCATGTTCGAAAACGTAAGCCGCCGCCAAAACGCCCCACAAAGGCGCCTAGCCTTCGGCGACCTCCCCATCCCCGGCACCAAAGCCGGCGCCATCGTCTCCGCCGGCCTCGTCATCATCGCCTGGATCGCCATCCCGGTCGCTCACGTCTTCATCCTCGGCACAGTTGGTCTCGGCGCCCTCGTCGGCCTGGGCCTCGCGTGGTGGCACAGCCGCGAATAACCCTCCCGACGCTAAATGCCTCTTGACAAACCAGTTACCATGTGGTACCCTACCTCGTGAAATACCCTTCCACGTTCGAAGCCTCCGCTTTTACAGCATTTACGCCCTCCTGCAACTCCCGCCGTATCAATCGCTTCCACACTCTTCAAATTGACCTCTTCCGTAACTCTTTCATTCCTAATCACTTCCGCACTCTTCACAAAACCATGGGGGGTGTACCCTATTCTTCCCGTTTTGGAACTGCGCCTCTCGCCGCGCGGCAAAACGGGCATGCCCACGTCCTCGGGAGGCCTCGTTGACCATCGTCCGCACCAAGCCCGCTGACACCAAGCTCATCGTCTGCGTCTGGCATCCTTTCCCACAGTGGCGCGCCGACGAGACGATGCCCGCCGCCATCCGCAAGCGTTGGCCCGAGATGCGCGTCGTTCATCTCCCCGACTACGACCGCCTCAACGAAGAACTCCCCGACACTGACATCTTCGTCGGCGCCTCGATCCGCCCCGATCAATTCGCCTATGCCAAAAAATTGAAGTGGATTCACTCCACCGCCGCCGGCGTCAACCAGCTCATGTACCCCGCCCTGAAAAATTCCGGCGTGCTCGTCACCAACCCCAGCGGCCTGTTTTCTCCCGGCATGGCCGAACACGTCATCGGCATGATGGTCTTGCTCGCGCGCAACTTCATGGACTCCGTCCGCTACCAGGACAAAAGCCAGTGGGCCCAGAACGAAGTCTCAAGCATTCCCGGCGAGATCACCGAACTCAGTGGCGAACTGATGTTGATCGTTGGTTACGGATCGATCGGACGCGAAGTCGCGCGCCGCGCAAACTCTTTCGACATGCGCATCTGGGGTATGACGCGCTCCGGAAAAGGCGACGCATCTCTCGTCGACAAAATCCTTCCCATATCCGAACTCGACGCTGCATTGCCGCACGCCGATTGGGTCGTCCTCGCCGCGCCCGACACACCTGACACTCAAAAATTATTTGGCGCCGAGCGCTTCGCTCGCATGAAACCCGGCGCCCGCCTCATCAACATGGGCCGCGGCACCATCCTCGACGAAGACGCCTTCGCCCACGCGCTCAACAGTGGCCAGATCCGCGGCGCCGCCATCGACGTCACCACCACCGAGCCGCTTCCAGCCGACAGCCCGCTCTGGAAAGCGAAAAATCTATTCATCACGCCGCACACCGCCGGCGTAAGCGATCGCCTCTGGCGCCGCGAAACCGAAATCCTGATGGAGTTGCTCGAACGCTGGTTCGACAACCAGGAAATGTTCAACGTAGTAGACGTCTCCGCCGGCTACTAACGGCAGAACGAGAGGGAGAAAAAAGCGAAGAGGTATGCGCCCTAACGCTTAACGCGCAAATCGCGGCCGGTCATATCCGCGGGCGCAGGCTGACCCAAGACGCCGAGCATCGTCGGCGCAATGTCGCGCAACGAACCACCCGGCTGAAGCGGAGTGGAAGCGTCATCGCTCACCAGAATGAACGGCACAGGATTCAGCGTGTGATACGTATGCGGCCCGCCCGTAACCGGGTCAACCATCGTTTCCGCGTTGCCATGATCGGCAGTGATGATCCACGCGCCGCCCTTCGGCTTGAGCGCGTTGTAAATGCGGCTGAGCCCAGCGTCGATCGCTTCGACCGCTTTGATCGTCGCTTCGAGTTTGCCGGAATGTCCGACCATGTCGGCATTCGCGTAATTCATGATGATCGCGTCGAACGATCCGCCTTCGATCGCTTTCACCACGGTGTCGGTGATTCCTTCCGCCGACATTTCCGGTTTCAGGTCGTAGGTCGCGACTTTCGGTGACGGCACGAGCACGCGCTCTTCGCCGTCGAACGGCTTTTCGATGCCGCCGTTGAAAAAATATGTCACGTGCGCATATTTCTCCGATTCCGCGCAGCGCAAATTTTTGTACTGCACGTCGGCAAAAACCTGCGCGAGGATGTGCTCGAGTTTTTCCGGCCCGATCACATATTTGAGCCAAGACCACGATTTGTCGTACTGCGTCATCGCCACATAAAAAAGATTCTTCGGCCGCTTCGCATCGACGAACTTGTCGAAGTCGGGCGCAACCAGCGCCATCGTCATTTCGCGAGCGCGATCGGCGCGATAGTTGAAGAAAATCACTGCGTCGTCGTCGCGAATCAATCCGACCGGAGGCGCATCGATGCCGGCGCCCTTCGTGATCACCACAGGCTTGACGAATTCATCGGTCACGCCCTGTTCGTAGCTGCGCTGCATCGCGGCGTCGGGATCGTCGGTGCGAGTCTCCGCTTCACCATGCACCATCGCGCGATACGCAATCTCTTCGCGCTCCCAGCGATTGTCGCGGTCCATCGCATAGTAGCGCCCGTTGATCGTCGCGATTTGCCCGGTGCCGAGCTCGCGCATCTTGCGCTGAAGCTGCTGCAAATATTCGCGACCGCTATGCGGCGGCGTGTCGCGCCCGTCCATGAAGCAGTGGACGAAAACGTTCTGCACGCGCTCTTGCGCGGCAACTTCAAGCAGCGCGTAGAGATGATTGAGATGCGAATGCACACCGCCGTCGCTGATGAGCCCGAGCAGATGCAGCGCGCGCTGCCTACCGCGCTCCATCGCTTGCTTGAAGAGCGGTACGTTGCCCATCGCTTTCTGCGCAACGAGCAGATCGATGCGCGTCATGTCCATGTGCACGATGCGCCCCGCGCCCATGTTGAGATGGCCGACTTCGCTGTTGCCCATCTGCCCGTCCGGCAATCCGACAAACGGCCCGGAGGTGTGAATCACGGTATTCGGAAAGTTTTTGATCAAAGAATCGTAAGTCGGTTTGCACGCCAGAGCGATCGCGTTGCCTTGCGATTCCGCGCGATAGCCCCAGCCATCCAGAACAGTAAGCACAATCGGTTTCGGTCGTTTCGCCATAGAAAGTCAGCATACAAGCAGAGGCGCGTGAGACAAAACGAGGACTGCAAGAAAGTTGTCACACGAAGATTCTCAGTCGATCAGTTTTTTGGAGATGACGGTGGAGGAATCGGATTCGATTCCGCCGGCTTGCTTGATGTGGGATTCGCTGCCGGACTCGGCGGCGCTGAGTTACCCGGCGCACTGCCAGCCGGTGCAGGAGTCGCAGCCGTCGACATTGGAGTCGGCAGGTCTTCGCGCAATTCCAGCGCCGTCCAATCGCCCACCGAACCGTCTTTCGCGGTGTTCACTTTGTAGCGAACAACGGCGCGGAGCCCGGTCGCTTCGTGACATAAATTGAAATGGTCGCCGGCCCACCAGAAAGTGTCGGAATATCCAATCGTTGTGCGCCCGTCGGACGTAAATGTCTGAGGTCCGTCGGCGGTTTGAAGCACGAGCTTGTGTTTATCGCCGCAGTCGATTGACGCAACCGTGCCCTTCGCCGTTTTTGGAATGGCTTTCGCTAGAGCGTTCGGATCTTTGAGGTCCGCGGGATTCAGGGTCACCTGAATTTCGTCGGAAGGCGCCGGAGTGCCAGGGACTTCGTGCCACAGTTCGACGGCTTCATTGCGATCCGGACCGCGCCAGCGATCGGCAACGAATTGAATTTCTTTGAGCGCGCCAGCGGAATAGTTCGAGGCGATCAGGACCCGCGCGACGAGCAAGTGGTATCCGGCACGATGCGGCTCGAGCGCCTCGGCGCGCTGCGCCATAACAAGAGCACCCTGCAGATCGCCCACGCGAGCCATCACGAGCGCGAGCTGCACCGCGGCAGGAGCGAATGCATTGTTGGCGCTGACCACACCGTACATCGCCGAGCGAAGCGCCTTCATGTCATCCGGCGTCGGATTGGGAACCGCATAGTAAGCGAGCATCGCTTTGTAGAAGCGCGCGAGAAATCGAGTGGGATCGAGTTCGACAGCCTTTGCGAAATCGGTTGACGCCTCTTTATCTTTGCCGTCCGCAAAATCGAGAAAACCGAGCGTCTCGCGAGCGAGCGGCTGATTGGGATCGTCGCGCAAAGCCTGCTCGATGGATTGTCGAGACTCGGTGCGATCGCGAGACCAGAAACGATACGTGCCGATTTCCGCCTCGGTTTCGGCGACGCTCATCGTGCGCTCGGAGAAATCTTTTTCGTTGATCTGTGGCGGATTGTCGATCGAGTAGCTGGCGAAGAGAAACTTGCTTACATATTCGCGGAGACCTTTTTCGACATCGTTGAAATTACCAAAAGCTTCCTGAAACGCTTTTTGCTGCGGCTCGCGATTCATAATCGCTTTATAGAACTGGTTGATCTTCTCGCCGCGGCCCATTTCCGGAGACATCATCAGGTAATGCACCAAGGCCCAAGATTCCGCGTAGAAGAGATCGCGGCCATTTTGATCGTTGGAGAACTTAACCCACGGATTTTCTGCGATCAACTCGTCGAGTTTGATCAATGTCTTTTGGCGGAGGAGTTGAACGTGCACGCTGGGAGCGCCGACGTAGGTCTTGGAACCTTCGAAACGCGAGTTTCCATAAAATTCGGCGAGCCCCTCGTCGAGCCAGGTCGGAAGCCATTGAAAGTTGGCGTGGAGCAGCGTGTGGGTGTATTCGTGATAAACCGCGGTGTACTGAAAGCCTTCGCGATTCTGGTCGAGGCGCACGATCGCGTACTTACGCTCCCACCCGTCCTGAAAAATACCGCCGACTTTGGATGCGCTCTTCCCCCAGAAATTGGGAGCGAGATCGTGCAAATCGTATTCGTTTTGCGGAGCAAGTATCGTGAGAATCGCGCCGGTATCGAGTCGCATCTTCGGGAAACCGACGCCAAAAACGGCACGCATCTGTTCGAATTGACGGGCGAGATGTCGCGCGTCGCCGACACTGCCGTCGGTGAGAACGCGGAAGTGAGGGCTTTTGACTTCGATCCAGGGACGTTGGCCGGCAGACAGTGGCGCGACGATGCCGAGACCGAACCCAAGCGACAAGATGAGCGCGGCAGACACGAAGGTGCGAAGGGACGCGAGTTTGCGTTTCGTCATGTAGTCTCCCGTGGACGAGTCGTTACGAGGAGGTTAATTGACGATACGGGTCCGCGCCAGCGCTGCGACAGCTCAGCGTAGCGGAAGGTTCACCGTTCGTTGGTGCAGGTTTTGTGGCGGACGCGATCGCGATTTAGCTCGAGATCTTCGCTCCCGCAGAACGACGGCGCGTGTCTAGGTCGCCGATCTATTGTGAGTGGCGCTTAGCGGCCGACGAGTTTTTGGTGTTGCTCGGAGTAGCGGGCACCTTGCGGCTTCACGTTGGACGCGGCTTCTTCGATAGCGCGCACGTCGTTGGGCGACAGCTTGACGTTGACGGCGCCGAGATTTTCGTCGAGGCGTTCTAGTTTTGTCGTGCCGGGAATGGGCGCCATCCACGGTTTCTGGGCGAGAATCCACGCGAGCGCGATTTGAGCGTTTGTCGCGTTTTTCTCTTTGGCGAAGCGGCTAAGAAGATCGAGCACCGGCTGGTTCGCTTTGCGATTTTCGGGAGTCATGCGCGGAACGGTGTTGCGGAAATCGGTGGCGTCGAATTTTGTGTTTTCGTTGATCGCGCCGGTTAGGAAACCTTTGCCGAGCGGGCTGAATGGAACGAAGCCGATTCCGAGTTCTTCGAGCGTGGGGATGATTTCTTTTTCGGGCTCGCGGAACCAAAGCGAATATTCGCTCTGCAAGCGCGGCGACAGGCTGAACGGCGTGTGCTTTGCGGATGGTTTTCGCGCCGGCTTCGGAGAGACCGAAGTGTTTTACTTTGCCGGCCTTGATGAGGTCTTTCACGGCTCCGGCGACGTCTTCGATGGGAACTTCGAGATCGACGCGATGCTGGTAGTAGAGATCGATGTGGTCGGTCTTGAGGCGCTTGAGCGATTCGTCGCAGACCTTCTTGATGTGGTCGGGATGGCTGTTCAATGCGCTCCACTTTCCGCCGTCGTTCGGATTCGCCTGCCAGCCGAATTTCGTGGCGATCACAAGTTTGTCGCGAAACGGAGCGAGGCCTTCGCCGACGAGTTCTTCGTTGATGTACGGGCCGTAGACTTCGGCGGTGTCGAAGAAAGTGACGCCGCGATCGACGCAGGCGTGGAGGAGCTTGATCATTTCGGCTTTGTCTTTCGGCGGGCCAAAGCCAAAGCTCATGCCCATGCAGCCGAAGCCGATTTCGGAGACTTCGAGGCCGCTTTTTCCGAGTTTGCGTTTTTGCATTGTTGTTCCTCGCTCTTTGTGGGATTCGAGTAGGTTGGATTCGGGGAAGTGTACGCCGGTTCCATGCAGGCCGGCACAGAAACACCATGACGCTCATTTTTGCGAAATTTTTGGGGATTTTGCGGGAAACAGGCGAGTTGGAACGCTTCCTACCATCAATAGAATAGCAGGTGCGCGAAATATAAAACAGACTGTTTTTTTCAATTTGTCTTCTGTAGGGTCGGGAAACCAAATCCACAAATCCTGGGAAGAATATGCCGATTTGAAAGATCGCTTGGGCGATGTGGACTCGATCGCAAGAGCGGCGCCTCGGGGCGCCGCACTCCAAAGGAGGGTCGATGATTCCGGAAGACAAGAAACCGTTGGTGGAGCGGGCGCTTCGCAAAGCATTCGGCGTGACGGAGTTTGAAGATATTCGGGAGCTGACGGCGGGGCTTTCGTCGGCGCTGATTTTTCGGATCGTCGTGAAGGGTAAGCCGTATTTATTCCGCGTGATCATGCGGATGGACGCGATTGCAGATCCGACGCGGCAGATTACCTGCATGAAGGCGGGCGAAGGGGCGGGAATTGCACCGCGGATTCTGTACACGAGCGTGGAAGATCGCGTGATCATCACAGATTTCGTAAATGCAAAGCCGTTTCCGAAAATGGAGGCGTTGGCGCGGGTTCCGGGGACCATTCGAACGCTGCATGCTCTGCCGCCGTTTCCGCGGACGGTGAATTATCTCGATGCGATGAATCGCTTCATTGAGAACTTTCGGGTGGCAAATATTTTGCCGGAGAGCGAAACCGCTGATGCGTTTGAGCTATACGGGCAAGTGAAGGAAGTTTATCCCCGCGTCGAAGCGGACATGGTGTCAAGCCATAACGATTTGAAGCCGGAGAATGTTTTGTTTGATGGCGACGCAGGTGTGGCTGGTGGATTGGGAGGCGGCATTTTTGAACGATCGCTATCTGGATCTGGCGGTCGTTGGAAATTTTTTGGCGACGAATGAAGAGGAAGAAAGGACGCTTCTGCGCGGGTATTTTGGTGCGGCGCCTTCGGAATACCAACTGGCGCGGTTTTACCTGATGCGTCAGATCCTGCATATGTCGTACACGGCGGTGTTTTGTTTGATGCGAGCGGCGGTGAAGCCGGTGGATGCTGAAACTAAAGTGCGGGAGTATCGCGACTTTCACGATCGGGTTTGGGCAGGAGAAATCAGTCTGGCGGGGGATGATGAGAGGGTGGAATATGCGCGGGCGCATTTGCAGCAGGCGTCGGTGGAGATGCATGCGCCGCGGTTTGAAGAGTCGATGCGGAGTTGTTCGAGAGTTTCACGCGCGTGACGGCGGGTGATGATGCGGGTGGTGGCGAAGCAGGAGTTCGAAACGCCGGTGAGGTGAGATGTGGATGAAGCAATGCGAAGTTCGAAGATGCAGGAGCACTATGCCGAGGCGCGCGAGGCGGAGCGGCTTTCGGCAGGCGTCGGTGAGTTGGAGCGGATTCGCACGCAGGATGTGTTGACGCGGCATTTACCGAAGGCGCCGGCCCGGATTCTGGATGTCGGAGGCGCAGCGGGCGTACATGCGTTGTGGCTGGCGGAGCGCGGGTATGAAGTACATTTGAGCGATCCAGTGCCGAAGCATGTGGAAGAGGCGAAGGAGGCTTCGCTGGCGCAGGCGCAGTTTTCGATTGCGAGTTGCGCGGTTGGCGATGCGCGAAAGATCGAACAGTCTGACGCGAGCGCGGATGGCGTGTTGTTGTTGGGTCCGTTGTATCACTTGACAGAGCGCGCGGATCGATTAGCGGCGTTGCGCGAGGCGCATCGTGTTTTGCGGAGCGGTGGGCGTGTGATTGCGGCGGCGATTTCGCGATTTGCTTCGCTGATGGATGGGCTGTCGCGAGATCTGGTGGCTGATCCGAGGTTTGTCGAGATTTTGCGGCAGGATTTGAAGGATGGGCAGCACCGGAATCCGACGGACAATCCGCAGTATTTTACGTCGACGTTTTTTCATCGTCCGGAGGAGTTGCAGCAAGAAATTGAAGAGGCGGGGTTTTTGTTTGAGAAGGTTGTTGCGGTGGAGGGGCCGGTTTGGGTGATGGGGAGTTCTGGGAAGCATTGGGATGATCCGGCGAAGCGTGCGCTGTTGTTGGAGTTTTTGCGGACGGTGGAGGAGGAAAAGGCGCTCTTGGGAGCGTCGGCGCATTTGATTGGGATTGGGAGGAAGTGAGAAGTCGCGGTTTCGACGGATGGTTCGGCGGTGGGGTGACGGCTGAGATCCTCGGCCGCCTGCAGCGACCTCAGGATGACACGCGCTTTTTATATTTTCGGAAAATCAAGAGTTCACGCGAAACATGGCCAAAGTGATTCAGGGCACGGCAGCAGAGGGCGGCTCTCCATTTTGCGACCCCGAGATTACTTCAATTCACGCAGAGCGTTCAGCAAGCGGGTGATTTCGTCAGCGGTGTTGTAGTGGACGATGCCGACGCGGAGGAGGCCGCCTTTTTCTTCGACGCCGAGGCGTTCGGTGAGATTGAGGGCGTAGTAGTTGCCGTCCCAGGTGAAGATGCCGCGGTCGCCGAGATATTTGGCGATGTCGATGGGCTTGTGATCGCCGAGACGGAACGAAATCGTGGAGCAGCGGTCGCTGAAGCGCTTGGGATCGCGAATGCCGAAAAACTGCAAGGCCGGGGATGGCGAGCAGGCCATCGATGAGTTGCGCGAGCAGCGTCATTTCGTGCTGGCGCGTGACTTTGTAGGCGGCGAGGAGCGCGCTGCGGCGATCTTTTGCGGTCGCGTCGGCGCGGCGGCCGACTTCGGCGATGTAGTCGACGGCGGCGCCGATGCCGGCGATGAGTTCCTGCACCTGCGTGCCGGTTTCCCAGCGATCGGGGCGTCGCGTTGTAAGCGGGACGCACTTTGTATGGATGAAATTTCTGGAGCAGCTCGCGCTTGCCGTAGAGCGTGCCCATGTGCGGGCCGAAGAATTTGTAGGGCGAGCAGACGAGAAAGTCGGTGTCGAGCGCGCGCACGTCGATGGGGCCGTGGGGCGCGTAATGAACGGCGTCGATGAACATGAGCGCGCCGGCGGCGTGCGCGAGCTTGGTGATTTCGGCGACGGGATTGATGGTGCCGACGGCGTTGGAGGCGTAACCGACGGCGACGAGTTTTGTTTTGCTCGTGATTTTTTTGCGCAGGTCGTCGAGATCGAGCGTGCAGTCGGAATCGTGAACATCGGCCTGACGGATGACGATGCCTTTTTCTTCGAGCGCGCGCCAAGGAGAGACGTTGGCGTCGTGATCGAGCGTGGTGACGACGATTTCGTCGCCGGGCTTGAGATCACGGGCAATCGCTCGCGCGAGCGCGAAGGTGATCGTGGTCATGTTCTGGCCGAAGACGACTTCGTCTTTGTCGCAATTGAAGAAGTCGGCCATTGCGGCGCGGGTGGCGGCGATCATCGCGTCGTTGCGGCGGCTGGTTTCGAAGGCGCCGCAAGTGTTGGCGTTGGCGGTGAGGAAATAATTTGTGACGGCGTCCATGACTTGCTTGGGAACTTGCGTGCCGGCGGGGCCGTCGAGGAATGCGGCCGGCGTGGCCGTTGATTTGGAGATTGAGGGACGGAAATTGTTGGCGGACCCAGGCGATGTCGAGAGAGTTTTTTGCGGCGTCGTGAGTGGCGGCGGTGCTCATGTTTGAGATCGGTGACCTTTTGGGAGATGGATTTCGTTGGGGTAGTTTCTCACGGTTTGACGAGATGATGTACGGATCGATTTGTGGAAGTGGATGGGAAAATCCGGCTCGATTGTGATCGTCGTTGAGGTGGAGATTGGGTTGAATCTAAACCCCGCGTTCTGGGAAGCGAACGCGGCTACAGGGTGGCGACGGTGAGGTAGTGGCAAGACGCAGCGGTCGGGCGGAGCGAGCTCGCCCCACAGTGCGGCGAGCGCTCGCGACGCGTGGTAGCATCGATTAGATTGTGCCTACTCATGCCGCTGCGGCGCCGGCTATCAACTTTGCGCTGCGTTTTTCCTGAGGCTTTCCATCATGCCAGACAATTTCGTTCAGTGAATGAGCGGACGCGCGTGATTCGCGAGCCGCAGCGGGGGATTTACGACCGCGAGACGATTTATAAGATTTTGGATGAAGGATTTATTTGCCACGTCGGATTTGCGGTCGATGGGCAGCCGTTTGTGATTCCGACGATGTATCGCGCGGATTGGGGATGCGATTTATTTTCATGGGTCGGCGGCGAGCCGGATGTTGCGGAATGTCAGCGCGGGGATTGCGGTGTGCGTGACGGTGACGCTGGTGGATGGGTTGGTGCTGGCGCGATCGGTTTTCAATCATTCGATGAATTATCGGTCGGTGGTGGCGCTGGGGAAGGCGACGCTGGTGGATGCGGGCGCGGAGAAGATTGAGGCGCTGCAGGCGATTCACGGAGAAGATTTTGCCGGGGCGATGGGACGGAGGCGCGGCAGCCGAATGAGAAGGAGTTGAAGGCGACGAGTATTTTGCAGGCTGGAGTTGACGGAGGTTTCGGCGAAGGTGCGCGTGGGGCCGCCGGAGGATGATGCGGAGGATTATGCGTTGGGGATTTGGGCGGGGGTTTTGCCGATGGAGTTGAAGGCGGGGGAGCCGGTTCGCGATGAGCGATGTGATGTCGGGATTCCGGTGCCGGGATACGTGAGCGATTATCGGCGATAGATTTGTTCTCGATTGAGTGGAAAACCCGGTCCCTCTGAAACCTGAGGATGCGGCACCCAGGCTTAACCGAGCACGTCGTTTAGAGGTCGATCGGTTTGAATGTAAACCCCGCGATCTGAGAAACGATCGCGGCTACAGGGTAGCGAGCGGCAACAAATCGCGATACATTTTGACGGAAAAACGCCGGCAGGATGCCGGCGCTACCAATTACGGGCGGACGGCGCGGATGAAATCGGCCAGGAGGCCGTAGCCGGTGGCTTCGATGCCGGGGTTGTGTTCGACGAGCGAGAGGCCGAAGACGTCGAGATCGAAACGGATGGCGGAGCTGCTGCCTTCGAGATTGGCGAGCGGGTCGGAGGCGAGGAGCAATTCGGGCTGCACGCTGCAATCGACGCCGGCGCCGCGGCGTTCGGCGCGACAGACGAGCTTGTAACGCATCCCGGAATTTCGCACGGAGCGGATTTTTTCTTCGCTGAGATCGCGAATGCCGGTGCGGCGCACCTGATCGAGCTTGAGCGGAACACCGAGAAGAACGATCGCCAGCGCGGCGACCTTGACGGCGGCATCCCATCCATCTAAATCGGCAGAGGGATCGGTTTCGGCGATGCCCATTTGTTGGGCGCGGCGAATGGCTTCGTCGAACGTGCGGCCCCTTTCGATTTCGGTGAGCACGACGTTGGTGGTGGAGTTGAGGACGCCGGAGAAGCCGCGCAGATCGGTGGCGGGCAGGCCGAGGGGGAAGAGAGAAAAAATCGGGACGCCGTCCATGACGGTCGCTTCGTAGAGAAAGCGACGATTTTTTTCTTCGGCGAGCGCGGTGAGTTCGTGAAAAGCGTGGACGACGGGGCCTTTGTTGGCAGTGATGGCGTGCGCGCCGAGTTCGAGCGCGGCTTTGATGTGATCGGTAGCGGGCTCGCCGGTGGCGACGTTGAGCGAGCTGGCTTCGAAAACGACGTCGGCACGAGCGCGTTCGATCCATTCGCGAATATTGCGCGGAGCGGAAGCGGGATTTTGTGCCGGCCAGTGATTGTTGAGAACGGCGAGCGGGTTGAGGCCGTCGGGATCGGCGACCCAGCCGTTGCGGCGCGTGGCGATGCCGGCTAGGCGCCAGCGGACGTCGTAGCGGCGGCGGAGTTCGGTTTCTTTGGAAATGAGCAGGCGCAGGAGGGAGCGTGCGACGTTGCCGAAGCCGACGATGGCGAGATTGTAGGAGGGCATGGCGACGTCTCCGGAAAGATTTAGCAAACGTCAAAAGCAATTGTCATCGGCCAGCGTGAAACGTATCGAGGTTACCGACGTTTCGTCTAAGTCCCGCGTTTTGGGAACGAACGCGGCTACAGGGTGGCGATATTTTCGTCTGACCTCAAGCTCTAATGCGAACTTGTCGCGGCCAAAAGTTTTGCGGCGGCGGATGAGATTAGTTCGGCCTCGGCTTGCAGCACTTTGCCGACAACGACGATGGCTTCGTCGGCTTGCTTCCACTGTTTTGATTCGATGGACTCGCGGACGGCGGGAATTGTTTTGACGGCGTAGCCGGTGTAGAAGCCGGGGGCGTAGATCTGATGCTTGAACCAGGGGCGATTCGGCAGGCCCTCGGCGGTGAGAAGTTTGCGCTCGCTTTCGATGAGGAGCGCGTTCACTTCGGTGAGGGAGGCAGACGCGAGCGTGGTGTTGCCGTTGGCGATCGCGCGTTCGTAGGCTTTGTGATATTCAGCGGCGCTGTGGGCGAGGGCGTCGGCAGCATTATCGAGCGGCGCGAAATTTAAATATGTGGGCACGGTTTCGGCGGGCGGCGCGGAGAGCGGCTCCTTCGGATCGTTGGTCGCGGTGTAGACGCCTTCCTCGATTTCGCGATTGCGTTCGAGCGCGTCTTCGCGTGATTTTTGGGCGAGGGCTTTCAACTCCTTGATGTACGTCTGGATCGTGTCGCTGAAATCGTTGAATTCGAACGGGAGCAGGTCGGCATCGGCGAGACGCATGACCATCGTGCCGCCGGCTTGCGCGAGCGCGCGGCCATAGACGAAATCGGTGTCGCTGAAATGCGTGTACCAGTAGAAGTCGTCGTAGATGGAGTGGTAGATGCCGCCGCCGTCTTCGCCGCCGAAGCCGAGATTCACGCTGGCGACGCCGTCGTGTTGGAGAAACGCGGTGTAGTCGGAGCCGGAACCGAGCGCGGCGATGCGCAGGTCGGCACGCTGGCGCGCTTCCTGGCGAGCTTCGGACGAATGCGCGTTGGCGATCTGGCGAAGTTGGTTGCGCTTCCACGCCGAGAGTTTTGTTTCGGGATCGGAGATGTCTTTCGAAACTTCGTTGGTGAATTTTTCGAGCGTGTGCGAGCCCTCGATGAAGAGGTAGCCGCGGCCGTTGGTGTCGGAGTTGACGTAGGCAACGGCGTGTTGCTTCAGTTCGTCGGCGTGTTCTTCGGCGTATTCGGTTGAGCCGAGCAGGCCGGGCTCTTCGCCGTCCCACGCGCAGAAAATGATCGTGCGCTTGGGCTTCCAGCCTTGCTTGAGGAGTTCGCTCATCGCGCGAGCTTCTTCGATGACGGCGTCCATGCCGGAGATCGGGTCTTCGGCACCGTTGACCCAGGCATCGTGATGATTGCCGCGCATGACCCATTCGTCGGGCGCCGTCGAGCCAGGAATTTTTGCGATGACGTCGTAGACGGGCTTGATGTCCCAATTGGATTTCACTTTGAGGTGAACTTTCGCGGGGCCGGGGCCGATGCGATAGGTTTGGCCGAGTCCGCCGCGCCATCCGTCGGGAGCGACGCGGCCAGTGAGGGCGCTCAGCAAAGGCTGCGCGTCGGCGTAGGAAATCGGAAGCACGGGAATTTTCGTGATCGTCGGCGATTCTTCGACTTTGAGGCGCTTTGCATCTTTCGTTGCGCCGATGCCGGGCGTGAGCGGATCGCCGGAGTAGAACGGCATGTCGGCGACGCTGCCGCGTTGTACGCCATCTTTCGGACGCCATGCGCCTTGCGGAAATGTTTCGCCCTGGACGAAGCCGTCTTCGTGCGGATCGGAATAAATCAAGCAGCCGACGGCGCCATGTTCGGCGGCGACTTTTGGCTTGATGCCGCGCCAGGAGTGGTAGTACCGCGCGATAACGATTTTGCCTTTGACGCTAACGCCCATGCGCTCGAGCTGCTCGTAATCTTCGGGGATTCCGTAGTTAACGTAGACGAGCGGCGCGGTAACGTCGCCGTCGATCGTGTAGGCGTTGTAGCTGGGGAGCTGTTCGTTCTGCTGATTCGAAGTTGGATCCTGCGACAGCGCCGGCTCTTGCAGCTTGGCTGTGAATTTCGGGCCGCCTTCGACGAGTTCAACAACGCGCTCTTTCGGCGTCGGGTAGAGCACGTCGAATTCTTCGATGTGCGTGTCGAGGCCGAACTCTTTGAATTTTGCGGCGATCCATTCGGCATATTCCTTGTCGCGCGGCGTGCCGACGTTGTGCGGATGCGCGGTGAGGTGCTGCATGTAGGCCCGCAGATTGTCGGTGCTGGGGATGGCGCGCATTTTTTCTTCCCACTGGCGTTCAGTTCGCGATGAGTCGGCGGAGTAGCCGAGGAGAGGTTGATCGTCGGCGATGACTCGCGTCGAGAGCGGAGAGAGCGCAAGAGATGCGGAAAGAGCGAACGCGGCGAAAATACGTGCGGTGCATGAAAGCCTCCGGTTGAGAGCGGGTATTTTGCACGAAGCGGAAGGATTTTGGAACTTGAGTTGGAGAAAATGGATTCGTGGAGCGGATATTGAAGAAGGGGGTACCGCATGCCGTGCCTCTACGAATCAAATGTTTGCGGCGTAGTCGCGGTCGAAATCAGATTTGTGGCGCGGAAGGATGCGAGAGCGCTGCCGGATTGTACTCGCGGAGCAGGAGTCCTCCCAATCAGTGGATATCCGGCCCACTCACCGCGGTTCGCTTTGACGCCGTAGACGATCCCGAGAATCAGGTTCACGACCCAGCCACCGCTCCAGAAGAGCCAGATCAACGGAAAGAAAAATACAAAAGCGGGCGGCGGTTGGCCCGGCTGGTGCGGAACGCCGGGTGGCGTGTGAGCGATAGAGGTGAACATCATGAAAAAGAAAACCGCCATCGCGCCGATGCCGAGGATCAGGTAAGTGGCCTGCCAGATCAGCGATTGCAGCGCGTGATATTTCACGAATTTCGAATCCTGTTTGACGCAGGAAGATCACCAGCGGGCCGATGAAGCCACTGAAAACCTGGAGCAAGTGCGCGAGCAGCGCCATCGTGCATTCGTCTTTTGTTGGTGCGCCGGGATAGGCGGGTTGAGCGCGCCGGGAATGCAGGATCGCAGGCGGCAGTGACGGCGGAACAGGAAGGCTCATCGCGATTCTCCGTTCTTCGCTGGGACTCGGGAAACGATCGGTCGATGGCGCTCAGAATGGCACGAAATTCCGTGCGGAGGGTGGGCGGAATCGAAGCGGCGCGTGCCGTGGTGGGTATTTACGTTTTGAGGCGATTTTGGCGGGGTGTGGCGCGGTTGAAAGCAGCCGTTAGGTGAGGCGCTTTTCCATCACGACGAACTCGCATGGAATCTTCGGATGAAACACGGGCGGCAAGCGGAGTCATCTCGAGCAACGTGTAGCCGAATCGCTCGTAGTAAGGGCGTAACGGTGGAGTGCGAGCGCTGAGCGTGCGCAGCCACATCGTGTGACAGCTGGCGTTGCGCGCGAATTTTTCGGCCTGCGCCAGGATGCGCCGACCGAGGCCGGTTCCCTGCTGTTCAGGCGCAATCGACAGAAGCCCGAGATAGCAGCGGCCGTCTTTGCCCAGTTCAAGATAGACGCAGGCGATCAATTTTCCGTGGCGGCATCTTCGTGAAGCAGGAATTTGCCCTTCGTCATGTAATCGCGCACGCCGATGTCATCGATGCGATCGTTGTCGAAGATGGGGCGCTCGACGACGAATGCTGCGTTGATCAGCGGTGTGATCGCCGGCGACGTCGGCGTCGGTTGCGAGGCGCAGTCGATAAGCCGCGATCGGAAGGAGTCGGTGCTCAGGTGGCGGCTGGCATGGCGATGAGGATCGATTCGAGCTGCGAATCAAAGTTTGCTGTTGTAAGCGGTTAGCTAGTTATTGGCTCGCGGTGCGCGCAAGAATTCGATGAAGCCAGTCAGCGCGATGCCGAGGCACATCCCGCAAACCACGAGCTGAAAAATGTCGACCTTGTGAATGTGCGCGAACTCGGGCCGCTGATGCAGATCAAACAGGCCGAAGGCTGCAAGAATCACCGGCAGGACGACACCGGTCACGACGTGGCGAGATTGGCTGGTCATTTCGAGTCTCTCCGGGGAGACGCATATTACTCTCGGCGGGGAGACGAGGTCCAGTGAAGTGCTATCGTTTGCGGCAGAGGCAAAACCCAAAGCTGAGCACTATTTCTAACGCCTGGGCAAGCTGGGGCGCAGCGTCCCTTCGGCTTCCACCTCTGGGTAAAGCTGCGCCCCGACAAGAGCTACTTTGCGAAGATCGATTTGCCGGGGAAACGAGCGGCGGCGCCGAGTTCTTCCTCGATGCGTAGCAACTGGTTGTACTTCGCGATGCGGTCGGTGCGCGATGCCGATCCTGTCTTGATCTGTCCGGCAGCGGTCGCTACCGCGAGATCCGCGATGAACGTATCTTCCGTCTCGCCGCTGCGGTGCGAAATGATCGAGTTGAAGCCCGCTTTGCGGCCGAGTTCGATCGCGTCGATCGTCTCGGTTACGGTGCCGATCTGATTCAGCTTGATCAGAATCGCATTCGCGATGCCCTCGTTGATGCCGCGCGACAATCGCTCGGTATTCGTGACGAACAAATCGTCGCCAACGAGCTGAATCTTCTTCTTCGACGTTTTCGACCCGACGCTGTTCGTCAGCGTCTTCCATCCCGCCCAATCGTCTTCGGCCATGCCGTCTTCGATCGAGACGATCGGATATTTTTCGACCCATGAAGTCCAGTACGCGGCCATTTCATCCGACGTATGCGCCGACTTGTCCGACTTTTTGAACACATACTTCCCGCTCGCTTTGTCGTAAAACTCGCTCGACGCCGGATCGAGCGCGATGCTGACCTGCTCGCCGGGCTTGTAGCCCGCATTCGAAATCGCTTCGAGCACAATCTGAATCGCTTCTTCGTTCGACTTGCAGCTCGGCGCGAATCCACCTTCGTCGCCGACCGCCGTCGAATAGCCATGCTTCTTCAGCGCGGCCTTCAACGCGTGGAAGATTTCGACGCCCCAGCGCAACGCCTCCGAAAAATTCGGCGCACCAATCGGCATCACCATGAATTCCTGGAAATCGACCGAGCTATCGGCGTGCGCTCCGCCGTTGAGAATGTTCATCATTGGCACCGGCAGCAGATTCGCCGAGCTATCCGTTGAATACTTCGACAGATATTTGTAGAGCGGCAGGTTCTGCGCGTTCGCCGCAGCGCGCGCCGCCGCCATCGATACGGCCAAAATCGCATTGGCTCCGAGCCGCGACTTCGTCTTCGTCCCATCAAGCTCGAGCATGTGCTTGTCGAGCGCGCGCTGATCACCGGCGTCGAGCCCGTTGACCGCCTTCGCGATCTCACCGTTCACATTCGCGACAGCCTTCAGCACGCCCTTGCCGACATATTTCGACTTGTCGGCGTCGCGCATCTCGAGCGCTTCGTGTTCGCCGGTCGACGCGCCCGATGGCACCGCCGCGCGTCCGCGAACTCCTCCGCCCACATATACATCAGCCTCAACGGTGGGATTGCCGCGCGAATCGATAACCTGCCGCGCATGAACTCGAGTGATCTTCGTCGACATTTCGGTATGTTCTCCTCAGTGGTTGTGAATCAAAGATTTTACAGAAGAAAGAGGAGAAGTCACAACGCGGAGAAAGGCGGCCAGCGCGACTCACCTGGTTTTCACAACACGGTGCTACTTTGCGGTGCTACTTTGCGGTATTACTTTCCGTTGCCACCAACGCGATAACCGAGGCACGTATCGCCTTCACTTGTCGTCAGCGCTTTCAAATCGCGGATGCGGCTCTCGGTCAATTTTCTCTTCAGCGTCGCCCAGCACATCGGGTAAATCGAGCCATACTCGGCGCGTTCGTCGCTCACCGGCGGGTAGATCGCCTTCAATTGCGCGTCGCGATAAGCCTCCCACGCTTTCTCTTCGGGGCTGTCGCTGTCGATTCGCAGCCGTTTCAGCAGCGTTGCAAGTCGCGCTTCCGCCTGTCTGCAGTTCTTTGCCCGCGCACTGACTCAAGTCCGTCTGCGTAGACGCCGTCTGCGAACACGAATCCAGCTTACCGGGAGCCGAGGATCGAGTCTGCGCAGTCAGCGAAGCCGCCGCCAGAAATAAAGGCAGACCAATACCCACAATCCGCCGAAAGCGATTCATACACATCTCCAGGTTGATTGCTTACGACGAGACGATCCGAGTGCAAAAGTTTCGAGTTTCGAACTTCCAATTTCGATTTTCGAAATTACTGCGTCTCCGGCTCTTCGATCAGCGACTCCTGTCGCACCACAATCACAATTCCCGAATCCGTAACATGGAATCGCCGCTTGTCGGCTTCAACGTCGTATCCAATCTCCGTCCGCTCCGGCAACGTCACGTGCCGATCGATGATCGCGCGTCGAATGCGCGAATGACGCCCGATATTCACGTGGTTGTAGATGATCGAGTCCGTCACTTCGCAATAGCTGTTGACGCGAACGTCGTATCCCACAATCGATCCCTGCACGCGACCGCCCGAGATGATCGAACCGCCCGCAACGATCGAATCAACCGCCGTGCCCGTGCGCTCCGGATCGGCAAACACAAACTTTGCCGCCGGATATTGATGCTGCCACCCGCGAATCGGCCAATTTTTGTCGTATAAGTTGAAAATCGGCGACACCGAAGTCAAATCCATGTTCGCTTCGTAGTACGCATCGAGCGTCCCCACGTCGCGCCAGTACAACGCGTCTTTCTTATTCTCATCGACGAAGTTGTACGCAAACACCCGATGCTTCGAAATAATCCGCGGCAAAATATCTTTGCCAAAATCGTGCGCCGACTTCGGATCTTCCGAATCCGCCAGCAGAATCGGAATCATCAGCTGCGTATTGAAAATGTAGATGCCCATCGACGCGTTGCAATGCCCCGCGTGATGCGGCGATTCCTTCGGATGCGCCGGTTTCTCTTCGAATCCGCGAATCCGGTAGTCCTTGTCCACTTCGATGACGCCAAACTGCTTGGCCGCCTGGTCGACCGGAATCTCCACAACGCCGACCGTGACTTCCGCGCCTGAGTCGACATGCTGCTGCAGCATGCGCCCGTAATTCATTTTGTAAATGTGATCGCCCGACAAAATGAAGACGTACTTCGAATGTTCGCTGCCAATCGAATAAATATTTTGGTACACGGCGTCGGCCGTGCCCTGATACCACTGATTCGAAACACGCATCTGTGGCGCAAGTACTTCGATGTAATCGCCCAGGCCCATCAGCGACGACCAGCCCTGGCGAATGTGCCGGTTCAGGCTTAGCGCCTTGTATTGCGTCAGCACGAAAACTTTTCGCAGATCGGAGTTGATGCAATTCGAGAGGGTGACGTCGATGATGCGATACAGCGCGCCGAACGGCACGGCAGGCTTGGCGCGATCGCGGGTAAGGGGCCACAAACGCTCGCCCTGGCCGCCGGCAAGAAGGACTCCAATGGCGTCACGCATCTCGGACATCAACAACCTCCAGACCGCGCGTTGAAGCGGCACATTCTAACAACACAACGGATGCGAAGGACAATACCCTATTCGCCGGAAGACGGTCGGGACAGATTCGCGCAACGCGGCGCCAGTGCCGAGGCACAAGTTTGGATGCGGCGTCCGCGTTTTGGACTGCCGCCCAACCCAGGCCGTCTTAAGCCGTCCGACCTAGGAGCCGCCCTCACCAAGAGCAGGCATCCCATTCGAGCAAGGTCCGGCGTCCCAGCGTCAGTCCGAAGCCCCGACTCCGAGCCCAAAATGCTTCGAATTCCAACCAAATCAAGCGTTTTCGAAACTTTTACCAGTCCTGAATACGTATACCGGGCGCCAACACTCCATCGAATCTCCCCAGCCGCAGCCCTCTTTTCACAAAGATTACTTGACACCTGATACTCGAATTGACTACAAGATGCCCCATAATCCTGTCCACGTGCTCGTGCACATGACGCTGATTGCATGCGATAATGTCCACGGGCGGTGCACCGTAAAAACGACACCGCAAGTTACCAATCCGAACCGGATTGGGGGTGAATTTAACGTGGCTGAAGTCATCATCCAGGAAAGCGAATCCTTGGAGAACGCTCTGCGCCGCTTCAAGCGCAAAGTGCAACAGGAAGACATCATCAAGGAAATCAAGAAGCATAGCTTTTATATGAAGCCCGGCGAGAAACGCCGTGCTAAAGAAGCCCTTTCGCGTAAGCGACTGCGCAAGAAGCAGCGTCGAGAAGCGGATTAATCTGTACGGTGGCCCCGGTCGTCCGATCGGGGCCGCCACTTCCCTCCTCGCACTCCTCTGGGCGCCGCGCTTCCGTGATGTAGACCCGGTCAAGCAAGGAAGTTGGGTTGTGTTGCAGCTAGGTACCCTCAGGCCCAGGAGTGCGGCTTCCGGTTCCCCCCGGTAGCTGTAAGTCCTACGTCCCGGCCCCACGGTGCGTGGCTCTCTCATTCCCTCTCGCTCGGCTCCGGGCTAATGGGGGGCGGTTCATGGAATTCCACGACAAAGTACTGAAATGCTCGGAATGTAATTCTGAGTTTGTGTTCACTGCCGGCGAGCAGATGTTTTTCGCCGACAAGGGCTTCAAGAACGAGCCCAAACGCTGCAAAGCGTGCAAGGCGAAACGGGCCGAGGGCATGGGCGGCGGCGCGGGCGCAAACGGCGGCGGCGCACCGATGCGTTCCGAAACGAAAACCATGTGTTCGCAGTGCGGCAAAGAAACCACGGTGCCGTTCCGTCCGACGCAAGGCCGTCCGGTTTTCTGCCGTGAATGCTTTCAGCAGCGGCGCGCGATGGGCGCTGCCTGAAGTCGATAGCGTTGCTCGCAGGACGGAATCGCTGTCGTTGTTGTTGCCGTTGTTGCCCTTCGCAGCCGCGTCGTTGTCGTTCGTAACCGCTCGTCGTTCGATCACCACGTAGGGGCACGGCAAGCCGTGCCCGTCGTACCTGCCCGCACCGCTCCCAATTTCCCTACCCTATCCCCCTGATGTAATTTTAATATCAGCGGCGTATGATACCGCCTCTTGGTCCCCGTAAGCCCAAGGCACACCGGAGGGCCGTCCTATGGCTCACCGCTTCACGATCGGCGTCGAAGAAGAATTCCAAATCATTGACCCTGCGACGTGCGAGCTGCGTTCGCACGTGCTGCAACTCGTCTCCGCCGCATCGCCCGACATCGTCGAGCAGGTCAAGCACGAAATGCACCAGTCGATCGTCGAGACCGGCTCCAAAATCTGCGAAGACGTCGGCGAGTTGCGCATCGAGATGCATCGCACGCGCGGAGAATTGGTCGCTGCCGCCGAACGCGCTGGTTTGCAGGTTGCAGCCGCCGGCACGCATCCCTTCTCGAGCTGGATCGACCAGGTCATCTCTCCCGGGGAGCGCTACGAAAACATCGTCGAGGAGCTGCAACAGCTTGCGCGATCGTTGTTGATCTTCGGCATGCACGTTCACGTCGCCATGCCCGACAAACAGACGACCATCGACATGATGAACATGGTGCGCTATTTCCTCCCGCACCTGCTCGCGCTCTCCACCAGTTCGCCGTTCTGGATGGGCCGCAATACCGGGCTGAAGTCATTCCGCACCACCGTGTTTCGCCGCTTCCCGCGCACCGGCGTCCCCGAACTGTTCGAATCGTGGAGCGCCTACGAAAATTTCGTCAATTTGCTCGTCAAGCTGAACTCGATCGACAATGGAAAGAAGATCTGGTGGGACGTCCGGCCGCATCCAACATTCGGAACGCTCGAATTCCGGATGTGCGACGTCACCACAAAAGTCGAGGAAGCCGTCGCGATCGCCGCTCTTACGCAAGCGATCGTCGTGAAATTACACAGGCTTTACACTGGCAACATGAGCTTCCGTTTGTATCGGCGCGCCCTTATCGAGGAAAATAAATGGCGTGCCGCGCGTTACGGCATCGAAGGCAAGCTCATCGATTTCGGCAAGGAAGCGGAAGTCCCGATGCGCGAGCTCGCCACCGAACTGCTCGAATTCGTCGATGACGTCGTCGACGATCTCGGCAGCCGCAGCGCCGTCGAGTACGTGCACACAATTTTGCGCGAAGGCACCAGCGCCGAGCGCCAGCTTCGCGTCTACCAGGAGACTGGCGACCTCAAAGCGGTCGTTCGGCACCTGGTCGAAGAAACCCGTGGGGGCGTCATCCAACCGAGAGCGTCATCCGCACATGCGATAAATTGAATGAACCAGTTGTCCGCGGCCCTGAACCGCGCTCGCTCGTCTCTCGAAAATGTAAATCGGCTCCTTGAGAACGATGCGCAGCGCCATCACTCCGATTTGATTGAGGAGCCGATCAACCATGAGCCCAACCAGGAGCCTCAGCAAGAATCAAAGGCCGGCCCCCAGTTCGACCCTGAGTCGATCGATGAGTCAGTCGACGAGCCATTCCAACACACCCATTCGCAATTCCATGATCTGTCCCGAGATTCTGAGGAGCAATCGATGCAACCGATAAAGAAGGTCGGTCTTCTGTGCGGCCGCGAGTACAGTTTCCCGCCGGCGTTCATCGCCAAAGTCAATCAGCTTGGCAAAGGTGTGGGCGTCGCCGCCGAATTCGTAAAGCTGGGCGGCACCAAAATGAACGAGCTTGCCGAATACAGCGTGATCGTCGATCGCATCTCTCACGAAGTCGAATACTACCGCGGATATCTGAAGCACGCCGTGCTGCAAGGCACGTACGTCATCAACAATCCGTTCTGGTGGACCGCCGACGACAAATTTTTCAATTATTCGGTCGCTGCGAAGCTCGGTATCGCTATTCCCAAGACTGTGCTGCTTCCGCAAAAGGGCTATCCCAAAGACGTCGACATCACTTCCGAGTCGCTGCACAACCTGAAATATCCGGTTGATTGGGACGGCTTGCTTGACTACGTCGGCCGTCCCGCGATTCTGAAACCATTCTCTGGCGGCGGTTGGAAGCACGTCTATAAGGTGAACAACAAGGAAGAACTGTTCGCCGCCTACGATCAGACGGCGCCATACTGCATGACGCTTCAGGAATTCATCGACTTTGAGGGTTATGTTCGCTGCTTCACTTTCGGCAAGACCGATATTCTTCCCGTTCGCTACGATCCGAAAGAACGCCGCTACCTCGTCGAGCACGACTATCTTTCGAAGGATCTCGGCGCGCGCATCGTCGATGACGCTCGAACGATCAACAAGGCGCTTGGCTACGAAATGAACACGATCGAGTTCGCAATTAAGGACGGCGTGCCGTGGGCAATCGACTTCCTCAACCCCGCGCCCGATTTCGAACGCGACCGCATCACCGAATTCTATTTCGAACACGTTGTCGAGCAGATGGCGCACCTCGTCATCGATCGCGCGCTCAACGGCGACATTTCGAACACATGGCCGCGTTGGGAAGAAATGCTCGGCATCGGCACGTCCAACGGCTTCGTCGGATCTCCGAAGACAGCATCGCGGGTAGCCACCGCCACGACAGCCGCCACGGCAAGCCAGCCGGCCGCAAGCACAACGCGTTCGGCGCCTGTCGCTGCACCCAAATCCTCCGGTACGAAAAACAAATGACCAGCGCCTCCGCGCAAATTCCCGCGTCTTCGTCGGTTGATCCCGCCGAACACTGGCACGCGCTGCTTCGACCCGCGCTTGCCGAAGACCCGGATTTCCCGCCGAGTTTTTCGCGCGCCTGCGCGACGCCAAACTCACCTTCGGCGATCGCGTCCACTGCCCGTTCCTTCGTCCGTTTTTTCTTTCGCCCGAAGATGAATACCGTGTCCGTGTGGTCGCCGAAACCGTCGCCGATCTCGGCGAACGCGTAGTAACCGCCGCTCTTGAAGTTCCGTCGCTCTTCGCGCAACTTCATCTTCGCCCCGAAGAAACCCGCCTCGCGCGTCTCCCCGTCGGCTACGGCCGCGCCAGCACTTCATCCCGCCTCGACGCTTTCCTGCTACCCGATTCTCTGAAATTCGCCGAATACAACGGTGAAGCTCCCGCCGGCGCCGGCTACACCGAGACTCTCGCCGAAGTTTTCCGCGAGCTGCCGCTCTTCGACGAATTCACCCGCGCTTTCGAAACACACAGCTATCCTCTCAGCGCCAAACTCCTCGACGCGCTCATCGCCAGCTACATCGACTGGGGCGGCACCGACAAGCACCCGCAAATGGCCATCGTCGATTGGCGCGAAGTTCCCACTTGGAGCGAATTCGAAATCCTCAAGTCGCGATTCGAACGCATGGGCGTTCCTGCCGTCCTCGCCGATCCGCGCGACCTCGAATTCAACGGCAAGTCGCTCATCGCCCACGGCAAAAAAATCGATCTCCTCTATCGTCGCGTTCTCATCAATGACATCGTCGCTCGTCCGCAGGAATGCGCCGCACTCGTCAAAGCCTACGAAGCCAACGCGATGTGCATGACCAACACGTTCCGCTGCAAAATCCCGCACGTGAAAGCTTTCTTCGCCGTTCTGACGGACGAACAAAACGCAAAGCTGTTCTCGCGCGACGAACAGCAACTCATCCGCAATCACATCCCGTGGACCCGCGTCGTCACCGACTCGCGCACTTCGCATTACGGCGATCCAGTTGAGCTTCTCCCCTTCATCCGCAAAGAGCGCAACAATCTCGTCCTCAAACCCAGCGACGAATACGGTGGCACTGGCGTAACCCTCGGTTGGGAATCCGACGAAAAATCCTGGGACGCCACCATCGAAAAAGCCCTCGCCGCTGCAAACGCAGGCGGCGACGCGGGTTGCTGGATCGTGCAGGAACGCATCCCCATCCGCCGCGAAGTTTTCCCCTACATCGCGAAACCCGGCAGCGCCGACACCACCGTCGACTTCAAAGACATGCTCGTCGATTTCGCGCCCTACCTTTTCCGCGGCAAGCTCGCTGGATTCCTAACCCGCCTCAGCGCCACCGGCCTCGCCAACGTCACCAGCGGCGGCGGCCAGGTCCCCGCCTTCCGTGTCAGCCCCCGCCGCTAGGACTGCGTGGTTCACGCGTCCTGCCTGTGTAAAAACTCGTTCCAGTACACTCGTCCCAGCGCAAATTACAATCGAGTTGCGCTAAAATAAAAATATGATTACGACATTCGGCCCGCCTCAGTCCGAGCTGATGCCGGGCGCCAAAAACGCCGTCGAAACCTGCCTCGCCGTAAAACCTCACGAAGCCGTCGCGCTCATCGCCGACGAAACCAGCCGCGCCGTCGCCGCCGCAATCGAAGCCGCTCTTGAGGAGCGCAACGCTCGCTGCTTACCGCTGCTTCTCGAAGACTTTGGCCCGCGCCCAATGAAGGCCGCACCCGCGATCGTTCTCGATGCACTCGAAAGAGCCGACGTCGGCATCATGGCCATGACGCCGCAGACCGGTGAACTCGGCGCCCGCATGTCGATCGTCAAAGTCGTCGAGCGCCGCCAGATTCGCTATGCCCACATGATCGGCGTCACCCCGGAAATCATGCAGCAAGGCATGCGCGCCGACTACAAAATGGTCGATCGCCTCAGCGACAAACTCCGCGATCGCATGCTCCGCGCACAAACGCTCACTGTTCGCACCGACGCAGGCACCACCATCGACGCGCACTTCGATCGCGGTCTCGATTGGGTCAAGACCAGCGGCCTCATCAGCCCGCGCTACTGGTCGAATCTCCCGGCCGGTGAAGTTTTCACCACTCCCGCCACCGTCGACGGCACATTCGTCTGCGACGCCACCGCCGGCGATCACTTCAACGGGAAGTACGGCGATCTGCAATCCACGCCGCTCACGCTCAAAATCAAAAACGCGCGCCTCGTCGAGGTCCACTGCGATCGCAAAGATCTCGAAAAGGAATTCTGGGATTACTGCCACACCGACGAAAACAGCGACCGCGTCGGCGAACTCGCCTTCGGCACCAACCTCGGCCTCTCCGAAATGATCGGCATCCTATTGCAAGACGAAAAATTCCCCGGCGTCCACATCGCCTTCGGCGACCCCTACGGCAGCCAAACCCACGCCGACTGGAAATCCAAAACCCACGTCGACGTCCTCACCCGCAACTGCGACGTCTGGATCGACTCCGACCAGGTCATCTCCAAAGGCAAATACCAACTCGACCATCTGGGGTTGGCATAGGCTCCGTCGATGTCGCCATCGTCAGAACGCCTGGTTCAGTGGGAACCAATTCCCGCGTTCCCTGCCCACTTGGATCCAAGTTCAATCAGCGTGATATTTGGGAAAAACGGCAGCCTGCATTTCACCCTAGAGGAACCTGAGCGTGGTGGCAGGAAATTTAGAGTGGAGTTCGTCAGACCGCTCGCGTTTCGATACGCAAACGAGAGTTTTCGACTGAAGATGATCGAGCCGGTGAATCATCTTATGCCCTGGAATACGTTCCGTGTGGAAGGTTCAGAGTGGATCGATTGGTTTCACGATCAAACATTTGGAATTTATCGGGAATGGCGTGTGCAACATTTTATGTTCCTCGGTGAAGACGTTTTTGAGGTCCTCTCACGTGTCGAACCGAGCGTGACACAGATCCAACGCTAAAACCCCCCCTCGCCATCCACACTTCCCCTATCCCCATCCACACCGTTTTAGTCTAGAATCCCCGCCGAGAGGTCACACCATGCCCATGCATGCCGACAAAGCTGAAGTCTCTTGGGACACTGCAAAATCCAAATGGCTCGTCCGCATCCAATCCGGTGACGAAGTGATGCGCCGTCATTGCAACATCCCCAAATCCGCCACCGACCAGCAACTCCGCGCAGCAGCCGAAAAAACCGTCCGCGATGACGGCTACGACATCGATCCTTCATCCATCACCGTCGTTCCCGCGTAATACCAAGCGGAGCGAATCGCAGCAGACGAAGCGCGGAGTTCACGCCGAGCCCACCGTAACGACGCCATTGTTGTCGCGGCGCGATGAATCGCCGCAACACCGCTCCCCCGGCGCTTCATTGACCTCGCCCTTCACCGCCATCTAACATGTCCTCGCTCATGTCCGGCCCCGACAAACTGCTCGGCCAAACCTTCTCTCACTATCGCGTTCTCGAACGTCTCGGCAGCGGCGGCATGGGCGTCGTCTACAAAGGGGAAGACAATCGCCTTCACCGCAACGTCGCGCTAAAATTCCTCCCGGAAAATGTCAGCACCGACCCGAGCGCACTCGCGCGCTTCCAACGCGAAGCACAAGCCGCCTCCGCTCTCAATCATCCAAACATCTGCACGATCTACGACGTCGGCGAAGAAAGCGGCCAAGCTTTCATCGCCATGGAATTCCTCCAGGGCTCCACGCTCAAGCAGCACATCGCCCAGCACTCACTCAGCTTCGAAATGTTCGTTACACTCGCCATCGAGATTTCCGACGCGCTCGACGCCGCCCATCACAAAAACATCATTCATCGCGACATCAAGCCCGCCAATATTTTCGTCACCGATCGCGGCCACGCCAAAATTCTCGACTTCGGCCTCGCCAAGCTCCACGACGACCAGCAGTCCCTCGCAGGTGCCACCGCCGTACTGGATGCCACCGCTGCGCCCGCGCCCGTCGCCACGAACACTCGCCTCCGCGACACCGCCGAAACCCAAATTACAAACAGCGGCGTCATCGTTGGCACCGCCTCCTACATGTCGCCCGAACAAACGCGCGGCCTCGCACTTGACCGCCGCTCCGATATCTTTTCCCTCGGCTCCGTCCTCTACGAAGCCATCACAGGCCAAATCCCCTTCACCGGCCCGAGCACGCTCGCCATTCTGCACGACATCGCCACCGGCACTCCCGCACCGCCTAGCACGCTTCAGCCCGGCCTCCCCCGATCTCTCGACGACCTTATCCTCCGGTGCCTCGAAAAAGACCCCGCGCGACGCCCGTCCCGCGCCTGCGAAATCGTCCAAGCGCTCAAGAATCTCTCCGTCCCCGCTGCCATCGCGCAGACTCCGCGTGCCGCGGGCCGCAAATCCATTGCCGTCATCCCTTTTCAATTCCGCGTGCCTTCGCCCGACGACCAATTCCTCTCCGTCGCTCTCGCCGACGCCGTTGCCAACCGCCTCGGCTCATCGCCAAGCCTCGTCGTCCGCCCCACCAGCTCTGTTGTGAAATATTCCAAAGGCGACACCGAGTGGTCACAAATCGCCCGCGAACTCAACGTCGACATGGTCGCCGAAGGCACCATCCAGAAAATGGGCTCGCGCGTTCGTGTCCTTGTCCAGGTCTGGGAACTCCGCGAAGGCCGCTCCACCCATTCCGCAAAAATCGATGGCGACATGGGGGACCTCTTCACGCTTCAGGACAATCTCGCCGACTCCGTCTTCACCGCGCTCACTCCGCGCAAACACGAAAAATCTTCGTCCACCGACGTTCCGCCCGCGCGCCATCCGCTCGCCTTCGAACTCTACCTCCGCGCCGTCGACCGCTCGATGTGCTTTAACAAAATCGACCTTCTCAGCGCCATCGAAATGGTCGAGCGTGCCGTCGATCTCGATCCCGAATTTGCCGAAGCCTGGGGCCTGCTCTCCATCATCTGCTGCCAGATCGCCATGCATCTCGAGCCCGACCCGAAATGGTTCGCGCGCGCAGAGCAAGCTGTCAATCGCACGCTCGATCTCGATCCAATCAATTGCAACGCGCTCTGTTCTCGTGCCTGGATCTCCTGGTCGCCGGGCCGCGGGTTTCAGGTGCGCCCCGCGTTGCGCGCGTTCAATTCCGCGGTGAAGATCAATCCAAACTTCTACGCCGCTCGCGCCTATCGCGCCGCAATTTTTTTCCATTACGGCTTCCACGAACTCGGCATGGAAGACAACAGCGAAGCCAACCTCGTCGCCCCCGGATTCGCTCTGCCGTACGCATCCAAAGGATTCATCGCTCAATACGAAGGCGACTACGAGCTCGCCGATCACTGGTATCAGCAAGCGCTCGCGCGCGAACCTGCACTGATTCACGCCAATATCCAGGCGCCTCTACCGCACATTTATCTGGGTAATCTAGGCAAGGCGCGCGAGGTTTTGCACCGCGCGCAACAAATGATTCCCGGTGAACCTCAGCTCGCAGCGTGCGAAGGTTTGATTCTCGCCTGCGAAGGAAATTTCAAACGCGCCGAAGAACTCGCCGACGAAGCCGCCACATCAAAACGCAGCGTCCTCCATCTCCATCACATGATGCACACCGCCGCCGAAGTCTACGCCCTCTGCGGCAAACCCGATAAAGCCATCCACGAACTAAAACGCGCCGCCGAAATCGGCCTCCCCAATCACCGCGCCTTCGAAAACGACTCCCATCTCCGCTCCATCCACCGCCATTCCGACTTCCTCGCCCTAACCCGTGACCTCCGCCGCGACCACGAGCTCCTCCGCCACGAACTCGACCTCTCCACGCCAAGCAGCCCCCGCATGTAGCGGCGACTTTACGTCGCCATCTTCGTTTTTCTCTTCCTCGTGCACGCCCTCATTTCGTCGCAAATCGAAACACGTTGTCCGTCGTGATATTCGGCGTCGGTTGCGGCGCCTCATCCTTCAAGAACGCCCCGCCCTTCACCAGCCACGCCACCCCGAACGACAGCAACGACGTCGTCTCAAAAACAAACGTCGTTCCAATCTTTCCGATCAGATACGTCCGCCCAAAAACCAGATTGAGCAAAAGCAGCAGCCCGATCGACACCAGAATCGCGACGCCGCAAATTGTATAGACCATGTTCCGCTGCACTTTTCTGCGCGTTTTCTCTTTTCCAACGGCGCTCATCCGGAACAGCGCCAGGCAGAAATACGCAAGCGTCAGAAATAGAGCCCCCGCAAATGTGTAATGCACGATTCCGATGTGTTTTTGCTCCATGGTCGCACAAACCGGAGATGTCGGAAAAAACGCCACGCCCAGCGCGCAGATCGCCGAAAACAATCCCGCGATTTCGTCTTGGATGTCATACCCCCGGCAGCCCAACATAAACATCGCTACCGCACACAACCCGCCTACAAACACATTTCGCGTCCCGGTGTAGTAATACATGCTGATCGACGTCTCAAACGTCTGCCGGAACAAGAGTGGTGGAATCGCCACCACAAACGGCAACGCGAACGCAATCGTCCCAACCGCTCTTCGCAACGCCAAATAGGAAAGTACGACAGGATCCTTCGAGACCGGTGCCAAGAGCATCGGCGCACCTCACCACAAGAAGCGTTCCCGAGGTAAACGACGAATTAAGTGATGAGGATAGTACCGCAAACTTGCCGGATTGCAACTACGAGGCTATATGGAGTGCGGCACATCGAACGCCGCTCTTACATCGTTAGCCCAACCTCGCCGCTAAAACAATCTCCCCACATACTCCCGCATCTCATTCTTCCAATACTTCCAATCATGCCCGCCAGCCGGCCCCCAATCATCCAGCGAATGCCGAATCCCCTTGCCCCGCAAAATATCCGACAGCCGATACGTCGGCGCCGGCCGCTCCCACTCACCTGTCCCCGTCACCAGATGAATGTCGCAACTCGCCAGATGGTGATACGCCCACCCATCGCTCAGGTTCTGCAAATAATCCACCGGATTATTGAAATAAAAATTGTCGTCATACATCCCATCCATGAAATTCCGCAAATCGTACACGCCCGACATCGCAAAGCACCGCTTGATCACATCCGGATGTTTAAAAAGCGCATTCGCCGCGTGATACGCGCCAAACGACATTCCCATCGTCGAAATCCAGATGCCCGGCGACTGGCAGTTGTCCCAGATAAACGGCACCACCTCGTCGCGCAGATACGAATCGAACATCACCTGCATCCAGCTCCGGTGAAACGGATGCGCCCCCTTGTTATAAAAACTCGCCCCATTGATCGAGTTCACGCTGAACACCTTCACCTTGCCCGCCTCGATGAAATCCCCCAGCGCCCCGATCATCCCCTGATTCTCAAGCTCCCACTCGTCTCCCGCGCTCGTCGGAAACCCAATCAGCGGCTGCCCATAGTGCCCATACACCACGACACCCATGTCCCAGCCAATCCGCGATGAATGCCAACGATGATATTCGCGTTTCATATCTCTCCTAACGCCGCCAAATCCAAATCGCAGCCAAAATTCCACGCGGGTCCCAAAGTATGCCAGTCAGCCCCAAACCCATCAACTCAACCGCGTTCCACCGGAAACTTTCTTCATGTCACCGGATTGCAATTCCTTCGTCACACGCGCGCAATCCCCTTAGCATCCCTGTAATCCCCTTCGACAATGCAAGACCCCAGCTCTAGTACCATTTCCACTCCTTACAAATCCCTCACGAACTGCTCAGGACTTGCCCACATCCCGCGCGCCACAATTTACTTCGTCATGTCGCTCAACGTATCCATTGCCATCTGCGTCCTTGCATGCGACTTCCTGATCTACGCGTTCTTCCGGTGGACCTTCGGCGAGAAGCATCGTGAATTTCGGCGCCCTATCTCGAAGACTGCCCCTGTTGCAAAGCCCCAAAAGAGGAATGCCATCGAGCCCGCAGTGTCAGAATATTGCGCGCCAAGGCCTCACCTGATTGCGACGCGAGAGCGATTTCGACACACCGAGCGAAAACTCGCTTAGTTCGCTCTTCGGAGAGCAAAATGTTACGCGGGCCAAAGGAAAACGAAAACGCAGCAGCCTCGCAATGCAGTGTCTGCGGTCACCACTCGGATCTGGTGGAGCTTCCCGGACTGAACCAGAAATACTGTTCCGAATGCAGCGCCGACGTCGCCACCTCAATCCTTCTGAAAACCGAAATCAACGCCGCTTGGCTCGCAGGCCAGCGCTACGAAAGCCTCGCCGCCGAACTCGCCCAGTTAAGCCGCCGCTTGCTCGAGCGCGCCCAGTCCACGTAGAAACCACGCGAGCATTGCATCTCGCCGGCGAACAGTTCCCTCGTCGCGGAAACGGCTAGTCCAAGTCGCTCCGCACTATCCGATCATGCAGACTCTATCCAGACGGATAGCTCCCTCAACCCTCTGCCCGTCCCGCGACATTCAGAAACCCCTTGCCCTTCAGTCGTTTCCGTGAGATATGGATAGCGTTCCCCTCCGTATTCCCCGGCACAAGAATTGCTCTTCTCAATGTGCACCTCAAATTCAGGAGACTCAAAATGAGCGACGACACGAACAAGATCGACGAAAAAGCGGCAGCTCCGGCCATCTCAGCCGATTCAACCGAACTCACCGAGGATTCGTTGAAGAACGTCGCCGGCGGAACCGAGGCCCAGCCCAAAGAGTCGGTTTCCTTCAATTTCACGAAAATCGAGATCAAGTACCAACAGCAAGGGCCCGAATAAGCTTTGCAGCAGAAAGAGCAAGTCGTGGACGACAAAGAAAACGAGATCAAGAAGCCCGATGAGCTAAACCCTGCCGAAATGGACAGCGTGGTCGGCGGGGTTGGCGGCTGGAACCGCGTCAAGAACGCTACGGATAGCGCGGGCACCACTGCATCGAACGTCCCGCCCGCAAAGTAACACCCGTAAAGCAGCCTCTAAAGTAAAAGGAGAAATCGTCATGGACAGCAACCAGTCTCAAAACCAGAAGCCAGAAGAGATCAACAACACATCTTCGCCCGAACAGGCAGAGCAGTCCGAACTCACCCCTCAAGACCTCAACGAGGTCCAGGGCGGAAAAATAACGTTCAACCCATTCTCGATCACAAAGAAGATAGACGTTGCCAGCCCGAAACTGTACGAGTAATCACTTCTTCGACCCCCTCGTTCCACCATCGAGTAAGGCGCTTTCACGATTGCCCCTGGGTGCCGCACCCTCAGCTTTCAGAGGGTGCGGGTTTTGACTTTCGTTTGACCTTGCAACACTCCAGAGACCTCTAGCGAAGAAAAAACGAATATGCTAGCTTGGCTTTGTCATGGTCACCCTTACCCGAGCCAACGCCCAACCCCTCCCACCAAACCAGATCGCATTGAAATGCCCTCTCTGCTCCGAGCAGTTCCACCTGCACTACACCGAAGACGAATGGCACCGCGTCAACACACTGATCAAGTCCGCACAAAAAGCCCTGCGCGAAGACCACAAACTCCGCCACAAAAACAATCCCGTAAGATTAAAGTGGAACCCGCTCCGCCCGTAGCTTGATCATTTTAGTCAACCCGGGTGCCCCACCCTCGATTTGTGAGGGTGGGTCTTCTCGTGCGCCTGCACCTGTCCGAAACTCCCGGCTTGCTCAAAAGTACTGCTCTCCACGCGGCTACGACTTAGCCACCTCAATCCTTCTCAAACCCGAAATCAACGCCGCCTGGCTCTCCGGCCAACCCTACGACTCCCTCGCAGCCGAACTCGCCCAGCTAAGCCGCCGCCTACTCAAGCACGCCCAATCCACATGACACCCATCCGGAGTGAAACCAAACTGATCCTGGGCGCCGTACCCTCCCGTCTTTAGGAGGGTGCGGGCTTTGACTCTGCCCTTCAGTTAGGTGGGAAGTTTGTCTCGATCCGAAGCTTACATTTTCAAATTTCAATTTAAGGTGTACTCTTGCCGGGCGAAAACGATGCGACGGATTCTTGCCACTATCGCGCTGCTCCTGATTGGCTCGACGACACTTGAGCCGGCGTCGCTCGCAATGCTGTTTTCGTCCAGCGTGCCGATGTGCTGCCGCAAGGGTGGCCAACACCACTGCACAGGTTCGCCGTTGGACCCAGTGGATGGCGTCGCCCGCCTGCACGCGGTTTCGCCAGTGTGCCCTCACCGCGGCGAGGCGCTGGCAGCTTCGGCGCATTTTCAGTTCGTGGCCTTGTCCGAATTCGCCCAACCGCTTCCCAGGGTCTGTGCCTCTCTAACGGCACTAGATTCTTCTGGGTCGCACCTCTTCGCTCAGCGCGGGGTCTTTGACCGCGGGCCTCCGCAGTCTTCGCTTCCTATCTCGAGTTAGTTCTTCATTCAGAACGCACGAAGTTTGGCGATGTGATGGATCGCTGACCTTCTTTTTCGATTCGTCTTTGGTGCGAGCTCGCCAAAGATGAGCGGCAAGGCGCGATGTCTTGTCTGCCCGAAGGCTTTCTGGATGAAAGGTTCGCTGCCCTCCTCCTGAAGGTAGCGATTGGGCCGCAGCGGCTCGCTTGTAGTTCCCCAACGGCAGGCAAAACCGCTGCGGCTTTCCCTAAAGCCTTCCACAAACTCAGAGTTACTGCCGTAAGGATAGAAAGGAACCGCGCAAATGGCAACGAGGCGTGATGCATGCCGAACGATTGGAATTGCTCTAACCGCGCTGTATGTGAATGAGTTCACCGCAAGCCGCGCAGCAGCTACTTCTCCCGAGTCGACGCCTCCTTATTCCCTGCCAAAGTTGCCATACGCGGCGGACGCGCTCGAACCACACATCGACGCGGAAACAATGGCAATCCATCACGACAAGCATCACGCCGCGTACGTGAATAACCTCAACAACGCAATTGTCGCGTATCCAGCTTTGACCAAACTCCCGGTAGACGAACTCATCACAAAGCTGGACGCCGTGCCCGAAGCAAGCCGCACGGTCATCCGCAACAATGCCGGGGGGCATGCGAATCACTCGTTCTTCTGGCAACTGATGACGAAAAACGCCAGCGGCGCGCCGAACGGTGAAGTCGCGAAGGCGATCGACACTAAGTTCGGCAGCTTCGCCTCATTCCAAGAGCAATTTACGAAAGCCGCTTTGGGAGTTTTTGGCAGCGGCTGGGCGTGGTTGAGCCTCGATAGCAAGCATCAACTGAATATCGAGACAACACCTAACCAGGAAAATCCCCGAATGTCGGGCCGCATTCCACTGCTTGGGATCGACGTCTGGGAGCACGCCTACTATTTGAAATATCAGAACCGTCGAGCCGACTACATAAATGCATTTTACAAAGTGATCTCGTGGGAGTTCGTCGCCGAACAGTTCCATCTGGCCGGTAAAGACCAATGATCCATGGAAGGAGGACGCTAAGCAGCGCCGGTGTGAACTTTGCCATCGCCGCGTCGGTCGCCCTGCTCGGGCCGAATGTCGATGTCGCTCGAAACGAGTCGCCCGCCAGACCCACCGCATCGGCCACGTTTTCGCAGATCGAGAATCCTTCGGGACACAACAGCCTCGCTCCGACAGTCAGCGCGGGCCCGAAGGGCGAACTCGTGCTGAGCTGGCTCGAATCGTCCGCTGCGCAATTGTCATTGCGCTATTCCGTTTGGCAAGGCCGTGCCTGGGGGCCCGTCCAAACCGTCGTAAAACGCGACAATTTCGACACCTATGCCGAAGCCCCATCCATCGTGCAGCCGCTCCAGTCCGGTGCGCTGCTCGCCATCTGGGCAGAAAAAAAGAAAGAAGCCGATCAGCACGGCAATTACCTGCTCTCTGCAGTCTCCAGCGATCACGGCAAATCCTGGTCTGCGCCGGCGCGCATCCACACCGACGCCAGCATCTCCGAGCACAGCTTCAGCTCTGTAGTCGCCGATGAAAACGGTGGCGCAACGGTTGTCTGGCTCGATGCTCGGGACTATCGCGCTGAAAAACGCTATCGCCTCATGTCCGCCGTCATTTCTTCGACGGGCAAGGTCAGCGCTGAAACCACCATCGACCCCGACGTTTGCACCTGCTGCCCGACAAGTTTGACGCGCACATCCAAGGGCCTGCTTACCGTCTACCGCGGCCACAACCCCGACCAAATTCGCGACACGATGGCCGCGCGCAAGCTTGGCGACTCGTGGGACAAGCCCACCCGCGTCCATGAAGAAGCCTGGAAGATCAACGGCTGCCCGGTGAATGGACCAACGGTCAACGCACGAAACAATGAAGCCGCCGTCGTCTGGTTCACCGCGAAAAACGACAAGCCTCAAATCGAAAACGCATTCTCCAGTGACAGCGGCCAGACCTTCAGCGATGCGCATTTACTGGACAGCGCCAAAGACGGCTCGCGCCCCGTCGGCCACATCGCCGCCGCGCTTCTGCCCGACGGCAAGCAACTCGTCGTCTGGATCCGTCAATCCGGTGCCAGCGAGCAGATTGTTGCGCAAGAAATCGCGACGGACGGCTCAACGGGAAAACTTCAGGTTGTAGCGAAGGGTACGACACGCGCGCTTGGTTATCCGCATGTAGAACTTTCCGGAGTGAATGCCGTCTTGACTTGGGGCGGTACGGCAGAGCAGCCAAACGTGTACACAGCCACGCTCGCCGTCAGCCGTTAATTCGACAAGCTCTTTCGAACAGGGACCGAGGAGCGCACAAGCACATCTTGAAACAAAGGATCGCACCGCGAAATCAGAATGCAGTGAACAAAATGAGGAGCTAGATATGAACCGGAGAGAATTACTTCAAAGAACTGCAGCATTCAGCTTTCTGGGCGCTGCTCCCATTTCGGCAGGAATGCCTGGAGAAGGGATCCATGAACGCTACCCCGACCAGCCCGCAACTCTTGCTGGTCCTCTGAAACCGCCCGCAACCGGAAGCATCCCCGTTGCTTTCGTCATTTCCGACGGTGCTGTGGTCATTGACTTCAGTGGCCCGTGGGCAGTTTTCGAGAGCGCGTATCTTCCGGGCCGAGCGGACAATGCCTTCCGGCTCTTCACCGTCGCCGAGAACACCCGGCCGATTCAGGCCAGCAGCGGAATGAAGATCATTCCTGACTACACCTTTAAGAATGCTCCGTCACCTAAAGTCATCGTCATTCCCGCACAGAACGCAAGCGATGCCGCAATGCTGAATTGGATTCGCGAATCCGCACGCAACGCCGATGTCACGATGTCGGTCTGCACGGGTGCATTGATCCTTGCGAAAACAGGCCTTCTCTCTGGCAAGGCGGCAACAACGCATCACGGCGCCTACAAAACTTTTGCCCTCGACTATCCCGACATTCACGTCAAACGCGGCGCCCGATTTGTGGAAGAGGGGAACTTGGCGACTGCTGGCGGACTTTCGTCCGGCATCGATCTCGCTCTCCGTGTCGTTGAGCGCTATTTCGGTCGAGAGACCGCCACCAAAACTGCGAACCAGATGGAATATCAGGGCCAGGGCTGGCTGAATCCAGATTCAAACACGGAATACGCCAAAGCACCCGTCTCCACAGACGACCATCCCCTATGTCCGGTCTGCGACATGGAGATAAATCCCAAGGGCGCACCCACATCCGTCTATCACGCGAAGACGTATTACTTTTGCATGCCGGACCACAAGGCTCTTTTCGACACAGCTCCCCAAAAATTTATCGATGAAGGCAAATAGAACGAAGACATCTGAAGCGGATCGAGTTTCCTCGGGTAGCCCCTTTTGGTTCGTGTGCGTCTAAGCGCACGGTGTAATTTTCACGATCTTCCGGCAAATCAGTCTTGCCAGAAGTGCAAGAAGTCAGATCGATTAGGAGAAGAAAATGACTAAATCAAAGAAGTATCTGTTGGCGGGCGCTGCAATCGCAGGCTTGCTCGCAGGCACAAGCGCTACCGTGAGCGCCTCAAGCTTCGCGGGAAAAGCTGCGGCGCAGGACGATGCGGCCAAGGCCGACAAGAAGGTCAAAGAAAAGCACGCCTGTAAAGGTCAGAACAGCTGCAAGGGCAAGGGCGGCTGCAAGGCGAGTGACAACGGTTGCAAGGGCAAGAATTCCTGCAAAGGCAAAGGCGGCTGCGCCACCGACGGTTCCAAACCGCCTGCGCAGTAAACCGGATACCAGAATCGAAACGAATCGTTGAACCGGGCCGGTGATCTTTGTCGGCCCGGCTCATTTACTTCCATGCTCCGGCGCGGAAGCGAGTTGGGCGGACAACACGACGATGTACTTGGACCTGCGCCCGCCACAAGATCGCACGCATTCGAATCTCAGCTTCGCTTTTCGTTGTTTCGTTGTTTCTCTGTCTCTTTCCCTTCGTTTCCCCCTTGACTTTCCCTTTACCATCTGATACACTGCTCCGTGTTTACCTCTTACACAATTCGAATCATCCCGCTCCCCACCCTCCCGCACCACAAATCGCCCCTAACCCCTTTCCATTCACATTCTTGCGCCACAACACCGAATAACTCCCCTCGAATCATACTCTTACGCAAAACCACCCCGGGGGAGGAGTGCTCCCAGAAAATTCTGTGAGCGCCAAAGGGGCATACCCCCCATGTTTTTCAAAGAGTGCGCAAGCCGATTGTTTTGTTTCGGTTCTGGATGGCCTGTTTTTAAGAGTGCGCAGGTCGTTTGTTCTGAACAATTTGTGGACGGGCGTAAACCAGAATTCCTTCCCAAATTCTTCGCCGTCTGCCGCGGCATGTATAATGGCGCCACTTCAGGTCGTCACGACTCACGTCACGACACAGGTCACGACAAAACAGGAGAGAACATGGCCACACCATCCCAAAGCGGAAAACCGTCCCCCGAGCGCATCTTCAGCACCCTCATCGCGTTTCAGCAGACCGAGGCGCTCAAAGCCTCCATCAACCTCGACATCTATACCAAGATCGCTGAAGGCGCCACCGACTCCGCCGCCCTCGCCAAGGCTATTGGCGCTTCCGAACGCGGCACCCGCATTCTTTGCGATTACATGACCATCCAGGGATTTTTGGCCAAGGAAGGCACTCATTATAAGTTGACGCCAGAGTCCGCCGCGTTCCTCGACAAGCGCTCTCCAGCCTACATGGGCGGCATGGCAGGCTTCCTCGCCACCGAGGAGCACCGCGCCAATTTCAGCAAGCTCGCCGACGCCGTGCGCAAAGGCGGCACCTCCAACGCCGGAGGTTCCAACCTCGCGCCCAACGACGACTTCTGGGTCGCGTTCGCGCACTCGATGGCCGGCCTCGCCATGATGGGCGCCGAGTTCATCGCCAACACCATCGGCGCGCAGCAGGGCAAGCCCATGAAGGTGCTCGACATCGCCGCCGGCCACGGCATGTTTGGTTTGACGATTGCCCGCCATAACCCGGCCGCGCAGATCGTTGCGCTCGACTGGCCCAAAGTGCTCGACGTCGCGGAACAGAATGCCAAAAAGTTTGGCGTCGCCGATCGCTGGAGCAAAAAGCCCGGCAGCGCGTTCGATACCGATTTTGGCGAAGGATACGATTACATTTTGCTAACGAATATCCTCCACCACTTCGATCACGCCGGTTGCGTCAAGCTGGCCAAGCGCGTGCACGCTGCGCTCAAGCCGGGCGGCAAAGCGGTCACTTTGGAATTTGTGCCCAATCCGGACCGCGTTTCGCCGCCGGTTCCGGCCGCGTTCAGCATCGTGATGCTCGCCAACACCGACAGCGGCGACGCATACACTTTTGCGGAGCTCGACAAAATGTTCAGCGAGGCGGGCTTTTCCAAGACGGTCGCGCATCAAATTCCCGAGATGCCGCAAACCGTTCTGGTATCAGACAAATAGCCCGGCCGCTCCTCTCCGGTGTGCTTCCAAAAGGAAGCAGTCACCGGCCCGGCGGCGCAAACGTCTCGCCCCTCTTTAGAATCGAAGCCGAATCGCAAGCATCGAATCGGCTTCGAGACGCGACCAAGCCCATCGGGCCAACACACGGAGAAGTCATCTTGAAAAACGCGAACCGCGCAAAACTGAAAGCAGTCCCCGGCAAATCCGCAAAGGTCACAACGCGGCGCCGGACAAAACGCTCCACCCGATCCGATAGGCGAGCCGTTGCGCCTGCAAAACACATGAGCGAACACGACGCAACCCTACGCGAACAGCTCGTCTCCCTGCTGAAGGGCGGCGGCGCCCACGTCCATTTCATGGACGCCGTCGAGAACTTCCCCGCGGCCAAGCGCGGCACCTACGCGCAGGGCCTCGCCCACACCGGGTGGCAGCTCCTCGAACACGCCCGCATCGCGCAGTGGGATATTTTGGAATTCAGCCGCAACCGCGAACACGTCTCGCCCGAATTTCCCGAGGGCTACTGGCCGAAAACCCCGGCCCCGCGCGACGACGAGCAGTGGAACGACACCGTCGCCGCTTTCAAGCGCGACCTGCGCGACATGATTCGCCTCATCGAAAATCCAAAAACCGATCTCTACGCGCCGATCGCCCACGGCCAAGGCCAAACAATTTTGCGCGAAGCGCTGGTGTTGGCCGACCACAATTCGTACCACCTGGGTCAGCTCGTAGACCTCCGCCGCGCCCTCGGCTCCTGGCCCGAAGGTTAAAATTAAATTGCGATTGTCATCCTGAGCGAAGCGAATCTCAGCAGTAAACGGCGCTAAAAAACAAAACATCGCAGCGAAAAACATTCACACGAATCCGATCGCTTTTCCATTTTCCAATTTCACTTTTCCAATTTCCAAAACTAATATTCGGTTTTCTTTTCGCTTTTCTTCCACGCCGTAAAAATAGTAAGCGACTCCTCGCGCATCAACTGCGTCATCGGAATCTCTCTCGACGCGAACGGAAGATACAACTCATCATAAATAAACGCGTCATCAAATCCCGCCGCAGCCGCATCGCCCGCGCTGCTCGCGAAGAATACGCTCTTCGGCCTCGCCCAGTAAATCGCACCCAAACACATCGGACACGGCTCGCAAGTCGTGTACAAATCGCATCCATCCAACTGAAACGCAGAGAGCAAGGCGCAAGCTGCGCGAATCGCCACAACCTCCGCGTGCGCCGTCGGATCGTTCGTCGCCGTCACGCGATTCACGCCTTCCGCAAAGATGCGTCCGTCGCGCGCAATCACCGCTCCGAACGGTCCTCCGCCATTGCGCACATTCTCGAGCGCGATCGCAATCGCCCTCCGCATGAACTCCGCACTCGCCGCATTCTCCCGCATATATTTCAGCTTGCCTCCATCGCCCCCAAAGCGCAACGCGAGCGCAGTGATGAACGCTCGAACCAGCGCCGAATTGGAGTAGGATAAGCGCACCGATTCGGCATGAATCCCAGATGCGCGCAGTTCCTCACAGTGATTCTGGCTTTGCTGGCGATCGCGCCGATTGCAGCGGCGCAGCGCAAGCCTGTTCTCCCGCAGATTGATCTTCCTCATCCCTACTACTATCGCGAGATGTATCTGCCGCAGCTGACGAGCGGACCGAGCAGTGTCACTTGGTCACCGGATTCCCGCGAAGTGATCTACTCGATGGCCGGATCATTGTGGCGCCAACGTATCGACTCCAACACCGCGCAGCAACTCACCGACGGAAAAGGCTACGACTACCAACCCGATTGGTCGCCCGACGGAAAGAGCGTCGTCTACGTTTCGTACGAGCACGACGCGATGGAATTGTGGATGCTCGATCTCGCGACCGGCAACACGAAGCAGCTGACGAAGAACGCCGCCGTGAACGTCGAGCCGCGCTGGTCGCCCGACGGAACACGCATCGTGTTCGTATCGACCGAGTATCACGGCCGCTTCCACATCTTCGTGATGAACGCGGTCGAGGAATCGGCCGAAGGCAAAGCGAGCATCGTGCGACTGACGGAAGAGACAAAGAGCACGCTGCCGCGCTACTACTACGCGGAATACGACACCGAGATCAACCCGAGTTGGTCCCGCGACGGGAAAGAGATTCTGTTCGTGTCGAACCGCGGACACATCTACGGTACCGGCGGATTCTGGCGCATGCGCGCCGAACCCGGCGCCGAAGCGCGCGAGATCCACTACGAAGAGACGACGTGGAAAGCGCGTCCGGACTTCTCGCCCGACGGCACCAAGATTCTCTACAGCTCGTATCTTGGCGGCCAGTGGCATCAACTCTGGCTTATGCCCGCAGCCGGTGGCGACGCGCTTCCCATCTCTTACGGAGAGTGGGACGAAACATATGCGCGCTGGTCGCCGAACGGAAAGCACATTGCATTCGTCTCGAATCGCGGCGGAACTCCAGAACTCTGGTTACAGGATTTCCCAAGCGGCGCGCAGCGACATCTTGTCGCGACGGAGCAGAAGTACCTGAAGCCGCACGGGCGGATCGAAGTCATTGTCACTGGCTGCGACGGAAAGCCAACGCCAGCGCGCATTTCCGTGACCGATGATGCAGGAAGGTTCTTTGCTCCGCGATATGCCTGGATCAGCGGTGCTGACGGATACGATCGCGCCGATAGCGGATTTGAACCGCACTATTTTCCGTCGAGCGGAACGGCTGAGATTGAAGTGCCGATCGGCAAGGTTCATGTCGAGGTGATGAAGGGGTTTGAGTTTGTATTCGAGAAACGCGACGTCGACGTGACCGCAAGCGGAGCAGCGCACATCGCGGTGAAGCTGAAGCCGATCGGATCAGACAAATCAAAACCGGATCTTGCTGGAAATTTGACAGCTTGCGGACATGGGGCGCAGCAATGCTGCGCCCGCACACAAAGCCCTGCTGGCGAGTGTTGGGTCAGCAGTGATTTGCACGTACACATGAATTACGGAGGCGAATATTGGAATTCGCCGGAGCACCTGGTTTTGCAGGCAGAGGCGGAGAACCTTGGGATCGTCAACAACCTAATCGTGAACAAGGAACAACGGATTCCCGATATCGCATATTCGGGACATAGAGTTGACTCCGCGTCGAATGCACGCGCGATGGTGGTGCATGGACAGGAATTCCACACGACGCAATGGGGACACCTGGGGCTGCTGAATATTCGCAACGGGATTTTGCTACCGGGGTATGCGGGTTATCCGGGAACCGCGGCGACGAGTTTGTTGCCGATGGATGCGGACGTGAGCGACATGGCGCATGCGCGCGGCGCACTCGTTGGATTGGCGCATCCGTTTGATGAGGACCCAGCAGCAATACCGCACTCGCAGGAAGACACGCCTGAAGAGTTGGCGGCGGACGTTGCGCTGGGCAAACTCGACTATCTCGAAGTGGTTGGATTCAACGACTACCGCGCGACGGCGGGCGTCTGGTATCGCTTGCTCGATTTAGGTTTTCGGATCCCGGCCGGTGCGGGGACGGATGCGATGGCGAACTTTGCGTCGCTGCGTGGGCCGGTGGGGATGGATCGCGTGTACGCTCGCGTGCCCGGAGGGCCCGTGAAGATTGAAGCGTTTCTTGCGGCGCTGAAGAGCGGGAAGACGGTTGCGACGAATGGACCATTGCTGGACTTCACTCTCGGTTCGGAACAGATCGGTGGAGAAGTGAAGATGGACGGCGGCAAGAACGTTTCATTTTCGGCTTCGCTGCGATCGATTGTGCCGCTGGATCACTGGGAACTGGTTTGTTACGGAGCGAAATCGACGCAAGGCGACGACGGTCGTTATTTCGTGCAGAATTTGAAAATGAACGCTTCGCGCGATGGCGGCGAGGCGCACGGAGAAGTCGCGATCGCAAAAAGCGGCTGGTGCGTGGTGCGCGCTTCGAGCGACAAGTCGGAGTATCCGATTCTCGATAACTATGTTTACGCGACGACAAGTCCGATTTACGTGACGGTGGATGGGAGGAAGCCGGCTTCGCGTGACGATGCGGAGTATTTTTTGGCGTGGATGGATCGAACGATGGCGATGGCTTCGAAGTATGCGTACTGGAATTCGGACACGGAGAAGCAGTTCGCATTAAAGAGGCTCGGTGAAGCAAAGAAAGTCTACGAATCGATGAAATAGCAACGCACGGATTCGTTGACGCGTCGCATTGCGAGTGGTTACGATGGCTCAGCAGTTACGTTGAGGCGCACTGAGGGAGACCCGATGGCAAAGAAGAGCGGATTGACAAAGGTTGCGGTGAAAATCGGCACGGCTGTCGGCAAGGCCGACAAGACCGCGCATAAATTTGCAAAAGCGGGCTCACTGGCAAAGCGGGAGCTTGACGATATTTCGAAACAGGTCGACGCGCTGAAAAAGCAACTGGCGAAGACGACGAAAAAATTGCGGTTCGCGTTGCGCTGATGTCCGGCCAGCGATTCGGTTCGTTTCAATCGGCTTTACTTCAGATTGTTCTAAAGGGAGGAGCGTTTCTCGCGCTTCTCCTTTCTTTTTGTGCGGCTGCCGGTGCGCAGTGGAATCCGCTCAATCCCGTCACCGATTTGCAGAAGCAGGCCGACGGAATCTTGCTGAAGATGGAACGCGGCACGCTGCGGATCACAGCTTGTTCGGATTCGATCGTGCGCGTGACCTACGCGCCGGGCGACAGCATCCCCGACGCGCCGGAATATGCGATCACGAAGAAGGATTGGCCTGCGGCGCACTGGTCGTTGCTGCCCGACGCACAGAGTTACAAAGTTTCGACGCCGCTCGTTTCGGTGACTGTTACGAAGAAAGACGGAACAATCCTGTTCGCGGACGCGAAGGGAAAGAAACTTTTCCAGGATTACGACCGCTCGCTGACACCCGTGGAGGTCAACGGCGAAAAGACGTATCACTCGGAGATTTTTTCGAATCTATGGGATTCGACCGAAGGATTCTTCGGGCTCGGGCAGCACCAGGCCGGCGTTTGGAATTATCACGGCGAGACCGTCGATATTTCGGAAGCGAATACGAATATTTCGGTGCCGATCGTGCTTTCGAGCAATGGCTACGCCATTTACTGGAACAATTCTTCGCGAAGCCGGTTCAACAATCGATTTCCTCACGAGCTTTATCTGAGTTCCGAAGTCGCCGACACGGTCGACTACTACTTTATTTATGGGCCGGAGTTCGACAACATCGTCGCAGCGTATCGCGACATGACGGGTCAGGCGCCGATGTTCGGCAAGTGGGCGTACGGGTTCTGGCAGTGCAAGAACAAGTATGTGTCGCAGGAAGAAGTGCTCGGCGTCGCGCACAAATATCGCGAGCTGCACATTCCGGTCGATAACATCGTACAGGACTGGTTCTGGTGGAACATCATGGGAGAACCGGTCTTCAACAAGAATTATCCCGACCCCAAGGGGATGATCGACGACCTGCACCAGAATCATTTTCATGCGATGTTTTCGTTCTGGCCGTATTTCCGACCGGGTTCGCCGGTGTACGACGAGATGGACAAGCACGGATATTTCGTCGACAAGATGAAGGTGAGTGGGTTTCATCCGGCGGGGCAGGCGCTGTATGACGCGTTCAATCCGGCGGCACGCGAATATTATTGGGGGCTGATCGACAAGGGATTGTTCAAGATCGGCGCGGACGCGTGGTGGCTGGATACGGATGAGCCAGAGACGGAAGGGCGCGAGACGAATATTCTTGTGACGAATAAAGTGGCGCTCGGCAGCGGCGCACGCTACGCGAATCTTTATCCGCTGATGACGACAACGGCAGTTTATGAAGGGCAACGAAAGGCGTCGGATCAGAAGCGCGTGTTTATTTTGTCGCGCTCGGCGTTTGCCGGGGCGCAGCGGAATTCAATTACAGCGTGGTCGGGCGACGTGGAGTCGAACTGGCTGAGCTTTGCGCGGCAGATTCCAGCGGGATTGAATTTTTCGTTGTCGGGAATTCCCTATTGGACGACGGACATTGGCGGCTTCATCATCGGGAATCCCGACGATCCGGCGTATCGGGAATTGTTTGTGCGGTGGTTTGAGTACGGCACGTTTTGTCCGATTTTTCGGCTGCACGGGACACGGACGACGAATCAGAACGAACTCTGGTCGTATGGCGCCGACGCGCAAAAGATCCTGACGAGCTACGACCGACTGCGGTATCGCCTGATGCCGTACATTTATTCGCTGGCGTGGAAGACGACGAGCGAGGCGTACACGCCGATGCGGCCGCTGGCAATGGATTATCGCACCGACACACGGGCGCTCAACATCGGCGATCAATTCATGTTTGGTCCGGCGCTGCTGGTGAGTCCGGTGACGGAGCCTGGGGCGACGACGCGGCGAATGTATTTGCCGAAAGCGGACTGGTACAACTTTTGGACGGGGCGGCGCGTTGAAGGTGGGAAGATGATCGACGCGGCGGCGCCGCTCGATCGCATGCCACTGTTTGTGCGGGCGGGTTCGATTATTGCGATGGGGCCGGAGGTTGAATACGCGAGCGAGAAACCGGCAGATCCGATTGAAATTCGCGTCTATCCCGGCGCGAACGGATCGTTCGTGTTGTATGAAGATGAGGGAGACAACTACAACTACGAAAAGGGCGCGCATGCGACGATTCGACTTGAGTGGGATGACGCGTCGCGGAAGCTGACAATCGGCGAGCGCCAAGGAACATTCCCCGGGATGCTCGAAAAGCGCACATTTCATATCGTTTATGCGGGCGAAAATAGCGGAGCGGAGGCCGAGCTTTCGACACACGCCGATAAAGTTGTGAAATATTCGGGAGAAACGATCACGATTCCCCGCTAACACAATATTTCCCGAGCCGCGCATTGTCCCCATACACGAGACACTGTAGAGATAAATTGTTTCGGACTATTCACATCGCATTTACGAACTGACATTCGCCAGATTGTATTTATTTAGGCAAGGTCAGGGCGTCGTGTCGAAGCGCGACGTCAAACCCCGGTGGATCCGTCGTCCGGATCGTAGTGTCCTTATCCGTCGCAGCCTGAATCGTGTGTTTCGGTCGTGCGTTACGGATCCAGCAAAATCTCAAAACGATTAGCGAGACATCGTTCTCGCGCACGGAGGGTCCTTTGTCGTTACGACGTATTACGCGACTGGTGTTTCTGTTGGTGTGCGCTAGCGCGCCGTTTGTCATGCCGCTTGTGGCGCCATTTAGCGCGCACGCGCAAGTCAATACCGCGAGCCTCGGCGGGCTCGTGGCCGATCAAACCAACGCCGCGCTCGTTCATGCGCATGTTACCGCGACGAACTCGGCTACCGGACTTGTTCGCGAAACCGATACCGACAACGCCGGATATTATTCGTTCCCCGATTTGCCGATCGGCGAGTACCGAGTGGTTGTGTCGCTCCAGAATTTCGAGACGGTGGAGGCTCGAGTCACGGTCGGGACTGCCGAGCGGGTACGGCGCGATCTGGTGCTGAAGGTTGGCACGGCGCAGGCGAATGTGGAAGTCAACGATGTGATCAACAATTTGTCGCCGGACGACGCTTCGATCGGCACGGTGATCGATAACCAGACGATCCAAGATACGCCGCTGTATCTGCGGAACTGGGACGACCTGCTGCGCATGGTCGCGGGCGTGCAGATCGCGCGTTACACGCAACAGAGCGGCGCGACGAGCGCGGGGCGCGTTGGGGATTTCAACGTGCACGGCGTGCACTCGCTGCAGAACAACTTCTTGCTCGACGGCATCGACAACAACACGATTTCGGAAAACGTGCAGGAGCTGAGCACGGAGTCGGCGCATCCATCGGTCGATACGATTCAGGAATTCAACGTGGTCACGAATCCGTACTCGGCGGAATATGGCCGCAGCCCAGGCGCGGCGGTTTCGATCAGCACGAAGGGCGGTTCGAATGCGTTTCACGGGCTTGCGTACGAATATCTGCGCAACGCGGCGTTTGACGCGAACGATTTCATTTCGAATCAACACAATTTGTCGAAGCCGGAGAATAACCAGAACCAGTTCGGCGGGAATTTTGGCGGGCCGATTCTGAAGAATAAGCTATTCGGATTCTTCAACTATGAGGGCACGCGCATCAAGCAGGGAGTTTCGCGCGTTTCGACGGTGCCGCTGCCCAACGAACGCGTTGGAGATTTCAGTCCGGAGACCGCGGCGTCGCTGGGACTACCGGCGTATCCGACGATTTACGATCCAACGACAGGACAGCCCTTCCCCGACAACAAAATTCCGGCTGGACGAATCGACACAGCGGTTTCAGGGCTGATGAATCTGTTTCCGCAGCCCAACGCGTCGGGCGATCTGAACAATTTCGTTCGAAATGCTCTCGCACAGGACAACGACGACAGCTACGACGGGCGCATCGACTACACGCTCAATTCGTCGAACACGTTCTTCGGTCGGTACAGCTATTCGAATCGGTTTCGTTTTATCCCGGGATTTCTGGGCGGGATTGCGGACGGTACCTCGACGTCGGCTTGGGGCCGGCAATTCCTGAAGTCGTACAGCTTTGTACTGGGCTACACGCACATTTTCACGCCGACGCTGGTGAATGATTTCCATCTGGGGTTTATCCGCAACTTCTCGTACGCCGAGCAGGACCCGTTCGGACAGAATGCGGCGGACCAGTTCGTGCCGGGAATTCCGAACAATCCGGCGATCGCGGGTGGTGTGCCACTCACGACGTTCTCGAACTTCGGATTTATTGGTTCACCTGACTTTTTGCCGAAACGGCAGATTCCGCAGCAGTATCAATACTCGGACACGATCTCGTGGACGCATGGCGCGCATTCGTTCAAGTTTGGCGGCACGCTGTGGGCGCCGATGCGCAATATTTTCCAGGACGAGCCGGGGACACGCGGCGATCTCGGGTTCACTGGCGTTTTCACGACGTGCGTCGCAGGAGCGGGCGTAACTTGCCCGTCGAAGAGCGGTTTGTCGTACGCAGACGGTTTGCTGGGCCTGACGCAGAGCACACAGCTGACTAATGTGTTCTTTGTCGATCAGCGACTGTGGATGCTGGCGGGCTTTGCCGAAGACGATTGGAAAATGACGCGCAAGCTGACGCTGAACCTCGGGCTGCGTTACGACTTCGCGACGCCGGCGCTCGAGGGCAATAACCAGATGGCGAATTTCGATCCCACCGGGGCGGGCTCGCTTGTGTTCGCGAAGGGTGGCTCGCTGGAAGATCGGTCACTCGTGCAGGTGAACAAGAAAAACTTCGGCCCGCGCCTCGGGTTTGCGTATTCGCTTGATTCGAAGACAGTGATTCGCGGCGGCTACGGCATCTATTACTCGCTGTTTGAGCGCATCGGCAGCGAAGATCAGCTCGCGCTGAATCCACCGTTTCTCATCAACAAGACGCTGGCGAGCAACAAGACTCCCGTGCTGAAGCCGGAAACGGGATTCCCTGCGAACTTCCTCGATCCGTCGACGATCGATTTCGGAAACCTGACGAGCTTCCACATTCGCGCGATGAATCAAGACGATCCGACGCCGATGGTTCAGCAGTGGAGCTTTGGCGTGCAGCGGCAGATCGGCAACAGCTGGCTGGCGGAAGTGAACTATGTGGGGACGCGCTCGACGCATCTCGATGTGCTGTCGGATTTCAATCAACCGACGATCGTCGGAAACGTGAGCACGGGAGTCGCACCGTATTCGAATTTCGGCTACGTCGAATACACGAGCCCGCTCGGGGCCGGCAAATACAACGGACTCGAAGCGACGCTGAGCCGGCGATTCTCGAACGGACTGAGCATGCGTCTTGCGTACACGTATTCGCGGAGTTTGGATAACACACCGGAAGAACTCGAATCGAACTCGGGAGCGGCGCCGAACGGCCGCAACTACGCGGCGTGGTATGGGCCGAGCGATTTCGATATTCCACACCGCGTAGCGTTGAGCTACGTGTATGACTTGCCGTTCGGCAATGGGCGGCGCTTCGTGAACTCTGGCGTGCTGGCGAAAATTATCGGCGGCTTCCAGACTTCGGGGGTGTACACCTATTACAGCGGGCATCCGTTTACGGTGAACGAAGGCGGCACACTTGCGGCTGCGCTCGATCCGTTTGGCCAGGCGACGGCTGTGCCGAATCTGGTGGGCAAGCCGGTCATTGTGGGTGACCCGAACTGCTGGTTCTTTGTTTCGGCGAATAAAGCGTGCACGGCGTTGGATCCGTCACTGGCCGATGCGTATCAAGTCACGGCGACGGGCGTCGTGGGCAATAGCGGACGCAATACGCTGCGCGGGCCGCACACGAATGTTTTTGACTTCTCGCTCGTGCGCGACTTCCCGATCAAGGAATCGCTGAAGCTGCAGTTTCGCTGGGAAGTGTTCAACCTGTTCAACGCGGTGTTGTTCGGTCAGCCGAATAACAACGTGACGAGCGGAGCGGCCGGGCAGATCACCACGCTTTCGGGCGATCCGCGCGTGATGCAGTTTGCGCTGCGGCTGTCGTTCTAAGAGACGAAAGCTGCAGCTAACCTTCAACACGTACTTCCGCTATGACGTGGACGCTTCCTTGGGAGGCGTTCACGTCGTAGCATTTTCACGTTCGGGCCAATTCGATTGGAAAAGATGACAAACACAATGCGCTTTCTTTACGGCAAATTTCTCGGTAGACGCATTCCGCTCGCCGATTGCATCGCGCTGGCGATCTGCGCGCTCTTCGGTCTCACGTCCGTGGTGCTCGCGCGCGCACCGATGCCCAATGCGGCGCATCCCGGGGCGCGCTCGGTGATGGATGCGCACAACTGCTATCCATACTTTGGGTGGTGGAATGATCGCATCGACCGCGCGCTGTCGGCGGGAACACCGCTGGCGATCGAGCAGGATTTGCTGTGGTTCACGGATAAAAGTACTGGGCAGTCGCGGTCGATCGTGACGCATGGAGTGCCTGCCACCGGACACGAGCCCAACATGCGCGATTATTTTTTTGAGCGGGTGCGACCGGTGGTCGAGAGCGCGTTGAAATCGACCGACCATCACGAGTGGCCGCTGATCACGCTGAACCTGGATTTGAAATCGGAAGAACCGGAACATCTGGAAGCGATCTGGAAATTGCTGACGGAATATCGAGATTGGCTCACCACGGCGCCCCGCGGCGCACAGATTGGCGAGGTCGGCGCGCTCGACGTGAAGCCGATTCTTGTTCTGACAGGTGAATCCGACGCGCAAAAAGCGGTTTTCTACGATCGCGTGCCTGTTGGCGAACGGCTGCTTGTTTTTGGCGCGACACATACGCATACGGGAAATATCACTGCGCCTCCGGAGACGATCGCGCCGGACGCAGCCGACAATTATCACCGCTGGTGGAACAACGCGTGGCATGTCATCGAGGCGGGTGGGCAAACGAACGCGGGCGAGTGGACGCCCGAAAAAGAAAAGCGTCTTGGCGATTTCGTCGCGTACGCACATCAGCGCGGATTCTGGATTCGCTTCTACACGCTCGACGGCGTCACGGTGCAGGAGGAAAGTTGTCGCGGACTATTTCACGGATACAACTTCGGCAGCCGCGCGGCGGTCGAGCAACGGTGGCGAGCCGCGGCCAAAGCGGGCGTCGATTATATTGCGAGCGATCAGTACGAAGAACTCGCACAACTGCTGAAGAAGTAGGCGCGAGGATTGCAAAATCTGGTGGGCCTGGGAGGATTCGAACCTCCAACCAGTCGATTATGAGCCGAATGCTCTAACCATTGAGCTACAGGCCCGCCGAGTTGCTGGATAACGATACCGCGTCTACTGAGGCGAGCCAAGTTCCCGTCGAGTCTGAAGAGACCGAATCGCCGCGGCTAGCTGATTCCGCCGAAGCAGAGGTACTTCACTTCGAGGTAGTCGTCCATGCCGTACTTTGAGCCCTCGCGGCCGAGGCCGGATTCTTTGAAGCCGCCGAAGGGGGCGACTTCTGTCGAGATCATGCCGGTGTTGATGCCGACGATGCCGTACTCGAGCGCTTCGGCGACGCGCCAGATGCGGGCGATGTCGCGGCCATAGAAATATGCAGCGAGGCCGAATTCGGTATCGTTGGCGAGGGCGACGGCCTCGGCTTCGTTTTTGAAGCGGAAGAGCGGGGCGACGGGGCCGAAGGTTTCTTCCTTGGAGATGCGCATTTGTGGAGTGACGTCGGCGAGGACTGTCGGTTCGAAGAAGCGGCCGCCGAGCGAGTGGCGATTACCGCCGACGAGAACTTTCGCGCCTTTGGACTTCGCATCGTTCAGATGCGTTTCGACTTTTTTGAGTGCTGCGTCGTCGATGAGCGGGCCTTGGGTTGCACCAGCTTCGAGGCCTGATGCGGGCTTTAGATTTTTCACCGCTTGCGTGAGCTTCGCGGCGAATGCGTCGTAGATGCCGTCCTGGACGTAGAATCGGTTTGTGCTGATGCAGGTTTGGCCGGTGTTGCGATATTTCGATGCTGTCGCACCTTCGATCGCGGCGTCGATGTCGGCATCGTCAAAAACGATGAATGGCGCGTTGCCGCCAAGCTCCAACGAAATCTTCTTGATAGTTCCGGCGCATTGCGCCATCAAGAGCTTGCCGACTTCGGTCGAGCCGGTAAACGAGAGCTTGCGTACGATCGGATTCGAGGTCAGCTCGCCGCCGATTTCGACGGGTGATCCGGTGATTACGTTGAAGACACCCTTCGGTACGCCGGCGCGTTCGCCGAGAACAGCGAGCGCAAGAGCCGAGAGCGGCGTTTGCTCGGCCGGCTTGATGACGAGCGTGCAGCCCGATGCGAGCGCCGGCCCCGCCTTGCGCGCGATCATCGCAAGGGGAAAATTCCACGGAGTGATTGCAGCGACGACGCCGACCGGTTGTTTGATCACAACGATGCGCTTGTCGGATTGATGTTGCGGAATTGTGTCGCCGTAGATGCGCTTCCCTTCTTCGGCAAACCATTCGATGAATGCGGCGGCGTATGCGACCTCGCCGCGTGATTCGGCGAGCGGCTTGCCTTGTTCGAGCGTCATGAGCTTTGCGAGGTCTTCCTGGTTTGCGAGGAGGAGATCGAACCACTTGCGGAGAATGACGGCGCGCTCTTTCGCGGTCTTCTTGCTCCAGGCGGGAAATGCGCGGTTCGCGGCCTCGATGGCCTGGCGTGCTTCGCTGGCGCCGAGATCAGGAACGTTGGCGATGATTTCGCCGGTCGCGGGATTGTCGACTGAAAATGTCTTGCTCGCGGTGACCCACTGGCCATCGATGAACGCGGCTTCGCGGAAGAGATCGGGGTCTTTGAACTGCGATGCGATCGATGCGGTTTTCGTTGCGGTTTCCGGCATGGTGGTGCTCCTGGGAACACGACAGTTTAGATGCGGGGAGAAGAGTGTGCTACGCGACGGGCGCGGGTGCAACTGGCGATTGCAGGGCCGGGAAGTACGTACGCGGGATTGAGAACGTGTTGACGCCGGGCGGAGTGAACCCCGCCCCTACAATCGGAATTAGTTCCCGGGCGCTCAGGCGTGGGAGAGAGCGGGTTGCTTTTTCTCGGCGACGGCGGCTAGAGCTGCTTCGACTACGTCGAGGCCTTCGTCGAACTGGGCGTCGGTGATCACCAGCGGCACGAGGATGCGGATCACGTTGTTAAACGTGCCGGCCGTGATCGTGATCAAGCCATGTTTATAGCAGAATTCGGCGACCTGTTTCGTCTCCGTGTCGGCCGGCTCACGGGTGTCTGCGTTGCGCACGAGTTCGATCGCGCACATTCCGCCGAGTCCACGGACGTCGCCGACGAGTTGCCACTTCTGCTGCCAGGCGCGGGCCCGTTTCTCGAAGTGTTTGCCGATCGTGGTTGAGCGCGCAAGCATGCCGTCTTTTTCGATGGTCTCGATCGCCGCCAACGCCGCCGCGCAGGAAAGCGGATGGCCGCAGTAGGTGCCGCCGAGCCCGCCGACGGCGGGGGCATCCATGATTTCGGCGCGGCCGGTAACGGCGGCAATCGGCATACCTCCACCGAGCGATTTTGCCATCGTGATCAAATCGGGTTCGATGCCGAAATGCTCGGATGCGAACCATTTGCCGGTGCGCGCGAATCCCGACTGCACTTCATCCGCGATGAACAAGATTCCGTGCTTGCGGCAGATCGCATGCAGCGCTTTGAAATAGTCGCGCGGCGGCACAACGAACCCGCCTTCGCCCAACACGGGTTCGACGATCAGCGCCGCAACCGATTCCGCGGCAACGCTGCGCTTGAATGCGTTTTCGAGATGATGCGCAAATGCTTCGACGGTCGTTTCGCCGTCGGCGCGATATTCGTAAGCGAACGGAATGCGATACACATCGCTCGCGAACGGCTCGAATCCCGCCTTATAAGGATGCGCCTTGCTGGTGAGCGACATCGCCATTAGCGTGCGCCCGTGGAATGCGTCCTCGAAGCAGATGATGGCGGGCCGCTTCGTGTACGCCCGCGCTATTTTCACCGCGTTTTCGACAGCTTCCGCTCCGGTGTTGAGCAGAATCGTCTTCTTCGCAAAATTTCCCGGAGCGAGCGCGTTCAACTTTTCGGCGACGGCGATGTAGCCTTCGTACGGCGTGACGGCGAAGCACAAGTGCAAATGCTTTTCGAGTTGATCGCGAATTGCAGCGGTCACGCGCGGCGCCTGGTGGCCGATGTTGAGGCACCCGATGCCGCCTGCGAAATCGATGTAGCGATTTCCGTCCACGTCGGTGAGCGTTGCACCTTCAGCCGACGCGGTGAATACCGGGATTGTGTTATACGGCGCGCGCGGTACAGCGGCTTCGCGGCGTTTCATCAGCGCGATCGAGCGAGGGCCTGGAATTTCCGTCTTGATTTGAATTGTGGGCATTTTCAGTACCATCCGATCGGAGTTTCGTCGAGGTTCACGAAGACTTGTTTTGTCTCGAGGTATTCCTCGAGTCCCCACGGGCCGAGCTCGCGGCCGAAGCCGGATTGTTTGTAGCCGCCCCAGGGCGCCTCGACGTATGTCGGCTGCATGTGATTGACCCACACGATTCCAGCTCGCAATGATTTGACGACGCGGAACGCTTTATAGATGTCACGCGTCCATACGGCGGCGGCGAGGCCATACGGCGTGTCGTTGGCGATGCGGATGGCGTCGCTTTCGCCGTCGAACGGAATGACGCTCGCAACGGGCCCGAAGATTTCTTCACGAGATATACGAGCATTGTTGTCGACATCGTAGAAAATCGTCGGCTCCAAATAAAAGCCTTTGCCAAATTCCTTCGGCCGTCCTCCACCAATCGCAACCTTCGCTTCCTTCTTTCCAAGATCGAGATACGAGGCAACGCGATCGTATTGCTCTTTGCTCACCAGCGGACCCATCTTTGTTTCGCGGGCGAGCGGCGGACCGAGCGTGATGCGTTTCGCTTTTTCGGTCATCGATTCGACGAATTTTTTGTAGATCGATTTTTCTACGAGAATGCGACTGCCGGCGGAGCAGACTTCGCCCTGATTAATGAAGACGCCGAAGAGAGCGCCGTCGACGGCGGCTTCCCAGTCGGCTTCGGCAAAGAAGATGTTAGGCGATTTGCCGCCCAGTTCGAGCGTGACGCGCTTGAGCGTGTCCGCAGCGCTCTTGACGATGATTTTTCCGACGGCGGCGCTTCCTGTGAACGCAACCTTGTCCACCCCGGGATGCGCGACGAGCGCCGCGCCTGCGGTTTCGCCGAATCCGTTGATGATGTTGACGACACCGGGCGGCAGTCCGACTTCCTCGAAATAGTGGGCGAATTCTAGCGCGGTGAGTGGAGTCTGCTCGGCGGGCTTGAGCACGCAGCAGCAGCCGGCGGCGATAGCGGGTGCGAGTTTCCACGCGGCCATCAGCAGCGGGTAGTTCCACGGAATGATTTGTGCGGCAACTCCCATCGGCTCGCGCAAGGTGAAGCTGAGCGCGTTGGCGGGAACTGGATTCACGTGGCCGGTGACTTTCGTTGCGAGGCCGCCATAATACTCGAAGCAGGTGGCGACATCGGCGATGTCGTATTCGGCTTCGACGATCGGCTTGCCGGTGTTGCGGCATTCGAGTTCGGCGAGCGCGGTTGTATTTTGTCTGATTTTGTCGGCGAGTTTGAAAAGGATGCGGCCGCGGTCTTGCGCGGTCGCTTGACGCCACGGGCCGTTGTCGAAGGCTTCGCGCGCGGCTTTTACTGCAGCGTCCACGTCGGACTTATCAGCGGCGGCTACGTTCGCGATGACTTCTTCGGTCGAGGGGTCGTAGACCGGGAACGTTTCGCCGCTTGCGGCTGCGACCCACTGGTTGTTGACGAAATTCTTGTACGTTTTTGCGTTGGACGCTGCGCTCGTGGTGGTTGCCATCCTGGGGCCTCCGTTACATCTGCGAACAATTTTAAGACGGGCACGGCGTGCCGTGCTCCTACGACTGTCGCAAAAAATCTCGGCGGGCACGATTGAATCGCGCGCCGCGAGTGATCACGTTACCGACGCGACCGCTACTTTTCTTGCGGCTTTGCGCCGGCCGTAGACGAAAAAGAAAAACGCCGCGAGGCCGACGAACAGAAGGGTGCCGCCAAACATCCAGATTTCATACGACGCGACTGAGGTAATCTGCGCCGCGGGAAAAAACGCGAGCGCAATTCCGAGAATCGTCGTGATGAGGCCGCTGACTCCGGCAAACAGCAATGTCGTTTTGCTGTAGCGCCCGCGCACGAAATCATCGGCGCTCGCAAGTTTCAGCAACGCACCGAACATGTAAATAAACGGTACAAGCTGGAGCACAACGGCGAGCGACAAGAGCTTTTGAAACGTCTCCTGAACGCCGGCGCCACCGGAAAAATTGACGATCACCAAAATCATCGAAACGACCGCGTGGACGATCAGCGCTGCATACGGCGTCGCATATTTCGGATGCACCTTGCCGAGCCACGCCGGCATGTAGGAATCGAGCCCCGCAACGAAGGGGATGCGCGCCGAACCGGCGAGCCAGGCCGAGCCGATTCCTGCAATCGCGAAACTCAGGAGCACCGCAAAAGGAGCCACGATCCAGGATGCGCCGACTCTCGCGGCCATGTGGCTGACCGCCTGCACGATGCCTTGCAGGACGCTGATGTCTTGCTTGCTGACCGCGATCAGCAGCGTCAGCGTGGCTCCTATATAGAGGATGCCGGAGAGAATGCCGCCCCACGCGACTGCGCCCGGCAGGATTTTCTGCGGGTTCTCGATTTCGTCGCCCATGACCGACGCGAGTTCCAGCCCCACCAGACCAAAGCAAATGACGCCGAAGGAATTCAGAACGAAGCGCGGATTCGCAGGAATCTGGAAGTCGGCAGCGGTGATGTTGGTCCCAAATCGCAGATAAACAATCGCACCAAGTCCGATCAAAACCGCCGCAGCGATTCCGGTGCCGATCGCGCCGAGATTGTTGATCCATTTGCCGACGCCGAGACCGACGATGTTGAGCACAACGAGGATCGCCAGCAGCGTGAGCGCCGCGCCGAGCGTGAAAAGTTTGTTGTCGGCCAAAGCATGGTGGCCGCTGCCCAGCGCGAAGACCGAAACGCCGACGAAATAGAGCATCACCGTCGGCACGTACATCATGTTGTTGGTCCAATAGCACCAGCCCGAGAGGAAACCGTGGAAGTCGCCGAAGACTTCCTTGGCCCAGAGATAGACGCCGCCTTCGCCGGGATAGCGGTGCGCGAGTTCGATGACAGCGATGCCCTGCGGCCAGAAGAAAAGGACCAACGAGATGATCCACAGCCAGATTGTGACGCCGCCGTTTGCGGCGATCGATGGGACGACGTTGAGATTGAAAACGGCGACGACGAAGAGGAGGACGAGATCAAAGCGGCCGAGGACGCGACGCAGATGAGGTGCTTCGGCAGCCGACGCTGTCTGTGTTGTGACCTCGTTCGACAAAGTTGGTTTCACCCCGAGAGACGGCGAAAGAAATCAAAAACGAATCGCGGCAAGTCTTTCGCCCGGGCACGCTGGAGCGCAGAGTCCTGCGCCCCTACATGACCGTGCCGTATAGAACCTAGTGGCCGGTGGCGCCGACTTTGGCAGCGCCGCGCTCTTGCTGAGCCTTCGCCAGGGACGGGGCGATTTCGTCGAATACGGCGAGGTGCTTGTCGATGTCGGCTTCGGTGTGCTGCACCGAGATCGTCCACTGCTCGTCCCACCAATACGGCTGAGCGAGCACGCCGCGATTCACCATCGCAAACCAGTAGTGACGCCAGAGATCGACATCGATCGTGATCCAGTCGCGATAGTTCTTGATCTCTTGCGGATAGAGCATCAGCGCGCCGTTGACTCCGGCGCTCGCAATGTAAGCCTTCAGGCCGACCTTGGCGACTATCTTGCGATAGCCGTCGGTGAGTTGTCTGCTGAGCTTGTCGGTATGTGCATAGTTTTCGCGCGTCAGCACTTCGCGGAACGTTGCGAGTCCCGCCGACATCGCGACGCGATTCGTGTTGTAGGTGCCGCCGTGGAAGACCTTGTGTTGCGAGATGAGGTCCATCACCGCGCGGCTTGAGCCGAAAGCGCCGAGCGGAAGTCCGCCGCCGATCGATTTAGCGAGACAGATCATGTCGGGCTTCACGCCGAAATATTCACTGGCGCCGCCCCACGCGAGCTTCGCGCCGGTCTTCACTTCGTCGAAGATCAGCAACGCGCCGTTTTTGTCGCAGAGATCGCGGAGTCCTTGCAGGAATCCGGGCTGCGGAATGCAGAGGCCGACGTTCATCAGAATCGGCTCGAGGATGATGGCAGCAATCTGGCCGGGACTTTCCTTGAAGCGGCGCTCGACGCTGTGGAGATTGTTGAAGCTAGCGACGACCACGTTGGCGATGGTTGATTTCGGAATACCGCCGCCACCGGGAACGGCGTTTGGCGCGTCGGGATCGCCGTATTCGTCAGCTTTGGGCTTCACGCTGACGAGCGCGGTGTCGTGCAGTCCGTGATACGAGCCCTCGAACTTGAGGATTTTGTCGCGGTTCGTGGCGGCGCGCGCGATGCGGCACGCGTGCATCGTCACTTCGGTGCCGCTCGATCCGAAGCGCACCATGTCGACCGGGTAGCGCTTGCAGATTTCTTCCGCGAGCTCCCATTCCTGATCGTGGGGCATGCCGAAGGTCGTACCCTGATGAAGTTTTTCTTCGACAGCTTTGACGACGGCCGGATGGCAGTGGCCCGCCATCAGCGCGCCGAAGCAAAGATTGTGATCGATGTATTCGTTGCCATCGACGTCGTGAATTTTGCTGCCTTTTCCATCCTTCACAAAAATCGGATACGGCTCGTAGTGGCGATAATTGCTGGCGACACCCAGCGGGATGCGTTCGAGTGCGCGTTTGTGAGCGGCCGCCGATTTCGGCGTTCGCTTTTCGTAGAGAGCGATTTCCTTGTCGAGTGCTTCGTACATACCGAACTCCATTGCATGCAGGTCTGTTCCCTGCGGTCAGTTTATGTGCGTTCCGCGTTCGCTGATCCAACCCGAGCTGAGCTGATTGCGCTAAGCTCGCATTCGGCATTTCAGGCGCGAAGGCGCGACCCTTGCGAGCCGCGCCTTCGAAGCCAATACAAGTTTATCCGGTCCGCGCTAGAACTTGAACTTCAGCGAAAACTGGACGAGGCGCGGATCGTGCACGTGCTGCACTTGGCCAAAGGTGCTTCCCGTGTTGGAAACGTCGCCGTCCACGCTGTAAAACTGCGCGTGGTTCCAAATGTTGAAGACGTCGCCGCGGAATTCCATCAGCCAACGCTCGCCGAGTTTGGTCTGTTTGTTGAAGCTCATGTCCCAGTTGTTGATGCCAGGTCCGCAGCAGATCGAACGCGGCGCGTTGCCGATGGTGCCGGGCGCGACGGTCGCGTTCGTGAACAAGGCTGGATCGAAGGCGAAGCCGTTGTTCTTTCTAATGTCCTGCGTGTGGAAAGGCGCGGTCAGGTTCGGCTCACCGGGAGTCTCGAAGAGGAACGTCGAATCGAGTTCTTCGACATCGTCCTGTGAAGTGATGCGGACCGGGAAGCCGCTCTGGAATGAGAGAATTCCCGAGACCTCCCATCCGTCGAGCAGTTTTCCTTTGAAACCGTCAAATTTCGGCACTGGGAGATCCCAAACGTAGTTGAAGACGAAGCGATTACGCGCGTCGTACGCCGAGAGGCCATAGGTCGCGTCGAAATTGAGCGGATTCAACGCACTCTCGAAACTCGACGCGTTGTCCATCGTCTTGCTGAGCGTGTAAGAAGCCTGGAATTGCAGGCCGTGGCTGAAATTTTTCTGGAAGAGCACCTGGAGTGAGTTGTAGTTAGATTTCGCCACGGTGTTTTCGGAGAAGATGCCGGAGAAGACGGGCGTTCCGTCGGACGGGCATCCGACACCAGTAAGCGGCTGGCAAAGGGGTGACGAGAATTGTCGGAGGCCGACCAACGTGATGGGATTCGCGAGAACGCCAGCTGGAACCGTGAGGCCGCCGCTGCCCGCGTTGTAGGGCAATTGGAATCCGCCGGCGGGAATTACAGTGCCGGCAGGAATCGTGTAGGCGGAATCTTCACCGAAGGGTCCGCAGGTTCCGTCGCCGAGAATTGTGTTGAGTTGGTTGCAAGTCGTCGGATTGCCGACGTTGATTTCGTAGCTCGCCAGCAAGCGATGCCCTTGCGATCCGACGTAGCCGACCTGGAAAAGAATGTCGCCGGGCAATTGCCGTTTGACCGTCAGGTTGTACTGATCGGAATACTGCATGCGCAGGTCCGCCGGAAATTCACCGAAGAAAGTCATCGGGCGGAACTGCGACCAATCGACAGCTTGCCCGCGCGGCGGATTGAGAATGCCGGTGAACGGATTTGGGAAGACGTCACCGCTCTGATCGAGGTACGGTGTCTGAAGGAGCGGGCTCGAGATAAAGTTGCTGCCGCCGAATGGAGGTTCTGCGCTGAACTGTTCGAGCACGAGCTGCTCGATCGGATTGTAGAAGATGCCGTAGCCTGCGCTGACGCTCGTCTTGCCAGGGCCGCCGGCCAGCTTGCCGAGGATTCCATCTTTCCAGTTCGGACTCCACGCGAGACCGATGCGCGGCGCGAAACCTTTGTAATAGGTGTTGGTGAGCGAGTCTGGAACGTTTTTGTCGCCGGGGAAAACGAGACCCACCGGAGTTGTACCGGCCTGATCGCAATTTGTGACGCTACCGGCAACGAACAGCGGATTGCTCGCCGGCAACGAGCAGGGATAAATCGACGAGACTTGCCCCGGGCGGAACGTCTGCACTTTTTTGCCGATGTCGGTGAGCGGCGTGTTCATCTCCCACCGCACGCCATAGTTCAACGTCAGGTTCGGCTTGATCTTCCAGCTGTCCTGAGCAAAGAGGTACAGCGAAGTGCTGCGCACGATTTCGTGCTGCGCGGAACCCTGGAAAAATCCGTTGCCCAAGCCGAGGAAATAGTCCGGATAGGCGTCAGAGAAACCGAGATCGTTACCCGTCGGACCGTCGGGCGTAGACAAGAACTGCATGTCGCCGTTAACGTCGAAATACAAGAGCTGATCGAACATCTGGTAGCGAACGTCGCCGCCAAACTTGAGGCTGTGGCTGCCGATGATCTTGCTGAAGTTGTCGCTGAACTGATAGGTGTTGCCAGTTTGCGGCAGCTGACCGTTGAAATTGTTGCCGATCGAGAAGCCACCGCCGACGTCGATGAACGGCACGCCTTCTTTTGTTGGGCCAAGGCCGGTATGCAGACCGTAGTCGGGGTTCGTGCCGAGCGCCGCACCGCTGTCGTCAAATAACGGCGTGTCCGCGGTACCCGTGAAGCAGAACGCTGATGCCGCGCCCGTGCCGCACGAAGATTGAATCGCGCCGACACGCGTTGGTGAGTCGAACTGGAGCTGACCTTCGCGAAAATAGCTGAAACGCGCTTCGTTGACCGAAGTCGAGCCGATGGTCCAAGTGTGCGATGCGTTGATCTGCTGCGTGCGCGTGGCATAAACGCCGGGGAAGTTGCCCGTGGTCGCGCCAGACGCCTGGAATTTGGCGAACGGATCGAGCGTATTGTCGTCGTCGAAATAGTAGTAGAGGGAGAGTTTCTGATTGTTGTTGAGTGAATGATCGATGCGGATCTGGAATTGATCGCCACGATCGGTCTTGTTGGGCGTGATCTGCACGCCACCGCTGCCGCCTGCTCCGGGCACGTACTGCAACAAGCTCACGGCCACGGGATCGAAGCACGGGGTCGGAATCTTGAAGTTCGGGAAGATCGTGCTGAAAGGAACTGGTGGTCCGCCGCCCGCAACCGATGCGACGGCGGCCGAAGCAGGTGCGCCCAGGCTGGAACCACAGCGCGTCGAGAGAATATTGGCGACGGTCGCGTCGGTGAGATTGCCCGCGAATCCAGGATTGCCAAGCGCGTCGACGACACCATTTGCCAAGCCCGCCGCGGAAAAGTCACCGTTCGTGACTTCGGCGGCCGTGGGCACGTTGATCGGCTGCGACAAAATTCCTTGTACGGCACGACGCCCTTCATAGGAACCGAAGAAAAACGTCTTGTCCTTGCGAATCGGGCCGCCGATAGTACCGCCAAATTGATTCTGGCGAAATTCCGGTTTTGGCGCCGGAAAGAACGTGAATGGATGCGCGTTGAGCACGTCGTTGCGGAAAAATTCGTAGAAGCTGCCGTGAATCGCGTTGGTGCCGGATTTCGTGACGACGTTCACGACGGCGCCTGAGTTGCGGCCGTATTCGGCGTCGAAGGAATTGCTGATGACGCGAAATTCCTCGATGGAGTCGGGCGAAGGCTCGATCGCGGGCAAGTTGGCGAAGAGGTCGTTGCCATCGCCGCCGTTCACCGAGTAGTTGTTGGAGCGGCCGCGACCGCCGTTGACGGTGACGACGCCAGCTTTGTCGGAGCCATAAAACAAATCGTTACCAAGCTGCGACTGCACGCCGGGCTGGAGTTGGAGGAGTTGATAGACGTCGCGCTGGTTGAGCGGCAGTTGCGTCGAGGCGCGCTCGTTGACGACAGCGCCGAGCTGCGTACTGCTCGTATCGACAACTGGAGGCGCGCCGGTGACTTCGACGGTTTCCGCCGTGGCGCCCAGTTGGAGCGAAATATCGATGCTGATCACTTCGTTCAGGTTGAGCGCAATTCCCTTGCGCACATATTTCTTGAAGCCTTCCTGCGTTACGTCGATTTCGTATGAACCGATCGGGACTTCGATCAGGAGGTACTCGCCGTTGCCGCCGGTATCCACGTCTCGCGACACGTTGGTCGCCTCGTTGATGAGCGTCACCTTCGCGCCCGCGACGGCGCCACCGCTGGGATCACTCACCGTGCCGCGAATGCGGCCGCCGGTGCTCTGCGCAGCAATGATCGGCGCAAACGTCAGCGCTGCGATGGAGAGAATGGAAAGTAAAAAGAAACGAGGACTGCGGAATGCGGACGCATCCCGTCGCTTACATTCGGACTTCATTAAATCACCCCTCAAGTGCGGTGCTGCGACGCCGACCCTGGACCCACGACCCAACTTCGTTAACAATTTCTAAAAATCCCTATCGATTCGAGGTTGCTGCGTGTTAGAAACCTTACTATAATCCCGCAAACTTAGAGAAAGCCGCCATCGGTGTCAAGCGGAAAGAATTCATTCAACCAATCGCGAGCGCAGTTGGACGGAGGCGCGTCGCAAAAGCGTATGCTGCGCATCAGCGAGGTGGCGCGCCGCGTGGGAATTTCGTCTTCGGCGTTGCGCGCGTGGGAGATGCTGGGCCTCGTCGTGCCACAACGTACGAAGAGCAGGTACCGGCTCTACACCGAAGTCGATGTGCGATTGTTGCAGCGCGCTTTGTTCCTGCGTCGTGCACGCGGGCTGAATCCCGCGGCGATCGTGCATGTGCTCAAAGGCCAGGGCATCGTCTCGGCGCCAGCCGAAAAGGAATTGTTGCCGGGACAGCGCTTTCGCCGCCTGCGTACGCGGCGTGGGCTTTCGCTGGCGCAGGTAGCGCGAGCGACGCGCGTGTCGGTGGGATTTCTAAGCGCGCTCGAACGCGGGCAGATGCGCTCGTCGGTTGCAACGCTGCGGCGAATCGCGCGATTTTATCGGACGAATATTCCGTCGCTGTTTGAGGCGGCGGAAGAGAATCCCGGGCTCGTGCGGCCGGCACAACGCAAGATTCTGGAAACGACGGCCGGCGTGAGGATGGAATTGCTCGCGTGGGGCCACACGGCAATGGAACCACATTTATTTTGCATCAAGCCGAACGGCGGGAGCGGTGAGTCGTACGCTCACGAAGGCGAGGAATTTTTGCACGTGCTGCAGGGCGAATTTGAGATTTGGCTTGGCGGCAAAGAACATCACGTGTTGAAGACCGGCGACAGTTTGTATTTCGAGAGTTCGACGCCGCACCGCTGGAGAAATCCGGGGCGCACGGAGACGCGGTTGCTGTGGATCAATACGCCGCCGACCTTTTGAGAAGAGTTTAGATTTTGGCTTTCGTTTGTTTCGAGGGAACATGAAACGATCACCCGCCGCACGAGTGTCGAGCGTTCGATCCATTGCGTTCGTCATCCTTTCGCTCGCGGCGTTCTGCGCGACGCTGCCGGGCGCGAGCGCACAATCCGCGGACACGATCGTGCACAACGCGAAGATCTACACGGTGAATGTGAATCATCCTTGGGCCGAAGCGCTTGCGATTCAAGGTGACAAGATTGTCGCGGTCGGCACTGAAGCGGATGTCGAGAAACTTCGTAAGCCCAGCACAAAAATGATTGATGCGGGCGGCCAGCTTGTGCTGCCAGGCTTCGTCGATTGTCACATTCATTTTTTAGACGGCTCGCTCAGTCTCGGCCGCGTGAATCTCGAAGGCGCGAAAGACGTAGCCGACATTCAGCGGCGGCTGCGCGAATATGCTGGGAAGCATCCCGGCAAGGATTGGATTCTCGGGCGCGGCTGGGACTACGCGATGTTTGGCGCCGCGGCGCTGCCCAACAAGAAAGATCTCGACGAAGTTTTTCCCGATCGGCCCGCATATCTCGAAGGCTACGACGGCCACACGTATTGGGCGAACTCGAAAGCACTGGCGCTCGCAGGAATTACGAAGGACACGCCGAATCCGCCGAACGGCGTGATTGTTCGCGATCCCGCGACCGGTGAAGCCACCGGCGCGCTGAAGGAAGCAGCGCACGGATTGGTCGGCAAGATTGTGCCGGTACCGACGCGCGCGGAGAAACTCGAGGCGTTGCGTGCCGGCATGAAGTGGGCCAGCGAGCATGGTCTGACGCGTGTTCACAGCGCGGGCGGCGATTTTGAGGAGCTCGCGCTATTCGACCAGCTGCGGCGCGAGAAGCAGCAGACGCTGCGATTCTACATTGCGTATTTCCTCGATCCACCGGAGCTGCGCGCGACCGACATCACGAAAATAGAAGCCGCGCGCAAGAAATACACCGACGATTGGATCAGCGGCGGCGCGGTAAAGATGATGGTCGACGGCGTGATCGAGTCGCATACGGCGGCGATGCTTGAGCCTTACACTGACGATCCGTCGTTGAAAGGAAAGCTCTTCTGGGAGCCGGACAAATACAAAGCCGCCGTCGCCGAACTCGATAAGCGCGGGCTGCAGCTTTTCACACACGCCATAGGCGACTACGGCGTGCGCACCGCGCTCGACGCTTACGACAACGCCGAGAAAGTGAATGGCACGCAGGACCGTCGCCCGCGCATCGAGCACATCGAAACAATTCAAGCGGTGGACATTCCGAGGTTCGGCAAGCTCGGTGTGATCGCGAGCATGCAGCCGCTGCATTCGTATCCCAACGACGACACGCTCAACGTTTGGGCGCGTAACATCGGGCCGGATCGCGCGGGCCGGGCGTGGGTGTGGAAGAGTATCGCGAATGACGGCGGACATCTTGCGTTCGGCAGCGATTGGCCGGTTGTTACGCTGAGCCCGTGGGAAGGCGTGCAAACGGCGGTGACGCGGCAAACGACGGACGGGAAACCGGACGGTGGCTTTGTTCCGTCACAGCGATTGTCCGTTGCCGACGCGGTGTACGGCTACACGCTCGGTGCGGCGTTCGCCGGGCGACGCGAAAAAACGGAAGGCTCGATCGAAGTCGGGAAACTTGCGGACATCATCATTCTTTCGCAGCAAATTTTTGACATTGATCCGCAGAAGATTTCGGACACCAAGGTGACGACCACGATTGTCGGTGGGCGCGTCGTGTATCAAAGCAACTCGAAATAGCCATTTTCAATCGCATCGAACAGATGCGAAGGAGCACGGTATGAGGCGAGCGGCGTTCGCGGCACTCTTTGTTTTTGCGATTCTCTTCGCAGGATGCGGGCCGAAGACGGAAACGCTCAGCCTGCTCGTGTGGGAGGGCTACGCCGATCCGTCGTTTTTGAAAGCGTTTGAAGACGCGCATCACTGCAAGGTAGTCGCGTCGTACATGGGTTCGAGCGACGAGCTTGTCGCGAAATTGCGCGGCGGCAGCGCAGGCAACTACGACGTAATCTCGCCGTCGAGCGACGTTGCGACTTCCATCGTGAAAGCGGGGCTTGCGGCGCCCCTCGACCTCTCGAAGGTTCCCGCGTACCCGCAACTTTCGGCGCGACTGCGTGAATCGCCGCTCGTCAAGGCGAACGGGCAAACTTATGGCGTGCCGTTTGTGTGGGGGCCGAATCCACTGCTCTACGATACGACTGCGTTTCCGAAAGCACCCGACAGCTGGAGCGAACTCTGGAATCCGAAGCTAAAAAATAAAGTTTCGCCGTGGGACGAGCTTTCCAGCATCTACATGGCGGCGCAGGTTCTCGGGTACGACAAGCCCGATCCGAATCAGCTTTACAACCTGAGCGACGAGCAGCTGGAAGCCGTAAAGACAAAACTGATCGAGCTCAAGCCGAATGTCCGGAAGTATTGGACGACCGGCGGCGAACTCACCCAACTTTTTCAGACTCACGAAGTGACCATCGCGATGGGCTGGCCGCTGATGACTGTGGAACTGCGCAAGCTCAACTATCCGATCGGTGAAACGATCCCGAAAGAAAACACGACCGGATGGATCGACCATCTGATGATCACGGCGGCGAGTTCGCACAAGGAACTCGCGCAGGCGTTTCTCGAATATATGGTCGAGCCGCAAACGCAGAAGCTCGTTACCGACGTGACGCACTACACGCCGGCGAATCCGGCGACGGCACAGCTTCTGACACCGGATGCAGTGAAGAGCCTGCATCTCGACGATCCCGATGCGTACATGAAGCGAATTTATTTCTGGCAGGATGTGCCGCGCCGGCAGAAATACACCGAAATCTGGAACGAAGTGAAAAACGCACAGTGAGCACATCCTCCGCCAACGCGCATAACGCGACGAGCGACCCATCGAGGCGGTCTTCGAGTGGAGCTGGGGGCACGTTGCTCGCTGTCCGCGGAGTCGCGAAGCGTTTTGGCGAGAAGGAAGTGTTGAAGAGCTTGTCGCTGGACATCGCCGCGGGCGAATTCATCACACTGTTGGGTGAAAGCGGATCGGGAAAAACCACGCTACTACGAATGATCGCAGGCTTCGAGCAACCAACCTCGGGCGAAATCTGGATGAGCGGCGAACGGCTCGATATTCAGCCGCCACACAAACGCCGCGTCAACACAGTATTTCAGCAGTACGCACTATTTCCGCATCTGACTGTGCGAGACAACGTCGCGTACGGCTTGCGCGTGAAGAAGACGCCAAAGTCGGACGTCGGCGGGCGCGTCGATCAGGCGCTGCAGATGGTGAAGATGAACGAATTCGCCGACGCGAAACCTACGCGGCTCAGCGGCGGCCAGCAACAACGGGTTGCGCTTGCGCGCGCTTTGATCAATCGGCCGCAGCTGTTGCTGCTCGATGAACCGCTCTCGGCGCTCGACGCCAATTTGCGAAAGCAGATGCAGGTTGAGCTGAAGTCACTTCAACGCGAAGTCGGGATCACCTTTCTCTTCGTGACGCATGATCAGGAAGAGGCGATGGCGCTTTCCGATCGCATCGCGCTGCTGCGCAACGGCTCGCTGGAGCAGGTCGCTGCGCCGCGCGAGATCTACGCGCACCCCGCGACGGCTTACACCGCGCAATTTATTGGACAGACTAATCTGCTGCGCGCAACGGTAAAAGATGGCATCGCAACATGCGGCTCACTGAAATGGCCTACATCCGCACCGGACTGTTCAGTGATTTTCTCGCTTCGACCTGAAGCGATTCAGATTGCGTCCGACGTTTTGCCGGTTTCCGCGCGATACATTCGCTTCCGAGCGACGATTCAGCACCAGATTTACGGCGGCGCGAGCGAACTGCTCGAAATCGAATGCGGCGCGGGGCAGCTTTTGCGAGCGCGCATACCGGCTCGCACTGCGCTGATCCAAGATCAGGAATTTTCGTTTTCTGGCAGACGACGTAGTGCCAGTGAAGGGCTGACGCGAAGCCGCGAACAAATGTACTCCCGCGTCTACAAAACGCTCGATCACCGCGCCGCCGCTGCTGTGGGTCGGCCTCTTTCTGCTACTTCCCTACTTATTAATGTTCGCGCACAGCTTCTGGCTTGTGCGCGACGGATTTCTCGTCCACGAGTGGAATCTGCAGAACTATCACAAGCTCGTCTCCAATTCGCTCTACGTCGAGGTGCTTCTGCGCACGATGCGCATCGCCGCGTCGGTGACGTTTCTCTCCGTCTTTCTCGGCTATTCGCTCGCCTATTACTTGTCATTTCACGCTGGTGCGCGCAAAGAGCTGCTCTATCAACTCGTGATCGTGCCGCTCTGGGTCAGCTATCTCGTGCGCGGCTATGCGTGGAAAACAATTCTCGGTAGCGACGGAGTGCTCAACGGATTTCTGCAATATCTCCACATCACGCACGAACCTGTCGGCTTTCTGCTCTACAGCCCGTTCGCCGTCATAGTGATGCTGACGCACATCTACACGCCGTTTGTTTTTCTGCCGATCTACGCGTCGCTCGAGCATATCCCGCGCCCACTGGTAGAAGCGTCGCACGATCTCGGCGCCAATCGCCTCACCACATTTTTCCGGGTGATTCTGCCCCTCTCGATGCCGGGACTGCTCGCCGGTGCGACATTCGCATTCGTCTTGTCGCTTGGGGATTTCCTCGCGCCGCTGCTCGTCGGCGGACCTAGCGGAACGATGATCGCCAACATCGTGCAGAGCCTCTTCGGCGCCGCTTACGACTGGCCGCTGGGCGCCGCGATTTCCGTGTGCATCCTCATCATTACCATCACGCTGCTCTCGCTCACCGAACGCTTTGAAAAGCGATGGTCGTTCAAATGAAGCGGGCAAACTCATCCGCCATCTCGATGACCCGTGCTCCGGTTTTGACCGCCTGCGCGATTGCGATCTTCGCGTTCATTTATCTCCCGATCGTCGTGCTCATCGTGTATTCCTTCAATCGCGATGGAGTCGGCGGCTTCCCGCCACAACATTTCACGCTCGACTGGTATCGCCAGCTTTTTGCCGACGGCGCGATTTGGGATTCCGTACTAAATAGTGTGATCGTCGCCGCTGCCAGCGTTGCGATCGCATTGACACTCGGCTTGCTCGCCGCGCTCGCGCTCGATCGCGCCAATTTCCCCGGCAAAGCACTGTTCCGGCGCCTCGTCTTGCTCCCGCTCATCCTTCCGGGAATTATCACCGGCCTATCGTTATTGATGTTCGCGGTCTTCGTTCACCTGCCGCTCAGCCTGCTCACTGTCTTTCTGGGTCACGGCACGGCGCTGATTTCCGTCGCCACCACTGAACTCTTCGCCGGCCTGCAAAAAATCGACCGGTCCCAGGAAGAAGCCTCTCTCGACCTGGGCGCGACGCCATGGCAAACGTTCTGGCGCGTCACGCTACCTAACCTGAAACTGTCGCTCATCGCCGCGGGCCTGCTGATCTTCACGCTTTCGATGGACGAGATCGCGGTCACATTTTTCCTCATCGGTCGAGACAACACGTTGCCGCTTGAAATCTGGGGCCGACTGCGCCGCGGCATCACGCCGGAAATCAACGCCATCTCGACGCTCATTTTCGGCGTGTCGGTCGCGCTCATCGTGATCTGGTATCGCATTCGCACGCGCAGCCTCGGCACGAAGCCGCCAGAACTTCTCGAGCAACCCGCAACACAGGAGCAAGCCGCATGACACCGAATCCCAATTCGCGCCGCGACTTCATCAAATTTGTCGTTGCCGGCTCCGTTGCCGCCGGTTGCCCGATCGACCGCACACTCGTCGCGGAGCCATCCGCCTCTCACGGACCGGCCGCCGAGCGCCGCTCCCCAGGTCGACGGCGAACACTTCGAGATCTGCCACGAAGTTCGCGACGGCCACGCATTCGATCTCCCCGCATCCAGCCGCAAAGTGGAAGTCGTGATCGTAGGCGCGGGATCCGGCGGACTCTCCGCTGCATATTTTCTGCGCGGCAAAGATTTCCTGCTTCTCGAAAAAGAAGATCACTTCGGCGGCAACGCGTATCAGGAAGAATTCGACGGCCAGCCTTTCGCCACCGGCTCCGCTTACGCTTTCCGCGACGACGAAGGCGATCAACTGCGCGCGAAATCGGCCTCAAGCTGCTGCCTGTCGACAATCCCGACCCCACCATCATCAACAAAACGTTTGTCGCCGACACGTGGATCAAAGGCATCGACGAATTGCCTTATCCAAAACATGTCCGCGCCAGTTTTCGCAAATTTCGCGACGACATGCGCAAAATCGATGGCAGCAAGCGCATGAAGGAACTCGACGCGCAGCCATTCACCAAATTCACCGCGGGCTACGCGCCGGAAGTCCAGCAATGGTGGGACGGCTACGGCCCATCAAACTGGGGCGCGACCTGCCAGGACACTTCCGCATATGTCGGAATCGAAGCGGCGCGGGGTCTCGCCGTAGGCGAGGACAGCAAGCGCGTAATTCTTCCCGGCGGCCTCGGCTGCATCACGCACAAACTCGTCGAAGTGCTTCAACCGAAATACGGCGAACGAATGATCGGCAACGCGACCGTTGTTGCCGTCGTCTCCGAAAAAGACGAGGTGAAAATCACCTACGTGCTCAACGGCAACACGACGACCGTCAGCGCGAAAGCCGTGCTCATGTGCACGCCCAAACACATCACTTCGCGACTCGTGCGCAGCCTTCCCGACGCACAAAAAACCGCGATGCAGCGGACGCGATTCGCGCCCTATCCGGTGGTGAACGTCATCTTCGAAAAGCCCGTCTACAATCGCGGCTATGACAACTGGTGCCCAGGCAACACGTTCACCGATTTCATCGTCGCCGACTGGACCGTTCGCAATCAGCCCGGCTACAAACAGAAAAACAACATTCTCTCGTTCTACACGCCGCTCCGCGAAGCGCAGCGCGCCACGTTGCTCGACGAAAACGCGTGCAAGATTCTCGCCGCCCGTGTGCTCGCCGATTTTCAGAAATTGATGCCAGAGTTCAACGTCGATCCGGTCGAAGTTCGGATTTATCGGCGCGGCCATCCGATGTTTATGGCGGTTCCCGGTCAATACACCGTCAATCGCATTGCCGCCGCACAGCCGATGGATCGCGTCTATTTTGGCAACGCCGATTCGGGCGGCCCAGAGTCGCTCACCAGCGAAGCCATCCGCCTCTCAAAGGTCGGCGCCGAATGGCTCGATCTCGTTTTGGCAGGCAAACCGGGAGCGAAATCGCTCGTTCAAAAAGCTCTGGAACCTACAGCGGAAGCGTGAAATAACTCCGTGAGCTGAATCACAGCTTGTCCAGCATTGTTCGAGCATCAGCTGCACCCGAGGAGACTCGCCATCCACGCCCATTGCTTCGTCCGCTCAACACGCTCCGCTAAATTCGCAACGCCATTTCTCGCGCTCTTCGCCTTCCTGATCTCCTCCACACATTCTGGCGCGCAAACTCCAGCCGAAACAAGAACCATCCTCATCGTTCACGCCCGAATCGCTGACGGCACCAGCGCCCCGCTCCGCAAAGCAAACGTCCGCGTCTCCGGCGACCGCATCGTCGCCATCGCCGCAAATCTCAAGCCCCAGCCCGGCGATCAAATCATCGACGCCAAAGGTCTGGTCCTCGCCCCCGGCTTCATCGACATCCACAATCACTCCACCGACGGCCTCGAATCCGATCCGCTCGCCGAATCACAAATAGCGCAAGGCATCACCACGATCGTCCTCGGCGCCGACGGCGATTCCCCTTGGCCCATCGCGCCTTATCTTGCCGCGCGCCGCGCCAACCCGCCATCGCTCAATATCGCGATGATGGCTGGCCATGCCACCATCCGCGAACAAATCATGGGCAAAGATTTCCGCCGCGTGGCCACGCCCGACGAAATCACAAAAATGACGCAACTCGTCGAGCAAGCTATGAACGAGGGCGCCATCGGCCTCTCCACCGGCCTCGAATACGACGTCGCCAGCTACAGCTCCACCGACGAAGTCGTCGCCGAAGCAAAAATTGCGGCCGCGCACGGCGGCTTCTACATGACGCACATTCGCGACGAAGGCGACAAAAGTTTCTCCGCGCTCGATGAAGAAATCGCCATCGGCGAACGCGCTCACATTCCCGTCGAGCACTCACATATAAAAATCAGCACCGTCAGCGTCTGGAACAAATCGCCCGACTACATCCGCGTCATCGAAGCCGCGCGCAAACGCGGCGTCGATTTTCTCGCCGACTGCTATCCCTACGACGCGTGGCACTCCAACATTAAAGTGCTCATGCCCGACAAGCAGTACGAGAATCCCGCGAGCGTGGAAAAAGCGCTGCGCGACAACGGCGGCGCTCAGAACATCACCATCACCGAGTTCGCGCCGAATCGCGCGTACGAAAATCACAACATCGCCGAGCTCGCCGCCACCAACCACATCACGCCCGTCGAGATGTACATCCGCATCATCCGCGAAGGCGACGCCGCCAACACCGAAGCCAGCGTCATCGTCAAAGCCATGCTCGAGCCCGACATCAAAGCGTTCTACCAGCAGCCATGGGTCATGGTCGCAAGCGACGGCGGCATCGGCTCGCATCACCCGCGCGGAGCCGGCACCTTCCCGCGCGTTCTCGGCGTCTATGTCCGCGAAAAACACTGGCTCACGCTCCCCGAAGCCGTCCGCAAAATGACGTCGCTCCCCGCGCAGCGCATCGGTTGGAAAGACCGCGGCGTGCTCCGCGAAGGCGCCATCGCCGACCTCACCCTCTTCAATCCCAAAACGGTACTCGACCGCTCCACCTTCGCTAAACCTTTCGATCTTCCCACCGGCATCGAGAAAGTCTTTGTAAACGGACAGCTTGTCTGGGATTCCACGAAACCCACCGGCACTCGCCCGGGTCGGGTACTAGGACTCACTCATAATCCTTAAGCAATCTTGCCCAACTCTCTAAACTTCACGCTCGCATCCTTCGTCCTTTGCGCGATAATGGCCTTCCCCAATCCACCCCAATCGCGCGACTTTTCGCGGTCTGCGCGGTAAGCGCAGCCTCAGAAAGGGGATTTGTGCCTGCACCAGGCAGTTTGGACGAATTTCAGAAGACCCGCGCCGACCTCAACGAGGAGATCCTCGGCTGCGGCCATCTCGGCATCAAGCGCTTCTTCGCCCTCGACCATCAGGCGTACGAGCCCGGCCCTCTGGGTACCAAGACCAAGGAGCTATTGGGCCTAGTTGCCTCTGCGGTGCTACGCTGCGATGACTGCATCACTTACCATCTCGTCCGCTGCGGCGAAGAAGGCTGGAGCCGCGACGAAGTGGTTGACGCACTGAACGTAGCCCTCGTCGTCGGCGGTTCGATCACCATTCCGCACGTCCGCCGTGCGTTCGCCCGAATGCGCGAAATTCCCGGTCTCGCGCCGTAACATGTGAAATTGCAACGCAATTTCGAAATCCGAATTTTCGGCAACTTTCGCCGGTTTTACGAATCTATTACAGCAAACGAAAGAGCAAGAATCATAATGGATAGCACGGCCAGTCCCGCAGCCTCTCAAACCGCGAACGCCCTCGCGCGTGTCCAGAAAATGTTCATCGGCGCGTTATTCGCCGGAGTTCTGCTCGTTCCCAAGATTCTCAATCTGCGCCGCGACGAGCGTTCGTGGACCGCGTTCCGCGTTTTGCTTGGAATCGCCGGTGCCGGTTTCGTGATTTTACCGCTTGCGTTCTGGAATTCGTGGCTCGCCGCGATCGCCGGTCTCGCGATGTTTCTCACCGCCGCGTTGCTGCCTCCCGCGATCGCCACCGTCACTGCCGACGACAAAGCGCGCGAGTTCGGCGCTCTCGTTGTCGTCAACGGCGGAAAAACCCGCATGTCCAACGGCGTCGCGGTTCCGGTTCGACTGCTCGTCGGCACCGAAAATATCTGGGCGCTCGATTCGCATCTGCAAACGCGTTTGATCGTTCCTGTCGGCGAAGTCGCGTCAGTCTACTCTGAGGAAACCGAAAACGGCTGGGTCGTGCGCCTCCGCCGCCCAAATAATGTCGAAGAGTTCGCCTATCGCGGCGTCTTCGCCGAACATTTCGCCAAAGTCACCGAAAACACCATCCTCGCGGTAGCGGGCCCCGGCCTCCCAGCTCAACAGAAAGCGCGCGCCGCCCGCGCCTAGGCGTTACTTCGTTACCTCTTTGTTTCATTACTCCATTTATTTCCAGGAACCTTTCGACGATTAAAACATCCCCGATATCACCGTCTATGCGAGAATGTGTACATGGCCAGAGGTTGGGAAAGCAAAGACGTGGAAGCTCAGGTGGCTGACGCTGAGCCCATAAAAGCACCTGTCGAAAAGAACGAAAAGAGCGCTGAGCAGCACCACCGCGAACAAACCGTCAAAGATTTACAACTCTCACGCGTTCGCATCTCCAACGATCTAGCAAACGCCACAAACCCGAACCACAAGAAATCTCTCCAAGCGGCTCTCGATCACCTCGACAAAAAAATCACCGAATTTAGCTGACCGCTTTTCCCTTCCCTTGGAAATTGAGAAGTGAGAGAGTCCCCTCGTCGTTTTGGCAATCGGGAGGGCTACTATGCCAGTTCTGGACCCGGCTTTTCACGAGCTGTTACAGCGCCGCTTGATCGCGACACTGGGCACACATAACGCCGACGGAACGATCCACCTGACTGCTGTCTGGTTTCTATTCGAAGAAAGTTCTTTCTACATCGCGACTTCGTCTAAAACGAAAAAAGCACGCAACATCCTGGCAAATCACAAAGCATCGCTGATGGTCGACATGCGGAAGCCCGGAACTGAGCGCGGGCTCACGGCTACCTGCAAAGCGGAGTTGCTTTCAGACGATCGCTCGAAACAACTCAACCGCCACATCCACAGCCGTTATCTCAGCGCGGCGGCAATGGCTGATCCGGGGATCGAGCCGGTTTTCGCTTCGTTTGACGATGTGACGATTCGGCTGACGCCCGAATCTTCGTTTGTCTGGGACATGGCCACGCTCGACGCGCAGGCATTTGGCGGCCGTTTGGGTGGAACGCCTGGCTATCTTTTGCCGCTGGATTGATCACTTCAAGGAAACGCTGTCGTGATCGTCACATTGCCTACGAAATAAAATCTCCCGCCAAACCCCAAAAATCATTCACGTAGTAGTGCGACAAAACATTCCCGAACAAATAACAGATCCCTTCGCACGGCGGAATGTCTCCGTATCGCTTCTTCCCTCGTGCAAAAATCTTCTTCAGCGATCCGTCGTGCAACAAATTCCCCGCCACCTTCCGCAGCGGCTCGCACGGGTAAAACACATCGCCGTTCGGATACACGCGCGGAAACATCGTCGGGTAGCACTCAAAATTCCGGAATCGCAGCAGCGTATCGATCGTTCTTGGCGTCCCGTTGATCGGCTGTTTGTTCTCGCGCCGCCGCGCAATGATCGTATCCACCAGCGCCTGATACTTCGGATTCTGCAGCAGTGCCAGGTTCGGCATCTTCTCCATCTGCGCCGACTGCGCCGCAAACACAAATCCCTGCTCGCCACACCAATCCAGCAACCGCTCCACCTCCGCGATGTTCCACTCTTCGATCACCGTGCTGATCGTAATCTTCCTTGGATTGCCTAACCGCTCCTTCGCTAACTGCAAATTCTCCATCACCTTCGGCAGCGCCGCGGGTTTCGACAGCGGATTCGTCGGATCGGCCTGCAGCGCGTCCAGGCTCACGACCAACCCCGTCACTCCATCCAGAATCTTCGGCTTGCGATCCAGCAGCGTTCCATTCGTAATCAGAAGCACCGACCGAAATTTATTCTTGAATCGAGCCGCCTCGACGATCGTCTCAATGTCCGCCCGCAACGTCGGCTCGCCACCCGTAATCACGATCGAATCGGTCTCGCGCCGGATCTTCGCCAACACCTTCAACGTTCCCGCCGTTGGCAACTCCTGGCTGAAAACGTCCGGCTCTTTCTGTGTGCAGTAGGTGCAGTCCAGATTGCATTTGTGCGTCACGTAAAACGTCACCGCGTATGGCGCCACCACTTTCGTGTGCAACACGTGCCGCCGCCAGCCATTCCGAAAATAAAGCTCAAAGTTCTTCGCCACAAACGGTGCCTGCTTCACCAGCCCTCGAAGCAATTCCATCCGCGTAGGCCCGCGCCGCCCATTCGCACCATGCGCTCGTACAGCCGCACTCACAGCGGCCACAGCCGTGCCGGCCGATGCTGCGCCCGCCGCTCGCGGATCAAGCGCACCAAGCGGCACAAACCCCGAGCGACCTGTCTTTAATTCCGTCATGTCCCGCAGTCCACCTCAAAAGCACATTTCGATCGTCTATCTCTGTGACGACAAACATCGCAGTCGTCATGCCGCTCCCGAAGATGCTACTCCCAAGCCCCGCCCCGCACTAGGCCCGCGACAAAACAAAGGGGCGCAGCAAATTCCGCGCCCCGCATAAATATCGGCTCTCAACTCCGCTTAGTCCGTGAACACCACTCCCACCGAGCTAGCTCCTTCTCGCCCTTCATCAATCCTCACCACATATCCCCGCAGCCGCATCGCGCCCTGCAAACCATTCGGCCCCGGAGTTTCCATAATCACCTGCAGCTCCGATTGCAGCCGCGGACTATGCTTCAGCGTGATCATCGCCCCTTGCAGTGACAGATCGCTCACCAGCGTCTCTTCGTCAAATGCCCGCCCGCCGTCGGTCACCCCAGAAACTCGCGCGCGGAATTGCGCTTCCCGCCGCAGCGCCGTCCGCGTTCCCGGCATGTGCGCGTCCACGCGCCCGTCGGCCGAACCGAGCGTAATCACCATTCCTTCGCTCGCTGCAAACACAGAATCAAATTCCTCGCGTCCATGCCGCAAAATCGAATCGACCATGCGATCCGTCGAATCCGGATCGTGATGAAATAGCACCAGCGTCTTCGCGCCCGCATCGCGTGCGACCTTCACTCCTTCTTTCCACGTCGAGTGGCCCCAACCGCGCTTCTCTCCCTCGAGCTGCTCCGGCGTGTACTGGGCGTCATTGATGAAGATGTCCGCGCCCGCCGCCAATTCTCGCAGGCTCTTGTCGAGTTCCGGATTTCCCGGCTCGTTGTCCGTCGCGTAAACCACAATTCCAGCCGCGGTCTCGATCCGGAATCCCAGGCATCCCTGAGGGTGATTCAACGCCCGCACTGAGACGCGATTCTCGCCAATGTAAAACGCGTCGCCACTGGCCACTTCCTGAAAACGCCGCTTCGCATTCATCGCCGACAGATCGACGGGAAAATATGGCTGCGCCATCTGCGTTTCGAATACTTGCTTCAGGCTGTCGCGGCCCAAAAATTCCGACCGAAAACTGTAGAAGTGAAATTCGTTTTCCTCGGAATACAGTGGCGTGAAAAACGGAATACCCTGAATGTGGTCCCAGTGGTAGTGGGTCACCAGAAAATGCGTTTCGTTATGACGCGGCGAATGTTCTTTATCCTTGCCCCAACGCGAGCCCAGCATGCGCAGGCCGGTGCCGCAGTCCAGGACCAGTTGCATCCCGTCGGGTGTCGTCAATTCGACGCAGGGCGTGTTTCCGCCAAAGCGCCACGTCGCGGGATCGACAGTTGCCGTGGACCCGCGAACGCCCCAGAAACTCAATTTGGCAACCGGATTCGTCATTTCACCCTGAAATGCTCACACGGACGGGCAGAAAACGCGAACAAAACCTGCAAGGACATGCCCGGTGGTCCTACCCCGAACACACAGACGCCACCCCGTAAAAACTCTGCGGAACCTGATTGGGCCTCTTTCGATGTTGGCAGCCGCCCAAAATACCGTCAATGAATTCGCAACCCCTACGTGTCAAGATATCCACTAAGTAAGCCACCGCTCTTCGTCGCTGGGTGCAACCGCGCGTAGAATAGGTTATGGCGGCTATGCCCACGCACTCACACGACCATGAGCACGGGAAACACGTGCCCGATTGCCCGCCGGGATCCGTCCCAAACGCCGCGCTATCCGCTGGTCAAGTTCATAATCACAGCCATTCGCATAGTCATGGGCACAGCCATGGTCACCACGGACATGAGCATCCGACTCTAAGTCCCAGCATCCTCGGCTGGGCCATGGCTGCCACCCTGGGACTGGTCGGAGCCGAGGTCGTCGGCGGTATTCTCGGCCACTCCGTCGCCCTGCTCAACGATGCCGTCCATAATCTTTCTGACGTTCCCGCGATCGGCATCTCCTATCTCGCGATGCGCTGGGCGCAGCGCCCCGCCGATTCCGAAAAAACCTACGGCTACCATCGCGCCGGCACATTGGCCGCGTTCACCAACGCTGTGGTGCTCGTTTTACTTTCGATTTGGCTGGGATACGAATCGATTGAGCGTTTTCGCTCTCCGGTGGAAGTTGTCGAGAGCTGGATGATCTGGACTTCGCTCGCCGCCCTCGCTGTGAATGGCGGCATCACGCTCGCACTCGTGCGCGGCCGCAATGATCTCAACCTGCGCAGCATCCTGGTTCACAATTTCGGCGACGCGCTCTCCAACGTCGCCATCATCATCGGCGCCATCATCATCGGTGCGACCGGCATTCGCTGGATCGATCCTCTTCTCGGTCTCGCCATCGGCCTTCTCGTTCTCTGGTCGAGCATCGGAATCCTGCGTGACTCCGCGCATGTCTTGCTCGAAGGCCGCCCGCCCGATTGCACCGTGGAAGATGTAGCTCGCGCCGTCCTGACCATCGAAGGCGTCTTGGAGGTTCACGACGTTCATATCTGGTCGCTCGGCGACGACCACAACGCGCTCAGCTTGCACGCGCGCATCCCCGACATGCACATGGACGAGTGCGAACGAATCCTCACCGCCATCCAATCCAAGTGTGCCTCCGACTTCAACATCGGCCACGCCACAATCCAACTCGAACGCGCCGGCCTCCCCGCCACCTCCGGCTACGTAATGCCCGCCCCGGCCAAGTAGTTTCGACCCGCACCAGCTTTCAGCCCAACCAGTGAAACGATGTCATCCTGAGCGCCATCCGAAGGATGGCCGAAGGACCTCAGCCTTAGCCCGACTCAACGCTAAAACAACGAGTGCCAAATCGCACCGCAACTTGTTGTGGGAAAAACGATGTAGGAGAAATTCGATCGACAAAACGATACTGCAACGTGAATCGAATCGTTACTTCATAACTTCGTCGCGTCGATCTTCTTTCTGTTTTACGCGCCGACGTGGAAATTCAAGCCGCGCGATTCATTGAATGACTGCGTCGCTTCCATGTCGAGCGACTCCGCCGCGACGCTCTTGCGCTGCCCTTCGGGCGTCACATAGCGCAGTATTCCGTTGTCCCACGAATACGCCACCGCAAAAACTACGCCGCCATCGCGCATCACGAAAACATACGACGCCGGATCCGGTGCCGGTTCCGCTGCTGGCGGAGGAGGCGGAGCCTGCTGAACCGCCGATCGCTGCCCGGCGCGATACGCCTGCATCTGCGCGGCTTCAAATTGAGCCTGCATGTCCGGGTCGACCTGCTCTGCATTTGCCTGCGCTTCTTCGACAGCCTGCGGATTCTCAACGATGATTTCAGGAGTGGACAGCAGGAACCCGCCAAATCCAAACGGAACCGTCTGGCGAAAACGACCGTTTCGCCCCAATTGCCCGTTCTTCGGGCTTACGGCCGCCAGATGTGGATAGTCGAACCCAAGTCCCGGCACATTGTCGCTGGAAACGAAATTGGAGTTTCCAAACTGCGGATTCAGCCTGACGATGCGGTTTGGAGAAGAAGTGCGAACATGCCCGCCAGGAACGACATGCGTCGCAACCGCCACGTGGTTGACGGGGCGCGCCGCCGTGGGAGCGCTAACACGCACAGCGGCCACCGGCGCCGAAACCGCGCCTGTCGGCCTGCGCCCGCCTGCCCCACCAGCGCGCTGCGCAAAAACCGCCAAAGGCAGCGCCAAAACCGCAACAGCGACTATCCCAATACGTCGCATAGCAGCACCATGCCTTCACCGAGCCTTCATAAAGAAGGATGCGCCTAGCACCCCATAGGTTTCAAGCACCTTCGCTCGGTTTATCCCAGCTCCTCTAAAAGTGCGCCTAACCCCAGTAACACGGAGCACTTACGTCAAGGCACGTAAAGTCGGCAGATCACCAATGCCCGGCGTCGGTATCAGTCTGCGGTATTGCTTTCTTGACCCAAGACTATGGGCCACCAGATCGCGTGCGATCTGTCCGCCTTCCTAATGACGGCTCCCGAGGTGAGACTCCGCCTCAGGCTGGGCAGCGATTTCGCTGGCACATTTCTCCAAGACCTCATCCAGCTTGTCGAATTGGATCGGCTTGGTCAGATATCCATCCATTCCCGCGGCGCGGCAGCGTTCCTCATCTTCACTCATGGCATTCGCAGTGAGCGCCACGATAGCTTGGTGTTTATCCCCAGCCGCCTCGTTCATCCGAATTCTGGCGGTGGTTTCCAAGCCGTCCAGTTCCGGCATTTGCATGTCCATCAGTACTAAATCGTAGTTCTTATTCGCAAGTGCGTGCAGCGCCTCGACCCCGTTCCCAACCACATCGACCTCATGCCCGCGCTTCTCCAAGAGCCTGCTGATGAGACGCTGGTTCACGGAGTTATCTTCGGCAAGCAAGACACGCAGACAAATGCGCGACTTGTTCATATCTTTCGCCGCTTCCGTAATTTTGCGTTCCGCCCTGAATGGCTGGGTACTTGGCTTGAAATTTACCGTAAAGTGAAACTCCGCACCGCGCCCGATTTCACTCCGCACCCAAATTTTTCCGCCCATCAACTCCACCAGGCGCATCGAAATCGTCAATCCCAATCCTGTCCCGCCATACTTTCTCGAAGTGGAACTGTCCGCTTGCGTAAACGACTCGAAGATTGCCTTTTGTTTCTCCGGCGGAATCCCCACCCCGGTGTCCCACACGGTGAATTCCAAAGGGAGGAGACCCGCAACGTCACCGTTCACCCGGGCCACGCGCACGCCAACCTCTCCCACCTCGGTGAACTTCAGAGCATTGCCGACCAGATTCGTCAACACTTGCCTCAGCCTTGCCGGGTCCCCGACAATCATCTCCGGCACTCCCGTAGCAAATTCACGACGAAGCTCCAGCCCCTTCCGCTTGCTGGAAAGCGCGAAAGTCTTCAGCGTGCCTTCCACCAGACCGGTCAAATCAAAATCCAAGTCTTCGAGTTCTACTTTCCCAGCTTCGATTTTCGAAAAGTCCAGAACATCGTTGATTACTGAGAGCAGAGAACTCGAAGAGGTTTTTACCGTTTCCAAATATTCGCGCTGCTCCGCGGTCAACTCCGTTCCCAGCGCAAGTTCCGTCATCCCAATTACGCCCGTTAGCGGGGTGCGGATTTCGTGACTCATGTTGGCCACAAACTCGCTCTTGGCTCGGTTCGCAGCTTCCGCCGCTTCCTTTGACCTGCGCAATTCATTTTCAGCGCGTCTCCATTCGGTTACGATTGCTCCCAAGCACATGCCCGTCATCCCCATTGTGAGCAGTGCGAGCTGGAGCCTCGGCATCGTGCCGTGGGGTGCTTGGGTCATCCAGGCCGCGACAGCTAAGCCGACGTTGACTTCGAAGATTGCGAGCGTTGCCCCATCCATCGCGCGGCGCACTGCTGTCCAGATGACCGGAATGAAGAGCAGGTACAACGGCTGGTATGGAACAGCCGGCGCGAATCCAAACAACATCCAAACAATGAGCACGATTGTCCCAACTTGCACGAGATGCTCAATGACCGTCAAAAACGAAAACTCTGTTTTTCTAGCGACGAAGCAAAGCTTCTCTCCGTCTGCGTCGAGCCACGAGTTAACTCTCCACATGACTTGGACGAGCAGGAACGGTGCGAATGTCACGATCGCAATCGCGTCGCTCGCCCACCAATCCGTCAGGTTTTTCAGGAAGTGCACACGGTCAGCTAGGCCATCCGCGGTAAGTGCGGTCGTCCCCACCAACCCGCTCCAGAGCGCGCCACTGAACATTACAATCAAGTAGCGCACCACATCGCGCATGGTCTTCAGTTGCGGATCGATCCGCCACCAGCCCCTCAACAAAATCGCGCCGGCAATATAGCCGGCATAGGCAATCACGGCTCCTGGCAATCCACTCCAGGAAAGGAGTGGCCTGTGATAGTTCGTTACCGCTGCAATTACGCTGGCGATCAGCGGTAGTGGGTAAAATTTTTTCTGAACGGTGAGGAACAGGGCGACGCTTAACCCAACCGGCAAATAGCAGGGTGGGGCTCCCTCCCATCCTTGTGACGCGGTCGATGAGCCATCCGTCATCAGGAACACGAGGATGAACCCGACGAACAGCAAGAAGTACTTAGTGAGGACAAGCCAGCCGCTGGATATAAGTCTCGCCGGTGCACCGCCACTTAACGTCATCGCACGGTTCTGGACTTCGTCTGCAGCGCGGCGCAGTCTGGCAGGAGTTAGGTCCATAGCCCATCACACATACATATCGAAATAAACCCCGCGGACACACATCGAACAGGGAGGGCCGGAGCCCAACTGTGGCATGCACATAAGCCTCCACCGTTAGCTGCGGTAATCGCCCCGCTCCAATGCCAATGGCCCCCATCTCAATGACTTGCAATGAGTTGCTGGCGCAGATGGCAATTACCAAATGAGAGTCGAGCGGTCTCAGTTCCGTTTTTGATGTGAATCCCACTTCGGTCTTGCAGCTGGACATTCGTACAAAGTCGAAGGAGCTGGTTTGTCGTTTGTCGTAGTCCCGCTCGGCTTTGGCCCGCCACATCAACCGAGGCGATGTGAGCCCGGTCGGACCAGCCTACTTTCCTGTCCCGCTTTTCCCGTGCAAAGGGTTGTGCTATAACCTTCGGGCCGTGGAACGTGCCGCGAAAGAAGGGGCAACTCCGGTCTACCCTGAAACACCAAGGGTCGAACCAGAGCCAGGTGTATCTGTCTCTTCGGAATCTGTCGCTGGACGCGAAGAATTGAACGTGAAGAGGGCGAATCCGGAAAAGGATTCCGCCGCGCCGCACGAGGACGCGTCCCGGTATTGCCCGGTTTGCTCGCAGCGGCTGGTGTCCCGGCGCTGCAAGCTGATTTGCACGGTCTGCGGATATTACATGTCCTGCGCAGACTACTATTGATGTAAGCTGTGCGGCCTCGGCAAGGTTGCTGCCGGCAGCCGCTCCGATTTCATAGGAGGATACGAACGTGGCATTGAAGATGACGAACCGCGAAGTGGATGGCGTGTCCGTGGTGGCGCTGGACGGCCGCATCGTTTTGGGTGAAGAGAGCAACGCATTGCGCGAGAAGGTGAAGAGCCTGCTGGCCGAGGGCAAGAAAAAGATTGTGCTGAACATGGACAACATCACCTTCATTGACAGCGCGGGTCTGGGCACGCTGGTCGCGGCGCATCACAGCGCCAAGGGTCAGGGCGCGTCGCTTCGCCTTTGCCACCTGGGCAGCAAGTTCCAGGAAGTGCTGCAGATCACCAAGCTGCTGACGGTGTTCGACGTGTACGACACCGAAGCGCAAGCCGTGTCGAGCTTCAGCAAGGGCGCCGGCGCCTAATTTCGCCGGCCGCGAGACGCCCCGCAATTTTTGTGCCCGGCGACGCAGGGTTACTCGGCCAGGGTTCTCGGGCGATGCAATTTAAGAATCTGAAGGGCACGTTCGTGCGTGCCCTTTTTTCGTTTCTCGCCGCGACGGGCCGGTATCGCCGAAGCATCGGAGGCCGCGCGAATGGGAGCAGATACTTTTCACCTGACTGCAACAATTCCGTAACCTCTTCGGCGGAAGCTCTGGCCCATCGCTGCGCCGTCCCGGCAGTCCAGCTCAGCGGGAAGGAACGATCCCGTGATGAATCCGAAACTCGTTCTTTCGCCCATTGATTTCAGCGACTCTTCGTTGGAAGCGCTCGCCGTGGCTCGTGATATTGCTTCGCGCTACGGTTCGGAAATTCTTTTGGTTCACGTCGTTCCCGTAATCCCGAAACTGCCCGAGAATGTCGGCATTTTCCACGAAGGCGCGTACGAGAACGATTTGATTCACAGCGCCGAGCAGAAACTCGCCGATCTGGTTGCCAAGCTGAAGGAGCAAGGCACGACCGCGCGTTCGACAGTAGGCCTGGCGAACGATGTGGCGATGGAGATTCTTCGCGCGGCGGAACATGAGAGAGCCGACCTGATCGTCATCGCCACACACGGCATGACCGGCTGGAGACGTCTCGCGTTTGGATCGGTGACCGACAAAGTGGTGCGCACAGCCGACTGCCCGGTGTTGGTGCTGCGAAAGAGCACGGCGGCGCAAGCGGAGCCGGCGGCGGAAAAATCAGCGTCGGCTGCCGGCTGATTTCTTCCAGACGGTTGGTACGAGGACGATTCTCTCTGCGTTTACGTTGAACTGCCGTACTGCGGCGACTTGAGCATTCGTTGGACGTGGCGCGCGATTTGGCCGTCTTCGTCGGTTTCGATTACTTTGACGGAGATTGCTCTTTCGACTCTCTCGACCTGTCCGATCTCCCTTGCGTTTTTCTCATTTTCTTTTTCATTGAGCCGCAATCCGAAGATTTCCATTCCGGCGCAAATCTTTGCACGGACGTCGGCATCGTGTTCGCCGATGCCGCCTGTGAAGACGAGCGTGTCGAGGTTGCCCATGGTCGCGACGAAGCCGCCGATGGCCTTGGCTGCGGCGCGCGCGAACATCTCGATTGCCAGTTGAGCTTGCGCGTCGCCTTTGTCGGCGGCTTCGTGCAGCTCGCGCATGTCCGACGCGCTGCCCGAAATTCCCAGCAGGCCGCATTCTTTGTCGAGCAGCTTCGCAAGCTTCTTAGTGTCGCTCCCCGTGTTGAGGAGATGCAGCAGGACGCCGGGATCGAGGTCGCCGGGACGCGTGCCCATGATGATGCCGCCGGTCGGCGTAAGCCCCATCGTTGTATCGACCGACTTTCCGTCGACGATGGCGGTGATGCTGGCGCCGTTGCCGAGATGCGCGACGATCAGATATTTCGGCAAGCGCTCGCCCAACTTGTGCACGATCGATTCGCACGAGAGGCCGTGGAAGCCGTACTTGCGAATGCCCGCCTCCCAATATTTGCGTGGCAGCGGGAGCCGTGATGCGGCTTCGGGTATCGTGGTGTGAAACGCAGTATCGAAGCAGGCGAATTGCGGCACGCCGACGTATAGCTTTTCGGATTCGCGAATCAGTGCGATGGCTGCCGGAACATGCAACGGCGCGAAATGCGCGGCAGCTTCGAGTGTTTTGAGAACTTCAGGGGTGATGAGCTGGTGCGTCGTGAGTTCAGGGCCGCCGTGGACCACCCGATGGCCGATACCGTCGAGCTTCGGAAGCCCGAGTTTTGCTAGTTTTTCAGCGACGGCCTTCGCCGCGTTCGACTGTTGCGCGAAGCTGCGCGATTCCTCTTCCAGTGTTTTTCCGTTGGCGTCCTTGATCCAGACTTTTCCTTCACCGCCGCCGATACCTTCGATTTCGCCCCGATAAATCGCGCTCGCGTCGGCAAGGCTTGCACCACGATTTGTAGGGGCGGGGCTTGCTCCGCTCGGCGCATGGTCCAAGCACGTTCTATATACGCCGTACTTCAGCGACGACGAGCCGCTGTTCAGCACAAGGATGGTGTTATCCGGCATTCGTTTGTCTATGCCGCAAAGGTCGCCGCGGCATTTGCCTAAGCACGATGGTTCTTTGTCGTCGCCGGCGACCATTTCCAGTCGGCGACTTCGGGCATGTCTTCGCCGTGTTCAGAGACGTAGGCTTTGTGGCGCTGCATCGCTTCGGTAAAACGTTGTGTGGCTTTATCGGCGATGCTTTTGAGACGCGGCACCCGGCGGATGGCATCGAGCGCGAGCGTGAAGCGATCCATGCGATTGAGCACGACCATATCGAACGGCGTGGTCGTCGTCCCCTCTTCGACGTAGCCGCGGACGTGGATGTTGCTGTGATTGTGGCGGCGATACGTGAGGCGATGGATCAGCGTCGGGTAGCCGTGGAACGCGAAGATGACGGGCTTGTCGGTGGTGAAGAGCGCGTCGAAATCTTCATCGGCGAGGCCGTGCGGATGTTCGCTCATAGGTTGGAGCGTCATGAGGTCGACGACGTTGACGACGCGGATGCGCAGGTCAGGCAATTCTTCACGAAGGAGCGAGACAGCCGCGAGAATTTCGAGCGTCGGCACGTCGCCGGCGCACGCCATCACGACGTCGGGATTTTCGGGTTCGTGGCCCGCCCAATCCCATGCCCCGAGCCCGGCGGTGCAGTGCGCGACGGCCGCGTCGATATCGAGCCAGTTCGGCGCGGGTTGTTTCCCCGCCACGATCAGGTTCACGTAGTTGCGGCTCTTGAGGCAGTGATCGGCGACCGAGAGTAAACAATTCGTGTCGGGTGGGAGATAGATGCGGACGATGTCGGCTTTCTTGTTGGCGACGTGATCCATGAAGCCGGGATCCTGGTGCGAGAAGCCATTGTGATCCTGGCGCCAGACATGTGAAGTCAAAAGATAATTCAGCGAAGCGATCGGCTTGCGCCACGGAATTGTACGCGTCGTTTTCAGCCATTTGGCGTGCTGGTTGAACATCGAATCGATGATGTGAATGAAGGCTTCGTAGCAGGAGAACAAGCCGTGGCGGCCCGTAAGCAGATAACCCTCGAGCCAGCCCTGGCACATGTGTTCGCTGAGAATCTCCATCACGCGGCCGTCGAGCGCGAGATTTTCGTCCACCGGCAACGTTTCGGATTCCCAGGTTTTCTTGCTGACGTCGTAAATGGCATCGAGGCGATTGGAAGCGGTTTCGTCGGGTCCGAAGACGCGGAAGTTTTTTGAGTCGAGATTGCACTTCATCACTTCGCGCAGGTACTTGCCGAGGATGCGTGTCGCTTCGGTGTCTGGTTCGCCCGGCTGTTTTACATCGATCGCAAACTCGCGAAACGAAGGCGTGCGCAGCGGCTGCAGGAGCAAGCCGCCATTGGCGTGGGGATTCATGCCCATGCGGCGCCTTCCCTTTGGAGGAAGATCGGCCAGTTCGGGGACGAGCGCGCCGCTCTTGTCGAAGAGCTCTTCGGGTTTGTAGCCGCGCATCCAGCTTTCGAGAATCTTGATGTGATCGGGCTTTTCGTGAAGCTCGGCGAAAGGCACTTGGTGCGCGCGCCAGGTTCCTTCGACGGGCTTTCCATCGACGACTTTCGGACCAGTCCAGCCTTTCGGCGTTTTTAGAATCAGCATCGGCCAGCGGGGGCGTTCCTTGTTGCCGTCCTGGCGCGCGGATTTCTGGATCGCGGCGATTTCATCGAGCATCTTGTCGAGCACTTCGGCCATTGCCGGATGCATGATGTCGGGGTCGTGGCCTTCGAGGAAATACGGGTTGTAGCCGTAGCCGCGGAAAAGATCTTCGAGTTCGTTCTGCGGAATGCGCGCCAGCACGGTCGGATTGGCGATCTTGTAACCGTTGAGATGGAGGATCGGAAGAACAACTCCATCGCGCTTAGCATTTAGAAATTTGTTGGAGTGCCAGCTTGTGGCGCACGGCCCGGTTTCGGCTTCACCGTCGCCCACGACGCAGGCAACCACGAGGTCGGGATTGTCGTACGCGGCGCCGAAGGCGTGCAGCATCGAATAACCGAGTTCCCCTCCTTCGTGAATCGATCCGGGCGTTTCCGGCGCAACGTGGCTCGGAATTCCATACGGCCACGAAAATTGCCGGAACAAACGTTTTATACCGTCGGCGTTGCGCTCGATGTACGGATACAGCTCGGTGTACGAACCTTCCAGATACGTGTGCGCGACGATGCCGGGACCTCCGTGCCCAGGACCTATGATGTACATCATGTTCAGATCGCGCTCTTTGATGACGCGGTTGAGATGCGTGTAGATGAAATTGAGGCCGGACGTTGTCCCCCAATGCCCGAGCAGCCGCGGTTTTACATCTTCCAGCGTCAGCGGCCGCTCCAGCAGCGCATTGTCTTTGAGATAGATCTGGCCGACCGTGAGGTAATTGGCCGCGCTCCAATACGCGTGTATTTTTCGGATTTCTTCAGTGCTTAGCGCAGGCATGAATCAGGTCTCCGTGGTTGTGCCATCAGTATGTCGTTGTGATGCTCAGGGGCGGGTCACGGCTTTGTGAAAAAATCGGCGTCTTGTCAGCAACAAGCCGCAACGCTCTCCGCTCTTGGTGAGCGATTCCGGCCTCCCGTCAACAATTGACTCCGCCCAACCCGTCCAACTACTCTCCCACCCATCGCACCCTGCGATCCGTGAGGCCAAAATGATCAAGGTCAGCGTCTTCTACCCGTATCAACCCAACGCCCGGTTCGACATGACCTATTACTGCGATCAACACATGCCTCTCGTCCTCCGCCTGCTCGGCCCCGCCGCGAAAAACGTCGCCGTGGAACAAGGCCTCTCTGGCGGCACACCCGGCTCCACGCCGCTCTACGTCGCGCTGGGTCATCTCTATTTCGAATCCGTCCCCGCGTTCGTCGAAGCCTGGACTCCACACGCCGCGCAAATCATCGCCGACATCCCTAACTACACCAATCTCCAGCCGCAATTACAAGTCAGCGAAGTAAAACTCTAGAAATAAAACTCTGGATTGTCTTCTAGGGACACGGTATCGCCTTGCCCCGTCTTCGTCTCGCACCGCAGCGTCCGCCGGCCCAGCATGATTTTGTAGGGGCGCAGCACCGTCTGGCCCTGAGCTTCGGAGGGTGCGCCCCATCTCGGCAAGATCGCTCGCTCAGTTCGTTACCGCCATCAATACAAACGCGCCGGGAAGTTCAGAGGGAGGGGCCCTTCAAGTGAAAACTTCCCGGCATCGTCCATGTCCTGCGTCGCGAAAACCCGCGCGCCGCAGCTCTTTTAAACCTTCGCCGTACCTCCACGCACCGTTAACACCGGCACCCGCGCATGCGCCACCACTCCATGCACCGTCGAAATCCCCAGATGTGACGCCGCTCCCGGCACCCCTTGGGGTTCACGCACTCCCATCACGATCAGATCCGCGTCGCGCGCCTGCGCCTGGCCCAAAATCCGCTCCCACGCCGCGCCGACCCGGTCGCCCGACCCGCAATCCACCACATAATGCGGCTCGCACCATGGCTTCGCTTCTTCCGCCATCAACGCACGCAGCCGTTTCTCGCACGTCTCCGCCGCGTCGCACGGCATTCCCATCTCATTCGCTCGCCGCTTGTCCTTCACGTGGAGAAACGTCAGCTTCGCCTGATATTCCTCCGCCAGCGACACCGCGATCGGCGCCGCCGCCAGCGAGGCTTCTCCAAAATCCGTCGCAAACAAGACCGACGCGATTTGTCCACGCCGTCCCATTTCGTGACACGCCTCCGGCCCCACCGTCAGCACTGGGCACGGTGCGTGCCGTAGAACCTCTTCCGCCACCGACCCCAGCAACGCCTTCCCGATTCCCGTTCTCCCGCGCGTTCCCACCACCACCAGGTCGATTGCATGCTTCCGGATAGCGGCTTCGATCGCTCGCCACACCACGCCCTCGGCGTGCAACACCTGCGGCACCACGTCCGGAAAATCCTTCTGGATCGCTTCGGTCAAAAACTTTTCTTCCATCTCCCGTGTCAGTTCGAGCCCCTGCCACGTTCCCGGTGGCAGCGCATAGTTGATCGGCTCCTGCACGTGCATCGCGTACAGCGTCCCGCCAAAGCTGCGCGCCAGCCCCGCCGCATAGGGCATGGCCAGATTTGCCGACGCCGAATAGTCCGACGCCAGCAAAATATTCCGGAAGATCACCCGCTTCTGCGCCGGTGTGCCGTTGTCCGTCTTTCTTTGTGCTGCGAGCATCGTTCACCTCCCTCTTTCACTCTCAGCTCGCACATTAGACCCTCCGCCCGTTACCGTCCGTGACCCGCATCGCCCTCCCGTGTGACGCTCGTCACACTCCATCCCCCGGCGTATAATCGCTATCCAACGGTTGCGGGTCGAGTCGCTATCGAGTGGGGACGCCCATGAACACACCCTACGGCCTCGAGGTCATCGAGGACTGCATCGCCTGTCCTCTCTTGAAGGACCGCGTCTTCTGCAATCTCGGAAAGGATGCGCTCGCCGGTCTCGACGCCATCTCGTCCTCCGCCACGTATCCCAAAGGCGCGATTCTCTTTGTCGAGGGCCAGGATCCTCGCGGTGTCTTCATCCTTTGCACCGGCCGTGTAAAGCTCTACGGAGCGGCCGCCAACGGCAAGTCCGTCATCTTCCGCATCGCCGAAGCCGGCGAAATCATCGGCCTCCCCAGCACGCTTTCCGAAAAGCCTTACGAAGTCACCGCCGAAGTCCTCGAACCCACGCAGGCCAATTTCATCCGCCGCGACGCCTTCCTCGGCTTCCTCCGCCAGCACGGCGACGCCGCTCTCAAGGTCGCCGAAATGCTCAGCCACATCTACTACGCCACCTGTCAGGAAATCCGCTACCTGGGCTTGGCTGGCAGCGCCGTCGAAAAGTTCGCGCGCTTTCTCCTCGATCTAAAACCTCCCAGGGGAATCGCCGATCCCGCGCAGGACCGCCGCATGCTCACGCTCACTCACGAAGAGATCGCCGGCATGATCGGCACCTCGCGCGAAACCGTCTCCCGTCTCATCACCGGCTTTAAACGCAAACATCTGATCGAACTCCACGGCTCCTCGCTCGTCCTGACCAATAAAAAAGCCCTCGAAGAACTCGTCGGCGCTTGAGCCGCCCGCCGCCGATTTACAAACGCTCGCCACTCCCATCACAAAAGGGACTGTGTAGAGGCGGGGTATGTTGTGAACCCTGAGCTTCGAAGGGTGCCTCCATCTGGGCACCATGGCATTTTGAATCTTTGTCGCTCAGGCACTCTTGCCTGTGCGGTCCGGCGGGAACGGAAGACATCTCCGCGGTAAAGACGATTCGAACGAGTAACGCCCGAATTCGAAATCGCCGCCAAACTTCGCGTCATTCGAATGAATACCAGTCGATAATTATTGACACATCCATAAAATCGTGGTATTCGCTTTTGTGAAGAGTCGCCTCGCTTTCGAACGCAAGTTCCCAAAAGCAAAATTCCCTTTCACGCGCGTCCGCATCTCCTTCATTTTTCGCCACTCCCACACTCCCAAAATTTGTATATCCCGATCCTCAACATTCCAGACACTTTGCGCACTCTTCCGAAAAACAGGGGGGGTATACCCCCAAAGAGCGAATCCCCGGCGAAACTCTCTTCCGAGATTTCTCGCGAGAAACGAAAAAAGGGCACAGTTATGCCGTGCCCTTCGCGACGAATAGGTTGTGATGTGGACGAGCGCGGCCTATACGCGGTACATGGTGATGCCGCTCATCAGTTTGGGGAAGAAGTCGGTGGATTTTTGCGGCATCACCTCGCCGGATGTGGCGATGTTCCAGGTTTGTTCGACACTGCAGGCGTTGAGCAGGAAGGCGACCTGGGCAGCACGGCGGTCGACAGCATCGAGCGCGGCGGAGGCTTCGCGTTCGTAGGTGAGATTTTTTTCGGCGGTGGCCGCGGCGAGCGTGACGCCGAGCGCGGGCTCAAGGATGCCGTCGTGGAGCAGGACGACGTCGAGTTCGCGCTGGAGCGGCGAGACCGTAGGGAGAAGCTCGATGAGATTGGCGCCCGGCCGCAGTGTCAGAACGTAGTAGGCGCCGCTGCCGGTTTTTTCCGGCGCGGGATAAGCGCCGATGGCGCGCGATGCTCGCGCTTCGACCAGACGTCTTAGAAATTTTTCGCGCGCGGCCGATTTCTCCTTGTCATCGGTAAATGAAAAGGTTTCGGCGGCAAACCAGGGTTCGAGATAGCGGCGGACGGTGGCCCAGGAGAAGTCGGGAATATTTGCGACAACGCGATGCGTTGAGCAGGATTGTCAAACCCTCGCTGCGGGTGTTGACAAAGGTCATCATCGCTCGTTCAAAAGGGGCCGCTTCATACGGCGCGTATTCGATGGACATAGCGCAGCGTTTGAGGTGCGGAGCCGGCCGCGAGCGACGCGGCGCGTCGCGGTCGCAACCGATGCGGAAGCGCCTTCGACGTGTTCGGTTGCGGCAGCGGTTGCTGGCGAGCGGCGGCGTCGGACGATGCTGCAAGTCGCCGCAAGCGACGGATTTGACGACGTCGCGTCGTGTGCTTCGGCGGGTCGCGGGAAGATCCCTGCTCGCGCGCGTTTTCCTTGCGGCGCTCGTTGCGATAGTTGAGCGCGGTTTCGTAGCGATGGTGGCCGTCGGCGATTACTAATTTTTGGCTGGCCATCGCTCTGTGGATCGCATCGATGCGCTCGGGCTGCCAGACGACCCAGAGACGATGGACGACGTCGTACTCGTCGGTGAGTTCGGTGGCGGGGGCGGATTCGGATTCGGCTTGCGCGAGGATTTTGTCCATCGATGCGATCGGCGTCGCTGTACAGGAGAAAGAGCTGGCCGGTGTGCGTCTGCGGTGTGGCGGAGGAGTTCGAGGCGGTCGGCCTTGGGGCCGGAGAGCGTGTGCTCGTGGCGGAAGACGACGCCGGCGGAATACTCCTCGAGCTTGCCGGCACCGATGAAGCCGCGGCGCGTGAGTCGTTGTTGCGTTCCCGGCACGGTGTACTCCTGCGTGTAGGAGTAGAAGCAGGGGCGCGTGTCTGGGACGACGACCTGTTCGCGGATCCAGCTTTGCAGAGCGGCGGCCGCGCGGGTGTAGACGTTTTTTTCGTTGGGCGCGCCAGCAGGCGTGTCGCCGGGGAGGACGCGGCCCTTTTCGATGGCGATCAGGTTGTGCGGGTCGGCGGCGTAATACTTGTCCTGCATGGCCGGGGAGATTTTGTCGTAAGGCTGGGTGAGGACGAGGTCGTAAGCGACTTTGCTAGCGTTGTAGCGGTAGGCGGGAAAAGGGTGGACCTGAGCCATGTGAAAATTCTCCGATGACGAGCGAGGATGAATTAGGGAATTATTTTACGCGAAGTCGGGGGAATTCCGAACTGGACGGTGGGACGACTGATAGCGCGTGTGGGAATCTTGAATGAGCAGTCGACATTGCGTAAACGCGGAGAGACTTACTGACGGGTAAATTAGAAATTGAAAATCGGAAAATAGAAAATTGGAAGAGCCGGTAAGTTTGATCCGACTTCGCGCGTGGTTAGGCCAACCACGCCTCCAATTTCTATTTTCCAATTTCCATTTTCCAAGTTCAGTCATTGCACCATGGGGCGGAGCTTCGCAACCCAGACGGCGAAATTGTCGAGCGGAATCGGCGTGATGCCGTTGTTGTTGAGCGTTTTTTCAAGAAAGCGGTGATCGGTGTTTTCCTGTTCAAAGGCGATATCCGTGACAGCGGTAAATTCCGGCGCATAGTCGAGTTGGTGGGCCATATCCTGGATGGTCTTAGCCAGCGGCGCCAGGATGCGGACATCGTCCGGTTTGTTCGTAAGCGAGATTGTTTGGATGAAACCACGCATTTTGTTGCCGCTGCGCAAGTAACTGTAGTCGATCAGCATCGGATCTTTGTCGAGCGTAAATCGTGAAACGGGAACGTTTTTTTCGATGAAACCCCAAAGGCCCGCTTGCCGGAAGACCTGATCCATATAGTGGCGCATCTGACGTCTGGTCCGTAGAGCGCCGGTTGGAACTCGCACCGAGGAGAAAGGAGCGACCGCGATCTCTTCATCGTAGAGGCGGTCCATTTCGGCATTGATGTCGTCGGCCACAGTGGCTTTGGGTTCGGCCAGCTGCAGGGACTGGCTCAAGGTGTCGTCCCATTTCTCGAGGACCCGGAGCCAGTCGGTCGCGTTGGGCGTCGGATTTCCTTGCCCGTTGCGCAGGGTGCTGCGGATGGCGCCTCCATTGCCATTGACCTGCGTGGCGGCACCCAAGCGGCTCTCGAGGTGATCCCGCAGGCCGCGTAACATTTTTTCATCGACCGGAGGGCGCAGGCGCCGGACGCGACTAAATTCAGCGTCTTCCTGGATCATGCGCAGGCGGCGTTCGCCGGTGTCGGGATCGTAGAGGAGCACCCCGATGTTGACCCACTCGTCGCGGAGGAGACTGGGGACGTAGCGCAGGATGCGGTAAATGAAGGTGCGTTCGCGAGACGCACCGCTGCCGTTCGGAGCCTCGTTTTCAGGGTCGCGATTGGTGTGGTCAGGCATTGGCGTTCCTCATCGAAGCAACATCCGAAACAAGAGCAACATCAACATGAGCAACATCAGCGCCAGTTCGGAAAAGGCTGGCGGTTGCTGCGTTTAGCGTCCAGAATCAGTTCCTCCAAGTGTTTTACACGCCGGAGCAGTTGTTCCAACAGCCGCTTCAGGGCGTCGTAATCGTCGTAATACCATTCGGGCGGGATTTCTTTCGCGAACTCCTCCAGCACACGATCGCTGAAGTTTTCAATGCGCCGAATCCAGAGGCTGAACGATTCCATGCCGGTTACGCCCTCGTAGACGCGGTTGCGCGCGTAGAGGCCGCGCAACGGCGCGTCGGGGTAGTTCCATTCGCCGGCGTTAAAACAAAAGCCCTGATCGATCATCACGGTCGAATAGCGTTTTTCATCGCCAGAAGCGGCCGGCGATGGGCTGGACCCTGGTGCTGTCGCGCCACCGGCATTGCGAACGTCCTTGCCGCCGGAGCCGCGATGGACGTCGCCGTTTTCGCTCTCGCGAAAAAACAGCGTCTGGCGGCCGTTGGTGTTGCACGTCCACTTGTCGAAGACCAGCATGCCAGCGAATTCGTGGACGTTTTTCACCTCGCGCAACTGTTCGTCGGGTAAAAAATCGTGGAGCGTCATGCGGCGCGGATCCCCCGGGTGGGCCGAGCCGAACTGCAGGCCCGGGCAGCACGGCGTGCTCGAGCGCGGCATCTCGATGCACAGCGCCGGGGTCCAGCGGATGAGTTCCGCATCGACCTTCACGATATCGACGCGCGGCACCGGAAGCCCCATGCGGCGCGCGATACGATTGCCAAGCAGTTCATTGACCAGGACGCGGGAGTGCTGAGGATTATTCTGAAATTTGACGACGTAGTAGAGATGGTCGTCTTTCCCGTCCGAACAGCGCATCAGGTGCGACTGGGCGCCGCCGCGCATCCGCCGGATTTGCTCCTTCGCGCGTACCATGGATGGTCATATTACAGGTACGTAACTAGAGAGGTAAAGGTGAGAATTTCATTTTGGGACGGGGACGAGGGTTGGGTGCGGCGGATTGGGACCGGCGAAGGCGCCGAGTGGTCCCGTTTTGACACGAGCGCTGTTTCAAAACGGTACGAGCGGCCGTTCGTTCCGAGGAACGGGCTGGCGGCGGCAGGAGATCCTCATGGGGAATTAACGATGCGGGCGTGGAAGAATCCGGCGCATGAAAAAGGCCTCCGGATTCACCCGGAGGCCTGGGAGTCTTGTGAAACGGCAACCGCCAAACGGTTAGCGCTTCTTTTTTTTCTTGGCGGGTTTCGCCGCTTTTTTGGCCTTCGCCTTGGGCTTGGCTTTCGGTTTGGCTTTGGCTTTTTTCGCCGGTTTGGCAGCCTTCTTTACGGGTGCCGCTTTCTTCGCGGTAACCTTCGGTGCAGGCTTCGCCGGAGCGGCCTTGATAGGCTTAGCAGCCTTGGGGGCCGCAGCCTCGGCAGGCTCGTCGCCTTCTTCGTCGCCGATGATCAATTCCTCTTCTTCGACTTCGACGACGTCATCCCCGCCCAGTTCGTCTTCTTCTTCCAGCCCTGACAACTCGTTGTCTTCTTCGAAATTGTCCTTCTCGAGATCCATTCCATCCTCCCCAGGGGGATTCCCGCCCGAGGCATCGCATCCGGCGGACGCCGGATGGCACGTGTCGAGTCGGTCGCTGCTACGGGCTGGAGTGTGCTGCTGCGTGCTCCAAAGCCTTCGCCGTTGTTACCGTACTCGCCCGAGGTTGTCAAGAGTCCTGGCGTGAAAAGCCGCGCGGAATGCGGATGACGAGGGTTAGCAGGTGCAAAACGGTGCAGGTTTGGCTATTTCGGAGGGATATCACCGGTGAAACGGAGCTGCTCCCGGGAAGGATCATCTCAAAAAATCTAGTTTTTGTCGGAAGAGGCAGTCACGGCCTGAGCGACGTGGGTGGTCTTTTTCTTCGGGGCCGCATGCGAGCGCGATGAGGCCGTTTCGGGCAAACCACCTTGCGTATAGATACGCAAGACCATGCCGCGGGCGACGTGATTGGTCTTGAGCCGGTTCCACTTTTTGACGTCGTCGGAGTCGACGCTGAAACGATCGGCGATGCCAAGCAGGGTGTCACCCTTACGGACGCGATAGCTGACAAGGCGCCGCTTGGTTTCAGCCTGCGCCTGCGCCGCCGGGATGATCAGCTTTTCGCCCGGATCGAGACCCGCGCCGCGTTCGAGACTATTGGCCTCGGCGATGGCCACCGGGGTGACGTGATATTTCTTCGCGATCGAGCCCAACGTTTCGCCGTTCTCGACGCGGTGGCGGCGCCAGCTGACCCACTTGTCAGCGGGGATATCGGCGATTTCGGCGGAGAATTTTTCGGCGGTGCCTAACGGCAGATGCAGTTCGAACGCGGCATCGTCGGGCGTGGCGAGGCGCAATAGCGGCGGGTTGATCGAACGCAGCGTTTCGACGTCGACGTCGATCGTTTCGGCGACCAGTCGGAGGTCGATGGCGCGGCCGGGTTTTACGACGTCGGTCGCAACCGGGGTTTCCGGGTCAACCTGCACGCCGTAGTGCGCGGCGTCTTTAGCGATGAGCGTGAGCGCGAGAATGATCGGGACGTAGTTTTTCGTTTCCTTAGGCAGAACGTTGCGGCGGTAGAGCTCCCAGAAATCCGCATAGCCCGTCCGTTCAATTCCCTTCTGCACGTTGCCCGGGCCGCAGTTGTAGGCGGCCATGGCGAGATACCAGTCGCCAAAGAGGCCGTAAAGATCGCGAAGATGCTGGGCGGCAGCACGGGTGGCTTTTTCGGGATCCTGGCGTTCGTCGATCCACCAGGTGCGGCGCAATCCGTATTGCTGGCCGCGGTAGGCGACAAATTGCCACATGCCTCGGGCCCCTGCTCGGGACAACGCCAGCGGCTGGAAAGCGCTCTCGGCCTGCGCAAGGTAAATAAGATCCTGGGGGACGCCTTCTTCCTTGAGGACGCGCGCAATCATTTCCTTGTAGCGGCCCTGGCGTCGAAGTCCGGCTTCGACGATGGCGCGGCCACGCGGGGTCTGGAAGAAGTTCAGAAACGAAAGAACTTCGTCGTTCACGGTGAGCGGAAGATCGTGCGAGAGATTTTTCGCCGCCGACTCAGCGCGGTCTTTTAAGCGCGGGTCGACCGGGAAGGTCATCTCGGCGACTTCATCGATCGGTGCGGGGACAGCGGGGGCTTCCTGGAAACCGTCGCCGGCCTGGAAAGCCTGGAGCTCGTAGGTGTAGGTGGTGTCCACGACGCGGTGGAAGAGTTCGCTCAGCTTGGGGTCGCTGTTGAGATCGCGGCCGCTTTCGAGCATGAGGTCGAGGGCCTCGTCGAAATCTTTACGGGCGGCTTCGAGGTGGCCGGCTTTGTAGTTCTGCTGGCCGGAGATGAACTTTTCTTCGACGCGGGCGATCAAGCCTTCATTGTTTACATTGCCGGCGGGTGAAAGCTGTTTGGGCTGGATGCGGAAAAAGGCGATCTGCGCGTGCGATGGCGTCGTCAGCGGCAGCTTGGGAAGGGCAAACGGAGGCGCTCCCGCAGGAATGCTGACTGTCGCGGACGCGGTTTGTGGCGCGGGGCGCGTTGCGGGGACGCGGGCTTGAGAGGTTTGGTGCTTGGCGGCGTCATCGCAGCCGGCCAGTCCTAGCGAGACGGTTAGGAAAGCAGCCAACGCCACGGCGGAGAAAAGTATGGCGCCGGTCAGCAGTTCACGCTTCGCGTGTCGGTACGTCAAGTCTGGGGGACCTCAGACTGACTATGGTAAGGACGGGTAAGAGAGCGGTCAACGGGTTCGAGGTACAGGGTGGGCGGACTGGGTACAGGGGGCGGGTTGGAAAATAGAAGATGGAAAATGGAAATTGGGGAGCACCTCGAGGATCGGCTTCCAGCAAGGCGGCAACCTGAGGGCCGTGCCGCCGTCGCCGGAGCCTTTTTCGCTTTTTCAGTTTCCAATTTTCATTTTCCAATTTCCAACCGCCGGGGGCTAGGGCCAATCCCCGAAGATGGCGTCGACGGCGGGGTCGAACCAGTGTTCGTAGAAGGCGTCGTCGCAATGCTTTAGCGGAGCGCCGTAGGTTGCGGCGAAGTGGCGGCCCCAGTGAGGGCGGGCGCCGTCGGCGTCCGTGAAGTTGTACTCGTCGGAGAGGCCCCAGGAGCTGAAGACGCGTCCGGATTTTTTGGAGAGGTTTTTGTCTGCTAAGAGTGCGGCGACGGCACGGCCGGCAAAGATCGGGGTTTCGGAAGCGAGGTAGTTTGGATCCTGCTTGGCAGCTTCGCGCCAGTTGGCTTCGGTGACGCCGAAATGTTCGAGCATGGCTTCGGAGCGAAGGAAGCCCGGGGTGAGGGCGATGGCAGCGACGTTTTTCTTGCGAAGCTCGCGAGCCATGGCGAAGGCCAGGCGGATGACGGTCGTTTTGGTGAGGTCGTAGAAAAGGTGGCCGCGATAGCTGTAAGAGTCGCCGTCGCCGATTTCGACGATCAGCCCTGTCGGAGCACCGGCTGCGGGCCCGCCGGCGGCAGTTTCGATCATCAGCGGCGCTGCGAAGTGGCTGGTGGTGACATGGGTGTTTACCACGTTCCGAAGGTTCGCGAGGCCGTTTTCGAGGTTAAGCTGCCAGAAGAGCTTGCCGAAATCGGCATGGACCAGTTCGGAGATGTCGTTAACGAGGATGTGGAGTCTTCCCTGCTCGAAGCGGATGCGCTGGATGAGAGCTTCGACCTGCGTTGCATCGGTGTGATCGACAACCACAGGTATTCCCTGGCCGCCGCGGGTGGTGACCATCGCGGCGGTTTCGGCGATGGTTTCGGGACGGCGCGCATGGTCGAACGGCGAGACCTTTTCACCTGATTGACGAGGATTACGATTCGCGGCGGTGCTGCGGCCCGTGCAGTAGACGATGGCGCCAGCCTCACCCAGCGCCAGGGCGATGCCGCGGCCGAGGCCGCGCGTGGCACCGGCGACGAGAGCGACGCGGCCGCTTAAGTCGGGTGGGTGATAGGCGACAGGAGTTTCCATCGAAAGAACCTCGGTCGGGATGCTGTCAATACTAAACGCTCATTCATTAATGTCAAGGCGAAAATGAATGGGCATTCAGTTATAATGCCCGCCCGATGTTTCGACGCAGCCTGATCAACGAGCACGAACGATGAGTCCACGCCCGCGCGAAACCTCGGACGAAGAAATCCTCGCCGCGACCGGGCGCGTCATGCAGCGGCTCGGCCCGACACAGATCACGCTGGCGGACGTGGCCAAAGAAGCTGGCGTGGTTCCCGCGACGTTGATCCAACGGTTCAAGACCAAACGCGGACTACTCCTGGCGGCCTGCCGCACGCCGCCGGGTGCGACCTCGCAGCAATTCGCGCGAGCGCGGGCAAAATACGGGTCACCGCTCAAAGCGCTGGTCGAGATCTACGCCGATTGCTCGGCATTTGTTCCGACGCCCGAGGCCGTGGCCAATGGCCTGGCATATTTGCAGGTGGACTTGACCGACCCGGAGTTTCACGCGATCACGCTCGCACAATTTCGCGCGATCCGCGAAGAGACGCGGCGCCTGCTGGACGAGGCCGTGGCGGCGGGCGAACTGTGCGATTGCGATACCGGCGAACTCGCACGACTGGTACAGCAACTGAACGATGGGGCGATGCTGGGATGGGCGGTGTTCCGGGAAGGGGCGTTGGACAAGTGGGTAAGCCGCGAGGTGGAGGCGCTGCTGCGGCCCTACCGGCGGAAGCCCTTGATTCGAAAGGGACATGCAAAAAGGTCAAAAAAGCACTAGACAAACGGAGAAAAGTCGTGTTATTTTGAGGCTGCGTTTGTTGCTCTTGTATCGCCTACGTATGTGTGAAAGCGGTCGCAAGGTTCAAACTTGCGGCCTTTTTTTATGCCCGGAGGCGGCCCGTAACTCTGTAGAGGGGTTCGGAGTCGAGGCACCAGATAGCTTAATTATCGAGAACGCGCACCTTCCAGGTTGAGCGGTCTCAAAGTGTGATCGCAACGCGGTCAACAGAAAAGAGTAGATGCAGTGAGTAAAGAACAAGGAACAGTGAAGTGGTTCAACGCGAGCAAGGGCTTTGGATTCATCCAGCGCCAGAGCGGCGAAGATGTTTTCGTTCACTTCTCCGCCATCATGGCTGATGGCTACAAGTCGTTGAATGATGGCCAAGCGGTTGAATTCGAAGTTACGAAGGGCCCCAAGGGTCTTCAAGCCTCTAACGTTCAACCCCTCTAAGCTACTTCACATGCTGTAAGAATTCGGGCGGTGTGCTTCGGCGCACCGCCCGTTTTTTTTGTGGGAGCGTGTTTGTCGCTGCGCCGGAAGTGGAGTGGCAGGGATCGGTTGAGATTCTTCGGCGTCCTTCGGACGCGCTCAGAATGACAAGCTAATGAAGTGAAGCGGTTAGGCGAGGCCGCCGCTGACCTGGATGCATTCGCCGGTGATCCAGCGGGCGGCGTCGGTGGCAAGGAAACAGACGACCGATGCGATTTCTTCGGCGGTGCCGAGACGGCGCAGGGCGGTGCGAGCGATGAGCGCATCCTTGTAGTTCTGGGGAGTATCGGAGGCGAGTTCTGTTTCGACGAATCCAGGCAGGACGGTGTTGATGGTGATGCCGCGAGCGCCGAGTTCCTTCATATAGCAGCGGGCGAGCTGTTCGAGCGCTCCTTTGGACATCTGATAGACGGCGAGCAGGCCGGTGATTTGCGCGATGTGCGTGCCGCAACTGGAGATGTTGATGATGCGACCCTCGTTTCGCATATGAGGTGCGGCAGCCTGGATCGCGAACATCGGGCCGCGCGCGTTGACAGCCATCGTCCAGTCGAATTCCTTCTCGGTCATGTCGGCCATTGCGGTGCGGTTGCCGACGCCGGCGTTGTTGACGAGGATGTCGAGGGCGCCAAATTTTTCGATGGTTGAGGAGACTAGGCGCTGTATTTCGGCGATTTTTGCAACGTCGGCTTGGATTGCGACGGCGCGACCGCCGGCGCGTTCGATCGCGGCGACGACTTCAGTGGCTTGAACAGCACTGTCGCGATGATTGATCACGACGGAGGCGCCGGAGGCGGCTAGACATTCGGCTATAGCGCGGCCGATGCCGCGGGATGCGCCGGTGACAATGGCGACTTTGTTGGCGAGAGAGTGGGAGAGGTTCATCTTCTTCGCCGGCGACTAGACGACCGCAAGCGCTTGTCGAAGATCTTCGATCAGGTCTGCGGGATCCTCCAAGCCGATGGAGACGCGAACCGTGCCCGGAGTGACGTGGGCTTTCTCGAGTTCGGCGAGGCTCATGTTGTAGTGCGAAGTATAGGCGGGAAGCACGACGAGCGATTCGACGCCGCCGAGACTGGCGGCAAGCAGAAAGAGGCGCACGCTGTCGCAGAATTTTCGCGCGGCGGAGAGGCCGCCTTTCAGATCGAAGGCGAGCATCGAGCCGAAGCCTCGCATCTGGCGCCGGGCAAGCCTGTGATCGGGATGCGAGGCGAGGCCGGGATAGTGGACGCGCGCGACCTTGGGATGCTTTTCCAGATATTTCGCAATGGCGATGGCGTTTTCGCCCTGGCGCTTTACGCGGATGGCGAGCGTCTTGATGCCGCGGCTGAGAAGGAAGGCGGCTTCAGGGTCCATCGAGCCACCGAGATAAATCACCATCTGCAGGACTTTGTCGATCCAGGCTTTGCTGCCGGCGACGGCACCGGCGATCACGTCGGAGTGGCCGGCGAGGCCTTTTGTGGCGCTGTGGACGACCATGTCGAATCCGAGCGAAAGAGGCTGCTGAAGAACTGGCGTGGCGAAGGTGTTGTCGATGATGGCGATGAGATTGTGTTTTTTGGCAAAGGCGATGGCTTTGTTGAGGTCGACGAGGCGCACGGTGGGATTGGTGGGCGTCTCGATGTAGAGGACTTTGGTGAGCGGGGAGAGGAGACTGTCGAGCCGAGCGAGGTCGGTTTCGACCTGGCGCACGGTGATGCCAAGGCCGGGGAACACGTCGCGCATTAGGCGGTAGGTGCCGCCGTAGAGCTGTGCGGAGGAGATGACTTCGTCGCCGGATTTGAGCGCGGCCAAGAGTGCGTGGGAGATCGCGGCCATGCCGGACGCGGTGACGACGGCGGCTTCGGCGCCTTCGAGCGCGGCGATTTTGCCTTCGGCGATGGCGAGCGAGGGGTTGCCGTAGCGCGTGTAGATGTACGCTTTGCTTTTGCCTTCGGCCCAGCGCTTCATTTCAGCGGTGGAGGAGAAGGTGAAGGTGGAAGTGCGGGAGATGGGCGCGCTGACCGGCCCGCCGACACCGTGGCGATTGCCTTCGCCGGCGTGGATGGCTTGCGTTTGGGCGCCGAGTGGGCGCGGAGTGGATTTTCCCTTGCCGGGTTTTGCTTTGTTGGACTTTCTTGATGATGCGGTTGGCATAGTGGCGCCATTTTGCGCTTGGGCGGGCGACGCGGCAAAGCGCCAAATTGGCGAGCTTGCGGACGCGATTCGAGCGCGTGGGAGGCACCGGCACGCATGAAATTCGTGTCGAGCGGAATCCGTAATATAACTATCGACTCAGACTGCGGGAGGATCCCATGATGGCTGGTTTATTTGCGCATGTTTTCCGGATCGGCCCGGGGATCCCGCCGTTTCTGGCGGTCCGGTATCTGTGGTACGCATTCATTCTGTACTGGCTCGTGTCGGCGCTGAAGCGGAAGAAGACGAAGCAGCGGGAGTCGATCCTCCAGCGGTTGGTATACATCTTGCCGTTACTCATCGCGTTTTACTTGCTCTACAACCCCAGGACAGATTTCGGATTGCTTGCGACATATTTCGTACCGCATACGCTGGAGGCTCAGTGGGCTGGCGTGGCGATCATGGCGTTGGGAGTGGCGACTGCGATCTGGGCGCGGGTGCATCTGGGGTCGAACTGGAGCGGCGTCGTGACGTTGAAGGAAGGACACGAGCTGATCCGGACCGGGCCGTATCGAAATATTCGACATCCGATTTACACCGGGATTCTGGTGGCGTTTCTGGGGAATGCGATCGTGAACGGGCAAGTGCGCGGGCTGATGGCGCTGGTGGTCATGTGGGCGTCGTTCTATATCAAGGCGCGGCGTGAAGAAGCGTTTCTGGAGCAGGAGTTTGGGCCGAAGTTTCACGAGCACACCCAGCACACAGGAATGTTCCTGCCGAAATTTTCGTAATGGTTCTGCGCGACGCGGTTCGTTCCCGAATTGAAACTGGGCGGACTTGCGTAGCGCGTGTTTCATCCTGGAACAGGAGTATTTGCTGCATTTCTGAGATCTGCCAACCGAGAGATGTGTTGGGTGTTGACGTGCATTTTCCGGTGGCATGGCACGCCAACACATTCGGTTGCAGTTGGGGTTTACTCAGAGTGGATTTGCTGCTGCGCTCTTGCTGCTAATGGGATTAGGGTGCGCGAGTACGGCTCGGGCGCAAGACGACGCGCAGAGTGTTTCGCAGATGCCGGAGATAGAGTCGATCGGGGACGCGGGATTGAAGGTGTACGTTGCCGCGCTTCCTTCGGCACCGACGCCGAAGGTCGAGCCCGCGACGATCGCGGGCATCCAACAACAGCGACAATCGCAGCGTCAGCTTTCACCCGAGCGCGGTCACCGATTCTATTGGCTGGATCGAACTTCGCTGACGTACGGCTTGGTGCAAGGCGGCGCGGAGATCTTTGACGGAGTTACGACCCGATACTTCATTCATCATTGCAGCCTCTGCTTTGAACACGACCCGATGTCGAGGTTGCTCCTGGGAACACATCCGTCGTGGGGCAGCATGATTCCGGCGGGAATTATTGAGGCGGCGGTTTCGACGTACTCGTACCGGCGAATGAGCCACTCGCCGAATCGATTCTTGCGCGCGGCGGCGCCGCTGGTGCCGGTTGGGGTGACAGCCGTGCATGTCATTGAAGGCGCGCGGAATATCGGGCTGAAAAACAAATATCGTTGCGCTGATCCTGGTTACATTGTGGTTGGAGCGGTTTGCATATTGGCGCCCCCGCCCGCCTTGACCGGCGGGCCCGGAGCTACTGGCGGCGGTCCGGGTTCACGACGCGACCCAATCTGAATGGGAAAATCCACTGGCGGCTCGGAACCTCAGTAACCTCTCCCGGCGAACTCGAATCCAATGAACATGAGCACACCAAACGCGACAAGTAACGCAAAGTCGAGCGGCACCTTCTCCATCGGAGGGGATCTCACGGTTCATCGGCTAGGATTCGGCGCGATGCGCATCACGGGCGATGGCGTCTGGGGCGAGCCGAAGGATCGTGAGGAGGCGAAGCGCGTCCTGAAACGGCTGCCGGACCTGGGCGTGAATCTGATCGACACGGCGGACGCCTACGGGCCGGAGGTCAGCGAGAATCTGATCGCGGAAGCGCTGCACCCGTATCCGCCGGGCATGGTCATCGCGACCAAGGGCGGCTTCACGCGGCAAGGGCCGAATAAGTGGACTGTTGTCGGCAGGCCGGAGTATCTGCGGCAGTGCGTGGAGATGAGTTTGCGGCGGCTAAAACTGGAACGGATCGACTTGTGGCAATTGCACCGCATCGATCCGGCAGTGCCCGTCGAGGATCAGATCGGCGAACTGAAAAAGATGCAGAAGGAAGGAAAGATCCGGCACATCGGATTGTCGGAAGTAACGGTGAAGGACATCGAGAAAGCGGCGAAGACGGCCAAGATCGTCAGCGTACAGAACAAATACAATATCGCCGACCGGACTCACGAAGAAGTGCTGCAGTATTGCGAGAAGCATAGCCTGGGATTCATCCCCTGGTTCCCGATGGAAGCGGGCAAATTGAATCGGCCGGGAGGCGCTCTGGATAGCGCCGCGAAGTCGCACAGAGCATCGACGGCGCAACTGGCCGTCGCGTGGCTGCTGCATCATTCGCCGGTAATGCTGCCGATTCCCGGGACGTCATCGGTGAAGCATTTGGAAGAAAATGTCGCTGCGGCGGAAATCAAGTTGACCGACATGGAGTGGCAGACGCTGGAAAAAGGAATTGGGAAGTCGGCATCGGCGTAAGGCAAAAAATCGAAAAAAAGGGCGCGTCCATTGAGACGCGCCCTTTCTTATTTTGACCGGATAGATTCTAGAGAATCTACGGGCGCGCATCGGGTGAGAAAAAGCCGATCGGCAGATCGCGCGCTGTGCGCAAACCTGCCGGAGCATCGAGAATCACCGGGATCGAATTCACAACAACAGAAGCGGTTGCGATGTCACCGTGCGATCCGCCGGGAATCACCAAACTGATGTCGGGATGGCCCTTGAGGTAAATCGTGTCGGCGGGATCTTTCGCACCGACGTACATCTGCAATTCGAGATACACCAACTCTTTACCTTTGTTCAGTCCGCGCGCGATCTGATGAACACCTGCGGCTTGGCCCGCTTCGACGGTGAGATATTCGGTTTGCACGCGTTCGGTGGCGACCTTGGGCTCGATCGTCTCGGTGATTTCATCGACGATCAGGTTCAAGCTGTCGGCAACCATCGCAACGGATTCGGGCAGGCCGACGTGTTTGATCACACCTTCGGCGACCTTGGCGCGAAACTCCTCGACGGTCATTCCGGCGCCGATTTTTTTCTGTAGCGGAAGTCGGCGCTTGGACGCATCGACGATGCGGACCGCCTTGGCATGTTCGATCCGTTGCGAAACGGCAGCGAGCGTGACAACGAGCTTGTCCATTACAAATCCCGGATTCACGCCAGTTCCAACGAGCGCGACGCCCGCCTCTTTCGCCGCAGCATCGAGCTTGGCGGAGAGCTCCGGATAAGTGCGATAGGGATACGAAAGCTCTTCGCACGTCGAAACGACGGAGGATTCGGCTTCGAGACAAGCGAGCAATTGGTCCATCACCTCAGGAAGCGACGATGAGGTTGTGTGAATCACGACGTCAGCGTTTTGTTCGAGGACTTCCTTCGCATCGGCGGAAATCTTGACGCCCCAAGGGGCGTCACTCGCTCCGACAACTTCGCCGAGGTCGCGGCCGACCTTCGCCGGATCGCTATCGATGGCACCACAAATTTCGATTGCTTGCTTCTCGCGCATAAGGCGCGCAGTTGAGGCGCCGATAGGACCGACGCCGAATTGGATGGCGCGAATCTTCTTTTTCACGATTTTCTCCGATGGTTCGGGTAGCGCAGCCGCACGCCGCGCATTTTTGCTGACAGCGAATCTCATACGATACGGGAATTCGCAGAGGCAGGCAAACACGGAAATTGAGCGTCGAAATGCAGGCTTTTGGCGATCGGACAGGGCAATTCAGGCGAAGAATACGTATTAGAATGATAGGTCCATGACCGCTCAGAAACAGCATCCGGTGCGCGCGCTTGTCTTCGATCTGGACGGCACGCTGATCGACTCGAAGCTCGATCTGATCCATTCCGTGAACGCGACTCTAACAGAAATGGGCCGCGCGAAGCTGAGCGACGAAGTCATTTCGAGCTATATCGGACATGGCGCGCCGATGCTGATGTCGCGCGCGCTTGGCGGAGTGGCGAAGGAAGAAGAACTCGCACGAGGACTGGCATATTTCCTGGAATACTACGAAGCGCACAAGCTCGACAACACGTGCCTATATCCAGGAGTAGCGGAAACGCTCGCGAAACTTACCGAACGTAAAATAGCGATGGCGGTGCTGACCAATAAGCCGGTGAAGATCAGTGTGCGGATTCTGGAAGCTTTAGGCGTTGTGAAGAATTTTCAAGCGATCTATGGCGGGAACAGCTTCGAGACCAAGAAACCGGACCCACTGGGTGCGAAGACGATCCTCGAAGAATTTCGGGTGAACGCCGGCGACGCGATGATGATCGGCGACTCAGAAGTGGACATCCAGACAGCGCGGAACGCGGAGATGATCGCGACCGCTGTGAACTATGGATTCGGGATTCACGATCGCGCGCAACATCCGGCCGACATTTATCTCGATCGCATGAGCGATCTGTTGGAAGTCGTCGAGCTACCCCGTTCGGCGCGCTAACTTTCTTCGCATATCAACCGTATCGATCGCAACATCTCACGCAAAGCAAATCGCGCCTTGCCTTCCGACGCCGCTGTTGGCAGACTCGGCGCGTGATTATTGGTCTCTTTCCCGAGCTCGAACCAGCCGGCGGGATCCAGAGAGTAGGTCGGCATTTGGCGGCGGTGATCACCGAGTTCGCCGAGAGCCGCAAGATGGAGTGCCGGCTGCTGAGCCTGAACGACACGCCCGAGTTGCATCGCATGTCGGTGGGTGATCGCGAATTCGTCTTCACAGGCTGCGCGCGCGCGAAGGGACGTTTTACAGCGACGGCGCTGCGTTCGGCACGTCGCCACGCGAAGCTGGTGGTCGCCGCGCATCCTTATCTTGCCCCCGTGGTGCAGGGGATGCGGATAGCCGCGCCACGGATGAAATCAATCGTCGTCGCGCACGGAATCGAAATTTGGGAACCGCTCTCGACGTTGCGACGTCGCGCGTTGCGCCGCTCCAACATGATTCTGACGCCGACGCAGGACACTGCGAACCACGTCGCCACGCAGCAGCAAATTCCGCGCGATCATATTCGCGTGCTGCCGTGGGCGCTCGATCCGGATTTTGAAAATCTTGCGGTAGCGACAGCGCAGTCTTCGCTACCCCTGAATTATCCAGCCGGGCGCGTGATCCTTACGGTCGGGCGCTGGCAATCGAATGAACGTTATAAAGGGATGGATACGCTGATCACCGCCCTTCCCCGCCTTTTGCACGAATGGCCCGATTTGCAGCTCGTGGCGGTCGGCAACGGAGACGACCGGGACTGGCTGGAACAGATGGCGAAAAGTTCCGGCGTGCAAGGGCACGTTCATTTTTATACCGGATTGACGTCCACGGAGCTCGCGGCGTGTTATTCGGCGTGCGAGATTTTTGCGCTGCCCAGTCGTGGCGAGGGATTTGGGCTGGTGTATCTCGAGGCGATGGCCCGCGGCAAGCCTGTAATCGGCGGCGTCCATGGCGGCGCGCCGGAAGTGATCGATGATGGCAAGACGGGCTATCTTGTGCAACATGGCGATGTGCCGCAGCTTGCCACTTCCATCGAGACGCTGCTTTCCGATCCTGCGTTGGCGCGTGATATGGGTGCGCGGGGTCGCGAACGCGTGAATCGCGAATTCAAATTCGGAGTCTTTGCAAAATCGCTGAAAAAACTTCTTCGCGAGCTATGCGAATCCTGAATGTTACGCAGAGCTATGCTCCATTTTTCGAGTTCGGTGGGCCTCCCGTAAAAGTTCAGGCTCTGTCGGCGGAACTGGCGCGGCGCGGGCATCCGGTTACAGTGCTGACCGCGGATTGGGGACTCGAAGGTCGTTTTCCTGACGGGTCCCCTCCCGCCGGGGCTACACGTTCGCCATTTGGGTGGCGTTGTCACGAAAATGGCGTTCAGTCGATCTATTTGCCTACCTGGCTGCGCTATCGCGCGCTGAGCTGGAATCCGGCAGTCAAACGATTTGCTCGTGCGCGATTGCAGAACTTTGATGTCGTCCACATTTTTGGACTGTATGACTTGCTCGGACCAGCGGTCGCTGCACAGTGTCGCGATCTTGGAATTCCTTATGTTGTTGAACCCATGGGGATGTTCCTGCCGATTGTCAGGAGTTTCTGGAAGAAGCGCGTGTATCAATCGCTGTTTGGGAAGAAGATGCTCGACGGCGCGCGATTTCTGATCGCGACTTCGGAACGAGAAGCTGACGAGCTTGCCTCTGGAGGAATCCCACGCAAAAGAATTTTTCTCCGGCGAAATGGTGTTGAATTTCCGGTGGACTTGCCTTCACGCGGCCAATTTCGGACAAAGCATGGCATTCCCTCGAGTGCGAAAGTGGTTTTGTTTCTTGGGCGGCTGTCGGCGAAAAAGAGTCCTGACCTGTTGCTGGAAGCATTTGCGGCCCTCGGTGCCGACATGCTGCAGAGCGCCGATGCGCGCCTCGTTCTCGCAGGTCCTGACGATGAAAATCTTAAGGGGAGCCTGGAGGAAAGCGCGGACCGCCTGCGAGTAAGGCCCCGGGTGCTTTTCGCTGGCCCGCTTTTCGATGCGGCGAAATGGGAAGCCTATCGCGACGCCGATGTTTTTGTGCTGCCGTCGCAAAACGAAAATTTCGGCAATACCGCCGCAGAAGCGGTCGCGGCCGGCACGCCGGTAGTCGTCACTGAGGGGTGCGGCGTTGCGCCGCTGCTGGCCGACACGGCAGGAATCGTTGTTACGCACGATTCGAATGCGATCTCGGAGGCGCTTCGGTATCTGCTGACCGACTCTGCCTTGCACGCAAAGCTCGCCTCGCGATGCGCAGAAGTTAGCTCACGGCTCGGCTGGTCAGAGCCGACAGAAGCAATGGAGTCGCTGTATCGGACGCTTGCCTCGCAAACCCCTCACGTGCAATAATCTGCGTCCTGTTATTGCTTAGTACATTTATATGTCGCGTATCACCGCATTCCGCGTTGCATGGTGGACGGTAAATCTGCTGTTTGCCGCTTCGCTGGCGTGCCTCGCATTTGCAGCCGCGCGAGAGTGGTCGGTGCGCCAGTACTTGCACGGATTCTCGGACGCCGTGGTATCAGCATCGGCGCAGCCCGATCAAAAGATCGAAGCAATCCTCAACTGGATGAGGGCTGGGCCGTCGCGAGCTGTGGCTGCGAAACCCGACGAATTGTCGCCGCGCAACCCGGAAAATACTCTGAACTACACGCAGCTGCTGACGATTTGCGGAAGCGCGACCAACGCGTTTCTCAACCTTTCACGAAGCTCTGGCCTGGAGTCCAGGCGGTTGTTATTGTTGACGTCCGATCGGCAGACCAAACACGTCGTCGCCGAGGTGCTCGTGGACGGGCGATGGATTGTAGTCGATCCTTCATTTCGTGCCGTAATGCGCGATCGCAAAGGGAGAGCGCTCACGCGAAAAGATCTACAGGATCCCGCGAAATTCAGAGAGGCGACCAGCCTCGTGCCAAACTATCCCGCCGACTACAACTATGATCGCTATGCACATGTTCGTCTCGCGCGCTTGCCTCTGGACGGCTTTCATCTGAGGAAGCTGCTAGAATCGATTCTTCCCGGCTGGGACGAAACTCTCGATTGGAGCCTGTTCTTGGAGCGCGAATCGTTTTTCGTTTTGGTGATCACTTCTGCGTTTGCGCTTATATCGCTCGCGCTGCGCCTTCTGCTCGCGTGGTACGCCGACCGCCGGCTCCGAGTTCCACGTTTTCACTTCCGCCAGCATTTTCTACGCGCCACTTTTGCATTTCTGACCACACCGGAGATCGAATAACGCGTGTGCGGCATCTGCGGCGCCGCATTCACGAATCACACGCCTGACGCCGAGAAACAGGTGCGCGCCATGAATGCGGCATTGCGCCATCGCGGCCCTGACGAAGACGGATTTCTCGTCGACGATCCGCGAGCGCCTGGGCTCGCGCTCGGCATGCGTCGGCTCAGCATCATTGACCTGCCCGGTGGACATCAGCCTGCCTGGAACGAAGCGAAAGATGTCGCTGTCGTTTTCAACGGTGAAATTTACAACTATCGCGAACTACGCGATCGGCTGATTTCGCTGGGGCATACGTTCTCGACGCAATCCGACACAGAAGTCCTCGTACATTCGTGGGAAGAGTGGGGCGAGGATTGTTTGCCGGAGCTGCGCGGGATGTTCGCGTTCGCGTTGCTCGATTTTCGCAAACGGTACGCGACCTCACCGTTGCTGTTTCTCGCGCGAGATCCGTTGGGGATCAAGCCGCTTTATTACACGCAAACGGCTGACGGTTTCGTGTTCGCATCGGAAGTGCGGGCGCTGTTGTCACGCGGCGATGCGGCCGCTGCGAAACAGATTTCGCCCGACGCGCTGACGTCGTATCTACTTTTCGGAGGTGTGTCGGAACCGGTGACACTGGTGGAAGGCGTTTTCTCGCTGCCTCCCGGGCATCGCATGTTGCTGTATGTCCCCGAGCGCCGGCGAACACCGCGCGCGCGACCATGGTGGGATTTAATGCGATCGCCGGCCGCACGCGATCCGCGCAAGCCGCGCATTTTTGAAACAGCGGCGGCGCGTGTTCGGCCGTTGCTGGAAGATGCCGTGCGTGCTCATCTGATCGCCGACGTTCCTGTTGGGCTATTTCTTTCGAGCGGGATGGATTCGGGAGCCATCGCCGCCATCGCAGGCAAACTGAAACCGAATATCTGGAGTTTCACACTTTCGTTTCCAGGAACGGCGTACGACGAAGCGCCGCTGGCCAGCGCGGTCGCGAAAGCTTGCGGTACCCAACATCGCGAAGTCGCGCTGGATGGCGATGGCATGCTTGCGCGTCTGGATGAAGCGATCGCATCGCTCGATCAGCCTACGATGGACGGCATCAACACCTATTTCGTGTCATGGGCGGCGCGCGAAGTGGGATTGAAGGTGGCGCTGTCCGGTCTCGGTGGAGATGAATTATTCGCGGGGTATCGAACTTTCGAAAATGTGCCGCGGCTCGAACGGCTGATTCGCACCGCTTGGTTTGCGCCGGCTCCGTTGCGCCGTGCACTCGCACCGGTCTTGCGAGCGATGATCGGAAACCGCGCGAGCTCCGATGGCGCCCGCAAAGTGATCGATGCATGGATCGCGCCGGATGCATTGCCGCATCCTTATTTTTTCACGCGGACACTGTTCCCGGTGGCTGAGTTGTCGCGACTGATCGAGCCGCGGTTTCGCCCGAGCACGGTGAACGCCGACGGCGTCACGCTGGAGCCAACGTGGGTGGGGAGACTGGAGCGATTGGCCGATGTCGCGCGCAAGCTGGAACCGATCGCGGCGATTTCGTGGCTCGAGATGCGGAGCTACATGGTGAATACGCTGCTGCGTGATACCGATTCCGTGAGCATGGCGCAATCACTCGAAGTGCGCGTGCCACTGCTCGATACGCCGCTGGTGGAATTTGTGAGCTCATTACCGGATGCGGCGCGTTTGCGCCCCGGCGTACAAAAAGCTTTGCTGGCGGAAGCGGTTGGGGATGTCTTGCCGAAACAAGTTTTTGAGCAGCGTAAGCGAACGTTCACGCTGCCGTGGAAAGAGTGGCTGCGCGGTCCGCTGCGGGCACGAATTGAGCGCAGCCTGGCGGATTTGTCTCCAGCGCTTGCGCCACACATGCACGCGAATGGCGTGAAAAGCGTTTGGCAGGATTTTATTGCAGGGAAGACTTCATGGTCGCGGCCGTGGTCGCTTTATGTTTTGAACGAGTGGTGCCGCCGGAATCTCTCGTGACTTGCCGTGGAACTCAGACAATCTTGAGCGCGGAACCTGCAGGATAATTCAGTGTACACTGCCTTTACCGAATGAATATCCTTGGGATCAACGCGTACCACGGCAATGCGTCGGCCGCGATCGTTTGCGACGGCAAGCTCCTCGCCGCGGTCGAAGAAGAGCGCTTCAACCGTGTGAAGTACGCCGCGGGATTTCCTTCGGCGGCGATTCGCTATTGTTTACAGGCGGCAGGCATCACGCTTGCCGACATCGATCACGTCGCGGTGCCGCGGGATCCTTATGCGCGGATGGCAACCAAGCTCTTATACGCGATAAAGATGCCGTCGTTTGCACGAGAACGCGCTAAGGTGCTCGTCAAGTTCACTGGGATTCCTGAAGCGCTAGCGAGCACGTTCGACAGCGAGCCAGCGAGACTGAAAGCCCGGTTTCATCGCGTCGAACACCATCAGGCACATCTCGCCAGTGCGTTTTTCGTTTCACCTTTCGAGCAAGCGGCACTTCTCTCCGCGGATGGCCTCGGCGATTTCGCAAGTACTATGTGGGGCACCGGCGCCGGCGCCAGGATGAAGATCGATGGCGCGGTGGCATTCCCTCATTCGCTCGGCCTCTATTACAGCGCGGTTACGCAATATCTCGGATTTCCGAAGTTTGGCGACGAGTACAAAGTGATGGGTTTGGCCGCTTATGGCGAACCCGAATCGCTCGATGTGTTTCGAGACATTGTGAGATTCGATCCGAGCTCGCGCGCGAACGGCTTCGAGCTTGGACTCGATTATTTCGTGCATCACCGCACGGGTCCGGAGATGAGCTGGGCCGATGCGGGAAAAACCCCAACGATGGGAAAGCTTTTCTCCGACGAGCTGGGCCGGCGGCTCGGACCGGCACGCGCGCCCGACGCTCAGTTAGAACAACGGCACAGGAATCTCTCGGCTTCGCTGCAAGCCCGCCTCGAAGAGGTGTACCTCGGCATGCTGACAAAGCTCGCGCGTCAGACTGGCTTGAAGTCAGTTTGCCTCGCGGGCGGCTGCGCATTCAATTGCGTCGCAAACGGAAAAATTCTCGATGCGACCCCGTTTCGGGAAGTTTTTGTGCAACCGGCGGCCGGTGACGCGGGTCTCGCGATTGGTGCCGCGTACTACGTCTGGCACCAGAAACTCGGAAAGCCGCGCGCATTCGCGATGGGCAATTCGTACTGGGGCCCGGAATTTTCTCGCGACGAGGTCCGAAAAGCGATCGACGCAAGCGCCGTCGCTAACAATGGTTTCAGCGTATCGGAGTTCAGCGAAGAAGAGGTATGCAAGCACGCAGCCGCAGTCATCGCGGACGGAAAAATTCTCGGTTGGTTTCAAGGACGCGCCGAATGGGGTCCCCGGGCACTGGGCAACCGGAGCATCGTCGCCGATCCGAGGCGGCCCGACATGAAAGACATTTTGAATCGCCGCATCAAGCATCGCGAAATTTTTCGCCCGTTTGCGCCGTCTATCCTGGCGGAATCGACGGGCGAATGGTTCGAGAAGTCGCACCCGTCGCCGTTCATGACGATGGCCTACGCCGTTCGTCCCGAAAAGCGCCAACAAATTCCGGCACCCACCCACGTCGACGGCACCGGGCGCTTGCAGACGGTGACGCGCGAGGCCAACCCGCGATATTGGCGCCTCATTCGGGCGTTCGAACAGGCCACGGGTGTCCCGGTTGTGCTCAATACGTCGTTCAACGACAACGAGCCGATCGTTTGCCGGCCGGAAGAAGCGCTCGATTGCTTCCAGCGCACGCAGATGGACGCGCTGGCATTGGGCGATTTTTTCATCACAAAGAAATGACCGCCGTGCATCACCCGTCGCCTCAATGAAAGTTCTACTGCTCAACCTCTATTACCCGCCCGACACTTCGGCCACGGCCAAGATGGCCGCCGCGTTCATCGAGCCACTCGCGCAGAAACACAACGTAACGGTGATTTGCGGACGGCCTTCGTACGATCCCACCGAACGCCGTTCCTGGCGACCTTCGCAGACGGAACAAATCAACAACGTGCGCGTCATTCGTGTCGGCTCGACTGACTACCCGCGGACGCAGATGCGGCGCCGCGTGTTCAACTATTTGTCCTATGTCTCGCTGAGCGTTCCAAAATCTCTCTTCGTCTCGTGCGACGTTGTGCTCGCAATGACCGATCCGCCGTTCGAGGGAATCGTCGGCGCATTCGTAGCGACGTTGAAACGCAAACCGTTCGTCTACAACATCCGCGACATGTATCCAGACATGGCGGTGGGCGGCTCAATCGTAAAGCCCGGCTTGATGGCACGCGTGTGGGAGAAGCTGCATCGTTGGGCGCTGCGCCGGGCGACCCGCGTCATCGTGCTCGGCGAAGACATGAAGGCGCGCATTGCCGCTAAAGGTATCGCGCCAGACCGCATCGACGTCGTTCGCGATGGAGCCGAAACTTCGACTTCACCAGTCGCGGCGTCAGACTTCGACGCCGACGTCATCCGCGCGATTCGTAGCGATTTTCGTTTTGCTCTGGTGCATGCAGGAAATCTTGGCTTTTACGGCGCGTGGGAAACTCTGCTGGCCGCCGCGCGTGAATTGCAGAACGACGGTGTCGGCCTCATTTTCGTTGGCGATGGCGCCCAGCGATCTCGATTGCAACAACTCGCGGCGTCCAGCCCAAACATCCGATTCCTCCCTTTCTTCCCGCCGAGCAAAGTTCCTTCTGTCTTCGCCGCCGCTGACGCTCACGTCATCACCATTAAACGCGGCCTCGAAGGAGTGGTAGTGCCGAGCAAAATGTACGGGATCCTCGCTGCAGGCCGGCCCATCCTTGCCGTCGCACCAAAAGAAACCGACGCCGCCACCCTCGGTGCTCGAGATGGCTTCGGCTGCTCCGCCGATCCGGACAGCCCCGAAGAAGTCGTATCTTCGGTACGCGCATTGCTCGCCGATCCATCGCGCCTCGCCGCGATGGGAGCCGCTGCGCGTTCCGCCGCCCCTCGCTACGCCCGCGCCGTCGAGATCAGCAAATTCGCCTCGATCGTAGAATCCGCTATCGCGCAGCGATAATCCCGCTCCAACCGAACCTTTACATCCGCCATTTACCGTCACGCGCGCGGGGTCGATTTTTTCCCGTAGCTCTTGCGCGATCAAGGTATGGTGGGTAAGCTGTGTGGGGCGGCTCTATTACTGTAGAGTTACCGTAAATACTTGGGATGCTCGACCCCCAATCGAGCAATAATTTACGTGAATCACCGGCTGACCTCAGCCGGTGCGATCACAATTCATCGAGGTCTCATGGCCGCGGGATTGTTGGCCTTTGGTATCGCTCTCTTCGCATCTTTGATGCTCACCGTACCCGTTCGCGCCTTGGCACTACGCGTTGGCATGGTCGATTTGCCCGGGCCACGCAAAGTTCATCTGCAGCCAATTCCGCTTCTGGGCGGGCTGGCGATGTGGGGCGCCATCATGCTCGCCATCCTGTTCGCGTTCGATGGCCCAGCGCGGGCACAGAGCGCAGGCATTGTAACCGGCGCGACACTCGTTGCAGCTGTCGGCTTTCTCGACGACAAGGGCTGGCTGCATCACCAGATCAAACTGTTCATCGCGATGCCGCTCGCGGCCGGAATTCTTCTCGCCAGCGGAATTCACGCACAAGTATTTGAAATCCTCATAGGCGGGCGCGCAGGTTATGCGCTCGACGCAGTCCTGACCGTCTTCTGGGTCGTCGGAATCACAGCGTCATTCAGCATCCTTGATCACATGGACGGCCTCTGCGCCGGTGTCGCCGCGATGTCATCCATTTTCTTCGCGATGATCGCGTACCTCAATGGCCAGACCCTCGTCACGACGCTCGCTGCTGCCGTACTGGGCGGCGCGACCGGCTTCCTTCGTTGGAACTTCAAGCCCGCGAAAATTTTCATGGGCGACGGCGGCGCAATGTTTCTCGGTTTCCTGATGGCCACGCTAGGACTGAAACTACGCGTCGAGCACGCGAATTCCCTTTCAGGGTTTCTCGCGCCACTCCTCATTCTCGGCGTCACAATCTTCGACACAACCCTCGTCACGATTTCACGGTCGCGTCGCGGCCTCATCCCGTTCACAACGCCCGGCAAAGACCATACCGCGCACCGGCTCGCGAATCTCGGCTGGGGCCAGCGCGGCGCAGTGCTCGCTTTATACTCTCTCGGCGTGGTTACCGGAGGCGCTGCCGTACTTGTCACCTACCTGCCTCCCGCTGGCGCGCTCACCGTCGCCGCAATCGCGATCGCATTGACGCTCTGTGGAGTAACGTTGCTTGAGCGTGCTCCTTATGAAGCGCAAAAACGCAAACCAGCCCAAGCCGTCGCTGCGTAATCCCGCCTCGACTTGTAAAATCTTTCGACCAGCGGTCTAATTCCGCGTCCAAAGTTTTGTCCCCACTTTTGATTTCGCTATACTTGCACCAGACGAAGCTCCATTCAGTGGCGAATCGGCTCGCGCAGCCCTTTGCCACAAAGTCGGTCACCCAAACTTTGCGTTCCTCGGCTACTGCCGATGAATCTTTGCCCATAGCACAGGACCCGCGGAATCGTGCCAAACTTTTCATCGCAATCCGGTGCCAGCCGGCAAAAAGAAGAGATCGTGATCGTCGGTGGCTCGGCCGCCGGACTTTTCACTGCCGCGACGCTCGCGCGTGGCGGCCGCGCCGTGCGCGTGCTCGAATCAAAATCGACTTTTGAGCCTGACCCACGCACCTTGATCGTCACCGACCATTTCCGTAACCAGGTCGGGGCCGCCGCCGCCACAAGCATCCTCAATGAAATCCGTCGCTTTGAGCTATTCACCGACGGCCGTTCCGCACAGATCGCACTCTCGAAACCCGACCTGATCATCGAACGCTCCAAGCTCATCCCAGGACTCGCAAAGGAAGCGCAGGAAGCCGGAGCTCAAGTTTCTTTCGATTCGCGATTTGTCAGCCTTTCGCCGAATTCGCGCGGGCTGCATCTTGAGGTCGAGTCCGCGGGCCGCCGCGAAGAATTACACGCAGCGAGCGTGGTAGGAGCCGATGGCGCAACCAGTCGCGTCGCGCGCACCGCCGGCTGGCCGCCGATCGAAACCGTCCCTCTTGTTCAGGCGATTGTTCGTTTGCCGAAAGACTGCCCCGTCGACACGACTCGCGTCTGGTTCGTGCCCGACGACACTCCTTATTTCTATTGGCTCATCCCCGAATCTTCGGAACGCGCCGCATTCGGCATCATTGGTGAGGGCTCCGACACCGCGAAGCGGCTTGCGCGTTTCCTCGAGAAAAAGAATATGGAGCCGCTCGAGTGGCAGGGTGCGCAGATTCCGGTCTACCGCAAGTGGGTTCCCGTCAGGCGCCGCGTCGGCAACGGAGACGTCTATCTCGTCGGTGACGCTGCCGCGCAGGTGAAGGTCACAACGGTCGGCGGCATCGTCACAGGATTTCGTGGCGCCATCGGCGTAGCGCAGTCGATCTTGCGCGACGGTGCAAGCCGCGAACTGCGCACTCTCCGTCGGGAACTCGATACGCACTGGCTCATCCGCCGAACGATGCACCACTTCCAGCAAAAAGACTATTCGCATCTCGTCGACCTGCTCAATCTCTCGACAAAGAACACCCTGAGTGAAATCACGCGCGACGAGTCGGCTCGCCTGCTCTGGAACGTTCTTCGCCGCCAGCCGCGCCTCGCGTTGTTGGGCCTGCGTGGCCTGCTTCTCGGCAGAAATTCGACGCCGGACACCGCTGACGCCTAAGCCTGAGGCCAGGTAGGAAGTGCTTCATCAAGTCACCCAGACCACAACTGCTACTTTCCCCATGGCCCTAATTCCGTCACAATAGAGTCTCCGAGCCGGCCCGCGCGGTTTCCGAAATCCATTGCAGTTTCATCAGGAGAAGCGTCTTGAATCTTTGTGTCATAGGTTGTGGTTACGTAGGCTTGGTCACCGGTGCTTGCCTCGCTCAGGCAGGCCACGACGTTATCTGCACTGACGTCGACACGAATCGGATCGCGAAGCTCAACGCCGGTGAAGTCCCCATCTACGAGCATCATCTCGATCAGGTTCTGGAGTCGGCGCGGAAGGCCGGCAAGATTTCCTATACCGCTGACGCCGGCGAAGCCATTCGCAAAAGCGACGCGATTTTCATCTGCGTTGGCACGCCCCCCAAGGAAAACGGCGAAGCCGACCTCTCGGCAATTGACAACGTGGCACGGCAGATCGCGGCAGAGTCACGCTCACCGAAATTGGTCATCGAAAAGAGCACCGTGCCTGCACGTACCGGTCTCGAACTGCGACGTGCACTGAACGCGTACTCCCGTAACAGCGGCATCACGTTCCGTGTCGTTTCCAATCCGGAATTCTTGCGCGAAGGCACGGCGGTCGAAGACTTCTTTCACCCGGATCGCATCGTGGTCGGAGTCGAAGACGAAGCCTCCGCCGCCCAGATGCGCGAAATCTATCGCCCGATTCTAGAACGTAAGTTTACTTGCCCGATTCACAAGAACGGTTGCCCTGCGTCCACCGACGCGCCGCTGCTCGTCACCACAATCAACAGCGCCGAGTTGATCAAGCATGCATCCAATTCGTTCCTCGCACTGAAAATCAGCTACGCCAACGTTCTCGCCGACCTCTGCGAAAAACTTGGCGGTGACGTCAATGAAGTCACCCACGCGATGGGTCTCGATCCACGCATCGGCGGGCAATTCCTGAAAGCCGGGCTGGGATTCGGTGGATTCTGTTTTCCGAAAGATTTGCAGGCGTTCGTTCACCTCGCCGGCACCGTCGGGGTTGACTTCGATATTCTCAAAGCCGCCGAGCGCGTCAACAAACAGCGCATCGATCGCTTCCTCGAAAAAGTTCATCAGGCTCTGTGGGTGGTCAAAGGCAAGCGCGTTGCGGTGCTGGGTCTGGCGTTCAAAGCCAACACCGACGACACGCGCTTCTCACCCGCACTTGATGTCGCACAGCGGCTTGTCAGCGAAGGCGCCGACGTTCACGCAACCGATCCAGAAGCCATCTCGCGAGCCAAGGCTCTTCTGCCGCAGATCACGTATCACGACGACGTCTACGAGACGTTGCGCGATGCCGAGGCCATCCTGATTTGCACAGAATGGGACGAATTCCGCAATCTCGATTGGGAGAAGGCGGGCAAGCTCGTGGCGCGCCGTTTGGTCATCGACGGTCGCAATATCTGCTCGCCACAGCGGATGCGCGAACTTGATTTTGAGTATTTCTCGTTTGGTCGCGAAGAGGTTCGCGTCCCTGCTCATCAAGCCGTGCGGTAACCTCGCCGCAGCTGACTCCATCGCGTCGCTCTATTTCGTTGCGGCGAACGCGCGCTTGAAGTGATCCATTGTCGTTTTCAGGCCTTCGGCCAGCCCGACCTTCGGCGACCAGCCTAGCAATTTCTTCGCTTTCGCAATATCGGGGCACCGCTGTTTCGGGTCGTCCTGCGGCAAAGGCTCGAAGATAATTTTCGGCGCGTTATCAAAGTACTCGCGAATCTTTTCCGCGAATTGCAGGATCGTGATCTCCTGCGGATTGCCGACGTTGGTCGGCAGATGTTCGTCCGACATCGCCAGTCTATACATCCCGTCGATCAGGTCCGACACATAACAGAAGCTTCGCGTCTGGCTCCCGTCGCCGAAGACCGTGATCGGCTTGCCCGTCAGAGCCTGATGGACAAAATTCGGCAATGCGCGGCCGTCATTCAACCGCATCCGTGGTCCATACGTATTAAAAATGCGCACGATGTGCGTGTCGACGCCGAAATACCGGTGATACGCCATCGTCATTGCTTCGCCAAATCGTTTTGCTTCGTCATAGACCGCGCGCGGCCCGATTGAGTTGACGTTTCCCCAGTAAGTCTCGGGCTGCGGCGTAATGTCCGGATCGCCATAGCATTCGCTGGTTGAAGCCAGGAAGAACTTCGCCTTTTTCGCGCGCGCCAGATCGAGTGTGTTCTGCGTCCCTACCGAGCCAACGCGCATCGTTTCAATAGGAAATTTTAGATAATCGAAAGGACTCGCCGGCGATGCGAAGTGCAGAACGTAGTCGACCGCGCCATCAATTGAAATCGGCTCGCAAACGTCGACGACGCGGCTCTGGAACTTCGAATTCTTTGCCAGGTGCGCAAGATTCGCCTCGACTCCGGTGATTTGATTGTCGAGCGACACCACATCCCACCCCTCCGCGATAAATCGGTCGCAAAGGTGAGAACCCAAAAATCCCGCACCGCCCGTGATCACCGCCCGCATGCATCCTCCTGAAGTCTCAAGTGCGAAGCTGAATCAGCAAGCCGCACCCTCTCAGTGTATCGACCGCTCTGTCGATTGACCACTTCCACCCCTCACGCTACCATCCGACGCTTCCGTGCCACCCGACGATCTATTTGCGTCCCCGAGCTTCGATGAAGTCCCACAGCCCGCGCCACGATCGAGCGTGCCCTGGGTTTTCGCGATTGTTCTGCTCCTCGCAATCGCCGCGATGATTGTGCTGTTTCTCAACGCCGGACGTTGGCTTGTTGTCGAGGACCCACTCGAAAAATCGAACGCGATCGTCGTCCTCAGCGGCCGCCTCCCGATGCGAGCGCTGGAAGCCGCGCGCCTCCACCAATCAGGCTGGGCTCCGCAAGTCTGGCTGACGCACCCAAACGAACCGACCGCTTCGCTCGCGTCTCTTGATATTGACGATCCAGGAGAAGACGCCTTCAGCGCACGTGTTTTGCAACACGGCGGCGTCTCACCCGTCGATATTCACACTCTGACACCGCCTATCAGCAATACCGCCGACGAAGTGCGCGCCATCGCATCCGAAGCCGAAAAACAAAACGCCACCCTTGTGATTATCGTCACTACGAAGGCGCACACGCGCCGCGTTCACGCTCTCTGGAAAAAGTATGCCAACAGTCGCGCCCGCATCATCGTTCGCACGCCGGCGGACGATCCCTTCGATCCCGTGCATTGGTGGCGATCAACTACTGACGTCCTCGATGTCGTGCGCGAAGTCCTCGGCATGATAAATATATGGACGGGCATGCCACTTCGCCCCGCTCACCCATAACAAATTGCCGAATGCTCGGCATCCAGCTCTCCTAGAAAAACAAAAACCGCTTCTTCGCCTTCGGTTTATCCTCGGGAACTATCTCCGGCACGTGCGGCAGCTCCTGCCCTTCAAACGCCGCGAAAGGATTTTCGGAGAATAGTGCCCTCGCCTTGACGTCCCCAAATTTTTCTTGCACGACGTCATACGCAGACTGCAATCGCAGCGGGCGCCCTCGCGTGTTGTGCGCATCGCTCGCCACAAAGTGAACCAGCCCCTGTTCAATCCACCTCAGCGCTGCAGCTTTCGCTTTCGGCCCAAACGTGCCCGTCAAAGACGCTGCGGTCACTTGCCCGTAGCATCCTAGTCGAATCCACGATGCCAGCATCCCTGTCGTCGCCTCGATGATCGCATTGCGCTCCGGATGCGTGATGATCGGATGCAGCCCCATCAGTTGCATGTCGTGAAGCGTGTGCGCCGTATTCGGTGGAATCGAGTAGTCGCTGAATTCGACGAGCAAGTAGTTTCGCTGGTTGAGACAATATCGTCGCGCATCTCTGCGCAACCCATCCAGATTTTCGAGGTTGAGGTGAAAGTCGCAGCCGGTCGCCAGCACCAACCGGTCGCCAATCAGCCGCTGCAACTGTCCGTGAAGCTGGCGAATGCGGTCGTAGTCGAAACGATACTCGGCGCTAGAATGTGGCGTAGCGACGACGTGGGTCACACCGTCGTTAATCGCCGATTGTGCCATCGCCAGCGATTCCTGAATATCGGCCGCCCCGTCATCGATGCCCGGCAGAATGTGGCAATGCACGTCGACCATATCTAAATACTTTAACCCATTCCAATGTCAGCAGTCAGCGATAGCTTGTTTCGTCTGGTCAGCTCGTGTCATGTCATAAACGACTGTACAGCAACGACTTAATGCCATAGTCCGCGATCCTTAACACTCGGCCTAGCCAGTACTGGAGCTTTTCACTCTGGAACCCATAGGACCTTGGTTTCTTGCGCCTAGTTCTGACCCTGCTAGTATTTAACTGTCCCGGTTCTCGCGGCCTTTAGGCCTGCTGCACCCCCAAAATATCTAGGAGCGCTACGTAAACTCAAATGGCAAGCGACCGTAAACCCGAATTCTTCAAAAGTTCCCAGTTGAAAGTCGGCATCATCGGCTGCGGATATGTCGGCCTTCCCCTCGGCCTCCGTTTCGCCGAAGCGGGCCACAAAGTCACCGGATTCGACACTGATCCAAAGAAAGTTTCGATGCTCAATGCCGGCAAATCATACATCGAGCACATCCAGCAAGCCAAGATTCAGCAGTACGTCAACAGCAAGCACTTCCGCGCCACCACAGATTTCGCCGAGATTAAGGACGTCGACGCCATCATCATCTGCGTCCCGACCCCGCTCGACGAACGCCGCGAGCCCGACCTGAGCTACGTCGAGAACACCGGTCTCTCCATCTACCCACACCTACAAAAGGGCCAACTCGTCGTTCTGGAATCCACGACATATCCCGGCACCACCGAAGAACTCCTCCTTCCCATTCTCGAGAAGAGCGGCCTCAAGTGCCCCATCGGCGCCGGACCCGACGCCGAAAACGTTGCAGGCGACTTCTTCCTGGCTTTCTCACCCGAGCGCGAAGATCCGGGCAACAAGCAGTATGGCCTGGCGCAGATTCCGAAAGTCGTTGGCGGCGCCAATCCTCCCAGCGGCCGCGCTGCCGTCGCTCTGTACACCCCGATCGTCTCCAAGGTGATCCCGGTCAGCTCGACGCGCGCCGCCGAAATGGCCAAGCTCCTCGAAAACATCTTCCGCTGCGTCAACATCGCGCTCGTTAACGAACTCAAAATGCTCAGCCTGCGCATGGGCGTGGACATCTGGGAAGTCATCGACGCCGCAGCGACCAAGCCGTTCGGCTTCATGCCCTTTTATCCTGGCCCAGGCCTCGGCGGTCACTGCATCCCGGTCGACCCGTTTTATCTTTCGTGGAAAGCGCGCGAGTACGATTTCGCGACGCGCTTCATCGAACTCGCCGGCGAAGTCAACACCGCGATGCCGTATCACGTGGTCGAAGCTATCGCCACCGCGTTGAACGATCGCAAGAAATCCATCAAGGGCTCGAAGATTCTGATCCTCGGCGTCGCTTACAAAAAGGACGTCGACGATCTCCGCGAGTCGCCCACGCTGAAGATCATGCAATTGCTGCAACAGCGCGGCGCTGAACTCGATTACAACGATCCCTACTTCCCGCAGCTACACAAAATGCGCCACTACAATTACGAAAATATGAAGTCGGTGCCGCTCAATCCGCAGACCATCGCCAGCTACGACGGCGTCGTGATCGCGACCGACCACACCAGCTACGACTACGCGTCGATCGTTGACTCCGCCAAGCTGGTTGTGGACACACGTAACGCAACCCGCCGCGTCGTCCGTCACCGCGACAAAATCGTCCTCTGCTAGTTCGATCGCAAAAATAACCGTAGGGGCACGGCACCGCCGTGCCCCTCTTTTTTTTCCACTGAAAGAAAAGATCGCCTGCCTTGCGCAAAACATGTACGGGCGCAGCACTGCTGCGCCCCAGCTTGCCAAGACGTACGAAATTTAAGGGATGTTCTTAACTGAGGCTGGAAACTTGCTTCTCAATCAACGCACAAGCAATATGGCCGATCGTAATGTGCGATTCCTGAATCCGCTGCGGGTCGGTTGAGGGAACGTTCAGCAACAAATCGGCAAGCGGCGCAAGCTTCCCGCCGGTCTCTCCCGTCAATGCCACAACAAATGCTCCGCGAGCACGTGCCGCTTCCGCCCCGCGAACGATATTCGGGCTCGTTCCACTCGTCGAGAGCGCAACAACGACATCTTTCCCGTCAACCAACGACTCAATCTGCCGCGAAAAGATCCGCTCGAACCCATAGTCATTTCCAGCCGCAGTCAGCACGGATGGATTCGTCGTCAACGCCAGCGCCGGAAGCCCGGGCCGCTCAGCTCGCAACCGAACCACAAGCTCCGCCGAAAGATGCAGCGCGTCCGCCGCACTGCCTCCATTACCGAACAACACGAGCTTGCCTCCAGCGCGCAAAGCAGCGCTCGATTTTTCCGCAAACGCAGCGATCCGTTCGATAAGTTCCGGCGAAAACGACCGTTTAACCTGTGCGCTTTCGTTGAGTTGTCGTCGTATTTCGTCGGTCGTGGAGGACATGGTTCGCGCTAGCTTCCAAGCGACAGTATCACACCGAAAGCCGCAAACTGGACGGCAATCGGATTCTGTCAGTTGTGTAAGTCACTGTGATCACAAGGCTTATCAATTCGTCCGGTGGCCCCAGGGAACCTAACCCTCATGGAATCACATTCTTGCACCCAGCATCCAGCTAACTCCCCCGGAATCACATCCTTAGAAATAAATGGCGGGGGGAGGGGGGTGCATGCTTTCCTTAAGCGGCTGAGTTAAAGCGAGACCTACCTCACCGATTTCAGCGCCACTCGCGCAGCCGCAAACGGCATTTCCGCTTCCAGCAAGACCGGCGTCCGCGCATCGTTCTTCGCAAAATAAACAAAGAAGTGCGCATCCTTCATTTCCTGCCCATTATCAAAAACGCGAATCTCAATCTTATCCGCCGAAAAAGTCCCCGCCGGAACCGTCACACTCTGCCCCGACCCTGCCAGCGATGCCGTAACATCGTAAAGCTTGTGCCCGTCGTAAACCGGCCCTTCCACCTTCGACATTTTCGACCAATCGACATGCCGCAAATATTGCATCATCCCCAGCGGATCGCGCGTTCCCGGCAACACATGCGTTTGCACTGCATTCACCGGAGCCGCATCGCGCCCGGTCGAGGTCAGGTGCTGCACCGACGTCACCTTCTGCCCGCGCTCGCTCAGATGCATTTCGTACTGCATGCTGGTCATCGTCGACGCATCGCTGTACGAATCGAACTGGTCGTCGAGCTCGAACACCATCCGCAAAGGATTCTGCGTGTGCGCGAACGCCTGCAAGTGCCACGCATTCTTGCCCAGGAAGTTTCGCTTCTCGGCAATTTGTAGCTGCAACGTGGCCACGTTGCTGACCTTCGCGACGTCCGCCGTAAAATCCAGCACCTCGCCGCCCTTCAACGGCAATCCGGGATCGCCAGCGGCCAGAGCCTTTGATGTCGCCGCACTGGCACCGCTGGCCGATGGCGCAGCCGCGGGAGACGTCGCAACGACAGCCGCGGACGGCAATGATGGCGCCGGAGCCTCAGCAGACGTGCTGACAGGCGCGACCCGCTCGGCCCTTGCCGATCGTTCGTGCACAAAGTAAAACGCTCCGCCCGCAACCACCGCGATAGCTATGATTCCGACAGCAGTTTTGCCCAAGCTCATAACCCTTATGCGACTCGTTTCCCAAACAGTGGGTTGCCCCGTCTCCTTCCATCGTACAATATGATTTCGCGCGAGTCTGGTCGCGGCCAATCTCGCGTGCGGTGCATCGAACCGGAGCGTACCGAAGCGCACCTTGGCCTTGAAGTCCGGTTGCGCCCGAGCCGCGATACTGTCCCACCACAGTTCAACCCGATCGGTGGTCTTTGGATGCTGTAACGTCGTGACGCCACGCGTCGCGCGCAAAATTCGGATCGGCCGCCCCGCGGCCCGAGGTTGATCAGGCCACTTCGATCACCCCAGTTGCTCAGGAGGGTTTCTCCCCATGCGTTACGTCGTAACAGGCGGCGCCGGTTTCATCGGATCCAACACCGTAGACGAGCTCGTCAAGCGTGGTCACAGCGTCGTCGTCCTCGACGACCTTTCCGCCGGCAAGGAAGAAAACCTCGCCGAAGTCCGCAATAAGATCACCTTCATCAAGGGCAGCATCACCGACATCGAAATCGTCCGCAAAGCGATGCACGAAGCCGACTTCGTTCTGCATCTCGCAGCGCGCACCTCGGTCCCTCGTTCGGTTAAAGATCCCATCGGCACCAACACCATCAATATCGACGGTACGCTCAACGTTCTCGTCGCCGCGCGCGATGCCAAAGTAAAACGGATCGTATTCGCCGCCTCTTCCTCGGCCTACGGCGAAACCGCCACGCTGCCCAAAGTCGAAACCATGCAGCCCGCGCCGATTTCTCCCTACGGCGTCACCAAGTTCGTCGGCGAACTTTACCTCCAGACTTTCGGCCGCTGCTATGGCCTCGAAAACGTTTGCCTCCGTTACTTCAACATTTTCGGCCCCCGCCAGGATCCCAGTTCACCGTATTCCGGCGTGCTCGCCAAATTCTGCACCGCCGCTTTGAACGAAACCACGCCGGTCATGTTCGGCGACGGCGAGCAAACCCGCGACTTCACCTATGTCGAAAACGCCGTCCAGGCTAACCTGCTCGCGTTTGAAGCACCCAGCAACGTCTCCGGCAAAGTCTTCAACGTCGGCGTCGGCGGTCGCGTCTCGCTGAACAAAGTCATTGAGCTGCTCGGCAAGATTTCCGGCCATCCGATGGAAGCCAAGCACGACCCAAACCGCGAAGGCGACATTCGCGACTCCCAAGCTGACATCACCGCCGCACGCAATTTCCTCGGCTACACCGCCCCCGTCGATTTCGAGGAAGGCCTGCGCCGCACCTTCGAGTGGTACAAAACGGTCGCTGCCGCGGCCGCAGCCAAAGCCTCCCAAGCCGAAGCCCAACCCGCCCCCACCAAGTAGCCCCTCTCTATAGCCAAGAACTGTTTCGTGCCGGCAGAACTCCATGCAATCATGGGCGGCAACGCTCGCATCGGTAGGAGCAAGCCATGCGCGTCCTGCTGCAAGATCTTCGCTACGCCGTTCGACAACTCATCCAGAGTCCGGGCTTCACGCTGACCGCGGTTATTTCTCTCGCGCTGGGCATCGGCGCGACCACGGCGGTGTTCAGCGTGATCTACGCGGCGCTGATGAATCCGTTTCCGTATCCCAGCGCGGACCGCATCGTGCGCCTCGCCGTCACCAGCAAGGAAGCGGCGTTTCAATGGGTCGCGCCCAACGGGCCGCAACTTCAGCAACTTCAGCAGGTGCCGGGGGTCGCCAGCCTGTTGGCCATGTACTACCAGTCGATGACGCTGACCGGACACGAGGTGCCGGAAAATGTCGAGGTGATCAGCTTGATTTCGACGGGATTCGACGACCTCGGCGTTCCGCCGTATCTCGGCCGCGGACTCATTCCATCCGACGCAATCGACGGGCAAGATCCTCAGCCGGTTGCCGTTTTGTCTTACAAATTCTGGCGAAAACAATTTTTTGGAAATCCCGACGCAATCGGCCGCACGCTGCAACTAGACCGAAAGAATTACCAGATCGTTGGAGTGGCTGCTCCGCGATTCACCTGGTACGGAGGGGATGTATACCTGCCTCTCAAACTGACGCAAGATCCCCGGTTCACGTTCATGGTCGATTTGCGACTGAGGCCAGGCGTGACGAACGCGGCGGCGGACGCCGCGCTTCAGCCCGTGATTGAACAATTCGGAAGAGACATGCCGAAGCATCTTCCCGAGAAATTCCGCGTGAGCGTGGAAGGGCTGAATGAGTGGGTCTTTCGACGTTCAGGCGGCATGCTGTATTTCATGTTCGGCGGGGTTCTGCTGCTGCTGGCGATCGGTTGCGGCAATGTTTCGATCCTGTTGCTCGCGCGTGGCACGGCACGGCAGCACGAGTTAGCCGTCAGGGCTGCGGTGGGAGCAGATCGCGGCCGAATCATTCGCCAACTTCTCAGCGAATCGCTGCTGCTTGCCTCGGTCGGCGCGGCGCTGGGAGTGCTTACATCGTGCGCAATTCTCGCGGGGATCAAGTTGTTGTTGCCGCCGTATGCGTTCGCGCCCGAAGTCGAGATCCGCATCAATCTTCCGGTGATGTTTTTCAGCGTCGGCGTGGCGATCGCGACAGGAATATTGTTCGGGCTGTGGCCTGCGGTTCAACTTTCGCGAACGCAGGTTGGGCAGATCATGCAATCCAGCGCGCGGCGCGTGGCGGGAAGCGTTCGGGGGCGGCGTGCTCACAACGTGTTGATCGCGACGCAGGTTGCACTGACGCTGCTGCTCCTGGCTGGGGCGGGCTCGGCAATTCAAGGATTTACGCGGATGTTGCACCGGCCGCTGGGGTACGACCCGCACAACGTGATGGCGGTCGACGTTCCGCTGCACAACAAAGCCTACGCCACGTGGGCTGCACGAGGCGCGTACTTCGAGCAACTTCGAGCGAGGGTGTCCGAGATGCCCGGCGTGACTACTGCCGCGGTTTCTATTTATTCCACGCCGCCGCGGAGCGGATGGTGGCAGCACTTTGAGATTTTGGGCGGTGCGGCAGACGAGCAGCGAATGGCGGCGGTCCACGAAGTGGATCCTGAATATTTCGCGGCACTTCGCATTCCGTTGCTGCAGGGCCGCTTCTGGACGACGACCGAAAATCGCGACTGCGCACATCTTGCGCTGATCAACCGAAGTTTTGCGAAACGTTACTTCCCCAGTGGTGACGCGATTGGACATTCGGTAAAGATTTCTTTTTTCGAGAATCGTCCTCCGGAAGTCGTGTCGGCGCCAGACATTGCAAACTCTTGGTCGCCCATCATTGGAATCGTTGACGACTTCGTTGACGACGGGCTGCGCGACCCGATCACTCCCGCGATGTTTGTGCCTTATACGTTCAGCATGTGGCAGGGAGCGGAGATTCTAGTGAGGACGGAAGTGCCGCCGCTGACACTGGCGCACGCGGTTCGCATGCGGCTTGCGGAAGTAAACCCGGATCAGCAGGTAGGAGGCGAGATCGAAGATCTAGAAGCCTGGATCTCCGATGGTCCCGAATGGCAAGAGGAACATGTGGCCGCGTGGCTTTTCGCTATATTTGCGTGGCTGGCGCTGGCTCTTGCGGCGGTGGGCTTGTACAGTGTGGTGTCTTACACGGTGGCGCAGCGGACGAACGAATTTGGCATTCGCATGGCACTCGGGGCGCGAGGCAGCGATTTGCTGCGAATCGTGTTCGCGTCGACGCTCACCGGAGTTGGCAGTGGGATTGTTGCAGGCATTGTGCTGGCGTTCCCGCTCAGCCGAATTGTCGCGCGTTGGGCAGAAGGCAATTCGCGCGATCCCGTCGTTTTGGTGACGGGAGTTGCCCTCCTCAGTGTGGTGGCCGCGATTGCGTGCGCGATACCCGCGCGTCGCGCGGCGACGATCGATCCGATGGCGGCGCTGCGCTGCGATTGACCGCGACGAAGGCTCGCAACCTGAATGAGTCCGCCGCATCTATACGTAACGCGGTGTCCTGGTTCAGCGCATGACGACGCCTCGCAGCCGCAAATCACGCCTGCGCGCCAATGAAAAAGGAAAATTCAAATGCGATATCGGTTGCTGGGAAATAGTGGATTGAGAGTTGCTGAAGCTTCGCTGGGCACCATGACGTTCGGCGAAGAGTGGGGCTGGGGCGCCGGCAAAGACGACGCGCGCAAGATCTACGACGTCTATCGCGAAGCCGGCGGCAATTTCATCGACACCGCGAACATCTACACGAACGGAACCAGCGAGACGATGGTTGGCGAGTTCATGAGCGGGCACCGCCAGAGCATCGTACTGGCGACGAAATACTCGAACGCGTTTCCCGCGAACGACGCCAACGCCGCGGGAAATCATCGCAAGAGCATGGTGCAATCGGTCGAAGCCAGCCTCAAGCGTTTAAAAACCGATTACATCGATCTCTACTGGGTGCATATCTGGGACCAGATCACTCCCGTCGAAGAGACCATGCGAGGGCTCGACGATCTCGTGCGGCAGGGAAAAATTCTTTACGTGGGAATTTCCGATGCGCCCGCGTGGTGGATCGCGCAGGCCAACACGCTCGCGCAATTACGCGGATGGTCGCCCTTCATCGCGATGCAAATCGAATACAGCCTCATCGAGCGCAGCGTCGAACGCGAACTCGTCCCGGTTGCGAAGGCGTTGAACATCGGACTGACGGCATGGTCGCCGCTGAAAGGCGGCGTGCTCAGCGGAAAATATCACGGCACGGATGCTGGCAAAGACACGAAAGAACAGGGCCGCATGAGCAGCGACATGATGAAGGATTTCAAACCCGACGAGGAGCGAGCCGATCGCATCGTCGGCGCGCTCAAAACCGTTTCCGGTGAAGTCGGCCGCAGCGTAGCGCAAGTCGCGTTAGCATGGCTACGCTACCGCCCGGTGCCGGTGATCCCCATCCTCGGCGCCCGCAAACTTTCCCAGTTGCAGGACAATCTCGCGAGCTTCGACCTTGCGTTGTCGGCGGAACAGGTGAAGAAGCTCGATGATGCCAGCCACATCGACCTCGGATTTCCGTACAGCATGTACGAGATGGGGCTGGTGCGGAATATCGCCTACGGCGGCATGCGCGACCAAATCATCGCCTGAAACGGCCTCACTGCACTCTAGTAGGGCCCGCCGAGCAAGTGTTTTGTTCCATCCGTCCAGTAACGCTACCGATATGCAGGTCTACGATTCCAAGACCCTGCGATAAGCTTCGGGTGAGTGTCGCGTCGATCACCTAAGCCAGCACGAACAATCGGACCAGTGAATTCAAGTTCCCCGTAACGGCGTTGACCGGGATCTATCCTGGGGCCGGATGCCTCACTCCGTGATTGCCAAGTCGTGGTGTTTTCACGTGTGTTCCACGAGTATCTGGTTATAAACGGTACCGCACAATTATATTGAGCATGTCGTGAGAAGACGTTATTTTTGCTCGTCACGCGTTGTGAACCCAAGGAATGGTAAGGACCCCATGAATTCCATTTCATTACCGGCTGCTGGAAGATGGCTGCGCACTTTAGGTGTAACTGCATGCAGCATAAGTTTGTTCGCCTGCGGTGGTGGATCGGGCGGTAGCACAACCACGGGCGGTGGAGGGGCTGGTGGGGGAACCCCGCTGCCGACACCGAACGAAATTCTATATGTGGCATCGGGCAACAACGGCCAGGGGCAGATTCTCGCATTCCCTGTATCCGCTTCGGGACAACTCGGCGCTTCAAGCGCCTTTAACGCGCCCCAATATCTATTTGAGATGAAAGCAGACGCTGCGGGGAAATTCTTGTACGCGTCCGACTTTGACATGGGCGCGATGCGCGCCTACTCAATTCAGAACTCGACCGGTGCGCTCAGCGAAGTGGCAGGTTCTCCGTTCGTGCCGTCTGGGGTGACTGGTAACGGCGGCCCATTCGCAATTACGCCGGACGGAAAATTTTTGTTTTACTGTGTTTATGGAACGAGCGGAGACATCTCAACTTTCAGCGTGTCATCGGGCACGTTGACCCCTACTGGTGCTGTGGCACATGACGACGGCCAGCCCTTCGAGATGTCCGTCGATCCGACAGGAAAGTATTTGTATGTCACAGATCACGGGGACAACATGGTGAATGGGCAAGTTTCGGCTTTTTCGATCGACAGCACCGGTGCGCTCGCGGAGGTTGTCGGATCGCCGTTCGAGTTTCACAGCGATAACAACGAAGAACCGGTGAGTCTGGCGATTCATCCCAATGGAAAGTTCGTCTACGTATCCTTGACGGGCGCTGATTCTGGAGTCGACGGTGCTGAGGTGAATACTGCAACCGGTGCGTTGACATTGATTCCGGGCTCACCCTTCGTTACGGGATCACGCTTCGCACCTGGCTACATGGCGATGGTGCCTGCCGGAAAGAATTTGTACGTGAGTGGGAACGGATCCGTTAGCGCTGTTGCAATCGATCAATCGACCGGGAAATTGACCGCAATAAACACGTTGACCTCAGACAACCCAGCTCAAATCGTAGTAGACGGCGCGGGTAAATTCCTGTTCGGATCGCTTCCGGGTTTTAAAACTGTCGGGAGCTATCCGATCGACCAAACGACCGGAAGTTTGGGCGATGCGGTTACGTACCCAGCCGGCGCCGATCCTGGCGCTCTAGCAATCGTGCGATTGCAATAGACTGTTTTATTCGACTCCCGATAAATCGCGTTTCAGAACAATGGACTCCGGCAGATTCAAGTCTCCGATCGCCGTGTTTGTCTAGCGCTAGGAGGGCCGCTTAAGGAGCGAATCGAGCTTCTTGGTCCATTCTCTGCCGCTAAGATCGAAATCAAGCGCTCGGACGCAGTCACAACCTTCGACTTGGCAACGAATTTCTCCGCCTTTGGCAAGATCGTCCACGTCCTAGGCGATTATCAGATGGGGACTAAAGGGGTGACCGCATGAGTTGCAGTTCCCGTTCTCATCGTCACAGGCATCGAGGTTGCGCCTCTTCATGGTGTTCACCCATCACATTGGTGGCTGTTTCATCACCCAGTAAATCATGTTGATGTTGTGAATGTCATCGAGCGGATTTTCGTTCATGATGACGAGATCCGCGAGCTTCCGGCTGAATCGAACCCAAATCATCCGGGCGCCCGATAATCTTCGAACCATTCACCGTCGCGCACCGAAGCACTTTCATCGGCGTCATGCCTCCGCTCGCGAACATCCACATTTCCCAGTGATAGCCGGGCCCTTGTCCAATGTAAGAGATGCCCGCGGTTGCAATCCGCAAGCTTCTGTTCGGAGATCCTCGGGCGTCGAATCAAAGATCTTTCAAATCAGGCATGCCCTGAGGCTACACACTGTCAGCCTGCTTCAAATGAGCCTCCCAGCAATCGCTGCCTCGAGGGCGCCAGTGGAAGTAGAGATAGTCCTCGGTGCCGGGAATTTTGAAACAGACGAAGCTGACCTCCTCTTCGGAGTCGATGGGCTGACGACACTTGGCGCATTCAACGACGGTAGCGGTCTTCACAAATCATCTCCTGAATTCTGTTTCCTGCGAACGGGGCGGGCGACCCGTTTCGCCTGGGCAGCGTTTTGCTTGCTGTCTGTGGCTGCGCCCTGTTTGCAGCTCGCCGTGGACAAATCGAAACGATCGCCTAAAAACTTGAGAAGCTCTTCTGTCGAGCGGAACCGTGACTCCGTGTAGGAGTCAACTTCTTCGATCCAGCCTTCGAAGAAACCATCGGCTGGACGAGTGTCGTTGCCAAGTCGAAGTACAAACGCGAGTCTCATACGGGAACTACCTTTCCGGGACAGGGAATGCTTCGCAACGGGTGCGGTCCGCGAGAACTGAAAAAGAAGAGGCGAAGCCTGCAAGCTTTCGCCCCTTGAATGCAGTGCGTGCTGCTTACCGAAGATTAGTCTTCGATATGGCGCTCGCCTGCTGTTGCGATCCAACGGCCTGCCGCACCGGCTGGCGCCGCAATTCGGATGAGAAACAAAGGGCTCTCACACGTGGCCGGGACACCTGAGATCTGCCCCGAGAAGTGAGCGTCACCCTGCGTGTTGAGCCGAACCGGGGTTGTGTCGAGAATCGAGGGCGTCGTCGTGGCGGCATTGCAAACTAACGTGCCGGTGACGGCCGTGACCGGGCCCGGCGTGCCGGTGGAATTGCCGCCATTGAGGACCAAGCCATCCACGTCAAACGATGTGTTCCCGTTAGAAAGGTTCACTCGTGCGTGCCCACTGTGAAGCGACCAGGGGCCTGCACCCGCATGGATGCCTGCAACTGGATTGTCAACGCCCGGAGCGGTGATCACGCCGACGATGCTGTTCCAGCGCACAACGGAAGCGCTTTCGGCCCAGGCAAATGCCGATGTGGCGCACAAGGCCAAGGGAAGTAGTACAGCCAATGCTCTCTTCATTTCGTTTTCATCCTTTAGATTGAATGCCGGTTGGCTCAGAGGCTCACCGGCTATGTTTTGGAAGGTACGGGACGAGAGCAGGTCTTCGCGTGACGCGAGGGTGACGTTTCGGTTCCGTCTGAGTCAGGGCCGTGACGGGAATCGGCGCGAGGACGTCGATCGCACGTTCGACACTGTGGCAGAGCGGTGCTGGTTGACGAAAAGGTGGGTTGCCATCGTAGACTCGTCGGCAGCGTTTCGGTCCAGGCCCTCACCTATTGGGGAGGAACGGCTCCCCGACTATGAAGTTATTCCGAGCATTTCGACTCGACACGGTAAATCACTGTCTGTGGCGCGGAGAGAAACGTATGTCTCTGCCGCCAAAGGCTTTCGACGTCCTGCGCTATCTGGTAGAGCACGCGGATCGGCTGGTCACTCAGGATGAGATTCTCGAGAATTTGTGGCCCGAGACCTACGTAAATCCTGAAGTGGTCAAGAAGTACGTGCTCGAAATTCGAAAGGTTCTGGGCGACCAGAGCCGCAAGCCGACGTTTGTTGCCACATTTCCTCGGCGCGGCTATCAATTCATTGCGCCGGTACATGAGGAAATAACGCCGGCCGCGAGTCCAGCCACAACCGCCACGAAAGCGATTGTCGGGCGGGAAAACGCTCTAAGCACACTTATGGACGCGCTCAGCAAGGCACGCCAAGGCCAGCGACAAATTGTCTTCATCACCGGAGAAGCCGGAATCGGCAAGACCACATTGGTCGATGTGTTTCTTGAGGGCGCCCTCAGTGTGAACGCTCGTGTCGCTCGCGGACAATGCGTAGAAGGCTTCGGAGGAAAGGAAGCGTATTACCCGATACTCGATGCCCTGGGACACCTTTGCCGCGAGGCTGACGACAAGCGCATCGTCCAGGAGCTTGCCACGCGTGCGCCGACCTGGCTGGTGCAGTTCCCCTCTTTGGTCAATCCTCAACAGCGACAAATGTTGGAGAAGGAAACCATCGGGGCGACCCGCGAGCGCATGGTGCGCGAGATCTGCGAAACTTTAGAAATCATTGCGGCGCAAACGCCGTTGATCTTGCTTCTGGAAGATCTTCACTGGGTGGACCCATCCACGCTAGATTTTATTTCGGCCTTAGCGCGCCGCCGTGGGCCGGCAAAGTTGCTTCTGTTTGGAACCTACCGCCCGGCTGATGTCATCCTTTCGCGCAGTCCGTTGAAAGCACTCAAGCAGGACCTCGTAATCCACAATCTGAGTTACGAAGTGAGCCTCGAGCGTCTCGAAGAGGTCGATGTTGCCAAGTATATTTCCGACAAGTTCGTTGACAGCGATTTCCCGGCAGGATTTGCCAGCCTGATCCACCGGCGATCCGGTGGCAACGCGCTCTTCATGGTGACCATGCTCCAGGACATCGTGAAGAAGGGTTTGATTGCGCAGATCGGCGGGAACTGGACGCTCGCCGCGCCGATTGAAACGGTCGCGCAAAGCGTTCCAGAGACCCTCGACCAATTGATTGACGCGCAGTTCCAGCAGTTGAGTGCTGTCGAGCAGCGCGTTTTGAAAAGCGCCAGTGTTGCCGGAGAACGATTTTCTGCGTGGGCCGTTAGCACCGCCGCGGAAATCGATCCCACCGAGACCGAAAATATTTGCGAGGGGCTCGTAACGAAACTTCAGTTCATCAAATGTTCCGGGATCAAGGAACAAGGTAATGGCGAAATATCCGCGCAATATGATTTCCGACATTCACTGTATCGGGAAGTTCTCTACGGGCGGCTAACCGAAGGGGTTCGATCAAAGCTGCATCTGATATTGGCACAAAGGCTGAAGTCCCTCTGCGACCCCTGCGAGCAGGAGTCGGCGACGGAACTTGCCTTGCATTTCGAAGGAGGCCGCGACTACGAGCAGGCCGTCAAATATTTACTCGTTGCAGCCGACAATGCGGTAGGGCGATTCGCCTATCGTGATTGCATCGAGATACTCCACCAGGCGGACGAATTGCTACTCAAACTTGCTCCCACAGCCCGAGCCGAAATTGAAGTTCGCATCCTCGAGTTTATGGGCCACGCTCATTTCGCACTGGGTGCTCTGGTCGATTCCGCCCAAGCGTATACAGACGCCGCGGCACACGCCGAGCGTGCTGGACTCAAGTCGGCGCAAACGCACGCGCTGACTTGCACCATGTATCCACTCGGCTTTATTGGTCCCGAAAAGGGCGTCGCGGCGCTCGAAGAGGCTCTGGAAATCAGCAAGACCGTTAACGACCCCGCGAATCTGGCGGTAACGCAAATGCTGGCCTCGGGTTTCCGCCTCGTGTTTCACTCCTGGAGCGATACGCACGCTGAACTTTGTACGTCCGCCTACGAAACTCTTCTCCGTCTCTATCCTTCCGAGTTGGACCCCTACCATCGAATTGAATTCGCTCATGTCTTGATGCTCAAAGGCAAGTACGCAGAATCACTAGATCTCTGCGAACGTAGCGTCTCCGAAGCCAGCTCGTCCAAGGTAGGTCAAGTAATGAACTTTCTCGTCCACTTTGGCGCATTGAGCGCAAAAATTGTCATTCTTCTCCGCACGGGACAACTCGGACAAGTCTTGCAGATTGTCAGAGCCGGCCGCACGTCTCCGGATGCGAATATGTCGTTGTATTGGCTACTCACACTGCGCGAAGCAATGCTTCGCACAGTCGCTTTCGATTTCGAGGGCGCAAGGCAGATTAGTCACTCGGCCCGCAACGTCCGGGCTGGAGAGTTTCCGGACGCACAGTTCTACTCGATCGACGAGATAGCCGCCGGAAATCTCGCGCTCCACCAACGGAAATATTCGGAAGCGCTTGAACATTTCAGTCACGTACAAAACTTGGACGTGCACGCGAGATTCTTCATGCATTGGGAGTGGAGGCTGATAGCTGATCTGGAAGCGAGCAACGCTTGGCTCCTGTCCGGAAGCACCGTAAAAGCGCGCAATGTCGCAGACGGTCTTCTAAAACCCGCGCTGGCCACCAGCGATCCTTACCTGCATGCGCTTGCCTGGGATCTTCAAGCAAGAGTGGCGATGGCCGAAAGCGATTTGCCGGCTGCGCGCGAATCGATTCAGCGTGCTCTGGCCATAGTCGACAGCTCAGAAATCGAGTGCGGCGCTTGGCAAACGTTTGCGACTGCATCGCAGGTCTTCCACCACGCAAAAGAACTCAAGACCGCCGAAACGTACCGCGGTCGCGCGGAATCTTGCATCCTCCGGATTGCGAATTCCTTCGAAGCAGACGAGCCGCTTCGCGCAACATTCCTCACCGCGGACCCAGTCCGCCGCGTCTTGAACGGAAAAGCCCCGACCAAGGCCACGCAACCGCAGCGATTAGGTTCCGGTGCGGCGCCAGAAGCCTAGGTGTTTCTTGAATTGCTGCGAGTTTCTGTCGCGTAACCGGACACGGAGACCAGTTTCCGATAACGGTTGTCGGCTCAGGAGGTGACGCAGCGCGTGCGGTTACGGCGTGACGGTCTTGCCGTAGCTCAACGGTTCGCCGGCTTTCGGCACATCGAAGTTCCAGAAATATAGCGGCTCGAGCTTCTTCTGCTCCGGCCACACCTGGTTCAGCGTATCGCCTTCGAACAATTCGCCGTTCTTCATTACCCAGTGAATCGTGTTCGTGTTGTGAATGTCATCGAGCGGATTTTTGTCCATGATGATGAGGTCCGCGAGTTTGCCAGGCTGAATCGATCCCAGATCATCCGGCCGCCCGATAATCTTCGACCCGTTCACCGTCGCGCAGCGCAGCACTTCCATCGGCGTCATACCGCCGCTCGCGAGCATCCACATTTCCCAGTGATAGCCAAGTCCCTGCAGCTGGCCGTGGCTGCCGACTCCGACCAATCCGCCGTCGCGCTGGAGCTTCGCCACCTGCGCCGCCAGCTTCGGAAACGCATATTCGTCCTTGCGAAACCACGACGGCCGCCGCTTCGTCTTTTCGTCGATGATCTTGTGCGGAGTGAAATGATTCAGTTTCGCGTTGTCATGGACCTCGGTGTATTCGTACCAATAGTCCTCGCCGAATGGCCCGCCGTAATTCACGATCAGCGTCGGCGTCTCCGAAATTCCCGACTGCGCAAAAATCTGCAGCACATCCTTATACAGCGGCGTGATCGGCAGCGTGTGCTCGTTCCCGTGGAAGCCGTCGATCACGTGCGTCAAATCGAGCTTCAGATCGAGCCCGCCCTCGGTCGTCGGCATCATGCCGAGTTCCTTCGACGCCATCACCATGTACTGCCGCTGTTTGCGGTTCCCGACGATGTAGCTCTTGATGTTCGGCGTGCCGTAATATTTTTTGTACTTCGTCAGCACGCCCTTTACTTCTTCCATCGACTGGAAATTATTGTCAGAGAAAACGCCCGGCCCCGTCGAAAACGCGCGCAATCCGATGATGTCGCCGCTATCGACCAGATCCTGGTACGCAAACATATCGTTCGTGCTGGTCTGCACATCGAGTCCCGCGGTCACGCCATACGCAAGATTCGCGAGAAACGCCCAGTTCTGCGTATCCAGAATTCCGCGCCGAATTTCCGTCCAGTGCGCATGTGTATCGACAAATCCCGGCACAATCGTCTTGCCTGCGACGTCGATCACTTTCGCGCCGCTCGGCACGCTGCCCTTCGCGCCGACTCGCTTGATGCGATTGTCCTCGACGACGATGTCGGCGTTCTTCAACACTTCATCGCCGTTCATCGTGACCACAGTCGCGCCGCGCAGCACCACAGTTCCTTTCGGCGTCTTGCGCGGAACTTCGAGATCGACTGCAATCTCGGTAACGTCCTTTTCTTGCTCCTTGAATTTCTTCTCTTCCTTCTTCGCGTCCTTCTTGTCGCCATCTTTCTTGTCATCGGATTTAGCATCCGACTTCGCGTCCGCGGACTCTTTTTTATCCGAATCCTTTTTATCAGCGTCCTTTTTGTCTTTGTCTTCGCCGTCCTTCTTCTCATCCTTCGGCGGCTCAAACGAAACCGAACTCAGCGGCTGACGAAAATAACTCGCCCCCACCGCCCACGTAATCGTCTTCCCGTCATCCGCCCATCCAAACCAATCCGCTCCAATATCCGTCAGCCTCTTGATCGGCACCGTCGGCGACGACACATCCACCGTCGGCGGCTCTCCACCAACCACCGGCATCGCAATCACATAAAGCTGATTCATCACATGCGCGAGCACCCACTGGCCGTCGGGACTCGGCTGAATATCGTCCGCCGGAATCGGCTCCTCGAAAAAGTAGAGCCCCTTGCCCTTTACGATCAGGTGCGTACGACGATCCGTCCCGTCATATCGCAGCGAAACCAGCCCGCCCGGCGTGTTCACATAAATCCGATCCTTCTCGTGCGTGAAGTGCGCCCCGCCCGACCCGCGCGCCGGTAAAATCAAATTCGCATCGCCACCCTCGGCCGGAATCCACACCAGGTCCGCATTCGCCGTCTGCCCGCCATCAAACTCGGTGTTCTCGCGATCGTACGCATTCCCGCGCAGCACGACGATCTTCGTTCCGTCCGGCGACCACGCCGGCTCGCTGTAAACTCCGATCGATTTCGAAAGCTGCGTCGGCGCTCCGCCACTCGCCGCCACCTTCCAGAGCGACCCGCCTTCGTTCGACCACGTCACAAACGCGATCGTCTTCCCATCCGGCGACCACGCCGGCTGAAATTCCGGCAGCTTGCTCTCCGTCAGCCGCGCAGGCTTCCCGCTCGGCAAATCCAGCGTGAAAATGTGCGTCATCGCTGAAAACGCGAGCCGCTTCCCATCTGGCGATTCCACCGGAGCCTGGATCAGCCGCACTTTCACCGGCCCTTGCTCCACCTTCTGCGGAAAATCCAGTTTCGGTCCGATGTCCTTTGACACCTTCGCCGTAAACGGAATCCCCGTCTCTTTGCCGCTCGCAATATTCAGCCGCCGAATTTTCCCGTCCTGGTTGTAAACAATCTCGTTGCCGCCCGGCAGAAACGCGAATCCCGGAAATACATCGCGCGAAAACAGCGCTTCCTGATCGTCGCGCGTCACCGGATACCGCACCCAGCGATCTTCTCCCGTATTCAAATCGCGCAGACGCAGCTCGCTCTCGGTTTCATATCGCGTGACATACAAAATTTTTGTTCCATCAGGTGAAAGCGTCGGACGAACCGCGCTATCGAGCTGCTCGATGAGCGTATCCTCGTCGCCCGTCTTTCGATCGCGCCGCATGATGCTCCACTGCGGAAACATTGCGTTGTACGAAAACGGCCCCTTGCGCTGCGCGTAATAGATGTACTTCCCGTCCGGCGACGCGACGATGCCCATCGAATTCGGTCGCTCCTTCCGCGGAGTTGTCGGTGTCGGCTTCGCTTTCGTGATCTGCACGCCGCTGCCGCCATCGACGTGGTACATCCACACTTCGTACGCCGCGATCCCGAATCCCGCCTTCGACACATAAACGTATTGCCCATCTGGCGCCCACGCCGGCGACGCGAAAACGCTGTTCGGATCCTTCGATACCTGCTTCGGCTCCGTGCCGTCCGGATGAATCATCCAAATGTTCTCGCTGCCATCGCGATCCGAAATAAACGCGATCCACTTGCCGTCCGGCGAAAATCTCGGCTGGCTGTCGAACGCCATCCCGCCCGAAATCAATTTCGCCTCGCCGCCCTCGATCGGTAGCGTATAAATGTTGCCAAGCAGCTCAAACACGATCGTCTTGCCGTCCGGCGACGCATCCAGCGACAGCCACGTTCCCTCATCCGTCGTGAACTCGATCTTTCGGTCCGGCTTCAGCGGCAACTTCTTGTCTTTGTCCTTGTCGTCCTTCTTGTCTTTGTCGTCTTTCTTTTCATCCTTTTTATCTTTCTCTTGCGAGGCGGAGTCCTGCGAGGTGGGATCATCCGCCCGGCTCGCGAGCGTCGCCGCCGCAAGGCTCACATCGCCGGCAAAACCGGCGAGAACCAGCGCGATCACCACAAGCCACAGCCGCACACCAGCGCTTTTCTGCTTCAAAACCATTCCCCACCCTCCAATTTATGCTTCACAACGAACGACGGCCAAACGCAACGGAGCCCGTTGTACCCCGAGCGGCGCGAAATTGTACTCCGCATCACTTCGCGCGGCAATTACCCAGCAACCGAACGCCCTGCAAACTCCTTGCGAAGCGGCTGTTCTCCGCCTTCACTCCTCACACACAAATTCAAAAATTTCGCCCCGCCTCGGACATCCCGGGAACCGTGCTAGGCTATCCAACTGCCTTTGTCGACTGACTTTATTGAGCGAATGTTCAGCGTGAATCGCAATTCCAGTGCCCGGAATTCCCCCGCGCCTCGCCCGAATTCTCTTCTGACGGCGCTTTTCTTCGCGTTTGCAGTGTTCACATCCTTCGTCATCTTCTCCGTCTTCGGCCTTCCTTTGACGTATGCCCAGCAAATCAGTAAGCCGCCAAAAGGCGGTGTCGCCGAGCTCTCCTCCACCGGCCCGCAATCTCGCCAGGGCGATGTCACCACCGCCGAGGGCGCGGTCGACATTCACTACGGCAACCAGCGCCTTCGCGCCGATCACGTCGAGTACAACGACCAGACCAACGAAGCGATGGCCCGCGGCCATGTCATCTTTGACTATGAGAATCAGCATCTCGAAGCCGACGAAGCCCACTACAACGTCAGCACCGGCCGCGGCACCTTCACCAACGTCCGTGGCTTCATCAAAATCGAACGCAAACCGAATCCCACCATCCTCATCACCGAAAATCCGCTCTACTTCGAAGCCAAAAACGTCGAAAAGTACAACAACAATCTCTACATTCTCTCTTCCGCATGGATCACCGTTTGCGATCCCGGGAAGCCGCTCTGGCAATTCTTCGCGCAGCATGCGCGCGTCAATGTCGATAAAAAAATGGCGCTGGTGAACGCCAACTTCCGCCTGCTACAAATTCCACTCGTCTGGTTGCCCTACGCCACCGCTCCCGCCGGACCAAAAGTCCGCGAATCGGGATTCCTCATTCCGATCATCGGCAACAGCAGCAGCAAAGGCCTCGTCCTTGGTGATGCGTTCTACTGGGCGCCGGCTCCGTGGCTCGACACAACGATCGGCGCCGAATATCTCAGCCGACGTGGCTCCGCCGAACGCGGCCATTTCCGCGCCAAGCCCTGGGAAAACACTTCGATCAATTACAGCTATTTCGGCGTAATCGATCGCGGCGTCCCCACCGTCATCAATCCCGGTCTGCCTAACCAAACGACGCAACTCGTCTCGCAGGGCGGTCACGAGCAACAACTCGAAGTCGTCTCCAATCTCAAGAATAATTGGCGCTTTGTCGCCGATTGGAACGAATTGTCGTCGCTCACCTTCCGCCTCGCATTCGCCGACACCTTCGGCGACGCCATCAACTCCGAAGTCCGCAGTTCGATTTTTCTCACCCACAATTTCAACGGCTTCAGCTTCAACGTCGCCGCGCTCAACGACAACAGCTTTCTCACCGTAAACCCCGTTCAGACCAGCGTCTCCTTACGCAACGCGCCCGAAGCACGCTTCAGTTCCGTCGATCGCTCTCCGTGGGCCAACGTTCCGATATATTTCAGTTTCGATTCGTTCGCCGGCGCGTTGCACCGCAACGACGGCGTCATCGACACGCCTGCCGCCGTCCCGCGTCTCGAATTCGCGCCGCGCATGACCGTGCCGTTGCATTTCGGCCCGTGGCTCAATGTCACCGCGACCGCCGCATTTCGCACCAGCTACTACGGCGATTCGCTCGTCCCCGGCTCGATTTTGACCACGCCCGTGCTCAGCGCGCTTTCCATAACGCGTAATGACGGCGAGTTTGGCCTCGATTTTCGCCTCCCGGTCATTCAGCGTTATTTCCAGAAATCTGGCTCAACGAAAAAATACAAACACACCATTGAGCCGAGCTTCGCCTACCACTACGTCACCGGCATTCACGATTTCTCGCAGCTTATTCGTTTCGATTCCGACTCCACGCTTACCGACACCAACGAGCTACAGTACGGCGTCACACAACGCCTATTCGTCAAAAACGGCGACGACCAGCCGCAGGAGTTGATTACCTGGACCTTGGTGCAGAAGCACTTCTTCGATCCAACGTTCGGCGGCGCGCTCGTCACCGGCGCGCGCAACGTCTTTCAAACGCTCGACGACATTTCCCCGTTCGCTTTCGCCGACTCTCCGCGCAATTGGTCGCCGCTCATCAGTGATTTCAAACTCACTCCGGGTGGGCCGCTCGACTTCGAGCAGATTCTCCAATACGACACGCAGCGCGGCTCCGGCGGGCAACTCACCACCATCGGCACGCTTGCGAAGATCAAGCCATACAAGGAGTTTTTCGCGACGATCGCGGATTTTCGGCTGAACGCCGATCCGCTGATACTTCAACCGAAATCAAATCAGATTCGCACGCTGATCGGCTACGGCAGCGAAACGCGCAAAGGATTCAACATCACAACAGGCGTGAGCTATGACATCACCAATCACGCTCTACAAAATCAACTCCTGCAAGTAAGCTACAACGGCGGCTGCTGCGGACTCGCCCTCGAATATCGCCGCCTCGAACTCGGCCAGGTCCGCACCGACAACCAATTCCGCGTCGCCTTCGTCATCGCCAACATCGGCACCTTCGGCAACCTCCGACACCAAGAAAAAATCTTCTAGAGCTTTCCGACGCCATCATCAATCTATCTGCAGGCTATATTTTTAGAGCGTTGTCATCCTGAGCGAAGCAAAGGATCTCAAACGCATCCCCATCGTCCGAACACTCTGGCGATCGACCAATCATCGCGATATAAAACGGGTTGTCATCCTGAGGCGTCCGAAGGAGGCCGAAGGATCTCAACCGATCCCAGACCCAAGCATTCCGCGGAGCATCCTGTAGCCGCGATCGTTTCCCAGACCGCGCGGTTTAGACTTCACTGGCAGCAACAACTTGCTGTTCTTGCGCACCCACCCTCTCCTCACTCTTCCTCATAATCCACGCCCCAACGAAATATCCGATCGTCGCCGTCGTAATCCCGCCAAAAATATCCGCAATGTAGTGATACCGCCCATAAATCGTGGAAAAACACATGCACAGCACGAGCGGCAACAAGACCCAGAACAACCATCTCCGATGCCGCCACGCCCCCCACAACGCCGCGAACGATCCCGCAACATGCTCCGACGGAAACGCCGCCCCGCGTACGCGTCCATAGTGCTCAATAAAATTGATAAGCGCCGTGAACGGCCCGCCGCGCAATTCCCCGTGCCACATTCCCGCCATCGAAAACCACGGGCTCTCGATCGGAAACGTCATCGCGATCATGTAACCGATCGAATACGCAACCATCGAGTACGTCATCACCGACCAGTACCCCCGCCAGTCTTTCCGGTAGTAGAGAATCCCGCAAAGAATCAGCAGGTACGTGAAATAGGTGAAGTACGTGAACTGCATGAAGTCATTGCGAAATGGCGTCGTGAATTGTTCCAGCCAGATCGACGGGTGCACGCCCGTCAGCCGGAAGTCGAACGCGATCAGCTTCGCGTCCTGCCACGTCGGCACCACCAGGTGAACGAGGTGCGCGAGTTCCTCAAAGCAAAACAAGAAAAACAGATGGGGATACCAGTGCCGCCAGAAGTGCCAGAACTTCTGCGTGAACGTTTGTGGTTCGGCGCCGTCGGAAATCAGAATGTTGACGCCGCGGCACAGCAAAAGAATCAGCGCGACAACGCAAGCGCGCGTTGCGAGTAGTCGGACCGGATGCGCGAGATTTTCCGCGAAAATCGCGATCAGAATGCTGCTGACGGCGAAGTAGCCAAGCGCCATCCACTCAAACGGGCCGCACGCCGCTCCGAGCGCCAGCCATTCGTTGCGGATCGCACGGCCGATACCGAGCGAACGTGTCAGTGAACGTGGAGGTTCAGCAGCGACAGCGGTCGTGGCCATCGCTCCGGGCCTCTGCCAGTTACCCGCTGACTTGCGGCTCGTTTGTTCGATTTCGAAAGGGGGCTTCATTGCACGTTCTCCGATGGAATGCCTGGAAAAAATGTCGTATCGAATTCGGTGGGCTTCTTCGTTTCAGCAGATTCGCCAAGCGACCAATCGAAAACAGGCCAATGCCGCAACATCGCGATGCGCCGCAACTCCGGTGATGGATTCACCGCCGCTGGCCTGCCGACTGCGCCCAGCATCCAGCGATCATGCGCCGTATCGCTGTACGCGTAGCAGCGAGCGAGATCGAAGCCGCTTTCCTGGGCGATGCGGCGCATAGCGATCATCTTTTCTTCCGCAAAGTTTGCCGCACCGATGATCTTGCCGGTGTAACGCCCGTCAATCCGCTCCGCATGCGTCGCGCAAACGCCGATCTTCGCGGTAATGCCCCGCATCGCAAGCCGCAGCGTCAGCGCTAGCGCAGTTTGTCGCGCCAGGAAATCGAGCGTGCCCGAAACCAGAATCACCGCATGGCCTTGTGAGGCATGCCAAGCCATGCGTCGGATCGCGTCGGGAAAGAAGGCGAGTTGCCGAAACGAAAGGGCCCGCACCGGAACATTTCGCAAATACATTTTGTTGCCGTGAAGCGAGTGCAAAGTACCGCGCGGCGCAAGCCGAATCGCTCTCGCGAGCCATCGCAAATAATTTCCGATTGGAATCACACCTTCGTCCCGAAGCTCCGCAACGAACCGCCGCTCGAGCGAAGGCAGCGGCAGCAACGTTCCATCGATATCAAAAAATGCCGCGACGCGCGAAGCATCCGGTTCGTGCTGGCGATACGCCATCGAAGCGTCGATTTGAGTAACAGGCTTCATGCCGTCTTCCTCAACGAAACCTTCACAGCCGGAGCAGGTGAAATAGTTCCCGCGATGAATTGCCAGCCTTCCACCAAAACCGGAATCGCACGCACAAAACAAAACACCGCCGTCGCCGACGTCAGCGCCACCGCACCGCTTCGAATTGCAGCGTGCGCCGCCGGTGTAAGCCCACCTATCAGTGCCACCGGGCCGCGCGTCAGCGCCAGCTCGAGTCCGAGATAGCAGAAGCACAGACATTTCATCGCCGCGTACAGTCCGCGGCTCCACCGCGAACCGACCAACGTGCGACCCCACCACGTTTGCAGCATCGCGTTCGCGCCCCAGCCCGAGTACCCCGCCCTCGATGCAAGCCCTCGCAGAAAATCCGTCGCCGCTCCGCGGGCGAAAAAGAAAACAGGCAGCCACAACGAAACCATTCCGACCACCGCGAAATATGTGAAGTACAGATTCTCGATCATGCGATCGCCGAGAATGTCGATCTGCGCGCCGACTGGCGTCGCCAGATTTTTTCGCCGCGCAATGTGCCCATCCAACGCGTCTAATGCGATGCTCACTACCGTCAGCGCAACCGCGCTCAGGTTGAGCCAAGATCCGCGACCAAACAGAAATACGGCCGCGAATCCGACGACTACGCGAAGACAAGTGACTCGGTTGGGCGTCCAGTGCATTCGTCTTTCCTGGCAGGCGGGGGTCCGCTGCCGGATGGAGAGAATGCACTGCCCGTGCCAATGTCGGCGTTCATAACCGACCCCGAATGAGTGGTTTAGCGGCGTGTCAAACCGGCGTAAAATCCCCATCCGCCAGCCAAAAACGTCATCTGTCGGCGTTTGGCTTTCGTACTTGTCACTGAACGCCGCCGCCAAGCGTTAAACATTTATGGCGCGGAATAAGCCGCCCGGTGCGTCGGTCAACAGTTTGTCTGCGCCTTGGGCTACCGCTAATCGGCAGGGCAGGATGTGGGACAATACGAACTCCGATATGGAGTGCGGCGCCCTCAGGTGCCGCTTTCACGGTGGATTGTCCGGCGGCCAACGAGGCTTGTACAATTACGGCCCTTTTCTGAATAGCGCAGCCGGCTGATTCCTCGCCTGGTCGCATTTGTTGAAGTGAGGACGAATCAAGAATGACGGATGTCTCTTTAGCTGGAGCGTTTCTCGCGGGACTTATTTCGTTTTTGTCACCGTGTGTCTTGCCGCTGGTGCCCGGATATATCTCGATGCTCTCCGGCATCGGGATGGAGCAGTTGCGCAAGGGCCAGGCGCCTCGCTCGGGTCTGTTCTCGTCGGCGTTGGCATTCGTCCTTGGATTTTCCGCGGTCTTCATCACGTTCGGTGCTTCGGCCAGCGCCGTCGGCGGATTTCTGGGCCAGCACCGAACCACGCTCGCGCCCATCGCCGGAGCGCTCATACTTCTCTTCGGTCTCCACCTCCTCGGGCTGCTGATCAAGCTGACGGTCCGGGTAGGAATTATTCTCGGAATTGTGCTCGCGGTTCTCGGCGCGATCGCTCTGGTGCATGGCGGGCCGTTGTTTGCGGGACTCGGCGCCGTTCATTTCTTCTCGCTGTCGATCATTGGATTCTTCGGGCCGGCGATGACGCGCTGGCTGAACCGCGACGTCCATTTGCGCAGCGGCGGCAAGCAGCCGGGCATCTGGAGCGGTTTCTTGCTTGGCTTCGCGTTTGCTTTTGGATGGACGCCCTGCATCGGTCCGATCCTGACGGCGGTGCTGGCGCTTGCTGCGGCAAGCGACACGATCGCGCGAGGCGTGCTGCTCTTGGCGGTGTATTCGGCTGGGTTGGCGGTTCCTTTCTTGCTAACCGCGCTGGGCATTGGCCAGTTCATGAAGTTTTATCAAGGCTTCCGAAAATATCTCCACGCCGTCGAACTGTTTAGCGGCGCGTTGCTTTTGTTCGTCGGCGTGCTGGTTTTCTTTAACCGGCTGACCTGGCTTGTAACCAAGCTGAGCTTCCTGAACTCTTTTGTTTTGTGGCTCGAACACGCACTAACGGGGGCCAAGTAGCCGGCGGGTTGCTGGCCGGGTAGCCGGGGACCTTTAGCCGCATCCAATGGAATGTCGGCCCGAGATTTGCGAAAATAGGATTTGAGGTTGAAATGAAAAAATCAGCAATCACCGTAATTGCAATCCTGGCGGTCATTGTCGTCGCCGCGCATTTCGCCGACAAAGCGACGCGTTTGCCAAAGACGAATGCGGCGTCGCTCACAAAGACGGAGTCGAAAGACGAGTCGAAGCCCGAGCCGGAGCTCACGCTGAAAGATCTCGACGGAAAAGATGTAAGCCTCGAGTCCTTGAAGGGGAAGGTTGTGCTCGTGAATTTCTGGGCGACCTGGTGCGAGCCGTGCAAAATCGAAATCCCTGAGTTGATCGAATTGCAGCAGGAATACGGTCCGAAGGGATTTACGGTGCTGGGAATTGCGATGGACGATGAGGGACGAAGCGCGGTCGCTCCGTTTGTGCAGAAGGAAAAGTTCGACACCGACGCCGGAAAATCGACGATGAATTATCCGATCGTGATCGGCAACGACGCGGCGGGCGATAAATTCGGCGGCCTGCTTGGCTATCCCACCAGCGTGCTGCTGAGCCGCGATGGCAAGCAGGTGAAGCGCATCACGGGACTGATCAGCCGGGATGACATCGTGAAGTCAATCCAAGCGCAACTCTGATACTCTCCGAGCATGATCGACGAAAAAGATTTCACAAAAAAAGCGGACGCCGCGTTTGAAGATTTGAAGAAGCGGATGCTTACGCTTGGCGATGCGCACGGCTTCGACGTTGAAGGCGAGAGCGGAAAGCTGGAAGTGATTTTTGAGGAGCCGGAAGAAGCGAAGTTCGTGATTTCGCCGAACACGCCGGTGCGCGAAATCTGGATTTCGGCGCTCTCTACAAGTTTTAAACTTGGCTGGTCGGAGGCGCGCAATGCATTTGTGCTGGAAAAGACCGGCGAGGATTTGCACGGCGTGATGAGCCGCGTAATTTCGCAGCAACTCGGCGAACAGGTGACGGTTTGAATTTTGTTCGGGCCAATTCCGAAAGCAACCGCGCGGGTGTTGGGGTTCGCTTTGCCGGACTCGCGGCCTGTGCCTTGGCCCTGCTATTGGTAGCAGTCGCAGTGAAAACGCCGCGTGTGGCGGCGCAGGTTCCGTCCGGAAAAGACGTCGTCGCTCCGACGGCTTTAGCTTCATACGATCCGGTTGCGCGGGGAAAGGAATTTCAGATCGCGGTCGTGATGAAAATTCGCGAGGGATTTCACGTCAACGCGCGAAAGAAATCGGCCGAGTATTTGATCGCAACGGATTTGAAGACGGACGGCGCCACTGGATTCAAAATCGGCGATGTGAACTATCCTGAGGGCGAGATGCACACGTTTTCGTTTTCCAAGACACCGCTGAACGTTTACGAAAGTACCGTTGTTCTGAAAATGCCGGTGACGGTTGCGGCCGACGCCCCGACCGGTGCGCAGCACATTCCGCTGAAGCTGCGTTATCAGGCGTGCAGCAACGAAGTTTGCCTGCCCCCGGTAACTCTTCCCGTAAATGCGACCATCGACGTCGTAGCAAACGCGGGTGAAGCACATCCCTCTCACACGGAGTTGTTCCAAACTCCTCGCTAGTGCATCCAAGTCTACAACCTTCAAGACGTGACTTCGCTCAAGGTACAGCGGGCTCGACGTTCAGGGGGAATTACCAGGTCCAGGAGCACATCGTGTCTGACGCAGAAACACGGCCGCGACGACGGAAGTGGCCTTATGTCGTTGGTATCCTTGCCGGCGTGCTGGCCGGCCTGATCGTTTTCGTTTCGATAAAACTTCGCAATATTGATGATCGCGTGCGTGAGTGGGTCGTCGCGCAGCTGCAAGAGAAATTTCACAGTGATGTGGAACTGGGCGATTTGCACGTCCGCGTCTTGCCCGACCTAGGCGTTGTGGGCGAAGAATTAACACTTCGCATCAACAATCGAAAAGACCTGCCACCGATGTTTCACGTCGCCAAGTTTTCTTTCAACCTGGGATGGACTGGAATTCTGAACGCGCCACATCATATTTCGGGAATCTACGTCGAGAACATGACGATCACGATTCCGCCGCGCGGCGAGAAGAGAGATAAACCGCCCGCGCCGAAAAAGAAATTCCCGGACGTGACTGTCGATGAAATCGTGATCAATGATACGGATCTGGTGATCATGCCCAAAAAAGCGGGCAAAGTGCCGCTCGATTTCGATATTCACGATCTGGTGCTGAAATCGGTGGGCCCGGACAAGCCGTTTGATTTTCACGGCAACCTGACAAACGCGAAGCCGCAAGGCGAGATCGCGACGGTTGGAGCATTTGGTCCGTGGAACGCGGACGAGCCGGGCGACACGGCCGTGAATGGAAGCTATAAGTTTACCGACGCGGACCTCGGTCCCTTTCCGGGAATCGCGGGAACGCTTTCATCGACAGGCGATTACAAGGGGCAACTGAACGAGATCCAGGTCGAGGGAAAAACGGACACGCCGAATTTTTCACTTGATCCAGTGGGGCATCCGGTGCCGCTGCACACGGAGTTTTCAGCCACAGTGGATGGCACGGACGGCGATACATATCTGCATCCGGTAAAAGCAACGCTCGGAAAATCGGTGATCGTATGCGAAGGCAGCGTCGTACACGTGCCGGATCAGGGGCACTTGATTCAGCTGAACGTGGATGCGCCGAACGCGCACATCGAGGACATGCTGGCGCTGGCGATCAATTCGGACAAACCGTTCATGACGGGTCCGGCGAAAATTAAAGCTAAATTGACGTTGCCGCCGGGAAAATTAAAAGTGCTGCAAAAAATGATTCTGGACGGGAAAGTCACGATCGCAAACGCGAACTGGTCGGACCCGAAGGTGCGCGACAAACTGGAGTCGCTGAGCCGGCACGCGGAAGGAAAACCGAGCGACGAAGATGCGGGTAGCTCGGTCGCTAACTTGATGGGCGATTTCAAGTTGGCGAAAGCGATTATCAATTTTCGCAGCCTGACGTTCAGCGTGCCGGGAGCGAACCTCGATCTCGTCGGGACTTACGACATCGGCGAAGGCGACCTGGACTTCAAGGGTCACCTGCGGCTGCAGGCGAAACTGTCGCAGACGGTGACCGGGAAGAAGTCGTTCTTTTTGAAGGCGGTCGATCCTTTTTTCAGCAAGGAAGGCGCGGGGACGCTGTTGCCGATCACGATTACGGGAAAGCGGGATGCGCCGACGCTGGGAGTGTCGGCATTCCACAAGACGTTCAAGCGGTCGCTGGGCGGTGAGGACGACAAGGATGACAAGTCGTCCGATGGCGATAAGGGCAGGGATAAGAACGCGAAGCCACCTAAGGACGCAGCGAAACCTTGAGGGTCGGAACATCGGCTCAGTTCCGTTTTGGGAAGCAATGGGGTATACCCCCCTGTTTTCGCCAAGAGTGCGCAAGTGCTTTGGATTGAGCGGGTTCGGAAAAGCCAGATTCTGAGAGTGTGCAAGTCTATCCAAACAATAGGCTTACAAAACTACGAGCGTTCTCTTTTTATTCGCTTTTACTTGGAAGAGCCGCTTCCGGGCGAGACGCAGTGATCTACACCGGCATATTACCAGAACGGCACTATTCTGTCAAGCGCTATCCGAGCTCGGTGCACCTAAACACCGAGACCTCCGGCGGATGGCTTGTGATCCTCCCTAAACTGCTTCCCGATCTTCACTTCCCGCGCCTTGGCCGCTCCCTGGCCGCCGGGCCTATCCTGATGTATTGCGCTGCTTGACAGACCTGGCAAACCGGATTAGTTTCCTAAGTAGATTAGGATAGTTTCCGAAGGAACTTAGGATACTCGATGACCGACCGCGCGCAGATTCTTCCTGGAACTCTCGATTTGCTGATTCTGAAAGCGGTGTCGCTGGGGCCGCTGTACGGTTACGGCATTTTGTTGCGGATCGAGCAGATTTCGCAGGGCGCCCTACTGATCGAACAAGGGGCGCTGTACCCCGCTCTGTACCGTCTCGTACATCAAGGATTGCTGAAGGCCCGCTGGGACAAGTCTGAGAACAACCGGCGGACGAAGTTTTACGAGCTGACCTCGGCAGGCCGAAAGCGATTGCGGCAGGAAGAGGAGGGATGGAACCGATTGGTCACGGCAATCGGCTCCGCACTGCAGGCGCAGCCGGAGGAAACATGAAAATCGTGGCTCAACTTCGGTCGTTCCTCTCCGCGCTGTTTCATCGCTCGCGGTTCCGAGATGAGATTGACGAAGAGTTGCAGGCACATATTCAAGACCGCGCGCACGACCTTGAACACACCGGGCTTTCACACGTAGAAGCGGAAAGACGCGCGCGGGTGGAGTTCGGCGGCTATGAGAAGTTCAAGGAAGAGTGCCGTGAAGCGCGCGGCACGGGATTCGTCGATTCCCTTCTGCAGGACGTTCGCTACACCTTTCGCATGCAGCGCAAATATCCGGGCTTCAGCGCTGTTGCGATCGTCACTCTGGCGCTCGGAATTGGTGTGACGACTGCGATCCTGAGCATTGTCGATCCAGTTTTATTCCGGCCACTACCCTACGCGAATGCCGATCGACTCGTGTCTGTGGGCATTCAACACGCGGCCGAACCCTTCGAGTTCATGCTGGGGAGCTTTTATTACGACTGGTCGGATCACCAAACCGCCTTCACGGAGATGACGGCGCAGAGCGCATTGCCGAGACCGTGCGATCTCACTGATCGCGATGCAATGCGGCTTAGCTGCAGTTACGCACATCAGAATCTCCTTCCCACGCTCGGCGTCGCGCCGCTTCTTGGAAGCAACTTCACGACGGACGACTTGCTGCCCGATGCTCCGCTATCGGTGATGTTGTCGTATTCCCTCTGGAGAAGCCGCTACAACGGACAAACTTCCATCATCAACCAGGTCATCGAAGTTGATGGAGGGAAAGCGCGAGTTATCGCGGTGCTTCCACAAGATTTTGAGATGCCATCCGGACAACCTGCCGATTTGTTGCTTCCGAAGCAGGGCGACGCAGCGGCGGTCCGCGCCGGGTCTGCGCAAGAAAACATGCGAGTTTTTGCGCGCCTGAAAGAGGGGATATCGGCGGCTCAAGCACGAGCCTCGTTGGAGCCCGCATTTGACGAAACTCTGAAGTTCGCACCTGCTGAAATGCGCAGTGCCATGCACCTGATCGTGCGCTCTTTGCGAGATCGACAGATGCACGACGTCATTCCGGTGGCGTGGATTTTGCTCGGTGCTGTGTTGATTGTGTTGTTCGTTTGTTGCGCCAATGCCGGGAGCCTGTTTCTGGCGCGCACTGTTGCGCGCGAGCAAGAGTTCGCGATTCGAACTGCTTTGGGTGCGAGCAAGAGACGGATCTTGAGCCAAACGCTTACGGAGGGGTTGTTGATCTCCGCCGCGAGCGCTGTCGCCGGATGGATGCTAGCCGAGGCGTTGCTCCGAACGTTTGTTGCCCTAGCACCAGATGGGATGTCGTTTCTTCGAAAAGCAACACTCGACCTGCGAATTCTGCTGGCGACGGTTGTAGTCTCGTTCGCATGCGGAGTGGTATGCGGTTTGTTGCCGCTTCTTGAATTGCGTTCCGTTGCGATTACAGTTCGAACATCGCAGTCGAGCATTCGTCCGAAGCTTCGACGAATTCTTGTTGTTACGCAGATCGCAGCCAGCGTTCTTCTGTTATCCGCCGCGGTACTTCTTTTGCGAAGCCTGGAGAAGATCGAGGCGCAGGACATTGGCGTTGAGTCTGCCCAGGTCATTACGGCGTCTGCGTCCGTGTCGATGCGCCGCTACGATACGCCTCAAAAAAGAATGGATTTCTTCCGACGTGCCGTAGCTGCCCTGCGCGGGATTCCGGGATTTGCTTCCGTTGCGCTGGCGGACGCGGTGCCACCGAATGGTAATCGCCACTGGTATTCATCCATGACGATCGCAGGAAGGGCACCGCTTCTATCTGAACAGGTTGTCGGCGCTCGCGCTGTTACGCCTGAATATTTTAAAGCTCTAAGCGTACCCATCGTTCGCGGTCGAGGATTCTCAGACGCGGATGCTTCGTCGACGGAACACCTGATGGTGATCAATCAAGCGCTAGCCGCCAAGATGTTTCCCAACGAGGATCCGTTGGGCCAGCAAATTCGACCTGACAAAGACGAGGCTTTTTATCGCGTGATCGGCGTCGCCGCCGACGCGCGGAATGATGGACTCACCGAGAGAATCTTGCCTGAGTACGACACGTTGCTCGGGGCCGTGCCGGACGAGTGGACGGACAGGAATTTTTACAGCGGCACGCTGATTATCCGAAGTGCGTTGCCTGCGACAACGGCCGCACCGTGGATTCGCCAAGGGATTGCGAGGATCGATCGCCTGATACCGATCGAAGTGCAGACGATGGACTCGAAGGTTCGCAGGCTTACGGCGCGGCCCCGTTTTGAGACGGCGGTGCTGGGGTTTTTTGCGTTGGCTGGGCTGTTGATGGCGGTGATCGGGTTGTACGGGGTTACGGCGTACACGGCGAGCAGACGAACGCATGAAATTGGAGTGCGCATGGCGTTGGGTGCGCGGCCGGGGGATGTGCTGCGATTGATCATGATGGAGGGGATGCAGCTTGTGTTTGTGGGTGGGGCGATCGGACTGGCTTGTGCGCTGGCTGGGGCGCACTTGTTGCGGGGCTTGCTGTTCGCAGTGGGGCCTTATGATCCGATGACGTTTGTTTGCGTGGCGGTGGTGATGGGGAGTGTTGGGATTGCGGCGATTGTTGTTCCGGCGGCGCGGGCGATGGGGGTGGATCCTGTTTGTGCGATTCGGTATGAGTGAGTGGGAGATTGTGACAAGGCGTGGCGGGGTGTTGGTGGCTGTCGTTGTGTGATGGATACGGACGCATCTAAACCCGCACCCTCTAAAAGCTGAGGCTGCGGCACCCAAGAGCCCGTTGCTCGCACAGTTTGAATCGATGAGGTTTCGACTAAACCCCGCGATCTGGGAAGCGATCGCGGCTACAGGGTTAGGGGAAGGCGGCACGGAGGCGGCGGACGACTCGGTCTTGGCCTAGGGCGACCATGGTGTCGAAGAGTGGGGGGGCGACGGATTGGCCGACGATGGCGACGCGGGTGGCGTTGATCAGGAGGCCGGCTTTTACGCCGGCGGATTCGGCTACGGCGCGGCTGGCATGGTCGCAGGCGTCGTGATTCCATTCGGTTAGTTTCGCGAGGGCGTCGGCCAGGGCGCGCATCAACTCCGGAACTTTTGGATCTTTCCAGAATTTGGTTTTGCCGGCTTCTTCGATTTCGAAGTCGTCGCTGAAGAAGGCGCGCGACCAGGATGAGAAGTCGGGCAGGAAGCGGACGCGCGGGCGGAGAAGATCGACGGTTTTCGAAAACCACTCGTGACCGGGACCTGAGGCCCACTCCTCTTTCCACAAACCGCTGCGCTTGAGTTCGGCCTCGACGAACGGCAACAAATCCTCGATCGGCAATTTCTGAAGATATTGGGTGTTGAACCACTCGAGTTTGGGGCGGTCGAAGACGCCGTTGGTGCGGCTGACGCCGGAGAGGCTGAATTTTTCGATGAGCTCTTTGGTGCGGAGAAATTCTTCGTCGCCGCCGGGCGCCCAGCCGAGGAGTGCGAGGAAATTGCGGAACGCTTCGGGGAGGAAGCCTTCGGCGCGGTACATGTTGACGTCGGTGGCGCCATGGCGTTTGGAGAGGCGCGACTTGTCGGCACCGAGAATGAGCGGGAGATGCGCGAAAATGGGCGGCTCGGCCTTCATGGCGCGATAGAGCAGCACCTGTTTCGGCGTGTTGGAGAGGTGGTCGGCGCCGCGGATAACGTGGGTGATGCGCATATCGATGTCGTCGACAACGACGCTCATCTGGTAGGTGGGCATGCCCCAGTCTTCGGCGTCTTTGCCGGAACGGAGGAGGACGAAGTCTTCGATTTCGGCGTTGTCGAATTCGCGGTCGCCGAAGACGGCGTCGGAGAAATGCGTTTTGCCTTCGGGGACGCGGAAACGGATTGCGGGCTTTACGCCGGGATTCGAGGGTTTGCCGTCGCGGCAGGAGCAGCGAACGATGCGGCGAACTTTTTCGACGCCGGTGGCGCCGTCGGCGGCGTGGTCTCCGCCCGCGTATTTTTCGGCGGCGCAATAGCAGAGGAAGGCGCTGCCGTTGGCGAGACATTTTTGGGCGGCGTCTTTGTAGAGGGCGAGGCGCTGGGACTGGTAGAACGGGCCTTCGTCCCAGTCGAGGCCGAGCCACTGAAGACCGTCGATGATGCCCTGGACGAGTTCGGGCTTGTTGCGCTCGGCGTCGGTGTCTTCGACGCGAAGGATCATGGTGCCGCGCTGCTGGCGGGCGTAGAGCCAGTTGAAGAGAGCGGTGCGCGCGCCGCCGACGTGGAGGTAGCCGGTGGGGGATGGGGCGAAGCGGACGCGGATGGTGCCTGGAGCGGGATTGTTGGAGTCGGTCATGAGATTTGGGTGAGACTGAATTAGATAGTTTAGCGGATGGGGATGGGGTGGCGCAATTTTGACGGATCGGTTTCGCAAAGAAGTCCGGATGCGATTGGAGTTGTCGTTGTGGTTTGGGCCAGGCTTCGTCTAAACCCGCACCCTCTAAAAACTGAGGGTGCGGCACCCAGCAACAGATTTGCACGCACATGGATGATCGATTGGGTTGCACCTAAACCCCGCGATCTGAGAGACGATCGCGGCTACAGGGAGCCACTCAGGAGTACTGAAGCGCGATGCTGTCTTTTTGGCTACCAGTACGTAGGTACTTTGCGGTGGGCAAAAAGCGTGAGCCATAATCAAACGCAAGTACTTTGTTTTGTGTGCCGAAGTCTGTTCGTCCTCGGGGGGCAAAGCAGAGAAAAACCGAGGGAAGAGCTGCGGCCCGCAGGATTACGTGTGTGAGCTCCGAGGCGGCCAAAGCCACGCGAATTTTGTGAAACGGAGCTGGTCGAACATTGATGGAATATTGGCGAGACGGAGCACGGGCAGAAATTGATTCACGATAGCTATATCGCGATTACATTGTTGTCCGCCGCGGCGATTGCGGCGGGCTTTTTTGCATACGTGTATACGTTGAAGCGCCAAACGTATCTGCTGCTGTGGACGGCGGGCTGGAGCTTTTTTGCGCTGCATTATTTGAGCCCGGCGCTGGCTCCATGGCTTCCGGGTGGTCCCCTTCAAACGGCGCTGAACGGCTGGCTGTATGCGCTGGCGGGACTGAGCTTTGTGCTGGGCGCGCAATTCTATGCGCAGCGAAAGCCGTGGAAATCGGCCGCGGGCATCGCGGCGGTGGCGCTGGGTGTGTGGGCGGCGGCGAACGCGATCGGATGGTTCACGATCGTGCCGGTGGTGATCCCTTCGATCCTGTTGTATCTGACGGTGGGAACAATTTTCTGGATCGAGAGCCGGAGACAGGAAACGCTGGCGGACCGACTGCTGGCGATTTCGTTTTTTGCGTGGGCTGCGCTGCGGCTAACGATTTTTCTGATATTGAGCGGCGGAAAAGCGGGCGTGGATGAAGTGGGATTGCGCGCGCTGGGAGCGGTGCCTTCCGCATTCGTGGCGATGTTGATGGTGATGGCGACGTATGAAGAAGAGAAGCGCCGGATCGAGCGGAACATGCTGGCGCTGTCGAATCTGAACCTGGCGACATCGAGTTTTGTGGGCGGAGAAATACAGCGGATGTTGTCGCAGGCGCTAGATCGCGTGCTGGGCGTGGTGCGATTGCCGGCGGGGGCGCTGTTTTTGCATCACGGCGATCCGCAGGGACCGACGTCGGTGGTGGCGGCGGGGCTGAACGATGATTTTTGCCGCGTGGCGCAGGAAGAAGGGCTCGACGACTATTTGGTTGGGCTGGTGTCGCGCATGGGCGGGCTGCTCGGGTTTCGCGATTTGCGCGATGCGTCGCTGGCTGCGTTGGAGAAGGACGAATCGATTCGACGGTTTCGGCAATTGGGGTTGGCGCAGGGTTTGCGCAGCGTGGTTGTGATCAGTTTGCAGGCGAAAGAGCAGGCGTTCGGCGTGCTGTTGCTGGGGACGCCGGACAACCGGAGATTTACGCCGGCGGAGTTGCGGTTGCTGCTGGCGCTGGGACATCAGATCGGGATGGCGGTGGAGAATAGTTATCTGGTGCAGCAGACTTCGCGGCGGTCGGAAGAACTGCACGTGTTGAACGAGATCGGGCGCGCGCTGAGCTCGACGCTGAACAAAGAAGATTTGCTGAACAAGATCTGGGAAGAGCTGCGGCGGCTATTTGCGGTGGAGAATTTTTATATCGTAGAGCTCGATCCGCTGAACGAAGAGATTCTGTTCGATCTGGAAATGATCGACGGGATGCGGATGCCGAAGCGGACGCGTCCGGCGGGCAATCACCTGAACGAGTATGTGATTCGAACGCGGCAGCCGGTTTTGATTCGCGAGAATTTTCTGGAAGAGGCAAGAAAGTTTGGCGTGGTGCCGATTCGAACGAAGGGCTGCATTTGCGTGGTGCCTCTGGTTGCTTACGATCATGCGATCGGCGCGATGGGAGTTTTTTCGGATTTCGATCATGCGTTCGACGAGGGGCATCTAGAGTTGATGCGCGTGCTGGCAAGCGAAGCGAGCATCGCAATCGAGAATGCGCGATTGTTTAGCGAAGAGCGGACGAAGGCGCGGCATCTGTCGCTGTTGAACACGGTCTCGAAAAATGCGATCGCGACGCTGAATCCAGACGAGATGCTGGCGAAGATTACGGAGCAGCTGGAAGAAGGACTGACGCACGATCACGTTGGGATCGGCGTGCTGGACTATTCGACACGCGAGCTGGTGATCCAGGCGGAAGGCGGCGCGCGGCGCGGGGTGGTGGGGCATCGCGTAGCACTGGGCGCAGGACTTGTGGGTCAGGTGGCGCGCACGGGGCACATGGCGGCGTTCACAACGGCGGCGGGCGCGAACGATCCGAGTTTGCGGCCGATGATGGAAGATTCGACCGCGGCGATTGCGCTGCCGATTTTTTACGCGGAGCAGTTGCATGGAGTGTTGTATGTCGAATCGTCGAAGCTGACGGATTTTTCGGAAGAAGAAGTTTTGCTGCTGCGGACGCTGGCGGACTTGATCGCGGGCGCGTATCACAGTGCGCTGTCGTTCCAGAAAGCGCAGGAGCAGGCGATCACAGACGGATTGACGGGCGTGAAGACGCACCGGTTCTTTATGGAGTCGCTGTCGGCGGAGTGGAAGCGGTCGACGCGCGCGGGGCGGGCGTTTGCGCTGGTGCTGATGGATCTGGATCGATTCAAATTTGTGAACGATTTTTACGGACACCTTGAGGGCGATCTGGTGCTGCAACGCGTCGGGCACATTCTGGAAGCGAATTGCAGGCGGTCGGATGTGGTGGCGCGGTATGGCGGCGACGAGTTCGTGATGCTGATGCCGGAAACGAACATGGAACACGCGCGGCAACTGGCGACAAAGTTGCGCGGATGGGTTTCGGCCGATCCGCTGTTGCGTGAGAAAAATATCAGCGCGAGCTTTGGCATCGCTTGCTATCCGCTGCATGGGTCAACGCCGCAGGAATTGATCCAGGTGGCGGACGCTTCGATGTATTTGTCGAAGCATCAGGGTGGGAACGCGGTTTCGACGGCGGACCACTTCGATCCGAACGAAGCGAAGAAGTGGAAGCGCGACGTGCTGGAAGCGTATCTGGGCGTGACGCTGAAGCGATTGTTCTCGACGGGGCCAGAGGCGTTTGAGGAAATTTATTCGCGACTGAAACAGTTTACGGAATCGCTAGCGGCGACGGAGATTACGCCGGGACCGAACGAAGCGCCGCAACCGACGGCGTTGCCGCAAGCGGTGCTGGACACAGTGACTTCGCTGGCGTTCGCGATCGATGCGAAGGATCACTACACGCAAGGACATTCGCAGAAGGTTTCGGCGTATGCGGCGCTGATCGCCGAGGCAATGAGGATGAGCGAAGCCGAGGTGGAAGAGATTCGGCTGGGCGGTGTGCTGCACGACATCGGGAAAGTGGCGATACCGGAAAATATTTTGAACAAGAATGGCCCGTTGAATCCGGATGAGTGGGACACGATGAAGTCGCACGTGACGTTTGGGGCGAAGATATTGGATCCCCTGGTGCCGCTGGCGCGGGTTCGCGAGATGGTGCTGCACCATCATGAATTTTTCGATGGGTCGGGGTATCCGAATGCGCTGGCGGGAGAGCAGATTCCGCTGGGGGCTCGAATTATCGCGGTGGCGGATGCGTTCGACACGATTACGAGCGACCGGACTTACAAGAAAGCGCGCGCGGCTGAAGATGCGTTGAATGAGCTGGAGCGCTGCGCAAACGCGCAATTTGATGGGAGCATCGTGGCGCTGTTTGTGCGGACGATGCGGCAGTTGCCCAATCCGGTGATTGAAGTGGCTACACTTGTGAGGAATTCGTAGATTTTAGTTGGCGGCGTTTTTGTCTCGCTTTTGCGGACTGACCTCAGAGCTACCCTTCCTGTTTTTCCAACGTCGAAGATTGCAAGCGGTGTTGTGTGCCCGGATGGTCATGTTGGGATTCCCTCTAACTAAGTGTTGGAGAATCGATATGAATTGGCTGAGGCGAGTGTGCCTGTTGGTGGTGCTTGTATTTATCGCGATTTCGCCGCTGTTTGCGGCGACAGAAGAAAATCAGGCTCCGCGGGATATTCGAGGCAAGACGCAACGGCCGGGCGGAGCCCTTCGCGAGGCTCAGGGTAAACAAGCCCCGCCCCTACAATCGGAGACGGAACCCCAGGGATCAGCTGGCGATTGCTAGGGAGCGCTGGCGGGTGAGATTGCCGGTGCGAGCATTGTGGCGATCGACTTTGCGGAGGACTTCGCGCAGGCGCTTGCGGGCTTTGTGTACCTGGGATTTTGAGTTGCCGACGCTGCACGCGAGGATTTCGGCGATTTCGTTGTGTTCGTAGCCGTGCAGGTCGTGCAGCAGAAACATGCGCTTGTAGCCTTCGGGAAGGCTCTCGATCGCGGATTGAAGATTGACGCGATCAAACATGCCTGCCAGGCGGAGGTCGGCTTCACCGATTTCCATCTTTTGCCCTGAATCGTCGTCATTCACCCTGCAAATTTCGTCGAGAGATGTAAGGTGCGCTTTCTTTTTGCGGAAGCTCATCAGGACGACGTTTGCGGTCAAGCGGTGCAGCCAAGATGAGAAGGCGGACTCGCCGCGGAACGTGTGAATTTTGCGGAAGAGCTGGAGGAAGGCTTCCTGCGCGAGGTCTTCAGCTTCGAAGGGGTCGCTAACCATACGAAGGCAGAGACCGTAGACGCGGCGGGAGTGCTGGCGATAGAGGTCTTCGAAGGCGGCCGCGTCGCCACGTTGAGCGCGACGGATGGTGGCGTCGAGCTGAGCGCTGGGTGGCTTGAATGGTCGGGGCTGGGAGGGCGAGTTGGAGAATTTTTTCATCTAGTTGCCTTAGACGCGAGCGATGGTTGATCTGCTGATGCAATCGTGTCGCGGGGCGGACGAAGGCTTGTCATTGAGGGGTCATAAGGATGTCATCTTTGTCGCGATTAAGTGAGGTGAACTGCAACATATTGATTGCGAGTCGGTTATTGGGACAGGAACGGATGAAGTGGGAGCAAAGTAAATCTGATTCATATACTTGACTGAGTCAATTAAGTTTATGACAATGGCATCGATTCGGGTGAGATTTTTGGAGTCGCGACTGGGAGGTGAACGATGCCGGCTGAGACTGCGAACGGTAATACGACGTTTGAAGGGGAGCGGCGAGCCGCGTGTGCCGATCAGGCGGACTCGTACGTTGAGGCAATGCGGCGGTTCAGCCGGTTTTATACCCGGAAGATTGGGCTGCTCCAGGAAGAGTTTCTGGGCACAGATTTCTCGCTGACCGAGGGGCGCGTGCTTTATGAATTGGCGCACCGGCGGGAGTCGACTGCGGCAGCGGTAGCGGCGGCGCTTGCGCTGGATGCCGGGTATTTGAGTCGCATCCTGAGCGCGTTTGAAAAAAAGAAGCTGATCACGAAGACGGCGTCGCCCACCGATCGGAGACAAAGCATTCTGGCGTTGACGGCGGCCGGACGGAAAGCGTTCGCGCCGCTGGAGGCGAGATCGAGTGAACAGGTGGGAAAGATGATTTCGGCGCTGCCGGATTCGAAGAAACGGCGGCTGGTTGATGCGATGCAGACTGTGGAGAGCCTGCTGGGCACCGACGGCGTGGAGCCGGAGCACGCGAAGCCGACCGGCTACGTGTTGCGGCCACCGCAGGTCGGCGACTTGGGGTGGGTGGTGCACCGGCAGGGCGCCTTGTACTGGCAGGAGTACGGATACGACGAGCGATTCGAAGCGCTGGTGGCGGAGATTGTGGCGAAGTTCGTTCAGAATCTTGACGCTCGGCGCGAGCGATGCTGGATTGCGGAGCGGGACGAGGAGATTGTCGGGTCGGTATTTCTGGTGAAGGAGTCGGAGAAGACGGCGAAGCTGCGTTTGTTGTACGTGGAGCCGAGCGCGCGAGGGTTGGGGATTGGCGGGCGGCTGGTGGCGGAGTGTGTACGATTCGCGCGGCAGGCAGGGTACGAGAACATTGTTTTGTGGACGCAGAGCGAGCTGGATGCGGCGCGGCACTGTTATGAAAAGGCGGGATTTCAGGTGGTGGAGAAGAAGGAGCATCACAGTTTTGGGAAGGATTTGACGGCGGAAGTTTGGGAGTTGAAGTTGTAGCGGCGGTGCGAAGTCGCGGCGCAGAATCGGATGAGATCGCGGCAGCGCTACCGCGCTGGATTGTTGGCCTGGGCGTTTGGGGCGCAGCAGCGCTGCGCCCGTACATGTTCGCGGCGTTTCGGGGTGGGTAGTTTTTCCCTGCTATTCTGGTTAGGAATTCTGTGGAGATTTGCGATGCAGACTGCACAAGTAAAGTGGATTGGCGAGGAGCGGTTTGTGGCTACGAGTCCGTCCGGGCACGCGGTGACGATTGATTCGGACCGGAAGTCGAATACCGCGATGGGGCCGATGGAGATGCTGCTGATGGCGCTGGGCGCCTGCACGGCGACAGACATCGTGATCATTCTGGACAAGAAGCGGCAGAAGCTGGAGAGCCTGAATGTGGTTTGCTCAGGCGAGCGAGCGGCCGATCCGCCGCAAGTTTGGACGAAGTTTGAGCTTGTCTATCAGTTGCGAGGGAAGTTGGATGATGCGGCGGTGAAGCACGCGATTGAGTTGAGCGAGGGGAAGTATTGCTCGGTGTCGGCGATGTTGAAGAAGACGGCGACTGTGAAGTGGCGCTACGAAATTCTTCCCGCGAGCGAGTAACAAGCCAAACAGAAAAATCGGGAAATTTTGGTGATGTGGATTTGCGTCGTTGATAGTGACGCTTGTTGTCACGTCTTGGGGGCATCGCATAGAATTCAAAGGTTCTGCACGGCACGAAAAACCAAGGAGCGCCATGCCCCATCGGATCGCGGCCAAAATTACTGGCGTCGCGGGTTATCTTCCGCCGAAAGTGCTGACCAACGCTGACCTAGAAAAGATCGTCGATACAAATGACGAGTGGATTCGCACGCGGACGGGGATTCGCGAGCGGCACATCGTAGAACCGGGTTCGGCAACGTCGCATATGGCGACGGAAGCGGCGAAACTGTTGCTGAAACAGACGAATACGGACCCGGCAGAGATCGATCTGATCGTGCTGGCGAGCGTGACGCCGGACATGTTTTTTCCGGCGACGGCGTGCCTGGTGCAGGACCGCATCGGGGCGAAAAATGCATGGGGGTTCGATTTGTCGGCGGCGTGTTCGGGGTTTGCGTACGCGCTGACGGTAGGCGCGCAGTTTGTCGCTGCGGGAACGCACAAGAAGGCGCTGGTGATCGGCAGCGACTCGATGAGCCGAATCCTGGATTACAAGGATCGCGCGACGTGCGTGCTGTTTGGAGATGGCGCCGGGGCGGTGCTGCTGGAGCCAGCGAAGGACGGCGAGGGGATTCTGGATTTCCAGCACGACATCGATGGATCGGGCGGCGCGTATCTGTACATGCCTGGTGGCGGATCGCTGAATCCGTCGACGCACGAGACCGTCGATAAGAACATGCACGTGGTGCATCAAGATGGGTCGCAGGTGTTCAAGTATGCGGTGCGGCGGATGGCAGAATTGGCGACGGGTTTATTGGCGCGGAATGGATTTACGAGCGACGATTTGAAACTGGTTGTGCCGCACCAAGCGAATCTGCGGATTATTCGAGCGATGCAGGAACGGCTGGGAGTGGATGATTCGAAAGTGATGGTGAATATCGATCGTTATGGGAATACGACGGCGGGAACGATACCGCTGGGGTTGCGGGATGCGGTGGAGGAAGGCCGTTTGAAGAAGGGTGATTTGGTGTTGTTGGCGGCGGTGGGTGCGGGGTATACGACGGGTGGGTTGTTGTTGCGCTGGGCGATGTGAAGAGGTGACTGGTGACTGGTGACTGGTGACTGGTGACTGGTGACTGGATTTGATACGGCTTAGTTCTAACCGGTGGTGTCACAGACTTACATTTTAGATTTGTGGTGTTTGGGGCGCAGCAGTGCTGCGCCCGTACATGTTTTGTGGCGACATTTAGTTTTGAGCCGTGATGAGTGAGTTGAGATGTGTAAGGCGCGACTCCTCGCCATGGGTATGTCCACCGAGATGACCGCCGGCGTTGTCACCGCATTATTCGTAGCGGAGGGCGATGACCGGGTCTACGCGGGTGGCGCGGGCGGCCGGGATGGCGCAGGCGGCTATGGCTACGCAGAGGAGCACCGTCGAAACTGCGAGGAACGTGGGCCAGTCACCGGGTGTTACACCGTAGAGCAGCGAGCTCATCAAGCGGGTGAGGAAGAGTCCACTTACTACGCCGACCACGATTCCCAGCGCCGCGGTTATCAGTGCTTCGCGCAGGACCAGGCGGAGAACGTCCCCGCGCTGCGCGCCCATAGCTACGCGGACGCCGATCTCCCGCGTGCGTTGCAACACCGAGTAGGAAATCACACCGTACAAACCGATCACAGCAAGAATTAGCGCAAGGGCCGCAAAGCTGCCGATCAAGAGGGAAGGGTAGCTGCGTAGAAACACGGATGGAGCTTGCTGCGCGACCTGTTCGAGCGTGCGCGGCTGGATAAACGGGAGACGTGGGTCGAGGTTGTGGAGAATTTCGCGCGCGGCGCCGACGGTGGCGAGGGGATCGGCCGTCGTGCGCACAAGGTAGCTGAGATACGTGTCGCCGCTATGTTCGTTCAATTCGAAGATGACGGCGGGAGGCGGCTGATCGAGATCAATCAGTGCGATATCGGCTACGACGCCGACGATGCGGCGGTAAGGCGATTTGGGATCGTAGGTGTAACGCACGCGCTTTCCTAGCGGGCTCTCGCCGGGGAAATAGGCTTTCGCAAAGGCGCGGCTGACGACCACAACTTCCTCGGCGCCAGGTCTGGCGTCGTCTTCATTAAAGTAGCGGCCTTCGAAGAGTGCGATTTTCAGAGTAGAAAAGTAGCTCCGGCTGATTGCTGCGATGTTGCACTCGTCTTCCTGGCCGAGCGCTTTGGGGCGACCTTCGACGAGAAAGCGGATCGTGGAGCCGTTGTTGGTGGCGGGAATGACAGAGCTTGAGGCCACGTCGAGCACACCGGGAGTGTCCCGGAGACGGTCACGGAACTCGCGGCCGAATTTGTCGGCACTGGTGTTTTTGTTGGGATCTTCCTTGTCGTTAGGATAGGAGCTGTCGGGCAAGTTGACGGTGAAGGACAGGACGTTGCGGGGATCGAAGCCACGATCATGGCGCAGCAGGGCGTTGAGGCTTTGCAGCATGAGGCTGCCGGCGACAAGCAAGATGAGGGTGACCGCGATTTCAACGACCACGAGCGAGGCGCGAAGGCGGGCATGGCTGGCGCTTGTGCCGCCGCGTGTTTCGTCTTTCAAAATGTCGTTGACGGAAGAACGAGCCGCTGTGATTGCCGGAACGAGACCGAAGAGCAGCGCGGTGAGCAGCGTGATGAAGCAAAGGAAAGCAAGCACCGGGAAGCTGACCCCTGCGGAGCGGAGATACGGCATGGCGAGGAGCTGCGATTCCGGAATCGCGGCGAGAAGAAGGCTGACACCCCACTGTGCCGCGACGAGGCCGATGGCGGCACCTACGAGCGAGAGCATCAAGCTTTCCGTGAGGAGTTGCGCGACGAGATCGGTTCGCGTGGCACCAAGAGCGGAGCGCACGGCAAATTCCTTGCGGCGCGCGATCGAACGCGTGAGGAGAAGATTGGCGACGTTGGCGCAAGAGATGAGCAGAACGAAACCAACAGCGCCGAGCAACACCAGCAGGAGCGGGCGAACTTTGCCGACGATGCGCTCGCGAAACGGAGTCATCCGTACGGAGATCGCGTCGTTTTCTTTGGGATAGGCGTGCGCGAGTTGCGCCGCGATAGCAGTCATCTCGGCGTTGGCTTGATCGGGGGTAACTCCCTGCGCCAAGCGGCCAACGACGCTGAGCCAGCGCAGGCTGCGGCGCTCAAGCCCGCCTGACGGGTGGAGCGGCACCCAGAGCGGTGAGGAATTGCCGGGAGCAAACTCGAAGTCGCGCGGGAGGACGCCGACGACGGTTACGGACTTGCCGTCGAGGTGAATGGAAGTGCCGACGACGCCGGGATTGGAGCCAAAGTCGGAGCGCCAGAAAGCGTCGCTGAGGATGACGACATGAGGACCGTCGGGCTTGTCTTCGCCGTCGACGAAATCGCGGCCGAGCGCGGGCTTGACGCCGAGAGTAGAGAAGAAATTTGGAGTGACGGTAGTGGCTACGGCGAGCTTCGGTTCGCCGCTGGCATCGAGAATAAAACCGTCGCCGCTATAGGCCGCGAGGGATTGGAAGGTCTTCGAGGTTCGTTGCCAATCGCGCAAATCGGGGTAGGAGGTTGCTACGGAATCCATTTGGGAATGCTGATCGCGGGATTCGCCAAGGAAGAGGAGCTCGCTGGGCTGGCGATACGGGAGCGGGCGAAGGAGCGCCGAGTAGACGACCGAGAAGATCGCGGTGTTGGCGCCAATGCCGAGAGCGAGCGTGAGGACGATGACCGCGGTGAATCCGGGGTTGTGGCGCATGAAGCGGACGGCGTAGCGGAGGTTTTGGCTGAGCATCGACACCTCGGAAACAGACTCCGGCGCTGTTGATAGTGCATTCGGGAATCCAAAGCGAGTTTTGCCAAGTCATGGGAAGAGCTGGAGTTAGCGGTTGATGGAGTTTGGGGCCGGAAATAAATTGTGACCGCTCGCGGGATTCGGGTTTGCGAAAGCGGACAGGGAGACTGGCTTAGCGGCAGGGTTTAGTGGAGGAGCGCGTGGAGAGGAACTCTTCAAATAGGAGATGGGTGAGGGCGGCGGGGTTGTGGCGAAGGACGCCGTGCTCTTCGAGAAGATTATCGAGGATGACGCGATAGCCGAGTTGCTGGAGAGAGTGAAGGTCGACGGTGACCGCCTCAGCGCCTTGAGCGCGATAGCGCTTAGCGACTTCGCGCGATACGGGCTGGCGGTTGGCGACGACCCAATCGATCACGCGGCGCGAGGTGTGCTCGCGAATGGCTTTGAGGTGGTCGGCAAGTGCGTAGCCGGCGGTTTCGCCTGGCTGGGTCATGAGGTTGGCGATGTAGACGCGCGGGGCTTTGGAGACGGCGATGGCGTTGGCGATTTCGGGAATCAGGAGATTGGGGAGGATGCTGGTGTAAAGAGAGCCGGGGCCGAGGAGGATGAGATCGGCATCGCGGATGGCTTCGAGCGCCTTGGGGAGCGGGCGAGCAGCGCGCGGCCAGAGGGCCAGCCGCTTGATGCGCTTGCGGCTGGCGGTGATGCTGGTTTCGCCATGGACGCGGCGGCCGTCTTCGAGGGTGGCGACGAGAGAGACGTTGGAAATCGTGGAAGGAAAAATCTGGCCGCGGATCGCGAGGATTTTGCTGCTCACGCGGACGGCTTCGGCGAAGTCGCCGGTGACGTGAGTCAGAGCGGCGAGGAAGAGATTGCCGAAATTGTGGCCGATGAGTCCGCGTCCAGCGTGAAAGCGATATTGGAAGAGGCGGCCGAGGAGAGCTTCGTCCTGACCGAGAGCGACCATGCAATTGCGGATGTCGCCGGGCGGGAGGATGCGATTCTCGCGGCGCAGGCGGCCGGAACTGCCGCCGTCGTCGGTGACGGTGACGATTGCGGTGAGGGTGGAGATCGGATGTTCTTTATTGAATTCGTCGCGACGGCGGGAGACGAGATTTTTGAGACCGCGTAGGAGAGTGGAAAGTCCGGTGCCGCCGCCGAGAGCGACGACGTTGAGTCCATTGACGGACCGCTTGGATTTGCGCGCTTGTTTCTTCGCGTTCGGGGTCACGATTGGGTCACGATACGATACGTTTTTGTACGATACGGTTGCACGGCACGATGTCGGGAGCCGCGGCGCGCGCAGAATTCACGAAACATAAAACAGGAAAGCAATCAGCGACGGGCAGGGGATCCTAAGCGATCGTGACGGCCGTTCAATGCACGTAGTACTCACCTAATACACACACGAGCTATGCATGTGCCACGCATGAATATGCTACGGGTTCCGGATTGCGCTTGCAACGCGACGTTGCGGTGAGTTGCGCAAGCGTGCGATGTCCGGCGATGCAATATCAGTTGGCGGAGCCTTCCTTTTCCGGATAGAGCATTTCGGTGAAGCGCGGGTCTTCCTGAAGGAAGGCGAAGTCCTCATCGTTGCGAGCGTGGTAGCGATTTTCGGGACGGAGATCGATCGCGACCTTGAGATTTTTCATGGCGGAGTCGGCTTCGCCGGTGAGGCAGTCGAGAGCCGCGAGCGCGTAGTGAACGTAGTCGGCTTTCGGCGATGCCTTGCGCGCTTTGTCGAGGCTTTCACGCGCGTCGTCCCAACGACCAATGTTCATCATGGCGACGCCGCGCTGGTAGTGCTCATCGGCAGTCTTGGGGTTCGACTCGTGGCTCGGCTTCATGCGCTGCTCGGCGATTTTCAAATGCATGCGAGCGCGGTCTGCGAGCTCTTTGCTGGGGCCTTCGAGAACTTTTTCGAGTTCGCTTTTCGCTTTGGCGAACTTCTGCTGATGGAAAAGGGACAAGGCTTCGTCGTAAAGCTTCAACTGAGCCTGGACACGCGGATCGACCATCTCGACGCCGCCACGCTGCGGGGGGTGTTGCGGAGTTAAAGGTTTTCTTTTCAATTGGTTAGCTGAGTGACGCGTGGGACTTTTGGAGCGCCCAGGATTTCCCGAATTGGGCTTGCGCGCCTTTGGCATGGCGAGAATGTAGCAGAGCCACTATCGCGCGTCAACGCGAGTGCGGGGTAACTAGTTTGATACACAATGCGTTATCACGTTCGCGCAAGAGGTGAAAAATATTCTACCCGCAAGCGCGCAGAGTCACTGAAACTAGATGCGAGTATCGAACTCGCAACATACGGACGGGGCGAGGTTTGGCCAGTCCAGCTGCGTGTGCTATAAATTTTAAATTGAGTCTCGACCAAGGAATGGCCAGGAAAAGTGCCCTTCATCAATTTTCCCGCACGCGAAATTAATTGCAAGTTGGTCTACTACGGTCCGGGTCTAGGTGGAAAGACCGCGAACCTGCAGTGGATCTATGACCATACCGGTCAGAACCAAAAGGGGAAAATGGTTTCCCTAGCGACGGAGACGGATCGAACCCTGTTTTTTGACTTTTTGCCGTTGGATTTGGGGACGGTACGCGGGTTCAAGACGCGGTTTCATTTGTATACGGTGCCTGGGCAGGTGTTTTATGAGGCCAGCCGCAAACTGATTCTGAAGGGTGCGGATGGCGTGGTTTTCGTGGCGGATTCGCAGGAAGAGCGGCTGGATGCGAATTTCGAGACGATGGAAAACCTGCAGGAACATCTGAAAGAGCATAATCTCAATTTCGATACGATTCCGTACGTGTTGCAGCTGAACAAGCGCGACCTGCCGAATGCGATGGCGATTCCGGACCTGACGAAGCAGCTGCAGCGCAAAGGCGAGCCGGTGCTAGAGGGCGTCGCGGTGACCGGGCAGGGCGTGTTTGAGACACTGAAGGAATTGGCGAAGCTGGTGTTGGCGGAGTTGAAAAAGGGCGGCTGAACGGCCGTTTCTGCTGTGATTCAACCTTGTGGTTCAGTGATTTGTGCTTTGATCTTGTCTAGGTCCGCGAAGTCTTGAATGTGACTTCAATCGGCACGAGGACCGTCGTGGGCTTGCCATCTTCTCCGGGCGCCGGCCTAAATTTCCATTCACTCACAGCTTCTATGGCGCGTTCGCTCAAGAAGTAGCCGGGGCTTCTGACAACGCTGATCTTTTCCGCTGCTCCTGCTATTGAGATAGTCACCGAAAGAACGACGTTTTGTGGCTGATTCGTCCGCCATCTCCCCGTGTCTGCCGGAATGGGACAGTAGAGACACACAGGTACGCCAACCCCCATGACTCCGGCGCGCGCGGGTTTGGCGGCTGAAGCGTGATCGCCAGCCGGGCTGAGAAGATCGAGGATGCGCGAGTGTGGAAGAGAGTACGCGACAGATGTGATAGTCGAGCCGTCCGACACTTTCAGCATCGTCACGGTGAGCAGGTATTTTTCTGCAGTGATTTCGACTTTCCCGGCGACAACCGTGTCGGCATCAGTGGTGCCGATTTGTTTGAGGGTGTCGGCTGAGCGTGGATCGACGGAGGCCAGGCGCAATTGTTGAAGCCTGGTCCGATCAATCACGACTATCGCCGGGCCTTTGATGACGAGGCTGTCGGAGAGTTTGTTGGCGAGATACCAGCCGAGGTCGGATGGTTTATCGGCAGCGTCGACGAAGTCCACGACGGCGATCGATTTAACGCAGGCTTTGTCGATTTCGGGAGCTAGGCGCACAGCGAGATCGTCGAGATCAATGGGAGTGGCCGCGTGGGCGAGTCCGCGAAAGACGAAGCACGCAAGAAAAACCAGGAACAGAAATCGCCACAAATTGCGAAGCGAAGTGAACGTCATGCGGAACCCCCTACTACGCCGCAGCGACGGATGGATCAGGCGAAGCTAGCGGTGGCCGAAGAATCCGTCTCGAAGGTCGGAATGGCTTCGACGAGGCGCGTCACAGTGAGGGCGTCGCGGACGCGTCCGATACCACAGACCAGGTGTAGCGCGCCGCCTTCGCGGGCGAGCTGAATCGAGCTGCGCACGAGCGAGGAGATGCCAGAACTGTCGATTTGCGGAACGCCGTTGAGATTGACGACGACTTTGCGGCCTCCGCCCTGAACGACGGACTGCAGGACTTCGGTGAGCTGCTCGCTGGGCTCGCCGATGGTGAGGCGACCGTGGACTTCGAGCGTGTGGATGCCGTTGTTTTCGCGGACAGCGATTTCCATGGGAAGACGTTCAGTCATGGGCGAGTTTCTCTCAGGGATTATTTCGCTTCCGCTTTATCAAAAAATAAGAAAGCGCAGGATTGTCCCTAGGATACTCCGGGCAAGCTCGCAAGGGAACCCAGCGGACATCGTCAGACAGGCGGAAACTGGCTCGGTCTGAACCGTGCCGAACAGCGCCGGACGGGCATTATACGATGATGGCTGTCCGAGACAAGGCCGTCCTGAAAGACGCACTGATATATCGAAGGTTAGGGTCAGATTTCGGTACTACGAGACCGTTGACAGGGACGCGTAGTCGGGCCAAAGTTGAGGACCTCAGGTGAAGCTGCCTCTGTCCTCGAAACAGGTTCCAAGATGAAAGCGAATCTCCACCAGGGCCCCTGTAGGCCCCTGATCATACCGGTCTTCGCGCTCATATGCGCGGCCTATCCCACCTTGACGGCAGCACAAAAGGTCTACTTCCCTCCGATGCCTATGCCGACCAAGTCGGACGCCGGCGGCCAAGTTTCCGTACAAGTCATGGAGATGACGGGCGGACCGTTTTCGGGCGGAGCGAAGGTCGTGATCAGGACGGGGACCCGCACGACCACTCAGAATGCTACCGCAGTCATGTACAACCAAACGATCACCACCAACGAGTCTGGCCTCGCCCAGTTCCAAGGACTGCTGGAAGGCGAATACATCGTTGAAGTCAGCGCGCCAGGCTATCGATCGGTGCTCGAAGATGCCTCGATTCGTGTCGGCCACAACAATGAAGCATTCGGGGTGATGATGATTGCCGATGGACCGCTTGCGAAGAGCGGACATGTGGGCGGACCTCCAGCTAAGGCATTGAAGGAAATGGAAAAAGGCCTTCAGGCGATGCAGATCGGCAAGCTGGATGAAGCGCAACAACATTTGAAGAAAGCGCAAGACCTGGCGCCGAAAAATCCCGACGTGAATTACCTGGTGGGCGTGTTGTACATGCGCCGTGGTAAATCGGGAGAGGCCCGCGACTATTTGCAAAGAGCCGTGGATGCGGCTCCGAATCATGCGTCGGCTTTGCTCGCGCTGGGCCAAGCCGAGATACAGCAACGGGATTACGCAAAAGCGGCAGAGAGTCTGGAGCGCGGTGTTCAGTTGCAGCCGACGGCGTGGCGGGCGCAGTACCTCGCGGGAGTTGCGTCGTATCAAATTCGCGACTACGACAAAGCGCTGGAAGAGGCTCAAGCCGCTGTTGCATCCGGTCAGGATAAGACGGGCGGGTCTTTGCTGTTGGTGGGTCAGGCGCAAGCAGCGCTGCATCAACGAGATGCGGCACTGGCGACGTTCAACCAATATTTGAAGGAACATCTGAATGGTTCGCAAGCGGCGGCGGCGCGACATGAGATCGAAAAGCTGAATAGTTCGTCGGGACGAGGCAAGGTCGAGCTTGCGTCGGCTGTTCCGCCGGCGAGTGCGGGCGGGGCGGGGATCGGCGGTTCGAGTTCGGATGTAGCTCCCTTGGGAATCGCCGGATCGGACGATACCGCGATGGAGTCCGCTGAACTGCCGGATTTACCGGCGCTGCCGCTGGGGACAGAGACGAAATGGGCACCGCCGGATGTTGATGAAGAGAACCTGATTTTCGACACGAGTGCGGATGTGTGCCCGCTGGATTCGGTCACGGCAAAGGTTGGCGCGCGCATCGAAGAGCTGGTTTCGAACGTCGACCGGTTCACGGCGACTGAGAACATGGAGCACACCGCGGTGAGCCCACTCGGGATCCAGGTCTCGCACGAAACGCGACAGTTCAATTACCTAGTAGAGATTCGGAAGAGCGGCGCAAAAGATCTCGATGTCCAGGAATATCGGGACGGATCGGTTTCGGTGCAGCAATTCCCTGCGCATCTTGGGACGGTAGGGCTGCCGACGCTTGTGCTTGTGTTTCATCCTTACTACCAGGCGAAGTACGACTTCAAATGCGAAGGCGGCGGCTCATGGAGTGGGCGGAAGACGTGGGTCGTTCATTTCCAGCAGAAGGCGGACAGCCATAGCGAAATGCTGGTGTATCACGTGAACGGCCGATTTTATCCTGTTGGAATGAAGGGCCGCGCGTGGATTGATGCGGAGACTTCGCAGATTTTGGCGATGGAATCGGACATGATCAAGCCGATTCCGGAGATTCGACTGATGCGGGATCACCAACTGATCGAGTACGGGCCGGTAGCCTTTGCGGCCGCGGGCACGAATATGTGGCTGCCGAAGAGCGCGGATTGGTATTGCAGCATCTCGGGGCATCGCTATCACCGGCGGCATTCTTTCAGCAACTTCCTGCTGTTTCAGATCGACGATTCGCAAAAGATTGGGAAGCCCAAAGAAACAAACGACGAAGTGCAGAAGAACTAGCGGATGGGCGGGTTTGGGCGTTCGAAAGTGAGCGTTGCGCTAACATCATAAAAAGTGATTCCTTCGATGAAAATTTCAAGACGTCTGCGTTAGAGCCGCCGCGTATAATCTCGCTTTCGATTTCACGTCTTGTCCCGGTTAAACCGGCCTTCGGTGTCGGAAAAAGTCACGGCAGGGTGTGTGACTTTGAGGCCGAATCGATGCAGCGGAGCGGACGCCTTATGAAGCCAGCGGTATCGCGATGTTGTTGTTTGTTGGCTGTTCTGTTTATCGTACTTTCGGCCCCTGCATCCCTCTTCGCACAAACGGCCTCTCCCTCGGTCGCCTCTTCCTCGACTTCCGCAGATGCTTCGAAAGCTCTCAACGACAAGCTGGCGCAACTGGATCAACGAGTTACGGCCGCGCAGTCTTCGGCGGACAACTCATGGATGATGGTCAGCGCCGCCCTGGTGCTGATGATGACCGGCCCGGGGCTCACGCTGTTTTACGGCGGGTTGGTGCGCCGCAAAAACATGCTGGCGATCATGATGCAGAGCTTCATGCTCATGGCGGTGATTTCGGTGCTGTGGGCGCTGGTGGGCTACAGCCTGGCGTTTGGCGGGAACGGGCCGGTGATCGGCGGATTCGAACACGCGATGCTGCGCGGGGTCGGGGCGGAGCCGAACCCCGACTATGCTGGAACGATACCGCAGGCAACGTTCATGATTTACCAACTCATGTTCGCGATTATCACGCCGGCCTTGATCACGGGCGCGACCGCAGAGCGAATGAAGTTCAGCGGAACGGTGCTGTTTCTGACGCTGTGGTTTTTTGTGGTGTACGCACCGCTAGCGCACATGGTGTGGGGCAAGGGTGGGATTCTAAACGCGGCGCTGGGTGGAAAGTTTCCGTGTCTCGACTTTGCGGGTGGAACGGTCGTTCATATCAGTTCGGGTGTATCGGCACTGGTGTGCGCGTTATATATAGGACGGCGCACGGGATTTCCGAGACAGCCGATGCCGCCGCACAGCTTGACGCTTAGCTTCGTGGGCGCGTGCCTCTTGTGGGTGGGATGGTTTGGCTTTAATGCGGGGAGCGCGTTGGCTTCGAATTCACTAGCGACGAGCGCCTTTATCGCGACGCATTTCGCCACGGCAGCGGCGGCGATCAGCTGGAGTCTCGCGGAATGGATCAAAAACGGCCGGCCAAGCGCATTGGGCGCGATTTCAGGAGCTGTCGCGGGGCTCGTTGCGATTACACCGGCGGCGGGATTTGTCGGGCCGATGTCGGCACTGGTGATCGGATTTATCGCGGGTATAGCGTGCTACCTGATGGTGACGAAGGTAAAGTCGGCATTCGGATATGACGACGCTTTGGACGCGTTTGGTGTGCACGGCGCCGGCGGAACGATCGGCGCAATTCTGACTGGGTTCTTCGCGCAACAAGTTGTGAACCCGATTTTTGGTGCAGGAAAACCGGTGGGCGCGCTGGATGGGCACTGGGGGCAGCTCGGCAATCAATTGATCGGTGTCGCGATCGCGTGGGGCTTCGCGCTCGTCGGGACGATTGTATTGTTGAAGGTGACCGACCTCATCACCGGAATACGCGTGACGGAAGAGCAAGAGATTGAGGGTTTGGACATTACACAGCATGGCGAAGAGGCGTACAACCTGGAGCTGTAACGTAGACTAATCGCTACGGCGCGACTGGGATCGAGTCGGGCGTGAGCAGGTCGGGTGGAATCGGTAACGGAAGTCATGCACATCTTCGCAGCAAAGCAGTGATTCGCGGGATGCGGGAGCGCAAATCTTCATGATGAAACTTGAGGCGATCATCCAGCCATCTCGGTTTGAGTCCGTGAAGGACGCATTGCGCGAGGCAGGAATTGAGGGCATGACGGTGACCGAAGTGCGCGGGCACGGCCGGCAAAAGGGACACACCGAGGTGTACCGCGGCCGCGAATACACGGTCGATCTTCTGCCGAAGATAAAACTGGAAATGGTGCTGCCCGACAAACTGGTGAATACCGTTGTGGACACGATCCTGAAGACGGCTAAGACAGGAAAGATTGGCGACGGTAAAATATTTCTATCGAAGGTTGATGAGGCCATAAGGATTCGCAACGAAGAGCGGGGAGAGAACGCGCTCTGAGATGACAACCGCAGCCCGTCCAGGTCTCCGTTTGTTCCATCAACCCATAAAGAACATGCAAGGTTCCGTTACCCCTCAGTCTGTCCTCGGTCCGCAAGCCGATGACGAACGACAACGTATACGCCGAGAGTTCGATTCGGGTGTGAGCGCGCGCCAAACGGTGTTGTCTTTGTGCGCGCTGGCGGACCACTCGACGCAGCAGGTGTTTGAAGATGCGCTGCAGTCGCACGCGTTGAACTCATCGGGGCTTTGTCTTGTTGCGCTGGGTGGATATGGGCGGAGACTGCTGTTCCCCTATTCCGATCTCGATATTTTGTTTTTGTTCGGCACCGAAAAGGCGGAACAGACATTTCGTCCGCTGATTTCGGATTTTTCGCGCACGCTTTGGGACATGGGCTTCCGCGTCAGCTCCGCGGGGCGAACGCTCGAAGAATGTAAGCGGATCGAGGAAGACAACATCGAGTTTCACCTCGCTCTGCTGGACCGGCGATTTCTTGCGGGCGATAGCGAGCTCTTCAATCGGCTCGACAATCGCATCTTGCCAACGTCGGAAAAAGCTGCGCGTCCGTTTTTACTGGCGCAGTTGCATAAGCTGACGAAAGACCGCCTCAATCGTTACGGGAACACAATTTTCCATCTTGAGCCGAACGTCAAAGATGCGCCGGGCGGATTGCGCGATTACCAGGCCGCCGCCTGGTTGCGGCAGATTGCCGAGAACAAGCAGTCGCTCAACATTACCGCGGCGGAAGAAGACCTGGCGTCTGGCGCCGTGGATTTTCTGAGCGCGATTCGTTGCTTCCTTCACTACGCAAACAGTCGCAACGACAACACGCTCACGTACGAACTCCAGGCCGCCGCAGCCGAACGCTCACTCGGAGTTTCGGACGGTGAACCGCGGAACGCGGCGGAGTGGATGCGGTTGTACTTCCGTCACGCGCGCACACTCAATCGGCTGCTCCTTCGCTATCTGGAACAAAAAGCGCTCGTCCCACAAACATTTCGGCAGCGATTTTTCAACGTTGCACGCGGCTCGAAAACCGAACCAACAAACGGCAGGCCTTTCGGCGTCCGCGACGGAATGTACGAGGTAATGAATCAGCCTGCGCTTTCGGATCGTTCGCAAGTCTTTTCTTTGTTCACCGAAGCTGCTCGCACTGGAATTCCTTTGAGCCGGCAAGCGGAACGGTGCATCGCGTACATCATGCAGCATCCCGAGCTGCGGGTGAGCAACGCCGAAATCAGCTGGAAAAGCTTGCGGGAAATGTTGGGAGCGGACTATCCCGGGTTCGCGCTGCGACCGATGCAGCGATTGGGGATGCTGACCGAGATTCTGCCGGAGTTCAGCCGCATCGATTCACTGGTTGTGCGCGATTTTTATCACCGGTACACGGTCGACGAGCATTCGTTGCGCACGATCGAACATTTGCAGGAATTGGCTGATCCTCCCGACGAGCGCGCCGAACATTTTCAGCCGTTGTGGCGAACGGTGGACCGGCGGGACCTGTTGATCTTCGCATTGCTGCTGCATGACGTGGGTAAGGGCATGCCGGTGGAGAATCACGTTGCCGGAAGCCTGGAAGCGCTTGCGAGCGCGGCGGAGCGCTTGAAGCTTTCGGACGAAGAGATTGCTGAAGTTCGCTTCTTGATCGAACGTCACCTGGACATGTCTGCGACGATGCAGCGTCGCGATATCTTTGATCCCGCGACGGTGTCAGGATTTGCCGCGCTAGTCGGAAACCAGGAACGCCTGCAGCGCTTGTGCCTGCTCACCTACGCCGACATCCATGCGGTCAATCCAGAAGCGCTGACGCCGTGGAAAGCGGATATGTTGTGGCAGCTTTTTGTCGCGACGTCGAATTACTTCAGCCGCACGCTCGATCGCGATCGCGTTCACGCGCCGGATGAAACTTCGCTGCTGGAACAGGTTCGGGCTGTACTTGCCAGCGGAACGACGGAAGAAATCGAGCGGTTCCTGGAGGGTCTGCCGCGGCGGTATCTCGCAGTCCATTCCGCGAACGACATTGCGCAACACATCGCAATGTATCGAAAGCTGAAGGGCGAGCCGGTGCAGATCGAGTTGCGTTCGGCCGGTCGTGCGTTTTCGTTGACGCTAATGACCGCCGATCGGCCATCGCTTTTCGCGACGATCGCGGGTGTCTTGGCAGGCTGGGGCATGAACATTATTAAAGCGGATGCGTTCGCGAACGCGGCGGGTACGGTGGTCGACACTTTCCACTTCGCCGATTTGCATCGGACGCTCGAATTGAATCCGACGGAGATCGATCGATTCCGGCGCAGCTTGTCGGATGTCGTGAATGGCAGGGCGCCGCTGCAGCCGTTGCTGCAAGGACGCGACAAGGCGAGCCGCGAACGCCCGCCGAAGGTCGCCATCGAAACCAAATTTGGATTTGACAACAACTCATCCGAGCACAGCACGCTGCTGGAAATCGTCGCGCAGGATCGGCCCGGCCTGCTTTATGACATTGGATCAACGCTTGCGCGACTCTGGTGCAATATCGAAGTCGCGCTGATCGATACCGAAGGACAGAAGGTCATCGACGTTTTTTATCTCACCGAGCAGGGCAAGAAGCTGGGTACCGAAAAGCAGGCGGCACTTTTTGAAGCGTTGCGTTTGAAATTGGGATAGGCCCTTCAGGTCCTTCAGGTTCAGGCTGCCGATTTGTCGCTGTTAGCTGGTTGTAACGAGTCCCGCCGAAGCCTTCAGCTCTCAGCTCGCATCATACACATGGGACAATCTCTGTATGCGCATAACGATTGCTCACAACAAGCCGAAACAAGAGGTCGTCGATTCCATCGATCGCGGCTTTGACGATGTGTTTCAAATGCAAGGACTGCCGCTGAAGCTGATGATGGAACAGAAGAGCTGGCAAGGGTCGACGCTGACGTTCGCCCTGAGCGCGAAGATGGGTTTCATGAGTTCGCCGATCAAAGGGACGATCGATGTCACGGACCGCGATGTGACAATCGATGCCGACCTTGGCATGTTTGAGCGACTTGTGCCGCAAGAAAAAGCGCGCGAAGTGCTTACGACGAAGTTTAAGGGGCTGTTGACGTAGAGGTGCTTGTTGTCGCTCGCGGCCGACACCGCGGGGGGCACTCGTTGTGGAGTTATCTCCTATAAAGCTGAATAGGTTTTTGGGAAGGCGCGTCTAACCGGGCGTTGCCGCTGGGGTGCTTCCGACGACACGCCTTTTCGTTTGTGGAACCCCGGCAGGCGCGGAGCAGTAGATAACCGGGCTTGGATTGAGGGAGGCGGAGCGAGAGTCGTGTTGGTGCGAGTGACAGGGGTCGAACCTGCGATGAAGGTCGCATAAGTCGTTATTGCGCTTGGACTTATCTAAGCTCGACGACCATTTCGCCGTCCCCAAAATATTTCGAAAAGGACAGTGTATTTTCCTAGTCGCCGCTCACTCCTCTACGTACGTATGACTACGTAAAGGAGCCCGCCTTGATCGACAGATCGCCCGTCTGTCCAATGCACCGAAAAGCGATGATTCGCATCGACATCACAGCCGACACCCACTATCGATGTGGCAAGCAAGAGTGTCCGATCCATTGGAACCCAACCGACACTCTCTTCTACCTGAAAACCAGGGGTGACTGGCCCCTGCGGGAAGGAAACGAGCCTATTTAAGGCTTCCGAACACAGCGACAAACAAAATTGAATGGCCGATTCTCGGGAGACTCGTCGCGTCCATCGCCTAGCGCGCCTTCTGTGCGGGAGGCGATCCGCGTGAGGTAGACTGTTCCCCTCCAAGGGGGCGGTGTCGCAAACTGCTCCGTTTATGCCGGTCATTGTCTCGACTGAGCCGAATGAGGGGGATTGTGACGATCAACCGACGTGATTTTCTTTCTGGTGCTGTCGCCGCAACTGGATTTGCGCTCTCAAGATCCGGTTTTGAAAGGAACGGTGGATCTTCCCTTCTAAGCCACAAAGAACGCGTCGACCGGGCCTTGCTCGGTCAGGACGTCGACCGTCCTCCGTACACTTTCTATCACCACTATGCGAGACCGACGGCACAGCTTGAAGCGCAGGACCATCTCGATTTTCATCGCACGTACAAAACGGACATCGTGAAGGTGATGAACGACTTCGACTATCCGAAGGCGACAACGGGAAAGTGGTACGAATTAAAACCATTGGATTCACCGTATCCGAAACAATTGGAAACCCTTCGACTTGTTCGCGATGGGCTCAATGGCGACGCGTACTTTGTCGATACGATCTACGGTCCGTACATGACGGCGATGATTCTCTATCAATCACAGCGGGAGTTTGCGAATCAGCCGAAATCGGACGATGTCGAAGACAAACAAATCAAAAGCATTGGCGACTTTCAGCGTCAGAATCCGGACGCGTGGCACGGCGCGCTCGATGCGATCACGCAGTCAACAGTCAATCACATCCGGCACAGCAAGGAGATTGGAGCTTCCGGAGCGCTCGTAAGCATTTTCAATGCAGAGAGCAAGTTTGGCTCAGTCGAGGCCTATAAGAAATACACTCGTCCCTATGACAAGCGGGTTTTCGATGCGCTCGCCGACACGAAGCTGACCGTGCTGCATTTGCATTATTTGGAAAGGCCATACCTCGACCAATTCAAGGATTTCCAAGCGCCCGTTCTTCAATATTCGGTCAAGACCAGTGGCATTCCAATCTCGGAGATTCGTCAGAAGTATTCGCAGCCGATACTTGGTGGCGTAGACGAGATCGACTATCGCAAACTCACGACGGAAGAAATTCGTTCTCAATGGAAAGACGCGAGAACGCAGGCCGGAGCGAAGTACGTCGCGGCACCAGGTTGTTCCATTCCAAACGATTCCACCCCTAAAGAGTTGGCGCGATTCCCTGAGTCTCTCGGAATCTAGCGCTGCTCTATTTCCTCGGTCCGCCTATTTGCTTTGGCTGGCGGGCTTTGTGCCTAGATTTGCGCTTGCTTTGTCTGCGATCAGCTTATAACCGCGTTGATTCGCCGCCTTTTCTAATGCAACCAAAAGCGCTTTGGACTCCGCTGACTTTGAGGACGCTTTCATCCATTCGGCCAGCGCCAAGCGCGTCTCAAATTCGAATGCCACGTACCCTGTGGCCGTCGCCTCAGCGCGCACTGCTTGTATCTCTTTGCCGGCGATGTCCAGATGGCCAAGTGCGAGCTGGACTCGAGCTGCCGCGAGCCGGAATTGCAGATGAAGAAGTTTGTTTTGGTTTTTCTGCTGGAGCGGAGCCGTAGATTCGATCTCTTTTTGAGCTTCTGGGTATTTCTTCTGAAAGAGGAGGGCTTTCGTCAGGGCAATCGTCGCGTCAATCTCATCGTCGCGCTGGCCTTGTTCTTGGAAGGCACTCCTGCACTTCCGAAGCGTCTGCTCGACGTCGGCCGCACGTCCTTCCTCGATGGACAATTTCGCCAAAGAGACCTGCGTTTGCGTCGAACTCTGAATCTCTCCGATCCGCTTCCGTAGGGCTAGGGCCTTTTCGTACGACTTGCGCGCTTCTACCAAATCATTGCGCGCCATCTGCACATCCCCGAGTGAACCGTAAACGAATGCGAGCGGGCTGCCATCGCTGCGAACTGACGCAAGTCCCTGGGCTTTGCGCAGATCTACTTCGGCTGCCTGCAAATTTCCTTCTTCCTGCGACAAGTCAGCGAGATCGTTCAGCACCAAAGTCACTCCACCGGTATCCTCAATGGCTTCGTAATCGGGAATTGCGGCGCTCAGCATCTGTCTTGCTTCCACAAGGTGCCCTTGAAACATAAGCACGTCGCCGAGATTATTGTGGGTAGCCGCCGCCCCTTCCCGCTCATCCAGTTTGCTGAATTCTTTCGCCGCGGCGCGCCACACCTTTCCCGCCTGCTCAAAATCTCCGCGCGAATAAAAGACCGCTGCCGAATCGTTTCGCGTGCGCGTCTCGTTGTATCGGTCACCCGCGGCCGCGTAGCCTTGAATCGCTTTGTCGCAATTGCGCGCGAGTTCGTCAATTGACGATCCGAGAATCGTTCCCTGCTGGCACAGAATCCCGTACCCGCGCGCGACCAGCAGTGGTGACGCGATCGCTGTTCCTTTCGCAATCGCTCGCTTCGCGGCAGCCTGCGACTTCGGCAGGTCGAGACCAACCTCCGCCGACGCCTCAAGCAAATCGATCCGCGCATCGTCATTCGCGGGCGGTGGCAGCTGCCTCAGAGTGTTCAACGTCGTCTCGACCTCAGGAGAATTGGCGCGATACTGCGCGGTTGCCAGTTGCAATCCATAGTCGAGGCGGTCGGGCCGCATACTGAATAGCGGCTTGTATATGTTTATCGCCGAAGGCCAATCCAGGTTGGCTTTGGCGTATTGCGCTGAAATGAGCAATTGTTGCTCCTGCGGCAAATGCTTCGATAGATCTACAGCGAGCTTCGCCTCAGAGACGCTCTTTGCCATATATCCGAGATGCGCGAAGACTTCGGATAGCGCTGCGTGCGCGAGCGGATATTTCGGATCGGCTTTCAGTGCTTTCATCAAATCGCCGCGAGCGCCAACGAAGTCGAACGCCCACATTTTCGCTATCCCCTCGGAGTAAGCCTTCACCGCGGCGTTATTGACTGGCAGCGAAGCTCGCACTTGGTTCGCATCATCAGGTTGGAGCGGATAAACGCCAAGACCGGTGCGCAGGTCGGCCCCCGCGCGCGACACCATTTCGAACAATTCCTCCTCGGTACCGGACACCGCATCTTCCGCGACGGTGTCTCCCGTCTCCGTATCCTGCACTCGGATATCGAGACGAATCCGTTTGGAGCCCTTCACATCGATCGCGGTATATGACCCAACGACAACATCGTCCGCTCCGGGGTCCTTGCGCAGCCGTTTCAGCGTCGACTGTGAGAGCGTTTCCTGATCACCCGTTGCCAGGTCGCGTTTGGCTCGGGCGACATCTTCGTCGGACACGATACGGAGACTGCCGCCGGCACCCAGTTCGGTGCCCAGCATCTCCGTGAAGGCGCTGGACATCCAGTCGTCATCGTGACGACCGGGCAGGTTTCGGAAGCCAAGCACCGCGATGGAGCGGCGCGCGTGAACGGGAGGGGCGGGAGCGGCGGGCGTTGTCTTGGCGGCGATCTCGCGTTTCTTGCCAAACGAACGCCACCCGACAATCCCAACGACCAACACCACGACTACAAGGACCAAAACCCTGCGTAGGATGCCCACGCTTTTGACGGAAGGCTGAGACGCTTCGGTCAGAGTTGAGTTGCTCAATTGGCTAACGGATTGTGGCTGACTGGACGGGTGTTGGGTCATCACTGTGGGTGCCGCGACTGATTGGGAGGGAGTTTTTTCAACCACTCGTACCGGCGCTATGAAGCGGTACCCCCGTCGGGGTACCGTCTCGATGAAGCGGGGATTGTCGGCTGAGTCGCCTAGCGCCTCGCGAAGTTTGCCGACCGCAACGCTGAGGGAAGCGTCGAAGTCCACGAAGGTATTGCCCTGCCAGAGGCGTTGGCGAACGCTCTCGCGGCTGACAATCTCGCCCGCATTCTCCAATAAGAAGACCAGGAGTTGGAATGGCTGCTCCTGCAGCTTCACCCGAACGCCGCTCTTTTGCAGCTCGCCAGCTCGCGGAAGAACCTCGAAGACGCCAAACCGGTAAATCTCCGCCGAATTCGAGCCTGGACTCATACTTTTGGGGCCGCCATGGCAACGACTGCGCGGAGCTTATCACAGACGAGAGTTCGCCTGGACGGTTTAGACGACCACTCAACTCCCTGACGATAAATAACTTACGGGTTAAGAAGGGCTTTGGAACTTGTTTCTTTGACGTGCCGTAGTTACCCGTTCATCTTGGCCGCACGACAGTCGGATCTGCCATCCGGCGAGCAACCTCTCAAAAGTGTGGAGATGACAATGAGCACGTTTTGCAGGAATTGCGGAGCCAGTCTAAACGATACCGTACAGTTTTGCGGAAAGTGCGGAACTCCGACGACGGGAGCCCCGATCGCGAAGACCCCGGCCGCTTCGGCGAATTCGTCAAACGCGCCGACCGCTCCCGCGGCGACACCGGCGCCTACCCCGGCTGCCCAAGGCGCAGCAGCCTCTCCGAAAGGGATGAGCACTGCGGCCAAAGTTGCAATCGCCGCCATCGTTATCATCTTCGTGGGAGGAGGTGTCGCAGTGGCGGGAATGGTCTATGCCGCGCACCGCGTGAGCCAGCGGGTCCACGCCATAGTCAAGGGAGTTCGGGGTGACGATGACGCTCCAATTCCGGGGCGCCTGAGCGGGAGCGGCGGCGGGGCCTCGGGCGCGAGTGAAAAATCGGCTTCAAACGGCTCCATGGGAAACGTATGCCGTTACCTGAGCGCCGAAACCGTTGGCTCCGCGATCGGAGTTCCTATCGTGCGGACCGAATCTAACGACAACGGATGCAACTACTTCGCGAAGGGCACACAGGCCCAAATGACCGCAAAACACATGAGCGCGATGATGGCGGGCAAAGGCGCCGATGCAAAAACGCAAAAGATGATCGAAGGGATCACTGGAGGCTTCGCGGCGGCCCTCGCGCCCGAAAAGTCGGACGCGGACAGCGGCGACGGCACCGTCATCGTTTTCAACTTCAGCCTCGACGACAACAACGCTGTCGCGCAGATGAACCTGAATCGCAAAGCAATGGCGCACGTCGGCGGAGCAACCGTGCAAGACATGCCCGACATTGCCGACGAAGCATTTGTCACCGCCGACGCCAGCATCATCGCCCGCAAGGGCGACAAGTTGATTCGCGTGATGTACATGTCGTGCCCTTGCGGCACCACCGCGGTCGAACCACTCGTTCAAAAACTGGCAGCAGCACTTTAGCGGTGAAATGTGGCGTCCGGCCCCGTCGTGCCTTGTCATTGCATCGAGCGTTTCGTCACCACATGGGAAGAGGTTGTGCCCAAGGATGGCGGACTTGTGCGCGTGAAAGTTCAATTCGAGTGCTGTGAGTGTGGCCGTTGTGCGGTCGTTAAGATTTTGGATGAAAAGGAGAAACCATGAGCTTTTGCAAAGCGTGCGGTAAGGAATTGCCTGAAGGAAATGCATTCTGCCCATCCTGCGGAGCGTCGGTCACCGCGCCTGCGGTAACGCCCGCCGCAGCGACTGCAGGCGGAGGCTCTGTGGCAGTTGCGGACGCATCGGCAGCGCAACCGATGGCCACGAACGTCGCGGGCGCGCTGGCGTATCTCGCCGGATTCATCACCGGAATCATTTTCATGGCGACCGAACCCTACAAAAGCAATTCATTCATTCGATTCCATGCATTTCAATCGATCTTTTTTAACGTGGCGTGGATCGCGTTCTGGATGGTGTGGATGGTGATCTCGGCGATTCTCACGCCGCTCACCGCGGGGATTTTCGGCCTCGTCGCGCTTCCCGTGATGCTGATCCTTGCGCTGGTTGGCGGTGGAACCTGGCTATTTCTGATGTATCAGGCCTACCAACAGAAATTGTTTCGCCTGCCCATCATTGGAAAGTACGCGGCTCAGCAAGCAGGCGTCAGCCTTTGAGATTGGCGGAACACTTTCGGCGGTGCGTCGCCATCGCACTGGTTCTGTCGCTCGGGGTCGTGGACGGCTGTAAGAAAGAAAACGTCGCGCCCCCGACTCCAGCGTCGTCCTCAAAGTCGTCTCACGTGCAGCCCTCTGGGCCGCAGTCACAGCCGGCGAAGCAATATCCGGCCCCATGGAGTACGCCGGAAGCTACGGCGATACAAGGCGGGCCGCCCGCCGGACTCATCGGGCCAAGCGCGCTTCCCGACGCGACGATCCTGACACCGGTGGATGTGAAGAAGATGACTACTTCGCAGATCCAGTTTGGCATTGCGCCTAAACGGACGAAGGAAGTCGAGTACGTCGACGACGTGATCATCATGGAGGAAGGGGACAAGGCGATCCGCTCGATGGGTGGGAATGGCATGAGTTGGACGTTCGACGCCAATGCGCCGCACGTCAGCGAGTTTCAGGAAGGCAAGGTTGTTTTCGCCACGGGCTTGGCCGTTGGCAGAGTGGTTGGATTGAAGCGCGAAGGTGGCAACGTCACCGCGACGCTTGCGCCCATCCAGCTAACCGACGTGATCAAAAACGGCAGCTTCGCGATGAGCCAAGCGATCACCACGGACAACATGATCTCGTACGCCGCTCCGGATTTTCCGCAAGAACCCGAGACGCAGCCCGAAGAAAAAAAATCGAGTTACAACATCGACGAAGGGCCGAACGATCGCGCCGTTCAGACGATGGTGCTTTCGAATGTCAAAAATGGAAAGTGGACGCCGACGTCGGTAGCGCAGACCTACGCAGATGGCAGGCGCGTGACGTATCAGAAGCTCGGCGCGAAGTGGTCCAGCGGACATGTTTCGCTGGCGAATGTTTCGCCGCTGCAGTTGGTCAATGGTTACGAGCGCATGCGTCTTTCTATGGCGCCGCCGGGTGATCCCGCTATTCCCGCCGTGCCTCAGGCACCGTCGATGCCCGGCGTCCCGGGCGTTCCTATCCCCAGCGTGCCGGACATGACGCCGCTCGCTGTAGAAGCGGCAAAAGTCGCGGGCGCTATACCCAAAGCCAATATCAGCGACGTTCGAACAGAAGCTGTCGCAAGCAATAGCGGCATTGGTGTTCAGTTCTACTACAACAAAAAAGGCATGACGATGTTCGCGTCGGCGATTTTGGGATTGGACAATCCCCACATCGATTTCGACTTGCTCATCAAGGACGGCAAGTTCGTGACCGCCGGCGTCAATATCGGCGGCGGCCTTGCCGTAAAAATGCAGGCCGAAGCCGGCACGAATAGTGAGTTCACCCAGAACCTTCATAAGCGCTGGTGGGAACCGATCGACTTCAAGATCCCGCTTGGAATGAATGGACTGGCCGGTGTTCCTTTCTCGGTAACGTTCGACACGATGTTGGATATAAGCACCGGATTCAGCGCCAAGACGTCGGTTCTCAAGGCGGTTGGAAATTATTCGTTCGGCGGCGGTTTGTGGGCGGGCTTGAAAGATGGAAGGTGGTCCGTCGGCGCCGCGAGCGACCTGAAAGCCGTTACCGACCTTGGCCAAACCACCGTCGGAGCTTCGGTGGGAATTAATTCGATCATCTTGTCGGCGGCGATTCGCGTGATGGTCGGTATCGGCGCCTTTGGATTTAACACGGGCGTATACGTCCAGCTCCGATTTGGGGGAACGATCTTACGCGCACCCGATATAGGGTTTCCGTGTCGACAGTCGACAGTTGAAGCCTATCTGGACTTTGGGATCGGATATTCGCTGCCAAAGTTTTTGGTGGATGTCGTGAACGCGATTCTCAGTGTTTTCACAAGCTATCAACTCGAGCGTGTGGGAACGATTGCAGAAGACGAAACCGGTCCGTCTATTTCATGGAATCACTCAGATTCCAGACAAGTGCGCTTCGCAGAAAGGCGGAGGATAACCATGGCTTTCTGCGAGAAATGCGGCAATCAAATCACCGTCGGAACCGCGTTCTGTCCGAAGTGTGGTGCGCGCGCTGTTCGGCAGCGCAGGCAAATCCAATCGCACCGCCTCCCGCGGCCGTGCAACCGGTAGCGGCGAACTGCAGCGCCCACCGACGCTGGCGGTTGCGGCAAAGCGCTTTTGATCGTTGGCATCATTGTACTGCTTTGCGTTGGGCTCGGAATCGCCGGTGTCGTATATGTCGGCTATCGCGCAAAGAAAAAAGTCGACGAGATCAAGCGACAAGTCACCAGCGAAGTCCACAAGGCGTCCAGCGATCAACCTGCACAGGAAACGAAACCTCAGCCACAGCACGCAGAGCCGGCAGGACCCGCAGGAAAAGATGCCGCGAACGAAAATGGTCCAAAGGGATCGGGACTCCTCGATCAGGTTTTCGGCGAGAGTCAGCCTCTGCCGATGTACGTCGACGATGTGCCGGAAAGTTTTATGGTTGGCAACAGTCCGGCTACATCCTGCCCGGAATATTCGGGCGCAGTTCCCTCGCAGGGCCCACCCGACAGGGTTGACCCGGCAAAAATCATGTTTAAGCCGGGTGTGCGCATGGTTAACGCGTGGCGGCGCTTCAACGGCGACGTGGAAGGCATCGCCACTCTGAGTTCGGTTGATAAAGACAAGGTTGCGTTCGACTACGCAAGCACAGGCTTCGAGACCAACAAGAGCGTTGAAGGCACGAAAACGAATACATCCCGCACGCTCTGCCGTAATGACTTGGACGCGGCGCGGATTTTCATGACCGAGCACGAAGCGGACTTTCCCAATATTTTTCCAGGAACGACAGCGCTCTCGATGTCATTGCAGCTCTTTCAGCAGGTCAAGTCCACCGGGAAAATTCACTGGGAATACCGCGAGTATTACCGGATGGGTTCGCCCGGACGGTTTGTGCCATTCCCCTTTCAAGGTGATCTGGCGCGCGTTGAACCGCAGGACGTCCCATTTCCACTGATCCTGAATGACGAACCGGTTCAAGTGCCGACCATTCACCTGAAAGGCGTCGTCAATTTCAGCGGCGCGCCCAAGATCAAAAAGCTGATGCCTGTTTCAGAAAGCGAAAATCAGGAAGCTGAGCTCTATGTCACCGACAACCCCGAGAATCCGATCTGCCTCCTCTACAAAGAGGGATCTGTCTTTCAGGTCAAGATCGTGAAAATTACCGTCCCCATCCAGAAACCTGTTCCTCAACTCGAAGAACAACTTGCCAAGCAGAAGAAAGCCATCATCTACGGAATCTATTTCGATTTCGACAAAGACACGATCAAGCCCGAATCAGAACCCGTCCTGAAAGAAATCGTGAAAGCGATGACCGACAATCCCGACTGGAAGCTCCGCGTCGACGGCCACACCGACAACATCGGCGGCGACGCACACAACCTCGACCTCTCAAGACGTCGTGCGGCATCGGTAAAAACCGCGCTCATTGAGCGCTATCACATTTCTGCCGATCGTCTGACAACGAATGGATTCGGTGCATCAAGCCCGATCGATCGCAACGACACGCTCGAAGGACGCGCCCGCAACCGCCGCGTCGAACTTTCGCGCGAGTAGACCCCGATTTCGAACCATCGCACTTCAAAAAGGAGAACGAAATGAAAACGTACCTAACGGCTTTCATAGTCCTTTGCATGGCGCTTACGGCTGGCGCGCAGACAAAGCCAAGACTACTTACGGTCGATCCTCTGACCGGGCTTCCTCTCAGTCCATCGACCGACACCGGCTGGGGCAACAATCCGGACCCGCTGCCCGACAGCAATGTGTGCAAGTCGAAGTTGCACGGAGAATTTTATCTCCTCTTTCACACAACCACCGACGCCGCCGCAGCGTGGTACTCGCAAAATCTCAAGGACTTCAAGATGGCCAAAGGCTCCAAGTCAGGGCGAGTTCAGGTCGTGTTCTACAAGCCCGATGGATCAGTGCTCGTGATCATCACTGGCGCCCTTAACCGTCCAGATGCCTACTCCGTAGCTTACGAACTCTATACACCTGGCCTTTCCGCGAAAACCATCCTCGGCGTACCTCAAGGAGACATCGTCTGTCCGTAATTGCACAACGACAATTCGATTCCGAAAGGAAAAATAAAATGAAGCGATACGCACTCCTGTTGGGATTTGCCCTTCTCGGTCTAACTCTGTCCGCTCCTGCCGCAAATAAAACTCTGACGACAGATCCGCTCACAGGTCTGCCCATTATTCCGACTCCCGATCGGCTTCATCTCGGTAACGCGCCCACCGTGCTACCCGATACAAAAATGTGCGGCAGCAACGCGAAAATGAACTTCTATTCCACGAACGGTATCCAGGTCGATGCCACGGTGGCGTGGTATTCCGCGCAACTACAAGGCTTCAAGAAGACTCACGCGTGGGTCAGCGAGCGCTCGCAAGACACGTTTTACAAACCCGACGGCAGCATGATCGTCTCGATTACCGGAGAGCCAGGAGCCAAGGGCCAGAACACCGACGTGCACGGACTCGTTTACGGAAAATTCGAGCCAGCAATCACCGAGAAAACGATCATCGGAATGAACACACAAAATATCGTCTGCAAATGATCTGTTCATGAATAGACCTATTGTTTTCGACGGCGATCGCGTCATCTGCCTTGTTCTCACCGTATTGTTGATGAGCTACGGATGGCGCGGCGCTGCGTCGATACCAAGCGCCTCGCGAGGTCAGTCGAAGTCGGATGCGTGGCTGGTCGTGCAGGATAAAACGGGCGCATGCCGCATGTCGGTTCCACCCGATTGGAAGTTGGAACCTCGCTGGCCCGGACACGTCATGGCGCCCGAACAGACCGAAACGACCATCATCGCAGGCGCAAGGCGGGCACGCACGGAGATGAGCGATACAGATCAAAAAGCGCTCGAAGTCGACAAAATCTTCGAAAACTCACCCGACTTCTGGTTCTACTCATCAAAGCCGATTTCCGGCGCAGGCGGTAAGCCAAATCTCATCGTCTATCACGTTAACGCCGTCCGCGACGACGGCACCTGCATCGCCCAAATTCTGGTGAACGAATCTCATCCCGAAGACGAAATCCGCAGAATCGCGATGAGCGTAAAACGCACCCGCAATGTGCCTTAGGCACTGGGTGACTGGGCGGCGTAAGCAGTAGAAATAAGAGAAGAAGTTGGTGGACGTGACAGGGTTCGAACCTGCGACCCCCTGCTTGCAAAGCAGGTCACTAAAAATACCAAATGCTTTGTTTGGTGTCGCTTACACGTCAGACCGCACTTCGTAGTCATTTCCGCGATTAGCATTCGCACTTCGGCTTCGGCGCCATCCAAATGCAACATCCTCGGCGGCGTTGATAGGGGTGAGGTGTCTCTGCTCCATTGCCTCGATTGCCTCGTAGAACGCTCTGTGGATCGAGGCTTCATCGGTTTGTAAAATCGCAAGAACGCAAGGGATTTCCCACGAATATCTCATGGCATCTTTTGTGGTCTCTCCTCAGGACCGAACCCTCAAGAAGCCTAGTCGCGGCTCGAACTGAAGTTGAATGTCAGGGACGAAAGCTTTTCTGATTCTTCTGGCGCGTCAATTCGAGGTCAGTCGTTTCTTTCTTCTGGCGCTCGGCGTCTTTCTGCGGACGTTCTTGTTCATCTAGTTTCACAGCCTCAACGGTGGCAATTTCGGCCTCTGCGTTGAGTTGCTTTGAGGTCACGATGAGCTCGAAATCGTCCGAGAAAGAGGACTGCACAAGTCTGAATGCATATTGAGTGTCTTCCCAGACCGCGACAGGTTCGAGCCTCACGGCATATCGGTCGGTCGGCTTTTGGGCAATTCGTGGAGTGACAGTAGCCGCCTCGCCGTACCTCGCGGAGAGAGACTTGATCATGTCGTCCGTCGTGAGCCCCTCTGTCGCTGCCTTTTCATAGGTAACAGAGATTTTGTATAGAGTGTCGTTACAGAAAGAGAAAACGATGTGTTCGACAGGATCTTTGCGTAATGGCGTGCCAGGGAGGCTCGCCGGCCACCAAGTTAATTGCTGAAGCAACGCGGGACGAGTAGACAGCACAGTTATCTCTCCCAGTTTCTGCCCGGTGCGGTTGAGTACGTTCGCCAAGCTGGTGCCAATCGAAAAATCCCGGTACTTCGACAAATCTACGGTCTGTGCATCAAGCATCGGAGCGACAACGAGAAAGAGAACAGAGCAAAGAATTGAACGGCGTATTCGTTTCATTTTCATTTCACCCGGTATTTCTAAGATCCTGACGCTAGGGAGGGTTGATGTTTCGCGGCAGTTTCAGCGACAGGAGCAGCCGGAAGGCTTAAGACCAACTTCGTTTCCGGAAGCAACGCGATACCTTCCTGAATATGACGAGAATGCGCCGTGAACGTCGTGAAGGGAATGCCAAAAAATCGTCTGGGAACAATTTCTGTGACTTCGAGCGAGTTCAACTTATCTTCACCGTGCTTGGACAGAATGTGCTTCACGGCCTTACGGAGAACCGTAAGAGTGTTGCCGCCCAAGACCGTGGCCTGGATGTTTCCCGCCCGATAGAAGAAGTACCAATTACATGCTTCGATGCCTCGGGCGAGCGCCGAACGATCGTGGCTCGCTACGATTCGCCAATTCGGCAGAAAAGCGTCAGTCGTGATTGAAAGGTTCGGCGGCAGAGCTGTGCCGTCTCGAATGAAGATGATGCCGGCCTTGGCCCTGTCGGGCATTGTTCGACTCCTTCGAGGAATCCAAAGCTGATTATCGGCATTTTTGGCGGTGAAAACTGTCCGATAGAGCACATCGGGAAGGAAACACTCGGGCTAATGGGCATGAGCGACTGGGGATTTCGTCGAAGAGTAGCGTTTAATTCTACAGGACGTACGCCGCGCTGACTGTGCTCTAACGGACAGTCTTGAAACGGGCGGGTTGCTATTGTAGGAAGCGCGGCGGAGTTTTTGGAGAGTGCCCACCCCCCTAGAAGCATCCTGCTGATACTTTTTCTGCGAGTCGGTCTGCTCGAAAGGCAGGAATCGGATGTCATCCCTGGATACAACGACCTCGAGCGAAATCCTGCTCCGAATCAGCGACGCGCAGGATCGGAAAGCATCTGGCGTAGGGTCGATTCTCGTCGAGGAGAACTTCGAAGCGCGCCTTCCGGTAAGACCTCGCTCGGTCTTGCCAAGCAGGGTTGCGATTGTCGGAAATTATTTGCCGCGGCAGTGCGGCATCGCGACTTTTACAACGGACTTGTGCGATGCGATAAGCGCTGAATTCGGAGCGACGGAGTTGTTGGCTCTGCCCGTGAACGACACCGACGAGGGATACCTCTATCCTGAACGCGTCCGGTTCGAATTATCCGAAGGAAACCTATCTTCGTACCGACAGGCCGCGGACTTTCTGAATTTCAGCAAGATCGATCTGGTTTGCCTGCAGCACGAGTTTGGAATCTTCGGTGGGCCCGCGGGCAGCCACATTCTCGAGTTGCTGCGCGGTCTGCGTATGCCTGTCGTAACGACACTCCATACGGTTCTCCGTGAGCCAAACTCCGATCAGCGCATGGTCATGGACGAGATCGCCGGACTGTCGGACCGGTTGATCGTTATGAGCCAACTGTCTGCCGAGATCCTGCGAGAAGTCTTCCATGTTCCAGCCAGCAAGATCGACATGATTCCGCACGGTGTTCCCGATGTTCCTTTCATAGATCCTAACTTCTATAAAGATTGTTTCGGCACCGAAGGCAAGACCGTGATGTTGACCTTCGGTCTCCTTTCCCCGAACAAGGGCATCGAGAATGTCATTCAGGCGCTGCCCGCTATCCTCTCGGAACATCCCAACGTCGTCTACATGGTTGCGGGCGTTACCCATCCGCATATACGTCGGCGAGAGGGAGATCAATATCGGCACCGCCTCGAAGAGATGGCACGGGATTTAGGTGTGGCATCACATGTCATTTTTCATAATAAATTCGTCAGTGCGCAGGAATTGAGTGAGTTGATCGGATCGGCAGACATTTACATCACTCCATACAAGCACAAGGCCCAAGTTGTCTCGGGCACTCTTGCGCGAGCGCTAAGCGCCGGCAAAGCGATCATCTCGACTCCCTATCTGCACGCAATCGAACTGCTTGAGAATAATCGTGGCGTTCTTGTTCCCTTCGATGACCCACATGCCATTGCCGACAAAACATTGGAACTCTTGCGCGATGAAACCGCTCGCCACGCCATGCGCAAGCGCGCCTATCTGCACGCGAGGAGCATGGTATGGAATCGAGTAGCACAGGAATATATGGGAAGCTTTGAACGAGTCTATAACGAGCGTCTGCGAAACCCGCAGGCAACATTTTCCGCAAAAAACACCGAAAAAACTTTAGACAGGATTCCAGCTATAAAACTGGATCATCTCTACCGGATGACCGACGACACTGGAATCGTTGAGCACGCTGTCTTTGTCGTTCCGAATTATCCCGAAGGCTACTCCACGGACGACAACGCGCGCGCGCTGATTGTAGCGATCCTTCTGGAGGAAATTGGTGTCGGTGCGCCGCCGGGATCGGTCGATTTAGCGTCGCGGTACATGGCCTTCCTGTGGCTTGCTTTCGATCAAACGACAAAGAGGTTCAGAAATTGCCTGAGCTTCGATCGCCAGTGGCAAGAGTCGGAGGGCTCAGAAGACAGTCATGGCCGGGCACTGTGGGGATTGGGGACCGTACTGGGTAAGTCCAAAGACGACGGACTGAGGGGGGCAGCAGGCCGGCTGTTTGAACTTGCCGTTCCTGCCGCCGTCGACTTCCAAAGCCCTCGCGCTTGTGCATTTGCGCTCTTGGGTTTGCACGAGTATCTGGACTCATTTCCCGGAGATCGAGCCGCTCTGACCGCAGCACGTGCTTTGGCTGATCGCTTGATGGCCTCATTTCATAAGTATCAAGCCGAGGAATGGGAGTGGTTCGAAAACAGCCTGTCGTATTCGAACGCCAGACTACCTCAAGCTCTCGTGCGGTCAGGAATACGCTTTGGAAACCCCGACATGGAAGCAGTCGGGCTTCGGGCTCTCAACTGGTTGGTAACAATTCAACGGAGCGGAGTGAATGGCCACTTCGTGCCGATTGGCTCCGAAGGATTTTATTCAAAGAAAACTGAAAAGGCCCGTTTCGACCAGCAGCCCATCGAAGCATGTGCGGTCGTATCCGCGTGCGTAGAAGCCTACCGTACGACGGGAATTGGTCGCTGGCGCCAAGAGGCTTGGTCCGCGTTCAACTGGTTTCTGGGCGATAACGACCTTCAAATTTCCCTCTACGACCCCACCACCGGCGGATGCCGAGACGGATTACATCCCGACCGAGCCAACGAAAATCAAGGAGCGGAGTCAACACTGTCATTCCTAATGGCATTGCTGGAAATGCGCCGTTTGGAAGAAACAGACAGCACGGAGAAAAAATCACTATGACTATTTTGACTGAACAAACTTCCGACCGTGTTGTCTCAAATCAGTACGAAGTCTTATTTCACCGTCATCCCGGCAACCCGATCTTGACCGGGAAAGACTGGCCCTATTCGATGAATAGCGTTTTCAACGCCGGCGCGACCCTTCTGGCCGATGGGTCGACACTTCTCCTGTGTCGCGTTGAAGACCGTCGAGGGCTATCGCACTTGTGTGCGGCCCGATCGGTGAACGGCATCAATGGTTGGGAGGTCGACTCCAAACCAACTCTGGGTTCCAGTCTGGATCACCCCGAAGAGTTGTGGGGTGTGGAAGATCCGCGAATTACATACGTGCCCGAACTGCGGCAGTACGCGGTGGCCTACACGTCATATTCGCGCGGAGGACCCGGGGTATCCCTGGCTCTCACCGAGGACTTTCGAACGTTCGAACGTCTCGGCGTAATCATGTCCCCGGACGACAAAGATGCGGCGCTCCTTCCGCGCAAGGTGAACGGATTTTGGGCTCTTATTCACCGTCCTTTGACGTCGCTCGGAGCCCACATCTGGATTTCCTTCTCGCCGGACCTGCGCCATTGGGGGAATCACAAGCTCATGCTAGAAGCCCGCCGAGGAGCTTGGTGGGACGCGAACAAGATCGGCATGTCGCCACCACCAATCGAGACGCCGCGGGGCTGGTTGATGATCTATCACGGCGTACGCAGGACGCCTTCGAGTTCGATCTATCGGCTCGGACTTGCTTTGTTTGACCTGGAGCAACCAGAAAAATGCCTGATTCGCGGAGACTCGTGGATCTTTGCGCCCGAGGCGGAATATGAACGTCAGGGCGATGTTCAGGATGTGGTTTTCCCGTGCGGATACACAATCGCGCCGGACGGAGACACCATCAACCTCTATTACGGAGCTGCAGACTCCAGCATCGCGCTCGCGCACGGCAGCATCCGAGCGCTACTGTCCTGGCTGGACGCTCACGGGCATTCGGACGGACAGACTGACCGTCGTCATAGGTCTTCGAAAGACTAGAAGCGCAAGCTCGCCCGAAACAAAAAAGGCAAACAGTTCTCGTGCATCCGTGAGGGCGTTGGCCCGTCGGCAGGCACGCGTAGCAGTCGTCCTTGCAAAGCTCCCGACGGATGTTTATTTTGCCTTGCGGGCCTTTGGAAGACTTCGCCGATTAGCAGAAAACCTTGTTTCGTTCGAATTGGTTTTGCGAATGGATTTTGCGATGCGCGGCTTTCCCAGAGCCTTCTTGACCTGAGCCAACAAGTCTTCGTCAGACTGCTTTCTCGATTTGCTTCGCCGCATACCACGCATGATGGCACCGGGACGTAAAGAAAACCGTGCCGTTCAGGACAGTCAAACATTAGGCACGCTGGCGAACGCCAGAGGCGGAGCGGGGATCTCAGCCATTGCTGAAGTGTGTCGAATGACACAGTTTTGGACGTCTCCGGCGGGTTAGCCTAAACTTGGTGGGTTCTCTCAATTCTTCTGGCCCGTGAAGGCTGAGATTGAGCCTTCTTTCCTCAAATGCTCGTATGGAGTCGATAGCGATAGCATTCACACCACCTTAGGGATAGCATCGACACAATGATGTTTCGTCGATCACTCGGAACATGAAAACGAAACGCAAGCTGCAATTCGATCCAGAGGTCTATCTCCAATCGATCGGAGCATCGAGACAGGTTCAGGCGTTTAAAAAACGACAAGCTATTTTTTCGCAAGGACAATCCGCTGACACTGTCATGTACGTGCAGAAGGGCAGCGTGAGACTCACCGTCGTGAACGAAAGCGGCAAGGAAGCAGTCGTAGCTCTTTTCGGTCCTGGCGACTTTTTCGGAGAAGGCGGGATGGCGGGTCAGACGATCCGCATGGGCACAGCTACGGCTGTTATGCCAACAACCGTTCTGATCATTGGAAAAAGCGAGATGATCCGGGCCCTCCATGCAGAGCCCACATTGTCTGACCGGTTCATCAAATACATGCTTTCGCGCAACATCCGGGTCGAGGCAGATCTTATCGACCAGCTTTTCAACTCAACCGAGAAGCGCTTGGCTAGAACTTTGTTGCTGCTGGGTCGCTACGGCAGGGAAGACCAACCCGAGCCCATGCTGCAAAAGGTATCGCAAGAGACCCTTGCGGAAATGATTGGTACGACGAGGTCACGAGTGAACCTGTTCATGAATAAGTTCAGAAAAATGGGTTTCATCGAATATAACGGCGGAATCAAGATCAACAAATCGCTTCTAACAGTCGTTTTGCATGAATAGTGTCGAACCGCTAGAAACATGTCCGGTTGTGATCACGAAATAAAAACTGAAAAAATGAGGCCAGCATATGCCGAGCGATTCACACCGAAGAGCCGCGGAGTTTCACGATATCGCCGCACACGCCCACCGAGTTGCCGCGGCGCACCACGACAAGGAAGGGCATAAGACCGGGCACGAATACTCCAGACAAGCTCTTGAGCATTCCACCAAGGCCTACGAGTCGGCGCAAGAGGCTCATCGCAAGTCGGAAGGGTTCGGAACCGGAAAAGAATAGAATCAGCTGCCGTCGATAAAGAGTTCCTCGAGCATTGCGGTAGTATTCGGCAGAACTGCGGCGAGAGCAGCCTGCGAAGGAACGGCGACGGATTTCTGCAACAGTCGGAGAGAGAGAGAGTTTGATGATCACGAATCCCACTCCCAACAGCCTTTATCGCAGTTGCTTCAACCTCCACGGCAACCCAATCAACACATTAGTCCTCTCGGCATGGCGAACAGCGTTCGCTGCTGTGCTTTTTGAGACGGATAAATCCAAGATGACCCTCGTCGTTTCGCAAGCTCATGCGGCTCTTGCAGAACGGCTAAACAGTCCAGTCGAAATCAGCAATATTGAGAACAAGTCCATGGAGGCGGCTCAAGACTCGCTTCGTAAGATATCCGTGGTCGCCCTTCAGCTGGAAGACTAGGAAAATAATCTGTCGGCCCATCCAGTGCGTTTCGTGAGGTCGGAACAGTCCAACAAGAAGAAAAAAGCAATAGTCGACGGCTCAGCTTGCTTTTCGTGCGAGAAGCCAACCGACTCCCCCGCATCGCGCACATGGCTTATTGCGTTTAGCTCCAATTCCTTCGCAGGAAGAGCACTCCAGCCAGTCGGCCGCGTTTCGAGCGCTCGAGTTAGTACCGTTGCAGCGTTCTCCGCTCATATTTTTCGCGCACCGCAGATCGGTGAGACTGAGATTGTATCCAGCGCTCGCGCAAAGCGTGCAAATCGTCACCGGCAATGGTCGCTTCATACTCAAAACAGTTTTTCGGCTCTCTGGGTACTAAGCCCAAATTTCAAGTCAGCCTTAGCACTGATGGGACTTCGACGTGGTCAAATGCGCGAGACTTCTCGACGACGTCGTCCATAGAGATCATATTCCAGCGAAGTTACTGCAACTGTCACAAACGAGACAGATTTGCAGATCGGCAGAAACTAGAGTCACCAGACCTGCGCAGAGCAATTCCCTCCCTTGCCCCACCAAGAAGCGGCTCACCGACCGGGCCGCTCTCTGCGTCGACCCTGCAGAGGGGACGCACGACTCGACCGCATGATGACATGCCGGACTGTCTCAAACATGACAGTTTCGCCCCACCCCGACTGATATAAAGAGGTATCCCAGAGAAGAGGTGGATAGCTATGGTTCCTTCTTTTGACATCTTTAAAATGAAATCAGGCTATGTGCTTTGGTGTGAGGCTGCAGAAACGGTCGAAATCGCCCAAGAGCGAGTACAGGGGCTAGCCGTTTCATCGCCGGGCGGCTATCTCATTTTCAACCAACAGACGGGACAGCACATCCCCGTCAAACATTTCAGTTCACAAGTCGAACACCCGACCGCAACAGAAATTCCGCACCACGGCGGAAGAAGTTCTGCGCAGCATCCCGCAAGCACGCTTTAGAGGGTGTCACCATCGTTTCAGTCACACCATTTTGTCACGAACATAATCTAGGAATGTACCTGCGTGGAGAGTTTATGATTCGGTGTCAGAGTGAAGAAATCCGACGATCAAAGCGCAGAGGTTCTGTTGAATGCGGGACCGTTGACTGTAGTTTTCCTAGGGCCGTTTCGTTGCCGGCACTGCGAACTTCGTTTCTTTCGCTGGCCCATCAACTTAAACGATCACTTGGTTACACGTATCAGCCCTAAAGAACTTGCAGCTGCAAGAGTTCGATGACCTCCTAACTCGAGGTATCCCGTACAATCCTGTTCGAAGGTGGCGAAGAAACTCACGCCGCAGCTTGGATCGACCAGACGACAGGAAAAACAACAGTAGCCGCGACGCACTTGTCAATCTTCAAGCTTCCTACAGGTCGGGCATCCTGGGACTACGCCGACCAGCAGGGGCAGGATGCCTTCTGCGCCATTCCGCCCTTGCCTCGTCCAACTGAATTTGAAAGGCCGGATCCGGTGGGCCGAAGGTTTTCTTCCGGTCGGATGAATCCTGGGCGGCACGACCATATTTGCGAAGTTCGGCGTCGGACATTTTGAGGATGCGTTCGCGGATTTGCTCGATGCTTTCTGGCTTCGACTGAATCATTCCAATACCCTTGCAATGTGGCGAGTGAAGTGGACTTGAGCCTGGGGTACGATTGAGGTTTGCCTTCCCACTATGTTGTAGAGAGGACTTCGGTAATCTGCGCTGGATTGATCGACGCGGTCACGTTGCCATAGACGATTTGGAGCTTCCGGCCAGTGGATTGGTTTGTGATGGCGGTTATTTCAGCCTGGACAACTTTGCCGTTGTAGAGTTTTACCCGAATGCGGGAGCCTACGCCGTAATCCATCGCCTTCTGCTCGATAGCTTCCATCCGGGCGAGGAGTCGTTGATCGATTGCGGCAAGGGCCTCGTAAGTTCGTAAAGGCGTCAGGTCGTTATCCGTTTCTAAGACCGCAGCCAGACAAGCATGCTGCCATGAGTAGGTCTCTGGATTGTACATAAGGCCTTCTTTGCATGAGAGGCAATCCAGATTTTACCCAAACATTGAGAATAGAAGTGTGTCGAAAAGAACAGTTGCGGTAGACGTGCTGCCGTTTACGATGAAACATAGTTAAAGACCTGTCCGTAAGAGGACAGCTATTCGCTCCCGTCTCTTCTAGTGTAATGGGCGTAGCGGAAGAAGAGCGAAGCGAGAAACGACTCCTCAACTTCAGCCTTAACCACAGCAAATATCCCAGGCTTCCGCTCCGCACTGTCGCGCAAGCACTCGAACCGACACATTATTCGGTTTAACACCTAGGCGCCACCGGCTGGCGCAACGCACGCAAAATTGCCGTTATGGAGACGGCACTTATGAAATTACTCGCAACTATTATTACGACAACGCTGTTCTTGTTTCTCGGAACCACCGCATCCGCCCATGCACCACAGGAACGGCAGGAACAAGGCGATAAAACCGAAAAACAAGGAGAAAAGGCTAAGCCCGAAAGGAAGGGGCCGCAGGCTAAGCCTGCGAAGCAGGAGCAGGCGAATAATCCTGTGAAACAAGAAACCAAGCAGGCGAGCCAAGAGAAAAAGGACAAACCTGCCAATGAGGAACCCAAGCGAGCCAAACAGGAACAAAAGGACGAGCACGTGAGGCAACAGGATCAGCCGACTGCACAGCATTCACAGCGTGATGATGGAAAACGCGGCGGTGACACTCATGGCCGTATTTCGGACGAGCACTATCGCGCCAGTTTTGGCAGCGGACACAACTTTCACGTCAACCGAGGCGACTACGATCATAGACGTTTCAGCTATGGCGGCTATTCCTTCGGATTCGTTGAACCCTGGCCGGAAGGTTGGTACTACACGGACAACGTTTACGTCGTCTACGAGGGTGGTGGCTACTACATGTATGACGCCATCCATCCTGGCATGCGTATTTCCGTCAACATTCTTTAGTGGGTCCGATTCGGGGAGGTTGCTGGTACCCGCAGTCGCACTCATGGGTTGCGGGCCAGCAGCACTTCGAAGTGATCCTGACCGTTTCTGCTATCTGGGCTAAAAAGGAGACCGTTCATGTTGCTCTTGATCATTGTGCTTGTGTTGTTGTTCGGCGGAGGTGGTGGATACTACGGATATTCGCGATGGGGCACGGGCGGTGGCCTGGGAGTTGTCGGCACCATCCTGCTGATTTTGCTCGTCGTATACCTGATGGGCGGATTGCGCTAACCCAAGGGGTATAAGTCGTCGCCGTTAAACCCCACTAGAATAGCAGGCCAGATGAGAACAGATGAACAATACGTTGTGGAGTTTGAAGCGTTGTTCGAGAAGCATCTTACGTGGAACAACCAGCGTGTAATGGATATGTTTAAGGCAGAGCACGGCAGTCTGAATGAAGATGACGTGGTACGCCTTTTCAACAAATGGGTTCGGAAAAAGAAGAACCCCGCTTGATTAAGACAGAATCGTGCCTCAATCGAACGAAACCGAAATCACGGAGGACACAATGGTCATCGGAGACCGTTTGAAGGAATTGCGCGAAGGCAAAGAATTGTCGCAAGGGGACATCGAAGAGCGAACGGGCTTGCTTCGATGCTATATCTCGCGTGTCGAAAATAACCATACCGTCCCAGCAGTTCAAACCCTCGAAAAATTGGCACGAGCGCTTGAAGTTCCGATGTATCAACTTTTCCATACGGGTGAAGCATCTCCCGATGTGCGAAGATCAAGACCTAAAGACCACGACGATTGGGGCATGACCGGCCGAAACCGCGAATATGTTTCTACACTCCAGAAGACACTTGCGAAGATGACCCCAGAGGACCACAAACTGCTTTTGCATATGGCGCAAAAGGTGGCCAAGCGTAAGTGATATGAGCATCGTCCTGGACCGAAAATGGGCATTGCTTATTCGCGCAATTTGTCAGTTCAGCTTGCGGATAAAAGCCATCCTGCACCTCGACACCGACCGCAGGTTGCATTACGTTCGGCTCCAATGCCGTTGCACGATGGGCATTCTTTCCAATCAGAATCGTTAATCGCGCTTAGATTTGTGCCGTTACACCGTTCGCCGTTGATCGTCTTCCCGCAACGAAGATTGATGAGCGTAGGGTTGTATCCGGCGTTGCCGCACTCCGTGCAAGATGTAACGGGCAGTGGCCGCTTCAAGGACATGAGCGCTCCGTCGCGCACTATAACACGCAAGCCCTTACACGAAGATTGGAGTACACGGCTGCTCGCCTGTGTGGAAGTGCAAAGCAGGGAAGACATAGTGTTGATCAAGCTCGTTCTCCCAGATGTCGCAATTGCGGACTCATTACAAACGAAAACGGGTTATCAGAAGCTCCTGCCGAGTACGAGCGCCGACGCAAAGGGGCGGCTGCGAACGCGACCATTACAAGTGATGGTGAAGGATGCCGACGGGGAAATTGTGACGTTTCACAGCGTGGACGTGAAGGCCGGGGCAGCCGCGCGGCAATGACTTGAAACACGGGGCGAACCTTCAACCTCTTTTAGTCATCGGCCGAACGCCTCGAAATACACAAATCCGACCGCTCTACAGATTCGTATCACCGCCGCTTGACGGAGGCACTACAAGTTCAACCGGGGCAACCTTTAAGGTCGCCAGTCTTTGTTGAGCGGACTCGATTGCCTCGCGCTCAAGCCTGGGGATTTCAAGGTGGCTGTCGAGTCTCTCCTTAATCGCCGCATGCGCTTCTACAATTCGCACAGCCAAGTGGACGGGGTCCACCTCAAAAAGAGCGGATGTGTAAGCGGTTCGCCACGTTGACGACGAGTTGTCTGTCTTAAAGCTCTTGAGCACAGCGTGATTCTGTGCTAACGGATTGGAAAAAGATACAGCGCATCTTGTTTATGCCCTGCGATCACGACAGTTTACTGGGAGCCTTCGGAACCTTTCCTCCGTTCCAAGCGTCAAATTTTAAGGACGGCGAATCATGAGAACCTCTGCCAAAGTCTCCGTTGGCTTCTACGTTGCGAGCGCATTGATGATGGTGGATTTTGTTCATATTGTCTCGAAGCTTCGGTCTGGGCCTGCTACTTTCGTGCCAGTCGACATCCCTGTGATACGCTTATCGTAGGAGGAACTTACAATCGATGGATGTAATTGCGGCTCTACAAACCGAAGCAACTAAGCTCAAGAAGCAACTAGATACCGTACTTCACGCTATGCATTTGCTAGGCGGAGGTAAGAGCAAGAGTAAGACGGTTCCTATCAAACGCCGTGGCATGAGTGCCGCTGGAAAAGCAAGGATCGCCGCCGCTCAGAAGAAGCGGTGGGCGAAGGTGAGAGCCGCGAAGAAGAAGGCTGCTTAGTTCATACGGAAATAATTTAGCCTCGATTCTCCTTGGAGTCGGGGCTTTCTATTTCTAGCGATGTTCAAAACGTGGGCGGGAGTATGTGGAGGCTCGGAGAAAATCGGCTGGCCCGTTCATGCTGTTGGTTAATTATCTTTGTGCGATAAGTCGTCATCATTTTTCAACACAAATGCCCTCGTAGAAGACTGGCCTGTGTCTGCTCCGACACCGAGATTGATCATGACTGGGCTACTAAAGCCGGTGAGCATCGCTTTCGTGACTGCGAGTACAAGAGCATATTTGCCGCTACCCAGCGGTTGAAGTGCGATATCCGTCGGCAAACCGTTCACCGTGCCGCTGAACACTAGTCCACCGTTTCGCAGTAAAACGGAACGCATTAAGTGGAACTTCATCAGACAATACAACACCTCCACTAGTGGCCACGAAGTTGAACTCATCAGCCAAGCAATTGACTCCGTCATTTCCGCTGCCGAGCTTAAAGGTAATCTCAGCACCGAAGATGTCACTGCGAGGCGGTCGAAATTGTGTCACGACAACAGCGGAATTGAGCACGCTGAAGCGAAGGTCCACATTGACGGTAAGCGTTCTTTGGGCACTGTTCCCCGATGAGTCGGTGGCAGTGAATGTAATCTTATGTTCCGGTAGAAAATGTCGCGGGAGCATTGTCGGTGAGGCGAGGATTCGGGTCGAACGTGTCGCTGACGGTTGGTGTCGGCAATCCAAGGGAAGCCCGGGCAGTGGGCCACGCCTAGACAAAAAGCGACCTTGGCTGCGGAATATAATCGCGGCATCCAGACCGGCAAGTCATGGCGCGAGATCGGCGCTTCGCTTGGTCGGATCGTGAAGGGTTGGGAGAGCGGAAGTTAGGAGTCGGCCCTTGGCTCTACCACTGTACTAATTCGACGCGGCGGTTCTTCGCTCGGCCAACTTCTACATCATTGGATGCGATTGGGGAATACATGCCACATCCGAACGCGTCCAATCGACTTGCGCTGATCCCGTACTTGCTGCTGAGTTCCGTGACCACGCTAATGGCTCGGCGATGACTCAGGTCAAGGTTGTAGTCTGGCTTTCCTTGGTTATCCGTGTGCCCGACAATATGCAAACGCAGAGTAGGTTCGCTCTTCAACAATTTAGCGATTTCAGCCAAGGCTGATTGCGATTCAGACTTAACCGCATCCTTATCTGTATCGAAGTATAGACCGTAGACCGCTACCTCGCCCGAATCGCGAATGGCACTTTTCATGTCATCCGCGTTCAGGAACGCCATTTTCTTTTCCAGCACGTCGGGCGAGATGACTACAAGTTGCGCGAGTGCACGGCCTTTTACAACTCTGCCCTGAAGGCGCTCTGGAATTACTCCATCATTGTATGCAGTTACGAAAACCATGTAGTGCGTAGGTTTGGCATCTCGGCTTTGGCCCACCATCAGGCGTTCGTCGGCGCCGTCATACGAAAGGATTTGTGCGAGATCGCAATCGTTATCAATCTTGTCGAAGGTGCTACCAAAATCTCCAGGTTGCCCGGCATTTTTCTCATACTGAATCTCGATGCCGAGGCGCTGGAACTCCTGCTTGTAGTTGCGATATAGCTCTGCAGGCGACCGCCCGGCTGGCGCGAGATAGGTGTAATAGCTCACCTGACCCTCTACCGGCTTGCTCTTTTCATAGGCAGGGGGACTAAAGCTTGAGGGCGGACCGAGCGGCAATAGATATTCGTCAAAGATTGGCGCTCGATAGCCGATTAGCTCGCTCCCTTCGTAACGCTTCATTCCCGCCGGATCTTTCGAGTTGGGCAGGTCTTGGGCACTGGTGAGGAAAGCACCAGAAAACAAAGCGCATAAGGCGACGATTGCTTTGAGAGTTCGAATGAACATTTTTATTCCTCTTTGAATCGAGGCGAGCCTTGGCCACGTCTTACGTTTCGATGTGAACGCGAAGTTCGATTGAGAGGTGGAGAGTATGGGTACATTAGGTGGCCCGGACGTCTTGTGTCAATCATCCCGTAAAGTGCCCTGATAAACTCCGTCGCCGCAAAGTCTGGCGAGACTGACAGTACATTGCACCTCGGCACGGAAAGAGGAAGCAAGGCCCGGCCATACAAGCCGGGCCCGCCAGTCGTACTACCCTGCAGCAGCTTCGCTTTTGGCTTTACCGAGGGGGGGCACGACACCAATCTGGTGCATCAGGCCCAGAGCGTCCCAGTTGATCCAGCCTTCCACGATCTTGCCACCTGTGAAGCGAACAATGCTTACTCCGGTGATGGCGATTTGCTTTCCGGTTGGTGCAATTCCGTTGAGATCGCCCTTATGCACGCCTCGACAAGACCATCGGGCCATCACTGTCTCGCCTTCGGCAATCATTTCCTCGACCGTCAAGCGAAGGTCGCTGAAAGCGTTGCGGTAGAGCGTCACTCTCTTCTTCTCACTCTCGGGGCCCCGCCCAACATCGGGTGTTGAAGCATCATGATGAATGTAATTAGGAGCGATAAGCTCATCTGCCACCGGCAAATTGCCTTTGTTCCAAAGTTCTTCAAATAGACGACGGACGTTCGTTTTGTTTTGTTGTGACATGGTGGTTTTCCTTTTGTAGAAATCGATATCCCCCGCTCGCACGGAGCGAGTCGGGTTTGAGTAATATGGCCTGGAACCGCTGGCGTCTCGTGGTGCGTAAACCTGTACGTCGGACAGGAGGTAGGGCCCCGCGCGAGGGAATAAAAAGAACCTGATTAGGTTCTGCCCGGTTGGCGCTCGATGCGGAGCTTGTCCCTTAAAGAAACTGCGTTTGGACTACGAAGCGGGAGACTCGCCCGGAGGCGAACCCGACATGATCGTGTTCCTGGCCGGCGTGGGTGTCAAGGACAATCGAAAGATTCCAGTCGGCTTACGTGAAGCCTTTACCGGAGCAGCGGAGTTCTCGCACGGCAAGTTTCCGCTAACGCGAAAACCATCGAGCCTATTCGTGCAGCAGGCTTTCCCATCCTGACGGTACGCGCCCAGTTGGGCCCGGCACAGCTTGTTTCGCCGGATGCGAGCGAGGACTGCGCAGCTTAGGACCCTGAAAGGTTTCTCGCGTTCGGTAATCGTAGAACCAGTCCTCGCCGGGCTCGAAGCTATTAATGATCGGGTGGCCCGTGGTGGTGTTGTGCTTTGACGCATGTTGGCTTGGCGAAGTATCGCAGCAACCAATGTGACTGCATTCGGCACATCGGCGCAGATGTAGCCACCATCCGTGCGTTGACAGGCAGTCGACGCAGCCTGTACCGCTTGGTTTCGCTTTCAAATTGATTCCTTCTCGTCCAATTTTCATGCTCGCTCCTTTCTCAACGCTGTTCATTCAGCAAACCAGCAGCCGATCCGTACCACTCAAGCGTTCCATGGAGTTTTGGGCCTTTAGGGATCACACTCATTGTATGACGTCGGGATTTCTAAACTACCTGGCTGAGCAGCTTCGAAAAGGTAGAAGCGCGGCGTGCAGGCGCTCTATTCAACAGATTTTAACCCTCGTTGTGGCACGATTCGAAGCCGGTAAATATCCGAGCCAAGTTGAAGCCGAGTCAGAGCTTCGGAAGCTTGTGAGCGAAGCAATACTCAGGATTGAAAATAACTCGCCTGCGTGACGCCAAGGTGTCCGTACACCGGGCCGCGAATTACCCGACCTTCGGCCCTCTCTCCCTCCTCAAATTAGAAGGTAACTGTTTCTGAAGTCCGATGCGGTTTGATAAACCCAGGAACTCGCCAGGTCGATCCTGCGTATCAGTAGCTAGAATGCTCGATCAGGAGAAAATCGTGCTCCCGGCAAAAACAAATGCGTCTGTTGAGCGAAGGGAGCCATCATGGGTCTTTCCTGTGATTGCTACGTCTTCGGGATACTTCATCTGTTTGCTTGTACTCGCGATGTTCTTTGACCCGTCCGTCCGCGTTCTCCATCCGTTTCAGGCGCTCATCTACGTAGCCATCATCTACTTAGCGCAACGACGCAGTGCATACGGCTTTGGTGCAGGTTGCATCATTGCTGCATTCTGGGATTACATCTTCCTTGTTGGAGCGCGTAAAGACGTTTGGAGCTTTCTCACTGGCAGAACGGGCGGCATTTTTATTCCACTTCAACTCTCTGGCGTCGTCGCACACTTCCTTTTGTTTGCCGCCTGTATCGTCGGTTTTCAGTGCCTGAGCTTTCATCGAAGGTGGGCGGCGTTTGTCACCGGAGGTGCCACGGCTGTCGGGGTCCTCATAGCATTGATTTACATGCTTCGACCTCAATCAGTCGCGATTCTAAAAGCATGCTTTGGACTGTGAGAGCTAACTGCTTCGCGATTCACGCCATGGACGTGGCTCCCGCACTAATGGTTCGATACGACACTTCTTCACGACCGGTGACTTTTCTTGCCGCGCCGCCCACTTCTTGGCTTTTTCAAGGTTGTTGAACACGCGGTTCGCCGAAGTTTCGTTCTCCGTGTAGACGATGACAACCGCCAATTATCGTGCTTGCGTTTGAATTTTCTTGGCATCGGCAGGATTCTACTGAATTCCTAACCTTTGATCGAATTTACGTCCGGGGGATAGCGAAAAGAATTCATTCGGTTGAGATTCTGCCGTTTTCGGTTATAAATACACCTAACCCGGCTGGTCATTGGTGGGCGTGAGGATGCTTGATTGGGAGGACACCGTGGACAGGGAACCTGAGATTAACAAAACGGAAGATACTGCCAATACGACTCTGTCCGATAAAGAGTTGAACGAAGTGGTCGGCGGAGTGAGCAGTGGCAAACACATAGCGAAAGTCATGATTGATGATCTGCCGCCCCACCTCCACCACCGCCGCCTCCGACAAGTAGCACGTGACATGAATTAGAGCCTTTGTTTGTGTTGACGCCACGCGCCTCTCCGAAAAAGTTTTGATGGGCTGCGTCTAGCGGGGTGGTAGAAATGCAAATCCTCCGACCGATACAAGCGAAGACCCGCATAAACCCTGGCATTCTGCGATGTTGCGTCTGACCTATGTAGGCGTTGATTCCACATTGGACGCGGCTCTCAACTATTCGACTTGCGAGCAATGGTTCGACAAGCCCTTCCAGCTACCGCCCTCCTTCACGGCTGTCATACTGCAAATAATAGTTCGAGCGCGGTGCTTACCCTCGATCATGGCGTCGTAGCTCTCCTTGAAACGTGCCAATCCGATGTTTCCCACGATCTCGGTCTTCGTATCGCTAATATCGCTCTTCGTGAATTTATTGTTTGCCGGATCGTTCGCCTCTTTGATCAGTTGCGTCTTCGGAATCCACGTTCCGAAGCTTGTGCCTTCGACATAGCCACTGGCTAAATTCGCTTCCATCCACTTGGCGTCATTGTCGGTCTGGGCTTTGTTGGCTTGCTCCACCCACTTTTCGAAGGAAGCTTTGTCGTCGGCGGCGCGTGGTCGTGCGGCAACCCCTACAAGACTCAAACAAACCACACAAAACGAAATTCCTAGAATCTTCTTCATAAATTAGATTCCCCTTTTAGACTGAATTTTGTGCCGGACCCGGTGAGACTTGAACCTCAGGTGCCGCGAATCTGTCATAGCGATGACATCAAGTCAAGCGTGGTCAGGATTAGGAAACTCATATGCGGACACGACACCACGCATTCCGAAGGGCCTCACTCGGTCGCGCCGGTCGTCGTAAGCCAGGTATTGATTCCATCTTAGTGCGGAGCCGTGGCGGCGATAATCAACTGTGTCAAACTTAGAAGGCTGAAAAGAACCGTCACTTTTGATGCGAGCTCAGCTCGTCGAGCTTGCGCTTTAACTGTTCTAGCTTTTGCCCAGCCTCACCGAGCTTGCCTTCCGCTGTAAGTCGTTGGTAGTCGGCGAGATCTTTGGCAGCTCCCGTGATGAGGGCGTTCGCATCTGCTACCGTCTTGATCGCGGCAGTCGGTGCCAAGGCGCCTCGTTCCGGTTCCGCGGGGGCCGTTGCACCGCTTAGCGACGAAGCCTCTCCTCCAAAAAGAGATCTCATCGCCGATTCAAATGTCGGTCCATACGCGAGCCGATCTTGCAGCGCCAGCACAACCAGACGCAACTCGGGCATCGGACTCCGTTCGGCCTGAAGGTAGATCGGTTCCGCATACAACAGTGCGTGTCCACACGGAATCACAAGCAGAGTGCCTCGCCTTACATGGGAACCTTGCTGATTCCACAACGTCAATTGCCCCGATAGCTGCGCGTTCTGGTCGATTCGTGCTTCGATTTGTAGAGGGCCGTCGACAAGCCTCGTTTTTGGGAAATCGTAGACCACCGACGTACCATATTTATCACCGTCGCTGCGTCCTGCAATCCAGCCTATTAAATTGTTACGGTTCGCCGGCGTGAACGGCAGAATCTCCACGAACTCGACGGCCGTTTCGCCCGGAAGTTTCATCAGCACAAAGTTCGGCTCCATTGGCTGCGTCCTTTGCTGACCGGACTCGTCCATCCCGACTTCTGAAGCGACTGTCCAGAGGTCCTCGCGGTTATAGAAAACCTGTGGATCAGTCATGTGATAGAGCCCGTATACAGAGGCCTGCAGCCTGAGTAACAACTCTGGGTAGCGCATGTGTTTACGCAGCGCTGCGGGCATCGCCGCCGCGTCTTTGAACAAATCCGGAAAAATCTGGCGGTACGCCATGATGATCGGATCCTGCGGATCAAGGACATAGAACGTCGTGGTGCCATCGTAGGCGTCAATCACCACCTTAACGCTGTTCCGCATGTAATTAACGAGCGCTTCGCCGACTGCATAGTGGCGCGAGTATGGGTAGCTGTCTGAGGTCGTAAACGCGTCCATGACCCACGACAGCCGGCCGTCGTTGCCGACGACGATGTAGGGATCCAAATCGTAAGTGAGAAATGGTGCGAGCGCTGCCACGCGATCGCGCACGTTGCGACGCATCAGCAGGCGGCTCTCCGGGTTGACATCATCACTGAACGGCAGCTTTGTCAGATCTCCTCGGTCGAAAGCGATGAGGATTCGACGAAAGAAGCTGCCGAGAACGATACCTCCGTTGCCCTCGTAAGACGTCAGACTGTTGTTCTGGCCCTGCGGGTAGTTAAATTCCTGTTGTCGCGTCTTCACGTAGACATCGGTGTTGGTGAGCTCGCCGAAATAGATCTCGGGCCGCTTTACGACAATGCTATTCACAGTGCTTTGAACGGGCATGTTGCTCAAAATCAGTGTGGGCAGTCCTTCCGGAGTGAACCCGTTCACAGGGTTCATGGTGATACCGTAGCCATGTGTGTAAATCAGTTTCTCGTTGATCCAATTTCGACTGCTCTCCGGAAGCTTGTCGATGTTCAGCTCACGCGCAGCAAGCATCACCTGACGCATCGTGCCGTTGATTTCATAGCGATCGATATCAATATCCGGAAAGTCGTAGTAGGTTCGAATTTCCTGAATCTGGCGCAGGGTGTCTTGCAATGCGCGCCAGTCCCACAGCCGGATGTTTTGCAGAGTAGCTTGATTGTTCGCTGGATCGGCCGCCTCGACAGTCGTCTCGGCGGGAAATTCGCGCTGCGCTAGGCGGTCCAATCCGTAGGCCTGCCGAGTCATTTCAATGTTGTAGGCGATGTAAGGTCGTTCTCGAACCAGTTCGTTCGGCTTCACAATAAAGCTGCTAACGTACCAGCCGAATATTTGGACAACGATATAGCAGGCCGCGGCTGGAGCGACCGCAGTCATCAGCCAGCGCACCCGCGGTAACGTCACGACGTTGATCATTGCGATGCCGGCGCCCAGAATAAGCGCGGCGCAAACGACAAGCATTCCAGGAAGAGTGACATGCGCGTCCGCGTAGGTTATCCCGCTAAAGGTCGTATGTTCGTCGAACAACCGCTCGAATCGCGCGATATAAACGCGCGTTGCGAGAATCAACAAGAAGAAGGCAAATGCAATGGAGAATCCGCGCCACGGCAGTGAGATATATCCGCCTCGGCGTCCCGAGAACATTCGAGTGCTGCCGGTAACAAAAACGAAAACGAACGCGATGAGGCAGGCGACTACCCCCAGGGTCAGCAGCCAATCGGTGATGAACTGCCATGCCGGCAGAGTGAAAAGATAGAAGCTGATCGATTTGCTGAAAATCGGATCTACGGCGCCGGTCATAGCCCGCTGTGCATACCAATAAACGGCGAAAGTCGGCCATGCTGCCATGAGGCTGGCCGCAGTCACGACGGCAACGACTAGTGAGACCGCGAGTCCCAGCAGGTGCAGGATGCGCGCAACCGGTAGATGCAACGCCTGGCCGCCGACCACAATTCGGTAATCATCCGGCAGATCGGATTGGTAAGCTTTCCTCAGCGCCAGGAACCATCCATACAGAAAAAGAAACGTGACAGCTAGGAATGCCGCAAAGACCTCCCATTGAAGCCTGAGCATCTTGCGAAACACGTCTTCGTAACCGAGGGATGCGAACCAGAGGGAGTCGACGTAATACGACAATGCCGTCCTGCTGCTGTAGATGATGACAGCGAGTATGGCGAGTCCCAGGAAAAACAGACGGCGTGGGCGCCGACGAGGTTGCTGCCAGTCGATTAGGTCGGGCATTTACTCTACCCCGCTTTCAGCTGCGGTTCTGTTTACAGTTTCAAGCAGGCCCGATTGTACGCTGTCTGCCCTTGAGCTTTTGAAGTAAGCGGCAATGTTCGAAAAGAGCGGCCTCACGATTCGAGTTGCCACGACCCGTTGATCACGATAATTCCTTGGGCTGCCCCGTTCCGTATCGGGTGCCCGGTGGATATCCGCGCATCGCAAAATTGAATAGCACCCACTAACGGGCCGCTGTTGGGAGGTGAATCAGCTCTTCGCCCTCAGCTAAGCCTGTACCTCGTGGCGTCCGAATTCCGCACATTGGAAACAAATAGCGCCCACATAAGGGCAGCTTTTGGAACAACCGTGTTGATGAATATTCGAAAGTTGTGATTTGTGAGTCGGTGCCCTCGGGGCACAACCTAGGCCGCGACAGGGACTCAAGCAATGTCGCAACCTGATCAGATCGCGCCGTCGAGCGTGCTCAGACATCTGGTTCGGGTTACGAACGGTAGTGGCATCAGTAGGCTGGCGGAACCGCCGACCGAAATCCATAAGGCCACGAAGAGTCCAGGAAATCAATCCCTGAACAAGCTGAAATCAACCAAGGCGCAGAAGTGTGCCTAAATTTTGGTTTTCCATGAATCTAGAGATAAACTCACGAGGAGCGTTCGTAGCGGTCTGTTCTGGTCGACCTGCACTGTTGCCCCGAACAACCACGCCCTATATTGTTATCCCTCAAGCGACACCAGCAAAGCGGAAACGAGGCAAGTCCTTGTCACGCAGAACTGGTCAAAACGGTCATATCGAAAAATCAGGAAAGTGGTTTGTCGTGAGATTCTGGAAAGATATTCCGGGCCAAGAAGAGCGCATGCACGTTCGTGAATGTGTGTGTCCGATTGAGGACTTGCAATTGCGTCTCGATGAGGCGCAGCGAGTCGGCTACGGATTCGCGCTCCCTGCGGCGAACATTGCTTCAGTTGTACCGATTGTACCGAAACCACGCACGAAAACGGCGACCAGAAAAGCCGCGTAAACCATTGTGGGAGCGAGGATTAAGTTGGTGGACGTGACAGGGTTCGAACCTGCGACCCCCTGCTTGCAAAGCAGGTGCTCTCCCAGCTGAGCTACACGCCCACCGCAGCAACGTCTAACCTATTTTACAATCAATCAGATAGACCGGTCAATTGGGAGTGTCTTGGGAAAACCAGAGACCTTCCCGCCGCTATCACGCCTTCAACGATTTGATAATGTCTCGCCGATATTCAGCCAGGGATTCGAAGATGCCTGGTGAAATCGCTAGGTTCGGAGGAATTTATGGTCAGCTGAATGTCACCATCCCAGGGATAGTTCTTTTTTTGTCAATTCTTTCCGTTGCCGCGGGAATCGGCGCCTCAAGTCCGTCACCGCCAGCACCGGCGCCGCTTTCGTCAAACCGAGCGACCCGGCGAGAATCGCCAGATGCTTATCGGTGATGCCGGCAAGAGTTACCGGATTTGTTCCTACCCCGATCTCGGTGAGGCTTTGAATCGGTCATATAGCGCCGCCGCGACAATGTCGTAAAACGGCGCCAACCGGAAACCTTCATCGCTGTAGAGCAACCCACAATTCGTCGAGTGTGCGTCGTTGTCGCCGAGAAGAATGCAGACGAGGACGCGGCGAAACATTCGATCCACATCCTGTTCGCGCTGCGTCGGTTGATTCGCGAGAATGAATTTCGCCATCTCGCCGCATGAGCCGTCGTACTTCGCTTCCGACGGACTATTAATCAGCCGGTTGAATTCCTCGAAATTAATTTCTCCGCCGGCGGGCGTGCGATCAAATCGCCGAACCAGAAGGCTCGCTCCCCCAATACCACTAACCTGAATCAATTTGTCGAATTCTGGATTCTCTGCCTCTAAGCCGAAAGCAGTCGTCGGGACGGCGGCCTATGCTGGCCTCCCGGAAGGCGAACTGCGCGGTCTCGAGTGGACGGATTACCAGGACAGCGCACTCCGTGAATCAGTCGATTTGGAAGAGTTTGTAAACAAGCCGAAAACACGCACGAGCGCAGACTCGGGTCCGGTCATCGGGCAGTCGGCGGAAGTCTTGATTTCCTATCGCAGTTCTGTCGGCGATCCTTCGTCGGGAGTCATGTTTCACTCCGGCGGTGGAGACCCCGAAACATAGTTTGTAGCGGCGAGAGGCCAACGTAAGACCCGGAGATGCGGCCGGAATCAGTTGCAACGAACGGAGCAGGAGTGACTTGTGCTGTCGCTGGCATACACGAGAGCACGCATAGCATGGAGAACTCCCGGCGGTATCTGAAGATTGGAATCAAGGAAGTCGCTTCCTTTCGGGAGGGTCTCAATTCAGGCTAAACTTTATCAAACACTTTCGGCGCGTGCCTGAATAACTTAGCGTCTTATTTGAAGTTAGGTAAACAGGCCCATACGCGGTTACCAATCCGCATCAATCGATTCTTTTTATTACTTCTTCCGAACCACCAACGTTGTGAGCGCGAATCTGTGTTCGGCCATCCGGGCCTTGTTCGAAGACAAACAAAACGGAGTCACTTTCATTGGCAATCGCGAAGGAGTTGTCGGTTACGGCTAGAAGGTTCACCTTTTCTTTGTCAGAGGGATCTTGAGACAGAATTCGATTGCCGTCGCGCGTCATCCTTAAGTTTCCCTCATACAACCCAACATACCGATCCAGAATCTTGGCATCGACCAGCTTCTGTTTCCGGTCAGCGTTAGGCAACGCGACACTGGCCGACTGAATGAGCTGCCAGTGTGTCCCATTGCGCTGGTAGACTGCGGTGCGCCTGATGTGCTGATGAATCTCGAAGGCGGCGTCCTGACGAGTGCGCGTGTAAACATATCTGAAAACGGCCGTATCGCCGGACAGCTTGAAATGCTGTTCCGTCAGTTCCAGAGAGTTCTTGAACCTGTTCCTGTCCTTCTCGTAACCCTCAACAACTCGGCCTTCGTGATTATTTTCCGTTTCTTTGAGTGAAGAGAGCGTCATCGCTCACATTTTTTGCCCAGGGATCGGGCTCCAGCGGATCCTGTAATTTCGCCGTTTCGATCGCTCGGATTTCTGATTCCGCGCCTGAGGCTGGAACGACAACACCAGCATGTGCGAGACACCCAGAGCAAATTGCGAGAGCGGAGCTGGAAATGGATGCCAGCCGAGCTTGCTTGGAAGGATTCGTCGCCAGCCTTGAAAATAAATGCCCCCGAGAGCACGTAATGCCATTCGTCTTCGCGATGGTGCACGTGCAAAAACGGGCCGGTCTGCGGCAAGGCTTGCAATTCAAATGCCGAGAGCGCTCCTACTGTATCTTCCCCAGTGTTTTTGTGGAGAAAGCAAACCGGCTCTCGCCGGCTTCGCCACAGCAACTTTGCCGGTCGTCGCCGCCATTGTGGACAAGAGCTCTCTTCGAACTCTGCATCCGAAGGCGTAATCGTCGCTTGGCGGGGCAACCACTCTGTCGCTTGTACCGCTTCGTATGAAGCGAGACGCAACAGTAGATATCGGGTGGTGACTCATGTTGAAATTAACGACCAAATCTGCCAACAATCCACCCAACAAACAGACCACCCACCGCCCCTGATGCGAGAATTAGGACCGTAGCTTTCGTGATGATGGCGTCCGGGAGGCTCAGCAGGATGCCGAGGAGCAACCCGACAACCCAGACCGGCCAAGGCAGTCGTATGTTGCAGATTACGAATCCGAGACCGAAACGCGCGATAAACGCGCCGAGCATGGCCGCCCGCTTGTCCGGAAAGCTCAGGGGAATCATCAGCGCAGTATCCAGACTACCGAAGACCAACCCACAAAGTACGCCGAGAGAAATCCTTGACACTGCTTTTCCTTCAGCCGTTCTTCTACAGCCTCGCTATTTCGAATGCCAGCGATTTCTTCGACAGAATCAGAATGAGTAAGTACGCACGCCATCATGAAATCGAGAAACAGAACCCGCCGCATGATATTCCGCGTGCCGGATGGCTCTGCGAATTCGATGGGGCGATAAACTTCAGGCCAGTGTTGCGTCGACCGCCTGAGCCGGCAGCCGTTACCGGACATTGAGGGCACTTGCCCGGACCCGACTTACTGGGACTCGATGGTTGCGGTTCCAATTTGGGGCGTTCGCCTGATCTAGGAACTCTTCAATCGCTTGGTTCCGCGCGTCAGCGCCGTTGCATGTCACCAGTTACCTATCCATCGCCATACTCGCGTCTTTTACCGGTTATGGTCTATATACTCTCTACTATCTCTGTGCGAAACTTTCTACGGATTCGCATGCTTCGCCCCTTGCTCCTAGCCGGCTCGCTCCTTCTTGTCGCGGGGCTCTGTTTCTCTCGATCCCAAGAGCAGCAACCGCCTGTTCCCCCGCCAGGTCAGGGTCCCTCCATCAAAGCCGAAAGCCGCGTCGTTGTGGTAGACGTGGTCGTCACCGACAAACAAGGGCAATCCGTTCCTGGCCTTGGAAAGGATGACTTTCACATTTCCGAAGACAGCGACCCGCAAATTGTCACTTCTTTCGAGGAACACAAAAGTGCGGCTCCAAACGACATGAAGTTGCCGCCGATGCCGCCCAACGTCTACACCAATTTTCCGATCTCATCTGGTGCGGATTCCGTAAACGTTCTGCTGCTCGATCTTCTCAACACCCAGCCGCAAGATCAGGCCTTCGTCAGGCAGCAGGTCATCAACTATCTCGGCGAAGTTCCGGCCGGCACACGGCTCGCCGTTTTTGCACTCGGATCCCATCTCCGCATCGTTCGCGGCTTCACAACCGATTTCTCCGGTCTGTCCGCTGCTTTGGAAGACAAGAAACTGGGTGTCTCTCCTGAAGTGTCCCGAAGTCTGCCGACCGAGGCTAACCAGTACAGCGATGCGGAGATTCTCCGGCAAATGCGCAGGAGCCAAGCAGCGCCGTCGGCCGTCGATGCCGTGGAATCTTTCCAGCGCGATGAGTCCGTCGAGCGTGTTAACGCTCGCATCGAGGTGACCTTACAAGCCTTCCAGGAAATCGCACGCTATCTTTCCGGCATTCCCGTCCGCAAAAATCTCATCTGGTTCTCGGACAACTTCCCGATCAGCTTCTTCCCGGACGGTCGCGGCAAGGCTCCCAAGAATCAGGAGCACGTTCAGAGAACCTCGGACATGCTGACCTCAGCGCAGGTTGCGATCTATCCCGTATCCGCGCTCGGAGTTCTCGCAGACCCCACCTTCGATGCGAGCAAACTGGGCGGTTCGCGCCGGGAACTTGAAGCCCGCCTCAGCGCGAATCAAATTGCCATGGAAACCATTGCTGAGGAGACGGGCGGCCGCGCTTTTTATGGCACGAACGCTCTGAGCGACTCTGTGAAAGACGCTGTGGGCAACGGCTCCCACTACTACACGCTGGCCTATTCACCCGCCAACGGTAAGAACGATGGCAAGTTCCGCCGCATCCAGGTCAGCCTCGCAGACGGCAATTACAAACTTTCTTACCGGCGCGGCTACTTCGCGGACAAACCCGGCTACGCAAGCGCTTCCCAACAAGGTGCAGACGACCCCATCGTGCCGCTTATCGGTTTAGGCATGCCAGACTTCGACCAGATCCTGTTCAAGGTCCAGCTCCTGCCGAAGAATCCGCAGCCTCCCGCGAATGCAAGGCGTGCGGGAAACAACACAAAATTGAAGGCCCCATTTACCCGCTACGATGTCAACTTCGCGGTAGCCCTGCCTGACATCGCGATGGTCTCGGACGCCAATGGCACGCGTAGCGGCAATATTGAAATCATGCTCGTCGCATTCGGCCCGAGTGGCGACCTACTGAATTTCGTCAAGAAGCGCAGCTCTTTAACAATGGATCCCAAAGTGTTCGAAGCAACGCAGCAAGTGGGAATGCAAGTTCACGAGGAAATTGATCTGCCCGCAGGTGAAATCTATCTCCGGGTTGGCATCTATGATCTGAATTCCGGCAAGTGCGGAACTGTTGGCGCTGCCTTGACCAGTTCAACCGCGCAGCTATCGAAGAAATAGCCTGAGCCGTGTGACGTCCCTGCGAACCGCTTTGTGCTTGGCTCGATTCGGTTTTGAGGTAGACTCTGCCGCGTCTTTGCAAAAGGCCGATAACTCATTCGGAGAACACACTTGAAGCTACTGTCGATTCTCGCCTTGCTGCTTCTCACCACTTTTTCGAGCCTTGCGCAGGAGACGGATGGATTCAAGCCATCCGAAACCAACGTGTGGGGCGCCGAGTATCCGCGCGTCGATAACGCCGGCAAAGTGCAGATCCGCGTGAAGGCTCCCAACGCGACAACGGTGAAGCTCAACTTCTGGAGCGGGCCGAAACTCGACATGGCCAAGCAGGCGGATGGATATTGGCTCGTGACGACCCCGCCGCTGGTTCCTGGCTTTCACTATTACGTCATTCAGATTGACGGCGCTGAAGTGGCCGATCCAAACACCCACGCTTACTTCGGCGGCGGACGCCCCGTGAGCGCTGTCGAGGTTCCCGAATCAGGCTCGACCTACTATTCCCCTCAAAATGTGCCGCACGGGCAAGTCCGCGAAGTTTGGTACTTGTCGCAGGTCACGGGAAGCTGGCGACACGCGCTTGTTTACACACCTCCAAAGTACGAAGAGCAGTCCACCGCGCGTTTCCCCGTGCTTTATCTGCAGCACGGAGCGGGTGAGGACGAAACCGGATGGGTCAGGCAAGGTCGCGCGAATTTCATACTCGACAATCTGCTCGCAGCCGGAAACTGCAAACCAATGATCGTGGTCATGGCTTACGGGTACGCCGCCCGCGCCGGACAGCCGTTTCCGGATTTCATGAGTAAGCCCTCCGGCTCGCCAGAGATGCTCAAAGGTATGCAGGATATGGCGTCGGCATTTGAAGATGACGTGACAAAGGCGCTCATTCCGTTCATCGACTCGAACTTCAAAACATTAAGCGATCGCGATCATCGCGCGATGGCCGGGCTTTCGATGGGCGGCATGCAGACATTTCAAATCACTCTCGATCACCTCGACCTGTTCTCATACATCGGTGGATTCAGTGGTGCAGGCGGAATGCTCGTCTTGGGCGAGCGCAAGCTAGATGCGAGTAGGGACTACAACGGCGTGTTTGCCGACCCTGCGGCATTCGCGAAGCGTGTGCATCTGTTATGGCTCGGCGTGGGTACCGTGGAACCTGAGCGCATGCGCACGGGTCTCCAGCGTCTGCACAATTCGCTCAGCGAGGCGTCCATTCAGCACGTCTTCTATGAGTCTCCTGGCACCGATCACGAATGGCAGACCTGGCGACGCGACTTGAAGGACTTCGCCCCTCGGCTCTTTCAGTAACCACCTTTCGGACCGGTTCGACAGCGAAACGCCGATTTCTGCCGCCCCGTAGAATCCGTAGCGCGTCCGCCGAAGAAATTCTTTAAAGGAATGGATCCCTAGCTGAGACCCACTCGCTGCGCTCAGCATTTGGGTCGAATCGAGGGAAACCGCAAGACGGGACTGTCGCCGTGCAAGACGCTCTTGAAGGAGACTCCTCTCTTCGTCGCGCGGCGATTGAAGCCGTTAAACAATGGCGATACTCCGGTCCGTTAAGTTCCGCGATGAACAGTCCAAAGCACACATTCGCCAGAGATGGCGGGCGATGCGCGCCTACTCCGAAGACGCCGCCGCGTAGTAGCACACGAAATGTCGCCCAGAGCGGCAAGCAGACAAATCGAACCCATGAAGAAACTCATTCCAACAGGAACGCCATTTTGAGAACTCGCCCCACTACGGATCACTGAAATGCCATTCACCCATGAGTTGAAGAAAAGTTTCGCAAGCTGGGGTTGCTGACATCCGCTCGCCCCTGCGGCGCGGACTGCGGTGCTCTGCAGCACCTTAGAGTTTGCCGCACCCCACGGCGGCGCCCTCTGATCGAGAACAGTTTGGGTACACCACGGGCGCCCTCGTTTCAGAAATGAAACGTAATCTGGGCCTGCACGGAACGTGGCGCAACGAAGTGCGTGCCCGAAAAACTCGAAAGGAAATTGTAGAGCGCGATCTTGTCCGTCAGATTTACGACGGTAAGCTTCACGCCTAAAGCGTACGGCTCTTTCTTCCAGATTGAATCGGAGCCAAGGGCAACATCAAAGAGATTCCGCGGGGTAATACGCGACGGATTGGTATCCGCGTTATAAGTCCCGGCCGGCACGATGTGAATTCTCGTCGCTCCGAATTGAGTGGAAGCACAGTTCCGCAGAGGAGCATCAACCGTGGCAAAAGTCGTACCGCAGTATAGGCCTATCTGTTGCTGCTCATCTCCTGAGAGCGTAAGGGCGGTCGCGTAGTCGGGGACACTGACAACGACCAGCCCGCTGTCATAGCGCCACGTCAAACCGAACCACATTCCTCTCATACTCTTTCCAGAAAACTGGTATTGAAGATTCGTCGTCTGCTGAAATCCCTGGTCGTGATCGGGGCGCGCCACGGGAGCATAACCACTGCCAAAATTGATTCCGCCGATTTCCGGACTGAACAAACGTGAGCGCGTATGTCCCAGAACCATGAATGCGCTGAAACCATGGACATTGCTGAGGGTTGTCCGCACCATCGCGCCATCGATCTTTGCCTTACGGAACTGGATGGGAAAGTTCAGAGGCGTGTTCAGAATAGTGTTGAAGTCGTAGGCGCCAGCCGTGAACTTCCAAAAATATTCGGCCTCCACACTGAACTTGCTGGCCAGTTTTTGCTCAAATCCAACGTTGAATTGATTCCGTCGCGCCGGCGTCAGCGGCTCCACTCCGTTCGCTCCCAGCGAGCCGTTCGCGAGCCCGCCTGGCCCCGTCGCACTCGATAGCACGAGGTTTTCGTTGTAAGGCGTGAGGAAGACCCGTGCGTAGGAAAAATGCAGAAGCGAATCGGTCGGACGAATATGGTACGAAATACCCGTTCGTGGCTGGACTCCAAAGCCTTTGCTCAGGCCGTCATAGTTGTCGTACCGGATTCCTAGATTCAAATACAAATCGCCGAGCTTGATGCTGTCCTGCAAATACGCGCTCTCTTCTTTGATGACGGAGTTGCCGCGGAATTGAAACAGAGTTCCGCCGCGCGTCAGGTCATACGGCAGGAGCGCGGACTGAAACCCCGAATTATTTTTGTATCCGGCTCCGGCGCACTGCGCGGTGGAAGTCAGCGCCGGATCGGAAACAGGAGTTCCTCCGGCGTCGACACAGGGAGAATTAAATCCTGGATCGCTCAAACCCGTTTGGAACTCCTCCGAAATCGGAGTGACCTGCAGCTGAAAGCCTCCCTTAATGGCGTGGCGTCCATGTACATAAGCGAGATCGGTTCGCCCCCCCGTGCTTGTCAGCCGCCTGGACTGCGAGAGTGTCGCCGGTTGGTCGGAAAACAAATTTCCTGACGGGAAGTAATTCACCCGGTCCTGGCGCACCCAGATATTTGCCATGAGTAGAACCGACGGCGTGAGTACCCGGGAGAAAGCCAGACCTGCGTTGAAGCTCGACATGTGCTGCCGCTGATCTTGCCCCGCCCGTTCCTGATCGAGGGTATTCGGAACCTGAAACCAGGAATGCGCCGCGGACACATTCACGTGAAGAGCTGTGGCGTCGCTCGGCCGCCAGTCGAACCGGTCAAACAGATTCGCGGCGTTACCATTCGCATGCAGCGGCTGAAACTCGGGAGAATCCAGAAACCGGTGACTGTTGATTCCATCAGCTGCTAGAAAATTGCCAAGAGTCTTTGTTCCGGCCGAAAATGTGACGCTCGCCGTGGGAGTGTCAAACGATCCGTAACCGGCAGAGACGGTTCCTTTCGTTCTTCCCGCGTCCAAACCGGACTTCGTCGTGGCTTCGACAATGAGACTTGTTTTGTCGCCATATTCGGCGGGTGGAGCGCCTTGAATCGTGCGCATCTCTTCGATCGTGTTGAGTGAAATCTGGTTGGAAAAAATGCGGCTCTGTTGATCGGAGATCGGCTGGCCGTCCACGCTGAACGATGTCTCCGCGTGCTCCCCGAGAGGATGAAAGACGCCATTCGAATCCGCCGCGACCCCGGGCGTGGTCAGCGTCAGAACCGAGCTCATGGCTGCATTCACGCTTTCGCTCGGCAGCTTTTCGATCAAACCCGAGCTGAATTTGGTCTGCGCGACATTCAAGGAGGCCGGGTCGGAGGCTTCTTCCACAACCGTTACTTCCTCGCGAGCCGCAAGGATCATGAGGGTAATCACAATTCTCACCGCGTCGTTCGGAGCAATCGTCACTTCCCGGTCGTCGGTCCGAAATCCGTCAGCCTTTACCTTAAGTTCGTACGTCCCCTGCTCTATCTCCTCGAAGCAGAAGAGTCCCGCAGCGTCCGTCTGTGTACTGATTTGGATTCGCGGCCCGGTCAATTCTGCCTTCGCACCGGGTATCGCTGCTTTCCCAGGATCTTCGACGGTTGCACAGACGGTCCCGTTCGTCGCGGCCCGCAGAGAAGCTCCCGGAAAGGCCAACAACGAAATCACGGCGATCTTCGCGGCGCACATACGTCCTCCAGACAAGACGTATATTTACTATGATTAATGTATTTTGTAAAGCATAGTTAATGTTCTCGACCTTACGCTTCGTCGTCGATTACATCGCGACCTTACGTAATTCGCCGTCCGCCCGGCCCTCTAAGACTGTGTTATCCCACCATCCGCCATCAAATCGTTTCCAGTGTTGAAAACTGCTGTCGACGCGACAAATCACAACTCAGAGTATTTGACCTGCAGCAACTGTGGTGGATTCCGATTTCGTCCGAAGAATACCGCGTCGGGCCGACCACTTCGTCGGGCGAATACGGCAGGAGAAATCGCAGCGCAATTGAGAAACGCTTCATGAGAATCTCTCTAGACCTTGCCGCGAAGGTCTTGAGGGTCAGTGCGTGTCTGACTTCGCGCGCTTGTGGAGCTTCCAAAAATCGGTTTTGGCTGCCGTACTGGTTTCGGTGTCAGGTCCCAAACGACGACGGGCATCTTTGACGTAGCCCAGAAAGCGATGCGAGAGTTCCCGAATTCGATCGCTTTCTCGATTGGCGATGGCATCCGCTGGAATTAACTCCGTGCCCACACCAATGGCAGTGGCCCCCGCCAAGAGGAAGCTCGTCGCCGTCTGTTGTGTAACGCCTCCGGCTGCAATCAATGGAATCTGGGGCAACGATGTTTTTAATGCTCTGATGTATCTTGCGCCGCCAATATCCACGCAAGGAAATACCTTAACGAAGTCTGATCCGGCGTCCCAGGCTTCCATCACTTCGGTGGGTGTCAAGGCACCGGGCAGGACTACGATTTCTTTCTTCGCCGCGAATTCGACGACTTTCAGGTTAAGGCCCGGGCTGGTGAGAAAATGCGCGCCTGCATCAAAGCATTTGCTCGCGATCTCAGCGTTCAGGACACTGCCCGCACCTACCAATATCGTTTGATGGTGCTGAACGAGGTGCGCAATCAGCTCAACCGCCTCGGGCACGGTCATCGTGACTTCCACGATGGGGATGCCGCTACGGGCAACTACATCGCAGGCAAAGTGCGCTTCTTCAGCGGAAGACACCCGAATCGCTGGAATGATTCCTATTCCCCGAATGATGTCGCGGACTTCAGCCCTTTTCATGCGTCGCCCTTCAGTGGTCTCGAAACCACGATGAATCCTACACCGCCCCTTCAAATTCAGGCTCTGGGAACTGGTCATTGGAACTCGCAAACCACGTGTAAAGCGTCGGCAGCAAGAAAATGCTGATCATGAGATTGGAAAGCAATCCCCCGACGATGACGATCGCGAACGGGCGTTGTGAATCCGACCCGATCCCGTGGGAGAGGGCGGCGGGCAGCAAGCCCAAGGTGGCAACCAACATGGTCATCATAATTGGCCGAAGTCGCAGAACGGCCCCTTCTACGGCGGACTGTTCAATCGTGTATCCCCTGGCTCGAAGCTGATTGATGTACTCAACCATGATGACGCCTGTTTGCACTGACACCCCAAAGAGAGCGAGAAAACCAACGCCTGACGAAACACTTAGATTTGTACCCGTGACGAGCAGTGCCAAAAGGCCTCCCAGCGGAGCCATCGTCACGTTTGTCAGGGTCAGAAGCGCCCATTTGACCGACCTAAACATGGAATACAGGATGATGAAGATGGCGATGAGCGTACCCGGCAACACGATCATCATCCGGCGCTGCGAACGTTGTTGACTTTCATATTCTCCCGACCAGTCAATCGTGTAACCGGCTGGCAATTTCACTGCAGCATTGACCTTTCTCATCGCTTCTTCCACGGTGCTACCCAAGTCCCGGCCACGCACACTGAATTTGATCGCAATATACCGGGAATTCGCTTCCCGATAGATTTCCGAGCCGCCGTCCGTGACACTGACTTTGGTCAACTGCGCCAGCGAAACGCGCTCACCGGCAGGGGAAAGCAATCGGATTTTTTCGATTGCCTCTTTCGTGTCGCGATACTCCGGAAGATATCGCAACACGAGGTCGTATCGCTGCTCTCCGATCAGCACCTGCGTGAGCGCATTTCCTCCCACTGCAGTTTGAACCGCATCCTGAACGTCGGATACGCTGATCCCAAAACGTGCGGCCTGGTCTCGATCCACTCTGAAATTGAGGTTCGGCTGACCAATCACGCGAAACATTCCTAGGTCTTCGACGCCCTTGATACCGCGCATGGCGGCTACAATCTCATCTCCTTTTGCTTCCAGTGTCTTTAAATCGTCTCCATAAATCTTTACGGCGAGCGCTCCTTTGACTCCGCTTACCGCCTCTTCCAGATTGTCGGAAATCGGCTGAGAGAAGCCCCAGAAAACTCCAGGTATCTTCTCCAATTCGCGGTCCATCGCAGCGATCAGCAAGTCTTTATTTTGGTGAAAAACCGGTCGCCATTTCTCCTTCGGAAGAAGATCAACGAAGAACTCCATGTCGAAAAAGCCGGTCGTGTCTGTCCCATCATCGGGACGACCGATCTGATTGACTACCTGAGGTACCTCAGGAAAGGAACACAGGATTTCGCGAGCTCTTTCGGCAACGCGTGCGCTATCGGTTGGACCAACGCTCATTGCCAGCGTGCCGCGAACCCAAATTGCCCCCTCATCCAAATGAGGAAGAAATTCAGATCCAATTACGCCGCCGAAGGCCAGGAACATTGCAACCAGAAACAAGACACCTGCTGCTCCCACTGTCAGCGAACGGTTACGGATTGACCAAGCGACGGCGTGCCTGTAACGCGCCGTCAAGTGGCCCATCAGAGGGTTCTTCCACTCCTTCACGCCGGCACGGAAGAAGAAACTCGCCAGGGCTGGCGCAACCAACATGGAAAATGTCAGCGCGCCGAGCAGCGCAAAGGCAACCGTCCACGCCATCGGCTTAAACAGCTTCCCTTCGACTCGCTGCAAAGTGAAAATGGGCAAGTATGCCGTGATGATGATCGCGATGGCGTAAAAGACAGGCCGCTGAACTTCGTGCACCGCTTCTCGAATTCTTTCGAGGGGGGTACGGTGTTCCGTGTCGTGGCGATTGAGGTGGCGGACGATGTTCTCGATCATGACCACGGCGCCATCAACCACCATCCCAAAGTCGAGCGCACCTAGCGAAAGCAAATTGGCGGAAATATGGCGTAGGTCAAGGCAAATGGATGCAAACAGCAACGAAAACGGTATTGTGAGCGAGACGATCAGCGCCCCACGAGCGTTTCCCAGAAAAATGAAGAGGATAATAACGACGAGGATCATTCCCTCGGTGAGGTTGTGAAGCACAGTGTGCGTCGTGAAGTGTACGAGATCGTCCCGATCCAAATAGGGAATGATCTTCACTCCCGGTGGCAGTATGTGATCGTTGAGTTTTTGCACGGCCTTGTGAATGCCGTCCATGGTTGCCGCCGTGTCCGCGCCTTTACGCATGAACACGATTCCCTCAACCACGTCGTTGTCATCTACCACCACGCCATCGGCTCGATGAATCGCTCTTCCAATTTGTCCGAGGCGAATTTTCGGCCCCTGACTGACGACAGCGATATCCTTTATGCGTAGCGCCGTGCCTTTCTGCGTCTTGATAACTGTTTTTTCGATGTCGGAAACGTTTTCGATCAATCCGACAGCGCGGACATTGATCTGCTGGGATCCCTGTTCGATAAAGCTGCCGCCAGCATTCGCGTTGCTGTTGGCGAGTTGCTGCTCCACCTGAGCTAGGCTCAGGCCGTAGGAAACCAGCTTGTCCGGGTCGACGCGGATTTGGTACTCGCGAGTAATCCCCCCAAACGAAGAGTCATCCACCACGTCGGGAGCGGCCTTGATGTATTTGTTGATGGTCCAGTCCTGAAGCGATTTCAATTCCATCAGGTCGTAGTTGGGGTTTGTGCTCTTCAGCGTGTACCAATAAACGGAACCGATCGGACTGAAGTCGGGACCAACTTGAGCGGACACGTTTGGTGGAAGGGTGACCTGTGTGAGCCGTTCCAATACCTTCTGGCGATCCAAGTCGTTGTCAGAATTGTCGTCGAAGATGAGATTCACAACCGAAAGACCGGCCAATGAAGCCGATCGAACGTGCAAAAGAGACGGAATTCCGTTCGCTTGGATTTCGATCGGTATGGTGATTTGTTGCTCGACCTCCTCCGCCGCGCGGCCAGGCCACTGTGTAATCACCTGCACCCAGGTATTCGCCACGTCCGGGTAAGCTTCGACTGGCAGCCTCTTGAACGAGACGATTCCTCCTGCAAATAGGACGAGCGCCAACCCGAGGACGACGAAGCGGTTGTTCAGTGCGAAATCGACGAGTGAGCGGATCATTACTGCTCCACCGAATTCTGAAATTCAAGCGCGTTGGCAATGATTTGTTGCCCTGGCGTGACGCCTGACAAGATTGCCTGCATATTGCCACTCAGCATTTCGCCTGATTTGACTTCCACTCGTCGAAACGCCTTGCCGCCAGCAGGTAGATAGACCCAATCGCGATCGTGCAGATGCAAGATCGCAGTGGCTGGTACGGCGGCGTACTTCTCAGTCTTTTGACCATAGAAAGTGGCGGTTGCAAACATCCCAGGGCGCATCAGTCCCGGATTGCGTACCTCGATTCGTACCTTCGCCGTTCGCAGATTGGGATCAAGAACGGGTCCGATGTTGCTGATGGTTCCGGTGAACTTTCTGTCGGGATAGGCGTTGAGACGAATGTCAGCTTTGTCACCGATACGGACAACGGGCAGATCGTTCTCGTAAACGTCGCAAATAATCCAGATGTAGCTCAAGTCCGAAATCGTGAACGGATTGGGCGAGCCGAGACCCGCAACGCCCGCTGCGTTCGTAACTTGCTGGTCGGTAATGACGCCGGATATCGGCGCGCGAATTTCGACAATACCAGACGGCTGATCGGGGTTGGAATTGCCAAGTACGCGGAGTTTTTCAGCGGCTGTCTTCACGTCCACTTTAGCCTTGGCATCGGTGTCTTGCGCAACTTGGAGGTCGTTTAACGAAATTGCGCCCTTGTCATAGAGAAATTGTGCCCGCTCCAATTGCGTTCGAGTGAGTCGTTCGTCGGCAACCGCCTTTTGATAGTCCGAGAAGGCGCCGGAAACGTCCGCACTTTGCACGCTGAGGAGCGATTGCCCCTTCTTGACCGTGTCTCCGAGCCGGGCTTTGATCTCCACCACGCGGCCTGCCGCCACCGAGATCACCGGCACACTTCTGGAAATATCGGGATTGACCGTCCCAGTCGCCTTCAATTGAGAAACAGTGACATGCTCGACAGCCGCGCTCAGAGGGAACTGTTCCGGGCGATCCACCTGAAAGAGGTTCCTGTCCTCCGCGCGCTCGACTTTTAGCGGTGGCGGCGCTCCTGCGTTCGGATCGTTGTGCGCATCGCCACAACCAGCCAGAAGTAACCCTAGAACCAACGTAAGCGCGGCTGCTGCAATGTTCCGGTCTTTCATTGGATAACCTCACGTCCCACCGCAAGATTCAATTGACTCGCCGCGTCCAAATAGGAGGCGACCAGATTTAAATAATTGACTTGTACATTTCTGTAGTCCGCTTGCGCGCTCAAGAAATCCAGAAGAGATGCGGCTCCGTGTTGGTAGGAAAGTTCAATCGTGTCGCGAACACTAGACGCCTCTTCCAGGTATTGCTCCTTATAGGGCTTGAGCAAGACCACACTGCTGTTGACCGTAGCGTAGGCCGAATCGACATCGCTGAAGACCTGCGCTCGTGTGGCCTCCGCGACTCGATCATTGCGATCGATGTCCAGCTGCGTGCGGCGCTTTTCCCCCTGATTGCGATCGAAAATCCGCAATGGGATGTTCACGTTGAACCCGATGTATTGATCGATAGGGGGATTGCGGCCCACATCGAAACCGAACGTGGGATCGGTAGATCCGTTGGCCACGGCGAGCCGATGATCCGTCTTCGCCTTGTCGACCGATTGCAACGCGGCCCTCAAGTCCGGGCGTGCATCGAGAGCCGCCTGGCGGACGTCGGTGAGCGGTGGGATCATTTCGGCGAACTCAAAAAGCCCGGTTATATCGAACTGCTCCACTGGCGTTCGATCATCGAGAAGCGTAAGCACTTGAATTTTCGCCGTGCGAAGGTTCACTTCGGCGGTTTGCAGATCCGAGAGGTACTGCACCCTTTGTAACTCCAGGCGTTTCAAATCCACCTGCGCGATCGCTCCGGCTTTGTAGCGGTCGCGATTCACGTCCAGTACGTGATCGTAGTAAGCCAGATTCTCTCTGGCTAAGTTCAGAATGGCCTTTTCCTGGAGCGTCTGTACGAATGACATCCGCAAATTGAAGATCAGGGTACGCTCCAAGTCCGCCTGGCCGGATACTGTGATCTCCGTCGATTCCTTCGCGCTTTCCAGACGGAGTTCGCGCTTATGCTGTCTCTCATGTAGGTAATTGAGCGAAGCGGCTCCGAGGAGAAACCCGAACGTGCTGTGGGGAGGACCTCCGGGGAACGGATTGATCTGATCAGCCGTCAACGTGAGGTTCGGATTCGGGCGCAAATATGCCGTAGTTTCCTGTGCTCGGGACTCGTCGATGCCGATTTGCCCGGCTTTCAGAGTGGGGTTCGCCGCCTCGAACCTGTCGCGAATCTCTTGCCAGGTCAGCGCCTTCTGCGCGAACGCACCTCCGGCCATCGCCGAGATTGCAAATACCACAGAACCTACACGGAGAAATAACCGCCGCATGGATCACTCCTTACCTTTACTGGCTGACGCTGCAAACAAGGGCACTGCACGGGGGTAAAGGATGAACAAAAGCTGCGCGACACGTGAATATACGAACGACCAAAAAGAACGATTATTCGGTGGGTGCGTTACGGGAGTGTTACAGGATCACCATTCCCACCCGTTCAGTTCTGCTCGCTCCGGGACGCGAGAGGGCGGATACTACCTTTACTGCGCCTGCTCGCTTTCTAGGATCGGTCGTGTGTTGCTACCCGGAGGTTCTTCGCCGCTTGGTATTCGCTCCTTCACCGTTCTTGATTCGCAGCACTAAAATCTGATACCATACCCCCATAGGGTAGGTCAAATTAAAAAATGTCACACTTATCTCGCGAAAAACTGGATCTGGTCAATCGAACAAAGAAGATCATCGGGCAACTCGAGAGTGTCCTTCGCGGTCTGACTGACGATGATCAGTGCGCCGATATTCTTCAACGACTCTCCGCCGCGCGTGGAGCAATCAATAGCCTGATGGGCGAGCTCATGGAGGATCACATTCGAAATCACATGCCTCGCAGGGACAAAACTTCCCAGGAAGCCGCCGACGATCTGATCGAGATTGTGCGCACGTATCTGAAATGAAACATTGGCTAAGTTATCTGCTGTCGGTCGCCCAAGTCTTTGATTGACCGCCACTGAGGATGACCGGAACGCGACGGTCCTCAAGAAACTCAAAACATTCCATTTCGCCCTGATCTGTTCTCGTTTGTGGTTTGCGTTACACACTCCTCGGTTGCACCGAAATACCCAATTTGCAGTCAGCGTTCAGCAATTGTTCAGCAACAATTCCCGACTCCAACAATTACCCCGCGTGCTTGCGAAACGGATGCAGAGTATGACGCTGAAATTCTTTAGGAACGGGCAGCAACTCGCCTGCATCTCTGGACCGGCTTGCCCAGTCGACGAGATCCCGGTATTGCTCGAACTCCGTAATCTCACCGAACCACTGTGTGCCGCTCTCGTTTGAAATTGTCAGTACGTTGGGAACATCGCACGGTCCCAGGCAGCCGCTGATCGTCAATTGAACGCGCTTCAGCAAGCCCCTGGAACGCCATTCCTTCTTGAGCCAGTCCACAGGAACGGGAGGTCTTCCGTTTTCTGTGTTCCCACAGCAGCATCCTTGGCATACCGTGCGATGTCCGATGACGAGCCGCTTCGTTACCAGGGAATGTGCCGAGTCGAGAGACATATTTCCCACCTAGTTCTGAGTGATCGCGGGCGAATGAGAAAATAGTCCGCGCACGAGGCCCTGCGCCGAAGCGACTGGCGGAAGTAGCCGAGCCGAATTTAAGATGAAAGCCATTTCGGAAGATACGTGGATGAATGCGGCCAGAAGTGGATTCAGAAATCCAAACGCTGCCAAGCCGACCCCAACGCTGTCAACGACAAGTGTTCCGACGAAGTTCTGCATGATCGTCCGACGGCAGCGCCGTGCAATCGAGAGAGTTTCAACCAGCTTCGAGAGATCATTGCCAATGAGAACAACGTTTGCACCCTCGCGCGCAACGTCGGTACCAGCGCCCATCGCGACTCCAACGGTAGCCTCCATCAGAGCGGGGGCGTCGTTGACGCCATCTCCCACCATGACGACGTTGTGCCGAGCCTTCGTGAGCTTGCTGACGAATTCCAGCTTTTCCTCCGGCAGAAGGTCAGCAGCGATTTCATCGACGCCCAGCTCTCCGCCGATGTCGTTAGCCACAGCCTTGGAGTCCCCTGTGAGAAGAACGGTCTTCAATCCCATGGATTTGAGATCCGCTATCGCCTTTATCGCTTCAGGCCGAAGCGTATCGGCAACGACGAGAGTTCCGAGGAGCTTGCCTTCTTTCGCCACGAAAATCTCCGAATCCGTCTGGCAAAGTGTTTTGGCCGGAATTGCAATGCTGTGTCCCTCAAGAAAGAGCCGATTGCCCACGATGATTTCCTTGCCGAAACAAACCGCAACGATTCCTCTTCCGGGCGTGTAATCGAATTTGTCGGGCTCTTCAGCAGCGATTCCCAGATTTGACGCCTTCTTTAGAATTCAAGGCCATCGCCTATGAACACGATCTCAGCAAGACAACGCTTCAGCACATCAAGAGTGTGCTCAGCGGTGTTTTCAGTCACGCAAAGAATGAAGGCGCGTTCGATGGAGTGAACCCCATCCAGAATGCCCGTATTCCCAGAAATGCGCGCGAAGCGCGCGAAACCTTCGCGTACAGCTTGGCCCAGATATATCGCATTCTGAATCTTCTGCCGTTGTTGCCCAAAGCAGTGATCGCCACAGCATCCTTTGCAGGACTTCGCGAAGGCGAATTGCGAGGGCTTGAATGGACGGACTACAACGGTGACTCGCTGAGCGTTAACAGATCCATTTGGAAGAGCTTTGTGAATGGACCTAAGACACGAGCCAGCGCCCAAGCGGTTCCCGTCATTCGGCAACTGGCGGAAATTCTGGACGCGTATCGTCTGTCCATGGGGAATCCGACGACCGGGGTAATGTTCCACTCGGACGGCGGCGACCACATGGACTTGAACAGAGTGGGTCAGCGACTTGTCCGGCCAGCCGTGGAGTCATTGCGGCTGGCATGGTACGGCTGGCATGCGTGCAGACGCGGCATTGCATCGAACCTGTATGAACTGGGCGCGAATGAAAAAGTCGTCCAGCGCATCCTGCGTCACGCAAAACCCCACGTGACCAAAGAGCGTTACATCAAGGCCTTCGACCCGGCAGTTTTGGCAGCGATGAAGACTTTGGAGACGACTTTGGACGATTTCCACAAATATTCAGCAACTGTTCAGCAGGTGAATTGAAGTAAATGTGGTAAGCTGTTGAAAACAAACCGCGGAGAGGTGGCAGAGCGGCTGAATGCGGCGGTTTGCTAAACCGTTTTAGGGACTAAACACCCTAACGGGGGTTCGAATCCCCCCCTCTCCGCCAGATTTTTTCGATAGCCAGGACTCTTTCCTCGTTTTCCCTTCCCATTCCTGAAAATACTCGCGGTATCTTAATTCCTCTTAGATATCCGACGGGCAAGCGCGAGCGTGCTTTGCAAACGTATCTTGAACGTCCTTAGGGATCAAAACTGTGCCGAAGAAAACATCGAACAGGTCCGCGACTAGCGAGGCCATCGTGCGCCGCGTTATTGAGCAGGAAAAACAAGTATGGAAAGCCGCGACGGAGCGAGACGCGGAAGCGTTTCGCCAATTGGTAGCGGATGACGGCATCATGATCTTTCGAAGCGGGATCATGCGGCAGCCGGAATATCTGGCGACGATGAACTCGCGGACGGTGTCTCACGCGAAGTGGAGGCGGATGAAAGGGTTCATGCCGAACCCAATGACCGTGATATTGACCTACGAAACAGTCCGGATCGGCAGCTTTCGTGGCAAGAAATTTCCCTCAAATCCTGTTATCGAGAGCACGACGTGGATTAAGCGAGGAAAGCGCTGGGTCGCGATCCTCAATCAGGAAACGCCGGTTAAGGTGTGAGAAGAACCAGCAACGAGTCTCTTTACTTTGCTAGAGGCTTAAGGATTTCATCCAGATAGTCGGTAGTCGCTTCATTCCGTTTGAGATGCGGCTCGCGCAGCCCGTCACGGTACGAAATATCGTGGCGCTCGATTGTGCCGGTGTTCGAAGAAAGTATGGCGATGGGTGCAGTGGCGTTGTGCGAGTTCTCGACCGCTCGACTCAGCTCCTCGACGGAAAATTGACGGCCACCCACTCCAATGATCTTCATAAAAGGACTCAGGCCAGCCTGTTCTGCCGACATCCCGGGGATGACATCTTGAATTGTTCCGTCAGCTTTGACGGTCATGCCCAACGACGCTGTCAAGTCGCCGTTTCCTGACATCGCGTGTTGTGCGGCGTGAATTTCGTTCGGGGTATCCGTATAAACCAGCTCCCATCCACCGTTGCTAATGCCACCGAGTGGCGCATTGGGCTCGAGTGAATCGAGTCGCTGGCGAAGGAATGCTTTCCAGTCGTACGCAGCAACCTGGTTCAGCGTCGATACAACGTCTTCAAAGGTATACGGCTTGATGATTGGCAGACCTTCGGACCCGCTGTAGAAGATTTTGCAGAAGTCGTTCATCGAGCGCTGCCCTTGGGTCAACTTTCGAATCGTAACGTCGACTTCGAGCCAGAGTAGAACACTCTCGGTATAAAAATCCGTGCCGCGACGATATGAAATCCAGTCCGACGGCGCAAAATAAAGCACTTGGGCGGAATCCGATGTGTCTTGCAGCGATCGCCACGTTCGGCCGGCGCGATGATCGAGCGTCGATGCAAGGGAAGCAATCTCCTCTCGCGTTTGTTCCGGCGTTCGAAGGCCGCTACGCGCCGCTAGTACGGTACCAAGGTAATCAGTTAGACCCTCATAGACCCAAATAAGCTCGCCCCGCATCGGTTGCTGAAAGTCCGGCGTCGCCATCCCCGCGGGACGGCGATACTGACCATTCCAGGAATGCGTGAATTCGTGAGGAAAGAGATCGGCGGCAAGCAGGCGACCGTTCGGATCGACAAGCGTGTGTTCCGCGATTCTGTCGTCGCTGCTTTCGTGGTGCTCCTGGCCAAGGAACAGAACGTTGTCGCTGAGAGTTAGCAGGAAGTGATAGTCGCGATAGTGATGCGATTGGTAGAGCGCCATCGCCTCGGCGACCAGTCGATTGTAGTTTTCGATCAGCGCCGGGGATATCTCAAGCGCCCACGGATCGTCCGCGGCGACGTCTACTTCGTGACTCGGCTTCTGCCCGGCGGCGAGAGGTATGACGCGTAGGTATTCGCCCGACTGAACTGGAGAATCAACGAGCAGATCGAGCGGCACTGGAGCAAACGTCACTGCGCTCCCGGATCGACTCGCAACTGGAAGCGACGTATTGAAATTCCAGCCTTCCGGCAAGTGCAACGTCGGCTCGAACGTGATTTCGTTTGCGGGGTGGCCCTTGGGATAAAGGATAACTTCGTGCCACATCAGAATGAACAGCTTTGAGGATGAAGCGGCCGAAAAATCGATCGTCGGTCCGGGTGCAGACAAAAGAAAATCGATATGCGCTGAAATGGAAGTGACGCCCGCGGGGACATCTATATGGATAGCGAACATATCGTCCGGGTCGCGATGCCAAGTGAGGCGCTGTCCATTTGCCGTAAATTTCAAACCGGTGAGATTTGTGATCGGGCCGTCGGGCGAATGATCGGCTGGCATCCACTTGGAGTAGTACAAGGTGAGTGGACCTGTCGAGACAGGTATCTCAAGGTCAGAGCGCAAGATTTTCTGGGAGGATGCGTGTGTCGCGTCGACGGTGATTTTGATCGGTTTCGATGACGAACCCTGGGCTTGTGAAGTGGGACCGATGATTAGAGTGAGGGAGACCAAGACCAGGCAACAAACCGCCGTCTTGCAGAATCGATTGGCCATACGTCTCCCTCGCCCGCACATCTCTTGACCGCAAACTATTTAGAGTTCACCAGCGAAGCTTGGCGCCGAACTGAATGTTTCGCGGCCCACCCGCTCCAAAGTGCGAGTCAAAGCTGCCGTCGTCCGCCGTCGCCGTGATCCTGGTGCTCAGGTCGGGCGAGGGCTCGGCGAAGTTGGGGTGATTGAAGGCGTTGAAGAACGATGTGCGGAATTCGAACGAGAATCGCTCGCCGAATTTGAATGTGCGCTGTATGGCGAAGTCCCAGTTCGTTAGGCCTGGCGCAACGATCGGGTTCCGTCCGCAATTGCCAAACGTGCCCGGAGCCTCTGGCGCAAACGCACCCGGCAAAACGTAAGGCGCGGAGAAGTCTTTTAGCTGGTAGTGAATCGGGCCGATACAATCGGGCCGCTCGTGGAAATTATCTGTGCCGCTGCCGCCGTCCGCGCTAAGCACAGGAGAGGCAAGACCATCGCGAAACGTTGTCGTGCCGGAGATTTGCCAATCCTTCAGCGCGTACGTGAAGCGATTCCCGTTCTTCGGGAATGGAAGCTGGTAGATGTACGTAAAGATCAGCGCTCGCCGCTGATCGAACTCCGAATTTCCGTAGCTGCCAGCCAGGTTTCTCGAATCCTGCGGGACGTAACCGCTCGTTCCGAAGAAATCATCGACTTCCGAAGCCGTGTCCAAGTTGTGCGACCAGGTGAAAGCAGTCTGCGTCGTCAACCCGTGAAAGTTGGTCGACTTCAACACGACTTGCAGAGAGTTGTAGTTCGCCCAACCTACGGACGAGATCTGGTTGATCTGCCGCAGGTCCGGATATATCGAATTGAACGGCCGTCGCGACTGCGACGTGTCCGGGTTTGGAAGGCCCGGAGTCGGCTGGTTGATGTCGATCAACTGGAGCTGGTGCGTGCTCTTATTGCCGACGTATGCGACTTGAAGAACAAATCTCGGATCCAACTCCTGCTGGAAGTTGATGTTCCAAATCTGAGTGTTAGGTTGCTTGATGTGTGGATCGATGCTGGTCACGTTGAACGGCGGTACGGGAGCGCCCGTGCCAAAGATTGGAACACCTACGCCAAACGGAATCGGCGCATTCGGGAAAATCGTGAAGCCGCCTGTGGGTCCAACGGGATTTTGCGCAATGCCTTCTTCAAAGTTGTTCAGTGGAATCGTGTCGTAATAGATGCCGTAGCCGGCCCGAAAAATCATCTGACGGCCCGGGATCAATGTGATTGGCGGCACCCAAGAAAGACCAATTCGGGGTCCGAAGTTTTTCTTCGGCGAATCGTATAAATGCCCGCCTGGTAATTGACTTTCGGGAACGGCACCAAGAGACGGATCGAACGCTGAGAATCGTCCACGCGATTCACCCACTGTGCCCATCAGATCCCAGCGCAACCCAGCCATCAAGGTCAGTTTGCTCGTCACCTTGTACGTATCCATCCCGTAAAAGCTGGTGATGTTCTGATAGATGTTGGCTCGTCCGCTGCCAACGCGATTGATGAATGTATTGCCCGGACTCGGCTGACCAGCGAGGAGGTCGATCAATCCGGCGACTCCATCTGGATTGTTAAAGGTCTGACCGGCCGCGGTCAGACTGGTGACCAATCCTGTCCCAAGTTGCGAACCGTCGAAGGTGAATAGCCCTCGCGAACCGACAATCGTGTAATTCGAATAATCGTGGAAAAAGTTAAACCCGAACTTCAGCGCGTGCGCGCCGTGCGTGTAACTGAAATCGTCCGCAACCTGGAAGGTCGTCGCGACGCGGCCGCCAGCGCCATATTGCAGCCCCAGATTCGAATATCGTCCAGGCCCCGAGCCTCCGATATCGAACTCTGGGATGCCGAAGCTTTCAGGTCCGACGCCTGTGTTGAGTCCAATCGTTGCTGGATCCACGTCGGCATCGCGGCCTTTTTGAAACTGGCTGAAGCGGTTCCAACCAAGGCGTAAACTGTTGACTGCGATCGGCGAGAAGATGTGTACCTCGCTGAGTCCAAGATTGTCGACGGTTGTCGGAGTAACTCCAAACCACGGACTAAGTTGCGACCCACCTTGCGGACCTGGACCGCCTCCCGGAAATTCGTCTGCACCGTTCGCATAAATAAATCGCGCCGAAAGCGAGTCTTTGTCCGAAATCTTGTGATCCAGCTTGGAGATAAAACTGTTGGGAGATTGCTGCCCCCGGTTGTCGACAACGAATGGACCCGACAAACCAAGACCCGAATACAGGTTGAGGACGTTCAGGCCAAGCTGATTCGGTGTGATACCTTGCGTCGCAAGAGCGGCTTCGGCTTGGGAAATGTCGGCGGGCGTTGGCGCACTGCCATTGAGGGTCGTGCCCAGCTTCAGGCGGCTGCCATCGTACGCGACGAAGAAGAATGTTCGGTTTCGTCCATCATAGACGTGCGGTATGTAGATTGGGCCGCCACCGGAAGCTCCAAACTCGTTCCAGACGAACGGCGCCTTGGGCACTCCGCCGGCGTTTTCGAAAAAGTTGGCCGCGTCCAACGCCGCATCGCGGTGCATTTCGTACGCGGTGCCGTGGAACTGATTCGTCCCGCTCTGCACAATCGCGTTCATCACACTGCCGGAGTTCTGTCCGGTATCCGCAGGCCCTGCACTCACCACGCTGACTTCCTGAATCGCGTCGAGCGGCAGGCGCGTTGCTGCTGTGGCGGAGTTTCCTCCTTCATTCAGCGACGGGAGATAGGTTGAGGGGTCGGTGTTTGAAATTCCGTCGATGTTGAAACCATTGGAGCGCGACCTCGAACCGTTGATCGTGTATTGAGCGAACGCGAAGTTGCTGTTCTGAGTCGCACCGGGAAGGACCAGCGCCAGGCGCGTGTAGTCGCTATTTCCGAGTGGGAGCGACGACACTTGCTGTTGCGACAGTTGGCCGCCGGCGGAGTTCGTTTCGGTCTGCATCAACGCGGGCGCAGTTGTCACTTCGATCTCGGAACTGGCACTTCCAACTGTTAGTACAGGATCGACCGTGTTGACCTGCCCGAGGGCGGTCGTAATCCCGTTTAGCACCGCAGTCTTGAAATTCTCTTTGCTCACTGTGAGCTGATACGTCCCAAGCGCAAGTTCGGCGAAGTTGAAGTCTCCGTTTTCTCCCGTTACAGCGACGCGTTCGAAACCGGTCGCAGGATTGCTCAGTTTGACCGCAGCGCCCGCCACGACAGCGCCCTGGCTGTCCGTGACTGTGCCCGTAATTCGGCCCGGGAAAATCTGCGCGGAAATGGTAACCGCCCCCGCAAGCACGAACGACAGTATGAAAAGAAATGGAATTAAAAGCCGACGATAAGACAGAAGGATCATTTTCAGGCCTTTCCTCAGAATTTCGGCCCCCGACAGGTAGCGCAACCTAACTTACGCGTTCTGACATGTCAAGAAGAATCTAACTGACATACAAGCCGTACATCATTGCGGTACAAGTGCCTGATTTCTCAACCCGGAAATGCGAAAAACTATTTCACCGAAGCACTAGGGCTTTTGACGATGCATTGGTGAAAACGTCTTAACCGCTGCATGCGAGTGCGTCTCGTTATTGTTTCAGCGCCAGCAGGTCTAGATTTTTCTTCAGCGCGTCGAGCACCGCCTCCACATCTTCCTCGGTGTTGTAAACGTGAAACGCAACTCTCAACCCATCTTTCCGGTTCGAAACAACAATGCCCTGCGCGGCAAACTTTGCTACCAGTGCCTCGGAATCTTTGCACTTCAGAACTGTGAGAGGCCCTACGCTGTCGGCCGGAGTCTTGATTTGAATTCCCATCTCACGCGCGCCGCGCAAGAACCGGGCAGTTAAGGTAGCGATCTGACCAGCAACTTCGCGCAGGCCGATTTGCTGCAGTAGCTCGACGCCCTTGATCGCGGCATAAATATTGGGAATTGCAGGCGTCCCCGCCTCAAATCGGCGTGCCGTCGGCGACAGGTCTAATGTCCGAACATCGAACGCAAAAGGGTTCGTTTGCGCGAACCACCCGGAGATTGTGGGAGCCAGTTTCTTGGTCAACTCAGGCCGGACATACATCATGGCCAAGCCGGGAGGACCGAGTAAGTATTTCAGTGTGCCCGCCACATAAATATCGACATCGAGATCTTTCACGTTGACTGGGCGCGTTCCGCAGTCTTGATAGTCATCGAGCATCACGAGCGCGCCTTGCTTGTGAGCAAGCGCGACAAGCTTTTTTACTTCCGATCGCCAGCCGTTCATGAAGCAAAGCCCGGTTACAGGGACAATCAACGTATTCCTGTCGACAGCCCGCTCATAATTCTCCGCCGGCATGCGGTCGCCCGTAGACTCCACGAACTCCACTTGCGCGCCACGCTCGCGTTGCGCCAGCCACACGTGCCCCATCGTCGGAAACTCAAATTCCCCCAGAACGATTTTCTTTCGCTCGCGGAAATTCAGCGCACTGGCGATTGAATTAATGCCCGCGGATGCGCTCGGTAGGAGCGCAACTTCGTCGGTATTGGATCCGAGAAATTTCGCGAAACTGGCACGTGCCTTTTCGTATTCGTCCACCCAAATATCCCAGGGTGAACCGTATTTATCCCAACTCGCAGTGTACGCATCCAGTCCCGAGCGAACGGAATCTGAAAGTGCGCCCTGAGAGCAGCTGTTTAGATAAATCTTTTCGCGGAAAACCGGGAAGCGCGCGCGGATTTCCTTAACGCGAGCAGGCGTTAACATACGTAGGGAAGCCTTTCTTCGGTGGCTTGCATTGCGTTTCGCCGACACCTGCTGGGCCGAAGTGTCGGCGAAACAATTGGACAGCTCGTTTACGGCAGATGTGAAGCACTCACCGGCAACTGCGCGCGGAAAATACAACGCCACGATTTGATATGTCAAGAAGAATGTAACTTGTATGCACGCTGTATATCGTTGTTTGACACCGCGATGTCCATGTCGCAAAATACCCGGGCAATGTTATTCTTTCGCTCACCCTGTCGTGAGACGAAATCAACCGTGTCCCTCGATTGGCCACGAAACTCATGAAAAACAAGAACCTGCAGTCTCGCAATGCCTCCCCTGTGCTTCTTCTCGGTGCGTTTTCCTCGGCACCTACAACTCGGCGCAATGGAGCGTCTCTGAGCGAACGCGTTTACCAGGCGCTGAAACAGGACATCATTCGCGGAGTTTTTCGGCCCGGCGAGGCTCTGAGTGAAAAAGACTTGGCTAAAAGATATCGCGGCAGTCGCACTCCGGTGCGCGAAGCTGCCGTTCGGCTTCAGCAGGAAAATCTGATGCAGATCGTCGCCAATCGCGGCTATTTCATCACGCAGATCACCATCCAGAACGTGAATGAAATCTACGACTTCCGCGCCGCTGTGGAAGGCGGATCCGCCGACCTGGCTGCGCAGTGCAACTGGGATTCGGGCGCGATCGACCGGTTAGAAAAACTTGCCGATGCCGAATACGGTCGAGAGAGCCGCGAGAGCCATATCCGTTTTATCGAGGCGGATACCGAATTCCATGTTGGTATCGCTCAGTTGACTCGCAATCCGTTGCTCGTACGCGCCGTTGCCGATATGCGCTGCCAGATGGAACGAATCATGTATGCATCGCTGGACATCGGATATCACGGCGAATTGCCAACCAGCGAGCATCGCGGCATCGTCGAAGCGATCAAAAAGCGCGATGCGCAGCTTGCTCGCAAACGCATGTGTGACCACATCTATATTTCGAAAGACAAAGTGCTTCGCGTCGCCACTCGCGGCTCGCGGCTATAACGCTGCTGCCGCGGCACGACTTTCCTTACCGCGAACTCGCCAGTAGGCGATTGAGACCAACAAAAGGAACGGCAGAAACGCGGGGACGGTATATTGCAGGCCGTCAACATAGAAGGTGGTTAGGGCAATTCCCGCGATCGCAATCAAACCCAACCACGTGGAGTAAGGGTAGAAGCGAATGCGAATCGGGAGTTCCGCGATGCGTTCGCGGCCTAGTGCGCGACGAAATGTGACGTGCGTGAGAAGAATCACTCCCCACACGAAGAACATTCCAGCAACGGCAACTCCATACAGCATCAAGAACGCTTTGCTGGGCGCGAAAATCGCCAAGAGAATCGCGGCAATCATACCGCCGGTTGAGACCGCCAAGGCACGTGTCGGAACCCCGGTTTTGCTCAAGCTTCCCAACCAACTCGGCGCATAGCCACCGCGCGCCAGGGAAAAAAGCATACGGGTCGTGAGGTAGAGGTCCGTGTTCGAACTCGAGAGCGCCGCGGTGATCACGACAATGTTCATGATCGAAGACGCGTAAGGAATACCAGCCGCCGAGAACGCTCCAACAAAAGGACTGCCGGTAATGCCGCTTCCCATCTGATTCCATGGGGTCATCGCCAGCATTACGGTCATCGCCAGCACGTAGAAAAGAATGAGCCGGAACACGATGGAGCGCATCGCGCGAGGGATCGTCTCCTCGGGGCGCTCAGCTTCGCCGGCGGTAACTCCGATCACCTCGACGCCCATATAGCTTGTGAGGCCAAGCGTCATTGCCAGCCAGACGCCTTTCAATCCAAAAGGTAGGAAACCCCCGTGCGACGTCAGGTTTGAAAGTCCGACGGCGTGTTTCGGCCCAAGGCCAAGAATCAATCCAAACCCAACAACGATGAAGATAATGATGGCGAGCACCTTGATCAGCGCAAACCAGTATTCGAACTCACCAAAACGGCTGACCTGCAACGTGTTCAGCATCACGAGTCCGACGGAAACGCATACGACCCAAACCCATTGAGGTACCGAAGGAAACCAGAATCCAAAATAAATCGCGACTGCCGTGATTTCGGCACCGACGGCGATGATCTGGACGAAACCATATGTAGCTCGCACCGAAAATCCGGCCCACGGACTCAGATATTTTTCAGCGTATACTCCGAACGATCCGGCGACAGGATGCACTACCGCCATTTCCGCGACTGCATATGCCACGATCAGGGCAATCACAGCGCTGAAGAGATACGTCACGATCACTCCTGGCCCCGCAAGCTGGATCGTGACGCTACTGCCTAGAAAAAGACCAACGCCAATGGCCCCGCCAATCGTGATCATGCTCAGTTGGCGCTGCGTCAACTTGCGTTTAAGTTCGGTGCTTCCCGGGGGCAACGTGGAGGAATCGCTAATCGGTGTTCACCTCGCCGAGAACTGCTTTCTTATTTGCGTTGCGTGAGGCCTTGCAGCACTTTCTCAAACTCGCGAATTTCGTCGATCGTGTTGTAGTGCACGAGAGAGGCACGTACGGCTCCGCTGTCCGTACTCAATTCGAGGCGACGCATCAGTCTCGGCGAGTACATGTGTCCGTCTCGAATGCCGATACCTGCGCTAGCTGCTGCTTCGGTCACTTTTGCTGGGGATACATTCGGCAAATTGAAACACAAAGTCGGCACTCGGTTCGCTAGCCGGTCCTCGTCCGACACCCCATAGATTGTCGCGCCGTTCTGTTTCAGGACGCGCAACATCTCCTTCGACAGGAAGCCTTCGTAGTCCTGAATCGCGGTCATCGCGCTGACTAGATTTTCACGACGCGACCCGGTCTTGCGCCCTGACTTGTCCGTCGCCAAGGTTCGGCCGAGCTCCGCCAGGTAATTCACAGCCGCTTCCATCCCCGCAACGTTTTCGTAGATGAACGTGCCGGCTTCGATCTTGCCGGGCGGCTCATCTGGTATGAAATCCTCTCGAAACGTGGGCAGCTTTCGCAGCAATTCCAGCCGCCCCCAAAGGAAACCCATGTGTGGGGAGAAAATTTTGTAGCCCGAGCAGACAAGATAGTCTGCCTCCCAGGCCCGCACGTCGATCAGCGCATGCGGTCCATAGTGGACGCAATCCAAAAAGATCTCCGCACCCACTGCATGAGCGATTCTTGCCGCGGCGGCAACATCCACGACAGTGCCGAGTGCATTTGAGGCGACGGGACAAGCGACCAGTCGCGTTTTCGAATTCACCAGCGACTTCAGATCCTCGACGTGCAGGTTCGCGTCTTCACGGACTTTCCACCACACGAATTTCGCCCCATATCGCTGCAACGCCAGCCACGTTGCGATATTCGCCTCGTGATCGAGGTCTGTGATGACGATTTCGTTTCGCTCGCCGAGGGTCTGGCCTATAGCGTCGCTGACGAGCCGAATGAATGACGTACCGTTCATTCCGAGTGCGACTTCGTTCGAGTCGTAGGCGTTCAGCAAGTCCGCAACGCTTTGGCGGCCGCGCGCGATCGTCGCATCCACTTCCTGGCTCTTCGCGTATCGCCCTCCGCGCTGCACGTTGCACTCAAGCAAATGGCGGGTGACAGCGTCCAGCACACCCTGCGGAATCTGCGCGCCAGCGGCGTTATCAAGAAAGATGAAATGTGGAGTTCGATGAAGTGCCGGAAACAGGGAACGGACGGTTTCGACGGGGAAAGCCGCGGGATTATTCATCATTGGGAGGTCTTGCCACTCGTTTCCTGCTTGGTTCTGAGTGCAACAGCAAGGATGATCGTCAAATTGATGGTCGGTCGCGGACCTTCGCTCATTTGTGCAGCGCGCCGCAATCTACAACTACGCATGTTGCATGTCAAGTGCACCGTTCAGACATACCAGTGATATACAACTCGACGAATCGATTCACCTTGACATCCCAACCGAGCACATTTATCGTGCGCTGGCCGTTCGGTTTTCCTGACAGAGCGCTGTTATGACATCAGCCGCCGACGCTGTCTACCAAACCTTGCATCGTCAACGAACTGGCGAACTCTTGCGCCGTGGCGATCCCTCGTATCGTGAAGCTAGCACCGTGTGGAATGGTATGGTCGCTCGCAATCCGGGATTGATTGTTCGCTGCGCGACGGTCGAAGAGATTCAGGCCACCGTGCGTGCGGCCCATTTTGCAAACGCTTTGTCTGCAGTTCGTTGCGGCGGTCACAGCCTCGCCGGACACAGCACTTGTGACGATGGCGTCGTCATCGATCTTTCTCCTCTACGTTCCGTCGCTGTCGACCCCGACAACCGTCGGGCCCGCTTTTCAGGCGGATGCCTCCTAGGCGATGTCGATCGGGCAACGCTGTCGGCTGGCCTCGTGTTTCCTGCCGGCGTCGTGTCGCAGACAGGCGCGGCAGGTTTGGTGCTTGGCGGAGGATACGGCTGGCTAACCCGCGGATTCGGAATGTCTTGCGACAACGTGGAAGCTTTCACCCTCGTTGTCGCCGACGGTTCGGTCGTCCGTGCAAGCGAGAAAGAAAATGCCGACCTGTACTGGGCGCTGCGGGGCGGCGGAGGTAATTTCGGAGTGGTCACGGAGTTCGAGGTGAAGCTTCATCCGCTCTCCTCGGTATTGTTCGGCACAGCTATGTGCCTCGGCGACGACATGACGAAGGTGCTTCAATATTGGCGCGAGTACATGCCACAGGCACCCGACAGGCTGAAATGGGCTTTTTCGCTGCGTCTGGCGCCCAACACCAAAGATGTCCCGGCGAACATTCGTGGCGCGCAGGTCGCCAGTCAAGCGGTGCTCTGGATTGGAGATCCCGAAGACGGCCGTTCGAACGTCGAGCACGCACTTTCGGTATGTAATCCTGTCGCCGTGACCAACAATATCTTCCCTTTCGTCGAGCTGCAAACCATGGCGGACTGGGAGTTTCCGACCGGATATCGCTATTACACAAAATCCGGCTACATGAAGACGCTGAGCGACGAGGCTATCGCCTGCATGATCAACGCGTTGGAAACGATTCCCTCACCGCTAACTCAGATCGAGGTCGGGTATCAGGGCGGAGCTGCAGCGAAAGTTGGCGCTGATGAAACCGCATTCGGCGATCGCAGTTCGCCTTTCATTATCAATATCCTGGGGACCTGGATCGACGCGAAAGACGACGAGGCGAACATCTCCTGGATTCGAACCCTGTTCACGGAGCTAAAACCGTTCATGACGCCGGGTGTCTACGTCAATTTCATGAGCGGCGACGAGGACAACCGTGTCACCGAAGCATATCGTCAGCGATGGGATCGTCTCGTCGCGGTCAAGAGTCACTACGATCCCGATAACTTCTTTCGTTTGAATTCAAATATTCCGCCGCGCAAGGTGTCGGTCACGGAATCCAGGTGACGTAACTGTTTTAAGTTGTAGTCGGAAGCGTGCGAGGCATAAGTTGTTGGACCGAAACAGATTGCCATTCGGAGATCATCCATGTCTGAAAATATCCTGCAACAATTCGCTCAAGCCCTGACTTCCGGCGACATTCGCGTGATCGACCTAAGCCAGCCGCTCGAGATGAGTACTCCGGTCATCCAGCTACCGCCCGAGTTCGGAAAGTCGTGGCCTTTCCGTCTCGAGGAGATCTCCAAATACGACAACCGTGGCCCGGCGTGGTACTGGAACAACTTTTCCTGCGGCGAACATACCGGCACGCACTTCGACGCGCCGATTCACTGGGTCAGCGGGAAAGATTTCGATCAGAACGCGACCGACACGATCTCCGTGGACCGTTTCATTGCGCCGGCGTGCGTCATCGACGTTTCGAAAGAGGTTGCGGCCAATCCCGATTTCCTGCTGACGCCAAAATATGTTGAAGGTTGGGAATCCAAACACGGCCGTATCGAAGCCGGCTCTTGGGTCCTGATGCGTACGGACTGGTCAAAGCGATCAGACCCGGCTGCATTCTTGAACATAAAGGAAGACGGTGCCCACGTCCCAGGGCCCGATCCCGATTTGGTGCATTTTCTTTCCGCACACCGGGATGTCGTTGGCTGGGGTTCCGAAGGCGTCGGCACCGACGCCGGACAGGCGTTTCGATTTGAACCGCCGTTTCCGTGCCACTCCGGCATGCACGGCTCGAACAAATTTGGCCTCGCCAGCCTCGCCAATCTCGATCAGCTCCCACCAAAAGGCGCTCTCCTCGTCACGCCCCCTCTCAAGATCGTGAAGGGGTCGGGGAGCCCCTGCCGCGTTCTTGCTCTGGTGAGCACCAAGTAAGGGCATTTACTTGACACATAAACTATTTAGACCTAAAGTTTTCTGTGGCATAGCTCCTTAGCAAATCGAATCGCGTGAACTGCGGCGCTGACCATGGCGGAACGGTTTTTCAAAAAAGAGGTCCAAAAACTCTACCTGGGTAAAGGTCAAGAGTTTCGCGGCGAAGGCATCCTCGCCGTCACCAAAGCCCTTTTGCAATCCGGCGTTTCCTACGTCGCAGGCTATCAGGGCGCGCCAATCTCTCACTTGATGGACGTCCTTACCGACGCCAACACCATTCTTGAGGAACTAGGCGTTCATTTCGAACACAGCGCGTCCGAAGCAACTGCCGCCGCAACACTCGCCGCTTCGGTGAACTATCCGCTCCGCGGTGCCATCACGTTCAAATCCACCGTCGGCACCAATGTCGCCTCCGATGCGCTCGCCAATCTGGCGTCCGGTGGCGTTATGGGTGGCGCCCTCATCATCGTCGGCGAAGATTACGGCGAAGGCTCCAGCATCATGCAGGAACGTTCGCACGCGTTCGCCATGAAATCACAGATGTGGCTGCTCGATCCCCGCCCGAACCTGCCGAGCATCGTACAAGCCGTCGAGCAGGGCTTCGCGCTTTCGGAAGCCAGCAACACGCCCGTTATGTTGGAGTTGCGGATTCGCGCCTGCCACGTGCACGGCAGTTTTACGGCGAAAGACAATGTGCGTCCGTCCTTCACGCTCAAAGACGCGATTGAAAATCCGTCGCGCGACCCCAGCCGCATCGTCCTGCCGCCGGGCAGCTTCTTGCATGAGCACGAAAAGATTCAAAAACGTTGGCCGGCCGCCCAGAAATTCATTCAAGACAACGCGTTGAACGAGTGGTTCTCCGATGGCGCACAAGACTTTGGCATCATCCTGCAAGGCGGGATGTACAACACGACTATCCGAGCGCTCGAGTTACTCGGCCTTTCGAATATTTTTGGCGACAGCAAGGTGCCTCTCTATGTCCTCAACGTCACCTACCCTCTGATCGACGATGAGATCAAGCGTTTCTGTGCCAACAAACGCTCCGTTCTCGTAATCGAGGAAGGCCAACCCGATTTCATCGAGCAGAACATTCACTCGATTCTGCGCAAAGCCGACATTCAAACAAAAGTTCACGGCAAAGGCATGCTTCCCATGGCTGGCGAGTACACCGCCGCCGCCGTGACCCGCGGAGTTTTTGAGTTCGTTCAACAGTGCGCGCCGCAACAAATCGACCGCGAAAATCTTCCCGCCGTCGTGCGGCCTCCGGCACCAGCGCAACCAGCGAATAGCGTTGCGAATCAGGTTCATCCGCGCCCTCCATCGTTCTGCACCGGCTGCCCCGAGCGCCCGATCTTCACTGCAATGAAATTGGTCGAGCGTGAGTTGGGACCGCATCACGTCGCCTGTGACATCGGTTGCCACCTTTTCTCGACTCTTCCGCCATTCAATATCGGCGCGACAACGATGGGCTACGGCCTCGGCTGGGCGAGCGCTGCCGCTCTGAACACGAAAGAAACCAGCAAACGCACCATCAGTTTTATGGGCGATGGCGGATTCTGGCACAACGGCCTCACAAGCGGCGTCGGCAACGCCGTCTTTAATCAGAGCGACAACGTCCTCGTTGTCGTCGACAACAGCTACACCGCCGCCACCGGTGGTCAGGACATTCTTTCTTCAGAAGCGATCAATCCGATTCGCACCACCCAACTCTCGATTGCCGACGCAGTTCGTGGAGTTGGCGTCAAGTGGGTGCGCACCATAACGCGTACATACGATTTGGCTATGATGCGCGACACTCTGAAAGAAGCGCTCACCACAAAAGAAAAAGGCCCAAAGGTCATCGTCGCGCAGAGCGAATGTTCGCTCAACAAACAGCGCCGCGTTAAGCCTCAGTTGCTCAAGCTGCAACAAGAGGGAAAGCGAATCGTCCGTGAACGATTCGGCGTTGATGCGGACACGTGTACCGGCGACCACTCGTGCATTCGACTATCCGGCTGCCCCTCTCTGTCAGTCGCGCCAAATCCGGATCCGCTGCGAAGAGATCCTGTCGCGACAGTGCTTGAGAGCTGTGTCGGTTGCGGCCTATGCGGTGAAGTCGCGCATGCTGCCCGTCTGTGCCCATCGTTTTTTAGAACCGAAGTCATTTCGAATCCCAGAACATGGGAACGCTTTACAGCTCGCATCGCCAATTCGGTAATCGGATTTCTTCAGCGCCGGGCACATCGGCGCCTGGCAGGAATAACGACTTAAGTTGTCACTAAGAAACTAAAATGGACGCTGCCTCCACACACCAACACATCGCGCCCACCGACGCGCCGTCGTCCCGAGCGATCACGATTGCGATCGTTGCCATGGGCGGTGAGGGAGGCGGTGTCCTCGCAGACTGGATCGTCGACCTCGCCGAACATGCCGGATATCTGGCACAAACCACCTCGGTTCCAGGCGTTGCACAGCGTACCGGCTCGACAATCTATTACATCGAGATATTCCCCGAGTCGTCCGCAATTGCGGCCGGTAAATCGCCAATCTTCGCCCTGATGCCCGTGCCGGGTGAGTTGGATATCGTTCTTGCGTCCGAACTCATGGAAGCTGGCCGCGCCATCCAGCGCGGCTTCGTCACTTCAGACCGAACTACGCTAATAGCTTCGACTCATCGCGTGTACTCGATGACCGAAAAAATCGCGCTTACCGACGGCCAAGTCGATTCCGCCCAACTGATTGCAGCGGGCAGCGAAGCAGCGCGCATCTTCTTGCACCGCGATTTCGAACGTGTCGCGCGAGAAACACGAAGCGTGATCAGTGCAACTCTGTTCGGAGCACTTGCCGCTACGTGCGCGTTGCCGTTCAGCCGAGCCCAGTTCGAAGATGCTGTTCGCAGGGGCGGCGTCGGTGTCGCATCCAGTCTCGCAGGTTTCGCAGCCTCCTTTGAGGCAACTCTCCAACCACCGGCTGCGCAAAGCGAAAGCAAAACCCCACCGACACCTACGGTGGGAGCTCTGTTGCAATCCCTCGCATCTCGCATCGAGCAGCAGTTTCCGCCGGCTTCACACACGATCCTTTTCGCCGCGATTCAAAAGCTCGCTGACTATCAAGATGTTGCCTACGCCTCCACGTATCTCGATGAAGTTGCAGTGATACGCGATGTTGACGCCGCCAAGGGCAACGGCACCTTTGCTTTGCTGTGTGAAACGGCTCGCCATCTTGCTCTTTGGATGAGTTACGAGGACGCCATCCGCGTCGCCGATCTGAAAACACGTGACGCGCGTTTCGCGCGGGTGCATAAGGATTCACGCGCGGAGCGCACCGAACTGATTCAGATCAAAGAATTCCTTCATCCCGGCGTGGAAGAAGTCACCGACATCCTTCCGGCTGGCTTTGGTCATTGGTTGAGAAACTCTGGTGCCTCCAGAAGGTTCATCGAGAAGTTCGCACACAAAGGCCGAATCGTAAATACGACTTCACTGTTCGGCTTTCTGCAGCTCTATTTTCTCGCCGCTTTACGACCGTTGCGGCGCAAGTCTCTACGGTTCCGCGAGGAGCACTCCCGCATCAAGCAGTGGCTCGCTCAAGTCGCGAAGACTGCCAACGAAGACTATTCACTCGCGCTTGAAGTCGCCGAATGCCCGCGAGTCGTAAAGGGTTACGGCGACACCCACATTCGCGGCCGCAAGAATTTCGACATCCTGATATCGACTCTTCCAAAACTCGGGTCTTCGCGCGGTGCCGCTCAATTCCTAAAACAACTGCGTGACGCAGCTCTGGCAGATGATACGGGTGAAAAACTGGCGGCAGCCTTGCGGGAGTTGCCCGCATGAAGATCACGTGTCTCGGCGGTGGGCCAGGCGGACTTTACTTCGCGATCCTCGCGAAGAAAGCCAATCCGTCCTGGGATTTCACCGTCATCGAACGCAACAGCCCGGACAGCACATTCGGATGGGGTGTCGTTTTCTCCGACAAGACCATGGGCGGATTCAAGGACGCCGATCCAGAGACGTATCGCGACATCACGCATGCGTTCCGGCATTGGGATGACATCGATGTATTTTTCAAAGGTCAGTGTCTGACATCCGGTGGTCATGGCTTTTGCGGAATCTCACGGATGAAGTTGCTCCAAATCCTCCAACAACGCGCTTCAGCCTTGGGCATGAAACTGGTGTTCCAGACTGAAGCGTCTGATCCAGGAAAGCTCGCAGCAGACTGCGATCTGCTGGTTGCCGCCGACGGCGCCGCGTCGATTACTCGGCGCACATACGAAGACATCTTTCAGCCCAACGTTCAGGTGCGTAAGAATCGCTTCATCTGGCTCGGCACAAAAAAGAAACTCGACGCCTTCACATTCGATTTTCGCGAGACCCCTTGGGGTTGGTTCAACCTACACGCCTACCGCTTCGATGAAGATTGGTCCACGTTTATCGTCGAAACGCCGGAAGCCAACTGGCTTGCTGCGAGCATCGACAAGATGAACACGCAGGAGTCGATCGCATTCTGCGAGAAACTGTTCGCCGAGCGGCTCGACGGGAACGCCCTTATTTCCAACGCGAAACATCTCTCGGGCGCCGCTGTTTGGCTGAAGTTCTCTCGGATTTTGTGCGAGCAATGGCATCACAGGAATATCGTTCTCATCGGCGATGCCGCCCATACAGCCCACTTCGGCATTGGATCGGGCACCAAGCTCGCGATGGAAGATGCAATGTCGCTCGCCCGGGTACTTTCGCAACACGAGGGCAACGTTTCCGATGCACTCGCGCGCTATCAAGCCGATCGGGAAATCGAAGCATTGAAGCTCCAGAGCGCCGCGCGCAATCGGATGGAATGGTTCGAGCAGGTCGAGCGCTATGTCCATCTTGAACCCGAACAGTTTGCGTACAGCCTGCTGACCGGCAGCCAGCGAATCGGCCACGAAAACCTGAAATTGCGGGATGCAGAGTACGTTCGAAATGTAGAACGGTGGTTCGCCGCTCGCAGCGGCGTCGATCACGCGGTGCCGCCGATGTTTACACCGTTTACGGCCCGTGGGCTGACGCTGAAAAACCGTGTGATCGTTTCTCCGATGGCGACGTACATGGCGGTCGACGGCGTGCCCAACGATTTTCATCTCGTGCATTTGGCCAGTCGTGCTATGGGCGGAGCGGCAATGGTGGGCACTGAAATGACCTGCGTATCTCCCCACGGGAGAATCACACCGGCTTGCCCCGGCATGTGGAATGACAGTCAGCAGGCTGCGTGGAAACGCATCGTCGACTTCGTTCATTCGAACACCGACGCAAAAATCGCGCTGCAACTCGGGCATTCCGGACGCAAGGGCTCGACGCGCCGTGGCTGGGAAGGCATCGATCTTCCGCTCGACACCGGGAACTGGCCGCTACTATCCGCGTCCCCACTGCCTTATATCGACGGCGTATCCCAAATTCCCACGGAAACTACACGCATCGAAATGAAAGAAATCCTCGAGCAATTTGTTGACGCGACACGTCGGGGCATCACAGCCGGATTCGATTGGCTGGAACTCCATTGCGCCCACGGATATCTGTTGTCGAGCTTCATTTCACCCGTGACCAATAAACGCAGCGATGAATTCGGCGGCTCGCTCGATAATCGTTGCCGCTTCCCCCTCGAAGTCTTCAAGGCCATGCGCCAAACGTGGCCTGCCGAAAAACCAATGAGCGTTCGCATTTCGGCAAGCGATTGGGTTCCCGATGGATTGACTCCTGAGGATGCAACCGCAGTCGCTCGCCTGTTCTGCGATGCCGGCGTCGATGTCATCGATTGCTCGTCGGGTCAGGTCACCAAAGCCGAGAAACCTGTGTACGGTCGAATGTTTCAGGTTCCATTTTCCGATCGCATTCGAAACGAGGTTCGCGTGCCGACCATCGCTGTCGGGAACATCTTCGAAGGGGATCACGTGAACACGATCATTGCCGCGGGTCGAGCCGATCTCTGCGCTATCGCGCGACCCCATCTCGCCGATCCTGCATGGACGCTGCATGAGGCCGCGAAGCAGGGGTACAAGGAAATTAAATGGCCCGACCAATACCTATCGGGCAAAGATCAACTCGAGCGTAATATCGCTCGCGCGCAATTGTTGGTGCAGGCGTGACACAACCCATGCAAAACACCCGCTCGCAACTTCTGGCCGGCAAGCACGCGCTTGTCACTGGCGGAACTCGCGGCATCGGCTCAGTCATCGCGAGCGTTTTGTTGGGTCACGGCGCACGTGTGACCGTACTCGGTCGCAACGCTGACCCAGCCAACAGCTCGGAGCCGATCGGTGAAAATCGCAACAACGCGGCCGCGGATGTCACGGATCCTTCCTCGGTGATGAAAGCATTTCAACAGGCGCGATCGAAGTTCGGCCCCATCGGGATCCTCGTAAACAATGCTGGCCAGGCCACCTCCGCTCCGTTCCTCAAAACGGATGTCTTGCTTTGGCGCCGCATGCACGCCGTCAATCTCGATGGCACGTTTCACTGCACTCAAGCCGCGCTGCCAGACATGCTCGCTGCCGGATGGGGCCGCATCATCAATATCGCCAGCACTGCCGGACTTACCGGCTACGGCTACATCGCGGCGTACTGCTCTTCGAAGCATGCCGTGATCGGCCTCACGCGCGCCCTCGCTGTGGAGATCGCTGCAAAGGGGATCACCGTAAACGCAGTTTGCCCCGGCTACACCGACACCAATATGGTGAAAGAAACCATCGCAAATATCGTCGCGAAGACGGGGCGAACTCCCGAACAGGCTTTGGCCGAATTGACGGCACGCAATCCACAAAGGCGCCTGATCAAGCCACAAGAAGTGGCTACTGCGGTCGCCTGGCTCTGCCTGCCGGACTCAGAGTCGATCACGGGACAAGCAATCGCGATTTCCGGCGGAGAGGTGATGTGAGAAGGCTATGTCCGCGACATCTTTAATTCGGCGAAATACTTCCGATCTGCCAGACAGTCGGTCGCACGTCGATCTCGAAACGCGCGCCACCAAAGATGACCACCAGGCGTTGCGCCTCTGGCTTCGTCTGTTATCTTGCACAGTGCGAATCGAGACCCACGTGCGCAGCGGTTTTCGCCAGGAATTTTCGACAACATTGCCGCGATTTGATCTCATGGCGCAGCTCGAGCGCTATCCGGCAGGTTTGCGCATGAGCGATCTGTCGAAACACTTGATGGTTTCCGGTGGTAACGTAACCGGGATCACCGACCAACTCGAAAGCGAAGGCCTGGTCGTGCGAATGTTCGATCGGGGTGATCGCCGCGCCATCACCGTCAAGCTCACGCCTTCGGGAATGAAACGCTTCCGCGAAATGGCGGCGAGCCACGAACGCTGGGTCGTCGAGTTGCTCGGAGGACTCAGTCAGGAAGACAAGCACGCGATGTTGGCCACGCTGGGTAAGCTTAAGTCGCACCTGCATGCAGCTTTGCCCTCGGCGACAAACCGCAAGCGACCGCCAGCAGCGAGGAAAAAATGACGCAGCACCTCTCAGCCGCCCCACCAAACGTGCCCGCGAAAAATCTCGTCCTCAAAGGGCACGAGGCGCGTCATTTCAAACTTGAAGTCGCAGACGCGACCGCGATTGTTACCCTCAATCGCCCCGAGCGAAAAAATCCTCTGACATTCGAGTCTTACGCCGAACTGCGCGATTTGTTCCGCTCGTTTTCAAACGCGGCCGACGTCAAAGCTGTGATCATCACCGGCGCCGGCGATAATTTCTGCTCTGGCGGCGACGTTCATGAAATCATCGGCCCGCTCACAAAGCTCGACAAGGCGGGACTGCTGGCGTTCACGCAACTCACCGGCGATCTCATCAAAGCGATGCGCGCCTGTCCGCAACCGATCGTCGCGGCGATCGACGGCGTTTGCGTCGGTGCCGGCGCGATTCTCGCGCTCGCTTCCGACATTCGCTTAGGAACGGCGCGATGCAAAGTCGCTTTCCTGTTTACTCGAGTCGGCCTGGCGGGCTGCGATATGGGCGCGTGCGCAATGCTACCTCGCGTCATCGGTCAGGGCCGCGCGTCCGAGTTACTCTTTACGGGTCGCAGCATGTTAGGGGAAGAAGCCGAGCGCTGGGGATTTCTCAATCGTCTTTGCACTTCGGAAACGTTGATGCCGGAAGCGATCGCTCTTGCCGGCGAACTCGCCTCCGGGCCAACTTTTGCGCACGCGATGACCAAGAAAATGCTGCACGAAGAATGGAACATGGGTGTGGACCAGGCGATCGACGCGGAAGCTGAAGCGCAAGCCGTCTGCATGACCACCAACGATTTTCACCGTGCCTATCACGCGTTCGTCAACAAACAGAAACCGGAATTTAAGGGAGACTAACGTGCTCTCCTCTGCTCATCTCGACTGGCCTTTTTTTGAGTCGCGCCACAAAGCGCTGGCGATCGAACTCGATCGCTGGGCGAGCACTCAACTTACCGCCGAACATGAACACAACGTCGACGAAGCATGTCGCAAACTCGTTCGCCAACTTGGCGAAGGCAATTGGCTGAAGCATGCCGTCGGCGGCAAATCCTACGGCGGAATTTCGGACACGATCGATACTCGAGCGATCTGCTTAATCCGTGAAACGCTGGCACGTCATTCAGGATTGGCCGACTTTGCCTTCGCGATGCAAGGGCTCGGCTCCGGAGCGATAACACTCCTCGGCACAGACGAACAGAAGCAATCGTACTTACCACGAGTAGCGGCGGGGAAGGCCATAGCCGCTTTCGCCCTGTCTGAACTCAATGCTGGCTCTGATGTCGCAGCGTTGCAATGCCAGGCTCGACACGACGGTGGCGACTACATCTTGAACGGCGAGAAGACTTGGATCTCGAATGGCGGCATCGCCGATTTTTACGTTGTGTTTGCACGCACCGGAGAAGCCGAAGGCTCTCGTGGTGTGAGCGCCTTCATCGTCGATTCAAACACGCCCGGCTTCCGCATCGGCGAACGCGTTGAAGTCATCGCCCCGCATCCATTGGCCCGCCTTATCTTCGAAAATTGCCGCGTGCAGGGCACCCGCTTGCTCGGAAAAGCTGGCCACGGCTTCAAAGTCGCGATGGCAACTCTCGACGTGTTTCGCACTTCAGTCGCCGCAGCCGCGCTCGGCTTCGCGCGCCGTGCCTTAGCCGAGGCTCTTGGACGCGCAGCATCGCGCAAGATGTTCGGTCAGACCTTGGCCGACTTCCAACTGACCCAGGCAAAGCTAGCATCGATGGCGACCGAGATCGACGCAGCCGCTCTCCTCACGTATCGCGCCGCGTGGCAGCGCGATCAAGGCCAATCCGTCACCGTTGAAGCCGCCATGGCCAAATGGACCGCCACAGAAACCGCACAACGCGTGATCGATTCCGCTGTTCAGATTTTCGGCGCGCTCGGGGTAGTAAGCGGCTCGGTCGTCGAGCGCTTATACCGCGAGATTCGACCGCTTCGAATTTACGAAGGCGCAACCGAAGTCCAGCAATTGATCATCGCTCGCGGACTCCTCAAGACATTCCAAGATGCCGAGCCTCCCCGTGCCTGAGAGTCCATTACAAACTCACAATTCGGCGTATCGCAAGCAGATCCTTGTGCGTTTTGGCGACTGCGACGCCGCTGGCATCGTTTTCTATCCGCGCTACTTTGACATCTTCAACAGTTTGGTCGAAGACTGGTGTCGCGAGGAGCTCGACTTTTCGTTCAGCGAAATTGTCACACGCCGCGGCTGGGGCCTGCCTACCGTTCATCTAGAAGTCGATTTCTTGGTGCCAAGCGTTTTTGGCGAGGTGCTGTCGGCAATGCTTTCGGTAACTGCGTTGGGCAAAACATCGATCAATCTGAATATCCTTCTTCAGGGCCCTGACGCTGTCGATCGCGTTCGTGGCAAAGTGACTCTCGTTTTGATCGATCGAAAGCAACATCGCGCGATCCCAATCCCAGACGAAGTTCGCGCCAGAATTCTAAACTTTCAGGCTGATTCGAACGATACCCTCGTTCAGCCCGACCTCAAGGGAAAAGTAAACACATGAAGATCCTTCAGCCGTCACGCTGGCCACGGCCAAAAGGCTACTCCAACGGAGTCGTAGCTTCGGGCCGTACGGTGTTTGTCAGCGGAATGATTGGCTGGGATGTGGATGGCAAGATCGTGTCGCCGGACTTCGTAGCCCAGGTAGCACAAGCTCTGCGAAATGCCGTCGAAGTTCTCGCGGAAGCGAACGCGAAACCCGAACATATCGTCCGCATGAATTGGTTCGTACTCGACAAGAAAGAGTATGCGGGCGCCTACAAACAGCTTGGCACTGTGTACCGAGAGATTATGGGAAGTCATTTCCCGGCCATGACGGCAGTACAAGTCAGCAGCCTCATTGAGGATGCAGCGCGCGTCGAAATCGAGGTAACCGCCGTAGTGCCTGAATGAGTTCTGGCGGAGTGCCAAAGGTCGTGAGCATCAACCATGGATGAACTCTCGCCCACCAGTGTCGGCGCGTTGCCAAGGCTCAGTGCTCGACGATTACTGTTGCTGGGCGGCATTACACTCATCGTTGCCGGCATGGTTTTCGGCGACTTCTTCGCCGTCTTCATACTCCACCAGAATGCGTCACGTGTCGGTGCAAGTCTCGCCGCGGCATCTCACGCCGCCCTACAAGGCGACGCATTCGGCGTCGCCGCGAGTTTCGCGAACATCGGCTCCTTCCTCGAAAATCGTGGGACCAAGGTCGACGCCCACGTTCACGCGATCGAATTCGGCTATTTCGCCCTCTTATTAGCGGTAGTCACTCCGTGGATCTCGCTCTCCGAAAAAATAAAACGCGCACTGGCCTTTCTGTTCCTCGTCGGTTCCGTTCTGCTGCCCGTCGGTGTGTTTCTGATTCACTACGTTGGCTTGGCACACAGCCCTCTACAAGCGATCGGCTGGGCAAGCATTTTCGCGGACGCCGGAGGTTTCGCCGTCCTGCTCGCAACATTGATTTATCTCTACGGTCTCTGGAAATATTTTCGCAGTCGAAATCGAACTCACGCGCTAACCTCCGACTCTCTCTTGCAACTTCGCACGAATGCCGGAACTCTCCTGCTGACAGGCGGTCTCCTCTTGATCCTCCTCGGTTTCGCTCATGGTGCCTACTACGCAGCGTCCGATCTTTATCGCCACGAATCCCTCGATACCTCACTCCTCTCCAACATCCTTACCGCAAGCATTTCACGCAACTCCGAAAATCTCGAACAAGCTTTATCCAACTACGGAATGTTGCAAGGCGACAAAGCCGTCAAGATCGCTGCACACTCACACTTCATCGAATTTGGCATGTTGGCAATGATCCTTTCAATCTTCCAGCCCTACGTTCGTTTTTCAGAAGTGTGGATGCGGCGTTGGGCGTGGACTCTTCTGGCCGGTTCGCTCATTCTTCCAGTCTGTGTCCTTTTCGAATTGAGATTCGGACTATTGGCTGGAGGTCTCGCTGATTTTGGCGGCCTCCTGGTAATCGTGGCGCTAGTCGCGATGTGGATCGGCATCGCTCGCTACATCGGCGACTTGGATTCTCGCTCGGATGTGCCCTCGTGACTCCGGCCCGTCGCATCTTGATCCTCGGCGGAATCGCGCTCGCAATAATCGGGATGTGCCACGGCACATGGTACGCAGTATTTGCGGAGCATCAAGCGCTTGATCGAATGGGTGGCTCCCTAGCTTCGGCCTTCACGCACGCCGCAAATCGCGACTCAACTCAGGCTCAACTCGCGCTAGCTAGCTATCGCGAAGCGAAATACGTGTACGATCGCCAGGTCGATGCGCACGGTCACTGGATCGGCCTTGCAATGTTGCTGATCGTGCTAGGCATCATGTTCGATCGCATAGCATTCCGTGAGAACCGAAAAACGCTCCTGGCCATCGGACTACTCACCGGTGCAACCACGTTTCCCCTGAGCGTACTACTGCAAACCTTAACTCACGGCTCGCTGCCACGAGCACTCAGCATAGTCAGTTCCGTGCTGATGATCGGCACGCTCGCAATCACAGCGTTCGGCTTCGCATCCGATCCGCCGAATCCAAACGCGGCTCCGACTCTTAAACACTAGAAATAGTCGGCACATCCATCCATCATTTCGAGCTCACTTCCCGACGAGCGATTCCAGGCAATCAACAGCGGAATCCAAATCGGAATAAGAAAGCTCATGTATCCCGCCATCGCGCAAACCTTCCAGTGAAGCATTCTGCTCTTCTCGGCCCTTCGGATCGGCGAGAAACATCTCGGCCCGATTTCCCGCGGCATTGGGTATGCACATAAAGCATCGGGAATGCCACGAGCAAACGGAATCCTGAACGACAACGAAATCTGGTCGATCGTGACTTACATACGAAACTTGCCGCCTGCTGGTAGCCTGCCGGATCCTCCCGCTTACCGTGACCCTAATTGATAGGTCATAGGGAGGGTAGGACCTCCTCCCCCCCACCCCTCTTTTCGTATGAATGTGATTCTATGGGAGTTGTACGCGCATCGAGTTTAAGGGCGTGATTTTAAAAGGCTTACGGGTGGCGAGAGTTCACGGAGAACACCGGTTGGATTACTAACTCGTTTGATCTCGCGGACTTGGGGCGCACCCTTCGAGGTTCAGGGCAAGGCAGTGCTGCGCCCTTACACGCGCTGGATCGGGTGCGTTCGATTCACAGACACCAGGGATCTACAGTCAACGACGTCAGGCGCCGGACAATTGGGATGGTCGCAAATCGGGTTTAGGCGAGATGTGTTGGTGTGATCGGCGTGGCGTGAGGAGTTTCGAACAGATGATTACTGCCGGGAACAGATAGATAAAGGTGACGCAGGTCCACATTAAGGCGGCGGCGCACTGCTGATCTTCAAGAACGGAAAATCCGAATAGACGTGGCGTGGATAGGTACATCGGGTAGACGACGCGGTCGGAGAAGGCGAGGAACCCGGAGAGGATGTCGCACGGCAAGGTGGCTGCGAAGAGATACAGGAGCATGGACCATCGCGGCGAAGTGTGAGGGCTAGGCCAAGGTTGGATTACCGGCCACCAGAATAAAATTCCGGCGAGGAAAAAAGTGAATTGTTCGAACGCATGCCAGCTCGCTGAGCTCATGCCGATCGTGAATAACGAGGGGACGTGCCAGGCGAGAAGAGTCAACGCGGAGACTGTCCAGCACAGCACAGGGTTTGTAACCAATTGAGCGAGCCGGCGCAAAGACGGGCGTAGCAACGCGCGACGAAATGCGGGACGCGCAGACGACGGCAATCCAAACCAATAGATCCGCAGAGGTTCACCCAACAGAATCAGCGCCGGGGCGATGCTCATCAGGAGCACATGCTTGATCATGTGGGCTGTCAGCAGGTAGTGGTCGTAGTGTGCCAGCGGCGATCCGACGGCGACCCAAACCAAAGCCAAACCGAGAAAGAAGCTGGCCGCGTGCCAAGCTGAGATGGAGCGGGGCTTCATCAAAATCCCCACCCTCGCAACCCGAGGGTGGGGCACCCAAAAGCGACCGCGAGTAAGAGTGCAAACTCGCTGCTCTGATCGAAATGAAGATGGGGTGACATTCCAGCGCTTACTTCGTTGAGCCCTGGGGCGAATTTTTGCTTCGGTCCTGTTGTTGTTCACGCAAGACCATGTCGCGAGCGGCATCGCGCGCCGGCACCTGCGTCGGCGGATGCAAAGTCACGAGGAATGCGACCAACGCGGTCGTTTCGGCGGGGCTCAAATTCTTTGCGTAGGCCGGCATGTTGCCGCCGCCCTGGATTACCTGGCGAATCAACTGGTCCTCTGTGAGCCGCACGGCGACGCTGTCGAGTGCCGGGCCTCTCTGGCCACCGGAGTCTCCAAGAGAATGACAGTTGCGGCATTGCTTGCCCTGAAATACGAGCGCGCCTTGCCGCTGCAAAGCGGTGGTGCCGTGCAGAAATTTGTCGGGGACCGGGTCGCCGCTCCACGCGTTCATATGCGGGCTCCACGGAGTGTATCCCGCTAGATGCGTGAGTGTGCCGAGGACTATGGCGATCAGAAGCACCGTTAAGACAGCGATTGGCCGGCGACGCCAACTCTTTTCGCCTTCTCCAGAAAGAAATGGCAGCAGAACAAGAAACCCAATGGCGACCACGGGGCCAATCAGGAGAGCAGGAGTCTCCATCGAAGGCGGCAAGTAGGACAGCAATCCGTACAGCCACAAAAAGAAGTAGTCGGGCTTGGGCGCGGTCTGGATGACCGTCGGATCCGGGACGCCCGAAGGTCCGAATGGCCCGAAATAAACGGCGCATGCGGCGACCGCGAGAAGAACGAACGCGGCGAAAAACATATCTTTCCACACCGCATACGGGACGAAGGGCGCACCGCTTCTTTTTGTAAGCTCGTGATATTCCTTTTCGTAGGTCGCGCGTTTCACAACGCGGCCTGGCATCGGCCATTCGTTGATTCCGAGCTTGATCACCATCAGCAGGTGAATCACGACGAATCCGATCAACATTCCGGGAATCACGAAGACATGGAGCGCGAAGAACCGAGACAGCGTGGCACCGGCGATGATCGGCCCACCGAGCATCAGCTTTACAATCGCGGGACCCATGATGGGAACACGGCTGGCGATCGATGCGCCAATTCCCAATCCCCAGTAGGCATCCTGATCGAAACGCAAAACTTGTCCGCTGAAGGCCATGCCCAGCGTCATCAGCAGCAGAAAGACACCGACAATCCAGGTGAGTTCCCTTGGAAATTTGTAAGCGCCGAAGAGAAAAACCTGGACCATGTGGATGAGAACGATGGCCACCATGAAGTTGGAGCCCCATCCGTGCAAAGCGCGGATGAACCAACCGAGCGTGACGTCGTGATTGAGGGCTTGCAAACTGCTCCAGGCCTCGGCTGCGGATGGAACGTAGATCAGGGCGAGAAGAATGCCGGTGACGATTTGCAGGGCAAAGACGGTGAGCGCGGCGCTGCCGAAAACGTACCACCAGCTCGCGGTATTTCGCGGGACGGGATGCTCGGCAATTTCGCGAATGGGATTCGCGAGTTGGAGCCGACGATCGAACCATTCGCCAACCTGGGCGGCGATCTGGCCTAAGCGGAGCATGGAGGTTTCTTTCCGAGTAGAGCTGTTGCTGATCCCGGCGTGGGCAACTCGCCAGCCTGAATGGTGACCAAGCCGTTGGCAACCTTATATGGATACTCGAAGAGGCCGCGCTCCGGCGGGCCGGATGCACGCGAGCCGTCGCGGTAGTATGCGCCGCCGTGGCACGGGCACATGAAGAGCCCGGACTGAGGAAACCAGCGGACGGGGCAGCCGAGGTGCGCACAGTTGACGGCGAAAACCTGAAATTGATCACCCGAGACGCGGCGGACCCAGCAGGCGGTGTCTACGGTTTTGCCGTCGGTCGGCATGACATACGGATTTCGAAACGTGGCGAGGCGAGTCTCGCCTTCGGGGAATTCACTGACCTGGCCGAGAGGCACCCATGACAGGTACGCGGATGCGCGTCCGCGCGTGATCGACGAAAGAAGAAATCGCACGATCGGCACAGCGAGAGCGGCCGCAACCAATCCATTGAAGAAGATGCCCAACTTCATGAGCAGTCCACGCCGGGAAATATTATTTTCGTTTGGCACCATCAGACTCCTGCGACTGAGCGTTGGGAGAAACAGGATAAGGCTGGCCCGGATTGGCAACGCGTTTTGAGGCGAGCCATGCGACTACGTCGGTGATTTCTTGATCGGACATCGGTTTGCCGGGCGCGTTGGCGCGCCAGTCGGGCGCTCCCAGTTCCGGGCGGCCGACGATGACGATCGTGCGCAAATACTGGTCGGTTACGAGCGCGAGAAAGGAACCGTTGGTGATCGCGCTGGCTTTTTGTCCGCCGTGACCGGCGGGACCGTGACAGGATTCGCAAAAAGTTTTGTATGCGGCTTCGCCACGTTGCGCGTCGCCAGTCGATTTAGGCGCGTAAGAAGGGGTGGATGCCGCATCGAGAATTCCTTTTTGGCTCCAGCGCGAACGAATTCCCTGGATGATTATGTCGATCTGCGCGTCGGTCAGCATTCCGCCGGCGCTTTGTGCGAAGGCGGGCATCGCGGTGCCGGGAATTCCCTGGACCGCGGCTTTGCGGATGACAGCATCGTCCGCGATCGCCAGATACACGGGATTGGCGAGCGCAATTGCGGCGCCGCCTTTTCCTTGGGGACCGTGGCAGGCGGAGCAGTTTTCGGAGAAGAGAACATTGAAGTCCAATATCTGATTCGGTGCGAGAACTTCGGATTCGCGCGTTGGCTCTCCGTGCGGTGCACCGCAGCCTGCGAAGAAAATCGCAGCGAGCGCGACGAAAATATAAGGATGGCGGAATGCCGTCACGGGCGCTTTCCCTCGTTTTCGCGCGTCGGATCCATTCCGGGAGCTTCTATTCCCGCGCGGATGGCGAACGGAAGATTCTCGTCGGTCGGAACGCTGTGTTGCCGCATGACGACGATGCCGGCGACAACTCCAAATGCGATTTGCGATGCGATGAACCAAGGCCAGCTGATGTGACTCGCGAGCACGGGGTTGAGAAGCTCGATCGTGGAGTAGAGCAAGCCCGACCACAGAACCGGGCCGATCAAGCCGCCGAGTATGATCGGACGCCGCGGAAACATGGGAAGCATCGCGCCGTAGAGCAGGCCGACGAAGATGGATCCGATCCCGTGCAGAAGCACAGCAACTGCGAAGGGGCCCGAATGAAACGAATTTAGCCCGGAGGAACTCAGGTCAACCGACGGTGCATAGACCGTTGCGGCGAGCAGGTTGATGGGATACCAAATGCTTCCGGTTTTGATCACTCCGTAGGTGCAAGCGAGGACGGCCATCGCTACGGACCCGGCGACGCCGCCTTTGACGCCGGCCGATATCGGATAGGTTTTCAGTGGAAGCCATGCGCGGACAAGCTCGGGCGCGATGGGCACGCGCTCAACAAGGTGACGCTTCGTGGTGATGAGGTGTTCTTCTCCGAAGACGACCGGCACGGATTGTTCGTGCTCTTGAGGAAAGACTTCGCGGAACCATCCGACGCAACCGGCGAGACTGAGGACGACGCCGAGGACGCTGACGGAAGCGCTGGTCAGCAGTCCCGCGAACATCAAGACGCAGCCGAAAGCGAGAACGATGGGCCACGCGGTGGGCGAGGGCATTTCGATCTCAGCGGAATGCCGGAGGCTCGGCACTTGTTGTTCGATGGATTCCGGCGTTGACATGCGCATTCCTTCGTTTCCCTCAGCGACCAAGAATATAGACAACGGTGAAAACTACGACCCACACGGCATCGACAAAATGCCAGTACCACGAAAGGACTTCGATGCGAGCGCTCTGCTCGTGGCCGACGCGCCCTGCGAGTCCGAAGAGCAACACGATGGCGATCATGATGAGTCCGACAGTGACGTGAAACGCGTGGAGACCGACGAGCGAGTAGTACGTGGTGCCGAAAAGATTTGTCGCGATGGTCAGATTGTGTTCGTAGATCAGACGATGCCATTCCAGGCCGGTGCCGAAGAGAAAGAGCCCGCCAAGGAGAAGTGTGATCGCCCACAAGGCGAGAAACGCAGCCTTGCGGCCTTGCTCGAGAAATTTTGCGGCGAAATGGACGGTCAGGCTGCTGGAGAGCAGACATATCGTGTAGAAGATTGGCGTTTCGAGAACTTCGCGCGGAGTCGGACCGGTTAGGCTTTTTCCCAAGTAGTAGAGGTAGGCGACGACGAAGATTGTGAAGATCGCGGACTCGGCGACGATGAGGGACGCAATGCCGACCTTGCCGCGATAAGGCAGCTTCCAGGGCGCGGTGGTTTCGGGCAGCGGAGTGGCGATAGTGCTCATCGATCGGAATCCTTATTCATAGAGGCTGTCCGGATCTTCTGGGTGTTTGAGATCCCACAACGGCCTGCGGCTCGCAACTGTCGGAATCGAAGCGAAGTTATAGTCGGGCGGCGGCGAACTTACAGTCCACTCCAGAGTCCACGCGTCCCAGGGATCGTTTCCAGCTTTTGCGCCCTTGAAGTAGGAAATAATCATATTCGCAACAAATACGAGCGTCGCGATTCCTTGGACAAATGCGCCGATGGTCACTAGAAAATTCAAAGTGTCCCAACCGCGGCCGGGTTCGTAGGTGTAAATGCGGCGGGGCATCCCGAGCAGGCCGGGAATGTGCATTAGGTCGAAGGTGAGATGGAAGCCGATCACAAACAACCAGAAATGCCACTTGCCTAGGGTTTCGTTGAGCATTCTTCCGGTGATTTTGGGATACCAATAATAAAAAGCAGCGAAAAGAGCGAACAGAATTCCGCCAACGATTACGTAGTGAAAGTGGGCGACTACAAAATAGGAACCGCTGAGTTGCCAGTCGAATGGCGATGATGCCAGCATGATGCCGGTCAGGCCGGCGATCAAAAATTGGAAGAGAAAACCGATGCAGAAGAGCATCGGCGTCCTGAATAGAAGTTTGCCTCCCCACATTGTGCCGAGCCAGTTGAAGATTTTAATTCCGGTTGGCACGCCGACGGCCATCGTCGTTAGCGTGAAGAAGCTGTTGGCGTAGGAATTCATTCCGATGGTGAACATGTGGTGCGCCCAAACGCTCAAGCTGACGAAAGCGATGCAGACGGTGGCGCCGACCATGACGGGATAGCCGAAAATCGGTTTGCGCGAAAACACGGGGACGATTTCGGAGATGAAGGCAAAACACGGAATGATCAGGACGTAGACTTCGGGATGGCCGAAGATCCAGAAGAAGTGCATCCACAGGGTGGCGGAACCGCCGGCCTGGGTATCGAAGAAGTGAGCGCCGAGATAGCGATCGACGAGTAGCATGATTTGAGCCGCGGATAAGGGGGAAATCGCGAGCAAGACCATGCCAGCCATCACCAGATTGAGCCACGCGAAGAGCGGCATTTTGTTCAGCGTCATCCCGGGGCAGCGCATGGAGATGATGGTGGCGATGATGTTGATGGCGGTGCCGATGCTGCCGAATCCGGAGGCCAGCAGGGAGATTGTCCAATAGTCGGAGCTGTGGCCGACGGAAAATGCACGCGATGCTAAAGGTGCGTACGCCCACCAGCCGACGTCTGGGGCGTTGCCCGCGCCGTAGAGTCCGTTTCCGCCAACCATGCTGAAGTACAAAAGCAATCCACCGAAGGCGGTCAGCCAAAAACTAAAAGCATTGAGGCGCGGAAACGCCATGTCTCGCGCGCCAATCATCAGCGGCACGAGATAATTGGCGAAGCCGAAAAGGACGGGCATGGCCACGAAGAAAATCATGGTCGTGCCGTGCATGGTGAACATGCGGTTGAATACCTGAGGAGAAACGAAATCGTTGTGGGGGAACATCAACTGGATACGGATGATGGTCGCTTCGATACCGCCGACGACCAGGAAGAACAGGGCGTAGAGAATGTAAAGAATGCCGAGGCGCTTATGGTCGACCGTCGTTACCCAGCCATGCAACGTTTCAACCCACGGCCGGTCGTCGGCTTCTGCAGTTTGAATGGCGATGGCATCCGACGACATTGCTGATTGCACTCTCTTTCGCTACTTCTTTTCGCTACTTCAAAGTTTCGAGAAATCGCACGAGCGCATCCACGTCGGGCTCGCTCAACTGCATTGCCGGCATGAGAGAGCCCGGCTTGAAGGAATCGGGGTTTTGAATCCACTGGCGAAGATTTTGCGGAGTATTCTCCGCTGCGCCGGACGCGATCGTGGCGCGACTCATCAGGTGAGTCAGGTCCGGACCGAAACGGCCGGTGCCGTTTGTTCCGTTGATTGCGTGGCAGTTGAGGCACGCGGTTCTTTCGAAGACACGCCTTCCGGCGGCTTCTTTTGCGTCGTCAACGGCGGGCAGTTGTTGTGCGCGTACCCAGAGACTGAAGTCCTCGGGGCTATCGACGTACACGCGAAGTAGCATCTTCGCGTGCTGGGTGCCGCAGTACTGCGCGCACTGACCGAGAAACAAGCCGGTCCGATGGGGATCAAGCCAGGTTTCGTTGAGGCGATTCGGGATCAGGTCGGTTTTTCCGGCAAGCTGCGGTATCCAGAAGCTGTGATCGGTGTCGGCGGAAAGCAACTTCAAGAACGTCGGCTTGGGGTGGGATACGTCGCTGACGGGGATATGGAGTTCGTTGGCGGTGACGATGCCGAGGGCGGGATAGCGGAACTCCCACCAAAATTGGTGACCGATTCCGGTTACGTCGACCGCTTCGGCGGGCTTAGGGGCGTCCTGGATGGCGTGGATGACTCTTGCGGTGGCTAGAAAAAGCACTACGACGATCAGGATGGGGATGATGGTCCAGGCGAGTTCAATCTGCGTGCTGCCATAGACTTGCGCGGGTTCGTTTGCGGTGTCGCGGGGGTGGGCGCGGAATTTTATGATCACGTAGGTCAGTAAAACGAAGACGACGACAAAAATCAGGCCGGTGACGGTGAGGACGAAAAAGGAGAGGTGGCGGATCGAATCCGCGGGCGTGGAGTGGGGCTCGAAAATATTCGGAACGGGGTTGGCTTGCGCTAGCGAAGCAGCGGTGCATAACCTTGCGGCAAGGAGAGCACCCGCGAAAAGAAGTGCAATCCCCACAACACGGCTGATGATCGCCGGCCAATCGGCCTTTTGCGTTGTCTTGGCGATCTTCATCAACAGGCCTCGAAGAGGTTCAGATGTGCCAGCGAGCGGTTGGTGACACAAATTGCAGGGGCAATATAGCCTGCTCACCCGAACGATGCAATGCGATGCCCAAGCGGGTCGGGTCGGAGCACGAAGGGAACAAACCGAGTTAATTGAATGTTTTGGCGGGGCTCAGACTGGAGTTACAAATCGGTGGGCGTGCTGGGGGCGTCTGTGGCTTGACGAAATCGTCGAGGTTATGCGCGGGGATAGGTGGGTGGGTCATCTCGTCGGACAAAAAGCAACGTAGGCAAAGTGAACACGGCAGAATTCTGCGGTCTGTGCCTGAGTTAGAGGTCGACGCCAGCGTCAAATCTATGGTTTAGAGGCGACGCGCCTTGTGTCGCTAGTCTCGTGCGACGACTAGCACCACGAACGAGCCGGGTTTCATCTTGCCGCGGCGTTCGCCGGGGGCTGGTGGATCGAATTCTGCCGCGGGGAGAAAGATATCGTGTGTTTTGAGATCCAGGCCCATGGTGCGGGCGGATTTCTTGGTCGGAACGGTGGCAACAACCGTATATTTGTCGGGTGCTTCTTCATGAGCGACGGTCAGATTGCCGTCGCCGGTCGATGCGAATGCCAAGTTTGTTTCGGGATCGAACGCGTTAGCGTCAACGCCCTCGCCGATGGGGACGGTAGCCACGACTTTTCCGTCATCCGCGTTGATCACAGCCATCATTTTGTTGTCACAACCGGCGAATAGGCGATGCGACTTCCAGTCGGCGGCGAGTCCTGAAGGCTCCTGACAAGGGGCCATTGGCCACCGGTTTAGAACCTTAAGGGTCTTCGAATCGAAGCGCACGAGTTCGGACTTGTCCTCGATGTTGACATAGATATTTCCTTTGCCGTCAGCGACGGCGAATTCGGGTTTGCCACCTAGCGCCAACGTTCCCGCGACGGTGTTGTCCGCCACATTGATCGCGGTCGTATCCTGGCTGCGGCCATTCATCGTAAAGACTCGTTTTGTCGCCGGATCGTAGATGATTGCGTCCGGATTGGTTCCAGCTTTGACTGTGGTTTCGGTTTTGAGCGTTTTCAAATCAAAAACGGTGACCGTATTTGCGCGCCCATTGCTCGTGAATCCTCGGCCAGCATCGGGCGCGAAGGCGATGCCATGGACGCCTTGCGTTTCCGGAATGTCGCCGACGACTTTGCCAGTGTCGGCGTCGAGTACCACCACGTGAGAACCGTGCGAGATATAAACACGCCGAGAGGCGCTGTCGACACCGACATAGTCCCAACCCTCATCGCCACCGACCGCGATTGTTTTGACTACGCGATAATCCCCGGCGGCGGACTCCGCTATTTGAGGTGCAGCGACTGCGAGAGTAACGAGAAGCGGGAGTGCGTATTTCATCTTCATGGGCGTCAAACTCCTCTTACCAACGATTCAGGACAATAGTGGTGTACTCGTCTGAAGATAAATGGAGCATTAACCGAAGATCTCAGCAAACTTAGAGAACCAACGGTGCGGAGTTGTGTTCTGTCTCGCTGGAAGGCTTATGATCTCGATATGCGAGTGCTACTGGTCGAAGACGACACGCGGATCGCGCACTTCGTGGCGAAAGGTCTGCGTGAACAGTCCTACGCGGTCGATGTCGCGGTTACCGGTGAAGATGCGCTCTACCAAGTCGCGATCAACACGTACGATCTTGTGATTCTTGATGTGATGATACCGGCACCGGATGGTTTCGCAGTCTGCAAAGAGCTGCGGCGTACGGGTCATCGGATGCCTGTCCTCATGCTCACTGCACGAGATGCGGTCGAAGATCGCATCGAAGGTCTCGACCGCGGGGCGGACGACTACCTCACCAAGCCGTTCGAATTCCGTGAGTTGCTTGCGCGCCTTCGCGCTCTACTGCGGCGACCCTCCGCCCTACAGCCGGCTACTCTTTCAGTCGCCGACCTGGTTGTCGACACTGCGGGACAAACGGTGTCGCGCGGCGGAAAGTCTATCTCGCTTACTGCCAAGGAATACGCACTCGTGGAATTTCTTGCGCGGAATGCGGGACGCGTCGTCGGTCGAGCCGAAATTGCCGAGCACGTCTGGGACGAAGAGTTTGATCCGTTTTCTAATCTGATCGAAGTTTACGTCAATCGCTTGAGACGCAAGATCGACACGAAGGGAGCCAAGCCACTGCTGCACACCCGGCGCGGGGCTGGCTACATCCTTTCTTCAGACGTAAGCGCAGACGGAAAAACATCCGATGGCCGGCGTCGAGACCATGTTTAGCTCGGTCCGCATCCGTTTGACAGTGTGGTACACGGCCGCTATGGCGGCCATCCTGATTCTTCTCGCATCGGTAACTTATTTCATCATTCGGCAGAACGTGGGCGCTCGCGCGGACGTGCAAGGCGTCGAACTCGCCAACACGTTCCTCAGTACCGTAGACGCGGAGATGGGCGATGCCACAAAACCCAACAGTCTCGATGAGGGGGTTGCCGCAGCAATTTCCGAGCACCGCTTTCGCGATGTTGTTTTCGCCGTGTTCGATACCGAGGGCAGCCTGATTGGCATGTCGGAATGGTTTCCGGAAGACAAGCGTCACAGCGAATGGAAGCGTGACGCTCTGGTCGACCCTCTGAAAGCGACCCTGACCGGGCCGGAGTTGTTTCAGTCCCTTCACTTTGCCGGTCATGTCTATCGTGTCTACGTCCGGCACTTTTCAATGGCACAACAAACTGCCACTCTCGTTGTTCTCCAGTCTCTTTTTCACCAACACGAATTTCTTGAAACGCTTGCCGGAACATTCGCTGTTGTAATCCCGATAACCCTGCTTATTGCCGGCATCGGCGGTTATCTTCTCGCGCGCAGCAGCCTTTCCCCGGTCGTGGCCATGAGTGAACAAGCGCGATGTATCGGAACCGAAAATCTTGATTCACGTTTGAGCGTCAGAAACGCCGACGACGAGCTTGGGCATCTCGCTCTGTCGTTCAATGAACTTCTGGATCGGCTTAGCACTTCGTTCGAACGGCAGAAACGCTTTGTCGCCGACGCATCGCACGAACTGCGGACTCCAGTCGCCATACTTTGTGGAGAAACCGAAGTCGCGCTGGGCAAAAAGGGGCGTACCGAACAGGAGTATAGAGAGGCGCTGCAAATTTTGGCCGACGAATCGAAGCGCCTCAAGCGGATCGTCGAAGATCTATTCACACTCGCTCGCGCCGACGCCGGCCAATATCCGCTTTCGTATGCGGATTTCTATCTTGACGAACTCGCGGCCGAGTGTGCGAAGAATGTGCGAACACTTGCCGCCGCCAAGCAAATCACACTCGCATGCGAGCCTGGTGGAGAGGCCTTGATCTCTGCCGATGAAGCACTCTTACGCCGCCTGGTATTCAATTTGCTCGACAACGCCATCAAGTACACGCCGAGTGGCGGCTCAGTATCACTGCGCGTTGAAGAACGCGGCGAGGTGTACCACCTGAGCGTTGCGGATTCCGGTCCAGGCATTCCGACAAATCTCCAGTCGCGGATTTTCGAGCGCTTCTTTCGCGTCGACAAAGCGCGCTCCCGGAAGGAACAAGACGGTGGCGGTGGTGCCGGACTTGGTCTGTCCATCGGGGCGTGGATCGCGAGTGCTCACAAGGGCAGCCTCGACCTCACAAGCTCCACGTCCGAGGGAAGCACGTTCACAGCGATCCTCCCGAAGCGCCCTCTATCGAGTTAATCCTCCATTTAGGTTGATAAAGATAGTGTTTTTGGGCGGCATCTCGCCGCGCAAATCATGCGCCGGCTGCAACCCTATCTCCGCTATCTTAATGTTGGTTTCGGGATGCTCCTGCTCGCGCTGTCCGCTTTCGGACAGCAACAGGTATCCGTGGATCCGCCACCTCTTCGCCTGACGCTTGCAGATGCGCTCGATCGCGCGCGCAGCAACAGCGTCGTCTATCAGGCTGCCGTGACTGATGCGCAGATCGCTCACGAGGACAAAAAACAATCGGTTGCAAGTTTGCTACCAAGCGTCAATTACAACAATTCGGCGATCTATACGCAGGGAACCGGCGTCGACGATCAAATCAAGTTCATCGCCAACAATGCCGTCCATGAATACATAAGCCAGGGAAACGTCCACCAGACGCTGGATATTGCACGGTTTGCCGAGGCACGCCGGACCGCGGCGAATGCCGCCGCCGCAAAAGCTCGCGCGGAAATTGCTTCTCGAGGCCTGGTGGTCACAGTCGTTCAGGGTTATTACGGTGTAGCCGCCGCCACAAGAAAGCTCGACGTCGCCCAGAAAGCGGCCGAGGAAGGCGATCGTTTTCTGAATTTGACGAACGATCTGGAAAAAGGCGGTGAAGTCGCGCACTCCGACGTCATCAAGGCCGAGCTTCAGGCGAACGATCGACGACGGCATTTGCAAGAAGCGAAGCTAGCGCTGCTGAATGCGCGTCTCGATCTAGCGGTTCTGATTTTTCCGAACTTCAACGACAACTATGAGCTCGCCGACGATCTACATGCCCCCGTGGCATTGGCAGCCCCCACAGAAATTGAAGCGCGCGCCTCTCGCGACAACCCCGACATCAAAGCGGCTCTCGAAACCGTGAACGCCGCGAGTCACGGGGTGTCTGCCGCGAGGGCAGGTTATCTACCTGCATTGGATCTCGACTATTTCTATGGAATTGACGCTACACATTTCGCGACCCGAACGAATGGCGTATCCAATCTAGGTTCGTCCGCAGTCGCTACCCTCAACATTCCCGTGTGGAACTGGGGCACAACGCAGAGCAAGATCAAGCAGGCTGAATTCCAGCGCGACCAATCTCAGCGCGAGCTCTCGCTGGCCCAAAGGAAGCTCCTCGCAGAACTAAAATCGCTCTACGCTGAAGCTCAAACTGCGGCCGATGAACTCTCGAACCTACAACGCTCCGCGGAACTCGGGACGGAAAGCCTCCGCCTGATCACGCTTCGCTATAAGAACGGCGAATCGACGGTGCTCGAAGTGGTTGATGCCCAGAACACCGCAACGCTCGCCGATACGGCCTACGAAGACGGTGCAGTCCGCTATCGCGTTGCACTCGCCAATCTTCAAACGCTTACGGGAGAACTGACGACGCCATGAAAGCCTGGTGCGGAGTGTTGCTTGCGCTCTCTGTGCTCGCCGGTTGCGGCTCCGCTGAGAAAGAAAAAGAGCCGGTCGTGACCGTACAGACACAGCCTGCCGAACGACAGTCTGTTTCGCAATTTGTGTCCGCGGAGGCCGTAGTGTTTCCGCTGAAACAAGCGACCGTATCGCCAAAAATCACTTCGACGATCGCGGATTTCAAAGTGCAACGCGGAGCGCGCGTCAAGAAGGGCCAGCTCCTCGCCATTTTGGAAAACAAAGACCTGGCCGCGCAGGCCCAGGCGAGCCAAGGCGATTTCGAACAAGCAGACGCGAACTATGCGATCACGGTGAACGCGGGAGTTCCGCAGCAAATCCAAAAGGCTGAGCTTGACGCCGCGGCGGCCAAGTCCGCTTTCGATGCGGCGCAGAAAGTCTTCGACAGTCGCAAGGATCTCTTTCAACAAGGTGCGATTCCGCGGCGCGATTTCGACAGTGCGGATGTCGCGTTGGCTCAGGCCCGCAGCCAGAACGAACAGGCGCAAAAGCAGCTTGCGGATTTGCAACGCATGGGAAAAGAACAGTTGCTCAAGGCCGCCGAAGGAACGAAGGAGTCAGCTGAAGGTCACTATCACGCGGCAACGGCGCAACTCAGCTATTCCGAGATTCGTAGTCCCATCGATGGGGTGGTCACCGACCGCCCTCTGTATGTCGGCGACCTGGCGGTGGCCAACCAGCCGATTCTCACCATAATGGACATTTCCGCTCTCGTCGCGAAGGCTCACATTCCACAAAGTGATGCCGCACAAATGAAAGTCGGCGACGCGGCGCAAATCAAATTCGAAGGCGAACAAGAACCTGTCGAAGCACGGGTCACGCTTGTTAGCCCTGCACTCGATCCAGGCAGCACGACCGTAGAAGTCTGGGTCGAAACTCGTAAGCCCAGCGCCTCCATCAAACCTGGAATGAGCGTCGGCATTGAGATCACCGCGAAAACCGTGAAAGATGCCATCGCAGTGCCATCGAACGCCATCTTCAAAAACGCTGAAGGCGCTTACTATGTGCTCGTCGCCGGAACGGATAAGAAAGCTCACCAGAAAGCTGTTCAACTCGGAGTTAGAAACTCTGAACTGACTCAGATTACGACTGGAATTAATGCGGGCAATCCGATCGTCGTTTCTGGTGGCTATGCGGTTCCGGATGGCACAGCTATCGAAATCGAAAAGCCATCAGAGGGCAACAAAGAGCAACCAAGCGCACAGCCGGAGAAGGACAAGGACTAGCCGGCGTGCACCCCGCACCTCCAGTCAGCGTCAAAAGCCATACTCCGCCATGGTTCGAGCGGTTCTCGCGCCCTATCATATTTTTCACCATCGCATTAGCGCTTGTCGGCGGCTATCTCGCATTCTCCATTCCGGTTTCCGTTTTTCCGAGCACGGATTTCCCGCGCGTCGTGATCGGCGTCGACAACGGCGTCGCGCCGATCGACCAAATGCTCGTCACGATCACCAAACCGATCGAAGAAGCCGTCAATAGCGTGCCCGGACTTCAAACCGTTCGCTCCATCACCAGCCGCGGTTCAGCCGAAGTCGACCTCTTCTTCGACTGGCGCTCCGACATGGTCTTGACGCTGCAACGTGTGGACGCCGTTGTTGCACAACTCCAATCGGAACTTCCGCCGACGGCAAAAGTTCAAACGCATCGTTTAACGTTCGCGGTGTTTCCCATCATTGGCTACAGCCTCACATCGGACACTGTTCCGCCGGAACACTTGTGGGAAATTGCAACATACGACATCAAACCGCGTCTGAATCGTCTGGATGGTGTGGCCACCGTTGTGGTTCAAGGCGGCCGCGTCCCCGAATTTCAGATCACACCTGATCCCGCGCGCCTTCCGGTCGTTGGCGTAACCGTATCGGACATCCTCGACGCCGTTCGCCGCACCAATCTGATTGATTCGCCGGGCCTCATTGAAAGCGATCATCACCTGGTGCTCGCGCTCGTCAGCGGACAGGTTCGCTCTGCCGAACAGCTCGGCCAAATTGTTGTGAAGACTTCACCCGCGGGCGTGCCGATTCGCATCGGAGATATCGCGACGGTCAGTCCGTCAGTCGCGCCCGTCTACACGATGGTCACCTCGAACGGAAAGCCGTCGGTACTTCTGAATGTCAGCCGACAGCCCGATAGCAATACGCTGCAAGTCGCGAACGAAGTTCACGATCTCATCCAGCAACTCGAACCAACGCTTCCGAAAGGCGTGCGACTTCAACCGTTCTACGACCAATCGTTGATTGTCCACGATTCGATTTCGAGCGTTCGCGATGCAGTGCTCATCGGCATCATTCTCTCGTCGATCGTTCTCGTTCTGTTTTTGCGAGATTGGGGCACGTCGCTGGTTGCGGGCCTCGTGATCCCGGTCACGCTGTTGATCACATTCATCGTGCTCAAGGTAGCCGGTCAAAGTTTCAACCTGATGACACTGGGTGGGCTCGCCGCGGCAGTCGGGCTCGTGATCGACGACGCGATTGTCGTGCTCGAAAACATCGTGTTGCACCGCGATCTCGGTCAGGATCGCTTTGTGGCGATTGGTAGCGCGCTGCGCGAACTTACGGCTCCACTTCTCGGTTCTACAATCACACCGATTGTCGTGTTCCTGCCCTTGATCGCAATGACTGGCGTCAACGGCGCATTTTTCCGCGCGCTCGCAATCACCATGACGGTTTCATTGCTGACGTCCCTGCTTCTTGCTTTGACCTGGACGCCAACATTGAGCCTGTACTTGGTTCGCGGGAAGAACACCACGTTCGCTGAGGGCGAATCTGAGATCGAACCTGCTTCATCAACAGCACTCGTAGCGGAGCAGGATGCGCATCTCTCAGGCCGCTTCGGCAGGATTGTCTCTGCCTATGAAAAAGTGATGCGCTCCGTCATAAGGCGCCCGCTAGTTTTGGGCGCTTCCATAGTCGTCATCGTCGCTCTGTCGGTAGTGAGCTATCACTTTCTCGGCAGCGATCTACTTCCGGCCATGGATGAAGGCGGATTCATCCTTGACTATCACACCCCACCCGGCAGTTCGCTCACCGAATCGAATCGCATCCTTCTGCATATCGAGGAAATGTTGAAGGCAACACCCGAAATCGAGAACACGTCTCGTCGAACAGGCCTCGAGCTCGGTCTCGCCGCAGTCACCGAAGCCAATCGTGGCGACTTCACCGTGAAGCTGAAAGCAAAACGCAGCCGATCCATAGACGAAATCACATCGGATCTACGCGCGCAGATCGAATCGTCCGAACCGGCCACAAAAGTCGAATTCGTCCAGATTTTGCAGGACATGATCGGCGATCTCAGCAACCAGCCTGAGCCGGTAGTCATCCGCCTTTACTCACAAGACGGAAAATTGCTCAACGACACCGGTCCTCGCGTGGCGGACGCCATCAGCAAGGCTAAAGGCGTAGTAGATATCCTCAATGGAGTCGAGGACGCGATCAGCGGGCCCGCCGTCACCTTCCAGATCAATCCATCCGCTGCCGCCCGAGCAGGCTTCACACCCGAAGAAGTTTCCGTTGATGCTTCAGCAATTCTCGAAGGAGAACCTGCAGCGACGCCTGTCATTCTGAGCGACCGTTCCTACGCGATTCGCGTGCGCTTTCCGGAAGCCAACCGGGCATCCATGGATCGAATGACCAACACCCTCCTCGTCAGCGGAACAGGCAAAACCGCCACGCTCGGATCGCTTGCGAGCGTCCTGAACGATCCAGGCGAAACCGAGATACGCCGCGAAAATCTGCAACGTCTCATCCAAGTCACAGCCCGACTGGAAGGAGTCGACCTTGGCACCGGCATCGCCGGAGTGAAAAAAGCGGTGAACGATCTCCATCTACCGTCCTCCATTCGTATTGAATACGGAGGTCAATACGAAGAGCAGCAAAAGTCCTTCCATGATCTACTCATGGTGCTGCTCCTCGCATTGCTCTTACTCTTCGCAGTTCTGTTGTTCGAATTCCGCACGTTCGCGGCACCGATCGCAATTCTTGCTTCGGCGCTGCTTTCCACGTTTGGCGCCTTCGTCGCGCTGCTCATCACGCGCACGGACTTCAACGTGTCTTCCTTCATGGGAATGATCATGGTGATCGGCATCGTCGCAAAGAACGGCATTCTTCTGATCGATGCCGATCAACGATTCAGCACTCTCGGTTATTCGGTAGAAGAAGCCATGATCCAGGCAGGCCGGCGCCGGATTCGCCCGATTGCCATGACGGCTCTCGCGACCGTGGCGGGCATGTTTCCGCTCGCGCTCGCCATTGGATCCGGTTCGCAGATGCTTCAACCACTCGCTATCGCCGTGATCGGCGGGCTGCTCAGCTCGATGGTCCTGTCACTCGTCTTCACGCCGGCAATTCACGCCTTCCTACAAGGGGCAAAGGTTGAGGCAGCCGACTAGCCGGAATCTCGAAACAAATACTCCAGGGGTCAGTCGCTTCCGCGCGATTCGAAAACGATCCCTCGCCGGATCAGGTCGTCGACACTTTCATCATCCAGATCAAAAACTTCCTTCAAGACACTTTGCGTGTGCTCTCCGAGCAGCGGAGCGGGCAAATTCGGTTGGCCTGGCGTCTCGGAAAGTTTTACCGGCGTCCCAGTGACCTTGTGTGCGCCCGCCACCGGGTGATTCAACAGGGGAAACATCTTTCGAATTTCACTCTGCGGATTGTTTTCAACTTCTGCAAAATTTCGCACCAACGAGGAGGGCACACCCGCCGCCTGCAGAAGTTCCACCCACTCGCCGGCAAATCGGGTCGAAAACACGCGCTCAAGTATCGGCTCTAAAGTTTCTCGATTCTCGATTCGAAGCGCATTCGTCCTGAAGTCGGGATGTTTCTCGAGATCGGGTCGCGCAATCGTCGCGCAAAAAATCGCCCACAGCCGCTCGCTTCCAACCGCGATTGCAATTTCACGATCGCTGGCCTGATAGACGCGATAAGGAACGACGGTCGGAAAGGAAGTCCCCATCGGCTTCGGCACATTCCCGGATCCCAAATAGCTCATGTAGTTCGAACTCATCGTCGAAATCATGCCATCGAGCATCGACACATCAACGTATTGCCCAATCCCTGTCGTATCACGTGCGCGAAGCGCCAGCAAAATCCCAATCAACGCGAACAACCCGGCGGTCACGTCCGTGACGCCGTATCCACAGCGCACCGACTCGCCCTCTTCGGTCCCCGTGATGCTCAGCAATCCGCTCGAAGCCTGCACAACTAAGTCCATCGCCGCTTCGTCTCGCGACGGCCCCTGTTGCCCATATCCAGAGATCGAGCAATAAACTAGTCGAGGATTTCTCTTGCGGACATCGCCATATCCAAGGCCCAGCTTGTCCATCGCACCCGGCCGGAAATTCTCGATCAGCACATCCATCCGATCGATCAACCGTAAACAAAGCCCCAATCCTTCCGCTTGCTTCAGATCGATCGAAATCCCGAGCTTTCCGCGATTCAGCCCAAGAAAGAAACTCGCCATTCCGCCCGCAAATGGCGGACCCCAACCGCGCCCCATATCGCCCGAACGCGCTTCCAGCTTGTACACCTCCGCGCCATAGTCGGACATCAGCATCGTGCAATAAGGCCCGGCTAATGCATGAGAAAAATCGAGTACACGAATTCCTTCGAGCGCCGCGCGAACACCGCTCATCCTTGTTCCTTCGCGCGCGCCGCGCCCACGACCATTGGAGAAATTCGAAATCGGTTCAATCCAGCCAGCACCGTTGGGTCCTGCGCCAGAAGCCGCTCCGCCTCTGCAAGATCGTCAACTTCGAGCACGCCCATCCCGAAGTTATCCAAAGGATCTAGCACAGGGCCGAAAATCAGCACCTTGCCTTGATCGAATAGTCCCCGAAAGTAGGCGACGTGCTGCTGCATCAACGCGCGTTCATCGGCGCTCATATTGCTGGCAAACGTTGGCCGCGGCGGAATCAATCGAATGTAGAAATATTGTTTAGCCATAAATTCGTGTCACCTGTGTTCGAGGATATATGTCCGGCACAGTTTATGACACGCTTGGCGGTCAGGCACCAAGGGCAGCAATGATGGAGTCTTCGATGATCGTGTTCCTACGTCGACGACAGAGGGTCAATCGCCTGCGACAGCTTCAGCGCTGTTTCGCCAACTCTCGGTGTGAAGCAGTTCCTCAGGCACTTCGTGCCCTTCGTTCCGTAGTTGGGCTTCGAGCTCCGCGAGCTGCGTTTCGATATCTGCGTTCGCTTTTCGCTTGCGAATCACTTCTTCGCGATATCGGCGCAGGAAGTAATCGATCGTCTCTACGCGAATCCTGATCGAGCCTGTTGGCTTGTTCTCGTCGAGGTCCTTGAAGCAGAAATATGGCGTACCCGACTGCTCGACGATTCCTTCGACAACACCATAGATCGGCGCATCGTGGCCGCACTTGAAGCTGGACATTTCCAGCGCAACAAGATTCGGATGGCGCGCCGTAAATTTCGCCGCCCATACCTTGTGATTCGTGCTGCACGAATACGAATTCTTCCACGCATCCGTGATATCCAGTGCGTGACTGGTCACGCCGGCGCGAACTTCATCTCCGAACAACCGCTCCAGCAAATCCTCATCGGTCGGCAGCGTATTCTGCGAGAAGATCGGATACCCGAGCTTCTGAAATTCATCCAGAATCTCGTGGTTAAGGCCCGGATCATGGTGATAAGGACGCGCCAGCATCACAATGCCGATGCGATCCTCGCGCTCCAATTGATCCAGCGTCTGCCGTGCCCGCCTTTTGATATCCGTCTCATACTTTTTGAGCGCTTCAAAGCCCGCCTCAACTGCTCGATCGTTCTCCTCCGAAGACAATCCCAGTTCCGTTTGCCAAGCCTGAAGCATCTGGTAAGCAAACAGTTTCCGATCCGCAAAATTCAAAACCGGATCGATGTATTTCAGATTGTTCTCGGCAAAAAAGTCGTTCTCCTTAGTGAACGCCGCTTTTACCGTCTCAGGCGTAGCCGTCACAGTTGGGCACGCATTCGCACCGACTATCTTCACTAGCGACGAATGCAGCACGTCGTACATCGGGAAGAAAATCGAGTTCAGCGGCTTCTTCCGATGCTTTTCTTGAATCAGGTTATACGTGTGCGAAATTCCAATCTTCGCCGGGAAGCAAGGATCGATCGCCCCGCGATTCGCACCCGCTCGATACAAGTCCGAACTCGTGTAGTCCGAATAAATCACATTCTCCGGTTGAATCCCGAGGCTCTCAAAATACGCGTTAAACAGCGGCGCATACGTATAAATATTCAGCACGCGTGGAATGCCGAGCCGATAAGTGCTGCGAGCCTGCATTTTCGCAATGCGTTCCTTCACCGGCGCCTGGTTGAATCCCCACTTCGCAAGCTTTGGCAACGGATCCGCTACGCTTTTCGCGTTCGTCGGCCGGAACACTTCCTTCGACGCATAGTCCACATAGTTCGGGTGCTTGTCGCGAATCTGATCGAGCCCCGACTTGATGTCCTTCATGTCGTTGACGTCTTCGACCAAGCCTTTTTCGCACGTCGCAATGATCAATCGTTGCTCACCCAACATCAGCGGAACTTTCGTCACCTTTTCTATCGGTACTAGATTTTTCACAGGTTCCGTTCGTACGTCGATGAACGTTCGCAGGCAGTTGTTCTTGCAGAAATAGCAGCGCGTCGATTCATTCCGCGTAGTGCGGTACTCGATTCTCCGCACCGCTTCGAGTCCGATAAACGTCGTCTTTTGCCCGCTTTTCCAAAGTCGCAGCGATTCCTGCGCCGCGCCGATCGCACCCGACTCACCACAGTGCTCGTGCACGATAATTTCGGGTGTCTTGCCCGTCGCGCGAAAGCTGTTGCGGATGAAATCGACTTCAGCCTTCACGACCGCCAAATTATTTTGCGTGCCACCCTGCAAAACGAATCGCGTCCCAAGCGCCGCCAGATTCGGAATGCTCGCAACATACAAAAACACGTTCTTCGGCAGCACCGCCGCGAGTCCAGCCAAAATTTCTTGCGCCTGCCAACCTTGGCGTTGGAAATTCACGATGTCGGACTGCATGAACACCGCGCATCCGTAGCCAAATACCGGCATCGACTGCGCCGAGAACGCCAGGTCCGCGAACTGGTTCACATTCAGTCCGAAGCCTTCGGCCGTCGACTGCAAAAAGTACCCGTTGCCCGCCGAACACTGGGTGTTGAGCTTGAAATCCTTCACGCGCCCGTGATTCAAAATAATAATCTTGATGTCTTGCCCGCCTACGTCAACGATGACGTGCGGATCCTTGTAAAACTTCAACGCCGACTCCGTGTGCGCCACCGTCTCGACAAGCGCCACGTCCGCGTGCAACACATCCTTCAAAATGTCTTTCGCGTATCCCGTTGTCGCCACGCCGAGTACATCAAGGGCAGCGCCTTGCGCTTCTACCTGGCTGCGCAAATTCTCGAACATTTCAATCGTGTCTTGAATCGGGTTGCCATTCGACAGCTGATAAGACTTGCAAAGAATGTCGCCATTCTCGTCCAGCAAGACAGCCTTCGTCGAAGTCGATCCGCCGTCTATCCCGATAAATCCCGAAACGCGCGAGCCCTTTCGAAAGTTCGCTGGCACAAAGTTCTTCCGCTTGTATTCTTCCCGAAAAACATCGAGGTCTTCCGGCTTTTCCACCAAGCCCTTGCCGCCCGCCTTCGCCTTCTCTTCCGCGCGGCCAAACTCCATGTAGCGAACGAGATCGCTATACCCGCGATAGCAACCGATCGCATCTTCCTCGCTGCGTCCGAACTCCACGGCGCCGAGCGCCGCGAAATACTGAGCGTTCTCCGGCACCTTGATCAGATCTGCGGGCTTCATACCTTCGGGAACCGCAACCTTCCGTTCTTTCCACATCCGCGGAATATTCGCCACCCACGCTTCGCGCATGCCGCGAATAAAACTGTTCGGCCCGCCGAGTAGCAATACGTGCGGCTTGAGCGTGTGCCCGCGCGTCAGAACGCTCAGGTTCTGCAGCACGATCGCCTCGAACAACGACGCCATCAGTTCATCCGGCGGTGTTCCCACCTTCTGCAAGCCGTTGATATCGGTTTCCGCAAAAACGCCGCACTTGCCGGCCACCTTGTGCAGCTTGACGCCGTCGTAGCCCTGATTCGTCAGCAGCGCCGCTGGAATCTTCAGCTTGGCGTTGATCTTGTCGATGACCGCGCCGGTCCCGCCCGCGCACTTGTCATTCATCGACGGAATCTTCTTCTTCCGTCCCGTCTCTTCGTCATCCTTAAACACGATGATCTTCGCGTCCTGCCCGCCCAGTTCAATCACCGAATACACTTCCGGATGCAATTTCTCGACGGCCAGCGACACCGCAGTAACTTCCTGCACGAATTTCGCGCCGATCTGTTCCGCAATTCCCCCGCCGCCAGAACCCGTCATGAACATCCGCGTGTTCTGCGTACTGATCCCTATCTCGGATTCCATCCGCTTCAGGAACTCGAGCGTCTTTTCGGGCTGTTTGGTTTCGTGCCGTTGGTAGTCCTGCCACAACACTTGGTCGGTTGCCGCTTCAACCACAACCGCCTTGACCGTGGTCGATCCGACATCCAGCCCGACCAAAAACTTAGTCACATGGTCGGTCGGCTTGAACGGCGCCGCCTTTGATTGGGGCCGCAGCGATGCCCCAATTTGAACGAGCCCTGATCCCTTGTGATCGTGCATTGATTCCCCTTACCCGGAGAGTCGCGACTACATTCACAGCCAATGATTCATTAAGTCCGTTCGCTGGACTTCTGTTGATCGGTCAAGGTTGTCTCGAATGGATTCGGGCTTAGTCGCCCGAAACCGGCTGCGGCGTCACGCCTGCCACGCGCGATCGCTTCCAGAACCGTGTGTCCTTATCAATCCGCTCGCTGACGTGCAGTACAAACTGCGCCGCCGTTCCCGCGATCCCCGGCCGATGCGGCACGTGATAGAACGGCTTCTTCAACTCCGGATGCTCATCCATATATGCGTGAATCTCCTGTAGCGTCTTGCCGGTCGACTTGAGGCACTGCTCAAATTCCGCCTTGGCCTTCACCTTCGCTTCGCCCAGCGCCATCTGCACACGGCTGTGTGCGTTGACTTCGCCTTCGCCCGACGTCTCGATCGGCAGAAAAATCATGTCCTTGAACTTGTTGATCACCGCCGACTGCACTCCGTCCGACTGCGACGATGGCATGCACCCGAACGGCTTCAACGCCAGCACCATATGGCACATTTTGTGAATCGTGTAGTACACGTTCTTGCCGACTTCGAGGTGTCCCTCGCCGCCGCGCGCGTACTGGTTGTAGAAGGGGTGCGCCAGTTCTGCCAATTCGTTCTGGTCCACGAGGTGATGCGTGATCCCGCCCAACTGTTCGCCCGTGCGGTGATAGAAGAAATTCCACGCCTTCTGCCCAAAGCCGATGCCCCACAATTTCTTGTGCAGTCCGATGTAGTTCGCGAACCGCTTCTTCGCTTCATACCACTTCGGATCCTTGTGCGGGCGATTCACCGGCCACTTCGCGATCGCGTGCGCCTTCGCCTGGTACAGCAGGTAGGCCACCCACGTCGCGATCGGCTCAACCAAGACCTGCGCGCCTTCGCGCTCCAGGAATTCGAACATGTGGAAGTTCCCGTCGCCTTCGGTCAGTTGCGCCCAGAATTCGCCGGTGATCTTCACGACCGGCTTCACCTTCGTCCGGTCAACTTCAATCGAATTCATCTTTGCGCGCGCGTTCTTTAGTGCAGCAAGGTAATCCTTGCCCCACATGTGCTCGTGCCACTTGCCGAACACGTTAAATGTATTCCGCAAAATCTTGTTGCTCTTGAATTTCGGCTTCGCCCACTCCGGCGCAACCTGCTCGATCTCAAACGCCTTGCGATGTTTCAAATCCTCGCAAAGCCCATCGACCGTCTCGCGGAAAATCCGGTCCGTCTCGCCTTTCTTGGCTTCAAATGGACGGATCTGATAAATCAGATCGTTCATCACGTCGCCCATGTGCATCGCGTTCAGCATGCCGAACCCGAAATCGATCGAAAACTTCAATCCCGGCTCGCCCGACTCCGCCTTGATGCCGTCGCTGTCCTTAAAGAGCAGCACGCGGAACCCGTCGAATCCCGCATTTTTCAGCGCGAAGCGATACTCCGCCTCGTACATGCCGAACCGGCACGGCCCGCACGATCCCGCCGTGAAAAACACATAGTTGTCGAGAATCTGCTGCCGCGGAATCCCTTCTTTTTCAAGGAACTGCAGATACTGCACAAGGTTTCCGACCGTGAAATACGTCGGGTTGCACTGCCCGTTGTTCCCAAACTCTTTGCCCGTCTGGAACGCCGGCACGTCAGGCACCGGCAACTTCTCGCAGCGATATCCGCTGCCTTGAAACACAGCTCGGATAAGGTCCTCATGTTTCCACGTGAACCCGCCGAACAAAATCGTCGTCTGCGGCCGCTGCTCCGCCGTAAACGCGCGCTCCACCGGACGATGAAAGTGATCGGGCTGATCGAGCCCGGCAATCTTACGCAGCCGCGCCCGCTCCGCCTCCAGCCGCGCCTTGATGTCTGCTTCGCTGGAAATTTTTACGAGATTCGTCGCCATGACACGCCTCCGGTTGTCGGAAAATTGAATTTAGAATTTGAGTCGGAAATCGAGTTGGAGTTGCTACTGGGACCTGCTACAGGAAGGAAACTGCAATCGCCGGCGACTCTCTCAAGCGGCAGTGTGCGCACGTTTAGCGGAGAAAAAACGAGGGGGACTGCTTCCGCTGTACGAAAACACGCCATCCGAAAAACTCCGGAGACTCAAGCCAGGCGTTGACACAACAGCAAAAACTTTGGATGCGCTTCAGACCGGAAGGGGATACAAAAATGAAGACAAAATAAACCACGATTCTGCGGAACCGCGGCGTTTGAAGGCCCCTCAGCCTCAAGCACCTTAACTAAATACTATACGTCCGCAACCCATGCAACCACGAACACCAGTAATTCTTCAATGCGGACCAAATCAGTCCACTAAATTCCGCATCCAAAAAATTGTAGGCGAACCCGACTCACGAGATCGGACCACCGATATCAGAAAGAGATATTACATTCAAAGAGTAAGAGGCCTTGCTTAACATATTTATAGGACGCATCTCACAGGTCTTGTAGCCGAGTTCGTATCCCAGGATCGAGGGTTCAGGTTCCCTCCCGTTCAACCGTTTATTTGCGAGTGCAAGATTCGGGTGCCACACGGCTCATCCAGAACCCACGCAATATCCCGCTACACCTTCCCGGTCGCACTCACCGGCGATAATTCCTCGGTCCGCCCAACATTCCCTAACGGCAGCCGCACAAAAAACGTCGTCCCCTTGCCCTCTTCACTCTGAAACCAGATCTGTCCCCCATGCTTTTTCACAATAATCGTATGCGCCAGCGCCAATCCCTGCCCCGTCCCCCGACCAGCTTCTTTCGTCGTGAAAAACAATTCAAATATCCTCAACCGATTCCGCTCCGGCACGCCGCATCCCGTATCCTCGATCTGCACCTCCGCCCATTCGTCCTCTCGCCGCGTTCGAATCGTGATCTTCCCCAGCATCGGTCCGCCGTTGCCCCTCTTGTCGCTGATCGCATGCGCCGCGTTCGTCACCAGATTCAAAATCACCTGGTTGAACTCACCCGCCAAACAAGGCACGAGCGGCAGGCTGCGATCGAATTCTGTCTCTACCTCGGCGACGTACTTCCATTCATTCCGCGCCACCGTTAACATCGTCTCAATCGCGTGGTTGATATCGATCGGCGCCTTCTCATCTCCGCCCGGATGCGAGAATTCCTTCATCGCCTGCACAATCTTTGCGACGCGCCGTACCCCATCCAACGTCTGATTGAGCGATCGCGGAACCTCGTCCAGCAAATAATCCAGGTCCGCCTTTTCAACACCGCGCTCCAGTTGCGCTGCCGTCTCCGCCGACAGCGGCTTGCCGTTTTTCGTCTCCTCGGTCACCGATCGCACGGTACGTAACAATTCGTCCAGTCCGGTCCACGACTCCTTGATGAACGCCGCGTTGTCGCCCACGTATTGTGTCGGCGTGTTGATCTCGTGCGCGATTCCCGCCGCTAGTTGCCCGATCGCTTCCAGCTTCTGCGCCTGCCGCAGTTGCCCTTCGAGCAAGAGGCGCCGCGTGATATCCGTGCCTGTGATCAGCAATCCTCCAGCCCGATTGTTCGCCAGCCTGAGTTGATCGATCGTTACGCCCAGAAATCGCGTCTCGCCTTGCTTCTCGAAACACAAATTCGCCGCCTTGTGTGGATACCGTCGCGTCGTCCACGAGTCGATCTCCGTGAAGGTCCGCTCCTGCACCCACTTCACTCCACAATCTTTGATCGTCTTGCCGACAACCTCGATCTCGGTCAGACCGAACTTCTCCACCGCTTCGAAATTCCAGCGGATGATTTTCCCCTCGTGATTCGTGCCGATCAAAATCGAGGGCACCGAATTGATGAACCACTCCGATTCCAACTTCGCCTCTTCCACTGCTCGCGCCTGTTCTCGAATCCGTTCCGCCTGCGACTCTAGCGCGCGATTCGCCGCTTGCAATTCCTCCGGACGCCTGAGTGCGAGCGCGGCCGGCACAATCTTCACCAACAAAACCGCGGTCAGTACCGAGGAAATAGCCGTCACCGCTTTCAGAGCGCCGGAAGCCCAGTAATTCGCGTGCCAGAGCGTCCATATCTCCATCATGTGCGTCCCGCCACACGCCACGATGAATACTCCAAACAAAACGAAAATCCAGTGAAACGGTAAATCGCGCCGCTGACGCACGAAATACAGGAGCGTTACCGGTATCGACAGGTACGCCGCCGCGATGAGCGCGTCCGAGGTGACGTGCAGCAGAATCAGCCGCCAGTTCCACTGGTAGCAGAAGCCATGCGGAGCGAAGTTCGCGGAGGCCAGCGAAAATGGAATCAAAATCATCGGCATCTCCGCAAACGAATGGAAGGAACCGAAAGATCGCTACGAGAGTGTCTGGGCATGTTCGCGTTCGCCCAGCACCATTTCTTCGCGCTGCGGAACGCGGACACGAACCTTGTTCGTCATCGGTACCTTCTGGCAGAAGTTCCGGATGCGTGCCAGCAGCGCGTAACTGATCGCCTGATCCCGCGCTACCAGCAGCGTCCCATTCGGCGCGCGCAGATCTTCGTCGAGGATCATCCCGACCGTGATTTGACGAATGTGCATTTCCTCGCAGACAAACGGCGTCGCTTGCACCGGAACGCTCTCGAGTGCCTCCAAAACCTTTGTGTTGTACTTGTTCTTGTCCTTCTTCAGGCGACCGATCGTTTCTGACCAGCCGATCCGTGTCATGAGTATCTGATCGAAGTCGATCGCCACTGAAAGAATTTCCGCGCCGAGCTTTGCCGCAACCATTTCCAGCGGATCGCCCTGCGGGAATTTGTACTCCGCCGGATTCTGCTGCGCCGCGATCATCAACGACACCGTTTCCAGCCGCGGTATCTTCTTCAGAAACTCGAACGCGATCGACGGGTGCATTCGGAATCGTTCCTGCTCCACCGCAGGAAGTTCGACGCCCCCGTAAATCGCTTCCACCGTTTCCGCATCCAGCGCCACGCAACCGATCTGCGAGAGCATAGCCGCGATTTCGTAAGACCACGCATCCGGCAATTTCAGTTGACGCACGATTCCAAGCACTGTTTGATGAATGCGCGACGCCCGGCTGAACGCCGCCGGGTTCACCAGCGCGAGAATTTCGGTGAGCACTTTCACGCTGCCATGCAGCGTCTTTTCCAGCAGATCGCGTTCGGCAAGGATCAGACGGTGTTGCGCGATCGCCGCGCGAAGCACGCCTTTCAAAACCTGTTCGGTGCACGGCTTCGACAAAAACCGAAAAATTGCGCCTTCATTCACCGCGTCGATCGCCGTCTGAATATCTGCGTTTCCTGTCAGCGCCAGCCGAACCGAATCGGGAGTCCGTTCCAACACGGTACGCAAGAATTGCGTACCGTCCATCCCCGGCATCCGCATGTCCGAAACAATCACCGCGAACGGACCCTGCTCCGCCACGGCCGTCAGTCCCTCCTCGCCCCCGATCGCCGCAACAACGTTAAATTCCTTCCGCAGCACTCGCTGCAGCCCCTCCAACACATTCGGCTCGTCATCGACGATGAGAATCTTTTCATCCATGGCTTCGCGGTTCTCGCAACTCGCGTTCCGCGAAGTGCATTTACCTTGCCAACTGGCCTTTCCCCTGCGCCTTTACGTGTCTTGAGATCCCACGCTCTTAGCGAGCCGGCGCAACGCAGTGCATTTCCATGCCGACTGCCCACCAGGCGCGAAGTGGCCAGACAGCCTTAATTGTTCAAGCGAAAAATTGTTTTGGATCGGTGGCCGTGTTGGACTGCGTGCCACGAGCCCACTTCGGACCGATGACCACGGCTTCGTTATGGCCCTCGAACCAGGCGACAAACGAGGAGTGGTCGGCGCCAGGAAGGCGCTGCTGATTGAGGAAATTATAGTAAGAGCCAAAATCTCCATCGACGAGCGAACCTATCGGATCGAGTTCGGGTGAGTTGGCCGCCGCCGAAATCATCTCGTTCATCGGTTTTTGTTTTTGACGCGGCGCGAATCGCACCAGCAGTGTGACCGGTTGTGCTCGGCGCAGCGCTTCGCGTGCGGTCCACTGCGCGAAAGTCGTCGCAAAAATCTGTGTGCCGGAGGCTTCGGTCAAGATTTTCAATTGAAAGCGCGCCATGATCGGATCGGCATTCCCGTTGGCCGTCGCCGCCAGGCCAATGTCCTCGGGCTTCATCCGCGCCATTAGCGTGCGTAACGCTTCCGGCCCCATCCCGGGACGTTCGATTTCCGCGCGCATCTTTGCGGTCAGCGCGGCGCGCGCCGGACCAAGCGCGCGATACGAAACGCCGGTGAGCGCAGGGTCGTATTGCTCTTCCGCCCCGCCATCCACATACCAGTGGCCGTAAGGAACCGGGTGCGTCTTCGCACGCTCCGCCACTACGTCCAACATCGTTTGTAGCGCATTCTCAGGTTTCACTTGCGTGAAGTGGACGCCGTGCGGCCTCAATTTCCGAAAGAGCGGCGAGTCATACGTCGTCACGCCCTGACCAACCACGCTGATGCCAAGGCGCGGAATTGGCGGTGGTTCGGGCGGATTCGCTGCCGCCAGCCGATTAGCATAGCTCATCGCCGCGGCGCGAAACGCGTCGAGCTGGTGTGTCGCCCAAAGATGCGCTGACAGCTGTTCGACAAATTGCCCCGGCGAATTCACCCAATCGTAATTGACGAGCTGCTGCGAAAGCTTGATCTGCGCGAATCCGTCGAACCACTCAGCCCGATCGGAAGTTGAAAGCGTCGTGATCGTTTGCAGTTCCTTTTCGACGGCTCTCCGTTCCACGGGGAATTTGTAATCGTACTCGATGACTTCCCTCAGCAGACTCGGCACAAAACTTGGCGGCAGTTGCGCAAGGGTGCCGGTGTAGTGTTCGGCGAGCTTCCGCGCTTCCGGCGGGTAATTGCTGAACTGCCCGGGCTTGAGTTCGGCAGGCTGCATCGTCACAACAATTCGGGAATCGGTTTTCCTTGCGACTGCGTCGCCTGGAATCCGAGCATCGACCCAATCGTTGGCACGAGGTCGGTTGAATCCATCGGCCGATCGTAGATGACGCCTTCGCGTACGCCCGCGCCCATCGCGAGCATCCACGTGGTGCGAGACAGCGCGTCGCCGGTGCGGTGATGCTGGAATCCGTTCCCGCCGGCATCGTCATCGGCATCGCGTCCGAAATCCGGCAGAATCAGCATTGTCGTATTTCCCGCGTATTCGGGCTCGGACTGAATCGCCTTCCACAATTCCGAGCACAAACGGTCGGTGCGCCGAATGCCGTCAACGTAGAGCGAATATGCTCCCGCGTGCGCGATGTCGATGTCGTGCATCGTGATCCAAAGCAAGCTCGGTGCGACTTCGCGCATCAGTCGCCGTGTAATGTACACGCTAAGTTCATCGGGACTCGACAACGTGAGCGCGTGCGCTTTGAAGTCGTCAACGCTCAGCTTCAGCATATTTCCGAGCTGCTTTAGCTCGAATTCGTTGCCGCCAAGTTCCGGTGTGTAGAACGGCGTCTCGTAGTTGTCGCGCAAAAGATGGCTATAGTCACCGACACCTGAAGTCGCCGCCGTCAACAGATGCTTTGGAAGAATGACGCGCGCGCCGGTGCCCGGCCCGTAAGCGCGATTGTTGCTCTCACCGATGCGATTGAATCCGTTGCTCGGCGCCACGACCCACGCATCGTTTGGCGGCCGCTTTAGATCTTTCCTGAAATATTCAAAAACCGTTGGATTGTTCGGCGCGACGGCTGCGAAATTGTTGAACGTCTCATAAGTGCCAGTCGCCAGACTCGCCGTCGCGACGTAGTGCCCGAGTATTCCGCGATTCACGACCTGCGCGAAAAATGACGCCTGCGGAATCATCTCCTGCATCATGTGCGGGATGTTTTCTTGACCTTCGGGCGCGAACGTCTCCTGATCACGCGCGCCGCCCCCGAAAGTGATCACGACAACTTTGCGTTTCTTCATCGCCGCCGCCGCATAGGTGATCGGCGACGACAACATCGAGCTTCCCAGCGCGACACCCGCAGCCGAACGAATAAAGTCCCGCCGCGACAGCGCGAATTGCCGCGCAACCTCCAGCGGATTGAAAGAAATCGGGCTCATCTAAGGCTCAACCGCCGACACCCAAATTGAGGTTTGCCGAGGCAGTACCCGCCCCTGTCGCGAGCACACTGAAGTGGTGTAGGTCATTGTAAATGCAACGCTTAGCGTAACGTACGCCCCCGCTGAGGCGAAGTCAAGTAACGAGCTTGTCTGGACGGGTGTGCTCCAGAGTCCCGACGCAGGTGTGACATCCAGCGAGAGCGGGTGGGGCCGCGAAATGACGCGGAACAGATTGGGTTTTGTGTTACGGTCATCGCGGATTTTGGAGGATTGATGAATTGGACGGGCATCATTTTGCGCGTTGGCGCACTGATGTTGGCGGCTTCAGGCGCGCTTTTGATTGGGAGCAGCGGGTCTCGCAGCGATGCGACGCAACAGTCGACGCGGCCAACGGAAAACGATCCGAAATTGGAGAGATTTCAGTCGATCTACAAGGAGCTGGTTGAGACAAACACCACGCTCTCAGTCGGGGACTGCACTTTGGCCGCGAACCGGATGGCAGCGCGACTCAAAGCGGCAGGGTATCCCGATGAGGATTTGCAAATTTTCGTGCCGGACGGACATCCGAAAGAGGGTGGGCTGATCGCGGTGCTGCATGGAACGGACCCGAACGCCAAAGCGATCCTGATGCTGGCACACGTCGATGTTGTGGAGGCGAAGCGCGAGGACTGGACGCGCGATCCGTTTACGTTGATCGAAGAGGGCGGATACTTTTACGGGCGCGGGACTTCGGACATGAAGGCCCAGGCGGCGATCTGGGTGGACAACATGATTCGGTATCGTGAGGAAGGATTTAAGCCAAAGCGATCGATCAAGCTGGCACTGACGTGCGGCGAGGAAACGAACAGCGCGTTGAACGGTGCGGGCTGGCTGGCGAAGAATGAGCGCCAGGCCATCGACGCGGATTTTGCGCTGACCGAAGGCGTGGACGGCGACTTGGACGCGAAGGGAAACAAGATCGCGCTGGAAGTTTTGGCGGCCGAGAAAACATCGCAGAACTATGCGTTCGAGGTGACGAACCCGGGAGGACACAGTTCGCGCCCGGTCGCCGACAACGCGATTTATCATCTGGCCCGCGCGGTCGATCGAGTGAGCCGTTACGAATTCCCGGTGCAGCTCAACGATGCGAACCGCGGCTATTTCACCGGCATGGCGAAGGTGGTTGGCGGAGAGAACGGTGCCGCGATGCTGGCGGTAGTGAAAAACCCAGAAGATCGCGCGTCGGTCGCAGTGCTGGACAAAGATGTGAACTGGCACGCGATGCTGCGCACGACCTGCGTGGCGACGATGCTTTCAGCTGGGCATGCGACAAATGCACTGCCTCAGCGGGCGCGCGCAAATATCAATTGCAGGATTTTTCCCGGTGTGTCGCGCGAAGAAGTGAAAGCGCAGTTGATAAAAATTGTAGACGATCCGGCAGTAGCGGTATCGATTCCCGAAGTTCGCGGCCCGGAAGCGCAGGCAGCGCCGTTGACGCCCCAAATAATGAAGCCAATCGAACAGGTGGCGCACGAAATGTGGCCGGGAGTGCCGGTGATCACGACGCTCGAGCCCGGTGCGTCGGACGCGCAATTCATGAATCCCGCGGGAATTCCGACGTACGGAGTCGATGGGATTTTCACTGATCCAGATGGCGGAGGCATTCATGGATTGAACGAACGGGTGCGCATTGAGTCGGTATACGAGGGAAGGACATTTTTGTATCGGTTGGTGAAAATCTATGCCCAGCAGTAGGTCGTTGCAGGTCCTTCATCTGTTCGTTTTCGTTTTGCTGAGTGTCTGCTGCTGTGGCTGCAAGCGAACCTCGCTCACGATCAATGCGGACAAGAATTCCGACGGACGCACACTCGAGTTGCGGGTCGGCGACGGAGTGAAATTATCGCTTGCGGAAAATCCGACAACCGGTTATCGCTGGGAACTTGTAGCGAAGCCGGAGCCGAATTGCGTCGTCGTGAACGATTCGTATGCTGCGAACACAGACGCGATCGGAAGCGGCGGGACGCGCACCTGGGAGTTTCGCGCCGTCAGCCAGGGGACTGGCACGGTCAGCCTGGCCTACCGGCGGCCTTGGGAAAAAGATGCGGCCCCCGCACAGACGTTCAAAATGACGCTTGTAGTGAAGTAAGAAAAGCAAAGCCCGAGATCGCTCTCGCACTACGCATGTCAGATTTTTTCTTCCACAACGTACGGCGCACGATAGGTACCGCGCAACATGGTATTCGCTTCGTCGTCGCCGACAACTTTTTCCGTAGCAGGATCGAACTTCAACGTTCGGCCCAGGCGATACGACGCGTTAGCAAGGTGCACGAGCGTCGTGGAGATATGCGCCTCCTGGATCGGCGAGTTGATCTTGCTGGCATCGCGCGAACGAACGCAATCAATGAAATTCGCGTAGTGATCGCCACTCGCTTTGCCGTGCGGGCCGGGTTCGACCTCATCGGTGAGCCACGTTTTGTAGGCGTCGTAGCCGTCGATGCCAAGCATCCCGTTGGATCCGTAAAAAATATTGCCGACAGTATTTGTTTTCGCATCTTTCGGACCCAGCGACGCCGCTTGCTGAGCCGCGCTGGCGGCTTTTTTCTCGGCTGGCTTTTTCACGGCGGCGGCGCTGGCCGTAAGTCCGGCGGGTGGAACGGAACTCGCACCGTACGCGCCGGTTCCGATTTCGGCTTCGTGATTCGTAATCCAGTGGCGGACTTCGATCTCCATCATCTTTCGCTTACCGTCTGGCGTTTCGAAAATGTATGCAGCGTTGAGCGTGTTCGGCGTCTCCTGATCGTCGTCGAACATGAAATGTCCGCCGATCGCCGAAACCTGCACGGGAAATCCGACGCCGAGTCCGGCGCGCGCAATATCGATTTCATGAATCGCCTGGTTGCCGATATCGCCGTTACCCGTGTCCCAGATCCAGTGCCAGTTGTAGTGAAACCGATTCTTTGTGAATGGCTTCAGGGGCGCGGGGCCGGTCCAGAGATCGTAGTGAACGCCGGCGGGCACCGGCTCCTGTGGCGCTTTGCCGATCGACGGTCGCCACTTGAAGCAAAGGCCGCGCGCCATGTAGACGTCGCCGATCGTGCCATCTTTCAAGTGCCCCATCGCTTCAATCAAGCCGGGATTAGAGCGCCATTGGCTGCCGTGCTGGCAGATGCGATTGTATTTTTTCACCGCAGCAACGAGCTGGCGGCCCTCAAATGTATTGTGAGAGCACGGTTTTTCGACGTACACATCTTTGCCGGCTTGCAGCGTCCAGATCCCGATCAACGAGTGCCAGTGATTCGGCGTCGCAATCGAGACCGCATCGATTTCCTTGTCTTCGAGGAGCTTGCGAACGTCGGTGTACGACTTCGGTTTCGGACGGCCGAGCTTTTCCACGTCGGAGAGCCGTTGCGCTAAAACATTTTCGTCCACGTCGCAAAGCGCTGCGATTTCCACGTTGGGAACTTTGTCGAAGCCGTGGATGTGGTCAACGCCGCGCCCACGCGTGCCACAGATGGCTACACGGACGCGATCGTTGGCGCCGAGAACTTTGCCGCCGAGAGCCAACGTGGCGGCCCCCACAGTGAGAGCGGCGGTGGTGGATTTGATGAATTCGCGGCGTTCGATGGGCATTTTGAGCCGTCCTTGTGGGAAGCGTTTGCTGTGATTTAACAGGGATAATTTAACACTTTGAAGCATGGTCGGGCGCGTGAATCTGTACGTCGGCGCTTGAATGCACGCGTGTCAGGGCTTTGCGTCTGGAGTTGCAGGCGGAGCGGAATCTTTGGAGGAAAGGACGAACTGGCGAACCTCGGCGCGTTGCTTGTCGAGATCGGCGAGATGTTGCGCCCGGAGTTGCTGATAGAGCTGCAGCTCCGGTTGCGCGAGATCCTTTTGATTCGTGCGGACGTAAGCCTGCCCCAGACGATAGTGCGCATCGGCCAGATCGGAGTTCAGTGCGATGGCCCGCTTGTAATAGGGGATAGCTTCGGCATAGTGCGTTTGATCGGAGTACAAATTGCCGAGTTGCAGTTGCGCCTCCGGCAGCGACGCGTCGAGCGCGATCGATTTTTTAAGCAGCGCTTCGACTTCGTGCAGATCGACGCTCGGATCCTGCGCCCGTTTGCCCTTCCACATGCTCATCGCGTAGTAGTACTGCGCGCGCCCATTACGCGGCTGCAACTCAGCGAACCGGCGAAAGCGCTTGATGACTTCGTCGGCCTGACCGGGCGAGCTGTCGTAAGCACGCGAAAGAAACGGATAGATGCGAGCATCCTTGGGGCTGAGATCAGCGGCGCGCAGAAGCGACCCGACCGCATCATCGTATTTGCCCAGCGAATAGAGCGCCATGCCAAGTCCGATCTCCAGGCGCGCCGACTGCGGGTAACGCTTTACGGCGTCTCGGAAAATAGTGATCGAGGGCTCGAGCGTGCGATGCACCAAAAGATCGCTAGCCCAGTCGAACAAATTGCTTTCGCTGGGATCCATGTGGGCAGCGGCCTCGTATTCGTTGGCAGCGACGACGAAATTTCCGTCTTTCTCTTCCACCTCGGCGAGCAGGTTGTGGAGCTCGGCGGTGTTTTTCTGCCGGAGCAATTCAGCGATAACGTCGCGCGCATCCTTCGTGCGACCTACGCTGATGTACGCGAGCGCGAGGTCGTAGCCGTTGTCGTAGTTTGTGCCGTCAAGGTGCTGCGCTTTCTCGAGGTATGACGTGGCGTCAGCGATTTTGCCCTGACGAATGTACAACTCTCCCAGATTGTGGTTCGTGTCGAAGTTATCGGGCTCGAGCTCAACCGCTTTACGAAATTGCTGCTCGGCCTCGGCGCTCTTACCAATCCGCATCATGTTCGCGGCCAGATTGGTGTGGGCTTCTACGGATTTCGGATTCAGCCGAGCGGCTTTTTCGAGGTGTTCGCTGGCCTTGGCGTCTTGCGATTGCGCCGAATAAACGAGGCCAAGCAATTCGTGGAGCTCGAAGCTTTCGGGCGCGGCTGGCAGCAATTTTTCGAGGATTGCGGCTGACTCCAGGTAGTGGCCGGATTCGTATTGGCTCACAGCCTGCTGAAACTGGCGGTCCAGATCGCGATTCGCGGGATTTGGGGCAGTCTGGGCGCACGTCAGAGGCGACAGCACCACTCCTACCAGAAGCGTCGCAACGGCCAGCCTTGCGAAAAGACGGCTTTGTGTATCCCGGGTCACGATTCTGATCTTAGCATCCGCGAGGCGCGGCGAAATCGCGATACCCCTGCCGAATTCAGCCAAAGTCGCCGGAAACATCACGGCAAATAAAAAACGCGGGGAGCGCTTTTTGGCGCTGCCCCGCGTTTTTGGGGTGGTCGGAACGACGACTAGTAAAAGAACTTCAGTGCGAACTGGATCTGCCGCGGATCGTAAGGAGCGTCGCGCGTCGAACCGATTTCGCCGAAGGTCGAGCTGTTGTAGTTGCCCGAGTTGGAGATGGCCACAACGCCGTTGCCGCCGAAGCCCGGTGCGTTGAAGTTCGGGTGGTTGGCGATGTTGAAGATTTCCGCGCGGAACTGCAGGCGGAAACGCTCCTTGATCGGGAAGTCCTTGAAGAAGGACACGTCGAGCCGGTGGAAGCCGGGCCCTGGGACTTTTGTAACGCCACCCAAAGCGGCGGTTCCGGTTAACGGCAGGCAACCTGTCGGCGTGTTGGGCTCCGGCGCCAGATTAGCGTCGAGAGCACATGGTTGAACAAACGCGCCCGAGTTACCGTACCAATTCAACACCCCGTTTGCGTCGTTGTGCAAACCCAGGTGCAGACCCTGACCGGTCAAGAGGGCTCCGCACGCGACGCCCGCAGCGGTCTGCGTTGGGCAGCCGAGCGCGATGGGTTGGCCACCCTGGAAGGCACCACTCCAGTTAACGCTCCAACCGCCCACGATCTGGTTCTTGAAGCCGCTCGCGTCGGACATGAACTTCTTGCCTTTGCCGAAGGGCAGCTCATAACCCCCGCTGACGTGGACAACGTTGCGGATGTCGAAGTTAGCGAGACCGTAGTCGGCTTGGATTCCGAGAATGCCGGGCGCGCGATAGCCGTTTACGTTGCCACTGGCGCTATTTTGCGAACTGCCACCGTTAAGCAGGTCACTGGCATCCGTTAGGGCTTTGGCGTACGTGTAGGTCAGGAGGAAGTTCAAACCATTTGCGAACTGCTTCTCAAGTTTGGTCTGAAGCCCATGGTAGTTGCTGCTTCCTTCGGTTGCCGCGTAACTCGGATTTCGACCGAAGTCGGGGAAAGGTATGAAATTCTGCGCATTCGCGTTCGCGGGCAGCAGTGTGGTCACAGAGTTTGAGATATTCGGAAAAACCTCAAGGTGACGGGCTAAGGAATTTACATAAGCAACCTGGACCGACATCGAAGGCGACAACTGATACTGGACCGTGAGATTGCCGCTCATGGTATAGGGGGTGATGTAGTTGTACTGAATGCCCAACAACCCGAGGCCATTAGCGTTTACCGCTAACGGATCGAGCGGCGTGCACGAGAAGCCAGTCTCAAATGTACCTGTGCCGCCCGGGCCCGCCGTTGGACAACCGGCGAACGTGACGGGTGTATTGGCGTTTGGTTCTGGGAAGTTGAACTGGAACTGGAACGGATAGTTTTCACCGATGTTCGGCGAGTATCCACGGTTTTCAAATCCGTTGTAGAACATACCCCAACCACCGCGTACGACGAGCTTCGGGTTCAACTGATAGGCGAAGCCGATACGAGGCGCAAAGTTGGTGCTCTGAGAGCTGCCTAGGCCTGCTCCGCCCTTATTGCCTACGACGACATCTATACCGTCCTTGGCCGTGAGGGCGAGGAAGCTAGGCGATAGATTGCCCGCGTTCGGACCATTCGGAATCAGGTATGTCGGAGCTGTGAAAGGACCGGTACCTGCCGGAACAAAGTTCGCTTGGTTTGAGTGGTGCTCGTAAACCAAACCGAAGAAATCGTAGCGAACACCGAGTTGTACGGTCAGTTTGTTGGTGATCTTCCAGTCATCGTTTATGTAACCGCCCCAATAGTTCTTACCGTTGTCGGTTTCGGCGATGTTGGATGCACGGATGTCGGTCGCGCCGCCAAGGAAGTTCACAGCACTAGCTCCGCCGGGATTGACGGCTGTGGGGCAGGCCCCCGTGGGGTCACCGGCCGTGCAGGGTGTGAGTAGGAATTGGACACGACCCGTGTTGCCCACGTTGCTGTTCGGAACATCGGTATAGTCGCCGTTGTAATCGAACTCGCCGCGCGACCAGGGTGGCTGCAACGTTGAGAACTTCACGTGCTGCCATTCAAAGCCCATCTTGAAGGTGTGCTTGCCCAGGATCTTGGTCACGTCGTCAGTCAACTGGAACGTCGAGGTGACTTCGTCCGAGGGCAAGAACGCGTTGCTCCCCAGGGTCTGAAGGCCGCTGATGCCAAATGCCGGGAGACCGCCGTTTTCCGCAAGCTGCGGAATTTGCTGAATGCCAAATTGCGACGGAATGTCGCTCAGATCGTTGGCCGATGGCGAAACGCGGGTCGTGTGCAGGTAGTTCAGACCTGCGCGAGCCACGTTGATCAACGTCGGTGAGAACGTATGCGTATAGCTCAACGCGCTCTGCTGTGCGTTCGCCGTCTGATTACCCTGTTGGAAGCCGCCGCCATCCGCAACCCCGCCGAAAATGCCGGGGATGAATTGCGGATCGTCAGCCAAGCTGAACCGGTAGAACAACTGGTTCTTTTCATTGAAGTTGATGTCCAAGCGGGTATCGAACGAATTGCGGTGCTCGAACAACTTCGGCGAAGTGGCGAAGTTGGACAAGAGCGCACCATTCGTCGGTGTCGGATAAAGGTTCAGCAGCTTGATCGCGTTGGGATCTAAGCGGCCGGCGGGAATCATGTTGAGGTTGCAAGCGGCCATGGTGAAGACAAATCCCGCAGGCGCTGCACCGCAGGTGCCAAACGGATCCCGGACGAACACGCCAGGGGAAACCTGCCGCGTTGTGGCCGGATCGAGAACGGTGCCAACGGGAATCGAGCGACCGAGTGCGTCGAGTCGCGCCGGAGAGGAAGCTTGCCCCGTGATGAGGTCTTGAAAGTCGGTATAGCCGCTATCGCGTTCGGCGGTAGTCGGGACTGAACCGGTGAGAATCGTGCCCTGCACGCGGCGGAGTCCTTCGTAGTCACCGAAGAAGAACACCTTATTGCGGCCATTGAAAACCTTCGGGATGACGACCGGACCGCCGGCTGTGAAGCCGAACTGGTTCTGGCGAAGCTCGCCCTTAGGGACTCCACCAGCGTTTTCGAAAAAGTCCGCGGCGTCGAGTTTATCGTTGCGGAAAAATTCCCATGCCGCGCCGTGGAAGCTGTTGGTGCCCGACTTGATCGTCGCGTTGAGAACCGCAGCGCCAGAGCGGCCGAATTCTGCGCTGAAATCTGAGGTCTGCACTTTGAATTCCGAAATCGCGTCGACCGGAGGCAGAACGACGAAATTAGTACCATTGAGGAAGTCGACCGTGTCGGAGTTGTTGTCGATGCCGTCGAGCAAGTAGTTGTTCTGCGCCGGACGGTTGCCGTTGGCAGAGAAAGCACCACTGGCGGCGTTACCGCGCGTGTCGGCCTGCGGCGTGTTGACGCCGGCGGCGAGCTGCGCGAGAAACGTAAAGTTGCGGCCGTTGAGCGGCAGGTTGTTGACGCTGCGGCCATCGACGACTTGCCCGACCGATGCGTCCTGCGTCTCGAGCACGGGAACGGTCGAAGCAACTTCGATCGTTTCATTGACCGCGCCAGGCTTAAGGCTGAAGTTGGCGACAACGTCGGCGCCGACGTTGACCGTGATGTGCTTCGTGGTCACGGTCGAGAAGCCCTGGAACGTCACGGTGACCGTGTATTGGCCGATCGGCAGCGGCGTGAACTTGTATTCGCCGTCATTCCCGCTTGTGCCGGACAACGTGGCGTTGGTGCCTTCGTTCGTGACGGTGACCTGCGCGCCGCGAACCGGCGCGCCAGACGTGTCCGTCACATTTCCCAGAATGGCGCCGCTATCGACCTGCGCGTGCAGCGGCAAACTGGTCAGGAAAAGCATAAATGCAGCTACTGCGAACGTCAGGGATGCTCGCCGGATCCACACTGATACGGGCGTCCTTCTCATCGAATTCCTCCTAAATCATTAGGGCCCAACTGCATCCTCGACAGCGGTGCCGACAGGGTGCGTCTCACGCCCGAGTACAACCCTCGACGGGCGGAAACGCAAAAATGCGGCGCTGGAGCGATACCGCTCCCGCCGCTAGAAAGCTGAGAAAACGCTTACTGGAGTTCCCTCGAGTAGAGGGCTAAATGTAAACCGCTTCACCTTGACAGAACCCCCAAGCAACTTAACCGCTTAACCTAGTACTGGTGAAATAGCATGTGCTCACTTTCATTGTCAAGTATTTTTTTTTCTTCTATACTGCGCATTCTTTGCTGCTCCTTCGCTTCCGAGGTTCCTTTTCCCTCTATGGCTCTCACCATTCGCGATGTCGCCAAGGCCGCCGGCGTTTCCACCGCGACCGTCTCCAATGTCCTCAACAAGACCGGAAAAGTTGGCCGCCACACGCATCACGTCGTTCTCTCCGCAGTTAAAAAACTCGGCTATTTTCCCAACGCTCACGCGCGTCATCTCGCCTCGCGCGACAGCCGCACCTTGGGGATTATCGTTTCCGACATCGTCAATCCATTTTTCCCCGAAGTTATCAAAGGTTTCGAGACGCGTGCGCGCCAGCTCGGTTACGACGCGATCCTCAGCGACACCAATTACGATCCGCGCCGTACGCAGGAAGCCGCCGAGCGCATGATGGAACACAATGTGCGCGGCGTCGCCATCATGACGTCCGAAATTAGCTTGCGCCTGATTCACGAACTCGCGCGGCGCCGCATTGCGGTCACTTTTCTCGATCTCGCGCCGGCGCGCGGCCACGTCAGTAAACTTCGCATCGACTACTACTCGGGGATGAAGCAGATCGTCGAGTATCTCCACAAGATGGGACACCGGCGCATCGCCTTCGTTGCCGGACGTGCGAAATTGAAATCCAACGTCGCGCGCCTCGAGTCGTACGAAAAGTGTATGCGCAATCTCGACCTCGAACCCGGTCCGGTCATCGCCGGCGACCTGCGCTTCGAGGGCGGCCTCGCTGCCGGCGCCGCGATCGCCAAACTTTCCCCGCGCCCGACCGCGGTCATGGCCGTCAACGATCTCACGGCTGTCGGCGTTTTAAAGGGATTGCTGAAAGCGGGGCTTCGCGTGCCCGAAGATATTTCCGTGACAGGATTCGACAACACGCGCCTCGCCGAATACAGCAATCCGTCGATCACAACTGTCGACGTCCATCGCGACATGCTCGGACAAATGGCCGCCGACGCCCTCCACGAACTTTCCGCCGCGTCAAAACCTCATGGCCGGGAGTATCAAATTCCAGCAGAATTGATCCTGGGAGACTCCTCGGGACCCGCCCCAACGGAATAGCTTGCGCCCCGCGGAAAATTTACGATTGAGATTATTTTTCAATAAAGAGCCATTTGGCGGCGAAACGATTCGTCGCGCTAACACGCCCTCGTTCCGGGTTTCGTTCAGTGCTGCGTTCACTGCGGCTGCGCTGATTGCGTCCGTGCTTCTCGGAACTCTGGCGGGCGCTGCGACCGTGGCTTTCGCCGCATCTCCTGCCCAAACCGCGACGTCGCAAACCGCCAAAAAACCTTCCGGAAACACCACCGCCGCGACACCGACCGATCCCACCCAGCAAATCGAAGCCGTGCGCAAGGCCTTCGACGCCGGCCACACCGCCGAAGCCATGCGCTTGGCGAATTCATTTTCGCCACACCACAAAGACGACGCCGAATTCCACACCCAACTCGGCGTCGTGCTCGCCACCAACAAACAATACAAAGCTGCCCAGCTCGAACTCGAAAAAGCGAACGCGCTCAAACCGGATACGTTCGACGTCCTTTTCCCGCTCGCGCAAGCCTACATCCACAACGGAAAAGGCGCCGACGCCGAACTCGCGCTAAATCGCGCGCTCAAGCTCCGTCCCGATTCGCCCGAAACGCAGTACCTCCTCGCCGATATTTACTTCCGCGAGCGAAAACCCTCCGACGCGCTCGATCTCCTCGTCCGCGCGCACAAGGCCGCGCCCGAAAATACCGACGTCATCTTTCTGCTCGCCCGCGTCAGCATGACGCAAAACTATTTTGAAGACGCGATCCCGCTGCTCGAATCCGGAATCCAGATTGCCCCCAAGCGCGCCGATCTGCGCGCCGCTCTCGGTGAAAGCTACTTCATGGCGGGCAAGGACGAGAAAGCAATCGAGGTTTTTAAAGCGTTGATCGATCTCGATCCGTCAGCCTCGTCGTACTCCTTCATGGGACTTTCCTATCGCCACCTCGGTCGCTTCGATGAAGCGCGAAAATATTTTGAGGCCGGCCTGAAAAAAGATCCGCACAACCCGTCATGTCTCTTCAATCTCGGCTACATCGAAGAGCGCCAGGGCAACAAAGCCCGCGCCGAAGAATTGCTTCAGCAAGCGCTGCGTTACAAGCCCGACATGCCGGAAGCCTTGCTGGAGCTAGCGAATCTACGCATCGACGCCAAGAAATTCGACGAAGCCGCACCGCTACTGCGTAAATACGTCAAAGTCAGCAAAGAGCCCGCCGCCGGCTACTACAAGCTCGCGATGGTCGAGCGCAATCTTCATCAAACCGAAGCCGCCGAGCGCGATCTCAGCGTTTTTCAAACGCTCTCCAAAAACGCTTCGCCCGGCCCGTACCCGTATCAAAATCTCTTCGACTACGTCGGTAATCGCTCGAATCTTTCCGAACACGCTCGCGCAGAGATGGACGTAAAGCAGCTCACCGACGAAATCGCCAAGCATCCCGACCAACCGCAAAATCTATATCTGCTCGCGGAAGCAAACCTGAAGTTGGGCAAAATCGCCGACGCGCGCCAGTCCATCGCACAACTCGACCAACTCAGTAGCGGCGATTTCCGCACCCAAGCAGGCGTTGGCGTTTTGCTCGCGCGCTTCCGGCTCTACGATGACGCGATCCAGCATTTTCAAACTTCGCTGAAAGCGAATCCTGAATCCGATGATGTGAAATTCGATCTCGCCGACGCCTATTTCCGAAAAGGCTTGTATCAGCAGGCGCTTGACACCGCGACGCAGGTCTCCCAAAAAGCGCAACAGGACGACACCTACCTCGCGCTCCTCGGCGACATCTACGCGCATCTTGGCGACACTGCCCGCGCCACCGGCATCTTCCGCGACGCAATCCATCGCAATCCCGACAACGATCAATACTATTTGTCGCTCGCGCTCGTGCAGCTCCGCGGCAAAGATGTCGATGGTGCCGCCGCAACATTGCGTCAAGGACTCGCGCGCATTCCCAGCTCGGGCAAGATTTCATGGGGACTCGGCATCGTCTCCGTCCTCGAAGGCAAAACGCCGCAGGCCGCCGAGCGCCTCGAGCGCGCCGTCAATTTGCTCCCCGAATGGCCCGGCAGCTATTCGACGCTCGGCATTTTTTATTACCAGACCGGCGAGATAGCGAAAGCGCGCGAACTCCTCGCTCGCTTTAAGGGCAGCAACGCCGGCGGCCTCGACGTGAATCGAATCGAGCAGGCGCTCGCACAGGCCCCCGAGCGCCCGTCAACCTTGAACGAACCGATGCCAGAGAATGCCCGCATGCAATTCCTGCAAATAGCGCTTTCGGTCGCTGACCGCACGCTATGACGCATCGCAAAAACCTGTCGGGCAGCGCGTTGATCGGAGCTGTATCCGCGTGCGTCGCAATCCTCGCGCTTGCTGCCGCAGCCTCAACTCTGAGTCTGCAAGCTCCGAAAGCAGCCTCGCCAAAAGCGCAAGCCGCCACAAAACCCAAGCCAAAACCTGAGCCAACTTCGCCGGCGATTCCAGTCAAATATGTCGACCTCCTCGCGCAAAGCGGCATCACCTTCATCCAAGACTCGACTCAGACCGAAGAAAAATATTATTTGGAAACGATGGGCACTGGCGTCGGCTGGATCGATTACGACCAGGACGGTCTGCTCGATCTCTATTTCGTGCAATCCGCCGCCACTGACATCTACAAACCGCCGAAGCCCCTGCACTCCGCCCTGTACCACAACAACGGCGACGGCACGTTCACCGACGTCACCGAAAAAGCCGGAGTCGGCGGCGAGGGCCACTACGGCCAGGGCGTCGCCGTCGGCGATTTCGACAACGACGGATGGCCCGATCTCTACGTCACCGGCTACGGCAGCGCGATTCTCTATCACAACAATCACGACGGCACGTTCACCGACGTCACCGCAAAAGCAGGCGTCGCCGACGAAGGCAATTGGTCAACGAGCGCCGGCTGGTTCGATTACGACAAAGACGGCAATCTCGATCTGCTCGTCACGAACTACATCGAATGGTCGTCGAAAAATAATCTGTGGTGCGGCGAACGCCGTCCCGGCTATCGCTCCTACTGCAACCCCGGAAATTACAAAGGCCAGAAAACGAAGCTCTACCACAACAACGACAATGGCACATTCAGCGACGTCAGCGACGCGTCCGGCGTCGGAAAGCCCGAATCAAAAGGAATGGGCGTCGTGCTCGCCGATTTCAACAACGACGGCTGGACCGACATCGCGATTGCCAACGACACCTGGCCGAATTTTCTTTTCATCAACAAACACGACGGCACGTTTCAGGATGTCTCGCTCGTCTCCGGCATTGCTGCCAGCGAAGACGGCCGTTACGAAGCCGGCATGGGCATCGACGCCGCCGACGTCGATGGCGACGGCTGGCAGGATATCTACGTCACGCATCTCGATTTCGAGTTGAATCGCCTCTATCACAACAATCTCGGGCTGACCTTCGACGATTACACCTACAAGAGCGGCATCGGCAACAAAGCGATCACGCTCAGCGGCGTCTCGATGAAATTCATCGACTACGACAACGACGGCTGGCCCGATATTTTGCAGCTCAATAGCGCGATGCTCGACAATGTGAACCTCTATCACGGCGAAGTGCAGTACAAAGAACCGTTGTTGATGTTCCGTAATCTCGGCAAAGGACAATTCGAGAAAGTTTCCGACAAGCTCGGCCCCGATTTTATTCGCCCGATCGCGGGACGCGGCCTCGCAACCGCCGATTATGACAACGATGGTGCCGTTGACATCGTCACCAACAATCGCGGCGATGCGCCGAGCTTGTTGCACAATGAAGGTGCGACCACGAATCACTGGCTGGAAATCTTGCTCATCGGAACACAATCGAATCGCGACGCGATTGGAGCAGTTTTGAAGTTGACGGCGGAAGGTGTGACGCACACGGAGCAGGTCAAAGGCGGAATGGGCTACATGTCGGCGAATGATCCCCGAGTCGCATTCGGTCTTGGCAAGCGCGCGAAAATCGATTCGCTCGAAATCACTTGGCCGAGCGGCCAAGTCGAAAAGCTCTCAAACGTCCCAATCGACAGCATCATCGCCGTGAAAGAAGGCGCCGGCATCGTGCCGCATCCGTTTCCGAAAATTGCGCCTGCCGCTCGCGCCGGTACTCCGCCGAAGAAGGCGGCTCAGTGATTCATTTTCCGCGCCGCAGATTTCTCGGCTCGTCGCTGGTCGCGCTCGGCGGAGGTTTGCTCGAAGCGCTCGCAACGCCGCTGTGGAAATGGAATCGATCGCTGATTTTGGAAGCGGCCCAAGTGCCGAAGAAAACCGCGGGTGCGCACTCCGCGGCTGCATCGGGAATTGCGACTGGCCCGGGCGGCGTGCAGTTTGTCGACGTTGCGAAGGAAGCCGGCCTCACGCTTCCGAATGTTTGGGGCGGCGTCGACCGCAAGCGCTACATCATCGAGGCCAAAGGCAGCGGCGTCGCGTTTTTCGACTACGACAATGACGGCTGGCTCGACATTTATCTGACCAACGGCACGCGCTTCGACACGAACTGGAAGCCGGGCGAAGAACCAACGTCGCATCTTTACAAAAATAATCGCGACGGAACGTTCACCGATGTCAGCGCGAAGTCCGGAATCGCGCGCACCGGCTGGCAGACCGGTGTCTGCGTCGGCGATTACGACAGCGATGGCTGGGACGATCTTTTCTGCTGCTTCTGGGGCCACAACATTTTGTTTCGCAACAACGGCGACGGCACATTCACCGACGTCACGAAAAAAGCCGGCCTCTACAAAGAAGAAGTTCGCTGGGGCGCCGGCTGCACCTGGATCGATTACGATCGCGACAGCCATCTCGATCTTTTCGTCTGCAATTACATCAAGCTCGATCCCGAGCAGACTCCGGTGAAGAGCGGCGACCCCGCGATGTGCCAGTGGAAAGGCATTCCGACGATGTGCGGCCCGCGCGGATTGCCGGGCGACACAAACATCCTCTATCACAACAACGGCGACGGCACTTTCACCGACGTTTCGGAGAAGGCCGGAATTCTCAAGCCCGGGCCGCGCTATTCGATCACCGCGGTTTCCTACGATTTCGACAACGACGGCTGGCCCGACATTTACGTCGCGGTCGATTCGCAGCCGAGCATTTTATTTCGCAACAATCACGACGGTACATTCACCGATCAAGCTGTCGTAGCCGGCGTTGCGTACAGCGAAGACGGGCACGAGCAGGCAGGCATGGGTGTCGGCGTCGCCGATTACGATTGCGACGGCTGGCTCGATATTTTCAAAACAAATTTTGCCGACGACACCTGCAACCTCTATCACAACAGCAAGGACGGCACCTTCAGCGACGTGACATTTTCGTCAGGCGTTGGCATCAACAATCAATATGTCGCGTGGGGCTGCGGCTTCGTCGACTACGACAACGACGGATGGGCCGACATCATTCAGGTGAACGGCCATGTGTATCCGGAAATTGAAGGGCACGACACCGGGCAGCAATTTAAAAACCCGCGGCTGGTGTATCGCAATCTGGGGAATGGAAGATTCAAGGACGTGTCGGCAGAGATGGGGCCAGGGATTGCGGAGAAGTTTTCGAGCCGCGGCGCCGCTTTTGGCGATTACGACAACGACGGCGACATCGATGTCCTGATTCTGAATATGAACGACCCGCCGTCGCTGCTGCGCAACGACGGCGGCAACAAACAGAACTGGATCAAGATCAAGCTCGTCGGCACAAAATGCAATCGCACCGCGATTGGCGCGCGCGTGCGCGTGGTGACTGGGACGCACTCACAGATCGACGAAGTTCACAGCGGCTCAAGCGTGATGTCGCAAGGCGACTTGCGCTTGCACTTCGGCGTCGGCAAAGCGCAGGTCATCAACACAATCGAAGTGAAATGGCCGACAACGCAAAAAGTCGAAAAGTTTACCCAGATCAAGCCAAATCAAATCCTGACTATCCGCGAAGGCGACGGCATCGTCGATAAATTCGTGCCAAAGAAGTCGTAGGACGCGCGCTCGAGGTAGGACCAGTAGTCGAAGGCGCGAAATCCGCTAGTTGGATTCGTTTTCTACGGCTGCGCCGCGGTTGGTTGGCTTTTCAGAATCACGAGAAATTGTTTCAGGTCGCGGTTTTGCTGTTCCGCCTGTGCACTCTCCGCTTTTTCCGCCGCTTGATACGTTTCCATTTCGCGTTTCGCGGCTGCGTCGTCGCCAGAGCGTTTGTACGCCAGGCTCAATCGATAGTGCGCTTCGCTGAGTTGCGGGCTGACAGCGATCGCCTGCTGATAATTTTTGATGGCTTGCGAGAAATCGCCGCGCTGAAACGCGAGCGCACCCAGTTCCACATACGCCGCGCCATATTTAGGATCGAGGCGCACGGATTTTTCCAATAGCGTCTGCGCCGCGCGCGGATCGACACCGGCACGCGCTTCCTTCTCTCGTTTCATCAACGAAATCGCATAGAAATAATTCGCGGCGGCGTTCGCTGGCTGCTGTTCGGCGAACTGCGCGAGTTTTTCCTCCGCGCATGGTAGCGGGACGTTAACGGTTTTCTCCATTTGGCCGAGAAAGAGATACGGAGCGGCTTCACTCGGTTTCAGATCGCTCGCCTTGCAGAGGCTGCGCGATGCATCTTCGTAAGAGCGGACACCGTACTGCGCCGCACCAAGTCCGGCGAGTATGCGCGCCGACTGCGGATGCAAGCTCGCTCCTTTAGAAAAGACCTCGACCGCCGGCTGCGCCGCTTTGTACAACAAAAGCTCCGAGCCCCAATCGAAGTAATTCTGCTCACTGGGATACATGCGCGCAGCGCGTTCGTATTCACGGACTGCGGCGAGCGGATCGTTTAGCTTTTCGTCGAGATCACCGAGAAGATGATGGCCTTCGGCGTCTTCACCGCCGGCCAAGACTTTCTGTGTCAGATCGCGCGCGCCGGTCAGATTGCCCTTTGATTCCAGATCGATCGCGCTTTGGTATTTTCGTGTCGCCGCGGCATCGGCGTGCGCCATTTTCTCGGCGTCTTCGCCCTTCAGCCGTGCGGTTTCGCGCGCGAGCGTGTCGCTGGTGCGCGCCGTTGTGTCCGATCCGTGCAGGCCGAGATTAGAGCGATCGGTCACGCCGGCAACGGTGAAATTTGGTTCGTCGCTGAACTCGATTCCGTTCTCGGCGTTCGCTGCTGTTGCATTTTTGGTAGGAGCCGGATTCGCGCTCGTTCCGGTTCCGGCATTCGCGCTTTCGTTGCGCGAATTTTCCACTACGAGTTCCACGCGTTTATTGGCATCGCGCGGAAGTTCAAGTGGATCGCTTTGATCGCCGGTCCACCCGGATTTCTCGGCGCGGACCGTGTACGTGCCGCCGCGATCGACCGTGAGTTTGAAACTTCCATCGTTAGCGCTGACGACGTGCGTAATCACAGTTTTCTTCTCGTCGTCGAGATAAACGTCGGCGCCCGCAATCGGTTCGCCGCCGGCATTGTGGACGACACCGTTCACGGTGATGGATCTTACAGGCGCGGACTGCGTTGCTTGTGCCGCGGGAGTTATAGCGGCGGCAAATGCGGGAAGCATCCAGAGCGCGAGCAAAGCGACTGCGCTCACTGCCAGCATTAGCGCATTCTCACGTCTCGACTGTTTGGCGCGCACTCGCAAGGTCGTCCTGCTCCCCTTGCGCTAGAATACTCCTGTGGCCGCCACCTCTCCCACCGTCACGTCCGCGCCGCGCCAAAGCGCCTGGGCGCGCCTGAAGCGCACGGTCACCGTGCTTTTCTATGAAGTTGCTGGAGCCGTGTTTGCCGTTCTGGCGATGGCGTGGCTCAATCTGACGATTCGTGGCTATCTTACGCGCGACGCCTCGCCCTGGTTTCTCGCGATTCCGCTGGTTGTAGCGGCGATGTTTATTTTCTTCGCTGTCAGTTCTTTTCGCCGGTCAAGGAAACTCTGACGATGGCGGGCACACAAAATCCCCAAGATAAAAACGCTGGCAAGGATGGCCTTCGGAACTCAGGGCAAGCCGGCGCTACCAAGCTCTCCGCGGCGTTGAGAGAACGCAAAGAGCAGTTCGCGACGCTTTCCGGTTTGCCGGTCGAGCGTCTTTATACCGAAGAAAATCTATCGGGACACGATCCAGAAAAAGAGATCGGGTATCCGGGTGAGTCACCATTTACGCGCGGAATCTACCCGTCGATGTATCGCGGGCGGCTGTGGACGATGCGGCAGTATGCGGGATTCGGTTCGGCGACGGAATCAAATCAGCGGTATCGGTATTTGTTGAGCAAGGGGCAGAGCGGGCTTTCGGTGGCGTTCGATCTGCCGACGCAGATTGGGATGGATTCCGACAGCCCGCTTGCGCTCGGCGAAGTGGGAAAAGTCGGCGTGGCGATCGATTCGATCGAAGACATGCAGACGCTGTTCGACGGGATTCCGCTGGAACGCGTCTCGACGTCGATGACGATCAATTCGACGGCGGCGATTTTGCTGTGCCTGTATGTCGCGGTGGCGAAGAAACAGGGCGCGAACCTGCAAAAACTTTCGGGCACGGTGCAGAACGACATTTTGAAGGAGTACATCGCGCGCGGAACGTATATTTATCCGGTGCGGCCGGCGATGCGCATCGTTACAGATGTTTTCGCGTGGTGCCGCACGGAATTGCCGAAGTGGAACACGATTTCGATTTCCGGCTATCACATTCGCGAAGCCGGTTCGACGGCGGTGCAGGAAGTTGCATTCACGCTGGCGAATGCGATCGCGTACGTGCAGTGCGGCGATCGATGCGGGATTGAACGTCGACGAGTTTGCGCCGCAGCTTTCGTTTTTCTTCAACGCGCACAGCGATCTGCTCGAAGAAATCGCGAAATATCGTGCGGCACGTCGCCTCTGGGCTCGCATCATGACGGAGCGATTCTCGGCGCGCGATCCGCGCTCATTGCTGCTGCGGTTTCACGCGCAGACGGCCGGCTCGTCGCTCACGGCGCAGCAACCCGAGAACAACATCGTGCGTGTAGCGATCCAAGCGCTTGCTGCTGTGCTCGGCGGATGCCAATCGCTGCACACGAATTCTCTCGACGAAGCGCTGGCGCTGCCGACCGAAGACGCGGCGCTGATTGCGCTGCGCACGCAGCAGATCATCGCGCACGAAACCGGTGTGACGAACACGATCGATCCAGTCGCGGGTTCGTACGCGATCGAAACGCTGACGAACGAAATCGAGAGCGGCGCTGTCGCATATATCGAGAAAATCGACGCAATGGGCGGCATGCTGCGCGCAATTGAGTCTGGATTTGTGCAGGGCGAGATTCAAAAAGCCGCGTACGAATTTCAGCGCGCAGTAGAGAAAAAAGAACAAATCGTCGTCGGCGTGAACGATTTCATCGCGGAAAAGGAAAATCCGGTGCCAACGCTGCGCATCGATCCGAAAATCGAAGGCGACCAGGTCGCGCGTCTGAAAGCGATGCGCGCAAAACGCGACGCCGCGCGCACAAAGTCCGCACTTGATGAGTTGGCACGCCGCGCCGCAGGCACGGAAAATTTAGTGCCCGCGATTTTGACCGCAGTCGAGTCTTACGCCACAGTTGGCGAAATCTCCGACACGCTCCGCCACCAATTCGGCGAATACCAGGAATCCGTCGTACTTTAGGTTCAGCGGCATGACGGAAGGTCCGGCGGCTTGTTGACGTCTGAGATCCTTCCCTCCGCTCAGGATGACAATTCTCGATGTTAGGGCGTTCCACGAAGTGCGTCCCGACGTAGGGTCACACTGTAAATGAGACGTCGCGCAGGTCCTGAAGAGTCGGCTTCCTGACCTTTGGCACAGGCTGTTTCGTAGGCGCGCTTGGTGTAGGCTGGCCATATCGTGAGCACCAAATTGATTCTGGCTTCGGCTTCGCCGCGGCGGGCGGAGATACTGCACAACGCTGGCTACGCGTTCGCCGTGGTGCATTCGGCCATTGATGAGACGCCGATTCCGGGGGAACCTGCGGAAACGATGGTGCAGCGGCTTGCCGATGCGAAGGCGGAACTGGTCGCCGCGCGTTCCGTTGGGCCTGCGATTGTGATCGCGGCCGATACCGCTGTGCTGATCGGGACGCAGATTCTTGGTAAGCCGCGCACTACCGAAGACGCTCGCCAGATGTTGCAGTCGCTTTCGGGGATGACGCACTCGGTGATAACCGGGGTGACGTTGATCCGGCTGCCCGATGTCGAGCGGCGGAGCTTCGTCGAGGCGACGCAGGTACATTTCGCGACTTTGAGCGCCGAAGAGATCGAGGAGTATCTGGAGTCCGGGGAGCCCTTTGATAAAGCTGGTGGTTACGCGATCCAAGGACGGGGTGGACGTTTCATTCCGCGAATCGAAGGGTGCTATTTCAACGTGGTCGGTTTACCGCTGGCGCGATTGGTACGGGAGCTCGTGGAGTTGGGATACCATCCTGGGATGGCGGACGCTGCCGGGGTTTGAGGCCGCGATTAGGGTATTGATTTAGCGGACTTTAGATCGATTTCAAAAATTTTCACGGAAGCGTAACCCAAAGACGCGAGAGCGCATCTACAGTAGTAATTAACCACTTCGAGGACACACCCCGGGAAGCAGTTAGGTTCCAAAACCTAGCTGCTTCTCTTCTTTTAAGCCCACCTTTTTGAGCTCGCTTTTCCCTCCAGCCACTTTTGCGCGGACCATTTTGGGAAGCTTTGGGGTATACCCCCCATGTTTTTCAAAGAGTGCGCAAACCCTTTGAAATGAGGAAGGTACAAAACGTCCCAAAATAAGTGTGTGTAAAGTACTGAAATGAGGCGGGTTACAGCAACGTCAGAAATGAAAAAACCGGCTTTCGGCCGGTGAGTTGTCGAAACGTGATTTCGTATCCACCCAGCCTACCAGAAACTGAGTTTTTGTCAAGGCCTCTGGCATAAAAATTGATCGGCGGCGGTGCCAATCCGAATGGCTCGCAGGCTGGGATGAAAATGAAAGAGGCGCTCTGGAGAGCGCCTCGAATCGAAACCTTAGATTGTCGTTTGCTACTTCGCGAAAGCAGCTGCGGCTTAGGCTTTCTTTTGGTCGTCGGGCTGGCTGACAGGTGGGGTGGTCTGGCTCGGAGGCGGATTGGCTGGAGGATGCGTCGTGCCTGCCATGCCGTCCTTGAAGCTGCGAATGCCTTCGCCCAGGCCTTTCGCGAGCTCTGGAATTTTGCGGCCGCCGAACAGCAGCAGAATCACTGCCAGCACGATCAGCCAATGAATTGGACTAAATTCACCCATAAACAACCTCCACGCGGCCTGCCTGTTCGCGCGCTATCAAGCTTACTGTAGCGCACGCAAACGCTTGCGGCAAGGTACCGGCTACCTTTGCGGATAGCCTATAGGATAACACGCTCGTCGCCAGCACGGCGGGTTATGCGCTCGCGATCGAGAAATTCGAGCAGGGGTATGGCGTACTTGCGGGTGATGCCGGTCAGGTCTTTGAACGCAGGGACGGTGATGCGGTCGCCCTTTTCTTTTTTATACGTGGCGAGACGCGTTTTCAGATGAGCGAGCGCGTCGCGATGGAAGACGAGTTCGGGGGTGACGCGGAGGAGGATTTTGTCGCGGAGCAGGAGATGCAGGATTTGGTCGGCGCGTTTGGAGTCGACGGGGACTTTGGCGAGGACTTCTTTTACGGCGGGGACGGAGAGGCCGGCTTCGACGAAGGCGGCTTCGATTTGAGATTTCGTGGAAGCTTCGTCGGTGTCGAGGCGGATGGCAGCGCCGGGAGGCATTACATTTTCGCCCTGCACGTCGATTTTTTTAGCGGCGGTGAGTTCGGCGAGCGCGGCACGAAATGTTTCGGGGCGCACGAGACGGCCGAGGCCGGCGCGGAGATCTTCGCGAGTGATTCCGAGGGAGAGCGGGTTGGCGCGGTGGAATTGTTCGACGCGAATGAGGATTTGTTTGCGAACGTCGTCGTAAAGCGCGGCTGAAATCAGGAGGAACGGGTCGGCGACATTTTTGGCGCGGTTCGCGGCGATTAGTTTTTCGGCGGAGGCTTTTATTTCGGCGTCGAGCCAGCCGGTGCGTGCGGCAATTTCGATTTGAGTGATACCTGTGCGCGAGCGGGCGATCATCGCAGCGAGAATTTCTGCGTGGTCGTTGCGTTCGATCGTTTCGAGGAATGCGGTGCGGCCGGAATCTTCCGCAGTTGGGCGTCGAGCCAATGCATCGAGGACTACTCCGCCGCCGATGGTAGTGACAGGAGAAAATTGGCGGACGATGAAACGGTCGCCGGGCAGGAGCAAGATTTCCTCGCTGAGGCGGAGGTGGGCTAGCGCGGTTTCTCCGGGGGCTAGTTCGCGCGTGTTGTAGAGGTGGACTTCGGCAATTGTTTCGGATGTGTTCGCGTGAAAGTGGACGCGGGCGCGATGTTTGAGCGGGGCTGCGGCTGAGCGCAGGAGTTGAAGGCGAACGTCGATTCGCGTGGTGGCGCGAAATCGATTCGGCGCGGCTAATGCCATGCCGCGTTTCAATGCAGTGTGCTCGATGCCGGCGAGATTTACGGCGGTGCGCTGGCCTGCTACCGCGCGCGATGCAGTTTTTCCTCCGGATTGCACGCCTCGGACACGGAGAACCTGGCGCGACGGGAAAAGTTCGATTTGATCGTCGGCGCCGACGCTGCCGGAGATCAATGTTCCGGTAACAACTGCGCCGAATCCTTTGATGGCAAAGGCACGATCGATGGGAAGTCGGAATGGACGCGAGGCGTCTTTGCCGATTGATTGCGTTGCGGCGGAATGAAGTTCGCGTTTTAGATTGCTTAGGCCTGCGGCGGTTTTTGCGCTGACAGGAACGATCGGCGCGTTTTCCAAGAACGTGCCGCGCAGGAAGTCTTCGATTTCGAAGCGCGCGAGTTCGGTTGTGTCGGCATCAACGAGATCGCTTTTTGTGAGCGCGACTACTCCGCGATTTACGCCGAGGAGACGGCAAATTTCGAAGTGCTCGCGGGTTTGCGGCTTGATCGATTCGTCGGCGGCGATGACGAGGAGGACGACATCGAGGCCGGCGGCTCCGGCGAGCATATTGCTGACGAAGCGTTCGTGGCCGGGGACATCGACGAAGCCGAAGCGGACGCCGTTCTCTTCGAGGAATGCGAAACCGAGATCGATGGTGATGCCGCGACGCTTTTCTTCGGCGAGGCGGTCGGGGTGCGTACCGGTGAGGGCTTCGACGAGGGCGGATTTGCCGTGGTCGATGTGGCCGGCGGTGCCGACGATGATGCTTTTGGTGGAAGGAGTCATTCGCGAACAGTCATTCTGACACGGTCATTCTGAGACTGCGTTACCGCGCGTGATGAGCAATGCGGCTCGCTCAAGCGATCCGGGATCGCGCGACTCGCGCCATTTCATGTAGCCGAATCCGAGCACGAGTGCGACTACGAAAATATACGGCGTGATGTTGTACGGCCAAGCGGGCTGCGGATAAACCGTGACGAAAAGCACGGGGAGCAAGCAGAGCGTGGCGATCCAAGGGACGACGCCATGTTGCCAAATCGAGAAGTGTGCGGGTTGTTCGCGGCGCATGTAGCGCGTCAACGCGAGATTGGACATGACGTAGAGAACGATGACGGCGAGTGTCGCGACGGTTTCGAGAAAGCCGAAGATCGTGTCGGGCTTGAGAAGAAAGCCGACGAGGAGAATCGCGATAGTGCAGGCGATCTGCACGAATCCGATGGCGTATGTCGGCGTCTGATGCACGGGATGTATGCGGCCGAACTTGGCGGGCAGCGTTCCGGCGCGGCCCATCGTGTACATGACGCGGGAGGTAGCGTTGGTGGCGGCGAGGCCGACGCCGACGGCGCTATTGATGAGCGCGAGCACGACAAACCACCAGCCGACGCCCCAAAACGCGTGGCCCAGAACGTAGTAAGGATTGGCGTTCGATGCGAACGATGCCATGTCTCCAGTGCCCCAGCCGATGGCGGCGGCGTAGGAAGTAAAAATATAAAATCCGCCGATGGCGAGCAGCGAGAGCGTGATGGCTTTGGCGATGAAGCTTGCGGGGCGCTTTGCTTCCTGCGCCATCGGGGCGGGGGCTTCGAATCCGCTGAGGGCGAGAATCGAGAACACCATTCCGGCGAGGACGCCGGCGAAATGGTTGGGAGCGTTCGCGGGATTGAGCGGCGCGGTGTAGGACGAACCTTTTCCCGGATGAATGAGAAACGTGATCGCCATCGCCAGCATGATCAGGACTTCGATGCCACCGAGAATTGCGGTGATACGCGCGGAGAGTTGAATGCCGCGATAGGTGAGCGTCCAGACGAGTGCGATGGTGGCGAGGGAGATCAGCCACCACGGAATGTTTGTTTTAAATTCGGAGCGCAGCATTTCGGAGACGAAGTACCCGAGAAAGCCAGTGAGTCCGGCGTTGCCGGGAATTTCGTAAACGAGGTAGCTCCACGTGGCCATGAAACCGGAGCGGCTGCCGAGTCCGCGGGTGGCGAAAGAGTAGTAGCCGCCGCTGGAGGGAATGTAACGGGAGAATTGCGAGACGGTGTTGCCGATGAACAGGCAGACGATCGTGGCGAGAAGGAGCGAGATCGGCATTACCGGGCCGGCTTTGAGGGCGATGATGGGGAAAGCGAAGATGACGTTACTGGCGGGGGCGATGTGGGTGACGGCTTGGAAGACGAGTTCGGAGAGGCCCAGGGAGTTGGAGCGGAGTTGGGGTGCGGCTGGCGCGTTGACTTCGGCGGTCACGACATAGCCTTGCAGGATGTTCGCATATAGCGCCGAGATGCTACTTCGCACCGGAGTTTTCGTCAACGTTGCGCGTATAACGCCTCGCGTGTTACGCTATACGTCGTGATCCAAAGCTTCGCCTCAAGAGAAACGGCAGAGCTTTTTCAGTACCAGCACAGTAAACGATTCCGATCGTTTGAGCGGGTCGCTTTGCGGAAGTTGCTGCAATTGCACGCGGCAACGGAGCTTCGGATCTTGGCGTCACCGCCGGGAAATCAGCTGGAAGCTCTCAAAGGCAATCGACGGGGTCAGCATTCGATCCGCATCAATGACCAATGGCGAATCTGCTTCGTATGGCGCGACGGCCACTGCTTCGATGTGGAGATCGTCGACTATCACTAAGGGGAGTGAATGAGTAAGCGAGCCAAATTGATGGATCCGGTGCATCCGGGAGAAGTTCTTCGCGAAGATTTTCTCAAGCCGCTGGGCTTGACCGTAAACAAGCTGGCGCTTGATCTGCACGTGCCGGCGACACGCATCGCTGAAATCGCACACGGACGGCGGCGGGTAACCGCTGACACCGCTCTGCGGCTGGCGCGCTATTTTAAGACTAATCCGGAATTCTGGCTGAATCTTCAGAATTTTTATGATTTGGAAGTTTCGCGAAGATCCGATGCGGGAGCAAAGATCGAAGTGCAGGTTCAGCCAGTGAATGAATTGACCGCGCAATAAAACCGGGTGCAGAATTATTTTGCGGAGGCGATTTCGTCGACGATGGATTGGGCGGCGGAGCGGGGGTCGGGGGCGGCGGTGATGGGGCGGCCTACTACGAGGAAGTCGGCGCCGGCTTTTATGGCTTCGGTGGGTGTGGCGGTGCGGGCCTGGTCGTCGATTCGCGCGGCTGCGCCTGCGGATTTTGCGCCGGTGGCGCTGGTGTCGGACTTTATTGCGGGGCGGACGCCCGGAGTTACGATCAAGAAATCGCGGCCGCAGGCTTTGCGGATGGCGCGGGCTTCCTGAACGCTGGCGACTACGCCATCGACTCCAGCACTTTTTGCGAGCTTCGCTAATTTCACTACGCGGTTTTTTGGCGGGCCGCCAATTCCGACTTCGCGAATTGCTTTTGCATCCATGCTGGTGAGCACGGTGACGGCGAGGAGGCGCGGACGATCGGCGCCCATTGGGACACCGGCGCTGATGGCTTGCGCCGCGGCGTGGAGCATCGCGCTGCCGCCGAGCGCGTGCACGTTGACGAGTTGAACTCCCGTCATTGCAGCGCTGGACAAAACTGCGCCTGCGACGGTGTTAGGAATGTCGTGAAATTTCAGATCGAGAAAAATACCGGTGCCGAGTGCGGAGATTTCTTTTACCGCGGCGGGACCTGCCGCCGTAAAGAGCTGGCTGCCAATCTTGAACATGCCGACGAGGTCGGCGACTTGCTGGGCAAATTTTAGAGCGCTTTTGAGCGAATCAAAATCGAGGGCGACGATCAGGCTGCTGCGCGGGTGGGCGTCGAAATTCAAGTTAGCCAGGGGCGACCTCCGCTCTACTTTTTGCGGCTGCCGCCCAATCGTCTTGCGCGTGTGAAGCGCGCTAACGCGTCAGTCTTAACGCTTTTGGGGGAGCTGCAACAGCTCGAGCCGGACTTGAGTAACGCCCGAGTGAATCAATCCAATCTGCCGGGCGACGCGATAGGATACATCAATTTCGCGGCCCTCCTGATACGGACCACGGTCATTGATGCGCACAATTTCAAACTTACCGGTTCGGGGATTGACGATGCGAACCACGGACCCGAACGGGAGGATAGGATGCGCTGCTGTGAGCGACTCGGAATCGAAGTGCTCGCCATTGGCGGTCTTTTTGCCGTCGAACTCCGGCCCATACCAGCTGGCGTTGCCGACCCAAGTCTTGATCGCCTTGGGGGGATCGCTACGATGAGCCACGAGGGGGGCCTCCATCGCCGGAGCGATGAGGAACATAAGGGGTACCCACCGGAGTGCAGCCCAGATAAAGAATAATGGTCGTCTCATAGTGTGTTCTTTACGCTACGAACCTACTAAAAATTGTAGCAAGAAAGCCTCGGTCTGTCAACCGATTTCCGCACTAAAATTAGTCATTATCTCTTTGATAGTAAACGCTTTAGCTTGCGAAACAGCGTCTTCGAGGCCGTTGACGAGTCGCTGGGTGACGGTTGGGTCCGCAAAGCTGGCGGTACCCACCTGGACGGCTGACGCTCCCACGGATAGGTAATCAAGCACGTCTTCCACCTTTTCGACGCCTCCGAGGCCAATGACCGGGATATCCACCGCTTTGCGGACCTCCCATACCAGCTTGAGGGTTATGGGTTTAATGGCGGGGCCAGAAAGGCCCCCGGTTAGATTGCCCAAACGGGACTTCCCGGTGCGGAAGTCGATGGCCATAGCGGGAAAAGTGTTGGCCACGGTCAGGGCGTCGGCGCCGGCGTCGGCGGCCGAACGGGCGATAAGTCCAATGTCTGTAACAAGAGGGGAGAGTTTGACCCAGAGGGGGCGCTTGGCGGCGGCCTTACGGGATGCATTGACGACGTCAGTGACCTGGCAGGGGTCGCAGCCGAACTGCATGCCGCCCTGTTTGACGTTTGGGCAGGAGATGTTGAGCTCGTAACCGGCTAGGCCGTCGGCGTCTTCGAGGATGCAGATGACCTCGACGTAGTCTTCGATGGAGTAGCCGAAGATGTTGGCGATGACCGGCGTATCGTATTTTCGTAGTACGGGAAGTTTCTCCGCGACGAAGGCGCGGACGCCGATGTTTTGCAGGCCGATGGCGTTGAGCATGCCGGACGCGGTTTCGATGACGCGAGGGGCGGGAGCGCCGGCCAGAGGTTCGCGAGAGAGGCCTTTGACGACGAAGGCACCAAGAGCGTTGAGATCGACAAGGTGGGCGAATTCGATGCCGTAACCGAAGGTGCCACTGGCCGCAACGATGGGATTGCGCAGGCGTAGTGAGCCTACGGAGACGGAGAGGTCGGCTGCCGCTGCGGCGCTGCTATTCACGGCGGCGGAGAGGCTACCACGGGGGAGCGGCGGTGGGTATCGGAAAGATTATGGAGGGGCGGCGGCGGGCGCGAGTTTTTGGACGCGGCGGATGCGTTGTGCTTGAAGTTTATGCCGGGCGGAGTGAACCCCACCGCTACAAATGCAGGAGGCTCTAGAGGTCGAGCGGGCCGGTCGAGGGGACGGCGACTGGCGGGGGTTCGCTGAGGAGGCTTTCCAGGTCGAGTTTGCGGGTGTACATCGCTAGATTGCCTTTGACGTCGTGGGGCCAGAAGTCGCGCGGCCGATCCCAGTAAAGTTCGACGCCGTTGTCGTCGGGATCGCGGAGGTAGATGGCTTCGCTGACGCCGTGGTCGGCGGCGCCTTCGAGCGGGATTTTGGCGGCGAGGACGCGACGGAGTGCGGCGGCGAGTTCGGGACGCGTTGGGTAGACGATCGCGGAATGGTAGAGGCCGGTGGTGCCGGATGGCGGCGGGTCGCCGCCGAGGCTTTCCCACGTGTTGAGGCCAATGTGATGGTGGTAGCCGCCGGCGGAGAGGAATGCCGCGGAGTCGCCCATGCGCTGCATGATCTGCAAGCCGAGAATGCCCGAGTAGAACTGGATGGAGCGCTCGAGATTGGAGACGCGGAGGTGGACGTGGCCGATGCGCACGCCGGGGTGGGCGACGTAGGGCTTCGTGGATTGATCGTTGTTCAGGGACGAACTCATGCGAATCGATCCTTCGGTTTGCTCGTCTCTCTAACCCATTTACTACCGGGGCGCGGGTGGCGTTCGCGGATGAGTCGCGAGAGCCGACTTGGTTGCCAGCGCTTCCGCGAGTATATGGCCATCGCGCGGAGCCAGAGTAACACCACACAGTGCGGCAAGAGTCGGAGCAATATCAGCTGGAGTGACTTCGCGGAAGTATTCGCCGGGCTGAATGCCGAATCCCATCAGGAGAACGGGCACGTGCTGATCGTAATTGTAGGGTGAGCCGTGGCCGGTACCGGATGCGCGCGACTTTCCGGCTGCGGTGCCGTCGACGAGCCAGTATGGTTTGGGAACGAAGTAAATGTCGCCGCTGCGGCTGGCGAGGAAGCTGGTTCTAACTGCGGCGCGGATGCGGTCTTGCGAGAGCGGCGAGTTTTGAAGTTCCTCGGACCAGAAGATGGCGCCGACTCCGGGGACGGACATGGCGGCATCGGTGACAGCTTGCATCGCGCCAGCGGTGTCGCGGATGTGGTCGTAGACGGCGGGAACGAAGTAAAGGTCTCCGCTGGTGACACGGGCGATGGCAGGCTTCGGGAAATTAAAAGGTTCGAGCGCTTTTTCGATTTTGTCTTGGAGTTCGGGGACGTGCAGGAGGCCCGCGTCTACGCCAGTTTTTGCCAAGTCTTCGGGCACGGGCACCACGCCGTGATCGGCGCTGAGCGCGACGACGTAATTTCCGCGGCCGACTTTGCGGTCGAGATGGGCGAAGAGTTCGGCGAGGTTGCGGTCGAGCGTGATCAGGATGTCCTGAATCTCGCGGCTGCGCGGGCCGAAAGAATGGCCGACGTAGTCGATCGAGGAGTAGCTGACGCCGAGAAAATCGGTGGCGCCGCTTTTGCCGAGACCGAGGGAATCAACGGCGGTTTCGGCAAGTTGCGTCAAGTAGTCGTCGGCGTATGGACTGGTGGCCCACTGTTCGTAGAACTCGACGTCGGGTTCGGCGGAGTCACCTTTGCCGCGAAGCGCATGGGGGAATGTGAGATTCCATCCGGCGGGAGGCGCGGCCCCGGCAGCTTTTTCGTCGTAAAAATATTCGTTTTCGGGTAACGCGAGTTTCCAGGTCTTGCCGTAGTCTTCTTTAATCGGGTGCGCTTTCGCGTAGGTTTCGATGAAGGGCATTGTGCCATAGGCGCTGGAGGTGACCCAGCCGCCATTCTCGAACCACGTGGCGGCATCGCCTTTGTGGCCAGCCATGGTAATTGCCGCGCGGGCTTTGAGAGAGAAGGTGACGACGCGTGTGGCGCCGCCGGTTTGGAATTTCAGTTCTTCGGCGAAGGACGGCATCAGCATGCGGACGGCGCTGTCGCCGCCTTTTGCGGGCGTGCCAGCGTAGCCGGAATTTTGCACGGTGGGATCGGCGGTGCAGGTGACCAATTTTTGGGAGGCGCGATCCCACCACTGATTGGCGATCATTCCGTGAGTAGAGGGAAACGAACCGGTTGAGATTGTGGCGTGGCCGACGCAGGTCTCGGTCGCTGCGTAAGGATAGGCGGCGGAGCGATACCAGGCGCCTTCGTCGACTAGGCGTTTGAGGCCGCCGGTCCATTGGCCGCGGAATTTATCGACGTAGTCGGCGCGCATTTGGTCGACGACGAGGAGGACGACGAGTTTAGGGCGCGGGACGGCGGTGGATTCGGGCGCGGGTTTCGGTTTTGGCTTTACCGGGGGCGCTAGCGTTTGCGCTGAGGACGTCGCGAGCGCAAAGAGTAGAGTCGCCAGGAGCGCGGCGTTGCGGCGGACAAATGCAATCCGGCGGGGATTGCGCCTTGTGGTTGATGGAGTGGCGGTCATTTAGTCCTCAGACTGAATTTGCGAGTTTAACATGAGCTGTTTTTCGAGAATGTGACTGAGCTGAGAATGAAATCTGAACCGAGCGGATGGTTCTATGGCTGATGCACGGAGGGACGTTGACGAATTGCGCGAGGAGATCGAGGCGATTATCTTGCGCGGTGCGGATGATTTCTTCGATGCGCCGGAGGATCGCTCGGCGCTTGAGGTTACGGTTCGAATTTGCTGCGAGTTCTATGATTTTCTGATGCGAGCTAAGGATCCGCCCGATTCTTCGGATGCGAATTACATCGCGTCGACGATTCGATCGGGGATCGAAGAATATTTCACGTTGGAGCAATACGGGAGAGTTTTGGGTGATCTGAAATTGCAGCAGGGATTTTTGAGCAAGCTGCCGCAGAGTTTTATTGAATTGAAGACGGAATATGAGGCTGTCTTTCAGCGGGTTCTGGATTGCGAGGTCAGTGCCGAGGCGTTTGGGTTGCTGCTATCGCTGACGAAGCTAATGCTGCTGTTTCTTACCGTGTATTTTCAATCGTTCGAGAGTTACTCCGCGCCGGGCGGCAGCCAAGATGGCTAAATTCGTTGCATTTGGGTCCGTGTCCAGGATGGTAGATCCCACTGGTTCGGGGTGGCGCGAGGCTATGTTAGGATTACGCCCGACATGAAGATCGTCGAAAAATCACAATTGATGTCGGCGTCGGAAATCGACCGCACGTTGCAGCGGCTGGCGCACGAAATCGTGGAAAAAAGCGGCGGAACGAAGGACCTGGCGATGATCGGGATTCGCCGGCGCGGCGTTCCACTGGCTCAACGAATCGCCCAGGCGATGCGGGGAATCGACGGCGTGGACGTTCCGGTGGGCACGCTGGACATCACACTGTATCGCGACGATTTGTCGAAGGTTGCATCGCATGCTGTACTGCAGTCGTCGGACATTTCGTTCGGCGTCGATAACATGAATCTCGTGCTGGTTGACGACGTGTTGTACACGGGCCGGACGATTCGCGCGGCAATGAACGGTTTGTTCGATCTCGGCCGGCCGAAGCGCGTGTCGCTCTGCGTGCTCATCGATCGCGGTTGGCGCGAAATGCCGATCGAGGCGCAATTCACCGGGCGCGTCGTACAGACGAGCCCGACGGAAATCATCGAAGTGCGTCTGCGCGAAATCGACAGTGAAGAACGCGTTGTGCTGGTCGACCGTGTAGACTAGAAGCAATCGCAGGAGAGTAGAATCCGGCAACGAGTGAAAATGTGACGCACCGCTTTCGTGATCTTCTGGCGCTGGAACCGCTCAACGCGGACGAACTGACATTTCTTCTCGATCAAAGCAAATCCTTTCAGGAAATTCAGCGGCATCCTCTAAAAAAGCTGGCCGTACTGCGCGGCAAAACCGTAGCGCTGGCGTTTTTTGAGACATCGACACGCACGCGCATCAGCTTTGGCACTGCGGCATCGCGGCTTGGCGCCGACCAGATGAACCTGCAGGCAGAAGCGTCGAGCCTGAAAAAAGGCGAGTCGCTGCTCGACACGGTCCACACGCTCGACGCGATGAAGCCCGACATTCTGGTGATGCGGCATAGCGCTTCAGGCGCGCCGGAATTTGTGGCGCGACATCTCGAAATTCCGGTGATCAACGCGGGCGATGGAACGCACGAGCATCCTTCGCAGGGACTGCTCGATGCGCTGACGATTCGCGATCGCAAGGGCACGATCGAGAATTTGAACATCACGATTTTGGGCGACATCAAGCACAGCCGCGTGGCGCGTTCGAACATTCATCTGCTGGGTAAATTCGGGTGCAAGTTCACACTGTGCGGCCCGTCGATGTGGATTCCTCGCGAACTGGAGCAGCTTGGCGCCGCGAGCGGAACGAAAATCCGGCGGGTCTTCAAAATCGAAGAAGCCCTCGAAGATGCCGACGTCGTGCTTGCACTGCGGGTGCAAAACGAGCGGCTGTATGAGCCATCGATTTCGCTGAACGACTACATCTTGCTGTATCAACTGAGCGCCGAACGAATGCGGCACGCGAAGGTGGATGCGATCGTGCTGCATCCTGGCCCGCTGAATCGCGGGATTGAAATTACGCCGGAAGTTGCGGACAGCCCACAGTCGTGCGTGCTCGAGCAAGTCACCAACGGCATCGCCGTGCGCATGGCGCTATTGTTTTTGCTGGCGGCAGGAGGCACGGATGCCGACGCATTGCCGGGCGATGTTTCGTCGTCGCTCGGCGGATCTCCGCAGTCGGCGAGCGATTCGCCGCGCAATCGCCGATCGACCGACAAGAAATCCGACGCGAATATTGATACAAACAGCGACGCAAAAAAGTAAAGGACCCTCGCATGCTTCTCATTAAGAACGGCCGCGTGCTGAATCCGGCCACGAAGACCGACGGCGCGATGGATGTGCTGCTCGACGGCGACCGCATAAAAGAAGTTGCCGCGCCGGGTAAAACGTCTGCAGGCAGCGGGCAATCGCAAAACGGATTAGAAGTTTTCGACGCGGCTGGATTGATTGTTGCGCCGGGATTTATCGATATCCACGTGCATCTTCGCGAACCGGGCCAAGAAAATTCGGAAACGATCGAAACCGGAACGCGTTCGGCAGCGCGCGGCGGATTTACGGCAGTCTGCTGCATGCCAAACACAAAACCGGTGAACGACAACGCGAGCGTGACGCGTTTCATTCTCGATCGCGCGAAAGCCGCCGGCGGTGTCCGCGTGTGGCCGATTGGCGCAGCATCGGTGGGCAGCAAAGGGGAAGCGATCGCCGAAATCGCCGCGATGCGAGAAGCCGGCATCGTCGCGGTGAGCGACGACGGCAAGCCGATTGCGACCGCTAAACTTGCGCGCCAGGTGATGGACTATTGCAACTCGCTCGGGATTCCGGTGATCGAGCACTCCGAAGATGTTTCGCTCGCGGCCGGTGCGGTGATGCGCGAAGGCGTCACGTCAACGCGGCTCGGATTGCCGGGCATGCCCGCGGCAGCTGAGTCGGTCTGCGTCGCGCGCGACGTGCAGCTCGCCGAATTGACCGGAGCTCGCCTGCATGTCGCGCATCTCTCGGCAAAAGGCTCGCTCGATCAAGTGCGCTTCGCAAAGCAGCAAAGGCTGAAGGTAACGTGCGAAGTCACTCCGCACCACTTCACGCTGATCGACGAGGACGTGCAGTACGATTCGCGCTTCAAAATGAATCCGCCGCTGGCCGCACGCGAAGATCGCGCCGCGCTGATCGCCGGGCTTGTGGATGGCACGGTCGATTGCATCGCGACGGATCACGCTCCGCACGAGCCTGCGCTGAAGGATGTTGAGTTCGACCGCGCACCTTTCGGCATTCTTGGATTCGAGACGGCCATTGCACTGACGCTGGAGCAGCTGGTTCACACGGGGAAAATTTCGCTGATGCGCATGGTCGAGCTCTTTACGAGTGGCCCGGCGCGCGTACTTGGCATGGAGCGAACGCTCGCCGCCGGCCAACCGGCTGATGTGACGATTTTCTCCACTGATCGCGCGTGGACGTACGACGTAAAAGCTTCGCCCAGCAAGTCGCGCAACTCGCCGTTTGACGGCCGCAAATTCAAAGGCAGCCCGATGGCCACGATCGTCGCCGGCAAAGTGGTCTGGAAGCAGTAAGCTCGACGCCATGGAATCCTCGAAACGAAAGTCGCGTTCGCGCGTCTAGCACCGAATAGGACCCGGCAAACTCCCACAAACGCCGACTTCGTTGGAGGCTTCGATGCCATCCCTCGCATCCATCTGGCAGGACTTGCGTTACTCCGTGCGCCTACTACGCAAAGCGCCGGCGTTCACTGCGGTCGTCGTCCTGACGCTCGCGCTCGGCATCGGCGGCAACACCGCGATCTTCAGCCTGGTCAACACAGCATTTTTCCGCGCGCTGCCGATTCCCGAACCCGATCGCGTGCTGCGGCTGCTCGATTCGCTGCGAGGACCCGACGGCCATCCGCGTACGTTCGGCATGCATAGCAACATCATCGCGACACTGCGCGAAACGAACACCGCTTTCGACGGCATCGTAGCGTTGCGCGGCGAAGATCTGACGTTGCTTGGCGGCAACGAACCGGAACGCGTCTCGGTGATTTATCGATCAGATGGCTGGCAGCCAGTGTTGCAGGTGCAGCCGTTCCTCGGCCGCGATTTTTCCGCCGAGGAAGAAAAACAGGGCACCGGCAGTGGCGTTGCGCTGATCAGTTACGCGCTGTGGCAGCAACGCTACGGCTCGTCGGCGTATGCGCTCAATCAATCGATGCGCATCGACGATCATACCTATCGCATCGTCGGCGTGATGCCGCGCGGATTTAACTTTCCGTACAACGCGCAAGTGTGGGTTCCGTTTTCGGTGAACGCCGGCGATCGCGCGGCGGACTTCGCCGTTTTTGTGCGCCTCAAGCCAGGCGTCACGATGTCGCAAGCACACCAGGCGCTCGATGCGTTGACTGCGCGCGTCAAACAGCAATATCCCGAAACGTTGCCTGGTTACGCCGTTGCGTGGATCACGCTGCGGCAAAATCTGACCGACAACGAGGACAGCACGATTCTCGCGCTGCTCTGCATCGTCGGCTTTTTGCTTTTGCTCGCGTGCATCAACGTGGCGAATCTTCTGCTTGCGCGTTCGGCGGTCCGCGCAAAGGAATACGCGATTCGCGCCGCGCTCGGCGCGAGCCGCGGCCGGCAGATTCAGCAGATGCTGACCGAGAGCGTGCTGCTCGCGGCGCTGGGTTGCGTCTGCGGACTTGATATTCGCGACGTGGCTGAATCGCTACGCCGACACACTGCTGCCGTCGAACATCGGCGCGCAGATGGGATTGAGCGCGGCGCAACTCGATTTGCGCGTGCTCGCGTTTGCGATTGGCGCATCGTTGCTCGCCGGCGGAATCGCGGGCATCGTTCCGGCGCTGACGAGGCGCGGACCCGACACCACCGAATCGCTGAAGGAAGGCGGCCGCGCCGGAGCCGGGTGCGAGCCGCGGCACAAATCGCGTGCTCAGCGGATTCGTCATTGCCGAAACCGCGATGGCTCTCGTGCTCGTGGCGGGCACCGGCTTCATGGTTCAAAATTTTCACCGATTGCAGACGCGCGCGCTCGGTATTCAACCGCATCATTTAATGACGCTGGAATTTACTCCGACCGCGGCGAATTATCCGCTCGGTCCGCGGCGCAACGCGTTGATCGAGCACGTCGTCAACGAAGTGAGCGCGGTTCCCGGCGTCAGCGCCGCCGGTGTGACGACGGTGAATCCGCTGGGCGGCGGGAATTGGGGCGCGTCGGTTTTGATCGAGGGCTCGGTAATGGCGATCCCAGCGAGGCGATCAACATCAATCATCAGGTCGATGAGTCCGAATTTGTTTCGCGCGATGAGCATTCCGCTTTTGCGTGGACGTGTGTTCACCGAACACGACAGCCTAACGAGCGAACCCGTCGCGGTCGTCAGCGAAGCGATGGCGCGGCGCTTTTGGCCGAACGAAGACGCGGTCGGCAAACGGCTGCGCATTTCGCGGCCGCCGAATTCGCCGTGGCTCACGGTTGTCGGCGTCGTCGGCAACGTGCACGACTTTGGCGATCCCGGCGATCCGATTGAGACGTGGTATCTGCCGTACGCGCAACAAGCCGCAACACCATCGGCCAGCGAATCGATTCACTTGATGGCGCGCGTCGAAGCCGATCCCGCTGCCGTCGTGCCAGCAATCAAGCAAGCGGTGTGGCGCGCTGATTCGTCGCTCGCGGTGTTTCGCATTTCCGAGATGGATCACTATTACTCTGAAACTCTCGAGCGCGATCGGCTCGGCACGCGCGTGATGAGTTTCTTCGGTGTGTTTGGATTATTGCTGGCGGCGCTGGGCGTCTATGGCGTAATGGCGTTCGCGGTCGCGCAACGCACGCGTGAAATCGGAGTGCGCGTGGCGCTTGGCGCGGATCGCGGCGAGATTCTGGCGCTGATCTTGAAGCGTGGTCTTGCGCTGGCGATGCTCGGGCTGGTGGCGGGCGCGATCTTGTCGGTGGCGTTGAATCGCGTGCTGATGAGCTTTCTCACCGAGGTGCACGGCGTGGAAATCGCGCCGCTAGCGACGGCGTCTGTTTTGTTGCTGGGAGTGGCGTTCGCGGCGTGCTACTTGCCCGCACGGCGTGCGACGACGGTGGATCCGCTAACTGCGCTGCGCTCGGAATAGTTGCGACGTCGCTATCGGACGGAGCACACGTCTCTCAGTGCGCGCCGGCTTCCGCGGCGGGATGCATGCCGTGTTGCGGCACTTCGTGAATGCCGCGCGCAGGCGGCTCAATCTTCTGCCGATAAAAATGATCGAGCGGCGAGCGGCCCTTGCCGGTCGGATAGCTCTTCTCGATTGCTTTCGTCACGTAAGCCTTGGCAAGCATCGCCGCTTCGCGCAACGGCCTGCCTGACGCAAGCTGTGCCGCAATCGCCGACGCGAACGCACAGCCGGTGCCGTGCAGGCTCTCTTCGCGCACGCGATCCCCGGCCAGCGCCACAATCTCATGTCCGTCGAAAAGCACATCGACGGCGCGATGATCCATGTGACCGCCCTTGACGATCACCGCGTGCGCGCCCATATCCACGATTTTTCGCGCGGCCGCTTCCATGTCGGCGACTTCCTTGATCGTGATGCCCGTCAGGATTTCGGCCTCCGGAATATTCGGCGTGATCACTGTCGAGCGTTTCAAAAGCTCGGTAATGACAAATTTGATTCCCGCGGCGTCGAGCAACTCCGTTCCACTCGAAGATTTCATCACGGGGTCGTGAACGACACTGGTAAATTTGCCGGCGTCAAGAAATTCCGCGACCACCGCGGCGTTTCCACGGTTTCCCAGCATTCCGATTTTCACCGCGGCAATTTCGGAATCATTCGCCAGGCAATCGAGTTGCGCGCGCAGTGTCGCGCTCGGCGTGTTCTGCACATCGGTGACGCCTTGTGTGTTTTGCACCGTCAGCGAGGTAATCGCAGCGACGCCGTAACATCCATGTGCCGCAAAAACTTTCAAATCCGCCGCAGTTCCCGCGCCGCAGCTTGGATCGAATCCGGCGATGGTCAACAAAATCGGCGGCGTCGCGCTGGAACCGTTGCTTCCGTTATGAGTGCTCATGATTTCTTGCTTGTTGCCCCGTTATTTCGAAATTTTGGGCCAAAACAACTTCCCGCGCGCCCTCCGCAACAAAATTCCGCGCAAAGCGCAAAGTGCCGATACTTTCCGCGAAGGAAGTACCGGCACTTGCGAATGTACGCGCCTTGGTTTCGCCGGCGCAACTAATTATTTCTCGTAGAGAGCGGCAGCGATAGCACGAAGCTCGTCGCGTGAGGAGTTAGACCGGTCCGGTTTTAACTTTGAAATAAAGTGAGGTGGATTCGACGCGTCACTTTGTCGATCACGGAAACAAACCGCGCACCAGCAGCGCTTCCGACACGCGACCAACCGCCAGAATCATCGCACCCGCTCGTGGCGGCACGTGATGCTTGCGCATCGTATCCACCATTTCGTGGAACGAGCGCACCATGATTTTCTGCAGCCGCGCGTTCACTTCTTCGGCGTCCCAGGCGAGTCCCTGCTGATTTTGCACGGACTCGAAGTGGCTCACCGTGAGTCCGCCTGCGTTCGCGAGAATATCGGGCAACACCGTGATTCCGCGCCGCGCCAGAATTTCGTCGGCGTGCGGTGTGGTTGGGCCGTTGGAAGCTTCGGCGACGATGCGCGCCTTGATCGCCTCAGCATTGTGCAGCGTGATCGCATTCTCCAGCGCCGCCGGCACCAGGATGTCGCACTTCATCGTCAGCAATTCATCGTGCGAGATTCGCGACGCGCCGGGCATGCCGACGACCGTCGCCGCCCGCTCTTTGTAGCGAATCGCCTTGATGGGATCGATGCCGCGCGGATTGGTCACACCACCGCGCGTATCGCTGATCGCAACGATCTTCGCTTTCTTCTCGGCAAAAATCCGCGCCACCGCCGCGCCCGAATTGCCAAATCCCTGGACCGCCACGCTCGCGCCGCGTACCGACATCTTTTTCAGCTTGCAGGCTTCTTCGACGATTGCGACAAGCCCGCGTGCCGCCGCGTCATGGCTGCCAACGGTTCCACCGATCGATTGCGGCTTGCCGGTCACGACACCGTGCGTCGCCCGACCGACCGTCATCGAATACGTGTCCATGATCCACGCCATGGTTTGAGAGTCGGTGTAAACGTCGGGCGCAGGGATATCGCGATCGGGTCCGATCAGCGGCAGAATTTCGCTCGCATAACGTCGCGTCATGCGCTCCAACTCTGTCTTCGACATGCGCTTCGGGTCGCAAACAATTCCACCCATTGCGCCGCCGAGCGGCAGTCCGACCATCGCGGTCTTCCACGTCATCCACGTCGCGAGAGCCTTGATTTCGTCGAGCGTCACGTTGGGATGGAAGCGGGTGCCGCCCTTGCCGGGTCCGCGCGCAACGTTGTGCTGCACGCGATAGCCGGTCAGGACCTTCACCTGCCCGTTGTCCATCTTGGTGGGAACCGAAACTTCAAGAACGCGCTTCGGCGTCCGCAGGATCTGGCGCAGGCCGGGATCGAGCTTGAGAAACTCCGCAGCCATATCGAACTGAATCTGCGCGATGCGGAATGGATTGAGATCTTCGCGCGGCGCTATGCGCGGAACGATCGGTGGTACGGCGGGCTTGGCGACCGTGGCCATCGGCTTTCGGTCCTTTCGGGTTCGCGCCCTATGCGCGACCTCACTCGACTGCGGTCGAGTGCCTTGCGTGTATCCATTTCACTTGGCCCGACAACAACCACAAAACTTTTAGATAGAATCGCGTCCCACGCTTGGGCGCCGTTCGGCTCCCGCTTCGGCTATTGATTGCGGGCGACCGCCTCAGCCGCTCGCCGCGATTTTCTTTACGCTGGCTTCCGAGTTCGTCAGCAGGTACTGATCGCGGCACTGAACCGAGCAAAAATGAACCAGCTCCCCGCCCTCGCGCAACGGAATCGCCAGAACCTCGGCCACATGCGCCCCGCAAACCGGATCACGCACCAGCCGCCGCGACACACCAACCGCGCCGCCTGAGTTTTTCGAAATCTCCGGTTCGCGTTGACTCGCCGGCTCAGAACTTTGGGTCGCACTGCGCAGCATCCAGCCGACCAATCGCTTCAGGAGCGCAACGCTCCAGGAAACCACCAGCAGCCAGAACAAAAACCGAAACACGCGGGCTATGAAATCCATCGGTACGTAGTCCAGAACTTGTCGCAACTTGATCCGGCGATGAATGGCCACCATCGCCCGGCGATTCGCCGGCAGGCAGGTTCGCGCCTCAACCCCTAGCAGAATGCTAAGAGCGAGTGTATGCAACCCCAAAAGTAGGAGTCAAACGAAAAGGCGTAAATTCAATGAGTTGCGTGCTGGTTGACGGACGAAGCAGCAGGCTGGAAATGAAGGTAAATCCTGGCTAAAGCGCACATTGTGAATAGGATACGCCAGATATGGCCGGTGCTAGCCCTCCCAAGCTCCTCAGGGCGCCGGAATTCGGTCGATGCCCATATATGGACGCAACGCTTCGGGAATGAGGATCGACCCATCCGCCTGTTGGTAGTTCTCGACCACTGCGATCCAGGTCCGCCCTACCGCCAGCCCCGACCCGTTCAGCGTATGGACGAAATCGCTCTTCCCGCCCGACTTTGGCTTGAACCGTATGCCTGCCCGGCGCGCCTGAAATGCCTCGCAGTTCGAACAGGACGATATCTCGCGAAACTCGTTCCCGCTCGGCAGCCAGACCTCAAGGTCATACGTCTTCGCCGACGCAAAGCCCATGTCGCCCGTGCACAACAGCATCGTGCGATAGTGCAGTCCCAGCTTTTGCAGGATCGTCTCCGCATTTCGCACCAAAGCCTCGTGTTCTTCGTAGCTCTTGTCCGGGTGCGTAAACTTGAAAAGCTCCACCTTCTGGAACTGGTGCTGCCGCAAAATCCCGCGCGTATCTTTCCCGGCCGCGCCCGCCTCCGAACGAAAACACGCCGTCCACGCGGTCACATGCACCGGCAATTTCTCTTCCGGCAACGTTTCATCGCGATGCAAATTGTGCAGCTCGACTTCCGATGTCGGCGTCAGCCAAAAATCCGTGTCCTGCACCTTAAATAAGTCCGCCGCAAACTTCGGCAGCTGTCCCGCACCCATCAACGACGCCGTGTTCACAAGGAAAGGTGGAAGTATCTCGATGTATCCGTGCTCCCGCGTATGCACATCGAGAAAGAAATTCGCCAGCGCGCGTTCCAGCCGCGCTCCCCAACTCTTATAAACCGCAAATCGCGCACCGGTGATCTTCGTCGCGACGCCCAAATCCAGAATCCCGGCGCGCTCGCCGACTTCCCAATGCGGCTTCGGCACAAAAGCGAATTTCGGCGGCGTGCCCCAGCGTCGCACTTCGACGTTGTCTTCCGCTCCATGCCCCACCGGCACGCTCGAATGCGGCACGTTCGGAATCGTCAGCAAAAAATCGCGCTGCGTCGCGTCCAGATGCGCGATGTGCTCGTCGCCCTGTTTGATGCGCTCCGAAACCTGCTTCATCTCCGCAATTTTCTCGTCCGCGGGTTGCTTGGCTTTTTTGAGCGTGGCGATTTCGTCGTTTGCTTTGTTCCGCTGCGCCTTGAGCTGTTCCGTCGTTGTAATTAACTCGCGCCGCTCTTTGTCGAGCGTGCGAAATGCGTCCAAGTCCAGGGTGGCGCCGCGTTTTTTCGCCATCTCGGCGAACACATCCAGGTGTTCCCTGAAGTAATTGAGGTCATGCATGGTCAGCAAAGAATAGCGTACTCAGGGTTGGGAGCGAAGCCGCGCTCGTGCGAAATGTCGCATGATTGCAAAGCGTCGCTAACGCGAAAACTCGCCCGCCGACCTCGGGCTGCCTAAAGATCGTGTTGATCGTGCTCGATCTCGTATCCTTCATGCGCAATGCGCGCCCCGCCGCTCAACCTCACATACATCACGCCATATTGAAAATTATGATTTGGCAGCGCCGTAACATGCCGCACCGAACCCGTGACAAACGACGGCGGCGTCCCCGGATAAAACGGTACCGCCACCTGAATTTCTCCGCCCACCGGATACGGCTTGCGGCTTCGAAACCCAAATCCTCGCTTCGACAAATTCGCGCACTCCACAATCTCTTCCGAGTCCCCGAACCGCACGCACGCCGAAAAGCTCACTCTCGTTCGCACATCCCGGCGTCGATTCGCCGCCTTCGCTACCACTGCCGACGCCGCCGGCGGCAGCGCCAGTTCAGGCAAAGCTTCGCTAACGAGCAACTCCGCTCCTGCAAGCCGGGGCCGAGCGCCCTGCGTTATGCCCGCAGACTCCGATGCACGTTGAACGCGCGCCTGCGCGGAGGTCCGAGCTATCGCGCCAGAATTCGCAGGCGCTGAATTCGACGCGACCACTTCCTGTGCCACATGAGCCGCATTCATCGGCGGCCTCACCACTCCATCCGACGCGCGCCGCCACACCGTAGGTGTCCCGCAAAAAATGCAATACCGCAAAATCGAGCCCGCGAGCGCATACACGTCCGCTTCAACTTCACTCTGATCCACAACCTCGCATCGCTTGCACGACCCACACCGCATCGGCCCGTGCACCTTGACACTCCACACCAGCGGCGGAGGAAACTTCAGCTCCCAGAAATCCTCTTCCTCATCCACAAACGCAACGCCATACACGTATCCGCGCGCGTCCTGCCCCAGCTGTCCCACCAGCCGGATCGCCGTCTCGGTCGACCCGCCCAGAAAGCGCATGATCAGCAATCCGTCCGTAGCCAATCTGTGTTTGGAGATAATCCCGGCTCCGTGCCGGCTCAACGTCACGGTGTGGGTCTCTTCCGAAAACACCGTGCCATTTATGTCCATCCCGAGCAGCAGGATGCGGATCTCTTTCGCGATACGGCCGCTGCGACGCACCTTTCCCATAGACGGCCGCGGGGACGGCCAAAGCTTCTATCGGTCGGTACGCCAAAATCTTTATCGCGATTGCGGCGCGCGATTGGTCCAACTCCTCACGGTGCCAACGGACGCCAAAAATCTTCGTCGCCCGACGAGGTACATCGGTACTGGAATCGCGCCTACGGAAGTACCTCTCCAAATGTGCCACCCGTTCTATCGACCCCAACACCCACCCCCGGCAAAATGACACTGTGATCGGGAGTTAGTTCAGTCTTCGGAGCCATTCGGATGGTTATCGGGTGTTTGCTCCTGTGCATCGTCCTGCTGCTCGCGAGCGCAGCGGAACGGCCCGCCTCAAGCTCTGCTCGAGGCGATGATTACCTGAACTGATTTCTCGGCCATAGACCCTCAATTCCCACGCCCGAGCGGCCGGTCCCCCCACCGGCCGCTCACTTTTTTTGCTCAACGTTTCGCCGCCAGAAACCCGTCTTAGAATCAATGGCTTAGACACACCAAGCTCGTCGGTCAACAGGAAATCACAAGAATCCTTCGATCGTCGGGAATCTTTCAAAGTCAGACAGGGAATCTACTAACGTGCGGCAAACAGCGTGGATTCAAATGAAAAAGGACGCAGGGTAAACCCTGCGTCCTCAAATACCTAACTCACCCGCGGGAAGACTTTTCAGACTAACCCTTACCCACTTCGAAGCATCGAGGTAATGAAAAAGGGGGCTGGTGCAAGCCCCCTTCTTCTAGAACTGACCCCCCAAAACCAGAATCCCAGTCGAGGTTGGGTTCCGGCCACCCCGGGAAGCCAATCTTGTATTTCAGTTGGCCGTATATAGTGCAAACCATATGCCAGCGGTCAGCCCAATCGCACAACCGCTGCAAACATATCTAAAACCTAGACTTAACAATTCGCAGACATCACACAAACATGCCTACAGCTCGCATCACCTACAAAATCTCACAGGTCCGCCTACAATACATCCAGCATTCGGGAGACTTACCCATACTGACATCCCGGCATCGGGACGTTTCAGTTTTGCGCTCGCGCCGACAGGGCCACCGTCCACAAGCCGCCCCAACTCAAGCTCCGATCGCCGCCCGCAGCGCATCCGCCACCGATTGACTGAACCTCTGCACGTCCGCATGATGCTCCGCTTCCACCATCACCCGTGCCAGCTGCTCCGTCCCCGAATAGCGCAACACAATCCGCCCGTTCTCGCCGAGCGCCGTCTGCGCCTCATCCAGCGCCTTCGCAACCTGCGGCAGTGACTCCAGCGGCGGCTTCGACTTCACCTTCACGTTCACAATCACCTGCGGATAATCCTTCAGCCCTTCCACCAGCGATTCGAGCTTGCCGTGCATCGACACCAGCGAAGCGATCTTCACCGCCGTCAGCAAGCCGTCTCCCGCCGGCGAATCCTGCAAGAAAATCACATGACCCGACTGTTCGCCACCCAGCACATTTCCGCTCTTAAGCATTTCTTCCAGCACGTAGCGATCGCCCACGTTCGCCCGCGCCAGCGAAATCCCTTCGCGAGCCAGCACGCGCTCCAACCCCAAGTTCGACATCGACGTGGCCACAACGCGCGTACCCTTCAGCTCACCCTTGGCCTTCAAAAACCGCGCCACGGCCAATAAAACTCCGTCGCCATTCACGATCCGCCCGGTCTCGCACACAAACAGAGCCCGGTCAGCATCGCCGTCAAACGCCACGCCCAACGCGACACCTTCTTCCTTCACGCGCTTCTGCAAACCCTCCAGATGCAACGAGCCGCAGCCCGCGTTGATATTCCGCCCGTCCGGCACTACGCCCATCACCTTCACATCGGCGCCCAGCGACTTGAACAACTCCGGCCCCAACTTGAAGGCCGCGCCGTTCGCGCAATCCAGCAAAATTCGAAATCCCTTCAATTTCGCACCCGGAATCACCCGGCTGCGTAGGAACTCCAGATATTGCGCATCCAGCGACTCGTCCGCCTCAAGCAATGGCGAATTCTTCGGCGCGTTTTCGCCCCGCAACTTGAGAATGTCGTGCTCCAGCGTCTCTTCAATCGCGTCGGGAAACTTCATCCCCGCATCCGAGAACAGCTTCACACCGTTGTCATGAAACGGATTGTGCGAAGCCGAAATCACCACACCCGCCTGAAATCCGTTCTGTCGCACGAGGCACGCCACACCCGGCGTCGTGATCACGCCGGCAAACGCAGTGTTGGTTCCGGCAGCCTTCAATCCCGCCGCCAGCAGCGCCGTAATATGCGGCCCCGATTCGCGCGTATCCATGCCGATCAGCACGCGCGGGGTGCGATGCTGCTTCGCCAGATACGTCCCGAGCGCTCGCCCGGTCGCATACAATGTTGCGTCATCCAATGGTGGTTTCCCGGGTTCGCCCCGGATTCCGTCGGTACCGAAAAGTGCTTTCGCCATGTTGAGGGGACCTTATTGGTTCTCCATCGAGATTAGCACGCCGCTACTTCACCGTTCGCTTCGGCGCACTGTGAGGTTCCTCGATGAAACGTGCGCGTCTCGACACATCATTAACCCTCTTACGGCTCATCTCGCGGCCAAGATCCACGACTCAAATCGCCGTTTTTGCAGCACTCGAAACTCGCCTTCCTCCGCTTGGCAAAGCGCGTGCTCATGTGTGCTACCGTGTTTGGCACGGAGCTCATTGTGTCGCTGACGGAAACGCCTCCGCCGGCCGTTGTCCGGATCTCTGGATCCAACTTCAGCCTGCGCGTGATTGCGGGCGCAATCATCCTGTTGTTCTGCTATTACGCGCAGGGCGTGGTCATCACGCTCCTGCTCTCCATTTTGCTCGCCTATTTCCTCGATCCTGCCGTTGAAATTCTCGAACGCACCGGCATACCGCGCACCGCCGGCGCCATGGTGATGGTCCTCATCCTCATCGCCGTGCTCGGGGCCGTCGGTTACGGCCTCGGCACTCGCCTTTCCAACTTTGCGCAAAATTGGTCCAAGTACAGCATCGTTCTCCGCGGTGCTGCCGACACCGTCGAAGGAAAAATCAACGGCATCGAAGGTCGCGTCGCGCCTGGCGCCGATCCCGGTCCGGGCAGCAGCACTGGCGAGTTTCGCCGCCTTGAGCCCGACCTCCTCCGCACCATGTTGGCGCGCGGCGCTGGATCGATCTACGCCATCTTTCTCGAAATCACCTTCGTTCCGTTTCTCGTTTTCTTTATGCTCGCGGGCAAAAGCCAAGTCTGGCACGGCACGCTGCAATTATTTCCTGTCGGTCGCCGCACCCAGGTTAAAGAGACGCTCGAAGACCTGCGCGAAGTCCTGCGGGACTACCTCGCCGGCATGTCCATCGTCACCGGCATGGTCATCGCCGCCAGCAGCCTCTTTTTCTGGATCATGGATCTCGACTATCCGATCCTCACCGGCATCGCTTCCGGTTTGCTCAACATGGTTCCGTACATCGGCGCCGTCATGGCCTGGGCGCCCGCGTTCATCATCGCAAGCGCTAAAATCAAAACGTTCGGCTCGTTCCTGCTCATCGCCGGAGTTCTCACTTCAATCCACGTGATCGCCTCAAACTTCATCGCGCCCGCTCTGGTCGGCCGCCGCGTTCGTCTCAACGCCGTCGCGATCACCGTCGCGCTTCTCTTCTGGGGATGGGTCTGGGGCGGCATGGGCTTGCTCCTCGCCATTCCTATCACCGCCGCTCTCCGCGTAATCTGCGATCACAACGAATCCTGGCGCCCCATCGGCCGCTGGCTCGGCGCCTGATACTCCGCCGCCCCACGTCTTTGGATATCGGGCTTTTGTCGAGACTTTTATCGCGGCGTTTGTCGCTGTGGTTGTTGTGGACTTTGTAGGGGCGGGGTTCACTCCGCCCGGCGGGAGCTCGACCACAACGCATCCGCCACAGGTCTCGTCCGGTTTGATTTTGTAGGGCTGGCTTCGGCCTGCCTTCGTCGGAACGCGGTTTGTAGAGGCGGGTTTATCCCGCAATCTTCCGTCGGGTGCCCCACCCTCGGTTTCTGAGGGTGGATCTTCGAGACGTGATGTCAAAATAGAAGGTGCTCCGCCTCATGCGCTTCGTCCATATCGCAACTTTTCTCATCCTTTCTCTTGCAATGGTTCTCTCCGCGCAATCCACCCGCGCGTGGGGGTGCAAAGGCCACGAAACCGTCGCCCTCATCGCCGAAAAACATCTCTCCCCCGAAGCAAAAGAATTCGTCCTCACTTTGCTCAAGGAAAATCCCCTCGACCCTCAGTTCAAGCGCTACTGCGGCTCGGCCGTAAACGATCCGATGGGCGACGCTTCAACGTGGGCCGACGACGTCCGTAACGAACGCCACAACGGCCCGTGGCATTACATCGACATCCCACGCGGCACCCCTCGCGGCGATGGCAGTCTCACGCAGTATTGTGGCAACGCAGGCTGCGTCACCGAGGCGCTTACCGCTCAAATCGCAATCCTCAAAAACAAATCCGCCGAACCCGCCAAGCGCGCCGAGGCACTCCGCTACATCATCCACTTCGTCGGCGACCTTCACCAGCCGCTCCACTCCACGACGAACGACGACGAAGGCGGCAACTGCGTCCCGCTGAAATATTTCCGCCGCAAGCCGCGCGAACACTCGCACGGCTACTCGCCAAATCTTCATAACGTTTGGGATTCCGCAATTCTCGAACGCGACGCCGAGGGTGCCGACTCACACGAATACGCCGATCGCCTGGAAGAGACCTACGCCTCTTCGATCGAGCAATGGCAAAAAGCCGGAATTCACATCGACGATTGGGTATGGGAAAGCCACGACTACGCCGAGAAAAATGTTTACGCGCCACTAACTCCGAAAGTCGCCATCGAGCCGCCAGCTCCAGTCCATGCCTGCACCGACGACAACAACATCGGCGCCCGCCTCATGGACGAACACATCGCCATCGGCGAACCTTACCAGGACCAAGCCGCCCCCATAACCGAGCTCCGCATCGCCCAAGCCGGCATCCGCCTCGCCCTGATCCTCAACGACGCCGCCAAATAATTTGGAGTGCGGCGCCCTTAGGCGCCGCTTTTGGGATGTAAGCCTCACCGCCGTCGCTCCGTCCATCACCGCCCCAACACCAAGACGGCAGTTGGGTGCCGCACCGTCCTGCATTTAGGAGGGTGCGGATTTTCCCCAACCTCAACTCAAATCGTTCCAACGCACCCCAACATCGCCATTCGACTAATCCTCAAAAATAATTTCAGCCGACACAACCGCAATGTGCACAAACACTTACACCAAATCCCCCTTCGCCAACCACGGTTTCGAATGAATGACCGTGCTAAACTCCGCCCGTAGAAAACTGCGCCCGTGCAATCCTTTCTCATCTGTTGAGCCGCCGACCACCGGCGAAACATAAGCGAATATTACGCCTCGCCCTAACTCATTAAATTCAAACAGCTTGCGCACTCTTATTTTCATCGCTTCCGTAAACTTCACAAAATAAAGCCGTTGTTCACTCTTTCAAAAACAGGGGGGTATACCCCCATTGACCCAGAAGTTTTTCAGTGCCCCCGATCCCGAATTGGGTTGCGGCCGCCAACACCGTTGACTATTCCGCGCGCGCCAACAATTTCTCCAATCTGCTATCACCAGCGATTGCTAAACTCTTCTCCATCGCGAGCCTGTCTCGCGCCTTTAAGAAAACGCCCACTCGGTCGGCTCGATCCTCTCGCCACCGGGCAACTGCATCGCTCAGCGCGAACGCCTCTCCGTTCGGAAAGCTCAAGGTCATCAATGCCGCTACCACAGCGGACCGGGCATCTGCTCGCCGCAATTCTGTCGTCGACCGAAGACGCGGTCCTCAGCTTCTCCCTCGACGGCACGGTGCAAACGTGGAGTCCGGGCGCACAGCGACACTACGGCTACTCCGATTCCGAAATCGTCGGCCAGCCGTTTGCCCGGCTGTTGCCCGCCGGCGATGCCTTCGCATTCGAGGGCGTTCTACGAGCTGCGATTTCCGGCGGCTTCCCGCAACACGAAACGTCGGCGCGCGTCCACAAAGACGGCTCGCCGGTCGTCGTCCGTCTAACGCACGCGCCTGTTCGCGACGACCACGGTCAGATCGTCGCCATTCTTGAAAACGGCGCCGGCTCCACATCGAATTCCATCGACTCCATCGGCGAAGCACAACTGAAATTGCTGATCGATCAAATGCCCATGGTCGTCTGGACGACCGACAAAGAACTCCGTATCACCTTGTGTCTCGGCGCGCGCATGCGCGGCGCAAAAATCCGCAACGAAGAATTGCGCGGCAAATCTGTCTACGAATATCTGAAGTGCCAGGACCCGCATACGACGCCCGTCGTTCAACATTACGACGCGTTGCGCGGCGTCTCCTCGCAGTTTGAGTACAAGCGCAACAATCGCACTTTCGAGTTGCATCTCGAACCGCTGCGCTCGCCGTCGGGCGAAATTATTGGCTGCATCGGCGCGGGCCTCGACATCACCGAGCGCAAAAAGAACGAAGAGAAAGTTCACTACCAGGCCACGCACGACGCGCTCACCGGCCTCGCGAACTATCGCGAATTTCTAGATTCCCTGGAGCGCGAAGTCCGCCGCGGCGAGCGCAGCAATCGCTCCTTCGCGGTGCTTATGCTCGATCTCGACGAATTGAAAATGATCAACGATCGCTTCGGCCACCTCGCCGGTAATCGCGCGTTGAAAAGACTTTCCGAAGTGATGAAGGAGCAATGCCGCGCGACCGATCTCGCCGCGCGCTACGGAGGAGATGAATTCGCCGTCCTGCTTGTCGACGGCGATCCTGGCATGGCGCGCCAGATCGCGAGCCGGATCGAGCACGCGCTCAGCGCGCGCAGGGAAGAGCCGCGCCTGAGCGCCAGCATCGGCATCAGCATTTTCCCGGATGACGGTCGCAGCGTGCAGGACCTGCTCGAAGCCGCCGACCGCGAACTCTACCAACGCAAACGCGGCACCCGCGGCCGCGTCGCCCCGGCTCGCGCTCGTTGAAATTTCGGTTGGAAAACGTTATGACGTCGCGGCGCGTTCCCACGGCGGCGGAATCCGAACCGACGCCATTCCCGCTGCTGTCGCGGCCTGAATGCCCATCTCGGTGTCCTCAAACACGAGGCAATCCTTCGGATTCACTCCGAGCTTTTCCGCCGCCAGCAAAAACGGCTCTGGATCGGGCTTTCCTTTTTTGTAATCGCCGGCGCAAACGAACACATCGAACTTGTCGAGTAATTTCACCGCCTTCAACGAAGCGACCACCGACTCCCGTGTGCCGCCCGACACAACCGCGAACGGAATCCTTCGATGCTGTGCCTCGATATGCTCGACGACTTCTGCAATGGCTTTCAATTGCGGCAGCAACTCGTAGTACAGAGTTTCTTTTTCCGTGCAAACCGTTTCGACCACCATATCCAGTCCCTGCCGTTTGTTGAGCGTCGCAATGATTTCTGCGGTCGGCATGCCGCCCCACGCATAAAACAATTGCTCGTCGAACTCACAATTCCATTTACCGAGCGCCTGTTTCCAAGCGACGTAATGCAACGGCATTGAATCCGCGATCGTCCCATCGCAATCGAACAAATATGCACTGAACTTGCCGGCAGGTAATTTCAGTCTCATCGCTTTTTCGCTCATCTGGATTTCGTCATCGCCTCAATTTCTTTAAAGTCGAAACGATCTGCGCCGGGTCGGCTGCATCTTGAAACAAACGAATCGCCGCAACCCCAGCCGCACCCGCCGCAATGCACTCGCCAGCGTTTTCCAACGTGATCCCGCCAATCGCAATCACCGGCACATCCACCGCTCCGCAAACCGCCGCGAGTTTTGCTACACCTTGCGGCTCACCGAACTTCGCCTTCGACGGAGTCGCAAACACCGGCCCAAAAAAATGTAATCGGCTCCATCGCGCACCGCGTTTTTCGCACCCTCCAGCGAATGACACGACACGCCGATCAGGAAATCGTCGCTCGCTGAAATAGGGAATTGCGACGACTCGGCAGCTCGCTCACGCAGCGCAGCACCTGACTCTGCTCGCTTCACCCACCGCACGACATCTGCAACCGGCAATCCTGCTTCGCCAAGATGCACGCCGCCCGCGCCTTCTGTGAGCGCCACATCCGCTCGATCGTTGACGATGATTCGACCTCCGGGGGTCGCAACAGTCGCATGAATTGAGCGCGCCGCACGACTTCTCGTAATCGCCTCGCGCGTCAACACAGCCAATTGCCGTGCCGCCAAATCCTTCTCGCGAATCTGCACCCAATCGACGCCTGCAGCCGCAATGATCGCGATTTTCTCGACGAGTTGCGCTGACCCCGCGTCGGAAGGTCGCCGACACATCGCGCCCGGCGAACGACGCCGAAAAACTTCGGCGGTCGCTTACGTAGCACAGAATCGGAATTTCGCGATTGCTCACTTGCGAACTACTGCGGCCTGACAGTCGGGGATGGCGCAGGACTGCCTTCGGAACCAATCATCCGGATCGCCAGGAAAATATCGAGAATTCCCAGCCCGCTCACCGCGCCGCGAAACGAAGGGTGCAACACCACCGGTATCAACGAAGGGAAATGCGACAGGAAATAATTCTGTTCCCACACGCCGGTCCAGGGCAGATAAAACAGGATCGCGCCCATCATGCAGCACGCGACAACGAGAACCGCGCTCGCAATCCGGTTCATTGGAGAACGATCCCTTCGCAGCTCATATGCGCGAAGCCACTATCGGGTTGTTTTTTGCAGAGCGGCGATGCGCTCGCCCACGTCGCGATAATCAATGTTGACCGCGTAGACCTGTGAAAAGCTCTTGAGTGCTGCGTCAGATTCGCCAGCAGATTCCTGGGCCACACCCAAATCATACCGCAATGCGAGGATGCTTTCCGTCTCGACGCCCGGCAAACGCAGCGCGCGTTCATACCACATCGCCGCAATCGACGGCTGCGCGCGATCCATGAAAGCGAGCCCAAGCAGCGTGTAGCACTGCATCACGTACGGGAACTTTCGTCCGCGTTCGGCAGCCTTGGCCACCTTCTGGAATTCGCTGATCGCTTCGTCGAGCAAACCCATTTCGCGGAACGCAATGCCGAGATTGTAGTGGGTTTCGAGGTCTTCTTCCTCGCCGCCCATTTCGCCAAGCTCGGCGCGGAATTCGTCGAAGACTTCCTTGAGCGGCCCGACTTCGATTTGCGAAATTTCCGCTCCGCCGCCCGCGTTGTTGCTGCTCGCGGGCGCTTCGTGTTGCGCGGCCGGAGTCGAATATTCGGGCGACAGCTGTCCGATTCCGAGCTGATCGATTTCATTCGCAAGATCGGACAAGAATTGATCGGATGCCAAACCGGAAGCATTCGGTGCGACCGGCTCCGGTTCGCGCGGCACAATCGGAGTTTTGGGTGGACGCTGATCGTGCGCGGGTACGAGCGTCTCCGGCTCCAGCACCAGTTCGTAATCCTGCTCGACTTCAAATTCCGATTCGGGCTGCGCGGCCTTTGTGACGGGTACTTTCGTCTCGGCGACAGGCTCCGCAGGTACAGATCCGACTGCTTCCGGCTGGTGTTCATCCAGCGGTACAGATATTTCTTCGACATGCGGCGCGACTTCTTGCGCAGCCTCGACGGGCTGCGCTTCGGCGATCGGGACGTCGAGTTCTTCCGCGGCCGGCGTCTCGATTGGGATATCGAATTCCTGCGCGTCGCTCGCGTGCGCAATGTGTGCTGGCGCTTCCGGAGCAGCCGCTGCCGGCTCTTCGCTCGTAACCGAAAATTCTTCGGCGCCCGAATCCGCAACAGGCTCGGCCGAAACTTCAAACTCAGGGGTAGACTCCTGCGCCGGCGCGGCAGGCGTGGCAGCCGCTTCGCTTGCCGGCTCTTCGAGCATATTCGCCCATTCGTCCGACAGATCGACTTCGTGCACTGCCGGTTGCATCTTCGGCGACTCGGCGGGCATGCCGTTGACTTCTTCAATCTCGATGGAAGGCTCTTCGATCGATTCTTCGAAGGAAGGCGCAGCCGCTTCCGGCTCGGCCGAAAGCTCAGGCAATTCTTCGACGGCGGCTGCTTCCACTTCGGGCTCCGCGGACGCAACGGGCGCAGCTTGTGCGGCAACCTGCGGCGGGCCAAACAATTCTTCGTCGGTCAGGCCGGCAGCACGCTGGAATCGGCGGCGCAATTCGGCAAAACGTTCGGCTCCACGCGCATCGCCGCGCTCACCGTAAATCTGTTCGAGCTTCGCTGCAAGTTCCGCGGTGCGGCGATCATCGCCGGCACCCAACACGAAATCGAGCAATTTTTCGAGCGTCGGCGTGTGGCGCGGCGCGCGGCGCAAAATCGCTTCGAGCAGGCCGATCGCCTTCTGCGTCAAGCCGTAGCTCGCGAAGAGATCGACGTCGGTGAGGGATTGCGCGATAAATTTCTGAGTTTCATCGTCGAGCGCAGGCTCAACCGCAACCGTAACCTGCGGCTGCTGTGCGACGGGTTTCGCCGTCACTTCCGGCGTAGATGGCTCCATGTCGGGGCGCACCTTCGGTGCGGGCGCCTTGGTCAACTCGACGGGTGCGCCGTCGTCAACCGGAATGGCCATCGACGTTTCAGGAGCGATCAGGCCCATGCGGCGCAGAACTTCGTTGAGCTTGCGCTTCGCTGGCTCGCTCTCGGGTTCGCGATCCACCAGCTGCTCAAAAACCTCTTTCGCGCGCTCCATCTTATTCGCTGCAACCAGTGCGTCGCCCAGATGCGCGAGCGCGTCTGGTAGACGGAACGAATCGCTCGTCCGGCCATACGTTTCCACGAGCCATTCCAACGGCTCGATACGTCCGGGCGCACGTTCGGCAAGATCGGTCAAAAGCTTCCCGACGATTTCGTGTTCGCCGGCATCGATCATCGGGATGCGCGTACGGTCGAGAATCGCCATCGCGCGATCGGTCTGCGCGGACTCGAGCAGCGCTTCCACCAACTTTTGCGCGGGACCAAAATTTTTCGGATCAGCGTCGAAAATCTTCTGCGCCAGGGCGGTCGCCTGATCCCACTTCAAACTCTTGATGTAAAGGTCGAGCAGCAGCTCGGCCTGTTCGCCGCCTTTTTCGAGGTCGGAAACCTGTTCGAGAACTTCAGCGGCTTGCGCGAAATTGCCCTGCGTCGAATGAACGCGCGCCTTGAGAATGACCGCGGCAAGATTTTTCGGATCGAGCTTCAGCGCCTTATCAGCAAGCTTTTCGCATTCGGCCTGATCGCCACGTGCGAGAGCGCGCTGGCTAGCCGCGATGTAGGCATCGACCGCTTCGCGGTTTTGGCCCATCGCCTGATACAAATCGGCCAACCGCACCTGAATGCGCAGATTGTCGGGTTCGGCGGCCAGCAACTTCTTCAGCAGCGCCACCGCTTCCGGCTGCCGGTTGCCCTTAAGGTGGATTTCAGCCAATTGCAGGAACAGCGGCCGGGCCTCGCTCATCACGCCCTGCTGAACATACAGGTCGGCAAGTTTCTCGAGCGGGCGAATCTCTTCTGGCGCCAGCTTGGCGATGCGCTTGTAAACGGCGATCGCTTTGGTCAGGAAGCCGTCGCCGACAAAAATCTGCGCCAGGCGTTCAAAGTAGTCGATGGCCTGAAAGGTCTCGCCCTGGCGGATGTACAGCTCGCCGACGGTCATCAAGGTGACCTGGTCGCGGGGCTCATGCTTCAGAATCTGTTGATATTCCGCAATGGCCTGGGCGACTTTGCCCTGGTTGAGGAGTTTTTGAGCGGCTTCGACGTATTTGCTTTTGTTATAGGCCATTCGCGAGCTCAGACAATGCGCCGTCCGCCTGCTGCAGCGACGCAATTCCGCGCCGCGCGGCGTGAGGCCGGCAGAAGTCGTGCTTTAGGTACGCTACAGGCGGGGAAAACTCAAGTCAACGAACCGAAAGTTGGTTGTTAGCCACCAGTTATCCCCGTTGCTAGTAGGAAACTTGACGGCGAAGCCCCGGCGAAGGAGTCTTTCACGAGACAACGGTGGCGAAGGACTAACAGTGTCGCGACTTAGAAGTCTTTCATTCACCGTCGTTTGCGATGGTTCCAGGACCACGTTACGGTGAAATTCAGTCGGCGTCGCCAGGCACTTGTTGTGCGACCGGATCGGGTAAAAGGTCGATCTGGACCGCGCCGCTGGCCCAGCAGCCGGATTCGCGGACCGGAGCGAAAGAATAACGGTGGAGCGGCGAAGCTCCATGCTTCCGGAGCGCATCGAGGTGCTCGGGCGTGGCATACCCTTTATGCTGAGCCAATCCATATTGAGGATAGACCGCGTCCAGTTCCTGCATGAGTGCGTCGCGGTGAGTCTTGGCGATGATCGAGGCCGCCGCGATCGAAATGCAGCGCGCATCACCCTTGATCAACGATTTCTGCTCGATCAGCACGTCGAGCTTCATCGCATCAATTAAGAGATAGTCGGGCTGCATGCTGAGCATCTCGAGCGCGGCGGCCATCGCCTGGCGGCTGGCTTGATAAATGTTCCACGCGTCGATCCGTGCCGAATCGACTTCGGCGACGGCCCAGGCGACGGCGTGTTCTTTAATTCGCTCGGTGAGCAGTTCGCGCTTCTCGGCTGCAATTTGTTTGGAATCGTCGAGGCCGACGATGCGCCGCTTGGGATTGAGAATGACAGCAGCGGCAACGACGGGACCGAAGAGCGAGCCGCGGCCGACTTCGTCGAGCCCGGCGATGCGCGTCCAGCCCAGTTTGCGGGCTTCTCGCTCGTAACGGGAAGAGCAGAGGCGCGTCATTGATGATCGATCGCGTGCATGAAATCGTATGGAGAACCTGTCCGTCGGCGATTCTAGCACGCGATTTGCGGGTGGCGAGATATCTGAAGTGTGAGTTGCTGTGCGAAATTCACAATGGCCCGCGCCCGCGGATCACGACGAGGTGGCTATTCGTAGCGCAGCGCGATGAGCGGATCGATTTGCGTTGCGCGGCGAGCAGGCAGGTAGGCCGCGAAAAACGCGACAGCAAACAAAAGCAGAACTGCAACTGCGAGGGGCAGCGGATCGTGCGCGGCGACCTCGAACAGCAACGAGCTCATGAGCCGTGCGCAAAACCATGCGCCAAGTACGCCTGCCGCGGCGCCGACGATTGTCCAGCGGCCGATGTTCCACAACACCATCGCGAGAATATTTTGCGGGCTGGCGCCGAGCGCCATGCGGACACCGATTTCCTGCGTCTGGCGCGCCACAAGAAAGCCGACGACACCGTAGATTCCAATCGCGGCGAGCGCCACGCCCATCACGGCGAAGAGCGAGAGTAGCACCGCGTTGAACCGTGGCCGCTCGGCAAGCTTTTCGACGCGGCTGCTCATGCGCTCGATTGCGACGGGCAGCGTCGCGTCTTGCGACTTGGTCGCTTCGCGCATCCACGTGGCGATAGCGTTTGCGTTGAGCGGCGTGCGTACCAGAATCTGCGCGCTGCTGAAGATTCTCCACGGGATCGTTTTTCCACGGCAGATAAAATTGCGGATCGGAATTTTCGACGACGCCGTTGTTGCGGACATCGGCCGCAACGCCAACCACCGTGTACCACGGCTTTTCGTTCTTGAAGAGGCGGATGCGTTTGCCGATGGGATCTTCGTTGGGGAAAAGTTTTCGCGCGAGCGTTTCGTCGAGGATCATCGGGTTTTCCGATGGAAGTTCGTCCTGCGCTTCAAACGCCCGTCCGCGCACGATCGGGATGTCGAGGATGGAAAAGAATTCGGGAGACACTGCGCGCCATGCGACCGGGCCGCCAGTTCCTTCGGGCATCGGCGGGCGGCCCTCGGGTTCGACGGCGGTCAGGATCGTGGAGCGCATTTGCCCGGCGGGCGGTAACGAGTCGCTGATCGCCACGCTCGTCGCACCAGGTATGCTGCGCAAGCGTGTTTTCAGCGCCGTGAGAAAAGCGATCTGTTGCACAGGCTGTGGATAGCGATACTCCGCGAGCGCCACCGTTTCGGTGAGCACATTTTCGGTCGCCATGCCCGTCGGGGCGCGCTCGAGATTCCAGAGGCTTCGGAGCAAGAGGCCCGCGAACGTGAGGAGAATCAGGGAGACGGCAACCTGTGCGGCAATGAGCGCTTGGCGCAAGGCGCTTCGCGCCGTCGAGCGCATTTCTTTGCCGCAAAGCTGCTCGGGTTGCGGACTTGTCAGCGCCGGCGCGACGCCGAACAACACGGCCGAAAATATCGCGATGGCAAACGTGAAAGCGACGACGCGAAGATCGAGCGACGCTTGTTGCAGCCGCGGAATGCCTCCGGGCGCAATCGAGACGAATAGTTTCAGCAGCAGATGCGCGACCCAGCATCCCGCCGCGCCGCCGAGGATGCCGAGCGTCAGGCTCTCGACCAGTCCTTGACGAAATAGTCGTGCACGACTTGCGCCGAGCGCGGCACGAACCGCGAGTTCGCGCTGGCGACCAGTGGCGCGCGCAAGCTGGAGACTCGCGACGTTGGTGCACGCGACCAAAAGAACGGCGAACACCGAGCCGAGCAAAACCCATGACACAAGACGCGCGTCGTGCACCTGGCGATCGCGAATCGAAACCACAGAAAGATGCACCTCTTTGCGAAACGGCGGCGGGGCAGCCTGTAACGCACCCTCAAACATCGGCTGGAGACCGACGATTGCTTCCGCGACGGTTGCGCCCGGCTTCATGCGGCCGATTGTTCGCAGCGGAACACCCGGTGTAGAGCGGCGTTGTAAATCCTCGTCGAGCGCGAGGGGCACGAGCGCGTCGACTGAATTCAGCATCGGCATTTCAAAGTTGGCGGGAAGCACGCCGGCGATGCGCGTCGGCTTTCCGTCGAGCGAAATTATTTTGCCGATGATTCCGGGATCGCCGCCGTAGCGATTTTTCCATATAGCGTACGTCAGAATCGCCGTGCCGTCGGCCTTGGGACGGTCTTCTTCCGGCGTGAAATTGCGACCGAGGATCGGTTCGACTCCGAGCGTCGGCAGAAACGACTGCTCGACGTGCGCGCAGTCGATGCGAGTGGGATTTTGCTCGGTGATGTCGCATCGCGCGACACCCGGCTGCATGGCGGCGACTTGTGTGAACGGTGCAGGGTTGTGGCGGAAGTCCACGTAGCCCGCGCCCAGAACGAATTCAGTTTTCTCGATGGGCGCGGTGAGCCCGAAAGAAACGAGGCGATCGTCTTGCGCGTAGGGCAGGCTGCGAAACAGCAAGCGATCGACGACGCTGAAAACGGCGGTGGTCGCACCGATGCCGAGCGCGAGCGTGAGAATCGCGACGAGAGTGAACGCGGGATTTTTCGCGAGCATGCGGCAAGCGAATCGCAAATCGAGGACGAGCGAATCGAGGAACGGAACTCCGCGCTGGTCGCGATAGGCTTCTTTGGTTTGTTCGACGCCGCCAAATTCGCGATGCGCTGCGCTTCGCGCGTCTTCCAAGTTCATGCCTTGCTTCATGTTGGCTTCGACGAGCGCTTCGATGTGCGCGCGAAGCTCGGCGGCTAGATCGTCATCGCGGCGGCGTTTACCGAAGAGTCCGGCGATGCGGCTGAAGGATACTTTGAGCCACGTCATTCGTGCCTCAGCGCAACCAGCGGATCGATTTGCGTTGCGCGGCGGGCGGGGGCAAAACATGCCACGAGCGCGACGAGCGTCAGCAACAGCGCCGTGCCGGCGAGCGTCAGTGGATCGCCGGCGCTCACTCCATAGAGCAGCCCTTGCATCAAGCGCGTGAGCAGCAGCGACGCGGCGAGTCCGATGCCAACGCCGAGCAGCGCAAGCCGCGCGCCCTGTACGACGACCATGCGGCTGATGTCGCGTCCTTCGGCGCCGAGCGCGACGCGAATGCCGATTTCGTGGCGCCGCTGACTGACGGAATATGCGAGCGCCGCATATAGACCGACCGAAGACAGAACGAGCACGATTGCGGCAAGAAACGCGAGCAGAAAAAGCGTCAGGCGCTTCGGCCCAAACGCATCGACGACGATCTGGTCCATCGTGTCAAGGTCGGAGACGGGTTCCCGCGGATCGATGGTGGCGAGGGCGCTGCGAATCGAAGTCACAAGTTGCGTCGGATCGATCGAACTGCGCACCACGAACGCCAGGTCTCGCGGCGGATCGGATTGCTGTGCCAGCGGCATGTAAATTTCGGGGCGCGCCGGCTGTTCGATCACGCGGGTTTGTTTGACGTCGGCGACGATGCCGACGATCGTGAGCACGACTTCGGGCGCGTCGGCACTCGCATACATTTCGCGGCGGCCGTAAACCCGGCCGAGACGGATGCGCTTGCCGAGCGCGTCGCCGTTGGGCCAATACGCGCGCACCATGGATTCGTTGATGACGACGGTGAGCGGCGCGTTTGCGCCGTCGCGTTCGTTGAGTTCGCGGCCTTGCAGCAGGCGCATTCCCATCGTCTGGAAATAGCCTGGGCTGACGATGCGAAAGTTTGCGTTTTCGTTGGCGTGTGCGTCTTCGGTGGGGCGGCCTTCGATGGAAAAATCGCGCGACGCGAGATCGACAGTGCGATCGACCATCGGCTGGCCCGAGACGAGTCCGGCTGCATCAACGTGTGGCAGAGCTTGAACGCTCGCGGCCGCGCGTTCAAAAAATCCGGTGATCTGTTCGCGCCGCGCATAGTGCGCCTCGGGCAACGATATCTCGAAGCTCAGCATGTGATCGGGGCGGAAGCCGAGATCGATACCTTGCAGGCGCCGATAGCTTTGCAGCATCAGCGCGCATGCGGCAAGCACGACGAGCGACATCGCGATTTCCGCGACGACAAGACTGCTGCGCGCCGAGCGGCCGCTGCGATCGCCGCCGATTTTTGATCCGCCTTCTTTGAGAGATTCGACGAAGTCCTGGCGTGCGAGTTGCAGTGCGGGCGCGAGACCGAACAGGATGCCGACGGTCGCGGCGATGCCGGTGGCCACCGCGAGAGCGCGCATGTTGACGCGAATGAGCTCGGGGAAAGTCGTCAGCCATTCGTTCGGAATCATGTGGACGAGCAGCGGCAGCGTGGCCATGGCTATGCACACGCCAGCGATTGCGGCGACGATCGCAATCAATAGGCTTTCGGTGAGGAGCTGCCGGATGATCTGGCCCGGCCCTGCGCCGAGCGCCATGCGCACCGCAATTTCGCGCATGCGCGCCGTCGAACGCGCCATCAGCAGAATCGCGACGTTCGCGCATGCGATGAGTACGAGAAACGCCACCGCGCCCGCGAGCGTGAGGAGGGCCGGCCGCACGCCTCCGATTACCGCTTCATTGATATTCCAGACGGCGAGCGACCAGTCGCGATATTCCGGCATCGCCGTGCCATATCGGTCAGTGAGCTGCTGCGACAGGGCGTGCAATCGAGCGTTGGCTTGTTTCTCGGTGACGCCTTTGCACAACACCGCTACGATCCAGTTGCGGCGATCGGAGCGATTTTGATCCGCAAGATCGAGTTGCAGCGGAATCCAAACCGACCCGCCCCAGAGATCGAAGTGTGGCGGCATCACACCGATGACGCTGTAAGTTACATCGTTCAGCCGAATCGGCTTGCCGAGGATGTTCGGATCTTCCGCAAATTTGCGATGCCACAGTTCGTAGCTGAGCAGCGCGACGAGTGGACCGCCCGGGCGATCTTCCTCCGGTCGAAACGTGCGGCCCAGATAGGGCGCGACCTGCGTCATCGTAATCGCGTTCGCGCTGACGTGCGTGCCGCCGATGCGCTCGGGAAATTCGCCGGCCGACAATGTGAAGCCGTCGCCGTGGACGGCGCCGACGTCTTCGAAAATGTCGGAGAGCTGTTTTACTTCGAGGATTTCGGGTGTTGAAAGATAGTTGGCATAGATTTTTTGCGTCGGCAGATACGCGCGTACGACATCCCAGCGATCGACGACGGGATAGGTGTTGCTGCGCAGCAGACATGCGTCGATGAGGCTGTAGATCGCGGTGCCCGAGCCGATGCCGATCGCGAGAATCAGAATGATCACCGCAGAAAGAGCCGGCGTCTTCGTGAGCAGCCGCGAACCGTACCGCACATCGCGCCACAGCGCGGACATCGCGGGCCAGCCGCGCTGCTCGCGGTATTTTTCCTTCGTCTGCTCGACACCGCCAAATTCGCGGCGGGCCGCAGCGCGCGCGTCGGCTTCGCTCAAGCCGCGGCGGATGTTTTCTTCGGTGAGGAGTTGAAGATGCTCGTTCAGTTCTGTGTCGAGGTCGCCGCGACGTGAAGTCCGGTCGCTGAGACTTCCTAGCAAACGCGAAACGATAGTACGCAGGCGGTGCATGTCATGCTCCCTGCGTCCCGAGTAGGCGCTGGATGACTGCGGCCATGCGCTCCCAGCTTTCGGTTTCGGTCGCGAGCTGTCGCCGGCCTGTCCGCGTCAGCGTGTAAAACTTCGCTTTGCGATTGTTTTCCGACACGCCCCACTTCGACGAAATCCAGCTGCGCTGTTCGAGGCGGAGCAGCGCGGGATAAAGCGTGCCCTGATTGAGCTTGAGCAAATCTTCGGACACCTGCTGGATGCGCACGGCGATGCCGTAGCCGTGCTGCGAGCCCATCGCGTCGAGCGTTTTCAACACGATCAAATCCAGCGTGCCTTGCAGAACTTCTCCCGATGGAGGTGTCACGGGTGGCTCCTGGCTTGGCGAATCGGTCAGACGTGCAGTCCTGCTAAGCCTGTTCTGTTCCTTTAGACGGTCAACAGGAAAATACGTCTCGCCCTGTTGATTGTCAACAGGAGAATGTCGGATATGGCCGGGCAGCCTCGGCCTCGACGCGCCGCCTTTGCACTTTCACCCCGTGATCGCCTTTGTAGGGGCGTCGCTTCAGCGCGCCCATGCAGAATGTCATCCCTACCGCCCGTTTGTTTTGGTTTTTACCGGCCGATCTATCTTCGCAAGCCCAATCGCTGCAATCCCGCTTGACGCCCCACCGAGTTCTCCGATAAACAGGTGCGCATGAAGACTCTTCCACGTTGCAGCGTCTTTGCCTTGCTCCTTGCCGCGGCGATCGCGTCGCCGGCTCATTCGCAGGAAGTACAAAAACTCGATCCCGCGCTCGACCAGATCGTCGCGCCCGGCACGAAAGCCGAACAGGTCGCGAAAGGCTTCAATAAATGGACCGAAGGCCCCGCATGGACGCGCCAGGGCAGCCTCATCTTCGCTGAAATTCCCGCGAACAACATTGACCTCTGGATTCCCGGCAAAGGCTCGCACGTTTTCATTCATCCCAGCGGATATGAAGGGACTGATCCATATAAAGGTCCCGAGCCCGGCTCGAATGGAATGACGCTTGACCCGAAAGGTCGCGTCTCGGTCGCAGGTCACGCGCGCCGTAATGTGTGGCGCCTCGAAAAGCTAGACCCGAAAGGACAGATCACGGTCCTAGCTGACTCTTACGAAGGTAAGAAGCTCAACAGTCCGAACGATGTCGTCTACAAATCTGACGGCTCACTCTATTTCACCGATCCGCCGTACGGCTTGCCGACACAGGGCGATGACGATCCGCTGAAAGAACAGAAGATCAACGGGGTGTATCGCATTGTCGATGCAACGAAGCAAAAACCCGGCGCGGCGCCCGATCACACCAAGATCCAACTCATCATCAAGGATTTGCCGCGTCCCAACGGCATCGCGTTTTCGCCCGACGAAAAAATTCTCTATATCGCCGACTCCGGCAAACACGTCTGGGTGAAATATCCGGTGAACGCAGACGGCTCGGTCGGCGAAGGCACGGTCTTCTTCGACGCAAACATTGATAAAACGCCGGGCAGCCCCGACGGCATTCGCGTCGACAAAAAAGGCAATCTCTACGGTTCAGGTCCCGGTGGCGTCTGGATTATCTCGCCCGAAGGCAAGCACCTCGGCACGGTCAAAATTCCCGAAGTCGTAAGCAACGTCGCCTGGGGCGACGCCGACGGAAAAACGCTCTACATCACCGCGAGCACGAGCCTCTATCGCATCAAGCTGAAGGCGACCGGCGTTCGCAACTAGCGCTCATTAGTGCTCGCATCTACCTTGTGTCGCAGCCATCGACCATTTCCACACGTTTGGTTGACGCGCCTTTCAACGGCGTGTCAGCATACCTTCGCTAAATTCGCCGCCACTGCAGTTAGCGCATGCGCAATCGTTCTGTGGCGAAGGAGTCCCCATCGATGAACTCCACCGACGATCATTCGTCGCTTCCGATGACTGAAATTCGCACGCTTCATAGCCGTCGCATCCCAACGCCTCACATCTCACGCGCCACTCTCTTCGCGCTGATCATCACGGCTTTATTCGTCGCAAGTGCGCCACGTCTCTCTGCCCAGACACCGATCGAACCACCCACGCCCGCGCAGCCCCAGCCGCCATCTCAGCAAGCCACTCCAACTCCCGCCGCCGCGCAACCCCCGGCGCAAACGCCACCAGCGCGCACGATTCAGCTCGACGACTTCACCAAAATCTCGTCCGTCTCCGACCCGCAAATCTCCCCCGACGGAAAATCGATCGCCTTCGTCCTCTCGCGCATCAATCTCGAACAGGATCGCGCCGACCGCGACCTCCTGATCATCGACATCGCCTCCGGCGCGCCGCGCGCCCTCACGCACGATCGCAAAGGCGTCGGCTCTCCGCGCTGGTCGCCCGAGGGCGATCGGCTCGCGTTCGAGGCGATCGACACCGCCGCGAAAGATCCGAAGCTCCAACTTTTCGTGCTCCCGATGACCGGCGGCGAAGCGCATCGCCTCACCGACGTGCCCGACGGCATCGAGCAGTTCGCATGGAGCCCGAACGGCCAGCACATTGCCTTCGTCACCTCCGACGAACCCGAAAACAAAAAAGAAATCGAGAAGCACAACGACGCATTCGAGATCGGCGACAACGATTACCTGGCGACCGGTCCCACGACGCCGTCGCATCTCTGGATCGTCGGCGCCGAGGGCGGCAAGCCGCGCCGCCTTACTTCTGGCGCGTGGAGCCTCGCAAAAAGCGCGCCGCCAAGTTCGCCCGCATCTCCGATCAATTGGTCGCCCGACGGCAAATCCATCCTCTTCACGCGCCAGGAGCATCCGCAATTTGGCGACGCCGACCAGACCACGCTGCAAGTTCTCGATGTCGAATCCGGCGCCACTCGCCGCGTCACCACGCGCGAAAAATTCGAGAGCTTCGGCCTCTTTTCGCCCGACGGCGCAAAGATCGCTTACTGGTATCCGCGCGATTCTGACCCGAACAACGAAATCGAAATCGTGATCGCGCCAACTCCGGTTTCGGGCGCGTCGCCGGCCGACGGAACTGTCGCCACGACCGCGATCGATCACAATATGTCGCGCGTGATCTGGATGCCCGACAGCAACTCGATCCTCGTCGGCGGCCACGAAGGCACGCAAACCTCGATGTGGTTGCAACCGCTCGCCGCGAACGCGCAGCCGAAGAAACTCAATCTCGGCGACGTCAGCCCCGCATGGGCGTTCTGGGTCGACGCCTTCGTCGGCCGCAAAGGCGAAATCGCGTTCACCGGTTCGAGCCCGACGCAGCCCTCTGAGCTCTACTACATGGCATCGGCCAACGACACGCCGCGCCGCCTCACCAATTTCAACGCTAACATCGCCGCGCTCAAGCTCGGCAAAGCTGAAAAAATCGAGTGGCAAGGTCCCGACAATTTCACTGAAGACGGCGTGCTGATCTATCCGCCCGACTACGATAAAGAAAAGAGATATCCGCTCGTCCTTTACATTCACGGCGGACCGACGGCGTCTTCCGTCACGCAATTCAGCTTCTTCACGCAATATCTCGCGTCGCGCGGTTACATCATCTTTTCGCCCAACTATCGCGGCAGCGACAATCTCGGCAACGCCTACCAGCGAGCAATCTTCAACGACGCCGGCGACGGACCCGGCCGCGACGTTATCGCTGGCATCGACGCGATCAAAAAGCTCAACATCATCGACGAAAATAAAATCGCCGTCACCGGCTGGAGTTACGGCGGCTACATGACGAGCTGGCTCATCGGCCATTACAACTTCTGGAAGGCGGCGGTCGCAGGCGCGCCCGTCACCGATCTCTACGACGAATACAATCTCTCCGACGGCAACGTCACCGGCCGCTACAGCTTCAAAGGCTCACCGTACCTCGGCGAAAATCTCAAAGACTATCGCGCGCAATCGCCGATCACCTATTGGACAAACATCAAGACGCCGACGCTGATCCTCCACGACACTGGCGACGCGCGCGTCACGATCACGCAATCCTATTCGCTCTTCCACGCGCTCAAAGACAACGGCGTCGAAGTGAAATTCTTCGCTTATCCGGTCGGCGGCCATTTCCCCGGCGACCCTGTCCGCCAGATGGACGTCTACCGCCGCTGGACCGACTGGCTCGACCAACATCTGAAATAATCTTCCAAATAAAGGCGTTGTCATCCTGAGCGAAGCGAAGGATCTCAGGCGTATCCCATTCCACGAACAAAACGTGGAACACCGATCGCCCTAAAAATAAAAAGGCCTCGCAAATCGCGAGGCCTCTCAAAAACGGTAGTCGATGAAAAACTCTACGCCTTCGACTCCGCTGCTCCGGCCGAAGCCGCAACCGCCACCGGCGCCTCTTCTTCTCGCGCCGCCCGCTTGATACGCGCCGCCTTGCCCCGCAAATCGCGCAGATAGTACAACCGCGCGCGCCGCACCTTACCCTTGCCGACCACCACGATCGAGCTGATCGTCGGCGAGTGCAGCGGAAAAATTCTCTCGATCCCGACGCCAAAGCTCACGCGCCGCACCGTAAACGTCGCTCCCGACGCCCGGCCCTTCTTCGAGATCACCACGCCTTCAAACGCCTGCAGGCGCTCTTTTTCCTTTTCGCCTTCGCCTTCCTTCAGGCGGACATTCACGCGAACCGTGTCGCCAGGCCGGAACTCGGGCAAATCTTTGCGCAGCTGCGCTTCATGGAGTTTCGCTATTACCGGATTCATTTTCTTCTATTCCCTGCAGACCCACTCAGGCGGGGCCAGCACTGCAAACACAAACAAGAAGTATACCCAAAATCGCCCAATCTGCCCACAATTTTGCGCACCTGCCATCAGAGGACAATTTTGGCGCCGCTATCTAAGGACTAATTCGAAGCGGCTTTTAATGCTTCAAAGCTGACTTTTCCTTCGCAATCACGCCGCTCGCAAACCGTTCCATCTCTTCGAGTTGCGGGCTAAACTGCAGCAACAACAGCTCGACGCCAGCCTTCTCAAACTGCGCCACCCGCTCCGCCACCTGCTCCGCCGTCCCTACCAGGCCCGACCTCAGCCCGCGATTAGAAACCGAATAATCTTCCAGCGACACCCGCTGCTCGAGCTGCGTCCCCGCCAGCCACTGCTGATAATTCGCGTACCCCGCCGCCGACTGCTGCACGTCGGTGATCCGCTTCACTTCGTCCTGCGCCTCGCGCTCGGTCTCGCGCACGATCGCGTATCCCGCCACGCCAAATTTCATCGGCGCTAGTTTCGCGTGCTTCGCGCGCCGCATCCGCAAATCCGAAATCTTCTCGCCGACGCGTTCCGGCGGATCGCCGTGCATCAGGTACGCGTCGCACTTCTCCGCAATCAAATCTTTCGCCGCCGGCGATTCACCGCCCGCATAGATGCAAGGCCGCGGCTTCGACACCGGCTTCGGCTCGAGCACGTTGTCCTCGACGCGATAAAATTTGCCCGAGAACGAAAAGTGATCCTGCGACCACACGCCGTCCAACACATCCAGCCACTCGCTCGTCCGCGCATAGCGATCGTCATGCTGCTCAAACGACACGCCATACTTCCGCGCCTCGTCGGCCCACCACGACGACACAACGTTCAGCGTCAGTCTTCCGCCGCTGATGTGATCGATGTTCGCTGCCTGCTTCGCCAATAAAGCCGGCAAATGAAACGTCGGCCGCACCGCCACCATTAACTCGATTTTTTCCGTCACCGCCGCAAGCGCCGCCGCTGTCGACCACGCATCCAGCGAATTCGCCTCGACTCCCTTGATGTCGTTCAAATTCAATTCCGCAATCAGCGAGCAATCAAATCCGATCTGCTCACTCCGCTGCGCCAGCCGCTTCACATATGCCCACGACGCTTCCATCTTCTCGTCCGGCACATTCCGCAGCCATCCGCCAAACACCGGCATCCAATAACCAAATCGCATCAAGTCTTCACCACGTTCCCGGTTCCAGCCATTTTCATAAAACTGTCATTTCGACCGAAGCAAGCCGACGCCTTTTCTCTTGCGTTCACTTCCTGTGAACGCGTCGGCTTGCGCAGTGGAGAAACCTCTCTTCGACTGAAGCCTCGTGCCTTTCTCAACCTCTCGCCCCAATCTCAACCCGCTGCCCCGCCTCCGCAATCAAATATTCCGCCAACCTCTCATACGGATTGAACCCAATCATCCTTACCGGGTCCGCCACAAAATTCGACAGCGCATTCAAATCGTAGTAAAGCAGTCTCCCCGTCGGCTCATCGATTACATACTCGACGCCGCCAACTTCAATCCCCGCTTCCCGCATCATCCGCTCGACTTGCTCGATCACACGCGGCGGCGCTTCATACGCTTCGACAGTCATCCCCGTCTTCGGCGCATCCACCGGGCAAGCGATCCGCGTCAATTCCTCTCCACGCGTGTTTTTGCAAATGTCCGCCGGGCACAAATCGAACGTCTCGCCGGTGATATGAATCTGAATCGCATACAAATATTTTCCCCCAAGAACTTCCACGCGCGTAATCACGCCATCCCGCGCCGTGAACGCCTCCTGCACCAACGCGACGTTGTCGACGCCAAAATACGATTCATTCGCATCGACCGCCGCCTTCAACTCCTCGCGCGAAGAAAACTTTTTGATCCCCGCCCCGCTTCCGCCGATATTCGGTTTCAAAATCACCGGGAAGCCAATCGTGTCCGCCGCACCAACCGCCTGTGACGGGTGACTGATCACAATCGCCTTCGGATACGGCAGTCCGAGCCGCTCCAGCATATTCAGTTGCAGCGCCTTGGAAGTTTCGCTGACAAACGCGCGATACCCATTCACCACGCGCACGCCCTTATCCTCAAGATGCTTCAAATAATTCAACGTATAAAAAATCCCGTGCCCCATGCCGCGCTGCCACGCCGACGGGCTCATCCGATTGAAGATCAGCGAAAATTCCGACTCCGCCGCCGTTGGATCGTACGAGTGAAACCGCGCGTCAATCTTCTTCCAGTTCGCGCCCTTGGCGTCCATCGCCGCAAACAACGGCACAAACCAATTCGGCTGCTCGTAATAAATCCCGATCGCCTTCCCAGCCCCATTCAAGTTATCGCCACTCATCCCACCGCTCCCTGTCGTTCTACAATTCCCCGCGAAAACTAAACCCTGTCATTCCGACCGAAGCAAGCCAACGCATTTTCTTCGCGTTCACTTCCTGTGAACGCGTTGGCTTGCGCAGCGGAGGAACCTCTCTTCGATCATCACGAGGTGCATTGAATTTTTCCTCTCACCGCTCCGCATCGTTGCTTCCTTACTTCGCTTCTCCAATAAGTTCAGGCCGATTCCTCCGCGTCTTCTCCACCGACGCCGCGCGTCGCCACTTCGCAACTTCCGCGTGGTTCCCGCCAATCAAAACCTCCGGCACGCTCCACCCGCGAAACTCCGCCGGCCTCGTGTAATGCGGAAAATCCAGCAGCATCCCTCTTGTAGGGGCGGGGCTTGTTAACCCTGAGCCTCGAAGGGCTCCGCCCTCGATCCGCACAGCGCCCAAATCTTCCGCCGAAGCACCATACTCCGCAAACGACTCATTCACGCTCGAATCCTCATTCCCCAGCGCCCCCGGCAACAACCGCGTCACCGCATCCAATATCATCACCGCCGGCAACTCCCCGCCGCTCAAAACAAAATCCCCAACGGAAATCTCCTCTGTCGCCAGATGCTCCGCCACCCGCTCGTCCACACCCTCATACCGCCCGCATATAAAGATGACCCGCGACAGCTTCGCGTACCGCCGCGCCGTCTCCTGCCGAAACAATTTACCTGCAGCAGACATCAGCACAATCGCGGTCTCCGGGTCGCGCGACACCACCGCCGAACCCGAATCGCCAAAAGAATGCCCGACCAGCTTCTCCACCGCCAAAAACAGCGGCTCCGGCTTGAGCACCATCCCCTCGCCGCCGCCAAACGGCCGATCATCCACAGTCCGGTGCTTGTCCTTCGTAAATTCCCGCAAATCCTGTACATTCACCGAAATCAGCCCGGTCTCCTGTGCCCGCCGCACAATCCCATGCTGCAGCGGCCCCGCAAAAAACTCCGGAAAAATCGTAACCAGGTCAAATCGCATGCGCCTTCAATTCTATCGAAATTCGCCGTCACCTGTAGCCGAACGCGCCAAATGCCCTCCCCGGCCTGAAATTTTCAGTTATCTCTCTGGTCACGACCTCACTCGCCTAACAGCCGCCCCTCAGGCATAATCACCGCGACCGGAACCCACCTTGGCAAAGCGCCTCATCGAATTCCTTCGTTCCGTCGCTCCCGCCGACCCATTTCAATTGCTTTTCCTGACTGGCGTAGTCTGCCTCGTAACGCTTCACGGCGTCTGGTGGTGGCCCTCCCCCGTTCATGTGTTGCCCGACCGCATGAAGACCCCTTTCGGGAGCTTCGTCTACTACGCCGGCACCCTCTTCATATTTCCCGCTATCTTTGCCGCGGCCGCGGGCTATTTCAGTTGTTTCTGGCCGGGCAAACATCCGATCCGGCGAATTCTCGTCTCGATCGTTTTTCCAACGATCTTCACCGTCGTTCTGGCATTGGGCCGATTTGTTTATCTCACCGGCCCTGCGTCCACAATTCTTCAGAATACCGGTCTCAACGCGGCTGGCGAATTGAAATGGATTCGCTTCTTTCTGTCCGATTCTCTCGCTTTCCACGTCTCGCTGATTGGTTTGGTCTTGGTATTCCTCTTCATTCTCAGATTGTCTTTCGGCATCTCGAGCCTGCCTCTCACGATTGCCAATCATGATTCCCAACCCTCGAGCGAACATGACGGTGGCGACTGGCAGCGTGTGCTCCGAATGATTTGGTTTCTCATCGCCCTTTCGAATCTGTTGCACGGTTTTCTGACGGCTTTGGTTGTATTTTCTGTGCCCGCGGCGTTTCGAGTCCGCGGGATGGTGACCGTAGCAATCAACGTTTCGGCAATTTGCAACGCCACAATCGCACTTTGGATCGCTGGTCCGCGAGCGCGGAAAACGACGCGGCAATCGATCGTCACACCGGTATACAAATGGACCGGAATCGCATTTCTTCTTCCCCTCGCACTCGAGGTCGTCCTGTTTCTTCTCCAGGCCGCAATCAAAGTTCTTAATTTGGGAAATGCTGCAGCGGACGACATCGTCTCGGACACCTTTTATCTGCCGCACTTCATCGGCATGTTCCTGACGCTCGTCATCCCTGCGTTTTGTGAAGAAATTCTGTTTCGCGGATTACTTCAGAAGCGATTCATTCATCGCTATGGAATGTATCGGGGAGTTTTTCTGGCGTGCATCACTTGGGCGGCATTCCACTTCTACAGCGACTTCATGAATCCTCACCATTCCTACCGAGACATCTTAACCCGGCTGACCGGTCGCATCGTCATGACGCTTGGACTTGGGTTCGTTCTTTCTTGGCTCTCACTCCGGTCAGGTTCCATCGTTCCCGCGACTCTGTCGCATGCTTTGTATAACGCCCTGCTCTTTGCTCCCCTGTTACCGCCGGTCGGCCGACTTCCCTTACTTCGAACCATGTTATGGGCGGCTTCGGCCTGTATTCTTTTTCGATTTTGGCCCCCGCCCGTAAATCCCGATTTAGAAATCGTTGCGACGATCACTCACGATCCGCGGCCGGAAGAATCACGCGCAGAGCACGCATCGTTCGATCCCGCGCTCGGTCCAACATAACTTCGTCCTTTTACAGCAGTTTCGCCACTGCGTGGCTCAGCGTCTTCAGATCGACATACGCAGGAGCCGGCGCGGGCGCGTACGGATTGTTGCGCAGCGCATCGATGTTCGTGTTCCATCCAGGACCAAAAATTTTTGTCGGTGATTCTTTGTAAGGATTCGCGAGCGTTTTGGTCTCATCTTTATACGTCAGCAGCAGATACGGATTCTCTTGCGCGTCGCGCAAACTCGGCACGACCGTCGCATCGCTCTTCACCACCGGAGCGACCGGCAGCGTTTTCGCTGATGCTTTGTGTGTCGGCTCAGCTGCGGGCGCTGGAGAAACGTTGTGCGCCACGAGCGTCGTCACGTTCGACGACTCGCTGTCAGCGCTATGATTCTGCGTTGCGTTCTGCGCGAATCCCGCCGCGCACGTCATCAGGTAAATCCCCGCCACTGCCGTCATCACCACGATTCGATTCTTCATGTCCTTCTCCTCTTTGCTTCCGAATTCTCGAAGCTCTCTGTCTCTGGCTTTGAGTAATGCAAGGAGATCGCCAAACGTAAATCACTGAAATACAAGCTCTTATGAATCCACAGTGACTTCACAACCTTCGTGATTTCCCGAACCTTCGCGATTCTCTCGCCGGCATAGTCACTCACGAGTGCCTGCCTCCTGTCTTCTCGACTACCACACGCCAGCTTTTATTCCGCGTTCACTCCGTGTGAACGCGCCGGTCGCCCCGAACCTCGAAGGGCACGCGGAGTGGCCTGACTCTGGCTCAATCCAACCGAACCGCAAATCAATGAACCCGCCTCCAACGCATCCGCACTTGCGTGGCTTTTCGGAGATCACGAAACAGAGTCAGGAATGTTGAACAAGTCTGGGCACAACACTATTTCTGTACTTTTGGACAGTTTCGGCTTCCGCGTGTCGCCCCTACGCTGGTCGCGTACCAAAATATCTGCGGCCCTTGTAACTGAAAAGATCGATCGATGACGCCAAACTTCCAAGCGCCGCGCCCTCTCCGTCGGAACGCGTATCTCCCCGGGAATCAACTCCTTACATCTAGCAGCCGCATAACTGCCGTCAAATCACATCCTTACCTCAAAACCGGGGGGTGGGGTGCCAACCACGAACTCCTCCACCAACTCGTGCTCATTTTGCTCGTGTGCTTTTTTGTGTTTGAAATCGTCGGTTGCGCCGGCGGGTTAAAAGGCGGAACGACGCCTACGGGAACGGGATCTGGCAACGGCACTGGAAGCGGCAACACCGGCGGCACAACTACGATCCCCGCGACTCCAACCGGAGTTATGTCTACGGCGGGCAATGCTCAAGTCGCTCTCGCGTGGACTGCAAGCACCGGCGCGACGAGCTATCACGTGAAGCGCTCCACCGCGAGCGCCGGCCCGTTCACGCAAATTTCTGCGCCGACCTCGACGGCTTTCACCGACGCGGGCCTGACCAACGGCACGACATATTTTTACGTCGTGTCCGCGCTGAACTCCGCGGGTGAAAGCGCAAACTCCACGCCGGCCAGCGCGAAGCCCACGCCTCCCACGCAACCGAATCCACCGCAGTCGCAAATTCCCCCAGTTCCAACTGGTCTCGTCGCCACCGCAGGCAACGCACAGATTTCTCTCACCTGGGCGATCAGCTCAGGCGCGACCAGCTATCACCTCAAGCGCAGCACCACGAGCGGCGGCCCGTACACGCAAGTCTCCGCGCCGACGACAACCTCCTTCACCAATACCGGCCTCACCAACGGCACAAAATATTTCTACGTCGTCTCGGCGTTGAACAACTCCGGCGAAAGCGCAAATTCCGCGCAAGCCAGCGCCACCCCCGCCGCACCGCCAGTGAATCAAACGCCCGACGTGACGATCACGATCGATCCCACAAAAACAAAACCGATCTCGCCCTACATCTACGGCCTCAATTTCTACTTCGGAGAAACCGATCCTCCGCCGATGGCCACGCTCGACCGCGACGGCGGCAACCGCTGGACCGCCTACAACTGGGAAAACAACGCCAGCAACGCCGGCAGCGACTTTCTCTACGAAAACGACGACTTCCTCAGCAGCAGCACTGTCCCTGCCGAAGCGGTTCGCGGTTTCATCGCGCAAGATCAAAACAACGGCTTGGCCAGCCTCGTCACCGTCCAGATGCAAGGACTCGTCTCCGCCGACGAGAGCGGCCCGGTCAGCACGACCAATGCTCCCGTTCTGTCACGCTTCAAAACCGTCGTCGACAAAAAGAGCACCGCCTCCGCAACGCCTTTCACCGTCACGCCGCCGACCTCCGACTCCAACGTCTACATGGACGAATTCGTTTGGGCGCTCAATCAAAAGCTTCCCGGAATTTTTGGCGCCAATCCCGCGCATCCGACATTCATCAATCTCGACAACGAGCCCGAACTGTGGAATTCCACCCACCTCGAAGTGCAGGGACCCAATCCCGTCACGTCCGACAACTACATCACCAAGACGATCAACCTCACCAAAGCGATCAAGGATCAGTTCCCGAACGCAATCATCTTCGGCCCCGTTCACTACGGCTTTGAAGGAATTTACAGCTGGCAAGGCGAACTCAACGCAACGCCGAACGGCACGAACTGGTTCCCTGACAAATATCTGACCGCGCTCAAGACCGCGTCAACCACTTACGGCAAGCCGCTCGTCGACGTTTACGACTTCCACTGGTACGCCGAAGACTACGACGCCAACGGCACGCGCATTCTCGATCTCACCGGCACGACGCTCACCGACGCGCAAGTCCAACTCATCGTGCAGAGCCCGCGCAATCTCTGGGATCCGACGTTCAACGACCAAGCCGCCGGCAACAGCAATCCGTGGATCTACCAAACGCTCGGCAACACGCCGATCAATATCCTCGGCCGCCTGCAGGCAAAAATTAACGCCGAAAATCCCGGCATGAAACTCAGCGTCAGCGAATACGAAAGCGGCGGCTGGAATCACATCGCCGGAACCATCGCGCAAACCGACAACCTCGGCATCTTCGGCGCGCAGGGAGTTTTCGCCGCCAGCTTCTGGCCTCCGAACGGCACCTATTCCTACGCGCTCGCCGGCTTCCGCGCATTCCGCGATTTCGACGGCGCGAATTCCGTCTTCGGCGACACGTCGCTGCAATCCACCTCGAGCAACGTCGCCAACGTCGCCGTCTACGCCAGCACCGACAGCACAACTCCCGGTCGCGTCGTCTTCGTCGCCATCAACCGCTCAAAATCTTCGCAAGTCGTCGCCATCGCCGGCCAATCGCTCAGCGGCACCGCGCACCTCTACCAGATGACCGCCGCAACCGCCGCCACACAATCCTCCGGCGGCAATCCCGTCGCCCCGGTAGCCAGCCGGCACTATGCCCGCATCCGGCTCAACGCTAACCGTCACGTTGCCCGCCCTGAGCGTCACCACCATCGACATCCACTAACGCCAAATTTCTAGGAATTTGAATTTAAATCGCGCAAACCTTCGGGGAGAACAACCTCGATGCGCCGCCCAACAACATCGACCCGCTTACAAATATCTTCCGCCAGCGGAATCAGCAACTCTTCGCCACGCACATCCACCACAAGTATCGGCGTCCCAGCCTGCTGCGCTTCGCCAGTCGCCTGCACATCGATCACGCTACCAATCAACGCCGGTGCCTCACTCATCAAACATGGCGACGACGCAACGGTCGCAGCACCAGCATTCGCGTCTGGCACCTCAAACACCGAGCAACCAATGAGATCCTCCACAAAATACTGCCCCGCCGGCAGCACCACCCGCTGCTCAAACGGAATCAGTACATCCAGCCCGCGAAACTTCTCCGCCTCCGAAATCGACGCGCACGCCTCAAACCAATACACCGCCTGCCCCGGGTGATTCCGATCGACCCAGAATTCCTTCACACCAATACGCCGAGGCTCGCCACCACGCTCACCATCGCTCGCGCCGTCGCCCAAAAACACTTCCTTCAAATCTTTCAATCGTTGGGGAAAATCAGTGAGGAGTTCAACCGCGACTTCGCCTTTGTTGCCGCGCGCGCGCAATATTCGCGCCAGTGCCACCCACTTCTGCCGCGGCGCACCCATTCCGCTCAAGCTCGTCCAGCCAATCGTCAGCTCAATCTTCCAGAATTTCCAGCGTGAACCGCTTGTGCACTTTCACTCCGGCCGCGCCCAACAGCGTGCGTACCGCCTTCGCCGTGCGTCCCTGCCGTCCAATCACTTTGCCGAGGTCATCCTTGTGAACGCGCAATTCCAGAATCGTGGCCTGCGCACCTTCGATGGACTTCACCTGCACTTCGTCCGGATGGTCGACAAGTGCCCGTGCGATCGATTCGACCAATTCCTTCATAAAGCATCCTTACACGAAACACGAAAAACAAATACACAGCACGCCTGTCCGCAGGAAATACATTAGCGCGAACACAATCCTCCCTAAGCAAATACTCCTAAGGGAAAAGACGCTTCCGGACGGCAAGAGGATGCGCGGCAGCTGAAGAAACTTAGACCCCGGTTCAAACTTGGTTCAAACCGAGGTCTCAAGGCGGGCGTATTGCGACAACCGTCTTACGCGATCTTCTGCAACTTGATGAAACTGCGCACTGTATCGCTGGGCTGTGCGCCGACGCCGAGCCAGTGCTTGATGCGTTCCGCATCCAGCTTCAATTCCGCGGGCTTCTTTAGTGGATCGTACGTGCCCACCAATTCCACGACGCGGCCATTCCGAGGCCGGGTCTTCTCAATCACCACTACGCGGTAGTAGGGCTTCTTCTTTTTGCCAATCCGCGACAACCGAATCATTAACACTAAACCAGTCCTCCTGTAGAGCCCCCTATTGTACCTGCCCGGCCCTACTGGAGGCAACGCCAATAGCCACCGGGAGGTCGATAAAGCTCTCCATGCCGGGGGCGTGGTAAATCCGCTGCGTCGCCTTCTTGTAGTCGCCTGGCTTGGCCCAGAAGATATTCGGCACAAAGGTCTGCGGGTTCCGGTCATAAAGCGGGAACCAGCTCGACTGGATCTGCACCATGATCCTGTGGCCCGGCAGAAACACGTGGTTCACGTTCGGCAGCGCGAATCGGTATAGCAGTGGCTTGCTCGCCTCAATCGCCTTCGCCGTTTCCAGGCTTTCACGGTAGCGTCCGCGGAAAATGTCACCCGCCACCATCAGCTGATACCCGCCCATGTTCGGCTGTCCGGCGACCTCGTCGGGATACACGTCGATCAGCTTCACCACCCAGTCCGAATCCGTGCCAGTCGTCGAAGCCACGATATTTGCGATCGGCTGGCCGCTCAGCGTCGTCGGCTTCGTCAGCTTTTCCGTCTCAAATGTCAGCACATCGGTGCGTCCCGACTGCTCGCGCTGGTCATCCACCAGCCAGTCCGCCCACGTCATGTGCTCCGAATAGCCGACCGGCTGAATCGGCCGCGCGCGGTACGGCACCGGCTTCGCCGGATCGGACACGTATTCGTCGTACGCCGCCTCGCCCCCCTTCGGCTCATCGAAGCTCAGCCCGAGTCCCGCATGCAGATATAGCGGCGACGCGCATTTTTTCGCCGACGGAGCGCCATTCACGGCTGGAGCAAAGTCGCACCCGATCGTCGGCCACCTGTCCAGGCGCTCCCACTTATTCGTTCCCGTTTCAAACGCCGTTACCGGCGCGATGTCCGCCTTCGGCGCATCGTCTTTCAGATACTGCGCCAGAAACGGCTCCAGAATCTGTTTCCGAAAATACAGTCCGGTGTCACTGCTGAACTTGATCGCGCCCAGCGCGCTCGCGTCCTCAATCTCTTGCCCGTGGTGCCACGGCCCCATCACAAAAAACACTTTGTCGTTGCCTTTATCTTTCGCCTTGAGCGCCTTATAAACCGCCGGCGCGCCGTAAATATCTTCCTGATCCCACAAACTGTGCACGACCATCACGGGAATCGTCAGCGGCTGCGCGCCCAGAATCTTGTCCATTGCCTGCTGCTGCCACCACGAGTCGTAACTCGGATGCTCGAGTAACTTCCGCCAGAAACCGATTTGCTCCTCGCCATGCAGCTTTCCGAGCTCGCCCGCCGATCCCGCGCTCATATATTGGTCGTAGTCGTCGAAATATCCCGTCCACCATTTCGCCTTGTTTTCGCGCGTCGCCACCTGCTCATAGATGTATGGCAGATTCTGCTCGCGAAACGCCCCGTTGTGAAACCAGTCGTCGCCCATCCACCCGTCGACCATCGGATTCATCGGCACCGACACCTTCAGCGCCGGGTGCGGATTCACCAGCGCCATCAGCGGCGTAAACCCGTCGTACGAAATTCCAATGATTCCAACTTTTCCGTTCGTCTCCGGAATATTTTTCACCAGCCAGTCGATCGTGTCGTACGTGTCGGTCGAATGATCGACCTGCGTCGGATTCAGCGGCCCGCGCAGCGGCCGGTTCATCACATAGTCGCCTTCCGATCCGTATTTCCCGCGAACATCCTCGATAACGCGGATGTATCCGCCATCGACGATCACGTCCGTCGCGTTGTCGTAGCCGTAGAGGATCGGCCCAAGATGCGGACTGTTCGCATGCCCGGTCAGCGCGTTCGCGTCATACGGGGTCCGCGTCAGCAGAATCGGCGCATGCGCGGCGCCCTTCGGCACCAGGATCACAGCGTGCAGCTTCACGCCGTCGCGCATCGCGATCATCACTTCGCGTCGCGTGTAGTCGAAGCTGTCGGTAACCGGCTTCAACTCCGCCGGCGTCTCGCTCGGCAACCCCTGCGCCGTCAATTTCACTGGCAGCAGTACAGCGATAATCCCGAGCACAAACACTAGTACCGCTCGAACGAACGACACCCCTGAAACATGAAGAACGTTCTTTGGCATGGCGGGGATTATACAGAAAGCGGCCCTCAGCTCAGCTGCCAACCCAAAAACCGCCCCGCAGGGACACAGCACTCCGTGCCCGTCCTTCACATGATCGCCCTCGAATACAATCGGTTACCCTAGGGCTACCCTAGGCTTGCCATAGGGCTTTCCTAGGTATATCCTAGGCACGTCAGAAGCGCCCCCATGGCCACTCTCTACGTAGAAAACATCCCCGACGACATCTACGAGGCTCTGAGAGATCAGGCCAAGCGTAACCGCACTTCCATCGCTGCCGAAGTCACCACCATGCTCGAAGAGAATGTTGTCACCGCACGGCAGCGCAAGGCCAGACAGCTCTGGGTCAAGAAACTCGATAAGTTGCACGCCTCGCTTCGCGGGCGCGGCATTGACATCCCCGCCGAGGAACTCCTTCGTGAAGATCGCGATCGTTAGATGATCCGTCAAGATCGAATCAGATGATTACCGCGGTTCTCGACGCCAGCGTCGCGGTGAAGTGGCTGTTGCCCGCGGACAAGGAACCGCTGCACGACGAAGCGATGGACCTGCTGCGGCGTTTCGAAAGGGTTGAGATCGGTTTCATCGTCCCCGAATTTTTCTGGCTAGAAATTTCAAATGTGTTGTGGAAACGGACGCGTGGTCCCGTCGTCACGAAATCGACAGCCCAAGCCTTATACCGAGATTTGCAAACGAAAGGTTTGAAGACGGTTCATTCGACGCGGCTGGTCCAGTTGGCGTTCGACATCGCCGTGACCCATGGCCGTAGTGTCTACGACAGTTTGTACGTCGCACTAGCCAAAGATGAGGATACTTTTCTGATTACGGCTGACGAGAAATTGGCAAACGCCGTAGCAGCGTATCTGCCAGTGAAGTGGCTTGGCACTGTCTAGCAAAATTTGCTCTGCGGCTACTGCAGGCGGTTTAGGCCGTTGAAGGCGGCGGTTTTGTAGCATTCGGCCAGAGTTGGATAGTTGAAGACGGTGTTTTTGAAATAGCTGACTTTGCCTTTGAGCAGCAGTACGGCTTGGCCGATGTGCAGGAGTTCTGCGGCGTCTTCGCCGAAGATGTGCACGCCCAGCAATTCCAGCGTTTCGCGGTGGAACAATAATTTCAGGCGGCCATCGACGTGGCCCGTAATTTGTCCGCGTGCGATTTCACGGTAGTAGGCGACACCCACTTCGTACGGTACGTCTTCATCCGTCAATTGTTCTTCCGTTTTCCCGATAAACGAAATCTGAGGAATCGTGTAAATCCCATATGGATAGCCGGCGGGATCGCTGTGTACGTCCAATCCAAATGCGCGAGCCGCGGCGATGCGTCCTTGCTCCATCGAGACTGACGCCAGGCTCGGAAATCCGATCACATCGCCAACTGCAAAAATGTGCGGCACCGAGGTACGAAAATCGGCGTCGACCTTAATGCGGCCCCGGTCATCGGCGGCCAGGCCAGCCGCTGGTAAATCCAGGGGTTCCACGTTTCCGGCGCGCCCTACCGCGTATAACAATGCATCGGCGATGATGCGCTTCTTGCTGGCGAGATTCGCGGCGACTTTTCCGTCGGGCAATTCCTCGACGCTTTCGACTTCTTCGCTGAGCCGCATCGTCGTGCGACGATCGCGCATGTTGTAACTGAGCGCCTCCACCATCTCGGTGTCGGCAAACTCCAAAAGCCGCGGCCGCTTCTCGACGATGATCACGCGCACGCCGAGTGTCGCGAACATGCATGCGTACTCGACGCCGATCACGCCGCCACCCACCACGATCAAAGTGCGCGGCACCTGCGGCATCGCCAGGATCTGATCGCTGTTAATGATGTTGCGGCCGTTGATCGGCACTTTCGGATTCACGGCCGGCTTCGTACCCGTCGCGATGATGACAAACTCGCCTTCGAGCTCGCTGAATCCGTTATTGTTTTCGACGCGGATTTGATGCGGGTTCATGAACTTCGCCATGCCGTGAAACAGATCGACGCCGTTGCGCTTGAGCTGGTCCCCGATGACCGACACTTCGTTTTCGATCACGCGCTGCACGCGAAAATTCAGATCCGCCATCGTGATCTGATCTTTTGAGTGGTAGTTCGCGCCGTAAAAACTCTGATCGTAAAAGCCGGAGAGATGCAGCACGGCCTCGCGCATCGTCTTGCTGGGAATCGTTCCGGTGTTTATGCAGACGCCGCCGACCGCTGTCTGCTTTTCGACCAGCGCGACTCGCTTGCCTGCTTTGACAGCATTGATCGCGGCGCGCTGTCCGCCGGGTCCAGAACCGATAACGATCAGCTCATACGGCTGCATTTACATTTTCCTGTGCGTCAGATTCGTCCGGTGGGGTAGTGGGGCCGGGCTTCACGTCAGGAGCAGTATAGACGACCTGCGGCGCCGCCAGCGGGCGCGTGCGCGGAGAATCAACAGCGCCGGAGGCCAGCCGCATGAAATGCTCCTGCACCGAAAAACCGTGCCCGTTTCTCACCGCACGGGGGCGCGAGTATGTGCCATCGGAATTCAGAATGCGAGCTTTACGCGTGTCGGCGAGATATGACGACAAAATTTCGTTGCAGACGCGCTGGCAGAGATGCGGGTCCTTGAGCGGGAACATCGCTTCGACTCGTTCGTAAAGATTGCGGGGCATCCAGTCGGCGCTGCCCAGGAACAACTCGGGCTTGCCGCCATTCTCGAAATAGTAGATGCGGCTGTGTTCGAGGAACCGGCCGACGATACTGCGCACACGAATTTTGCTGCTGAGTCCGCGAACGCCGGGGACGAGCACGCACTGGCCGCGCACGATGAGATCGATTTCAACACCGGCTTGGGAGGCGCGATACAGCGCCTGAATCACTGGCGGATCGACGACTGCGTTCATCTTAATGATCATGCGCGCCGCGCGCCCGCGGCGCGCGTGACGCGCTTCGCGATCGATCATCGAAATTACGGTCTTGGCCATGTCGCGCGGCGCGACAATCAGTGGCTTGTAATGAGGTTGTTCGGAGTTCGCCGTCAGGAAATTGAAAACGTCGTGCACCGCCGATGTGATTTCTTCGTCGCTGGTGAGCAGGCTGAAGTCACTGTAGAAGCGCGCCGTCGATGGATTGTAGTTTCCCGTTCCGAGATGCGCATAGCGGCGAATTTTTCCATCGGGGTCGTTACGGACGATCAACGCGAGTTTCGCGTGCGTCTTCAGCCCGGCGAGGCCGTACGAAACCTGCACGCCGGCGTCTTCCAGGCTGCGCGCCCAGTGGATGTTCGACGCTTCGTCGAAGCTCGCTTTCAATTCGACGACGACGGCGACTTCTTTCTTTCCGGCGGCATCCAGCAGGGCTTCGGCGATTGGCGAGTCGGTGTTGGTGCGATAGAGCGTCTGCTTCATCGACAAGACGCGCGGATCGCTGCTCGCCGTATCGAGAAAATTGACGACCGTATCGTAGGACTCGTATGGGTGATGCACCAGAACGTCCTGGTGGCGAAGAGTTTCAAACAGCGAGTCCGCGTCGTGGCCGATACGTATTTGCTTTGGCGTGAACGGTGGGAATTTCAGGTCGGGACGTGGCGTCTCCTCGTACAGATGAAAAAGACGCTGGATGTTTACGGGCCCGCGAACACGAAACACGAGCGACTCATCGAGCTCAAATTCAGAGACGAGGCGTTCGACGATTTCCGGGTGGGCGCCTTCTTCGATTTCCAGGCGGACCGCGACGCCTTTGCGCCGCTGCGCAACCTGCGAGTCGATCGTTTCGAGCAGGGTGCGGGTTTCTTCCTGCTCAAGATAGAGGTTGCTGTTGCGTGTGACGCGAAACGCAGTGGACGCGACGATTTCGTAGCCGCGGTAGAGCTTCGACGCGTAGGTCGAAATGATGTCCTGCAAAAAGCCATAGTGAATCGTGCCGTCTTCCGTCGGGACGCGCAGGAGTCTTGGAAGCGTGCGTGGCACGGTGAGTACGCCGAAGTACGCTTTGCCGTTGCTGCCGCGACGCTTGTGCAGCAGAAACGCGATGCAGAGCGCTTTATTCAGCACGTGAGGAAATGGATGCGACGGATCGACGGTGACCGGTGTGAGCATCGGGTACACGCGGCGATCGTAGAAAGATTTGGTGAACTTCAGCGTTTTTGGATCAAGCTCGCCGGTGGACGTGACCCGGATCGACTGCTTGGCGAGCGCAGGCAGAAGCTCGTCGTTCCAGCATTTATATTGATCGCGGACGAAGACGTGCATCGCCGCCGAAATCTTGTCGAGTTCCTGCTCGGTGGTCAGTCCGTCGGGGCTGATTTCGTTGGAGCCGTGCTCAATGCGTTGCAGAAAGCTTGAAACCCGAATCTCGACGAATTCATCCAGGTTGTTGGCGGTGATGGCGAGAAACTTGACGCGTTCGAGGAGCGGATTGCCGATATCGCGCGCTTCTTCGAGCACGCGGCGATTGAATTCGAGCCACTCTACGTGGCGATTGAGATAGTGGCGCGGGTCGTCTAGCGCTGGACGTTTCATAAGGCTCTCTTGGTTGGGACGGAGAGAAATAGCGCAGGCGTGTTACGGGCAGATGAATGCTGCATAGGCATTGGTCGCCGGGTGGTATGCTGCGGCGAAACGTCGAGCTCGGGAGGACAAAGCCCATGCGAATCGCGCGATTTTCTAAGGGCACCGCTTCGCTGGTTGCTCCGTGCCTTGCGGGGACTTTGTGCTTTGCCGTGGCGCTGTGCGTTCATGTGCGTGGAGCGAGCCTTCCCAAAGGCGGTGTGGCTGCGGACCAGATGATACCCAAAATAGAGGCGATCTTCGCGCCTTTGAGCGACGCGCGTTCGCCCGGCGTGGCGGTGCTGGTGCGGCGCAGCGGCCGCTCGGTTTTCGAGCATGGGTACGGCGTCCGCGATTTGCGCGGACGCGTTGCGATCGACCCGGAAACGAATTTTCGGCTGGCGTCGTGCACAAAACAATTCACGGCGATGGCAATTATGCTGCTCGTGCACGACAAGAAGCTCAACTACGAGCAGAGCCTCGCAGAGATCTTTCCAGAGTTTCCGGCCTACGGCGTGACGATCACGATCAACAGTCTGTTGCATCACACTTCCGGCATACCCGACTATGAAACGTTGATGGAGCAGGAAGAAAAAAGCGGCGGACGGAAGTGGACCGAAGAAAATCAGATTCACGACGCGGATGTTCTGGCATTGCTCGAGAAAGAACATACGACGCAGTTTCCGCCGGGGACAAAATGGGCGTACAGCAATTCGGGCTACGTGATGCTGGGACTTGTCGTTGCGAAAGTTTCGGGAAAAAGTTTTGGCGATTTCTTGCATGAGCGGATTTTTGCGCCGCTGAAGATGGATCAGACCGTCGCGTATGAGAAGGGCAAGAACGAAGTCGCGAATCGCGCGTTTGGGCATTCGCGCGACGGCGGTACATGGAAGCAGACCGATCAGAGTTCAACTTCGGCGACGCTGGGCGACGGCGGCGTGTATTCGTCGCTTCGCGATCTTGCGAAGTGGGATGAAGCGCTGGCAAATCATACGCTCCTGAACGAAGTGGAGATGCGCCCGGCACTCGAGCCGGCTGCGCTCGTCGGTGGCGCGAAGACTGTGTGGCCCGCCGATCAGGATCGCGCCGCGGGATCTCCGGTCGCGTACGGCTTCGGCTGGTTTCTCGATCCGTATCGCGGGCATGCGCGCATGTGGCACTACGGCGAAACGATGGGATTTCACACTTACATCGAGCGGTTCGGCGCCAGCGCGTCCGAAACCGGCGGCGCGGATGGCAACCCGATGTCGATCATCGTGCTGTGCAATCGGACCGACCTCAATCCAGAAGCGCTCGCCGCGAAAGTCGCCGATTTGTATTTTGCCGGCCGGTGAATTCTCTTGCGACACGAGATCGTGATGACGCTACAGAAAGCAGATTCCTCGCTTCGCTCGGAATGACACTCCCGTTTAAGTGGACTTAAGCCAGAGAAACCTCGCTCAGTTCATGCCGGCGAGTTTGCCTAGGCCTTTCATTTTGGCGCGGGCGGCCATGGCGCCGTATTGCTTCATCATGGTGCGCATCTGTAGATATTGTTTGAGCACCTGGTTCACTTCCTGGACGGTGGTGCCGCTGCCGGCAGCGATGCGCTTGCGGCGTTTGCCGTCGATGACGTTGTGATCGCGGCGCTCCTGATTGGTCATGGAGCTGATGATGGCTTCGACCTGCTTGAGCATGCCTTCGTCGACCTTCGCGTCTTTGGGAAGGTTGGCGAGCGGGCCGACTTTCGGAAGCATGTCTACGAGCTGTTCGAGCGGGCCCATCTTGCGGATCTGTTTCAACTGATCGCGAAAATCTTCGAGCGTGAATTCTTCTTTGCGGAGCTTGCGTTCGAGCTCCATCGCGGCTTTGCGGTCGACGGATGCTTCGGCGCGTTCGATGAGCGACATCAAGTCGCCCATGCCGAGAATGCGCGAGACGATGCGTTCTGGGAAGAAGCCTTCGAGCGCGTCGTATTTCTCGCCGAGGCCGACAAATTTTACGGGCGCGCCAGTAACTTTGCCGATCGAGAGCGCGGCGCCGCCACGGGCATCGCCGTCGAGCTTGGTAAGAATGATTCCGGTGAGGCCGAGGCGCTTGTGAAATTCTCCGGCCGAGCGGACGGCGTCCTGACCGATCATAGCGTCGGCGATGAAAAGAATTTCGGTGGGCTGCAATTCTTTTTTCAGAGTGCTCAGCTCGTTCATCAATTCATCGTCGATGTGCAGGCGGCCGGCGGTGTCTACGAGGATGACGTCGCTGGCGGAGAGCTTAGCTTCCTTGATGGCGCCGCGAACGATTTCGAGCGGCTTGTCGGTACCTTTGCCGGGCCAGATCGCCGTGCCGACCGCTTTCGCGACCTGGGCGAGCTGTTCGCGCGCGGCGGGGCGATAGACGTCGGTGGAAACGACGAGCGGGCGATGGCCGTTGTTGTGGAGCCATTTGGAGAGTTTGCCGGTGGTGGTGGTCTTACCGGAGCCCTGCAGGCCGACGATCATCCAGACCGAGGGCGGCTTGGAGGCGTAGAGCGGCTTCGCGTGTTTGCCGAGCATCGCGGTGAGCTCGTCGCGGACCGTCTTGACGACCTGCTGGTCGGGCGAAAGCTGGAGCATGACTTCGCTGCCGATGGCTTTTTCGCGGATGTTGGCGAGGAGTTCGTCGGCGACACCGACGTTAACGTCGCCTTCGAGCAAGGCTTCACGAATTTCGGCGAGAGCGGCGTCGAGGTGCTCTTCGGTGAGCTTGCCCTGGCCGCGTAGGTTCTTAAAAGTGCGCTGGAGCTTTTCTGTAAGGTTCTCAAACATTGTTTGTTGACCTAGTGGAAGTGTGGGCCGCTCCTAAGGATAACAGGGTCGAGGAATGAGGTCGCGGGCCGGAGTTTTTGCGGGCTGCGGGAGCGGCAACAGAGGCTCGCGCCGCCAAGGCTTTCGCTTGGGATTCGCCTTTTGGACATACACCCCCTATGTTTTCCAAAGAGTGCGGAAGTCCTGCATTTGCAGATGGTTAGAAATATTCCAAAAACGGGAGTGTGCAATCGATTGAAACAAATGGGGATGCAGGAGTGCCTGGAAGCACGATTTGAGAGAAATGTGTGGAGGGTGTCGAGGTGTTCGAATGCGAGATCGAAGTTCACAAAACAGTGTAGCACGGATTTAACTGATTGTCAAATGGTTACTGAGTTCGAATCAGGTGCCAAAACGGGAAGCTGGTGAACACGCGAGGGTGAGGCTGTTCGAGCGACCATAATTTTGACCGTGCCTACAGGGACTTTAGTAGAAAGCTGCAGGATTCACGGCATTTCGCCGGAGAGCGACGAGTTCTATAGTTGCGTTCGGCTATTGGTACTGTTACTGGTTCGTCCCCCACCTGCGAGCGGTTGCTTCGGTTCCTAGCTGAAAGTCCTTGAGGGAGTTCATCGTGCCTTTGCATCTTCCGTCGCCGCGTTGCCCGGCTTGCCGAAGTGGTTGTGTTCGTCGATCTCGAAGAAAAGGAATGCTGGAGCGTACGCTGCTCACGGCGGCGTTTGTGCGGCCATTCCGGTGCGTCGAGTGTGGCTGGAGGTTTTACCGGCCGTTTTTTCATCCGAGTTTTGAGACGCAGCAAGCGGTGTTTGCCAGCCGGATGACGCCGCGGTATGCGGCGGAAAGTCCGAAGGCGGAGAGTATGCCTGGCGGAGATGCGGCTCGGTTGAATTTGCACCTGGGGTAAGGGTGGTGGTAATGAGCAGATCGATTGGGTGGGGACGCAGCGGTTGATAGTTGGTCGGGTCCGAACAAAACCTCAGTAGTTAGACCTCGGTTTGAATTTCCTTCTTTAGAGAGCGGATTGCGGGTTCGTTGCGTTTGTAGAATGTCCATTGCTTGATTCGCTTGGCGCGGATCAATCCTGCCTGCAGCAAAATCTTTAGATGTTCACTGGCGGTCGGCTGGCTGACGCGGAGTTTTCTGGCGATCAGCAGGCCGCAGACGCCGTCTTTTATCAAGTCGCCATCGATTTGCGGGGGGAAGTGTTTTTTGGGTTGGCGCAACCACGCGAGGATCTGCAGGCGGCTGGGGTTGGAGAGGGCGCGGAAGGCGAGGGTGAGAGTCATATTGGGAGTTGGCTAAGTGGCTAAGAATGGTAGCATGGGCGACGAAAGAAAGAGGGGACGGGTTCAAATCGGGCGAACGGATAGGTTTGGGCGAGGTTTCATCTAAACCCGCACCCTCTAAAAGCTGAGGGTGCGGCACCCAAAAGCCGGAGGGCGTGTGATAGGTCGAGACGAGATTCGAGAAGTGGAGAGGGTGATTCGGCCGTATGTGCGGCGGACGCCGATTATTGCTGTGGATGCAGTGGACTTCGCGGCCGGCGGCAAGGTGGCCGGAGCTGAAGTTGGCGGCGCGGCTGGTCGAGCGACGACGAACGGGGCGACGCTGACGTTGAAGCTGGAGTTGTTGCAGCACGGCGGGTCGTTTAAGGCGCGGGGGGCGTTTGCGAATTTGTTGTTGCGTGCGGTGCCGGCGGCGGGGGTGGTGGCGGCTTCGGGCGGGAATCATGGGGTGGCGGTGTCGTATGCGGCGATGAAGCTGGGGATTCGGGCGAAGATTTTTGTGCCGAGCGTGGCTTCGCAGGAGAAGGTGGATCGGATTCGGGCGAATGGCGCGGAGCTAGTGATTGCAGGCGAGCGATATTCGGATGCGCAGGCCGCGAGCGAGATCTGGCGCACGGAGTCGGGCGCGATGATGGTGCATCCGTACGATCAGAACGAAACGATACTGGGGCAGGGATCGGTGGGGCTGGAGTTTGAGGAGCAGGCGCCGGAGATCGATACGCTGCTGGTGGCGGTGGGCGGAGGCGGGCTGATCGGCGGGATTGCGAGCTGGTACGCGGGGAGAATCAAGATTGTGGGTGTGGAGCCGGAGACGGCGCCGACGCTTTTCAATGCGATGCGCGCGGGGAAACCGGTGGACAGCGAGGCGGGAGGAGTGGCGGCGGATTCGCTGGCACCGAAGCGGGTGGGGGAGTTGATGTTTCCGATCGCGCAGAAATTGGTGGAGCGGGTGGTGCTGGTCACGGATGACGCGATTCGTGAGGCGCAGCGGGCGTTGTGGAGGGCGGTGCGCGTGGCGAGCGAGCCGGGAGGGGCGGCGGCAATGTCGGCGGTGCTTTCGGGGAGATACGTTCCGGCGAAGGACGAGCGGGTTGGAGTGTTGGTATGCGGTGGGAATACGACCGCCGTCGATTTTGCCCGGTGATTCAATCCGACTTGTAGTTTCATTTTGGAATTTTTCAGGCGCGTGATTTCAGACGTTTGTTCCCTCCTTATTTGGAATTCCTTGAATTGACTGAAGTTAGCCACTGGATTCCGTGCGACTTCGGAATGCAGGTTGCTGGAGCATCAGTGCAGGCCGAAGTGTGCCTTCCAGGTCTCACGCATAAGAGGAATTCGACGGTGACGGTTCGGGTCAAAATTTTCTTGATTCTGGCGGTGATGTCAACGGCGATGCTGGGCGCGCTGTACCTGGCGGCGGACTATGTGATCTTGAACCGCTTCATCGCGCTGGAACGGCTGAACACGCAAGAGACGATGAATGTGGTGCGTGAAGGATTCAACGACGATCTGGAGAAGCTGGACAGATCGAACTCGGATTTATCGGTATACGACGGAACATGGGAGGCGATGGCAGCGAAGAACCCCGCAAAGACGAAGGAGTTCATCTACTCGTTGCTGGCGGACAGCAAAGGCGGGTGGCAGGCGCAGCAGATGATTCACTACGTGATTTTCGCGGACGCCGCGGGAAATGTGGTGTGGGCGACGGGATATGACGCAGCGCGCAACAGAGCGAGCGATGTGCCGGCGGAACTGATCGCGCATGTACACGCAGGGGATGGGTTGCTGAGTTTCCACACCCCGCGCGACAGCGTGAGCGGCGTACTGATGGTGGAGGACGGGCCGCTGCTGATCGTATCCCGGCCGATCGTAAAGACCAGCAATGAGGGACCGTTACGCGGAGCGCTGGTGACCGCCCGGCGGCTGGACACGGCCGAGGTGGCAAAACTGAGTTCTAAGACGCATGAGGCCCTCTTCGTATACCCGTTCGAAGCACCCGACGTACCGGAAGATGTGGCGGACGCTCGCGGCCACCTGTTCGCGGCGGGATCAGCATACGTTCGATACGCAGACAATCAACGCATCGACGGCTACATCATGATCAAAGATGTTTACGGGAGGCCGGCGGTGGTGCTGCGTGCGAACATCCCGCGCGCGATTTACGGGCAAGGGCGCAGGAGTCAGTTGTATTTCGGGATGACGATGATGCTGATCGTCTTGTGCTGCGCGATTGTGACGGACTGGCTGCTGTCGAAGTCGGTGAGTTCGCGGCTGGAGGCGCTGAGCACGAGCGTTGCGGCGATCGCGGCGAGCAGCGACATGGCTGCGCGCGTAACACACAGCGGGAAAGACGAGATCAGTTCGCTGGGCGCGGGGATCAACTACATGCTGGATTCGATCCAGACGTTTCAGGAACGCCGGCAGAAGGCGGACGAGGAACATCGAGAAGAATTGCTGAACGCGAAACTCGCGGCGGAAGAAGGAAGCCGTTCGAAGAGCGAATTTCTGGCGACGATGAGCCACGAAATTCGGACGCCGATGAACGGCGTGATCGGAATGACCGAGCTGCTGCTGGATACGGAGCTGACGCGAGAGCAGCGCGAGATGCTGATGATGGCGAAGATTTCGGCGGATTCGCTGCTGGCGCTGCTGAACGACATCCTGGATTTTTCGAAGATCGAAGCGGGGAAGCTCGACCTGGAGGCGATCGACTTCAGTTTGCGCGACTCGATGGAGAACGTGTTGCGCGTGCTGAGCGTGCAGGCGCACCAGAAAAAACTGGAGCTCTCGTGCCATGTGCTTCCGGATACGCCGGATCGATTGCGGGGCGATCCGACGCGGCTGCGGCAAATCTTGATGAATCTGGTCGGGAACGCGGTGAAGTTTACGGCGAAGGGCGAAGTGGCGGTGCGCGTGGAGTGCGATGAGGACGGAGACGAAAGCGTGTTGCTGGGATTTGCAGTGCGCGACACGGGAATCGGGATACCGGCGGAGCAGCAGGGGCGCATTTTTCAGGCGTTTACACAGGCCGACGGTTCGATGACGCGCACGTATGGCGGAAGCGGATTGGGACTGGCGATTTGTTCGAAGCTGGCCGAAATGATGGGCGGAACGATTCGCGTGGAGAGCAAACCGGGAGTAGGCAGCACATTTTCGTTTCAGTTGAGATTTCTGCTGCAAAAAGGTGCGACGGGCGCGAAGCCATCGATAGACGCCTCGATGCTACACGGGGTGTCGGTATTGATCGTCGATGACAACGCCACGAATCGGACGATCTTGAAAGAGCTGGCGCTGAAGTGGGAGATGAAACCAACGCTGTGCGAGACCGGCGAAGAGGCGTTGACGCTGTTGCATTTCGCGCATTCGCAGGGCACGCCGTTTCCGATGGTGCTGCTGGATTCGCAGATGCCGGGGATGAGCGGATTTGAGGTGGCGGAACACTTGAAAGGGAAACCGCATTTGGGTCACGCGATGGTGATCATGCTGACGTCGGCGGGATTGCGCGGAGAAGGAGCGCGATGCCGAGCGCTGGGAATCCGAGCGTACTTGCCGAAGCCGGCACGGCGCGCGGATTTGCTGGAAGCGATGAAGCTGATTTTGAGCACGCAGGCAGCGAGCGGTTCGCAGGAGTCGGGCGAGGCGGCAGTTGGCCTGGTGACTGTGCATACGTTGCGCGAGCGGCGAACGCAGCTGCGCGTGCTGGTGGCGGAGGATAATTCGGTGAATCAGACGCTTGCGCGACGATTGCTGGAGAAGCGCGGGCACACCGTCGCGATCGCGGAGAACGGGCGCGTGGCGCTGGATGCACTGGAGCACGATGCGTTCGACTTGGTTTTGATGGATGTACAGATGCCGGTGCTGGGCGGGCTGGAAGCGGCTACGTGTATTCGCGAACGTGAGCGGGCAGCGGGATGTGGTGCGAGGATTCCGATCATTGCGTTGACGGCGAATGCGATGGCGGGGGATCGGGAGCGATGCATCGAGTCTGGGATGGATGATTATCTGGCGAAGCCGATCCAGGCGCGAGCTTTGTTTGCGATGGTGGAGCGGGTGATGGCGGGAGGTTCGGAGCGGGTGGAACGGGTAGAGGTGAAAGGCGAGAGCTGAGCGACGGAGGCGGGTGCTCGTGTTGGGGAAAACCCGCACCCTCTGAAATCTGAGGGTGCGGCACCCAGGAGCACTCTTGCTTGCGGAAGAATTGGTGAGGCGATTTTAGATTGGGCGGCGGATGTTGAGTTTGCGCATGCGGGCTTGGAGCGTTGTGCGTTTCATGCCGAGGACGGCGGCGGCACCTTTGGGACCGGCGATGCGCCATTCGGTCTGACGCAGAGCGCGGAGAATGTGCTGGCGCTCGGCTTCTTCGAGCGTGGCGACCGGGGCAGGGGCGCTGCCACCGAGAGGCGACGGAGCGAGCATGGTGCCGTCGGCCGAAATATCCGAAACGTCGCTGACGGAGAGCGTTGCTTGCTTCAGCTCGGTGAGTGGGACGCGCAGTTCTTTACCCGGCGACAGGAGCACGGCGCGCTCGATCAAATTTTCGAGCTCGCGAATATTTCCCGGCCAGGAGTAATTCACGAGCGCGTCCATCGCGTCGGCGGGAACGTACTGCACGGTTTTGTTGAGGCGGCGGCTGAAATTCTGAACAAAATAGCGGACGAGCAGCGGCACGTCTTCGCGGCGTTCGCGCAGCGGCGGAATCTGAATCGGAAAAACGTTGAGGCGATAGAAGAGGTCACTGCGAAATTCGCGGTCGGCGACGAGGCGCGCGAGGTCGCGATTGGTGGCGGCGACGACGCGGACGTCGACGGTTTGCGTGCGATTACTGCCGAGGCGCTCGAATTCCTGCTCCTGAAGCACGCGGAGGAGTTTTGGCTGGAGCTCGAGCGGAATGTCGCCGATTTCGTCGAGGAAAAGGGTGCCGCGGTCGGCGAGTTCGAAGCGGCCGAGCTTTTGGTTTATGGCGCCGGTGAAGGCGCCGCGTTCGTAGCCGAAGAGCTCGGCTTCGAGAAGGCCCGAGGGAATGGCGGCGCAATTCACTTTGACGAAGGTGCGCTCTTTGCGGGGGCTGAGATTGTGGACGGCGCGCGCGATGACTTCTTTACCGGTGCCGGTTTCGCCGAGGATGAGAACGGTGCTGCCGGCGGGCGCGACGAGTTCGACCTGAGCCATCACGCGGCGAATCGCGGGACTGTCGCCGACGATTTCCTCGAAATTGTAGGCGCTGCGAATTTCTTCCTCGAGGTAGAGCTTTTCTTCGGCGAGTTTTGTCTTGAGCGCGTCGATTTGTTTGAAGGCGAGCGCGTTTTCGACGGCGATGGCGATTTGCGCGGCGACTTGCTGGACGAGCTCGATGTCCGCGGGCGCGAACCCGTCAGCGCGGCGGCTGGCGAGATTGAGCGTGCCGAAGGTGCGGCCGCGATTGGAGAGCGGAATACAGCAGATCACCTGCATGTTCTCGGCGCGCAGGATGCGGACAATTTCGCTGGAGTATTGATCCATCTCGGCGCCGCGCGAGATGAGCGTGCGATTTTCGACTATGGCGCGGCCGGCGGGAGACGATTCGCGCGGAATGGTCAGCTCAGGTTTGATGAGTCCCTGGCGGCCGGGAAAATCGAGCGCGTAAATTTTGAGCAGGCCGCTGGCGGGATCGAGAAGCGCGAGGCTCGTGTAGTCGTGATGAATGACGCGCTGCAACGTGGAGACGATGCCGCGGAACAATTCGGGCAGCTCGAGGCTGGTGACGAGGACGTTGTTAACTTCGAGGAGGACGCGAAGGCGATCGCGTTCGTGCGCGAGCTGCGTGTGATACGCCTGAGAAGTTTCGAGATTGAGCGCGTTGTCTACGGCGACGGCGACCTGGCACGCAACGCGCTTCATGAAGGCGAGTTCGCCTTCGGTAATGCGGCGCGGGATGATGCGACCGAAACCCATGGCGCCCAGGCGGCGTTGCGCGGTGGTGAGCGGGACGAGCGCAAAGCTGCGCACGCCTTCGTCGCGCAGGCGCTGCATGAATTGCGGGTAGCGCTCTTCTTCGGCGGTGTCGCTGACGACGAAAGTTTCCTGCGTCTGCCAGACGAGGCCGGAAGGGTGGCCGTCGACGGGCGTCTCGGAACCGATCGCCTTGTCGTGGGGGATGCGCGTTTCGAGAATGTGGAGGCGCATCACGTTGCGCGCGGGATCGTGGAGCGTCAACGTGAGGAAATCGAAATCGACGACGGCGTGGAGACGCTCGGAAAGATCGTGGAAGAGTTCGGTGAGGTCGCGCTGTTGCGAGATGGCTTCGCTGACTTCGAGAAGGGCTTCGAGCTGGCGGCGGGAGTGCTCGTGGGGGACTCGCTGCCGGTCGCGACATTCGCGCCAGTTACGCCGGGCATCGATTCGGGCGAAGTGATGACCGGGTCCGGCATACAAGCAGAATAGCACCCGGCTTGGCGGAGGCTCAACCGGCCGGGGGCCGTGGTAGCTGTTGCGAGCGGAGAGCTACTTTTTACTCGGCTTAGGCGCCACGGGAGTTGAGGTCGAGGTCGTTGTCGACTCGCCGATCCAGCCGGGGGGATCGCTGGCGGGGAAAGATTCCTCGGAGGCTTCCTCGACGGGATCGACTGCGGGGTCGGGAGTCGTGGGATTTACGAAGCGTTCGGGCGTCGCAGGAATTTGCTTCTTTGCTGGTTCGGCCATGCGCGGAGCATAGCGCGACGCACGAAAGACGGGCATACAGCGAATCATGCAGCCGGCGCGGGCGCCACGACGAGATGCGAGCGGCGTGCTCGGTTGACAAGGGAGAGGCACTCGTAAGAACTGTGGGTGGAACCTGGAATTTCTACTATGGAGAG
>CAWCHM010000012.1:0-196279 GCA_963795355.1 uncultured Acidobacteriota bacterium
ATCGCGGGATTCGTGATCGCGTACATTCACGAGGGCTGGTGTTTCTTTTTCAATGGAGTGAGTTTTCTGGCGGTCATCATCGCGCTCTTTGCGATGCGCATTCCACAGTTTGTGCCGAAGGTGCATCTGGGATCGCCGACGCGGAATTTGTTGCAGGGGTTCCGGTATGCGATGCAGGATCGGCCCACACGCGCGGTGCTGGTATTGCTGAGTGTGCTCAGTTTTTTTGGGCTGCAGTATTCGGTATTTTTACCGGTTTTTGCGCGCGACGTGTTGCATCGCGGCGCGGTGGGATTTTCACTTCTGCTGAGTTATGCGGGCGTAGGGGCGGCGCTTGGCGCCCTGCAGTTTGCCACGCGAAAAAGTTTCAAAGGGTTGGCGAAGTGGATCGCGGCGATGGCGATTATTTCTTCGGTCTGCCTGATTTTGTTTTCGTACTCGCGTGTTTTCTGGTTTTCGGCGGGTGTGCTGTTTATTGTCGGGTTTTCAGCAACCTCGATGATGGCGGCCACGAATACTACCGTGCAGAATCGCGTGCCGGATGAGTTGCGCAGTCGCGTGATGGCGGTTTACGCGACGATGTTTATGGGAGTGCAGCCGATTGGTTCGCTGGTGGCCGGAGGCGTGGCTAAGCATATTGGGGCACCGCGGACGTTGGCGGTGTTTGGAATGATTGTGCTTGCGGCTAGCGTGGCGTTTGCGGCGCGGATGATGACGAGGATGCGGACAGTGGTAACGCCGGCGGAAAGTTGACGGCGAGGGACTTTACGACGGGTTTGGCCGGTAGAGCCATTCGGGGCGGACATCGACGGCGGAGTCGTTGCCGAGTCGGATCGAGGGCGGAGCAAGCCCCGCCCCTACAACTTCGGAATTGATGGCGGTGAGGATCGCGTCGATCTTGGGGCGATTTGGCGACAAGGTGCAGACGGGATCGGTGGCGGAGGCGTCTCCGGCGAGGAGCAGAGCTTGGCAGCGGCAGCCGCCGAAGTCGAGCGCGCGGCGATCACAGGTCTTGCACGGGTCTTGCATCCAAAATTCGCCGCGGAATTTTTGAAAGGCATCGCTGGAGCGCCAGATATCGGCAAGGCTGTCGTCCTTCACGTTGGCGAATTGCAGGCCGGGGATAATTTTTGCGGCGTGACAGGGAAGAGCTTCGCCGCTCGGCGTGATGAGTAACAGCTTGCGGCCCCAGCCGCCCATGCAGGGCTTGGGATATTTGGCGTAGTAGTCGGGGACCACGGACTCGATGCGGATTTTGCCGCGGAGGCGTTCTTCGGCGGCTTTGATTGTGGTCAGGGATTGATCAAGCTGCGCGCGTGTGGGAAGCAGGCTGTCGCGATTGGCGAACCCCCAACCGTAGTACTGCACATTGGCAAATTCGATGCGGGTGGCGCTCGAGGATTCGGCGATCGTCAGCATTTCGTCGATTTGATCGATGTTGCGACGGTGAATGACGAAGTTGAGCGTGACGGCTACGCGGACTCTTTTCAGCCATTCGAGGACGCGGAGTTTTTGCGCGTGGGATTTTGTGCCGGAGATTTCTTCGGCAGTGTCGGCGTGCGCGCCCTGGAAGCTGAGTTGAATGTGATCGAGGCCAGCTTCGACGAGCTGCGCGAGTTTTTGTTCGTCGAGCGGGAGGCCGGAGGTAATCAGGTTGACGTAGAGGCCGGCGGCGCGCGCGGATTTGATGAGGTCGATGATGTCGGGGCGGGCGAGCGGTTCGCCGCCGGTGAAGTCGACTTGGAGAACGCCGAGCACGGCGGCTTGCTGGAAGACGCTGGACCATGTTTCGGTCGAGAGTTCGGTGCTGCGTGCGGTGAGTTCGAGTGGATTCGAGCAGTAAACGCAGTGGAGGGGGCAGCGGTGGGTCAGTTCGGCGATGAGGGCGAGGGGATTGTTGGGGGGAGCTTGTGGAGTCATGGCGGGAGGCATAATTTTAGCATTCGGCGCGCGTCGGCGCTAAGGACGGGCGGTGGCGATGCCGTTCCCCTACGGGCCGACCGGCGTTCCTATTCGAAATCGAGGGCGCGCTGGTCCTGAAGGAGTTTCAGGTAGCCGAGGATGTCGGATTCGACTTTGGCGGGTTCGGCTTTGGAGTAGAGCTGCTGAAGATCGGTGACGATTTCGCGGACGGTGCGCTTTCCGTCGCAACGCTGGACGATTTCGAGACTCGGGCCGTTGAGGCGAAGTGCCCGCTCGGGCATCAGCAGGACTTGCTGATTATTGTTCTGGCCGAGGCGGACGCCGGCAGCGAGACGGGGCTTGGAGTTCGCGTCCAAGGGCATGCGAAATGATAGCGCATTCAGAACAAGAATAGAGTCTTGGTAATCGTCCAACGGACCGTAAAAGAAAATTGATCTGGCGCGTCGGCGCCCGTGATCTACATCGCAGCGATCTTCTTTGCCAGCTCAGCGGCTTTGGGCGCGTCCATGATGAGAGCTCCGGACAGCTCGACCCACTTTGCCAGATCCTTCATGTTGGCGGAGGCCAGTGCCGCCATGTCGATATTCAGATGCGACTTGCATTGGCGGACGAGGAAGGATTCCGCTGCCGGGCCGAGGTATGGCTTGCTAACTTCCAGGACGCGATCGGATAGCTGGCTCATGATCGGACACCATGCGGAACCGGTTCAGGCTGATTCGCTTGCGCTTCCGATTGAAAAAATCGAACCGCAGTCACCATACGCGAGAAGGAATCGGCGAGGTCGCCGATTTCATCTTCCGAGAAGCGGCGCACGCTCATCCCCAGGTTGCCCAGACTGACGTTCTCGGCAACTTCCTTGAGATGTTCGACAGGCAATAGGATCGCCCGGGACAGGAGGATGCTCATAGTGAGCGCGATAAAAAGCCCCAGGAGCGAAACTCCGATTACGATAGGGACTGTGCGTTTGCTAATCGATTCGATGTTGGCTTGCGATCCCTGACTTGCGTCGCGGCCGGCCATCTCGCCATCTTCGGCACTTTCGTTCAATTGGGTCGCAGCGGCCTCGTGTGCGGCAATCGCGACGTCAGTGTGGGCGTTCTTCTCAACACTCTGTACCACTGTGTCCACGGCTTCCCGGTACCTGCCAGCAGCCGCGGCGATGAGCTGAAACTTCGCACGTTTTTCGGCTGTCGGGGCGATCTTTACGGCTCTTGCGGAGAGCGACTCGAGCTCATGAATCTCGAAGCCGGCCTCATCGAGATACATTTCGCGAGCTTTCTCGGATCCCAGCGTCTTGAAGTCAGCCAGATAACTGTGGATGCGCCTTTGCGCTTCGAGATTGTGGACCTGAATTTCCAGGGAAATGGAGTCCAGGCGATCGCCAACCCGTGCGGTTTCCAGTGCACTGCGGCGAAGATTCAAAACGGCGTAGGTGGCGATCGCCGCGATGATACCCATCAGGACCAGTACCGCGCCAAATCCGGCGATGAGTTTGTTCTTGATCGTTGGTTTCATAAGGCTTTCTCCAGGTCGCACGTCAGAGCGGGTAGCCTGGCTGACCCAGCGATTTACCTTCAATTCGAATCACTTTGACCGACGAACCGAGGGCCGGAAGTGAATTTGCTTCCACCAGCGCGAAAGCTCCAGCTGAACCGCTGACGGCGCGCGCGGCGTTTGTGTCGGAATCGACGACCTGAATGTTCACTGGTTCATCGCCGCGAAACTCGGCGTTGATAACGTAGCGGTGATATTCGGCGACCGATTGCCGTACAACGGCCGAGAGGACGCACTGAAAGTCCTTGGTGGACGGATCGCGAGCCACAAACGAAACATTCTTGCGGTCTTGCCAGGCGCGCACATCGCCGAGGATCAACTTACGGAGTTGGGCGAGCGACAGGCTTTCCACGGAGTTGGATTTGTTTACGACTACGACCAAGCCGCCGGGCACGCACTGGGCGGGCGTTGGGCGACAGCAGAGCGATAACAGGAACAATATCAGTCCGTAGCGACGCATCTCGAAGGGCCTTTCTTTCGCAGGGTTATGCGAACCTCAGAACGTAAACGCCACTTGCATGTCCACACCGTTTTCCGGCGCAACTCCACGCTGGTACAGGCGGTTGTATTGCGTTTTCAGAGCGGCGTACTCGGTGAAGTCCATGCGGAGCCCCACGGACGGTCCCTCGTAGCGACCTTTGAAAGCATTGAAGGGGTCGTCCGCGGGCACGTTTACATATTGAAAGCGGAAATACGGCCGGTACACCCCAAATTTCCGGGAGACCTGCGTGAACGCGAACGGAGTGTTGTACGTTTTTGGCAGACCATCGGATTTGTGATTCATCCATTCCGCTTCGTTAAAAATTTCCCATGCCGAATTGATGTATACGACGTAAAAGCTCCCGATTCCCTCGTCGACGTGAGGGACGGCGACGGGCACCAGGCGATCGCGATAATACGAACCGCCAATCTGGATGCCGGGAATCCATTGAGGCTTGATGTAAGCGGCGAGATTGAAATCCTTGTGATTTTTGTCGGACAGGAAATTTTGTACGGGTTGACCATTGGGATCGGAACTGCGCCCGTTGCCGACTTCCGCGATCCAATGAAGTTCAAGAGCACCGGTGTGGGGAACGAGTCCGGTTGTGGTGACCCCGACGGAGTGAACCGGCAAGAGACCTCCGCTATCTTCGAAGTAGTACATGAAGGGACGGCCGGTTGCGGTTTGAAACCACGTGCCGTGGTGGAAGGCAGTGTTGTAGTAGCCGATGGACGTGTGATAACGCCCGGCGCTGATTTCGAAGTACGGGTTGGCTTTGTAGGTTATTTGGAGACGCTCGATGTCCAAGCCCCAGAAGTTGGTGGGATCGGATCCGATTATGATTTCACTGATACCGCTGACGTGTTTGGAAAGACGGGAAGAAAGAAAGAGATCAAACTCGCCGATCTGGAACGTGTTATGAACTGGCTGGGGCAGAGGAAAGATCAGGGGATTGGCGTCAGAACCTAGTCCCAGGTTGATGTCGCCGAATGCGCGGATTTTAAGTGACGGGCCGCCGCCCGGGAGGGTCATGGTGTGTTCGTGTGCAACGGGAGCTTCTTCGACGACGGGAACGGGAGCCGCTGGTTCCTGGGCGGGCACTGCAGCCGGCGCCGATGTCGTGTCGCTGGGTGATGCGGCGGGCGCGGCTTCTGGTGCCGGGCTTTTCGATTCCTGCGCCGCTTTGAGCTGCGACACTTCGGATTCGAGTTGTTTGAGCTGAGTTTCCTGAGAGCGAATTTTCTCGAGCAATTGCGCCAAGTCGGGCGGTGGAGTCTGGTTGGACGGAGCGGCGTCTTGAGCGCGGGCCGAGTGCGCCATAACCGAGGCCAAAAATAAGAGCAGCAGTTTCTTGCGTGACATTCGTTATCGTCCTCACTCTTCGTTCTTAGGCCGACGGTGCGAGCTCGATTCCACAGAGCCGTGAGGTCCCTGATTGGCGCGGGTATTTGGGGTGCGCCAGAAGAGGCGTCAGTGCCGTTCCTCGCTTCTTTCGCATGCAATGCTTTGGCCAGTATCGATTCTTAAGAAAAGGACAAGAATAAGGAGTTAGAGGGGCTTCTGAAGGGCGATATCGAAACTGTGTGCAGTCGAAGGGGCGCGATGAATTCAAAAACGGAATTCTTCCTAGGACGAAATTTTCGAATCGGGAAATGACACCGCCGAAACAGTCAGGCGGCAGAGGGACGAAATGCGCCGGGGGGCGGCCAGCCGGGATTTACGTAGGCTTGATGCAGGGCGTCGAGTTGGGCCCAGAGGATGTCGCACTTGGCGCGCAGAGCGTTGTGTGCGGCGTCTTGTTCGGCGCGTGTGCGGGCGTGCTTGACGACCCAGGCGAGGGCGAAGTCGGCGTCTTCGGGGGCTTGGGTCAGGCGGCCGGAGAAATAGTCGAGGCCGCCGGAGAGCCATGGGTAGTGCTGGCGCAGGCGGTCGACGCGAAGCGTGATTAATTTTTTCGAAAACATTTCGGTCAGCGAAGAGGCGACGGCCTCGGTGTGCGATTTCGTGGAGACGAAGTCGACGTAGGCCTGCACGGCGTAGCGCGTGGCGGGGAGAATGCCGTCGCCCGTGATGGCTTGATCGCGGGAGAGGCCGGTGGCTTCGACGAGACGCAGCCACTTTTCGATGCCGCCAGGTTTGGTGCCGTCGCCATCGTGATCGAGGATGCGCTTGCGCCAAGCAAGGCGGAAGGCGGGGTCTTCGCTGCGCGCGAGGATTGCGGCGTCTTTGATGGGGATTCGGCTTTGGTAGTAGTAGCGATTCAATGCCCAGGCTTGGAGTTGGCCGCGGGTGAGCTTGCCTTCGTGCATCAGCAGGTGGAAGGGATGTTTGTGGTGGTAGCGCTCGTCGCCGATGGCGTGGAAGCCGGCGATGAAGTCGGGTTCGGGGAGTAGCGGCTTGTCCTGGGCGTTCGGATGCGGATTGGCAGGGGCGCTCACAGTTCGAACTCCATGCCATCGTAGGCGATTTCAAAGCCGGCATCCAGGACGGCGCGATGTTCGGGAGTGCGCTCGTCGAGGATGGGATTGGTGTTATTGATGTGAATCAGAACGCGGCGGCATTGTGAATCGCGGGGAAAGAGTTCGAGCAGCCCGTTCTCACCCGAGAGCGGGAGATGGCCCATATCGCGCGCTTTCTTTTTGCTGCGGCCGGTTTTGATGAGTTCGTCGTCGCTCCAGAAGGTGCCGTCGAGGAAGGCGATGCTGCTTGATGCGGCGGCTTTGGCCCATTCCTGATTGCGGCCAGAGATCGACGGGGCGACGAGGAAGCTATTACTTTCTCGTTCGAAACTAAAACCGAGATTGGCCTCGTCGGGCGAGAGGGTGCGGCGCACTTCTTCGCTGACGTAATCGGGATAGGAGCCACCGAGCGAGATCGTGGAGACGACGAACGAGGGGGCGTCGCCGGGATTCTCGGCGAGATGGACGCCGAGGCGGCCTTTGCTGGTCATCAGGCGCCAGTGAACCGGCGGGTCAGCGCGGTCGAGCACGTTGAAGATCTTGTTTTCCTTTTTCAGGATGCGCTGGAGCGATGCGGTACCGAAGATGAAGAACGGTTGAAACTCGCGCAGGTGGAGTAGGCCCATCACCTCGTCGACGTCGGCAGAGGGAAGGAAGACGCCGCCGATGGGTGAGTTCGAAGCGCTTTGCTCGTGGGGGTTCAGTTCGGGCGTGGCGAGGATCTGTGTGCGCAGGTCCGGAGAGGCGCCGACGAGAAACCAGATCTTACCGTCGTGGGAGAAGGCGATCTGGGTTTGCGTGCGGGATGTGCCGCGGAATTTTGTGGTTCGAACGCGGCGACAGTTTTCGCAAGAGCAATTCCATTGTGGGAGCCCGCCTCCAGCCGCCGAACCAAGAATTTTGATGCGCATGCTGACCCTGCCGAGGTGAGAGATAAAACGAAGCGGGTTATGAGTTTGCTGCAGGCGAACACAAAAGCGCCCGCTTCAGAAGTGGCCGCTGCCGGCTTACTCACTGAAAGCGGGAGCCGAAGGAAGTGAAAGTTGGACTACAGCTCTGCGTTGGCGTACGAGCTGATTTCGCAGTTGAGGTCGATCTCTTCGTGCTTGGGTGCTGTCCATTCCATGGTTGGCTCCTTTGGTGCTTGGTAAGACGAAGAAAGGATAGCACGGCACGCGGACAAATATATAGGTGAGATTCGGTATGGGATGCGCGGTCGTGAGATGGTTGACGAGGCGGAAACTCGTGACTAGATACCAGTGAGAATCGTGACGGTTGGCCGCCGAAACGAGCGGTGGAGCGAAGTGGCTGGAGCAGCGCGCGAAAACATCTCAGCGCACCTGCAAAAATTGGCGAAGACGAGACGAAACCAAACGGTGTTCGTGTCGCATTGGTAACGTTGAAGGCACCGGTCCAACGTTAGTCAAACCTAAAAAATCAGCGCGGCGAACATGACCACAATCTGTAGAAGTGCGCACAAACACTGCACACAATTCATGGCGTAGATTTTTGCTACGCAAGGATGCAAAATTTTTTCGAGTTTTTTCGAAAAAGATACGGATTTCCCTTGACAAGAAATTAGGGCGGCTTATTATGTGGCCTCAAGTGGAGCAAAGTGGTTGGCGGTAGAGCAAAGTAGAAAAAGTTCAGAGCTTTTCCGAGGGCTGTGGTGCAACGGGGCATTCGATACCACTTCTTCTTCAACGGAGACCCAAATTCGGTGTTTGTGCGCAGTTTTCGCCGGAGGGTCGAAGTAAACGGGGCTTATGAAGCTGCGGGGAAACTGTCCGGCGAAGGTGGACGACAAGGGTCGTCTGAAGGTACCGGCCGTGTTTCTGGAAGGTTTGAAGGAGTACGGCACGCAGTTTTATATCACGAGTCTCAGCGGAGAAGATGCGCGTATTTATCCTTTGAGCGTCTGGTCGGAGATCGAAGACCGGCTAGCCGCTTTGCCATCGCAGCACGAGGGCAAGCGAAAGTTTTTACTGCGGACCAGTTATTACGGGCAGCAGGTGGAAGTAGATGGACAAGGCAGGCTGTTGCTACCCGGGGTGCTGAGGGATTCGGCGCAATTGAAGGCCGAGGTGGATGTCTTCGGGCAATTGAACTACCTGGAGGTTATGAATCACTCCGGTGTGGTCGATAAGCTGAAGAATGAGCCACTTACGGGAGATGAGATCACGGCGTTAGGTGTATAGCAGGTCGGGCTGGTAGGCAAGGTCGGGGCCAAGTAAACAATTTGACACTGGGACAGGCGTGATGCGCTTGCAGCGCGCGACACCAATGGTGTGTTTGGAGCACCGCCTGTTCGATGAAGCTGAATTTGTGTCCGGGCATATGGCCCGGGCCATAGTTCTAAGGACTGGGTGAGGCGCGGTGGGAAGCGGGGCAGTACCACACACGCCGGTTTTGCTGGACGAGGTGCTGGAATGGCTGGACGTAAAACCGGATGGAACGTACATCGACGCAACGCTGGGAGCCGGGGGGCACTCAGCGGCCATAGCGGCAAAGTTGACGTCCGGAAAGTTGATCAGCCTGGACCAGGACGCACAGGCAATCGCGCTGGCAGCGGAGCGGCTGAAGAGTTTTGCAACGACGGTGAGGTTGGTGGAGTCGTCGTTCTCGAGGATTGCGGAGGTCGTGCACGAGTTGGGGATTCCCGGGGTGGACGGGGTCTTGGCCGACTTGGGAGTTTCCAGCATGCAGCTTGATCAGGCAGCGCGGGGATTTTCGTTCCGCGAGGCAGGTCCCCTGGATATGAGGATGGCAGCCGGGGACGAACTGACGGCAGACGAGATTGTGAATCGTTGGTCGGAGAAAGAGATAGCCGACACGCTCTATCAGGGAGCGGAAGAACACGATTCCAGAAGGATCGCCAGGAGGATCGTGCGAGCGCGCCCGATACGGGATACCGCGCACCTGGCAACGGTTGTGGCAGGGGCCCGAACGCAATGGGGAAGGCAGAGACTGCATCCCGCAACAAAAACGTTTCTGGCGCTGCGGATCGCGGTGAATCGGGAAGTGGAGGCTCTCGGGCAGTTTCTTTCTCGGACCCCCGCCACATTAAATTCAGGAGGACGCCTGGTGGTATTGAGTTATCACTCCGGCGAAGACCGATTGGTCAAGCGAGCGTTTCAAGAGGGTGAGCGTGAGGGCACGCTCAAGGTGCTGACCAGACACGTGATCCAGCCGAAAGAGGGAGAGATTTCGGCGAACCCACGATCGCGAAGTGCGAAACTGCGGTGCGCGGAAAGAGTGAGTGAATGAGGTCGAGGAAGAAGAGCAGTGCGGTCGCAACACAGTTTCACACCGTAAAAAGAATCGACAATTCAAGGCTGGTGCGGAATGTGCAGCCGGTGCGTTTAAGAAGTTTCTATCGCACCGCGGGACTCGGCGCGCTGATTGCCGCGTGCCTGATGATGTACATCTACCAGCATTTCCGCTGCATCGACCTCAGCTTCCAACTTGAAGATTTGAAAGCGAAACAAACGCTGTCGAGTTCACTGAATTCGGAGTTGCGGCTGGAGATTGAAGGGCTGCGGGATCCTCGACGAATTGATGTCATCGCCCGCCGACAGCTTGGCCTGACGCAACCGATGCCGACGCAAGTGCAGGAATACGACGCGCCCGCAGGCGCGGAAGTGGCGGCGGCTGCGTATGCGCGAGCGAACCACGAATAGAGTTTTGTCTGTCCCCGCATGGCTCCCCGTGGACCCCGTCGGTGACGGGGTCTTAACGGCAACTCAACAATCCCTTCTTTCGCGAAGCTTCTACGTAATCTCACCCGCGGTTCCCATCAACGATCAACCGGAGCGCCAGCCGACCTAGGATCCATGCCCAAGAATCGTGTCCACGCCGCATCGAGTGACCGCGCCACAGTTGACAGACTTGTCATTGTGGCGGGCATCGCGATGCTGTGGGCCTTGGCGGTGTTCTTCCGGCTTGGATACTTGCAGTTGGTGCGTCACGGCGATTACCTCGCGCGCGCACAGAAACAACAACAGCGCACGACCGAGATTACTCCGCAACGCGGCACGATTTTTGATCGGGCCGGTCATCCGCTGGCGATGAGCGTGCCTGTGAAGTCGGCGTTTGCCGTTCCATCGGAAATCGCTGATGAGGCGATGGCTGCGCATCTGCTCTCCGGCATCGTGAATGTGCCGGAAGACGCGCTGCTACAACGACTTCAGTCATCAAGATCCTTTGTATGGGTCAGTCGAAAGCTTCCCCCGGAAAAAGTGGAAGCGGTCACCGCGCTGAACCTGCGCGGGATTTATTTCCAGGACGAAAACCAGAGGTTCTATCCGAAGCGCGACCTCGCCGCGCATGTGCTCGGCTTTGTCGATCCCGATGAGCACGGTCTCGGCGGGCTCGAATATGAATTCGACAGCCTGATCCGCGGCAAGAGCGAAAAGATTGTGGTGATGGCCGACGCGCGGCAGCGCTGGTTTGACGGCAGTGAGGCACAGCGCGAACGCGGAGCGAACGTCACACTCACGCTCGACGAAAAAATCCAGTACATCGCGCAACGCGAACTGGCGGCGGCGATTGCTACGACACGAGCTCAAGCCGGAAGCGTCATCGTCATGAACCCGAACAATGGCGAAATTCTGGCGCTCGCGAATTGGCCGGACTTCAACCCGAACAACGCGACAGCTTCACCTGCCGAAGCGCGATTGAACCGTTCGGTGAGCGTGGCGTACGAACCAGGATCTACGTTCAAGCTGATCACGCTTGCGGCGGCGTTCGATCAGAACGCGATCAAGGCCGAGGACGTTTTTGATTGCGAGCACGGTTCGATCTACTTCAACGGGCGGCGTATCCACGATCACAAGCCATTTGGATTGTTGAATGTCGGCGAGATTCTGGCGAAGTCGAGCGATGTGGGCGCCATCAAGATCGCGCTTCAAGTTGGCCAGCCGCGTTTCTACGACTACATTCGCGCATTTGGATTCGGCTCGCAAACCGGTGTGGATATGCCGGGCGAAAGCCGCGGCATTCTGGCGAAGTTGGATAACTGGGGCGCGACATCGATTGCGTCGATCTCGATGGGACAGGAAGTTGGCGTCACGCCGATTCAACTTGTCTCGGCGGTTTCGGCGATCGCAAACGGCGGCACCTGGTATCGGCCTCACATCATCGCGGAGATGCGGCGCAGCGGAAAGTTGCTGCCGGCGACGGGCCCGTTGGCTTCCGTTGAGCCACGGCGCGTGATTCGTCCGGATACTGCGGCGACGCTCCGACGTTTGATGGAAGGTGTTGTCCTGACAGGCGGCACCGGGACGTACGCGCGGCTTGATGGATGGACGACGGCGGGAAAGACAGGATCGGCGCAGAAGATCGATCCGAACACTGGCCGCTACTCACCGACAAATTTCATCGCGTCGTTTACAGGGTTCGCGCCGGTTAACAATCCAGCGGTGACGATTCTGGTCTCGCTCGATTCACCGATGGGGTTGCACGAGGGCGGACAGGTTTCGGCGCCCGTGTTCAAGCGGATCGCGGAACAAGTATTGCCCTATCTCGATGTGCCGCGCGATGTGCCGCTCAACCCGAGATTGATTCAGGCCGCTTACAAAAAGCAAGAAGCGGTGGACGAGAGCACGCTGGAAGAATCGAGTCCGACGGATTTCAGCGCGCAGCTCGACGAAGCGCCCGCGGACGTCGTTCCCGCGAAAGCGCCGGAGCCGGTGAAGCGACCAGCCGAAGTGATGATGACTGTCGACGATGGCGGGGATGTGACCGTGCCGGATTTTGGGGGAAAGACGATGCGGGAAGTGATGTCTATGTGCTTCCGGACGGGGCTCGAGCTTGTGCCCGTTGGCACCAATCTTGCACTGGATCAATCGCCAGCCGCGGGAACACAGGTGAAGCATGGCACACGCGTCACCGTGCAGTTCGGAACGCCGCCGCCCTCGAAGGTCGTCAAGACGGCGATTGGTGCGAAGCCACACAAAGTTGCCAAACGCTAGATTTTTTTGAAGTGTTCTACAGGAGAGCCGGCCGAATCTAGCCGGAAACGAAATTGAGCCTGACGCAAGAGACCGATCCCAAAGTTATTCCCAATGACTTGCCGTCGCGCGAATCGACGACAACGCCAGGCCGCGGCGTGCGCCCGCCGATGAAATTAGCGGACGCGTTGAAGGACGTTGAGGCGGATACTCCATCGACGATCAACGGACGAGAAATTCGTCAATTGGGTTGCGATTCGCGCAAAGTGCAAGCGGGTTCGGCGTTTTTTGCGCTGCACGGCGCGAAGACCGACGGCAACGTGTTTGTGAAGGACGCGGTGACGCGCGGCGCAACGGCGATTATCAGCGAAGAGCGGCAACCGGGGGACTTGCCGAGCAACGTCCTGTGGATTCGCGTGCGCGAGGCGCGCAAATCGCTAGCGATCGCGGCGGCGAATTTCTTCGGGCATCCGGGGCAGGCGTTGAAGCTGGCGGCGGTGACCGGAACAAACGGGAAGACTACCACCACATCGATCATCGATTCGATTCTCAAGGCTTCGGGGGCGAAGACGGGGCTGTTTGGCACGATCGCATATCACACGCCCGCTGGAGACTATCCCGCGCCGAATACGACGCCTGAGTCTGTCGATCTGCAAGGATTTCTCGCTGAGATTCGCGACAGCGGCGGAAAGTTTGGCGTGCTCGAGGCCAGTTCGCATGCGCTATCGCTGGATCGATTGTGGACTTGTCATTTCGCCGCGGCGGTTTTCACAAACCTCACGCGCGAACACATGGATTATCACAAGAATTTCGACGACTACTTCGCGGCGAAGCGGCGGCTGTTTGACGGCACCGGTGCGGGAGTTCCCGACGCCGCGATCATCAATATCGATGATGAGTATGGGAAACGGCTGGCGGGGCATGCGAAAAACGTCGTCACCTACGGCTTAGATTCCTCGGCACAAATCACGACGAAGAAATTTCAACTGACATTTTCCGGACTGTCGTTCACGGCGCAAACGCCGAACGGCAAAGTGCAAATTTCGTCGCGGCTCGTCGGGCGCATCAATGTTTACAACATTCTTGCCGCGATCGGCGCGGCGCAAGCGCTCGAGATGTCCAACGAAGTGATCGCGGCCGGGATCCAGAATCTGGAGAGCGTATCCGGCAGATTTCAGCGCATCGATCTTGGGCAGCCCTTCTTCCTTGTAGTCGACTACGCGCATACCGACGACGCACTTGAAAATCTGATTCGCACCGCGCGCGAGCTGAATCCCAAAGGGCGCATCATCACGCTGTTTGGCTGCGGTGGATGGAAAGATCGCACCAAGCGCCCGGTGATGGGCGAAGTTTCGGGAAGGCTCAGCGATCTGACGATTCTGGCCAACGACAACCCAAAAACCGAAGATCCGCTGAAGATCATCAGTGACGTCGTTGTCGGTGTGCAAAAGGCGAACGGAAAATATCTGATCGAGCCCGACCGCCAAAAGGCGATTGCGCTGGCGTTCGATCAAGCGCGGCCGGGTGACATTGTGTTGCTCGCAGGCAAAGGCCATGAGGATTACCAGATTCTGGCTGACCGCACGGTGCATTTTGACGATCGCGAAGAGGCACGGCGCGCGCTGAAGGAGCGTGGGTACGAAGAACCGCCGCGCGGTGAACAGCGATCCGGGGGCGGCAAAGAGTTTGGCACCTAGCTCGCTTGGGTGAGGGTAGGTCCTGAGGCGCTGAGTGCCAAGGAGTGGAGCATCGTTACCATTCGTCAGGAGGAGCCCTCAAAACTGTGAAAACCGACCGGTCCGTATGGTATTTCGGTAAGCGGAGTGCTTTGAGGCGTTTATGCGGTGGACGATTACACAAGTGGCTGACGCGGTGGGTGCTCGGGCGGGCGCAGGGCTCGACCCCGTGGCCCGGCTGGCCGGCGTCTCGATTGATTCTCGCACGGTACGTGCAGGAGAACTGTTCATCGCCATCCACGGACCGAGTCATGACGGACACGATCACGTGGAGAGTGCGCTTGGGCGCGGTGCCATCGGCGCGATGGTGGCCGAAACGGCAGTCGGGCGATATAGCGAGGCGGTTCGAGCAAAGTGCCTCGTCGTGGCCGACACCTTCGTCGGGCTCAAGCAGTTTGCGCGTGCGGTACGCCAGGCGTGGGGCGGGAAAATCGCCGGGGTCACGGGCAGCGTTGGGAAGACCACTACCAAAGAGATCCTGGCGGCACTGCTGGGCTCGCGGCTGTGCATCCTGAAGTCGGAAGGAAATTTCAACAACGAGTACGGGCTGCCGCTGACGCTGTTTCATCTCGATGAGACGCATCAGGCGGCGGTGCTCGAGATGGGGATGTCGCGGCGCGGAGAACTTTCGCGGCTTGCCGAAATCGCTCGGCCGGATGTGGGCGTGGTGACGCGTGTGGCGCCGGCGCACCTGGAATTTTTCGCGTCGGTGGAAGAGATTGCGCTGGCAAAGCGCGAATTGATTGAAGGATTGAATGGGAAGGATTCGGTCGCGGTGCTGAATGCGGACGATCCGCTGGTGGCAGCGTTTGCGTTTCATGCGCCGGGACGCGTGTTGACGTATGGGATCGACCACGTTGCTGATTTTCGGGCGGAGTCGATTGTGGACCGCGGCGCGCTAGGTTCGACGTTTGTTTTGACGCAGTGGGACAAGCAGGTGCGACTGGAGTTGTCGCTGGCGGGGCGGCATGTGATTGCGAACGCGCTGGCGGCGCTGGCTGCGGCAAGCGTTTGGGGGATTACGCCGGAAGAATCGCGGGAAGTGTTGCGAAGTTTGCGCGCCCCGGCGATGCGGGGAGAGTTGCTGAAATTTGCGGATGGGTCGGCGGTGATCAACGATAGCTACAACTCGAGCCCGGCGGCGCTGCACGCGATGATCGCGGTGCTGGCGGCGACTCCGGATTACAAGCGGCGAATCTTGGCTGCGGGCGAGATGCGGGAACTCGGTGTGACTTCGCCAGAGTTGCACCGCGAGACGGGCGCATATGCGGCTGGGACCGGGAGGATCGATTGGGTGATCGGTGTCGCGGGCGATGGCGCGCAGATTGTGGAAGGCGCGGTGGCGGCGGGCACGCCACGGTCGCAGACGAAAATATTTGCTTCGTCGGATGAGGCGGCGGATTTTTTGCGGGAATTCTTGCAGCCGGGCGATCTGATGCTGGTGAAGGGTTCGCGCGGCGTGAAGATGGAGCGCGTAGTGGAAGCAGTTGCGGGGCGGCATGGCATCGGTGGTGGTGCGGGGTCGCACGAAGCTGAGAAGGTGCGCCACTAGATGCTCTACTACATCCTCTACCAGTGGCTGCAGCGCTACTTCAGCCCGCTCAACGTTTTTCGCTACATCACGGTGCGTACGGTGTATGCGAGCTTGACCGCGATGTTTCTTGCGTTTGTCTTTGGGCCATGGCTGATCACAAAGCTGCGCGAACTGCAGATCGGGCAGTACATCCGCGAAGAAGGGCCGGAGGCGCACCAGAAAAAGAAGGGCACGCCGACGATGGGCGGGGTGCTCATCGTGCTGTCGACGCTGGTGCCGACACTCCTTTGGGCGGATTTGACCAACGGATTCGTGTTGCTGGCAATGTTTGCGCTACTGGCGTTTGCTGCGATCGGGTTTGTCGATGATTACGCGAAGGTTTCGAAGCAGCGAAATCTTGGGTTGACGAGCAAGAAGAAATTTTCGCTGCAGCTGCTGGTGAGCTTCGTAATTGGGGTGGGACTGCTTGGCCTGGCGACGCGCGCGGCGTATTCGACGCAGCTCAGCATTCCGTTTGCGAAGCGGCTGCATCCGGATTTGGTGGTGCATGCGTTTCTCACGTCGAAGCATATGTGGTTTCTGGCGTTCGTGCCGTTTCTGATTTTTGTCGCGATCGTGATTACGGGCTCTTCGAACGCAGTGAATTTGACGGATGGTCTCGATGGTTTGGCGATTGGCTGCACGGTGATCGCGGCGGGTGCGCTGACGATACTGACGTATGTCAGCAGCAACTACCGCTGGGCGACATATCTTGATATCGCATACACACCGCGCGTGGCGGAACTGACGGTTTTTTGCGGGGCGCTGGTTGGCGCTTCACTTGGATTTCTCTGGTACAACGCGCATCCGGCGGAAGTTTTTATGGGGGACGTCGGCTCGCTCGCTCTTGGCGGCACGCTTGGCACGATTGCGGTCGTCATCAAGCAGGAGATTTTGCTGTTCTTCGTCGGCGGAATTTTTGTCATCGAAGCGATGTCGGTGATTCTGCAGGTTGGTTCGTTCAAGCTGCGCGGGAAGCGGATTTTTCGCATGGCGCCGCTGCATCATCATTTTGAGTTGATGGGGTGGAGCGAGTCGAAGGTGATTGTGCGATTCTGGATTCTGGCGCTGATTTTTGCGCTGTTTGCCTTGACGACGTTGAAGTTGAGGTAGCGAGTTCGCGGGATGGAGCTGAAGAACAAACGCGTGTTGGTGGTCGGGTTGGCGCGAACGGGTGTCGCGTCGGCGCTTTTTTGCGCGGCGCGCGGCGCGCGCGTGACTGCGACCGAATCGCGCACTGAGGCTCAGATTGGCGAGTCGGTGGCGAACTTGCGTGCGGCCGGAGTTGTCCTCGAACTCGGCGGACACATCGATCGAACCTTTGTGGAGCAGGATTTGATCGTGCCAAGTCCGGGTGTGCCGGCGGATTTTCCGCAATTGGCTGTGGCTCGCAAGGCCGGAGTAAAGATCTGGAGCGAGATCGAGCTTGCTTATCGATTTTTGCAGGGATCGCTCGTGGGTATTACGGGTTCGAACGGAAAGACGACAACGACTGCGCTAATCGAGCACATTTTGCGCGGAGCGGGATTGCCGACGATGTTGGCGGGGAATATCGGCACGCCGCTGATCTCGGTTGTTGAGCAGGCGAAGAAAAATACAGTGACGGTGGTCGAGTTGAGCAGTTTTCAGCTGGAGCTGATCGATACCTTTCGCCCGAATGTCAGCCTCTTCCTGAATTTGACCCCCGACCATCTCGACCGCCACCACACGTTGAAGGCCTACGGCGACGCAAAGGCGCGCATCTTCGAAAATCAGACCGCGGAGGATGCGGCGATCCTCAATGCTGACGATGCCGGAGCGGCAGCGTATGCGCCTTCAAAACCACAGGTGTATTGGTTCAGCCGAAAGCAACGGGTTGCGCAAGGCGCCTACCTGAGCGGCGAAGAAGTAGTGCTGCGCATCGATGGCGAAGACCACAAGGTGATGCGCCGCGGAGAAATTCCGCTCGCGGGGGCGCACAATCTCGAAAATGTTCTTGCGGCGACGATCGCGACGAAATTGGCCGGTGCGACGGTTCCTGCGATTGCGTCGGGCGTTCGCAGCTTTGCCGGTGTCGAGCACCGGCTTGAGTTTGTCGCTGACGTCAACGGTGTTCGCTATTACAACGATTCCAAAGCAACCAACGTTGATGCGACGCTGAAGGCTCTCGACGCGTTTCCGGGTCGAATCCTGATCATTCTGGGCGGTAAGGACAAAGGCAGCGATTACACGGTGCTGCAGCAGTCGCTACGCGAGAAGGCGGTTCTGGCGCTGCTCATCGGCGCCGCCGCGGAAAAGATCGAGGACGAAATCACGGGCTGCGTCGCGATCGAACGCGCGGGAACACTCGATCGTGCAGTAGAGATCGCATCACGCACAGCGCGCGCAGGGGACCTCGTGCTGCTCGCGCCAGCGTGCGCGAGTTTCGACCAGTTCGAGAACTACGAACAGCGCGGGCGCGTTTTCAAGGATCTCGTGCGGCGGTTACAAAGTCACGATTTGGAGTCTGTGACAAAGCAGCCTGCAGCATCGAGTCCGACCCGGCGATAAGTCGCTTCGCTATGTTGCATTGTCGTTCGAAAAGAGTTTGGAACTTGGGAGCAGGAGGTAACGCACTTTGCCGAGACAAGTTGAAAACGATCGCTGGCTTTTCGGCGTAACGCTGGCGCTCTGCCTGTTGGGCGCGGTGATGATCTTCAGCGCATCGGCGGTTACCGCCGAACATCAGTACGGTCGTCCGTACATTTTCTTGCTGCGCCAATCGGCGTGGCTGGTTCTGGGAATCGTCGGCATGTTTGCACTGATGCGCACCGACTATCGCCGGCTCCGCGAACCTGCAGTCGTTTGCACCGCGGTGTGCGTTGTGTTGCTCATGCTGGTCGGAACGTTCTTCCTCGACAAATCACATGCCACGCATCGATGGATCAAGTTCGGCCCCGTCGGTATTCAGCCGTCCGAACTCGCCAAGCTCGCGATTATCTTGTACCTCGCCTGGTTTCTCGACATGAAACGCCGCGCCGCGGCAGCGATGGAATTCAACAAGGAAGATTTCCTGCAGAACATTCTTCCCGCCGTTGGCCCGATTTTGATTTTCGTGATGTTGATCGTCGCGCAGCCTGATCTCGGCACCTCCGTGGATATTGTACTCATCGCCACCGCGATTCTCTTTGTCGCCGGCTTGTCATGGAAATGGCTGCTGGTCGGCGGAGCCGCCGCTCTGCCCGCGCTCTATCTTTTGATTTCTCACGTTTCGTACCGCCAGGCGCGGTTGATGGCGTTCCTCAATCCAGATGCCGATCCCCTCGGTGCAGGATTCCAGTTGCTGCAATCGCTGATCGCGGTCGGCTCAGGCGGTTTCACCGGTGTCGGCCTGATGGAGAGCAAGCAGAAACTCTTCTACCTGCCCGAAGCCCACACCGACTTTATCTACGCCGTGATCTGCGAAGAGCTCGGCTTCATCGGCGCGCTCATCGTGATTGCTCTTTTCGGCGTCTATGCCTGGCGCGGAATTCGCGCCGCGTACGCCGCGCCCGACAGCTTTGGCCGCTTGCTCGCGCTCGGCATCACCGCGATGGTGCTATGCCAGGCGCTGATCAATTTCGTCGTCGTGCTTGGCCTTGTGCCGACCAAGGGCATCCCGCTCCCGTTTATCAGCTACGGCGGCTCGAATGTGCTGGTGATGCTGCTGGCCACCGGCGTGCTCCTGAATATCAGTCAGCAGGCGGAAGCATAGCGCGTGAAGCTTTTGATCGCAGGCGGCGGCACGGGTGGACACGTCTTTCCGGCGATTGCGATCGCGCGTGAATGGTTGTCGAGAGGAAGCGAGAGAGAAGTCGTGCTCGTCGGAACCCAACGCGGGATGGAGATGAAGCTGGTGCCCCTGGCCGGGCTGCCGCTCGAGACGCTGCGCGCCGGGGGACTTAAGGGCAAAGGCGGCGTGGCGCTCGCGAAAAATCTCGCCATCCTCGGACCGGGTTTGCTCGACGCGATGCGCATCCTCAGGAAGCACAGGCCGGTGGCCGCGTTTGGCGTCGGCGGCTATGCCGCCGGACCAATGATGCTCGCGACGTGGATGCGTGGCATCCCGAACGTGATCTTCGAGCCCAACGCCGAGCCAGGGTTCACCAACCGCGTCCTCGCCAAACTTTCGAAACGCATCGCGGCAGGTTACGAACGCTCCGCCAAAGCGCTCGGACCGAAAGCGATCGTGACCGGCTGTCCGGTCCGTCAAGAATTTTTCGCCATGAAACCGCGCGTGCTGCAAAAACCATTCCGCTTGCTTGTGACCGGCGGCAGCCAAGGCGCGCTCGTCATCAACCGCGCGTTCGTCGACGCGATGGACCGCCTTGCTGTGCGCAAAGAGGAACTAAGCATCGTTCATCAGACTGGTGAACGCGATTATAATGCGGTTAGAACGGCGTACGCGCGTCGGGAGTACGCAGCAGAGGTCGTACCGTTTTTGACCAATATGGCGGATCGTTTTGCGTGGGCCGACGTCATCGTTTGCCGCGCCGGAGCGATCACAGCCTCGGAAATCGCAGCCGCCGGCCGCGCCGCTATCTTTATCCCGTTTGGCGCCGCGACCGACAGCCATCAATTGCGCAACGCGCAGGCGATGGCCAGCGCCGGAGCCGGACGCGTCATTCCGGAGCCGGAACTGAACACCGACCGTCTTTGCCGTGAAATTTTCTCCCTCCTCGACCAGCCCCGGGAGATGGAAAAGATGATGACTGCCGCACGCAGTTTGGCTACCCCCAATGCCGCGCGCGACATCGTCAATCTGATCGAAGAAGTAGCGCCGCGCGGCACAATGTCACGCACCCCGGCACGTACGCCGGCGCGCAGTACGCCTATCGCAGGCGCAGATCAAACGATCCGCACAGGGTCAGCGGACTTGGGGACTCGAGGAAAGTCATGATGGTGTCTTTTCGTAATTTCCAGCGGATTCATCTGGTGGGCATCGGCGGGATCGGTATGAGCGGTATCGCCGAAGTACTGCTGACACTGGGTTATTCCGTCTCCGGTTCCGACACGAAGCTTTCGCCGATTACCGAACGTTTGCAAAACCTGGGCGCAACGATTTTCGACAGTCACAAGGCAAGCAACGTCATCGACGCGCATGTCGTTGTGACCTCGTCCGCGATCAAGTCCGAGAATCCCGAAGTCACCGAAGCGCACAAACACAAGATTCCCGTCATCCCGCGGGCCGAAATGCTCGCGGAACTGATGCGGCTGAAATACGGCATCGCCGTCGCGGGCGCTCACGGCAAAACCACTACCACATCCATCGTGGCTTCGGTACTTGCCGCCGCGCATCTCGACCCGACATTTGTCATTGGCGGCCGCGTCAATCAAGCAGGCACGACCGCTCGCCTCGGCAAGGGCGACTACTTCGTCGTCGAAGCGGACGAGAGCGATCGCAGCTTCCTGCTGTTCTCACCGGTCGTTGCTGTCGTTACTACCATCGACCGCGAGCATCTCGATCAATACGCGTCGTTGGAAGACATTCAGAACGCGTTCATCGAATTTGTGAATCGCGTCCCGTTCTATGGCGCCGCGATCCTTTGTCTCGACGAGCCCAACGTTCAGGCGATCATCCCCAACGTAAAGCGACCCATCATCACTTACGGCACTTCAACGCAGGCCGACCTGGTCATCAGCGATATCAAACTCGAAGGTCTCGGCAGTGAGTTCCGCCTCACCTACAAAGGCGACGACCTCGGCATCTTCCATCTGCCGCATCCACCGGGCATCCATAACGTACGCAACGCGGCCGCCGCCGCCGCCGTCGCGCTTTATCTCAACGCTCCCTCCGAATTGATCCGCGAGGGCATGGCGAAATTTTCCGGTGTTGGCCGCCGCTTTGACGTGAAGGGCGTCGTCAATGGCATCACGGTGGTTGACGACTACGGCCATCACCCAGTCGAGATCAAAGCGACGCTGGAGGCCGCGCGGGCCTCGAAATTCAACCGCTCTCTGGTTCTGTTTCAGCCGCACCGTTACACGCGCACGCAAGCGCTATGGGACGATTTCAGCCGCGCCTTCAATTCGGCCGATGTCGTCGTTCTCACCGACATTTACGCCGCTAGCGAGCAGCCAATCCCCGGCGTGACCAGCGAAGCGCTCGCGAAATCGATTCGCGAGGCCGGCCACAAGAACGTCTTTTATTTCCCGACCATGCAGCTGGGCATCGAACACCTGCTCAAGGAAGCGCGGACGGGCGACGCAATCTTGACCATAGGCGCGGGCAGCGTCAGCCGCGCCAGCAACGAGCTGGTGGTACTGCTCGGAACGGAGCATTCCTTTCACCATGCGCATTGATAACCCAAAAATTCTTGCCGCGTTGCCAGGGCTTGGCGTCGAGCTGCGCCCCGGCACCGCGATGTCGGACCTCACTTCGCTCGGAATAGGCGGCACCACCGACCTGCTCCGCATCAAAAAGCACGAAGGCATTCCGGACTTGCTGAATCTGCTGGACGAGCACGGCGTGCCCCACAAGTTCTTAGGCGGCGGCTCGAACCTGCTGGTCGGTGACGGCGAACTTCCCTGGGTCGTCCTGAATCTGGTTCGACCAGAGCCAGACGTCGTGATTGACGGCACATTCGCCCAGGTCGATGCGGCAGCCGACCTCGGCCGTACCGTGACGTTCTGTGCGAAAAACGACCTCGGCGGCATGGAAGGACTGATCGGCGTTCCCGGCACCATTGGCGGCGCGTTGCGCATGAATGCCGGAGCCTACGGGATGCAGATCGGCAGCTACGTACGTGAAGTAAAACTTTACCGTGCGGCTGAACGAAAGATAGAAATCCTCAGGCACGATCAAATTTCTTTTGAATACCGGCACACATCTTTTGCACCCGATGATATGATGCTCGCAGTGAAGCTGGAACTTCCCTCCAAACCGTTCAAAGAAATACTTCAAGGGATTCGTATCTGCAACGAGAAGCGGCGTTCGAGCCAGCCGCTCGGCCAGAAAAGCGCCGGCTGCATCTTCAAAAACCCTCCAGGAAAATCCGCCGGCCGCATGATCGATGAACTCGGGCTCAAGGGCCTCAATGTGGGCGACGCGCGCATCAGCGACCGCCACGCGAATTTCTTCGTCAACGCAGGCACGGCTTCCGCGAAAGACATGCTCGCCTTGATCGGTGATGTCCGCGAGCGCGTGCACAAGGCTTTCGACGTCGAACTCGAACACGAGGTAGTTCTGTGGAACGCGTGAAGGCCATGCCTCGCAACGCCGCCGCAGCCGACGACTCATACCGCGCGGACACTGCCCACGAGGACGAGCCGCGCTACCTGCGCCGGCAGAAGCCGGTCGAGATCCGCCGCAAAAAATTCGGCGGCAAGAGCGCTTCGTTCTATCGCCGTGCTTTCGTATTCGGCGTGGTTGCTACCGGCCTGATCACCGCCGCGGCGCTTGCCAGCGATTTTCTCTATCACTCGCCGCAGGTTGCGCTGCTCAAGCCCGAACAGATTGAGCTTACCGGCAATCACGTCGTCAGCCGCGACGCCGTCCTCCAGCAATTCGTCCGCGACCGCGGTCACAGTGTCCTGAGCATTCCGCTCGACGCGCGCCGCAGTGCTCTCGAAGAACTATCGTGGGTCGACACCGCCAACGTACAGCGCATTCTTCCCAATCGCATTCGCGTTGAAATCAGCGAGCGCACGCCAATCGCGTTTCTCCGCAATGGCACCGAGCTTGGTCTGATCGACGCGCACGGGGTCATCCTCGATCGCCCGCGCGGCGAAGACTTCCAGTTCCCGATCGTCACCGGCCTCAGCGACAGTATGTCGCGCGAAGAGCGCGGCCGTCGCATGGCCACCTATCAGGAATTTTTGAAGGCTGTCGACAACGTTCGCTCCGGCTCTTCGGACCGCGTCAGCGAAATCGATCTCAGCAATCCCAAGGATTTGCGCGCGGTGATGACAGGAATTTCATCTGCGAACGATTCCCAGGCGGTCACCATTCAATTCGGCGCAGCCGACTTTGGCGGCAAATACCGCCTTGTCGTAGACAATTTCGCGCAGTGGCAAGCGAGCAACGGCCACGTGCGCAACATCGATCTTCAGTATTCAAAGCAGGTGATTTTGAACACCGATTCGAGCGGCGGCACGACGGTGGCAAAATCGCGCTAGCTGGCAAGTTTGGAGCGCGTTTGGCGAAGAAGGACAAATTTCTGGTTGGGCTCGATATCGGCAGCACTAAGACGTGCGCGCTGATTGCGGAAATCGACGACGAGCAGCTGAAGTTTCTCGCCTTGGGTGCAGCGGAATCGAAAGGCTTGCGCAAGGGCTTGATCGTAAATCTTGACTCTACAGTCAGTTCCATCCGTCGCGCGGTGGAAGAAGCTGAAAGCGTTGCCAACGTTCCCGTTGAATCGGCTCTCGTCGGCGTTGCCGGTAGTTTCGTGCGCGGCGTGAACAGCCGCGGCGGGGTCACCCTCGGCCACCGGTCGCGCGACATTGAGCGCGACGACGTTCGTCGCGCCATCGATGCAGCCCGCAACATCACGCTTCCCGAAGACCGCGAAGTGCTCCACGTCCTTCCGCATGAATTTCTAGTCGACGCGCAGGACGGCATCCGCGACCCGGTCGGTATGATTGGCCAGCGTCTCCAAGCCAACGTTCACGTCGTCACCTCCTCCATCAGCGCTACACAAAATCTCGTCACCGCTGCGAATCGCGCCGGCATCCTGATCTCCGACACCGTTCTCGAGCCACTCGCTTCCGCCGAATCCTGCCTCACGCAGGACGAGCGTGATCTAGGCGTCTGTCTGCTCGACATTGGCGGCGGCACCACCGAGCTCATCGTTTATGGCGGCGGAGTCGTCCGCCACACGAGCGTGATCGCCGTTGGCGGCGACCATTTCAGCAACGACCTCGCGGTCGGCCTGCGCACCCCGATTCCCGAAGCGGAACGGATCAAGCGCCATCATGGATGCGCATCCGCCGCCCTGCTCTCTGAAGACAGCGCCATCGAAATCGCCAGCGTCGGTGATCGCCCGCCGCGGATGATTTTTGCGCGCATGGTTACCGACATTGTTGAGCCAAGGGCCAACGAATTGCTCGCTCTGATTCGTGATGATCTCCAGCGCGCCGGGCTCGACAAGCAGATTCCCGCTGGATTTGTACTCGCCGGCGGCGGTGCCAAGCTCTACGGCCTGCTCGATCTGACGGAATCGACATTCCATCTGCCCGCGCGTATCGCCGAGCCAAACGGTCTCGCCGACATGCCCGAGCAGGTTGCCCAGCCCGAATATGCAACGGTAGTCGGTCTTGTGATGTACGGCGCGAAGGCACGTCGCGCGTCGCCGCAGCGTGGGGGAAATTTAGTATCAAAATTAAAGTCCATGTTCGCGGGCGCTTCGTAAACCGCCCTGTCGGCGCGCCAAAACGCGCCGCGAAGCGATGCTGCCGGCGAATATGGGGAAGGCTGAGGGAAGCATGACAGGTAAAGAGATGGGGATTCGCATGAGCTTCAGCGAAGAGCTGTCGCCGGCGAAGATCAAAGTCATCGGCGTAGGTGGCGGCGGTTGCAACGCTGTCAACCGCATGATTCGTGCCAAGGTCGAAGGCGTCGAGTTCATCACCGCCAACACCGATTTGCAGGCGCTGAAGCTGTCGCAGGCGCCGCTGAAAATACAGCTGGGCGCGAAGCTCACCAAAGGCCTCGGCGCGGGCGCCAATCCGGAGACCGGGCGCAAAGCCGCGCTCGAAGACACCGAAAAAATTATTGAAGCGCTCGAAGGCTCGGACATGATCTTCATCACCGCCGGTCTCGGCGGCGGCACCGGCTCCGGAGCTGCGCCCGTTGTCGCGTCGCTTGCCAGCGAACTGGGCGCGTTGAGCGTCGCCGTCGTCACGAAGCCCTTCGCCTTTGAAGGCAAGCGCCGCATGATGCAGGCTGAACAGGCTTTGCAGGAGTTGATCGGCGCGGTCGACACCGTCATCGTTATTCCCAACGAGCGCTTGATGGAAACCGTCGAGCGCGGTACGAGCTTCTTCGACGCGTTCCGCATCGCGGACGATATTCTTCGCCAGGCAGTGCAGGGAATTTCCGACATCATCACGGTTCCCGGCATCATCAATCGCGACTTCGCCGACGTGAAAGCCATCATGCACGGCCAGGGTTACGCCGTCATGGGTACCGCGGTCGGCACGGGTACGAGCCGCGCCGTCGATGCTGCCAATCGCGCGATTGCCAGCCCGCTCCTCGAAGACAATTCCATTCAGGGCGCCCAGGGCATTCTCATCAACATTTCCGGCAGCTCCAGCCTCACCCTGCAGGAGGTCCACGAAGCATCGTCGGTTATCCAGAAGGCGGCGCACGAAAACGCCAACATTATTTTTGGCGCCGTGCAAGACGATCAGATGAAGGACAGCATCAAGATCACCGTCATCGCCGCCGGCTTCAAGGACGCGAACAAGAAGATGGTCAAGGAAAAGCCGTCCTATATTCCTAAGACGTGGAAGGTCGAGCCAGAGATTGCTGAACCCGAACCGACGCCGCCTCCGCCGCAGCAAGTGCCCAACGTTGTGCATCAGGTCCAGGAAAACGTGCGCGACGTCAGCCGCGACACGCCTGCGATGGACGATCTCGACGTGCCGACGTTCCTGCGCCGCGCGCAAAAAGCGTAAACAACTTTAAAACGTAGAAAAGGGGCGCGACAATGTCGCGCCCCTTTTTCTTTTTCATTCAGGGTTTCGTCGTCTAACTACTCGACGACCGCGCCGCTCAGAATATTTGCCATTTTTCCGCCGCTTTCCGGTCGCATCCCCGCCCCCGCCACATACAACGCCGACTCCGATATACCGTCGATCCCCAGCGCTCTTTCGATTTTCGAGTCCGCAAACGCCATCGTGCAAAATGGCGCCAATCCCGCTGAAGTCGCCGCCAAACAAAACGTCTGGCACAAATGTCCCGCCTCGATGAGCACCGCGCGATAGGCCCGCGCGTAGTCGTACTTCCACCGCGTGCGCGCGAACACAGCTGTGAGAAACACGACAAACGCTGCTGAGCCGTACCATTTCTGATTCGCCAGAAGTTTCGCGATGTCCCTCGAAGTTGCTCCAAGCCGTAGAAGCTCGAGCCGATGGTCCGCCGCGTTGTAATGGTAGATCCCCGCATTCAGCCCCGCGACATTGCGCGCCAGCACGTAAGCTTCGACGGGATGCATCGCTCCACCGGATGGCGAGGTCTTCGCCGCGACCGATCCGATTTTAGGCAACTTAACCCAGTGGCGGACGCCCCAGGTCAGTCCCAACAAATTTCCGAGCGATGCGAGCGGCACGGGCTTCGCAGAAAACTTTCGCCACGTGCGCCGTTCCACCAATGTACGCGCGAATTCACTGTTGGGAGACGGCGGTTCGAGCCGAATCTGTTTCGTTTTGGCGTAACGCTTGATCGGAAGGGGAATCGGCTTCGACCTGGCTAGCCGCACTAACGATTGAAACTGTTTCGATTGGTCAGCCTCGAATTGCAAATCCTTCGTCGACAGGTGAAAAAATCCCGCGGCTGGATTCCATTCGCTCCACGCCGACAACTCCTTGTGCCCGGCAGGCAGAGGTTGATCTTCGCGGCGCAACAACGAAACTCTTACAAGCCCTGCAACGGCACGCTTGAGCGATGATGGCGCGTACTCCTTCATCGCCACGCACAAAGCCGCGAACGTTTTCCAACGATCGAAAAAGTGCAGAAGGGAAGCAGTCAGGGGATGCGCAGTCACCTGCCGCCGTGTCAGGTAGTTTTCGAAAACAAGATGATCGCGCCGCCAGTAGGCGATCAGGAACGGCGACCGTGCGTAACGCGGCTCGCGGGATTGTTTGCGCCTGCGCGAAGATTCTGATGCGCGCGATTGTTTTCGGCGGCTCACGAGTCAGCGGCCGCGGCGCGATCTACTCTTCGTCATCCGCCGGCGCGAAACCGTGGGTCATCGTGCCGTGGCAAACTTTTGCCATCGCTGCCAGCGCAGCTTTGAGATTCTTGATGTCGAGATCGATCCGCTTGCGGTCGGCCGCTGATACTTGCGGTTTAAAGCTGCGCAGGCTCTTTTCGGCTGCCTGGATCTGCTTTTTGATCGGCGAGAGGGATACCACTAGCTTCTTCTTTGCCATGACTGCCTCCGTTCGGGAATTCCGGAATCGATCCGGGCAGTGGGTACGTTCTTCGATTACGAGGTTCGCGATCGAGAGTCGCGAGTGTAACGAACGCACTACGTCGCGTCAAGAAAACATCATGTAACTTCACGGACTTGCGTCGACCTCAGCGCTTCGATTGAGGAGCCGAAGAGGATTGCGTTGTAACCGGATGTCGCAAATGTGGCGGTACATTCATTCGTGCGAGTAGCTTCTCGAATCCCGCATCGCCGCGCAGAAACGCAAACATCGGATGCACCGCGAGATTCACCATGCGCGCGTTGCGCTCTTCGTAGCCCTTCTCGAGCCATTCGATCGCGTCTTCTTTGCGATCCATTCCGGAGTACAACATCGCCCACGTATAGGGCGATATATAAGTGCCACTCGGCGCGAGTAGAAATTCCTGCAGGATCTCGCGTGCTTGTTCCGTTTTGCCCGACTGAGAGTATGCATACGCCAGTTCGGCCTTACGGGCCTTGTCACTCGGGGAAAGCGAAACAGTGTTCCGGAATTCTGCGATCGCCTGGTAATACATCTTCTTCTGCAAGTAGGCCTGTCCGAGATAGCCGTGCGCGACAACAAATCCCGGATCGAGCCGCAGCGTCGCCTTCTCCGCCTCGATCGCGTGGTCGGGGTCGCCCGCCAGGTAGTAGCACCAGCCGACATTCGCGTTGATGATCAGCGATCGCGGATCGATGTCGCGCGCCAGCTTGATCTCCGTGATCGACTCCTGCTTGTGTCCTGTCGCGGCCAGCGTCAACGCGTACCAGTGGATCGCGGTCGCATAACCCGGATTCAGCGCGATAGCGCGCTGGAACTCGCTCTCCACGCCTTCCCATTCCAGGTGATAGAAGCGAATCGCCGCGAGCGACGCATGTGCTTCGGCAAGCTGTTCGTCGAGCTCAAGAGCCTTCTGCGCCGCCGCCTTCGCCTCGGGAATCACCTCCGCAGGCGGACGAATCTGGTATGTGTCTGTGTTTAGCAGTCCGTCGGCGAGTCCCGCCCACGCTGCCGCGTACGTTGGATCGGCTGCAGTCGCTTCGCGATAAAACCGTACCGCTGCCGTGATCCCTTCCGGCGTGCGCTTCTCGATTTCAAACCGCCCCTTCAGGTAAGCCTCGTACGCCTTCGGCACGATCGGGCGATGGCTCGCAAGTTGCGCCGCCTCGGGCTCCGACAATTCCACCTGGATCTGGCGCGCAATCGCTGTCGCCACATCACTTTGCAGCTCGATCACATCCGTGAAATCGCGCTCATAGCTGTCCGCCCACAAGCTGCGCTCAATCGAAGTCTGAATCAGTTTCGCCGAAATACGCACGCGTCCTTCGGATCGCAGCACCGAGCCTTCCACCACCGCATCCACGTTCAAATCGCGAGCAATATCTGCGAGCGTTTTCTGCGTATTTTTGTACTGCATCACCGAAGTCCGCGAAATCACGCGCAGCTTTCGGATATGCGAAAGCTCCGTGATCAGCGCATCCGTCATGCCGTCGGCGAAATATTCCTGCGACGCGTCACCCGATAAATTGTCCAGCGGCAATACCGCGAGCGACTGAATCGCACCCGGCGCCATCGCCATGCGACTCTGCCTCTTCTGCACATACCACACGCCCCCCGCGATGAGGGCCGCTACGACGACAAAAATCCCCACGCCATACCACATCCGCGTGTGCGCTCGATCCGATCGCTGCTCCGTCTCATGCAGCGCCAAAGTCGCGAACGGAATCCGTTCCGAGCGTGATGCGGTTGCCGCCGCTTCCAGCGCAGCGCGCACCTCGCCTCCCGAGCGATAGCGTTGCGATGGATCCTTGTCGAGGCACTTCTCGATCACTGCCTGCAGCACAGGCGGCAGAGCAGGCACGATCTGTGGCAGCGGCTCGCGCAAAATCGACGCGCTCAATTCGTACGCTGTCCCGCCATGAAAGGGCCGCTTGCCTGTCGCCATCTCATACAGCACCACGCCCAGCGCCCACACATCGCTCCGCGCGTCGGCTTCCTGCCCGCGCAACAATTCCGGTGCCATGTACGCCAGCGTTCCGGTCACGCCGTGCTGGTCGTCCCAGTCGCGGTCGAACTTCGTCGTGTCCTCGCTGACCTTCTGCTCGACGACGCGCTGCGACAGGCCAAAATCCAGCAGCTTCAGCCGCCCCGACGGAGTGACCCAGACGTTCCCCGATTTCAGGTCGCGGTGAACAATCCCGCGTTCATGTGCGTGCGCCAGCGCATCTGCTAGTTGCATGCCATAACGCACGACGACATCCGCAGGCATCGGGCCGGTCAGCACTTCCTGCACCAGCGAATGGCCTTCGACAAACTCCATTGCGATGTAGGGTTGGCCGCCGTCTTCGCCAACCTCATAAATCGTGCAAATGTTGGGGTGATTCAGCGCCGAGATGGTCTGCGCCTCGCGCAGCACTTTTTCGCGGGCCTGGGGGTCTTTCTCTAGCCGGTCGAGCGTCAAAAACTTCAACGCTACGTCGCGCTTCAGCGTCAGGTCATGTGCGCGGTAAACCACGCCCATCCCGCCTTCGCCCAGTTTTTCAGTAATAGAGTAGTGGGAGATCGCTCGCCCGATCATGCGTCACTTCGTGCGCCCGAGTTGAACACAGCCCTAGATTACAGGCAAGAGTGCCACCGCGGCGAATTTCCGCTTCGTGCTATTCGTGAAATACGTTGGAGCGATACCCGGTTTTGGCTAAAACGCCTGCCGGTCGTGAACGACATGCATGGCCCGAAAATGGCCTAAAACAGTGTTATTTCTGGTTCCTCACGAGTGCCAAAAACTCATCTCGGGTCTGCTTGTTGGTGCGAAATTCGCCCAGCATCGCGCTCGTCACCGCCTGGCCATGCTGCTTCTCGACGCCGCGCATCTGCATGCACAAATGCCGCGCCTCAATGATCACGCCGACTCCCTGCGGCGCGATCTTTTCCTGGATCGTCTCCGCGATCTCGCTCGTCATCCGTTCTTGAATCTGAAGCCGTCGCGCGAACATGTTCACCAGCCGCGCCACTTTGCTCAACCCGATCACTTTCTTCGTCGGCAGGTACGCCACGTGCGCCTTCCCGAAAAAGGGAAGCAGGTGGTGCTCGCACAAACTGAAAAATTCGATGTCCTTCACAACGACCATCTCGTCATACGTCACGCTGAACGTCGCGCCGTTCAGCAGATGATCGACGTTCATGTGATAACCGCTCGTCAGAAACTTCAGCGCCTTCTCGTACCGTTCCGGCGTCTTGCGCAGCCCTTCGCGGTCAGGGTCTTCGCCAATTTCCTTGATGATCTCTCGTACGTGACACGCGATCGTTTTTGCGTCACGCGGTTTTTCATCGTCGAGCCGGATTTCTTCCGTCGGCTTGTTCATCCCTGGTCCTTTCAACATCGTTACAGTGCTGCGTCTGAACCGCTGGCAGCCCTATCCCCTGCATATTCGAAACTGTTGTTCGATGTCTCTTCGACGCGCACGCGCTCGAGCTTCGCTTTCGGAAACGCCCGCAGCCGCCGATAAATCTCGATACACAAATTTTCCGTCGTCGGTACTTCAGCAAGAAACGCCGCGACCTCGTCGTTCAGCGACCGATGATCGAACGGCTCCAGTACCTCGCGTTGCACATATTCATCAAGGTCGGCCAGATTCGCGATCATCCCGGTCGCCGGGTCCACATCGCCGGACACGCTGATCTCCACAACATAGTTGTGCCCATGCCCGCACGCGTTGTTGCACTTGCCATAAATCCGAGCGTTCTCCGCATCGCTGAGCTGCGTGCTGTGCAGCCGGTGCGACGCCGCGAATCGATACCGCCGCCCCAACTCGACCTTCAACTTGCCGCCAGCGCCGTGCGCCGCAGTCATGACGTGCTCCCGTTCCGCCCGGCGCCATTGCGATAACAATCCGCAAATAGATCTGGCGACTCATACAGTCGCACCCGATGCAGTCGCCCCTGCGGAATCTTCGTCTCCAGCAGGTTCCAGATCACTCGCGCGACGTTCTCGCACGTCGGAATCTGCCCCGCAAGTTCCGGCACCTCGAGATTCAAATGCCGGTGGTCCATCCGCCGCATCACTTCCTGCTCCAGAATCTTCTTCAGATCGGCGAGATCAACCACCATTCCCGTCACAGGATCGGGCTCGCCAGCCACGGTCACTTCCAGCGTGTAGTTATGCCCGTGGCCATGCGGGTTGTTGCACTTCCCAAACACGCGGCGATTCTCCTCCTCAGACATCGAGGGATTGTTGTACCGGTGCGAAGCCGAAAATTCGATTTTGCGCGTCAGCAGAACCATAGTCAGTCGTTGCGAATCTCTATTTTCAGAAAAATCTCCAACTCAAAAACTTATCGCGCCGCTCTCGGCGTCCCCACGGAAATCTCGCGCCCCTTCCACGCCACTTTTCCCTTCGCATACGCGCGATACGACGCCAACAAGATCGCGCTATACATCACTACGGCGGGCACATAATAGAGGATGAGCCTTCCCGAGAATTGGTTACTTCGCAAATCGAGTCCGTAACCCGCTTGTCGCACAAGCAACAACACCACTCCGGCCATCAGCGCGAATGGCATCCGCAGCCCGATCAAAATCAGCAAGAACGGAATCCACGGCACCACCGACACAAGCTCGCGATATGTCGTCGCGCCGGATCCGCCCATGAGCAAATACAAATTTTTCTTCCACCCTTCGCGCATCGCTGCGAACGACCGATACATTCGCGCTTTCACCACGCCCTTGCCTGGACCAAACCAGATCGCATAGCCCGCGCATTTCGCATTCCGTGCCAGCGCCACATCCTCCAGCAATTCACCCGCGATCGCCGCATGCCCGCCAATCGCATCGTAAGCGTCGCGCCGGATCATTAGAAACTGCCCATTCGCTGCCGCAGCTCGATTCTTCGGATCGTTCACATCCTTGAACGAAAATCGTCGCGCCAGGCGGCAATACACAAACGGAATGAGCGATTTCTCGTACCACGTTTCCGTCACCTGCTCCGGCGAAAACGAAACCAATGCCGCACCCGACTCTTGCGCGATCTGCAAAGCACGTGCTGTGGCACCCGGCAAAAGCTCCGCGTCCGCATCCGTGAACAGCAGCCAAAGGTTGTGCGCTTCCGAGGAGCCGCGCCACACCGCGTTGTTCTTACCGACCCACCCCGCGGGAAGGTTGCCCGTCTCCAGTAACGTGAGCTTCGGAATCTCCGCGGCCGCCCGGCGTACTGCCGCGACGGTACCGTCGCTCGACTGATCGTTTACCACCAAAATTTCGGCGATCTCCGGCTGCTCCGCCAAACTTTTCACGCAGGCGCCAATCACCGCTTCTTCATTTCGCGCCGGCACGATCGCACTGATGCACGGCTTGCCCACAAACTCGACCGTGCTCGTTTCCGACTCGTCGCCAACACCGGCTCCAGTCCCTGCGCCCGTGCCCACACCCGCGCCAAGAGACTCCTCACCCTGTTTTTGTGAACTTGGCTTCTCGATGGACATGGATAAATTCTGCGGAGGCTCCCCGAACGCCGGTCGGCACCAACCGGGACCGTCTATCGCCGAACCAGGCATTCCGAACCACTCGGGGATACGTTAGTATAACACTTGATGGGAATCACCCCATGGGATTGAGCCGAAAACTCGCAAATTGGACGGCAATCGCCGCCGCCGCCGTCGTAATTCTGATCTTCGCGATGCCCAGCTATCGCCAGGGCGAAGCCTCCATCGCCGGTTCCAAAGCCCGCGACTTCTCTCTAACGCTTGACGGCAAATCCACCCACCTCTCCGACCTTCGCGGCAAAGTCGTAGTTCTCAATTTCTGGGGCTCGTGGTGCCAGCCTTGCATCGAAGAAGCCCCCGGCTTGAACCGCCTCCAGCAACACATCGCCTCGCACAACGCGATCGTGCTTGGCGTCGCCGCCGACGAGGATGACGCCGCCTACAAGAAATTTCTCCTCGAACACGCCATCAATTACCCCACCTACCGCGATCCCGCCACCAAAGAGAACCGCTCCGCCATCGCCGAGTCCTACGGCACCTCGATGGTCCCGGAAACATACATCATCGACCGCAACGGCAAAATCGCCCGCAAAATCATCGGCTACCAACAGTGGGACTCCCCCGAAATGCTGGCTTACTTCGACACGTTGCTCTCCAAGTCCTGACAACGCACTTCGCGCATCGCTTCAGAGACGCCCCGCCCGAATCAAAGATCTCACTCACTGCACTGTGAGCATAACTGGCGTGTTGTGCACCAGCGTCGCGGTTGTGCCCGACACGCCCAGCTGAGTTGTACCCGTGACCGTCGCCGGAACAGTCGGCGATTTAGATTTTTGGTTCAGCGAATCTCCCGTGTACTGAGCGTAAATCCCATAGATCCCGATTCCCGGCAGCGCGATCGACGTCGTTGCTTTAGAGTTTTGGACGTCGATGAATGCACTCAACGGCAGATCGGGTGAGGCCAATTCAAAGAATTGGACCGCTCCCGAGACAGGGTTGGTCGAAGTGATCGTCGCTGTCGCGAGTAGGTTTTGGTTGGCAGCGACTTTTGGACTCAGGAAGGTCAGCGCTGTGGTAGTTGGAACTGCCGGCACCGTCTGATTCAGGTTCCCCGAGCCGCCTGAGCCGCTGCTGCTCCCTCCTCCGCATGCCACTGCGAGTAGAACGATTGCGCTCGTCGCAAACATCACCCGCACTCTTCGATTTCTCCAGAAGCCCGGCAAAAGCGAGAAGGCGAACATAGCCAAAGCCGCAGCTCCCCAGCCTGGACCCCACCAGTCGCTATCCGTCCACGCGATGAAGCTGCCTCGCCGCTTGGCCGTTGCCTTTGTCGCGTTCGGAACAGCCGTTCCGATTGGGCTGACTGTAAAGGTCAAGGTGGCGCTCGCAGGCTGACCTCCAGTTAGCGTCACGGTACTCGGCGCGATGTTGCAAGTCGCAGGCTGAAAATTGAACGGCGTACCGCAACTGAGTGTCACGGTGCTAGCCACCGAACTCAGCGGCGTCACCGTCAACGTGGTCGTCGCTTGTTCTTGACTCGCGGTTACAACCAGACCGGTCGAACTCGGAGTTATTGAGAAATCAGGAATCGTGACTGATACAGGTACGGTCATCGTACTCTGCGCAAAGTTTGCGTCTCCCGTATAGGCCAACGGAATAAAGCCATTCACGCCGGGAGTGACTGAAAAGGTTGCGGTCAGCGTTTGGTTTCCGTTGCCGTCCACACCCGGTGTTCCGGGGAATACAAGCGATGTGTTCTCCACCGCAAAGCTTCCGCTGATCGTTGGAGTCTTGGCAAGAGTCGTGACCGTAGCCGTGATCTGCACGCTTTGACCGTAGAACACACTACTGGCAGACGGCGTTGCCGCCAGCATCGTTTGCCAGAGTACCTGCAGCGACTCGGCTGGCGACGTCGAAGCGGCGTAGCTCGCGTCGCCACTATATTTCGCCGTGATGCTGTGGGTTCCCGAAGTCTGAAACGTGATATTCAGATCTGCGGATATGCTGGCGTCGAGGCCACCGCCTCCAGCTCGACCATTGGTCCGTACGGGGCCTGTCAGCTGTGTCGCCCCGTCAAAGAACGTCACGGTTCCAGTCGCAGGAGCCCCGGTCATCAAACCCGTGATGAGATACGAATTAATGTCGAGCGGCACCGTCGCGAATGCGGGTGCTGATTGCGGCGTTGCCATCTGCGTGGGCGCCGGCGTTACATTCAGTGTGTATGTACCAGGCTGCGCGGGTGCCGAAAAACTTCCGTCACCCGAGTACGTTGCCGTGATGACGTTAGTGCCGCCCGGAAACTGCACTCGGAGGTTCTCGCCAAATCCGCTGCTGTTGAGCGCGAACGTACCGTTGTTCGGGGCACCTTGGCTGACGCCTCCAATGGCGTCTGCAAACGTGATCGTGCCACTCGGGCAACTGGGCGGCTTGCACAGCGCGCTCAGCGAACCCGTAGCGTTCGTCACATCCGCTCGCAAAATATATGGCGATCCATACACCAGTGTCGTCGGCGATGCTCCGGTTTCTTGACCCGTTTCGGGATTGAACGTCGGTACCGTGATGAAAACTTTGCTCGGCTCTGCCGCCACCGTCACTGTCACCGGCGACGAATTGCTCGGCGCGTCCGTTCCGTTTCCCTCGTAATGTGCGACTACGTTGTAACTGGTCCCGCCCGGCAAATTCGTTGTGGTTCCGCTCGCCGCCCCGCCGGTTAGCGGGAATGGACCGATACCCGTCGTGCTTCCTGTCGGTGTCGCGATCAGCGATGCGTCTCCGCTGGCCGTCGCAGGCCCGACCGAAATCTGGAAGGGAACTGCCTGGCCGTGTGTGACATTTACCGCTGAGCCATTGTTCAGCGTCAAGATGACCGATGTGGGCGTCGTGTTCACCGACGCCCACTTGTTCACGACACTCTGCGCGTTGAGCGAGCCGAGTCCGGTCGCGATGTCGTAGCCCGCGGTCGTCGTGAAGGCGGGAACCGTCGGGCTCGCCGCCGTCACAAGCACGCCTGGTTTTGACGCGACTTTGCTGCTGCAATTCGTGCTCGCGCCGGTGCACGGCACGTCGTTGTTGCCCTTGGTCACATCGTTAAAGCTACAGCCCGCTACCGGCGCGCTCGATGAGTTGCAACTCAGGTTTGCGGTGACCTGCTGTTGCGCCAGCGCGTAGAGGTAATAGTTCGCATTTCCTTGCCGTGGCGTCGGATTCGAGACCGTCGCGAGCTTCTGGTTCACGAGAGCCATGATTCCGGCGAACGCCGGAGCCGACGCGGAAGTTCCTCCCACGCCTTGAAACGTGGCCGTAAAATCCGTAAGACCGCAGGGCACATTGGTTATGTCGCTTTGGCAGATGATGTAAAAGCTTCCGTTGAAACCGTTGCCGGCGAAGAGCGATACGTCCGGCACATCACGATGTCCGTCTGTCGGTACGCCCTTACCCGCCTGCCATGACGGCTTCCCATACAGAGTACTTACGCCGCCGCTTCCGGCAGAGATTCCGTCGATGTTGGCCGCGGTGCATCCGCTAATTCCAAGTTGTGCGCATGTATCGTTCCACGGAATTTCTGGAATGTACGACTTTGCCGATGCGGGTGTCGGTTTGATGGAGTCCGACGTCGGAACCGTGTTCCAGTACGTCGATATTCGATTCGCCTGGTCGAAGTCGGTGCCCCCGACCGCCACGTTAAATGGCGTCGAAGCAAAGCCGCTCACCGCCAGGCCCTGCGTCGCGGTCTGCGCCGTGTTGAAATTGTCACATCCCGCCGAGCCGTTATCCCCCGTTGCGACAACAACGGTGATACCTTGCGCCGAGGCTTGCTCCCACAGCGCATTTAAAAATTGATTGAACGTCGTGCCGATCGATTTTTCGCATCCGCCGAAACTTTCGCTCATCACGGCGTCGAGATTGTGATCGACGATGTACAGCGCCGATAAATTAATTCCCGGCGTAGTTTCCGTCGACGCTGACGTCACAAAATCAATTCGCGCTCCCGGGGCGACCGCACCGGACCACTGCACGTCGAGATCGGACTCATCCTCCGAGCTGGTGATTCCCGGATCTTCTCCATTCACGATCACGTTCGACGCAGAAAAATTCTGCGGCGTGAGCCCGAACATTGTGCGGAAATCCGACACGTCCTGGACCTTGATATTGCTCTCGCCAACGATCGCAATCCCTTGCCCGGTTCCGTCAATCTTCGGTGAACCGCTCAACAGCGGCTGCGAGTTGTAGATCTTCGCGAAGTCCGCCGGCCCGACGCCGTAGCAGTTGCCGCCGCCGCAACCCGGAAACGTGAAGAGTGGCCGAGTCTCGCCGGTCTTCAGTGACTTCTGGAATGTGCCCAGCCGATGCAGGTGCGACTGAATCGGAAAATTATTGAGCGACACGATTCCAGCCACGACAGGCGCAAGCGCCGTCGGAATCCCCGGATCGCTGGCATTTGCGAAATGCATCTGTCCGTTGATTGCGTACCGTCGCATCTCGGTATGAAACGCATTGCGCACCATGCCTGCGGTACCCGAAAACTCGATCGTCGTTCGCCCTGCGCTGACCGTTATGCCGTTGAATCCTTGCGACGTCAGCCACTGTGTGACCGTCTGTATGTCCGCATCCGACGGCCCGAATTGCGCGCCAAATTGTTCCGGCGTCAACCAGCCGTGATAATGACCTGACGACTTATCCTGCTGATCGTTGAGCAATTGTTGCAGCGCCGTCTCTTGCTCTGGACTCCGCTTCAACAGCAGCAGCATCCGGTGCAACGCCTGCGCGTCCGCCGCCGCGCCTCGATCAAATTCCGCATTGGCGAGCGGGTGTACGTTACCCCGAAGTGTGGTGAGGTTCTGACCGTCGATTGCTGTCGTGATACGCTCCGCCGATGGAGGCGTTTGCCCCAGAGAACTGTTGGCTAAAATTAGAAAACACGATGCGAGGACAGCGAAAGAAGCGAGTCTTGCCGCTAGGTTCATGTCATTCACCCTGGTCACGTTCACCGCCGCGCAAATCCAGCCAAAGCGTGCAAACATGTGCATAAATATTTGCTCGCTATGTCTGGACTTCTTGCTGATTTCTGATTCTGGTGAAGCGGTGATGTGAGGCTAGCACGCGCGCCATTTACTCGCGCTCGCTTGTTATCAATCTAGCAACGACCAAATGACCAGTTGGCCGCCACCGATTCTCCTCCTCAATTTGCAGTGCAAATCTGGAAACGCCGGCAGATTCGAAACCTCTGCGCGATTCAGGCCATCAAACTAGTCCATCACCGATGCCGCCAACTGAACCCACCGAATCCAAAGTAGCGAACGTCGGCACCGGCAATCCCATCGAAGCACCACGCTCCGCCCCAGCGCCCGCATCCCTCGCCGACTCCAGCCGCCGCCTTCTCCCCTGGCTTATCGCTGTCGCCTTCTTCATGGAGTCGCTCGACACCACCATCCTCAACACCGCCGTCCCCACCATCGCCGGCGCTCTCCACGTCGCTCCGCTCGCGATGAAGTCCGTGCTCGCCAGCTACACCCTCAGCCTCGCTGTCTTCATTCCAATCAGCGGGTGGATGGCCGACCGCTACGGCACGCGTCGCGTTTTTTCGTCCGCCATCGGCATTTTCGCGCTCGGCTCGCTGCTATGCGGCCTCTCGACCAACATCCACGAACTCGTCGCCTGCCGCATCTTGCAAGGCTGCGGCGGCGCGATGATGGTTCCCGTTGGCCGTCTCACGATGGTGCGCACATTCGCGAAGTCCGAACTCATCCGCGCCATGAGTTTTGTCGCGATACCGGGGCTGATCGGCCCGATGCTCGGCCCCATCGCTGGCGGTCTCATCGTGGGATACCTCCACTGGCGCTTCATATTTTTCGTCAACGTCCCAATTGGGCTTGATCGGCCTCTATCTCGTCTATCGCCATTTGCCTGACTACCGCGAAGAGCGCACCGATCCACTCGACATCGTCGGCCTCATCCTCTTCGGCTCCGGTGTCGCTCTGCTCTCTTACATCCTAGAAGTCTTCGGCGAACACACGCTCAGCACGCGCGAAGTCATCGGCCTGCTCGTCTTATCCTTCGCGCTGCTCGCCGGCTACGGAGTGCACGCATCGAAAACGCCGCATCCGCTGCTGCGGCTCGCGCTCTTCCGCCTGCGCACATTCCGCGCCTCCGTCACCGGCAGCTTTGTCACGCGCCTCGGCATCGGCGGTATCCCGTTTCTTTTTCCATTGCTCTATCAGGTGGGTATGGGCTTCACGCCGATTCAGTCCGGCGCGCTGATGATGCCGCAGGCCATCGCGGCAATGAGTTTGAAAGTCACGATGCCGAAAATTCTCGCCCGCTTCGGCTACCGCGCCGTGCTCGTTTCCAACACGATCATCATCGGGTTGATGATTTTGGGCTTCTCCACGATCGGCGTCGGCACGCCTGTCTGGCTGATCGTCATCCAGCTTTTCGCTTACGGATTTTTCACGTCGCTGCAATACACCAGCATGAACACGCTGGTTTACGCCGAAATCGACGAAGAAGAAGCCAGCGCCGCCAGCTCCATCGCCAGCACCATGCAGCAGATGTCCATCAGCTTCGGCGTCGCTACCGCCTCGCTCGTCACCGCATTCTTCCTGCCGGCCGCCGCGCGCGGGAATCCGCCTATCTTTATTCGCGGCGTGCATCACGCCTTCTATGTTCTGGGCGCCATGACGATCGCCTCCACAGTCGTCTTCCGCAAACTCAAACGCGACGACGGCAACGCCGTCAGCACCCACAAAGAACCCCACGGCGGCTAAGTTAGATGCTCAACTTCCCACTCTTCATCTGATCCGCCAAATACTCACTCGCCCGCATCGAAAACGCCAAAATCGAAAGCGTCGTCGTCTTATCCGTGCAATTCAAAAACACGCTCGCATCCGCCACAAACAAATTCGGCACGTCATGCGTCTGCCCAAACTTGTTCGTCACAAAATGCTTCGGATCATCTCCCATCCGCAACGTTCCCGTCTCATGCAGGCTCCACCCCGGAATCTCGGGATGATCGCTGCACCCTTGATACTCCGCGCCGCACGCATGAAAAATCTCGCGGCTCACTTGTTTCCCGTGCTCCCACATCTTCAATTCGTTTTCGCCCCACCGGAAATGAACGCGCACCACGGGAATCCCGAACGCATCCTTGACCTCAGGATCGATATCCACAAAATTCGTCGGACTCGGCAGGGAAGGAGCCTGAATCCCGAGATTCACCGGCGCGGGATACCGCCGTTTCACTTCCCGTTTGAACTCGGCGCCGAACCCTTCGATGCCGTTCATGTCCGGAAACTCGCCGCATCCTCCGCCTGGATAGATGGAATATCCGCGAATGAACGCCTCTTCATGCGGATTCTTCAGATTCTGCCAGCGCGGCAGCCAGGCAATCTCCGCCGTCGAAACATTGTCGGGAAACGCCGGCTGCCCGAGCAGTTGTGGCAAATATCCATACGCTGTCGATCCATAGATGTGATCGCACAGATTCCGCCCGGCCTGCCCGCTCGAATTGGCAATCCCATTCGGCCAGAAGTGCGACTTCGAATTCAAAATGATGCGTGCACTCTCGACCGTCGAAGCCGCGATAACCACCGCGCGCCCGTACACCTCGACCTCTTGCTTCGTGTTCCGGTCGATGTACGCTACCCCGGCCGCGTGCCCCTTCTCATCGACTAAAATGTTTTTCGCGAGCGCGTTCGTTCGCAGCTCCAGATTCTTCGTCGCCTCTGCCGCCGGCAACAAATATCGTGGCGAAGAGAAAAATGCGCCGATGTCGCAGCCTTCCGTGCAATTTCCGCAATAGTGGCAAGCCGGATGCCCGTTGTGACTCTGAGTGAGCTGCGCTTCGCGATCCGGCAGATATGGAACGCCAACTTTGTCCGCTCCCGATTTCAAAATCCAATCGAAGCAGCGAAAATTCATCGGTGGAATGTATTCGCCGTCCGGATTGCTCGGGCGGTTCTGCACCGTGCTCGCCACGCCAATCAGTCGCTCAACTTTTGAGTAATACGGAGCAATCTCGTCGTATTTCACCGGCCAGTTCACGTCGAATCCGTCGAGGCTCGTGGCTTGAAAATCGATGTCGCCCATGCGCGCCGCGCTTCGTCCCCAGAAATTCGTTTTGCCGCCGACGGCGAAGCAGCGTGGCCACATCCATGTCGTGCCCGGGGCCGTCGTGTAGGTGATCTCGTGTTCCCAGATTCCGGCGGTGTATTCGCTGTCCATGTAACCGTACGACTGCGCGCGCTTCTTGGGATCGTCGTAGCCGCGAAACTTCATGTCATAGGGCATGCGGTGGTTGCGAAAGTCCTTGCCTGGATCGAGCTTGCGTCCCGCATTCAGCGCGCACACCTTCAGCCCGGCTTCGCACAGCGTCTTGATCGCCATGCCGCCGCCGGCGCCCGTGCCGATCACAATCACGTCGTAAATTTGTTTGGCCATGGTGTGAATCCCTCGTTCTCAGCGCTCAGTATTTCGGAGGCGGCAAATGCTTGTGTTCACGATCGTCTACGTGCGGGCAAGCGGGCGATGAGTTGTAAAACTTCAGGCTGGGGCAATCGAGTTCTTCGAGTCCGACGCGCGACGTGTAAAAGCCCATCGTCGTGTATTCGCGCATCAAGCTGAAAAATGCGCGCCCATCTTCTTCGCCGTCGCGAAATTCTTTCTTGTACGCGAGATGCCGCAGAAGTTCCGTTTGATCGGCGGCAGTGAGTTCGATAAATTTCTTCCCATGCAGCCGCTCCGAATGCGCATTCATCCAGCTCAGTCCCAGCCGAAATGGATATTGCAAGCTGTCGTCGTGGAACACCATGAAGTCGATAAATTCCGCCACGCCCGCTTCGCGCGAGCCCGGACCGCCCTCGCTCGGAATAATCATTTCCGAAAGCCGCTCAACCATCGGATATTCATCCGCAAAGAAAAACTGCGGCGTGTACGTCGCGCTCTTGATTTGCTGCACGCCTTTCGCCGCAGCGTGCACATCCTCGCAAGCAAACGCCCACTTGCTGAATCCCGCAAACCCCGCCGCCACCGAAGCCGTCCCCAAAATCCGCAACATCTCGCGCCGCTCAATGCTCTGTCCCGCCATAATGGTTCTCCGCCTCCCTACAACCGCGATCACGCCGCGATCACCTCGCAATCACACCGCACCGCGATCATGTACGGGCGCAGCATTGCTGCGCCCCACGTCCGCACCACTTCCACACCTGTCATCCTGAGCCGTCCGAAGGACGCCGAAGGATCTCAGCCGTAACCCGCTTTACAAAACCAATCGATGAGCCCCGGTTGCGCCGGATCCTTGTTTAACCGTCGCGACTCATTCCAAATAGCCCACGCTTTCCGCAATCAATTTCTTCGTCGGCTCATGAGGATCTCCTCCGCCGCTATATTCGATCGAGCAGTAACCCCGGTAACCGTTCGCCTTCAAAATCCCAAACGTCTTCTCAAGATCAATCGGATAGTCCTTCCCGTTCTGCGCGAAATCGCCGTCCTTCACGTGGCAAATTCCGTAGGAATTTTCAAACATCGCTTCAATCGCGCGATATGCGAAATCCGCGTCGCCGCTCATCATCGAGTTCGCGAAGTCCGGCAACGCATGCAGATACGGATTGTTCACGCCCTCAATGATTTTGACGATAAAAAACGCGTCCTCGCTGACCAGATTATCGTTTTCCATGTGGACGACCACGTTCCGCGACGCTCCGTAGCTCGCAACCTCTTTCATACTCTCGATCGCGTTTGCCAGATTCGGCGCGGTGTTCTTCGCGGGTGCTAAGTTCGTGCGAATGCTCGGCGATTCAATTGCCACTGCAACATCGATCCACTTTTTCGCATACGCTACCGCCGCCTGGCGCGTCGCGCGATCTCCGTCGTAAAAGCTATTTTCCTGATCAACCGCGATGTTCACCGCGTGCGCTCCGGCTTTCGCGACCGCATTGCGAAAGCGACCGAGATATTCAGGCGTCGTGGAGGAGAAGTGCAGGTTGTAGGGTTCGATGCCATTGACATCGAATGTTTTCACGACATACGCGCCAAAATCCTTGAGGTCCATGCCAGGTTTGTTGGGATCGCGGTCGCTATTGGTAGGTGAGTCGATGTAAGCGCGAAACGGCCACGCGGCGACCGCCAATCGTTCGCGCGGCGCCCTCGGGAAATTAACGTTGGGAGTTTTTTCCGGGCGCGTCTGAGCCGAGGCAGTGCCTCCACCGACGGCAGCGCCAACGGTATTGTCTGCCGCAACGCCAGCAGCGGCCGCAATGCCAGCCGTGGCCGCACCCAACTTTTTCACAAACTCCCGCCGTGAAATCCCGTCGCCCACGTCACCCCCTGCGTTCGAAACGCACCGATGGTACACCCATCGGCCAGGGCACAGTCACTCCGGTTGTTTGAGTAATTGTCGGGACGAAACGAAACCTATCGACAAATCTCTTCGTTGTTTGTAGGGGCGGGGCTCGCTCCGCCCGGCGTGAACTTCAAGCACGATGTTCCCGCCGAGTTCCTCGACGGACACTACAGCGCTTTGATGTCCGCAATTTCCAGCACGCGCTTCGGCGCGCCAGACCTGGCGATCTTGATCATCGCACGCCCCAAATCTTCGGTGGTCAACGCGTATTTCCCTGCGACCGCCTTGATGACGGGATACAACCAACCGAAGAGCACGTACAGCGCGCTATATAAAGGCGTGCGTGACTTCACCCCGTGCATCGGCTGGATGTAGCCGGGACGCAACATGTACGCCGCGCGAAATGGTTCGCGAAGCAAATCGTTTTCGGTGCGGCCTTTGACGCGCGCCCACATGCTCCGACCGCGCTCGGTACTGTCGGTATGTGCTCCCGACACGTAGAGAAAAACCATCTGTGGATTCTGCTGCGCGAGTACGTGCGCCACTGCGAGCGTCAGGTCATGCGTGACGCGCGTATAGTCGGCTTCTTTCATACCTGCCGACGACACGCCGAGGCAGAAGAAACATGCATCGTAACCGGCAAGCTGCGGCGCGATCGGCGAGAGATCGTACAAATCCTTGTGAACGATCTCGCGAATCTTCGCATGTTTGCGGCCGATCGGACTGCGCCCGACAACCAAAACTTCTATGACGTCAGGATCGAGCAGGCACTCACGCAGCGCACCTTGCCCCACCATTCCCGTAGCGCCAAACAGAATCACCTTCATCGTGTCCCTTTGGAGTGCGGGGGCCCCAGCCCCCGCTTTTGAGATTTCAACCCTCTGGACTAACTACAAATTCGCTCGCCGCAACCGCAGCGCGTTCCCGATCACTGACACCGAACTAAGGCTCATCGCCGCACTGGCAATCATCGGAGAGAGCAACCACCCGAACGCCGGATACAGAACTCCCGCGGCGAGCGGAATCCCCAGCGTATTGTAAAGAAACGCGAACGCCAGATTCTGCTTGATGTTGCCGATCGTCGCGCGGCTGAGCCTCCGCGCTCGCAGAATTCCGCGAAGGTCGCCCTTCAATAAAGTGATGCCCGCGTTTTCGATCGCGACGTCGGTACCCGTGCCCATCGCAATGCCGACATCGGCGGCCGCAAGCGCGGGGGAATCGTTGATTCCATCGCCGGCCATCGCAACGACGTGCCCCTGCTTACGCAAGCGCTCCACAATTTCGGCTTTCTGTTGAGGTTGCACTTCCGCTTCAATCTGATCGATGCCGAGTTCGCGCGCGACACGTTGCGCAACTTCTCGCCGATCGCCAGTGGCCACAACAATGTGGATTCCATCGGCTCGCAATTCGCGAATCGCCGCTTCCGCCGAGGCCTTGATCGGATCGGAAAGCGAAATAACTCCGACGACTCTTTCATCGATGGCGACGTAAGTCGTTGTTGCGGATTCATTCGCAGCGGACTGGCTGATCGCCATGGAAGTGGTCACGCCACGGGTTTCAAGAAACGTGAGCGTGCCAACGCGCACGATCCTGCCGTCTACGCGGCCTTCTGCGCCGCCTCCCGCGATCGCTTGAAACTCCGTGACTGGCGCCAGCGTCAGGCGCTTGTCCTGTGCGGAGCGAACGATTGCGCGTGCCAGTGGATGTTCGCTCGCAGTTTCTAGGCTCGCAGCGAGTCGCAGAATTTCGTGCTGTGAAAAGTTACTGGCTTCCAAGGTGGTCACGGATTCTACTGTAGGTTTTCCTTCGGTGAGCGTTCCCGTTTTGTCGATGACGAGCGTGTCGACTTTCGCTAGCGTTTCCAGCGCTTCAGCGTTTCGCACGAGAACGCCGGCATGCGCGCCGCGCCCAACCGCGACCATCACCGACATCGGTGTCGCCAAACCGAGAGCGCACGGACACGCGATGATGAGTACCGCAACTGCCGTAACCATCGCATGCGCGAAGCGCGGCTGCGGCCCGACGAAGTACCACACAGCAAACGCGATCGTGGCGGCCGCGATCACAGCAGGGACGAAGTACGAAGACACTTTGTCGGCGAGCCGCTGCATCGGCGCACGGCTGCGTTGCGCTTCGCTGACAAGTTTTACGATCTGCGCGAGAGTTGTTTCGCTGCCTACGCGCTCGGCCGTCATGATGAAACTGCCGCTGGCGTTCAAGGTACCGCCGGTCACTTTTTCTCCAGCGGATTTTTCAACCGGCATCGGTTCGCCGGTCACCATCGATTCGTCCACGGCGCTAGCGCCTTCGCGAATCACGCCGTCGACAGGAATGCGCTCGCCAGGACGGACGCGCAGTGCATCGCCCGCGAGGAGTTGATCGAGCATGACGTCTTGTTCGTTTCCGGTTGAGTCGATGCGATGGGCTTGTTGCGGAGCGAGATCGAGCAGCGCGCGAATTGCGCCGGAAGTTTGCTGGCGCGCGCGCAGTTCCAGCACTTGGCCGAGAAGCACAAGCGTGGTGATGACAGCGGCCGCCTCGAAGTAAATCGGAATCGCGCCGTTCGCGAGACGCAGCGATGGCGGAAAAAATTGCGGAAAAACGACGGCGACGACGCTGTAGAAATACGCAGTGCCGGTGCCGAGTCCGATCAGTGTGAACATGTTCGGATTGCGATTTACGAGCGACGCCCAGAAACGCTGGAAAAAGGGCCAGCCGCACCAAAGCACGACCGGAGTGGCGAGTAGCAGTTCGACCCACTGCACGATCGTAACCGACGCATGGGGCAACAGCGATTCGCCGCCCATCGCAAGGAACAGCAACGGAGCAGAGAGCACAAGCGCGATCATGAATCGCTTGCGCATCGAGTCGTACTCAGGATCGGCTTCAACTCCGGCAAAAACATCCACCGGCTCGAGCCCCATGCCGCAAATCGGGCAGGAGCCCGGACCGATCTGCACAATCTGCGGATGCATCGGGCACGTGTAGCGAATTTCTTCCGTAGCCTTGGTCGTGGTCTTGGCTTGAGCGCTTTGTGAACTCGTCGCGTGTGCATTCTGCTGGAATTTTGCGGCGCAGCCTTTGGAGCAGAAGTAGTAGGGCTGGCCGTCGTATTCGATCGTTGCCGCAGCTTTCTTCGGATCGACGGTCATTCCGCAGATTGGATCTTTTGCGAGTTGTGCTGTCCCTTCGATATTTTCCATTTTGTTCTTCGTCGAAACTCTTCGAGCGCTCAGCGGAGGTGCGCGTAGATCGTTTCCAGCAATTCGTCGAACATTGCTTCGGACTCCGCTTTTTTGCCGCTACGCAATGCTTTGGCGGCGCAGTGGTGCAGGTGATTCCGCATTAGGTTGCGGGCGACGCCGCGGAGCGCTTCCTGCGCGCTGGCGACCTGGGTGATGATGTCGGCGCAGTAGCGATCTTCCTCGACCATTTTGTGGAGGCCGCGAACCTGGCCTTCGATGCGACGCAAGCGCTTGAGGTTAGCGTCTTTCAGTTGCGGGTCGACGCCGACGGCCTTGCGTGCTTCAGCGCCGAGTGCGCAGGCGCAATCGGCGCTCGGGACGTGTTGGGTTGCGGAGTGAGCGGAAACCTTGGCCGGCATGTATACCCCCAGGGGCTATCTATACCCCACGGGGCTATTGGATGTCAAACGAGCCGGAAAGTTACACGTGGGGATCTGAGGAAGGGAAGAAGTCTTGGGAAGGGGAAAGAGTTGAAGTCGCTGGTATAATGCCGGGCTATGACATCGGCAGAAATCACTTACGGATTCCGAGCGCTATGACACTGGTAGAAATCACATACGAGTTGCAAGCACCGCTGAGCAACGAACAGCTGTATGACCTGGGTGGGTTTGCCAATACCTACGGGCTGCGGAAGTTTCGCGTCAGCGATGAGCGGAAGCACCTGACGTTTGAGTACGACGCGTCGCGCCTGAAGGAGACCGAAGTCTCGCACGTGCTTCGGCTGGCGAGGATTCCGGTTACTCGCAAGATCAACTAGCCGCTCGCTTGCTTCGGCCGGCTACGAGGTGGTTCGGGCCGAGGCGCAGACTCACGCCGTTCCAAGTCCGATGCTCAGGGTAAGCCCGCGAGATTGACGCCAATCTGGTGCCACCGATCGCTTAGTCCTGCGCTAGCCTTCTGGGTGCCTATCGCTCTTCCTTCTGCGCACTCTCGCTTACAGTTCCAATTTGGGAAGGACAGGGGTATACCCCCCTGTTTTGCAGAAGAGTGTGTAAGTGTATTTGAATGTGCAACTTCGAGGCGGCATGAATTTGAGTGTGTGTAAGCTGCTGAAACTGCGGTATTTGCAGCGATGGCTGCGTTCGCGTTTTGTTCGATGATCGCGAGACAAGCAGGACGGAGTTACATCTGTAGGTATATTACCAGAGTGACATCGAACTGTCAAGGGGATTTGAGCATTCGGCGCAGAGCGGCGCTGAGCGCTAAAGCAGACCTTTCGGTTGGCAGTTCACTTCGAAGGGAAGTTCGGCGGATTTAGCGGGTTGCGAGGCCGTTTCTGTGAAGAAACCACATCGAGATCCCGCAAATGATTCCTGCAGGAACGGCCAACGCGAGGAACCATCGTGCTTCTGGTAGGCCGATAATCCCCATGGTGAGCAGGCCGATCGCGATAAACAATCCAATTGGATGGGCGGTCCAAAGTCCTCCGCCGTAATAGCCAAACGGAACGACTTTCGTAGGCTGAGGCTCGAGCGAACCTTGTTGAAAAGCAATGTGCCGGATGGTCATAGCGCTGACCTCCTTCAACGACATATACGCCTTGTAGCGGTTTGCGGCAAGTGTTTCGCTGGGAATCTAGTTCACCAGGATGTAAACGTTTCCATAAATAAAGAGGGGCCCCCGCTTGGGATCGGGGGCCCCGGAAGGCGCGTTTCGTAGCCAGCGTCGTTTTCACACCGGCTGCGTGGGGTCATCCATCCTAGCTTCCCTCTCAGAGGCAGGTTGGGAATGAATCGTCCGTAGTAACGAGCAAGCCCCTTCCCCCTCGCTTCGTTACTCTCAGGCGGTCCATCCATTCGAAACGCGCCCACGGCTTTAGGTAATGCAGGAGGGATGCCAGATGAGCGAGGCACTTAGTATTTTCTTAAGCGATTGATAATATTACGGTTGATGTATATGGTCCGGTTCGGCGGGTAGTGCGAAGTGGGTTTGGAAAGTCAGATTGGAACTCTGGGAGGATTGAATCGGGAAGGGTCCCGTTGAGGGCAAGGGGATAAGACGCTTGGTAGTTGGGACGGTGCGGGAAACACCGGCGGAGATGCCCTTCGAGGCTCAGGGCAAACCGGCGCTACCGGTGGGTTGACTGGGTTGCGACGGCGGATGGGATGAGGTTGGAGTTAAGTCGGGCGGAGTAAACCACGCCCCTACAAGGGTTTGCGGGCAGGGTATGGGGAAAAGTTCTATTACTTTTGTAATGGATTTTTAGGGGGGCGAGAGCTATCGGTTTTTTTTGAGAGTCGGCACAGACTTTGAGTATGAGCTGGCACTCATTCCGACGGTCAATCACAGCAGGATTGCAGCGGGCGGGTTTGAGCGTGGTGGCGATTGCGGCGTCGCTGGTGCTTTTGTCGGGTGGCGCATGGGCGGATGGCGCTGCGTTGTTGGCGCATAAGGACAGCGTTTGCTATTGCCATTGCGGGATGTCGAAGGCGCGCGGCGGTTGCGTGAAGATGTGCGAGACACCGAAGTATGCGTCGCGTTGGTGGGCTACTTCTTGCGCGAGGCCGAAGCACAAGGCGTCCAGCGATTCGACGAAGACAGGACCGCGGTTTCCTCGACCGGGGCGGGCGGAGCGGGCTGCGGTGGATAGGGCGACGGTGGGCGAGTCGCGGTAGCTGTTCGGATTCCAAGACATGCTGGTTGAGGCTGGGGCCGACGTTCAGTCTGGGATCCTTCGCTTCGCTCAGAATGACAACACTTTTTGAAGTGACGGCGGCAGTTCTTGGTGGCGGATCGCTTGAGATCCTTCGGCCATCCTCGGTTGGCGCTCAGAATGACATGTATTCTTGATTGGACCCGATCGTTCGACTGTGCGCTAACGTCCGGCAGCGACGGGATCGACTTGGCGTGACTCGGGTGCTTGCGATTGGGAACGGGTTGGTTCTCCGAGGAGTTTGGCCAGGATTTCGGGGATTTCGAAGACGGCTTGGTTGTTTTGGGCGGCTACGTTGCGTTGGAAGTTGGATAGCGTGGTCGGGTTCAGCATCTGGTTTACGCCGGCGACTACCTCTTTAAAACTCTTCAACACGATTCCTACCTGTTGTTCCCGCACCCACTCTGTGTTGTAGCGCTCCTGCGGGAGCGTCCAGGAATTGCATTCGATCAATACGGGGAGTTTGCGGACCATGGCTTCGGCGATGCTGCCGGGGCCGGGTTTGCCGATGAGGAAGTCGGCGGCGCGCATCCATTTGTGAATTTCTTTGGTGAAGCCGAGGACTGCGACAGGCACTTTCCACTTGCGGCCCTTTAGCTTTGCGGCAAGTTGTTCGTTGCGGCCGCAGATGAGGATGAGCTGGACGGGGAGATTGGCGGCGTCGAGGCGCTCGGTGATGTCGTACATCACTTTGGAGCCGTGGCCGCCGAAGAGGACGAACGCTGTGGTGAGGTTCGGCGCGAGGCCGAGTTCGTGGCGGAGGGCGATGGGGTCGGAGTTGTCGGGAATGTAGAAGTCGGGGCGGAGGATCATTCCCGAAGTGGGAAAGATGTGTGCGTCGTCGTGGCCGAGGGCGCGGGCCTGGTCGACGGCGCGTTGGGTGCCGGCGATGACGTATTGATCTTTGATGGGCTCGATCCAGAAGTAGGGAGGGAAGTCGGCGAGGTCGGTGATGATGGTGACGAAGGGGCGGCCGGGGCATACGTTGTTCCAGCTCTCGTAGATTTCGCGATTGAAGTGGGGGATGACGGAGACGAGCATGTCGGCGGGTTTTACATGCCACGCTGTTTCGAGGAGGCGGACCATGGGCTTGTGGAAGGTACGGATTGTGGCTTGGAGGATTCGAAGGAGGGTCGTCGCGCCGAGAGTCCAGCCGTTTTGGAGGAGCGTGTTGTATTGCTCCTGGATGCGGATGCCAGTGAGGCGGCGGAGGACGTCGAGCTTATCGGTAAGCTCCTGGAATTGAATGAGCTCGACCTGCCAGGAGCGCTGCTGCTGGGCGATTACCGTCTGGAGGGCAACAGCGGCATTGCGGTGGCCGCCACCTGCGTCATGAAAAAGAATGTGGACTTTCTTCATGAGCGGAATGTTGCACTGGTTTTTCAGGATTGCGGCGAGGCACTCAGCATGCCATGTGGATAACGCTGGAAGTTATTTGTGTTCAATGAGTTCCGTGGGCACATTCATGCAAGATTTGCGCTCTCTTCACCGATTGTTCATATCGTAACAATCAAAATAGGGGTCATGCGATGCGACCTTCACGTTCACACGACAGCGTCGGGAATGTGCAGCACGCCAGGACTCGGGCACGTCTGCCGGGAATCGTATAACGAACCGGCTGAAGTGTATGAGCGGGCGAAATCGTTGGGGATGTCGGTGGTCACGGTAACGGACCACGACTCAATTGAGGCGGGCGAGGCGTTGAGGCGTCACCCGGACTTCTTTTTGAGCGAAGAAGTGACGGTGACGTTGCCGAGCGGGACCGAGATGCATCTCGGCGTGTATGGAATCACGGAACGCGACCACACGGAGATTCAGAAGCGGCGGCGGGACTTTATCGCGCTGGTGATGTATCTCACGGAGCGGAAGCGGTTTTTCAGCGTGAACCATGTTTTTTCGGGACTGACGGGGCGGCGGGAAGAGGAGGATTTCAGCTGGTTCGCTTCCTATATTCCAGCGTTCGAGATTCGGAATGGCGCGATGTGGTTTGAGGCGAATGCGAGCGCGGCGCGACTGGCGAGGAAATGGGGCAAGGTCGGGCTGGGCGGCAGCGATGCGCATACGCTTGCGGGCGTTGGGCTGACGTACACGGAAGTGCGAGGCGCGCGAACGATTGATGAGTTTGTTTCGGGACTGCGTGCGGGACGCGCGACGGTGCACGGAGCGCACGGAAGCTTCGCGAAAGTGACGGCGGACGTTTATCGGATCGCGGCGGGATTTTTCGGCGAGAAGCCGTGGGCGGTGGGGATCGTGCCACTGACGGTGCTGGTGCCGGCGATTACGGCGGGGCACTGGATGAACGAGATGCGATTTTGCAAGAAGTGGTCGATGGCGTTGGAGAGCGGAGAGAAGCGGCCGCGGATGTTGTGGAAGTTGGAATCTGGGGTTGGTGTGGAAGGGTTGAGCTTCGGCGGATGAGTTGTGCTGAAGGTTGACGCCGGGCGGAGCCCTTCGGGGCCCAGGATAAACAAGCCCCGCCCCTACAAAAGCAAGCCGAGCAGGAAGAAGCGCGGCGAATTTTGGGACGGATTTAGGATTGACAGAAGGAGGTACAGCGATGGCTGTCGCACGCAACCTCTGGGGATTTATCGAGCGGCGTGATCACCGGGTGATGCGCCGGATGAACCGTTGGCGTGCGCCACGGTGGATACGTTACTGGATGATTGGGGCGACCCGGGCCGGCGATGGATGGCTGTGGTATGGGCTCGGCGTGGTAGTGGCGATTTTTGGCGGGCCGCAGAGGTTCGCTGCGGTCGGGGCTGCCGTCGCGGCGGGTGTCGCCGGTGTATTCGTGTTCAAGACGATAAAGATATTGAGTGCGCGTTCGCGGCCCTGCCAGTTGGAGCCGCATTGCTGGTCGAAGGTGTTGCCTCCCGATAAATTCTCGTTTCCATCCGGGCATACGATGACGGCGTTTTCTGTGGCGCTGGTGGTTAGCTATTTTTATCCGGGGTTGGAGGCGCCGCTGTTTTTTATGGCGATTAGTATTGCGGTGTCGCGCGTTGTGTTAGGCATGCACTTTTTGAGTGATGTGCTGGCGGGCGCGGTGTTGGGTGTGGCGCTGGGATGCGCTTCGATTACGGCGTTTGCTTCGTTTGGGTTGGCGTGACGCTCTGGGGATCATTATCAGGAAGAGCTGACGTTGAGATCCTTCGCCGCCTTTAGGGCGGCTCAGGATGACAAATCTTCTGATTGATGGTGATGGAAAAATTAAGCCCGCGCGGCGTGTTCGCTGCGCGGGCTTCTTCGTTCGCATGCGAGATTGCGATTAGAGGGGTTTCGGGTGGGCCGCCAAGGCGTCTTTGAAGGCGCTGAGATTTGACTTGTCCACGACGGCGGTGCCGGTGTCGACCCATGAGGGCATCGATGGTGCGGGGGCGGTGCGCCAATCCTTGAATTCGTGGACGACGTTGTGGTGCAGGTCGTCGAGGAAGCGGACGCCGTAAAACGCCATGACATAAGGCTTTTGCGTAACGGTGGCGTTGATGCCGCCGCGGTCGATCCACGAAAAGGTTTCGGGATCCTTGTCGAAGGATACGATCGCGACTTTGCCGGTCAGGTCGACGCGATGGAGGGCGTCGGCGACGCCAGCGCCGCCGGAGGCCTCGAGGCAAATCACGCCGTCGACCTTTTGCTTTTTCTGAATCATCGCGGAGATGCCGTCGTACGCCTGGCGAGGATCGCCTTTGTCGTCGATCGTTTGCGTGATTTTGATATTGGGGTATTTTTTAAGAGCTTCGTTGACGCCGCGGATGCGCTCGTCGAGATTGGGCTGACCGGGAATGGACACGATCACAACTTGTCCCTGGCCCTTGAGGATATCGCCTATACGCTTGGCGCTCTCCTGACCAGCCTTAAAATTGTCGGTGCCGATGAACATGATGCGTTTCGAATCCGGTGAGTCGGCATCGATGGCGATCACGGGAATGCCTGCGGCTACAGCGGCGTTGATGGGATCCTTGAACATGTCGGCGTTCGAAACCGAAACGAGAATTCCAGCGGGATGGAGCGCGACTGCTTTCTGGAAGGAGTCGAGTTCATCTTTCGGGGAGAGAGTGGTGGGGCCGTCCATTTCGGCTTTGACGCCCATCGTTTTTGCGGCGTCGGCCAAGCCTGCTTGGGCTTCCTGCCAATAGGGGATGTTGATGTTGGCGGAAATGAAGTAATACTGCTCATCCTTTTGGTGATACGGCTCTTCGCATGCGACCAGGCCTGCGCTTAAGACGACGAGTAGCAACGCAGTCCATTTAAAATGGTGTTTCATACGACGTTCTCCTTTACGCATGTCCGGCCCCGGAAGAAAGAAAATCGACGGCTGGGATTTGGAAAACCTGTGTAGGTTTTCTGGACGGCAAGACTATCACAAGGGAGAGGTTAGGGATGCGGAAAGGGAGAAAGAACTTGGAGAATGGAAAGTTGAAAATGAAAAAGAGAAAATTGAGGGCGAGGCTGAATCTGTGACGAGCGGACGAGTGGTTGAGATTTCGGTGGAGAGTGTGGACCGAGCAGTTGCGGCGGAGCGCGGCGGGGCTTCGCGGGTTGAGTTGTGCGGGTCGCTTGAAGTTGGAGGAGTTACGCCCACGGTGGAATTGATGCGAGCGGCGCGCGCTGCCGTGCGCGTGCCGATATTTGCGATGGTGCGGCCGCGGGCTGGAGATTTTGTTTATTCGGCGTCAGAGTTTGAGGAGATGAAGCGATCGATCGAGACGACGCGGGCCGTTGGGATGGATGGGGTTGTGTTGGGAGTGTTGCTTGACGACGGGCGCGTTGATACTTCGCGGACGACGGAGTTGGTGCGGGCGGCTGGGACTTTGCCGGTTACGTTTCATCGAGCATTCGATGAGAGCGCGGATTTGTTTATGGCGTTGGAGGAGGTTGTCGCTACGGGTGCGGCGCGATTGCTGACTTCGGGCGGGGCGGTTACGGCTCCGGAGGCTGTTGCGGGGATCGCGGAGTTGGTGAGGCTCGCGCGCGGGCGGGTGACTGTTGTCCCGGGGAGCGGGATTACAGCGGGGAATGTTGCGGGAATTGCGGGGGCTACGGGAGCGAAGGAGTTTCATGCGGGGTTGAGTTCGGTGGTGGGGCGGGATGCGGAGGCGGTGGTGTTTGAGCGGGAAGTGCGGAGGCTGGTGCAGGCGGCGGATACGAGTTCGACGAATTGACGGGGGCGGATGCGATTGTGGTTGGGGTTACACGGCGAAGGCGGCGCGGGGGCGCCGCACTCCATATCGCCCCCGGCGCAATGCGATTGACGTGGCGCGTTACTTTGCGGAGACGGCGACGGATGCTTGGGTGTTTTCCCACGCGATGTTGAGAGTGCAGCCGGAGCCGGCGTGGTCGAAGGAGATGGTGAAATTTTCCATCGGGGACGAGAGCTTCGAAACTTTCATGTCGATGCGAGCGAGATCGTTGCTCGGACCGGGATAGGCGGTGCCCCATTCGCCGGTTTTCTTACTGATGACGAGTTGCCACTTGTCGGCGTTGGGCACGGCGAAAAGGGTGTAGCTGCCGGCGGGAACGGCGGTGCCACCGACGTTGATATCGGTGTCGGTGACGAAGGTGGTGGATTCATTTGCGCCGGCGCGCCACACCTGGCCGTAGGGAACGAGATCACCGAAGATTTTGCGACCCTTCGTGCGTGGGCTCGAGTAAGCGATCTTTACGGATTTCCCGCCGGAGAGCTGGCAGTCGGCGTTCGCGGGAGGACTGGGACGGCTGGCCTTGTCTTGCGCGCAAGCTGAGAGGGAAGCGATGGCGAGACAACACAGAAGGCAACAAAGTTGTTTGAGCATGATGTTCTCCACGATGAGATGGTTGAGATCCGCGACGAAGCGGACTTGTGTATCGCAGTGCGATAGTGACACGACGTAATTGCGGTGCCAAGTGTTGCGATAGGAGCTGAGCCGGGCTGGGGACGTTCCGGGGGACATTACGATTCCTTTACACCGTTTTCGGGATTGTGTTAATCTGAATTTGTCGAAGATAAGAGGAAAATTTAGGGTACGACGGAGAGGGGCACTTGAGCGTAGCCAAATCAGTACTGATCGAACAGTTCCGGGCCAATGTTAAAGATACGGGTTCACCAGAAGTGCAGATTGCGCTGCTGAGTGAGCGGATCAGCTACTTGACCACGCACCTCAAGTCTCACGTGAAAGATCATGCATCGCGCCGGGGTTTGATCATGATGGTCAACAAGCGCCGCCGCCTGCTGGACTATCTCAACCGCCGGGACCCGGATCGGTACCGCGAGATTGTTGAACGGCTTAGCCTGCGCAAGTAGGAGCTCCGCTGGTACGGGGCGTCACTACCGCGAATCCACGAAAGTAAAATTTCAGAAGCGAACGGTGGCAGGGGTGTCGCTGCTCGTGGAAGCATTGCGCGTCCGCTCGTGTTTTATATAGAGGGGCGGAATCTCAGGGGATGTGTCTAGGCGTTTGTTCGCCAGCCTCGTAAGACCTCACCTCGAATCTTCAAATGAAATGCGGAGACGATTCTCCGCGCCAAATAGAAAGGCTCTGCGTGAACGCGGAGTCCAAGGAATATGCCTATGTCTGAAAATACAAGCACGCCAGCACCGTACTCGGTGACAGTGGAAGTGGGAGGCCGGCCGCTGACTTTGGAGACCGGCAAGATCGCCAAGCAAGCCAACGGCGCGATCACCGCGCGTTACGGCGACACAGTCGTGCTGACGACCGCGTGCATGAACTCCACCCCGAACGATCGCGACTTTTTGCCGTTGACCGTGGATTACAAAGAAAATACGTATTCGGCCGGGAAGATTCCGGGCGGATTCTTCAAGCGCGAAGGGCGGCCGTCGGAAAAGGAAGTTTTGACATCGCGGCTGATCGATCGCCCGATGCGGCCTCTATTTCCGGAAGCGTGGCGCAATGAAACACAAATCGTGTCGATGGTGTTGTCGGCGGATAGCGCGAACGATCCGGATGTGATCGCCCTGACGTCGGCGTCGGCTGCGGCGTTCTGCTCGGATTTGCCGTTCGAGACGCCGATTGCCGCGGTGCGCGTCGGACAAGTGGACGGGCAACTGGTGATCAACCCGTCGGTGGCGGACCAGAAGACCAGCTCGATCAACATCGTGATTGCCGCTTCGGAAGAAGGCATAGTGATGGTGGAGTCGGGCGCGCTGGAAGTTTCGGAAGAGACGGTCGTCGAGGCGCTCGAGTTTGGACACGCTGCGGTGAAGAAGATCATCGCGGCGATTCGCGATCTGCACAAACAGATCAAGCCGAAGAAGGTTGTCGTTCCGGCGCTGCCGTTCGATCAGGCGATCTATTCGAATCTCGACAAGACGTATGGCGCGAAGCTGAAGGATGCGCTGAACACCGAGAAGCATCCGAAGAAGGAGAGCTATCACCTCGTCGACGAGCTGAAGGCTGAAATCCTGAAAGCGGTCCCGGAAGAAGAGGAAGAGAAGCGCGTGCTGACCAAGCGCGCGTTCGAGCGGATGCGCGAGAACATCTTCCGCGACGAAGTGCTGAACGCGCGGCGCCGTCCGGACGGCCGCGAATTCGACAAGATTCGCAAGATCACGTGCGAGGCAGGTTTGCTGCCACGCGTACACGGTTCGGCGCTGTTCACTCGCGGCGAGACGCAGGCTTTGGCGACGTTGACGTTGGGAACCAAGGAAGACATGCAGCGGCTGGACCTGCTCTTTGCGCAGGATCAGTTCAAGCGGTTTTTGCTGCACTACAATTTCCCGCCATTCAGCGTCGGCGAAGTGAAGTTTTTGCGTGGACCGGGACGACGTGAAATCGGTCACGGTGCGTTGGCGGAACGTGCGCTAACGAGCCTCCTGCCGTCGGAAACGGAATTCCCGTACGCGATGCGGCTCGTGTCGGATATTCTGGAATCGAACGGGTCGTCGTCGATGGCGACGGTCTGCGGCGGTTCGCTGGCGTTGATGGATGCCGGTGTGCCGATGAAGGCGCCCTGCGCGGGTATCGCGATGGGATTGGTGGTCGGGGACAACAACAAGTACTCGATCCTGACGGACATCGCCGGCGCGGAAGATCATTACGGTGATATGGACTTCAAGGTGGCCGGAACGCGCGCGGGCATCACTGCGTTGCAGATGGACATCAAGGTCCTGAACGTGACGATTCCGATGATGCGCGAGGCTCTCGCCCAAGCGAAGAAGGCGCGCATCGAAATCCTCGACATCATGGAGAAGACGCTGAGCACGCACAATACGCAGATTTCCGCGTACGCTCCGCGACTCTACAAGCTGCAGATTCCTACCGACAAGATTCGCGACCTGATCGGACCGGGCGGCAAGAAGATCAAGTCGATCATCGAAGCCACCGGTGTGAAGATCGACGTGATGGAAGACGGCACGGTGCACATCTTCTCGACCAGCGGCGCGGGCGGGGACCAGGCGTTGCAGATGGTGCGCGATGTCACGGCGTCGGCTGAAATCGGCAAAACGTATCTCGGCAAGGTCGTGCGGCTGGCGGAATTCGGCGCGTTCGTCGAACTCTTCCCAGGTACAGACGGCTTGCTGCACATCAGCGAAATCTCGGAGCATCGCATTCGCGACGTCCGCGACGAACTGAAGCTCGGCGACCAGGTGCTGGTCAAGGTGCTTTCGATCGAGGGCAACAAGGTGCGCTTGTCGCGCAAGGCGTTGATCAAGGAAGCGCGCGAGAAGCAGGCCAAGAAGGAAGTGGTGGCTGGCGGCGGGGGAGAAGTGCCAACCGAGTAAGTTTTCATTTCACAACGTTTGTACTTCAGGCCCGGCGGAAACGCCGGGCCTTTTTGTTTGCCGATTGAACGACCAACGATACAATCCGGCCGATGGTCATCACTGCACAACTCTGCGGACGCGAAGACATTCTCTCGCTGCGAGACATGTACCGGCTCGAGATGAGCTGCCAGGTCATCCACGATTCCATTCATTCGCGGCCGGGGTGGACGCAGGAGTATTCGCTCAGGATCGATGGACGCCAGGTCGGATACGGATCGGTGGCGATCGGTGGCCCGTGGACGGAAATTCCAGCTTTGTACGAATTCTTTGTTGCGGGTCCCTACCGATTAAAGGTGTTCGAATTGTTCAATGCTCTGCGAAAGCCCTGCGGCGCGTCGAAGATGGAGATTCAATCCAACGACGTTCTGACGACCGTAATGTTTCACACGTACGCGAAGAATGTGACGACCGAGTCCGTTCTCTTCAAGGACGACGTGACCACGGATTTCATGCCTGCCGGCGCGACCTTTCGCGCTGCAACGGAGGCGGACGGCCTGGACATTTCGAGCCAGCAAATACCGTGGCATGGCGTTGTGGAGGTCGACGGCGTCGTCGCGGCAACCGGGGGAATTCTGTTTCACTACAACCGTCCCTACGGCGACATCTACATGGACGTACGCGAGGAATTTCGGCGGCGTGGACTGGGCACGTTCGTCGTGCAGGAGCTGAAGCGCGTGTGTTACGAGGGAGGCTTCAAACCGGGGGCCCGGTGCCGTCCGACCAATGTTCCGTCGCGGCGGACGTTGCAGCGAGCGGGATTCGTGCCTTACGCGAATATTCTCGTCGGAGATCTACCGCCACTCGAGAACGACTAGCCCACAAAGAAAAAGCCCTCGCTTTCACGAGGGCTTCGAAACTTGCCGCGAAAGAAACGAATTCAGTTCGCTCTTGCTCCCGCCGCAGCGGCGGCCGCGCGCTTCTTATTGCAATAGACCGCGTCGAGCGCACCCCACAGAGCGTTCAGCGCGTCCTGGGCAGTCGCCACGATTTCATCTTCGCTTGAATCGGCGGCATGTTCTTCCAGCCATGCACGCCATGCGGCGCGGTGCACCTTGTCGGCCTCTTCGTGCACCGAAAAATACGCCAACGCTTCCGGCTGATCGACGCCGTAGAAGTTCTTCAGGCCGTCGATCTTCGTCGCAGAGATTTCGGGTACTTGCGACTCATAGGCGTAGAGCGCGGCAACTGCTTCCGCCACCGGTCGATCGCCGCAGATTTCGCGGAACGTCGAGACCACAGCTTGCGTTCCCGGCAACGCTGGGCAGCAGCCGATATCCTCTTCCGCAACTCCAACGGCAGCCGCAAAATCGCGCCACAGCCGCGGATGCGGAGCCTCGGGATTCTCTTCTTCAGCGAGATTTTCCATCACCGTGTCGCGCAGCGGACCTTCGGTTCGCGCGGCCAGCACCCGCAGATGCTTGGGAAACGCTTCGACGTGGCGGTAATACTGCGAGGCGTACAACTGGAGGGACTCACGGCTAAGCTTGCCCGCCTGCCAATCCAGGTAGAACGGGTGATTCAATAAATTTTTCTCGGCAATCGCCGCATCGAGGCGATCCAGCAAATGGGACTGTGCCATTGGTACCTCCATGGCGGAACGCCGGAATTGACCGGGCGCTTCGCCTGTTTTTCCCGAGGCGCAGATTGTAGCAAAAATCGATTGTAAATGCTGGTATGTGGTACCTGGCGGGAGGCAGGCCGAATCAGGGGTGGTCAGCGAGGCGGGCGCTATTCCTTTTCTTGAATGCGTTCGATGGTCGCGCCGACGGCTTTCAGCTTCTCGACAATGCGTTCGTAGCCGCGGTCGATGTGATAGACGCGGTCGACCGTGGTCTCGCCGCTGGCGACGAGGCCCGCGAGCACGAGCCCGGCGCTAGCGCGAAGATCGGAAGCCTGCACCGTAGTGCCCGAGAGCTTCGCCGGTCCACGCACAACAGCGCGCCGCGCATCGATCGAAATATTGGCGCCCATGCGAACCATTTCACTGGCGTGCAGGAATCGATTCTCGAAGATCGTCTCGGTGATTACCGAAGCTCCGTGAGCCTGCGTGGTCAAGGCCATGTATTGCGCCTGCATGTCGGTGGCGAAGCCCGGATATTCCTCGGTCGTCATATCGACACCAATCAATTTTTCGGCTGGCCGAACGCGGAGCGACGTCTCGTTTACCGTGTCGATTCGAACGCCGGCCTGCTGCATCTTGGCGATGACCGCACCGAGATGTTCGGGCGCACAATTTTCGATGGTCAGATCGCCGCCCGTGATGGCGCCCGCGACGAGAAATGTTCCAGCCTCGATGCGGTCGGGAATCACGGAGTGTTCGCAACCGTGAAGCTTTTCTACTCCTTCAATACGAAGAGTCGACGTGTCATCCCCGGAAATTTTCGCGCCCATTTTGCGTAACATGATCACCAGGTCGGTGATTTCCGGTTCGCGCGCGGCATTCTCGAGAATGGTTTCGCCCTCGGCAAGCGCGGCCGCCATTAGAATATTCTCTGTGCCCGTCACCGTAATCTTTTCGAATACGATGTGCGCGCCCTTCAGCTTTCCGTTTCCGGGTGCTTTGGCCTGGATGTAGCCATCGGCCATCGTGATCTGCGCGCCCATCTTTTCGAGGGCGGTAAGGTGGAGGTCCACGGGACGCGCGCCGATCGAGCATCCACCGGGCAATGAAACGTGCGCGACGCCGGCGCGGGCGATCGCGGGGCCGAGCGTCAAAATCGATGCGCGCATGGTCTTGACGAGTTCATACGGCGCGATCGCGTCGTTCAAGGTGACGGCTTCGATGACGTAATCGCTTGAAGGAATTTCCGTCACCGAAACTTTCGCCGACATGAACGCGAGCAGCTTGCTCATCGTAATCAGGTCGCGCACTTTCGGAATGTTGTGCAGCGTCACTTTGTCGGCTGTCAGCAGAGACGCCGCCATGACCGGCAGCGCCGAATTTTTCGCTCCACTGATCGGCACCGTGCCGTGCAGGGGTTTGCCGCCTGTGATCAGGAACTTGTCCATGCGTTCTTACTCCCCCAAAGCCTTTCGCAAATTGCCGTTCGTCAACGCGAGCCGAGCCCGAGCGTCCTTCGCATCGGAGCCGGTCTTCAGCATCGTCAACGCCACGCGTACATCGTGTTTCGATTGACGCAGAGCGTGTTCCACTTCCGACACTTTCGCGCCGCTGGCCTCCGCCAAAATGCGCGTGCCGCGCTGCAAAAGCTTTTCGTTCGTCAACGTCAGGTCGATCATCAGGTTGTCATAGACATGCCCGAGCCTCACCATCGAGGCGGTCGAGAGCATGTTCAATACCAGTTTTTGCGACGTGCCGGCTTTCATTCGCGTCGAGCCGGTCACGACTTCCGGTCCGACTTCGATTGAGATCGCAATCTTTGCGTGTTTCGCGAGCGGCGAGTTCCGGTTCGCCGTCACCGCGATTGTTGTAGCGCCAAGCTTTCTCGCGAATGCCAGAGCGCTCAGCACATACGGCGTCGTGCCGCTCGCGGCGATGCCGACCACCACATCTTTCCTCGACAAGTTCTTCGCCTTCAGGTCGCGAACTCCGTTCGCCACCGAATCTTCCGCCCCTTCGACTGCGCCGGTGACCGCTTTTCGTCCGCCGGCGATTAGCCCCTGCACCACCTCGCGCGAAACTCCGTAGGTCGGCGGAACTTCGGAGGCATCCAGAATGGCCAGCCTCCCGCTCGTCCCGGCGCCGACATAAAGCAGCCGCCCGCCGTTTCGAATGGCAGCGACGATCGCGTCGACTGCTTTCGCGATCGCCGGAATCTCATGTCCGACCGCAGACGCTACCGTCTGATCTTCGCGATTGATCACGCGAAGTACGGCCTCCGTCCCCATCCGGTCCAGCCCGCGCGAAGCCGGGTTCCGTTGCTCGGTTCTTCGACGGTCATGGGGCAAACGGGGCATCCGAGAATTATATCGTCCGATGAGAAGGGAATCCGGCTCCGCCGCCAAAACAGCACAGGGCGTGCCGCGAAACGTTAACGGTTAACGAGTTGGAACAGGTGCGTTGGCGAAGCCGAGGCCCTGCATGACCGCGTCATGCACTTCAGGGCGCACTTTGGCGATTTTCATATTTTCGCGGGTGGGGTTCACGCGGTTGGTGAGCAGAACTACGAAGATCTGCCGTTCCTGGTCGATCCAGATTGAGGTGCCGGTGAAGCCGGTGTGGCCGAAAGTGTGCCCGGAGAAGTAGTGCCCGCTCGAGCCCCCTTCGGTCGGCACCGCCCATCCCAAGCGTACGCGTGCCACTTGAAAGCTGTTGCGGGCGTTGTGAATTCGGCGATCGTGGCACGCTTGAGGATGCGTTGGTGGCCGTAGACTCCGCCATTCAGCAGCATCTGGCAGAACGCCGCGAGGTCGGGCGCGGTGCTGAAAACACCCGCGTGACCAGAAACTCCGCCAATCGAGAAAGCATTTTCGTCGTGAACTTCGCCCTGCACCAGGCGATGGCGCAGGTTTTTGTCGATTTCGGTGGGCGCGATCCACGACCACAGCGTCTTCGGCGGACGATACATCGTGTCCTTCATGCCGAGAGGGCCAAAGATATAGGTCTTTGCCAACTCATCCAGCGGCCGGCCGGTGAGCCGCTCGATGATCTCTGCCGTCAGGATGATGCCGAGATCGGAGTAAACCTCTTTCGTGCCGGGTTCGTAGTCGAGCGGCTCGATGAAGATGCGGCGCAGCGTTTCCTGTTTGCTCGTCGAAGTGCGCCAGTATTCCTTGAACGGCGGTAGGCCCGACGTGTGCGTGAGTAGATGGCGCACGGTGACGCGATGACGCCACTCGATGTCTTTCGCGTTGGGATCGGCGGCCCACTCGGGCAGATAGCGTTCGACTTTCGCGTCGAGATCGATGCCGACCGGAAAGTCGCCTTCTGCCAGTTTCGCAACCAGCGTTGTCGTGACCACGACTTTGGTCAGCGACGCGATGTCATACATCGTTCGAACGTCGACGGCGGGTGAGTTCGCGTCGTAGCTCAGGTTGCCGAACGCGTGAACCGCGACTTTGTCCTTATACCCGACAGCGAGTGTTGCGCCGGGGAATGCCTTGTCCGCGATCGCGTTTTCAACGACGGTGAATGCCGGGCGAAGCAGCGCTTCGCCGCGAACATCAGTCTTCTCCAGAGTCATCGGATTTGCGGCGACTTCCATGCCGAAGCCGGCCTTCAAATCGACACCGGGAATTGTCACCGGCAGTTTGCCGCGCACTGGAAGTTCGCCGAACATGGCGCGCGCCGCTGAAATCTGTGCAACGTCGCTGATGCCGAATGCTGCGAGCCACGTTTGCGCTTGCGGGAAGCGCTCGATCAAGTAGGGGCTGCCGAATCCGAGCGTGATGACGGGCTTGCCAGACTTGTAAAGCTGATCGGCGACGGCCGCCTGCTCGGCGGGGACGTCCACATTGCCCTTGCGATCGCTCACGCGGACAAAGAGCGCGAGAATCGCGGTGTCGTAGGTGTTGGGATCGGGCAGCTTCAAATTGCTGGCGTTGATGAATCGGGTGTCGGCACGCAGCGTCGTTACGCCGTCGAAGCGTGATTTCAGTTCGCGCTCAAGGTCTTCGCCGGGATACGGTTCGGGGTCAGCGTAAAACGCGAGCAGCAGCGCGCGGTTTGGCTTCGTGCCGTCGATCGGCAGCGCGTGCGGCGTGTCGCGCAGCAACGTGATGCCGCGGTCGGAAATGTCTTGCGCTTCCTTCTGCCACGCAATGCTGCCGAGCTTCTGGTTGATCGCGTTGATGTCGACGATGCGTGTCTTGTCGAGCCCGAGCATCGCCTTGGCTTCGAGAATGCGGTGCACCGACGCGTCGAGCCGTTCGATCGAGATACGACCCGATCGCACGGCGCCCTGCAACCCTTCGAACGCCGCGTCCGGTACCGGCGGCATCAGCAGCGCGTCGGCTCCGGCGAGCACCGCTCGCACGGCAGCTTCGCCCGGCGCATAGCGCACGGTGATTCCGCCCATGTCCATCGCATCGGTGACAACCAATCCCTGAAAATGCAGTTCATCGCGCAACACGCCCGTCAAGATATGCGGGGACAATGTCGCAGGCGTGTTGGTGTCGGGTTCGAACGCCGGCACCGCAAGATGTCCGGTCATGATGCTGCCGGTCCCAGCGGCGATCGCCGCGCGGAAGGGAACCAGCTCGAGGCTTTCCAGACGCTCGCGATTTGCGGTGATCACCGGCAAGTCGATGTGAGAATCGGCCGCGGTATCACCGTGACCCGGGAAGTGTTTCGCGGTCGAGAGCCCGCCGTTTTCCTCTACACCGCGCACAAACTGGCTTACAAACTCCGCGACCTTCTGCGGATTTTCGCCGAACGACCGCGTATTGATAATCGGGTTGCCCGGATTGTTGTTGACGTCCGAGACCGGCGCATAAATCCACTGGATGCCGACAGCACGTGCTTCCAGCGCGGTGATCTTGCCCATCGTGTAGGCGTCGGCCGTGTTGCCGCCCGCCGCCAAAGCCATCGCGGTCGGGAATGACGTGCCATCGTCGAGCCGCATGCCGGTGCCGCGTTCGAAATCCGCGCCGATCAGCAGGGGAAGCTTCGCCTTCGATTGCAGCTGATTGTTCAGCACCGCCGTCGCGTACGCCTGGCTTTTCTCGATGCCCATCGGCGTGATGTGCGTCACGTTGATAAAGCCGCCACAATGCAGATCGACTACGTCGTGGACGATCTTCGCGTAGGTTGCGGAATCCGTCGGCGTCAGCTCGCCGTGATATGTCGTGAAAAGAAGCTGGCCGATCTTTTCGTCGACGCTCATTTTCTGGAGCGTCGCCTCGGCCCACTTGCTCGCGTCGCGCGCGCGTCGCGATGCCGAAGCGTTGTTCGCGCTGTCTTTCTGCGCGGTGTCAGGAACTTTTGCGGATGTATGAGCCATAAATACGATTAGCGCGGCGGGAAGCAAATACAGAACGCCATTCCTGCGTCCTTTCATCAATTAAGGAGCCCCCAAGCGACAACTCAACACAGAGTTTGTATATAGCACACGGGCATAGCGCGAACAACGCACGTTCCCGCGCTGCGTTCCACAATAATATTGTTGCTTGCGCCGCGTCGAGAACTCCGAATATCTCGATGCCTCACTCGCTGTTCGACGTACTCTGGATGGATGATGGTTCGCTGCTCTTTCACTTTGTCTCGCACGACACTACTTCTGATCGGCGCGTTATTTGCCGTCACGTCTAGTGCTTCAATTGAACCTGCCGGCGCTGCGAGCTCATCGCCCAACACATCGCGTTCTTCCCAGCGAGCTGCCAAGCGTTCGTCGGGTCGTCCGGGCCGTGTGCAGCTTGGCATCGATGTCCTCGAAACTGAAAAGTTTGCGCCGCTGCGCGGTAAGCATATCGGCCTGATCACGAATCACACCGGGCAGGATGCGCTCGGCCGCAGCACCATCGATCAACTCAAGCATGCGCCGGGAGTGCAGCTCGTCGCGCTCTTCAGCCCTGAGCATGGCCTCGCCGGCAGAAACGACGAAAACGTTTTTTCAGGCAAAGACGCGGCCACAGGACTCCCGATTTACAGCCTCTATGGCGACACGCGCCGTCCCACCGACGACATGCTCAAAAATGTCGACACGCTCGTCTTCGACGTGCAGGACGCCGGCGTTCGCTTCTACACCTACACGACCACGCTGGCCTACTGCATGGAGGAAGCCGCGAAGCGTAACATCGCGGTGTACGTGCTCGATCGGCCCAATCCGCTTGGCGGCGAAATCATCGAGGGCCCGGAGCTCGATGCCGACAAAACCTCATTCACCGCCTACTACCCGATCCCGATCCGCTACGGCCTCACCATCGGCGAGCTCGCGCAATTCTTCAACAACGAAAATCACATCGGTTGCAATCTGCACGTCATCGAGATGAAGAACTGGCATCGCAATTATTTCTTTGAGAGCACTGGCATTCGTTGGACACCGCCGTCGCCCAATCTTCGAACGCTCAAAGGATCGATCGTCTATCCCGGTCTCGAAATCTTGCAGGCCGCCGGTGTCTCGGTCGGTCGCGGCACCGAATCGCCATTCGAGGAATTCGGCGCGCCATGGATCATTGGCGCCGACGTCGCAGGCGATCTCAATTCCCTGCATCTTCCGGGCTTGCGCTTCAGCGATCAGCCCTTCATCCCTGTTTCTGGTTTGTTTGGAGGTCGCCGTTGCGGTGGCGTCGGTGTTCGCGTCACCGATCGCGCCGCCGTCCGCAGCATTCGCATGGGCATCGAGATCGCCACAATTTTGAAAAAGCGTTATCCCAACGATTTCGATCCATCCAAATTGATGGTGCTCGTCGGCAATCAGCAGACCATCGACATGCTCGAAAAGGGCGACTCGCCGGACGCCATCGTAGACAGCTGGTCCGGAAGTCTCGCCGCTTTCGACGCCACCCGCCGCAAATACTTCATCTACAAATAGTTCGCCGGTAGCGCCCTCGATCGGCAACTCTTGTAGTGGCGACTTTACGTCGCCACTCTTCCCCTCAGCATCATCAATCCCTGTGCTAAAGTTCTTTCGTCATGCATATCGTTTCTCTTCTACCGTCCGCCACCGAAATCCTCTTCGCCCTCGGCCTCGGTGACAATGTCGTCGGCGTTAGCCACGAGTGCGATTTCCCCCCGGCCGCGCGCACCAAACAAGTCGTCATTCAATCGCGCATCAAAAAAGACGCCACGCCCGCCGAAATTGACGCGCAAGTCCGTGAATATGTCTCCCGAGGCGAAAGCCTCTACGCCGTCGACGCCGATCTCCTCGAAAATCTTAAGCCCGACCTGATCGTCACGCAGGACCTCTGCCACGTTTGCGCCGCCTCGCCCGACGATCTCGCGACCGCGCTTTCCCGCTTCACGTATCCGCCGGAAGTGCTCACGCTCAATCCGCTCGACCTGGGCGACGTTTGGCGCGACATCCTCTGGGTCGGCGAAGAAACCGGCCGCCTCGAAGAAGCCGAGCATCTCCTCGAAAAAATCGGCGCGCAACTCGAAAGCACCGAACGCGCTGTCGCCAACATCGAGCATCACCCGCGAGTCGCATTTCTCGAGTGGCTCGACCCGTTTTACGTTGGCGGCCATTGGGTCCCCGAGATGATCGAGCGCGCCGGCGGCATCGACCTCTTCGGCCTGCCGCGCAAGCCAACCTTTCGCGTCACCCTCCAGGACATCGTCGAAGCCGTCCCCGACGTGATTCTGGTCGCGCCGTGCGGCTACAGCGCCGAACAAGCCCGCGACGAATATCGCAACATGCCGCTCCCCGAGCAGTGGAACGTCACGCCCGCGGTCCGCAACAAGCGCGTCTATGCGCTCGAAGCCAACGGCTACTTCTCGCGCCCCGGCCCGCGTCTCGCCACCGGCATCGAAATCCTCGCCAAAGCTTTACATCCGATGCTCGCCGTCAGCGCCGAAGCCGAGCAAGCCATCTTGCCCGTCGCGATCGGAACCTCGAACGCTCCGGTCACGACAGCCCGCGCCGCTTCGACCTGATTCCGGAATAAACTACAAATCTCGATTTTCTTTTTACCCATGGAGGGAACAACCCAGATGTTACGTCGAACGTTCGTCGCCAACTCGCTGGTCGCCGCGGCACTCAGCGCCGCCTCAGCTTCCGATTCCAAAGCTGCTTCCGCAAGCAAATCCAACGCAGACGACGCATCTAATCCGGCCATGACTCCACAAACAAACACATCGGCGCAAGGCAAGCAGCGCCTCTACTACGAACTCCGCCGCTACCAACTCATCGATGGCCCACAGAAAAAAATCTGCGACGCCTTCTTCCAGAACGCTTTCATCCCCGCCGCAAACAAACTCGGCATCACTCCCGTCGGCGTCTTCAACCTCACAGTCGGCCCCGGCACTCCCGCAATGTACGTCCTTCTCCCCAGCGCATCGCTCGAAGCGCTCGTAAATCTCGAAGCCCACCTCGCCGCCGATACGCAATACATGTCCGCCGGCACGCCGTTCCTCAACGCCCCGGCCGTCGCGCCCGCGTACCAGCGCATAGAAAGCCAGCTCATGATCGCATTCGAAAAAATCCCCGGCGTCACTTTGCCCGCCGCAACCGCCACCAACGCCGCGCGCGTCTTCGAACTCCGCACCTACGAAAGCCCCAGCGACCTCGACCACAAACGCAAAGTCGAAATGATGCAGTCCGGCGAAGAATTAATTTTCGCGAAAGCCGGCTTCACACAAGTTTTTTATGGCGATACGCTTATCGGCGGTCACCTTCCCAATCTCACTTACATGTTGAGTTTCGAAAGTCTAGCGACCCGCGATCAGCACTGGTCCGCCTTCGGCACCAGCCCCGACTGGAAAGCGATGCAAGCCAACCCGCGCTACGCCTTTGAAAACATCGTCTCCAACATCACCAACTTGATTCTGACGCCGGCGCCCTACTCCCAAATCTAACCCCAAGCACGATCATGTAGGGGCGCAGCACGCTGCGCCCCAGCTTGGCAAAATATGATCCGTCCCTTGGTCTGTTTTTTTCTTCAATTCGCCGTCAATCCGCCCGCGTTCCGACTACGCGCCTTCCAATATCGATAAAACGGCACGCCCGCCAAAATCAGCAACAATCCGATCGACGACCTCCCCGGCCGCTCCAGCCAAATATTCACTGTCAGCGCCAGCGCGCCTGCCACAAACAATCCCGGCACCCACGGATATCCCCAGCACCGATACGGGCGCGCCAATTCCGGCTCCGTCTTCCGCATGCGAAACAGCGCCACCACCGCCAGCCCGTAAAAAATCCAACCCGCAAAAATAAACAGGCTCGTTAATTCTTCAAACGTCCCCGTCAGCGCCATCAGACTTGCCAGCACGCACTGAAAAATCAGCGCCCGCCCGGGCGTCCGATATTTCGCATTCACTCCATCCGCCACCTTAAAAAATAGTCCATCGCGCGCCATCGCATACGTCGGCCTCGCCCCGCTCAGCACCGACGAATTCATCGACCCCAGCGCCGAAATTACCATCGCAATCGTGATCCAAGCCGCCGCGCCCCGTCCGGCCACATGCTCCACCACATCCGACGCGATGTGCGGCGAAGTAGCGACCGCCGCAAACGGCAGCACCTTTAAACACGCCGCGCTGAAAAAGAAAATAGATCAGCGCCACCACCGCAACTCCGCCCACCAGCGCGCGGGGAAAATTCCGAGACGGATTCTCCACTTCCGATCCCACCAGATTCAAATCTTCCCACCCGTCATACGCCCAAAGCGCCGCCGCCAGCGCCGCCAAAAACGCGCTGAACACGCCGCCGCTCAGCACACTTGGCCAAATCGGATCCGGCGCCGTTCCGGCCGCCGCGTGTGGAGCGAAAAACGCCACGGCAATCACGATCGCCACCGACGTGATCTTGATCGCCGTCAAAAACACCTGCACCGCGCCGCCCAGCCGCACGCCCAGATAATTCACGCCCGTCATCGCCACAATCCAGCAAACTGACAGCGGCTGGGCCCACGTAAACACGAAATCGTACGGCGCAATCCACCGCGTCAGCCCTGGCACCGCGACGTGTAAAGTGAAAATCGGTGCGCCCACGACCGGTATGAGAAATCCCAAAAATCGCACCAGCCCTGCGCCAATCGACGAAAGCGACGACGGCCTCCCCACAATCGAGTGCATCCACCCAAACAAAAACCCCCACAGTGGACCGAACCCGCGCCGCAAATACGCGTATTCGCCGCCCGCTTCCGGAATCATCGCGCCCAGTTCCGCAAACGCCAGCGCGCCAAACAACGAAAGCACCGCCCCTACAATCCACGCCGCGAACACCACCGAAACAAATCGCCCCTCGCGAGCCATCTCCGCCGGTTTTAGGAAAATTCCCGTCCCGATCATCGTCCCGACAACAATCGCCGCCGACGCCCACGCGCCCAGCCCCCGCACCAATTCCAATCGTTTTCCCGTCGCCGTTGTCGCCACTCAGCTCACTCCGTCACAATCGCGTTGCCGCCGATGATTCTGCTCGTCACTGCGCCCACCACAAACGTCACCACCGATCCGATCATCACGTACCAGCTAAACGCCACCGTCGTAAACTTGAACACGTACAAAATCACCGCGAGCCCGAAAAACATCCCAGTCAACGCCCCGGTAGCGTTCGCCCTTCGATCAATCGTTCCCAGCAGAAACAATCCCAGCAAACTCGCCAGCGGCAACGCCACCACCGTCAATCCTGCTTCCAGCAGTGGCCCCCACTTCACCAATCCGAATCCCATCAACACCAATCCCCACGCCAGCGTCATCAGCCGCGAAATCTTAACAAAGCTCGCCGTATCCGCCGCCCGCCCCCGCAATCGCGAAAAATCCAGAATGCTCGACGCCGCCAGGGAATTCAGCGACCCGCTCGCGTTCGACATCGCCACCGCAATGATCGACGCCAGCAGCAATCCCGCCAGTCCCACGGGCATCTCGCGCACCAGATACAACGGCAAGATGCGATCGACACGTTCACCCGGCGCCAGCAACGGCGTGTGCTGCGCAAACACAAACAACAAAACGCCGATCAACAAAAACACCGTGAACTGCACGATCACGATTACGCCGCTCGCCACCAGCGCGCGTCCGGCGTCGCGCTGATTCCGCGCCGCCAGCAATCGCTGGACGATCGTCTGATCCGTTCCATGACTTGCCATCGTCAAGAATGCTCCGCCGATCAGCCCCGACCAAAACGTATATTTCGTCGCCCAATGAAACGAAAAATCCAATACTTGCAGCTTGTGCCCGGCATTCGCCGCAACCTGCGTTACTTCGCTCCATCCGCCCGGAACACGATGCAGCAACAGCCACAGCGTCACCGCGCTTCCTGCCAGATACAACAAGAACTGCGCCACGTCCGTCCAGATCACCGCCTTCATTCCGCCTTCCAGCGTGTACACAATCGTCAGCGCGATCACCACCATCACCGCCAACCGCTCCGACGTCCCCAGCACCACGCTCACCACCAGCGCAATCGCCGCGACGCGCACGCCTTCTGCAATTGCCCGCGTCACCAAAAATGTAGTCGCCGCCACCGCCCGCGTCCGTGCGCCAAATCTCTTCTCAATCAATGCGTACGCCGTAAAAAATTCCCCGCGAAAATATCCCGGCAGCAGCAACACCACGATCAACACGCGCCCGATCAAATATCCAAACACCAGCTGCAGAAACGTCATGTTCCCGCCGTACGAAATCGCCGGCGTCCCGATGATCGTCAGCGTCGACGTCTCTGTCGCCACGATCGAAAACGCCAGCGCCCACCACGGCGCAGTCCGTCCGCCCAAGAAATAATCTTTGGCATTTTGCGACCCGCGCCGGAAATAGACACCCAGCGCCGTCACCGCCAGCAGGTACGCAATCACTATCCCCAAATCAATCGGATGAATTCGCATCGCGCGAGATTATAAGGGCACAACCCGACTTCCGTACCCCGCTCTCTTTGTAGGGGCGGGGCTTGCTCCGCCCGGCCGTTGCGCCTCGGCGTTGGACTTATCACGACAAGCTTTGTGAGTCGCGGCTGGTGCCGCACGCTTTTGACTTTAAGGGTGCGGGTTTTTTCGACCCTCAACTCAATATCCCAACAGCGCCTCCGCCTCTCGCTCTCCTCGCACCCTTTTTTCACTCCGCGCCGCACGCGCCTCTCAAATCGCATATCCTCGTCCCATGCACTACGTCCTGGGCTTCGATGGCGGCGGCACCAAAACCGAATGCGTCCTCCTCGATTCCCAACGCCAGGTGCGAGCCACAACGCGCTCCGGACCCTCCAACCCTCTCCGCACCGGCTTCGAAGCCGCGACCAACGCGCTTGCCGAAGCGGCACAATCTGCCGCGCGTGAAGCTGGCATCGATTCCCGCGAAATCTCCGCTCTTTGCGCAGGCCTCGCTGGAGTCGGCAGCGCCCAATCCAACGAAGAAATGCAGCGCCAGCTCACGAACGCATTCCCTAACGCAAAGCGCCGCCTCATCACCGATCTCGAACTCTCGCTCGAAGCCACCGGCCAACCCGCCGCGATCGTTCTTGTCGCCGGCACAGGCTCCTCCGCCATCGGTCGCGACGCACAGGGTCACATCGCGCGCGTCGGCGGCCACGGCCCGCTCCTCAGCGATCAAGGCAGCGCCTACGACGTCGGCCGCCTTGCGGTCGCCGCTGCGGTTCGCGAACGCGACCGCACCGGCTCCGACACCGCCATCGGCGCCGAAATCCTCCGCCTCCTGAAATTTTCGAGCTGGACCGAACTTCGTGATCGCGCCCGCGCTTCCGCCGACGAAGTTTTTCCTCGCGTTTTTCCCGTCATAGCCCAAGCTGCCGAATCCGGCGACGCCTACTCCCAGACTCTGCTCCGCTATGCCGCGCAGGAAATCACCGTCCTCGCCGACGCGCTCGTTGACCGCCTCAAATTGCGAGATTCCGCAATCTACATCGCGAAGACCGGCGGCATGATCGCGAACTCAAAATTCTTCGACGCACAACTCGACGTGCAGCTCAGGGAAATCGCGCCGCACGCTACCATTGGCCTGCTGCCCATCTCTCCGGCCGAAGCCGCTGCGCGCCTCGCGCTCGAACTCATCTCCACGCCCGCCGCGCAGCAGGGAACAAGCCAGCAGACAACGGGATACCAAACAGGGAAGTAGCATGACTGCGACCGGCCCCGACTCCGATCGAAAACAGGCTCTCACGGCGACCGGCGACGACCTCACAACCCTCCTCCATCACCACGCCACCGATGTTCTCCTCGCGCTCCTCGACAACCCCGCGCTCGACGAAACTCAACTCTGTCTCCTGCTCGACCGCAAAGACCTTCCGCCGGAAATCCTCGAAGAAGTCGTCGGCCGCAAGAACCTTCTGAAAAATTATCGCGTCAAACGCGCCTTGGCGTTTCATCCGCACACACCACGACTTGCGAGCATGCGCCTCATACGCGACCTATATTTAATGGATCTCGCCCAACTCGCCTTGTCTGTCGGTGCGCAGCCCGAACTCAAACGCCTTGCCGAAGGACAACTCCTAGCGCGCCTGGCCCAACTTCCTCTCGGTCAAAAAATCACGCTTGCTCGTCGCGGGCCGGGAAGAGTTGCCGGCGCTCTCCTCGCCGAAGGCCACCCACAAATTCTTTCCGTAGTTCTCGACAACGCCTACTTAACCGAAGCCCAAGTTCTGAAGGCTCTATCCCGCGAAAAAGTTCCTCTCCGCGTCACACACGCCGTCGCCCAGCATCGCCGCTGGTCCTGCGTTTACAACGTTCGCCTCGCCCTTATTCGCACTCCCGGCACTCCGCTTTCCACGATCCTCAGCTATCTTCCCGAGATAAACGCTTCCGACCTCCGCGATCTAGCCTCTCCCGGCATCGTCTCCGACCCTCTCCGCCAACGCCTCCAAGCCGAACTCGACCGCCGCAAAGAAACTCAATAATTCCAACACACCTTTGTCGCCCCGCCTCTACTCCCGCGCCACGTGATCGCCTCTTCACTCTTGGTCGGAACGCAACCCAAACACGAATCGATTATTTCTCCCTTCACATGTTTGGCGTATGCTACGCCCACTTAAGAGTCGGCGGAGCTTCCACAACCCAATCGATCGGGTTCGCAAGAGGGGGCGAACGGGCCTAAACATGAGCGCTGGCGACCATCCACGGCGCCTGGAGCGACGCTGGGCTCCGCGCTATAACTACCGCACCGATCTCGAGATCGAATGGGGTTCTGCAGTTCTTCGCGCCCGGACACGTGATATCAGTTCTAACGGCATGTTCATCGAATCGACAGATCCTCTCTGGGTAGGGGCCGGCTTCACTGCCCGCATCGGCGCAGAAATGCCCGTCAAAGTTGATTGCTTCGTCAAACGCGTCGAACCCGGTCTGGGCATGGGCGTCTCCGTGATAGTCCCCGAAGAGCACCGCGAAAAATTCCAACACCTCCTCTCCCAAGTCTCCACCAAACGCGGCTAACTGCCTGCCAGTCACCAGACACCAGTCACTCTCCTGTTGACCCCCATCCCCTCCGCCAGCTATTTTGACCAATTCACATCTAACCCTTACCGATGACCCGTTGCCTGGACTGCGGTTCCGAACGAACCACCGATCAATGCCCCTCGTGTGGCTTGACCTCCGCTGCCGCGGAGGTGATGTTCCGCCGCCACTTGGTGTCCCGCACCGCGATCTTCCTGCTCGGCTCGCTGGCGTTCCCCTATATCAGCCAGATCTACCCGCCGCTCGACATCGACCTGATGTTGATCTTCTTCGGCGTGATTTTCTTCGCCGCGCTCTTCCTCGCCGTCACGCTTGAGCGTCGCGCTCGCAATCGCAAAGAAATTGAAATCCTCAAGCGCATCTACGCGGGATTCATCCCGCTTCCGTGGATTCTCGCCGCCACGCTCTTCGTCAACGGCCGCCTCGACAACGTAAAAAACGTCACCTATCACCCCACCGCAGTTGTCGGCCGCTTTAATATGAAGGGATTGGTACGCGGCACGCGCCGCCTGTCGGTTCGTGGTTGGCGCCCAGGTCAAACCTACGAGCGCCTGGCCGTAGACACCGACGACTTCGACCGATTCAACATCGGTGACCTGGTGGAAGTAGCCGTCGAGCCCGGCGCCCTCGGCATCCCTTGGTACTACGGCGTCTACCGCCGCTGAAAATCGGAGCACAAAAAATGATGGGGCGCATGCTGCGCCCCATCCCGGCACAACCATTAGAACTTGGTTACGCGGCCCTATCTCAGTTCAGTCGCTTCGTCTCCCTCTGAGCGACCAGTGACAGTCGCCGTCAGTACATCGGCTTCCCGTTGATCTGCAGCGGCAACTGAATATCCAGATAATTCCCGTTCTTTCCGAATCGAAACTTTACTCGACGCATCGGCCCTACGTCCCGCACCTTCCATTCCGTAGTCTCAATCGGATCCGATGGCAAATCTGACGCGGACCATTCCACATTGTTGTCGCCCTGCAATTTCACCTTCTGCGGATCGAGTTCATAAACTTCCTGGTCCTGCACATTCAAAAACAAATATCGGCGCCAAAGACGAATCAGTAACAGACCTTTTTTTTCGCCGTGATACATATTCCACGAGGCCGGCGCATCGTCGTTATAGCGCACGATCGCAAAGTCAACTGGCTTCCAGGTCAGTTTCTCGCCGGCCGCCGATCCCTTTTGCGCATGCATGGACGGTGCCGGATGCGCGAGCGCAGCATTCCCGCCTAAAACAAAGAACCCCATCGCAGCAGCGCAAAGCGCCCAGCTTTGTTTCGGCATCATTTCTCTCATCATAAACAAAAGCCCCGCTCCTCAAGTTTACTCTCGGAAGCGGGGCCTCGTGGTTTGGATTGTTCGACCGGCGGAATCGCCGGCCGTTCACGACTTTATGGTGTCGTCTTCTTCGCAAACGTCACCGAGTAGTTCCCAACAACTGAGAGATTTCTGTTAGTCAGGATCGGAGTCGACTTCAACAAAAGCGTCCGCGGGTGTTCGTCTAGTCGTGATGCCGACGCCACGGTGAAAAATGTTCCAACGACCTATCGTGCTTGCATGGCTACGCAGGCCTTCGTCTGTTCTTGTAGATCGCTTTGACGATGCTTTGCGGTTCGATTTCAGGGATGCCGCCGGCTACGCCTAGCGCTCGGGCGTTTACGATGGCTACTCTCACGAGGCCTTTCAGATATGCGTCGGCCAAGCCGGATTTGTCGTGAATTGTTACGTGGCGCACCTGGCTGCCTTTGCCTTGCAGAATTTTTTGTGGATCGTCGAGTTCGGAGCCGCGATTGAAGCCCAGGTTCACGTGCTTGGGGTAAACCGCGACGTGGCAGTAGCATTCTTTGAGGCGGCCGGTGAAGGAGTAGCCGATCGCGACGGCGTTGTAGGCGTCGTAGATGGTTTCGGTGGCGCGGGATTCAATGGTCAAGAGATAGGCTCGGACTTCGAGAGCGAGTTTTTGGATGGTTGGATCGTAGGGCGATAGGAATTGTAGTAAGTCTGGGATTGGCTTTCGGACAGCCTTCAATGCTGATTTGGTCGTCGATTTCTTCATGGCGGGTTTCGCTCTCAAGAATAAGGACGGGACTTATATCCGTCCTTGCGTTGCGCGGGGAAAATTTTGGTCCGAGAAGGGTACACCCCCGGATGTTTTGAAGTGCAGCGTCAGTCGCCGGGCGCGGGTAGAGGTGTTGTGATGGCGGTGAGTGGGGCTGGGGTTGGATTTGGGGAGATGGTGGGGGTTGGAGTTTGAGGGGCGTTGTCGCTGGAAGTTGGCTTTGGCTGGCGTTCCTGCTTGGCTTCGGTCTTGGAGAAGAGCTTGGCGGTGATTAACATGGCGGTGAAGGTCACCAGGAGCAGTGCGGCTTGTTTGGCGCTGCTCAGCATTGAGGCGTTGCCCAAGAGCGTCAGGCCGGCAAAAACAAAGAGAAGATGCACGCAGAATACCTGAAGCGATGACTGGCCCAACAAAACCAGCGGGCGAATCGCAAGAGGTTTTAAAACGGATTGAAACAGGACCACCAGCACGGCGATGGCGGCGAAATTCATGAGGCGAATCGGGCCGAGGTGCCATTTGTCGAAGAGACTCTCGAACGGGCCGAGATCCATGCCGGTAGAAAGCGCGCGGCGCAATTCGAACAGCGAGACGCCGACAATGATCGCCGGAACCGTGAAGCGCTTTGCCCAGACTTCAATGTCGAGATCACCGCGGCCCCAGCGCACGCCCATGTAAATGCCAACGATCCAAAGAAATTGCCAGGCCCAAAGATCGAAGGAGCCCATTTCGTTGAGCGGGATGTGCGTCGGGATGATCTTGCTGACCAGCGCGTGTTCCTCCTGGCGGAATCCGAATTGCGCCAACATCCAGACGCCGAACGCCGTCCACAAGATCACTTTCCAGGGGATGCGGCGCGTAATCAATAGAGCCGCCGAAGTGAAAACGAGAAAGATGATGTACATCGGCAAGATATCGAGCAGCGGCGGGCGGTAGATGAGCAGGAAAGCTTCGGTGACGGCGCGGCGTGCGCCGGCGTCGAAATAAAAATCGAGGAGGTTGTGCAAGCCCGGGCGATTGCCGCGCGACGCGATGGGAACGGCGACCAGAAAGACGAACCCCAGCAGCAGCGCGTGATAAAGATAGAGGCGGACGGTGCGCGCCCAGAGCTTCAGCGTCATGGTGCGATAACCGTCGTGCTGGGCAAGGCGGTAATAAATCCGTCCGGTGAAAAGCGCCGAGAGGAAGATGAAACCTTCGGCCGCGGAGACGAAACCGAATGGCTGATTGACGTAGGTCGATGCAATGGTGGGAAGGTGTGTGCAGGTAATCCAAACGAGCATCAGGCCACGTAGGGCGTCGAGTTCAATGCGGCGGCCGGCGGGTTGCATCCCTGTTTGATACGTGAGAGGTGTGCTGGGTTTCTTATGGCAGCGATTTGCGCGATGGATTTTGCGCGCCGCACCATCCAGCGCTGGCGTCGTTACACACTACACTGTAGTTCGGTCTGTTGGCGACGGTATCCTGCGAGGCCATTGCACAAATTCAGCGCCGCGGATCCACGGGTCGGGTAACGGCGTTTGCCAGGGACTGGCCGTGGAGACCTATCATGGAAGTCGCGCTATTGGACAAGTGGAACTAGCCGACGCCAGCGATCGTGGCGCGGACCCGGCCAGGTGTGGGCGAATCGTTTTGGCTCCTAGCGGACATTCGCAAAACCTCGAGGCCGCTCCACATCAGCTCATCTGATGCAGTCGGTCATGCGACTCCTATAGCCTTCCGAATTCCTGTGAACCATCTCCACAATACAGTTGCCGATACAGTTGCGGACGGCCCGAGCCGAATCGGTGGCGTAATCGGGGTTGCATTAGTGAATTTTGGCGGGGCAAGTATTCCAGTGCGCGAGGAGAAATCCAGTATTCCCATCAGGCGGCTGGGTAGATTAGGGAATCGGTGTGCAAGATTTTCGCTGCTGCCCGCGCAGGGAGGCGGTCGGGCAGGGAGCTAAGTCCCTTGATTTGAAATACGCACGGATGGAGGGTCGATTGCCTTCTCCCTGCGCGAATACATGTCCCGTGGTGTGGATACCGTACTAAGTGTACTGAAACTGTTTGTGCTAAAAAGACTGGGGTGCCGTGTTTTCCCGCGCGGTCGCCTGTGGTTTGTGAATTTGTAGTTGAGACTGTTGCGAGCGGGGTATTGGCGATGAAACCGAACCATTGGCGTGAGGGTGGGCAGGCGCTGGTGTTTGTCGCGCTCAGTTTGCTGGTGCTCACTGGCGTGGTGGGTCTGTCAGTCGACATGGGATATCTGCGTTATACCAAGCGACGGTTGCAGACGGCAGCGGATAGCGCGGCGGTGGCGGGGGCATCGGAGTTAAAAATTGGGAATTATCGAGCCGCTGCGCTGAATGATGCGAAGTCCAATGGATTTGAAGATGGCGTGAGCGAGACGACGGTAACACCGTTCAATCCGCCGAAGGATGCGCCATTCGCCGGCAAGGTCAACCAGCTAAACTATGTCGAAGTGGAAGTGCGGCAGAATGCGCCTACTTTTTTCATGCGCATTTTCGGCGTGAACACTGCGGCGTTGAGCGCGACCGCCGTTGCGGAACTGGGAAGTTCGAAAGGCTGCATCTATTCGCTCGCGTTGCTGGGTGGGATTACCGTGAACGGAACGGTGAATGCTCCTGATTGCGGCGTGGTGGACAATGCGATTTTGACAGTGGGCGGAGGTTGCATTACCGCGTCTTCGATTGGAGTGGTTTTGAATTTACTGGGTGGAGGGTGCACGAATCCACCGCCGATCCTGGGGATTGCCCCTTCGGGTGACCCGTTGGGATATTTGCCACGACCACGAACGCCGAATTGCACATATCCGAAAACGGTGGATGTAGACAGCAATGCGAAAAATGGGAACAAGCCGACGACATTGTCGCCGGGAGTGTATTGCGGGGGAATTCGAATCCGAAATACAAACACGGCGTCGGTCACGTTTCAAGCGGGGGCGTACTTCATTACCGGGGGAGTCGGGTTGGACTTCAACGGTTCGGGGAATATTGGCGGAGACGGCGTGGTGTTTTATGTATCGAATGGCGCGCCGGTGAATATGAATGGTGCTGGAAATACGTCGTTTACCGCGCCGGTGAATTCCGTCATTCCGGGCGTGCCTGGAGGCGTGTTGATTTATCAGGATCGTGGCGACCCGTCGGCCGCCACGATCAGCGGAAACTTGGCTTTGAACGGGGCGCTATATTTTCCGGGAGCTGGGCTGACCATGGGTGGCAATGCATCGAGCACGTATACAGTGATCGTGGCGCAGGTCATCAAATTCAACGGGAATGTAGGGATAGGGGCGGATTATGGGTCTCTACCCGATGGCTCCCCGGTAAAGGGTGCGGTGCTGGTGCAATGAGGCGGATGTCGGTGCGAGACGCGCGAAGATTTTCGCGCCACGAGAGCGTGACGGAGAGCGGGCAAAGTGTTGCGGAAATCGCGCTGGTGACCCCGATGCTGTTGCTGCTGCTGGTCGGCACGATCGAGATCGGGCGATACGCCTACTACGGCATCGAGGTTTCGAGCGCGGCACGCGCGGGTGTGCAGTATGGAGCGCAAAGTCTGGCTGATTCGAAAGATTTAGCCGGCATAACGCAAGCCGTACAGAAGGACGCACCGGAGGTGCCTGGTATAGATGTGTCGGCGACCAATCAATGCGCTTGCTCGAATTCTCCAGCAAATTTCGTCGGTTGCCCTGCGCGGGGTTGCGCGCCGGGGCACGGACTGGTCTTCCTGAAGGTGGATACGGCAGCCAATATTCGTCCCTTGTTCCGATACCCTGGCTTGTCCGTCACCTTTGCCGCGCGAGGGCATGCGGTTATGCGAGTGACGCAGTGAGGCGCGAAGCGCCGGAGGGAGCAAGTAGGTGAGGCGACAACGGGGCAGTACGCTGACCGAGTTCGCCTTGATCCTGCCATTCCTGCTGGCGGGAATCTTTGGTGTGATCGAGTTTGCACGAGCGTTATACACGTATCATTTCGTTTCCGATGCGGCGCGGGAAGCGTCGCGGTGGGCCAGCGTGCGGGGGCGGAGTTGTAGTAAGGCGTATGGATCGGTGGCGTGTCCGGCGAGCCCTTCCGATGTAGAAGACTACGTAACCAGTATTACGCCGCCGGGAATCGACAAGAGTCCGGCGAAGCTACTGGTAAACACGGAATGGGTGGCGCCACCGGGACGTGGTAACAATTGCGGGAGATACCCGAAGAATCCAGGCTGCTCGGTGCAGGTTACGGTGACTTACAACTTCAAGTTCATTTTGCCGTTTATGCCGTCATCGACTTACGCGATGAAGAGCACCTCAGAGATGGTCATCTCGCAGTGAACGTCTTCGGTAAAGCGAGGAAAGACGGCTCGAGACTGGCAGGAAAACACCAACTTAAACTTCTGAGCGGCAGCAAAGAGCTGCGTCAGCAAATGGAAGTCTGATGCATGTTGTCACCTTCAGTGAATCTGGCGCTCTTCCGGCAGCGTCCGATTGATGCTGGTCAGCGTCTGAAAGCCGTCTTTCACTACTGTTTCTTTGATATTGGCGCGGGAGACGGTGATGGGCTTTAGCAAAATGGTCGGTACGTCGATCTTCCCGTTGTTGATCATTGTTCCGGCCTCAATTTTTTCTCTCTTGGCGAGCCGCACCGCTTCTTCCGCAGTCCGTTTCGCTTCCTGCGTCACCGGCTTGTACACCGTCATACTCTGCACGCCCTCTGCGATGCAGATCACCGACGCCAGATCCGCGTCCTGCCCCGACACGAGCGTCTTCCCCGCCAGATTGTGTTCCCGTAACGCCTGGATCGCTCCAGCCGCCAGCGCATCGTTCGCGGCCACAACCGCGGTTACATCTCCGTGGGCATTTTCAATTGCCTTCAACATGAAGATGTATGCATCCGAGGCCACCCAATCCTGTATGTAGCCGTCCGCCACAACCTTTATGTCGCCCCGCTCGACAAAGGGCCTTAGCACTTTCATCTGCGCCGCGTGAAGCGCCTTAGCTCCCTCATCGCTTGGCGACCCGCCAATCAACACATAATTTCCCTTTGGCGCTCGCTGCACCAGGTACTCCGCCTGCATTGTCCCGATCTCGTCGCGGTCGAAGCTCATGTACAGATCGACGTCGCTGTTCATGGCCAGGCGGTCGTAGCTGATCACCTTCACTTTCGCGGCCTTTGCCGCGTCCACAGCTCGACTGGCCTTCGTGGTGTCGTGCGGCAGCAACACCAGCACGTCGATGCCGCCCTTGATCATCTCCTTCACTTGCTGGAGTTGTTTGTCGTCGTCTCCTCCGGCGTCCGCCGACACTACGTCCGCGCCTAATGCCTTCGCCTGCGCTCGGAACGCTTCGAGGTCCGTTTGCCAGCGTTCGCCCTTCATGGCTTCAATCGCGAATCCGATTTTGGGGCGGTCATTTCGCGCGGCAAGTATCCAGCCAGGCAGCGCCACAGCGATCGCAATAACGAACAGCTTCGCTCTTAAGAATCTCGTACTCAAGGTTCTCTCCCTTCGCCCGCGCATTGCGCTGAAACGATTCGTCTTCAAGAAAAGCCTAGTTCGATGGGTATGCCTCTCAGTATCTTTTCGCTCCGAACCGCGCACAACCGTGCGACACAAAGGAGTCAACGCTTGTTTGAACAACTCATCAGGATGGCCAGTTATTTCTGCGAACGGACAGAATCATCGCGGGCACTCCACGGGTCCCGTGACGGCGTTCATCAGGATTCCGTACGCCCAATCGGGATTCCGTACGCCCAAAAAAGACGAGTCGAAACATGCCATGAAGGAGTCTTCATGCGACGCACCCGGGTATACTGGCCACCTGCTCGCGCCGATGTTCCGTGTCGCGTGGTGAAGAGGCGGAGAGAATGTTCGACTTGTACAACAATGCGTATGGGAAATATGCCTCGGATCCATATCGATACGTGCGTATGGAGACGTATGGCCAGGATTTCGGCCAAACCAGTTGGGTCACAACCGAGGAGTCACTGGGAATCCCGGAATTACTCGACTTGAGTCCCGATTCCTCCGTCCTGGAGATTGGTTGCGGTTCCGGAGGGTATGCTTTGCACCTTGCGGAGAAAATCGGTTGCCAGATCGTGGGAGTGGATATTAACGAACCGGGGATCCGCAGCGCGAGAGAACTCGCACAGACGAGCGGGCTTGGTTCACGAGCACGTTTCGAACAGTGCGACGTTTCGAAAAACCTTCCTTTCGATGACGAGATGTTTGACGCGGTCTTTTCAAATGATGTTTTGTGCCATGTGCCTGGGAGACTCGATTTACTGGTCGAGGTGTTCCGCGTATTGAAGCCATCGGGCCGGATGTTGTTCAGTGACGCTCTCGTCATTGGCGGAATGATTTCCGCCGAGGAAATCGCGACACGCAGCTCAATCGGCTTTTACTTCTACAGTCCACCTGGCGAGAATGAGCGGCTGTTGGAACAAGCTGGATTTTCCCAGGTGGGTACTACGGACACAACGGAGAGTGCGGCGCGGATCTCGAAGAAATGGCACGATGCACGCGAGAGAAGGAAAGAGGAGCTGGTTGCGGCCGAAGGCTCCCCTAACTTCGAGGGGCTCCAGCGGTTTCTGTCCTGTGTACACAGCTTGACCAGCGAAAGGAGCCTGTTGAGGTACTTATATGTTGCGCGTAAGACCTCGTGAAATGATCTCACTCACTCGCCTGGCGCCCACAATCAATGCGGCTCAACGAAAGACGATCAAGCGGTCTTGGCGAATCGAAGCGACTTGTTCGGTTACTGCGTTTACCGGGTACGGGCGGGGCTGGCTATTTCTGCGGACGGACTGTCAACTGTAGGAGCTGCTTCGGCGGCTGAGAGCCAATAAATATCTCCGCGACTTCGATCCATTCGCCGCGCTCGTTAATACTTAATACCGATTTTGTTTTGATATCGCCCAGAGCAAAGCCCCAAGTCATACCTTTTCCCTGATCCAACAATTTTACCTCGGTCTCCAGAAACCGTCCGTCGTTGAATGCTCTTAGGGAATAGATTCCGCTGGCATCGTCGTAGGAGATTGTTCCAAACGCATGCAACAGCGTCTGGCCTCCGGATATTGTCTTGCCAGTGCCCTCGATCGTGAGGATCAATCCGTCAAGTTTGTATTGCGCTTCCTCCGTCTGAATCAACTCAACGGACTCAGCCGCGCTGCGTAGGAGGTGTGCCTCGCCAATCCATTTCCCGACGAGGAAGGCGAGCTTTTGCATTGCTTCGCGTTGGGCCCGGAGGTCCGGTGTTCGCGGGGCCATCATGGTAGGCCGATACTATCACTTCGTGCGATTTTCACTTGACTGGTTACGGCTAACCGGACAACGAGATCAGATTCCGGCAACGGCGTTTTGTCGGGACTTAGAAGGCGGCTCGAAGACTCGGCGCTCTAGTCAATCTTCATTTCCGGCCGCACTTCAATGCTTGCAAATTTGCCCACGGGAATATTCTCGGCGATTCGTATCGCCTCATCGATGTCCCGCACTTCGATAAGAATGAATCCGCCCAGGACTTCCTTGCTTTCGGCATAGGGGCCGTCGGTCACTAAGGTCTTGCCACCTCGGTGGCGGACCGTCTTTGCCGTTTGCGGCGGCTGCAGCGCTGACGCGGCGATGTAGTGCCCTTTTTTCGCGAGCTCGTCGTTGTAAGCCAGGGAATCCCGGTTCAGCTTCGCTAGCTCGTCGGCGGATAGGCCGCGGTAGGCGTCCGGCTTAAGGTAAACACAGCAAAGATATTTCATCATTTCCCCCGGTCGAGTCGCTCGATAGCCAGACTACGGTAAAACGAGGGAGAGCGAAATCGACACCTTGTCTAGTGACTCATCGACGAAGAGGCATCGAGGCATTTGACGTCGGGATTCCAGGGGGCAAAAAGGCCGCTCGGACTCGGCTTCCAGGTCCAGACGTGAAGAAACCAGAAGCCGATCGGATCCGCCTTAATGAGGGCCTGTCCCATGATGCGCGGCGGCTCGGTTGATTTCCATGCGGAGATCGGCACGAGAAACTCGACGCCATTCAATTGAAAGGTGCCGTCGGGCATCTTCTCGTAAACCAACACCTCCGGATGCTGAAGGTCGAGCGTGGTGTCCAGAAGGTCGTTGTTCTGAAAGTGGTAACCCATCGCACCTGCTGGTTGATGTTGGACGCAGTCGGTAACGCGTTTGTAGCCGGCCGCATCGGCAGCCTCAGTCGTTTTGAATTTGGCGGTGGCGGCACGGATGGTCATGATGTCGCGATCCACTGACTGGCCAAAGGCGCTTGGAATAATGCCCGGCGCCTCGCCAACATCTTTTGCGGTGGTTTGTGCCGCGGTTCCGCTTACCAATGCCAATACCGCCACTGTCACTCCAAACATCCACGCGCTCATTCGAGTTCTCATTGATCCTGCTCCTTCCCCGCTTCGGATTTGGTTTTTGTTTGTCACTACGCAGCCATCCTGGGGCGCTGAAGGAAAAGCTCACACGTGTTTTTGATAAACGGTCCTAGCGAGATGCCGAACTGGATTGAGATTCTTGCGAGTGTCGTTGGTCACCGCGGCAGGCCACTTCGTCAAAAGCCCGCCAAACGCAGAGGGTCAGCCGTGGCAGAATGAAGCAGAAATGTCGCCTGGGATGCGTCAACGGATACGGCTGATCGCGGGAGTCTGGCTCGGCTGGACGATCGCCGGGTTGTTTTACATCATCCAGGACACGGTGCCGCGACTCTATCGAGGCGGTGCGGTGCCATGGAAATATGTGTTCGTCGGCTGGATGACGGGCATGTATGTTTGCGCCGCGCTCACGCCGGCCCTCATTTGGCTTGGCAATCGGTGGCCGATCGAACGCCGAGTAACGTACGTCGCCTGGCACCTTTGTTTCAGCGTGGTCTTCTCGATCTTAGCCACGGTGCTCGAAGTCCCGATACTGTTGCTGCTTGGCGTCTTCCCTGCGCCGCCGCCTCCTCCATCGCTCGTCGCGGGAATCGGAATCATGTTGTCGTTCGGCCTCCAGGGGGGTGTCATCCGCTATTGGGCGGTGATCGCGCTTCATGCGGTGTACCGGTCACAGAAAAACGCCAAGATTCGCGAGCGCGAGGCTTTCGAACTGAAGGTGAAAGCATCCGAACTCGCCCGGCAGCTTGCAACCGCGCAGCTGAGTTCGCTGAAGATGCAGTTACAGCCACATTTCCTGTTCAATACGCTCGGCGCCATCATGGTTCTGATTCAGCAGCAGAAGACCGCGCAGGCCGAAGGCATGGTTGAGAAACTAGGGGATCTGCTCCGTCTAACGCTCGAAGATGTGGAGACCCAGGAAGTCCCGCTCTGGCGCGAACTCGAATTCCTGCGGCTATACCTGTCGATCGAGCAGGTCCGGTTTGAGGATCGGCTGCGAGTGCGCATTGCGCCGACCGCGCTGTCCGAGGTTCTGGTGCCCCATATGGTGCTGCAGCCGATCGTTGAGAACGCGATTCGGCATGGTCTTGGTCAGAGCGAGGAGGCAGTGACAGTCGAGGTTGTGGCGACCCGTTCGAATGGGGCACTTAACCTCATCGTGTCCGACGATGGCCCTGGGCTTCTGTCGCCCAGGGCCGGTCGCTCCGGAATCGGGTTGACGAATATTCGAAACCGCTTGGCGCGGCTCTATGGCGACAGCGCGCATCTCGTCCTCGAGCCAGGGGCCAAAAGGGGCGTGCGGGTTACGATCACATTGCCGATCCGAACGGTTTCGCCGGAGGGATCACGGTGCGATTGAGCGTTCTCGTTGTGGATGATGAGCCCATCGCGCGCGAAGGGCTGAAGCTGTTGCTCGGCCGTCAGCACCAGGTCGAGTCTGTTACGGAAGCGCGAAATGGACGAGAGGCGATCACTCTTATTCGCGAGAAGAAACCTGATCTCGTACTTCTTGACGTGCAGATGCCACGAACCGATGGCTTTGCGGTGGTCGATTCGGTTGGAGTAGAACGCCTGCCGCCGATCATCTTCGTGACCGCACACGACCAGTATGCGATCCGGGCGTTCGAAATCGCGGCGATCGACTATCTCCTCAAACCGGTAACCGAGGAACGCTTTGCGCTCGCGTTCAAGAGGGCCGTTGACAGGCTGCGAGGCGCACCGCACAAGGACGCGACAAAGCAATTGATGGCGATGCTCGGTGCCATCGCGAGTCCGCCGCGGCAACTTGAACGATTCGCGGTTCGGTCCGGCGAGAACACGTCTTTCGTGCCAGTCAACGACGTGGACTGGATCGAAGCCTTTCAGAACTACGTTCGGCTCCACGCAGGTCCGGCAACCTATCTATTGCACGTACCGATGAACACGATTGAGAGCGTGCTTGATTCCAATCGCTTCCTGCGTATCCATCGATCGCACATCGTCAACGTGCGTCGCATCGCGCAACTGTGGTCGATCGCACACGGTCAGTACGAGGTCGAACTCAAGTCGGGGCAGCGTCTGCAATCCGGGCGCACCTACAACGAGCGCATCCGGCGCGCGCTTGCAAATCCGTTCTGACTGAAGGGTCTGATTTCCGATCGTAATCATTCGGTTTGTCTGACTGGGTGCTCGCAGGTGAGATCTCCATATTCGCAGTCCGATTGAGATCTCCAGCCCTCAGCCCAGATCCGGGTATCATCGGTCACAGCATTTTCTAAGAGTGCGACGGGAAAGTCCGATATATCATTCGACATCTAGCCCGCGTACGTCACGTTCACCGTACGAAGAATTGTCGGGCACCGTGCGACGAATTATCGGGACCGAGGCGCGGACGTTCCGAGATTGGGTCACCCACAGGTACACGAAATCCCATGACAGATTGGCAAACGCGAGAAAAGCGGCCGCTCCGAGGACCTCGGCCAGAGCCACCGGGCCCGCCGCTCAAAAACTACATCACGCCCGCCGGGTTGCAGCGACTGAAAGACGAGCATTCGTTCCTGCTGAGTCGCGAGCGGCCCGCGGTGGTGGAGGTCGTGGCGTGGGCTGCGAGTAACGGGGACCGCAGTGAAAACGCCGACTACCTCTACGGCAAGCGACGGTTAGGCCAGATCGATTCGCGGATTCGCTTTCTCACGAAACGCATTGACGCGGCCGTGGTCGTCGATCCCGCCGCTCGCGCGGCCAGAGGCCAGCCGCTACGCGCGTCTTCTTCGGCGCAACCGTGACCTACAAGGACGCCGCCGGCCTCGAACACGTCGTCTCGATCGTCGGCATCGACGAGGTGGACCTCGACCGCGGCTACATCAGTTGGCGCTCGCCTCTCGCCAATGCGCTGATGAAGGCGAGCCCCGGCGACCGCGTGGAACTGCGCGCGCCCGGCAAAGACGGAGCATCTCGAGATCATCGAGGTCGAGTACGCGCCGATTCCGATGGATCCTTTCCGCGAACCGCTAGGAGCGCAGTCGAAGCCCAAGGTCGAACGCTCCTAGACCAAGCCGCCCGAATGGAACTAGTGGCGCAGATTGATTTCTTGGATATTGACCAACGCCAGTCATCTTCGAAGTTCATCGGGCGACGAGAGATTCGTGAAAAGTGGTGAAAGAGAAATGACACCTTAAGCCCTCCCAACGCAGCCGCTCGTCTGCGCGAAAGTCGTGAAGTTACAACTCCAAGGACTTCTCCTTCCCCGGTGTGTTTCTACGGGAAATCCTGTGCCCCCGTACCCATTCGTGCCTATATCGGGCATCTCTGCAACGCTCTAGCCTTTGACTACCCCCCACGTGACGGTCTGCAAGACGGAGAGGCAAGGTCATGAAAAAACCGATTCAATTTGTCAGCGCGGTTTTGCTGCTCGTTTTTGGTGCCTGCGCTCTGACTTACGCACAGCAACCAGACCAGCAAGATAAAAACAAAGCGCAAAAGCAGCAGGATCGACAATCCGCGCAGCAACAACCAGAACAAAATAAGCAGCGAGACCAAGGCAGAGAACAGCGCGCCCAACAAGATCGAGCCGGTCACCAGGAACAGAATCGACAGCAACAGGCTGCACAACAACAGCAGCAGCGCGCACAGCAGGACCAGCAGAGACGCGCCCAACAAGATCGAGCCGGTCACCAGGAACAAAATCGACAGCAACAGGCTGCACAGCAACAACAGCAGCAGCAGCGTGCACAGCAGGACCAGCAAAGGCGCGCCCAACAAGATCGAACCGGTCACCAGGAACAGAATCGACAGCAACAGGCTGCACAACAACAGCAGCAGCGCGCACAGCAGGACCAGCAGAGACGCGCCCAACAAGATCGAGCTGGTCACCAGGAACAAAATCGGCAGCAACAGGCTGCACAGCAACAACAGCAGCAACGGGCGCAGCAGCAACGCGTCCAACAAGATCGCAACAAGCACGTGCAAGATCAAGACCGAGACCAACAGCGCGCACAGCAACAGCGAGGTCAGAACGACCAACTGCGCAGGCAGACACAACAGCGCGAACGGGATGTCAACATGCGTTCGCGGTCAAATCAGGAACAGAGGGACGTTTGGCAACAGCGTCGTGCGCGCGCCTGGCATTCCGAGCACCAAAGCTGGCAGCAACGTGGTGGGTATAGCGGCTACCGCATACCCGACGATCGGTATCGGGGATCCTTTGGCCGTAGCCATTACTTCCGAATTTACAGCCAACCGGTAGTAGTTATTGGTGGCTATCCCCGTTTCCAGTACGGAGGCTACTGGTTCAGCCTCGTTGATCCGTGGCCGGAATACTGGTCAGACGACTGGTACGACAGGGACGACGTCTCTATCGAGTACTTCGGTGATGGATATTATATGTATAACCGCAGGTATCCCGGCGATCGAATCGCGGTCAACGTCTACGTGAACTGACACGGGCCCAGAAATGGGTGGCAGCGTATGGCATTAGCTAACTTCTGGTAAGTCGCCGGACATGTGCCAACGTCGGACCGTACGGAACGGTTCACTTCGCTGAAAGGAAGCGGAGAATCTCGATCATCACGCGCTCTGCCTGATCCGTTTGGAAGAGAAACTGAGCGTGCGCAGAGCCATCTAGGATGATCAGCGTTTTTGGTTCGGGAGCTTTTTCGTACTGCTCTTGAATCTTGGGGAGACGTGGTCCATCTTCGTTTGCGTCATCGCGTGCTACGATGAACAATGAAGCGCACTTGAGCTTTTCTGCCGGACCGTTTGGGTAGGCGCCAAGGAAAACCACGCGGTCGATCTCACCCGGCTGAGACGCAATCGATGCATCGCCAGCAGCTCCCCCACCCATGCTGCCTCCAACAACCGATACGGTCTTCGTACCCATCTTTCGCAGATAGCGAACCGCCGCCAGCACATCCAAGTGGAGAGGTGCGTCCATGGGAGCAGAGTCACCAGGGCCGTGCGACGCACCATAGCCCCGGAAGTCGAACGCTAGAACTCGAAACCCCGCCGCCGCGAATGTTCGAGCCTGCTTTTCCCAGCTTTCCTTGTTGAAGCGGCCCCCGTGCGCGAGCACAAGCCCACGTTCGCCTTTTCCGTAGATGTCGGCATAGACGACGCCACCGTCCTCGGTTGGGAAGGAGACATGCTCTTCGGCCGCTACGAAATGAGTGAGGAGAAGAGTTGCTAACAGCGCTCTAAGCGCAAACATCCCGAAATCATACAGCCAGCGGGCGCGGAATTCTTGGCTAACTCCTCGTACGTCGCGTTGCCGGACAAGTGGGCTTGCGTTGAGTCAGGACCTAGGTTGGGTTGGTGCGCGGGAAATCTCGAGGAGTGCGATGTGACGCAGTCCGTTGGGAAAATTTGAAGAAGGAACTTTCGAAGGGAAGGTTAGTTGCTGCCTGGGGGTTTGGGGGGATTGGTGGGATTGCCGCCGGTGCTGCCGCCGGAGCCGCCGCTACCACCACTTCCACCGGAGCCACTTCCGCCGGAGCCACCACTACCACCGGAACCGCCTGAGCCACCGCTGCCCGAGCCGCCGCCAGAACCGCTGCCTTGACCGCCGCCGGATCCACCGGAACCGCCGCCCTGGTCACCGGAACCGCCGGAGCCACTGCCACCACCGCTACCACTTCCGCCACCGGAACCGCCGGATGTGCCGCCGATTACGGTTTGGGCGGCGCCGCCGAAGCTATGGCCGGTGGAATTGCCGAAGGCTACAAGCGCACCCACAACGACGATGGCGATGCCCACGATGAGAAGTGCGTATTCCGCTGCATCCTGACCGGAGTCTTGGCGCCAAAGGCGTTTTAGGAATGAAAGCATTTGTACGGCACCTTAGGAACGGGGGGAACTGCTCGTAAAGGCTAGAGGGGAGTGTAGCGCGTTATCTCTTACGGCACAAGATGTAGTGGGGGCGAGGGGATGTGGCGGATGCAACGGAAGAGTTTAGTAGGAGACGAATGGCCGGGACGATAGGTGGCGGGTTACGACTGAGATCATTCGGCGTCCTGCGGACGCATCAGGATGACAACGCGAGTTTTTATTCGTGGGGACTCAAGAAAAAAGGTTATTCGTGGCGGAGGGAGATGTTGGGGTCGACGCGGGTGGCGCGGTGGGCGGGGATGAAACTGGCGGTGAGGGCTACAACGGCCAGAACGGCCGCTACGGCTGAGAATGTGATGGGGTCGTTCGGATGCACTCCGAACAGAAATGAAGAGAGAAGGCGAGAGAGACCAAGCGACGCGACGAGGCCGATGGCGATTCCGCCGAGCGCGAGGAAGGAGCCGCGCTCGAGGATGAGGCCGAGGATGTTGGCGCGGCTGGCGCCGAGAGCGACGCGGATTCCGATTTCGCTGATGCGCTGCGTGACCGAGTAGGCCATGAGTCCGTAAAGTCCGACGGCGGCGAGGATCAGTGCGAGGGCGGCGAAGGTGCCGAGAAGTTGCGTGGAGAAACGCGGCTGCGCGATGGAGGCGTCGCGAATCGCGTCGAGCGTTCGGAAATCGGAGAGAGATTCGTCTTTGTCGAGGCTGGTGACGATTTCTCGCAATGCGGCCGCGAGATTTTCGGGATTTGCAGCGGCGCGGACGACGATGTGCATTCGGGTGGTCGGATCTTGTGCGAAGGGGACATACATTTCGGGATAACGCGAATCGCTCAAGGAATCCTGATGAATATTGCCGACGACGCCGATGATTTCGATGTCGGGCTTGGTGGCGCTGGCGAGACGCAAGTGTTTGCCGATGGGATTTTGGTCTTTGAAGAATTGTTGCGCGAATGCTTCGTTGACGATGACGACGCCGGCGGAATTCGCGGTGTCCTGTTCGGTGAAAGCGCGGCCGGACAGAAGAGGAATGTGCATGGTGGCGAAATAGCCGTTGCTGATTTCACGGAAATTCGCATCGTCGAATTCGCTCGCTCCGTAAGTGTGGCCGTCGATGTAGAACCCGGAATCGTTGTGTTCGCCGTTTAAGGGGAGTTCGGAGGTGGCGCCGACTGTTTCGACACCTGGAAGAGCGGCGGCGCGCGTTTCGAATTGTTGCCAGAAGCGAAAACGTTTTGCTTCTTCGGTGTAGGCCGGGATGTTGAGGCCGAGCGAAGCGGTGACGACGCGCTCGGTCTGAAAACCGGGATTGACTTGTGTGAGCAGCCAGAAGCTTTTGAGCAATAGGCCGGCGCCGACGAGGAGGGTGAGCGACATGGCGACCTGGCAGACGACGAGGATGCTGCCGACGCGGCGCTGCGATCCGGAAGCGGTGTTGCGCGCGCTGGCTTTGAGAGCGTCAGTGAAGGCGCGACCGGAGGCTTGCAGGGCAGGTATGAGGCCGAAGATGAGGCCGGTGAGAAGAGAAATTCCGGCGGTGAAGAGCAGGACTGTGGTGTCGATCTGAATTTCGTTGAGGCGCGGGAGATTGGATGGGCCGATGGCGCGGAGCAATCGCACGAGCCAGATCGCGCCGAAGATTCCGAGCGTGCCGCCTGCGAGAGCGAGGACGATGCTCTCGGTGAGAGTTTGGCGAATCATGCGGCCGCGGCTTGCGCCGAGTGCGCCGCGCACGGCGAATTCGCGGCGGCGCGCGGTGGAACGCGCGAGGAGCAGGTTCGCGACGTTGCCGCACGCGATGAGAAGTAGCAGGCCGACGGCTCCGGCGATGAGCAGCATCGCGGGGCGAACGGGGCCGATGAGAACTTCGGTGAGCTGGCGCTGACGCAGACTCCAACCTTTATTTGTGTCGGGATATTGATTGCTTAGGCGGTCGGCGATGGAATCCATGTCGGCGGCGGCTTGCGCTTGCGTGATGCCTGGTTTGCGCAGACCGATCACTTTCAGAAAATGTCCGCGACGGCGCTGCATGCCGGGGTTGCGCATCGGAGTCGGTTCCCAGATTTGCGCTTCGGAGAGGAGAGGAACGTCGGTGGGAAGTACGCCGACGACGGTGACGCTGGTGCCATCGAGACGAATTGTCTTGCCGACGATCGATGGATCGGCGCCGAAGGCGCGCACCCAGATGCCGTGGCCGAGGATGGCGGATTGCGGGATTTCGAATTGTTCGTCGGACTGGGTGAAGTCGCGGCCGATGGTGGGAGCGATGCCGAGCGTCTCGAAGAAATTCCCGGTGACGATGCTGACGAGGACTTGTTGGGAGCGATCGCCGGAAAAGTTGGATGGGCTCGGGTCGTTGTTCATGGCGACGAGGCGGTCGAAGGTTTGATTGGAGGATCGGTAGTCGAGGAAGTCTGGGGGAGAGACGTCGGCGAGATCACCGAGCGGAAATTTTCCGTTGAACCAGACGAGGCGACTTGCGTTGGCGAAGGGAAGTGGACGGAGGATGACGGAGTCGATGACGCTGAAGACGGCGGTGTTGGCGCCGATGCCGAGAGCGAGAGTGAGGATGGCGACGAGAGTGAAGCCGGGATTTTTGCGGAGGGTGCGGAGGGCGTAGCGGAGATCTTGGGCGAGATCGTCGAGGGCGGCAGCGAAGGGGCGTTGATCGCGAGTGGTTTGTTGCACGAGCGTGACGTTGCCGAAATCGCGATGGGCGCGCTCGGAGGCTTGCTGCGGATCGGCGCCGCGGGAGGCGTGGTCGGCGGCGGACATTTGGAGGTGGGATTGGATTTCGGCGTCGAGGTCGGGGCGATTGTCGGATGGATCGCGGGAGGGATTGGAGCGGGAGAATTTTTTGAAGGGGTTCATCGAGTTGGCTCCTTAGTCGTGACCTCAGTCATGGCGCAGGGCGCGGATCGGATCGATATGCATGGCGCGGTGGGCGGGCATGGCCGATGCGGCGATGGCGACCGCGACGAGGGCGACGGCGACCGCGGCAAAGGTGAGTGGATCGGTGGGACTGGTGTCGTAGAGGAGGGAAGAGAGGAAGCGGGTTAGCGCGAATGAAGAGACTAGGCCGATGGCAACCCCGATCAGCGCGAGTTTAACGCTGCGCGTGATGACCATGCGAAGGATTTTGTGCGGGTCGGCGCCGAGCGCGATGCGGATGCCGATTTCGCGGGTTTGCTGGGTGACGAGATAGGACATCACGCCGTAGACGCCGACGATTGCGAGGAGCAGGCCGAGCGCGCCGAAGATTGCGAGGAGCGTGCTTTGGGATTTAGGTGCGGCGTTGTGCTCGGCGATTTGTTGTTCCATCGTTTTGATCGACGTGACGGGACGAGTTTTATCGAGAGCCCACACGCGGCTTTGGATTGCGTCAATAACTGCGGAAGGTTCGGGCCGGGTGCGCACGGCCAGAGTAATACCGTCGAGTTCTTTTGCCTGTGCGAGCGGCGCGTAAAGCATCGCCTCGGGTTTGAGATCGATCTCGCTAACATCACCGCAGACACCGACGATGGTGCCCCACACGTACTTTCCGTCCTGGACATCGGTTGAAAGGCGCTTGCCGACTGCGTTTTGCGCGCCGAAAACTTTTCGCGCGAGCGACTCGCTGACGATATAGACCTTGGGAGAAGTGATTGAGTCGCCGGTGTCGAAGTCGCGGCCGGTGAGCAGTGGGATTCCGAAAGTGCGGAGGAAGTCGGGCGTGACGCGATTGTTACGGACCATCTGGCCCGGAGTTTTTGGATCGGCGCCGGGATCGGCAGTGAATTGCGACTCGGCGACGGCGTCGCCCATGGGGTAGACGAGGCTCGCAGAAACGGACTCGACACCGGGCAGCGCCTGCGTGTCGGCAATGATTTGATCTGTGAAGTGAAGGCTCTTTTCGGGCTTTTCGTAGCGGAACGCGGGGAAGTCGATATGCATCGTGGCGAGGTGATCGGTACGGAAGCCGGCATCGACGTGGAGCATGCGCGCAAAGCTTTGCACGGCGAGGCTGGCGCCGATGACAAGCGTGAGAGCGAGTGCGACTTCGGCGACGACGAGAGCCTGGCGGAGGAAATTGTGGCCGCGATTGGGGGAGGCGCCGCTTTCTTTGATGGTGGAGTTGACGTCGTCGCGGACGCTGAGGAGAGCAGGTGCGAGACCAGCGACGAGCGCGGCAACGATGGAGACGACGAGCGTGAAGATTGCGACGCCGGACTCGACGGAAATATTTTCGAGGCGCGGGGTTTCGGGGGGAAGGAGGTGACGCAAGGCGCGGACGATCCAGACGGAGAGCAGCAACGCGCAGGCGCCGCCAATCAAGGCGACGATCGTGCTTTCGACGAGTTGCTGGCGAAGAAGTGCGCCGCGTGTGGCGCCGATGGCGCTACGGATGGCGAATTCGCGGCGACGCGCCCAGCCGCGGGAGAGGAAGAGATTGCTGACGTTGGCGCAGGCAATCAAGAGGACGAATCCGACGGCGCCGAAAAGGACGAGGAGTGCAGTGCTCCTGTCGCCGACGAGGGAGGTTTTGAGCAGCATTGGGTAGATGCTCCAACCTTTGTCGGAGTCGGGATAGGCTTCGCTGAGTCGCGCGGAGATTTGCGCGAGTTCGCGTTGCGCTTGCTGGATTGTGGCACCGGGGCGGAGAGCGGCCACGGCGACACCGGCGATGTGTTCTTTGCGTTGTGAGAGTTGGTCGGGCGTTGGCTGGAGCGGCGTCCAGAGCTCGGCGTCGGTGGCGAAGTCCATTTTAGGGAATTCGGGCATCACGCCGACGATGATGTTTTGCTCGCCGTCGAGGAGCATGGTTTTGCCGACTACGTTTGCGTCGGAGGCGAAACGATCGCGCCAGATTTTGTGGCTTAGAATCACGACGCGAACGCCGGGATGCATGTCGTCGCCGGTGAAATTGCGACCGAGCATCGGCTGCACGTCGAGAAGCGGGAAGAGGCTTTCGGTGATGACAGCGCCGTCGAGGCGATCAGGCTTGCCGTCCACCACGATTTCTTTGGAGCCGAAGGAGTAGGGCGAGATGTCAGTGAGAGTTTTTGATTGAGCGCGAACGTCGTTCACGTCGGGGATCGACATGTACATGTGCGGGAAATCGAATGTGGTGCTGTGGGCGGAGATGTCGAGGAGGCGGTCGGCGTTTTTGAAGGGAAGAGGGTGAAGGATGACGGCGTTGACGACGCTGAAGATGGCGGTGTTGGCGCCGATGCCGAGCGTGAGCGTGAGGACGGCGATGATGGTGAAGGCGGGATTTTTGCGGAGTGTGCGGAGGGCGAAGCGGATGTCTTGCGCGAGATTGTCGAAGAAGGCGGCGATGGGGCGTTGGTCGCGGGTGGTTTGCTGGATCAGTGCGACGTTGCCGAGTTCGCGGCGGGCGAGTTCGGACGCGGTTTGGGGGTCGGTGCCGCGGGAAGCGTGATCTTGCGCGGACATTTGGAGGTGGGATTCGAGTTCGGCGTTCAGGTCAGAGCGATTGTCGTTGCTGTTGCGATCACGATTGCGGAAGAAGTTCATTGGAGCTCCTTCGAAAATTATTCGTAGCGCGTTATTCGTAACGCAACGCCGTCAGCGGATCGACGCGCATAGCACGGCGCGCAGGGATGTAGCTCGCGGCTAGCGCGACGATGGCGAAGAGGGCGGCGACGGCGGCGAAGTCGAGTGGGTCGGTAGCGCTGACGCCGTAGAGGAATGCGCTGAGGAAGCGGGTGAGCGTGAGGGCGGAGGCGAGTCCGACGACGATGCCGATGACGGTGAGCGTGAGTCCTTCGCTGACGACGAGCTTGAGGATGTCGCGGCGTTGCGCCCCCATGGCGATGCGGATGCCGATTTCGCGGGTGCGCTGGCCGACGAAGAAGGAGATCACGCCGTAGATGCCGATGATGCCGAGCGCGAGTGCGAGCGCGGCGAATGCGGCGAAGAGCGAGGCGATGGAGCGGGGGGCAGCGGTTGCGCCGGAGAGAATCTCGGGCATGGCTTTGATGTCGCTGACGGGGGCTTCGGGGTTCAGTGATGCAGTAACGGCGCGGATTGATTGTTCGAGTTGCGGGACGGCGGACGACGAGCGAAGAACCAAGGTCATTTCAGCGGGTACGCTGCCGTTTTCGAGTGTCGCGCCGGCACCGAACGGTACGTAGATCATGCCGTCCATCCAGGCAGGAAGATTGCGGCGAAGGTCGTAGGCGCGGACGTCGTTGGCGATGCCGACGATCGTGCACCAGTCCTGCTGACCGATGAGGCGGAGGTGTTTGCCGACGGCGTCGCTATCTGGGAAGAATCGGCGGGCGGTTTCGGCGCTGATGATGATGGAGCGCGGGTTGCCGGTGGTGTCGGCGTCGTTGAAGTCGCGGCCGCTAAGAATTGGAATGCGCATGGAGTTGAAGTAGCCGGGGGAGACGGCGTTGAGCCAGAAGAGCGGGGCGGCTCTTTCTGCGGTGGGCTCGTAGCCTTCGACTTCGGAGGAGCGTTTTTGCACGCGGCCGCCGAGGGGCAGCGTGTTGATGAGCGAGGCTTCGTTTACTCCAGGAAGAGCGCGGACTTCACGGAGGAGATCGCGATAGAAGGAGAAGCAGCGGCCTTGTTCGGCGCAGAAATTTTCGTTGGGCGTGACGCGGGCAGTGAGGACGTTGTCAGAGCGGAAGCCGGGATTGACGTGAGAGAGCGCCCAGAGGCTGCGGATGAGGAGGCCAGCGGAGCTGACGAGAAGTACGGCGAGAGCGAGTTCGCCGATGACGAGCATGCTGCGGACACGGCGTCCGCGGGAGAGCGTCGAGCCGCGGCCGCCGGCCTTGAGCGATTCGGTGAGTTCGGTGCGGGAGGAGTGGAACGCCGGCGCGACGCCGGATGCGATACCGGTGAAGACGACGAGAATCGCGGTGAAGAGCAGGACGCGCCAGTCGATGGCGACGGAAAGCAGGCCGGGAGTGTCGGCAGGTAGCGTGGATTTGAGCAGCGTCAGGCCGACGGATGCGAGGAAGAGTCCGAGTGCGCCGCCCAAGGATGCCATCAAGACACTCTCGGTGATGAGTTGGCGGATGATCCGATGGCGAGGGGCTCCCATCGACGCGCGGATGGCGATTTCTTTTTCGCGGACGGATGCGCGCGAGAGAGTGAGATTGGCGACGTTAGCACAAGCTATGAGCAGGACGAGGACGACGGCGACGAGAAGGATCAGGAGGCGTTCGCGGACGTCGCCGATCAAGCCGGTTTGCAGCGAGACGGCAGAGATATCGGCGTTCCAGGCTTTTGGCATGGTCCATGGAAATAGAGCGGCCACTTGCGGTTGGAGGAATCGAATTTCAGTATCGGCTTGTTGCTCCGTTACGCCAGGACGAAGGCGCGCGATCGTGGGCATGTAGTCGCCGCCCCAATACGTATGAGCGTCGCGGGGATCGATGTTGAGCGGAATCCACACTTCGGTTTGCGGCGAAGGGAAGCGGAAATCGGGCGGCATCACGCCGACGATTTCGCGCTGCAGGCCGTCGAGAGCGATGAAGGAACCGATGATGCTGGGATCGGAGTTGAATTTGCGCTGCCAGAGATTGTTGCTGAGGATGACGAAGCTGTTTTTGCCGGCGGCATCGTCGCCGGCGCGGAAGACGCGGCCGGCGGCGGCGCCGGTGCCGAGGATGGAAAAGAGTTCGGCGGAAACCGGCGTGCCGCTCAGGCGGATCGGATCGCCGAGGCCAGTGAGGTTGAATTCGTAGCCTTCGGCGTAGGTGGCGATGTCCATCGTTTTGGAGCGTTCGCGGAGAGCGACCAAGCCACCTTTCGGATATGCGGCGTTATTGAGGCTGATGAGTTCGTTGGGATGCGCGTAGGGAAGCGGGCGAAGCAGGATGCCGTTGACGAGGCTGAAGATGGCCGTGTTCGCGCCGATGCCGAGAGCGAGCGTTAAACGGCGATGAGTGTGAAGCCGGGGCTGCGGCGCAGCAGGCGCACGCCGTGGCGAAGGTCTTGCGTGAAATCTTGGAGCCAACGGCCGCGCCATTGATCGCGCGTGACGTGTTGGACCAGGGCGACGTTGCCGAATTCGCGGTGCGCGGCTGCGTCAGCTTGCTGTGGAGTAGCGCCGCGATCTCGGTGATCGCGGGCGGACATTTCGAGGTGGCTCGCGATTTCCTGTTCGAGCGCGTTTTGTTTTTCGTCGTGGCGATCGTCGGATGACTTCATCGGTGACTCCTCGAAAATGAAGAGTGGCTACTCATGGCGAAGGGCCACCATGGGATCGACTTGCATGGCGCGACGCGCGGGAATGTAGCAGGCGGCGAGCGCGACGGCGGTCAGGAGCGTTGCGACCGCGATGAACGTGAACGGATCGCTGGCGCTGACGCCGAAGAGCATCGCCTGCATCGAACGCGTCAGCACAAACGAAGCGCCGAGCCCGATGACTACGCCGGCCGCGGCGAGTTTGCCGCCTTGGCTCAGGATCATGCGAAGTACGGCCGACCGGCTCGCGCCAAGAGCCATCCGCAATCCGATTTCGCGGGTCTTCTGGCCAACGACGTAGGAGACGACGCCGTAGATCCCGATGCTGGAGAGCAAGAGTGCGAGGCCCGCGAAACACGCCAGCAAAATCATCGAGAATCGACGTCCGGCGAGGCTCGCGGAGATGACACTGTCCATCGTCTGCACGTTGTAGACGGCCTGGTCGCTGTTGATTTCGCGGCTGGTGCGGCGCAACGCGTCGACGAGCCGCTCGGTTGGAAGCGTGCTCCGGACAGCCAGGAATGTACCTCCACCGCCCGGCACGCCGACGATGTAGTCGTCAGGCATCTGCACGCACGAAAAATAAATCTGTGCGCGAAGCTCTTCCTTCAAGTCGGAATCGAGCCCCCACTGATTCACGTGGCCAACGACGCCGACGATTTCAAACAGCTTGCCGTTGCCGCCCATTTCGAGGTGCGACATATGCACGCGTTTGCCGATGGGGTTTACGCCCCGAAAATATTTGCGGACGAATTCTTCGTCGACGACCGCGACTGCGGGAGATCGCTCATCATCGTGGTCGTTGAAAAAGCGGCCGCGGTTGAGCGGAATTTTCAGGACGTTGAGATAGTCGGGCTGGACGACGTAGCTGAGCGACCACTTCATGTCGTTTTCGCTTGGGGGTTTTGGTTCGCCATCGATCCAGAAGAGTTGCTCGTCGTCGGAACTCAGCGGAAACGCTCCCCAGGATTGGGAGGCGGCTTCGACGCCGGGAGTGGCGGCGAATTTTCGATCGAGGTCGCGAACCACACTGCGGATCGCGTCCGCGCGGGCGCCAAGAATGGATGGCGGCAGCGCGAGTCCGAATGTGACGACACTGGCGGGCTCGAAGCCGGGACGCGTTCGCCACAAAACGACGAGGCTGCGGACCATGAGTCCGGCGCCGACCAAAAGAACGAGCGCCATCGCCATTTCGGCGACGACGAACGCGCCCTGCGCGCGGTTGCGCGAGCCGCTTCCGCCGCGTCCACCTTCCTTGAGCGTGTCATGCAAGTGAGGATGTGAAATCCTGAGAGCCGGTACGATGCCAAAGAGAATCCCTGCGAGAAGGGAGATTCCTGCGGTGAAAAAGAGCACGTGGCCATCGATTCCGATGTTGGCGGCACGCGGCAGTTGGACCGGGAGCACCTGCACCGCGCTATGCGTTGCGATTTGAGCGAGGAGCAGGCCGAGAGCGCCGCCGCTCAGCGCGAGCAACAAACTTTCAGTGAGGAGTTGGCGAACCAAGCGACTCCGTCCTGCGCCGAGGGCAACGCGGATAGCGAATTCGCGGGTGCGCCCGGTGGAGCGCGCAAGCAAGAGATTGGCAACGTTGGCGCAGGCGATCAACAGGACAAATCCCACGGCACCAAGCAGAACGAGCAGCACTGGCCGCACGTCACCGAGCATTTCTTTGCGGAAGTCGACGAGAGTGGCGCCGATGCCTTTGTCGGCCGCGGGAAATGCTTGCGCGAGATTGTCGGTGACGCGCTGCATGTCCGCGGTGGCTTGATCGAGAGAGACGCCGGGTTTGAGCCGGCCGATGCCGTGGATACCGAGCCCGGCTTCGCGCTTGTTGAGTAGCGGATTGCTCCACTGTCCGATGGGAGCGAAGACGTCGGTCGGAGCGACGGTCACGCGCTGGAAGATCTCGAAGCTCGCTGGAGTTACGCCAACGATTGTGAAGGCCTTGCCGTCGAGATTGAGTGTTTTTCCGATGACGTCGGGCGAGCCGGACAGTTTTCGATGCCAGAAGTTTTCGGTGATGAGCACGATGGGCGGTGCGCCGATCTCGTCTTCGCCGGATGCGAAGAAGCGACCAATCACCGGCTGCACGGCGAGGAGAGGGAAATAGTCCGAAGAGATGAATTGCGCTCTGAGTTCTTCCGCTTCGCCGAGGCCGGTGAGGGTGAAGCTGGTGCCGCGGGTGACGGCCATCGACGAAAAACTATGATTGTCATGCTGCCAGTCGCGGAAGTTGGGATACGAGATCGAGCCTGAGCGGAAATTGGGTTTGCTCTCATGGAGCATCACGAGCTGTTCAGGGTGTGGGTAGGGGATCGGATTGAGCAGCACGGCGTTGACGACGGAAAAGAGTGATGTGTTCGCGCCGATACCGAGGGCGAGAGTGAGGATGGCGACGATGGTGAAGCCGGGACTTTTACGCAACGTACGAAGGGCGAAGCGGAGATCTTGAAGGAATTCGTCGAACCGGCGGCCGCGCCATTGATCGCGAGTGACGTGCTCGACGAGCGCGACGTTGCCGAATTCGCGGCGCGCGGATTGCGCGGCTTGCTGCGGTGATTCGCCGCGATCCTGGCGATCTTGCTGTGACATTTTCAGATGCGAAGTGAGTTCTTCTTCCAGTTCGCGCTGCTTGTCGGGCTTGCTCGACTGGATTTTGTCGACATCGCGATGAAAGGGAGATTTCATGCTTCGCTTTCCTTTTTGGCGGGTTCGAGGACGCCGGCGATGGCGTCGGTGAGTTGGGCCCAGCGCGAACGTTCGGAGAGGAGTCGCTTCTTTCCGGCGGCGGTGAGCTTGTAGACGCGGACGCGCTGCTTGTTCTCGGAAGTCTTCCAGTCGGCGGAGATCCACTTCTGGCGTTCGAGGCGATGCAGGGCAGGGTAAAGCGAACCGGTGTCGACCTGGAGGATGTCGCCGGAGTTGAGCTTGATGGCCTGGCTGATGCCGTAACCGTGCTGTGCTCCCCAGCGAAGGGTTTGCAGGATCAACAGGTCGAGCGTGCCTTGCAAGAGCTCGATGCGGTTCTGGTAGCGGTTCGGCGCCAAGTGTTTTCTCTCCGGGGAGGTAGAGAGCCTACATCCCTGCATGTAGGACGTCTACACCCCTCGAATGGTCTGCATGGTCAATGCCGATTTTTCAAAAATGTGGAAAGGATTGGAGGGAAAGCGTTTAGCGAGCCCTAGCCGGCCCACGGTAACGTTGCCACTGACCGGTTTTGGGACAGCAGCCCGCGGAAGCGGACACTAGGTAAGTGCGAGGGACTATTCCTTCAGTCAGAACGCAAAGCGTCGCGACGGCACATACAGGCAGCCATCCAACGAGACGCTTTCGATCGCCACCAGCAATCGGACACGGTTGTTAGGGGCGCCGCCATCTCCTCTTCCTCCGCAGCCTTTGACTTCGAGTTCCGCGCCAGGCATCAAGCTTCTGCCTAGCGGCAGGTCGGAAGTTACTCCGAATCCGCTGCCTGCGAAGGGTCTTCCATCACCCTGCGTCACGCCGGTGATCGTGCTGAAACTACGTACGGCTCGATCGCTTTGATTTCGCACTCTCAGCGTGCAATCCAGTTGCTCCGTGAACCGCTCGTTGGCGACGGACACGAAAGAGTTTTTGAAATCCGCCGAAACGATCTTGATCGGAGAATCCGGCTGGTCGACAACGTACGCTAACGCGACGACTTCTTCCGGTCCGCTGACGCTCGGCGCGACGCGAGCCCCAGACAAAGTAAAGTCGCAACCGCTTTCGATCTTTTGCTGCCCAGAGAGAGCTGCGCCAAGAGCGAGAAGGAGAACTATCGCGGCACCGACGATCGAAGGTTTCATATGGACTCCTTTATTTCCGGGCTTTCGGGAAGGATGCGGGGGAACCGCGAGTCATTGTACTACCAGATATCGTCAACGGGTTTTCAACATACTCTAAGATCTGCGGCTTCGGCGTTCGCCACGATACGATGGAATGGAATTCAGAAGGGAACTGGGGGCCGGGTGCCTAGAAAGATGACGCTGTGAAAAGATTCCGGGCGATTGCGACGTCGCTGGCGTTGATCGTCACTATCGCGTTTGTCGCGCGCGTCGGATTTGCCGTCAGCCAGGCGCGAAAGATTCCAGACGCGGCGCTGGCGCATGTGCCGTTCGAAAACGAAACGGGGAGCATCGCTCAGGCCATCGCCACAGGCCAGGGATTCAGCAATCCATTCGCGCGAGCCACGGGCCCGACCGCATGGCTTACTCCGATTTATCCGTGGCTGGTTGTATTGGCGTTTAAGATTTTCGGCGTCTTCACGGTTCGCGCGTTTTACTTCCTCGTTTTCCTGAACATTGTTTTTTCTTCAGCCGCGTGTGTCCCGTTGTTTGCGGTAGGTCGGCGCATCGCTGGTGTTGGAGTCGGCGCAGCCGCCGCTTGGCTCTGGGCCATTTTTCCGAATGCGGTGATGACGCCGTTCGAATGGATCTGGGACACGTCACTGGCGACGCTACTATCGGTGGTACTGCTGTGGGCGACGATGCGACTGGCGGAATCGCGGCGCATGCGCGACTGGTGCTGGTACGGATTGCTTTGGGGATTCGTGCTGATGACGAATCCGTCGCTCGGGTCGCTGTTGCCATTTCTGTTGGGCTGGGCGGTGTATCGCGCGTGGTGGAAATCTGAACCGCGTTCGACGGGCCGAGCGTGGCTGCTACAGCCAAGCGCTGCACTCGCGATTGCGATTCTGTGCTGCGTGCCGTGGACGATTCGAAACTACGCGGTGTTTCATCGCTTTGTGCCGCTGCGTTCGAATTTCCCGCTCGAGCTTTATATCGGCAACAACGAGAACTACGACGACCAGCGCCCGCGCTATCCGGGGATGATCACGAAGGACCGCGAGACCTGGCGCTATATAAAGATGGGCGAAACGCCATTCATGGATGAGGAGATGCGGAAGGCGAAGAAGTTTATTTTCTCGCATCCACGCGTCGAGGCCATTCTGTTCTACGAGCGATTCATCGCCTTTTGGGGAGGCATTCCGAATCCGATCGACAAATTCACGGCGACCGATTCGTGGCTGGTGCGAAGTTTGATTCTTTGCGCGATCATCTCGGGGGTTGGAGCGCTGGCGGGGATTGTTGTTCTGGTGTGGTACCGGAGTGACTACGCGATTCCGCTCGCCTTCTACCCAGTCCTATTCCCATTTCTGTACTACATCACCCACACGTCGTTGCGGTATCGCCACCCCATCGATCCAGAAATCCTGTTGTTGACCGCCATTGCCTGCGGTGCGGTGTTCGGGGCATGCGTCCAGCGTGAAACCGGCCCGGGAAAAGACTAGATGGCGGGTCAAACCCACCGCTACAAAGCCTGAGTCGCGCCACCATCTCGGCTTCAGGCGTACCGCCTAAGCGATTTAGAAACAGAAACTTACAGAATTGCTATTCGAACGCTTGCGACGGAATCTGCTTAGGCGGGAAAAGAAGGCCCGGCAATCCGCCGGGCCTCTGTACAAATGACAAGTTATCACAACGGTTACCCTTTGTCAAGACCGATTTGCAGATGTGGTGAGGAGGAAGCCCTCGCCAGCGCAATCGTTCGAAAGGCGTTTAAGCGTTCGCCACAGGTATAATGCCGAGCCATGATCGCTTCGGCTGCTCTTGCAAAGCGCGCTTACGGCGTGTTTGGGCGCGTCTTTCCGCGCACCAGCATGCTCGCCCAGGCGGTCGCGTATAACCTCTTTCTTGCCTTCTTCCCTTCGCTGCTGATCCTCGTTGGGGTGGCAACCAGCCCAATTGGGCGTCGCACGAGCATGTTCGACCTGATCCGGAATATGACCGATCTATTGCCTCCCGGCAGCCAGCAGATTGTTTCGGAGTTTCTGGTCAACCGCGGACCTGACGCGTGGAAGTGGGCGCTGGTCGGTCTGGTGGGAACGTTGCTTGCCGGGACGCAAGTGATGCGCTTGCTGATGGAAGGAATCCAGACAATATATGGCGACCACGATCGGCCGGGATATTTGCACCGGCAGCTGCGGAGCGTGGCGCTATTGATGATCACGATCACGCCACTTATGGTTGCCGTGCTGCTCGGCGTGTTTGGACGACCTTTGCGACGATGGGTTGCTTACGAACTGGGGAAGAGTGAGTCGATCGAGGGGTTGTGGGGATTCTTTTTTCACGGCACGGCGATTTTTTTGGCGATGGTCGCGCTGACGATCATTTATCGTGTCGCGCGGCCGAAAGAGTCGAGCTTGCGCAATGTTTTGCCGGGAGCAATGGTGGCGACCGCGATGTGGTGGATTGCCGACATCAGTTTTGGATTTTATGTGCGGCGTGTGCCGTACAACGTGGTGTACGGCGGATTGGCGGCAGTGATCGGTCTGTTGATCTGGATGCAGATCTCGACGGTCATCATCTTTCTGGGCGCCGCCTGGAACGCGGAGTCGGAGGAGATGCGCCGCCGCCTGGCGCACGACCATGCAGGATCAGCATAAGATCGAGAAGCACGTGCAGGTCGAGACGTACTCGGGTTACAAAGCGGATGAGCGGCCGGTGCGCGAGACGATCGATCGGCAAATGGTCGAAGTCGCCGAAGTCGAAGACCGCTGGTATTCGCCGGGAGCCACGTACTTCCGCCTGCGGCTGGCGACCGGCGAGAGGTACGTCCTGCGAAAGATCGAGGCTCAGGAATTCTGGTTGATTGCGGCGTACCGATCGCAGCTGCCCACTACGTATCATTGACAATCGGTGGACACCACGTATAGTCAAGTCACCGATCGGTATTATCCCCTGCGCTTTTGTGGTTTTGCCGAGGGCGCGCCGCTGGGGGCGGAAGGGAATATGCTGCGAAACGCAGAGCGCCGATTGGTTTTGTGTCGGCTTGGTTTGATTTCTGGACTAGGTTTAGGGCTTTTTCTTTTTGTGCCAGGCTTGATGGCGCAAAGCCCAACGCCGCCCGTACCGGCTCCTTCGACCAGCACACCTCCAGCACCCGCACTTGCAGCACCCTCTTCATCTTCACAGACTCCCACAGCCTCTACGGAAGCAGGCAAATCGAACGATGCGAATGCCGCGGAAGTCACGACGCGCGACACGGCTCCTACATTCAAGGTGCGCGTTAACGAGGTGCTGGTGCGCGTTGTGGTGCGCGATGAGTCTGGCAAGATCATTCCGAATTTGAAGAAGGAAGACTTCCAGCTTCTCGACAATCGCAAGCTCCAAACAATCAACTCGTTCGCGGTGGAAACACCGCAGACCCACGCGGTGGTGCCGCATGCGATTACGACGGAGGCCCCTGAGGGTGGAACGCCGACGGTCACACCTGTGCCGACGCTACCGCAACGATTCGTCGCGGTCGTTTTTGACGACACCAACCTGCAGATGCAGGATGCAGTAACCGTTCGAAGCGCCGCTGGTCGGCTTTTCGACGGCCTGCCGGCGTCCGACCGTGTCGGCGTGTTCAGCGCGTCCGGGCAGGTTACCGTGGACTTTACGTCGGACCGCATGCGGCTGAAAGATTCCCTGTTGAGCATAGTGCCGCGACCACTCGCGGGTGCCGCTGGCGTGCAATCCTGTCCCAACATCACCTTCTACCAGGCCGAGCAAATTGTTGAGAATTCCGATCAAATTGCCTTCGGAATCGCCGCGCAGGAATTCGTCGCGTGTAGTTCGCAGACGAATCCTCCTCCAGCGGCAGTGATTGAAGCGGCCGTCCGCGGGCAGGCGCAAGCTGTGTTGTCGGCGGGCGAAGGCCAAACGGAAATGGTGTATCGCCATCTGGAAGATGCAATGCGCCGCCTTGGCGCCATGCCGGGTCAGCGGGTCATGGTGTTCGTTTCGCCGGGATTCCTTCTCACGATGCAAACGCGCGAACAAGGCGATCTGATCGATCGCGCCAACCGGTCGAATATCGTTATCAACACGATCGACGCTCGCGGGCTGTACACTCCGAATCTGCTTGGCGACATCAGTGAGCCGACGGTGGGTTCGCCGCAGGCCTCGGGTATTCGGGATTCATATCGCATGTCGGAACAATTTGCGCAGAGCGAAATCCTGGGTGAACTGGCCGACGGCACGGGCGGCACGTTTTTTCACAATCGCAACGATCTCGATGTGGGCATGTTACGCGCGGTTGCGGCGCCCGATGTCTCCTATTTGATTGGGTTTTCGCCGCAGAACCTGAAACTTGACGGACGCTTTCACTTGCTCAAGGTCTCGCTGACGAGCAAATCGAAGCTCATCATTCAGGCGCGCCGTGGTTACTACGCGCCTCGCACTATGAAAGATCCGGCCCAGTTGGCGAACGAGGAAATTCAGGAGGCAGTCTTTTCGCAGGAAGAGATTCGCGACGTGCCGATCGAGCTGCAGACGCAATTTTTCAAGAGCAGTGATACGCAGGCGAAGCTTGCGGTTTTGACCCACGTCGATGTGAACGCGATTCGATTCCGCAAGGATGCCGGACGCAGCCGAGACAACCTTACCTTCGCCACCGCCATCTTTGACGAAAACGGCAACTTCATCACCGGCGGCGAGAAAATTATCGAAATGCGGCTGCTCGATCAGACGCTAACGCGACTAAACCACACGGGACTAACGGTGAAGTCCAGTTTCGATGTCAAGCCGGGGACCTACATGGTGCGCATGGTGGTGCGCGACGGCGAAGGATCGCAAATGGCGGCGAAAAACGGAGCGGTTACGATACCGTATTGAGTTCCGGTGTTCTGTATTAGTGCTCTTGGGGGAGCATATGATGACGCAATCCTCGAAGACGTATTTCCGGGTCGTTCCTCTATTCCCGCTCGCGGTTTTTCTCGTGGGATTTGGCGGTGCGGTGACCGCGCAAGACGCGGCGCCGGCTTCCTCGACGCCCGCGCAGACTCAGCAATCAGGCGCGCAGACTCCCGCGCAAGCCCCCGCTGATGCGGCCGGGGCAACTCCCGCGCCGCCGCAAAGTCCGGTGATCAGGGCCGAGTCGAAACTCGTGATCGTCGATGCGGTCGTCACCGATAAGAAAGGGAACTACGTTCACGATCTAAAGCAGGGCGACTTCAAGGTCTACGAAGACAACAAGGAGCAACAGGTTTCGGCTTTCTCCAGCGGCGTGGATGCCGCTATTCAAGATAACAAATCGATTAAGCGATACCTCGTGTTGTTCTTCGATAACTCTTCGATGGCGCTGCCCGATCAGATTCAAGCGCGCGCCGCCGCGGGAAAATTCATCGACGCGAACGCGGGGCCGGATCGGCAGATGGCCGTCGCCGAGTTCAGCGGCACGTTGCGCATCACGCAAAATTTCACCGCGAACTCCGACGTCCTGCATGCGGTCGTAAAGAACGCAAAAACATCGGCCGTTGCATCGAACACTACGGATACAGGCAGCGCGGGCTCAATCGGGGGACCGAGCCTGCTGGGCATCAGCGGTGCTGAGGCCGAATTCGGCGCTCGGACGATGTTGCTGTCGCTGCGTATGCTGGCGAGAAATCTCCAGAGCGTCCCGGGGCGAAAAATGCTCGTGTTGTTTTCGGCGGGATTTCCGCTTGACCCGACCACCCACTCGGAGCTCCTTGCCACGATCGACGCGTGCAACAAATCGAACGTTGCGGTCTACTCGCTCGACGTCCGAGGTCTGATGGCGGCGACGCCCGGCGGCATGGCGCGGAACAACGCGCCTGCGGCACCCCCGCAAACCGACAAGCCGCGATTCGTTCTCGCGTCTTACTCGCCCGGCTCATTCGAGCCGCAGAAACCCGGCGGCGGTGGCGGCGGAGGCACTGGCGGCGGAGCAGGTGGCGGCGCTGGCGGGAGTCACGGCGGAGGCGGCGGAACGAGCGGCGGCGGAACAGGTGGCACTGGGGGCAAAGGTGGCGGCACCGGCACAACTGGCGGTGGTGGGAAAACCGGTGGCACTCCGACCACTGGAACGCCTGGCGGAACCCGCGGTGGCACCGTTCCGACAAACTACAACCCTTACAATAATGGCATCAATAATCCATTCAATCAGGCGCGTAACATTCTTCCTTCGCTGGCTTCGTCCGTAACCACGAATCAGGAGGTCCTTGCGTTACTCGCCGATGGCACCGGCGGCTTCACCATTTTCAACACCAACGATCTCGTTGGTGGACTCGATCGCATCGCGAAAGAGGGAAATGAGTTCTACATCCTCGGCTATGTCCCGCGCGATTCGCCCGAAGGCAGTTGCCACACTCTCAAAGTGAAAATGAACCACGGCGGAATGAACGTCCGCGCACGAACCGGATATTGCAACGCCCGGCCCGAGAATCCGCTCGAAGGCAAGCCGGTCGAAAAACAGCTTGAGGCGCGAGCTACCGCGACTGGCCAAGCCGGTTCGATTCACGGCAATTTCGAGTCGCCGTATTTTTATACCGGGCCCAACGTGGCGCGCGTGAACCTGTCAATGGAAGTCCCTGCGGATTCGCTAAAATTCGACAAAGACAAGGGCAAGTATCACTCGACCGTCAACGTGCTCGGCATCGCGTACAAGCCTGACGGAACGGTCGGTGCAAAATTTAGCGACAGCGTCGATCTTGATCTTGAGAAAGACGACCTCAAAGCCTTCCAGAAAGAGCCGTACCACTACCAAAACCAATTTGACGTAGTTCCGGGTGACTACAAGCTGACGGTCGTACTGAGCGGTGGCGGCGACGCATATGGCAAATTCGAATCACGGTTGCACGTCGATCCGTATGACGGTAAGACGCTGAGCATGGGCGGCGTTGTGATGACCAACAACGCGACACGCATCGCGGACACGCCCACTGGCCTCGACTCGGTGCTGCTCGAAGATCACACCCCGCTCATCGTGAAGGGTTTGCAGGTTTCGCCGTCCGCGACAAATCGCTTCAAGAAAAGCGACAACGTCATCATGTACACCGAAATCTACGAGCCTCTGCTGACCTCCGATGATCCGCCAAAGATTGCGTTCGCGTACCACATCGTCGATCGCGCCACCAACAAAGACATCATGTTCACCGGCGCGATGCCTGCGAACGACTTCATTCAAAAGGGCAGCCCAATGATTCCCGTCGGATTGAAAGTAAACGTCAAGGATTTGCCGGTGGGCGGCTATAAGCTGTTGGTCCAGGCCGTGGACAGCGCCAAGCATAACGCGCCGAATCGCACCGTCGATTTCGACGTGATCGACTGATGCGACGATCAGAATTGTTGTGGGGCGTTGCCGCCCTATTACTACTTTCCGTTTCTGTGTTGCGCGGACAGTCGCCTGCCCAATCGCCGGCACCGAACCCTTCCGCGAATGCACCATCGAACGCTTCCCAAAATCCCGGCGCCGTCTTGCGAGTGCGTGTCGAGCTTGTGCTCGTACCGGTCGTCGTGCGCGATTTGAGCGGTCACGCGGTCGGCAATCTTCGCGCCGAAGATTTTTCGCTCCTCGACAACAACAAGCCGCAGCAAATCATCTCCTTCGCGGTCGATAAGCCTGCCTCGAGGCCGATCGCTGAAACCGGATCAAATCCAGCGGGCACTGCGGCGCCCGCCGGTCCAGGCCCTGCTTTTGTCGCGCCGCGCGGCTTCACGGCGATCTACTTCGATGACGTGCACCTCGAAACCGAAAACATGACTCGCGTGCGCGGCGCTGCTCGACGCTACCTCGCCAAAGTCGATCTCGCCACCGAACGCATTGGTATCTTCACGACGTCCGGCAAAATCGCACTCGACTTCACCGATGACCGAAACAAACTCAACGAAACGCTCGCGCGCATGAAATCCGAGCATCTTCCCGGCGCGGGCATGCACGACTGCCCCACCATCAGCTACGCGCAAGCCGATGCGATGATCAACCAGAACGACGGTGCCGCCTCGGCGTTGGCGTTGAATGACGCGATTACCGAGTGCCACATCCGCGACCAAAACGCAGCCGCGGAAATGGCCCAGCAGGCGGCGCAGCGCGTGCTCGAGGCCGGCGACCGTGAATCGCGCGTTTCTCTCAACGCATTGCAGCAAGTGGTCGCGCATCTCGCGACGACGCCCGGCGAACGCAGCCTGCTCCTGGCATCGTCCGGTTTCCTGACCAATGAAGGAAATGCCGTCCAGGTTCACATCATCGACGTCGCCGTGCGCTCGCGCATCATCATCAGCGCACTCGACGCTCGCGGGTTGTATGGCGCCGACCTGTTGGGCGACTCGACCGAGCGCGGCGGGATGGCTAGCCTCCAGCAGCAGAAGGTGAAGCAGAATGCTCAGTTCGATGTTGCCGTCGAGGGCGTGCTGGCCCAGTTATCCGGTGAAACAGGCGGCACGTTCTATCGCAGCTCCAACGATCTCGACCTCGGGTTCCAGCGAATTGGCGGCGCTCCGGAGTTTGTGTACATGCTCGGTTTTTCGCCGGCCAACGCGAAACCCGACGGCAAGTTGCACACGCTGAAAGTCGCCGTGAATTCCAAAGAGAAGTACGCCGTCACCGCGCGTCGCGCTTATTTTGCGGCTCCTCAAAACCCCGCTACCGAAGACGCGGGGAATCACGAAGTACAAGAAGCTCTTTACACCACCGTCCAATCCCGCGACTTGCCGGTCGAAGTTCGGATTCAAACGGTGAAAGGTGATGGCCCCAAAGCCCGGCTCACGGTCGCGGCCCACATCGATCTGAATCAGATGCCGTTTCGTATGGCGGACAGCGAGAAACACAACCAATTGCTATTCGCCGCGGTGGTTTTCGATCACAACGGCAAATATATCGATGGCAACTCGCGCTCGATCGCGATTCGTTGGAAGGACGATGACACGGCGGATCAAGCTGCTCGCTCTGCGGCAAAAGCCTACGAGAGTTATTTTCTGCTAGGTCCTGGCGAATATGTGGTGCGATTGGTTGCCCGCGACAGCGAGAGGCAGCAGCTTTACTCCGAAACCACGCCGGTCGTTATTCAGTAAGCTAGGCCGCCCCGAAACGTTCAACTCGACGACTCCGCCACCAGACTCCGCAGCACAAACCAGCAATTCGCTGGCCGCTCCGACAAGCGCCGCATAAAATAAGGACACCAATCCGTCCCAAAGGGTACGTACACCTGCAAAATATTCCCCGCGTCGTGCGCCTGCTGCTGCAAGTCGCGCCGGATGCCGTAGATCATCTGCAACTCGTACTTGTCTTTCGCCAAGCCGAGTCGCGCCGCTTCGCTCTGCGCGTGAGCCACCATCGTCGGATCGTGCGAAGCGATCGCCGGATAATATGTGCCGTGCGTCGCGCCTTCGAGCAGTATTGTCGTCAACTTCCGGTAGTTCGCGTCGACTGCCGGCTTGCCTTGTACTGCCAGATTTGCAGGCTCACGATAAGCGCCTTTCACCAGACGGATCTTTGGCCGCAGCGGCGCCAATCGCTGGATGTCTTTCTCGGTGCGATGCAGATACGCCTGAATCGCCAGGCCACAGTTACCCGTCTCCCGCTGCGCGCTCTCAAAAATATCCAGTGTCGCATCCGTGTAGACGCTGCCTTCCATGTCCATTTCGATCGTGCGGCCCAGTTCGGCGGCGCGTTTTGCGATCGACAAGGCTAGTGACGTGCACAACTCCTTGCTCAGATCGAGCCCGAGCTGCGTCAGCTTGATTGAAATATTTCCGGCGAGATTCTTCGCATGCATCTGCTCGGTCATGTCGAGATAGCTAGCGCAGACTTCGCGTGCGGCCGCCTCGGTGCTTACGTTTTCGCCGAGATGATTGAGGCTGACGTGTCGCCCCGCGCGGCAGAGTTCGTCGCTTGCGACCAACGCCTCCGCGAGCGTTTCTCCCGCCACGAAGCGTCGCGCGAAGCCGTACTTCATCCCACGGCGCGCGATCGCGTTCGTCACGCCGCGCTTGCTCGACAGCCAGAAAATGAAATTTCGAATCAGCATGGCTCTCTCGAAACGACGTCGCTGCTGAAGACTTCGGTGCCTAAAAGTGATCACCCCGACTCAGTCATTTGCAGCCGTAAGAGAATAGGTGGCGCTGCGAGCCCCGTCAATCCTGACCGTGCTCCTGCCGGACCTCTGCGAGTCCAAAATAGCCTGACCTTTCGACCTGCCCGCCATCGACAATTCATCAAATTCGACCGCAACTTCCTCCTGACTGGCGGGTTATTCTGACAGCAGCCGGATATCCATGCCCAACCCCGGCCAAGATCCGTTCAGCAGCCGTGCGCTGCCTCGCAATACACTCGGTGGAGAATCGGTTCATGAAGTTGCGACAAAGCCGTCCGGCGTTCTCATTCGTTGTAAACGCCTCTGCCAAATCTTTTTTGTCGGTGCTGCTTTCGGCCGCTTGCGTTTTCACGCTGGGCATTGATTGGCCGGTGCAGGCTGCAAGTGCCACGAGTACGACGTCGCTATCCAACAAGGACAAGAAGCCTAAGCTTGATCCGGCGCTCAAAGGCTTGCCGGTCACCGAACTTTCTGCCGACGAAGCGATTCTGCACGCGCTGAATCGCCTCGCATACGGCCCGCGTCCTGGCGACGTCGAGCGTGTCCGTCAGATGGGCCTTGCGAAGTGGATCGATCAACAGCTCAATCCGAATTCCATCGACGACAAAGCTGTGGATGCTCGACTCGATTCTTATCCCACGCTGAGAATGTCGTCGCAGCAGCTTCTCGCGGATTATCAACAGCCTAAGCAAGTTGAAAAGAAGGCCGAAAAGCAGGCGCAGACCCGTGGCGACACCGCCTCCACTGTCGTCGCCCGTGACATGCGTACAAACCAGGGCCAGGCGCAGACGGGTTCGACTGAGATGAGCGCGGGCGAATCTGCAAATGCGGCTGACACTCCCAGTTCCGCGACTTCGCCGATGAAAGAGCCCGTTTCGCAGCCGGAGGCAAATCCGCCGACGCCTGGCGCGGGTGGTGGCGGAAAACGCGGCGCGTTAACCGTCGATCCTAATGCAGTGCCGCGCGCCATCGCCGACAACAGCCGTAAGCCGCAGCGCGTCGTCGAAGAACTTGCCATGGCCAAAGTGACACGCGCGGTCTATAGCGACCGTCAGCTCCAGCAGATCATGGACGATTTCTGGTTCAACCATTTCAACGTGTTCGCTGGCAAAGGCGATGTGAAATGGCTCATGACGTCTTACGAACGCGATGTCATCCAGCCGCACACGCTCGGCAAATTTAAAGACCTGCTCGACGCCACCGCGAAGAGCCCCGCGATGCTGTTTTATCTCGACAATTATCTGAGTGCTGATCCGAACGCCGCTGCGCGCGCAGCCGCAGAACGAGCGGCGCGCCAGCAATCGCATCGGGGACGATTCGGTGGCATGCCGCCGCGTCCGCAGCAGCAAGCGAAAAAGGGCACGCGCGGCCTGAACGAGAATTACGGTCGCGAGCTGATGGAACTGCACACGCTCGGCGTCGACGGCGGCTACACCCAGAAAGATGTCACTGAGGTCGCTCGCGCCTTCACCGGTTGGTCCATCGAAAAACCGAAACAGGAAGCCGTCTTCAAATTCGACGAAAAGCTCCACGATCCCGACCCGAAAATCGTGCTCGGCAAAAAGATTCACGCCGGCGGAATGAAAGACGGCGAAGAAGTAATCAATCTGCTCGCCAAGAATCCGAACACCGCGAAATTCATCTCCACCAAACTCGCTCGCCGTTTCGTCTCGGATAATCCGCCCCTGGCTCTCGTCGCGCGCATGGCCAAGGAATTTCACTCGAGCGATGGCGACATTCGCGCCGTGATGAAGACGATGATCTATTCGCCGGAGTTTTGGTCGCGCGACGCGTACCGCGCCAAAGTGAAGACGCCGTTCGAGCTCGTCGTCTCGACAGCGCGCGCTCTCGGCACCGACGTCGATACTCCGATGCCGCTCGTGCAGTGGACCGGCCGCATCGGCGAGCCGCTCTACCAATGCCAGCCGCCGACCGGCTATTCCGACAAGGCCGACGCCTGGGTCAACACCGGCGCGTTGCTCAATCGTCTGAATTATTCGTTGGCACTCGCGAGCAATAAGGTCCGCGGCTCGCGCAGCGACACCGCTTCGCTTCTTGGCGTTGACGACACCGGCGGCGACGCGAAAGCCGCACTCGATCGAGCCGTGCAAGTTTTCCTTGGCGGCCAGACGTCGCCGACTACTGTCGAAACATTGCAGAAGCAGATCGACAGCCCGCAAATTTTGCAAGCCAAGCTCGACGATCCAATCAAACGCGTCGATCTGGGCGTTGTGGCGGGCTTGGTTCTAGGCGCGCCAGAATTTCAACGGCGGTAGCGCCGTTCTCGATTGCAGTTGTGAAGCAGGAGTACGAAATGAAAGACACATGTTGCGAAGGCGTCCGAACGCCGAAATTCTCCCGCCGCTACTTCCTCAAACAAGGCGGCATCGCCATGGTCGGCCTGAGCGCCATGCCCGCATTCCTCCAACGCGCCGTCGCCGCCTCGCCCGCCACTACCGGGAAAAAACAATTCGTCGTCCTCTTCCAACGCGGCGCCGCTGACGGCCTCAACATCGTCGTCCCATTCTCCGAGCCCAACTACTATCGCCTCCGCCCAACCATCGCGATCCCACAGCCCCGCCGTGGAGGCGCCGATGCCGCAATCGATCTCGACGGATATTTCGGCCTGCACCCGAGCCTCGCTCCGCTCGAGCCACTCTTTCACAAAAACCAGCTCGCAATTGTCCACGCCGCAGGCTCGCCCGATCCCACGCGCTCCCATTTCGACGCGCAGGACTTCATGGAGTCGGGCACACCCGGCATCAAAGCCACCGAAGACGGCTGGCTGAATCGGGCGGTTAGCGTCGTCCCCGAAGAAAACGCCTCGCCATTCCGCGCCGTCGCCATGGGACCAAATCTCCCGCGCATGCTGCACGGCACCGCCTCCGCCATCGCGCTTCCCGATCTCAAACAATTCAAAGTGATGCCGCAAAACGCAGCCATGGGCGCTGCCGTCCAGGGCGGCTTCGAAGCCATGTACGCGCAGACCGTCGATCACGCCCTGCATGGCACCGGCACCGAAACCTTCGAAGCCATCGACATGCTCCGCAAAGTCGATCCCGCCAAATACAGTCCCGAAAACGGCGCGCAATATCCGACCAGCCGCCTCGGCCAGAGCCTCCAGCAAATCGGCCAGCTCATCAAAGCCAACATCGGCGTCGAAGTTTTATTCGTCGACTGCGGCGGATGGGACAACCACGTCAACGAAGGCGGCGTAAACGGTCAGCTCTCGAATCTCCTCAAAGACCTGGGCCAGGGACTCGCCGCATTTCATCAAGACATGGGCGACCGCATGCAGAACGTCGTCGTCGTGACCATGAGCGAATTCGGCCGCACCGCAAAAGAAAATGGCAATCGCGGCACCGACCACGGCCACGCCAACTGCATGTTCGTCATGGGCGGCGACGTTCGCGGCGGCCGCGTCTACGGCCGCTGGCCCGGACTCGACGATCATCAACTCAACGATGGCCGCGACCTCGCGCTAACCACCGACTTCCGCTCCGTCCTCAGCGAAATCCTGGTGCGCCACAACGGCCTCACCAATCTCGCCACCGTTTTTCCCAATTTCGACGCCAACCCCCGCACCTTCCCCAATCTCATCAAAACCTGACTACGAACTTGGGTGCCCCACCCTCGGTTTTCGAGGGTGGGGGTTTAGACCAGACACGACTGAGCCCGATCCGAATCATCACCCGACTCAGCCTTTGTGTTGTTCTCCTCCGCTCGTTCCCTTGACCGTAATCAAAGCCCCGTGCATCCTTGATTTCTCAACCAAGCAGCCGACAAATCCCGTGCATCTCCGCACTAAAAAGGAGCCACGTTGTCCATCGATACCATCAGAACGGTCGCAGTCCTCGGTTCCGGCACCATGGGCAACGGCATCGCTCACGTCTTCGCGCGCGCCGGCTATAAAGTCATCCTGCGCGACGTCGAGCAGCGCTTTCTCGACCGCGCCATCGACACCATCTCCAAAAATCTCGATCGCGAAGTCAAAAAAGGCAAGCTCCCCGAAGGCGAAAAGGGAAGCGTCCTCGCCCGCATCGTCCCCGTCACCGACATGTCCGCGATCGCCGTCGCCGACTTCCTCGTCGAAGCCGTCCCCGAAAAACTCGAAATCAAGCGTCACGCCCTCACCGAAGCCGACCGCCTCCTCCGCGACGACGTCATCATCGCAAGCAACACCTCCTCGATCGCCATGACCACCCTCGCCGCCATGACCAGGCGCCCCGAGCGCTTCGTCGGCATGCATTTCATGAATCCCGTCCCGGTGATGGCCCTCGTCGAAGTCATCCGCGCTCTTCAAACCGGCGACGCCGCTTTCGACCTCACGATGGAGCTCTCCAAAAAACTCGGCAAGACCCCCGTCGCGGTCAACGATGCCCCCGGCTTCGTCTCCAACCGCGTCCTTATGCCTCTTATTAATGAAGCCGCCTACACCGTCATGGAAGGCGTCGCCACGCCAGAAGCCGTCGACACCGTCATGAAGCTCGGCATGAATCACCCGATGGGCCCCCTCGAACTCGCCGACTTCATCGGCCTCGACGTCTGCGTCGACATCATGCACGTCCTCCACGAAGGCCTAGGCGACCCCAAATACCGCGCCTGCCCCCTACTCAAAAAATACGTCGCCGCCGGCTACCTCGGCCGCAAATCCGCCCGCGGCTTCTACAAATATGGTGGCTAGAAAGGTCTTTCAGGTCTACGTAGGATTTTGCTGTGGCAGTCTGGCTTTCACCTTCACCTATTTCGCCGGCTCCTTTATCGACTCGTTGATTCATGGTGCTGTCGGCGACTCTTTTTTTCGTGATCCTGGCTACGCCATGATCACGAGCGTTGCGCTGCCCCTGGCTTTGGCGTTTGTCGTCTGGCGGAGCAGGAAGTACGTTGCGGTTGGCTTGTTGCTATTCTCGCTTTCTTCCATGATCCTCTTTCTAACCTGGGGGAGACCCGATCCGCCAACGCGGAACCTGATACACCTTAAGGCGAAACAAAAGCAAAAATAGTATTTGCTTTTTATTCGCCCTGTGCTATTTTCCCCTCAGGCGTTTTCAACAGGAGTCGGCCCCGGCTACTTGCCGCCACCGCAAAACCTGTCATCCTGAGCGTATCGATGACGCGCAAAGGATCTCAGAGTAATCCGTGGCAATCAGGCAGCCGGAGTAGCGGCCGCACCACCCAAGCCGCAAATAGTGATAGCGCCGCAGTAAACCGAATGGTAAACTCCGCCACTCGTTACGAAATAGTGACTGAAATAGATTTGTCTGAAGGTAAGCTTTGCAATCGCGCTCTCCCGGGCGCGGGTCGGTCAGCAGTGACCCAATTTCTCTACTGAGGTGTGAAATGTCGGAAGATAAAGCCAAATTGATTGAAGCAGCGATAGCGCAAATCGAAAAGGATTACGGCAAGGGTTCGATCATGCGCCTGGGCAACCGCGACGTGTTGGTACCGGTCAGCGTCATTCCGACCGGCTGCTTGTCGCTCGACGTGGCGCTGGGAGTAGGCGGTTTCCCCCGCGGTCGCGTGATTGAAGTCTACGGCCCGGAATCCGGCGGTAAGACCACGCTCACCCTGCAAGTCGTCGCCGAAGCCCAGAAACTCGGCGGCATCGCCGCCTTCATCGACGCCGAACACGCGCTCGATCCCATCTACGCCCGCAAGCTCGGCGTCGATGTAGACAACCTGCTCGTCTCGCAGCCCGACAATGGCGAGCAGGCACTCGAAATCGCGCAGACTCTGATCCGTTCCAACAGCGTCGATGTCATCGTCGTTGACTCCGTCGCCGCTCTCGTTCCCAAGGCCGAACTCGAAGGCGACATGGGCGACCCATCCATGGGCTTGCAAGCTCGCCTCATGTCGCAAGCGCTCCGCAAACTCACCGGCATCGTCTCCAAGTCGCGCACTTGCCTCATTTTCATCAACCAGATCCGCGAAAAAATCGGCGTGATGTTCGGCAATCCCGAAACCACCACCGGCGGCCGTGCCCTGAAGTTCTATTCGTCGATCCGCGTGGACATTCGCCGCATCCAGGCGATCAAGGAAGGCGATCGCGTCGTCGGCTCGCGCACGCGCGGCAAAGTCGTGAAGAATAAAGTCGCCGCACCGTTCCGCGAAGCCGAATTCGACATCATCTACGGCGAAGGTATTTCGCGCGAAGGCGACCTGATCGATCTCGGCGTCGACAAAGGTGTCCTCGAAAAGTCCGGCACATGGCTCAGCTATGGCGGAGAACGCATCGGCCAGGGCCGCGAAAACGCGCGCATCTTCCTCAAGGAAAATAAAGACATCCGCGAGAAGCTCGAAAGCGCTCTGCGCAAAAAGCTCGGCATCGGCCCGGCAAACAACGCCAACATGGCCAACGCCCCAAACGGTGCCAACGGCGCAGCCGCATCCACGACCCCGGCGCACGGCCCCAACGGCCACGCCGCCGCCGCTCCAGAAAAGCCGCCAGTCAAAGCCGCCGCTGCCGCCGCCTCATCTTCCGATGCCGGCAAACGCCCCAACCGCTAAGCTTGGCCGCACTACAATCGTCACCAATTTCGTGTGGGCGCGGGCATACCGCGCCCACACGCGTTTCATCCCGGAACACAACTAGCCCCACTGTCCCAGTCCCGCACCTCTTCATTTCCCCTGTCCCATTTCCCAATTCCACCACCGTCCTACTGGACCTTCCCCTCTGCCCACCCGGTCAGCTTTCAAAACAAAGCACATATTTCGTACCAGCCCCATCAGACTATTGCGTCCTTCTACTTGAATCCCTACAATTCAATTCACCTGCAACGTTTATATGTTTCAGTCAGGTGCAGCGGCTTGTGTCGCACCGTCGCTAACTTGTTTGAAATCAGCTTTTTCACACTGGCCAGGCAAATGCTCCTTAGCAGTGCAGGCCTGACCTTCGGGAGAAAGTTAAGACGCGAAGGAAAGCGACACCAAAAGAGGTTGACCTAAGTAGAAAGCTTAGGTTAGAAACAACCCCTCTCACGTGGTCGGCGAATCGGGTACATCCAGATTGAGGTATCGACGTTGAAGCACTTTGCAAAAGCTCTCTTAGCCGCTGTAACCGCCGTGACCGTTGCTGCTCCGATTCCTGCTGCTCCCGCGGCTGCAGGCGGCAAAGCTCCCGTTCATCGCTCCGCTACGCGTTTCCGCGGTGTCCCGACTTTCGCCAATTCCACGCTCGCTGACATCGGCACGTTCGACGATCCCATCGTGCGCGAAGCCGCCGTCGAAGGCCTCGGTCGCTACAATGGCGCCGTTGTTGCCGTCAATCCGAACACCGGCCGCATCCTCACCGTCGTGAACCAGAAAGTCGCATTCGGCGATGGCTTCATTCCGTGCTCCACGATCAAGCCGACCATCGCGGTTGCTGCCCTCGAAGAAAACGTCATCACCCGCGACACCATGCTCCGCGTTCACGATCGTCGCGCTCGCTACATGAACCTCACCGAAGCGCTCGCCCACTCCAATAACGATTTCTTTGAACAGCTCGGCGTTCGCATGGGCTTCACCACCGTTTCCAAGTACGCCCGCCTCATGGGCCTCGGCGAACTCGCCGGCTACAACCTGCCGGAAGAGCACCCGGGCTCGTTCCCGATGGCTCCGCCAGCCAAGGGCGGCGTTGCTCGCATGTCGAGCTTCGGCGAAGGCATCCAGATCACTCCGTTCCAGCTCGTCTCGCTCGCGTCCGCGTTCGCCAATGGCGGCACGCTCTACTACCTGCAATATCCCCGCACTCCCGAAGACATTCAGAATTTTCAGCCCAAAGTGAAACGCGACCTCAACATCGCTCCGGTTCTGCCGGAAATTCGCGAAGGCATGCTCGCCGCTGTTCTCTACGGCACCGCCAAGCGCAGCTTCGATGCCGGCGGCGACGAGACCCCGCTCGGCAAGACCGGCACCTGCAATGACCCAACTTCCAAAGTCGGCTGGTTCGTCACCTACGCCGACCAGCAGCACCCGAAAATCGCGCTCGCCGTTCTCCTCCGCGGCAGCTCGCACCAGGTCGAAGGCCCGACGGCCGCTCTCGTAGCCGGCCGCATCTACAAGCGCCTCCGCGAACAAAACTACTTCGCTACCGCAACCGCTTCGAACGAAACCATGAAGCCGGTCACTGTGGTAGCCGCCGACGCCGGAAACTAGCTCTCGAAAAAAAGTTCAGCCACAAAAAAAAGAGCGCGCCTATCCAACCGGCGCGCTCTTTTAATTTTTGTGAACATCAACTCATCGCTGGAGGATGTCTTTTAAGACGCCCAACACGACCCCGTCTTCATATGCTTTGTCTTTGTGACAGAAGCACGCGCACTCCCTAGAGCACTCGGTCGCGGGATCGATTGCTCCGCAGCCCGCGCAATAAGCATTTGGCCACCCGCTCCACCAATGGTGCTGTCCATCGGAAAGCTCGTGCGGCTTGGGGCAGGGTTCGCTCGTACGTCTTGAGCCCGCACATCCAGGTAAATGATCAGCCATGACAACGCATTATAGGTGGAAAGGAGGCGCAAGCCGTCGCCCGTGGTCACTCATGCCTCAACGCCACCATTGGATCCACCCCCATCGCCCTCCGCGCCGGCAAATAGCACGCCGCCAACGCCACCACCGCCAACATCCCCGCCGCCACGCCGAACGTCGCCGGATCACGCGGCGCAATCCCATACAACAATCCACTCATGTACCGCGTCACCATCCACGCCCCCGCCAACCCAAACAACAATCCCGCCCCCGTCATCGCTACGCCTTGCGACATCACCATTCCCGCCACATCTCCGCGGCTAGCACCGAGCGCCACGCGAATCCCAATCTCATGCGTCCGCTCCGCCACCGAATACGCAATAACTCCGTACACTCCCACCGCTGCCAGTGCCAATGCCACAAATCCAAAAAAACCCAGCAGCGTCGCATTAAATCGCGTCCCCGACAACCGCATCCGCAACCCGTTCATCCAGCGTCTTCACATCAAAAACTGGCTGCTCGGGATCGACTGCCAATACTGCGTCTCGCACTGCCTTGGTCAGGCTTCGCGGGTCGACTTCTGTTCTCACCGCGATTCCGGCGATTGTCTCCGGCATTCCGCCATGCCCACGCGGAACATAAATGACCGGATCTGATTCCCGATCCAGCCGTACACGCTTCACGTTGCCAGCCACGCCGACGATCTTCTGCCACGGCAAATTCATTCCCGGTCCCCCTCCGAATCGCAATCGTTTCCCGACGGCTGCTCTCACATCCCCATCCATAAACTTCTGCACGAACGCCTGGTTCACCATCGCGACGTTGGTGACCGTCTTCGAATCGAGCTCTTCAAATTCCCGGCCCGCCAAAAGAGGCACATGCAATGTTTGCAAGTAGGTGGGACCGATACTTTCGTTGAATACCGGCGGTCGCATTTCTTCCACTTGCTTGTCTGGCTGACTCTCGAGTTGAAACGTCCGCATCATCATCAGGTCCGTCAGCGGTATCGCGGTTGTGATGCCCGTTTCCCGGACACCCGGCAATGCTTTTACGCGTCGCATCACTTCGTCGTAAAAAGTGTTACGAGCGTCCTCTTTCTGATATTTCGCCGCCGGCAGCATAATTCCCACGGTCAGTACGTGATCGGATTGAAATCCCGGATCGACATTCGACAGCAACACAAAGCTCCGAAGCAGCAGCCCCGACGCAGTCACCAGCACAACCGCAAGCGCCAACTCACACATAGCAAGTGCGCTTCGCAACCGTCGTTGACTCCCGGTGCCCGTCGATGTGTCGCGTCCGTCCTTGAGTCTTGCATCGACATCCGGTTTCGAGGCACGCAGCGACGGCAACGCGCCAAACAACACGACCGTTGCGCAGGTGATCCCCATCAGGAAAAGCAGCACCCGCACGTCGATCGCAATGTGCTCGACCGGAAGGAAATTCTCCGGCGCATAATTTTGCAACACGCGCACACCGACAACCGCGCCCGCCAATCCCAAGCATCCGCCGAGCAATGCGATCAGCGCGCCCTCCGTCAGCAATTGCCGTAACAGCCGAAGCCTGCTCGCCCCAATCGCAGAGCGCACCGCCAGTTCCTTTTGTCGATTCGCCGTCCGCGCCAATTGCAGGTTCGCGATGTTCACGCACGCAATCAACAAGACCACACCGACCGCAACCAACAGAATCAACAACGTCGGCCGGATATCGCCCACGAACTTGTCGTGCAGCGTCACCGTGCGCACCTGCACCTTTTCTCGCATATGCACAACCATCGCCGGCATATCACCGTCGGTCCGTTTACTCAGTTCCGACAAGTCTGCTTTCGCTTGTTCCATCGATACGTCAGGCTTCAAACGTCCGATCGCCCGCGTGAGCATCATTTGCCGTATGTTCCAATCCACCTTCGGTGAAAGTTGAAACGCCCCGACGACGTCCGGATTGAAACCCCGTTGCGGGAATTTAAAAGAAGCTGGCATGACACCTACGACCGAGTAATCTTCCTGATCCAGTGTGATTCCTTTGCCGACGATGTTCGGGTCGGCATTGAACTTCCGTCGCCATAAGCTGTCCGTCAGAATGACCACACGCGGGGCGCCGGGCAGCCCCTCCGCGGGAGTAAACCATCGCCCGAGTTGCGGCTGCACTCCAAGAATTTCCAGCACGCTCGGCGTTACTAATCCGCTGTCGATTTGCTCTGGCACTCCTGCTCGCGTCAGATTCATCGGCCCACCGAACCCCAGTGCGCCCATCGCTTCGAATGTGTGATTGTTCAGGGCCCAATTCGTATATTCAGGGTTAGGCATGGCATCGTCGTTCATGTTGGGGTCGAATTCGCCAGCCCAAACCAGCCGTCCCGGATCGTGATAGGGAAGTGGTTGTAGCAGCACCGTATTCACCACGCTAAAAATTGTTGTGTTCGCGCCAATCCCCAAAGCCAGCGTCAAAATCGCCGTCGCCGCAAATCCCGGATTCTTCCGCAGCATCCGCGCCCCGAATTTCAAATCACCGACAAAATCCTCCAGCCACCTCCAACCCCAAACCTCTCGCCCGCGCTCACTCATCGCCGTAGCATTCCCAAACGCCCGCCGCGCCGCATACCGCGCTTCTTCTCCATCCGTCCCGTTCGCAATCATTTCGCGCTCGCGCATCTCCCGATGCAGCCGCATCTCCTCCTCAAACTCCCGCGCCACCGAGTCCCGCCGCACCAACCCCACCACCCGCCGCCACATCTCCCCAATCCAAGCCAAGCCCCACCTCCAACCAATCTTCTTGCTGCCATGCAAAAATTGGTGCCATGCAAAAAAGCGCTGTCATCCTGAGCGCAGCGAAGGATCTCAGACGTCAACCAGTCGCAAGATCATCTGCCCTCGAATCCATGTAGGGGCGCAGCACCGCTGCGCCCCATGTCCGCAAGATCACAACTCCAAAGCTTTTTCCTCTTTTGTCGTTATTTCCCTATTTATTGCTTCTTTGCTTCGCTCCCCACTCACTCCGCCCTCAAAATCCTCATCGCGTCCACTCTCGTCGCCCTCCGCGCCGGCAAATAACAAGCGCCCGTCGCAACTCCCAACAAAACCACCGCCGCACCACCCAGCGTCAACGGATCCCGCGCCGACACGCCATACAACAAATTCGAAAGCACACCACCCATCGCCACTGCCCCAAAAAGTCCCAGCCCAACTCCCACGCCGGCCCATCGCAGCCCCTCGCTCAACACCAGCCCTCGCACCGCCGCAGCATCCGCTCCCAGCGCGACCCGAATCCCGATTTCTCGCAGCCTCCCGCCAACCGAATACGCCATCACTCCATAAATTCCGATCGTCGCCATCAACAGCGCCAGCAGGGCAAACACACCAAGCACGATGGTCGGCACACGCTGCGAACCAACCGATGTCGCCAACCTCTGCTCCATCGTCGCGATATCCGCAAGCGGCAAGTCCCGATCGACCGACCACACCGCTGCCTTCAGCGCCGCCGCCACTTGCATCGGATCGCCGCTCGTTCGCACTACGACGTTGTTGAAGATGGAAGGGAACTGCTCCTCCGGCCAATAGATCGTGTTGCCGGGCGTCGCATTCAGCGCGTCGCTCTTCACGTCGCCGGCCACGCCTACGATTTCGCCGGTCAGAGCTGGACCCCAGTCCCGCATCGTCACGAGCTTGCCGATTGGATTTTCGTTTGGCCAGAATCGCTGCGCCATCGCCTGGTTGATGATCATCACGCGATGGCTCGAAGAACTGTCGTGTCCGTCGAACCAGCGCCCGCGCAACAGTGGAATCCGCATCGTCGAAAAATACTCGCCTGCCACGATCCGAATATCGGCGCTCGGTTCCGTTCCTTCCACCGGCGCTGGCCTGCCTTCTACAACAAAATCCGTCGATGCGCCGCCACTGACCGGCAGCGTATTCACGATCGCTGCCGATTCCACCCCATGAATCGCACGAACTCGCTCCAGCCCCGCTTTCAAAAACGGCGCGATGTTTTCCGTCGCGTACTTATTCGGCGAAAGAAACAAATTTGCGGTCAGCAGATTCCTCTCGTCGAATCCCGGCCACACGTGCGATAGCCGTATAAAGCTATTCATCAGCAGGCTGCCGCCGGCCAGCAGCATCAGCGCCACCGCAATTTCCGACACCACCAGCGCACCGCGCAACCTCCCGCCGCGTACGCTCGTCGTCCTCTTTGCGCCTTCCTTCAACGCGTCATTCGGATCGGTTCGCGAAGCCGCTACCGCCGGCACCGCGCCGAAAATCATCGCCGTCAGCAGCGAAAGCCCGATAGCGAATGCCAGCATCGTTCCATCAGCGCGCACATTCATCAATCGCGGCACATCTTTCGGCCCAAACGCCACCACGAGCTTCACGCACCACATCGTTAACAGGGCGCCGCCCGCAGCTCCTGCGACTCCCAGTAACGCGCTCTCCACCAGACATTGCCGCAACAATCGGCCGTGCCCCGCGCCCAGCGCCGCGCGCACCGCGAACTCTCGCACCCTCGAGGTATTCCGCATCAACACCAGATTTGCAACGTTGGCGCACGCCGCAAGCAGCAGTAATCCCACGGCTCCAAGCAGCACAAGCAGCGCGGGCCGGACCGGTGCCGTGATCCGCTCGCGCAAATTCCGCGCCGCCACCTGAAATCCTGGATCGACGCCGGGGTTCTGCTCCTGTACGCCGCCAACAAACGCGCGCAGTTCACTCTCTACCTGTTGTCGCGACGTGCCCGAGGCAAGTCGCCCGATCACGCCTAGCAGATGCGATCTCCGATTCGTCGCCAGTTCGTCCGTCACCAGCGGCGTCCAGATTCGCGCGGCGTCGGGAAAATCGAAGCCCGCCGGCATCACACCCACAATCACGTGTGGCTCATCGCTCACGTTCAAGGTTTTTCCCAGCACGTTAGGGTCGCCGCCAAATTGCGACTGCCAAAGCCCGTAGCTCAGAATCGCAACTTTGCTTGCACCCTCGTGCTGCTCGTCCGGCGTGAATCCGCGCCCCAACTCCGGCATCGCGCCCAGCACGTCAAACAGATCGCCTGTGATCATCGCGCCATACGCTTGCACCGGCTCTGCGCCGCCGTTTGCTGCTCCGCGGCTCACATTGAATGTCCAAGGCCGGTAAGCGCCCACACGCTCGAACGATTTCTGCGGCGTCGCCTTCAGATCGAGCCAGTTTGCGTAAGAAAAGTTCTCTGCGTAAAACGTGCCTGGAAATCCGCCGCTGTCGACATGATTTTCTTGAATCTGAACCAGGTGTTCCGGATCGGCATAAGGCAGCGGCCGTATCAAAACCGTGTTCACCACGCTGAAAATCGTTGTCGTCGCGCCAATCCCAAGCACAAGCGTGATCACCGCGGTCGCCGCATACCCCGGACTCTTTCGCAGCGCCCGCACCCCGAACGCCGCGTCGTTCAAGAAATCCTCCAGCCACCGCCAACCCCAGGCCTCCCGCCCGCGCTCGCTGATAGCCGTAACATTCCCAAACGCTCGGGAAGCCGCATACCACGCGTCTTCTCCCTCGGCGCCGTTCGCGATCATTTCGCGCTCACGCAATGCGCGGTGCAGACGCATCTCCTCATCCAACTCGCGCCAGTGCCGATCGCGCCGCACTAGCATCCCTATCCGTCGCCACAATTCCCCAATCCAGCCCACAGCGCACCTCACGCCGTCTGAATCACCCTCACAATCGCGCCCATTACTCGCTCAAACTGCTGCGTCTCCACTTCCATCTGCTTCTTGCCCGCGGGAGTGAGCCGGTAATATCGCGCGCGCCGGTTCTCGTCGGTCGCGCCCCATTCCGCTTTGACCCAGCCCTTCACGAGCATCCGTTGCAGCGCCGGATACAGCGATCCTTCTTCCACCTGCAGCACGTCCTGCGAGTTCTGTTGAATCGACCGCGCAATCTCAAACCCGTGCATCTCGCGCCCGCGCGCCAGCGTCCTCAAGATCAGCAACGCCAGCGTTCCCGGCAAAATCTCATCGCGCCCCATCGTTTCTCCATTTCGCCAATCCGCCTGACATAGACAGCCTATGCATATCCGTCAGGAATACTCGCATAGATAGACTATGTCAAGCCCTCAAAGGTGAGCATGCCGGTCGGAAGCCTGCAGCGAGAAATATCGTTCGCTTGTCTCCACAGACATCTTGGGAAAACATTTACGTCTTACTCCGCTGTCGCCGGAATCCTCTAAGGTAGAATCGTTACTTCATTCTCGCGAAGGACGTTCGACTCAAGACTGCGTCTAACGTTTCGACGTACTTGGTTTGGGAGCCCGGGTGAACCGCCACTATTTTGTATTGATCACAGCCATGTTGATGTTTGCCATCGGCGGAATCGCCGGTTACGTCCACCATCGCCATTCCGTAGACGAAACCGTTCAGGAACAAGAAGTCGCGGTTGAAGCCGAAGATGCTCGCGAGCAGCAGCAGGTGCAGCCGGCGGATCCGCCGCCCGTTGAATCGAAAGTAGGGAAGAACGAAAACTTCACGGCCGCGCTGCAACATGCCGGTTTCAATTCCGCCGACGCAGGCGCCATCACAACCGCGGCCCAGCGCGTCTTCAACCTTCGCCAGGTCCGCGCCGGCAATGCCATGACGATCAATCGGTCCGCAGCCGGCGAACTCCGCGAGCTTGATTATCGGATCGACCTCGATCGCATGCTGAAAGTCGTTCCTGCACCCGAGGGAAAATTCTCAGCCGAGATAAAAGGGGTCCCGTCCAAAACGGAAGTCACCGCTGTAACCGGTCGGATCAACGACTCGCTCTTCAAAGCTGTTGCGCAAACCGGTGAGTCACCCGAACTCGCGATGCGTCTCGCACAGATTTTCGCGTACGACCTCGACTTTTACACGGACCCGCGAAAGGGCGATACATTTCGCATGGTCCTTGAGAAAAAGAAATATCCCGACGGAAAAACCGCGGGCTACGGAAAAATTCTCGCCGCCGAATACGACAACAAAGACAAAAAATATCAGGCGCTGCTGTTTCACGACGACGCTGGGCATCCCGGCTACTATTCCGCCGACGGAAAATCGCTCCAGCGCGCGTTTCTCCACTCGCCGCTCAAGTTTTCAGCGACGGTCACTTCGCATTTCAGCAAGTCGCGCTACCATCCGATTTTGAAATTGTTCCGGCCGCACATGGGCACCGACTACGGCGCACCGATAGGAACTCCGGTGCAAACCATCGGAAGCGGCCGCGTGGAATTCGCCGGACGCAAGGGCGGCGAAGGGAACATGGTTCAGATCGTGCATTCCGACGGCTACCAAACAATGTACCTGCATTTGTCGCGCATGTTCGTGCATCAAGGTGAGCGCGTCGAAATCGGCAAAACGATCGGCCTTGTCGGCAGCAGCGGACTTTCAACCGGACCGCATTTGGATTTCCGTATTTTGCAGCGCGGGCAATACAAGAATTTCGAGAAGCTGGGCCTGCCCCCGTCCGATCCGATCGCCAAGAAGTATTGGCCGGAATTCACGCTGGTGCGGCAGCAATGGCTCCCAGTATTGCGCGGCGAAGCCACGCCGCAGGAAGCCGCCGCGGCTCCACCGTCAGGCATTTCCGCCGCGACTCCTTCGCAAACCAATCCAGCCCAAGCGCCTTTGCCCGTTGGTTCCGCAGCGAAATGAATGGCGGTACAGAAACAACGCCAAATACTGCTGAGTAGTCGCGCTTAGATTATTGTTAGTAAATAATCGGGAGCTTCGAGAAGTCCGTCGAGTCGTGGTCCATGACGCGAAGCACCAGTAACGTGCGATCGTCGAATGGTGCGTTGCCCGCGCCGCTGTAGTCATCGGTGGCGGACAGAATGGCATTCGCAATTTCTTCCGCATTCTGACGTGGCGAGAGTGCGCTTAGAACTGAGCTCAGCCGGTCAAATCCGAATTCTTCCAGCTCCGCATTCGACGCTTCCAAAATTCCGTCGGATGCAAAGAGCAGCAGGTCGCCCGGCACCAGGTCCAGCACAGCTTCTTCGTATTGCGTGTCAGGAAAAAGTCCGAGCGGAATTCCCGATACACGAATCGATTGCACCGCGCCGTCGCGCACCAGCAGCGGATACGGTCCTCCGGCGTTGCCTACCGTGAGTCGCCGAGTCCCCGCATCGAAAACAGCGAATGTTGTCGCGATAAATCGGCTGTCGAGCCGCGCCGCGTACAAACGCGTATTCAACATGGAGAGCATTTCGGCGGGCGGGCAGGGGTGATCCACGATGTGTTCGCGAATAATTCCGATCGCGAGCGACGCGAATAGTGCTGCGGCAGTCCCTTTTCCGGAGACGTCGCCTAACACCATTCCCAGGCGGCCTTGTCCGTACGGAAGGAAATCGTAGAAGTCGCCGCCGAGTTCGCGCGCGGGCTCGTACGCCGCGGCGAGATCCAATCCTGGAACTTCGCGCGCGCCAGTGGGCAAAAGGCTGCGCTGAATTTCGCGCGCGGTTGCGAGATCGGATTGCAGGCGTCGCTCGGTTTCGCGCGCTTCTTCATACAGCCGCGCATTCTCGAGCGCGATTGCAATGTAGGAGCCGAGAGTCGCGAGCATTCGCTCGTGTTCTTCGGTGAATGCATTTGGGTCGGTGCTTTCGAGATCGAGCACGCCGATGAGGCGATCGCCCAGCAGTAGCGGGACAACAAGTTCGGAACGGACGATCACGTCTTCTTCCATCTTCACGAAGCGCGGATCGTTGAGCGTATCGGCGACGCGAATCGCGCGGCGTTCGCCCGCGGAAGTTCCGGTGATACCGTGATTTAGGGGAAGGCGAAGGCGCGTGGGAATCGCGTCTCCATAGCGCAAACCAAAAATGCTCTCGAGGAGCTGCGCCGTTTCGTTCCATAGCATCACGCTGAAAAGATGGTAGTTGACGATTTTTTTAACACGTTGCGCGACGCGGCGGAGCAATTCCTCGCGATCGAGGATGGACGTGATTTCACGGCTGACATCGTACAGGAGCGCGAGGGAACTCGCCGATTCTGGCACGGACAAAATCAAGTCCGCGGATACAGGATCAGCGTCTTCCCCGAGAGGGAACGCTGCGAATTTGGACAAATCGTCCATACAAAAGTATACGTGTCTTCAGCGACCTTATATCTCTTGGATGTTTAGACCGAGAGAGTGTAACGGGGAAGCGTGAAGCGGGGAAGGAAACGGAATTGGAGGGAGGGATTTGACCCTCCCCCTGGGTGTTTTTCGCAAGGGTGTGATTCTGAAAGGTTTGTTCGCGTTACCGGTGCAAGAATGTGATTCTAAATGGGTTACTGATCCGGCCGATTCGAATACGACACGATCCCGACTAAGTCTGCATAACGTGCTTTGCTTTCTTAATGCTACGGCGCGGCCGGCATGCTGCGTATCTAAAACAAGAGGCGAAACATGCTGGGGACTTTGCGGTTGTTAACAGTTGGGACGAAGACGCAACCAAGTTGAGCGCGTCGCGCGTCCGGGAGTGCGGACGCAACCGTAAAGGCGGCGCCTTTGGGCGCCGCACTCCACATGGGCTAGTGAGCCGGTCGGTTGGTGGCGGAGGCGGGGCTAATGTTGAATTCAATCTGGGCTTGGGTTTCGGCGCGCTTGCTGTCGAGGTAGGTCGGGTCGTAGCGCCAGTTTCGGACGGCGCGGGAAACCGACGGGAGCATGCCGAAATTGCCGTAGAGGGGTTTGACGTCGGTGACGTAGCCGTCTTTGTCGATGGTGGCTTGAACGGTGAGGGAGCCGGTCGCACCGGATGCTTGAACGACAGACGGGTCGATGCGGTTCACGACGTCGCCGAGGGTAACGTTGAGACGACCCTTCCACAGCCAACGCTGGCCAGGGACACGTTCGCCGGGGACACGAACCAAACGGCGAATATGGATCGTAGTTCCCGCGGCGCGGACGACGTGCTCGCCCGGTAGGTCTACGTAGGAAGCAGTGAAGCCCTTCGGTGCGGCGATTTCGATGTCGCGTTCCTGCGGCGTGTCGGTTGGAATGACGTCTTTGCTGGAAACCGGCCGCGCTGCGACGTTGGCATTGGCGTTGCCGCGAGGAGCGGCGGCGGGCGCCGCGCTGGCGGACGCGTTCGTGGAATCGTTCGAATCAAAGATACCGCTCGAATGGACGGAGTTGATCGAGCTCATGATCGCCGAACGCTGCTGCGGGGCATTGGCGTTGTAGATCGGCGATTGTGGCCGCGTGGCAGTGGCGTTGGTATTCGAAGCGTAGGTCGACGATTGCGTGTTTGACGGAGGCGTCCTTGCAGGCGTGTTGTTTACAGCGCTGCTCGAATTCGAAGCCGGCATCGAGCTAACAGAGGTGTTCGTGTTCGAAGCCTGGACTGCCGGTGCGGGCGGCGGAGTGGGTCGCGTTTGCGAAACGATCGGAGCCGATTGGACGGGAACGTTGTTCGACGAACCAACCACGTTTGGCGATTGTGGCGCATCGTTCGCTGCGGCGGTTGACGAAGAACGAGTCGGTGCGGGAGCGGACCAGGTTCGGGGCAAGACTGTGGGCTGCGATGAACGAACTGTTTCCTCGGAGCGATCTGAAGATGGGGGAGCGGTCGCGGTGTAAGCCTGATTCTCGCGCGAATCGAGAGAAGACTCGCGTCGCGGGGGCAACTGCGCCGGCTGATTCGCGGCCGAACGAGACGCCATTCCATTCGACGCCGATCGAGAATCGTTTCGAGCAGGAGTCGCAGCGGCGCTGTTCGGCGAAACCGGTGCCGTCGTTTGTTCCTTGGAATTTGCGTCCGAGCTCGCTGAAGTTGAATCCGACGCGCCGGATGCGGGTGCGGCCGTATTCGCGCCAGAATCATCGGCCGGAACAGGCGAGTCTGCCAGTTCAAGGTCAGACTTCGGCGGCACATAGGCCGCGGACTCGTTCGCATAGCGTCTGGCGTTCTGTTTGATTTTGTACTTAACAAGCGCGTTCGCGCCGACGCAGACCAAAGCCAGAGCTACGGCCCAAAGGATCAGAGGCTTAGCGCGCAGGTGCGAAGACCAGGTCGAAACGCGACGCCGACGGCTGGAAATCCTCTTACCGTATTCGAATTCGCCGTGAATCGGCAGCGGCACGGACGGGAATTGCTCAAATTTTGGATTCGGGCCTGGATCGTCGAATGGGTTCGCGATCGGGGGTAACTCGGTTTTCTCTTCTGCCGAAGTCGCCGCGACGAATGGTTCTGGCGCGGAGGATTTTGGCGTAGCATGCGCCGGAGGCGGAGTCGCTGCTGCACGAGGCGTCCGAGGCGCTGGCGGCTGCGGAGCGGGTGGGGGAATGAAGGCCGCCGTGGGAGCGGGTTTGGTTCGGACCTCTCTTGCGGATTCAGTACGCACTTCGTTTTTTGGCAGCGGGCTGACCGACGGATCAGCTATCGAATTCCCGTCGTATCGCGGCACTGATCGCTCACTTTGTTGGCGTAGCTCACTTTGTTGCCGATTGGTGGGAGCTTGAGCGTCTTCGCCGTTCTTCGGCAACGCCCTCGGAGTCGAATTCTCATTTCGAGACAATTCCAGTTCGACCCACTGACGAATCTGCTGACGATCTTCTTCGGCGAGATCGAGAAGCTGAATTCCCGCGCGCTTATCGGCGCCGGTAGTCCAGATGGTGCGAACCGTTACAGAAATCGTTTTCGCGGCGCCATTCAGAGAAAGAAAAATGCGATAAACGGAATTGAGAGGGAGCTCGCTGGGCGTCACGACCTGAAAGCCGTTTTCGCTGACGTTGTGCAGCACGCCAAGATTATTCGAACCAAATGCGACGTAGATCGGAGTTGGCGGCGTAACGCGCGGATAGAAGCGACGTTCCGCTGGCGTGTTCAAGCCATCCATGTATTCGGTCAACGTAGACACTTTCGTCTCCTCAGATAAGGTTCGCGTCGATCGCGGCCGCGGGCGGGGAAAGCCGGAGCCGATGCGAGAAGGGCTTAGGGCAAACTTGCGGTTCTGTAAGCATATATATGATGGCTGGACGGCCCGAATGTTGCGCCGTGGTACTAGACCCTGGACCGTTCCGCGGGGCCTAGATTCTACTGTAAAACAACACGATATGGCGATGATAAGTTGCGGTGATCGTTCGGGATATACCGTAAAACATGGAGTTGGAACGGGAAAGTTACCAGCGGTATTTCCTGTAATCAGCGAAGCGTCGATAAGAACTCGTCGAGGGCGGCTCGATATTCTCGCGGCGCGATGCTGGATGCTTCCTCGTGACATAGAGTTTCGATTCTGAGAAAGCGTTTTGGTTCAGGGGCGCGGTTGTAAACAGTTTGTCCGAACTCGAATGGGATCACCGGGTCCTGCGTGCAATGGACGACGAGGAGCGGAGCACCGGTGTGCTGAAGGCGCGCGGCGGTATTGAGCTGGCCGTGAACGAAGAACTGAATGCCGGGCAGGAACCAGAACATTTTTCGAGCGAGGACCGATGCGGAAGGGAACGGCGCTTCCAGAACGACGGCGCCCACCGGTAGTTGCGAGGCGAGATTTGCGGCGACGGCTGTACCGAGCGATTGCCCGAACGAAATGATCGCCTTCGGGTCGATCCTTTTTACATCGACCAGATATTGGTGAGCGGCCTGGGAGTCGAGATACATTCCCGCTTCGCTGGGTTTCCCTTCGCTGTGCCCGTAGCCGCGATACTCGAGCGCGAGAACATTGGCGGGTGTGCTGTGGAGAAATTCGTAGGCGCTGGCACGATTGGCGATGTTCGAAGCGTTACCGTGAAACGCGAGGAAGGTGTACTTCGCGTCCTTGTTGGGAATCCACCATGCGTGGAGTTTGGTGCCATCGGCGGCTTTCAGCCAGACGTCTTCGACGGGTAGCGTGCGCGGATGCCAGTCGCCCTCGAAGCGGCCAGGATAATCCGGGAAGAAGATCAGATGCGATTCGAAAAGACGCACGACGACCAGTGCGATGAGATAGCCGATCAACAGCGTGAGTACGAAACTCACGATTCTTCGTCGCGGTGACTTAGCGTTGTCATCTTTGATTTCCATGATGGGATAGGGTTCCGGTTCCGCGAAATGCGTCGAAGCTATGCTAGCCGAAGTCTCGAATCGATGCGGGCCGGAGCGTGCGAGTTGGTTATGGGCCAGAGCGAAAACTGGCCGTCAGGACAAGTGTTTTTGGTGTGGCTTAGGCTGAAAATGAAGGTGCACAAGATCGGCACCCGATATCGGCTCGGTGCACTCATGCAAAACACTCGTCGACAGCGTTGTGGAATTCACGTGGTTAAGGCTGCGGGGGTTTTTCTGTGTCTGACGGTTCTTGCTGTGCTCGTGACTTTGAGCTCCTTGGCTCAGACGCAAGCAGTGCGTGTTTCATCGAAATCAGCGAATACTTCCACTACATCTACATCCGCGGCTGCGGCGATTTGTCCGATTGTTTATCCCGTCGATCAAAATCCGTCGGCGCATGGGTACCAGTATGCGTTCTATGGGAATGCGTTTTTCATCAATCGGGACGGGTATCTGATTACCGCGGCCCATGTGCTCCACTCGTTTCGGAATGGCGGCGAGCCGCACATTTTGGTGCAGCGGGCAGAGGCTCCGCCACAGATGTTGAAGGCGGAAGTGGTGTTGGAAGATCGCGGGCACGACGTTGCAGTGCTGCGGGCGACGCCGAATCCGTTTGCTGGGACGGCATACCGGGTGAGCACGCTTGCGCCGGATGCGACGCCGGTTTCGCGCGGGGAAGCGATTGTGGTTGCGGCGCTGCGGCCGAAGCGAAGGCAGCCGCACAGCTTTGAGACGGAGCTGGAGGATCGATCGGCGGCGAGCGTGATCGATTTTCAGAATAGTGTGCTCGAGAAGGGATTCGGCGATACGGAGTTGCTGCTGTTCAACCATGAAGTGATTTTGGGACAGAGCGGGGCGCCGGTTTTGTCGGCTGGGTCGCACGAAGTGGTGGCGTTTATTGAGGGGCAATGGCTCCGGCCGGCGGCGGGGCTGGCAGTGGAGATGAAACGCGGGGAAGAGGCGCATTCGGTGGGGGCGGCGGTGCCGATACGGTATGCGGTGGCAGCGGTGAGGGCGAAGGGGATTGGGTGGGGGAGTGAGATCGAAGAGCGAAGTTCGAAACTCGAAAATCGGGACAGAAACCGCTGACATCGTGCGGGCATGGGGCGCAGCAGTGCTGCGCCCGTACACGGACGCGACGATGGATCGATCGAGGTAAGGGCTTACGCCCGAGATCCTTCGCTCCGCTCAGGATGACAGGTTTGAGTGAATCAGTGGCGTTGGGAGAGTTCTTAACTGAATCGGCACAGTACTATGGGCGACGGTTGGTCGTCCACGCGAACATGGAGCGTATCGATTTCAAGGGGCTGACGGTGTCTGAGTCGAATCGTTGGGGAGTTGCGACGGTTCGAACGGTAGGCGCCAGCCGGCAACGGGGACTTGAATGAAAGCTCGATTTGGCTCTTACCTGAAAAAATTCTCCACGTTGGCACTGATGATTTTTGGCGTGTCGTTGTTCGCTGGGTCTGCGCGGGCGGGGAATCCGCCGGGTTTTGCGTATTGCGGCACGTACGGATCTTACGTGCTGCTCTATCGTTCGAACGACAATCTTGAGGAATTGGGCAAGCTGCGTTGTGGCGAGAAGGTGGAAGTGCTGAGTCGCTACTTTGATTACGTGCAGGTGCGCGCGATTGACGGGCGCGTTGGCTGGGTGAACTGGTCGGAGATTTCGAACTATCCTGGGGCGCCGCCGAGCAAGAACTTCGGGATGACCGATCCGAACGCGAAGCAGCAAGGAGCGGGCGTGGCTGCGCTGAACAACGCGGCGATCGTGAAGATGCGAACGCAACGGCTTGGCGCCGAGGTGATCATCGCGAAGATCAAGGCGTCCCCGTGCGAATTCGATACGTCACCGGCGGCGTTGCAGAAATTGAAGCTAGCGGGTGTACCGGACAAAGTGATTCTGGCGATGGTGACGGCGCCGTCGGCATCGGCGCCGCCACCTCCGGCTCCGAAAGCGCCGGAGTTTGTGGATGTGCAGGTTCCGGGCGGGACGCAGATCGAGCTGGAGTTGACCTATGCGGCTTCGTCGGACGAGGCCACCGAAGGGCGGCCGATATTGATGACCGTCGCGCATGATGTTTTGGTGGACGGCGTGGTGGTATTTCGCGCGGGGGCCGAAGCGCATGCGCGCGTGGCGTCGTTCCATGAACCGGGAAGGTTGAATCGTCCGCCAGGGCGCGTGGTGTGGACGATGGATTATGTGACGGCGACGAACGGCGATCACGTGGCGGCGGATTTTTATTCGAAAGATGCGGCAGAGAATCCGATGAGCGCGGTGATGGGTTCGGAAGGGCCGTCGTGGGAGTTCAAAAAAGGGAAGCCCGCGGTGGTGGCGGCGAAGGCGAAGTTTCAGGTGGCGCTGAACAAGAAAGGAACCGTGGTGCGCGTTCCGCAGGCGGATGTGCAGGCTCGGGCGGCGGCGGATTCTGGGGGGTGCGGGTGATGCGGGTGATGCGGGTGATGCGCAGCCGAGTGGGAACGGGAAGCCGTAATGAGATAGCACGGCTCTGTACGACGCGGACAACGCGTTTCGACTCTAAAGAAGAAGATTGATATCGGTCGTGGAAAAAATGCGGTGGGATTTGGACGAAGGAAAAGGGGAAGCCCGTCCAGAACTTGCCGTAGGAGGCGGCGCCAGTTAGGCGACTTCCCCTTTTCCCTCACTTGAACGGGCTCTATTCCCGTTCCTCGCCATCCTTGCAAACGATAATCGGCGAGTCCATTCCGTAAACACTGTACGTTGGATGAACATTTGGTTGCGGCAAGCGTCTGTTCGTGACCGATCAGAAATACGCGGCGCCGCCGTCTACGTTTATGGATTGGCCGGTGATGGCGGTGGATTGGTCGGAGCAGAGGAAGAGAGCGGCGCGGGCGATTTCGTCTGCGGTTTGGCCGCGGCCTTGAAGAATGGAGTTGAGGAAGCCGGCGAGTTGGTCTTCGGGGCTTACGTTGAGGCGCTTGGCGAGCGTAGCGCCGAGTCTTTTCGACATTTCAGTTTCTGTGACGGGGCCGGGGCAGAGGGCGTTGACGCGGACGCCTTTGCGGGCGGCTTCGGCGGCAGTGACGCGGGTTAGGCCGAGCAACCCAGCTTTGGCGGCGGCATAGGCGGAGCCCCATCCGAAGGCGGATTTGGCGGAGAGGCTGGAGATGTTGAGGATCACGCCGGATTTGCGCTCGTACATTTCGGGGAGAGCGGTTTTGGTAAGGAGGAACGCGGCACGCAGGTGGACGGCGAGGACATTTTCGAAATCGTCGAGAGGGTATTCTTCGACGGGGACGACGGGACCGTAGTGGCCAGCGTTGTTGATGAGGATGTCGACGCGACCGAAGCGGTTGCGAGCTTCGGTGAAGACGCGGGCGCAGTCGTCGGGACGGGCGAGGTCGGCCGGGAGATAAGCGGCGGCTTCACGGCCAGCGGAGCGATTGATTTCGGCTGCGGTGTCTTTAAGTTCGGATTCGGTGCGGGCGGTGAGGAAGACAGAGGCGCCTTCGGTGACGAAGAGGCGCGCGATGGCACGTCCGATGCCGCGGCCGGAACCGGTGATGAGCGCTACCTTGTCATGAAGAAGGCTTTGGCGAGGGTCTTGAGTAGGCATGAGTGGGTCAAAGGATAGTGAGTAGGCGGGCCGGTGGCAAGATGTAGGCAAACAGACACTGGACCATAACTGTTCCCCAGGCCAGATGCCGATATGTCTTTGACGCATCTAACCTTGACCTATGGGAATCGTGTCGGGTTTTCGATTGAAGCGTGTTGGATCCGTTGGACTTAACCACAGCTTAGCTGCGCATCAAGGGCGGTTCGCGGCGTTTTGCCGACGGGCATTTTTGGCGCGCGGATTCGCGGCGACGCTGGCGGCTGGAATCGTGTTGATCGCGAGCAGCGTCGTGTTCCTGGCGGGATGCAACGGCGTCGTCAGAACTGCGCCGAATGCGCCGAACGCCCCGAACGGCGATGGATCCAGCGACCCGACTGGGCCGGTCATAACGACGCAACCTGTCAGCCAAACGGTTAGCGCTGGGCAGAGCGCGTCTTTTGTCGTGGTTGCGACAGGCACCTCGCCGCTTAGTTATCAATGGCAGAGGAATGGCGTGAACATTTCGGGCGCTACGTCGAGCTCGTACACAACGCCGGCCACAACGACTGGGGACAATGCGGCGAAATTTGATGTCGTGGTCAGCAATTCCGCCGGTACGGTGACCAGCGTTTCAGCGTCACTCACAGTCAACGCTGCCTCCAGTGGCGGCAATCCTCCACCTCCGCCACCGGCGAGTGGATCCACTGTAGATGTGACGACCTACCACTATGACAACCTGCGAACCGGCGAGAACACGCACGAAACTACTCTGACCCACGCGAATGTGAATGCATCGACATTTGGCTTGCTTGGCGCGTTCCCTGTCGACGGGCATGTCGATGCGCAGCCGCTGTATCTCTCGGGCGTCGCGATCTCGGGACAGGGGACGAAGAACGTGCTCTACGTTGTCACCGAGCACGATTCGGTTTATGCGTTCGATGCGGACAGCGTGAGCGGAAATTCGGCGACCACTCTATGGCATAGCTCGATGCTGGCCACGGGCGAAACGTCGAGCGACGACCGGAATTGCGGGCAGGTATCGCCGGAGATCGGGATCACGTCGACTCCGGTCATCGATCGAACGCGCAACGCGATTTATCTCGTTGCGGTGTCGAAGACTTCGGGCGGGAACTACATTCATCGGTTTCACGCGCTCGATCTGACGACCGGGAAGGAGCTTTTCGGAGGACCAACCACAATCACGGCGACTTATCCCGGAACAGGCGCGAACAGCTCGAATGGAAACGTCGTGTTCGATCCAAGGCAATACAATGAGCGGCCGGGACTTCTGCAAATCGGCAGCACGATCTTCACGACGTGGGGATCGCACTGCGACTCCGGGCCATACACTTCGTGGGTGATGGCTTACAGTGCCGATACGCTCCACCAAACCGGCGTGATCAACATGGTGCCGAACGGAAACGAAGGCGGCATCTGGATGGCGGGCGCGGCTCCGGGTGCCGATGCGTCTGGCAACATCTACTTCATCATCGGCAACGGCGACTTTGGAACAACGCTTGATTCCAACGGATTTCCGGCCAACAAGAATTGCGGCAATTGCTTCGCGAAGATTTCGTCCACTTTGCCGCTCGCGCTGAAAGACTACTTCACGCCGCTGAACACCGTTCAGGAATCCAACGCCGACACGGATTTTGGTTCCGGTGGGCCATTGTTGCTGCCGGACGTTGTCGATTCGAACGGGCAGACGCGCCATCTGGCGGTGGGAGCCGGCAAAGACCAGATTATTTACGTGGTCGATCGCGACAACATGGGGAAATTTAATTCGAGCAAGGACAATATCTATCAGCAGATCAACGGCGCCTTGTCGGGTGGCGTGTGGTCGAAACCAAGCTATTTCAACGGAGTCGTTTATTACGGCGCGGTTGGTGATTCCATCAAGGCGTTTCCAATTTCGGGCGGCAAGCTTGCGACGTCGGCATCGTCGAAGAGTTCGCACACGTTTGGATATCCCGGCGCGACGCCGGTGATTTCGGCAAACAGCGCGAGCGACGGCATCGTCTGGGTCGTTGAGAACAGCAACAATGGTGTGCTTCACGCGTACGATGCGACGAATCTGGCCACGGAACTTTATAACTCGACGCAGGGTTCGAACGGGCAATTCTCGGGCAACAAGTTCATCACGCCGATGGTCGCCAACGGCAGGGTCTACGTCGGGACGCAAACTTCGGTGGTTGTCTTCGGCCTGAAATAGCCTCGGGCGAGTTAGCCGGTGCGGATGTTCGCCGCATTTCTACAAACTTAAAAAAAGAGACGGGCTATGAGCCCGTCTCTTTTGACTTTCGTCTTTTCCGCGTCACGACCGAAAATGCGCGACGCAGTTCGATTCGACTTACTACTTCGTCTTCAGATCCTTTAACAGGTGGTTCACCAGCCCGTTGATTTCGTCTTGTGTCAGCGAAAAGGTATCGCGTCGCACCGGCTTTTCGCCGATCGCCTGATACACGAGACGCTTTGACGGATTCTGCATGAAGTTAAACGCGATCGTTCCTGCGCGCCAATGAACGCGCTCATAACCGACCGCCGCAGGACCATAGCCCCATCCGCGGTAGCAGCCGTAAGGTCCGCAGACCAGCCCCGGATAAGCGCCGGGGTAAACCGTCTGCACGGTCTCGCTGCGCCGATCAACCGCGAAATGGTAGTCGACCAGGAAGTCCGCGGTCGCCGGGTCGGACGATTGCATCAAGCCTTTCGCCATCAGCGACTGCTGAATTGCCTGCCGCACCTTGTCCTGGACGATCTGGTTGTTCGGATTGTCCTCGCGCACCATGTCGCGCCGCTCTTCGCGGCCGACGTTGTCGCGCGAGAGAACTCTGCGGCCATCGCGTGCCGCGGCTAATTGCGGCTCGGGCGCCCAGGCCCACGATGCGCCTTTCCGGATGCGAACGTCCGGATCGCGCGTAATCTGCACGTGATCGTCGCAACCAGTAGCGACGAAGGCGACCATCATAGCCGTCGCCAGCATCAACGGCATTCTCCACTTCGACCTTGAGGTCGAAGCGCCGCGACTACCGGAAACCTTGCTGCCAAAACTCAATCTGGGAAAGCTCCAAGCCAACATTTCTACGACCTCCGGGCGGGTAGTCCCGTCCCATCTATTGAACCCTGTTTCGAACGAATAGTTGCGGAGGCGCCGACCGGTGTGCCCGATCACAAACGCAGGACTGGATCAATGCCAGTTTTTCAAACTGGGCCAAAGTGCGTGTAAATCGCCCTTCAAGCCACGCGCCAACAAGATGGGATGTTGCTCGTGCGGCATTGCATACGGGTTGGTGAGCGTTGGTAGTGCTTCGACGCTCGCGAAGAGTGGTCGCGCCTCGTCGATGTCTGCCGAGCCCACTAAAATCATGCTTTCGCCTGTGTACTCGCGCGGACCCCAGAAGAAATAATTCTGGTGGGCGCATATCGCTTTCGGCAGTCCATAACGTGGGCCGAAGAAATCGATCGCGCCGGCCTCGCCGTAATTTTCCGTGTAAATTGCAGTCTTCTGCTGCTGGTCGGGCGGCAACGAGTGATAAACACGCGCGACCTGCTCGACCATCTCCGGCCAGCCGAACTCGTCGGCATAGTGTTGAGGCAGCGGAACGCCGATTTGATTCTTCTCGGTGCGTGGCGGCTCAAAACCGAGCAACTTTTGGTAGGCGAGGTACTTGTCAATAGGCAGGACGGGTAAAACCAGCGGCAGGATTACCAGCGACATTGCCACCAGGCACCGAAATGTCGAGCCTCGTAATATCGCGCGGAGTTTCGGCCGCTGCCGCGAATCGCGCCGAATCGAAGAACAACTCCGTCGCAACTGCTCCAGCGGCCAGCACCATGCCATACGCCGGGGCGGAGTAGTAGTCTTTGCCGTGCATCAGCATGAAAAACGCAATCGTCAGCGCGAAGGCCCACCCGAACACCCGGTACGCCGCGGCACGACGTGAGAAGAAATAAAATCCGAGTCCCGCCAACCAGAACGGCAAAGTCAGCGGCGCCATCATCAATGCCTGCTGCCCGAGATATGCCAGCGGCGGCAACGCAATGTCTTTTCCCGAAGTGCGAATATTCCGCATCAACTCGAGGAACGGCCAGTGATGGTGAATGTTCCACAACAAGTTCGGGAGGAAAATCAGCAGCGCGACGCTGCCGCCCGCCAGCAGCCAAGGAGTCCATAAAAGTTTTCGCTGCGGAGTGAGCAGCAATCCCAGCAGTAGGGCCGCGGCAAAGAAACCCATCGAGTATTTGTTCTCGAGTCCCAGCCCGCCAATCGCTCCGAACGCAATCCAAAGTCGCACGTCGCCGGTTCGAATCATGCGCAACAACACGAAAGCGCATCCCGTCCAAAACAACGACTCAAACGCATTCATCGCAAACTGGTGATCGATTGCAATCCACACCGCCGGCACCGCAGCCAGAGTTGCGGCCAACGCGACTCCGAATCGCTTCGCTCCCAGTTCGCGCGCGAAGGCCGCGACCAAAAAAATCCGTGCGCAGCCGGCCAGCGCCGGCCACAACAGCAAAGCGCGCAGGGAAGTGCCGAAGGTGTGCCGCGCGATCCACCCGACCAGCGCAATCAGCGGAGGCTGATCGACGTAGCCCCAATCAAGATGCTCCGAGCAGGCCAGGTAATAGAGCGCATCGCGAAAATACCCGTACCGCGTGGCCGTAATCATGTGTGCCGCAAAATAAATCACCGCGACAATCGCGGGCACAAACCACCATGCCCGTGTGAAACCGCTTTCAATTGGATCTATCTTCTTGGTGGAAGCTGGCACCGGCGCGGCGCCAGGGTCTGTATCGGGATCACGCATGTAGCGGCGAGAATACCAAACGCCGCCGCCGGCGAACTGCAATTCTTTCAGTTAGCGAGTTCGTCTCCGAACGCGCTCAGTCCGAGCACGCCCCAGTCATCCGGTGCATCCTCAACCTGCCAAAACTCCGGCGCGGCGTTATCGAACTCGAATGCAACTCCGAATCCACCGGTCTCCAGTGGTTCGGCGTGCACGACGCGCGCGCTTTCCGTCAAATTCGTATTCAAATTCGTCAAAACCATCGGCTGCGCAACCAGAAACTCCAGCGTCGAACGAAACAATCCGCCATGGGCGTTGACGATCGCGGTCTCGGCAAACTCCTGCACCTCGCGGCCATCCACCGTAGCCGTCGTGACCAGCACCGGAACGGTCAATTTCACGCGCTCGCTGCGCCGCTTCTCGCTATTTGGTTGACTCTGCAAAACACTCTCCGTCTACTGCTGCTTTGGCGTAAGTGCGGACACACCCGCGCTTTAATGGCTCACTTGATCCAACACAATTGTATGGTTCAAAACACAGCGTAGCAGCGCCAAAATGGCCACGCGCCTCGAAAGCGGAACCGTCCCGAAGGCCAGTCCTGCTATCCACCGCAAGCGACCACAAACCGCCTCATTAGCTACGGACCTACCGACCTAGGCGGCCCACCAGCGTCGCCTTCACCCCTGGCCACTCCGAGTCGATCACACTGAAATAGACGGTATGGCGCACACGCCCCGTCGAAGTGATCATGTGGTTCCGAAAAATCCCTTCCTGCTTCGCGCCAATCCGCAGAATTGCAGCACGCGATTTTTCGTTCAGCGAATCGGTCTTCAGCTCCACGCGCATGCACCCCAGATCCTCAAATGCGTGTCGCAGTAGCAAGTATTTGGATTCGGTATTGATTGCCGTCCGCTGCCACGCCGGAGCGATCCAGGTTGCGCCAATTTCCAGGCGCCGATGCGCTTTTTCGATGTTCATGTAGCGCGTGCTGCCGATCACACGTCCGCTTGGGCGTTCGATCTGTGCAAACGGCATCGACACGCCGTTCGCGCGCTCGGTGAGCGCCAGGTCGATGTAGTCCTTCATATCTTCAGGCGTCAAAATCTGCTTCGGAATCCAGCGCCACAATTCTTCGACGAGCCCGATCTCGCACAGTCCGGCGTGATGCGACTGCGACAGCGGTTCCAGACGCACATGCTCGCCTTCGAGCACCACGGGTTCGACACGAATTGGTCCAGGAATCATTGCGGCAGTCTGCGGAAGAAGCGCGGCGCAAGCCAGCGCCAATTTGGACGACGACCTTAAAAATGAAAACGGGCCGCGATCCGCGCCGCGGCCCGTCAACTGCGCTTTTGGTCTGAACCTAAACCTTTTCCGCTTCGATCACATAAAGCGCGCCCTTCGTGGGCACCACGCGATTCAGCTTGAACCCCGCGCCTTCAAACAATTTCGCAAAGTCCGCCTCGGTGCGTTCCTTGCCGCCCGGCAAGAGCAGCATCTCCAGATCGAGCCATTTCGCGAAATGCGGTTCATTGCCCGGCGCTACGACCGATTCCGTCAACAGCACGCGCGTTTTCCCTCGGCCTGCGCGAGCGCAATTCTTCAAAATCGTCGTGGATTTCTCATCGTCCCAGTCATGAATAATGTGCTTCATGATGTAGGCATCCGCGGGCGGCACCGACTCAAAGAAATTCCCACAATGCGTTGTGCAACGGCTTTCGACCCCGGCGTTTCGAATCATCTCCGATGCGCCGGCCACCACGTGCTCCAGGTCCGACACGACGCCGTGAATCTCCGGATATTTTTTCAGGATCGACGTCATCAAGTACCCGTGTCCGCCGCCGACATCCACCAGTGTTTTTCCGTTGAGCCACGAAAAATCGTACGCATCGAGTACCGCCGGCATGAACATCCGGCTGAAACCCGTCATCGCTTCGTTGAAGACCTTCGACTCGTCCGGGTTCTTCTCGAAATATCCAAAGCACGTTTCGCCAAAAACTTTTTCCACGACGGTCTGCCCCGTCTTCATCGCGTAGGGCAGTTCCGGATACGTGTCGAAATGGAATTTGTCATCGAGCCAAAGCACCATCGGCCGAAGGGAATCCGGTCGATCCGAAATCAGCAGTTCGCCATCCGCAGTCAGCGCAAACGTGCGCGGTGCAATTTCGTCGAACACTCCGGCCGACGCTAGTGCGCGCATCACGCGAAAGACGGCATCTTCATTCGCGGCGCAAGCACGGGCGATTTCGCTGACAGGCTTCGGTCCGGATTTCAAGATGTCGGGAATCCCTAATTTCGTCGCAGCGTAAAGCGCCGCCGACGCCATGTAGCCCGTTGCCAGTTGCATCAGCACTTCGCCGGGCCGTGAGCCCGCCGCGGGAGCCACTGCAGAGCCTGCGGACGTAGTTCCAGAAGTCGATCCAGTCATCTTTCTTACCCCCGAAATTTGGCCTGACCTGTGGGGACGACATTATGCAATCTTTAGCTCAGATACCTTGGGGGCACTATACCGTGTGGCGAGGGCTTTTCGCGCCAAAAAATAGTGGGAAAAGAGGCCCCGAGCACCTCGACGAGTTTTGCACCGCGCCGCAACCAAAAGTGGCGTAGGCTTGGGAGTGAGGTATGATAGAGTCTTTAGAAACTACAGCTTAGGATGATGATGCAGACTGCTACGGAAAAGAACGGAAAAATACTGCTGCGGGTACGGCCTCGCGGCTTCTGCGCGGGTGTTGTCCGCGCTGTGGACATCGTCGAATTGGCCCTCGAAGCCTACGGCGCGCCGGTTTACGTCCATCACGAAATCGTCCATAACACCTATGTTGTCGAGCAGTTACGGCGACGAGGCGCGATCTTTGTCGAGGCCATCAGCGATGTGCCGAATGGCAACGTCCTCGTTTTCAGTGCCCACGGCGTGCCGCCGACGGTTCGCCAGGAAGCCAAAGACCGCAGCCTCAAAGTGATCGACGCGACTTGCCCGCTGGTCACCAAGGTTCACCTCGAGGCGCTCAAGTTTGCGCGCGAGAAGCGCACCATAATTTTGATCGGTCACAAGGATCATCAGGAGATCGTTGGCACATCCGGCGAAGCTCCCGATCGTACGATCGTGGTCGACTCGGTGGACGCAGTGGACGCGCTCGAAGTCGAAGATCCCGAGAAGCTTTCGTTTTTGACGCAAACGACACTGAGCCTCTACGACACCCAGGAAATTGTCGCGCGTTTGCGGCAGAAATTCCCGGCGATCAAAGGGCCGGCCAGTGACGACATCTGCTACGCGACACAAAATCGCCAAGAAGCCGTCGAACAGGTAGCGAAAGATGTCGACTTTATTTTGGTCGTCGGCTCTCCCAATAGCTCGAATTCGAACCGGCTCGTCGAAGTCGCGAAGCGCAGCGGCGTCCAGGCGCAGCTGATTGATTCCGCGAAAGATATCGATCCCGCGTGGCTCGAAGGAGTGCAGCGCGTCGGCCTCACGGCCGGTGCTTCGGCGCCCGAAGTTTTGGTCGAGCAGGTAAGCAATCGGCTCGCGGAAATCGGATTCACCGATCAGCGTGATCTTGATTTGATTCGCGAGGACGTGCGCTTTACGCTGCCGCCGGAGTTGGCGACCATCGCAGCTGCTCCGCGCCGCTAGCACTTAGCGTTAGCGATGAGCGCGGGATATTTCGCTTTTGGCTTTTGCTTCACGCTGTTCGTGGTTCGCAGTCGGCATTGCAACAGGGGCTAGACGCAAGCCGTACCTCAGCCTCACCGCTGGGACACAATCACAAGGAGCCAAACTTTGGCGGTCAAAATCGTCCGTCAGCCGAAGAAGATTGCCCTGATCGGCGCGCCCTCCAGCGCCGCCGCCTTTCAGCCGGGCAGTGAGAAGGCTCCGGCCGCGCTCCGAGCCGCAGGATTGGTTGACCGCCTGAAAGCTGCCGGATTCGAAGTTCATGACTACGGCGATTGCGCGCAGCGGTTGTTTGCGGATGATGATGAACATCGGCGCGCGCGGAATCTGCCCGCCATTGTTGCTGGACTTAACGATCTAAAACTGCACGCCGAAACTGCGATGAAGAGTGGCGCGCTCGTTCTGGTGCTCGCCGGAGATTGCGCACAGTCGATCGGTCTGCTCACCGGCGCGCGGCGCTATTACAAACACCTCAATTTGATTTGGTTCGATCGCGACGCCGATCTGAATACGCCGGCTACGACGCCGTCGGGCCGCATCGATGGCATGGTCGTCGCGCACATCGTGGGGCGCGGTGCGCCAGAGTTGGTGCGATTTTGGGGCGAGACGCCGCTCGTGCGCGAGCCCGATGTTTTGTTGTACGGCATCACGCGGCTCGATCCGCCGGAGCAGGAAGTGCTGGCGAAGTCGCCGCTGCGGCATGTCACGGCAGAGCAAATTGTGGCGAAGGGCGCGGAGAAAGCCGCCTCGGATGCTTTGGTGCACTCGCACGCGGACACGCGCGATTTCGTTTTGCATATCGATCTCGATGTGATTTCTGGAGACGAACTGGGCGCCGTGAATGTTCCGGCGAGCGGCGGGTTGTCGTTGGCCCAGGTGCGCGATTCGTTGAAGAAATTTGTCGCGCATAAGAATTTGCTAGGGCTCGATATCGCGCAGTTCAATCCCGACAGAGATCCCGACGGCTCCGCCGCCAAGAAGATTGTTGATCTGTTAGTGGACGCGCTGACCGCGCGCTTCGCTGCGGCCGACGTGCCTGAGCAACCGGAAGCGGCTGCGGCACCGGCGGCAGCGCCAGTTGCGGCGGCTGTCTCTGCTCATGTGTCGAAGCTAGAAGATTCTGCTCCGTCGCGTTCAGCCGAGGGGTACGAAGAGACTTCTTCAACCGAGCACGAATCTACAGACTCGATCGGCGCGCACGAATCCGCATCAGCCGAAGACATGGAGTCGACGGAAGACGAGTCCGAGTCGGACTCCGCAGAAGCGTCCTGAACTTAACCTCTACTTCTAAAATTGCTTTGATTCCGTGGATAGGCGCGAGATTTCAGCGCGCTGGGGCTTCGCGTTTACGAACCGCGCGCGACAGGCCGCGGAAGCTGAGGTCCATTCCGGCGGTGAAGTTGTGGTGTTCGGCTTCGGCTGGGCCTAGTTTCGCGTCCATTTCGGCTCGGCATTCCTTGATGAAAGCGTCCATTGCGGCGGCTTCGATTTTTGCTTCGGCTTCTTTCGATGCGCCTGGGGTTGAGTCCGTCGATTTTGTGGTCACCGACGTTGCCGCGGCTTTCAGGGATCTTTCAGCGGTGGATAGCCAGCGGTGCAGGCGGTCGCGGAATTCCGCGAAGTGAGCCGCGGGATCGGTGGACCAAGCGAAATGTGTCAGGAAGAGTTTCGACGGGCGGCGTGAAAGTATCGTCTCGAAGGATTTATCCCACAGCGCGAGATCGACGTCGGGCGGCGGCGTGGCGGGCAGAATGTACGGGCCGTCGTCGATGCGGATACCGCCGGTGTCGCCGATGAAGGCTACGCCTTCGTCAGAGTCGAAGTAGGTGACGTGATGCGAGGCGTGGCCGGGCGTGTACGCGACTTCGAGTTTGCGCGAACCGAGCGTCAGCGTTTCGCCGCCTTCGAGGACTTGCAGATTTTCTTCCGGAACGGGCAGCGTTTCGCCGAAGAGAATTGCCAACTGATCGCCCCAGAGGCGGCCGGCGCTCGCCAAGAAGTTTCGATGGATCGACCATGTGACGCGCGCCGTTCGTATGGACATAAACTTTCACCTTCGGATTCTCGCGCACTAATTTTCCGGTGGCGCCCGCGTGGTCCAGGTGAATATGTGTCAGCAGAATCGCGTTCAGATCGGAAACCGCGAGGCCACGCGAGCGAAGTTGCTCGCGCAACGTTGTCAGCGTCGATTCGGGGCCAGGATCGATCAAGCGCGCGATGATTTTCGGACTCCAGCAACGCAGCCGCGATCGATTTTGGCCGGCCGACCCAATTCACATCGAGTGCTGTGATCTTGTTCATGAATGATTGGATGCGACTCGCGAGTGCGAGTCACGCCGCGTCAGCGAGCCGTCCAGCCTCCATCGATGAGGATGGTGTGCCCGGTGATGAGCGAAGCGGCCGGCGAAGCAAGAAATACCACGGCGCCGGACGACTTCGACGGGTTCGCCGATGCGATGCAGTCCCGCGATGCGCTCGATCACGTCGGCGCGAAACGTCGGATCGGCGAGCGCTTCCTCGGTGCCCGGGCGTCCTGATGAAAGTTGGCGCCACGGCGTTCACGGTGATGTTGAATTCGCCCCACTCGACCGCGAGGCATTTTGTCAGATGCGAGACCGCCGCTTTGCTGGCGCAGTAGATCGATTCGGTAGGCAGCGCGGCATATCCGGCTTGCGAACTCATGTTGATGATGCGGCCGCCATCCTGGCGCATCATGATTTTTGCGGCGGCCTGCGCGGCGAAAAATGTCGCTTTCAAATTGATATTCAGCGTGGCATCGAATTCCTCTTCAGGAACGTCGATGGCGAGATTGGTGAAACCGTTCCCGGCGTTGTTGACGAGGATGTCGAGCTTGCCGAATCGCACTGCAGTGGCGTCGACGGCACGCGTGATCTGATCGAGCTTCGTGACGTCCATCTGCAATGGAAGCGCGTGACGTCCGAGCGTTTCGATTTCGGCGACAAGATCTTTCGCGGAGTTTACGTCGCGCAGGCCAAGCGCCACGTCGGCTCCTGCGCCGGCGAGCGCCACGGCGATAGCGCGCCCGAGTCCGCGACCGGCGGCGGTGACGAGAGCGACCTGCCCCGCAAGCGAAAAACTGGGTAGTTGAGAGTTTTGGGTGGTCATGATTGATCCGATTCTACACGCACCGTAAATATCTGTTCGCGCGGACGCGCTAAGAACGACTAGCGGAAATTGATGATGAGCTGATCGAGCGGCATCGCCTTTTTCGGGTGCAGGAATGGATTCAGAATCGTGTGAGGTAGCGGCGTTCCGTCGGCTTCCGCTTGGTCGAACGTCGCGGTGCTGATGCCTTTGGCCGTTACTTCAAAACTATCGATCTCGTAAGGCAAGCCGTTGGATGCGAGCGACGAAGGCTGGTCCATCAACTGGAAATGAAGATGGGGCACGAGCGAGTTGCCAGTGTTGCCGACAAGCCCGAGAACCTGGCCGGTGCGGACTTTATCGCCCTGGTGCACCTTAATGCTGCCGGGTTGCAGGTGAGCATACATCGCATAGCGATGCTGTCCGAGATCGAGAATGACGGCATTGCCGTCAGCGGCTGCGGGATCGATGCTGGTAGGGTATTGGCCAGGCGTTCCTTCCGGCGCGCCGTCGGTCGTGCTGGCGACAGTCGCATCGGCTACAGCGATCGCCTCTTTGCCAAAAATCAAATAGCTCTCGACTTTTTCGCGCGGGCCACGGTAGATGCGCCCTTGTTCGTTGACCTGTTCCCAATCCACTGCATATCGTTGCGCAACCCAGAAGCGCCCGTTCACGGGAAGAGTCGCGCGGGTGTGTCGCACGGCGTCGCAGCACGAGTCTGCGGAGACGTACCCGGTGCCGTGGATCGGCGGTCCAATCACCGCCACAGGGCGATGGTCGACCGCGATGGCGCCGCCCGTTGCGGTAATTTCCTGGTGCGACGGCGGCGCAGCAGCGAAGCGCGCGGTGACACGGTGCTCCAATTGGCGCGGTGCGTGTTTGCCTTCCGGCATGATCACATGGAGAAAGAGCAGGGCTTGCGCGCTTTTCGGCAAAGTAGCAACAGCCTCGCGCGTCCCGATCGGCTGAAGGCGCGTAGCGATCTCCGCAGCTTCGAGAGTTTGGAGCTCAGCGCCGTCGCCGATGATCACTACTTTTTCGAGGGTCGCGTCGCCGCTCGAGAAGTTTGTGAGAAGAAGTTCGTACACAAGATGAGTGCTGCTGTCTGAGCCATTGAACGGGATGGGAGCGTCTTGAACGGAGAGGAGCAGCGGCGTCATCTCTTCTTTGGGCGGCGCGGCCGCTGCGAAGGATCGCGCGATGACGGCGGCCAGAATAGCGAATGAGACGAGCGCAGAAATTGACAGGATGTGTGTGCGACTGTTCTTACGGCTCCACAAGGGCATGGGCTGCTCCGAGTTGCGCGAGCATGGTACGACAGGATTTTTTCTGAGGCGACTGGAAGTTCAAGGAGTCGCGCCCGATCTCGCCGAGCTTTTCGAGATCGGCTTGAAGCCGCTGCGCATCGATGTGAAATTTTACTGGGGTGGCGGGCGGCGACTGCGCGACCATAAGTGCACTCACGTTGAATAAAAGCAAGAAACACAATGCGGGCAGAAGGACAATGCGGAGAAGGCGCAAGTAACGCTCCGGGCTGAGTAGGGTCGTTTTCTAAGCCCGATACTAACAACATTCACCGAAAGACGCTGGATGGCGCGGCCGCGTGCTAGCGGTGCACAAACTTCACTGCGAATGCCGGAATCCACGCGACGGCCAATAGCACATAAACTAGAGTGCACAGCAAGTAGTCGAGCAGAGTGAAGGGTCTCGGTGGAATGTCCCGGTAGGATTCTTTCAGGTGGACCTTATATGTCTTGCTGCCCATGGGTGCCTGCGGGGTATAGGTTTTACTAATTGCAAGCATGCATACTCGATTTGGCGCAGTCTATAGGGGAATTGTCAAAAATCGCTGATTTGCAGGGTTTTCCACAGATTTCAACGGATTATTTTCGGCAGCCTTGAAATGGTAGTTATTTTTGGGCTCTAACCTCTCAACTTGGACAATCGGTGATATGATGTGCGACACATACCGGCACTCGAAGGCCGGCGCAGGTTGTCCTCCCTGCGTGGAGGCCGGTTCAGGGTAGTTAAGGGAGGTGTCTTCATGCGCAGACTCAGAAATCTGCCAGGTTGGCTTGCGTTCCGAAGGCTGGAAGCGCCGCTGTTGACGGGGTTGGTGCTGTTCGTTACGAGTTACACGGGCGATGTGATCCTGGAGTGGCGGGGCGTTTCGACCACTTCGACAATCCTCAACAATTTAGCGATTGCGATTTTAGGCGGCTTGACGCTGCTGTTCTATCTTTCCGCGAGCTACGAGTATCACAACTACAAGCGCGCGAAAGAGCAGATGGCACTGATCACCGAAGTGAACCGCCAGGTGCGCGATGCGCTGATGGAAATTTCAGAGTCGGCGATGCTCGAAGATCGCGCTGAGCGGCTGATGCGGCTCGATGAAGCTACCGACCGGATCGACACCGTGTTGACCCGGCTTGTGCCAACCGCTTCGACCGTGAATGGCCGAGACAAAACGTCCGATATTCGGCCGGCTCTCAGCAACGCTCGCTGAATCTTGTACGCCGAGGCTGTTTGCGGGACCCGAGCGCCGCTTCGTGACGCTAGATTTCGCGGCACTACTTCGTGGTGACATCGTCGCGAATCCTGTCGTACTCGTCGCTCGAGACGATTCCCCTATCCAGCAAGTCGTGTTTTCCGTGGTACGGCCGTCCGGCGATAATGCGTCGCGCGGTGCGCTTGTCGATTCCCGGCAAATCATCCAGCTGTGTTTCTGAGGCCGTGTTCAGATCGAGCGGGCCGTGATGGCTTTCGTTCCATCCATCGCGCACGCCTTGTGCGGCGGCGCGCGCCTGGTCGGCGGCTTCATGCGCCACTTCTCCGATTTTCCGGCCGGCGTCTTGAATTGCGGGTTTCGCGTCGGCCGTGGCGCGCGCCACTTCTTCCCGCGTTTTTTCCTCGCGAGCCCGCTGGTCGGGGTCATTGGAGTTGCAGCCCAAGCAAACGCCAAAGACAAAAGCAGCGGCGAGCAAGACACCAAATGCGATCAGAGTGCGTGACGGCGACATCGATGAAGCTCCTCAATGTGTTTCGCGCAACAGCGCGGGAATCGACTACTCTTGCGAACGTCGGTTAGATGCGCGAGCGCCGATTTGAGGCGGCGTGCTCGATTCGCGGTGCGCGCCGCCTCTCACGCCGAGGTGACCGTTAGTCGGCGATAATGATGAGCAAGCGAAGGCCGGGGTGCACCGGATCAACCAGGTAGTATTCGCCATCGATCTCGTCGACGTAGACAGCGTCGGTGTAAGCCCAGTCCGACGGCCACGGATCGTTGTACACCCAGTAGTAACCGCCATAGTTAAACCGGCGATCTTCGCTGCGAGTCACGCGGAACGTGTGCTCGTGCCCAAAATGTTGATGGAACTCCTGCTCGTTGATGCGTCGCGCGTTGCGATTTCCTCCGTCGCGTTGCGCCTGTTGCCCATTCGCGTGTTCCTGCCGCGCGACTTGTTGCTGTTGTTGCTGCTGTTTGGCAACCTGCTGCTGTTTCGCCGCTTGTTGTTGCTGTTGTTTTGCGGTTTGCTGCTGCTGCTTGTCGGCGCCTGATTTCTCTTTCTCCGTTTGTTTGGCTTGATCCCGCTGCTGTTCCTGATGCTGCTGCGCCTGGCGTTGCTGCGCCTTTTGTTGCTCCTGCGGCTGAGCTCTCTGTTGCTCGTGAGTAGCCGGATGTTCTTTTTCTGCAGGTTCTTGTTTCTTTTCCTCGCGCTGAGCCGGTTTTTCTTTCTCCTTCTCTTGCTCTTGCGCGTACATCGTCGAACCGGCGAGCAACATGAACAGGGCCGTACCGATTGCAACTTTCATCGTTTCTCTCCTAAGAATTCTGCTGCACCAGCAGCGGGGTCGGATTCCAAAAACGCGCGGGGGGGCGCGATCCACAATGAGGCTGGTTGTCGTTGAGATGCGTTCGATATCGAAAAAGTACGCAGAATCCCGCTTCAGCCCCTCTTCCGTAGTGTGATTCCAAGTCGCCCTGCATCGTAGCCGTTCGGCTTTATCAGCGGAGGTCCCCGGCAATCAACAACTCACTCAAATTTGTTGCCGTCCTTACCTCATGCCGTCGCATCCAACAAATGAAGCGCACCTCAGCGCAAATCACCACCAGCCTGCGCCGGCGTTTCGGCGATATTCGCGCCTCGACGGCGAAACTCACAGTAGGAGATGCGTAATGAAAAAAGCTGAACTTGCCGCGGTGCTCGCCGGAATGGTTTTGCTCGGCGGCTGTGCGACAAAACGCTATGTAGCGGATCGCGTCGACCCGGTCGATAAAAAGGTCGGCGACGTCGACCAGAAGCAACAGGGCACCCAGAAACAATTGGACCAGGCGGAAACCAAGATCAGCGCCGCCGATGAAAAGGCGACCACCGCGGATAGTCGCGCAGGCGACGCTCTTGGACGCGCCGATGCCGCGTCCAAGAAATCGGATCAGGTGCGCGACCAACTTCGCGGTGAATTGAATGATCGGATCGCGAACCTCGACGATTACAAGACGGCGGGCGATGCGACCGTGCTGTTCAAATTCAACTCGTCCGAACTGAGCGACGACGCCAAGCAGCAACTCGATTCGTTGGTCAGCGGACAGCTCACGAATACGAAGCGTTACTTCATCGCTATTCAGGGATTCACTGACAAGACCGGCCCCGCAGAGTACAACTTGCAACTGAGCCGTCGCCGTGCGGAGGCGGTTCAGACGTATCTCGTTGGAGCGAAAGACGTGCCGGTCTATCGCATTCAGATCGTCGGCCTCGGTAAAGACAAGCCGGTAAACGATCAGAAGACCAAGGACGATCGCGAGAAGAATCGCCGCGTCGAAGTGACGGTATTCTCGGCGAATAGCGGTGCAGCCACGTCAGCGAACGGCGCCGCACAGTAACCACAGCCGCTATAGTCCTAGTCCTTGCGTGTAGCACTTTGAGACGAAACGGGATGAAAACGTAACAGACGCGCCTGCCGATATCGTCAAGTGGCGTAAATCGGCGGGCGCGCCGCAAGAAATTTTGTAACTCTCGGTATTTTTGGACATCAAACTAGGTCCTATAACTCTAGTCCGTAGTGCCATGGATTCGCTGCGCTCCGAGCGCATCTCGCAGCGCAAAGCCGTACCTCGAAGGCGGCTGAAACACGTCTCACAAAAAGATTTTCCGCGAGCGGAATTTTTCGCATAAATCCGAGGAAATGCTTGCGGAGACAGCAACGTGTGGAATACCCTATCGTCACCGCACTTTGCTGCTTCTCGTGAAGTAAATATCCGGTTGGAGTCGTCGAGACAGGGATTTCGTGCCAACCGGGACTGGGGTGGAAGCAAAGTTTTTTGGCTGCGATACGTCTGACGCAGTTTGCCGGAGCAGCGGAACTAAACCCGGCGAGCGCGTAAAATAACTCATGGATTTCCAAGAGAGAGTCTTTCGGGAGGAAACGAAGATGCGCAGGTTGTGTCTGATGATGGTGGTTAGCGCGTTACTCGCGCTGCCGGGGTTCGCACAGCAGAGTGATGAACAGACCAAGGCAAAAAAGAGCTCGGATGATTCGGTAGCAGCAGCGCCGGCGACGAGCGATTCGACAGCGACACCGGATGCCGCGCGCAGCTTTGCGGTGCCCGATGCACCGCGGGCGACTCCGTTTCCAGGTCCGACGCCGATGCCGGCAGCATCGGCTGCGCTGGACGACAGTGCGCCGGGCCGATGGACGCCGAAGTATGAACTTGCCGGAATGTACAGCTACATCAATTTCAATCCGGGCAACGCATTTCCAAACTTCAACAATAACGGCGGCACCGGATCCTTCACCTACAACTTCAACAAGTTTCTCGGCCTGACTGCCGAAGCGGGCTTCTATTCGTTCGAGCGCCGCATTCCGGGCGTGACGAAGACCGAGGGCGGTTTCCAGACCTTCATGGCTGGCCCCCGACTGAACCTGCGCCGCGATCACTTCGTTCCGTTTGCCGAAGTACTGTTTGGCACACTTCGCGCCTCCGGCCAGGTGACCGGCCTCGACCGCTACAATTCGTTCGCACTGGCGGCGGGTGGCGGTGTTGACATCGTATTCAATAAGCACATCGCATGGCGCTTCGCGCAACTGGACTATTTGCGCAGCTACGTTTCGGGTATTTGGGTGGATCCGAACTTCCGTCAGAACAGCTTTCGCGCCGGCACCGGTATCGTGTTCCGTTGGGGCTTCCCGACGCCTGCACCGCCGCCACCGGCCGGGCCTCCGACCGCTTCTTGCTCGGCGACGCCTGCGGCAGTTATCCAGGGCTCGAACGACCCATCGGCAATTCACGTGACAGCAGCCAGCCCGGCTAGCCTGCCACTAACCTACGCCTACACGGCAACCGGCGGCACGGTGGATGGTACCGGCCCCGATGCGCGCTGGAGCTCAAACGGCCTCGCGGTCGGCACCTACACGGTGACCTCGAAGGTTGACGACGGCAAGGGCGGCACCGCTTCGTGCACCGCGGACATCGCGGTTCAGGAACGTCCGCATCACCCGCCGACAATCTCGTGCTCCGCGAATCCGAGCACGATTCAGCCTGGCGAAAAGTCGACGATTACCTCGACCGCCAGCAGCCCGGACAATCTCGATCTGACCTACAGCTACTCGGCCGCACAAGGCCAGGTGACTGGCAACGGCCCGACCGCCACCTACGACTCGACCGGTCTCTCGTCCGGCAGTTATAAGGTGAATTGCACGGTTACCGACTCCCGCGGCGACAAGGCCGACGGCCAGGCGAATGTTGACGTTCAACAGCCGCCGCCACCGCCACAGGCCACCAAGATCGGCGAGTGCGGCTATACCAAGCCGGGCGTCGCCCGCTTCGACAACCTCTGCAAGCGCGTCGGTGATGACGTCGCCCTGCGCCTCAAGAACGATCCGAGCGCCAAGGTGGTCATCGTCGGCTATGCTGACGGCAAGGAGCCGCGCGCAGCCAAGCTCGCTCAGAGCCGCGCCGACCTCGCAAAGGCGTACTTGGGTGAGAAGGGCATTGACGCGTCGCGCAGCACCACGCGCACGGGTCAAGCCTCCACGGAGAAGGGCTCGGAGAAGGAAAACCGCCGAGTCGAATTCATCTTCGTGCCAGACGGCGCGACCTACTAAAACCCGCGGACTGGGCCGGCAACGGCCTGGCTTGCAAATCTGATCAGCAATTGAAACGGGCCTTTGAGAGCAATCTCAAAGGCCCGTTTTCTTTTTGGCGAAGACCGTCCGTGGGTTACCGGTGGGACTTTCCGGATCCCGTTAGGGTCTGGCGGCGTCCATTCCCAAAATGGAACGGTCTGTGGAAATCTCATCCCATTCTGGCAAGCCCTTCATGCTTCTCCCCTTACCCCCTCCAGAGCCCCATTGCACTTCTCTAAGATTCCCAAAATGGTTAGTGCATCTTTAGTACTCTTTGTGTAAGATGCTGCTCCCTCATACCGGTAGCCATGTCCTGATTTGGAACCGCGTATGCAGACAGGTTGCATCACAAGCGAAGTTGCGCGGGATTAGTAGCGCAGGGAGATTCCTCGAATGACTACAACGATGATGAGTGAAGAAGTCGTCGCGGTGCGCGAAACGGCTGCGCTCCACATTTTGATCGTGGACGACGAGCCGACGATTCGCGAAGCCTGCGCGAAAGTTGCACAGATGAGCGGAATGCACGCGACGACGGTTGCGACTGCCGAAGAAGCGGTGGAAGTGATCGAGAGCACGGCGATCGATATCGTGCTGACCGATCTGATGTTGCCGCAGACGAGCGGGCTCGAGTTGTTGAAGCGCGTGCACGAATCGCATCCGAATCTCCCGGTGATCGTGCTGACGCAGTACGGCACGATCGATTCGGCCGTCGCCGCGACGCGCATGGGCGCGATTGACTATGTCACCAAGCCCTTTCGCATCGAAGAATTGCAGGCGCGCCTCGAGCGCGCTTCGCGAGCCGTCGAACTGCAGCAGGAGAATCAGTTGCTGCGCGAGCAGTTGCGAACGCGGCCGGGATTCGGCGGGCTCATCGGCGTATCCGAACGCATGCAACGGGTTTACAAAACAATTCAAAAAGTAAGCCAGCACGACTATCCGGTGCTCGTGCTCGGAGAAAGCGGCACCGGCAAAGAACTCGTCGCGCGCAGCGTGCATTTCCTGGGCTCGCGTAAAGACCGGCCGTTCGTGCCGGTGGATTGTTCCTCACTGGTGCCGACGCTGATCGAATCGGAATTATTTGGATACGTAAAAGGCGCGTTCACGGGCGCGCTTCACGGCAAGCAGGGACTGATGGAAGCCGCGCACGGCGGCACGCTCTTTCTCGACGAGATTGGCGAAATGCCGGTCGATCTGCAGGCCAAGCTCTTGCGCGTTTTGCAGGAGCACGAAGTGAAGCCGGTCGGTTCGACCGAACGGCGCAAGATCGATGTCCGCATCATCGCTGCGACGCATCGCGATCTCGAAAATGGCATCAAGAATGGAGATTTCCGCCAGGATCTTTATTTTCGATTGAATGTCGTGCAGGTGAAATTGCCCGCGTTGCGCGAGCGCAAGAGCGATATCCCGTTGCTGGTCACATCGTTCCTGGACAAATTTGCGGATCCGCATAAACCGGGACGCACGATTTCAGAAGACGCCATGCGGCGCCTGATCGCGTACGACTGGCCGGGGAACGTGCGTGAACTGGAGAATGCGATTGAGCGCGCCGTCGCGCTCGGTTCGGGCCCGATCGTCGCCGTCGCCGATCTCCCCACGAACTTGCAATATCCCACCAGCGAGCGCGTGCCCGAGAAAGACGAACTGCTGCCGTTGGAAGAACTCGAACGGCGCGCGATTTTGCGCACGCTGCGTCAGACAAGCGGAGACAAGCTAGCCGCGGCGCGCATTCTTGGGATCGGAAAAACGACGCTCTACCGCAAGCTCAAGCAATACCACATGGAGACAGCGGAAGCGTAGACCGCTGCCACTAAGTCACTCGCTGACGTTTGAAGTGCGCCACAAACAGGGAAGCCTGTGGCTACGTTACTTTCCGACGGCGCCGAGCGCCTTTGTGCCTTCGACTTCATTTATGTTTCCGCTCTTCACATCAAAAATGTAGCCGTAAACCGGAATTGTTGGCACGTCTTCCGCCCATGTTCGCAGCGGCGCCTCCTCGGGAATTTTCCACTGGCATATTTTTTCGCGCTTCCGGTCTTGTCTCTCCGCCGTTACAATCTCATCAAACAACGCCGGACCGAGCGCCGGAACGATTAGGCAAATCGCGGCTCAGTTTTCGATTCTTCCGGCCGTCGGCAACGTCAGGTCAGTTATAGGATGTTATTCACATAAGGAGAGTTTTCGTGCCCGAAACCACTGCACACCATGCGCTCGGCGATCGCGCGGCATTTCAGCTTGCCAATGTCACCAAGACTCCGCCGCAGTATGGTGCGATCACGCCACGCTGGCTTGTCCGCCTTCTGGACTGGAAGCCGCTCGAGGCCGGCACGCTGCGTGTCAATCGCGTGGTCGACGAAAAAGCGGTCGACGTCGTCTGCGGCCAGAAAGACGAAAAGGCTCTGCCGGAAACCTATGTCGAGTACGAAGAAAAGCCGCGCGAATATACGCTGAGCGCGATCTCCGCCGTCCTCGATGTGCAGACACGCGTCTCCGACCTCTATAGCAATCCTTACGATCAAGTGCGCGAGCAGCTTCGCCTGATGATCGAAAACGTCAAAGAACGTCAGGAAAGCGAGCTCATCAACAACGCCGACTACGGCCTTCTGAAAAATGTTCCGGCGAGCCAGCGCGTATCGACCCGCAAAGGCGCGCCGACGCCCGACGATCTCGACGAGCTACTCGCTAAAGTTTGGAAAGAACCGTCGTTCTTTCTCGCTCACCCGCGAGCGATCGCAGCATTCGGGCGCGAATGCACGCGCCGCGGAGTTCCTCCCGCCACGGTCACGCTGTTCGGTTCGCCGTTCATTACTTGGCGTGGTGTCCCGATAATCCCGTGCGACAAATTGCTCGTCGACGGCAACACGAAATCCAAATCCGCCACCGGCAAGAGCAACATTCTTTTGTTGCGCGTCGGCGAAAAGAAACAGGGCGTCATCGGCCTCTTCCAGCCCGGCCTGCCCGGCGAACAAACGCCCGGCCTGTCGGTTCGCTTCATGGGCATCAGTAGCAAGGCCCTGGCTTCGTATTTGATCTCGCTCTATTGCTCCGCCGCGGTCCTCGTCGACGACGCCATCGCCGCGCTCGAAGACGTCGAAGTCGGCCAATATCATGAGTACAAGTGAGTCTGGAAAAAACGCGCCGCATACGTCCGCCGGTGACTTCGGGACTTCGACCGATTTCCGGACGATTCTGCCTGGCGAATCGCAGGTAATCCCGGCCGGACTTCCGGATCCCGCGGTTCTTGCGCAGATGGCGAACGAATTTTTCACTGCGCTGCCGTTGAGTGAAAACTCCGCGGCCGACGCGCAGAAATTCGCGACGGTCCCGGGTGCGCCCGAAGCATTCGGTGCCGCGCGAAATCCGACAGCGTCTGTGTCGTTGCCTGGAGTAGGGTCGCTGCCGTAGCGGCATCGCTGCCGTCGACGACGCTTCCGGTCCACGACACTGCCTACGGAGTCCGGTTACGCGGACTTCCCGCTGCATCTTCGGCAGCGACCACGATTCCCGGCATCGCAACCCAGCCGCAATTTCCCTCGGGCTCCGATTTCTCCTCGCCCGGAATTCCCGGCGGCTTTAGCTCCGCGGATTTCTCCGCTCTTTCCTCTTTTGGTTTTCTCGACGATATCCGGCCGCTCTTTTCGTATCCCGCCGCCTCGCCGCTTCCCATCGCGCCGTCTCTACCGAACGTCAGCATTCCCGGTGAAGCCGAACTCCGCGCTTTTGCCGACAGCTTTTCCTCCTCGGCAACGCCGCAAACACCGGAGTCGATTCCGCACCTCGCGACTCCGCAGGTCCCCGGCGCAACCGTGCAACAGCGCGCGCCGCTCGCGGGCTCGTCATCGCCTTTTCCGTTTCTCGACGAAATTCGCCAACTCGGCCCTGTCACTTCCATTCCCGCTGGCGACGACGCGTTTCGCGCTCCGGCGCAGTCGCTCCCAGCTTTGAATCTTTCGGCTCAGGGATTTCAGGTCGAAGCCATCCGCCGCGACTTCCCGATCCTTCAGGAGCGCGTTCACGGCAAGCCGCTCATCTGGCTCGACAACGCGGCGACCACGCAAAAACCGCAAAGCGTGATCGATCGGCTAAGTCATTTCTACGCTCACGAAAATTCCAACATTCACCGCGCCGCTCACGAACTCGCCGCTCGCTCCACCGACGCCTACGAAGCCGCGCGGGACAAAGTTCGCCGCTTCATCAACGCCGGCAGCGTGCGCGAAATTATCTTCGTCCGCGGCACGACCGAGGGAATCAACCTCGTCGCACAAAGCTGGGGACGCCAGAACATTAAAAAAGACGACGAAATCGTCATCACCTGGCTGGAGCATCACGCCAATATCGTTCCCTGGCAGATGCTTTGCGCCGAAGCGGGCGCGCGCCTCCGCGTCGCTCCGGTCGATAACACCGGGCAAGTCATCCTCGACGAATATCAAAAGCTGCTCGGGCCGCGTACACGCCTCGTCGCGTTCCCGCAAGTCTCCAACGCGCTGGGTACAGTTACTCCCGCACAGCAGATGATCGAGATGGCGCATCGCTACGGCGCGAAAGTTTTGCTCGACGGTGCGCAATCGGTCTCGCACATGCAAACCGATGTGCAGGTCTACGATTGCGATTTCTTCGTATTCTCAGGCCATAAAATGTTTGGCCCGACCGGAATCGGCGTGGTGTACGGCAAGGAAGACATCCTGCAAAACACGCAGCCCTGGCAAGGCGGCGGCAACATGATTCAGGATGTCACTTTCGAGAAGACGACGTACCAGCCCGCGCCCGGCCGCTTCGAGGCTGGGACCGGAAATATCGCAGACGCCGTCGGACTCGGAGCCGCCGTCGATTATCTCGATCGCATCGGCATGGCCAACATCGCCCGCTACGAGCATGACCTGCTGGTATACGCCACCGACGCGCTGAATCGCATCCCGGGGCTGAGGCTGATAGGCACAGCCCGCGAAAAAGCCGGCGTCCTCTCTTTCGTTCTCGACGGTTTCCGCACCGAAGACGTAGGTGCCGCTCTCAATCGCCAAGGCATCGCCGTCCGCGCAGGCCACCACTGCGCCCAACCGATCCTCCGCCGCTTCGGCACAGAGACCACCGTCCGCCCATCCCTAGCCCTCTACAACACCTGCGAAGAAATCGACGCCCTAGCCGCCTCCATCTGGAACCTCAAGCAAGGCCACGGCTCTCTGTAACGCAGTACGGTGTTTACCGTTTTCAGTACTACCCGTATGCTAAAATGGCTGCTGAAATGAAGATGCCCGCGATCTGCGATTCTATTGGCGCGCTTGAGCACGCCAAAACTTCGCTGGTTAGCCGTCTCGGATGAAGCTGCTCCTCGATGAGCGCATTCCGAAAAAGCTGAAACAAAGTTTTGTCGGCTACGACTGTCGTACGGCGCCGGAGTCTGGGTTCGCTGGCAAAAATAATGACGAATTGCTGACGTCGGCTGAGCGTGCTGGCTTCGATGTTCTCGTCACGACAGATCAGGGCCTGGAGCATGAACCGAATCTCAAGGATCGACGCATTGCGGTTCTAATTCTTTTGACTAGGTCGAACGATCCCGGCGATTTATTGCCTTTGATCTCGAAAAGTCTCCATTCCTTGCCGTTCATCAAGCCCGGCCAGGTTCTTAAGGTTGGTTAGCAATAGCCCAGGCACACAACTCGTTGACAGAAATGTGCTCGATACTCTAATATCTACGTTTGTCTCTACAGGGAAAGGTGTGACTAAGGGCAATGCGGACGTACGTAGCGAAGGGTGAAGAGGCCGAAGCGCTCAAAGTGGGCGCGGATTGGTTCGTGGTCGATGCCACCAACCAGGTGCTGGGCCGGCTCGCGACCAAGGTCGCGCGAATGTTGATGGGCAAGGATAAGGCGGCATTTACGCCATATCTGGATTCGGGCGATCACGTCGTGGTCATCAATGCCGACAAGATCAAGATGACCGGCAACAAGGTCGAGCAGAAGATGTACTACTCACACAGCGGCTACCCCGGTGGACTGAAAGAAGTACCGGCAAAGCGCGTGCGCGAGACCAAGCCCGACTGGATGATTCGTGAGGCGGTTCTGGGCATGCTGCCCAAGAACAAGCTGCGCGCTCGCCGCGCGAAGAAACTGCGAATTTACCGCGATGCGGCCGGTCTGGCGCGTCACGCGGGACAGAAGCCGCAAGCGATTTCCCTCTAAGAGGGACTGTAAGCGGCTGGTAGGGTAGAGTTTAGGGGATTGCAGTTCAGTAGGTGTAACAACCTGCAGCATTCAGTCTCCACGTAGTGGTCCAGATGGGTTTTTCCGCTTGTTGCGGTGCTTTCCTTCGTCGAGGTAGGAAGCCAGCCAGGCAAAACGGGTAAACCGAACTTGGTGTCGACGTACGACACCTGGTTGTTTTGACGATGCATTGATGGCTGCATTTACGGCTGTTCAGATTTAGGAGGAACGTTGAGTTCGAGCGCTTCGCCCCTCGGGGCCAATCAGTCCTGGTTTCTCGGCACCGGCCGCCGCAAAGAGTCGATCGCGCGTGTGTTTCTGCGCGCTGGGTCGGGCAAGTTCACGGTCAATGGCCGGACGACGGATCAGTATTTTCCGAATCATGCGTGGAAGCATGATGCGACCGAGCCGCTGAAATTCACCAACCTGGGCGACCAGGTGGACGTCGTGTGCACCGCGAATGGCGGCGGCGTCGGTGGACAGGCTGGAGCGGTGCGCATGGGTTTGTCGCGCGCGATTGCGCGTTACAACCCGGAGCTGCGACCTTCGCTCCGCACCAACGGATTTTTGACGCGCGACTCCCGTATGAAGGAACGCAAGAAGTACGGGCAGAAGGGCGCGCGTAAACGCTTCCAGTTCACGAAGCGCTAGTTTTTGGCGGCTCGGCGAACTGTGCCGGGTCGCGAAGAGCTCCGGCGAGCGTCGCAAGGCGCTCGTCGAGATCATGGCCGGCAAGCCGCCGGCAAAAAGGCTGCTCTGTAGCGAGTCGTCAGTCTGATCGACGACAGCTACCGCAAGCAGCAATCTAAAGAGGAGGCAACTTGGCAGTAGAAATTACAATGAAGGAACTGCTGGAGGCCGGAGTTCACTTTGGCCACCAGACGCGTCGTTGGAATCCCAAGATGAAGGAATACATCTTCGGGGAACGCAATGGCATTCATATCATCGATTTGCAAAAAACTTTGAAGATGTTCCGCGAAGCGAGCCGCTTCGTGAGCGAAATTTCCGCGCAGGGCCGCACGGTTTTGTTCGTCGGCACCAAGCGCCAGGCGCAGGAAGCGGTCGCCGAAGAAGCGAAGCGCTGCAATGCGTACTATGTGAATCACCGCTGGCTGGGCGGCACGCTCACGAATTGGGCGACGCTGCAAAAGTCGATCAAGCGCCTCAAGCTGTTGAAGGCGATGGGCGAAGATGGCCGCATGGACGAACTATCCAAGAAGGAAAAAGCGCGCCTCGACCGCGAAATGAAGCACCTGTTGCAGAACCTGGCCGGCATCGAGAACATGACGAATCTGCCGGACGCGATGTTCGTCATCGACTCGAACGCCGAAGAGATCGCCGTGAAAGAAGCGCGCCGCATGGGCGTGCCGGTGGTTTCGGTCGTCGATACGAACTGCGACCCCGACGTGGTGGACTGGATCATTCCGGGCAACGATGATGCGTTGCGCGCGATCCGTTTGTTCACCTCGAAGATCTCGGAATCGGTGATCGAAGGCCACAACCTTTACGCACAGTCGCAAGTTGCCGAGCAGAAGAATGCTCAGGATCAGGCGATCGTGGATGGCGTCGAGTACGTCGACACCAGCAAGTACGAGCAATACGAGAAGCAGGAAGGCGACTTCGTCGAAGGCGCGGAAGCAGCAGCAACTCCTGAACCCGCGGCCGAACCCATCGAAGCAACCGTCCCGCCGGACGACAAAGCGAACTAACAATTCGCGCTGGCAAGATTCAGCAGGCCCGGCGCTCTCGACACCAAGATGCGCCGGGCCGTTTTGCAGCCAAACACTTTTCCGAAAAATTTATATCGCCGAAACAATAAGCGAGTAGAAAGAAAAAAGGATGAGCACACCACCGCAAGCTGTACAGATACCAGCACCCCTCGTGAAGGAACTTCGCGAACGAACCGGAGCGGGTTTCGCGGACTGCCGCGCCGCGCTCGTGGAATCGGGCGCCGACGTTGAGAAGGCGATCGATATCCTTCGCAAGAAGGGACAGGCTGCCGCCGCCAAGAAGGCCCAGCGCCAAGCGACGGAAGGACTCGTTGGTCACTACATTCACGCCGGCGGAAAAATCGGCGTGATCGTCGAAGTGAATTGCGAGTCGGACTTCGTCGCGCGCACGGAAGCCTTCCAGCAACTGTGCCACGACATCGCGATGCACATCGCCGCGATCGACCCGCGCTATTTGCGGCGCGAAGAAGTCACGCCCGAGATGCTCGAGCGCGAGCGCGAAATTTACAAGGATCAAGCGAAGGCGACCGGCAAGCCCGAGGCGGTGATCGAGCGCATCGTGACCGGCAAGATGGAAAAGTTCTACGAGGAGAATTGCCTCTACGAACAGCACTACATCAAAGACGAGTCGGTGACGATCGGCGAAATGATCACGCAGGCGATCGCGAAGCTTGGCGAAAACGTTGCTGTGCGGCGCTTCGTGCGCTTTAAGGTTGGCGAGGTTGCCGGCGGTTCGGCGGCGGCGGAAACTGCTGCACCGGTTACGGCGTAAGCTCGACCGATTCTTGATCAACCACTTCTGGCGTCCCGGTTTACCGGGACGCCTTTTTTGTGCGGGCACGCTGGTCTTTTCGCGGTTGTCTTTCATCGGGTGGTGAGCCGAGCGATGGTGTGCCACCGCGTCGGATGTTTGTTACAATTCCGAAGCTTTTGAGATTGGATATCCCGGAGAGTCATGGCTGCGAAGAAAACGGCAAGCAAGACCGCGCTGAAGAGCGCCGCGAAAAGAAACAAGCCCAAGTACAAGCGCATCGTCCTGAAGCTGTCGGGCGAGTCCATGCAAGGGCCGCAGGGCTTCGGAATTCACGGCGAGACGGTGCAGGCGATCGCGAAAGAGCTCAAAGAAGTTCACGAGCTGGGCGTCGAAGTTGCGATCATGGTCGGCGGCGGGAACATTTTTCGCGGCGGCCGGCAAAAGGGTTTTGAGATCGATCGCGCGACCGGCGACTACATGGGAATGCTGGCGACGATGATCAACGCGCTGGCACTGCAGGATGCGCTGGAAAAAGAGGGCGTACATACGCGGGTGCAGAGCGCAATGGGCATGCATCAGGTAGCGGAGCCGTTCATCCGGCGGCGCGCGGTGCGGCATCTGGAAAAGGGGCGCGTCGTCATTTTCGGCGCGGGCACGGGCAATCCATATTTTTCGACGGACACCGCGGCGGCGTTGCGCGCGATGGAAATCAAGGCGGACGTGATTTTGAAGGCGACGCGCGTCGATGGAATTTACGACGCCGATCCCGAGCGCGTGTCAGATGCGAAGTTCTTTGCGCAGATTACGTATCGCGACGTGCTCCATCAGGATTTGAAGGTGATGGACTCGACGGCGATTTCACTCTGCATGGACAACGGAATGCCGATCGTCGTGTTCAATATGAATCGGCACGGGAACATCAAGCGCGTGGTGCTGGGCGAGCGCGTAGGGTCAACAGTTACGCCTGCGTAGGAGTTGGAAACTGGAAATTGGAAAATCGAAACTGGAAAATCGAAAAGCGGCGCAGCAAGTAATCTCGAGCGTTAGAAGTTAGAGGACGGATATGACGACGATTGGTTCAACGAAAGAAGCGACAGCGGCGGCGAAGACGCGCATGGAAAAGGCGGTCGATGATTTCCGCAAAGAGATCGCGACGCTGCGCACGGGGCGCGCGAATGCGACGCTGCTCGACGGGATTCGCGTGGATTATCACGGGACGCCGATGCCGGTAAATCAGCTGGGTACGATGACGACGCCCGATCCGACGATGATCGTGATTTCGCCGTGGGATCCGAGCGTGGTGCCGCTGATCGACAAGGCGATCCGGACTTCGGATCTGGGATTGAATCCGACGAACGACGGCAAAGTGGTGCGTGTGCCGATTCCGGCGCTGACCGAAGATCGACGCAAGGACATGGTGAAGCATCTGCATAAGGTGCTGGAGAATCACCGGACCGCGGTGCGCAACGTTCGCCGCGACATAAAGGAAGCGATCGACAAGCTCGAGAAGGACAAGAAGATCAGCCAGGACGAGCAGAAGCGTTCGCTGGACGAACTCGACAAGGTTTCACAGGCCGAGACAAAGAAGATTGAAGAGTTGAGCGCGATCAAAGAAAAAGAAATTATGGGGCTGTAGTTAGGCGCACCGATCTCGCGGGGCTCTGCCTGCCGCGAGTGATTCAAACCTCCACGACGCTAACGTTCGGTCGCGTCCTCACGCTTTCCTGAGCCACGCTAGTTCCACCTCGTAGTTACTGTTCACTCCGGTAGTCGAAGTTTGATATCACAGGGGTATACCCCCCCTGTTTTCTGCAAGAGTGCGCAATCTGCAGGAAATACGGGACTTAGCGATCGAGTAAAAACTAAGAGTGAATAAGTGGCGCGAATTCAGGTGCTTAGGGTGGGTCGTGTCTTTCGTCTTTTGTTCGATTCGGGCGAGCAGAGAGTTCCGTTTTGGGAATTGCTCGGTTTTGCGTAGTTATAACTAGGGTAAGTATACGCTCAATTAAGGATTTGTCAAGATGAGAATGGGCTTGCGGGACGAGAGGGATCGTCGTTATGGCTCGGGTTTGGTTTGATCTAAATCCGCACCCTCTGAAATCTGAGGGTGCGGCACCCAAGAACTATCTCGATCTGATGTGAGCCTTTTTCTATGTGAATCGTGATGGCGAACAAAAAGCGAATATGATAAGGTCGCTCGCTATGACACAGTGTCTGTGCCGCGTGACGATTACCGATATGGAGGGCGGGGGGCATGTCATTGAAGTGAAGGCGTCGTCGCTGTTTGAGGCAGTGGCGCAGGCGATCAAGTTAAAAGCGGGCAGTGTTGCGACGGATGGATTCCGGCCGATCAAGGTTGTCGTGTTTGAACCTAAGGCAGAGTACGAAGTGAAGCTGAAGGATTTTATGGCGTGGCTGGATCGGAATAGCCGGTCGCCGCGAGAGACGATGGACCGGTTGAAGATACGGGAGATATTGGGCGTTAAGAAAATGAGGTAGGTGCTGAGAACTGTTTGGCTAATTTTGATTGGGAGGATTGGTTTTGGCGGCGGTGGTGGGTTGGGTTGCGGCGTCGGCACGGGTCAAGGTCAGGAGCTGGGCCTGATCGGTCTGGACAGCGTGGAGGAAGGCGGCGTAGTCGGGAGCGCGATCGGCGGTGACCTGGCGCCGGAGGAAGTTGATGTGGCGCACTGCGTTGACGATGCCGGAATTGGTATCGTAGCGCGAGGCGAAGGTGGCGTAGTCGCGATCGACGACGGTGCCGGTGGGGAGTTCGACGCTGGTGCCAGCCGGCAGATGAAGTGTCACGCGCGTCTGGACATCCAGTGGGGTGCCCAAATCGATCGGAGCTGTTTTGGTGGAGTCTCCGACCTTGCCGGGGACATCGGGAACGGTCAAGACCGGAAGAGGCGCCGGAATGCGCACGGGTTTCTTGGACCAATCGACAAATTTGGGCTGCGAGATTTCATATTCGACGGTGAAGGGAAGCCTGGTGTCGACAGGATTGGACGCGCTCGCCGAGACGATTTTGCCCCGGAAGCCGTCAGACAACGACATAAGTTGGGCGACATCCTTCCACTTGTCGCGTGGGGATTGATGGAAGGCGAGGCGAAGCAGGAGCTCGTTGTCGCCGCGCATCGAGTATTTCACTTTTGCGTCGAGAGTGCCTTCGGCGCTGATAGTGGCGTCTACGGTCACGCGTTGCGTCGAAGAGAATGGCAATTCGCCGGTGATGGTCATCCAGCAAGCTTCGCCCGCGCAGTTCGTGCCTAACACGAGCGCTTTCTTGCCGCGGAGGTCGGGACGAATCATGCCAAAGGGCGCTACTTCGAGATTTGGGTCGAGATACACCGCTCGCTTGCCTTCGTCGAGTGTGAGCAAGATCTGAGAAAAAAGAGAAGGGCGCGGCAGCTGTTTTTCGGGCACGTCGGCCGTCGATACGAGCAGCGTCTTGACGGGTTTCGTTCGCGAGGTTAGGGCTGTGTACAGCGCGATCTTGTCTTCGGGTGAGCCGAATCCCGAAGAGAGAGTTTCAGAGTAATGGCGATTGCCGAAACGGCTGAGGTCCAGCGGAAGATCGACGGTGCGAATTTTCGACGCAACAAAATTGTAGTAGGCGGTCGCCGGGGGGGATTGGTCGCGCGGTGCGGTTTTCGTTGCGGCCGCGACCTGCGCCCAGATGTCCGACGACGGGTGGGTCTGAAGGGCAGATTGCAATTGGCGTTGAAGCTCATCCCACGAAGAAAAGGTGGTCAGCACCACGTCGGAATTGCCTGATGTGGGGTCACTTGAAGATTTCGGAAGATCAGAGGGCGCGATATTCCATTTGTAGATGAGGCGAGCGTCGTCGACGGAACCGGTTTCCGTTTTGGAGGTTTCTGCAGTCTGAGCGGAAATTCGGATTTGGCCGAGGCTTGCCGGCGATCCTGAACCCGCAACGAAGCGGCGGGCCGGGAGGTCGAGGTCGAAGACCTCCTTCGTGACGACGCCGGTGCGATCGAAATTGTGATCGAGCCAGAAATCGGGAGCGAGTGGCGGGTGCGTCGTTGTGGTGATGACGCGATATTCAAGAATGTCGGCGGGTTCGAGGCCGAGGATGCGGATGGATTTGACGCGGACGTCTTGGTAGGCGGGCGCGTCGGCGACGATGGGGTTGGGCTGGTCGGTGATGCCGCTAGGGAGGATATCGGCGGAGCCACCGCTCTCGTGCGTAATGTGGACGAGCGGGATTTCGACCTTTTCGTAGGCGCGATTGAAATTGAAATTGAGGTGGGAGAACTGGCGGACGCCGAGTTCACTGTTGATGCGGACGCGGGTGTGAACTTCTTTGCGGGAGTCGCCGTTGTTTTCGAAGCGAATTTTGGTTTCGAGGAGCTCGATTTGGGCGGGGGTTTCGGTTGTGGCGGGGGGTGCTTCGGGCTTGGCGTCGGCCTTGGCTGGTGAGGATTGGGGAGCAGTTGCTGGAGCTGGGTCTTGAGCGCGCGAGGATAGACAGGTAGCCGCGAAGATCAGGCCTGTCGCGGTCAGGAGCGCCCAGTATCGAGTAGAAATTGTCATGCGAGTCACCACTCCAGTTTGGAGGCGTCGGGAGGGGGCGGCAAGCGCGCGTTCGCGGGCGGTTGCGAGGGTTGCAATCGCACCGGTGCTGTCGTTTGAGGACTGAAACCGATTTGCGGCGGGTGCGTCTGACGGGGATGATAAGGTGTGCGCGAACGATTTTAGGAGAACGGAATGACGAAGTTTTGTGCGGCGAGGCGGATTGTGGCGGGACTGGCGCTGGCAGGGGTTGGGTTCGGCGGCGGCGTGGCGCGGGCGAACGATAATGCGGCGAAGGGGCCGGCGGCGGATGGGACGCTGCCATCGCTGGTGAAGATTGCGGGCGAAGGCGAAATGAATTCGCACGCGATGGAGTTTTTGACGCAACTGAGCGACGACGTCGGTGCGCGCGTTACCGGTTCTCCTGCGGATCACAAGGCCGAAGATTGGGCCGTCGCGAAGATGAACGAGATAGGGCTCGCGAACGTGCACAAAGAGAAGTACACGATCTGGAAGGGCTGGACGCGGGGCACGGCGGACGCGGAAATGCTGACGCCGGTGCGGCACAAGCTACACATCGACTCGATGGGCTGGACGGGATCGACGGCGGCGGGTGGGGTCGATGCGGATGTCGTGGCGGTGAATCTCTTCGATATCGACAATGAGATCAAGAACGTTTCGCGGCTGAAAGGGAAAGTCGCGCTGATGGTCACGAAAGGGAAGCCGGACGGGCGGCCGGGGATTCAGTATTTCATTCGAACGGGGGACTTCAATCGTGCGGCTGCATCGGCCGGTGTTGTGGCGGTGATAGGCGGGCAGGGCGGCGGAAAATCGACGGGGATGAACCTAACGCACACGGGAATTCTGGGCTTTGACGCTGATTTCGCGATTCCTGTGGTGTCGATGACGGGCGAGGATCAGGGGCAGCTTGAGCGCTTTCTCGATCGAGGGATCACGCCGCGCGTGCACTTCAATATTCAGAACACGTTCACGAATGGTCCGGCGGAGACGGCGAATGTTGTTGGCGAGATTCGCGGAACGGAGCATCCGGAGCAGATTCTGGTTGTGGGCGGACACCTGGATTCGTGGGACTTGTCGGAAGGGACGACGGACAACGGATCGGGCACGGCAACGACGTTGGGTGCAGCGGACTCGATCATGCGTTCGGGAGTGAAGCCGAGGCGCACGATTCGATTTGTGCTGTTCACCGGCGAGGAGCAGGGGCTGGATGGGTCGATCGCCTACGTGAAGCAGCATCAGAGCGAAATGGCGAATCATCTCGGCGATTTGATTCTGGACGCGGGGCAGGGCGAGGTGAAGGGTTTCCAGCTTGGCGGGCGCAGCGATTTGCTGGAATCGTTTCAGCCGTTCGCGGATTCGTTGTCGGCGATGGGGCCGATGTCTGTGGACGATAAGATCGAGGACGGGACGGACACGCTGACGTTTACGATCGCCGGGTTGCCGGGAATCAACATGCTGCAGGACACGAAAGACTACGTGTACACGCATCATTCGCAGGCGGACGCGCTCGAAGCGCAGAAAAAGGATGTGCTGGCGAAGAATGCGACGCTGATGGCGCTAGCGGCGTTCTGGATCGCGGATCGGCCAGACCGGTTTGCGGCACCCTGGCCGGCGGAGCGGACGGCGAAGATGCTGCGGGAGCAGCACGAGTATGAGGAGCTGAAGGCGTTTAACTTGTGGCCTTACGGGGATTTGGGGAAGGATAGCGCGCCGCAGAATTAGTGGCGGGTGGAACCACCTAAACGCGAATTGGTGAATCAAACTATGCAAGGGCGGCTCGAAGATTGAGCCGCCTTTCTGCGTTTTGGGCCCCGGAGAGGAATGTCTGAATGGGCGCGGGTCGCCCGTCATTCTGATGAGCGGCAATTCGGGCCGCGATTGATATCGGAGGCTAAAGATGGAATTCATTTTGATGGCATATGTGCAAGAGAACGGGTGGGAGCAAATGACCCCCGAGCAGCAGAAGCAAGGAATGGCGGCCTATACCGCGTACACCAGGTCGCTGGCCGATGCCGGAGTATTGATGGTGAATCGACGGCTGGGATTCAGCGGTGGTTCTAGGACCTTACGTGGCAAAAATGGCAAGACCGAGGTGCTGGACGGGCCGTACTCGGATTCGAAGGAACAGCTCGGCGGATTTTACATCATCAATGTGAACGACCGGGAGGAAGCGATGAGGTGGGCGGCGAAGTGTCCGGCGGTCGGGCATGGGATTTTGGAGGTGCGAGAACTGCCGGCGCAGTAAGCAGTTCAAGGCGCGACGGTTTCTCGCGATGGCACCCGTTCGATGAGTTGATGAGAACGTTGATGGAAGAGATTTCTGTCGGCGGCACGTCTATCGTGGACAAAGATTCGTTGGGAGTGTCCATGATGGAAAAGCCACGTTTGTTTGCGCTGATTCGATTTTCTCTGTTTGCTTTTTCTTCCGTTGTCGCGGCCTCGGCGATGTTCGCGGGGCCGCGGTCGTTTGAATTGCTTCCCACCGATGCGTCAGGTCCTCATTTGTTCGGCGAAGGTGTGATCTCGACGCCGGGCGATGAGGCGGGCGGAGTATTCAGTCCCGATGGCGGCGAATTTTATTTTGTGAAGTTGAATCCGGCGACGACATTTCCGCGGATCGGAATGTTGTGTGTTTCGCATTGGCGGGACGGGAAATGGAGCGTGCCGGAGGGGCTGCCATTTTCGGGGAAGTATTTGGATTTTCCACCTAGGCTTTCGCCGGATGGAAAGACGATGTATTTCGGATCGTCGCGACCGGCGCCGGGTTCGAAGTCGCGCGTGATGCGAATTTGGAAAGCGGAGAAGACGCGCCATGGCTGGAGCGAGCCGCAGCCGCTGGCTGCGCCGGTCAATTTAGAGGATCACTGGGATTGGAACGCGTCGGTGACGAATGACGGGACGATCTATTTCACTTCGGATCGTGATGCGTCGGGGCGGCCGCAGATTTATCGCGCGCGATTGGTGAATGGCGCGTATCAGGCTCCGGAAAAATTGGGCGCGGAGATTAATTCGGAGTTCAACGATTACGATCCGTATGTGAGCGGCGATGAATCGCTGTTGTTGTTTGTGTCGGCGGGCGAGGGCGGACCGCCGTTTCGACATCGCGCGGATACGCTGACTGGGGGCGGGTTTCCGTACGCGCGCGGCGATATTTATTTTAGTCGGCGGGTGGACGGCAAGTGGACGGCGGCGCGGCATGTGGAGCGCGGCGTGAACAGTGTGGCGGATGAAGGAGTGCCGGCGCTGACGCCGGACGGAAAGTTTTTGATTTTTGCGAGCGAGCGGAGTCCGTTTGTGATTCCGATGCCGAAGCGGATTGATATGGCGGAGTTCGAACGGCTGGTGCATTCGACGCTGAATGGGCATGGGAATATTTTTACGATTCCGATTGGTGTGCTTGGAGTGAGCGGCGGTTCAGACGCGGCGAAGCGAGGTGCGCAATGAAGTGCGCGCTGGATGCGTTGGCGGAGTAGTCGCGATGGCGATTTGTTTCGGCGCGTTTGTCGTGGAGCGGCGAACGAGTTTTGCCGTGCATGCCGGAAATCTGGATGAAGCGATTCCGGCGCCGGAAATGATTGGCGAAGGAATTATTTCGACGGACGGCGATGAGCTGGGCGGCGGCGTGACTTCGGACGGGAAGACTTTGATTTTTGAGAAGTCGGCGGTCTCCGCATTATTTGTACATCATGTGCGAGTCGCATCTTGTGGATGGGAAATGGGGGCGGCCGGAAATTCTGCCGTTCTCGGGGCAGTACCGCGACACGGATCCGGTGCTCGCGCCGGATGGTGCGTCGATTTTGTTTGCGTCGGATCGGCCGGTGGGCGGAAAAGATTTGCATCGGTGGTCGATCTGGCGGGCTCGGCGGGATGCGAGTGGATGGAAGGAGCCGGAGTTGGTGCCGGGAGCGGTGAACAGCGAAGGGAGCCAGGTGTTTGCGTCGATCGCGGCGAATGGAAATATCTATTTTGCGAGTTCGCGGAAGACGGGGGATTACGACGTGTTTCGCACGAAGCGGGTGCATGGCGAATATCAAGAGGCGGAGGATTTGGGGACGAATTTTAACGGGCCGGGGATCGATACGTTCGAAGCGACGATTGCGCCGGACGAGAGTTATTTGCTCTTGGGGAGTTTTGGGCGGCCGGGAGGGTTAGGGAGTTCGGACCTGTGGGTGAGCTTCCGCGATGGCGAGGCGTGGAGCAAACCGGTCAACCTAGGGCCGAAAATCAATGGGAGGGCACGAGACTACAGTCCCAGGGTTTCGGGCGATGGTAAGTGGCTCTATTTCACGAGCGAGAAGGGGTTCCTGGACGAGAGGCGAGAGCAACCGTATACGTATCAATTACTTACGGATGAACTGAAAACCGCTGGGAATGGGCTGGGGAACCTCTATCGGGTGCCGCTGGAGCCGGTTTTAGCAGCGGCAAGAGTGAAATTGAGGGAAAGCGAAGCTAAATAAGGCGAAAGTCGGGCGAAAGCGGCTCCTTCGCGAGTGGCCGAACGGGTGAGGTAGGACGATCCAGCCTGTGGATATCGAATTGATGACTGGAAAGTTCAGGCTGGCTTCGTGTACACTAGCCAGCGTTGGAAAAGCGGGTTTGCGGGAGCATGGTTAAGGCCAAAGTAGTCCTCCGTCGCAAATAATTCCCAAGTAGTTGTCGAAAGATTTGACAGTACCAAGCGTTTTCCTTATACTCCTTTGTTTGTCAGGGGTAGTTTGTTGTGTCTGATGGGGGACCGCGAGAAATTCGCGCGGTTCAAGTAGTTGGAAGGAAATATCTTCGGTCCCGGAACATAGCAAGACGGAATGGGACAGAAGAGCGGCCGGAATGGGGCGCCAGCCCCGATAAAGCCGAGTGAGCGTCTCCGAGTCGAAGCCAGAAGACGAGTTCAACCTTCTGGAGTGCGTACGGAGTTTCTTGCTTGTTGTTCTCCGGATTCGCAGTTGCCTTTCAGCACTGATGTGAGCTCTCGCGCAGTTTTGCTGCGCGCCTGCGAGAGCCGCGCATCCTCCGTGTGTGTTTTGCGAGCGAGTTGAGTTGTGTTCGCAAAATGCGCGGGAGTCAAAATTATTCGCGCGCGAATGAGGGAAGAACTGTGCCGACGTTTTCGCAACTAGTACGGATGGGACGAGAGAAAGTCGTCGTGAAGACGAAGTCGCCGGCGTTGATGGGTTGCCCGGAGCGACGCGGAGTTTGCATTCGTGTGTACACGCAAACACCGAAGAAGCCGAACTCGGCGCTGCGCAAGGTTGCGCGTGTGCGTTTGACGAATGCGATTGAAGTGACGACGTATATTCCCGGCGTTGGTCACAACTTGCAGGAGCACTCGATCGTGCTCGTGCGCGGTGGCCGTGTGAAGGATCTGCCGGGAGTTCGGTATCACATCGTGCGCGGAACGTTGGACGCGGCGGGTGTTGAGAATCGCAAGCAGGGGCGCTCGAAGTACGGGGCGAAGCGGCCGAAGGCAGCAGCGGCGAAGTAAGAGTTCAGGAGCGATAGAGAGCAATGCCACGCAAAGGAATCGTAATCAAGCGTTCTCAGGCGACCGATCCGGTGTACGCCAGCGACATCGTCGAGAAGTTCATCTGTTCGATGATGTGGGATGGCAAGAAGTCGACGGCGCAGCGCGTGTTTTACGGCGCGATGGATCAGGTCTCCAAGAAGACCAACGACGATGCGCTGAAGATTTTCAAGAAGGCGATCGAGAACGTGAAGCCGCTGCTGGAAGTGAAGACGCGGCGTGTTGGCGGCGCGAACTATCAGGTTCCGGTGGAAGTGAATCCGTTCCGGCGGCAGTCGCTGGCGATTCGCTGGCTGTTGCAGTATTCGCGTGAACGCGCGGGCAAGACGATGACTGACAAGCTTGCGGACGAACTGATTGATGCCGCGAATGCGCGGGGCGGGGCGATGAAAAAGAAGGAAGACGTGCACCGCATGGCGGAAGCGAATAAGGCGTTCGCGCACTATCGTTGGTAAAAGGGCGCTGATTAAAGCGCGCTGTTAGTTGAGTTTTGTAAGAGTTGGCAGCACGGGCTGGGAATTGAGCTGGAATTGTGACGGAAGCAGTAGCAAATCGCGCGGGGGAGAAGAAGGCTTCTCAAGGAACTATGGGCCGAGCATTTAAACTCGAAGACACTCGCAACATCGGGATCATGGCGCACATCGACGCCGGAAAGACGACGTCGACGGAGCGCATCCTCTTCTATACGGGTGTGACGTACAAGATCGGTTCGGTGGATGAAGGCACGGCCACCATGGACTGGATGGAGCAGGAGCGCGAGCGCGGCATCACGATCACGAGCGCGGCGACGACGGCTTCGTGGGACCGATTCAACAAGAAGTATCGCGTCAACATTATTGATACTCCTGGTCACGTGGACTTTACGGTGGAAGTGGAGCGTTCGCTGCGTGTTTTAGATGGCGCGGTGTGCGTGTTCGACTCGGTTGCCGGCGTGCAGCCGCAGTCGGAGACCGTGTGGCGCCAGGCGGACAAGTATCGCGTGCCGCGCATTTGTTTCGTCAACAAGATGGATCGCATGGGCGCGGATTTCGATCACGTGATCCGCACGATCCGGCAACGTTTGGGCGCGCACCCGGTGCCACTGCAGTTTCCGTTGGGACGCGAAGATAATTTCATCGGCATCATCGATTTCATCGAGCAGAAGGTGATTGTTTGGCTCGAAGAAACGCTGGGCGCGAAGTTCGAGATTTTTGAAGTCGAAAAACTGTGGGACAAGGCGTTCGTGGATTCGCGGCCGGATGTGGCGGCTGCGTTGAAGGGCTCGGCGATCGACAAAGCGTTCTACGACGAGCACCGCGGCAAGATGGTCGATTACATCGCCGAACATGATGATGAAGTGCTCGACAAGTATTTGAACGAAGGCACATTGTCGATCGAAGAGATGCGCAAGTCGGTGCGCAAATCGACGTTGGCGCTAAAGATTGTGCCGGTGCTGGCGGGATCGGCGTTCAAGAACAAGGGCATTCAACCGCTGCTCGACGCGGTGGTGGATTATCTGCCGTCCCCTATCGACGTGCTGCCTGTCGAAGGAATCGATCCGGAGACCGACGAGACTGCGCTGCGACGCCCCGCCGACGATCAGCCATTTTCGGCGCTCGCGTTCAAGATCATGTCCGATCCGTTCGTCGGACACGTGACTTACATCCGCGTTTACTCCGGCGTGCTGAAGTCGGGTAGCTACGTTCTCAATTCCGGCAAGGGTTCGCGCGAACGGATCAGCCGCTTGCTCCAGATGCATGCGAACAAGCGCGAAGAGATCGAAGACATCTACGCGGGCGACATCTGCGCGTGCGTCGGTTTGAAGAGTGTCAATACGGGCGACACGCTGTGCGATGAAGCGAAGCCGATCATTCTCGAATCGATCGAATTTCCCGCGCCGGTGATCTCGGTTGCGATCGAACCGAAGACGAAAGCGGACCAGGACAAGCTGGGCGTTGCGATGCAGCGTCTGGCGCAGGAAGATCCGACGTTCCGCGTTTCGACCGAGCCCGATACCGGACAGACTTTGATCTCCGGCATGGGTGAATTGCACCTGGAAATCATCGTTGACCGCATGCTGCGCGAATACAACGTGCAGGCGAATGTTGGCCGGCCGCAGGTCGCGTATCGCGAAACGATCCGCAAGAAGGCGATTGCGGAAGGTAAATACATCAAGCAGACCGGCGGTAAAGGTCAGTACGGACATTGCAAGATCGAATTGCACCCGATTCCGAGCTCGAGCCACGAGAACATGAAAGAGATGTCCACGGACGATCTCGACGCCCTCGCGAAGGAAGTTGTGGGCGGGGGTTCCGCGGGCAAGTGGAAATTCGACAAGGAACATCGGTTCCTGTTCATCGACAAGATTGTTGGCGGATCGATTCCGCGCGAATTCATCGCGCCGATCGAAGCGGGCATTCGCGAAGCGCTCGACACGGGCATTCTCGCGGGCTTCCCGACGGTGGACGTTGCGGTCGTGTTGATCGACGGCAGCTATCACGACGTCGACTCCAACGAAATGGCGTTCAAAATCGCCGGCTCGATGGCGTACAAGGAAGCTTGCGCGCGCGCCAAAGCGGTATTGCTCGAGCCGATCATGAAGGTCGAAGTCGTCGTGCCGGAAGAATATATGGCCGCGGTCTTCGGCGACCTCAATGCGCGACGTTCCGCGATTCAGGGAACGGAAAATCGCGCGGGCAGCAACGTGATTCGCGTGGAAGTGCCGCTGGCGCAGATGTTCGGTTATGCGACGGATTTGCGCAGCCGTACGCAGGGACGCGCAACGTTCACGATGCACTTTTCGCACTACGCCGAGACGCCGGCAGCTATATCGGAAGAAGTGATCAAGCGGGTTAAGGGCGGGAAGTAACCAGGTTTTGCAGTAGAGATTGAGCAGTGCGGTTATACGAAATTCGAGTGAGGAGCAGAGCCGATGGCGAAGGAGAAGTTCGAGCGGACAAAGCCGCACGTGAATATCGGGACGATTGGTCACATTGACCATGGCAAGACGACGTTGACGGCAGCGATCACGAAGGTGCTGTCGAAGCACAACCCGAAGGTGCAGTTCCGGGCGTTCGATTCGATCGACAACGCGCCGGAAGAGCGCGAGCGCGGTATTACGATCGCCGTTTCGCACGTGGAGTACGAGACGCCGAATCGGCACTACGCGCACATGGATTGCCCGGGCCACGCGGACTACATTAAGAACATGATCACGGGCGCGGCGCAGATGGACGGCGCGATTCTGGTGGTTGCGGCGACCGACGGACCGATGCCGCAAACGCGCGAGCACATTCTTCTCGCTCGCCAGGTTGGTGTTCCCGCGATCGTCGTGTTCTTGAACAAGTGCGACATGGTGGAAGACGCCGAGTTGCTGGAGCTCGTTGAGCTCGAAGTTCGCGAGTTGCTGAAGACCTATCAGTTCCCCGGCGACACGATCGCCATGGTGCGCGGCAGCGCGCTGCAAGCGCTCAACGGCGACGCCAAGTGGGAAAAGGCAATCGACGATTTGATGGAAGCGGTCGACAAGAACGTCCCGCAACCAGTGCGCGACATCGACAAGCCGTTCGCGATGCCGATCGAAGATATCTTCTCGATCTCGGGCCGCGGCACGGTGGTCACGGGCCGCGTCGAGCGCGGCAAGGTCAAGGTTGGCGAAGAAATCGAAATCGTGGGCTTCCGTCCGACGCAGAAGAAAGTTGTGACGGGCGTGGAAATGTTCCGCAAGCTGCTGGACGAAGGTCTTGCGGGCGACAACGTTGGATTGCTGCTGCGCGGCACGGAAAAAGAAGACGTGGAGCGCGGGCAGGTGGTTTGCAAGCCGGGCTCGATCACGCCGCACACGAAGTTCAAGGCGGAAGCGTACGTGTTGACGAAGGAAGAAGGCGGACGTCACACACCGTTCTTCACGGGTTATCGTCCACAGTTCTACTTCCGGACGACGGACGTTACAGGCGATGTGAAGTTGCCGACGGGCGTGGAGATGGTGATGCCGGGCGACAACGTGAGCTGCGAAGTGAGCCTGATCACACCGGTAGCTTTGGAGAAGGGTTTGCGATTCGCGATTCGCGAAGGCGGCCATACGGTCGGCGCCGGAGCGGTAACCGAGATCATCGAGTAAGCGGAAAAGAAAAACATGAGACAAGGCGATAAAATTCGAATTCGTTTGAAAGCGTACGATCACCGCATTCTCGACCAATCCACGAAGGAAATCGTGGACACGGCGAAGCGGACCGGAGCCGATGTTGCTGGCCCGATTCCGCTGCCGACCACGATCAATCGGTGGACGGTGCTGCGTTCGCCGCACGTCGACAAGAAATCGCGCGAGCAGTTCGAAATGCGCACGCACAAGCGCTTGATCGATATTCTCGAACCGACGCCGGACACCGTCGACGCGTTGATGAAACTGGATCTGCCTCCGGGCGTGGACGTCGAAATCAAGGCGTTCGGGCACGCGGCGAAGTAACGAACGAGAAGTAACGGCGAAGCGAAAAATAAAAGCAAGGCGCAGCCAATATCCAGCAGTAACGAGACACGCTGCGAAAGAGAGAAGAGGCGATGGCGGTTAACGGGATTATCGGAATCAAGTTGGGCATGACGCAGGTCTTCACCGAAGACGGAGCGTTGGTTGGCTGCACGGTGCTGCAGGCCGGACCGTGCGTCGTGGTGCAACGTCGGACGAAAACGACGGACGGTTATGAAGCGGCGCAGTTGGGCCTCGTGGAATTCGTCAAGCCGCAGCGCGTGAACAAGGCCATGACGGGCCACTATAAAAAGGCCAACGTCGCTCCGATGAAAGTGCTGCGGGAAGTTCGCATCACGGAATCGAACGACGAGACGAAAGTCGGCGACCGCGTGTTGGTCGATGCGTTCAAGAGCGGCGAGTTCGTCGATGTCACGGGCGTCAGCAAGGGCCGCGGTTTTGCGGGCGGCGTGAAGCGCTGGCACTACGCGGGCGGCGATGCGTCGCACGGTTCGATGTTTCACCGCGCACCGGGCGGCATCGGCGGCAGTTCGTTTCCGTCGCGCGTCTGGAAGAACCAGCATTTTCCGGGTCACATGGGCAACGCCGGCGTGACCGCGCGGAACCTCAAAGTGATCAAGGTCGACACCGACGAGAACCTGCTGTTGGTTCGCGGTTCGGTGCCGGGACCTCGCGGCCAGTACATCTTCATCAAGAAGATTCGCCCGACGATCAAGAAGGCCGCAAGGTAGCGAAAAGTTTTGCAAGGGGCGTTCCGGCGATGCCGGGACGAGTAGTGACGAACAATCACGAAGCAATGCGTGAAGTTCAGCGATAAGGAAACGAGAGTATGCCGGTCGTCGATGTTCTAAATCTGAGTGGCAAGAAGGTCGGGCAAGTGGAGCTCGCCGACGCCGTGTTTGGCGCCAAGGTGAATCCGCACCTGCTGCACGAAGCGTCGCGCTGGTACATGCGATCCATTCGCCGCGGCACCCACAAGACCAAAGATAAGAGCGAAGTCAGCGGCGCAGGCCGCAAGCTTTGGCGGCAAAAGGGCACGGGCCGCGCGCGCGTCGGCTCGATTCGGTCGCCTCTCTGGCGCCATGGCGGAACGGTTCACGGACCGAAGCCGCGCTCATACAGCTACGCGCTGCCGAAGAAGATGTTGCTCGGCGCGCTGCGCTCGGCGCTGTCGGCCAAGCTCGCGGATCAGAAGCTGACGGTTGTGGACGAGTGGTCGCTCGAGTCGCACAAGACCCAGGCGTTCGCCGAAGTGCTCGGCAATTTGAAGCACACGAAGTCGGCGCTGATCGTTTCGCACGGCGAGAATCGCAATCTTGAATTGGCGAGCCGTAATCTCGAGCGCGTCAAGCTGGTTGCGCCCAACGCGGTGCAGGCGTACGACCTGCTGAACCATGATTTGTTGCTGCTCTCAAAGGACGCAGTCGCGCGCCTGGTGCGCACGCTCGATCCCGAAGCGGCGGAAGCGGCGACTCCGCATGTTGAGTCGATCGCTCCGGCGCCAGCAGCGAAAAAAGAAGCGGCACCGAGAGCCGCCAAGTCTGGGGCGAAGAAGCCCGCGGCCAAGAAAGCCGCGAAGCCCGGAAAGAAGGGGAAGTAAGCGATGGCAGCCCCTCATTATCAGATCATTCGCCGGCCGATCATTACGGAAAAGGGTCTCGGCGTGAAGGAATTACACCACACGGTTGTGTTTGAGGTTGCGGCCGGCGCGACCAAGACCGAAATCAAGGAAGCGGTGCAGCAAATTTTCAAGGTGAAGGTCAGCGATGTTCGCACGGCAAACTATATCGGCAAGATGCGACGTCGCGGACAGAGCGTGGGTTATCGCAAGGACTGGAAGAAAGCCTACGTGAAGCTCGCTGAAGGCGAAAAGATGATCGAGTACGCGGAGAATCTGTAACCGCGTTGGCAGTAGAGAGTTTCAGGGAACCTGGCCCGGTGAAGTCGAGCACGTAAGTTGAAGTCGCGCCGCGGGGAAGTTGCAACGGCGCAAAAACGTAAGAGGTAGCGAAGCGATGGGACTGAAAAGTTTTAATCCATATACGGCGTCGCGGCGGTTTATCACCGTCCTGGATAAGAGCCATATCACCAAGGAAACGCCGGAAAAATCGTTGCTCGAGCCGAAGAAGCGCTCGGGCGGGCGTAACAATCATGGCGAAATCGTCGTGTGGCACCGCGGCGGCGGCCATAAGAAGCAGTATCGCCAGGTGGATTTCCGGCGCGACAAGGCCGGCGTGCCTGCGAAGGTGGCGTCGATCGAGTACGACCCGAATCGCAGCTCGAACATCGCGCTGTTGCACTACGCCGATGGCGAGAAGCGCTACATCCTGCACCCGGTGGGCCTGGAAGTCGGCGTGACGGTAACGACGGGCGAAGGCGCGGACATTCTTCCGGGCAATGCGCTGAAGATTCGGCACATTCCTCCCGGCACGATGGTGCACAACCTCGAGTTGTATCCGGGGCGCGGCGGCCAGGCAGTACGGTCGGCGGGCGGCGCGGCGCAGTTGCTCAGCAAAGAGGGCGACATGGCGCTGGTGAAGATGCCGTCCGGCGAAGTGCGAAAGTTTTCTGTGGATTGCATGGCGACGGTTGGCCAGGTCGGCAATCTCGATCATGAAAACGAAACGTTCGGTAAGGCAGGCCGCACGCGGTGGCGCGGCATCAAGCCGACGGTTCGCGGCGTGGCCATGAACCCGGTCGATCACCCGCACGGTGGTGGTGAAGGCAGGTGAAGGGCAATCATCCGCAGACCCCGTGGGCGTTCCCGACACTGGGCAAGAAGACGCGGCACAATAAGCGCACTGACAAGCAGATTGTGCAGCGCCGGAAGTAGCTGTTGCAGCGAGCAGTCGGAAGTCGCGGGTGCCGGGCGGTGATGGCAGAGCGGTCCGGCGAGAGCGAAAACGATGCGAGCGACACGGTCACGATCGGGACGAAGCGGTAGCAGAAGAGCAACGAGCAGGACGGCGAGAAGGACGACGCGCAGGGCGGCCGCGAAGCGGACACCGAAGCGCACAGCGCCGAAGCGGGCAGCGGCACCGAAAGCAGCAGCAAAGCCGGTGCGGCCAGTAAAAGTCGTAGCGGCTCCGTTGGAGCCGGTGTTGTACAAGTTGTGCAAAAACGGGTGGGGAGTGATCGTGGAACGCATTCCGAATGCGCAGGGTACGCGCTTCGTATGCCCCTTCTGCCCGAGGTCGCATCGAGTACCTGGGCCGGTGCGTGGATTTAAGAAGATGCGGCGAGCGCAGTGGGTGCGCTTGCGGCGCGTGGAGGAATAAGGAATCGATGGCACGCTCACTGAAAAAGGGACCGTTCGTCGACGGTCACCTGCGCATAAAGGTCGAGGCGCTGAACACGCGCAACGAGAAGAAAGTTGTGAAGACGTGGTCGCGCCGTTCAACGATCGTGCCGGATTTCATCGGGCACACGATCGCGGTGCACAACGGCCGGAAGTTCATCCCGGTGTATGTGACCGAGCAGATGATCGGGCACAAGCTGGGTGAGTTTGCGCCGACGCGCACGTTCAAAGGCCACTCGGTGAAAGCAGCGCTTGAGAAGGCGGCGGGCGCGGCTCCAGCGGCGCGCCGGAGGCGGCGCTCCAGCGCCGAAGGCATAAGCGATGGCTGACGTACAACAGGCAACGGGAAAAATCGAAGCTCACGCGCTTGCAAAGCACGTGCGCATGTCGCCGCAAAAGGCGCGGCTGGTGATCGATCTGATTCGCGGGCGCAAGGTGCAGGACGCGTTGCAGACGCTGCGGTTCACGCCGAAACGCGCTGCAGGGCCGATCGAGAAGCTGCTGCGCAGCGCAATCGCCAACGCGGAACGCAAAGCGGAAGATTCCGGCGCATCGCTCGACGTGGATGAGCTGTTCGTGAACGAGTGCTTTGTGAATGAAGGAGCGCGCTGGAAGCGGTTGCGTCCGGCGCCGATGGGCCGCGCATTCCGCTATCAGAAGCGCACGGCCACATCTGTGGGTTGGAGTTGCCGAGCATCATGTCGCGGCTGCGGAACGCGTTGCGGCGACGCAGGCCGAAGCGGAAGCGCAGAAGGGCGTGCGCGGTACAGCGCGTCGCGTGCGCAAGGCTCTGACCGGCAAGCAGAACGCGCCGAAAAAGGGCAAGAAGAAGTAAGCGTTCGGCTCAGCAACGATCGTCGACACGAATCAGCAGCAGAGTTCAGAAGTAGGCAGCAAACGAAGAGGATGGAATGGGACAGAAGACACATCCTTACGGTTTTCGGCTCGGTTACAACAAGCCGTGGAAGTCGCGCTGGTATGCCGACAAGGACTACGCCGACTTGCTGCACGAAGACGTCAAGCTGCGCCGCGAGCTGAAGGAAAAGCTCAAGAGCGCGGGCATCAGCTCGATCGACATCGAGCGCGCCGCCAACAAGCTGGTCGTGCGGATTTACACGGCGCGTCCGGGCATCATCATCGGCCGCAAGGGCGCGGAAATCGACAAGCTGAAGCAGGAAGTGCAGAAGCGCACCAAGCGCGAAGTGCACATCGACATTCAGGAAGTGCACCGTCCGGAGCTCGACGCGACGCTGGTGGCGGAATCGATCGCGCTGCAGCTTGAAAAGCGCGTGGCATTCCGGCGCGCGATGCGCAAGGCGGTGGACTCGGCGCTGCGTTTCGGCTGCAAGGGCATCAAGGTGCGCGTGGCCGGCCGCTTGAACGGCGCGGAAATCGCGCGCAAAGAATGGTACCTGCAGGGGCGGTTGCCGTTGCAGACGCTGCGCGCGGACATCGATTTCGGCACCGCGCGAAGCGCACACCACTTACGGCGTGATCGGCGTGAAGTGCTGGATCTATCAGGGCGAAAACGTTCCGAAGCGCGCCTCGAAGATCCAGAAAGAACGCGAAGCGGCAAACGCAGGAGCGGCAGCTTAAAGCCGTAGCAAGAATTCGGGTAAAGAGGGAAGCGAGAACAAGCGATGTTGATGCCCAAGAAGGTGAAGTACCGAAAGCAGCAGCGCGGCCGGCGCAACGGAAAGGCCTGGCGCGGCGGCGAGTTGGCGTTCGGCGAGTACGGACTGAAGGCGATGGAATGCGCCTGGATCACCGACCGCCAGATCGAAGCGTCGCGCGTGGCGATCACGCGCTTCATCAAGCGCGGCGGCAAGCTCTGGATTCGGATTTTTCCGGACAAGCCGTTCACCAAGAAGCCCGCGGAAACCCGCATGGGCAAAGGCAAGGGCGCTCCGGAAAAGTGGGTCTCGGTCGTGAAGCCGGGACGCATCATGTTTGAAATGGCCGGCGTCGACGAAGCGACGGCACGCGAAGCGATGGGACTTGCGGCGCACAAGCTGCCGATTCCGACGAAGTTCGTCAGCCGAGCGGGGAGCTTCTAATGCCGCGACGTATCGAAAAGATTCGGGAAGCAAGCGCCAACGAACTCGAAGCGCAGCACAAGGAGTTGACCGAGCAGATTTTCCGGCTCCGTTTTCAGCTCACCACCGGCCAGGCCGAAGCGCTGAAGCGGTTGCGTGAAGCGAGAAAAGATTTGGCGCGCGTCAAGACGTTGTTGCGCGCGAATGAATTGTCGGCGCAAAGCAAAACGAAGTCCGCGCCGGCTGCGGCAAGGAAGGCGTAATGGCAACCGAAACAACACAAGCAACCGCGCAACAGCCCGCGACCGCGAGGCACCACGAACGTCAGGTGCTCACCGGCCGCGTGACCAGCGCGAAGATGGAAAAGACCATCGTCGTCGAAGTTCTGCGATTGGTGCAGCACCCGAAGTATCGCCGTGTCGTGCGGCACTCGAAAAAGTTTTACGCGCACGACGAAAAGCGCGAAGCCAAGCCGGGCGACACCGTGCGGATCGTCTCCTCACGGCCGCTCTCGAAGCTGAAGCGGTGGCGGTTGAAGGAAATCGTGACGCGGAATACGTCGGCGGAATAACGGAAAGCGAGAGGCAGACCAATGATTCAGATGCGAACTTGGCTGACCGTCGCCGACAATTCCGGCGCGCGTAAGCTGATGTGCATATTGCCGGTGGGTGGCGACGCGGGTTTGAAAGCGGGACTCGGCGACGTCATCACGGCAGCGGTAAAAGAAGCAACGCCTGAGAGCCAGGTGAAAAAGGGCACGGTCGTAAAGGCAGTGGTCGTTCGGATGCGCAAGGAGCGCCGCCGCAGGGATGGCACCTACATCCGCTTCGACGACAACGCCGCGGTGCTGATCAACGATGCGGGCGAGCCGGTGGGAACCCGCGTGTTCGGCCCAGTGGCCAGAGAGCTGCGCGAAAAGAAATTCACCAAGATCGTTTCGCTGGCTCCGGAGGTTTGGTAAGCCAATGACTTTGAGGCATGAACGAGCGGTACGGAACAGGATTCAGATTCGCAAGGGCGATCAAGTGAAAGTGATGGCGGGACGCGACGCGGGCAAGACCGGACGAGTGCTCTCGATCAATGCCAAAACGAATCGCATCGTCGTCGAACACGTCGCGATCATGAAGCGCCACACGCGGCCGAATCCGCAGAAAAACATCAAGGGTGGCATAGTCGAAAAAGAAGCTGCCATCAACATCTCGAACGTGATGGTGATGTGCAGCAGCTGCGGCAAGCACACTCGCATCGGCCACAAGGTCGCTGCCGGACGGCACCAAGACCCGGATTTGCAAGCGCTGCGACGCTACGCTAGATAAGTAAGCGTGTCGCAGGGACGATAACGGAATTACACGAGGCGAAGGTAACGAAGCAATGAAGAGTCGATTGCAGGAAAAATACAGAAGCGAGACGGTTCCGGCGCTGATGAAGCGTTTCGGCTGGAAGAACGTCATGGCCGTGCCCAAGCTGCAAAAGGTCACGCTCAACATCGGCCTCGGCGAAGCCAGCCAGAACGCCAAGCTGCTCGACACCGCAGCCGTTGAGCTCGGCCAGATCAGCGGCCAGAAGCCGATGATCACGCGCGCGAAGAAGTCGATCGCGAATTTCAAAATCCGCAAGGGCATGCCGATCGGCTGCGCGGTCACGTTGCGCGGCGACAAGATGTACGAGTTCATCGACCGGCTCTGCAACGTTGTTCTGCCGCGCGTCCGCGACTTTCGCGGATTGCCGTCGAACGCGTTCGATGGGCGCGGCAACTACACGCTCGGTCTCAAGGATCAGCTGGTGTTTCCCGAGATCGACTACACCCGCGTGGACAAGATCAAGGGCATGAACATCACGCTCACCACCAGCGCAAAAAACGACGAAGAAGGCCGCGAGCTGCTCAAGGGCCTCGGCTTCCCGCTGCGAGTTCCAGGGAGTCAACAATAAATGGCACGTACCGCAAAAATCGCAAAGTCACTGAAGAAGCCCAAGTTCAAGGTTCGCGTGCGCAATCGTTGCCGCGTTTGCGGCCGCGCGCGCGCGTTCATCCGTAAGTTTGAGATGTGCAGAATCTGCTTCCGCGGCATGGCGCTCAAGGGCGAAATCCCTGGCGTCGTGAAGGCGAGCTGGTAAAGGAATTCAGGAGAAACATGCAGACGGATCCAATCGGCGATTTTCTGACGCGCATCCGCAACGCCGCGGCTGCCAAGCACCAGCGTGTCGACGTTCCAGTCTCCAAACTGAAGACCGAGATCGCTCGCATTCTCAAGGAAGAGGGCTACATCTCGACCTTCAAGCTGGTCGACGAAAATAAATCGCGCAAGTTGCTGCGCGTTTTCCTGAAGTACACGCCCGACCGCCGCAGCGTCATCACCGGCCTGAAGCGTATCTCGCGCCCTGGCGCGCGCCGTTACGTCGGCGCAATGGACATCCGGCCTGTCGTCGGCGGTCTCGGCATCAGCATTGTCACCACGCCGAAGGGCCTGATGAGCGGCCGCTCCGCGCGCAAGGCCAAGACCGGCGGCGAACTTCTCTGCGAGGTTTGGTAGTCCGAATTCGTAAGACAGATTCAGCAGTTCGTATCGAGGAAAACGACAGATGTCACGTATCGGCAAAAAACCAATTCCAGTGCCCACCGGCGTGAAGATCGCCTTCACGCCCGAGAAGATCGACGTTCAGGGCCCCAAGGGCAAGCTGACCGTCGCCATTCCGCGCGGCATCCGCTTCGAGCAGAAAGACGGCGTGCTCAACGCGCTGCGTGATTCCGACGATCATCGCGCAGTGCACGGTCTCGCGCGCGCTCTCGTCGCCAACGCGGTCACCGGCGTCACCACCGGCTTCAAGAAAGATCTCGACATCGTCGGCGTCGGCTACCGCGCCGAACTCAAGGGCAAAGTCGTCGCGTTCGCGCTCGGCAAGTCGCACCCGATCGAGTTCAAGATTCCCGAAGGCATTCAGATCGCCGTCGAGAAGCAGACGCACCTGGTCGTCAGCGGCGCCGACAAGGGCCAGGTCGGCCAAGTCGCAGCCGACATTCGCTCGCTGCGTCCGCCCGATCCGTACAAGCAAAAGGGCGTCCGCATCACCGGCGAGCGCTTGAAGAAGAAAGCCGGTAAGGCCGGCGCCAAGGCTGGCGGCGCGTAGTTCGTCATCAGCGCTACGCAGCCGTAAGAGCTGCAAGATTTCAGCCGCAATGTTCGCAATCGCGGCCAACGTTGGCCGCAGAAGCGGCCACAGTTTGAAGGAGAAAGACAGTGGCTTCGCCGAGAGTTCGCAAAATTTCCAAGGACGCGCATCGCCGCCGCATTCACGACCGCGTGCGCACCCGGGTTTCCGGCACCACCGAGCGTCCGCGCCTTTGCGTGTATCGCTCGCTGGGACACATTTACACCCAGGTCATCGACGACGCCACCGGCAAGACGCTTGCGTCGGCCAGCTCCGTCGACAAGGAAACCAAAAAAGGCCTCAAGGGTGGCGGCAACATCGCGGCGGCAAAAGTGATCGGCAAAGCGATCGCCGACCGCGCCAAGGCCGCTGGAGTTTCCAAAGTAGTGTTCGACCGCGGCGGATACAAGTATCACGGCCGCGTGAAGGCGCTCGCAGACGCGGCGCGGGAAGCGGGGTTACAGTTTTAAGCCTATGTCGAAACAAATTTTGCGAGACAGTTTAGCGGTTCGCCGGCTCCTCGAGGTCAATCCTTCCGACCTCAAGGACGACGTCATCGCTATCAATCGCGTCACGAAAGTCGTCAAGGGCGGCAAAAACTCAGCTTCTCCGCTCTTGTTGTCGTCGGCGACAGCCACGGCCATGCCGGATTTGGCATGGGCAAGGCGCGCGAAGTTCCCATGGCCATCAAGAAGGGCATCGAGCAGGCCAAGAAAAATTTGATCAGGCTGAATCTCAAGGGCACATCGATTCCTCACCAGGTTCTCGGCCGTTACGGCTCGGCGCAAGTTCTGCTCAAGCCCGCTTCCGAAGGCACCGGCGTCATCGCCGGCGGCCCCGTGCGCAAAGTGATGCAGGTTGCCGGCATTCACAACGTGCTCACCAAGTCGCTCGGCACTTCGAATCCGCACAACGTGGTGAAAGCCACTTTCGCGGCGCTGTTGAGCTTGAAAGACGTCGCGCAGGTCGCCGAGACCCGCTCGAAGACAGTGGACGAAATCCGCGGCCGGTCGCCGAAACCGACGAGCGCCACGCCGCGGAACTGAGAGCAACGCATGAGCGCCGAAAAGAAAAGCGCCGGTAAGTCCGACTCCGGCAAAAAAGGCACCATCAAGATCAAGCAGGTCGTCAGCTTCATCGGCTCGACCGATGATATCCGTCAGGCGGTTCGCGGCCTCGGTTTTCGCCGCATGCACCACACCGTCGAGCGCGAAGATACGCCGTCGATCCGCGGCATGATTCACAAAGTGCGCCACCTCGTCGTCGTCGTTGAATAACAAAGAAGTGGTCGAATAAAGGGATTAGGAATAGGGAACAGAAATGGCGAAGAGACCAATAAAGTCGGGACCGCGCAGCAGCCGGCCCGCAGCGAAAAAAAACGACGGACGCCCGAAGTTCGCACTGTCGAACCTTCGTCCGCCGCGTGGCTCGCGCATCAAGAAAGTGCGCGTCGGCCGCGGCATGGGCTCGAAGCTCGGCAAAACTGCCGGCGCCGGCAACAAAGGCCAGAAGTCACGCCGCGGCTATTCTCGCCGTCGCGGTTTTGAAGGCGGCCAGAACCCGTTGCATCGCCGCATGCCCAAGCGCGGCTTTCACAATCCGTTCGGCGTGAGCTACTCGGTTCTCAATCTCGCCGACCTCAACGTTTTCCCGGCCGGCGAAACGGTTACGCCCGATCTTCTCCGCGCCCACGGCTTCATTCGCCGCAAGACCGACAAGATCAAGGTTCTCGGCGATGGCGATCTGACCGTGAAGCTCGCGGTTCACGCCCACGCATTCAGCCAGTCGGCCAAAGACAAGATCAGCAAAGCCGGCGGCACATTCGAGGTCGTAGCATAGGATCGACCAGGTTTGTAGCGGCGAGGTTTACGTCGCCAGATTTTGCAGTAGCCGTAAGCAGCAAGAACGAAGCAGTTGGAACAAGGGAACAAAGCAGCACATGAACAAATTCTTCGAAGCGTTCCGAAACATGTTCCGCATCCCGGATTTGCGGAACCGCGTGCTCTTCACGCTGGCCCTTCTGGCGGTGTATCGCATCGGTGCGCAAATTCCGACTCCCGGGCATCAACTGGCGCGTCGTCCAGACGCTCTTCCAGCAGGGCGCCGGTTCGTTCCTCGGAATTTTCGATCTGTTCAGCGGCGGCAACCTCCGCCGTATCACGATTTTCGCGCTCGGCATCATGCCGTACATCACCGCCTCGATCATCCTTCAGTTGATGACCGTGGTGTTCCCGTATCTGGAAAAGCTGCAAAAAGAAGGCGAACTCGGCCGCCGCAAGATCACGCAGTACACGCGCTATCTGACGATCGTCCTGAGCATCATTCAGTCCACGACGATCGCCACCGCGCTGCAACGCACCAGCTCGGCGGCCAATCGCTGGTCTATCAACCCGGGCTTCGGCTTCATCCTGATGACCATTCTCACGCTGACCACCGGCTCGGCCTTCATCATGTGGCTCGGCGAACAAATTTCCGAACGCGGCATCGGCAACGGTATGTCGCTGATCATCTTCGTCGGCATCGTCGTCGGGCTTGCCGCGCGCGATTCTCGACCTTTACGAAAAGGCTCAGACGCAGGCATGGGGCGCGTTCACTCCCTTGGTTCTTCTGTCGCTCTGTCGTCGGCATGATCGCGGTCGTCGCCTTCATCGTCTACGTCGAAGGCGGCCAGCGCCGCATCCCGGTGCAATACGCGAAGCGCGTCGTCGGGCGCCGCGTGATGGGCGGCCAGTCCTCCTATCTCCCGCTGCGCGTCAATTCCGGCGGCGTCATTCCGCCGATTTTCGCCAGCTCGCTGCTCGCGTTTCCCGCGACCGCCGCGCTCGTGTTCGGCGCCAGATACGCTTTCGTCAAAAGTTTCAGCCAGGTCGTCGCATTCGGCGAGCCGCTCTACAACCTGATCTACGTCGTGCTGATCATCTTGTTCGCGTTCTTCTACGTCGGCATCGTTTTCAATCCGACCGAGCTCGCCGACAACATGCGCAAGAACGGCGGCTTCATTCCGGGCATTCGTCCCGGCCGCACCACCAGCGATCACGTCAGCAAGATTCTGAAGCGCCTCACGTTCATCGGCGCGATCTATCTCGCGATCGTCTGCTTGCTGCCGGAGTGGCTGATCACCGGCGTTCACCTCGATCACATCGGCTGGGGCGTCGGCGCGTGGTTCGACCGGCACTTCCCGGTCTGGTTCCTCAAAGGTCTTGGCGTTCAGTTTTATTTCGGCGGCACTTCGTTGTTGATTGTCGTCGGCGTGGCGATGGATACCGTGCAGCAGCTTGAAGCACAGCTCGTCATGCGCAATTACGAAGGATTCGCACGGAAGGGCCGGCTTCGCGGTCGTCGCTAATGGCAACTGGCGGCAACGCGACGGAGCAGCGCTCCGTGGGCTTGTTGGATCGTGCGGTGATTTTTCTCGGGCCTCCGGGCGCGGGAAAAGGTACGCAAGCGAAAGAGTTGGCGCGTAAGTATGGCGTGCCGCATCTTTCGACGGGCGACATGCTTCGCGACAACATCGCGAAAAACACGCCGCTCGGGCAGTTGGCGAAGCCCATCATGGACCGGGGTCAGTTGGTTTCCGACTCCCTCGTGCTCAAGATGGTCGCGGATCGCATCGAGAAGCCGGATTGCTGGCACGGATTCGTTTTCGATGGGTTTCCGCGAACGGTGGCGCAGGCGCAGTATCTCGGCGTCTTGCTCGCGCAGCACGGTTACAAGCCGTTGCTCGTGATTCACCTGGCGATCGATCCGGCGCTGGTGCTTCGGCGCATCACCGGCCGGCGCACCTGCAAAGTAGGCGGCGAGATTTATAATATTTTCGATCGCCCGCCGAAGGTCGCAGGGCCGTTGCGACGACGATGGCGGCGAACTCGAACAGCGCGCCGACGATCGCGAAGAAATTGTCGCTCCGCGCTTGCAGGCGTACGAGAGACAGACCGCGCCGCTGGTTGCGTATTACAAGCGGCTGGGCCGGTTGCACACGGTGGACGCGTCGCAAAGCGTGCCCGACGTGATGTGCAAGATCGGCGACATCGTAACCGCCGCAATTTAGCGCGGCAGGAAGAATTTGTTCCGGCGGAGCCGGGCTTAGTGAACGGAAATGGCGATTCATCTGCGCAGTGCGGAAGAGCTGGAAAAAATGCACCGCGCAGGTCTCGTCGTTCACGAAGTTCTTCAGGCGCTTCGCGGGAATTGTTCGGCCCGGTATCACGACGATGGACCTCGAGAAGTTTGCCGAGGAGCAAATCGCCGGTAAGCCCGGGAAGCCGGCATTCAAGGGATATCGCGGCTTTCCTTGCATGCTCTGCACTTCGGTGAACAGCGAGATCGTTCACGGGATTCCGTCGGCCAAGCGGAAACTTCGCGAGGGCGACATCGTCTCGATCGACTTCGGGATGGAAGTGAATGGCTACTTCGGAGATTCAGCGGTGACTGTGCCGGTTGGGCAGATCGCTCCTGAAACCGAGAAGTTGCTGAAAGTGACTCGAGAGTCGCTGGATCGCGCGATCGACAAGATGCGCCCGGGCAATCGCCTCGGTGATGTCGGAAACGCGGTGCAGTCTTGGGTTGAGCAGCACGGGTACTCGGTAGTTCGCGAATTTGTCGGGCACGGCATCGGCACCAAGATGCATGACGAGCCCAATCTGCCGAACTACGGCGATCCCGGTCGCGGTGCGCGGTTGCAGGAAGGCATGGTCATCGCCATCGAGCCGATGGTGAATGCCGGCAAACCTGAAGTGCACATGCGCGACGAATGGGTTGCTGAAACGGCCGACGGCCAGCCGTCCGCTCACTTTGAGCACACGGTCGCCGTCACCGCCAACGGGCCTTGGATTTTGACGCGGCCCAAAGATGCAACCGGCCCGTCCTGGTAGAATGAAGCGCATGTGCAAGCGATTTGGAGCATATGCCGAGACCGCAAGAAGACGATAAGAAGAAAGGTGACTCGGGCAATTCCAAAGAGGATGCCATCGAAGTCATGGCTACGGTCATTGAGCCGTTGCCGAACGCGATGTTCCGCGTCGAACTGGAGAACAAGCACCGCGTTCTGGCGCACGTCTCCGGCAAGATGCGCAAGAATTTTATCCGTATCCTGGCAGGCGACAAGGTTGCAGTGGAGCTTTCTCCCTACGACCTGACCCGCGGCCGGATCGTGTATCGCTATAAGTAGCGGCGGCGTCCGTCCGTAAGTGATGGCAAAGACGCGACTTGGGGTTTGAATCCCTGCCGCATCTAATAGTTAAGGCGGGAAGCGCGCCACAAGGGTTTTGAAGGAGCAACATGAAAGTTCGAGCGTCAGTAAAAAAGATTTGCGACAAGTGCAAGGTCATCCATCGGCGCGGCGTTGTCCGTGTAATTTGCAGCAACCCGAAGCACAAGCAGCGCCAGGGATAAGGAATCTGCCCGGTAAGGGCTAAGGACTTAGGATCAAGGAGAACGTATGGCACGTATTGCTGGTGTAGATCTTCCGGTGCAAAAGCGACTGTGGGTCGGGCTTACCTCGATCTACGGCATCGGACAAGAGCGCGCGAAGAAACTCGCCGAAAAGGCCAACGTCGACGCCACCAAGAAGATTCGCGATCTGACCGAAGACGAAGTCAACCGCCTCCGCAATGAGATCGAGAAGGAAGGCCGCGTCGAAGGCGATCTCCGCAAAGAGATCCAGATGAACATTCGCCGGCTGATCGAAATCCAGGCCTATCGCGGCATTCGTCATCGCCGCAATCTGCCGGTTCGTGGCCAGCGCACGCACACCAACGCCCGTACCCGTAAGGGTCCGCGCCGCGGCGCCGTCGCAGCCAAGAAGAAGGTCACCGGCAAGAAGGGCTAACCTTCTGTAGGATTTCTGTAGGGGCGCAGCATGCTGCGCCTCATGTCGGCAAGTAACAAGCCGCCAGTTCTTTGAAGTTTGAGCAGCAATTCGAGAAACGGAGCACGAAGTGGCAAAGGAACACGACAAACGCAACACCCGACGCCCAGCCAGGAAAAGCGGGCGCGGCGACAAAGCGCAAGAAAGAATTCAAGAAAAAGCGCGAGCGCCGCGTCATTCCCGCACGGCTTGGTGCACATCGCTGCGTCGTTCAACAACACGCAGATCGCCATCACCGACACCGACGGCCGCACCGTGTGCTGGTCCTCGGCGGGCGCGATCGGCTTCAAGGGTTCGCGTAAGGGCACGCCCTACGCCGCGCAGCAGGCTTCGCTTGCCGCCGCGGGTATCGCGCGCGACCAGTACGGCATGAAGAGCGTCGAGGTTCGCGTCAAGGGTCCCGGCTCCGGCCGCGAGTCCGCCGTGCGCGCGCTTGCCGCTGCGGGCTTGCACATCGTCGTCATTCGCGACGTCACGCCGATTCCGCACAACGGCTGCCGTCCGCCAAAGCGCCGCCGCGTTTGATTTTCTCGCCGCCTGCTGGGCGGCGTCAGGGCACGGCACGCCGTGCCCGTCTAAAAGAGTTTCGAAGAAAGAAAGTTTCGAGTAGCGAGAGGAGAATCGAAGTTGGCAAGACATCGTGATGCAGTTTGCCGCCTGTGCCGCCGGGAAGGGCAGAAGCTGTTCCTAAAAGGTTTGCGGTGCTTTACAGAGAAGTGCGCCATTGAAAAGCGCAACTTCGTTCCGGGTCAGCACGGCCAGTCGCGTCGCCCTAAGGTCGCCGGCTACGGCCTGCAGTTGCGCGAAAAGCAGAAGATGAAGCGCACCTACGGCCTGCTTGAGCGTCAGTTCCGCTCCTACTTTGAGAAGGCCGTCCGCATCAAGGGTCCGTCGGGCGAGAACCTGATCATCATGCTGGAGCGCCGTCTCGACAACGTGATCAACCGCGCCGGCTTCGCCAGCTCCAAGGCGCAAGCTCGCCAGCTCACGCTCCACGGCCACGTCCGGGTCAACGGAAAGAAAGTCAACATTCCGTCGTACCAGGTCAAGGTCGGAGACGAAATCGCCATCAAGGACAAGATGCACCAGAACGCCATGATCCTTGAAGCCCGCAACGTCGCGCAGAGCCAGAACTCTGTGCCCTGGCTCGAGCTCGATCGCGAAACCTTCAAGGCCAAAGTCGTCGCCATGCCCAAGCGCGAAGACGTTCAGACGCCGGCATTCAACGAACAACTGATCGTCGAGTTGTACTCCAAATAATCCTTGCAGGATTTGTAGGGGCGCAGCACGCCGCGCCCCAAGTCCGCAAAATGTAGTCTGTGAAGGTTTTTTCTCGCACCACGGGGCAGTGCCTTCGATAAGTAACGGCGCGCAAGCGCCATGGAATGGGTCCGCTTCGCCGGACCAGAAGGAAGGAACAGAATGTGGAAGGGTTTTCAAAAGCCAAAGCGTCTAGCATCGGAACTCGAGTCGCTGACCGAAAAGTACGGCCGCTTCTCCGCGCAGCCGTTTGAGCGCGGCTGGGGCACCACTGTCGGTAACGCGCTGCGTCGCGCGCTTCTCAGCTCGATCGAAGGCGCTGCGATCACCGCGGTAAAAATCGAAGGCGTCTTGCACGAATTCTCGTCGATTCCGGGCGTCGTCGAAGATGCGACCGACATCATCCTGAATCTCAAGCAGGTGCCCATCAAGCTCAACACCGACCTGCCGAAGACGATCTATCTCAACGTCGAAGCTCCGGGTCCCGTCACTTCCGCCAACATCGAGGAAGACGCCGACTTCGCCGTGCTCGACAAGAGCGTCTACATCGCCACCGTCAGCGAAGGCGGCAAGCTCCAGATCGAAATGCGCGTCAAGAACGGCCGCGGCTACATCGCTGCCGACCGCAACTACGACGAAGACCTGCCGATCGGTTACATCCCGGTCGACTCGGTTCACTCGCCGGTGCGCAAGGTCAACTACTCGGTCGAAGCCGCGCGTCTCGGACAGATGACCGACTACGAAAAGCTGATGATCGAAGTCTGGACCAACGGCGCGATCACGCCGCAGGATTCCATCGGTCTCGCAGCCAAGCTCGTGAAAGATCACATGAGCATCTTCATCAACTTTGAAGAGCCCACGGATGTCACCGAGCTGCCGCAGGAAATCACCAACGATCCGCGTCTTGAGCATCTGGATCGCAGCGTGGAAGAGCTCGAACTTTCCGTGCGCTCCTACAACTGCTTGAAGAACGCGAACATTCAGACGATCCGCGAACTCGTGCAGAAGAGCGAGAACGAAATGCTGAAGACGAAAAACTTCGGCCGCAAATCGCTCAACGAGATCAAAGATATACTAGTGAAGATGGGCCTCAGCCTGGGCATGAAGTTCGATGAGCACGGCCGCATCATCTGGCCGCCGCTCCCGAGCCAGACCGCTCCTCCGCCGTCGTCGTCCGAAGATTCTCTCGGCGGCATGTAATCAGCCGGTCGCGGCCGTCAACTCCGC
>CAWCHM010000013.1:0-174280 GCA_963795355.1 uncultured Acidobacteriota bacterium
CCGGATAGCTGGACATTTTCACGAAACCGCCGTTGGCGTTGACTTGCCGGGCGACGGCATCCTCTTTGACCGAGATACCATCCTTGCCCCGCCAGCTAACCTCGATCGGCACGACCACAGGAAAGCGCCGAGTTTTTCGTCGCTCTGCATTTGTGCCATCAGCTGTCATTGGACGCTTTTTGATCGTCACAGGGTTTCCTTTTCGGCGCGGTATTTCTGGAGCGGTTCGGCGGACAAGGGTTTGTGGCACCCGCAAAATAGGCTAAGACCTGGTGTTCCGGGGCGCTACTGCTCGGAAGGGCAGTGTTTCCCACTCGATCGCGTGGCGGGTCTGCGCCACGACCATTCCGACCAGCGCTTTCCTTCCACTTATCTGGTTCCGCGGCTTACCAGGAGTTGACACTCGACGACTCCGGTCCGACGATGAAATTCAGGCAGCCAGCTGCCATGGTAGGGGAATTTGGCGGTCAAAAGTCGGCGAGGGGGAGCTGGAAGTCTGCCGACTTCCAGGCAGATCTGAATTCGGATTCAGTCCAAGTCGCGTCGGCGTCGCGGTTCTGGGTCTTGAGGGCTTGGGTGAGACCGAAGAGGGAGCGCGGGTTGCGTGGATTGCGGGCGAGGTCCTCGCGAAAGATTTTTTCGGCTTCGATGGGGTTGCCTGCGATGAGCAGTGTGGCGCCCAAGGACTCTCTGACCGGATAATACCAGTCGGCAGGCTCATCGTAGTTCAATGTGTCCTGCACGGCGACAGCTTCGCGCCAGTGCGCGATGCTTCCTTTATTGTCTCCTTTTGCTGAGGCAATGCGCGCGTCGAGAACGTGGCCCGCCAGCTTAAGAATCACCGAGCCGCTGTTGAACTCGCCGATGTTGGCGTCGGCTGGAAAGCCGGCGGCTTCCTTGGCGAATGCTTCGCGCTCCGCTAACGCTTTTTCTTTCTGACCTTGAGCGGCGAACGCAAGAGTGCGCGTATAACGCCAGATCGCGTGCGTGCCGGGTAGCTCCTTTAAAGGTTCGGGGCGAGCTAGGATCGCATCCCACTTGTTGAACCTCGCATCGACCCACAGCGGCGTCATGATGAACGTATCCAGCATCGGCATCGTTTTGGCGTGAGGCATCAGCCGTCTGGCCATGGCGTTAGCAGCGGCCTTCGCTTCGGCGTATCGGCCGGTCATCGACGCCGCGGAGGCGAGGAAATGCTCATTGTGGCTGTGGTACATCAGATCGTACATGCTACCTTCCTGGGCAGCTTTGCGGGCGTACGAACGATCCACTTTCGCAGCTTCTTCATTGCTTTTGACAGCGTCAGCGTAATAGCCGGTGCGCATGTAAATGTGTGAAGGCATATGCACTAGGTGGCCGGCGTTCGGAACCATGGCGTCAAGGCGTCGCGCGCTGGATAAGGCCCGCTCCGGTTGGGCCGATGCCTCGACCGCGTGAATGTAAAAGTGATTTGCGCCGACGTGATCAGGATCGCGTTTGAGAACGCCTTCCAGGACGGCGACAATTTCATCGGTGTTGTCGTTGGCTTTGCCGTCAAGCGTCCAGAGTTTCCACGGATTGAGCGCCATCAAGCTGTCGGCGTAGAGCGTCGCGGCATCAGTGTCATCGGGATACTTCTCCGAAAGCGACTTCATCGCGTCGGCGTACCTGCCCGCGAGCTTTTTGTAATCGGGGTTGGCGTCGCTCGAGAAACGAGCGGCGAGCGCGGAAACGTAATCGCGTTCGACTTGAGGCGAGTTTTCCGCCAGTTCGGCTGCTTTCTGTATTGCTTCGAACGCCTGCTTTTCACGTTCCGCATCGACGTCCAGGTTGTAGTTCGGGCCGATGGCGAGAGCTATGCCCCACAGCGGCATCGGCGAGGTGGAGTCGAGCTTAGCGGCATGTCCGAAACTGCGCGCTGCTTCTTCGTGGTTGAAACCGTAGACCAGGGTGAGGCCCTGATCGAAATAGTCCTGCGCGGATTTATTTTTCGTGACGATGGCGTGATGGTGGCGACCGATCGCGGTGAGTGTGAGGTCGGGAGGGCGGGCTACGGGATTTTGCTGGGCGACGGAGGAGTTGCAGCAGAGGGAGAGAGCGCAAAGAAGAAATTTGAAGATCTTCATACGGTCCTCATTTCGCGTGGTTGATCGGATGGAGGATTTTCGCTATCGGAACTTGAAGAATTTATAGTGCACAAACAAAAGAAACGCAACATAGCGTCCACAGAAGAGGACAGTTAGGAATCTCTTCCTTGCACGGTGAGCAGAAGATTTGATGTGATGCGACGACGCGACAATCCCGACTAACGCCGTTACCGGTAAAGTGCCACGAGTGCCACGATACCGAGGACTCGCTGCCGCAAGGATTAGCTGATATCCGAAGCGGACTTTGGCGCCGTCGTGACCCAACTTCAGTAATACCAATACACACATATAAAAAGAAGAGAGGTAGGGACTAGGGGAAATAAGTGTGCAAACCACCCCACTCCTCCAACTTCCTATGCCCCACCCAGCACAGCTGCCTGAACCGCCTAATAGCGCGTAAAGGCGCTTCTAGGCGCACATGACTAGGGTTCGGGATCGAATTCCCGAATGAACGCTTGAAATAGCTCCACTACGCAGTGTGCATTCATCCCGGAAACGAATACACAGCTGATCGAACTCCAAGGCGTATCTTTCCAGCGTCGCTAACGACCAGGACGAATAAACACAGTTCATCGCAGACGGGATCCGCTAAGCCGGTATGACACAGCATCAATCTGTCGGGGGAGCACGTCAATTTGAAGAGTGTTTGAGCCTACAATTCATTGTCATATTCTAGAGCGATGAGTAGCCGCTCAAGGAAAACACTCCTCGTCTCGGGTGTCGCCGCGATATTTTTGGCGGCCTTGGTCTTGACTGCACTCTCTGCTTTCGATGCCGATCGTTATCGACCGAAGCTAATTTCCTACCTGCAAGAGAGAACTGGCAAAGCAGTCGAGATCAGCCATATCTCGGTCACTCTCTCCCCGTTGTCCCTTCGCATCGAGAACTTTGGGATAAAGAATTCGCCTCAATTCCCGCCTGGGTATCTTGCAAAGGCGGCCGGCATCGACATCCGAATCGATACTCGGCAGCTCCTGTTTCACCGGCGGTTTGTCGTCAACTCCCTTGTGCTCGACCAACCTGACATAAACCTGATCTCGGACCCAAACGGATCGTGGAACTTCGACAATCCACATCCCAATTCGCGCGAATCCTTTGCTTTGGGAGAAATTGGAAACGTAGAAATCCAGCACGGTAAATTGGTCGCGTCCAATCACTTCCAATCGAACGCGCCGAGTCCGGTTTTCCTTGAAGTCCACGATTTGAACGGGACCTTTGAACACGTGGATCTAAGTGCCATCGTGAACCCTTCATCCCGTTCGATGGGTGGGCAGGGAATGGTCCGTGTCGACCGCCTGAGCTTCGGGGCTATCGATGCAGGGAACCTGAGCTTCAAACTCCAGCTTTGGGCCCAGCAAGTGTTCCTGGCCGAAGTGAAGGCAGACGTATCAGGCGGGCATGCAACAGGGGCGATCTTCTTCGACCTAACAGGCAAACTTCCCTCATTCAGAACCAGTGCTGGTTTCGCGGGAATTGATGTGGCCAGTCTTCTCGACCCGTTCGAAAACGGCCGAGGAAAGATGACCGGGAAAATGGATGGCGACCTTACGTTATCGGGTGAAATCCAGCATTCCGTCCGACCTCTTGCAGGAATACGCGGCAAGGGCCATGTCATCCTGCATCGGGGCGAGGTACCGAACTTGGAACTGAATGCAAACCTCGAAAAGCTGGTACGTTTCAACAACCACGGTCCATCCACAGCAAAGCCATCCTCGTTCGAGCGCATCTCCACCGACTTCCAGCTTGCGAACCTTCGCATTCGAAGCGAGACGATCGACATCGACGGCTATGGCGTAGATGTGGACGGGGCGGGCAGTTTCAATGTGGATGGTTCGAACGAACTCAACTACGACGGCATCGCCAGAATTACAACTCGACAAGGTTTTTTCACGAATACCTTCGCCAGATTTGCGGGCGCCAATGTCGAGAACGGTCTGCTCGGGTTTCCGTTCCACGTCGGCGGCACAATCGAAACGCCGGCATTCTCTAAGCGCGCTGTCCACCGATCGGGCTCGTAGAGAACTCATTGGAGACCGATGCAGGCGGCGTCCAGGATTCCGTTACCGGCAACTGAGGCCGATGCGCGGCACTTGATTGCATAACAGTGTCGGCTCCCTCGACCTGAGTACACTTTGGTTGACGACCAGAGACTCGGGAGGAAGGAGCCGAACATGTTGATAGGCGTAGATTATCACCCGAGCTTTCAGCAGATTGCATTTTTGGCGGAAGCGACTGGTGAATATAGCGAACGACGGTTGAACCACAGTGATGGGGAGGTGGAGAAGTTTTATCGGGATCTGAAGCTGCGAGGAGTCCAGGTGCAAGTGGGGATGGAAGCGACCGGCTATTCCCGCTGGTTCGAGCGACTGCTGGCGGAGTTGGATTTCGAAGTGTGGATCGGGGACCCCGCGGAGATCCAGGCCAGGCGCGTCAAGAAGCAAAAAACCGATCGCAAAGATGCGCAACTGCTGATGCAGCTGATGGTGGAAGATCGCTTTCCGCGGATCTGGGTGCCGAGTCCGCAGAATCGCGATGTGCGTCAACTGCTGTGGCATCGGCACCGGCTGGTGCAGATGCGCACGCGGATCATGAATCAGCTGCAGGCGCTGGCGATGAACGAGGGCTATCGCTGGAAGAAAAAACTGTTCAGCGAACAAGGCCGAGAGCAGTTAGAAAAGCTGGCGTTGGCGCCTTGGGCCAGTCGGCGCCGGCAAGAGTTGTTGGAGTTACTGGATCGATTGCATCCGATGATCGAAGAACTCACTGCTGCTGCCGAGCAGGAAGCCAAGAAGCGGCCCGAGGCAGCGCGCTTGATGACGCATCCGGGCGTGGGCCCGCTTACGGCGCTCGCGTATGTGTTGATCGTTGGAAATCCGAACCGATTTCATCGTGGCAAGCAGATCGGCAACTACGTGGGGATGATTCCTAGCGAAGACTCCAGTGGTGGCAAGCAACGACTGGGGCACATCAGCAAGCAAGGCAATTCGTTGTTGCGCTTCTTGCTGGTGGAGGCGGCGCAAGCGGCGGTGCGCGACAATGCGGACTGGCGACGTCGGTACTTGCACTTGGCGATGCGTCGGCATCGGAGCATTGCCAAGGTCGCGATGGGCCGCAGACTGGGAGTGCGTTTGTACTGGATGTGGCGAAATGGCCGCGAGTATTCACCGTCCATGGAGTTCGGTTCGTACGCGGGACAGCTCGGTACCGGACATGGTGTGAAGTAACACCGTCCACTTGGTTGGGCATCCCGCTCCCTGTAAAGGGAGTTCGAAGAAGTAATCATGGTCGAAGTTAGATCGAAGAGATGTTTAGGTCGGACCGAAACCGATCGAGAGATTACCAAACGAGCCGTGGTCGTCGAAGCAGCGGACAAAGCGAACAACGAAGACCACTCTTCGGAGTGATCGGCGGAGTCTGCTCAAAAAGTATTTGACAGGGCCGACACTGTTAGAGATGTCCGGTAATGCGTGCCGGCTCAGACGGTCGATGCAACACCCTCGAGTGTGTTGATTCAACAGTGCTTCCCCAGAAGAAGTGATCTGTTTGGCTGTCCTCGGTCAAAACCTAGCCAGGGTGGTGTTCTGGCTGATCTGGCCGAGCGAGCGTTTTTAGCTTTTGTTTTCAATGCAGGGCGGGTCCGAGCTGAGTGTTGCGTCGACCCATTGAAACCACCCGACTTACCGGGAGCTTGACCCGAAAACTAATTCTTCAAAGAAAATATGATGTCAGTCTTGAAGTCCAAAGGAACAGGCTTGCCATCAATCGTGCATGGCAGGTATCTCCACTGTCGAACGGCATCTTCGGCTGCTTTGACAAGGCCTGGGTGGTCCGAGAATCCTTCTTCTTTGCTGGCGTGTGGGTTGATGGGGATTCCGTCAGTACCAATGACGAAATAGACTCGGACTGTTCCGGAAGTGTGACTCGCAGCGGCTTCAGGTGGGTAGACTGGCTCGACCCTCTTCGTCAACTTAGGCATCACGACGTTAGCCCTCTTTGTTTGGGAAGGCTTAAAAGACTGAATGCCACTTTCCCATCTAAATCCGCCGTCTATGAGCATGAAATAGCCGATTGGGTCGGCTTCAGATTCTTCAGGCTCGCTGCTCGACAACCAGCTAGCCCAATAAATATCAAGTGGCTGTTTGATGGCTTGCAGCCACCCCCACTCAAGTCCTTTGCCGCGCCACTGAACCTGCCAACCAAACTCCTCCTGAATCGCCGCGTGCACTGCCTGCGGCGCCGTCGGCTCCTCATTGCGTCGGATACATCTGTGTGGGCGCCACCGAAAAATCGCGAGTAGCCTGCCTCAGCGAGTTCGCGAGATAATTGTGGCGCTCCAGGTCGGTCCGTAGCGACAGTAGGGGTGTAATCCGTCGCATCCGAGACGGCGTCGTTTGTGGACCAGCCTGGACAATTGACTTTAACAAACTACTCTATGATGTATATGAAGTTACGCTTAGCGTTCTGCATACAAACGTCCTGCCGGCGCTCTTCGGAGCATCCCAGTGGGGGGGCACCGCTGAGGGGAAAATGACCGAAATGGAAAGGTGCTTTTCACTTAGTCCCGCGGACAGACGACGCGACCGAGGGTCAGGCAGCATCTTCAAGCCGAAGTTCCTTGACAGGAAGACTGGCGTGAAACGAGAGTGTCCCCACTATCGCATCTCCTACTATCGCGATGGAAGGCGATTCATTGAAAACACCCACAGCGACCGAATTACGGTCGCCAAAGAACTCTTACGAAAACGACTTGGGGCAATTTCGCTTGGAGAGTTCGTTGCCCCTGTAAATGAAAAAGTCCTCACCGAAGTACTGATGGAAGCGCTATTCCTGGACTACGGGATCCGAAGACATTTTGATGTCGGATCGAGCATAGACCCTGATATCGAGCGGCTAAAAAAGAAGTCGGACCGCCGTCTAAAATTTCTTAAGGGGAGGTGGGAAAATCATCTGAAGCCTTTTTTCGGTGCCATCCGTGCTGCAAAGGTCTCAACGGACGACATAAATCGTTACATCGAACACCGGCAGCAGTCCGCGAATAACGCGACGATCAACCGTGAACTGGCTCTGCTAAAGCGCGCCTTCAACTTAGCCACCGAATGCACCCCGAAAAAGCTGAAAACAGTTCCGATTTTTCCGAGAAGGTTAAAGGAAAATCCTCCGAGGCAAGGCTTCGTTAGCGAAGCCGAGTACAAGCGGTTGATGGACAACTCTGAAGAACACTGGCTGCGAGCCTTTCTAGCCCTAGCCTTTACGTTCGGGTTTCGGCATAGCGAATTGCTTGAAATGCGAGTGCGACAGGTCAACTTGCTCGAAAAGACCGTAAACCTTCGATCGCTCACGACGAAAAACGAGGAACCGCGCATTATCAAGATGACAGACGAGGTATTTATGCTGCTTTCCCGTTGTATCGCAGGGAAAAAGCCACTCGACCCCGTTTTCACGCGTCGTAACGGAAATCCGGTTCGCGACTTCCGTCAAGCGTGGAAAAATCTCACTCTGAGAGCCGGATTGCCTGGCTTAATGATTCACGACTTTCGACGCAGCGCGGTTCGTAACATGATCAGGTGCGGAGTGCCGCAAGTAGTGGCGATGAGAATAAGCGGTCACAAAACGGTTGCCATCTTCAATCGCTACAACATCGTAGATGAAGCGGATCTGTCGGATGCCGCTTCTAAGCTTGAACGAGGGCGTACGTTTAGCCCAAGTATGGTCCAAGCAGGTCAGGAATCCGAAGCAGCGCTACGCGCCAATGGTCACCTAATCAACAAAAAACAATATAAGATAGAGGCTCGGCGCCCGGGTGGCGGAATGGCAGACGCTGAGGACTTAAAATCCTCCGGGGATTTTTCCTCATGTGGGTTCGACTCCCACCCCGGGTACCAATTTTTCTCTCACTCTCTAATCTCCCTCAATCTCTAATCTCCCTCAATTTTGAGCTATCGGCCGCGGGGCTGACCGCATCGAATGAATTGGGCGTACTCTTGCTCCGTGGTTCTTGTAGACTCAACGGTGTCCGAAAGACACAACCGGTCAACGGTCGATGACCTGCGAGTGACTTGAACGCCCGACAGACATGACCATGCGTGCAATATTATGAGACTCCGAATCGTTGCACGTTTATTGTGCTTGATGATCGTCGTAGGAGTTCTAGATCGGGTACCCGATCCACCGGCAGTTAAAGCGCACGGGGATCAAACCAAAGTAACCTCTCGCGTTGACCACCATGTGCCCGTCACGGCGAAGAAGCAAATCACCGATGACACGAACTTCGCTCCCCATTTTCGGACCGAGCTGTTTTCGTTTGGGCAAATCTTCGAGAACTCAGAACCTGCATTAAGAGTGTCCTTCGTGCGGCGAGCGTCTGACGCTTCTCCTCCTTCATTCTCCTGATCGCGATTCTACTGATCGCGTTGACCGTCGCTATGCTCGCGGGCGACCGATACCTCTGCTAAAGAGCAACGGGCGTCTATCCGTGAAATTCGCAAGGTTCCCCGTAGGAAATCCCAACTATTACCCCAACAATTTTCGTGCAATCAGGAAGGACCACCAGCGGTGCACACTTCTCAGGTTTTTCAGGCATGGGGCAAGATACTCAAAGGCGAACGACCTTCTCTGTCCTTGGAGATCACTCGCGAGTGTCCGTTGCGATGTCCCGGATGCTACGCGTACGACGATGCTCATCTCGGCGGCGGGCTAACCTTGCGCGAATTGGCCGACCGGCGAGGGCAAGCCTTAGTCGATGGCGTTCTCGAGGTCGTCGATCGTCTCAAGCCTTTGCACTTGTCGATCGTTGGCGGTGATCCGCTCGTTCGCTTTCGCGAGCTCGAGGTGATGATCCCGCTGCTGTTGCAACGAAAAATCCACGTGCAGATTGTCACCAGCGCCTTCCGAACCATGGGTCCGAATTGGGCGAGTCAGCCGCGCCTCCACATCGTGGTTTCTGTCGACGGCTTGCAACCCGAACACGACGTGCGGAGAACGCCCGCGACCTACGATCGCATCCTAAAAAATATCGCAGGGCAGAGAGTCACGATCCATTGCACGGTCACCGGCCAAATGATGAAGCGTCCAGGCTACCTCGCCGACTTTCTGGAATTCTGGACGCCGCGCCCCGAAGTAAAGAAGGTGTGGTTCAGCTTGTTTACTCCGCAAGTCGGTGATCAACTTCCGGAAATTCTGACCGCAGAGGAACGAGCCCGCGTGATCGCCGAAATGACGCAGTTGCGAAAGCAATATCCAAAACTCGACATGCCTGAGACGGTGATTCGCCAGTTCGCCACGCCTCCGCAAAGCCCGCAAGACTGCGTTTTCGCGCTTACCACCCAGACGCTCTCCGCGGACTTGCAAACGAAAATCACTCCATGTCAGTTCGGCGGAAAACCCGACTGCGCGTCCTGCGGATGCATCGCATCGATGGGCTTGGCGGCCATTGCTGACCACAAACTTGGCGGAATCCTCTCCGTCGGCAGCATTTTCAGAGCGTCGATCCAGTTTGGCCAGAACCGAGCAAATGTCCGGGCGAGACATCAGCCCAAACAAGCGTTGCCGATCCTGCCGTAAGACGGCTTCAAGGCCTTCGCAACCCCAGGTTTTTGTGTTCTTCATTATGATATCATGTGCTATCACAATTTGAATTCAGCAAAACTTCCGCGCACAATGCCCCTAACTCGCGAACGAGGAGGTGCCGGCAAATGGTTCAAACACTGCCAAAATGCGACGAGCACAATCTCGCACTCGAACTGGTCCATGTCGAAATCTCCCACGACAAAATCGTCACCGACGTTCACCGCTGCCCGTTCCCGGGATGCACAACCGAGCACAACAGTCAGCAAGCGCCTCGTGCCGTAGAGTCTGAAAGTAGCAGGTAACGCATGCCACGCACTGCACTCCTGATACGCTGCAACACAGAAGAAGCCGACAAAATTCGCATCGAAGCGGAAAAACAGCGGCGCACCATCAGCGCCTATGTTTTGTTCATCATGGTCAGGGCGATCCAGGTGGAAGACCGCTTGGTCTCATCCCTCAATAATCGGTTCAGTTCAATGAATCAGGTGTTGAGCAGGCGCGCGCTGATTACGCGTGGTCCGAGGACTGCGATCCTGGTGCGGTGCGAAGTTTCGGAGGCCGACCGCATCCGCGAATCGGCACGCCGGCGAGAGATGCCGATCAATGCCTTCGTCCTTCATGCACTAAAAAGGTCGTGGAGTGTTGACACGGTTCACGCCGCAGCTGGGGCCGCAGCCGAAGCCGCCGCTACCGGATTGCCCCCCACCGCCGGCGCGGCCGGCTAAATAGGGTTCCTCAAAACCCTCTGACTTATTCCAGAATGCGTCCTCCCAAGCAACCGGGTTGCGTTCACAGCTTTGTTGTCTGACATCCGAAGAACGACTACAATCCGCACAGTCTCGAAAGACTGCTGCGCACCATCACTCGCCCACCAAGTGAAAATGCGTTGAACATTTTGTGCGAGTGCGTTCGGCTCGCGGTGATTGCAGCCACAGAGAACGGTTCCAGATGACGAGAAAAACAGCCCGCGGGAAAAAGTCAGCCGAAAGGAAGACACCCGGAGCCGACAATCGCTTTACTGTCGTCGCAATTGGTGCGTCGGCTGGCGGCATTGAAGCGACCAACGATCTGCTGAAGCACTTGCCTACCGACACGGGCCTCTCGTTTGTCCTTGTCCAGCATCTCGATCCCAAGCACCACAGCATACTTACCGATCTGTTAGCCAAACAAACGACGATGGCGGTCTCGGAAGTAAAAGATCGCATGTGGATCGAACGCAATCACTTCTACGTCATTCCTCCGAATACCTCGATGTCGATTTCGGACGGAATGCTTCGGCTGCATCCGCGTGAGGAATCACGCGGCGGGGTCCACATGCCGATCGATCATTTCATGCGTTCGGTTGCGGAAGTATACGGACCGAGCTCGATCGGTGTCGTGCTGTCGGGCTCGGGCACAGATGGAACGCTCGGTATCGCTGAAATTCAGGCGCACGGTGGCGTCACCTTCGCACAAGACGATGCGACGGCGAAATACAACAGCATGCCGCGTAGCGCCGCGAACTCGGGTTGCGTTGATTACGTTCTTCCTCCAAAACAGATCGCTCGTGAACTGGCCCGTATCGCACGCCTGCCCTACGCGCAGCATCATCCCGCTGCGGATGTGCCCGTTCCACCGTCGGACGGCGCCGCGCTCGGCATCATTTTCCAGATGCTTCGCCGGAGTACTGGCGTCGACTTTACGCACTATCGCCAAACCACCATTCTCCGGCGAATTCAGCGTCGCATGGTGGTTCACAAGATGGACAAATTGGAAGCGTATGTCCGTTATCTGCAGTCCAACGACGCGGAGATCAAAGCGTTGTATCAGGACATGCTCATCAACGTGACCAGCTTTTTTCGTAATCCGCCTGTTTTTGATCTTATGAAGACGCGGGTATTTCCCAGTGTCATGAAACTTCGGCCCGCGGAAGGCGTCATTCGCATCTGGACACCGGGCTGCGCTTCCGGGGAAGAGACTTATTCGATCGCGATCTCGCTGCTCGAGTTTCTGGGCGACAAGGCATCGCAAGTGCCGATCCAGTTTTTCGGTACCGACGTAAGCGAGCCGAGCGTGACGAAGGCTCGCGCCGGTGTTTACCCCGAAAATATTCAAGGCGACGTTTCACCGGAGCGGCTGAAGCGGTTTTTTACTCGTGTGGAAGGCGGCTACCGCATCAGTAAAAGCATCCGGGACATGTGCATCTTCGCCCAACACAACCTCTTAAATGATCCGCCCTTCTCTCAGATGGATCTGATCTGCTGCCGCAACCTGCTGATCTATCTCGAGCCCGTGCTTCAAAACAAAGTGATTTCGCTGTTTCACTACGCGACTCGCGCGAACGGTTTTCTCGTGCTCGGCACTTCGGAAGGCGTCGGCGCGGCGAGCAACTTGTTCTCGACTGTGGACCGCACGTACAAGATATTTTCCAAGAAGGCCAGCGCGTCTCGACAAGTGGTGACTTTCTCGCTGAATCGGCAGTCGGACCGCGGGGAATATGGGTCTGTGCGGACGCCTTTCCGTCCGCCCGATTCCAGCTCGAATTATCTGGAAGCGCAAAAGGAATTTGACCGGCGGCTCGTTACCCAGTTTGTTCCGGCAACCGTTTTCGTCAACGACGAACTGGAAATCGTACATACGCGCGGGAATGTCAGCCGATACCTGAAACTCGCTCCGGGTCGCGCCAGCCTCAACATTTTGAAGATGGCTCGGGAGTCGCTGCTGATCGAATTGCGCAACGCCTTGGGCCGTGCGAAGAAGGAAGGCGGTCCGGTCCGAAAGCAAGGCGTCCTTCTCAAGAATGGGAATGGCGACGGCAATGGCAATGGCGTTAGCTCCGACCATCACGGCAAGCCCACAACGCGGATGATCAGCCTGGAAGTCATGCCGCTGCATCTCGGGCAGACCAACGAACTCTACTTCATGATCGTTTTCCATGAAGAGGCTCCAGTTACCGTTGCGGTGCCCGCTACGAAACAATCGCGTCAGACGCAAAAAGCCATGGATGCGACCAACGATCGCATTTCCAAGCTGGAACAGGAGCTTTCGGCGACCAAGGAATATCTGCAATCCGTGATCGAGACGCAGGAAGCCACCAACGAAGAATTGCAATCCGCGAACGAGGAAATTCTCTCCAGTAACGAGGAACTCCAGAGCACCAACGAGGAACTGGAGACCGCGAAGGAAGAGCTTCAGTCCGCGAACGAAGAGCTGAGCACGGTCAACGACGAACTCCGCAGTCGCAACTCCGACGTTTCGACGGCGAACAACGACCTTACGAACTTGCTTTCAAGCATAGACGTTGCCATGGTGATGCTCGCGCCCGATGGAACGATTCGGCGATTTACGCCGCAAGCACAGAAATCCCTGGGGCTCATTCCGGCTGACGTTGGGCGTCCGTTTTTGAATATCAATCCGCTGGTGCAAATCCCGAATTTGCAGCAAATGGTGCTGCAGGTGATGGCGAACGCGCAGATGATCGAAAAAGAAGTCACGGTGCGCGAAGGGCACAGCTATCAGTTGCGGATTCTTCCGTATCGCACGGCGGAAGGGAAGCACGAAGGTGTCGTCATTACGCTCGTCGAGAGCGTCAATCCCTTGGGAAGCGCCGGCCTATCCTTCAGTGGGAGCCCGGGCAAGAGGCACTGACGTGCTCTGGTTCGTATTCGCTCAGACGTCCTGGCCCAGGCCCCTCAGCAGGGATTTCAAGCGGGCGAATTTGTTTTCAAATTCACTTTCTGAATTTGCGTCGAAGTGTGCTTCGCCGGCGAACTTCAGCGCTGATTTGTAGGCCTTGCAGGCGTTCGTGACGTTGCGTTTGATTTTTTCCGGGTCTGCGGAGGATTTCGCCACATCGCAAAACGTCATGCCGGTGTCGAGTTCCGTGAGTACGAACTGAACACGGTTTGCTTCGAATTGCTCCCTGAGTTCGTCGCTTTTCACGAAAGGGTCCATGTGATCGCGCCGGCCCATCGCCATTTCGTAAGAATACAGGATTTGCCGCAGGCTTGCCGGCCGAGAATTTGTAGGATTCGATAGCAGTAGCCTAACGGGAATACACCTCGAAAAAATCTGCGCGTTCAGCCCGACCGTCGAGTATCGTTGAAGCATTCTTCCTTGAACTTTAATTGAACCGGTTCGTTCATTTTGGCGGCTGATGAAAAAGCTTAAATTTATCGTTTCGCTCCATACGCAAGATAACGATTTCCAGGTTGCGCAGGCTGCCGCTGCGAAAGAGGCCGCGCAGAAACATGGCGTCGATGCGGAAATCAGTTACGCCGATAACAACGCGGTGGATCAGAGTACGCAGCTTTTGAAGGCGATCCAGAATCGGCCAGAGTCGCGGCCGGACGGGATTGTGCTGGAACCGGTCAGCGGCACAGCGCTGCCGCAGGTGGCGAAGGCCGCCAGTGCCGCTGGAATCGGCTGGGTGATACTGAATCGAAGTCCGGAGTATTTGCCCGAACTGCACAAGACGTCGAAAGCTCCGACATTTTCAGTGAGTTCGGATCACGTTGAGATCGGGCGCATCCAGGGAAAACAGTTTGCTGCGCTGCTTCCGCGGGGCGGATCGGTCCTCTATTTAGAGGGACCGTCGCAGAGCTCCTCGGCGCAAAAGCGCACGGCGGGCATGATGGAGAGCAAGCCGGCGAATATCCAGATCATCACGCTCAAGGGCAAATGGACCGAGGAGAGCGGCGAACAAGCGGTCGCGAACTGGTGGAAGCTCGCGACGTCGCAGAATAAGGCGATCGATCTGATCGGCGCGCAGGATGACGCGATGGCGATGGGTGCGCGCCGTGCTTTTGACAAACTCAGCAACGAAGACGACCGCTCGCACTGGCTAAACTTGCCGTTCACCGGCTGCGACGGCCAGGTAAAGACTGGGCAAGCGTGGGTGCGCCAGGGATTGCTGACCGCGACGATTTATTTGCCACCGCTTGCGGGGACGGCGGTCGAGATTCTTGCGAAGGCGTTGCGCGACGGAACGCGTCCGCCGGAGCGCACGACGACGGCATCGCACTCGATCCCGGAAATCGGCGTGCTGGCTTCGCGAAAATCATAGCCGGCTTCTAAAATACTGCTCCCAGGCAACCACCTTTAACTCGTTGAAGTACCCGAGTATCCCCGACGATTCATCATACGGCGCGATTCGTCCTCCAACGATTTGCCGCTTCCCTTGACGCAGTCGAATCCGGGTGTTACAACCGAGCCACAGAAAAATCCTTGGTCGGCCTACAAAAAGATTCGCATCTTTAAGTTGTCAGGTCCAATTTTTCCATTCCTCTGCGTTAAGTGCTTCGATGACGCTGTTCAGCGAGACTTTAAGGAGAAACGAAAGCCATGAAGAAGCGAGTGTTTTTGTGCGCGTTGTTAATGTTGATGTCGTGTTTCACGATTGCTGCGCAACAGGCCCCAGCTCCGCAGCCGCTGACATTCTGGTTTGAGTATCACGTGAATCCCGGAAAGGAAGAGGACTTCCTCAATCTTGTAAAGACGGTGGGCGGGCCGGTGCGCGACAAATTGATGGCGGACGGCGTGGTGCTGGCATGGGGTGTCGAAGCTCCGGTGTTGCGGGTGCCGGGAGATGCGACGCACATGATTTGGTACACGGTCGCGGACTATGCCGGCCTGGAAAAAGTGGACACGGGGATTCGCGAGCAAATCGCCAAGATGACTGAAGAATCCGGCAAGGGCTCGGCGTCGGGCAAAAAAGGTGCGCCGGCCGCAAGCGGTCCGATGGCGCGCATGGTGGAAATTACGGACTTTGCCAAGACGCACGACTACCTGACGCGGGATCTGGTCGAAGGGTTCGCGACCTCGATGCCACCGGCGGGAACTTTGCCTTATACGCGGTACGCTTTCGTGAAAGTGAAACCCGGAAAAGGCGCCGAGTACCGCAAGGTTTGGGAGAAATACAACAAACCGATCTTCGACAAGTTGGCTGCCGACGGCACGATTCTTGCCTTTGGTCTTGCGGTCGAAGATGTGCGGACAGACGGCGACTTTACGCACTACACCTGGATTGCGACGAAGGACCTTGCGACGCAGGACAAAGTGCGGGCCGCGTTTCTCGGAGACCGTGAGAAACGATCACCAGAAGAGCAGGAAGCGATCACGCGTTTGTTTGCGGAGCTCACCGATCCGGATGCGAGTCGATCGGAACTGACGCGGTCGTTGATCTTCCGATTGCCGAGTCAGAAGTAGCCGACACAAATTCCCATTTGTCTTTCGTTCCTGGCGGCCTCCGGCTTCGGCTGGCGGCCGCTTCTTTTTGTTTTGTGGCAATCTTGGCGCTATTGCCTTTGCGATGCTTGCAGTTCGCGGGCTCGAGCTAGGAGTTTTTTAAGTTTGCCTTCGATGGAAGCGTCTCCGACTTTTTCGTCCTGGACGATGCCGTCGGCGTCGATGGTGAATGTGTGCGGGATGGCGTTTACGTCAAACATTCTCGCGACTGGCCCAGTAAAACCGGTATCGAAATATTGCGGCCAGGTCATTCTGTTTTCCGCGACGAATGATTTCCATTTTTTTTCGTCGGTGTCCACATTGACGCTCAGGACAACGAACGGTTCATCGTGAAATTTGTCGGCTATTTTGCGAATGTGCGGAAGCGCTTCGCGGCACGGTTGGCACCATGTCGCCCAGAAATCGATCAGCACGACTTTTCCTTGCAGTTCGTCCATTGAAAGTTTCTGGCCTTCCATCGTCGTGACTTCAAATGGGGGCGCCATACGGGCTCGCGCGAGGTCCATGTTGCCGATGAAACGCATGGCGCGCTGGCGGTCCAAGTCTTTCTCCGGCTTCATCTTTGCGAATTCCTCGAAACGCGCTTTGGCGGCGTCATCCTGATGAAGTTGTGCTAACGCTCGTCCGTCGAGGTAGTATGCGTCGGGGAAATTGGAAAACGCGGCGAGTGCGGCGGCGATCTCTTCATGGGCGCGCGTGAACGCTGCGTCCCTATGCTTTTCAAGACCTTCGGCCATCAGGACGGACGCCATCTGATAATGCGAAATGGCTTTGCCACGAGGGTCTCCCGATTCGGCGATCATTTCCTGCGCGCCTAGCTCGGCTGCTTTCCAGTCGCCGAGTTTACTTCCGTAGTAAATCATCTCTTTCTGGCAACCAAAGCAGTGCCCGCCGTCCTGTTTGTCGGCTTTCTTGAAATCGTCGAGCGCGGAAGGGATTTTGCGCTCGCGGACGAGTTCGTTGGCTTCTTTGTAGGTCTTCTGGGCCTTCTCGTTTGTGGGCTCGTTCTTGGGCTCGTCGGCGAAGGAGGGTGCGGCCGCCAGGCACAGAGTCAGGGCTATATAAAGGAAGCGCATCAGAACCTCCGCGGGAGCAGGTTTGGGAACGGATACCGGCGTTACGCAATTGTCTCCCGTTTTGGTGGGGGAGCGATGGTAGACGTTTGACTACTTGCTCTGGAAGCTACCTGCTGCCGGGGGAGGCGTTCCGTTTTGGGAAGAAAACCTACCCACCCCCCTAAAAAATCGCGAGAGTGAATAAGTCATTGGGAATGTGCAACTTGGCGAATTTGGGACATGCAGTTTAGTCAAAGAGTGAATAAGCCTCGACAAATCAGAGGGTTGCAAGGGCTTGAGTGTTCGTTAGGGTTTCGCCTTTATGAGGAAGCGTGGGCGCGAAGGTCTACTGCAATAGAGTAAGACAATTTAACCGCATTGTCAATAGCCATTATGGTTATTCGAATCGGGACTTGAGTCAGTTTTGTGCGGGAATAGCTGTTTGAAACGAGGATTGTGATCGGCGTCGAGCGCAGATAGACCTACAAGCCGGCAGTGGCGTGCTAAAGACGCGGTGACCGTGCGGACATGGGGCGCACCCTTCGATGCTCAGGGTAAAGCGGTGCTGCGCCCCACACATTTGCGGGTGGGGGGGCGCGGTCTTCAAAGAGGGCGCGTTCGGGGTGTGATGAGCGGGGTCGTACGGTGGGTCCCAAAACTGGGGGGAGAACAGAGGGTGCGGAGCCCTGGTTGTCGAGCGCTTCTGGCGTCATAAGGCCATTCAATACATACAGTTACGGCACTTTTAAGAGCCTTTCGTACTGGAACTGGCGGCACAGTCTAAAGGCGTACCGGCGTACTTTTTCTTCGGGACCCACGCACCATTGGTCGCCCCGGATGCGCATTGCATTCTTACCCTGTCCGAAGGGGCATGTGTCTCGACGGGCAGCTGGCCGGAAGACCGAGCATCAAGCAAATCGGATCCGACTCAGCGCCCAAGCAAGTCGCTAAAAACAAAGAAGTAGCGACATGCCGAACGGGACCCACCTAACGGATAGAGGAGCAAGAAATGATTGGCAGGCTCGCGGCTCTGTTCCTTCTGGGCGTATCGGTGGTGAGCGCACAAGAAGTGATGGCCCCTATGGTTCTTACTGGCCGGGACTCCAACCCACACGTCACCGGAACGGCCCCAACGGGCCAAGGCAGCATGTGGATTGACTCCGGTGGCTCCAGCCCCCTGGAAAAGGATTTTGCGGCGCGCTTCTTCGTGGAGCAGGGTGTCGTGGTTCGGACGTTTGCCGGATTCGATGTCGGAGCGTACGTCAACACGACGGACAGCATCGACCAAAAGAGCTACGACTGGAATCGGTTCACGCGCGCCAGCGGCGGCATCAAGCTGGTTCGAACGTTTGAGAATCGATATTTTGGCGGTCTCGTGCGAGCGGATATTGGCTACACGGGTGAACACCGGTTCGTCTCCGGCGCGACCGCAGCGGCGCCGTCCTTCGACATCAACTACTGGATTGGCTGGCATCCGTACGGAAACCGCTTGCCCGGCAGCAGCTGGGGCATCGCGGCGCTGAATATCAGCCCGACCGAGCTGCACAACACGCTTTACAACGATTTCGTCAAGCAGGGCGTCGTGCTCTGGAAAGCGCAGGATCACGGCACGAGCCATTCGAAGCCGGAGCTGATCGCGTTCGGACAAGTGACCGTTGCGAAAGACAAGCTGGGCTACGACTGGAACAACTTCGCGCGCGAAGGCGGCGGCGTCGAAATCATGGTGCCGACCGAACATTCCACCTATGAAATCGGGACGATGTACTTGTACGAGACGCGAACGGTGATTCCGCGAAGCGCGGCGGGCGTCGAGTTCTTTATTCGGTTTTGGCACGGCTGGCAGGACAAGCACTAAAGAGAACTGAAGCTGACAGCTTGTGAAGTAGCGGTAGCGAGAGAAGCCGCACGAGTTTCGGAGAAGAAAGGGCCCCATGAAGAAGGTTTCCATTTCGGTGATGATTCTAGTGATGACGGCGGCGATGTTTGGCTGCACGTATAGCAGCGGCACGAAGGCAGCGACGGGCACGACGAACCCGACGGATCCCACGAATCCGACCGACCCGACAAATCCTACGAATCCGACCACCCCCACACCGCCGGCGCCGCCTGCGGGAACGCCGACTCCGGTAGCACCGACGAATCCAGCTCCGGTACCGATCCCAACACCGGGAACGGGAGTTACGCAAACTCCGCAGACGACAGCGGCACAAGGTTTCTGGAATACGCTTGCGACACCGATGCCGATCAATCCAGTTCACGGCATTCTGTTGAAGACTGGCAACGTTCTTTACATCGCGGGCTCGGGCAATTGCCCTCCGGGACAAGCGGGCTGCCCGACGGATTTTGGTTCGGCGACGGTTTGGAATCCGACGACCGGAGCGTTTAACACGTTCCCGATTCCGCCTTTCGATATGTTCTGCAACGGCGCTACGCAATTGGCCGACGGCAGGATTTTCATCGACAGCGGCACGGCAACGTATGCAACCGGTCCGGCTGCGGCGATCATGCGCGCGATGCACCACGGTGCACCTGTTCCAGGCGGACGCGCGTCAAATGCGACCGAAAAAACGCCGGGTCACAAGGTTCCTAGGGATGCGACGACCGTCAACGACCAGGGATTTGGTGGCAGCCCGCTGGCGGCAATTTTTGATCCTACGACGAACAAGTTCACTTTGCTGCCGGCAATGCAGGCTGGCCGTTGGTATCCGACGACGACGATGCTCGGCGATGGCCGCGTGTTTGTGTACGGCGGTCAGGACGAGAATGCCGACGACAACGCGCTCATCGAGTATTGGCACAACGACACCGGCAAGTGGGAAGCGGTAGCTCCGACGTGCACGATCGGCGGCGGCCCAGTCGGCGATTGCCGCACGATGAAATACTCTGATGGCACGCTCCCAGTTCCGGGTGCGCCGGCGCTTTATCCGCGCATGATTCAACTGCCGAACGGAAAGATTCTGCATGCGGGGCCGGAGCCGGAGACGTGGATCTTCGATCCGAATGCGCCGGCGACTTCACCCAACTGGACCTACGTGAACTCGACGCTCAACACGGAATATCGCTCATACGGATCAGTGGTTCTGTTGCCGCTGCTGCCACAGACCAACTATCAGCCGGTCGTGATGACGATGGGCGGCATGGGCAATACGGTGGCGGCGACCAACACCACGGAATTGATCGACATGTCGGAGGCAAACCCGATGTGGGTGGCCGGTCCGGCGATGTCGGCGCCACGCGTCGAGATGAACGCTACGCTTCTGCCGAATGGCAAAGTGCTGGTGATCGGCGGCAGCGCGGATGACGAGAACCCGAACACAGCGAGCAAGTCGGCTGATCTTTACGATCCACTGACGAACACGTTCAGCGAGCTTGCTCCGAACGCGAACGCGCATCTGTACCACAGCACCGGCGTGCTTCTGCCGGACGGCAGCGTGGTGCTCAGCGGCGGCAACCCAGTACAGGGCACGTTCGAACCGAGCATCGAAATCTACAAGCCGCCCTACTTCTATAACGCGGACGGCAGCCTGGCGACGCGTCCGTCGCTGACGGCGACACCGGCGACGATTACGTACGGCCAGACGTTCAAAGCGACGACGAACGGCAACATCGCGGCGGCAGTGCTGATCCGCGAGGGCGCGGCGACGCACGCGTTCGACATGTCGCAACGGGAAATCGGACTGAACTTTGCGGTGAACGGCACGACGATCGGAATCGCAGCACCTCCGAACTCGAACATCGCGCCGGCGGGCCCGTACCTGTTGTTCGTGGTGGATAAGAACGGCGTTCCGTCCATCGGTCAGGTGATCACGGTCCAATAAAATGAAGATCTGCGCACTCATCGCGGCAAAGAATGAGGCTGTAGCGATCTGCTCGACGATCGACAGCATCATCTCGGCAGGCGTACCGAAAGAGGACGTATATCTGGTGAGCGATGGCTCGACCGATGCGACGGTCGAGTTGGCGCTCACGAGAGAAATCAACGTGCTCGCGTTGCCGGTGAATGGCGGCAAGTCTGTGGCGATTGCCAAGGGCATCAAGCACTTCAACCTGGCGTCGTACGATTTGCTGGCGCTGGCTGATGCGGACACGACGTTTGAAGACGGGTATTTTGAAGCGATGAAGATTGCGTTCGGGAAGAATCCGAATGCGGCAATTGCCTGCGGCAAGGTGAAATCGCGTCCGAAAAATTGGCTGACGGCGTGGCGAGCGTTGCAGTACGCCGTAGGACATTGGTTGATCAAGGAAGGGCAGCACGCGCTGAAGACAATTAACGTGGCGGCGGGTTGCTGCTCGGTGTTCCGGATGAGCTTGTTCGACCAGGTTTGGGAAAGCAAGCCGAGCATCGTGGAAGACATGATGGCGACGCTGCGCGCGCACGACCTTGGCTACGACGTGATTTACGTGCGCGACGCGGTGGTGGTGACGGCCGATCCGCAGGATTTGCTTCGGTCTTATTCGCGGCAGCTAGTACGGTGGAATGGCGGAGCGTGGACGTGCACGCGGCAGCTGAAGATGTGGGGCAGCACGCGGCGAATTGCGCTGGAGACGCAGCTGGTGCTGGGCGAAGGGTTCATTACGTCGCTGCTTTTGATGTTCATGCCACTATGGTTGTGGCTTTTTCCGCGAACGGTTGAGACGTGGTTCGCGATCGACAGCGGGTTCATGTTTCTGAGCGCTACGATCGTGAGCATCACGAACAAGCGCTGGGACATCATCTTGTACTCACCGTCTTACATCGTTCTGCGGTTCGTGGACGCCTTTCTGTTTCTGAAAAGCTTCGTGAAGGCATTCTTTCTGACGCAGTCGAACAAGCTGTCCTGGCAGAGCTCCACCCGCTATAAGCTAACCTAACGAACGGCCACACGCTGTCGTCTATGCCTCGATCGGACACCACGTCCGTTCGAGGTTTTTGTTTTTAAGGGCAGCGGGGGAAATCTCAAACTGCGACGATCTGCGCGACAAGCCCGTACTACTTCGGTGAAAACTGTCATCTCAGTACTACTACTCCGGTCGATAGGGAAAAGTGGGGTCCGTCGTACCCTTGGTTCTTATTGGGGAGTGGATAGAATTGTAGTTGTCACCGCTGTATCTGAAGCGTCCGGGGTGTCACAAACACGGCGGTGGCCAGGAGAAAGCATGCCTTACGTTGGATGGTATCTATCGGGACCCAGCACCCTCATCCACCTATGCGCCAAGTACATGATTCCGATGTGGCGCAAGTGGAGCTTCTAATACTGGGAAGCTAGCACGCCAGAGAACGCCTGCAGGAGAGCAGACGCCTCTGGCATGAAAAGTAGGAAAGCGAAGCGTGGTTGATTCGCTAGATCGAAGCGGCTCCCCGAACAGGTTAGTTCGAAGAAGCGAGCCCGCTAGCGACAGCGTTGAACAAAGTGCCATCGCTGAGGTCCTGTTCCAGGTTCCAGATCATAACGCCGGCTAGCTGTTGATTCTTGACGTACGCCATCTTGAATTTGATGGATGTCGTGTCTTCGTATGTCCAGAAGTGCGAGCCGTCGAAGAGATAGGGCGATTGGCTGATCGAGTCGCGGTATTGCTTGAATTTGGGCTCGGCAGCGACGATAGTCGTGGCGTTCGCACCCTGGTTGGCGGGGCTGCCAGGCTCAAAGAGGCCGTTATCGTGGTTGGCCACGTTGCCCCATTCATATCCGTAGAACGGCACGCCGAAGGTGAGCTTGCTCGCCGGCATACCGGCCGCTTCATACCCCTCGACTGACGAGCTTCCGTTGTCCGTTGGCGAAGGATCGTTGGAAGAACGATAGAGCGGAGCGACCAAGCCGGTCTCGTTGTTCCAGGGTCCGGCGTAATCGTAAGTCATGATGTTGACGAAGGTCAGATATTTTTGAACGGTGACGAGGTCGATGTATTGCCACGCCCACTGGCCGTTCGGACCCGCAATCGAAAGCGTGTAGCCCGGCTTGACGGCGTCGAGCTGGCTGCGGAATTCCGAGAGCAAACCGGTGAAGTTGGAACGATCGGTTGCGGATGCGGGGAATTCCCAGTCGATATCGAAGCCGTCGAAAATTCCGGCCCCAGTGATGCCCCCACCGAAGTTTCCCTTGATGTACATGTTGATGCAGCTCTGCACGAAGGCAGCGCGGTTCGACGCGTTGGCTGCGCTGGCAATGACGCTGGGATTTACGCTGCCGCCGCCGATCGAGACGATGATCTTCAAGCTGGGATACTTCGCCTTGAGTTCCTGGAACTGGTGGAAGGTTCCGGCGAGTGAGCCGCTGGTGTCGGCGACGCCGCTGACGGAATTGGCGGCGGAGACTTTTGTGGTGTAGTCGTCGGCGGTGTTGAAGCTGGCGCACTTGTTGCCGACGATGTTGGCGAATGCGAAGTTGATGTGGGTCAAGTGGCTCGCCGTGCCCTTGGTGACGAGATTCTTGGGATAGAAGCCGTCTTCAATTGCATAGCGCGGATAGTAGCCGATGATTTTTAGGCCGGTCGGCGTCGGGGGTGGCGTGGTCGGCGGCGGTGTGGTTGGCGGAGGTGTAGTTGGGGGTGGTGTGGTGGGTGGCGGAGTCGTCGGTGGCGGAGTCGTTGGCGGCGGGGTGGTGGTGGTTCCAGCCACGCTCAGAGAAGCGTCGGCGACCCAGCCGTTGTAATTCGATTGAAACGCGGCAGTGCCATTCCACATAACATTCACGTAAACAACGCCGTTGACCGTCTTCGGGCCGGCGACGATAGTGCCGGTAGTCCCTGCGGGCACGGTATCGCTACCGTCTTGCGCCCGTGCTCCACCGGCGTTGACGACGACCGCTCCGCTGGTCGGCCCAGCCATGGATATTGGTGCAGTGTAGAGTGCGCTCGACAACAGTAGTAGCGCGGCGAACATGCGGACGACTTTCATTTATTCTCCGTGTGAAAAACTTAAATTGTGTTGGGCACTAAGAGATTGGGCACTTAGCGTTCGCGGGGAGGCGTTGATTAAACGTTTTGAGGTAAGAAGAGTCAAGGTGTCCGGGCGGGAAATTTGGTACAGGTGTTTGGTACAGGTCTAGAACTGGCTAAAGGTGAGGTTGAAAAAAGGCAGGAAACATGCGGGTTTTGCGAGGCGGGGGCGCGGAGCTTCCGTCGCGCGGTGAAATCATATAAATTCGAATGATGCGAACACTTGTGTGGTGTTGCGGAGTGATCGTTGCGATTGCGGCGATTGTTTGGATACCGATGAGGTCGCATACGAGGCAAATTTCTGCGTCGGCGGATGCGACGGCGTTGACCGCAGCAACTGCTTCGTCCGTTTCGCGGGCTCCAGCGGAGGAGGAAGGGCCGTTTCTCGGGTTCGATCGCAATATTTATCCCGGTGATGACGCGCTGCCGATCTTGAGGAAGACGTTTGCTTATGCGGGATTCTGGGTAGGGCCGCCGCCGGGAGAGAAGATCAACACGTGGAAGGGCAAACGCGAACCGATGAAGTCGCTGGGGTTTGGGTTTGCGGTGTTATATCGCGCGCGTGCGTTGAACGAAGTGAAGAAGGATGCAGCGGCGAAGCAGAAGGCGGTGATTGATGCGAAGGCCGCTGCGGAGGGCGCGAAGGCGGAGGGATTTGCGGCGAACACGGTAATTTTTCTGGATATTGAGGATGGCGGGAGGCTGCCGCCGACATTTCACGGTTATTTGCGGGCCTGGGCGGACGAGTTGAGTCGCGCGGGGTATCGGCCGGGGGTTTATTGCTCGGCGATTCCGAACAAAACGGACGAAAACATTCGGACTTCGGACGACATCCGCGATCACATGGGCGGGCGAGAACTCGTGTATTGGGTTTACAACGATGTGTGTCCACCGGCGCCGGGGTGCGTGGCTTCGAAGACGCCGCATGTTCGCGGCGGTGGCGTACCGTATGCGGCGGTGTGGCAGTACGTGCAATCGCCTCGGCGGAAAGAATTTACGGCGAAGTGTGCGGGGACGTACAACGCGGACGGGAATTGCTATGCGCCGGGGGATACGGCGCGGACGTGGTTTCTGGATTTGAATTCGGCGAAGAGTGCGGACCCGTCATCGGCTTCGGCGGAATGATTGATTCGCGTGGGGCTTGCGCGGCTGGCGCCGTGGCGGCTGGGGGGCGCGGCGGTGCGCTGCTGGCTGGCTTCGGGCGAGTTCGATAGACTAAGAGTTCAACGATGGACCGCACTCAAGTCGAAAAAGTCTCGAAAGCTCTGGCTGACGAAACGCGCCTCATGATTTTTGAGGCGATTTCGGCGAAGGACCATGTCAATTGCAGCGAGTTGGTGGCGATGCGGGGCGTCACGCCGGCGACGGTGTCGCACCACCTGAGGGTGCTGACAGAAGCCGGGCTGGTGGAGTGCAAGCGGGAAGGGCAGTTTGTTTGCAGCCGGATTGTGCCGGGGGCGATCGACGACTTCGCGCGGACTTTGACGCGAATGGCGCACCCGGGCGGGAAGTTGCGGAAGCGGCCGGAGAACCGGAGAGCGTAACCCGAGAAGCAGTAATCCTTAGGTAACGGGCCGCGAGCCCGGCCACCCAAATACAGCGTGTTTCGTCGATTATCGCCCTTTCGTAAGATGTTCGCCCTGCTATTTCAAGTGGTTGGGTCGTGGGGTTGGACTCAATTTGACGACAAAGTCTTTCGATATAACCGGTTACGGGTTGTCCGCATCTAAGCAAACACTAACGAAACATTCACGACTTATACTCATAGCAACCATCAAAATAATTCGTGACGGACTCCTTTCCCTCGTCGGGTAAGGTGTAATTGCAGGCAAGCAATGAGGGAGTACTAGAACATGACCAAGCAGTATCTTCTGGCCAGCGATTTCGACCAGACGCTCAGCTTTAACGACTCGGGAGTCGTGTTGAGCGAACTCATCGGTTTTAAGTCGTTTCACGAGAAGGTCGCGGGACTTTCGAAGATGAACCTTGTCCAACAGGGTGCGGAGCTTTCGTACCTGATTTTGCACGATCCCGAATTTCGCAGTGTACGGCGCGAGCATTTGATCGAGACCGGGAAGCGGATTCGCCTGAAGCACAATGTCGCGCTGTTTGCGCGCTCGCTGGAGAACCTTGCGGAGGGCTATAAGTTCAACTTTTTTGTGATCTCGGCGGCGCCGCAGGAGATTATTCAGTCGGCGCTGGAAGGGATTGTGCCGGCGGATCACATTTTTGGGACGCGGTTTCGGTATAACGAGGCGACGGGTGAGGTGCAGTCGATCATTCGCGCGTCGGCGGGATGGGGCAAGATTACGGTGCTCGAGGAGTTGCGGGCGCAGATCGGGATTAGCCACGATCAGATTATTTATATGGGCGACGGCAGCTCGGATTTGCCGGTGATGATGCACGTGAATCAGTACGACGGGCTGACGATCGCGGTGTCGGAATCGAACTTCATTACGCGAGTGGCGAAGCGGACGGTGCTGAGCGAAAACGCGATGAGCGTGCTCGTGCCGGTGCTGGAGAATGTTTTGCGGTGGGATTCGGCGCGGATCCGGCGATTGTTTGCGTCGTATGGGTTGACGCTGCTGGAGTGGGAGAAGCGGCGGACGGATATGTTGACGATTCAGGAATCGGGCGTCGTGTTTGCTTCGACGCAGCCGCAATAGGTTCGAGCAAAATCAGGATCGCCAGGGCGCAGTGATTCTTCGGCAATTTGCCGGGGCGCTGCGCCCTAGTTTTTTGCAGCGGCGCCGTCCTTGCGCGTGCCGTTTGTCGTTGCCAACGCTCAGTGTTCGATAGACAATCCGCCGAGCAATTCCACTTCATGTCCCGAGGAGAAGGCCGAGATGCCGCGACTCCGCACGCTTTTGATTGCACTCACGTTTTTGAGCTGCGCCTTTTTCACGCACGCTGCTTTCGCGCAGTCGGATACTGCCGCTGTCGATCTGACTAGGCCGCAGGACTACGTGCTCAAGCGGGTGTCGAGCTACGACCGGTCTGGCGGTAACGCGGATTATCGGAAGATTGCGCCTGGGCAGACGCTGACAGTGCTCGACGTGGATGGGCCGGCGACGCTCACGCATATCTGGTTCACGCTGGCGACCGACGAGAATTACCACTTAAAGAAAATCGTATTGCGCATGTACTGGGACGGTGAGACAACGCCGAGTGTAGAGACCCCATTGGGCGATTTTTTCGGACTTGGGTTGGGCGAATATTACACCTGGGAGTCGGAGCTTCTCTCGGTAGCGCGCGAGAAGGCGCTGAATAGCTTTTTCCCAATGCCGTTTCAGAAGCACGCGCTCATTACCGTGACGAATGAAGGAAAGGCTGAGGTCGAGGCGTTTTATTTCAATCTCGACTATCGCGCGTTTTCGCACCCGCTGCCGGCGGACACGCTTTATTTTCACGCGCAGTTTCGCCAGGCACAGCCCAATCATGGAACGACGAACGACTGGGTGAACAACGGCGATCCGCGCGTCGATGGTGCGAAGAATCTCGACGGCAAGGACAACTATGTGTGGATGGAAGCGACTGGGAAGGGGCATTTCGTCGGCGTGACGATGTCGGTCCTGCAGAACCAGGATTCCTGGTGGGGCGAAGGCGACGACATGTTTTTCATCGATGGGGATACGCATCCAACGATCACGGGAACAGGGTCAGAAGACTATTTCCTCGGCGCGTATGATTTCGGGCGGAGTACTTCGTCGTATCGACTCTTCGGCGCTCGGGTAGTTGGCGACGAGCACGCGGGTACCCGGACGTCTGCTTACAGGTTTCATCTCGATTCGCCGATCACATTTACAAAATCGATGAAGGCGACGATCGAACACGGGCATGCGAATCACCGATCGGATAATTTTTATTCGGTGGCGTATTGGTATCAGACGGAGCCGCACGCGACGTTCCCGATTTTGCCGCCGGTGGATCAGCGTATGCCGCGTTTGCAGCCGACGGGCGGGCCGGGTAACGCGGCCGTGGCGCACTAGTCGGCGTGCTATTCTCTAGTCCCGAAAATTCTGGAGGCCATAATGCCAAAGAAAATCCTGATGCTCATCGGCGACTACGTCGAAGATTACGAAGTATTTGTCGCGTTTCAAGCGCTATTGATGGTCGGGCACACCGTCCACACCGTTTGCCCCGGCAAGAAGGCCGGTCAGTTTGTGCGTACGTGCATTCACGACTTTGAGGGCGACCAGAGCTATACGGAAAAGCTTGGGCATAATTTTCAGTTGAATGCGACGTTCGATGAGATCAAGGCCGAAGACTACGATGGCGTTCTGATTCCAGGCGGACGTGCGGTGGAATATATTCGATTGAATCCCCGAGTGCTCGACATCGTGCGACATTTCGACAAGGCGAAGAAGCCGATTGCGTCAATCTGTCACGGCGCGCAGCTTTTGGCTGCCGCAGGTGCGTTGGAAGGGAAGAAGTGCAGCGCTTACCCGGGCACGAGTGTCGAGGTGACGCTTGCGAAGGGGACGTTCGTCGATCTGCCGATGGACAAGGCGATTACTGACGGGATGCTGGTGTCTGGACCGGCGTGGCCCGCGCTTCACAGTTTTCTAGCGCAGTTTTTGAAGTTGTTGGGGACGCGCATCGAAGCATAGTGTCTTGATGACCACGCTTCCGCGGCAACTTCGTACGCTCACTACTGCTGCTGTTGTTGCTGCTGATCTGCCTCGGCGTTTCCATCTGGGTTGCGGAATCTGGTTCGCGTGACCGTTGTGGGCGGCAATTCTTCCGGCTCGGGAGCGTCTACGGGTGTCACGGTGACCAATACGCTCAGCTCGCTTTCGGCCTCACCTTTGTAGACACCGCGCGTTGGCGGGACGTCCGCGTAGTCGCGGCCTAGTGCGACTCGAACATGCCGGTCGCAGCCTTCCAAATTATTTGTGGGATCGAAAGCCATCCAGCCGAGTTCTCCCAGATACGCCTCGACCCAGGCATGGGTTGCGCCGGCGGGCGAACGGTCCATCGATTTGTCTTCGTGATACAAGTAGCCGCTGACGTAGCGGCAGGGAATTTTCAATTGGCGCACGAGGCTGATCATGATGTGCGCGAAATCCTGACAAACGCCGCGCCGCGATTGAAGGGCGTCATCGATCGGGGAATCGACTTCGGTCGTATTTGGCGCGTAGTCGAATTTCTCGTAGAGACGCGCATTCAACTCGCGTAACAGATCAAGCGGATTTCCGCGCCGGCGCAAGTCCAGTTCTTCCGCCAATTTATCGAGGAGCACGCCCGGTGTTGCAAAGTGGCTCGGCACCATCATTTCCCAGTAGTCGGTCTGCGCGACGCGGCGGTCGAGTTCGTCCCAATCTTCGACGCCAGCGGGATCGGGCTCACGCGTTGGAAGAACGTCGACGATGGCTTGAGCCATGACTTCGATCGACTGGTGCCGTTCGGGAATGTCGAAGTTGTGCACCGCGTTCCCGTAAAAATCGCGATACGTCAGCATGTTGGCACGCGGCTCGATCGTCAGTGAAAAGCTCAAGCAGCGCTGGCGAAAGTCTGTACGCGGCTGCATGCGTACTTCCATGACGCTTTCGCGCACCGCCGGCGCGTAGCGGAAATTCGTAGTGTGTCTGACCGCGTATGCCATTCGTTCTGCTCTCTCGCCGTATTTCTACGACGCCAATTCGCTCTCAATCGCATAGTCGAAATAAACCTGGTGAATCGCCGCGTGAATCTGTGCGCATTCGCTTCGAATGTTTTCCAGATAAGCGCGGGCACCGCTGGCCATAATCTCTTCGATGGAGCTGAAGCTCAGTTGTGCGCGCAGCCTTCCCGCGATCCGCGTCGGCGTTTTTGCTTTCCGCTCCGTCAGATCGCCGATGATATGCAACGCTGCGTTGACCCGATCTACGGCAAAACGGATGGAATGCGGAAACTCTGGATTGAGAACCAGGAAGTCGGCGACGCGCAACGGCCGGATCGCCGCGGTATGCGCCTTGCAATAAGCCTCAAAAGCAACGCAGGCACGTAACAGGCCGACCCATTCGAGGTATTCCGCGCTTTCGACTACCTGGTCAGCCGTAAGATCCGCTGACATGTTGGTACGCTTAAAATGCGTTTCCATCAGGCAGGCAAGCGTGTCGGCGCGCTCGACGTAACGGCCAAGTTGAATGTGCTGCCAACCTTCGCCATGGCTCATCGTGCCGTCAGTGATGCCCTGGAACAGATGCGCGCCTTCCTGAACGGCGCGGAAAAATCCGTGGGACTTGAGCATCCACGACTCTTCGGGGCGCTCTTCCGGGCGAGCGTCCATGACTTCGAGATAGAGTCGGTTGAGCTGCTCCCACATTTCGGAGCTGCATTGTTCGCGCACGTGACGCAGATTTTCGCGCGCTGTCGCGATGCAGGAGACGATTGAAGACGAATTTCTGCGGCTGAAGACCAGGGAGTCGACGAGCAATGTCGGGTCAACCGAGCCAGTGGCTGCAGGAGTGCGAAGGGCTTCAAGGAGGAAGCGCCACCGTCCGGCGCCGGCTTCGGGCGATTGATCGAGCCAGAGTTGCAACTCGACGTCAACGAGGCGTGCCGTATGTTCGGCGCGCTCGAGGTAGCGGCTCATCCAATACATGCTGTCGGCGACGCGCGAGAGCATGCCTGCGTCGCGCTTGAATGCGCGGACGAAGTAATTTCTTGGTGGCCTCATGATCCGGCACCTGATGTTGCGACCGAGCCTGCGCCGCTCTTGTTATCCAGGCCCTTGACCGCTACGTCGGCGGGCTTCAGCGCGCGGCCTTCGGTGTTCGGGTCGCGCAGAACCCAGGTGTCTTTGCTGCCGCCGCCTTGCGAGGAATTCACGACGAGCGAGCCTTTTCGCAGAGCGACGCGCGTGAGCCCACCGGGAACGAGAGTCACCTTCTCCCCCATCAGGATGTACGGCCGCAGATCGATGTGACGCGATTCGACGTCTCCGTCGATCAGGCAAGGTGCACAAGATAGAGCCAGCGTCGGTTGTGCAATGTAATTGCGCGGTTCGGCGAGAATTCGCGCCCGGAAATCGTCGCGCTGCTGCTGCGAACTGTGCGGGCCGATCAACATTCCATAGCCGCCCGACTCGCCGACTGCTTTGACGACCATTCGTTCGAGATTTGCGAGCACGTGGTCGCGCTGCTTGTCGTCGCTCATCAAGTAGGTTTCGACGTTTTGCAGGATCGGGTCTTCTTTCAGGTAGAAGCGGATGATTTCGGGTACGTAGGCGTAGACGGCTTTGTCGTCGGCGACGCCGGTGCCGATCGCGTTCGCGAGCGTCACATTTCCTGCGCGATAGGCGTTGAACAGGCCGGGCACTCCGAGAATCGAATCGCGGCGGAAGCAGAGTGGATCGAGGAAGTCGTCGTCGACGCGACGGTAAATGACATCCACGCGGCGGGGGCCGGCGGTCGTACGCATGTAGACGACATTGTCGTGTACGAGGAGATCGCGACCTTCGACGAGTTCAACGCCCATCTGCTGGGCTAGGAATGTGTGCTCGAAATAGGCGGAGTTTGAAACGCCTGGAGTGAGCAAGACTGTCGTCGGATCTTGTGGGTAGGGTGAATTTTCGGGCGCGAGGCTTCGCAGCGTTGCGAGCAGCGATTGCGGGTAGTGATCGATGGGCCAGACGCCGTAATCCTGAAACATCGAGGGGAAAACCCGTTTCAGCACTTTGCGATTCGCCAGCATGTAAGAGACGCCGCTGGGAACCCGGAGATTGTCTTCGAGGACGGCGAAGTTGCCGTCGGGAAGGCGAACGAGGTCGGTGCCGCAGATGCTGACGTAGATATCGCGCGGGACGTTGAGCCCGCGCATTTCACGACGGAAATGTTTACAGCTGTAGATCAGCTCGCGCGGGACCACGCCTTCGGTCAGGATTCGTCCTTCGTGGTAGATGTCGCGCAAAAACAGATTCAGGGCGGTAAGACGTTGCGTTAGGCCGCGTTCGATCTGGGCCCATTCGTTGGCGGGAATAATGCGCGGGACTAAATCGTTGGGGAAGATGCGTTCCGTGCCTTCTTTGCTTCCATAGACCGTGAAGGTGATGCCTTCCTGCAAGAAGGTGAGGTCGGCGGCCTGCTGGATGCGGCGAAGCTCTTCGGGATCGAGGCGCAGCAGCGTTCGTTGCAGCGCCTGGTAGTGCGGGCGCGCGACATTGTGCGCGCTGAACATCTCGTCGTAGGCTTTTCCGTATTGCTGGTCGGGAAGTGGAGGTAGTGTTCCCACGCGTGATGGCACTGCCGAAGCGCTCATCGGTCTTTCCGGATCCAGACTTTCTCTTGAACTCTGCGTTGCGCCGAGAAAATCAGGCCAATTCGAAGTTTGAACCTTTCGTGATGCCGTTCGCCGCGGAGCTGTGACCTGCCCCGGCGATGAGAGGACCTAACTTAGGAGCCACTCCTGTCCAAGTCCAATGCAATTTCCTGATTCGTCGAATCCTGTTTTCGATTCCAGTCAGGGACGTCGATATGGGCGCAGAAGGTCTGACGCGAGAATGCCCGGCTACGAGCCCAAAACCCATACAGGCAAAACCTGAGACTCGGCGCTTTTTGCGTGGGTTGAGTTTACAGAATGCGTGCCGCCGGCTGTGAAAAAGAAGAGGCCCGGCGAAAAAATCGCCGGGCCCCGGTGTTGGGATCGGGAACCTAGAGCGTGCTAACTCGCTAATCTTGCTATCTTTACGCCCGCCCGGCAGCCTTCGCCTTCGCCGGCTCTGCCTCGCCGGTGTCATCGGCCCTTACCAGCGGCACATCGACGAGATGTTCCGCGAGGAACCAGACCTGGAGCTCGTTGGTTCGAATGACCTCGCTGACGACGAGATCGTTGGTGCCGTCGTCGCCCGCGTCGGAGGCTTGCTTGGCCATGGTGTGTGCTTCCTTGAGGATAAGCTCATGGGCTTCGAGCAGGCGCGAGATCTGCACAGGTGCCTCTTCGCGACCGCGGGGCGGCCTGGGAATCATGCTGGTTTCAGCGACGTCGGCTGCCATAGCGATGCTGATACCGCCAAGCAATTGAATGCGCTCGGCGATCGAGTCGACCAGCTCATCTTGCTCGCCGTGGTGCTTGTCGAAGAGCAAATGGAGCTGATAGAAAGTGTGACCGGCGACCTGCCAGTGGTGTTTCTTGTACATGTCGCGCAGGGTGATCGTGTCGGCGAGGAGCTGGTTGAGATTCTCCACGCTGTCGGCGCAAACCTTTTCGTCGAGTGCGATGGGGAGCTTCGCAATCTTGTTGTAAGGCTGAATCTCGCGGGCCTTCTGATGGAGGATGGGGCGCGAACGCTCGCTGCCGGCCTCGGTGTTTGCGTAACTGGCTGCGTGACCCGTATTCGCTTTGCCGTTCTTGGGACTCATAACTCACCTTCCTTTCGACCAATGGGATAAAGCTCGCGCTTTCTTCCCTTGGATACGAGCCATTGCGCAAAAGATGCAAATGAATTGTGGCGACAGAGGTGGACTCAGCCGCCCTTGGCTTTGCTTTTCAGCTGCTTCGCCAGCTTCTCGATTTCTTCTGTTTTCTTATACATACGAACCGAGAGCACGTTCATTTTGGGTGCGAGGGCCAGTTCGTCTCTGAGTTCGGTCGCCATTTGGTAGAGCTTTTCGATGCCTTCGCGAAACTCTTTCTCGTTTTTGGCGGCCATCACGCGTTTCGCGGTTTGTGGGTCGATGCCTTGCGGAGCGTTCTTGTCCTGTTCGTCGGGATCGGCCGGAGGGGGCGGATTGGGGAAGCCTCGTGGTCGATCTTGCGGAGGAGCGGGCGCGAGGCCTGCAGCAGCAACGAGTCCCAGCAGGGCGGTGCCAGTCCACCGTGTGAAAAATTCGCGCCTTCCGGCTCGTGGCCTTCCGACTCGTAATGCCGAATCGAGCGATGTCATGTGTTCCTCCCGTTCGCTGACCTGGTTTCCCGCTTGTCTGTCTTTCGCTTCGCCCAGCGATCGACCTGCTCTCGCAACGTGTTGAGGCTGTTGGTCATCCGGTCGGCTTCGACGTTCACGAGCGCGTATTGCTCGATGACACCGAGCGGATTCTGGATCAGGCGGCGGTGATCCTCGCGCAGGTCCGGCCACTTGTGTCCGGCTGGACGGGCGCGGCGCAGTTCGGCTGCAAGTCCAGCCAGAACGATTTTTACGTCGCCCGCAAAAATACGGAACTCGTCTCGGATTTTTGTGCTGGGCCCGGGGACGAAGCCAGCCTCTACCGAGAGCACCGCGTGGAGAAATCGATGGGAGCTCGCCAGCATACCGGTTAGCAGGGGAATGTCGTCCGCGCGCGTCCACGGTTCACTTTGCATGCGATCGACGGAAGCGAGTGCGTTGGTGCGGGCGAGGCGCGAGGCGAGGCGGAGGCGATCGAGATCGGTAGGCGTGACTTTTGGAGTTGCCTTCGAGATATTCGATGACGTTCGTGAAATAGACGAGGTACGAGTCCAGCAGGCGCGCCACAACTTCGTTCACTTGCGTGCGTTCCCATGTTGGCCAGACGGCGTAGGCGATGAGAGCGAGCGTTCCGCCCATCAGTGTGTTGAGTCCGCGCGCCCAGATTACGTTTTTTGGCGTGACGCCGGTGATGGCAATCATCAACACGATCAGCGCGCTGACGGCGATGCCGAAGATTCCGTAGTTTGCGGGGCCGATCCAGCGGAGCAGGAAGACGAACGCGCCGATGAGGATTACTTCGAGGCCGACGCCGGTTGGAAGGAAGTGAAACATTGCGGTGGCGAGCAGCAGGCCGATCATCGTGCCTGCAATGCGAAGCAGGCCGCGCGTGAACGTAACGGTAAACTCGGGTTTCAGCACGAGGACTGCAGTCATCGGAAGCCAGTATGCGCGCGGAGCTTCGAGACTTCGTGAGAGTGTCTCGGCGACGGCCACCGTTGCGGCCAGCCGTACGCCATGACGGAATACGGCTGAACGGAAGTTGAAGTTGGCTTCGAATCGCGGCCAGAGGCTGGTGAATCGCATGCGCCACGGCAGACGCTTCTCGCTGCGCTTGCTGGCCTCGATGCCTTCGGGCGTGACGTCGCCAGCTATCTTGATAGCGGCGCGCAATTGTCCGCTGATGGCGTCCATCTGGCGGCGCGCATCGCGCACGGCGGCGACGAGGAACGTTCGCTCGGCGCTTTCGTGTGCTTCACGTAGAGATTCGGTTTCGACGTGCATCGCGGTCAGCCATTTGTCGTCGATTTTTAGCGGTGCGTTTTGACGAAGGGATGCGCCGATTGCGGTGGTCACGTGAGAAATCGATTCGAGAAAATGCTCAACCATCTCGGCAGGGGCGAAGCCGAATTTTTCACGGCGCATGCGGCGCAGGAGGCGGCCGAGTGTGAACAGGCGCAGGCGCGTGCGTTCGGCTTGGTTGAGGAGCGATCGGAAACGTTCGCCGATGGGCGTGTGATCGGCGAGTCGACCGGCCAGTGCTTGCTGCGCCGAAGTGCTGGCCTCGATTCCCGGCGGCGAAGAGCGCATCAATTGCGCCGGGTCAGCGGCCGCTTTGCCGAGCGTCAGATAAAGATTGGAGAGCGCGCGGCGTTCGGGATCGTATGCGTGGACGGGCCAAAACAGAATCGAGAGCAGCATTTGCAGCACGCCGCCGCCGAAGGCGAGAGCGCCTGCTTGTAGTGCGCGCTCTGGTGTCAGGACTTGCGCCGCGAAGATGATCAGGACGACCACGCTGATGACGCCTTGGCTCTCGGCGGTGGGACCTAACGCGATTGCGAATCCGGCGAAGAAAGCCCAGAAGGAAGTCAGTAAAACGGCGAGGAGCGAGTAGTGGCCGACCAATCCTCCTGCCATCACGGCGATCGCGCAGAGCGCGCTCGTGGCCAGCATGCGCTTCGCGCGCTGCCAGTAGGGGTCGTGACCATCGGAATACGAAACGTTGAGCGCGCCGCTGGCGACGGCGAGTCCGCCGAGCGGCATCTTGATGGCAATGCCGACGGCGAGCGGAAGGGCGACGCCTAGTGCGTTGCGGAGGCCGATGCCGAAGTCCATCTTCGATGTATCGACGTGAAGCACGCCTTGCCAGAACTTCAACCACTTACCAACGGGTACTTCCTGCGGCTGATTCGCGTCGGGTGATGGACCGGCCGCTGCCTGCGCGGGGGGCGCGGTTTCCTTCACTGGAGCTGCGGGTTCGCTGTTTTTTGCGAGATCTGTTGCGGAATTTTTTATGGGCAAATCGGATTGGGGCCTCGCGGGCGTAACATCACGGAGATCGTGTGAGTCGCGCTCTTGGCGTTCGAACTCGCGTAATTTGGCTTCGTCGTCGCTTGGCATCACGATTCTGTAGTGCCAGCATAATCGAGCGGCTCAGGCTTCGCCATGACCGGTAACGCAGCAGCAACGCTCCGGAAGCGTAGGATTTGTCGCCGCGCTGTATCCGGATTCGAAGGCGAGGCATCTCACAGAGGAAACTCCAAAATTGGAGCGGAAAATGCAAACGCAAAGATTAGGAAAGAACGGTCCACTCGTCTCGCAACTAGGATTGGGCTGCATGGGCATGTCGGAATTCTACGGCTCGCGCAATGACGAAGAATCGGTTGCAACGATCCATCGTTCGATCGAGCTCGGAATGAATTTTCTCGATACCGCAGACGCGTACGGCTACGGCGACAATGAGGTTCTTGTCGGTAAGGCGATTCGCGGCAAGCGCGATCAGGTTTTTCTCGCCACGAAGTTTGGCATCTTGCGCGACAAATCGAATCCGAGCGTGCGCGGCGTTAGCGGCAATCCCGAGTACGTCAAGGCATGCTGTGACGCAAGTTTGAAGAGGCTTGGCGCGGAGACGATCGATCTCTACTACCAACATCGAGTCGATCCGAACACGCCAATTGAGGAGACGGTTGGTGCGATGGCCGACCTGGTCAAGGCGGGAAAGATCCGCCACATCGGCCTATCTGAGGCCGGACCCGCGACCGTACGACGCGCCGCGGCGGTGCATCCGATCGCCGCACTTCAAACGGAATATTCGCTCTGGACGCGCGATCCGGAAGACGAAGTGTTGCCGACGACGCGCGAACTCGGTATTGCATTCGTGGCGTATAGCCCGCTCGGCCGGGGGTTTCTCACAGGGCAATTCAAGAAATTCGAAGACTTCGACAAGGACGACTATCGCAGGAATTCGCCGCGCTTTCAGGGAGAGAATTTTCAGAAAAATCTCGATTTGGTCGCGCGTGTAGAATCTCTGGCGAAAGAGAAAAACTGCACCGCGAGCCAGTTGGCGCTGGCGTGGCTTCTGGCGCAAGGCCCCGACATCATTCCGATCCCGGGAACCAAGCGGCGCAAATTCCTGGAAGACAATGCTGGCGCGGAAAACGTGAAATTGTCGTTGGACGATCTGCGCAAGATCGAAGAAGTCGCCCCGCACGGCGCGGCAGCCGGAGCGCGTTATCCGGAAGTCATGATGGCGTTGATCAACAAATGATGGCGCGGTTGATTGGCGAAGGGAATTGAACGCACTCGAAAATTGGTTTTGCTCGACGGGTTTCTGGCAGCGCCTAACACGTGATCATTTGCTGCCGTGGGTAGTTGCTGGAAACTCACTGGGTGACCATGTGCTTGAGTTAGGCGCAGGCCCGGGCGCTGGCACCGAAGCCCTGCAGCGACTTGTCCCGCGCGTCACGAGCCTCGAATGGAGTCACGCGTTTGCCACTCGCCTCGTGGCTAAAAATCGAAACGCTGTCGTGCAAGGCGACGCTGCGTCGCTTCCTTTCGCAGAGCGCACCTTTTCTGCTGCCATCGCAGTCCTTATGCTGCACCATCTGCGCACACGAGCGGCCCAAGAAAGTGCGTTTCGGGAAGCCTACCGTGTGCTGCGTCCAGGCGGCTCCTTCTTCGCGTTCGAGATCGAAGACAACCTTTTACATCGCCTCATTCACATCGGCAGCGTCTTCGTTCCGATCGATCGCGCGGACATTGCCGATCGCCTCTCTTCCGCCGGGTTTTCGCACGTCAAGCTTGACGCGCGCGTGGGCGGATTCCGCTTCTGCGCTATTCGCGAGAATTGAGCCGGCCAGGCCGGTGTCACGCCGATCCCCCGACAAGTTATAGTTGAGGCGTGAGCGCTTCCACTCCAGCCAAACTTCCTCCCGGGCCATCGCCCGAATCCTGGACAGCTAGTTTCAAAATCTACAGTCGCGATCCACTGGCCTACATGCCTACCCTGCAGCGCGACTACGGCGACATCGTTACGATGCGCTACTACAGCTTTCGCGTTTATTTCATCAGTCATCCGGACTACATCGAGCAGGTTCTCGTCACCGACAATCGCAAATTCATCAAGGGCCGCATCCTGCGAAAGAACAAGCAGCTTTTCGGGAATGGATTGCTGACGAGCGAAGGCGATTTCTGGTTACGGCAGCGGCGGTTGGCGCAACCCGCCTTTCATCGCGGGCGTGTCGCGAGTTACGCCGACACGATGGTGCGCTACGCTTCCCGCATCGCAAAAGAATGGCGTAGCGGAGAAGAGTGCGACATCCACGCCGAGATGATGCGGTTGACGCTTTCCATCGTGGCAAAAACGCTCTTCGACGCGGACGTCGATCGCGAAGCCAAGCGCGTCGGGCATGCGCTCGAAGCGATCATGCATCTCAATTCCGACTTCCGAAAATTGATCCTCACGCCAACCTGGCTGCCCACGCCGCGAAAAATTCGCGCCACGATCGCGACGGCAAAACTCAACCGCATCATTTATCGCTTCATCGAAGAGCGCCGTACCTCGGGCGTCGACAAGGGCGATTTGCTGTCGATGCTACTCGCTGCACGCGACGACGATGGATCGCGCATGACCGACCGACAGCTTCGCGATGAGGCCATCACGATTTTCCTCGCCGGTCACGAGACGACGGCGAACGCACTTGCCTGGACATGGATGCTGCTGGCGCAGAATCCGCAAGTCGAGGCGAAACTTCACGAGGAACTCGATCGTGTGCTTGGCGGACGCCCTCCAACTGTCGACGACCTCCCGAGCCTGCGCTACACCAACAATGTGATTACAGAATCGTTACGGCTATACCCGCCCGCGTGGGGCATGGCCCGCGTCGCGATCGAAGACACGGAGATCGCCGGATACCCAATCCCGAAAGGATGCGGCGTGTCTCTCGCGCAATGGGTGGTTCATCGCGATCCGCGATGGTTCGAGGCGCCGCTCGAATTTCGACCCGAGCGTTGGGAAGGCGACCTACTGAAGCGATTGCCGCGTTTCGCGTACTTTCCCTTTGGCGGCGGCCCGAGACAATGCATCGGCAACAATTTTGCCGTGATGGAGGCGAATCTCTTGCTGGCGACGCTGGCTCAACAATTTCGAATATCTCTGGTGCCGGGACGGGAAATCATTCCGGCGGCGTCGATCACGCTTCGTCCGAAGACTGGGATTTGGGGAAAGATCGAAAAGCGCAATTCAGCAGCGACTGCATAGGCGACACCGCAAACCCACGCTGTTGAATCTTACTCGGCAGGAACCGGAGCGCCGACTTCCGCGCGCGTTCGCATCACGCGAAGGATCGAATCGCGGCTGATCATTCCGATGATTTGCGCGTTGCTGGTGGGAACGTAGTGATCCGCCACGGTGGGATCCGGTGCACCAGGCTCGACCCCGAGTTCTGCCGCCACCGAACTCGCCGCGGCGCTCGGTGTCGCCGGTTTCGACACGCTCTCGCTATCTTCTGCTGACGCTGGCTCGGTCGCTGTCACCACCGGCATCTGGTTGATGTCGTTGATTAGCAAACGCTCGAGCAAACTCAGCAGCGGCTCCTGCGGCGTCGCCCAAAGAATCTTGCCGCGCGGAATCATCACCGCTTGCACCGACATGTGCGTCCACTCTTCGCGCGGCACCGTGTTGAGCGTGTGCACGTTCATCATGCCGACGAGCCGCTCGCCGGTGATGACGAGATGGCAGCGCCGGCCCGTGCGCAACACTTCGTGGCTGTACTCCTCCAGCGAAATATCTCGTGCGACCGTTGGAATCTCCTGGCTCATCACGTCGGCAGCACGCAAGCCCGATAACGTTTCTCGAATCGTGACCTGAGCGACGCTTTCCCGCGCCGCATTCAGCAAAAACCATCCGATGAACGCGTACCACAGCGGTCCCCACTGCCGGGTGCTGAACGCGGCCCACGCGCCAAAAATAATCATGCCGTAGGCGATCAGCTTGCCGCTGGCTCCAGCGATTTTCGTCGCGCGGTTGTAGTTCTTGGTGGCACCCCATACGATCGCGCGGAAAATCCGCCCCCCGTCGAGCGGAAAGCCCGGGAGCAAATTAAAGAGGGCAAGGGTCAGATTGATTTCCCAGAGCCACGTAGCGAGCGCGCCGACCATCGTGCCGTATGGGTAGCGGAGCGTCAGCAGGTAAAACACGCCGGACAAAAAGAGGCTCGACACTGGCCCAGCGACTGCGATGTTGAACTCCTGAAGCGCGGTTGGCGCTTCTTTGGTGATTCGCGCCACGCCGCCGAAAACAAACAGCGTTATGGAGTCGACGTTGATCTTGTAGAAGCGCGCGACCAGGCTGTGCGAAAGCTCGTGAAAAAGGATCGACGCGAAAAAGAGAAAACTCGTGGCGGCGCCGACCGACCAGTGTTGAACCGGATTCCACTGAGGATGCTGTTGCGTGAACTGCACGCCCAGCGACCACGTAATGATCGCGAAGATCACCAGCCAGCTCGGATCGATGAATATTGGTATGCCGAAGATGCGGCCGATGAGGAGGCCAGAGTTGCGGTTCATGGTGAGCTCTCGGCGTTAGGGTAGCACAACGGTTTTGAGTCGGCAGGTGACGTCGGCGTTGCGGGGAAATCGTTGGGGCCATTCACCGCATCCTTTGTGTCCAACAGAGAAGTTGTGTGTTTGACGCGGCACAACGTGTTGCTTGACCCACAATTTAGTTCAACCTTCAGCTTTGTAATCTATTGTAAATAAGGCAGATAGCGCGTGGTCTCAGCTGTGCCTTCTGATTGTGCGCAGTTCAGGAGGCGGAAATGGTTGCTTTGCTCAATATGACGATTTTAGCGGTAGCGACGATCGGGGCTTTGGCACTGGCTTCGGCGGCGCAGTGGGCGATGTTGCGCTTGGCGATGCGCTCGATGCGGCCGGCGACGGCTGCCCAGCGGGGAGTCGTTCGAACGGAGTTGGCGCATGCCACCGGACAGTTGGCGCGAGCCTACGCCGGCCATCGCTAAACCGGGATGAACGCGAGTCAGTAGCTGTCGGCGAATTACGCAAGGCGGCGCGGCCAAAATCGTGCCGCGACGGATGGATGCTCGAAGTGGAGAGGAGATCACGATGCTGGTGCTGAAATATTTGTTGATGTTGGCTGGAGTCGGACTGTTTGGAAGCGCCGCGGCGCTCGTGCTGTATGACATTTATATTTCGTCGCAGTTGAGGCGGTTGCTACGACGAGAGGCGGCGGGTGCGGGAACGACCGGAGATTCGGCGACAACAAATTTGCTCAACGACGTCGAGCACCCACTCCGTCCGATTCGCTGGCGGCTCGCGCGGCAACTGTTGATTTCCGCGATCGTGCCGATACTGCTGGCACTGAGCATCACCGTGGTTCCCGACGGATCAGCCGGCGTGCGAGTCAGCCAGATTTGGGGAGCGCGCCCGGGCACGCTGTATCCAGGGGTGCACATCGTCACTCCACTAATCGATAGCGTCGTCCTATACGATACGCGTGAACAGGTCTACACGACGCGTGCCTTTGAGCCGGTACAAATGGAGGAGAACGGCGGTGGCTCACCGAAAGCGATTAGCAAAAATGCGACGCCGCGCGCGTCGAGTGTAAAAGGCTCGACGACCGACGGCGAAGTTCTCCTCGTGCAAGCACGGGAAGGCCTGAACATCGGTCTCGCCGTCAGCGTCCGCTATCGACTCGATCCGCAACGGCTGAGCTACATTCACGCGAATCTGCCGCGGCCCGTCGGAGAAGAGGTGGTGGCGCCGACGGTCGCAACGATTTATCGGCAACTCGCGCCGAACTACATAACAAGAGAAATTTTTGCGACCAAGCGCGAAGAGTTGCGCTCGGCGGCAGCCTCGGCGATCACGACGCGGCTCGGTGCCGATGGAATTATCGTGCGCGAGGTGCTCTTGCGCGATCTGAAATTGCCCGACGAATACGCGAAGGGTCTTGAAGGGTTGCTGTTGAAGGAACAAGAGAATGAGCAGCTTGGCACCGACCAGGAAATCAAACAGAAGCAGGTCCGCATTGCCGAACTTGAGGCCGAAGCGCAAAAGGCGCGCGAAGTGAAGCAGGCCGAAGCGCAAGCTCAGGTCCGCGTGCTGCAAGCCAAGGCGGAAGCCGACGCCATGCAATACACGCTGCCGCTGAAGCAAAAGCAGATCGAGCAGAGCAAGCTCGAGGCGCAAGCGCGCAAAGAGGCGACCTTGCAAAACGCCGACGCTGCCGCGCAGGCGAAAATCATCGACAGTAAGGCCGAACTCGAACGCCAGCACAACCTGGCGGAAGCCGAAGCCAACCGCATTCGCGTGACCGCAGCCGCCGATTCTGAGCGAATGAAGTTTGAAGCCGCGGTGCTGAAGTCGAATCCGATGCTCATCCAGAAAATCATTGCGGAACGGTTGTCGGACAAGTTGCAGATCATGATGGTGCCCGTCGACGGCAAGAATTTCTTCGCGAACGATGTCTTCCGGTCGGCATTCTCTGGAGTTGGAGCAACGAGCGGGTCCGACGACGGGTCGGATGACGGAACCGGTACTTTGTCGGTGTCGAAGGCGAAGAAGGGCACTACGCGTCGGCCGTGAGTCGATGGTCTGGTTAAGCGGCCGGTGAACTGCGTCTCAGTTTGCCGGCCGCCTCGCCATTGCCCTCAACGTAGGTCTCAAATACGCGGGCCTTTTTCCGCGGCAGCGATCACGGTATCCTTTGTTGCTACTTGGTCCCCCGTCGGTCAGAACGATGACTTCGCATAACGCAAATTCGACCAGCGCCGCGCTCCGGTGGTTCTGTGTGCGTTCGGTCCCGCGACGTGGGCCGGCGAGAAGCTCCGCCCAATGAGCTTCCGCACTAAACTCTCGCTCATTTTTATCCTCACCGTGGTCGGATCAGTTTGCGTCGTCGCTTACGGCGTGACGCGTTACACGCAAGCCGCGTTCGACGAGATGGACGCCCAGCGCACCAGCGCCATCGTTTCGCAGTTCAAAAAGGAATTCGAACAAAGCCGCGACCAGATCGCGCAGCAGGTCAAGAACGCCGCCGACTCCGACCTCACGCTCCGCGCAGCGATCGATCTTGCGCGCCCCAATGCAGATCAATCCCTATATGTGCACGACGCAAGCGGCGAGGCCCAGGACCACCAACTCGACTTCGTCGAGCTTGCCGGCTGGGACGGCACCATCATTTCCTCCGCTCAATTTCCGGCGCGGGTCGGAACGAAAGCCGAATGGCTCACCGCAACAAAGGATTGGAACTCGACGACGTCATTCTTGAAAAAAGAAGATCTGCCCGATGGCGCTGCGCTCTCACTGACCGCGGTGCGTTCCGTCTCGGGCGGTAACGATAAAAATCTGTATATCGTTGGCGGCCGCCGGGTCGATCAGAATTTTCTTTCCAAGCTGGTGCTGCCGTCCGGCATGCGAGCTCTTCTCTACGTCAATCTGGAGCCAGGGTTCATTTCCGCGGCGTTGCTCAGCGGCAGCAAAGACGGAGTCGAGCGGCCCGATCTTTTGCAGCCGATGATCGATCAGATCCGTAAGCAGCCGCAAGCGATGGTGCAGACGATCGACTGGGGATCCGACGCAGGCTCGGCCGAAACTTTCCATGCGATGCCGCTCTTAGGCCGCAATAATGACGTCCTCGGTGTGTTGTTGGTGGGGAGTTCCCAGCTTGAAATGGTGTTGCTGCGCAATCGCATCCTCGAGACGTCGGCGGTTGTGGCCGCGCTGGCGCTGCTCGTTGGATTGCTCGTGAGTTTGTGGATCGCTGCACGGATCACGAAGCCTGTCACCGAGCTTTCCGAAGGTGCTCGCGAAGTTGCCTCCGGCCGCTGGGAAACGCGCATTGCCGTGCATGGTGTGGACGAGATCGGGCAGCTGGGCATCGCGTTCAACGACATGACCCGCACGCTTTCCGTACAGCGCGACCGCTTGCTTCAGACCGAACGTGTCGCCGCCTGGCGCGAGCTCGCCCGGCGTCTCGCACACGAATTGCGCAACCCACTGTTCCCGCTGCAAATCACGGTGGAAAATCTGCAACGCGCGAAGCAGCTCGATTCGAAACAATTCATGGAAGTTTTCAACGAATCGACCGCCACGCTTCGCGTCGAACTGGCGAATCTCAACGCCATTGTTGGACGCTTCAGCGACTTTTCGAAAATGCCTGCGCCCGCATTTACGAAGCTCGATGTGAACGAAGCGTTGCGCAACATCATTCGGCTGTTCGAACCGCAATTCAACGTTGTCGGCAAGCCCGCCATCCATGCCGAGTATTTCCTCACCGAACCGCTCCCCGAAATCGATGCCGATGCCGTACTACTTCATCGCGCTTTTCAGAATCTCGTGCTGAACGCATTGGACGCGATGCCCGCAGGCGGCACGCTCACACTGAAAACGTCCGAGCGAGCCGGCCACGTGCTTATCGAAATTTCCGACTCGGGCACGGGTCTCACGTCCGAAGAATGTTCGCGCCTCTTCACGCCTTACTACACAACCAAGCACCAAGGAACCGGTCTCGGCCTTGCGATTGTTCAATCCATCGTCAGCGATCATCACGGAACGATCAGCGTTTCGAGCGAAGAAGGCCACGGGACCACATTCCGCATCGAGTTGCCGCTACGGCAAGCTGGCGCGGTCGTCAAGCCGCGTACGGACGACGCCAAAGCGGACGCGAATCCCCCTACCGATTCCGCAGAAAAAGATTCCAAGGAGAAGAACGAGCCTTCCTCGTTCGCTGAGGCCTCAGACTGACACGTTCCTGACACGAGTCGGCGCACCCGCGTCGCGTAGGACCTTTCCATGACAAAAAAAGCGCATCTGCTGATTGTCGATGACGATCCCAGTACTTTGGCTTCGTTGTCACGCGCATTCCGCCTCGCTGGGCATGAAGCGACCGTTTCCGACAACGCCGCTCGCGCACTCGATCTCGTTCGCACCGAAAATTTCGACCTCATCCTTTCCGATGTCATGATGCCGGGGAAAACGGGAATCGAATTCCTCGAGGATTTGAAAAAAGCCGGGATAAAGACACCCATCGTCCTGGTTTCGGGCCAAGCCAACATTGAAATGGCCGTCCAAGCGACCAAGCTCGGGGCGATGGATTTTCTCGAAAAGCCGCTCTCCACCGACAAGTTACTCGTCACTGTTGAAAATGCGATGAAGTTGTCGCGTTTGCAGGAAGAGAATCGCGAGCTTCGCGACCGTTTGGGCAAGCACGAATTGCTTGGTGTCGGTTCCGCGATGCAACGCCTGATCGCTCAAATCGATCGCGTCGCCGCCAGCGAAACGCGAGTCTGTATCCTCGGCGAAACCGGAACCGGTAAAGAGTTGGTCGCGCGCGCGATCCACGAACGCTCAGGGCGTCGCGAAAACGCATTCGTTACACTGAATTGCGCCGCAGTCCCTGCTGAATTAATCGAATCCGAACTCTTCGGCCATGAAAAGGGCGCTTTCACTGGCGCCGCCGCAAAGCATCTCGGCAAGTTCGAACAAGCCGATGGCGGCACTCTCTTTCTCGACGAAATCGGCGACATGCCCGTCGCGATGCAGGCGAAGTTGCTCCGTGTGCTCGAAGAGGGCGAAGTCGAACGCGTCGGTGGCGACAAGCCAATTCAGGTCAACGTTCGCGTCGTCGTGGCAACGCATCGAAACCTCGAAGAGTTGGTCAAGCAAAATGCGTTTCGCCGAGACCTCTTCCACCGAATCTACGTGTTCCCACTGGTGCTTCCGCCGCTGCGTGAACGCCTTGAAGATTTTCCCGTTCTGGTCGAACACTTCGCTCGCCAGGTCGCAACGCAAAACGGCTGGAAGGAAAAGGTCTTCGGGAAAGACGCCATCGACGAACTTCGTCGCTACGGATGGCCTGGAAATATTCGCGAGTTGCGAAACGTCGTCGAGCGACTATTTCTTCTTTCGGGCGAAGAACCTGTCGGCGCCGCCGACGTTCGCTTGATCTTGCCGGTTTCTGGCGCCGTATCCGCTTCCGACAATGGAGACTCCGAATCCATTGCCAGTTCGTTGGGCACCGGCACCCTCGCCGAACGTACCGAGCAATTCGAAAGGGAAGTACTGCTCGCCGAGATTCGCCGGCAAAACTTTCACATGACAAACGTCGCACGTTCAATGGGCCTGGAGCGCAGCCACCTCTACAAAAAGTGCCAGCAACTGGGAATCGACCTCGCCTCAATGCGAAAAGTCGATTAGTCCGCTCTATCCGCTCTTCGAAAACAGAGAAGAACGGCTGCGGAGGGCGCACGAGTCCGCGGAATCCGAAAAAGGATACCGATCGGCTCTTTCCCGGCTTCCATAAGTTGCTGATTTCAGAAGGCTTGGGCGCCCGTTGCGGGTGCTACAGTGAGCCTAAATGCCGTAGAATCAGACTCTTGCGCCTTCGCAGGTTTAAACCCCACAGAATCACATTCTTACGCAAAACACCCGGGGGGAGGCAACTTCACCCACCTGACCACCGTGTCAGAAGTTCTCCGTGGTACCTGCAACTCAATTGCGCAATTTCCCGTAAATCATTGAAAACAGGTCTAATTTTCCTCTTGACGTAAAATCGCTATTCGCAATATAGTATTTGCATATTGCAATACGGCATTAAGTAGCTCCTCGGCGGTGGCAAATGACACTCGGTGACAAACTTCGTTCCCTGCGGGCGGTGGAAGGTTCTCTGCGCGGGCTAGATCGCCCCATGACGCAACTCGAGTTGATCCGCGCGATGAAGCGCGAGGTCGGCCGCGGGCTAAGCCAAGCGTACTTGTCGCAGATCGAAAGCGGCTCGCGTCCGCACCTGACGCAAGCGACGCGCGACTTGCTGGCGAGATTCTTCCGTGTCTATCCCGGATTTCTCGTCGATGACCCGGAAGGCTATTCGCCAACCCTGCAATCGCACCTGCGCACTTCCGACGCGAAGATCGATCGCTGGCTTTACGCCGGCGTCGAGCGTTTTCCGGAAGACACGGAACTCAGCGAGGCCTTGCTGAAAATCGCCGAGATTCCCGATTCGCGCCAGGCGCTGCTCCTGCTTGCGGAGATTCTCCGCGCACCCGGATTGGCTGAACGGCTCATTGAAGTTCTGAAGCCAGGCGCCACTCCGGAGTCGGTCACTCCATCGCAAGTGTCAGCGACGCGGTCGAGCGGGCAGCCGCCACCGATCCACCTACAGGCATAACCCTCGCCGGCCGATCCCCAAGCCAGGCGACATCACATCGCGTCTCGAAACTTCCAGCCGACGCCCCGTGGACGATCCACGGCGCGCCAAGCGCCACGTGTGCGCTCGAGGTGCTTTATGACTCTCTCAAGCTTCTACCTGATCTGCTTCCTGGCGGGACTCACATTCAGCGTGCTGACGTTTCTCGCGGGCGCGGTTCACGTCCACATCCACTTGCCGTTTCATGCGCATTTGCCGATGCACGGCGGTTCCGTGCACGTCGGCCACGGCGCACATGGCGGTGGATCTGGAACCGCAGCGAAAGGCGGATCGATTCGCGGTGGCGCGCACGTCTCGTGGTTCAACGCGTCGACGATCATGGCGTTTCTTGCGTGGTTCGGCGGCGCCGGCTACATCCTGACGCGCACCTCGCATCTGGTTGCCGCAGTGAGCCTTGGTCTCTCGGCGCTCGCGGGATTAATAGCGGGCACAATCGTTTATCGGTTCATGTTGAAGCTGACTTACGCAGGCGACTCGCTGATGCTCGACGAAGATTATCGAATCGAAGGCTCCGTCGGCACATTGAGCCTGCCGATCCGCCAGCAAGGCACCGGCGAAGTGATTTTCTCGCTCGGCGGCGTTCGCCGATGTGCCGGAGCGCGCAGTGACGATGGCGAAGCAGTTGAAAAAGGCGCCGAGGTCGTAATCGCGCGCTACGAAAAGGGAATTGCATACGTGAAACGGTGGGAAGACTTCACAAACTAGCGCGTCGCGACTAGGTGTGTCCGTGACGGGTTTGTGTAGCGGCGACTTTACGTCGCTAGGATTTTTCCGGACCGCGCAGTGACCACGCAACAAAGCGCAGTCCGGCTGAGGCGAGAAAAGGAAGGTCTATATGTTCGATCAAATGCCAATCCTGGTTTATGTAGGTCTCGCAGTTCTGACGTTGTTTTTCTTCATGGCGGTATTGGCCAAGTTGTTTCGCAAAGCAGGCCCGCACGAAGCGCTGGTTATCTACGGCCTTCGCGGCACCCGCATCGTGAAAGGCGGCGGCACGATCATCTACCCGATGATCGAGCAATGCCGTGAACTTTCGCTCGAACTGATGTCGTTCGACGTTGCGCCGCAACAGAGCCTCTACACCAAGCAGGGCGTCGCCGTCACGATCGAGGCGGTCGCCCAGATCAAGGTGAAGTCCGATCCGGAATCGATTCGCACCGCGTCGGAACAATTCCTGACCAAGCGGCCGGAACAGCGCGAAGGTCTCATACGCCTAGTCATGGAAGGCCATCTGCGCGGCATCATCGGCCAGCTCACGGTGGAGCAAATCGTGAAGGAACCCGAAATGGTTGCCGACCGTATGCGCTCCACGTGCGCGGACGACATGAACAAGATGGGGCTCGAAGTCATCAGCTTCACCTTGAAGGAAGTGCGCGACAAGAATGAATACATCACCAACATGGGCCGGCCCGACATCGCGCGCATCAAGCGCGACGCGGAAGTCGCCGCAGCCGAAGCCGATCGCGACATCGCGATCAAGCGTGCTGAGTCACAGCGCGCCGCAGCGGTAGCGAAGGCCCAAGCCGACCAGGAGCGCGTCGCCGCTGAAACGGCTTCGCTCACAAAGCAAGCGGAAGCGGAGCGCGACCTCGACATCAAGAAGGCCGAGTACCTGGAATCGACCAAGCGCGCGCAAGCGCAGGCGGACAAAGCCTATGAGATCGAGACCAACGTTCAACAGCAGCAGGTAATCCTGCAAGCCGTGCGCGTCCAGCAAGCCGAACGCGAAGCGCAAGTGAAGGTGCAAGACGCCGAAATTGCGCGCCGCGAACGCGAGCTGATCGCCACCGTGCTTAAACCGGCCGAAATCGAGCGTCAACGCATCGAGACGCTCGCCAACGCCGAATGTCAGCGCCTAATGAAAGAAGCTGAAGGCCGCGCCTCTGCGACTCGTGCGCAAGGTGAAGCCGAAGCCGAGATCATCTTCAAGAAGGGAGAGTCCGAAGCCAAGGCGATGAACATCAAGGCGGAAGCCTTCCAGGAGTACAACCAGGCTGCAGTCTTCGACAAACTCATCAGCGGCATGCCCGAAGTCGTGCGAGCCCTGGCCGAGCCTCTCAGCAGGATCGACAAGGTGACGATCGTCTCGACGGGCAATGGCGACGCAGCCGGCGCTTACAAGCTGACCGGCGACGTCACCAAGATCGCAGCGCAAGTGCCTGCGCTGTTCGAAGCGCTCTCGGGAATGCAGATGTCCGATCTGCTTTCGAAAGTGCGCACGATCGGCGATAAGGCTCCCAAGCCGGCGCCGCCGTCGCTGCCGACAAGTAATTCCTAACAACCTGCGCCGCTGGGGTGGATCGCGAGACTCACCCCGGCGTCTTTTCATCGTTCTTTCAAAGGATTTTCAAAAGGGGCCACGATTTCTCTCGAAGATGGGGTGCTTGGGGGAAGGGAAATGGTTTTTCGAAGAGCGTTGTTCGTTTTCTTGATTCTAGGCGCAGCCTTGGCCATCTTTTTGATGTCGCAGTACGCCGACACCGCGCTGTACTTCATTCAAAAATGTTTAGCGTAAGCGTGGTGCACTTTGTACTCTGATCCCCAAAATTCAACGCAATCAAGTCTATCGATTCCATCGCAGCATGGGGAAGTTGTCATCCTGAGCGCGTCCGAAGGACGCCGAAGGACCTCGACCGACCCCGAACTACAACCTCAACTGTCGCGTCCGATTTGCGACAAACACTCTCACCACGCTACATTCCCACTCAAGCAAAGGAGTTTTTTTATGGGCCTTCTAGAACGAGTAAGCGCTTTGATTCGCGCCAACATCAATGACGTGATCGACCGCGCCGAAGATCCAGAGAAGATGATCAAGCAAGTCATCCTCGACATGGACAATCAATACATGCAGGTCAAGACGCAAGTCGCCGTCTCGATTGCCGACCAGCATATGCTCGAAAAAAAGTGGAAAGAGAACGAAGACACCGGCGCCGACTGGATGCGCAAAGCGGAGCGCGCCGTCGACAAGCAACAAGACGATTTGGCCCGCGCCGCGCTCGACCGCTATCAAACATCGCAGCGCCTCGCGCAAAGCTACAAAGAGCAAGTCGACGATCAGAAAACGCAGATCGAAGCGTTGAAGGGAGCGCTGATGAAGCTCGAACAGAAACTCGACGAAGCGAAGTCAAAGCGCGACATACTCATCGCACGACACCGTCGCAGCGTGGCGCTTAATAAAGCAGCGAAAGCTCAAGGCGCGATGGGCGATAGCTCAAACAGTGCCGCCTTCGATCGGATGAAAGACCGCGTCAATCAATCCGAATCCGTAGCCAGCGCCGAACTTGAACTCAACTCCGACGAAATCGGCGAGCGCCTCAATCGTCTCGATCGCGACACCGAAGTCGAGCGATTGCTAACCGACCTGAAGCAGCGCCGGCTATTGCCTGGCTGAGTGAAATCGCGTGGTGGCAAAGTCAAAAAACCGCCGGCAGGACGCCGGCGCTACCAAAGCTACAATCCCGCGACAATCGTTCGCGCTAACGGAATCACATCCGCCGTGCTGCAAGGGCAACTCGTATAGATGATGCGAACCAGCTTGTCGCCTTTGCGCACGAATAGCATCGCGCCATACGCATCGAATGCTTCGTCTCCCAAATCAGGTATCGCTTGGAGCCCGATCGGCCCAATCTGCCCAGCGCGGTGCGGTTCAAACGCATCTGCAGTTGCGCCGCATTGTTATCGATCGAATACGCCAGCACCGGAGCCTCGCCGGGATGTTCGCTCGAGGTCCCGTTGGGATTACCGCTCTTGAATATCGACTTCGCGAAATCCTGCACGCCGTCTTGTTGCTTCTGATCCATCTCGCCCTTGTGCAACGCGGTGAGATGCTTGGCGGTTAGATCCGCAGCATCGCCCGCCACGCTATACGCGCAGCCTGGGTCACTTCCGTTATTTTCGGCACGCACCACGTCCATATGCACCGCGGCACTGACCGCCGACTTCGGCAAAAGCCCGCAGGCATCAATGTGCCGCAACTGAGCATCACTGACGCGGCGCTCTTCATCCGAGCGCGACAAGCCAAGCTCGGTCGCCTTTTGGTGCACGCGGTGACCGATGTAAATCAGCGCAACCGAGGCGAACGCGCCCAACGCCACAAACAGAATCACCACTCCGATTAAAATTTTGACGAGCGGGCTCATCCCACCCGGACGCGGAGTAGCCGCAACCGGTGCGGCCTGTATCGGAGGCGTCGCATATACTGGCGCAGCTGCGGGTGGCGGTGCCGTAGCAGCTGGAGGCGCTGCGGCTGCACTCGACGGCGCAGCACCGACGCGCGTACCGCACTTCGCGCAAAATCCCTGCCCATCCGCCAACGGACTTCCGCAATTTCGACAAAATCCAGCCATGGTTTCTCTCCTGGCATCGGTCGCTGTGGGTAGCGACGAGTATTTGCGCAGCATCCTGACAGAAAAGCCCGGCCACAACCACTATGGAGTGCGGCGCTTAAGCGCCGCCTTTGCGATCGCTCCGCCGCAACCAGTTTCGACCCGCGGAGCGCGATCGCATCGAGGCGTCTCCCGCATCCGCGCTACCTCGTGCGAGAATGTCGCCGTGGCTCCTTACCTCGCCGCCCTCCCCATCGGAATCGCTGCCGCCACCGGCCTGGTCGCCTACGCTGGCCGCTACCCCGGCTCAAAATTTTTTGGTCCCGCAATCACGCATACAAATTCCCCCCGCAAGCTCGCCATCACCTTCGACGACGGCCCGAATCCCACCATGACGCCGAAACTCCTCGATCTCCTCGACCGCCACAAAGCCCGCGCCACGTTCTTCGTCATCGGCCAATACGCCCGCCAGCATCCCGAACTCCTTCGCGAAACAGTCGCGCGAGGCCACGTCATCGGCAATCACACCGACTCACACCCCAACCTTTTCTGGTCCTCGCCATCACAAACCCGCGACGAACTTCATCGCTGCCACGACGCCATCGCCACCGCGCTCAACGCTCCGCCAGAATTCTTCCGCCCCCCCTTCGGCTGGCGCAACCCATGGGTAGCCGCCGCGGCACGCGATCTTCACCTTCAAGTGGTGACATGGACCCTCCTCCCCGGCGACTGGCGCGCCCCCAATCACGAGTGGTTGGTCCAACGGATGGAACCCATCACAGCGCATGCAAAATCCGTCGCAAACGCCACGTCGTCAGCACCATCTGGTGACATCCTCTGCCTCCACGACGGCGGCCACCGCGCACAAAACGCCGACCGTACACACACTCTCGCCGCGCTCGACCAATGCCTCCCCCGCTGGCGCGACCTGGGCCTCGAGTTTGTTACAATGAACGAAGCGGTGAGCACTCCCGCGTCATAACTATGGATGAGCGATCTTTTTATACTGAGCGTGAAGAAACCCGCAAAATTAAGCTCGTTTGCCCGAGCTGCCGCGGTGAATTTGAATGTCCTGTGCGTTGGAAAGTGGCCCGCAAAAAGAGGGAACTGCCGCGCGGAGCCAACGACGACGATCGCAAGCGCTTCGCCAAAGCATCGTCGTATATGACGCGCCTCGATGATCTCGTCGCCTGCTATAAATGCCGCAAGCGCTTCGAATTAACGGGCCAATCCACTGTTCTGATTAATGACAATCTGGGTGACCCGAACGATGATCCGGAAAACTTCGGCAACCGATAATCGGTGAACGCCGCCGCCGAGTGTGCCTTTAAATCTCCGGATACAAATCGAAAAACGCCTCGATCGAATCATGGAACGTCGCCTCGATCTCTTCCTTCGATCCTTCGATCAAGTGCATCGTCACACGCGCCGTCTTGCCATTTTTCAGGACGACAGTCGCGTCCTTCACCTCTCCCAAATCCTCTTCCGGCAGCAATCTCATCCCATAAATCAAAGCCAGCTTAGCCATCACTCCTCCAGAACCAATCTCTTCGTCGTGTAATCTTACTGCTTAGACGCACAACCCACCCGCCGAGTGGTTACCCTACCGGATTGGCCGCGACCCAAGAATCAAAATGTCCACCAGCCTCTTCGCGCTCTGCTGCCAGTCCGGAGACGACGCCACATTCGAAACTCCAATCAGCGCACGCAACAAGTCGAACGCATCGAGATCTTTTCGAATATCCCCGCTCTTGATCGCCCGCTTCACCAGCGATTCAATCGCTCCGCTGACTTGTGATCGCGACGCCTCATAAACTTTCGAAGGTCCCCCCACGAGCGTATTCAGCGCCGGCGCAATAATATGTTTTGCCGCGATGTAATCGACAAACAGCAACATCCACGCTCGCAGCGCCTCCACGGGTGGTAACTTCGCCGATAGCTCCTGCTCCGCCGCCGCTAGTTTCGCCACTTCGGTGTGATACACGGCCTCGAGCAACGCATCCCGCGTAGGGAAGTGCCGATACAGTGTTCCCGCCCCCACGCCCGCCTGACGGGCGACCTCGTCTAAGCTGGTATTGGCTCCGGACGTGAAAAATGCTTCCTTCGCAACCTCAAGAATCCGCTCGCGGTTACGCGCAGCGTCGGTTCGCGGTTTCCTTTGCACCGGTTGTGGACGTTTTTTTGCCATAAGTTAGGGATGCCAGCAAATCCCAGAAGAATCAATATAACCGGAGACTGCCTCCGATTATCTAACATTTCGAAGACGCTCTTCGATTTACCGAACTCCCGGCGCCTGGTCAGTCCCACTTGCCACCGCCCGGGCAAAGCAAAGAGAGGGAAAGATATGGAAACCAAAATGGCAAAAACATTTGGAGCTACCTCAACAACAGACGAAGTTCTATCCGGCATCAATCTCCGTGGCAAACGCATCCTAGTCACCGGCGTCTCGGCCGGAATCGGTGTCGAGACCGCGCGTTCGCTGGCCGCCCACGGCGCTCACATCGTAGGCGCGGCGCGCGATCTGAAAAAAGCCGAAACCGCAACCGCGCAAGTCCGCAAAGACGCCGCGGCCAACGGCGGCAGCCTCGAACTCATCGAACTCGACCTCGGCAGTCTCAAGAGCGTCCGCGCCGCTGCCGACAAACTCATCGCAAAAGGCGAGCCACTCGACATCATTGTCGCCAACGCTGGCGTCATGGCCACTCCTCTCGGTAAAACCGCCGACGGTTTCGAAACGCAATTCGGCACCAATCACCTCGGCCACTTCGTCTTCGTCAATCGCATCGCCCCTCTCATCCGCGAAGGCGGCCGCCTCATCAATCTCTCTTCCGCCGGTCATCGCTACTCTAATATTGACCTCGACGATCCCGGCTTCGAACGCACACCCTACGATCCCTTCATCGCCTATGGCCGTTCGAAAACTGCCAACATTCTCTTCGCCGTCGAGTTCGACAAGCGCCATCGCGCGCTCGGCATCCGCGCCGCTGCCGTGCATCCCGGCGTTATCCACACCGAACTCGCGCGTCACGTTGACCCGGCCCGCATCGAAAAGCTAATCGAACAGATCAACGAAAATCTCAAGGCCGAAGGCAAAGGTCCCTTCCAGTGGAAAAGCCTGGAGCAAGGCGCCGCAACCTCAGTATGGGCAGGCGTAACAGCGAGTGCCGATGAAGTCGGCGGCAAGTACTGCGAAAATTGCCACGTAGCCCAGCCAATGCGCGACAACGCCAACATCGCTTCCGTCAGCGAAGGCGTCCGAGCCTACGCCCTCGACCCAGCCAATGCCGCAGCCCTCTGGAAAAAAAGCGAAGAACTGGTAGGCGAATCCTTTTCGTAATTCGTAATTGCGCCTAACCACAACCTGTCACCCTGAGGGCATCCGAAAGGACGCCCTCAGGATCTCAGCCATAGCGCCGCTAAATACCGACACGACAAGCACCATCGCGCATCAAGTCCAACCTCCGCTGCTCGCGACAACCAATCCGTTCCCGGCCGAAAGTGTAGTGCGTGTGCCTCCGTCTCACTCGCAACTCCGTTCTTACCGATCGCTGTAAACCGTCCACTCGACCAGGAAAATATAGACAAATCCCCTCGTCTCGGTTGTCGTATTCCTGAGAACCCAAGTGTCCCCAACCGACCAGAGCTTGCCTCAAATCGAGAGCTTGTATCGTCAGTACGGTGGACCCTTGCTTCTTTTCGCCATCAGCATTTGCGGCGAATCCAGTCGCGCCCAGGACGCCGTGCATCACGTCTTCCTCAAACTCATGGAAACCGGCAGCCTGAAAATTGCCATTGACCAAAAGGCATATCTCTTCGCGAGCGTCCGCAATGTCCTTCTAAACGAAATAAAATCTCGCCAGCGAAACGTTCCGATCGATCCCGAACGATTGTGGTTCGAACCTCCCGACCGAGACCACGCCGCCGAACTCAAACTCCGTCGCGCGCTCCAATCCTTGCCCGAAGACCAGCGCCAAGTCGTATTTCTTCACATTTGGGGAGAGCTGACATTCGCGCAAGTGGCGGAAATATTAAACATCAGCCCAAACACCACGGCCTCGCGCTACCGGTACGCGCTTACGAAACTCCGTGAGGCGATGCCAGTGAAGGAGAATTCCAATGCCTGACACAGACGAGAAACAATTTGAAAGCTATCTAAAGAGTTTTCGCCCGGTCGACCCCGAACCGCTTCCACTTGGTGGCAAAACGCATTCCGTCGGCGCTCGCCGTCGTTCCGCTTTGGCAGTAACTGCCGTGGCCTGCATGACTGCCATCGCGCTCGTGCTCGTGTTGATTGTGTCTTCTCACAATCAACAGAACGGGAATGACCAGCCGGCCTCGCACACTTTCAGCAATTCGAGCGACAACGCAAAACCCACCAAAATATCCGCCCCCGTTCTAACGCGGCTCGCTCTCGATGATCACCAATCTTTCGACGAGTTCATGAGCGAAAAAGTCCAATCGCAATTTCCACCAATGAAGAGTGAACAAAGCGCTCTACGAGTCTTGGCCAAGGAATAGGGAAGAAGGAGAACCCAATGAAGCTGAAACTACTCATCATTGCGATGTTCACGTTGGCAATCGCGAGCCGTGCAAACGCGCAGCTCCAATACCCAGCCGACACAAAAAACGCCGCTCTCCGTTATTGGATCGCCTTCTCCGAGATGCAAGACCTCCCGGCCGACAAGCCCACTCAGGAACTCCTCGAAAAAACGCTCTCGGAGGAAGCGCTATGGGATGAAAAGAAGATCGCTCCGATACTCGACGCGAACAAGTTCGCCATCGACATTATGCAACGCGCGACCAAGCTGCCCGACTGTGACTGGGGGCTCGAGTACGAGCAGGGAACCATGGCTTCGATCGCATACGCTCCGCGAGCACGCGCCCTCTCCCGCTTGAACACGCTCGAAGGCATGCGCCAACTCGCCGCCGGTAATACTCAGTCTGCGACCAACACGTGGCTCGCAGGCGTGCGCTTCTCGCAAGATCTCGCTCGCGGAGGCTCGCTTATCTTCGCTTTGATGGCGAAAAACGCGTTGCTCGCAAATCTGCGATCGCTGACCCTGACAGCCGCAAGTGGACAATTCACCGTTGCAGAGCACCAGCAGGTGAACGCCACAATTCGCGCGCTGCCTGAAGACGCTTTCGACTGGAGCGCCGCATGGGCACTCGAATCCGCCACGCTCGACCACTTTCTGCACGAACTACAAACCTCCTCCGATCCTCGCGCTCTCTATCAACAAGCCATGGGAAGCTCCGCGTCTGGAAAAGGGCTGCCTCCGTCAGCGCAGGACATTCACAATTTCGAAACCTACATGCGCGCAGTCCAGTCCGCTCTAAAGGAACCGCCCGAAAAAGCAAAATCCTCATTGGAAGAGTTGAATTCAGAACGCGCCGCCTTGCCGGAAATCGAACGGCAGCTAATCCCGAATCCGCAAAAATCGAACCAAGCCCGCCTCGACGTCGCAAAAGCTCGAACAGATCTGCTGGCAGCGCTGACCAAGTCCGCTACGAAAACCGGCGACTAGCAATCGCCTGGCCCTCCTAGCCTTTTTTGCCGTAACGCCGCACCCTAAACTGATCCGGTAAACGGCGCAGCTTGTGACTCGCGAGATCCAAATCCCAAACCTCCACAGTCTTCACACACGAATCTACCTGCAGTATCTGTTCCTCATCGAGATCCGGATACGCTCTCACAACAACCTTCCCGTCCTCAGAAAATCCGATCGGATCGAAAGTCGCCACGCACTTTCTCCCCAAGACCCGCCCAAACGCATCGTCAATCAAACCGTCGTCGGACAACTTCCTCGAATCCGCATCGTAAATGCGCGCCACCGCACCTGCGGCATCTGACGCCCACTGGGCGGTAACTTCAATCACCAGCAGACGATGCCCATCGCGCGACCAGTCGACAAGCTCGATACCGTTACCTGACGCATCCTGAGTTGGTTCGAGGACTAAAACCGCTTTGGCTTCGTCAGACCCAGGTCCGGCAACAAACAATTTCGACGTGCTCTTGCAGGCTGAGATCTCGCCGTCCGATCGCTCAGCAACGGCCTCGTTCACCGCATACGCTTTGTACAGTCCGTCCGGCGACACCAAAGTCCATGTGCGCGACACCGTCTGATCCGGTATGTCCTTCGCCTGCTCAAAACAACCCGGCTCCGCGCTCCAATGCTTGCGCTCTTCGTCAGACGTTACCGGTTCGTGCCCCTGTGGCACTCCTTTCGACTCTTGCGCCCGCGCGCCCCCGTCTCGACTGTCCTGGCCGTGTTGCGCGAACAACAACTGTGTCCCGCCCAACACAATCACGACCAACACAATCGACCCCACGAACTGGGTGCCGCGACCTCCACGTTCGGAACCACTTCGCCTGCAACAAAATTGATCCACGTTTTGCATCTTCACTCCGCAAGTCTCACTTCCTGAATGCCACCTTCAATGCAGTTGACTTGCCACTGTCGTGCCACACAAAGTACTTACACCAACCTCAAATTGCGTCGAATAATCACAGCCCAATCCGCTGCTTGCCGATTCCACTCTCAAGCGCCTTTATAAAAAAGAATTGACATACCTATACTTCTAGGCCTACTTTACCCCTAGCCGTCTGGGGGAATCGCCACTTGGCTCGCAACGACCTACAAGGCAGTCTCGACCTTCTTGTTTTGAAGACTCTCTCCCACGTCCGTGAGGCCCACGGCTACCGCATCGTCCTGCATATCCAGAAAGCATCCGACGAACTCCTCTCCGTGGAAGAAGGTTCGTTGTATCCAGCTCTGCATCGCATGGAAATGAACGGCTGGATCCGCTCTGAGTGGAAACTCACGGAGACAAATCGGAAAGCCAAGTATTACCGAATGACCGCCGCAGGCCAGAAAGAATTGCAAAAGGCCGAGAAGAATTTCGAGCAACTTGTCAAAGGCATTCGCGCAATGTTGCGGTACGCGTGAGGTGTGTCATGTCGCTCTTTCGCAGAACCAAAAACAAAATCTCCCGCTCGAAGCTGGAACGGGAGATCGACGCTGAGATCCAGTCGCACGTCGACATGCGCATTGCCGACAACATCGCGAGCGGCATGTCGCCCGAAGCAGCTCGACGCGACGCCTTGGTGCGTTTCGGAAATCGCACGGTAACGCGCGAACGAGTAACCGAAGAAGACGCCGGGATGGTCTGGGACTCCCTTGTACGCGATCTGATTTACGCAACGCGCCAGTTGCGCCGAACCCCGGCGTTCACGATCACCGCGCTCTTCACGCTGATTCTCGCCATCGGTGCGAACGTCGTTGTCTTCAGTGTGCTCAACGCCCTCGTTCTGCGACCGCTCGACGTGCCACAATCCGCCGGACTCTACAACGTTGTCCACAAAGAGACGGGTTTCGACAATCAATCCTATCCGGACTACATCGACTTCAAGGCCAGAAACAAAACGTTTCGCGACATGGCGGTATATAGAATCCAAAGCGCTGGGCTAACCGTAGGCACCGCCGCGTATCAGTGCTGGTATTACCGCGTCTCCGGAAATTACTTCGACATGCTCGGCATACTGCCAGCCCTAGGGCGACTCTTCCATGCGACCGACGAACACGGCCTCCAATCTGCCCCCTACATCGTTCTGAGCAATGACTTTTGGCGCAGCCGCTTTGCCTCCGACCCCGCGATCGTCGGAGCCAAGGTGTACCTCAACAAGCACCCGTTCACCGTAATCGGTGTGGCTCCCGCATCATTTCATGGCACCGACGTCTTCATGTGGCCCGATTTCTGGATGCCCATCGTGAATACACCCGACGATGAGGGCGAAAACTTCCTATCCAGCCGCTTCATGCACAACCTTTGGATACTCGGGCAACTTGCGCCGGGCGTCAGCCCTCAGCAGGCGACCGAGAATCTCAATGCCATCGCGCAAGAAATGGCGCGTCAGGACCCCACTTCAGACGATGGCTTGAGCGCCCGTCTGGTAAAACCAGGCTTGATGGGTGACATCTTCGGAGGCCCTGCGCGCGCCTTCATGACCGGCATCATGCTGCTTGCATTTCTCGTGCTTCTCGCTGCGTGCGCCAACTTGGCCAGTCTCTTCGCCGCTCGCACGGCCGATCGCAGCCGCGAAGTCGCAATCCGACTCGCCATCGGTTCCAGCCGCTGGCACGTTTTGCGTCAACTCCTCTGCGAAGCAGTCCTCGTTTCCGTATTTGGCGGCGCGCTCGGCACCATATTTTCGTTTGCGCTGCTGCGCGGCCTCACCCGCTGGCAGCCATTCCCTGAATTTCCCATCCGCGTCGCAGTCAGTCCGGACATAAATGTTTATCTCGTCGCGCTGCTGCTATCCGTCGGAAGTGGCCTCCTCTGGGGACTCGTCCCGCTGCGCCAAATCTGCTCCACCGACTTCACCGAGGCGATGAAGGGCGGCTCGTCGGGCACAATGGTCTTTCGTCGCTACTCGCTCCGTGATCTGCTCTTGGGCGCTCAGATCGCCCTTTGCACTCTGCTCGTTACCGCTTCATTCGTCGCGCTGCGGGGCATGCAACGCTCGCTCCACGCGCCCCTCGGCTTCCAGCCTCAGCAAGCGCTCTTGGCTCAGACCGACTTACACATGGGCGGCCACTCCGATAAGTCGGCGCCTCTCCTTCAAAAGCGAATGTTGGACGAAGTGCGCGCCATTCCCGGTGTCACCGCGGTCGGCATCATTGACGAAACTCCGCTGGGCACCGGCGGAAGCTCTACGCCTGTCTTTCGTACGGGAACATCCGACTTTCGCCTTTCCAACAGCGCGTTCGGCGCGAAGTATTTCTCAATTTCGCCTAGCTACTTGGAAGCAGCTGGCACCCTTCTGCTCTCTGGCCGCGACTTCACCTGGCACGATGACGACAAAGCCCCGCGCATCGCGATCGTCAACCAGACTTTCGCTCACAACATGTTCGGCAACGAATCCGCACTCGGCCGCTCTTTCCTCATGGGACAGGGAGCACCGTCTGAGATCGTCGGCGTCGTCGAGGACGGAAAGTACGACTCCCTCACCGAGACGCCTTGGGCTGCTATGTTTTTTCCTCTCCAACAGAATCCCGACTCGGACACGACACTCGTCGTCCGCTCGCAGCTACTGCCCTCCGACATGGTGCCGCCGCTCCGCAGAACTCTCGCCCAGATCGATCCGTCCTTGCCATTTGTTATTCACACCTGGTCCGACGCGCTCGCATTCGTTCAATTTCCCGCCCGCATCGCCACTGCCATAATCGGTGTGATGGGTCTGTTCGCCGCGATGCTTGCCGTCACCGGAGTTTTTGGCATGGCGATGTACTCCGTCTCGAAGCGCTTCAAGGAGTTCGGTATCCGCGTCGCACTCGGTGCGCAATCCTTCCAATTAATCCGTGTCGCGCTCGGCCGCCCTCTGATCATCCTTCTGACAGGCTCTTCTGTCGGCCTCCTTCTCGGCGCCCTCACCAGCAAACTTCTCGCGTACATCGTCTACCAGGCGACGCCATACGACCCCGTCGTCCTCCTCGGCGTGATGATCACCATGGCCCTCCTCGGTTTGCTTGCCACCTGGATCCCCGCTCAGCGCACACTCCGCGTCCACCCCGCCCGCCTCCTCCGTGAAGAATGATCGCGTTGCGCTACTAGATTCTGCTCACGCCCCTTACGGCAACTTGAACACCTCTTCGGTTGGCCATCACATTACGCCATAATGGGCGCCATGGTCATCAGGTCCACTTTCCTCCTGATGTTGTGCCTTCTGCCCTTCCGCCAGATGCCCGAACAAAATGCTGCGCACATCAAGGCGTGGACCGAACGACACGCAGCCTTCATGCCGGAGCCGAGAATCAACGCAGCCGAATCTTTCTTGGAAATCACGTCGAATGCCCCGCGGCCACTCGACGACATCTTCGCGTCACTCGATCAACAACACGGCTGGCACATTAATTACGAAGATCCTCAGTATGGAAAATCAGAAATCGTGGATGACACCGCTCCGTCATGGCTGGAGCAGCATCCGAATGGCCCTCGCGCATACGGAATCGCCGGAGGCGCTTTCAGCGTCAAAATCCCAATCGACGGATATTTCCCCGACGACCCGCTGCAGGTACTTCCTCCGCTGCTCGACGCCTACAATCGCAGTGGCAATCCGGGCCGGTTCGAACTGCGCGCGGTGGGCAAAAATTCGTTCGACGTCATTCCAACAGCCTCGAGCGATGGACCGCAAACTCCACTTCTCGATACCGTGATGAGCTTTGATTCGCCAGAAGACAGTGCCGCGTACCCGGTGCTCCGCAAATTTTGCGAAGAACTGTCGCGCAAGACGGGTCACACCATCATTTTCGGCGGTACAGGATCGCCGTCTGAAAATGGCTTGCTTCAAGCGCACATTCAGCAACATTCCGTAAATCAGCCTGCGCGCGAAATTCTGCGCCAGATGTACGCACAGGTTGGTTCGACAGACTGCTGGCGTCTCCTCTACGACCCCGATTTAAATCAGTTCTGGCTGCGGATGCGCCTCTGAAATTGACAGAGCTTGCGGCCTATTCGTAGCGCAGCGCGACCATCGGGTCCACCCGCGACGCTCGCAACGCCGGCAAATAGCACGCCAGCAACGAAACTCCCCCCATCACCGTCGTCGCGCAAAGAAACACAACCGGGTCCACTCCACTGACTTTATAGAGCGCGCTGGCAAGCACCTTGCCCACAAGAAGAGACAGCCCAAGCCCAGCGACGACTCCTACAGAGGTAATCACTAGCCCCTCGCGCAAAATCATCCGCTGTGCATCTCCGGGTTTCGCTCCGAGCGCCAGTCGAATTCCGATCTCGCGCGTGCGTCGCGCAACCGTATAAGCCCGCAGCCCGTACAATCCAACCATCGCGAGCACCAAGGCTACAGATCCAAAAATCGAGAACATCCGCGCTGCCGTCCGCACGACCCACAAATCAAAACTCGCCTCCAGATGATTGCGCATCGTTCTCAACTCGATCACCGGCAGCCGGCTGTCTGCCGCGCTGACCTCGCGCCGCAGCGACTCCAGAAAATTCGCGCCTTGCGCCGTGGTCTTTAGATGGATCGTCATATCGGCTTGATACTCCTGCCCGAACGGCACGTAAACGTGAGGCTGCAAGCCCTCACCCAACACTTCCTCTTCTACGCTGCCAACGATCCCCACAACTTCGGCGTCCCTGCTCCCTTTGACCTCACCATCTGCCAGCAGCCGGATGTGCTGCCCAACCGCTTTGCCGCCAGGCCACAAACGCTCGGCCGCCAATTGGTCCAAAACAACCACCGCGTCCGCATTCGTATTGTCGATTTCATTTCGGTGAAAAGCGCGCCCCTGCAGCAGCGGAATGCCAATCGTCGTGAAGTAATCTTCGCCCACAAGATTGAAGCGGCACGACAACCCCTTTTTTTCCTTCGAAGTCGACCCGTTCTCCACCGCGTCGCTCGAACGCTGAATGCTCTTTCCCAACGAAACCATTCCGAAGGGAACAGTCGCCGCCATACTCGCTGACTCCACTCCAGGAACCGCGCGGAGCCGGTCAAGCACGGCGCGGAAAATCTGCCGTCCATGCGCTTCGTCATATCCAACCAGGCTCGGATCAATTTCAATCAGTGTCGAATTCTCGATGCGAAAGCCCGGCTCCACGTCCTGCGTCGACCTCGCGCTGCGGATAAACAATCCCGCCGCGGTGAGAAGCGTCAACGAAAGCGCGATTTGCCCCACCACCATCAAATTCCGCGGCGAAAACCGGGCCCAGCCAACGCCGACCCTCTCCTGTGTCTCTCCGCTCTTCAACGTGTTCACGATGCTCGTTTTGGAAGCGCTGCGCGCCGGTCCCAGGCTGAAAATGATTGCGCTGAACACACAGAATCCCGTCGTCGCCAGCAACACACGCAAGTCCGGCGCAGCGTTATACACCAGATCGATTGGCGCCAACCGCGCCATCGATTGCATCAACATCGAACTACCAACCGCTGCCAGCGCGAGCCCCGCCGCGCCGCCAATAAACGCCAGGATCAGGCCTTCGATCAGCAATTGCTGCAAAATGCTTCCGCGCTTCGCACCGAGCGCTTGCCGCACAGCGATTTCCTTGCGCCGCGCCGCTCCTCGCACCAACATCATGTTCGCCACATTTAGCGAAGCAATCAGCAGCACGACGCCCGCCATCGAAATCACGAGCGCCGCCGGAAACGCCGCTTCATTCCCGCGCGGAGGGTTCGTCGAAATGCTGTTTCGCGACAGCGTGTGGACCATGAACGTCTGATCTTTGTTTTCTCCGGGATATGCCTTTGCCATGCGATCCGCGACCACCGCCAGCGATGCGTCGGCCGCCTTCTGCGTCACTCCTTCGCGCAGCCTTCCTAGCACAATCAGTGCATGGTTACTCCGCGACGCGAGCTGCTTCCCGTGCCCGTCGAAATCGTTGATCATCGATTCATACATGCCCATCGGCATGTACAGCTCAGGACTGAGCATTGCGTTGGTTCCCGTGAACCCTTTCGCCGCGATTCCTACAATCGTAAAAATCCGCCCGTTGATCTGCCGCGTTTTGCCGAGCAACTCCGGATCGCCTCCGGTCTTTCTCCAATTGGAATAGCTAACGATCAGGCTCGGGATTCCGCTGCCTGGCTGTTCTTCTTCGGGAGTGAACGTCCGCCCGCGAAACAGCGGCACACCCAGCGTCTCAAAATAATTTGAGGTCACGATGTCGGAAAACACCCGTCGCGTCGCGTCGCCTTCCTTCACTCCCACCAGCGCGAGGTTATGTGCCGCCAGGCTACTGAACACGCCATTGTCAGCCTGCAAGTCCGCATAGTTTGGATAGGAAAACCCGCGATAAGAATCCGGCTTCTGCGTGTCGCGGCTGAAACACCCCACAATCTGATCAGCCCTCTGAATCATCAACGGCTTCAGCAGCAGCGCGTCCACGACGCTGAACATCGCCGTGCTCCCGCCAATCCCCAGCGACAGCACCACCACCGCCGCGAGCGAAAACCCCGGTTGTTTGAACAACATGCGAATGCCATAGCGAATGTCGCGAATCAGATTCTTCACGTACCCTCCAAGCCTGTGAAGGGATACGAGTGACCTGCCAAAAAAGTTGCGTGAAACACTCGAAGACAGCAGAATTCGGCCGTTACACTACAGATGTTGTTCGACGGCTACGGTGGACCCGACTTGAGGTCTAAAACCAAACGGTGCCACTGCAAGTAAGTGCTGTCCGCCAACAGCGCCCGAACCTCAAAAGCCGCGAGGCACTCGCGTCAAGCTCCTCAGTGACTATTCCAATAATCTGTGGGCCGGTCGTCATTCAAAAGCGCCGGCGGGAAAATCCAGTAATCGTCGCCAAACGGAACCTTGTTTGGCCAGATTTGATCGAGGGTCATGCCATCGTAAAGCACTCCGCCTTTCAACACGAACGCGATGTCCGTGCTGTTACGGATGTCGTCGAGCGGATTTTTATTGAGAACATCGAGATCCGCGAGTTTCCCGACGGTGATCGAGCCAAGGTCCTGGTCCATTCCGAGATAGTGAGCACCGTCATTGGTCGCCATTTCCAGCGCACCCATCGGTCCGAGCGCGGACGAATACATCCACAACTCCCAATGCGAATCGATTCCTTGCTGCTGGCCGTGACCTCCGAGCGCCCCGAATCCGCCAGCGTCCCGAATGTCCGCAACCGCTTGCGCGATGAGCGGGAAACTATAGTCGGTTTCCGGCCGCATCATCCTGCGGCGTGCATGAGGAAGTATTTCGCGCCACGGAGTCCACCGAAGAAGTTTGGGATCTTTGTAGTAGTCGATGGTCTGAAAGAAATATTCTTCATTCCAAACACCGGGACCTGCAACGATTGCCGTCGGTGAATACGTGAAGTGCGCCATGCCAAAGAACTTTGTCGCATCGCTGTAAAGTGGCGCGTACCCAAGAGGATGCTCCGAGCCGGTCTGGCCATCCATCGCCATCCCGAGATCGTATTCAAGGCCGCCGCCTTCCGCCGTGATGTTCATTCCATATTTGCGCGCGATTTCAGCGACCCATTGATGCTGTTGGCGTTTTGGCTGGAGATATTGTTTCAGGGTGAAAACGCCATAGCTCGAAAGCCGCTTGATGTTTTGTTCGGTGACTTCGAGGCTCGTCAAATCGTTGTTCCGAAAACCATCGCCGGCATAAAGAGGATCGCCGCTCGAAAATGTGCGCGGACCGATCATGTAGCCCGCATCGACCATTTCCGCAGGCGGGAATACGTTTTGCGACCATGCGGCCGGATCGAGCGTAGAGGTAACTCCATACGCCAGGTTGCCCGCGATTTCGTAGTCGTGCGGAGGCGTAATGCCGGTGTACATGCTGTAGTGATGAGCGTGCATGTCGATCAGGCCGGGAATAATGGTTTTGCCTTTGACGTCGATGACGCGATCCACACCAGCCGTCGAGCAATCGCCAACGCACGCGATGCGCGAGCCTTTTATGACGATAGTGCCGCGTGCGATCACTCTGCGGTGATCGAATGTCAGGATTCTCGCTCCGGTCAGCGCGAGCGAACCGGACGGAATTTCTCGCGCGACGCTGAGCTTGATCTCAGTTGTGTCGGTCGATTTGGAATCGAGATGGTAGACGAAATACCGATTCGCGCTGCCAAATTCAAGAGTTTGACCGTCGCGGAAATGCGGAAAATTCCCGCCTTCCTTGCTCACTTGTTTCAGCGGAAGGACTGCGCCTGTCTTGTCGACGAGCGGCGGTTTTCCCGCAGTCCCCGCTGAAGGAAACGCGACCGTGTAGACGTTGTCGCCTTCCTGAAACGCGACGGTCTTCAGATCGGGCGCAACGGTGACTTCGTCAGCGTAGGGAAATATGAGATGAACGCGCCGATCCGTCCCATCCAGTTTGACGGAGACAAAATTGATGGCGATGGGGCGCCGCGCTTCGGGATCCTTATTTCGACTGTATTCGGGATAGTAGATGCGGCCATCCCTGCTAAACGTGGGCGCGACGATTTGATTGCGCTCCAGCCAGCCGGAGGGGCGCGGCGTGCGGACAACCAACTTCGCTTCGCCGCCTGAAGCGGGAACGCTGACGAGGTCATACCAGGTGTTCGTGATCCAGGGTTGGCCGCGAAAGAACGCGCCCGAACCGCGTGCGACAACGATCGTTGTGCCGTCGGGACTCCATGCGGGATGAATGTATTCGCCGGGTTCGCTGGTGAGTTGCTGCGGTGTTCCCCCGTCGGTCGGGACCTTCCATAGCGCTCCGCCAAGCTTTTCGTCCCATGATGTGAAGACCAGAAATTGTCCATCGGGAGACCATGCGGGCGAATATTCCGTTGCGGTGAACGAATCTGCGGTCAGCCGATGTGGCTGTCCACCGGGCAGATCCATGATCCAGATGTGGCCGATGGCTTGAAACGCGAGCTTTTTTCCGTCGGGAGAGCCAGTGTGCCAGCGCGCGAATCGCATGGTAAACGCATCGTCGGTTATTCGACGTTCCGATTTCGCCATCTGTGAAATGGAGCGCTGGACATGGACAGTGAAGGGAATGGTCTCCACTTTTCCATCCGCCACCCAGGCGCGGTGAATCTTTCCGCCCTGCGAAATCACGATGGATTTTCCGTCGCGTGCCCACGCGTAGCCGGGAAGAATGCGCCATGCTCCGTAGGATTCCACGTCGCTTTCGATCGGGTCCATCAACACTCGCTCCGATCCGGTCTGCAGATCGCGCAGCCAAAGCGCAGTGCGGGGACCGTATTTGTGGCCCTTGTAAGAAATCGTGCCGTTCGGAATGCGACGGCCGAAACTGAGCCAGCGGCCATCAGGTGAAATCTCCGGTGCGAACGCACCCCCACTGGAGAGCCTGTATTGTTGTTCACCGAGGCCCGCGGTGACGTCTTCCTTGTTGCCGGTGCGGAGTTCGATGCGTTTGATTTGGACGAAGCCTTGCGATGAATCGTCGTGCCCCGCGTAGGACGAGGGTTCGCCCGCCGAGTACTGGAAGTAGACGTAGCGGCCGTCGGCAGACACCGTCGGCCAGTCGACCCCTTTTTCGTCTTTGCTGCTGACAAGCTCGATCCCCTTGCCGCCGTCGCGGTTGTATAACCAGATGCCCGCGGGCGGAGGAGTTTCGAGACCGGTTGCAACTGATCTGCGCGACACAACAATGTTCAGGCTGTCGGGCGTCCACACCGGTTCGTACATGCGGAGGTCTTTGTCTTCGACGACGGCATGCGGATTCGATCCGTCCGCGTTCATGACCCATAGATTGTCCTGCCCACCGCGATCGGTGATGAACGCGATGTATTTTCCGTCAGGCGAAAAACGCGGATGGGCGTTGAGCGCGACGCCGCTCCTTTGCGTGAGGCATTCCGCGTTGCCCCCAGTCACGGGCACGCGGTAGATATGCGCCAGAAGGTCGAAGACGATCCATTTGCCGTCCGGAGAAATATCCACCGACATCCAGGTCCCTTCGGACGTGTCGAATGCGATGTCGCGAGTCGTTCCCCTGGCGAGTGTCGTGTCCCACTTCTCTTCTGGCTTGTCCTTTGGTTTCTGTTCGTCGTCGCCCCAGGCGAATCTCGGGTGCAGGATCGATATGACGGAAAGGAATAAAAGCGTGCTCAACGCAAGACGAACTCGGTTCATCAATCACTCCGAAATAAGGGTTAAACGACACCCTGAATTTTTTGAGGTACCCTGATTTGAAACGGATTCTAGTTCGAAACCGTCGCTGCCGCAAAGTTGTTCAAATAGGGAAATGAATCGACCGGAACACTGGTCCGCCGGCCGCTCTCTACCGATGTACGCGGTTGCCGCGTACATCGGGTGTTCCGGCTGAAGCTTTTTCTCGGTTTTTGGGTGACGCGACGGCCCACGCAAACTTTCATTTGACGGACGTTAACCAGTCAGCTATCCTGACACGTGTGTAACGCGACGCCTACCCGACCGTTCCCATATTGGAATCAAGGGAACACATCCACCCCAACCGTCGCGTTGCGTAACTCCCTTAGAATGACATTCTTGCGCTCATGTAACGCGCAACCCCTTTCCTTTCACATTCTTGCGAAAAAACACCCCGGGGGTGGGGTAAATTCCCAAAACGGGAATCACGACTCTTGCGGAGCATCCGGCGAGCACTGTCCCCGCATCGCATACAGAAATCACGGAGTTACCGAATGAACCTCTCCTCTTGGCATACACGCAAGCTGATCTTCGCCACAACGACTCTCGTTTCGGTGTCGTTTCCAGTAGCCGCGCAGGTTCCCGATGGCCCTCAACCCTCACCCCCGCCTTCCGTTGTCCAGCCTGCACCTCCGGCCGTTTACAAGCTGCCCCAGACTCCCGACCCGCTCGACGTGCCCGCTGGAACTCGCTTCGCGGTCGTCCTGGAAAACGGAATCTCGACGCGCGGAGCCAAGCCCGGCGACTCGCTCTACTTCCGCACTTCGTTCCCGATCACCCAGAACAATCGCGTCGTCATCCCTGTTGGCTGCTACTTGCGCGGTGAAATCCTCGAGTCCAAGCGTCCCGGCCGCATCAAAGGCCATGGCGAATTCCGCATGAAGCTCAACACTTTGATCTTTCCGAACGGCTACACCGTCAACCTCAACGCCGCTCCGCGCAGTGCCGACACTGGCGGCAACGAAACCATGGATCCCGAAGGCAAAGTCACCGGCGGCGGCGGAAAAGGGAAGGACGTCGGCACGGTCGCGACGACGACTGCTACCGGGGCCGGCATCGGAGCCATCGCAGGCGGCGCGAAGGGTGCCGGCATCGGCGCAGGTATCGGTGGCCTCGCGGGACTCGGCGCAATCTTGCTGACGCGCGGCCCTGAAGCCGAATTGCCCCGCGGCTCCACGCTCGACATCGTTCTTGAACACAGCCTGACACTCGACGGCAATCAGATTCGTTACAGCAACGTAGGCGAATCTTCGCCCATCACTGCACCGCCCGCCCGCAACCAATAAGTAAGCGCTGGCGCGAAAAAATGACCAAAGCGCTGAATGCGCTAGAATCGCAACATGAAATCTTTCGACGTAGCCATCGCCGGAGCTGGACTCATCGGCGCATCGATCGCGTTTGAACTCGCGCAAGCGGGATTGAAAGTCGCCATGTTCGACCGCAACGAACCCGGCCGCGAAGCCTCCTGGGCCAGCGCAGGAATTCTTTCACCCGCACCGGAATCGCCGGCGATGATTTCCATGGTGCCGCTCGCCAAAGCCAGCATGGATCTGTATCCCGCGCTCGTCGCCACCGTCGAAGAAATTTCGAGAGAGAAAGTCGGATTTCGGCCGAAAGGCACGGTTGATGTTTTCTTCTCGAAAGAAGCGATCAGCGATCTTAGTACGCTGATTGCTTTGCATCACGGCATGGGATTGAAGGCCGAGCCGCTGCGTCCCGAAGATGCGCGCGAACTTGAGCCGTCGCTGAGTCCGGAACTTGAAGCTGCGGCACTTCGTCCCGACGAAGCGTCCATCGACAATCGCGCGTTCACGCGCGCGTTGCTGATTGCCGCAAAGAAAAGCGGCGTCGAGATTTTTGCCGGAACTGGCGTCACGGGAATTGTGCAGGAAGGTGGACGCTGTACGGGCTTGAAACTCGGAAACGAAACGGTGAGCGCGAAGTGGACTGTAATTGCCGGGGGAAGTTTTTCCGCCGAAATCGAAGGCGTGAAAGAGTTCGCGCCAGTGCGCCCTGCAAAAGGCCAAATGGTTTCGTTGCGTGCTGACGGACTGAAAATCGAGCACGTGATCTGGGGCGAAAGGATTTACATCGTTCCGCGTAACGATGGACGCATCCTCGCCGGCGCGACGGTCGAATATGTCGGCTTCGACAAGCAAGTGACCGCGGGCGGAATCGAAAAGATCCTGTCGGCTGCGATCGAAATCATTCCCGAATTTGCGAACGCGCAAATCGAAGAAACGTGGGCCGGTTTGCGTCCCGATTCACCCGATCATCTGCCGATCATCGGGCCGACCGATATCGACGGATTGGTGATTGCAACCGGACATTTCCGCAGCGGCGTCTTGCTCACTCCGATCACCGCGCGCCTCGTGCGCCAGTGGATCACCGAACGCAGTGTCGGACTCGATTGGGAGCGTCTAAGCCCAATGCGCTTCATCGAAGCTCGCCGCGAAACAACTGCGTGAGTCGAGTATTAAGTTGAATGAGAAATCACGGAACGAGATTGAAGCACTCGTGAGAATGAGAGTCTCGAGGAAAAAACGAGTGGAGAACGAAGAGCGAATCGAGCCGAAACTGCTGTTGCAGAGTTAAAACGAACCGGCCAATTCTTGGGACAGGACTTCGGCTTTTTTCGCGGCGTTGCCGGCGCGAGTCCAATCGCCGACGTGAGCAGCTTCGCGGGCCTCCGCGAGGAAGCTGCGCACCTTGGAAGCGAGGTCGGATTGCATCGGATTCAGCGAGCGCCCCTGTGACGCCGCGATGTTCTTCTCGGCGACGCTGACGCTGGCAGAGGTTTGCTGCTGCGCCGCGGCAGTTTGCTCCGCTGAAAGCTGCGGAGCAATCATCGGCACTTCCGGCACGCTCGGCGCACCGCCGCCTGTCGCTGGCACAACAGCAACGCGAGGCCGCTGCGGCGCGCTTGGCATCCCGGCGACCGGCGACGGCGGCGCCGGAACTGCAAGCCCCAGGTCCGCGAATAAATCTTCGTTGCTCACGTAAGAAGAAATTGTTTGCGGCGCGAGCGGACGGACATTTTTTACGGCGGCCCAGGGAAATGTTTGCGCGCGCGGCTTTTGGTTTGCTGCGCAGCCAGAAATAATCGCTGTTATCGCACACACGATCGTGCAAACGCGTTTCGGCGACATGCACGTCGCGGGGTGCGAAATACATGGAGTCGCCGAAGCCGCGTTGAAGCGAGTCATCGCGGCGCGCAATCTCTCGGAAGTTTGAAGTGCAATCTGCATTGTGAGAGGGCGGGAATCAGGCCGCGAGCGGCAACTCGATCCGGAATGTTGTGCCGCGGCCGACCTCCGATGTAAAGTCTATCGAACCGTTGTGGAGCTGAACAATTCGGAAGGTGCTGGCAAGACCGATACCGCTTCCGCCGGGCCGCGTCGTGAAAAACAACTGAAAGATTTTCTGTTTGTTTTCCGGTGGGATTCCTTTTCCGGTGTCGCCCACGCTGATCTCCGCCATCTCACCTCGCCTGCTCAACATAAGATGCAAGTGACCGCCCACTGGCATCGCCTCCACCGCATTCAGCACAAGATTTAATATTGCCTGTTTGAGCAGCGCGCGATCGACATAAACTTCGGGCACATCGATGGGCAAGAGTTGCGCGACTTCCACTTTTGCCTTGCGGAGTTGCGGCTGCGCAACTTCGATTACGTCGCGCAAGATATCAGCGAGTTGCGTCGCTTCGAGCCGCACTTCCATCGGACGCGTAAAGTCGAGGAATCGTTTTACCACGGCGTCGAGGCGATCGATTTCCTTGTCGAGAACTTGAACAGCCTGCATCGCATTCGTATCCATTTCAGCGGGCAATGATTCTTTCAGATTTTCGAGCCAGAGTCGCATCGAGTTCAGCGGATTCTTCACTTCGTGCGCGACGCCTGCTGTGATGCGACCAAGAGCCGAAAGGCGCTCGCTGACTTGCAGTTGCGTGTTGATGGACTCGATGGAATCGAGATCGCGCAGAGTCACGAGCGCGCCCATGCGATCGCCATTTTCCTGGATGCCTTGCACGCTCACGCCGACACGCCTCGGACCTTCGATGGTTTGCAGATCGGTTTCGGCTGCGATCTCGCTCAGCTCGTCGCCGTGAACCTGGATCACTTCGTGAAGCGGATGACCCGGCGGAAAGATATCGTTGATGCGCTTGCCGAGAAAATGACTGGAAGGCGCGCCGAGAAACTTTTCCGCCGCCGGACTCACCATGACGGCGCGCGCTTCGCGTGTGAAGAGAATCAGTCCATCTTCCATGCCGGCCATGACGGAGTTCATGTTTTCGCGCATGGTGCTGAAGATTTCGTGGACGCCGCGCAGTTGCTGGCCGACTTGCGTAATCTTGCGACTCACGGCGCCTAACTCGTCGGTGCCCGAGACAAAACCTTTCACTTCAGGAGCGGGCATATCGAATTGGCCGGCGGAGATGCGGTCCAATTGATCGGAAATTCCGCGCAAGGGAGCGAGTGCGGCGCCGCTGACGATTGCGGCGAGGCCCGTGGAAATAATCAAGGCGAGCAAAACGATGGTTCCAATTTTCTTGATGGTCGGCCAAATATCGTTCAGCAGAAGACCGGATGAAACCGCGACGCGCACTTCACCGAATGCCTGACCGCCTTTGCTGAAAGGGAAGTCGAGTTCGTAGATCTTCGGAAGTCCGGCGAGAACCTTTACCTGATGCAGAAAGCCTCGCTGCGTCAATTGCGAAAGTGGAGCGCGTCGCGGAAGGAATTTTCCCTGCGTTGATTCGTCGGTCGAGATGAGGACCATTCCATCGCGATCGGTGACCGCGACTTCATAAATGTAGATGGTGTCTTTGTCGGCTCTCATTTGAGAGCGAAGGCCTTCGTCAATCTTGAAGGCTTGCCAGACATATTCGTGGATGTCTTCGGGGCTGTTGGAAATGGGGCGAAGGCCTTCGTTGGCAGCGTCGGTCAGCGCGCGCTGCGCCTGCTCGAAAACCTGGTGCGCGATTTCGTGGGTTCGCTTGTCGGTCTGCTCCAAAACCTGTGAGAGCAATTGAGCGACGAAGACGCCCGACAACACGACGACGACGAGCAGCACCAGCCCGGTCATCACAAGAGTGAGTTTTGTGCGCAGCCGTAGCTGCATCGGAAGTTCCTACTCCGCGTCGGAGTTCGCTCCGCCGTATTCTTTCAGCTTATTGTGCAGCGTTTTGAGGCTAATGCCCAAAAGATCGGCGGCGCGTGTCTTATTGTTGCCGGTCGCGTTCAAAGTTTGAAGGATGAGCTCGCGTTCCATGGCGTCAACGGTGGTGCCGACGGGGAATTTGATCGTGGAGAGATCGCTCGGACCTTTGGCTTGCGACTTGCCGAATTCGTCGGGCAAGCAGCTGCGCGTGATCAAATCCTTCTCGCACATGATCGTGGAGCGCTCGAGGACATTGCGCAACTCGCGAATGTTGCCGGGCCACGTGTAGCTGCGGAAGATGTCGAGCACTTCGGTGCCAATGCCGCGAACGTTCTTGCCGTGCTTGGCGTTTACGTCGCGAAGAATGTGTTCGACGAGCAGCGGAATGTCGTCTTTGTGGTCGCGCAGCGGCGGCAAGTGGATATGGAAGACGTTGAGGCGGAAGAAGAGGTCCTGGCGCATCTGGCCGGAGCCGACGGCTTCTTCGGGATCCTTGTTGGTGGCCGCGAGGACGCGGACATCGACCGGCGTTTCGCTTTTGCTGCCAAGGCGGCGGACTTTGCGATCTTCAAGCACGCGCAGCAATTTGGCCTGCGTGGGCGCGGGCATCTCGCCGATTTCGTCGAGAAGAAGAGTGCCGCCGTCGGCCAGTTCGAAGCAGCCGATGCGACGCTCAGCTGCGCCGGTGAAGGCGCCGCGCTCGTGGCCGAAGATTTCGCTTTCCATCAGCGTTTCGGGAATCGCGGAGCAGTTGATGGCGACAAAAGGACCGCCAGCACGCGGCGAGAGTTTGTGAATGCTCCGAGCGACGATTTCCTTACCGGTGCCAGTCTCGCCGGTGATCAGCACCGATGCGGAACTCGGCGCGGCCATTTCGACGATGCGCATGACTTCCTGCATCGGCTTGGAGCCGCCAACAAGATCACCGAGGCGACCGGTTTCACGGAGCTGACGCTGCAAGACGGCGAGTTGGCGCGTATCGCGTGCTTTTTCGAGGCAGCGATCGAGGAGCGCACGGAGCACGGGCGCTTTCATGGGTTTTTCGATGTACCAGAAGGCGCCGGATTCGATCGCTGCCACGGCACGTTCGTCGCTACCTTTACCAGTGATGATGATCGATGGAACGTTGCGAAGTTCGTTGCCAAGTTGCTTCAGGAGGTCGAGGCCGTTCATGCCGGGGAGTTCGACGTCGGCGATGAGGGAATCGGGCTGGAAGCCGCCGAATTTCGCGAGGGCGTCTTCGGCTGTGGCGACACCAAGAACGTCGTAGCCCCATTTTTGCAGGAGCTGTTCGTAGCCTTTGCGCGCGTTGTCTTCGTCTTCGACGATCAGGACGCGGTCTTTGCGTTCGGTGTCGGTGCGAATCGCTGTGCTTGTCTCTTCCGCCATGCGGACTCTTGCCTCTTTCCTGAGGTAATGATGCTAGCAGCGGCTTCAGCGTGTACTGGACCTTTGACTGTAACAAGGGGGCGAGGGATTGCCAAGTTTGACGGGCAACTTGGGTCGCGGGCCAGTCGCCGGCACGCACTACCTGACATTGAGGCAAGTTTCCGGTCACGGCGTTAAGCGCTGCGAACGTCCTGAAGTGGGGCACGTCGGTGTTGGCAATTCCGGGAGTTTTTCTGGCCGCTCTATCCAACAGCTTCAAGCCGAAGCGAAGTGGTTATGTCCTAACGCGCGTGAGTGGCTATTGTAACAGTCGACTAAGCGAAGTAGTTTTTCTTGTTTGAACGCGGAAACCACGATGCGGGGAGTGAAGTAGATTCAAGGAGGTCACTTTTGAAGACTTATCGCTATACGGCGACCGTTATAGCGTTGCTGATCTTGAGTCTGGCCATTCCGGGATTGTCAACTGGCCAGTCTGATCCCGGCGTCCATGACTTCGACTTTTTAGTAGGACAATGGCGAGTTCATCATCGAACGCTGAAGGAGCGGCTCGCCAACAATCACGAGTGGATCGAATTTGAAGGGACATTGGTCAACCAGCCGCTGATGGGGGGCTACAGCAATGTCGACGATACCGTATTCGAAAAGCCGGGCGCTCCCTTCCGTGGTGTCGCTCTGCGATCCTTTGACTCGAAGACCCATCAGTGGTCAATCTGGTGGCTCGACAGCCGGACGCCACTGGGACCTGTGGAACCGCCGATGAGAGGAGGCTTCCGCGACGGCGTGGGAACGTTTTACACGGATGAAACCTTCAAGGGGAAACCGGTCCGCACACGATTTTTATGGACGAAGATTACTCCGACATCGGGTCACTGGGAGCAGGCGTACTCGCCAGATGGCGGCAAGACGTGGGAGACCAATTGGGTGCAGGACATCGTACGAGTTCGCTGATCGAGAGATAGGACAAATGCGGTACTGGGACCCCGAGTTTCCGGTAACGGCTCCCGGCTCAGACGGTCGACGCAACACCAATTTGTGCGGCGAGTGCTCGATTAGACCAGCCAGGGCGGCATTCCGCTCGAATCAACACTCGCGGACGACTCTAGCTTGCTCTGCCCGCTGCAAATGGACTTTGAGCAAGTGTTGCATCGACCTGTTGAGATCACCGCATTTATCGTGACTTGGCTCCGAAATGCCGCCAATCCTACCTGTCAGTCACGCCTAGCTGCTTCACCACGGGCGATAAATAAACACTACGCGACTCACGGGTTCCTCATCGGAGGCGGGGCTTCCATTTTTCGCCCCGGATGTGTCGCATTTTTACTATTGCGTGTCCTAAGGTTTCGCGAGGTCTAGCGGTCTCCGAGGAAAAATAGCTGAAACTCGGTTATTTCGGCGGTTTCGGTGGAACTCAGGATGTTCAAACGCACGCGGGAGGCGGTCTGCGCGGCGAAGCTCTCGATGCGCTTGTGGCCGATCGAGTGGTCGGCGGCGACGGACTTCCAACCGGCGCCGTCCCAAATTTCAATTCGAAAGGACTGAACGTTCTGGCCATTGTTCAGGCGCTCCATGATCAGAGCGTGATCGAAAGTCACGGGCTTGGTGAAATTTACTTCCAGCGTTGAGTGATGCGAGCCCTGGGGCGCGGACCAGAACGTGTCGAGATCGTTGTCCAGCGCGCGTTCGATTTCGGCATCTTGTTGTGTATGTTCTCGAGACAAATTTGTGGTTGCGCCGTAGCGGTTGGCGAGGGCGGCGCCGAACTCTTCGAGGCGCTCTCGCATCATTTTCGGGCAACAGGCCGCGACTGTCTGGCGCCAGCCCTAGCATGAGTTGGCCACCGCGGCCGATGGTTTGGTCATAGAGGGCGACCAAGTCAGAGAGCGACTTGAGCGAATTTTCATCGTTGGGATGCCAAAACCAGTGGAGCTTGCGCAGTGGCGTGTCGGCTTCCGCGGGTCGCCAACGAAGGTAGCCGTGACGGTCGATGACATTCCAGTTGTCGCGAGCAACTACACCAGCCTCGTTGCCAACCCAGCGGATGTCGCCGTATTCGAACAGGCCGGTGTCCGCGAATACGAGGGTGTTGGGCTGATAGGTGCGCAGCTCTTCGATGATGTGGGGAAAATTGTAGACATGTCCGGCGCTGCCGGCGCCGTCCAGCCAAAACTCGGTGAGCTCACCGTAGTTTTGCGCGAGTTCATCCAATTCTGCTGCGTAATATTTGTCGTATTCAGCGGAGTTGCTGTAGCGAGGCTCGTGGCGATCCCACGGCGAGAGATAAACGCCGAACTTCAAACCGTACTTTCGGGCGGCTGCGGCGACCTCAGCGACGACATCGCCTTTACCATTTTTCCAGGGGCTGCTCTTTACGCTGTAGTTCGTTTGCTCTGAGGGCCAGAGGCAAAAGCCGTCGTGATGTTTTGCAACCATCACGACGTATTTGGCGCCGGCGGCTTTGATCGCGCGCAACCATTGCTCGGGATCAAAGGCGGTGGGGTTGAAAACCTTGGGATCGGCGGTGCCATCGCCCCATTCGCGATCCATGAAGGTGTTCGGTCCGAAGTGAATGATCACGCCGAATTCGAGGTTCTGCCACGCGACTTGTTGCGGGGAGGGTTTTATGTCGACGAAGTTTTGGGGGATAGCCAAGACGGCGTTGATCAGTAAGGCGAAAAGTGCGAGCAGAGTCTTCTGCGTCAGTTTGAGAAATGCTCCGAGGTGCATGGGCGCTAGTCTACGGCAGTTAGGTCTTTCCTAGAATGGGTTTGCCGGAAGACTGAAGCGCTATTAGGTGCACGGGTGAACGAGGGAAGTTTTGGTGATGCGGTGGCGACCGAAAAAGCGGCGCGGGGGTGCCGCACTCCATATAGGTTGATGCGTGCGGCTAGATGCGGCTACTGCTTGGCGGGCTTGGTGAGGGAGAGGGTCATGTCGTGGAAGTCGAGGGTGAGGATGGTGTCGCGGAAGAGTTCGAGGCCGACGGTGGCGTCGAAGAGGCCGTCGGGTTCGTGGACGGTTTCGGTGGGGAAGTAGACCTTCGCGCCTTCCTTTGCGAGCGTGAGGCCCTGGAAGCTTTCTTCACTGGTGTCGGCGATTCTCATGTTCACGCCGCCGTCGGTGAGCGGAAAGAGGCGCGTGTCGGTGGTCGATGCGGCGCCGGTGAGGCTGAGCTTATCGATGGAGGCGGTGTAGACGAGCATCGAGCCGGTGAACATGGTGTCGACCTGAGCGGTGACTTTAACGGTGTTGATTTCGAAGCCGTCGGCGACGACGATCGGCGGGCCTTCGTTGCCGAAGGGGATGAGCGAGATCGTGTCGCATTTGCCGGCGCATTTTACCGGCGCGGTGAGAACGTCAGATATGCGGAATTTGTTGGCAACGAAATCGAGTTGGATGATGCGGTCTTTGAACGCGGTATAGGCGAGGGTGCCGGCGACTTCGGGCATCTGGTTCTGGTTGATCATGTCGGTGAGGTCCATGCTCATCGCGGTGAGTTGCGTGAGCGCCATGGAGCCGATGTGCAGGGTAGGGATTTGCGTCGGAATCAATTCGGTTGGTGCGCCGCCGGGTTTTGGCGGGTGGAGTGGCTTGAGATCAGCGGCTTTTGCGACTTTGGCGTCGACGACGGACGCCACGTTGCCGGTATCGATGCCGAACTTGAGCGGGGCGCCGTCGCCGATGCGGACGTCGATGCAGGGGGTGCCTTTGCAATCGAGGAGGGGGACTTCGGTGAGGAATTTTACGCCGTTGTAGGCGGCGGAGGTGGATTGGGCGGAGGCGGGGGAAGTTAGGGTGAGGGTGGCGATTGCGGTGAAGGCTGCTAGTGCGAAGAATTTTCGTTGCGAGCTACGGCTGACGGGCATGGGTTGGTTGACCCCTCTTTAGGCTGTCGGCGTCGCGGGAATCTTGTTGAATTCGTTCCCTGTAAGTGTCCGCAGGCTCCCCAGTTATAGACGAACCTTGCACGCGAATGCTAGCATTGATGGTCGTTCACCGGTGGGGCCGTGGCGCAGTTGGGAGCGCGCCTCGATGGCATCGAGGAGGTCGTGGGTTCGAATCCCATCGGCTCCACCAAAGAATTCCTTCGTTTCAATTCCAACCAAAAAAGAAGATTCAACGAAAATGGTTTAGATCTGGCGGACATGAGGCGCAGCGGTGCGGCGCCCGTACACGATTGCGTGGTCGGATACATAGAGGCCGTCGCTGCGGCCGGGCGGAGCAAGCCCCGCCCCTACAACGGCGGTGCGATTGGGTTAGGCGGTGGCGGCGACGGCTTCGGTTTTGCGGGAGGACTCCCACAAAGCGATGTAGGGGGCTAGGTCGCGCATCATTTTGTTGAAGCCGGGGAGGTCGAGGGATTGGGCGCCGTCGCTGATGGCTTTTTCGGGGTGCGGGTGGACTTCGACGATGATGCCGTCGGCGCCGATGGCAACGCCGGCGCGAGAGACGGCGGGGACGAGGCTGCGCTTGCCGGTGGCGTGGCTCGGGTCGAGCATCACGGGAAGATGCGTGAGTTCGTTGAGCGCGGGGATGGCGGCGATGTCGCAGGTGTTGCGCGTTTCGGTTTCGAAGGTGCGGATGCCGCGTTCGCAGAGGATGACGTTGGGATTGCCGTGGGCGACGATGTATTCGGCGGACATCAGGAGTTCTTTGATGGTGCCGCTGAGGCCGCGCTTGAGGAGCACTGGCTTGCCGCATTTGCCGAGCGCTTTGAGGAGCATGAAGTTTTGCATGTTGCGCGCGCCGACTTGCATGACGTCGGCGTATTGCGCGATGAGATCGACGTCGCGATCGCTCATGACCTCGGTGACGATGCCGAGGCCGGTGGCGGCTTTTGCTTTTTGCAGGAGTTTCAGGCCGTCTTCTTCCATGCCCTGGAAATCGTAGGGGGAAGTGCGCGGTTTGAATGCGCCACCGCGCAGCATTCTCGCGCCGGCTTTGGCGACACCTTCGGCGGCTTCCATGATTTGTTTTTCGGATTCGACCGAGCACGGACCGGCCATGACGATGAATTCGTCGCCGCCGATTTCGACGCCGTTGTTGAGCGCGATGCGCGTGCGTCCGGGCTTGAATTGTCGGCTGACGAATTTGTACGGCGCGGAAATGCGCACTACTTTTTCGACCTGGGGCATGGACTCGACGGATTCCATGCAAGCAGTTACATCGCCCACTCCTACGACTCCGATCACGACGCGCTCCTCTCCTTCGATCGAGTGCACTTTGTAGCCGAAATACGCGACCTGCGCGCGGACTTCGTCGATTTCTTGCCGGGTTGCATGCATCTTCATCGAAATGATCATCGCCAGTTTCTCCGGTAGGTCTGGAATTGAGTCGTAAAGTCGGTCATGGTCGCTCCGCAAAATTCGTTCGCGTGATGGGCCTAAAAACGAAAAACCCACTCAGCTTGCGAGTGGGTCGAATCTTTCCGCTTTGTTGCTTAGCTACAAATTCGCCCCTCGCCCAGTTTTTAGTGGGTTCCAAAAGCTAAACCAATAGGAGTAGGCGTTGTGCTTCACGAATGCAGTGTATTGCGGCGGCGAATTTCGCGCAAGTTGTTTTTGAGCGACGGTCGACCACGGCTCGCGAGTGTGCTGCGCTTGGCCGACTAGGAGAGCAGTTGGCGGAGCTGCTTGGGATATTCGGGAAAGTAGCGCTCGATGTCACTGAGGCTGAAGGTGCGGAGGATCGATTCTTTGGGTTCGCGCTCGAGGAGGAATTCGAAAGAGGCTTCGACGAGGCGTTCGGCGGTGGCTTTGCCGGCGTATTTTGCGGGCTCGAGCGGGCTGACGCCGACTCCGTGGGTGGATTTGGTCGAGCCCTGGTTGATCGTGACGTGATATTTTGCGTTGCCTGCAGCTTTCACCGAGATTTTGGAGTTCATTCCAGGCCTAGTCCCTTCCGTAATGTCTCGAACCCGAGAGGAATGTCGTCGAGGGTGAAAATAAGACGTTTGGAGCGGTGAAAAACGTTACCTGGTGAAGAGGGCTTGATATAGGACGGCCCTTGTCGTAGTTTAAATTGCAACTGGGTTGCAAAAGGAGCGCTTGTTCCAGGTCTGCGCTTATTTGTGCCGAGCTGCATCGGTTGTGTTCTCGAAGTTCGTAGTTCGAAGCGACCCCTGCGGGACGGATTTGGCAAAGTGCCGTAGGGGCCGCGAGCCTCGATAGAAAACTCGCTTGCAATCCGAAAGTAAATGTTGCCTACTGAAATTGTGAGTTGATTTCGCGTTATTCCAGCCGACTCTGGCGCCTCGCTCAGCCCAAAGCGCGCCCACCAAAAACGATTCAGGAGAGTAGCCATGTCGATGATTCCATCCAATGCAAGAATTACGCCCTTCCTCTGGTTCGACGGAAATGCCGAGGACGCGGTTAATTTTTATCTTTCGGTGTTCAAGAATTCGCGACGGCTCGACAAGTTGGATTCTGCGGTGGATTCGAGCGTGCCGAAAGGGAAGGTGATCACGATCTCGTTTGAACTCGACGGTCAGGCGTTTGTCGCGCTCAACGGGGGACCGCACTTTAAGTTCAATGAGGCGGTATCGTTCATGATTCGCTGCGAGGACCAGGACGAGATCGACTATTACTGGTCAAAGCTCATCGCGGGCGGCGGAGCGGAAAGCCAGTGCGGGTGGCTGAAGGACAAGTTTGGATTGTCGTGGCAGGTTGTGCCGTCGCGGATTGCGGAGCTGATTAAGGCTCCAAAGGGCATGGAAGCGATGATGAAGATGAAGAAGCTGGATATCGCGGAGTTGGAGAAAGCTTCGAAGTCCTGAGTTGAAGATCGCGGGCGCGTCGGTCTACTTGCGAGCGCTATTCGTAGCGGAGCGCGACCATCGGATCGACGCGCATCGCGCGGCGAGCGGGGATGTAGCAGGCGGCGAGCGCCACGGCCGCAAGCAGCAATGTAGTGAGAATAAAAGTAGCGGGATCGGTGGGCGTCACTTCGAACAGCAGGCTCGCCATCACACGTGTGACGGCGGCGGCTCCAACGATGCCGACGGCAATTCCCGCGAGTGCGAGCTTGGCTCCATCGCCGAGGACAAGTTTTAAGACATCAGTGCGTTGGGCGCCGAGAGCGATGTGGATGCCGATTTCGTTGGTGCGCTGACTGACGCGATAGGCCATCGTGCCGTAGATTCCGACGGCGGCGAGCAACATCGCGAGGCCGGCAAATAATCCCAGCATCAACATGTTGAAGCGCTGCCGCGCGAGCGAGACGCTCATCCAGTCATCCATCGAGCGGATTTCGCTGACGGGGATTTGATTGTCGACCGCCCAAACTTGTCGTTTCACTTCGGCGATGAGTCCGGATGACTGGTCGAGGCTTCGATGACGCACGACAAGGCTCATCCAGCGGCGCCATGACTCGTCGGATTGAGGGAAAGGTGCGTACATCGTTGCTTCTGGCGGCTCGTTCAATGTGCCGTGCTTAACGTCGCGCGCGACGCCGACGATGGTCATCCAGGGGTGAGGCTCGTTGGCGCGCGCGAAATCGATGCGCATGCGTAGGGGATTTTCATTCGGTAAAAATCGCCGGACAAACTCTTCGCTGACGACGGCGACGAGCGGCTGATTTTCGCGATCCATTTCGGTGAGAGCGCGGCCGGCGAGGATCGGAATTTGCATTACGCCGAAATAGTCGCCCATGACGGAAAGAGTTTGAACAACGGACTCGTTGCCGAGCGGAACGAGCGGGTGACCGTCAATCACGAAGCGGTGATCGAGAAAATTTCCGCTGAAGGGAAGATCGGTCACCATGGCCGCTTGCATGCCGGGAAAGCCGTTCAAACGCGTCAGCAATTCGCGACGGAAGGCTGTCTGCTGGGGAATTTTATCGTAACGCGTAATCGGAAGTTGCAGATGCATCGTCATCAGATCGGATGGATTGAAGCCGGGGCTGACGGATTGCAGCCGACTGAATCCTTTGATCATGAGTCCCGCGGCAACGAGAAGAATCAGCGCGAGCGCAAATTCCGCGGCAACGAGGCCATTGCGGAACGCATGCGAGAATTTGCCCACAGTGTTGCCGCGGCCCGATTCTTTCAGCGCGTCGGAGGCGCTGCCGCTCGTCGCGCCTATAGCGGGAATCAGGCCGAAGACGATTCCGGTCAACAGCGAGATGCTGAAAGTGAACGCGAAGAGTCGCGGGTCCATCTGGATGCCGCGAAAGCGATCGAGCACCGTGGGCTCGAGAGACACGAGCAGCTCCGTTCCCCATTTCGCCAACGCGAGACCGACGGCGCCGCCGAGCAAAGCCAATACAACGCTCTCCGTGATGGCCTGGACGAGCAATCGTGAGCGTCCCGCCCCGAGCGACGCGCGCAAGACAAACTCCTGGCGCCGCGCGATGGCGCGGGCTGTCAGCAGGCCGGCGAAGTTGGCACATGCGATCAGGAACACGAGGGCGACGGCTCCGAAAAGTATGAGAAGCGCCGGCCGGATGTCGCCGACGAGAAACTGATGGAGTGGCACGAGCGTTTTTTTGCGCTTGCCTTCCGTGTCGGGAAACTGTTTTGCGAGGCGGTCGGCGATGCCCGAGAGGTCGGCTTGCGCTTGCTCCAGCGTGACACCTGAATTGAGCCGCCAGTAGGTCCGCATGAAATGAACGCCGCGGAATGGCGCGGCCTCGGGATAGGCGATCCAGAGCGAGACAAAAATATCCGTCTCGTCTTCGGGCAGGGCGAAGCTTGCAGGCATCACGCCGATGATGCTGTATCGATTGCCATTGAGCGTGAGCGAGCGGCCGAGAACGTGTGGATCACCCCCGAGAAATTCCTGCCAGAAGCGGTGCGTGATGACCATGTTGTGCGGGCCACCCTTCACGTCTTCTTCGGGCGAGATGAGGCGTCCCAACATCGGGGAGACGCCAAGCGTTTCGAGCAAGCCGGCGGTCACATAAGCGGCGCGTATTTGTATGGGTTCGGGCCCGCCGGTGTAGTCCATACGCTCGATCGTGACGCCGCCGCCGCGCGCGAGAGTTTTCGTTTGCTGGAGGATATCGTCGATGTTTTGCAGCGAGTCGTTCTGCTTTGCGGTGACGAGGCTTTCGGGATCGGGATAGGGAAGGGGACTCAGCAAAATGCTGTCGATAACGCTGAAGATTGCAGTATTGGCGCCAATGCCGAGCGCAAGCGTCACGATGGCGACGATCGCAAACCCCGGTGATTTTCGCAGCATCCGGAGCGAGTAGCGAAGATCGCGAAGAAAGTTCTCGAAGAATTGCACGCCGCGGGCGTCGCGGCATTCCTCTTTGAGTTGCTCTGTGCCGCCGACGATGAGGCTCGCTTGCCTCGTTGCTTCGTCGCGCGTTAGCCCGGTGGCGATGAGTTTTTCGATCTGATGCTCGTGGTGGAAGCGAAGTTCGTCGTCGAGTTCGGCTTCGACCGCTTCGCGCCGAAGTAGAGAACGCAACCGGTAAAGCAAATCGGTCAGCATCGGATCCTCCTACGCCGTGCGCAGCACTTGAGCCACGGCAGCGGTGAGCGCTTCCCAGGCATCGCGTTCGGCTTCGAGCTGCTTTTGGCCTTTGCGAGTGAGCGAGTAGAACTTTGCGCGGCGATTGTTTTCGGAGGTGCCCCACTTGGCCGCGATCCAACCGCGACGCTCGAGCCGGTGCAGCGCCGGGTAGAGAGAGCCTTGCTGTATGCGCAGGACGTCTTTTGAGATTTGTTGCAGCCGTTCGGAAATGGCCCAGCCGTGTTGCGGCTCGTTGACGAGCGAGCGGAGAATCAGCAGGTCAAGCGTTCCTTGCGGCAGTTCGATCCGTGGAGGCATTTGCAGGCATTCCCCTTGTTCTTCGACAGGAGCATACGCGTACTCTTGTCGAAGTGCAAGGGGAGCCGAGCGATGGTGACCGATTCGGTTCGCGATCGGTACTGCGGCGCGTCAGGCATCCATGAGGCGGAGATACAGACAACATCGCTCATGTATGTATGATTACAAAGTTCTGCGTACTCCGACCGAACTGGAGTCTAGCCGGTTGAAAAGTGCATGCAGCTAAGGTTGAAACAACGATGACGATGGATGGGTTCCAACGATCGCTGGAGGGGTGCGTGGGTGCACGCCTATGCGCGAACCCGAGCGCTAATGCTGAAGGCTATTCATTATTTTGTCGGAGGTGGCGGCGGGGGTGCAGTCAACTCAATGGTGATTTCTGGAATGTGTGTCCCGTTGGAAACATGCTCGTAAAGTTTTCCGCCAACGACTTCGTCGAGCGCTTTCTCGTCAAGTTGCATTTCTTCGGTAGTGTTCACCACTTCGGGCTTCTTGATTTCGTCGATCATTTGATCCTCCAGTGAGTGTGATTACCGCGCATCACGAGATGATTACTTCTTTAAGTTTAATCTCCATGTATATCACTGGCTTGGCGCCCCCTGCCCTACCTCCAACTACACCGCTCAAGTCGCTCGGGGTCAGCTCCGCCAGATCGTCCGCGGACTTCACAGACTCGACGATGCAGGCGACCGTGTCCTTGTCTTGCACCACCCGCACGTCAGCTCCTGTGGGTATTGCGATCCCATGCTCCCGGAGCAATGGTGCCGGATCGCTCAGCAATTGCTGCTTGAGCTTCTCATCGGTCCAAGCTCGTTTCACCAACTGCGTCCATTTCCGCTGGTCTTCTAGAGTCGCGATGGGGAATGGCTCCTTCCTTCTCTTTGCGCCGTATCCATCAGTCACGTGAGCCTCTCTTTTTTCTCCGCTTCGATCCTAGCCCTGTTTCCATTTGACGACTAGCTCAGGCTGATCGTTCACCCTTCTTGATTTCGTCGCTCATTTTTCCCCCCTCGATTCCTACTTGGCAGTACCGTGATCGCCGGACGCGCAGGCCAAGAAAAGCTTGGGGCTTGGCTTATCTACCTTGACCACGCCGCCGCTGATATTGCTAAGTTCTTCGGTCGGGAGTTCTTCGCCCGGCTTTGCGTTCGCGGTTGCTTCTTTTTGAATCTCGTCGCTCACGGTGTCCTCCAGTAGAATTTCCCGCGCTTGAATGGAGCATGCTTTGTGCCAAGGCCGAACAGACGATATATGCACATCCGTGTCTCATGGAAACCGCTGATTGGCAACGGGTTCGTGCTATCGAGATAGTACGTGGGCTGGAAGCTGATGGTTGAAGCTGTGCTATCTGGTCGGATAGCCGCTCTCTAGTTGGATAGTGCAGGATACATCCGTTCTAAGCCGCCATTGGGTGTTAAGACTTCCCAAAATGACTCGCAATTGCCCTCTGGACATCCTCTTCAGCCTCAGCCAATGCGCGATTTTCTTCGTGACCTAAATAGCTTAGACGTCGTCGTTGAATCGCGGCCAAGGCTTCATAAATTCTGAACCCACGCAGCCTCGGAATCTTCTCCGAGATTGCGTCAAGGCAGACTCGGTCCCATTCGTATTTGACATGGCTTCGGCGCATGTTCCACCTGCCAATATTGTTTGAGCGGGGATCACCGGAAGCATACTCCTAGCCTGCATAAACGCAAACAAATAGTCGAGATCGACCCATTAGCCGGTTGGAGTGTGCTGCGATTTCCCTCGGGGACTTGCCGTTGCGAACAGGACGTGATTTTCACAGCTACGTCAGCATGTTCGAAGGCGGAATGGTTGATGGTGTTGGCAGGTTTGGGGATCGGAGAGACACAAGAGGACTAGATGCCGTCATCCGCCGTTCGTTCGTTTGAAGCACACATAGTTACCCTGTTTATCCACTCGGTTGGTGAACTGCGCTGCCTTAGTGTCGCGGGTCCATTCCCAACCGGGCACTAGCTCATAGCCTACGTTGAAGGTAACATCGCTGGGCAGATTCAAGAGTTCTACAATCATTGAGCAATTCCTCGTGGTTGATTCCTTGTACGCCAGGCGAGGCACGTCTTCGTGACCGCCACCACGAGAACTGCTGACTTTATGCATGATTTTATTCACGGTCTTCGAGGTTCGCCTTGGTCGGCTTTTTCAAGCCTATCTTTTAATCTCTGATTTTCGCGTTGGAGTTCGCGTCGTTCAGGGCGACTTTGACAGTCCATCACATTTTCATTCGACCTGTCGATTTACGAATCAACTGCTCCACTAGAACATACCTGACCGGAAGCATCTGACCTTTTTAGCCTTCAGGCCGATAAGAGCGGTTTCAGCACGAGAAAGTTCCAAGCGTTCGGGAGAGTCAGGCGGCTGGTTGCGGATTTCTTTTTGTCGTAAACGCACGGCCCTTTCAGCATTGTAAATATTCCTGCCCAGTACCGCGTTGGGATTTTGCTCACCCATTGCGGATTCGTATAGTGCTCGCCAATCTGCTGCGTTTGCTGTTCGTCCCCATGGCCAAATGGGTAGAAGGATAGCCAGACCGAGCATGAACACGACTATCAGGCCGATATATCCAATGCTCATGGATGGAGTATGAACCTCTTTTCGCGTTTATCGGGGATTTATCGGCCTGCTACGCTGATGTCATGCTGCTGACGGGTTTGGGTATGGAAGGGCCCAAATAAAATGAAAGAATGCCCAAACAAACAGACCAAGGATTACAGGGAGAAAGAACCAAGCCAGCACGCCGACTAGAATTCCTATTTTGGGCTAGTTCTCTGGTGAGTCCGGCGCAACGAGTTTGTTGTCCATCACTTGAGGTCCTTGAGTTTCGCCTCGAACGCCGTTGCAACCGCGCTACACGGTCGCTCCAGTACTTAAAAAACATGCGAAAACACAAGAGAATAGATGGTGGAGGCGGGGGGAGTCGAACCCCCGTCCGAAAAGCGCTGCGACACGGAGACTACATGCTTAGCTCAATTCCGATTTGTTCGCAGGCCGCGCTCAGAATGAGCAAGAAACGAAGCCCGCTAGTCCGATGGTTCTCGCCCGAGCCTTACGGACCGAAAGGCTCAGGCCAGCTCACTGTTTGACGCCTCTGACCGGGCCCATGAGCAAAGCCCGGGGAAGCGTGCGCTTAATTAATTAAGCTGCAAGTGCCAGGTTGTTATTGGCATTTCTAGTTTCCACCAAGTTACGGGCAGGTGGGTCCCGGCATGCCTCCGAGCCGCGACAGCTTCCGTCGAAACCGTGTCGCCCCCATTGACAGGTCTATTTTAGCATCCAATGCCTGCTGGTTGCAGGATGGGTAGGGTTGGCGGTGGAAGCGCTGAGGACTGTTACTCATGACTGCGCGACGCTGGCTTCGTTGTTCGCGCTTCAGGTATTGGCGGCGTCGGTCTTGACCTCGTCGGAGATCACGACGAATTTCGCGAGGGTGGTTTGGCCGAAGGAGGTCGTGATTGCGCAATCGGTGGCGTCGCGTCCGGTGGCGATTAATATGCGGCCGATTCGCGAATGGTTGTGGCGGGCGTCGAGCGTCCACCATCGGCCGCCAAGATAGACCTCGAACCAGGCGCTGAAATCCATTGGGTTGCCGTCGGGAGGCACGCCGATGTCGCCGAGATAGCCGGTCGCATAGCGTGCCGGAATATTGAGCGCGCGGCAAAACGTGATTGCGAGATGCTGAAAATCACGGCAGACGCCGACGCGCTCGGTGTAGACGCCAAGCGCTGTGCGTGTTGGGCTGGCGAATTTGTAGCCGAAGGTCACATTGCTGTGCACCCACGTGCAAATGGCGCGTACGCGTTCCCATCCGCGCGGCGTGCCCGCGAAGAGTTCGGTCGCGGTATTCAGCAGCAAATCCACTTCGCAATACCGACTGCTCATCAGGAAGGGAAGCACTTCATGCGGCAAATCCTGAACGGGGATCTCTTGTGCATCGAAACCTTGTTCGTCCAGCAGGCCCGAGTCGCGAATCAGCGTCGAATTGTGAAAACGAAGTTTGCCGGGCGATGCGAGTACGCGGGCACTCTTATTTCCGAAGGAGTCGATGAAAATCTCGACTGGAATGTCGGGCTCGGTACACAAAACGTCGGGTTCAACGAGGTCGTGCTCTCGCGACGGATGAACATTCAGCAGCGTCACGATCGGCACCTGGGCGGGAACGTCGAATTGGATGTCGTACCCGATCCGAATGATCATGGTTAAGGCTGGCCTCTCTTGCCGGGACGACTGTTAGTCTTAGATGCCAATGTAGCTGGTACGGCTTCGGAGCGTAGATGCTGTTTTTTTCTACAATGCATTGCAATTCTGCGTCGACGCCGCCCGATCGATGTCCTACACTCGCTGGGAGGCGAGGTAAACGTGACCTACTGCTTGGGGATTACCACCAACGAGGGCCTGGTTCTGGCCTCTGATTCGAGAACCAACGCCGGATTCGATCAGGTCAACACATGCCGCAAGATGTTTCAGTTCGTAATCCCGGGCGAAAAGGTGTTTGTCATCCTCACCAGCGGCAGCCTGTCGATCAGCCAGTCGGTCATTAGCCTTCTGCGCGACGATTTCGACGCGGGCCAAGGCTTGGCGCGCGCCAAGTCGCTCTATGATGCGGCGCGTATCGTCGGTGACTGCGTTCGCCGCGTCTCCGATATAGACCGCGCATCGCTCGAACGCGACTCCTACAGTTTCAATGTTCATCTGCTGCTCGGCGGGCAGGTCAAAGGCAAAGAGCCCAATCTGTACCTCGTCTATCCCCAGGGAAATCCGCTGGCTGCGACTGAGGATTCTCTATATCTCCAGCTCGGCGAATGTAAGTACGGCCGGCCGATTCTCGATCGCGGCATTCAGGCATCAACGTCGCTGGAAGTCGCGGCGAAATACGCTTTGTTGTCGATGGACGCGACAATGCGTTCGAATGTCACTGTCGGTCCACCTTTCGATCTTCTTCTCTACCGCCGCGACAGCATGGTCATCGAACGGTACAGACGCGTATGCGCTGGCGACCAGGATTTGAACTCGATTCACGCCAGCTGGGAACAATCGCTGCGCCGCGCGGTTGAGCAGCTACCCGACATCGAATTCGATGATTACGAAGGGCGAGCATCTCGCGTGGCTGCTTGCGAACCGCCACGACAAGACTCATTACCGCATCGCACTCCTGCCAAACCTGCAGCGACACTTGCCGCATCAGGGGAAGGTTCCCGCCAACCCGAGTGAGCGATCCTTCTCAGTCTGCCAATTGAATTGCTAGAGGAATGCGGAACTACAACAGCTTTCGCATCGTCTGCGCGATGTTCCGAACCGCCTCGCGCTCGCGTGTCGACAAGCTGCCAAAATCAGCCGGCCGCGGCGCGCTCATCGCGGGAATCGCCGGCGCCGCGTCCACAGGTCGCTGCGTAAAGTAATTTCTCCCAGCTCCGACCGCCGCCACTGCCGCCACCAAATCTCGGTCGGCATGCGATTTCGACACATAGCCTTTGCCGCCAGCCCGCCGGATCTCCTGAATCAGCTCGACCGAGAAGTGCAAGGTCAAGACGAGGGCACGCGTCGCCGGCAGCTGTTCGCGGATTGCCTTCAGCGCATCGAGCCCGCTCATCCCAGGCATATTAATGTCGAGAATCACGACGTCCGGCGCCAGTTGAAGTGCCAACGCCAGCGCTTCGGCGCCTGACTTCGCCTCGCCGCAAACCTGCCAGCCTTCCTCGTTGCTCAATATCGTCCTGAGGCCGAACCGCACGACCGCGTGGTCGTCGGCAATCAAGATGCGCAATGAGGGGCGAATGGGGATGTCTCCGCGGCTGATATCGAGAGCAAGCGACACTATTGCGGCTCGCGGGTTCGAACTTAGAGGCACGGGAAAATTTGTGCCATCAGGTAAAGTTCGTATTTGAGGCCGGACCTTCTGGATTTACGACGGTTGAGTCGCGTCGTGAGCCGCCACCAGGCTCGAGCTTTCCGCGACCGGGTTCGCCGTCGAAGCTACATTACCGAATGGGGTACTTCTACGAACAAAAGTACTCCTAGGCGGTTGACGGAGCAGGGTCTAGCTCCCAGAATCACAAAACGGGGTCACTTCGGCCGAAACACGCCCGGAACAGCCCGCCCAAACGTATGTCATCCGACTCTAATTCGCCTTCAGCCATCGAGCAGCTCGTCTCGCGCGCCCTCCGCGACAATCTGGAGCGCATCCAGCGAACCTCCGATGAACTGCATCAAGCCGTGGCCGACGTTGTGGCCGCCTGTGGTAGCAGCAAACCTGCCAACGCGCTACCGCCGATGCTGCGGGCGCAGACTTCCGCCGCTTCGTTGAGCGCCGCGCTCGAAGTCCTAACGAGATTCGTAGCCGTTTCGCTGCAACCCGGCCCACGATCGCCTTTCGAGGCCGAGATTTCGCGGATTGCATCATCGCTGGTAACGCCGGAAGTGGCCCCAGCTGCGGCAACACCCAAAGCCGCGGCCCCAGCGCCGGTCCAACATGTCGCGCCGCCTCCAAGTGCGCCGACGCCAGCCATTGCTCCGCCACCACCGCCTCCCGCGCCAGTCGCGGTCGCGCCGCACGTGGTCGAGCAGCATCACGCACCTGCGCCGCCAACTCATATTCAGCAAGAACCTGCGATGGTCGAGGCCACCGAAGTTGAGTCCGTGCCTCCCGCCCAAGGCGAACCAGAAGGCGCCAGCGCGTTTGATGTCAGCCGGTTATCGCCCGAGGAGCAGGAGCTTCACCGTCGCGCGAATCGGGTGGCCAAAGTTTCGATGCAGGATATTAAGATGTTGCGACCGGAGCAGGTGCGTCTCGGCCGACAGCACAAGGATATCTGCGTACGGTTGCGGGATGACATTGAGAAAGCTCACCGAGAATACGATCGGCGGTTCAAACCCATCATGGATCACCCGGTCGACTATTTTTATCGCTGGATGGTGGAGATCCTCGCAGAGGGCGATGCCCATGCCCTCGGCGATTATCCCTACGCCACGACCGCGCAACATCGATAGCCGGTCGCCGTCCACACTCGCGTCAAACAAAGCTGCGAATCCTCGCGCAAATTATCTGTCTCGCGCACTAGCCATTGCTGTGTCGCTCGCGCTGGTGGGCGCGACGCCTCTCGATCTGCCGGCAGCGCAGGCCGTTCACAAAAAGAAAAAATCCAACAAACCTGCGGCGAAACCATGCCGCACCGGTTGCACGCCGAACACTTCGGCGCCCGAAATTACTGCGGCGACTCCCGAAGATGAAGCGGCGCAACGCGAACTCTCGTCGCTTGCACGGGCGCTGCACAATGCGACTCCCGGCGCATACGACAAGCTGGCTGCGTTCGCGGGTAAGAACGCCGGTAACGTCTGGGGCGCTCGCGCCGCACTCGCACTCGGATACGACGATTACAACAAAAACCATTCGCAGCAAGCGCTGGTCTGGTTGGCAAAAGCTAAGAGTGACGCGCTGCTTGGCGACTACGTTCTTTACTGGACCGCGCAGACGCGGCGCGTGGTGAAGCAGAACGCGTCCGCGTTCGCCGAATTGCAAACGATTCAGACCGAGTACCCAAACACAGGGATCAAGGAGCAATTCCTCGAAGCATTCGCCCCGTCGGCAATGGAGGCCGGTAAACCGCAAGCAGCGATCGAAGCGCTCGATGCGTACTCAGGCACCACCGCGAAACCCGCGTTGCTCTTGTTGCGGGCGCAGGCTTACAAGCAGGCGCGTCAATTCGGCCGCGCAGCAAAGGACTATCAACTCCTCTACTACAAGAATCCACTTTCCGATGAGGGCAAGACCGCCGCGAGCGGGCTCCAGCAAGTGAAATCCGCGATGGGCAGTGAATATCCCGCGCCAAGCTGGGACCTGCAAGAAGGTCGCGCGCAGATTCTCTACAACCAGAAAAAATACCGCGACGCGCGAGCAGAATTCGAGAAATTGGCTGCCGCGATCAGAGATCCGTCGAGTGCGCACAAACAGCATGCATTGCTGCGGGCCGCTCAAGCGCGCGTTCAACTGAAAGGCTCGCCATCGCTTGTTTCGTCTCTGACGATCACCGATCCCGAAGTTGACGCCGAACGCTTGTACGTTGTCGCCCAGATTCAGCGCTCGGCGAACAAAGAGCCCGACATGCTCGCCGCCACCGAAGCGGTTGTGCAGAAATATCCGCAGAGCAAGTGGTCGGAAGAAGCGCTGATGATGGTTGGGAACTATTATTGGGTTCAACTTAACCGTCACGAAGCGATCAAATATTATCAGCGCGTCGTCGACAATTTCCCATCGGGGAAGTACTCCTTTTTCTGCGAATGGCGCACCGCGTGGATCGCCTATCTCGATCGCCAGCCGTATGCCGACGATCGGCTAACTGCCTTTTTGCGCAAGTATCCGACTTCCGCCAATGCTTCCGATGCGCTCTACTGGCTGGGCCGCAACGCTGAGCGCGGAGGCAATCCTGGTCACGCGCGGGCATACTTCACCGCGGACGTTGATCGCTTCCCGCAAACCTATTTTGCTCACGCTGCCGCCGCTCGCCTCGAAAAACTGGGCGCCGGCGATCAGGATTCACCTGATTTCCTCGCTTCGATTCCGCCTCCGCCGGCGTTGCGCTCGGTGGACGAGCCGATTCCCGATGCAGCAAAGGATCGCTGGGTCCGCGCGCAGGCTTTGCGCATCATCGCGTTCGACGCATCTGCTGAACTCGAACTCAAGGCTGGGTTCTTCGCCACCGGCTCTCCGCGTCTGTTGCTCGAAGCCGCCCAATGCGCTTTCGATCAGGGACACTTCGCGACCGGAATGTCCTACGGCCGGTTGATCGTCCCGAGTTTCGATTCGCGAAAAATTCCCGACGTGCCGCCGAACGTGTGGAAGACGCTCTTCCCGTTGCCTTACGAAGCGTCGCTTCGCCGCGAAGCCGCGCGCAACGAATTCGACCCGATGCTCGCCGCCGGCCTGATCCGCCAGGAATCGACCTTCCAGGCCGACATCGTCTCTCACGCTAACGCAGTCGGTTTGATGCAGGTGCTGCCGAAGACCGGCAAGCTCCTCGCGAAGCAGCTGAAAGTTCGATACGCGAAAGCGAAGCTGTTCGATCCCGAATACAATCTCGAACTCGGAATGCTTTACATCGCTGGCCTGCTGAAGCTCACCGGCGAACCCGAATACGCGCTCGCTGCGTTCAACGCCGGCGAAGACCGCATCGCCGCGTGGCGCGCCGAGCGAAATTACGAAGAAATCCCCGAGTTGGTGGAATCGATTCCGTTCACCGAAACACGGGACTACGTCCAGATCGTCATGCGCAATGCCGACGTCTACCGTCAGGTTTACGGCCCCGGCGCGCCTCCATCGACGGCGACCAGCACCGCCACGACGACCGTCCCGGCCATCGCTCCGGCGCCGCCTGCCGCACCGGCGCAAACCGCGCAGCCGGAACAAAGCACACCGGCCAGCGCCGACGCCACGTCCGATCCAAATCGAAATAATTAAGCCTGTTCACGCTCACCAGCGATAATGATCGGATGACCCCGAACATCCAGGAACTCTTCGGCGAGATCGACATTTACGTCTTCGATCAAATCCTGCGAGGCAACATCGCGCCTGGCATGCGCATTGTTGATGCAGGATGCGGCTACGGTCGAAATCTCATTTATTTACTTCGCGAAAACACCGAAATGTTCGCGATCGATGCAAATCCAGCTGCCGTCGAGCATGTCCGCCAACTATCCAAATCGCTGAACACCGGCTTGCCCGATGAAAACTTTCACGTCGGACGCGTCGAACAACTGCCTTTCCCCGCCGATTTCGCCGATGTTGTCCTGTGCAGCTCCGTTCTCCACTTCGCTCGTAGCGACGCACAGTTTCTTGCAATGCTTGCGGAGCTCTGGCGCGTGCTTCGTCCTGGAGGTCTCCTTTTTTGCCGCCTAGCTTCGCGAATCGGCATGGATTTCGATCCGATGGGTAACGGACTGTATGCCATGCCTGGCGGACAGAGTTGGTATTTGGTCGATGAACGAAAACTCATGGATTTGACTGCGAGTATGAAAGGTGTTCTGGTCGATCCCTTAAAAACCACGATCGTTCAGAATCACCGCTGCATGACCACGTGGGTACTTCGAAAGCCACATCAGTCGATCCTGATTCGTTCTTTCTTTGTTTTTTGGCATCTTCGACGCTAAACTTTTTTCCTGACCATGACCGCCACCGATATCGCACGCCGCATGCTTTCGGCAAAGGCCGAAAAGTTCACCGAGTCCGTCATCCGCGAAATGACGCGGCTCGCGCTCAAGCACAACGCCGTCAATCTTTCGCAAGGATTTCCGGATTTCGCCGCGCCCGAAGTAATTAAAGAAGCCGCGCGCCAGGCCATCTCCGACGACATCAATCAGTACGCCATCACCTGGGGCGCGAAAGCTCTTCGCGACGCGATCGTCGAAAAATTCGAACACACGCAAGGCATTCGTCTCGACCCCGAACGCGAAATCACGATTTGCTGCGGCTCGACCGAAGCGATGATGTCCGCCATGATGGCCATCATCAATCCCGGGGACGAAATTGTAGTGTTCGAGCCTTACTATGAAAACTACGGCCCAGACGCGATCTTGAGCGGCGCAACGCCGCGCTTCGTGAAAATGAAGCCGCCTACGAACGAAAACGATGTCTGGAGCTACGACCAGGACGAACTCGCCGCGGCGTTTGGGCCCAAAACGAAGGCGATCATCCTCAACACGCCCAACAATCCTACCGGAAAAGTTTTCACGCGCGCCGAACTCGAATTCATCCGCGATCTGTGCGTTCGCTGGAACGCCTACTGCGTCACCGACGAAATCTACGAGCACATCCTGTACGACGGCACGGAGCACATCACCATGGCGCGCATTGACGGCATGCGCGAACGCACCATCGTCATCAACGGCATGTCCAAAACGTACAGCGTCACCGGATGGCGCGTAGGCTGGGCCATCGCTCCCGCCGAAACGACGGCAGCCATTCGCAAAGTCCACGATTTTCTTACGGTGGGGGCAGCCGCTCCGCTCCAGCAGGCCGGCGCAACCGCTCTAAAACAGCCGCAGGCGTATTACGACAAACTCGCCGTCACGTACGCCGAAAAGCGGGCCCGCTTACTAAAAATTCTCACCGCTTCCGGCTTCAAGGTCTATAAACCGCGCGGCGCCTACTACATCATGACCGATATCTCGGCGTTCCCCGATCCCGACCCGAAGCGCTTTCCCGCCGCCACGCGCGACGTGCGTTTCGCGAAATACCTCGTCGAGGAAATCGGCGTCGCCTCAGTTCCAGGTTCGAGCTTCTACAACGACGCGAACGATGGCGCTACCCAAGTCCGCTTCACCTTCTGCAAAAAAGAAGAAACGCTCGCCGCCGCCGAGCAGCGCCTGGCTAAGCTCCGCTCTTAGCGATCTTGCGCCAAACGGCAAACTAGCGGCACTTCGCCACAATCATCGTAATATCGTCGCGCTGCTCCGAAGGGCTGAACTTGCCTACTTCACCCACGACGGCATCGATCGCTTCCCGCGCACACAAATCGCGATGCTTCCGCAGCGTCACCAGCAGCCGCTCCTCGCCAAATTCCTCATCGTTTGCGTCGAACGATTCCGTAATCCCATCGGTGTACAACGCGAAAATATCGCCGCTCTCGATCGCGCGTTCGCCCATCTCACAATCCCACTTCTCGAACAGCCCCAGCACTGTTCCCGTCGCATCGAGTCGATCGACCTCGCCGTTACCGCGTAGCAATAGCGCGCACAAATGTCCGCAATTCACATAGCGCAACCGTCGCGTCGGTTCGTCATATTCGGCAAAGAACAGCGTCGCGAATCCGCCCTCCAACGTGCTCTCGCAAAACAGTCGATTTACCGCGCGCAAGACGTCTTGCGGCCGGTCGAGCGCGATCGCGCATTGGCTTCGCAAAATCGCCTGCAAGTTCGCCATCAGCAGAGCGGCCGCGATTCCTTTACCGACCACATCGCCGATGACCATGCCCAGCCGCTTCGGCCCGAGATCGAGAAAATCGTAGTAATCGCCGCCAACCTGCCGCGCCTGCAAGCAAAGTCCCGCGTAGTCGAGCGAATCGACGGCAGGCCGCTTCTGCGGAAACAGCCGCGCCTGCACTTCAGTCGCGATCTGCAATTCCCGCGCGACCCGCCGTTCGTTTTCCAGCTTTTCTGCCGCCGCTCGTCGCTGCGTCTCCAGCGCCTGGCTGATCTCGTCGAAACTGACGAGAGAAAACGAGTTGCCATCGACATCGCGAAATCGCGTGTAGACGCTGCCCCAGATATTCTCGTGTTCGCCGAGCATCGGCACATCGTGTGAGCCATTGCCCGCCTTCGATGCCGCTTTTTCTTCGCGCCGGTACTGGATGCGTCGCAACCTCGGCGTATGAGAAAACACCACCCCGCGCTTCGACCACTCGAAATATTTCGAAGTCACATCCTCTGTAATGAAGACGACGTTCGTACTGCGTCCAATCAACTTATACGTAGGCGAAGTGGCACTCGGCGTCACCAGCGCCAACAACGTCGACCCGTCCGGCGGCGCGACCGCCACCCATCGCTCGCCGCCTTGCAAACGAGTATCAAAAGCAAGATGAAAGCCAAGCAGCTCTAAATAGAACTTCAGGCTGCGATCCTGGTTCCTCACATACACGTTGACGCAGTGCATCCGCAGGTGCGGATCCCGCTTCGATGCGCCGCTGCCAGGGTCGCTGCTCATGCGCGGAATTATAATCCGAACGGCCGACTATCCGCGGTCGATTCCACAGCTCCAAAGCTCCGGCAGTGCTACCATACGCCCACAAAAAATGAGCCTTCACAAAAACCAATACCGCATCTTCATCGAAACCGTATTCGTCGCTCTTCTCGCGTCACTTTTCTTCACCACAGCCACTCGCGCTCAAGACGCGCCGGATCCGAAAGCCCCTCCGTCCGAGCGCCACGAATTCGTCATCTCGAATTTCAAAACCGAGTCCGGTGTCACCCTCCCGCAAGCCCGCATCGTCTACGGAACTTACGGCCACCTCAACGCCGCCAAAGACAACGTCATCCTCATGCCTTCGCATTACATGGCCGACTATCACGGCTACGAATGGCTTATTGGCCCGGGCCTCGCGCTCGACCCCGACAAGCTGTTTCTCGTCACCACCGAGATGTTCGGCAGCGGCCACTCTTCTTCGCCCAGCAACACGCCCGAGCCTTTCCACGGCCCGCGGTTCCCACTCACGACAATCCGAGACAACGTCGAAGCCGTCCACCGTCTCCTCATCGACGAGCTAAAGGTCACGCACTTGCGCGCCATCATCGGCTTTTCGATGGGCGCCGAGCAGGCGTTCCAGTGGGCTGTCAGCCACCCCGCTTTCACCGACCGCATCGTCGCCACTTCCGGCACCGCGAAGTGCTACCCGCACGGCTTCATACGCCTCGAAAGTCAGATCAACGCCATCGCTCTCGATCCGACGTTCAACAATGGCGACTACACAAAGGAACCCACCAAAGGCATCGAAGCCTTCGCTCTGATCTGGACCGCGTGGCTCTATTCTCAGGAATGGTGGCGCGACGAACTCTGGCGCGAAGGCGCGAAACCCGGCACGACCTTCGAGTCCACGCTGCACGAGTACAAAACCAATTTCATCCCCGGCGGCGACGCCAACGACATCATTCTCCAGATGCGCACCTGGGAACGCCATGACGTCGGCACAAGCCCCGGCTTCAATGGTGATATAAAACGCGCCCTTCAGTCGATCAAGGTGCCGGTCCTTTATATGCCGTCCGAGACCGATCTCTATTTTCCGGTCGGCGACGCGCGCTATGAATCCGCCTTCATCCCCAACGTTACGCTCAAGCCCATCCCGTCGCTCTGGGGACACACGGCGGGCGCCGCTCCAAACGCGACCGACTCCAAATTCCTCAACGACGCGATTTCACAGTTTTTGCGAGAAAAGCCTAACTAGGCGGAGCGTTCACCAGCGCAAGCACCTGATCCACCGTTTCACGCACCCAATGCGTATGCCCATCTGTAGTTTGAATTTCAGTCGCCCTGGGACCCGACACCACCGCGACAATTTGGTCAGTGTTGACCAGGAACGGACCCACATCCTCTCCCGCATCGTTCCTCTTGCCAAGCTTGATCAACGCCATCGTCCCTCTCGTCAGATCCAAATGAGGTCTTCATGCCGCGGCACGAATCCAGTCTACTCCGGTCCAGCTTTAGATTGGGGAGGACGGCAGGATAAGTCTGGTCAACTTCAGCCCCGATAGGAATCCTGATCGAACAGTACGTTGCCTCGATATGGTGCGCAGAAATACAGATGAATTTGAGGTAACACTAGATGGGGTGTCTCAGGTTTATCTCAATTGCTCACGGCATCCCAGCTTCCCAAAGAAACGACTACGAGAATCGAATCTTGGCGCAGTCGCCTTCAGAAAGCTAAAATTTTGGGGTAGGGAACTGACGGTCGGTTGCCCTGTGGTGGTTAGCCCCCTACCCCGCGAGTGGTCTTGCTCGTATAGACGAGGTCACCCCAAAAAAAGTTTCCTGATCGTTCGCAGATTTCTTTCGCTTTTTTTGCAGCCGAACATGTGCAGCACAGGCCTCGAAAGTCACAGCGCCGGCCGTCTACCCCCCAATCTCAACCGTCTCCAGATACTTCGCCACCGCCACCTTCCACCCATACTGCTGCTGAATCGCCGACTGCAGCGACTGCGCCGCCGCCGGTTCCCCATGTGTCAGATACGTCTGCTTCGGCGCCACCGGAAATCCCTTAAGCCATCGCAGCAGCTCGCTCTTCCCTGCATGACCCGAAAGCTGCCCCATCGACAGAATCTCCGCGTTGACCGGCACTTCCTCGCCATACATCCGTATCGACTTCGCGCCTTCCTGCAACGCCCGCCCGCGCGTCCCCTGTGCCTGATACCCAGCCAAAATCACCGCATTCCGCGCATCCGGCAGTCGCTGCTCCAGATGATGCAATACGCGCCCACCCGACGCCATTCCGCTCGCCGACACAATGATGCACGGCGTCTTCACCCTATTAATCGCCTTCGACTGATCCGCCGTCCGCGTCAGGTGAAACTCGTGGATACTCAGCGGATCACCCTTACCGTTCTCCAACGCTTCCAGCTTTTCGTAGTCCTGATCGTGATCCTCGCGATACTTCACGTACATATCCGTCGCGGAAAGCGCCATCGGGCTGTCCACATAAACCGGAATCGCCGGAATCTTCTTCTCCGCAATAATCTCGCGCAGGTAGTACATAAACGTCTGCGTCCGCCCGATCGCGAACGCCGGAATAATGATCGAACCTCCACGCTGCACCACGCGGTTGATGATGTCGGTCAGTGCCTGTGCCGGATCGCCCGGAGCATGATCGCGATCCCCATACGTCGATTCGCAAAGCAGCAAATCCGGCTGCGACGGCGGCGTAGTCGGATCCTTCAAAATCGGCTGGTCGTAGCGCCCGACGTCTCCCGAAAACACCACCACATATTTCTTCCCATTTTCCGTGATCGTCAGTTCGAGGCTGGTTGACCCAAGAATGTGCCCCGCGTCATACGCCACAAAACCAAATTCTGGGCTGACTTCAAACGCGCCGGTGCGCGCCGCCTTCTTCATCAGCTTGAGAGCCGGATCGACATCTTCGGTGGTATACAGCGGTTGCGGATCGGAGTGCCGCGCGTATCCATGCTTGCGCGCGTGCAGGGTGTCTTCTTCCTGCAAGTGCGCCGAATCTTTCAGCAACAGCGACGTCAACTCGATCGTCGCCGGATTCGCAAAAATCGGCCCTCGAAACCCGCTCTTCACAAATCGCGGCAACCACCCCGTGTGATCGAGGTGTGCGTGCGTCAGCACGCAATAGTCGATCGTCTTCGGATCGACCGCCAGCGGATCGTAATTCCGATCCTGCAACTCCGGCGACCCTTGAAAAATGCCGCAATCGAGCAATAATTTCTTGCCGCCAGCCTCTACAAGATATTTGGATCCGGTGACAGTACCCGCAGCGCCGAGAAAGGTAAGTTTTGCCATAGCGCAGCATTGTACCCAATGCGCGCGTCAATTCGATGAAAGCCTGCCGTCAATCCCTGACGAGATACAACGCCCGCTCCAGCTCCACCTCAAGCTTCGCCCCGCGCGGCAAATCCACTTCATGTCCACGCCCCGACTCCACCAGATACGCCGCAATCGCCGCCGCCATCGCGCCTTCCGCGACTTCCTTCTTGTCGTGATCCTTCACGCCTTTCACCGCACCCATCGCAGCTCCAGCCGCGGCCGCTTGTGCCGCCGCCTGCTGCGTGCTCACGCGCCCCTCGATCAACCCTTCTTGCATCGCCGTTCCCGCTTTCACGCTGTGATCGCCCGGCACCGCCACAACTTCCGCCACGATCGGCAACGGCCCAAAATTCGTCTTGATATCGTCAAACGTCAGCCAGATTTTCGCGCGCCCCGCGATTCCCGCAGACTCCACACGGCTGATGTGCCCGATAATCTCCGCACCCGCCGGCAAATAAATCCCGCTGCCTGCTTCGAGCGGTTCCAGCGTTCTCACTTTGAATCGATTGTTCCGCCGCGAAGTCTCAGTATTCAGTTCGTCTTCCAGCTTCACCAGAAATCGCGTCCCCGGCACAACCGCGTACGCTTCGACAGGGAGCTGCGTGCTGCGCCTCCCATTCGCCGGTTTCGTCAACGGATGCGCCGGCTGTGCCGGAGCCGCATACTCTATCTGCGTCGTTTGCTCGGCCTGCCCCTGATCCTGATTTTGATTCGGATCGTCACTCTGCGCCGGAACTCGATCGCGCGAAATCACCGGCCGCTGATCATCCGTCGCAGGCGCCGGCTCCTGCTGCGCTTTCGCGCTCGGTGAGAAACTCAGAAAACTAACCGCACCGAGCAACGCCGCCATCATCAATGCCGTTGAAAACCCACGCATATCCCCTCCCGCAACTTCTTGCACTTCCACCCACCATTGCAGTAGCACCGCCAAGTCCAACCGCCAAACGCACGAACAGGGAAGTAAGTGGAATCAATTCAATCGCTTGGAACCTTCACTTTGCAGACGGCGCAAATCGCCGGTGTCGCATCTACCCGCCACCCGTAACCGCCACCCGACACCGTGCACCGCCTGCTCGTGTAGGGGCGTCCCTTCAGGGCGCCCATGCGTAGTCGCCGCGTCTTGAGATCGCTGCGAATCAAGATTGTTGCGTCTTGGCCGTCTCACGTCGGAGCACGGCTCTCCCATGTACGGGCGCAGCACCGCTGCGCCCCAGCTAGCCGGACGCTAAATTCTTCTCAAACTGTTTTTCTTTGGATTGTGTTTCAGCCGAAGCGAATTTCTACTCCGCCATCTTCAAATGCTTTTGCACTCTCTTCAAAACCTTCGCATACATCACCAACGTCACTTTCCCCGTCGATGTATTCTGCTGGCTCGGGTGATAAACCCCAAACAACCTCGCCCCCACCATTGGCAAATCCACCTCAGCCCCATGCCCAAACGGAAACGCCGCCCGCGAAACAATAAATCCCTGCGCCTTCAAAATCCCGAGATAAACATCCCATCCAATTTTCCCCAGCGCCAGAATCGCCCGCGGCTTCAAAATCTCCAGCTCGCGCTCAAGATAAGGCCTGCAATGCGCCAGTTCGCTAGGCAGCGGCTTGTTGTCCGGCGGCGCACACCGCGCCGCCGCAGTGATGTAAGTATTGAAAAGTTTCAGCCCATCATCTCGCTGCACCGCAACCGGTCGATTCGCAAACCCCGCGTCATACAACGCGCGATACAAAAATTCACCCGACTTGTCCCCCGTAAACGGCCGCCCCGTCCGATTCGAACCGTGCGCACCCGGGGCCAATCCCACCAGCATTAATTTCGCGTCCGGATCGCCAAATCCCGGCACCGGCTTGCCCCAATAAATCCAGTCGCGATACGCGCGCCGTTTTTCGCGCGCCACCGCCTCGCGATACACAACCAGCCGCGGACATTTCCGGCACGCAACAATCTCTTCATCCAAAACGCGCAGCAATTTCGCAACGTCCGGCATCTACGACGACTTCTGCCGCGACATGATCGCCATCAACTCCGCAAACGGCACTGCGCCGTCCAGCATCGACTCAAACGTCCCCCGCTCCAACAATTCTTTCCCAACGCGCCGCGCATGCCCCAGCGTCGACCGCATCACCGCCGACCCCATGCTCACGCGCGCCACGCCCATCGCCTGCAATTCATTCGCGTTCGGCCCGCCCGCCGTCGCCAAAATATTCACCGGCCCATCCACCGCTTTCACGAGCTTCTCGATCGTCGCTGCATCCTTCACTCCCGGCACAAACAAACAATCCGCGCCCGCTTTGCGATACGCACGCAGTCGCTCCGCCGTTCGCTCAAATCGCGTCGCCTCCGGCCCAATCGGCATCAGGTAAATATCCGTCCGCGCATTCAACACCAGCGGCACACCAATCGCTTCTCCCGCTCGCCGAATCGCCTGAATCTTCTCCACCTGCGTCGCCAAATCGACGTGCGAACTCTCATCGCTCCCCGTCACATCTTCCAGATTCATTCCGACAGCGCCCGCTTCAGCCATCGCTTTCACCGTCGCCGTCATATCCTCAATCGTCGGCCCATATCCTGCTTCCAAATCCGCCGTCACCGGTACATGCACCGACCGCGCAATTCTTCCGACGATGTCGAGCATTTCATCACGCGAAATAAATTGCCCATCTGGATACCCCAGCGAAGCCGCAATCCCCGCGCTCGTCGTCGCAATCGCCGGAAACCCCATCTCCTCAAATATCCGCGCACTCGCCACATCCCACGCATTCGCCAAAATCAAAATCTTCCCACCGTGATGCAACTTCCTTAGTTGTTCCGCTTTCCGCGCCTGCCCCTGTATATCCATCTGAAATCCCCTTACGTTCGATCCGGTTACCAATACCTGTCATTCCGAGCGGAGCGAGCCGACGCCTTTTCTTCGCGTTCAATTCCTGTGAACGCGTCGGCTTGCGTAGAGAGGAATCTCTCTTCGATCGCAGATTCGCGCGACGGTTTTTCCTTTCCTCAACACATCACCGCAACAGCGCCATCGCCTCTTCATGAATGACGCCGTTTGTACTCAGATAGTCGCCGGTGTAAATCGTTCGCTCGCCTTGCACGTTCGTCGACCTTCCCCCCGCCTCCTCCACAATGATCCCCAGCGGCGCCAAATCCCACGGCTTCGAAGTCCAATCCAGCGCCGCATCAATCGCGCCTTCCGCCACCAACATGTGTTGCCAGAATCCCCCAATCGACCGGCTGTTCCGCGAAGCATCCAGCAACCGTCGAATCCGCGCCCGATCCTCCGCATTCTTACTCGGCCCCGTCCCCGTCGTAAAAACCATCGCCTCGGCCAAGCCGCGGAGTCCGTGAAACGCAAATTTTCTCCCCGTTGCGAAACGCCCCTTCGCCGCGATACGCCCACCACCGCGTCTCCAACGCTGGCGCGCTGCACATCCCCGCCACAATCTCGCCGTTCAACTCAATCCCCAGCAACGTCCCAAACGTAGGAATCCCTCGCGAAAATTCCTCCGTCCCATCAATCGGATCAATGATCAGCCGCGCCCTTCCCGCCGCTGGCGTCGCGCCTGATTTTCCTTCGCTACCCGTCCCTTGTTCCTCTCCATAAACATCCAGCTCCAACCCGCTCTCCGCCACCCGCTTCCGCGCCATCTTCTCCACCGCGCCATCCGCCTGCGTCAATGCCGTCCCATCCATCTTCCGTTCCACGCGCAGCCCGCTGTTGCGAAAGCATTCCAGCGACATCGCATCCGCCTCATCCGAAATCCCTCGCAACAACGCCCCATACTTTTCCCCGTAGCTCACCATGTCTCCGTCATCTTCAAATTTTTCCCGCCGGACTCTCAGTCCAGCCTACAAGCGGCAGTTGGGTGCCCCACCCTCGGTTTTGAGGGTGGGGATTTAGATTTCACATCGCCCATATCGATCCGCAGCAGCAAAAACACGTGCGCCAGTTTGACACCACGCAGTCGCACACCTAGCATACAAACTTACCCAATGTCCGCTCAAACTCCCGCCAACACCGGCACCGTCCTCGACCGCATTCTCGAATCGCGTCGAGCCGCCGTTGACCATCGTAAAAAAGTCTTGCCCGAGACCGCCCTCAAATACGGCGTAGCCGCCGCCACACCGTTGCGCGACTTTCCCGCCGCCCTTTCCCGCGACGCCCTCAACGTGATCGCCGAGTTAAAACCCGCTTCCCCCTCCCGCGGCGTCATCCGCGACCCGTTCGACCACGTCGCACTCGCTCAATCCCTCTCCACCAACGGCGCGGCCGCCCTCTCCGTCCTCACCGAGCCCGAATTCTTCGGCGGCACGCTCAAAAATCTCCGCGATGCCCGCAAAGAAATCACCCAACCAGTCCTGCGCAAAGATTTCATCTTCGATCCTTGGCAAGTCTGGGAATCCCGCGCCAACGACGCCGACAGCTTCCTCCTCATCGTCGCCGCTCTGCGCGATCCCGCGCTTAAAGAGCTCATCGACCTCGGTCGCGAAATAAAAATGGAGCCGCTCGTCGAAGTTCACACGAAACCCGAACTCGACCGCGCCCTCGCCGCCGGCGCCAAAATCATCGGCGTCAACAACCGCGACCTCAAAACTCTCGAAGTCCACCTCGAAACCTCATTCGAACTCATCGACAAAATCCCCGACGATTGCATCGCCGTCGCCGAATCCGGCCTGAAGACCAACGCCGATCTCGTCCGCCTCCGCAGCGCCGGCTTCGACGCCTTCCTCATCGGAGAGTCACTCATGTCCGCCCCCGACCCCGGCGCAGCTCTCGCTAAGCTTCTCGATTCAAGCAACACGCTCGCGCAAAGTTGAAAATGGCCCGCGTAAAAATCTGCGGCATCACTAATCTCGCCGACGCCAGGCTCGCCGTCGATCTCGGCGCCCACTCCCTCGGCTTCAATTTCTACGAAAAAAGTCCGCGCAACATCTCCCCCGCCGACGCCTACAAAATCATCCGCGCCCTGCCAAAAAAAATCGAAGCCGTCGGCGTCTTCGTAAACTGGTCACCCGAAGCCGTCATCGCCCTCGCCCGCGCCATCGATCTCGACACCGTCCAACTCCATGGCGACGAACCCGCCGCCGCCGCGCGCGAGATCGCAAAATATTTCAACGTCACCAAAGCCATGCGTGTCGGCAAAGGCTTCCGCCTCTCACAACTCAAGCCGTTCGAATCCACCGTCCGCGCCTTCCTCTTCGACGCCTGCATGAAAGACCAATTCGGCGGCACCGGCCACCGCACCGACTGGTCCATCGCCCGCCGCGCCGCAAAAAACCACCGCATCATCCTCGCCGGCGGCCTCACTCCCGAAAACGTCGCCGAATCCATCCTCTTCGTCCGCCCCTACGCCGTCGACGTCGCAAGCGGCGTCGAATCCACTCCCGGCAAAAAATCCCGCTCCAAGCTCCGCCATTTCTTCGCCGAAGTCTCCCGCGCCAACAAACAGCTCTAGCCGTCGCGACGGCACTTGGGTGCCCCACCCTCGGGTTGTGAGGGTGGGGGTTTAGACTTCACCTTACCCACATCGATCCGAACAAGCAGTACAGCAGAGCCCTGTCATTCCGACCGAAGCGAGCCGACGCCTTTTCTTCGCGTTCGCTCCTGCGAACGCGTCGGCTCGCGCAGTGGAGGAACCTCTCTTCGATCCACCCAACGCACCATGCATCATCCGCCCGACAGCCAATCCGTCTCTTTCAACTCCCAGCTCCCGCCTCCCGCCTCCTTCCGTTCCCCCCCAAACTATCCGATAATAAAATCTCCAAAAACCACCATGGCCTCCCAACTCACCGCCGCCACCCAAACTCCCGGACGCTTCGGCCCCTACGGCGGCCGCTACGTCCCCGAAACCCTCATGGTCCCCCTCTTCGAACTCGAGCGCGCCTACGAACTCGCGAAATCCGACCCCGCCTTCCAGGCGCAGCTAAACTCGCTCCTAAAAAATTTCGTCGGCCGCCCTTCGCCGCTGCAATTCGCCGAGCGCCTCACAAAACATATCAACGGCCCGCGCATTTACCTCAAGCGCGAGGATCTCCTCCACACCGGCGCGCACAAAATCAATAACGCCGTCGGCCAGGGCTTGCTCGCCGTAAAAATGGGCAAGCCGCGCATCATCGCGGAAACCGGCGCCGGGCCAGCACGGCGTTGCCAGCGCCACCATCGCCGCGCATCTCGGCCTCGAATGCGTCGTCTACATGGGCACCGAAGACATGGCGCGCCAGGCGCTCAACGTTTCGCGCATGCGCATGCTCGGCGCGAAAGTCGTCGGCGTCGACTCCGGTAGCCGCACTCTCAAAGACGCCATCAACGAAGCGATGCGCGATTGGGTCACCAACATTCGCACCACTCATTACCTGCTGGGCTCCGTCCTCGGCGCGCATCCATATCCGACCATGGTCCGCGATTTTCAATCCGTCATCGGACGCGAAGCCCGCGAACAAATCCTCGCCGCCGAGAAGCGCTTGCCTACGCATCTTTACGCCTGCGTCGGTGGCGGGTCCAACGCGATCGGTCTCTTCTACGCGTTCTTGCGCGACAGTGACGTGAAAATGGTCGGTATCGAAGCCGGTGGCCGCGGCAAAGAACTCGGCGAACACGCCGCGCGCCTCGGCGCTCCGCAAGGTTTCAGCGGCGCGCGTCCCGGCGTGCTGCAAGGCACCTACACTTACGTCCTGCAAAACGAAGACGGCCAGATCGCCACCACCCATTCGATTTCCGCCGGCCTCGACTATCCCGCGATCGGCCCTGAGCACGCCTGGCTCGCCGACGAACGCCGCGCCGAATATTCCGCCGTTTCCGATGACGATGCCGTCGCCGCCGCGAGCTTGCTCGCCCGCACCGAAGGCATCATCCCCGCGCTCGAATCCGCGCACGCCATCGCCGGCCTCATCCAGCGCACCCCCAAAATGTCGAAAGACGATCTCGTCATCCTCAACCTGTCCGGCCGCGGCGACAAGGACATGGACACCTATTCGCGCCTGCTCAAGTGACGCCGCGACGTGTCTGTCCAGGTGATTGCACCATTTCCGCCACCTCAGGCAAGATGTTGTACCTCGTCGAGTTCGCACCGTTTTGAGTAGCGGGCTCGCTCGAAGGAAATGTGTGCCATTGAAATGAGATTAGTCATTCCGACCGGAGCAAGCCGACGCCTTTTCTTCGCGTTCGCTCCTGCGAACGCGTCGGCTTGCGTAGTGGAGGAACCTCTCTTAGATTTCAGCAAACGCACCACCGAATAACATGACCGCGCAAACCGCCAATTCCACCCGCATCGCCCAACGTTTCGCCGCCCTGCGCGAAGCCGGCGAACTCGGCATCGTCCCCTACATCACCGCAGGCGATCCCTCTCTCGACGCCACTCTGAAATTCGCCATCGCCCTCGCCGAAGCCGGCGCCGACGTCATCGAACTCGGCATTCCCTTCAGCGACCCGCTCGCCGACGGCCCCGTAATCCAGCGCGCCTCCGAACGCGCGCTGAAAGCGGGCACAACGCTAGCAAGCGTGCTCGAACTGGTCCGCCGTATCCGCCAATCCAATTCCGCCGCGAGTGAAATCCCCATCGTTCTCTTCGGCTACTTCAATCCAATCATCCAAATGGGCGTGGAGAAATTCGCTGCCGCCGCATCATCAGCAGGCGCCGACGGTGTGCTCGTTACCGACCTCACACCCGAAGAATCTACCGACTATCGCCGCATTCTCGGGGCGCACAATCTCGACACCGTTTTTCTCGCCGCGCCGACGTCCACCGACGAGCGTATCAACATAATTTCTGCTGCAACCTCCGGGTTCCTGTATCTCATCTCACGCACCGGCGTAACGGGAGCAAAAGATTCGCTGCCCGACGATCTTCCGGCTCTGATTCGCCGCGTGCGGTCGCATACGAATATTCCGCTCGCGGTCGGCTTTGGAATTTCGCTCCCCGGTCACGTCTCCGTTCTCGGAGGACTCGCGGACGCCGCCGTCATAGGTTCGTCGCTCGTTTCGGAAATCGAAAAAGCGAAATCGGTCGACGCGGCGGCGCAAGCGCTCGGTGCGCGCATTCGCAGTCTCAAGGAAGCCGGCAAAAAAGGGATGTCTCGCCGTGAGGTTGCGCCATGACCGACATGAGTGACTGGCGCCGCCGCATCGATGAGATTGATCGCAAACTTGTGCAATTGCTCAACGAGCGTTCGCACTGCGCGCTCGAGATCGGAAAAATAAAGCAGGAGAGAAATCTTCCGCTCTATCAACCGGATCGTGAGCGCGAAGTCATCAAGAACGCGCAGAGCGAAAACCCGGGACCGCTGTCCGACGCCGCGATTCGCCGCCTCTTCGAGCGCATCATCGACGAAGCGCGCAGCGCCGAACGCGAAGCGATGCACAAAGATTCGCCCGACGACGCAAAGAAAAAATCTTGATGGGTTGATTTTTCCGCAGAAGCGCGGAGACAAAGAGAAGGGAAACACCAGCCAGCCATGGTAATCGTAATGCAAGAGGGCGCGACGGACGCCCAGATTCAACACGTGATCGATCGCCTGGTCGCGAGCGGGTTTAACGTGCATCGCTCCACCGGCGAATCGCACACGGTTCTCGGCGCAGTGGGCGTGCATCGCGATTTCGATCACCGCGATTTTGAATTGCTCGACGGCGTGCGCGAAGTCATGCGCATCACGCAGCCTTTCAAATTAGCGAGCAGGCAGTTCCGGCCGGAAGGAACGATCGTCAATTTAGGGCGCGGCGTAAGTATTGGCGGGAACGATGTGGTCGTTATGGCGGGGCCGTGCAGCGTGGAGTCGTATGAGCAGATCAACGCGGTCGCGGAGAGCGTCGCGAAGTCCGGCGCAAAGATTTTGCGCGCGGGCGCCTTCAAGCCGCGAACGTCGCCGTACGCGTTTCAGGGCATGGGCGAAGAAGGCTTGAAGCTGATGAAAGAGGCGGCGGCAAAAGTTGGACTCTTCACGGTCAGCGAAGTGATGGATCCTTCACAGATTCAGATGATGTCGGGCTACGTGGATATTTTTCAGGTGGGCGCGCGCAACATGCAGAACTACCACCTGCTGCGTGCATTAGGCGAAGTGCGCAAGCCGGTGCTGCTCAAGCGCGGTATGTCGGCGACGATGGAAGAATTATTGTTGAGCGCGGAATATATTCTGGCCGGCGGAAACTACGACGTGATTTTGTGCGAGCGCGGCATTCGCACATTCGAGACGTATACGCGAAACACGTTTGATATCGCAGCGATCCCGGTAATCAAGAAACTTTCGCACTTGCCGATGATTGGCGATCCTTCGCATGGAACGGGCCGGCGCGATAAAGTGGTGCCGATGGCTCGCGCAGCCGTGGCTGCCGGCGCGGACGGGTTGATCATCGAAGTGCACAACGATCCGGATCATGCGCTGTCCGACGGCGCGCAATCCCTCGATCCGCCGCAGTTCGAGCAATTGATGAAGGAACTTCGGATGATTGCGCCTGCGATCGGGCGCGAGATCGCTTAGTTCATGCCGCTGCTGGTAGTATCTGCAATCGTGCCAACTCTGAAAGAAAGCAGATTCCTCGCTTCGCTCGGAATGACAGTCTTCTATTTTTCGCTATGACGCATGTGATTCAGCGCATCTCGATCCTTGGCACCGGGCTGATCGGCGGCTCGTTCGCGTTGGCATTGCGGAAGTACGCGACGAATTTGCAAATCACCGGATGGGATCGGCCGGATGTTGCGCGGACGGCGGAGGCGACGAAAGCTTTCGACGAAATGTTAACCGGGGATTTGACGCCGGCACTGCGCGACGCGGATTTGATTTACATCGCGCTGCCGATCGGAGTGACGCTCGATTTGCTTCCGGAGCTCGCGCGGATTGCCCCGCGGAAAGCGCTGGTTACCGATGCTTGCAGCACGAAGCTGCGCATTAGTCAGGGCGCGCAGGAACTCTTTGCCGGTGCGGATAAGCCCCTGTTTTTGCCTGGGCACCCGATGGCGGGACGCGAGCACGCAGGGATCGCTCATGCCGATGCGGATTTATTTCAGAATGCGCCGTATGCGTTGATCGCGGATTTGCCGGGTGAGGATGCGAGTTCGGCTTCGCGCGAATCGAAGAAATCGGTTTCCGAATTTCAGATCGACCTGAATGCGCAGCCGGAGCGCGGTGACGCGTTGCGGAAAGATGTGCGCGTTGATGCGTTTTTGAAATTGCTGAAGAAAATTGGTGCGCGACCGCTTTGGCTTGGTGCGCGGCAGCATGACTACGCGGTTGGATTGGCTTCGCATTTGCCGCAGTTGGTTGCGGTGGCGCTGGCTTCGTTTCTTTACGATCGGCTGGATGAGAATGGATTGCCAATCACGGTTGCTGGGCCGGGGCTCCGCGACACGTTGCGGCTTGCGGGTAGTCCGTACAGCACGTGGCGCGATATTGTTTTGACGAATCGCGAAGTGCTTGGCGCTTCGTTGGATTTGCTGGCGCGGCGGATTGATGAAATGCGCGAGCGGTTGGCTACGCGGGAGTTGGAAGCGGATTTCGACGCCGCGAATGAGTTGTACAAGTTGCTGCGCAGTTTCTAAGACGACCAGACAGAAAAAGCAAAATCAGAATTGCGTCGCGTCCAGATCGTGCGGGCCTAAGGCGCAGCAGTGCTGCGCCCCTACAAGCCTGCGACGACACTGAAATCGAAGAGAGATTCCTCCACTGCGCGAGCCGACGCGTTCGCACAGAAGCGAACGCGGAGAAAGGGCGTCGGCCCGCTTCGGTCGGAATGACAGGCGTTTTGAGTAGCGCGTCAAACCTCGATGTCAGTCACTTGAGATCGAATTTGTCGTGTAGCGGCAAGACTGCGGAAGAGCTGCCTACCATTATTTCGTAGGTGCCGGGGACTAGTTTCCATTCGTTGGCGCTGTCGTCCCAGATGGAAAGATATTTGGATTCGACGGGGACGCGGATTAGTTTGGATTCGCCGGCTTTGAGCCAGACTTTGTTCCAGCCGATGAGGCGTTTTGGCGGTTCGCTGGCGGATGCGGGCAAGGCAGCGTAGACCTGAGCGATTTCGGCGCCGTCGCGCTGGCCGGTGTTTTTCACGGTGAACGAAACGTCGGTGACTTTTTTTCCGGGGGCAACTTTCAGACCGAAGTACGCAAACGTCGTGTAGGAAAGGCCGTGGCCGAAGGGGAAGAGGACGGGCTTCTTTTCGGCGTCGTACCACTTGTAGCCGACTTTCAAGCCTTCGTCGTAGGTGACGCTGAAGGTTGGCTTGGCTTCGCCGGATTTGTTTACGGCGGCTTCGCCGAGTTGGTCTTCGCGTGGTTTCACGAGCGTCGGATGCGGGAGATCGGCGTCGCTCTTCGGGAATGTCATTGGGAGCTTTGCGTTGGGATTGACGTCGCCAAACAAAATATTTGCAACGGCGTTGGCGCCGTCGCTGCCGGCGTACCACGCTTCGAGGATGCCGTTCACTTTGTCGGCCCAGGGCATCGTAGCTGCGGTGCCAGTTTCGAGAACGACGATTGTTTTTGGATTCGCCGCGGCGACGGCTGCGACAATGTCGTTTTGTTTGTCCGGCAGCGTGAGCGTTTCGAGGTCCATGCCTTCGGCCATCCAGCAGTAGACGAAGACGATCGCGACGTCGGATTTTTTCGCAAGCGCTGCGGCGTGGCCGATATTTTCACCCGAGGCAAATTTCACGTCGGCGTTCGGAGCCTTCGCCATAACGGCTTTCATCGGCGATGTGGGAAACCAGACATGGGCTTGCCAACCTGCGTTGGGGCGGCCGGGTGCGTCGACTTGCGCGGAGCCGCCGCCGGAGATCATGCCTTCGTCAGCGTGTGGGCCGATGATCGCGATCGATTTCAGCGACGACGCTTTGAGCGGGAGAACATTGCTTTCGTTCTTCAGCAAGACCGCGCTGGATTCCTCGATCTTTCGCGAGGTTTCGAGGCCGCCGAGAACATCGACGACGCCTTTCTGCGTTGGGTAATCGACGATGCCGGTTGCGAATTCGGAGCGGAGCACCCGGCGCACGTGTTCGTCGAGTTCGGCTTGCGAGACTTTTCCGGCCTCGACGGCTTCTTTTAGCTTTGCACCAAAAAATTCGTCGAGCGGTTCTTCGTTGTCGAGGCCAGCGGCGCTCGCCTTCACCGTACTGTGCGTGCCGCCCCAGTCGGAAACGACGAAGCCTTTGAAGGCCCATTCTTTTTTCAGAACGTCGGTGAGGAGATATTTGTTTTCGCAGGCGAACTCGCCGTTGACGGCGTTGTAGGAGCACATTACCGCGCCGGGATCGGCGATGCCGACGCCGATTTCAAACGCGAGCAGATCGCTTTCGCGCATCGCGCGCTTGCCGATGAGCACATCGACTTCGTTGCGACCGTTTTCCTGATCGTTGACGGCGTAATGCTTGATGTCGCCGATGATGTGTTCGGCTTGTTCACACTTCATCAGATTTCCGACAAGCGTTCCGGCGAGAATCGGATCTTCGCCGAGATATTCAAACGTGCGGCCGTTGCGCGGCTCGCGCGTGATGTTAGTGCCGCCGCCGAGCGTCATGTTGTAACCCTGCGCGCGAAGTTCTTTGCCAATCAGACGGCCGTAGGAGCATGCGGCGTCGGGGTCCCAGCTTGCGGCTGCGCCGACGTTTGCGGGAAGCGCCGTGGAGTAGCGGCCATTTTCGCCGCTGGCGCGCACCCCGTAAGCTGCGTCGCTCATTTGAATGTAGGGAATGCCGAGGCGCGGGATACCGAGGACGAAGCCTGCGCCGTTGTTGCCGAGTTCGGGCTGAGGATTTTGCACATCGCGCGGCCAATTCGGCATGCCCATGCCGTGGAGCAGATCGATTTTTTCGTCGAGCGTCATTTCTTTGAGCACCATGGCGGCGCGCTCGTCGGGCGAGAGTTTCGGATTCATCCAGGGATGGTTGCGGTCGAACTTTTCGCCGAGGCGATGCCGCTGCTGCCCGAGCACGTTCGTCTGAGTCGCGATCAAAGTAGCGAGAAGCGCGAACACAAAAATTCCTGCGGCTGCGAACGTCGCACGCCGTTTACGCGAACCATCACGGGTTTGCATATAGTTGGACCATCCTCGAGAAATCGTACTTTTTTTCAGCCGGCGCAACGTAGCCCGGGCACTTGAAGGCTCCGTCGGGTCGGCCTTGAGTGCACCTATCATGCTGATTTTTCTGCGTTATGCCAAGAAAATCGCTGGAACCATTTTCAGCGGCAGGCGGAAGATTAGTACAACGCCGCACAGGTCGCCCGAGGAGACGAGATGCCTTACGAGAGAAAATGGACACGCCGCAAATTTATCCGGAGCAGTGCTGCGACGGCGGCGGCTTTGCCGCTGGCCGCGAAGAGTTTGAGACTTCACGCCGCCGGGCCATCGTCTTGCGTTTTCAATCCGGAGCAGGAAGAAGGTCCGTACTACGTCGATCGCGAACTATTGCGCAGCGACATCACAGAAGGAAAGATCGGTGTGCCGCTGCGCGTGCGCGTCACGATTGTGGATGCGAAGACTTGCGCGCCGCTACCGAACGCGGCGCTCGACATCTGGCACTGCGACGCGAGCGGAGTTTATTCGGGCTACACGAAAGTCAGTGTTGGTGGCGGGCCTAGCGGTCCGGTATTTCCCGGGCGGCCGCCTGGGCCTCCGCCGAATGGTGGACCGGGTGGTCCCGGGGGAATGGGCGGACCCGGTGGACCGGGCGGTGGAATGCCGCCAAAGCCGCATACGACGGACGATCTTGTTTTCTTGCGCGGCGTTCAGATCACGGATGCGAACGGAACTGTTGAGTTTCAGACGATTTATCCGGGGCATTATCCGGGGCGCGTGAATCACATTCATATGAAGGTGCACGTCGGCGGAGGCGCGACGAAGCCGAACGAAGCGGACGCGGCGCACTCCGGGATTGAGTTGTACGCCGGGGGACACGTGGCACATACGGGACAACTGTTTTTTCCGGAGGATGTCAGCCGGTTTGTGGAGGCGACGCATCCGTATTCGGCGCATACGATTCAACGGACGACCTTGCAAGAGGACATGGTTTTTAATGGGCAGAGCGGGGTTGGATCGGTCGCGACGTTGACGCCGATTACATCGACGCAGCTTTCGGACGGGTATGTTGCGACGCTGACGGTGGCGGTCGATCCGGCGGCTACGCCGAAGCTGGTTGGGTTTGGCGGGCCGCCGCCGCGTGGCTGATTTACTTTGCGTCGAGTTTTGGATGGTCCTTTTGGGGTATACCCCCCCTGTTTTTCGTAAGAGTGAATAACTCGTTTAGAGTGTGACGGTTACGGCGTTCTCGAATTGGGAATCGGGAAAGAGTGTGTAAGTTGTTTGCAATGAGTTGGTTGCGGCGGCGCTAGTGTTCGCTTTTGTTTCGGTCGGGCAGAGAAAGTCCCGCGACCTGGGACACGACCGGGGCTACAGGGGTGGCGCGGGGTCGGTTTTTGTTCCAATGTGGGAATTTTGCGACGGGCGTGATTGTCTACAGCACTATCTTACCTTAACTATAATATTTGTCAAGATGGTAGTGAGGTCGGTCGTCCAGGTCGCACGGGCGTTCAGTGGGACTGTACGTTGAGATCCTTCGCCCTCCTGCGGACGGCTCAGGATGACAACACCCTGGGAGATGGGCGGACTTGGCTTGGGTGTGAGGTTCTGAGTACACTTTGGGCGAACGGCGGGTTTAGGTATGGATAGCCGGGGCGAGCCGGTCGAACGGCGGAGATAGCGTGGACAAGAGGATCGGGTCGGCGGATGTTGGAATTGAGGGGCTTAGGGATGGGGCGACCATTCTTATGGGGGGATTTGGGCTTTGCGGGATTCCGGAGAATTTGATTGCGGCCGTAAGGCGGAGGGGAACTAAGGATCTGACGATTGTTAGTAATAATGCCGGGGTGGATGATTTTGGGATTGGGTTGCTGTTGCAGAACCGGCAGGTGAAGAAGATGGTTTCGACGTATGTGGGGGAGAACAAGCTGTTCGAACAGCTTGTGACGTCGGGGGAATTACAGCTGGAATTGAATCCGCAGGGGACGTTTGCGGAGAGGATTCGAGCGGGCGGGGCGGGGATTCCGGGTTTTTACACGCCGACTGGCGTGGGCACGATGGTGGCGGAGGGGAAAGAGACGCGGGAGTTTGATGGGCGGCAGTATGTGTTGGAGCGCGGGATACGCGGGGATTTTGCGTTTGTGAAGGCTTGGAAGGGCGACCGGTGGGGGAATTTGATTTATCGGAAGACGGCACGGAATTTTAATCCGATGATGGCGACGGCGGCTGAGTATGTGATTGCCGAGGTGGAGGAACTCGTGGAGTTGGGAGAGCTCGACGCGGACAATGTGCATACGCCGGGGATTTATGTGAATGCGATTTTTCAGGGTGGTGGGTATGAGAAGAGGATTGAGCGGAGAACGTTGAGGAAGAAGTGATTGGGTTTCCGTGATCGGTGAAAAAAAAGTCTACGGTCGACAGTTGAAAGTCGAATCGGAAGCATCGCGGAGAGAGTTTGGGAGTAGACGGATTGGTACGGGTTAGGTTGACTCTAAACCCCCACCCTCACAAACCGAGGGTGGGGCACCCAAGGGCCGATCGAAAGTTGTAGTTGTACGAAGGAATTATATGCCGATGACGGATGAGGAGAAGAGGGAGCGGATTGCGCGGCGGATATCGCTGGAGCTGCGCGATGGGTATTACGTGAACCTTGGTATTGGCATGCCGACGCTAGTGGCGAATTATGTGCCCGAGGGGATTGAAGTAATTTTGCAGTCGGAGAATGGAATGTTGGGGGTGGGGCCGTATCCGACGGAGGCGCAGGTCGATCCGGATTTGATCAATGCGGGGAAAGAGACGGTGAGCGAGTTGAAGGGGACTTGCTATTTTTCATCGGCGGACTCGTTTGGGATGATTCGCGGCGGACATGTGGATTTGACGGTGTTGGGTGCGCTGCAGGTGGATGAGAAGGGGACACTGGCGAACTGGGCGATACCGGGGAAGATGCTGAAGGGAATGGGCGGAGCGATGGATCTGGTGGCGGGAGCGAAGCGCGTGTTTGTGACGATGGAGCATGCGACGCGGGACGGGAAGGCGAAAATATTGAGGAAGTGCACGCTGCCGCTGACGGGAGTTGAGTGCGTGAATCACATCATTACGGAGATGGCGTGGATCGACGTGACGCCCGAGGGGCTGGTGCTGAAAGAGATCGCGCCGGACGCGACGGTTGAGCAGGTACAGGCGGTGACGGAACCGAAGCTGATCATTCCACCGGGCGGGCCGGCGAAGATGCCGGTCGCGGCGCAGTAGCGGGGGCACTGCGTTTGAGCGGAACGAACACGAGTTAAGCCAAACAAGCGAATGAGGACGAAGCAGAAGGGGAAGGCGCAGCGGGCGGCGTCGCGGGCGAAGCGCGCGCCGCGAGCGACGGCTGGTTCGACCCGGGAGGGCGGAACGGCCGAGGCCGAAGATGGTGCGGGTTTCGAATGAGATGAAGGAATGGTGCTCGATGCTGGGGCATGAGATTTCGACCTGGCCGGATGTTTCGGTGCGGCCGATGTTTGGGCTGCAGGCGTTTTATCGCGAAGGCGAAGATTTTTGCGGGGTTGCCGGTTACGCGGGCGATCGGCGGGGCGAACTCGGTGATTTTTAAGTTGGGGAAGCCAAGCGGGGAGCAGTCGACGCGGATGGGGCAGGATTTGCGGGTGAGTACGGGGAAGAGTATGAGGTCGGTGGCTTGGTATGCGTTTGAGTTGACGTCGGAGGATGAGATACGGGCGCTGCTGTGGTGGTTGGGGCAGGCGTATGAGAATGCGGTGTGAGGAAAGAAGCGAAGTAAAGATGCAATGACGTAATGAAGTAACGACGAAAAGGGAAGAGAACGGATTTTAGAGGCTTGGCGCTACCGGATGGGAATGGATGACGTTGAGTCTAAACACCCACCCTCTCAAACCGAGGGTGGGGCACCCGAGTTGCGATAGAGCAAAGAACCTACCTGAAGTTACGAAAATCGGACGGAAAATTTGAGTCGAGTTTATTGGATGCTGGCGGTCTGGGCTGGGGGGTGGTGGCGTGTCACGAGGAAGGAATAGTGCAGGGCGGAGGCGGCGGCGCAGAAGGTGACGATGTCAACGAGTGTGTTGTGCAGCAGGCGCCAGTGGAATTGAGGGAAGGCGGCGGTAAGAACGACGGTGAAGACCAGGACGATCTCGAAGAAGGTGGTGAGCTTGCCGAGGATGCTTGGAGGGAATGGGCGGTAGCCTGAGATCAGGATGATGACGATGGCTACTGTGAGCATCAGGATGTCGCGGCTAAGAACGATGATGGCGGTCCACCAGGCGATGCGCGTTTTGTAGGCGAGGATGATGAAAGACGAGGAGAGGAGGAGTTTGTCTGCGATGGGATCGAGGTAGGCGCCGAGAGAGGAATGCTGGTTGAGTTTACGCGCGAGGAGACCATCGACCGCGTCGCTGAGGCCGGCAACGACGAGGACGAGCAAGGCCCATTGATAGCGCTGATAAGAGATCAGGATCAGGAAAATCGGAATGAAACCGAGACGGAGGAGAGTGATCTGATTGGGTACGGTGAATATCCGTCGTCGTTGTTGCATGTGATGGGAGGATAACGCAGTTTCAGGCGAACTGGGCGAGATAGTCGATGAGGCGGCGGCCGACTTTGCGTGAGAAGAGCTCGTCCATGGAAGGGATGGAGCCGCTGGGCTCGTCGATGGTCATGCGCTCGATGCGGGTCATGGGAAAGAAGAGGGTTGGGACGCCGACGCGCTCGGTGTCGGGGTCGTTGATCTGGCGGATGAAATGGTCGAAGGAGTTGAGGTCGATGCCGCGGATGGTGACGCCTGCGGTGTTGAGGGAGAGAAGTTCGCCCCAGACTTTTTCTTTCGGGTGTGTGGAGGCTGATGACGACGATGGAGTGGGGGTCCATGGGAAGGGGAAGTTTACAGTCGATAGTTGAAAGTCGAAAGTGCAAAAAAGAGTATGGCCGAGATCGTGCGGACCTGTGGCGCAGCAATGCTGCGCCCGTACACGGGAGAGGCGACGCGCGAAAAGGGACGATCAAGCGGATTGGAGCGAGCGAAAAAGCGGCGCCTGAGGGCGCCGCACTCCATATGGTTTGGCGGCGAGATCAGGAGCCGGGGAGGGGATCGTTGTAGTGGAGGATCATCAGGACGAAGGAAGAGACGACGACGACGGCGGTGATCCAGCCGAGGGCCTGAGCGATGCGCAGTTCGGAGGGGGTGCGGGGTTCGTGGTCGGCGACGATGCGGCCGAGGATGAAGCCGGAGACGAGGCCGCCGCCGTGGGCCCAGTTGTCGATGCCGGACATCAGGAAGCCGAAGACGAAGATGGAGACGACCCAGGAGATGAGGCGGGAGCGGAGTTGCCGCATGTGAGCGCCATCGCGGCGCGTGGTGACGGCGATCATGAGACCGATCAGGCCGAGGATGGGGGCGCTGGCGCCGAGAGAGGCACGGCCGCCGCCGAAAAAGGCGCTGAAGAAAAAGCCGACGGCACCAGTGACGGTGTAGAGGAAAAAGAAGCGCGCGGAACCGTAGAGTTCTTCGACGACAGGGCCGATGTCCATGAGGACCATCAGGTTGAAGCCGATGTGAATGAGGCCGCCATGGAGATAGGTGGCGGTGACCAAGCGATACCACTCGTGCATGATAAAAATGGAAAAAGGGAAGCTGGCGCCGAGGCGATAAGCGGCTGCGCCGCCCATGCCCCAAAGGATTGTGAGACCGCCGCCCTGACCGTGCGCGGCCATGGCCATGAACTCGACGGCAAACATGACGATGTTGACGATGAGGATGCCGGTAGAGACGGGAGCGTGGCCGCCGAAAAGTTCAGAGAGGCCCTTGCTGACCTTGGCCATCGAGAATTTGAGATTGGTGCCGCAGTTATGACAGCGAGTTGCGTTGATGCCGACGAGGGAGCCGCAAGCAGGGCAGATTTGTGGGCGAGGATTTTGATTGCCTCCGCCACCGAAGAGACCGCGCATGGAGTTTTTCCAGCGGTCGATGCGGTATTGCCATTGATAGGGAAGCGCCAACGGTTCTCCTCACGCGTGGTGTGCAGCGCTCTATGATACCGGAAACGAGGTTAAGGATTTGTTTAGGGCGCGGGCGGTTGAAACTTTTGGCGTTGGAGCGGTGAATTCGAACAGCGATGTGTGGATGATTCCAAGCTTGCCGTAGCCCACCAGGTCAACAAGCGTAGCTATTTAAGCGTTGATTGCAGTAGGATGCGCCCAGCAAATGTCGGTAACCTCACCGCAGTCGGTCGGAATACAAACGGGTTCAATCGCAGGGCGCGCCGTGAAGGCAAAGCGCGCGGGCCTGTGGGATACATATTTTTATTTTGCGATGTCGCTGTTGATCACGGCCGTCGTGGTGGCTGGTTTCAGCCTGACGATGGGTCCGCGGATCATCCACCCGAAGACATCGCCGCCGACGATTCTTTACATACACGCGTTCGTTTTCTACGGATGGCTGGCGTTTTTTATTTTTCAGTCGGCGTTGGTGCGAACGCACAATGTGACGCTGCACAGATCGATGGGGTGGTTTGGTGTTGCGCTGGGTGTGGTGATTCCGGTGCTGGGAATTTCCACTGCGATCACGATGAACCGGATTAAGATGATGGCGGATCCGGGCTCGGATGCGGCGTCGTTCATGATGGTGCCGTTTCTCGACATCGCTTGTTTTACGACTACATTTGCGCTGGCGGTTTACTGGCGGAAGAAACCGGAATTTCACCGACGATTAGTTCTGATCGCTTCTTGCGCGCTGACGGCGGCGGGGTGGGGACGATTTCCTGCCATTCCCGAGGCTTACTTCTACGGGGGAGTGGATTCTTTGATTTTCCTTGGAGTGATGCGCGATTGGATTGTGAACCGGCGCGTTCACGTTGTGTACAAATACGCGCTTCCAGCGTTCATCGTTGCGCAGACGATTGTTATGTATTCGGTTGAGACGAAGGCGACGTACTGGCTGAGCATCGCTCACGCGATCTTGCGCTGATTTTCTCTGTAATCAATCCAAGCAAATATTATTTCGAATTGTCGGGCGATCGTGTTTCGTCGTCGATCCAGTATTCGCGGCGGGCTTTCATGGCGTAGGGACGTCGTGCGGGGGTGACCTGGAGCGCGTGGATGCCGGGAGTCGGAGCGGTCGGGCGGAAGCTGAGGACGTAGTAGTTCGGGACGTTGTTTGAGAGCGCGATCAGCGCGGTCTTCAAATCTTTTTGATTTTTAAACGGGAAGAATTCGCCTCCGGCGAGATCAGCGATGGCTTCGGCGGTTTTTACTTTGAGCGAGCTGCGGGCGGCCAGGAAAGCCATGGTGGCGAGGCGAAGTGGTGGAGCCAACTGGCTGACGCAGTCGAGGACTTGCTTGCTGTAGTGGCCTTCATATTCGGGGTCGGCACCTTTTTTGCTGAAGCAGCCGTGCGCGGGGCCGGGGTTTTTGCTGTCAAATTTGGAAGCTTCGTGAGCGACCGCGGAGCGGGTGCTGGAGAACGCGAAGCTGTAGATGGCGGTGTTGGTGTCGCTCATCAGGTGGACGGCTTCGTCGAGGGTGGTTTCGCTGCCTTGATCGATAGTTTCACTGAGGAGAAGAATGGCGCGGCGATAGCTTGGGGGTTGCTGGCGCAGTTGATCGACGGCGAAAGCAACGGCGTCGAGGATGAACGCGTTGGCGTCGCCCTCTTTGAGATTGGCGAGCTTGCCCGAGGCTTCGTCGGTGATTGGCGTGAAGGGCTGGACGACATGGGGGGTGCTGTCAAAAGCGATGACGGAGACGCTGTGTTCGACGTTGCCGATGAGCGCGTCCATGATGGAGTCGAGAGCGCGGTAGTCGTCGAGATGGCGCGCGCCTGCGCCGCCGGTTTCGACGACGATGGCGAGGGCGAGCGGCTGGGCGTCGGTGTCGTCTTCGATGGAGATCGATTGCGGGGCGCCGTTGTCGGTGAGAGTGAAATCTTCGGCGTTGAGGCCGAAGATGACGTTGCCGTCGCCGCCGGTGACGAAGACGGGGACCATGACGAGGTTGGAGCGAACGGTGAGTTTCACTTGCGGAGGGGCGTCGGATTGTGGCGCTGCATTTTGTTGCGCGGGGGCTTGTTGCGTCGAGATTGGCGGTGGCAAGAGAAAGGAACAGAGTCAGGATGACAATAGGGCGCATTCGATGTTTTTAGTTTCGCCTGGTGTGCGCGAAGGGGTCATGGACTCAGACGCGGTTGGCTGGCATACGGTTGCAACGGATTGTGTTTGAAGGGGTTTGGCGCGGCGTCGTGTCTAGCCGGCGGGTAAAAAAGGGTGGACACCCCGGGGAATCCGGCCTAAGTTTTATTTGGGGCGGTTTCTCCGCACGCCCTGAGACGACGGGAAAATAGGCCTTCCATATGGATAACTTTGAAGAGATCGGGCGTCGGATCGACGCAGAGATGGAACGGCTGCGCAAGTACGTCGATGAGGAGATCGCGCCGGAGACGGAACGGCGAACGGCATCGTTTTTGCGCGATGTGTCGGGGAAGCTCGATCAATTTGCGCAGAAGCTGGAAGCGCGCATGTCGCGGCGCAGTCCGTCGTCGCCTGCGACACAAAATCCGCCCTCACAGCAAGACCCGCAATCATGAGCGCGGTTCGATCGTGATGGTCGAAATCGCGGCGGATTTTCCAACAACTCGATTGAATGGCCGATCGCTGATGCTGGCGGCGTTGCTTTGCTGCGCGGCGATTTTTGTGACGGGATGCGGCGGGCGCCAGCCGGTGGCGAGCGCGCCACCGCCCACAAACACGACTCCCGAGCCGGCACCTCCACCGGAGCCGACGAATCGTCCTGCGCCGCCATCGTCTGCGGTCGGTGCGCCGAAACCGCACGAAGGCGGGACCGTGTATGAGGAAGGGAAGGCGTCGTGGTATGGCGCGCCGTTTCACGGGCGGCAGGCTTCGAACGGCGAAACGTATGACATGTATAAGTTCACGGCGGCGCATCGGACGCTGCCGTTTAATACGATGGTGCGCGTGACGAACACGACGAATGGGAAGTCGACGACGGTGCGAATTACGGATCGGGGGCCGTTTGTCGATAACCGGATTATCGATTTGTCGTATGCGGCGGCGAAGCAGATCGAATCGATCGGGCCGGGCGTGGTGACAGTGCAGCTGGAGATTTTGTCGGCGATCGATCCGAATGATGGGACGTTCACGATCCAGGTCGGCGCGTTTCACGACAAAGGGAATGCGGAGAAGTTGCAGCGGCGGTTGAGTGCGGCGTATCCGTCGGTGGCAATACAGTCATTTGATTCGCCGAAGGGTGGATCGTTTTATCGCGTGCACGTGGGGAAGATTTCAGGTGAGGACGCGGCGAAGAAAATGAGCGAAGAGTTGCACGCGCGCGAAGGCGTGAAGCCGCTGATTTTTCGCGTGGATAACGGCCCTGCGTCGGGAGAGAACTGATGAGTGCGGACTGTTTGTTTTGCAAGATTGCGGAGAAGAAGATTCCGTCGAAGGTTGTGTATGAGGATGAGGAGGTGTTCGCGTTTGAAGATATTGGGCCGCAGGCGCCGACGCATATTTTGATTGTTCCGCGGAAGCATTTTGCTTCGTTGAATGAGGCGGGTTCTGAGGATGCGGCGGTGATTGGGAAGATGCATCTGGTGGCGGCGGAATTGGCGCGGAAGTTGAAGCTGACGGATGGGTATCGGACGGTGGCGAATTGCGGGGCCGGGGCGGGACAGACGGTGTTTCATTTGCATTTGCATTTGTTGGGAGGTAGGGAATTTGGGTGGCCACCAGGGTGAGGGAATGGAAATTCGAAAATGGAAAATGGAAACTCGGTTGGCAGTCGGCGATTGAATGTTTGGAGAGTTAGAATCACCTAAGGCGGCGTGAGTTTCGGTTGGGGTTTAGGGTGAGTGGGGTTTGGTCGTAGAATGATGCCGCAGTAAGTTCCCTCCGTTGGGTCGGTCGATGAGCGAAGAAAAGAAAGATCTTGAGTTGGGAATGAAGTGCCCGATTTCGCGGCGGGATTTTTTGAATGGCGTCGCGGTCGGGGTTGGCGGAGCTTTGGCTGGGGAGACGCTGCTGGCAGCTGGCGTTGTTGACGCTGAGGAGGTCGATGGCGCGCGCAGTGCGGCAACGGGTGCGCTTGATGCTGACGGCGGCGACGGATCTGAGATGGCGGCTGAATATTATCCGCCGGCACTTACGGGAATGCGCGGGAATCATGATGGTTCGTACACGTATGCGCATGGGCTGCGGGATGGGAAGAAGTGGGATGCGGGAGGGCCGGCGACGAAGGTTGACGAGACGTATGACTTGGTCGTAGTGGGCGGCGGGATCAGCGGGTTGGCGGCGGCGTATTTCTTTCGAAAAGTGGCGGGGAACGGCGCGCGGATTTTGATTCTGGATAATCACGACGACTTTGGCGGGCATGCGAAGCGGAATGAGTTTACGGCTGGCGGGCGGACGCTGCTGAGTTATGGCGGGACGCAGTCGATCGAGAGTCCTGGGCTGTACAGCGCAGTCGCGAAGGAGTTGATCGCGGAGATCGGGATCGACGTCGAGAAATTTTACAAAGCGTACGACCGGAATCTTTATAAGAAATATGGGACGGCGGCGTTTTTCGATAAAGAAACGTTTGGCGAAGACCGTCTGCTGACGGGACTCAACACCACGCCGTGGGCGGAATTTTTGGCGAAGGCGCCACTTTCGGATACGGTACGGCGCGATATTGCGCGCGTTTACACCGAAAAAGTCGACTATATGGACGGGCTTTCGATCGAGCAGAAGCAGCGGAAGCTTGCGTCGATCAGTTACGCGGACTATTTGACGAAATTCTGCAAGGTTACCCCGGACGCGCTGAAGTTTTTTCAGACGTTTCCGCACGATTTGTTTGGAGTGGGAATTGACGCGGTGTCGGCGTTGGCTTGCTACGGATCGCCCGACGATTACGAGTCGTTTTTGTATGCGGGATTTCAGGGGCTGGGGCTGCCGGAATTGGAGAAGGAAGAGCCATACATTTTTCATTTTCCGGATGGGAATGCGTCGGTAGCGCGGCTTCTGGTAAGGGCGCTGGTTCCCACGGCGATGCCGGGCAGCACGATGGAAGATGTGGTTACTGCGAGGGCGGATTACAGCAAGCTCGACCAGAAAGATGCGGGCGTGCGGCTGCGATTGAACAGCACGGCGGTGCATGTGCAGCACGTGGCGGCGGGCGTCGGCGGCTCGCGGGGCGGCGAAAAAGAAGTCGAGATTACTTATTCGCGGGGCGGAGAGTTGCAGTCGGTGCGAGCGAAGAACTGCGTACTGGCCTGCTACAACATGATGATCCCCTACATTTGCCCGGAGCTTCCGCAGAAGCAGCTAGAGGCGATGGCGTACCTGGTGAAGACGCCGCTGGTGTATACGCATGTCGCGCTGCGAAATTGGACTTCATTTTCAAAGCTGGGAGTGCATCAGATCGTCGCTCCGGGTGGGTATCACACGTACACGACGCTGGATTTTCCGGTGAGCGTCGGCGGATATAAATTTCCGAGCGATCCTGAACAGCCGATGGTCTTGTTCATGCTGCGGACGCCTTGCCGGCCGGGACTGCCGATGCGCGATCAGTATCGCGCCGGACGTGGGGAGTTGATGGCGACGCCGTTCGCGACGTTCGAACGCAATATTCGCGATCAGTTGGGGCGGATGTTGGGCAGTGCTGGATTCGATCCGGCACATGACATCGAGGCGTTTACGGTAAATCGCTGGGCGCACGGGTATGCGTACACGCCGAATTATTTGTTCGACCCGCAGTGGGCGGAGGAAGAGAAGCCGTGGGTGATCGGGCGCGCGCCATTCGGCAAGATCGCGATTGCGAATTCGGATGCCGGTGCGAACGCGTACACGAATGAGGCGATCGACCAGGCGCACCGGGCGGTGGGAGAGCTTACGGCGAGAGCGAGCGGTTGACGCCCGGGCAAGCTGGGGCGCAGCAGCGCTGCGTCCGCACACCGGCGAGACGGTCGTTTTATTGCTGATCGGGGCCGAACACGATAAACTATTGCGCGTGGCCCGGTAGAGTAACCGGTTAACTCGTCACCCTCTCAAGGTGAAGATTACGGGTTCGACTCCCGTCCGGGCTACCAATTTCCTGGTTTGACCCCTCTCTGGTTCGAATTCCCAGGCATCACAGAAACCTTCCGATGCTCTAGATTGACGGCGGTACGTGTGTTTAAAGGTGGGCATGTCTCCCCCGGGTTGTTATTGGGGGCGCACGCCAGACAAAGGATTTGCAATGCGAGTCGGGGGCCGTTGTAATGTATAGCCTGAGAAATCTTTCTGACGGCACGACCGAGCGATATGCCGAAAAAACTACGCATCGTCGTCTCTCTGACGACAAATGATAACGACTACCAGATCGAACAAGCACAGTCCGCGGAACAGGCCGCGAGCCGACTGGGTGTGTCGGTCGAAATCATTTACGCCGATAACGACGCGATCAACCAGAGCACGCAGATTTTGAAAGTAGTTCAGGCCGCGCCAGAGTTGCGGCCCGACGCTGTGGTGTTCGAACCTGTCGGAGGCACCGCGTTGCCGCAAGTTGCACGCGCCGCCGCCAACGCGGGAATCGGATGGGCGGTGCTGAATCGCGACGCGTCATACCTCGAAGAATTGCGCAAGATGACTACGTCGCCAATGTTTGGCGTGACCTCCGATCACGTTGAGATAGGGCGGCTCCAGGGACGCCAGCTGGCGGCGCTGCTGCCCAAGGGCGGGTCGGTGATTTATGTGCAAGGGCCGTCGGAAAATTCCGCGGCGAAAGAGCGCACCGCCGGTATGCAGGAAACCAAGCCCGCGAATATTGCGGCGACTTTGCTGAAGGCGCAGTGGACGGAAGAGAGCGCGCTGCGGGCCGTACGGTCGTGGCTCAAGCTGACGACTTCACAGAAATCGCAGATCGATGCGGTTGCGGCGCAGGACGATTCCATGGCGATGGGCGCGCGCAAGGCGTTCCAGGAATTGCCGAATGAGATGGATCGCGACCGGTGGCTGAAGTTGCCGTTCATCGGATGCGATGGACTGCCCAACACGGGGCAGGCGTGGGTGCGCACGGGGCAGCTTGCGGCCACGGTGTTTGTGCCACCCAACACGGGGCAAGCAATCGAGATGATCGTCGATGCCATTCAGAATCGGAAGCAGCCGCCGGCGCGCGTTCTTGTGGCGCCGCGTTCGATTCCCGCTTTGAATGCGATTCAAGCTCGACGACCGGGCTGATCGCGGCGCGGACTTTTGAACTTCCTCGTCTCCTCTACACACATTCCTCAATTTCGCTCACCTGCGCATCTGAAAAACTAAACGGAAAATTTCCCGCCGCGCAAAACGCGCGTATATAATGCCGCCGTTCATACGATTCAACACCGATGCCGCGGAGGCGACCTTTGAAGGATAGCGAGCGGAACGATTCGAATATCGACCGGAGAAAATTTTTGTCAGCCACGGGAGGAGGTTTGCTCGCGGCGGCTGCGGTGCCGGGTATCGCGGCGGCGGCGTCGCGCGAGGCTGGCGCTTCCGCGCTCCCAGGATTTGGGGGAACCTCAACCGGGGTCGGGGGTTCGAATGCTCCGCACGGTCAAAGCTCCGGCGCGAAGAAGAAGATTCCAATCGGCGTTTTTGATCCGGTCTATGACAATTTGTCGCTCGATCAGATGCTCGAGACGATGAGCGCGCTCGGTATGGAAGCGGTTGAAGTCGGGACCGGCGGCTATCCAAACAATCCACATTGTCCGCTGGATGAACTGATCGCCGACAAGTCAAAGGCAAAGGCCTGGCAGAAGAAGTTTGAAGACAAAGGCATTCGCGTGATGACGCTGAGCTGTCACGGGAACGCGGTGCACCCCGACAAAGCGCATGCGGCGAAAGACGCAGAAAGTTTCCGGAAGACGGTACAGCTGGCGCAAATACTTGACGTGAAGACGATTGTCACGTTTTCGGGATGCCCGGCGGGAACGCCGACGGATTCGCAGCCCAACTGGATCACCTATCGCTGGCCGCCCGAATACGGGCAAATGCTGGATTGGCAGTGGAAAGAAAAGGTGGTTCCATATTGGAAGGAAGCGACGAAATTCGCTCGTGATCACGGCATTCGGCGAATTGCGTTGGAGATGCATCCGAACTTCGTCGTCTACAATCCGCGGACGCTGCTGAAGCTCCGTGAAGCGGTAGGCGAGGAGATCGGTGCCAACAACGACCTGAGCCATTTGTTCTGGCAGGGCTGCGATCCGGTGGAAGTGATTCGCCTTCTTGGAAAGCAGGGCGCGATTTATCACGCACATATGAAGGACACCGTCTTCTTTCCGGAGAACGTCGCGAAATATGGCGTGCTGAATTTTGCTTCGGAGAAAGCGGACCTGGCGGAGGCGTCGGAAACGTTCCGCGCGGTCGGGTACGGCCATGGCGCTGGATTGTGGAAGGCGATTGTGCAGGCGTATATGGACATCGGGTACGAAGGTATGCTGAGCATCGAGAACGAGGATCCGATTCTGCCGGGAGCGGTCGGGGTCGAGCGCGCCGTTTATGTATTGAAGAATGTACGCACGGAGATTCTTGCAGGCTAATTTTGCGAGCGTGATTCCGTCGGTGTAGATCCGGAAGGGTTCTTGGTTTGTAGCGTGATGTTGCGACAGTTTGTACACAAGGGAGCGGCTTGATGGCGCAGGTGAATCGTTCGCCGAAGACGTACGATGTGATTGTGGTGGGGTCGGGCGCCGGCGGCGGCATGGCAGCGAAAATCCTGACCGAAGGCGGCATGAACGTCGCGCTGCTTGAAGCGGGGCCGGACGTACATCCGGAAAAAGACTACAAGATGTTTATGTGGCCGTACGATCTGCCGCATCGCGGAATCGGTGTCGGCGGGCATCAGTCAGAGGACTTCGGTGAATTTTTGGCGCCGAATGGATCGTGGGACATTCAAGGCGAGCCATACACATCCGCGCCGGGTTCGGATTTTCGGTGGTTTCGTTCGCGGATCGTCGGTGGACGTACGAATCACTGGGGCCGCATCGCATTGCGATTCGCGCCGATCGATTTTCGCTCGTACACGCGTGATGGGCTTGGATCCGACTGGCCGATTTCGTATGACGATATCGCGCCGTACTACGACAAGGTCGAGGGTTACATCGGCGTATTCGGAACGCACGAGAATGTTTCGAGCGCGCCTAACGGCGTTTTCCTGCCGCCGCCGAAGCCGCGTTGTACGGAAAACATCGTCAAGAAAGCGTGCGACAAGCTCAACATCACTTGCATTCCGGCACGGCTCGCGATTCTGACGAAATCGGTGAATGGGCGTTTGCCTTGCCACTATTGCGGGCAATGCGGGCGCGGGTGCACGACGGCGTCGAATTTCAGCTCAAGCCAGGTACTGATTCCGCCGGCGATGGCGACGGGCAAGCTGACGATGATCACAGGCGCGATGGCGCGCGAAGTTCTCGTTGGTTCGGACGGTAAGGCCACCGGTGTTTCGTATATCGACAAGAAGACGCGAACTGAGCAACGCGTCAATGCTCGCGCGGTTGTTTTGGCGGCCAGCGCTTGTGAGTCGGCGCGATTGCTGCTGAATTCGAAGTCGGCGTCGTTTCCGGACGGATTGGCGAATTCCTCGGGTACCGTCGGCCGTTACCTCACGGACTCCGTCGGCAGCGGCGGAGAAGGATATTTCCCGCAGCTCGAAAATATGACGCCGCACAATCACGACGGCACCGGCGGCATGCACATGTATATGCCGTGGTGGAAGTTCGATCGGCAGAACGATTTTCCTCGCGGCTACCACATCGAATTTGGCGGCGGGCGCGAGCTGCCGAACTGCGGCATGTTTAATGACATGAACCACAAGGAAGAGGGCTACGGCGCCGACCTGAAACGCAGAGCGCGCAAGAACTACGGGACTACCATCGGCTTCGCAGGACGCGGCGAGATGATTCCCAATCCCGACACGTATTGCGAGATCGATCCGGACGTCGTCGACGAGTTCGGCATCCCAGTGCTTCGGTTCCACTTCAAGTGGTCGGAATACGAATTGCGTCAGGCGAAGGATATGCAGGAAACGTTCCGAGCAATCGTGGAAATGGCTGGTGGAACGTACCTGACGAAAGCGCCGATCGATGGACCACGAGCATATGGGATCGATCTCGGCGGCAAGATTATTCACGAAGTCGGAACGGCGCGCATGGGAGCCGACCCGAAGAACTCAGTGCTGAACGGATATTGCCAAACGCACGATGTGAAGAATGTTTTCGTAGTCGATGGCGCGCCGCTGGTGACAAATCCAGACAAGAATCCGACGCTGACGATCATGGCGTTGTCCTGGCGAGCGTCGGAATACTTGTTGAACGAAGCCGGAAAGGGAAATATCTAATGGTAAACGGCGGAGTTTCGCGACGAGACGTTTTGCGATCGCTGGCGGTTGGCGCGACGGCCGGATCGGTCTTGACGATGATCCCGGCGCAGGCGGCTGAGTTTGCGCACGAACTCGTGCAAAAAGAAAAGGCCGCAGCAGCAGGAAAGTATGTGCCGAAGTTTTTTTCGGCACATCAGTACGAGGCGCTGGTGTCCTTGTGCGACACGATCATTCCCAAAGACGAGAAGTCTGGAGGCGCGGTCGAAGCCGGCGCGCCCGAATTCATTGATTTAATTACCAGCGAGAATGACGAGTATCAGACGCAGCTTGGCGGCGGCCTCATGTGGCTTGATAACCATTGCACGGATGAGTTCGGCAAAGTCTATATGGAGTGCACTCCGGAGCAGCGGAAGACGACGCTCGATCTGATTGCCTACCGAAAGAACGGAAAGGCGAAGCCGGAGCTGAAGCAAGGCATCGCGTTTTTTGCCGTTCTGCGTAATATGACTTGTGATGGGTTCTACACCAGCAAAATCGGAATTGCCGATTTGCAATACATCGGGAACACATCGGTTCATGAATTTCCCGGCTGCCCACCGGTTCCCGAGCGCCAGGCATAGCCCGCGCGGCTAGGTAGCCCCGACGATTCTCAGCAGCCGCTACCAAACGCGACAGACTTTTTCGCTCGGCTTCACCATCGGTTGCCCCGCCTTGCAGTGAAACGCCTCGGCATATTCGGGCATATTCACAACAACGCCGTTGATGCGGTATTGCGCGGGCGAATGCGGATCGACCTGCGCCCGTAGCCGCAAGTCTTCAGGTCGCTCGTTCGCGCAATCCCACTGTGCATAACCGATGAAAAATCGCTGCTCCGGCGTGAGGCCATCAACTGGTTTCAAATCTTTGTCCGCCGTTGCCGCTTTCCACGCAATGTAGGCAAGAATTTCGCCGCCGAGATCGGCGACGTCTTCGCCCATCGTCAGCTTGCCGTTGATGTGGACTTCATCGACGACGGCGTAACCTGAGTATTGGTCGCTGACGCATTTCGTGCGCTCGTCGAATTTTTCGCGGTCGGTCTTGGTCCACCAATTCTTCAGGTTGCCATTCGCATCGAACTGGCTGCCTTCGTCGTCAAAGCCGTGCGTCAACTCATGGCCGATGGTGCCGCCTGTGTCGCCGTAGTTCGGCGCGTCGTCCATCTTGGCGTCGTACAGCGGTGGCTGTAGCACGCCGGCGGGAAAGTTGATGTCGTTCATCTGCGGATTGTAATCGGCGTCGACAGTCGGCGGAGTCATATCCCACTCGCCGCGATCGATAGGCTGGCCGATTTTAGCGATCTGCCGCCGCTGTTCAAACGCCACAGCATTGCGAACATCGCCGGCGAAATCTTCTCGCGTGACTTTGACCGAGCTGTAGTCGCGCCATTTGTCCGGATAGCCGATCTTGTTGCGGATACCGTGCAGCTTCACCAGCGCCTGCTGCTTCGTCTCCGGACTCATCCAATCGAGATTGCGAATGCGCTGCTCCATCGCGGTTTCGATGTGCTGCACCATCGCCAGCGTGCTTTGTTTCAGTTCCGGCGAGAAAACCTTACGCACATAAGCCTGACCGAGCGCTTCACCCAAATCGCGATCCGTGTACTGGACGCAGCGCTTCCAACGTGGCTGCATCTCGGTCGCGCCTCGAAGATATTTGCGATAGAACGCGAAATTCTCATCAACAAATTTCGATGAGAGATACGGCGAAGATGAATCGGCAACATGAAAGCGTAGATACGTCTTCCAGTGGTCGAGCGATTCGCCCTTCAAGTCGGCGTTCATCTGTTTGAAAAATGATGGCGACGCGACGTTCAGCACTGCAAGCGAAGGATAGTGCCGGTCGGCGTAGTAAGTGTCCCAGTCAAAATTCGGCGCCAGCTTTTTTAGGCCGCCGAGATCCATCTTATTCTTCAGCTTGTACGGGTCTCGTCGCTCCACGGGAGTCAACGAAGCGCGTGCGAGCGCCGTCTCCATCTTCATCACAAACTGTGCGTTGGCTCGTGCCATCTCGGCGTTGTCCCCGAGCAGTTCGAACACCTTCTGAATATGCGCAACGTATCGTTCTCGCGTCTCTTTCGATTTCGCATCGTCTTTCGTGTAGTAGTCGCGGTTGGGCAATCCGAGACCGCCCTGGTCGAGCGAAGCTATCACCTGTTCCGAGTTGTCGGGGTCCTGATCGGAGCCGCCCGCGAAAAGCAGCGCGCGCCCGCCGATCGTCGTATGGAAATAGGCGAGCAATGGAGCCAGATCATGCGCGGTTTTCAGCGCGGCGATGCGCTCGAGGTCGCCCTGAATCGGTTCGATGCCGCGCTTCTCAATCGTTGTTTCGTCGATGCACGCGGCATAGAAGTCGCCGATCTTCTGGTTGACCGCGTCGCGCTGACCGCTCGGAGCGGCAGCCTCCTCCAGAATCCCGTGCAGAAAATTCAAATTGTCTGCGTACAACTTGCCGTAAACGCTCCACGAAGTCTGGTCGGCCGGAATCGGATTCTGTTTCTGCCAGCGCCCGCACGCGTACTGATAGAGGTTCACGCACGGATCGATCGACTTATCGATCGATTCGAGGTTCAGACTCGGCGAGTAGGGAAGCGACGGTTCACTCGAAGCCTGCGGTCGAGCTGTCGCACTGAATAAAAGTCCTAACGCACAAATACACATGATCCGGGTGAGCTTCATGGCCACCTTCACAGAGAAGTGAGAGCATTGCGGCAAGCGGGAGCTATCCTATCGACGCAAACCGGATTTTCCAACTCTAAAAAAGACCAGAGGTCGAGGGACGAAAGCCCTTTACTATGGACGCTGCGAGGCCGACAGGGTTTCTCCACGATGAGCATTCGAATTCGCCCGGCGACTCACGACGAGGTCCCCGCCCTGCGCCAATTGATCGAGACCTCAGTACGCGAGTTGCAGGTCCACGACTACACCGAAAAGCAGCGCGAAGCCGCCCTGCGAACCGTCTTCGGCGTCGACAGCCAATTGATCGCCGACGGAACATATCTCGTCGCCGACGCGTCTGATGCACGAAGCGATGTCACCACCAAGCCGGCCATCGCAGGATGCGGCGGTTGGAGCAAACGCAAGACGCTCTTCGGAGGCGATCAATACAGCGGCCGCGAAGACTCGTTGCTCGATCCAGCGCACGATGCCGCAAAAATCCGTGCCTTCTTCGTGCACCCCGCCTGGGCTCGCCAGGGCGTCGGGACGCTCATCCTCGACGCCTGCGAAAATGCTGCCCGTGCCGCCGGATTCATTCGATTCGAAATGGGTGCGACGCTGACCGGCGTAAAACTATTCGGTGTGAAAGGCTACGTCCCGGTAAAACGAATGGACGTGCCGCTCGATAACGGAGAAGTCCTGCCGATCGTTCAGATGGAAAAGCACGACCTCACTGCTGCGAAACACTGACCAACAACAGAAGAGGGGCGCGGAACCCTGCGCCCCTACAAGCCCCGCCAAAAAATTACGCTTCCAGCTTCGACAAATAGTTATAACTGACGCGGATATCGTCCAGCCCCTTCGCCTCGTCATTCTCAACGAAGTAGTGCTTGATCCCAGCCTTGCCCGAGTGTTCGAAAATTCGCTTGAAGTCGATCGAACCCTCGCCAACGTTTGCGAGATGGCCGTTCGCAACCGCATGCCCGACCGCCACTTTGTACTCCGGATTCGCCGTGCCTTCCTTCGACCAATCCTTCACATGCACCAGCGGAAACCGCCCAGGATATTTGTTGAAGTACGCGACCGGATCCTGCCCCGCGACGGTAACCCAGCACAAATCCATCTCGAACTTTACGAGCTTCGCATCGGTCTTCGTCAGGAAATAGTCGAGCGGTAGTGTGTCGCCCAACCCTTCCGTCTTCTCGAACTCAAATCCATGGTTGTGATACGCGAACTGAATACCAGCCTTCTGGCTAGCCTCGCCCGCTTTGTTAAACAGCTCGACTGCCTTCTTGTATCCCTCGGCGTTGCGGTCCTTCACTTCAAACCACGGGCAAACCAAATACTTGTGGCCGACCACATTCGCAGCCTCCAGCGTCTCAGGCCACTTGTTCGCGATCTGCTCGTAAGGAATATGAGCCGACGGCGCCGTCAGTCCATTCTGATCCAGCACCGCACGCACTTCCTTCGGCGTCTTCCCGTCATACCCGGCAAACTCGACTTCCTTGTAACCGACCTTCGCGACGCCCGCGATCGTGCCGTCAAAATCCGTCTTCATCAGATTGCGCACCGTATATAGCTGCAATCCAATCGGCTGAATGAGATGCGGTACCCCTGCCCAGAGCGCGCGAGGCGCGGCGACGATAGCAGCAGTGGCGAGAGACGTTTCAATAAAAGTGCGTCGCTTCATGGCGTTTACACTCTCCTTTGGCCGAACGCTGGGAGTATACAAAAGAATCGGGCGGCGCTTTGGAAAAAAGCGCCGCCCGGTTGGATCACAGGTCGCTCTAGACGACGACCTAGCGACCGTGACTAGAAGTAGAACCGCAGACCAAACTGCATGATGCGCGGTGCGTGCGTGGTGTTCATGTGCAAAAAGCCCGAGGTGGCAAGACTTGCACCCGGATCGCTTGTATCCAGCGCCGCGTTTATCGAGCCTTGTCCCGCGCCGCCGTACTGCGTGTGGTTGAAGAGGTTGAACGTCTCCCACTTGAATTCGAATCCGGTGTGTTCATTGATCGCGAAGCGCTTGAACGTACCGAAGTCAAAGTTCAGTCGGCCTGGAAGATAAAGAGTGTTGCGCCCAACGTTGCCGAATGTGAGGCCTGTTGGCACCGCAAACGCCGCGGGGTTGTAAAGCAACTTTCCGCGTTCGGTGGGGATGTTGGAATCGGCCACGGCTTGTGGATCGCCGACCAAGTCAGGCCGGGAACCCGTGCCAACTCCGTTACCAACGCCGGCGCTGTCGCCGATTGTCGTTCCGTTAGTGACGCTGAAAGGCGTGCCAGACTGGGCGATAGTGATGCCCGAGACTTGCCAGCCGCCCAGGAACGTGTGCTTGCGTCCTGGCGCCTTGAAGAACGGCAGGGCGTAAACGTAACTGATCGACGCGCTGTGCCGTTGATCGAAGTCGGACGAGCCGCGGTTCGCGGCGACGTCGTACGCATTTACGAAAGCGCTGTCGAACCGATCCGACGAATCATCGATCGAGTGGCTGTAGGTGTATGCAAAGCTCAGCGTGAGAGCGCCAACTGTTCGCTGCGCCGAGAATTGCAACGCGTTGTAGATCGAGTTCGCGGTGTTTTCCAATACCGTGACGTTGCTCACGCCCGGGAAATTGGTGCGAAGGGGATCCGGGTTGTTTCCGCAGGCGACCCAGAGGTTCGGGACCGCTGCTCCCGGGACTGCGGTTCCGTTGCCCAGCGTTGCCGCCACCGGGATACCGAACGCGTTCTGCACAAAGTTCCCGCAGTCCGTATCTCCATTGATCGGTGTGCCAGCGGGGAATGGATTGTTCGCCGCCGAGACCGGCACAAGCTGGTTGCCATTGTTCTGCAACGTCAGGTGCGTGCCCTTGCTGCCGACATAGGACACTGACGCAACGATGTTACCTGGCAGTTCTTTCTGCACATTGAGGTTCCACTGTTGCACGTAGGGCCAGATCGCCTTCGTCGGGATCTGATTGAAAGAAAGCGGGAAGAGTACTCCGCCGCCTGCGCCGATGTTGTTGAATCCCGTCACGTTAAATTGCTGCGAAGTAAGGACCAAAGGCGCGGAACCTTCGAGAGACTCGCTGTTGCCCTCGTTGCCGTTGGTGTGTTCGAAAAAGATGCCGTATCCGCCTCGAATGACCATCTTGCCTTCACCCGTCGGATCGTATGCAAAGCCGATACGAGGCGCGGGGTTGAAGAGATGACCTTGCAAGCAGCCGGCGTTGCTATTCGCTCCAACGGTTGCGTTGGGGAATTGCGTCTGGATCGGTCCCGGAATCGAGCCCGTGCCGCCTTTCCCGCCGCACTGCACGATACCGTTGAAGGGGTTGCCGCCCACGAGCGAGCCATTCAATGGATTGTTCGGATTGGTCGGATCGTTGGAGATGCCCGGTTCAGCGCCCGCACTAAATGCCGATGGCGAGAAGCTGAATGCGTTCTGATACCGCTCGCGATACGTACCGAAGAGGCTGACACGCAAACCAAGATTTAACGTCAACTTCTTGGTGACGCGCCAGTCGTCCTGGAAGTACGGCTCAAAGATCTTGTAGCGGTTGTAATATTTGACGAGCTGATTGCCCTGCGAGTAGTTCGCAACGTTTCCGAGAAGCAAATCGGCGAATGCATTGCCCGTGCTGATCGGCGACGAGGGATCGAACGTCAGGATGCCCTGTACGTTGGTTGTGTTTTCTTCGTTCTTCTGCGCTGCGGCAAAGTACGCGCCGAAGATGAACGTGTGTTTGCCAAAAATCTTCGTCAGGTTGTCGCGATACGTATAGACCGGGTTCGCGTTCGTCCAGGGGAAGTAGCCGGTGTCCTGGCCGAAGCCACCACCGTAGGCTGTGTTGGTGTTGATCTGAATCGAAGGAAGCTTCCCGCCAAATCCATTGGCGAAGAGTGCTCCCATCGGGAATGTCCCCGGCAGCGCTGGGTTGTTGAGCGCGGTCAGGTCGATGTGGTCGGCGGTGTAGCTGGCGACGAACTCGTTGAGCAACGTAGGAGTAACGTTCGCCGTCAAGCGAGCTACAAAACTCGTGCCGGGTCCGACGAAGTTCGTGTTGATGTTCTGGAAGCTTGAAGTGCCCACGCCCCAGAGTGGCTGGTTCGTGATCTGCGACCATGAGTCGTGGATATAGCGGAAGGTCAGGCGATAGTTGTCGGTGATGTTGTGATCGACGCGGACCAATTCTTCACGCCACGTCGTCGGCAACGATACTGTCTGCGACACGGCAGGGAATCCACCGTTGACCGTGTTCGGCGTTGGAATTAGCGCCAGTAGCGCTGAACCTACCGCCGAAACCGGGACCGCCGCCGGATTCGGCACGTTCGGGCAGTCGCCTACCCCGGGGCCGCCAGCGCAAAGGTCCGTGAAGTCTCCGCCACGTTCCGCAACCGAAGGCACATTTTGCAGAATCGTCGACGGGTTTTTCTCACGGCGCCACTCTTGCGACCAGAAGAAGAACGTCTTATTGCGATCTGAATTGTAGTGATGGGGAATGAAAACCGGGCCGCCGACAGTGTAGCCGAAATCATGCTTCTTATAAGGCGCCTTCGGTTCCGTCGGATCCGCACCCTGTTCCCAGGAACGCGCGTTGAAGATGTCGTTGCGCAGATATTCGAACGCGCTGCCGTGGAAGCTCTTTCCGCCCGACTTGGTTTCGACTTCGATCGTTCCCGAACCGTTCCGGCCATACTGTGCGCCGTAGTTCGAGGTCAAAACTTTAAATTCCGCGATCGCTTCGACGTTCGGATAAACGTTCAGCGTTGCGTTGCTGCCGTTATCCATGTTGTCGCCGCCGTCGAGCTCCCAGTTGTTGTACTCGGTCCGGCCGCCGTTGATGCTGTACTGCACGTTGCCGTTGATGCCGACCGTGCCTTCGTCCTGGTTCGTCTGGCTCACAACGCCGGGTGTCAGCGTCACCAGCTGCGTGAAATTTCGTCCGTTCAGTTCAAGCTGCGCGATCTGCTTGCCCGTAACTGTTGTGCCGAGCGCGGCCGATGTCGTTTCCACCTGCGCGACGCTCTCGCCCGTGACCACGATCTCTTCAGACACCGAACCCACCGTCAGAGGCACGTCGACGCGAATCTTCGAGCCTACGTTGAGCACGATTCCGTTCGCTGTGTATTTCTGGAACCCGGTGGCTGTGACCGTCATGTTGTAATTGCCACCCGGCAAGCCCGCGATCACGTACGCGCCATCGGAATTGGTCGTGGTCGTCTGTGTCGAGCTTCCGCTCGCGTTTGAAATGACCACCGTGGCGTTCGCAATTGCCGCGCCGGATTTATCCGACACCGTGCCGCTGATATAACCGGTGTCCTGAGCGGACGCTCGCGATGCTGTAAACAGACCTAGAAATGCGAGAGCCAGCATCCAGGCCACGAACGATCTGCCAAACACAGACGTGCGCGCCGAGAAGTGGCGAGACAAATTTCCCATCACTGTTGAACCTCCAATTTTTCGTTTTCTGACTTTGTGTGAGGGATAAATGGTCTACAGTTCGCAGGTCTGGAGTCACCGCGATACTGCAAACGATTCAAATGTGCATCCCCCACCACTCGACGGGAATTAGCACCAAATTGCCCTTATTAAAACGGATTAATATGCCAATCCCGGGACACTGTCAAGCGTCATTTTGTAATTCTCCTTGCTGCGTTTCGCAATGCTCACGACAAATCCACAGCTTTGTTCGAGGATGGCGACCCTTGGGTGAACTCTTGAAGTCCGATGACAGCCGTTGGACACTACTCGCAATGCAGATTTCGCCACGGCTTCAACGACTTAGCGGTTTGTTCCTGCTATTTGCGCTTTGCGCATCCTTCTCGTGGGCGAGCGAGTTCCAGGACCTACCCCCTTCCGGTTCGAATCCCCGCGCGGAGGCAGCCGCAGCTTTCGCCCGCGGCCAACAAGCCCTCCAGGCCGGAGACCTAGCCGCCGCCGAATCCTCCTTCCAAAAGGTTTTATCGCTCGATCCACGGGCTGGACCCGCCTACGCGAACCTCGGCGTCATCGCCATGCGCCGCCAGCAGTGGGATCACGCCCTGAATCTCCTCGAGAAGGGCGAGAAGCTTGACCCTAAGATGTCCGGCATCCGCCTCAACATCGCTCTCGTGAAATATCGCCGCGAGGACTACACCGGAGCAATTCCACCGCTCGAATCGGTCTTGCGCGACCAGCCGACCTCGACCCAGGCGCGCTACCTCTTGGGGCTGTGTCAGCTCTACACCGAGCGATACGCCGATGCTGTCGCCACACTCGAGCCCCTCTGGCCGACTTCGTCGGGCGACATCATGTATCTCTACGCCTTGGGCATCGCCGCTCATCGCGTGGGACAAAAAGAATTGGACGAAAAAGCGATGTCGCGGCTGATCGAGATCGGCTCCGACACGCCAGAGTTTCATCTGATCCTTGGCAAGGCCTACCTGAATCGCGGCGAGTCCGACCAGGCGGTCGCCCAATTGCTAAAGGCCGAAGCCGCGAATCCGGATTTGCCGTATGTCCATTTCGGCCTCGGAATCGCCTACATGAAAGGCGACGACAACGAGCACGCCGAGTCCGAATTGAAGAAGGAAATCGCGCTTGAGCCGAACCTGCCCGACGCGTACGAGCAACTCGGTGAGCTATATCTGAAAATGAGCCGCTTCGACGATGCAGAAAAAGCTTTGCATCAGGCCTTGCGCCTGAATCCCAAAATGCCGGCTTCGTTATTCGGATTGGCGAAGATTCACATGCAACGCGAGAAGTATCAGCAGGCGCTCAACGAAATCGATGCTGCGTTGCGATTTGCTCCCGGCAGCCAAACGGTTCACTTCGTTCGAGGTCGAATATTGTTGAAATTAGGACGTCGCGAAGAGGCTGAAAAAGAATTGCTGATCTCAAAAAATATGCTCGACGCTGCCGCGGCGAAAGAAACCTTCGAGCCGTCGTCGATGGACGACAACCGCGTTCGAAATCCCGAACTGAGCGACTCCGCGCCGCAGTAAGGTTTTTGGTATCGCCGGCATTTTACCGGCGTTTTTTCTTTTGCCACACCTTCAGATCGCAGGCGCCACCCAAGCCCCTCGCGCCGCTTCAATCCTCTCCGCCACCGCCAGCACCAACTCTTCCTCATACGGCCGCCCAATCACCTGCACGCCGATCGGCAGCCCTTCCGGCGACATCCCCAGCGGCACCGTCGCTCCTGGAAATCCAGTGAGATTCGTCCACTGGCTGAACCGCATCGTGTCGCGATAACAGTGTGGCGCGCCCAACTGATAATTTCCCTCGCCATGACGAAACGCCGGCTCCGTCGAAACAGGCGAAAGCAAAATCGGCACATCGCGCATCTGCCGCAAAATCTCTTCGCGCAGATTGTCCCGGTCGGTGCGTGCCGCCAGAATCGCGTTGCCGCTCAAGCGCTTCTCCAGCAGTGCCGTCGAATAGTATTCCTTGAATATCCGGCTGAGTGTCGCCTCGTGCCCCGCAACCGTATCTGTGAAGAGCTGCGCCACCACCGGCCCAAAGAAAAACCACCAGCAATCGATCGCTCGATCCAGCCCACCAAGCCGAAACGGTTCGACTGCGAAACCCGCGCTCTCCAAAATCTTTGCCGCGCGCTGAACCGCGGCCTCCGTCTCCGGTGTCGCCTTACCGAGCGCATCCGTCTCCAGAACGCCGATTCGAATGCCTTTCAGTCGCTCAGCAACGCCAGCCGCATCCGCCAGCGGCACCGGCGCCGACAACGCATCTCCCGCATCCGGCCCCGCAATCACTTCGAACAACGCCCGTACGTCCGCAATCGTCCGCGCCATCGGCCCCACCACGCCGAGCCACGACAGCGCTCCCGCGCCTGCCGGATAGTGTCCTGTCGAAGGCACGCGCCCGGGCGTCGGCTTCAATCCGCAGATTCCGCAAAAATGCGCCGGCACACGAATCGATCCGCCGCCATCACTCCCGACCCCGCCAAACGAGCATCCCGAAGAAATCGCTGCCCCTTCGCCGCCGCTCGATCCTCCCGCCGAGTGCGCCAGATTCCACGGATTGCTCGTCTTACCGCGAATCGGATTGTCGCTCTCCCACGCCATCAAAAATTCCGGCGTATTGGTGTTCCCCAACAAAATCCCGCCCGCCGCGCGCAGTCGCGCCACCAGCGGCGCGTCCTGCGTCGGCACATAGTCCGCCCGCAGCGGCGATCCCGCCGGACACGGCAATCCCGCGAAATCGATGTTGCACTTGATCGTCAGCGGCACGCCGTGCAGAGGCCCAAGCACCGTCCCGCGCCCTTCTCCGCGCGTGACCTCTTCCTCCGCCGCTCGCGCCTGCCTCCGCGCGCCCGCCGCGTCCAGATGCATGAACGCCCCAAGCTTCGGATCGAGCTTTTCGATCCGCGCCAGCGTTGCCTCCACCAACTCCACCGGCGACACCTTTCGCGATTTAACCGCCGCCGTCACTTCCGCAATCGTCGAATAGTTCAGAGAATTCATAAATTCGCGCAGTCACCTCAGTTTCGCCGATTCGTTGAAAGGCAGGCTCGTCTGTGCGATTTCCCGCGTCGCCGCCGAACAGAAAAATCGCACCGTGATGGTACAACGACGTTCCCACCGCAAAGCCATCTCAAGTCCCGCCGGTTCGAATCGTCAAAATCATTTGACGCTACTCCTCTCAGCCCGGACAATCATTCCAGCGGCATCCACGTGCCCATAGGCAACGTAAGAACTACTGAAACAATCTCAATCAGCAAAGCCGGGAAACATTCCTGATGCCAAGAGCTCTTTCGCGTCCGACTCTGAATCTCTTCGCAATCTCAATTCTATTCATCGCCATCGGCGCGTCCGGCCTGCGCTCGCGAACGACACACGCCGCCGCCAACCCCGCTCCCGAACCGCGCGCCACATCGACCTCCGCACCCGCCGATGCAACTCCTCCCTCCGACTCCACCGACGCCCTCCGCTTCAACACGCTCGGCGTCGCCTACATGAACCAGCAAAAATTTGCCGATGCCCAAAAATATTTCGAGAAATCTCTCGCCGCCGATCCAAAATTCGCCATCGCCCGCGTCAATCTCGGCGTCTCGCTCCTCAGCCAGCAAAAACTCGACCCCGCCCGCGCCGCGCTCGAACAAGCCGCGAAAGAACTCCCCAACGATCCCTACGCCTGGTACAACCTCGGCCTCGTCTACAAAGATTCCAGCGAAATCGAAAAGGGAATCGCTGCCTTCACGCACGTCACCCAACTTACGCCCGAAGCCGACGGCTACTATTTCGTCGGCTACTTGCAATCCCAGGCGCAGCATTACGACGAAGCCATCGCCGCCTTCACAAAAGCACTCGAAGCTTTCCCGTTCCACGCCTCCGCCGAATTCGGCATCGCCCGCGCCTATCAACGCAAAGGTGACGCCGCCGCCGCGCGCGAACACCTCGCCCGCTTCCAGAAAATCACCACCGACCATCTCGGCTCCCCCTTCGGCGCCGGCTACGGCGACCAGGGGCGCTACTCCCTCGCCGAACTCCCCCACAACACGCTCACCTCCGCTCCCGCTCCGATCAAAGTCAATTTCACTCCGCAGCCGCTCGCCGACGCAGCAACAAAACTCCCCGCCGCCACCGGCGCCTGCTTCTTCGACTTCGACAACGACGGCAAGCCCGACCTCTTCCTCGTCAGCGCCACCAACGACGGCTCCGCCCATCTCCTCCACAATCTCGGCGACGGCAAATTCGCCGACGTCACGCAGGCAACAGGCATCAAGCTCACCGGCGCAGGCCAAGGCTGCGTCGCCGGCGACTACGACAACGACGGCCACACCGATTTAGCCGTCTGCCTCGCCGACGGAGTCCATCTCCTCCACAACAAAGACGGAAAATTCGACGACGTCACCGAAACTGTCGGCATCCGTCGCCAGCCCGGCTGCGTCGGCCTCACCTTCGTCGATTACGACCATGACGGCGATCTCGATCTCTACATCACCATGCAACCCACCGCCGCGCGCACCGCGCAAGAGGCCGCGCACAACATTCTGTGGCGCAACAACGGCAACAGCACCTTTACCGACGTCTGCGCTGAAACCGCTCTCAACTTCGACGCCACCGGCGCAGGCCTCGCCACCTCCGACTTCAACAACGATCGCGCCATCGATTTCATTTTCGCCGGCGGCCAGGCTGGCGCATCCGTCTACATCAATCCACGCGAAGGGAAATTCACTCCACTCGCCGCCGCCATCGACTTCAAAAAAGAAAATCTCCCCCCCGCCGTCGGCGTCGTCTCTTTCGACTTCGACAAAGATGGCTGGATGGACCTCGCCTTCACTCACGCAGGCGCGCCCGGCATCAGCCTCTGGCGCAACGTCGAAGGCAAACGCCTCGAGCGCGTCAAACTCCCCGATCTGAATTGGCAGCAAGGCTGGGGCATCGCCGCCTTCGATTACGACAATGACGGCTGGCTCGATCTAATCGCCGCCGGTGAATCCGCCACAAACAACGCCGCAGGCGAACTCCGCCTTCTCCGCAATCAAGGCGCCTCGGGCTGGTCCGACGTCACCAAAGATGTCCATCTCGACACGATAAAACTCACGCAGCCCCGCGCCATCGCGATCGCCGACACCACTCTCTCCGGTAATCCCGACCTCGTCGTCACGCAACTCGGCGCCGCTCCACTCTTGCTCCGCAGCGAAGGCGCGAACCAACACTCTTGGATGAGGATCGATTTAAAAGGCCTCAACGACAACAAATCCGCCATCGGCACAAAAGTCGAACTCTACGCCGGCGCTCTCTACCAAAAGTGGGAAGTCCCCGGCGCCTCCGGCTACCTCGGCCAAAACGCTCCCGCAATCCTCGCCGGCCTCGAAAACGAAAAAAACGCCGAAGTCGTCCGTCTCCTCTGGCCCACCGGTGTTCCCCAGGACGAAATCAATCTCCCCGCCAAAAAAGATCAGTCCATCGCCGAACTCGATCGCCGCGGCAGCTCTTGCCCCGTCCTCTTCGCCTGGAACGGTCACGAATACGAATTCATCGCCGACATGATCGGCCCCGGCGTCGTCGGCCACTGGGTTGCCCCCAACGAGCGCGACGTCCCCGACCCCGACGAATACCTGAAAGTCGGAGCGCGTAGCCTGAAGCCCGCGAAAAACGGCCTCCTCAGCTTCCGCTTCATGGAGCCGATGGAAGAAACCGTCTACCTCGATCAAGTCCGCCTGCTCGCGATCGATCATCCCGCAGGCTACGACGTCTTCCCCAACGAACGCTTCGCCAGCAATCCACCGTTCCCCGAATTCAAAGTCATCGCCACGCACGCCGATTCCAGTCACGCCCCGCTCGGCGCGTGGGACGACAAAGGCCACGACATTCTCCCGCTCCTCGCCAAACACGATCGCAAATACGTCACGCAATTCGACGAACTCCCCTTCGCCGGTTTCGCGAAACTCCACTACGTCGAACTCGATCTCGGTCCGATCGACGCGAACAAACCGCTCCGCCTCATCCTCGACGGCTACACCGACTATTTCACCGCCACCTCGATGTACTCCGCCGACCAGGCCGGCATAAAAGTCATCGCCCCCTACGTCGAAGCGCAAGACGCCGCCGGCATTTGGAAAAAAGTCGTCGATGACATGGGTTTCCCAGCAGGCTTAGCCCGGACGATGGTTACCGATCTCACCGGCAAACTCCCGCCCGGAACGCGCCGCATCCGCGTCGTCAACAATCTCAAAATTTATTGGGATTCAATCCTGATCGATCAAACTCCCGACGCCCAAGACGCCCGCGTCGCCGAAGTCCCTCTCGCCGACGCCGCTCTCGAATTTCAGGGCTATCCGCGCGAGATTCGCCTCACGCCCGCCAGCGACACAAAATACTCCTGGTCGCAGCGCAGCATGACCGGCCCGTACGCCCACGCAGCAGGGAACTACACCCGTTACGGCGATGTCTTCGATTTGCTGAAGAAGTCCGACGACCGCTTCGTCGTCTTCAGCTCCGGCGAAGGCATGAGCCTCGACTTCGATCCGAAAAAACTCCCGCCGCTACCCGCAGGCTGGACCCGCGACTATTTCTTCTACGCCGACGGCTTCGAAAAAGACCTCGACTTCTACGCCGCCCACGCCTTCACCGTAGAGCCGCTCCCTCATCACGGCCCAATCTCCTACCCGTATCCCGACGACAAGTCATACCCAGCAGACGCCACTCACCAGCAATACCAGCTCGACTTCAACACGCGCTCACGCAGCGACCAAATGCCGTCCACTCTCCGCTACACCTACCCCCCAAAGTAGCCATGGGCTGCCTTCCGAGGGGTGCCCCACCGTCGGTCTATGAGGGTGGGGGTTTAGATCAAGCAGAACCCAAGTCGAACCCACGACCGCCATCCACCGACGACCACCATCCTTGCCTTGTCTTCTCAACCCTCTTAGTCTTCTTCACCTTCCACCCTTCCCACCTTCCCCTCTTACTTCTTCTCCTCCTCCAACGCCTCCCGTATCCCCTCCAACTCTTTCTTCTTCCTCTTATCCACATCCGGCCACTTCAAATCCAATTCCGACAACGCCTCCACAATCGCCGCCCCGATAATCAACCTCGCAAACCACTTGTTATCCGCCGGCACCACATACCACGGCGCGTGCTCCGTCGCCGTCCTCTGCACCATCTCCTCATACGCCTCTTTGTAGTCCTTCCAGAATCCGCGCTCCTTGATATCGTCCATCGAAAATTTCCAGTTCTTCTTCGAATCATCCAGCCGCGCCAGAAATCTCTGCCTCTGCTCCTCTTTCGAAATATGCAAAAAGAATTTCCGGATCATCACCCCGTTCCGCGTCAAGTACCGCTCGAACGCATTGATGTCCTCAAACCGCTCATCCCAGATATGTTTCGTAATCAATTTCTCCGGCAACTTTTGTCTGCCCAGCACTGCCGGATGCACCCGCACCACCAGCACTTCCTCGTAATACGACCGGTTGAATATCCCGATCTTCCCGCGCTCCGGCACCACCTTGTGGCACCGCCACAAAAAATCGTGATCCAGCTCATCCGTCGTCGGCGTCTTGAACGAAAACACGTCGCATCCCTGCGGATTCACTCCAGACATCACATGCTTGATCGCCCCATCTTTTCCCGCCGCGTCCATTCCCTGAAAAATCAGCAGCAGCCCCCATCGATCCTGCGCATAGAGCCGCTCCTGCATCTCGCTCGCCGCCGCGCTGCTCTCCTCCAGCAATTTCTCCGCGTGCGATTTCGACTTCACTCCCTGCGTATCGCGAGGGTCGAATTCCTTCAGCCGAAATTTCTTCCCGTTCGTCACACAAAACGGCGCCGCCAGCTTCTTCGCCTCTTCCAACAGCTTCCGTGTCTTCATAATCCGCAGTGTACCGCTATACGAGCAACCTCTGCCGGTTCGTTTGAATCTTCACGGCACGTTGTCTACCATTCACTTCAGAGAGGTGACTGATGCTATTCGCTGCTGCTTTTTGGCTCGTCCTGATTGTCCACCAAAGCAGCCCGCCTCCTTCGCATGACATGCACGACGGGATGAACGACCGCGGCGAAAAAGGAATGGGTTTCTCACAAACCGCGACAACCCATCATTTCTTGCTTTTGCCTTCAGGCGGCGCAATTCAGGTCGAAGCGAACGATCCGAACGACAAAAACAGCCGCGACAACATTCGCATGCATCTTCATCACATCCAGCACGCATTCCAGACCGGAGACTTCAACATCCCGATGTTCGTTCACGACACCACGCCTCCGGGCGTTCCCGTGATGAAAGATCACGCGAAGAATATTCATTACTCCATCGAAGAGACGAAGAACGGCGGACGGGTTCTGATTCAGACAGCCGACCAGGCGGCCATCGAGGCGATTCACAGCTTTCTGCGGTTTCAAATCACCGAGCACAAAACGGGAGACCCACTGAACTAGCATCCCAAAGAGAAAAGCCCGCGCCGCAACCTTCGCGACACGGGCTCATCTTCTTCGTTTCCTTTACGTCTTAGTTGTCCGAAATAACCTGTCCCGTCGAAGGATCCAAAATCACTTTCTCCGAGTTCTGTTTATTCCAATTGAACATGTTGTCGATCGGCCCGGCGATCTGGTCAAACGAGCCGTTTCCGATCTGCGGCAAATCCCAGTTCTCCTCGATGAACTTCACCACCGAGCTCTGGTCGGTCAACGTGTGATCCACGAAGTTCTTCTTCGCATACGGTGAGACTACGAGGAACGGCAACCGTGGGCCATAGCCGCAACGCGCCTGCTGCGCCGCGAGCGAGCCTGCTCCGTTGCCGCACATCCCGACACCCGTCAGCGCGTCTGCCGTGCTCGTCGACTGGTTCACGATCGGAGGCATCGCGTGGTCATACCAGCCGTCCGAGTCGTCCCACGCGATGATCACTGCCGTGTCTTCCCATTCCGGCAGCGTTTGCAGAAAGTTGATCACGTTCACGATAAAGAGCTGCTCGTCCAGTGGCGACGAGTTGCTCGGATGACCATCGTTCGCTCGGTTCGCCTTCAGGTAGCTCACTGCCGGCAGATTCCCGGCCTTCGCCGCCTTCTGGAACCAGGTCAAATCGTACTGATGATTCGCCTGACCATCGTGTCCAACCTCGCTCAGGTTCTTCGGCGCGAGGTGGTGTGGGTTCGAGGTCGACTTGTAATACTGGAACGGGTTGTGGTGCGCGCTGTACGCCGCTTCCGGCGTGCCGTCGATGCGGTTCGTGGTGGTTTTGCAGGCTGCTGGAGTCGACCCAGAAGCCGGCGTGGTCGGAGTGAATCCGCCCTGGAACCAGCCCCAAGAGACGCCTTTCGCGCTTAGAAGGTCGCCTACGTTCTTGTTCGTTGCCAGCATTCCGATCTTTTCCGTGCCGCTGCAATCGTCATAGAAAGGATCCGGATCGCCGATCACCGCGCTCGCCGCCACGCCGTTCAGCGTGGTCGTTACCACGTCGCCCGCCGCAACTGCGTTCGCTTCCGCGCTCAAGTCCGCTCCGCCCGTCATGCCAGAGACGACGTTGATCGCGCCCGGTGTCGACGGCCCAAAGTTCGTATCGAACGAGTTGTCGCTCATCGCAAAGTTCTGCGCGTAGTTCCACAGGCCGGTCACGGTGTTCCCGTCGTAGTAGCCCATCACGATGCCCGCGCCGAGTCCCGAAACGTCCGAGAACGTCGATGCTGGGCACGGTGTCGCTGTGAACTCGGGGAACTTGTCCATCAAGCCGGTATCAAATGCCTGCTGTTCCGGAGTGTAGTCGTGGTTCATATCGCAGGTGTAGTTCTGGCTCGGGTCGAGCCGCACCGGCTGATAAGTCGTCGCAGCCTTGTCCTGGTTCAGGTTGTGATCGATCAATCCTTGCGTCAATCCGTTTACCGTCGGCGTTCCCGCTTTGGCCTTGAACTTCACTTCGCCACGCGGATTCGTCGCCATCGGATACGTCGCGAAATAGTGATCGAACGAAACGTTTTCCTGGAAAATCACCACAACGTGCTTGATCGGTGTCGTCGTTGTCCCGCCCTTGCTGTTTCCGCCGGGTGCCGCCAACACCGGTCCCGGTGTCATTCCTGCGAGGTTTGCTGCAAGCAGCAGACTCGCCATCCAGCGTAAATTCTTTTGAACCATGAACTCTCCTTTAAGAGTTGAAGCGTACCCCTCACTTCGTGCCGTCCCACGGGACAGGGAGCGAGACCGCACGAAGGTCCCATAAAAAATTGCGTCATTTTGATACGCTGTTTGTGTTAGCCCCGTGTGACAACACGATGAACCTTCCTTCACGCTCGTAAAATTCTTGTCGCCACCAAAAATTATTTTTCGCCCGACGCACAATCTTGAAATTTCCATTGCATCGCAGACTAACGTGGTCGGATATCCCACATCGCGCAGAAAAAAATCATCACCACCGTTTTCCGAAAAGCTAAGAGTTCGGAGGTTCATTTGTCGCTCTCAGTCTAAAAAATGGATGTCTCCGTTGTAGGGGCGGGGCTCGCTCCGCCTGGCCACCGCGTCTTGCCACAATTTGTGTGCGAGCAATCGGAGTTGGTAGCGACGGCATCCTGCCGTCTTTTTTTTTCGCTTCGCGCGAAGAGCGAAATGTAAAGTGAGCACAAACAACCGCACGAGTGGAAATTCGTTCTAACGCTTTGTGGGTAGCGGCTTCAGCCGCTACATAAAGACTTAGCGAGGAAGAGGGGCTTCAGCCCCTGAAAAAAGTTTCTGCTCCACCATCACTTTGCCGCTTCCACCCGAATCATCCCCATCATCCCCGAATCCTCATGCTCCAGCAGATGACAGTGATACGGATACGTCCCCACCGCATTCGAATCCCGAAAATCCATCCGCAATCGCACTCGCGGAAATACCGGATTCTTCCCGTCCCAGTAAGGCACGTTCACGGTGTCCCGCAAAAACGGCTCATTCACCGCCAATCCAAAAAACTCCATCAGCGCGAAATGCACCTGGTGAATATGAAACGCATGCAACTCCTGGCTGCGATTCTCCAGAATCCAGTCTTCCACGTCACCTTGATGCGTCACGATATTCGGAACATTCGAAGACGGATCAAACGGTTTCGGCGTTTCGCCGTCCACCGTCAAATAAAAAGTCGTCGGGCTGTTCGGATCTTTTGGATCGAGCGGTGTCTCCGAAAAAAACAGCTTCCGCACGCGAACCGGCTCTACGTCGCGCAGCCACGTCGTCATCGATGCTGGCAGCGGCGCAGGGTTCTTGGCCAGCATCGACTGCGGTTCCGGCGCATCCGCCTTTGCCACAATGTCCGCTAGCGGCCGCGTCGGATCGTTCTCGCCCATCGCTCCCGTATTCACGCTCCGCGTTACCAGCGACGCGTGTGAGCCGGCCGCCGGCCCCTTCGTCACGAATTCAATCCGCCCGCCCGGCGGCACGCCGAGATGATTCAGCAAAATAAAATGTTTCCCCGGTAAATTCTTGTCGTGGATCGGCACGCCATCCAGCGCTACAACTTCTACCGCTTGCGCCTGCCCGTTATAGAGCAACTGCAAGCTCAGATACGTAATCGCCGAAGCGTTCAGCACACGCCACAGTTGCCGCTCGCCCGGCTTCATCGTGATCGTCGCCGGCGGATAATTTGGATAGGGAACTGGAACGTAGTTAATCGTGAGATCTTCCGCAGGCTTGCCGGTTCCCGTTCCCGTGTTCATTACGTCGCCGTCGGCATCCAGCACCACCGGCGGCAATTTTGCGCTATCGGAAGGCGCCGCATCCGGATTCGCCAGATTCTGATCGCGAATGATTAGCACCCGCTCCGGCAATCCCGCGACATCGGGAATCGCGCGCTCGATTCCTTCGACGACAAGCGCTGCCGAAGCTCCGCCCAGCACCTGCGCCTTTGTGAATCCGTGAACGTGCGGGTGATACCAATACAATCCCGGCGGCTCGTCCGCCGGGATCTGAAACTTATATTCGTAAGGCGCGCTGCCGCTATCGATGATCGTGCGCATCACGTCGTCCTGATGACACGTCGCCGGAACCGTCAGCCCGTGAAAATGAAGATTAGTCGAGGTCGCCTTCATCGCTCCGGTCGCGCAGGGTGCCGCCTGTGTAGTGTCGGAGTTCATTTGCATCCCCGAGTGAGCTGAAGCGCCCGGTGCGCTGGCTCCGGCCTGTTGAGCGGCCTTCGCGGTTTTCGTTTGCGGCAGCGCCGCCGTTGCCTCGTTCTTGAAATTTAGAATGACCGTATCGCCCGGCTTCACGCGGAGCGTAGATGATTGTTTCCCGTTCAGTGTGACGTAGCAAAATCGCACCTCTCCTTTGGAATCGACAAAACTGCGGAACGCCAGATCAACCTTCAAAACTCCATTAACGCTGCGCAAATCCTCCGGCTCAGGTACTTCCGACCCGACCGCCGCGCGAAAACATCCGCCATGCGCCAGAAGCCTTGCCAGCTGTTGTTTGCGCGTCGACGCGTGGAGCAAACACCGCGCACGCTAAGCACACGAGCGCGACAAGCCTCAAAATCCAGCTCAACGAAATTTTCGGATGCACGTCGTAAAGTCCCGGCCCGGTACGAACTACCCTGCGGCTACCCTGAGGACCCATCCAGAATCGCGCCCGATTGTTACGCCCAAGTGAACGCCACATGAACGCCCAAGCCATCCATCCACAATTGACTTGCTCGATTCCCGCACCTAACATCTCCGCTTCATGGCTAAGCTCAAGCGCGTCCGCGAGTTTCGTCTCCCGCATCCTCAGCCGACCGACGCACTCGAATACGCCCGCTTCACCGGCATCCCGACGTTCTGCCGCCTGCCCAACATCACCGATCCGAACGAACTCGACATCGCGATCGTCGGCGTCCCGTTCGACGGCGGCACAACCTATCGTCCCGGCCCGCGTTTTGGCCCACGGTACGTTCGCGTTCAGTCCGCGATCATTCGGCCATGGAATCCGGTGCTGAAGCTCAATCCCTTCGAGAAATATCGCGTCGCGGATTTCGGCGACCTTCCGGTGAATCCTCTTTCGATCGAGGATTCTTTCCGCCGTATCGAGCGCGGCATCACGCCGATCCTCGTCGGTGGTGCTCGTACTCTATGCGTCGGCGGCGACCACTCGATCAGCCTTCCGATTTTGCGCGCAATCTCGAAATATCACGGCGGCCCAATCAACCTGATTCAGTTCGACGCGCACAACGATCTCTGGGACGAATATTTCGGCAGCAAGTATTCGCACGGCACGCCGTTCCGCCGTGCGTTCGAGGAAGGTCTTTTAAATAACGGCGGCGTGTTGCAGGTCGGCCTGCGCGGCCAGGTTTACGCTGAAGACGATTTCGATTTTGCGCGCCAACACAAAGTCCGCATGGTCACCGCCGAGGAATTCCACGAAAAGGGAATGGCGCAGGTACGACGCCATCTCGCCGCATTCAGGAACAAGCCAACCTACGTCACGCTCGATATCGATTGTGTCGATCCCGCGTACGCTCCCGGCACCGGCACGCCACAAGTCGGTGGATTCACGAGCCATCAAATTCTGCAATTAGTGCGCGCGCTGCGCGGACTCAATATCATCGGCTGCGACCTGGTCGAAGTGAGTCCTCCGTTCGACACCGGCGAAATCACCAGCCTCCTCGCCGCCAATCTCCTCTACGAACTTCTTTGCGTCTTGTAATGACGACTTCTAGTAACACGCCAAAGCTCGCGCGCAAACTTCGGCTGCACGATTACTTCGCGCTGGCCTTCGGCACGATGATCGGCACCGGCTGGCTCGTCTTGATGGACGACTGGCTCGGCCGTGGTGGACCGCTCGGCGCGATCCTCGGATTCGTTCTCGGCGGCATCGTTCTTCTTCCGGTTGGCTACGTGTACGGCCAGTGGGTTCTGCGTTTGCCCGATGCGGCGGGAGAAGCCGCGTACACGGCGCAAGTGTTTCCACCAGTCGTCAGTTACTTCACGGGCTGGATCATGCTGCTTGCGTATTTCATCGTGTGCCCGTGGGAAGCGATCGCGCTCGGAAAAATCGCGGCGTACATTTTTCCGCAACTCGATTCCATCGAGGTTTATCGCGTCTCCGGCGAACCGGTGTTTCTGTGGCGCCTCGTGCTCGGCGTTGGGTTAACTCTGTTCCTCACGTTTCTGAACTATCGCGACATTCGTCTCAGTGCGAATTTCCAGAAGGGAATGACGAGCGCTGTTCTTTTGATTTTCATTGCGCTCGTTGCGATCAGCACGGCGCGCGGCACGCCGGCGAATCTCCATCCCGTTTTTCACGGGTCGCCGCTGGTTTCGATTTTGCTGACGCTGCAGATCGTGCCGTACTTTTTGACCGGCTTCGAGTCCGTGCCGAAGTATGCGGAGGAAGCCAATCCCGATTTGCGCGGCAGGACGTACATGACGGCGATCGGGATGGCGCTCGGCGTCGGCGTTTCGTTTTACGCGCTGTCGCTGTTCGCGGTGTCGTACATCGCGCCTTGGCAGAACCTGCTCGGCAAACGTTTCGCGACGGCCATCGCGTTCGAGCACGGGCTCGGCGCGCATTGGCCGGTGCAGCTGATTTTCACGATGGCGATGTTTGGCCTCTTCCAGTGCTTCAACGGGAATTTCGCGGCATCCACGCGCATGATTTTTGCCTTCGGCCGCAACGGCTCGATTCCACAAATGTTTTCGCGAGTCCACCCGCGATTCCAAACGCCGAGCAACGCCGTTTTGATCATCGCCGCCGGCACGCTCGTCGCGCTTTTTCTCGGCGATGCGCTCCTCGTGCCCGTCACCGAAGTTGGCAGCGCCGCGTCGGCATTCGGATGGCTCGCATCCTGCGTCTCGATGGTTCTGGTCCTGCGCAGCTACGTGCTGCCATCGACGCGCCTGCGCATCATCGCGATCTTCGGAGCCATCGCCGCGTTTGCGCTCGTCGCAATGAAGTTCTTGCCCTTCGCGCCCGGCCACTTCACCGTCGCCGAATACATTGCGCTCGGCATCTGGCTCCTGCTCGGCCTCATTCTCTGGCGCCGCAAGATAATCGCGGCAGCCTAGGAGAAAGTCTGCCAAGACGCGGCCGGAAAACGCCGGCTGGAAGCCGGCGCTACTGGTGGCGTCGGTTTATTTCTTTGTTTCGGCGCGCTGCTTCTTTAGCTCCTCCTGAAATGCGGACTCGCGGTCTGCGATGTAGGCTTTGTACCCGGCGGGGTCGATGAAGGGATTTTCACCGCCGTCACTCAGCTTCGGATATTTTGCGGCCATGTCGTAGTAGGCGCCGTGGGCGCCGAGGAAGATGTCGCAGGGCAATGATTTCAAGGTTGTGAATTCGTGTTCGTAGTCTTGGGCGATTTGTGGGTATTCGGGATTGTTCACGAGCTTGTAGCCGGGGTTGACGTTGGGGCTGCCTACGATGACGACATAGTAGGTTTTTCCGCTTTTGTCGTCGGTGACTCTCATCGTCCACGTGGTGCAGCCTTTGGTGTGGCCTGCGGTTTTGTGCGCGACGAGGACGACGTTGCCGAGTTTCACTTCGTCGCCATCGTGCAGGACGCGATCGACTTTGGTTGCCGGGTACAAACTGTTGGCTTCGTTGCCGTAGCGAAAATCTTTCTTGCCGCCGGACTCGATTACGGGAACGTCGGCGTCCATGACCATGTATTTTGCGTGAGTCAGCGATTTGACTTTGGCGCTGCCGGCACAGTGGTCCCAGTGCGCGTGGCTGATGAGCAGAATCTTTGTGTCGCTGAATTTGAAGCCGAGTTTTTCGATGCTGGCCTGAATCAAGGGCACGCTTTGTTCGAGGCTGCTGTTGATCAGAATATTTCCGTCGGGGGTCGTGACAAGGTACGACGCCAAGCCTTCGCTGCCGACGTAGTAGAGATTGTTCATGACGCGATGCGGCGGAAATGGATTGATCCAATCCGGTGGAGGACTGGCATTAGTCGGCTGTGCTTGCGGCGTGGCGTTGGCAGCTTGGCCGTGGACAGCGCCGTAAAGTTTGCACGACGTAAGAACGCTGGTAGCAATTCCGGCAGCGATGAATTGGCGACGGAGCATTTCTTAACACCTCATTTCGCTGGGACGATCGATATTGTCAGCGCCGAAGGGTGATCGGCGTCGTGAAGGATCGTGTTGGTTGCTGTTGTGAATGCATCGCCGGAATTGGCGTGGCGGACGATGTATGGACGCTGATTGCCAGTGTTGAGGTTGCGGTCGAAGCGCGGGAAATTGCTGCTCGAAATTTCGAGGCGCAACGTGTGGCCTTTTTTGAAGACGTTGCTGGTGGACCAGAGGTCGATGCTGAGTTTATAGATTTGGCCGGGCGTGATCAGCGTGGGGTGTTCGCGGGATTCGCGGAAGCTAGCGCGAAGGATGCCTTCGGTGAGGTTTTGCGCGAAGCCGTCCGGCCAGACGTCTACGAGTTTCGCTGTGAAGTCGGTGTCGGGCGCGGATGACTTTGCGAAGAGTTCGACGCTGACCGGGCCGGTGACTTCCATGTCTTGCGCGAGCGGACGAGTCGAATAAGTGAGGACGTCGTCGCGTGCTTCGACGGCGCGCTGATCGCGCGGACCAGGCGGCATATGTTCGCCATCGCAGCAGAGCGGGCCGCCGACGGTGGGGACGGGTTTCGCGGGATCGTAAACGAACTGATCGGAGCTTGTGCTGGCCAGAAATTCCGCTTTGTCTTTGCCGGGCACGGTTGTTGAGAGCCAGCCTTTTCCGCGGGCGGAATTTGCGGGGCCCGTGGCGAACAGGAAATATTTCGTTTCTTTCGCGCGGGCGAGCGGCCATGCCTCTTCTTCGCGCCATTGGTTTGCGCCGAGGACAAATATCTTCACGGGTTTGCCGTCGGCGAACCGGTTTTTTGCGTCTTTGAATAGAAATTCGTACCACTCGAGGATGACGCTGTCTTCGTCGAAAGGAGCGTCGGGGCCGAAGTCGACTTCGCCGACTTTGCGGCCGCTGCCGGCGTGACCGCCGATGATGACCATCAATTGCTGGCCGTTGCGCGCTATGTCGCTGCCGCCATGTTCCTTGATCCCGAGATAGTTTCGGATCGATCCGCCCTGAAAAATGTCATACCAGGCCGCGATGTGCAGCGCTGGGACGTGGATATCGGCGAAGTGTTCTTCGATGGCGATTTTCTTCCAGTAGTCGTCGTAGGTGGGATGCGCGAGCCAGTCGAGATAGTAGGGCGCCAGTGTTTCGGCGGACGTGGCGTTGCGCGCGTTCATGTTAAAGAGAGGGTAGCTGGAGAGGGGAACCTCCCACATGCCTTGGGCGGCGTTGGCATGGTGCGTGGCTTCGCGCGTCAGCGTGTCTTCCGCCAGGCCGCTCGTCCAGGATTGGTTGAACCATTGCTCGAACGCGCCGCCCTGATAGGTCCAGCTTTCGTGATAGTTGCTGGAGGTGACGATGGGGCAGATGCCGGCGAGGTGCGGCGGATTGGTGATGGCGGCGAGCATTTGCGTGGCGCCTACGTAACTGCCGCCGAACATGCCGACTTTGCCGTTGGAGTAGGGAAGCGCGGCGGCCCACTCGATCGTGTCGTAGCCATCATTGGGTTCGTTGATGAAGGTGTAGAACTTGCCTTCCGAGGCGTAGCGGCCGCGGGTGTCTTCCGAGATGACAACGAAGCCGCGTTGAGCGCCGCGAACGCCGATGTTGGCTTCGTTGCGGCGATCGTAGGGGGTGCGCACGAGGAGGACGGGAAATTTGCCGTCGGCCTGAGGGCGATAAATGTCGGCGCGGAGAGTGATGCCGTCGCGCATGGTGACTTTGACGCCGCTCTCGAAGACGACCTGGTAGGAATCGGCGGCGAGGGATGCCGAAGCGGCGAGCAGGAGCGAGAGCAGGCTGAAGAGCCAGCGGTTCATCGAGGAGCCTCCGGAAATTGGAAGAGCGGTGGAGAAAATACCACAACGGCGGCCGATGCGGCGGAGGCTTGGTTCCATTTTGGGAATTGTTGGGGTATACCCCCGGTGTTTTTCGGAAGAGTGCGCAAAGTGTTTGGATTGAGAGAGTTGTGGATCTACGGAAAATGGGAGTGTGGAAGGTGTTGAATTGACTTGGCTTGCGGCGGAGCGTGGATTCCGTTGAGGTTCGATTGCTGATGACAGGAGGGGTTGAGGCGATTTCACAGTGCATTGTAGCACGATGTTTACCGAATGTCAACTACTATTATGTTGTTCGAATGGTTAAGCACTGTGAACGTCGTTGTGGTTTGGGTGGGGGCTGCGTCTAATCCCGCACCCTTTTAAAACCAAAAGGGTGCGGCACCCAACTGCCGGGGTGCGGATCGATTTGCGGCATGTATACTGCTGAATTGAAGATGAGTCCATTCGCTGCTTCGACGGGTCTGCGCCGCGTTGGTAGGCTGGCGCTCTTCAGTGCGAGTCTTGCCGGGTTCTTGCTCCTCTTTGTTAGCCGAACGACTTTTTCTCAGGATTCGCCTGCTTTAGCGGATCCTGCGTACGAGGCTTGCGCATTCGACATCGATCATGCACCTCAGAACGCATATGAGTCGTGCGCGCGATACGTTCAGGATGCGACTTCGACAAATTCGGGGAATATTCAGAAAGCAAAGGATTGGTTAAACACCCACGCGGTCTATAGGCCGTACGTGCGGTTTGTGCTGTCGCTGACGCCGGATGACAAGGCGAAGTTCATCGTCTATGAGCCGGATATGACGATCGAACTTCCGAACGTGGATGAGCACGACGACTTCGGAACCGTGAAGATCGCGCGGAAGTTCGGCAATCTAACCGAGGAGGGCTTGCTTCGAAAGGCCGAAGCGGTCTATCCGGGGCCTTCGGAAATGCTGCGGATGTTTTTTGTCAATTGGGCCGGATGGCCGTACGGTCAGAGCGGACCGATGGAACCGTTTTGGGGAGTTCCCGAAAAAGAGAAACATGACCTGAGCGTCGTGACCGCGAGGGCGGTACGTTACTATTACGACGAGCGGCAGGATTACACAAAGAACCCCAAGCTCGGTCCGATCATGGAGGTATCGCGCATGACGCTGGGCTACGACGGCGTGATCCGACATTTCGATCGGTGGTCACATGCGGGCGCTTCTTTTGAAGATGTGTATGTCGCAGATATGACGTTAATGTGGGATTTTGGTTGCGGCGGGCTTTGCGGCGGCGCATTCCAGAGAAACAAGGTTGTTGTGCTCGACCGACACGGTGATGTGACTGCGTTGCTTTTGGATGCACCTATGAATTTTGAGATTACGTTTTACTGATTTCAGGATGTGAGTGAGCTTTGCTTGCGGATAAAATTTCGACGATGATTCCGTTTTTACATCTTGGGCCGCTGACGATTCCCACTTTTGGGTTGATGGTGGCGACGGCGTTGTTTGTGGCGGCGTACGTGTTGCAGGCGGAGTTTGACCGGCGGCGCGAGTCGCTGGAGAAGTTGCCGGGGTATGGCGGGAAGCGCGACGAAGGATTTTTGATCATCGGGATTGCGGGGATCGCGGGGTTGATCGGCGCGCGGCTGTATCACGTGCTGGAGAGTCCGAGCGAATTTTTTGCCGATCCGTGGCCGCAGCTCTTTAGCCGGTATGGATTTGCGTGGTTCGGTGGATTTCTGGGCGGATTTTTCGCGCTGCTGTATTTGTCGCGCAAGTTGAAGATTCCTGTGCTCGAGTTCATGGATATGTGCTCGCCCGCGGCTTGCGTGGGTTATGCGATCGGGCGGATTGGGTGCTTGCTTTCGGGCGATGGCGATTATGGGATTCCGACTTCGCTGCCGTGGGGGATGAGCTTTCCGAACGGTGTTGTGCCGACGACGCAGCGGGTGCATCCGACGCCGCTGTATGAATTTTTTATCTGGATGATCATCGCGGCGTTTTTGTGGCACATGGGAACGAAAACGCTGCGCGGCCCGAAAGCCAAGGGCGAGATTTTCGCGAATTATCTGATCCTGACGGGCATCGCACGTTTTGCGATCGAGATTATCCGTATCAACCCGCGATCGTTTTTGGGGATGTCGAACGCACAGGCAGCGAGCGTCGCATCGATCATCGCGGGACTGGTGTTACTTTGGCGTCTTAAAAGCAAATGGAAAACGGTTCGGCAAGAGCACCGCATCCTGAGTCACATCGCCGTAGCCGGCGACGTCCTGCAGCAGGAATATCACCGACCGACACCTGAATGTCCTCACCCGGAGCGCTGGCACATGTATGACTCGATGAGCGCAGAAGTGGAAGTGCTCGATTTTTTGAAGGCGATTGTGAAGACGCTGAAACCGGAAGTGGTGGTGGAGACGGGAACGTTTTCCGGCTTGAGCACGCTACGGATCGCGGAGGGTTTGAAGGAGAACGGCGTCGGGCGGGTGATTACGTGCGAGTACGATCCGAAGGTGTATGCGGCGGCGAAGGCGAGATTTGATGCGTCGGGATTGGGCGAGTGGATCGATGCGCGGAATGCGTCGAGCCTGGAATTGAAGATCGAGGGGAAGATCGATTTATTTTTTAGCGATAGCGATGTGGCGATTCGCGAGCAGGAAGTGCGGAGATTTTTGCCGCAGGTGAGTCCGTATGGATTGATTTTGATGCATGATGCGAGTTCGGCGGTGAAGACGGTGCGCGAGGCGGCGAAGAAGATGGAGGCGGAGGGGCTGATTTCGGTGGTGTTGTTGCCTACGCCGAGGGGGTTGGTGATTGCGCAGAAGAGGGAAGGAAGAGTTTGAAATTCTAGGGCTGGGCGCTTGGGGCGCAGCGGTGTTGCGGCCGTACATGGGCGCGATCGGGTTGACCGGTAGCTGTGGTTAGGGAAAAACGCCGGCAGGATGCCGGCGCTACCGCTGCTCGTAGATTTTTCCTTCTTTCATGACGAAGGTGATGTGCTCGATGGCGTGGATTTCGTCGAGCGGGTTGTCGGGGGCGGCGACGATGTCGGCGTATTTGCCGGGCGCGATGCTGCCGAGAATGTCGGATTTGCCGAGCAGGTCGGCGGCGCTGGTTGTGGCGGATTGAATGGCCTGCATCGGCGTCATGCCGTACTTCACCATGAAAGTGAATTGGTTGATGCTGCGGTCGTAGGGGCAGACGCCGGCGTCGGTGCCGAAGGAGAGCTTCACGCCGGCGCGGAGAGCTTTTGTGAAATTCTGGCGCTGCTTTTCGCCGAGGCCGTGATCGTGCGCTAAAAAGTCGGCGGTCATGGTGCCGTTTTTGCCTTCTTCTTCGATGCATTCTTCGTCGTAAATATCCATGTCGAGATAGGTGCCGTGCTGTTTGGCGAGGGCGATGCCTTCGTCGTCGATGAGCGAGGCGTGTTCGACGCTGGCGACGCCGGCGCGGATGGCGTTTTTGATGCCTTCGGGGGAGTGGGCGTGGGATGCGACGCGGAGGCCGAAGTGATTTGCTTCGTCGACGGCGGCGGCGAGTTCTTCGGGGGTGAACTCTTGCGATTGGGGATTGCTGCCGTGGGTGAGGACGGCGCCGCTGGAGAGAATTTTGATGTGGTCGGCTCCGGCGGCGGCGAGGAGGCGGATTTTTTGGCGGACTTCCCAGGGGCTGTTGGCTTCGCCGTAGCGGAGATCCCAGGGAAGCGTGATGTCGGGCGCGAAGCCGGTCATCGCGCCGGCGCCGCCGGAGATGGTGACGTACGCGCCGGCGACGAACATGCGCGGGCCGACGATGTAGCCTTTGGCGATGGCGTCGCGAAGAGCGATGTCGGTGAGCGCGCGGTAGACGCCGACGTCGCGAACGGTGGTGAAGCCGGATTCGAGGAAGACACGCGCGTTGGGAACGGATTCGAGCGCCATTTCGGCGGCGGAGTGCTTGAGCTGGTAGATGGGATCGATGTTGCCTTGCTGGGAGCCGTCGGCGAGATGCGTGTGGCAGTCGATGAGGCCGGGGAAGACGGTGCATTTTGGAGAGGTCGATTGTGGTGGCGTTGGGCGGGATGGGGAGATTTGCGCCCACGGAGGCGATGGTGCCGTCGTCGCGGATGAGGATGGTTTGGTTGGTGAGGAGGCGGGAGTGGTCGACGTCGATGAGTTTGCCGGCGCGGATGGCGATGGTGGGAGGCGGGGGTTGGGCGGGCTGTTGTTGTCGCTGTGCGTGGGCTGCGAGAGGGAAGAGTAAGAGAGCGATGGGCAGAGGAGATTTGCGCATGGTGCGCGGATCTTACTGAGAAGACGTGCAGTTGGGAAGTTAAACGGTGAGAGCGTCGCAGCTCGACGGTGCTGTCGAGCGGAAAAACCGCACCCTCTAAAATCTGAGGGTGCGGCACCCAGGAACAGTCTGCGATGTTGGCGCCAACAAACTGCCGTGCTTACAGCATTTGGCGGAGGACGTATTGCAGGATGCCGCCGTGTTTGTAGTAGTTGACTTCTTCGGGGGTGTCGACGCGGGCGATTACGGTGAATTTCTTCTCGGCGCCGTCGGGGGACTTTGCGGTGACTTGGATGTCTTTGCGCGGTGTGAGCGATGCGACGCCGTCGATGTTGAAGACTTCGTGGCCGGTCAGGCCGAGGGTCTCGCGCGTTTCGCCTGGTTTGAATTCGAGCGGGAGCACGCCCATGCCGATGAGGTTGCTGCGGTGGATGCGCTCGTAACTTTCGGCGATGACGGCGCGGGCGCCGAGCAATCGAGTGCCTTTGGCCGCCCAGTCGCGCGATGAGCCGGAGCCGTATTCCTTTCCGGCGATGACGACGAGCGGGATTCCGCCTTCGCGATATTTCACGGCGGCGTCGTAGATCGACATTTTTTCGTCGCCGGGTTGGAAGAGCGTCCAGCCACCTTCGGTGCCAGGCGCGAGTTGATTGCGCAGGCGGATGTTGGCGAACGTGCCGCGCACCATGACTTCGTGATTGCCGCGGCGTGCGCCGTAGGAGTTGAACTCGTGAGGCTTGACGCCGTTGGCGACGAGATATTTTCCGGCGGGGGAATCGACGGGGATCGAGCCGGCGGGGCTGATGTGATCGGTGGTGACGCTGTCGCCGAGGATCGCGAGCACGCGCGCGTCATGAATGTCGGCTAGCGCGGCGGGCTGCTTCGGCATGTTTTCGAAATAGGGGGGAAGCTTGATGTAGGTGGATTTCGGATCCCAGGCGTAGAGATCGCCTTCGGGGACCTTCATCGATTTCCAGTGCGCGTCGCCTTCGAAAACTTCGCCGTACTGTTTCAGGTATTGATCGGTGGTGACGGATTTGCGGACCGTGGCTTCGATTTCCTGCGGCGTCGGCCAGATGTCTTTCAGATAGACGGGCTTGCCGTCGGAGCCGGTGCCGAGAGCTTCGGTGGTGAGATCGAGGTCCATGCGTCCGGCGAGCGCGTAGGCGACGACGAGCGGTGGAGACGCGAGATAGTTTGCGCGCACGAGCGGATGAATGCGGCCTTCGAAATTGCGATTTCCGCTGAGGACGGCGACGGCGACGAGATTGTTGTCCTTGATGGCCGCGCCGATGGCGTCGGGAAGCGGGCCGCTGTTGCCGATGCAGGTGGTGCAGCCGTAGCCGACGAGATTGAATTTCAATTTATCGAGAAAAACGTTGAGGCCGCTCGCGGCGAGATAGTCGGTGACGACTTTCGAGCCGGGCGCGAGACTGGTTTTTACCCACGGCTTGATCTGCAAACCGCGCTCGACGGCTTTTTTCGCGAGCAAGCCGGCGCCGAGCATCAGCGATGGGTTCGAAGTGTTGGTGCAGCTCGTGATTGCGGCGATGACGACGGCGCCGCTGGAAAGATCGAAGGAGTCGCCGTTGTTTTTGACTTGCGCATGCTTCGACGGAGCATCACCGACAACCTTGGTGAAGCTCGACTTTGCGTTACGTAGCGCGACGCGATCCTGCGGGCGCTTCGGTCCGGCGACGGTCGGCTCGACAGTTGCGAGATCGAGTTCGAGCTTGTCGCTGAATGCGGGATTGGGCGTCGAATCGGTGCGGAACAGGAATTGTTCCTTGCAGTAGGCTTCGACGAGAGCGATCTGCTCGTGCGAACGGCCGGTGAACTGAAGATAAGCGAGCGTTTCGTCGTCGACGGGAAAGAAACCCATCGTCGCGCCGTATTCGGGCGCCATGTTGGCGATGGTGGCGCGATCGGGAACGCTGAGACTCGACAAGCCGGTGCCGTAGAACTCGACGAATTTACCGACGACGCCTTTCTTGCGGAGCATCTCGGTGACGGTGAGAACGAGATCGGTCGCGGTCGCACCTTCGCTGAGTTTGCCGTGCAGACGGAAACCGACAACTTCGGGAATCAGCATCGAGCTTGGCTGGCCGAGCATCGCGGCTTCTGCTTCGATACCGCCGACGCCCCAGCCGAAGACGCCGAGCGCGTTGATCATGGTGGTGTGCGAGTCGGTGCCGACGACGGAATCGGGATACGCTTCGTATCGATTGCCGCTCTTTACGCCGCAAACGACGCGGGCGAGATATTCGAGGTTGACCTGGTGGCAGATGCCGGTGTCGGGCGGGACGACCTTGAAATTTTGAAATGCGGTCTGGCCCCAGCGAAGAAAAGCGTAGCGCTCGACGTTGCGCTGAAATTCGAGTTCGGCGTTGAGGCCGAAGGCGTTCGCGGTACCAAAATTGTCGACCTGCACGGAGTGGTCGATCACGAGTTCGGCGGGAAAGAGCGGATTGATGCGCTTGGGATTGCCGCCCATTTTTTTCATCGCTTCACGCATGGTGGCGAAGTCGACGACGGCGGGGACGCCGGTGAAGTCCTGCAGGAGTACGCGCGCGGGCATGAAGGCGATTTCTTTTTGCGCGACGCCGGGCGTCCAGGAAGCGAGCGACTTGATATCTTCGGCGCGAACGAAGCGATTGTCTTCGAAGCGAAGGAGGTTTTCGAGGAGAACGCGCAGCGAGAAAGGAAGCGTGGCGAGCTTGGCAACGCCTTGTTTTTCGAGATGTTCGAGCCGATGAATTTCGAAGGCTTGTGCGCCGACGTTGAGGGTGTCGCGCGTTTTGAAGGAGTTGCCTCCGGAGATGGCCATGCGGCGGTCCTTTCTGGAAGTTCGCACATCTATGATAACTGAAAAAAGTGGAGCATGTTGTTGATGGAGCGAGCGCATTGCGCGAGGCGCAACGGCGAGCTCCATGAGTTGGATGTGACGAAGAAACGCCGGCGTTTCACCCGTTTGAGGCGGCGCTCCCGAGCATAACCTCTGCAATCGCAGTAGATTAGGGAGCCGGACGGATTTCGTGCGGGATTTCGCCCGTGGATGTCGATTTTGGAGTTTGCGGTTCGACGTAGATAGTGAGGCCGGGACTTGAGCTTCGCCGGCCACGGGAAAACATTCAGGAGAAAAGACGATGCGATTCATGATGATTGTGAAGGCGAGCAAAGATTCGGAAGCGGGGAAGATGCCAAGCGAGGAGTTGATCGCGGAGATGGGAAGGTACAACGAACAGCTCGCGAAAGCGGGGATTCTGCTCGATGCGGCGGGGTTGCAGGCGAGCTCGAAGGGCGCGCGAGTGAAATTTTCGCCAGATGGAAAGAAAACGCTTGTCGATGGACCTTTTACGGAGTCGAAGGAGCTGATCGCCGGATATTGGATCATCCAGGTGAAGTCCCCCGAAGAAGCACGCGAATGGGCCAAGCGCGCGCCGTCACCGCATCCAGGTGCGGAGTGCGAGATCGAGCTTCGGCAGTTCTTCGAGATGGAAGATTTTCCGCCGAGCGAGGGCCTCAACAAGCAGATCGAACTCTCCAAAGAGATGCAGAAGCAGAAAGGGAAGTAAAACCGCGGAGAAATTCTAAGACCATGTCGATTTGAGCGTTTGCGGTTCGACGTGGAAGTGAGGCCGGGACTTGAGCTTGGAGCGGCCACTGCTGAAACTCTTACAGGAGAAATGACGATGAAATTCATGCTGATTTTGAAGGGGACCAAAGACTCCGAGGCGGGCAAGATGCCCAGCGAGGAGGTGATCAACGCGATGGTGAAATACAACCAAGAGCAAGCAAAAGCGGGTGTTCTGCTGGATGCGGCGGGTTTGTATCCGAGTTCGACCGGCGCGCGGGTCAATGCTTCGGCCGACGGAAGGAAGACGGTGGTCGATGGGCCGTTTACGGAATCGAAAGAATTGATCGCGGGCTACTGGCTCATCCGGGTGAAGTCAATCGAGGAAGCGATTGAGTGGGCGAAGCGAGCGCCGCATGCTCCGGGTCAGGAGAGCCAAATCGAAGTGCGGCAGTTCATTGAATTTGGGGGCGAATAGGAGCCCTAGAAGGCCGAAGAAAAGGTTTCGGGCCGTGTGGATTTTGAGCTAGCGATTCGATGTAGGAGTGAGGCCGGGAATTGAAAGTTGCCGGCTGCTGAAATTCAATCGGGAGAAAGAACGATGCGATTCATGATGATCATAAAGGCGAGCAAGGACCCGGAGCCGGGCAAACTGCCGAACAAGGAAGCGTTCGAGGAGATGGGAAAGTTCAACGAACAAATCGCGAAAGCAGGGATTCTCCTCGACATGGGCGGATTGCAGGGGACTTCGAAGGGCGCAAAAGTCAGATTCTCGCCGGGCGGAAAGAAAACAGTGGTCGATGGGCCATTCACGGAAACGAAGGAGCTGATTCTCGGCTATTGGATCATCCAGGTGAAGTCGCTTGAAGAAGCCATCGAATGGGCGAAGCGGGCTCCGGTACAGCACGGTTCGGAACAGGAGTGCGAAATCGAAGTGCGACAGTTTTTTGAGATCGAAGACTTTCCGGAGACCGAAACCGTCGTGGCTGCGAGGAAGGCGGGCAAGCAAGCCGGGGATGTGTACAAGGAAATGGCGAAAGAGGCGCGGCAGGGGCACAAATAAGGCGAAGGAAGAAAAGTAGGTTGCTCAGCCGAACGCGTTGAGTCGGGTTCGCACTGAGATCCTTCGCTTCGCTCAGGATGACAATGCATTTGAGTTTGCGTGATTGTTGGTTGCATCAAGAAAAATCTATTCAGGAGAAACTAAGATGAAATTTCTGAGCATTTACCAGACTGCGGAGCGAAATACCGGGCCAACGCAGGCCGAGATGGAACGGATGGGCAAGTTGATCGAAGAGGGTTTCAAGTCGGGGAAGCTGGTGGCGACGGAAGGCTGTCTGCCGTCAAAACTCGGCGCACGGATACGCCAAGCGAACGGGCAAGCGGCCGTCACAGATGGACCCTTCACGGAGTCGAAGGAAGTCGTCGGTGGTTTTGCGATCATCGAGGTGAGCTCGAAGCAGGAAGCGATCCAATACGTGAAAGAGTTCATGAGGATTGCCGGCGATGGCGTATGCGAACTGCGCCAGCTTTACGAGATGCCGGCGGATACTTGCGCGAAGCAAGCAGGAAGCTGATTCTGCAAGCGGTGAGCCAACCTTCGCACGTCGGGCGCACGTCGGGTAAATCGTGAGCGAGACACATCGAGCGATCGAAGCGGTTTGGAGGATCGAGTCGGCTCGGCTAATTGCCGGGCTGACTCGCATCGTTCGCGATGTGGGTGTGGCCGAAGAGCTGGCGCAGGATGCACTGATCATCGCGCTTGAGAAGTGGCCGGAAACCGGCGTTCCCGATAATCCCGGCGCGTGGCTGATGGCAACAGCGAAGCATCGCGCGATTGATTACTTTCGCCGCAACAAGCTGCTGGAACGAAAGCACGAAGAACTCGGCCGCGAGTTGAAGAGCCAGCAAGAGTCCGCCATGGCGAACTACGAATCCGATAATCTGGACGATGAGATCGGCGACGATTTACTGCGGCTGGTGTTCATCTCGTGCCATCCGGTGTTGTCGACGGAGGCGCGTGTCGCGTTGACGCTACGGTTGCTGGGTGGGCTAACGACGACCGAAATCGCGCGTGCTTACGTCGTGCCGGAACCGACGATCGCGCAACGCATCGTGCGCGCCAAGAGAACGCTGAGCGAAGCGCGCGTGCCGTTTGAAATTCCGCGCGGCGCGGACTTGGCTGCGCGGTTGTCGTCTGTGCTCGAAGTCATCTATCTCATTTTCAACGAGGGCTATTCGGCGACAGCCGGTGAAGACTGGATGCGTCCTGGGCTCTGCGAAGAGGCGCTGAGACTCGGGCGCGTATTGTCCGCACTCGCTCCTGACGAAGCCGAAGTGCACGGGCTGGTTGCGCTGATGGAAATTCAGGCGTCGCGCATGCACGCGCGCACGAATGCGAAAGGCGAACCGATTCTGCTGCTGGATCAGGATCGTTCGCGTTGGGATCGCGTTTTGATTCGGCATGGACTTAGCGAACTGGATCGCGCGGAAAAGCTCGGCGCGGCTCTCGGTCCTTATGCGCTGCAAGCGGCGATTGCGGCGTGTCATGCGCGCGCCGGTAGTGGCGACCAAACGGATTGGGGGCGCATTGCAGCGCTCTATGATGCGCTCGCGCAGCTTATGCCGTCGCCGATCGTCGAGCTCAATCGCGCGGTTGCGGTCTCGATGGCGTTTGGTCCAGCAGCGGGACTTGAATTGATCGATCAGGTCGTTGCGAGCGGCGCGCTGAAGAACTATCACCTGTTGCCGAGCGTGCGCGGAGATTTTCTTTTCAAGCTGGGGCGATTTGCTGAGGCGCAGGATGAATTTGTGCGCGGCGCTTCGATGACCCAGAATGCGCGCGAACGCGAGTTCCTGTTGGGCCGGGCGCAAAAGTGCGACTCGACCTCGGCCGCGAATGAAACGACGCGGAAGCCTTGCCGTAACTCACCGTGAGACAATCAATAGATAGAGAAACTCTCAGACCGGAAGGTGGGTAACGCTATGTCGGAAATGGCGAAGGGAATATTCGAAGTGAAAGCGACGCCGGTCGCGGCGGATGCTGGTGACGATACGCAAATCGGCAGGCTAACACTCGACAAAAAATTCTCCGGCGATCTTGAAGGCACTAGTCGCGGGCAGATGCTCGGATTCCGGTCAGCGACCGAAGGTTCGGGCGGCTACGTTGCGCAAGAAAAAGTTACCGGCAAACTTGGCGGCCGCAGCGGCAGCTTCGTGCTTCAGCACATTGGAACGATGAAGAAAGGTAGCGCTCCAATCATGAACGTCACGGTCGTGCCTGACTCCGGCACGGGCGACTTCACAGGCATTGCCGGCGTGATGACCATCATCATCGCCGGCGGCAAACACAACTACGAATTCGCCTACACGATTGATTGAGATTGTTGAAGAGCCGCTGACGCTGGCGCTCAGCCTTCTTCGCCGAACAGTTTGATGTCCGCGGGACCATCCTGCAGCGGCGCTCGCTGCCGTCCCTGCACGATTTCGCGAATCTGCTCGACGATGTCCGGATTCGCCAGCGTCGTAATGTCCCCCGTATCCATGTGATTCGAAATCGCCGCCAGAACGCGACGCATAATTTTTCCGCTGCGTGTCTTCGGCATGTCCGGCACGATGTGGATCATCTTCGGCCGCGCGATTTTGCCGATCATCGTCTCGATCGTCGAAGTCACCTTGTCCTGAATCTGCTTTGACGCGGTGACGCCCGGCTTCAGCGAAATATAAACGACCGGCACGCGCCCCTTCACCTCATCGACCGCGGGAACAACCGCCGCCTCCGCGATCTCCGTAATGCTCAGACACGCCGACTCGACTTCTTTCGTGCCAAGGCGATGCCCCGCGACGTTGATCACGTCATCGACGCGACCCAAAATTCGATAGTAGCCGTCGGCAGGAAGTACGGCGCCATCGGCCGCGTAGTACGGCCAATCGCGCCAATTCTTGCTGTGTGGATCCTTGCAGTATTTTTTGTAGTATTGCGTCACGAAGCGTTCCGGGCCGCCCCAGATCGTCTGCATGATTCCCGGCCACGGATTGCGAATGCAGATATTTCCCGCTGTGCCCGCGCCAGCCTTCAGTTCGTTTCCGTTTTCGTCCCAAATCACCGGATAGATTCCGAGCGCCGCTGGCCCCGCGCTGCCCGGCTTCATCGCATCGAGCGCCGGCTTCGTCGTAATCAAGAATCCGCCGGTTTCTGTCTGCCACCACGTATCGACGATGACTGCTTCACCCTTGCCGACCACCTCGTGGTACCAGCGCCAGACATCCGGCTCGATCGGTTCACCGACCGTCGTCATATGCTTGAAGTGGTAGTTGTATTTCTTCGGCTCGTCCCCGCCGGCTTTGCGCAGCATTCGAATCGCGGTCGGCGAGGTGTGAAAAATATTGACGTCGAGACGCTCGGCGATGCGCCACGGCCGGCCCGCGTCGGGAAATTGCGGCACGCCTTCATACAAAACACTCGTCGCGCCCAGCGCCAGCGGTCCGTAGACGATGTACGAGTGCCCGGTGATCCAGCCGATGTCGGCCATGCACCAATAGACATCGTTTGGATGAATGTCCTGGTAAAACTTCGAAGTACCTGCTGCGTATGCAAGATATCCGCCTGTGCGGTGCTGGCATCCCTTCGGCTTGCCCGTCGTGCCGCTGGTGTACATCAAAAACAGAGGCGCTTCGGCATCCAGCGAAACCGGCTCGACGATGTGGTTGTGATAGTCGTGCAGGGTGTCTTCGATGAAAAAATCGCGACCCATGATCATCGGCGATTCCGAACGGAAATGCCGCGGGTAGCGCTTCCACACCAAAACTTTGTCGATCGGCTGACCTTCTTTCACTGCCGTTTCGACCGCGATATCCGCGCTCGCTTTGTGATCGACCCACTTGCCGTTGCGGTGATAGCCGTCGGCGTAAATCAAAACGCGGCTGCCCGAATCCGCCGCGCGCAAGCCGCACGCTTCGCCGCTGAATCCGCCGAACACCACCGAGTGAATTACGCCGAGCCGCGCGCACGCCAGCATCGTGATCGGCAGCTCGGGAATCATCGGCATGTGAATCGTGACGCGGTCGCCCGCCCTTAATCCCGCGAAATCGCGCAGCAGCGCCGCCGTTTCGTTCACGCGGCGATACAGCTCCTGATAGGTGATGACCTGCGCTGCCTCGTGCTCGGGCTCCGGTACGAAGATCAACGCCGCTTTATTCTTGTGTTCTGCCAGATGCCGATCGACGCAGTTGTAGCAGGCGTTCAGCTTGCCGCCGACAAACCACTTCCAGAATGGAGGATTGCTCGTATCAAGCGTTGTGTGCCAGTAGTGATCCCAGTCCAATAAATCGGCGTATGCCCGAAAACACTCCGGAAAATTCTTCTCGTCGAATTGCGCCACGAACGCCGGATCGTTCAGATTCGCCTGTCCAATAAATTTCGCCGACGGAAAAAAGAGATCCTCTTCCTTCCAGTGCACCGCGATCTGCGCTTCGTTTTCTTTGGGGAACCGCCCATCTTTCTTGGGGAATGACCCGTCTTTTTTCATTTCCTTGTGATGGGCAGCGTCAGCCGCCGCATGTTTCACGGCCTTCAAATCCGTCTCTTTGCTCTGGGACTTCGCAGTAAGTTTCGGCTTCGACTTCGATTTTTTGTTGGCAGACTTGGCCACGACGAGCTCCGATTGAAAGTTTCAGCCGATATTTTCAGCCAAGAGATGATGCTACCGCCCAACCTACCTCGTCAACGGAACGGCAGGCCCTTTGTCTCGGTATGGTGATGCCATGCGGAGACTTCACCGCATCCCGCCAACCTCGTCCCAGATCTTCGTCCCGTGCGTCTCTTTCAACAGCAAGCTCCCAAACACGAGCGTAATTCCCGCCACAATCATCGGATAATACAGCCCCGCATAAATATTCCCCGTCGCTGCGCACACCGACAATCCAATCAGTGGCAGCAATCCGCCAAAAACGCCATTTCCGATGTGATAAGGCAGCGACAACGACGTGTATCGAATCTTCGCCGGAAACGCCTCCACCAGATACGCCGCGATCGGCCCGTAAATCATGCACACATACAGCACCTGCACAAAAACGAGCAGCACCAGCTTCACCACGTCCGGCGATGCCGCTTCCTTCGCCGCCACCAGCCCGCCCGTCGCCGTATCCAACACTTGCGGAGTCAGCGCAATCGCCCCGGTCACTTTGTTCCGCGTGGATTTCAGCCCCACCACATTATTCCCAGCTGCCACTTGCATCGACTTGTAAATCGGAATATACGTCACGATCGCCAGCAAACACGCCGCCATCATGATCCACTTGCGTCCAACGCGATCTGAAATCGCGCCAAACACCGTGAAGAACGGCATCGCCAGCAACAGCGCCACAGCGACGATGATGTTCGACGTCTTCGGATTCACCTTCAGCACCGTCTGCAAATAAAACAGCGCATAAAATTGCCCCGTGTACCAAATCACGCCTTGCCCTGCCGTCGCGCCAAACAACGAAATCAGCACGCGTTTCAGGTTCTCCCATTGTCCAAACGCATCCTTCAGCGGCTGCACCGACGTCATGCCCGCGCTCTTGATCTGCGCGAAAGATCGGCGACTCTTTCATCTTCAGCCGGATGTACAACGAAACCGATACCAGCACGATGGAAATCAAGAATGGAATCCGCCATCCCCAATCCGCGAATTCCTCTTTGCTCATCGAGTTCTGCGTCGCCAAAATCACCAGCAGCGACACGAACAGCCCCAGCGTCGCCGTGATTTGAATGAAGCTCGTGTAAAACCCGCGCTTGCCGTCGGGCACATGCTCCGCGACGTACACCGTCGCACCGCCATACTCGCCGCCGAGCGCCAATCCTTGCAGCACGCGAATCAGCATCAGCGTGATCGGCGCAAACCATCCCGCCGTCTTGAACGATGGCAGCAACCCAATCACCGCCGTCGCCCCGCCCATGATCGAAAGCGTCGCCAGAAACGCATATTTGCGCCCTACAACGTCGCCGATCCGCCCGAAAAACAACGCGCCAAATGGCCGCACCAAAAATCCCACCGCAAACGTCGCCAGATACGCGATATAAGCAAACGTCTCGTTGCCCGGGCGGATAAAATTTCGGAGACAAAACCGCGGCGAGACTGCCGAAAATATAAAAGTCGTACCACTCGATCATCGTCCCGACCGCCGACGCCAAAATCACGCGCCAGATGCTGTACTCAGCAGACACACTCGCGCCCACACCCCGACCCACGCTCTCGCTCATGCGGCCTCCGTCGCCACTACTCGCCAGGCACACTAATACGCCGCATAAATATCTTTAGATTGTTACGGACGCGTGAACGCCGCCGCCAACCCACCCAACCGGGTTGCTCAACTGGCCGCTCACCGCACCTTCGTGATAAAAACTTCTCTTGGACATTCGCCAAGGAATCCTGCTGTGCGTCGTCGGCGCCATCGCCGGCGCGCTCAACGCCGTCGCTGGCGGCGGCAGCTTCATTTCATTCCCGACTTTGCTTTTCACCGGCGTCCAGCCGGTTTCCGCCAACGCCACCAACACGCTCGCGCTCTGGCTCGGCGCAACCGCCAGCGGCGGCGCCTACCGCAGCCGTCTCAACATTTCGCGCCGCGTCATGATTCCGCTCGTCGTCACCAGCATCATCGGCGGCATTCTCGGCGCGATCCTCCTCATCAAGACGCCCGCATCGACATTCCTCCGCGTCCTCCCCTGGCTCCTCCTCGGCGCCACACTGCTCTTCACCTTCGGCAGGCACCTCACGCGCCGCATCTCCGCCCGCGTTTCGCACGACGCCTCCACCAAAGCCCTCGTCGGCGCCTCCATTTTCGAGCTCATCGTCGCTGTCTACGGCGGTTACTTCGGAGGCGGCATCGGCATCATGAACCTCGCGATGTTCGCTTCCATGGGCATGACCGACGTCCACGAAATGAACGCGCTCAAGACTATCCTCGGCGCGACCATCAATGGAGTCGCTGCGGTCACGTTCGTCTTCACCGGCGCTATCCTCTGGCCGCAAGCCCTCGTCATGACCATCGGCGCGGTCATCGGCGGCTACTACGGCGCGCACTACGCGATGAAGGCGCCGCAACACTGGATCCGCACGATTGTCATTGTGGTCGGCTTCTCGATGAGCGCGTACTTCTTCTACCGCGCCTATCGCTAAGGTTCCCGCTAAGCGTTATGAATGCCGCCAACGCTGGACTTTCGCCTCCCGACACCGAAGCCATTCCACGCTCCCAGGCATCCAAATCCCGCGCGCCAGTGATAGACTTACGCGCGCTGACCTTGCACAATATCCACCACAAATGACCGATCTCGCCGCGACTTTTGAGGAGCACGCCACCGAAGCTGCCGCCATGGTCTGGCGAGTCAAGCGAATTCCAGTCGCGCTTCGTGACGTTGTCGCGCTCGCCACCAGCAAAGCGCAAGGCATCGTCCTCACCGAGCCTGAATTTCTTCCTCTGGCGCTCATCGATGGACTCCGCGGTCTCGCCGGCGTCATTCCCAAGCCTCATGACGACGAACTCGCCACCGCTGATGTCGGCATCACCGAAGCTTTCGCCGGAGTCGCCAGCACCGGTTCGGTTTGCGTTTCGCTCGGCCGCCCACTCGTCGCAGCGTCATGCTTGCTCATGCCGCTCAACATCATCCTGCTACCCAAAGAGCGCATCGTCGAACGCCCGCGCGATCTCTTCAATCCCGATATGTTCGACGGTGAAAGCCTCAAGCGGAATCTCGTCTTTATAACCGGCCCCAGCGCCACCGCCGATATGGGGCCGCTGGTCGTCGGTGTTCACGGCCCCCATCGCGTTTTGATTCTTTTGTTAGAGTGAGGAAATGGCGGAAACCGAATCCAAATCCGGTCCATCAATCACACCGGCCGCCGTGCGACCGGCGCCGAAGGTCGATACGCCTCGTGACGTCGCCAATAAAAGCGACAAAGAGCACCTGCTCCGCGCCATTCGCATGGCGCTCGACGTCGAAAGCGCGACCGTTCGCGCCAACACGCAGCATTTTAATAAAAGCCGCTATCGCGCCGCCGCCAATCTGCCCGACTACGATGAGCTGAAAGACGAAGCGCGCCGCATCAAAGATAAATCGATCGCCAATCTCCCCGATCTCATCCAGACTCTGAAAAATTCCATCCGCGCGCGCAATGGCCATGTGTTCGTTGCCAGCACCGCCGCCGATGCGTGCCGCTACATTCTCGACGTATGCCGATGGCGCGCCGCTAAGATGGTGGTGAAGGGCAAGAGCATGACGAGCGAGGAAGTTCACCTCAATCACGCTCTTGAGGCCGACGGCATCGAGGTCGTCGAGAGCGATCTCGCCGAATTTATTCTTCAACTGGCCGGCGAACAGCCGTCGCACATTCTTGCCCCGGCGCTCCATTACAGCCGCGAGCGCATCACCGCGCTCTTCAAGCGAAAATTCGAAACCGATCTTCCGCTCGATACCGGCGAAGAGCTCACTTTTTTCGCGCGTCAGATTTTGCGCCAGAAATTTCTGCATGCCGACGTCGGCGTCACCGGCGCCAACCTGATCGCCGCCGACACTGGCACGCTCATGCTCGTCGAAAGCGAAGGCAACATCCGTCTGTCGAGCTTCGCGCCGCCCGTGCACATCGCTATCGCGGGCATCGAGAAAATCATTCCCACGCGCGAAGAAATGGCTCCGTTCCTCGAATTGCTTTCGATGAGCGCCACCGGCCAGCCCATGTCGGTCTATACCAGCTTTATCAGCCCGCCACTCGCCGATCCGCCGTTCGCGATGCCCAGCAAGCCGCTCAAGGAGCGCGAATTTCACCTGGTGTTGATCGATAACGGGCGTCTGAAAATGCGCGACGATCCCGTGTTTCGCGAAGCGCTCAATTGCATCCGCTGCGGTGCTTGTCTCAATTCGTGCGCGAATTTTCAGACTGTCGGCGGACACGCATTCGGCGGCGAAACGTACTCAGGCGGCATCGGCGGTTCCTGGGAAGCTGGCACCAGCAAGCTCGAAAACGCGCGCTTCTCCGAGCTATGCACGGGTTGCACGCGCTGTGTGCAGAATTGCCCCGTCCGCATCGATATTCCCTGGCTTAACGCCAATCTCGGCAATCGCCTCAACCAGCTTGAGCCGAAGTCCACGACCAAAAGTCTGCTCGGTTCGCTGACCAATGCGGATCCCATCGATCGCACCGCGCCGGTTTCGAAACTGTTCTTTGGAAACTACGACTACTTCGCGAAGTGGGGCAGCCGCTTTCCATCGATGGCAAATTCCGTGGATGCCGGGCGCGCTCCGTCGATTCGCACCGAGTCCAACAGCGATGAAGGCAACACCAGCTTGCCGCGCGTGATGATGGAGAAGTGGTTCAACCTCGACCGCCGCCGCACCCTTCCGGCTTTCCCAAAGCACACGTTCGTCGACGAAGCGAACAGCATCGAGCCGCCCTCGAGCAAGGGCCGCGAAATCAAAGTTGTGATCTTCGCCGATGTGTTCACCAACTACGGCATGACGAGTCGCGGTCTCGCCACGCTCAAAGTCTTGCGCGAACTCGGCGCCGATGTTGTCGTCAGCGAATGTGTGCCCGAGGGCCGCGCGGCGATGTCGCAGGGCATGAT
>CAWCHM010000014.1:0-19194 GCA_963795355.1 uncultured Acidobacteriota bacterium
TCGCGACGGCCAAGCAGCACGCTCGCGAAGCGACACGCGAACTCGACCCGCACGTCGGCGATGGCCGCGACATCGTTGTCGTCGAGCCTAGCTCTCTGTCGATGTTCCGCCGCGATTTCGCGCACCTGCTCGACAGCAAGGAGCGCTTCGAAAGGTTCCGAAATCGCGCATTCGAGCCCGTCGAATACGTGGTGAAAATTCTGAGGGAGACCGGGCGTCTCGCTGCCGCCGTCTTCGACATTTCAAAATCGAAGGTCGGCCATCGGCTCTTCTATCACGCGCACTGCCAGCAAAAGACGATTGGTGCCGCTGAGCCGACGGTACAGTTGCTCACCGACATTGGCTTCGACGTGGTCACCTCTAACGTCGAGTGCTGCGGCATGGCGGGCAGCTTCGGCTACAAGAAAGATTTCTACGACTTGAGCCTCGCGGTTGGCGCCGATCTGTTCGGTCAGGTCGTGCAGCAGGATCGCGACGGTGGCGCGCGTCAACTCATTGCAAGCGGCACGTCATGCACCGAACAGCTACACGCCGGATTCGAACGAAAAATTCTCCATCCGATGGAATTGCTCGTGACGCTGCTCGAGCCTCAAAAAGAATCCGACAAGGCGGCCAAAGACGCAGAAGACGAGGAAGTCGAGTCCGATCTCGAATCGCTCAAGCGATCCAAGAGGGAAGCGTCCAACAATTGAATCGTGTGTACGACCGGGATGTTGTGCCCAGCTCGAGCGAGTGAAGATTGCAGTTGTAGAAGGCAGCCCGGATTTCCCGTTGCGATGACATCCGGTTTCAGGGGCGCAATCAATTCCGCTTTGCGATCGCCCAGAGTTGTAGCTGCGTCGGGCTGCACCAGATTGTAGATTCCCGCCGAACCGCAGCAGATCGCCGCTTCCGGGATTTCCAATATTTCAAGTCCGGGAATCTGTGCAAGTAGTTGGCGCGGCGGGATTCGAAGTCCTTGCGCATGTTGCAAATGGCACGCGTCGTGGTACGCGACGCGTAGTTTCAGTGGATTTCGTTTTGCTTGCGGTGCGCGTTCTCCGAGAAACTCGGTGATGTCGCGGCATTTTGCGGCGAACAGTCTTGCTTTGCCCGAGTATTGCGGATCGTCACGCAACAAGTGTCCGTATTCCTTCACGTTCGATCCGCAGCCGGCCGCGTTCGTAATGATGAACTCCACATTGGCACGCTCGAAGGCGTCGATCGTCTTGCGCGCCAACGCCAACGCTCCGTTTTCTTCTCCCGCGTGAACCATCAGCGCGCCGCAGCACGGCTGATCGGCGGGGGCAACCACTTCGCAGCCCTCCGCGGAAAGCACGCGAGCTGTGGCTGTGTTGACGCGCGGAAAGAACTCTCGCTGTACGCACCCGAGCAAAAGCCCAACGCGCGCGCGCTTCGGTCCCTGTGCCGCAGTCACTTCCGGGACGCGCTCGCTCGATTTCAGCGTTGGCATCAGCGCTTCCATCGCACGCAATTTCTTCGGCACGAGATTGAGCAGGCCTGTCGCGCGCACGAGCGATTGCAGTCCAGTTTTTTGGTAGACGAGCAGGGGAAAGCGAAGCAGTCGCAACCGATCGGGCCGCGGAAACGTCGCAAAAATCAGCCGGCGATACAATCTCTCGAAAACGCTGCGTGGGTAATTACGTTCGATCTGCGCCCGCGTGGCTTCAATCAACTTGCTGTAGTCCACGCCCGACGGGCACGCGGTCATGCACGACATGCAGCCAAGGCAAGTGTCGAAATGTCCGACCCACTGCGAATTCATTTCGGCTTTGCCGTCGGCCGCGAGTTTCATCAGGTAAATGCGCCCGCGCGGCGAATCCATCTCTTCGTTCCACAGTTTGTACGTCGGACAAGCCGGCAGACAGAATCCACAATGCACGCACTGATCGATAAGCTCCGGCGCCGGTGGATGATGCGAATCGAACGCGCCTGTTGAGGCCGATTTCTCCGACGGCTGCGTCGGCGCCGGCCCTTCGATTCCTTCCGGCATTAGAGGCCACCTACAAATCGCCCGGGATTCAGCGTCGATTTCGGATCGAATTGTTTTTTCATCGCACGCATCAATTCAATCGCATCGCCGGCGTTGCCCCACGCGTCAAGCTTTGCCATTGCATCTGGCCGATGTGCAATCACGAGCGAACCGCCGAGGGCTTCCATTTTTCCGCGCAATTGTTTCAGCGTCGCAGCGTGATCGTCAGGAGCGGCGGTGATATAGATCGTCCCGATCCCAATAGCAGAGAAGACCGCGCCGCAGCGCGCGCGATTTGTCCCAGCCAGTGTGGCGAGCGCTTCATGCGCTTCGGCGATTTGCGTCGGTAGCACGGAAATCTTCGCGAGTACGGAAGCGACCGGACTTGAGGTCGCTTCGGAGTAAAGCGCCTGCCGCGTGTTCCAAACGTCTGCAGTAGAGTCGATCATTTGCGCAGGCGCGAGAATTGTCTTTATTTGTTGTGTCTGCGCCGCACAGCCTGCTTCCGTCGCCTCGAACAAAATATCAATCTGCGGCTGCGTCGAATCGACGAAGCGAATTTGCAGGGCCGAATGCGCCAGCTTGGAATCCTGTATCGCGAGAACAAAGCGCTGTGCCTCACGCGCATCGCGAACCAAACACGAAACCGTGCGCGTTTCCTTCGGCACCGGATGAAGACGAAACGTCGCCTGCGTGATGACTCCGAGCGTTCCGAGCGCGCCCGTCACGAGTTTTGGCAGATCGTAGCCTGCAACATTCTTCACGACTCTGCCGCCGCTCTTGGCGAGCGTGCCGTCGGGCAGCGCCAGCGTGATGCCGATCACCAGATCGCGAAGCGAGCCGAAGCGCAAGCGCAGAGCGCCGCTGTCGTTGGTGGAGAGAATTCCGCCGACGGTTGCTCGGCTTGCCCACAGTGCGTCGAGTGCGAGGCGCTGATTCTGTTTTGCGAGCGTTTCTGCGAGCTGTTTCAGTGTGCAGCCTGCTTCGACTGTGACCGTCAGATCGGAGTGCGCGTGTTCGAGAATGGCATTCAGTCGCGCAGTCGAGAGGACAATGTCGGCACGCTGCGGCGGATTTCCCCAGGAGAGTTTTGTCCCGCCGCCTCGGGGAATCACTGCGAGGCTTGCGTTGTTGGCCGCTTTCAAAATCTGCGCGAGCTGTTGATCATCGCCGGGCGCGACCACTAGTTGCGGCTGCATACCAGCGACGCGATCATCGCCCGTAGCCGCTCGAACATTTTCGGCGCCGACAATCGCGCACGCCAGCGTTTCAAACGTGGCGATGCTCTGCGCCGTGTCGGCTGGTGCGCTCGCGTCCATGGCTAGAAGCGCTCCGCGATTCCGGCGGTTTCTAGCGGATGCGCGACGTATTTGCCGGGCTTTTCACCGCAGAGCCGTGGAGTCGGGAAAATCTTACCGGGATTCGCGAGCCGCTGCGGATCGAATGCGCAGCGCACACGCTGCATCGTTTCAAGATCGGGCTCGCTGAACATTTTCGACATCGCGCGTTTTTTGTCTTCGCCGACGCCGTGTTCACCGGTGATCGAACCACCCGCGGCGATGCAGATTTCGAGAATCTTGTAGGAGAGCGCTTCGGCTGCTTCTTCTTGCCCTGCAATTCGCCGGTCGTAGAGCACGAGCGGGTGCAGATTTCCGTCGCCGGCGTGAAACACGTTGGCAACGCGAACGCCTGACTCTTTGCTGAGCCGGTCGATTTCGCTCATCACTCGCGGGAGCGCCGTGCGCGGAATCACGCCGTCCTGCACGATGTAATTGGGCGAAATGCGACCCACGGCGGCGAACGCGGCTTTGCGGCCTTTCCAGACGAGTGCGCGTTCGGTCTCGGACTGCGCGACGCGAATTTCGGACGCGCCGTTTTCGAGGCAGATTGTGTCGACGTGTTTCATCAGCGATTCCACTTCAGCAAACGGTCCGTCGAGTTCGACGAGCAGCAGCGCACCGCAATTCGGATAATTCGCGTGAACCGCCGCTTCGGCCGCTTGAATCGCGAGGTTGTCCATCATTTCGATCGCAGCCGGTAACATTCCCGCTGCAATGATATCGCTGACCGCAGCGCCGGCTTCGTTCGTCGAAGGAAACGCGGCAAGAAGCGTCTGCACACATTCAGGACGCTTCACGATACGCAAAATGATTTTTGTTGCGACGCCGAGCGTGCCTTCGGAGCCGACAAAAACGCCGGCGAGATCGTAGCCGGGAGCGTCGAGCGATTTCCCGCCGAGATGTACGAGCGACCCGTCGGGAAGAACAACATCAAGGCCGAGAACGTGCGTCGTGGTGAATCCGTATTTGAGGCAATGCGCGCCGCCGGAATTTTCGGCGACGTTGCCACCAATGCTGCACACCGATTGCGACGAAGGATCGGGCGCGTAGAAATATTCCTGCGACAAAACTCGCCCGGTCACATCGAGATTGATCACGCCAGGCTCGACCACAACGCGCGCATTCGGAATGTCGACTTCGAGAATGCGATTCATGCGCGTCAGAGCGATCACGACACCATTTTCAATCGGCAGCGCGCCGCCGCTCAAACCTGTTCCTGAGCCGCGTGCGACAAATGGAATCTTCTCCGTGGTGCAGAGTTTCAGGATCGCTTGAACCTGTTCTGTATTTTCCGGAAGCAAAACGGCAAGCGGCATCATACGAAAATTCGTGAGGCCATCGCATTCGTAAGTGCGAAGTTCTTCTTCGGACGTGATAAGTCCACGCGGCCCGACAATTTCGCATAGTCGATTGGCAATCGCAGCGTTCACGAGAAAAGAGTGCCGCGTGCGAGTGTGGAAGTAAAGGGCACAACCGGATGCGGAAGAAAAAACAGATCGTGCTTGTGTTTGCGCCCGGGCGAGTTGGGGCGCAGCGATGCTGCGCCCGTACGAAGGGGCATCAGTGGATCACCATTTTCGTGAACGGAACTACGTAGGCTTGCAGAAATACCAGAATGCCGACGAGCGAAGCGAGCGCGATGCTGTGAAAGAAAACGTAACGCAAAATATCGCCTTCGTGGCCGTACCACTCCGTCGCGGTGCTGGCGACAACGATGCTTTGCGCGTCGATCATCTTACCCATGACGCCGCCGCCGCTGTTCGCTGCGCACATCAGAACTGGCGAAACGCCAACTTGATTCGCGGAAATGCGTTGCAGGCTGCCGAATAATACGTTGGACGCGGTGTCGGAGCCCGTGAGCGCGACGCCAAGCCATCCCAGCAGTGTGCCGAAGAAGGGATACAACATTCCGGTGCGTGCGAAGGCGAGTCCCATTGTGGCGTCGAGTCCGGAGTAGCGCGTGGTGAAACCGATCGCCATCATCGCGGCAATGGTGATCAGCGAAAAACGCACGCGGTACAGCGTTTTTGCGTATTGGCGTACGAGGCGAATCGGACTGTAGCCCATCAGAAATCCGGAAATGATTGCGGAGAAAAGAATTCCCGTGCCGGACGCCGAGAGCCAATTCAGCAGGAAAATCGCTGGTTCCGGGGTCGGTTTCGCGACGACTGGCGGAACGCGCAACGACAAGTTGTGAAGACTCGCGATCGGAATCTTCGGACTCGAAAGATGATCGAGAAAAGCTTTTGTGGAAGGCAATCCCCAGACAAAAACGACGACGCTGAGGATGAGCCACGGCATCCACGCCTTAATTACCGCGGCGCGCGGGTAGCCGTGCTGGCCCCGCGCGGCGCGATCGGATTCGTGGCCTTCGAGCCCCCAAATGCGTTTCGGGTGCCAGAACATCAGCAGCACGGTGACTCCGGCGATGGAGCAGACCGAAGCGACGACATCGACGAGCCAGGGACCGTGAAGATTTGAAATCAGGAATTGCGGTACCGCGAAAAAAAGTCCGGCGACAAGCGTGGCAGGCCAGACTTCGATCATTCCATCGAAACCCGCGAAAGTCCAAATCAGCCAGAACGGAATGAGCAGCGAAAAAAACGGAAGGATTCGGCCGGTCATGCTGCTGAGTTGGAGGAGATCGAGACCGCTGACACCGGAGAGTGCAACCAGCGGTGTGCCGAGGGCGCCGAAAGCGACCGGCGCGGTGTTGGCGATTAGCGATAAACCCGATGCCTGCAACGGTTTGAAGCCGATGCCGATGAGGATGGCGGCGGTGACGGCGACGGGAGTGCCGAAACCGCATGCGCCTTCAAAGAATGCGCCGAAAGCGAAGGCGATGAGGACGAGCTGGAGGCGGCGATCCTGCGTGATGCCCATAAGGCTCTGCTGGAGGACTTTGAAGTGGCCGGCTTCGCAGGTGAGGTCGTACATGAAGATGACGTTCAGGACGATCCAGCCAATGGGGAAGAGGCCGTAAAGGACGCCGAAGATGGCGGACATCGCGCCCATTTTCAAGGGCATGCCGAAGATTGTGCAGGCGATGAGGAGGGAAGCGGTGAGGCCGAGAAGGGCGGCAAAATGGGCCTTGATGCGGAAGATGGCAAGGGCGCTGAGGAGTATCAAAACGGGAATCGCGGCGATGAGGGTGGAGAGCAGCCAGTGGCCAGCGGGATCGTAGTTTTGGGTCCAGGTCACTTGGCCGGCCTCCGGAATTGGTGAGGCTTGGTGGATATATGTGAATGAGGTGGATGTCAAGTTGAGTGGGTACTCGGATTGGGTTGGAAGGGCTTGGACCCCTCCCCCTGGGGTGTTTTGCGCAAGAATGTGATTCTATGGTGGTTGCGGGCGCGTGTTGCGCAAGAATGTGATTGTAAAGGGGTTGTTGAGGTTGGGAGTGTGCGGCGGAGGCCGGACTCGGACGGAGAAGAGGCGAGTGATTAGCGCGACTGCCCTGATTGCGCGGGGTTTATTGGCGCGATGTGGCCCGGAGTCGTTGGGGTAGTTCGGTTAGGGGAAGGTCTACGGTGATGGGTGGGTGGTCGGAGATGCGGTCTGCGGGGGCGGAGTTTAGTTCTTGCATGGTGGTGGGGTAGGTGGGGGCGAATTTTAACGGCTGGTTGGATTGGCGCGGGTTGGTGGTGAATGGTTTTACGACGATCCAGTCGAGTTTGAAACGCCCTACTACGCCGCCGTAATCGCGGGCGAAGGAGTAGGTGGGGACGAAACCTTTCCATTGACGTGCGTCGCTATCGGCGAGGGTGCGCGCGCGCGGGGGATCGGTGATGCGCTTGCGGCCGCGGAAGTCGAAGGTGCGGCCGTCGTCGAAGCGGAAATTTTCAAGGTAATTAAAGAGCGGGCGCTCGCGGTTGTCCCAGACGATGGGGAGATGGTAGGCGGTGGGGTCGTTGTAGGCGTGGAAGTAGTGGAGCGGGTAGAGTGCGAGTTTTGCGAAGCCGAGAGGATTGAACCAGGAGATGGTCTGTTTGATCCAGAATTGATAGTCGGTGATGCGCTTCATGATTTCGTTGCGGATGGAGGTCGGAGTGTTGTCGCTGCCGGTGGTGTTGAAGTCGCCGGCGAGGATGACGGGATTCTGAATGGTTTTCAATTGATCGAGGAGCGCGGTCATTTGTTGTTTGCGGCAGGCGGGCGTGCATTTGTTTTCAAGATGTGCGGCGACGATGGTGGCCTGACCTGTTGGGGATTCGGGGACGGAGATGTCGGCGATGAGCGCCATGCGGCCGCCGTGGCGGAGTTCGCGCTCGATGCGCTCTTTGAATAATTTTTTGGCGGACCAGCGGCGGCCTTGCTCGAGCGAAGAGATGGCGGCGAATTCGGTGGCGTACCAGTCGTAGCAAACCGGTAGACGAAAAATGCGGACGTTGTGGAGCGGGTAGCGGCTGAGGATCGCTGTGCCGTGGAGGCCGTGGTATTTCTGCGCGTCCACGTGGAGGTCGGTCTGGAGGCGCTGGTCTTGTTGGGAATCGGGGAGATGAATTTCTTCGGAGTTGAGATCGAAGATGGGATCGACTTCGATGAATTCGACGCCGTAGGCGTAGTTCATGTGGAGGGCGGAGGCGAGGTCGGCGGTGACGTCGTCGTAGTTGGTGCGCTTCATGCCGAGGTCGGCTTCGTTGAGGATGAGGAGGTCGATGTCCTGGAGCTTTTTGAGTTGGGATTCGGCAGCGGCGTGATGAGCGGCGTTTTCGACGGGTACGTCGTGGCTTGTCAGATCGTTGAATTGAGTCGGATTCGTGAGGGCGGCGCGGATGAGGTCGATGTTGAGGCCGCGTTCGACGTTCCACATGGCGACGCGGAGAGTTGGGCCGAGGTTGGGGACGTTCGGCCTGTGGGGATTGGCGGATGGGTCTTCGTGGAGGAAGGGAGTATTGAGGAGGGAGTCGAGGCGATGGGCGAGGTCGCCGGTGGGATCGGCAGTTTTGGAAAGGGTGACGAGATCTTCGAAGGATAGGAGGTCGGGATTTTCGGGCGGGGCTGCGTGGGGCCATGTGCGGGATTCCATGTTGGCGATGACGGATTCTTGCGCGCTAGCGGAGAAGGAGAAGAGGAGCAATAGAGCGGCTATTTTTGTGACGGAGCGTAGGCGGGCGTTCATGACTTCGCGCGCCGTGCGAGAGAGGCAGACGGGCACGGCGTGCCGTGCCCCTACTTTGAGGGCGGGGGGCATTGTGTTATCGGGATTTGCGGCGACTTGGTTTGCTCGGTTTTGGTTTCGATTTTGATTTGGGTTTTGGTTTGGCGGATGCGGCAGATTTGGCGGCGGCGATTTTTTTGCGGACGCGTGGGGGGAGGATTTTGTTGGTGACTTTGTAGCCGGCGCGTTCGAAGGAGCGCCACATGTACCAGCTGGCGATGGTGCGATAGGGGCGCCATCGTTCGCCGAAGGCGAGGAGTTCTTTCGGTTTTGGCATGCGTTTTTTGCCGTAGGTGACGGACCAGCCCTTTTTTACTCCGAGGTCGTGGATGGGAAGGACGTCGGGGCGGCCGAGATTGAAGATGAGGAACATTTCGACGGTCCAGGCGCCGATGCCGCGGACGGAGACGAGGCGTTCGACGAGTTCGTCGTCGGAGAGTTGTTCGGCTTGCTCGCGCGTGGGGACTACACCGGAGATTGTTTTTGCGGCGAGATCTTTCATAGCGAGGAGCTTGGCGTGAGAGAGGCCGGCTTTGCGCAGGGCGGACGGTTTGAGTTTCAGCATTTTTTCGGGAGTGGGAGGGCGGCCGTTGTCGCCGAGGGCTTTGACGCGGCCGAAGATGGTGGCGGCGGCTTTGCCGGAGATGGATTGGTAGGCGATGGATTCCATGAGGGCTTCGTAAGGGGATTGGGCGAGGTCGAGATCTTTTTGGAATTTTTTGGTGGCGAGGATGAGTTCGGCGAGTTTTTCGTCTTTGGAGGAGAGGTGGGACATGGCGAGGGCGAGATCGAAGGAGAGGAGTTGGGCAGGGGTGGACATGGCGAGATTTTAGCGCAGGTTTTGGGGAAGGTGGATTAGTTGGCGGTGGATTGGAGAGTTGAGGCGGGGATTAGTTGGTCGAAAGCGGCGGCTTGGGCCGCCGCACTCCATATGGTTGGTCGGCGAGGAGCGATTTGGAGGCGACGGATGGTTGCGTGATGGCGTTTGGGAAAAACGCCGGCTGTAAGCGGGCGCTACTGGGAAGCGCTGCGTTGTATACTGCGCGCGAAATTCGGAGATAAGGTCTGGTGGAGCATTCCGTCATATTTCGGGATATTGCGATGGTGTTTGGGGCGGCGCTGGTGTGTGGGTTACTGGCGTGGCGGATCAAGCAGCCGATTTTGCTGGGATATGTGGTGGCGGGACTGATCGTGAGTCCACTGACGCCGGGATTGCACGTGCATGACACGCATGTGTTTGAGTTGATGGCGGAAGTTGGCGTGGTGCTGCTGATGTTTTCGGTGGGGATTCACTTTTCGATTCCAGATTTGATGAAGGTGAAGTGGGTGGCGCTGTTTGGATCGCCGCTGGGAGTGGTGTTGTCGGTGGCGCTGTGCATGGGTGTCGGATGGCTGCTGGGCTGGCCCTTGCTGCAGAGTCTGGCGGTTGGCTGCATCGTGGCGGTGGCGAGCACGATGGTGTTGATGCGGTTGCTGATGGATCGCGGGGAGATGAATACGGAGGCGGGGCGCGTGATGATCGCGCTGACGCTGGTGGAAGATTTGGTGGTGGTGATTTTGACGGTACTGCTGCCGAGTCTGGCCACTGAGGGTGGCGCGGATTTTGGACAGATTGCATGGCGGATCGGGAAGGCGTTTTTGCTGCTGATACCGATTGCGGCGGCGGCGTGGAAGTTGATGCCGCGGTTATTGGCGCGCGTGGAAAAGACGTGCAACGACGAGATTTCGCTGCTGCTGGCGCTGACGACGTGCATGGTGGTGGCGGCGGTGACGGAGTGGGTGGGATTGTCACTGGCGCTCGGTGCGTTTCTGGGCGGAATGTTGTTGGGAAGCTCAGAGTTTGTTAAGAAGCTGGAGCATCAGACGGCGTCGCTGCGGGATGCGTTTGTGGCGTTGTTCTTTGTGTCGGTGGGGATGCTTATCGATCCGCGAACGTGGGGATCGGCGTGGCAGATTATTTTGATATTGGTGGCGCTGGTGCTGGTGGGGAAGTTCGTGGCGTGGTTTGGCGTGGTGAAGTTGTTTGGGTATCCGGTGTCTACGTCGGCGCGGGTGGCGATTGGATTGACGCAGATCGGCGAGTTTTCGTTTATTTTGGCGCAGGTGTCGCAGAGGGCGGGGTTGATTACGCCGGAGATTTATAATGCGACGCTGGTGGCGTCGTTGGTGACGATATTGGTGAATGCGATGTTGTTTAAGATTTTTTTGAGGCAAGAAAACGGGAGTCAGGAAGCGACGACGTAAGGAAGTAAAGAAGTAACGACGTAAAGACACAACAAGAAAGGCTAGAAGCGGGGTGGGCGACGCACTACTTGGCGGAGCGATGGCGGTCGTGTGTTCGCCGGGCGGAGCAAGCCCCGCCCCTACAAAGTCGGTGGAACGGTCGATCGCAGAGCGTCGGTTTGGTGCAATTGATTTCTTAGCCGCTGGCGGGGTGGGCTAGGCGGGTTTCGGTTAGGTCGAGTTCGCGCTCGAGGTTGCGGAGGACGGAGTCGTTGATGCGGCCTTCGTTGCGGAGGCGGACGGCGGTTTCGCGCTCGAGGCGCAGGAGGTCGATCGAGAGGGAGATGATTTGGGCGTGATCGTCGGCGTCGATGCCGTGCTCGGTGTAGTTTTGACCGGTGAGCGCGGCGAGGCGCCGCTTGTATTTTGCGACGGCATCATCGTAAGCAGCGGTGAGATGGTGCGTCTCGTTTTCCGGCGCGAAGGCTTTTGATTTTGTGCAGAGCGGTTTCGAGCATGATGCGGCGGGCTTCGTGTTCTTCGGCGGCGATGGTGTTTTGACCGGCGAGGCCGAGCGCGCGAATGAGCGGCGGCAGGGAGAGTCCTTGCACGACGAGCGTGACGAGGATCACGCAGAACGTCAGAAAGATGATCAGATTGCGCTGCGGGAAGGGGCTGCCGTTGGAGAGCGTTTCGGGCAACGCGAGAGCCGCGGCTAGCGCGACGACGCCTCGCATTCCAGTCCAACCAATGATGAAAATGCCTTTGATCGGAGGCCTCGGCTCGTTTTGATGGAAGATTTTTCGACGGATGATGTTGGCAACGAATGCGCCTGGGAAAAGCCACGCGAGCCGGAGCAGGATAACGAGGGCGCTGAACATTCCGCCATAAAGAATGAAGCGTCTTCATCGAGTAGTCGTGGATGCCGGCAAGGACGAAGGGAAGCTGTAAGCCGATGAGGACGAATACGAGTCCGTTGATGGCGAACGTGAAGGAGTCCCAGAAGCCGTGGGCCTGAATGCGAACGCTGGGGGAGAAAAGCTGCGGTCTCGCGGCGGCCGAGGTAGAGACCGCAGGCAACGACGGCGAGGACGCCGGATGAGTGGGCGTATTCGGCAGCGAGATACGCGGCGTACGGAATCATGATGCTGAGCGTGATTTCGATGGGGCCGTCGTCGAGGTAGCGTTCGACGCGCTCGATGAGGAGGGCGATGAGCAGGCCGACGATAATGCCGCCACCAACAAGCCAGATGAGACGGATCGCGCCGTTTAGGACTGTGGGAGTTTCGCCGCGGACGACCATGGCGACGCCAAATTCGAGCGCGAGCAGGCCAGTGGCGTCGTTGACGAGGCTTTCGCCTTCGAGGATGTCGACGATGCGCTGAGGGAGACCGAGATTCTTGGCGATGGAGGTGGCGGCGATGGCGTCGGTGGTGGCGACGACGGCGCCGAGCACAACGCCGAGGCGAAGATCGAACGGAGCGAAGGAATAGTTTGCGGCCTCGGCGACTCCCCAAACGGTGAAGCCGACGAGGCCGAAGGCGAGAAAGAGAATGCTGACGATGTTGTAGGAGAAGTCGCGCCAACTGGTGAACCATGCGCCCGCGTAGAGCAAGGGAGGAAGAACGACGAGAAAGATGACGTCGGGGCTGAGCGAGATGTGCGGGATGCCGGGGATGAAGCCGAGGATGAGTCCGGCGATGACGAGGACGATGGGATAGGGAACCTGAATTTTGCGGGCGAGGGCCGCGAAAGCCACCACGAATAAGAGGAGGAGGAGGAAGACGAGTTCGACGGCATGGACGCTGTTACCTAGCATCAGGTCTTGTGAGATTTCTGATGGTGAGACAACGATACAACAAGTTCGGTGAGGAATTGGATGTGTGCGAGTTTTTGGATCGCGCAAGGGTGTTTCGATTTACGAGCGAATGATGGGTAGTCGTCGTTTTGGCATGGGCGGCGTGGCGTCTAAATCCGCACCCTTTTTAAAACCGAAAGGGTGCGGCACCCAAGGAGCCACGCTGACGGCTCGGGTTGGGCGGAACGGGTGTGCTAAAATTTCGGGTTTATGCAGACAGGAATTATTGGACTACCACAGGTTGGGAAGACGACGCTGTTTCGGATTTTGACGAAAGCCAACGTCGAAGGGAAGAGCGGCTCGCAGGGCACGCATGTCGGCGTAGCGAAGGTGCCCGAGCCGCGGCTGCTGGAGCTCGCCAAGTTGTACAACCCGAAGAAGATAACTTACGCGACGGTGCAGTATGTCGACCTGGGCGGGATTCAGGGCGAGCGGACGCGCGAGGCGCTGGCGTCGCTGCGCGAAGTGGATACGATCGCGCATGTGATTCGTGTGTTCGACGATCCGTCGGTGCCGCATGCGGCGGGATCGATCGATCCGCTGCGGGATGCGTTGAATCTGGAGTTGGAGTTGATTTTGTCGGATCACGACCAGATCACGCGGCGGCTGGAGCGCGTCGATAAGGATTTGAAGAAGAAGGCTGATCCGATTTTGCAGCTCGAAAAGGCGGCACTTGAGAAGTGCAAGGCGCATCTGGAGGCGGAGCATCCGCTGCGTGAGTTGGAGTTGACGACGGAAGAGCGGCGGCCGATCGGGGGATTTTTGTTTTTGTCGGCGCGGCCGGTGTTGTATGTGCTCAATGTCGGGGATGATGAGGCGGACAAGCTGGACTCGGCGGTGGAGCGGCATAAGCTGATGTCGCTGGCGAACAAGCCGAATGCGGCGGTGGTCGCGGTGTGCGGGCGGCTCGAGGCGGAACTCGCGGAGATGGAAGAGGCTGAAGCTGCGGAGATGTTGGCGTCGTATGGATTGAAAGAGCCGGGGTTGAACCGGTTGATTCGCGCGACGTATGAGTTGATGGGGCTGACTTCGTTTTTCACGGCGGGGGAGCCGGAAGTGCGGGCGTGGACGATTCGAAAAGGATCCACGGCGGTCAAAGCGGCGGGTGCGATTCACAGCGATATTGAGAAGGGATTTATTCGCGCTGAAGTTGTGCGGTGGAATGATTTGCTGGCGGCGGGGAGTTTGGCGGCAGCGCGGGAGAAGGCGCAGGTGAGGTTGGAGGGGAAAGAATACATTGTGCAGGAAGGGGATGTGATTCTTTTCCGGCACAGCGGCTAATTGCAGCGGGATAGCGTGGGATTTCGAACATGCCATACGTCAACGTGCAAATTACGAAGGGCGCGACTCGGGAGCAGAAGGCGACGATTGTGCGCGAGATTACCGAGACGCTGGTGCGGACTCTTGGTAAAAAGCCGGAGCACATTCACATCGTGATTCAGAACGTAGAACGGGATGACTGGGGCTACAACGGAGTTTTGAGCGACGAGTTGGGCGGCACGAAAAAGTGAATTGAGGATTTAGGCTGAGCCACTCCTGGATGACGCATAGTTTGGTATTTCGAATGGGGCTGGCGGCGCTGCTGGGGGTAATGGCGGCGGCGGGAAATTTGATTGGCGGGTATTTTGTGGTGCGCGGCGACTGGTCGCGCAAGTACTTGCAGTATTTTTTAGCGCTGGGCGCCGGCTACATGCTGGCGGTTGCGTTCGTCGAGATCATTCCGGAGTCGGTGCGGCTTTCGGGCGAACGCGCGCTGTTCTATGTCCTGATCGGATTTTTCCTCGTACATTTATTCGAACACACGCTTGCGCCACACTTTCATTTCGGCGAGGAAACGCATCACGAAGAAGTGAGCCACGGGCACGCGCGGACGACGGTGCTGCTCGGACTGGCGATCCACACATTTTTTGACGGAGTGGCAATCGCGGCGGGATTCCTGGTGTCGACCTGGCTGGGCGTGGTGATTTTCGTGGCGGTGTTTTTGCATAAGCTCCCGGAAGGTTTCACGGTGGCGTCGCTGGTGCTAGCCAGCGGGATGGGAAAGCGCAACGCAATCCTGGCGGCCGGGTTACTAGGGATAGCAACGTTGTTGGGAGTGGTTTTGACAAGCGCCTTGCAGGGGCAGTTGAAGTACGCGCTGCCGGTGTCGGGCGGGGTGACCTTATATGTGGCGGCATCGGACCTTTTGCCCGAGGTGAACCGGGAGCCGAACTGGCGGATGGCGCTGCTGGTGTTCGTCGGAGTGGTCAGCCTGCTGATAATGCAGGCGTTGTTTCACGTATAATCTTCGCTTTAATTTCGCCAGAAAAACACTGCAGTCGATTGCAACTTCCTGACTCCACATGTGTTTGATACAGTGTGGCGACTATGGCCAGGTCGGACGTACAGCTGATGCTGGACGTGAAGGCGGGCGACGAACAGTCGTTCGCGCTTCTGCTGCATCGCTATCGGAGTCCGCTGGTCAACTTCCTGTACCGGATGGTGCGAAACCGGGAGCAGGCTGAAGACCTCGCGCAGGAGGTATTCATTCGCGTGTATCGAGCGCGCGAAGAATATGTGCCGAGCGCCAAGTTCACGACATGGCTGTTTCGAATTGCAACAAACCTTGCGTTGAACTCGGTGCGCGACACGCGACACCAGCGGATGGAGTTGTCGCTGGACGCGCCGATCACGACCGATGCCGAGGATGGCGACGAGAAGACACTCGATGTGGCGGACAAACATCCGGACATCGAGCAGCATCTTGTCGAAGAGGCGCGGAAGCAGATGATCAAGCACGCGATCGACAAATTGCCGGAGAAGCAGCGTGCAGCGGTGCTGCTGCACAAATACCAGGAACTGGACTACAACGAAATCGCGAAGATTCTGGAGTGTTCTGAGAGCGCGCTGAAATCGTTGTTGTTCCGGGCGTACGAGACGCTGCGAGTGGAGCTGGCGCCGTTAGTAGCGAGTGCGAAGGCGTCATGAAGATTGACGGAAGACCAGAAGTAAGGATGGCGTTATGAGTTGCAATCGAATGGAAAGCCGGATTCTGCCTTATGTGGATGGGCGGTTGAAGGCCGGAGAGATGAAGGAAATGGAAGCGCACCTGAAGACGTGCGCGGCGTGCCAACTGCGTGTGGATGAATTCCGCGCGGTATCGAGCTTTCTCGATGAACTGCCGCAGATCGAACCTTCGGGCGCGTTCGACGCGCGGGTGCGTGCGCGCGTGGCCGCCGAGCCGGTGAAGCAGAGCTGGTGGTCGGTATTTGCGCCGTCACCACGGGTGGCGTTTGCGGCGTCGATGTTGTTGCTGGCGACGGTGTGGTTTGGGTCGCGTTCAAATGAAACGCTGGCGCCGACAAATAACGGCGCCGAGCAGGAAGCCCAAGTGATGAGCGATCTGCCGGTGCTGGAGAATTTCGATGTGATTTCGAACTTCGATGCGCTGAGCGATTTGCCGCAGCCGGTGAGCGACGATTCGAATCAACAGCAGCCGGATTCAAACACAGATATGTAGTGGTTGATGGCAGACGGGCAGGCGAGAATTTTTGCGATGAATCTGGTGCGCAAATTCGGCGAGTGGCGGTGCAGGCTGAGCCTGGTAGGGACGCTTGCGCTCGCGGCGATGTTGGTGCTGCCGCTGACGACACCGGTGGTGGCGGCGCAGCATCGGCCTAACGCTCCCAAAGCCGCCCCGCAGGGAGCGCCTCGGCAGAATACGCGCAACGACCGACCGCCGAATGCCGGGAATCGCGCGAATGGCGAGCATGGCGGAGCGCAAACAATTCCGCGGCCGAACTCGAACGTCGAGACGAATCCGAATCGTCCTCCGACACAGTCTCCGAATAATCAGGATCGGTGGCGGAATATGTCGCCGTCGGACCGACAGCGAGTTTTGCAAAACGAAGATCGGCTACGGCGGATGTCACCGGCGCAGCAGCAGGTGCTGCGCGATCGGGCGCAGGTGTGGAATCGGATGACGCCGGAGCAGCGGGATCACGTGCGGAATGATGTGCTTCCGCAATGGCGGCAGATGCCGCCCGACCGGAAGCAGGCGATCCGGAGTCGGTTACGAGTATTGCAAAATATGCCGGAGTCCGCGCGGAATCAGCGGCTGAGTGATCCGAACTTCACGCGCGGGATGAGTGATGAGGATCGGTCGACGCTCCGGGATTTGAGTCACTTGCATGTGGGAGGATCGCCGGAGTAAAAACGGAAATTGGAAAATCGAAATTGGAAAATCGCCGGAGTTGTTATTCCGGCGATTTTGCTTGTGGGCTGCCTTTCTTTGCGATCTCGGAAAGCAATTTGTGTCACTACTGCACTCTCGACGAAGGAATCACGCACTGCTGGTGCTGACGTTGGGACAAATTGGAGTCGCACTCGCCCTGTGGTGCGCAGCAATTAGCGGCTCGACGTATTTGTTTTCGCTACAATCTTTGTTCGCACAGAGTGGTTGAGGGATCGAGGACGTGCCCAAGCGCTTTGGCGCATTGCAGCACCGTAATTTTCAACTGTTTATTGCCGGTCAGATGGTTTCGCTGATCGGAACCTGGATGCAGTCCACCGCACAACTGTGGCTGGTCTATAAGCTCACTAATTCGGCGGCATTGCTGGGGGTTTTTGGATTCGCGAATCAGATCGCGATCCTGTTGCTGGCGTCGGTGGGCGGTTATGTCGGCGACCGCTACAACCGGCATCTGGGCGTGATCTGGACGCAAACGGCTTCGATGATTCTGGCGTTTACGCTGGCGGCGCTGACGTTTACCCATTTACTGAAGGTGTGGCACCTGATTCTGATCGCATTTCTGGTGGGCATCGTGAATGCGTTCGATGTGCCCATTCGGCAGGCGTTTCTGGTGCAGATGGTGGGGAAGGACGATTTGCCGAATGCGATCGCGCTGAATTCGGCGATGTTCAACAGTGCGCGCGTTGTCGGGCCGCCGATCGCGGGATTCGTGATCGCGTACATTCACGAGGGCTGGTGTTTCTTTTTCAATGGAGTGAGTTTTCTGGCGGTCATCATCGCGCTCTTTGCGATGCGCATTCCACAGTTTGTGCCGAAGGTGCATCTGGGATCGCCGACGCGGAATTTGTTGCAGGGGTTCCGGTATGCGATGCAGGATCGGCCCACACGCGCGGTGCTGGTATTGCTGAGTGTGCTCAGTTTTTTTGGGCTGCAGTATTCGGTATTTTTACCGGTTTTTGCGCGCGACGTGTTGCATCGCGGCGCGGTGGGATTTTCACTCCTGCTGAGTATGCGGGCGTAGGGGCGGCGCTTGGCGCCCTGCAGTTTGCCACGCGACAAAGTTTCAAAGGGTTGGCGAAGTGGATCGCGGCGATGGCGATTATTTCTTCGGTCTGCCTGATTTTGTTTTCGTACTCGCGTGTTTTCTGGTTTTCGGCGGGTGTGCTGTTTATTGTCGGGTTTTCAGCAACCTCGATGATGGCGGCCACGAATACTACCGTGCAGAATCGCGTGCCGGATGAGTTGCGCAGTCGCGTGATGGCGGTTTACGCGACGATGTTTATGGGAGTGCAGCCGATTGGTTCGCTGGTGGCCGGAAGGCGTGGCTAAGCAATATTGGGGCACCGCGTGACGTTGGCGGTGTTTGGGAATGATTGTGCTTGCGGCTAGCGTGGCGTTTGCGGCGCGGATGATGACGAAGGATTGTCTGGACCCAGGTGGTAAACGCCGGCGGCGTGAATGTTCATCGGCGAGGACATGACTTTTACGACGGGTTTGGCCGGTAGAGCCATTCGGGGCGGACATCGACGGCGGAGTCGTTGCCGAGTCGGATCGAGGGCGGAGCAAGCCCCGCCCCTACAACTTGACAGCGGAACATGGATGGCGGTGAGGATCGCGTCGATCTGGGGGCGATTTGGCGACAAGGTGCAGACGGGATCGGTGGCGGAGGCGTCTCCGGCGAGGAGCAGAGCTTGGCAGCGGCAGCCGCCGAAGTCGAGGGTGCGGCGGTCGCAGGTCTTGCACGGGTCTTGCATCCAAAATTCGCCGCGGAATTTTTCCCCCCCATCGCTGGAGGCGCCAGATATCGGCAAGGCTGTCGTCCTTCACGTTGGCGAATTGCCAGGCCGGGGATAATTTTTGTGGCGTGACAGGGAAGAGCTTCGCCGCTCGTGCGTTAGATGAGTAACTAGCTTGCGGCCCCAGCCGCCCATGCAGGGCTTGGGATATTTGGCGTAGTAGTCGGGGCGAGGCCAACGTGAACGTCGACATGATCGTCCAGAACACGTCGAAGGCGGGCACCACCGACATCTCCTTCACCGTGCCCAAGGCCGACATGGCCGTGGCCGAGAAGATCGTGTCGGTGCTGGCCGGCCGACATCGGCGCGGCCGGCGTGGACCACGACGCCGCCATCGCCAAGGTGTCGCTGGATCGGGGCGGGTATGAAGACCAGCCCGGGTGTGGCCGCCAAGATGTTCGAGACGCTGGCCGACAACGGCGTCAACATCGAGATGATCTCGACGTCCATCCGATCCGCATCTCGGTCGTGGTGGCCGCCGTCGACATGGAGCGGGCCGTGCGCTATCTCTAGACCGCCTTCGGCCTCGACTCCGGCACCGTCTACTCCGCCCCCCTCCCCGAGCGGGAGTAGGCCCGTCCGAGCGATCTGACGAAGATGCTGACGCAGATGC
>CAWCHM010000015.1:0-19553 GCA_963795355.1 uncultured Acidobacteriota bacterium
AAGTGGCGTCGGCCGAATTCGGTCTTTCAGGTCGATCGCGTGCGTTGCAAGCCTTCAACAATCGTGTTGGCGCCGCGCAAGCTGAAATGAGCCTTCGCACGCCGAACGAGGTCACGAACGGCGACGAGCAGCGCTTTCCAAATCACATCGGCAACTACTCCAAGGGGCTCGCGCACAACGGAATCGGCGAAGTCTTGCCTTCGTCGTACGCCAGTTTCCTGCGTGCGGTGAATTCGGGTCGTTCAGCCCTGTTCGATCAGATTCAAATGGGCGGGAGCGTCCCTCTGGTCGATCCGCAGTGCGGTCTGGCGTTCGACCTCGAGGGCACCGATTCGCATCAACTGGTGATCGGTACGCCGCCTTCGGTGGCCAGCCAGCAGATGGCCGACACCGCGATTGAAAACTATTGGATGGCGCTGTGTCGCGACATCAATTTCACCCAATACGGCCAGGAGCCGCTGACGCAAGCCGCGATCGCCGAGTTGAATTCACTGCCGGCGTTTCGCGGCCCGAAGCCGGTAACGCCGCAGACTCTGTTTCGCGGCTTTACGGCCGGCGACGTGATTGGGCCTTACGTTTCGCAATTCTTGCTGCTGCCATTCAGTTACGGTGCGGTGCCAGTGACGCAGTTGCTCACGACATACGCTCCCGGCGTCGATTACATGACGGATCAGTCGTCGTGGCTCGCGGTGCAAAACGGGCAAGGGCCGTTCGGATCGAATCAGGTCGATCCAAATCCGCAGCACATGTGGAATGGGCGCGGGCTCGGCGCCTACGTACATGTCGACGTTCTGTTCGAGGCGTATTTCAACGCGTGTTTGATACTTGTCGATCAGGGCGCGCCGCTCGATCCGAACAATCCTTACGTCGGCTCGCGAAATCAAAGCGGATTCGGCACGTTTGGTTCGCCCCACCTGAAGACTCTCGTCGCCGAAGTCTCGCAGCGCGCGTTGAAAGCAGTGTGGTACCAGAAATGGTTCGTGCACCGCCATCTCCGCCCCGAGGAATTTGGCGGCCTCGTGCACATGACGAAGACGAAGCAGGCAAATTATCCGCTGCACCCTGATGTGTTGAATTCCGAAGCGGTCGCGCGCGTCTTTGCGAAACACAACAGCTACTTCCTGCCACACGGTTTCCCGGAGGGCTGCCCGCAGCATCCGTCCTACGGCCAAGGTCACTCCACCGTGGCCGGAGCGTGCGCGACGATCGTCAAGGCGTGGTTCGACGATCAGACGCCGCTGGCTTCGATTCCTGGAATCACAATTTCCCAACCCAGTGAAGACGGCTTTTCGCTAGTGCCATACACCGGCTCGGATGGCGACAAGCTCACGATCAGCGGCGAGATGAACAAACTGGCGGCGAACATCGGTGTCGGGCGCAATCACGCCGGCGTGCATTGGCGCCACGACTATGTCGATTCGCTGCCGCTCGGCGAAGCGGTCGCGATCGCGATGCTGCGCGACATGGGGAACTGCTGGAATCAGCCGTTCGAGGGATTTTCGTTCACGAAATTCGACGGCACGCGCATCACAGGAGTCGGTAAGAACACCTAGCCACTGCCGCGTGTTTCGCCTGGATCGCGAGTTAACGAGACGCTGGAGTATTCGCACAAAGCGAATGCGGCGCCGGGGGCGCCGCACTCCAGCCTTTGGTCGATTTGATCAGGAAAAGCTCTACGGCGTGGCGAGGCGTGCGATTTACGCGTCGTCTCAAACCTGCACTTCGACCGCGCTGAGCCGCAGCCGTCCGTTCGTCACCGCCGCGTCGAGCGCGTTCACAACCACCGTATCGAATTTCGATCCCGCCAACGCCTTGATCTTTCCGAGCGCGTAGTCCAGGTCCATCGCCGATTGATACGGCCGGTTCGTCGTCATGGCGTCCAGCGTGTCGGCGACGCCGATGATGCGCGCCATCATCGGAATTTGCGGCCCATTCAGGCCGTACGGATAGCCGCGCCCGTCCATGTGCTCGTGGTGCAGTTCGATTCCCGGCAGCATTTCTTTCAGTTGTGAAACCGGGCGCATGATGTTCGCGCCTTTCACGGTGTGCTGCTTCATCAAAGCAAATTCTTCCGGCGTCAACGCTCCCGGCTTCTTCAACACGCGATCTTCGACGCCGATCTTGCCAACGTCATGCAGTAGCGCCGAAATGCGCAGCGTATCGACCTCGCCGTCCGACAAACCCAGCTCACGCGCGATCAGTGTCGAATACTTTGCCACGCGGCCCGAGTGACCACGCGTATACGGATCCTTTTCGTCGATCGCGGCCGCCAACATTCGGATCGACCCGATAAACAGCTCGCGATTTTCTTCGGCCGCTTCCTTCAGCCTCTCGATGTACTCTTCGATGTCGCCGGCCATCTTGTTGAAATTTTCGGCGAGCTCGCTGATTTCCGAAGCCCCGCGCACGGCCGAGCGTTGATGGAATTCACCGCGGCTGATCGCGCGTGTGGAGGCCGCGAGACCGCGAATCGGCGTACTGATGCCGACCGCGAAGAAATATCCCAACAGTAGCGCTGCAAGAATAACGATGGTGACGAACGCCAGCGCCTGGCGGTTCAACTCATTCACGCCGGCGTCGGCGCGCGCCTGTTTCAAGCTGCGTTCGGCAATGACCGCCCAGTTCGCCTCGGGAAAGGTGCTGTACGTCCCGATCATTTCCACGCTGCGGTTTTTATTGACCTGCGTATAGCGAATCGTAGCTGTCGTTCGCAGATCCCTCGGCAGCGCCACGACTTGTTCGACGATACGTGAAGCGTCGCCTCCCGTGACGTCGGCTCCGGGAACAAAATTCTTCGTGTCGGGATGCGCCACGATGTGGCCCGCGTGATCGATGACAAACACCGCGCGCCCGCGCACGCTGTCGTCCTGCAGCAGACGCAGAATCGGCTCCAGAGAAACGACCGCCGCGAGCATTCCGGTGAAGTGGTCGTTGAAGTCCTTAAGCGGTACCGCAATCACGAAAGCCGGCCGGTTGTCGGGAGCGAGCGCCAATGGATCGCTGCGAAATGGCAGCGACTGTGTCGAAGCCTGGAATGCGCGTTGCAGCGCCCTCGCGACAAACGGATCCTGGTCGGCGCGGAAGTTTCCCTGCGACGCGACGGTACCTTTGCCACTCTTGCCCACTGCCGTCAAATACAAAAACGTTTCTCGATTGCTGTCCGTGAAGTTCTCAAGCAGGTGCGACACTTTCGGTTCGTTGACCGCGCTTTCAACGTCGTCGCTCAATCCCATCAGCGCCATGATCTGGCGTTCGCTGACGAGTTGCTGCGTCAGGTTGGACTGGAACAACTCGATTTCGCGCGCCAAAGAACGCGTCAAGTCGGCCTGCTGCACAAGCTCGGTGTTGACAAGTTTCTCCTGGCTCAGCTGCAGCACCTGGCGGTGGTAGAGCAGAATCGGCACCACGCCGACGAGCAACATCGCACCCAGCACGAGCCACAAGATGCGGACTCGGCCGGTACTTACGCGTTGCCATCGAGATGTGTTCAGGGCAGACATAGGCCTGCTGCAAGTCTAGGGAATCGCGAGAAAGGTATCGCCCGTACAGAGGTACAGGCGATGCGCATGTGCAACTGGGCCGGTCGTACCAGAGTGGCACGAAGGCGCAGCCGTCAGCTATATAAACTATGTTAAATCAGCAACTTGCGCTGCGGCAGATTTTCGCGCAAGCGGGCGGGACAAATTCGCTGTCGCGCCTCATTCCTTCTTTTGCGGCCGTTCCATGATCTCGCGAATCGCCGCGCGCGGGTGCTGGTCGCCACGCAGAATCGCGTCGACCTGCATTGTGATCGGTAGCTCGACCTTGTATTCGCGCGCCAACGCCAGCAGTGGCTTGGCTGTGTCGACCCCTTCCGCGACGCCGCTCATTCCAAGCAGAATCTCCCCAAGGGGGCGTCCCTGCGATAGCTCTATGCCGACATGCCGGTTTCGGCTCAACGTGCCGTTGCAAGTCAGAACCAGATCGCCCAGCCCAGCGAGGCCACTCAGCGTTTCCGGGCGTGCGCCGAGCGCCGCTGCAAGTCGCGCCATCTCTGCCAGGCCTCGCGTGATCAGCGCCGCCAGCGTGTTGGCGCCCAGGCCCAGCCCCTGGCACGTGCCGGCCGCGATCGCGATGACATTTTTCATCGCGCCCGCAAGTTCGACGCCCAGCATATCGTCGTTGCTGTACAGCCGAAAATTCGGAGCAGCGAATTGTTCCTGCAGGTCGGCCGCGAGTGCCGCATCGGCCGCAGCGATGACGACCGCCGTTGGCGAGCCTTTCGCGACTTCGAGCGCGAAGGATGGTCCCGAAAGCACCGCGATGCGCGCTTCAGGAAGAGTATCGGCGATTACTTCGCTCATGCGCGCGTGAGTGCCCGGCTCCAGGCCTTTCGTTGCGCTCACGACGACGGCGCCGGCAGCGAGCGCGCCGTTTGCCGCCGCGTATACGTTTCGCGCGTGTGCCGAAGGCATAGCGCCAACGACAATCGACGCGCCGCGCAAAGCTTCGCCAATCGAGTGCGTCAGCCGAATCGCGCCGGGCACGGATATTCCCGGCAAATATTTTCGATTTTCGTTGAAGCGCGAAATCGATTGCGGCTGGTTGGCGTCTCGCGCCCACAGCCAGATTTCGTGCGAACGCGAACCGCGCGACAAGACGATCGCCAGCGCGGTGCCCCAGCTTCCAGCGCCAAGGATGGCGACGCGGCTCACTCCCTGTCCCTGTCTTTCGATTCCTTGCCGAACGAAAATCGTGGTTCACGACCTTCGACCAGACGCTGGATGTTCTCGTCATGCTTGTAAACGACGAGCATCGCCGCCGCGAACGCGCCTATTGTCACCGATGGAGGCGGCGCCAGATGCAGGCCTTGATGCGGCGCCCACAACAAATAAATCAGCAACGGCATCGCCGCCGCCGCCGCGATGGAGCCCAGCGAGACGAACCGGAAGAAAAACACGACAGCCACAAAAACTAGAATGGCTGCTACGCCCGCGGGCCAGCACAACGCGAGAAACATGCCAGCCGCCGTTGCCACACCTTTGCCACCGTGAAATTTCAGCCAGACCGGGAAGCAGTGGCCGACCAGTGCAGCGAATCCTGTTGCGGTCATCCATGCCGCGCTATAGCCCGAAAAATGTGCGGCCAGCCAGACGGCCGCCGCGCCTTTCAGCCCATCGAGTACCAGCGTCAGAATGCCGGGAATCGGCCCAACGACTCGCGTCACATTGGTCGCACCGATATTTCCGCTGCCGGCGGCGCGAATATCGCCGCCGCCGAAAATCCGCGTCAACAAAATGCCAAATGGAATCGAACCGAGTAGATAGCCGGCAAGCGGTAGCCACAGCAGGCTGAGAGAAACGTCGCGCATGCTCCTTCAATCCTTGGACACGAATGAGAACGACTGAAGCGTAGTGTACTCCGCGCCCGATGGTTTCAGTTTGCTTTCAATCAGATGGAATTCGCTGGTATACAACATTCCGAAGTCGCACGTGGCACGCTTTTCGATGGCGGCTCGCACTTCGGGGGAAATTCCCGGCGGGTCTAGGCGTGCGAGTGTCAGATGCGGAGTGAAAACGCGCTCCTCGGCAGGGAAGCCGAGCGTCGCGATCTGTGCGTCGACGTCGTGAGCGAGTGTTGCGAGATTTTCCGACGCCTCCATACCGCCCCAGACGACGCGCGGGTGTTTCGCGCCCGGGAAAAAGCCGATGTTGCGGAAATGCAGTAGAACTTCCTGTGGTGAGCGAACGTTTGTAAGGACTCTGCGGATTTCATCGAGCCTGCTTGGATCGGTGTGCCCGACAAATTTCAGCGTGACGTGAAGATTCTCAGGCCGCACCCATTTCGGCTTCTTCGCCGCAGCTTTCGCATCCAGCTGCCGCAAATCGTCGATCAGTGTGGAGTAGTCGTTTCGGATGGAATCGGGAATTTGCAGCGCGACAAACAAGCGCACGATCAGGCCTTTTTCGCCGCCGATTTTGTGGCGTTCGCGCCGTTGTAAAGGAAATGGATCCGGACCATATCGAGCGCTGTCTGCGACGCCTGCCAGCGGACATTTTCTCGTTCGCCTGGGAAGCGAAATCCGCGCTCTTTCACACCGCCGGAATAGGAAATCGCGACGAACACCGTACCGACCGGTTTTTCTTCCGTGCCGCCGCCGGGGCCGGCAACTCCGGTAATCCCAACGCCGATTGTGCTACCCACGCGCCGGCGGATCCCCTCTGCGAGCGCAACCGCAACCTCAGTGCTCACCGCGCCTTTGCTCAAAATCATTTCCGGTGGCACGTCGGCCCAGGTAGTCTTCAGCTCGTTGCTGTAGCAAACCACTCCGCCAAGAAAATATGACGAGCTTCCCGCGATACTTGTGAGTCGTTGAGCGAGCAAACCGCCGGTGCAGCTTTCGGCCGCTGAAATCGTCGCGCCGTTGGCGGTCAATTCGTGCGCCACGACTTCTTCCAGCGAACGCCCATCCTCGCTGTAGATGCGATCGGTCAGCGAAATCTCGAATCCTTGCACGATTTCGTCGAGCGTTTTCTTCGCTTGCCCGGCGTCGGCGGTCCACATCCGCAGGTGAATTTGAATTTCTCCCGGCGCGGCGAGAATCGTAGTCGTCACGTCGGTATAGCGGCTATAAATCGGCAGGATGCGCTGCTCGACGTGCGATTCGCCAAGCCCCGTTACGCGCAGCTGCCGCTGGAACAGGCGCACTCCGGAAACGCGGCGCTCCAGCCGCGGCAACACCTGCTCGCGAAACAGCGGCTTCAGTTCGCGCGGCGGCCCCGGCAGCAGCGCAATAAAATGCCCCGAATCCTCGATCCACAATCCTGGCGCCGTTCCGCGCGGATTCTCCATCACCTCCGCGCCTTCCGGCACCATCGCCTGACGGATGTTCAGTTCGGGCATCTCGCGGCCCAGGCTGCGGAATCGCCCCTGAATGTACTGCACGATTTTCTCGTCGCGCTGCAAACGCCGTCCGAGCAGATCGGCTACGGTCTCGCGCGTCAGATCGTCCTGCGTAGGACCGAGCCCGCCCGACGAAATAATCAGCTCGACGCGGCCCATCGCCTCGCGAAAGACCTCGCGCAGCAACGACTCGTTGTCGCCGACGATCGTCTTGCGCACGACTTCAATCCCGATGCTGTTCAGTTGTTCGGTAAGATACAGCGAATTCGTATCAAGCCGATCCGGCGTCAGCAGTTCCGAACCGACTGCAATGATCTCCGCTTTCATCGTTTGTTATCCGAAGAGTCTGATTATCCGAGAAGTGGCAGTCCGCGGACATCCCAATCCAAAGTAAAGAGCGCCGCGTTCGTCGTTAAAATGGCCCTGCCCGAAGGAAGCAATGCCATGCCGACTAGCCCCGATCCACTCAAAATTACGTCAGCCTTCGAGTCCGGCGTGATCCGGACGATTCCGCGCCGCCCCGCGTGCGAAGCCGCAACATACAAATTGCCATCGCGATCGAACGCCAACCCTTGCGGCCGTCCGAGCCCGCGATAATACGACGAAACCTCTCCGCCCTGCGTGATGCGATAGACACGGTCGTAGCTCGAAGTGGTCGGACCCGTCACAAACAAATCGCCGCTCGGATGAAACGCCAGATGATACGCGGCAACCGATGGCTCCAATGTGGCAAAAACAAAAATCTCGCGGCTCGGGCTGATTTTGAAAATCGTCCCGCTGCGATCGCCGACATACAAATTTCCATCGCCATCGAACGCAATGCCTGTCGCGATGCCCATGCCCTCGATCCACTGTTCCGCGCGGCCGTCGGGCGTGATCTTGTGAATCGTGCCGTCGTTCCGGCAGGACACAAACAGATTGCTCCACCGATCGAGCGCCAGTCCTGACGGATTGACCAGCGTCGTAACAAACGGCTTCACGTTGTAGTTCGCCGAAACTTTGTAGAGCGAAACTGGAACCGGCTGCCCGCGCGGCCCGCTGAACGTCACGTAAATATTCCCGTCGATATCGACAGCCGGATTCCCGATGGGATGCAGATTGTCGGCGATCTGCAATCCGATCGACACCGGATGCGGCGCGCTCTCGCCGTTTCCGTTTGTGATGCGCACGGTGCCTTCACTCGCTCCATCGGGCACGCGCACGATCACGCGATTTTCGGTAACCAGCATCAATCCTGCGTCCGCCTCGCCAAAAAGCACCGAAGGCCGCGGGCCCACGCGCGGCGCAAGCCCGCTGCCGCGAATCACCATCTCGCCGCCGGGAATTGCCGCCGTTGGAGTCACACCTTCGATGTGCGGCACGCCGTTTTTTTCTGTGGAAGGCCCGAATCCAAATTTCATAGCAAATCGATCAGCTTAAAATGTAACGCGAAGCGCAGCAGAATGGCAGCGTACACGCCCGCCATCCAATCGTCCGCCATGATGCCCCAGCCGCCGGGAAGCATTTCGAGGCGCCGCAGCGGATACGGCTTCCAAATATCGAAAATCCGGAAAAACAGAAATCCCAGCAGCAGATATTTCCAGTTCACCAGGCTGAGCGCGGTGAAAATTGCGAACGTTGACAAGTCGAGGTGCGAGTGCAAGTTCGGCAACGCGATTGGAATCAACGGCAGCACCAGCGTCAAATGCTGGCCGGCCACCTCATCGATCACGACGAACTGCGGATCTTTGATGCCCGAGTAGCTCGCGGCGGCCCCTGCGCTCCACACTCCGATCGCGCCCAGCACAAATAGCAGCGCGAACGCGCAAAAAATTGGCAGGATCAACACCGTGTTGTGGATGTCGCTGCCAGGGACGAGAAAATGTTTGTCCATGAAGCGCGCGTCCGACAAAACATGAAACGGCGACAATCCTGCGAGCGACGTCGGCCGCAAAAAGAAAATCGCACAGAGCACGATGGTCCCAACTCCAACCAGTGACCCCAGCGTTCCCGGCGCCTTGGATGCGTAGCCCACGCCGCCGGCCGTCGCGATCGCAAACGCCAGCTTCGGCTTGTCGCCACTTTGCTTTTCGGGTTTGGCTTCAGTGGATGGGCTCATCGGGATTCGTCGCTTCGCTCAGCTCGTCTTCGCCATCGCCTTCGTCAAAAATCGGCTCCGACACGACGTATTTTTCTGCCGCCCAATTGCCGAGGTCCCGCAAACGGCAACGTTCGCTGCAAAACGGGAATTCGGCGTTTGTTTCGGAATCGGTCAGAGTCTTGCAAATCGGGCACCGGCGCTGCATGACGGATTAATACTACCCCAAGACGCGCAGCGCCGCGCCTGTAGAGATGCGCGTTAGAGTTTCGGCTGGTGGGATTGCCTGGCGGTGACTCGCCGCGACTCCGCGTGCCGCGGGACGCGGCAGAATCTCGACCACACGCGCGATTAAGTCGTATGCGTCGGTTTTCGTGATCTCGACGCGCGCCGCATCGCCCGTCGCCGCGGTTTCGCCGCCGCCCCCGGGCAATTCGATGTCGGTCAAATAAACTTTGCCGTCAATGTCCGGCGCCATCCCGGCGAGTCGCGCTTCCCACACCAGCGGATTGTCCTTCGACGGCCCTTCGATCAGCGCCGTTTCCGTGCGGCCCTTGAACGCGCGCAGATTCTCGCGCGAAATCTTCTTCTGGATCGCCATCAGCTTGTCGCGTCGCGCCACCGTGACTTCCGGATCGACCTTCGCATCGAGACCAAAGCTCGCCGCGTTGTCCACATCCGAATACTCGAACACGCCCATCCAATCAAGCTTCGCCGCGCGCACAAAATCGCAAAGCTCGTCGAAATCCGCTTCCGTTTCGCCGGGAAATCCTGCGATGAACGAAGTCCGCAGCGTCACGCCGGGAATCGTCGCCCGAATCCGCTCCAGCAATTTCAAAAACGCATCGCCATGCGACCCGCGCTTCATGCGCGCCAGCACGTTGCGGCTCGCGTGTTGCAGCGGCATATCCATATACTTCACCAGTCGAGGGTGCGCCGCGATCGTGTCCAGCAATTTCTGCGTCACGCGATTTGGGTACGCGTACAAAAACCGCACCCACATCAACTCATCGACACTCGCCAGTTTCTCCAGCAACTGCGCCAGCCCGTCGCGCAATCCCAAATCTTCGCCATACGACGTAGTGTCCTGCCCGATCAGCGTAATTTCGCGCGCGCCGCCGGCCGCGAGATTTTCCGCCTCGCGCACCACCGACTCAAATCTTCGGCTCCGAAACTTGCCGCGCAATTGTGGAATGATGCAGAAGCTGCACGGATGATCGCAGCCTTCCGCGATTTTGATGTAGGCCGCGTGCCGCGGTGTCGTAATCACGCGCGGTGTTAAATCGTGATACAGAAATGCCGGCGGCTCAGCCGGCAAAATCCGCAAGTCGCCCTCGACGGCTTCCAGAATCCGCTCGACTTCGCCAGTCCCCACGACCGCATCGACTTCGGGTACCTGCTCCAGAATCTGATCGCGATACCGCTCCACCAGGCAGCCCGCGACAATCAATTTCTTTGCCGCGCCAAATTTCTTGTGCTCGGCCATCTCCAGAATCGCGTCGACCGATTCCTTTTGCGCCGGCTCGATAAAGCTGCACGTGTTGACCACCAGAATCTCAGCCTCGTCCGCGCGCGGCGTCAATTCGTACCCTTCGCGCGCAAGAATGCCCATCATCACCTCGCTGTCCACGAGGTTCTTGGGGCATCCCAGGCTGACAAATCCAACTTTTGTATTAGGTCTCAAATCCTCAAAGTCCGCGTCTACAGTGGGGAATCTGCGTGTTCCCGCAAACTTCAAGTATAGCATGCGGCATCTTCCGTGCGATTTTGGCCAAAAGAGAACAAAAGGGGAGGGCGAATGGAGAATGGGAAGCTAAGGCGGAGCTATTTTCCGATGGCTCGGATCTGGGTCAGCAGCCCGCGCAGGCGTTCGGTATCGCAAACCGCGCCGCCAAACCGCGCCTGCGCATAGATCTGCGTAAATTCGCGGACCGCCGGCGAGAGTCTCGGCTCACTCAAGGCTCCTGCAAACTCCAGTGCCGTCTGCGACTCCTTACGCGCGAATCCGCGCTTCGCCAGGACGCGCAGCAATTCCGCGTACAGCCGCGACGCGAGTTGCGGATTCGCCGCGCCGCGCGAGGGCTGCCGCAGTTGCAGATAAAACCGCACTTTCTTCACCGTGATGCGCAACACGTCATAGCGCAACAGCACCAGCAATATCGCCAGCGCGAGTGGCAGCGCAAACGTTATGTCGCCGCGCCGGTCGAGCCACGACTTCAGCTGCTGTTTTCCGCGCATTTGTTGTTTCGTGAACCAGTTGCGTGCCGCTTCGGTCCAGTTACGCGTGTTGCGCTGCATGCTCTGCGCCATCTGCACCTGGTGCGCGAAGTCGTAGTTGATCACCCACTCGTTCCAGTTCAGTTCCATCCAATCGATGTATAGGCCGAGTCGCGACAAGAATCCAAATTGTTCCGTCGACGCCGGCGTCGGGTCGAACGTGACCCAGCCCGTACCCGGGAAATATGTTTCCACCCAGCTATGCGCATCGCTTGCGCGCACGATGTAGTCGCCGGCGAGATCGTTGTATTCGCCGGGCAGGAACCCGTTGACCTCTCGCGACGGAATTCCGATCGTGCGCAGCATGATCGTCATCGCCGACGCGAAATATTCGCAATGGCCTGCGCGCGTCTTGAAGAGGAAGTTTGCCAGCGGATCTTTATCCGGCTTGCCGGTCAGATCGAGCGTGTACGTATAACGGGTGCGCAGATAGTTCTCGATCGCGACGGCTCTGTCGTACGAATTCGCAGAGCGCGCGGTCACACTCTGCGCAAGCGGCAGAATCCGTTTGTCGAGCTGCGCCGGCAGTTGCAGGTAGATCTCACGCATGCTTTCCGAATAATCAGTGGAAGCGGCACGTAGCTTCGCGGGTTGCAGCGCCGGCAAACGCGACACGCCGAAATAGCGGACCGGCGCGTAGTTGCGAAACGGATTCGTCAGCGTCCCGGTGAAGTCGCGAAACAGGTAAGTGCGCCGGGCATTCGTCATCGTTCCGGGGTTTTCCCCGCTGAATCCGCCGAGAATTGAGACCGCGTTCGAGGGCACGAAAATCGCGTCGGTCGCCATGGGCTCGACGAGCGCTTCGTAATCCAGTTCCATCGCGGGAGCGTTTATATTCTGCTCGGGATCGGCAACGTTGATCGAACCGGTCAGATTCGGCGTCAGCGTGTATTGCTGATGACGATTCGGCGTTGACCAGCGTCTGCCGTCAAATGTGGTGAGCGCGATGCCGCGCCAGCGTAGTTTCGGATAGCCGACTGGAGATCCGGTTTTTACCCGCATGACGACCGCGGGATTCTTTTTGATTTCGCCGATTTGGCCGAGTTCGACGTCGTCGCTGAATCCGCTCATCAGCGATGGCTGCATGCTGGTGCGGCCAAGATAGCCGGCGCTGAAGCGGGGAAAGAAGAAGAAGAGCGTGCCGCCGATCATGATCGCGCCGGTCGCCACGCTGAGCGCCGCGATCGTCAGCGCTCGCGCCAGTTTCTGTTCCTGCGCAGGGTGCACGATTGCCGGCGTCGTTGCTCCCCGGCCGCCGCGGCGCATCTCCATGCCGACAAAAGTGGCCACAGCAAAGAGCAGGAAGATGAAAAACATCACGAGAAAAAACGTGTCGATCGTAAGGATGGCAGCCGCGAGGATTCCCGAGAACGCCAGCAGCGCAAGAAAAAATGCGTCGCGGTCGGTCGTGGCGCTGTAAAGGCGCACGAGCATCACGAAGAGAAGAAAGTGAACCGCGCCGAGCAGCGCCGCGTAAAGCGCGGGATTCGAGGAGTTGGACACGTAGGCGCGCGAGAAAATGATTACGTCGAGCGGGAAAATTCCAATGTAACTGACGACCAGGACGGTCGCCAGTTGATGCGACAACTCCGGTTGCTCGCGTCTCCACCAACGAAAACCTTTATAGGCCATTGCCAGGGCGGCGAGCACAGAGGCAAGCGGGTCAATTTTGCCGGTTGCGATCAGTGTGGCGATCGAACTCCCGATTAGAAGCAGCAGCGAACCGTGGAAAAATCGCTCGGCGGGGAGCGGCGAAAGCGGCACGGAGGGCGATGTAGCGGAGGAGGCCATGGGGAGCTCCCATTTTAACATTGGCGGCGGAGGGCTCCGCCGCGTGCCTCAAGCGCGATTCGGAAGCGTCAATGCTGCTTTCGCCGCTGGGTCAGGGGGCGGTGTGGCTCGCCGTCGGCAACGTGCGAGGCTGCCGATTGTCCAATTTTGCGCGTCAGGTTCGATACCGCGACTTTGGAGCGGGAGACGAGGTCGATGAGCAGTACGGCTTTTGCGCCGGCGATGCGCGGCAGGTTTTCGACTTCCAGTCGGAAGGGGCGCAGGCGGATCGCGCGATAGGTCACGGTGTGCCGCGCGCTGCGCATTTCTTCCAATTTCGGCTTGGAACCGGTCGCACTCAGCGCGTCGAAACTTTTCAGGAATTCGAAGAGTTCGTGTGCCGCATCGCGCTGCACCGCGATCATCGGAAAATGCCACATCCTGGAAATCAACGGCCGCACTTCGTCCTGCGTGACGTGCTGGCGCTCGGTTTCCGGCGGCGGGAGAAGCAGCGTCCGGCCTTTTGCATCGAGAAAAACGGCCGCGGCAAGTTCGACTTCCTCGGTCGCGCGCTTCTTGCGTTTTTCCGGGATGACTTCGGTCAGGCCGAGTTGCCGGGCACGGCAAAATTCGGCGACCGGGCAGATCAGGCATTGCGGTGACTTCGGCGTGCAGATTGTTGCGCCGAGTTCCATCATGGCTTGATTCCAGTCGCTTGGTGCGTCCGGTTCGAGCAGCGCGTTAGCCTCTGCCTGCAAAGCCTCCCAACGCGCGCTTTCGCGCAAATCACCGTGGATCGCGCTGAGACGTGCAATAACGCGCGCGACGTTTCCGTCGAGCACGGCGTGGCGCGCGCCGAACGCGATGCTCAGGATTGCTGCGGCGGTGTAGCTGCCGATTCCTGGCAGAGCGAGCGCGTGTTCAGAAGAATGCGGAAATTCACCGCCGTGCTTCTCCACGATTTCTTTCGCGGCGCTCTGTAGATTCCGGGCGCGGCTGTAGTAGCCAAGTCCTGCCCAAAGTCGCAATACTTCCGTCTCGGGTGCCGCGGCCAACGCGCGGATCGTCGGAAAATGTTCGAGGAATCGCTCGTAGAAGGGAATCACCGCGGCAACCCGCGTCTGTTGCAGCATGATTTCCGATAGCCAGATGCGATACGGATCTTTGTTGCGGCGCCAGGGAAGATCGCGCTGGTATTTCCGAAACCATTCCAGAAGACGTTCGCGAAGCGCAGCGACTTCTTTCGAGCCGATACCCGCGAGAATTCCGTCTTCACCTTGCGTCCCGCGAGCGCGTTTGCGAGTGACGTCGGATTTGTTTTTGTTGTGAATCGATCGAGACATGTCAGCGATATTTTCGCACATATGCGAAATTCGCTTAGCGTAGGGCGATCTCCGGCTGTAAATCGTCGAGAAAAACGACGTAGGACGAGTGCCAGAGATTCGCGGGAATGGTGCCGCGCGGCTGGCTGGTGACGATCACTTTGAAGAGACCGGGCGATGCGGCCAGATTGCTGAGCAGTTCGTGGTCCGGGTCGGCCGGCATCGGCGCGGCAAGCGCGAGGTGTTTGAGGATCGTAAAGATATTTTCTTCGGCGGCGCTCAATGATGTTTCCAGTGCGGCGCTGCGAAATTGAAGCTGGGCGTTTCGTTCGTAGAAATGCCAGGCGATGCTGGCGCACAACGTGACCGCGCGTTCAAAGCGTTCAATGGCAACCGGGGCGGTCACCGAATTAGGCTCGCGCATGGAATCCGAAACGTGCGGGTCGAGCACAAGGAGCACGCGGCAATCGTCCTCGCGCGTGAATTCGCGCACCATGAGGGCGCCGGATCGCGCCGATGCTTTCCAGTGGACGTGGCGCACGCTATCGGTTGGCATATAGTCACGAAGCGCATACAGATCGTGGCCGCCACCCTTGTTATGGCTTTCGAGCGCACCTTGCAGCGCGGGCAGAATCTCGAAAAAGTCGCGAGACGGTTCCACCGACGGGTAGACGAGCGCTTCGGCGCCGAGTTCGACGCGGCGCGCCTTTTGCAGAAAGCCGAAAGGGAAGCGCGTGACGATGCGAAACTTGTCCTGGCGATACGCGCCGCGGCGGGGAAATGTGATCGGAACGTTTTGCTGGACGCGATCGCGCTTGGGCAGATATGGAAAATAGACCGGAGTTTCGAGCAGCGGTGCGGTGAGCGCCGACGCTTTCTTGTCTTTCGCGCCTTCCACGCGAAGCGAAAATGAGGGCAGGGTGAGTTTTTCGTTTTCGAGTTCGACACGTGCGCGAACGGTTTGGCCGGCGAAGATATGCTCTGGCAATTCGAGGCGGAGTTCAATGCCGCTCAGCGTGATGGAAGACAAAATCCCGGACATCAGGATGATGGCAATCAGGCTCGCGAGAATCAGGAAAAGAAGATTGTTGCCGGTATTGAGCGCGGCGAGTGCGACGATGATGATGCCGCCGATGTAGATCCAACCTTCGCGAGTGATGCGGTACTCCATCTGGTAGCCGATCCAACGCAGCGGCGTGCGCTTGGCGAGAACGGGCACGAGCGTGACCGCGACCCAAGCGGCCACGACGAGCGCGCTGACTGCGGCTGCGATGGATAAGCCGAGGTGGCCGACTTCCGCGGCCGCTCCCGAATACAACGCAAGCATCAAGGCGATGCCGAGCGCCGCGATCGAGATGAAAAACGCGCGGACGCCGGGACGGTCGGCGCGGGCCCAAAGCTGCGAGATGGTGGAAGTCAGAGCCACAATTTTTCCGGAGACCGCAGCAACGGCCGCGCTTTACAGGGGAACGCGAACGGATTCGACGATGTCGCGCAGAACCGCTTCGGTCGTCTCGGATTTCTTTTGCAGCGATGCGTGGCGCGAACTGGCGGCAACGCGGTGCGAAAAGACCGCAACAGCTAGCAACTTGAAGTCGTCGGGAATGCAATAGTCGCGCCCGTCGAGAAAAGCGCGCGCCTGCGCTGCGCGCTGCAACATCAATGTGCCGCGCGGAGAAACGCCGAGCGAAAGCTGCTCGCTGTGCCGCGTGCGATGCACGATTTCGAGCGCGTAGTCGTGCAGGCTGGTGTCGACGCGAACTTGCGCGACCTGGTGCTGCATCGCGAGGACGTCATGGACGTCGGCGATGGGCTCGAGCGATTGCACGGGATCGTCGCCGGTCCGGCTGCGCAAAATTTCGCGCTCGGTCTCGTGCGACGGGTAGCCCATGCGAATGCGCATCAGAAAGCGGTCGAGCTGCGATTCAGGCAGCGGATACGTGCCGTGATGTTCGATGGGATTTTGTGTGGCGATCACGAGAAAAGGCTGCGGCAGCGGCATCGTTTTGCCGTCAACCGTGACCTGAGCTTCGTTCATCGCTTCGAGCAGTGCGGACTGCGTGCGGGGTGTCGTGCGGTTGATTTCGTCGGCGAGAACGACGTTGGCAAAAATCGGGCCGGGACGATACTCAAATTCGCGGGTTTCGGCGGCGTAAACGCTGACGCCGAGCACGTCGCTGGGAAGCAGGTCGGAAGTGAACTGGATACGCGAAAAGCTGCAATGAAACGATTTTGCGAGCGCCTGGGCGAGCGTCGTTTTACCAACGCCGGGAACGTCCTCGATGAGCAGGTGGCCGCGCGCGAGGAGGGTAATCAGCGAAAGCTGGATGGCCTCTTCCTTACCGTAGATGGCGCGTGCGATCGAACGTTGGAGCTGCGTGACGATTTGAGAGGTGACCGCTGTCATGGTTGAAAACCCGGGCCCTTCCTGCTACAACTTATTGACGCCTCGGCTGATACGCGAGTTCCCCAAAACCGCGTGTGGCCGTGAGAATTGGGCGACTAGCTCAGTTGGTTAGAGCGCTCCCCTCACACGGGAGAGGTCAAAGGTTCAAGTCCTTTGTCGCCCACCATTCGCCCTTCCGGTTGGCTCAACTATTTTCTACTTTTGATTGTGGGACGAGCAGAAAACGTTGGATTTCTGTGCTCGACTCGCTATTTCCTTGTGCGATTGCACCAATGTACAGGGTGAAACCTTGGGATTGGGCCGGCGCAGCGATGTGCGTTCAGGGGATCCAGTGAGTGGCGATGGGGGTTTCGGGGCCGCGGTTGCCGCCGCTGCGGCCTGAAGCGGGGTCGGACCATGGGCGCCAGTTTTCCTTCTCGAAGAATTGGACGAGGATCTTTTTGGCGTTGGGGCCGCGTGGGGCGTTGCGGAGGGAGGCGACGATTGCGTCTTGCTGAGTGCGATCGAAGACGCCGTAGATGAAGACGGTGAAGTAGGTGCGCAAGAGCGGGAAGTGGACGCCGAGTTCGCAAAAGGCGGCGGGCGTGTTGGGCTGAGAGACGGACAGCGGAAATATTGTGTCCGGCGATGGCGGCGGATTCGAGCGCTCTGCACTGGTCGGAATTTTCGCTGGCTGCGGTGATCGCGTTGACGAAGGCGCAGCAGTAGGCGATGACCAGCGCGCGAAGATCCATGCCGCGATTCTGTGCGTGCGCAATTACTTTCCTTCGTCAGCCGAATGACAACTGAAATGGCCGCGCGCGACGGGGCCCTGGTGTCATGGAAGTAGCTCTCAGTCGCAGAACGTCTGGCCGGCGGTCCTTCAATCTTGCCAAGGCTACTGCTTCAAGCTTTGCAGCCAATTGAGCACGGCGGTTTGAAGCGCGATGCGGTGATCGTTGTAGCCATGGTCGGTTTCCATGTGGATTTCCGTGGCGCGGGTGTCGCCGGCTTTTTGGAGCGCCTCGAAGAGAGCGTGATTGTCGGGGACGTTGCCATCGGACGATTCGATGACGAATATCGGTCGCGACTTCAGGTCGTTGGCCCAGTCGACGTAGTTCCATTTTCGCCGCATTTTGTTTTGCTTCGCTGAGCATACCTTCCGGGGTCGTTCCGGCGAGGCGTGGGGAAGCGTCGTGGTAGCTCTTTGTGCGGGCTTCGCTTTCGGGACGCATGGCGGCGGGGCCGAGATTCCACGCGGAGATTGCGGCCATGCCGAGGATCGCCTGGTTCGTGCGCGGTGGCGTAGAGGCCGAGGAATCCGCCCATGCTGTGGCCGACGACGGCGATTTTCGTCGTGTCGGTGCGGTACTTCTTGGGGTTGGCGGCATCGCGCAGGAAGGCGATCGCGGATTGCGTGTCTTCGATGGCGTTGCTGAAGGAGAACTTGCCGGCGCTGCCCCAGGAGCCGCGATAGTGCGGGACGAGGACGTTCCACCCGGCGCGGCGGATGGCGTAGGCGAGATCCATGTTCTGTTCGTTGCCGGGAAATCCGTGGAGAAGCAGGACGACGGGATGCGGGCCGGCGCCGGATGCGAGGTAGAAGACGGCGTTGAGGCGCGTGTTGTGGCTGATGATGTCGGGCGCTTCCATTGTGGCTGGGAAGTCTTTGTCGCGCGGTGGATCGGTGACGATCGCGGCGGGGACGTCTTGCGCATTCGCGCTGATGGTGCAGATGCGCGAGGAGGAGCGACGCGGTCGCGATGAGTGCGACGAGAGTCTTGTTGGGTTCATGGCGCGACATTGTGGCGGATTTTGTTGGCGTTATGCATCGGAAAAGTTTGCAGCGTTCGGAACGAGCGTTGGTTTTACGAATTTCGCGTGCGCGGGCGCTTCGTGGATGGCGATGAGGTAGACTCCTTGCGTTGATGAACGCACAGGCTCTTTGAGGGCCGAGAGTAAAACCTTCGGAACTCCGAGGTAAGTAGAGAGTTTCGGTGACGACTTCGTGTTTTGCGTGTGAGTTGAGGTCGATGGCGAACTTTTTGCGGACGGTCGAATTTTTGTGTTTGAGCTTGTGGCTCGGAAGCGATGTGTTTCTGAGCTTTGTTGTGGCGCCGGGGGCGTTTCGCGTTTTGGCGAGCCGCGATCAGGCTGGAGCGATGGTTGGGTTTGCGCTCTGGTGGATGCACATGATCGGAGTGATTTGTGGCATCGTGTTTTTGACGAGCCGGTTTCTGCGGACTCGGAATTTTGCGACGCTGGTGGCGCCGGCGACCTTGTGCGTGGTGCTGATGATCGTGTTGACGGTGGCGTCGCAGCACGCGGTGAGCCCGCGGATGGCGGAGTTGCGGGCGCAGATGGGGTCGATTGAGGCCACGGAGGCCAGGAACCCGCTGCTTGTCGGAGTTTCAGAAGTTGCACCGGCGTTCGGTGCTGCTGGAGAGCGGTGTGTTGCTGGCGGGGATTGCGGCGATGTTTTGGCTGGTGCGCGAGGGCGGCTGAGGGCAGTTCCGTTTTGGGGAAGCTTTGGGGCATACCCCCCTATTTTTTCCTGCACTGTGTGGAAACTGACTGTATTTCAATTGAGTTACGTCTAACGTCGCGGGCGAGGTGTGTGTAAAGCGCTGAATCGAATTGGGTTGCGGGACGGGCTAGCGTTCGCCCTGATGTTCGCCAGGAAAAGAAAAAGCGCCGGAAGTGATCCGGCGCTTTGGCGTTTTTCTTTGAGTTCTTAGAATAGCAGAGTCTGGGATTTTGTCAAGGGGTGTTTGTGCGTCCCCAAACTCACCCGTCAAAGCGGTGGCGGCCAACACGACGGCGGGAATTGACATCGGAG
>CAWCHM010000016.1:0-59555 GCA_963795355.1 uncultured Acidobacteriota bacterium
CCCAAGAACACAAACAAGACGACCTTTGTCGCCCGCCTGGACATGACAAAATCGAATGCCGCTTCGCTGATTTATTCCACGTATTTGGGAGGCTCCACTCTCGACGCGGCAACGGCGATTGCCGTTGACGGGAGCGGGAACGCATACGTCATCGGCAGCACGCAGTCTTCCGATTTCCCGACCATGCCCGGCGCGCCGCAATTTACCCGCATAACGTCGAACCGCAACATCGCGTACGTTTCGGTGCTCAATTCAAGCGGCACCAAGCTCTCGTTCTCGACGTACTTCGGCGGTACGAGCAACGATATCGGAACCGGCATCGCGCTCGACTCCACCACCTCGCCCAACGTTTACATCACAGGCGCGACCGCGTCGACTGACTTTCCGGTAACCACCGGCGCATTTCAGACCACGTTCAAGACTGCCGCGGCCTTCGCAGCAAAATTGTCGCCCGCCGCAGCTACCGGTGTCCTGCTAAGCCCGTCGCCACTCGATTTTGGAAGTCACATAGTCGGGGTCACGAGCCAACCGCGAGTTGTAACGCTCGCCAATCTCACCCAGAGCGGGTTGACGAATGTAAAAGCTTCGTTCACCGGTCCGAACGCAGCCGATTTCCTCGTAACGAGCTCGAACTGCGGAGGCACGATCGCCGTCGGCGCGACATGCACGATCAACATCGTCTTTACTCCATCCATCACGGGCGCCGAGACCGCGACCTTGAGCGTCTCAGACAGCGACGCCAGCAGCCCGCAGACCGTGCCCCTCACCGGCACCGGCACCGCCCCGGCGAGTCCCGTATTCCTTACGCCGGCCCCGGTCAATTTTGGAAATCAGGCAATCGGCTCGACCAGCGCGGCGCAGACCGTAACGCTGAAGAACACCAGCACTGGAGCCGTAAATAATATCGTCGTGAGCATCACCGGCGCGAACGCATCGTTGTTTGCGCAGACGAACGCTTGCCCAGCGACACTTGCCGCCGGCGCGAGCTGCACAATCACCGTGACGTTCAAACCGACGGTCACCGGAGCCACCAGCGCGACGTTGAGCGTCGCCGACAGCTTTGCCGGAAGCCCGCAGACGGCTACGCTCACCGGCACAGGCACGACGACAAGCGCCGACTTCACTATCGCCGTTTCGCCCATATCCACAAGCGTCGCGGCAGGTTCGCCCGCCAACGTAACGGTCACCGTCGTCGGCTTGAACAGCTTCGCCGATTCCGTCGCGCTCACTTGCTCCGGCGCGCCGGCCGGCTCGACGTGCACGCTCAACCCGACGTCGGTGACGCCGACTCCCACCGGCGCCACGTCCGCCGCCACCATCACGACAACGGCTCGCACGACACCAGCAATGCCGTCAATGACCTTTCGCAGCGGACCACGGTCAACGCCCGGACGCTGGAACGCGTCGTTCGGCCTGATCGCTCTCGGCCTGGCTTTCTTTGTCTGGGTAGTGCGGCGGATGGGAACTGCGCGGAAACTTGCGTGGACCTTCGCAGCGCTTCTGACGCTTTCACTGACGAGCTGCAGCGGACTGCCTATTACGGGAACTCCTGCCGGCACTTACACAATCACCATCACCGGTACTTCGGGAACGCTGACGCACTCAGCGACGGTCACGCTGACGGTAACCTGAGCTGAGTCCGACAATTGGGCCAACTAAGAAGCTCGCCCAAAGTGAAAAATCAGGCCGGCACCGCGCCGCCAACCGTCGCGGCCGGTGGAAGCGGTGACATCGCGGGCGCCATCCCGGCAGCCATCGGCGGCTGGAAGCGGCGATACAAGGTGAGCGAAATCGCTCCAGCGCCCCACAGAATCACACCCAGTTTGATCCAGCCTCCGGCGTGCGGAATCATCGTCGCAAGCCGTACGGTCACGATACCAACGACCATACGCCCAATCAGCGGCCAGGTTTCACGCGTGCGGCCCAGCAGCCACTGCCCTACAAGCGCGCCGACAATCGTCTGCGCGTAATAGAGCCCGCCATACCAAGCGAATAACGTCGCGAGGCCAACGAACAATCCAACGACCGTGACGCATGCAATCAACGCGGCGATCGGCACACCGAAGAATACGAGCACGCCCAAACCAAACGACGCGCCATATTGCTCGACGTTGTCGACGGCCTCCTTGGAAAACACCGGCATCAACTGGAACAGAACAAGACCGAACAAAACGTAAGCGGCGAGCCAGATTACCTGCCAAACAAAATAGCTGCCTTCGGCATACTCCGGCTTGTGTTCCATCTTCTTGAAAACGGGAGGCGAAGCCAGCTTCGCATCACTCGCGACATCGGGCGGATACTTTCCTTCAAACTTGATCGGCCCTCCGACCTTTGCGGTGCCGTTGATGCGCAGATTTTCGCCCTTCGCGTTTATTTCGCCGTCAACTGTTCCCGACACCGTAGCCTGCTGCGTGAAGAGCAGCGCATTGCGGCCAATCGCGCCGTCCATATTCAGGCTGTGCGCAAATGCGGTGAGGCTGCCGCCGATCTTGCTCGAGGTATCGAGATTGACGATGTCGTCGAAGGTGAGCACATTGCGTGCAACGCTGCCGCTAATCGAGATGGTGTTGTTGAATCCGCGAATATTCCCGTCGACGGTGCCGCCGACGCGGAGAATCTGAGAGAACGAGATGATGTCGCCGGTGACGTGGCCGCCGACGCTGGCGTCCTGCGAAAACAGGAAAACGTCGCCCTCGACTTTGCCGTCGATGCGCGCGCGATGCGCGAAAACGAATAGATCGCCTTTGACCGTTTCGTCGGAGCGAATCTCGACGCTATCGCCCTTGCGCATGTCTTGCGCCGACGCCGCGGCCGGCATCATCAGTGCGCCGACAGCGCAGAACCCAGTGAGCACCAGAGCCAGCGCGGTGGACCCTCTCCGTAAGCGTTTGCGGAAGAACGCCAAAGCAAAGCCGCCTACGGTGAGCATCGCCACCACCTCGACTAAAGTGATCACGGATTGCCATCCTTTCCAGAACACACCTTGAAAAATCAAAAGATTCAAAAGGCTCGTGCTGCCGAATCCCGCTTGCTGCAGCTGCTGCTCCCACGGAACGATATACGTGTCGTACAGCGCATAGACACCGGTCGCCGCCAGACCGAACAACACTCCCCAAATCCATTGCATCGACCGCCGCGCCCGCTCCTGAAATTGCATCAATCTCGCTGGCAGGACTTCATCCTCTTCCAGCATCGCTCGGGTCAGCAACCGTGACTCGCGCTCCATCGCGCGCAATAGTGTGCGGCACTCATGACAATCCTGCGTGTGCGCCGAAACTTCGGCCGCCTTCACTCGATCCAGTTGCCGCTCGATATAGAGCAACAGGATCATCTCGTCAAGGTGCTGCACGTCGTTCTGTACGTCGCGCGAATCGTTTGCCATGTCGCTCACAAAGCCCCTCCTGCGGCCATCGCACCGGGCTCACCCAGCGCCTGCCGCAGTTCATGCCGCGCACGCAGCAGCACCACGCCCACAAAGGCGCGGCGCACCCCCAGCGCGTCGGCAATTTCGTCGTAACTCATGTCGGAGTAATAGCGCATCACAAGCGCCATGCGCGCTCGCGCACCGAGCTTACCCAGCGCCTTGCGTACTTCGTCGCTCGTACTCTGCTCGATCATGCGATCGAGCTGGTTCGGGTCGGGATGCTCGAGGGGCACCGTCTCCACATCTTCGGTTTCTTTGTCCTGGCGAATCTTGCGGCGGCGGAGCAGATCCCAGCAGTGATTCGCGGCAACCTTGTATAGCCACGCGCTGAACGAGCGCGTCTCGTCGTACTGCACCAGCTTGTCTCGCAACTTCATAAAAATTTCCATCGTGGCATCTTCAGCGTCTTCCCGCGTCGGCAGCGCCCGGCGGCAAAAACGAAACATGGCGGGAGCATACTCCCGATAAAGCTCGCCCCAGGCGTCGGCTTCACCAGCCCTTGCCCGCGCGATCGCTTCCGTGGGTTCCGTCTTCCCCGGCGCGCTCATCCGATCTGGTCTCGGCGCATCCATAGACTAGTACGCAGCAGAGCTGGAAAAACTTACACAAACCAGAACTGGGCCGGTGTCAGTAACCTCTACGGCCCATTTCGACTATGGTTTGCGCTGCCGGTCCGAGCTCCCCGCTACCAATTCGACGGTTGACTGAGCCCCAGAACGACCCCTCGTGACGCAGCACTCTACCAGAATCTGGCCGTACCCTCGAAGCGGCAACCAGTTCTCGACTTCTACGTCTCCTCGCTATACCCATTTACACTGTTTTCGTGTACACTATGTCAGTGAAAAATATAACTCTAAGCGCCGAAGAGCACCTCATCGAGCAGGCCCGCTCCGTCGCCATCGCTCAGCACAAAACCCTCAATGCCCTGTTCCGCGAGTGGCTTCACCAACTCACCGCCCAGCACGGCGAAACTCACTCCTACGAAGCTTTGATGCAGCGCCTCGGTCACATTCGCGCCGGTCGCCACTTCAGCCGGGACGAAATGAATGAGCGATAGATTTTTTCTCGACACAAACATTTTCGTCTACACCTTCGACTCGCTGGCGCCTGCGAAAGCTGCCGCTTCTACAATCTTGGTCAGACGAGCCATCCAAACGCGAGCCGGCGTCATCAGCTACCAGGTCGTCCAGGAATTTTTCAACGTAGCGCTGCGCCGATTCGTAATCCCGATGACCGCAGCCGAAGGCGATCAATATCTCGCCGCCACGTTTCGTCCCCTGCTTGCCGTCCACTCTTCGCCCGGGCTCTTCAGCGAAGCGCTTCGCCTCGCCTCAAAATTCCATCTCGCATGGTACGACTCACTGGTCGTCGCCGCAGCAATCGAAGCGCAGTGCCATATCCTCTACAGCGAAGACTTCCAACACGGCCAGCTTCTCGAATCCGTAACCGTGACAAACCCGTTTGCGCCAGACACCGCGTAACTGCCCTGACCTGTTATACGTCGTAAATCCATCGATATTCCTGATTTCGATTCCTTGCCCTGACAGAACTTAGTCGTATGATATTGCGGCTTTGAAACGTTAGAAACATTGCCGACGGTTGGAGACCAACAAGAATGATCTTTACGCGGACCCTCGCCCTCACTGCTGTTGCCCTGCTGTTGATCGGAACCACTGCGTCGTTCGCGAACGACAAGAACGACAAGAAAAACACAAAAGCGGCGGAGGAATCGGCCGGCTGGACCGAATCGCAAATGCAGCAACCTGCGACGGAGTCGCTCGATCTCGGCATGTATAACGCGATCCGCGATGAAGGCCTGGAGCATTCGCACGTTATGGACTATGCCGGCGGCCTGGTCGACGGCATTGGCCCGCGCCTCACAGGGTCGCCGAATATGGCGAAGGCGAACGCATGGACTCGCGATCAGCTCACGAAAATGGGCTGCGTCAACGCGCACCTCGAAGACTGGGGCGAATTCGGCATGGGCTGGCAGCAGATCAACACGTGGGTGCGCATGGTTGAGCCCGACACCGCCATCTTCGTCGCACAGGCGACGCCGTGGTCGCCGTCCTCCAACGGTCCGGTAAAAGCGGAAGCCGTCTCTGTCGTGATCAACGATGAAGCCGACATCGCAAAATACAAAGGCAAGCTCGGCGGAAAAATTGTTTTGCTCGGTGCGATGCGCGAAGTTCCTTCGCCGGACAAAGCATTTTTCGAGCGCAACACCGACAAGGAATTGAAAGAGCTCGAAACTTATCCGGTCGAGAACGCCAACGCCGACATGCAGGTGCGCATCGAGCGCTACATGAAGCGCGTCGCGTTGACTCGCAAAATTCTGCCGTTCCTGACGGAAGAAAAGCCCGCCGGCGTGATCGTTCCCAGCCGCGACGCAAAAAACGGCGGCGGCACCGGCATCATCTTCGACGACAACGGCGCCGCGCTCGGCCGCACCCCGTATCATCGCGACACCGCGGTTCCCTTCCCGGTGGTTGTCACGCAAATCGAAAGCTACGGTCGCGTTTTCCGTCTCCTGAAACACAACGTTCCGGTGACGATCGAATTGAACGTCGAGACGAAATTCACCGGCGATCATGAACACGGCTTCAACACCATCGCCGAAATCCCCGGCTCCGATCCGAAATTGAAAGATGAAATCGTAATGGTCGGGGGCCATCTCGACAGTTGGATCGCCGGCACCGGCGCGACCGACAACGGCGCCGGCTCCATCGTCGCACTCGAAGTGATGCGCATCCTCACTTCACTGAAAGCGAAGCCGCGTCGCACGATTCGCATCGCGCTGTGGTCGGGCGAAGAGGAAGGTTTATTCGGCAGCAAGGGCTACGCCAAGGAACACTTCGGCAGCTATCCGCTCTCGACCGCGCCCGATCAAGTGAACCTGCCCGAATTCATACGGAAGCCCGCTGGCCCCCTCGAGATCAAGCCCGAGCAAAAAATGATCTCTGCGTATTTCAACGTGGACAACGGCACCGGCAGAATCCGCGGCATATACACGCAGAACAACGGCGCCGTCTACGACATCTTTAAACAATGGATGGAGCCACTCGCCGATCTCGGCGTCACCACAATCACGAATCAGGACACCGGCGGCACCGATCATCTTTCCTTCGACGCCATTGGCATCCCCGGCTTCCAGTTCATTCAGGACGACGCCGACTACGAGACGCGCACGCACCACTCCAACATGGACACCTACGAGCACCTCGTTCCCGGCGATTTGAAACAGATCGCCACCGTCGAAGCCATCTTCGTCTACAACGCGGCGATGCGCGACAAGATGGTCCCGCGCAAGCCGTTCCCGCATCCGGAACTACGCGACCAGCAAAATACCCCGCTGCCAGGACTGTACCCAACGGCAACTCCGGGCGACGCGAAGGACAACTAGACTCATCGAAAAAAAAGACGGCGGAACGAATGAACAATAGTTCGTTCCGCCGCTGTTGTTTTCAGCAGGCTCAGCGCGCAGCCGAAATCTTCTCGAGATGCGCCTGACCCTCTGCCGACTTGAACCACGCCCCGGCCACCTGTCGCGTCGCCACGTTCAATCGGTTCCACACATTGACCGACGCAATCGCCAGTAACAGCCCGCCGAGTTCCTTTTCGTCGTAGATGTCAGCCGCTTCGTTCCACACCGCGTCCGGCACCGGATCCTCGCGGTCGCTCAACCGTGTCACCGCTTCGGTTAAAGCCAAGGCGGCGCGTTCCGCATCAGAAAAATAAGGAGCATCGCGCCACGCGCTGACCGCCAACATGCGCTCGATACTTTCTTCCTTGTATCGTGGAAAGCGCGTGTGCAAATCGACGCATACGCTGCATCCATTGATCTGGCTGGCTCGCAAATGCACCAATGCGAGGGTCTTGGCGGGCACTCCGCTCTGCTCCGAAACCTTCGAGAGCGCTTGCAGGTGTTGCATCGCTTCGGGGAACAACATCGCTGGATTATTTATGCGTGCTTTATTCATGGCCTTCTCCTGTCACGAAGTGTTGGTTTGTTCCGTCACTACCATGACGAAGCAAAGCGAGGAAATGTGACAAGCAACCAGGATTGGCTGGCGGAAAAATTCGAAGAGAATCGCCCCCGCCTCAAAGGCGTCGCCTACAGAATGCTCGGGTCGGCAGGTGAGGCCGACGACGCCGTGCAGGAGGCGTGGCTGCGCCTCAGCCGCTCCGACGCCGACTCCATCGAAAATTTCGCCGGCTGGCTAACCACAGTCGTTGCACGCGTTTGTCTCGACATGCTCCGTTCACGCAATTCCCGCCGCGAAGAGCCGCTCTCCATCAGCGCGCCTGACTCGCCGCCCGCAACAATCGCGTCGAAAACAATCGATCCCGAACAGGAAGCTGTCCTCGCCGATTCCGTCGGCCTCGCACTCCTCGTCGTTCTCGACCGCCTCGGTCCCGCGGAGCGCCTCGCATTCGTCCTTCACGATCTATTCGGCTCGTCGTTCGACGAAATCGCGGAAGTCGTCGGCCGCACGCCTGAGGCCACCCGGCAACTTGCGAGCCGCGCTCGACGCAGAGTGCAAGGCGCGCCTCCAACTCCCGGCGCCGAACTCGCGCAGCAACGCAAACTCGTCGACAAATTTATCGCCGCTCTCCGAGCCGCCGATTTCGACGCGCTCGTTGCCCTTCTCGATCCCGACATCGCCGTTCACGTCGACGAAGCCTCGCTGACTCCCGGCGTCTCCAGAGAAACGCGCGGCGCAGCCGCCTGGGCCAAACAGGCAATCACCGCCGCCCGTGGCGCCAGGTTCGCAAATCCAGTGTTGGTCGATGGAAACGTCGGAGTGGTTGTCGCCCCCAAAGGCCGCCTCTTCCGCGTCCTCCGCTTCACCTTCGCCAACGACAAAATCACCGCCATTGAGGTCATCGGTGATCCCGAAGTTCTCCCGACGCTCGACCTGGCCGTCGCCCCCGAATAGCCCCGCTGAGCCTGGGTGCCGCACCCTCAGGTTTCAGAGGGTGCGGGTTTTGACTTTCTCCGATGTGTTCAGGTCTTCGAACCTTCAGGACAGTAGGCAGGTAGAAGTACAACCACTAGGCCTTCAGCGATGCCATATCGATCACAAACCGATACTTCACATCGCTCTTCAGCAATCGTTCGTACGCCGTATTGATGTAGTCGATGTTGATCTTCTCGATGTCCGCGGTGATTCCCTTTTCCGCGCAGAAATCGAGCATCTCTTGCGTCTCGCGAATTCCGCCGATCGCCGAACCCGCCAGCCGCCTCCGCTTCAGCAACAAATTAAACGCCGCCACCGACGCCGGCTTTTCCGGCGCACCGACCAGCGTCAACGTCCCGTCGAGCTTCAACAAATTCAAATACGAATTTAGGTCATGATCCGCCGACACCGCATCGAGAATGAAATCGAAACTGTTCGCGTGCTTCTGCATCTCGTCGGCGTTCTTCGAAATCACAACTTCGTCCGCGCCTAACCTCACTGCGTCCGCCGATTTTCCTGGCGAAGTCGTGAACAACACCACACTCGCGCCGAGCGCCTTCGCAAACTTCAGCCCCATGTGGCCAAGTCCGCCGAGTCCAACGATGCCAACCTTCTGCCCTTTCTTCACGCCCCAGTGATGCAGCGGCGAATACGTCGTGATGCCCGCGCACAAAAGCGGCGCCGCGCCCGCCGGATCAAGACCGTTCGGGATGCGCAACACATAGTTCTGATCGACCGTAATCGCGTCTGAATATCCGCCAAACGTCGTGCCGCCAAGAATGTGATCGGGACTGCCGTACGTCAAAATCCATTCGTTGTTGCAATACTGCTCTTCGCCGGCCAGGCAATTCACGCACGTGCGGCACGTCATCACCAAGCAGCCCACCGCCGCAATGTCGCCTTCTTTGAACTTCTTCACATTCTTGCCGACCGCAACCACGCGCCCGACAATTTCATGTCCCGGCACAACCGGATACACCGCCGGCATCACGTCTTTCCACTCATCGCGCGTCAGATGCAAATCGGAGTGACACACTCCGCAATACAGAATCTCAATCTGCACGTCATCTGCAAGCGGCACACGCCGCTTAAAACTGAATGGCGACAAGCCCGACGTCGCGCTCTTCGCCGCATACGCCTTCGCCGCAAATGTCTCTGGCTTCGATGTTTCCAGAACTTTTTGAGCCGCTTCACTCATGGTTGCTTTTTCCTTGTTTTCTAAAAGTTTGAATTGACTGGACTATCGCAGAACACGAGAGGTCGCAACGTGGCGAACTCGAGGCACGCATCTCTGAGATGCGGGTCCACCCCTTATGGGCACACGAAAAAAACGCCCGAGCCAGAGCCCGGGCGCCGCCATCGTTAACAAATCTTCACAAACTGTGCCCGGCACGAGATCCCTGGCCCCTGCCGCTCAGAACGTAAACTTCGCAGCGAGTTGCATCGTCCTCGGCCCACCACTGCCCAGGAACGGGTATCCGATGCCAACGTCGCCGGTCGTCGTAAGCGGTAGCGAACCCAGACTCCGCCCGATCGCCAACCCGCCCGTTCCATCGCTGATCCCATTCGCCGCCGCATCCGCAATGAATGCCGGCAAATACGGATTCGCAAAGTTCGGATGGTTAAACAGGTTATACGCCTCGAATCGCAATTCCAGCTTCAGCCGCTCGGTAATCGCCGTGTTCTTGAAGATCGAAAAATCAAATTGACGGAAGTTCGGCCCAACCAGCGAATTCCGTCCCTCGTTGCCGAAATGAAAACTCCCCGTCACGCAATTCGTCGCCGCGGTCCCTCCAACAAGCGTGCAAGGCACCGCGAAGGATGTCAGATTCAAAAAGTTGAACGGATCACTGTGGTTGTACTGAATCGACCCGACCACATCCGGCCGCCCGAAAAATTCGCCGCTGCCGTCGTAGTCATCCTCAAAGTTGTAATTGAGCTGGAACGGCTGCCCCGACTGTACCGTCACGATCCCATTGATTCCCCATCCATCGGTCAACTTCTTCCAATCTCCGCGACGGTTCGGAAATTGATAAATAAAATTCCACGTAAAGCGGTTTCGCACGTCGAAGTTCGAATTCCCGCGATTCCCCGCGGGATTGGTACTGTCGTTCGGCTGCGAAGCGTTCGGCACAAAATCCTCGCCGTCGCTCGCCGTGTCGATCGAATGCGACCAGGTGTAGTTCACCGTCGACGTCACTCCGTGCCAATCATTCACGCGCCAGCTCGCCTGCAACGCGTTGTAGTTCGAACTCGCCGAACTCTCCTCGTAGTTAACGTAAAAATACGGGCTCGTCGCCGCAAACACACGCGGCACGCAGCAGCCATTCGTCCCGTAGTCATACGCATCGATTGCAGCTTGCCCCGGCTGGTTGATGTCGCGGAAGCGAAACAGCTTATGCCCCTGCGATCCGACATATCCGATCTGCAACACCGTCCGCTTCCCGACTTGCTGCTGGAAATTCAGATTGAAATTTTCCATGTACGGCGTCCGCAGGTTCGGATCGACTCCAAACGCATCGCCCATCGGCGCAGGCGCTCCATAAACCGGCGTCCCCGGAGCCAGCACAGCCGCCGTCACGCTGTTAAACGAAATCGGATTGGGTCCAAACCCGTTATAAGCCGGCCCCGGATCGAACCCGCTGTTGAACGGCAGATGCCCCATGAACAAATCCTGCGAGAACGCGTCATAAAAAATCCCATATCCTGCGCGCACCACCGTCGTTCCCTTCCCCGAAATGTCCCAGGCTACGCTCAGGCGCGGTGCGAAATTGTTTCGGTCTGGGCTGTATAAATTGCCGCCGCCCACCGTAGTCAACGACCCGTCCGTCGGGTCGATGTTCGTGAACAGGTTGTGCTTCTCCTGCATCACTCCGTAATAGTCGTAGCGCAGGCCGAGGCTCAGCGTCACATTCTTTCTCACGTGAAAACTGTCCTGCGCATAGAGGGAGTGCGAATTCTCAAACGTATTCCGGTTCGTATCGCCAAAAATCTGCGTCCCGCCGTCTGGAATTCCGCTCAGGAAATCGCTGAAGCTTCCAAAGTCCAGCGTCCCGCGCGCCGTCCGATTGAAAATCTGCGACACCGACGTCCGCCGGAACTCATATCCAAATTTCATATCGTGCCGCCCGCGCTTCCATGACACGTTGTCGATGAAGTGCCAGTTCGAATCCACGCGCGACCGCGGATCGCCCTTGTCCGCGCCCAACTGCGCGAACGGTGACACCGTAATCGTCGGCAATCCAAAGTTGAACGCCGTCGCCCCTGTATTTAATCCGATGGTCGATGGATCGAAACTCCGATCCTCCGGGAAAAATCCTTCCGCGAACCGGTTCCATCCCAGCCGCGCTTCATTCACCACGGACGGTGTCAGCGTCGACACGTACGAAATCGACACGAGCTGCACGCGCGTCGGCGTAGACGTGTTGTAGTTCGGCAGCAATCCTCCGCCGGTCAGCGCCAGCGGAAAGCTCTGGCTGCTGTCGCCGAAATAATATCGGCCCGTCAGCAAATTGTTCGTATTGATCTGGTGATCGACCTTCGCGATGAAGCTGTCTACGCGATTCGAAAACGGCGTCGCCAGCGAAGCATTGCTGTTCACCAGCGGCTGTGCAATCGCATCGGTCGGCGACGCAATGCACGAACCGGTCAAATTCGCCGTCGGCCACCCCTTCTGCGCGATCAGATTCGCGATCACCGGATTCACGCCACCTGCAGGAGCATTATTCGTAATGTCCGCCGCCGTCGGCACGCACGCCAGGCTGCTCTCCGCACCCGTCTCGCGCGTTCCCTCATAGTCCACAAAGAAAAATGTCCGGTCCTTCACGATCGGCCCGCCCAGCGCTCCGCCAAACTGGTTGTCGTGAAATGGATTCTCCGGAATGTGCGTTCCCGTCGCCGCATCCTGCGTGAAGTTAAAAAAGTTTCGCGCGTTCAGCACCGTATTCCGGAAATAGTCGAATCCCGACCCATGAAATTCATTCGTACCGCTCTTCGTCACGATGTTGATCACGCCTCCTGCGCTTCGTCCGTACTCCGCCTCGAAGTTCGACAGCACGCGCAGTTCAGCAATCGCTTCCAGCGGCAAAATCGTAGCCGGCGTTCCAAACACGCCCGCCTCGTTGATCGCCGGATCATTCCGATACCCATCGTTCATATCCGTGCCGTCGAGCAGAAAGTTATTCGAACGCCCTCGCGCGCCGTTCACCGAAAATACGCCGAACGACCCCGGCGAATCCGTAATCTGGTCCGGCGAACCCGCCACGCCCGGCACCAAAAAGATCAGCTTCTGATAATCGCGCCCGTTCACCGGCAGATTCGTCACGACCTTCGACTCAATAATTCCGCCCAGTGTATTGCTTGTCGATTCCACCTGCGGCAGTGAGTCGCCCGAAACCTCAATCCGTTGCGCCACTTCACCGGGAGTCAGCGTCACGTCCGTGCGCCGCTCGCTCGAAACCTCCACCTCAATCCCCGTCACCACTGCCGTCTTGAACCCGCTGTTCTCCACGGTCACGCTGTAATTTCCGATCGGCAGCTCCGGCACCGAATACGTGCCATCGCCGCTCGTCGTCACCGTGCGCGTCAATCCGGTGCCCAAGTTTTTGACCGTGACGTTCGCGCCGCTCACCGCCGCTCCCGTCGAATCCGTCACCGTGCCCAAAATGATTCCGCGGAAACTCTGCGCCCGCGTCGCCGCACCGCCCAACAACAGCGCCCCGATCAGAATCAGGCAAGCCAGCAAGATTCCCGTCCATCGACACAACCACGCAACGCTGCGGACATCACTCTTCATGGAGTCTCCTCGCGAACCCTCAGTTCGCTTCAGGCCTGTTAGGGTCGTTTGACCCTTCAGGGTGTTTGAACAAAGCTCGGCAACACGGCGATCTTTGCTTCAAAACAATGCAGGCCTGCACCTCAGCCCACACTTCAATTTGCATTACGATTCGGCCCCCAGGATTTCACCGGCGCACCCCTTGGTAACACACCGGTCGGGACCACTCGACACTGCCCTAAACAGTAGTCGCGCCCATCCAACCCGTCAAGCCAACCACCCTGCGCGGCTCAAGCTGGCATCGGACATCGCCCGTCAACTTGCTTGCTTTTCCGAGCAGCGATTCATCCAATATTCATTTCGGAAAAATACAAAATCATTGCATCTTGGCCTCGCCTTTAGTTAACTACCGGTCACTTCACGACCTGTTTACCAGCAGCACCATTCTCGCTGGCAACTCAATTGGAGGGAGACCTATGCTTCAGCCAGGATCAGTCCGCGCTCACGTAAAGAAGGGTAGTTCGCAATCCCACCCCGGCGTCAGTCCTCTCAATCCACTCACACATCGCAATACCGGATTCCAGACTCTGCCGCCGCCCCTCGGCCTTCCGCCGTATCACTACGATCTGAATGACCACTTCCCCGAGATTGCCAAGGACATCAAAAAATCCGGAAAACTTGTGCTCGACGTTATCGGCGATTCCGGTGGTGTCCAGGACGGAGAATTCCAGGGCCACGTCGCCGACCAGATGGTCGCCGCGCTTCCCGTCAATAAACCCCACTTCTGCTACCACGTCGGCGATGTCGTCTACTTCACCGGCGCTCACGACGACTACTACCCTCAATTTTACGAAGCCTACGAGCGCTACCTCCCGCCCATTCTGTCCATTCCCGGTAATCACGACGGTGAGGTCGACGACCCGACCAAGCAAACTTCGCTCGACGGCTGGGTGGCGTACTTCATGCAGAAAACGCCCGACGTTGATCCCGTCTCAAAAGATGCGCCACGCGTCGGCCTCAATCTCCCCAATCCGTATTGGACGCTGATCACTCCTTTCGCGACATTCGTCGGCCTGTACACCAACGTCCCGGAACACGGTTCCATCGACTCCAATCAGCAGATGTGGGTGACCAATGAGTTCGCCACCGCCGACAAAGACTTGCCGCTGATCTTCTGCTTGCATCATCCGATCTATTCCTTCGACATTTATCACAGCGGCAGTTCGAAAATGGCCGATGTACTGGAAAACGCGATTCGCGACACAGGCCGCGTTCCAAATCTCGTCCTTTCGGGCCACGTTCACGACTATCAGCGCATCGAGCAACAGATCGCTCCCAAAAAGCCGACGCCTTTCATCGTCTGCGGCAACGGTGGTTACCACAATCTGCACACGATTCATTCGGCAAACGGCGACGTCGCCGCCGATACTGGCGCGAAACTCATCTACGGCAAGAAGGTTTGGGGATACCTGACGCTCACGATCGACGAGAAGCACATCAAGGGTGAATCCACCGAAATCGACAAGACCGGCACCGTCACAACCAAGGCCGACACCTTCTCGTATTCGACCGCCGCTGTTGTGCTCAAAGACCCCAAAAGCGTGCCCACTCTCTAGCACGCGCCACTCGGCGGCATGTAGCCTTCACCGGCGCAAGCGGAATCCTTCGCATTGTTTCTGCCAATCGCTAAAGGAATCCCCTTAGGACGCGCGTCCTATTGGTCGGCGCGTTCGCGCCTTCTAAAATTCCTACATCATGGCAACAACAGAATTTCTAAGCCGCTTGGCTTCGCAACTCAAAGTGAACAAACAACCCGCGGAACGCCGCGCCGTGGAAAAACTCCTGCGCCTCGTCGAAGAAAAATTCGAAGTCGGACTGTACGCCAGTCCCAGCGACGCCGAGCGCGACCTCCGCGCCAAAGTCGACGAAGCCTGTGCCCAAAACTAATATCGTTCGACGTTAGCTCTCGATTCTTCCGACCTTTAATTCTTTGAGGGTCGCGGTTTCAACCGCGACATGAAGGCCTATCCAAACGAGAGGCTTCAGCCCCTGAAGCCCACACCTACAGCGCCATCCCCAACAAAATACAGCCGCCCATTGATCGGCCCAACCGACTAATTTTCATAAGCTTTCATCAGCAATTCGGAGGGAACAATCATGCGCAAACCAACAATCTTTGCATCCGCAACCCTGCTACTGCTCGGCACCCTCGGCGCCCTGACCGCCACCGCTGCCCAATCCCAGGACGACTCCACCGCCAAACAAGACATCAAGGACGCCGGCCACGAAACGAAGAAAGCCGCCAAGAAAACCGGCAGCGCCACCAAGAAAACCGCCAAAAAGGCCACACACAAGACCGCCGAGAAAACCGACGAGGGCGCCCAAAAGGTCGAAGACAAAACCAAACCCAACTGACCTCGACCGCCCGCTCGCCAAATTTGTAGGGGCGGGGCTCACTCCGCCCGGCGATCCCGCTGCCGAAAACCTACACGCAAGCCGCCTCCGACTTGACCCATCACCGAAGTTCGCCCCCCGCGTGCCCCCGTCTTCGCAATTAAGCAATCCCCGTATCTCGCTGTCCCATCACCACTTCGCTGTTTAGACAGAGTTTGGCGCCTGTTACTTTGACGCCCTATCCCATCTCCCCCACTGTGGCTCCGTCAGCGTAGTTCTCAAACGCTTGCCCTACTTCAGGAGGAGTAAAATGTCTGTCAGCTTCAAATTCTCAACGGTCCGCGCAGGGCTTGCTGCGGCAGTCGCCTTGGCGGCATTGCTCAGCCCCGCAGTCCGCTCCCAGCAGTCCACCAACCCAGCCACCGACCCCAACAACGCCCCCGTCCAAATCATCACCAAGTCCCAATACGACCAGATGGTCGCCAACGGTCAGCTCAAGGCCAACAACCCCGCCGAGGTTCTGAAGCAATTCGTCGCTCGCCTTCTCCAGGATCTAAGAAACGGCGCCATCGTCGAAAACTTCATCCGTCAGAATCCAAACGTTCTCGGCCTTGCACAGCTCGTCTCCGCCGCTCCAAGAAACCCCGGCACCCACATCACACTCGACGGCAACTACCGCACCGTCATCACCGCACACGGTATCTCCCAGACCATCGAGACCTTCGGCCCCAGCACAAAACTCAGCCAGCTTGCCAAGTCGATCGTCACCTCCAACGATCCCGCGAATCAGCTCGGTCTCTACAACCTCGCCTTTTCCCAGTACAACAACACCTACGCTCAGTTCTGCGGCTCTTCGCTCGGCAACACCCCGGTCGACACCGACATTCCACCGGGTCAAATCAGCACCGTCGGCCCACAATCCCCGTGCCAGACGCTCGTCGCACCCTCGTCGCTCGTCAGCCCGGCTTCCTTGCAAGGCGCGCCCATCGCTCAGATCAACTCGGCCCTGCGCACCATCGCCGCCAACGGCACAAATCTTCTGCACCTCGTGCCCACCGGCGTCGGTCCCGGTCCCGTTGCCTGCAATGAGGAACTCGGCACCAGCTTCACGCCCGGCGTCAACGGTTCCGCTTTCGGCGACATGGTCAACGGTTCCGCCTCTCTGTCCGCAAACGGCCTCGTCGCTAACTTCAACTTCCCCGCCAAAAACATGCTGACCTGCATCCGCAACCAGGGTCAGCGTGGCACCTGCCACATTTTCGCCGCCATCTCCGCCATCGAAGAAATTATCGCCCGCGACACCGGCGTCTACGTGAACCTCTCCGAGCAGGATTTCATGGAGAATGAAAAACTCGTTTGGTCGCCCGAGTTTTTCAACGACGCTGGATCTTCCGGCCACGATCTGGAAGACGCTCAAAACAACGGCTACAAATTCGCCTTCGAAAAAACCTGGGACTATAACCCTTCGCTCGCCCAGCCAAGGCCACCTGCCTACGAATTCATCGGCAGTTGCTCAGGCTACCCTTTGTCCAGTGAGCCCGGCTGTTCCGCGACCGCACCGCAGGCCAACGGGTTCTGTGTTCCCGGCCCCTTCTTCATTTGCGGCCTGTCTCCTTTCCAGAATCCGAGTCCTTCGCCCTACTCTTCCGCCGGCGTCAGCTACATCTGGAATCCGAGCAACCCGGATCTCTCCGTCGACTACATCTTCCTGTCGCTCGCGTTCAACAGCGCCGTCGTCCTCGGCTTCAACGAGACCCAGGCTTTTCAAAACGCCGCCAACGGCAACGGCTTCATCCAATACACACCGACCAATCCCATTTTCCAGATCTTGCTGGATCCCACGCTCGGCGGCCACTACGTACACATCGTCGGCTACGTCAGCAACGAAGACATCGCCGCCAACCCCAACACCGCCTCCACAACTCCCGCCTCCGGCGGCGGCTACTTCATCGTCAAAAACAGCTGGGGCGCCAACGTCGGCGACGCCGGCTACCTCTACATGCCCGTCGACTACCTAAAAGCCAACGCCTTCGAGCTCGCCGTCATCAGCTCCGTCAACAAAAACTAACCGCGCAACTCACTACCTAAACGCACCAAGGGCTCCGAGTTCTCTTCACCCTCGGAGCCATCACCACGAGTTGAATTCCTTCCCCCTGCTCCCACATAGCGCCACGTAAACCCAAACATTTTCAATGGCCACATGGGTGTTTTTGAAACGTGGTAGGCTACGTGCTTAAATGCTTCGCTTGAAGAACACCGAATTGGACACTTCGCACGCCGCAGTATTTTCTCGCTTCGGCCCGAGTACGAGTTAAGTCGTATGTCCGACGTCATATACCCCAAACTAGCCAACCCTCCCTTGAGCGAAGTACTCGTGGACATCAGGTTGCGAGAATTGCTGCCTCCTTCCGTTTCGAATAGATTCCAAGCTCCAACTGGCTTTCCAACATCCAAGGAAATTAAGCAAGGCCAGTTTCAACTCCGAGCCGAAAAAGACCGACCGTTTAAAGCAGAGGTGGTGTCTGAAGACATTTTGGGACAGCGTTACGAGAGAGATGATGTGTCGGAAGTTGTTCAGTTGCGCCGAAACGGCGTGACCTACAGTGTCTTAAAGAACTACAAAGGTTGGGACGTTCTGCGAGTGGCGGCCGAAAAAACATGGCAGGATTTTCGAACAATCTCCGGTCCCACGAGCATCAGTAGACTCGCTGTTAGATACATAAACTCAATCAACATCCCAATAGGTGCGGATTACGACGAATACTTGACGACTGGTCCTAGAGTGCCGAAAACAATTCCATCTGTTGTGACAAGCTTTATGCAGAGAGTGCTCGTACCGTTTGAAGAGGAGTCTGCGACCGCGATAATCACCCAGGCGTTAGAGGTTCCAAGCCCAACAGTTTTAGATATAGATGTGTTCACTGAATGCTCACTCGAATCGTCATCGAACGAAATTTGGCCAAAGCTTGATCGCCTACGAAACATAGCAGATAGGATCTTCTTCTCTTCACTAACAGAGAAAGTGATAAACTCATATAGATGACCGTCTACTCTCCCGCTCTCGATACTGGATTGGGCCTCCGCGGTTGGGCCGCGGCAGGTGCCAGCGACATGGCTCGCCGAATTCAAGTAATTTTTAACAATTCGCTAGAACACTATTTGGAACCAAGAATGGAATTACTGGTTCCTGAGATTGAAAACCTCCTGCAAAGCTCGGAGGAAAACGTAGTTCACGTTGACCCCGAGACGGTCCGAGCAGCAACGCAGTTCGCCTATTCTTTGCCTCGGTTTGCGCCACTACCCGAAGTATCTGCGGACCCTGATGGAGAAATTTCGTTCGACTGGAACAGTTCGACCGGCAGGATGTTTTCTGTGAGTGTTAATCGTCAGAATCGCCTCGCTTATGCAGGTTGGTTTGGGGAGAGAAGCAGAGTTCATGGGATTGAGCAAGTGGCTGAAGATTGCCCTGCGCAGATTGTTCGGGGCATCGAGAAGACCGTCCGATAAAACGGTCCAACTCGAATCATCGAAGTACTCTCTCTTAACCCGATTCATTTTTCATGACAATCATCTTCGAAAACTAGCTCCCGCCAAAGCAAAGCCCGGAGCGTTCCTCCCTAGACCAACTGATTTGAAGATCTCAGCAATGTGGAGAGACGCGCTGCCAGATTCGGAAATTTGGAAACTCGGCGATTTCGTAGGCTCGGCGAGAGCCAAGCAGGCATTGGCTAGGGCTGACTTTGACACTGATCTCGTTTCTGAAGCCAAACTGATTGTCGAGGCAGATCCCGCACCTCACCCGAGACATGTCAATCTATCTGGATGGCCGATCGACAAGGCCGAACAAAAATCTGTCGCACTGCTATTGTGCGCCCGCTCTAATTTGATCCAACGATTGGACAACTAGGCGTTCGCGCAGGTTCTTTCGGAAGTGGTCGCTCTAGTGCGACTTATGAGTTTGAGAAACCCATCCTTGTCCAGGCAAACCGGTTAGACGGCAACAGCGACGAACTCTGAGAATGCGACCGCATGGTCGCGCGAGCACCGCTTTCGAAGTCCCTCCCCCCCTCCCTTCATACGCCCTTAGTGCGACCAACTGCGCTTCGCTAGTCGCCTCCCTGATCTCTGAGTTCGCTGCGGTGAATCCACTTTTGGGTTCGAACTCACCCGCGCTTTGTTCGAACACATCGACGTGGGATTCGAACAGTACCACTCAACAAATGCTATTGACATAGTTAACAATTCATGCTATCGTGGGTCGTGATAGTCCCGATCAGCCCTCTCGAAACATCCCTATCCGCGCCCGAACCAGTCCGCCCAGCAATAAACCACGTAGAATCACATCCTTGCACAACTTCGAGGGATAACTCCCACAGAATCATATCCTTACGCAAAAACACCCCGGGGGGGGTGGGGTCATTCCCATTTTGGAACTCGCCGCCGACACACCTTCCAACCTGCAAACATTCCCCGCGCGTGCTACCGTCTCTACTCCACTGAATATGTCTTCCAAACTGCCATCACTCGTCATCGTCGGCCGCCCTAACGTCGGCAAGTCCACCCTCTTCAATCGCTTGACCGGCACTCGCCGTGCCATCGTCACCAACGAACCCGGCATCACGCGCGACCGCATCTATGGCAAAGCCGAATGGCTCGGCAACAAGATGGAAATCGTCGACACCGGCGGCATCGTGCCCGACGACAAAGCTCTCATTCCAACCGAGATCCTGCGCCAGGCCAACATCGCCATCAAGAAAGCTTCCCTGCTCGTTCTCGTCGTCGACAGCCAGGCCGGCCTCACCCCGCTCGACGAAGAACTCGCCCGCCTTCTCCGCACCACCGGAAAACCGTTCGTCGTCGCCGTCAACAAAGTCGACGCCACCACGCAGGCAAATAACGCCAACGTGTTCCATCGCCTCGGCGCCCCGATTTTCCCCATCGCAGCAGAACACGGAACCGGCGTTGACGATCTCCTCGACGCCGCCCTCGAGCAATTCCGTTCACAGAACGCGGACGCGGCATCATCCGACGCCGCTCCGACCAGGTAGGGGCACGGCACGCCGTGCCGCTCCTGCCTCTTCCCCATCAACGAACGAATCCGTACCAAACGCCGCTGCTTCCGACGTCGATCCCGAATTCGCCGACGCCGAAAACGAATTCAAGGACGACGAACCACAGGCAGATCGCCCGACGCAGGTCGCCATCATCGGCCGCCCCAATGTCGGCAAATCCACCTTGCTCAATCGCATGGTTGGCGAAGAGCGCTCCATCGTCTCGCCCATCCCCGGCACCACCATGGATTCTGTCGACACCGAAGTCGAGCACGAAGGCCGCACCTACACTTTCGTAGACACCGCCGGCATCCGCCGCAAAGGCAAAACCACGCTCGTCGCAGAAAAGCTCAGCGTCGTCATGGCGCGCCGCGGACTCGAACGCTGCGACGTCGCGCTGCTGATCGTCGACAGCGAGCAGGGTGTCACCCAGGGCGACGCCCAAATCGCCAGCTACGCCGAGCAGTCCGGCCGAAGCGTCATCATCGTCATGAACAAATGGGATCTCGCCGTCGAAGCCGCGCGCCAGTCCGCGGAACGCGACGCCGCCACGAGCAAGGGCGAAGCGCGCCGTGCTGCCCACGACAAGCGAACCGAAGCCGCCGCAAAATTCACAGTCAGTGCGCGCGCGGGAGCGAAATTCAAAGCGGGCGAAGCGCGCGGCGCCGCAAACCGCGCCAATCAGGGCAAGGACAATCGCGGCAAGGACGGCTCGAACAAGAGCGCGTCGCGAGCGTATTCCTATCCCGGCGCGACGCAAGGCGTCCACGGTTTCAGCGATCTCGACAAAAGCCGCCTGCTCTTCGACTACGAAAAACTCGTCCGCGACAAACTCAAATTCCTCAGCTACGCGCCAATTGTATTTCTTTCGGCCAAGACCGGCGATCGCGCCACCAAGCTTTTCCCATTGATCGATCTGGTCGCCGCCGCGCGCAAGAAGCGCATTCCCACACCCGATCTGAATCGCTGGCTCAAGGAAGACATCGACCTGCAACGCGGAACGACCCCGAAGGCGCGTCCGGTCAAGATCTACTACATGACGCAGGCGAAGACCTCGCCGCCGACGTTCTTGATTTTCACCAACCAGAAGACGCCGCTCCATTTCAGCTACCAGCGCTTCCTCGAAAATCAGCTCCGCGAGAAATGGGATTTCCCCGGCGCGCCGATCCGCTTCATCCAGCGCCTCCGCAAAGCCGAACGCGACACGCGCGAACCCGAGTCGCGCGCCAAAGCCCGCGAAGCCGAGCGAAAACTGCACGGCCCCCGCCTCATGCGCGAACACGAAACAAAAGAAATCGACGATTAGCTCCTGCCTGCAAGAATCCGCGCATGAACGGCCGTGGAAAAAGCCCCGGTACCGTTGACACAGCGAAAATTTCGCCTAGGATGAAGGGTGCCCACCGCTTGATCGTGCCTTGGGGCCGATCAGGACGGAATAATTTCGAGAGCGATTCGGAATCCGAAGAATCGAATCGGAACTTAGGGAATGAAATTGGGATTTAGAGAATAAAGAATGAGCACCGCTACCGTACTGCAACCCGACATCGACGACGAGCGACTCTATCGCATCGGTGAAGTCAGCCGCCTCTCCGATCTCAAGCCGTTCGTGCTGCGCTACTGGGAAACCGAATTCCCCATGCTCGAGCCGGTGAAGAGTCCCAGCGGCCACCGCATGTATCGCCAGCAAGACGTCGACATGGTGTTCAAGATCAAGCGCCTGCTCTACGACGAAGGCTTTACGATCGCCGGCGCCCGCCGCCATCTCCGCGAATCCAACGGAGCGATCGGCGTCGAACCCTCCGCACGTGCAGCCTCAAGCTCAGGCCCAGGCGCCGACGGCTCGAACGGCTCCTATTCCGCCGCGTCCGAGCACGCTCACCAGACCGTCGCAGATGCTTCCGCCAGCCACGCTGGTCATCCTGCTGGTCACGCATCCGCGGCGCAGCGCGCGCCAAGCGAGAACGCCGCAGATCTCCTGAATCGCAAGATGCTCCTCGATCTGCGCGACTCACTCCGCGGCTTCTTGACCCTTCTCGAACGCCGGGGACAGTGATAACCTGAAGCCGAGTCGATTCCGCCATTTCGGGCGATTTCGACGGCCCTCGGTGCCGCCCCTGGCATCGGTTTTACCCGGTCGGGACGTAGCGCAGCCTGGTAGCGCGCACGCTTGGGGTGCGTGAGGTCGCTGGTTCGAATCCAGTCGTCCCGACCATTTCCTTCTATTGAAACCCACACTAATCCGGTGGCAGCCACGATTCGCTTCCCTTCTTCTGGAACTTGGACACGAGATCAAAGCAAGCGGAATCAAAGTTTACGATGGGGGTCGACTCCTGTGAAAGATTGCCTACCAATCGAGAAGGCAAAGCCTTGACTGGCTTCGGCGTCTTCGCCAGACTCAGCGAACGATGATCATCACGACTGAATATGTGGATATTCCGATGTCGGGTCCTCCGATGCGGACCTTCGTCGCGGCACCGAAGGCCGAAGGCCGATACCCCGGCATTTGGAGCTATTCCGACATCTTTCAGCTGACTCCGCCCACGCTACGCGCCTGCGTACGTTTGGCCGGGTACGGATTTGTTGTCGCCGCACCGGAAATTTATCGGCGGATCGAGCCAGCTGGAACCGCGATCCCGTTTGACGACGCCGGGCGGACGCGGGGCCAGCAAGACGCCGTAAACACTCCGGTTGCGAATTTTGACGCCGATTGCCGGGCTGGTTTGGACTGGCTCTCCCGCCATCCCAAGATTGCCCCCGGAAAAATCGGCGCCGTGGGTTTCTGTATCGGCGGTCACCTCGCGTTTCGTGCCGCCTTTCAACCCGATGTACGCGCCACGGCCTGCTACTACGCGACGGGCCTCCATGACGGCAAACTCGGTCAGGACGCAGATTCGGGATCACTGGCGCGCGCCAAGGAAATTCGCGGTGAACTCCTGATGATATTCGGAACAAAAGATCCGCACGTCCCCGAAGCTGGACGGGAAACGATCGATAAGGCGTTGCGAAATTCCGGCGCGCACTCTAAGACGCTTCTCTATCCAGCCGAGCACGCATTCACCCGCGATGAAGGACCTCGTTTCGATCCTGAGGCGACCGACTTGGCATTTGCGGAAATGATTCGTCTCTTCCGAAATGTTTTTCGCGATTAAGTAAATCTTTTGCCGTCGTACTCTGAGCAAGCGCGCGCTATCAATCCTATCTACAATTTTGGCCGCAACAGGAAAAGGGCGCTTTACTGGATGGACCGGGCGACCTGTCGTATCAATTGTTTCAGTCGGCGGGAAGGGGGGCGGTTAGGGCGGCGGATTCGGCGGGGGCGATGGGCATTACGACGGTGATGGTGGTGCCGTTGCGGTCGGATCGGATGTCGAATTGGCCGCCTTGTTCGCGGACGCGCTCGCGCATGCCGGCCAGGCCAACGCCGACGTTGCCGCCGGTGCGCATGAAGTTTTCGAGCATATCGCGCGAAATTCCTTTGCCATAATCGCGGATACGCAGCGTTGCGCCTTTGGCATTTGTGTTCAGCGAGATTTCGGCGCGCGAGCTGCGCGAGTGGCGATGAATGTTCGTCAGCGATTCCTGGAGCACGCGAAAGAACACCAGCTCCGCCGGGCGCGACATGCGTTTCAGATCATCAGGAATGTCGGCGACGATTTCGATTCCGCTGCGCTTGGCGAATCCTTCGGCGTACCATCGCGCTGCGGACGCGATGCCCACTTCGTCGAGCAGCGGTGGATGCAACAAATGTGAAATCGTACGCGTTTCGGTGACCGAATCGGTCAGCAGCTGATCGATTTCTTTCAGAAGTTCGTCATGCGGATTTTTCTCGAGCAGCACTGTCATGTGCATCTTGGCAACAGCGAGCAATTGGCCGAGGCTATCGTGCAACTCGCGCGAAAACTTTCGCCGCTCTTCATCCTGTAGTTGCAAGACCCGCACGCTTAGGTGCCGCGCACTTTCTTCCATCCGTTCGCGCTCGACGAGTTCGCTGCTCAGGAGGCGGAAGTGAATCCACAGCAGCACCACGGAAAACACGAAACCGGCTCCCAGGATGCACAGTACCCAGAAAAAGAGCGCGCCGAACAGTTCGCGGCGGCGGCCGAGAAGCTTTCCTTCCTCGTCCATCATGCGCTGCGAAACTTCCATGAAGTCGGCCGCGGCCGTTACGTTTTCGCGACTCAGGCGTAGTTGCGTGGTTTCGTCGAGTGGACCGGCGCGGCGCATTTCGATAGACGCGTCGAGTAGTTCGAGCCGCCGCAAAACAATATCGTCGAGTTGCAACGCGAGTGACAGCTGCGAAGGGTTATCGCGGACCAACTCGCGAATTTCCGTGAGATCGTTGTGAACGCGCCTTTTTGTTGCCGGATACTCCGAAAGAGTGGTCTCGTCGCCCGAGTTGAGATAGACGGTGCGGGTGCGGGCAGCGTTCGACAGAGAGGTTTGCAAATCGCCGAGTGAGACTTGCACTTCGTAACTATGCGCCGCCCATTTGGCCGCGCGCAGAAACCGCGCAATGGTAATCGAGGCCGCGATGCCGCAGCCGAATAGCAGAATCAGCGCGGATAGAAACGCGAGCCGCGCCTTCTTTCGGGAAGACATGCTCTGGACGCTAGCTGGAAGCATGGGTGGTTGAGCCTGAGTCGCGCTCGTTCTAATTGCACACCAGAATAAAGCAATCGTCGACGACGCGTACTACAAGAAAGACCTTACGAAGAAATAGCGAATTCTGCAAAGAGTCGACAACGATTTAACGCTGAATCCACGGAGTTCGGGCTAGGATCGATGGGCACGGCAATGCCGTGCCCCTACAACTCCAAGACTTTTGTACGCGAAGCAGCTTAAGTCCTACAAAACCTGAGCTCCAATGGTTAGAGACGCGGCGGCAGTACCTCGTTGCCTCCTAAAGAGAACCTCCAGCATGGATGCGCTTCGCCGGTGCTCAGGACGAGGCGGCGCTCCCGGGCGTTACGCTCCGGCGTCGTCCTACTGATAACATCGCAAGGACTATGACTCATATTCTTCTAACGAACGACGATGGGATCCAGGCGGTCGGGCTACGGACGCTGCGCGACGCCATGGAGGGCCTGGGAACGATCAGCATCGTGGCGCCCAGCCGCGAACAGAGCGGGGCCGCGCAATCGCTGACACTGCGCCAGCCGATCGTGTGCCACGAAGTGGCGGAGCGCGAATGGGCGATTGACGGAACGCCGGCGGATTGCGTGATTGTGGCGCTCCATAAGCTGTTGCCGGAACCGCCCGACATCGTGGTTTCGGGCATCAACTACGGCGCGAATCTCGGCGAGAACGCATATTACTCCGGCACGGTCGGAGCCGCGCGCGAGGCGGCCCTGCATCACATTCCCGCGGTCGCGATGTCGCTGTGCTCAAAGAAATCGGGCGTGGATTTTGGACCGGCGGCGCGGATCGCGCGAACTGCTGCGGAGCTTGTGTTAACCGAGAAATTGCCGGACCAAGTTCTGCTCAACATCAATGTTCCAGAACCGTGGAAGGGCGGCGTGCGATTCACCCGCCAGTCGAAGAAAATCACGCGGAATCAGTTGAGCGAAGGTAAAGATCCGCGAGGTCGTTTGTATTTTTGGCTTTTTGAACAGCGGATCGACTCCGATGTCGCTCCCGATTCCGATTACGCCGCGATTTTTGCGGGCGACGTCTCGATCACGCCGCTGCATCTCGATCCGACCGACGATGACGCGATTCACACGCTTGCGAAATGGGGTGAGAAGATCCGGCAAAGAGACGAGGTAAAGAAATAGTGATGAAACGAAGTATAAAAAAACGGAGGAATTCTATTCGGAGCGCAAAGCTTCGATCGGATCAACGCGGGCCGCTCGGCTTGCCGGCCCAAGCGCCGCGAGAAACGCAACGCCGATCAGCACTGCAACGGCAGCAAAAACCGGAGCGAGATTGACGGCTCCGACGCCGTAGAGAAGACTGCGAACTGCCACGCCAGTGAGTTCCAGAAATACGATTCCCGGCAAGACGCCGACGGCAAGAATGCCAAAAGCCTGGCGCAAAATCAGCGAGCGAACATCGGACGGCGTGGCGCCCACGGCGATGCGAACGCCGATCTCGGCAGTGCGACGCGCGACGTGAAACGACAGCAAACCGTAGAACCCCAGTCCCGCCAGAAGCAAAACCAAAAACGCAAAGATTCCCGTGAGGCGTGCGAGAAGCTTTTCTCGCTTCAAGCCGGCGTCATATTCCGCCTGGAGCGGCGTCATTCGCGTGATCAGCAGGTCTGGGCCGGCCTCGGAAAAGGCAGCGCGAATCGCGGGGAATAGTTTTTCGACCGGGCCGACGGTGCGAACTTCGATATTGCCGGCGAGCATGGGCCGCTGCGTGAGCGAGAAGTAGGCGATGGGCGGCGCGGCGGAGCGAAGGTCGTCAACGCGGGCATCGCCAACTTCGCCGACCACGACGTATTCGGAATCGTTCGGAGCGGCCTCGTAGCCGACGCGGCGGCCGATCGGATCTTCATCGCCGAAGAGTTTGCGCGCGAAGGAATGGCTCAGCACCGCGACGCGCGGCGAATCGAGTGTGTCGGTCCTGTTGAAATCGCGGCCCCGCAAAACAGGAATGCCCATCGCGTGGAAGTAACCGGGGCCGACGCGATTCTCTTCCCCGTGCATTTGAGCGTCGGGAATTTCAGGATGGCCCGCGACATGGATCGCTGTGTTCCAAATGCATCCGGGAGGTGTGCACATCGTGACGGCAGCGCCGACGACGCCGGGAATCTGTTGGGTGGCGTCCACGGCGCGGCCGTAGATTGCGGTCAATGCGGACTCGGAAGTTTTGGAATTTGCCAAGTCGAGGCTGACGGATATGAGGTGTTCGCGGTCGAGGCCAGCGTCGATGTGGCTGATGTTGACGAGCGTTTGCGAAAAGAGCGCTGCGACACCGAGCAGCAGGAGCGAAAGACTTACCTGGGTAGCGAGGAGAAACGCCGCGCCTTTGCGACTCTGCGATCCGCCGGATGTGGATTTGGAGCGCGTAGCCGACACGAGATCGCGGCGGCCGACCTGGAACGCGGGAATGACGGTGAAAAGCAGCCACGAACTCAGCAGAAGCGCCGTGGCGAAACACGCAAATTGGAGAGTGACGTGAAGATCGATGGGAATCAGGCGCTTTTGCGGGGATACCCAACGCAGCAGCAGCCCGCTCGAAAGGTTGGCGATCCAAAATGCGGGAAGAATCGAAAGCAGAATCCAGAGGCCGACTTCGACGGAGAGCTGGCGAAGGATTCGGAAACGAGACGCCCCAAGCGACGCGCGGACGGCGAATTCACGGCTGCGGTTGAGAAGGCGAGCCAGCTGAAGATTGGCGATGTTGAGGCAGCCGATGAGAAAAACGACGCCGACCATCGCCATCAGAACGGTGAGCGGTTGCGAGTAACGGCCGCGGAATGGGCCTTCTCCGTTGGCAGAGGAGATGAGCTGCACGCGGGTGCGAAGAATGTGTTCGCGTTCCAGCGGATCTTTGGAGAGCGTGGCAACTAACCCAAAATCCGGCTGAAGAATCTCTGTCCAGCGCGCGATGGATTGCGATTTTTGCGAGTCGGGAACGCGAGCGAGAGTCCAGAGCCAGAAAATGGTGGACTGTTTATACCAGGGAGCCGCGAGCTCGACGCCGTGGCCGGGGCCTAGCGAGTCGAACCAGGATTCAAATTCGCCTGATGACTGCGCGGAGAGCGGAAGCCAAAAATCGGGTGCTTCGCCGGCGACGACACCGTTGAATCGTTCGGGCGCGACGCCGACGATCACGGCGGGAATTCCGTTGAGCACGAGACGCGTGCCGATGACGTTGGGATCGGCGCCGAGTTCGCGTTGCCAGAAGGCGTAGCGGACGACGGCGGGAAGTTCGGCGGCGCGGGATTCGTCGTCGCCATCGAGGAAGAATCGGCCTGAGGCGGGTGAGAGGCCGAGGACGGAGAAGAAATTATCGGAGACGAGTTGTGCGTCGGTGCGGAACGCGGAAGATGCGGCGGCGCCGGAGCGCTGGAAGAGCGTGTGCGAGAGGCCGGAGCGCGCGATGACCTGAGGAGTGTCTTTCGTAGCGTCTTGCGATGAATGGCGAAGATTGCGATAGGCGGAGTAGGAGAGAAACGTCTGCGCGTCGAAGGGAGATTTTGCGGCGGCGATGGAGTAGAGCTCTTGCGGATGCGAGATCGGAAGTGGGGCGAAGAGGACGCCGTAAAGGAGTTGGAAGACGCCGAGGTTTGCGCCGACGCAGAGGGCGAGCGTAAGGATGACGATGAAAGCGAATCCGGGCGCGTGGATGAGCTGGCGAATGGCGTAGCGAATGTCGGCGTGCAGATCGGCCACGAGATTGAGCCGGCTCACGGCTCGATTCGGAGTGTTCGTTGCGGCGTGCGTGGACATATGAAGGAGGGCCTCGACGTTCGCAGGTTAGAACGTTTCGAGGTTCCGAGTCGATGGCGCCGCGGCGCGTGATGCTCGACTGCTAATACTGCTAATAGGCGAGCGCGCAGCCGTCGGCGCGCATTTCGCTGGCTGCGGCGTAGACGCGATCTTCGCCGCTCATGTGGGGCGCGATACATTCGTAGCGGCCGAAGCCGCCGTCGGACGGGCCGAGCGGCCAGCCCAGATCGGCGAGCGCTTTGCGCGTCGCTTCGGGCACGCCGGATTCGAGACGCAGAATTCCCGTCGAGCCGAGGCCTGCGACATCTTCGCCCATCGATTGCGACGAACCTTCGTGGTGCCAGCGAGGGCTGTCGCCGGCGGCTTGAATGTCGAGACCGTAGTCGACGCGATTGATGATGATTTGCGATTGACCTTGCGGCTGCATGTCGCCTCCCATCACGCCGAACGACATCCAGGGCTTGCCGTCTTTCACAGCGAAGCCCGGAATGATCGTTTGGAACGGGCGCTTGCCTGGCGCGTAGATGTTGGGGTGGCCGTCCTGGAGCGAGAAGAGTTCGCCGCGATCCTGGAACATGAAGCCGAGGCCGTCGGCGACGAGTCCGGAGCCCATGCCGCGAAAATTGGATTGGATCTGGCTGACCATCATGCCGGTGGAGTCGGCGACTGTGAAGTAAGTGGTGTCACCGTGGCTCGGCGCCTGGCCGGGATGAACGGGGTTGAGGATAGCGTCGGGCTTGATGAGCTTGGCGCGTTCGGCCGCGTACGATTTTGAGATCAGCCATTCGATGGGAATCTTTGCGAAGTGCGGATCGGCGTAATAACGCGCGCGATCTTCGTAGGCGAGGCGCTTAGCTTCGACTTGCGTGTGAAGCGATGCGGCGGACTGGAATCCCATGCCGCGGAGATCGAAATTTTCGGCGATATTGAGAAGTTGCAGCGTGGCAAGGCCTTGCGTGTTGGCGGCCATGGCGTAAACGTCGACGCCGCGGTAGTTGGTGACGAGCGGATCGATCCATTCGGCGTGCTGTTCGCGGAGGTCGGCGCGGGTGAGCCAGCCGCCGATGCGCTTGAAGTAGGCTTCGATGGTTTGCGCGATGGGGCCGTCGTAGTAAGCGTCGCGGCCGCCTTCGGCGATCATTTTGTAGGTGCGCGCGAGATCGGGATTGCGGAAGACATCGCCTTCGCCGACCGCTTTTCCGTTGGGCGCCCAGGTGTGCATCGCGTTGGCAGTTTCTTCGACGCCGGAATTGGCGCGCGTGAATGCGTCGAGATTACGTTTGATGTAGTAGCCGATGATTTGAGGAACGGGGACGCCGGATTCGGCGAGATGAATGGCGGGCTCGAAGAGTTCGTGCCACTTCAATTTGCCGTAGCGCTGGTGCATGGTCCACCAGGCGTCGAGCGCGCCGGGCACGGAGACGGAGATTGCGCCGAGCGGGGCGATGACGCCTTTGGGAGAGCGCGCGCGGACGGTTTCGAGCGTGAGAGATTTTGGAGAGCGGCCGGAGCCGGCGAGGCTGACGACTTTCGAGAGTTTGGGATCCCAGATCATTGCGAAGCAATCGCCGCCGATGCCGGAGCTAGTGGGTTCGAGAAAGCCGAGGCAGGCGTTGGCGGCGATGGCGGCGTCGACCGCGGAGCCGCCTTTTTTTAGAATCTCGATGGCGGTGAGTGTGGCCAGCGGATGCGCGGTGCCTGCGGCGCCCGAGCGTCCCATCGCGGCGGAACGGCTGGCGAAGCTGGCGCCTGAGGGGCGATCGCCGGCGTGGACGTCGGGACGGAGGAATCTGTCTTCGCCTTCGGGCTGGAATTTTGGGAGGGGATGGTCCTCCTGGTCGGCGGTTTTCTTTTGCGCGTTCGAGTCTTGACCTGGAGTCGATGCCGAGGCTGACGTGCCGCTGCCGCTGGTGAGTGATGCCGTCGCCACGGCTGCGGCGGGAATTGTGGCGATAAAGGAACGGCGGTGCATTAGGCCCTCCGGGACGCTCGTACGCTGAGTTTTAGATTTGCGACGCGTAGCTTAACAGTTTCGGTGTGAGTCAGAAAATAGGTTTGGATGCGAACAATTTGAGAAACACTGGAAGCATTGCTCTTCGCCTGTAGAGATGGTGCGGCGTGGAGACGGATGAGATAGGATTTGTGCGGGTTTGATGAGATGGAACGATTCGATGTAGTCATCGTCGGCGCGGGAGTGTTTGGTGCGTGGACGGCGTCGCATTTTGCGCGGCGCGACAAGCGCGTATTGCTCGTGGATTCGTACGGGCCCGGGAATGCGCGCGCGAGTTCGGCGGGTGAATCACGCATTATTCGCATGGGATATGGCGCGGACGAGATTTACACGCGCTGGTCGCAGAATTCGCTGGCGCAATGGAAGGAATTCTTCGGATCTAAGAGGCCCGGACTGTTTCACGAGACGGGCGTGTTGTGGCTGGCGGGCAAAGGCGATGCGCGGATTCGAGAGACGGCGGCGACGTTGACGCGTTGCGGGGTTGAGTTCGAGCAGTTGGATCGGCCGGCGCTGGAGAAGCGCTATCCGCAGATTAATTTGGATGGAATTGCATCGGCGATTTTTGAGCCGACCAGCGGCGTTTTGATGGCGCGGCGCGCGGTTGCGGCTGTTGTCGAAGATGCGATTTTTCGTGGAGTCGAATATCGCGTGGGTGAGGTTTTGACGCCGACGATTGATGGCGAGGCGAAGGCGATTTCGTCGGTTCGCACGCGCGGCGGCGAAGAGTTCGAGGCAGAGACTTTTGTTTTCGCTTGTGGGGCGTGGCTGGGGAAGATTTTTCCCGAGGTTCTGGGGGAGCGGATTTTTCCTACTCGACAAGAAATTTACTTTTTCGGAGTGCCGCCGGGAGATGCTCGCTTTTCACCGGCGGCGCTGCCGACTTTTTTGTTTCAGGGCGACGAAACGTACGGGATGCCGGACATCGAGGCGCGCGGATTCAAGATTGCGCTCGACCGGCATGGGCCGCGCGTCGATCCCGATACGCAATCGCGGATTGTGTCCGAGGCGGCTGCCGAAGAGGTGCGGCAGTACGTGGCGCGGCGATTCCCGGCGCTCCTCGGCGCGCCGATCGTTGAGACGCGCGTTTGCCAGTATGAAAACACTTCGAGCGGAGATTTCTTGATCGATCGGCATCCGGGCGCGGACAACGTTTGGTTTGTGGGCGGCGGATCGGGGCATGGATTCAAGCACGGGCCGGCGGTGGGCGGATATGTCGCGGCGCGCATCCTAGATGGGGCGATGGACGAGCCACGGTTTTCGCTCGAAATGAAAGAGAAAATGCAGCATCGTGCAGTTTTTTAGAGGTTTCATGAATGCGGCGCTGGCGGTCTTTGACGTCATCGATTGAGTGAAACTTCGCGACGGGATTTGCGTCTGTATGTAGAGATTTTGGAGGGAGAACTGTGGGCAAAGTGATGCGAGTGGTACGAGGGGTTGCGGCGGGAGCGGTGGCGTTTGCTCTGGCGTGCAGCGGCGGTGGCATTTCGTACGCGGCAGGGGCAAATGAGTCGGCTGCCGGCTCTCGGGAAGCCGCGGCGAATGCTGGCGCGGTGGGCACGCCGGCAGCCAGCGTCAGCGAGATCAAAATCCCGATCGAGTATTACAAGCTACCGAACGGACTGCGCGTTGTGCTGTCGCCCGATCACACCTCGCCGATTATTTGCGTCGGCGTTTATTACCACATCGGATTTCGCATCGAGCCGCGCGACCGCACGGGGTTCGCGCATCTGTTCGAGCACATGATGTTTCAGGGCTCGCAGAATTTGGGAAAAATGGAATTCGTCAAGCTGGTGCAGACCAACGGCGGGATCCTCAACGGTTCGACGCGATTCGACTTCACGAACTATTTTGAGGTACTGCCGGCGAACAAGCTGGAGACGGCGGTCTGGGCCGAGGCCGATCGCATGGGCGGGCTCGCAGTCACCGACGCGAACCTGACGAATCAGCAAGGCGTTGTAGGCAGCGAAGTGAAACAGAACGTGCTGAATCGGCCGCTTGGCGGATTTCCGTGGCTCGACATGCCGCAGGTTGCGAATACGAACTGGTACAACGCGCACAATTTTTATGGTGACATTAAGGACATCGAAGCCGCGAAGTTGAACGAGGTGCAGGACTTTTTCAAGACGTACTACGCGCCGAACAACGCGGCGCTGGCGATTGTCGGCGATTTCGATCCGGCGGAAGCAAAGAAGTTTGTCGAGAAATATTTTGGACCGTTGAAGGCTTCGAATCTGCCGCCGCAGCCCGACTTGAAAGAACCGCGTCAGGAAAAAGAAAAGCGCGAGACAAAGACGGATGCACTTACAAAGCGCCCGGCGCTCGCGGTTGCGTATCACGTGCCCGAACGGAACACGCCGGAATATTACGCAATGATCTTGCTCGATCAGATTTTGATCGAAGGCGACGACAGCTTGCTGCATCAGGAGCTGGTGCAAAAGCGCGGCTACACAGGCGGAGTCGAGGGCGGCATCAATTTACTGGGCAATCCTTACAATTATCAGGGGCCGATGCTGTTTATCGCCGACGTGATGTATGACCCTTCGACCAAGCCGGACGACATTGTTTCGGCGATGGACGGCGTGATCGAGCCGTTGCGCACGAAGCCAGTCGATCAGAAGACGCTCGATCGGGCGCTCGTGAAAGCGCGTTCAGATTTGTACGACACGTTTGGCACGCAGGGCGGATTTGGGCTCATGGATATTCTCGCCAGCTTTGCGTTGTTCGACGACAATCCGGGCAAGGTGAACACGCTCGCCACTGAGCTGGGAAAAGTGACGCCAGAACTGTTGCAGAAAACGGCGGCCGAATACTTGCGGCCGGAAAATCGGACGGTGCTCGTTGTGGAGCCGAAAGCGGCAGCGGCCGAGCCGGCAGCGGGAGCGAAGCCGTGAAAATCTCCCAAGCGGATTACTCGATGAATCGAGCGGCAATACAGTTGATCGAACGCAGCGGCGCGGAGGGCTCGATGTTTGATGAGAGAATCAAGCGGATCACGGTCACGGCCGCGATGGCTGCAGCGATGCTACTTCCCTTCCAGGCATCGACTTTGCGCGCACAGGAGGCTGCTCCGACTACGTCAGCCGCGCCGAAACAGGCGCCCCCCGCAGGCAGCGCACCGAAAGCATTCACCGTCCCGGCGCATGAGACCTACTCGCTGCCGAACGGAATGAAAGTCACGCTCGTACCGTACGGAAATATTCCGAAGGTCACGGTGAGCCTCGCTCTCCGCAGCGGAAACATTGACGAAAGCAGCGACAAGCTCGGGCTCGCGGACATCACCGGCGAGTTGATGAAAGAAGGCACGAAGGCGTTGACGTCCGTGCAGGTCGCGCAAGCCGCCGCGCAAATGGGGAGCTCGCTCGGCGTCGGCGTTGGCGTGGATGAAACTACCGTCGCGATGGACGTGCTGTCGGAGAGCGGCCCGGCGTCCGTGAAATTGCTTGCCGATGTGGTCGAGAATCCGCTGCTGCCCGAGTCGGAACTGGCACGCATCAAGACAAACATGCTGCGCCAAATCGCGGTGTCGAAAACGCAGCCCGCGCAGATCGCGCTCGCTCGCTTTCGCAAATTGATGTACGGCGATCATCCATACGGCGACGTGCTGCCCACCGAGGCGAGCGTCAACGGCATTACGATCGACGACGCGCACAAATTCTACGCGGCGAATTTCGGTGCAGCCCGCGCTCATCTTTATGTCGCCGGAAAATTCGATGCAGCGGCGATGAAGAAAGCGATCTCCGAGAGTTTTGGCGGCTGGGCAAAAGGCACGCCGCCCGAAAATCGGCCGGCCTCGCCAAAAACGCAACGCTTGCTCGACATAACCGATCGCCCCGGCGCTCCGCAATCGACGCTCTACGCCGGCTTGCCGGTGGCGGGGCCGACCAACCCCGACTTCATCGCGCTGGGCGTCACCAACTCGTTGCTCGGCGGCTCGTTCGCGTCGCGCATCACCGCGAACATTCGCGAACAAAAGGGCTACACGTATTCTCCGCGCAGCCAGGTTTCCACGCGATTTCATGACGCGTACTGGGCGGAAGTCGCGGACGTTACGACGAAAGATACAGGCGCATCGCTAAAGGAAATTTTTGGCGAGATCACGCGCCTCCAGCAGCAGGCTCCGCCCGACGAAGAGTTGAAAGGGATCCAGAGCTACATCTCCGGGCTGTTCGTGATTCAGAATTCGTCGCGCCAGGCACTGATCGGACAACTGCGCTACGTCGATCTGCAAGGCTTAAGTGACGACTACCTGAAGACGTACGTGCAAAAAGTGAACGCCGTAACGACGGCGCAAGTGCAGGCGATGACCACGAAATACATCAAGCCGGAGTCGATGACGATCGTAGTCGTCGGCGATAAATCGAAAATTACCGAGCAGCTGAAGGACTACGAACCGAAGTAGAACGCGATTGAAGTAGAAACGCCGACCACTCAGACAAACTACGCCGTTGCAACTCGCTCAAGCTTTTTGCGCGCGCCGGCGAATATTCAACGAAGCATTTGCTGCCGCATTCGCCGCCGCGCTGGTTGCCTTGCGCTGCGATTTTTCGGTATAGAGATGCTCATCTGCGTCGGAGAGCAGCTTCTCAATCCTCTCGCCATTCCCGTTGTATGTCGAAATACCGATGCTGGCTGAGATCGTCGGCGTCTCGGTGTCGCGCGCGAGAACGTCGCGAATACGCGTCGCAACCCCCTGCGCTTCGGGCTCCTGCGCCTCCGGGAGAATCAACGCAAACTCATCGCCGCCATAGCGTGCCGCAGTGTCGATCGCACGGCAATGAATACGCAGCGTGTCAGCCAGCCGGCACAGCGCGCGGCTGCCGGTCAGATGCCCATACGTATCATTAATTTTCTTCAGCCCATCGAGGTCGAGCAGCAGCACCGAGAACGGGCGCCCATTGCGATTCGTGCGCTCGGTCTCGCTCTCGAGTACATCCAGCAGCCGGCGATAATTCGCGAGACCCGTCAGCGGATCGCTGACCGCCAGATGCTGCACCTGCTCGAACAAGCGCGCGTTATCGAGCAGCGCGCCGCCGAGCGCAACGGCGTAGCTGGTTACCGTCAGCGCCTGCGCCAAAACGAACGGCGAATCCAGCAGTCGCGACGACTGCGAAGCCGCAAGCTGCGCCGCAACATTCATCCACGCCGCCGAATACAGCGCGCGGTCGAACGCCGAATCTTCAATCTGCAAGCGCCGCCGGAACCACACCAGCGCCACGAGGAACAACACTACCGGCAAAAGCTGTGTCGGGTTCGGAATGAACGCCAACGGATGCGGCGAAGTCTCCGCTGGAAAATGCCGCAATAACGCCGTGATTCCGTACGTCAGCACGACCACAGTAAAGAGTGCGCCCGCGATTTCGAGCCGAGGCCGCCGCGAACGCGGCAAGAAATGTTCTACGAGAAGCGCCACAACGAGGAGCAATCCCAATACGATGCGGCCAACCCACCACGACACCGGCGCCCAGCGCAGATGGATCGGCGCTTCCTGCAAAAATTGGAAAAAGAGAATGCTCGACGCAGTGAGCAGCGTGCCGCTCAGCAAAAATCCAGAACCAAGAATGAGCGAGATGCGGTCTTGCGTTCCCTGAAATCGAACGAGGGTGACGGCGGCGAAAACAAATGCGAGCAAACCGGTTGTGACCTGCAAATAGCCTTGCAGAACCGGATCCGACTGTAGCGGCACCACGCGCAGCCACATCGAGAGGAAAAACACCACAACAAATCCCGATGCGTGCGACAGGAGAGGCGTCGCGCTGAGTTGTCTGGTTACGAGTGAGCCCTTGCCCATATTTATTTCTGTCCTGACCACGGCTGGGACCGGGCCCCTCACAGTATTAGACTCCGTTTTCACCGCATGCGTTGCGGCTGAATCTGCTCTACTTTTCTCTAAAAGATACCGTCCCTGTGGATTACTCGACCTGTACACATGTACAGGCGATGTCGCTCGAGCGAAGAAGACACGCCGCCGACGCGCTCTGATGGCGATGACATCGCACCTGTCCCTGCGGGCAATCTAGTTTTGTGATTTTTTGTGCGTGTCCAACGAAGGCGATTGGCTGTGGAAAATTTCACGCACACGTGACAACGTATCGATTTGCCCGGCAGGTTTGTCGTCGCGCAGGCGGACGATACGCGGAAACCGCAGCGCGAATCCGGAGTCGTGCCGGTTGGATTTCTGAATGTTGTTGAAGGCGATCTCTATCACGACCACCGGTTCAACGTCGCGAACGTGGCCGTGATCCTCGATCGTGTGCTCCAGAAAAAACTTGGTGAGCTGCGCGATTTCGGCGTCAGTCACTCCTGAATACGCTTTGCCGATATTCACCAACCGGCCCGGACCTTCGCCGGAATCTGTATCGCGCACGGCGAATGTATAGTCCGACAAAAGCCCGCGCCGCTTTCCGTGACCGTATTCCGCTGCCGTCACAACGACGTCGAGTGTCGCCAGCGGCCGCTTCAGCTTGATCCAATATTGACCTCGCCGCCCCGGCACATACGGCGACTGCGGACTCTTCGCGACGAGCCCTTCGTTCCCTTTCGCGAGCGCCGAGACAAACGCCGTTTCGATTTCTTCGACCGTAGTGCAAAGTTCGGCGCGCGTGAATTGCAGTTCCGGCCGCTCGTGCGCACTCAGCAGGTTCGTCATGCGCAGTCGCCGCTCGGCGAGTTCGAGATCGAGTAAGGACTCGCCATTGAGATAAAGCAGATCGAATGCGACGAAGCTCACCGGTACCAGCGTCGAGGTAAATAGATCGATCTGCTTGCGCCCCAACCTCTGCTGCAACTCGGTGAACGGAATCGCGCGCCCGTCGCGCAAGCCGATAATTTCGCCGTCGAGGATGAAATCGCCAGGCACCTTGCGAAGCGATCCCGCGAGCTCAGGAAATTCGGTCACGCGGTCGAGTGTCCGCGAATACATCTCCACGGTTTCTCCGCGTTTGTGCACCTGGGCGCGAATGCCGTCGAACTTTTCTTCAACCAGCGCGCCGTTGGGGAATACCTCGACCAGCTCCGCCGCAGTGTCGACCGGACTCGCGAGCATGACCGAGATTGGGCGAAACAATTCGATCTGCAACCCAGCCAGTCGCCCTTGTGCGGCCAGCCGTAGCGTTTCGCTGATGTCGCCGGTCAGCATGTTTGCGCGCTGCACGATCGACGCCGGTTGCTCATAGCAACGCGCGATTCCCTCTTCGACCAGGCTCTCCTTCAATCCAATGCGAAGCTCCCCCGTACAAATCTTGATGAAATATTTGGCTTCGAGCGCAGAGAGTTTTCGCAGCGCCACCTCGAACAGTGCCTGCTTCCCTGCCGGACCACGCTGCCTCGCCAGCGCGTCGTAGACATCCGCAATATCGGTCAGCCGCATCGTAGACGGCGCATGGTGCTCGGCGAGAATTTCCTCGGCTCCGGCGCCAATGTCGCCGTGATGGCGCAACGTGGGCGCGAGTTCGTGGGGGTCTTTGCCAGAAATCGCGGCGACCGCTCGCAGAATCACCGAGAAGCCAACCGAAAGAACACGTTCTTCGCGTCGGGGAAACACCCTGCCGCAGAGGTACAAGGCACCGAGAGCGGCATTGTCGAGATCGTTGTGCAACGACCGAACATAGTCGGCCACGAGCCGAATCTTTTCGAGCTTCTTCGTGGTCGCGGCGATGGATTCGCAAAGCTGAGAAAAGGCGTACATAGGCCCCAATTCGGTCAAAGTTCAGTATCGCATGCCGTTTATAACGGCGCGGAAGGCGGCAAAATTGAGCTTGCTTGCGGGCTGGGAATCACGCAAGATGCCGAATTCAAACGATTCAATATTTGCCTGAGGCAACCGGCTTAGGCCGTACTGTATGCCGCGAGGCGATCGCAGAATGACTGAAAAAAGTCGCCGCGGCACAAAATCTATACGAGGGTCTCATTGAGCACCGAAGCCAGCGTCACAACCACGAGCAGCGGACCCGGCCTGCGCCGCACGCTCACGCTCTGGGACCTGATCTTGTACGGAGTGATCGTGATTCAGCCGGTGGCGCCGATGTCGGTGTTCGGCGTGCTCAGCGAACGCGGACGCGGCCACGTTGTCACCGCGATTTTGATCGCGATGGTGGCAATGCTTTTCACCGGCATCAGTTACGGGCGTATGGCTCGCGCGTACCCGAGCGCCGGGTCGGCATTCACCTACGTGGCGCAGGAAATTCATCCGGGGCTCGGCTACGTCACGGGATGGAGCATGGTGATGGACTACATGCTCAATCCGCTGATCTGCACGATCTGGTGCGCGCAACAGGCGCATGCCTTCGCGCCGGGAGTTCCGGCGTGGGGCTGGAAGATTTTCTTCGCCAGCGTCTTCACACTGCTGAATATTCGCGGTGTCAAAACGTCGGCGCGCGTCAACACCGTGATGGCGATTGCTATGGGAGCGGTCGTCGCCGTCGTGATCGTCGCGGCGGCGCGCTACATTTTCGGCCATCCGCACGACGACCCCGCATATTTTCTGCGACCGTTCTACGATCGGTCGACGTTCAGTTACAGTGCGCTCTTTGGTTGCACATCGATTGCCGTGCTGACGTACATAGGATTCGACGGAATTTCGACGCTCTCGGAAGAGGCGGAAAATCCGCGGCGCAATATCTTGCTGGCGACGGTGTTGACCTGCATCGTTATTGGCGTCTTGTCGGCAATCGAAGTCTACGTTGCGCAGTTGATCTGGCCTGCATCGGAAAAATTTCCTGATGTCGATACGGCGTATGTATATACGGTCGGCCGCGCGTGGGCGCCGCTGTTTCCGATCGTCGGATGGACGCTGCTGCTGGCGAACTTCGGCTCGGGCATGGGCGCGCAGCTTGGCGCAGCGCGACTGCTCTTTGGCATGGGCCGCAGCAACGCCCTGCCCAAGTCGTTTTTCGGCGTGGTCGACGAAAAGAATCGCGTGCCACGCAACAACGTAATTTTCATCGGCGTCATCGTTTTGATCGGGGCGTTTTTCCTGAGCTATGGATTGGGCGCCGAAATGTTGAACTTCGGCGCGCTGATCGCATTCATGGGTGTAAACGCAGCGGCATTTCTCCGCTATTTTGTTCGGGCGCCGGAGAAAAAAGTTTGGAATCTGATTCCGCCCGTCGTTGGATTCGTCATCTGCCTTGCGTTGTGGGTCAGCCTGAGTCGCAAGGCGATGGTCGTCGGCAGCATCTGGATGATCGTCGGCATTGCGTTTGGCATTTGGAAGACCAACTGGTTTCGCAAGCCGTTGTCGTTTGAAGTGCCTGCCGAATAGGCCCCGCGCGCTGAACGCTGGAGGCATTGCAAATTGGGTGAATCTGGCCGGATGATGGATCCCGCAGAGGAACGTCAGAACGTGAAGCGTCCTAGCGGGAAAAACTCGGCGGTGACTATGCGCGACGTCGCGACGCAAAGCGGCTTCTCGCCCGCGACAGTTTCGATCGTGCTCAATAACGCGCCGCTCGCGCGTTACATCGCTCCCGCAACAAAAAAGCGCATTGAAGAAGTGGCGCGGAAGCTCGGGTATCGCCCCAACGCCATGGCGCGGTTCCTGCGCAGCAAGCGAACACACAGCGTTGGCGTGATGTTTTTCGACATCACCGATCCGTTTTGTACGATGGTGATGCGCGGAATCGAAAATTCTCTCTACCAGCAGTCATACGTTCCGATTTTTGCGGACGCGCACAACCAGCGAAATCGATTCGAGCGTTATCTCGAGATGCTGCTGGAGCGGCACGTCGAGGCGCTCATTGTTGTCGCGAACTGGCTGTTCGTCGATATTCAGTTGCTTGGCGATCTCGCGAAACGCAACATTCCCGCAGCGACGATCGGGTGGGAGTTGCCGGGAAACGTGATCAGTTCGGTGATGGTTGATAACGAAATCGGGGCGAGGCTGGCCCTGGAACATCTCTACCAGCTTGGGCATCGCAAAATCGCGTTTATTCGCGGGCCGAAAATGTTGATCGACAGCGCGCCGCGATGGCGCGGCATCCAGAAATTCGCGCAAAGCGCTGGATTGGAAATCGATCCTGTACTCGTGCAGCAGTTGCCGGAATCGCTGGACCCGACATCGAGCTTTGAAGCGGGGTTTCGACTTGCGGAAGAACTGTTGCAGCGGAAGAAGAAATTCACGGCCCTGATGGCGTTCGACGATCTTTCGGCACTGGGAGCGATTCGGGCGTTGACCAAGGCGGGCGTAAAAGTGCCGGAGCAGTGCTCGGTGACGGGATTCGACGACGTGGCGCCGTCATTTTTCTCGGCACCTTCGCTGACGACGGTGCGCCAGCCGATGGAAGCGATGGGCGGGCTCGCGGTCAACATCATTATGGAAGGAATCAACGCGTCGCTGGAAAAACGCGAGTGGACGATTGCGAATCAGAAGATGAGCCCGGAACTGGTGATTCGAGAGTCGACGCGCGCGGTATCGTTGACCGGCGCGGACGACTGAACGCGCGGTAGAATTAAGTGGAACAAAAATAAAGGGGCGCAGCGATTGCCGCGCCCCAATTTTATTTGTCCGTACAGGAAATTATTCCGCTGGCAGGAACACTTCCGAAGGCACCATGAATTCGAGCTTCGGGATTTCGGTGTTCAGTCGGATGCGTTCAAACTTCCCTTTTTTGCCGCCGTTTCCTTCAAACGTGAGCAAGTATTGATTCTTGAGGTGATCCGCGATCTCGTCAAAATACGGCTTGAGCGAAACTGGGAATCCGGTGCTGAGATAAAACGACTCCGCTCCAGTTTCTTCCGAGAGCCGGCTCAGGTTCGACTGCGCGTTGAATGCGCGGAACGGACGGCGGCCGATGTGACCCTGGTCGGGGAAATACACTGTCCAGATGTTGATGTTTTGTTTTTGCGCGCGCGAAATCGTCGAGTCGAGGTCGGGGTCGACCGGATCAAAGCTACCTCGGAAATAATCGATGCCCGAAGAAACCATGATGATCGAGCGGCGATCTCCGCCGTTGTCGGGCCAACGCTTCATCCAGTCCTGTACCGAAAGGTACGGGCTAGTGAATGCGCCGCCGGCGCCGAGCGGGAGACGCAACGCTTTGCCTGCGAGCGCGTGGTCGTTGGTGAAGTCCTGCACGACAGCCGCGGTGCCGTTGCGGCTGTACGCGACCGCGATGTACGTCGACTGCGGTTGCGCCATGAAGAACGCCTTCAGGTCGTTAAAATTGCTGGCGACGCGCGGATCGAGCGAGTCGTCGATCAAAACCGCGATGAACAAAGTGTCTCCGCGGCGCCAGTTTGCGATTTGCATTTGTTCCTTGCCCGAATACAACTTCACGTCGTCTTTCTTGATTTCAGGCGGCGCGCCTTTCTTGCCGACCGCAGTCACCGTAGTCGTGACTGAATCGGCGCGAACGGCGGAACCGCTGAATAAAAACATTGCAACTGCCAGGGCGGGCGCCACAATCTTTAAGAGCGTCCGCGACAATTGAGATGTGCTCTTCATAAAAGTATCCTTTCGTTCATCCTCGCTAATTAGATGCATCTAAAGTCGAAATCGCGTACATTCCCGTGTGGCACGGGAGCATGCACGGCATTCCCTCGATGCTTCCGGGATCGACCTGGTGCCAGAATTCTATTCAAGAAGCCGGAGAGCGGGTAGTGAAAGATTACGTCGGCGCAATCGACCAAGGAACGACGAGCACGCGTTTTATGGTGTTCGATCGTTCGGCACGAATTGTCTCGGTCGCGCAAAAAGAGCATGAACAAATATTCCCGCGGCCCGGCTGGGTGGAACACGATCCGCTCGAAATCCTGCGGCGTACGCACGAAGTAATCGGCGAAGCGCTCGAAAAACGCGGACTTCTCGCGGAAGATCTTGCGGCGATCGGAATCACCAACCAACGCGAAACGACAGTGGTGTGGGATCGCAAGACCGGACGCCCGATTGCCAACGCGCTGGTCTGGCAAGACACACGCGTTGCGGACGACGTCGCGCACTTCGCGAAAGACGGCGGTCAAAACCGATTTCGCGAGCAGACGGGCTTGCCGCTCAGTACCTATTTCAGCGGGCTGAAATTGCGATGGATTTTGCGCAACGTCGCGGGCGCAAAAGAAGCGGCGGAAAACGGCGACCTGTTATTCGGAAACATCGATACATTCCTCGTTTGGAATCTGACGGGCGGCCCCGACGGCGGCAAGCACATCACCGACGTCACCAATGCGAGCCGTACGCAACTCCTAAACTTACAAACACTGGATTGGGATGAAAAGTTGCTGTCGGCGTTCGAGATTCCGCGGGCGATTTTGCCGACTGTGCATTCGAGCAGCGAGGTTTATGGTACTGGAACGCTGTCTGCAATTGCCGGCGTGCCGATCGCGGGAATTCTGGGCGATCAGCAAGCCGCGTTGGTTGGGCAAACGTGCTTTCGCCCGGGCGAAGTGAAGAACACCTACGGCACTGGCTGCTTCTTGCTGATGAATACGGGCGAGCGGATTGTGCCATCGAAATTTGGTTTGCTGACGACGGTGGCGTACAAGCTGGGCAAAGAACCTGCGCGCTACGCGCTGGAAGGCAGCATCGCGATCACCGGCGCGCTGGTGCAGTGGCTGCGAGACAATCTCGGAATCATTGAGAACAGCGCTGATGTGGAAACACTGGCGCGGAGCGTCGAGGACAACGGCGGCGTTTATTTTGTTCCGGCGTTTTCGGGATTGTACGCGCCGTACTGGAAAGAAAGTGCGCGCGGTGTGATTGCCGGTTTGACGCGGTATGCGAACAAAGCCCATTTGGCGCGCGCGGTGCTGGAGGCTACTGCGTTTCAGAGCCGCGAAGTTGTCGAGGCGATGGAGAAGGATTCGGGGATCTCGCTGGAGTCGCTGCGCGTCGACGGCGGCATGGTGAAGAACGATTTGCTGATGCAGTTTCAGGCGGACATTTTGAATCGCGAAGTTGTCCGGCCTGCGGTGCAGGAGACGACCGCGCTGGGAGCGGCTTATGCGGCCGGGCTTGCGGTTGGATTTTTCTCCGATCTCGATGAGTTGAGATCGAAGTGGGCCGTCGATCGCACTTGGAAACCGTACCTGGAAGAAGCGGATCGCGAGAACTTGTATCGGCAGTGGAAGAAAGCGGTGACGCGCTCGTTCGATTGGATCGACGGGTAGCTTGCGGCAAATGCGGGATTCGTGTGGACAAATCGTGAGGACAAATCGTGCGGACATGGTGGCAGCTGTGCTGCGTACAAATTTAGAGTGAGCATCGCGGTGTGCCGCGATTCAGCGCAACGACTTGCAGATTTGCGGGCACGATTTTCTTTGGACTTCGAGAGGAACTTTGATGACTTCGCCATTCCTTGGTGAATTCCTGGGCACGGCCGTATTGATCCTGCTCGGCAACGGCGTGGTTGCAGGCGTCGTGTTGAAGAAATCGAAAGCCGAAGCGAGCGGTTGGATCGTGATCACCGCGGGATGGGCGTTGGCGGTGATGGCGGGCGTTTTTACTTCGATCGCGTGTGGGAGCAGCGACGCGCATTTGAATCCGGCGGTGACGATCGGGTTCGCGGTGCGGACCGGAAATTACGAGAAGGTGTTGCCGTATCTCATTGCTCAGGTTCTCGGCGCGATCCTGGGGGCGACACTGGTTTGGATTCACTTCTTGCCGCACTGGCGCGAGACCGAAGATCCGGCGGCGAAACTGGCTTGTTTTTGCACGGCGCCGGCGATCCGGACTTTTGTCCCGAATCTGGTGAGCGAAATCATCGGGACGTTTGTGCTGGTGTTTGTGGTGGGCGCGATTTTCTCGAAGAGCGTGGCAGCAACGGGGCCGGGGGCGCTGGGCCCGTACCTAGTTGGATCGCTCGTGTGGGGTATCGGTCTTTCGCTTGGGGGGACGACTGGGTACGCGATCAACCCGGCGCGCGACTTTGGGCCGCGGGTAGCACATGCGGTGCTGCCTGTGGCGGGTAAGGCCGGGTCAGACTGGGGTTACGCGCCGATTCCCATATTGGGACCGATCCTGGGCGGAATGCTCGCGGGAGTCTTGTTGAAAGTGCTGGCGATCGCGTAGGACCGAGATTTGGCGTCGACGTGCTGTCTGCGTGTTGTTCGAGGCGAGCAGCACTGGGTTTTCACCTTTTGTTCGAACTACCCCCCTACAACCCCCCCTGATTTTCTTGAGTGTCCACAAACTATTGATAATGTTGTACTTGCAATTCACTCTTTTTAGAGAGTGCGCAAGTCGCTGATTTAAAGATGCTTACAGGCACAGCAGAATTGGGTTAAGGGGAAATAAAAAAAGCGCCTTTCGGCGCTTGGGCGTTTCTATGTCTCATTTAAGAATCTCACATCTTAGAGGGTTTTGTCAAGATGGAAAAGGTAATTTTACGAATGTGGGGTCACGGGCGAGGTCTGACCGATAGATCGAGGGGAGCTAGGGCAAGAAGGAAGCAGTTCAACGCAAAGGCTCGGGGACACAGAGGAACGCAGACGGGAACATATCCGTGGAGCAGTCGAACAGCCAAGTAGTGTCGTATGGACGGGGTTCGGCTCCCGGGTTAGTCGCCGACCCATTGCCAGGACGGAGCACCTCCAGCGGTGTAGGAGAGGGTGATGTTCTGGTTCGCGGCGAGGCGGATTGGCGATCCAGCGCGTCCTGCGACAATCGTAACACCCTTCAGCGTGACGCCATTGATCGCGATGGATATGGGCGTCGTGCCCGCTGTGATGTAAACCATCACGTCGTACCCCGTGTCATTTGTAAACGCTCCCGCTGTTGGCGCCGGAAATGGGGGAGTTTGGATTGCGCCGACAGGGTTGAAGGCGGAGTTATTGCGAACCGAGAAGTTCGGGATTGTCGCGTTATTTAGGAGACCGCTCTTAATGTTGCCGGCCACATCGTTACCTTCCACGATTATGTTGGAAAAACTCATGATCGGCCCCGTCACGCCGAGCCCGATGCCGATTCCATAGGATTGTGTTGGAGTTGGCTGGTCGTCGTAGGAGTGATTGTTCCTAATCAGAACGTCGGAAATCGTCGCAGAGCTGACAACACCTGGAGAGATATAGAGCTCAATCCCGGCGTGGATACTCGAACGCTGTGTGCTGTTATTTTTCGTGGTATTCCCCGAGATCTTAACGCCGCGACGCGGGCCTTGAGAGTTAACGGAAAATGCGATACCGGGGCCGCTGCAACCTTGGACAAAATTGTTCGAGATTGTCGTGTCGCTCTGGCCAGCCACGATACCGATCACAGAGACTACGTTCGTCGGGATCCCATAGCATGCGTTCGCATCGATGACACCATGGGGCGCATCGATGCTGGAAATGCAACTCGTGGTGGCGCTCCCAACTGTAAATTGACCGTTGTGGTAGATAGTGTTGTGGGTCACGGTGAAGTCCGTCCAATTCGAAAGGTCAATCAGGTTGTCGGGATCAGTGGTGATGTTGCTGATGAAATTGTGATGTATGTCGGCACCCGCCGAACCTGGGACACCCTGGCCGAGGGCGACAGCGAAACCGTTCAGACTCGTAATCGTGTTGTTTCCGACCTCAACCAAGCCACCGCCCAGGACCGAAGTAAAGATCGCAAAATGTTGGCTATTGTCTGAACGGTTGCGGGTGATATGGAGACCGAGCGGCTGGCGAATCAGCAAGTTCGCACAGGTGTTTGCCTTACTGCAGGAGGGCAGCCCCTGATTTCGAAACTCATTTTCGGTGATCAGCCAATTCGTCACGTAGAGGCCAGCCCCGATCGTCGGACTTATGATGTCACTGCCGGTGGCATTGGCGAAATTCATACGCTGAATCGTAACCAGGCTCAAAGGAGCCGAAGCGGCGATACTGTCCGCGGATGCAGTGATTCCCGGACCTCCCTTGTTGCCATCGATACCAAAGTCGCTGAGGGTGATGCCGTCAGCACCCAGAGTCAGAATCGAGCCGCCAGCGGAAGAATCCTTGCGTTTGAGAGTTGTGCCATTGCGCCCAGCCCCTCGCAGCCAAAGCCCTGAACCAATGGTCACTTTTGCCGCGGGATCGATAATGCATGTGCCCGGGGGCATGATCACGGCCACGTTTCCGACACTTGCCACAGCGGAATTTAAAGAGAATTGAAGCGATGAAGAGTCGTCCGTTATCCCATCGCACTGCATACCCGTGGCGAATACCTGATTTACAGGGTTGTTTATGCAAGTGTGGTGCGCGCTACAAGCGGGCACCGTTTGTTGGGTGCGAGATAGACGAGTTGGCGGCTCTTGACCGATAGCCGAGGCGTTAATCCCTTGTGCGGATCCGCGGACGGAAAAACATGAAGCTGCAACCACTCCGAGGAGAACGAACGCCTTCAACGGTCCCTCCGATTGAGATCCCCGGGGCAAAACTTCTCTGATGCCAAACGATTCGATAGCTGAGAACTGGATTGAGCGAAGTACGCGCTAGCAGACGGTGTCAGCCGGCAATCCACTGCATGCAGCTGAAGCTCGCAAGGCTTGCGGGGGTTGCGTCGAGTTTGTGGCTGGACTTGGGAATGCAGACCGCTCGCTGCGGCGCGTGATGAAAGAGACTGCACCGATGAGCGGAGAGGAGCTGTCGCCGAAGCGAGAATCGAGAGAGGCATACGGAAGAGATTTGCGGGGATTGAGCGATGCTTGATTGGGGGTGTGCTTGTCGGCCGTGGCATGCGTTGTTCAGGATACGGAACTGAAATAGGTAGCAAAGTACTCGAGGCAGGATTGGCGCAGATCGGAGTCGCGGAGCGTGAGCTCGACGTTTGCTTTGAGATTTCCGAGACGATCGCCGGCGTCGTAGTGATCACCGGAAAAAGGCAAACCGAACAACGGACCGGATTGGCAAAGGAGATTTAGGGCGTCGGTTAACTGAATTTCTCCGCGGGCGTCTTCAGACGTTTTTTCGATTGCGTCCCAAATGGCGGGCTCGAGGAGGTAACGTCCGAAAATGCCAATGCGGGAAGGCGCGTTGGCGGGAGAAGGTTTTTCGACGAGTTGGCTGATCTTGAACGGAGTGTCGCTTGGCGATCTGGATTGATCGGTTTTGACGATGCCATGGCGCTCGACATCATTCATGTCGACTCTGCGGACTGCGATGAAGCTTCCGCCCTGAAGTTCGTGAGCGCGGATGAGTTGGGCCGCAACCGGGTCGTCGTTGACCATGATCACGTCGGGCAACAGGACGACAAACGGCTCACCGTTGAGCAGCGGCTTCGCGCAGCGGATGGCATCGCCCAAGCCGCGCGGTTGTTGTTGCTCCACAAATTCGAGATGCACGAGCGTGGAAAGGCGCGCCACCTCATCGGCAGCACCGTATTGCCGACGGTCCCTGAGAAAAGCCTCGAGCGCGGGATCGGCGGCGAAGTGAGATTCGATGAGACTTCTGTGATTTCGCACGACGAGAATGACCGTGTCGATACCGCTGGAGGCGGCTTCTTCGATGGCGTACTGGATCAAGGGCTTGCCGGCGACGGGGAGCATCTCTTTGGGTAGTGCTTTGGTGGCGGGGAGCATGCGCGTGCCGTAGCCTGCGGCGGGAATTACGGCTTTCGTGATTTTCTTCAGTTGAGGCATTGGGTGAAGGTATCGGCGCGGTCGATCGAATGTTTTTATTCGAGTCTATTTGTTCGCTCCTGCTGGTGGCTGAACGGATTCCCATTTTGTTTCGGCGGCTTTCACTTTTGGGTGGGAGACGAGGAGATGCCAGATCAGGGCTTGGAACGATTCGGTGTGCGGCGTGATGTTGGATGGATTTACGGTGGGGACAATGACGCAGGCGTCGGCGACTTTCGCGGTGTAGCCGCCGTCGCGGCCGACTACCCCACAGATGGTGGCTCCGGCTTCCTGAGCATACTCGAGTGCGCGGACGAGATTGGCGCTAATGTTTTTTGTGGCGTCGCCGCCGCCGACGGAGAAGACGAAGATCATGTCGGCTTCGTTGAGGTGCGAGCCGCGGAGCCAGTTGGCGTAGCAGGTGTCCCAGCCTTCGTCGTTGACGCGGGCGGTGAGTTCGGAAATGTTGTCGGATGGCGCGTAGGCTTCGATCTGAGCGATCTTGCGGAAGTCGCAAACGGCATGGGAGGCGTGACCGGCGCCGCCGCCGACACCGAGAAGAAAAAGGCGGCCGGAGCGTTCGCGCAAGTCTGCGAGCAGCTCGGCGGTTTGTTCGACGGAAGACTGGTCGAGCTTACCGAGGATGTCGACGGCTTCCTTGAAATAGTCGGCGGTGAAAGACATTTTCTAAACTTGTCCTCTCTGAATTGAGAATAATTTCCGTGAACGGGCAAGACGCCGGTGTCACCAAACTCATGGGGTTTCAGGCTTCGGCAAGAGCGCACGGCGCTGCGTCACGGCTGAAAACGTTCTTCGAGATTTCGTCGCGGATGGTTTGCGCGGCGTCCCACAAGCTTTTAGCGACGATCGCCGGGCGAATGTCCGGCGCTTCGGTGAACTGGCATATTTCGCACTTCCAGCGGCCGATGAAAACGGGGCGGCAACCGGCGCGCGTGGCGGCTTCGAGATCGGGAATGCCGTCGCCAATCATGTAGCAATCCTTAAGCGCGATGTCCATGTCGGACGCGGCCTGCTGGAGCATGGCGATGCCGGGCTTGCGACAATCGCATTTTTGCCGCAGCTTGCTGATCTTTGCTTCGGGGTGATGCAAGCAGTAGTAGATGTGGTCGATGTGAGCGCCGGCTTTGCGTACGGCGGAGAGAATCACGCGCTCGAAGGACTTCAGCGTTTCGCGCTTCAGGTGTCCTTTCGCGATACCGGGCTGATTGGAGACGATCGCGACGCGGAGACCGAGATCGTTGAAGAGGCGAATCGCTTCAGGGACACGCGGAAGAAGCTGGAATTGGGCGCGTGTGAACGGAGCGTCGATGATGCCGGCGTCGTGATGATAGACAAGAGCGTTGATCACTCCATCGCGGTCGAGTAGGACGGCTTTCATGGGAATGGATCGAGAAAGAAAGAAGAAGACTGCAAAGACCGTAGATACTGCCGAGCTGGGGCGCAGCGCGCCGCACTCCTACAGTAAGAACGCGTGCGACTAGACGGCTGTTTTTTGGGCGAAGACGAAGCGCTCGTCGTGATTGTTGTGGCGGTGATTGTGCGCCAAGCGACCGTCGCGCGAAACCACGTCGAAGACGACTTTGCTGCCTTCGAAGTCGAAACGGAATTTGAGTTCGCGGAGACCGGCGTTGCGCATCGCCGCGCGAAGGCGCGATTTGCTTTCTTCGCAATAGAGCATGAGGAAGCCGCCGCCGCCCGCACCGGAAATTTTGCCGCCGATCGCGCCATTGGCTTTGGCGAGATCGTACCAAGCGTCGATGTGAGGATTGGAGATGCCGTCAGCGAGGCGCTTCTTGACCTGCCAGTGGACGTCGAGAAGCTCTCCGAAACGACGGAGATTGCCACGCGTGATGGCGCTGCTGATTTCGAGGCCGATATCCTTAATTTCGCGGAGGCTGCTTACAACGGTGCGATTTTTGTCGCGGGTGGAGTCGTCCTGCTGTTTGAGGATAGCGGTCGCATCGCGCATTTCGTTGGTATAGAACATCAAAATATTGTGCTCGAGACCTTCGACGAGATCGACGTCGAGATCAAGGCGGGTGACATCGACTTTGCCGTTGGGCTTGATGTCCATGGTGGTGAGGCCGCCGAAGGCCGCCATGTATTGATCCTGCTTGCCGATCGGCTTTTTCAGGAGTTCGAGCTCGATATGACAGGCTTCCTCTGCGAGTTTCGTCGGTGTGGCGGGTTCCTGAAGGAGGGTGTGGAGAGCGTTGAGCAAGCCGACGAGATACGAACTGGAAGAGCCTAGGCCGGTGCCGGCGGGAACGTCGGCGATGGAAACGATTTCAATGCCGTTGGTTACACCGAAATACTTGAGGGCTTCACGGGCGAGAGTGTGCTTCACTTCGTCGACATGATCAATCATTTCGGAGCTGGTGTAACGGACACGGATCTTGTCGTCAACGATGGGAGTGTTGACGTTGAGATACATGTACTTGTCGATTCCAACAGCGAGAATGAAACCGCCGTTCTCCTTGTAGAAGGAGGGAAGGTCGGTCCCGCCGCCGCCCAACGTAACCCGAAAGGGCGTTCTAGTGATGATCATTGTCGCTCCGCATGGAAATTAGCTGACCCGTTTCGCTGACCAACTTCGCCGACAGCCCTACTGATGAACCCTAAGGATACTAACCCCAATTGATGCATATTGTTTCGATTGCGCTTCCGCAACGATGCAGAACGCGGCGGCGCCAGCGCGACGCGTGTCGAACGCTCACTGGGCACCGGCAACCCCAAGCGTAGCGTTCATTGCCTTGGTACGCAAATAGTCGATGGTGCGGCGCAAGCCCTCCTGAATATTGATGCGGGGAGACCACCCAAGGGATTTCGCCGCGGTGATGTCGGCGAGGGTTATTTCGGCTTCGCCGGGGAGGTCGGGTTTGGAGACGGGCTTGAGGCCGGTCTGCATGATGCCCTCGACGAGGGCATAAATTTCGTTGACGGAATGGTTGGTGCCGGAGCCGACGTTGAAGATGCGGCCGTTAGCTTCGTCCTTTTCTAGCACGGTGAGATGGAGGTCGTTGACATCGTCGATGTAGATGAAGTCGCGACGCTTTTCGCCGGTGCCGTAGATCAAAGGCGTCTCACCACGGAGCATGCGAAGGATGAAAGAACTCATCACCGGCGGAATCACTCTGCGCCAATCCTGCGCGGGTCCGTATACGTTGAAATAACGTACCATGACGACGTTGATACCATAGAGTTCGCGATAACTTTCGCAAAAAGTAGCGCCGCCGTGTTTGCTTGCAGCGTAAACACCAATAGGTTTGACATTGTCTTCCCTGGTGGGGAAGGTGTGGATGCCTTCGTACTCGGCCGATGTGTCGGCGTAGATGATCTTGTTGACCTTGGCGGCGCGGACGGCTTCGAGGACATTGAGCGTACCGGCAACGTTGTGACTGACGGCTTCGAGCGGCTTTTTGAGGCAGTCGACCAGAGAGGTTTTCGCGGCGAGATGGAAGACTCCGTGTGCGCCTTCGAAGAGCGGGAAGATTTCAGGCTCGCGAATGTCGGCACGATGGAATTCGACGCGCTCGTCGACGTTATCGAGCGTGCCAGCGGAAAGGTTGTCGATGCCAACGACTGAGTAGCCTTTGTTGAGGAGATCTTTGGCGAGATTGCTGCCGACGAATCCGGCGACACCGGTTACGACGATGCGTTTTGGCATAGTCAGCGAGATACGCTCCCTAGTCGGAGTGGATGACAAATAGCTACTACTGGTGCGATTGCGCGGCGCAGTGCGTGAGAAAGCGCCGCGCTCGCTCGAAACGAGTGCTGCGTGCTGCCAGGTTGTGCAGAAATCCGGGCGTCAGTAGGCGCCTTCGGCGCGAATGACGACCCAGAATGTCTTGAAGATGATAAGGATGTCGAGCCAGATCGACCAGTGGTCGATGTAAAACATGTCGAGGCGGACTTTTTCGTCGTACGTGGTCGTCTGACGTCCCATCACCTGCCAGAATCCAGTTAGGCCGGGTTTCACTGAAAGCAATTTGGGAAGCAGCCCGCCATAATTCGGGCGCTGCGCCTGGGTGATGGTTCGGGGTCCGACCAGGCTGATGTCGCCGCGCAAGATGCTGAAGAACGATGGAAACTCGTCGAGACTGTACTTGCGCAGGAAGCGACCGACGCGGGTGACGCGAGGGTCTTTGGTGAGTTTGTGCTGGACCAGGAACGCCTTGAGCATTTCGGGATCGCGGCTGAGGACCTGATCGGCATCAATGCGCATAGTACGGAATTTCAGATAGTAGCCGTCCTGGCCGTCGGGACGGACGTAAGAGCTGCGATAGAAAATCGGGCCGCGGTCTTCGAGCTTAATCAGCAGGCCAATAATGGGAGTGACTAGAACCGTAAAGGCGCTACCGATGGCTCCCAGAAGCAGATCAGCGACACGCTTGAGCGCGCGCTGCAATGTAAGCGACCAGCGGGGCTGTGCGTAGAAGCGAAGCGAACCGGCGTATTCGTCAATCTCGTAGCTCAGGTTGGCGGTGGCGAGCACCCCAGAATAGAGCTGAACGTCGACATTGCGCTGGCGGCAGCGCCACAGCAGGTTGGCAACCCACTCACCGGCACCCGCAACGGCGGGATAGGCAACGATGAGCAGGTCAGACGAAGTGGATGACAAGACAATCCTGCCAACGCTCCAACGTGCCAAGAATCGGAATATTCAGAGAGCTTTCGAACTCGGGCTCGTCGGAGCCGGGTCCGGACTCGGGCACTAGAATGGCGCCCGCAACATCGTATCCACGGTGACGCTGGATCGATAGAAGCTGCTGATATTCCTTGAGACCCGCGGCAGACCCAACGAGCACCGCGCGACGCCGCATCAGCCCGGCACGCCAAAATCTTTCCTGGATTGCGCGGAAGGCAAAGCGGACGCCGACGAGAAAAATATAGGAAGTGAAGAACCAGCAAACGAGCAGATAGCGCGAAAACACTTCTGATCGAAACACAACGAAATTGAAGAGAACAAGCCCAAGGAAACTGATGACAACGGCTTTCCAGCTTCGTTCCAGTTCCTGTTCGGGACGGCGCAACTCCGGGCTTTTGTAACCGTCGAAGAAATAGAGAACGACCGCGAAAAAAGGAATGTAAAAGCGGTGATACTCAAACGGATTTATGCCCGAAACCGAAACGTGGAACAGCCGCTGGACGGCACGAAAAGCGACCATGTGCGCCAGGGTCAACGCAAAAAGGTCACCGCAGAGATAGATCAGCTTGTGCGCAGGCGATTTTGCAAACAGCCGCAGAAATCCGGAGTGAGACGCTGGTCGCGCGACCGCAGGTATTGCCGCAGGCCGAGACGAAGACCCCCGCGCCTCGCGGAGGCGGCGGTGGTGGGCGACCGTCTCCGGTCCCAGGAACCGCTGCCGCACCTCCTCCCGCGCGGCGGCGCGCAGGTCGGCGCGCGGGATCCCGCGCGTCCCGTTCCACGCCTCGCGCACTGCGCTCCCCTGCGCCAGGTGGAGGCGTACGGCGGCCTGGGTCTCCAGCACGCGCTTCAGCGCCGGGTCCTCCACGCCGACGGCCGCGAGGAGGCGCCGCTGAGCCTCGGCGAGGCGCTCCGTCTGGACCGGATGCGCTGCTCGGGGGACGGGCCGGGGCGGACCTCGGGCTCGCCGCCCGACATCCCGGAGAACTTGAGGTCCCACCAGTCGGCTTCACGCCCTCGGGCAGGTCCCACTGCCGCTTCTCCAGCGCCTCGTCGCGGCGCGCCTCCCGCTCCAGCAGCTCCTCCATGCGAAGGTTCCCGGTCTCAGGCCAGGCTCATCTGGACCACCCAGGGAGAGGGCGCATCCAGGCGCTCCTAGAGGATGGGCGTGGCGCCGCGCCGCTCCCGATCCCGGTCCCGCCACTCGGCGGCGCGCTCGTCCCACCCGGCCTGGCCGGGACGCAGGTGCACCTGCGTGGCCTTGATCAGCCGGGTCTGGCGCTGCGCCAGCTTGAGCTCGGGGATGGACATCGGGGCGCCGTTCAGCCAGCAGGGCGTGCACAGCTCGCCGTCGCGCGGCGCGAAGCGCTCCGGGCGGCCGTCGGGGTCGATCTTCTCGGTCCCGTCGGTGGAGGCGGCTGCGTCCGTCCCTCACCGCGCCCGGCGGTGGTGCGGCAGCGCAGGCAGTCGATGGAGCGGATGTCCTGGAACGCGCCGCCGGGCTGCATCCGCGGCTCGCCCACGGGGAGCGGCACGCGGCCGGCGAGGGCCTGCTGCGCCAGGTCCGCGCGGGCGAGCTCGGCGCGGCGGCGCTCCACCTCGCGGAGCACCTCGTGCGCGTCGACGCCGGCCTCCGCGAGGAGCGCGGCGCCGGGACGCGGCCGCCGCATCTCCAGCACCTCGGCGGCGCGCCCGGTGAGCCGGTCCAGGCGGCTGCGCGCGCCCCATGCGGCCGCCGCGAGCCGGTCGACGTCCTCCCGCTCCCGGGTGAAGCCGCGGTTCCCCAGCGCGGAGCGGGCCGCGAGCGCCGCCTCCTCGCCGCTTCACCGCGACACGTCGCGGCGCATCGACACGCTGCGGGCGACCGCCCCGCTTTGACACCCCGCCGGGCCGGGCTTAGCTTACGGCTCGCCCAAACCCCGTAATCGCAGGCACAACCCGCACGGCATGACGCTGCGCACCGCACCCATCCGGCTCGCCGACATCCACGCGCCCATCCGCCACCGGCTGGACGGCGTGGTTGACGAGATCCGCCGCATCGTGGTGAGCGACTTCGCCCCCGTGGACGAGGTCAACCACTACCTGATGAAGATCCGGGGCAAGCTCTTCCGCCCCGGGCTGGTGCTGTTGTGCGACCAGCTGAACGGCCGGACGAACCCGGTGGCCGAGACGCTCGCCGCCATCATCGAGCTGGTGCACCTGGCCACGCTGGTCCACGACGACGCGGTGGACCACTCGGTGCTCCGCCGCGGGATGCCGACCGTGAACGCGATGTTCAGCCACCAGGTCTCCATGATCATGGGCGACTACCTGTACTCGCGCTCGATCACCGAGCTCGTCCGCCTGCGGCGACCTCGAGATGATCCGTGATCGTCGCGGCCGCGAACGACGATGACGATCGGCGAGATGCGGCAGCTGGTGCGCGACGACGCGCTGACGTTCAGCGAGGACGACTACTTCCAGCTCATCGCGCGAAGACGGCGTCGCTGATGTCCGGCGGCGTGCGAGCTCGGCGCGCTGTGCGGCGCGCCCGAGCACCGCGACGCGCTGGCGCGCTACGGCGACCGGCTCGGCCGCGCCTTCCAGATCGCCGACGACCTGCTCGACTACACCGAGGACGCAGTCGGTGACCGGCAAGCCGAGCGGCCTGGACCTGCGCGAGCACAAGGTGACGCTGCCGCTGATCCACGCGCTGGGCCGCATCGAGGGCGCCGAGCGGGCCGACGTGGAGGCGTTCTTCCGCGACCCCGAGCCCAGCGACGAAGCGATCCACGAGGTGATAGAGCTGGTCACGCGGCACGGCGGCCTGGACTACGCGCGCGAGCGGCGCTGCAGGCGGCGCAGCGTGCGCACGGCGCGCTGGAGGGCCTTCCCGAAGGTCCCGCGCTCGACGCGCTGCGCGACAGCATCGTGCACGCGGTGGAGCGGCGTAAGTAGCGGCACCGCATTTGCCGCAGGCGCGGCTGCAATGGATGGGGCCACAGGCGGCGACCAAACGGACTTCACGGGGTGGGGAGAATAGATGAACGCGACGCGGCGGCGGATGGGGCGGCTCCTGGTGGTGGTGCTGATCGGGCTTTTGCTGGGGGCGCTGCTGTCGGAGCTGGCCGTGCGCTTCATGCCCGACAGCTCGGCGCGCAGCCTTCTTCACCACCTCGGTGGCGGCGGCGTTCGGGCCGCTGGTGATCGACTTGGTGGCGGTGGGCCTCACGGTGGGCCCCCTGGTGATCCGCCTCGACTTCCTGAGCGTGCTCGGGGTGCTGGTGGTGGCGCTGGCCGCGCGGACCTGGCTATAGGACGGCATGGGGATCGACGGCGAGGACGCATCCGCGGCAGCGGGTGCGTCCTCGTTTTCGTGCCGGGCGTCGTACGGGAGTGCTGAGTGCTGAGTGCTGAGTGCGGGATTCTCCCGGGGCGAGCGTGCGTTCGGTGACTTCGACGTGCACACGTGCCGCGGTGGCGGTGCAGCCGTTTCAGCGTGCGCTGTGGATCAGTTTTTTTGAAAGTGGACACCTCGTCCTCATCAGCCGAGATCCGCGCGTCCGAAAGTGCCGCAGTGCCGCAACAGCTCGATCGGGGTCCAAGGCGGCAGGGTCCTGCCGTCGTTCCGAAAGATGTTGCGCGGTGTGGATCGGAGATGCGGCCCCATTTCGATGGCATCATCGCGAATGGGCGTGAACTGCTGGAGGCGTCGGTGGAATCGGCGGCGGAGGTGAGTGTGGAGGAGTGCTCCACCTGATCCACGCTGTTGACGGGGACGGCGCCCGCAGAGGAGACCGGTGGACACGGGCGCACTGCGGACGCCGGGGCGTTGGATCGAGTCCGCCAGATGCGCGAAGCCCCGCCCTCCTCGTGGGAGAGCGGGGCTTCGTCGTCTCGGCCGACTTCGAGGCCGGGGACCGATGGACCGTCGCAGATCCGGAGCCATCGGGTCCGGATCGTACGGCTTACGAGCGGCCCAGGATCTTGTCGCGGTTGTCCTCGATCTTGGCGCCGCGGCGGAGGCTCGCCAGCCACTGGGCGCCCACCTGCTGGCGCAGCTGCATGCTGGCCGACACGCGGATCTGCTGCTTCTCGGCGTTGAAGCGCCGCTGGTCGGCCGCGGTGCGGGCCGTGGGGCGCACGATGAACAGGCCGCCCTCGGTCTCCACCACGCCGCTCACCTGGTTCAGCGGGGTGCCGAACGCCGCGCCCACCGCCGCCGACGCTTGCCCCAGCGCCGGGTTCTGCGCGCCGCGGGTGAAGGGGCCGGCCTGCTGCACGGTCAGCCCGCGCGCGGCGGCGGCCTGCTGCAGTGTCTTGCCCGCGCGGACCTGGGCCACGATCTGCTCGCCCGCGGTGCGCGCCTGCTGCCGCTTCTTGTCCAGGATCAGGCGCTCGCGGATCTGCGGGGTGGCCTCGGCCAGCGTCATCTCGCCCTTGGGGAGGTAGCTGTCGAGCCGCGCCGCGTCAATCCCGCCATCGGTCTCCATCACGTCGCTCACCGGGTGCGCGCCGGGCTCCAGGTCGCGCGCCTCGCCGGCCGCCCAGTTCAGCGCCTCCATCGCCGGGCCCACGCCCGGGATGTAGGGAAGCTGGTCGGTCACCGACACGCCCTGGCGCAGCGTGGCGCCCACGCTGCGCGCCGCGCGCTCGATCCCCTGGCGCTCGGCCAGGTCGCCCAGCGTGTCGGCCTTGGCGTCGATCGCCTCGAGCACCGCGGGCGACTTCTGGATGGGGAGGAGGATGTGGCGCACCTGCGCGCTGTCGGCGCCGCGCTCGGTCACCTGCAGCAGGTGGTAGCCGAACTGGGTGAGGACCGGCTGCGACACCTCGTTCACCGGCAGCACCCAGATGGCGCTGTCGAACGCGGCCACCATCTGCCCCTTGCGCACCGTGCCGAGGCTGCCGCCCTGGCGCGCGCTGACCGTGTCGGAGCTTTCGCTGCGGGCCAGCGTGGCGAAGTCGCCGCCGCCGGTGGCGATCTGCTGGCGCAGCCGCAGGGCGTGCTGCAGCACCGCCTGCCGGTCGGCCTCGCCGGGCGCGGTGGCCAGGTAGGCCACCGTGAAGCGGGCCGTGCGGGCGCGCTTGAAATCGTCCTTGTGCTCGCCGTAGTAGCGGCGGATCTCGGCGTCGCTCACCTGCACGCTGCCCGGCGCCAGGCGGCTCAGGTCGAGCTGGACGTATTCGACGGTGGCCGTCTCGGTCTGGTCGCCGTACAGCCGCCACAGCTCCGCGTCGCTCATGTAGCTCCCCGCCGCCACCTGCTCCTGCAGCCGGCTGCGCGGGATCACGTTGCGGTAGTACTGCTCCACCTGCGCCAGCAGCTCGTCGCTGGCCTGCGGGCTGCGCAGGTACTGCTGGTACTTGGCCAGGTCGAACTGCCCGTTGGTCTGGAAGATCTCCTGCTGCATCATCTGCGGCATGGGCACGTTCATCGCGGCGTAGCGGATCTGGTCGTCCGTCACCTTGATGTTGCGCCTGGCCATCTGCTGCTCCAGCAGCACCTGGTCAACCAGGTCGTCCCAGGCGCCCTGCTCGATCTGCTGCTGGACCTCGGCCGGGATGCGGCCGCCGCTCTGTGCGCGCTGCTGGTCGGTGAGCTCCTGCACGCGGCGCTGGAACGCCTCCACCGTGATCGGCGTGCCGTTGACGGAGCCCAGCTCACCCGGGCCGCTGGCGCCGGATACTTCCATCCCGATCCCGTAAACCATCCAGGCCAGGAAGCCACCGACGATGACGATCGTCATGACCTTCCCGGCCTTGCTGCGAATGATCTGCATCATGGCGCGTTACAGACTCCGTCCAGAGTGGCGTGCCCGGGGGCGCGCCGGCGTGAGGGGAACCGTGGCGGTTTTGCGAAGTTAAGCCGACAAAGATACTTAGCGCCCCAGCGGCACGCAACCCGCACCCGCGCGCGTGTTGACACCGCGCTCGCGGGCGCCTCAAGTTGCACCCCCTGTCTCCCTTGGCCTCGCCCACGCCTTTTCTTCCGGCGCCCAACTTGAGCGGCGTTCCAACCCATGCCCGAAACCTCCCCCGAGCTGGCCGCGCGCATCGAGATCCTCAAGGCGAGCCACGCCGAGAACCCGGCGCGGTTCTTCATGCCGCTGGCCAGCGCGTACCGTGAGGCGGGCGAGGTGGGCCGGGCCGAGGAGCTGCTGCGCGAGAACCTGAAGCGGCACCCGGGCTACCTGAGCGCGCACGTGCTGCTGGGGCGCTGCCTGGCCGACCGGGGTGCGTACGCCGAGGCGCGCAACGAGTTCCAGTACGTGCTGAGCGTGGACGGGCAGAACCTGATCGCGCTGCGCACGCTGGGCGACATGGCCGCCGGCGGCGGCGACCCCGCCGAGGCGCGCCGCTGGTACGGCGAGCTCCTGTCGGTCGACCCGATGAACACCGAGGCG